>NZ_JACSDK010000035.1 GCF_014925385.1 Pelagibius marinus | reverse complement strand
CCGCTTCTTCGCCCACCATGATCTTCCAGCGGTCATCGAGGCCCTCGACCTTGAAGCGGTAATTCGGATGGGTGAAGCCGGCCACCGCCGTTTCACTCGCCACCATGTTCTCGGACCTGAGGGCGGAGGCATTGCCCTTCTTTTTGCAAGCACCCGCACCCAGAACGATGGAGCACAGGAGAAGGACGGAGGAAACGTCTCGAAGCGATCGCATGCGCGGAGCCTAGGCAGGCGATTTCCGGGTGTCGACTCCGGCGGAGATGACAAATCACAACTCGCGCCGGCACAGATAGTCCGCGGGAAGCCCGAGCCTGCAGCAGGCCTGCGCCGCAGGGTGCGAATCCAGCCTCAGGTGCTCGATGCCGGACCCCATGACTCGCAATGCCGCCCGGCTACCGGCCGACGGGCCCTTCCATCGGCCGAGACCAAGCGTGTCCTTGACCGCGGCCGGCAACAGCTGGACGGCAGCCCGCACCATCATCCGGTTCAGCGGCCGGAGGCACGGCGGGAACAGCGACAAGTTCCCGATGATCTCCAGGAACTCGAAAACAATCTCCGAACGTT
>NZ_JACSDK010000034.1 GCF_014925385.1 Pelagibius marinus | reverse complement strand
CGTCTTGTTTCCGCCGCCGGCGCCAAATCACGCTTAGCCCGACGAGCCCGATTAAGAACAGTCCCGCCGTCCCCGGCTCGGGTACCGGCAGAGTTGGATATTGGCTTAGAACAAATGTGGAGCCTGCGCGAAAATCAAAACCTCCGCCGTAAAAAAGACCTACGGAAAATTCTTCACCAATTATATCTTCTATAAAAGGAAAATCGAAATAAATATCAAGAGAGTTATCAACAAGATCAAAGTCCGGAATTGCGGCGGCTACGGCATTACCATCGCCATCGATCACAAATAAAAACAAAAACAATAGTGAGATGTTGCCCTCCCATTCGAAGTGATAATCAGACCAAGGATCCTCGGTGAAGTTAAAGACAGTCTCAAAAAATCCGGTTTGTCCTTCAGAGTTTTCCTCCGTGAAGGTAATGTCGTGAACGTCGCCCTCCGAGAAAGAATCCCACCGTTTGTATATGCAAGTAACGGATGAACCGCAGTCCAGATCGAAAAGATTTGACCCAGGAAATTCTACGGCATATTCGTTCAGGTACACATCGACTTCTTCAGAGCCGGAGTAAAATCCATCGGTTCCATTATGGCTGATCAGAAACGCATGCGCCTGCAGCGGAAACATCAGAAGTGCGACCCCGAACAGTGCGCCAAACAGATTTCGAACCAGCATCGCAGCCTCTCCCCTTGCCCCGGCTATGCCCTCGATGCCGCGGACCTTCGCAACTAGTGAGGCAAGATTCAGGCCATTTTTTAGGAACGTTTATTTTCAACGGATTAGCGCGACCGCGATCCGCGGAATGCATAAGGTGTAATATTTTTTTG
>NZ_JACSDK010000033.1 GCF_014925385.1 Pelagibius marinus | reverse complement strand
CGGCGCGGGACTGCTGTCGCAGATCACGCAGGACTTCGGGTCTTCCGGCAGCTTTGCCATCGGCGTCGGCGAGTTCAACTCGGCCGGCTCCGCCGGCGGCATCACCGGCAACGCCCCGGACGCCGGGGACACCTATACGCTGCAGGTCGACCTGACCGACGGCAACTCCATCGCCGGCGCTTTCAGCCTCGACAGTGCGCTGGCTGATGGCAGCGCCACGATCGTCGCGGGCGGCGACGGCACCTTTGACTATTACAGCCTCGACGTGGTTGCCGCAAACGCGACCATCGACGGCGTGGCGGCGGTGACGAGCGGCAGCTTCGAGACCACCGCGGGCAACTTCGACACCGAGCTCTTTCTGTATGATTCGGCCGGCAACCTGGTGGCGCAGGACGACGACGGCGGCGCGGGACTGCTGTCGCAGATCACGCAGGACTTCGGGTCTTCCGGCAGCTTTGCCATCGGCGTCGGCGAGTTCAACTCGGCCGGCTCCCCCGGCGGCATCACCGGCAACGCCCCGGACGCCGGGGACACCTATACGCTGCAGGTCGACCTGACCGACGGCAACTCCATCGACGGTGCCTTCAGCCTCGATAGCGCGCTGACCGATGGCAGTGCCACGATCGTCGCGGGCGGCGACGGCACCTTTGACTACTACAGCCTCGACGTGGTTGCCGCGAACGCCACCATCGATGGCGTGGCGGCGGTGACGAGCGGCAGCTTCGAGACCACCGCGGGCAACTTCGACACCGAGCTCTTTCTGTATGATTCGGCCGGCAACCTGGTGGCGCAGGACGACGACGGCGGCGCGGGACTGCTGTCGCAGATCACGCAGGACTTCGGGTCTTCCGGCAGCT
>NZ_JACSDK010000032.1 GCF_014925385.1 Pelagibius marinus | reverse complement strand
ACCCGCTCCTCCTGGTCGAGGTCCAGGATGACGCCGGCCAGCAGCGTGGTGTCCTCCACGTCGTTCAGCGTCAGCCGGGTGCCGAGGAAGAGGTCGTCCTCGAAGGGCGTCTGCGGGGTCTTGTCGCCGCGCCCGTCGTGCAGGTATTCCGCCAGCAGGCCCAGGTCGGCGTCGCTCTCCATGACGCCGAAGAGCGTGTACTCGAAGCCGCCGACCGCGGCGAAGAAACGGTCGTCCTGGCCCGAGCGGGTCATCCCCTCGAACTTCAGCAGCCAGGGGCCAGTGGTGTACTGCACATCGACGCTGGTCTGGTCGATGAGATCGTAGTGGGGCCGCAGCACCGGCTGGCCGTTGTCGCTGGTGGCGGGCAGCAGGACCGGCTCGCGGCTGGTGCCGTGGAAGTGCGCGACGCCGACGTCCCAGTTGTCGAAGGAGTGCGAGTAACGCAGGGCGAAGTCCACGTGCCACTGCTCGGCGGAGGAGTCGTAGGTGGCGTCGCCGGAGGCGATGGGCAGGGCGCCGCGCAGGCGCGCGTCGTCGTCGGGGAAGCTGCGCTCTCGGAAACCCGGCAGCACGAAGAAGGACAGCGTGCCCCAGTCGCGCAGCAGGTTGAGGTTGGCCATGGGCTGGCCCAGCTTGTCCTCCTGATCCGGGCTTTCCACCAGGTCGGTCTGGTTGACGATGTCGATCAGGTGGCGCGACTCGGCGACGCCCCAGAAGACCTTGCTGACCCCCAGGACCGTGTCCCAGTCGTCGCCCGCGTGGTACCAGCTCAGCTCGCGGATGTCGGCGTGGGTGCGGTTCTCGTCGTCGGCGTCGAGGCGCAGGAAGGGCACGAAGGTGATGCGGTCGTCGCGCCGGTTCCAGCGGTAGCGCAGTTCCGGCTG
>NZ_JACSDK010000031.1 GCF_014925385.1 Pelagibius marinus | reverse complement strand
CGTAATTTAAGCGGACACGACCGCCCGCTCACCCGCGAAAAATCCCACAACCGTCACAAGCCTCGCAAGGTCGGGTACACCGGGCGCTCACGGATGAACAAGCAAAAGGCTCTAACCGAACGTCGACACAAGCAGTGGGATGCGTCTCGTCGACTTCGGAACTCTTTCAGTCACGCAGAAAGCCAAGGCCTGTTCGATCAAACCATGGCCTTGTCCAACATCGCGATAGCCACCGAGCTAATCAACGAGCTGTTCGAAGACGGCTGAACGGCTATCCCTCTCAGCCTAATGGATGGTGCACCGCAGCGGTCCGCGGCCGGACAATGACCATGCGGCGGCCATTTGGTTAATGATGCCCCACAACCTGGCCCCCGACGGCTCTTGAAGCTACCTTCCGAGCTTGACGTTATCCGCGGCGATGACTCGTTGTCAGCCTTGGGCAAACTCTGGATGATGTACAGGCTCGCGAAATAACAGGCGCGCGCAAGTGCCGCCAATACCGCGGCAGGGAGATTCCGATCTCCGTTCTACCTACCGGCATGGGGCTGATTAGCGAGAGACGGGGCGAACCGCGCTGGTATGCATGGGCTACTGCAACACCGCACTTTGTGCAAGATGCGCTGGCCATTCTGAGCCTGACGAACGTCGGAAGAGGCTCCATAGTCGTTCTTAAGGATGACTGCCAGGGCCGGCCGGAAACAAGAACATCGGAGCGCGGTCACGCATTGTCGTCTCCAATCCACAATCGTCTGCCCTTGCGAACCGGTTATCAGCAAACCGATCTGTGAGGGGCAGCTGGAGACCCGTACCGGCGCTTGGTCGCGTTCCGCCTCAAATCAGTAGCGCCGGGAGAAGAATCTACGTCCCCTTGCCGTTATGCCCACCATGTCGCACGTCTGAAAGCCCTACTCCATGTCGCACGCATGTCGCACGCATGTCGCACGGAGTTTTCGACACCCCCTGGGAATCGTTGGAAATCCTCAGGAAAGCTTTGCAACACGAACGCGACATGAGACGCTTTTTCCGAAAAAGTAAGGCTCGCTATCTCATTGAGATAACGGGCCTTTTTGATGGTAGCGGGGGAGGGACTTGAACCCCCGACACGCGGATTATGATCCCGACTGCCCCAGTGCCATAATTGAGAGTCGAGCGCACGCGAAGGGGCGGTAGCCTCGCCCGGCAGTGCCGGGCGGGGCCTGGTGCCGGTCTCACTCGCCGCCGCGGCGGTTCGGGCGGGACCAGATGAGAGTGAAGCCTTCGCCGTCCTCGTCGTCGAAGAGGTTGGCGTAG
>NZ_JACSDK010000030.1 GCF_014925385.1 Pelagibius marinus | reverse complement strand
GTGCCGGTCTCACTCGCCGCCGCGGCGGTTCGGGCGGGACCAGATGAGAGTGAAGCCTTCGCCGTCCTCGTCGTCGAAGAGGTTGGCGTAGATCGGGGCGGTGAAGCTCGGATCGTCGAGCTTGAGGCCCAGGTAGTCGCGGCCCTCGTTCGAGCGCTTGGACCAGGCGGCGCCGATCTCGGCGCGGCCGACGTAGATCCGGTGGCTGGGGGCGTTCTCGCCGCTCGCCTTGGTGTCGGGGACGATGCGGACGTTGCGGGTCTGCAGGCTGAGGGTGACGATCTCGCCGGTGAACTCGGTGCCAGCCTTCTTGAAGGTGCCGATGGTAGCCATGGTTTAAGTCTCCTTGATCTGCTGTGGTGGGACCGCACCATTGCGGCCTCGATGGCGATCGGGAGGCCGGAGGCGATCGCCGACGCATCGCTTGCGACCGCAGCGCAGCGGAGGATGGCAGGCGGGAGAGCTTTCTTGCTGCGCGAGGAATGCCGGCACCCTCGGGGTCCCCAAGCGATCTGTCGCGTGGGGTGGGGGGCGGCAGGGGAAGAAAGGTAACCGGCGCCATTGCGGCAGAGGCGATCGAGGCGCAGCCGTCCTTCGGCCAGATCAGGCCAGAGAGAGGCCGTTTGGTCCGGTCAACCAGCAGAGAAGCCAGGAACGGTACCGAGCACCTGGTTCCTGAGGAGGGTGGCATCGCCACCCGGCGCACCATTTCCATCTCGGCCCTGAAGGGCCCGCGGCTCGCGGCCCGGCAGCCTTGCGACGGCGTTCAGCCCTCCCGCCTCTTATCGGCCGCGAGGGCGCGGTGTCTAGCTTCAGACATTAGAATTGCCCCCGCGAGATGCGAAGGGGTCTGACTATAGCGAGTGTCGCCTCAATGGCATCTACCGATCAACTCTGAGCATCTCATCTTCGGTAAGAAGGTTAGGGGGATTCCAGTTTACGAACTGGCACCCTTTGCCCACCGTTTACCCGGAACAGCGGGCCAACATCCTCCCCGGGTTTTCCCCGGGTTTTTCGTGCATGTTCGCGCGTCGTTCCGCATTTTGGTGCAGAACGCCGTTTTTGGGTGGCGCCGATTTCTGAAGTGATTTCAGTAGGATAAATGGTGCCGCCGGGGTGAATTGAACACCCGCCCCCACCCTTCCCTGGGGTGTTATTAGGGGGCGGTCTCGGCGCAGACCGAACACGAAAGCCCCCGCCCGGCTGTGCGGGGCGGGGCGTTGCGCCGATCTCACTCGCCGCCGCGGCGGTTTGGGCGGGACCAGATGAGAGTGAAGCCGTCGCCGTCCTCGTCGTCGAGGAGGTTGGCGTAGATCGGGGCGGGGAAGCTCGGATCGTCGAGCTTGAGGCCCAGGTAGTCGCGGCCCTCGTTCGAGCGCTTGGACCAGGCTGCGCCGATCTCGGCGCGGCCGAGGTAGATCCGGTGGCTGGGGGCGTTCTCGCCGCTCGCCTTGGCGTCGGGGACGATGCGGACGTTGCGGGTCTGCAGGCTGAGGGTGACGATCTCGCCGGTAAACTCGTTGCCGGACTTCTTGAAGGTGCCGATAGTAGCCATGATTTAAGTCTCCTTGATCTGCTGTGGTGAGACCGCACCATTGCGGCCTCGATGGCGATCGGGAGGCCGGAGGCGATCGCCGA
>NZ_JACSDK010000029.1 GCF_014925385.1 Pelagibius marinus | reverse complement strand
CTCGACGAACTGCTGCCCTGGCGCTACGCTGCAACCGCAGCGTAGCTGGCTGTCGCACTGAAACGCCAGAGGGCCTTTGCCGGACGCTCTCTCATTGAGCGTTGGCGCCAGCTCTACAACTAGATGCGGCCTCGCTTGGCCGACGGCGGTTAATGTCGTCGCAGTGATCTTAGGCTCGGTGGTATCACGGATCGCCGCTCAGGGTAGTTGACGAACAATCGGTCAGCTGCGTTCGGAAAACCGATCGGCAGCAGTGATGTAGTCGACCCGGATATGGGCATTGCGAGCGAGAATCTCTGATTGCAGGAATGCAAGTTCGCTTTCCACGGTTTCTTCTGTCGCGTCGAAGTACCAGGAGCGCGGCTTACCATTGTTCTCCCCATTCCAACGGTAGCCGCGGGCCTTCAGAATGTCTTTCGACTCAAAGGGGCTGTTTTCGGCCCAAATGCGACAGGTCTTGCTGCGTGCCACCTCGAGCAGCACGCCAAGCGCGGGCCGGCCGGACTTCGGAAGTGGTCTGGAAAGCAATTCAACGACAGCCCTGCAGTCGTCAACCGCGCGGTGTCCATCGAAGAAATAGCCACAATCAGCCAATAACTGAGCAAGCTTTGTGCTCCCAAAGCCTTCCTCAGCCCAAGGGATCTGCGACAAGGAGCAGGCCCAGGGCTTGTTGGCAAAGGCGCTGCAGAACTGCTCGGAAAAGCGGCGGTCAAAAGCCGCATTGTGCGCAATGATGAGGGCAGCCGGATCGATGAACTTTTCAATATCGCCAGGCTCGATGGCGTGGCCCTTGACCATAGCATCCGTGATCCCGGTGAGCTCAGCAACTTCACTTGGAATGGGCTGGCTGGGCTGTCGCAGGCCCGAGAACGGGTCGCCCACTCCAAAGATCCGACCATCAAGGGCATAGGTGAAGGGGACCATGCCGATCTCAATGATCTCATCCGCGTAGGGATCCAGCCCTGTCGTCTCCAGGTCGAGGACAACGGCCCGGCGAGTCTCTGAGCCGTCGAACTCGGCCAAGGTGGCTTGCTTCGGGAGCCGGCGCAGGATGCGGTAGTCGCCCGTCGCTTCAAGCGCCTTGGCCATTGTCTCGTAGTCTGGTGGATTACTCATCATGCGCTCTATTCTTGGGGAGCTGGTGGATTGGGCCGCTGTACAGATTGGCACTGCATCTGTCGTTCGACCGCTACTGTCGAGGTCACGGGAGCTGCGACTGGCGCAGCGCGGCAGGGGATTTTAGCGCGATCGCTTGGTTCGCGGAACAGTAGAGGCGGCTCGGTAGTGGCGCAGTCTGAAATCTACGGCAGGTTAGCGCCAATTCAGACCATCCTAGTCATTTGGCGGCGCTAGTCGGGTCGCATGTGCAAACCCGCAAGTCCAGGAGAACCACCATTGAGGAGCAACGTTTACGGATGGCCTAGCGGGCAGATCGTGGCGGAGCTGGAGAGGTGCGTGCGGCCATCCGACAAACATCGAGCCGGCGTTACCGGCGGACTTGGAGAGACGTTTCCGACAGGAGGCCTCCACCAGCTCGTGAAGGCGCTGCGTGCAGTCCCCCAGCCAGAGCAGCGCCTCGCAGTCGATCTGGTAGGCCTTGGAGTAAGCGTACGCACACCGAAGGCAGCATTATCGAGTTGGGCCAGGCAGTTCCTGAGCGCCTGGACGGCGCAGCCGGGATCACCGCGAGGCGCCACTTGTTCCAGCAGATCAAGCGCTGCTTGTCGGCGTAGGCCTGGATAAACCGGCATCGACCACGAAGCCCTCGCTGCCGCCCACGCTCTCAGCCATCGTCGTTCTGGCCTTGGAGCGTGAACACCCAGCAAACATCCTCCCCGGGTTTTCCCCGGGTTTTTCGTGCATGTTCGCACCGTGTTCCGCATTTTGGTGCAGAACGCCGATTTTGAGGAGCGTCGTTTCTTATAGTGATTTCAGGGGGATAAATGGTGCCGCCGGGGTGAATTGAACACCCGACCCCACCCTTACCTGGGGTGGGGTCGCGGCGCGGCTTCCGCTCAGACCAGCCGTGAAAAGCCCCGTCCGGCAATGCCGGGCGGGGCTTTGTGCCGGTCTCACTCGCCGCCGCGGCGGTTCGGGCGGGACCAGATGAGAGTGAAGCCTTCGCCGTCCTCGTCGTCGAAGAGGTTGGCGTAG
>NZ_JACSDK010000028.1 GCF_014925385.1 Pelagibius marinus | reverse complement strand
GTGAGCGCCCGGTGTACCCGACCTTGCGAGGCTTGTGACGGTTGTGGGATTTTTCGCGGGTGAGCGGGCGGTCGTGTCCGCTTAAATTACGCGGACACTTAAATTGGCGGATGGTGGCAAGCGCAAGCGGCGGAGCTACTCGACGGCGTTCAAGCGGCGGGTTGTGTCGGAGACGCTGGAGCCGGGAGTCTCGGTGGCGGCGGTGGCGCGCCGTCATGATCTGAACGCTAACATGGTGTTTCTTTGGCGCAGGGATGCGCGGTTCGGACCCGTCCGGGATGCCCCTGCGTTCCTGCCGGTTGAGATCGAGCCGGCGGAGGTGCGAGGTGAGCACCCTGAAGCGGTGGGTTGCGGTGCCGGCGAGATTGAGATTGCTTTGGCCTCGGGCCACCGCTTGAGGCTGAGCGGCGAGTTCGATGTAGAGATCGTGCTGCGTCTGGCCAGAGGGCTGTCTGCGCCATGATCCCTGTGCCTGCGAGCACCAAGGTCTGGCTGGCGGCCGGCGTCACTGACATGAGGAAGGGCTTCAATGGCCTTTCGGCTTTGGTCGAGAAGGTTCTGGCGCAGGATCCCTATTGCGGTCACCTGTTCTGCTTTCGCGGCCGCAGAGGCGATCTTTTGAAAGTGATCTGGTGGGACGGTCAAGGGGCATGCCTGTTCAGCAAACGGCTTGAGCGCGGTCGTTTCGTCTGGCCCTCGCCGGCAGATGGAAAGGTCATGGTGACGTCGGCCCAGTTGGCGATGCTGTTGGAAGGGATCGACTGGCGGGCGCCGCAGCGGACCTGGCGGCCGTTGACGACCGGCTGATTTCACGCGAAAGCAGCAAGATATGGCCTCTGGGGATTCCCTCGCTGGCGCCGGTCGGCTATAAGCGGGGTATGTTCACAGACGCCACTTCGCTGCCTGACGATCCTGCCGAACTGCGGGATACAGCGGTTAATCTGATGGCGCTGGTCAAATCCCAGGCGCTGCAAATCGAGAAGCTCAAGCACCAGCTTGCCGGTCACCGCCGGCAGCGGTTCGGCGCCACCTCCGAGACGCTGGACCAGCTGCAGCTGCGCCTTGAGGAAGAAGAGACCGCAGCGGCAAAGGCTGGCGCCCCCGCCCCGGCTGACGAGCCGGCGGGCACAGCCGAACCCAGGGACAAGCCGAGGCGCAAGCCCCTGCCGGCCGATCTACCGCGCAACGAGCAGGTTCTCTCGCCTGGCGAGGCCTGTGGCCAGTGCGGCGGCAGGCTCAAGAAGTTGGGCGAGGATGTCACCGAGGAGCTGGAATACCTCCCCGGCTGCTTTGTGGTGAACCGGATCGTGCGCCCGCGCCTGGCCTGTGGGTGTTGCGAGAGGATCGTCCAGGCGCCTTTGCCCTCGCGCCCGATCGAGCGCGGCCGGCCGGGCCCGGGGCTGCTGGCCCATGTTCTGGTCTCGAAGTACGCCGACCACTGCCCGCTCTACCGGCAGAGCCGGATATTCGAGCGAGAGGGCATCGATCTGGATCGTTCGACACTGGCGGACTGGGTCGGCAAATCGGCGGCCCTGCTGGAGCCCCTGGCCGAGGCGATCGGCCGGCACGTTCGGGCCGGGCCGGCGATCTTTGCCGATGACACGCCGCTGAAGATGCAGGCCCCCGGCAATGGGCGGACAAAGACGGCGCGGATCTGGACCTATGTGCGCGATGAACGTCCCTGGCTCGGCCAGTCACCGCCAGCGGCCTGGTATCGGTTCACCGTCGACCGGAAGGGTGAGCATCCCGCCCGACACCTCACCGACTACTGGGGCTGGATGCATGCCGACGGCTACTCCGGGTTCAACGCGCTCTACCGCTCCGGCGCGATTGAAGAGGTCGCCTGCATGGCGCACATCCGGCGCAAGTTCGTCGACCTGTTCCAGTCACAGGGCTCCGTCATCGCTGAGGAGGCCATTCGGCGCATCGCCGGGCTCTATGGCGTGGAAAAACAGGCTCGCGGCCAAGCACCTGAGGTCCGGGTACGCCTCCGTCAGGCCGAGGCCAGGCCGATCCTCGACGACCTGGAGGCTTGGCTGCAGGCCCAGTTGACAAAGATCTCCGGCAAGTCCGAACTCGCCAAGGCGATCCGCTATGCTCTGTCGCGGATGAATAAGCTACGCCCCTACCTGGATCACGGCGTCCTCGAGATCGACAACAACGCTGCCGAGCGCGCCATGAAGCCCGTGGCCCTGGGTCGGAAGAACTATCTCTTTGTCGGCTCCGAGGGCGGCGGCAAATCGGCAGCCATCGCCTATACGCTCATCGAGACGGCCAGGCTCAACGGCGTCGACCCGCAGGCTTGGCTGACCCACGTCCTCGCCCGCATCGCCGACCACAAGATCACCCGTCTCGACGAACTGCTGCCCTGGCGCTACGCTGCAACCGCAGCGTAGCTGGCTGTCGCACTGAAACGCCAGAGGGCCTTTGCCGGACGCTCTC
>NZ_JACSDK010000027.1:2500-5935 GCF_014925385.1 Pelagibius marinus | reverse complement strand
AAAGGCCCCCGATTTGGGGGCCTGTTTTGTTGGTTGCGGGGGCAGGATTTGAACCTGCGACCTTCAGGTTATGAGCCTGACGAGCTACCGGACTGCTCCACCCCGCGCTAATTGGTTTGTCAGTGCTGTTGGGTGGGGGGACGGTGGGTTCGGGATTGTGTGGTGTGTTGTTATGCCGGCCTCATCGCCGCTTTGCTGCGCAAAGTGGCTGAGCTGTGCTTGGAAGACCTGGCGGCGACCTACTCTCCCACGCCTTAAGACGCAGTACCATCGGCGCTGAGGGTTTTCACGGCCGAGTTCGGGATGGGATCGGGTGTTTAACCCCTCGCCATAGCCACCAGGTCGTCTAAGCACAGTTCAGCCCTTTGGCCGGAGGCCAAAGTGGCGATAACTCCTGCTTTGGCTTTGGCAAGGCAGCGATGGGCACGACAGTCGCTTTGCGGAGCAAAGCGGCGAGAGTGCCGGCGGCTTTTGCCAAAGCGGGGTCTTCATCGAGTTGTCTTTTGAGTTCTCGGTTCGAGGTCACCCCTTTCGCCCTTTGCCTTCGGCAAACGGCTGTCGGGTCGTGGTTTGGCGTTGCCAAACCACGGAGGACTTACCGCTGGACGTGGCGGTGTTTCGTTCCTCAGTTTGCTTGCGCAAACGTGAGGGGGATCAAGCCGATCGAGCGATTAGTAAGGCTCAGCTTCACGCATTGCTGCGCTTCCACATGCCTCCTATCGACGTGGTGGTCTACCACGGCTCTTAGGCGAGACCTGGTTTTGAGGGGGGTTTCCCGCTTAGATGCTTTCAGCGGTTATCCCGTCCGCACATAGCTACCCGGCTGTGCCGCTGGCGCGACAACCGGTCCACCAGAGGTGCGTCCATCCCGGTCCTCTCGTACTAGGGACAGATCCTCTCAAGTCTCGAACACCCACGGCAGATAGGGACCGAACTGTCTCACGACGTTCTAAACCCAGCTCACGTACCACTTTAATCGGCGAACAGCCGAACCCTTGGGACCTGCTCCAGCCCCAGGATGTGATGAGCCGACATCGAGGTGCCAAACCTCCCCGTCGATGTGGACTCTTGGGGGAGATCAGCCTGTTATCCCCGGCGTACCTTTTATCCGTTGAGCGATGGCCCTTCCACGCGGGACCACCGGATCACTATGACCGACTTTCGTCTCTGCTCGAGGTGTCCCTCTCGCAGTCAGGCAGGCTTATGCCATTGCACTCAACAGCTGATTTCCGACCAGCTTGAGCCTACCATCGCGCGCCTCCGTTACTCTTTGGGAGGCGACCGCCCCAGTCAAACTACCCACCATGCAGGGTCCCGGATCCGGCTTCACGGACCGCGGTTAGACATCAGAACAGATAAGGGCGGTATTTCAAGGTTGGCTCCACCGGAACTGGCGCCCCGGTTTCAAAGCCTCCCGCCTATCCTACACATGCCTGCTCTAATGCCACTGCAAAGTTGTAGTAAAGGTGCACGGGGTCTTTCCGTCTGACCGCGGGTAGCCCGCATCTTCACGGGCAATTCAATTTCGCTGAGTCGATGCTGGAGACAGTGGGGAAGTCGTTACGCCATTCGTGCAGGTCGGAACTTACCCGACAAGGAATTTCGCTACCTTAGGACCGTTATAGTTACGGCCGCCGTTTACCGGGGCTTCAATTCGCAGCTCTCACCGCTCCTTTTAACCTTCCGGCACCGGGCAGGCGTCAGACCCTATACGTCGCCTTACGGCTTCGCAGAGCCCTGTGTTTTTAATAAACAGTCGCCACCCCCTGGTCTGTGCCCCCCGCACCTGGTTGCCCAAGCACGGGGCCCCCTTCTCCCGAAGTTACGGGGGCAATTTGCCGAGTTCCTTCAGCATCGTTCTCTCAAGCGCCTTGGTATTCTCTACCAGTCCACCTGTGTCGGTTTGGGGTACGGTCTATACGTGGGGGTTATTTCCTGGAACAGCTTCGCTGCACGGACAATCCAATAAGCCCGTACAACACACGCCATTCGTCACCACCCACAGGTCCAGGAATATTAACCTGGTTCCCATCGACTACGGCTTTCGCCCTCGCCTTAGGGGCCGACTCACCCTGCGCGGATTAGCCTTGCGCAGGAACCCTTGGACTTTCGGCGAGAGTGTTTCTCACACTCTTTGTCGCTACTCATGTCAGCATTCTCACTTCCGATACCTCCAGGCAACCTCGCGGCAGCCCTTCGCAGGCTTACGGAACGCTCCGCTACCACGTGACATTCCCGTAGGAATGGCACATCCGCAGCTTCGGTGTATGGCTTGAGCCCCGGTACATCTTCGGCGCGGGACGGCTTAACTAGACCAGTGAGCTGTTACGCTTTCTTTAAAGGGTGGCTGCTTCTAAGCCAACCTCCTGGTTGTCTTGGCCTTCCTACATCCTTTCCCACTTAGCCATAACTTAGGGACCTTAGCTGGCGGTCTGGGCTGTTTCCCTCTCGACCACGGACCTTAGCACCCATGGTCTGTCTGCCGAGCTGTACTCTTCGGTATTCGGAGTTTGGTTAGGTTTGGTAAGGCTCGCGCCCCCCTAGCCCATCCAGTGCTCTACCCCCGAAGGTAATCACTCGACGCACTACCTAAATAGTTTTCGCGGAGAACCAGCTATCTCCAGGTTTGATTGGCCTTTCACCCCTAGCCACAAGTCATCCCGTGATTTTTCAACATCAGTGGGTTCGGCCCTTCAGTGGGTGTTACCCCACCTGCAGCCTGCTCATGGCTAGATCACCTGGTTTCGGGTCTAATCCTACGAACTCAGTCGCCCTATTCAGACTCGCTTTCGCTACGCCTACACCTACCGGCTTAAGCTTGCTCGCAAGATTAACTCGCTGACCCATTATACAAAAGGTACGCGGTCACCCCTCAAGGAGGCTCCCACAGATTGTAGGCATTCGGTTTCAGGATCTATTTCACTCCCCTCATCGGGGTGCTTTTCACCTTTCCCTCACGGTACTGGTTCACTATCGGTCGCACAGGAGTACTTAGGCTTGGAGGGTGGTCCCCCCATGTTCAGGCAAGATTTCACGTGTCCCGCCCTACTCGAGGACCAAAGAGCTTTCTACCCGTACGGGGCTATCACCCACTATGGCGCGCCTTTCCAGACGCTTCCGGTTCTTACTCTTCGGCCACTGGCCTAGTCCGCGTTCGCTCGCCACTACTAACGGAGTCTCGGTTGATGTCCTTTCCTCCGGTTACTGAGATGTTTCAGTTCACCGGGTTCGCTTCCACTGGCTATGTATTCACCAGCAGATGACCCTAAAGGGCCGGGTTTCCCCATTCGGAAATCCACGGATCAACGGGTGCTCGCCCCTCCCCGCAGCTTATCGCAGCGTGCCACGTCCTTCATCGCCTCTGTGCGCCAAGGCATTCACCAAATGCCCTTAAAACGCTTGATCCAACGAAATCCGTCACGTCCAGGGGTAAGT
>NZ_JACSDK010000026.1 GCF_014925385.1 Pelagibius marinus | reverse complement strand
GGGACCAGAGCATGGCCAAGGGCTCAATCCGGGCATAGGCCTCGCGGAGGATGTAGACGGATTGCGCTTCCAGAGCGTCCAGATGGTCCATGAAGGAAGTGGTCCTCAACTTTCGGGGATGCTGCAGGTGCGAAATCGGACTTAGCGCCTTTGCATCTGTTAATCAAGGAACATACCGGTGATAGGTCAAGACTGCACCCGGGTCCGATCCCAACGATTCGTTCCGGCACAAGGCGGAAGCCGCGGCGCCGGCAGTGCCGCGCCTGGGCCACCGCCCGACCATGCCGCCGGCCGGATCGCTCCGGCAGCTGCAGCGGCGGCGCAATAAAACATTTTACTTTTCCCCTATGCAAATTATTTTTTTATACATTATTTTTTAGTAAATAGCATGCCTGAGGCTACGTCCAAGGCCAGTTCACACGGCGGCCGGCTAGACCCCGTGGTAGGCGCGGTACCACTCGACAAAGCGTGGAAGGCCCTCGTCGATCGAGATCTTCGGCTCGAAACCGAGGTCCCGGCGCGCCGGCTCGATATCGGCGTAGGTCTCCTTCACGTCGCCGGGCTGCATCTCGGCGAACTCCTTGATCGCCTCGCGCCCGCAGGCCTGCTCGATCAGCTCGACGAAGCGCAGCAGCGGCTCCGAGCGGTGGTTGCCCAGATTGTAGACCCTGTGAGGCGGCGCCTCGCCCTCGCGCTGGGGCGGCCGTTCCGTCACCGCCAGCACCCCGGCGACGATATCGTCGATATAGGTGAAGTCGCGGCGCATATCGCCGTGATTGAAGATGGTGACGGGGCGCCCTTCGAAGATCGCCTTGGTGAAAATGTAGGCCGACATGTCCGGGCGGCCCCAGGGGCCGTAGACCGTGAAGAACCTGAGGCCCGTGCTCGGCAGGTCGTAGAGATGGGCATAGCAGGACGCCATCAGCTCGTCGCTGCGCTTGGTCGCGGCGTAGAGCGAGACCGGGCTGTCGACCCGCTGCGCGACCGAAAAGGGCAGTTCCTTGTTGCCGCCATAGACCGAGGAGGAAGAAGCGTAGACGAAGTGGCGCAACTGCGGCAGCCGGCGCGCCAGCTCCATCATGCAGAGATGCCCCATCACGTTGCTCTCGACGTAGGCGAAGGGGTTCTCCAGCGAGTAGCGCACGCCCGCCTGCGCCGCCAGGTGGATGATCTCCGTAACTTCCGGGAACTCGCCGGCCAGACCCAGAATGGCCTCGCGGTCCTGGATGTCGTGGCGGCGGAAAGTGAAACCGTTGTGGCCGGAGAGCTTGTCCAGCCGGGCCTGCTTCAGCGCCGGATCGTAGTAGTCGTTCAGGTTGTCGATGCCGATCACGGCACGGCCTTCTTCGATGAGCCGCGAGGCAACGTGAAAGCCGATGAAGCCGGCGGCGCCGGTTACGATCACCGTCATGCCGCGGCGCTCCTCCAGAACATCTGCCTCACCCGCTTTTCCATCAGATCGAAAGTCGCTGCGTTCCGTCGGGCAGCTCGCTGTCGGCCCACATGTTCCGCAGATCGAAGGCGATCCCCCGCCCGCCCAGCAGGCGCTCGAAGTCGGCCGGCGCGAAGCGGCCATAGGCTTCGTGGGAAACGGCGCCCACAATGCAATCGAAACCGGCGGCCGACTGCAGGTCGTCCAAGATGTCCAGCCCGCAGAGTTCCTTCGCCTCCTCCCGGTCCGCCAGAGGGTCGTGCACAGAGACCTCGCAGCCCTTCTCGCGCAGGCCGGCGATGAGATCCGCAACCTTGCTGTTGCGCAGGTCCGGCACGTTCTCCTTGAAGGTGAGCCCCAGGACCAGAACCTTGGCGGCGCCCGATCGCGCCTCGCCGCGCGCCTCCAGGGCCGTGACGACACGCTCGGCGAAGTAATAGCCCATGGAATCGTTGGTGCGCCGCCCGGCCAGGATGACCTGGGGGTGGAGCCCCAGAACTTCGCCGCAATGGGCCAGGTAGTAGGGGTCGACGCCGATGCAGTGACCGCCGACCATGCCCGGCCGGAAGTCCAGGAAGTTCCACTTGGTGCGCGCCGCTTCCAGGACGTCGTAGACCGAAAGATCCATCTTGTTGAAGAGCTTGGTTACCTCGTTGACGAAAGCGATGTTGATGTCGCGCTGGGCGTTCTCGATCACCTTCGCGGCCTCGGCGGTCTTGATGCTGGCGGCGCGAAACACCCCCGCTTCGGTGACCTTCTCATAAACATCGGCCAGGTAATCGGTGACCGCCGGTGTCTGTCCCGCCACGACCTTCGTGATCTTGTCCAGGGAGTGCACCCGGTCGCCGGGGTTGATGCGCTCCGGCGAGTATCCCAGAAAGAAATCGCGCCCGGCGGTGAGGCCCGAGGCCTCCTCCAGGATCGGGCCGCAGACATCCTCCGTCACGCCGGGGTAGACCGTCGATTCGTAAACCACCACGGCGCCGCGCGAGAGCGCCGCGCCGACCATGCGGCTGGCGGCCTCGACCGCGCCCAGGTCGGGCTGCTTGGCGGCGTCGACCGGCGTCGGCACGGTCACGATGAAGAGATCGCGCCCCGCCAGCGTCGCCGGATCGGAGCTCAGCGCCAGCGCCGCCGCCTGCAGGGTGGCGCTTTCGACTTCCCGGGTGCGGTCGTGCCCCTCTTCCAGTTCGGCGACGCGCCGCCGGTCAACGTCGAAGCCCAGAACGTCAAAGGACGGGCTGAGAGCCACGGCCAGGGGCAGGCCCACATAGCCCAAGCCAATGATGGCCACTTTCGGGTCTTGCGGCAGGGTCACGCGGGAAATCTCCTCTCAGTCAACGAAGGCGCGCCAGGGGGTGGCGCTGCCTTTGTAGTGCAATCCGCGAGCAGGTCCAGCCGCAATCGCCACCGCCCGCGAGCCGCCGACAAAGCGAAAACAGCGCAACGATTCACCGGACCGGTCCTCTCCGACCATCCCTCGCGGGAAGAATGTCAGCCTCCTCATATCGCCTCCAAGGCGCCCGCTGCAACCCCGCCAGGGCGCCGCATTAGGCCATCAGGACCACGCAAATCAATGAATTATCGCGATGAATCGCAATATCGTTCATTTCATGAACAATATGCAGCGGCTTTTTCAGCGGGCAGACAGGCCATGGCGGCGGCCGGCCCGGCGGAAGGGGCCAGGGGCGAAGACAGCGGAGCCGCCCTTGAGCACCCATTCAGGCCCGGCAATCGAAGACGACGACGAGGCCGATTCGACCCGCTTGATGCTGGATGTGATCGAGCTGCAGCCAAAGGGCTTCTGCAAGGGCGAGGCCCCGCGGATCGTCTCCGGCGCCCTGGCCGGCCGCGCCGGCTGCTTCGAGAAAATGGCCGACCGGAAGCGGGGCGTCCTCCTGCTGGACCTGCTGGGCCGGAAAGTCCGCGTCGAGACGCCCCCCAGTTCGCTCGCCGCCGGCGCCTGAGCGGCCGGCGTTTGGAATTGCGGGCCTCGCTGAATTGACTACACGCCAAGCGCTTAGGCCCCCTCCCCGGCTAAATTAATCCCTGGTTCATACTAATTTTTAATCAATTGAGCGCATAACCGACGGGCTATGACGTCGGAACAAAACAAATTTTCAAACGGCAACTGCTTGAACCTCGACGGGAAATCCGTCCTGGTCACGGGCGGCACCGGATCCTTCGGCAAGAAGTTCATCCAGACGGTCCTGGAGCGCTACAAGCCGCGCCGGATCATCGTCTTTTCGCGAGACGAGCTGAAGCAGTATGAAATGGGGCTCAGCCTCTCCACTGACAATTACCCGGCGCTGCGCTATTTCATCGGCGACGTGCGCGACGCGGAGCGCCTGGACATGGCGCTGCGGGGCGTCGATGTGGTCGTCCACGCCGCCGCCCTGAAGCAGGTGCCGGCCGCCGAATACAATCCCTTCGAATGCATTCAGACCAACGTCATCGGCGCCGAGAACGTGGTGCGCGCCGCCCTGCGCAACGGGGTGGAGAGGGTTATCGCGCTGTCGACCGACAAAGCCGCCAGCCCGATCAACCTCTATGGCGCCAGCAAGCTGGCCTCCGACAAGATCTTCGTGGCCGCCAACAACCTCAGTGGCCGCGACGGAACCTCCTTCTCGGTCGTGCGCTACGGCAATGTCATGGGCTCGCGCGGCAGCGTGATTCCCTTTTTCCGCAAGCTGATCGACGAAGGCGCCGACTGTCTGCCGATCACCGACCCGGAGATGACCCGTTTCTGGATCACCCTGCAGCAGGGTGTCGATTTCGTGCTGTCCAGCCTGGCATTGACCCATGGCGGCGAGCTCTTCGTGCCGAAGATCCCCAGCATGAAGATCACCGAACTCGCGAAGTTCATGGCCCCGGACCTTCCGCACAAGATCGTCGGCATCCGCCCGGGCGAGAAGATCCACGAGGCGCTGATCACCGAGGACGACGCCCGCAACACGCTGGACATCGGCGATCGCTACATCATCTACCCGGAATACAGCCAGCACGGTAAGCTGACCCAGCAGCACAGCGGGGCCAAGGCTGTTCCCTCCGGTTTCCGCTTTGCCAGCAATATCAACGACGACTGGCTCGGCGGCGAGCGCCTCGCCGCCATGATCGCAGAATGCGGAAAATAGCTCCCAAAGAACCGCCTTTCCTGCCCTATGGGCAGCAACTCATCGAGGAAGACGACATTGCAGCGGTAGCGCAGGTGCTGCGCGGCGACTGGCTGACCACCGGTCCGGCCGTCGCCGCCTTCGAGCAGGCCCTCTGCGGCGTCACCGAGGCCAAGCACGCCATCGCCTGCGCCAACGGCACGGCGGCGCTGCACCTGGCCGCCCTCGCCCTCGACCTCGAACCCGGCGACCGAGTCGTTGTCCCCAGTGTCACCTTCCTGGCCACCGCCAATGCGGTGCGCCTGGCCGGGGGCGAAGTGGTCTTTGCGGACTGCGAGGCGGACAGCGGCCTGATGGAGGCGCCGCAGCTGGCCGAGGCCCTGGCGCGCGCGGCCGCCGCGCCGGGCCGGCCTGTGAAGGCCGTGGTCCCGGTGCACCTGACCGGCCAGTGTGCCGACCTGCCGGCACTGGCGGCCCTGGCGGCGGAGCACGGTACCACCCTGGTCGACGATGCCGCCCACGCCATCGGCAGCCGCTACCGCGAGGCCGGCGGCAGCGACCGGCCGATTGGCGACGGCCGCCTGAGCGCCATGACCACCTTCTCCTTCCACCCGGTAAAGACCATCGCCATGGGCGAAGGCGGCGCCGTGACCACCAACGACGACCACCTGGCCCGACGCCTGCAACGGCTGCGCAACCACGGCATGGCGCGCGAACCGCTGGAGATGCAAAACCGCGACCTGGCCTTCGACGCCGACGGCAGCGTCAACCCCTGGTACTACGAAATGGCGGAGGTGGGCCTCAACTACCGGGTCACCGACATCCAGTGCGCCCTCGGCCTCAGCCAGATGAAGAAGCTTGAGCGCTTTACCAGCCAGCGCCGCCGGCTGGCGGACCGATATGACCGCGCGATCGCGGCCCTCGACCCGCTGGTGCGGCCCATCGCCCGCTCGGCCGCCTCCCGGCCGGCCTGGCACATCTACCCGCTCTTGATCGACTTCGACGCCGCCGGGATCAGCCGGGCGCAGGTCATGAAGCAGTTGAGTGCCGCGGGGATCGGCAGCCAGGTGCACTACATCCCCGTGCACCTGCAACCCTATTACCGGCAACGTTACGGCGCGCTCGACCTGCCGGGCGCGCAGGCCTACTACGCGCGCACGCTCTCCCTGCCGCTCTTCGCCGCTATGGACGAAGAAGACGTCGACCGGGCGGTGGCCGCCCTGTCCCAGGTCCTGGGGCATACCCAGCCATAGCACGAAGCAATCCTGCCGCTCCGCTGCGGATTGCTTGCCTTGCAGGCCTCTCACGTCCTAAAAGCAGAGGGTATGAACGCAGAAATGAAGCCCTCGCTTCAGCAATTTCCGGCAAGCCGCACCTGGCCGCGCTCGACGGACGCGAAGCGTTGAGAAGTTTGCTGCCGGGGCAGCGGCCGGGAACAGCGGCATGAGCGAGACGCCGGCAAGGGCGCTGGTGACAGGGGCCAACGGTTTCGCCGGCGCGGCGATCTGCCGCCACCTGCGGGACCGCGGCTGGACACTGCGTGGCAGCGTGCGCAGCGCCGCCGCCAAGGTGCCCGAGGGTATCGAGAAAATCGTCGTCGGCGAGATCGACGAGTCCACCGACTGGTCGGCGGCCCTGGCGGATGTCGACGCGGTGGTGCACTGCGCCGCCCGCGTCCACGTACTGCGGGAGACCGCGGCGGACCCGCTGGCCGCCTTCCGGCGGGTCAACGTCGCAGGCAGCCGCGCGCTCGCGGCCCAGGCCGCCGCCGCCGGGGTCCGCCATTTCGTCTTCCTCAGCTCCATCGGCGCCGCCGTGGCCGAGCGCGAACCGGCGACCGCCAGTCCCTATCAGCAGAGCAAGCTGGAGGCCGAGGCGGCGCTGCGCGAGGCCGCGGGCGGCATGGTCCTGGTCATCCTGCGTCCGCCCTTGATCTACGGTCCCGGCGCGCCGGGGAACTTCCGGCGCCTGGCCCGCCTGGTCGCGGCCGGGCGGCCCTTGCCGCTCGCCGCCATCGACAACAAGCGCAGCCTGCTCTTCGTCGGCAACCTGGCCGGCGCCGTCGAGGCGGCCCTAGCCTGCGCGGCAAGCCCCGGCGCGCCCCTGGCGCTCTGCGACGGCGAGGACCTTTCGACGCCGGAGCTGGCGCGGCGCATCGGGCGGGCCTGCGGCCGCCCGGTACGCTTGTTCGCCCTGCCGCTGTTTCTCCTGAAAGGGGCCGGAAGCCTGCTCGGCCGCGGCGATGCCGTGGCGGCGCTGGCCGGGAGCCTCACCGTCGACAACGGACCTATCCGGAAGAGTCTTGGATGGTCCCCCGCCTTCGGTGTAGAGGAGGGTCTGGCCATGACTTTCCGCGACCCGCAACAGGACGCCGCCCGGTGAAGCCCCGGGCACCGGAACGCCCCGCCCAGGGCCCGCTCGGGCGCGCCCTGGCCTGCGGCGTCTTCGCCCTCTACAAGGCGCTGGGCACCCTGGCGGGGCCGGCGATCCGCCACTACCTGAACCGCCGCCGCAAGCGGGGCCGCGAAGACCCCGAGCGCATGGAAGAGCGTTTCGGCCGGCCCGGCGTCGCCCGTCCCGCCGGCCCGCTGATCTGGATCCACGGCGCCAGCGTCGGCGAGGCGCAGTCCGCCCTGCCTCTGATCGAGCGCCTGCGCCGCGACTGGCCGGGCTTCAGCATCCTGATCACGACCGGCACCGTGACCTCGGCCCGGCTGATGGCCAAGCGGCTGCCGGAAGGGGTGATCCACCAGTTCGTGCCGGTCGACCTGCCCAGCGCCGTCAACCGCTTCCTCGGGCACTGGCACCCGGAGGTCGGCCTGATCATCGAGTCCGAGTTCTGGCCCAACCTGCTGCGCAAGGCGGCCTGGCGCGGCACCCGACTGGTCCTGGTCAACGGCCGCATCTCCCCTGACTCCTACCGCGGCTGGCGGCGCGCCCGGCCGGTCATCGCCGAGCTGCTGTCGAAGTTCTCTCTGGTGCTGGCGCGCTCGCCGGAGGACCAGGAGCATCTGACGGCGCTGGGGGCGGACAACGTGATCTGTCCCGGCAACCTGAAGGCGGCGGCGGTGCCGCTGAGCGCCGACACGGCTGAGCTGGCGCGCCTGGAGGCGGCGCTCGACGGCCGAGCGCGCTGGCTCGCGGCCTCGACCCATCCCGGCGAGGACCGCATGGCCGGCGAAATCCACCAGGCCCTGCGTGACCACCTGCCCAGGCTGCTGACCCTCCTGGCGCCGCGCCACCCCAACCGCGCCGAGGAAGTCCGCCGCGAGCTGGAAACCCTGGGTCTCAATGTCGCCCAGCGCAGCCTCGGCGAGCCGATCGAGCCCGGCATCGACATCTACCTGGCCGATACCATCGGCGAGATGGGCCTCTGGTACCGCCTGGCGACGGTGGTCTTCGTCGGCGGCTCCCTGGTGCCGCACGGCGGCCAGAACGTGCTGGAGCCGGCCAAGCTGGACTGCGCCATCCTCTCCGGCCCGCACACCGCCAATTTCGCGCGCATGGCCGCCGAGATGGCGGCGGCCGGCGCTCTGCGCCAGGTCGACAGCGCGGCGGCCCTGACCGCGGCGGTGGCCGAGCTGCACGAAAACGCGGAGCTGCGGAATGGCATGATTGCCGCGGCGCGCAGCTATGCCGACACCCAGGCCGGCGTGCTGGACCGGACCATGGAGGCCCTGGCGCCCCTGCTGCGGGAAATCGTCGACCTCTAACCCCATCAAGCGGAATTGATTGGCCCCGGCCGCCGCGGCGCATTCATGATGGCTACATGAAGACGCCGCTTCGCCCGCGCCCGCGCGGCTGGGTCGCTGTCGGGCTTACCGCCTTCGTGTTTTCGTTGGCCCTGGTCCTGGCCGTGGCCGATGGAGCGCGGGCCAATCCGGAACGCTGGGCCGCGGACTGGCCCGACACCGACTTCTCCAAGGCCTCCGTCCCCTTCGACGAGATTCTCAGCGGCGGCCCGCCCAAGGACGGCATTCCCGCCATCGACGACCCGCGCTTCGTGGCGGTGGCCGAGGCCGGCAACCTCGCCCCGGCGGAGCCGGTGATCGGCCTGGAGATCGCCGGCGATGCCCGCGCCTATCCCCTGCGCGTCCTTACCTGGCACGAGATCGTCAACGACACCGTCGGCGGCACGCCGGTCGCCGTGACCTATTGTCCGCTGTGCAACGCCGCCATCGTCTTCGACCGCCGGGTCGATGGCGAAGCCACCACTTTCGGCACCACCGGCCTGCTGCGTCACTCCGACCTGGTGATGTACGACCGCGCGACCGAGAGCTGGTGGCAGCAGTTCCTGGGCGAAGCCATCGTCGGCGCACACACCGGCAAGCGCCTGGAACTGCTGCCGTCGCGGCTGGAGTCCTGGGAGAATTTCGCCGCCAGATTCCCCGACGGCAAAGTGCTGGTGCCCGGCGATCCGGGACTGCGCCCCTACGGCGCCAACCCTTACGTCGGCTACGACAGCGCCGCGCGCCCCTTCCTCTACGACGGCAGCCTGCCGCAGGGCATCGCACCCCTGGCGCGGGTGGTCGCCATCGGAGATGAGGCCTGGAGCCTGGAGCTGCTGCGCCGGGAAGGGCGGGTCGAAAGCGGCGATCTGGTGCTGACCTGGACGCCGGGCCAGGCCTCCGCCCTGGACAGCCGGACCATCGCCGGGGGGCGCGAGGTCGGCAACGTGGTGGTGCAGCGCCGCGGCGCCCGGGGGCTTGTCGACGTGCCCTACGACGTGACCTTCGCTTTCGTCTTTCACGCTTTCCGCCCGGAGGGCGTCATCCGGCAGTAGCCTGGCGCCGGCTCAGTCCCGGCGGTACTGCTCCAGGAAGACGTCGACCACGTTCTTCACGTGGGCCTCGATCTCCTCATCCGTGACCTTGGCCTGCACGCCCAGCATCATGCGCATGTGCAGCGGGTCTTTCAGCAGGGAGAAGAGGAACTTGGCCGCGACTTCCGGATTGGGCACCCGCAGGCGGCCCATTTTGTCCTGGGCCCGCAGGTAGTCCTCGAAGCTGCCGAACCAGCACTTGGGTCCGGTTTCGAAGAAGGCCCGGCCCAGCTCGGGGAAGCGTTCGGCCTCCGCGGTCACCGTGCGGAACAGGGCAACGGCCTCCGGCGAGGTGATCAGCCTGAGGAAGCGCCGGCCCCGGTCGGTCAGCATCTGGCGCGGCTCGACGTCCGGATCCAGGGTCCAGACGTTCTCCCCAGAAACCGCGGCGCAGTGGCGCGTCATGACGGCGGCGAAGAGCACGTCCTTGCCCGGAAAGTGACTGTAGACGGTGCGCTTCGACACCCCGGCCTTGGCGGCGATGGCGTCCATGGAAACCGCGCCGTAGCCGGACTGCGTGAACAGCTCCGTCGCCGCGGCGATGATCGCCGAGCGCTTCGGCGAGGCCGATTCCTCGCCATTTGCCGCCGTCTCCGGCGGGCAGCCTGTCAGGGCGCTGTCAGCTTCCACGTCTTCAGACATCACCAATCACTTGACATCCAACCCAAATGCAGATGTACACTGCACCGTGTAGTTTACAACATCTTCTCTGCAATAACACTACCACGAAGACCGGCATCCAAGCGACAACGGGGCAGCGTCCATGGTATACCAAGGCCACGAAAGCGGCAAAAAAGCAAGCAATTCCGGGAAAAATCCAGGAAACGGCCAGGGCCGCGACGGCTGGGTCGTGGCCTATGCCCGCTGGGTGATCCGCTGGCGCTGGGCGGTGCTGCTGGCCTGCCTGCTGGCGGCCGTCGCCCTGGCCAGCGGCGGGCGCTTCCTGGGCTTTTCCACCGATTACCGGGTCTTCTTCAGCGAGGAGAACCCGCAGCTTCGCGCCTTCGAATCCCTGCAGCAGGTTTATACCAAGGACGACAACATCCTGATCGTCCTGCAGCCGGCCGAGGGCGACGTCTTCACGCCCAAGACCCTGGCCGCGCTGCGCCAGCTGACCGAGGCCTCCTGGCAGCTGCCCTTCTCGCGGCGCGTCGATTCCCTGACGAACTTTCAGCACAGCTACGCCGAGGGCGACGACCTGACCGTCGAGGACCTGGTGCCCGCCCGTTTGCTGGAGACGGGCGCCGCGCTGACGCCGGAGCGCCTGGAGGCGATCCGCGCCGTCGCCCTGGAGGAGCCGCTGCTGGTCGACCGCCTGGTCGCCCCCGACAGCCGCACCACCGCGGTCAACGTGACCCTCACCCTGCCGGGCGAGAACGAATTCGAGGTCCCCGAGGCCATGGCCGCGACCCGCGAGCTGGTCGCCGCCTTCGAGGCCGATCACCCGGACATCAAGGTCGCGGTGACCGGCCTGGTGGCGCTCAACGCCGCTTTCAGCGAGGCCAGCCTGGCCGACCTCACGACCCTGATCCCCATCATGTACGGGATCATCATCGCCGGCCTGCTGATCTTCCTGCGCTCCATCGCCGGCACCGTCGTCACCCTGCTGGTCGTCGGCCTCTCCGCGGCCAGCGCCATGGGCCTGGCCGGCTGGCTGGGCATCCAGCTGACGCCGCCCTCCTCCACCGCGCCGACCATCATCCTCACCCTGGCGGTGGCGGACTCCATTCACCTGCTGGTCACCCTGCTGCACGCCATGGGCCAGGGCGCCGACAAGCGGGCGGCCATCGTCGAGAGTCTCCGCGTCAACTTCAGCCCGGTCTTCCTGACCTCGCTGACCACGGCCATCGGCTTCCTGAGCCTCAACTTCTCCGACGCCCCGCCGTTCCGCGACCTGGGCAACATGACCGCCATGGGCGTGACCGCGGCCTGGATCTACTCGGTAACCTTCCTGCCGGCCTTTTTGGCGGTGGTGCCGCTGCGCGCGCGCCAGCGCCAGAGCGAGAGCAACGACGCCATGGCGCGCCTGGCGGAGTTCGTGCTGCGCCGCCGGCGCGCCCTGCTGTGGGGCATGACCGGGCTGGTCGTGGTGCTGGCGGTGTGGATCCCGCGCATCGAGCTGAACGACCAGTTCGTGAACTACTTCGAGCCCTCGATCCCCTTCCGCGCCGACACCGACTTCGCCATGGAGAATCTCTCGGGCATCTACCAGATGGAGTTCTCCCTGCCGGCAACCGGGACCGGCGGCATCAGCGAGCCGGACTACCTGGCACAGGTCGACGCCTTCTCCATCTGGCTGCGCCAGCGCCCGGAGGTGGTGCACGTGCAGTCCATGACCGACATCTTCCGCCGCCTGAACAAGAACATGCACGGCGACGACGAGGCCTGGTACCGCCTGCCCGAGGAGCGCGAGCTGGCGGCCCAGTACCTGCTGCTCTTCGAGATGTCGCTGCCCTACGGCCTGGATCTCAACAACCAGATCAACGTCGACAAGTCCTCGCTGCGCGTCATCGCCACCCTGAGGAACATCACCACACGGCAGGCGCGCCTGCTGAAGAACGCCGCCGACGACTGGGTCGCCGCCAACATGCCGGCCTCGGCCAGCGAGCCCACCGGCCCCTTCGTCATGTTCGCCTACATCTCGGAGCGCAACATCCAGTCCATGCTGTTCGGCACCGGCCTGGCCCTGGTGCTGATCTCGCTGTCGCTGATCCTCGCCCTGCGCAGCTTCAAGATCGGCGGGCTCAGCATCATCCCCAACGTGATCCCGGCGGTCATGGCCTTCGGCTTCTGGGGCTTCCTGGTCGGCGAGATCGGGTTGGCCTCCTCCGTGGTCGCGGCCACCAGCCTCGGCATCATCGTCGACGACTGCGTCCACTTCCTCAGCAAGTACCTGCGCGCCCGGCGCGAGAAGGGCGCCAGCCCGGAAGACGCCGTGCGCTATGCCTTCGCCACCGTGGGCCGCGCGCTCTGGGTCACCTCGGCGGTGCTGGTCGCCGGCTTCGCCACCCTGGCCCTCTCAGCCTTCGAACTGAACCAGAGCCTGGGCCTGTTGACCGCGCTGGCGATCTTCGCCGCCCTTATCGCCGACTTCCTGCTATTGCCGCCGCTGCTGCTGGCCATCGACAAGGAGAAGAAGCATGCCGATACACCTCATGCCCTTGCACAAGCAGCCGACTGACCGGCTGGCGTTGGGCGCCGCCGTTCTCGCCGCGCTGCTGCTCGGCTTCGCCGGGGCGGCGCTGGCCGAGACCCCGGAAGAAAAGGGCCGGGCCATCGCCGAGGAGATGGACCGCCGCGACCTCGGTTTCGAGGACAGCTATGCCGAGCTGAAGATGGTGTTGAGCAACAAGCAGGGCCAGAGCAGCACCCGCGAGCTGCGCCTGCAGACCCTGGAGGTGCCCGCCCGCGAGCTGGGCGACAAGTCGCTGATCGTCTTCGACCATCCCCGCGATATCGAGGGCACGGCCTTCCTCAGCTTCACCAAGATCCTGGACCCCGACGACCAGTGGCTCTACCTGCCGGCGCTGAAGCGGGTGAAGCGTATCTCCTCGGCCAACAAGTCCGGCCCCTTCGTGGGCAGCGAGTTCGCCTACGAGGACATGCTGTCCCAGGAAGTCGACAAGTACGACTACCGCTGGCTGCGCGACGAGGCCTGCGGCCCGCTCTCCTGCTTTGTGGTCGAGCGCTATCCGCTCTACGAGAACTCCGGCTACACGCGCCAGGTCGTGTGGATCGACCAGGTCGAATACCGCGCCCAGCGCGTGGACTTCTACGACCGCAAGGACTCGCTGCTGAAGACCCTGACCTTCGGCGGCTACAAGCAGTACCTGGACCAGTACTGGCGCGCCGACGACTGGTACATGGAGAACCACCAGACCGGCAAGACCACGCGGCTGACCTTCGACAACTGGGAATTCCGTACCGGGCTCGACGAGAACGATTTTGATCCCAACCGCCTGAAGCGGCTGCGCTGAGGCCATGCCAGGGGGGAGGTTCGCAGGCGCCGCCACGGCGCCCTTGGCGGTGCTGCTGGGCGTTCTCAGCCTGGCGGCGCCGGCGCTGGCCCAAGAGGAAGAACCGCTCATCGACTGGTCGAAGCTGGACTTCTCCGGCTATGTCGCCGGCGAGACCCGCATCTTCCCGCAATCGCCGCAGTATCCGGAGCAGAAGAACACCCGCGTCTCGCCCTCCCTGGCCGTGCAGCCGGAACTGCGCTACCGCTGGAACCGGCGCGACGACCGCATCACCTTCGTGCCCTTCCTGCGCCTCGACGCCGACGACGAGAACCGCA
>NZ_JACSDK010000025.1 GCF_014925385.1 Pelagibius marinus | reverse complement strand
GCGAGCGCAGCCGCGCCCCCTTGTCCGCCGGCACCCCTCCCCCGCGCAGCCGCGCCGTCAGCGTCGCCGCCTTGCGGCGGCTGCCGACGAAGGCGACGTAGGGCGTCTCGGTCTCCAGGGCCGCGCGCAGCGCCTCGGCGTCGCGCTTACCCTGGGTCGCCACCACGATGAAGCGTTCGCCCGGCGCCGCGGACGGCAGCTCGAAGCCGGCGACGTGATGATCGGCCCGGGGCAGGCTGTCCAGATCCTCCGCCATGGCCGCCACAGTGACGGCGAAGCCGCTGCGCCCGGCCAGGTCGGCCACGGCCCGTGCCACCGGCGAGGCGCCGCAGACCACCAGGCCAGGGCGCGGCAGCATGGGCTCGACGAAGATGTCCAGGCTGCCGCCGCTGGGACAGGCGCTGCGGTGGAATTCCACGCCGCCCTTCGACTCGCCCGCGGCCACGCCGCCGGCCTCCAGGGCTTCCTGGGGCCGCACGGAAATGAGATGCGCCGGGCCGTCCTGGAGGGCCTGGAGGGCGGCGCGGCGCCCGGCGCCGCGCGCACACCCGCCGCCGATCCAGCCGTGGATCTCGCCGTCGGCGGTGATCACCGCCTTGGCCCCGGCCTTGGCCGAGGTGGCGGCCACCGTGCGCACCACCGTCGCCAGCGCGTAAGGCCGCGCCTCGCCACGCAACCGGGCCATGAGGTCCAGCAGGTCGCCCCCATCACCCCTATTAAGGTCGCCGCTCATGGTCACACCTGCTCCAGAAAAGGCGCCAGCGCCTCGAGGCTCTTCAGGTTATGCGCCGGGGCGAAGAGGTCGACATGGGGCAGCGCCGCCTGCATGCCCCCGGCGGTTGGCTCGTAGCCCTCCCAGCCGATCATCGGATTCAGCCAGACGATGCGCTTGCTGCGCCGGCGCAGCGCCGCCATCTCGCGTCCCAGAATATCGGGCGTGCCGGTATCGTAGCCGTCGCTGACGATCATCACGACGGTGCGGCCGTGTACCACGCGGGCGGCGTGGTGGCGATTGAAGGCCGCCAGGCTCTCGCCGATCTTGGTGCCGCCGGACCAGCCCTGGGCGATGAGCGACAGCCGCTCCACGGCCTTGGCCGCGTTACGCTCCTTCAGGGCCGGGGAGACATGGATCAGCCGGGTGTGGAAGACGAAAGCCTCGGCCTCGCTGAAGCGGTCGAGCACGCCGTGGATGAAGCGCAGGAAGAAGGTGCTGTACTGGCTCATGGAGCCGGAGGCGTCGAGCACCACGACGAGGCGCAGCGGCTTGTGGCGCCGCTTGCGCCAGGCGAGGTCGATGGGCAGGCCGCCGCGTCCGATGCTGCGGTGGATCGTGCGCCGCAGGTCCAGCCGGCGGCCGCGCCGCCGCTGCCGCTCGCGGCGGCTGAGACGGTGGCGCATGCGGCGCGCCAGGCGGTCGGCCAGTTCGTGCACTCGTTCCAGTTCGTCCGCCGTCATCAGGTGACGGAAGTCGGCCTCCGCCAGGGAGTCGGAAGCCGAGGCGCCTTCGCGCCGGCCCTGCCGGTCGGCCGGGTTGCCGATCCCCTCGTCGCCCTCGCGCGAGGTCTGATCCGGCGTGCCCAGGCTGCCGCCGGGCGCACCCGCTTCCGACAGCTTGCGCGCGCCCCTGCCCTTGGGCGGGGTGCCGGCGACGCGCAGCACGCCTTTTATGCCACGCTTCAGCCAATAAGCATCGAAGATCTCGTCGAAGCGCTCCCAGTCCGCCTGGCGGGTGCAGGCAATGCTGCGCAGGCCGCCGCGCAGGACGGCCGGGCGGCCGATGTCGGCAGCGGCGGCGAAGCGCATGCAGTCCTGGGTTTCCTCCAGGCCGACCAGGAAGCCGTTGTCGCGCAGGATCTTGAGGAAGGCCGCCATGCGCTGGCGCAGCTGCGCGCCCGCGACTGGCGTGACTTCCTTGAGATCCAGCGCTTCCGCTTCCATCAAGCCACCTTGCCGAGCAGCCGCTGGGTCACTTCCGGCGCCAGCGCCAGCCGGTCTTCCTGGGTCTTCAGCAGGCACAGCAGCGTGTCCTGCACCACTTCCGGCTCGGCGGCCAGGTCGCGCACGTCGAGCCCGACCAGCGCAGCCGCCCAGTCGAGCGTCTCGGCCACGCCCGGCACCTTGCGCAGGTCCTCCTTGCGCACCTTGGCGACGAAGGCGGCGATCTGCTGGGCCAGGTTCACGTCGATCTGCGGCAGGCGCGCCGTCAGGATGCGCACCTCCTTGTCCTCGCCGGGATAGTCGACGAAGTGGTAGAGGCAGCGCCGGCGCAGGGCGTCGGACAGTTCGCGCGTGCCGTTCGAGGTCAGCACCACCAGGGGGATCGACCGGGCGGTGACGGTTCCCAGCTCGGGGATGGAGATCTGGTAATCGGAGAGGATCTCCAGCAGGAAAGCTTCGAACTCCTCATCGGCCCGGTCGATTTCGTCGATCAGCAGCACCGCCGGCTTTTCCTCGCGGATCGCCGCCAGCAGCGGGCGCTCCAGCAGGAACTCCTCGGAGAAGATGTGCTTCTCCACCGCCTCGGCGCTCTCGCCGCGGCCCTCGCGGGCCTTGATGGCGAGAAGCTGGCGCTGATAGTTCCATTCATAGATGGCGGCGTTGGCGTCCAGTCCCTCGTAGCACTGCAGCCGGATCAGGCGGGTCCCGTGGATCTGGGCCAGGGCCTTGGCGACCTCGGTCTTGCCGACGCCGGCCGCCCCTTCCAACAACAGGGGCCGCTCCAGGCTCCCCATGAGCCACAGCGCCATGGCCAACTGGCTGTCGGCGACGTAGCCGACTTCAGCCAGGCTGTCCGATAACTGGTTGCGCTCCATCGTCAGCTATCCTCGCAAAAAAGGGGCGATGGTGCGGCGGCCACTGGGAAGGCCGCCGCACCGGGGCCGCAGAAGTGGCCCTCCCTACCCAGTCAATCCCAGTTTCTCGCAGACCTTCCAGGTGCGCCAGTGATCGTGCGGCATCTGGATATGGGTCACGTCGAGGTGCGCGAAGGCGTCGTTCACGGCGTTGGAGAAGGCCGACACGCCGCCCACGTTGGGGCTCTCACCCACGCCCTTGGCGCCGATGGGGTGATGCGGCGACGGCGTAACCGTGAAATCGGTCTCCCATTCCGGGGTTTCAACCGCCGTGGGCACGAAATAGTCCATGAGACTGGCGCCCATGACGTTGCCGCCCTCGTCGTAGTAGATCTCCTGGCCCATGGCGATGCCGAAGGCCTCGGTCAGGCCGCCGTGCACCTGGCCCTCGATGATCATCGGGTTGATCCGCGTGCCGCAGTCGTCCAGCGCATAGAACTTGCGGATCATGCTGACCCCCGTATCGGCATCGATGTCGATCACGCAGATGTAGGCGCCGAAGGGATAGGTCATGTTCGGCGGATCGTAGTAGTCGACCGCCTCAAGGCCCGGCTCCATGCCTTCGGGCAGGTTGTTGTAGGCCGCCCAGGCGACCTCCTTCATGGTCTTCTGCTTCTCCGGCAGGCCCTTGACCTTGAAGCGGTCGACCTCGAACTCCAGGTCGTCCTCGCCGACTTCCAGCAGATGCGCGGCGATTTTCTTCGCCTTGTCGCGGATCTTGCGGCCGACCCTTGCAGCGGCGGCGCCGGCGACCGGCGTCGAGCGCGAACCGTAGGTGCCCAGGCCGTAGGGCGCGGTATCGGTGTCGCCCTCCTCAATCATGATGTCGTCGGCGGAGATGCCGATCTCGGTGGCCAGGATCTGGGCATAGGTGGTCTCGTGCCCCTGCCCCTGGCTCTTGGTGCCCAGCCGGGCGATGGCCGCGCCGGTCGGGTGGATGCGAATCTCGCAAGAGTCGAACATACCGACGCCCAGGATGTCGCAGTTGCGGGTCGGGCCCGCGCCGACGATCTCGGTGAAGAAGGCCACGCCGATACCCATGAGCTCGCGGGTCTCCCCGCGGGCGAAGGCTTCGCGCTTCTCCTTCTGCTCGGCACGCAGGGCATCGTAGTGCGTCTTCTCCATGGCCTTCTTCATGGCCGTGGGATAGTCGCCGCTGTCGTACTCCCAGCCCAAGGCCGACTGATAGGGGAACTGCTGCGGCTGGATGAAGTTCTTGAGCCGCAGTTCCACCGGGTCCATGCCGAGCTTCTTGGCCAGGATGTCCATGGCCCGCTCGATCATGTAGGAGGCCTCGGTCACCCGGAAGGAGCAGCGGTAGGCCACGCCGCCCGGCGCCTTGTTGGTGTAGACGCCGTCGACCGCAACATGGGCCGTCGGAATGTCGTAGGAGCCGGTGCAGATGTTGAAGAAGCCGGCCGGCCACTTGGTCGGATCGGCGCAGGCGTCGAAGGCGCCGTGGTCGGCCAGCACGTGGGCGCGCAGGCCGGTGATCTTGCCGTCCTTGGTGGCCGCCAGCTCGGCGGTCATGTGGTAGTCGCGGGCAAAGGCCGTGGCGGAGAGGTTCTCCATGCGGTCCTCGACCCACTTCACCGGCACGCCCAGCACGATGGAGGCGACGATGGAGCAGACGTAGCCGGGATAGACGCCGACCTTGTTGCCGAAGCCGCCGCCGATGTCCGGCGCGATGACGTGGATCTTGTGCTCCGGGATGCCCGACAGCAGCGAGGTCACGGTGCGCACCACGTGGGGCGCCTGGAAGGTGCCGTAGACGGTCAGCTCGCCCTTGATCTTATCCATCGAGGCGACGCTGGCGCAGGTCTCCATCGGCGAGGGATGCACCCGCTGATAGCTGATCAGCTCCTTGATGGTGACCTCGGCCTTGTCGAAGGCGGCGTCGGTCTCCTCCTTCTCGCCGACCTCCCAGGTGAAGATGTGGTTGTAGTGCTTGCGCGCGCCGTGCGCCCCTTCGGTCTTGTCCTTGATGTCCTCGCGCAGCAGGGGCGCGTCGGGCTCCATGGACTTGAAGGGGTCGACCAGCACCGGCAGCTCCTCGTAGTCGACCTCGACCAGCTCGGCCGCGTCGGCGGCGATGTAGCGGTCCTCGGCGACGACGAAGGCGACCTCCTGGTTCTGGAACAGCACCTTCTCCTCGGCCAGCACGGCCTGGACGTCGCCGGCCAGGGTCGGCATGTAGTGCAGGCTGAGCGGCTTCAGGTCGGCGGCGGTCAGCACCGCCTTCACGCCCGGCACCGCCAGCGCCTTGGAAGTGTCGATGGACTTGATGCGCGCGTGGCCGTAGGGCGAGCGCACGAAGTCGCCGAAAAGCATGCCCGGAAGCTTCACGTCGTCGACGTAGTTGCCCTTGCCCTGGATGAAGCGGGCGTCCTCGGTGCGCTTGCGCGAGCAGCCGATACCCTTGAGGTTGGCTTCGCGATCTTCGATCTTCTCGCCATCGGTCTTTTGGGCGGCGTCACTCATTCCGCGGCCTCCTTCGTGGCAGCATTCATTTTCTCCGCGGCATAGCGGATCGCCTTGACGATGTTCTGGTAGCCCGTGCAGCGGCAGATATTGCCGGAGATGCCCATGCGGATCTCGGCGTCGCTGGGGTTCGGGTTCTCCTGCAGCAGGCGGTGGGCCCGCATGATCATACCCGGGGTGCAGAAGCCGCACTGCAGGCCATGCATCTCTGAGAAGCCTTCTTGCAGAGCGTGCAGGGTGCCGTCGGGGGCGGCCATGCCTTCGATCGTGGTCACGTCGCTGCCATCGGCCTGCACGGCCAGGACGGTGCAGGACTTCACCGACTTGCCGTTCATGTCGACGGTGCAGGCACCGCAATGGGTGGTCTCGCAGCCGATGTGGGCGCCGGTGAGCAACTGCTGCTCGCGCAGGAAATGGATCAGCAGGGTGCGCGGCTCGACCAGCGCCTCCACCTGCTGACCGTTGATGGTCAGGGTAATCTGGGTTTTCGCCATGTCTTGCTCTTCCTCTTTACTTCCCGGCCTGCTCAGCCGGCGGCGCGTTCGTGGGCGCGCTGAATGGCCCGGCGCAGCATCACGCCGGCCATCTTGGTGCGGTAGTGGGTGGGCCCGCGCCCGGCGGAGGCCGGCGCGGTGATCGCCCCGGCCAGGCTAACCGCCTGGTCCACCGCGGCCTTGTCCAGGCTGCTGCCCACCAGGGCCGCCGAGGCCTCGGCGGCGTAGAGCGGCGTCTCGCCGACGTTGGTCAGCGCGATGGAGGCGGACTTGCAGCTGCCGCCGGCCAGGGTCAGCACCACCGCGGCGGCGGCCGTGGCGTAGTCGCCGATCTTGCGCTTCAGCTTCTCGTAGGCGTAGCCGTGGCCGGCCGGCGGGACCGGCACCTTCACGGCGGTCAGGATCTCGCCCTCCTGCAGGGCGGTGAAGAAGGCGCCTTCATAGAAGTCGCGCGCCTTGACTTCGCGGCTGCCGCCCTTGCCGGTCAGCTGGTAGCTGGCGTCCAGGCATTGCATGAGGCCCGGCATGTCGTTGGCCGGGTCGCCGTTGGCCACGTTGCCGCCCAGGGTGCCGACGTAGCGCACCTGCGGGTCGGCGATGAGGGCGGCGGTTTCCTGGATGATCGGACATTGGCCGGCGATGACGTCGGAGGCCAGAAGCTCGGCCTGGGTGGTCATGGCGCCGATGACCAGCGTCCCGCCCTCGTCCTTGATGCCCTTCAGGGCGTCGATCTTGCGCAGGTCCACCAGATGCTCCAGCGGCGCCAGGCGCAGCTTCATCATCGGCAGCAGACTGTGGCCGCCGGCCAGCGGACGGGCGTCGTCCCCCAGTTCGGCGAGCAGGCCCACGGCTTCTTCAACCGTCGCGGGGCTGTGATAGCTGAATGATCCCGGAATCACGGGTCGGCTCCTCCCTTTCCCAGTGGCGGCGGTTCCCAAGTCCGACCCAGGGGGTCGCTTTCAGGGGCCGCCGTCGTTGCCTGCCGGCGGAGAAACCACCGGCAAAGTTCTTCATTGGAAAGGATCGGGCCACAGGCCGCGAAAGCCGGTCAACGGCAGGTGCACGAAACCAGCCGCGCCCGCACGAACGGCGGCTCAGGCTGCACGAACGGCGATTTCGGCGGGAATTCTCGGATTTTCTTCCTGCGTAGGCGCGGCCGGCGCGCCCGCTAGATCCCCAGCGCAGCCCGCAGCTTGGGCAGGCGGCTGCGGCTGACCGGCACCTGGTGCCGCTCGGCGCTGTCGAGTTCCAGCAGACCCTGGTCGCGGACCCGCTTCAGGGCCGCGGCGTGGGCGACGTTGACGATGTGGCTGCGGTGCACGCGCAGGAAGGTCTGCGGGTCGAGGCGGGATTCGATCTCGGAGATCGAGAGATTGCAGAAGTGCGTCTCCTGGCCGTCGAAGACATAGGTGTAGTGGGCGTCGGCGTGGACGGCGTAGATCTCCTGCGGCGTCAGCAGGCGGGTGGTGCCGTTGCGGTTCACCGGGATGCGTACGGACGCCGCCGCCGACTCCGGAGACATCGCCTCCTCTTCCCTGCCTTCATTTGAGGAGACAAGCGTAAGCTTTTGTTTTGGCGTCTCTTCTTCACGCTGTTCCGCCTTGCTGTCGAGCCCATTGGGCAGCAGGACCAGCAGGAACAGCCCGCAGATGACAAAGGCCGTGACCGCCACCACGATGGCCAGCAGGTCGAGGCTCAGGACCGGCGCCGAGATGGCCACCAGGTCTTCGGCGGGCAGGAAGGTCGCCGCCGCCATGCCGGTGTAGTGCATGCCGGAGATGGCCAGGCCCATGCAGGCCGCGCCGGCCATGAGGTGCGGCTTGTGGGTCGGCGAGAAGGCCAGCCAGAGGGCCAGGCCGGAGGCGGCCACGGCCACCGCGAAGCTGGCCGCCACCAGGGCCGGCGAATAGCTGACGATGCAATTGGCCCTCAGCGCCGACATGCCGACGTAGTGCATCATGGCGATGCCCGCGCCCATCAGCAGCCCCGCCCCGGCCAGGCGCTTGGGGGTCAGGCGCCCGAAGGAAGCGACGAAAACGCCGAGGCCGACCACCAGGATGCAGACCAGGGCCGAGACCAGGGTCCACAACAGATCGTAGTTCATCGCGACCGGCAGCTTCACCGCCAGCATGCCGATGAAGTGCATGGCCCAGATGCCGATGCCCAGGGCCAGCGCCGAGGCCGCGAGCAGCGCCTTGCGCCGCCCGGCCGTGGCCCAGCCGTCCGGCCCCAGCCCGAGGCTGGCCAGCCGCCGCGCCAGCATCAGGCTGACGTAGCCGCCCTGGATGGCGATCACCACCGACAGGGCTATGATGGCAGGATCATAGGTGACCGGCACCGTTTCCTCGCATCTCCTCCCCTGGTCCGTCCCCTCTTCATGGGGGCCTTGGGCCCAGCGGCGGCATTCTAGACCACAAAACCGCCCCAGGGCCATGCCATCCGGTACCCGCCGCCCGGCGCGGCGCTGAGAGCGTGGCGCGAATCTCCGCCGCTGAGGCAAAAAGGGGGCTTCCAAATCAATCAACCCCAGGTATCATTACCGGTACGTTGGGGGATGGGCACGGTGGCGTGAATTGGCTGCGGCAGGTGACCGTAATGTCCCTCGTTTCATGGACGTAACAGGGGGACATTGTTTTTCCGATGAGTATTCGACAGCCTGCCGGGCGCGCCCTCGGCTTCCGTTCCGCGTGGGTTCTCCTCGCTCTCTCCCTGGTTGTTCTTGCCAGCGGCTGCGCCCAGACGCGCAGCGCCGGGCCGGAAGTGACCCTCGATCGGCCTGCCGGCGCCGTCCTGCTGATGCCCGCCGACGTGGAGCTCTCGGTGCTCACCGCCGGCGGCCTGGAGGAACCCCATGCCGAGTGGACGGAGACCGGGCGGCAAAACGTGGTGGCCGCGCTGAAGGACGAGATGGCCGAGCGCAACATCAAGACCGTCTCCTACGGCGACGACAGCGACGCCAGCTATCAGATCGCGGCCGATGACGAGCAGCTGGTGAAACTGCACGAGGCCGTCGGCAGTTCCATCATGCTGCACAAGTACGTTCCGGGCTTTGCCCTGCCGACCAAGCGGGAGCGTTTCGACTGGACCCTGGGTGATGGCGTGCAGAGCTTGCGTGACGGTCACGACGCCGACTACGCCCTCTTCGTCCACGCCCGCGACTCTTTCTCCAGCGATGGGCGCGTCGCGATGAACATCGTGCTGGCGATCCTGCCGGGCGTCGCCCCGCAAGGCGGCCGGCAGCTCGCCTTCGCCTCGCTGGTTGATCTCAACTCCGGAGAGGTCGTGTGGTTCAACGTGCTGCAGAGCACTGCGGGCGATCTGCGCGACCCGAAGCAGGCGCGTGAGGCCATGTCTCATCTGCTCGACTCTTCGCCGCTGTGACCCCGCCCGTGAAGCCCCTGCCGCCCGCCCCCTCTCGTGTGTTCCGCACCACCCTGGCGCTGGGCCTGGCCCTGACGGCCGCGGCCTGCGCCGGCGGACCGCGCGCCGACCTCAAGCCCGGGCAGGTCCCGGCCGCCGACAGCACGGAGGCCGGCCTCTGGCTGGTCATGGACAAGGCCGAGACCCGACTCAAAACCTCGGGCCGCGTCATCCCCGACCCGGAACTGCAGGCCTATGTCCAGGACATTGTCTGCCGCCTGGCCGCGGAGCACTGCACGCACATCCGCAGCTATGTGGTGCGCCGGCCCGGCTTCAACGCTTCCATGGCGCCCAACGGCTTCATGAGTGTCTGGAGCGGTCTGCTGCTGCGCTGCGAGAACGAAGACCAGCTGGCCACGGTGATCGGCCACGAGATCTCCCACTACGTGCGCCGCCACTCCGTCCAGCGCTGGGAAGCCATGCGCGACAGCCTGACCGCCGCCCAGGTCTTCGGCATTGTCACCGCCACCGCCGGCGTGCCGCTGGGCGGCTTCGCGGTGCTCGGCGCCTACGGCCAAGTCCAGGCCTATAGCCGCGACCATGAGCGCGAAGCGGACGCCATGGGCTTCACTCTCATGAGCGACAACGGCTACGCGCCAGAGGCAGCGCCGCAGCTTTGGGAAAACCTCATCGCCGAGAAGGACGCCGCCGAGGAAGACAAGCCGGATCCCTTCTTCGCCTCGCACCCGCCCAGTGAGGAACGCATGCAGACGCTGAGCGAGTTGGCCGCGGCCAGCGACCGCCACGGCACGGTCGACAACAGTCGCTTCGAAGCGCTGATGGCCCGGCACCGGGCAACCTGGCTGGAGGACGAGTTGGACCTCGGCCACTACGCCGAGATGCAGGTCGTGCTCGACCGCCTGAAGGACAGCGGCACGAGCCCCGGCGTCACTTGGTATTACCTGGGCGAGGTCCTGCGCCGCGACGCGGAAGTCGAGGACAAGGAAGAGGCCGTCGCCGCATTGCGCCGCGCCCTCACCTACGACGATGTGCCGGCGGAGGCGCATCGCAGCCTCGGCCTGCTGCTGCATCGCCAGGGCGACCATGCGGATGCACGTGATGCCTTTGAGAACTACCTCGCCGTGGCGCCCGGCGCCGACGACCGGGCAATGATTGAATTCTACATCAAGAAACTGGAGACCAAGTCGTGATCCGCTTCAGCAAGCTCTGCACCGGCCTCCTCGCCCTCGCCCTGCTGGCCGGCTGCACCACCATCACGGAGGTTCCGCCGACCAAGAAGCACGAGATCGGCGGTGTCTTCCGCGTCGTGCCCGGCACCGCCTGGAACGCCAAGACGACCAACCGCGGCGAGATCTGGACGGTCAACGGCTTCGGGCTGGAGCGCATGGCCTTCATCACCAAGGTAGAAGACGGCAAGCCGCTCGTGACGCAGGGTCAGGACAAGGATGCACCGACCTTCCGCGCCGACATGAATGCCACCGACGTGGTCAACCTCTACGAGGCGCTGCTTACGTCCAGCGGCTACTCGCAGATCGAAGTCAGCAATCTGCGCCCCCACACGATCAGCGGCCAGGACGCCTTCCGCTTCGACTACACGGCCTTCAACCGCAGCGGCCTGGCCAAGCAAGGCATGGTGGTCGGGCTCATCGACCCCGAAAAAGGCCTGAACCTGGCAACCTACGAAGCCGCGAGCGAGCACTACTACGACGCCTCACTCGCGGCCGCGGAGAGCGTTCTCGCCTCGCTCGAAAAGATCTGACGCCTGCAGCCGCCGCCCCCGGGCGCGCAGCGCTTCAGCGCACAGTCACCTCGACCCGGCGGTTGCGCGGCTCGTCGGTGTTGTCGGGCGTCGGTACCAGCAGGTTGCTCTCGCCGTGGGAGTCGACCTCGATCAGGTTGCGGTCCAGCCCTTCGTCGATAAGCACATCCCGGATCGCCTCGGCGCGGTCGCGCGCCAGCCGGGCATTGCGCTCCGCCGAGTCTACGGTATCGGTGTGGCCTATGACGGCGACCTCCGGCGCCGGGTATTCCTTGATGCTGTCCAGGATCTGCGGCAACTGGCGGCGCGACTGCTCGGTCAGGATGTCCGTGCCGGTGATGAAATAGATCAGAAAGCTGCGGGGCTTCATCGGGCTGACCTGCAGGGTCGCGCCCCAGGTCTGGTCGATCTCCTCCTGGCTGATCGCCTCCGGCTCGGTAGGCGCCGCCTCGGCGCTTGCGACCTGGGTGACCGTGCCCGCCTCGCTGACGGTCTGGGTCCCGGCATCGTTTTGAATGGTGATGCTGCCGACACTGCCGTCTTCCTCTTCCAGCAGGACAAAGCGGTTCTTGCCGGCACAGGCGGCGAGAGACAGCAGCAGCACAGGGATCACTAGGTGTCGCAGCATGGTCATTCTCCCTCCACCTCGACAAGGAAGCGCGTACCGCGCACCGCCACGGTGGCCACCGGCGTGCGCACCTTCACCGCATCCGGCGACAGCTTGGCGATGACGCCGGAGATGTAGTGCAGCGTGCCGCGGAAGACATCGATGATGAAGGCCAGGCGCCCTTCGGTCGGCGAGAAGTCAAACTCGGTGAACTGAATGCGGGAGTTCGGCCCGATGGAAATCCGAGAGCCGTCCTTGAAGGTGAGACCGACGGAGCCGGACTCGGTCTCCACCACGTCCTCCACGAAGATTGGCGCGCCGACGTCCAGCTCGTTGCGCTGGTCGGCCCTTAGCGCGAAAGCCTGGCCGTCGACGACCTTTACCAGTGCAGCCTGGCCCTCCTGGGCCTGCGCCCCGCCTGTCCCTGCGATCAACAAAGCCGCACAGAACAGACCGGCTGCGCCCGTCTTGGCAAACGCGCTTCTGCGATGTGCAGTGAGTACTTCGCTGTCCATGCCTTACGCCCTTTCCCTCTGTCGTTCAGATGGGCCGCGGACCCGCTCCGCCGGGAATACCAGGGTAGCCGTGGTGCCGTGGTTGCTGATGCTGGCGATCTCCAGCTTGCCTCCGTGCATTTCGACCATCGCCTTGGTCAAGGGCAATCCTAGGCCGATTCCCTCGAAATTGGATGTCAAAGCATGGTCAACGCGACGGAAGGGCTCGAAGGCCTCGACAATCTCCTGGTCGGTCATGCCGATCCCGGTGTCGGAAACGGAGAGCCTGAAGCTGCCGTTCTCCGCCAGCACGCCGGTCACGCGGATGCGCCCGCTCTGCGGGGTGTACTTCACGGCGTTGGACATCAGGTTCAACACCATCTGCGTAAACATCCGGCGATCGGCGCAGAGCTCGGGCAGGATCGACTGGCGATCGAGAACGATCGTCGTGCCGCGGTCGCGGTAGGCCGCGGTCACGGTGCGGATGCCGTCCTCGATCACTTCGCGCACCGCGAACTCGGTCTCGGTGAGCTGGCTTTCGCCGGCCTCGACCTTCGACATCTCAAGGACATCGTTCACCAGCGACAGCAGGTGCGTGCCCATGTGGTGAATGTCCTCGACGTAGTCGCGGTACTTCGGCGGTGAGACCGGCCCCAGTATTTCCCGCTTCATCATCTCCGAAAAGCCGAGGATGGCGTTCAGGGGCGTGCGCAGCTCGTGGCTCATATTGGCGAGGAAACTGGTCTTGGAGCGGTTAGCCGCCTCCGCCAGGATCAGTGCCATTTCCCGCTCCTGCTCGCTGCGCCGGCGCTGACGCTGCGCCTCGACCATACCGAGGCCGGTCGTCATCACGTAGGTCAACGCGAAGACCAGTAAGGGATAGGTCGGATCGAGCAGCAGGCCGTGCTGGTCGAAGGCATAGAGCGCGCCGCCGAAGAGCACCAGCAGCGCCGCCGCCAGCGCCAGCTGGCCGCCGTAGCCGGGCAAACGCCGGACCAGGGCGAGGAAGCCGAGAAACAGCGCCGCCGTCAACGCCACCTCCCAGAAGACGACGAACTGCGGGCGCAGCAGATAGGCATCCGACAGCAGGTTCTGGACGAAAGCCGCCTGCACGTCGATCGCCGAGAGCGCCGCGCCGTTGGGGGTCACGAAGCTGCGCGACAGGCCGCTGCCGGTGGCGCCCAGCAGGACGATGCGCCCCTCCAGCAGGGAGGGGTCGGCCGCGCCGCGCAGCAGCGTGACCGCCGAGACGCGGTCAATGGCCCCGAGCGGCACATCGTGCAGCCAGACCTCGCCGGAAAAGGCCGTGCGGACGACCAGGTCGCCCAGCGTGACACTGGAGATGCCCGGCCCCTCGATCTCCACCGAAATGGCAGGCACCTGCTTGGCCACGCGCACCACCTCGACCGCAAAGCTGGGCAGCACGGAATCGCCGACCAGCATGACGATCGGCATGCGGCGCACCACGCCGTCACTGGAGAACTCCAGGCTCACCACGCCAATGCCCTGGCTTGCCTGCTCCAGGATCGCGAGGTTGCGCAGCAGCCCGGGGTAGCGGCGGATCTCCGCCGCGCCCTGCTGGCCGAGCCGCAGCAGGACAGGGGCGCTCAGCTTGGAAACATTGCTCGGCGGCGACGCCGTCTCGGTCACCGCCGCGCCCAGGACCGCCGGCACCTGGTTGAGGCTGAAGGCAAAGACCGCGTCGTTGGACGGCAGGCTCGCCAGGCTCTCGCGCAGCGGCGCGTCCATGGGAAAGCGCTGCAGAAGGTTCTCGGGCGACAGCCGGTCGGGCTCGGGGAAAATGATGTTGATCCCGAGCGCACGCGGACTGTGGACGCCGATTGCATCCACCAAGTCGGCCAGGGTATCGCGCGGCCAGGGCCACTGTCCGACGGCCGCCAGGCTGGCATCATCGATATCGACGATGGTGAGGGGCGGCTGAGTGGCGGCCGTGTCCGCCGGCATCAGGCCCTGGGCGAAATCGAAGAAAGCGTTGCGAAAAGTGGGCAGCGGCTCGGGATCGGCGAACCGCAGCAGGATCACCGCGCAGAGCACCAGCCAGATGAGTCCCCGTTTGACCCACCCAACCGTGCCTGCCGACAGCCTCAACGGTTTCATTGACCGACGGCTCCCTATCCAGCCAATGACTAGCGAAGGCGGACATAAAAGCTGGCTGTGCTTCCCAGTAGGAAAATCTCCACTGCCGCCCGGAAATTCGATCTCCCAAAGCCGCTTTCGCGGCGTCCCCACCCAAGCGAGCCTGCGGCCCCGGACGGTGCCACCCTGCAACCCAAAGGATAGCACGCCTCGCGGAGAAAAGCTCAACGAGTTGATTAGATCGAATGCCGGGTATTTTGGGTACGCGGACTATCCGGGAAGAAATTCAACTATTTGGCGGGCGTTCCTCAGCCGCCGGCACCGGAAAAATTCTGCCCGGGGCGGGCGCGGGATCAGCCCGCCAGGGCGCGGATCTCGGCCAGCAGGGCCGCCGGCACTGAAATACCGTCCCGGACCGCCGCCGCCCGGCTGGCGAGACGGCGGCTGCCCGGCAGACGGGCCCCCTCCTGCCCCTCCACGGCAGCGATCAGCACCTCCAGGCGGTCGGCGAAGGTGCCGGCGGACAGCGGCGCCGGATCGATGGCCAGCAGGAACTGGCCCACCCCCGGCGGCGCGCCCTCGGCGGTGAAGAAGGAACTGGCCTCGAAGGCGTGGTTGGCGCCTATGAGGCTGGCCGAGAGAATCTCCACCATCATCGCCAGGGCCGCGCCCTTGGCGTCGCCCATGGGGATCATGGTGCCGGCCAGCGCCGCCTCCGGGTCGGTCGTCGGCCGGCCCTCCGGATCGAGCGCCCAGCCCTCGGGGATCGTCTCCCCGTTCTTGGCCGCGGCCATGACCTTGCCGCGCGCTACCTTCGACAACGACAGATCAATGACCAGCGGCGCCTCGCTGCGGCGCGGCGCGGCGAAGGCGATGGGGTTGGTCCCGAAGACGCCGCGGCTGCCGCCCCAGGGCGCCATGGCCTGCGGCGAGTTGCCGACCATCAGCGCCACCAGGCCGCGCTCGGCCAGGCGCTCCACATGGTAGCCGGCCTGGCCGAAGTGGTGGGAGTGATGGACCCCCGCCACGGCGATGCAGGTTTCCCGGGCCATGGCTTCCAGCCCGGCACGTGCCTTGTCGAGCGCCGGATAGGCGAAGCCGGCGCCGGCGTCGATGCGGATCGCGCAGTCGGAGACCCATTCGACCTGGGACTCGGCCTTGCCGTCGACCTTGCCGCTCCTGGCCTGCCCGGCATAAGCGGCGACGCGGGACAGGCCGTGGCCGCGCTGGCCGTCGGCCTCGGCCGCCACCAGGGCGGCGGCCACGGACTCGGCGTTCAGCACCGAGGTGTTCGAGGCCATCAGGGCCCGCGCGACCAGTTCGTGGGCCTGTTCCAGGCCCAAGACTTCGCTGCTTCGTTCGCTACTTGCGGTCATGCAGTCTCCTCCAGGGCCGCGCGCACCTGCCGGGCGGTCATGGCGCTGACGCGGACGTTGGCTTCCACCGTAACGCCGGCGATGTGCGGCGTCAGGATCAGGTTGGGCAGCCCGGCGAAGACCGCCGCGGCCTCGGCGCTCAGCGGCTCATCGGCGAAGACATCCAGCGCCGCGCCGCCCAGGTGGCCAGCCTTGAGGCTTTCGGCCAGGGCCACCTCGTCGACCACGCCGCCGCGCGCGGTGTTGATGAGCACCGCGCCGGGCCGCATCCGCTTGAGGGCCGCCGCGCCGATCAGGCCACGGGTGCCCTCGGTCAGCGGCACGTGCAGGCTCACCACGTCGGCCTCCGGCAGCAGGCTCTCCAGGGTCTCATGGCGGACCACGCCGTTCCAGGCCGGATCGTCCGGCGCCACGAAGGGATCTACGGCCGCCAGGGTCACGCCCAGGGGCCGCGCCCGGGCTGCGACCTGGCGGGCGATGCCGCCGAAGCCGACCAGGCCCAGGATCTTCCCCGCTACCTCGCGGCCCATCAGCGCCTGGCGTGGCCAGGCCCCGGCCAGCATTTCGCCGCCCGCGTGATAGGCGCCGCGCAGCAGCAGCAGCGCCGCGGCGACGACGTACTCGGCCACCGCCTGGTCGTTGGCGCCGGTCGCCGGAAAGACCTTCACGCCGCGCGCCTCGCAGGCCTTGAGGTCGATGTTGTCGAGCCCGACGCCCAGCCGCCCGACGCAGACCAGGCCCGGCCCCGCCGCCAGCACGTCGTCGGTCACGCGGGTACGGTTGCGCACGATGAGGGCGCGCGCGCCGGCCAGCGCCGCCTTCAGGTCGTCAGGCCGGTCGACCAGGCCCGGGTCGTAGAGCAGGTCGAAGCTGCCGCGCAGTTCCTCGACGGCGGCCTCGTCCATGAATTCTGAAATGACGATGTCGGGCAAGCGTCCCCTCCTTTACCCGGAAAACGGCGCCGTTTCCCCGCAGCGGGGAAGGACGGCGCCGCCGAAGGGATCAGGCGCTGCGGTACAGCTTGGTCATGACGAACTCGCGGTGCTTTAGCGCCTCCGCGGCCGTCAGGCGCCCGTTGCAGGTGCGCAGCGTGATGTCGATCAGGGCGTCGCCCGCCTGGTCGAGGTTCATCTCGCCGCGCAGGATGCCCGAGCAGTCCAGGTCGACGTGCTCGGACATTTCCCGCGCCGTCTTCGGGTTGGCGGTCAGCTTGATCACCGGTTCGATGGGATTGCCGATGATGTTGCCCTGCCCGGTCGGGAAGAGGTGCACGACGAAGCCGGCGGCAGCCTGCAAGGTCACGCACTCCGCCGCGGCCGAAGAGGTGTCCATGAAGTACAGGCCGGGGCCCTTGGCGGGTTCCTCGGCCGGCTGCAGGACGTCGATGAACTTGGTCTTCTTGCCGATCTTCTGCAGGTTGCCGAAGGCCTTCTCCTCGATGGTGGTGAGGCCGCCGGCGATGTTGCCCTTGGTCGGCTGGCTGTCGGAGAGATCCGAGGTCTTATGCGGCTCGATGACCTCGTCCATGTAGGCCTGCCAGGTATCGAGGAACTTCTTGGCCACCTCCGGCGTCGCCGCGCGGGTCGCGCAGACCTCCTCGGCGCCGGTCAGCTCCGAGGTTTCGCCGAAGCAGGTGGTCGCGCCAAGCTCGTCGAACTTGTCGATGAAGTTGCCGACCGTGGGGTTGGAAGCCAGGCCCGAGGTGGTGTCGGACTCGCCGCACTTGGTGGAGACCCAGAGCTCGTTGATCTCGCAGGGCTCTCGCTGCTGCTCGGTGGCCCACTGCACCATCTCCTTGGCCTTGCGCGAGGCGTCGGCCACCACCTTGATCTCGCCGTGACCCTCGATGGCGAAGCCCTCTACCGGCTTGCCGGTCTTGGCGATGCCGTCGACCACGCGGCCCGTCCACTGCGGCTCGATGCCGATGACGATGACGGCGGCCACGTTGGGATTGCAGCCGGTGCCGATCAGGGTGCGGAAATGCAGTTCCAGGTCCTCGCCGAACTGCAGGCGCCCGTAATGGTGCGGCAGAGCGAGGCAGCCCTCGATGTTGTTGGCCACCTTCTCGCAGGCGGCGTTGGAAAGGTCGTCCAGCGGCAGGATGACCACGTGATTGCGGATGCCGACCCGGCCGTTCTCACGGCGGTAGCCGAGGAATTTCTGTGCGCTCATCTTATTGCCTCCCCGCTCACCAGCGTTTCGTCTTGACGTTCTGGATATGGACATGGCCGCCCTTGGCAACCTTGGCCACGGCTTTGCCGATATCATGTCCGTATTTGAGGATGGTATCGCCTTCGGCAATGTCGCCCAGGGCGATCTTGTGGCCCAGGGGAATGGCGTCGATGCATTCCACCTCGACCTTGGAATCGTCCTCCATGACCCAGCCGGTGAGCTTGCTGTTCGCCTCGATGCCTTCCTTCACGATCACGCCGACCGTGTCCTTGGCATCATGCACGATGAAATCAGGTGCCGACATCTCGGATGTTCTCCCGTAACTGCGCGAACGAGCGCCTCGCTGTACGGCGCCTTCTCCCCTCCGCCGCCGTCCCGCCAGGGAAACAGCCGCCCGGAGAGGCCTTCGCGATCTCTTGTTCAAGATGAAAAAATTATATGTTATGTCTTATATAAGACAAGGGGAAATCTCGTGGAGAAGCCCCGCGGACACCTCAAAGGACAGCCGGCGTGACGCAGCAGCTAACGGCGCTTCCCGGGTTCAAGCCGCTCTATCAGCAGGTGAAGGACCTGCTGATCGAACGGCTCATCGGCGGCTACTGGAAGCCGGGCGACCTGCTGCCCAGCGAGATGCAACTGGCCGAGGAACTGGGGGTCAGCCAGGGGACGGTGCGCAAGGCCCTGGACGAGATGACCGCCGGCAACCTGCTGGTGCGCCGCCAGGGCCGCGGCACCTACGTCGCCGAGCACGACCAGGAGCACGCCCTCTTTCACTTCTTCAAGATGACCGGGCGCGCGGGCGAGCCCCTGGTGCCGGAAAGCCGGGTCTTACGCATCTCCCAGGGCCGCGCGCGCAGCGCCGAGGTTGCGCGGCTGCTGATCGGCGCCGACGCAGAGGTGACGCGCATCACCCGCGTGCGCACGGTCGCCGGCCGCCCGGCGATTTTCGAGCGTATCGCGCTGCCCAGCGCCCTCTTCCCGGACCTGCACGGCAAGCGCGACCTGCCGAATACGCTCTACACGCTCTTCGCCCGCGACTACGGCATCACCATCGCCCGCGCCGAGGAGCGCCTCAGCGCCGTCGCCGCCGAGGCCGATGCCGCCAAGCACCTGGGCCTGGAGGTCGGCGCGCCCCTGCTGAACATCGACCGCATCGCCCTGGGCCTCAACGGCCAGCCGGTGGAGTGGCGCATCAGCCTCTGCGACACCCGCGACCAGGTCTACAGCGTCACCCTGGCCTGACGGCCCTTCCCGGCGTCAAGCCGCCCCGGCGAATAGCGCCGGACGAAAACGCGTGCTAGCCTCTTTGGCCAGGCGGTTCGAGTCGCCCCCGCCTGGCACGAATGCTTAGGAGACGCTGCATGACAGGAAAGTCGATAGCACTCACCCTCGCCCTCGCCGCGGGCCTGCTCGCCGCACCGCTGGCCGCCACGGCCCATGACGCCGGGGTCAAGATTCTCCACGGAAATCCGGCCGACGCGGTGTCGGTCACCACGAACGAGGACGGCACGGGCGTAACCGTCGTGCGTGGCGCCTCGACCTTCGTCCCGCGCAAGACCGTGGCCGCTGAGCCGGTGACCTACATAGACGGGAAAAAGATCGGGCTGGATAACCTTGAGCCGGTGACCGACTGGTTCCTGGACCGCTCCGGTGAAAACCTGGTAATCGTGCACTGCTACACGCAGCAGTCGCTGCGGGTCGGCGGCGGCCGCCGCATCCTCTGCGACGCGCGCGAGCTCTAGAAGCTTCGCAAATCTCCCCGGCCCGTCAGGCAAGGGCGCTGATCACCAGCCTGAGCGCGATCAGCGCCAGCAGCGCCAGGATCACGCGGTCGAAAAACTCCTTGGACATGTGCCGCGCCAGATAGGCGCCGAGCGGCATGCCCGCCAGCAGCGGCAGGACCGCGAGGGCGCTGAGCAGGGCGCGCTGCGGCGTCATGACGCCCCAGGCCGCCAGCAGCGGGATCTGCACCACGGCCATCGCCGTGAAGAAGATCGAGATGGTGGCGATGAAGGCGCCGCGGTCCATCCGTGTTGCGTTGAGAAAGCTGACGGACACCGGCGCCGAGATGCCGGCGGCGCCCTGCAGCACGCCGCCGGCGAAACCGGCCGGCGCCGCCAGGCGGGTGGCCAGGCCCAGGTCCAATGCCCAGTGCGGGCGCGCCAGGCGGAAGGCGATGTAGAGAAAGACGACGCCCGCCACGCAAAGCAGCAGCAGGTCCGAAGGCAGGCTGACCAGGATCGCCGAACCCACGCCAGCGCCCGCGGCCCCCGCCAGGGCGAAGCCCCAGGTCAGCGCCGGGTTGACCTGGTGTTCGCGAAAGCGCCAGCCCTGCCAGACGTTCGAGAAGAGGTTCGGCAGGGTGAAGAGCACCACCGCCAGCGGCACATCGTAGAGCATCGCCAGCAGGGGCACGGCGAGGATCGGCGCACCCGCCCCCGTCGCGCCCTTCAATACGCCCCCGAGGGCTAGGCCGAGCGCCCCCAAAACCATGCCGGGAATCAGTCCTGTCAATTCCATGGCGCCTTTATCCGACAGCGCGCCATCCAGGTCTAGCGCTATGAGGCAGGCTCTTGGCGCGGGACGCTACGTTGCTCTATCATTCCGCCCATGACCTACACCCTCGAACAGCTGGCGGCCGACTGCCACGACGCCCTCGCCGCCGATCCCGGCCCCGCCGGGCGCGAGGCGGCGCGCAAGCATCTGGAGCGGGCGCTGCAGGATCCGGACTTCGTCGCCGCCCACCTGGGCCCCGACAACACCACGCCGCGCCAGGCGCTCTACAAGGACCCGGACCTCGGCTTCTGCATCATGGCGCACGTCTACGAAGCCGCGAAGGGCGGCGAGCCGCACGACCATGCCGGGACCTGGGCGATCTACGGCCAGGCCATGGGCACCACCGAGATGACCGAGTGGCGCAAGCTCCGGGCCCCAGAAGGCGGCAAACCGGGCGTGGTCGAGCCGACAAAGACCTATGAGCTGAAGCCCGGCATGGCGGTGGTCTACAACGAGGACATGCTGCACTCGCCGAACCGCGACAGCCCGACCCGCCTGATCCGCATCGAGGGCCGCAACCTGGACGAGGTCACCCGCGACAAGTACGTGCCGGCCGGAGAGAAGGCGGCGGAATAATCGCCCCTCCCCACTGGACCCGAATCTGGCCGACGTGCCAGAACCGGGGTATGTCTTCCGCGGCCCTGCCCCTTCCCCCAGAATCCCCCGCTTTCCAGGTTCTGAAAGACACCTTCGGCTACGCCACCTTCCGGCCCGGCCAGGAGGAGGTCATCGCGACCATTCTGGCCGGCCAGAGCGTGCTCACCGTGATGCCGACCGGCTCCGGCAAGTCGCTCTGCTTCCAGGTGCCGGCCCTGGTGAAACAGGGCCTGACCCTGGTGGTCTCGCCGCTGGTCGCCCTGATGGAGGACCAGGTCGCGGCCCTGAAGCTGGACGGCGTCGCCGCCGAGACCATCAATTCCTCGCGCGACAGGGAGACCAACGTGGCGGCCTGGCGGCGCGCCGCCTCGGGCGAGTTGCGCCTGCTCTACATCTCGCCGGAACGCTTGATGACCGAGCGCATGCTGGCCGCCTTCGCGCGCCTGCCGCTTTCCCTCATCGCCGTCGACGAGGCCCACTGCATCTCCCGCTGGGGCCCCTCCTTCCGGCCGGAGTACGAAGCCCTGCAACGCCTGCCGGAGATCTTTCCCGAGGTGCCGCTGGCCGCCTTCACCGCCACTGCCGACGAGGCAACCCAGAAGGACATCGCGGCGAAGCTGTTTCACGGCAAGGGAAAGACCTTCGTCACCGGCTTCGACCGGCCCAACATCAGCCTCGCCGTGGACTTGCAGCGCGACTGGAAGCGCCAGCTCGTCGACTACGTGAAGGCGCGACCCGGCGAGAGCGGCATCGTCTACTGCCTGTCGCGGCGCAAGACCGAGGAAGCGGCGGAGCTGTTGGCCGGGGAAGGCTTCCACGCCCTGCCCTATCACGCCGGCCTGGACAGCGCCAGGCGCGCCGCCCACCAGAACACCTTCATGACCGAGCCGGGCGTGGTCATGGCCGCGACCATCGCCTTCGGCATGGGCATCGACAAGCCGGACGTGCGCTACGTCTTCCATGCCAACCTGCCGGCCAACATGGAGGCTTACTACCAGGAGCTGGGCCGCGCCGGGCGCGACGGCCGCCCGGCCGAGGCCTTCATGCTCTACGGGCTGAACGACATCCGACAGCGCCGCATGTTCATCGAGGAGGACGACGGCGACGCGGATCACAAGCGCCGCGAACACAAGCGCCTCGACGCCCTCATCTCCTACTGCGAGACGGCGCAGTGCCGCCGCCAGGCGCTGCTCGGCTACTTCGGCGAGGACTATCTGGCGGAGAACGGCGGCCCTTGCGGCAACTGCGACGTCTGCCTCAACCCGCCGGTGACCGAGGACGGCACGGCGCTGGCGCAACAGGCGCTGGTCGCCGTGGTGCAGAGCGGCGAGCGCTTCGGCGCCGCCCACATCGTCGACCTGCTGCGCGGGGGCGATACCGAGAAGATCCGCAGCCAGGGCCACGACCGCCTGCCCGTCTATGGCGCCGGCAAGGCCGAGGACAAGGAGACCTGGCGCTCGATCCTGCGCCAGCTCACCGCCGCCGAGTTCCTGCGCCTGGATATCACCGGGCACGGCGGCCTCAGCCTCACGGCGGCGGGACAACGCCTGCTGCAGGGTGACGGCGACTTCCGCTTCCGCCGCGACACCGCGCGTGCGCGCGGCAGCAAGGCGTCGGCGCGCGCCCGCAAGGCCATGGCCGCGGCAGAGCTCCCGAGCGCGGATGAACCCCTGCTGGCGGCCTTGAAGGACCTGCGCCTGACCTTCGCCAAGGAGCGCGGCGTGCCCGCCTACGTCATCTTCGGCGACCGCTCCCTCATCGAGATGGCGCGCGACAAGCCCCAAGACCGCATCGCCTTCGCCCGCGTCTTCGGCGTCGGCGAGGCCAAGGTCCGCGACTTCGCGGAGCCGTTTCTGCAGGCGATATCGGATTTCAAGGAAAATACGGTGGCGGGCGGCGGTTGAGCGGGGGCCCCACCCCCTACCCATCCTTCCCCCATCGAGGGGGAAGGGGTCTCTATTGCGGCAGCAGCACCTTTTAAGTCCCCTCCCCCTTGACGGGGGAGGGCTAGGGTGGGGGTGGTCCCTACCGCACGTTGGTCTGGCCGGTGATCTTGTCGAGGGCCTGGGCCAGGTTTGCCACACTGCGGTCCACGTTGT
>NZ_JACSDK010000024.1 GCF_014925385.1 Pelagibius marinus | reverse complement strand
GATATTGATGTGCTGTACGCGTTTTCAAACCCCGCAGATATATAAACTATTGATTTGGCACAATTTATGCGTTCCGCCCCTGGGCACCATTTTATCTCAATAAATCAATATCTTGATGGCGATGCCAGTCGCTTGCTTTTTGGTGCCACTGAGGCCAGGTAGCAAATAGGTAGCAGCAGGTGCGATTTCGGCCCTGCCGGGAACCACCCGGGAGGCCGATCCGAGGGACGGGGCTCTCAGTGAATCGGCCCGTCCGGCTTGGTCGCCTTCGCCAAAGCCTCCTTGCGATCCGCTATCTCCGTCCTTCGGTGGTTTTCCGCCGCTTCCTCCCGCGCTATCTGAAACGCCTCCTTCAGGGTCGCGTCGGATAGAGTCGAGGACTCGTCTGGTTTCTCCAGTGCCTTGTCCGGCGTCTCTGCCCCCTGGGCGCTTGGGCGATCTGCCGGCGACACATCGTGCTGCTCCACACCATTCTGCACTTCGCCCCCGGCGCAGCGCGACTCAACGGTGCCCGCGCCACCTGGGCGCACCCCCCACCCCTGGGGGGTGTCCCGCGCGCGTTCGCTGGCTCATCTTCACCACCCACCGATCTTGCCCAGCAAATTTGAAAATCTAGGCCGACACTTTGTCGCCTATGGACTCCTGTGTGGTTCCTGGCCGGAACCCTGAAAGTTGGGATGGAAGCCGCCAAGCTCATGACTGGGTGGTCGATCTAACGATCACTGGTAAGGCCAGGAACAATCTGCAGTCTCTGTCCTTGGCAAGGGTGGGGTCGCGGTGCGGTTTCCGCTCAGACCAGCCACGCAAAGCCCCGTCCGGCTGTGCCGGGCGGGGCTTTGCGCCGGTCTCACTCGCCGCCGCGCCGTCTCGGTGGCCCCAATCAGCGTGATGGCTCGACCAAACCGACTTGGCGATTTATGACTACATGCTAACCCCGGCCATTTGGAGTGAGTTAGCCCGCATTCTCACGCAAAAAGGAGACGGCTTTCCTCTGCATGGCTCTGCGGTCCGGATGCCGGCTGCAGAGTCGTTGCGCAGACGGTTTCGGTGAGCCTGTTCCCCCAGCGGTCGTTCCCAGCGGACGGCGATACAGGCATTTTGGCTATCTCAGACCCAATACGGAATCCGGAGACTCGCCTTCGGCAAGGCGCCGGTCGATTTCGGCTTCTTTGGCAAGCTGGCCGGGTAAGCGCTGACGGAATGCGGCTTCCTCGGCAGCAGAAACGACAACTACGCCATCATCATCTGCAACAACGATGTTGCCGGTTTCACACAGGGCCAAGCCGATCGAGATAGCGACTTCCGTCTGACCATCGTGGCACTTGTGAGTGCCACGAACGCTGATGCCCATCGCAAATATCGGCAATTTCAATCGGCGGAGTTCGCGAATGTCCCGGACGGCGGCATTGACGACAAGGCCTGCGATTCCTCTCGCCAGGGCCGCCTTTGCGGTTCCGCTTCCCAGCGCGGTAATCTCCGCTGCACCGCCCATATCGGCAACAACAATCGATCCTGTCGGCGCGACGGCAAGTGCTTGCCATAATCCTTTGGCATCACCTGGCCAGCAGCGCACAGTGTAGGCGCGGCCGCAAACGGGTTCCAGATTCTCCACCATGGCGCGGATGCCCGGGCCTGCAGCGCCCCGCTTGGCATTGGCCTCGTACGCCGAGGCCGCTGAAACGCCGGAAAGAAAATCCAATGACATGGCGCGTCTCTCCGGCTCAGCCCATCGTGCTCGGAAGGTAAAGGGAGAGCTGCGGAACGAGGATCAGTAGCAGCAAAATGGCGAGTTCGAGAATGACAAAGGGGACGACGCCTTGGATGATCTCCGTGAGCTTCAGTTGCCCTTGGCTCGCTGCCAATGCGGCATATAGGTTGATGCCCATGGGCGGAGTGATTGCACCGATTTCCACCATCTTCACGAATAGCACGCCCAGCCAAATGCCATCGATTCCGAGTTGTTGCGAGATGGGATAGACGAAGGGAAGCGTGATGACCGCCATCGAGGCGCCATCGATGAACATACCCAACACCAGGTACAGGACGACAAGGATGGCAAGGAACTGGTACTTGCCGATGCCAACGTCTGTGAGCACGCCGACCAGTTCCGGAATGAAGCCGGAGGTGATGAGGAACCGCGCAAAGATGAACCCGGCAATCACAATGAAGAATATTGAAGCGGTCAGTTTTGCCGTTTCCACGGCGCTCTCGGCAAAGCTTTTCCAGGTGAGCCGGCGTTGGGACAAGGCAATGACGATTGCTCCGGTGGCGCCGATCGATCCAGCCGCGGATGGCGAAAAAAGGCCCGCGTAGATACCCCCAAGAATGACAATGACAAGCAGTCCGAACGACCAAAGGGGCCGAAGCGATAGCAGGCGTTCCCGGCGAGAAATCAATTCGTCGACCTGCGGAGCCAAGTCGGGCTTGAATCGCAGGAGAACTTTGAGCGCCAGGAAATATCCGAGCACGGTGACGATGCCCGGAATGAGTCCGGCAACGAAAAGACGCCCAACCGATTCTTCCGTTAAGATGCCATAGATTACAAACCCCAGAGAAGGCGGGATCATGACGGCGAATGTGCCTGCGGCCGCAATGCAGCCTGCACTGAGCCCCTTGTCGTAGCCGAGCTGCCTCATATGCGGCAGCGCCATTCTTGAAAACGCGGCGGCATTGACCACTGTCGAACCCGATACGGCGGCGAAACCGGCAGAGGCGACGGTGACTGCGTAGAAGAGCCCGCCGTGCGTTGTCGAGAGCCATTTGGCGGCGGACTTGAAGATCGCTTCGATCATGCCGGAGACGCTCGCGATGTTGCCCATCAGTATGAAAGTCGGGACAACAACGAAGGAATACTCAGCGGCCGTGGCCAGCGGGATGGTTTGAAACATCACCAACATGAAATCGGGACCGGACACGAGGTACATCCCCGCGGCCGCCGTAAGCGCGATGGCGACTCCCACCGGCACGCCGATGAACGACAGGCCGATGATCGAGAACGCGGCGAGACCGCCGATGGCTACAACGGACATCTTCCCTCTGGGGACCTAGGAACTGGTGGAATCGGCCCGGCCGATTGCATGGCGGACCAGTTGTCGCAGGAATTCAAGCAGGCCGATCAGACAGCAGATAAAAACGCAGGCCTTAATCAAATAGAGTGGAAAGGGCACAAACCCCGGGGAAAGCTCGCGAATGGCAAGGCTTCTCATGGCCAAGATATAGCTCTGCCACGAGAACAACGTGAAAAGCAGAGTACCGGCCAAGAGCGTGATGAGCTCCGCGATGAACTTTGCGCCGCCAGCCAGCCGTGATGTGAAGATATCTACCGAAATGTGCGCCCGGTAGTATTGCACCGATGCGAGCGCACCGAACACCGTAAGACCCATAAGTGCCTCCTGGAATTCGAATGCGCTTGGGATGGCCCGGTTGAACAGCTGGGAAAAGAGTACCTCAGCGGTGCCGAGAAGTGCCAGCGCAACGGCGAGGGCAGCAGCGGCATAGAGCGCACCCTTTGTCAGGGCGCGCACTATGAGGTCGAGTAGCCCGAAAACCAGACATGCGGAACGAACGGCAGGGGAAAACGGGTTTTCGGACTGCGATTTCATGGCCAGATTGCTTCGCTATGCTATTGAGATTCGGCTAGCGCCTTGCGGGCATAGGTCACGATCTGCTCTGCGGCTTCACCGCGGCCCTCTTCAGTCTGTCGGTTCAGCCATACCTGCATCAGATCCGGGACCGAGGCCAGAAGTTGCTCCGTTTCCTCAAAATGGACGATCTCGGCGCCGTTGGCTACAAGGCTTTGCACGGCTTGGTCGGACTTGGCGTTGGTGTTGTTGAGGCTATAGATTTCGGCGTCGGCGGCAGCCTGCATGATGATCGCCTGATCTTCCGCAGACCACTGGTTCCAATTCGTCGTCGAGACGAGCGTGGGCGCAAACTCGATCATGCCGAAGGGAACGTCGATCAGATACTTGGCCACTTCGTAGAGCTTCAGGCTGTTCAGGAACGGCGGCGGCAGGAAGGTGCAGTCGAACACCCCTTTGTCCAGTCCGTCGTACATTTCGTTGGTCACCACGTTCACGGCGTTTGCCCCGAGCGACTGCCACATAACTGGAACATAGGCACCGAAAGCCCGCAGTTTCGCGCCGTCGAAGTCGGCGATCTTGCGGAATGGCTTGGTGCATAGAAGTTGGTAGTGAGGCAGGTGTTGTACAAACAGCGGCTTGGCGCCGATACGGTCCAACTCGGCTTTGATACCCGTACTGTGCTGGTAAAGCCAATTGGACATTTCGGTGAGCTTCACGGCGTCCCTGTGGACGGGGAATATCGTATTCATGAACCCCATCAGCGGGGTTTCGCCGTACTGAGCGGTTTCCAACGTGGTGAAGTCGACCGCGCCGGCCGATATCAACGGGAGCATCTCCTGCTGCTTGCCGAGCGCGCGGTTCCAATAGACCTCGACCTTGATCCGGCCGTCCGAGAGTTCAGCAACCCTGTCGGCGAAGTACTGGTTGCCTTCGGAGATGATGTTCGCTTCCGGCGTATGAACCGCATATTTCAGCGTCAGTTCCTGTGCCGAGGCTGCTCCCGTCAGCGCGAGGGCGCCTGCCACCGCCGCAGCAAGTCGAATCTTGATCAATGTTCTTCCTCCCCGTTGTTCTTATATAAAAACATTGTTCAAATAAGTGAACGAATGATGTATACCTTCCTGCCCCGATGAGTCAAGCGGCATTCACGGTGATGGAGGAACGAAGTGGGCAAGACTGCGGTCGAAAAGATTCTGTCACGGATTGAAGGGCGGCCGGTCAAACGGGGAGAACTAATCTTTCCCGTGGCAGAACTGGTGACGGTGCACGACTGGTACGTGTGCAACATGAGCCAGACACTAGCCGAATTCGGCGTGACGTCCCTTTACGATCCACGAAGGATCGCATTCTTTACTGATCACGAACCGATCGCGGTATCTCCGCAGGCCGCACTTCGTCAGAAGGCCACCCGGGAAATCGCGCGCCGATTCGAGGTTGAGCATTTCTTCGACGTCGGCCGTGGCGGCAACGGGCACATATTCGGCGTGGAGATCGGCCTTGCGCGTCCGGGCATGTTCGCCTCTGGTTATGACACGCATGTCACAAGCTATGGCGCCATCGGCTGCTTCGCCACAGCAATTGTAACTGAAGTGGCAGAGTTGGCAGCCTGCGGCTCCGTGTGGTTGGAAGTGCCTCGTAGCGTCAGGATCGATCTGACGGGAGACCTGGCCAAAGGCGTCTACGCGAGGGACGTGGCCCAATACCTCATCAGCGCCTACGACGCGGAAATTTTTGACGATGCCGTTGTCGAGTTCTCGGGCCCGGCGCTGAAGCGGTTCAGCATCGACGACCGCTTCGTGCTGGTGAACACCCCGATGGAGGTTGGCGCACGCACGGGCTTTATCTCCCCGGACGACATCTGCCTTGCCCACTGCGCCCTTAGAGGCATAGACATCTCGCTCGCCCAAAGCAGCGACGATGATGCGGACTGGGCGGAGGTCATCGAGTTGGACCTCGGCGGCATAGAGCCGCAGGTTGCGAAGCCGCCGAGACCGGATCTTTCCGTGCCCTTGTCCGACGTGAAAGGAACACGGTTCCAACATGCCTTCATCGGGTCCTGTGCGGCAGGGATGCTGTCGGATATGCGAACTGCAGCGCGCATCCTTGAGGGAAGGCAGGTGCATTCCGATGTCCGGCTCTTCGTCACGCCGGCCACCCAGCAAATTGCGGTCCAAGCCGCGCGAGAAGGACTGATGGAGATTTTTGCTGAAGCCGGTGCGGTTGTCACGGCGCCGGGGTGCGGCGCCTGTGCCGGGGGCCGGATCGGTCCCACGGCGGAGGGAGAGGTATCCCTCAATACAGGCACCCGCAATGATTTTGGCCGCCTCGGCTCGACGGATGCGCGGATTTACATCGCCAGCTCCGCCACCGTTGCTGCTTCCTGCATCTCGGGGGCCATCAGCGACCCGCGCGAGTTTCTGACGGAGGTGGCGAATGTCTGAGCCCACGAGCGCCGGGCCACATTCAGCGTTTCGCTGGACCTACGAAGGACGTGCTTGGATCTTCGGTGACGAAGTTGGCGTGGACGGGGACCTGATGCCCCTGGAGTTCGCGCTCAAGCGGGAGACGCGCCTCGATGTCCTCGCCCGACACACCTTTGAGCAGCTCGATCCCGACTTTCACAAGAAGGTGGCGCCCGGCGACATCGTCGTCGCCGGGAGGCGGTTCGCCCAAGGCAACCCCCACATCCAAGGTCTGTTGGGGCTGAAAGGACTGGAACTCGGGCTGATTTGCGAATCAATCTCCAGCGGCAGCTTTCGCAACGCGGTCAACGCCGGGCTCGCGTTCCTGCCCAACTGCCCGGCGGTGCGCAAGCACGTCGGGCAGGGAGACAGGCTGCGTGTGAATTTTGAAACCGGGGAGGTGTCGAATCTCTCAACCGGTTGGACTAGCCACTATTCTCCGCTTCCAGAAGCGTTGCGGACCATCGTGGCGGGCGGCGGATGGAGACTGCTTTTCCGCCGGGGGTGGGCAGAAGCGGCGCCACCGCCGCCCTGATGACCAGCCCGCCTTACCGGAGACGCTGGCGCAGGGAGTCGACGGCTGCCGGCCTTTCGAGCCGGCAGCCTGCCAACCAGGGACGAGGGGTCATAGGAGGAAATGGAGCTTGGCCGAACAGCAAGGACACTAGGCCGCCGCCTACGGCTTCCGATCGGGAGACGCACAGCCGGGCGCTCCTGCCCGCTCGGCCATGCGGCGGCCCTTGGCGTTCGCCAAGAAGTCAACCGCGATTCAACGCGCAGAGGCGCAGCTGGATGCAACCTGAACGCCTGCGTTCGCGATCGCACGGTCCTGCTGTTGAGTAGCCCCGGCTGCGCCGATGCCACCGACGATCTCGTCCTTGATGACCAGAACCTCTCCGCCCTCGGCAGCATGAACATGAAGGTTCATAAATCCGAGGATTGCCTGGCGCCCGCCGGCGAGAGCATCAGAGAAGATCTTAGTCGAGCGCTTGTAAAGCGCGGCCGAGAGCGCCTTTTCGATAGCGAAATCCACGCCGGCCTTGTGCGCGTTGTCCATGCGGCTCAACACCACGACACGACCGGAGGTGTCGACCACTGCCACGGTGACGTTCAAGTTGTTGGCCCTGGCATGATCGAGCGACGCGTTCAGCGCCGCCGTCGCGCAGGATTGCCCGATGTCGGGCCCATAGGGAAGCGGAAAGGTATTGGGAACAGGTGTGTCCGCCAGCAGCTCCATCGGAGCCAAAAGCAATCCAAGGGCGGCAATTCCCGCCGCGGCTACCGAGGAAGCCTTGAACCTCCGCCTTTCGAATTTGGCTATATCACCAAGCCAGGCCTTTGTTGCCTTCATACTGAACGTCTCCACTTGATTGCGGGCAATACTTGAGTGGCGAAGAGGATTGCATCAGGGAGAAGCGCCGTCCAATTCGATGAGATGAACTCACGATAAGGGGAACTGATGAGGTAGAAATGGATTTACGAACATTCGAATGCATCATCATGTTGGTCGAAGAAGAGCACTTCGGCCGTGCCGCGGAAAGGCTCTGTATTTCTCAGTCGGCGCTTAGCCAAAGGATCGCGAAGGCAGAAGCGGAGCTTGGCTCCCGGCTATTCGACCGGACATCGGGAGCGGTTCGTGCCACTGCGATAGCCTGCGACCTAGCGCGCCGGGCACGAGACATCGTCAATCAGGCGCGAGCGGCCGTTGCGGAAGCGAAGGATGCGGTACGCCGACGACAAAGGCGCGTTCGCATCGGCTATACCCAGGTCGTCTTGAACAGCAATATGCCGGCGATTCTGCGCAGGATTCAGTCTAGCCTGCCGCAGGTCGGGGTCGAGGTCGAAGAGATTCCCTCACCGACCCAGGAACGAGCTTTGGCTAACGGACGCCTGGATATCGGCTTTTTGCATCCGCCGCTTTGCGAGCCAAGCCTGGCTTTCCATGACCTTGAGCCGATCCCAATGGTGCTGGCGGTGCAATCCGGCTGGCCCATCGCCGCGCGTCAGGAGTTGACGCTCGGAGACCTCAAGGATCTGCCATTCCTGATTGCCCCTCGTTCCATCGGGCCAAGTCTTCACGATGGTATCCTTTCTGCCTTCCGCCGGGCGGGAGTCGACCCCAAAATCGTCAGCGAAGTCTCCCCTATGACAAGCATGTTGGGACTGATATCGGCCGGCATAGGGGCCGGCTTGGTTGCGCAAAGCATGGTTCGGACCGCCCCAGCAAATGTGGTCTTCATACCCGTTGCTGAGAAGCTTCCCGAACTGCCGGTCGCCATTGCATGGCACAAAGGTGAGGTTCGACCGGAGGTTCAATCCGTAATCGCGATTTTCCGCGAGGTTTGATCGCATAGGGGCGCGATCGGGCATGCCAGTTGCGACGGGAAAACTCTGTTGATTGGCCCTTGCCCGGACCCCCGCGGCGTCCCGGATCCGCCGCGTGGTATTGCAGGCCTGCGGCAAGAGAAAAGCATTTGGGTGCCACCTGGCAATGCGGCAGCGGCTGCGCCGTGGTCGAGACGGGCGCCGCCTGCGCGTCATGAGACGCCTCCGGAATCACCCTGCTCCCTGTCAAGGTTGCCCCATGGGGCGTACTTCCAACAAGCTGACATCTGTGGCCCCCGTCGTCGTCAGGGCGCAAAGTATGGTTCTGGCGACATCCGTGGACGCAATCGGCTTGTAAGGCCTCGACTTGATGCCATTCAGGAAGGTCGGGTTCTCGGTGTATCGAAGAAAGTCGGTATCACCAACCAGCCCGGGAGCGACCTCTGAAACGCGAATGCCCTTGCTGTGAAATTCAAGGCGCAGCGCTTCGGAGAAGGCAGCCAGGGCGTGCTTGGTTGCCGAATAAACGGCGACATTGGGAAAGACCTGGCGGGCGACGACGCTCGAAACATTGACGACATGGCCGCTTCCTCTCTCAACCATGCCGCGCAGCACCTCCTGTGTAAGCCGGAAGGTGGCCGAAATATTGGTCTCGATCACATTGTCCCAGAAGTCCATGTCACCTTCCAGAAACGGTGCGTTTTGAGATATGCCGGCATTGTTGATGAGGACATCTATAGGCCCGCTTTGCCGAACGAGATCCTTTATATGGTCTTTGTCCTTCAGATCCCCCCGGATGGTGCGAATTCCCGGGCCGCCTTCTGATCGGAGCGAGTGTAGCAACTCTTCGCGGCGGCCTGTCGCGACAACCTCTGCTCCTTCTTTGGCTAGCAAGAGCGCCGTCGCCCGGCCAATTCCACTGGTAGCGCCGGTCACCAGGACGATTTTGCCCTCAACCGGTGATCTGGCATGTTCTGACATCAATGAATCCCCATCCGGCAACTGCCGGAGCCTGTAGCCAGCAATTTCAAAATTGCCCTTCCGGCATAAGTTCAAGGAAATCGACGCCGACTCCCGGCGGACTGGTCAACGCGTACGCAACAGAGCGCGCCACGTCTCGAGATGAGATCGGCTTATAAGGTCGTTCGTCAAACTGCCGCGCCAGAGCGGGATGGTTGTTGTAGCGCTTGAAGTCGGTGTCTCCCACCAGTCCCGGCGAAATCTCGGTCACTCGGATGCCGTGGGGCGCAAGTTCCAGCCTCAATGATCGGCCGAACATGCTTACCGCCGCCTTACAAGCAGAATAGGCAGCTGCGTTGGCCGTGGGTCTCGATGAAAGCGCCGAACCGATCAGGATAATCTGGCCGCGGCGCTTGCTATCCACCAGTTGCCGGGAAACCTTCTGACATACCGACATAGCCGCCAGAACGTTGGTCTCCAACATCGCGCGCCAATCGTTGGGATCGGCCTCAAGAAACGGCGCGGGTACAACGACGCCGGCCGTGGTGACCAAGATGTCGATGGCCCCCAATGCTCGCAAAACGCTGTCGAGGAAAGGACCATCACGCACGTCGCCGACGAAGTAGCGTGAGGAGTTTTCCGGTTGTCCGCCGGCGCTTGCGTCGATCTCCTCGCAAAGGCCTTTCAGCGCTTCCTCGCGCCGCCCAAGGGCGACAATACGGGCACCAAGACCAGCCAGCCGCACCGCAACTGCTCTTCCGATTCCGCTCGAGGCTCCGGTTATGAGCGCGAGATTTCCAAGTAAAAGCTGATCGCCTCCTGTGAGATCAGCTATCCGCTCCTCTGATGCATCCAGCATATCGCTCTCGACGTGAAGTGCGCGCCGGCCGCGGTAGATCGCACCCAGCGTTTGATGTCGAGTAACGCAATAGCGTGATTGGGAGAAAAGTTCAACTATAGAAACTAAGTTCTCATACGTGATCTCTCCGATTCCTCATGGTCGGAGTACTCGGGAGCGTACTGATCCTGCAAGGGTTTCAGCGCATTGTGGATCAGCTTCCGCGATTTAGCGTTCAGGCGCGAAGAAGGAAGCGCAACGCTGATCGATCCGAAAGGCAGCGCCGATGCAGGACCGAAGAGCGGTATCGCACAGGCGCTCAGGCCATCGAACAGGGTGTCCCGCACTTCGCTGACAGCGCCCGCGGCAATATCGGCCAAATCCGTCACAGTGTCGGGATCCAGCGTGTATCCTAACTTTTTGGCCGTCTTTAGGTGCCGCCTCTGCTCGCGGGGATCAAAGAAGGCGAGCATCGCCCGTCCCGCGGCGGTGAGAATTGCCGGAGCGCGGTCTCCGATACGCATGACTGCCGAAAGGACATGCCGTCCCAACTCGTGGTGCACGACAAGAATGTCGTCGCCATCGAGAATGGCGATATGGGCGGTCTCACCAAGGCTGCGGGCCAGCTGCGCAACCTCCGGCACCACACGTCGGATGGGGTCGAAATTGCGCAGATAGGCATTTGAGAGAACAAGGATTTGTGGGCCGAGTCGGAATAAGCCGGTCGACTCGTCGAACTCAAGATAGCGGGATTGTGTAAGATCCTTGAGAAGAGCGGTCATACTGCTCTTCGGGATACCCAGGGCCTTTGATATCTCTCCGTGAGACATTCCCACGCCGGATTTGGCCACAGCCTCGAGGATCTCAAGAGTTCTTACCGCAGATTTGGCCATTCTTCTCTTCGGTTGTCCGGGAGCTTGTCCATGATGAACATTTAACGAGACGGCGGCGGACCATCGCTGCCGGCACTGCCTCCTAATGCTGGATGCAGGAAGCCATTATGGCCTCGCTGCTGCAATCTCCGATTCCCCTACGATCTCACAAGACAATCTCGTTTCCAGCGGCGCATCAATTCGCCCAGTGCCCGCTCGGGTAAAACGCTATATCTGAAGGTCAACGTATAGCAATCCGCTATCCAACCAGGAAAGAGATTTGTTCGCGCCTGCGCGAGGTCGGGTTTGGTAAGAGCCTGCCAGGTGCAGTGTGGCCGGATTCCTGATGGGCTTGCGGTGGATCTCGCAGAACTGCTGGCGACTGTAGCCCATGATCCGGGAGGCCCTGGAGACGTAGTTGAACTCGGCGGCAAGCCCGAGCATGGAGAGCTTGCGCTGTGCTACCTTCTGGTCGGTGGTCATATTGATCCCCTGATCGGGTCGGACGTTTGGCAAAACGACCCTGACTCCAATCAGGAACGGCATGGCCACCACCGGTCCGCCGACCTCATTAGGGGGGCGGTCCGGCGCTAGCCGACTGTCAGGTGATTACCGTCACAGAACACCAGGACTACGACAAGGCGCAGCTGCCTTCGGCCGACGGCGGCCTCACCCCCAAGTACGCACGCGGGCGGTCCCAGGGCGACCGACTGCGCAACTCCGGCCATCTCCGTCGGTCGTGACTTTACCCCCTTAACCAAATCAGGCCGCTGCTCACCTTGATGCAGGTCAACGGCGCAGTTGCCGAGGGTCGAAGTCGGAATGGTATGGTCCCTGGAAGCGCGGCATAAGTATTTGGACGGGCATCCTGGGTACGGTAGCGCCGTGCGGCTGCTTTACGCCGAGGGGGCAAGCTCATAGAAATGTTGAAAATAGCTTTCGGCCTCAGGCTGCCGGCCTGCCGCGGCGCATAGCCCGAGCGAAAGCCGGGGAAAGCTTCCCTTTGGCACTGACGTCAGACATGCTGAACGTCGGGAATTGGCACTTTGCGGAAGTGAGCAGGCTGACCGCGTTGGTCCGGCTTCCGCCGGCTAGCAGACCTCGATGATTACGAATGTATTCAAGCTTACGCCTAAGGGAATGTCGGTCTCGGTGTTTGCGTGTGCGCCTCATGGATGAGGGCGTCCAGTGGCGCGCCGTGGCATATGGGTGGCACAAGGTTATCATCCGTCTTAGGGAAATCTTTGAATCTCAATGTCATAGTGGACTGCCGCCGTCAGGCTCATAACCTGAAGGTCGCAGGTTCAAATCCTGCCCCCGCAACCAATTAAATCAACGGCTTAGCCACAAAAGGCTAAGCCGTTTTTCTGTGCCCGGAAGCAGGGCGGTAGGGGCGGCGCACGGGCCGCGGCCATCTACTCGCTGATCGGGACGGTTACCGGAACCGCCCAGGCATGAACGCGAGACCCTGTGCCGCCGTGACGACCAGGCCTGCGGCCTTACCAGCTATCGCTGTGCGGTGAGCATCTTCGCCGCAATTCAGAGGGTTTAACGCTATCCGGCAAGATCAGTGTTTGGGGCCAGCATCGGCAAGGCGGCATTCACCGAACGCTTGATCGCCTCACGGCTGAAGCCGGATATCGATGATCCCGAAGTAGAGGCCCCGGGGCCGATGACCATAGACGGAAACGTGATCGATATAGCTTCCGAAGGAGATGCCTTTCCAGCTGTGCTCTTCTCCAGGGAACCTTTCGGCGAACCAGCGAAGGTTGTGCTGATCGTACTCCCGGATCACAGGGAAAGGCCCCAACGAACGAGCCGCCGCCTTGACGTCGATCAGCTCGACAATCAGTTCATTCCAGAGCCCAGGCTGGAGATCAATCAGCCACGATCCAGGCCGATCACTGGACCGTGACCTGGTTCGAAAGCACTTCTCGAAAGCAACGTCCGGCCGCAGCAGGATCGGACCAGACACGCTGTCCACGCCGTAGTTTCTACTGGCCCGCAGCGTGAATGCGCAATCCCCATTGGCGTAGCCATAGTACGGCAACGGCGCGTAATCCTCGCCGCGCGAGAAGTTCGCCTTCACGAATCGGTGGAACAGGAATGCCTTGCCGTCCTGCCGCGCAAAGTACGGACCTCCGCCTATCTGCTTCTCGATTGGCTGATCCGAGACGAGAACGGGTATATCGTTGGCGCCGACCACGGCCTTCAGATTCACTTCCGCTTTCGGCGCATCACAGGGGACATAGCGCCACGGTAGCGGCTGCTTGTCGAGCGGACACAGTGAGGCGTACTCGATACCGTCCGGCGCGGGGGACGAAGGAACCGCATCTTCCGCGTTGCGAATTGTCGCTACCATGAATGAAGCAGGATTCCAGATGCCGTTCTCCCAGCCGCCGATGACTTTGACGCCGCCGAGGAAGTCGGTCTCCGGCTTGCGCTTCAGATACCAGACGCTGAGGCTTTCGAGCAGGAAGAGAGCCATCCTGCGCCAGAGGCCGTAGCTTTCGGACACAACCGCGCTTTCCGGCCGACTGAAATCCACCCAGGCAGAAAAGAATTTCGCGTTTGGTCGAGCCTGGCTCGTCAGGTCGACAGCGAAGGGGACAGTCACGTCGGCGTCGGAGTACTCGAACCACTGCGCAGCTTCCGAGCCGTCTCTCTTGCGAGCGATCCCCTGCCCGGTGAAAAGGTGACGCAGCGATCCGGTCACTTTGTCGAGCTGGTATGTTCCACTGATCAGGTCAGACACGTTCGTCTCTCGCTAGCTGGCGCCACCTTTGCCTCAGTTCGTCAGAGGTAGCTGTCACTGAACACGAAGGCGGCCGGGATGAGTACAGCAAGCGCATAAGAGACCGTGAAGAGCGACAGCAGCGCGGCGGCGATCCGGGAGCCCTTCAGGTGGATGATCAGGTAGCCGGCGATGCCGAACTGGAACAGCAGAAAGGCGCCCAGCAGCGCGAACAGCGGATATCCATAGACCTCGCTGTTGAACAGCTGCGCAGCAGAGACGAGGACCTGGCTCAGCAGAAAGAGAGGCAGGAACCACAGGAGACCAAATCGCCCCCACCAGATTGCCGCGAAAGCGGCAAGGACGAGTCCGATGGTGCCTGGCCAGGCAAGGACCGAGAAGTCTGTCGAAGTGGTGAGCGACCCGAAGTACATCCGGGGCATACTGAAGAAGGTCCACACGGCCTTTGTCCACGGCGAAACTTCCATAAATTGCTCCCGAGCCAAGTCTGCAGTCGCGAACGACTGCGTCAACGCAGCCACTGGCGATGACCTGTAAGTAGTGGCACGCCTTGGTGAATTTCAACCGAAAAAGGCGCCAGACTACTGGGTGGTAGGGAGGTGCAGACGGGCGGGGCCCCGCAACTCTCCCGGTGAGAATCCCTCCTTCCAAGCCTATATGGCTTTGCGCGGGGACCCTCGTTCTCGGCTAGAGTTGAGGGTTGCGTAAAGCCCGCGACGCAAGCATGGAAAACAGTGCCGCCGAGAGAGAAAGCATGACGCTTATGCCGGAATTTCGGTCACTGACATGGTCACAGGCAAAGGCCTCGAAATCGAAGAAGATGATGCCGCCCGCGATGAGAAAGCACCAAAACGCGGATGCGGCAGTTCGCCTGACAATCTTCTTGCCGATCAGTTTCTTGGTCCGATAGATCGGGAGCAGCCAAGCCAATGCCCGTATCAGTGCCACGTCCAGGACGACGGCGCCCGTCATGCTGAAAATCTGAAGTCCGGCATAGAGAGATCCGAGATCAGCCCGGCCGCAAGCAGCAAAATTCTCGTAAGTCTGTCGGACGCCGGGGAGGATGTGGAGGAGAATAGAGAGGTCCGGCAGGGCCGGTAGCGCTGCCCAGGCAAGACCAAAGACGATGAAAATCGGGAGGTTCATCAGAAAGAGAAAGGCAAAGAGGGGCAACATCACCCACCACCGAAGGGCCTGGTAGTCGCGAGTCAATTCCATGCCGCGCTCTACGCTGTTCATTACGGGGAAGCGAAGCTTGCTCTTCAAAAGCCCCCCATTACCTGCGCGACAAGATGGATCTCTTGACTTCTGTTGCACTCCCGATGACGCAGGAGATGCAACGCACAGTTTAATATCTCAGATGCTGACAGTGTCGCCAAGTCTGTGCCTTGGTCGAAAAGTCAGAGGCGACGTTCGCCGTGTCAGCGACACCATATCGGGCCAAGAGCTGGCTACCCAAATTGCCATACTCGCAAGATCAATGACGTTAAGACTCCAGTTTCCAACCCCAACGCGTCAGAGAGCGACAATCTGGATTGACCGACGATATCGCCTCTCGCTCCAGGTCTCACACAAACGACGAGGCGCTATGTCGGGACGATCTTTCATGGGCAGTTGAGGAGCAATTTGCGAAGCGTATCGTGCTCGCTGTTTCAGCAAGCGAATGTGCGATTTTGGGTGCGCCCAAGTTACGAGTTTCGGCACAGTTGGTTGCGTGCCCCCGCAACCAACAAGACACCCCGCCAAACGGCGGGGTGTTTTGATTCGCAGGAACGGGATGGTATGGCGCTGGCCTCTGTGTTCATTGCCTCACGGCGCGGAGAGGAGTGCCGGCTGGCCGTCGGTCAAGGCAGCCCGTGGACGCACCGTAACAAGAAACTGGCGCAGGGCGTCTGACTCGACCGGCTTGTTCAGGTAGTGGATTTCTGTGGACTGGCAGGCGTGGCGCAGTTCGCTGGACCTGTTGGCGGTCACGAGGGCCGCCGGAATGTCGCCGAACAGCCTGCGGATCTCCTTAATTGCGGAAATACCATCCTCGCCGCCGTCCAGTTGGTAGTCGACGAGCAGCACATCCGGTGCGACTCCGACGTCCTGCAGCAAAGCCACGGCTTCGGCCTGGCCGGCAACGTCGAACACACTGATGCCCCAGTTCTCGAGTCGTGTCGTCATGGCGTCGCGCATGCCGCGGTCGTTCTCGATCACCAGCGCGATGAGATCCGCCGCGTCCTGGCCGTCCGCCGGGTCGATGCGGCGCTGGATGGTTCTCGCCGGCGCCGCACCGGCGGCTCTGGGAACGGTCACGAAGAAGGCGGTGCCGCGCCCCGGCTGTGAGCGCAGGGACAACGCATGGCCGAGCAGGGTGCAGGCACGCTCGACGATGGCGAGGCCCAGGCCGACGCCTGCGCTCTCGCCCGCGCACTCGGTTGTGTCGAGGCGCTGGAACTCCTTGAAGATGACGTCTTGCTGGTCTTCCGGAATACCGGGACCGCTGTCCCAGACCTGCAGCGTCAGGCTCGATGCCTGCCGGCGGGTGCCGACCAGCACTCTGCCCGACTTGGTATAGCGGATGGCGTTGGCGATCAGGTTCTGAAGAATTCGCCGCAGGTAGGCCGGATCGCTCTCTACCATGAGCTTGCAGTCCATGACCGTCAGGGTGAGGCCCTTCTGCTGGGCCAGGGGCTCGAACTCATCGCGCAGCGGTCCCAGGATCTGGTCTATCGGAAAGGCCGTGACCTCGACGGCCGCGCGGCCCGAGTCGAGTTTTGAAATGTCGAGCAGCGCGCCGAGGATCGCCTCCACGCTGCCGAGGGCGCTGCTGGCCTTCTGGGCGGTCAGGCGGGCCCCCTCGCCGAGTGCCATCTCCTCCAGGGAGGAGATGAACAGCTTGGCCGCCGACAGCGGCTGCAGCAGGTCATGGCTGGCGGCGGCGACGAAGCGCGACTTGGAGGCATTGGCGCGCTCCGCTTCCTGCAGCGCGTCCTCCAGCGCCAGGGTGCGCTCCAGCACCCGCTGTTCCAGGGTCTCGTTGATCGCCGAGAGCGCTTCTATCGCCTCGCGCTCGGCGGTGACGTCGGTGAAGCTGATCACGAAACCACCGTCCGGCATCTCCTGGCCGGAGACGTCGAGATAGGTGCGGCCCTGATGCTTGGCCTCCAGGGAAAGCGGCAACCGGCCGCCACCATGGTTCACCCAATCGGTCAGCGTCGAAAGCGACTGACCGTCAGGAAAGGCCAGGTCTCCGCCGATGTGCTCGAAGAGGTGCTCGAAGCTCCGGCCGACACGCAGGAGGCTCATGGGTAGATGCAGCAGCTCACCGAAACGCGTGTTCGAGCCGGCAAGGCGGTGCTCGCTGTCGAAGATGCAGATCCCCTGGTTGATGTGGTCCAGGGTCGCCCGGATCAGCCGCGCCTGGTCGTCCAGCAGCTTGTCTCTTTCCCGCCGCTCCAGCCGGATCATGTCGGTCACGTCGGTCTGCAGGATCGCCGTCCCTTGATCCGGCGTCCGGTGTTCGCTGACCTGGATCCAGCGGTCCTGGGCGACCCTGACATTGAAATTGACGTGGCTTTCCCGGTGCTTGCGCTTGCGCTTGCGGGCCCAGCTTTCCGGCGTTTCACCGTCCGGCAGGGCCAGGAAGGGGCTGTGGCTGACCACGCGCACGAACTCCTGGAAGGTCAGCCCGGGCTGCAGCGCCTGCCTGACATCAGGCATGTGCATGCCGAAGCGGCTGTTGCACATGACCATGACGTCGTCGGCATTGAAAATAGCGAAACCCTCCTGCACAGCCTCCAGGGCATTGGACAGGTCCGCCCGCGCGCGCTCGGCGGCGGCCGTCGCTCTCGACAGCTCCGCGTTCGACTGGTTCAGCAGTTCGAGAGTCTGTTCCAGGTCCGCCGTGCGCGCGCGAACCTCTTCTTCCAGCATGAGGGCGCGGTGGAAGTGGGCATAGGCGGCGCCGCTTTCGTTTGTCGCCTGTTCCACGCGCCGCATCAGCACGGAGGTGATCTTGAGCAGCTTCTTCTGCTGCAGCTCGACGGAATCGTTGGGGTCTACCAGCAAGGGCCTCAGGGCTCCCTTGGTGGTGACGGCGGATAGATGGCGATGCCGGTCATGGTCTGGTTCACGTGCACGGCGTTCATCTGTTCGCCATAGGTGCTGAATCCGATCACCTTGTTCTTGGAGAGGATGCGCGAGACCGCGCCGACCGCCTGCTTCTGCTCGGCCTCGAGGCGGCGCAGGATACAGTCGCAAGCGATGATGGCCTCCGGTGCTGCCGAATTCGAAAGGTCGTGCAGGGCCTCGTCGAGATGAGCGGCGATGTCGCGTGGCTCGGCGAGCGTCAGGACCAGGCCCTCGTCGATGGCCGAAAAGAACGTCAGGTCGCCGTTCGGCTCGACTTTCTGAATGGCGCGCACGTGATGCCTGCCACCGACCTTCACCACTACCGGATGGGCCGCAAAGATGAAGGGGGAGAGTTGCTCCGAGTCCAGGCCGACGACCCGTGCATATTCGCGTGCAGCCGGCTCCGCATTGATCTCGTGCACGACCCGCCGCTCCGGATCCGCTTCGGTGACCACCATCTTGCGGTCCGTGGGCTGCAGATGGTCGAAGTTGAAGACCTTTATTTGGCAGCTGGTGCGCAGCAGCGCCAGCACGGCAGCGTTCTGGTAGATGCTGCCGTTGCAAAGAATGAAAGTCTGCCGGAAATCGAGGCCATCGCCGGCCGAGCCGCCGAACAGCGGCACCGGGCCCAGCGCCAGGTCGAGCGTCGAGACCAGTTGGTCCTCCAGCAGCGACATGCCGTCGACCATAAGGAAGGCGAACTCGGAGTGCCAGTCGGGCGCCATGCGCGCCAGCTCTCCGCGCAGCCGCACCGTGGCGCTGGCGACGTGGCGGCGGCCCAGTTTCTCCAGATTGTCGATCAGGTGGATCAGAGAGACGAAGTGCGACGAGGGGAAGGCGGCGGCGACGATCTCGTTCTCCGTATAGCCTTCCGATGAGATCTCGCCGGCAGTTGTGCAGCCGATCACCGGCGTGGTGCCGAAGGCCTCCCGGGCGGCGCCGGCCACGGCGGGCAGGTCGGCGTTGGGTGAGATGAAGAGCACTACCAGGCTGAGCTCGGTGGGCCCGATCTCGGCCGCAATCCGGGAAATCGCGGCTTGGGCATCGTCGGCCGCGGCATGGGCTGTCCGCAGAACAGGCACCCCAGCCACGTCCGCCGCACAGGGCGGAGCCATTGCTCCCATAGGACGCTCCCCAACTGCTTCTTGTTTCTTATTGCGGGAAGGTTAGGGGAGCTAGTTGTCGTCTTGCAAGAGCTTTGAAAAGTGGGCGTTCTGGGCCATCACCACGGCCTGTGTACGGTTGTGGACGCCAAGCTTGCGCATAATGGCGGTGATATGGGCCTTAACGGTGGCCTCGGCGATGGAGAGGTCGTAGGCGATTTGCTTGTTCAGCTTGCCCTCGCAGATGCACTGCAGGATCCGGGCCTGCTGCGGTGTCAGCTGTGCCAGGCGCTGGATCACGTCCTCGCTGGCCGAGGGGGCGTCGCCGTCCTCTTCGGCGGGGGCCACATAGTCGCTAGGAAGATGTACCTTTCCGGCCCAGATGTCGGCAAAGGCGCGGGTGAAGACGTCCCGCTGGCTGTGCTTGGGCACGAAACCCGCAGCGCCGGCCCGGATGGCGGAGGTGATGATGCGGTTCTCCGACAATGAGGAAACGACGATGATGGGGACCTGCGGCGCGGCCCTCTTCAGGCGGATCAGGCCGTCCAGGCCGTTGACGCCAGGCAGGTTGAGGTCCAGCAGGATGACGTCCGGCTTGGTCGCCTCGCCCAGCAGGGCAATCGCGTCTTCGAGGCGCCCGGCGGTCAGGACCTTGTCCACTTTGACGGCAGTTTTCAGCGTCATCGAGAGCGCTTCACAGAAGAGCGGGTGATCGTCGACGATAAGTGCGCAGACCAAGCTGACTTTCTCCGGCTGTGGCGCGGGATCTGTCGAGGCCTCCGTCATTTGGTTACTGCTTTCCACCGCTTGCACCGCTTTCGACCAAGAATTCATGCTAGCAGAAGACGGCCCGCTTCGATACTCGATCAAGGTAGGGGGGCCAAGCTAGGGCACTGGGAAAAAGGGGGCGCCCCCGGAAGGGGGCGCCCATAGGTCAGGGAACGCTACCTAGTTGGCCGAGACCAGCTGCTTCGGCACCTTGAAAACCCAGACCAGGCCGCCCTGGTTCAGGTAGTTGACCTTCTTCGCGACCTCGCCGCCCCACAGCGGGACCGCGCCGCCCCAGCCGGAGATCACGGCGACATACTGCTCGCCGTCCATCTCCCAGGTGACTGGCTGGCCGACGATGCCCGAACCGGTCTGGAACGACCACAGCTCCTCGCCGGTTTCGTCGTCGAAAGCCTTGAAAAGGCCTTCCGGCGTCCCGGTGAAGACCAGGCCACCGGCCGTGGTCATCACGCCGCCCCACAGCGGCGCGTTGTTCTTGTACTCCCACTGAGTCTCGCCGGTCAGCGGATCGATCGCCTTCAGCGAGCCGATGTGATCCTCGAACAGCGGCTTGATCGTGAAGCCGGCGCCCAGGTAGGCCGCGCCCTTCTTGTAGGAGATGGGCTCGTTCCAGATATCCATGCCCCATTCGTTGGACGGCACGTAGAACAGGCCCGTATCCTGGCTGTAGGCCATCGGCATCCAGTTCTTGCCGCCCAGGAAGGAAGGCACCGCGAAGATGGTCTCGCCCTTGGCGCCGTCGGCTGCGGCAGAAGGGTTGCCCGGCCGGTTTTCCTCGACGTAGATCGGCCGGCCGTTCTTGTCGATGCCCTTGGCCCAGGTGATGTTCTTCACGAAGGGGAAGGCGTCGACGAAGGCGCCGTCCTCCCGGTTCAGCACGTAGAAGAAGCCATTGCGGTCGGCCGTGGCGAAGCGCTTGTCGCCCTTCGCGTCGACGAAGGGGACCACCTCATTCACGCCGTCAAAGTCCCAGCCTTCGCGCGGCGTGGTCTGGAAGTGCCACTTGATCTCGCCGTTTGCGGGATTGATGCCAATCCGCGAGGCGGCGTAGAGATTGTCTCCCGAATTGTCGGGCCGGGGTTCGCCGGCATTGCGGAGGTGGCTGTTCCAAGGGGCCGGGTTGCCGGCGCCGAAGACCAGGGTATCGGTCTCGGCATCGTAGGAACCGCCAAGCCAGGTGGCGCCGCCGCCGGTCTTCCAGAGGTCGCCCGGCCAGGTTGCGTTCAGCTTGCCGGTCATCGTCGAGGGCTTGCCCTTGTAGGTGCCCATGTGCCCCTCGATCACCGGCCGGGTCCACACCATTTCGCCGGTCTCCGCGTCGCGCGCCTGCACTTCGCCGACGATGCCGAACTCACCACCCGAATTGCCGGTGATGACCAGGCCGTTCACGATAATGGGGGCGGCGGTATAGGAGTAGCCGGCCTTGTAGTCCGCGATCTTCTTGCGCCAGACCACGTCGCCCGTCTTGCGGTCAAGCGCGACGATTCTCGCGTCGAGCGTGCCGAAGTAGATCTTGTCACCGTAGATCGCGGCGCCGCGGTTGATGACGTCGCAGCAGGGCAGGATACCTTCCGGAAGGCGGGCGTCGTACTGCCAGATTTCTTCACCCGTGCGGGCGTCGATGGCAAAGAGCCGGGAATAGGAGGCGGTGATGTACATCACGCCGTCATACACCAGGGGCTGGCTTTCCTGACCCCTCTGCTTCTCCCCGCCAAGCGAGAAAGCCCAGACCGGAAGCAGGTTCTTCACGTTCTCTTTGTTGACGATCTTCAGCGGGCTGTAGCGCTGAAGATGCCGCCCCATGCCGTTGGTGACGATCTGTGTCGTGATCGTCTGATCGTTTTTCAGGTCATCTTCCGTCACCTGGGCCTGGGCCGTAGCGGACACCAGGATTCCAGCGGCGGCAGCTAGCAAGAACCGGCGCATAGTTGATTCCTCCCTCTCCTTGTTTGCGGCAGCCGTTCCACTCACGAAGGCTGCAGACTTCAATCAGGTTTCGAGTATCTGTCCCGCCCGAAGGCTTTGGAACTTACACATTGGTCGTAAGACCTGGCGCGCACGCCCTTGAGTTTGAGCACAACTAAGCCACAGGCCGCTCCGACCAGATGGAACGGTGTTGCGAATGGCTGCCGAGCGCGCCTTTGCTGACGCGTAGCCCTCGGCGCCTTGCCTCAAGGACGCGCCGCTGCGCCCCAGGGAAAGCGGCCGACCTTGACCGTCTTGATCGGCGTCAGCCGCGCGGTATCGATCACGGTCACGTCGCCCGATACACCGTTAGTGACAAACAGGCGCGCCTTGTCGGGCGAGAATTCCATATGCCAGACGCGGCGGCCGACCAGGATGTATTTCTCGACTTCGTAGGTTTCAGTGTCGACGACGGCGATGTGATTGGCCGGGCCTAGGGCCACGAAGGCCCGGCGCCCGTCCGGGCTGAATTCGAACCCGACCGGCTGGATCGCGTCGTCGCGGATCCCCCTGATCGAAAAACCGATCTTTGTGATCTCGCTGTGGTCGGCAACCCGGAATACGGAAATGGTGCCACCGATCTCGGCGCTGACCCAGAGCTTCGATCCATCCTTGGTGAACTCCGCATGGCGGGGGCGCGCATCCACCAGCGTGTTGGCGACGACGCGATGGGTCTGTGTGTCGATCCAATGCGCCATGTTCGTGGTTTCGGATGTCGTGATGATCAGCTTGCCGTCGGGGGAAACGGCCATGCCCTCCGGCTCGATCCCGACATCGATCTGGGCCACCACGCGGCGCGACTCGGTATCGACGACAGTGGCGACGGCGTCGTCTTCGTTGGCGATGTACAGGTGGCGATCGTCGGGATGCAGCACGAACTGCTCCGGATCCTCGCCCGAGGGCAGGTTGTGCAGAATCTCGCCGGTCTCCGGATCCATCACCTGGACGGTGTCGCTGTCGGATGCGCAGATGTAGACCCGGCTGTAATCCTTGGAGAAGGTGATGCCGCGGGGACGCTCCCCGGTCGGCAGGGTGCGGACGACCTCCAGGCTCTCGCTGTCAATGACGCTGATGGTGTTGTCTTTCTCGTTGGTGATCCAGACTTCGGCGGCGCCGGCCGGACCGGCGAGTGCGGCAAGAGTCAGCAGCTGTATGGTGATTCGCAACATGGGCCTGCTACTCCAGGAAGGCGCGGCAGTTGCACTCAGGGGCATCGAGGCCGAGCGTGTCGAGCTCCGTGTGCTGGTGCAGGAAGCCGTCCAGCGGCGCCTGGGCGACCAGGGCGCGGGGTTGGACGAGGGGAATGGGCTGGCGCAGCTGGCCGTTCCATTGCCGGTAGCTCAGGGGGCGCCCCTTGAAGCCGGCGAGCTCGAAGGCATCGGAGAGAATATAGTCGCGCAGGGCATCAGGCTCGTCCGCGCCGCTGCGGGTTACCGCTTCGCCGATGCTGCGCACCGCGGCCCAGGCGGCATAGTCCTCGGCCCGCATCTTCCGTCCCGTCCTGGCATAGAAACGGCCCTGCAGCTGGGCGGCGCCCCACTGTTCCACGGCGCCGGACCAGGCCATGGGAGCCACGCCCTCTGAGCCTGCGACGGGCCGCGGCAGCCAGGTGTTGTAGAGCAGGTAGCGGCCGAAATCGCCGATCTCGTCGGCCACCACCAGCACGTCATGCGCCTTGAGGGACTGGGTGAAGGGCGGCACCTCCTGCGCTGCGTTGCGGCGCATGTCCGCGCCGAAGGCCCAGGTCTTTTCGTCGCTGATACGCAGCCCGAACTTGCGGGCCGCCGCGCGCAGGGCCTCGGCGAAAGCAAGGTCGCCGGGGTGCGTGCCGACGACCAGGGCCCAGACCGACCAGCGCTTCTTGCTCATGAACTGCGCCAGGGCGTCGGCGCGCATGGCGTAGCTGGGAATACTGTGCAGCAGGTTGGCGCGGCAGTCGGCATCGCGCAGGCGGGTGTCCTGCGCCGAGCTGTTGAAGATCAGCGCGCCGGCGGCTTCCGGCAGGTCGGCCAGTGCCAACAGCTCCTCGGCCGGCGCCTTGACCACGAGCAGCCTGGTCTCGCTTAGCACTTCACGCCCGGCCGCCAGGAAATCTTCGTCGGGCGGGACGCTGCGGACCGAGAGCGTGTAGGCCTGGCCGAGAAATCTTCCGGATGCCTGGTTTTCCACCAGGCCCAACTCGGCGCCGGCTTGGCCGAGGTCTTCGGGCAGGGGGTCCAGATTGGAAAGCGTCGGCGGGTGTTTGACCTGATGTTCGAGATAGGCGATGCGCACCGACACCTCGGCCGAAGCAGAAGAGGCGGCAAAAGCCAGGATCGCTGACAAGATCATGGTCCGCATTCGCGGTTCCTCCCTAGTTGCGGCGATCGTACTTGCGGGCCGTGGCGTCCGGAATCCGACCAAGGTCGGTGTACGACCAAAGTCGGTATCCGACCAAGGTCGGGATGGCTCGCGCACTTTCCTTGCAGGCACAGTCGGCGCTGCCGTCACCTGGCAGTATCGCCGGGTGGCGTGGACCAGGAACAAGAACTCAAGGGAGGATGCCATGCTGGGTCTGACATCCGTCGGTTGGTACCGGGGCGCGTTCTGCGGTCTCGCGACGTTGGTGGCCGCGACCTTGGCCTATGCTCACGGTGACGTCGCGCCTCAGCCCGTCAATACGGATGCCTTGCCGGATGTGGGTGAGGAGTGGCTGACCGAGAACCCTTACCGCAACATGGGGGAAGAAGTCTGGCAGAAGGCCGTCGACATCGGTGCCTCAGGCTTCAACCAGAACTGCGCACGCTGTCATGGCCTGGGCGCCGTCTCCGGCGGGCTTGCCCCGGATCTGCGCTATCTCGAAGCGGAAGAGTATGGCGACGAGTGGTTCGTGGAGCGGTTTCGCCATGGCTATACGCAGAATGGCACGACCAAGATGCCGGCCTTCGGCGAACTGTTGGGGCAAAAGGCCGGCTGGGCCATCCGCACCTATATCGAGACGCGGCCAGACGAAGGAGCGTTGGGCGTCTTCAGTGCGCGCCTGAAGGAAATCCGCGACCAGCTTGTCGAGTGGTCGCAGGAGGCCCCCGGTGACGCCGCCGCAGCGGAATCTGTAAAGCAGGAGCTGCTTGAGATCGCCGCCAACGTGGTGACGGGTTCCGGCGCACCGCTGGCGGACAGTGTGGCCTACCGTGCGGCGCTGGTCCTGGATGGATCAGTGGAGAGCTGGAAGTCGGCGGCCGAAGCGCTGACCGTCGGGCTGTCGGTCGCGGAGTAGTTGGCCGGGCCGATGGTCAGGGCGGCATTCTTTCTCTGCATCATCCTTGTGATGGCGCTTGCTCCCGGCGGGACTGCCTGGTCCCGCTGCGAGAGTTACGTGCCCGGGGCAAGGCCGCAGAACGCCGGCCGCGACATCGTCGGTCAGGATCTCGACCAGATCCGTGAACGCGGATTCATCGAGTTCGCCGTCTACGAGGACTTTCCGCCCTATTCCTGGGAGGAGGGCGGCCGTCCCCGCGGGATTGATGTGGAGGTCGGTCGCCTGGTGGCGGCGGCGCTCGGCGTCTTACCCCGGTTTCGCTTCGTTGCGGCCGGTGAAACCGTTGAAGACGACCTGCGCAACTACGTGTGGAAGGGGGCCGTTGTCGGAGGGCGGGTGAGCAACGTGATGCTCCACGTGCCTTACAGCTCCGAGTTTGCCTGCCGCGTAGAACAGGTCGTGCTGACGGGGCAGTACTTCAACGAGAGCGTTGCCATCGCCTACAGCCGGGAGAGCTACCCTGACGCGGCGCCTCTGCCCGCGTACTTCCGCTTCGACACGGTCGGGGTCGAGAACGACTCGATTGCCGATTTCTACCTTTCGGGACTCGCCAACGGTCAGTTGTTGAAGAATACCCGGCGCTACCCAACACCGGCGGCGGCCATGGCCGCGCTGGCAGGAGGAGAGGTGAAGGCCGTAATGGGCGCGCGCTCGCAGCTGGAGTTTGCGCTGACGCCAAAGCTAGCCCTCCATCAACCCCCGCTGCCGGGGTTTGCTGTCGGGCGATGGACCCTCGGCGTTGCTGTACGGCACAACTACCGCCCGCTGGCTTATGCCGTGGACGATGCCATCCGTGCCCTGGCGGAGGACGGGCGTCTGCGCCGGATCTTCGAAGACTACGGGCTGAGCTTCGCAAGGGCCCAGTGGTGAAGCCGGGCGGGCGCACGACCGCCGCAGGACGCAAGGTATCGCCTATGCGACCAAAGTCGATAGCGACGAATGTCTATCAAGAAGGCGCCCGGCCATTCGTGATAACCACAGGTTACAGCGTTCGGATTGTCGCCATCGTCATTCCGACAGAGCGCTCAAGAATCAAACCCGGTAAGCCGAGCCTGAAAGGGGGGCGGCATCAATCAAGGAGGACATCCCAATGCAGTTGCAACAAGGTCTCGATAAGCTGAAATCAAGCGTCCAGCTGCGCTCGACTTATGACAATTTCATCGGTGGCGACTGGGTCAAGCCGGTCGACGGCCAGTATTTCGACAACATCAGCCCGATCACCGGCCACCCTGTCTGCCAGGTGGCGCGCAGCCAGGCGGCCGACATCGAGCTGGCGCTCGATGCCGCCCACAAGGCCAAGGACCAGTGGGCCGCCACCCCCGCGACCGGACGTGCCACGCTGCTAGAGAAGATCGCAGACCGCCTTGCCGACAATCTCGATCTTCTGGCGCTGGCCGAGTCGATCGACAACGGCAAGCCGATTCGCGAGACGACCGCGGCCGACATGCCGCTGACCATCGAGCATTTCCGGTACTTCGCGGCCTGTGTCCGGGCTCAGGAAGGTGCGCTTTCGGAGCTCGACAACGACACCATTGCCTATCACTTCCACGAGCCGCTGGGCGTGGTCGGGCAGATCATCCCCTGGAATTTCCCGGTCCTCATGGCGGCCTGGAAGCTTGCGCCGGCCCTTGCCGCCGGCAACTGCGTGGTGCTGAAGCCGGCAGAGCAGACGCCCATGGGCATCATGGTGCTGATGGATCTGATCAAGGACATCCTGCCGCCGGGCGTGCTCAACGTCGTAAACGGCTTCGGTGTCGAGGCCGGCAAGCCGTTGGCCCAGAACAAGCGGATCTCCAAGGTCGCCTTCACCGGCGAGACCACGACGGGCCGCCTGATCATGCAGTACGCTTCGGAGAACCTGATCCCGGTGACGCTGGAGCTGGGCGGCAAGTCGCCGAACATCTTCTTCGCCGACGTGATGAACGAGGACGACGACTACTTCGACAAGGCCCTGGAAGGCTTTGCGATGTTCGCCCTGAACCAGGGTGAGGTCTGCACCTGCCCCAGCCGGGCGCTGGTCCAGAAGTCGATCTATGATCGTTTCATGGAAAAGGCTGTCGCGCGGGTGGAAAAGATAAAGCAGGGGCACCCCCTCGATCCCACGACCATGATCGGCGCCCAGGCCTCGAACGATCAGCTCGAGAAGATCCTGTCCTACATCGACATCGGCAAGAAGGAGGGCGCGGAGGTCCTCACCGGCGGCGAGCGCCTGGTGCTCGACGGCGAGCTGAAGGACGGCTACTACGTCAAGCCGACCGTCTTCGCAGGCGACAACAAGATGCGGATCTTCCAGGAGGAGATCTTCGGGCCGGTGGTTTCGGTCACGACCTTCGAGACCGATGAAGAGGCGATGGAGATCGCCAACGATACACTCTACGGCCTCGGCGCCGGCGTCTGGACGCGGGACGGCAACCGTGCCTATCACTTCGGCCGCGGTATCCAGGCGGGCCGTGTGTGGACCAACTGCTACCACCTCTATCCGGCGCACGCCGCTTTCGGTGGCTATAAGCAGTCCGGCATCGGGCGCGAAACCCACAAGATGATGCTCGACCACTACCAGCAGACCAAGAACATGCTGGTGAGCTACAGCCCCAAGGCGCTGGGCTTCTTCTGAGCGCGATGTTGAGGAGCGGAGCGGGCGCGGTTTCGGCCGCGCCCCTTCGTGTTGGAGGACCCCCATGGTCGAACGCGTGCTTGCAACCGATGCGGCCTTGGCGCTGATCGGTGAGCTGGAGGCCCAGCACGGGCCTTTGATGTTCCATCAATCCGGTGGCTGCTGCGACGGCTCGGCGCCCATGTGCTATCCGCGGGACGAGTTCCGGGTCGGCGCCAGCGACGTGAAGCTGGGAGAGATCGGCGGCTGCCCCTTCTACATGAGCGAGTCCCAGTTCGAGTACTGGCAGCACACCCAGCTGATCATCGACGTGGTGCCCGGCCGCGGCTCGGGCTTTTCCCTGGAGGCGCCCAAGGGCCTGCGCTTCCTGACGCGCAGCCGGGTCTTCACCGATGCGGAAAGCGCCGAGCTCTCTCGAGACCAGGCCGGTTCCACGGCGCCGTGAGCGCCGGCACTGACGTCAATTCCTGATTCCCGGGCGGTCGCAGAGTTCTGACCTTGTAAGAAGGCCGCATGGGGACGGGGGGGTGGAAGGTAGCTGCCCGACTTTCCACCCCCATGCGGCGTGCAGGAACTCAGGTGAGCTCGATCACCACGCCGTCATGGTCGACGAGAAGGATAGCCTGGAGCTCCGGCTGGCTGTGCAGCAGGGACCGGGCCGCCGCCGTGGCGAAGAAAGACAAGGCGGTCGAATAGCCATCGGCATAGGCAGCCGTCGCCGCCTCGACGCTCACCGTCGACCACAGGGGCGGGTGGCCGGGTTCAGCCGGGTTGAGGATGTGTCCGAGCCCCCCATTGCCGAACGGCAGGGCTGTGAGGCTCGACGTGGCAATGGCGGCGTTGGAGAGGCTGCGCGTGCGCACAAGGCCGAAGGCCGGGTCGGCCAGGCCGATGCGCCAGCTTCCCGTGCCGGCGCGGAATTCACCGATGTTTACCAGCGTGGCGGCGAAGCCCTGTGCCTTCAGCGCCTCCGCCACCCGGTCGGTGGCAAAGCCCTGGGCAATGCCGTTGAGCGTCAGCGCCATGCCCGGCCGCAGAAAGCGGACCTCGGCCTCGTCGAAAGCGACGCCCGGCCAAGCGACGCGCGCGGCCGCTTGTGCCAGCATGGCTCTGTCCGGCCGGCCCTGGCTGCGAGCCAGGGCGCGCCAGAGCGGTTGAACACTGGGATCGAAGAGACCGCCGGTCGCGTGATGGATGCGGTCGGCAAGCCGCAGCAGCGCCAGGAACGCTTCTTCCGGCCGCTCGAGCCGGCCCGTGGCGTTCAAATGGCTGAGCGCCGAGCCCGGATCATAGAGGCTGAAGAGGCGCTCCATTTGCCGGAGCGTCTCTTTCGCCGCCGCCAGGGCCCGGACCGCCTCCCGCTGCGGGCCACGCAGAGTGATCGTCGCTTCCGCACCCAGCGCCCGGCCCTGCCAGCGGGTGGTGGTCTGGGCCGCCGCGGGGCCGCCGGCCAGGGCTGCCGCGGCGACGGCGAGGAAGCGGCGGCGGGAGAAGGTTGTCCTGCTCATGCGGCGCTGCGCCTCCTTTCCGCCAGAACCTGCGGCACGCAGAGCGCCGGGTCGTCATGGATCCTGATGCAGTCCAGGCACTGGAAGCATTCGCTGTAGTCGACCCGGCCAGATGGGGCGATCGCGCCGTACTTGCAGCGCACCCGGCAGAGCTGGCAGGGAGCGCCGCATTCCGCGCGCCGCGCGATCCAGTCGCGGCGGCGCAGCAGGCCGGCAAGTGCCATCGCCGCGCCCAGCGGGCAGATGTAGCGGCAAAAGCCCTTGAACAGGAAGAGGCCGAGAGCGAGCCAACTCGCGGCATAGAGCACGTAGATCCACTCGCGCCGGAAAGCGACGGTGATCGCCGTCTTGAAGGGCTCCACCTCGGCGAAGATCTCGATCTTATCCGGTGTGGCGAAGACCACTGCCACAAGGCCGGCCAGGAGCCCGTATTTCACCGCCTTCAGGCGCCGGTCCCAGCGCGCCGGGGGCTCGATCTGCCGCAAGCCGAGACGCAGTCCGATGTGGTGGGCGAACTCCTGCAGCGCCCCGAAGGGGCAGAGCCAGCCGCAAAACAGACCGCGTCCCCATAGGAAAAGGCCGAGGATCGCGGCGGCCCAGACGAGCAGGGAGAAGGGATCGAACAGCAGGAAGGCGAGGCTGCCCCCGTCGACAGCGGCCCTCAGCACGGCCAGGAGGGTTACGATGGAGAGCTGTCCCTGGCCCCACCAGCCGACGAAGCCGGTCACCGCGGCGAGGATCGCCAGACGCGCCGGCGTAAAGCTGTGCAACGCCGCCAAGCGGTTCATGCCCAGGGCCAGGAGCCCCAGCAGGCCGGAGAGGAAGACGGACAGCAGCGTCAGGTCGCCGGCCCGATTGCGCAGCGCCTGGCGCCAGGGGTCGGTTACTTCGGCGCTGCCGGGGCCGAGATAGAAGCGCGCGGCTGTCTTGTGACGGGCCGAGAGCGTCGCTGTGCCGACCTGCGGCTGGAAGGAGCCGTGCTTGCGGACGGCCAGGACGTTCAGGGTCCACTCCCGGGTCGGATCGAAGCCGAGCCGCCGGTCGCTGCGCAGGATCATGGCAGTGCCATCGGGCAGGTCTTCTTTAAGGTTCACCAGGAGATCGGCATCCCGCAGGGTAACCGGCAGGCCGTCCTGCGTCGCGGACAGCCAGTCTGGGCTGGTGTTGCGCACGAAGTCCGGCGACACCAGGCCGTGCCGGCCCGCGTCGAGCAGCAGCAGTGGCTCGTCGTTCGGGGAGACCGCGCGGAACGCCGCCAGTTCGGCGAGGCTGTCGTCGCTGAGCACGGCTCGGGCGATGGAAGGCGGGCCGAGGTCGACGATCCAGAGGTCCAGGTAGGCACCTTCGGGGTCTTCCAGCGCTTCCGGGTCGTCGCCTTCCCAGAGAGTGCCGGCAAAGGCCTTTTGGACCTCGGCATTGCTCACGCGGCGATGTCTCGCCAGCCCCTGATCGACGAGGTCCTGCCAGTTGAGCGCTTCGTCGTGGTTCGGATTGGGGGCGCTGGGCGGGCCGCTGATCACACCCTGCATCTTCTCGCGCACCACCGCCAGGGTAGCGGCGAGGACGCTCTCATGAGCGATCCGCACGCTGGCGGTGGCCTTGGTCACGCCGTCCAGGTAGACGAGGGAGGAGGCGGTGTCGGCATGCCCGTAGGGCACGCCGACCACCAGGGTTGAGTTGATCGAGTGGCCCCGGTACTGCTCAAAGAATCTGTGGAAGGGCGCCTCGCCGAGCCCGGAGACGAAGATCGGCTCGTTGTGGTGGATGAGGCGAAGGTCGAGGAAGCGCCCTTCCAGGTCGATCATCACCAGGACGTTGATGGGTGCGCCGGAGAAGCCCGGCAGCGGGGCCAGGGGTTCGGTCTCGAAGACATAGCCGGCCGGGGTGCCGCCGGAGTTGACCAGGCCCCAGACCCCCTTGTCGTTGACCGGCTCCCCCAGCGAGTAGGGCGGCAGGACAAGCTCTGCCAGGCGCTCTTTGCCGAGCGGCGCGCCGGCGCCGGGCAGCGGCAGCATCGCCAGAGCGATCAGCGCGATAGCACCTGCATAAAGACCAATGCTTTGGCGGGGCCACTTCATGCGGCAAGTCTAGGTGCCGTCCGCCGGACCGAGTATACGACCTAGGTCGCAACTCCGACAAAACGCTGGCCGGTTTCGCTGGATGCCGCATAAAGCGGACCATGTCGGCCATCCAGGCAGACCTGGCGCTCGTCACCGGCACCCTGTCGTTCAATGTTCCCGTCGGCTTCGCCATGCTCCTGAAAGCCCTGCGGGCGGGGCGAGCCTGCGTCAAGCTGGGAATTGCGGTCGCGCCCGGAACTGCTATTGCAGTTGGCACAGGAATCGCACCCTCTGGCGTACGAATTGCCTATTCTGCGTCCGACCTCAACACGTGGGTATTTGCGTTGGATGAAGTCGCCAGAATTGCTCGTGAAGCGCCCGCGGCTCGCTGGAACTATTGATCGTGCAGGCAAAATCTGACATTCACGCCTTCTTGGACAACGGCAGCGCTTCCCGCTCAGCGGACATCCTCCAGCAATCTCCAATCGGGCGCTCCGGTGAAGGGTTGCCGGACGCCTGCAGCTGAAGGACGGCGCGACAAGCTCGGTCGGCAGGCGTCGGACGAGCCTCAAGCGAGGAAACCGCGAGCACGTAACCCGTCTCCCGCCAGGTGCCGAGCGACAGTGATGACGTTCTCGAGCGCCGCCGGGATCAGGAAGTCGCAATCTGTGTAGATCGCCTCCGCGGCAGGCACCTGGTAACGGCCTTGCCCGGCGGGATGCGGCGGCCGGCGCTAGCGGGGCTCGAAGGCGCCCCCGTAGGAGCGGCGGCGAGGCACGAGCGCCGCGGCACCGAGGGCGCCCCCGCTTAAGCCGGTCTACTCGGGACAGGTGCTGGGAGGCTGGCAAGACGGGCCAGGCGGGGCGCTCGAATGCCCTGGGGATCGGTACAACACAAGCGAGGTTAAGATATTGATGTGCTGTAGGCGTTTTCAAACCCTGCAGATCTATAAGTATATGATTCTACGAAATTTATGCGATCCGCCCCTGGGCACCATTCTTTCCTGAGACTTACTTGCCGCCCAGCCGCTCGATGAACGCCGTGGCCGCCGCCGGGTTCTTCACCTTGGC
>NZ_JACSDK010000023.1 GCF_014925385.1 Pelagibius marinus | reverse complement strand
CAGCCGGGGGAGCCGCGCCTCCCCGCCGGGCCAAGGGGGGGGGGGGAGGCCAAGGCTGCCGAGGAAGCGCGTCTGGCCGCCGAAGCCAAGGCCGCCGAAGAAGAACGGCTGGCCGCCGAGGCCAAGGCTGCCGAAGAGGCGCGTCTTGCCGCCGAGGCCAAGGTGGCGGAGGAGGCCAAGGCTGCCGAGGAAGCGCGTCTTGCCGCCGAGGCCAAGGCGGCGGAGGAGGCCAAGGCTGCCGAGGAAGCGCGTCTGGCCGCCGAAGCCAAGGCCGCCGAAGAGGAACGGCTGGCCGCCGAGGCCAAGGCTGCCGAAGAGGCGCGTCTTGCCGCCGAGGCCAAGGCGGCGGAGGAGGCCAAGGCGGCGGAGGAAGCCAAGGCCGTCGAGGCGGCGCAGCTTGCCGCCGCGACGCCGGCCGCCGACGAAGTGACTCCTGCCGGTGGCGCAGCGGCAGAGGAACAGGTCGCCGCCGTGCCTGAGCCCTCGGAGGCGGAAAAGCAGCTCGAGCAGTTGAAGACCGCTGAGGCGGCGCTGTCCACCGAGGAGCGTCGCGAGATCCAGCGCGATTTGCGGGCCCTGGGACACTACAGCGGTGGCATCGACGGCAGTTTCGGGCCTGGCACCAGAGAAGGTATTCGTTCCTATCAACAGGTGGCGGGCGCCGATGCGACCGGCTACCTGCTGCCGCAAACCCGCAGCGCCCTGAGCGCCCAGGCCGAGCCGCTACGGGCCGAGGAGGCCCGGCGGCTGGCGGCGGAGAAGGCCGCGGCCGAAAAGGCGGCGGCTCAGTCGGCTTCGCTGCAGGCTGCGGCGGAGAAGGCCACCGCCGAGCAGGCGGCCGCCCGGGCGCGGGCGGCGGCGCAAACCCGCGAAGCGCCGGCCGGGGCTTCCCTGCAGGCCGCGCTGCCCAACGAAAGCGAACTCGACAGGGTGAAACGCCTGGCCGAGGCCGGCGACATGCTGGCCCAGGCCAGTCTCGGCCAGCGGTACTACCGCGGCCGCGGGGTGAGCAAAGACTTGGCGGAGGCGGCCCGCTGGACCCGCAAGGCGGCGGAGCAGGGCGAGCCCCGCGCCCAGTCCAACCTTGGCTTCTTTTACATGAACGGCGAGGGGGTCAGTCGGGATCCGGCCGAGGCGGCGCGCTGGTGGCGGGCTGCGGCGGATCAGGGGCTGGCCCAGGCGCAGTTCAACCTGGGCCTGCTCTATGAGCAGGGCCAGGGCGTCGCCGCAGATTACGGCGAAGCGGCAAAGTGGTATGCCTTGGCCGCGGAGCAGGGCGATCGCACGGCCGCTTCCCGCCTGGACGGCCTGAAACGACGAAATTTGATCCCCGGAGGTTAATTTTCGGGAACCTAAACACGAATAATATCGCTGGAATTCGCTTTATAGGGGAGTTGAGCACCCCTAAATTGCGCCTCTGCAAAGCCGAAGTAATTCAAATCGTTGCAGTAGCTTCGCTTGCACCTTTCAGAGAATCTGGCTATACCGCTCTTCGATGTGTTAATCATGTATTCTGTGGGGTGTTGTGCAGGGCCTGCACGATGTCCAGCGCAGGGGAATTATCAAAGGGGAAAGCCGATATGAAGGCGAAAGGAATTATCGTTGGCGCCGGCTTGGCGGTTGCGGTTTCGATGGCCGCGCCGGCCAATGCGATTACGCCGTTCAACGTTCCTGGCACCGATTTTTGGGACCATCCCTTCGGGAGCGTCTTCGACACCCGCAGCGGGTTGGACCTGGAGGCCAACGGCATCGCTTTCAACCAGGGCCTCTATGCCGGTTATGTTGAGTTGTCGGAAGACCGCTCTGACGCTTGGCTCGAGGCGGATTGGGACTTTGTCGACGGCGAGCTGTTCAATCACAAGGCCCGCACAGCCAAGAAGAACTCGGTTGTGCTGCCGGACGCTCCGATGGACCGCGAGCTGACGGACGAGCAGGCGGCGACCTTCCAGTCGGCCCTTGAGCGTCTGCGTCGCGGCTTCGACAAGGGTGCCCGCTACCTGGCGCCGCAGGATGCGGCCTTCGCCCAGGTCAAGTACGACTGCTGGATCGAGGCGACCGAGGACGGCCGCACCGGCGATGCCGAGGGCTGCCGCGCCGAGTTCGAATCGGCGATGGCTGCGGTTGAGGCTCAGGCCAACTACGCCCTGACCGAGATCGACTACACCACGCCGGCGCCGGCCATGGCCGCCGCGACGCCGTCGCAGATGCAGTTCATCGCGCTGTTCAACTTCGACAGTACCAACTACGCCCCGGGCAACGAGACCATCGTCCGTGAGGCTCTGGACGCCGCCTTGGCGAGCCCGGACACCTCGCTGAAGATCGTCGGCCACGCCGACCGCTCCGGCCCGGTGGCCTACAACCAGACCCTCTCCGAGCGTCGCGCCAACCGCGTGATCGAGGAGTTGGTGAGCGGTGGTGTTGATCCGGTCCGCATCAGCGGTGAGGCGGTGGGTGAAACCCAGCCGCTGATCCCGACGGCGGACGGCGTGCGCGAGGAAGGCAACCGCGCGGTCGTGATTAACCTGCAGTAATCTGCGGCACACGGCGGGGAGCCTCAATTAGAGGGGCATAACTCCGGCCGGACGGCCCAGACGCCTAACAGGAAGAGCCCCCATGGCTAACGCCATGGGGGCTTTTTCTTTACCAAATCCAGAATTCCTGCCCCCGGGAGGCTTGGTTCAGGGGCTTCCCGCGCCCGACGCTACAACTATTACGAGAAAAAGCCATTCCTATAGTGCTGTCTGGTCAGTCCAATTCAGCTTATAGGTCAGCTAGCGATCGCGCCTAATGACCTCCAGTAGGTCACATCAATATCACAAGAGGGTTAACGGCATTTGGGGCCGAAATTAACTTTTCCTAACAGAATCCGCGTTTTTGAGCCCCCATCCCTTACCTGCCGCTATCTGCCGTTAACCATAAGAGCACCAAACCTCATACATAAATCCATATCAATTAATTGAACCTTTCTTGTAAATGCCACACGATTCCCACAGACTGCGGACGCCTTGCATAGGGGCATTCGCGTTCAGCGCGAATTTTGGATTAATGGGACCGTGTTCCTTGCGGTCAGCGTCTGCATTTGGGGGTGGGCGCCAATTGGAGATGGGTAATGACTGACGATCTGCAGCGCGGCAACGAACAGATCCAGACCGAGAACGACCAGACCCCTGAGAGCAGCTCCGTCGAGAGCAGCACCGGGCGCGGTGATGCCCAGGTGGCGGTCGGCCAGGCCGATGCTCCCCTGGTGGTGGCGCGGCCGGCCCCCGGTCAGACCGTCGTCCTGGACCCGGCTCCGAACCAGACCGTGATCCTGAACTTCGACCCGGCTTCGGCTCAGGTCCAGGTGGACGAGGGCAATCTGGTCCTCGGCTTCGATGACGACGGCGACGGCAGTGTCGACAGCCGTATCGTCTTCCTCGACCTGGCCGCGCAGGACGGCGAGACAGCTACCTTCCAGATCGGCGGCGCCGAGATCGATTCCTCCCTCCTGGTCAGCCAGGCGCTGGCTCTGGCCGGCCAGCAGGAGGCGCCCCTTGAGGAGGTCGCCGCCGGCCCCGGGGCGACCAGCGGCGGCGCCAGCGCCTATGACGACAACCTCGGCAGCATTCTCGATCTCCTGATCGCCCAGGGTGTGATTCCCCCGACCGCCCTGCAGTTCAGCCTGATCGACCTCGAAGACGACCCGGTCGCTTTTGACGAGGCCGACGGCGTCATCGGCCTGACCTTCGAGACCATCACCGAGGGCGGTGAGGGCGCGGTCGGCACCTTCGAGGGGGGCTTCGAGGACTGGCAGCCCAACCAGGACGACTGCGACACGCCGACCTTCCCGATGCAGGTCATCATCAACTTCACCCCCGATGACAACGAGGAACTCGTCTCCCTGACGCTGTCCGGCATTCCCGCGGGCGCCGTTCTCTTTGTCGGCGGCACCGACCCGGCCAACATCGTCGACACCAGCGGCGGTACCTCGCCGCTGCTGACCCCGGCGGACCTGGCCTCCGGCCTTTTTCTGCTGCCGCCCGAGGACAGCGGCGACGACATTCCCCTGACGGTGACGGCGACCATCTCCGATCCGGACAGCGGCGACACCTCCGTCATCTCCGGTTCCGCCACGGCGATCATCGATTCCGCGGCCGACAACCCGATTGCGATTTTTGACGGCGCCGAGGGCTGTGAGAGCGACGCTTACGGGGCCAGCGACGACCAGATCGAGGCGTTCCTCGGCCTGGAAGGCGGGGCCATCGATGGCGTCGTCTATGGCGATGCCACGGACGGCACGGCCATCAAGACCACGCTGGAGCTTGAAGCCGGCGACCACGTCGAGATGACCTTCAACTTTCTCGACGCCGAGAATGGCGGCCCCGGTGAGTTCTTCAACGACTTCGCCTTTGTCACCATCAACGGTGAAGTCTTTCCGATCGCCTCCGTCAGCGACGCCAATGAAGACACCTTCGCGATCTACCTCGGCGAGGATTTCATCCTGACCTGGAGCGAGGAGTCCGGCTACTTCACCTTCAGCGGGACGGCCGACTTCAGCGGCACCTACGAGATCGGTGTCGGCGTGATGAACCTGAACGACAACGCCGTCGACTCTGCCTTGCTGGTCGACGACCTGATCGTCACCCGGGGCGAAGAGGTGATCTTCCAGGACGACTTCACCTCCTTCGACAACTGGGATGTCGTCGGCGGCGGCTTCGTGGCCATCGTCGGTGACGTCAACACCAACGAAGACATGCCGGGCGCGCCGACCCAGGGTCTCCTGGTCGCCTCCGGTCCCTTCGATACTGCGGGCTGCGGCTGCGAGATCATCACGTCCTACCTTGCCTACAACGAAGACAACGCCGGGCAGCCGGGCGGTGAGGAACCCTACCCAGGTCCGGTGAGCCTGCAGCAAGTGGACGACAGCCAGGGCGGCGGCGACTATGGCGACGACTGCCCCGTAGACCAGGAGCCGATCTTCGGCGCCGGCTTCGTCGCCGCGGTGACCGACATCGACGGCTCGGAGAGCCTGACCAAGATCGTCATCTCGACCTATGCCGAGGCGGAGCCCGGCGGCGTCGATCCCTACGGCCTGGAGGCCCCGCTGTCGGACGTGGACGATCCGACGGCCACCAACTTCATGGTCGGCGACCAGGTGCTGGTCAACGGCGAGACCGTCGAGGTGGCAGCCACCTTTGCCGACGGCTCCACCGGTCTGGCCACGGCGACCATCGAAATCGTCGATGGCGTGATGACTCTGGTCTTCGACGCCGCCGACCGTGTGCAGTCGATTGACCTCTCCGGCAATTCCGACACGCCCTTCCAGGTGCGCCTGCCGCAGCACAGCGACGATGATTTCCAGCTGAACCTGGAGGTCACGGCCACCGAGTTCGACATCGACGGTGAACTGACCCTCGACAACAACGAAGCGACGCACCAGGCGGTGCTGAACGTCGAGGTCCAGGCCGTGGCCGACGGTGCCGGCCTGAACGTCGAGGGCGCTTCGGCTGACTTCGTCGAGGACGGTCAGATCGATCCGGCGCTGCACGGCGAGGGCTCCGGCGAGAGCAACCTGATTATTCCGCTCGACATGCTGCAAGCCGGTCTGATCGACCAGGACGGCTCCGAGGCCATCACCCAGCTGAAGATCGATCTGCAGGGCGCCGACGCCGGGGCCATGTTCGTCGACGCCGGGGGCGATCCCCTGGGCGACGAGCTGGAGGTTCCGGTCGAGGGCGGCACGGTGATCGCCCAGGTGCAGGTCTTCGGCGACTGCCTGATCCTGACCTTCGACGGTGAGGACACCGTCGGCCTGGATATCGACATCTCCGGCCTGATCGGCGTCAAGCTGCCGATCGACGACAGCAACGACTTCACGGTCGGTTTCAAGGCGACCACCACCGAAGTGCGTCCGGAAGGTGACGTCTCCTGTGAATCCAAGACTACGGAGACCAGCTACGACGTGCATGTCGGCGGCGTTGCCGGCCCGGCGGCGATTACCTTCGGCTCCTACGACAATTTCCCCGGCTGCGATGAGCCGCAGGTCGACGGCAACACCCTGACCCTGTCCCTTTTCGAGGACGGCGAGTCCGCGGTTGAAGATCAGGGCGGCGAGGGCGGCGATGCCGGTCCGCAGATCGTGCCGATTTTCTTTTCCGCGGCGACCCAGGATTCCGACGGTTCCGAGAAGATCACGCGCGTTGAAATCAATCTCGATGGCGCGCCGGAAGGCACGATCTTCGTTTCCGGCGGCCTGCTGCTGGAAGCCAACGACGAGGTTGCCGGCGGTACGGTTTCCTTCGACGGCGACACCTTGGTGCTGACCTTCGTCGAGCCCGGCCTGGACTCCGTCGATCTTTCGGCCATCGGCGTCGAGGTGCCGCAGCACTCCGACGACGATTTCTCGATCCAGATCAAGACCACAACCACTGAGTACGACGACGACGGCGTCGATCCGGCGGTCGCGACCTACGAAACCGATGCCACCATCAACGTGAAGATCGACGCGGTCGCCGACCCGGTGACGGTCTCGATCGATGCGGTGAGCAGCAACGGCGGCGACGAGGCCTTCGCGCCGGGCGAAGCCGGCACGGTGACGGTCGATGCGACCTTCAGCGACTTCGAGGACGGTTCCGAGGTCCACACGGTGACCGTGGAAATCCCCGAGGGCTTCACGGTGACCGATCTGGCCGGTGGTACGCAAGACGGTGACACGGTCTCCTGGACCGTGACCGGCGGCAGCTTTCAGGCTGTGCTCGGCGTTCAGGCCAACGAAGGCCTGACTGAAGACGAGACGGTGATCTGGGAGGCCGAGGCCAAGGCCGTCGAGCAGAACGAAAACACCGGCGGCGGTGAAGGCGACGCGGAGTGCACCACCGAGAACAACGTGGCCACGGCGACCGCCGAGGATGACGTGACGCTTGATCCGGCGCTGCCGCCCGAGGTTTCGGTGAGCCTGCAGGGCGAGCCGCTGTGCATCAAGGAGGACGGCGAGGGCGAGTTCACCGTGACGGTGACGGCCCAGGGCGACGACTTCGTGAGCGAGATCCTGGTTGAGAACCTGCCGGGCGCGGCTGACGGCTGGACGACTTCGGTTGTCGGCAACGACGGCGGCTCGTTCAACCCGGTGACGGGGATCTACACGACCTCCGGGCAGCCGGGCGCGGTGATCCTGACGGTTTCGCTGACGCCGCCGGCGGACAGCGACCTGGACGTCGAGACGGAGATGGGCGCCGACATCAGCTTCACGGCGACGGCGGAGGACCCGGACAGCGGCGACACGGCGGATGCCGCGCCGGTGACGGCGGACGTCGACGTCGACGCGGTGGCCGATGTGGTGACGGTGGACATCGACGCGGTGAGCACCAGCGGCGACGAGGCCTTCGCGCCGGGCGAGACGGGCACGGTGACGGTGGATGCGACCTTCGGGGACTCCACGGACGGCTCCGAGGTTCACACGGTGACGGTGACGGTGCCGGCGGGCTTCACGGTGACGGACCTGGACGGCGGCACGCTGAACGGTGCGGAGATCAGCTGGACGACGACGGACCCGAACTTCCAGGCGGTGCTGCAGGTCGAGGCGGACGATCCGCTGCCGGGCGAGCAGCCGGCGGACTGGCAGGCCGAGGCCAAGGCGGTTGAGCAGAACACCAACACCGACCCGGCGCAGGGCGATGTGGAGTGCACGACCGACGACAACGAGGAGAGCGACCAGGCCTCCGACCGGGTGACGCTTGACCCGGCGCTGCCGCCCGAGGTTTCGGTGAGCCTGCAGGGCGAGCCGCTGTGCATCAAGGAGGACGGCGAGGGCGAGTTCACGGTTACGGTGACGGCCCAGGGCGACGACTTCGTGAGCGAGATCCTGGTTGAGAACCTGCCGGGCGCGGCTGACGGCTGGACGACTTCGGTTGTCGGCAACGACGGCGGCTCGTTCAACCCGGTGACGGGGATCTACACGACCTCCGGGCAGCCGGGCGCGGTGATCCTGACGGTTTCGCTGACGCCGCCGGCGGACAGCGACCTGGACGTCGAGACGGAGATGGGCGCCGACATCAGCTTCACGGCGACGGCGGAGGACCCGGACAGCGGCGACACGGCGGATGCCGCGCCGGTGACGGCGGACGTCGACGTCGACGCGGTGGCCGATGTGGTGACGGTGGACATCGACGCGGTGAGCACCAGCGGCGACGAGGCCTTCGCGCCGGGCGAGACGGGCACGGTGACGGTGGATGCGACCTTCGGGGACTCCACGGACGGCTCCGAGGTTCACACGGTGACGGTGACGGTGCCGGCGGGCTTCACGGTGACGGACCTGGACGGCGGCACGCTGAACGGTGCGGAGATCAGCTGGACGACGACGGACCCGAACTTCCAGGCGGTGCTGCAGGTCGAGGCGGACGATCCGCTGCCGGGCGAGCAGCCGGCGGACTGGCAGGCCGAGGCCAAGGCGGTTGAGCAGAACACCAACACCGACCCGGCGCAGGGCGATGTGGAGTGCACGACCGACGACAACGAGGAGAGCGACCAGGCCTCCGACCGGGTGACGCTTGACCCGGCGCTGCCGCCGTCGATCGACGTCGACCTGGAGGGCAACGAGGCCTGCATTAAGGAAGACGGCTCGCTCGAGTTCGACATCACGGTGTCCGCCGAGGCGGGCAGCGACGACGTGCTGGATGAGGTGACCTTTGGCCAGTTCCAGGCCCTGGAGTCCGCAGGCTGGACCGTGGACGTGGACGACAACGGTGCCGGCGGCAGCTTTGCCCCCGACTTCACTTACACCCCGGACGGCACCGATCAGTCGGTCGTCTTCACGGTGACCCTGACGCCGCCGGCCGACAGTGACGCCGACGTGTTCAACGAGCTGGCCGCGGACCTCTCGGTTTCCGCGACGGTTGCCGACCCGGACAGCGGCGATACCGCCTCCAGCGGTCCGGTGACTATCGACGTGAATGTCGACGCGGTGGTGGACGGCTCCGAGGTGACGCAGACGGCGGCGGCCTCGGGCAACGAGGACACGGAGATCGACCTGAACCTGGCGATCGCGCTGGGCGGCGACAGTACGACGGGCCCGGGCGAGTCGCAGGGCGGCACGGACACGGACGGCTCGGAGTCGGTCACCGAGGTTGTGGTGACGCTGTCGACGGGCGAGTTGGGCTGGACCCTGGCGGGAACCATCGGCGCGCCGGTTGAGAACCCGGCGGGGACCTGGACCTTCGACACGGCGGGCGAGAGCCTGGCGGACGTGCAGTCCCTGGTGGACAGCCTGACGGTGACGCCGCCGGCCGGTTTCGACGGCACGGTCGATGTGACGGTGGTGACGACGACGGCGGAGGCGGCGACCGAGGCGGGCCCGAACGGGGGCTCCGGGGTCGAGTGCGACGACGACGACAACGTCGACGTCGACACCTACACCTTCGAGGTGACGGTGGACCCGACGGTGACGCCGCCGACGGTTGACGTTGACCTGGAGGGCAACGAGGCCTGCATCAAGGAGGACGGCTCGGTCGAGTTCGACGTGACGGTGACCTCGCAGGACGACGACGTCATCGACGAGGTGACCTTCAGCCAGTTCAAGGCGCTGGCCGACGCGGGCTGGACGGTGAACATCGTCGACAACTCGGCGGGCGGCAGCTTCGATGCCAACTTCACCTACACGGCGGACGGCGCCGACCAGTCGGTGATCTTCACGGTGACCCTGACGCCGCCGGCCGACAGCGACGTGGACGTCCTGGGCACGCTGGTGAGTGACCTCTCGGTCTCGGCGACCGCGAAGGACGGCGTCCTGGTGTCGACGCCGAGCACGCCGGTCGTCATCGATGTGAACGTCGATGCGGTGGTGGACGGTTCCGAGATGACGCAGACGGCGGCGGCCACGGGCGACGAGGACACGGAGATCGACCTGAACCTGGCGATTGCGCTGGGCGGCGACAGCACCACGGGTGTTGGCGACCTTGACCAGCCGGCCAACCAGGGCGGCACGGACACGGACGGCTCGGAGTCGGTCACCGAGGTTGTGGTGACGCTGTCGACGGGCGAGTTGGGCTGGACCCTGGCGGGAACCATCGGCGCGCCGGTTGAGAACCCGGCGGGGACCTGGACCTTCGACACGGCGGGCGAGAGCCTGGCGGACGTGCAGTCCCTGGTGGACAGCCTGACGGTGACGCCGCCGGCCGGTTTCGACGGCACGGTCGATGTGACGGTGGTGACGACGACGGCGGAGGCGGCGACCGAGGCGGGCCCGAACGGGGGCTCCGGGGTCGAGTGCGACGACGACGACAACGTCGACGTCGACACCTACACCTTCGAGGTGACGGTGGACCCGACGGTGACGCCGCCGACGGTTGACGTTGACCTGGAGGGCAACGAGGCCTGCATCAAGGAGGACGGCTCGGTCGAGTTCGACGTGACGGTGACCTCGCAGGACGACGACGTCATCGACGAGGTGACCTTCAGCCAGTTCAAGGCGCTGGCCGACGCGGGCTGGACGGTGAACATCGTCGACAACTCGGCGGGCGGCAGCTTCGATGCCAACTTCACCTACACGGCGGATGGCGTCGACCAGGCGGTGACCTTCACGGTGACCCTGACGCCGCCGGCTGACAGTGACGAAGACGTCTTCACTGAACTGGGTAGCGACCTCTCAGTCTCGGCGACCGCGAAGGACGGCGTCCTGGTGTCGGCGCCGAGCACGCCGGTCGTCATCGACATCGACGTCGACGCGGTTGCCGACGGGGAAAGCGATGGCCTGTCGGTGTCGATCGAGGTCAACGACGGCGCCGACGCAGATACCGAGTTCAACGCCGGTGAAACCGGCACCGTGAAGGTTTCCGCGACCTTCGGCGACTACACCGACGGCTCGGAGACCCACACGGTCTTGGTGGACATCCCCGACGACTTCTCGGTGGTCCTGCCGCTGCCGGCGACGCCGCCGGGCGTTTCGGCCTCGGTGAACCTGGACGGCGACGTCGAGTTCACGGTGGCTGACGGGACCTCGGGCTTCACCGACTACATCTTCGAGGTGACGGCCTCCGGCGCCATTACGGACCCGGATACCTACATTTTCTCGGCGACAGCCAAGGCGGTCGAGGAGAACACCAACACCGATCCCAACGCGGGTGACGTGGAGTGCGACGACGGCGACAACGAGGCGATTTCGGTTGCCTTCGACGACGCCGACGTCCAGCCGATCGAATCCCTGCTGGGCAAGATCGTCATCAACGAGGTGGGCCTGGGTGTCAGCAAAGAGCAGACCGTGGACTTCTCGGGTCCCAACGACTTCCACGTCGATGCCGGCCTGAACTACATCGAGATCCGCAACATCGCCAACAACGCTGCCGGCGTGAACGGCCAGGCGATCGAGCAGCTCGACATCGAGATCGTCGGTCCCGACGGCACGGTGGTGACGATCGACCTTTCGACCCTCTCAGGGTCGGTCGGCAGCCACGGCCTGGCCGCAAAGGAGTACCTGGTGCTCTACGAGGACGGCACCTGGGCCATCTATGACGCCGGTGGCGACGTGAAGAACTCCAGCAGCTTTGGCACCTACACGGCCAATTCGCCCTGGGGCTTCGGCGACAACACCAGCGACGAGCTGGCGGTGAACCTGATGCAGGAGGTCACGACCGGGACTTTCGTCCATGTCGACGGCCTGCTCGCCAACGGCGCCGAGACCGGTGGCCTGTCCCACACGGCCAACGACATCTGGGACAGCGCCTTCGACGGTTCCACCGCGGCCGCCGCTCTGCTGGGCGACGTGGTCAACAACCAGCAGTTCAACGGCCTGATCGGCGACCAGTGGGCGCTCCTCAACGCCATCTTGGACTCGGGTCAGTCGGTGCTGCTGGACGCCGAGGCGCTGAACGAGGCCGTCAACGACGGCGTCGACGACGCGACCAAGGTCTTCTCCCGTGTCTACTCCGACAATGTGCCGGGGCAGGCGCACATCCCGGGTGATACCGTCAACGGCGGCGACCCGGACATCGACACCAACCAGGAGCTGGACTGGACAACCAGCAATCAGTCGACCCAGGGCGCCATCAACCAGGCGGCCGACGACTTCAACCCGCAGGACAACTCCGGCGACATGGATCCGGCCCAGGGTGTCGGCACCAACGACGAGGTCGCGGGCCAGACTGTCATCGACGTCAGCGAAGGCGGTGAGGCCGACACGGTGAACGAGGCCGACGACAACCTGCTCGAAGGCGGGCGTGGTCAGGACTTCCTGTTCGGCGACAACGACGCCAACACCCTGCTGGGCGGCGACCACAACGACTTCCTCTTCGGCGACCAGGGCGACGACCGCCTGGAAGGCGAGAAGGGGGCGGACCTGCTGGTCGACGTGGACGGCGAAGACGTCCTGATCGGCGGCGCCGGCGACGACGTGCTGATCGGCGGCGAGGAGCGGCTGGACGGCGACGTAGCTGTTTCCGACGCCTCCGGCGACCTGCTGGTCGGCGACAACATCATCGAGGGCGAGGTCCCGACCTTCAACGTGGTCTACGTGATGGATGTCTCCGGCTCCATGGGCTGGGACTTCGCCGGCAACGAGCCCGGCGATCCGGGCTTTACTCCGCCGACCCGTCTGGATCTGGCCAAGGACGCCTTCCTGACGCTGAACCAGCAGATCATCGATGCCGGCTTCGCCGGGGTCGTGAACATCAAGGTTGTGCCCTTCAGCAGCTCGGGCACGGATCTCAACACCCTGGAGTTCACCCGTGCCGACGACCCCAACCTGGCGTCGCAGATCAACGCCCTGACGGCAGGCGGCGGCACCCAGTACGAGAGCCCGCTGCAGATCGCGGCCGACTGGCTGACCGAGGACATCGGCGGTGGAACCGAGCGTCACGAGGGTTCGGAGAACTTCATTTTCTTCCTCAGTGACGGCGGCGACAACGACGGCTACAGTCCCTCCGCCGGTCTGCAGGCGGACCTCTACGCCGGCGGCATCACCAACCTGACCATCGAGGCCTTCGGTTTCGGTGCCCCGGGCGGCACGGACTTCGTGCCGGACGAGCTCGACATGGTCGAGACCGGCACCACGGGGCCGACCACGGGCGCCGACTATGCGACGATTGTCGATAATGTCGACGACATCCAGACGATCTTCTCCGGCATCTCGCTGACCGACGAGAACTTCGGCGAGGACGTGATCCTGGGCGGCAGCGGCAATGACATGATCTTCGGCGACACCCTGGTGGTGGATCCGGACTTCGTGGGCAGCGATGCGGCCTATGCCCAGATGGTCTTCAACGACGTCGAGGGACCGGCCCTGCGCCTGCCGCTCGACACCATCGGCCTGTCCGACTGGATCGAAGGCGGCGCCGGCAATGACAGCGTCATGGGCCAGGCCGGCGACGACACCATCACCGGTCAGGAAGGTGACGACGTCATCTACGGCGGCGACGGCGACGACCTGGTGGTCCACACGCTCTCCGAGGAGACGACGGGGGCGGCCGGCAACCACTACGACGGCGGCCACGGCACCGACAAGCTGGTGCTGAACCTCACGGCGGCCGAGGCGGCCAACGCCACCATCGCCCAGGCGGTGCAGGACCTGGCGGCCTTCATCGGGGCCAACAGCGATCCTTCCTCGATCAGCGGCAGCGGCGCCCTGGGCGCTTTCACCACCCTCGGCCTCGAGGTGCGCAACTTCGAGGACCTGGAGGTTCTGGTCGACGGCGTGCCGATTTCGCCGAACGCGGATGCCTTCACGCTGGTGACCAACCAGTCGACGCCCTTCGACGTAGACGAGAGCTACATCGCCCACTTCGGCGACGACGGCATCGGCGGCCCGGTGAGCCTGAACAGCGTGTCCGGCTCGGCCAGCTACAGCGCGCCGGACGTGACCGTGAACGGCAACTTCAGCTACGTGGTCGAGAACGACAACGCAGACCTGAGCGCGCCGGGTGCGGTGACCCTGGTCGACGACAGCGACGACAACACCCTGACGGGCACGGCCGGCCGCGACCTGATCATCGGCGAGGCCAACACTCCGGCAGACAACGTCACCATCACCGGTGCGGTGACCGCGGGTTCGACCCTGAACACCGGTGACGACCAGTTCAGCTTCACGCTGTCAACCGCAGTGGCGGGGCTCTCCATCACCCAAATCGTCATCGACCTGGGCGACGCTGGAAACTTCGATATTTCTGGTTCCTTCAGCAACGACTTTACGGTCGGTGGCGGCAGCACGGTTGGTGGGGTGAGTTCCGCTGTGACGGATGGGGACTCGACCCTGACGATCACTATCCCGGCGGGTAATTTCGCCGACGGTGATACCCTGACCTTCGGCATCGACACCGACGACGGTACGGCCGAGTTCGACAACGGAGGCAACTTCGGCGACGAGGGCATTCCGGTCACCATCACCCTCAGCGATGGAACCGTCCTCAACGGCAACTATGCCGACGATGGTTCTGCTTCCTCGCTGACCATCACCGGCGTTGCGGACTCGACGACGGGCCTTCTCCTTGAAGGCCTGGGCGGCGACGACGTGCTGCTCGGCAGCGATGAGGCGGACACCCTGGACGGCGGGGCCGGCGACGACCTGCTGAACGGCGGGGCCGGGGACGATGTCCTGACCGGCGGGGCCGATGCCGACACCTTCGCCTTCTCCTACGGCGGCAGCTTCGAGGAGGATACCGTCACCGACTTCAGCCTGGGCGAGGACGACGTCCTGGATCTCTCCGACCTGCTGGGCGGCGGGCTGTCCAGCGATCCGGATGGGGCGGAGCTGGATGCCTACCTGAACATCAGCACCTCCGGCGGCGATACCATCATCGACGTCGAGACGGATGGGTTCGGCTCCTTCGACGACTTCCGGATCGTCCTGGAGGGCGTGAGCCTGGATGCCAACAACTCCATCAGCGACGAGGATGTCATCAACGCGCTGCTCAACAGCGGCAACCTGGTGGTCTGAAGCTGACCCAGACCCGGCGGTTCCGGCCGCCGGGAAGTAACAACGGAAAACGGGCCTCTCTCTTCGAGGGAGGCCCTTTTTTCGTGCCGATTCAGAGGCTTGCGTGGGGGTGGCGCCGTTCCGAGGGGCGCCCGCCGGTCAGGCTAGCGTAATCCGCAAGATCAAGCTCCAGAAAGTGCGGACGCATTACCTGGATCGCGTCATTGGTTCAAGTAACCACAGTTAACCAAGGTTCTTATTCCCGTCTTAACTGTGATCTTTAACAAACGTAAACAAAATCAGCGGCAATTTTTACTAAGAGTAGATCAACCTCCGGATGGAACGTTAACCTTTGGAGGTATATTCCTTAACCCTTTTTGTGATTTTTGCCTGAATGTTTCAGGAAACTCATACAAGGCACTATAGTTTTTAACGGAAGTTTCCTTGCTATTACCACAGGCTTTGCACAAACTGCGACCAATTGGATTAAGCGGGACCGGGGTGCCGGCCTAGCGCATTGCGCGTTTTGGCACCCAGCCTGGTCATAACGGAGGAAGAAAATGACGGACGATCTCACCCGCGGTTACGAGGGTCAGGACGACAACGTAACCGAGTCCGCCGAGGCGACTACTTCTGAGACTGGTACCGAGAGCAGCGTGGCCGTGGTCGGCCAGGCTGGCGAAGCCGTTGTCGTAAGCCGACCGGCTCCGGGCCAGACCGTTGAGATTCAGGCTGCCGCGGGGCAGACCTACGTGCTGGACTTCGCCCCGGGCGAGGCGCAGGTCCAGGTCCAGGGTGACAACTTCATCCTGGCCTTCGATGACGATGGCGACGGCACGCCGGACAGTCAGGTCGTCTTCAACGGCCTGGTGAACGTGGTCGATGCGGGTGAGGCACCGACCTTCCAGGTTGCGGGCGTTAACATCGATTCCTCGATCCTCCTGAACCAGGCTCTGGCGCTTGCGGGCGAAGAGGTCGACCTGACCGATGTCGCTGCCGGTCCGGGTGCGACCGGCGGTGGCGGTTCCACCTACGACGATAATCTGGGCGACCTTCTCGACCTCCTGGCGGCACAGGGTGTGATCCCGCCGGTTGAGCTCCAGTTTGGCCTGATCAATCTCGAGCCGGATCCGATCCTGCTGGCTCCGGACTTCCCGCCGCCGCCGCTTCTCATCAACGAGATCGGCGTGCGCGTGCCTCTGGAAATCCCGACTCTGCCGGGCGCCGCGCCGACCAATGGCGACTACGGCGAGCAGGCCGAGGCACAGGCGGCTCTGTATTACGACGACTGCGAGGAAGAGCTCGACGAGTACAACTTCATCGAGCTGCTGAACAATTTCGGCGGCGTCACCACGACCGAAGATCTGGTTGTGGAGATTCTCGATCAGGACGGCAATGTCGTGACCTTCGCGGTGCCGAACGGCATCGACATTCCTGCCAACGGTTTTGTGGTCTTCTACCAGTTGGCCGACGATGCCGGCGACGACGGCTCCGAGGACATCGTCTTCCGCGTTTTCGATTCCGCAGGCAACGTCGTCGGCGGCGATACCCTGACGGCTGAGGGCTTCTGGAACTTCGGCGACGACACCACCGATCCCATCGCGGTGAACATCGTTTACCGTCCGGGCGAAGACATCGACGGCGACCAGTCCGTCGACACCTTCGCGGCCAACATCACGCAGGACCAGCTCGACGCGCTGACCAACCCGGACTTCAACGGTACGCCGAACCTGAACGGCGTTCCCGCGGGCTTCGGCTCGCCGCTGCTGGACCTGAACTTCGAGACCTTCAACGGCCAGTTCACCGGCAACCACCACATCTTCTCGCGGGTCAACACCACCGACACCGACAGCCAGAACGACTGGACCACCAACAACACGCCGACCGACGGCGCACTGAACGATGTCGACCTGACGCAGACCATCGGCTACGTCGCTGGCGACGGCGAACTGTACAAGGTCAATCTCGAAACCGGCGACTACGAGTATGTCGGCGAGATCAACGGCGAGATCGACGGCGACTTCGAGACTCACCTCGACGTCGAGGGTCTGACCTTCGGTCAGGGTCCCGTGAATTCCTACTTCCTCTTCGGCTATGTCGATTCCGAGAATCTGGTCGTCAAGATCGATCCGGCGACCGGTAATGTCGTCGACTACTGGATGGCCGATGGCGGCCTCAACAATCCGGGCCTGACTTTCGCCGCCGACGGTACGCTCTACGTCATCGGCGACGACAACGAGGTCTATGAGGCCACGCTCGGCGCTGGCAACGCCCTGAGTCTGACTCTGGTTGCGACCGGTGCGGAAGACTTCCGTCTGACCGGCATGGCGGCGGATCCGACCAACCCGAACATCCTCTACGCGATCGGTCACGACGAGGAAGGCACCGTCAAGCTCTTCGTCGTTAATATCGCCGGCGGCACCATTACCGAACTGCCCGGCACGATCGGCGAAGATGTCGGCTCCTTCTACGGGGTCGACTTCGGTCTTTCCTTCGACGCTCAGGGCAACCTCTGGGCGGTCGACGAGGACAACACCCGCGCTTTCCAGGTCGATCCGGCGACCGGCGCCGAGATCGCGGGCACCTCGGTCCCGCTCTACATCTACGCGCTCGAGTCCCTGGCCATCGCGCCGCAGGTGGTGGACGCGAACCCCTGGGATCCGCTGAACGACGACCTCGATCCCAACCAGGACAATCCCGATCCGCTGGCCGGGCAGAACTTCCTGCAGGCCGCGGCCGGCGGCGACCTGGTCGAGGGCCGCGGCGGCCCGGACTTCCTGCTGGGCGCCGGCGGCAACGATTCGCTCTACGGCGGCTCCGAGGAGATGTATTTGCTGCAGCGCGAGAAGGTGCTGCAGCAGGCTGAGGAGCTGTTCGGCGGCGACGGCGCCGAGGGCGGCGCCATTACCGCGACTCAGAATCCGTTCTTCAGCGACCACAACGATTTCCTCTTCGGCGATGCCGGGGACGACGAGATCTACGGCGGCTCCGGCGGCGACTACATGATCGGCGGCGTGGGCGACGATTCCATGGACGGCGGCACCGGTGACGATCAGATCTACGGTGACGGCTCCGACGAGATCGGCGGCCTGCCGGACGGCGACCCCAACCATGCCGGCGACGACGTGATCGCCGGCGACGCGCTCAACAACGTCGAATTCTCCTACGGCGGCGACTACGGCGAGTACGGCGATATCCGTGAGGCGGCCGACACGCCGTACTACTACGGCGACGTGAACGGCGCCGTGGCCATCATGGGCGGCAACGACACCATCATGGCCGGCAATGGCGACGACAAGGTGGGCGGCGATGCCCTGGCCACCGGTGAGTACGGCGCGATCGCCTATTCCTACACGGACAACAGCTACCTGCGTCCGGAAGACGGCCTGGGCCGCGAGGATTCGGGCTTCGGCAACGACACCATCAACGGCGAGGAAGGCGACGACTCCATCGGTGGTGACGCCGCAGCGATCGTCGAGTCCGGCGGCGAGTCCTCCAACGAGTTTGCCGCGGCCGAAGGTTTCAACATGGCGATCTACGGCGACGAGTCCGAGGCGCCGGTCGGCAGTGACTCCATCGAGGGCGGCAAAGGCGACGATGTCATCGGCGGTGACGTGCTGGCCGCCGTGATCGACGGCAACTATTCCCATGCCCTGGCCTCCTCCCGCAATGCAGCCTTCGAAGACGGCTATATGGTCGAAGGCTGCGAAGGATATGCCGACAGCGCCCAGGCCTCCGCGGGCGGAGATTTCATCGTCGGCGACGTCATTCAGGAAGGCGACGTGGTCAGCAGCGATTACGGCCACGACGTAATCGGCGGCGATGCCGCGGCATCTGACAACGGCAACAACGGCGATGCCCAGGCCTACAGCGAAAACCTCGCAATCGTCTACAATGAGCGGTATGGCAGCACCGCCTCCACCTATGCCGGCGGCGACTCGATTATCGGTGACGTGGACGGCAGCGAAGGCTATGGCGCCGAGGGTAATGTCATCGGCGGCAACGACACCATCGGCGGCGACGCCGTGGCGAGGGCCGATGGCTATGAGGGCGAAGCCAATGCCGTCTCGCACAATCATGGCGAGAGCGACAACGCGTACTACACGTCCGGCAACAGCTCCTACAGCTATGCCGGTAACGACTACATTGTCGGTGACAGCAAGTTCTACGGCCTGCAGGGAGACATCGACGGCGGTGATGATCTCATCGGCGGCGACGCCGCGGCCTCGGCCCAGGGCACCCGCGGCGATGCCTACGGCGGCAGCGCGAACCATGCCTACGCCGGCAGCAGCTACGGCTCCAACCAGGTCTATGCGGGCAACGACTACATCATCGGCGACAACATTGTCGGCGGTGCCGAGGGCTACAGCGAAGCCGGCAACGACACCATCGGCGGCGATGCCGCGGCCGCGGCCGACGGCTATGAGGGCGTTGCCAGCGCTTATGGCGAAAACACGGCGTCTGCCGATACTTACGAAGGCTACGCCTATGCCGGCGCCGGCAACGACCGTATCTACGGCGACAATCAAGGTTACGCCTATAGCGGCCAGTCCAACGGCCACGACCTGATCGGTGGCGACGCTGCGGCCTCGGCCACGGGCGACTACGGCTTTGCCGATGCCAATGCCTACAACTATGCCGAAGGCAATGCCACAGCCGGCAACGACAGCATCTACGCCGACAACGGCAATCCGGGCGAGTATGGCGAGGCGGGCAACGACTCCGTCGGCGGCGACGCCGCGGCCAGGGGCTACGATGCCGAGGCCGACGCCTACAACAATGCCTGGGCCGGCGCCTCGGCCGGCGCCGACGACATCTTCACCTACGCGGGTGACGACGTGGTCGGCGGCGATGCCCTTTCGGTGAAGCTCGGCGACGATCTCGACGAAGGAACGGCGACGACCTACAACACCGATCATGGCAACGGTCTTGCCGGCACCGACTACATCGACTCCGGAATCGGCAACGACCTGGTCGGCGGCGATTCGACCGAGTTGGCGGAGATCGGCTACGCCGACGCGCAGACCTACAACACCTCCTACAGCTACAGCGACTACGGCAAGGCCGGCGACGACATCATCTACTCCGGCAGCGGCGACGACTCCGTCGGTGGCGGGTCGACGGCCAAGGGTGTCTTAGCGGACGCCCTTACCGTGAACGAAGCCCACTACGGCGGTTCGGCGGGCAACGACGAGATCGACACCGGTATCGGCGAGGACAAGTTCGCTGGCGATTCGCTGTCGATCGAGACTGGCGGCGAGAAGCCCAAGCTGCCCATCGACACCACGGCGGTCACCTACAACTCCGAGTACGGCGAAGGCGGCACGGCGGGCAGCGACCTGATCTACGGCGGTCAAGGCAACGACATCGGTGCCGGCGACTCGGCGGAGTTCGCGACCGGCGACTACGGCTTCGCGAATGCCTACACCTACAACTCTTCTGAGAGCGACGGCGGCCAGGCCGGCGATGACCTCATCTACGGCGGCGCCAGCAGTGACGTGGCTTCCGGCGACGACACCGTGGCCGGCGGTTCGCTGGCCAAGGGCTTCAGTGCCTTCGCCTACACCCAGAACGATGCCTCGGATTACGGCTCGGCGGGCAACGACACGATCTACCTCGACGCGCCTGGCGATTATGGCGCGGACGTCTTCTCGGGCGACTCCCTGTCGATCAAGACCGGCGACCTCGAGGAGCCGGCGACGGCGGCCACCGTGAACACGGACTACGGTACCGGTACGGCCGGCAGCGACCTGATCGATGCCGGCTACGGCAACGACATCGGCGCCGGCGACGCGGCGGAGTTCGCCGAGATCGGCACCGCCCGTGCCTTCAGCTACAACACTTCCTACGGTGAAGGCGGCTCGGCCGGCAACGACACCATCTCCGGCGACCTCGGCAACGACACCGTGGCCGGCGGTTCCCTGGCGAAGGGCCTCTACGCTCTCGCCGTGACGGACAACGAGGCGTACGACTACGGTTCGGCGGGCAACGACTTCATCGACACCGGCGACGGTGACGAAGGCGACGACGTGTTCTCCGGCGACTCCCTGGCGATCGAGTCCGGCAGCGCGCTGGTCAGCTCGGCCTATGCCTACAACACGGAGTACGGCGGCATTGCCGGCAGCGACAGCATCCTCACGGGCGACGGCAACGACCTTGGCGCCGGCGACGCGGCGGAGATCGCCACCGGCGACTACGGCTATGCTGATGCCTACACCGTGAACCACGCAAATACGGCTAGCGGCCAGGCCGGTGACGACGAGATCGATACCGGCGACGGCGACGACTCCGTCTCCGGCGGCTCGCTGACGAAGGGCTACTACTCCAAGGCCGATACCGAGAACCAGGCCTACGGCGGTGGTTCGGCCGGCAGCGACGACATGGATGCCGGCGACGGCGCCAATCTGGTGGCTGGCGAGTCTCTGGCCCTCGGCGAGTACGCCGGGGCCTACGGCGACAACGACGCCTACGGCTACGGCTCCGAGGCGGGCGACGACGACATCGTCTCCGGCAATGGCTCGGACAGCATTTCCGGCGGCGCCCTGGCGTCGGCGACTTATAGCGCCTACGCCTTGCAGACCAACGACGCCGAATACGGCGGCTCGGCCGGCAACGACGACATCGATGCCGAGACGTCGGGCGGCTTGGCCGACGACGTGGCGGGCGACGCCATGGCCATCTCCGCCTTCGGCGATGCCGATGCCAACGCCTACAACACCGCGACCGACTACGGCAGCGCGGCGGGCAACGACACCATCACGGCGGGTGACGGCGCCAACAACCTGGCGGGCGACGCCATGGCGGTCGGCGTCTACGGCGCCGCTACGGCGGATGCCTATGGCAACAACACGGCCACCAACTACGGTTCGGCCGGCGACGACTCGATCGTTGGCGGCGCCGATGGGGACGTGATCTCCGGCGGCTCGCAGGCGCGTTCGGGCGGCGAGGCAGAGGCTGATCAGGTCAACACGGCGGACGACAACAGCTCGGCGGGCAATGACTCCATCGCGGCCGGCGACGGCAACAACCGCGTGGCCGGCGATGTCCAGGCGGTCGGTGGCACGGCCTCGGCCTACGGCATCAACTATTCCGCCCAGACCGGCGCTTCCGGCGACGACGACATCACGACCGGCAGTGGTGACGACACCGTCTCCGGCGGTTCGTCGGCGATAGGCACATCTTCGGCCTATGCCCTTCAAAACAACATTTCTCTCAATGACTCCGGCAGTTCCGGCAACGACACCATCGCGGCCGGCGACGGCAGCAACGTGGTGGCCGGCGACGTCCAGGCGATCGCCAGCGCCGGCACGGCGACGGCTATCGGCATCAACGGCGGCTACGGCGACGGCGGCAGCCGGGCCGGCAACGACGAGATCACCGTCGGCATCGGCAGTGACGTCGTCTCCGGCGACGCCCAGGCAAGGGCTACCTCCGGCACGGCTTATGCCAACCAGCAGAACGCGGTCGGCAACGGCGGCACGGCGGGCAGCGACTCGATCGCGGCCGGTGCCGGCGAGAACCTGGTGGCGGGCGATGCCCAGGCCACCAGCGTCGGCAGCGATGCCACCGCCATCTCGTTGAACGTTGCCTTCGGTGCCGGCGGCTCCGCGGGCGATGACACCATCACCGCGGGCGACGATAACGACACCATCTCCGGCGGGGCCCAGGCCCAGGCGACCGGTCTGGCGACGGCGCACAACACCAATGTGGCCGGTGTCGGTGCCACCGCGGGCCTCGACGACATCACCGCCGACGGCTTCAACAGCGGCGACGACGTCGTCGCCGGCGACGCCCAGGCGCTGAGCACCAGCGGCCATGCCCTGGCGACGGCGATCAACGGTGATGCCACCGTCGGCGGTGGCGATTCCGGCAACGACACCATCTGGACCGGCGGCTACAGCGAGTACGGCGACCTGGTGGCCGGTGACTCCATGGCCACCAGCGGCAACTCCGCCACGGCCTACGGCGACAACATCGCTTACGGTTCTGCGACGTCGGGCAACGACGAGATCACCTCCGACGAGGGGCACGACACGATCTCCGGCGGCGCCCTGGCCTCGGCTTACGGCACTGCCAAGGCCGAGCAGACGAACGAGGCAGGCGAAGGCGGTGACGCCGGCAACGACGTGATCTCGGCCGACGACGGTGACCTGGCCTTCGACGACGTGGTGGCGGGCGATGCCCTGGCACAGTCGGTGGCCGGCCTGGCCGATGCCGATGCGCTCAACACGGCGCTCGACCAGGGCAGCACGGCGGGCAACGACCAGATCGACGCCGCCGAGGGTGAGAACACCCTGGCCGGTGATGCGCTGGCCTCCAGCGACTACGGCACGGCCGACGCCTACGGCAACAACGTTGCCTCGGAGGGCGGCAGCGCCGGCGACGACATCATCTACGGCGGCTCCGACAGCGACACCATCTCCGGTGGCGTCCTGGCGGCCAGCGCCGGGGCCATTGCGTCCATCTGGAACAAGGCCACCTCGACGCTGAGCCTGTTCACCACGGCCGGTGACGACGTCATCGACGCCGAAGAGGGCGACGACGACGTGGCCGGTGACGCCCTTGCCATCGGCGACGACGCCACGGCCGAGAGCTGGAACGACAGCACCGCGGACGGCGACGGATCCGTCGCCCAGGCCGGTGACGACCTGATCTACGGCGGCGACGGCAACGACGAGATCGCCGGTGACGCGCTTAGCTTCGGCGGCGACGCCACGGCGACCAACGACGCCTTTGCCGACGAGTTGGGCATCGCCAGCTCGGGCAGCGACAACATCTTCAGCGACGACAACACCCCCGGTGACGGCAACGACACCGTGGCCGGCGACGCCATGGTGGTCGGTGCCGACGACGCGGCCAAGGCGGCGAACACCGCCGAGGCCGAAGACGGCGGCGAAGCCTATGCCGGCGACGACGGCATCTACGTCTACAATGGTGCCGACAAGGTGGCCGGCGACGCCCTGGCCAACGGCACGGGCTCGACCGCCGCGGCGGTCAATTCCGCCGAGGCGACCATCGGCTCGAACAGCACGGCCTCGGCGGGCAGCGACGGCATCTTTGCCGACGGGGACAACGTCGGCGACGTGATCGCCGGTGACGCGGCCAGCATCACCAGCGACGGCGGCAATGCCACGGTGACCAACGACGCGACCGTGAACGGTTCGGGCAACTCCGCCACGGCGGGCGGGGACTTCATCCTCTCCGGCGACGGCGACGATCAGATCTCCGGCGGCTCGCTTGCCGCGGGTGCCGGGGCCACGGCCCAGACCGACAACACCGCCACCGATTACGGCAGCGGCACGGCTTCGGCCGGTGACGACGCGGTCAACTTCAACGGCGGCATCGTCAGCAGCGGCGGGCAGGACACCATCGCCGGTGACGCCCTGGCTACGGGTGCCGGCGGTGCGGCGGTCGTCAACAACGACGCGGCCTCCGCGGGCGGCACTTCGACCTCCGGTGACGACACCATCGCTTCGGCCGAGATCGGTATCGGCCTCAACGGCGACGTGGTCGCCGGTGACGGCGCGGCCCTGGACGGCAATGCCACGGTGATTAACACCGCCTACGGCACCGCCATCGGTTCCGCTTCGGCAGGTTCCGACAACATTATGGTGTTCGACGGCAACGACCAGATCTCCGGCGGCGCCCTGGCCGGCGGCACCGGTCACACGGCCTCGACCACCAACGACGCCACCGCCGAATACGGCGCCACGGCGGCCGCGGGCGACGACTCCATCTACGGCGGCTTCGGCGACGACACCGTGGCCGGCGACGCCCTGGCGACCGGCGAGGCCGGTGTGGCTACAGTCGACAACGACGCCACGGCGACGGAAGGCAGCAACGCCACCGCGTCGGCCGGCAGTGACAGGATCGGCCTGCTGGATACCGACTCCGACGGCGACGTGATCGCCGGCGATGCCGCCAGCAGCAGCACCAGCGGCGGCAACGCCACGGTGACCAACGATGCGGAAGCCGCCGGGATAGACAACTTTGCCGGTGCCGGCAACGACGACATCTTCACGGGTGAGGGCAACGACACCATTTCCGGCGGCGCTCTGGCGGCCGGTGTGGCCGCGGCCATGGCCGGTGCGGTGATGGCGGACACCGACAACACGGCGACGGCGAGCGGTAACGCCACGGCGGAGGCTTCCGCCGGCGACGACACCATCGAGGCCGGTGACGGCGCCAATGTGGTGGCCGGTGACGCCTTGACGACGGGCGACTACGGCATCGCCGACTCCGACAACGATGCGACGGCGACCGACGGGGCCACGGCCACTGCCGGCGACGACGTCATGTCGGCCAACGACGGTGACGACACCATGTCCGGTGACGCCCTGGCGACCGGTGACCACGGCTCGGTCGTGGTGTCAAACACCTCCTCGGCCAGCTCCTACGCTTCGGCGGGCAGCGACACCATCACGGCCGGTGAGGGCAACAACGTCCTGGCCGGTGACGCCGCGGCGACGGGCGTCGGCGGGACCATCTCGATCCTCAACGAGGCCACGGCGGTGGCCGGTGAGTCTCACTCGGGCGACGATGAGATCACCGCCGGCGACGGCAGCAACGTGATCGCGGGTGAAGGCGGAGCCCAGGGCAACGCCGAGGCGACCAACAGGGCCGCTTCCCATGGCCTGACCGGTACTGCCAATTCCGGCAACGACACCATCACGGCCGGTGACGGCGGGAACGTGGTGTCCGGCGGCGTGGGCAGCCTCTACGGCAACGCCACCCTGAACAACGAGGCCGAGGTCTCCAACTTCGGCAACGCGGCCAATGCCGGCAACGACGAGATCCGCACCGGCACGGGCAACGACGCCATCGCCGGCGAGGCGCTGGTCTTCGACACCAGCCTGGGCGGCGACGCGCAGGCCAACAACACGGCGACGGTGACCGAAGGCGGCGGCGAGTACGGCATCCGCCTGGCCATGGCCGGCAACGACCTTCTGGTGGCCGACAAGGGCGACGAGTTCGACGACTTCGGCGACGACACCGTCTCCGGTGACGCGGCGGCCGGCCCGGGCTCCCGGGGCAACGCCACGGCCAACAATGCGGCCGAGGCGACGCAGGGCTACAGCGGCGTCAGCCTGGCTCTGGCGGGCAACGACGACATCACGCTCGGCTACGGCGACGACCTGGCCGCGGGCGATGCCCTGACCCTGAGCGACTACGGCACCGCCTTGGGCGACAACGACGCCACCGTCGATGCCGACGGCATCGAGGGCGCGGCTGTGGCCCTGGCCGGCAACGACATCATCGATGCCGGTGAAGGCTCCGATCTCGTCGGCGGCGACGCCGTGGCGACCGGTGAGGCGGGCCACGCGCACGCCGACAGCGACGCCACGGTCGGCAACGAGTACGGCGGCGCCTTCGGGGCGGCCCTGGCCGGCAACGACGTCATCCTCGCGGAAGACGGCCGTGACGTCCTGGCCGGCGACGCGCTTGCCACCGGCGACTACGGGACGGCCCTGGCGGAGAACACGGCGGCTGTCGTGGGCACCGCGGTGGGTGACGCCAACATCCTGGGCGCCATCGGCGGTGAGTTCGGTGAGTTCGTCGCAGAGGTGCTGAACGAGATCCAGCCCTCCGCGGCGCTGGCCGGCAACGACATCATCTACGGCGGCTCCTTCGACGAAGGCGATGTGATCGTCGGTGACGCCCTGGCGCTGGGCCTGAACAGCGGCAGCGCGCAGGCCGACAACGAGGCCTCGGTCACCAATGGCGACTACGGCGTGGGCCTGGCCCTGGCCGGCAACGACGTCATCCTGGCCGGCGGGGGCGCCGACATCATCTCCGGTGATGCGGGCTCCGAGGCTTCCGACGCCACGGCAAACAACCTGGCCTCGGTGGTCGGCGGCGAGGGCGACTCCTACGCCTCCTTGGCCCTGGCGGGCAACGACCTGATCCTCAGCGGCGGCGTTGCCGGCGGCGAGGAAGGTGAGCTGGTTGCCGGCGACGCCCTGAGCGGCGGCGACGACATGACGGCCTATGCCAACAACGACGCCACGGTGACCGACAGCGGCGACACCTACGTCAACGCGGCCATCGCCGGCAGCGACCTGATCGTGACCGGCGAGTACGGCGACACCGTTTCCGGCGGCTCCCTGGCCACCGGCAACGGCGCTACGGCCGACACCGACAACGACGCCGGTGTCACCGTCGACGGTGGTCTGGGTCTCGACCTGGCCATGGCCGGCGACGACATCATCGACGCGGGTGAAGGCGACAACCTGGTGGCCGGCGACGCGCTGGCGACCGGCGACTACGGCTCGATCCCGACGGCCACGGCGGACAACACCGCGACCACGGTCTACCACTCCACGGAAGGTGCCGAAGGTGCGGCGATCTCCTCTGCCGGCGACGACGGCATCGGTTCGCCCTTCGCGGGCCTGCTGGGCTACCACACCACGGACCGCGGCTATACGCTGGCCGAGGTTGCGGCTGCCCTTGGGGCCGACTACTCCGACGCCATGAATGCGGTCGGCGGCATCTCCGCCATCGCGGATGCGCTGATCAACGGCGGCGACGGCAACGACACCATCTCCGGTGACGCCCTGGCCTCCGGCGAGTACGGCGTGGCCACGTCCACCAACACGGCGGACGTTCAGGCGACGATCACGGGTGGCGAGGACTCCGGTGGGGAAGTCGCGGTCGCTTCGGCCGGCAACGACGCCATCGATGCGGGTGACGGCAACAACCTGGTCGCCGGCGACGCCATGACGTCGAACGCCTACGGCGGCGATGCCACGTCCAACAACGCGGCGACCGCCTATGGCGACGGCTCCGGTGACACGCCCCTCGGCTACCCGCTGGCACTGGCGGAAGCCGGCAGCGACTACATCAGCACCGGTGAAGGTGACGACGCCATCTCCGGTGGTGCCCTGGCCGCCAGCGATTACGGCACGGCGACCGCCAACAACACGGCGGAGACCACCGGCATCCTGACCGGCTACGGCAGCCAGCTCGACATCATCTCGGGTGCCGGCAACGACACCATCTACGCCGACGGCGGCGAGGGCTTCGGAGACTACGATAGCAACGACACCGTTGCCGGCGACGCCCTGGCCATCGGCGACTACGGCACGTCGGAGGCCAACAACTCGGCGTCGGTCGATGTCACGGCCGAGTATGGTGGCGCCGGCTCGTACTTCCGCGCCTTTGCCGGCAACGACTACATCGACGGCGGCGAGGGCTTCAACATCCTCTCCGGCGACGCGGCCTCGACCGCCTACTACGGCGGCGACGCCACGGCCAACAACGATGCCGAGGTCGACGGCGCCGAGGGTTGGGCCGCTGCCGGCAACGACACCATCGTGGCCTACGGCGACTACCAGTCCTACGGTTCCGACACCGTGGCGGGCGATGCGTTCTCCCGCGGTCTGGGAACCACGGCTCAAGCCAACAACACGGCCGATGCCGACGGTTACGAGGGCTTTGCCGAGGCAGGCAACGACGACATCGGCCTCTTCGGCACGTCGTACGACAAGGTTGCCGGTGACGCCCTGGCCACGGGTGCCGGAAACCTGGCGGAGACCAACAACACGGCGACCGCTACGGGCACCTATGCCGAAGCCGCGGCCGGTGAGGACTACATCTACCTCAGCAACGCCTACGCCAGCACCGTGGCCGGTGACTCCGCCGTGGTCGGTGGCAGCAACAGCACCGCCGACGTGGAGAACACGGCGACGGCGACGGACCAGGGCGGTGCCCATGCCGGCGGCGACGACATCTACACCGGGGACGGGGCCGACACGGTTTCCGGCGGTGCGCTGGCCACGGGCGGCTCCAGCGAGGCGGTCATCGTCAACACGGCGACGGCTTCGGACGACAGCCATGCCCGTGCCGGTGACGACTACATCTCCACGGGCGGCGGCAACGACATCGTCGCGGGCGACGCGCTGGCTTCCGGCTCCAACAGCACGGCGACCTCGACCAACGATGCCACGGCCAACGGCAACGGCGATGCCAATGCCGGCGGCGATGACATCGGGGCGGGCTCCGGCAACGACCGGATCTCCGGCGACGCCATGACCTCCCACGTGGGTGGCTTGGACGCCACGGCCAACAACACGGCCACGGCGAACGACGCCGGAAGCTATTCCGAGGCCGGCAACGACCTGATCTACGGGGGCAACTTCGGCCAGACGGAGGGTCTTGCCGGTAATGACACCATCGCCGGTGACGCCCTGACCGTGGCGGCCGGGACCAATGCCGAGGCCCGCAACACCGCGGTGAACAACGATGTGGAAGGCACGGCCAATGCCGGTGACGACGACATCTTCGCGGCCGACGGCACCCACTGGGTCGGCGGCGACGCCGTCACCCTGGGTGAATACGGCGTCGCGGAGGCCATCAACCAGGCTTCCGGTGCCGGGGCTTCCGCGGGCAACGACTACATCCAGGTCGGTGACAACCCGCAGAACATCAACATCGGCGGCGACGGCGGCGAAGGCCTCTGCGAAACCGGTGCGCCGAACTCCTACATCGCCGGTGATGCGCTGGCGGTCGGGGACTACGGCGAGGCCTTTGCCACCAACACGGCGGTGCTGGTGGGCGGCAACGAGAACGGCGACCACGAGGCCGGCAACGACACGATCTCTGCCGGTGACGGCGGTCACGTCATCGCCGGTGACGCCCTCTCGACCGGTTATCGGGGCTTGGCTTCGGTCAACAACAACTCCGGCAACCTCAACGCCGCGGCTCTGGCCATCGTCGGCAGCGACCTGATCAACTCGGGCAGCGGCGACGACCTGATCTCCGGTGACGCCCTGGCGCTCGACGGCGGCACGGCGGCGCTGACCAGCGACGGTGACTCCGCGCCCTTCGGCTCCAGTGTCAGCAACGACACGATCAACGGCGGCGGCGGCGACGACAGCATCGCCGGTGACGCCCTGGCGGTCGGTGCCGGCGGCCTGGCCTTCATCAACGGGGCCGGCGACGATGTCATCGACGGCGGGGCCGGCAACGACCTCATCGCCGGTGACGCCCTGGGCCTCTGCGATGCGGATACCGAGGTCAACGACGACGAGGATGTCGGCGACGACACCCTCTACGGCGGCAGCGGCAACGACACCATCTTCGGTGACGTGAACGATGTGTCGGAGAGCCTGGGTGGCGACGACCTCATCTACGGCGGTGGCGACAACGACCTGGTCTACGGCGGTGGCGGCGACGACACGGTCTACGGCGAGGCCGGCGACGACCAGCTGTACGGCGGTGACGGCAACGACTACCTCGACGGCGGGGTCGGCAACGACACCCTGCGCGGCGAGGCCGGTAGCGACACCCTGGTCGGCGGCGAGGGTTCTGCTGACGTCCTCTACGGCGGCGGCGACGACGATGTCCTCTACGGCGACAACACGCCGGATACGGGCGTCGACAACGACACCCTCTACGGCGGCAGCGGCGACGACCTCATGTACGGCGGCGGCGGCAACGACGTCCTGTACGGCGACTCCGGTCTGGACACCATGTACGGCGGTGAAGGCGACGACAGCTTCTACGTCACCGACGCCGGGGACGTGGTCTACGGCGGTGCCGGCAACGACACGGTCTACGCCACCCTGGGTGCCGATCTCTCCAACTTCTACGGGGTGGAGAACATCATCCTCACGGGGGTCGGTCCGGGTAACATCGTCGGTGACGAGTTCAACAACCTCCTGGTCGGCAACGATGCGGCCAACCACATCCAGGGCCTGGGTGGCAACGATACCCTGATCGGTAACGACGACAACGACACCCTGGACGGCGGTACCGGTGCCGACTCCATGAACGGCGGTGGCGGCGACGACTACTACATCGTCGACGATGCCGGCGATGAGGTCGAAGAGAACCCGAACGACGGCAACGACACTGTGGAGTCCTCGGTCGACTACGACCTGCGGGTTGTCGGCCTGGGCGGCGACGTGGTCGGCGGCGACGTCGAGAACCTGATCCTGACCGGGGCCGCGATCAACGGCCACGGCAACGCCCTCGCCAACTACATCGTGGGCAACGATCAGAATAACGACATCGACGGCGATGCCGGCATGGACACCATCCTGGGCGGTGAAGGCAACGACACCCTCCGCGGCGGTGGCGGCAACGACTCGTTGGTCGGCGGCATGGGCCATGACGAACTTCGTGGCGGCGGCGGCGCCGACACCATGGAAGGCGGCAAGGGCAACGACACCTACCGTGTCGGTCATGCCGGTGACGTGGTGATCGAGGAACTCAGCAGCGGCCATGACCTCGTCTACAGCGCCATCAGCTACGTGCTGACGGACAACGTCGAGGATCTGGACCTGCTGGGCGGCGCCATGGTCGGGGCCGTGGACGGCACGGGCAACGCCTTGGCGAACACCCTCTACGGCAACGAGTTCGCCAACGCGCTCTCGGGCCTGGCCGGCAACGACACGCTGCTCGGCGGTGACGGCAACGACACCCTGGACGGCGGCAGCGGTGCCGACTCCATGGTCGGTGGTGCTGATGACGATACCTACATCGTCGACAACGCCGGTGACTTGGTCTCCGAATCCGGCGGCAACGGCACCGACACGGTGTTCAGCTCGGTCGACTTCGACCTGGGCGGTGGCCAGGTGCTCGGCGACGTCGAGAACCTGACCCTGACCGGGACGGCCACGACCGGTACCGGTAACGCTCTCGGCAACGAGATCACCGGCAACGGCTTCGACAACACCCTGTCGGGCCTGGCCGGCGAGGACACGATCCTCGGCGGTGGCGGCGATGACGTGATCACCGGCGGTACAGGCGACGATACGATGACCGGCGGGACGAGCAGCGACACCTTCGTCGTGCTGGGCGAGTCGGCTGGTGTCGGCGAGGTGGATCACATCACGGACTTCGAGGCCCAGGTGGGCAGCGAGGACGTCCTCGACATCTCGGCTCTGCTGGATGAGAACGGCGCCTTCAGCGGTGATCTGCTGGCGGCGGCCCTTGGCGGCTACGTCCGGGTCGACGATGATGGCACCAACACCATCATCGAGGTCGATACGGATGGCAGCAACATCTTGAATCCGGCGACCTTCGAAGTTCACTACACCATCGTTCTAGACAACACGGTGCTGAATGGCGCTGATCTGGCCAACAACATCGTGGTCGACTAAGGCGAAGAAGAACTTCCAAACTTACGGGGTCAAGCTGGGCCCGGCGGGAAACCGCCGGGCCCTTTTTCTTTGCGCCGCCGCCGGCCGGAAGGCGGCGTTGCCCTGCTTCGAGACGGGCCTGCGGCCCTCCTCAGGATGAGGCTTCGAGACGGGCCTGCGGCCCTCCTCGGGAAGGGCGCGCGGCGGCGCCGTCTCGACCCCTGAGCACGCCCGGCCGGGGGCTCCCCTGCCGGGGGCTCCCCTGCCGGAGGCCCCCAGCCGGGCCTCACGGCCGCTCGCGGGTGGGCGGTTGCATCTTGGTAAGGTTAATCCCCGCCAACCTTTTTTTCGCTTTCTTTTGAACCGCTTCGGCCTTTCTCCCGACAGATGAGCAGATCAATGGCTGTGGTCCCGCCGGCCCGAAAGGGACGGACGGGCAGGGAGCGGGTGCGCCCGCGGCCCGCCGCCACCGCCGCCTTCGACCCGACAGGGCACCATCTTTAGGGAGTACCGTTGATGTCTGTTTCCTTTGGCACTGCGTCGGCGCAGAACGTTTCCATCAAGGGCGCCGCGGAGACCGAGACCTCCTCCGAGACTGGCGGCGAGACCGCCGAGATCCTGACCGGCGCGGCGCAGGCCGCCGGGGAACCGACGGTGGTGACCCCGCCGGCGGCCGGCGAGACCCTGGTCATCGCCTCCCAGGCCGGCGCCACCTACCTGCTGGCGGTCGCCTCGGGCGACGTGACCCTGCAGAGCGACGGCCACGACCTGAAGCTGGTCATCCGTTCCGAGAGCGGCGGCGACGGCGAGGGGGCCGGCGACAGCCAGATCGTCTTCCAGGGCCTGGCCGAGCTGGCCGGGACGGGCACGGCGCCGGTCTTCCTGATCGGCAATGCCCAGGTCCCGGGGGACCTGCTGCTGGCCCAGGCGGAGCTGCTGGCCGGCGAGACCGAGACGCCCCTGGAGACCGCCGGTGATGCCTCGGCCCAGAGCGGCGGCGCCTCGGCCTACAGCGACAACCTGGGCGAGGCGCTGGAGCTGCTGACCGCCCAGGGCGTCATCGACCCGACCGAGCTGCAGTTCCGCCTCATCGAGCTGGAGGACCGGACCGACCTGCTGCGCGAGGGCGCGGCGGAAGAATCCGGCGGCCTGGTGATCAACGAGATCGGCCTGGGCGTGGAGACCAGCGTCATGACCACCACCGTCGACGGCGACGGGCTCATCGACGGCGTCATGAACTACGTGGAGCTGTTCAACGACAGCGCCAAGGCCTTCACCACCAACGGCCTGACCCTGGAGTTCCTCAACCCCGGCGGCGCGCTGGTCACCCTGGCGCTGCCGGACGGCCTGACCGTGCCGGCCGGCGGCTTCCTGACCGTCCACCAGGTCGCCGAGCTCATGGCCCCCACCGGCACCGTCTTCGTGCAGGTCTTCGACGCCGCGGGGGTGTTGGTCGACTTCCTTCCGCTGCCGGGCGAGACCAACTGGGAGCTGGGCGCCGACTGCAGCGAGGCCCTGGCGGTGAACCTGGTGCAGGGGGCGGAGAGCCTCGACACCTTCGCCGCCAACCTGGAGCAGGCGGACCTGGCGGTGCTGACCGATCCGCAGTGGGTTCCGGGTCCGGGCGCGCCGGCGCCCTTTGCCCTGCTGTTCGAGACCTTCAACGGCCAGTCCTCCAGCGCGCAGACCATCTTCTCGCGGGTCTTCGGCGGCGACGCCGACAGCGACGGCGCGGACGACTGGACCACCAACGGCTTCGCCACCGAGGGCGCGCTGAACGACGTGCCGGGCTTCGTGGCCCCGGGTCCCGAGGATCCCAACCCGCTGGACCCGCAGTTCGACGACCTGGACCCGCAGCAGGCCAACCCCGACCCCCTGGCGGGGCAGACGGTGGTGACCGCCGGCGGCGGCGATGACCTGCTGGAAGGCTTCGGCGGGCCGGACTTTCTCTTCGGCGGCGCCGGCAACGACTCCCTCTACGGCGGCAGCCAGGCCGACGTGGCGGCGCAGGCGGCCCTGATCGACCCGCAGCCGGGCGAGACCCCGGAGGAGGGCTTCAGCGACCACAACGACTGGCTGTTCGGCGAGGAAGGCGACGACGCCATCTACGGCGGCGCCGGCGCGGACCTGCTCTCCGGCGGCGACGGCGCGGACTCCGTCGACGGCGGCAGCGGCGGCGATCTCATCTTCGGCGACGACGAGGTGAACCTCAGCCCGAACCTTGCCGACGTGCTGGCCGGCGACGGCCTCAACAACCAGCAGGACGACCCCGCCGGCGCCTATGCCATAGTCAACCTGGGCGGCCACGACACGGTCTTTGGCGGCGACGGCGGCGATTTCATCGGCGGCGAGGCCGTGGCCTACAGCCCGGACGCCGAGGCCCAGGCCCTGGCCCGCAACGACGACGATGCCGGCGGGATCCTGGACCCCAACGGTAACGACATCCTGCTGGGCGGCTTGGGCACTGACCGCATCGCCGGCGAGGCGCTGGCCTACAGCACCACGCAGGACGTCAACGCCTCGGTGCTCAACGCGGCCAGCTTCGGCGGTGTGGTCGGTTCCGACTTCATCGTCGGCGGCGGCGACGAAGACATTGTCGCCGGCGAGGCCCTGGGCATGACCGAGGGGGGCGAAGGTTTCGCCGCGGTGTTGCTGAATGCGAGCAACGGCGCTGTCGGCGGCGACGGGATCGACGGCAATGCCGGCGAGGACGCCATCGCCGGCGAGGCTCTCGCTTTCGGCGAGACCCTGGCGTTCGCCCATGCGGAGCTCGAGGCCGAGGGTAACGCGGCCGTGGCCGGCACCGACACGCTGACCGGCGGCGGCAACGCCGACATAATCGCCGGCGAGGTCTTGGCCATGGCCAACGGCTATGCCGCCGCCTCGGTCGTCACCGAGGCCCTGGACGGCGCGGTCGCGGGCGGCGACTACATCGAAGGCAACAGCGGGGGCGACTGGCTGGCCGGCGAACTGCTGGGCTACAGCAGCGGCGACACGGCCGAGGCAGGTGTGCTGAACAGCGCCACCGACGCCCAGGCCGGCAACGACACCCTGCGCGGCGGCGGCGGCGGCGACATCATCGCCGGTGAAGCCCTGGTGGCCGGCGATTCGGACTCGACGCTGATGGTGGCGAACCAAGGCGACGGCGGCGCCGTCGTGGGCAGCGATTCCATCCGCGGCGGCGGCGGCGACGACGTCATCGCCGGCGAGGCCCTGGTGGCCGGTGGCGGCAGCGCCTCGGTCGAGAACGAATTCGCCGCGGGCCTGCCCACGGTGGGGCAGGACACGATTGAAGGCGGGGCCGGCAACGACACCATCTCCGGCGACGCCCTGGCCACCTCGGGCGGCAGCGCCACGGTGAACCACCTGGGCGTCTTCTTCACCCCGCCGGCCGGCGACAGCATCCTGGGCGGCGCGGGCGCGGATATCATTGCCGGTGACGCCCTGGCCATCGACGGCACCGCCACCGTCCTGACCGGCGGCAGCGACACCATCCTGGGCGGCGACGGCAACGACGTGATCTCCGGCGACGCCCTGGTGTTCGGTATCGGCCTGGCCGAGATCACCCAGCTCGGCGGCTTCGACAGCATCGACGGCGGGGCCGGCAACGACCTCATCTACGGCGACGCCAACACCGGCGGCGGCGAGGTCAACGGCGGCGACGATACCGTCCTCGGCGGTGCCGGCGAGGACACCATCTTCGGCAACGGCGGCAACGACCTGCTAGACGGCGGCGCCGACGACGACACCCTGGTCGGCGGCAGTGGCGATGACTCCCTGGTCGGTGACGTCGGCAACGACCTGCTCGACGGCGAGCTCGGCAACGACAACCTGCACGGCGGCCTCGGCGCTGACTCCCTGTTGGGCGGTCTCGGTGACGACTTCCTTTTCGGCGGCAGCGACGGCGACTTCCTCTTCGGCGGCAGCGGCAACGACACGCTGGTCGGCGGGGCCGGCGGCGACACGCTGTCCGGCGGCATGGATGCCGATACCTTCGGCTTCGGCGGGGCGCTGCCCGGCGATACCGATAACGTCACCGACTTCAGCCTGGGCGAGGGCGATGTGCTCGACTTCGGCGACCTGCTGCTGGGCGTCGGCGCGGACGACGGCGTCACCCTGGACGACTATCTGGAGGTCTCCTGGGACGGCGTGAACACCACGATCGGTATCGACGCGAACGGCGACGCCAGCGGCTTTACCGACCACTTCGTCGTCATCGAAGGGCAGGACCTGACCAGCCTGGGCGCGACCCAGGACCAGATCCTGCAGGCGATGATCGACGGCGGCAACCTGACCGGCATGTAACCCCTGTCCCTTTGCCGGCGGGCGTGAGGGAGCGGCGGCCTTCGGGTCGTCGCTCCTGTTTTTGTAGTTTATCTAACTATTTGAACTGGCAGAGGTTTTCGGCGCGCCTTCAAGCACTTCCAGGCAGGTCGCCAGGATTGTCTCCACCGTGTTCTGCGGTCCCCGCGCCTTGATCTCCTGGGAGCGGGCCACTGCGCGCTCGGCCATGGCGACGTCGGCCGCGGCCTCCTCCAGAATCTGAGGCAGGGTGTCCCTCTCCAGCTCCTTGGGGAGCAGCAGGCGCCCGAGCTGCAGCTCGGCCAGCGCGTTGGCGCTGAGGCGCGCCTCCATGTGGGTCGGCACCAGGACCTGCGGACGGCCGCCGCTCAAGGCGGCGCAGCAGGTGCCGTTGCCGCCGTGATGGATGATCAGGCTGGAGCGGGCGATAACCTCGTTCATCGGCTGCGGTTCGCGATGCACGGTGAGGCCGGGACGTTCCAGCGACTTGGCGACCTTGTCGTTCATGCCGCGCGCGAAGATCTCTCCGGCCAGGCCGCAGGCTCTCAGGCCCTTCAGGAAGGGCTTGGTCTTCTTGTGCTCCAGGCTGAGGTAGGCGAAGAAGCGCGGCCCGCCGTCGGGCAGGGGCTGGGGTTCCTGCAGGCCCTCGACCGGGCCGATCACCGGGTCGCGGCGCAGCGGGCCGTAGGGATCCAGCTCCGGCAGGGTGCAGACCAGGCGCCCGGCGGTACGGAAGGGCTCGGTGACCGTCTGGGGCTGGGGCTGGCGGTTGTGCTTCTGCACGTCCTGCATGACGCGCAGCACGTGCGCCGGGCTGACCATCGCCTTGCGCCCCTTGCGGTAGGAGGGGAACTCGTCGGCCTCGGCCGGCGGCAGGGTGAAGCCGTCGGCTACCTGGACCACCGGAATGCGCTTGAAGCAGGCGAGCAGCAGCGCCGGGCTGTGGTCGGCCACCACGAGATCCGGTTTGGCCTGTGCCAGCAGGGTGCGCCAGGCCATGATTCCGGCGTGCAGGACCTGCCGCCGGAAGAAGCCGGAGTGGCACATGATGTCGGAGTAGGTGGCGATGGGCGCCGGCGTGGGGACGCCGGGGATGCGCTCGACCAGGTCCGGCACCGGCAGGATGGCCCGCCGCTCGCGCGCCAGCAGGACGGCGTTTTCCTTGATGTTGCGCAGGAAGAAGGTGACCTCGTGGCCGCGTGCTTCCAAGGCGCGCACCACCGGCATGAGGCGGTGCACGTGGCCGTGTCCCGCCCCCAGTTCATAGCCGACGAGCACATGCGCCATGGTCTTTGCTTTCTCTTGTCGGGCTTCGTCTTCAGGCGTTACCGAGGGAGGACCGGCAGGCTTCCAGGATATGGTCCATGGGCCGGAAGGGGCCGGCGTTGAGGATTTCCTGGGCGATGATGGCGGCGCGCTCGCGCCGCCGCGCATCGGCTTGGAAATCGAACAGGACCTCGGGGCCGGCGCTCTCCAGCTCTTTGGCCGACATCGACCGCCCGACGCCGATGCGGCCCAGGGCCTGGCTGTTCAGCAGGGTCTCTTCGTGGATCGGCAGTGCGAGTTGCGGGCGCCCGGCGCTGCAGCAGGCCAGGCTCATACCGCTGCCGCCGTGGTGGATCGCCATGGTCGCGCGCGACAGCACCTGGTCGATGGGCTGGGGCGACCTGTAGAACTTGAGGCCGGGGCGGGCGTACTTCTTCGCCGTCGCCTGGGTCATGCCACGCACATAGGCTTCGACCGGCAACTTGGACTCCTTCAGCACCGTCAGCATCTTCGGCGTGATGCGGTGCTCGATGCCCAGATAGGCGAAGACTGCCGGCTTGTCGGGCAGGGGCATGGGCGACTGCAGGCCCTCGGTCGGACCGACCACTGGGTCTTGCCGCAGATCCTTGTAGGGGTCGAGGCCCTTCAAGGTGCAGACCAGGCGGCCGGTGGTGCGCAGCGGCGCGGTCACCTGGGGCACCCTGGGGCCGCCCAGGCGGGTCTGTACCTCGTTCATCACCGCGATGATCTCCTCCGGCGCGACCGTCGCCGTCTTGGAGGGCTGGAAGCCGGGAAAGATCTCGTCCTGGGCCGGGGGGATAGTGAAGCCCGAGCCGACCTGGATCACCGGAATGCGGCCATAGGCGGCGAAGCAGATCACCGGGCTGTGGTCGCAGACGATGAGGTCCGGGCGCACCTGGTCGAAGATGGTCCGCCAGGCCAGCGTCGCCGGGAACAGGGTTTCGACCTTGCCGAAACCGCAGTAGACCATGATGTCGCTGTAGGAGCCCATCTTCTTGGGCCCGCGCTCGGCCGGGTTCGGCGGCACCAGGTCCGGACTCTGGATGAACGGCATGGGGTTTTTGGTCAGCTGCGAGCGGCAGTCGTAGGGATTGCGCAGGAAGAAGGTGACCTGGTGCCCTTCGGCGGCCAGGGCCTCGGCCACCGGCGCCAGCCGGCGGTAGTGGCCGAAATTGTCGCCACGTTCGTACCCAACCAGAATTCTCGCCACGGTATCGTCCGCCTTCGGTCGGTTTAGCTCCAAGGCCGCGCCAGCAATGCCTGTGTTCAGACAGGATCAGCGGGCCAAAACTAATGCTTCGTTAACGTTGAAACAAACTCTTCCCATCACCCCCCGGGCCCCTTCGAAACCACACTGGCGCATTTCCTGCGGGAGGGGTGGAAGCTCCGTAGCGCGCGCCTACTTTGCCTTGGCGCGTGCCTTGGAGGCTTTCTTCCTGGCCGTGCCGCGCTTGCCGGTCTTCTTCGCCGCGGTCTTGTTCGCGGCGGTCTTCTTTGCCGCCGCCTTCTTGGCCGGGGCTTTGGCCGTCGCGCCCTTGGGCAGGCGGTAGCTCGGCACACCGGGTCTGCTGCCGGCGCTCGGGCGTTTGCCGCCGATCAGGTTGTCGATCAGCTTGAACTGCTCGGCCAGGCAATTCTCCAGCTCGTAATTCTGCTCGATCGTCTGGCGCGCCTTCTTGCGCATCGTCGCCATGCGGTCCTTGTGGTCGAGCACCTCGTCGACCCGGTCGGCGATGGAGGCATGGTCGAAGAAGTCGAACAGCAGGCCGTTGACGCCGTCCTTGACCACCTCGGTCACCGGCGGCGTGTCGGAGGCGACCAACGCGCCGCCCGCCGACATGACCTCCAGCATCGACCAGGAGAGGACGAAGGGGAATGTCAGGTAGACGTGGACGCCGGAAACCTTGATGACCTTGAGGTAGGTCGAATAGGGCACGCGGCCCAGGAAGAAGATGCGGCTCATATCCAGGTCGACTTCCGCCAGCATCTGCTTGCGGTAGGTCTGGCCCTCGGGTAGCGCCCGACCATAGCTGACGTCGTCGCCGCCGATAACGATGATCCTGGCGTTGGGGCGGCGCTTCTGGATGATCTCGGCGGCGCGCATGAACTGCGGGAAGCCGCGGTAGGGCTCCAGATTACGCACCACGAAAGTGATGATCTCCTCGCCCTGCTTCATGGCGGTGGTCGCGCCGTCTGCGGTTTTCACCTCGATGGAGGCGTCCGGGTCCGGCGCGCAGACGGAGGTGTCGATACCGTCGTGGATCACCGAGATCTTGTATTGATACTCCTCGGGATACTGCTGGAACTGCCAGTAGGTTGGCGACATGCCCGCATCGGCGGCCTCCAGGCCCATGAACTGCACGATGTTCTTGGTGCGGATGCGGCAATGCGTGTCGAGGGTGACCTGGCTTTCCGGGTCGAAGCCGACGTCGGCGCCGACGGCGTGATAGTAGAACTCGAAGAAGTTCAGCAGCGGCGTGTCCGGAAAGACGTCCTTCAGGTAGAGCGTTTCGCCCCAGCCCGGGTGGCCGATGATGATGTCCGGCACGAAGCCCTGGGCCTTCAGGGCCACGGCCTTGCGGGCCACTTCCTGGGCATGAAGGATGCCGCGCTCAGCCTCGCGGATGTAGCGATGGGTAGACTCCGCCGGGTCGCGGTGCGGCTTGTAGAGCACCTTCTTCACACCCGGCAGTTCGATCCCCTCGCGCTTGGTGATGAAGACGACGGTATTGGCCTTGTCGTCGGCGAGGCGCTGGCAGATGTGCTTGTACTGCCCCGGCATATTCTGGTGAACAAATAGATATTTCATGGGTCCTGGCCCGGAATGGTGCCCGATTACTTGGTGAAGCGGCGATCAGAAACTACAGGTTTATTGCCAGATTCGGCGAATTTACTCAATTTTCGGTAAAGCACGCAAAAGGGGCAGCCTGTCGGCCGCCGCAGGGCCCGCCGTGTCCCAACCCCTGGTGGGGTCTCGGTACGGCCTCAGAGGTTGGAGAGGGCCTCGTCGAGCTCGTCGCCCTTCTTGGTCTCGCTGTCGAGGCGGTCCTTCTCGGCGGTGCGCTCCTGGAGCTGCTCCAGCGCCTTGGCCAGCTGCAGCGTCAGGTTTTTCAGTGAACCCATCGGCATCATCAGGGTGCCGGCCTGTTGGGCGGAGAGCTCGGACTTGCCGTCCTTGCGGCGCAGCTGCATCAGCTCGATGCGCACCACGCCGTTGGATACGACGATAGAGCCGACCCCGTCTGCGAAGATCTCCGTCATGAAACGCGTTCCTTCCATCAATCTCTAAAATCAATCCTTGGCGGCCTCAGGTCCGCCGTTGTCAGCTTTCCGGTCGTGCGGCCGGTCTTGGATATCAGTCCTGTTGCCGATAATCCAGGACGACTAGGAGGAGGGGGCAAGGAGCCATGTTACGGCGCCGTGGCATGCAGCAGTTGCCCCATCATTTCGAGAGAGGGTTTGGCCGCCGAGGTCAGGCCGTTCTCCGACTTGAAGCGCCTCAGGGCCTCGGCCCGCGACTTGCCCGAGGCGTCTTCGTCGGCGACCTGCAGGTAGCCGAGCTTGATCAGCAGGTTGTCGATGGTCGCCAGCGGGACCCTGGCGGCTTCGCTGGCTTCGCCGGGCAGTTGGCCAGGCGCCCAGCGCGCCGAAGTGGCGGCCAGTGCCTGCACCGCTTCGCGCCGGCCCCCCTGTGGTTGGAAGATGCTGAGGGACAGCACGCCGGCAAGGTGTTCCTGATCCTCGCTCATCAGGTCGATGGAATGCAGCCCGGCCGCATAGAAGGTGCCGTCCGCGTAGAGCAGCAGGGGAGAGCCGGAGTCTCCCTGGATGACGTTGCAGTCATGAACCACCACGCGGCCTCTTTCCGCGATCCCCGCAATGTTGCAGGCCCAGCCCGCGGTCATCACATGAGCCAGGTCGCGGCGGTATCCGGCTTGCAGCAGCAGCGCGTCGCCGGCGGTGATTCGCGACATCATCAGGCTGTCGATGGCCCTCATGCCGAGCCAGCCGGCCTTGCGGCCCAGCGGTTCGGCCAGGGTCAGAATGGCCCAGTCGGTTGCCGCCACCTTCAGGTTCGGGCTGGGCACATAGGTGAAATTGTCGGCGCGCGTGTAGCTGGCGACCTTGGAATGCAGAATGAAGCGGTCGCGCTGGTAGCCCGCGATGAAGTGAAGCTCGATGGCGCCGCGCCAGCGCCCGGCGAGCGGGTCGTAGAGACAATGGGCGGCGGTGAGCACGTGGCGCTCGCTGATCAGGAAGCCGGTGCAGTGGCCGCGCCCGCCGGCATTGACGCGGCCAATCGCGCTCCAGGGGTATTCCATGGCGTCGACGGCGACGCGCCGCTCGGGGGCCTTCACCCGCAGCTCGACGGCCGCGGCTTCGCGCGGCGCCGAGGCGCCCAGGAGAAGGACGGATAGACTCAGGGCTGCTGCCAGGTGAAGGAATCTCCTGGCGCGGTCCATGACCGGATCAACCGGTCGCAATGCTGGCGATAAGCTTCTCACCGGGAATCGTCGCTACCACCTGTTTCAGGGCCTCGATCACCTTGGGATCATAGCGCGTCAGGTTCTCTTGGAGAATATCCAGGACGGCGCCGGGTGCAAGGCCCGCACGGTAGGAGCGGGGCTCCAGGCGCGCGCAGAATACGTCGCAGGCAGCGAGAATCCGCCCGGGGAGGGTGATCTCGTCGCCCTTCAATCCTTTGGGGTAGCCGCCACCGTCGAGGCGTTCGTGCATCTGCGCGATGGTCTCGACAACCGGCAACTCGAAGTCGATGCCATGCAGGAACTCGACGGCATGGTCGACGTGGGCTTCCATCTGCTTGATCTCGTCCGGGGTCAGGCGCGCCGGCTTCGTCAGCAGCTCCTTGGGCACCGAAAGCTTGCCGATTTGCGAGAGATTGGCCGCCAGCTCCAGGGTCGCGAGTTCCTCCTCGCTGCAGCCGACCTGCTTGCCGACGGCGGCGGCGAACTCGGCCACCCGGCGCGAATGGCCGGCCAGATAGGGGTCGCGCAGTTCGATGGCGCGCACCAGGGCGGCGACCATCTGCTGGATGGCGCGCTCCTTTTTGCGCTGCTGCTCGACCAGTTCCGTCACGTCTCGGGTGACCGAGACGACGCCGCTGGCCTCGCCCCTCGAGCCGAAGAAGGGGACCTTGGAAATTTGGAGGTAGCGCAGTGCGCCGTCGAGATAGACCTCCTCGTCGGCGGTCACGCTTTCGCCGCTGTTGAGGACACGGCGGTCGCTCAGGGCCAGGCGCTTGGCCGTGCCCTGGCCGAATATCGCCGCGTCGTCCAGACCGACCATGGATTCGGGCTTGCGCGAGACCGCTTTGGCGAAGGCCATGTTGGCATAGCGGTAGGTGCCGTCCGGCGCCTTCAGGCCGATGAACTCCGGGATCGCCCCGTTGATGCTGTCGAGCAGCTGCTTCTGCGCCTGGATACGGTCGGCCAGGCTGCGGTACTGCTCCGCCAGGGCGCGGTCGTGGACGCTGGACAGGCGCCACCAGAAGGCGCCGAAGGCGACCGCAACGGCGAGGACCACCAGGGTCGATACGATGATGGCGGCGGTCGTGTAGGTCGCCAGCGGCTGTTCGGCCGCGGCCACCGTGACCTCCTCCAGCACCCACCAAGTGGGCCCGGAGACCATGGCGCCGGCGGAATAGACCTCGCCCAGTCCGGCCAGGGAGGCCCGGCGGGCGAAGGGGATCTCGCCGGCGGCGAGATCGAAGTCGTCGATGCTGACCGGCGCGACGGGGGTTGCCGCGCCGGGCTGGATGCGGCTGAGCTGATCGCCGGCGAGTTGGACGAGCACCCGCTGCGTCCCCGGGCTGGCGAGGGGATCCTCCGAGAGGATCTCGGCCAGACCGCCGGCCAGCGGCGTGACCAGGATGAAAACGGCGACCGGCTTGCCTTGGCCCGGATTGACCTGCGCCGCGAAAATCGGCACGGCCATGTCCAGGACCAGGCCTGCGGTGGCGCTGCGAGCCGGCCCGAACACGGTCTGGGACCGCTCGAAGCTGTCCTCCGCCAGGTGGCGCTGTTCGACCGACAGGGGCGCGGCGCCGCTGGAGGTGACGAAGGCGACGCCGTTGCGCCCGACCAGGTAGCCGGCCAGGAAATCGGCATTGGCTGCAAAGTCTGTGATGATGCGTTCGATGAAGGGCACCTGTTCGACCAGCGGCACGCCCAGGCCGTTCTCGTCGGTCTGCGGCGCGACCATGCGGGACATGTCGCCGCCGGCCAGGTCCATCTCCGTGGAGAAGAGGCGCAGCAGCTCGCTCTCGACCACCGGGTCGGCGAGGCGGCGGTTGCCCTGCAGCCAGGTGGAGATCACCCCGGCCTGGCCGCTGGCGGTCAGCGTCAGGCGCTCGGCGATCTGCTCGGCCAGCTGGGCCTTCTTGGAGCCGATAGTGAGGCTCGGCACCAGCACCGCGGCCAGCGCGATCACGACCAGCACGGCGGCGCCCCAGGCGAGCAGGCGTCCGCGCTGGCGCTGCTCCGGCGCGTCGCTCAGCGTCGAGAAATCCAGCATTTCGCCGGCCTGGTCGCCTTGGTTGCTCATCGCGAACTTATCCCACAGAAGGAATTAACGATCATTTACAAAGATGCCGTGCGATTCTTACCGTAAAAATGCGCCCAGCGGGTAGTTTCATTCATCGAATACTGCGGCACATAGTGCTTGTACTTCTTGTGCGAGAAGACCAGGTCCGTGAGGCTGTCGAGGATCAGGATGTCGCCCAGGGCGTAGACCGCCAGGACCGCGTGGCCCAGGCGGCGGATCCGGTCCATGAGGATCACGACCCGCAGATCCTCGTTGGCCATGCCGAGGTCGCGCAGGGCGAAGAACTTGGCGATGGAATAGTCTTCGCAGTCGCCCGAGCGCTTCATGAACTCCGTCGGCGTGGCCCAGAACTCGCTGACGCCGTAGAGCTCGCGGTCGATCTTGTAGGGCCAGCGGTTGAAGTAGCGGTTGACGACTTTCAGCATCTCCAGCTGCGGCTTGCCCTTGGCCTCGGCGGCGACCTCCCGCCACGACCTGAGGCCGGCTGTGGTGCAGGCCGCCTGGTTGTCCAGGCAGGCGCGGAACAGCTTGCGCTCTGACTTCATCTTGGCCAGGACCCGCGCCCATTGGGGCAGGGCTTTCAGGTTGGCGGCCGAAACTTCGGTGGAGCCGAACAGCGCCGTACCGGCGTTCGGCGCAGTCTTCATCAGGTCCTGCAGGCTCTGCGCGCCGGCGTCATTGCGCCAGGCATCGACGAGCAGGCCGCTGGCAGCGGCGCCCGCGACGGCGGCGGAGTGACGGAGAAAGGCGCGGCGATCCAACAAAGCGGCTCCCGGGTGCACAACGGAAAACCCGGCTTTTGATGCTGATGCCGGGCTTCCTAGAGGATCGCCGTTTTGCCTTAATGGAGCTTTGTCAAAGGTGGTTTACGCCCTGCAGCCCAGGGACGCCGGAATCGCCCGGAAAACCGTCGATTCCGCGGTCGAAAGAGGTTAACGGGCAGGGACGGAACGGGCCCGCCGGCGGTGCTGCCGGCGGGCCCGGGATAGCCTTTCCGGAAGGGCCGGAACCGCGCCGCGATCAGCGCTCGCGCAGGGCCGAATCCTTGGCCTTGAGGATGGGCTTCAGCAGGTAGTCCAGCACCGATTTTTCACCGGTGAGGATCTCCGCCGTCACCGTCATGCCGGGGATGATCGGCAGGGTCTCGCCGCGGTGCTGCAGCGAGTTCTCTTCGGTGCGCAGGTAGACGTGATAGAAGCTCTCGCCCTGCTCATCCTTGATGGTGTCGGCCGAGATGCGCTCCAGTTTCGCGGTCAGGCCACCGTAGATGGAGAAGTCGTAGGCCGAGACCTTGATGACCGCCTTCTGGTTCGGGCGCAGGTAGGCGATGTCGGCCGGGCGAACGCGCGCCTCGACGATCAGGCTATCGTCCAGCGGCACGATTTCCATGATGTCCTGGCCGGGCTGGATAACGCCGCCGACGGTGTTGATCTTCATGTCCTTGACCGTGCCGCGCACCGGGGAGGCGACGGCGGTACGGGTTACCCGGTCCTGGCCGGCGAAGAGCGACTGCGAGATCGACTTCAACTCGGCGCGGGTCTTGTTGAGTTCGTCGGAAGCCTCGGTCTGCACCGTCAGCTGCATCTCCTCGATACGCTGGTTGGCTTCATTCTGTGCCGCTTGCAGGCGCGGGATCGAGGTGCGGATGGTGCGGATTTCACCTTCCAAATCGGCGACTTGGCGCTCGATGCGGATCAGCTCGATCCGCGGCATGACGCCCTTCTGGACCAGCGGCGCGGTGATCGCCAGTTCGTCACGGGCGAGGCTCAGGCTCTGTTCCAACTGGCGGCGCCGGCTGGCCATTTCGGCCACTTCCTGCTTGCGCTGCTGGGCCTGCGACTTCAGCACCGAGATCTGCGCGTCGAGCTGACGCTTGCGCGCGTTGAAGAGGCGCTGCTGGTCGGCGGCCAGAGTCGGGGCTTCGTTCTCGACGGCCGAGGGGAAGGCGATCGACTCCTTGGCCTCGATCTCCGCCACCAGGCGGGCTTCCGTCGCCAGCAGGCTCAGGTACTGCGAGCGGGCGTCCTCCAGATTGGCCTGGGCCAGGGTGTTCTCGATGCGCACCAGGACGTCGCCAGCCTCGACGATGTCGCCCTCGTGGACCAGGATCTCGGCCAGAATGCCGCCTTCCAGGTTCTGGATCACCTGGGTGCGGGAGGAGGGGATGATGGTGCCTTCGCCACGGGTCACCTCGTCCAGGATGGCATAGTGCGCCCAGACGCCCATGACGCCGAAGAAGCTGACCGAAAGAATGGTCAGGATATAGGCGAAACGTCTGCCGCGATGCCGGGTCGCGGCATGCACATCCGGCATGAAGTCCAGATCGTCGCGATCGTAAACGCCGTGTGCACTCATTTCTTTCTGATCCTCGTCAAACCTGGGTTCGCTGTGCCGGCCGGGGGCCTGGGCGGGTCTGGTTGCTATGCGTTGCTGGCACGGATCTGGCCCTGGCGCAGCGCCTTCAGCACTTCGTCCTTGGGACCGTCGGCCACGATCTTGCCGTTGTCGATGATGAGCAGGCGGTCGACCAGGGACAGCAGCGAGCTGCGGTGTGTCACCAGGAACAGCGTCTTGCCCTTCAAGGTGCCCTCGAGGCGCCGCTTGAAGGCCGCTTCCGACGAATTATCCATATGGCTGGTCGGCTCGTCCAGCAGGATAATCGGAGGGTCGAGCAGCATGGATCGGGCGATCGCCACCGACTGGCGCTGGCCGCCGGACAGGCCCATGCCGCGCTCGCCGACCTGCAGGTCGAAACCGTGCGGGTGGGTGCGCAGGAAATCGCTGACACCGGCTACCTCGGCGGCGCGCAGGATGCTCTCGTCGTCCACGTGGGGGGCGCCAAAGCAGATGTTGTCGCGCACCGATCCGAAGAAGAGATAGTTGTCCTGCGACACGTAGCCGACGTTGCGGCGCAGGTCGGCGGGATCGACCTGGCGGATGTCGGTGCCGTCCACCAGGACCGCGCCTTCCATAGGCTCGTAGAGGCCGACCATCATGCGGGCCACGGTGCTCTTGCCGGAGCCGATGCGCCCCAGCATGCCGACCCGCTCACCGGGATTGATCTTGAAGCTCAGACCGTCCAGCGCCTTGGTCTCCTGACCCGGGTAACTGAAGGTGACCTGCTTGAACTCCATCTGGCCGCTGAGCCGCGGGCGGTGCAGGAACTGCTTGTTCTGGGCCCGCTCGACCGGTGCCTTCATGAGGTTGTCGAGCGACTTCAGGGCGACGCGGGACTGCTGCAGGCGGGTCAGCATGGCCGCCACCGCGCCCAGCGGCGCCAGGGCGCGGCCGGTCAGGATGGTCGCGGCGATGAGCGCGCCCATGGTGATGTTGCCCTCGGCGATCTGGTAGACGCCGTAGACGATGACGATCACGGTCGACATCTGGATGGCGATCTGCGCGAAGGTGGTGGCCAGGCCGGCGATGAAGCGCGCGCGCCCCGAAGAGGCGGCGGACAGGCCGACGAACCGCTCCCACGACTTCTGCACCCGGCCCTCGGCGGCGGTCGCCTTGATGGTCTCCAGGCCGTCGATGGTCTCGACCAGCAGGGCGTGCTTCTGGCTGGCCTCGCGCTGGCTCTTCTCGACCAGCGCGCGCAGCGGGTACTGCAGGAAGAGGCCGGTGAGGATGACCAGCGGCACCATGGACAGGGGCACGACGGCGACCGGCCCGGCGACGATGTAGATGACGCCGATGAAAAGGAAGATGAACGGCAGGTCGACCAGTGCCACCAGGGTGCCGGAGGTGAAGAACTCACGCAGCGATTCGAACTCGCGCAGATTGTTCGCCATGGCGCCGGTGGAGGCCGGCTTGGAGTCCAGGCGCGTCGACATCAGCTGCTCCAGCAGGCGGCTGGCGATGATGACGTCGGCGTTCTTGCCGGCGACGTCGACGAAGTAGGTGCGCAGATTGCGCATCACGAACTCGAAGCCGAAGACCGTGATCACGCCCACGGCCAGCACCCAGAGCGTCTCGATCGCCTGGTTCGGCACCACGCGGTCATAGACGTTCATGATGAACAGCGGGCTGGCGATGGCGAAGCAGTTGATCAGGATCGAGGCCAGCATCACGTGGCTGTAGATCGGCCAGAACTGCCACAGCGTGCCCCAGAACCAGGCGCGCGGCTCGGCCAGCTTGTTTTCCGGCGCGCGCTCGTCGAAGCGCGCCTCGGTCCGGGCGAAAATGGCATAGCCGGTGTATTGCTCCTGCAGGCTCTGCAACTCGACGGTCTTGGGCGTGCCACCGGCCTCGGGCAGCAGCACGTCGGCGTGGCCGCGGCTGATGTTCTGCAGTACGCAGCAGCTGCCGCCCTTGAGCAGCAGGATGCAGGGCAGGGTGACCGGCAGGATCCGATTGAGGTGCGGACGGCGCACGACACGCGCGGAGAGGCCGGCGCGCTCGGCCGAGCGCACGGCGAGTTCCGGCGTGAAGGGCTCGTTGGCGTGCGGCAGGCCCGCCTTCAGGGCCTCGGAGGAGATCGGGCGTTGCAGCAGGCCGGCCAGCATCGACAGGCAGCGCACCAACGGATCCTCGAAATCGATAGTGGCGGGAGCGACGTCCCAGCTCTTCTCGGGCTCCGCCGCTTCCATCAGGTCTTTGGCTTTGAGAACCGCAGTGGGCCGCGGTGTGTCGGGCACGGTATCCGTCGTATCGTCGTCCGCGTTCTCGGCTTCCGCCAGATTTGCGGACATGGAACTCTCTTCCGCCGCGGCGCCGGGATCCTTCAGATCCGGATCGGACCAGGTCTCCGCCTTGCCGTCCTTGGCTTTGCTGTCGCCTGTGTCGGGCTTGTCCTTGAAGGCGGTGCTATCGTCGCGGGCAGCCATACTATCCCTTTGCCTTTACAAACGTGTTTGATGTGCCGGAAGCCCCTTGGGGGCCGCCGGGGCGGCAGCGAACGCTTGGGCGGCCATCCCGAAGGCAGGGAGTGGCCTTGCCTTTTTGACCAAAGAGTTCCCGTGCCCAAAGCTTCATGAGAATTGTTACGAATTCGCAAAAGGACGAGGCGTCAAATACTCTGATCGGCCTCAGAAAAAGTAGCAATGCATCATTCTAAAAGCGTTAATAACACACTTTCATCTTGCGGCCAGGGCTTTCCAAGTTGATGCGTGCGCCCTTGTGCGAAGCGACTCTCCGTCTGTCACCTAACTGAATCGAAAGGAGCCGGCCATCGCCGCGGCGCCGCGCTGTTTCCTTCGTCGCGGCCCTCGGGGGCGGGCCCCCGGGACCCCCTCCGGCCGCTGCCGGATCGCGGATCCCTTGGCTTCTGTCCCTCTGGCGACCCCCAAGGGATAAACCTCCAGAGTACGCCGCGGGCCAAGCCAAGCTAGGGGGCGTAAGCTCCTATGACTGTGTGATTTATCACATCTTCTAAGGGAGAGCATGGCCTGAATTGCGCCGAGGTCTGCGCGAAGCCCGAAAACCGATGCGACGGGGTTAAATTCCTTAGCATCGCCCCATGATTGTGTGTAGAATTAACTTAGTGAAACCCGCCCGCGCTACGTTACCGTTTAGGCCCGCTGTTCACAGCCGGTTGACAGAATCGGTCGGGGCGGCCTAGGCAGGCGGGGCGTGCGACGGTTTCTCCATCTGGCGCGTTTCAGGATGGGCTGCGGCCCTCCAGGAAATAGCGAAAGTAGTTGTGATGAGTTGAATTCAACTCAGGAGTGCGCTGAACAGGTGTGACTGTGGCTAATTTGGCACAGTGTGGCATGTCAGTTAACGTTACCCCAAATTAACTCTGTTTTGCCTTCGGGGGCCGCGTTGACAGCCAAACTAGAAACGGGTTACAAGTCGCGCATATTTCTAGATTTGTTTGCCTTATCGTCCGGTCATTAGGGACGCTACAGGTCCGACACGGGGGAGGGGTATTGGATGCAAGGTTTTATGTCGGGGGAAGCTAGCATGCGCTGGTCTCGCAGGACGAGTTTGAACAACTTTAAGGCGGCCCTTCTGGGTGGCGCCTTGGTATTTCCACTGGCGGTGTCGGCTAATGCGATGACGCTGCAAGAGGCGGTCCAACAGGCGATCGCCACCAACCCGGACATCGGTATCGTGGCCAGCAACCGTGAAGCGGTTGACCAGGAACTGCGTCAGGCTCGCGGCCTCTATCTGCCGCAGATCGACGTGGCGGCCGGTATCGGTATCGAGAACTTCAATGACTCGACGTCTCGCGCCAACAACAACGGCGGCACCGAGACGACCAACCGCCGCGAGTCTTCGATCACGCTGCAGCAGCGGCTGTTCGACGGCTTCGAGGCCGGCGCGACGGTCGAACGCGAAATGGCGCGCGTTGAATCGGCGGCCAACCGGGTTCTCGAGAACTCCGAAGTTCTGGCGCTCGATGCCATCGGCGCCTACGTCGAAGTTCTGCGTCAGCGCGACCTGGTTCGCCTGGCCGAAGACAACGTGGCCTACCACCAGCAGGTCCTGGATGCGCAGCGTGCGCGTCTGCAGGGCGGCGGCGGCAGCCAGGCTGACGTCGACCAGACCGAAGCCCGCTACTCGCGCGCCAAGAACACGCTGGTCACCACCTTGCAGGACTTGAGGGTCGCTGAGGCGGTCTACACCCGCATCGTCGGCTCCTTCCCGGGCAACGACCTGAGCTATCCGGAGTTCCCGGCGGCCTCGCTGCCGGCGGATCTGGATGAGGCCGTGCAGCTTGCGGTCCGCAACAATCCGACCACCAAGATCTTCGAGGCCGACGTCCGCACGGCGGAAGCCGAGATCGAACTGGCGGAGGTGCCGCTCTATCCGGCGGTCACCCTGGAAGCCCAGTCCGAATACAACGACGGCACCTCGGCGCTCGACACCTACGAGTTCAACAATCAGCTCATGGTGCGGGTGCGGTGGAACATCTTCCGTGGCGGCATCGACCGCGCGGCCCGTCAGGAAGCACTCTTCCGTTTGACGGAGAGCAAGAACCGGCGGTATCGCTCCGTGCTGGAATCGCAGCAGGAGATGCGCCGTTCCTGGTTCGAGCTTGAGGCGGCCCGCGACAGCATCGAGGCCCTGGAAGACGCCCGTGACTTCAACCGGTCGACCCTGGGTGCCTACGAGCAGCAGTTCGAGGTGGCGCAGCGGACCCTGCTGGACGTCCTCGACGCGGAGAACGAGCTCTTCACTTCGGAAGGCCAGCTCATCACCGCGCAGACCAACGAGCAGCTTGCCTCGTACCGTATTCTCGGGGTCGGCGGCGTGCTGCTGGAGACCCTGGGTGTCAGCGCACCGGAGCAGGCGGTCGTCGAGCACAAGTCCTGGATCGACGGCCTGGCCGACTAAGATCTAAGGGGCCGCCCCGGCGGTCCTGGAGAGTAAAGAGCGGCGCTTCCCGGAATGGGGAGCGCCGTTTTTCTTTGTCGTGGCCGGTTTTGTCTTGGGCGTGGTGGGCGCCAGGAATGGGAACCGAGTGACTGGGGCGCGAGTTAAGGTGCCTTACGGTGGAATTCGGCAGAAAAATAGGACAATGAACCTATTAATTCGGCCGCTCTCCCCCAGAATAGTTGTCCTTTGTTGAACGACGTTCTATGTTGATTCCAGGAATGAAACATTCGTGGCCATCTAGGGTGGCAGAATCTCGGCATGAACGACGATAAAGCAGCGATTGACTTGCCCCAGGCTCCGGTGAGCGCGGAAGCGCCCGCCGAGGAGGCCCTGAATCTGCATGTCGATACGGATAAGCTGCCGCTTATCATCGTCGAGCCCGGCGCCCCCTCGCCGGCGGACGACTTGGCCGCCGATTCCGTGGTACTGGAGCTGGGCGATCTCCTGCCGGATTCTTCCGGCGAGGTCGTGCTGTTCATGGGCGAGGATGTCTCGGTCAATATCATGACCCACGAGACAATCACCGGCTTCGGGATCGCCGACCCGCATGTCACAGCCTCCGGCGTCGACGTGACCGGTTTGCATTTCTACAGCTTTGAAGGCGGCCTCACCGTCTACAGCGCCAGCGATATCCTCATCATCAACGATCCCAACGCGGCCTGAACAAGGCCGTCTGGGCTGAAGACAGCCGCGGGCCGCAAGGGCGCGCGGTTCTTCGCGTGTCGTCTGTCAGTCGGACAAAGGAGGCGGCGGCGCATTGCTGCCGCTGGGGCCGACCCGGCGGGCCTGCGGCGACAGCCACATCACCGCATAGAACTCCTGGTAGGCCTGGGAGCGTAGGGCGAGGATGGTGGCCTGGGCGGCGTTGACGCGCCCGGGCGCCACGTAGAGCAGCTTGGCGTCGGCCTTGGGCTCGCGGCCGTCCACCAGGTCCTGCCAGACGTCGGTCAGGGAGCGCCGGGTGCGGACCTGGACCAGCGTCGTCAACTCGGCCCCGACCACCGCGACGTCGGCGGGGCCCAGCCACTCGCCGAAGGCGCTGTTGTAGGCGATGACCGTTCGGTAGCGCGACAGGATCAGGCCCGGATTGGGGCAGTTGGTGACCACGTCCAGCAAGCCGTGGTGTGTCGGCCCCAGGGTTTCGCGGGCCAGCGCCTGCTCACCTTCAAGCATGCAGAAGACGCGCAGGTAGGAGGAGAAGTTCGGCCCTTCGTAGTTCTCCGCCAGTTCCGCCACGAAGCGGCCGAGGCGTATGCGTTCGCGGTCGGCCAGGACCTCCAGGGTCTGCCAGTAGATCGGCTCCAGCCGCACCGAGTAGCGCTTGTTGCGATACTGGACGATCCGCGGCTTGGGCGCTTGGTTGAGCAGGCTGGGAGGCGCTGCGACTTGCATGGCGGCAGTTCTCTCGGCGCACGGGGCGAAAGAGCTACTCATACATAATTATTGGCTTTTCTGCAAGGGACCCTGCAGCGGCGGGGGAAGGTCGTCGCGCTGCTCAGGGCAGCATGATGTCCTCGTGCTCGCCGATGATGCTGCCCAGGTCGGATAGCTTGCTGCGCAGATTGTAGCGCCGGGCGAGCTTTTCCTGGGCCGGCGCCGGCAGGTCCGTCAGCATGAACACCCGCTTGTCGATCAGGACGGTGATCACGTCCTCGATAACGCGGATGAACTCAAGGTCCGAGGCTTCGAGTTCCGCCTGGATCTCCGCTTCCCCGAGGCCGTTGTTGAGATAGGACACCAACTCGGGATCGTCGAGCGCGACCTGCTCGTAGGCAGCTTCGGTCTCGCGTTCCTGGACATCAACAATGTGTCCTTGATCGTCTCTGGCCACATAGGGCATAGCTTCGCTCCTTCCTAGGGATTGGCCCTAGTGGGCCCAAGCTAGGTGTCAGTGGTTAAATTTGAGTAAGCAATTGGGCGGGGTGCGGCTTTTGAGGCTGCGCGGGTGCATTCCCCAGCTTCGCTGTGGATTTTGCTTGCTGCCTTGGCCTGCCTGTCCAAACTAGTTGCGTCCTCTCCGCTGCCGATTCGTCGAGTTCATGCCGCTGATTCTCAGCAAAGTCAGTCCCCGCGACCCGGAGTTTGCCGAGAACCGGCAGGCGAACGAGGTGCTGGTCGACGACCTGCGGGCCAAAGTCGCCAAGGTGAAGGAAGGCGGCGGCCCGGCGGCGCGCGACCGCCACCTCGGGCGCGGCAAGCTGCTGCCGCGCGAAAGGATCCGCCGCCTGCTCGACAGCGGCTCCCCCTTCCTGGAACTGTCCCAGTTGGCGGCCGACGGCCTCTACGGCGGCGAGGTGCCCTCGGCGGGCCTGATTACCGGCATCGGGCGGGTCTCCGGGCGGGAGTGCGTCATCGTCGTCAACGATGCGACCGTCAAGGGCGGGACCTACTATCCCATCACGGTGAAGAAGCATCTGCGTGCCCAGGAGATCGCCGAGCAGAATCATCTGCCCTGCATCTACCTGGTGGACTCCGGCGGCGCCAATCTGCCCAACCAGGACGAGGTCTTTCCCGACCGCGATCACTTCGGGCGCATCTTTTTCAACCAGGCCAACCTCTCCGCCAAGGGCATTCCGCAGATCGCCGCGGTGATGGGATCTTGCACCGCCGGCGGCGCCTACGTGCCGGCCATGGCCGACGAAAGCATCATCGTCAAGGAGCAGGGCACCATCTTCCTGGGCGGCCCGCCGCTGGTGAAGGCGGCGACCGGCGAGGTGGTCAGTGCCGAGGATCTTGGCGGTGCCGAGGTCCACACCCGCACGTCCGGCGTGGCCGACCACTATGCCGAGAACGACACCCACGCCCTGGCCATCGCCCGGCGCATCGTCGCCAACCTCAACTACCGCAAGCCGGCCGCTCTGGACGCCGCCGTGCCCGCCGAGCCGCATTACGATCCGGCGGAGCTTTATGGCCTGGTGCCGCGCGACCTGCGCAAACCCTATGACGTGCGCGAGGTGATCGCGCGTCTGGTCGACGGCAGCGAGATGGACGAGTTCAAGGCGCTCTACGGACAAACCCTGGTCTGCGGCTTTGCGCGGATCTGGGGCTACCCGGTCGGCATCCTCGCCAACAACGGCATCCTCTTCTCGGAATCCGCGCTGAAGGGCGCGCATTTCATCGAGCTTTGCGCCCAGCGCGGCATTCCCCTGGTCTTCCTGCAGAACATCACGGGCTTCATGGTCGGGCGCAAGTACGAGGCCGGCGGCATCGCAAAAGACGGCGCCAAGTTGGTCACCGCGGTGGCCTGCGCCAAGGTCCCGAAGTTCACGGTGATCCTGGGCGGCAGCTTCGGCGCCGGCAACTACGGCATGTGCGGGCGCGCCTACAGCCCGCGCTTCCTGTGGATGTGGCCCAACGCGCGCATCTCCGTTATGGGGGGCGAGCAGGCGGCCAACGTGCTGGCGACCGTCCGCCGCGACAGCCTGGCGGCCAAGGGCGAGGACTGGCCCGAAGAGGAAGAAGAGAGCTTCAAGGCGCCGATCCGCGCCCAGTACGAAGCGCAGGGGCATCCTTACTATGCGACGGCGCGGCTGTGGGACGATGGTATCATCGACCCACTGGATACGCGTATGACCCTCGGCCTGGGAATCTCGGCGGCCCTGAACGCGCCCCTGGAGCCGACCCGATTTGGCATTTTCCGGATGTAGCGTATGACCTATCCGTTGTTCGTGCAGGAGATCGACAAGCGCGGCGTCGCCCGGATCACCTTGACCCGCGCCGAGGTGCATAACGCCTTCAACGAGGTGTTGATCGCCGAACTGACCGCAGCCCTGGACGGCGTCGGCCAGGACCCGCGGGTGCGCATGCTGGTGCTGGCCGCCCAGGGGCGCAGCTTCTCCGCCGGCGCGGACCTCAACTGGATGAAGGCCATGGCCGGCTATTCGCGGGCCGAGAACCTGGAAGACGCGCGGCGGCTGGCCCGCCTGCTGCGGACCCTGAACGAGTTGCCGAAGCCGACGATCGCCCTGGTGCAGGGACCGGCCTACGGCGGCGGTGTCGGGCTGGTCGCCTGCTGCGATGTGGCGATCGCGGTGGAAGAGGCGAAGTTCTGTCTTTCGGAAGTCAAGCTGGGCCTCATTCCGGCGGTCATCAGCCCCTATGTCGTGGCGAAGCTCGGCGAGAGCGCGGCGCGGCGCTATTTCCTCACCGCGGAGACTTTCTCCGCCTGGGAGGCCGAGCGACTGGGACTGGTCCACGAAGTGGTCGACCGCAACGGGCTGGAGGCGAAGGGGCGGCAGGTGATCGACGCCCTGTTGAGCGGCGGACCGGCAGCACAGTTGGCCGCAAAGGATCTGATTTTCGCGGTTTCAGGCAAGAGGGTTGACGAAGCCTTGATCGAGGAGACCGCCACGCGCATCGCCGACCTGCGCGCTTCGGACGAAGGCCGTGAAGGCGTCGCCGCCTTCCTGGAAAAGCGTCGGCCGGACTGGCAGGGAGACTGATCCGCTATGGCGAGGCCCGACCGCTACTGGCTGCGCGGCCTCACGCTGACCTTGGGGCTCTATGTCCTGGTGTCGGTGGCGGTCACCGATACCTTCGGGCTCTTCTTCATTGTGATGCTGGCGGCTCTGGGGTTGAGCGTGACCCTGTTCTACTGGCTCTTCCCGGGCAGCCACTTCACCACCATCGCGCTGGCGAACTTTCTGTCGATCTATGCCTGCCTCTTCACCTTCTTCGTGGAATCCAACTTCGAGACGGCGAGCGACTGGGCGATTCGAATTTCCTTCGTATTGCCCATCGCGGCTTTCATTGCCGGTGTATCCCTGCGGCGCGAAGAGATAAACAACCTGGTGCGGCACGAAGCCGAAAGCCGGGTTCACTACGCGCCACGGCTTTTCCTCTGGCTGCTGCCTGTCTTCGCCGTGGGTCTGGCGACCTTCATTCTACCGCACAAGGACTATCGCCCGGAGACCATCAGCGCTTTCCTGCTTCTGAGCATGGGCCTCATCGCCGTGGTGGTGTTTGTCGTCAGCCGCGATGTGACCGCCTTCCTGCTGGAGACCGGATTGCTCTTCGAGGAGTTCTTCGACCAGGCTTATGCCCTGCTGGCGCCGACGCTGGCCTTCTTTACCTACTATTCCTTCGTGGTCGTGGTCTTCGGATGCATCTACCGGATCATTGACCGGGTGATTCCCGGGGCCCATTTCACGGTCTTGGGCGTTGATCGGGAAATAACCTTCCTGGAATCCCTCTATTTCTCGATCATCACCCTCAGTACCGTCGGCTACGGTGATCTGGTGCCGGCCAGCTTTCTGGTGCGGGCAATCGCCTCGCTACAGATCGTGATCGGTGTGTGGCTGATCATCTTCGGATTCTCAGAGGTCTTGCGCTACGCCCGCGAACGCGACTGGCGCGAACAGCGCCGGCATGGCCGCCACTAGGACGGCGCGGCGATGCACGGACCGGCAAACCTAGGAGAAGTCCTCGTATTTCTTATCGCGGCCGTCTGCATCGTGCCGCTGTTTCGCTGGTTCAAGTCCAGCTCGGTGCTGGGCTACCTGGCGGCCGGGGTGCTGGTGGGCCCGCATGCGCTGGGCCTGATCGAGGATCCCGACAGCGTTCTGTTGCTGGCCGACCTGGGCGTGATCTTCCTGCTCTTTACCATCGGTCTGGAGCTCTCCGTCGAGCGCCTGAAGCTGATGCGGCGCTACGTCTTTGGGCTGGGGGCGCTGCAGGTCGCGGTGACCGCCGTTCTGATCGGCGGGGTGGTTGTGAGCCTTGGCCAGCCGGTGGAGGTGGCGCTGGTCGTCGGCGGCGGCCTGGCACTGTCATCCACCGCTTTTGTAATCCAGATGCTAGTGGAGCGGGGCGAGATGATCACCCGCTACGGACGCGTTTCCTTCTCGGTGCTGCTGTTCCAGGATCTCGCCATCGTGCCGCTGTTGGCGCTCTTGCCGCTGCTGGGGGCGCCGGAGTCCTCGCTGATCGGCGCGGTGGCCATCGCCGCGGTGAAGGCGGTGGTTGTGGTGGCCGCGGCGGTCCTCATCGGCCGGCGCGTGTTGCGCCCGCTCTATCGCATCATTGCCGCGGCGCGGCTCCAGGAACTCTTCGTGGCGGTCACCCTGCTGGTGGTGCTGGGCGCCGGCTGGTTGATGTCCCAGGCCGATATCTCCATGGCGCTGGGGGCTTTTCTCGCCGGTCTGTTGCTCTCTGAGACGGAGTACCGCCATCAGGTCGAGGCCGACATCAGGCCCTTCAAGGGGCTGCTGCTGGGCCTGTTCTTCATGGCCATCGGCATGGTGATCGACCTGCCGCTGGTGGCGCGGGAAACGCTGGTACTGCTGGCCGCGCTGCTGGCGCTGCTGCTCGCCAAGAGCCTGCTCATTTCCGGCCTGTGCCTGCTGTTCCGCCTGCCCGGCGACGTGGCGCTCCGGGTCGGGCCACTGTTGTCACAGGGCGGGGAGTTCGGCTTCGTGCTGATCGGCGGCGCCATGTTGAGTGGCGTCCTGGACGCGGAATTGGGACAGCTCCTGCTGGCCCTGATCGCCCTCTCCATGGCCGCGACGCCGGCGATGGATTGGCTCGGCGGCCGGCTGTCACGCCTCGCGGCGCCGAAGCCGACTCACCGGGTCGAGGCCCTGCAGGACGAGGCAGGGGAGATCGAAGAGCATGTCATCATTGCGGGCTTCGGGCGGGTCGGCCAGACGGTGGCCCGTGTGCTCGCGGCCTGCGGCGTTCCCTACATCGCCCTCGACCTGGACCACGCCCGCGTTGCGCGCGGCCGCGCCGACGGCCTGCCGCTCTACTATGGCGATGCCAGCCGCGTCGACGTGCTGGAGGCCGCCGGGATCGACCGCGCCAAGGCCGCGGTCATCACCATCGACCGCGCCGGCGAGGCCAGCCAGGCGGTGGCGGCGCTGCGCCAGCACGCGCCGGAGCTGCCGATTTTCGTGCGCTCCCACGACATGAGCCACGCCCACCAGCTGGAGCGCGACGGGGCGACGGCCGTGGTGCCGGAGACCGTCGAGGCGAGCCTGCAGATCGGCGGAATTCTCTTGTCCGCGGTCGGGGTCAGTACCGATGATATCACCCGCGTCATGAACGAGTTCCGCGAGGACAACTACGCCCGCCTGGAGGCCCTGAGCGAAACCGCACCCGGCGCCGGCGAGAAGAAGCAGTAGGGGGAAGGTCTTGTTCGATACGGTCTTGATCGCCAACAGGGGAGAGATCGCCCGCCGTGTGATCCGCACGGCAAGGCGTCTCGGCCTGCGCTGCGTGGCGGTCTATTCGGAGGCCGACAGCGCCGCAGCCCACGTGGCCGAAGCCGATGTGGCTTTCTGCATCGGGCCGGCACCGGCCGCCGAAAGTTATCTCCGCGCCGAGGCGATTCTCGAGGCCGCGCGGGCCGCCGGGGCGACGGCCATCCATCCCGGCTACGGTTTCCTCTCCGAGAACGCGGCCTTCGCCGAGGCCTGTGCGGCCGCCGGCATCGCCTTCGTCGGCCCGCCGGCCGCGGCGATCCGGGCCATGGGCTCCAAGAGCGAGGCCAAGGCGCTGATGCAGGCGGCGGGAGTGCCGCTGGTGCCCGGCTATCACGGCGATGCCCAGGAGCCCGAGGCGCTGGCCGCGGAGGCCAATAAGGTCGGCTACCCTCTGATGATCAAGGCCTCTGCCGGGGGCGGCGGCAAGGGTATGCGCGTGGTCCAGCAGGCCGGCGACTTCGTCGAGGCGCTGCAGGCCGCCCGGCGCGAAGCCATGGCCTCCTTCGGTGACGATCACGTGCTGCTGGAACGCTACCTGGCCTCACCGCGCCACATCGAGCTGCAGATCTTCCGCGACGACCACGGCAACGCGGTGCACCTCTTCGAGCGCGACTGCTCCTCGCAGCGCCGCCACCAGAAGGTGGTGGAGGAAGCGCCGGCGCCGGGCCTCGGCGAAGCCCTGCGCCAGGCCATGGGTGAAGCGGCCCTGAAGGCGGCGGAGGCGATCGACTACCGGGGCGCCGGCACCGTCGAGTTCCTGGTCGACGGCGAAGACTTCTATTTCATGGAGATGAACACACGCCTCCAGGTCGAGCATCCGGTCACCGAAATGATCACCGGCTACGACCTGGTGGAGTGGCAGCTGCGCGTCGCCGCGGGCGAGGCCCTGCCGGCGGGGCAGGCGGACATTACCGCGAGCGGCCATGCCATCGAAACGCGGCTCTATGCCGAGGACCCGGCCAGCGGCTTCCTGCCGTCGACCGGGGAACTGCTGCACTTGGCCTTCCCCGAGGGGGAGGAGGGCATTCGCATCGACAGCGGCGTGCGCGCCGGCGACAAGGTGACGGTGCACTACGACCCCATGATCGCCAAAGTCATCGCCTGGGGTGAGGACCGGGCGGTGGCGCTGCGTCGCCTGCAGCGCGCCCTGGCGCGGACAGAAGTGGCCGGCGTCGTCACCAACGTCGACTTCCTGCAGGCCATTCTCGGCCACACCCGCTTCGCCGCGGGGGTGGTCGACACTGCCTTCATCGACCAGCAGCGCGAGGCCTTGGTGCCGGCCGACACCGTCTTGCCGGAGAGCGCGCTGGCGGCGGCGGCTCTGGCCGAGATGACCTGGCGCGGCCGCGCCGCCCGCGCCGCGGCAGCCGATTCCGGCGATCCTCATTCGCCCTGGCAGCTCACCAACGGCTGGCGGCTCAATTCCGAGACCCACCGCGACTTCACCTTCCATTACGGCGAGCAGAGCCTGGAAGTGCGCGTCGTCTTCGGCTGGGAGGGGCTGCGCCTCGGCCTGCCCGGCGGCGAGGTCTCGGCGGCGGTCGTCGAGACCGGGGACGGCGCCCTGGCCCTGCGCCTGGGCGACGGCAGTTTCACCGCGCGGGTGCTGCGCCGCGGCCTGCAGCGCTGGGTGCTCCTGGAGGGGCAAAGCTTCGTGCTGACGCTGCATGACGATATGTACGGCCTGGGCGGGGAAGCCGGGGCCAGTGGCCGCGTGGTGGCACCCATGCCGGGCAAGGTGACGGCGGTGCTGGTGAAGGCCGGCGACAGCGTCAGCGAGGGCGCGCCGCTGCTGCGCCTGGAGGCGATGAAGATGGAGCACACCCTGACCGCGCCCCACGACGGCCCGGTCGAGATGCTGAACTGTGCTGCCGGCGACCTGGTCGAGGAAGGCGTCGAACTGGCGGTGGTGGGAAAGATCTGAGGCGCGCCTCCGGGGCCGCCGCTCTTGAGGCGGGACGGTCCAGACCTTAGCCTGGGGCTGGATTATTCGAAACGATTGGGAGAAGGGGCGCGCGGGCACAATGGCGCTGCCGAAATCTGTCGAACTGGTGGAAGTGGGGCCGCGCGACGGCCTGCAGAACGAGCCGCAGAGCCTGCCGGCGACGGTGAAGGTCGAGCTCATCGAGCGGCTCGCCGAGGCCGGCTGCAAGGTGATCGAGGCCGGCGCCTTCGTCTCGCCGAAGTGGGTGCCGCAGATGGCCGACACCGCCGAGGTGCTGGCCGCGCTGAAGCGCAGGCCCGGCGTGCGCTATCCGGTGCTGGTGCCCAACCTGAAGGGCCTGGAACGGGCGCTGGCGGCCGGCGTGGAGGAGATCGCCGTCTTCGGTGCGGCTTCTGAGACCTTCACCCAGCGCAACATCAACTGCTCCATCGCCGAGAGTCTGGAGCGTTTCCGGCCGGTCTGCGCCGAGGCCACGGCGGCGGGCCTGCGCCTGCGCGGCTACGTCTCCTGCGTGCTCGGCTGCCCCTATGAGGGCGAGGTGCCCCTGGCCCGGGTGGCGGAGCTGGCCGCGGCGCTGGACGCCATGGGCTGCGCCGAGATCTCGCTGGGCGACACCATCGGCGTCGGCACGCCGCTGAAGGCCCGCGCCATGGTCGAGGCGGTGGCCGCCGCGGTGCCCCTGGAGCGTCTGGCGGTACACTTCCACGATACCTACGGCCAGGCCCTGGCCAACATCCTGGCCTGCCTGGAGGCGGGGGTGGCGACGGTGGACACTGCCGTCGCCGGGCTGGGGGGCTGCCCCTACGCCAAGGGCGCCTCGGGCAACGTGGCGAGCGAGGACGTGGTCTACCTGTTGAACGGGCTGGGCATCGAGACCGGCATCGACCTGGACCGCCTGGCGGCGGCCGGGGCCTTCATCTGCCGGGCGCTGGACCGGCCGCCGTCTTCCAAGGTGGCTCTTGCCCTGGCCGGGCGCGCGGCGTAGGTCTCGTCGCGAAACGATAGCGTACAGAAGAGGGAGGTCATGGCGCTGCATCTGCGCAAGCTTTGTGTCGGGGTTGAGAGCGTCGAGCAACTGGAGCAGTTCCAGGCGCGGCGCCTGAAGCGGGGCGAGACGCTGCGCCACGACACCCGTATGATGCCCAAGCGCAGCGACGAGATCCTGGACGGCGGCTCGCTCTACTGGGTCATCAAGGGCATGATCCTGGTGCGCCAGCCGATTTCCGACATTACCCCGGAGGTTGACGCGGAGGGGCGCGGCTTTGCCCGTTTGCACCTGGCCCCGGAACTGGTCCGGGTGGTGCCCAGGGGCCACCGGCCGTTCCAGGGCTGGCGCTATCTGGAGGCCGCCGACGCCCCCGCAGACCTGGATCAAAGCGGTGCCGAGGGAGAGGGTTTGCCCGCGGAAATGCAGGCCGAATTGAGGTCTCTGGGGATACTTTGAAAGTAAAGCCGAAAAAGGGCGAAAAATTTTGTGCGCTGCATGATTTTCGGTGTTTACAGTCCCGCGGGGACCGCCTATATACCCCTCGCTGTCGCCGGAACCGGGGGCTCCAAACCTCGGCCAAGCGGCGGCTCTCCAAGAGCCGGTTTTCCACAGCTTAAGGCGTTGAAAGCTCGGTTCCTAATCAGTATAGTGCTTGCCCTGATTTCTGCTTCTTCATGAGTGGTGAGGCGGGCAAAAATGCTCGGCGGATCGCCTGTGCGCGGTTCCAGCACGAGCCGGCTGTTTGACATTGTAGATTTGGAAGGGATACGCGGGCGGCGGATTGTGTCGTTTGGCATGATCCGGAGGTTCTCGGTATAGGCACTGGGG
>NZ_JACSDK010000022.1 GCF_014925385.1 Pelagibius marinus | reverse complement strand
CCCGCCCCACCCCCGGGGGGGGGGGGAGAGCCCGCCAAAACCCCCCCCGGGCCCCGGGGGGGGGGGGCTTTTCGCGGCTGGCCTGAGCGGAAACCGCGCCGCGCCCCCACCCCAGGTAAGGGTGGGGGCGGCTGTTCAATTCACCCCGGCGGCACCATTCATCCCATTGAAATCACTTCAGAAATTGGCATCGCCTCAAATCGGCATCCTGCAATGTCTTGCATGCGCGCCAGCTGCATCGCTGGTTCTCTGCGGAGCTTGTCAAAAATAGTGTTCCTACGCTTAAGCCGCTGGGCAACGGTTATGGGCCTGTCTTTGGCCCTGCGTCGCAGGCTGGCTTGGAACGTGTTCAGCACCCATAGATGGCTAGCGCGCCAGTTCTCTACAATCTCGATGTCTCGCGGTTCAGGATCGCCACCCGCCGCTCGGATGCGGTTGCCTGCGCGGTTCACCTCGCTCTTACTGCGTGCGGGAGGAATTGCCTTAAACATTGCGCCTCCGGTCCGAGATATCTTCTAGTGAGCTACAAGTAGGTCTGCTTCATTGGCTGCTTTCAATTTCCTTTATAGGTGGCTGTAGCATGACTCAAAGAACGTCCGAGAGCGCATTGCGATCGCGAAGCCTCCGGATGAGGGCGTCAGCCAATCGCGACGCATCCCGAGATCGGATTCACCGAAGGGGACCAGCTCAGCCTGTTGAGCGTGTTCGATGCGTCCAGTCGTTTAAGAAGACCATGGTTGCCTCAATAGCGGTCTTCGTTAGGTATTTTTGACCACGTTCCGTTGGATTAACGTCTTCGGCCACCAGGGTTTCGTAGCTGGAAGAAAGCGCGTCGATGCGATCCAGCAACTTACCGAGCTTGTCTTCTACATCGGGCAGGCACGACCTCAATCTCTCTCCATCATGATCGATAACTGCTGCCAGGTCGAAGACGTCGCGCACCTTGAAGTGTGACGGCCTGTAGAAGATTTTCTTGATGGCCGCTTCCCATGGCGTGTCAATGAGAATGGTTCTGCCTTCAAACTCCCACGGCTGAGTCGGCTCGTCCGTTCGCCTTCCCCCAACGATGAAGTCGATCTCGCCTTGTTCCAGTTCCAGCTTCAGATAATGCCCTGGGAACTGATAGCTATGTTCCCCAAGAAGCTCCTTTGTCGTTGGATTCTTGCTCGGGGATAGAGCGGTAACGGCTTCAGCGTCCGAGACGAAGATATCGATGTCGTAACTGACGCGATGTTCGTAGAAGACAGCTAGAGCCGTACCGCCGCCGAACGTCCATTTCGGCGTTTCCGTCAGTGTGTCGAGCAGCGCGATGGCATCATGCAGCAATCTTCGCCAGTCGGAAGTCTGCCATTTCCTTGATCCAGCTGACGTTCCTGGCATCCGTTACTCCCCAGCTGCGCGCAGCTCTGTATAGGTCCTCAAAGCTGACGACACCCGCCAGCACAAGGTCGTGAATGGCCTCCACTGAAACTTCGTCAAAAAAGGCTTCGATATGAGGAAGCCACCTCGTCTCAGGTTGGCCCGTCGTCAAACAATGAACAAAGCTTTTGGCATCGATGGGGTAAGGGCGCGGAGCATTGATTGTCGCAAGTATGAACCTGATCTGCCTCTCCGCCTCCGATGCCTTCTCGAACACACCTTTAAGCTTCCTGCTCAATAGCCTGACATCTTCAGTAGCAAGGGCGGGCACCTGGACTTCAACTCGGTTGATGCCACGATCTCTCTTCTGACGTTTCCGATATTTCTGGACCCGCCGCGCGGCCGTACGGTCTGTCATGGTGCCCTCCAAAGCTTTGTCGCAGTTTACCGTAACCGGATTACGGACTCAAGACGTAATCCGGTTACGGATTTCCCGCCTTTGCCAGCGAATACCAATGTATTCTCACCGATTGGAGCCGCATGGCGAATTCGCCGAGAGAATGGGGCGAGGCTGCTCGATCAGCGCCTCCTTCCCAGTACCATCCGCACGGCCCCTTTACGCACAATATATGGCGCCAAAATGCAACCAGGGCGCTAGATCTTGTGACTCATAAACCTCCTATTAATGGACCAGATTCTACCCTTGGCAAATGCGATCCGGACTACTGATCAACCATTTCTTGGACGAACCCAGCGCCGTCAGTGGCGCCAACTCGCCACCGCCGTGAGCCAACTGAAGGCCAAAGAAGCCCTCGAAAGACCGCTTTCGGCTAAGAACACTTACCGTGGGGCAGTAGTGCAGGATGCCAGAAAAGCAGGAAATTTCGCCGGGGCGTCAGCGTTTCGCGCCTAATTGGCCCCAATTGATGACGCCCAGGACGTTGGCCAGTTACCTCGACTGCGCCCAGTCCAGCGGCAACTTGGACCGCACTTTCAAAGAGTGGCGTGACACGCCTGGCTTCCCTCGACCGGACGCAAAAACCGGGAAGTACTACCGACCGGCGATTGATAAGTTCCTCGCTCGCCATTTCGGTTATGCTGACTCAATTAGAATTATGAAGGCCGAGCTCGACAAGGAGTTTGCGGAGTGACCGAGACAGACCTAGGAGGCAAGAAGCCGCCCTATGTCATTGAGAAAAGGTCTGGTTTTTACTGGCAGCCGAGGGGAAAAGTGAGGCTGATAAGCCCGCCTTGTGAGCTCGGAACCGTTCGCATTGAGGCGTACTTGAAGGGCTGGCGCCTCTACTATGACGCAAAGTCGGGCCTCAAGAAGGCTTCTTCCCAGATGCGGCCCTACAGCGTCTCATGGGCGGCTGAAAAATGGCGCCAAAGTCGGGACTTCTGCACGAAGGCCGACGGCAAGCCCAAGCAGCCCGCGACCATGAATTATCACCACGAGGGCCTGAAAATCATCGAGGCCTGCATCGGAGATAAAGACCTCAGAGCACTTGAACGGCGCCACGTCAAAAGATGGCGGGAACAGCTTCAGGCAGACGGCAAGTTCTCGAACGCAGTTAAGGTCATCAAGACCCTACGGGCGTTCTACAGCTTCTGCATCGATGAAGGCTGGTACAAGGGACAGAATCCGGCCAGCAAGATGAAAATACATCTGCCTGCCAAGCAAAGCTATGTGCCCTGGACTTGGCCCCGGGTCCTCGCCTTCTATGAAAAAGCCGTCGAGATCGGCCGGCCGTCAGTCGGCCCGGCTGTGGCCCTTATCTACGACTCCGCACAAAACCCCGTCGACGTCTTGGCCCTTGAGTGGCCGCAAGGTGAAGACGGTGTCATGCAGCTTTATAACGAAGGCCGGCCCGTGTACCGACCCGAGGAGGGCGAACTCGACATGGCTCGCCAAAAGACCGGTGTCGGCAATCTCATCCCCCTATCCCAATGGGCCCGGGAGCTCTTGGATGCCATCCCGGAGGAAGAGCGCCGTGGAGGCATAGTCGTCAGCGAGGAGACCGGCGAACGCTATACCAGGCGGAACTTTGCCGCCTGGGTCCAGAAGATCCGCAAGAAGGCTGGCCTGCCAGAGGAACTCAAAGCCGGCAACCTACGCCACGAGGCGGGACAGGAAGCAGACGATGGCGGGGCCTCGGCCGAGGAAATTCAGAGCCTGCTTCAGCATGCCCGTATTGGCACCCAGCGCTTCTACACGCGGCGCCGGCGGGCCGGCGAAGCCCAGGCTGCCCGCGAACAGGCCAGGAACAGGGCACTGAAAAGTCTGAAAGCCGATTCCCAAAAAGTCTGAAAGTTGGTGCGCCCGGCAGGACTTGAACCTGCGACCCCATGCTTAGAAGGCACGTGCTCTATCCAACTGAGCTACGGGCGCTGGGAGGCTTGCTCCGGGTCACTGGCGAGCCGCGCGGCCCGATGCCCCGCGGCGTTCCTCAATGGGTCCAGCGGCCCAGGCGGTCGTATCTGAAATTATCCGCGTAAGCCTTTGGTTTTACTTTTCTTTCGTGCGGCCGCTCGACGTTGTACATGAGGCCTTCCTTCTGCGCGTAGGCGATCGCCTCCTCCAGCGTGTCGAAGCGCAGGCGCAGCTGAGCGCGGGTGTCGGCGGAGGACGTCCAGCCCATCAGCGGCTCGACCTCGCGGGCGGCCTGGGGCTCGAACTCCATGGTCCACTGCTTGGTGGTGGCCCGTCCCGACTGCATCGCGGTCTTCGGCGGCTGAAAGATGCGTACTTGCATGGCTGCCCCTGCACCCCTTGAGGATCAACGTCCTGAAAATCAGCGTCTTTCTGCGGCCCGGACCGCCGGTCCGGCGCCGCTTGATTCGCGCCGCATGATAGCCGCTGACCGGCCCCACGCAACGACTTTGATGGCCTTAAAGCTGGGCCAGAGCCGGCTCGTCGGGCACCTCGGCGGCCTCGGCGGCGGCGAAGTCCACGTGGATGTGGTTGCCGTCGGGGTCGTGGATATTGACCTGGATGATGCCGAAGTCCTGGATGACGCCGATGCGGTAGGCCTCGCCGCGCGCCTTCAGCAGGGCCAGGAAATCCGCCAGGCCCGAGGCCTGGAAGGCGAAGTGCTCCAGGCGCAGCTCCCCCTCGGGGGCCGGCTGTCGGGCCACCTCCACCAGATGCACCGTCGCCTCGCCGCCGCAGTAGAGCCAGGCGCCGCCGAAACCGAAGGCCGGGCGCGGGCCCTCGGTCATGCCCAGAACCTCGATGTAGAACGCGCACATTTCCGCAAGGCGGGCGGTGCGGAGGTTGACGTGATCGAGCTTGGCGAGCGCCATGAATTTGCTCCCGGCTGATGCTGTGCCGGCGCCGCGGCGGGTCCGGCGGCCCCGGGAGATGTGTCGGGTGGTCGGGGCGAGAGGATTCGAACCTCCGACATCCTGCTCCCAAAGCAGGCACTCTACCAGGCTGAGCTACGCCCCGATGCGCGGAAAACCTAGGGTCTCGCCCCGCATTTGGCAACGACAAAGCGCCCCTGGCGGCCCCGGCGCCAAGCCTCTTGCACCGGCGCGGCGGCCATTTAGTCTAAGCTGCGCCGAGTCGCCCCGCACAACCATACCGGCCTTCATGAACGCCTCGCCCCTGCCCTCCCGCGATCACACCGGCCGCAAGGTCCTAGTTGTCGGCAACGTTTTCGGGCGCGAACTGGGCGAAGACTACTACATGATCATGCCCAAGCTGCTGCACGGCTTTATCCGCCTGGGCTGCAACCTGCATGTCTTCAACGACCGCGAGGTGGCGCGCGGCTCCACTCCCTTCCTCTCCACCGGCCCGGGGCGGCGCGCCGCAAACCGCAAGCTGATCGAGACCGCCCGCAACTTCCGCCCGGACCTGCTGCTGATGGGCCATTGCGAGATCATCGAGAACGCGACGCTGGAGACCCTGCGCCAAGAGAACCCCGGCCTGCGCATTGCCTTTCGCAACGTCGACACTCTGACCGACGCGGCCAACCGCGGGCGCCTGCTGCGCCGCGCAGACAGCGTCGATGCCATCTTCGTCACCACGGCCGCCCCGATCCACGGCGTGGCACCTGACCGTCGCGCCAAGGTCTACTTCATGCCGAACCCGGTGGACCCGGCGATCGACATCGGCCGCGCCTTCGCGCACAGCGATCAGGACTTCGACCTCTTCTTCGCCGTCAGCCCCGGCGGCGACGCGAGGGTGCAGTTCCTGCAGCAGGCGCTGGAGCGACTGCCCGCGCTGAAAGCCGACATCCGCGGCTTGCCGGGCAGCCCCCCGCTGCGCGGGGCAGCCTTCCTGGAGGCCATGAACAACGCCCGCATGGGTTTCAACATGAGCCGTCCGGACAACGTCTACCTCTATGCCTCCGACCGCATGAGCCAGTTGCTGGGCAACGGCCTGCTGACCTTCGTCTCGCGCAGCACCGGATTTCAGGACCTGTTCAGCGAAGACCAGATCGCTTTTTTCGATGGCCTGGAGGAGCTGGTCGACAAGCTGGACCACTTCGCCCGTCAGGATGCACGGCGCCGCAGCGTCGCCGAGGCCGGCTGGCGCGCCGCCCATTCCATGTTTGCGTCGCACCGCGTCGCGAAGTACATCCTGGAACGCAGTTTCGCCCAGCCCCCTTCCGAGTCCTATCCTTGGCCGACAGAGAACACGGAACCCGCAGCGGACCTACCCCCGCAAGAAAGCTCTATCGCGTAGTCACGCGCATCGATGTCCTTTCGGCGGTCTACATCCTGCTGCTTTGCGCCGCCTTCGTGCTGGAGACTCGCGGGCACCGTAACCTCTTCTACGTCCTGGGCCTGCCGGTCTTCCTGGTAAACCTCTACGCGCTCGACGCCGGCCGCCTTTGGGATTCGCGACTGGTTCGCCTGGCGGCGGTCTACGCCGGCTATTTCCTGGCCGCAGGATTCTTCGGCGAGGGCTTCGACTGGGACGAGATGGCCGATCTGCTGCGCGTAACGGCGCTGCTGGCCGTCTTCTTCGCCATTACCGTGCTGCTGGCCGCCCGCGAGCCCGGCCTGGAGCGGCGGCTGTCCTTCTGGCTCGCCTTGACCGCTGCGGCCACGCTGCTGGTGCTCTTCGCCGGCGCGGCGTCCGGCCTGAATACTCAGGGATGGCGCTTCACCGCCTTCGGGCTCGCTTCCCAACCGGTGATCGGGGCGACGCTTTACGGCTTCGTGGCCCTGCTGAGCGCCTTCGTCCTGCTGCCGCGCGCCGCGAGCTGGCCGGAACGCCTTCTGTGGCTCGGCGTGATCGCCATTTGTGTCCTGTTCATGCTGCTGACGAGCAGCCGGGGCCCCTTGCTGGCCCTGACGCTCGCCCTAGCCCTCGGTCTGCTGACCGCCGACCGGCGGATCGCGCTCGCCGTCCTCGCCCTGACCGCCGCCGCGGCCCTTGCCGCGGTCCTGACGGATCAACGACCGATTACGCTGCTCTACGAAAGAGCCCAGAGCGGCCACTTCGAACTGTGGCAGCAGGCTCTGGCGGCTATCGCCGAGCGCCCCTGGTTCGGCTACGGCAGCCTCACGGACATCACCTTCACCGGCAAGCAAGGCCCCCAGCGTTCGCCGCACAACCTGGTCCTGGCCAACCAGATCTACGGCGGCCTGCCGGCCACCCTGCTGTTCACCGCGCTGATCGGCTATGCGCTCTGGCTCGCCCTGGGGCGGCTGCGCCGCGGCCAGGCCATCTACCTCATGCTGCTGGCCTACGGATTCGGCGCCTCGCTCTTCGATTCACGCAGCCTGCTGCAGAACCTGGGGCGTGAGTGGATCACCCTGTGGCTGCCGATCGCGCTGCTGGCCGCCGGGGAACTGCGCGGCGGCAAGACCGCGGAGAGCTCCAGCCCACCCTCATAGGCCATCGGGCAAACTCCCGAACACGGCCCGCGCCAGCGCCTTGGCCTCCTCGTCCATGGGCCGAGGGCCGAGGTCGACACCGCGGGACAGGGTCTCCGTGACCACCCTCAGGGCTTCGATCCGGGCGTACTTCTTGTCGTTCGCGGCGATGACGTGCCAGGGCGCCCGTACCGTCGAGGTGCGCGTGATCATGTCGTCGATCGCCTTTTCATAGTCCGGCCGGCGATTGCGGTTGCGGAAGTCTTCATAGGTCAGCTTCCAGCGCTTCATGGGATCGGCCAGGCGCTGCTCAAAGCGGGTGAGCTGCTCCTCCGGCGTGATGTGCAGGAAGATCTTCACGATCCGGGCACCATCGTCGATCAGCATCCGCTCGAACTCGTTGATCTCCCGGTAGGCGCGCTTCCACGCTTCCTGGGCGGCCAGCTTTTCCACACGCTCCACCAGAACCCGCCCGTACCAGGAGCGGTCGAAGACCGAGATGGCGCCGACCGGCGGCACCCTCTCCCAGAAGCGGTAGAGGAAGTGGCGCTCCTTGTCGACGTCACGCGGCGCGGCAATGGGCCAGACCTTGAAACCGCGGGGATCCATGACCGCACTCATCCGGCGGATCGTCCCGCCCTTGCCCCCGGCGTCCCAGCCCTCGAAGACGATAATCCCCCGGTCGCCGGTGGCCAGATAGGCCTGCTGGATTTGACGCAGGCGCAGTTGTTCTTCGGTCAGCTTCTTTTGATAGGCGCTCTTGCCGATGGTTTTATCCATCTTTACCTGGGAAAGCCGGAAAATTTCCTTCCTTCTCGCCTTATTCTTCATTTCAGCACTCATTGTGCGGTTTTCCCCTCACTGACCCCGGATCGGCAAAATTGCCCGGGTTTCTGGAGGTTAGCGCATAGTCTCGACGACCCAAAGCGGTAGCCCTGAAGCCCCAGCCGGCAAGAAATTCAGTACTAGAGGCAACCTCGCTCTTCCTTCCAGGCAACTTTCAGGATAATAGGATGCGCGTGACGTGGGAGAGTCGCCCTTAAATTCGATCGCCGGGGGGTGGACCGAAAGGTAGGGCAATGCGGGAATGTAGGCGTGGTGCGCAGGGCATCAGGCATTCTTTTGTGCTACCTGGCCGCAAAGCGGCCAGGGGTTATTCCACTCGTTCCACCACCGGGCTGGCGACGATTTTTCTGGCTTTGGCCCTTTGCGGGGCCCCGCCGGCCCTGGCGCAAGGCGACTGGGTGCCGGAGCTGGAAGCGACTCCCTCCGAGAGCCGGGGGCGCAGCGATCCCATCGTCATTCTGCTGCCGGCCGACCTTGACCCGGCAATCTACCAGAACCTCGCGGTCGAGCTGGACGACATCGACGTCACCGCCTTCGTTCTGGTTGAGAACGCACGCCTGGTCGTTACGCCACCGGAGACGCTTTCAACCGGCAGCCACAGCCTGCGCCTCGTAGAGCGCGGCGGCGACGGTTCGATCCTTGAGCGCGGCTACTGGAGCCTGGACGTCCGTCATTCAGAGCTGATCCGGGACCTGTCAGTGAACGCCAACCTGGCCGGCGAGGTGAATACCCGCTTTGCCGAAAACGGCATCGATACCCCGCCTCAGCACGTGACGGGAGAGAGCGCCGGCACCGCCGAGGCCTCAGCCGGTGACGAGCACTGGCGCATCTCGGCCCAAGGCAGCTACCTCTACAACAGCCAGATCGACCTGGGCATCGACGGGCGCAACTTCGATTTCAGTGAATACCGGATCGACGGCGACTACGAGCAGGACAGCTTCTTCGCCGGCTTCACCGCCGGTGACCACGACACCGGCATCGACAACCTGATCATGTCCGGATTCTATCGCCGCGGCGTCTCCCTGCGGACCGGCCTTGCCGACGACCGGCTTTCCGTCACCGGCTTCGTGCAGAGCACCGAAGCCCTGGTAGGCACCCGCCACGAGCTCGGCATCAGCCGCAACGAGGAAAGGGTCGAAGGCGCCTCCGTCTCGGTGCGTCCGATCGAAGCCCTGAAGGACAACATTGTCCTGACCGGCACTTTCTATACCGGCGAAGGCGGCGACGGCGGCTTCGGCATCGGTAGCGACGAGGTGGTCAACGAAGGCGACGGCTGGTCGATCGCCGCGGACACGTTGTGGTTCGACGAGGCCCTGCGCCTGCGCGGCGAGTATGCACAGACCAACTTCGATTTCGACGGCAAGGACCAGGGCTTCGATGCCGAAACCGCCGACGCTTACTCCGTGCTGGCCTCACTCGAGCCGCTGCGCGGCGCCACCCTGGACGGCAGCGTCTTCACCTGGACCATCGGCGTGCAGCGCGACCAGGTTGATACCTTCTTCAGCAGCCTGGCCAACCCCTACCTGGAACCCGACCGCGAGACGACGTCGGTCTACACGGATTTCCTCTGGGACGAGTTCTCCGCGCAGTTGCGCGTCGACCACCAGGTCAACAACGTCGATGACCTGGACTACCTGCCGACCGACCGCAATATCAACATCTACTTCAACGGCAACTACACACCCTACATCGAGCCGCTGGAAGACGGCTCCCTGCCGTGGTACGGCCAGCCCTTCTTCGGCATTTCGGCCTCTTGGTACGAGATCGACCGGATCGACAAGTCGCAGGACTCTCCCAACGACGACGCCAACAATTCGACACGCTCTCTCACCTTGAGCACCGGCGCCAACTACGAAACCTGGAACTGGAACCTCTCGCACACGATCTATTCCTTCGAGGACCATGTCGACCTGAGCAGCGACACGCGCAACAACAGCACCGGCCTCAGCGCCTACTTCCTGGTCGACGACTGGCTGACGCTACAGCCCAGCGTCCAGTGGGACAACTTCGAGGACCTCGACACCGGCGACGACAATCAGAGCCTGCTGCTGAACCTCGGCGCCAATGTCACAGTGATTCCGGAAACGCTGGACGCTACGCTGTATTACTCTCTGAACCACCGGATGGGCGACGGCGACACACCTGATACCAACAGCTTGAACGGCGAGGTGGTGTGGACACTGCGCCAAGCCGATGTAAACAGGCTCGGCATCGCCGTGGCGGTTACCGGCCACATCCAGGACACCAACGACGATTTCGACAACCCCGAAGACGACTTGCAATATCAAGCGTTTACCTCCCTCCGTCTGTCATTGCCCGTGGCCTATTGAGAGCGTCCCGATGAAACTTCGCTTCCTCCCTCTCGCTCTCGTTTTCCTGGTCACGGCAAGCGCGCTGCTGCTCGCCCCTGGCGCCTTCGCCGGTATCTTGAGCGTGGACACGACCCAGGCCCGTATCCCGGTTTCCAGTGTCGGTCCGAGCACGGTGACCGTCACCTGGCAGGTGCTCCGTTTGGGGGGCTCGGCGCCCTCCAATCCCGGGACCATCAGCTCGCCGAGCGGGACCTTGATCGTCAATGGCACCGTCCTGGCGACCAACCAACGCCCGCTTTCACGCTTTGCACCCGGACCGCCGGCCACCACGGAGTCCCTGATATTCACCGAAACCTTTACCGTGCCGCAGGCCGTGGCTTTCCGCGCCATCAAGTCCGGCGTGCCGATCGTCTATCAGCGAACCTTCACCGACAGCCTCCCTACCACACCTCCTTCCAGCCTGTCCGGCACCACCCTGCTGACGCCCTCCGGTCCCGGTTCGGCGCCCTTCAACGTCAGTCGCATGGAGCTGCGCTTCGACGACGGCTCCCGCTTCAAAGTGCTCCCCAAGGGCCGGCGCCTGCGCGCCGTCGCCCGCCTCAACACCTCGGGGAACGGCCTGATCCGGGGTCAATGGGAGATCGCCACGGCGGCGACGACGGCCGGGACGCCGGTATTCCGGACCTTGGCCCTGGTGCGCCGGCCCGTGGCGGGCGGCCGCCCGGTAACCATCACCAGCCCGCCGCTGCCCACCCGCTTCGAGGGCAATAACCTGGTGAGGTTGAGGCTGGACGACCCGGAAGTCCTCTTCGACGAGCCGCAGCTCCAGTATTACGTGACGCCGGAGAGCCCGCTGCCGCAGCGGCGGGATCCCCAGCCCATGCTGGTCACCTCGCCCAGCCTCGGCACGCCGCTGACGCTCACCACGCGCTTTTCCTGGCAGGCGCTGCCCGGCGCCCATCTCTACAAGCTGGAGATTTTCGGCGCGCCGCCCGGCCCGGGGGACAATGTGGCGACCAACGAGGTGGTGACCGACGTGCCGCTGGACCGCGCGCCAAACGTCGAGAGTGTCCGAGGCCTCACGCCTCTGACCGGCATCGTGGTCCCGGCCGCGGTGACCGAGGTCCGTTTGCAGGATTTCACCCTGGAGCACCTGCCCGGCGACCGCCGCTATGAATGGTCGGTCAAGGCGCTGGACAAGGAAGGCGCGGTCATCGGCAGGAGCCCGGCACGGGAGATTTACAAACCTTGAGGCCGCCCGCCGCTCATTGAACCTCCCCCCTGGTCACAACGACAAACGGGGAGCAAGAGCAGCGGCGGGAGCCTGCCCGGCAGCCGATCCGTTGCCCTTGCACGAGAGCTTTCAAGAGCAAGGACAACCGTTAGCCAAGGAATATGACCATGGGCGCCCGAAACCTCCGACTCCCCGCCGTGCTGGCCGCTGCACTGGCCACCATGACCATCGCGCTGCCGCAGGCAGAAGCCTATATCAACGACGTCACCCCCTCGCCCGCCAAGGCGCGGATTGCGAGCGTCGGACCGGCTACGGTCGCCGTGAACTGGAACGTCGAGCGGATTTCCCCCGACACGCCCAATCCGGGCACCGTTTCGTCTTCGGCGGTTCAGGTGTTCATCGACGGCATTTCCGCGGGCAACCTGCCCCGCAGCGTGTCCCAGACCACCAAGGGCGAGGTGTACTCGGAAATCTTGCGCCTCCGCGAGGTGGTCATGATCCCCCAGGCAATGGTTTACCGCGCCGTCAAGGAAGGCGCCTCGCTGACCCTGCGCCGCGTTTTCACGGACACCGCCGACAACTCCACCGAAAACGGTGAGTTCGAGGTGACCCCGACCGGCGAAGGCTCCGTCGCCCTTTCGGTGCAGCGCCTGGAGCTGACGTTCGACGACAAGACGCGCAGCCGTGTGCTGCCGAAAGACAGCGAACTGCGCGTCGTCGCCGAAATCAACACCAGCGGCGTCGGCCTGCTGCAGGCGCAGTGGGAGGTGGCCTCCGCCACTTCCACGGCCGGCGCCCCGATGTTCCATCCCCTCGCCCTGGTGCGCCAGGGCGTCGGCGCCGGCGGGCGCGCGGTGCTGACCAGCCCGCCGCTGCCGACCGGTGCGGAAGGCACCCACCTGGTGCGCCTCAGGATGATCGAGCCCGGCCTGGCCTTCGACGCGCCGACGCTGCAGTACTACGTGACGCCGAAGTCGCGGCCCGCGCCCCTCTCCGCACTGCGGGAGATCCTGTTGACCGGGCCGCGCCCCGGGACACCGCTGACGGCCGAGACCCTCTTTTCCTGGAACGCCCTGGACGGCGCCGATGCCTACCAGCTTTCCTTCTTTGCCGTGCCCAGCGGCCCGGCGGAGCCGCTGGACCCGGCCCGTGACACCCAGGCAACGGCCGAGCAGATGACCGCCAAGACGGTGCCCGCGGGTGAACCCGCCGCGGCCGGAATCTTCGTGCCCGGAGGACGCACTTCTGCGAGTCTGGAGGCCTTTACCCTGGCCCAGCTGGCCGACGGTAAGCGCTACCTCTGGATGGTCACCGCAATTGATGCTAATGGCGCTATTATTGGGACCAGTCCCGCGAGGGAGATCCATAAACCCTAGGCGTCCTGAGGCCCGTCCCGGGCCTGTGGCCGCCGCCAGCCACAGGGGCTACTCTTGACAGAAGACGATCGAGAGCTGCTGAGCCGAATGGCGAACGGCGACGAGTCGGCGATGGACGAGTTTTATCGCCTCTACGAGGGACGCGTTTTCCGTTTTATTCGTTCCAAATTGAACGATTCCTTCGATGCCTCCGACGTACTCAACGAGGTCATGTTCGAAGTCTGGCGCAGCGCCAGCCGCTTTGAAGGCCGATCCTCGGTGAGCACCTGGGTTCTAGGCATCGCTCACCACAAGGCGATCGACCGGATCCGGCGGCGTAAACCAGGAGAGAGCGTGGAGCTGGATCCGGAGATTGCAGAGGACGAATCTCCCAACGCAGCAGAAACGCTCTCAGCGGCCCAGGATGCGGAACAGGTGCGGCACTGTGTTGATCAACTCTCAGAGGCGCACCGCAGCGTGGTCCATCTGGCTTTCTTCGAAGACCTCCCCTACGGGCAGATCGCCGACATCGTCGGCTGCCCCGAGGGCACGGTGAAGACGAGGATGTTTCACGCGAAAAAGGCACTGATGAAGTGCCTTGCGGGGCTCAAAGAGATGGGATTGTCATGATGGCTGACAACGGAAAAAGAGACGAAAACCTGGACCTGCTACTGCCCTGGTACGTCAACGGCACCTTGGAGGCCGGAGAGCGCCAGGCGGTCGAGGCCTACCTGGAAGAAAGCGCCCACGCGCGCGACGAGGTGGAGCTGCTGCGCCAGCTGCGCCAGCAGGTCAAGGAGCAGGCCTTCGAGAACAGCCCCGGCGAGCTGGGCCTGCAGCGCCTGAAGCGCGAGATCAAGCAGGATGCCGAACAGCAGAAGGGCAGCGCCGACAGGATGACCGGCAAGGTCCTGACCGTCGCCAGTTTCTGGCGCCCCCTGGCCGTCGCCGCCTGCCTGGCGATCGTGGTCCAGGCCGGCGTCATGGTCGGCATGAACACCGGCATGATCCCCACGGGTGGCGACGTAACCATCGCCCGCAAGGCCCCTGCGGTGATGCAGGTGACCTTCGCGCCCGACGCCACCGAGCAGGACATCCGCGAAGTGCTGCAGTCGGCCGGCGCCTCCATCGCCGACGGCCCGACGGCGCTGGGCATCTACAACCTGCGCCTGGTCGACCCCAACGCCACCACGGTTGAGGAAGCCCTCGCCGCCCTGCGGGCCAACGACACGGTCGTCACCTTCGCCGACAGGTACTGACTGCCATGGCCGCCGCGCGCGCAGACCGGCTGTCCCGCCTTCGCGGTGGCCTGCTCGGCGGCCTTCTGGTCGCGGCGCTGGCGGCGGTGCTGCCTGCCCAGAACACCGCAAGGGCGCAGAGCTCCACCAGCGCAGCCCAGCAGCCGGTCATCATGGGGATCGGACATACAGGCTGCCTGGAATTCGGCGACCGCGTGAAGGTGCGCGGCCGCCACCTCGGCCGCGCCGCCGGGCGCCTGCTGGTGATCCGCGATCCGAACATCAGCATCGCCCTGCCGGTCTCCTCCTGGAACAACAGGGTGATCCGCGCCACGCTGCCCAAGAGCAAGAAGCTGGAACGCGGCAAGTGGTACGTCCTGGGCATTCAGGAAGCCCGCACCGGAAACTGGCTGTCCGGCCAGGGCCGCCCGGTGCAGATCTGCGAGCAGGCGGACACCCCCGGCATCGACAAGAACAACTCGGCGCAGGTCGACCCCGGCGCCGACCGCGGCAAGGGCCGCGATCCGCTAGGGCGGGAACCCGAGCCCCGCCGCCCGGCGGGAAGCTCGACCACCCCGCCGCAAGGCGCGCAGCCACAGCCCGGCACGCCCCTGCCGCCGGCCAATCAGCCCGCGGCGACCAATCCCGATATCGTGCCCGACGAGGTGCTGGCCATCACCGCCTCGATCGCCGATGCCACGGCCCTGGCTCAGCAGCTCGCCAATCTCGGCTACGCGGTACGCTCGCTGCAGGAGCTCCCGGCGCTGGGTTTCGCCCTGCTGCGCCTCGGCGTGCCCGGCGGCCAGGACGTGCCGGCGGCGCTCGATAGCCTGCGTCAGACTTTCCCGGCCACCCTGTTTGACGCCAATACGCTCTACGAGCCTGATGCCGCATCGCAGACCGGCGCCGCGCCGCGACACTACGCCAAGGCGCTGATCGGCTGGCCCGACGAGAAGCACGCCTGCGAGACCTCCGTCTATGTCGGACTGATCGACACCGCCGTCGACATCGGCCACGAGGCCTTGGCCGACCGCCAGGTCACGGTGCGAAGTTTCATCGCCGGCGGCGTACCGCCGGCGCCGCCCGACCATGGCACCGCCGTAGCCGCCATCATCGTCGGCGCGCCCGGCACGAGCTCCAGCGGACTCCTGCCCGCCGCCCGCCTTTTCGCGGCGGGAATTTTCTCGTTGCGGGACGACAACCGCATCGTCGGAACCACCGACGCCATCGCCCGCTCGGTCGACTGGCTGGGCCAGCAAGGTGTGCGCGTGGTGAACTTAAGCCTGTCGGGACCCGGCAACCAGGTCATGCGCCTGACCGTAGAGCGCGCCCACCAGAGCGGCATGGTGCTGGTCGCCGCGGCCGGCAACGAGGGGCCCAACGCGGCCCCTGTCTACCCCGCCGGCTATGCGCCGGTGGTGGCCGTCACCGCCGTTGACGCCGCCCTGCAACCCTATTCCGAGGCGAACCACGGCGACTACGTAGACTTGGCGGCGCCGGGCGTCGACGTCTGGAGCGCCCGCGGCGGCAAGGGCGGACGCTACAACAGCGGCACTTCCTTCGCCGCGCCCTTCGTCTCGGCCGCGGCCGCCCTTTCGCTCTCCAAAACGCCGGACGCCCCACCCCAGGCGATCCGCGAGAGCCTGCAACAAAGCGCGCGCGACCTCGGCACGCCGGGGCGCGACAGTACCTTCGGCTGGGGCCTGCTGCAGCCCACCGGCGGCTGCTAGACCCACGCCGGAGCGTCTCCACCACCCTACTAGGCACCGCTCCTGGGACATTTTCCGGGCCGCCCCTGTGGCACCGTAGAACCTTCCTCAGAGAATTCGCCGAGAAAAAGCAGGCGAGGAAACGCCATGAGCAAACCCTTCGACGTCGTTGCAAGCCGCCTGAAAAACATGCTGACGCGGATCTCGGCCAAGGACGCCGATTTCGAGGATCTCTGCGCCCAACATGCGCAGCTCACCGCCGATATCCGCAAGCTCAATCCCCAGGAAGACCCGGCGCACGCCCAGCGTGACGACCAGCTGCGCCGCCGCCGCGCCGACCTGGAGCAGGAGATGTTCGCCATCATGCAGGCGAACACGCGGGTCTGAAGTCGGTATCTAGCCGCTGACGCAGTCGAGCAAGGGGCCGAGCTGGCGGATGCGCGTGCGGATGACGCGGGCCCGGCGCGCGACGTAGTCGCTGGGCGGCACCGGCCGCCATTCCAGGGGGTTGGGCAACACGGCGACGAGTTGCGAGGCCTGGCGCGGCGTCAGGTCCTCGGCAGCACGTTTGAAGTAGTGCTGCGCCGCCGCCTCGATGCCGTAGATGCCCGGGCCCCACTCGGCGATGTTCAGATAGACCTCGAGAATGCGCCGCTTGGGCCAGAGCATCTCGAGCATTGCCGTCAGCGGCACCTCCAGTCCCTTGCGGATGATGCTGCGCGACGGCCAGAGAAAGAGGTTCTTGGCGGTCTGCATGGAGATGGTACTGCCACCGCCGGCGCGCTCCCCCGACGCGTAGGCCTTGGCCGCCGCTTCCAGGGATTGCCAGTCGAAACCGCTGTGCTGGCAGAAGAGATTGTCCTCCGACGCGACCACGGCCTGCCGCAGGTGCGGTGAGATCTCCTTCCACGGCACCCAGTCCTTGTCGAGCCCCTGCCCCTCGACCAGCCGGATCAGCATCAGCGGCGTGACCGGCGGCGGCACTACCCGGTAAAGCAGGATCAATCCCAGGGGCAGCACGACGAAGACCAGCAGCAGCACCAAGATCACGCGCTGGCCCCAACGCCGCAGCCCCTCCGGAAGCGCAGGCAGCTCCGGCAGCGTAGGCCGCCACCGCCACCAGGGCTCGCTCTGGCGGCGGCGCTTCTTTCCGCCACCGCGCCTCGAGGCCTTGCGCGCCGGCCCACGGCGACGCTGGGACTTAGCCAAGTGTCGACTCCTCCTGGCGCTCTGTCCCCTCGCCCCAGCTTTCCCGCCACTTGGCCAGTACTTCCCGCGCAATGGGCCGCGGTAAACGGTCGTACATGCGCAGAACCTCCGCCGCCCGCGCTGGATCCTCGTCGGCGTCGCCGCCGCGCAGCGGATCGGTCAGCAGGAAGATCGAGCCGAAGAGCAGCTTGTCGACGCCGACAGCGCGGCAGACGACCAGCAGGTCTTCGCCCTGGCCGCCGTAGACGACGCGCTGTAGCTGCGGAGTGCGCAGGCCGCTGATCTCCCCGAACAGCAGTTCGAAGAGCGGCAGGTTGCCCTTGCGCAGGGCCTGCACCATAGGATGCGCGGCGGCTTCCGCCTCGCGGACCTGGGGTGTCGCCCCGCCCGCCTGGGCCTCGACGGCCTGGGCCTTGGCCGTGCTGGCCCGCAACGTCGCCTTGGCTTCCGGCGTTATCGGCGGCACGCCGCTCACCTTGATCCGCGCAGCCTCGCCCGGTTCGAGGCGCAGGCGCGGCAGCTCCGGCGGCTCCGGGGCAACCGCAGGGGCCGGCTCCGCCATTCTGGCGCTCTCGGGGGCACTCTCGGGCACCTCGATGATCGGGCGCTGTGGCATGGCGCCGGACGCCGCGGTCGTCAGCAGCAGCGGCGCCTGTGGCTCGTCGACCGCCAGGACCCGCCGCCGCCCCCGCAGCCAAATCAACAGCGCGACAAGGAAGATCACGCCGACGGCAATCATGATGTAAAGCTGGCGCTGCTCGATGCGTGAGAGCATAGGCGCCAGGGCCCCGGGAGACGTGATCTCGGGAGAGGCGGTCTCGGCAGACGTGGCCTCGGCGGCGGTAGGTTCAGTGGGAGGCAGCGCCGCTTCGGATTCGGCTTCCGCTGCGGCCAGGCGCGCACGCTCGGCCGCCAGAGCCCTCTCGAGCCGCCGGGCCTCTTCGCCACGCGCCGCCAGTTGGCGCTCCATATCGGCCAGCCGGCTTTTCAGCGCGCTCAGTTCGCGCACTTCGGCGGAAAGAGATTCGGCGGTGGCCGTCTGCGCGGCGGCGCGCTGTTCGGCATCATCCAGGCGCGCGCGCTCCACGGCCAGGGCCGTTTCAAGGCGCTCCGTCTCAACTTCGCGCGCCGACAAGGTCGCATCCAACTCGGCGACGCGGGCCTCCAAGGCGGCCAGCTCCTGGCGCGCGGTATCAAGCTCTTCTTCGCGCTGGGAAAGAAGTTGTTGCGGGTCGGGTTCGTCAACGGCCTCCGCCGACGGTACCGCCGTTTCGAGAGGCGCCCCGAGGCGAGCCTCCGTCGCGGTCTCTTCCGCCACCTTCTCGGCATTGGCCTGTGCGGCCAGATCGCCCAGGCTGACGCCCGGCGCCGCTGTTTCAGCAGCGGGCGCGATCGAGGGCAGCTTCTCTTCGGACGGACGACCGACACCGCTGCGGACGGCGGCCAGGGCCGAGCGGGGCGCCGTGGCGACCACTTCGGAGGCCGCACGCTCCACCGCGTCGGCCTGGGCCGCCTCGCCCAGCTGGGTCCGGCGCAGGGCCGGATCGAGCAGCAGCCAACCGCGCGTCGCGGCGAAACCGTCGACCTGCGCCACATAGGATTCCCAGTCGCGCTGCAGCCGCTCCACCGGTGCCGGCCCGAAGGTCGCCGCCATGTCGATGCGCAGGCCGCGGACGGTCTCGAAGACCGCGACCTGCCGCCGGGCGATCGCCTGGCGGGCCGCCGGATCGCCCTGGGCGATGCGCTGCATGGCGAGCCAGATGTAGGCGTCCTTGGCCTGGAAGAAGCGCGCCAGCAGCGGCCGCGCCGCGGGGTCCTCGGCCAGCTTGGCGAGGCCGCCGACGGCGCGCAGGTGATCGGCGAGCCAGGGCCAGTCCTGGGACAGGGTGCGCCGCGCCAGGCCCTGCATCAGCACCGGTACCAATTCGTCGCGCAGCTGCGCACTGCCGCGTCGCCAATGCCCGTCGAGATCGCGGTCGATGACGATGCGGTCGTCGTCGAGAAGACCACTGCGGTGCCCCGGCGGCAGATCCCCCAGGATCAAACCGCCCTCCGCCAGCAGGCCACGCAGGATCTCCGCCGTGCCCAGGTAGTTGACGCTGAGTCGCCGCCAGCGGTCCTGTGCCAGGCCGTTCGTTTCGCGCTCGGCGAAGGCGCCGAAGAAGCGGCCCAACTGGTCGAGCTGCGCGAAGGCGTCCTGGAGGTCGTTCGGATAGAGGCGGCCCTCGACCGGCGCCGGGGTATCGAGCGCGACGGTCTGTGCCCCTGGGGCGCCGCTGCCGGAAAGCATCAAGCCGCCGGCCAGCAGGCCCGCCAAAACCGCAAGCCGCCAGCGCGCCCGTCCCTGGGCGACTGCTTCTGCCCCAACTCGAACCCTTTGTGCCGTCCCCATTCCACCTTACTTGGCTGAATTTTTTTCGTGGGAGCGTGGCCTACGTGGCGCTAGCCATCCGTCTTCCGGCCGCCGGCAGCGGCCGGTTGGGCGAAGGCAGCCCCCGCCGCCAACCTAAAACATCCCCGGGGATAGCGGTAGGGAAAGCATAGGGAAATCCCCCTTTTTGGGCCCTCCGCCGGGGCAAAGAAGCGCGCAAAGGGCCTGCCGCTAAAGCGGGTCGGGGCCGAGGAAGGCCCGCAGCTCCGGCGGTCCGGCGGCCTCCAGCAGCGCGCGGGTCGGCCCCGCCGCCAGCACCCGGCCGGCGTGGAGGAAGGCCGACTGCCCGGCGACCCTGAGAGCGTCGTGCGGATTATGGCTGACCAGCACAACGGTAAGTCCCCGTTCGCGCTGCAGCTGGCGCACCAGATCCAGCATCTCCAGGCGCAGGCCCGGGTCGAGCGCGCTGAAGGGCTCGTCCAGCAGCAGCAGGGGCCTTTTCCGCACCAGGCTGCGCGCCAGGGCGACGCGCTGGCGCTGCCCGCCGGAGAGCTGCGCCGGGCGGCGCTTTTCCAGGCCTTCTAGGCCGACCCGCGCCAGGGCCTCGGCCACCGCCGCCCAGTGGGCCGAGTCGAGGCGCAGGCCGGGATCGAGCCCCAGCCCGACATTCTCCCCGGCGTTCAGGTGGGCGAAGAGGTTGTGCTCCTGGAACAGGCTGGTGACCGGACGTTCGGCGGGCTTCCACTCAGTCACATCCGCGCCGCCGATCACCACCCGGCCGGCGAGCGGCTTGTCGAAGCCGGCGATGAGGCTCAGCAGCGTCGACTTGCCCGCCCCGCTCGGCCCCAGCACGGCCAGGCACGCACCCTGCTCCACGGTGAGGTCGAAAACCATCTCCATGTCCTCGTAGCGGAAGGTCAGGCCCTCCACCTGGAGCATGAGCTTCTCAGACATGGGCGCGCCTCTTCAGGCCGCCGAGGCCCCATTCGATGGTCAGGAAGAGCGCCAGGCAGAGCAGCGACAGCACCGCGGCGACGACGGCCGCTTCGCCCATGCGGAAGCCACCCATGGCCTGGTAGAGCAGCAGCGGCAGGGTGGCGAAGTCCTGGCTGCCGAACAGCGCGACGACGCCCAGGTCGCCGAGGGACAGCGTCGCCGCCACCGCCAGGGCCAGGGCCGCCGGGCGCCGCAGGTTCGGCCACTCGACGAGGCGCAGGCGGTTCCAGCCGCCGATACCCAGGCTCTGGCAGAGGCGGTCGTGGCGCTGCGCCTCCTCCATCATCGGCCCACCGAGAAAACGCACCACGAAGGGCAGCGCCATCAGCGCGTTGACCAGGATGACCAGCGGCATGCCCAGCGCGAAGACGTCGGCCACCGGGCGCAGCAGCACGAAGAGGCCGGTGGCCAGCACGAAGGGCGGCACCACGAGGATGAGCGACGCGCAGAGCTCCAGCCGCCCCGCCGCGCCTGGCCGCCCCAGGCGGTGGCGCAGGATACGGCTGGAGACCAGGACGGCGCCGCCCAGCAGCAGGGCGATGACGCCCGCCGAAAGCGCGATCACCAGCGACTGCCCGACGGCGCGCCACAGCCGCGGGTCGATCAGCACCTCGAAGGTCTTGGGATTGAAGCCGGCGACAGCGACGGCGGCGAGCGGCAGCACCACCAGCGCCAGGGCCACGACGATGGCGAGCGTGTCGATCGAGCGGCCCAGCCGGCCGCCACGGTCCGGGCGCTCGTAGATACGCCCCTCGGTGAGCGTCATGCTGCCCGGCACCGCGAGCTGCAGCACCGCCAGCACGATGGCCCCGCAGAGGCCGAGCTGCACCAGCGCCAGGGCGACGGCGCGGCCGAGGTCGAAGTCGAAGCGCAGCGCCTGGTAGACCGCGACCTCCAGGGTGGTCGCCTTGGGCCCGCCGCCGAGGGTCAGCACCACGGCGAAGGACGTGAAGCAGAGCATGAAGACCAGGCCCGCCGCGCCCGGCAGCACCGTGCGCATGGCCGGCCATTCAATGAGGCGGAAGATGTCGCGCGAGCGCAGGCCGTACTGGCTGGCGACACGCCAGGTCTCCGGCGGCACCGCCTCGACGGCCTGCAGCAGGATGCGCGCGATGAAGGGCATGTTGAAGAAGACGTGGCCGATGAGGATGCCGGTCAGGCCGTAGAGGTAGTGCGTCCGCCCAAGCCCCAGCAGCTCCGAGAGGTCGTTCACCCAGCCGGTGCGCCCGTGCACGGCGGCGATGCCGAAGATGGCGACGATGGTGGGGATCACCAGGGAGAGGCTGAACAGCCGCAGCAGCAGGCCGCGTCCGGGAAAGCGGCGCCGCGCCAGGGCGCGGGCGACGGGTATCGCCAGGGCAACGGAGAGCAGCGTCGAGAGCGTCGCCTGGAACAGGGTGAAACGCACCACGCGCCAGAGGTAGGCGTCCCCCAGGTTGCCGGCGAGGTCCAGCCCCGGCGCGGCGAGGCCGAGCGCCGTGAGCGCGCCGCCCACCACCGCCGCCACCAGGGCGAGCGCGATGCCGGCGGGCAACCACCAGGGCATGACAGGCAGACCGGAAGCGGATTACTGGCTGACGGCCTGCAGCCACTCCTCGACCCAGGCCTTGCGCTTGGCCGCCACTTCCTCCGCCGCGAAGAGCAGCGGCTTGGCCGGATCAACCAGCTTGTCGTAGGCCGACGGCAGACCCTCGGGCAGGTCGGTCGCCGGATACATCCACTGCGCCGTGGGGATGTTCTTCTGGAAACCGGGGCTCAGCATGAACTGCAGGAACTGCCGCGCCAGCTCGGGCGTGTCGGTCGACTTCGTCATGGCCGCCACCTCGACCTGCATGTAGTGGCCCTCGGCGAAGGCCGCCGCCTGGTAGCGCTCAACGTCCTCGGCGATCATGTGATAGGCCGGCGAGGTGGTGTAGCTCAGCACCATGGGCGCCTCGCCTTCCAGGAACAGGCCGTAGGCCTCGCTCCAGCCCTTGGTGGTGGTGACGGTCTTCCTGGCCAGCTTGGCCCAGGCCGCCGGGGCCTCGTCGCCGTAGACCGCGCGCACCCAGAGCAGCAGGCCCAGGCCCGGCGTCGAGGTGCGCGGGTCCTCCAGAATGATCTTCAGGTCGTCCGGCGCCTCGACCAATTCCTTCAGGCTGGCCGGCGGGCTGTCGAGGCGCTCCGTGTCGTAGACGAAGGCGAAGTAGCCGTAGTCGAAGGGCAGGAAGGTGTCGTCGTCCCAGGCCACCGGCAGCGCCAGAGCATCCGTCGCCACGCCGTGGGGCGCCAGCAGGCCGCTGTCGCGCGCCTCGGCCAGGATGTTGAGGTCGAGGCCGAGCACGATGTCGGCCTTGTTGTTCTCCCCTTCCAGGCGCAAGCGGCTCAGCACGCCGATGGAGGAGTCGAGCGCGACGAACTCCAGGGTGCAATCGCACTCGGCCTCGAAGGCCTCCTTGATGGCCGGGCCCGGCCCCCAGTCGGAGGTGAAGGCGTCATAGGTGTAAACGGTGAGAGTCTTCTCCGCCGCGTGAGCCGGCAAAGCAGCGGCGGTCACCGCGGCGGCGAAAAGTAAGGTCGAAAAGCGCATCGGTCGCTCCATAGCTCTTATGGGGCGGCTGGCTTTGAGAAACGCGGGTCTGGTAGAGGCCTGTCGCTCAAATCCCTCCGCCGGCATTACCCGGGTCAGGTTCATCGGGTTGTCCGGTCTGCGCCGAACTCTCAGCCCTAAGCCGCTCTGGCTTGCTGGGGCACCCCGTTGAGACACCTCCAACATAGGCCGCCGACCCCGGCGCGGCAAGACGTGCCGCCGCGGAAGTGGTCCGCCGTGAAATCCCCATTTGGCCCTTGCCGGGTGGACCGCCGGACGGCAAGAGAGGGCAGGATTTGCGCAACTCCCCGGGAGCGGACATGACCGCCGGCCTCTACGACCCCCTGGACCACCCCTACGAGACCAACGCCCTGGGCCAGCCGGTCGGCGCTTCCGTGCCCGGCTGGGGCCCCTGCCCGCCGCCGCCGCGCAGCGCCATGGAGGGCCGCTTCTGCCGGGTGGAGCCGCTCGATCCCGCGCGCCACGCGGCCGACCTCTTCGCCGCCAACGGCGCCGATGCCGAGGGACGCAACTGGACCTACCTGACCTACGGCCCCTTCGCGGCGCTGGAGGACTACACAGCCTGGATGGAGCAGACCTGCCTGGGCGACGATCCGCTGTTGCACGCCATCGTCGACAAGGTGAACGGCAAGGCGATCGGCGTCGCCAGCTACCTGCGCATCACCCCGGCCCAGGGTGTCATCGAGGTCGGGCACATCAACTTCAGCCCCGCCTTGCAGCGCACCCCCGCCGCGACCGAGGCCATGTACCTGATGATGGCCCGCGTCTTCGACGAGCTGGGCTACCGCCGCTACGAGTGGAAGTGCAACGCCCTCAACGAGGGCTCGCGCCGCGCGGCGCTGCGCCTCGGCTTCAGCTTCGAGGGCATCTTCCGCCAGGCCATGGTCACCAAGGGCCGCAACCGCGACACCGCCTGGTTCTCGATCCTGGACAGCGAGTGGCCGGCGGCCAAGGCGGCCTTTCAGGCCTGGCTCGACCCGGCGAACTTCGAAGCCGGTGGAAAGCAAAAGCGCGGACTGGCGGAACTCCGCGTCACCAGCCCGTCAGCCTGAGGCGCGGCGCGGTCAGTAGTCCCAGTCCACGTCGAAGTGCTGCACGACGTCGCGGATTTGCTCCGTGGTGAGGCCGACGGGGTTGCCGCCGCGGGTGAGCAGCGCCAGCTTCGCCGTCTCCTCCAGCTCCTCCATGGCGTAGACCGCCGCCTCAAGGTCCTTGCCCGCGACCACCGGGCCGTGGTTGGCGAGCAGCACCGCCGAGCGCCGCCCGGCGAGGCTCTTGACCGCCTCGCCCATGGCCGGGTCGCCGGGGCGGAAATAGGGCAGCAGCTTCACGCGCCCCAGCCGCATGATCGAATAGGCCGTCAGCGGCGGCAGCACGTTTTCGGGATCGGTGTCCGGCAGCATCGACAGCGCCACCGAGTGGGTCGAGTGCAGATGCACCACCGCCCCCGCCTTGTCGCCACGCGTCTCGTAGAAGGCGCTGTGCAGCGGCATCTCCTTGGTCGGCGGATCGCCGTCGACAAGCTTGCCCGCCGCGTCGAAGCGGCTGAGCCGCGCCGGGTCGAGGCGCCCGAAGCTGGACCCGGTCGGGCTCACCAGCAGGCCGCCGTCGGCGGTGCGCGCGGAGATGTTGCCCGAGGCGCCGCCGGTCAGCCCGCGCTCGAAGATCGAGCGCGCGAAGCCGCAGATCGCTTCGCGGAGCCGCGCCTCGTCACTCATTGCTTACCCTCAAGCAGCCGCGCCGCCTTCACGAAGAAGTCGGGCGCGCCGAAGTTGCCCGACTTCAGCGCCAGGGTCAGCGGCTTGCCCTGCAGCTTCAGGGCCGGCACGCCGGGGTCGATCTCCGGTCCGATCTCCAGCGCCTCGGCGCCGAGCCCCTCGACCACCGCGCCGGAAGTCTCGCCCCCCGCGGTGATGAGGCGGGTGACGCCGCCGGCGACGAGGCGCCGCGCGGTCTCGGCGAAGAGCCCCTCGATGGCCTCGGCCACCGCCTCGCGCCCGAAGCACTCCTGCGCCGCCTTTACCGTCGCCGGGTCGGCCGAGGAATAGACCAGCGGCAGCCTGTCACCCTGGCCGAGCAGGAAGCCGGTCAGGGTCGCCGCCGTCACCTCGCCCGTCATCACCGCCTCGGCGGTGATCTCCAGCGCCGGGTGGTCGGCGGCATGGCGCTTCACCTGTTCCACCGTCGCCGTCGAGCAGGAGCCGGAGAGGATCGCGCAAGGCCCCGGGAGCCCCTGCCAGGCCGCGCCGCTGCCGGAGATGAGGCCGGCGGCGCGGAAGTTCTCCGGCAGGCCGAGAGCGACGCCGGAGCCGCCGGTGATGAGCGCCAGGTTCTTTGCGGCGGCGCCGATCTCCATCAGGTCGGCATCGCGGATCGCGTCGACCACGATGAGGTTGCGCCCCGCCGCCTGCTCGCCCGCCAGGGCGGCGCGGATCGCCTCATGCCCCTGCAGCACCGTGACGGCGTCCACGTGGCCGACCTGCTGGCGCGTCTGCGGTTTCAGCCAGCGGCGGATGTCGGCGTCGGTCATGGGCGTCAGGGGATGGTGCTCCATGCCGGACTCGTTCAGCAGCCGGTCCTTCACGAAGAGGTGGCCCTGGTAGATCGAACGGCCCGTCGCCGGAAAGGCCGGGCAGACGATCACCTGCTTCGCGTCCAGCGCCTCGGTCAGGGCGTCGGCCACCGGGCCGATGTTGCCCTCGGGCCGCGAGTCGAAGGTGGAGCAGTACTTGAAGAAGATCTGCCGGCAGCCCTGGGCGCGCAGCCACTCCAGCGCCGCCAGGGACTGCGCCACGGCCTCGCCCGGCGGATTGGTGCGCGACTTCAGCGCCACCACGCCGGCCTCCACGTCGGGCGCCGCGGGCCCCTTGGGCAAGCCGCCGTACTGCACCACCTTCATGCCGCCCTTGGCGAGGGTGTTGGCGAGGTCGGAGGAGCCGGTGAAGTCGTCACCGATGCAGCCGAGCAGCATCACTCCTCTCCCGGCAGGGTGAGGCCCGCGTTGCGGGCATAGATCTTGGCCACCGCCGCATCGTCCTCGCGCCCGTGGCCCGCCCCGGCGGCGGCGAGGAACTGCTGCAGAGCGGCGGCGGTCAGCGGCGCCGAGAAGCGCGCCGTCCGCGCGATGTCGGAGACGATGCCCAGGTCCTTCACGAAGATCTCGACCGCCGAATGGGGCGTGTAGTCGCCGGCGGCGATGTGCGGGCCGCGGTTCTCGAACATCCAGGACGAGCCGGCGCACTTGGAGATCACCTCCACCGTCTTGGCCGGAACAACGCCCTGGGTCATGCCGAAGGTGATGGCCTCCGCCGCCGCGGCGATGTGCACCCCGGCGAGCAGCTGGTTGATCACCTTCATGGCCGAGCCGGGCCCGGCGGCATCGCCCAGCTCGAAGACCGTCTCGGCCATGGCGTCGAGCGCCGGCCGCGCCGCGGCGAAAGCCTCGGGCCGCCCCGAGGCCATGATCGAGAGCTGACCCTGGGCCGCCTTGACCGAGCCGCCGGAGATCGGCGCATCCAGGTAGAGCAGGCCCATCTCCGCCAGCCGGGCCTCGGTCTCCCGCGCATAGGCCGGGGAGACGGTCGGGCTGTTGATCACCACGGCGCCCGGCTTCAGCCTGGCGGCGATGCCGTCCTCGCCAAACAGCACGCTGTCCGACTGCGCCGCGTTGACCACCACGACGACCGCCGCGTCGGCGCTGGCCAGGGCCTCTTCGCGCGGCGTCTGGCTGCCGCCCTGTTCGCGGAAGGCCGCCTCTCGTTCCTTGCTGATGTCGACGCCCAGCGTCTCGATACCGCCTTTGAGGAGGGAGAGCCCCATGCCGAAGCCCATGGAACCCAGACCGACGATCACCGCGTTCATCTCGTTTGCCCTCCCCCCGCAAAGGTACGACGTGCCGCCCGCGGCGGCGCCCAGCCAAAGGCCGATCCTATCTGAAACGCCGGCGCCGGCGAAACTGCGCGCCCGGCCCATCTTCCGGACAATGGCGTCCAGTGCCAGGGCACCTGCCGCGCCCCTGCTTCATTCTCAAACTTGGTGACTACGTACCTCACAGTCAAAGCGGTCCTCCAGGCCTGGTGCCACCGCCGGAACTCAACGCCGAGAGGTGGTAGAAGCGCGACTGGTCGAGACTGTCCATGATGCCGGTTCAATTTGCGAATTCCCTAGGGACTTCAAAACCTATGGTTGCTAGTCTAATGCTGCCGCGGCGACACGGAGATTTGCCCCATGCGAGCCAATCCGAAGAAGCAACACAGCGCTTTCAAGACCACTCGCGACGGTACCAGAATATTCTTTCCCTGGTGGATGCTCGGAGCAGGCTACGAAGTTCCTTCCGAAGCCCTTTGCAAGGAAATCGAGCGCTATCGCCGAATCACAACGTTCCTTGACCTATTCGTCATTGGCTTTACGGCAGCGGCATGGCGTACGCATATGGATGGCGTATTTCGGTATGGCGGCATCTTACTGCTGCTCGCTCTACTGGCCCACTACGTCATAAAGGTCCGAGGCTGGACCCACGGGTTGAAGAAATCTGACGTACCTTTGTTCACCGCCGCCGAGCGGAGGGCCAATATCGCCAACCAGCATCCAGCCAAACCGTGGATCGCGTTGATCTGCGGCCTACTTTTCTTCGCATTTTGCGTGCTGATGCTCGTCCTCACCATAGACACAGGAGACCTCGGCATTACCTTGCTCACAGGCTTCCTGGCACTGATTGGACTTGCGATCTCATGCGCCGGCGTGTGGGCAGTAGTGCTACGCTGGAGGGTCCTGCGCCACCTGGAAGCGGATGTGCCCCAGGACTTAGGCTAATGGGGCATCCTATCTCTTCTTCCTGACGATGGCGTCCAGGGACCAGGGGCCGGGGCCGGCGAAGACCAGGTAGAAGAAGACGAAGCAGTAGAGCAGCGCCGCGTCGCCGCCATTCAGCACCGGGAAGAAACCCTTCGGCGCATGGGCGACGAAATAGGCGACGGCCATGGTCCCCGAGCAGACGAAAGCGGCCGGGCGGGTGAAGAGGCCCAGCACCAGGAGGGCGCCGCCGACCAGCTCGATGACTCCGGCGGCGCCCGGCATCGACATCAACTCCGGCGAATAGCCCGGCGGGAAGTTCAGCAGCTTCATGGTGCCGTGCGCCAGGAAGGCCGCGCCGGAAGCGACGCGCAGCAGGCTGAGGACATGGGGGGACCAGGAAGTCAGCGAGGCCATGGAATCTGCCCTTGTTGTCAGTGGTTTGGCAGGGCTAGCACAGGCGCCCGAGCCGGAGCCAGTAGGACAATTGGGGCAGCCGGTGCAAGAAACCAACCCGCCACGGGCTCCCGGGGCGGCTTCTGCCGCGCGAAACACCGGGAAACGCTTGTAAAATCGGCGCCAAAGCCCCATTTTCCGGGCAGCCCAGGCCCCGAGAGCGCCCTTAAGACCGCCCCTTTGACCCACTAGAGCATGACCAGTCTTTCAGAAGCCGTCGCCCGGCGGCGCACCTTTGCGATCATCTCCCACCCGGACGCCGGGAAAACCACGCTGACCGAAAAGCTGCTGCTGTTCGGCGGCGCGATCCAGTTGGCCGGCGCGGTCAAGGCGCGCGGCGAGCAGCGGCGCGCCCATTCCGACTGGATGAAGGTGGAGCGCGAGCGCGGCATCTCCGTCGCCTCCTCGGTCATGACCTACGACTACGCCGGCAAGACCTTCAACCTGCTGGACACGCCGGGCCACGAAGACTTCTCCGAAGACACCTACCGCACCCTGACGGCGGTGGACTCGGCGGTCATGGTGCTGGACGCCGCCAAGGGCATCGAGGCGCAGACCCTGAAGCTGTTCGAGGTGTGCCGCCTGCGCGACATGCCGATCATCACCTTCGTCAACAAGCTGGACCGCGAGAGCCGCGATCCCTTCGAGCTGCTGGACGAGGTGGAGCAGCGCCTGGCCCTGGACGTCACCCCGGCCTCCTGGCCCATCGGCATGGGGCGCAACTTCCTGGGCTGCTACGACCTGCTGCACGACCGCCTGCTGCTGGTCGAGCGCAGCCGCACCCAGATGGGCGCCGAGGGCGAGTCCTGCGACGGCATCGACGATCCCAAGCTGGACGAGCTGCTGCCCGCCGACGCCGTCGCCAAGCTGCGCGAGGACGTGGAGATGGTGCGCGAGCTCTGCCCCGCCTTCGACAAGCAGTCCTACCTGGAAGGCCACATGACGCCGGTCTACTTCGGGTCGGCGCTGAACAATTTCGGGGTGCGCGAGCTGCTGCAGGGCGTCGCCGACATGGCGCCGCCGCCGCGCCCGCAGCCGACGCAAGGGCGCGAGGTGTCGCCGACCGAGGACAAGATCAGCGGCTTCGTCTTCAAGATCCAGGCCAACATGGACCCCAATCACCGCGACCGCATCGCCTTCTTCCGGCTCTGCTCCGGCCACTTCAAGCGCGGCAGCAAGCTGAAGCATTCGCGCAGCGGCAAGGTGATCAACGTGCACAACCCGGTGCTGTTCCTGGCGCGCGACCGCGAGCTGGCGGAGGAGGCCTGGCCGGGCGACATCATCGGCATTCCCAATCACGGCAACCTGGGCATCGGCGACGCGCTGACCGAGGGCGAAGAGCTGAAGTTCACCGGCATCCCCTCCTTCGCGCCGGAACACCTGCAGGCCGTGCGCCCGATCGACCCGCTGCGCGCCAAGCATCTGGGCCGCGCCCTGCAGCAGCTGGCCGAGGAAGGCGCCGCGCGGGTCATCAAGCCGAACATCGGCGCCGACTGGATCGTCGGCGTGGTCGGCCCGCTGCAGTTCGACGTGCTGGCCGACCGCATCCGCACGGAATACGAGGTGCCGGTGCGCTTTGAGCCGACGGCCCTGCACACCGCGCGCTGGGTGGAGGCCGACGATCCGCTGAAGCTGAAGCGCTTCCTCGACGCCAACCAGGGCGCCATCGGCAGCGACCACACCGGCGCGCCGGTCTTCCTGGCCCGCAACGCCTGGCACCTGGACCGCGCGACCGAGGACAATCCCGACCTGCGCTTCCTCAAGACCAAAGAGCAGATCTGATGCACGGCGAGTCGGGCCCTTTCTGATATGGACGATCGCCTGCCGGCCGAACTGTGGATCAAGGCGCACATCAAGCGCTGCATCGTCGACGGTATCCCGGCGACGGTGGTCCACCGCGGCGAGAAGAACAGCGGCATGCTGATCCTGAAGCTCAACCAGTTGGACCAGGGCGTGAAGGTGCTGAGTCAGACCCGGGACATGGAGGGCGCCATCGCCTGGATGCCGGCGCTGGGTGGCGAACTGGTGGCGGAAGCCGACGCCGATGCCTATATCGAACGGGCGGTCAAACGCGACCCGGACGTCTGGGTGGTGGAGATCGAGGACCGCGACGGTAACCATCCCTTCGAGGGCAAGCTGCTTTAGACGGCGCTCTCCCCGGCAAGGAGGCCCCATGGCACGACGCAGCATCGGACTGAGCGACGCACTTTACGACTATCTGCTGGCGAACTCCCTGCGCGAGCCGGAGATCCTGCGCCGCCTGCGCGAGGAGACCGCGGGCCTGCCCGCCGCCGGCATGCAGATCTCGCCGGACCAGGGCCAGTTCATGGCGCTGCTGGCGCGTCTCATGGGCGCGCGGCGCTGCATCGAGGTCGGCACCTTCACCGGCTATTCCGCCCTGGCTGTGGTCCTGGCCCTGCCGCCGGACGGCCGCCTCATCGCCTGCGACGTGAACGAGAAGACCACTGCTGTCGCCCGACGCTATTGGCAGGAGGCCGGAGTCGCCGAGCGAATCGACCTGCGCCTCGCCCCGGCAGTGGAGACACTGGACGCCCTGATCGCCGCCGGCGGCGCCGGAACCTACGATTTCGTCTTCATCGATGCCGACAAATCCAACTACGATTCTTATTACGAACGCGCACTCGAACTGCTGCGTCCGGGCGGACTCATCGCCGTTGATAATGTTTTGTGGGGTGGCTCGGTAATAGATTCGACTGCAAATGATAGCGATACCGAAGCTATTCGCGCCCTCAATGCAAAAATATCAGTAGACCAACGAGTTAACTGCTCTCTGCTGCCTCTGGGCGACGGAATCATGCTCGCTCATAAACAGAATTCCTAGGCCTTGTAGTCGAAATTTGTCCTAGGTCGTTAACTCATGCTTAAGCAGGTGTTAACAGCATCTTCACTCGCACATGAAAGACTCGTTACATCGGCGAAGAGGTTTCGCTGACCGTCAAACGAAGAATGAGGCTTATCATGTGGAAGATTTTAGCGCTCGGCGCTGGACTCGCCCTCGCTAGCACCAGCGTAGCGATGGCGCAGCCTCAGTGTGATCAGCGAGACTCCGTCCTGCAGGTTCTGCAGCAGAAGTACAAAGAGCAGCCCGTGGCTCTGGGCGTGACCCACAACGGCGGTCTGGTCGAGGTGCTCAGCACCGGCAACGGCACCACCTGGTCGATCATTGTGACGACCCCGCAGGGCATGAGCTGCCTGGTCGCGGCCGGCGAAGGCTGGCGTGCGATGGAACAGGTTGCCCTGGATCCGGAAGCCTAAGACGCTTCCTGCGTACTGTTGAGTGGTACCGGCGCAAGCCGGATGAGGACCCCTTTGTGAGGTCGATGCACTCAGGCTCCTCGAGACATTAGAGTCTCTTAGACGGTTGTTAGAGAGTTCCCGGGAACTTTGTTTTAATTGAATGCTGGATGGATCACCCGGTCACCGGGTTCGATCGCGAGACGTGACGTCGTCCCGGCATTGAGTTCCAGCACAGCCGCCACCGGCTGGCCCGATCTGATCGCCCGCAAGGAATGCGGCACCGTGCGCTGCTCAATGCGCACGATCTTCCCCGCCTCGTCAATGAACAGCATATCCAGCGGGATAAGCGTGTTCTTCATCCACATCGCCCGCTCCTGCGAGCCGCCTTCGAAGAGAAACAGCATGCCCGCCTCCGCGGCCATCTGGCGGCGGAACATCAGCCCCTGAGCGCGCTGATCGGGGGTCTCGGCGATCTCCACCTGAAAGGAATGGTTCTCGCCGGAGGCGGTTTCGATGTTGAGCTCGCCGGTGCCGAAGGCGACCAGCGGCCCGGACTGGGCCAGCGCCGCCCCGGGGAGGGTCATGGCAGCCAGCAGGATGACGAGAGATAAAAGCCGTTTCATGGCGTTAGATGTAACCGCAGCCGTGCGGCGCGTCTAGGGCGCCCGCACCGCGGCGGCGATCTGCCATATTTCCGGGCGCAGCGGCCCGGGACGCGGCGCGTCGGCCAGGGTGGTGAACCAGGCCTCCGGCGGGTTACGGCCCCGGCTGTGGCGCCATTCCAGGGCGCGCAGCACCGCCTCGGCCGCCGCCGGCAGGCGCTCGGGCACCTCGAAGCCATTCAGGGTCGCCCAGACTCCGGCCCAGGCGCGCCCCACGGACCAGGGGTTATAGCCCCCGCCGCCGGTCACCAGCAGGCGCGGCGCCAGCCCCTTGACCTGCGCCACCACCCGCCACAGGGCGCCGTTGGAAAGCGCGAGCTTGCTCAAGGGATCCTCGGCCAGGGCGTCGGCGCCGCACTGCAGGACCAGTGCCTGCGGCGCGAAGCCCTCGATCAACGGCAGCACCGCCGCCTCCATCAGAAAGTCCAGTTCGCTGTCGTTGAAGCCCTCGGGCACCGGCAGGTTGCGCGCCTGCCCGCCCGCGCGGTCGTCGAGTGTCCCCGCCCCCTGCACGGCCCCCGCCTGATCCATGGGCCAGCGGGCGTTCTCGTGGATGGAAAGGGTGAAGACCCGGGGGTCGTCGTGGAAGGCGTCCTGCACGCCGTCGCCGTGGTGGGCGTCGACATCCAGGTAGAAGACCCGTTCCAGGCCGCCGTCGAGCAGCGCCAGGATGGCCAGTGCCGGATCGTTGAAGTAGCAGAAGCCGCTGGCCCGGTCCGGGCGGCCGTGGTGGGTCCCGCTGGCCGGGCTGTAGAGCGCCGCGGCGCCCGCCGCCAGGGTGCGACCGGCCAGAATCGAGGCGCCGCAGGCGGTGGCCGGGCGGCGGAAGACCTCCGGATAGATCGGATTGCCGTTGCGCCCCAGATTGAAGCGGACCTGCTGTTCCGCCGGCAGGTCCTGGTCCGCCTCGGCGCGCTGTACGGCTTCGATGTAGGCCGGGTCGTGGAAGCGCGCCAGTTCCGCCGCCGAGGCGCGCGGGCTGTCGATATAGACCCCGCAAGGATCGCTCTCGGAGGGCAGCCAGCCGAGGGCGCGGCAGAGGTCGATGCAGGTGGAGACCCGGGGGATCGCCAGCGGATGGCGCCCGCCGTAGGTCGAGCGGCGGTAGATCTCGCTGCCGATGAAGCGGGGCCTCGGCTTCAGCGCGGCAATGCTAGTCATCACGCTTCAGCAGCCAGCGCAGGGCAAGCGGTGTCACCAAGGTCGTCACTACCGCCATGAGAACAAGCATCGAAAACAGGCTGCCGACGACACCGTTCTCCGGGCCGGGCGTAAAGACGCCGGCCTCGGCCACTACGCCCAGGATGATCAGCTCGACCGCACCGCGCGCCGACATGCCGACACCTATGGCGCAGGCTTGGCGCCTGTCAAAGCCCAGCAACCGTGCCGGCAGGCCGGCGCCGACCAGCTTCCCGAGGAAGGCGGCGGATATGACCAGCACCAGCAGCAGCGGCTCGGCCACCGCGGCGGCGAGGTCGACCTGGAGTCCGATCGAAACGAAGAACATCGGGCCGAGCACGCCGCTGCATATAGCCGCCAGGACGAGCCGCATGTCTTCATAGGGCCGGCGGCCGATGCGGTGCGGCTCGAAGAACAGGCCGGCCATGAAGGCCCCCATCACCCAGTGCAACCCGAGCGCTTCGGCCAGGATCGCATAGGCGAGGCCGACCGCCACAAGGGCGCTCAATTCCAGCGCCATGACCTTCTCTTCCCGCAGGCGCCCGCTGATATGAGGGTAGACGTGGACGCCGAGGAGGCTGGTCACCGCGAAGAATCCGGCGGCCTTGGCCGCGAGCCACCCGAGACCGGCCAGGTCGACCCCGCCGGCGGTGGTGGCGACCGTCGTCACGGCGGCCAGCAGCAGCAGGCCGAAGACATCGTCGATCAAGGCGGCGGAAAGCACCATGACGCCGAGCCGGTTGTGCAGCAGGCCGAGTTCCTCAAACACCCTTGCCGTGGCGGGGATGGCGGTCACCGAAATGGCCACGCCGACTACCAGGGCCTGAGCCAGCTTCAGTTCCGAGTCCGGAATCGCCCACCACGCCAGAGCGACGCCCAGGGCCAGCGGCAGCAACACGCCGCCCAGCGCCACCAGCAGGGCCCCGCGGGAAGCAGCGAAGACCTCCTTCGGCGCCAATTCAACACCGGCCTGAAGCACCAGGAAGAAGATCGCCAGGGCGGCGATATCGGCCAGGTAGGGGATAGCGTCGTTGGTGGCCACGAAGCCGTTCAGGGGTCCGAGCAGCGCCAGTGCCAGGGCCAGCAAGACCCCGGCGAGAAGCTCGCCCACCGGCGCCGACTGCCCGATGCGCTCCGCCGCCACGCCAAAGATGCGGGCAACCAAGAACAGGCAGAGCAGCCAGGCAATGACCGGCAGCATCCGGGACCTCCTACCCTCTACCCAGCCAAAACATCATCAGCTTCATCGAACTGCGCCGGACTTCAGGGCAGCCGCGCCAGGCGCTCGCCGATCAGGGTGTAGAAACCGGCGGCGTCGATCTGATTTATCACCCTGCAGTTAGGCGGCATGGGGGTGACGTTCCACCAGTCGACGACGGTCATCCCCATGGTCAGCTCCGAGCCGGTCTCGATCTGCACGCTGCAGTCCTTGCCGCCGAAGAGCTCCGGCCGCAGCAGGTAGGCCAGCACGCAGGGATCGTGCAGCGGGCCGCCCTCCGAGCCATACTTTTTCATGTCGAATCGTTCGTAGAAGTCCAACATGGCCGCGGCCGCGGCGCCGGTCCGCGTGCCGAGCGCGCGCAGGGAGTCGATCCACGCCTTCGACATCAGGGCTTTGTGAGTCACATCAATCGGATGCATGGTCAACTTGACGCCCGAAGTGAAGGCCACATGGGCGGCGTGCGGATCGACGTAGATGTTGAATTCGGCGGCCGGGGTGATGTTGCCGCCCTCGAAGAAGCCGCCGCCCATCATGACAATCTCGGCGATGCGCGGGGCGATGTCCGGGGCCTTGATCAGCGCCGTCGCGATATTGGTGAGCGGCCCCAGGGTGCAGAGCGTGATGCTGCCGGCCGGGGCCGCGCGCAGGGTGTCGACGATCCAGTCGACGGCGTGCTGCTTCTGCAGCGGCATGGTGGGGGCCGGCAGGTCGGGGCCGTCCAGGCCGGTCTTGCCGTGCCACGCCTCCGCCGTCACCTGCGGGCGCACCAGCGGGCGGGAACAGCCGGCGAAGACCTTCACCTCCGGCCGCCCGGCCAGCTCGCAGACCTTGCGGGCGTTCTGTTCGGTCAGCGCCAGCGGCACGTTGCCCGCCACCACGGTGATGCCCAGGACCTCGAACTCATCGGACGCCAGGGCCAGCAGGATGGCGATGGCGTCGTCCTGGCCGGGATCGGTGTCGATAATAATAGGTCTGGGACTGGAGACCATGGTCTGCCTTGCACGGCTGTGAGGGGAATCGAGAAGCGGAATCTACCCTCGCGTGAGCTTCCTGGCGATCCCCTTTGCCGGGGTCTGCCGGCGCCTCCGACAGATCACTTGCGGCCTGTGCGATTCGCCCGAGGTGCCTTTGGGTCCAAGATACAGACCACTTTGCGGCGTGGAACGTCGAAGCTGGTCGGATCGTCATACCAAGCTGGTATCCTGGCCATGCTAGCCACACGATTCTGCCGATTCCCGGCCGGTTTGTCTTGACCGGCGCGGCTCCGTCAGTAGGCTCGTTCCGCCTGAAACGGGCAGTCCTTTGGTGGGCCAAAAAACGACAAGACACAGGGAGTTGCTGGCTGAGTGAGAAACCTCACCCTGTTAAAGCGCAGACGGACGCTGCCGGGTCGATGAAGAAGAATCCTGCAGCCACGTTGCGCGGCATGCTGATGCTGCTCTGCTTTCTCGCGGCGGCCTGGGTGCTGTGGTCGGGCCATTTCGATCCGCTGCTGCTCGGCCTCGGTGCCTTTTCGTGCCTGGCGACCTTGGTCATCGTCTGGCGCATGGGCTACTTCAATCGGGAAATCTTCGCGCTGACCATCAGCCTGCGTCTGCTGACCTATTGGGGCTGGCTCATCAAGGAGATCGTCATGTCCAGCCTGGCGGTCACCAAGGTGGTGCTGAACCCGCGCCTGCCGATCAGCGCCCGCTACATCGAGCTCAAGGCCAGCGCAGTCGGCCCTATCGGTCAGGTAATTTTCGCCAACTCCATCACGCTGACCCCCGGAACCCTGACCCTCGACCTGCATCAGGGCGAGTTGAAGGTCCACGCCCTGACCCAGGAAGGCGCCGAAGACCTGATGTCGGGCGAAATGGACCGCCGGGTAGCGAGCCTCGGGGACCGCTGATGATCTACTACGCCGTGATCGTCGCCATCCTCGTAACCATGGCCCTCGCGCTGGCGCGCGCCCTCATCGGGCCCACCGTCTACGACCGCGTGCTGGCGGTGAACATGCTCGGCACCAAGACCGTGCTGCTGCTGGCGGTGGCCGCTTTCTTCATTGGCCGGCCGGACTTTCTCGACTTGGCGTTGACTTACGCCTTGATCAACTTCATCGGCGTGCTGGCGGTGCTCGAGTTCTTCCGGGTGCGTGCCCAGCGCAGCCTGGCCGAAGAAAAAGAGGGGGAGTAGCAGCATGGCCATGGTCGTGGACGTCGCAAGCTGGGTCTTGCTCACCGTCGGGGGCTTCTTCGTGCTGGTCGGCGGCATCGGCGCCCTGCGCATGCCGGACCTCTACACCCGCATGCATGCCGCCAGTGTCACCGACTCGCTGGGCGCAATGCTGGTCCTCGGCGGCCTGGTCCTGCAGGCGGGCATCACTCTTGAGACGGTAAAGCTGGCGGCGATCCTGATCTTCATGCTGTTCACCAGCCCGACCGCCGCCAATGCGCTGGCCAGCGCCGCCCTCCTGGCGGGCATCAATCCGGGACTGGCGAAGCCCTGGCGACAAGAGCCGCGCTCATGACCGTTTTCACCGTCTTCTTCATCATCTTCCTGCTCACCTTGATGGTGATCACCGCGCTGGCGATCGTGCAGACGAAGAACCTTTTCGCCGCCGCCATGCTGTCGGGCATCTTCAGCCTCATGAGCGCGATGATCTTCTTCCTGCTCGATGCGGCCGACGTCGCCTTGACGGAGGCCGCCGTCGGCGCAGGCATCTCAACGGTGCTGTTCCTCGGCGCGCTGGCGCTCACCGCCGAGAACGAGCGGGCCGGCACCGCCGGCCGCGCGGCCGCCCTCGCCGTGGTGACGGTCATCACCGCGGTCCTGGTCTACGCCACCTTCGACATGCCGCGCCTCGGCGACCCGAACGCCCCGGCGCAGCTCCACGTGGCGCCCTGGTATCTGGAGAAGACTCCCGAATACATCGACGTGCCCAACGTGGTCACCGCCGTCCTGGCCAGCTTTCGCGGCTACGACACGCTGGGCGAGACCTTCGTGGTCTTCACCGCGGGCATCGGCGTGCTGTTCCTGCTCGGCAAGGCGCCGGTCGGCCAGCCGAAGGTGTCACCGGCCATGACCTTTGCCGGCAAGACCGGGCTGCGCCACTACCAGATTCCACGGGTGGTCGGCCGCCTGCTGATCCCCTTCATCCTGTTGTTCGCGCTCTACGTCCAGTTCCACGGTGACTACAGTCCGGGCGGCGGCTTCCAGGCCGGCGTCATCGTCGCCGCCAGCGTCGTGCTCTACGCGCTTCTCGAGGGCGAGGAGCAGGCGCGGCAGGCCCTGCCGGCCTGGCTGCTGAGACTGATGGCCGCCACCGGTCCCCTGATCTACGGCTTCACAGGCGTGGCCTGCATGCTGCTGGGCGGCAACTTCCTCGACTACTCGGTACTCGCCCACGACCCGGTGCACGGCCAGCACTACGGCATCCTGGTGATCGAGGCCGGCGTCGGCGTCACGGTCACCGGCGTGCTCATCAGCATCTTCCATTCCTTCGCGGCACGCGGGGCGAAGTGATGGAAATCCTCGAGTTGTACAACTACTGGGTCTTCGCGATCCTGCTGATGATCGGCTTCTATGCGGTCACCGCGAAGCTCAACCTGGTCAAGAAGCTCATCGGGCTGTCTCTGTTTCAGTCCGCGGTGTTCCTGCTCTACATCTCCATGGGCCCGGTCGAGGGCGGCACGGCGCCGATCTTCCACGCGGACGTCACCGGCCGGGTGTTCTCCAACCCGCTGCCGTCGGTCCTGATCCTGACAGCCATCGTGGTCGGAATTTCGACCCTGGCCCTCGGGCTCGCCATCATCGTGCGCATCAAGGAAGCCTACGATTCGGTCGAGGAGAACGAGATCAGGGAGCTTGACCGGCAGTGAGCGTCGAAGCCTACCACCTGGCGGTCCTGCAGGTTGTGGTGCCGCTGCTGTCGGCGCCCTTTGTCGTGCTGCTGCGCCCGCGCGGCCTGGCCTGGGCCGCCGCCAGCGCCGCCAGCGCCATGGCTTTCGCCATCGCCGTCTCGCTGACCGCCGGCGTGCTTTCCGGCGACGAGTACCGCTACGCCGTGGGCGGCTGGGCCGCCCCCTACGGCATCGAGATCAGGGTCGACGCCCTCACCAGCCTCTTGCTCTTGGTGGTCACCGGCGCCTCGCTGGTGGCCCTGCTCGCCGGGCGGCGCAGCCTTGACGTGGACATCGACGACGCGCGCCAGCCGCTGTTCTACGGCGCCTGGATGCTGGCACTGGCCGGCCTTGCCGGCATCGTGGTCTCGGCGGACGCCTTCAATATCTTCGTGTTCATGGAGGTTTCCTCCCTCGCCAGCTACATCCTGATCGCCGCCGGGCCCAACCGGCGCGCGCTGCCGGCGACCTTCAAGTACCTGGTCATGGGCACCATCGGGGCGACCTTCTACCTGATCGGCGTCGGCCTGATCTACATGATGACCGGCACGCTGAACCTCGCCGACATGGCCCAGCGCGTCCACGAGGTCGCCGACCAGAGGCCGGTACTGGCCGCGGCCGGCTTCATCATCGTCGGCCTCGCCCTGAAGGCCGCGGTCTTTCCGCTGCACGCCTGGCTGCCCAACGCCTATACCTACGCGCCACACGCGGTCACCGTCTTCCTCGCGGCCTGTGCGACCAAGGTGCAGATCTACGTGCTGCTGCGTTTCGACTTCCTGGTCTTCCAGGGCAACCTGCCCGGCCACGAGTTCCAGTTCTCCCACTTCCTCATGCCGCTGGCCCTGCTCGCCATCCTGCTGGCCTCCGGCGTGGCGATGATGGAGCGCAACCTGAAGCGCCTGCTCGCCTATTCCTCCGTCGCCCAGATCGGCTATATCATGCTGGGCGTCAGCCTGCTGAGCGCCACCGGCCTCTCGGCCGGCATCATCCACATCTTCAACCACGCGCTCGCCAAGGGCGCGCTCTTCCTCGCCGTCGCCTGCCTGGGCATGCACATCCAGGGGCTCAGGCTCGGCGACCTGGCCGGGGCCGCCAAGCGCATGCCCTGGACCATGGCCGCCTTCGTCATCGCCGGCCTCAGCCTCATCGGCATTCCCGGCACCGCCGGCTTCGTCAGCAAATGGCTGCTGATCTCAGCCGCGCTGGCCGAGGGCAGCCTCGGCATCGCCGTGGTGGCCGTGGTGCTGATCGGCTCGCTGATGGCGGTGGTCTACGTCTGGCGCGTGGTCGAGGCAGCCTACTTCCAGAGCCCGCAGGCAGGGAGCCCGGAGGGCCGGCACGAGGCGCCGCCGATGCTGCTGGTGGTCACCTGGGCCGCGGTGCTCGGCAACGTCTACTTCGGCCTGGCGCCCGGCCTGCCGATCAAACTCTCCCAGGCAGCGGCAGCATCCCTGCTGCAGCACCTGCCATGAGGCCTGACCGCATGAGCCCCCTCGCATGAGCCCCGAAGCCGCCATCCTCGCCGCGATCCTGCTGCCCGCGGCCGGAACCCTCGGCATCCTGCTGGCCGGGCGCTTCAGCGCCAACCTGCGCGAGGCCGTGACCCTCACGACCTCCGTCCTGCTGGCCGCCAACGTGCTGAGCCTGCTGCCCGACGTGCTGGCCGGCGCCCGCCCCGCCGTGCACATCGCCACCTTGGTGCCGGGTATCGATATCGCCTTCGAGGTCGAGCCCCTGGGCATGCTCTTCGCGATCATCGCCTCCGGGCTGTGGATCGTGAACTCGCTGTATTCCATCGGCTACATGCGCGGCAACAACGAGAAGCACCAGACCCGCTTCTACGCTTTCTTCGCCCTCGCCATCGTCGCCGCCATCGGTGTCGCCTTCGCGGCGAACCTCTTTACGCTTTACCTGTTCTATGAAGCGCTGACCCTCTCGACCTATCCGCTGGTGACCCACAAGGGCGATGAGAACTCAGTGCGCTCGGCCCGCGTCTACCTGGGCCTGCTGCTGCTGACCTCCATCGGCCTCTTCCTTCCGGCGGTCATCTGGACCTACGGCGTCGCCGGCACCGGCGACTTTACGGACGGCGGGATCCTGGCGGGGCACATCGCCGGCCCGGCGGTCGGCCTGCTGCTCGGCCTCTATGCCTTCGGCATCGGCAAGGCGGCGATCATGCCGGTGCACCGCTGGCTGCCCGCGGCGATGGTCGCGCCGACCCCGGTCAGCGCCCTGCTGCATGCCGTCGCCGTCGTGAAGGCCGGCGTCTTCAGCATTCTGAAGGTCATCTTCTACGTCTTCGGCGTCGACTTCCTGGCCGCGACCCCCAGCGCCGACTGGCTTCTCTATGCCGCGGCCTTCACCATTCTCGCCGCAAGCCTGGTCGCCCTGCGCCAGCAGAACCTGAAGCGCCTGCTCGCCTACTCGACCTGCTCGCAGCTCTCCTACGTGGTCTTGGCCGCCGCGCTCTTTAAGCCGCTGGCCGAGGTCGGCGCGGTGCTGCACATCGCCGCCCACGCCTTCGCCAAGATCACCCTCTTCTTCGCCGCCGGCGCGATCTACACCGCCTCCAAGAAGACCGAGGTGCACCAGCTGCGCGGCATCGGCCGGCGCATGCCCTGGACCATGGCCGCCTTCACCATCGGCGCGCTCAGTATGATCGGCGTGCCGCCGACCGGCGGTTTCATCTCCAAATGGTACCTGCTGGCCGGCGCCTACGAGGCCGACAACTACGTGGCCATGGCGACCGTCGTGCTCAGCACCGCGCTGAACGCGGGCTACTTCCTGCCGATCATCGTGCTTGCCTGGTTTGCCCGCGAGGAAGCAGCGCCGGGCAGCGTGGGCGCCGCGGCTGCCTCAGGGGTAAAGAAGGACCACGGCGAAGCGCCCTTCCCGGCCGTGCTGGCGCTGACGATCACCGCGGCCCTGACGATCGCCTTCTTCTTCTTCCACCAGCCGGCGCTGCAGCTCGCCAGCGAGATTTCCATGGGGCTGCCCTGATGAAGGCGACGACCACGAGGGGGATACTGTCATGACGAACCCCAAGGACGACCACTGGCTGGTGCGGCCCGCATCGATCCGGCTGCTGTGGTTGATCTTCATCGCAATCCTGCTGCTGACCGTCGGCGTGCAGTTTCTGACCGGCACCGACGGCCACTTCGGCATCGACGGCTGGTACGCCTTCGGCGCCGTCTACGGCTTCCTGTCCTGCCTGATCATGGTGCTCGCCGCCAAGGGCCTGGGCTTCGTCCTGAAGCGGCCCGACGACTACTACGACAAGGATGCCGGCGATGATTGAGGGACTGCCCCCAGCCCTGATCCTCTTCGCCGGCGCCTTGCTGATCGGCCTGACGCGCAGTCACCTGCGCACCGCGGTGATCCTGGTCGCGCCCCTGCTGACTCTCTGGGCGGTCTGGCAGGTGCCCGACGGAACCGTCGCGACGCTTCCTTTCCTCAGCTATGAGCTGACGCCGATCGTCGGCAGTTCGTTGCGCCGGCTCTTCGCAACCGTCTTCGCGCTCATGGCCTTCACCGGCGGCCTCTTCGCCTTCCGTCAGGCGCGCTGGCAGGAGCTCGCCGCCGCCTCTGCCTATGCCGGCGGCGCCATCGGCTGCAGCTTCGCCGGCGACCTCGTCACCCTGTTCGTCTACTGGGAGATCATGGCGCTGTTCTCCACCCTTGTGGTGCTGTGCGGCGGCACGCCGGGCGCGCGCCGCGCCGGTTTCCGCTACGCGGTGATGCACCTCCTCGGCGGCGTGATCCTGATGGTGGGCATCGTCGGCGTCATCATGCAGACCGGCACCCTGGCGGTTCAGCCGCTGCGCGCGGTCGACTTCGCGACCTGGATGGTGCTGATCGGCCTGCTGGTCAACGCCGCCGCGCCGCCGGTGTCGGCCTGGCTGGCCGACTCCTACCCGGAGGCGAGCCCGACCGGATCGGTGTTCCTTTCCGCCTTCACCACCAAGACCGCGGTGCTGGCGCTGATTCTGCTGTTCCCGGGCGAACCGGTGCTGATCGGCGTCGGTCTCTACATGGTGATGTACGGCATCATCTACGCCCTCCTGGAAAACAACGTGCGCCGCATCTTGGCCTACTCGATCGTCAACCAGGTGGGCTTCATGGTCTGCGCCATCGGCATCGGCACCGAGATGGCGCTGAACGGCGCCGCGGCGCACGCCTTCGCCCACATCATCTACAAGGCGCTGCTGCTGATGAGCGCCGGCACGGTGGTCTACCGCACCGGCAAGACCCTCTGCACCGACGTCGGCGGCCTGTTCCGCACCATGCCGCTGACGGCGGCCTGCGGCATCGTCGGGGCGCTGGCGATTTCCGGCTTCCCGCTGACCTCGGGCTTCACCACCAAGACGATGATCTCCGAGGCGGCGGCCATGGAGCATCTCGGCCTGGTCTACATGCTGCTCGCCGCCGCCTCGGCCGGCGTCTTCCTGCATGCCGGCATCAAGTTCCCCTGGTTCGTCTTCTTCCAGAAGGATTCCGGCCTGCGCCCCAAGGACGCGCCCTGGAACATGGGCCTCGCCATGGCCATCTTCGCCGCGCTCTGCATCCTGCTCGGCGTCTACCCGCAGCCGCTCTACGACCTCCTGCCCTATCCGGTCACCTACGTGCCCTACAAGGGCGCCAAGGTCGTCTACTACCTGCAACTTCTGCTGTTCTCCGGCCTCGCCTTCTTCCTGCTGCTGCCGCTGATGCGCCGCACGCTGACGATCAGCCTGGACTGGGACTGGCTGTGGCGGGTCGTCCTGGCACGCGCCGGTGCGGCCGGCTACGGCGCGCTCGGCGCCCTCAGGACGTGGCTGGAGGCGCGGCTGCGCGGCCTGCGGGGGTTGCTGCACCCGCCCACGCGCTCCCTCCTCGCCCCCAAGGACGACGACGATGTGGCGGAAAGCGCCCGCGACGGTCTGCTCGCCCGCGACTGGGCGATCGGGGCCGCCGCCTTGTGGATTGCCGTGCTTTTCATCGGCTACATGGCGGTCTATCTGCTCTGATCGCCCCCGAGCAGCGGGGGTCTTGGCCTCGCGGCGCCGCGCCGTGCCCGTCCTTCTTTCCACCGCCTACCGCAGGTTTATTCTGCAAGGCATTATCGCCCAAAAGACGTGGCGTGACGCTGATATCCGCGCGGAATGTCGGATTTCGGCCCTGGTCCTGACCGCCGGAGTCCCGGCCCGGCCAATTCGCCCGGCCTCATACCCCGGCTGCATCGGCCCAATCGCCGCGCGCTTCGCCGCCAAACGTTCCTGCACTGACGATCGTGCGAACAAGATCTCCACCGCCACGGTCGGCAGACGGCACGCCAGAATCTCCTCCCATACTGCACCGCCACAAAGGCCATAACCGCCATCCAGCGTGCCCGGCACAGCGGCAAATTCTTCAATTCCAGGCTGTTTTTCAGGCCTCTGCGGCAATCGGGACTGTTTGCAGGACTTGCGTCCGAACGCCACCCCTCTATTATTCATGCCAACTGCACGGTTGAAGTTGCAGAAATGAACTAAGCGGAAAATCTGCTTGGAATGAGGGAGGCCATCTATGAAATCCACCAACGCGCCTGTGAAGGCTCGGAAAACGATTGGGGCCCGGACCTTCTCCGGTCTTGTTCTCGCCGGCGCTGCCGCCGGCCTTATCGCTGCCGGCCCGGCCAGCGCCAAGATTGAAGGTGATACCATCATCCTCGGTTCGGCGATCTCGCTGACCGGCAAGTACTCCTCCAACGGCGTCGACACCCAGAACGGCTACAATCTCGCGGTCAAGAAGATCAACGAGATGGGCGGCGTCACCGTCAACGGCAAAAGCTACAAGCTGAAGGTCCAGTACTACGACGACGAATCGACCCCGGCCCGTACCGCCCAGCTGCTGGAGCGCTTGATCGAGCAGGACGGCGTCCAGTACATCCTCGGCCCCTACAGCTCGGCCACGACCATCGCCGCGGCGCCGGTGACCGAGAAGTACCAGGTGCCGATGATCGAAGCCGAAGGCGCCTCGCGCGCTCTGTTCAACAAGGGCTACAGGTACCTCTTCGCGGTGCTGTCGACCTCCGAGCAGTATCTCGCCAGCGCGGTGAGCCTGGCCGCCGAAGTGGCCGAGAAGAACGGCAAGAAGGCCTCCGACGTCCGCGTCGCGATGGTCTTCGAGAACGACGCCTTCTCGCAGGACGTCCGCGCCGGCGTGGTCGAGGACATGAAGAAGTTCGGCATGCAGACCGTCATCGACGACAAGATGCCGGCTGACCTCTCCGACATCTCGGCGACGCTGACCAAGGTGAAGGCCCTGAAGCCGGATCTCCTCGTGATCTCCGGCCACAACAAGGGCGCCGTCACCGCCGCACGTCAGATCAAGGAACTGCAGGTCGACGTGCCGATGATCGCCATGACCCACTGCGAAGGCGCCAAGGTGGTGGCCCAGTTCGGCGCCGCGTCCGACGGCTTCCTCTGCCCGACCCAGTGGGCCGAGACGCTGAGCTACTCCGACAAGTATTTCGGCTCCGCCGCGGACTACGACAAGCTCTTCAAGTCGAGCTACGATGGCTACAAGAACGTGCCCTACCAGTCGGCCCAGGCTTCGGCTGCCGTGATCGTCTGGAAGGAGGCCTTCGAGAGGGCGAACTCCTTCGACACGGACAAGGTGCGTGACGCCATTTCGGCGACGGATATGGAAACTTTCTACGGCCCAATCAAGTTCTCGGAAGCCGGCAACAACATCGCCAAGCCGATGGTGCTGCGGCAGATCCAGGGCGGCGAGTACAAGGTTGTCGCCCCGTCCAAATACGCTTCCGACCCCTTGGTCTGGCCGCGCGAGGCTATGTACTGAGGTTTCGCCCTTCTGCCCCCGCCCAACCGGGCGGGGGCAGTCGCTTTTCCTCCCTAAGGTCCCGGCTTCGTAAGCCGGCCTTGCCGGGCTAGTTCGGGCGAAGGACTCAAATGTTCGACAACATAAACCTGCTTACGCTGGCGCCGGTTCTGAACGTACAGCTGTTGCTGGACGGCCTCTTCATCGGCGCCATCTTCGTGCTTGCCGCCTATGGCCTGGCGCTGGTCTGGGGCGTTATGAACGTCAAGAACCTGGCCCAGGGCGAGTTCGTCATCATGGGCGGCTACCTCGCCTGGCACCTCGGCACCCTGGGGGTCCACCCGATCCTCTCCATGCCGATCGTCATCGTCATCATGTTCGCCTTCGGTTGGGTGCTCTATCTGACGATCATCCGCTATGTGATCACGCGCGACCTCTTCACCTCGCTGCTGGCGACCTTCGGCATCGCGCTGGTGCTGCAGCAGGCGCTCAACCTCGCCTATGGGCCGGAGGTGCGTACCGCCGAATCGGGCTTCCAGACCCACGCCATCCTGGGCGGTCTGGTGACGGTGGCGGAAATCAAGGTCATCTCCTTCTTCCTCTGCATCCTGCTCGCCGCCGCGGTCATCACTTTCATGAAGAAGAGCCGCATGGGTCAGGCGATCCGCGCGACGGCACAGGATGCCCGCGCCGCCAAGATCATGGGCATCGATACCGAGCGGGTCTACGCCTTCACCTACTCCCTCAACGCCGCCATCTGCGGCGCCGCGGGCGTGCTCGTCTCCATGATCTGGGTGATCCAGCCCTTTTACGGCATTCCGCATTCGATCCGCGCCTTCGTGATCGTCACCGCGGCGGGCCTCGGCAACATCCCCGGCGTGATCATCACCGGCCTCGGCCTCGGCGTGGCGGAGCAGTACTCGGGCTTCGTTCTGGGCCTGGAGTTCCAGCAGGCAACGGCCCTGATCCTGCTGCTGCTGGTGCTGATCTGGCGCCAGATCCAGTTGGCGCAGCACAGACAGGTGGTGCAGTAAGCCATGACCAGCGACAACACACTGCATTCGCAAGCCGGCGGTCCGGCCGCCGACAGTGGCAGGATCGAGCTCAATCCCGACCGGACGCCGCTCTACGTCTACGGCCTGATCATGGCCTTCGGCATCGTGGCGCCCTTCATCTTCCCGTCCTACACGACCCAGATCGCGCTGCTGTGGCTGATGATCCTCTTCGCCCTGACCTGGGACATCTGCGGCGGCCAGATGGGCTATAACTCGCTGGGGAACATCTTCTTCTTCGGCGCCGGCATGTACATCTGCGCGGTGGTGCAGGTCGGCATGTTCACCGACGTGGGCACATATACCTCGGCGCGCGGCGGCGAGCAGCTGGTGCTCGACTACGGCGACTATTTCTTCAGTCTCATCGTCGGTACCGGCGTGGCTGCCGTCGGCTGCGTGATCCTCGCGGTCGTCCTTGGGCGCATCGTCTTCGGCCTGCGCGGCCCCTACTTCGCCATCGGCACGCTCGGTCTGGCGCTGGCGGCGCGCGAGCTCGCGAGCACCTGGCAATGGATCGGCGGCGGCAGCGGTATCGCCATGCCGGTCTACCCGGGGCTGCCGCACGAGAAGTCGGTGGTCTTCTACATCATGTTCCTGATGCTGGCGATCCTGACTTTCGTCTTCCTGCGCTGGCTCTATTCGACCCGCTTCGCCCTGGCCATCAACGCCATCCGCGACGACGAGGAAAAGGCCGAGGCGATGGGCATCCACACGCTGCGGCACAAGTTGGTCGCCTGGTCCGTGGCCGCCTTCTTCCTCGGCATGTCCGGGGCGGTCTTCGGCAACCTGACCGGCTTCGTCGAGCCCCTCGAGGTAGCCTTCCCCGCCGCCACCTTCGGCATCTTCATGGTGGTCATGGCGCTGCTGGGCGGCAAGGGCACCCTCTGGGGTCCGGTGATCGGCGCCACCCTCTTCCACATCGTCAAGGAGGTCACCTGGACCTACCTGCTCGGCTGGCAGTGGGTCGCCCTCGGCCTGCTGATCGTCGTCAACGTGGTGTTCTTCCAGGAAGGCATAATGGGCTGGATGCAGCGCAAGTGGCCTGAACGCTTCGGTATCACGGTGGACCAGCGGCTGAGTGCCTCCGCCGGCGGCCCCCAAAGCGCCTCTCAGGGCGCCAAGGAGGCCGGCCAATGAACCCCACGATGATTGCCGTCGAGAAGGTCTCTAAGTCCTTCGGCGGCGTGCGCGCCAACCACGAGGTCTCGATCTCCGTGCCGGAAGGCAAGATCACCGGCCTGATCGGCCCCAACGGCTCCGGCAAGACGACGCTGTTCAACTCCATCGTCGGCTATCACCCGATCGACGGCGGCTCCATCAAGTTCGAGGGCCGGGAGATCTCGAACCTCTTGGTGCCGCAGATCGCCCGCCTGGGTCTGCTGCGCACCTTCCAGCAGACGCGCATCTACGGCGAGATGGATTGCGTGAAAAACATGCTGATCTCGGTACCGCACCGCCACACCACACTGGCCGACATGTTCAGGAGCTACTCCGCCGAGCAGAAGGAAAAGGCCGAGGCCTTGCTGGAATTCGTCGGCCTTTACCAGAAGCGCTTCCTTCTCTCCGGCGACCTCTCTTTCGGCCAGCAGAAGCTGCTGGAGTTCGCCATGGCGCTGATGAACGAGCCCAAGGTGCTGCTGCTGGACGAGCCCACGGCGGGCATCAATCCGACCCTGATCAACGGCCTCATCGACCGCCTCAAGCGAGCCAACGAGGAGTTCGGCATCACGCTTTTCGTCATCGAGCACAACATGCGGGTCATCATGAACCTGGCCGAGCACATCTACTGCCTGGCCCACGGCGAGATGCTGGCCGAAGGTGATCCTGACGAGATCCAAAACGACCAGCGCGTCATCGACGCCTATCTGGGGGCGCACTGATGAGCGACCAAGGACCGAGCAAGCAGATCCGCGGCTATGGCCACGGTGGCGTCGAGACCGTCATCTCGGTCGAGGACGTCAACCGCCAGGCCTCCGAGCTGGCCAAGGAAGGCATCCCGCCCAGCCGCCTGGCGGAGTTGGCCAAGAACGACGACTTCGTGAAGATCGAGGGGCTGCGCGCCGGCTACGGCAAAATGCAGATCCTGCACGAGTTCAATCTGCAGGTCGGCAAGGGACAGTCGCTCTGCCTCATCGGACCCAACGGCGCGGGCAAGTCGACGGTGCTGCACTCCATTTTCGGCTTCACCAACATCTTCGGCGGTGCGGTCAACATCAACGGCAAGAACGTGACCAAGCTGTCGCCCAAGGACAAGCTGCGTTCGGCCGGGGTCGCCTACATCCTGCAGGACAAATCGGTCTTCCCCGGCATGACCGTCGAGGAGAACCTCTGGATGGGCGGCTATCTGATGCACAAACCCACCCAGGCCAAGGAGAAGGCCGAGCAGATCTTCGAGAAGTACCCGCGCCTGGCCGAGCGCCGCAAGCACGCGGCCAAGGTCCTGTCGGGCGGCGAACGCCGGCTGCTGGAGATTTCCCGTGCCCTGGTGATGGACCCGGAGGTGCTGCTGGTGGACGAGCCCTCCATCGGCCTGGAGCCCCGCTTCATCGACATGGTCTTCGAGATCCTGGAGGACCTGCAGAGGGGCGAAGGCAAGACCATCATCATGGTGGAGCAGAACGCCAAGAAGGGGCTGGAATTCGCCGACATCGGCTATGTGCTGGTCTCCGGTGAGCTGGCCATGGCCGACATGGGCGACAGGCTGCTTGAGGACCCGGAGGTCGGACGCCTTTTCCTCGGCGGCTAAGGCAGACAACTCACGAGCGCGGCTGCGCGGCCCTGGTCCTATTGGACCAAGGGGGGACTTGATCCGCGGGCGTGGAACGTCAATTCTGAGCGGAACGAGCGGACGGGAGAGGCAAGGGCCTCCTTCCCGCCTTTTACAGTTTCCAGACGCGGCGGCGCCGCCGCCTGGGACACCACGGGGAAAGGGGTAATCACGAAACCATGCAGATGACCGGCCAATACCGCATCGAAGCACCGCGCGAGACCGTGTGGGAGGCTCTGAACGACGTCGAGGTACTGCGTCTCTGCATCCCGGGTATCGAGGAGATCGAAAAGACCTCCGACACCTCCTTCACCGCCAAGGTACGGGCCAAGGTCGGCCCGGTTTCGGCGCGCTTTGCCGGCGAAGTCACCCTGAGCGACCTGGATCCGCCCAAGGGCTACACCATCTCCGGCGAAGGCAAGGGCGGCGCCGCCGGTTTCGCCAAGGGCGGCGCCAAGGTGAGCCTGGAGGAAGACGGGGCCGCCACCCTGCTGAACTACGACGTCAACGCCCAGGTAGGCGGCAAGCTGGCGCAGATCGGCTCGCGCCTCATCGACGGTACCGCCAAGAAGATGGCCGACGACTTCTTTTCCCGCTTCGCGGAAACCGTGGGCGGCGCGCCGGCCGAAGCGGGGCCCACCCCGGCGGCCCCTGCCGCCGCCCCGCAGCCCGCCGCCCCGCCAGCGGCTCAGGAGCCGGCGCCCGAACCCTCCGACGCGGACGTCGGGGCCGGCGCCTCGCTGGGCGTCTGGGTCACCGGTCTGCTGGTCGCGGTGCTGATCCTGATCGCCATCTTCGCCCTTTGAGCAAGTTCGTCATTGTGATGAAAAATTCATGAAGCCTGCAGGCCGCCCCCCTTGACGTGACTCGCGCGCGGCAACAGACTTCACGGTTCGAGGAATTCATACCGCCTGGCGCCCTGGGGATGCCGCGCGGCCAGAAAAAAACAAGAAAAGCCGGACATTTCGTTCGGAGGTCAAGGAAGGGAGATACTCCATGCCCAGCGTTTCCATGACGGTCAATGGGCGGGCGGTGACAGGCGACGTCGAAGGCCGCACCCTGCTCGTCCAGTTCCTGCGTGAGAACCTGTCGCTCACGGGCACGCACGTCGGCTGCGACACCAGCCAGTGCGGCGCCTGCGTAGTCCATGTCAACGGCGAGTCGGTGAAGAGCTGCACCATGCTGGCGGTTCAGGCCGATGGCGCGGAAGTGACGACCATCGAGGGACTTGCCAAGGACGGCGAACTGCATCCCATGCAGGAGGCTTTCCGCGAGAACCATGGACTGCAGTGCGGCTTTTGCACCCCAGGCATGGTGATGTCGGCCGTCGACCTGCTGCAGAAGAACCCCAACCCCGACGAAGGCGAGATCCGCGAGTGGCTGGAAGGCAACATCTGCCGCTGCACCGGCTACCACAATATCGTCAAGGCCATCCAGACGGCCGCCGCCAGCATGAAGGGGTAGGATCATGTCAGACACCGGAATTGGCGCCAGCGTCAAGCGCAAGGAAGACTTCCGTTTCCTCACCGGCCAGGGCCGCTATACCGACGACATCAACCGTCCGGGCCAGCTCTATGCCTACTTCGTGCGTTCGCCGCACGCCCACGCCAAGATCAAGGGCATCAACAAGGCCGAGGCCGAGAAGAGCCCCGGCGTGCGCGCCGTCTTCATCGGCGCCGACATGGAGGCCGACAACGTCGGCTCCCTGCCCTGCGGCTGGGTCGTGACCGACCGCCATGGCGACCCGCACAAGGCGCCGCCGCATTTTCCGCTGGCCCGCGACAAGGTGCGCTATGTCGGCGACCACGTCGCCGTGGTCATCGCCGAGACCTACGCCCAGGCCAAGGAAGCCGGCGAGACGGTCGAGGTCGACTACGAGGAACTGCCTGCCGCCGCGACCCTGGGAACGGCGCTGAGTTCCAGCGCCCCGCTGGTCCATGACGAGGCGCCCGGCAACCTCTGCTACGACTGGGTCCTGGGCGACGAGGCCGAGGCCGACGCCGCCTTCGCCAAGGCGGCCCACATCACCAAGGTCGACCTGGTGAACAACCGCCTGATCCCCAACGCCATGGAACCGCGCGCGGCGATCGGCGAATACGACGGCGGCACCGACAGCTACACGCTGTATTCGACCAGCCAGAACCCGCACCTGCTGAAACTGATCCTCTGCGCCTTCGTACTCGGCCTGTCCGAGAACAAGCTGCGGGTCATCGCCCCGGACGTCGGCGGCGGCTTCGGCTCGAAGATCTTCTGCTATGCGGAGGAGACCGTCTGCACCTGGGCGGCCAAGAAGGTCAGGGCGCCGGTGAAGTGGACGGGCGACCGCTCGGAGGCCTTCACCTCCGACGCCCACGGCCGCGACCATATCACCCATGCCCAGCTCGCCATGGACGAGAACGGCAAGTTCCTGGGCATGAAGGTCGAAACCACGGCGAACATGGGGGCCTACCTCTCCAGTTTCGCCACCTCCATTCCCACCTACCTCTACGCCACGCTGCTGGCCGGCCAATACACCACGCCGGTGATCTACGTGAACGTGAAATCGGCCTTTACCAATACCGCGCCGGTCGACGCCTACCGCGGCGCCGGGCGGCCGGAGGCGACCTACGTGGTGGAGCGCCTGGTCGAGGTGGCGGCCCGCGAGATGAACATCGACCCGGCGGAAATCCGCCGGCGCAACTTCATCAAGCCGGAGCAGTTCCCCTATCAGACGCCGGTGGCCCTGCAGTACGACATCGGCGACTACGACGCCTCCATGACCAAGGCCCTGGAGATGATCGACTACGACGGCTTCCCGGCCCGCAAGGCGGCCTCCGAGGCCAAGGGCAAGCTGCGCGGCATCGGCTTCTCGGCCTATATCGAGGCCTGCGGCATCGCCCCCTCGGCGGTGGTCGGCTCGCTGGGCGCCGGCGTCGGCCTGTGGGAATCGGCCCAGGTGCGCTTCAACGCCACCGGCACGGTGTCGGTCTTCACCGGCACCCACAGCCACGGTCAGGGCCATGAGACGACCTTCTCGCAGCTGGTCGCCGATACGCTCGGCCTGCCGATCGAGAACGTCGAGGTGGTCCACGGCGACACCGGCTCCATCCCCATGGGCATGGGCACCTACGGCTCGCGCTCGCTCGCGGTCGGCGGCTCGGCCATCTCCAAGGCCTGCGACAAGATCATCGAGAAGTCGAAGAAGATCGCGGCCCACCTGATGGAGGCCTCGGTCGACGACGTGGAGTTCGACAAGGGCACCTTCCGGGTGAAGGGCACGGACAAGGAGAAGTCGATCGCCGAGATCGCCTTCACCGCCTACGTGCCGCACAACTACCCGGAGGACCTGGAGCCGGGCCTGGACGAAACGGCCTTCTACGATCCGCTGAACTTCACCTATCCCTCGGGCGTGCACATCGCCGAGGTGGAGATCGATCCCGCGACCGGCATGACGGAAATCGTCGACTGGGTCGCGGTGGACGACTTCGGCAACGTCATCAACCCCATGGTGGTCGAGGGCCAGGTCCACGGCGGAATTGCCCAGGGCGTCGGCCAGGCGATGCTGGAAAGGGCCGTCTACGACGACGGCGGCCAGCTGCTGACCGGCTCCTACATGGACTACTGCATGCCGCGAGCCGACAACCTGCCGTCCTTCCGCGTCGGCATGACCCAGACCGCCTGCACGCACAATCCGCTGGGGGTCAAGGGCTGCGGTGAAGCGGGCGCCATCGCGGCGCCGGCGGCGACCATCAACGCCATCACCAACGCACTGGGCATCCTGTCCATGGACATGCCGGCAACGCCGGAGAAGGTCTGGCGCCTCGCCAACCAGCATGCCCAGGCCGCGGAATAAGGGGAGAACCGGAAAATGTACGACTTCAATCATCATCGCCCCGCTTCCGTGGAAGACGCCGCCAAGGCGCTGACCGGGGCCAGTGACGGCAAGATCCTGGCCGGCGGCCAGACCCTCATCCCGACCTTGAAGCAGCGTCTCGCCAGCCCCTCCGACATTATCGACCTGGGCGGCATCGCCGCCTTGAAGGGAATCAAGGAGGAAGGCGGCAACATCGTCATCGGCGCCATGACCACTCATGCCACGGTGGCAGGTGACGCCACGGTGAAGGCCAAGATCCCGGCCCTCGCCGCCCTGGCCGACGGCATCGGCGACGCCCAGGTCCGCAACCGCGGCACCATCGGCGGCTCCATCGCCAACAATGATCCGGCGGCGGACTATCCGGCGGGCTTGGTCGGGCTCGGTGCCACGGTCCATACCAACAAGCGGGATATCCCGGCCGACGACTTCTTCCTCGGCATGTTCGAGACGGCCCTGGAGGAGGACGAGATCGTCACCGTCGTGACCTTCCCGGTGCCGGAGAAAGCGGCCTACGCGAAGTTCGCCAACCCGGCCTCGCGCTACGCCATCGTCGGCGTCATGGTCAGCTCGGGACCGGCCGGCGTGCGGGTGGCCGTCACCGGAGCCGGCCCCCGCGCTCTTCCGCCTCGGCGACCCCGAGGCGGCGCTGGGCGGTAGCATTTCGCCCGACGCGGTTGCCAACATCAGCGTGTCCTCCGACGGGCTGAACAGCGATCTCCATGCTTCGGCGGAATACCGCGCCAACCTGGTGGGCGTGATGCTGAAGCGGGCGGTCGCCGCGGCGGGTTGACCCCCTTCCGCAAAAACTGCAGAGAGAATACTGGGGCCGGCCCGCCAGGACCGGCCCCCTTTCTTTTGCGGAATCGCGTTCCCGCGCCTGCTGCGCTAACTTTCCCTTATGTCACAAGGTGATGTCCCTGCGCGGCGCGGCGCCCGCCGCTTCCTGGTGGTCTTCGGCCTGCTTCTGCTGGCCGCCGTCGTCGCGGCCGTCTTGCTGCGCGCGCCCCTCGCCACCCGCGCCGCCGTCGCCTACCTGCAGGACCAGGGTGTCACCGTCCAGGATCTGGAGGTCACAGGCCTAACCCCCGCTGCGGTCACGGCGCGCAACGTCGCCCTGGGCGATGACCGCGAGGTCGCGGCGCAGGAAGTCGCCCTCGCGCTGGCCTGGGAGGGCCTGACGCCGCGGGTGACGCGGGCCGAGATCACCGGGCTGCGGCTGCGCCTCGACGTCACCGGCGAGGCCCCGCTGCTGGGCAGCCTGCAGCCGCTGCTGGAGCACTTCACCGGCGATGCGAAGGAGGCTGCCGGCAGCGCCGGGCCCGCCACGCAGACGCCCTCCACTCCCCCGGCGGTCCCGGTCGTCACGCTGACCGACGCGCAGGTGGACTTCGCCACCCCCTCAGGCGACATGACCGCCGAGCTCACCGGCGTCGTGGAACCCGCCGAAGACGGCGGCCTGCTGGCCAGCAGCACGCTGAACCTCGACAGCCCCCTCGGGCGCTTCCACGCCCAGCTGGAAGGGCGCCGCGATCCCGCCGGCGTCCTGCAGGTCACCGCCGGCCTCAGCGAGGGCTTGCTGAACTGGGAGGGCCTGACGGTCGGCGGCTTCAGCGGACGGCTCTCCGTGGAGGGGCTTGGCGGCGACGCCCCCCAGGCCAGCGCCGACCTGGATCTCAGCGACCTGCGCTACGCGCCGCGCGAGGGAGCACCGCTCGACCTTTCCACCGGACGGCTGCGGATCGTCGGCAACCCGCTGCTGAGCGAAGCGAGCCTGCACCTCAAGGGCGAAGGCGAAGACCTGACGCTCGAGGTCACCGCGAGCGCGCCGCCCGCGGCAGCGGCGCGCCGCGAAGCGCGGCTGACGCTGCAGGGCGAGGTGCGCAGCGCCGGCGGCCTGGCGCGCCTAGTTACCCTGCCCGGCCCGCAGATCACCGCCGGAACCCTGATCGTGCAGGCCGAAGGGCGCAGCGTCCGGAGCGCCGAGGCGGCCCTGCCGCAAACCCTGGAGTCCCTGCTGGCGCAGCTGTCCCAGGCTGAACTGACCCTGAAGGGCGACGCCATCCTGGCCGACGTCAGCCTGGCCGACGGCACCGAGGGCCTCTCCGCGCACCTGCCGCTGGTGGCCGAGAGCAGCGGCCGCACGCTGACCCTCACCCTCAGCCAGGACGCCGCGGTGCGGGTGGAGCACCCGGCCATGGCCAACCTGCGGCGCCTCGGTGCACCAGAGGAGCTGTTGCCGCTCATCACCTCCGGCCTGTCCCTGACTCTCAAAGCCGGCGGCGACCTGCCCTTCGCCATCGCGGCCTCCCCGCCCTGGCCGCCGCGCGAGGCCAAGGTCGCCGTGGCGGCCCAGGGCAGCAGCGACCAGGGCCTGCAGATCACCGCCGCCATCCAGGGCGACGCTACCCTGGGCACAAAGCAGCAGGTGACGGGCTTCAAGGGAAGCGTCGAGGCGAAAGGCGCCCTGAAACGCTACACCCGGGCCGGGCGCGTGGTGGAGAACCTCTCGCTCACCCTGCCCCTCGACGTCGACTTCGGCCCGCAGGGGCTCGACCTTGCGCTGACCCGCGAGGGACGGCTGGCAATGGATCAACTGGGCGGCACCCTGCCGCTGCGCCTGGAAGCCCCCCTGGCGTTCAGCCTCAGCGAAGCCCAGTTCCACGTCGAGCCCGAGGCCGCGGGATACCGCTACCGCCTGCGGGCGGTCGAAAACAACGGCGCGGAGCTGCAGGTCGTTGCCGAGGACACAGCACAGGCGCTGCGCCTCGGCGCGTTTTCCCTTGCCGTCGGCGGGCTGTCCAGCGACAGCGGGGATTTCGAAGCCTGGAGCGAAGTCCACGTCGACAACGTCGAGGTGCCGGATCGCGGACTCACCACCGGCAAGCTGTCCGCCGAGGTCGATTTCGACCGCAGCTTCCGGCCGGCCTCCGGTCGCTTCGGCGTCGTCGCCCTCCAGGCCGCGGTCCCGGACCCCGTGATCGCCCCCTTGATCCTGGACGGCAACTTCTCCCGTCGAGGCGCCGGCTACGACGTCACGGCCCACCTTTGGCTGAGCGATGGGGCCACCGCGCTCGCCGATCTCACCGCCCGCTACGAGGACAGCGGCGCGGCCCGCATCGAAGCCGCCAGCAAGCTTCTCGCCTTCGCACCGGACGGCCTGCAGCCGGCACAGCTCTCCCCGCTGCTGGCGTCCCTCGAGGAGGTGGACGGCACGTTCAACGCCAAGGCCAGTTTCGCCTGGCCGCGCGACCCGGCGGCCGAACAGGGCCGGGTCATCCTCAGCGGGCTGTCCTTCAGCGGCCCTGTGGAGGTGGAAGGCCTGGATCTCTCCTTGACCCTGGACAGCCTGCTGCCCCCGACTGCCAAGCCGGGCCAGCAACTGACCCTCAGGCGCCTGGAAGCCGGCGTGCCGGTGGAGAAGATCGCGGTAGCCTTCTCCATCGCCTCCCCGCCGCGCCTGCGCATTGCGGAGGGTGGCTTCGACCTGGGCGGCGGGCGTTGGCACATCGAGCCGGCGGACCTCGATCCCGCGGCGGCGCAGAACCGGGTCGTCCTGGGCACCGATGCCCTGGACCTCGACACATTCTTCCGCCTCATCGGGGTCGAAGGCCTGGCCGGCAGCGGCACCCTGAAAGGCAAGGTCCCCATCGTCTTCGGCGCCGACGACATCGTCGTCGAGGACGGCCGCTTCGAGGCCCAGGGTCCGGGCCGCCTGTCGTTCCGTTTCGAGGCGCTGCGCTCGGCGCTCGCCGGCGGCGGCGAAACCGTCGAACTGGCAATCCAGGCGCTGGAGGACTTCCACTACGAGAGCCTCTCGGTCACCGTCAACAAGACCGCCGCCAACGACGCCACGGTCCGCCTGTCGACCCTGGGGCAGAACCCGGCGGTGCTGGACGGCCAGCCCTTCCAGTTCAACATCAACCTGGAAAGCAACATTACCAGCGTCCTGGAGGCGCTGCGGCTGGGCTACAGCCTTTCCGACGACGCCCTGCGCCGGGCCTGGAAGCTGGGGGATTGAGCGTCTTGTACGGAGTGGGGATAAACGGCAGTCTTCTTACGAATCACCCGGTAGATCGCATAGCAGCGGCAAGGCTTGGTTGCTATGTTAGCTTTGTGTTTCGGCCCTCTTTCCGAGAGGGTTCCGACAGAAGGGGAGAGACGAATTGAGCAGCTTTAGCGGTCGTGACACCGCTCTGGGGGGAATTCTCCTCTGCTTCGCCATCGCCGCCTGCACCCCAAAGGTCCAGGTTGAAGCGCCGAAGGAGCCGATCACGATAAACCTGAATGTGAAATTGGACGCGGAAGTCCGCGTAAAGATTGAAGAACAGGCGGAAAAGGATATCCAGCAAAACCCGGATATCTTCTAGCAGGCGCTTCTTTCCAGACAAGGCCACGGACAGACCCCAAAGGATCGATCATGACACGGCGTTGGTTCTCACTCCTCTCCCTCCTCATGGCGGCGACGCTGGCGCTGCCGCTGCTCGCCGCCCCGGCTTCGGCGCAGTCCCTGGACGACCTCCGGGCCACCGGCAGAATCGGCGAGCGCTTCGACGGCTTCGCCGTGGCGCGCGATTCCGACCTCAAGGACGCTGTCGTCGAAATCAACGCCAAGCGCCGCGAGATCTACGAAAAGGAGGCCGCCAAGCTGGGCGTCTCCCTGGGCGAGGTCGGCAAGGTCTACGCCGCGAAGATCGTCAAGCAGGTGCCCGACGGCACGTGGATTTTGACAGCCGACGGGGATTGGCTGCAAAAATAGGGGCCGTCCCACCGCGGTCCCACCTCAGATAGAGCGAGTTCTGTTCCCATGGCCGATCGGGCCCCCCTGCCCAATTCCGTTGACGATACCCTGAGCCTGCTGGCGCGCGGCAACTACATCGGCGAGCGCAACCTGGCGACCGTTCTCTTCCTGGCGCTGAAACGCTGCCGGCCGCTGTTCCTGGAAGGCGAGGCCGGCGTCGGCAAGACCGAGATCGCCAAGGTGCTGGCCGAGACCCTGGGCCGCCGGCTGGTGCGCCTGCAATGCTATGAAGGCCTGGACGTCTCCGCGGCAGTCTACGAGTGGAACTACCCGCGCCAGATGGTGGAGATCCGCGTTGCAGAAGCCGCCGGCCAGCAGGACCGCGAGAAACTGAGCGGCGACATCTTCGACGAACGCTTCCTCATCGAGCGGCCGCTGCTGCAGGCGCTGCGCCCCGACGAACGCGGCGCGCCGGTGCTGCTGATCGACGAACTGGACCGCACCGACGAGCCCTTCGAGGCCTTCCTGCTGGAGGTACTCTCCGACTTCCAGATCACCATCCCCGAGCTGGGCACCATCGCCGCCGCCGAGCCGCCGATCGTCATCATCACCTCCAACCGCACGCGCGAGATTCACGACGCCCTGAAACGCCGCTGCTTCTACCACTGGGTCGACTTCCCCAGCGCCGCGCGCGAGCTGGAAATCCTGAAGGTGAAGGCGCCGCAGGTGCCCGCCGAGCTGTCGCGCCAGATCGTCAGTTTCGTGCAGGCGCTGCGCAACGAGGACCTCTTCAAGGCACCTGGCATCGCCGAAACCCTGGACTGGGCCGAGGCCCTTACCCAGCTCGACAAGGTGGCGCTCGACCCCCAGGCCGTGGACGACACCCTGGGCGTGCTGCTGAAGTACCAGGACGACATCGCCAAGATCCAGGGCAGCGAGGCCGCGCGCATCCTCAGCGAGGTGAAGTCGGAGTTGACCGGACTGGCCATGGCCTGAGGTCCGCGGCCCCGCCGGCCGGATCCGGTTTCAAGGAAGCTCGGGGACCGTCGCGCTGCCGGGTAACCGCAGCGGCTCCGCCGCAGGGGCGCCTTTCTCCTCCTCAGGCGACAAGCTGGCGGCCAGCGCCAGCAGCAGCCCTGCCAAGGCCCCCAGGGCCATCCTGAAAGCCAGGCGGTCGCCGCCATAGGGAATGGGGATCAAGCCGTCGCGACTCAGGCTGTCGCGCGGGCCGTGGGAGGGGCAGTTCGGTGTCGCCATATCTCATCTCCTTTGCTGCAGGGCGCATGCCCGCGGTTTCGCTCAGGATGTGCGGCCGCAAACCCCCGGCGACAAACGACATCTCCTCATTCCATGGCCTAGAATTTCTCATAGGCGAGACGCGGGCGCCGCTGGGCGGCGCGGCCCGGCTGCGCTAGGATCGGCCCATGGTGGAAGCACAAGGCAATGCCCCGGAATATGCGGGTCCCGGCGGAGACGGCGGGCGCATGGCGGAGAACATCCTCTACTTCGCCCGCACCCTGCGCGCCGCCGGACTGCCGGTCGGCCCGGGCAAGGTGCTCGACGCCCTGAAGGCGATCGAGGCGGTGGGCCTGGGCCGGCGCGACGACTTTTACTGGACCCTGCACGCGGTCTTCGTGAACCGGCGCGACCAGCAGGAGCTCTTCGACCAAGCCTTCCACGTCTTCTGGCGCAACCCGGAGATCCTGCAGCGCATGATGGCGCTGCTGCTGCCCGACATCACGCCCCTGGCCGGGCAGAAGCCCGACGCGGCCGAGGAGCTGAGCCGCCGCCTGGCCGACGCCATGCGGCCCAAGGACGGTGAAGACCAGGAGCCCGACCGGGAGGAGGAGAAGCAGGAGATCGACGCCGCCCTCACCTTCTCCAGCAAGGAGGTGCTGCAGACCACCGACTTCGAGAAGATGTCGGCGGCCGAACTGGCCGAGGCCAAGCAGGCGATCCAGAACATGCGCCTGCCCATCATGGAGGTGCCGACCCGCCGCTTCCGGCCCGGCGGCGGCCGGCGCGCCGACCTGCGCGCCACCATGCGCGCGGCGCTGCGCCAGGGCGGCGACACCATCCCCCTGCGCTTCAAGAAGCCGCAGCGCCGCCACCCGCCCCTGGTGGTGCTCTGCGACATCTCCGGCTCCATGAGCCGCTACTCGCGCATGCTGCTGCACTTCATGCACGCGGTGACCAACGACCGCGACCGCGTTCACACTTTCGTGTTCGGCACCCGCCTGACCAACATCACCCGCCACCTGCGCCAGAAGGACGTCGACGTGGCCATCGAGAAGGTCGCCGAGAACGTGGTCGACTGGGCCGGCGGCACCCGCATCGGCGCCTGTTTGCACGATTTCAATGTCACCTGGGCGCGGCGGGTGCTGGGCCAGGGCGCCGTGGTGCTGCTGATCTCCGACGGCCTGGACCGCGACAACGCCGAGAGCCTGGAAAGCGAGGTCGAGCGCCTGCACAAGTCCTGCCGGCGGCTGATTTGGCTGAACCCGCTCTTGCGCTACGATGGCTACCAACCAAAATCACTGGGGGCGAAAGCCTTGATCCCGCACGTGGACGACTTCAGGACGGTGCACAACCTGGAAAGCCTGAGCGACCTCTCGCAGGTCCTGAGCCGGCCCGCGATGCGGCGTGAGGAAGGAATGACGACATGGCGAACGGGAACGTGACGACAGGAAAGGCAGAGGACCTGCTGGCCGAGGCCGCGCGCTGGCGCGACGAGGGCCACAAGGTGGCCCTGGCCACGGTGGTGACGACCTGGGGCTCCTCGCCGCGGCCGGTCGGCAGCCAGCTTATCGTCGACGATACCCTGCGCCTGCAGGGCTCGGTCTCCGGCGGCTGCATCGAGGGCGCGGTGGTGCACGAAGCCCAGGCTATCATGGAGGGTGCGCCGCCCAAGCTGCTGGAGTTCGGCGTCAGCGACGAACAGGCCTGGGACGTCGGCCTGGCCTGCGGCGGCACCGTCAAGGTCTTCGTCGAGAACGTCGAATGAAACGCGAGATCCTCGACCGGCTGCAAAAAGCCCGCGCCGCCAAGCAGCCGACGGCGCTGGTCACGGACCTGACCGACGGACGCCAGCTCCTCCAAGCGGACGGGGACAACCTGGGTGAGTTGTCGCTCGACGCCGGCCAGCAGGCCGCGGTGACGGCGGCCATCACCGCCGACCGCAGCGGCCCGCTGCCCGAGCACCCCAACCTCTTCGTCCACGTCTACAATCCGCCGCTGCGCCTGCTGGTGGTCGGCGCCGTGCACATCTCCCAGGCGCTGGTGCCCATGGCGCAGGTGGCCGGCTACGAGGTCATCATCATCGACCCGCGCAAGGCCTGGGCGAACGCCGAGCGCTTCCCCAGCGTGCAGCTCATCGACGACTGGCCCGACGACGCCATGACCGCCCTGGCGCCGGACCACCGCAGCGCCGTGGTGGTGCTGACCCACGATCCCAAGCTGGACGATCCCGCGCTGGGCGTGGTGCTGCGCTCGCCGGCCTTCTATGTCGGCGCCCTGGGCAGCCGCAAGACCCACGCCAAGCGCATCGAGCGCCTGCGCGAACAGGGCCTGGGCGACGACGAGATCTCCCGCATTCATGCACCCATCGGTCTCGCCATCGGCGCCAAGAGCCCGGCGGAGATCGCCATCTCCATCATGGCGCAGATCACCCAGGTGCTGCACGGCGTGCCGCCGCTGGTGAAGGCCGGGCAGCCCGAGGCGGCCCCCAGGGAGATGGTAGGGTGATCTTCGGCCCGACAGCCGTGGCCGAGGCCGAGGACTGCATCCTCGCCCACTCGCTGCGCGGCACCGGCATATCCTTCAAGAAGGGCCGCCGGCTCTCGGCGGAGGACATCATCAGCCTGCAGGCCGCCGGCATCGCGGAGGTCATCGCCGCGCGCCTGGAAGCCGAAGACGTGCACGAGGACGCGGCGGCCACGGAGTTGGCCGAGGCCCTCACCGGCGCCGGACTGACTGCCAGCGCCAGCTTCACCGGGCGTTGCAACCTGATGGTCGCGGAGCGCGGCGTGCTGGTGGCCGAGCGGGCGCGCATCGACGCCTTCAACCTGGTCGACGAGACCATCACCCTGGCGACCCTCGCGCCCTACGACCTGGTCGAGCCGCGCCAGATGGCGGCAACCATCAAGATCATTCCCTTTGCGGTGACCCGACAAGCGCTCGACGCCAGCCTCGCGGTGGCGCGCAGCGGCCCGCCGCTGCTCAGCGTGGCGCCGCTGGCCGCGCGCAGGGTCGGCCTGGTGCAGACGCAGCTTTCGGTGACCAAGGAGAGCGTGCTGGACAAGACCCGGCAGGTGATGGACCAACGCCTTGCCAGGCTCGATTGCCCGGCCACCGTCGAGCGGCGCTGCGCCCACGACAGCGACGCCGTGGCCGAGGAACTGCGGCTACTCGCCGGCGAAGGCTGCGAGATCCTGCTGATGTCCGGCGCCTCGGCCATCGTGGACCGCCGCGACGTGCTGCCCTCAGGCCTGGAGGCGGCCGGTGGCAGCGTCACCCACTTCGGCATGCCGGTCGATCCCGGCAACCTGATCCTGCTCGGCGAGTTGCAGGGACGTCCTGTCGTCGGTCTGCCGGGCTGTGCCCGCTCGCCCAAGGTCAACGGCTTCGACTGGGTGCTGCAGCGCCTCGTCGCCGGCCTCGCGGTGACGCCGCAAGATGTCATGCGCCTGGGCGGCGGCGGCCTGCTGAAGGAGATCGCCGCGCGCGGCCTGCCCCGCGCCGAGGCGGTGGAGACCCAGGACGGCGCGCCGCGCGCCGCGAAGATCGCCGCCGTGGTGCTGGCCGCCGGACAGTCGCGGCGCATGGGCAAGGTGAACAAGCTGCTGGCACAGGTTGACGGCAGGCCGATGGTGACACACGTCCTCGACGCCCTCACCGCCTCCCAGGCGCAGCCGCTCGCGGTGGTGACCGGCCACGACTACACCGCGGTAGAAGCCGCACTGCCGAAGCGCGGCTTCACCCTGGCCCACAATCCCGATTACGCCAGCGGCCTTTCCTCCTCGCTGCGCCGCGGCCTGGCGGCGCTGCCGGAAGACATCGACGGCGTGCTGGTCTGCCTGGGCGACATGCCGCGCGTCTCGCCGGCCGTCCTCAACCGCCTCATCGCCGCCTTCAATCCGCTGGAGGGCCGCGCCATCTGCGTGCCGACCTGGCAGGGCAAGCGCGGCAACCCGGTACTCTTCGCCCGCCGCTTCTTCGCCGAGATGCAGGAGATCGCCGGCGACACCGGCGCCCGCGCGCTGATCGGCGAGCACGCCGACGTGGTCTGCGAAGTGCCGATGGACGACGACGCCGTGCTGCTGGACGTCGACACGCCGGAAGCGCTGGAGGCGCTGGGCGCCCCTTCCGCGTGACGCGGCTGCGTCCCCTTGATGGCAGGTCGATCGCCATGACGCAGGGCTGCCGCTCTGTGGTTGAGAGTTCCTGAGCGATGCAAGTACAAGGCGGTCCGGCATTTGGATGCAGGCCATCGCGTCTAGTTGTTGTACCTTTTCTCGTCTATTCTTTTTCCTACCTGTTCGCCTTCGCGCGCGACGCTCTGAGAAGCGATTTCCGCGCCTAGGTCAGATCGGAGACCGCCGATGAACTATCCCGTTCCCGACAACGAGGCGGAACGTCTCGCTGCGGTCGAAAGCTATCGTGTCACCGATACGCCGCCCGAGATGTCTTACGACGACATCGCCGAACTGGCGGCGCAACTCTGCGCCTGCCCGATTGGATTGATCAATATCATCGCCGACACTCGGGAATGGCTTAAGGCGAAGTACGGCCTGCCGCCGAACCTTGCCTACCTGCCCCGCGGCACCTGCTGCTCAACGGCAATCTGTAACAACGATCTGCTCGAGGTGAAGGATCTCGCTGCGGATGCGCGCTTCTGCGATCAGGCCGCGGTAAAGAACGAGCCACACTTCCGGTATTACTGCGGCATGCCACTGATCAATCAGGAAGGCTATGCTTTGGGGACGGTCTGCGTGTTCGACTTCGAACCGCGGGAGTCTTCCTTTGAGCAGCTTGACTCGCTGCGTCGCCTGGCGCGCGAAACCATGACCCATCTGGAGCTGCGGCGGAAGCTCATCGAGCTTAGCGGCGCCCGCAAGGCACTGGAAGAAGAGAAACAGAAGTCGGAGAAACTGCTCCTCAACATCCTTCCCGCCAAGATCGCCAAGGAGCTAAAGGCCGATGGCGAGGTCGTGCCCCGCTACCATGACAGCGTCACGATCATGTTCACCGACTTCAAAGGCTTCACACGCATTGCGGAGAGTTCCGAGCCGCACACCCTGGTCAACGACCTGCACCAGTATTTTTCCGCTTTCGACGAAATCATCGAGCGGCACAATCTGGAAAAGCTGAAGACGATCGGCGATGCCTATATGTGCGCCGGCGGCCTGCCTGAGGCGAACCGCTCCCATCCGCTCGATACCTGCCAAGCCGCCATCGAAATCCGTGACTTCATGTCTCAGGTGAACCGGCAGCGCCAAAAGATGAAGCTCGTGCCCTGGGAACTGAGGATCGGTATTCATACCGGCCCCGTCATGGCGGGCGTCGTAGGCCGCAAGAAATTCACCTACGACATCTGGGGCGATGCCGTGAACATTGCCGCGCTGATGGAGTCCAACGGCGAGCCCGGCCAAGTCGTGCTGTCCGATGCCACCTACCACCGCGTCAAGGATCAGCTCGACTGCGAGCACCGAGGGATCATCGAAGGCAAGAACAGGGGATCCCTGGACACCTATGTCCTCGTCGGAGAGGCTGCCCGTAGAGCTAGCGCGTCCTGAGGAACTCGATCACCTGGCGCACCACCTCGGGGTCATCCAGGATATCGGTGTGCAATGCCGTGGGGTGCCAGATCGCTTCCTTGGGTTCGATCGCCGCTTCGAAGAGTTTGCGCCCGAAGCGGACCGGCACCACCGGATCGTTCTCGCCGTGCAGGATCAGCAGCGGGCAGCGGATGGTGTGGATGCGCGACTGCGAATCCCAGGGATCGCGGAGCAGCGGGCGCACCGGCAGGTACCAGTAGTGCGCCGCCGCCACGTCGGCGATGGAGCTGGGCGGGGCTTCCAGGACCAGCGCCGAGGGCGGCCGCTCGCTGGCCATCTTCACCGCCACGGCCGTGCCGAGCGATTCCCCGAAATAGACCAGGCGGTCGGCCTCGTAGCCCTGGTGGTGCGCCCAGTCGATGACCGAGCGCGCGTCGGCGGAGAGACCCGCCTCGCTGGGGCGTCCCGGATTGCCGCTGTAGCCGCGGTAGCCGGTGGCGAGCAAGCCGAAGCCGGCCTCGATGAAAGGCCGCATCTTGGCGACGGCGTTGTTCAGGTCGCTGGCGTTGCCGTGGAAAAAGACGATGAGCGGCAGTTCGGGATCGCTGGGCGCATGGAACCAGTGGGTCAGCGTCAGTCCCGGATGGCTGTCCGTCTCGACGCTCTCCAGGCCCGGCAGGTTGTGGTCCTCGACGCGCGGGTTCACGGCGGCGGCCGGATAGATGAGGTTGCGCTGGGCGAGGAACATCACCAGCACGATGAAGACGTAACCGCCTAGCGCTCCCCAGACCCAGACCATCAAGCGTTTCCTCATCTACCCACCAGTTCGTGCAAACCCGAAGCCCCATCGAGACCTACAGCTTAACTGAAAACAATTCACAGTCGTTAACGAACCCAACTATTGCGCGATTTCGCCCCTGAATTCAAAATGGCTGGAATTCGCCGTTTCGCGGCATGGCCTCCTGCGCCTCGGAGCCGCACCACAGCAACCAGGGATGAATCTCATGTGGCGACTCGCTGCGCGCTTGGCCGCAATTCTGGCCTTTTTCGCCCTCAACAACCTTCCAGCTCTAGCCGCATCACCAGCCTATGACGACCCGGAGCAAGTTCTGGATGAGATCTTCAATCCACTGCTCGCGAATGACAGGGAGCCTTTCTCCGAAAAGATGGAAGAGCTCTTCGCCGAGAGCGGCCGGCAGATCGAAAACCTTGTTTTCGACGGGTTCCTCGCCGAGGGAGAGACTTTCGAATACCTGGATCTTCTGCAGGAAGAGGCGCTGGGTAACACTTTCCGCCGATACCTCTACGTGCTGCGCACCTCGACAGAGGACTTCCTGTTCATTCGCGTTTCCCTTGGCAAGGCCTCAAGAGGCTGGGTTGCCTTCGACCTCGATATCAAGAGCGAACTCAGCAAGCTGCTGCCGGATTGGGATGATCCGTGACACCACTCGCCTAAGGCCAGCTATTGGCGCCCTTCGGGAAATCGGCCCGCTGCGGCTTCACCACGCAGAAGCGGTGGCCGCTGGGCGCCTCCATCACCCACCAAGTGCGGACCTGGGCGACCCGCTTGGCGCCCAGGGCCTCCAGGCGCTTCACCTCGGCCTCGATGTCGTCGGCCTCGATGTCCAGGTGCACGCGGCTGGGGTGCGTGACCTTCTGCAGCAGGACAATGGGTTGGCCTTCGGCTTCCTCCAGGTCGCGGTAGTTCTCCTCACCCTCTTCCGGGCTCCGCGGCCGGACGGCCATGCCCAGGGCCGCGCCCCAGAAGGCCGCTTCCCTGTCCAGGTCGTCGGTCTGGCAGTCGATCGCCAGGCAGGCAAGTCGGCTGTGATGCATTCCTATTCCTCTTTCGCTAGCTGGCGTAGCTGCAGTCCTCGGCGTCGAGCAGGCGCTTCAGCGCGGTGAAGTGCGCCTCGGCATAGTGCTGCTCGGCGGCCGGATCCTTGAAGGTGGCCCCGGCGATGTTGTCGCTGACCCGGCGCAGCGGGCGCCCGGTCGAGTGGGCCAGCACCTGCACCTGGCAGGCGCGCTCCAGGTAGTAGAGGTCCTCGAAGGCCTTGGCGATGTTGGGGCCGACCACCACGACGCCGTGGTTGGCGAGGAACAGCACCCGCTTGTCGCCCAGGGCGCCGGCGATGCGCGCGCCCTCCTCCACCTCTGTGGCGATGCCGTTGTAGCTGCCGTCGTAGGCGACGTCGTTGTAGTAGCGCAGCGCGTTCTGGCTGATCGGCTCCAGCGGCGTATCCTCCAGGGAGGTCAGCGTCGTCGCGTAAGGCATGTGGGTGTGCAGCACGCAGGCGGCGCGCGGGTGTTCCCGGTGGATGCGCGAATGGATGCAGAAGGCCGTGGTCTCCAGCTCGCCGCCGCCCTCCAGCACCTTGCCGTCGTGGTCGACCAGCAGCAGATCGCTGGCGGTCAATTGCGACCAGTGCTTGCCGAAAGGGTTCACCAGAAAGGCGTCCGGGCGCTCCGGCGGCGCATAGCTGAAATGGTTGCAGATTCCCTCGTTGAGATCGAAGCGGGCGGCCAGGCGCAGCGCGGCGGCCAGGTCGATGCGTGCCTGGGTCAAGGCGTCATCCATCAGGTCGTTCTCCGTAAGACTGTTTGCGCTATCATAGCCGCAATCCCCCTGTCCGGCCTAGTCTCAGCTAGCCAAAATTGTGTCGCCCCCTGGGGTGGCAGGCTGCCTTCCCGGGTCCTACACTGCCCTCCTTCGACAAGATTCCAAACGACAACGTCTTCAGGGGGAAGCGATGGACGTGCGCGCTGCGGTGGCATTCGAGGCGGGCAAGCCGCTGGAAGTGACGACGGTACAGCTTGAGGGTCCGAAGGAAGGGGAAGTCCTGGTCGAGGTTAAGGCGACGGGGATCTGCCACACCGACGCCTTCACGCTGTCGGGGGAGGATCCGGAGGGTCTGTTCCCGGCGATCCTGGGCCATGAGGGCGCGGGCGTTGTGGTGGACGTTGGTCCCGGGGTGAGGTCCTTGAAGAAGGGCGACCACGTGATCCCGCTCTACACGCCGGAGTGCCGGGAGTGCGAGTACTGCCTCAACCCCAAGACCAACCTCTGCCAGGCGATCCGCTCGACCCAGGGCCAGGGCCTGATGCCGGACGGCACCAGCCGCTTCTCGATCGACGGCAAGCCGGTGCTGCACTACATGGGCTGCTCGACCTTCGCGAACTACTCGGTGCTGCCGGAGATCGCGCTGGCCAAGGTGCGCGAGGACGCACCCTTCGACAAGATCTGCTACATCGGCTGCGGGGTGACCACGGGGGTCGGCGCGGTGGTGAACACGGCCAAGGTTGAGCCGGGTTCCAACGTGGTGGTCTTCGGGCTGGGCGGCATCGGGCTGAACGTGATCCAGGGCGCGCGGCTGGTGGGGGCCGACAAGATCATCGGCGTCGACCTGAACCCGGCCAGGAAGGCGCTGGGCGAGAAGTTCGGCATGACCCACTTCGTCAATCCCAAGGAAGTGGACGGCGACGTGGTCGCCCACCTGGTGGAGCTGACCGGCGGCGGGGCCGACTACTCCTTCGAGTGCATCGGCAACGTGAACACCATGCGCCAGGCCCTGGAGTGCTGCCACAAGGGCTGGGGCGTGTCGGTGATCATCGGGGTGGCCGGCGCGGGCCAGGAGATCGCCACGCGGCCCTTCCAGCTGGTCACCGGACGGGTGTGGAAGGGCACCGCCTTCGGCGGCGCGCGCGGACGCACCGACGTGCCGCAGATCGTCGACTGGTACATGGAGGGCAAGATCAACATCGACGACCTGATCACCCACACCATGCCCCTCGACGAGATCAACAAGGGCTTCGACCTCATGCACGAGGGCAAGTCCATCCGCTCCGTCGTCGTCTA
>NZ_JACSDK010000021.1 GCF_014925385.1 Pelagibius marinus | reverse complement strand
CGGCAATGGCGGCGGCAACGGCGGCGGTAACGGCGGCGGGAATGGCAAGGGCAAGGACAAGTAGCCGGGGTGCTGTATGAAGGTCACGACCAGGCGCGGCTCGGCCTGCCTTCTGGTGTGCCTGGTGACGATCGCCGCCTTCGCCGGAGGCGCACTAGAGCCCCTTGAACGGCCCTTGATTGATCTAAGGATGCGTCTCCTCGAGCGGGAGGCGCATCCTCAGCCGATTGTGATCGAGATCGATCCCCAGTCGATCAGCGCCATCGGCCGCTGGCCCTGGCCGCGGTCGCTGCACGCTCTGTTGCTTGACCGGCTGACGGCAGCCGGTGCCGGCGACGTATTCCTCGATATCGATTTCAGCCTGCCCAGCGAGGAGTCGGAGGACGCGGCCCTGGAGGGCGCGCTGTCGCGCCGTGAGGGTCATACCCTGCTGGCGGCGTTCCGGCAGTGGAGCGAGGCGCAACAGGCCTATGTCGACATCGGCCCGCTGCCGCGCTTTACCGTCCAGGGGCGGCTCGTCTCGGCGAACCTCATCCCCTCCCAGGACGGCCTAGTACGCGAGGTGCCGATGTCGCTGCCCTGGCGCGGCAGCAAACTGCCGGGGGTGGCAACCGCCATGTTGCAGCTCGACGCCGCGGTGCAGCGGAGTTTTTTCATCGACTTCGGCATCGACACTTCGAGCATCGCGCGGCTTTCCTACATCGATGTGGTCAGCGGCAACGTTGGTCCCGAGCTCCTGGCCGGGCGTCCGATCTACGTCGGCGCCACGGCGATCGAGCTGGGCGACATGCTGGCGGTCCCCAATCACCGCGTGATGCCGGGCATCGTCGTTCAGATGCTGGCGCTGCAGTCCTTGATGCTGGAACGCGATTTACAGCGCCTGCCGTTCTGGCTCATGGTCCTATCGGTCTGCGGCTTCGTGCTGCTGCTTGCGTTTCTGACCCGGCAGCGCAGCTACAACACGAACCTGTTGATCATATGCGGGGGCAATGCCCTGCTGTGGGGCGGGGCGGTCGCCGTGCAGGCGGCGGCGCCGGTGGTTCTGGATGTTGTGCCCTTTACCCTGGCTTCCTGCGGAACCGGCGCCTTGTCCTTCCTGTTGCGCTTTCGCAGCGTCGCAGCCAGTCTGGTCAACGAGACCCTGGCCCGCAACCGCTCGGAAAAGCTGATGGGCGCCGTCGCGCAGAACGCCTTCGACGCGCTGATCACCGCCGACAGCAATGGCGCCATCCGTTCCATCAACAAGGCCGCCAGCGAGATGTTCGGCTTGACGCCGGGCGCGGCCGAAGGGCGCGCGCTGGCTGAACTCCTCGCGCGTCCCAACGCGCTCTCCCGGCAGCCTCTCGCCGGGGCCCTGCGGCAGATCAAGAGCGCCGGGCGTCCCCGCCGCCTGGTCTGCCGGCGCAGCAACGGTGAGCTGTTTTACGCGGATCTCACGATCGGTGAGCTGGTCGAGGACGGCGCGAGCGTATTCGTTCTGATGGTGCGCGACATCGACCGGCGCGTGAAGGCGGAGCGGCGGCTGCTGACGCGCGAGCGCGAGCTGCGGCGCGCCAAGACCGACGCGGAGGTGGCCAACCAGAGCAAGACCGAGTTCCTGGCCAACATGAGCCACGAGCTGAAGACGCCGCTCAACGCCATCATCGGTTTTGCCGAAATCATGGAGCAGGAGCTGCTGGGCCCGGTCGGCAAGCCGCAATATCTGGCCTATGCCAAGGACATCCGTGAAAGCGGGCAACGGCTCTACCACACGGTATCGGATGTGCTGGAATTCTCCCGCATCGAGATCGACGACCTGGTGGTGCAGGACCAGGCCTTCAGCCTGCTGGAGCTCTGCCACCGTATCGCCTCCCGCCTGGCGCCCCGGATCGCCGAGAAGTCGCAGCACCTGGAAACCGTCTTGCCGGCGGCTGAGCTGCGGTTCCGGGGAGATGAGCGCCTCCTGGGGCTGGCGCTGGCTCACATTCTCTCCAATGCGGTGAAGTTCACCCCGCCGCAAGGCCGGATCGGACTGACCCTCGAGGATCACGCCGACGGCGGCATCGCCATCACGGTTTCGGATAACGGCGTCGGCATCGAGCCGGACAAGATCGAAAGCTGCTTCGACGCTTTCACCCAGGCCAATAGCGGCCTGGAGCGCTCGCACGAGGGGGCCGGCCTGGGACTGACCCTGGCAAAGCGCTTCATCGAATTGCACCAGGGCACGATCGTCCTGCAGTCGGAACTAGGCCAGGGCACGACGGCCACCATCACCTTGCCGGAGGCACGCCGGGAGGCGGGCGACCTGCTCCGTTCGGCCTGACCAGCCGGCGGCGCGGTCCCGGCCGGCGTTTAGTACGCCGACAGGCCGGGGAGGCTGCAGCTGCCCGTGGTGTAGGACTTCTGCACGAGGCAATGGCGCGTCATGTTGATGACCAGATGGCCGTCGCTGCAGGAGCTGAGCTCGACCCAGGCATCCAGGCGGTAGTTGCTCGCGGAGCGCGCGCCGCCGGAACGCTTGACGACTTTCACCGATTTCACCTCCGACTGCGGCACCGCCAGGTCCCTAAGGGTCCGGTCGATCTGCGCCTGGCAGGTCGCAGCGCCGGCGGCGCCGGCCGTGAGGGCCACTGGAAGGGTAAGGGATAGGGCGAGGGCCGCGGCGAGGGCGGTCGCAGGACGGGGGAGGCGCAGAGTCATGGAGGAAGGCTCCTGAGGGGATGTCTTCCCTTCAAAATGGGGCGCGGAGCGCATTTCCCAAGGCGGTGCGACCCTGGGATGCATAAATGGCATGGCAGGCGCCGCGGTTCGCCGGAGGAGCCGGCCTTCACTACTCCAGACCCGGCTTGCCGACCTCAGGTGCCGGCGACCGGGGCGAGGGCCGGGTCAGTAGGCGGTGACGCTCTCCAGCCGGCATTCCCCGCGGGTGTAGCTCTGGCGCACGAAGCAGGTGCGGGTCATGTCGATGACCAGGTAGCCGTTGTTGCCGCAGGCCTGCAGCCGTACCCAGGCGCGCACGCCCAGCACGTCGGGGCCATTTTCATTGGGATTGTACTTCTGCACGTAGCGGATGCTGGTGATGTCGGCCTGGCCGAGGTTCAAGCGCGCCAGTTCCGACTCGGCCTTGCGGTTGCAGTCGAGCGCCTCGGCGGGCGCGGTCAGAAGGGCGAGGGCAGCAGAGGCAAGCAGCAGGCGGCGCATCGTCGGGTCCCGCGAAAATGGCAAGGTAGAGGCGGCACAGGCAAAATGGGGGCCGCTCAGTAGTTTGACAAGCCTTCCACCCGGCAGTCGCCGCGGGTGTAGCTCTGGCGGACAAAGCACTTGGCGGTCATGTTGATGACCAGCCAGCCGCTGCAGGAGTTGAGGCGCACCCAGGCGTCGACGCCGAAGATCTCGGGACCGAAGTCGTCGGCGATGTTCACCCGCTCGATGATGCGGACGCTTTTCACCTCGCCCTCCGCCAGGGGCAGTTCCTCCAGGTGTTCCTCGACGACGTCGGCGCAGCGGGTCGAATCCGCGGCCTGCAGGCCGGCCGGTAAGAAGCAGGCCGTGGCGAGAGCGGCGGCAAAGAGGGCCGGGCGCAGGATCATGAAAAGGGCCTCCAGGTTACGCGGTGCGGCTGCGGCCGGCCGGCAGATACTCTCCTGCCCCCATGAATGGGCGGTGGCTGGCCTTTTGCCGCTCCGCCTGACAGGTCTATACTCGCCGCCAAGATCTGACAATGCCGGCATCGCGGCCGGCCACAGTGGAGGACCCCAAATGACCGCACAAGCGCAGAAAATCGACGCAGCCACGCCGCAGCTCTCCGATCCCAGGCTGTTCCGGGAGCAGTGCTACATCGACGGCCGCTGGGCCGACGCCGACAGCGGGGCGATCATCGAGGTGACCAACCCGGCCAGCGGCGAGGTGCTGGGCACCATCCCCAGGATGGGCGCCGCCGAGACCCGCCGCGCCATCGAGGCCGCGGAAAAAGCCTGGCCGGCCTGGCGTGGCCTGCTGGCCAAGGAGCGCGCCAACATCCTGCGCAAGTGGTACGACCTGATCCTGGAGAACCAGGAGGACCTGGCCCGTCTCATGACCCTGGAGCAGGGCAAGCCCCTGGCCGAGGCCAAGGGCGAGGTGGTCTACGGCGCCAGCTTCATCGAGTGGTTCGCCGAGGAAGCCAAGCGCATCTACGGCGACACCATCCCGCAGCACCAGCCCGACAAGCGCATCGTGGTGGTGAAGCAGCCGGTCGGCGTCGTCGCCGCGATCACGCCGTGGAACTTCCCCAACGCCATGATCACCCGCAAGTGCGCCCCGGCCCTGGCGGCCGGCTGCCCGGTTGTGATCAAGCCGGCGACCCAGACGCCCTATTCCGCTTTCGCCCTGGCCGAGCTGGCCGAGCGCGCCGGCATTCCTGCGGGCATCATCAACATCGTCACCGGCTCCGCCAAGGAGATCGGCGGCGAGATGACCCACAGCCCCATCGTGCGCAAGCTGTCCTTCACCGGCTCGACCGAGGTCGGCAAGCTGCTCATGGAACAGTGCGCCTCGACCATCAAGAAGGTCTCGCTGGAGCTGGGCGGCAACGCGCCCTTCCTGGTCTTCGACGACGCCGACCTGGACGCGGCGGTCGAGGGCGCGATCATCTCCAAGTTCCGCAACACCGGCCAGACCTGCGTCTGCGCCAACCGCATCCTGGTCCAGGAAGGTGTCTACGACGCCTTCGCCGCCAAGCTGTCGGAGGCGGTGAAGAAGCTGAAGGTCGGCCCCGGCCTGGAGGAGGGAGTCAGCCAGGGCCCGCTGATCGACGCGGCGGCCCTGGAGAAGGTCGAGGAGCACGTGGCCGACGCCACCGCCAAGGGCGCCAAGGTGGCCCTCGGCGGCGCCCGGCACGAGCGCGGCGGCACCTTCTACCAGCCGACGGTCCTGACCGACGTGACCACCGACATGAAGGTGACTCGCGAGGAGACCTTCGGCCCGGTGGCCCCGCTGTTTCGTTTCAAGACGGAGGAAGAGGGCGTGGCCCTGGCCAACGACACCGAGTTCGGCCTCGCCTCCTACTTCTTCGCCCGCGACATGGGCCGCGTCTGGCGCGTCGGCGAAGCCCTGGAGACCGGCATGGTCGGCATCAACACCGGCCTGATCTCCACCGAGGTCGCCCCCTTCGGCGGCGTCAAGGAGTCCGGCATCGGCCGCGAGGGCTCCAAGTACGGCATCGACGAGTTCCTGGAGGTCAAGTACCTCTGCATGGGCGGCGTGTGACGCCGACGCCGCAAGGCTGAACAAGAAAAGGGGCCGGCCCGTAAGGACCGGCCCCATTGCTTTTGACGCTTCGGGCGCGCCTTATTCCGCGGCCTGGCTGGCCTCTTCGGCGCGCTTGTGCTCCCACTCGTAGATGTAGTCGCGGGTCAGCGGCACGGCGTTGATGTCCTTGGCGATCTGGATCTGGAAGACCATGAGCCCCTGGTGGCGGAAGCCCATCTCGCAGCCGATCAGGTAGGCCTCCCACATGCGGCAGAAGCGCTCGTCGTAGAGTTCCTTGATCTTGTCGCGGTTGGCCTGGAAGCGTTCCTCCCAAATGCGCAGCGTCTCCGCGTAGTGGATGCGCAGCACCTCCACGTCGGTGACGATCAGCATGGCGTCTTCGATGACCGGCAGCACCTCGCCCAGGGTCGGCACGTCGGTGCCCGGGAAGATGTACTTGCGGATGAAGGGGTTGACCGGGCCCGGCTCGTTCACGCGCCCGACCGAGTGCAGGACGAAGACGCCGTCGTCGGCCAGCAGGTCCTTCACCTTGTCGAAGAACTCGCGGTAATTCTTCTTGCCGACGTGCTCGAACATGCCGACTGAGACGATGCGGTCGTACTTGTTGCTGTCCTCGCGGTAGTCGCGCAGGTGGAACTGCACGCGGTCGTCCAGGCCGGCCTTCTTGGCGCGCTCCTGGCTGACCTTGTGCTGCTCGGTCGACAGGGTGACGCCGGTCACCTCGCAGTCGCCGGCCTGGGCCAGGTAGAGGCCGAGGCCGCCCCAGCCGGAGCCGATGTCCAGCAGCTTCATGCCCGGGCGGTCGAACAGCAGCTTGGCGGCCAGGTGCCGCTTCTTGTCGGCCTGGGCCTGCTCCAGGCTCTCGTCGCCGTTGCGGAAGTAGGCGCAGGAGTACTGGCGATCGGCGTCCAGGAAGAGATCGTAGAGCTGGCCCGAGAGGTCGTAGTGGTGGGCCACGTTCTTCCGGGCCTTGCCGATGGGATTGTACTGCTTCATGCGGCGGACGTGGCCGCCCAGCGCGAAGCCGAACCTCACCAGCCTGTTGTTTTCGAGATGATGGTAGTTGCGCGCGAGCTGGCCGATGAAGTCACGCAGGGTGCCTTCCGTGAGGTCGACTCCTCCGTCCATGTAGGCTTCGCCGAGATAGAGCGGGGGATTCAAGACCAGCTTGTATTCAAGGTGCCGCTTGTGAATTTGCATGGTGCAGCGGGGCCCTGAACCGTCGCCGCAGTCATGGATTTTGCCGCTGGCGTCGATGATACGCAGATTACCGGACTTAATAACCTTCTGCAGAAGCTTCTGGAACAACATGGTTCAACTCCGGATGTCCTTCCCCTCATTCGCCTTAGGGGCTTATCGTTCGTTATGCCTTTAATTGTTTCATCCCTATCAGTATCTTGGCCCGATCTTTTGAACCGTGCAACTGTCTGAGACTTTGGCCCTATCTTCCGAGGGTTTCGCCCCTCCCGGAGTCGGCGAATTCCCTGGATCCGTAAGGTTAAGGGGCTCTCCCGCCCGCGACCGCCCGTGAGGTTGCGGTGCAGCGTAGGCCTCCCTAGATTGACCCCTAGGCAGGCGCGCGGCCGCCGGTGATCCGACGGGGCCCGGTTCAGGGACAGTTGCCTGACCGACCCAGGTTAAATCAGCGGTGCCGGAAATCTCGAAGGATAAATTATGGCCGGGTACGACTACGATCTCTTTGTCATCGGCGGCGGCTCCGGCGGGGTCCGGGGCGCGCGCATGGCCGCGGCGACCGGGGCCAGGGTGGCCATCGCCGAATCCTACCGCTACGGCGGGACCTGCGTGATCCGCGGCTGCGTGCCCAAGAAGCTGCTGTCCTACGCCAGCCATTTCCACGAGGACTTCGAGGACGCCGCCGGTTTCGGCTGGTCGGTGCCGGAGGCCTCCTTCGACTGGGCGGCCCTGATCGCCAACAAGGACCGGGAGATCGACCGCCTGGAGGGCGTCTACGAAAAGCTGCTGTCGGGCGCCGGGGTCGAGTTCTTCCACGGCCACGCCCGTCTGCTCGACGCTCATACCATTGAAGTCGGCGACAAGAGCTTCACCGCCGAAACCGTGCTCATCGCCACGGGCGGCACCCCGACTTTCCCCATGGAGCCGGGCTGGGAGCACGGCATCTCCTCCAACGAGGCCTTCCACCTGGAAGAGCTGCCGGGGCGCGTGGTGATCAACGGCGGCGGCTTCATCGCCGTGGAGTTCGCCGGCATCTTCAACGGCCTGGGCAGCGAGGTGACGCAGGTCTACCGTGGCCCGCAGATCCTGCGCGGCTTCGACGACGACGTCCGCAACACCCTGGCCGGGGAGATCGTCAAGAAGGGCATCAACCTCATCGTCGAGACCACCATCGACCGCATCGAAAAGCGCGAAACGGATCTGCTGGTCCACCTCTCCGACGGTTCGGAGATCGAGTGCGACCTGGTCATGGCGGCGACCGGGCGCAGCCCCAACGTGCACAACCTGGGCCTGGAGGAGGTCGGCGTGGCGCTGGCCAAGAACGGCGCCATCCAGGTCGACGAATTCTCCAAAACCTCGGTCGACAACATCTACGCCGTGGGCGACGTGACCGACCGCATCAACCTGACGCCTGTGGCGATCCAGGAAGCCATGGCCTTCGTCGACACGGTGTTCCGCGGCACGCCCAGGGCCATGGACCATGCCGACGTGCCCTCGGCCGTGTTCAGCCATCCGCCGGTCGGCACCGTCGGCCTCACCGAGCTGCAGGCGCGCGAGCGGCATGGAGAGCTGGACATCTACCGCTCCACCTTCCGCCCCCTCAAACACACTCTGTCCGGCCGCGACGAGAAGACCATGATGAAGCTGATCGTCGCCAAGGACAGTCAGCGCGTGGTCGGCGTCCACATGGTCGGCCTCGACGCACCGGAGATCGTCCAGGGCATGGCCGTCGCCATCAAGGCCGGCGCCACCAAGCAGTGCTTCGACGCCACCGTCGGCATCCACCCCACCGCCGCCGAAGAGTTCGTCACCATGCGCGAGCCCATCCCCGGCGACCAGGCCAAGGCGGCGGAGTAGGGCGCACTTCATTGAGATGGATGCTCGGGTCAAGCCCGAGCATGACGATTGGAGAGGTAGAAAGGGCGGGGCTTTCTCTTATGCCGTCACCCTCGGGCTTGACCCGAGGGTCCATTTATCCGCCGCTCAGGCCGTCCCAGAGATCGATCCATTGCGGGTTGTCGTGCTCGATCAGGGCGATCTTCCAGTCGCGGTTCCAGCGCTTCAGGGCTTTCTCTCTGCGGATTGCCTGCTCCGGACTGTCGTGGATCTCGTAGTAGACCAGCGTCTTCACGCCGTGCCGCTTGGTGAAGCCGTCGGCCAGCGCCTCGCGGTGCTCGTAGACACGGCGCACGAGATCGTTCGTCACCCCGATGTAGAGGGTTCCGTTGGGCGCGCTGGCCAGGATGTAGACGTAGTACTGCACGGCCAGGAGTTGGCGGCACAATGGATGCTCGGGTCAAGCCCGAGCATGACAGGTGGGAGTAGGCAAGGCGCAGATGCGTGTCCCACACCCAATCGTCACCCTCGGGCTTGACCCGAGGGTCCATGGGTCGGCTAGGTCCGGTCTAGTCCCCCCGCTTCCAGGTGGTGCCGCCGGGGCCGTCTTCCAGGACGATGCCTTGCGCGGTCAGTTCGTCGCGGAGGCGGTCTGACTCGGCGAAGTCCTTGGCCTTGCGGGCCTCGGCGCGGGCCGTGATCATCGCTTCGATCTCGTCGGCGGTGAGGCCGCCTTCCGCCGAGTCACCCTTGAACCAGGCTTCCGCGTCGCCTTCCAGCAGACCCAGCAGGTGACCGCCGGCAAGAAGCGCGCCGGCCAGCTTCCGCTTCTCGGTATCGTCGCCCGCCTTGTGGAGCGCCGTCGCCACCTCGTGCAGCTCGGCGATGGCCAGCGGCGTGTTGAGGTCGTCGGCCAGCGCCGCGACCAGCTTTGCCGGCGGCGCCATGCCCGCCTCCGCGTCGAGGCCGCGCAGCGCGCCGTAGAGGCGGTCGAGCTGGCCCTTGCACTCGGCGATCTTCTCGCGGGTGATGTCCAGTGGCGCGCGGTAGTGGCCGGAGAGCAGCGCCAGGCGGATCGCCTCGCCGCGCAGGCCTTCCTCCAGCAGCTGGCGCACGGTGAAGAAGTTGCCCAGCGACTTCGACATCTTCTCGCCGTTCACCACGACATAGCCGTTGTGCATCCACACCTTGGCCATGATCGGCGTGCCGTGGGCGCAGCGGCTCTGGGCGATTTCGTTTTCGTGGTGCGGGAAGACCAGGTCCAGGCCGCCGCCGTGGATGTCGAAGGTCTCGCCCAGGTGCTCCGCCGACATGGCCGAGCACTCGATGTGCCAGCCCGGGCGGCCGCGGCCCCAGGGGCTGTCCCAGCCGGGCTGGTCCTCATTGCTGGGCTTCCACAGCACGAAGTCGGCGGGGTCCTTCTTGTAGGGCGCCACGTCGACGCGGGCGCCGGCGATCAGCGCGTCGCGGTCCAGGCGCGCGAGCGCGCCGTAGTCGTCCATGGAAGGCACGGAGAACAGCACGTGGCCCTCGGCGGCGTAGGCGTGGCCCTTGGCGATCAGCGCCTCCATCATGGCGATCATCTGGCCGATGTGCTGGGTCGCGCGCGGCTCCACCGTGGGGCGCAGCGCGCCCAGGGCGTCCATGTCGTCGTGATAGGCCTTCGTGGTGCGCGCGGTCACGGACTCGATGGGCTCGCCGGTCTCCTTGGAGGCCTGCATGATCTTGTCGTCGACGTCGGTGATGTTGCGCGCGTAGGTGACGTGGCCGGCGCCGTAGACGTGGCGCAGCAGGCGGAAGAGCACGTCGAAGACCACCACGGGACGCGCGTTGCCGATGTGCGCCAGGTCGTAGACCGTGGGCCCGCAGACGTACATGCGCACGCTCTTGGGGTCCAGGGGCGCGAAGGGCTCCTTCTTGCGCGTCAGGGTGTTGTGAAACTGCAATTCAATGGAAGTCATTGGGGGAGTCGTCCGGATCGTCTGGAAGGGGCCGGGCTCACCCGGCCATGCGAAAGCGGCTGCCCCCTAGTCGTTTGGGGGCCTTACGGCCGGCAGGTCAGACATCGCGCGGGACAGAGATCGATCCGGGTCATCATGGGGCGGACTTTACAGGCCTCGGGGTGAGGGTCAAGTGCGGCGGCCCCACGACGTGACTGCCTAGGCGGTCTTGCCGAGCAGACGGGCCTCGGCCCGCTCGCGGCCGATGAGGGGCAACAGCGCCTTCAGCTCGGGCCCGTGGTCGAGCCCGGTGAGCGCCAGGCGCAGCGGCAGGAAGAGGGCCTTGCCCTTGCGCCCCGTGGCCGCCTTCACCGCCCCGGTCCAGGCGCTCCAGGTGGTTTCGTCCCAGGGCTCCGGCGGCAGCAGCTCGGCGGCCTGGCGGGCGAAGCCGGCGTCCTCGATCTGCGGGATCACCGGGCCGCGGCAGATGTTCTGCCACACCGCCGCCTCGGCCAGGCGGGTGAGGTTGGGACGGATCGCCGCCCAGAGATCGGCATCGAAGCCCTGGGGCAGGCGATCGGCCACGGCCTCGAAGGGGGTCACGTGCAGCAGGCGGGCGTTCAGGTGCTCCAGCTCGGCGGGGTCGAACTTCGGCGTCGCCCGGCCGAAGCGCGAGAGGTCGAAGCCCTGGGCCAGGGCGGCTAGGTCGGGCAGGGGCTCCACCGGGTCCGGCGTGCCGAGGCGCGCCAGGTAACAGTTGAGGGTCATGGCCTCCAGGCCGCTCTCGCGCAGAGAGGCCAGGGAGAGGGAGCCGAGGCGCTTGGAGAGGGATTCGCCGCCGGCCCCGGCGATGAGGGAGAGGTGGCCGAAGGCCGGCACCCTGGCTTCCCCTGGGCCTCCGAGGGCCTGGAAGAGCTGCACCTGCACGGCGGTGTTGGCGACGTGGTCCTCGCCGCGCAGCACGTGGGTGACTTCCAGCTCGATGTCGTCGACCACGGAGGTCAGGGTGTAGAGCGGGCGGGCGTCCTCGCGGATCAACACCGGGTCGCTGAGGTTCTCACCCTGGAAGGAGACGGGCCCGCGCACCAGGTCGTCCCAGGCGATCTCGCCGGGTTCCAGCTTGAAGCGCCAGTGGGGGCGGCGGCCTTCGGCCTCCAGCTTCGCCCTGTCCTCATCGCTGAGGTTCAGGGCGCCCCGGTCGTAGATCGGCGGGCGGCCGGCGGCCAGCGCCACCTTGCGCTTCAGGCCCAGTTCCTCCGGCGTCTCGTAGCAGGCGTAGAGCCGCCCGGCCGCCTTGAGGCGTTCGGCGGCGGCGCTGTAGCGCTCCAGACGTTCGGACTGCACCGCCTTCTCGTCCCATGTCAGGCCCAGCCAGCGCAGGTCGTCCTCGATGGCCTGGGCGAATTCGGGCGTCGAACGCTCCGTGTCGGTGTCGTCGATGCGCAGCAGGTAGCGCCCGCCCTGGGCGCGGGCGAAGAGCCAGTTGATCAGCGCCTGGCGCGCGTTGCCGACGTGCAGCAGACCGGTGGGGCTTGGGGCGAAACGGACTTTCAGCGTCAAGCAGGGCCTCAGCAAGGCGAGGACAGCAGGGCCAGAAGGCGGCACCGGGTCCCGAATATGGGCGGTCCGTGAGCGACCACCAAGGTCACCCGCCGCCGCGGGCCCTAACTACCACCCCTGCCACAGAATCGCAAAGACCCTGCAGCGGCTCGCGGCAGCCTGCGGCCGCTAGCCTGGCAGCACCCTATACTTCCGGATAGGATCGTATAGTTCAAAAGGATATGTAAGTAATACTCATGTATAGTGACATGAATATAACAATATATAACCCAGAAGCCGATTATTAATTAAATAATTCTTTAAGTTTATTTGAGAAATTCGCTGGTGTCTGCAACGCGACCTACAAGTTACCGGTATGCACATGCCCTTATCAAGTCAATCAAAAGTTGTGGATCTGCCGCGTTTCACTGATTCCGGGCCCTATGACATGGGAATGCGATGGCTGCGGCTCCGTGCCGCTTTGCCTAGTTAGGAGAGTCTTATGTCTCAATCCCTGTCTCGCGCCAAGAAACTCGCCTTTCTCCGCCTCGATGATGAGGCGCGGTCTTTGCTCAGCGCGTTCCGCCCCGCCGTGGAAGAGATGATCCCGGCCATTCTGGATCAGTTCTACGACCATATTCGCGAGGACGAGGCGCTGGGGGCGATGTTCGCCGACGAGGCACACATCGCGCATGCCCGCGAGGCGCAGGCGCGGCACTGGATGCGCATGTTCTCCGGCAGCTTCGATGACGAGTACTTCGAATCCGTGGCGCGCATCGGCAAGGCGCACTGCCAGCTGGGCCTGGAACCGGGCGCCTACATCGGCGGCTACGGGCTGGTGAAGCAGGCCTTGATCGGCGAAGTCTTGAGCCGCGTCGCAGGTGGCCTGGCCCTGAACGCCAAGGTGCGGGTGGAGAAAGCCAGCCGGCTGATCCAGGCGATCGACAAGGCGATCTCGCTGGACATGGATCTTGCCATCTCGGTCTACCTCGCCGAGAAGGACAACGATTTTTCCCGCCGCCTTAACGACCTGGGTGATCAATTCGGTGAAGTGATTGCCGGGATTTCCCAGGCACTGTCGCAGTCCTCGGCCGGTCTGTCGAGCGAGGCGGAGGGTCTGCAGCGCAACTCCGAGGGCACGGCGACACAGGCCGAGAGCGCCAAGCAGGGCGCCGAGGAGGCCAACTCCAACGCCCAGGCCGTGGCCGCCGCGGTGGAGGAGCTTTCCGCTTCCATCGGCGAGATCGCGTCCCAGGTGAGCGACGCCGCGCGGGTCACCGACGACGCCGTGAGCAAGGCGGCGAATATGACCGGCAGTGTCGGCGGCCTCAACGAGGCGGCCGAGAAGGTCGGCGGCATCGTCCGCCTGATCGAGGAGATTGCCGAGCAGACCAACCTCCTGGCGCTCAACGCCACCATCGAGGCGGCGCGCGCCGGCGAGGCGGGCAAGGGCTTTGCCGTGGTCGCCGGCGAGGTGAAGTCCCTGGCCCAGCAGACCGCCAACGCCACCGGCGAGATCGTCGGCTACGTCCGGGAGATCCAGGAGGCGACCTCCGGCGTCGGCAGCCAGATCGACGACATCTCCAAAGCCATCGGCCAGATGGGCCAGACGTCAAACGCCATCGCCTCGGCCATTGAGGAGCAGACATCCGTCACGCACGAGATCTCGCGCAGCGTCACCGAGACCTCGACCGGCGTGGGCGCGGTGCTGGAGGCCATGCAGTCGGTGCTGGCCGCCGCGGAGGAGACCCGACGGAGCGCCGGCCAGGTGACCTCGGCTTCCGACAACGTGCGCGGCAAGGCGCAGGAACTGGACGACCAGTCGAAGGCCTTCATCGAACGTATCCGCCATGCAGATCAACGGTAACAGGGGGACCGAGATGAATGACCTCCCCAAACCGAAAAACAAGGCGTGCGGCGATCGGTTGATCGGCAAGCTTTCGCTCACCACCTGCCGCCGCATTTCTACCGAGTCCCGCCCCGCAGTTCTTCGCTTCACCCCTGAAGGCCTGCGTGGCGAACACCGCACCGTAAGGGGGATCTCACCCCCCGAGCCGGTGCAACTCTGACCGGGGTCGTCGGGCTTTCCCCTTGGCCCGCGCCCCGGTCGTTCCTCACTTCGTCTGTAACTCCAGCCCCGGCGGTCACCGACCTGCCGGGGCATTTTTTTCGCGCCGAAGAATTTTTTCCCCGGCCTTGGCAGCAACTCTTGCGGGTTTCCTTCGCTGCTCCGCGGCTTCCGGTATGCCTTTGCGCGCCGATCTGCTTCGCGGCCGCGAATCTCTTCCTGCGGAGATTAGCCGGCAAAAGCGACCTGCCTAGGCAGTCTGCCTATGCGACAGGAGGTCACAGGCTGCGTCGCCGTTTGATTAACCCTTTTTTATAAGGGGTTATTCTTTAGTAGCCCGGGAAACAATTGATAGTGCTCGGCTTTCTGCCGGTTCCCGCACGCCGCAACTTTTGGAGCTCCGCCATGTTGGCAAGCCTTCGCCCTCGCAGCTTTGCAGGGCCGTCCTTCAACCGTACCGACCTGCTGCACATGTTGGAGGCCTTGCCGACGGCGGTGATGACCTGCGACCTGGCGGACTTCCGCATCACCTATGTGAACAAGGCCTCCCAGACTCTCTTGCAGGCGCTGCAGACGGTGCTGCCCTTTCCGGCCGAGGAGATCGTCGGCAAGTCGGTCGACATGTTCCACAAGGACCCGCAGCGCATCCGCGCCATCCTTGCCGATCCGCAGCAGCTGCCCTGGAAGTCCCGCTTCGCCTTCGGCGCGGAGTACATGTCGGTCGAGGTGACGGCGATCATGGACGCGCGCGGGCGCTACCTCGGCCCGCTGCTGTCCTGGAACATGGTGACCGACGTGGTGCGCAAGGAGCAGGAGACCGAGCGCCTGCTGAACATGATGGACCAGACCCCGGTCAATGTGATGATGGCCGACAAGGACACACTGGAGCTGATCTACCTGAACAAGACCAGCCTCGACACCCTGCGGCCCCTGGAGCACCTGCTGCCGGTGCCCGTCGACAAGCTGCAGGGCACCTGCATTGACGTCTTCCACAAGAACCCGCGCATGCAGCGCGAACTGCTGGCCGATGCCTCGCGCCTGCCGCACCACGCCAAGATCACCCTGGGCGACGACATACTGGACCTGAAGATGTCCGCGGTCACCGACCGCGCCGGCACCTACATCGGGCCGATGGTGACTTGGTCGGTGGCGACCCAGCGCGAGCGCCTGGCCGACGATTTCGAGTCCGGTGTGGGCCAGGTGGTCGAGGGCGTCTCCGTGGCCGCGAGCCAGGTGAAGGGCAACGCCGACAAGCTGACCGGCACCGCCGAGGAGACGCGCGCCCAGGCCCAGTCGGTCGCCGCCGCCTCCGAGCAGCTCACCGCCTCGGTGCAGGAGATCGCCCGCCAGACAACGACCTGCGCCCAGGTCGCCGGCCGTGCGGTGGAGGAGGCCGAGCGCTCCAGCAAGCTGGTCACCGGGCTTTCCGTCGCCGCGGAGAAGATCGGCGAGGTGGTGAAGCTGATTTCCGACATTGCCGAGCAGACCAACCTGCTGGCGCTCAACGCCACCATCGAGGCGGCGCGCGCGGGGGAGGCCGGCAAGGGCTTCGCCGTGGTCGCCGGCGAGGTCAAGTCGCTGGCCACCCAGACCGGCAAGGCGACCCAGGACATCGCCACCCAGGTGGCCGAGATCCAGGGCTCGACGGAATCCGCGGTGCAGGCCATCGCGGCCATTTCCGGCGTCATCACCGAGATCAGCGAGGTGACCACCGCCATTTCCGCCGCGGTCGAGGAGCAGGAGGCCGCGACCCAGGAAGTGACCGGCAACATTGTCGGCGTCTCCCAGGCCTCGGGCGAGACCGGCACGGCGGCGGGCGAACTGCTGGAAGCGGCGACGGATCTCGGCGGCCAGGCCGAGGAGCTGAAGCGCCGGGTGGCGCAGTTCCTGACCGAGGTCCGCGCGAGCTGACCGGCCCGTCAGGCGGGGCCGTGACCTCCCGCTTTACGCGGGGCCACGAAAAGCGTTGGTGATCGGGTAGCGTCGGTCCTTGCCGAAGGCGCGGCGGGTGATCTTCACGCCGGGGCAGGCCTGGCGGCGCTTGTACTCCGCCAGCTCCAGCATGTGCCAGACGCGGTTCACCAGCTCGCGGTCGTGGCCGCGCGCGGCGATGACGTCGACGCTTTCCTCGCCCTCGATCAGCCCGCGCAGGATGTCGTCCAGCACCGGATAGGGCGGCAGGCTGTCCTCGTCCTTCTGGTCGGGCTTCAGCTCGGCCGAGGGCGGCTTGGTGATGATGCGCTCCGGAATGACCCGCCCTGCCGGGCCCAGCGCGCCCGGCGGCAGCGCCTGGTTGCGCCAGCGCGCCAGCTCGAAGACCATGGTCTTGTAGAGGTCCTTCATCGGGTTGAAGCCGCCGACCATGTCGCCGTAGAGCGTGGCGTAGCCGACCGAGACCTCGGACTTGTTGCCGGTCGACAGCACCATGTAGCCGAGCTTGTTGGAGATCGCCATCAGGGTCAGGCCGCGCGAGCGTGCCTGGATGTTCTCCTCCGTCGTATCGGCCGCATAGCCGTTGAGGATCGGCTGCAACATCGCGTCGAAGGCCTTCATGGCCGGCTCGATCGAAACTCTGTCGATCTCGATGCCCATCAGCTGCGCGGCTTCGGCCGCGTCGTCCAGGCTTTCCTGGCTGGTGTAGGGCGAGGGCATCATCACGCTGTGCACCCGTTCCGGCCCCAGGGCGTCGACCGCCACGGCGGCGGTCAGCGCCGAGTCGATCCCGCCGGAGAGGCCCAGGATGACGCCGGGAAAGCGGTTCTTGTTCACGTAGTCGCGCAGGCCCAGGATCAGCGCGCGGTAGGCCAGCTCCAGCTCGCTGTCCGGCGCCACCTGGCGTCCCGGCGCCGCAGCCCAGCCGCCATCCCCGCGCCGCCACTCGACCACGTCAAGCGCCTGCTCGAAGGCGGGCAGTTGGACCGGCAGGCTGTGGTCGGCGTTGAGGGCGAAGGAGGCGCCGTCGAAGACCAGCTCGTCCTGGCCGCCGACCTGGTTCACGTAGATCAGCGGCAGGCCGGTTTCGGTGACGCGCTGCACGGCGAGCTGCATGCGCTCTTCGATCTTGTCCATCTCGAAGGGCGAGCCGTTGATGACCACCAGGATCTCCGCGCCCGACTCCTCCAGGCACTCGCTGACGTCGGGGTACCACATGTCCTCGCAGACCATGACGCCCAGCCGGACGCCGCGGAAGTTCACCGGGCCGGGCAGGGGGCCGGCGCCGAAGACGCGCTTTTCGTCGAAGACGCCGTAGTTCGGCAGCTGGTGCTTGGTGCGGTGAGTGGTGACCTTGCCGCCGTCCAGCACGTAGGCGGTGTTGAAGACCTTGCCGAACAGCGGCGGTTTCGCTTCCGGGTCCTGGCGCCAGGGGCCGCCGATGATCATGCCGGGACCGCCGTCGGCGGTGTCCGCGGCCAGGGCCTCGATGGCGCCGAGGGCGGCGTCGAGAAACATGGGCTTCAGCACCAGGTCCTCGGTGGGATAGCCGGTGATGACCATTTCCGAGGCGACCACCAGGTCGGCGCCCGCCGCCGCGGCCTCGGCCCGCGCCTTGCGCAGCAGGGCCAGGTTGCCGGCGATGTCGCCCATGGTGGGGTTGCACTGCGCGAGCGCGATCTTCAGAGCGTCAGCCATGGCAAATACTTACCCCGGCCCTGGGGGGAGCGGCAAGGCGGCGCGCAGCAACCCAGCTTTGCGTCAGGCGCCGGCGGCAGCTTCCTTGGCGGCCAGGGCGCGGATGCGCTCGACCATGGAGAAGAGGCCATTGGCCCGGTTGGGGCTCAGGTGCTGCTCGAAGCCGAGCTTGCCGATGGCCCCCTTGATGTCCGCCGCCAGGATCTCCTCCGGCGTGCGGCCGTCGTAGATCTCCATCAGCACGGCGATGAGCCCTTTGACGATGTGGGCGTCGCTGTCGGCGATGAAGTGCAGGGTGGGCGGTGAGCCGGGGCGGACCTCGTCGACGATCCAGACCTGGCTGGTGCAGCCGCGCACCTTGGTCTCCTCGGTCTTCAGAGCCTCGTCCATGGGCTCCAGCTTGCGCCCCAGGTCGATGAGGTAGCGGAAGCGGTCTTCCCAGTCGTCCAGGAAGGAGAAGTTGCCGATCAACTCCTCGATCCTGGAATCAATGGAGGTGCCGTCTGCGGTCGTGGGGTCAGTCATGGCCGGGGTTATGGGTCAGGCGGGCTAGCGGCGCAACAGGAACTCGCGGCCGACCTTCACCCGCGGCACGCCGTCGTACTCCACCACGTCGGCCGTGGCATAGGTTTCCGACCACTTCGAGGGCAGGTAGGAGCCGGTGCCGATGACGTCGACCGGGGCCTGGGCCTCGGCCATGAGGCGGCACTTGGCCGGCCCGAAGCCGGAGGAGGCGACGATCTTCACCTTGTTGAAGCCCTCGCGGTCCAGGCACTCGCGCATGCGCCAGACGGCGGCGGCGGAGACGCCGGGGCCAACCAGGTAGCGCAGCTCGTCGTCGGAGCGGTAGCCGCGCAGGGCGCCGGGGGCGTTGCGCTCCAGCACCGCGTAGGATTGCGGCGGGTCCAGCCCCTCGATGAAGCGCCCGCCGGGGGTGTCGATGCGCACCGCCAGGCTGCCAGCCGCGGCGCGCCGGGGGAAGCGGCGGCAGCAGGTGAGGGCGTCGGTGACCTCGCGGGCGAAGTAATCGACCAGCACGGTCATGGGCTCGTCGGGGAAGGTCTCGTCGTACATCTCCGCCGCGCGCAGGGTCGAGCCGGCGTAGCCGATGAAGGCGTGGGGCATGGTGCCGCGCCCGGCGTCGATCCCGAAGTAGTGGGCGGTGGCGTCGGTGGCGTTGCCGATGAAGCCGACGGCGCCGACCTTGCGACGCGCCCGTTCGGAGCCGACAGAGGCGGCATAGGCCATCAGCTCGGCCATCTCGGTGCCGGCGCAATGCCGGGCGTCCATGGCCAGGAAGGCGACCTTGGGCAGGTCGGCGCACATGGTGTAGGCGTTGTAGGCGGCCACGCAGGCGGGCCCCAGTTTCTGAAGCAGCAGGGTCTCCAGGTCCGAGAGCAGCGACAGCGGCCCGCTGACATAGAACATGGGCTCGCCGGCGCCGACCCACTTGCCCTCGGGGTAGCGCAGGTCGATCTCGAAGTTGACGCCACGGCGCCGGCCGATGTCGGCCAGCCAGTCGAGCGCCAGGCGCGGCGCGGAGATCACCGGGCGGCGCATGAAGATGGCGTAGGTCGCCTGGATGTCGCCGAAGCGCTCCACCGCCTTGCGGGTGCGCTTGAAGTAGACGTCGGTCCAGGCGGAGATGTCGTCCTCGGCGGTCGGCCAGCCGACGCCGCAGGCGGTCACCTCCTCCGCCTTGGTCTCAGGGCTCTTGGGCCGGCTCGGGCCTTCGGGCATCGGTTTTCCTTCCACAACGTGCCGCTTTCGGGCTCACAGCAGCCCTCCGCGTGTTCTGTTGCGGTGAAGTCTAGCGCGAAGCCCCATAGCCAGGCCAGAGGGCCCAAGCGAATGGCTGGGCTGCAGAAGGCTGGAAGCTGGGCTGGAGTCTGAGCCTAAGCCGCTTTGGCCCGGTCGCGGATCTCCGCGCGGCGCGCCTCCACGGCCTGCTGGGCGTGCTCGCGGGCGATGCGCCGGATGTCGAAGCGACTGATGCCCAGATCCCTCAGTTCGCGGTCGTTGTAGCCCGCCAGTTCGCGCAGGACGCGGCGCTCGGTCTGGCGGCGGATCTGCAGAGAGGCCACCGCGGCCTCGATATCCGTGGCGAGGTCGCTGCGGTTGAAGCCGATGTCGGCCAGCAGGCGGTCGCTGCGCAGGGCCAGCATTTCGCGCAGGGCCCGGCGTTCGCCGAAGCGGCGCAGGCCGTCGAGAAGGCGGGTGGTCCAGGACGCCGGCGTCTGGTTCTGATTTTGGGGCATTGGGGTCATCTTCGAAACTCCGTCGAAACGGACATTTCCAACCCGGTGGTGTTCTTGTCCGCCCGACAGGACGCGGGCGCTTGTTTCTCAACTAGGCGCGATGCGGGCCTTGGTCAATGGAAAAATGCTGCGGCGCACAAAATAGAGTTCATGCGTGAGACAAATTTCCTAACTTTTAAGGTGAGATTAAAAAAAGCATTTGAACACATGATGTTACGTGAGAAGCGGCTGGGCAGCGCAGCCGTGATACCCGTCGGATTCGAGGAAACAGGGCCGCCTTTGCGCGGAATCTTCTGCGCCGCAGCATGGCGGCTGCAGGCGTTGTGGAGGGAGTACAGAGAAGGGGCCCCGGGGGGGCCCGCCGCGGGGCCGCGCGGGGGCACTCCACAGGAGGCGGGGGCCCTCTTGGGTCC
>NZ_JACSDK010000020.1 GCF_014925385.1 Pelagibius marinus | reverse complement strand
GGGAGGGGGGCGGGAGGGGTGGGGGAGGGAGAACAGAGAGGGGGCCCGGGCGCCCCGCGCGGCGGCCCGCCGGGACGCAACTCAGGAGGCTGCGGCGACCTTGTCGCTGTCGCCGTTCTGGCGGGCGATGCGCTCGTCCTTCAGGGCCTCGGAGATGAGGAAGGCCAGCTCCAGCGACTGCTTGGCGTTGAGGCGCGGGTCGCAGTGGGTGTGGTAGCGGTCGCCCAGCGTCTCGTCGCTGATCGCCTGGGCGCCGCCGATGCACTCGGTGACGTCCTGGCCGGTCATCTCGAAGTGGACGCCGCCGGCGTAGCTGCCCTCGGCGCGGTGCACGGCGAAGAAGTTCTTCACCTCGGCCAGCACCCGGTCGAAGGGCCGCGTCTTGTAGCCGCTGGCCGACTTGATGGTGTTGCCGTGCATGGGATCGCAGGACCACACCACCTTCTTGCCTTCACGCTGCACGGTGCGGATCAGCGCCGGCAGGTGCTCGGCCACCTTGTCGTGGCCCATGCGGGCGATGAGGGTCAGGCGGCCGGCCTCGTTCTTCGGATTGAGCGTGTCGATCAGGCGGATCAGCTCGTCCGGGTCCGTGGTCGGGCCGCACTTCATGCCGATGGGGTTGCAGATGCCGCGCATGAACTCGACGTGCGCCTCCGCCGGGTCGCGGGTGCGGTCGCCGATCCACAGCATGTGGGCCGAGCAGTCGTACCACTGGCCGGTCAGGCTGTCGGTGCGGGTCAGCGCCTGCTCGTACCACAGCAGCAGCGCCTCGTGGCTGGTGTAGAAGTCGGTCTCGCGCAGCTCCGGCACCGTCGCCGGCTCGATGCCGCAGGCGCGCATGAAGTTCAGCGCCTCGTCGATGCGGCCCGCCAGCTCGTCGTAGCGCTGGCCCTGGGCACCGTCGGAGACGAACTCCAGGTTCCACTGGTGCACCTTGTGCAGGTCGGCGAAGCCGCCCTGGGCGAAGGCGCGCAGCAGGTTCAGGGTCGCCGCGGCCTGGTTGTAGGCGCGCACCAGGCGCTCGGGATCCGGCTCGCGGGCTTCCTTGTTGAACTCGATGCCGTTGACGATGTCGCCGCGGTAGCTCGGCAGCTCGACGCCATCGATGGACTCCGTCGGTGCGGAGCGCGGCTTGGCGAACTGGCCGGCCATGCGGCCCACCTTCACGATGGGGCAGCCGGCGCCGAAGGTCAGCACCACCGCCATCTGCAGCATCACTCGGAAGGTGTCGCGGATGTTGTTCGCGTGGAACTCGGCGAAGCTTTCCGCGCAGTCGCCGCCCTGGAGCAGAAAAGCCTTGCCTTCCGCCACCTGGGCCAGCTGCGAACGCAGCCGGCGGGCCTCGCCGGCAAAAACCAGCGGCGGATAGTTGGAGAGCTGCTGCTCCACACGCTCCAGCGCGGTTTTGTCGGCGTAGTCCGGCACCTGCCGGATCGGCTTGCTGCGCCAGCTGTCGGGCGCCCAGGGGGTGGCCATGGCGGACCTCTTTCTTAACTCTCAGGTATCGTTGATGTTGTCGGACCGCCGGTTTTACGCGCTTGGGCCCGCTTTTTCCACAGGAAAAGCCGCCTCAAGACCCCGGGAAATGCGCGGTTAACCCTGGAGTCGCACGGGATCATTGGTCTGCGCATGATATCCGGCTCAGGCGCGGAAATCCGGCCAGCGGACGAGCGCATCTTCGATCATCCGGCGGGCATCGGCAAAGAGCCGGGGGTGGTCGCCGGGCCGGTTAAGGAAATCCAGCCAGGCGAGGAGGTCCAGCAGTTTGGCTGCTGCTCGCCACTCGCCGGGCAACTCACCGCCGGCCTCCCGGTAGCCTGCAGCCAACGCCTCGGCGAAACCGGGAATGTCTCCCTGCGGCGGGCGCAGCAGGTGCCCGAGATCGATGAGCGGCGTTCCGGCGAGGGCGAATTCCCAGTCGATTACGGCGGCTAGGCGCCAGCTGTCACCCCCCTCCGGGCCATCGCGGGTGAGCAGGATATTGCTCGGGTCAAAGTCGCAGTGCACCAAGCGGGCCTGTGGATCGAGGTCGTCGAGCAAGGTGGCCTCGGCGCGGCAGAACGCCAGCAAGCGCTGGTGCAGATCGGGGGTCAAGGCGTGCGGCGGCGCTCGGCGCGGTGCTCATCTCTTCGACGAAGCGGAGGAACCCGGCGCTGCCGGGTTCATAGGATACGCTGATGGTCAGGTCCGGTGCCAGGAAGCCCGCCTGTGGGAACGTCTCACGGCCCAAGGCCGCCAAAACGCGGCCGGCCTCGCGGGCGAGCGCGGCGGGCTCGCCCGGTCCGGCGACGGCGAGCGCCTCTTTCAGGCGCGGGCCCTCAATCCATTCCAAGACCTCGTAGGGATGGCCGGAGACCGGGTTATCGTCGGCGAAGTGACGTAGTGCCGGGACCGGAACGCGTCCGGCCAGACGGCGCAAGAGGGCCGCCTCCTTGGCGCCGCTTTCGGGATCGCGCACGAAGAGCCGAAGGAGCAGCCGTTTGCTGTCAGCCAGTTCGACGCGGAGGTTGGTGTTGGCCTTGCCACCCTCGGTCGGCACCACCTGCGTCACGCGGCGGCCTGGCAGTATCGGCTGTAACAGCAGGCTCGCTTCTTCGGGGCTCAGCGGCAGGACTTCGGTGCCGCGTTCCCAATTCTCTCGCATCCGTTTCCTCGTCTGTTGCTGCGACGCAGGCTAGCAGGAACCAGCCAACGATGTGGCGCGCGCTTGACCCCTTTGGGCCAAACCGGGAAGCTGCCGGACCCGGTGCTATTGGCCATACTGTCATGACTTCTCCCGACGCCACACTCGAAGCGGCCCGCGCCCTGCTGGCGCCGGACGAAACCCTGGTCTGGGCCGACCGCCCGGACCCGCAAGTACTGGCGCGCGCCAAGCTGCCGCAGGTGATCCGCGGCGCGCTGGGCCTGGTGGTCATCGCCGGCTTCTTCTGGCTGAGCTTCCTGCCGAACTGGCCGGAAGGCGGCCGCGGGCTGCTGCTGGCGCTCTTCGTGCTGGCGGCGGGGCTCTATTGCCTCTGGCTGCTCGCCGCGCCGCTGACGGCGCGCAGGGCCGCGGCGCGGACGCTCTATGCCGTCACCGACCGCCGGGTCCTGGTGCAGGAAACCTGGCCCTTGCGGCGGCTGCGCAGCTTCGCGCCCGGCGAGCTGGACGAGCCCCTGGTCAGCGCGGCGGGCCCGGGCCTCGGCACCGTCGTCTTCATGGACCGCAAGCTGCCCTGGTGGCAGCGCAGCGCCGGCGGCGGCACCCGCGTCGAGGCCTTCTACGGCATCCCCGGCGCCCAGCAGGTGGCCGAGGAGATCGACCGGCTGCGGGGCGCCCCGGAACCCACATCGGACTTTCCCGACGAAGACACCTGACCCGGGCGCAGGCTCGAGCAGCGTTTTCGGCACAGCTCTTTACTTTACCGTCCAGACGGTATAGTTTGAAATCCATGAGCAGACGGGACAGACGGCAGGAAATCCTTCAGGCGGCCGGGCGGGTCGTCCTGGGCCAGGGCGTCGGCGCCTTCACCCTGGAGGCCGTGGCCGCCGCGGCCGGCGTCAGCAAGGGCGGGCTGCTCTACCACTTCGCCACCAAGGAAGAGCTGCTGAGCGGCATGGTCGACCAACTGATCGAGATGACCGAGGCGCGCATCGAGCGCGCCATGGCCGGGGACAAGGGGCCAGGCCGCTGGACCCGCGGCTACCTGGCCGCCTGCGCGGTCGATCCCTCGGGCCAGGACCCGCTGGACCGGCTCGCCACCGCCCTGCTGGCCGCCGGGGCCACCGACCCCGGCCTGCTCGACCGCCTGCGTGAGCACGAAACCGCGTGGAACGATCTCAGCCGCAACGATGGCCTGGACGCGACGACCGCCGCGATCGTGCGCCTGGCCGCCGACGGCCTGTGGATGAACGACCTCTTCGGCATCGAGGTGCTCTCGGCCAAGGAGCGCAAGGCGGTGCTGAAGCGGCTCGGAGAGATGACACGGTGTGAGACGACTGGGGTCGAGGGGAGAGGGCCATGACCTTGTCCCTGTCCTACCTGCTGCTGATCCTCGCCATCCTCAGCGAGGTGATCGCCACCTCGGCGCTGAAGGCCTCCGACGGCATGACCCGCCTCTGGCCGGCGAGCGTCGTCGTCGTCGGCTACGCCCTTGCCTTCCTGCTGCTGGCCCAGACGCTGAAAACCCTGCCGGTCGGCCTCGCCTACGCCATCTGGGCGGGGGTCGGCGTGGTCGGCGTCGCCCTGGTCGGCATCTTCTATTTCGGCGAGACCATGACCCTGGCCAAGGCGGGGGGCATCGCGCTGATCATCGTCGGCGTCGCCCTGGTGCAGACCAACTCCGCCTAGTTCTTTCCCGTTAGTCGGAAGCCAGGTCGTCCTTGGCCAGATCCAGGGGCAGCCAGCGGTAGTGGCCGGTCATCGACCAGTTGAAGAGCACGTCCTCCAGGCGCGGCCCGGCGCCGATGTTGTGCACCACCTTGGGCCGCCCGGTGATCCCCCTTTGGTCCGTCACGATGCCGATGTGCGGCAGGAAGCCTGAAGACCCTCTGAGGTTCCAGGCCACCAGGTCGCCGGGCCGGTAGTCCGCCGGGTCGTCGCTGGCCGGCAGGGCGGCGCCCTGGCGTTGCAGGAAGGTCTCCAGATTGGGCACCCGGCGGTGGTCGATGTTGCGGTCGGGCCGGCTGAGACCCCAATGCCTGGGATAGGCATCGAAGGCGGCGCGCATGTCCTCGTGCACCAGCTGCTGCAGGTCGATGCCGAGGGCGCGGTAGCTGCGGATCACCACGTCGGCGCAGACGCCCCGGTCCGCCGGCACGTCGCCGCCGGGGTAGGCGAGGCGCACATAGGCGGGGTCGTAGACCACCCTTGCCCGGGTGCGCGCCAGGGCGGCGGCGTTGAGCCGCGCCGCCAGCATTTGCGACGTGAGCGCCGCGGCGGCGGGCCGGGCCGGCGGCAGCGCAGCGAGGGCCAGGCCCGCGGCGAGGACGCAGAGGCAGTGGCGCCGTGTACGCAGCGTCGAAGCAGGCATGGATCACTTCTCCCTTTTGCTCGGCAGTTGGTCGCGCGGAACCGGCGGCAGGTTCACCCGGCGATGCGGCGGATTTGTGGCGGCCCTGAGAAGCTTTAAGGGCGGGAAGCTTTAAGGGCGGGAAGCTTTAAGGGCGGGAAGCTTTAAGGGCGGGGCGTGTCTCGGAAAAAAAGACGGCGGAGAGCCGTTAGGCTCCCGCCGCTGTGAGTCAGCAGGTTAAGAGGGTTCTGGCGTATTCGATCTAGGCCCGCCAGAAAGGCTTGCTCGCTTCCTCGTGCACGTCCTGGGGGTCGAGGCCGATGTCACGCAGAATGTAGTCGGGCAGGCGCTCGAGGGAATTTCGCTCGCGCAGGCGGTGCTGCCAGAGCACCAGCGGAGCCGCAGCGGTGAAGAAGGCCCACAGCAGGGCGCGGCCCAGGGGGTTGCCGGCGCGCTGCCAACGCAGCTCCGGCCGGCCGAGGTCGGCGTCCGGCGAGTTGGGGAGACGGGGGGTGGCGGGGACCCTGCGGGAGGCCCCGGTGGAAAGGCTCGTCATTAGGTCACCTGATTAGCTGGGGTTGCGGGGGGCATTGACAGAAGGGCTCGCTTCTGACCAGAAATATCGTGCGATTCCTGAAAACGGGCAAACGACGATTTATAATGCTTAGCATTAGCCGAACTAATGCGGAGAAGACTCGGGAGTTTCGCTGATGGCCGCTCCGCCGCTGCCGGCTCTGCGCACCTTCGAGGTCGCGGCCCGGCACCTGAGCTTCACCAAGGCGGCGGCCGAGCTGCACGTCACCCAGGGCGCCGTCAGTCAGCAGATCAAGCAGCTGGAGGCCAGCCTGGGCTTTGCCCTGTTTCATCGCGGCGCGCGCGGCCTGACACTGACCGAGAAGGGCGAGGCCCTGGCCGAGACGGCGCAGCGGGCCTTCCGCCGCCTCTTCGACAAGATCGAGGAACTGCGCCAGCCGGAGGAGGGCGGTATCCTGACAGTCTCTGTCAGCCCCTCCCTGGCGGTCAAATGGCTGATCCCGCGACTCGGCCGCTTCTACGAGCGTCACCCGGAGGTCGATCTGCGCATCCGCCCCGACCCCATGGTGATCGACCTGCTGGCCGAGTCGGACAGCGTCGACATGGCGATCCGCTTCGGCCAGGGCCCCTTCGCGGAGCTGGCGGCGGTGCCCTTCATGCACGAGACGGTCTTCGCCGTGGCCAGTCCGCTGCTGCTGTCCAAGGGGCCGCCGCTGAAGCGACCGAGCGACCTCCGCCACCACACCTTGCTGCACAGCGAGTCGGTGCGGCTGGAGGTGAACTCCATGGCCAACTGGGAGGTCTGGTTGGCGCTGCTGAACGTCGACGGCGTGGATGCCAAGCTGGGCCCCACCTTTCCCAGCAGCTACATGCTGCTGCAGGCGGCGATGCATGGCCAGGGCGTGGCGCTGACCTGGGCGGCGCTGGCCGACGACGACCTGCGGGCCGGTCGGCTGGTCCGCCTCTTCGACCGGGCCATCGAAGGCTCCATGAGCTATTTCGCCCTCACCACGCCGGCCGCCGCGCGCAAGCCCAAGGTCATTGCCTTTCGGGACTGGCTGGTGGAGGAGGGGCGCAGTTTCACCCACGGCGCCACCCCGCTGCCGCAGGACGTGCCCTTGAAGTGATCCGTAGCGCAAGTGGGGTTTGGCAGCTGTTGTCATGACATTCAGGCTAGGGGGCCGGGATGGCGCGCTCTATCCGCATCTTGTATCCGGAATTTGCGCGCTGACTTTGTGCCGTTACCCTTGGGGTGGTCTTGCAAAGTGTTGCGGTCCGCGAAGAATGGCCGGATCAAGAATAAAAGAGGGGAGGGAGTTCATGCTGTTGCGCGACAAGGTGGCCGTGGTGACCGGCGCCGCTTCGGCGGCGGGGATCGGGCGGGCGACGGCGCGGCGCTTCGCGCGCGAAGGCGCCCGCGTGGCCCTGCTCGACCTGATGGAGTGCGATCCGGCGGCGGCGGCGCGCGAGCTCGGGCCCGAACACGTCGGCCATGTCTGCGACGTGCGCGACCGGGCCGCCTGCGGCAAGGCCCTGGAGCGCGTGGCCGGCGAGCTGGGCGGCATCGACATCCTGGTCGGCAACGCCGGGGTGGTCTTCGGCACCCCGCTGGAGGAGATCGACGCGGCGGAATACGATCTGGTGATGGACGTGAACCTGCGCGGCAACTTCAACATGGCCCAGGCCGCGGCGCCCCACATGAAATCAGCCCAGGTAAAGGCCAGGGGCGGCGGTTCCATCGTCATGATCTCCTCCATCGCCGGGCAGGTCGGCGGCGGCCTCTTCGGCCGCTCGCACTACGCCGCGGCCAAATCGGGGATCTTCGGCCTGGCCAAGGCCCTGGCGCGGGAGCTGGCCGGCGACGGCATCCGGGTCAACGCAGTGGCGCCCGGGGTCATCGACAACGATTTCACCAAGGGCCGCATGACCCCGGAGGACAAGGTGCGCATCGCCAAGACCGTGCCGCTGGGCCGCCTCGGCACCCCCGAGGATATCGCCGATACCTGCCTCTACCTGGCCTCCGGCCTCTCGGCCTACGTCACCGGCAGCGTGCTCTCCGTGAACGGCGGGCTGCACATCTATTAGGAGCCCCAAGTTGACGTACCCCCCGGGCTGTGCTGAATAGCGGCCCCGGGGGCGTTTTTTTGGGCTTGGCCTCCGCGGGGAGCGGGTCAGGACGGGATCATGGTAAACGACAAGCGGGTCTATCTCTTCGATTCGACCCTGCGTGACGGGGCGCAGAGCCAGGGCGTGGACTTCACGGTCCCCGACAAGGGCGCGATCGCGCGCGCGCTCGACAAGCTGGGCCTCGACTATGTCGAGGGCGGCTGGCCCGGCGCCAATCCCACCGACGACGCCTTCTTCGCCGATCCGCCGGACTTCAAGACCAGCCGCTTCGTCGCCTTCGGCATGACGCGCCGGCCCGGGCGCAGCGCCGACAACGATCCGGGCCTGGCCGCGCTCTTGAACTCCAAGGCCGACGCCATCTGCATGGTCGGCAAGTCCTGGGACTTCCACGTCGACGTGGCCCTGGAGATCCCGCGCGAAGAGAACGTCGCCATGATCGCTGAGTCCGTGGCCCATGCGCTGACCCGCAAGGACGAGGTGATGTTCGACGCCGAGCATTTCTTCGACGGCTACAAGTCCAACCCGGCCTACGCGTTGGAGTGCGTCGAAGCGGCGCACAAGGCCGGCGCCCGCTGGGTGGTGCTCTGCGACACCAACGGCGGCACCCTGCCGCAGGAGGTCGAGCGCATCGTGGCCGAGGTCTGCGAAAGGATCCCCGGCAGCCACGTCGGCATCCACTGCCACAACGACACCGAGAACGCGGTGGCCAACTCCCTGGCCGCCCTCAAGTCGGGCGCGCGCCAGGTGCAGGGCACCATCAACGGCCTGGGCGAGCGCTGCGGCAACGCCAACATCATCTCGCTCATCGCCTCGCTGAAGCTGAAGAGCGACTACGACATCGGCATCGACGATCACGGCGTGTCGCAGCTTACCCATGTGTCGCGGCTGCTCGACGAGCGCCTCAACCGCCAGCCGACGCGCAACGCCGCCTACGTCGGCGAGTCGGCCTTCGCGCACAAAGGCGGCCTGCATGTCTCCGCCGTCGCCAAGGACCCGCGCACCTACGAGCACATAGACCCGGCGCTGGTCGGCAACCGCCGCCACATCGTCGTCTCCGACCAGGCGGGACGCTCCAACATCCTGGCGCGCCTCAGCGAGGTCGGCATCGAGCTGGACCCCAAGGATCCCGGCGTCAACAAGCTGGTCGAAGAGGTAAAGGCGCGGGAGTTCGAGGGTTACGCCTACGATGGCGCCGAGGCTTCCTTCGAGCTGCTGGCCCGGCGCGCGCGCGGCGAGGTGCCGAGCTACTTCTCGCTCACCCGTTTCCGCATCATGGACGACCGGCGCTGGAACGCGAAGGGCGAGCTGGTCACCGAGTCCGAGGCGACGGTGACCCTGGAGGTCGCCGGCCACGCCAAGATGGAGGTGGCCGACGGCAACGGTCCGGTCAACGCGCTGGACACCGCCCTGCGCAAGGCCCTGGTGCCGATCTATCCGCAGCTTCAGGACATGCGGCTGGTGGACTACAAGGTACGCATTCTCACGCCGCAGGCCGGCACCCGCGCCGTGACCCGCGTGATGATCGAAAGCGCCGACGCCAGCGGCCGGCGCTGGACCACCATCGGCGTGTCGACCAACATCATCGACGCTTCCTTCAACGCTTTGCATGACGGCATTACCTGGAAGCTGTTCCAGGACGGCGCCTCTGTTCCGCAGGAAGTCGCAGAATGAACCGCGTCGCCACCTTGCTCGTCGCCTTCCTGGTCCTGCTGCCCCTGCCGTTGGGCGCCCAGACGGAGAGCCCTTCGGACGCGCCTTCCGCGGTGGAGGCGAGCGAGGGCGAGACGGCCGGCCCGGCCGAAGTGCTGGCGGCTTTCACCCGTCTTGTCGACCGCGGAGAGGCGCGGCCGCTCTTCGGCTTGCCCCAGGAATCCTTCTGGCGCCGTACCGGCGGTTTGGGGATCGCGCTCTTCGCGGACAACGCCGCGGAGTTGCGGCCCATGCTGGAGGGCGCGGCGGCGCCCTTCGCCGAGGCCACCGGCCTGGAGATCGCGGTGCGCGAGACGGGGCCGCTGGTGATGCCGGAGCAGGACCTCGCCACGCTGGCGCCCGAGGCGCAGCTGGTGATCATCGTCGGCTCACGCCTCGAGCTGGCGGACATCGCCACCGCCGGCGGCTTCAACAAGGGCATGCTGGCGCGCTTCGAACTGGGCACCTGGCCCTTCATGTTCGCTTTCGACAAGGATCAGCAGCGCCGCGGTGTCGTGCTGCTCGCCAATGACGAGCCGCTGCGCGCGCGCGAGGCCGCCTTCATCCTGGCGACCGTCTGGGGCCTGGGCGGAGTCACCCTGGGCCCGGAGCTGACCGGCCTCGTCGGCGACAGCGACAGCGGTCCGGTGCTCACGCCTCTCGGGCGGGCGGTCTTCCGCCTGCTCTACCATGAGGACCTCAAGGTCGGCATGCCGCTGGCCGACGCGGTGCAGCGCGCCAAAACCCTGCTGCCGCAATAGAACGCGCGATAGACCCTTGTCCGGCACCGACCGCACCCGCGAAGCAGACCTGGCGCCCGGCCCGGCGGTCATCCTGATCGACCCGCAGCTGGGCGAGAACATCGGCATGGTGGCCCGCGCCATGCTGAACTGCGGCCTGACCGAGCTGCGTCTCGTGCGCCCGCGTGACGGCTGGCCCAGCGAGAAGGCGGAGGCGGCGGCCTCCGGCGCGAGCCAGGTCATTGCCGGGGCGCGCCTCTTCGACACGACGGAAGAGGCCGTGGCCGACCTGCAGAGGGTCTACGCGACGACGGCGCGCCCGCGCGGCATGGCGAAGCCGGTGGTGACGCCTGCCCAGGCGGCGGCCGAGTTGCGAGCGGAGGCTGCAGCCGGCCACAGGACCGGCCTGCTGTTCGGGCCTGAGCGTTCCGGGCTGGTCAACGACGACATCGCGCTGGCCGATGCGGCGCTCACCGTGCCGCTCAATCCGGCCTTTTCCTCCCTGAACCTGGCCCAGGCGGTGCTGCTGGTCGGGCATGCCTGGTTCCTGGCCGCCGACGAGACGGCACCGCGCAAGCTGGAGACCGGGCCCGGCGCGCCCGCGAGCAAGGCGGAGATGGTGAACTTCTTCGAGCGCCTGGAAGCCGCGCTCGATGAGACGGGGTTTCTCTGGCCGCCGGAAAAGCGCCCGACCATGGTGCGCAACCTGCGCAGCCTCTTTCACCGCATCGCCCCCACCGAGGGTGAGGTCAACACGCTGCACGGCATCATCTCGGCGTTGCGGGGTGGCAAGAAGGGTGACGGGGACGCTTAGCCGTCAACGGCGGGCCAACCACCGGTGTAATTGAGTCCGCGGGCATGAAATCCGGCAGCGCGAAGGTTGCAGACACCGGCACATTTGCGCCGACCTCCCCACAAATTTAACACATGCCCTAGTCCTCTGCGCCGTTGCGCGGGAGGGGCGGAAGCTGTTGCCATCACCGGGCACAGAAAGGCAGCGAAGCGGCACGGGGACAGGTGCCTGCCTTCAAAGCTTGCTGTCAGGAAGGCGCAGCTTCGTGCCGCCGGACCTACCTCTCTGCATCCGACACCCCGGTAAAGGAACGGAGAGCCTTATGGCCGAAGAAAAGAAGAAGCCGACTAAGAAGTCCTACAAGCTGGTCGTGCCGCTCGATGCGAGCGGGATCGGCGACCGTGACAGCGGCGCCCTGCTGAAGGTCGTCGCCCGCGACAGTGACGGAAAGGTCGTTTCCGACAGGGTGAAGCTGGGGCGTGAAGGCACGGGCCAGGCGAGCCTTAGCTTGGCGGCGCTGCCCAAGAAGCTGCGTGTCGCGGTGGGGCCGGTCGATGCCTCCGACGAGGAGTTGCTGGCGCTGCAGACCGTGACCCTGGACGTCAGCGGCCGCCAGTGGGCCGGCAAGCCCGAGCTGAAGCTGTCGCCGGTGGTGATCTCTCCCTACTACTGGTACTGGTGGCTGCGCTGGTGCCGCACCTTCACGATACGCGGTGTGCTGCGCTGTCCCGACGGCAGCCCGGTACCCGGCGCCAAGGTCTGCGCCTACGACGTCGACTGGTTCTGGTGGTGGAGCAACCGCCAGCTCATCGCCTGCGACACGACTGACGCCAACGGCGCCTTCGAGATCAAGTTCCGCTGGTGCTGCGGCTGGTGGCCCTGGTGGTGGTGGCGTCACCGCTTCTGGCGGCTGGAGCCCGACCTGGTCAAGCGCATCCAGCCCGAGCTGCTGCGCGAGCCCGATCTGCCGCGCCTCGGCGATCCCTCGCCGCAGCCCTCGCTGGAGGTTTTCCAGACCCTGCTGTCCGACGACGGCGTGCCGGCCAATCCCGGCGTGACCGCGATCGACCCGGAACGGCTGCCGAAGCTGGCCGACCGCCTGATCAAGCGCCTGCCGCGCCTGCCCGAGCTGGAGCGGCTGCGGGTCTGGCCATGGCGTCCCTGGCTGCCGTGGTGGGACTGCCATCCCGACATCGTCTTCGAGGCGACGCAGACCTGCGACGGGCAGGAGCACGTGGTGCTGGAGGAGTCGATCTGGGATACGCGCTGGAACATCCCGACCACCCTCGACGTCTCCCTGGTCAGTAACGACGAGGCCTGCTGCCTGGGCGACTTCGACGAACCGGAAGGCGACTGCCTGGTCATCGACAGCATCTGCGGCGACCTCATCGCCAACATCGGCGGCAATCCGCCCGCGGCCCCGGGCGTCGCCCTGCCGACCGACGGCTTCCGCAACCCGGCCGGCGGCGGCACCTGGAGCGACCGGCCCTATGCCGGCAACGTGCCGATCAGCGGCCGCTTCGGTCTGGCCGCGGACGTCGACTACTACGAGTTCGAGTATTCCGACGACGACGGCATGACCTGGAACTCCATGCCGACGAGCGCGGCCGGCGGCTTCACCAGGCTCTATTGGGGTCCCAAGCTGGGCACCGCCGACCCGCCCGACTGGCATTCGGTTCCCTTCGGCTTCAACCTGGTCGAGGACACCGGCGGCACCGATCACTACGTGATCAAGAGCCGTCAGCGCTTCGAGAAGGACAACGACCTGCCGAGCTGGGGTACCTCGCGATTCTGGTGGAGCACCACCATGTACCGCCTGATGACCTGGAAGACGGCGGGGCTCTTCACCGACGGGCGCTATCGCCTGCGGCTCAGGAGCTGGACCCTCAGCGGCGGTAAGCTGGGGGCGTCGGAACTGCTGCCGCTCTGCGGTACGCAGGACGACAACGGCCTGGTCGTCGCGCTCGATAACCGCACGACCACGGGCGGACCGACCAACGCCAACGGCCAGGCCTGCGGCGCCGGGACGGTGCACGTCTGCACCACGGAGCCCGACACCGACATCATCACGGTGCGGATCCTCCACCCGGACAGCAGCTTCACCGTGGTGGCGCCCTGCGGCAACGTGCCGGTGACGCCGAACGATCAGGTGCTGATCGACTTCGCCGCCTACGATCCCGACGGCCACCTGGCGCGCATCTCCCTGGATGCGCACTGGGGCGAGGACCAGGTTCACAGCCTGCTGCCCTTCGGCAGCCTGACGCCCCTGGGGCCGTCGCCGGTGCCCTGGTCGCCGCCGGCGGCCCAGGCTACGGCGACCTATGCCGCGGCGCAGGGGCTGGGGGCGGTGCCCCCGGTGTGGCACGGCGGGACCATGCGCCTGACCATCCCGGTGGCGACGGACGCCTTCCCGGTGTCCTGCTGCTACCTGCTGCGCCTCGTCGCGCGCAAGCGCACCATCGTCAGCTGTGACGACGATACCTGGACCCATGTGAACATCAGCGAACGCAGCTTCATGATCCAGGTCTAGAGCAGATCAGGGCCGGCTGGAATCGCCGAAGGCGATCCACCGGCCCTGTGAATCTGCTCTGTAACTTTGAGATAGATCGGATTCACACGATTAGACGGGACCACGTTGTGGTTCCGTCTAGCCGTGATCCGATCTAGGACCCTTCTTGGCTCCGGCGGTCCCGCCCGGCAAGGGACGGGGTCGCCGAAGCCTTCTTTTGCCGAAGTTTCCCGTAGGACAGCGCCATCCAAGCCTCTAAACTGCCGCCCGCCCGGACCGGCTTCACCGGTCTGTTGAGAAATCCAATGCAGAAGTCTTGGGGAGGAAAGTCATGGCGAAAACGGCACTGGTGACCGGTGCGAGCTCGGGCATCGGCAAGGCGGCGGCGTTGGCGCTGGCCAAGGCGGGCTACAAGGTCGCCATCTGCGCGCGGCGCGAAGAGGCGCTGAAGGAGACCGCAGCCGAGGCCGGTGGCGACATGCTCGCCATCCCCTGCGACGTTTCCAATCCCGATTCGGTTGCGGCGATGTTCGCCAAGATCGAAAGCGAATTCGGCCGCCTGGACGTGATCTTCAACAACGCCGGCACCAACGTCCCCGCCACCAACTTCGGCGATCTGGAGTGGAGCGCCTGGAAGAAGGTCATCGACGTCAACCTGAACGGCATGTTCCTCTGCGCCAGCGGCGCCTTCAAGCTGATGCAGCGCCAGAAGCCGCAGGGCGGGCGCATCATCAACAACGGCTCCATCTCCGCCCATGTGCCGCGCCCGGGCTCGGCGCCCTATACCTCCTCCAAGCACGCGATCACCGGGCTGACGCGCTCGATCTCTCTCGACGGGCGACCCTACGACATCGCCTGCGGCCAGATCGACATCGGCAACGCCGCCTCGCACATGACCGAGGCCATGTCCGCCGGCGTGCCCCAGGCCGACGGCTCCATGAAGCCGGAGCCGACCATGGACGTGGCCCATGTGGCCGACGCCATCGTGCACATGGCCGGCCTGCCGCTGGAGGCCAACGTGCAGTTCATCACCATCATGTCCACCAAGATGCCCTTCATCGGGCGCGGTTGAGGCGCTAGCGCTCCCGCTTCGCCGAGGCTCCGCTGTCCAGCAGCGGCGCGGCATCCAGGCCGGCCGCGCCCATCATCGCCGCGACCTCGTCGAGGGTCTTGATGATCTGGCGCTGGCGCGCCGCCGGCAGATCCCCGAAAACCTCGATGAAGCGTTCGTGCAGCAGGGGCGGGGCCTTGCGCAGCAGGGCGCGGCCCTGGCGCGTCAGGCGGCTGTGCACCACCCGGCGGTCGCTGGCGCTGCGATAGCGCTCGATCAGGCCGCGGTTTTCCAGGCGGTCGAGGATCGTCGTGACCGTGCCCTGGCTGAGACTGACGTGGCGTGACAGCTGACCGCTGGTCACCTCTCCCAGATCACGCACCGCCTGCAGCACTACGGTCTGCGGGGTGGTGAGGCCGACCTCGCGGGCCAGGCGCTTGGAATGCAGGTCGGTGGCGCGGATGATGCGCCTCAGCGCGGTCAGGACCTCCTGCGAAGGATCCTCTCCGTTGTTTCCCGAATCCGACCGCACCTTGCGCCGTTCCGCAGCGGCATTTTCTGTTAACGCCATGACAAACCTGAATCCTTCTCCACCGCGCCCTTGAGTCCTTTGACTTGAAAACTTTTGAGTTGAAAATATATTAGAGGGACCTGAGACAACGCTCAAGCAGCTGCGCCCCGCCGATGCTCATTCCGGCAAAGGGGTGCGCCCCTTCCAAGAAAATCGAAAGGCAATGAATATGCGGCTTAGCGAAATGCAGACCCAGAGGGTGCAGGACCACACCGGCGCCAGCGTCGTGCCGGACGACAATCCCTCGATGCCGTTGCTGAAGCAGAACTTCGGAGACCACACCTTTTTCCTCGACAACGAAGGCCTGCACGTCTGGGAGGCCGTCGACGACGATCCCTCCGACGGCGCCAAGCTTGTCGGCGTGCGCATCGCGTCGTGGAGCGAAGGCGAGGAAAAAGCACTGGTGCCCCACGATCCCGCGCCGAGCCACGTTCTCGAGGCGCCGGACGCGGAATCCTGAGAGCTAGGGAGGCGGTGATGTGGCGGGCGCCCCCGGCTGTGTGGGATTGCCCCGAAACGGCAACGCCGCGCCCTCCGCCCGAGCGGCCGCCGGAACCGGTGCCGCCGCCGATGCCCGATCCGGATGAGCCCGAAGAGCCGCCGGTGGAGATCCCACCGGACTATCCGGATCGGCCGGAGCCGGAGGTCCCGCCGGATTGGCCGGATCAGCCGGAAATTCCGCCGCAGGAGCCGGAGCGCCCCCCGTCACCGTAATGAAGACACCCCCTTCCGCCTGGGCCAGCCGTTCAGCAAAGGTGGGAAAAGTCGAGCGGGCCGCAGCAAGTCAAGCTGCGGCCCTTCTATTTTGTGGCACCGGAAGAATTGGGATGAAGATCGCAACGACCGCCATTAAGCGTTGCGGCACTTCCTGATGGGTTCGGATTTCAGAATGTCGTCGACGATCAATTCAGCCAGAACCTCAGGTTCGTTGTCTGAATAGAATAAGTACGTCCTGTTCCGGCAGGCATTGTCAGCAGTACCAAATTTCTCTTTACATATCCCTGCCGCAGCAAGCTGCTTGGCTCGTCCTGGTCCGTAGTCAAAATACACGCTGAAAGTCACATAGAAATCGGGTTCGGCCTCAACGTCCCGTACTTGAAGCCTGGGCAGCGCATGCTTCAGAAATGTTGCATATCGCTCCTTGTCATCGCTCTCTTTCTTCATTGTGCTTTGATACCGGAAGCTACCAGGCGAAAGGTCTCCTTCAATGGTGTTCGTGCTTGGCGCCGCGCACATGCGGCTGCGAGCCGCATCGACATCGGCACCCGCGTCACCGGTCCACTGGCGAATTGCTCCCGAAACTGCGATGACGCCGATGATTGCCAAGCCGACGCATACCTGGCGCAGCGTCTTCTTTCGATCAGACTCCGAGAATATACTTGGCAACGCCTATCCTCGACGACGTGAGCGGATGCTCAGGATAAGGGCTCTCTTACCCTTATTCGAGCGCTTACTTTCTGAAGAAAATTCTTTCTTCACTAGGGCCTCCGCGATACCCGCAGGTTTCCAGGGAGCGTTCATCCTATGTCTTCACGTTTCCCCAACTTTGCTGAACGGCTGGTCCGCCCGGGAGGGGGGGTCCTTTTGCGCGTCCTTCCGGCGCGGCGTCCTTCAGTCCTCGCGGAGCGGTCCGCGGCGCAGCTTCTTGATCTGACCGCGCTGGGTCTTGGCCTCCAGGCGCCGCTGCTTGGCCGCCTTGGACGGGCGGGTCGGCCGGCGCGGCGTCGGCGGGATGGCGGCCTCGCGCAGCAGCTCGACCAAGCGCTCCACCGCGTCCTCGCGGTTGCGCTCCTGGCTGCGGAAGCGGTTGGCGGTGATCACCAGCTCGCCTTCCTTGGTCAGGCGCTTGCCGGCCAGGCGCTCGGCGCGGGCGCGCAGGGCCGGCGGCAGGGAAGGCGAGTGCCGCAGGTCGAAGCGCAGCTGCACCGCGGTGGCGACCTTGTTGACGTTCTGGCCGCCGGGGCCGCCGGCGCGCAGGAAGGTCTCCTCGATCTCGTCCGGATCGAGGTCCACCGAGTTGGTGATCTTGATCATGTCCCGGACTGCTCTAGTGGAAGGTCACGTGAGGGCGGCGCGGCGCTGCCGGTTGCCGGCCAGGGCGTGGCCGGCCAGGGTCGCGATCACGATGGCGCCGCCCACCAGCGCCCAGTCGCCGGGGTACTCGCCGATCACCAGCCAGACCCAGAGCGGGCCCAGCACGGTCTCCAGCAGCATCAGCAGGCCGACCTCCGCCGCCGGCAGGTAGCGCGGCCCGGCGGTGATGAGCGCGAAGGAGATCGGCGCCACCAGGAGGCCCATGAGCAGCACGGCGACCAGCTGCGGGCCCGCCGGCACCATGTGGCCCGGCTCCAGCCATAGCGCCAGGGGCAGGGCGACCAGGGCGGTCAGGGTGCCGGCCAGGGACATGGCCGGGATCATGCTGACGGCGCGCCCGTGGCGGGTGATGGTGAGGCTGGCGCCGATGCAGATGGCGCAGCAGAGGGCGGCGAAGTCACCCCACAGCGAGCCGCTGCCCAGGTCCTCGAAGACCAGCAGGCTGATGCCCAGCAGGGTGAAGCAGATGGCCAGCCAGGTGCGCAGGGGCACCGCCTCGCCCAGGAAGCTGCGGCTCAGCAGGGCCGCCACCAGCGGGGCAACCGCGACGATGATGAGGGCGTCGGCGACGGCGGTGTAGGTCAGGGCCAGGATGAAGAAGACGGTGCTTCCGGTGAAGACCAGGGCCAGCAGGATGCCGCAGCGGCCGATCGAGCGGATCTGATCCATCACCCGGTCCTGGTGGAAAATGGCCAGGATCGCCAGGATGCCGACCGCCTGGAGCACCCCGCGCCAGACCAGCAGCGAGAAGGGCTCCATGCCCGACAGGCGGATCAGCAGGCTGTCCGGAGTCAGCACCATGACCCCCAGGGTCGTCAGGAGCAGACCTTTCTGATGGTCGGGCAGGGGGGACTGTGAGACGGACATACGAGGAAATCCGGGCTTTTCTCTAGTTTGGGGCCGGAGTGGTGGCCCAGCTGTAATGGGCAATCTAGGGTTGTTGGCTTTCAGATGCCAGTCTATTTGACATTCCGGCGGCCCTGCGTATAGTCCCGGCTTCCTTTCCGGGAATGTGGGAGGGCCAGAAGGCCTCGACCCCGCCCAGAAGCTCCTGAAGGTTAGCCTTTTTTGGCGGACCTTCGCAAAGGCTGGAATCGACCGGCCGGCCCCTTGGACAGGTTCCCGCGGGCCGCTTCCTGGGACTACCGGAACAACAAGGCCGACCCCGAAACGGGGCGGCATCATGAAACAAAGGAGCCGCTCGGCCATGTCCAAGCGCGTTGCGTCGAAGTACAAGATCAACCGCCGCCTCGGGGTCAACCTCTGGGGCCGTCCCAAAAGCCCCGTCAACAAGCGCGAATACGGTCCCGGCCAGCACGGCCAGCGCCGTCGCAAGCCGACCGATTTCGGCATCCAGCTCGCCGCCAAGCAGAAGCTGAAGGGCTACTACGGCAACATCGGCGAGAAGCAGTTCCGCCGCTACTACGACGAGGCCAACCGGCGCCGCGGCGACACGGGTGAGAACCTGGTCGGCCTGCTGGAGCGCCGCCTCGACGCCGTCGTCTACCGCGCCAAGTTCGTGCCGACCGTCTTTGCGGCCCGCCAGTTCGTCAACCACGGCCACGTCACCGTGAACGGCAAGCGCGTCAACATCCCCTCCTACCAGGTGAAGGAAGGCGACGTGATCCAGGTGAAGGCCAAGAGCCGTGAGCTGCCGCTGGTCCTCCAGGGTATCGAGTCCGTGGAGCGCGATCTGCCGGACTACCTGGAAGTCGACCACAACCAGATGAAGGCGACCTTCGTGCGCGAGCCGAAGCTGGCCGACGTGCCCTACCCGGTTTCCATGGAACCGAACCTGGTCATCGAGTTCTACTCGCGCTAAGCCGCGGGACAGACCCGAAAGAGGGCCGGCCGCGATCGTGAAGATCGCGCCGGCCCTTTTCTTTTGCCGATCAGAAGCCTGCGGTAGAATGCGCCCCTAACAACTAAAGCGCCGGCCAGGATGGTCCCAAGGCCCCAACAAAGCCAAGGCGTGACAGAGGAGGAACTGCGGGACATGGCCAAGCTACGTATCACCGCCGGCAGCGTCGCCATCGAGGTGGAGACCCGGGACACGCCCACCGCGGCGGCGATCCTGGAGGCGCTGCCCATCCGCTCGACCGCGCGGACCTGGGGCGACGAAGTCTACTTCGACACTCCCGTCAGCCTGCCGCGCGAGCCCGACGCCAAGGCGGTGGTGGAGGCGGGGGAGATCGCTTTCTGGACCGACGGCGACGCCATCGCCATCGGCTTCGGGCCGACGCCGGTCTCCCGAGGTGATGAGATCCGCCTGGCCTCGCCGGCCAACATCTGGGCCGATGCTCTGGATGACGTGACCGCTCTGGCGGCGGTGCGTGACGGCGCGGCCATCACCGTGGAAGCGGCGGACTAGCCAGGGCGCCGCTATATCCTCATCCTCGAAATTACTTTCGCATTCTCGTCCAAGTTATTGAATTTGCGATAATTATGTCTTCACGCTGAGACGGCGCATGAGGCTGTGCGGGCGCGGCGGCCGGCCGGCTATTGCGCCGCTGCCAAGCGGGCCACCGGCGCCTCGCGGATCGGCCAGTGCAGGGCGGCGGCCAGCAGGCCGAGCGCCACGCTGCCCCACCACACCACGTCGTAGGAGCCGGTCACGTCGAAGAAGTAGCCGCCCAGCCAGACGCCCAGGAAGGCGCCGATCTGGTGGCTGAAGAAGACGATGCCGAACAGCATGGCCATGTGCCGGGTGCCGAAGAACTGGGCCACCAGGCCGGAGGTCAGCGGGATGGTCGACAGCCACAAGAGGCCCATGGCGCCGGCGAAGATCAGCACGCCGGCCTCGCTGGCCGGCAGCAGGACGAAGACGGCGATGACCGCCGAGCGGGCCAGGTAGAGCCCGGAGAGCAGGTACTTCTTGCTGTAGCGCCCGCCCAGCATCCCGGAGGTATAGGCGCCGACAATATTGGCCCCGCCGACGATGGCCAGCGCCCAGGCGGCCAGGCCGGAGTCCAGGCCCAGGTCGGTGATGTAGGGCGGCAGGTGGGTCTGGATGAAGGAAACGTGGAAGCCGCAGACGAAGAACCCGAGGGTCAGGAGGACGTAGCTCGGGTGCCTGAAGGCTTCCGCCAGGGCGCCGGCGCTCGATTGCTGCAGGGCGCCGTGGCTCTCCGGGCGCCGCCCGGCCAGCGTCGCCCCCAGGGGCACCATGACCAGGGCCAGGAAGCCGAAGAGCGTCAGCGCCGTGGACCAGCCGTAGGCGCTGATGAAGGCCTGGCCCAGGGGCACCACGAAGAACTGCCCGGCCGAGCCCGCGGCGGTGCCCAGGCCCAAGGCCCAGGAGCGCCTGTCCTCCGGCATCAGCCGGGTGAAGGCGGCCAGCACGATGGCGAAGGAGGCGCCGGAGATGCCGACGCCGACCATCAGGCCCGTGGACATCATCAGCAACCCGGGTGTCGAGGCGCCGGCCATGACAAAGAGGCCGGCGGCATAGAGCAGGCCCCCTCCGGCGAGCACCCGCCCGCTGCCGTAGCGGTCGGCCACCGCGCCGGCCACCGGCTGGCAGACGCCCCACAGCAGGTTCTGCACGGCGATGGCGATGGCGAAAACCTCACGTCCCCAGCCGAAGTCGCCGGACATGGGCGCGAGGAAGAGCCCGAAACTGGCGCGGATGCCGAAGGACAGCAGGGCCAGCAGGCAGCCGGCGGTGATGATGACGGCCGGGGTGCGCCAGCCGGGCAAGGCGGGCCGCGGCGCAAGGGGGTCGGCGGCAGAGGACATAAGGACAGGGCTCCGAGGGGGCACAAGGGGCTGCGAGATGAAGTGGAGAGGCGCGCAGCGCCCCGCTGAGAACAATCTAAGGGCGATCAGATCATTCCGCTAATTCAATTTATGAATTTTTATTATGCCAGTTCGGAATGTTCAGAGGCGGCCAGCATGTCCTGAATGGCGGCCTCCAGGTCATCCACCACCGGCGCCAGCGAGCCGATATAGCGGCCGCGGGCGATCCACACCGCCAGACGGTAGTCGAGTTCGGGCACCTCGATGGCGCGCAGGCGGTCGCGGTAGGCGCTGTGCCGCAGCAGGCAGGTCGGCACCAGCCCCAGGCCGTTGCCGCGGGCGCAGAGGGAGAGCAGCAGTTCCTGGTCGAAGGCCTCGACGGCCACGTTGAAGGGGGCGCCGGCCCGCTCCAGGGCGCGCCTGACGGCGGTGCGGTAGCTGCAGCCTTCGGGATGCACCACCCAGCCTTCCGGCGCCAGCTCGGTCAGCGAGGCCCGCGCCGGCAGGGGCGAGTCCTTGGCGGCCACCACCAGCAGCCGGTCGTGGCCCACCTTGCGGATCGGCGCGGCGGAGGCCGGCTCCGTGGTGTTCGACGACAGCACCACGGCGGCGTTCATGGCGTTGCTCTCGACATCCTTCACCAGATCGCCGCTCCAGTCGCTGCTGACCTCGAAGACCAGGGCGGGGAAGTCGCGGCGCAGCGCATCGAGCGGCTCGTTCAGCACCAGCTGCGACAGCCCCAGCGACACCCCCAGGCGGAACCTGCCGTGCGGCGCGGCGCCCTCGGCGACGCTGCCCGAGAGGTCGTTCAGCGCCTGCAGGACGCGGCGCCCGTGGGCCAGGGCCTGGCGGCCGGCGGGGGTCAGGGTCGGCGGCTTGCTGGTGCGGTCGAAGAGGACGGCGTCGAGTTCGGCCTCAAGGCGCTGGATAAGGCGCGACACCGCCGGCTGGGTGAGGTTCAGCCGCGCCGCGGCGCCGTGCATGGAGCCCGCCTCGGCCACCGCCAGGAAGGCCCGGATCTCGGAAATCTTCATGCCGGAAACTTAATGTAGAAGATGAGATCATGCCAAAGCAGAAAGCCGCCCGGGGCGCCGCTGTGCAGATTTCGCTTCAAGAGCATTGCTTTAAGTGTAGGTATTTAATCAAGCAATAACAACTAGTTGTCACCCTTAGCTCATCTTAAGATACGACTTTAAGAAGCCGCATCGCGGGCGTCGGCGGCGGCGCAGGGCGAAGCCCAGATGAAGGAGTGGCCATGCCAGAGAGTACAGCGGCGCGGACCGCCGCCGGACCATGACCAGCCCCGCGATCAAGGTCCTCATCCTCACCGCGGCGGCGGCGGTGATCTACCTCTTCGTCATGGAGATCAGGCGCAGCCGGCGCGCGGCGCGGCTCATTGCCTGGGTGCAGGAGAACCACCCGGCGGCCTGGGGCGCTCTGCCCTGGACGGCGCGCAAGATCCACCGTCTGGGCGCCCTCTACCAACTGCACAGAGCCAAGGCCATCGCCGATCCTCACTTCGAGGCGGAGCTGAAGGCGACCAAGCCCTTGCGCAGGGAGGAGTGGCCCGCCCTCGCCGTGGCGGTCGGCGCCTTCGCACTCCTCGCCCTCGGGCTCGAGCTCGGCTGGTGGCGCTGGTAAAGCGCGGCTGCGCAGACGGTAATTCGGCTCTCGCTCGTCCGGATCAGACGCCTCGGGCGGACCTTCGGCGCAATTGACCTGGCGCAAGGGGCTGGCGATGCTCGCGGGCGAAGATGGCCCAATTAGCCGACAGCAGAGGGGAGGCCCAGCCGTGAACATCAAGATCGCCGACCTTATGGCCAAGCGGGTGATCTCCGCCCAGCCGCACCATAGCATCGACCATCTGCGCGGCCTCATGGAGCGCAACCGCATCCACGCGGTGCCGATCGTGGGGCCGGAGGGCGAGGCCGCGGGCATCGTCACCACGGCGGATGTCGCGCGCAAGCTGAAGGGCGAGACGCCGGTCAAGCGGATCATGACCACGAATGTCCATTGCGTGCCGGCCTACAACGACGTCAGCGCGGCGGCGCGCATGATGCGCAAACACCGCATACACCACGTGGTGGTGACCCACGAGAAGCGCGTCGTCGGCATCCTCAGCTCGCTCGACCTGCTGAAGCTGGTCGAGGGCCACCGCTTCACCGCCAAGAACGCCCCGGCCCCGCGCAGGGCGCGCAAGTCCGCCTGAGCCTGGGCGCGGGGCCAAAAAGAAACGGGCTTATCACTGAAACAAAGGTAAGGGCCCGCTTCGGACAAGGGTTGACCAACTACATGTAGCGTTTTGACCGGCCATCAAAAAAAGGCCGGGTCGGAACTTACTCCGCATCCCGCCGCCCAACCGCTAATAGCCATTTCGTGACGCTGGCGTGGCAACAAGAACTAGGATGGCAGCCGCTATTGAGGGCATAAGCATCTCGCCCATGTCCTTCACGCCTGCAAATCTGCAGTCGAAAGTCTCGACGTCGTAGATGAAGAGCGTTCCCAGGAGACCGAGCGACAGGAACATCGAGGTGAAGTTCCGCTTGATGATTGCCTCTCTCGTCAACCTCTTGGTCTTGAACAGGGGCATCATTCGGGCTGCCGCCTGCAGTAGCAGCCAGTCTCCAGGCAGGACGGCGAAGACATTGAAGACCAGCAGCCAGGCATAGAACGAACCGAGCTCCGGATGCCCGCAGGCGGCAAAGGCATCGAAGGTCTCCCGCGCGCCGGGGACGATATAGTGGAGAAAGGAGAGGCCTGGGTTAGGAGACAGCGCCAGCCAGGCAGACTCGAAACCCTTGAAGGCGACGTAGTTGATCACCAGGAAGCTGGCGAACAGAAGCGGAATGACCCACCAGCGCAGCGCCTGGTAGTCCCGCAGCAGTCCCATGCGCCGGGCATAATCGTGAGCGGAAGTGATCGTCAGCCTCCCTGCCAGCTGGCTTCGACTCTCCACAGCGCAATGATGCCCTGTCGATTGCTCCTGCGTAACCCCAAAATCGATCAGGATGCCCAGAGGGCAGGCTACCTGGGCCGGAATATAGGTCCGACAGGAAAACCGGGCCCCGTGAGGCGGAAACGCTCTATCTGATCTCGTGGGGTAGTGGAAAGGTGGGTCAGAACAGGGAAGCCGGGGTGCGTTCTGCCAGTACCTGTTCAAGAACTTCTGGTCCCTGGCGTCTCGCCCAGGCCAGGCGGGCCGACCACTTCTTCGGCCCTGGTTCCGGTTCGTCCGGAGAGCGAATCCCACCTCGCAAGGTGCTGCGCAGTTCGCAGCCCTGGGCATGGCCAAACAGTATGCGTACCTGGCTAAGAGGTGGAATGCGCTCATACAGTCCCAGAGGATCGCCTTCCTCGCCACAGATCTCCTGCTTGGCATTCCACCGGAAGCCGGCTTCGCTGAGATAGCGGTGAAGGTGCTTCCTGCTCAGGCGATGATAGACGCCTATGAACACCCGCTCCAGGTAGGCGCCGAAGGATTCACTGGTGTTGTTGTGCACCTCGCCTCGGACGAACTCCTTCTTTCCATGGTTGACCGATTGGTGTGAACGATAGTGCTCACCGAGCTTCCGGTAGACACTCGCGCCGTCGCTCATAATGTCGGCGTTTTCATCGATGTAGCGATGCATGAACGGGCCGACGTGCTTTGCACTATCGCCGACAACGTGAGACGCTCGAACGAAGCCCTCCCGGTTCGCCGCGATGACGACCTGGGGCTTGTTGGTGCCGTGTCCCCTCTTGTGCTTGACGTTTTTCTGGTAGCGCGGCGCGCCGCCGACGTACTTGTCGTCGATCTCGACGACGCCGGTCAATGCCTTGGCCATCTGCTGATGCCTGTGCATCAGCTCGCGGCAGGCATGCATGATCTTCCAGGCCGTCTTCTGGGGCAGGCCGAGCCAGCGACCGAGAACAACCGAGGAGAGGCCCTTGCTCGACCACAGCATCAGCCAGAAGGCCTCGATCCAAACCGTCAGAGGCAACTTCGTCGCGTGCAGCGGGGTCTTCGTGGTGACCGTGAACTGCCGGTGACATTCGGCGCACTCGTAGAGGCCAGGCCGCGCACTCTTGCCGCGGAGTGGCCAGGATCTCAGGCCGCCGCAGTGTGGGCAGATCCTGCCGTCCGGCCAAAGGGCCTCTTCGAGAAACCGCCGGCATGCGGCTTCATCGGGAAGCTGCTGGCGGAGCATCCGCAGGGAATCTCGCGAAGCCTTTCCCGCGCCGGGCTTTGATCGGCGCCGGCGGGCTGCACCCTTGGAATCTGTCATGTTGGAACGGCCTCCTACTACAAGATATTGGTTCGGAAGTCGTTTTTAGGCCGTTAAAAATATCTACAATGCCCGATAATCAAGCGATTGAATTATCTGAACTATTCAAGGGCACCTTCTTTTCAGTGATAAGCCCGAAAAGAAAAGGCCGCCTCCCTTCCGGGAAGCGGCCCTTTTCGTGTCGGTCCGGTGCGGCGCCGGTCAGGCGGCCGGCTTGGCCTCGATGCCGTTGGTCTGCAGGAAGTCCTGCAGCTCGCCGTTCTGGAACATCTCGCGGATGATGTCGCAGCCGCCGACGAACTCGCCCTTCACGTAGAGTTGAGGGATGGTCGGCCAGTTGGAGAAGTCCTTGATGCCCTGGCGGATGCCCGGGTCCTGCAGCACGTCGACGCCTTTGAACTTCACGTTGAGGTGCGAGAGGATCTGCACCACGGCGGCCGAGAAGCCGCACTGCGGAAACACCGGCGTGCCCTTCATGAACAGCACGACCTGGTTGTCGTCGATCTCCTGCTTGATCCGCGCGGCTACGGTTTCGTCCATAACCTTAACTCCTTTCCCATTATACGGCGCGCCAGTCGCTTCGCCGCACGGCCCCCCAGAGGGCCGCCGTTGATCCTTGGTTCTATGCCTCAGGCGGCACCGAGGTCTGCACCATCAAGGCATGAAGCTCGTTGCCCATGCGGCCCTGCAGGGCCTCGTAGACCATCTGGTGTTGCTGCACCCGGGTCTTGCCGCGAAAGGCCTCGGACACGATGTAGGCCGCATAGTGGTCGCCGTCGCCGCGCAGGTCGGTGATCTCCACCTGGGCGTCCGGCATCGCCGCCTTGATCATGCCTTCGATATCGCCGGGGTTCATCGGCATGCTGTCGATCCCAATCTCTCGTCCGTTCCGGGGCCCGCCAGGGGCCCTCGCATTCTTGTCAGCCGCGGCCGGGCCGCGCTCAGCGGTCCATGTAGCCGGGCAACCAGCCTTCGTGGCCGGCCCTGAGCTCCGCCAGGGATATGGCCTCTCCCTCCGCCAGGATCAAGCGGTCGCCACCGGTCTGCCCGATGACCCGGGCCGGCACCCCGGCCTCTACGGCCGCGGCCAGCAGGGCGTCCGCCTGGGCGGTGGTGACAAGATAGCGCGCCTGGTCCTCCCCGAACAACCACGCGGCAAGAGGGGGATTTCCGGGCTCTTGCTCCGCGCCGGTGATATCGGCGCCGCAGTCGCCGGCCAGGGCCATTTCCGCCAGGCCCACCGCCAGGCCGCCGTCGGAGAGGTCGTGGCAGGCGGTGATGCTGCCGTCACGGATCTTCGCGCGCACGAAGTCGCCGTGGCGGCGCTCCAGCTCCAGGTCGACCGGCGGCGGCGCCCCGTCGCTGCGGCCCTCGATATCGCGCAGGTAGATCGAGGCGCCCAGATGCCCGGCGGTCTCGCCGATCAGCACCAGGTCCTGGCCGGAGCCGGGCAGGGCCGCGCCGGCGATGTGGTCCAGGTCGTCGATCAGCCCGACGCCGCCGATCACCGGGGTCGGCAGGATGGCCTGGCCGTTGGTCTCGTTGTAGAGCGAGACATTGCCGGAGACGACGGGGTAGTCCAGCGCCTCGCAGGCCGCCTTCATGCCGGCGACGCAGCCGACGAACTGGCCCATGATCTCCGGGCGCTCGGGATTGCCGAAGTTCATGTTGTCGGTCACCGCCAGGGGCTTGGCGCCGACGGCCGTGAGGTTGCGCCAGCTCTCCGCCACCACCTGGGCGCCGCCGCGCTCCGGGTCGGCCTTGCAGTAACGCGGCGTGCAGTCGCTGGCCATGGCGAGGCCGCGGTTGGAGCCGTGGATGCGCACCACCGCGGCGTCGCCGCCGGGGCGCGCCACGGTGTCGGCCATGACCATGTGGTCGTACTGCTCCCAGATCCAGCGCTTGGAGCAGAGGTCGGGGGTCGCCATGAGGCGCTTCAGCGCCTCGGCGGGCTTGACCGAGGGGGTGAAGCTCGCGGGATCGATCTCGTCCTGCGGCTCGGTCGCCGTCCAGGGGCGGTCGTATTCCGGCGAGGCCTCGGCCAGCGGGTCGATCGGCAGGTCGCCGACCACCTCGCCGTTCATCTTCAGCACCATGCGGCCCGTGTCGGTCAGATGGCCGATGATGGCGAAGTCCAGGTCCCACTTCTGGAAGATGCCGCGGGCGAGATCCTCTTTGCCGGGCTGCAGCACGATCAGCATGCGCTCCTGGCTTTCCGAGAGCATCATCTCGTAGGGCGTCATGCCGTCCTCGCGGCAGGGCACCTTGTCCAGTTCCAGCTCCACGCCGGAGCCGCCCTTGGAGGCCATCTCGAAGGAAGACGAGGTAAGGCCGGCCGCGCCCATGTCCTGGATGGCGACGATGGCGTCGGTGGCCATGAGCTCCAGGCAGGCCTCGATCAGCAGCTTCTCGGTGAAGGGGTCGCCGACCTGCACGGTGGGGCGCTTCTCTTCGGAGTCCTCATCGAACTCCGCCGAAGCCATGGTGGCGCCGTGGATGCCGTCGCGCCCGGTCTTGGAGCCGACGTAGACCACCGGCTTGCCGACGCCGGCGGCCGCCGAATAGAAGATGCGGTCGGCCGGGGCGATGCCCACGGTCATGGCGTTGACCAGGATGTTGCCGTTGTAGGAGGGATCGAAGTTCACCTCGCCGCCCACGGTCGGCACACCCACGCAGTTGCCGTAGCCGCCGATGCCGGCGACCACGCCGGCGACCAGGTGGCGGGTCTTGGGGTGGTCGGGGGAGCCGAAGCGCAAAGCGTTGAGATTCGCCACCGGGCGCGCGCCCATGGTGAAGACGTCGCGCAGGATGCCGCCGACGCCGGTCGCCGCGCCCTGGTAGGGCTCGATGTAGCTGGGGTGGTTGTGGCTCTCCATCTTGAAGATGGCGGCCAGGCCCTCGCCGATGTCGATGACGCCGGCGTTCTCGCCGGGGCCCTTGATGACCTGCGGGCCGGTGGTGGGCAGGTACTTCAGCCACTTCTTCGAGGACTTGTAGGAGCAGTGCTCCGACCACATGACCGAGAAGATGCCGAGCTCCAGCAGGTTCGGCTCGCGCCCCATGATGTCGAGGATCAGGTCGTACTCTTCGTCATTGAGCCCGTGCTCGCGCACCACCTCGGGCGTGACCGGACGTTCATTGGCAACAGCGGAACTCACGACAGCGCCTCCACCAGACCGTCGAAGAGGGCGCGCCCGTCGGTGCCGCCCAGCTTGGGGTCGGCCAGGCGCTCTGGGTGCGGCATGAGGCCCAGCACCGTCTTGGTCTCGTTGTAGACCCCGGCGATGTTGCGCTGGGAGCCGTTGGGGTTCGCCGCCTCGGAGAGCTTGCCCTCCTGGTCGCAGTAGCGGAAGGCGATCTGGCCGCGGTCTTCCAGGGCCGAGAGGGTGTCGTCGTCGGCGTAGTAGTTGCCGTCGTGATGGGCGACGGGAATGCGGATCGCCTCGCCCTGCTCGTACTTGGCGGTGAAGAGGCTCTGGCTGGTCTCCACCTTGATGGTCACGTCGCGGCAGACGAAGCGCAGGTCGGCGTTGCGCATCAGCACGCCGGGCACCAGGCCGGTCTCGGTCAGCATCTGGAAACCGTTGCAGATGCCCAGCACCGCCACGCCTTTTTGGGCGCGGGCCACGACTTCCTTCATCACCGGAGAGTTGGCGGCCATGGCGCCGCAGCGCAGGTAGTCGCCGTAGGAGAAACCGCCGGGCAGGACGATAAGGTCGACTTTGTCGAAGTCGCTGTCCTTGTGCCAGACCATCAGCGGCTCGCTGCCCATTGATTGTCTGAGGGCGACCTGCACGTCGCGGTCGCAGTTGGATCCCGGAAACACGATGACCGCGGCTTTCATGCGCGCACTCCCAAGATTATCGGGCCCGTGAACCTCGGCCTCTGGCGCATCAAGCGTTGAGCTCGATGTCGTAGTTTTCGATCACTGTATTGGCGAGCAGCTTCTCGCACATGGCTTCGACCTCGGCGCGGGCCTTGGCCGGGTCGCTCTCGCTGAGGGAGAACTCGATGACCTTGCCCTGGCGGACGTCGTTGACGCCGTCGAAGCCGAGGGAGGAGAGGGCATGCTCGATGGCCTTGCCCTGGGGGTCCAGAACACCGTTTTTCAGGGTGACATGAACACGTGCTTTCATCGGGGGGGCCTTCATGGGCGAGACGCTGCGACTCGCGGGGGTGAAAGTTGGCCGGACATTAGCCGCGCCGGCCCGGCAAGACAACCGGGAAGACCGCTCGCATACCGGTGGAAAAGCCGCCCTCCGGCGGGCGCTTGCGGCGGCTGCGCAGGCACCCGCCCCGGTCGCGAAAATAGTTGACTTAGTCATATATATTGATTGAAATAATCATACAAAATGGCTTTGTGAATTTGCCGAAAAGGAGGGGCCGCAGCGATGTCTTCTCTTGCCGCCCGAGTGGACGCCGTCCGCCGCTTCACGCGCTTCTACACCCTCTATGCCGGCGTGCTGCACCGCCGCCTGCTGAACAGCGCCTTTTCCCTGACCGAGGCGCGGGTCATTTACGAGCTGGCCCACCACGAGACGGCGACCGCGGCGGAACTGGCCGGGGAACTCAACCTCGACAGCGGCTACCTGAGTCGCATCCTCAAGGGCTTCGAGAAGCAGGGCCTGATCGCGCGCCGCCCCTCCGAGAACGACGGCCGCGCCAGCCTCTTATCCCTGACCGAGGCGGGCGAGGCGGCTTTCGCCGAACTCAACGCCCGCTCCCGCGCCGAGACGGCGGCCAAGCTGGAGCGCCTCAGCGAGGCCGAGCAGGGCGAGGTGGTGGAGGCCATGGAGCGCATCCAGGCCCGCCTCAACGCAAAGACGCCCCGCAAGGTGCCCTACATCCTGCGCCCGCACCGGCCCGGCGACATGGGCTGGATCGTCCACCGCCACGCGGTGCTCTACAGCGAGGAGTGGGGCTGGGACGAAACCTTCGAGGCGCTGGTCGCGCGCATCGCCGCCGACTTTCTCGACAACTTCGATGCCAAGGGCGAGCACTGCTGGATCGCCGAGATGGAAGGCGAGGTGGTGGGCTCGACCTTCGTCGTCCGCCAGTCGGACAAGGTCGCGAAGCTGCGCCTGGTCTACGTGGAGCCCAAGGCGCGCGGCCTGGGCATCGGCGCGCGCATGGTGGACGAGGCCATCCGCTTCGCCCGCCGGCGCGGCTACAGGACCCTGACCCTCTGGACCAACGACGTCCTGGTCGCTGCGCGGCGCATCTACGAGGCCGCCGGCTTCAAGCTGGTGAAGGAGGAGAAGCACCACAGCTTCGGCCAGGATCTGGTCGGCCAGTACTGGGAGCTGGACCTGCGGTGACCGGGAGCCCCCGCCGATGAGCGGTCGCGCCTGGCCCGCGATTCTGGCCGCCGCGGCCGTCGGCCTGCAGGTCGGCGCCGCCACCGTCGCCTCGCGCGCGGTGGTCGCGGAGGTCGGTCCGGCCACGCTGGCCATGCTGCGCTACGCCATCGGCGCGGCCTGCCTGCTGCCCTTCCTGTGGTCGGCGCCGCGGGTGCGTTTTCGCCGGGCGGATCTGGCCGCGGTGGCCGCCCTGGGCATCGGACAGTTCGGCGTCCTCGTCTTCCTGCTGAACTTCGGCCTGCTCTACATCTCCTCGGCGCGCGCGGTGCTGCTCTTCGCCACCTTCCCGCTGATGACCATGCTGCTGGCCGCCGCCCTGGGGCGTGAGCGCCTGACTCTCGCCAAGACCGCGGGCGTGGCGATCTCCTTCGCCGGCGTCGGCCTGGCGGTACTCGACAAGCTCGCGATTTCGCGGGCAGGGCAGGGCGAGTGGCTGGGCATCGCCGCGGTGCTGGGCGCGGCGCTGACCGGCGCCGTCTGCTCGGTACTCTACCGGCCTTACCTCGAGCGCTACCCCACGCTGCCGGTCAGCACCCTGGCCATGCTCGCCTCGGTCTTCTTCCTGGTCTTCCTGGCGCTGCCCGAAGGCGCGCTGGACAGTATCCCACGCCTCGGCCCCGGCCCCTGGGCCGCCGTCATCTTCATCGGCCTGTCCAGCGGCGGCGCTTTCTTCTGCTGGCTCTGGGCCCTGGGCCGCCTGCCGCCGACCCAGGTCACGGTCTTCCTGTCGCTGGGGCCGGTGACCGCGGCGGCGCTGGGCAGCGCTTTCCTGGACGAGCAGCTGGGCTGGCTGACGCTGGCCGGCCTCGCCGCCGTGGTGGCGGGGCTGATCGTCGCCTTCGCGCGCCGCAGCGCGCGCCCGCAGAGCGCTAAAGCCAGCGCCTGACGCGGGCCTTGTAGTCCAGGTAGTCGCGGCCGAACTTGCGCTCCAGGTAGCGTTCCTCGCGGCGGATGACGCCGAACTCCATGACCAGGATGACCAGCGGGAAGAACAGCAGAACGCCCAGGCTGGCGGTGGCGCAGACCACGCCCAGATAGATCAGCGCCATGCCCAGGTAGATGGGGTTGCGGCTGCGGCGGTAGGGCCCTTCGGTCACCAGGGCGGTGGTCGGGCGGTGCGGCGGCAGCGGCGTGCCGGCGCCGATGAAGCGCCCCCCGGCCCAGAGGATCAGCAGCAGGCCGCAGCCGCCGAAGGTCAGGCCCAGCCACAGCCCGCCACTGGCGTCGCGCTCCGGCAATGTCGGCAGGTCCAGCAGCCGGTCGGCGCCGAGGCCTAGGGCCAGGCCGGCGAGATAGATGACAGGCGGCGGCGCGATCACGCCCGCCGTATCGTGCGGTCCCATCCTGCCTATTCGGGGGTTATCTTGGAGATCTTCGTGCCTTCGATCCCGAGGCCGCCCATCAGGCCCTTCTGGTCAAAGTAGAACACGTAGATGCTTTCCCTGGCCGAGGTCGTGGTGAACTTGCCCGCGATGCCCTTGTCGACCACCACCAGCGAGGGCGCCGAGCCGATCTCCCAGCCTTCGCTTTCGTCCAGGTAGCCCATCGCCTTCTCGTTCATGAAGAAGACGGCGTAGCCGAACTTCTGAATGCCGGCCTGCAACCCGATGGAGGCGGCGACGGTTTCGTAGTAGCCCGTCGCCTTGTCGCTTTTCAAGAGCGCCCCTTCGCCATAAAGGCCGCCAACGATCAGGCCGCCTTTCAGGACCTCCGGGAACACGAGGATGCCAAGGGTGTCCTTCTTCAAAAGCGCGGCGTCTTCGGATTTTTTCACCAAGGACTGCAAGGCCGCGCGGGATTTGCTTTCGATCGTGGCGGCGTCTTCGGCCTGCGCGGATGTAGTTTGGCCGACAGTCGCAATGGCGGCACAGAAGGCCAGGGCGGTCAGCACGCGGATGAACATTGATCACTCCTCCGAGGCACCGGTTGCGAGTGAGGTTGCAACTCTACAGTGTGCCGGAAGGCACTGTGAAGAAGGAAAGTGGTGCGGCCGGACGGCTCAGTCCGGGTTGATCTCGGTGATCTTGGTGCCTTCGATGGTCAGACCCGCCATCAGGCCCTTCTGGTCGAAGAAGAAGACGTAGATGTCCTTCCGGCCCGAGGTCGTGGTCAGCGAGGCCGCAGCGCCGGACTCGACGACCACCACGTTCGGGGCGGTACCGATTTCCCAGCCGTCACTGTTGTCGAGATAGCTGAGGCTTTTCTCGTTCATGAAAAAGACGGCATAACCGAAGGTCGTCAGGCCGGCCTGCAGGCCGAAGGAGGCGGCGGCGGTGCTGTAGTACTGCTTGACCGTGTCATTCTGGAACAGGGCGCCCTCGCCGTACTGGCCGCCGATGATCAGGCCGCCCTTCAGGATTTTCGGGAACACCAGGATGCCGGCGGCATCCTCGGCGATCTTGTCGGCAGGGGCGGAGTTCTTCTTGAGCAGCGCCAGGGCCTCGCGCGAGTCCCTCTCGATCGTGGCTGCCGTGTGCTCTTCCTGAGCGCCTGCAGGTGTGGTCGTGAAGGCGGCGGTGGCGATGACCGCCAGGACGGCCAGAAACGCCGAAACGCGAATCACCGGAAAGCGGAAGGGCATCGAATTCTCCTGGTCAGATTGGCAACCTCAACGCCGGCTATTCTACCGCAGTTCCAGCAGTCACGCGTAGTGCGAAGAAGAAGGCCGCCATTTCGGCCGCCGCCCTGCCTGCTTACCGCAGCACAGCCATTTGGCAAATGACCCTACTGAAGGAGGCGGGGGCCCTTCATGTCGACGGGGCCGGCCTCCGGCAGCACGCCGAGACGGCGGGCGACCTCCTGGTAGGCCTCCTCGACACCGCCCATGTCGCGGCGGAAGCGGTCCTTGTCCAGCTTCTCATTGGTGGCGACGTCCCACAGGCGGCAGGAGTCCGGGCTGATCTCGTCGGCCAGGACGATGCGCATTTCCTCGTCTTCCCACAGGCGGCCGAACTCCAGCTTGAAGTCGACCAGGCGCAGGCCCACACCGAGGAAAAGGCCGCAGAGGAAGTCGTTGATGCGCAGGGCGTACTGCAGCATCTCGTCGAGGTCCTGGGTGTTGGCCCAGCCGAAGGCGGTCACGTGCTCTTCGGAGACCATGGGATCGCCCAGCTCGTCGTTCTTGTAGTAGTACTCGACGATGGAGCGCGGCAGCGGCGCGCCTTCCTCCAGTCCCAGGCGCTTGACCATGGAGCCGGCGGCGACGTTGCGCACCACGATCTCGAGGGGAATGATCTCGACCTCACGCACCAACTGCTCGCGCATGTTGAGCCGGCGCACGAAGTGGGTCGGCACGCCGATGCTCTCCAGCCGCGTCATCAGGTATTCCGAGATGCGGTTGTTGAGCACGCCCTTGCCGGTGATCACACCCTTCTTCTGGTTGTTGAAGGCGGTGGCGTCGTCCTTGAAGTACTGGACGAGCGTGCCCGGCTCCGGCCCTTCGAAGAGGACCTTGGCCTTTCCTTCGTAGATCTGTCTGCGTCGCATCTCTTGCACCTGAAAGTGAGGCCGCCCGGGTGGGGCGGCGTGCATCTGGGGTGGGATTTATTTCCCATCACGCAGTTTTCGGTCGATCGCCTGCGCGTTCTTTTCCCTGCAGCTCTGGGCGGATTGCGGCCCCCGAAGGCTTTGGGTCTACGTCATATAGCAGGAGAAGGGGGGCAAAACAATGACGCCCGCCGTCCCCTCAAGAATTGTCATAACATACTGTAATATATGAAATTTCAAGAGTCCCCGGCAGGCGCCGCCAGGCCGTCCAGGGGGGCGTAGCCGTGGCGGTCGGGGCGCCCGGGCGCGAAGAGCCAGACCGGCCGGACGGGGAGCTTGCCGGGCGCCGGCGCGGCCGCCGGGAGGGCGAGCAGCGAGGAGGAGACGGTCTGGAATCCGCCCCGCTCGACCGTCATGGCGGCCTCGGAGCCGGCCTCGCCGCGGGCCAGGATTTCCTGCCAGGCGGTCCAGTCGCCGCCCGGGGAGCCCACCGCCTCCGGGTCGGGCGCGGCGGCCGCCTCAAAGGCCGGCAGATGACGGGCGATGCGCGGGCTCGCGCGGTCGTTGAGGTCGTAGGCGGTAAGCATGGACAGGCCCTCGGGCAGGGGGCGCAGCTCGATGACCCTGGCCTCCGGCGTGCCCAGGTTGCGCAGCCAGTAGGCGTCGCGGTTGTCGGCGACCACCATGTTGAAGCTGCGGTAGGCGGCGGGGTTCAGCTCGGCCAGGGCCTCGGCGGCCTGGACGGCGTCGGCGTGGTCCAGGGCCTCCAGCACCAGCTCGCCGCGGCTGCGCTTGCCCGGGGCGGGGCCGAGGGAGGAGCGCCGGTTGAGGATGGCGGCCACCACGCCGTGATCGTTGAGGCCCAGCCAGGAGCCGCCGGCGGTGCGGTCCAGCCCGGCGACCACCTCCGGGCGGTCCGGCCAGTGCCGGCCGGGGGCCGCCCAGGGCCGGTCGACCATTTCGTCGCGGTTGGCCGCCAACAGCAGGGGCCAGGGATGCCAGGGGCGGCGCAGGATGACGAGGGTGCACATATCTCGGGGGGGGGATCGCTCAGAGGGACGGTTGATGGACGCTCGGGGCAGGGAAACCCACAGAAACCCCCAAGGCAGAGGTTTATCGCAGCCGCGAAGGACGCTATAACCCCCTTGTTGAACCGCTACTGCCGCAGGCAGCCGAGCATAACCGCTATGTGAAGGGTCGGCTACGCCGTTCCCCGGGAGGCGTTCCCGGGGCTACAAAGGGGGCCACCTCAGGAGACCTATCGACCGATGTCGACATTCAACGAACGCGAAAAGGCTTTCGAGGACAAGTACAAGCACGACCAGGACCTGCAGTTCCGCACCGAGGTCCGGCGCAACAAGCTGCTGGGCCAGTGGGTTGCGCGGGAGCTCTTCGGCCTGGAAGGCGAAGCGGTGGAGAGCTACGCCAAGGATGTCGTCGCCTCCGACCTTGACGAGCCGGGCATTGACGACGTGGTGCGCAAGGTCATGGCCGACATCGAGGCCAAGGGCGTCGACTTCAGCGAGCACCGCCTGCGCCACCGCATGGACGAGCTGCTGACCGAGGCCAAGCAGCAGATCATGACAGAATAAGCGTCTCCGGCACGCCGGATTAAAAGCAGCGGGCCGCCCCTTGGGGGCGGCCCGTTTTGCTTTGCCTGGGCCCAACCGGTTCCATTCATCCTTCGAGACGCGCGCATCGCGCGCTCCTCAGGATGAGGATAGGGAAGAGGGCCTCATCCTGAGGAGGCGGCCCCTTTTTGGTGTTTCTAGGCCGCCGTCTCGAAGGGCGAGGCCCGGGCCGCTTCCCAGATCAAGCCACCGCCTTGGCCGCTGCGTCCTTGCCGAAGACGCGGGCGAAGATCGTGTCCACGTGCTTGGTGTGGTAGCTCGGGTCGAAGCAGGCGGCGAGCTTGTCCTCGGCGATCTTGCCGGCGATCTCCGGATCGGCCTTCAGGAGCTCCAGGAAGTCGCCTTCGCCGCCCCAGACCTTCATGGCGTTGCGCTGGACCAGGCGGTAGGCGTCCTCGCGGCTGATGCCGGCCTGGGTCAGCGCCAGCAGCACGCGCTGGGAATGCACCAGGCCGCCCAGCTGGTCGAGGTTCTTCTGCATGGTCTCCGGGTAGACCAGCAGCTTCTCGATGACGCCGGCCAGGCGGTTGAGGGCGAAGTCCAGGGTCACCGTGGCGTCGGGGCCGAACATGCGCTCCACCGAGGAGTGGGAGATGTCGCGCTCGTGCCACAGGGTCACGTTCTCCAGGGCCGGCACCACGGCGGCGCGCACCACGCGGGCCAGGCCCGTCAGGTTCTCGGTCAGGACAGGGTTGCGCTTGTGCGGCATGGCCGAGGAGCCCTTCTGGCCGGGTGCGAAGTATTCCTCGGCCTCGCGCACCTCGGTGCGCTGCAGGTGGCGGATCTCGGTGGCCAGGTTCTCGATGGAGGAGGCGACAATGCCCAGCGCCGCGAAGAAGGCGGCGTGGCGGTCGCGCGGGATGACCTGGGTCGAGACCGGCTCCGGCGTCAGGCCCAGCTTCTTGGCGACGTATTCCTCCACGAAGGGATCGATGTTGGCGAAGGTGCCGACGGCGCCGGAGATGGCGCAGGTGGCGATCTCCGCGCGCGCCGCCTCCAGCCGCGACCGGCAGCGCGAGAAGGCAGCGTAGTGGCCGGCCAGCTTCACGCCGAAGGTGGTGGGCTCGGCATGGATGCCGTGGCTGCGCCCCAGGCAGACCGCGTCCTTGAATTCGAAGGCGCGGGTCTTCAGCGCCGCCAGCACCCGGTCGATGTCGGCCAGCAGGAGGTCGCTGGCCTGGGTGAGTTGCACGGCCAGGCAGGTGTCCAGCACGTCGGAGGAGGTCATGCCCTGGTGCACGAAGCGGGCTTCCTCGCCGACGTGCTCGGCTAGGTTGGTCAGGAAGGCGATGACGTCGTGCTTGGTCTCGCGCTCGATCTCGTCGATGCGCGCCACCTCGAAGGCGCCGCGCTCCCACACCGCCTTGGCGGCCTCCTTGGGGATGACCCCCAGCTCGGCCTGGGCGTCGCAGGCATGGGCCTCGATCTCGAACCAGATGCGGAACTTGTTCTCCGGCTCCCAGATGGCGGTCATTTCGGGGCGGCTGTAGCGCGGGATCATGCGAAAAACTTCCTGAAGTGAGGTGGGGCCGGGAAAGGCCCTGTTATAGCGGCGGAGGGCCGTGGCGGCAACGCCGCCGGCACCCTCAAAACCCCACGGAATTGGCCCGGAAATCGGGCCTTTCAGGTGCTCCTACAGCAGCCCCAGCGCCCGGAAGCTGGCGTGGCCGGCGCGGCCGATGACCAGGTGGTCGTGGATGACGATGCCCAGCTTCTCCGAGGCGCTGACCAGCTGCTCGGTCATGGCGATGTCGGCGGCCGAGGGCTCGGCCTCGCCCGAGGGGTGGTTGTGCACCAGGATGAGGGCGGCCGCGCCCAGCTCCAGGGCCCGCTTCACCACCTCGCGGGTGTAGACCGGCGTGTGGTCGATGGTGCCCTGCTGCTGCACCTCGTCGGCGATGAGGCGGTTGCGCTTGTCGAGGAACAGCAGGCGGAACTGCTCGACCGGCTGGTGGGCCATGGTCAGGCGGCAGTAGGCCAGCAGCTTGTCCCAGGAGGAGATGACGTCGCCGCTCATGGCCTCCTCGCGGGCCAGGCGCTCGGCGGCTTGGGGCACGATCTTCAGGGCGGCGATCGAGGCGCGGCCCATGCCCGGCACCCGCGCCAGCGCCTCGGCCTCCGCCGTCAGTACCCGCGACAAGGTGCCGAACTGCGCCAGCAGGGCCTTGGCCAGCGGCTTGGTGTCGCCGCGCGGCTTGGCGCTGAACAGCAGGAACTCCAGGATCTCGTAGTCGGAGAGGCTGTCGCCGCCGCGCGTCAGCAGGCGCTCACGCAGGCGCTCGCGATGGCCGTGATAGTGGGGCTTGCCGCTGCCTTGCTCGCTCACCTGTCGCCTGCCGCCTCTCGCCGCCGCCGGAATCCTCTGCGTCGTAATTAGAGATCAGGACGCCGAGTCCTTCAACCGGAGGATCAGGAGGTCCCAGGGATAGTAATTTGTTAACCATCTCGGCCGCTATAATTGGTCTGTTGAGAGTCGCCCTGGTAACTTCGTCAAGGTCTACGCCATCAAGGGATTCGCCATGTCCGATGCCAATGTGATCGCCTTTCCGGTACGCGCCGCCCCCACTACGCCGACCGATGCCTTTAACGATTGGATGAGTTGGGCGGAGTGCGAACTGGCGATCCTCGGCTACGAGCTGACGGCCACCAACTACAACTGGCGTGCGGCGCACGAGAAGGGCCTGCGGCCCGAGATCGCGGCCGAGCACGCGGTGCGGGGCCTCGAAGTCGGCTGAACTGCGGCGGCGTCGTTTCACTGAACGGCGCTCCCGATTGCAAGCGCCTCCCGGGCGCCGCGACCGGCCTTTGGCGCGAGTGGCGCAGTGGCCAATTGCCGTGCCGCGATCTTCCCGCCGCAACTATCCCATTGTGCCCGGCACACACCCCGATTTAGCCCAGCTTTTCAACTGGCGACCGATGGACAAGCTTTCGGCGTGGGCGTAGCGTCGGCTCAACTGCTTATGACCGCAAAGAGCGTTTTGTCAGTCGTCCACCACGGTCGCCACAAACGCATGAGCTTGACCTCGCCGGTTTGCGCGGCGTCGCGCAGAGCGCAAGGACCTCCGGACGACGATGCCTGATCGAAGACCGTCACGAATTGGCGGCGCCTTCGATCTTGCAGGAGTAACGGAACAGCAGGTAGCGAGCAGCAGGTAGGCGGGAGCCGCCCCCCGCGGCCCCTTCCACGACAATGAAGCGACGCGCAGTAGCGCGGCCATGAACAGCCTCACCCCTTTGGCGTCGAGCCGGAGGCGGGACCTTCACGACGGCCGATCACCGGCCATGATAGCCTGCCACGACGACCGGGTACGGGTTGGGCCCGGCCAAGACAGCGGAGGAGATGCGCGTGGATATCGAAGCCGTGCTGAGAAAACACGAAGACGCCCTGCTCGCTTATCCCAACGTCAATGCCGTTGCGATCGGCAAGCGTGCGGGCCGGCCGGTGATCAAGGTCATGGTCTCCAAGAAGGTTCCGGAATCCGAGTTGCAGCAAGACCAGGTCCTGCCGAGGGAGCTGGAGGGCTGTCCGCTCGACGTCGAGGAAATCGGCGAAATCACGGCGCAGTAGGCCCCGGCCTCACTCGACCGCCGCCGCGTGCGGGGCTGTGCGAGTGCCGGGACGGCAGAGCCGTGCCCATCCGGGAGAAATGATCATGATGGAAGTACAGAAGATGATGCTGGACCCTGAGGAAGCTCAGAAGGTCCAGAAAGCCAGTGCTGCCAAGGTCGAAGAGTTCCTCAAGCCCGAGAAGACGCCGGCTAACGTCGTCGGCATGGGCTACGGCGTGAAGTGGAGCAACGGCGAGCCGACCGGCAAGCCGGCCCTGCTGGCGCTGGTCTCGCAGAAGGTCGACAAGGAGGAACTCGGCCCCAACGACATGATCCCCAAGAAGATCGGCGAGATGCAGACCGACGTGCTGGCCATCGGCGAACCCTTCGCCGGCCAGGCGGAACCCATCGAAGTCAGCATCGAGCTGCTGGCCCGGCGCGCACGCCCGGCCTCCGGCGGCTACAGCGTCGGCCACCGCAACATCACGGCGGGGACCATCGGCACCTGTGTATACGACATGGTGGGCACGCCCGGCAATCCAGTGGGCATGCCGCAGCACTACTACATCCTGTCCAACAACCACGTGCTGGCCAACTCCAACAACGCCACCCCGGGCGATGCCATCCTGCAGCCGGGCCCCTTCGACGGCGGCGTCGACCCGAGTGACCGCATCGCGGCGCTCAGCCGCTTCATTCCCATCACCTTCGATCCGCCGGTACCGCGGCCCCTGCACCGCAACCTGATCGACGCGGCGGTGGCCGAAGGCCAGTTCCATGACCTGAAGCGGGAGATTCACTGGGTTGGCCATCTGCGCGGCTGGCGCCCCCGCGCGCAGGTGCAGGTGGGTACGGTGCTGCAAAAGACCGGACGCACCACCAACTACACGACGGGACGCATCACCGCGGTGAACACCACCGTCGACGTGAACTACGGCGGCGGCAAGGTGGCCCGCTTCCGCGACCAGATCCTCACCACGCCGATGTCGGCGGGCGGTGACTCCGGATCGCTGGTGGCCGACCGCGACAACTTCGCCGTCGGGCTGCTGTTCGCCGGTTCGCCGCAGGTGACGATCCTCAACCAGATCCAGCACGTGCGCTCGCTGCTGCGGGTCGAGATCGCCTGAGACAAAGCCGGGTGAGGGGGCTGTGGTGCCGCTGTCGGGCTGCTTCGCGCAGCCGGCTGCGCCGCCCCCCTCACCCTCCCGCTCCCTCAAGGGGAGAGGGCAAACAAAGGGCCGGCGGGGGAGCCGTTTGACCGGGTGATGCGCGCTTGCCAGACTGGCGGCCGATTCCGCTGCAAACAGAGTCCCGGCAGGCGCCCACAGATGATCCGTCACATCGTTTTCTTCACCGCCAAGAACCCCGAAGACCGGGAAACGATCTACGAGGGGCTGAAGCTGCTGCTGGAGATCCCGGACAGCCGCCACCTTGAGATCGGCCGCAACTTCGGCAGTGACCACGTCAGCCCGGGCGGGCCGGACTTCATCGTCTACGGAGAGTTCGAGGACGAGGCCCAGCTAGCCGCCTACAAGGCGCATCCCCTCTACAAGAAATCCATCGACGTGGTCCGCCCCCTGCGGGACATGCGGATCGCGGCGGACTTCCTGGCCGGCTGACCGGCCAGCGTCCTTCAGCTGCACCCGACTGCAGGCTCCTGCGCTCAGGTATAGGGCGGCTGATGCCAGCCTTTGGGGGAGAGGGTGAAGATCTCGTAGCCCGTGGCGGTGACGCCGATCGAGTGCTCGAACTGGGCCGAAAGCTTCATGTCGCGGGTCACCGCGGTCCAGCCGTCCTGCAGGATCTTCACTTCCGGGCGACCGGCGTTGATCATCGGCTCGATGGTGAAGAACATGCCCTCGCGCAGCGGCACCCCGGTGCCCGCGCGTCCGTAGTGCAGCACGCTGGGCGCGTCGTGGAAGACCTGGCCCAGGCCGTGGCCGCAGAAATCGGTGACCACGGAGAAGCGCTGCTTCTCGGCGAAGGACTGGATGGCGTGGCCGATGTCGCCCAGGGTGGCGCCGGGCTTCACCACCTCGATGCCGCGCATCATGGACTCGTAGGTCACCTCGACCAGGCGGCGCGCCTTGATCTTGGGCTCGCCGACGAAGAACATACGACTGGTGTCGCCGTGCCAGCCGTCGACGATGACGGTGACGTCGATGTTGATGATGTCGCCGTTCTCCAGGCGCTTGTCCTCGCTGGGGATGCCGTGGCAGACGACATGGTTCACCGAGGTGCAGACCGACTTCGGGAAGCCGCGGTAGTTCAGCGGGGCGGGAACGGCCTCGGCGGCCACGATGTAGTCGTGGCACAGCTTGTTCAGATATTCCGTGGTCACGCCCGGCTTCACTTCCGGGGTGATCATATCCAGCGTCTCGGCCGCCAGGCGCCCGGCGCGGCGCATACCTTCGAAACCGGCTTCGTCGTGGATGACGTAACCGCCCTCGGAGGGGCTAACGCGCTCTGCACTGTAACCTTGCTTCATTACCTTCGGCCCTCTGCCCTTCGCTGCCGTACTATTTAGGCACTCTAGCCCGGATTTCCAGGCGGCGCACCGCGCCACATCGCTGCGGCAAGCGTTGTGAACTTGCCTGCTTATAGCGCCAGCGGCAGGCGTTCGTCCAATGTGATGCCCGCAGGAGACAGGTTGCATTGATAACATAGGATTTCAACCCCAGCGGCCAGGGCCCGGTCCAGGGCCTCGGCGTAGGCCGGGTCGATATCCGCGGCCGGGGCCACCCGGTCGCAGTCGCCGCGCTGGGCCAGGAAGAACAGTACCGCCCGCTGGCCCTGGCGGACCATCTCCGCCAATTCGCCCAGGTGCTTGGTGCCGCGGGCGGTCACCGCATCGGGGAACTCGGCCAGGCCCGGCTGGCGCTTCAGGGTCACGCTCTTGACCTCGACATAGCAGGCGGGACGCTCGGGGGCCTCCAGCAGGAAGTCGACGCGGCTGTTGGCGCCGTAGCGGACCTCGGCGCGGCGTTCGGCGTAGCCGGCGAGTTCCGGCACCTTGCCGGCCTCCAGCCCCTCGGCGACCAGGGCGTTGGCGCGGCCGGTGTTGATGCCGACCAAGGCCGAACCGCCGTCGCTTGGTACCTCTACCAGCTCCCAGGAGTACTTCAGCTTGCGCGCCGGGTTGCGCGAAGGCGAGAGCCAGACCGGCGCGCCCGGCTCGGCCAGGCCCAGCATGGAGCCGGGGTTGGCGCAGTGGGCCACCACCTCGCTGCCGTCGTCGAGGGTGACGTCGGAGAGAAAGCGTTTGTAGCGCCGCTGCAGGCGGCCGCGGATCAGGGGATCTGGAAACTGCATGGAAGGAAGCTATTTCCGGGTCTTGAAAGGGCGGCGGCCCGGCCGGCCGAGTCGCCATAAGCTTGCAACTTGACGTCGGGAACGCCAGTCTGCAATGCATTAACCTTGTTCCAGCGCTCTGCGACGGCTGCTCTCCCAAGGAATTGCCCTATGTTTGTGTACCCCTGTTTGAAGACCATCTCCGTCGTTGCCGCGGCGGGCCTGCTGCTGGCGGCCTGCGCGGCGGAAACCGGCGGTTCCGGCGGGTCCGCGAGCCCGGCGGCGCAGAGCGGTACGGCCTTGCCGCCGCCCGATCCGGACCAGCCCTCGAGCCCCGGCGTGCAGCCGGCGCCGGGCGAGCCGCTGCCGGAGACCGCGAACAAGACCCCGTCGGGGGGCGAGCCGGTGGTCATCGAAGGGCCGGACGGGACCACCTGGGCCGTGCAGTCGCCTAAGGACGAAGAGGCCTACCGCGCCGACGTCGAGGATTGCTACCGCTACGCCCTGGGCCAGACGCGCCGTGACGCGCAGTACCTCGACGACCGCAACGCGGGCATCGGCACGCTGTCGAACGACTCGCGCTATGCGCCGCTGCAGCAGCGGGTCGACGAGTTCGACCTGCGCAACCGGCGCGCCTCGCTGATGTCCTCCTGCATGGAATCCAAGGGCTACGCGCGGGCCGACACCGTGCTGCCGCGCCTGGAATTCTGACGCTCATGTCCCCTAAGGCCGCGCCGGGGGAGCCCAAAGCGGGAAGGGCGGTCACGGCCTGCCTGCTCATCATCGGCAACGAGATCCTCTCCGGGCGGACCCAGGACAAGAACCTCGCCTACATCGGCCAGGGGTTGAACGAGCTTGGCGTCCGCCTGATGGAGGTGCGGGTCATCCCCGATGTCGAGACCGTGATCATCGACACCCTGAACCAGGTGCGCGGGCGTTTCGACTACGTCTTCACCACCGGGGGCATCGGGCCGACCCACGACGACATCACCGCCGACTGCGTGGCCAAGGCTTTCGGCCTGCCGCTCATCGTCAATCCCGAGGCCCGCGCCATCCTGGAAGCGCACTATCCGCCGGGGCAGCTGACCGAGGCGCGGCTGCGCATGGCGCGCACGCCCGAGGGCGCGAGCTTGATCGAGAACCCGGTGAGCAAGGCGCCCGGCTTTCGGGTGGAGAACGTCTTTGTCATGGCCGGCATCCCCGCCGTGATGCAGGCCATGTTCAACAGCCTGAAACACAGCCTGGTGGGCGGCAAGCCGCTGCGCTCGCGCACGGTGAAGGTGGAACTGGGCGAGAGCTTCGTCTCCGACGGCCTTGCCGCCGTGCAGGACAGCCACCCCGACGTCGAGATCGGCAGCTACCCCTTCAACCGTGACGGCGTCTTCGGGACCCGCCTGGTGCTGCGCTCGACCGAGGAGAGCGAACTTGCCGCGGCCGCCGCGGCGCTGGACGCCATGCTCCTGAGCCTCGGCGTCGAGGGAGTTTGGGAGGAGGCCCCCGGAAATGCATCGGCGTCCCAGCAGCGCGCCTGAGCGCGTGCCGGGCCGGGCGCGTGTTCCGGAGCGGCGGCCGTGAGCGCGGACATCGGACCCCTGGAGCTGCTGCCCCTTCTGTTCTTTACGGCGATGACGGTCTATGTCTTGGCCATGGGCAGCGCCGACTTGGCCCGCTCCCTCATCCGCCTGGCCGCGCTGGCCGCCAGTGCCGCCTGCCTGGGCGTCTGGGGCGTGGCGGCCCTGTCCTACGAGAGCTGGGGCCGGCCGGTGATCGACGAGTTCTACGCCACCTCGATCATCGAGCGTCATCTGGGCGCGCTGCGGTCCGGCTGGCTGCTGATGACCCTGGCGGTGGTGCCGGCGGCCTTCGCCCTGCGGGAGGCCTGGCTACTGAAGACCACGCGTTGAGCCCGCCGCGGAAAAGCATGGAGGGCGACCATGAGCGAGAATAGTCCTGTCGAACTTCTGATCGAACCGCGCGCGCGCGATCTCGGCGGCTTCGGCGTGAAGCGCATCCTGCCCTTCGCCAAGCGCCGCATGGTGGGGCCCTTCATCTTCCTCGACGAGTTCGGCCCCACGGCATTGCCGCCGGGCGAGGGCATCGACGTGCGCCCCCATCCGCACATCGGCCTGGCCACCGTCACCTACCTCTTCGACGGCGAGATCCTGCATCGCGACAGCCTGGGCAATATGCAGGAAATACGCCCCGGCGCGGTGAACCTCATGACCGCCGGGCGCGGCATCGTCCATTCGGAGCGCAGCGGCGAGATCGAGCGGGAGCGGGAGACGCGGCTGCACGGCATGCAGTCCTGGGTCGCCCTGCCGTTGGCCGAGGAACAGGGAGCGCCGGACTTTTCCCACCACCCGCTGGAGGACCTGCCGCTCATCGAAGGGGCCGGCAGCCGGCTGCGCCTGCTGGCCGGGCGCGCCTACGGCGAGGTCTCGCCGGTGCCGGCCTTCTCCGACCTCTTCTATCTGCACGCCGAGCTGGACGCCGGGGCGCGGCTGGAACTGCCGGACGACCATGCCGAGCGCGCGGTCTACGTGGTCAGCGGCGGCGTCACCCTGGGCGGCGCCGACTTTGGCCCCGCCACCATGGCGGTCCTGAAGGAAGGGGCGGCGGTAGCGCTCACCGCCGGGCCGGCCAGCCGGCTCATGCTGCTGGGCGGCGCCCCGCTGGAGGGCAAGCGCCATATCTGGTGGAACTTCGTCGCCTCCGATCCGGCGCTGATCGAGCAGGCCAAGGCGGACTGGCGGGAAGGGCGCTTCGCGCCGGTGCCCGGCGACGACGACGTCATGCCCCTGCCGGAAGACTGAGAAGGCCTCGGCGCGCCGCGCCGGACAGCGACAAGAAAAATCACTTGGGTATTGAACCCGGGGTTGGGGCGCCGCGACATAAAGACGTCATCGGCCCGCAACGCGACGCCGGTGGCACTTGTGGAGCGGCGCGCGTTTCCTCCGTGCCGCTCCGCTGACGGGCGGCCGGAGGCGGCGACTACGGCCGCCCGTCTCACTCGAGTTTCTTTGGTTTTTGGCCGATTGGTCCCTAAAGCCCGCAATGCTGCATTTTCCTTGTGCGGTTTCTCGGGTTCAGTGTGGTGCGGTTTGCCTGTATTCCCGCGCTTGTTGAAGACGAAGGGGCCTTGACCCGCATTTGGTTTCGCATCGGCGCATCGCCTTTTTGAACCTTATTCCGCAAGCTGGCGACCCAAGGGGGAAGGGCGAGGCCGGGCGGCTGGGCCCCATCCTGTTTATTTGAGGAAACCGAAAATGTCTTACTTAGAAGTCTGCGGCCCTGCGGGCTGCCAGAACCATGGCTTTGAGCGGCTTTTCGCTCGCCGGTCCTTCAGGCGCGGCTTCGCAGCCGCGACGACTCTTGCCGGCTGTCTGGCTACGGGAACCGCCATGGCGGATCAAGCAGGCGTTACTCTGAGCAACTTGTTGCCGAAGACCATCGAGATCCAGAGCGACGGCGAGCACTATACGCAGCCGGCAAGCCATACGCAGTTCATTGGGGCCGACGCGACTGTGAGCCTGGATGCTGAGACCTTAGGCAGAGTCAAGAGCTACAAAGTGTGGCTGAAGTTCCGCGCTGAAGGATCGGACTGGGTCGCGTTTCCTGGGTTTGGCTTCTCGAAAGCTTTCCCATTGGGGGACCGTCCGAAATCGATTGAAGAAGTCGTGGCCCTCGGCATTCCCGCTCCCGCCTATGGCAGCCATCTGGTGACTTACTGCGAAAACCAGGCCGCCGACCTGCGCAAGGGTGGCATGTCAAATCAGGAGATCTTCTCTCAGGATCGTCCGCTGGAGATCGGATTCTTTCCTGCCTTGGAGTACGACATAACCGGCCCCGGCCAGAATCGTACGGCAGCTCTTGGGGGTGGGGGCTGGAGTTTTATGCACAAGGTAACGGTGATCTGTAAGCGCGAACCCGGGCCGGCACGTCTGCCGACCGTCGACAATGGGCCGACGCGCAATGTGCCGCACGTGAAGGCGGCCAATCTCATCGTCAAGGGGCATGACAGCCTGAGTGGTGCCTGTTCGATGAACCTGCAGGTAGGCCTCGAAACGGTGGAGCCGGAAGACCACGTCAAGTTCCGTTTCGAAAGCAACGACGGCCAGAAAAGTGACGTGAAGTCGGTTATCACCGACAGCAATGGTTTCGGGCAGTACGCCTTCGACTATTCTCTGCCTGCCGGCGGCACGAAGAGCGGGCAGGTCCGCATCATCGGCGTCGGAGAGAATTTCAGCTCCCCCTGGCGGGACTACGAGGTTGATTGCGGCTCGTCGGCACAGGACCTTGCGGCTGTTCTGCCGCCCAAGGCGACGCACCTGGAAGGCATCGCCACCGCCGACACGATCCTGTACCGCGGCCGCGTCTGCCCGACCACGGTGAAGATCTGGGGTATCCTTCAGGGGCGTGGTGACGCCTCCGGCGCCGTCGCGATCTTTGCCGACAACAAGCTGAAGGTGCTGAAGCAGTACGAGGCCGAAGACGGCCAGCAGATCGTCATCCAGGGCGAGCACACGCTGTCCTGGGAGGGCAATCAGACCGGCCAGCAGAACGTGCCCTACCGCATGAACGTCACCAACGCGGTCGGCGATCTGGTCGATCACATCGAGGCCGCGGCTAACTTCGAGTGCAAGGAGCCGGAGGTAAACGCCCAGTTCGACAACGCGCCGGGCGGCATTGCCAGCAACGACAACCTGCCGAAGTCCGTTACCCTGTCGCTGTCCACCCTGGGCCAGAAGAAGCTGCCCGGATGGATCTGCCCGGAGAGAGTGCGTCTGCACGGCAACGTGACGAGCGACGACCAGCCCTTGACGGGCACGGCCGTGCTCTACGCCAGCGGCTCCCTCCTCGCCGAGCACGACGTCGAGCTGGAGGCCAACTGGGGCCACAACTACGACGCCGAGCACGAGTTCTCCTGGAACACGGCGAAGACCGAGCAGACCATGAACTTCACCCTGAAGTTCATCAACCAGCACGGCCACCTGGTGAAGACCGTGGAGAAGACGGAGAACTTCGCCTGCGAGAAGGTCTCGACGTCGGGTCTCGCTGCCGGCGGCGGCGAGATCGGCACCACGCAGCCGGGCCAGGCCTCGCAGCAGACCGCGACCGGCATGCTGGTCCAGCCGCAGGCCCTGCCGCTGTCGATCATGGCGCCGAAGGGCCGGGTGCGCAAAGGCGAGATCCGCCTGTCCGGCGGCAAGCCGACGCAGACCTACAAGCTGACCTTCTTCCGCAAGTCCGGCGGCAAGACCACCCAGGTCAGCGCCGCCCAGCTGCCCAAGCAGATGAAGGGCATGAACGCCAGCTTCCCGCTGGCCGCCCTGACCGGCGGGCGCGCCTGGCAGCTTCGGGTCTGCCCGCTGGGGCAGGGGCCGGCGGCCTGCAAGACCTCCGACTTCCGCATCCCGCTGGCCGGCGCCAAGCAGGACAAGGCGCCCTCCAACCCGGCGGCCGCGGTGGTCGTCATCCCCGGCATCGCAAACTAGGGGTACCGCGGCGGGCGGCGGCAACTGCGGCCGCCCGCCGCGCTCCCATCTCCCATATATATCAATTGGTTAATTCCTGATCCCCTATTCCCCCGCAAAGCTGCATCGTGCTTGTGCGGTTTCACGGCTTCATTCTGGCAGCCATTGGGCGTAGTTCCCTTGCGGAATTCACCCTGTCGTTTTGAACCCCGGTGGCGCGCTCCCCGACTAAAGCCTGACGCCCCGGCTTTGCGGCCGGGTCCATTCATTCTGCAAGAACAGGAACCGTGCCATGTCTGGTGACCTTCTCAGCGCAGCGCGCTGCCGCCAAAACCGTTCTTATTTTGCTAAGGCTGCTGTCTTCGCCGGCGCTCTGGGCGCGGTTTGCACGGCCTGGCCGGCGCTTGCCGATACCGAGTCGGCGGATGTCGTGTCGACCAACGTGCCGACGATCATCGTCGAGAACAACGGCAGCGAATACACCCACGTTACCAATTCCAGCCAGAGCATCATCGGCGAGATCCAGGTCAAGATCGACGCTGAGGTGACGGGACGGGTCAAGAGCTTCGAGGCCTGGCCGATGCTCGGCCCGCTCAAGGGTACAAACTTGGCCAAGTCCTGGGAGCACTTCAAGGACAGCGGCTACTCGAAGAGCTACTCGGTGCCGCGGCCGAAGTCGGTCACCGAGAGCTTCAATTTCGAGATCAAGCGTCAGGAATACGCTGACTTAGTGGTTGCGGTCTGCAACATCCACGCCGACAAGCTGCGCAGCCAGGGCAAGAAGAACAGCGAGATCTTCTCCAAGAACCGCACCGTCGCCTTTGCCGTCGAGGGCACCGTCGATGCGGAGTTGACCGGTCCGGAGCGGGTCAACCCGCCGCCGGTCGCGATCGGTCCGCTCTACACCCTCAGCGTCACCTGCAAGCGCGATGACGCGCTCGACCCGGTCGCAGCGCCGCAGGTCGAAGGGGCCTACATGCAGGCCAAGGCGGGGCCGAAGGATCTCCGCGGCACCTGCGAGTTGGAGCTCAACGGCTCGGTCATCACCAGGGACCCGAACACCGAGGTGAGGTTCGTCTATGTCGACGACAAGGGTAACGTCAGCGACCTCAAGACGGTCACCACGTCCGGTGAAGCCAACACCACCTTCAAGCACAAGTTCCCGATCAGCGCCAAGCACAAGAGCGGCAAGATCCGCATGGTCGGCCAAAGCCATCCCTTCTTTTCCAACTGGGCGACCTTCGAGTCCGACTGCAGCGAGCAGGTCGACGACATCAAGACGGTTCTGCCGCCCAAGGCCGTGTCCGTTGAGGCCTATGCCACCGCCGACAACGTCGTGCACGACGGACGCAACTGCCCGGCCAAGGCGAAGGTCTGGGGTGTGCTCAAGGGCCGTGGCGAAGCCTCCGGCTTCGTGATCATCCGCGCCGACGGCAAGCTCAAGGTGCAGGAGCAGTTCCAGGCCAAAGACGGCAAGGACATCGTCGTCCAGGGCGAGCACGCGCTGTCCTGGGAGGGCAACCAGACCGGAAAACAGAGCGTCGACTACCGCATGGATATCGTCGATGCCGGGGGCGCCAAGATCCTGGAGACCATGGAGAAGTCGGTGAACTTCGAGTGCAGGAAGCCGCAAGTCACCGGCGCCGTCCAGGGTGGTCCCGGCGGTTTGACGACCGGCAACCAGCAGTGGGGCCAGAGCCCGCAGGCCGCGCAGCAGAACGCCCAGGTGGCTGTGGGCGACTTGGCGATCCACCCGAACCTGGCCATCCTGGCACCCAAGGGCCGGACCCGCCGAGGCCAGATCCGCCTCTCGGGCGCCAAGCCGGGGGATACCTACGTGCTGACGTTCATGCGCGGCGTGGCCCCGAACCAATACCAGGAAGAGAAGTCGCCCCAGCTTCCCAGGCGGATGACGGGCTCGCAGGCGAGCTTCCCGCTGGCGGCCCTCGCCGGCAGCCGTCGCTGGCTCCTTTACGTCTGCCGCAAGGAGCCCGCCGGACAACCGAACCGCTTCTGCGCGAAGTCCAAGTTTGAAATCGGAGGGGCGAAGACGACCGGCACCCAGCAGCCGCAGCCGCAGCCGCAGACGAAGCCGCAGCAGCCGCCGAGCACCAAAGTGTTCATCATCCCGGGTGTGGACAACCCAAACTGAAACCCCTGGTCGTTAGCAGGCACGAAGGGGCCAGCCGCGGCGGCGCCTCCCGCTTCAGCGGGGGAGAGCCGGCGGCGAAGGCGGCCGCTCTTCCCGCCGCTCTTCCTTGCTTGGTTCTCGTCCGCCAGGAAGCTGATCGGGTCCTCATATCGGGCGAGAGTCAGAAGAACCAGATACCCCTTTGAACCGCTTTTCCCTCGGAACGACTAACAGTTGAATGCCTCCCGCAGTCGCCATCCACCCCCAAGTGATTGATCAATAGGAAGCGAACCATGGCCAGTTCTTGTAGCAGCGCCGCCGTCAGACGGGGCATTTTTGCTGCGGGTGTTTTGGCGGCCTCACTGATGTCGGGGCCCGCCTCCGCCGATATCGCCCGGGCCCAACTCCTGTCGAGCAATGCTCCGGTGATTACCGTCGAGAGCAACGGCAGCCAATACACCCAGGTCACCAATGCCAGCCAGCATATCACCGGTACAATCAAGATCGAGCTCGACGGCGGGATCAGCGGCAGGGTCAAGAGCTTCGAGGCTTTCCCGAGGCTGGGATACATCATCGGTCCACTGTCAGTGTCTTGGGACCATTTCAAGGATAGCGGAATATCAAGAAGCTACGAGGCGCCAGGGCCGAAGTCGGTCACTGAAACCTTCGATTTCATGATTCCGCGCCAGCACTATGCCGACTTCATGGTTGCGGCGTGCAACAATCACGCCGACAAGCTGCGCGGCGAGGGTAAGAAGAACAGCGAGATATTCGATAAGGACCGCACTCTTGCCATCGGGCTCGGGGGCCAGGTCGAAGCCGATCTTTCAGGCCTCGGCAGCATAGAGCCGTCGCCACAGCTGGTGAACGCCCCCTACACAATCGGCATCACCTGCAAGCGCGACGCCAGCCTGGATCCTGTGACGACTGCGATCAAGGATGCCGTGCTCGTTGCTCACACGGCAGAAACCAACAACTTGACCGGCGCCTGCGAGCTGCAGCTTTCGGGTACGATCGTGACGCAGAATCCCAACACCCAGGTGAAGTTCCGTTATCACAGCCTCAAGGGTGAGCAGAGCGATATCAAGACGGTCACAACGGACGGCAGCGGCTTTGTGAACTTCCTGCATGCGTTTCCCTTGGCCAAGGGCAGTCAGCAGTCCGGCAAGGTCCGGATGATCGGCACAAGCCATGCCCTCATGTCGAACTGGGCCGAGTTTCAGGCGGATTGCAGTGAGCCGCTGCAGGATATAGCAACGGTGCTGCCGCCCAAGGCCGTGGCCCTGGAAGCCTACGCAATGCCCGGAGGCGTTGTGAAGAACAACCGCATTTGCCCCACCACGGTGAAGTTCGCGGGTGTGATGAAAGGGCGAGGCAAGGTAAAGGGCGTCGTGGCGATTTCGGTCGACGGCAAGCCCAAGGTCTTGGAGCAGTTCCAGGCTGAGGACGGTAACCACATCGTTGTGCAAGGTGAACACTCGCTGTCCTGGGAAGGCAACAATGCCGTCAAGCAGAGCGTTCTCTACCGCATGGTCGTCCTCAACCTCGCCGGCGATACCGTTGACCAGATCGAGGAGCGCACGAGCTTCCTGTGCAGAAAGCCTCAGGTCGCCGGCGGCAACGCCATCAACGAGCTGGCGAGCAACGACATCCTGCCCAAGTCGGTGGCCCTGTCGATCACGACCCAAGGCCAGAAGAAGCTGCCCGGCTGGGTCTGCCCGGAGAAGGCGCGTCTGCACGGCCAAGTCACGAGCGACGACCAGCCCCTGACGGGCAAGGCCATCCTCTATGCCGGCGCCTCGCAGGTGGCCGAGCACGATGTCGAGCTGGAGGCCAACTGGGGTCACAACTACGACGGCGAGCATAGCCTCGTCTGGAATGCGGCGGGCCAGAAGAAGCAGACGATGCTCTTCACCCTGAAGTTCTTTAATCAGCACGGCCATTTGGTGAAGACGGTCGAGCAGGCCGAGAAATTTGTCTGTCAGAAGATCGTGGTAAACCGGGCCGTTGCCGGCGGCCAGGGTGAACTCGCACCCGAACAGAAGGACCCGCTGGCCGCGCAGCAGGATGCCCCGGCGGCTGTGGGCCAGCTGGCCATCCGCCCGGACCTGGCCATCCTGGCGCCCAAGGGCCGGATCCGCGACGGCGAGATCCGCCTGTCGGGCGGCAAGCCGATGCAGACCTACAAGCTGACCTTCTTCCGCAAGGCCGGCGGCAAGGCCACGCAGGTCAACTCGGCGCAGCTGCCCAAGCAGATGAAGGGTAAGAACGCCGGCTTCCCCCTGGCCGCCCTGACCGGCGCCCGCGCTTGGCGGCTTCGGGTCTGCCCGCTGGGGCAGGGGCCGGCGGCCTGCGAGACCTCCGACTTCCGCATTCCGCTGGTCGCGGCCAGGCAGCAGGAGAAGGCTCCGTCCAAGCCGGCGACGGCGGTGATCGTCGTGCCCGGTGCGATGAACTAGGGGTGCGGCGGCGGGCGGTGAGACCGCAGGCCGAGACTGCAAAAAGGGGGTGGTCGCCAGGCGGCCGCCCCTCCCACTTTTTCTGCGGCAGCGGAGAGAGGACTGTCGAGCCTTGTGGTGCGGCGCAGGTCCCCGTAGCCGCTTTTCCTTCCTTGCGTGCCGATTTCCGCGCGCCGCTGTTGCCGGCCGGCTCCAGCTGGCCGGCGTATCCGCCGACGTTACGGGCCCAGTATTGAACCAGTATAGGAGGTACCGGTATGCGGACATCGGGGAGTGCCGCGCTCGGCCACCACACTTTTGTAGAGATAACCGGGGCACCGGAGTGAACCTCAGGTTTGGAGCCGGCGACAAACGGAGCATGAGTGGATGAGACCCCCCTGAAACATCGAACCAGGAGAATCACCATGTTGCCACAGAACCGTCGATTTCCGTCTTTGCGCCCGTCGCTGGCGACCGCTGCGCTGGCCGCCGCAGTGCTGCTGCCCGGCGCCGCCCAGGCTGACTGGAAAAAAGCTACGATCACGAACCTCGTCACCAAGCAGATCGTCGTGCTTTCCAACGGCTCCGAATACACCCAGGTGCCGGCACCCAGCAGTCTCATCGCCGACGTCCGTGTTGAGGCCGATGCCGAACTTTCGGGCGAGATCAAGGAATGGAAGACTTGGCTTAGCATGCGGCGCGAGAACGGCGCCGTCCTGGAATTTTCCAACTTCGCGCACCACAAGAGCTATCCCTGGTCCGAACACATTAAGTCCGTCGACCGTACTGTGCAGCTCGCTGTGCCGCAGTCCGCCTGGCAGCTTGCGGTGATCGACAGCTGCAACCGGCTGGCGGACGAATTCCGCGCCGATGGACAGACCGATGCACAGATTTTCGGGCAGAACCAAACCATCAGCTACGATCTCGAAGCAAGGCTGGAGGTCGAGGCGTCCGGCCCCAATGAAGCTGAAGGGCTTTTTCAGCTTGGTCATGAGCTTCAGCAATTACTGCCGCCATTTCTTGAAGAGGTGGAGGTGGTCTGCCAGAAGTGGTCACCCACCGTTCCCCAGACGGCCGGTGCCTTAACGGTACAGCAGCCCGAGGTGGTCAATCTCGGTCTCTCCATCGTGGAGAAGGCGACCGTGAACGGCGCCTGCAAGATCCGCCTCGACGGCTGGGTGACGACCGACCTGAAGAACGCGGATGTCGACATCCAGTTTGAGAACGACGAAGGAAAGAAGAGCCCGGTCAAGACGGTCAACACCGGTGACTCGAAGACGGCGACTTTCAGTCGCTGGGAGGACGTGCCGAACCATCCCCAGGGCCAGGTGCGCATCGTCGGAGACGGCTTCCAGAGCGATTGGGTCGACTACGACCTGGACTGCGTAGAAGGCGGCCCCGGCGGTATCGCCGCCAACCTTCCGCCGAAGCTGACCATGTCCGTTGTACCGCACGGCGAGGTCATGGTGCAGGGTCGCATCTGCCCCGAGACGGTGAAGTTGGTCGGCGTGGTCTGGGGGCAGGGCGATGCCACGGGCCAGGCCCTGTTCTTCGGTCCGGGCTACGTCTCGCCCTTACGCGACTACAGCGTCGGCCATGGTGAAAAGGCCTTGATCGGCGCCGAGGCCGAACTGGACTGGTCCGATGTTCCGGCGCCGCCGGTTCCCAATGCGCTGTTCGGCCAGGTGCGCGAGTTCGGCTTCAACGCGACGAATGAGGACGGAGCTGTTATCGCCATGCTGCCCAAGCAGCCGCATTTCATCCAATGCAAGCTGCCGGCGGTGAACCAGCGGATGCAGTCGGGCATCGGCGGGCTGAAAGGGGAGTCGCTGGGCCCGCAGCATTCGGGAGCCGCGACGCTGCCGGCCGTACAGGCCCGCCCCGGTGGGATGACGACCGGCACCCGTGATGCGCAGCAGTCCGGCGCGACGGCGGTCCCGCGGCTGCGGGCGCTGCCGCAGCTGATGACGCCTGAAGCCCCGGAATCGACCAGGCCGCAGCGCCTGCGGCGGCTGCGGCGCAACTAGCGGAATCGGGGCGGGCGGCCACAGACGGTGATTGCGGCCGCCCGCCTGCTTCCAAGCACCCGCTGGCAGCCCTCACCGGCAGCCGTTACCGGCTCCTTTGTGTCTGCCGCCCGCAGACATATGAACAACCGGAACCCCTCTGCGCGAAACTCAAATTCCAAGTTGGAGGGGCGAAGACGACCGGCAGCCAGCAGCCGCAAGCGCAGCCGCAGCAGCCGCCGAGCACCCAAATGATCATCATTCCGGGGGCGCTGAAATAGGAAGCGGGAGGGCGGCAACGCCGCGCCCGGCCGATCGTGGGGGAGTGGCAGCGCCGCTCCCCCACATTTTTTTGGCCAGGGCGCTGTCGGCCCGGTTGAACCATTTGGGGCAGCGGCACGACCCATAGGATAGAATACCCCTAGGATGCCCGTCGTCTCCGAACCAGGGACCATGAGAGCGATGCCGCAAACGACCCGTTTCCTGCTTTCCCCTATCCCCGCCGTGCTTGTCGCCGGCCTGTCCGGCGCGCTGCCGGCCGGCCCGGCGCGGGCCGACTCCTTTGGCTCGGAGGTGACCTATCTGAGCCCGCCGCGCATCGAGGTCGCGAGCAACGGCAGCAGTTATCACCGCACCAATCCACTCGCCAACCTGGTGGCCGATGTGCATGTGGAAGTCGATACCGGTCTCGTCGGCGGGGTGAAGTCCTGGAATGCCTTTCTCGGCCTTGCCAGAGAGGACGGCGGCCGGATGTGGTTCCAGAGCTTCGGCAAGTCCAAGTCCTATCCCTGGTACGACCGGCCGAACAGCGTCAACCGCACCGAGCGGCTGGAGCTGCCGGAATACGCCTGGGGGGCTTTCGTGCGGACGCAGTGCAACGCGCTGGCGGACCACTTGCGCGCCCAGGGTCTCCCCGATACCGCGATCTTTGGCCAGGACCGGAAGCTCGAGCTGGGGGTGGTGAGCAACCTCGACGTCAACAACACCGGTCCCGGCAGCAACAGCATTTTTGTCGGAGCCACTCCCTGGGACGAAGTGAAGAAGATCGAAGTGGTCTGCAAGAAGTGGCCCGGCGCGGCGATCCCGCAGGCCAGCACCACCCTGGCCGCGCCGCCGTCGAAGGTCGTGAACAAGGGGCTGTCGATCTACGAGCAGTACGGCATCACCGGGGTCTGCAAGATCCGCCTGGACGGCTGGATCACCACCGATCAGAAGAACGCGGAGGTCTCGTTCCGCTACAAGAACCAGCAGGGCAAGCAGAGCCAGCTGTGGACGGTGAATACCGGCGAGTCGAAGACCGCGACCTTCAGCCACTGGTACAACATCGCCAACACCGAATGGGCCGAAACCGGTTTCGTGCGCATGGTCGGCGTCAGCCACAACTTCCGCTCGGAGTGGGCCGAATACACCATGGAGTGCACGGAAGGCGGCCCGCAGAGCCTGGCCACGGACCGGCCGCTCGAGGTCACGCTGAAGGCGGTACCGCAGGGCAAGGTGATGGCGCACGGCCGCATCTGTCCCGAGACGGTGAAGCTGATCGCCGTGCTGGAAGGGCTCGGCAACGCCAGCGGCGAGATGATGTTCTTCGGCACCGCCTTCTTCTCGCAGCGGTACGACTTCAGCATCACGCCGGGCCAGAAGGTGCTGCAGGGGGCGGATGCGCCGTTGCGGTGGAACTCCGTTCCCGCGCCGGCCCAGGCCAACATGCCCTTGACGCAGTCGCGCCAGTTTGGCCTGAAGGTGACCGACCAGCACGGCAGGATCATCGCCTCGGTGCCGCAGCATCCCTTCGTTCTCGGATGCAGCACGCCGACGGTGAACCCCTCTGTGCAGCCGGCGCCGGGCGGCCTGACCGTCGAGCGGCGCCGGGCGGGGGCGGGGGCCACCCCGCCCAGGACCCGGGGGCTGCCGCCGCAGGCGCCGCAACCGCAGCCGGCCGCACCGCGGCGTCTCCAGCCCCGCGCACCCGAGTGACGGGCGCCGCGTTGCCGCCAGGAGACAGTGGAAAGGAGAAGGTGAGATGACCCTGCCCAGCTACGCCGGCTACGTGATCGTGCCCCTGCACCTGCTGGCCGGTGCTCTGTTCGGGCTGATCCCCGGCTCGCCCTACCACTCCGGCTTTTACGCGACTTTCGGCGCCATCGCCGTGTTGCTGGTGACGACGCTGGCCACCTACGGCTGGCTGGTCTCGGCCCTGAAGCCGAGCTACGGGGCGGTCTGGCTGCAGGTCCTGCTGGCCGCCGTCGTGGTCGTCGCCCTGCTGTTCCTCGTCGACTTCAACGACCTCTGGCACGCCATCATCTACCTGCCGATCATGGGCGGCAGCCTGCTAGCCTGCCTGGTCACCGCCCACGTGATCCTCTTCGCCGCCAGGCCCAAGCCGTAGGGCAGGCGAAGGCAGCGCGCCGGCCGGCAGGGGAGCCCTGCCGGGGCCGGGGCCATTCCCCGTGAGGGAAGACCGGTCTACTGGATGGCGGAGTCGCGCTTGATCTGGTCGACGCGGATGTCGTACTCCCGCTTGTCGATCTTGCCGTCCTTGTACAGCTTCTCGACCCGGTCGCGCTCGTTGTCGAGGTGAACTTCGTAGCCTGTGGCCGTGCCGCCGGCGCCCAGAGCGCCGCCGACCGCGTAGGCACAGCCGCTCAGCAGGAGCAGGGAGCCCAGGAGAAGGCCAGCTGTTGTAATCTTCTTCATCTTTGTTCCTTTGCGACAAGACCCCGTTTCAGCATAACACGAAACCTGCGGTTTTATTCCCGAAGCCGCGAAATTGCGCCTTTCGCGTGTGTCGGCGGGGGCTATGACTATCATTGGTGCCCGCTGCCGGACTCGAACCGGCACGGCCTTGCGGCCCCGAGATTTTAAGTCTCGTATGTCTACCAATTCCATCAAGCGGGCTTGAACCTGGGGACAGGCAGGCCTTCCTTGTGCCCCAAGCCGCCCCCGGGAAGCAAGGCCGGGGCTAGGTCAAGGCGAGGACGGGGCGCTGCGGGAGCCCCTCATAAGGGGGGTTGGAAGGCGGCCTTGAAGTTCTCGCGCAGCCAGCGGATGGTGGCCTGGATGCGCTGCTGCTCCACGGTGTCGGGGTGGGCGTGCAGGTGCAGGCTGCGCACGAAGTCGGGCTCGCCCTCCTGGACGCGCACCAGCTTTTCGTCGTCGGCCGCCAGGCACATGGGCAGCAGGCTCTTGCCGACGCCTTCGCGCACGGCGGAGAGCATGATGCCGGCGTCGGTGGAGGTCACGCGGACCTTTTCGCCGCGGCTGCGCAGCTTCTTGTGGGCGCGGGCGATGGAGGGCCGCATGGCGTCCTCGTCGTGGAAGGCTACCCAGCCCAGTTCGTCCGGGTTCTTGTCGCGCGCGTAGTAGACCGCGTAGGGCACCTCGCCCAGCTTGATGGCGAACTCGCTCTCCTTGGGCTCGACCTCGAACCACAGCGACAGGGTGGCCTCGCCGCGGGTACGCGTGCGCGGGGTCAGGGTCATGATGCGCAGATCGAGGTGCGGGTTGGCCGCCAGGAAGGGTGCCATGACGGTGCTCGCCAGGCGGTCCAGCGTCCAGGCGTTGCCCAGCAGGCGCACGATGCCGACCGGCCCTTCCTCGTCCGGGGTCACCGCGTCCTTCAGGCGGTCGATGCTGCGCTCCACCTCGACGGCCCGCGCAATCGCCGCCTCGCCGGCGTCGGTCAGGGCGAAGCCGGTCTTCGAGCGCACGAAGAGGATGACCCCCAGATCCGCCTCCAGCGCCGAAAGCCGCCGCCCGGCGGTGGACTGGTCGATTCCCAAGGACTGAGCCGCCTGGGTCAGCGATCCCATGCGGCTGATGGCCAGTGCCACCTTCAGGTTATCCCAGTCCATCTGCGGCCTCCGAGGAACATGCGCAGTTGCATTTTCCTTGTGCGGTTTCGCGGGTTCAAGTCCGCAGGTTGTCTCTGTATCTCTTTCATGACGCTGTGGCGAGCTATGAATTGCCATGGCGGCCCAGTGATTGCAGCCCGGGAGAGACGCCGCAAATGGCCTTGAGCAGTGAGGAAAGGGAGCTGATTCAGCAGGGTTTTCGGAAGGTGACCGAGAACGGCCAGGAGGCGGCGGACCGCTTCTACGCGCATCTCTTCGAAATCGCTCCCCAGACACGCGAGCTCTTTCTCAACGATATGGAACTGCAGGGCGCCCAATTCATCAGCAAGCTGGGCCTCATCGTCGCCGAACTCCAAAATTTCGAGAGCCTGTTGCCGGTCCTGGAGGATCTGGCGCTGCGCCACGTGGCCTACGGCGTGCGCCCGGAACACTACCCGCCGGTGGGCGAGGCCCTGCAGCAGATGCTGGCGGAGGTGTTGGAAGACGACTACACGCCGGCGGTCCGGGCGGCCTGGGGCAAGGCCTACGACGACATCGCGGATGTGATGATCCGGAGTTCCTATACCCACAGCATTCCCGTCAGGCTGCCATGACTTGGGCAGAATCTGAAGCGGGAGCCTGGAGGGGAGCCGCCGGGGGCAGGCCGGCCGGCGCGCCGCGAGGCGAAGTTTGTTTGAACCGATCCTGGGCCCGGCGCGACAGACAGGGGTACAGGCGGCATCTGCCGTTTTCGATCCTGTCTTCAGGAGGCAACGACGAATCGCAAGGACGCGTTCCTTGCCTTGGTAGTCGCCAGCGACCGCTGCACCTACTACCGCATTCAGGGCTGATCCCCTGGATGTGATCCAAAGATGACGGGCTGATAGGGCTCTCCCACCCCTCCACCCAGTCCGTCATTCGTCCCGCGGACCGCAGCCTTTTCCACCCCTGGGTGCGGTCCGCGGGGCAGCTTTCCGGCCCCGCGGGCTGATTCCCACGATATCGCCCTTCCCGATCCCGGCTTCTAAGTGACGCCGTCTTCTTCTATGAAGAAGGCTAAGCGGCAAAGCAGGGAGATGGGAAGTCATGGCGGGACGTCTCGAGGGCAAGGTGGCGATGGTGGTGGGCGCGGGGTCCTCCGGGCCGGGCTGGGGCAACGGCAAGGCGACGGCGGTGCTCTTCGCGCGGGAAGGCGCCAACGTCTTCTGCGTCGACATCAACCTGGCCGCGGCGGAGGAAACCGTCGGCATCATCCGCGGCGAGGGCGCAACGGCGGAAGCCTGCCGCGCCGACGTTGCCGAGGCGGGCGATGTCGAGGCCATGGTGGCGCGCTGCCTGGAGGTCTTCGGCCGCATCGACGTGCTGGACAACAACGTCGGCATCCTGGAAGTCGGCGGCCCGGTGGAGGCCAGCGAGGAAAGCTGGGACCGGGTCATCGACGTGAACCTCAAGTCCATGTTCCTCACCTGCAAGCACGTGCTGCCGGTGATGCAGCGCCAGGGCGGTGGCGCCATCGTCAACATCGCCTCCATCGCCGGCATCCGCGACACCGGCGTGCCCTATATCTCCTACTCGACCAGCAAGGGCGCGGTGCTGCCCTTCACCCGCTCGGTGGCGCTGCAGTACGCCAGGCAGGGCATCCGCGCCAACGCCGTCCTGCCGGGGCTCATGAACACGCCAATGATCGTCGAGCCCTTGAAGGAGGCCTACGCCCAGGGCGACATCGACGAGATGATCCGCAAGCGCGACGCCCAGTGCCCGACCGGGAAGATGGGCGACGCCTGGGACGTCGCCCATGCCGCGCTGTTCCTCGCCTCCGACGAGGCCAAGTACATCACCGGTACCGGGCTGCTGGTCGACGGCGGCATCACGGCGAAGTTCTCATAGCTGAAGCTCCCCTAGTCCGCGCCTTCCTCCGCCTTGCCGCGCCGCTTGGAGGCGGCGAGGTTCAGCAGCTCGACCATCAGCGAGAAGGCGATGGCGAAGTAGAGGTAGCCGCGCGGCACGTGGAAGTGCAGGGCGTCGGCCACCAGGGCGACGCCGATCAGCAGCAGGAAGGCCAGGGCCAGCATCTTGGTGGTGGGGTGGCGGCGAATGAAGCCGCTGATGGGGGTCGCGGCGAACATCATGACGGCGATGGCGGTGACCACGGCGGCGACCATGATCGGCAGGCGGTCGGTCATGCCGACGGCGGTGATCACCGAATCGAGCGAAAAGACCAGGTCGATGGCGAGGATCTGGGCGATGGCCATGGCGAAAGACGTGGCCTTGCCGCCCCCGGCGGCTTCGCCGGCGCCGCCTTCGACGGAGTGGTGGATCTCCGAGGTCGCCTTGGCCAAGAGGAAGAGGCCGCCGCCCATGAGGATGATGTCGCGCCAGGAGACCACCAGGTCGAAGACCTCGAAGATCGGCGTGGTCAGCTTGGTCAGCCAGACCAGCCCGGCCAGCAGGCCGACGCGTCCGAAGAGCGCCAGAGCGAGGCCCAGGCGCTGGGCCAACAAGCGGCGGTGCTCGGCCACCCTTTCGGTTATGATCGACAGGAAGATGATGTTGTCGATGCCGAGGACGATCTCCAGGAAGGTCAGGGTCAGCAGACTGGCCCAGATATTGGGATCGGCAAGCCATTCGGGCATTCAAGGGGCTCCATCGTTCGAAGCGGCGGGGATGGTAGCAGCCGGCCGGGTGGAAGGAAGGTTTTTCTCGGCGAGAAGTGGTTCGCCGAGGGCGGAACTGCAAGGGAGGCGGCATGAGCGACCGCACAAGTGAAGACTGGAGCTTCATCAGTGTCTTCGACGGCCAGGGCGGCGCCCGGCGCGAATCGGCCAGCGAATACGATCACGTCACCGACGAGGTCTGCTGGGCACACCTGCAGCGCACCTCCGCTTCGGCCGAGCGCTGGCTGGCCCAGGAGCGCGGCATACCGCTGCTGGTCCGCCAGGCGCTGACCGCCGAGGAGACGCGGCCGCGCTGCACGTCGCTGGAAGGCGGCCTGCTGCTCATCCTGCGCGGGGTCAACCTGAACCCGGATTCCGACCCGGAGGACATGGTATCGATCCGCATCTGGACTGACGGCCGCCAGCTTCTCACCGTCTGGCTGCGCCGCCTGCTGGCGGTGAGCGACATCGACGAACTGCTGGACCATGGCCGTGGCCCCAAGAACGTCGGCGAGTTCCTGGCCCTCCTGGCAGACCGTCTGGCGGCGCGGATGGAGCCGGTCATCGCCGAGATCGACGACCGCATCGACGCGCTGGAGGACGAGGTGCTGGAGAGCTACAGCCCGGAGATGCGCGAACGCCTGGCGACCGTGCGCCGCCAGGCCATCCTGCTGCGCCGCTACTTCGCCCCGCAGCGCGAGGCGCTGCAGCGCCTGGCGGGCGAACAGGAGGCCGCGCCCTGGCTGGACCAGCGCGAGCGTCACCTGCTGCGCGAGAGCGCCGACCGCATCACCCGCTATGTCGAGGACCTGGATGCCGGGCGCGAGCGCGCCTCCGTTGTCCACGACCAGCTGGCGAACCACATTTCCGACGAGATGAACCGCGGTATGTACATCCTGTCGGTGATCGCCGCGGTCTTCCTGCCGCTCGGCTTCGTCACCGGGCTGCTGGGCATCAACGTCGGCGGCATGCCGGGCGTCGATTCGTCCTGGGCCTTCGTGGCGGTCTGTGTGCTGCTGGCGGTTCTGGCAGGCTTGGAGATCTGGTTGCTACGCCGGCTGAAGTGGCTCTAGCTCATTTGGCGGCCAGGGTCCCGGCCTCGTGGTCGAGCCCGCTTTGCAGACCCTCCGCGTGACGCTTTATCTCTTCCATGGAAAGGCGCGGCAGGCGCGCGTCGCGTGCCTGCGTTTCGGCCGTATCGAAGATCTCGAGGTCGAGGAAGAAGCACAGCGGCGCCACGAGAAGCAGCGCCAGGAGAATGGCCGCAAGGCGGTCGGACATGACAGGCCCCTACTACTGTCCAGCGCCCTCTGTCTACGGCGCTGCGACGTAAACCTGCCGGGTCGCGGGTGACAGCAGTGTGTCAAGAAACGGGCGATGATCGGGCCGGTCGGAGAGGCCGTCTTCAATCCTCGCCGGGGGCGGGCACGCTGCGGCGGCCGACCAGGTGCGCCGGCAGAAGACGGAAGACCAGCGGCGTGCAGACCACGATGAAGAAAATCCGCACGATGTGGTGGGTTGCCACCAGCGCCGCGTCGATCGACAGGGCCAGGGCGATGAGGCTCATTTCCGCGACGCCGCCCGGGGCATAGGCCAGGAAGATGCCGATGGTCGGCAGACCAGTCAGGGGGTGCAGCAGCACGGCGAAGAGCAGGCCGCCGGCGACCAGGATGACCGTACTGCCGATGGAGGCAAGGATGGTGCGGCTGACCAGCTTCATGCTGACGCCGGCGAAGCGGCAGCCGATGGTGGTGCCGACCACCACCTGGGCGGCGGCGACCAACTCGGTCGGCGGCTTGGCCTCGGTCAGGCCGCTCATGTGAAAGACGGCGGAGAGCAGCATGGGGCCGAGGATGGCGGCGGCCGGCAGGCGCGCCAGCCGGGCCAGGACGAAGCCGGCGATGCCGCAGAAGGTCAGCACCAGCATGTCGAAGAGACGGGCCTCGACCAGCGGGATGCCGCCGCTCGGCCGCGGGCCCGGGGTGTAGCCGAAGATGATCTGCATGAGGAAGGGCAGGGCCAGCACCACCAGCAGGATGCGCGAGGTATGGGTGAGGGAGATCACCCTTTCGTCGCCGCCGTTCGCGGCGCCGACCAGCACCATCTCCGAGAGGCCGCCCGGCGCCGCCGAGAAATAGGCGGTGATCGGGTCGTAGCCGGCGACCTTGCGCAGGAAGACCGCCACCACGCCGGTGGCCAGCAGGGTGTAGACGGCAAGGCCGATGAGGGAGACGGTCCAGTCGCCCAGCCGGTCCAGGATCTCCGGCGCGAAACCGCTGCCCAGCATGACCCCCAGGACCGCCATCATGGCCAGGCGGAAGACCACGGGCAGCGCGACCGGCAGGCCGACCATGGCGGCGACAGTGGTGCTGAGCATGGCGCCCAGCATCCAGGCCAGCGGCACCTGGAAGTGGTTGGCCAGCCAGCCGCCGGTGGCGCCGATGGCCAGGGCCAGCAGAATCTTGTGCAGCGGCGGCCAGCTCCGCACCGGCGACTTGCGTGGTTGCCTCTGTTCCGCCATCAGCCGACCTCCCGGCCCAGGCGGACCGCGGTGGCGCCGGCCTGGGGATGGGCCACCGGCATGATCAGTACACAGTCGTCGTAGGGCGTGACTACCGGCTTGCCGCCATCGCGGGCGATTACCGTGCCGGCCTCGGCCAGCACGTCCATGCCGCGGAAGGGCCGCGCGAAGGCGAAGTCGTTGCCGGCCGCGGTGATGCGCTCGGTCACTTCGATGACTCGCTGGGGCGCTGGGGCGCAGTCGACGCCGTAGCCGGCGACCGTGGCTGGCGAAAGGCTGCCGACGGCGGCGAGGAAGCGCAGGGCGGTCTCGAAAGCGACGGTTGCGCTTTCCAGGGCGAAGTGCTGGCCGCATTCGATGAGCAGGGCGTTGCGCGGCGAGGCCGGATCGATGAAGCCCGCGTAGTCGCGCAGCCGCGGCCCGGCGGCGTGTCCGCCGTCGCGCACGATGGTGGCCGGGCGCCCTAGTCGGCGCGCCAGCGCCAGTCCCTTGTCGGCGGGGCCGGCCATGATCAGCGGCTCGGTCGTGGTGCTCATGGAATGGATGTCGAGCAGGAAGTCGGCGGAGTCGAAGAGAGGGCGCAGGGCACGGGCGCGCTCGAGCTCACGGGAGCGGCGTTTCCCTTTCAGGATCTCCGGCGCCCAGAGGCGGTTGAAGTCCTCGTCCAGGAAGCGGCTGGCATGGGGCGCCGCCGCCGTGAAGCGCTCGTAGGCGGCGACGTTCACGAAGACGTAGGAAAGACGACCGGCTTCCGGCCGCAGCCCGGCGCTGAGCAGGCGGTCGAGGGCGATGGCGCCGCAGAGCTCGTTGCCGTGCACCAGAGCGCTCACCACCACGTGGGGGCCGGCGACGCCGGAATCGAAACTGTGGACATAATCGAGGGTGGGGCTGCCGTTGCCGCGGCGCCAGGCGGAGATGTCCGGTGGCGTCAGTTCGAGGGCGGGCGACAGCAGGTTATCCATGAGGCGCTTCGGGTCAGTGAACGGGGCGGGGTTCGAGCAGGCCGACGGCCTCCAGGTCGCGGGCCAGCTGCCCGGCGGAGGTGAAACGCAGCGCCTGCCAGCCGGCCGCGCGCGCCGCCTGGGTGTTGTCGGCGCGATCGTCGATGAAAAGGGTGCGCGCCGGTGCCAGCCCGAAGCGCTCGATCAGCAGCTCGTAGATGCGGCGGTCGGGCTTCTTCATGCCTTCCTCGCCGGAGATGACGAGCCCGGAGAAGCGGTCGAAGACGGGGAAGCGGCGGCGGGCGAGGGGAAAGGTCTCGGCCGAGAAGTTGGACAGCACGAACAGCGGCACGTCCTGGCGATGCAGACGCTCGACGATGGCGATGCTGTCGTCGTAGGCGCCGTCGATCATCTCGTCGAAGCGCGCGTAGTAGCTCTCGATCAGCGGGCGCTTGTCCGGATGATCGCGGCACAGCTCTTCGGTGATCTCCGCCGTCGGGCGGCCCGCGTCGGCCTGCTCGTTCCAGCTCTGCGAGCAGACCTCCGACAGGAAGTGCTCCATCGCCGCGGCGTCGTCGAAAAGCTTGCGGTAGAGGTGTCTCGGGTCCCAGTCGATCAGCACGCCGCCGACATCGAAGACGACAGCCTCCACGGGCTGACGCGCGACGTTGTCTCCGGCGGCGCGCTCAACCACGCAGGCGTTCCTCCAGGCGGTCCATGAAACGCTCGCAGAGGGCCACCTGCTCCAGGGTGACGAACTCGTCCGGCTTGTGCGCCTGGTCGATGGACCCGGGGCCGCAGACCACCGTCGGGATGCCGCGCTGGTCGAAGAGCCCCGCCTCGGTGCCGAAGGCGACCTTGCCGGTGTCGTTGCCGCCGGAGAGCGCCTTGGCCAGCTCGACCACTTCGGCGCCCGGCGCCAGGTCGAGGCCCGGGAAGCTGGAGAGTTCCTCCCAGGAAAACCCCGTGGCGGGGTCGATTTCCCGCATCGCCGGGGCAACGGATTCCTCGGCGAAGCGCTTCACCTCGCCCAGCAGCGCGTCGGGGTCGTCCTGCGGCAGGTAGCGGAACTCGAACTCGAAGCGGCAATGACCGGGCACGATGTTGAGCTGGGTGCCGCCCTCGATGGTGCCGGTGTGGACGGTGGTGTAGGGCACGTCAAAGTCCGGGTCGAAGGGACCTTCCTCAGCCTTGCGCGCTGCCATGTCGGCCAGATGGCCGACGACCCGGGCGGCGGCGTTGACCGCGTTGACGCCGTAGGGGGCGAGGGAGGAGTGGGCCTCCTTGCCGCGCACGTGGCAGCAGACCGAGCGCTTGCCCTTGTGGCCGGTGACGACCTTCATGTCCGTCGGCTCGCCCACCACGCACATGGCCGGCTTGACCGGCTGGCCCGCCAGGAAGTCCAGCAGGCTGGGCACGCCCTTGCAGCCGACCTCCTCGTCGTAGGAGAAACAGAGATGGACCGGCGTCTGCAGACCGGCCTCCAGGAAGCGCGGCGCATGGGCCAGCGCCACGGCGATGAAGGACTTCATGTCGCAGGTGCCGCGGCCGAACAGGCGGCCGTCGTGCTCGCTGACCTGCCAGGGGTCGCGGGTCCAGTCCTGGTTGTCGATGGGCACCACGTCGGTGTGGCCGGAGAGCGCGATGCCCGGCCGGTCCGTCGGCCCCAGGGTGGCGTAGAGGTTGGCTTTCCCCCCTTCGGCGTCGTGCACCAGGTTGGCCGTGACCCCCAGGTCCGCCAGATAGTCGCGCACGTAGTGGATCAGCTCCAGGTTGGAGTTGCGGCTCGTGGTATCGAAGGCGATGAGCCTGTCGATCATGGCACGGGTTTCGGGCCTGATGGCCGGGCTATCGGCTTTCAGGGGATCAGACACGCTAAAGGTAACTCCAGGCTTTGGGCCCTCGGGCCCGGGAGGAACTCTGGTGAACGCAGAGCTGATCCTATGATGACAGAGGGACCGGATCGGCGCCAGTCCTCTCGGCTTCCTCCATCAGCCACTCGCGGAACAGGCGCACCCGGCGCCGCTCGGCGAGCGCCGGCGGCGAGACCACGTAGTAGACGAACTTGGAGGGGATCACCGGCCCGAAGGGCATGACGATGCGCCCGCTCTCCAGGTCCGCGGCGGCCAGCCAGCGGTGCCCCAGGGCGACGCCCTGGCCGGCGGCGGCGGCCTCGATCACCATGGAGGAATCGCTGAAGCCGGGGCCGCGGCGCCAATCGATCCCTTCAATCCCCGCCGCCTGCAGCCAGCTGCGCCAGTCCGGGCTCTCGTCGTGACGTGAGACTTCGTCGTGCAGCAGCGTGTGGTGGCGCAGGTCGCTGGGCGACTTCAGCGGGTGCGGGCCGTTGAGCAGCTTGGGGCTGCAGACCGGGAAGACCTCGTCGCCGAGCAGCAGGTCGCTGCGCAGGCCCGGATAGTCCCCCGGGCCGTAGCGGATTCCCATCTCGAAGGTGCCTTCGGCGAAGTCGACCAGGTTGCTGTTCGCCGAGACCATGACGTCGATGTCGGGATGGCGCTCGCGGAAGCGCGACATGCGCGGCAGCAGCCACTTGGCGGCGAAGGAGGGCACGACGCTGATGTGGAGGGGGCCGCTGTCCTCGTCCAGGTGCAGGCGCCGGGTGCCCTCGGCAATGGCGTCGAAAGCCTCGCGCAGCACCGGCAGGTAACGCTGCCCGGCCTCGGTCAGCACCAGGCGCCGGTTGAGGCGGCGGAAGAGGGGCAGGCCGAGGTGCTCCTCCAGGGTCTTAAGCTGGTGGCTGATGGCCGCCTGGGTGACGTGCAGCTCACCGGCGGCCTTGGTGAAGGAGAGGTGGCGCGCCGCGGCCTCAAAGGCGCGCAGGGCGTTCAAAGGCGGTAGTTTCCGGGCCATTTCTCTAATTAGAAAATCTTATCCGAAACATGAAATATCATCGTTTGTCCGATTCAGCAATTGGCAATATCTATCAGCGTAAGACATTGCTCGAAACCGGAAATACTCAGCGATCACGGCACCCCGTCACGGTGCTGTCACATAAGGAACACTGACATGCAACGCACAGCTTATCGCAAGACGCAGCCGGCCCTGCCGGGCGCGTCGGAGCTCACCGGGGGCTTTGCCGGCGCCCTGTTGCGGGCGCCGGTGGTCCTCTTCGACGCCATGGTTTCCTGGCAGTATCAGGCCGAGGAGCGCGCCCGCCTGCGCAAGATGGGCGACCACCAGCTGCGCGACATCGGCCTGACCCGCGGCGAGGCCGAGGGCATGGCCAGCAAGGCCGTGTGGTCGCGCCGTATCTGAGGCCGCTCTCAGGGCCTCTCTTCCACACCGAAGTAACCTTCCCTCGGCGGTGCCGCCGCCCCGGAAGCTTCGCCCCCCGAAGCTCCCGGGCGCGTCGGGCCGCCATTTTCTTGTCGTGAAAGACTCTAGGACCGGAGCTGTTCCTTGTTGTCGGAGAGTCAGGCGTTTCCATTATTAAACTCGTTGAGATACGCAGAGAGCGCCGATCAGCAAATAGATATATGCGGCCATAAATCCCAAAATTAAGGCGGTGGAAACGCAAAGTATCCAATCAATTAACGGCTTTGGGACATCTGACTGCCCATACCAAGGAGACCCCGGCATGGGGTCAAACTGGAACTTGGTTGACATAGTGCTCAATTGATCTCGAAAAAGCTTGTAGCCGGCGAGATGAATGACAAGCCAGCCTCCGCTTAGAACCAATCCGGCAATTGGCAACAATAGAGGGTGGCCCTCGAGAAATGCCAAGGCCACAGTATTCGCAACAAGGAACGCATTGAATCTTTGCCAGATTGTCGTCCGTTCTGAATTAAGAAGCATAGTATGAATGCGAAAGAGCTCGAGTTTCTCAGATTTTGTTTCAGGCATACCTCCCTCCTGTTCAAGGCAATCACGTAAACTGCACTCCTGGCCTCCACCAAACATTGCAGTGTAAGGTAAAATTGCTGCTCAGTTTTTCTTTCTGCGTAAGGAGAGTAAGTACGAGGGTCGTGGGCAACGCCTAGGGCTGGAACTGTTCCTTGATGATCCGTTCCTCGAGATTGTGCTCGGGATCGAACAGCAGGTTGAGGTCGACGCTCTGGTCCTCGCGCACGGCGACGCGCACCACGTCGCGGACCTCGGTGAAGTCGGCGGTGGCGCTGACCGGCCGCTTGGCGGCCTCGTGGACCTCGAAGATCACCTCGGCGCGGGCCGGCAGCAGGGCGCCGCGCCAGCGGCGCGGCCGGAACACGCTGATCGGGGTCAGCGCCAGCAGCTGTGCGCCGATCGGCACGATGGGGCCGTGGGCGGAGAGGTTGTAGGCGGTGCTGCCTGCTGGTGTCGCCAGCAGGACGCCGTCGCAGACCAGCTCCTCCATGCGCTTCACGCCGTCGATGGAGATGCCGATCTTGGCGGCCTGGCGGCTTTCGCGCAGCAGCGAGACCTCGTTGATGGCCAGGGCTTCACTGGTCTTGCCGTCCACCGTGTCGGCGCGCATGCGCAAGGGATGCAGGGTGGCCGGCTGGGCCGCGGCGACGCGGTCGGCCAGTCTCGCCTCGTCGAACTTGTTCATCAGGAAGCCGATGGTCCCGCAGTTCATGCCGTAGATCGGCACGTCCCGCTCCATGAAGCGGTGCAGGGTCTCCAGCATGAAGCCGTCGCCGCCCAGGGCGACGATCACCTCCGCCGTCTCCACGTCGGCGGTGTCGTAGCGCGCTTCCAGGCGCGCCTTGGCCTCGGCGGCTTCCGGTGTATCGCTGGCGACCAGCGCGAAACTTCGACGGCTCATGGCGCTGCGGGCCCTTGGTCCTGTTCTTTCCCGGCCCGCCCTGCAGGCCACGGCCAATCAACGGAACTCGGCGCGACTCGGGGTACCCGGGCCGCGCGGCGAGTATAGCGTTCTCGCCGCCCGGCGCCAGAGGCGGCCAAGCCCGGCGGGGCGGGACCAAGCGCCTTGCCAAATGCGGAGGCCTGCCGCAGGCTGCGGTCCGGGCTGGCAGGGACCGGTCCCGTACAGGGTGACCTGGTGATTGGGTGACGGGGAGGTTGGTATGGGAAATTGGTTTCGCGGGGCACTGCCGGCACTGGCGGCGGCCGTCGTTCTGAGCCTGGCGGCTCCGGCTCTGGCGGAGGACCGCCATGAAGGCTTCTACTATCCGAAGCTGACCTCTTCGGAGGTCTACAAGGCGCGCGCCCTCACCAACCCGGAGGCGTCCCGCAAGTCGCGCATCGCCTTCGTCACGGGTATCACCAATGAGCAGAACAAGGCGCCCTATCCGCCGCAGGCGGCGATCTTCGCCAAGGGCTCTGACGCCGAGAAGCTGATCATCGTGGCGCTGGAGGACGGACGCATCGACACCATCTACCGCGCCCGCGCGATCTTCGCGCAACTGACCGCGGTGGCACGCCTGTTGCCGGTCTTCGCGCAGCTGGGTGTGGAGGACTACTTCACCTTCTTCGACTTGGCAAAGATGCTGGGCTTCACGCAGATCACCATCTCCAACGGGCGCGAGTTCGCCCACCAGATCGAAATCCAATAGCCGTCGCGCCCCAGGCGTCAGGACGCGCGCTGCGCCTCCGCGCGCAGCTGGCCGGGCAAGGCGGCGAGCCACTCTAGGACCGCCGCCACCCGTGGCAGCTTGCGCAGGTCCGGGTGCACCAGCAGCCAGAGGTCGCGGTGCAGCACCGGGGTTACCGATACCCGCTGCAGGGCCGGATCGCGGGCGGCCATGAAGTCAGGCAGCACGCCGCGGCCGAGGCCCGAGCGCACCGCCTGCACCAGCCCCTCGGCATCGTTGATGCGCAGCCGCGATAGATCCTCCGGCGAGACGTGGTCGGCTACCCAGCGTGCCTGCGGATAGTGCAGGAAGCGCTCCTCGTAGGTGACCCAGGGCTGCGCCGCCGCGTCCGTCCCCCGGGCGGCGTAGATCGAAAAGGCGAGGGCGCCGATCTTGCGGCACAGGCCGCTGCCGCTCTCCGGCCGGGCGAAGCGCAGGGCGACGTCGGTCTCGCGCCGGCTGAGGCTGAGGTTGCGCGAGTCGGCATTGGCGTCGATGGCCAGCGCCGGATGGCGCTGCAGCAGCGCCGGCACGCGCGGCACGATGAGCTGATTCACCAGGATCGGCACCGCGGTGATACGCACGCGCCCGGCGACCGCCTCGCCCGCTTCGCCGGCGGCGGCTTCCAGGGCCAGGGCCGAAGCCTCCATGCGCTCGGCCTCGCCGCGCGCCGTCTCGCCGAGCGCGGTGAGGGTGAGGCGGCCCCGCTCGCGCAGGAAGAGGCGCCCCTGCAAGGCCGCTTCCACGGCGCCCAGGCGGCGGCTGACGGTGGTCTGGTCGATGCCCAGGTTCTGCGCCGCCGCCGAGAGGCTGCCGCCGCGTGCCAGCGCCAGCACCACCCGCAGATCGGCCCAGTTCAGCGCCGCGCTCATGGCTGCAAGATTGCAGCGAGAAACTGCAGTTGTTTCGATTGTTCCTGCATATCCGCAGGAGTATCACAGCCGGGCGTCCCGCGCCAGAAGGCGGTGCGGCGGCGGATCTTTGGAAAAAGGCGGAGAAGCATGGGACAGGCGCTGTGGAGCTGGCTGCTTGAGGGACATTTCTTGTGGCTGGCCGGGGCGGCGGTCCTGGCGGGTCTGGTGCGCGGCTTCTCCGGCTTCGGCGCGGCGATGATCTTCGTCCCCCTGGCCGGCATGCTGGAAGCCCCGACGGTCGCCGTGCCGCTGCTCTTCCTGGTCGACAGCTTCGCCACCCTGCCCATCACGCTCCGCGCCTTCCGGCGCTGTACCTGGGCGGAGATCCTGCCGCTCATGCTGGGCGCCACGCTGACCATTCCCCTGGGGGTGGCGCTGCTGGTCGCCGCCGATCCGCTGGTCATGCGCTGGGTGATCTCCCTGTCGATCCTGGCGGCCGTTCTGGCGCTGGCCGCCGGCTGGCGGCTGCAACGGCGGCTGCCTTTCCTCGGCACGGCGGCGGTGGGCGCGGTCGCGGGGGTGACGGGCGGCGCCGCCAGCCTCTCGGGGCCGCCGCTGGTGTTGTTCTGGCTGGGCGGCCAGGCCGGCGCGGCGCAGGTGCGCGACAACATCTACGCGATCTTCGGCCTCTTGGGCGTGGTGGCCGGTCTCACACTGTGGCTGAACGGCCTGCTGACCCTGGCGGTGCTGCGGCAAGCGCTGGTGTTGCTGCCGGTCTACGTGCTGGCCATCGCCGTGGGGGCGAAACTGTTCCCCCATGCCAGCGAGGGCTTCTACCGCAAGGTCGCGCTCGGCCTCTGCGGCCTGGCGGCGCTGGGCGCCCTGCCGCTGTGGGAAAGGCTCGCGTGACCGGATAGGGGATCGCCTTGCGCCGCTTCTTCGGCTATTGAAGCCTGCATGACCAAGCCCACGATTCGCCGCGCCACTGCAGAGGATGTTCCGGCGATCGCCGCGCTCTTGGCCGACGACGCGCTGGGCAAGGCCCGCGAGGCACCCGGCGACCCCTGCTATGCCGAGGCCTTCGCGGCCATCGACGCCGACCCCAACCAGTTCCTGGCGGTGGTCGACGACGGCGGCGAGGTGGCCGGCTGCCTGCAGCTCAGCTTCATTCCCGGCCTGTCGCTGAAGGGTATGTGGCGCGGCCAGATCGAAAGTGTGCGCATCGCCGCGTCACGCCGCGGGCAGGGCCTCGGCCATGTCATGATCGATTGGGCGATCGCGGAATGCCGGCGGCGCGGCTGCGGGCTGGTGCAGCTGACCATGAACAAGACCCGCAAGGACAGCCACCGCTTCTACGAGTCCCTCGGCTTCGAGGCGACCCACGAGGGCTTCAAGCTAATTCTTTAGGAAAGAGACCGTTTAGCCGCCGGTGACGCTCATGTGGCGCGAGACGGCCGGCTGCTTGCGGCGGCGGTCGATGATGAAATCGTGGCCCTTGGGCTTGCGGCCGATGGCCTCCATGATCGCCTGCTCCAGCGGGGCATCGTTCTCGGCCATGCGCAGGGGCTCGCGCAGGTCGGCGGCATCCTCCTGGCCCAGGCACATGTAGAGGGTGCCGGTGCAGGTGAGGCGCACGCGGTTGCAGCTTTCACAGAAGTTGTGGGTCATCGGCGTGATGAAGCCCAGGCGCCCGCCGGTCTCCTTCACGCGCAGGTAGCGCGCCGGACCGCCGGTGCGGTAGTCGATCTCGTCCAGCGTCCACTTCTCGGCCAGCTGTGCACGCAGCATGGAAAGCGGCCAGTACTGATCGATGCGCTGCTCGCCGATGTCGCCCATGGGCATGACCTCGATGAAGGTCAGGTCGAAACCTTCGTCGCCGCACCATTGAACCAGGCGGTCGACCTCGTCGTCGTTCACGCCCTTCAGCGCCACGGCGTTGATCTTGATCGCCAGGCCCGCGGCCTTGGCGGCGTCCAGGCCGGCCATGACCTTGTCCAGCTTGCCCCAGCGGGTGATGGCGTGGAACTTGTCTGGATCGAGGGTGTCGAGCGAGACGTTCACGCGCCTGACGCCGCAGTCCGCCAGTTCATGGGCGAAGCGGGCGAGCTGGCTGCCGTTGGTGGTGAGCGTCAGCTCTTCCAGGGCGCCGCTGTCCAGGTGGCGGGAGAGGGAGTGGAAAAGCTTCATGATGTCGCGACGCACCAGCGGCTCGCCGCCGGTCATGCGCAGCTTCTTCACGCCCTGGCGCACGAAGGCGCTGCAGACGCGGTCCAGCTCTTCCAGGGTAAGGATCTCCGCCTTCGGCAAAAAGGTCATGTCCTCCGCCATGCAGTAGTTGCAGCGGAAGTCGCAGCGGTCCGTCACCGAAACGCGCAGGTAGGTGATCGCCCTGCCGTAGGGATCGACAATCTCGGCCATCAGGAGTCTCCCAACCCATCTTCGGCCCCTTGGTACTTTGCGGGCCGTCCGTTCTTGCCATCTAGCTATATAGGATCCCAGCCAGTATAGAAACAGCCCCGGCCCATTTCGCCCCCATCTTTTCTGGGGGCTATGACGTCAAAAACCCCAGGGTTTCCGGGGTCTTGCGGCGCTAAGGCGCGGTTTTCTCCTGTTGCCGCCGGGCCGGGCGCGCACTAGCCTTTCACCTCATGACGGACTCGCCTCGAGAGGTCTCATTTCTGGACCGCCCGGCCGCCCGGCTCTGTGCCTTGGGCGTGGCGCTGCTGATGGCCGCGGCGCTGGCCTTCATGCACCGGGACGATCTCTTCCCGCCGGAGCAGGCGGCGGCCGACCCCAACGACCCGGTGGCGCTGTGCTTTGCCGAGCGGGCCAAGGACATCGACAACTTGCTGGCCGAGGGCACCATTAACGCCCAGCAGGCCGGGCTGTTCAAAGGCCGCGCCGAGGCGCTGTGCCAGGCCCAGTTCGGCGGCGGCAGCGGCCCGCCGTCGCCGCCGCAGTAGACCGCCCTCCGCTACTTCAGGGAAGTTCCTGGGGTCGAGGCCGGATAAGCCGCTTCGGCGCTTGGCGCAGGTCGCCGAGGCCGCCCGCCGCGAAGGCGCTTGCCGCGGCTGTCACCGCGCGGCCGGAGAGGCTGTGAACGGACCACTAGCGCTTCCCCGCCCTCACAAAAATCGACTATCCTGTCTCATCCCACTCTTGCCGGGCTGCCGAGGAGTACACCGCGCATGGCTGCCAGCAGCCAGATGCAAGCCAAGATGCGTCGATTTTTTCGAACACTCTGGACCCAGATCGCCTATGTGGCGCCGGCGATCCTGATTGTCATTGCGGGGTTCGTCTTCGCCTATCAGTTCGTCCGCCCGGCGCCGCCGGACCGGGTCGTCATGGCGACCGGGCACAAGGACGGCGCCTATTTCGCCTACGGCCAGGCCTATGCGGAGCGTTTCAGCAAAGAGGGCTTCGAGCTCGAGCTGAGCCAGACGGCCGGTTCGGTCGACAACCTGCGCCTGCTCACCGACGAGCCGGCCGAGGTGCCGGTTGCTTTCATGCAAGGCGGCATCGGGACGCCCGCGGATTATCCGGCACTGAAGTCGCTCGGCAGCATCTATTTCGAGCCGATCTGGGTCTTCGTGCGCGGCGCCACTGCACCCGGCCGGCTGACCGGGCTGCTGGGCAAACGCATCGCGGTCGGTTCGCTGGGCAGCGGCACCCGCGCGGTGGCCCTGCCGCTGCTCATGGACAACGGGGTCACGGGCGAAACCTCCGAACTGGTCGAGATCGACGGCAGCCAGGCAATCGACGCACTCAAGGACGGTACGGTGGACGCCGCCATCTTCGTCGGCGGCGCGACCTCGCAAACGATCGGATCGCTGCTCTCCATGCCGGGTGTCACGCCGATGAGCTTCGAGCGCGCCGATGCCTATGTGCGGCGCCACCCCTACCTCTCCAAAGTCGTGCTGCCGATGGGAACGCTGGACTTGGCGAAGAACCGGCCGGGGCGCGATCTCGTTCTTCTCGCGCCGACGGCGACGATCGTCGTCACGCCCGAGATGCACCCGGCGCTCGTCGACCTGATGCTTCTGACAATGCAGGAAACGCATCGGCAAGGCGGCTATCTGGAATCGCCGGGCGCTTTCCCGACGGGGAGCCACGTTACCTATCCGCTGGCGCCCGCGGCCCGGCGCTTCTATGAGCGCGGTCCGCCGTTCCTGCAGCGCTACCTGCCCTTCTCGGCGGCCAACCTGATCGACCGGCTCTGGGTCATGATCCTGCCGCTGCTGACGTTGCTCTACCCGCTGTTCAAGATACTGCCGCCGGTTTACAGCTGGCGCATGCGCGCGCGGGTGAACCGCTGGTACAAGGAACTGGAGGCACTGGACGACCGCCTGAACGACCGGTCGATCACCCGCGCCGAGGCGACAGAGCAACTCGATGACATCGAACGTTCGGCCGAGAAGGTGCACGTCCCGGCCGGTTTTGCCGACCGCGCCTATACGCTGCGCCTCCATATCGACTACCTGCGCCGCAAGGTCGACGGCAGGGATGCGGACAAGGCGCCGCCGCCGGAGGTGGGCTAGGCGCGGTTGCTTAGACTTCTACCCGCCGCACGCCGGTGAAGCCGGTGCCGCCGGTCTCTTCCAGCACACGCTTTTCAAGTGCGCCCAGCGTCTCGATAGCGACGATCATTGGTTGGTGAGCATTGGATAGAGGCCGGCGCAGGTCCCGGACCTAGGCATGCATTTTTGCGCCCTTGGTGATCTTGTCGACGGTCTTCTTGTCATCGCGCAGCGCCAGGCCGACGATGTTGAGATCGCCTGCGGTATACTGTTTTACCGCTTCTCGGTTGGCGGCATCGTGCCCTGTGGAGAACATATCCTCGATATAAAGTGCCAGCCGCACGTTCCGCCCCAGGGCCCTATCGTGGATCTTCTTCAGGCCGACGGCATCGGCGCTCAGAATGATCATCGGCTGGATGATGAGCGGCGCGTAGCGGTTGTCGTCGGCGTCCTCGTAGGCTTCGCCCAGCAGCGTCGCGTCGCCCCCGAGGACGCCGCTGGTGAGAAATGCCGTCACGTTCAGCTTCTGCCACGTCGCCAGGTCCTCGCGCACTACAATCGCGATCTTCGTGTCAAACATCGGCGCTCCAGTTCTTTCTTTCGCCGAGCTTCTGAAGAAGCCGGGTGAAGCGAGGGCCCGAGGTGCCGAGGAGCCGCCCGGCCTCGCGGTTCAGCTGACCCATGGTCTTGTCCAAGCGGAGCTGCTGGGCTTTGCTTTTCGGGGTGAGGTAGAGCCGCTGCACGCGCCGATCGTTGCTGTCAGGACGCCGCTCCACAAGGCCGAGAGTGACCAGCCGGTCGATGACGCCGGTGATGCTGGCGCTGTCCAGCACGATACGCGCGCCCAACTCGGCTCCGCTCATCCCCGCCGACTCGTCGAGGCATTTCAGGATGGCGTACTGCACCGGCGTCACGCCGTAGGGAGCAAGCAACTCCTTTGCGCGGCGCGAAATCTGCTGCGCCGCCTTGCCGATCTGGAAAGAGATGCAGTTCTCGATGCGGTCCATCTTGGGGCTTTCATGTACCTTATATACAAGTAACTAGCATACAAATAACTCGTATACAAGGTAATAGGGCGCAGCGCTGGCGACCGGTTTTGCCGGCAAGAAACACTAGCTTCTCTCGAGGGTTTCTGCTGTGGCCCGCGCGCTCTCTTAGAGGCTGACCCGCCGCACGGTGGTAAAGCCGGTGCCCTTGGTCTCATCCAGCACACGCTTTTCAAGTGCGCCCAGCGTCTCGACGGCCACCGTCATGGTGAAGCCGTTGGCGTGCACGATGTGCCCGGCGTCCAGCATGATGGCGACGTGGCCCGGCGAGTAGACGAGGTCGCCGCGTTCCAGCGTGACCTCGCCGGGCAGACCGTTGAGGGCCTCGCCCAGCGTGCCGGCCTGCTGGTAGGAATCGCGGCGCACGTTCATGCCGGCGCAGGCCAGCGAGAGCTGCACCAGGGTCGAGCAGTCGAGGCCGATGGAACTGCGCCCGCCCCAGAAGTAGGGCGTGCCGAGAAACTCAAGCGCCGTGGCGACGAAGTCGGGGCTGGTCTCGGTGAGCGGCTGCAGGTGTTTGCTGTAGAGCCAGCCGCCGCCGGCGATCTGGCTGTAGCTGTCCTGCTCGCCGATGACCTGCACCGGGCTGGCGATGGAAAGGCAGTCCAGTGCCGGCGCCTTCAGGTTCGGCTCGGGATAGAGGAAGCTGCGCAGGGCGCGCAGGCGGTGGGTCGGCGCTCCGACCGCCGGGCCCAGGGCCGCGCTCTCCAGGTAGCCGACGTAGCCGTCGGTCTCGCTCTGCACCCAGGCCCAGCCGCCGGCCTCGTCGAAAACCCGCACGCTCTCGCCGAAGAGAAGCTGGGTGTCGAGGCCGGAAGCGGCGTCGGGGGCGCGGCGCAGATCGACCACGCCGCGGGCGACGCCGGCCGGGCGGCCCTCGACGTAGCGCGGCGCCGCCACCTGGTCCTTCAGGCGGGCGTCGGCCAGGCCTTCGCGAAAGGCGTTCAGGCGGGGGTCGAGATCGCTCATGGTTGCCGCAGCTTAGTTCAGCCGGCCGAGTCTAGGCGAGGGGAAGTTAAGCCCTGCTGAAGACAGCCGGTGCGCTAGCCTTTGAAGATCAACGCGACCGCGCTGGCTGCGGCGATGACGAGGACGCCGCTGCGGAAAGCGGCGGGATTGCTGATCCGGAAGAAGCGGATGGCGAGAAGGTAGCCGAGGAAGAAGCCCGGCAGCAGCGCCACCCCGAGGATCACCTCCCGCAATCCAAAATGCCCGGCGCTGGCCAGGGCGGCGATGGTGGCGATGTAGGCGACGAAGAAGACCGAGGCGATCATGGCGCGCGCCTTGTCCGGCTCGCTGCGCTGGTAGAGCAGGGCCAGCGGCGGGCCGTGGATGCCCGAGAGCACGCCCATGACCCCGGCGATGGCGCCGACGCCCACCAGGTTCCGCGTGGTGAAGGGCAGGTGCAGGCCGGTGAGGCTGATGGCGACCGCGGCCAGGATGACGGCGCCGAAGACCGGCGCCATGTTTTCCAGGTCGAGGAAGATCAGCAGCAGCGCACCGACCGCCGCGCCGGCCACCACGCCGCCGCCGATACGGGTGAGTTCCGGCCTCTCGATCACGCTGCGCCCCGCCGAGGTCATGAAGAGCGACAGGAAGAGCGCGACGAAGACGCTGGGCCCCGGCACGAAGGCGAGGTCAACCAGGGCCAGCAGCGGAATGGCGATGAGGGCGAAGCCGATGCCGGTGGCGGTCTGCACCGCCGTCGCGCCCAGCACGATGAGATTGGCCGCCAGGAGCTGCACGCTGTGCAGGCCGTTGAAGGCGGCCTCGAGCTCAGCCACCCGCGGCGCTGCGACAGGACGTGGTGTCAGGCATCCGACCCGTTGCCGGGCTTGCCGTTCACCTTCACAGCGGCTTCTTCGGCTTCGCGTTCGCGGATGTAGTCCTCGGTGGTGCGGATCTTCGGGCGATCGCCCGCCTGGAACGGATTGTCGGCGCTTTCGAACTGCGCGTTGATGCGGCAGTCCTCGCACATCTTGATACGCTCGATCTGTCCGGACTCCTGGAACATCGAATGCTTGCCGGCCAGCTGATCGGCGATGCGCTCGATGGACTTGCGCACGCCGAAGGGCTTACCGCAGCGGATGCACTCGAAGGGTTCTTCCTCGTTCAAGGTGACCGCGCTCATGGCCTCGCCGGTGAAGTTGAGGCGCGGCTCCAAGGTGATGACCTGCTCCGGGCAGGTCACCTTGCAGAGGCCGCACTGCACGCAGGCGTCCTCCTGGAAGCCCAGCCAGGGCCGGTTCTCGTCGTCGAGCAGCGCCGAGGCGGGGCAGGCGGAGACGCAGGCCAGGCAGAGGGTGCAGCCCTCGGTGTCGACCTTCACCCGGCCGAAGGGCGCGCCCGGCGCCAGCGGCAGGGTGTCGACCGGCGCCGGCGCCTTCTCGTGCAGGTGGTGCAGGGCCAGGAAGACGCGGCTGCGCTTGCCGCCCACCGGCAGGAAGTTGCCGGCCTCGATGGCCGTCTTCGGCGCGGCGAGGCCGTAGAGCGCAACCTCCACCGCGTCGGGATCCATCTCGTCGATGAGGTGGAGGCGCCCGCCGCCGTAGCCGAGGCCGCCGAGCACGCTCTCGGTCAGGCCGATCTGCCCGGCGAGGCCGGCGCGCTCGTCGCGCTTCTTCGGGTCGGCGAGGATCACCACCTGGTCGGCGCCATAGGCGAAGGTTGCCGCCAGGAAGTCGATGCCGACCTGGGTCACCTCGTTGAGCGGGAAGGGAATGACGTGGGCCGGCAGGCCGCGGCCAAGGCGCGCCATGAGGCCGATCATCTCGCTGCCGTAGCCGTCGTCGTGCAGCAGCAGCGTCGCGCGCTTGCCGCCGGCGGCGCGATAGGCGTTCAAAAGGCCGCGCAGCCGCTCGAAAAGGCTGTCGCCGGCCGGCAGCTGGTAGGTTGCTGCGCCGGTCGGGCAGACGGAAGAGCAGGAACCGCAGCCGGCGCAGACCAGCGGGTCGATGTCGACGGTGTCGCCGGCCGAAGTGATGGCGCCGGTCGGGCAGACGTCGAGGCAGCGGGTGCAGCCGGTCTTGCGGCTGCGTGAGTGGGCGCAGATCTCCGGCCGGTACTTCACGTAGCGCGGCTTGTCGTATTCGCCGACCATGTCGGCGATGTCGAAGAGCGCGCGCTGCACCGCCGCCGGGTCGCCGGGGTCGGGGCGCAGGTAGCCGTCGCGCTTCTCCGCAGCCGGAAACAGCGGCGTCCCGCCGCTCAGGTCGAGGATCAGGTCGCACTCGGAAAAGGCGTTGTTCTTCGGCGCGTCGAAGTCGAGCTTCTCGCGACCCGAGGGGATTGCCGGGGCGTAGCCGTTCACGGTGATGCCGAAGCCGCCGAGGTGCCCCTTGGCCTGCACGATGGAGCCCTTGAAGATCGGCACGTCCATGACCCGCGGTGGAATGATCTCGCCGGGCTCGCTGAGCAGCAGCGTCACGTCCAGGCGCCCGGCCAGTTGCCTGGCCGCCTCGAGGGCCTGCTCATCGCGGCCGTAGACCAGGCAGACACCCTGGGAGGCCAGCGACACCATGGGGGTCGGCTCGGCCTCGATCATGGCCGCGGCCAGCAGGGCTGCGATCTTCGGCGTCGCCGCTTTGGACTCGGCCGACCAGCCGGCGGTCTCGCGGATATTGACGAAGTCGACCTCCGCCTCGGGGTTGTCTTCCGCGGCGATCTCGCTGAACAGCGGCGCTTCCTGGGTGCAGGCGACCACGACAGGTTGCTGGCCCAGGATGGCGCGCTGAAAATTGCCGAGCTGGGCCCGGCAGAGTTGCGTGTTGATCTCGGCTTTGCCTGCCGCGCCGACAGCCTGGCAGGCGCGGGTCAGGCTTGCGTCTTCCAGCGGCATGGTGGAATCGCAGTTGCAGACGAGGACGCGCTTGCCGCGCATCTCCATGGATTGCTCTCCGTTGCCTCAGGTGCAGGGTTCTTTCGGGAAAGCCCGGCCCGATGGACCCGCCCGCTCCCTGCACATTTATTATCTTTCAGCGGCCCGACCAGGGGCGGCGCGGCCTTTTGGCCTGATTTCCGCACCAATTGGTATGACCATTCGCCCGCATACTAGCGGGCCGGGGCCGGTCAAGACGACCTTATTTTTCCTGCGGGGATTGCGCCTGGGGTGCGCCGCCGTGGACCTCTACGGAAACCTCGGATTACCATGGGGCATGGGAGAAAATGCCAAAGCCAAAGACGCCGAAAAGGGCGGGCGCGGAGAGGGCTTCGGCTTCGCGCCGCCCGGGGACGTGCCGATCCCCTACCGCCGGCGCATCCGCGACTACTACGTGGCGCTGGGTTACGGCGCGCCTTATGAGTGGGCGCACCTGGCCGAGGTGGCCTTCCGGCCGCTTGCCAAGCCGCTCAGCCAATGCCGCGTCGGGCTCATCGTGACGGCGGCGCCCTACCAGCCGGACAAGGGCGATCAGGGTCCGGGGGCGCCCTACAACGCGGCGGCCAAGTTCTATGAGGTCTATTCCGGCGACACGGGCCGGGACCACGACCTGCGCAACGTCCACGTCGCCGTCGACCGCGACCACCACGCCCAGGGCGACCAGGGCTGCTACTTCCCTCTGGCGGCGCTGCGCCGGGCGGCGGCCAAGGGGCGTATCGGAGAACTGGCGCCGCGCTTCCACGGCCTGCCGACGAACCGTAGCCACCGCGTGACCCTCGGCACCGACTGCCCGGAGATCGTGGCGCGCTGTCAGGGCGACGGCGTCGATGCCGCGATCCTCGTGCCCAACTGCCCGGTCTGCCACCAGAGCGTCAGCCTCGCGGCCAATCAGCTGGAGGCGGCGGGCATCGCCACGGTGGTGCTCGGCTGCGCCAAGGACATCGTCGAGTACGTCGGCGTGCCGCGCTTCCTCTTCTCCGACTTTCCCCTCGGTAACGCCGCCGGTCGGCCGCACGACCCGGCGTCCCAGGACATCACGCTGGAGCTGGCCTTGAAGCTGCTGGAAGGCGCGCCGGCCGAGCGTACCACCGTCCAGTCACCGCTGCGCTGGAGCGAGAGCGCCGCCTGGAAGCAGGACTACATGAACCTCGAGAAGCTGGGCCCCGAGGAGATCGCCCGCCGCCGCGCCGAATTCGACAAACAAAAGGCGGTGGCGAAGGCGATCCGCTCAATGAACTAACAACTCAGATAGGTGGGTTCAGGCGGCGTTGTAGAGGTATGAACTGCGACATCTGAGGCGGCAAAGGCCGCGCACAATAGCGCTACAACCATCTCAGCTGCTCATAGTGCCGCCAAGCGCCAAGATCGATTTAAAAGGAGGCAGTGGTTTTATATTTGCGCAGCGCGAACTAGAAGCGCCATAGCTCGCGAGAGTAAGTCCTGACTAACTATGGCCACTCTTTACATAACGTGCGTCACATAATTTCCTTATCGCGTCAGCGTCATACTAAGTTGCCTGTGAGAATCCAGTAGATACGGCGCTGATCGGAAGTTAAGCCTAGATGGATGAGACTTAATTGCACTGGATTAACGAATCACGAGCAAGTTAGATATTCTCTGCGGCGTTTAGGTGTCGAACTACCTGAGAGGTCGCTATGGATGTCGAAGAGCTCGAGCGATCTCTTTACGAATTAAACAATCTTGCACAAGAAGAGTATCGCGCTTCTCTCGCAGATATTGTCAGCCAGACAGACGATGATGAAGATGTCCGTCTGCTTCGCATCGGGCGTTTACTGGGCGTTTCTCTAAAGGAACCTTTTGCCAGAGGGAAATTTGTCGATAAACAATCCCTGGCAACCCGTGCATATCGGGAATGGAAACTGAAGCCTGAATCAGAATTTGAGAATGCGAAGGCTAGAAATACTTGGCAGTACAAGGCATTGGAGCACCTCCGCGTAGATCCCAATGTGGTCAAGAATCTGGGAGGGGAGATTAATAGCGTCTATATGTTGGTCGCAACCGCGCAAAGCGAGCGCGGTTTGTGGTGGTTCCTGGCCACATCATGTCGGGGATACATTTGTCGAAATCCCAAACTTCGTGCTGAAATTAAGGAGCAAATCGAACAGACGAGGCGCGCAGGACTTGACCTCAGAAACATTACTCCAGAAACGATTGTCGCTTCCGGCGGCCTGACTATGGGCGCGATACTGGTCGACAACATCCCTATTCTTGGAATAATGGGGGCGCCCGTTATTGCAGGTTTTGTATTCATAATCTTCAGCATCGGACTCGACGCATTCTGTCGATGGTCCAAGCAGCATGAGTTCTACCATGTGGATTTTCCCAATGCGGATGAGGAAGATCGCAGCCGGTAGATTGTTTCCTAAATGCCCAATCAAAGTGACCCGTTGCCGCAGTCTCTGAAAATTGAGGTTGAGGTGGCGAAGCCTGTCATAACGATAACCTCGATTCCGCTGTCGGATCTCCCGATGGTGCGAAGATTGGCTTCTTGCAGGCATTTACCCGAGATGCCACAGATACGAATTTGAGACGTCCCTATTTGATGGCTGTGGCTCTGCCCCCTACATGAAACCTGCTTTATTGATCAGCTAACCCTCAGTCTTGCGGTTCGGTTTGATTTGGCAGAAGGCAGAGTTTTGGAGGTAACTTCTCGAAGCTAGTCCGTCATGGAGGAACGGCTATCGTTCGTCTTTGTCCCCGAACCACAGCCTGTCCACGCGGTAGCGGCCGCGATAGGCGCCGGGCTCGTACAGATAATCGGCCTTGACCCGCCGCTTGCGCAAGTGCGCTTCGACGGCGACAGGCTGCTGCACGGCGCTCCGCAGGGTAAATGGTGTAGACCGCCTCGGCGGCGAGGCGCCAGTCCTTATGGAACGCCAGCGGCCGGCGCGCAGGCGCAAAGCCCGGGGGTTTCACGCCGGTCTTGCAGTTCCTCCGCGCAGCGGAAGCCGCGCTTTCCGGTTTTTGCCGTGATTTTTACTTCGGGAAGGGGGCGCCCCACACGCTCTGGGCCGGCTGCGGCGCAGCTGCGCCGGGTCCGGTCGACAGCTTGGCGCCGCACTTCGGGCAGTCGGTGACCTGCCCTGTCGGCTTGGAGTACTCAGCTGCACACTCCGGACAGGTCTGCTTCGCATCGTGGCGTGAAGTGATCATGTCTTCGGTTCCTCAAATGGCCGTGAGGCTTCGCGAGAGGCAGCTCCAGGAACGCTTCACTGCGCCGCGAAATCTTCTATGACCCTTACGACGGAGCGCGGACGTCCCGTCGAATCGACCTCCGCTTCTCCCTTCTGGGCGAGCGTGTGATAGGTGGCGATCGGCAGCATCACAGCTATCTGCGCCGTCTGGTTCTGAGGCGGCGCGTACCATGCGGCTCCCGCGACCATGGCCGCCATGAGGATCATTACCGACAGGGGGCGTGACAATCGCATTCGTGAATTTTCTCCAGTCAATCTTGGACTCCAGCCCAGTCGCGCTGCAATGCCTGGTCCAGCTCTTCCGGATCGACGGTCATCGCCCGCGTCAGGTGAGGAATCCCGGATTTCGCCTGCAGGCGGAGCACCGTCGCGATGCGCCGGTAGGCGGCATAGGACAGGCCTCCGATGAGTTCCTCTTCCGTTTCCACGCGGTAGTCACCGGCGGGGAGCACCTCATCAAGCTCTGCAAGAACGAAGGGCCGTCTGAAGGTCACCGTCTTTTCGCTGATGCGGGTCGTCATCGATTGTCCTTCACTTGAGCCGGCAAGAGTGGCGGAGGGGGCAGTCCCCCTCCGGTCCGCTGCCTAGGACTTGGGCGTCGGCGCGGCTTCCGCGGGCTTCTGGCTGGGCTGGGCCGCCGGGTTTTCGGCGGGCGCGGCTTCCTTGGACTTGTCGGCACTGCCGGTTTTGTCCGCTGCGTCCTGATCGGAGGAGAATTTCTTAAACGACATGTGAAGTGCCTTTCGTGATACCGGCAGTGATTTGCCGTTGGGTATTATATGGACATCGCGCAATGTAATTACAATGTGCATGATAAATAATATATTATGAAGTATTGCAGTATTTGATTTTCAATAAACTCAGTATGGGATATTTTATTTGGTTTTTCTCATATATCGAAATATTTATTTTTAGTATTATTGCGTGGCGGGGGGCGGCCTATGCTCTGGCCCTGGCAGACTAACCTGTGCTGATCTCTCGTTCGCCCGATCCGGAAGTCTGCGAAGCGAATCTCTTCTGAGCGCTGCTTGATGGCGGGCCCTTGTAACTGTAGGGAGGCATCGAGCCGGAGGAACGGTCGAGAGCCCTTGACTGCGCCCGGGACGGGAACGATGCAGCTGCTATAGAGTTAAGGCAGCTCTCCGACCCGTGCGCCGGCGGGCCCAAGGCGGCTTTCACCTCCAAGTCTGCCGGCCATAGGTGCGCCAGGGTCTGCGCTCAAGTCGAAGTGTCGAAGAAAGGCGGCCAGTTCGTTGAGGTAACGATGCGCGTTGCGACGTCGAATATTCTGGAAGGCCTGTTGCGTGATGCCCCGAGCGACGTGACCCTGGAGTGGATCGTCGCGAACCTGAGGGAGCGTTCCTTTGGCATCGTGATGCTGCTGATCGCTCTCGCGGGCCTGGTGCCGGGACTCTCGCCCGTCGTCGGCATCCTGCTTGCGATTCCGGCCATCCAGATGATCCTGGGACGCAGCGAACCCCTGGTTCCCCGTCGGCTTGCAGCGCGACGCATCTCACGGGCCCGGCTCAGGCGGATCCTCAAGCGCCTGATCCCTGTGGTAAAGCGCTTGGAACGCTTCATTCGACCGCGATGGACCACGCCGTTCGAGATGACAAAGCGGGCCGTCGGCTTCGTCATCCTTCTGCTGGGCGCGACTCTTCTTGTTCCGGTTCCCCTGAGCAACATCATTCCTGCCCTCGCAATCATGCTGCTCGCTTTTGCGTTTCTGGAGGAAGACGGCCTCCTGCTGTGCATCGCCCTGGCTGCCGCGGCGGTCTCGTTTGCGATTACTGGCGCCGCAATCTGGGGAACCATAGAGGCTAGCGGCCTCTGACGGTCGGAGTCTGGCCGTCGAAGGTGTTGCTGCTTGTGCCTGCCTTTCCCGCTACTTCCCCGCGAACCACAGCGTGTCCATGCGGTAGCGCCCGAAATAGGCGCCGGGCTCGTAGATGTAGTCGGCCTTGTCCGGCAGGTTGCGCAGGCGCGGGTCTGCGGCGACCGGTTGCTGCACGGCGCCCAGCAGGCCGATGGTGAAGACCTGCTCGGCGTGGAGCTTCAGCATCTGCTGCCAGATGTTGCTGCGCGTCGCCTCGTCGGTGGCGAGACGCCAGTCCTCGTAGAGCGCCAGCAGCCGGCGCGCGGCCGGCAGAGCCGGGGCCTCTCCGGCATCGCCGCCGCTTTCGTAGTGCAGGCCCCAGAGCGGCCAGTTGTTCTGCTTCTCGCTGGTGGGGGCCAGCTCCGCCGGCGACATGGCGGGTGTCGCCAGGCCGTTGGCGAGGCCGTAGAAGACGCTCATCACCGTGGCGCCGCTGCCGATGCGCTGGCGTGCGGCCTGGCGCGGCTGGCTGCGCACCAGCACGGCGATGCCGATCTTCGCCCACTGCGACTTGATGATCTCCAGGGCGTCGGCTTCCGCCGGGTCGGCCTCGGCGGTTTCGATCACCATGTCGGCGCGCCGCCCGTCGGGCAGGTGGCGGATGCCGTCCGGGTCTTTCCAGGTCATGCCCAGGCCGTCGAGCAACTGGTTGGCCTGCTCCGGGTCGTAGCTCGCCCAGGCGCTGCGGTAGTCCTCCTTATAGAGCGGCGAGCCGGGCAGCAGGGTGTTGGCGCCGGGCAGGGCGGTGCCCTGGTAGAGCACCTGGTTCAACTCGTCGCGGTCGGTGGCGAGCGACAGCGCCCGGCGGAAGCGGGCCTCGCGCAGCACGTCGCGCCAGCCCGGCGCCGCGGCGTTCAGATTGGGATAGAGCGCCAGCTGCGACCCGCGGCCGATGGGCCAGAGCCGCAGTTTGATGCGGCCTTCCTTCTCCGCCTGCTTCAGCACCGCGCCGTCCCGGAAGGTCAGGCCGCGGGCCTGCAGGCCGATCTCGCCGGCGGCGGTCTTGGCGGCGATGAGGCGCGGCTCCGTGCGGTCCAGGATCACCTCGTCGATGTAGGGCAGCTGCCGGCCCGCGCCGTCGACCCGGTGGAAGTAGGGATTGCGCCTGGCGACGAAGCGCTCGGCCGGCGGCGCCGAGGTGTTGACCCAGGGCTGCAGCGTAGGAAGCTCCGGATTGTCGAAAAAGAACATCCGGTCTTTGCGGTGGAACAGCTCGGCCCAGCCGGCAAGGCCGATGGCCTGGGCCTGGCGGTTCAGTTCTTCCGGGGCGGCATAGTTGGCGTGGAACTGTTTCAGGTAGTGGGCCGGGCGGTAGATGAAGAGCGGCGAGGCGGCGGCCAGGGCCGGCAGGAATCGCGGGTTGGGTGCCGGCCAGGAAAAGCGCACCTGGGTCGCGTCGACGAATTCCACTTTGGGCGGCTGGCCCTTGGCCAGCAGCTCCGGCGGCAGGCCGCGCGGGGAGAGCCCGGCGTTGTTGGCCACGTCCTCCCACCAGAAGCGGACGTCCTCGGTGGTGAAGGGCGTGCCGTCGGACCAGCGGTGGCCTGCGCGCAGGGTGAGGGTGAAGACCCGCTCGTCCTGCACCTGGACGTCCTTCAGGATATCGGGGACCAGCTCCAGCTTCTCGTCCCACGCCACCAGGCGCGCGTAGCCGAAGAGCGCCAGGTCGCGGGCGTCGCGCCCGCCGCGCGCCAGCATGACGAGGCTGCCGCCGTAGCGCCCGCTCTGCCAGCCCTCACGCCCGGGCAGGTCGCGGCGCGGCTCGGCGGGCAGGCGCTCGGCCAGGGGCGGCAGCTCGCCGGTGGCCAGGTCGTAGCGCAGGCCCGGCGGTTCGGGCACCGGCTTGGGCGCCGGGGTGTCCTGGGCGCCGGCGGCCACCGCGAGCGCGCCGTAGAGGCCGAGAAGAAGGGCAAGGGTCTGGAATCGCATGGCCTTCTTATAGCTTTTCGCCGCGCCGGGACCAAATGGAGACTCGAAGTTCAACTCTAGCCATGTGGCGTGCTAGCCCAGAGCGTCCGCTGATCTCAAAAATCCTCGATTTTCGATTGAAGCCGTCCAATAAGCTTACTGCGGACGTCTCCTTCATTGTTGAAGTCAACAAGAGGGTAGGCAAAGCACCAAACCTTGATGAAATTGTTCTGCCAAGATGTTGGAAGCTGGTCCCGGGAGACTTCCAGAAGTTGGCCATCGGCAGTCCTGTCGGGGGCTGCCTTAAAAATCGTTGCGTACCAGTTGAGGAAACTAGGCGAGGTGCTGCTAGGGTCAAACTCGAACAGCGCTCCCGTTACCAAGGGCTCGGTCACTCGCTCTTCAGCATCGTCCAACAGCACTGCGGTTGACGCCAGGAGTGAGGGGTATGCGTCGTTCTTGTAGTACCTGTAGACCTCCCATGGCATCCATTGATCCGGCGAGTTGATAGAATATGACATCTCGTGAAGAGCCGTCGCGTCTGTCTTGGCATTGACCCATTTCAACTCTGCCATAGCCGCATCGGCAGTCTTGAGGAGAAGGGAAATGTTCTGGTGCAACGTCCGAATTTGTCTTAGGGCCTCTAGAATGAATTGGCCCTCATTCTCGATCATTTTTCATATCTCCACGTAAGTCTCAGAGGCTGCTCAGACAGCCAGTTAAACTCGATCTCATCCATGGTGAACTGCCATTGGATTTGTGCTGAGCGCTCGAAATGCGTGGTGCGGTAGAAATACCTTAGGTTCATGCGGTTGCAGAGCTGGATGAGATCTTGGATCAGAGCGTTCTCTGAATTTTCTTGAAATGCGACTGGGATCTTTCTCCAACTTAGCCACGCGCAGGCGAAACGATGCTGATGCCGCTTTCTCAGATATTCTTTGCCGGACTCATCGACTTGTTCAATCGGCGCACTAAAATCTGCAGTTAGGTATATTAGAACTGGTTCGGCGCCGAGTTTCTCGCTTTGGCAAAGGAGGTTGTCCCACTCTCTTGCTAGCTGGTCGTGTAGTCTGTCAGGGTCGTCACTGGGGCGGGACGATTTCCCGGATGAGAGCTTTGCCTCCACCAGGACATTTACCTTGGTGCCTGTTGAGTCGGTGATCCTGATGAGAACGTCAGGTTCACAAGACGGGCACTCGTAGATTTGCCCACCAACGGCGGAACTCTCTTTTAGTTGCGGCCAAAATTCATAGTCCGCTTGGCAAGGTGACTTCAGTTCAAGAAGGGGCGCGATATCGCCGTAGATCGCTTCGCTTTCGCGCAAAAACGGCAATAGGCCATCTTCGGGCCTGATATATCGCAGTACGCCGAATACATTAGAGGTCAGAATATCCTCCATGTTTTCCTGTTCTCGCGACAGCTTTCCGTGAAGGAGTGCTGGAATCATGAGATGATCTTCCCCCCTCGATCAGCTTGGCTAGGTACCCAATATAGTTTGCGAAAGCACAACCTGCAGCAGAATGATAGATTCGGATATTTATGGCCGGGGGGTGAGAATTTGGGCTGTGGAGGGCAGCATTTCAGGAGCAGGGCACATTTTCGGCCCTACTTGCGGGCGCCGGTCCCGGGCTTCATATTTCTCCCATGAGAAAGCAAGACGACGAAGAGCAGGCCCCACGCCGGGTCCGCAAGGGCCAGGCCAGGGCCGACGAGGCGGCCCTGGCGGAGTTCGAACTGCGCCCCGACCCGGACGATCCGCGCCTCACCGAGCGCGTCGAGGGCGTCGACCAGGACGGCAAGGCGGTGGAGACCGCCGTGGTGGTGGAGCGGCCGCTCACCCTGTTCCTCAACGGGCAGGAAATCGTCACCATGATGACCATCGGTGACTATCCCGACTATCTGGCCGTCGGCTACCTGCTCAATCAGAACATGCTGCGCCCCGACGACGTCATCGAAGGTATTGACTACGACGAGGAACTGGAGGTCGTGGTCGTGCGCACCGAGCGCGAGACCGACTATGAGGAAAAGCTGAAGAAGAAGGTGCGCACCTCCGGCTGCGCGCAGGGGACGGTCTTCGGCGACCTCATGGAGAAGTTCGAGACGGTGATGCTGCCGCAGGACGCGGTGCTGAAGACCTCCTGGCTGGTCAGCCTCTCGAAGAAGATCAACGCCGCGCCCAGCCTCTACCTGGAAGCCGGAGCGATCCACGGCTGCGTGCTGTGCCAGGGCGACCGCCCGCTGCTCTACATGGAAGACGTCGGCCGCCACAACGCCGTCGACAAGATCGCCGGCTACATGCTGCTGCACAAGGTGACGCCCGAGGACAAGATCTTCTACACCACCGGGCGGCTCACCTCGGAGATGGTGATCAAGACCGTGCAGATGGGCATCCCCATCCTGGTGTCGCGCTCCGGCTTCACCGCCTGGGGCGTCGACCTGGCGAAGCAGGCGGGCCTCACCCTGGTGGGCCGCGCCAAGGGCAAGCGCTTCATCGCGCTCGCCGGCGCCGAGCGCCTGGTCTTCGACCATGACCCGGACGCCCTGGATGAGGAAGACCCGCGCCACCAGCGCAAGTCCGGCCGCGCCGATGACGCGGCGTGAGCTGGATTAATCCGTGATCGATAAAAGCAAAGTAGCCGGCGTGCTGCTGGCCGGCGGCCTCTCGCGGCGCATGGGCGGCGGCGACAAGTGCCTGCGCGACCTGGGCGGCAGGCCGATCCTAACGCACATCATCGAACGCGCGGCCCCGCAGGTGGGCGAATTGGTGCTGAACGCCAACGGCGATCCGGCGCGCTTCGCGGACTTCGGCCTGCCGGTTGCCGCCGACGTGGTGGAGGGCTACGCCGGGCCGCTGGCCGGGGTGCTCACCGGCCTCGACTGGGCGGCGGCGAATGCGCCGGAGGCCGAGTGGCTCGCCAGCTTCGCCTGCGACGCGCCCTTCTTCCCGGCCGACATGGTGGAAAAGATGCTGGCGGCCATCGAAGCTGGGAACGCTGACATGGCCTGCGCCGTCACACACGGCCGCAGCCACCCGGTCTTCGGCGTCTGGCCGCTCAAGCTGCGCGAGGAGCTGCGCAAAGCGATGGTCGAGGAGGAGATCCGCAAGGTCGACCTCTGGACTGCGCGCTACAAGCTGGTGGAGGTGGACTTCCCCGACGTTCAGACGACCGTCGGCCCCCTCGACCCCTTCTTCAACACCAACCGCCCCGAAGACCTGGAAGAAGCGGCGGGGTATTTGGGGTAGATCTACGCGTGGTGCTCTTCTTCCACAGAGAGTTGGATGCAGCCATTTACCGCCGCTCGACCTGAAAGCGCTGCTCCTCAAGGATTGGCAGGCGGCCCGCACCGCCACGGCGGCTATCGGGTTTTTCGCCGCCATATGGATTTCGATCTTCAAAGGACGTGGCGGTTTCCTCGACCTTGGCCCGGCAGTCGAGGTTGACGCGCTGGTCCGGCGGCAGGCCCGAGAGAATTTGCGCGAGATACCGGGTCACCTGTGGCGCTGCGACGCTGGTGCCGCTGATGGTGACCTGCGTGCCGCTGCGGCTTCCTGCCGCGAGCACTCCTTCCAGATGTCGCGAGGTATCAGCAGGCGCCATCGCATTGGGCGCGCGCATGTGCTCCGAGGCGCCGGCCGAATAAAGGCCCGGGACTCCGTCACGATAGCGATAGGCACCCACGACAACGGCCTTGTTGTGCGTGGCGATCCCGCTCAGGGAACCGAGCCGCCGGACGGTGCTGCGGGCATTGTCCTCGTCCTGCAGGTCGCCAAGGCTGTCGAAGCGTTCATAGGCCGGGTCTTCGAAATAGGACTGTACGCCGCGCGAGCGATAGCCGAGCGGCGGCGCGTCCCGTTGAATCCAGGCGTCGATGCTTTCACCGGGCGCGATTTTGGCTTTCAGCTTTATCTTCCAGTCGCCCGGCAGTGCCGGGCGCCTGTTGATGTGCAGAACATCCGTAGGCGCGATCGCGAGAAAAACGCGCTGCCTTTGATGACTGAAGAGTTCAGGCAGATCTGTTGTGTAGTGGACCCAGGCGATGATCGAACAACGCCGGTCATCCTCCTGCGCTATACTGTGGTCCCAGAAGACCTGCGGCGCTGTCGCGTCGAGGGTGACGGAGGCCGGGGCCTGGCTTTCTGGGTCGCTGACTTCCAAAGACAGGTCGGTGGCCTCCATCGGCAGCCAGAGTTCGAGGTAGTTGGGGCTCCTGTCGCGCCCGGGGATCCGCCAGCTGAGTGAGATCTCGGTCGGTTTCGCCGGGTCCTCTCCACAGGCGTCATTGACGCTTGTCGCCGAAGCATGGCAGCGCGCGAGGTGCCGGTTCCCGGTGGGCATGACGATTTCCACAACCGCGCTTTGCGCGTAGGGTACATGGCAACGCTCAAGCTCCTCGCGATGATGGCCGATCAGGGCCTCGAAGGCGCGCTCGATAAAGTGCCTGCCGTTGTGCGGTCCGCCGGCGACGGCGTAGCTGAAGTTGATGACGACCGGTACCGCCAGCTTCAGCTTCTTGGAGATCCTACGGGCGCGTTGGAGAATGTACTGGACCGACAACATGTGGAAGAGCCCGAGCAGAGCGCCGGAGGTTTCCTCGGTCACGAGACAGGGGATCTGGACGGAGATGATGCGCTGGTTGACGGGGTCGTCGCTGGAGGTTTCGGGACTGCTGCCGGCCGCAAGGTCGAGAACGTGCGTGCCGTGAGTCGTGCGACGCGCCACGGGATGGGTGCCGGGCAGGCTGAAGTCGACGAGCCCAAGGCGGTGTAGCAGGGCGCCTTCGTCGCCGGCGGTGTCACCGGCCGCCGCGTCGATTTCGTGACGCTCCCACTCGCGCCCAAACACCACGCGCGTTCCCTCCTGGGTGGTGCCGTCCTGGTGCCAGGCGAAGTCGACCCGGGTGGTGCCGTCACTCAGGCGGAACCGCTCATGGGCGAAGTTGATACCGTCATCGATTGCCGCGACGATCACCGCCTTTTCCGGATCCAGACCTATCGGTGGTTCCCAGCAAGGTTCGGTATCAAGGTCGGGGTTCGAAGGCACACTGCGCTGGCGCAGCGGCGCTCTCAGGATCATTGATTCCAAGCTGATTTCGGCGACGCCGACTTTCTTCTCAAGGTCAATGATTGCCTCTTCCAGGCTGCCAGAGATGCTCTCCGCATTCGGGACCAAGCCATAGACCAGCGCTGTTTCGGTCGTCTCATTCGGCCTGTAGCTCGCTGTCTCGAGGCCGTCGAAGGAGAAGAGCGGCGTCGGATTTTCTCCAGGCTCGACGGTTCTCGTATAGCTGACGACGACGACCCTGTAGTTGAAGTCGGTGTCCGCCTGGCTTGCTTCGCCGGCGGAGAACTCAAACTCTGTGCCGTGAGTCAGGAACCACCGGCTGTAGGGATCGAGTGACATCGGCCGTCTATCAGGCGGCTCCGGGGCCCAATTGTAGTCGCCGCGCATGGTCATTGTCCCCCGTCACCGGACCGCAGATCGGGCCATTCTTTGAGCGCTTGCTGCCAGAGCCAGCTCAGCGGCTTTGAGGTGTCTTCCTTTCGAATCTTCACGTCTCTACCGCCGATCTTGACAATTTTCGCGTTGCGCACCTTGAGGGAGCGCCGCTGTCCGTCGTGGAAAATCTCGCCGGCGTGGAAATCGTGATGCCCGATACCCCGGCCGTCGAAGATCGCAGGTTCGATATCCGCGCGCGTCGCCCTGGCATGCATGTACTCGCCCAGGGTGATTCCCAGCACCGCGCCGGCAATCGAGTCCACGGGGAAGTGGACGCCGGCGACCGTGCGGTTCACGGCGATGCGCTCTGCCTGTGCCATGAGCATGTCACGCAGCTTCGGCGCGGCCGCCTGCGGGTCGATTATTTTCCAAAGCACCGTCGCGACAATGAAGGCTTCCACCGCGTGGGCGCTGGGCAGCGTGCCGTGCCCAGGGGTCGGGATCATGGGCTGCACCTGCGGCGACAAGGCGTCGGGCCGCCGGCAAGCGAGGGCGTGCTTGACCTGCATGGCGACTTTGGCCGCCAGCAACTGAGCCGCAGCGACAACTTCCAGGGTATAGCGCGTGCGCTCCGGATGCAGCGACACGACGGTGCCGAAGAACGGCGTCGGGAAGCCCACCTGGTTGAGGATTTCCGGACTGCGGTCGACGCGCAGATCGGCATAGGTGTTGACCAGGTCGAGTTGATTGCGGAAATCCGACCAGGAAGGGCGGGTCAGGCTCATCAGCTTGACATAGGACACCTTAGGAAAATCGCTCTTCTCGTCCTCGCCACCCTTTCGGTGGTCCCTGATATTCAGGTGAGCGACATGCACCCCGGGTTCGCGCTCCTGCCCCTTCGAGGCGCTCGCCTCGAAGCCGAAAAACTCCAGCCGCGAGAGCAGTTCGTGCTCGACGACGAAGGCGCGGACCCAGGGGGCCCAGAGCGCCATGTTGTCCGGGTCGCCTCCGGTCAGCTCGCCGGGGTCGAGCGTGGCGTGATTCCATTTTCCGACGATCCCGTCGCGCGAGATGATCATCGCTGCGGCGAGCAGGGGGCCGTAGCTTCCTGCGCTTCCGGCCGCCGCGCCGCCGACGATCCCGGCCCCGCCCGCGCCTCCGGCTCCGCCGGCACCACCCGCACCGCCAGCGCCTCCGGCCCCGCCGGCCAGACTGGCGCCGCCTGCACCTCCGGCGCCCCCGGCGCCGCCTGCAACTGCTGAAATGGTCATCTTTTCCCCCTCCCAATGAGTTGTTGGACCCGGCTACCGTCGGGTCCGCTCAGCTGTCCGGTACTCCCGCCGCGCGCAAGGCGTCGGCCCATTCCCGTCCGGTCCGGAACTCCGCGGCCGGGTGCTTGTGAAGGTAGTGTTGAATCGTCAGTGTCGGCTCGAGCTTCAGCAGTTCCCGAACCGAGGTCCGGGCTTCTTCCGCCCGACCCAGCCGCTGCAGCGCAATGGTCCTTACGCGAAGCGTCGAGGTGTGCCGCCGATTGGCGCGCAGCGAGCGCTCGGCAAGCTCCAGCGCCGTAGCGTAGTCGGCGTTGGCGAGGCGCGCGGTGGCGGAGAGCGAATCGAAGAAATAGCGGTGCGGGTCGAGCGGCGACAAGGTTCGCGCGCGGTCGGTGAAGGCGACGGCGTTCGGCCCGTCATCGACGAAGGCATGCAGAGTGCCTTTGAGCAGCCAGGCCAGGGCGTTGTTGGGATCCCGCTCCAGGGCATCGTCGAAACGTGCCAGGGCAGTGTCGAAGCGCTTCATGAGGTTGTTCTGCACGAAGCCGTCGATCGCCAGAGAGAAAGCGCAGTCCGGGTCGAGATCCAGCGCGCGCTGGGTGCATTCACTGGCGATGCGGGCGTCCTTGCGGAGATCGGTGCTCCACCCTTGCTGGACGCTCAGGATGTACCACTTACCAAGCCAGGCGTGGACCATGGAGTGCTTCGGGGCGCGCCGGATAACCTCCTCGACGTGCGTGCGCGCCTTGGAGAAGCTGGCCAGCGTTTGCCGGTGCATCAGGGCGATGCCGGACATCAGCAGTGTGTGGCTGGGGACATCCGGCAGCGGCTTCGAGGTCGCAAGCTCGACTTCGGACGCGAGAATGGCTCTGCCAACTTCCAGCGACAGGGCCGCCACCACCTCGTCTGTGCCTGCAAAGAAGTCCGGCAGTTGCGCGAAAAACTCACGGGTCCAGCAGATTCGTCCGCTGCGCGCGTCGATGAAATCGGCATCGATCCGTATCCTCTCTCCCTGCAGTCGCACACAGCCGCTGACCGCGTAGTCGACATCCAGCTTCTCGCGCAGTTCCTCAAGTCCTACCGAGCGACTGGCCAAGCTGCGGCTGGAGAGGTGAGAAATCACGGTCAGCAGGTGTGAGCGTGACAACGCGCGCGTGATCTCCTGCGCCAGCACGTCGCCCAGAAGCGCATCGGCGCCCTCGGTTGGCAGGGCCACAAAGGGGATAACAGCAATGGAGGGCGTGATTCGGTCGCCGGTCTCCGGTCGTTCCGTTGGGCCGTCGCGACCCGTGTCGCTGAGCACCGTCACAGACGTCTGGCGTTCGCGCTGGCGCTGCGCCTCCAACCACATTTCGAAGGCCGTTTCCTGCACCTTGATGCCTTCCAGCAACTCGCCGTCGGACGGCCGGCCCTCGATCTCCACCATGCCCGGGCGCAGGCGCAGCCAGTCGTTGGTGACCTCGAATACCTGCTCGAAGTCTTCGCCGAAACAGCGACGCAGGTCGCTCAGCCCGCGCCGCAGGCTTGCGCGTCCGAGTTCGGAGCCGGAGCGGCTCCAGAGCTTGTCCCGCAGCCAGGCGCGCGTTCGTTTTTGATTGGGCGAGAGGGCCAGCAGCGCCAGGAGAGCTTGCAGCTTGACGCTTCTCAGATCGATTTCCGAACCGTCCCGCCAAGCGGCGGAGAAAGGTCCGTGCAGTCGAAGTTTCAATGTTCGAAGTTGCGGCATAGTGAATACGATAGAGTTCAAACATAGTGGCCTTCGAAATGAATATTTCCCATTCTCTTGCGGAAAGGAAGGCCATTCACGCTTTAATCACGTCTTTTGGACGCCAATAAACCGGCAGTCCGGACGTATTCTTTTCTCAGGCAATACCCACTAGTCGCTTGGGAAATCATGAGTATTAAAGATTTTCATTCCAATAAAGGAACTTACGCCGGCGACCCCAGCCAGCTGCGCGACTTGAGCGATTTCTGTCAGCACTGGCCAAGCCTGCGGGACGCCGTCTCTGAAGAAAGTCTGCAGTCGCTCGATGTGCCAGACGATGTCCGCCAGATCCTGGTATGGCTCGTCCGTCTTGCAGATCGGGTGCACCGCGACGAAGGAGGCTGAGCATGGTGTTTCCCGGGATCGCGTTTTCAGGAAACCTGGCCTCGCCCAGGAGTCCTTCAGTCTTTCGGGCGCCCGGCGCTCGGCCGCGATCCTCCCTGAGGCCCGCTGGGCCTACTCCCCGCACTCTTTCGTAGGGCTCACGGCTATTGCCGTGCCGAATGAGTGCGGGACTTTCCTGACGCGATGCGCTCGGGAGATCAACGAAAGGAGCAGATCAATGAAAACGTACAGGGGCCGTAGATACATCCGATATCTGGGAGTCGGCGCCGCGGTGGCGGTAGCAAGCCTGGCTGCTGGCTGCAACGGCATGCTCTACACCATGGAGACGGCCGAAGACGGTAAAGAAGTACGCAAGCCGGGTGCGCCGGTTTACCACCTGGCAAATTTCAGGGAGGTGTCCGAAACCAGAAAGCTTGTCGTCGACGGCAAGGTCGTCGGTAGTTCCGACGGGACTATCGGGATGAAGTGCATACCCCTGGAGCAAGAGAAAATCGTCGTGGCGGCAGATCTGGATCGGCCATATCAACTGTTCTACCGGCCGGGCTTGTTGGAGACGAACAAGTTCGGGTTGGAGCTCAACGACCGGGGGGGGCTGAAGTCAGTGAACACAGAATCGACACCTGATCGAGGCGAGACGCTGTCAAAGCTCGCTGGCGTGGTGACGTCTCTGGCACAGCTCGTTCCCGGCTTGGCTCCGGCTCCGGAATCGCTGGGGGAAGAGCTGGAGAAATCGCCGCCGGCATGCAATGCCGAGGAGCACTTGGTTCGTAGAGAGCGACTGGCGACGGCAGGTGGAAGCCCGTCGGGATCATGAATTGGAAACGGCTGGCAGCCTTGCTGTCGGCCGTCTCCGCATCCGCAATACCAGCCAAGGAAACTGGAGACGAGCGATGAGTTGGAAAAACATTTCTCTCGTTCTTGGAGCAGTCTTGACGACCTCTGTCTCGGCGTCCGCACAGGAGCCGAAGGACGCCTTCATGCACCCGCCTGGCGGCATCGCAAACCGCGACTTCAAGGAGATGTCGAATAGCTTGGAAGCAGTGCCTGGCGAATTCGATCTCTTCGCGGAGGTTGAGTCGCAATGCGGCCCCGTCGACGATTCGCAGCACGTCGAGTTCTACGACGGGGCTCTCGGCCCGAGCGAAGCATTCGTCGACCATGAAGAGAGTTCAACGGGCCAGATCCAGTGGAATGCCAATTTCGCGGACCTGTTCAACGGGCCGGGCGACGACCCCGGCAACGTGGCCGGGAAGCGGTGGTGCAGCGGCACTCTGATCGCCGAAGACCTATTCCTGACTGCGGCGCACTGCATCCGGGTTTCGGAGGGGATGCCGTCTTGGCCGACCTACCCGCGGACGCCCAGCCGTTCCGGTATCACCGGCAGGGACTATGTCAAGCCGGCGGAGCTGGCCAAGCTGATGCACGTCAATTTCAACTACCAGCTGGCTCGGGAGACCGAGCGCCCGCGTGTCGCCGACGAGTACCCCATCTTGGAACTGGTGGAGTCGGGAGACGACCGCCCCGCGCCGGGTGGCGGCCACTATGACTATGCCATCCTGCGTCTAGGCAAGGGGGCGGCAGGGCAATTGCCGGGCGCGCGCTATCGGGTCGCCGATTTCGATGCCTCCGAGGGGGCCCTCCGCAAGGTGCGCGAACTTACGATTGTTCAGCATCCAAAAGGCGATCCGAAGAAACTGGAAGCCGGGCTGCTTCACGGTGTCGATGACTGGCAGATCCAGTACGATGACCTGGATACCTTCGGCGGGGCCTCGGGCTCCGGCATTATCGCCGACAGCGGCGCTGTGATCGGCGTGCATACCAACGGCGGGTGCCGCCAGTTCACCGGCGGGTACAACTTCGGCGTCAGCCTCCATGCCGTCAGCACAGTGTCGGAGATCATCAAATGAGGCCGACGGAATTAGTGAGCCGCGGGCGAAAGAGTCGAAGGCCGCGCTGCCGAATTCCTTCTGCCAGGCTCGTCCTGCTATGCGCAGTTCTCGCGGGTGGGGCGGCGCAAGGCCAGAGCACGAAGTTTGGTGACAACTGGCCTATGGTCCCGGTCGATCCGGGAGAGCCGCAATGCTGCGCCACGGGTAAGTGCTGCTCGGCCAACGCCGCAGGTAGCGGCGAGGAGCACTTCGCAGCGGAGAAGGCTTGGCTAGAAATCGAGGCAATGTCAGTTGCGCCGCGCGAGGAATCGCTGGCCTTCAACAAAGCGGCCGCCGGACTCGCTGTTGATGGCTCGCAGGTTGAACCCGAAATCTGCCGAACGGCCAGCGGGGTCGCGCCGGCTGAACTGCGCCGCGGGCTCGTCTTCTACGGAAATTCGACCGAATTCGCGCGGTGTCACGAAGCCGCCGCGCGACTGCTGGAAATGCGCCGCCGGGGTGGAAGCTATACCTGGAAGCTGAGTGATATCGCCCTGACGGACAGCCAACGCCGCAGCTATGCCGATGTGCTGATGGACTACCGTAGGGCCTGTTTTGCGGCGCCGCAGTCGGACATCGCGCGCTCCGTTCTCTCAGAGGAATCGATCAACCAGATCCTGCGGAGTGCGGGAACGATCATTGGCGGCGATGGCAAGCCGTTCTGCGGCGGCGCCATTGTCGGCAATCGGTTGTTTACGGCACGGCACTGCCTCTTGGGCCAGCGGCAATTCACCGGCGGTTCCCTGGCCGTCAAGCTTGGCACCGGCTGGAAATTCGTGGTCTTCGCAGCACCGGATCAGCCCATTGATCTCTCTCAGGCCGAGGTTCCGCAGGACCAGCGCTTCTTCGGCCCAGGGGTTGAGAGCGACTGGGTGTCGCTGATTTTGCCTGCGGGCGCCTTGCCGTTTTCCGGCGAAAGAATCACAGTCCGACAGGCCCAGCCTTGGGACGACTTGATCTTCATCTCCCACAATCGGCACGCCGCCGAAGTTCTGGAACTGCGCAGACGGCTGGGAGACAAGACGGAGGGGCTTGTGGAGCAAATCAGGGAACCGAGCCTGGATGTCTCTCCCTTGTGCCGGGCAGCGATCATAGACGGGCGTCTCATGTACCACGCCTGCCAGACCGAAATCACAACCAGCGGCAGTCCGTTTTTCACCCTGGACAAGGACGGGAAGCTCGCATTGGTGGCGGTTCAATCGCGCCCCGCGGCCGGCTTTGCACCCAGGTGCGAAAGGATGCAGAATCTTGCCGGCTATTATCCGAACATCGCAGTAGTTCTGCCGGAGGCGGTCGGGGGCAGATGAGGCCCCCTACCGCGCCACGCGGTAGAGGCGCTTGTACTCGCCGGGGTTCTCGTTGATGGAGCGGGTGGCCTCCAGGAAGACGTCGAGCTCGGCCGGGGTCATGGACGCCGTCTCCATCTCCAGGGTCTCGCGCTTCACCGGGATGGCCTGGGCGATGGGCGTCCCGGCCGGCAGGGTGCCGATAAAATCCGGGTCGGTCCAGACCGCCGGGATGTGGGTGAAGACGTCGTGGTAGCGGTCGTTGTCGACCAGGCCGGTGATGGTGCGGTAGGGCAGGTCCAGGCGGTTCAGCGGATGGGTGTAGAGGATCGACCAGCCGTCCTCCGGCTCGGCGGCCCAGAGGTTGCGGAACTTCACCGGGATCCAGCCGGGCTTGAACAGCGGCGAGCCCTCGACCTGCTCGGCCACGTGGAAGTGGATCGGCGAGCGCGGCACGTGCGGCGGCATGTCGTCGGGCAGGCCCTCCCAGTGCCACTCGAAGCGGCCGCGGTCGACGTGCAGGTCGCAGGCCAGCGGCAGCATGAAGCCGTGGGTCATGGCGTCGATCACCGGCGGGCAGCCCTTCACCGTCTTCACTTCTTCCTCGAAGTCGGTGGCCCAGGCGGTCAGCGGCATGGTCTTCAGCCAGTCGGGGGTGCCGCGCTTGGCCGGCGTCGGCTTGGGCAGGTAGGGCTCCAGCTCGGGATAGCAGCGGAACTTGATCTTCATGCGGAGTCCTTCTCCGGGCCGGGCGGTGGCGTCTCGATCCGCAGTTCGCGCTTCAGGGCATCGATGTCGAGCCAGAAGCTGCCTTGCGGCTGGTCGACCATGGCGAAGAGCACGGTCTTATAGAGCTTGGGATTGTAGCGCACGGCCCGGCGGTAGTGGTCCATGGCGGCGTCGGACTCGCCGGCGCGCTGCAGGCAGATGGCCAGTTCCAGGTGCGCCCAGGCGTAGTCGGGCTTGATCTTCAGCGCCCGGCGATAGGCCAGGGCGGCGCCCTCCAGGTCGCTGCCTGCGCGGCGGATGTTGCCGATGCGGATCTCGGCCTCGGCGAAGCCCGGAAATATCCTGACGGCCTCTTTCAGCAGCGCCTCGGCCTCCCCGCCGCGCCCCTCCTGCAGCGCCGCGACGGCGCGGTTGCGCAGCAGGGCCGCCGCCTTCACGTGCTCGGGCAGGCCGGCGCCGGCGGATTGCGGATTCGAACCGGGGGTGGGGGCCGTCATGGCTTGGAAGCTAGTCCCGCGCCCGGTAGGGGTCAACAAGCTGCAAGACACCCCGGATCACGGCGCGGCGGCGTCCCGGCTGGTCCCGCGGTTGCGTCCGCGCCACAGCAGGGCGACGGCGGCCAGGGTCAGGGCCAGGCCCACGAGGTCGACCCAGACCGAGGCCGGGAACATGAAGGCCGCTCCGCCGAGGGCGAAGAGTCCGCGCTGCAGCGGCGTGGCGTGCTGGCCGGTCGTCACCGTGCCCTGGATGGCGAAAGCCAGCAGCACGCAGCCGAGGGCGTAGAGCCCGGTCGCGTAGACGATCTCGCTCCAGGTACCGCCCAGCAGCAGCTCCGGCACATAGGCGAAGCTGAAGGGCATGAGCACCAGCGTCGCGCCGTACTTCAGGGCGGAGAAGCCGGTCTTCATCGGCGGCGCCCCGGCGATGGCGGCCCCGGCGAAGGCCGAGACGCAGACCGGCGGGGTGATGTTCGACAGGCAGGCGGCATAGAACACCGCCAGGTGCGCGGCGATGACCGGCACGTCGAGCTGGATCAGCGCCGGGGCGGCGACCACCGAGAGGATGATGTAGGACCCGGTGGTCGAGGAGCCCATGCCGATGATGATGGAGACCAGGGTCACCAGGCAGAGGGCGATGAAGAGCTGGCCCTGGGAGAAGTCGATGAGCACCGCCGAGAACTTGAGGCCGAGACCGGCCAGCACGATGCCGCCGATGATGACGCCCAGGGTGCCGATGGCGGCGCCGGCCGAGGTGTTGCTGGTGGCGCCGCCGACCAGGCCCTGCAGGATCGCCGAGGAACCCATGCGGGTTTCCTTGTGGCGCCACGACAGCACGGCGGCGGAGACGGTGCCCCAGAAGGCGCAGAACTCCGGCGAGTAGCCGCTGAACAGCAGACCGATGACGACCACCAGCGGCAGGATGAAATGGCCGCCTTCCAGCAGCACCTTGCGCACGCTGGGGATATCCTCCGCCGGCAGGCCTTTCAGGCCAAGGCGCACGGCCTCCAGGTCCACCATGGAGAGCAGGAAGAGGAAGAAGACGCAGGCCGGGATGACGTTCATCAGGGCGATGGTCAGGTAGCTGCTCTCGGTCAGCGTCGCCAGGATGAAGACGCCCGCGCCCATGACCGGCGGCATGAACTGCCCGCCGGTGGAGGAGATGGCCTCGATGGCGCCGGCGTCGTGGGGGCGGAAACCGGTGCGCTTCATCAGCGGGATGGTGAAGGAGCCGGTGGTGACCACGTTGGCCACCGAGGAGCCGGAGATCGAGCCGAAGAGCGCCGAGGTCAGCACCGCCACCTTGGCCGGGCCGCCGCGCCAGCGCCCGGCGATGGCCGTGCCCAGGTTCATGAAAAAGTTTCCGGCGCCGGAGCGCTCCAGGAAGGCGCCGAAGATCATGAAGGGGAAGACGAAGGTGGCGAAGGTCGCCGTCACCACGCCGAAGAGCGCTTCCTGCGTGGAATAGGTGAACTCCAGGATGCGCTCGACCGACATGCCGGGATGCGAGAGGCGCCCCGGCAGGTAGGCGCCGTAGTAGAGCTGCGCCAGGAAGATGAGGGCGATGATGGAGATCACCGGCCCCAGCGTGCGCCGGCTTGTCTCCAGCATGAGGAGGATGGCGACGGCGCCCATGACCAGGTCGCTCTGGCTGGGCGAGGAGACGCGGAACATGGCGTAGCTGACGTACTGGTCGATCCAGTACCACATGGTCACCACGGTCGCCGCGATGAGCACCAGGTCGACGATGCTGGGGCGATGCTTCGGCGCGCCCTTGCGCGCGGGATAGAGCAGGAAGACCAGCACCGAGGTCAGCATCAGGTAGATGCCGCGGTTGCTCTGGGTCGAGACCAGGCCGAAGCCGGAGGTGTAGAGGTAGAAGCCGGAAAAGCCGACGGCGACGAGATTGAAGGCCAGGGCGTAGAGGCCCGTCAGGGTGCGGCGCGAACCCTCGACCCGGAACAGCCAGGCGGTATCGAACATGCCGTCGGTTCTTCTCAAAAAAAACTCTGCCCCGTCCGGCCTGAAGCGGGACGGGGCAGGGAGTTCACAGGGATCAGTTCGGCCAGAGGCCCTTGGACTTGTAGTAGGCCTCCGCGCCGGGGTGCATCGGCGCGCCCAGGCCCTGGAAGTTCACGATGTCGGGCTTCATCTGGCCCCAGGCCTTGTGGCCGGCGGCCAGCTTGTCCTGCTTGGCATAGGCGATGGCCAGCATCTTCTCGACGATGTCGGCCGGGACGCGCTCATGCGCCACCCAGTAGACGGTGGTGTAGGGCAGGTCGGTGTCGGGCACGCCCTTGTACATGGTCGAGGGCATGGTGCCGGCGGCATAGAAGGGATAGGTGTCGCTGATCTTGCCCAGCTTGTTCTCGCCGTAGGGCAGCACCACGATGTCGCGGGTCTCGGCCAGCTCGGTGACCGCCGCGGCCGGCGCCGAGGACTGGCAGAGGGCGTCGATCTGGCCGTTGCCCAGCGCGCGGCCGGCGTCGGCGAAGGTCATCATCGAGGGCTCCACCGCGTCCAGCAGGCCCAGGGCGCGCAGGATGTTGGAGCAGTTGAAGACGGTGCCCGATCCCGGCGGGCCGAGGGCCACCTTCTTGCCGTCCAGATCCTCCAGCGACTCGATGCCACTGCCGGACAGGGTCACGAAGTAGGTCGGGCCCTGGTAGGCCATGGCGACGCCGCGCAGCATGGTGCCCTTGTCGCCGCCCTCGAAGGGGCCGGTGGGCTCCTGCGACATGTAGACGTGGGAGCCGTAGACGATGCCCATGTCGAGCTCGCCCTTGATCAGGCGCTTGGCGTTCTCGGTGGAGCCGCCGGTGGTCACCTGGGTGATGTTGACGTCGGGCAGCTCGTTGCCGATCTCGGTGCCTGCCACGCCGACCATGTAGTACATGACGCCGCCGGGGTTGGAACCACCCCAGGCGATGTCGGTCTGGGCCTGCGCCACGCCGCCCGTCGAGGCGGTCAGCAGCGCAGCCGTGAGTGCTAGGGCTGTCTTCTTCACGTTTTCCTCCCTCTCTTGTGCGCGGTGCGGCGGTGCCGCCGCGCGTTGTTATTGCGGTGCCCCGTTTTTTTCGGGGTCTTTCATTCTTCAGGCCTTCATCTCTTCACAGGTGTTCTCCAGGGTGCCGATGCCGTCGATCTCCAGGCGCACCACGTCGCCGGCTTTGAGATACTTCGGCGGGTCGAAGCCGATGCCGACGCCGGCCGGCGTGCCGGTGGCGATGACGTCGCCCGGCAGCAGGGTGATCCCGTTGGAGATCGCGGCGATGATCGTCGGCACGTCGAAGATCAGAAGCCCGGTGTTCGAGTCCTGGCGCTTCTCGCCGTTGACGAAGCTGCGCACCGCCGTGTCGGCCAGGTCGATCTCGTCCTTGGTCACCGCCCAGGGGCCCATGGGGCAGAAGCTGTCCTGCGACTTGCCGAGCAGCCACTGGCTGTGGCGCCCCTGGATGTCGCGCGCCGTCACGTCGTTGACGATGGTGTAGCCCCAGACGTGGTCCAGCGCCTGTTCCTTCGGGATGTTGCGCCCCTCGCGCCCGATGATCACCGTCAGCTCGACCTCGTAGTCGACGGCGGTGGAGACCTTCGGGTCGATGCGGATGGGCGCGCCGGGCCCGGCCACGCTTTCGGGCACCTTGGAGAAGACGATGGGTACCTTCGGCACGTTGCCCGCGGCGGCGCTGGAATCGAAGCCGCTCTTCGAAAACTCCTCGGCATGGTCGTAGTAGTTCTTGCCGACACAGAAGACGTTGCGCCGCGGGCGGGGCAGGGGCGCCTCCAGGGTCACCTCGGCAAGCGGCAGTTCCGCCTGCAGGGTCGGCAGCGGGTTCATGCCGATCAGGCAGGCGATGCCGTCCTCGGTTTTCTCCGCCGGCAGGTCGAAGGGGGCGATGGTGCCCTTCTCCGGGTCGACCACGCCGACCCGCCGTTGTCCCTGGTGCCGAAAAGTCGCGATCTTCACTCTCTACTCCACCAAAACTCAACCAATATCTGCCAATTTGTCTCCAATACAAGCACCATTGCCGGAGGCGGTCAAGGAACCGCCTGGCGAAATTCTGCGCAATTTCACCCCTTTGGTGCCGTTATTGTATTTGGGCCTGTGCCAATCTATAATCGGCGCAGTATTGGTTCAGTAGTAGATGAGAAACTACCGATGGATGGTCTGAACGTGCGGGAGAAGGCGGCGAGCGGCACCGCGGCGCTCACCGAGTTCATCGAGCGCAACATCGCCGAGGGGATCTGGCAGGCCGGCACCAAGCTGCCGACCGAGCGGGTGCTGGAGCGCCAGTTCGGCGTCTCGCGCAACACCCTGCGCAAGAGCCTGAAGCGCCTGGAACAGCAGGGCAAGATCACGCGCCACGTGGGGCGCGGTTCCTTCGTCGCGGAGGCCGCGGCCGAGGCGCCGGTGCGGCCCGCCGACCTTTCCGGGCTGGCCTGGCGCATTCAGGGCGCCAGTCCGGTCGAGGTCATGGAGGTGCGCCTGATGATCGAGCCGCTGGCGGCCGAGCTGGCCGCGGTGCGCGCCACCGCCGAGGACCTGCAGCGCCTCGACGACTGCCTCTGGCACTGCGAGCACGCCGGAGACGTGCCGGAGTTCGAATACTGGGACGGCATGCTGCATGTGGCCATCGTCTCGGCTGCCAAGAACGGCATGCTGAGCGCGCTCTACGAGGCCATCAACAACCTGCGCGGCCAGGCCGAGTGGCAGCGCCTGAAGGAGCGCAGCGTGACGCCGGAACGCCGCGGGAACTACCGCGACCAGCACCGCCGCATCGTGCAGTGCCTGAAGGACCGCGATGCCGAGCAGGCCAAGGCCGAGCTGCAGCACCACCTGACCCAGGTGCGCAACAACCTCTTCGGCGCCTGAGGGCGCCGGCCTAGACGCCGAACAGCTTTTCCAGGCGGTCGAAGGCGGTGTCGATGACCTCGTCGGCGACGCAGTAGGCCATGCGCAGGTGGTGCTCGCCGCTGGGGCCGAAGGCGGCGCCCGGCGTCAGCGTGACGTGGGTCTTTTCCAGGACATCGATGCAGAAGTCGTGGGCGTTGCCGTGCTGCGCGACAATGCGCGGGAAGACGTAGTAGGCGCCCTCCGGCTTGTGATAGTCGAAGACGTGGGGCAGGCGATCGAGGCGTTCGCAGATGAGCGCGCGCCGCCGGGCGAGGACGCCTTCGAACTCCTTCAGATGCACCGGCTCTTCGGTCAGCGCCGTGAGAGCGGCGAGTTGGGAGACGCGCGGTGCGCAGATCAGCGTCGCGTCATGCACCTTCAGCACTTCCTTCTTCACGGCCTCGGGCAGGATCATGTAGCCGATGCGCCAGCCGGTCATGGCGTAGGCCTTGGAGAAGGTGAAGAGGTAGATGAGGCTGTCGGCCAGCTCCGGCACCGAGGAAAGATTGAAATAGCTGTCCCGGTTCTCGTAGCAGAAGTGCGAGTAGGGATCGTCGAGCAGGATCTTCACGTCGTGCTGCCGCGCGATCTCGCCGACGCGGCGCAGCTTGGCTTCGGAGAAGATCTTGCCGGTGGGGTTGGAGGGCGAGACCAGGACGATGGCCTTGGTGCGCGGCGTGATGAGCCCGGGCAGGGCCTCCGGGTCGAGCTGCCAGCCCTGGGCCGCGTCCAGGGGCCAGAACACCGGCACGCCGCGACACAGGCGGATCTGCTGGAAGTGGGAGGCGAAGCCGGGGTCGGTGACGATGATCTCGTCGCCGGGGTTCAGCAGCGTATGGAACAGGGCGTTCAGGCCCTGCATGTTGCCGGCGGTGATGGTGACGTTGCGGTCCGGGTCGACCGCGATTCCCGTCGCCGCTTCGTGCGCCGCCGCGGCGGCCCGGCGCAGCGATGGCAAGCCGTCGGGCAGGCTGTACATGCCCAGTTCCGGGTCGCTGTCCAGCAGGTTCTTCACCGCCGCGCGGATGTAGGCGGGCGTCTGGAAGGAGGGCAGACCCCAGGTCAGCGAGGCGACGTCGTCCAAGGGCGCCGCCCGCATGGCCATCTCCTTGATCGCGGAGACGGTGATGCCGGCGACGTTCTCGGCGAGCCAGGCGCGCGCGTCAGTCATATTTCGGCAAGGGCCCCTTGTGAGTTCGCCATGAAGAGTAGCACCGGCGCGGCGGCCGCGGAGTTGATTTGCCGCAATCGGCCCCTCAGTGCTTCTCGATCTGCTTGATCAGCCGCAGGGCGTCCCTGGGGGCCTGACCCTCGGCGTCGTTGTCGAAGAAGACGAAGCAGTCTCGGCCCTCCCGGCGCCAGGCCTGCAGCCGCTGGGCGATCGTGGCCAGGCGCTCAGCGCTGTAGCTTCCTTCGTAGGCGGCGCCGGGGCCGTGCAGGCGCAGGTAGACGAAGTCGGCGGTGACCTCATGGGGCGACTGCCGCCCCGCCAGGTCGTAGATGCAGAAGGCGGCGCCCCGGTTTTCCAGGGCGGCGTAGACGGCGGGGTCGAACCAGCTTTCGTCGCGGAACTCGAAGGCGTAGCGCCGGCCTTTCGGCAGGGCGGCGAGGAAGCTTTGCAGGCGTTCCAGGTTGCAGCGCCAGCGCGGCGGCAGCTGGAAGACCACCACCTTCAGCTTGTCGCCCAGCTGGCCCATACCGTCGAAGAAGGGCGGCAGGGTTTTCTGCGGTTCCTTCAGCTTCTTCATGTGGGTGATGAAGCGGCTGGCCTTGCAGGTGAAGGCGAAATCCTTCGGTGTCGCGGCGCGCCAGTGGCTGAGGGTCTCGGGCGAAGGCAGGCGGTAGAAGCTGTTGTCGGCCTCGACGGCGGAAAACCGCGTGGTGTAGTAGGCCAGGAAGGCTGCCGGGCGCGTCCCCACCGGGTAGAAGGGCCCGATCCAGTGCCGGTAGTGCCACCCGCAGGTGCCGATGTGCAGGGCGCCGCGCTTCGCCATGGCGGCAGGGTAGCGCGCCGCGTGGTCTCAGCCCAGGGCAGAGCTGCTTTGCGGGGCCTCAACCGCGGCGTTCGGCGGGCATGCCAGGTGACGACGGCACGAAGACGGCGGATGGCGGAACAAGGACCGGGACTGGCGACCTGGCCGGGGAGGTCGAGATTCACGGCGAAGCTGAGGCCCCCGGCAGAGGACCTGACGCCCGCCCGGCCGCCGCTGTCGGGCGGCCCTGGCCCGGGCGGAAAGCCAGGGAAAGCGCCTTGTCAGTATGGCTCCCGTGCCTTAGGTTCGCTGCCAAGGCCGGGCAGGATGCGGCATCGGCCGTCGGTAGATTCCCTTCGGACACAACATGGCCACCAACGCTCTGCTCACCGATCTTCCGGATGCCGTCGTCCTCGAGGACGTCGGCTGCCCGATGGGCTGTCCGCGGGGCGAGGAGCCGGTGCTGACCGGCCATGACCGCCTGCACGCCCTGCCGGGCACCTTTTCGATCGTCAGGTGCAAAACCTGTGGGCTGATGCGCACCAACCCGCGGCCTGATGAGCGGTCTATGTCGTTTTACTATCCGGACGACTACCAGCCTTACGCGGACACGAGCGTCTCCAAGGCTGGGCCTCGAAAAGGCAAGACTCGCCCGGCCAAGCGGCAGGGCCTTTTCCGCCGCTTGCTGAGGCCCGATCCGCGAGGACTGCCGCCGGTCGCGCCGGGGCGATTGCTGGAACTGGGCTGCGCCTCCGGCAGCTTCCTGCACAAGATGGCTCAGGCAGGCTGGGAGGTCGAGGGCATCGAGCCGTCGGCCCATGCAGCAAGGCAAGCCTGCGCAGCCGGCTACAAGGTCCGCAATGTTTCGCTGGAGGCTGCGAGCGATCCCGAGGCTCCCTTCGACATCATTGTGGGCTGGATGGTCCTGGAACACCTGCACGAGCCTTTGGCGGCGCTGCAGAAGCTCAGGCGCTGGGTCCCTGAAGACGGCTGGTTGGTTTTGTCGGTGCCGGACGCCGGTGGGCTGGAGTTCAAGCTGTTTAATGACCGATGGTACGCTCTGCATCTGCCGGCCCACCTGCATCACTTTTCGCGGGCGACGCTGACCAGCCTGTTGGCCGCGGGAGGCTGGAAAGTCGAGCGTATCGTGTGGCACAGAAGCGCCAAGAACACGCTGATGAGCCTCTCCTATCTCGCCTCCGATCTCGGCTGCCCGCGCGCGGCGGCCTTCTTCCGAGATGCCGGTGAGCGGCGCAGGTTTAAGGCTGTGGGCAAGACGGTCGGTATCCTGATGGGACTGTTTCACCAGAGTGGGCGCATGACCGTTTGGGCAAGGCCCGGCTAGCGTGGTGCAGACTACGCCAGCGGCCACAGCAGCTCGGCATGAGGAGCACGGCGACGATCGGGGAGCTCAAGGGGCGACTCGCGTTTCAACCTCGACCGGTCCCGTGATCGGCTGGTGGCCGTACAGCTACGACCCCTCAGTAGCCAGTGTCCGTATTCGCTGCCTGCATCCACTGGCGGCGTTGCAACGGGCCGGCTATCCCATCGAACTCTATGATCCCAGGAACGCGGGCCGTTATAGGGTCGTGCTGTTCTCCAAGCATTTCAGCCAGCAGTCGCTTGAGGCGGCGCAGGCACTCAAGCGCAACGGCACGCGCATTATCTACGACCTCTGCGACAACTATTTCAGCAATCCGGAGGAACAGGAAAAACGGCAGGAGAAGATGGGTCGGCTGAGCCAGTTTCTCGACCTTGCCGACAGGGTAGTAGTTTCCACTGACGCGCTGGCTGAAGTGGTGGCGGCCCAGATGAAGTTGACGCAGCCGGTGACAGTGGTCGGCGATGCGGTGGAGCCGAGGGCGAATGTGGTGCGCCTCTCTTTGTGGCGATCATGGTTTGGTGCGGCCAAGGTTTGGTATTGGGCGCAGCGGTTGCGCAGTCAACGGCGCCAAGGGCGGCATGCGTTGGTGTGGTTCGGCAACCGCGGCAGCAGCTTCGCCGGCGGCATTCGCGACCTCGCGACGATCCGAGACGCTTTGGAAGCCGTCAACCGGGACTATCCGCTTACACTGACCGTCATCAGCAACAGCAGGCGCGGCTACAAGGAAACGGTAGAAGGGTGGTCTGTGCCGACGCGCTACATCGCCTGGGACCTGGTGAGCGCGCCGGGCATCATCGCCGCACACGATGTGGCGGTAATTCCCATCGTCGCGAACCCGATCACCGTCTGCAAGACCAACAACCGCCTTGCCGCTGCGCTGCATCTCGGAGTGGCGGTGGTGGCCGACCCGATCCCGAGTTACGAGGCCTTCTCCGGCGCCTGCATTCTCGGCGATTGGGAGGCAGGTCTGCGACGATACCTGGCGGACAGCAGCCTGAGGCAGCGCCACGTTGCCGAAGGCCGCGCGATCATCGAGCGGGACTGGAAGATTGAACGTATTGCAGAGCAGTGGAAGGCACTCTTTGATGCCGCGCTGCAGGATTAGAGGAGCTTGCACCAAAATGGTGCATGGCTGGCAGGATTGGGCCGAGCCCGGCATCCTGTGGAATGGAAGAGGTTGCAGAAGCTGATGATGGTGGCGAAAACGCGTCGCGGGTGGGGAAGGCCTTGAGTATATCTCTTCGTAGAATCCTGCGGCACAGCCTCCCGCGCCCATTGTGGCGATATCTCCCGACCCGGATGCACCTTTCTTTGCTGCGTAGCGGCGGACTGGACCGGATGCTGGTGGTGCTCCCTGAACACCGTGTCGTCTACACGGTGGTTCCAAAAGCGGCAAACAGCACGATCAAACGTTTCCTGGTTGCGGCATGCGGTGAAGTGTTGCCAGCCGCCGACGCGATGGTGTCGGTTCAGCGCGGCTCCCTGCTGCCCGACACACGCAAATTCAGTTCCAGAGAGTTGCATACGGCCATAAACGACAGCGGCTGGTTCCGGTTTACCTTTGTGCGCAACCCCTATGACCGGCTTGTGTCTGTGTATAAGGATAAGGTTATCGGGCTCGGCACGGTAGATACAGGGCTTCAATACGTGAAGCGCCTGGATCCTGAAGCCAGCGGTGCGATACCTTTCAGGGACTTCGTGCAGGCAGTGTGCGATCAAAAGGACGAGGACATGGATGCGCATTGGCGTCCCCAAGCGTCCTTGATCATGAGCGAAGCCATTAGCTATAGCCATATCGGGCATGTCGAGAACTTTGCGAGAGATATGGAGCCGGTGGTTCGTCGCTTGGCGTTGCCTGCGGAGCTCGTCGAACAGCTTGGCAGAGAGCCTATCAATCCGACTCGGAAGGCATCCTTGGAGGAGCGCTTTGCCCCGAGCTTTGATGCGGAGCTCGCGGACACCGTTTTCCGGCGCTACAGACGAGATTTCGAGCTCTTCGGATATGCGCCTGATTGCTGGCAGACTCAGTCGCCGCCCAGCGAAGCCAAGGGGTAGACGATGACAAGGCCGTCCGCCGATCCGGACGATGCCCTTTTGACCACAAAGGGCGCATTCTGGGCGGGATGATGACGGCCCTGCCTGTGAAGGCAGCGACCGTCGGGCTCGCGAGTGTCTTTTCGCCTTGACCCCCCGGCGATTCCTGCAAATAGATGGGCCATGATCGGCATTCTTCGCATCTTCTATGGGGCCAAGGGCACCACGCCCTGGCTCGTTCTCGGCTGCCTGCTGCTGGCGGGCCTCGCCGAGGGGGTGGGCATGGCGGCCCTGCTGCCCGCGCTCTCCGTGACCATGGAGGACGGCGGCGGCGAGACCTCGCCGGTCGCCCGCTACGTCACCGAGATCCTGGGCTGGGTCGGCCTGCAGCCGAGGCTCGACGTGCTGCTGACCCTGGTGGTCGGTGGCATCACCGTGAAGTGCCTGCTGACCATGGCGGCCATGAGGTACGTGGGCAATGCGGTGGCTGACGTGGCCACCGGCTTACGCGCGGAGCTGATCAAGAGTCTCCTCAACGTGCGCTGGGCCTATTTCACGCACCAGCCGCTGGGGCGCATTGCCAACGCCGTGAGTGTCGATGCGACGCGCGCCGGGCGGGCCTACCTGATGGCGGCGATCTTCCAGGTCAACATGATCCGCACCGCGATCTACTGCGCCGTGGCGGCGCTGATCTCCTGGCGCCTCGCCCTGGCTGCCCTTGCGCTGGGCGGCGTCATCGCGCTGACGCTGAGCTTTCTCATCCGGACCAGCAAGAAGGCCGGACGGCGCCAGACCAAGCGCACGACCGAGCTGGTGGTCTACCTGAGCGACGCGCTCAGCAACATCAAGCCGCTGAAGGCCATGGCCAAGTCGGGGCCCTTCGCCAACCTGTTCGACCGCAAAATCGAACAGCTCAAGCAGGCCCTGCGCAGCCAGGTGGTCAGCGAGTACGCGCTGAAAAACCTGGAAGAGATCCTGGTCGCCGCCTCGGTCGGCATCGGCTTCTACTTCGCCACCACTTACTGGGACGTGCCGGTGAAGCAGCTGCTGGTCATGGGCCTGCTGCTGTTCCAGACCGTCTCCAGCATCGGCGTCATGCAGCGCCAGCTGCAGAAGGCCTACTTCGTGGAGAGCGGGTACTGGGCGGTGCGCGACCTGATCGCGGAGACCGAGGCGGCCCGCGAGCCGGAGTCCGGCCGCAGCGCGCCGAGCCTGGAACAGGGTTGCCGCTTCGACAACGTGTCCTTCGCCTACGGCACGGAGAACGTGCTGAGCGAGGTGAACATGGAGCTTCCCGCCGGCGGCCTGACCGTCATCACCGGCGCCTCCGGGTCGGGCAAGACGACGCTGACCGACCTGCTGCTCGGCTTCTATCACCCGCAGAGCGGCCGCGTCCTTATCGACGGCACGCCGCTGGCCGAGATCGACCTGCAGGCCTGGCGCGGCATGGTCGGCTATGTGCCCCAGGAACTCATCCTGTTCCACGACACGGTGCTGGCCAACGTCACCCTGGGCGACCCGCGCCTTGGGGCGGAGGACGCCCGGCGCGCCCTCGAGGCGGCCGGCGCCTGGGACTTCGTGGCGGCCCTGCCCGAAGGCCTGGAGACCATTGTCGGCGAGAAGGGGGCCAAGCTGTCCGGCGGGCAGCGCCAGCGCATCGCCCTGGCCCGCGCCCTGGTGGGGCGGCCCAGGCTGCTGATCCTCGACGAGGTGACCTCGGCCCTCGACCCGCGCACGGAGCGCGACATCTGCCGCAACATCGATGAACTGGGCGGCGGGATTACGATCCTGGCGATCACCCACCGCGAGGCCTGGACCGAGATCGCCGATCGCACCTACCGCATCGACCGCGGCAGGGCCGAGCTGGCGAAGGAAGGCCGCGACCTGAAGCGCCCGGCCTGAGCCTCCGCGCCAGGCTGCTTCAGCTGCTTTCGATGTTGATGGTCAGGGTGCGGCGCAGGACCGACGGGTCGTTGCCGGTCATCGGCCAGACCGCGTGCCAGGAGTTGTAGGTCTTCACGAAGACCAGGCACTGGTTCGGCTCGAAGGGATAGGTCCGGACGCAGTCGACCTCGTCGAAATCCATGTAGCCGTTGGTGAGGTTGAAGCTGCGGGTACGGTCCTTCGGCCAGACCACGCTGGTGCCGCCGCCGTATTCCTCCTTCCACTCGCCTTCGCGCAGGATCGGAATCACCATGGTCACGACCTTGGCCAGGGCATCCGTGTGGGGGCGGATGCTGCCGCCGGTGATGGGCATGGAGGAGAACTCGAAGCGCGACTTCTGGGTCGGATAGTGCGGCTGCGGGCTGCCCCGGCGCCAGGACTTGATGCGTCTTGCGATGCGCGCCTTGAAGGGGACCTTGTCGAGGCCGAGGTCGACGTTGTGGGCTTTCAGCATCTCGAAGGTGTCTTCGATGAAGGCGTCGCTTCTGACGTAGTCGTAGAAGCGTTGCCAGGCCGGGCTTTGGCGCAGGTGCGCCCGGTAGCCGCGGCCGTTGTTGAGCTGCGACAGCGCCAGCTTCACACCGTGGTAGTCCTTGGAGACGAAGAGTTTCTCGTCGGGATAGCTGTCGATCAGTTCCTGATAATCGGCGGGGTCGAAGACATTGCGCGCGATGCCGACGGGGTAGGGCTCGTAGTCGAATTTGAAATTCTCGAAATTCAATAGACTCATGATTGACCTTCTGCGCCCGGGGGCTCTCTGTGGGCGCGAATCAGCTCACAAATGTGGATGACGTCAATACCCGCCGTGGTTCAGCCGCGGAACACCCTGTCGCTCTTGCCCAGCGGTCCCTTCACCCGGGCACAGAGTTGCCACTGCACGCCGGGCGTGCGGCGGGCTGCGGCCTCCATCTGCTCCCGCCACCAGCGCGGCTCAAGCACCGTGCAGTGGGCGTTCTGGCCGTCGGGAAGCTGCTTGCGCGCCGGATAGCAGGCCGCCACCGCGTAGACGAACTTGTTTGCGTGGTGGAACAGCTTGTCCAGCACCCAGGGGATATCTTCCTCCGGGATGTGCTCCAGCACGTCGGTGCAGATCACGCCGTCGTAGGACGGCTCGATCGGGCCGGCATAGGGCTGGTAGCCCGGGTCGTAGCAGGTGATCCTGGTGTCGCCCCATTCCTTCAGCGACTTGAAGCGCGATTCCGGCACGTCGCCCGGATAGGGCTGGTAGAACTTCGCCTTGCCCGAGCCGTAGTCCAGCAGGGTCTTGGCGCCGGTCTCCTTGATCAGGGAGGCGATTGGCTGGATATGGTGGCCCAGCGACTTGCCGTCGAAGGTTTCTTCCGCCGACCAATTGGCCTGGGTCCAGCCCTGCTCGTGCATCGACTGGTACATCTCGACCAGCTTCTTGTAGCGCGTGCTGGGGTGTTCCTCGGTGAAGATGGTGAAGCCCGCCTTGTCGGCCGCCTTTTCCATGTCGAACCAGACATAGCCGATGGGGTTGTCCTTGTACTTCAGGACCTTCGGGAAGGGCCGCCAGGGCTGGGTCTGCAGCGTCGTGTAATGCAGCACCTTGGCGTCGCCTTTGTTGTATTCGTGGTCGCGCGCGTTCCAGCCGCCTTCAAACGGCTGGAACAGGCCCGGAATGGCCGCCACCTTGTCGCGGAAGGTGCGGTGCTTGGCGCCGTGTTGGGCGTCGTCCAGGCTCCAGACCTTGGCCATCTTCTCGCAGTCGAGCAGCATGACGGCGGTTTCGCGGGGGGCGATGCACATCTGGCCGGCGCCGTTCATGTCTCTGTCGAACAGTTCGGCCGGATCGGTCAGATAGATCTGGTCGACGTCATTGTAGATCGCGCGGCCCTGCATGCCCGCCATGAAGGGAATGGCATAGCGGTAGTTGGTGAAGCCGGTCTTCCAGCGGTCGCGGTCGTAGCCCTTGAGGTCCTTCATGAAGTGGATCTCGTAGCGGCGCGCGGGATCGCGGTGCTGCAGGATCGACCAGACGAAAACCCGCTCGGCGCGGTGCTGCATGGGCTCGGTGCCGAGGAAGATGCGCACCGCCGGCTTCTCGCTGGGGGTCACCCCCGGCACCGGATCGATCACGAGCACTTCCGGCTCGTCGCGAAATCCGGGGGCGCGGCCACGCTCGACGCGCAGCAGGTGTCCGATACGCTTGTGATAGTACTTGGTCTTGAAACTCGGCTCGGCGAGGGTCACGGATCTACGCTCTCTTCAGCAGATGATGGGCACAGCAGAAGGCGGATTACCGGCCGCCAGGATACCCCAGCGGCCACAACCCGCCAAAGACCACTTCTTCAGCCTCATCCCAGGCCCCAGCGGCCGCGCCCGTTTCCAGGCCTCACCAGCGGTCGGGGGCCGGCCTCAAGTCGGTCGGCGATAGGCCACGTTTAGAACAGCCAAGCCCTCTAGGCAAGATGCAGATCGTCGCAGTCCCGAGACGGTCCGAGCCGGATTGGGGCGGCTTTCAGCGAGCATCCTGGCTCTGTTGCGGGGGCTGGCCGTCCCCCCGGGGGGCGCCGCTCTTGAAGGCTTCCCACTGTTCGCGCAGGGCCGGGCTGAGGATCGTGAGTTCGCCTCGGTAGCGGCTGAGTGCCTCCAGCAGGATTTCCAGCTCCGATTCGGGGTTGTGCCCCGGGGTGTAGGCATTGGGGGTGGTGGTGTCCCCAGGATAGCTGCCTGCGGGATGGCTGAAGAGGTCGATGCCGGAGACCACCAGCCGCGCCGGCTGCAGCGCTGCCGCGGTGACCAGCATGACCGCGCCGTTGGTCGGCCGCACGTCCTGCCAGCGCGGTTCCGAGAGAAACAGCCTGAAGCGCTCGATCGTGGCGTAGCGGAACCCCCAGATCCAGGGCCGCAGCAGGGGGGCGACCACCAGGCGGGCCTCCGACTTGATGCTGTAGAGGCCGAAAATCGCCCCCTTCACCAGCGCCAGGGTGCCCTTGGAGCCGGTGAAGACCATGTCCGGCTCGGTCAGGAACCCGCGCGTCAGCCACAGGTCGTTGACCCGGAACAGGCAGTCGTGGCGCACTTCGGCCACGGCCGGATCCTCGGAGGTGGGGCCGTTGCCGAGGCAGAGGATGGTCCCGGGATTGCCCAGTGCCTCGCGCAGTGCCTCGATGTCGTCAAAGCGCCGGGCCTTGTCCGCCAGCAGGCGGCGCAGCCGCGGGTGCCCTATTGCCCGGAGGCAAAGCCGTTCCATCGCGCGGCGGAAGGGCCGCTGCTTGCTGCGGATCAGCTTCAGGTCCTGCATCAGCAGGTGCGCGAGGACGGGGATGAAGCTGCTGTCGCGCGCCGTTCCCTCGGCCGGCAGCAGGGTGATCCGCTGTACGTCGATGCCCAGCGCCTCGAGCCGCGACGTCGTGGCTGGAGCGGCGGCAAAGAAATGGTCGATGCGTTCAGGCAGTTTGCCCCAGGCCTCTGCCGTGGCGATGGCTCCGGCGACCCCTGCGGGATCGGGCACCTCGACGCCGACGCAGGGCAGCGCCCGCTTGCCGGCGGCGCGCAGCACGGCGCGGTCGCCGCGGGTCGGCGCGCCGAGGATCATCAGGCCGCGAACGTTCAGGTTCAGCAGGTAGCGCCCGCCCGCCAGGGTGAAGGGCAGGGGGGGCGGCAGGATCATCGCTGCCGGAAAGCGCCGCTGGAGCCAGTCTCGCGTCGCCGGCTCCGGCGCCGTGAACAGCATGTCGACCCGCGGATAGCGCTCCATGAGGGCCTCGACCAGGTCGGTGACCCCTTCGAACTCCGCCTGGCTGTGGCCCAGGATCCAGAAGGTGCGCTCCCCCGGCCAGGTTGCCCGGCCCGCGCGGGTGAGCAGGCCGCCCTTCGGAACTCGGGTGGCTGGCCTGCCAGGCAAGACTAGCGCCCCTCCAAGAGCAGACGGACACGTTCGGTGAGCGCGTCTTGGCGCAGCGGCGGCAGCCCGCCGGCCGGCGGGCGGCCGTCGCCGAAGGGACGGGCGATGCCCGCGGCGATCATGCCCCGATGCATGAGCTCCAGGTCGCGCGGCGGCACCACCAGGCCGCGCTGGATCAGGCCCTCGCAGAGACGCGCCAGCGGGCCGTGGTCCTGCGACGCCCTCAGCACCCCGGCGGCCAGGCGGGCGCGCAGGGATTCGGGCTTGGCCGGAATGGGGTAGATATAGAGCGGCTTGGCGGCGCCGGCGGCCTCGGCCAGCATCGACTCGCTCTCACCGGTCACCACCAGGATGTCGGCTTGGGCCAGGTAGCCCAGGTAGGGGTTCTCCTGCTGGTCGCGACGCCAGAAATGCATCGTGGCCGCCGGCGCGCCCTCCTTCAGCGCCTGCTCCACCGCCGCGCCGCTGCGCCGGCTGGTGACGCAGGTGAGGGAGCCGCCGAGGGCGGCGGCGAAGGCCTGCACCTCGCCGGCCATGCGCGCCGCCGTCTCGGCCGTGAGGCGGTGATGCGCGGTGGTGCCGCCCACCAGCAGCGCGACGCGCGGGCGGGCTGCGCCGTCGAAGAGGTCGGGCCAGCGTGCCGCGGCGGCCTGCAGGCGCGCGGGCGTCACCTGGGTCGGCGGCAGCAGCAGTTCCACCCGCTTGGGGTGGGCGGGTTGCTGGAAGTGGGCGCAGGTCACCGACAGATCGAAGTCCGCGGCCACGTTGGCGGCTTTGCGGCCCAGTTGCACCAGTTTGCTGTGGCCGCCGCTCTGGCGCTTGATCCAGCGCGCGATGGGGGCCGTGCGCCGGCCCATGGCGATCACCAGGTCCGGCCAGGGCGGTGTCAGGGCGTCGGAGCGCCCGGCGTCGAGGGAGAGGCGGCTGGCCCCCAGCAGGCGGTTGCTGAGCCGGTTGAGCAAGGTGAAGCGAAGTTCGCGGGTCTCGTAGGGCCAACCCAGCGCCTCGGCCAGGCCCACGGCCTGCGTGGTGTGGCCGGGACGGTCGTCGAGCAGCAGCCACAGGCGCGGCGTCACCACGGGGGGACTGTCTTGGTCCGGATGGGACACCATCTCGGCTGAGCGCGACTCCAGAGCTGACATACGAGGGACGAAAACCGTTGGCTTCGGGTACCGCTGGGGCGCAGCCCCCACCGGCTCCCGCCAGAGGGTGATTGCCGACGCCCGGACATAGGGTTTATATCCAGCGGCCAGTGGGGTAAAGCGCGCTGATCATCGCGCGCCGCCGCCGAGAGATACGGGAAATTATGTCGACACTAGTTTTGGTGCGCCACGGCAAGACGGAGTGGTCCAGCCAGAATCGCTTCGCCGGCTGGGCCGACGCGCCGCTCAGCGCCGCCGGCGTGCAGGAGGCGCACGGCGCCGGCCGGAGCCTCGCCGCGACAGGTCTTGAATTCGATCTGTATTGCACCTCTTATCTCAGTCGCGCCGTTAAAACCCTTGAAATCATTCTAGAAGAACTGGACCAACCAGAAGCGCAGATTGAGCGCAGCTGGCGACTGAACGAGCGCCACTACGGGGCTTTGCAAGGCTTTAACCGGGCGAAGATGGCGCTGCAACACGGCAACGACCAGGTGGCGGCCTGGCGGCGCAGCTTCACCGCCGAACCGCCGCCCTTGCCGGACGGCGATCCGCGCCTGCCGGCCCTCGACCCCCTCTATGCCGGGATTGATCCTGCTTTGCTGCCGCGCAGCGAGAGCCTGGAGCAGGCGGCGGCGCGCGTCGCGCCCTGGTGGCGGGACTTCCTGGCGCCGCGCCTCAGCCAGGGCCGGAACGCGCTGGTGGTCGCCCACACCAGCAGCATCCGCGGCCTGGTGCGCGAGATCGAGGGTCTGAGCGGCGAGGAGGCCGCCGAGTTCCGCATCGCCACTGCGCTGCCCGTGATCTACACGCTGGACACGGAATTGAAGGTGACTGACAAGCAGGAGTTGATCGCCGGCTGGAGCAGCCGGCTGCGCAAGTTCATCAACAGGCACAAGCCGGGCACGCGGATTTCCTGGATTTAGCAGTGCTCCGCCGGGTTCGGACAGGGCGTTGATTGTTCACCCTCCAACTCTTAGTTTTGTGCGCGAATCGCGCTCCTGAATGAAAGGCAGTCCCTCACGTGTTGTTTGCCAGAACATCCTGGTCCGGCCGCAAGTACTTTCTGGACAAGATGAACCTGCGAGAGCTGGTCTGGGCCTATGTGACCTATCCGGCAATTCAGGCCTATGCGCTGCTCAGCGTTGTCGGTGTCGCCCTGGCGGCCTATTGGGGCGGCGAGCCGCTGGCCCTGGCCGCGGCGGTGGTGGCGACGATCCTGGTCTATCCCCTGGTCTGGTACCTGCTTCACCGCTTCGTGCTGCACGGGCGCACGCTCTACAGGTTCCCGCAGACCGCGGCGCTGTGGAAGCGCATCCATTTCGACCACCACCAGGACCCCAACGACCTGGGCGTGCTGTTCGGCGCCCTCTACACCACGCTGCCCACGATCCTGATGGTGACCATCCCCATCGGCTGGCTGATCGGTGGGCCGGGCGCGGCGGCCCTGGCGGCGGCGACAGGGATGCTGACCACCTGCTTCTACGAGTTCTGCCACTGCATCCAGCACCTGCCCTTCACGCCGAAGCAGGAATGGCTGCGCCGCATCAAGCGCTATCACCTGGCGCACCACTTCCACAGTGAGCACGGCAACTACGGCATCACCAACTATTTCTGGGACCGGCTCTTCGGGACCTTCTACGCCGAGCCCAAGTCTTTCCCGCGCAGCGAGACGGTGTTCAATCTGGGCTACACGGGGCCGGAGACCGCGCGCTTCCCGTGGGTCGCCTCGCTCTCGGGCATCACGCCCGGCAGCGCGGTGCTGCGGCGCGGCCGCCAGGAATGAGCGCGCCGCGGCTTTCGCAGACCGGGGCATTGCAGACCGGGGTTTCGCAGACCGGGGAATCTCTCACGATAAAGCCCGTCGAGAGCTCCGCTGACCGCGAGGCTTTCATCCGGTTACCCTGGGCGCTGTACCGCGACGACCCGGCCTGGGTTCCGCCGCTGCTGATGGAGCGGCGCGACCACCTGAACCCGAAGAAGAACCCCTTCTTCCAGAACGCCGAGGCGCGGTTCTGGCTGGCGCTGCGCGACGGTCGCCCGGTCGGCCGCATCTCCGCCCAGGTGAACCGGGCGCACCTGGGCCGGCACCACGACGCCACGGGCCATTTCGGTATGTTGGAAGCCGAGGACGACGCGGAGACCTTCGCTGCCTTGCTGCAGACGGCGGAGGATTGGCTGCGCGAAAAGGGCCTGAAACGCATTGCCGGCCCTTTCAGCCTTTCCATCAACGAGGAATCCGGCCTGCTGGTGGAAGGCTTCCAGTATCCGCCCTCGCTGATGATGGGCCACGCGCTGCCCTATTACGCCACGCGGCTGGAGGCCTTGGGCTATCACAAGATCAAGGACCTCATCTGCTACTACTACGAGGCGGCGCATGAACTGCCGCCCGCCGCCGCCTATGTGCTGCGCAAGACCGCGGCGGCGGAGCAGTTGACCATCCGTCCCCTGGATATGCGCAACTACGAGCGCGATCTGCGCATCATCGTCGACGTCTTCAATGACGCCTGGTCGGAGAACTGGGGCTTTATCCCCATGTCGGAGGCGGACCTGCGCCACCTGGCCAAGGAGCTGAAGCCCATCGTTCGGCCGCAGTCGATCGCCATCGCCGAGCTGAAGGGCGAGCCGGCCGCCATGGCCATCAGCCTGCCCAACGTGAACGAGGCCATCAGCGATCTGAACGGGCGCCTGCTGCCCTTCGGCTGGGCAAAGCTGCTGTGGCGACTCAAGGTGAAGACGACCAAGACAGGGCGCGTGCCGTTGATGGGCGTGCGCAAGGCCTATCAGAACTCCTTGATGGGCGCCACGCTGGCGCTCTCGGTGATCGACGCCATCCGCCGCGAACAGACGGCGCTGGGGGTGATAGGCGGCGAGCTGTCGTGGATCCTGGAAGACAACCTGCCCATGCGGCGGATGATCGAGGAATTCGGCGGCGAAGCTTACAAGACCTACCGTGTCTACGCCCGCGAGCTCGGGTCATGACCCACGCCCCGGCGGCGTCCTTCACCGCCCTGGTGCTGGCGGCGGACCGTGGGCCCGACGATCCGGTTTCGCAAGCCGCGGGGGTGGCGCACAAGTGCCTGGCGCCGGTCGCCGGCACCGCCATGCTGGAACGGGTGGTTACCGCCCTGGCGGCCAGCGCCCAGGTGGGTCGCATTGCCGTCTCCCTGCGCGATACGGCGCTGCTGGCGCAATTGCCGGCCCTGGCGCCGCTGGTGGCGGGGGGACGGCTCACCGCCTTGCAGGCGGCGGGCTCGCCCAGCCGCAGCGTGCTGCAGGCCGCGACCGGCTTGGACCGGCCCTTTCCACTGCTGGTCACCACCGCCGACCATGCCTTGCTGACAACCGAGATGGTGGATCACTTCTGCGCCGCCAGCCGGGCGTCAGGGGCTGAAGTGACCGCTGGCCTCACTGCCGCGGGGGTGTTGCTGGCGCGCTATCCGCAGACCAGGCGCACCTACCTGACGTTCCGCGACGAGCGCTATTCGGGCAGCAATCTCTTTGCGCTGATGAGCCCGGCGGCCAGGGCGCTGCCTGAACTGTGGCTGCGGGTCGAGCAGCAGCGCAAGCGGCCCTGGCGCATCGCCGCCGTCTTCGGCCCGAGGCTGCTGCTCGGTTATCTGCTGCGCCGCTTCACCCTGGACCAGGCCATGGGGCGCGTCTCGGCGCGCCTGGGCGTCAGCGTGGCGGCGGTAAAGATGCCTTTCGCCGAGGCGGCCATCGACGTCGACAAACCGGAGGACCTGGCGCTGGTCGAAGAGATTCTGGCGAAGGCTTGAGGGGACTCAGGAGGACTCGGCGGCGGCCAGGTTGTCGTCCGGCTTGGGGCGCCAGGAGGCAACCATGCGCTTGGCCGTCTGCACGTCCACCGGATAGTCGATCTCGCACCAGTCGCGCCCGCTGATGGTGACGGCCTGGATCTCGACCTTGGGGGCCAGGGCCGCGATGACGGAGAGGTACCACTGGCGGATGGCCGCGGGGTCGCGCATGGCGGCCTCCAGGGCTGCGGCGAAATGCCGCGGGCCTTCGCCCCGGAAGTACAGCATGCCGATGGACTCGCCCTGCACCCGCTCGGCCGGCAACTTCTTGCCGATGTCGAGCAGGCGGCCGTCCTGCAGCTGCACCTTCATGTCGTCGTCGTCGTACTTTTCCTTGTGGTCCACCGCCAGGCTGATCGGGGCCGGCGCGCTGGCCAGCAGGGTCTCCAGCACCGGCAGGCTGAACAGGGTGTCGCTGTTCAGCAGCAGGAAGTCCCCGACCATCTCGTGGCGGGCCATCCAGCAGGTCGCCAGGTTATCAGCGACGCCGTAGAAGGGATTGTAGACGCAGCGGAAGCTCGCCGAGGGCCAGCGACGGGCGAAGCTCTCCAGGCGCTCTTCGACGGCGGCCAGATTGAAGCCGGCCAGCACCACGATGTCTTCGACACCGCAGGCGATCAGCGATTCGATCTGCCATTCCAGCAGCGACTTGCCGCCGACTTCGAGGAGGGCTTTGGGCTCCACTTCCGTGAGAGGGAGCAGGCGCTTGCCTTGGCCGGCGCCGATAATCAGGGCTTTCAACGCGGATATGGATCCCAGGTGGCGATTTTTGGCTTTCACGCAGGCGGTTTTGATCACATGTTCCTTGTGTTACGTCAACCTTTGAGCTGCCTTGGGGCGGCGGATTCTGCCTGATGTTCACCCTGGCCCATATTTCCGACCCGCACCTCGGCCCGCTGCCACCGGTCCGGGCCAGGGATTTGATGAACAAGCGTTTTTTCGGCTGGCTGTCGTGGATGCGCCGGCGCCAGGGCATCCACCGCCCGGAGGTGCTGACGGCCCTGGCCGAGGATCTGGGCGCCCGCGCGCCCGACCATCTGGTTGTGACCGGCGATCTGACCAACATCGCGCTGCTGGAGGAATTCTCCCGCGTCGCCGAGTGGTTGCATGGCCTCGGCACGCCGGAGGCCGTCACCGTGATCCCCGGTAATCATGATGCTTATGTGACGCTGCCCTGGGAGGCTTCGCTGGCCAAGTGGCAGCCCTTCATGACCTGCGAGGCGGGGGCAGGGGAGAACGCCGGCGCTGATGCCGAGGCCCAAAGCGGGCCGGAGGCCTTCCCCTTCGTGCGCTATCGTGGTCCGGCGGCCATCATCGGTCTCTCTTCGGCCCAAGCGACACCGCTGTTCTGCGCCCACGGCACTCTGGGCACGGCCCAGTTGGAGCGTCTGCGGAGTTTGCTGCAGCGCCTGGGTGAGCAGGGCTGGTTCCGCGTGGTGCTGCTGCACCATCCGCCCAGTCTGGACAGGATCGCCTGGCGCAAGCGCCTGGTGGACGCCGTGCCTTTCCGCGAGGTCATCGCCGAGGCGGGGGCCGAGTTGATTCTCCACGGGCACGACCACAGCTTCGGCGCCGAGCAGATCGCCGGACCCGATGCCGGCGTGCCGGTGATCGGCGTGCCCTCGGCCTCGGCCGGGCGCGAAAGCAAGCATCCGATCGCCCACTACCAGCTCTACGACATCGAGCAGGCGGGCAACGGCTGGCGCATCGGGGTCAGGTCGCGCGGCTTCGATCCGGCCAGCGGCAGCTTCCGCGAAGCCCGCAGCTATGACCTGTAAGCCGCGACGGCCCTAGAGGTAGAGGATTGAGATCCGCAGACTTGTGAGGGCGCTGTTGATGGTGAAGAGCGTCTCCTCCAATTCCGGCTTGCCGAAGCGGAAGCCCGGGTTCTGGGAGAAGCCGTAACCCTCGACGGGAATGCCCAGAAAGTCCCGGTCGAATTTCTTGTTCCCGTTCTCGTCGTGATACAGTGCCACCGAATAGCGGCCGTTGGCGGGGGCTTTCAGACAGAGCACGGTTTCGCCCTCATGGGCCTCGACCCGGATCCGGTCGAGCTTCTTGCCGCTCTTCAGGAAGGTCTTGGGGTCGTCCGAATAGAGAACAGCGGTGATTAGGCCCTTGGAATTGCGGACTTTATCCCCCGCCACCTGGACCGTGCCCGGGGTGGGGGCATTGGGGTCGCCCGCCGCCCCGGCGGCGCATTTGGCCACCACGGGCTCTTCGCCCCGCGCCGGGGACAGGGTGGCCAAGGCCAGGGCGGCCGCCACGAAGAACGCCGTCAGCAGCGGCGGGATCGCATCTTTTGACTGGACCGTACGGGAACTGGGACCCATGTTCGCATTCCCATTCATTGCGGGCCGGAAGGGTGCCTGGGGCGGCACCATCTGGTATTACGGAGCAGGGGTGGCTGCCATCCCCCCGCTGTCCCCAAAACCCAATGGGGCGCGCGACCGGCGTCAATGCAAGCGAGGTAGGACCGCGGCGTGATTTTGTCAAGTAAGCCCAACGGCACCATGGCCAAGTTCGGCTACCCCGGCAGCCTGATCCACGACTACGGCCGCTGGGTGGTTCTGCTGCGTCCGCACCAGGCGACGCTGGGCGCGCTGGTGCTGATCTGCAGGGACGAGGCGGAGGCTTTCAGCGACATCTCGGGCGAAGCCTTCGCCCAGCTGCAGCAGGTTATCAGCGATATCGAGGCAGGCCTCAGCGCCTTCCGCCCCTATCAGAAGATCAACTACCTGATGCTGATGATGGTGGACAAGGACGTGCACTTCCACGTCCTGCCGCGCTACGAAGCCGATCAGATCTTCGACGGCACGGTCTACGCGGACGCCGGCTGGCCGGCGGTTCCGGATCTCACCGGCGGCGTGCAGCCGGATGCCGAGACGCAGGCCGCCCTGGTTGCGGCGCTGAAGGCCGCCTGGCCCGGCACGACAGGCGAGTAGCGAGAGAGAGCGCCGGCGCCCGGTCCATGTCGACGATCAACAGCTATATTCTGCGGCAGACGCTGGGCCCACTCTTCGCAGCCATCGGCATCGCGTTGCTGGTACTGCTCACGGAGCGCATGCTGCGTCTGCTCGACCTGGTGCTCGACACGGGCGGCGGCCTGACCGTGCTGCTGCAGATGCTGGCCTTCCTGGTGCCCCACTATATGGCCCTGGCCTTGCCGGTGGCGTTCTTCCTGGGGGTGCTGCTGGCCTTCACCCGGCTGTACCAGGCGAACGAGCTGGATGCCCTGGGCGCCGCCGGCATTGGCCTGTCGCGGCTCATGACACCGGTGATCCTGCTTGGCCTCGGGCTCACCGTTCTCTCGGCGGCGAACTTTGCGGTCGGCCAGCCCTACACCCGCTACGTCTACCGCGCCCTGGTGCATAACGTGGAGAAGGCCGCGGCCAACGTCTACCTGAAGGAGCGCACCTTCATGGAGGTCGAGGGCGTGACCTTCATGGCCGAGCGAATCTGGCGCAACAGCCGCGAGTTCGCGCGCGTCTTCATCTATCAGGAGACCGAAGCGGACCCCGACGGCGGCAGCGATCGGGGCGTGGCCACCACGGCGGAGCGCGGCAGCCTCTATGTCGCGCCGGCGGGCGAGAAATCGACGCTGCTGCTGCGCGATGGCGTGCGACTCGAAACCCCGCTGCCGGGCCCGACACAGGTGGGGAGCGGGCTGGCCGGAAGTGACGAGTTCTCAAGCGGACAATCCGGCGCCCTGCAGTTCGACCAACTGCAGGTGCCCATCGACCTGGTTGGGCAGGACGCCTTTCGGCCGCGCGGTGAGGACGAGCGCGAGCTGACGCTCTTCGAGCTGTGGCGTTATCGGCACGCGCCGCCGCCGGACACCACGACGCTGGAGATGCTGGCCGACTTCCACGACCGCATCGTGCGCAGCCTGTCGGTGCTGCTGCTGCCCTTTCTGGCGGTGCCTTTCGCACTGGGGCCGCGGCGCGGGCGGCAGAGCTACGGCATTGCCGTCGGGCTGCTGGTCCTTGTCCTCTACAACCAGGTGCTCAACGTCGGCAAGGGCTGGGCAGCGGTAGGTCTGGTGTCGCCGCTGGTCGGCCTGTGGCTGCCTTTTGTCGTATTGACGCTGCTCAGCGGCGTGCTGTTTTACCGCAGCGCCTTCTTGGTGCCGCGCGGCCGCCGCCAGCGCTGGTCGCCGATCGCCGCGCTGGAAGGGCTGGCGCAGATGCTGCGCGGCGGTTTTGCCAAGCGCCGCGCGTCGGAGTGAGCGGTCCATGAACACCTTTGCCGCTTATCTGACACGCTTGCTGCTGGGCCGCTTCCTGCTGATGCTGGTCTGCCTGCTCGCACTGCTGCTCGCGCTCGACGTCATGGTCAATTCCAACCGCCTGCTTGGGCGCGGCGCCGATCTGTCGGACCTGGGCCGCTACATGCTGCTGCGCAGCCCGATCATCATCTCCGACGTCATCAAGATCGCGACGTTGCTGGCGGGGCTCTTGACCTTCGCCACGCTGATCCGCCACGGCGAACTGACGGCGATGTGGAACGCGGGCGTCTCGCAGTTCGGGCTTTTCCTGCGCTTGCTGCCGATGGCCGCCCTGCTGGGCCTGCTGCAGTTCGCCGTCGACGACTTCGCCGTGCCGGTAGGCTTCGAGGAGCTGCGCAGCTGGGGCATCGTCCGTGACAACGACCCTGATGAGGCCAGCCTGACCGAGGGCGTGACCTGGATCCATATCGGCAGCGACATCGTAAGGGTGCCGACGGAGAATATCGGCGAGGGACGCCTCAGCAACTTCACCATCTTTGAGCGTGACGGCAACGGCACATTGCTGGGTCGCCTGGACGTGGTCGGCGCGCACTATGACGGCGGCGTCTGGGTGCTGAGCGACATCACCGAGCGTGCGGTGGGCCGCGGTCTGCCGCGTCACAGCGACACGCGCGAATGGCGAATCTCCCTGGATCCGGAAAGCCTGCGTAACCTCAGCGCCCATCCGCGCAACCTCTCCTTCGACCAGATCAGCCGCTTTGCCGGCGGCGACGGCCAGGGCACCTGGGCGCCCTACCTCTACCGCACCTGGCTCTATGAGAAGATCAGCACCTGCCTGGTGCCGCTGCTGATGCTGCTGCTCTGTGCCGCCCTGGGCCAGCAGTCGCAGCGCGGCGGCCGGGTCGAGCTGCTGTTCCTGGGCGGGGTCGCCGTCGGCTTCGCCTTCTTCATCTTTAACGGCATCACCCTGGCGATGGGGGAGGTCGGACTGCTGCCGCCGCTGATCGCCAGTGCCGTGCCGCTGGTCGCCTTTACCGCCGTCGCCATGAGCATCATCTACTGGCACGAATTGAAGAACCGGCCGGCCTAGGTGGCTTCCTTGACAAGCGCCGCCGGGTCCGATTAATGGAGCGGAACCGCCCTTCCCGGCGCCTCGTCGCCGTCCGGAGGGTACTCGCCAAACCTCTGATTTCCATAACAATGTTCTGCAAAGAGAGTTCACTTGCGCGCTGAGAAGGAGTCACGGCCCGCAGCTGCCGCCATCGCCGGGGCCACCGACCCCCAGGTGTGGTGCGCCGCCGCGTCCGACCGCCTGCGCCGCCAGCTCGCCAGGGCCGGTGTCACGCAGCTCGTCGATGAAGGCGCGTTGGCCGGGCAGGAAGGTTCCGTCTTGCTGCTGCGCTCCGACGCCGTCATCGACACGCCGCTGCTCCAGGCCCTGCTCGCGGCGCCGGGCGCCGTGCTGCTCTCCAACGGAACGCCGGCAGGCGTGCCCCTGGCGATTCATGCGCCGGCCGGACTGGCGGGCGCGGCGGCTGGGGTCCTGCGCCGTGACAGCGCCGGGGAGCTGCCCGAAGGCCTGAAGGCCGTGAGCAGCGGTGATCTCGGCGCCTCCTACTGGCAGGCGCTGCGCAAGCGCGAGGAACCCTACGCGCTGCTGCTGCAGCAGGAGCGCCTGAAGCCCATCGAGTGGCGCATGTTCATGGGGACCTACAAGGGCGCCACCGACTTCGTCACCAAGTGGTTCTGGCCACGTCCGGCCTTTCATGTGACCAAGCTCTGCGCGCGCCTCGGCATCACGCCGAACCAGGTGACGGCGCTGAGCGCGGTCCTGGTCGTCGCCGCCTTCTACTGGTTCTGGGAAGGCAACTGGCTGCCCGGTCTGCTGGCCGCTTGGGGTATGACCTTCCTTGACACCGTCGACGGCAAGCTGGCGCGCATCACCCTCCAGTCGAGCAAGTGGGGCAATGTCTTCGACCACGGCATCGACCTGGTCCATCCGCCCTTCTGGTACTGGGCCTGGGGCGTCGGGTTGCAGCAGGCCGTCAGTCCCGACAGCCTCGCACTGCTGCTCGTGGTGATCATCGCCGGTTACGTGCTGCAGCGGGTCGTCGAAGGGCTCGCCATCTGGCGTCTGGGCCTGGAGATCCACGTCTGGCGCAAGGTCGATACCTGGTTCCGCCTCTTCACCGCGCGGCGCAATCCCAATCTGGTGCTGCTGACGCTCTTCGCGCTCCTTGGCCGCCCGGACCTTGGCCTCGCGGCGGTGGCGGTCTGGACCGCGCTCTGCCTCTTGCTGCACCTGCTGCAGATCGCGCAGGCGCTCTTCGCGGCGCGGCGCGGCAAGCTGCGCTCCTGGATGGCGGGGCCGGCGTGAGCGCCGGCGGCGAGATGCCCAGGATCGGCGTCATCACCAACCCCGGCAGCCAGCGCAACAAGGCGGGCCTGGGCGAACTGCGGGAATTGCTCGACGGCGCGTCCAACGTCGAGCACGCCATCCTCGACAAGATCACCGACATCCCGGAGATCCTGCGCGGCTTCGCCCGACGGGAAGTCGGCGTGGTGGCCGTGGCCGGCGGCGACGGCACGGTGCAGGCGGCACTGACCGAGCTCTACGGCCAGCGCCCCTTCGAAAGCGACCCGCTGCTGGTCGTGGTGCCGCGCGGCATGACCAACATGATCGCCGCCGACGTCGGCCTGAAACGGCGCGGCCTCAAGGGGCTGCAGCGCCTCCTGGCCGCTGACGCGGAAACGCTGGCCCGGGCCTGCCTTACCCGGCGCATCCTGCGGCTGGAGAACGCCCTGAACCATCAGCCGCAATACGGTATGTTTTTCGGCGGCGCCGGGATCACCCGAGCCATCGAGGCCTGCCGCAGCAAGGTCCATCCCTACAACATCAAGTCGGACTCGGCGGCGGCGGTGACCCTGGCAGGTCTGCTGGGCGGTTGGCTGCTGCGCGGCGGCAAGGGCGGCCGCAAGGAAGGCAGCATCTTCTACGGCGACAGGATCGCGATGACCTTCGACGAAGCCCCGAGGGAGACACTGGAGAGCCTGCTGGTGCTGGCGACCACGCTGGACAAGCTGATCCTCGGCAGCCGGCCCTTCTGGGGCGGCGATGCGGGGCACCTGCGCTTCACCGCCATCGCCTATCCCCCCAAGGGGATACTGCGCTATGCCCTACGCATTCTCTACGGCGGGCCGGAGCGCAAGCTGGCGCCGGAGACCTACCTCAGCCGCAGCGTGCGCCGCGTGGCGCTGGCCATGGACTGTCCCTTCACCCTGGACGGCGAGATCTTCGAGCCGACGCCGGGCAAGGAGATTGTCCTGACCGCCGCCGACGAAGCCCGCTTCGTGAGGCTTTAGCAGATGAACGGCGACGCGCTTGTGAGCCTGCGGGAAGCGGAGACGGCGCAGGCCGTCGCCGCGCCCATCACCGCCATCGTCGAGGCCGCGCGCGCCCGCCATGGCGCGGCTGTCTCGGCGGTGATCTTCTACGGGTCCTGCCTGCGTCTGGGCGACGACGACGGCAAGATCGTCGATCTCTACGTCCTGGTGGACAGCTATGGCGCGATCTACGGCAAGGGCCTGCGCGCCTTCCTGAACTGGGCCCTGCCGCCGAACGTTTTCTATCTGGAAGCGCCGTTCGAGGGGCGCCGGGTGCGCGCCAAGTACGCGCTGATCTCGCTTGCCGATTTCGAGAAGGGCGCTTCCGGCAGATGGTTCCACCCCTACCTCTGGGCCCGCTTCGCGCAGCCTTGCCGCCTCCCGTACTGCCGTGACGCCGCGGTCCGCGCGCGCGCAGTAGCGGCGCTGGCCGCTTCGGCGCGCAAGGTGGCGGGCGAGGGGCTGGCCCTGGTCGAGGGGACCTTCACCAGCCGCGACCTCTGGGTCTCGGTGTTCCGCCAGACCTACCGTAGCGAGCTGCGCGCCGAACCGCCGGAGCGGGCAGAGGAGATCTACCAGGCCAATGCAGCGCACTACGCCCGGGTCGCGGCGACGGTCCTGCCGCTGCTGGGCGCCCAGGCGGTGGGCGACAGCTGGGAGGCGCCGCCGCGACGGCGGGCGGAGTTCAAGTGGCTGCTGCGCCGCTGGCAGGGAAAGCTGCTGTCGGTGGCGCGCCTGGTGAAGGCGGCCTTTACCTTCCAGGACGGCGCGCAGTACCTGTTGTGGAAGATCGAGCGGCACTCCGGCGTCACCATCACCCTGACGCCCTGGCAGCGCCGCCACCCGGTGCTGGCTTCGACGGTACTGTTCTGGAAGCTCTACCGCAGGGGCGCCTTCAGATAGCCGCGGCGCCTATTCGGCCGCAGACTGGGCGGCTTCCCATTCCTTGAGGGCGCGGCGGGCCGCGTCGAAGACCTCGCAGACCTTCTGCACCTGGGCCGGCGTGTGGGCCGCCGAGAGGCTGCAGCGCAGCAGGCAGGAGCCGTCCGGCGTGCCCGGCGGCAGCGCCAGGTTCACGTAGACGCCGGCCTCGATCAGCGCATTCCACATGAAGACCGCCGCTTCCTCGCTGGGCAGCTTCACGGCGATGATCGGACTGGTCTCGGCGCAGATCGCGAAGCCCAGGTCTTTCAGGCCGTTGTAGAGCGCCTCGGCATTGTCCCAGAGCTGCCGGCGCAGCTGCGGCTCGGACTGGATTTTCTTCAGCGTCGCCATGGCCGTGGCGATGCTGGACGGCGAGGAGGAGGCCGTGAACATATAGGGCCGGCTGGTGAAGCGCAGCTGCTCGAACTCCGGGTTGCTCGAGGCGCCGAAACCGCCGACCGCGCCCAGGCTCTTGGAGAAGGTGCCGACAACGTAGTCGACGTCGTCCTCGACGTCGTAAGCCTCGGCGATGCCGCGGCCGTTGTCGCCGAAGACGCCCAGGGAGTGGGCCTCGTCGACCAGCAGCTCGACCCCGTGGCGGCGCTTTACGTCGACGAACTCGTCCAGCGGCGCCTGGTCGCCCAGCATGGAATAGATGCCCTCGACGATGATCAGCTTGCTCGCCTTGTCGTCCTTGAGGCGCTCCAGGCGCTTGTCGAGGTCGGCGGGCGAGTTGTGGCGGAAGCGGATCAGCGTCGCCCCGCTGAGACGGCAGCCGTCGTAAATGCTGGCGTGGGAGTCGGAGTCCAGCAGGATGGTGTCCTTGGGGCCGGCGAGGCCGGCGATAACGCCCAGGTTGGCCTGGTAGCCGGTCGGGAAGACCATGGCGGCGCTGCGGCCCAGGAAGGCCGCGATCGCCTGCTCCAGCGCCCGGTGGCTCGCGTAGGTGCCGTTGGCGATGCGCGAGCCCGTGGTGCCGGTGCCCTGCTCGCGCACCGCCTCCACCGTGGCCTCGACGCAGTCGGGATCGAAGGTCAGGCCCAGATAGTTGTTGGTGCCGACCAGGATTGTCTCGCGACCGTCGACGATCGCCTCGGTAGCCGAGACGATGCGGTCCATGCACATGTTGAAGGGATCTCTGCCGGCCGCCAGAAGGCGGTCGTGGCGGGCGGCTACCTGATCATATTTATCGAACAGACTCATATGGTTAGCCCTTGCTCAATTGTGCAAGCACCGCTTCGACCAGATCCTGGAGGTTGTTCACGTCCGGGAGCAGGCTGATTGGGATGTCGATCTCGAAGCGGTCTTCGATTTCCATGACCAGGTTCATGGCGGCGACGGAATCCATGTAGAGGTCGGCCGAAAGGTCGGTTTCCGGCGTTATCTCGATGCCCTTGGGATTAAAGGGTTGGAGGAGCGTGACTATCTCCTCCTGGACCTTATCGGCAGTCCACTGCATATCTTTCCCTCATGATCGGGACCCTCTGAAGTGGGGAGGGATCCCGTTTCCTACCTGGTTCCCCCAAAGCGACGTTACAGCGCCTGCGCTGTCCACGATGTCCGGGACGCGCGCGTCAAAGCCAGCCAGCAGCCTTATACCACGCGACGGTCTTGGAGAAACCCTCGTCCAGGCCTACCGCCGGACGCCAGGAAATGCAATCGCTCAGCGACGGGGCCCCGGGCGGCTGCGGGCGGCAGACCCAGTCCGGGTGCCCGAATTCGTTGACCTTGCCCTGGGACAGCACGGCCGGACGGCCGCTCACCAGGGCGCCGGCGGTGCTGAGGGCCGCGGCCAGGCGCTGGAGGACGCGCGGGACGGTCACGGCACGCACCGGCCGTCCGGCCAGGCGTCCGGCGGCAGCCAGCACCTCCGCCCAGCCATACCCGCCGGCGGTGCCGTCGTCGGGCCCCAGGAAGCCGCCGGCCGGCAGCTCCGGGGCCAGGGCGGCGACCGCGGCGGCGGCCAAGTCCTCGACGTAGATCATGGAGAACCGCCCGCTGCCGCCGGGCACCAGGGCAAGGCCGCGCAGGAACTGGCGGAACAGCGGCAGGGTGGCCCGGTCGCCCGGCCCGTAGACCACGGCGGGGCGCAGCACCCGCCAGTCCAGCCCTGCGCCGAGGCGGCGCAGCGCCTCCTCGGCCTGGCGCTTGCTGTCGGCGTAGGGCGAGAGCTGCGGCTCGCGCGCCGCCAGTGAGGAGATGAGCACGAAGCGCGGGGCGGGCCCGCCGGCCTGCCTCCCGGCTTCCAGCGCGCGCAGCAGGGCCGCCGTGCCCTCCGCATTGACCCGCAGGAAGTCCGCCCTGCGCCGCGCGGCGACCAGCCCGGCGCAGTGGATCACCGCGTCCGCGCCGGCGACCAGCTCGGCCAGGGCTTCGCTGGACTCTAGATCGCCCGGGATCGCCGTTACGCTGCCCGGTGGGGCACCCTCGACCGGCGGCAGGCCGTCGGGGCGGCGCGTGAGGGCGCGCACCTGCCAGCCTTCGGCGACCAGGCGGCGCAGAATGTGGCCGCCCACGAAGCCGGAGCCGCCGGTCAGGGCGACGCTGCCGCGGGGCGTGATTGCGTCATTCATGGCTGTTCGTCGGCTCCGCGCGGGCGGGGCGGGTTGCGCCCGGCGCCGGACGGCGCGGCCAAGCTAGCGGCGCTGCTCGGAATAGGCCGGGGTCGGCGCGGCCTGCCGGCTGGAGGCGAGATTGAGATCGCTGATCTCTCCGGAGATGTAGTCGGCCTTCACCGCCGAACGGCTCAGCTTGCCGGAGGAGGTGAACTTCAGGGTCTTCGGCGGCACCAGGACCACGCGGCAGTCGGCGCCGCAGGTCTTGCGCACCGTGGCCACCACCTTCTTGCGCAGGCTTTCGCGCGCGGCCGTGTCGTGCATGCGGCACTGCAAGACCACGATCATCCGCTCGTTGCCGTCGGTCTCGATGACGGAGAAGCAGGCGACGTCGCTGCCGCGCACCTCTTCAAGGGCTTCCACGGCCCACTCTACGTCCTGCGGCCAGATGTTCAGGCCGTTGAGAATCACCAGGTCCTTGCGGCGGCCGGTCACCACCAGCTTGCCGTCGATCATGTAGCCGAGGTCGCCGGTGTCGAGCCAGCCGTCCTCGGTGGTCACCGCGGCGGTGGCTGCCGGATCGTTGAAGTAGCCGTCCATGACGCTGGGGCCGCGCACGACGACGCGCCCGACGTTGTGGTCGGCCAGGGGCGCGTTGGTCTCGCTGCGCACCTCGACCTCGTGGCCGGGCATCGGCGCGCCGCAAATCACGAAGGAACGCGCGGCGCTGCCGTTGATATGGCCGTTGACATGGCCATTTGCCTTGCCGTTGGCCCTGCCGTTGACCGGCGAGACATTGCCGGTGTGGGTGTAGTGTTCCTGGTCGATGCGATCGACCTCGACGCCCTTGTCCAGCGAGGCGAAGGTGACGGCCAGGGTGGATTCCGCCAGGCCGTAGCTGGGCAGGAAGGCCTTGGGCGAGAAACCGGTCACTCCGAAGGTCTCGGCGAAGCGCGACAGGATCTCGGCGCGCACCATCTCGCCGCCGATGCCGGCGACGCGCCAATGCGACAGGTCGATGGTTTTGGCGGAGCCGTTGAGGCCGCGGGTCGCGCAGAGGTCGTAGCCGAAAGTCGGGCTGAAGGAGATGGTGCCGCCGTACTGCGACAGCAGCTTCAGCCAGGTCAGCGGGCGCAGGGCGAAGCTTTTGGTCGCCAGGTAGTCGAGGGTGATCTGGCTCAGCATGGGGGTCAGGCAGAAGCCGACCAGGCCCATATCGTGATAGAGCGGCAGCCAGGACGTTGCGCGGTCGCCGGGGCGCAGCTCCAGGCCGTGCTGGCCGATGCCGCGGGCGTTGCTGGTAATGGCGCGCTGGGAGACGAAGACGCCGCGCGGCAGGCTGGTGCTGCCGGAGGAGTATTGGATGTAGCAGGCTTCGTCCTTGGTGAAGGGACGCAGGTCGCCGCCGCTGGCCGGCAAGGCGTAGAAATCTTCCGGCGTGCCGACCATCTTGAGGTTGCTGGCCGCTTCCCGGAGGTAGTGCAGCAACTCCGCTGGGCCGACGGCGATTTCGGCACCGGCCCGGCCGATCATGTTGCGCAGGCGCTCGACGTAAGCGTCGTGGCCGCCGAGGTTGATGGCCAGGGGCAGGGGTACCGGGATCAGGCCCGCGTACTGGCAGGCGTAGAAGAACGTCAGGAAATCCGGGGAAGTCTCGGCAACCAGGGCGACGCGGGCGCCGCGCTCGAGCCCCAGGCGATCGAAGCGCTGCGCCAGGGCGACAGCGCGCTCGCGAATCTCTCGGTAGGTAAGCGCTTGCTGCAGTTCACCGCGCGGGGAAAAGAAATTGCACCCGGTCTCGCCTTTTGCGGCGTAGTCCAATCCGTCGACTAGTGTTTCAAATTCTGCGATGCGGAACGACAGGTTGCTGTTTGTTGATGCCGTAGCACTTGGCATTAATTGATCCCTAGCTTCCTTTTTTGATCTCTCTATCTTTGCTGCCGGACAAGATCTTCCAAGAGTTGAGACTCCTGAGTATCTGGCTATCCCCCGGATCGCCGGTTTCCAGTGTCGCTGGAGCAGCCTTGCCGACCATACTGCTCGTTTCCGCGACATAGGCGAGAAACACATTTAGGGATCGTAAAATCCACCGCAGACCTGCATCCTTTGCCGTTTTATTACGGCCCCGTCAATCCTTGAAGACGTCAAAGGACATAACGGCTCCGATGCTCGGCGGCCCCCTTCCCCCTCTTAATCACCTTGCGTAGCCCACAAGCCGACGCAGTCCAAGCGACTCGCTTTGCTCACTTCAGTGCTGTGATTTACGACAGATGCTCCAGGTAATCAATCAAACAGGTAGCAGTGTCATCTGACCGGAACCTGACGGAATCGCCCGAAAACAGGGCTTTTGGAGAGGGTGGGGCAGTCGCCCGGCCCCGCTGCGCGTTGCTGCGGGCCGGTGCCTTTTCACAGGCGAATGGCCGTTTCGCCCGCCGCCTGCGGGCCCTGACGGTCAGATCTGGCCATTGGAAGCGCGATCGCGGCGGCGCAGCGGGCGGCGCGGCGATGAAATATTGCGTAACAAATTGTGACCGCTGGGGAGACTGGCGGCGCCTTGGAGGCGACACCGGCCCTTTGGGGGGGCCAGAGTCGCCTCCTTCGCGATAAGGTCTATCGGACGACGCCGCAAGCAACCAGGCGACGCAGGCCGGTCTGCTCGGGCCCCAGGTCCGCAGTCTGGCCGCCGCGATAGATCACCAGGGCCTTGAGCGATATCTCGCCCAGGCTCGTGCCGGGGAGCACGAGCATCTGCTTCAGGGGCTCGGCACCGTCTTCAGTGATGTCCACGTTCACCACCGCCAGAGGCGCGCTGGACAGCAGCTCGCCCCGGGGCGCCGAGCAGTCACCGGCGTCGTGCAGGAACAGACGGTTGGGGCCCGGCGGCAGGTCGGCGAGATCCAGTTCCAGGACGAGCCCCTCGGCGGTCTCCACGGCGTGCACCGTGCCGATGACCGGGCCGGGGCCCTTGTCGCGGACCGCCTGCATCTGAATCGTCGCATCGGCGGCTGTCGCCGTCGCGGCGGCGCCAAGCCAGAAAAGGGCCGCCACCTCGGCGGCACGAAAAGAGGTGTACATGGGCAGCTTGCCTCCAAGCAGGGCCCGCCACGTCGGGGGCCCAACGGCGAGGATCTGGTGCGGGCAGGGCGCCTCGTACAGGGGAACGACGTGTAAGAGCCGAGACCTTTACGCATGCCGGCTGTAGAAAATAAACATTTCGTCGCTACTTCCTGCCGCCATGTCCGGTTTTTGGCACTCGCCCTCCAGCTGCGCAGTCGTCAGGCTGTTGCCAGCAAGGCAGGCGGCGGGGTGCCGTGAGGCCGGTGAAATAGGATTTTCTGCAATTGTGAATTGCACATAGCCCACCCCGCCCCCTATTCTGTGGATAAGTAAAAAGGCGGCACGAAATGAACGAGGCCGCACTAGGGAGGAAGGTGACGCAATGCGCATCTTGATTGTCGACGACCACCCCTTGGTGTGTTCGGCGCTTGAGGGCATGCTGGCGACGGCGTTCGAGCCCTGCGAAATGATGCAGGCGCATTCGGGCTCGGAAGCCCTGGAGACCGTGCGCCGGCTGGAAGACATCGATTTGGTGCTTCTAGACCTGAAGTTGCCGGATGTGGAGGGATTTCAGGGCCTTCTGCAGCTGCGCAAGGAGGCGCCCAAGCTCCCCATATTGGTCCTGTCAGGGCTGGACGACGCCCGTCTGGTGCAGATGGCGCGCAGCTACGGAGCGCTTGGCTTCGTCAACAAGAAGGCCAGTTCGGCGGAGATCGTGTCGGCGGTGCGCGAGGTGCTCGCCGGCAACACCGTGTTCGGCGGTCAGGGATCGGCCTGCGAGCCGGAGGAACTGGCGGAGATCGACGAGGTCTCCCGGGTTATAGGGACCCTTACGCCGCAGCAGACCACGGTCCTGCGGCTGCTCGGGGAAGGTCTGCTGAACAAGCAGATCGCCTATGAGCTCTCCATCAGCGAGTCCACCGTCAAGGCCCACGTCTCGGCCATCCTGAAGAAGCTCGAGGTTTCTTCGCGCATGCAGGCGGTGCTGCTGGCCCAGCGCGGCGCCCTGTCTCAGTCTTCCGGGGCGATGGCGGGGTCGGAGGCCGTGCTGGCGACCATGGACAGGTGAGTGAGGTAGGCGCGTAGCTGGGCCGGCTTCATGGGTTTCGAGAAGTACTCGATGCCCGTGGCCTTGGCGCGCTCCTTCACCTCGCGAGACTGGTCGGCCGTCACCAGGATGCCCGGCACATCACGTCCCAGGCGCTCGCGCAGCAGGATAATCGCATCGATCCCGTCGATACCGCCGTCCAGGTGCAGGTCGGCGATGATCGCGCGCGGCGTCATGGCGCCGACCTGCGCCATTTCCAGCAGGGCGGTGTAGGACGGCGCGTTGATGCTGGGGAGATTCCAGTAGTCGAACAGTGTCGTTATGGCGTCCGCCACGCCCTCGTCATTCTCCAGTACGAAGAGCGGGCCTTCGGCCGGCACCACACCGTTGAACTGCGGTCCCTGGCTCGCTGCGGGCGGCAGATCGTAGAGTGCCGCCTCGACGTCCTCGCTGCCGTCGGCCGGCAGCAGCGGCACCGTCAGGTAGAAGCAGGAGCCGCGACCGATGTGCGAGTGCAGCCCCACCTGGTGGCCCAGCAGGTCGGCGGCGCGCTTGACGATAGCGAGCCCGAGCCCGAGGCCGTTGGCCTGCACCCCCGCCGGAACCGCGCGCCTGAACTCCTCGAAAATAGCCTGGTGATTCTCGGCGGCGATTCCCGGACCGCTGTCGTGAATCTCGATGGACAGCAGGTCGCCGCGCCGCCGGGCGCCCAGCAGGATGGCGCCCTCGTCGGTGTATTTCAGCGCGTTGGACAGCAGGTTCTGCACGATGCGGCGCAGAAGCTGGGCGTCTGAGCGCACCACGGCCGAGCAGTCGACCCGCCGCAGGCGCAGTCCCCTTTGCCGGGCCAGGGCGCTGAATTCGGCGTCCAGGGTCTCGAAGAGCTCACCGACCTTGACCGCGGTCATGCGAGGGCGGTAGCCCCCGGCGTCCATCTTCGAGATGTCGAGCAGGGTGCTGAGCAGCGCCTCGGTCGACTGAAAGGCCTTGGCGATATTGTCGATCAGGCCGCGCGCGCCCGGGTCGACCAGGGGCGAGGCCTCCAGCGCGGAGAGATAGAGGCGGGCGGCATTCAGCGGCTGCAGCAGGTCGTGGCTGGCGGCCGCCAGGAAGCGGGTCTTGCCCAGGTTGGCGGCCTCCGCCGCTTTGCGGGCGCGCTCCAGGTCGGCGGCGGTCTGCTCGTGGCGATGCACCTCGTCCTGCAGGATCTCGTTCAGGCGGCGCAGTTCCAGGGTGCGCTCGTCGACGCGCTTTTCCAGCTCCTCCTTGCTCTGCTCCAGCAGCTTGGCGGCTTTGATCTGCGCGGTGATGTCGGTCATGGTCACGACGAAGCTGTCGTCGGGCATGGTGCGGAAATTGGCGGCGACGAAGCGGCGGCCGCGATAGGACAGCTCGATGCGCAGCGGCAGGCGCTTTTTCACGTTGCCGACCCATTCGTAGACCTCGCGGCGGCGCTCTTTCGCCACCTCGGCGCCGTAGCGCGACACCTCGCGGGCCAGGTCCCTGAGGCGCATGCCCGAGTGCATGCCCGCATAGGGCAGGTTCAGCAGCATGGCGGCCTGGGAGTTCCAGGCGACAAGCTTCAGATCGGCGTCGAAGACCACGACACCCTGGGCGATGTTGGCCACGGTCGTGGCCAGGAGGCCCGACTGTCCGGCCACCTTGGTCAGGCGCCGGGTTTCCTCCAGGCGGCGGAAGTGGGTGATCTCGGTGACGATGGTCACCTTGCCGCCGTCGTTGGTCATGCGCTCGCTGATCTGGATCCAGCGGCCGTCGCTCAGCAGCTGCTGGAACTGGCAGGACTTGCGGCGGTGGTAGTCGATGCGCGAGGCGATCCAGGCGTCGGGGTCGGTGACCGCCTCGACGATGACGCCGGCCTCCGCCGCCGCCTGGATGATGTCGTTGAAGTGCGTGCCCGGCTTCAGCAGGTCTTCCAGCACCGGAAAGAAATCGCGGTACTTGCGGTTGCACAGCACGATGCGGTCGTTGCTGTCGTAGAGGATGAAGCCTTCGCCGATGGCGTCGATGGCCTGCTGCAACTGCTGACGGGCGATCTTGGCCTCGCTCATGGCGCGGGCCAGGCGCTGGATGCGCTTCTCGACGCTGGTCTCCAGTTCGGCAACCGACTGGAACAGCTTGTAGGCGTTACCGGTGAAGTCGTGGCTGCGGTCGACCTGCCGGATCAGGGCATCGCGCACGGTCTTCAGCTTGGCATTTTCGCGCTCCAGCGCCGCCACGCGGGCTTCCAGTTCCTGCGGCGTCGCAGCCCCAGTCGCCGCGGCGGCGGGCAGAGCGGAGCTCATGGCGCGGCCCCGATGGCCAGGCCGGTGAGGGTCTGGCTCAGGTGCAGGAAGCGGTACTGCTCCCCATAGGTGTTGAAGCCGATCATGTTGTAGCGTCTGAAGATCGGCAGCAGGTCGTTCTTGATGCCCAGGCGTTCGGCCTCCAGGCGGCGCAGGATGCAGTCGAAGCAGAGCACCGTGTCCAGCCTGCCGATGCGCTCGGTAATGCGCTCCATGTTCTGCACCAGGTTGTCGCGCATGTCCTCGGGGTGGGCGAGGGTGAGGACGATGCCCTCGTCGATCGCGCAGTAGAAGTGCAGGGCGCCTTCCTTGTCGACCTGCTGGATGGCGCGCACATGATACTCGCCGCCGATACGCACCAGCATGGGGTTGGCGGCGAAGACCTCCGGCGTCAGCGCGTCGGGGGCGACACCGATCAGGCGGGCGTACTCCTCGGCCGCCGGCTCGGCGTTGAGCGACCAGACGATGCGGCGCTCCGGGTCGGCGGAGGTCACCACGATCTTCTGCTCGGTGGGGCGGAAATGCTCGAACTTGAAGACCTCCATCTGGCGGCTGGAGGCGCCGATCACAACCAGAGCGGAATCCTCCAGCACCTCGCCGTTGAAGAAGATCTGCGTGGTGTCGAAGTTGAGATTGTCGCCGGCCGAGGCGCCGAAGATCGGCACCTCGTCGAGGGCCGCATAGGCACTGGCGGCGATTTCTTCCTCGCGCCGCGAGAGGCCGTCGACCAGCAGCATGGCGAAGAAGTTCTCACGCTCCGGCTCCAGCTTGCGCAGGAGGCGGAAGTAGGCGGACTCGATGGCCTCGCCGCCCTGGGCCATGGAGTAGTTGCGCAGGTTGGTCAGCAGGCAGGTCTCGAAACTGAAGGCCGCGCGGTCGAAGGCGATGGCGATGGAGCCGTCGGGCTCATAGCTCTCACAGGTCAGGCTGCCGGCCGTGGTGCAGCCGACCAGCGGGATCCCCGGAAAGGCCTGCGAGAGAGGGCCGACGATGTCCTCGTAGGGCAGGTTGGAGGAGACGAAGACGGTGATCAGCGCCGGGTCGCAGTCGGTGATGCCGGCGCTCAGTTCTTCGATCACGCGCGCGGGGTTGCGTGCCGCCGACCAGGCCCGGGCGATCGCCGGGCGGGCGGTGCCGGCGGGGCGTTCGGCCGCGCCGGGCTCGGTGGTTATGGTTGCCATGGGACCGTCCCTCGGCTGGTTCTTCCCTGTGACTTCTTGTTCTCGGTGCCGCCTGCGCGGCCCTTCTTGTCTGTCGAAACCCTAGCACAAGTCTGGCCGCGGGCAGCCGCTTTCCTCCGGGCCGTGCTGCGCCGCAACAACGGCGTGCCGTGGCGCGCCTGCGCTGCCCCTACAGGAAGCAACGGACCTCGGCTTCCACCTGGGCCCGGCGCAGGCGGTCGACGGTTGTCTTGGCGAAAGGCGTCTCGCGGAACAGCGCCATCTTCTCGCCGCCGCCGCGCACCTGGCGCATGCGCAGGACGGTCTCGGCCATGGAGTAGTCCTGGTAGCTGAGCAGCGAGGCCACCACGTCGATGGAACAGGAGCACTGGCGCAGCGCCTGGGCGGTGTTGTTGTTGGCCGCCATGCAGGCCAGCACGTAGTCGGCCACCACTTCGGTGGGGTAGTCGTTGGCGCGGCCGGCGCCGGCGGGCAGCAGCGTCATCACGCAGGCCGCCGCGAAGGCCAGGGCGGTTGCGCGGCGTCTCATTGGCGGATTTCCCGGAAGCGGTAGGTCTCGCGCAGCCGTACCTCGCCGGTCTTCTCGTCCGGCGTCTCCGACTGCACCTCGTAGATGCCGCCCGGTACTGCCTCGGAGACGATCACGCGGTAGGTCTTGTCGGCGAAGCCGCGCAGCTGCGCACGGTGGCTGTCCCCCACGAAGGGCCGGAAGCTGATCTCCCGGGCCGCCACCTGATGGCCGTCCAGGTCGATGGTGACCGCCTTCACGCTGGCCTCGTCCGGGGTCTGCAGGACGCGGCGGATGACGTTGCGGAAATAATGCTGGCTGCCGCCGGTGCCGTTGCTCATATGGGACACGTCACGCTGGAAGAAGACCAGCAGGATGGGATTGATGTTGGTTGCGGAGACCGGCCCGACCGTCTGCTTGCGCGATTGCGGGAAGATCGTCATCTCGACATCGAAGCCCTGGTCCTCCCCGGCGTGGCGGGTGAAGTCCAGCAGCACATCGTCGGAGAAGGGCTTCTCCATCGCCGTGCCCTCGAAGCGGTAATCAAAGATCAGCTCGGCCTTGTCCGGCATTTGGGCGAGGTGGTTGGAGCCGTAGATCCCTTCGCCGGGCGAGCCGGGCACCAGCCCTTCCAGCCCGTCGGTGGCGGCCCCGGCCGCGTTGCCCGCGGCTGACAGCAGGGCCGCTCCCAGGACAACGAGAGCCGTCAGCGGCAAGAGGAGGTGTCGCCAAGTCGTCAGCGTCGCTCGTTTCATGGTCAGTCCTCCACAAAGAAATAGATGGTGCGCCCCAGGGCGAAGGCGCGCTGCTCCAGCAGCACCGGCTGCTCGCAGAGATAGGTCATGGATTTTTCGCGCTCGTCGAAGATCCGGATGTCCCAGGCCAGGGTCTCGCGCAGCTCGTCGGCCTTGCCGCCGTCACCCTCCGCGGTCTTCAAGGTGGCGCGGGTCTCGCGGATGCGCTCGGCCAGAGCGCGCTGGCGTTTGGCGAAGCGCTTGATGCCGGCGATGATCGAGGCGCGGTCCTGGTTGATGATCTGCAGGCTGCGGCCGAAAAGGGCGGTCAGCTTGGTGTTCAGGGCCTGCGGCGGCTGCGCGTCGGCGAAGTCTTCCACCAGCTTCTCGGTCTCCGCTATCGGCGTGCGCCGCGCCGCCAGCTTGGAAGCGAGGCGGCTGACCTCCAGGTCACCCTGCCACAGCTCCGGATCCGGCTGCGGCCCGGCCCAGACCTGCGCGGCGCTGATGCGCGGCACCAGGCGCTGGATGCAGGGCCAGTCCGGATCTGCGGACTCTGCCGCCCGCGCCGCGGCCGGGAGCAGCAGCACGGTCAGGCAGAACAACGCCGGTACCTTGAAGTTCATTGCCGATCGCTTCCTTCGACTGTCCGGGTTCAGGGTTTGATGGCGATGCCCCAGGGGTAGCTGCCGGTCGGGATCGACTTGCGCGCCTTGCCGCGTTTCACGTCGATCAGGGAAATGTCGTTGCTGACGCCGTTGGAGGAGAAGAGCTGCTTTTCGTCCGGGCTCAGCGCCAGCTGCCAGACCCGCTGGCCGACCAGGACGTAGTCTTCCACCTCGTAGCTCTGGGCGTCGATGATGGCGACGCGGTTGGCCGGGCCCAAGGCCACGAAGGCCTTGCTGCGGTCCTTCAGGATGCGCACGCCCACCGGCTGGATTGCTTCCGGCTGCAGGCCAGGCACCGAGAAGCTGATTTTCTTCTTGATCTCCAAGGTCTTGGCGTCGATGACGCTGACCGTGCCGCCGATCTCCGAGCTCACCCAGACCTCCTCGCCGTCGGCCGTGAACTCGGCGAAGCGCGGGCGCTGGTCGACCAGCACGTTGCCGGTAATCTGGAAGGTCTCGGCGTCGATGAAGTGCGCCATGTTGGTGGTCTCGGAAGTATTGACGATGGTCTTGCCGTCGGGGCTGACGCCCATGCCTTCTGGCTCCACGCCGACCGGGATCTCGGTCAGCTGGGTGCCGCTCTCCAGGTCGATCACCGTTACCTGGTTGTCGTCCTCGTTGGCGACGTAAAGCCGCTTGCCGTCTGGCGAGATGATCATCAGCTCCGGGTCGGGGCCGGAAGGCAGGGTGCCGACCAGTTCCAGGCTTTCGGTATCCAGCACCTCGATATGGTCATCGTCGCTGGCGCAGATGTAGAGGAAGCGGTGATCCTTGGAGAGGGCGATGCCGCGCGGCCGGTTGCCGACATCGATCGTCGCGGTGACTTCCATGCTGTCGCCGTCGATGACGGTGATGGAATTACCCTTCTCGTTTGAGACGTAGATGGTCATGGCCTCCACCGGGAAGGCGAAGGGAACGGCCGCCAGGCCCAAGGCCGTCAGGGTCCGCCTCAATCCGCATTGCATGGTCTGCTGTCTCCCGTTTCTCTTCATTGCGGGGTCGTCATTCCAGGGCGCAGTCGGTTTCGGGCTGGTCGTAGCCCAGGCTGTCGAGCGTCGTCCGCTGGTGCAGGAAGCCCGGCTGCGGCGACACCGAGACCAGCACCCGCTTGTTCACCAGCAGGACCGGCTGGCGCATCTGCTGGTTCCAGGGGCGGAAGGACAGCCCGAGCCCCTTGAAGCCGCTGAGGGCGAAGTCGGGGCCGCGCAGGTAATCGCGCAGAACCCCGGTGTCCGGGCTGCCGGTGCGGGTCACCGCCTCGCCGACGGCACGGATGGCCAGCCAGGCGCCGTAGTCGCGCTCCTCCATCCAGCGGCCGGCGATCTTGGTGAAGCGCCGTTGGAACTGGGTCGAGCCCCACTGCTCCTGCACCCGATGCCAGGAGGTGGGCACCAGGCCGTGGGTCCCGGCCACCGGACGCGGTGCGTAGGTGTTGTAGGGCAGGTATTCGCCGAAGATCTCGTTCTCGTCGACGGCCAGCAGCACGTCGTAGTCGTCGCCCGCCCCCTGGGTGGCCAGCGGCATCTGACGCTGTACCTGGATGTGGCCGCTGTCGGTGCGCCGGGCGATGGGGTCGTAGGCGTAGCTCTCCTCGGCCACCAGGTCAGCGCCGAATTTTTTGATGGAGCGCCGCAGGGCCGCGGCGTAGGCCTTGTCCTCTTCGGTGGAGCCGGCGAGCAGGAAGACGTCGGTCCATTTCTTCCAGACCAGGAACTGGAGCAGGGCGTCGGCGCGCATGGCGCGGCTGAGCGCGGTATGGAAGACCTGGGGAAAACAGGTCTCGACCCGCAGGTCGTCGTCGCCGATGCGCCCGTTGAAGATCAGGGAGCCGGCGCTTTCCGGCAGCCGCGCGAGGGTCAGCAGGTCGTCGCGCCGCAGGTCGGCGATGAAGATGTGGCGCCCGGCGGCGGCGTGTTCGGCGAAAGCCGCCGCGATGTCCGCCTCGGCGGAAACGACGTCCTCGATCAGCTCGTAGCGGTGGCCGAGAAAGCTGCCGGTGGTCTGGTTGTCCTTGATCGCCAGGCGGGCGCCCCAGACGCCGGGGTCCTCGACCACCGGGTCGATGAAGGACAGCGGCAGCCGCGGCTCCTCCGCACGCGACAGGAACACGATGGGGACATCGAAACCCTCGGCGGCTGAAGCCGTTCCAAGGGGCACCGCGAGCGTCGCCAGAATCAGACCGGCGGTGACAAAAAATCTGCTGAACAAGTGTCCTCCCGTCCTCCCGCTGCGGTCTGCCGCCGCTTTTTGTCTGGGAGGGTTTGAGAGCGATTATCAGCCAAGCCGCGGGGCCGCCAAATAGGCCTAAAGTGCTATAGGCAAAGCATTCCGCCCCCCCGCCGCCACCGGGCCCGCTGGGGGGCCTGCCGTCGCCCGCCGCGTGGTCGCGGCGCCTCCCGCGGCGACGGCGAAGGTCAAATTTGGGCCGCCGGGGTCCCGCAAGGAAAGCTGTCCGCGCCGCCTCCGCGAAAAACCGCGCGGAGGCCCGCCAAGGCGTTTTTCGGGGGGGCATGGCGTACTTTAGGACTATGGAGAGCGGCACCGCATTTCTCGTAAAAACAAGGGGATCGGCCGGGCAACGGCCGACCCGGAAAGATGCAAGAGTGAGGAGATGCGGGTATGGACGTGCGCGCTGCGGTGGCATTCGAGGCGGGCAAGCCGCTGGAAGTGACGACGGTACAGCTTGAGGGTCCGAAGGAAGGGGAAGTCC
>NZ_JACSDK010000019.1 GCF_014925385.1 Pelagibius marinus | reverse complement strand
ACCTGATCACCCACACCATGCCCCTCGACGAGATCAACAAGGGCTTCGACCTCATGCACGAGGGCAAGTCCATCCGCTCCGTCGTCGTCTACTAGGCCGATCGGCTAGACAAGCGGCCTATTCGGACTGGAGCCCAAAAGCGCTATTATGGCCCGAGTCGGGCGGCGGCTGACGATGGGAACCGCCGCCGCCCAACATCCAGCGAGATCACGAGGCTAGGGGCGGTTATGGATCTTATAGTCAACAGTCAGCAACGCTGCTTCGAGGGGACGCAGGGTTTCTACAGCCACGAGTCGGAAGCCTGCGGCGGTACCATGAACTTCGCTGTCTTCCAGCCGCCCCAGGCCAAGGGCGGCAACAAGGTGCCGCTGGTCACCTATCTTTCGGGGCTGACCTGCACCGAGGCGAACTTCACCGAAAAGGCCGGGGCGCAACGCGTCGCGGCGGAGCTGGGAGTCATGGTGCTGGCCCCGGACACCTCACCGCGCGGGGCGGGCTACCCGGGCGAAGACGACGACTACGACTTCGGCACCGGCGCCGGCTTCTACCTCGATGCCACCGTCAAACCCTGGTCGGGCCGCTACCGCATGTACTCCTACATCACCAAGGAATTGCCTGCCTTGATCGCCGAGCACTTCCCGGCCGACATGGGGCACCAGGGCATCATGGGCCATTCCATGGGCGGCCACGGCGCGTTGACCATTCATCTGAAGAACCCCGGCACCTACAAGTCGGTCTCGGCCTTCGCGCCCATCGTCGCGCCCAGCCAGTGTCCCTGGGGGCAGAAGGCCCTCACCGGCTACCTCGGCAAGGACGAGACGGCCTGGCAGGACTACGACGCCTGCGCGCTGATCCGCAGGCAGCCTTCCGACGCCCTGCTGTTCATCGACCAGGGGGTCGAGGACCCCTTCCTCAGCGAACAGCTGCTGCCGGACCTGCTGGTGGAAGCCTGCGAGGATGCCGGCCAGCACTTCGAGCTGCGCATGCAGCCGGACTACGACCACAGCTACTATTTCATCCAGAGCTTCATGGAGGACCACCTGCGCCACCACGCCAAGATTCTCTGCGGATGAAACGAGGGCGCGGCCATGGATGACGACGTCTCTCCGGTCCCAATCCCCCCGGCCCCAGTCCCCCCGGCCCCAGTCTCCCCGGCCCCAGTCTCCCAGCTTGGGCAGCGCGCCGCTCTCGACACGCAGACCCTGAAGGCGCTGTCCACGCCCAGCGACGCCAAGGGACTGCGCCACCTCACCGGCCACCTGTCCCTGCTGGCGCTGACCAGCGCGTTGGTGCTGTGGAGCAGCGGCGGTTTCTGGATAGCTCCCGCCCTTCTGGCGCAGGGCGTCGTGCTGATTTTTCTCTTCGCCCCGCTGCACGAGACGATCCATCGGACGGCCTTCCGCAGCCGCCGCCTGAACGATGGAGTCGCCACCCTCTGCGGCTTCCTGCTGCTGCTGCCGGCGGGCTACTTCCGCGCCTTCCACCTGCAGCACCACCGCTTCACCCAGGACCCGACGCGCGACCCGGAACTCGCAGGGCCGCCGCTGGCGACCCGCAGCGCCTATCTGCTGCACGTCTCCGGCCTGCCCTACTGGGCCGAGCGGCTGGCCACCACCTGGCGCCATGCTCTGGGCCGCACGCTCGAGCCCTACATCACCGCGCGGCTGCGCCCGGCCATCGTGCGGGAGGCGCGCCTGCACCTGGCCGGCTATGGCCTCATCGCCGGTGCCGGCCTGCTGGCCGGCAGCGATGTACTGCTCTTGCTCTGGGTGATTCCAGCGCTGCTGGGCCAGCCGGCCCTGCGGCTCTACCTGCTGGCGGAGCACACGGGCTGTCCGCCACTGCGCGACCTGCTGGCCAACAGCCGCAGCACGCTGACCGCCGCGCCGCTGGCGGCGCTCAGCTGGCACATGAACCTGCACACGGCCCATCATGCCTATCCGGGCCTGCCGTTCCACGCCCTGCCCGCCGCCGACCGTCTGCTGGCCCCGCACATGGCCGTGCGGGCCGCCGGCTACATCCCGGTGCAGCGTGAGATCTGGCGCCGCCTGACGCCGGCTTGAGACCGCCGCCGGTTCAGCGCGCCGCGGCCTCTTCGAGCCGCTCTTCCTGCGGCGCCGGGGCCACCGCGTCGTCCAGCAGGTCGATATCGCCGCTCAGGCGTCCGCCCCTCTCGATCTTCAGGTCGCGGTAACGCAGGGCGCCGCTCACCCTGCCACCTGCCTGGATGGTCAGCAGCCCGTCGACCGTCAGGTCGCCGTCGAAGCGGCCGTCGATGCTGGCCGACTTCACCACCGCCTTGCCGTGGTAGACGCCGCCCTCGCGTACCGTCAGTTCCGCCGCTTCGAGCGAGGCCTCGACCTTGCCTTCGACGATCAGCTTGTCGCAGGACTGGATCTCGCCCTTAACCTGAATGCCCTCACCGACAATGAGGGTGCCTTCGGTGCCAGGCTCCCTTTCCGGCGCCTCCTTGGCCGTCTCCGCGCCTCTCGCCAAGCCTAAAACGCCCGGTCCCGGGCGCACACCCGCCGCCGTATCCGGGCCCGCAGGCAAACGGCGCGATGGTTTCGTCATATTCATGGCCGCCAAGTTCTCCCTATTTCGCGGTTGAGCCGCGCTTCTCGTGCTTATGCGTCTTCAGGCAAACACAAGCGAAGCTAGCTGACAAGGTGACCACGACTGTGAGGCAAAATTGAGGCGTTCCCGCGGCCGTCGCGCGGGTTCCTGGCAAGGTTTTCCGGGCCTTTTTCGCTAGAAACCCAAAGGCGGGTCGCCGGCCGGCCGGCTGTAGCTCCAGGGGTCCGCCGGCATCTCGTCCATCCGCCCCCCCAGCAGGAAGATCGCCCCGCCCATCAGCACGTCGACGGAGCAGCCGTCGCTGGCCAGAGGCAGCAGCAGGCGGTGGGTCTTCCAGTGGTCGCGCCCGGCGACCAGCATCTCGCCCTCGCGGTAGCGCGGCCCGCCGCCGCGGGCGACCTCGACGTGGTGCTCCACAGGGATCGGCGTTCCGGCCGCCTTCTGGATCTCGGTAATGGACTTGCCGCGCAGCGGCATGCTGAAGGCGTCCTCGACCAGCGTTCCGGCCAGCCGGAAGACAAAATCCTGGGCGTCACCAACGACGTCCAGAAGGAAGATGTTGGGCAGAAGGTCAGGAATGTCGATGGGGTCGATGTCGCGGCGCGAGGGATAGGTCCCGCCGCCGCAGCGAGATCGCCAGTAGTCGTATAGGCGCCGCAGCTTGTTGTCCGGCAAGATCCCCGGATCGAAAGCCTGATGCACGGCCAGCCCCCTGATGTGCCCCCAAACTCACACTACCATACCATATATGGTAGCCATTGCGAGCGATTCGTGCGGGAAGCGGCAACGCGGCAAGGATCGTTCAATCTCAGGTATAGTGGCTCAGGCGGATTTCCCGGCGATGCGGCGCGGCTCGAAGGGCAGCGGCGCGGCGAGCAAGCGGTGGCTGGGAAAGCAGATGGACACGTGCGTGCCCTGCCCCATGTTGCTGCTGAGCGTCAGGTCGCCCTCGTGGAGATCGACCAGATGACGGGTCAACGGCAGGCCGAGGCCGGTACCTTCGTACTTGCGGCTGAGGGATGAATCCACCTGACCGAAGGGCGCCATGGCCTTGGCGATGTCGGCCTCGGCGATACCGATGCCCGTGTCCTCCACGTGCAGCACCAGGCCGCCTTCCTGGTTGATGGAGGAGTAGACCAGAACCCGGCCGCCCGGATCGGTGAACTTCACCGCGTTGGACAGCAGGTTCAGCAGGATCTGCTTCACCGCGCGCGGATCTGCCTTGAGGTTCGGCACCTGCGCGGGGAAGCGGTGCTCCAGCACCACGCCGGCTTCTTCAGCGCGGTCGCGCATGATGCGGAAGCAGGACTTGGTGGCGCGCTCCAGGTCGATGGCCTCTTCGTGCAACTCGAACTTGCCGGCCTCGATCTTCGAGAGGTCGAGAATGTCGTTGATGAGGCTCAGCAGGTGCGTGCCGCTGTCGTGGATGTCGATGGCGTACTCTCGGTAACGCTGGTTGCCCATCGGCCCGAAAAGCTGGTCCTTGATGATCTCCGAGAAGCCGATGATGGCGTTCAGCGGCGTGCGCAGTTCGTGACTGACGTTGGCCAGGAAGTCGGACTTGGCGCGGCTCGCCAGTTCGGCCTCTTCCTTGGCAAGGCGCAGCTGACGCTCGGCGCTGTAGCTGCCGGTGACGTCGTCGTAGGTCGCCAGCGAACCACCGCCGGGCATGGGCCGGTGCACGACGTTGATGACCCGCCCACTGGAGAGGAAATCCTGCATGGTGGTTTCCTCCGGGCTGGCAGCGGTGGCAAGGCGGCGTTGACGCAACGCCTTCGCCTGCTCCGGTCCCAACTCTTCCATATCGGCGGTGCAGCTGAGGATCTCCGCCAGCTCGGTCCCCGGCTGGGACATGCTGGCCGGCAGGTTATAGAGATCGAGGAAGCGCTGGTTGCAGATGATCATGCGCTGGTTCACGTCGAACATGGCCAGGCCCTGGGCCATGTTGTCCAGGGCGGCGTCCAGCAGCACGTTCTTGTGGCGCAGTTCCTCGCCGATGCTGCGCAGCTCGGACTCGCGCCGCCGCAGCTCGGTGATGTTGGTGGAGATGACCACGAAGCCGCCGTTGGCGGTGCGCCGCTCGGCAACGCGGAACCAGGTGCCGTCGCGCAGCTCGATCTCGAAGGGGCGCCCGGGATTGCGGAAGTGCTGCAGCTGCTTGTGCACCCACACCTCCGCGTTCTCGTTGGCCTCGGGGAAGTTGCCGGAGCGAGCGGCCGCGGTGATCAGCTCCTCGAAGCTCATGCCCGGCACCAGCATGTCGCGTACACCCGCATAGAGATCGCCGTAGCGCCGGTTGCACAGCACCAGCTTCTCGCTGGCGTCGAAGAGCGCGAAACCGCCGGCCAGGGATTCGATGGACTCCCGCAGGCGCTGCTGGGCGGCCGCGGCGGCCAGTTCGGAGCGGCGCTCGCGGAAGATGAAGGCGACCAGCACGATGGTCAGGGAAGCCACGACGATGACCACCAGGATCAACGCGCCGCGGAAGCGCTCCAGGTCCGTCGCCTCCTCCTGCAGCATGGCGAGAGCGTTGGCGTTAGCCTCGCCGAACTGCTTGACGATCTCCTGGCGTGCGGCGGCGACGCGCTCGGCGGCCAGATCCAGCACCACCTCGGAATCCGGCGACAGGCCCTGCACGCCGTCGCTTAGCCACAGCTTCAGATCGGCGGCGACCGGGCGCAGGGTGGCGTGCATCGAGGCGATGCCGATCTGGTTGCTGAAGGAATAGGCCTCGGTCAGTTCGCTGACGCGGCTCTCGACCAGTTCGACACGGTCGATGATGTCCTGGCGCCCCTCGATGCCCGGAAGTGCGCGGGCCTCGCGGATGGCCTGCTGCAAGGCGGCCAGGTCGTCGATCATGAAGACGACGTCGCGCTCCTGGCGCAGCACCTCGACGGGCAGGACCTGTTTGAGCTTCGAAATGCTGGCTTCGACATAGAGGACGAGCGCCGTGGTGCCGATCAGCACCGCCGCGATGAACGCGGCCGGCCAACGCGACAGCAGTCTGCGCTTTGATGTGTCCTTCACGTTCATACCGTTCCGTATCGCATCATGCTGGGCCCGGTAGCTCACCCGCGGCACCCTGCCGACGGGAGCGTCCACCACGCTGCCTTCTTGCCAAAGACCCGCAAAAAGGCCATAGAGCCACAGTTAATGGTTCTTCATCCCTTCCTGCCGCCTCAAGACAGGGAACCGTCTGCATCGCCGTTCAGGAGCGGCCAAGGGACGCGACAATTTTCTATGTAAATCAGTTATTTATTTTGTTTTGTTCGTCAGCGCTTGAGTTCGCGCTAACGGTTTATTAATAGGCTCGCGACGTTAACAATTCGTAAAGACAAGCCCGATGGAACGGTGGGAAATTTGGGGCAAAGCCCCCGGAAACTGAGGAGAAACCGTTGGATATCAGCAAAATCCCGGTTGGCAAGAATCCCCCGTGGGATTTGAACGCTATCGTTGAAGTGCCTCTGGGCGCACACCCGGTGAAATACGAGATGGACAAGGAATCGGGCGCGATCTTTGTCGACCGCTTCCTGCACACCTCGATGCAGTACCCGCTCAACTACGGCTTCATCCCCCATACCCTCGCCGACGACGGCGACCCGGTGGACGTGCTGATCGTCAGCTCGGTGCCGGTCATCGCCGGTGCGGTGGTGCGGGTGCGTCCGATCGGCGTCCTGATCATGGAGGACGAGGCCGGCGAGGACGAAAAGGTGCTCTCGGTGCCGGTCGACGAGTTGCACCCTTTCTACACCAACGTGTCCTCCTACCGTGGCCTGCCGAAGATCCTGCTCGACCAGATCGCGCACTTCTTCGCCCACTACAAGGACCTGGAAGCCGAGAAGTGGGTGAAGATCAAGCGTTGGGGCGAAGCCGACGAGGCCTGCCGCATGATTGAACAGGCGATCAAGGCCGAAACGGACAAAGTCGGCTAGGACGGCACCCATGCCCGCACCCCTCGGCGCTCTTGAGAACATCCCGCGCCACGCTCTCGCCCACCTGCCGACGCCGCTGGAGCCCCTGGCGCGCCTCGGCGCGGCACTGGGCGGGCCGCGGCTGCTGGTGAAGCGCGACGACTGCACCGGCCTCGGCCTGGGCGGCAACAAGACGCGCAAGCTGGAGTTCCTCATGGCCGAGGCGCTGGCGCGGGGCGCCGACACGGTGATTTCCACCGGCGGCGTGCAGTCCAACCACGTGCGCCAGACGGCGGCGGCGGCGGCCAAGCTGGGCCTGGCCTGCGAGCTGGTGCTGACCCGCGTGGTGCCCTGGGGCGGGCTGGACTACGAGCTGGGCGGCAACATCCAGCTCGACCGGCTGTTCGGGGCCAAGGTGCATCTGCACGACGGCGACACCGACCGGGTGGCGGCCATGGAAGCCCTGGCCGAGTCCCTGCGCCGCGACGGCAGGACGCCCTACCTGATCCCGACCGGCGGCTCCAACGCCACCGGCGCCCTGGGCTATGCCGCCGCCGCGGCGGAGCTGTCGGCCCAGGCGGCGGCGCAGGGGGAAAAGATCGCGGCGGTGGTGCAGGCCTCCTCCAGCGGCGGCACCCAGGCCGGCCTCACCGCCGGCTTCGCCGCCATCGATCCGGCGGTCCGCGTCATCGGCATCGATGTCGACGCCCACCCCGAAGCGGTGGCGGGCGACGTCCGCCGCCTGGCCGGCGAGGTCTGGGAGCGGCTTGCCCTGCCCGGCGCCTTTCCGGAAGAAAAGGTGACCCTGCAGCAGGGCTACGCCGGAGAGGCCTACGGCCTGCCCACCGAAGCCATGGCCGAGGCGGTGCGGCGCTGTGCCCGCCTGGAGGGCCTGCTGCTCGACCCGGTCTACAGCGGCAAGGCCATGGCCGGCCTCATCGGCCTGATCGACGCCGGGGCGTTCTCGGCGGACGACACCGTGGTGTTTCTGCACACCGGCGGCATGCCCGCCCTCTTCCCCTACCGCGAGGCTCTGGAAGGCTAAGCGCCGAAGTCGCTCAAGATGTTCCACTTTGCGACGTTTCCTGTTAGCTTGAATTTCGCGTAATACGCGATCTCTGGGCGACCGGAATGAAGCCGGCACAGGCAAGGGAATGAGCAATTGGATCGACAATCACGGCACCTCCGCAACATCCTGGCAGCGCTGACGATCACCGCCGCAGGCGTTCAGGCTGCGCCGGCCAGCGCGGACCAGCTCTTCTCGGAGGCCGAAGTGCGCGAAGTCTTCGACGGCCTGCAGAGCGGCGCCTTGAAGCCCGCTACCGCCAGCGAGCGGTGCAGCGGTTCGCTGAACACCAATCCCGAAGGCGATAACCTTCGCGACGTCATGGCCACCTTTCTGGACGTCCCGGCCGACAGCGCCCTCCCGGCCTTTTGCGACGCGCTGGTGATTGCCATCGTGGACGGCCGCTTGACGCTGGACGGCTTGCTTCAGGTCGCCGGCAATCAAGGCAGCGAAGATGCGGCCTTCTTCGAGGTCGGCAAGCTTTTGCGCGCGGTCTACTTCGCGCACGAGCCGTCACCCACCGCGTCCCTCAAGGGAGGTACCGCGCAATGAACTTGAGCGTCTCGAAATGCGCAGCCGCCCTATCCATCACCCTGATGCTGACCGCCTGCGCGGGCGCACCAGGCAGCGGCGGGCGAAGCCTGCCGGAAGTGCTGAACTACGCACGTCAGCACCCCGAACACCGACAGGCGAATATCACCGACTGTGAGCTCGCCATCAACAAGCGGCCGAGCAGCTTTCCCTTCCAGACGTTCTTCGCAGGATTTTTCGACGTCCCCGAGGAGTCGGGCGGCCAGGCCTTCTGTGCGGCCCTGGTCGAGGCCACAATCTCCGGGGACTTCACCCAGGCCGAGCAGGACGTCTTTCGGAAACCCACGGCTATTCGAGGCAGAGGCCCGATGGGCGGCTTGCTGCGCGACCTGATCGCCGCCCACGAGCGGCTCAAGAGCCAGGCAGCGGACAACGAGGGAACAAGGAGCCTGCCGGTTGCGTCCGCAAGCTGACGACGCGCTCCAGGTATACGCATCGGGGGCTTTTGATAGTCCGCGCCCGCGCAATCCCTGATGGGCAATATCGCTGCGGGATAGATTGACACCACGGGGGAGAACAGTGGGCCAGAGGAATTTGAGATCTACCGCCGTCGCCTTGGCGCTCTGGAGTTGCAGCATCACCGCAGCCGCCTCTGCCGAGCAGATCGCGGAAGCGACGTTTGACGACAAGATGCTTGCCCTTATTGCCGCGGTAGACAGCGGATCGATCGAAACCGGCGATGCCGTCACGCAGTGCGTCGGGAACTTCGCCGCAGAATCAAAAACGGAAAAATTGCGGGATGTTATCGCAGGCTTTCTCGGCGTTCCACGGGAAGCGGCATTCGAGACCGGCTGCGGCGCCGTCATCCGGCTTCTCGATACGGGGGAATTCTCAGCGGACGACCTGCGGCAACTCATCGAGGGCAAGAACGCCAGGAGCAAGGCCGTTCTCTCGGGGCAACTGCTCCGCGCCCTCTATTTCAAGCACGAGGCAGGGGCATGAGCGGGAACCGCAGTCAGAGAACCCGCCGCTCCCGTCGTTGGATCCCCGCAGCTTTGCTCCTGCTGTCGCTCGCTGCCTGCGCCGGACCTCAAGGCAAACGCGAGATCCCCCGCAGTGGCGACGTCAGCCGCCCGACAAATCTCTATGATCTGATGCTGAGCGTGCAAGAAACCCCTGCCTATCGCGAGACAGGTGCCAAAGCCTGCATTCGGCAAGCGAAGGCCGGCAACGTGCTTAAGGAGTTTCTCCCGGTCATCGCTGCGATGCTCGATGCCCCTCCAGAAAAGGCGGGAAAAACGTTCTGCCGGGCCCTTGTCGAGGCCGCCGTCGCCGGTGACTTCAGCGAAGCGGACATCCGGGCCATGTATCTTGCGCGCCAGCAACGCGACTTCCGCACCTTTGGCCGCTTCCTGCGCGCTTTGCTGGTCGCGAACGAGCGTCTCGGCGCGCAGCAGGCTGCGGCCACGCCGTCGTTGACAGGATCAGCGGGTCTACGAAACTGACGATGTGATCTGGACGCTTCTGACCGGCGACCCGTGGCTGCCTGCCACCACGGCCCTCGCCATCCTCCTGCTGGCTATGGCCGTGGACCTGCTGCTGGGCGACCCCCGGTGGCTCTACCGCCTGCTGCCGCATCCCGTGGTGCTGCTCGGCCGGCTGGTCGCGGTGCTGGACCGGGCGCTCAATCGCCAGAGCCTGCCACGCGGGCGGCGCCTGCTGCTGGGGATGCTCTGCAGCGGCCTCGTCGTCGGGTTTGCGGGCGGTCTCGGCGCGCTGCTTCACCACCTGCTGGCCGGGCTGCCCTATGGTTGGGTCGTCGAAGGCGTGCTGGCCAGCAGCCTGCTGGCCTTCCGCGGTCTCTATGACGCCGTGCGCCAAGTCGCGCGGGGCCTGGCCGAGAGCCTGGAGGCGGGCCGCGCCGCCGTCGCCCATATCGTCGGGCGCGACCCGGCGAGCCTGGACGCCGCCGGGGTCGGCCGCGCCGCCGCCGAGTCCGCCGCCGAGAACTTCTCCGACGGCTTCGTCGCCCCGGTATTCTGGTTCCTGCTGCTGGGCCTGCCCGGCCTGCTGGCCTACAAGGCGGTGAATACCCTGGACAGCATGATCGGCCACAGGAACGCCCGCTACGAAGCCTTCGGCAAGGCCGCGGCGCGGCTGGACGACGCCGTCAACTTCCTGCCAGCCCGCCTCGCCGGGCTGCTGATCGTGCTGGCCGCCCTGCTGCTGCCCGGCGCCAGCGCCGGCGGGGCCTGGCGGGCCATGCGGCGCGATGCCCCCCGCCACCGCTCCCCCAACGCCGGCTGGCAGGAGGCCGCCCTGGCCGGCGCCCTGGGCCTGGCGCTGGCCGGCCCGCGCCGGTACGGCGGCCAACTGGTCGAGGACCACTGGATGGGCGACGGGCGCCGCGAGGTGACGGCGGAGGACCTGGGCCGCGTCCTGGACCTCTACCTGGCCGCCGGCGGCCTGCTCTTCGCGGCGGTCATGGCCGCGCTGCTGCTCGCCTGAGACATCAGGGCGCCGGTTTCAGCGCCAGCGGCAGCCCCGCTGCGACGAAGACCACCGACTGCGCTGCGGCCGCCACGACCTGGTTCAGGCGCCCCGCCTCGTCCCGGAAGCGGCGCGCCAGGGCATTGTCCGGCACGATGCCGAGGCCGACCTCGTTGGAGACGAAGATCACCGGGCCGTTCAGATCCGGCAGCGCGGCGACCAGCTTTCCACATTCATTTTCCACATTAAGTTCTTTTAGTAAAATATTGGAAAGCCACAACGTAAGACAATCAACCAGAACCACGCAGTCGGGAGATGCGCTGGCCGCCAGGGCCCCGGACAGGTCCAGCGGCGCCTCCACGGTGCGCCAGCGCGCGCCGCGCCGGTCCTGGTGCCGGGCGATGCGCTCGGCCATCTCGTCGTCCCCGGCGGTGGCGGTGGCCAGGTAAACGCAGGCCCCGGCCCGGCTTTCGGCGAGTTCTTCGGCGTAGCTCGACTTGCCCGAGCGGGCGCCGCCGAGAACCAGGGTGACAGGCGGCAGAGAAGAAGCGGTCATGGTCTTGCAGCTAGGGCTGGAATTGGCGAGAGTGGCGGCGGCTGCGGCAGTGTGCGGACGCCCGCCGCAACTGTCCATATCTGCTGGCCAAGAATCGGCTTAAGGCAGTAGGTCTATGGGGGGTAAGCCCGCCGTTTGCGGCGGGCCACGGGTAGAACAAGAGGTCTAGGGGTGGGCGCCGGCGGCGCTCGCCGAACAGGGGACGTTAGATGATGCGTTTTCGCGTAAGGCGATTTTTCGGTTCCAGGGCGACCGGCGGAACCCCGGCGGCGCCACGGCGTGACAGCCGGCGACTCCTCGTGGCCGCGGCAACGGCCGCAGCACTGCTGCCTGCCGCCGCAGGGGCGCAGGACAGCGATGCGACGGCGGCAGCGGCGAGCAGCGCCCCGACGACGGCCGGGGTGACCTTCTTTACCGGGCCGGACTTCAGCGGCACCTCCAAGACCCTGACCCTGTCGCCCGAGCAGCCCTACGCGGCCATTCCCTTCATCGGCGATGAACTGAACGAGAAGATCGCCTCACTGCGCGCCGACCCGCAGGTCGGCGCCATCCTGTTCCAGCGCCCCTATTTCGCCAGCCGCGACGACGCCTGCGGGCCCAACATCGGCACCGCCGAGAACCGCGACGCCTGGTGGCTGGGGCTAACCGCGGACTTCGAACCGCCCGCCAGCCTTTCGGGGGCCGGCGACCAGGCTTACGAGGCCGCGGAGACCCCGGACAGTGACTACTCCTCGGTCATCGCCTATCGGCGCGAATTGGGTCCGCCGCCGGGCTTCCTGCTGATGGAACGGCGCAGCTACTACAACCGCGCCTGCGAGCGGACCGCGGACCAGAGCTACTTCAACCGCCTCTTCATCCCCATCCCCAATCCGCCGCAGCGCGAGGCCTGCATCGATTTCTCCACGCCCTCCCGCGCCCACGGTGCCGGTGCCGACGCGCCGCGCTTTACCCGCATCACCGATGCGATCGCCCTTTACCCCGAGGCCTTCAGCCCGCGCTACCAGGGCGTTGACCACCGCTTCGTCCTGACCGTTTTCGAGGGCCCGGGCTGCAGCGGCGCCTCCATCACCCTGACCAGCCAGAAGGACGGCCGCCCGGCCGCCTACCGGCTGTCCGACTTCGAGTTCGACCGCAAGGCGAAGTCGGCGATGATCCGCTATCAGCGCGGCCCGCTCGACCGCTATCTGGAGCAGGCGGCCGCGCCGGCCCAGACCGCCCAGACGCCGGCTCCGGCGGCGCCCCAGAGCGTGCCCCAGGCCGTCCCGGCGCCGGTTCCCGCGGCCCCACAGGCCCCACAGGCCCCACAGGCCGACGTACCGCAAGCCGCCCCGGCGCCTTCGGGCAGCCTGCAGCCGCAGCCCAGCCCGGCGCCCTCTGGCGGCGGCCTGCAACCGGCCCCGCCCAGCGCCCCGCCGCAGCAAGCCCTGCAGCCGACACCGGAGCCGTTGGTCATACCCACGGTGCCCGCGCAACAGGTACCCTCGCGCCCCACGGGCCCGCAGGAAGAGACCTTCCGCTTCCCGGTCCATCAGGTCTATCGGCTGAATTTCTGCCTGGCCGACGAGCAGGGCTGCGGAGAGCCCGCGGCGAACCAGTGGTGCGAGGCCCAGGGCTTCGACCGCGCCAGCCGTTGGACGCGCGAGGAGAACATCGGCGCGCTCTACCCGACGGTGTTCATCGGCAACGGCACGATCTGCGACAAGTTCCTCTGCGACGGCTTCGAGGAGATCACCTGCACCCGCTGAAACAGCAGGGTCCAGGCGACATAAAAAGAAAAAGGCCCCGCTCGTAAGAGCGGGGCCTTTCAGTGTCTGACTTGGCGCCGGGGTGTTCAGCCGTCGGCGAAGATGCTGGTCTTTACCAGTTCGGAGAGAGAGCTGCCGCCGCGCTTGAACTTCGAGCCAAGCTCCATGGGATCGACCGTGATCTCGCTGGGCTCGGCCTGCTCGCCGTTCTGCGGCGGCAGTTCCTCGCCCGGCTGCCGGTCCGGTGGCGGATCGCCGCCCACCAGCGCCCCCGGCTCGAAGTCGGCCCAGGCGGGCGGCATCATGAGTTCCTGAGCCGCGGCAAGGATCACATCCGACGGCTGCTTCGCCGCCGGCTCAGCCGGTGCCGGCCGGCGGGCGCCGGTCTGCTGCGGCTCGCCGGCGGTGCTGGGCTGCGGAATGTAGAGCGGCGTCGGCGCCCCCTCCTCATCCGAATGCATGGGCGCCGGGGCCGCCGGAGCCGGCCGCAGCGGCCGGCGCAGCGGCTCGGACGCTCCCATGCGTCCGGCCGGCGGATCCAGAACCTTGGTCTTCACCGGCTGGACCGCCGGCATGGGCGACGGCATGTCCGGCGCCGCCGAGGCCGGGGTCATGACATCAGCCGGCATCTCCTCTGCGGTCCCAGGCACCGGGCGCACCGTGTAGGCGGCCTCCAGGTTGCGCAGCACCGTGCGGTCGACTTCAGGTCCCACCGCCAGCGCCGCCAGCACCTCGATGGCTTCCTCTCGCTGGCCGTTGAGAGCCAGCGAAAGGCCGAGGTTGTTACGCAGTGAATGGTTTTCCGGGTCGAACTTCAGCGCCTGGCGGTACAGGGCCTGCGCGGCCTCATGCTCGCCGGCCTGATCGCGGATGATCCCCAGGGCGTTGTAAGGCCGCGGGTCTTCCGGCTGCTGCTTGACGGCATGATTGAGATGCGCCGCCGCCAGGGAGGTTTCCCCCGTTTCCATGTACAGCTTACCCAGGCTGTAGCGCGCCTCGTGGTGAGTCGGGTGCATTTCCAGAAGGACTTCGTAGGTCTGGGCGGCAGCCTGTTTGCGATCGAGATCATGAAGGATCGACGCGATCTTCATCAGCGTCTCCGGATCTTCCGGGTTGATCTCGTGCGCGCGGCCACAAAGACCGAGCGCCGTGACCAGTTCACCCTTGTCGGCAAGACGATCGCAGTAGCTGAGCAACCGTTCGGCCCGGCTGGCCGGATCACTGCCGAAGCCCGCCGGCGCAGAGGCCGTCGTCATGCCTTCCTGGGAACTGGCGCAGCTGACCGTGAAGCCCGCCATCGCCACAACTGCTGCAAAGCGCAACAGGCGGCGGCCGATTGATCGTGTCGTCATTCCTGATACTCCGCATCGTGTTGGGAGCGAGAGCGCCATGGCGTCGGCAGCGGGATATGCTGTACGCGGCTGGCGCGCCGGTGCTCTCTTCCCATCAGTCCAGAGCATAAGGATCGGTGCTTAAAGGAAGGCTAAGGCATTCAAAACATTTGATAGATGTCTTACTCAACCTTACCGGTCAATGCCGGGGCCGGAAATCAAAACTCTGTGCGAAAACTCATTCTTAATCAGGCCTGTGCGATCCTAGCCTTAGTGACAAGTAGTCAACTCAAGGTACGGCAAGATGCTCGTGCGCCTAATTCTCTTCATCTACTTCGCCCTCTGGGGACTCAGTGCCCTGATCGAGGTGCCCGGCGTCTCCTGAACGCCCGGGCCGCGACGTCGTAGATCCGCCATTTCCGCCGCGCCGGAGCCCCCCCGGCCGCTGCGGCTTTTCCCCTCCGAATACTGCCGGCCAAGCAAGTATTGGAAGAGCTCCGCAGTTCTTTAAATAAAATTCCTGCGAATATCTCCGTTAACTTGCGGCGGCCTGTGACAACCCTGTGTTCGTGGTGGGGTTTGCTGTACCCGGAGGCCTATCTTAACTTTCGAGTAAGGTTCGTTACTTACTCTTGAGGGCATGCGAAGTCGGGAGTTTCCCTCCCGGAATGCGATGGGAGACTTAGATAAGATGCCAACAACAACAACGATACTGGCGGGGCGCTGGTCACAAGTGGTGGTGACATCACAGGCTCCGAAAATGAGGTCGCTGGCGACCCAGGGGGCGCGACTTCTATCCTGGAAGTCCGTGCTGATCCAGAGCCTCGGCCGAGAGCTGCACGCGCTGCACATCCAGCAGCAGGAGCGCGCGTTCATGGCGACGAGCCACGGCCTGAACTACCGCGCCCCGGGTGGCGAGATCCCGGTGCTGCACTAGGGCGCCGGCCCAAGAAGGGACCTGCGCCGCGGCGCGGGGGCGGCGCGCAACCCCAAGCCCAGCCTCCCCTGCCCCAGCTTGCCTGCCCAAAGACGCTTGAAGCAGATAGGGCCGCCTCCAGGGCGGCCCTTTCTTCTATAGCGAACCATTTGCCGGCTGACGGGATGGCCCGTGCCTAGCGGCAGCCGTAGGCGCTCCACATGGTGTACCTGCGCTCATAGGCGATGCACTGCCGGATGCCGTCGCTGTCGTGGTCGTACTGCTTCAGGCCACAGGCGGTCTCGACAATTTGATGGATGCGCCCGCAGGCCTTGGCCTGGTCGACGTTGCCCGCGCCAAAGGCGCCGGCGACTTCCGTTCCCTCGCCGAAGAGGGCGACTTTCTTCCAGGGATCCTCCAGCAACCCGCCGCTGACCATGGCGTTGACGGAACTGCCAAGGGCCAGCACGAAGGCAAGCGCCAGCAGGCGCGGGTGCTCCCAGCGCTGCTCCCAGCGGCCGATAAGACCCGCCGCCCGGGCGTTGAAACTGTTGTCGAGAAGTGCCATCTGCCGTTCCTGCCGACGCCCCGACAGGTGGGGCGAACACTGGCCCCGATGATAAAGAATCCTTGCTTAGGAATGAGTTAAGCAGCCGGCGCCCTGGCCGGCTCAGCCCTGCTCGAGATGGCGCAGGACATAGACCTCGCAGCGCCCGCTGTCCTGCCAGCGCAGGGCGTAGACCAGGTCAGGCACCGCCTGGCCATCCGGGTCATAGAGTCCCCAACGCCCGCCGATGACGGCGGCGTGGAGGTAGCCGCCCAGGCGCACGCTGTAGAGGCGGTGGCGCTGCTGGCGGAAGCGCCCGGCCCGGCAGGACTTGCTGAGGCCACGGTCGAAATCGAAGCTGGCCAGCGGCTCATCGCTCTCAAAGATCAGAAAGGTGTTCGGCAGCGGATTGACCGGCCGCGGGGTTCCTTCGGGCGCCGGCTGCAGGCCCCTGACCTGCAGGCGCTCGCGGCCCACCGGCAGATGCGCCGGGTCCGCCGCGGCCGCGCCCGTCAGGCTGACCGTCAGCAGGGCCAGCAGAAGGCCAAGGCGAAGCGGACGAATCGAAAAACCGGTCATGACCGGCAAGGTAGAGCGAAAGACTTACCGGACCGTCAAATCACCTGGAAATGAGACAATAAACCTGACCTTTATGGGCCTGCGAGTGGCTTTCCATGGGTCTGCGAACAAGTTCCGGCCGCCAGCTATGCGTTTCGTGCAGAGCCTTGTTGCGTTGCAGCATTTTCCTTGCAAGCCATTTGAATCTCACTAATTCTTAACCGTGCGCCGCAATAATGGTGCACAGTTTAGGGAGGTGCTCAGCATGAAACACCACAGGAAGGAAGTTTCAACATGCAGCACCAAAGCCAGGACCTCAGCAAGGGGCCGAACGCCGGCAAGACCGGCATCTACCTCTCTTCGGACAAGGTGATCACCGCCGAGGAGATCGAGCGTCACATCGCCAAGGGCAAGCGCATGCAGGCGGAGGCCATCGCGGCTTTGCTCAGCAGCGCCTTCCGCCGCCTCACCACGCTGTTCCCCCCGCGCCACGCGCAGACCCCGGTTCGCGAGGAGCACCTCTCCCGCGCCTGAGCGCGACCGGATTTTGCTGAGAACGCAGTCGTAGCGACAGACAGAGCCACCCTGCCCCGGCCCGCCGCCCCACTTGAGTGACGGGGAGCGGCGGCCGGCCCCCCCGTGACTCAACACCGCGCGACCGCGCCGCCGGAGCCAAGCCATGCTCGTATTCCGCAAGTTGCTGGGGCAGGAAAGCAGTGCCCTGAAAGAGCACCTGCTGCGCCTGGATGAGGAAGACCGCCGCCTGCGCTTCGGCCACTTCGTCACCCCGGAAGTCATCCTCGCCTACGTCGACGCCATCGACTGGTCCGAGACCTGGATCGTCGGCGCCTTCGAGGGCGAGGTGCTGCGCGGTGTGGTCGAACTGCGCGACACCGGCGCCCCGAGTGACCAAAGGGGCGGCCGCAAGACCGGCGAGATATCGGTCACCGTGGAGCCGGCCCACCAGAACCACGGCGTCGGCACCCGCCTGCTGGAAGAGGCCCTGCTGATCGCGCGCAACCGCGGCTTCCAGGACATCTACCTGCTCTGCCTGCCGGAGAACGCGCGCATGCAGCACGTCGCCCGCAAATACGCCGAGCAGGTGCGTTTCGAGGACGGCGACGTGGAGATCCACATCGCCAGCCCGCAGCCCGATCCCCTCTCCGTCTTCGCCGAGATCTTCGGCGACGGCATCGCCCTGTGGGAAACCGCCTTCGACCGCATGACAAGCTGGTCCGCGCGCAAGACGGCGTCCTGAGCGGACGCAGGCCCCCTCGGAACTACCCCGATGTCAGACGCTGGGCCGCCTGCCCGACCGCTATCCGCCCAGCAGCAACTCTGGCAGGTACAGCACAATGCCGGGAAAAGCGATCAGCCCGGCAATCGTGATCGCATCGGCGATGAAGAAGGGCGACGATCCCTTGAAGACTTCGTGGACTGAGATGTCCGGGCGCACACCGGCCACGACGAAGCAGTTGAGGCCGATGGGCGGGGTGATCAGGCAGAGCTCCGCCATCTTCACCACGATGATCCCGAACCAGATGGCACAGCCGACTGCGCTCATCCCGAAGGCGCTGTCCGCGGCAGCCACCGACTCACCGCCGTTGAGCGCAATCACCGCCGGAAAGACCACCGGCAGGGTGAGAAGCAGCATGCCGATCGCATCCATGAACATGCCGAGCACCGCGTAGGCGCAGAGGATCAGGATCAGCGTCAGCATCGGGCTCTGGTCCAGCGACGTGATCCACTCGGAGAAGGCCCCCGGAAGGTCCGCGAAGCCCAGGAAGCGCACATAGATCAAAACGCCCCAGATGATGGTGAAGATCATCACCGACAGCTTCGCTGTCTCCAGCAGCGCGTCCTTCAGCTGGGGCCAGCGCATCCCCTTCCCCAGCGCCATCAGGAAGACGACGAAAGCGCCCAAGGCCCCGCCCTCGGTCGGCGTGCCCCAGGCGTCGCCGCCGAAAGGGTTGTAGATGAAGAGGATGATGATCGCGACGACGAAGAAGATCGGGAAGGCAGCCGGCAGGGAGGCGAAGCGCTGTCCCCAGGTGAAGCCCGTCACCGGCGGTCCGAAGTTCTTGAAGGTCAGCGCCAGCCCGATCACCAGCGCGCCGTAGATCAGTGCGGAGAATGCCCCCGGAAGGAAGCCCGCGAGCAGCAGCGCCCCAACGTCCTGCTCCACGATGATCGCGTAGATGACCAGGATCGCGGAGGGCGGGATCAGCGAAGCGAGCGTGCCGGCACAGGCGACCACACCCGCGGCAAACTTCTTGTCGTAGCCGACATCCAGCATCTCCGGGATGGCAATTCTGGCAAAAACCGCGGAGGTCGCGACCGAAGCGCCGGAGACCGCGGCGAAGCCGGCCGTGGCAAAGACGGTGGAGACGCCGAGGCCGCCAGGCAGCCAGCCGACCCAACGCTTGGCCGCTTCGAACAAGGCTTTGGTCAGGCCCGCGTAGTAGGCGAGATAGCCGATCAGGATGAACGTCGGGATCAGCGACAGCGCCTGGGAGGCGACCTTGGAATGAGGCACCTGCCCCGCCGTCTTCACCGCCACGGTCAGTGCCCAGAAGAACTGGTCGCCGGCAAGGCCCTTCTTCGCCCAGAAGATCCATACCAGACCGGCGAGACCCGCAATGGCCGCGGCGAAAGCGACCCGCACGCCAATCAACACCAGAACCAGCATGCCCGCCGAAACCGCAAGGCCGATATCGATGTTGTCCATCAGGCGGCTCCGCTTTGCTCATCCATGCCGGAGACGCTGGCCGCCTCCTTTGCCGCGATGGCGGCGGCGTCCTCGATCAGCGGGACGGCCACGGGCTCGCGGTCGTTGCGCAGGAAAGCGCGGGCATAGCCCCAGGCATGCAAGGCCAGTCGCAGGCAGAGGACAGAGAAGGCCATCGGCGCCAGGAGCTTGGCCGGCCAGATCGGCAGCCGGATGTCGAGGCTGGAATCCCGGCTCCACAGCGGCGCATTGAAATCGAAGGAGCGGTCGAAATGGGACCAGCTGCCCCAGACCATCAGCACCATGATGAGGAGCATGAGCAGCGTCGAAACGAGCTCCGCCGCCCAGAGCGGGCGGCCCTTCAGCCGGCTGACCAGGATGTCCATACGGATATGGCCGTCCAGCCGCTGGCAGTAGGAGACCCCGATGAAAGCGATCAGCGGCATGATCTGCTCGATCCAGTCGACGTAGCCGGGCAGCGGCTGATTGAAGAAGTTCCGTCCACCGACGCTGACCACGGCCAGGATCATCAACGAGAAGACCGCCAGCCCGCCGAGCAGCGCGAGAAAGGTCTCGCCCCGGAACAGCGCGCGGTCAGCCCGGCTCAGCAAGCTGTTGTCGCTCAGGATGGATGCGTGGCCCGCCATGGTTCCCCCGAAGATCGAAAACGGCGTGGCCGGCCCCGTCGATCACGAGGCCGGCACACCTTTGGGTCCGATCAATCGCCGTCGGCGATCACCTTGACCAGCTCGTAGAGCTCCTTGGCCGGCAGGCCGCGGGCGGACATCTCCTGGATCCACTCCCCGGCGGCGGGACCTGCCACCCTCTCCCGGAAGCTGACGAGCGAGGCCGCGTCATAGGTGACCCGCTCGACACCCTTCTCGTCCAGCAGCGGCCCCCAGCGCTTCATGGTCTTTTCGTTGTAGAAGTTGACGTAGTAGTCCAGCGCCTCGTCGACCGAGCCCAGCAGCGCTTCACGTTCGGACTCCGACAGGGCATTCAATGCGTCGGTGTTGACCACGACCGGGCAGTTCACGGTGCCGGGGTTCAGGTTGGTCGTCCACCACGCCGCGTTCTCCACCGTGCCGAAAGCCATATGGGCGTGCGGGGCGAAGGCCACGGCCTTGACCACGCCGCTGTCCATCGCCTGGCGGACTTCGGTGGCGGACATGGAGGTCGGGACCGCGCCGACGGTCTCCATCGCGCGGCCGATACCGCCGGTCGCGCGCACGCTCAACCCTTCGAAATCTTCAAGAGTCCTCGGCGCATCGCCGACACCGGCCAGGTTGTACTGCGGCAGCGGCGAAGGCATCAGCAGCGTCGCGTTCCAGCGCGCCAGGTCGGCCTGCACCGCCGGATGCCTGTAGACCGCCATCGATGCCGCAATCTCCTTTTCCAGGGAGTCGATCCCGAGGAAAGGCAGTTCCAGGACCGTGATCGAAGGATTCTTGTCGGCGTGATAGCCGGCGCAGAACTGCGCCATCTCGAAGGCGCCGATAGAAATACCGTCCAGGTTCTCGCGGTTCTTGGCGAGACCGCCGTAGGAGATGTTGAGGGTGAACTCGCCCTTGGTCTTCTCCTTGACCAGCTCAGCCAGCTTCTCGACATGTTCCGTGAAAGCGCGGCGCTTGCCCCACAGGGATACGTTCCACTCCGTCGCCAGCGCGTCGCTGACGAAAGACGTGGCGAGCAGCGCCGACACGGCGGCACCGAACAGCTTCGATTTCATGTTTTCCTCCCGGTTTCGGCTTGTTGATATCTTTATTGGCCGAAACGTTAAGGGAGGCGCTTGCGCCCGACCCATGAAGTTTTTCGCCTGCCGGCGCGCAGAGCCCTGCGGAAATCCGCAGGGCGCCGTTAAGGCTAGATAAGATCGGCTTTTTTCAGGCCGAGCTTGACGATCTTTTCGTTCAGCGTCCGCCGGCCGATGCCCAGTGCCTCGGCGACGGCGTCCATGCGGCCCTTGTGGGTCTGGATTGCCTTGGCAATGAGCTGCCGCTCGAAAACAGCCACCGCCTCGCGCAGGGTTTCCGGAACGTCGGCGCTGTCGTTGTCGAGAGAGATCGCGTCCGCCACCGAGCCGCGGCCGCGACGGGCGGCCAGCACCCGCCGTTCGGCGACATGGCGCAGTTCGCGGACATTTCCCGGCCAGTCATGGGACAGCAGTGCGGCCAGGTCCTCTGCCGTCATATCCGGCGGGTCGATCTCGAAGGAGGCCGCGTTCTGAGCGGCGAAATGCTGGAACAGCAGCGGGATGTCTTCGCGCCGCTCCCGCAGCGGCGGCAGCGATAGCACGACGGTGTTCAGCCGGTACAGCAGGTCCTCGCGGAACTTGCCCTCGGCGACCGCCGCATCCAACTGCTCGTTGGAGGCCGAGACGAGGCGGAAATCGGAAGACACGGGCTGCGTCGCGCCGACCGGCAGGAACTCCCGCGTCTCAATGGCCCGCAGAAGTTTTGCCTGCGCGGCCGGCGGGAAGGCACCTATCTCGTCCAGGAACAGTGTGCCGCCGTCCGCCGCCGCAAGCGTCCCCTGCAGCCCCTCGGCGTTGCCGAACATGGTGTCTTCGAAATGGCCGTCAGGGATCGCCGCGCAGTTGACCGCGATAAAGGGCGACGGCGCCCGCGGGCTGAGATCGTGCAGGGCGCGGGCCACCAGCTCCTTGCCGGTCCCGGTCTCCCCCAGCAGCATCACCGTCGCGTCGGTCTCGCCCAGGTCCAACACATCGACTCGCAAATCCTGCATCGCCTTGGTGTCGCCGAGCAGGATCCGGTCCAGGTCGCTGAGCCGGGCCAGGCGGGCGCGCAGCCGGGCGGTGTCCTGACGCAGGCGATAATGTTCCGCGGCGTGCCGCAGGGCCGTCAGCAGGCGGCGCGGATCGAAAGGCTTTTCCAGGAAGGTGTAAGCCCCGTCGCTCATCGCCTCCACCGCCATCGGAATATCGCCGTGGGCCGAAATCAGCACTACCGGCGGTCCGCCTGCGCCGACGAGCCTGCGCAGCAGATCCAACCCGGACATGCCGGGCATCCGCACATCGGAGAGAACCACGTCAGGCTGCAGGGCTGCGATCCGCGCCTCCGCCTCTACGCCGCTGGCCAGCGTCTCAACCAGCCATCCGGCCTTGCCCAGCAGGTGGTTCAGGGAGTCCCGCATCTCCCGGTCGTCGTCGACGACCAGAATGCGGTAACCGGGGGTCTCCTTCTCCCTCATGCGGCCCGCGCCGTCGTGTCCAGCGGAAGGGTGACGGTGAACTCCGCGCCGGCCCCTTCCAGGTCCCGGGCCGCCAGGCGGCCGGCATGCTCCTTCACGATCTCGGCGGAAATCGCGAGGCCGAGCCCCATGCCCTCGCCGCTGGCCCGAGACGTCACGAAGGGCTCCTGCAGACGCTCCACCGTTTCGCCCTTGAGCCCCGTTCCCGTGTCCCGCACCGCCAGAATCGCCTTGCCGTCCGCCGCCTCGATGGCAACGGTGAGTTCGCGCCGAGGCGCGCCGGACATTGCCAGAATGGCGTTGCGACAGAGATTGACCATGACCTGCTCCAACCTCAGCCGGTCACCGCGCACCACGACCGGATGCTCCGGGATCGCTTCGCGGATCGAGACCCCGACGGCATTTGCGTCGGGCCCGATCAGCGCCTGCGCCTCCTTCCATACTTCGCTCAGATCCACCGGCGACAGCCCCTCACCGCCCGGGCGGGCGAAGAAGCGCAGCTGCTGGGTCAGCCTTTCCATGCGCGCGACGATCGCCGAGAGGCGGCGGAGGGTTTCACCGGTATCCGCATCCGCCACGTCCAGTTCGGCGGCGGTGAGATAGGTCTTCATGGCCGAGATCGGCTGTCCCAGTTCGTGGGTGACCGACGCTGCGAGCTGTCCAAGGGCCGCCAGCCTGCTGGCCCGGTCGAGCTCGGAGCGCGCATCCTGCAGCCGGCGTTCGGCTTCCCGGCGCTCGTCAATCTCGCGAGCGAGCTCCGTGTTCGCCGCCTGCAGCTTACGCCGCGCCGCCTGGGATTCAGCCAAAGCGAGCCGGATCCGCCGGGCCCGCAAATAGAGACCGATGGCCAGCAACAGCATGGCCACGATCGCCGCAGCGATTACCGCCAGCCAGGCCCGGACCTGCACCGGCCGGGCGTCCGAGAGATAATGCAGCGTCCACTCCGGCATGGGAATCCGGGCCGTCACATGCAGGTAGGACCGTCCATCCAGCTCTGCGTGGTCCCGGGCCGCCGCGGTCCAGTCCAGCGGCGCCAACGGTTCCCGCCCGAACTGCCGGCGGGCCTGAATCTCGGCGCGCCGGCTTTCGGTCACCGGCTCCAGCGTCCGGTAGCGGATGGAGGGGTCGTAGGACAACAGCACGATCCCGTCCCCGTTGGAGACGAAGACCGCCTCCCCGCCCTCGGCCCAGGCCGTCTCCAGGTCGCTCAGATCCAGCTTCAGGGCGACGACACCGATCACCGCGTCGCCGGCCCCGCGGACGGGCTCGGCGATGAAGAAGCCGGGGCGCGAGGTCGTCGCGCCGATTCCGAAGAACTGGCCGCGGCCGCCGGCAAGCGCAGCGCGAAAATAGGGCCGGAAGCTGTAGTTCTGGCCCAGGAATGTCAGTGGCTGGTCGTGGTTCGATGCCGCCACGGTCAGGCCCGTCGTGTCCATCAGGTAGATGGCATCCAGGCGCGCTTCCGCGGCAAAGGCGGCGAGGCGCCGGTTGAGCGCCTCCCGCCCGCGCCCCTCCGCCGCCGCGATCACGAAGGGGTCGTGGGCCAGAACGAAGGGCAGGTGCTGGTAGCGCTCCAGGGCGTTGACCAGAGTGCTGCGGTAGAGCGAAACCCGGCTCTGCGCCCGCTGTAGTTCCAGGGTTTCGAAATAGGAGCGGGAAACCAGGAACAGCGGCAGCGCAGCGACCAGCAGCCCTGCCAAAGCCACCGCGCCCCAATATCGGCGCGCAGTGCCGCGCCGCTGTCCGCCGATCCGTGCTCCCATGAGATCATTCATAGCCACAGGCAATCCGCTTGTCGAACGCCGACACACCGGCAGCGGCGGGGCGCCATGGATGACGCCGGAAACCGGGCGATCGGCCGGACCGCGCCCGCGACAGTGCGCCGCCTATAGATAACATGCTGAAATTTCGGGAGAAGTGGCGACCCCAACGGGATTCGAACCCGTGTTGCCGGCGTGAAAGGCCGGTGTCCTAGGCCTCTAGACGATGGGGTCCCGAGAGCGCTGAGGATTTAGCCGTTCCGCCCTGGGAATGCAAGCCTCCGCGAGGGCCCCGCCGGCAAAAAATCAGGGCCCGCAGGGGCTGCCCGGGCGCTCAATCGTAGGAAATTCGCCGCAGGGTGCGGACCTGGGCGGTCATGGGCCCCTCCCCGGCCGCTGCCGGCGCCCCGGGCGCCTCGACCACCGGCACCCCGCCGATCTCCTTCACCAGCTTCTCGATGATGGCCTGGGCGAAGGATTCGTAGTCATTGGCGGTCATCACGAAGGCCCCTGGCCCGCCGATCACCGAATTGCGGTAGTAGCCGTCCACCGAGGTGTCCTCGTTGAGGATGGCCAGGCCGTTGATGGTCACCCCCTGCAACACCGCCGCGTCGCGCAGGGTCTCCGGCTGAGCGCCCTGGTTGGCGCGGCCGTCGCCGGAGATGTCCACGACCCGCCGCGTGCCCACGTAGCCGTTACGCTCCATCTGGGAAAGGGCGAAGGCGATGGCGCCGCCGATGGCGGTGCCGCCACCGTCGAGGAAGCGCGGGGTGTCGTCAATCGCCTGGGCAAAGCCCTCTATGCTGACCGGATCACTCAGCAGCGCCCAGTCGACCGCGACCTGCTGGCGGCGGTTGTCGGACCACTGGATCATGGAGACGGCGATGCCGTTGACGCCGGTGGCGCCGATGGCCGCGATCACGGTGGGGTCGCGGAAGGCGTTGGCGAAACCGCGCATCTGCAGGTCGAACTCCTCGACGGAAACCGAGGAGGAGGTATCCACCGCCAAGACGAGCTCCAGGGACACCGGCTTGTCGGGCCCCGGGGTATATGGCTCCAGCTGGGCGTTGCCGCCGGCGGGCAGCAGCACCGCGCCGAGGACCGCTACGAGACCTAAGGCCGGCGCACGCCGGGCCTTTCCCGCGCCTTGGCGGGCGGCAAGCCGGAGGGAGGAACGGCGCAGAGCCATGCTGCTAGCCTAACCGCAGCGGCGCCGTCCTGTCTCACAGAATAGGAAGATTGACCCGATTGTGATTCCGCGAGCCCCTGGGGTCAGGCCGAGACGGGCGCCGCGTCCTCGATGATGAACTGCACGCTCTCGCGGCCGCCCCAGCGGTCGATCTGCAGCCGCCCGGCAACGTGCAGCGGCAGGCCGGCGGTCTGCAGCAGCGCCGGGCCGAGGTCGCTGTCCAGCGCCCGGAAGGCGATGCCCTTCAGGCTGCCGCCGCCGGCGCCTTGCGAGTCGCCGAGGAAGCAGCGCACGTGGTTCTCGCCCACCACCGAGGCCTTGGCGACCTTGACCGACGGCAGGGCGAAGCGTGGCTGCGTGTTGCCGACGCCGAAGGGCGCGCAGCGGTCGAGCTGCGCCAGCAGCTCCAGCGTCGCCGCCTTGGGCTTCAGGGCGCCGTCGATGCCGAGGGCCGGCTGGTAGTCGATCTCCGCCAGGCGGCGGGCCAGGCGCGCATCGAGGAAGGCCGTCAGCTCGGCGAGGTTCTCCGCCGCCACCGTCAGCCCGGCGGCCATGGGATGGCCGCCGCCGTTGACCAGCAGCCCCTCCTGCCGGGCGGCGATGACCGCCGCGCCCAGGTCGACGCCGGGCACCGAGCGCGCCGAGCCCTTGCCGATGCCGTTCTCCAGGGCGACCACCAGGGCCGGTTTGTTGAAGCGCTCCTTCAGGCGGCTGGCGACGATGCCGATGACGCCGGCATGCCAGCCTTCCGAGGCCGCCACCACCAGGCCTTCACCCGGGCCGGCTTCCTCCACCTGTCGGATCGCCTGGTCGAGCACCTGCAGCTCGATCTCCCGGCGCTCGGCGTTGTAGCCGTCGAGACGCGCGGCCAGGGCGGCCGCCTCGCCCGGGTCGTCGCAGGTCAGAAGGCGCGCGCCCAGCGGCGACTCGCCGACGCGCCCGCCGGCGTTGACGCGCGGGCCGAGCAGGAAGCCGGCGTGGTAGGTGCCCGGCTTCTCGTCGATGCGCGAAACGTCGCTCAAGGCCGAGAGGCCGACGTTGCCGCGCGCCGCCATGACCTTCAGGCCCTGGGCCACCAGCGCGCGGTTGACGCCGGTCAGCGGCACCACGTCGCAGACGGTGCCCAGCGCCACCAGGTCGAGCCACTGGCGCAGGTCCGGCTCGGGCCGGTCGTTGCGCGCGTACCAGCCGGCCTCTCGCAGGGCGCGGTTCAGCGCCACCACCAGCAGGAAGGCGACGCCGACGGCGGCGAGCTGGCCCTGGCCGGAAGTGTCGTCCAGGCGGTTCGGATTGACCACGGCGGCGGCGGGCGGCAAGCGCGGCTCGGCGGCGTGATGGTCGACGACGATGATTTCCAGCCCCGCCGCGGCCGCCTCGCCCAGCGCCTCGAAGGCGGTGATGCCGCAGTCGACGGTGATGACCAAAGTGACGCCCTGGTCCTTCAGACGCTTCAGCGCCGGCGCATTGGGGCCGTAGCCCTCGGCCAGGCGGTCGGGAATGTAGATCTGCAGCTCGACGCCCAGCGCGGCGAAGAAGCGCGCCAGCACCGCCGAGGAGGTCGCCCCGTCGACGTCGTAGTCGCCGAAGACGGCGACCTTCTCGCCCGCCTCCACGGCTTGCAGCAGGCGCGCGGCGGCCCGGTCCATGTCCATGAAGGCCGAGGGGTCGGGCAGGTAGTCCCGCAGGGTAGGGTTGAGGAAGCGCTCGGCCTCCTCCGGCTGGACGCCGCGGGCGGCCAGGACCCGGCCGACGACTTCCGGCAGGCCGAGCTGCTGCGACAGGGCGAGGCCGAGGCGGCTGTCGGCGAGACGTTCCTCCCAGCGCTTGCCGGTGAGCGATCGTTCGACGCCGAGGAAGCAGCCGCGCGGCGTCATCTCGTCAGACGCCGAGGGTGTCGTACCAGGTCTTGCGCTCGAAGTTATGGTGCGCCTCGACATAGCGCACGGTGCCGGACTTGGAACGCATGACCACCGAGTGCGTCGTGGCGCCGCCATGGAAGCGGCGCACGCCGCGCAGCATGGAGCCGTCGGTCACACCGGTGGCGGCGAACATCACGTCGCCGGCAGCCAGCTCGTGCAGCTTGTACTTGCGATCGTAGTCGGTGATGCCCCACTTGTCGGCGCGGCGCTTTTCGTCGTCGTTGCGAAACACGAGGCGGCCCTGGAACTGGCCGCCGATGCAGCGCAGCGCAGCGGCCGCCAGCACGCCCTCCGGCGCGCCGCCGATGCCCATGTAGATGTCGACGCCGCTGTCCTTGCTGCTGGTCGCCATGACGCCGGAGACATCGCCGTCGCCGATCAGCATGATGCGCGCGCCGGCTTCGCGCACCTTGGCGATGACCTCGGTGTGGCGCGGCCGGTCGAGGATGCAGGCGACCAGGTCGGAGACGTCGACCTTCTTGGCCTTGGCCAGGTTCTTCAGGTTCACCCCCGGCTCCTCGTCCAGGTCGACCAGGTCGTCCGGCAGGCCGCCGCCGACGGCGATCTTGTTCATGTAGGTGTCCGGCGCGTTGAGGAAGTTGCCGGCCTCGGCCATGGCGATGACCGCCAGGGCGTTCTGCCCGCCCTTGGCGGTGATGGTCGTGCCTTCCAGGGGATCGAGAGCGATGTCGATGGCCTGTCCGCCCTGGCCGACCTTCTCGCCGATGTAGAGCATCGGCGCCTCGTCGCGCTCCCCCTCGCCGATCACCACCGTTCCGTCGATATCGAGGGCGTTGAGCGACTGGCGCATGGCGTTGACCGCGGCCTGGTCGGCCGCCTTCTCGTCACCGCGCCCCATGAGGCGGGAGGCCGCGAGGGCGGCGGCCTCCGTCACGCGCACGGTTTCCAGAGCAAGGTTGCGGTCCATCGAACCGAGAGTGGGCGTGGCTTTGGGCATCGGATCCTCGTTTGGCAGAACGTTAGAGATCTACGATCCGGATCAGCCGCGGCTGCTCGACCACGGCCTCCAGGTCGGCGATGCGGGCCAGCGCCCGCTGTATCTGAGCTTCTTCGGTATCGTGGGTCATGATGATCACCGGCACCGCCTGGCCCTCGCCTTCGGCGCGGCCGCGCTGGATCATCGATTCCATGGAAATGTCCTCGTCGCGCAGCGCGGCGGCCACGTCGGCGATGACGCCGGGCTGGTCGATGACCAGCAGGCGGAGATAGTAGGGGCAGTGGTGCTCGGCCATCGGCAGATTGGGCCGCCGGCTCAACTCCGCCGCGGGAATGCCGAAGACCGGCAGCGTCGTACCGCGGGCGATGTCCACCAGGTCGGCGACCACCGCCGAGGCGGTCGGCCCGGCACCGGCGCCGCGTCCCTCGTACATCGTGGTGTCGACGAAGTCACCGTCGGCCACCACCGCGTTGAAGACTCCGGAGACGCTGGCGATGGGCAGGTCCTTGGCCACCATGCAGGGATGCACGCGCTGCTCGATGGCGCCGTTGACCTGCTGCGCCACGCCCAGCAGCTTGATGCGATAGCCCAGCTCGTCGGCATAGGCGACGTCCAGGGCCGAGACGTTGCGGATGCCCTCCACGTGCACCGCCTCGAAGTCGACCTCGCAGCCGAAGGCCAGCGCGGTGAGGATGGCCAGCTTGTGGGCGGTGTCGATGCCGTCGACGTCGAAGCTGGGGTCGGCCTCGGCGTAGCCCAGGCGCTGCGCCTCGGCCAGGACGGTGTCGAAGTCCTGCCCCGCCTGCGGATTGCCGGCGGGCGCGCCGTCGCCCTGCATCTGGGTCAGGATGTAGTTGCAGGTGCCGTTGAGGATGCCGTAGACGCGGCTGATGCTGTTGCCCGCCAGGCCCTCGCGCAGCCCCTTGATGATCGGGATGCCGCCGGCCACCGCGGCCTCGTAGCCGATGGTGCGCCCGACGGTCTCGGCCAACTCGGCCAGTGGGGTGCCGTGGTGGGCGAGCAGCGCCTTGTTGGCGGTCACCACGTGGCGGCCGGCCTGCAGCGCCGTCTCGACCATCAGCTTGGCCGGATCCTCGGAGCCACCGATCAGCTCCACCACCACGTCGGCCTCGGCGTCCCGCGCCAGGGCGACGGGATCGTCGAACCACTGCAGGCCCGAAAGGTCGACGCCGCGGTCGCGGCTGCGGTCACGCGCCGAAACCGCGGTCACCTGCAGGGCGCGACCGGCGCGCGCGGCGATGGCGGCGCCGTTCTCCTGAAGCAGGCGCAAGGTGCCCGCTCCGACCGTCCCAAGCCCGGCCACAGCTATGCGAAGAGGTTTACTCAAGAAGCGATGTTCCGGACCTTTGCGCCCTGGTCGTTAATGCCCAGGGACCTTAGAAACGCCTTTATGTTGCGCACAGCCTGACGGGTGCGGTGCTCGTTCTCCACCAGACCCAGACGCACGAAGCCCTCGCCGTATTCCCCGAAGCCGATGCCCGGCGCGACGGCGACCTGGGCCTCCTCCAGCAGCAGCTTGGAAAATTCCAGCGAGCCCATCTCGCGCAGGGCGGCGGGCAGAGGCGCCCAGCAGAACATGGTCGCCGGCGGGCTGGGGATCGGCCAGCCGGCCGCCTCCAGGCCGGAGACCAGCACGTCGCGGCGCGAGCGGTAGCGCGCGCGCATCTCGTCGATGCACTCCTGCGGGCCGTTGAGGGCCGCGGTGGCCGCCACCTGGATCGGCGTGAAGGCACCGTAGTCCAGGTAGGATTTCACCCGCGACAGGGCGGCGATGAGATCCGGGTTGCCGGCACAGAAGCCGATGCGCCAGCCGGGCATGGAGTAGGTCTTGCTGAGCGAGGTGAACTCGACGGCGATGTCCTTGGCGCCGGGCACCTGGAGGATGGAAGGCGGCGGCTCCCCCTCGAAGTAGACCTCGGCGTAGGCCAGGTCGGAAATCACGTAGATCCCGTTTTCCCGGCAGAAATCCACAACCGTTGAATAGAAATTTAAATCAACAACTTCGGCGGTTGGGTTCGAAGGATAGTTTAAGACCAGGGCCGAGGGTTTTGGCACCGAATGGCGCATCGCCCGCTCAAGCTGCTCCATGAAGTCGAACTCGGGGCCGACCGGAATGCTGCGGATCGCCGCCCCGGCGATGATGAAGCCGAAGGCATGGATCGGGTAGCTGGGATTGGGCGCCAGAATGATGTCGCCGGGGCTGGTGATGGCCTGGGCCAGGTTGGCCAGGCCTTCCTTCGAGCCCAGGGTGACGATGACCTCCCGCTCCGGGTCCAGGTCCACGCCGAAGCGGCGCTGGTAGTAGGCGCAGAGCGCCTTGCGCAGGCCGGGAATGCCGCGCGAGGTGGAATAGCGGTGGGCCCGCGGATCAGCCAGGGTTTCGGCCAGCTTGTCGATGACGTGCTGCGGCGGCGGCTGGTCGGGGTTCCCCATGCCGAAGTCGATGATATCCTCGCCGGCCGCGCGAGCCTTGGATTTCAAGGCATTCACCTCGGCGAAGACATAAGGCGGCAGGCGCTTTATGCGGTGGAATTCCTGAGTCATGGTCGTCTCTGACGAAACCCTTCGAGGCCCGCGAAATCCGTTACTGGAAGACCGGCGCCGGGGCGGGCCGGCGCGGCGGCGGCTGAGACAGGCTGAAAGGCACGGGAAGCCCCGGCCTGCCGTGCGGTTTCTTGTAGCGAGCGCCGGTCTAGTTTTCCAGGAAGATTCTAGTTTTCCAGGAAGATTTCGACCCGCCGGTTGCCCGCCTCGCCGGAGGGCATGAACTCGTGGTAAACGGGCTCCGCGTCGCCCAGGGCCTCGCTCTGTACCGCATCGGAGGGCACGCCGAGGGCCAGCAGCTCCGCCGCCACCGCCTCAGCCCGCGCCGACGACATGTCGAAATTGGCGATCTGGTGCTCGTCCGGCGTGGTGTTCTGGGTGCGGCTGCTCGAGTGGCCGACGATCCTCAGCCGGGCGCCGCGCTGCTGCTGCAGGGCCGCGACATCCCGCAGAACGCTGCGGTCCCGGTCGTCGAGGTCCGAGGAGCCGTGCCCGAAGAAGATGATGGCAGCCAGCTGCCCGCCGCCCGCGCCCGTCTGCAGCGGCAGCCCCGCCACCTGCTCGTGGCTGATGATCTCGTTGCCGCTGATGATGACACTGGTCCCGTAGGGGTTCGGCGAGGCCGCGGTGACCAGCGGCGCCGGCTCGGTAAAGGTCGCCTGCTGGCGGTCCTCCATCATCTGGGCCAGGACCTTCTCGCGCTCCTCGGGCGCCAGGTAGGGCTGAGGTGCCTCGGGAACCTGGGAAAGCGTGGGGAATTCATCCCGGGCGCCTTCGGTGGAAACCCGCTGTGGTTGCTCCGCCGCAGCCTCCTCGGGGCTCTGCGTCGCATCCTTCACCGCCGCGCAGCCCGACAGGGCCAAGAGCGCGACCACGACCGCCACCGCCGGCAGCCCCTGGCGGCCCCGCCCGTAAGCCTCCTGCTTATTCATCATCGTTTATCTCTTCCTTGCACCGGGCTGGCGTCCCCACGCCTCGCAAAGCCCTGTGTTTCCGCCAAAAACCTGTTTTCCAGTGCCCGCCTGGCCGCCGTCACCGCTATTGAAACGGCTGCACCCCCCTATTACCTTGCGAATAATTCGGCATTTTTTCTCTGCCATGCCGATTCCGCAGCGCCGATACGGGTCAGCGACCGCATCAGCAGGATAAGGAAGCCTACATGCCGGAGCAACCGCCCCCCGACATCAAACTACCGGATCCTGTCGAAATTTCGAAGTCCATGGCCCGCATCGCAGAACGCAGCCAGAAGCTGGTCGCCGACTTCCTGGCCCGCCAGGAGCCCCAGGGCGGCGGCCCGACGGCCATGGATCCGCTGAATATCGGCAGCGCCTTCATGGAAATGACCCACCGGATGATGGCCGACCCGGCCAAGCTGGTGCAGGCGCAGATGACCCTGTGGCAGGACTACATGCGCCTGTGGCAGACCACGGCCCAGCGCATGATGGGTCAGGAAGCGGATCCGGTGGCGATGCCGGAGCGTGGCGACCGGCGCTTCAAGCATCCGGAGTGGGACGAGAACGAGCTCTTCGACTTCGTAAAGCAGTCCTACCTGCTGACCGCCCGCTGGATGCAGTCGACGGTAAAGGACGTCGAGGGCCTGGACGACAAGACCGCCCAGAAGGTCGACTTTTATACCCGCCAGTTCGTCGACGCCATGGCGCCCTCCAACTTCGTCATGACCAATCCGGAGGTGCTGCGCGAGACGCTGGAGTCCGGCGGCGAAAACCTGGTGAACGGTCTGCACAACCTGCTCGACGATCTGGAGCGCGGCAAGGGCCGCCTCAAGATCAAGATGACCGACATCGAAGCCTTCGAGCTGGGCAAGAACATCGCGCTGTCCCCCGGCAAGGTCGTCTACCAGAACGACCTGATGCAGCTCATCCAGTACGAGCCGACGACCGAGGAGTCCTTCAAGCGCCCGCTGCTGATCATCCCGCCCTGGATCAACAAGTTCTATATCCTGGACCTGCGCCCCAAGAACTCCTTCATCCGCTGGGCCGTCGAGCAGGGTCACACGGTCTTTGTCATCTCCTGGGTCAATCCCAACGAGAAGCTGAAAGCAAAGAGCTTCGAAGACTACATGGTCGACGGCCCGCTGGCCGCGCTGGAGGCCGTCCAGAAGGCGACGGGCGAAGAGGACGCCAACGTGATCGGCTATTGCCTGGGCGGCACGCTGCTGGCTTGCACCCTGGCCTACATGGCCGCCAAGAAGGACAAGCGCGTCAAGTCGGCCACTTTCTTCACCACCATGATGGACTTCAAGGACGCCGGCGAGCTGGGTGTCTTCATTGACGAGGTGCAGCTTGCGGCCCTGGAAGAGAAGATGAAGGACAAGGGCTATCTGGAAGGCGCCGACATGGCGACGACCTTCAACATGCTGCGCGCCAACGACCTGATCTGGTCCTTCGTGGTCAACAACTACCTCATGGGCAAGGACCCCTTCCCTTTCGACCTGCTGTATTGGAATTCGGACTCGACGCGCATGCCGGCGGCCATGCACAGCTTCTACCTGCGCAACATGTACCAGGAGAACAAGCTGGTGGAGCCGGGCGCCATTACCCTGAAGGACGTGAAGATCGATCTGTCGAAAGTGAAGCAGCCCGCCTGCCTGATCTCCACCCGCGAGGACCACATCGCCCCCTGGAAGGCCACCTACTCGGCCACGCAGCTGCTGGGTGGCCCGGTTAAGTTCATTCTTGCCGGCTCCGGCCACATCGCCGGCGTGGTCAACCCGCCGGAGGCCGAGAAGTACGGTTATTGGACCAACGCCAAGAACTCGAAAGATCCCGATGCCTGGTGCAACAGCGCCAAGGAGCATAAGGGCTCCTGGTGGCCGGAATGGCAGAAGTGGATCGCCGACTTCACCGACGGCAAGGTGCCGGCCCGGCGGCCCGGCGACGGCGCGTTGAAGGTCATCGAGGACGCGCCCGGCAGCTACGTCAAGGTGCAGGCGCAAGACTAGGCCGGATCATCTTCATGGATAGGATCAAGAGAACCCCCGCTTCAGGGCCGGACGGCGCTGAAGAGATGAGCCGGGTGCTGGCTGAAAGCCTGCCGCTGGCCCGCCAATGGTCGGCGGAGTTGTGTTGGCGCGACCCCGAAAGCGGCGAGAGCTGCGCCTGGTATCACGGCGCCTGGCAGACCCTGCGCCTGCTGGGCATCGTCACCACCCTGACCCAGCAGTCCGAGCTCTACATCGAGGCGCTGCGTCCGCTGATCGCCGAGGGCGGCTACAAACGCGTGTTCCTCTCCGGCTCGGCGGACTACGGGCTGCTGTCGGTGGTGCTGGAAGCCTTCAGCAATGAGGCCGCGACGCCGGAGATCACCGTCGTCGACCGCTGCGAGACCCCGCTGCGACTCTGCCGCTGGTACGCCGAGCGCTACGGCTACGCCATCGAGACGGCGCAGTCCGACCTGCAGACCTTTCGCGCGCCGGCGCCCTACGATCTGATCTGCGTGCACTCGCTGTTGTCCTGCGTGCCCGTGCAACACCACGCCGAGATCGTCGCCACCTGGCACAGCCTGCTGCGCCCCGGCGGCGTCCTGATGATGGCCAATAACCTCTACATCGGAAACACCGCCAGGGAATCCCGCTTCACGCCCGAGCAGATCTCGGCCTATCAGGAGCGTGTCGCCAAGGCGGCACTGACCTGTCCCCATCCCGAGGCCCTGCCCTCGGCCGAAGAGCTCCAGCGCATGGCCACCGCCTATGCCGCCGAGATGTCGGGATCGATCATTTCATCGCGCGAGCAGCTGACCGGTCTTCTGGAGGACCAGGGCTTCTCCCTGGAAGTGGCGCGCTTCGGCAATCTGGTGAAAGACCGGAACCATCAGCGCTCCGGCGCGCCGACGGCGGGCAAGCGCGAATACGCCTGGATCGTCGCCCGGCGCCGCTAGGCGCGAAGAGAAACGGCGCCGCTAGGCGCGAAGAGAAACGGCGCCGCCAGGCGCGAAGAGAAACGGCGCCGCTGGGCGCGAAGAGAACCGGCGCCGCTGTGCGCGAAGAGAACCGGCGCCGCCGGACGCGAAAGACAGAGGCCTCAGCCGTCCTTCTTGCGCTGCTTCGTCTCGTTGACGAAGTCCTCGTACTTGCCGCCGGCACCGCGCGGGATCTCCTCCATCAGCTTCAGCTCCACGGACACCGTGCCCGGCAGACGCTCGGAGAGATGCGCAATGAGCTTCCCCGCCTCTTCCTCACTCAAGGGACGTGCCGGCACCAGCCGCGCCTCCACCTTGTCGACCGTGACCTGGGCGAGCTGAAACTGGTTGATCGGCGCGATCTTGGTCATCGACTTGACGCCGAAGGCCGGCCAGTACTCGTTGCCCTCGCGGTCAACCAGCATGTTGCGCTCGCGGCCGAGGATGCGGGTCAGGACCGGCAGCCCGCGGCCCGTGGGACAGGGGCCGCCGACCTCGGCAAAGTCGCCGATCTCATATCGCAGCAGAGGCATGGCCAGGTTGTGCAGGGAGGTCGCCACCACGCGCCCCACCTCGCCCGGCTTGCAGGGCTGCCCGGCGCTGTCGATCACTTCCACCAGGACAAAGTCCGCCTGCACCAACTGATGCTCATGGCCCGGGGCCTGCAGCGAGATGTAGCCGAGTTCCTGCGAGCTGTAGGTATCGGCGATCTCCACGCCCCAGGTCTCCCGGCAAGCTTCACGCACATGGGAATGCAGCAACTCTCCGAAGGTCAGGCACTGCTTCAGCTTCGGCAGCTTCAGGCCGTTGTCCCGGAAATAGCGGGCCAGCGACAACAGGTTCGTCGGATAGCCGCGCAGGTAGGTGGGGTTGACGCGCGTCAGCCACTCCGCCTGCTGGGCGACACTGGCATCGATCTCCAGGGCATGGATCGGACCGCTGGGGAAAATCGCGTCGACGGACCTGCCCCAGCTCTGCTGCTTGTAGCCGTCCGGGTAGGATGCGCCCTTCGGGATACGGCGGATCGCCGCCATGGTCGCGGTGAGGTCGCGGTCGTGCCAGAGGTGCTCACGCAGCGTGACCAACTCCCAGAACAACTGATTGAGGCTCGAACTGGCGACGGTTACCGGTGTGCCAGTCGATCCGGAAGTCGACGACCTGGTAATCTTGCCGTGCTCGGGCGGCAACTCGCTGCTGATCAAGCTCTCGCCCGCCTTCTGGATATTGCTGCGGGTCAGCGGCGGCATCCGCAGCCAGTCTTCCGGCGTCACCGCGCGTTCACCCGTCAGCCCGCAGTCATGCAGCCGTTGCCGGTAAAAGGGCACCGTATTCGATACATGGTGCAGCAGGCGGTTCAGCTGGCGGAACTGCAGCTGGCGGATTTCCGCCGGGCTGCGCCACTGGTTGGTCTCGAGCTGATGCAAGAGGGCGAGACGCAACGCCGCGTTCGACCTGGGCATCGCGGGCCAGAGGGAGGAACCGGCAGTGGATTTCGGAATGTTCAGCACTTGTCTTATCCAGGCTAGTACGGCCACCAGTAGGGTAGCAGAGGCAGTGGAACCCCCATGGCCTTCACGAAAATACCATAGGAGAGTCCCAGCGAAGCCGCCGCGGCGGCGAGGGAGAAGCCCCAGGTTTCCCCGGCACAGCGAAGAACGCCCAGGAGATAGACAGCCAGGCCCGCCGGGAACCCCAGCAGAAAGACCATTGGCAAGACCGAGAGCAGGAGCAGAGCTTCCCTCACCCGGCGTCGTTCGCCCCCCGGGGCGATGGCCGGTGTTGCGCCGACCTGCATCGGTGCGGTCCCGCGCCGCAGCGCCACCACCTGCACGATCACGACCACCAGCGTCCCGCCGGCGGCGAGCAGCGGAAAGCGCATCAAAGCGAGCGAATAGTCGTAGTAGAACAGCCCGAGCGCACAGAAGCCGGCCAGGAAAGCCGCCAGCAGCAGCAGGAAGGCCGTTTCAACGCTTCGCATTGCCGTTCCCTCCATAGCGCGCCGCCGCCGCCAGGAAATAGCGCCGCAGCCGTCCCCAGGACAGGCCCATCACGATCAGCACCAGCAGCACCAGGGAGCCGGGGCGCAGCAGGAAGCTCATACCGTAGGCCTGCAGCGTGATGTGCAGGTAGGTCTCGATCAGCGGCGCCATGACGAAGCCCAGCACCAGCGCCGGCCTGCTGTAGCCCATCGCCTTCATGGCGCAGCCCAGCGCGCCGATGACGAAGGTGGCAACCACGTCCAGGGGCTCGTTCTGATAGGCATAGGCCCCCAACACGACCAGCACCGCGAGAATCGGCGCCAGGACCTGCGGGCGCAGATCGGCGATCTTCAGCAGCAGCGGCGAGGCCGCGATCATGACGACCACGGCGACAAGGTTGGCGAAGGCCAGCACGATGGCCAGACCCACGGCAAGGTCCATGTGGTTGGCGAGGAAGTCAGGACCGGGCTCCAGGCCGAGCAGCAGAAAGCCGCCCAGCAGCAGCGACATGCCCGCGCTGCCCGGAATACCGAGCGCCAGTGTGGTGACCAGCGCCCCGCCCTCCTTGGCGTTGTTGCTCGCCTCCGGCGCGATGACGCCTTCGACGCAACCGTTGCCGAAGGCCTCCGGCGTCGCCGAGGTCTGCTTGGCCGAGGCATAGGCGACAAAGGGCGCGGTATCGCCGCCGACACCGGGAACGATGCCGATGAAAACGCCCAGCAACGACGACTTGATCAGCAGATAGGGCCTGAAGATCGTGGCCTTGAGCCCCTCGCCGATCTGGGCGAAGCGGTCTCGCCTGCCCACGGCCGGCGTTTCGGCACGCCGGCCCAGCGCCAGGTCGAGGATCTCGGGCACGGCGAAGAGTCCCAGGACCAGGGGCACCAGGCGGATTCCGTCGAGCAGGTAGTCGAAGTCCAGCCAGAAGCGCGGTACCCCCTGCAAGCGGTCATAGCCGAAGAGCGCCAGGAAAACGCCCAGGCCGCCGGCGATGAGGCCGCGCGCCATGGAGCGCTCCCCCAGGACGCCGACGTAGATGATCCCCATCACCGCGAAGAGGAAGGTCTCGGGCGAGCCGATGTGGAAGACGATGGGCTGGAGGAAGGGCAAGAGGCCCACAAGGGCGATGACCCCGACCACGCCGCCCAGGCCCGAAGAGGCGAAGGCCGCCCCCAGGGCGATGCCGCCCTTGCCCGCGCGGGTCATGGGATAGCCGTCGATCACCGTGGCCGCGTTGGGGCCCGAGCCCGGAATGCCGAGCGCGATGGAGGTCAGCGCCCCGCCGGTGTAGACCACGGCATGGGCGGCCAGGAGAAAGCCCAGGCCCGCCATGGGCTCCATGCCGTAGATGAAGGGCAGCAACAACGCCAGGGCGGTCAGCCCGCCCAGGCCGGGCAGCACACCGAGCAGCAGCCCGACGAAGACCGCCAGCACACAGAGCAGCAAGACCTCCGCGTCCAGAAAGAGCGCGAAGCCGTCAGCTACAGAGGCGAGCATCTGCGCCTCCGCTCAGTCGCAATCTCTATCGGCAAGGCGATGGCTTTCCGCGACGGGCCAAAAGGGGACTGCTGCCGGGAGCGCGGCTACTGGAATTTCTCCAGCGCCACGTGGCGAACCCGGGCCAGTTCTTCATCGGTCAAGCCGTCCATGACGCGGTTGATGGACTGCTTCACCGCCTCGGGCGACAGGTAGCTGATTGGCCGCTTTGCCGCCTGCGCCTCGGCGATTACCGCCGGATCGGTCAATACCTCGCGCGTCACCTGCTGCAGGAAAGCCAGGCGGTCGGCCGGGATGTCCGGCGTGGTCACCAGGGGACGGCCCAGGCCGAAGAGCGCATCTGAGTAGTCGATCCACCAGGCCTGCTCCGGCGTCAACTCGGCAAGCTCGAAGAAAGTCGGAACGTCAGGCATCAGCGACGAGCGTTCACGCGACAGGACCGCCAAGGGCTTCAACCCCTCTTCCTTGCCGTAGCGGCGGGCGGAGCTGTCGGAGGGGATAAAGCCGTCGATCTCCCCGCGGATCGCCGCCAGGGCGATTTCCTTCGAGCCCTTGTAGCCGACGATGATCTGCGCTTCGAGGCCCAGCGCTTCGGCGATGAAGGCGGTACCGGCGCCGATGGTCGCGGTGCGGGCTGTACCGCCGAAGCGGATCGGCCGCTGGGCGTTCAGCATCTCCTCGAGTGACCCGATACCCGCCGCCTCGCTCATCAGCAAGACGCGCTTTTCGTCCGCGACGCGTCCGAGGAAGCCGAGGCGTCCCATCTGGAAGCGCACGCCCGGCGCTTCCAGCACCTGAGAGAAGGAGGCTGTGGCGCCGCCGATCAGCATGATGGTCAGGCCATCCGGCTTACCGGCCACCACCTGGTTCAGGGCGAGGTTCCCGCCACCGCCGGGCCGGTTCTCTACCACCACCTGCGCCCCAAGGCGCGATTCCAGGTGCGGCGCCAGCAGGCGCGCATAGGCATCGTAGCCGCCGCCGGCGCTGTAGCCGACCACCAGCTTGACGACTTTGCCTTTGTAGAATTCGGCGGCGGTCTCCGCGCCAGCCGGCGCGGCCAGGGCACAGAGCGCGAAGAGCGCAGCCAGCGCGCGCTGCAAGCATTTCTTGAACACGGTCTTTCTCCCACAAAACCTTTGGCGGCCGTGGTTCCCCCCAGCGACTCGCCCGCCCAAGCTAGCGCGATCGTCTTATGGAATCATTAACCATATTGGGGAGGTCTCCTGCCCCGGGGGGCCAGGGTCCGCCTCGGGGTTCAGCTCCGATCGGTGCGCTCGGCCAGATAGATCCGCGCCAGCTTCTCGTAGTGGCCGGCCTGATAGACGAAATCGGCCAGTTCGGCCTCCTTCAGCTCGCGCATGAAACGGGCCGGGCTGCCACCCCAGAGCTGGCCGCTGGCGACCGTCTTGCCGGGCGTCACCAGGGCTCCGGCGGCCACCATGGAGCGGCTTTCCACGCGGGCCTTGTCCATCACCGTCGCCCCCATGCCGATGAAAGCGCCATCCTCGACCGTGCAGGCGTGGATCAGCGCCCGGTGACCGACGATCACGCCATCGCCGATCACGGTCGCCATGCCGCCGCCGGTCTCGCGGTAGTCGCCATTCCGGTCGTGGTTGCCGTGAACGATGGTGCCGTCCTGCAGGTTGGTCCCCGCGCCCACGCGAATCCTGTTCACGTCGCCGCGCAGCACGCAGCCATACCAGATGGAACTGCCCGGGCCGATCTCCACGTCGCCGATCACCGCGGCGGTCTCCGCGACGAAGGCATCGGGATGGATCTTCGGCCAGAGGCCGCGGTAGGGAAGGATGTGACCGCTCATACAAGCTCCCTTGGCTTCAAGGATCATCGGGTGGGCGGGCGTCCCGCCCTCGCGCGAAGCCCCCCGCAGCCACTTAGCGGGCCGGGCCGCGCAGGTCAAACCGCCAGCAGGATTTGCCTCTCTTGGGGCGCCGCCGCCAGGGGTCCGCGCTTGTCCCAAATCTCGGCAACGAAGCTATCCCCGGTTGAATATCCACGCACCGCCGGCAAAGAAGTGCTGCAGCCAGCCGCCCACTTCTGGTAGAGTGTTGTACCAGTAAGACTACTCATTTCTTGCCGTCTTCGGGAAAAGGCACATGAAATTCTTCGCAGCCTTGTGCATCATCACCGCCCTGTTCGGCAGCAACGCCGCCTTCGCCGCGGCAGGTGCAGGCGGCGGCCCTTCCGATTCCTGGAACGAGATGCAGAAGTTCGAATACTATCTCGGCGACATCGCGGGCGCCTTGAACGTCTGCCGAATGTACGGGATGCATGCGGAAATGCGGGAGCTGGCATCGCTCAGCCCCTATGGAAAGATCGGCATGCAGGCCTGGGCCGCCTATGACGACATCCGCGGCGGTGTCTGCGGCAGGGTCCGCACGGCTGCGGAAAGTGTGCTCAGCGACAAGGACAAGGTGCTGGATTACTTGCGGGCCAAATACGACTGCAGCTCGGGCGAATGCATCGAGCGCTAGCCCCGTCGGTCAATTAAGACAAAAAAACGGGCTGCAGAGACTGCAGCCCGTTTTCTTTTGCCGTGTTCGCCTGGCGCTCAGCGCCCCAAGGCTTAACGCCCCAAAACTTAACGCCCCAAAACTTAACGCTTCGAGAACTGGAAGCTCCGGCGCGCCTTCGCCCGGCCGTACTTCTTACGCTCGACCACGCGGGAGTCGCGGGTGAGGAAGCCGCCGTGCTTGAGCACCGGCCGCAGAGACGGCTCGTAGAGCGTCAGCGCCTTGGAGATGCCGTGGCGCACCGCACCAGCCTGGCCGGACAGGCCGCCGCCCTTGACCGTGCAGATCACGTCGAACTGATCGGTCCGGTCGGCCACCAGGAAAGGCTGGGCCAGGATCATGCGCAGCACCGGACGCGCGAAGTAGACGGTCTGGTCCTTGCCGTTGACAGTGATCTTGCCGCTGCCCGGCTTGATCCAGACGCGGGCCACCGCGTCCTTGCGCTTGCCGGTGGCGTAGGAGCGCCCGTGAGCGTCGCGCTGCGGTTCCGCAGTCTCGACCGCGGCCTCCGGCGTCACGCCCGTGGCCTCGGCCAGCTCGCCCAGATCGCTCAGGGTTTGAGTCTCGTCGGCCATGCTTACAGGCTCCTCTTGTTCTTCGGATTCATCGCCTGCAGGTCCAGGACCTCGGGCTGCTGAGCCTCGTGGGGGTGCTCGGTGCCGGCATAGACGCGCAGGTTCTTCAACTGCTGGCGCCCCAGACGGTTGCGCGTGATCATGCGCTCCACCGCCTTCTCGATCACCCGCTCCGGAAACTCGCCGCCCAGGATCTGCCCCGCCGTGCGCTCCTTGATGCCGCCGGGGTGGCCGGTGTGCCAGTAGTACACCTTGTCGCTCGTCTTCTTGCCGGTCAGCTTGACCTTCTCGGCATTGATGACGATCACGTTGTCGCCGCAGTCCATGTGCGGCGTGAAGCTCGGCTTATGCTTGCCGCGCAGGATCTTGGCGACCTGGGAAGCCAGGCGGCCAAGGACAACACCATCGGCATCGATCAGGATCCATTTCTTCTCGATGTCCGACGGGGTGGCGGTAAAGGTCTTCATTTCTGCCAACCACTCGTCGCTGAATTCGGGATGGAGCCGCCAGCCAAGGGGCAACGCCCTGAGGCGTGCCGGGACCAGCGCTCCGGAGCGGCGATTTCTAGGGGGATGGAGGTGGACTGTCAATCCGAAAAAGCGCCGCCTTTTCAATTATCTTAGGCATACGGTATTATAATACCCTATACCTAACCCCCTCTCAAAAAAGCGATATTTTACGGCCACTTGCGGACCCGCTTCCAGCTTGCCCGCCGGGCTTCACTCACGCGGCGGGATCGAATAGGTCGCCGTGGCGTGGGAAACCGGCGCCTCCAGGCCCTCCGAATAGACCATGATGTCGCCGACGGCCAGGCGCTTGCCCAGCTTCAACAGGCGGCAGGAGGCCCGCAGATCCCCGGGTTGCGGGCGCTGGAGGAAATTCATGTTCAGGCTGGTGGTCACCGCCAGGGGCACCTCCCCGATCGCGCCCAGCAGTGCGGCGTACATGGTGAAATCGGCCAGGGCCATCTGAGCCGGGCCGCTGAGCGTGCCGCCGGGGCGTATATGCGCCTCGCCGGCCGGCAACCGCACGCGGGCGGTGCCGTGACCGATGTCCTCGGTCACAAAGCCGTAGATGCGCTGGAAGGGCGCGCTCTCGGCCAGCAGCCGATTGAAGGCATCGATGGTGATCTGAGGGGACTTTACGTTCATCTGTTCCATACAGGCCCAGGCCTCCGGCAAGGGTGGCTTCTTGTTGTGCGGGACCTTATTAATCCTTGAACTCCCACCAGTGGAAGCGCCAAAGTCCCTCTACCTCCGAATAAGATAAGGTAGTTCACCGAGGATATCATGCCTGCCGAAGCCGCCCTTTCCAGTGACGCCCCAATCCTGCTGCGCGAAGACAGCGAGGGGATCGCGCGCCTGACCCTCAACCGGCCGCGGCAGTACAACGCCCTCTCCGCCGACCTGATGAGCGCGCTGCAGGCCGCCCTGGACGAGATCGCCGAGGACAACCAGGTGCGCGCCGTGATCATCGAAGGCGCCGGGCGGGGTTTTTGCGCCGGGCACGACCTGAAGGAGCTGCGCGGGCGCAGCGGCGACCGCGAGTTCTATCAGGCAATCTTCAGGCAGTGCAGCCAATTGATGGTCTCCATCACCGGCCTGCCCCAGCCGGTCATCGCCAAGGTGCACGGCATCGCCACGGCGGCGGGCTGCCAGCTGGTCGCCACCTGCGACCTGGCGGTGGCCGACGATGCCGCCCACTTCGGCACCCCCGGCGTCAACATCGGCCTCTTCTGCTCGACGCCCATGGTCGCTCTGTCGCGGGCGGTGCCGCGCAAGCAGGCCATGGAGATGCTGCTGACCGGCGACACGATCGCGGCGGCAGAGGCTGTCAACCTGGGCCTCATCAACCGCGCCGTCCCCGCCGAGACCCTGGAAGAGGCGACCCTCGAGCTGACCCGCAAGGTGGTCAGCAAGTCGCCCCTGACCCTGAAGATCGGTAAGGAAGCCTTCTACCGGCAGATCGAGTACGGGCTGGTGGAAGCCTACGCCTACACGGCTCAGGTCATGACCACCAACATGCTGGCCCGCGATGCCGAGGAAGGCATCGACGCCTTCATCGAAAAGCGCAAGCCCCAATGGGAAGGCCGCTAGGCTGACCGCACCCTTGGGACAGTAAGAGAGCCGTTTCCTTGAACAACGATTTGCAGGACCTCTGGAACCTGGTGGCCGAAGTCTGGCACTACGGATTCCTCGGTGTCGACGTCGGGCGTTTGCTGTCCGCCCTCGGCATCATCGTCGCCTTCCTGATCATCCGACACTTCTTCACGCGCTTTGTCATGGCGCGCCTGCACCGCTGGGCGGAGAAGACGGAGAGCACGCTGGATGACGAGGCCATCGAAGCCCTGGCGCCGCCAATCCGCTTCATCCCGCTGGTGATCGGCATCTTCGTCGCGGTCGGCTACCTGGACTTCCGCGACGGTGTGGGGCAGGTCGCCGACAACGTGCTGCGATCCCTGGTGGTCTTCACCCTCTTCTGGTGCCTCTTCGCCGCGGTGGCGCCCTTCTCCTTCGTCTTCGGCAAGTTGGAGAGGATCTTCACGCGGCCCATGGTCGAATGGCTCGTCAAGGCCACCAAGATCGGCATCGCCTTCATCGGCGGCGCCATCATCCTGGAGCTCTGGGGCATCGAGGTGGGCCCGATCCTGGCCGGCGCCGGCCTGCTGGGCGTCGCCGTGGCACTGGGCGCGCAGGATCTCTTCAAGAACCTCATCGCCGGCATCCTGGTGATCGCCGAAAAGCGCTTCCACCCCGGCGACTGGGTGCGCGTCGACGGCGTGGTCGAGGGCACGGTGGAAACCATCGGCTTCCGCTCCACCCGCGTGCGCCGCTTCGACAAGGCGCCGGTCTTCGTACCCAATGCCAAGCTGTCCGACAACGCGGTCACCAACTTCAGCGCCATGACCCATCGGCGAATCTACTGGATGATCGGCGTCGAGTACCGCACCACGGTGGATCAGCTGCGCGAGATCCGTAACGGCATCGAGAGCTACATCATCGGCAACGAGGACTTCGCGCAGCCCGACGAGGTGTCGACCTTTGTACGCGTCGACAGCTTCAACGATTCCTCGATCGACATCATGCTCTACTGCTTCACCAAGACCACCAATTGGGGCGAGTGGCTGGAGATCAAGGAAAAGCTGGCCTATCACATCATGGATGTGGTGCAGAAGGCCGGCAGCAGCTTCGCCTTCCCGAGCCAATCGCTCTATGTGGAATCGCTGCCCGACGACCGGCCGGAAGCCTTCGTCCCGCCCGGCGAGCGCCAGGGCGGCGGCACGCAAGACGCCAGGAACGAATAGGACAGGCCGGCGAAGATGAGCAGCCCCCTCACCTACTCCAACAACGAGCTGCTGGCGATCCTGCGCGATACCCGGACCATCGCCATGGTCGGGGCCTCGCCGAAGTGGAACCGGCCGAGCTACTTTGCGATGAAGTACCTGCAGGAGAAAGGCTACCGCGTCATCCCAGTGAACCCGGGCCACGCGGGCAAGGAAATCCTGGGAGAGACGGTCTATGCCTCGTTGGCGGAGATCCCCGGCAAGTTCGAGATGGTCGACATCTTCCGCAACTCCGAAGCCGCCGGCCCGGTCACCGACGAGGCCATCGCCGTGGCCAAGGACAAGGGCATCAAGGTAGTGTGGATGCAGCTCGGCGTCATAAACGAGGCCGCCGCGGAGAAAGCGCGCGCCGCCGGGCTGACCGTGGTCATGGACCGCTGCCCCAAGATCGAGTTCGGCCGCCTGAATGCCGAGCTCTCCTGGGGAGGTTTCAACTCGCGGATCATTACCTCCAAACGCCGCCGCGTGAGGCTGTCATGAGCGACAAGAAGAGCATGGGCAAGTCGCGTGAATACGGCTTCGAGACCCGCATGATCCACGCGGGCACCCAGCCGGAGCCGGTGACCGGCGCGCGGCAGACGCCGATCTTCCAGAACACCTCCTACGTCTTCCACGACGCCGACCACGCGGCCTCGCTGTTCAATCTGCAGACCTTCGGCTTCATCTACTCGCGCCTGACCAATCCCACGGTGGCGGCGCTGGAAGAGCGCCTGGCGAACCTGGAGGGCGGGCGCGGCGGCACCTGCTGCGCTTCCGGCCACGCTTCGCAGATCCTCGCCTTCTTCGCCCTCATGGAGCCGGGCGACCACTTCATCGCCTCGACGCGGCTCTACGGCGGCTCGATCACCCAGTTCGGCAAGACCTTCAAGAAGTTCGACTGGCAGGTCGACTTCGTCGACGTCGACGACCCCGAGGCGGTGCGCCGCGCGCTGACGCCGAAGACCAAGGCCATCTTCGTCGAGAGCCTGGCCAACCCCGGCGGCGTGGTCAGCGACCTGGAGGCGCTGGCCGCCATCGCCCGCGAGGCGGAGATCCCGCTGATCGTCGACAACACCATGGCCACGCCTTATCTCTGTCAGCCCTTCGACTGGGGTGCCGACCTCATCGTTCACTCGACCACCAAGTTCCTCTCGGGCAACGGCACCTCGGTCGGCGGCGCGGTGATCGATTCCGGAAACTTCGACTGGACCGCCAGCGGTAAGTTCCCCGGACTGGCGGCGCCGGAGCCGGCTTACCACGGCCTGAACTTCCACGAGACCTTCGGCGACATGGCCTTCACCATGCAGGCCCATGCGGTGGGCCTGCGCGACCTGGGTGCGACCATGGCGCCGATGCACGCCTTCCAGACCCTGCTGGGCACGGAGACGCTGAGCCTGCGCATGGAGCGGCACTGCGCCAACGCCAAGCAGGTCGCCGAGTTCCTGGAAGGCCATCCGGCGGTCGCCTGGGTCTCCTGCGCTGCCCTGGCCTCCAGCCCCTACCGGGCACTGGCCGAGAAGTACCTGCCGCGTGGCGCCGGCTCGGTCTTCACCCTTGGCCTGAAAGGTGGCTACGAGGCGGGCGTGAAGATGGTGGAGGGCTGCGAGCTGTTCTCCCATCTGGCCAACATCGGCGACGTGCGCTCGCTGATCCTGCACCCGGCATCGACCACGCACCGCCAGCTGTCCGAAGAGCAGCAGGCCGCGGCCGGCGCCGGCCCGGAGGTGGTGCGCCTCTCGATCGGCCTGGAGACGGTGGAGGACATCATCGCCGACCTGGAGTTGGCCCTGGCGGCGACGGCTTAACGCAAGCAGGACTTCCGGGGTCCGGGCGCCTCCTCAGTACGGCAGGCAATGCGTCAGAAGCTTGAACGTCAGGGGATCGAACCGAAACTCGGTCTGCAGTTCCTTGCCGAACAGTCCGAGCCAAGCATCCTGAGCGGCATAAGCGAGCTGCTCGCGCTCTGCCGGACAGGTATAGGTCAGCCCGCCGACATTCTGAAGGTGGTGAACCAGCTCGTGGACCAGGATCGAGACTTCCAAGGGTGTCCTTCCCTCCCAGCCCTCAGGCAGGAAGATCGTCTGCTCGGAATCGACATAGACCGCGATGACGTCGGACGGGTCCACTGAATGGCTGGCCCCGTAGCGCATCTCGGCAATGCGAACCGTGGGCGCCATTTCGACTGCCGGAAGCTCATAGCTCACCGGCAGACTGAAATTCAGCGAAAGCCAAGTTGCGATGGTTGTAAGCAGCAGCTCCATTTCGTAGCCGTCCCGGTGCCTGTCGTCCGGCCAGACGGCCGCGGGTCTCTTCGCAGCCGTGTAGCTCTGGTTGAACTCTAGGAATCGAGCGTTCTTCAGGCGTTATCGGAGCGTTGCGGAAGCGGCGGGTGACGTTGCGAGAGGCGTCAAATCGGCGTTAAATTGAATGCGTGCTCACTATCGGGACCGAAATTGATCGAGAGGTGGCCGGGTGAAACCGTTGCGCTTCACGCTGCTCGGCGGTTTCCAGGTCCGGGACACGGCCGGTACTGAAATCGCCATATCAGGCACGAAGGTCGCACTGCTGCTCGCATACCTTGCATTGCGCCCCGGCCAGGATCACTCCCGCGACAAATTGATCAATCTGCTGTGGAGCGACCGCGCCGAAGAGCAGGCTCGCGCCAGCCTGCGCCAAGCGATCTGGGCTCTGCGCCGCGCGCTCGGCGACTCCGCTTCCTCGCCGCTCGTCGTGACGAGCGCTTCTCTCTGCCTGAACAAGGACCAGATCGAAACGGACGTTGGCGACATCGAGAGGCTGGTGGCGGAGAACTCGGTCTCCTCGCTGCGCTCGGCAACCGGCCTCTATCGCGGTCGCCTGCTGGAAGGGCTGCGCGTGCGCGATCCGGCCTTCGACGCCTTCCTGCGCGATGAAGGGACGCGCATCCACGACCTGGTCGTGAGTGCCTGTACGCGCCTTCTCGAAACACAACGCAGTGAGCCGGCAGGTGCGGAGGGTGCCAAGCTGGCCAAGGCGCTTCTTGAGCTGGATCCCCTCCAGGAAGCCGCTCACCGTTATCTGATCTGGCACCTCGCCCAGAGAGGCGAGATCGGCCTCGCTGCCCGCCAGTATCGGGAATGTTGCGACGTTCTGCGCCGGGAACTGGACCTCGACCCGAGCGCCGAGACCCAAGCCGCCTTTGAGGAGGCCAAGCAATCCCAGGCTCCCGACGGCGGCACAGACGAGGGCCAGCTGGACAAGCCGTTCCTGACGGCCTGGGAGAAGCCGAAGATCGCCGTGCTGCCCTTCCTGAACTTGAGCGGCGATCCGCTGCAAGAGTATTTTTCCGACGGCGTCACCGAGGAGATCATCGCGGCGCTGGCTCTCTGGCGCTCCTTCCCTGTCATCTCGAGCAGCTCAAGCTTCGCCTTCAAAGGACGTGCGGTCGACGTGAAGCAGGTCGGCCGTGACCTGGACGCAAGGTATGTGCTCGAGGGAAGCATCCGCAAAAGCGGTACCGAGGTACGTGTAACCGCACAGCTGATCGACACCGCTTCCGGCCATCACGTCTGGGTCGAGAAGTTCAACCGCCACTTGGAGGATGTATTTTCCCTGCAGGACGAGATTGCCGGCCGGATTGCGGCGACCCTGGAACCGGCCATGGGAAACGTCGAGCTGAACCGGTCGCGTAGAGAACATCCGGTCAATCTGGACGCCTGGGACTTCTGCCTGCGGGGCAAGGCCTACCTGCGCAGTTGGACCGAAAACGATACGGTCATGGCCCGGCGGATGTTCGAAAAAGCCGTCGAGCTCGATCCGGGCTACAGCGAGGCTTTCGCCGATCTTGCCTGGACCCACTCCCGCGACCTGCTGATGGAGTGGTCGGAGGACAGGGAACACTCCATCGAGCGGATGCACGCGGCGGCCAAGCGCGCGGTGGAGCTCGACGACAGCTCTTCCCTCGCCCACTACCGCCTCAGCACAGCTTATCTCTGGCGTAACGAGCACGAACTCGCCATTGCCGAAGGCCGCCAGGCGGTAGAGCTGAATCCCATGAGCGCAGACGCCCTTCATGCGCTTGGCAACAAGATCGACCTGGCGGGCGATCCGGACGGCATCCCCATGATGGAACGCGCCCTGATGCTCAGCCCGCTGCACCCGCAAAGGAACATGCAGTTGACCTTCCTCGCCCGCGCCTATCTCAACATCCACCAGTACGAAAAAGCGACGGAGACCGCGCGGGAGGCGATCCAACGCCAACCCGATTATCCTCACGCCTACTACATCCTGGCGGCCGCCCTCGGACACTTGGAAGACAAGGAGAGTGCGGGCGTCGCCTTGGCGAAGTGCGAAGAAGTCCATCCCGGCTTTGTGGAGAGACGTTCCGGCTGGGCACCCTATCTCAAGCCCGAAAGCAACGCGCATCTCCACGAAGGGCTGCACAAAGCCGGCGTTCAGGACCGGGCCCGGACCGAATCACGGAACGACCCGGCGCAGCGCCATAACATCTCGTAACCGTGCCCGGTGCCGCGCCTTTACGGCGGATCACTCGTAGGAGGCTACCTTCACCAGGTTGCCGTCGGGGTCGCGGAACCAGATCGAGCGCAGCAGACCTTCCGCACCGTCGGTTTCGGCCGGTCCGTGCTCCAAATCGACGCCGCAGGCGCGCAGGTGGGCGACAAAGTCGGTCAGCGGCGTTGCAGCCACCACGCAGAACTCCGCTGAACCCGGGATCGGCACCGCCGCCTTGCGCGACAGCTCGTTCGGATTGGGATTGATGTTGATCCTGTGGCGGCCGAAGCGCAGGGCGACGCGTCCTTCACCAAAGGGCTCCCGCGCCATACCGAGCACCTTTTCGTAGAAGGCACAGGTCTGATCGACATCGCGCACGGTCAGCGCGAAATGATCCAGGCGATCCAGCTCGACGGACAGGTTGCTCATTGTGAAACTATCGGACCTCTTGTCGTGACGTTACTCGGCCGGTGCCGTTACTGGCACGGCCGTTTTAGGATTCGGCAGGAAGAAAGCGACGGCCGCAGCCGTCGCGGCGATCGCGGCCAGGACGAAGTAGAGCTCGGTGAACTCCCCGCTGCGGCCCTCGACCCAGGAGGCCAGCAGGATCGCCGGGTTGGCGATCGCGAAGGCCAGCACGAACTTCACACCGAAGGCCAGGCCGCGGTGGCGCTGCGGCGTATAGCGGGCCAGCAGCATGTTCTCCGCCGGAAGGGCGACCGCGCTCAGCACCACCGTCATCACCGCCAGCGCCATCAGCGGCCCCGACGCGGCCGAGGCGAGCAGCAGCAGTACAGGCACCTGGAAGAGGAAGGCGCTCAGGTAGATGGGCTTCAGGGGGAAGCGGTCGGCCAGCCAGCCGCCAACCAGCTGCATGAAACCGCCCGCGGTATAGACAAGAGCCACCAGCACCCCGATGCCGAGCGCGCCCTCGCCCGCCAGGTCGCGCAGGCGCAGATCGAAGATCTTCGGCAGCGACGCCTGGGTGGCGTGGAACATCAGCCCCATGACCATCATGGTCAGCAGCAGGACCGCGTAGACGCGAACCATGTCGTTGCGCGAGGGCGGCGCTTCCGGAGCCTGGTCACTCCCGCTCTCGCGGACCCAGCCGAGCCGCAGGCAGAGGATCAAGGCCAAGCCGGTGGCCAGGCAGACCGCCCCCGGCACGATGAAGGCGGCGCGCCAGGAGATGGCATCGATGAGGACGCCGGCGACCAGGCCCGCGCAGGCAATGCCGAGGGATCCGAAGATGCCGTTGACCGCCAGGGCCATGCCGCGCGCCCGCGCGCTCTTCACCACCCAGGCGACGCCGACGGGATGGTAGATGGCGCTGAACAGGCCCACCGCCGCCAGGCCCAGCATCAGCGCGGTGGGCGACGAGACCAGTCCGCAGACGATGCCGGCGAGGCCGAGGCCGACGAAGAAGACCGCCATCATGCCGGAAGCCGACCAGCGGTCCCCCAGCCAGCCGGCGGGCAGAGCGGCAAGCCCGACCAGCAGCGACCCTACCGCCCAGAGCTTCACCAGCTCATGGTTCGGCAGGCTCCACTCGGTTTCCAGGGACAGCGCGATAACGAAATAGAACGCGGTGAAGAGGTGCATATAGGCATGGCCTAAGCACGAGAACGCCAGCGCCAGACGCGCCGATGGAGCCTTCATGGCTGTCTTCCCCAGTCTCTTCCCCCTCCCAAGTATACGCTAACGGCCCTAGGGACAAGATGGCGAAACGCATAGAGAAACTGAAGATACAGCCCAAACGGGGTGTTTACCGGGACGCCTGGCCCGGCGCGACGGCGGAGCCCGACGGTTGTTCTCAGGTGGATTTGCCCTGCCCCGATTTCGCCTCAAAATAATCACCCGGCAGCCCCTTTCCGGTCCCGGCCTGGCCCAAATCCCCAGACATCCTGGACCCTGGATGCGAAGCAAAAAATCAACAGGTCAAGGAGCCAAACCCATGGACGGCAGTTCTCTTCGAGTCAGCCCCGAAGACCTCGGGGCCAGGGGTCCGGAGGCCGGCCTCCCGGGCCCGGAAAACGGCGGCCCGGCGCCGGAGCTGGATCTGGAACGCCTGGTCTGGGATCCGGAGTACCGCAAGGCCATGCGCCACCTGATCAGGCGCGGCTCCTAGTTCCTGCCGTCAGGCGTCGCCCTGCGGCACCGTTTCGTGGCTGATCCAGTCCAAAAAGGCCCGGCTGCCCCCGGCCAGCGGCAGGATCACGGCGCAGGGGCACTCGTAGCTGTGCATGGCCTCGACCGCCGCGATCAACTCCTCCGCCCGCTCGCGGGTGGTTTTCATGATCACCACGCTCTCCGAACCTTCCCCGATCTCCCCTTCCCAGAGAAAAATCGGCACCATCTGCGGAAATACGTTGGCGCAGGCCGCAAGGCGGGCTTCGACCATGGCGCGCCCGATCAGCCGGGCTTCCTCGGCATCCGCCGCGGTCACGTAGACCAGGCAGTGGGAATAGTTAACGGACATGGGGGGATAGCTCTCCCGAGTCGCTTTCTGCGTCAAGCTATCGTAGCATGGCCCTGAAAGCAGGGAGAGAGAGCATGGACCGATTGTCCCCCACGGCCCAGACGCTCGGCACAGAGAGGCACGGCAGCACCGCGACGGCCGGTCCGGGGCGCAAGCATCGCCCCACGGTCACGCAGCTGGCATGGCTCAGCCGTGGGCTGGAGCAGGCCGGCGCCAAGCTGCCGCTGTTCGATCACTACGGACAACGCTATGACCAGCGCACGATCCGCAGCTGCATCGAGCAGGGCTGGGCCGAGCCTTGGTTCAAGAACCCGATCAAGCCGGACTGGCTGGTCTGCCGCCTGACCGAGGAAGGGCGCCGCATCGCCGAGGCCGGCGAGGCCCTGGCCGAGGCGGCGGACGACGAGCCGCGGGAAGCGAAGATCCGGGATCTGGTAGACGACCTCTTCGCCTGAGCGGCGGCGGCCTTCAGCGAATCTGCTTGCGCCAGCGTTCGATGGTGCGCGCGACAAAGCCGTCGGGCGCGTCTTCCTTCTGCCACTCGCTGGCAAAGGATGCCGTGTCGCTGTGCGGGCGCTTCTCCTCGGGCAGATGGTCGAAGCGGATGCGCATCGGCAGCACCACACCTTCACCCACCACCACGGCCTGCTGGTTGCGCAGGGACGGCAGCGAATTCAGCATGCCCTCGGCGCTTTCCGGCAGGGCCTGGCGTACGAAGTCCTGGTCCTTCTGATTACCCATGCGCAACGCGAAGAGCGTGCTGCACTGGGACAGGATGGTCTCCGACAACTCCGAAGGACGCTGCGACACGAGGCCGAGGGAGAGACCGTACTTGCGCCCCTCCTTGGCGATACGGGCGATCATGCGGCGCGTCGGCTCGAAGCCCTTGCTCTGGTCATTGGGGATGTAGCGATGCGCTTCCTCGCAGACCAGCAGCACCGGCACCGCGGACTCTCGCTCGCTCCACACCACGAAGTCGAAGAGCGTGCGGCACAGCAGTGAGACGACGACGTCGACAATCTCCGACGGCACGCCCGAGAGATCGAAGATGGTCAGCGGCTTGCCCTCGACCGGCACGCGGATCAGGCGGGCCAGCACGTCGGGCAGCGAGTCCCGCACCGACAGGCTGGAGAACATGAAGGCGTAACGGCGGTCGCTGCGCAGCGCCTCGATGCGCGAACGCAGGCGCAGATAAGGCTTGGCCTGCTCCGCCTTCTGCAGCTGGCCCATCGCCGCTTCGATGTTGTGCAGCAGGGCGCTCAAGGGATAGGGCGTCGGCGTGTCCACCGTGATGTAGCGCCCCTCCTCCTCGTTTTCCGCCGACCCGCGACGCGCCAGCTGGATGGCGTCCTTCAGGATGAAGGACTCGGAAGAGCGGCTGATCTCGTCGCGGCTGCACATCACCTCGACCATCTCTTCGAAGTTCAGCAACCAATAGGGCAGCTGCAGGTTCTCCGGCGTGACGATCTCGGCCAATCCGTCGAAGGCGCGGGTATATTCGTTGTGCGGATCCAGCAGCACGACATGGCCGAAGGGATGAGCGCCAAGGATGGCGTGCAACACCGTGGCCAGCGCGCAGGACTTGCCCGAGCCGGTGGTGCCAAGGATGGCGAAGTGCTTCCCCAAAAGGTCATCGGTGACCAGATAGGCCGGCAGAGCGTCGTTCTGGTGCAGGCTGCCGATCTTGACGTTCGATCCCTTGGGGCGCTTGTAAATCTGCTGCAGCTCGACCATGGACGTGGCGTAAACCGCTTCGCCCAGGCCCGGGTAGAGCGAGACGCCGCGCAGCAGGTCGAACTCTCCGGGATCGACCCCTTCCGGCGTCAGGCATTCGCCGAAGAGGTCGATTTCCATGACCCACTGCTCGCCGAACTCCGGCGAGGGCGACGGGTTGCCGGTGGCAAGGCTGGAGACGATGCCGAAGGCCGTGGAGCCGGTGGTCGGCATCTTCACCAGGGCGCCGATCTGTACCGATTCGTTGAGCTGCTGCGCCGCCTCGGGGCCCGGCCCGGTGGAGACCAGGCTCGCGGTCACCTTGGCGCCCGTCACGGAAATGATGTGGCCGACCTTGAAGCCCGAAGCCGCCGCCTTCGGCAGGTCCATTTGCTGAACGTTCTGCATCTGCTGCCTGCATCCGATCTGTTGGATTTCGCCCGGAATCATTGCAGCGAGACGTTAAGCAATAGCGAAAGAACCAAAGCTTAGGAAAAGTCTCTAAGTCTCGGTCATTTAAGGATTTTAAACCATAGAGCACCTAGGCTGGCAGGTTGATGGCCGGTTTCGCGGGGAAACCGGCCGTGCACCGCCGCGAAAGGCCGCCAGATGTCCAAGATCCAGGGCCCCTCAGCCAAGACCGCCCCCGGCCGCGCCGGGGCCGCCCTCTTGCTGTGGACGCTGCCGGCGCTGCTCGGCGGCTGCGACGCGATCTATGACGATACCAAGGGCTGGGCCAACCGCCTGGAGGCTTCCATCCTGGAGACCGCCCACGAGTTGGACGAGGAACCCGACGCCCAGGAAGCTGAGCACTATACGCCGGAGGTGGTCGAGACGCCGCGCGCGCCCCGGGCGGCCATGCCCCCGAAGCAGCCGCCAGCCGCCGTGCCACCCCAGGCCGTGGCCAGCCAAATGGCCAGGCCGGCCTCGTCGGCGGAGCCGGAGGGCGCGGTCGCCGACGCGGCCAGCGGCCTGCTTGTCCCGGCACCCAAGGCCAAGGCCGAGACAACCGAAACGGCCGCAAAGGACGGCAAGAAGACCGGCGGAACCAGCAAAGACGCCATCGCGAAGAACGACGGCAAGAAGCCGCAGAAGGCCCAGGGCAAGTCGGCAAAGGCCGCCATGCCGCCCCTGCCAAAGCGGAAGCCCCAGATAGCTGCAGTGGCCCCGGAGAAAGAATCCAAGGCATCGTCGAAGGAACCTTCGAAGGAGCCCGCGGAGACACCGTCCCAGGAGCCCGTGCAGACGGCCAAGACGGACAACGCCCACGCCATGGTGCTGCACCTCTCTTCCTTGCGCAGCGAGGAAGCGGCCAAGCGGGAGTGGAGCAACCTGAAGCGTGATTTCCCGGTGGCGCTCAGCGGGATGGAGGCGGAGATCCGCCGCACCGAGCTGGGCGACAAGGGCACCTTCTACCGGGTCCTGGCCGGCCCCCTGCCCTCGCGCACCGCCGCCCGGGAGGTCTGCGCCGAGGTCAAGGCCCGCAACGTCAAACAGTATTGCCGCGTCCTGCCGTCGCCGCCGGCACAGAAATCCCCTTCCTGAGCCCCCAGCGCCCCAGGCCTATAGGGTAGTGGTCACCGCGGTCCCGGAAACAGCTCGGCGCTGCGTCCGGTGACGTAGTAGACCGCCAGTCCGAGCCACTCGTGCAGAGCCGCGCCGGCCAGGCCGAACGAACCGCCGATATCACGCGGCCAGAGGAGGTTGTCCGGCTCGGTCTTGTAGTCGACCGGATAGGGCAGCAGCGGCAGGCCGGCGGACCGGAAGCTGGCGACGGCACGCGGCATGTGCGCGGCCGAGGTGACCAGCAGCCAGGGGCCCCCCGCCGTATCCCCCTCATCACCGAGCAGTCCCATCGTGAGGCGCGCGTTCTCCGCCGTGTTGCGGGATTCCGCCTCGAAGCGCACCTTCGACATGTCGACGCCCAGTTGCTCGAAGAGGCGCTGAGTGATCTCGGCCTCGTTCCAGCCCCGCAGCCGCAGGCGCCCGGAAAAACCCGAGACGACGATCGGCAGCGCCGGCATGGCCCGGTGCAGGGCCACCACGGTGGTCAGGCGCTCGGCGCTGTCATTCAGCGCCACCTGGCCGCGGGTTGCCGCGACAGCGCCGCTGTCCGTCGCGCCGCCCAGGACGATGATGCCGGCAAGGGCGCCGGAGTCTACCTGGGGAGCGGGAAAGCGGTTCTCCAGGCTGCGCAGGGCAAGCTCCGGCAGCGGGGTCAGCACGATGGCGCCGCCGTAGAGCAGTAGCACGGCGCCGAAGAAACGCGCGCCGCGGTGCCAGCCAAAGCGTCGGCAGCCCAGCCAGGCCAGGAGACAAAACAGCAGGCTGTTTAGCGGCTTCACCAGAAACCAGCCGACCTTTGATAGGAAGAAGAAGGCGGTAGCCATTGACTTTCCTCAGCCTTTCAGCGGCACGTGCATACAAAAAAGCCGCTCCGGCGAGGACCGGAACGGCTTTCTTGAAGAATGGTCGGAGCGGCGGGATTTGAACCCACGACCCCCACACCCCCAGTGTGGTGCGCTACCAGGCTGCGCTACGCTCCGCAAAAACCGGGACCGCCGGAACCAGGGCCGCAAAAACGGCACGGCGCCCTTCGCGGCCCTGTATAGCCGGGCTCTTGGGGGAAGGCAACGATTCCTCTCGGCCCCCGGCGCCAGCCGCCGGCAGGCCGGGCTCCCCCTCAGGAAGCCCCCTTGCCGGCCGCCTTCAGCATGTCTCTCAGCTCGCTCAGCTCGTCGATGGCGGCCTGGATCTCCTTGGTCCGATCGCCGCTCCCCGTGGCCACCGGCGCGGCCGCCGGCTCCTCGCCGCCGTCCTTGCCGCGGCCCTCGCGCAGCAGGCGCTGGACACCCTTGATGGTGTAGCCCTCGCTGTAGAGCAGATCCCGGATACGCCGCAGCAGGCTGATGTCTTCCGGCCGATAATAGCGGCGCCCCCCGCCCCGCTTCAGCGGCCGCACCTGGCTGAACTTGCCTTCCCAAAACCGGAGAACGTGCTGCGGGACGTCGAGTTCGTCGCTGACCTCGCTGATCGTCCGAAAAGCTGCTGCTGATTTTCCGGCGGGTCGACTTGCTGGCATGCTGACCTTTGTTTTGTCCAGCTATCCGAAGACGCTAAGCTTCAACTTCATTCTGGGCCGGGGCCGGGCTGCTGAGCGCATTGTTGATGCGGTTCTTCAGCACGTGCGAGGCCCGGAAGACCAACACCCGACGCGGCAAAATCGGCACCTCTTCGCCGGTCTTCGGATTACGGCCAATACGCTCGCCCTTCTCGCGCACCGAGAAGCTGCCAAAGGACGACAGCTTCACCATCTCGCCACGCACCAGGGCGTCAGATATCTCATTCAGGACCGATTCGACCAGTTCCGCGGACTCGTTCCGCGACAGTCCAACCTCCTGATAAACGGCCTCGCTCAGGTCCGCCCGGGTTATCGTCCCACCGGCCATTCCCCCCTCCTATTGCGTTCGACCAACAGCGAAGCTTAACGCACCCGAATTTGGGGGTCAATTATCTAGGGAATACCGTGGGATGCGGCTAATTTTTGACGCAAATTCGGAAGGCTGCCCTTTACCCCCCCGATCAGAGGGGCCGCGCTACCAGCGGACCAGGGCCGAACCCCAAGTGAATCCGCCGCCCATGGCCTCCATGCAGATCAGGTCGCCACCCTGGATGCGGCCGTCGTTTACGGCCTCGGTCAGCGCCAGGGGGATGGAGGCGGCCGAGGTGTTGGCGTGGCGGTCCACGGTCACCACCACCCGGTCGCTGGGCAGGTTGAGGCGCCGGCCCATGGATTCGATGATGCGGATGTTGGCCTGGTGCGGCACCAGCCAGTCGATATCGCCGGGCGTCAGGCCGTTGGCGTCCAGGGCCGCGTCGATGGCCTCGGCCATGCGCACCACGGCGTGGCGGTAGACCTCCTTGCCCTCCATGCGCAGGTGGCCGACCTTGCCGGTGGAGGACGGCCCGCCGTCGACGTAGAGAGCGTCATGGTGGCGGCCGTCGGAATAAAGGTGGGTCGACAGCACGCCCCGGGCGCTGGCCGCCCCCGCCCCGTTGGTGGCCTGCAGCACCACCGCGCCGGCGCCGTCGCCAAACAGCACGCAGGTGGTGCGATCCTCCCAGTCGAGGATGCGCGAGAAGGTCTCAGCGCCGATCACCAGGGCCGTCTTGGCCTGGCCGACGCGCAGGAAGTTGTCGGCCACCGAGAGGCCATAGACGAATCCGCTGCACACCGCCTGCACGTCGAAGGCCGCGCCCTGGGTGACGCCCAGGTGCTCCTGAATGCGCGTCGCGGTCGCCGGAAAGGTCTCGTCCGGCGTCGACGTCGCGCAGATGATCAGATCGACGTCGGCCGGTGAGATGCCGGCCTGGGCCATGGCTTCCTTGGCCGCGGCGGTGCCGAGGTCGGAGGTCATCTCCCCTTCGGCAGCGATATGGCGCTGGCGGATGCCGGTGCGCTGGCGGATCCACTCGTCGGTGGTATCAACCTTTTTCGCGAGGTCTTCGTTGGTGACGATCTGGGCGGGCAGATAGGCTCCGCAGCCCGTGACGATGGAACGATGCATATTTATACGACTGCCGCCTGAGCGTTACCGGGACTACGGTCCAGAAGGGTGAGGTCGGAGCGAATCTTCTCGATGATATCATGGCGATGCATGTCCACCGCAACGCCGATGGCGTTGGCGAAGCCCAGAGCGTCGGTGCCGCCGTGGCTCTTCACGGCAATGCCGTTCAGACCGAGGAACATTGCGCCGTTGTAGCCGCGCGGATCGACGCGCTTGCGCAGCTTGCGCATGGCCGGGCGTGCCAGCAGGTAGCCGAGGCCGGCCAGCACCGACGAGCGGAAGGTATGGCGCATGTATTCGTTGATCAGCTTTGCCGTGCCCTCGGCCGTCTTCAACGCCACGTTGCCGGTGAAACCGTCGGTGACGATCACGTCGGCCGTGCCCTTGGCGATGTCGTCGCCCTCGACGAAGCCCAGGAACTTCCCGGGCAGGCCGCTGGCGCGCAGGATGGCGCTGGCTTCCTGCAGCGACTCGTGCCCCTTGATCTCTTCGGAGCCGACGTTCAGCAGGGCGTAGCTCGGCGCCTGCAGGCCCAGCACCGAGCGCGCGAAGGCGTTCCCCATGACCGCGAAGTCGACCAGGTTCTGAGCGTCGCACTGAACATTGGCGCCCAGGTCGAGCATGACCGATTCGCCGCGCAGGGTGGGAAAGAAGGAAGCGATGGCCGGCCGGTTGATGCCCGGCAGGGTCTTCAGCACGAACTTGGCCATGGCCATGAGCGCGCCGGTGTTGCCGGCGGAGACGACGCAATCGGCCTCACCCGCCTGCACCGCATCGATCGCCAGGCGCATGCTGGACTGGCGGCCGCCGCGCAAAGCCACCGAGGGCTTGGCGTCGCTGCTCACCACGTCATCGGTGTGACGCAGGGTGGTGACTTCCTGCAGGCGGCCCTTGCTCTTCAGCAGAGGCGCGACTTCGCGCTCCCGCCCGAACATGATGAAGCGGACCTCGGGAAAGCGTTCCAGCGCAATAGAAGCGCCACGCACCACCATCTTAGGGGCAGCGTCGCCGCCCATGGCATCCAATGCGATTGTGAGCGCCTTGCCCATGTTTCCTCATAAGGCAGGCCCGCCGATGCGGCGGCCGTATCGGCCACCCGGCGGGCGACTACCTAGAGACCCTCGGATTCCGTGACTTCCCGGCCGTCGTAGTGACCGCAGGCCGGGCAGACATGGTGGGGGCGCTTCAGCTCGCCGCAGTTGGAGCACTCGTGGTAGCTCCCGGCGGCCAGGGCATCGTGGGCCCGGCGCTGATTACGACGCGATTTGGAAATTTTACTCTTAGGAACAGCCATGATTTTCGTCTTTCATCGTCAAGCGACAGCCGACATCTCAAGCGCCTAATTAGCCAATCTAGGCCCGTGCAGCAAGCAAAGCCGGGGTAACGTCGCAGATAAATCTTAACCTATTTGTCACCTTTCAGCACCTTTAGCGCCGCAAAAGGTCCCTCTTTCTCTTCCACCTCCGGTGGCCGGTACTGCACTGGGATCTCCGCCCCCGGCGCCCGGGGGTAGGGATCCAATGCAACCGACAGTTCCTGAACCACCAGTTCGCCCAGATCGATGCCCTCCTCCGGCAGGACCTCGGCGGGATCGGCCGCTTCCGGGTCGATCAGAACGTCGTCGTCCGGGGCCGCCGCGCGCCCGTCGCCGGGCTCAAAAGCCGCCTCGAGATCACCGGCGAGGCTCTGAGGAACAGGCTCCAGCGTGACCACGCAGCCCTGCTGTACCTCCGCCTCCCAATGCCCCTGGACCCGGAACAGTCGGCCGCCGACAGACTTCACCGTTGCCTGTGCCGTCAGCCGCTCGACGCTCAACAAACCCAGTCGCCGGGCCACCGCGTCACGCTCGTCGGCCGTGGCCTCGATCGACTCTGATACCGCAGGGCCGCCCAGGCGGTCCGGCGCCACGATCCGCGAAAACTCGTTGGTTGCCTCTGCGGCTGAACCCGACATGGCGATCCTCCGCTTCCGGCCCGAAAAGCGGCGCACCATAGGGGTTGCGCGGGGCTGGGTCAATCCCCTTCCCGGCCCCCCGCCACAAGCCGCCGAGCGCCGGAAATCTGCGCTTTTTCAACCCTTCGCCGAGGCCTCCGGGACCGCCGCGGGGGGCGCCGCGAAGGTCAGTCGGCCCTGGCGCAGTTCAACACCTTCCTGGGCCTCCAGGGCCGCCGTCTGCGCCAGGATGTAGGCGGCCAGGGCGGCGGTATCGCCGGCCTCCGCCGGCAGGGTGCCGAAAGCATTGCGCCGCAGCACGGTCTCCAGTTCCCCGGTTCCGCGCGGAGCAATCGCGTCCAGGGCCGCCTCGTAGGCGCTCAGCCGCCCCATGAAGCCCTCGGCCATCCTTCTCACCCGCTTGCCGACCCCCAGGTCGCCCGCCCCCATTTCCCTGAGAGAGCGGTCCATATCGGTGAAGAAGACCTCCTGCAGGGCCTGGGCCAGGTCGAGACCGTCCGGGAAATCCCGCTTCAGGCGGCGCAGCACCAGGACCAGATGCAGCACGATGGCCTCGAATCGGCCGTCCACGCTGTCCGGCACCCCGTAATCCCGGTACAGAACGGGGTTGCGGGCCTGCGCCACGATTATCTCGTACAGGGGCCAAGCCTGCTCGCTGCGCGGCTGAGGGTCGAAGAGGCGCTTCCAAATCATCGGTCTAGGGTCACGAAGGCTGGGTAAAGGGCGGCGTCCGGGCCGCGACGGCCGGGGACTAACTCCAATTAAGGTCTTGAAATGGCACCACCCGCGGGTTTAATCAAGCTATTCGGGGTCAAATGAGAGGTATGACGTGAAAGCGACGAAGCGAGGCCGCCTCGGCAAGAACCTGCCGGGTCTGGGCGTTTGCCTGGTGCTGGCCTGTGCCACCGTCGGGCTGTCGGCCTGCGGCAACACTGTCCAGCTGCGCGGCAACACGCCGGACCCTGAGGACGTCGCCGCGATCCAGCCGGGCGTGCAAAGCCGCCAGGACATCATCGATCTGCTCGGCTCGCCCTCCACCGTGTCCACCTTCCAGGACCGCAAGTGGTACTACATCGGGCAGAAGACCGAGGAGATCGCCTTCATGAAGCCGACGGTGATCGACCGCAAGGTGCTCGTCATCACCTTCGACGAATCCGGGCTGGTGGAGAGCACCAGGAACTACACCATGGCCGATGCGCAGGACGTCGATCCGGTCGACCGCGAGACGCCGACCGAAGGGCGCGACCTGACCCTGCTGCAGCAGCTGTTCGGCAACATCGGCAGATTCTCCAGCCCGCTTTAACGCAGGCCCGCTGAGGCCCGGAGCGACAGAACACAAGAAAAGGCCCTGGAAGCGCGCTGCTTCCAGGGCCTTTCTCATTGCGCCCTTCCCTTCCCCCATCGTGGGGAAAGGGAAGAGCAGAGCACCTTAGTGGGCCAGTGCCGCCAGCAGCAGCAGAGCCACGATGTTGGTGATCTTGATCATCGGGTTCACGGCAGGGCCGGCGGTGTCCTTGTAGGGGTCACCCACCGTGTCGCCGGTCACCGCGGCCTTGTGGGCCTCGGAGCCCTTGCCGCCGTGATTGCCGTCCTCGATGTACTTCTTGGCGTTGTCCCAGGCACCGCCGCCGGCCGTCATGGAGATGGCGACGAAGATGCCGGTGACGATGACGCCCAGCAGCATGGCGCCCACGGAGCTGAGCGCCGCAGCCTTGCCGCCGATCGCCAGGATGACGAAGTACAGCACGATCGGCGAGAGCACCGGCAGCATCGAGGGGATGATCATCTCCTTGATTGCCGCCTTGGTCAGCAGATCGACACAGGTGCCGTATTCCGGCTTGCCGGTGCCTTCCATGATGCCCGGGATCTCCTTGAACTGGCGCCGCACCTCAATCACCACCGAGCCGGCCGCACGGCCGACCGCGGTCATGCCCATGGCCCCGAAGAGATAGGGCAGCAGGCCGCCGATGATCAGGCCGACCACCACGTAGGGGCTGGCCAGCGAGAAGTTGACCGTCTCACCCACCGCAAGCTGAATCGCGCCCTCGGCAATGAAGAGGTCGAGGTCCGAGGTGTAAGCCGCGAAGAGCACCAGAGCGCCGAGACCGGCGGAGGCGATGGCATACCCCTTGGTCACCGCCTTGGTGGTGTTGCCGACGGCGTCCAGGGCGTCGGTGGTCTTGCGCACCTCGGCTTCCAGATCGGCCATCTCGGCAATGCCGCCGGCGTTGTCGGTCACCGGCCCGTAGGCATCCAGCGCGACGACCATGCCGGCCAGCGCCAGCATGGTGGACACCGCAATGGCGATGCCGAGCAGGCCGGCCAGCAGGAAGGTGATGATGATGCCGGCGCAGATGATCAATGCCGGAACCGCCGTGGCTTCCATGGAGATGGCGAGCCCCTGGATCACGTTGGTGCCGTGGCCCGTTACCGAGGCCTTGGCGACCGAGCGCACCGGGCGGTATTCAGTGCCGGTATAGTACTCGGTGATCCAGATGATCGCACCGGTCACCACCAGGCCGACGATGCCGCAGAGGTAGAGGTCGAGCCCGCTGAAGGTGATGCCGCGGGTCGTCATCATGGTGTCCATGCCGATCACGTAGTCGGTTACCGGCCAAAGCAGCACCGCGGAGATCACCGCCGAAGCGATGAAGCCCTTGTAGAGGGCGCCCATGATGTTCTGGCTCGCGCCCAGCTTCACGAAGAAGGTGCCGATGATGGAGGCAATGATGCAGGCGCCGCCCAGAGCCAGCGGATAGATCACCACGGAACTGATGTTGGGATCCTGCACCGCGAAGATGGTGGCCAGCACCATGGTCGCGACCACCGTGACCACGTAGGTCTCGAAGAGGTCGGCGGCCATGCCCGCGCAGTCGCCCACGTTGTCGCCGACGTTGTCGGCGATCACCGCCGGGTTGCGGGGGTCGTCCTCGGGGATGCCGGCCTCGACCTTGCCCACCAGGTCGGCGCCGACGTCGGCGCCCTTGGTGAAGATGCCGCCGCCGAGACGGGCGAAGATGGAAATCAGCGAGGCGCCGAAGCCGAGGGCCACCAGGGCGACGGAGATATCACGCTCGGGAACCTTCATTCCCAGCAGAATCGCGTAGTAGCCGGCGACCGCGAGCAGCGCCAGGCCGGCCACCAGCATGCCGGTAATGGCACCGGCCCGGAAGGCGATGGAAAGTCCCTGCGCCAAGCCCTTGCGGGAAGCCTCGGCGGTGCGCACGTTGGCGCGCACCGAGACGTGCATGCCGATGTAGCCGGCCGCGCCCGAAAGGATCGCGCCGATCAGGAAGCCGATACCTTCCTTCCAGCCCAGGAAGATGCCGAGCAAGATGAAGATGACGATACCGACCATGCCGATCGTCCGGTACTGGCGGTTCAGGTAGGCCTTCGCGCCCTCCTGGATCGCCCCGGCGATCTGTTGCATTCGCTCGTTCCCCGCCGGCGCCGAGAGCACCGACCGCGACGCCCAGACACCGTAGAGCAGTGCCAGCCCGCCGCAGCCGATCACCAAGTACAAGATTTCCATATGGAGTTCCCTCAAGATAAATTAGTCCAACCTGCATTTCGCAGGCCGGGCGCCAGATTCGCTGCCCCATCGGAGCGCCCCAGAATCGCGCGGAAAATGCCAGAACCGGTCTGCGATAGCAACCGTTTGCGCGCCGCCGGGCGGCGGGACCTCAACGTTATGACTAGGCCGTCTGGCGGCGGTGCAGCCACAGGGGCGCCAGGGTGGCGACCAGGACTGGCGCGATGATGCCGATATTGACCGCCTGCCAGCCGAAACCGCTGAAAATCGCACCGGAGGCGAGCGCGGTGACCGCGGTGGTACCGAAGACCATGAACTCGTTGAAGGCCTGCACCCGGGACTGCTCCTCGACGCGGTAGGTCTCGGTGAGGAGCGCGGTGCCGCCGACGAACATGAAGTTCCAGCCGATCCCCAGCAGGACCAGGGCGCCCCAGAACTGCAGCACCTCGACGCCCGTCAGGTTGATCGCGGCGCAGCCCAGCACCAGAGCGCCGCCGACGGCAATGACCCGCTCCGCCCCCACCCGGTGGATGATGTGCCCGGTGAAAAAGGACGGCGCGTACATGCCGACCACGTGCCATTGGATGACAAAGGCCGCGGTTTCAAAGGGATGGGCGCAGGCCACCATGGCCAGCGGGGTCGAGACCATGACCAGGTTCATGGCCCCGTAGGCGACCATGGCGCAGAGCACCGCGACGATCAGGGGCGGCTGGCGGATAATCTCCCTCAGCGGCCGGCCCTTGCCGCGCTCGTGCAGCGAAAGCGGCGCCGGCAGCGCGACGAACTGGACCAGCACCAGGGTGCCGAAGGCCAGCACCGACACCGCCGCGTAGCCGCCGGCGAAGAGCACAGGGGCGAAGAGCTCCTTGCTCCACTTGGCCAGCTCGGGGCCCAGGATCGCCGCGACCACGCCGCCGACCATCACGTAGGAGATCGCCTTGCTGCGGTGCCCGGCCCCGGCCACATCGGCCGCGGCGAAGCGGTAGAGTGCCACGTGGGTCGCGAAACCGCCGAGGAAAGCGGCACCGAGGCAGAACAGCCAATAGTCGGCTTTGAAGACCGCCAGGCAGGACACCACGCCGCCGGCAATGCCCAGCAGGCTGCCCAGGGTGAAGCCGGCCCGCCGTCCATAGCGGCCCATCAGGAGGGAGGCCGGGATGGTCATCGCGGCGGTGGCCACGAACTGCAGGGCCAGCGGCAGGGTCGCCAGAGCCGGCGTCGGCGCCAGGGAGCTGCCGACCAGGGCCGTGATGGTGATGGAAAGCGCCAAGCAACTCATGCCCAGCGCCTGGCAGACCGCCAGGATCGCCACGCTGGGCATGTTGGACCGCTCGTGTGCTACCGATTCCATGGCGCCAAGCTAGCCCATCGCGGCGCGAAAGGCAGTCTGCAATCTTGGCGCGCAAGGCAGCTATGCGTAGGGCTGGCGGCTGTGGAAGCCGTTGCGGCGGTCAGACCTTGCGCGGCTGACGACGTTCCAGTTCGCGCAGGATAATCTCGGAGACGACCCCCTTGCCCAGCAGGCGGTCACAGACTCCCATGAGCCGCTGCTTCACAAGGTCGGACTCGAAGCCCGCGTTGCGGACGACCCGCAGGGCAAAGAGGCTGTGCAGCTCGGTCAGAAAGGCGTGGCGCAGGCGCGCCTTGTTTTGCTGGGTCATGCCGGCGTCGTAGTTGTCGGCCAGCAGCAGGGTGATGTCCATGGACACGTGATGGGTGACCTCGGCCTCCTGGATCAGGGAAATCACCAAAGGCGTGTCCATCGGAATGTAGACCGGCTCCGGCTTGTTGATCTCGGCGATCAGCTCATTGGTGCGTTCGGCGCCCGGTCCCATGAGGAACCACCACGCCGCCCCGCCGCCGCCGAGCAGCAGGATCAAAGCCACACCAATGAGAACAATGTTGCGCAAGGCGCGAAACCCACCCGAAAACCCGGAAATCCGAAGCTTCGTGATAAGCCTTTGCGGTAAAGATGGCGTTAAGGGTTAAGATTCTGAAAAGACTTCTAGAAATGGCTCCAGCCGGTGGCCTCCAGAGCCACCTCGGCGCCATCGGCGCCGCGCACCGCCAGCCCCGGTTGCGGCCGCGCCCGGCCGATCCGGGTAATCGGCACGCCGCAGCGCTCGGCCAGCGCGGCAATCGCATCCTTCTGCGCCGGCGCCGCCGCGAAGAGCAGCTCGTAGTCGTCGCCGCCGGCCAGCAGGCGCTGGGCCGGCGCCCCCAGGGCCGCCAGACCCGCCTGCGCCGCCGCGCTGAAGGGTACCGACGGCAGGTCGATCTCCGCCCCCACGCCCGAGGCTTCCAGCAGGTGGCCGAGGTCGGCGGCGAGGCCGTCGGAAACGTCGAGGGCCGAGCGGGCCAGCCCTTCCTCGAGCAGCGCGCGGCCGACCGCGAGGCGAGGCTGCGGCAAACGGTAGCGCGCGACCAGTGCCTCTCGTGTGGCGGCGTCCAGGCCGTCGAGCTCGCCGCGCAGCGCACAGAGGCCCAGATAGCCCTCGCCCAGCGACCCGGTGACATAAAAGTCATCGTCAGCCTTGACCGAGCCCCGGTCAAGCACGGTCTCCCCGGCGACCTTGCCGAACGCGGTGAGGCTCAAAGTCATGGGGCCTGGCGTGCCCGTGGTGTCGCCGCCGAAGAGCGTCACGCCGAAGATCTTCTGATCCGCCGCCAGGCCCTCGGCGAAGCGGGCGATCCAGGTCTCCTGGATGTCGAGGGGCCAGGCCGAAGCCAGCAGGTACCCGAAAGGCGTCGCGCCCATAGCCGCCAGATCGGAAAGATTGACCCGCAGCAGCTTCTTGGCGACCAGGTCCGGCGGGCAGTCGAGGAAGTGCCGCCCCTGGATCATGGTATCGACGGTGGTGACCAGCCGCTCACCGCGGGAGACCGGCAGCACGGCGGCGTCGTTGTGCAGGCCGAAGGTGCCCTCCGCCTGTGCCGCCAGCGGCGCGAAGTAGCGCTCGATCAGTTCGAACTCGCCGGCGCGCTTGCGGTCCTTGGTCGCCATCGCCGCGCCCTCAGCGCAGCTTGGAGAGGTCCGCCTCGCCGCCGAACTCCTCGGCCCGCAACACGTGGGCCAGGCGGTCCAGCAGGCCGTTCACGAAGGCGGTCTCGCGGCCGTCGAAGAAGGCGTTGGCGAGATCGACGTACTCCGAGATGACGACCCGCGCCGGCACCTCCAGGCGCTCGGCCAGTTCGAAGGTCGCCGCGCGCAGCAGGGCGTGCAGCAGGATCTCCAGCCGATCGAGGCTCCAGTCCTCGTCCAGCACGGCGGCAATCATGTCGTCCAGCTCGTCGCCCGTCTTGGCGACGCCTTCCACCAGTTCAGTGAGGAGTTCACGGTTCACCGAGGCGTGCTTCAGCCCCTCGATATCCTCGTCGATGCGGTGCTGCAGGAACTCTCGCAGCACCTCCCCGGCGCTCTGGTCACCCACGACCACCTGGTAGAGAGCCTGCACCGCCAGCAGGCGCGCGGCGCTGAGGCCCGAGGGGCGTTTGCGCTTGCCGCCGGAGGCCGGCTTCGGATTTGGCGTATCGGTCACGTATCGCGGGTCCAAAAGAGCCGACCTGATGTCAGCGGGGGAAAAGATGAAAGCGGCGCTTCACATCGAGCATCGCAAGGCAGGCCTCGGCGGCGTCCCTGCCCTTGTTCTTCTGATCGACGGCAGCGCGCACCCAGGCCTGCTCCATGTTCTCGCAGGTGAGGATGCCGTAGCCAAGCGCCAAGGTGTGGTCGCAGGCGAGATCTTGCAGCTTGCGGGCGCTTTCGCTGCAGACATAGTCGTAATGCGTGGTCTCGCCGCGGATCACGCAACCGAGGGTGACATAGCCGTCGAAGCGCCGCCGCCCGGCGAAGAAATCCATGGAGCGCACCGCCATGCGGATCACTGCCGGAATCTCGAAGACCCCCGGCACGGTGACCCGCTCGTGGGTCACGCCGGCTTCGTCCAGCGTCGTGCTGGCGCCCTCGTAGAGGGCGTCGGCGATGTCTTCGTAGAAGCGCGCCTCCACCACCAGGATGTGCGGGTTCACGTGATTGCCGTCGCTCATGCCCCGCCTCTCACGCCTTGCCGAGCGGCTCGATGGCGCGCTGCCCGACAACTTTCAGGCCATAGCCTTCCAGGCCGACGATGGTGCGCTTGGTGTTGGACAGCAGGATCATGTCGCGCACCCCGAGGTCGAGCAGGATCTGCGCGCCGACGCCGTAGTCGCGCAGCTGCGCGCCGCCCTTGGGCTCGCCCCCCAGGCGCGATTCCAGAGAGCTGGAAAGCGCATCGGCGGAAGGCTCGCGGATCAGCACCACGACACCGCGCTCGGCCTCCCCGATCATGCGCATGGCCTGCTGCAGATCGCCGGCCTTCCCGCTGGCGCTGTCGCCGAGTACATCGTCCAACACGTTCATGGCATGCATGCGCACCAGCACCGGCTCCTCGCCTTTGATATCGCCCTTCCACAGCGCCACGTGCTCGGCGTAGTTCAGCGTGTTGACGTAGAGCGCCAGGTTGAACTCGCCGCCGTAGCGGCTGGAGAAGCGGCTGTTCAGGCGACGCTCGACAAAGTGGTCATGGCGCCGTCGGTAGGAAATCAGGTCGGCGATGGTGGCGACCTTGAGGCCGTGGCGCTGGGCGAAGGCGATGAGGTCGTCGCGCCGCGCCATGGTGCCGTCGTCGTTCATGATCTCGCAGATCACGCCGGAGGGGTTGAGCCCCGCCAGGCGGGCCAGGTCGACCGCGGCCTCGGTATGGCCGGTGCGCACCAGCACACCGCCGTCGCGCGCCATCAGCGGGAAGACGTGGCCCGGCGTGGTGATGTCCTCGTGGTCCTTGCTGGGGTCGATGGCCGTGGCCACGGTGCGCGCGCGGTCCGGCGCGGAGATGCCGGTGGTGATGCCCTCGCGCGCCTCGATGGAAACCGTGAAGGCGGTCTGATGGCGGGACTCGTTCTTGCTCGCCATCAGCGGCAGGCCCAGCTCCTCGATGCGCTCGCGGGTCAGGGCCAGGCAGATCAGGCCGCGGCCGTAGCGCGCCATGAAGTTGATCGCGTCCGGCGTCGCCATCTGGGCCGGGATGACCAGGTCGCCCTCGTTTTCGCGCGACTCGTCATCGACCAGAATGAACATGCGGCCGTTGCGCGCCTCCTCGATGACCTCCTCGATGGGGGAGACCATCTCGCTGAAGGTGAGCCGCCAGGGTTCCTCGGACTTGTTCATCTAGAAACTCAATCCATTTTCGTCGGCCCTCAGGAGGCCGCCAGGAGACGCTGAACGTAGCGCGCGAGCATGTCGATTTCCAGGTTAACCCGGTCGCCCGGCTGCTTGCCGCCCAAGGTGGTGGCCTCCGCCGTGTGGGGGATGATGTTGACGCCGAAACGGCGGCCGTCGACCTCGTTGACCGTCAGCGAGACACCGTCTAGCGCCACCGACCCCTTGGAGGCAATAAACTTCGCCAGCTCCGCCGGCGCCTCGAAGGTGAAGCGGATCGAACCCTGCTCGGCCCGCCGCCCGGTGACCACGGCGATGCCGTCGACGTGGCCGGAGACGATGTGGCCGCCCAGCTCGTCGCCCAGTTTCATGGCGCGCTCGAAGTTCACCGGCGTGCCCGGCGCCCAGTCGCCCAGGGTGCTGCGCGACAGGGTCTCGCCCGAGACGTCGGCGGCGAACCAGCCCGGCCCCTTGTCGACCAGCGTCAGGCAGACCCCGGAACAGGCGATGGAGGCGCCCTCGGTGATCCCGGCGGTGTCGTAGCCGGTCACGAAGACGAAGCGGCTGTCGCCGCCGGCCCCGCCGGCGGCTGTCCCGGGGCTCTCGATCGCCTTGACCGCGCCGAGGTCTGTAATGATGCCGGTGAACATAGGGAACCTTCAGGTTTCCGCGCTGTAGATGTCGATGCGGTCGTGGCCGAGCTGGGTCATCGCGGCCTGGAGGAACTTAGGCGCCTGCTCCAGACGATCAACCCCGAAACCGGAGACTGCGGCCAGCCCGTCGCCGCCGATGACCAGCGGCGCCTGGAACCAGGCCAGGCGGTCGACCAGCCCGCCGCGCAGCAGCGAGGCCGCCAAATGGCCGCCACCCTCCACCAACAGGCGTGTGACCCCGCGCCCGCCCAGGTGGTCGAGCGTCGCGGCCGGGGAGACGTGGCCGTCGGCGTCGGTTTCGACCTGGATCACCTCGACCCCCGCGTCCTCGTAGGCCCGCAGGCGCTCGTGCGGGTTGCCGTCGTGGGTCACCAGCAGGGTCGGCACCTCGCCCGCCCGCGCCACCAGGTCGTGGGTCAGCGGCAGGCGCAGGCGGCCGTCGACCACCACCCGCAGGGGATGGCGGCCTTCCATGCCCTCCAGGCGCACGTCGAGGCGCGGGTTGTCGGAAACCGCGGTGCCGCTGCCCACCAGCACGGCGTCGGCGCGGGCGCGCAGCAGATGGGCGCGGCGCCGGGCCAGCGGGCCGGTGATCCACTGGCTGTGGCCGCTGTGGGTGGCGATGCGTCCGTCCAGGGAGGTGGCCAGCTTCAGCACCACCAGGGGACGGCCCTTGATGACGCGCTTCAGGAAGCCGGCGTTGAGGCGCTCGGCCTGGGCGCGGCAGACCCCGACCTCCACGGCGATGCCGGCCTCGCGCAGCTTCTTCAGACCCTGCCCGGCCACACGGCTGTCCGGGTCTTCCAGGGCGGCGACGACGCGGGCCACGCCGGCGGACACCAGGGCCTCGGCACAGGGCGGCGTCTCGCCGTGGTGGGCACAGGGCTCCAGCGTCACATAGACGGTGGCGCCAGCAGCCGCCGACCCGGCCTGGCGCAGGGCCTCGGTTTCCGCATGGGGGCGGCCGCCCGGCTGGGTCCAGCCGCGGCCGACGACACGGCCGTCCTTGACGATGATGCAGCCCACGGCCGGGTTGGGCGCCACCCGGCCCAGCCCGCGCGCCGCCAGCGTCAGGGCGGCGCGCATGAGTTGGAGGTCAGTCGTCTCCGTCACCGAGCTTGCCGATGAACTCTTCGAAATCGCGGGCCTCGCGGAAGTTGCGGTAGACCGATGCGAAGCGCACATAGGCCACCTGATCCAGGGTCGCCAAAGCGTCCATGACCAGCTCCCCGATCAGCTTGGTCGGGATCTCCGACTCTCCGGAGGATTCCAGGCGGCGCACGATGCCGTTCACCACCCGCTCGATACGCTCCGGGTCGACCTGACGCTTCTGCAACGCCGTGGTCATGGAGCGCAGCAGCTTGTCCCGGTCGAAAGGCTCGCGCTTGCCGGTGGATTTCACCACCGTCAGCTCGCGCAGCTGCACTCGCTCGAAGGTCGTGAAACGCGCGCCGCAGTTCGGGCACTGGCGGCGCCGCCGGATGGCCGAATTGTCTTCGGTCGGCCGCGAGTCTTTGACCTGCGTGTCCTCGTTACCGCAAAACGGACAGCGCATTTATCCCCCTCTTCTTGCTCCCAGTCGTTCGGCGCCGCCCTGCACGGCGCCCGCAGGGCCTTCCGGCCCCTCACTCGTGCTCAGATATCCAGGTCCGGATAGATCGGAAAGCGGTGGCACAGCGCCTTCACCTCGGCGCGCACTTCTTCCTCCAGCTTGGCGTTGCCTTCCGGGTTCTGCGCCAGGCCGTCCAGCACCTGCCCGATGAAGGCGCCGACCTGCTTGAACTCGGCGGTGCCGAAACCGCGGGTCGTCGCCGCCGGGGTGCCGAGGCGGATGCCCGAGGTTACCGTCGGCTTTTCCGGATCGAAGGGCACGCCGTTCTTGTTGCAGGTGATGCCGGCGCGGTCCAGGGCCTCCTCGGCGATGTTGCCGGTCAGCTTCTTGGGCCGCAGGTCGACCAGCATCAGGTGGGTGTCGGTGCCGCCGGAGACGATATCGAAGCCCTCGTCGATCATGGCCTGGGCCAGGGTCTTGGCGTTGTCCACGACGTTCTGGGCGTAGACCTTGAACTCCGGCTTCAGGGCCTCGCCGAAGGCCGCCGCCTTGGAGGCGATGGCGTGCATCAGCGGGCCGCCCTGCAGGCCCGGAAAGGCCGCGGAGTTGATCTTCTTGCCCAGTTCCACGTCGTTCGACAGCACCATGCCGCCGCGCCCGGCGCGCAGGGTCTTATGGGTCGTGGTGGTCACCACATGGGCGTGCGGCAGCGGGCTGGGGTGCACCCCGGCCGCCACCAGGCCGGCGAAGTGGGCCATATCGACCATGAAGTAGGCGCCGATCTTGTCGGCGATCTCGCGGAAGCGCGGGAAGTCGATGAAGCGCGGATAGGCCGAGCCGCCGGCGATGATCAGCTTCGGCTTGTGCTCCTGGGCCAGCTTCTCGACCTCGTCAAAGTCGATCAGGCCGTCTTCCTTGCGCACGCCGTACTGCACCGCGTTGAACCACTTGCCCGAGAGGTTCGGCTTGGCGCCGTGGGTCAGGTGGCCGCCGGCCGAGAGCGCCAGGCCCATGATGGTGTCACCCGGCTGCAGCAGGGCCAGAGCGACGCACTGGTTGGCCTGGGCGCCGGAGTGCGGCTGGACGTTGACGAACTCGCAGCCGAAGAGCTGCTTGGCGCGCTTGATGGCCAGTTCCTCGGCCACGTCGACGTATTCGCAGCCGCCGTAGTAGCGACGGTGCGGATAGCCCTCGGCGTACTTGTTGGTCAGGACCGAGCCCTGGGCCTCCAGCACCGCCAGGGAGACGATATTCTCCGAGGCGATCAGCTCGATCTGGTCCTGCTGGCGGCGCAGTTCACCACGGATGGCCTCGGCCAGTTCCGGGTCGGTTTCGCTCAGGTGCGCGGAAAAGAAGCCGTTCTGCATTGGCAGGGTCTTGGCGGCATTCGCTGCGGTCATCGTCGCTTGCTACTCCTCGAAGGGGCCGGCCGGCCCCGGTTTCAACCCAGTTTCTCGACACGGCGGACGTGGCGATCGCCCGCAAACTCAGTGGTCAGGAAGGCGTCCAGACAGTCCTTGGCGACCACCTCGCCGACCAGGCGGGCCCCCAGGGCCAGCACGTTGGCGTCGTTGTGTTCGCGGCAAAGGCGCGCCGTGGTGATGTCGTGGCACAGCGCGGCGCGGATGCCGGGATGGCGGTTGGCGGCTATGGAGATGCCGATGCCGGTGCCGCAGACGACGACCCCGCCGTCGACCTTGCCCGACGTCACGGCCTCGGCCACCGCTTTGCCGAAATCGGGGTAGTCGACCGAGTTGGTCGCGTCGCCGGTGCCGCAGTCCAGCACCTCATATCCGGAGGAACGCAACTCCTCGACCAGCTTCGCCTTGAGGTCGTAGCCAGCGTGATCGGAGCCGATTGCGATCGACTTGAATGCCATGGTCGGGGGAACGCCTGCCTGTCTCGGAAAAACCGGCGGACCCTACCATATGTCGCAATCTCATGAAAAGGCGCCACAAGGTCTCGCGGCACCTCAGGAGCGGCATCATTTGTCGCAGAGGCGGCAATCCGCCTCCGAAGCCGTGCTCCGGGGTTAGACGAGCATCCCGCCGCGCTGTCCGGCGGCGCGCTTGGCCAGGACGTATTCCAGCTTCTGGGCGGCGAGGCGCTCCAGTTGCACCTGCCCGGCCGAGGGCGGCCCGACGATGCTGACCTCGGCGGAGGTCAGGGTGTCCACGGCGGAAACCTTGACGTATCCGCCGACCCGCTGGAATTCGAAGATTATTTCACGTGCTTGAGGCATGGCTTCATTTTCAATCATCTATGGCAAACAAATCCTTAACAGCCTGATGTTGCGGAATTAAGGCAGCTGGATGACAGCCTCGCGCGGGGCCGCTTTTGCGTCCCTGGCCCCACCGCACACGGCTTTAGGCGCCGCGGAAATTGCGCTATATCTGGGCCAAGAGCGCCGACCTAAAACACGCTCATTTGGGCAGACACCCCTTACAAGGAATGAAATCCATGTCGCAGGCCACCGCCGCCACCGGCTCCAGCACCCCCGCCAGCCCCGCCCCGGGCAAGGCCAAGTTCGTCTGGGAGGACCCGCTGCTGCTGGAAGAGCAGCTCAGCGAGGAGGAGCGCATGGTGCGCGACGCGGCCCGGGCCTATTGCCAGGACCAGCTCATGCCGCGGATACTGGAGGCCAACCGCCATGAGATCTTCGATCGGGCCATCTTCACCGAAATGGGCGCCCTGGGCTTCCTCGGCTCGACCATCCCCGAGGACTACGGCTGCGCCGGGGTCAACCACGTCTGCTATGGCCTCATCGCCCGCGAGGTGGAGCGGGTCGACAGCGGCTACCGCTCGGCCATGTCGGTGCAGTCCAGCCTGGTCATGCACCCGATCTACAGCTACGGCACCGAGGACCAGCGCCAGAAGTACCTGCCGCGTCTGGCGACCGGCGAACTGGTCGGCTGCTTCGGCCTGACCGAGCCGGACCACGGCTCCGACCCCGGCGGCATGAAGACCCGCGCCAGAAAGGTCGAGGGCGGCTACCGCCTGAAGGGCGCCAAGATGTGGATCACCAACTCCCCCATCGCCGATGTCTTCATCGTCTGGGCCAAGGACGACAGTGACACCATCCGCGGCTTCATCCTGGAAAGGGGCATGGAGGGGCTCTCCACCCCCAAGATCGAGGGCAAGTTCTCGCTGCGCGCCTCGATCACCGGCGAGATCGTCATGGACGACGTCTTCGTGCCGGAAGAGAACCTGCTGCCGAACGTCGAGGGCCTGAAGGGGCCCTTCGGCTGCCTCAACAAGGCGCGCTACGGGATCTCCTGGGGCGCGCTGGGCGCCGCCGAGTTCTGCTGGCACGCCGCGCGCAGCTATACCCTGGAGCGCAAGCAGTTCGGCCGCCCCTTGGCCGCCAACCAGCTGATCCAGAAAAAGCTCGCCGACATGCAGACCGAAGTCACCATCGGACTCCAGGCCTGTCTGCAGCTCGGCCGCCTGCTGGATGCCGGCAAGGGCGCGCCGGAGGCCATCTCGCTGGCCAAGCGCAATTCCTGCGGCAAGGCGCTGGACATCGCCCGCACCGCCCGTGACATGCACGGCGGCAACGGCGTGTCCGACGAGTACCACGTCATCCGCCACGTCATGAACCTGGAGGCGGTGAACACCTACGAGGGCACCCACGACGTCCACGCCCTGATCCTGGGCCGCGCCCAGACCGGCATCCAGGCCTTCTTCTAAGTCGTCCTATCGGGAGAGCGTCCCGCCGCCCAAGAATGCGGAAAGCCCCGGCCGGATGGCCGGGGCAATCGCTAAGGTGCGAGGGATGCGTGCAGAACACGCGCCCGAGCAACCCGGTGGGCGCGTGGGGGGAAACTCTGTTACGCAGCCGGGCTCAGGTTCCGGGCCATGCTGGCCGGGGTCGACCAGAACTGCTGGACACGGCGCAGCGCGTGGTTGGCCGAGTCCAGGGCCTCTTCGGAAATCTGAATGTCGTCCAGCTGGGTCGAATGCTGGTCGAACAGCGCGGAGAGGCTGCGGAAGACTTCGACGCCCTTGTCGGCTGCGCGCACGTGGAACGAGCGGCGGTCGTGCGGCGAACGCTCCTGGATCAGATAGCCGTTCTCGACCATCTTCTTCACGTTGTAGGAGACGTTGGAGCCGAGGTAGTAACCGCGCTGGGTCAGCTCGCCGATGGAGAGCTCTTCCTCGCCAATGTTGAACAGGATGAGCGCCTGAACGTTGTTCAGGTCGCGGATGCCCTGGCGATCGAGATCGGCCTTGATGACTTCAAGGCACTGGCGGTGCAGTCGCTCGATCAGCCCGATCAGTTCGAGATACTTAGCCTTCACGGAACCCTCGCATATTCTCAGTTCATAAAACCGATGGCTTTATTGCAAAGATTACCGGGAAGCCCGTTAAACTTTACTTAACAGGTTCTCGAATTATCCAATTGATTCCATTGATATTTTTTCGGAAAACCGGCGAATGTCACAGGCAACTCTCAGCTATCGCAACACGTCAGCGGCCCCTGGAATCAACCTCCGGAGGGCCGCGCCCCTGCCCCGGAGGCCCGCCGGTCAGTCCTTGGCGCCGCCGATCAGCTTGATGATGGCCGAATAGTCGAGGCCGCCGTTGCCCGCATTGACGAAGAGCGTGTAGAGCGCCGCCGCCTCGGCACCCAGCGGGGTGGCAGCGCCCACATGGTCTGCCGCCGCCTGCGACAGCTTCAGGTCCTTGTGCATCATCGCCGCCGCGAAACCGGGCTGGTAGTCGCGGTTGGCCGCCGAGGTCTCGACGATGCCCGGCACGGGATTGTGGTTGATCATGGCCCAGCAGGAGCCGGAAGCGTTAGAGCTGATCTTGAACAGGGTCTTGGGGTCGAGGCCCAGCTTCTCGCCCAGGCTGAAGGCCTCCGAGACGGCGATCATCGAGATGCCGAGAATCATGTTGTTGCAGATCTTTGCCGCCTGGCCGTTTCCGGCCCCGCCGGCGTGGACGATGTTGCGCCCCATGATCTCGAACAGCGGCTTGCCCTTGGCGAAGGCCTCCTCCGAGCCGCCGACCATGAAGGTCAGCATGCCGGACTCGGCGCCGGCCACGCCGCCGGAGACCGGCGCGTCGAGCATGGGGTGCCCGGCCCCGGCCGCCGCCGCATGCACATCGCGAGAGGTCGCCACGTCGATGGTGGAGCAGTCGATGAAGAGAGTTCCCGTGGCGGCCTTGGCCAGCAGGCCCTCGTCGCCCAGGTAGACAGCGCGCACGTGCTGGCCGGCCGGCAGCATGGTCACCACTGCCTCGGCGCCCTCGACGACGCCCGCGGCTGCCCCGGCAACGGTGATGCCGGCCTCGCCCGCCGCCTTGCAGGCGGCCTTCGAAAGGTCGAAGCCGACGACCTCGTGGCCATCCTTTGCCAGATTCTTGGCCATGGGCAGACCCATGTTGCCCAAGCCCAGAAATCCGATGCGCGCCATTCTTTCCTCCCCGTATCAAATGATCCGCCCTCTGCGGGCCTTGTCCGCTCCCTCGGGAACTCGTCAATCTTGCGCCAGCGGCGCCCCGGGTGCCAGAGGGCACTCAGGGGAAAGTGAGATCACGCTCCCCAAGGGATCGGAAGTGCGCCTCGACCAGCTCCGCCGAGACCTCCGACAGGTCGTCCGGCGCCCACTTGGGCTGCTGGTCCTTGTCCACCAGCAGCGCGCGGATGCCTTCGTAGAAATCCCTGCCGGCCATGAAGGCCTGGCTCATCCGGTACTCCTGGATCATCGCCTGGTCGAATTCCAGCTCTGCCCCCTTTTCCAGCTGGGCAAAGGTTACCTTCAGACTGGTCGGCGACTGCTTGCGGATGATGGCGGCAATCTTCGCCGCCCAGTCGTCTCCGGCCTTGTCCAGTTCCGCCAGGATCGATTCCACCGAGCGGGCCGAGAAGCAGTGGTCGATGAGCTGCTGATGTTCGGCCAGGACCGAAGCACCGGGATCGGCCTTGAAGCGTTCGATGAGGCCGTCGACCAGCGTGTCCGGCTGCGCCGCGGTCCAGTCCAGCCCGGCAAAGGCCGCCACCAGCTCGTCCCGGCGCTCGCTGGGCACGTAGTCGGTCGCGACGCCGCAGTAGACGGCATCGGCGGCGCTGAGCCGCCAGCCGGTAAGCGCCAGGAAGAGACCGATCCGCCCCGGCAGGCGCGGCAGGAAATAGGTGCCGCCGACGTCGGGGAACAGCCCGATCCCGACCTCCGGCATGGCCACCATGGTCCTGTCACCGGCGACCCGGTGGCTGCCGTGCACCGAGAGGCCGACGCCGCCGCCCATGGTGATGCCGTCGATCAGGGCGACGTAGGGCTTGGCGAAGACGTGGATCTTGCGGTTGAGCCGGTACTCCTCGCGGAAGAACTCCTCGGTCAGCGGGTCGCCCTGGCGGCCCGCCTCCCACACGGCGCGAACGTCGCCGCCGGCGCAGAAGGCGCGCTCCCCCGCCCCTTGGATCACCACCGCCTTGACGCTGGCGTCCTCCTGCCAGGCGGCGAGCTGCAGGTTCATCTCGTGGATCATCGCCAGCGTGAGGGCATTGAGCGCCTTGGGCCGGTTCAGGGTGATGAAGCCGGCGCCGTGTTTCACATCAAACAGGATTTCCTGTTCCTCACTCATGGGCTCTCACTCGCAGGACATCATGGGATGGAAAAAGAAGCAGCGTTCACTCGGCCAGCAGCTTGCGGGCGATGATCACGCGCATGATCTCGTTGGTGCCTTCCAGGATCTGGTGCACGCGCACGTCACGGAAGTAGCGTTCGACGGGGTATTCACGGATATAGCCGTAGCCGCCGTGGAGCTGCAGCGCCTCGTTGCAGACCTTGAAGCCGACATCGGTGGCGAAGCGCTTGGCCATGGCACAGCGTTGCGTCTTGTCGGGCGCGTTGCCGTCGATGGCCATCGCTCCGCGCCAGGTCATGAGGCGCGCCGCCTCCAGCTCGGTCGCCATATCGGCCAGCTTGAACTGGAGGGCCTGGAAGCTGGCCAGCGGCTTGCCGAACTGCTTGCGCTCCTGCAGGTGCGTCTTGGCCGCCTCCAGGCAGGCGCGGGCGCCGCCCAGCGAACAGGCGGCGATATTCACGCGGCCGCCGTCGAGCCCCATCATGGCGAACTTGAAGCCTTCGCCCTCTTCACCCAGGCGGTTGGCGACAGGCACGCGCGCGTCCTCGAAGATCACCGCCGCGGTCGGCTGGCTGTTCCAGCCCAGTTTCTTCTCCTTCTTGCCGAAGGAGAGGCCCGGCGTGTCCTTGGGCACGATCAGCGCCGAGACGCCCTCCGCGCCCGGGCCGCCGGTGCGGCACATGACCAGGTAGACGTCGCTGGCGCCACCGCCGGAGATGAAGGCCTTGGAGCCGTTCAGCACGTAGTCATCGCCGTCGCGCAGCGCCTTGGTCTGCAGCGAGGCCGCGTCGGAGCCCGCGCCGGGCTCCGTCAGGCAGTAGCTGGCGAAATGCTGCATGGTCAGCAGCCGGGGCAGAAAGGCCTCGCGCTGGGCGTCGCTGCCGAAGCTGTCGATCATCCAGGCGACCATGTTGTGGATCGAGATGTAGGCGGCGGTCGAGGTGCAGGCGGCGGCCAGTTCCTCGAAGATCACCGCCGCGTCCAGGCGCGTCAGGCCGCTGCCGCCCGAGCCCTCGCGCACGTAGATGCCGGCCAGGCCCAGGGAGGCCGCCCGGCGCAGCGTTTCCACAGGGAACTCGGTCTCTTCGTCCCACTGCGCGGCGTAGGGGGCCATTTCCTCGCCGGCAAACTGCCGCGCCATGTCCTGGAAGGCGCGCTGTTCATCGTTCAGTTCAAAGTTCATCAGGAAACGTCCGGGCGGACTCATGGTTGCGGGTGCATCGGCGAGCCGCGATGATAGTCCGCCCCTTGCGACTGTCAATGAGCGCCGCCGCCGGACCCGGACAGTGCCGGCCGCGACACGGTTAGGCCAGGTAGTGCAGCCCGCCGAGCACCATGTTGATGGCCTTGCCCGGCTCGCCCAGAGGCAGCAAGAGGCCCTGCAGCCGCTTGCGGGACCTCCCGTCGGGCGCACCATAACTAAGGTCGATGAAAAGCGGCGCCTGGGAGGTCGCCAGCGCCTCGCCGACGATCAGCGCTTTTTCCTGAAGCGCCTGCGCGCGCGGTCCGCCGTCCGCCATCAGGCTGCGCACCGTCTGGCCCTGCACATTGCGGCGGGAATGCGCGACGACGTGCCCGCCGACGAGGCGGTAACGGAAATCCAGCGGGTCGCGCAGAACGTCCAGGAGGACCAGGTGCTCGAGCAGAGCGGGAATGTCGACGGGGTCGATATCGGCACGCGCCGGAAAGGGCTGCCCCCGGCAGCGCGACCGCCAGTAACCGTGCAGATCGGCGAGCACTTCCGGGCAGTCCTGAAGCGCCCGGCCGGCCTCATTGCGGAACACACCGTCACCAAACCTATAGAGGCAAAGCTCGGCAAAATTGCCCGTCTGGGACATTGAATACCAATCCCCGGTACAAAACGCTCTGTGAAGAATCCCGTAATACTAGAAATACTTTTAGGACCAAAATCGCCTTAGTTGTCCGCCAAAACGCTCTCCAGGTCAATATCGGAATCCGCCTTTAGATTGCAGAGCCGCGGACTTAATCAGCTGTCAGAACAATCTTGACAACAGCGGCCGTTCGGCGCTTTGATCGCGGCCTTGCGCCGATTTGTTCTCAGCTTGCGGGCGCTTTAAAAATGCGGCTAAACGAGTGGTGGAAACCGCCCGGCGCGCCGTGGCGGTTTTTTTGTTGCTTAGGCCTGACCCACCGTCGAACGGGTCCGCGGTGATTTGAGGGGTAGCTTGCTCCGCGTCAACAAAAGCTAAAAACCAGTCCCTGGTGGGGCCCCTCGGGGAAACAGAAACGTCAACTTGTCTGATTGAAAGGGCCCATCCCATGGCAGACTCGACCAAGACCACGACCAATCCGGAAACTCTCGCCCTGCACGCGGGCTACCGCAGCGATCCGCACACCGGATCGGTCGCCGTGCCGATTTACCAGACCACTTCCTACGAGTTTCAGGACACCGGCCACGCGGCGAACCTCTTCGCCCTGAAGGAACTGGGCAACATCTACACGCGGATCATGAATCCGACCTGCGATGTGCTGGAGCAGCGCGTCACCGCCATTGAAGGCGGCGCGGCGGCCCTGGCGGTTTCCTCCGGCCAGGCGGCCTCGGCCATGGCGATCCAGAACATCGCCGGCACGGGCGACAACATCGTCAGCTCGACCGACCTCTACGGCGGCACCTGGAACCTCTTCGCCAACACCTTCAAGACCTTCGGCATCGAAGTGCGCTTCGTCGACCCCAGCGATCCGGAGAATTTCCGCCGGGCCACCGACGATCGGACCCGCGCCTACTACGCCGAGACCCTGCCGAACCCGAAGCTGCAGGTCTTCCCGATCAGCGAGGTCGCGGCCATCGGCGAGGAGCTGGGCGTGCCGCTCATCGTCGACAACACCGCCGCGCCGGTGATCTGCCAGCCGCTGAAGCACGGCGCCCACATCGTCGTCTATTCGACCACGAAGTACATTGGCGGGCATGGCACCTCGATCGGTGGCCTGCTGGTCGACGGCGGCACCTTCGACTGGGAGAAGCACGCGGCGCGCTTCCCCTCGCTGAATCAGCCGGACCCGAGCTATCACGGCGCGGTCTGGACCGAGGCGGTGAAGCCGCTGGGCCCCATCGCCTACATCCTGAAGGCGCGGGTGACGCTGCAGCGCGACCTCGGCTACGCCCTCAGCCCCTTCAACGCCTTCCTCTTCCTGCAGGGCCTGGAAACGCTACCGCTGCGCATCCGCGAGCACAGCCGCAACGGCGCCGCGGTGGCCGAGTTCCTGAATGGGCACCCGGAAGTGGTCAAGGTCATCCATCCCTCGCTGCAGGACGGCGAGAACCGGCGGCGCGCCGACGCCTACCTGACCGGCGGCTACGGCGGCCTGGTGGGCTTCGAGCTGGCCGGCGGCCTGGAGGCCGGGCGGAAGTTCATCGACGCGCTGAAGCTGTTCTACCACGTCGCCAACATCGGCGACGCGCGCAGCCTGGCGATTCATCCGGCCTCGACCACGCACTCGCAGCTCTCGGCCGAGGACCAGTTGGCGACCGGCGTGACCGACGGCTACGTGCGCCTGTCGATCGGCCTGGAGCACATCGACGACATCCTGGCCGACCTGGACCAGGCCCTGACGACGGTGCGCAGCGCCGTCGCCGCCGAATAAGGCAAGCGGCCACGGCGTGAGGGGGACGCTTGCAGGCGCCCCCCTCTTCCGCGGCGATACCAGATCATGACCAAGAGGCTCGCGAACAACGCGGCCCTGGTGATCGTCGATTTCCAGAAGGCTATCGACGATCCCAAGTGGGGCCGCCGCAACAACCCCGGCGCCGAAGCCTGCACAGCGCGACTGCTGGCCGCCTGGCGTGAACGGGGACGGCCCGTGGTGCATGTGCAGCACCTCTCGCGCGAGGCCGACTCGCCCTACCGCCCGGGACAGCCGGGCTGCGACTTCAAGGACGCGCTGGGGCCCGACGCCGGAGAGATCCTGGTGCAGAAGCGCACCCACAACGCCTTCATCGACACCGGCCTGGAGGCCTCGCTGAGGGACCGTGGCGTCGAGGCGGTGGTGGTCGCCGGCGTGCTGCTGCACAACTCCGTCGACGCCACGGTGCGCATGGCGAGCAACCTGGGCTTCGATACCTGGGTCGTCGCCGACGCCTCGGCCAGCGTCGACGTGGTGGATTTGGAGGGCCGGCACTGGGCGGCCGAGGAGGTTCATGCGCTCAGTCTGGCGCATCTCAGCGGCGAATACGCGGTGGTCGCCTCGACCGAGGGGGTGCTGGCGGCGGTGGGGGCGCTGGTTGTGCCCTGATCACAGGGTGACTAAACTCTGCTCATCGCAGCGGACAACGGGCCGGCTGGCCCGGGAATCGGATGAAAGCATGACCGAGTTTATTCGAAAAGGCGGGGCGAGCCTGCGGCCGGTGCCGCAGGAAGCCGGCGAGAGCGCCGCCGAGCGCCCGGAGGCCCTGGGCGCCTATCCGCAGATCCGCATGCGCCGCAACCGCAGCGCCGCCTGGGTGCGCCGCATGGTGGCCGAGAATCGCCTGGGCACCGAGGACCTGATCTGGCCGATCTTCGTGCACGGCGGCAGCGGAAAGCAGCCGATCGAGGCCATGCCGGGCGTCGACCGCCTGGGGCTGGACTGCCTGGTCGAGTCCGTCGGGGCCGCCGCCGAGTTGGGCATTTCGGCCCTCGCCCTCTTCCCCTACACCGACGAGGCGCTGAAGACCCCGGACGCGCGCGAGGCGCTGAACCCGGACAACCTGGTGTGCCGTGCGGTGCGTGAAGTGAAGCGGGCCTTTCCCGAGGTCGGCATCATCTGCGACGTCGCCCTGGATCCCTACAACAGCGACGGCCACGACGGCCTGGTGCGCGACGGGAAGATCCTCAACGACGAGACTGTCGAGGTGCTGTGCCAGCAGGCCCTGGTCCAGGCCCAGGCGGGCTGCGACGTGGTCGCGCCCTCCGACATGATGGACGGCCGCATCGGCGCCATTCGAGAGGCCCTGGACGGCAGCGGCCTGCAGGAGGTGCAGATCATCGCCTATGCCGCCAAGTACGCGAGCTGCTTCTACGGCCCCTTCCGCGAAGCGGTGGGCTCGGGCGGCGCCCTGATCGGCGACAAGAAGACCTACCAGATGGATCCGGCCAACAGCGACGAGGCGCTGCGCGAGGTCGCGCTCGACCTTCAGGAAGGCGCCGACATGGTGATGGTCAAGCCGGGCCTGCCCTATCTCGACATCGTTCGGCGGGTGAAGGACGCCTTCGCCGTCCCCACCCTCGCCTACCAGGTGAGCGGCGAGTACGCCATGCTGAAGGCCGCCGCGCGCAACGGCTGGCTCGACAACGACCGGGCGGTGATGGAAAGCCTCATGGCCTTCAAGCGGGCCGGCGCCGACGCCGTACTGACCTATACCGCCGTCGAAACCGCCAAGCTGCTCAAGGCCGGCTGAGGCGCGCCCGACCCGACGGCGCTTTTCCGTAGTCTCCTTCGGCCACCCTTGCAGCGGCCGTCGGAAACTCCATGTCTTAAGACAATAAACAAGCAATCGAGGAGGATACGACAATGGCGTTACAGATAGGCAGCACCGCTCCCGATTTCACCGCGGACACCACCGAAGGCCAGATCAAGTTCCACGACTGGATCGGTGACAGCTGGGCCGTGCTGTTCTCCCATCCCAAGGACTTCACGCCTGTCTGCACCACAGAACTCGGCTACGTCGCCAAGATGAAGCCCGAGTTCGATAAGCGAAACGTGAAGGTGATCGGCCTCAGCGTCGACTCGGTCGAGGACCACAATCGCTGGGCCAAGGACATCGAAGACACGCAGGGCGTCGCCCCCAACTATCCGATGATCGGCGACTCCGAACTGAAGGTCGCCAAGCTCTACGGCATGCTGCCGGCCGACGCCGGCGACGCCGCCAAGGGGCGCACGGCCGCCGACAACGCGACGGTGCGCAACGTTTATGTCATCGGCCCCGACAAGCAGATCAAGCTGATGATCACCTACCCCATGAGCACCGGGCGCAACTTCGACGAGGTGCTGCGGGTCATCGACTCCCTGCAGCTGACCGCCAAGCACAAGGTCGCCACGCCGGTGAACTGGAAGCAGGGCGAGGACTGCATCATCGTGCCCGCCGTGAACAACGACGATGCCAAGAAGATGTTCCCGGACGGCTGGGACGAGCAGAAGCCTTACCTTCGGGTGGTGAAGCAGCCCGCCGCCTGACCGCGGTCGCAAGGCACAAAAAAAGAGGCCGGGAGCCAGATGGGTGCCGGCCTTTGCCGTTAAGTTCCCTCGCTCAATCCTGCAGGCGGGCGAAGAAGGCTTCCGCCGCCAGGTCGTGCCAGGCCTCGCGCGCACCGCGGCCGTGGAAACCGACATGCCCCCCGGCCGGGCTCAGCAGCGGCCAGAGGGCCGGATGCGACTCCCAGTCGAAGGTCTCGTAGGCCGCCGAGGGAATCCAGGGATCGTCCTTGGCCTGGACCAGCAGCGTCGGCGTCTTGATCGCCGGCAGGAAGCGCAGGCCCGAGCATTGCCGGTAGTAGTCGTCGGCGCCGGCGAAGCCGTTGCGCGGGGCGATCACCAGTTCGTCGTAGGCAAAGACGCTGTCGGCGCTGCGGATCGCCGCCTCCTGCTCCGCCGAGAGCCCGCGCGGCGCCGAAAGGGCCTCCTGGCGCATGTTGTTCAGCAGGTAGCGGTGATAGGCCCAGTTGCGCGGCCGCATGAGGCGAAGCTGGGTGGCCTTCAGATCGATGGGCGCCGAGACGCTGACCGCGCCCACGACCGGGAAGGCCTCGGCCTCCTCCGCCAGGAAGCGCAGCAGCATGTTGGCGCCCAGGGAATAGCCGACCAGGTGGAGGCCGACCTCAAGGTCCAGGCCCGGCTGCGCCGCAAGGGCCAGCAGGGCGTCGCGCAGGTCGCCGCTGCGCCCGGCATGGTACTGTTCGCCGCAGAGCGGGCGCGACGGCCCGGCGCCGCGCAGGTTGAGGCGGATCACGTCGCGGCCCCGCGCCAGCCAGAAAGCCGCCGAGGCGCGCAGGTAGAGGCTGTCCTCGCAGCCGGTCAGGCCATGGATCAGCACCACCAGCGGGGCGCCGGCCGCGCCCGCGCGGTGCAGGCTGGCCACCAGGCGGTCGCCGCTGCCGTCGCGCATGGGCAGCTCCAGGCGCTCCGCCGGCCAGGGGTCGAGGTCGTGCCGGGGGCGCAGCAGGAAGTTGCGCAGGGTCTGGAGGTCGCCGCCGAACCAGGGAAAGCGCGGCCGGAAGGCGCCGGCGTCCAGCGGCTCCTCCGTCGATGCGGAGGTCATTCGCCCGCGAGCCAGTCCCGCAGCGGCGCGATCTGCGCGGGATCGAGCAGGGCCGGCGCGTGACCGCAGCCGGGAAATTCGATGAGCTCCGCGCGCGGGCCGCGTTCTTTCATCTCCGCCGCCGTTTGCGGCAGCAGCAGGTCTGACTCGGCTCCGCGCAGCACCAACACCGGACAACTCACCGCATCCCACAGCGGCCAGAGATCGACATCGGCCATCTCCACCGCGCGCATCGGTTCGGCGATCCGGGGGTCGTAGTGGAGACGCCACTGATCGCCGTCGCGGCGCAGCGAGGTCTCCGTCAGGTGGCGCCATTGGGCATCACTGAGGTCGCCGAAGCTGCGGTAGATCCGCCGATGATAGGCCTCCGCCTCGGCCAGACCGGCAAACCGCGGATCCTCGCCGAAGTAGTCGAGAATACGCGCCAGCGCCGCCTTTGGAATGAAGGGGCCAACGTCGTTGACGACCAGGCGCCGAATCGGGTTGTCCGGCTGGGCGGCCAGCATCATGCCGATCAGACCGCCCATGGAAGTTCCGACGATGTCGACCTGGCGGCTGCCCAGGCGGGCGATGAGCGCCGCCGTGTCGGCCAGGTACTGCGGGTAGCCGTAGTCCAGGGGATCGCGCAGCCAGCCGCTGTCGCCGCGCCCGACCACATCGGCGCAGACGACCCGCCGGCCCGCCGCCGCCAGGTCCGCCGCCAGGGTGTCGAAGTCGCGGGCGTTGCGCGCCAGCCCGTGCAGGCAGAGGACGGGCACCGGATGGTCCGGCCCCGATTCCCGGTAGGCCAGTTCGTGAAAGCCGCTCCTGGAGAGACACCGCAGGCTGTCTTCGCGCACCGCGCCCATGCCGGATCAGGCCACCGCCAGGGCCGGCGGCGCGTCGAAGACCTGCACGAAAGTCTCGGGATAGAAGCCGTTGAAGCGCGTCGCCAGGGCGTTGGAATAGGCGCCGACCTGGTCGATTTCGATCCAGTCGCCCTCGCGCACGTCTTCCGGCAGGGCGAAGGTGCCGGGCAGCACATCGAGGGAATCGCAGGTCGGGCCGTTGAGAACGAACTCGCCGAGCTTGTCGGACACCGGACCGGCGAGGCGGATGAGGCGCGCCGGCAGGCGGATCGCCACCTGGGACATTTCCGACAGGCTGCCGTAGATGCCGTCATTGATGTAGAGGCGATCGTCCTTGCGCAGCTGTACCTGGGTCAGCAGGGAGCAGCCGTGGGCGACCAGGGCCCGCCCCGGCTCGGAGAAGATCTCCACCGTGGGGCTGAGCTTCAGCCGCTTCAGACCGTCGCGGATGGCCGCCATGAAGGTGTCGAGGGCTGGCACCGGCCGGTCGCCGTAGGCCGCCGGAAAGCCGCCACCGACGTCGATGCAGGCCGGTTCGACGCCGGCCTTGCGGATGACATCGCCCAGAATGTCCAGGGCTGTCCCGTAAGCCTCGGGACTGCGGCACTGGGAGCCTACGTGGAAGGCCAGGCCGACGGAAGCGCCCCGCCCGGCGGCCGCCTTCATCAGTTCAGCCGCCTCCCCCGGACCGGCGCCGAACTTGGCCGCCAGGTGATAGAGCGCGTCATCGGCCGGCGGCGTATTGACCCGCACGATGATGGTGTTGCCCGAGGCGCCGACTTCCTCGACCACCTTGTTCAGCTCGTCAATGTGATCGACCACGAAATGGCGGACGCCATAGACCTTGAAAGCCGACTTGATGACGGCGCGGCCCTTTACCGGGTGCATGAAATAGGTGTGGGCGTCGCTGTAAGCGTCGGAGATCTGCGCAATTTCCGCCAGCGAGGCGGTATCGAAGTGCCGCAGGCCGCCCTGGTAGAGGGCGTTCAGCACCAGCGGGTGAGGATTGCACTTCACCGCGTAGAGCACCGTGCCCGGAAACTGGCTGATGAAGCGCTTGGCCGAGCCGGCGAGCACCTCCGGGCGCACACAATAGACCGGATAGCTGGGCTGCAGCGCCTTTGCGACTGCCGTAACGTCGGTGAACTGGCCTTTGTCGATCGCCAAAGCGAAGAACCTATGCCCGCGAGGAATGTCGAAACGAAACCCTGAAGGCTTCCTCTATAGGAAGCAAGCGCCGCGGCCACAAGAAGAAAGCCCCGGAGAAGAGTGCCCTGGAAACCAGGCCGTCAGCTTAACCCCAGGAGGCGCAGGGGCAAGCCCGACGCTTAGCGGCTGGATTTGAGCAGGCTGCGCATCTCCTGGCCCACGGCGATGTGGCCGTCTTTCATGTAGGCTTCGTGGTTGGACTCCACGTCGTCGACCACGTAGCGGTAGTTGACCATGAGGCCGGCCGACCAGGCCATGCCGTTGGCGGAGGTGTCGCCCAGCCAGTTGAGCCGCTCCAGGCGCGCCCCGTTGCGCAGATGGAAACGGGCGACCGAGTCGAGCGGCTGACCGTCCTTGCGCTTAGAGGTCAGATAGCGCGCCGCCAGCACCGTCAGCGGCTTCTGCAGGGCCGCGGAGATCGCCGGGTCCTGGTGCCAGTTCCGCGTGCCCAGCATCTCCTCGATGATCTGCTTCAGGCCGCGTTCCTTGCCGATCGCCGGCAGCACGGCCAGGTCCTCGGGCGTGAAGCCCGCCGCCAGGTCGCCCTCCGAGAGGTTGTCCAGCCAGCGCCGGAAACCGGGAATGGGCGACAGGGTCGAAAAGATCCTAATCTTCGGGAATTCGCGGGAGAGCGTCTGCACGACCCGCTTGATGAGGTAGTCCCCGAAAGAAATCTGCTTCAGCCCCTTCTGCGTATTGGAAATCGAATAGAAGATCGCGGCGTCGGCCTGGGTCGGGTCCATTCGCGGCGCCTTCTCGTCGAGCAGCGCCTGGATGGAGGCGGACATGCCGCGGACCAGCGCGACCTCGACGAAGGCCAGCGGCTCGTCGGGCATGCGCGGATGAAACAGGGCATAGCAGCGGCGGTCGGAATCAAGCCGGTTGCGCAGATCCTGCCAGGAGGTGATCTCGTGCACCGCCTCGTAGGCGACGAGCTTCTCCAAGAGCGATGCCGGCGAGTCCCAGTCGATGGCGCGCAGGTCGAGGAAACCGGTGTCGAACCAAGACAACAACAGTTCGCGCAGATCGTCGTCGAGGCCCTGCAGATAGGGGTCGTCACTACGCAGGGCCAGCAGGTCGGCGCGCAGGTCGACCAGGAATTTGACCCCTTCGGGCAGGGCGTTGAACTGGGTCAGCAGGCGCAGGCGCGGCGGCTGCAGCGCCTGGCGCAGCACGCGCTCCGCCTTCAGGCGCTCGGCATCGGTCATCGCCGCCTGGTAGGCGGCCATGGCCTCCTCCACCGCTTCGCCGGGCACCGCGAACTCATGGGCCAGGACGGTGAGAAAGCCTTTACGGCCCTCGGCGTCCTGCTCCAGGTACACCCGGCCAAGAGCCGCCGCGCGCATGCGCGCCGATACCTCCCCGCCCCGCGCCTCCAGGCAATCCTGCATCAGGCGTTTCAGGGACTCCGGCTTGGTCGAGGCCGGCGCCCTCGACAGCCCGACGGTACGCGCGGCGGACTGGGCGATATCGCGCCAGGCCGTCGCCAGATTCGTCAGGGTCCGCTCGACCAAGGTCTCCTGTTGCACCTCGGACATCAGGTTTCCTTTCCAAGTACCGGCTCTAGATCCCAGGCCCCATGATCGCATCCGGCAGCCAGGTGGCGATCTCCGGGAAGACACACAAAAGGACAATCCCCAGGGCCATCGCCAACATGAAGGGCAAGGCCCCTTTGAGAATCGTCGGCAAGGACACGTCCGGTGCTATACCATTGATTACGTAAAGATTTAGGCCCACCGGCGGCGTGATCAATCCAATTTCCATGTTGATCGTGAAAATCACCGCGAACCAGTAGGGGTCGAAGCCCGCCAGGGTCACGATGGGCAGCAGGATCGGCGCCGTCATCAGGATGACGGCGACCGGCGGCAGAAAAAAGCCGCAAACCAGCAGAAACACGTTGATCATCGCCATCAGGACCCAGCGATTGACATCCAGGTCGGCGATCCACTCGGCAATCGACTGCGTAACGAAGAGGCTGGAGAGCGTATAGCTGAACAGGGCGGAGGCGCCGATGATCATCAGGATCATCACCGATTCGCGCATGGAATCGCCGAGGATATCCCAGATGCGCAGCGGCGACCAGGAGCGCAGGAAGAGGCCGTAGATCACGACCACCAGCAGCACGCAGAACAGCGCCCCGACGCCCGCCGCTTCGGAGGGCGTGGCAATGCCGCCGTAGAGCACGTAGAGCACCCCGGCGATGATCAGCAGGAAAGGCAGCACGCGCGGCAGGACCTCGAGCTTCTGCCGCAGGCTGTAGCCCACGTCGGTCAGGGCGAAACGGTAACCCCCGCGCCAGGCGGCATAAAGCGACCAGGCCATGAAGAGGCAGGTCAGCATCAAGCCCGGCAGCAGGCCGGCGATGAACAGCCGCCCGATGGAGGTTTCGGTGGAGATGCCGTAAACGATCATGGTGACCGACGGCGGGATCAGGATCCCCAGGGTCCCGCCGGCGGCGATGGCGCCGGTGGCCAGGCCGTCGGGGTAGCCGCGCTGGCGCATCTCCGGGATGCCCATCTTGCCGATGGCCGCACAGGTGGCCGGCGAGGAGCCGGAGAGCGCCGCGAAGATCGAGCAGGCCCCGAGATTGGAGATGATCAGGCCGCCGGGCACCTTGTACAGCCAGCGCTCGAGCGCCTCGTAAAGGTCCTTACCCGCCGGCGAGGAGGCCACGGCGGCCCCCATCAGCACGAACATGGGAATCGACACCAGGGCGAACTCCCCGATGCCGGCGAAGAAAGTGTCAGCGACGATGCCGAGACTGCCCCAGCCGTCGAAAATGATGAGGAACCCGATCGACACAATGCCGAGGCCGAAAGCGATGGGAACCCCGGTCGCCAGCACCAGGATGGTGACCACACCGATGACGCCGCCGATCTCCAGCGGGCTCATGGCTGATCTCCCTGTTCCAGTCCGAAGGGCATCTCACGCCCCGTGATCAGGCAGAGAATGTCGGCGACGTACTGCAGGCACAAAAGACCGATGCCAATGGGGATCGGTGCATAGGCAATCCACAGCGGCAGCCGCCAGATCGAATCCGTCGTCCAGCCGCCCTGCCAGGCATCGAGCCAGAGCTCGGCCCCGGAATAGACCAGAGCAACACAGAAAGCCAGCGCCAGGCCGGAAGCGACGAAAGCCAGGATCAGGCGTGCCCGATGCGGCAGGTATATCGGCAGCAGGTCGACGTTCACGTGGCCGCGGCGCAGCAGCACATAGGGGCTGCCGATCAGCGTGGCGCCGACAATGCTGTAGGTCGTGAACTCGGTCTGCCAGACCGTCGACTCGTTGAGGAAATAGCGCAGGACCACCATCTGGCAGACCACGAGAACCGCGGCGGCCAGGGTCAGGGCCGCGACGATTCCGCAGAGCTGCGAGAGTCGGCGAACGGTTGTGACGAAGAGATCCAAGGCAACCTCGGCAGGTTGAGAATCAGCGGTACAAGTCTCTCACAAAGCAAGGGCGCCGGCAGCCCTCGACCCCCGGCGCCCTGCTTCGAAACGAACTGAGCTTACTCGACGGCCAGGGCCTCTTCGATCAGCTTGTCACCGCCGGGAACGTTCTCGGAGAAGCTCTTGTAGGAGGTCATCTTGGCGATTTCGCGCCAAGCTGCCGCATCCTCGGCGGACATCTTGACGACCTCGACACCGTTCTTCTTGTAGACGTCGACCAGCTTCTGATCCAGGCCCTTGGCCTGCTCCGTCATGTACTCCTCGGCTTTCTTGCCGGCCGCCATGAGGGCCTTCTGCTGCGCATCGTCCAGCTTGTCCCAGCTGCGCTTGGACATGAGGATCGGCTCGTACATGAACCACAGGGCGTGGTCGCCCGGCTCGGTCAAGCACTTCACCTGCTCGTAGATGCGATAGGAGACGAAGCTGCCCGAGCTGGTGTTGGCTGCGTCCAGAACGCCGGTCTGCATCGCGGTGTAGATTTCCGACGACGGCATGGATGCGATCGAGGCGCCGGCACCCGCCAGCATCTGCTCGAAAGCCGGACCGGCCGCGCGGGTTACCTGCCCCTTCATGGTATCGGGGCCCAGGATGCAGTTCTTCGTCGAGGCGAAGCCGCCGGCGAGCCAGGCGTCGGACAGCACGATGACGCCGGCATCATTGATGATCTTCTTGATGTCGGCCATGAAGGGCGACTTGTTGAGCCGCAGCGCATGGTCGTGGTTCTTCACCAGGCCCGGCATCAGCGTGGCGCTGAACTGCGGGTGCCGGCCGCTGGCATAGTCCAGCGGGAAAGCCGAGATATCCAGCTGGCCCTTGACCATGGCGTTCCACTGTTCCTTGGGCTTGAACAGCGAAGCGCCCGGATAGACCTGCACTTCCAGGCCGACGTCGGCCGCGGCGATTTCCTTGGCGATGATCTGCACCATCTCGTCGCGCGCGTCACCCTTGCCGCCTGGCCACTGGTGCGAAGCTTTCAGCGTCACGTTCGCTGCCATGGCCGAGCCGGCTACGGCAAAAGACGCGACCACCGCGGCCGCGCACATGAATCTACGCAGTGTCTTGGACATCACTCGGTTCCTCCCGGTTGCTTATTACTCGGCAGACGGCGGCTTTGCGCCGCACTTGCCGCTTATTCTGATCAAAACTCTAACGCCCGCCACCCGGGCTGTCCAGCCTTGTATACAAGATTTTACAAAGTGCATGCTTGCTCGAGTCTTTTGCATGCGGATATACTTCCCCCATGAAACCCAAAGCCGCACCGCTTGCGCGAGAACTGCGGGACCGCCTGGAGGGCGAAATCCTCTCCGGTCAGCGCCCGCCGGGTTCGCGCCTGGACGAGAGCAAGCTGGCTCAGCACTTCGGGGTCTCGCGGACGCCGGTGCGCGAGGCGCTGAGGGAGCTGGCGGCTGCCGACCTTGTGGTACTCCGGCCGCGCCAGGGCGCGGTGGTCGCCACCGTTACCGTCACCCAGCTTCTGCACATGTTCGAGGTAATGGCCGAGCTGGAATCCTTCTGCGCCAAGCTGGCGGCGCGGCGCATGTCCGCGGAAGAGCGCGACCAGCTGCTCCAGGTCCACGAGGACTGCCGGGAACTGGCCGAGAAGGGCGAGGCCCATGCCTACTACGACGCCAACCGCTGCTTCCACGAAGTGATCTACGCGGGCACCCACAACACCTACCTGGAAGAGACCACGCGCAACATGCGCAATCGCTTGCAGCCTTACCGGCGCTTCCAGCTGCACCACCCAGGGCGGACCATGAAGTCCTGGAAGGAGCACCGTGCGGTGGTCGACGCCATTCTCGACGGCAACGCCGAAGCCGCGGCAAAAGCGATGTCCCATCACGTCACCATCCAGGGTGACGTCTTCACCGACCTCATCTCCGCCTTGCCGGAGTCCTACGTCCATGCGATGACCGCCTAGGCCACGGCCGGGCGGCAGAAGACGACCATGACCAATCTCTATACAAAACTGACCGAGAATTTCCCCGCCGACCGCGGCAAAACCGTGCTGGAGACGCCCGAGGGGCGCACCATGAGCTACGCCGACTTCGAAGTGGGCTCCGGGCGCATCGCGCGGCTGCTGGTGGATTGCGGCGTGCAACCCGGCGATCGCGTGGCGGCGCAGATCGACAAGTCACCGGAAGCGCTTCTGCTCTACCTTGCCGTTTTGCGCTGTGGCGGCGTCTACCTGCCGCTCAACACGGCCTACAAGGGCGGCGAAGTCGCCTACTTCCTCGGCGACGCGGAGCCGCGCGTTCTGGTCTGCGACCCGCAGGCCGAAGACAGCCTGACCGAGACGGCGAAGCAGGCCGGCACCGAGGTGGTGCTGACCCTTGGCGGCGACGGCGCGGGCAGCCTGATCGAGCGCAGCCGCGACCTGGACCCGGAGGTCGGCGTCGTGGCGCGGGAGCCGGACGACCTGGCCGCAATACTCTACACCAGCGGCACCACCGGCCGCTCCAAGGGGGCGATGCTGAGCCACGACAACCTGGGCAGCAACACCCTGACCCTGCGTGACTACTGGGGCTTCACGGCGGACGACGTGCTGATTCACGCCCTGCCGATTTTCCATACCCACGGCCTTTTCGTCGCCACCCACTGCGTGCTGTTGAGCGGCGCGCGCATGTTGTTCCTCAACCGCTTCGACGCGGACACGGTGATCGACCTGCTGCCCCGCGCGACCGCGATGATGGGCGTGCCGACCTTCTACACGCGGCTGCTGGCGAACCCGCGCCTTACAAAAGAGGTCTGCGCCGGCATTCGCCTCTTCGTCTCCGGCTCGGCGCCGCTGCTGGCCGATACTTTCCAGGAGTTCGAAGCCCGCACCGGCCACCGAATCCTCGAGCGCTATGGCATGACCGAAACGACGATGAGCACCTCCAATCCGCTGGATGGGGAGCGCATCGCCGGCACCGTCGGGCATCCCCTGCCGGGCGTCGAGGCCCGCATCGCCGACGAGGCGGGCAATCCCCTGCCCCAGGGCGAGGTCGGCATCCTGGAGGTCAAGGGCCCCAACGTCTTCAAGGGCTATTGGCGCAACCCGGAAAAGACCGCCGAGGAGTTCCGCCCCGATGGCTTCTTTATCACCGGCGACCTGGCGACGATCGACGCGCGCGGCTATGTACAGATCGTCGGACGCTCCAAGGACCTGATCATCTCCGGCGGCTTCAACGTCTATCCCAAGGAAATCGAGCTGTGCATCGACGGTATCGAAGGGGTCGACGAGTCAGCGGTGATCGGCCTGCCGCACCCGGACTTCGGCGAGGCGGTGGTCGCCGTCGTCAAGCGCCAGAACGGCGGACCGGAAGTTTCCGCCGAGGCGATCCAGGAGACCGCCAAGGCGGAACTGGCCAACTTCAAGGTGCCCAAGAAGGTCTTCTTCGTCGATGAACTGCCGCGCAACACCATGGGCAAGGTGCAGAAAAACACTCTGCGCGACCGCTTCAAGGACAGCTTCAGCTCGGCCGCCTAGACGGCGCTCAAGCCGCAGAACCCCGCGCCTTCGCGCCCCCGAGGCAGGCATCGACCTCCTCGGCACTGAGCGTCTCGCGCTCTTCCAGGCGCTGAACCAGGCTTTTCATGCCCGCCGCGTTTTCGGTGATGATCTCCTCCGCCCGCGCTTCGGCCTCCCGCAGCAGATGGGACACGGCGGCGTCCACATCGTGCGCGGTGGTCTCGCTGAAGCGGCGCGGCTGGGCGATTTCGCGGCCGAGGAAGGGGTGATCCTCGCTCTGGCGCAGGTCGACCGGCCCGATCTCCTCCGACATGCCCCAACGCGACACCATGGCGCGCGCCGTCTGGGTGGCGTTCTTGATATCGTCGTCGGCACCTGAGCTGACGCTGCCCAGCAGCACCTTTTCGGCCGTGCGGCCGCCCAGCATCACCGACAGACGGTCCTTCAGGTAATCCTCCGGCAGGGTGTGGCGCTCCTCCTCCGGCAGCATATGAGTGCCGCCCAGCGCGCGCCCGCGCGGAATGATGGTCACCTTGTAGATCGGGTCCGCCTTCGGCAGGAAGTGGGCCACCACCGTATGGCCCGCCTCGTGCACCGCCAGGCGGTGCTTCTCCTCCGGACGGATCGCCAGGCTGCGCACCGTTCCCATCATCACCTTGTCGCGCATCTCTTCAAAGTCGTGCATCTCGATGGAGCGCTGGCTGGCGCGCGCCGCCGCCATGGCCGCTTCGTTGACGAGATTCTTCAGATCGGCGCCGGAGAAGCCGGGCGTAGCGCTGGCGATGATCTCCAGGTCGACGTCGGGTGCCAGGGGCATGTCCTTGGTGTGGACCTTGAGAATTGCCTCGCGCGCCTCGCGGTCGGGCAGCTCCAACGTAACATGGCGGTCAAAGCGCCCCGGCCGCAGCAGCGCCGGGTCCAGCACGTCCGGCCGGTTGGTCGCCGCCAGAATGATGACGGCTTCGTGGCCGCTGAAGCCGTCCATCTCAGCCAGTATCTGGTTCAGGGTCTGCTCGCGCTCGTCATTGCCGCCGCCCAGGCCCGTGCCGCGCACCCGCCCGACGGCATCCAGCTCGTCGATGAAGATGATGCTGGGCGCGCGCTTCTTCGCCTCCTCGAACATCTTGCGGACGCGCGAGGCGCCGACGCCGACAAACATCTCGATGAACTCGGAAGCGGAAGTGTGATAGAAATTGACGTCGGCCTCCCCGGCCAGAGCGCGCGCCAGCAGCGTCTTGCCGGTGCCCGGCGGCCCCATCAGCAGCACACCGCGCGGCGGCTCGGCGCCCAGGCGCTGATAGCGTTCCGGGTCGCGCAGGAAGTCCACCAGCTCCGCCACCTCGCGCTTGGCCCCCTCCTGCCCGGCCACGTCGTCGAAGGTCACACGCTTCTTGCGCTTCACCTCCTTGCTGGCCGAGCCGGCCAGGAACTCAGCAGGATCGCGTCCGCCGAAACGGCCGGCGAGATTGCTCTGCATGCGGTGCCAGAACCAGAAATAGATGCCGAGGAAGATCAGCCAGGGAAGCAGGCTGAAAAGCCAGCTTCCCCCCTCCTCTTTCTTCGGCGCCACGGTCACCACCGCGCCGGAGGTTTCGATCAGCGGCATCAGCTCCGGATCGTCGATGCTCGGTAGATTCACCTGGATGTACTCGTCCTGGTCGGCCCCCAGATCGCCGCCGGCGGGCCGTACCGTCGCCTCCGCCTTATCCTCCGACAGCCGGATATCGCTGATCCGGTGGTTGCGCAGCAGCTGCTTGAACTCGCTGTAGGCCAGCACCGTGCGATGAGGTTGCGGCGGCGCCACATCGCGCATGCTGAACATCAGGGCGAAAAGCACCGCCCCGATGAGAAGAATGGGCCACCACTTCGCGATGTCTTTCAACAGGTTCTCCAGCGCATCAGGCAGAAAAAGTCGAACCAGCAGTTTATCTTAGCTCATATCAGGCTGCGTGCGGCAGGGGAATGATTCATCTCATGACGGCACAACCGGGCGCAACACCTTGCTAAACCTAGGTTCCGGCGCCTCGCAACCCGGCCTGGTGGGCCCGCCAGGACTGGGCCTCGATAAAAACCCTCTGAACCGCCCCGTCCGTCTGCTTCATGCGTTGTTCCAGCTCGGTGATCGCCGCCTCCACCTCGTCGGCGGTCAGGTTGGGGTGAAAGTCGACGCTGACCGTCACCAGCAGGTCCTGGGGGCCCTGGTGCAGGGTGAGCAGTTCGTTGATGCGGAACACCGCCTTGTGGCCCTGCACGATGCCGCGCAGCTGCTGGACCAGCGCCGGGTCGGCCGCCTCACCGATCAGCAGCCCCTTGGTCTCGTAAGCCAGCAGAACTGCCGCCAGAGCCAGAATGAGGCCGATGACCATGGACGCGAGGCCGTCCAGCTCCGGGATGTCCAGGAGCTGGCCCAGCAGGATCCCGGCGAAGGCCACCACCAGGCCCGCCATGGCCGCCGTATCCTCCAGCAGCACGGTGAAGATGGAGGGATCCTTGCTGACCTGGATCGCTTTCAGGTAACCGAGCTTCCCCTTACCTCGCTTGAACGCCCGGTAGGCAACCCACCAGGCCGCCCCCTCGAAGACCATCGCCAGGGCGAGGACGATGTAGTTCACGTAAGCGTCGGTGATCGGATGGGGATCCAGCAGCTTTTGAACCCCCTCGTAGAAGGAAACGCCGGCGCCGACCGCAAAGATGAGGATGGCGACCACGAAGGCCCAGAAGTAGATCTCCGGCCCATAGCCGAAAGGATGGCGCGCATCGGCCGGGCGCGCGGCGCGCTTCAGCCCGTACAGCAGCAAGGCCTGGTTGCCCGTATCGACGGCCGAGTGAATGCCCTCGGAGAACATCGCCGAGCTGCCGGTGAAGGCGGCGGCCGAGAACTTGGTCACGGCAATTAGGCTATTGCCCGCCAAGGCCGCGACGATCACCTTCTTGGAACCCTGAGCCGCCATTCCTTCGTCCCCTAACAATTCCGCCCTGCGCAGCTATCTCCCAAAACTGGGAGTCCCGGCGCGCCCGGCGACCATACCCGAGGCAGATGGAAGCAGGGAAATGATCTATCAAGATTTTAACTGGCATTCTCCGCAGTTCGACCCTGATAAAGGAGTCACAGCTCAGCCGGGGCAAAGGCGGTATAAGAGGGCATGAAAGCAATTCGGCGAATCCTCCTGTACGGGCTGGGCGGTCTGGTGGTCCTCGCCCTCCTCACGGCTGGGGGCGGGTTCCTGTGGCTGCGCGGCTCCCTGCCGCAGACCGAGGGCGATATACCCCTGGCAATCCTCGACGGACCGGTGAAGGTTTCGCGCAACGACGACGGCCTGGTCCGCATCCAGGCTGAAACCGAGTTCGACCTCTACCGCGCCTTGGGGTTCGTGCATGCCCAGGAGCGCCTGTGGCAGATGGATTTCATGCGCCGCGTCGGCTCGGGCCGCCTCTCAGAGGTCATGGGTCGGGCGACCCTGGTGCACGACCGCTTCTTCCGCACCCTCGGCTTCCGCCAGCTTGCCGAAGCCAACCTGTCGCACCTCGCACCCGAAACCCTGGCGGCCCTGGAAGCCTACGCCGATGGCGTGAACGGCTACCTTCAGACCCGCTCCGGCCCGCTGGCCCCGGAGTTCCAGGTGCTGGGCTACGAGCCCGAACCTTGGAGCCCGGTCGACTCCCTGCTGTGGGGCCGCATCATGGCTCTGCGCCTGTCGGAGAACTGGCGCGACGAACTGAGCCGCGCCCGCCTGGCGGGCCGCTTCAGCCCGGAGCAGATCGCCCAGCTGTGGCCGGCCTACCCCAGCGACGCCCCGGTCACCATCGCCCAACTTTCCGACCTGATCGACGTCTCCGTCGCCCGCCAGCTGGCCAACCTGCTCCCCCCCTCCCTGGCACCGACCGGCGCTTCGAACGCCTGGGCCCTGAGCGGCGCGCGCAGTGGCAGCGGCAGCCCGATCCTGGCCAACGACCCGCACCTGCCCCTGGAGGCACCGGGAGTCTGGTTTCTGGCCCGCCTGGAGGCGCCGGGGATCACCCTTGCCGGCGCCACGGCGCCGGGTGTGCCCTTCGTGCTGCTGGGGCACAACGAGCACGTCGCCTGGGGCCTCACCACCACCCACAGCGATACCCAGGACTTCTTCATCGAGCGCATCTCGCCGGACAACCCCGACCAGTACCTGACCCCGGAGGGTGTCGAGGACTTCAAGGTCCGCGACGAGTTCATCCGTCTCACCGGCGGCGAGTCCATCACACTGGTGGTGCGTGAGACCCGTCACGGTCCGGTCATGAGCGACGTGATCCCGGAAGGTCCGAGCGAGACCGGCGCCGTGCTCTCCCTCGCCTGGCCGGCGCTGCGCGCCGACGACCGCACCCCGGACGCGCTCTACGGCATGAACCACGCCCAGGACTGGGCCGAGTTTCGCGAGTCCCTCAGGCAGTTCCACGCGCCGCAGCAGAACGTCATCTACGCCGACACCGCCGGCAACATCGGCTTCCTGGCGCCGGCCCGCGTGCCGGTGCGCCGCGCCGGCAACGGCCAGTATCCAGTGCCCGGATGGAGCGGTGAATTCGACTGGATCGGCTTCGTCCCCTTCGAAGAACTGCCGTCCCGGGACAACCCGCGCAGCGGCGTGATCGTCAACGCCAACAACAAGATTGTGCCTGACAGCTTCCCGCACCTCATTGCCGTCGACTGGCCGCCGCCCTATCGCGCCGAGCGTATCGGCGCGGTGCTGTCCGGCGCCGCGGGCAACCACAGCGTCACCGACTCCGTGGTGCTGCAGCAGGACATCGTCGCCAATTCCGCCGGCAGCATCCTGCCCCACCTGCTGGGCGTGACGCCGGTTAGCGTGCGGGGCCGCCAGGCGACCGCCCTGCTGCGCTCCTGGGACCGGCAGATGCACCGCAACGCCCCCGAACCGCTGATCCTGCAGGCCTGGGTCTGGGCCCTGGGCAAAGCGATCCTGGAGGACGAACTCGGCCCCGACTACCTGGAGTACCTCGACGGCGGCACCTATGCCCTGGAACGCATGCTCGCCGCGGACAGCCAGTGGTGCGATACCGTCGGCAGCGACGGGGCCGAGAGCTGCGACGCCCAGATCCAGAAGGCCCTGGAAGACGCGCTCGATCTCCTGGAAGAGCGCTTCGGCAGCGACATGTCGGCCTGGCGCTGGGGCGATGCCCACCTGGCGCGCTTCGCCCATCCCATTCTCAGCCGCATTCCCGTAATCGGCCCCTATTTTACCTACAGCGTCGAAACCGACGGTGGCAATGACACGGTCAACCGGGCCTCGCCCCGCCTGGGCGGCAGCGCCGAGCACCTGTTCGAGGATGTCCACGGCGCCGGCTTCCGCGCGGTCTATGACCTCAGCGACCTCGATCGCTCGCGCTTCATGATCGCCACCGGCCAGTCCGGCAACCCGCTCTCCGACCTCTACGGCAACCTGGCGCCGCGCTGGCGCGACGGGTTGACCGTGTCGCTGGCTCCGGAAACCTGGGCGCTGGCAAGACAGCTTACCTTGCTGCCGGCCCAAAAATAGCCAACCATTGATTTACGAGGTGCCGCACAGACGCAGCGGCCCGGGGGAGACGGCCTTGACCACGACCATCGACGACATCCGCAGGGCGGCAGAAGCCCTCAAAGGGCAGGTAATCCGGACCCCGCTGGCGCCCGCGGCCCGCCTATCCGAGGTTCTGGGCTGCGAGCTCTACCTGAAGCTGGAGAACCTGCAGCGCACGGGCTCCTTCAAGGATCGCGGCGCCTGCATCCGGCTCTCGAGCCTGAGCCCCGAGGAGGCCAAGCGCGGCGTCATCGCCATGTCGGCGGGCAACCACGCCCAGGGCGTCGCCTACCACGCCCAGCGGCTGGGAATACCGGCTACCATCGTCATGCCCGAGTTCGCCCCCTTCTCCAAGGTCGAGCGCACCCGGGCCTTCGGCGCCCGCGTGGTGCTGACCGGCGATACCCTTGACGCCTCGGCCCAGGCAGCGCGTCAGATCGCCGAGGAGGAAGGCCTCACCTTCGTCCATCCCTACGATGACCCGGACGTCATTGCCGGCCAGGGTACGATCGGCCTGGAGATCATGGAAGACCTGCCGGAGGTGGACACCATCGTCGTCCCGATTGGCGGCGGCGGGATCATTTCAGGCATTTCCATCGCGGTGAAGGACGCCAAGCCGGACGTCCGGATGATCGGCGTCGAAACCGAGCTTTTCCCCTCCATGGCCAACGCTCTCAAGGGGCGCGGCGAGCTGCCCGGCGGCAGTAGTCTGGCCGACGGCATCGCGGTCAAGAACCCCGGCAAGATGACCCAGGAGATCATTTCCCGACTGGTCGAGGACATCGCCATCGTGCCGGAGACCATGATCGAGATCGCCATCCACCGCCTGGTGGAGGAACAGAAGATCGTCGCCGAGGGCGCCGGTGCCGCGGGCGTGGCGGCGATCCTGAACGATCCTGAGCGCTTCGCCGGTCGCAAGGTCGTCACCGTCATCTGCGGCGGCAACATCGACGTGCGCCTGCTCTCCGGCGTCCTGACCCGCGGCCTGGTGCGCGACGGCCGCATGGTGCGCCTGCGCATCGGCATCGTCGACCAGCCCGGCACCCTAGCAAGGATCGCCGACATCATCGGCCGCGCCAGCGCCAACATCATCGAGGTCTATCACCAGCGCCTGTTCCACGATGTACCGGCCAAGCGCGCCGACATCGACGTGGTCCTGGAAACCCGCAACTCCGAGCACGTGAACGAGATCATCGCCAGCCTGGAGAAGAACGGCTTTCCCACCCGGGTGCTCTCGGCCCATTCGGGGGACGGCGTCTAGCGGCCCTCACCAGATCGGGATCATCCAGATGTTGCGCCGGCCTGCGTGATCCCGTAGGGGATAGCAGGCTGGGTCGCCGCCCAATTCTGGAGGAACCGTGAATGCCCCCGTCCGGCGCCGTCTTTCACAGCGTTATGGAGCGCATCGGCAACACGCCGATGCTGGAGGTATCCCACCTGGATACCGGTCCTTGCCGCCTGTTCCTGAAACTCGAGAGCGAAAATCCCGGCGGCTCGATCAAGGACAGAATCGGCAAGTCGATGATCGAGGCCGCCGAAAGGGACGGCAGCCTGAAGCCCGGCGGCCGCCTGATCGAGGCGACGGCCGGCAACACCGGTCTCGGCCTGGCACTGGTCGCCGCGCAAAAAGGGTATCATCTGACACTGGTGGTGCCCGACAAGATGGCGCAGGAGAAGATCTTCCACCTGCGCGCCCTGGGGGTGGAGGTGATCCTCACCCGCTCCGACGTCGGTAAGGGCCACCCCGAATACTACCAGGACATGGCCCAGCGTATCGCAGATGAAACCGGCGCCATCTTCATCAACCAGTTCGCCAACCCGGCCAACCCCCTCGCTCACGAGACGACCACCGGGCCGGAGATCTGGGAGCAGATGGGGCACGACGTCGACGCCATGGTCTGCGGCGTCGGTTCCGGCGGCACCATCACCGGGCTATCCCGCTTCTTCGCCTCAGTCTCCGACAAGACCGAGATGGTGCTGGCCGACCCGCAGGGCTCGATCCTGGCCGAATACGTCGAAACCGGAAACATCAGCGAGGACGTCGGCAGCTGGATCGTCGAGGGCATCGGTGAGGACTTCCTGCCCGACGTTGCCGACTTGTCGCGGGTGCGCAAGGCCTATGTCATTTCGGACAAGGAAGCCCTGCTGACGGCCCGCGAGCTGCTGCTGCGCGAAGGCGTCCTCGCCGGCTCTTCCTCGGGCACGCTGATCTCCGCCGCCCTGCGCTACTGCCGTGAACAGAGCGAACCGAAGCGCGTCGTCACTCTGGTCTGTGACAGCGGCAATAAGTATCTCTCGAAGATGTTCAACGACTACTGGATGATCGACCAGGGCTTCATAGAACGCGAGCAGAAGGGCGACCTGCGCGACCTGATCAGCCGGCGCCACGACGAGCACGGCACTGTGACGGCGGGCGCCGACGACAATCTGCTGATCGCCTATGGCCGCATGAAGCTCTACGACATCTCGCAGCTGCCGGTGCTCGACAAGGCCGGCAAAGTCGTCGGGATTCTCGACGAAAGCGACATCCTGCTGAAGGTCTTCAAGGACGACGAGCGCTTCAAGGATCCGGTATCCAGCGCCATGACGTCGAAGCTGGAAACCATCTCCCCCGACCAGCCGATCGATACCCTGCTGCCGATCTTCGCCAAGGACCATGTGGCCATCGTCATCGAAAACGGTACTTTCCTAGGCCTCATTACCCGGATCGATCTGCTCAATCACCTCCGCCGACGGATGAAATAGACCCCATGCCCGACTCGCACCGCAGCCGCAACCGGCCTGCCTTCGCCACCCGTGTGATCCACGCCGGCCAGTCTCCCGACCCGACGACCGGCGCGGTGATGCAGCCGATCTACGCCACTTCGACTTACGCCCAGGAGAGCCCGGGGGTCCACAAGGGCTACGAGTACAGCCGCTCGCAGAACCCCACGCGCATGGCCTACGAGCGCTGCATTGCGGACCTGGAAAGCGGCGAGCAGGGCTTCGCCTTCGCCTCAGGCCTCTCGGCCATCGCCACCCTGCTCGACTGCCTGGACAGCGGCGCCCATGTGGTCGCCATGGACGACCTCTATGGCGGCAGCTATCGCCTCTTCGAGCGCGTACGCCGCCGCTCGGCCGGCCTCGACTTCACCTATGCCGACATGACCGACATCGGTGCGCTGGAGGCGGCGATCCGGCCGCAGACCAAACTGATCTGGGTCGAGACTCCGACCAACCCGCTGCTGAAGCTGGTCGATCTGGAAGCGGTCGCCCGACTGGCCAAGAAGCACGGCATCCTGGCGGCCTGCGACAACACCTTCGCGACACCCTGGATTCAGCGGCCGCTGGAACTCGGCTTCGACGTGGTCATGCACTCGGCCACCAAGTACCTGAACGGCCACTCTGACATGGTCGGCGGCGTGCTGGTCGTCGGCGACAACGCAGAACTGGCCGAGCAACTCACCTTCCTGCAGAACGCAGTGGGTGCGGTCCAGGGCCCCTTCGACAGTTTCCTCGCTCTGCGCGGGCTGAAGACACTGGCGCTGCGCATGGAACGGCACTGCACCAACGGCCAGGCCGTGGCCGAGTTCATGGAAAGCCATCCCAAGGTGGAGAAGGTCTATTATCCCGGCCTGCCCAGCCACCCGCAGCACGCACTGGCCGAGCAGCAGATGGACGGCCCCGGCGGCATGGTCACGGCGATCCTGAAAGGCGGCCTGGACGACGCCCGGCGCTTCCTCGAGCGGGTCCAGCTTTTCGCCCTGGCTGAGAGCCTGGGCGGTGTCGAGAGCCTGATCGAGCACCCGGCGATCATGACCCACGCCTCCATCCCCCCGGAGAACCGGGCCGCCCTGGGCATCAGTGACGGATTGGTACGGCTCTCGGTCGGAATCGAAAGCGCCGACGACCTCATCGCCGACCTGCAGAACGCCCTCGCTTGAGGCCACCCGGGCCGCCGCCTAGACGTTCGGCCCGATGGAGCGGTAGCCGCTCTGGTAGTAGACCAGGGGATCACCGCCCCCGGCAGTCTGCAGCCGCTCGACCCGGCCGAGAATAATGACGTGGTCGCCGCCCTCGTAGAGGGTTTCGCGCCGGCAGGCCAGGTTGGCCAGACAGTCGTGCAGAACCGGCAGGTTTCCGGGCCAGAGGTCGTAGCCGACGCCGTCCCACTTGTCGATCGCCGCCGTCGCGAAGCGCACCGACAGCTCGTGCTGGTGCTCGCCCAGGACATTCACCGCGAAGCTGTCGGCCAGCCGGAAGGTGTCGAAGCTCAGCGCCGCCTTGTCCAGGCAGAAGAGGATCAGGGGCGGATCCAGGGAGACCGAGGAGAAGGAATTCACGGTGATCCCGCGGTTCTGCCCGGCGGGATCGCGCGCCGTGATCACAGCCACACCGGTCGCGAAGCTGCCCAGAGCCCGGCGGAAGGCGGAAGAATCAAAAGTCATCGTACCATCGGGTCGTCTGCTCGCATCGCTGGCCGGCCGGATCTTAATGCCAGGGAAAGCCCAAAAGCCACCACAAACCAATCATTTCCGGCCCATTAGGCGCCAAACTAAACCACTTCTTAACTTAAATCGGCCACCTTCGAAGGCCGCCTCCGGAAGGCGGTTGGCTTGACGGCGGATTGTGCGCGGATTGGGGCTCCATGGGGCTTATTGTAGGCATATTGATCGTTATCGGCTGTACCCTCGGCGGTTACGCCGCGATGGGCGGCAAGCTGGGGGTACTGTGGCAGCCTTTTGAGGGGGTGATCATCATCGGCGCCGCCATCGGCTCCTATGTCATCGGCAACCCCGCCTCCGTTGTGAAGCACACCGGCACCGCTGTCGGCAAGGTCTTCAAGGGCTCCCAGTACAAAAAAGAGAACTACATAGAGCTCATCAGCCTGCTCTACCAGATTCTCAAGGTCGCCAAGACCAAGGGCAATCTGGGCCTGGAACAGCACATCGAAAATCCGCAAGATTCAGCACTCTTCGCCCAGTTTCCCGGCGTCATGGCGAACGAAACCGCCGTGGTCTTCCTCTGCGACTACCTGCGCATGCTCACCCTCGGTTCCGAGGATCCCCATGAGATGGAAACCCTCATGGACGAGGAGATCGAGGTCGTCCATCACGAGCACCTGGAAGTCGCCCACGCGCTGCAGACCATGGCAGACGGCATGCCGGCGCTGGGCATCGTCGCCGCGGTGCTGGGCGTCATCAAGACCATGGGCTCGATCACCGAGCCGCCCGAGGTCCTGGGCAAGCTGATCGGCGGCGCCTTGGTGGGCACCTTCCTCGGCGTCTGGATCTCCTACGGCTTTCTCGGGCCGACCGCCACCAAGGCGCAGTCGGTCTACAACGCGGAGATCAAGTATCTCCACTGTATCAAGGCGGCTCTGCTGGCGCACATGCACGGCTCGCCACCGGCGGTCGCCGTCGAATTCGCCCGCAAGGCGCTGCTCTCGCACGACCGCCCGACCTTCTACGAGGTCGAAGACGCGGTCTCCGCCCTCCCGCCCCCCGGCTAAAGGGGAGCCAGGAACGTGGCAGCAGGAAACGACGAAGCTCAAATCATCATCATCAAGAAGGTGAAGAAAGGTGGCGGTGGCGCACACCACGGTGGCGCCTGGAAAGTCGCCTATGCCGACTTCGTCACCGCCATGATGGCCTTCTTCCTGCTGCTCTGGCTGCTGAACGCCACGACTGAAGAACAACGTAAGGGTATCGCCGAGTACTTCTCGCCGATCACCTCTCTCGATCCGGACAGCGTCTCGCAGAGCGACAGCGGCTCCGGCGGCGTCATGGGCGGGCGCAGCATGACCACCGACGGCGCCCTGGTGAACGATACCTCGCCAATCGGCATCACCGTCGCCCTGCCCGGCGCCAAGGACGACACCAAAGAGCAGAGTCCCACCCAGGTGGAGAACCCCGCCGACGACACCCAGTCGGGCCAGCGCCTCAGCAAGACGGCGGACAACCCGAACCAGGACGTCAACCGCGAAGAGGTCGACCGCCTGGCCCGGGAGCTGGAGCAGGAGCGCTTCGCCGCCGCCGAGGCTGAGCTGCGTCAGGCGCTGGAATCGATTCCGGACCTCAGCGACTTCTCCAAAAACCTGATCGTCGACCAGACCCCGGAGGGCATGCGGATCCAGATCATCGATCAGGAAGGCCGCTCTATGTTCGCCTCCGGCAAGGCCGAGATGTATCCGCACACGCAGCGCCTGCTGGCGCTGGTCGCCGATGCCATCAAGAAGCTCGACAATCCCGTGGCCATCAAGGGGCACACGGACTCGACGCCCTACTCGAAGGACAACGGCTACTCCAACTGGGAGCTGTCGACCGACCGCGCCAACTCCAGCCGCCGCGCCCTGCTGGCCGCCGGCCTGCCGGCTTCGCGCATCGCCTCCGTGGTGGGCCGGGCCGACCAGGAGCACCTGGTGCCCGACGAGCCCTTCTCACCGCGCAACCGGCGCATTTCGATCGTCCTGCTGCGTCAGGCGCCCGAGAGCGAAGCCCCGGTTTACCAGTCCGACAACTGACGCCGGCGCTCCTGCAGGCCTTGCGTCGCCTGGGAGAACCGGCCTAGGCTGACGGCATGTCTGCTGACGACGCCAGCGGTGACCCGCGGCCGCCGGCCTGGTCCGGACGGCCTCCCCTGCCTTCTGCCGCTCCGCAACTCTATGCCGGCGTGGTCCTGCGGCGGAGCCTTGGCTACCTGGTCGATGTCTTCATCATCGCCGTCCTGGGCCTCTGCCTCGGCTTCGCTCTGTCGATTGCCGGCGCACTGACCTTCGGCCTGCTGAGCCCGCTGGCGGTCATCGTCATGGCACTTTGGCCGCTTTTGTATCACAGCTACTTCCTGGCAACCCGCGGTGCCACACCGGGTATGGGGCTATTCGACCTGGAGCTGAGAGACTGGAGCGGGAAGCCCGTAGAGCCCCTGCAGGCTGTGCTGGTGGTGATCCTCTTCTATGTCTCCATCGCCCTGACGGCTTGGCTGATCCTCCTGGTCATTCTGTTCACCGACCGCAACAGGGCCCTGCACGACATCCTGGCGGGCACCCTGGTAGTGCGCCGTCAGCCCTGAACCGCAGGGTCGTTTGTGAGCGGGCGACCCCCCGAGCCGGACCTATCCTTCGCATTGAAGGCTGGCCAGCCACCGCAATTCGCTGCAATAATCCAAGCGTTGTTAGAGATCCTGAATATAGGCCCGCGCAGAAAAGGCCAGCAGGACACTGTGAAAACAGGGAGCATCATACTTGGCTAGTACGCCCCTTACGGCGTCGGGACCCCTAAGTGCCTACGATCCAGATGGCTTCTTTTGCGAGATGCTGGGCGGTGCTGAAGAGCCTGCCGACCATACGCTGTCCATACGAGAGCGCCTGAACCGCCTGGACTTGGAAGATCTGCGCGGGCGGGCCCGCGACGCGGAGCTGGAGCTCTACAGCTTCGGCATCACCTTCACGGTCTATACCCAAAAAGACGTCATCGACCGCATCCTGCCGTTCGATGTCATTCCCCGCGTGATCTCGGCGAAGGCCTGGGAGACGATAGAGACAGGCGTGACCCAGCGGGTGACCGCGCTGAACCTCTTCCTGCACGACATCTATCACGACCAGAAGATACTGAAGGACGGCGTGGTCCCCAAGGATCTGGTCCTCGGCAACAAGAACTACTGCCCCCAGATGGAGGGCATCGATGTCCCCTTCGGCACCTACGTCCACATCAACGGGACCGACTTGGTGCGGGGGGACGACGGCGAGTTCGTGGTGCTGGAAGACAACGGGCGCTGCCCCTCTGGCGTGTCCTATGTGGTGGAGAACCGCCACCTCATGCTGCGCAGCTTCCCCGACCTGATGAGCAACATCGGCATCCGGCCGGTGTCCAATTATGGCCAGAAGCTGCACGAAGCCCTGGTAGATACGGCACCCGCCGGTGTCAGCGACCCACAGGTCGTTCTGCTCTCGCCGGGCACCTACAACTCCGCTTACTTCGAGCACATCTTCCTGGCCCGCGAGATGGGTGTGCCGCTCGTGGAGGGCAGCGACCTCGTCGTGGAGAACGACAAGGTGTACATGAAGACCATCAACGGGCTGGACCCGGTCCACGTGATCTACCGCCGCGTCAGCGACGATTTCCTGGACCCTGAGGTTTTCAATCCGGACAGCGTCTTGGGGGCCTCAGGGCTCATGCGCGCCTACGCGAAAGGCAATGTGTCCCTGGCCAACGCCATCGGCACCGGCGTCGCCGACGACAAGGCGGTCTATGCCTACATCCCGAGAATCATCAAGTACTACATGGATGAAGAGCCGATCCTGGCCAACGTCGATACGCACATTTGTCGCGAGCCGGAAGGCCTGGCCTATACCCTCGCCAATCTCGACAAACTGGTTGTGAAGCCGGTAGGTGAGTCCGGCGGCTACGGCATCACCATCGGCCCGCGCGCCAGCAAACGAGAGCTGGAGAAGTGCCGCGAAGACGTGAGCGCCGACCCGGCAAACTACATCGCGCAGCCCATGATAAATCTTTCAGTCTGCCCCACCCTGACCGACGATGGGATCAAGGCCCGCCACGTCGACCTGCGGCCCTTTGCTGTGACCGGCAGGTCGACCTGGGTTCTGCCGGGCGGACTGTCGCGCGTCGCCCTGACCAAGGGATCGATTGTCGTCAACTCCTCCCAAGGCGGAGGCTCAAAGGATACCTGGGTCCTTGAATAGGGGGATCTTTGCATAGACTGCTGTCACGCTACGCCGAGTCGATCTACTGGCTGGCGCGCTATGTCGAGCGCGCGGAGAACCTTGCGCGTATCCTCGATGTGAATGAGACCTTCAGCCGGGACAGCCGCGGCTGGCAGAATTGGCGCTCCATCCTGCAGATCAACCGGGACGAAGAGCGCTTCTTCGAACATCACGACGATGCCGATGCAGACTCCGTCATCCACTTCTACACCCTGGACCAGCGAAACGTCTCCTCGATCATCTCCGCCGTCAACCTGGCCCGCGGCAACGCCAGGACGCTGCGCCCGCTGATTTCGACGGAGATGTGGATCCAGCTCAACATGTTCTCCAACACCTTGAAGACCATGCCGCGGGAGGCTCTGAGCGAGCCACGCTTGGCACGCTTCTGTAACCAGGTGAAGGAAGCCTGCCAGACTCATACCGGCATCACCGAAGGCACCTTCTATCGCGACGAGAGCTGGTTCTTCTACCAGATCGGCCGGGCCATCGAGCGCGCGGACCAGACCACCCGCCTGCTGGATGTAAAATATCACCTGCTGCTGCCGAACGAAGAGACCGTCGGCTCGCCGCTCGATGTCAGCCAGTGGAACGCCGTCCTGCGCTCAGCGGCCGGCTACCATGCCTTCCGCCGGGTTCAGCCCAGCGGCATGACGCAGGCCGATGTCGCCGGCTTCCTGCTGTTCCACAGCCGCTTTCCCCGCTCGGTCAAGGCCTGCGTACATGACATCTCCAACCGCCTCAGTCACCTGCGCTCCACCTACCGCCTCATCGGCGGCGCCGAGGCACTGGAGGAATTGGACGAACTTCGCTCCGTGCTGGACGACATCACCATCGACCAGGTCATCGACAAGGGACTGCATGAGTTCATCGACTGGGTCCAGTTGAAGCTCATCCGCATCCACAGCGAACTGGGTGCCGCCTATTTCGGCTATCCGGCCCTGAGCGAACAGGGCCAGGCTGCCGACTAGCCCCGCCCCGTCCGTCCGGTCAAGCGGCACCAAGGGCAACTCAGAGGGGCTGGACGGGGCGGCCTTGGCCGCGCACACTAATCCGATGAAGGCAGAGCGCACCACTGAACGGCTGAAGGCCTTGGATCCCGCCGCTTTTGGGCCGCTCCAGAGCTACTACGTTCTGGAGCCGAACGTCTGCCCATACCTGCCGGGCCGTCTGGAAAACAAGCTGCTGACGGAGATCAGCGGCCCCCAGGCCCAGGCCACCTACGACGTGCTCAGTCTTGCGGGGTTCCGCCGCAGCCACCGCTTCGCCTACCGGCCCGCCTGCAGCCACTGCAACGCCTGTGTGCCGGTCCGGGTCGTCGTGAGCGAGTTCGAAGCGGGCAAGTCCCTGCGCCGCATCCATCGGGCCAATACGGACCTTTCTGTCCGCATGGTGCCGGCCAAGGCGACGGACGAGCAGTTCGCTCTCTTCCGCCGCTATATTTCTTCCCGCCACGGCGATGGCGAAATGGCCGGAATGACGGAAGAGGAATATCGCTCGATGGTTGAATCGAGCGATATCGACACGCGCTTGGCCGAGTTCCGCACGCCCGACGGCGCCCTGATCGCGGTCTGCCTGCTGGATTGGCTGGCCGATGGCCCCTCCGCCGTCTACAGCTTCTTCGAGCCGAATTCCGCGCGCCGTTCCCTTGGCACCTACGTCGTCCTGTGGCTGATAGACGCGGCCCGGCGCCACGGCGCGGCCCATGTCTACCTCGGCTACTGGATCGACCACAGCCGCAAGATGGCCTATAAGACCCGCTTCCAGCCCCTGGAAGGCCTTGGCGACAAGGGGTGGCGCAGGCTGCCCGCCTAATCTTCCCCCCAGAGCAGGTGCCGGGAACCCATCCGCCCTATCATTGATCGCCTCAGTTGCACAGCCGCTCAGCGCCGCCTATGCTCGCTCCTCACTTGATCGGTCTAAAAAACGAACTCCGATTCGGGCTGCAACGAATGGCCCCTTGCGAGAAGTCTGTTGTTTGATTTTCCACTTCGGGGAGGATTGGAATGAAACGTCGTCAATTTATCAAGCGGGCGGCTACCACTGCTGCCGCAACGGGCGCGGTCGCCGCGTCCAGCTTCCCGGCGCCTGCGATCTCGCAGGGCCTCATGAAATGGCGTATGCAAACGACTTGGCCCAAGAACTTTCCTGGCCTGGGCACCGGCGCCAACAAGCTGGCGGAATTCATCGGCGCGGCCTCCGGCGGCAAACTGACGGTGGAAGTCTTCGGCGGCGGCGAGATCGTTCCAGCCTTCGAAACCATGGACGCCGTCTCCAGCGGCACCATCGAAATGGGTCACGGCGCGCCCTACTACTGGAAGGGCAAGGTGCCAGCCAGCCAGTTCATCGCGTCCATCCCCTTCGGCCTCAACGCCCAGGAGCAGAACGCCTGGATCCAGTTCGGCGGCGGCCAGGATCTGGCTGACAAGATCTACCGAGAACTGGGCTGTAAGTTCTTCGCCTCAGGTAACACCGGCGTCCAGGCCGGCGGTTGGTTCAACAAGGAGATCAACTCCCTCGAGGACTACAAGGGCCTGAAGATGCGTATCCCGGGCCTGGGCGGTGAAGTCGTCAAGGCCGCGGGCGGCAACGTCGTGAACCTGCCCGGCGGCGAGATCCCGCCGGCCCTCCAGTCCGGTGCCATCGACGCCACCGAATGGGTCGGGCCTTACAACGATCTTGCCTTCGGCCTCTATAAGAGCGCCAAGTTCTACTACTACCCGGGCTGGCACGAGCCGGCGACGCTGCTGGACAACTTCATCAACCTCCAGGCGTGGGAGAAGCTGCCCGATGACCTGAAAGCGGTCGTCGCCGCCGCCAATGCCTTTGCCAACACCTTTGTGCTCAACGAGTTCGTCGCCAAGAACAACGGCGCGCTCAACACCCTGGTGAGCGAGCACGGTGTCATCCTGAAGAAGTTCCCGGACGAGGTGCTCAATGCGTTGGGCGGCCTTTCCGGCAAGGTGATCGGTGACCTCGCGGCCGCCGACCCGCTGAGCCGTGAAGTGATGGATTCCATCACCACCTTCCGCAAACAAGCCATCGCCTATGCGAAGGTCTCCGAGCAGGCGTTCTACAACGCCCGCGGCCTGCCGTTTAAGTGGGTCGAATAGGAACCGAATGGCGCCCGCGCTGTATTCTAGAGGCGGGCACAAAAAAAGAGGCCGGCGGGGACATCCCCGCCGGCCTTTTTCCTATCTGAGAAAACGCCCTCTTGACGAGCGCCGACATGCTGCTTCGCGGTTGATCTCGGCCTTCGATTAGCCGAACAGAACTGCCGGCAGGTAGGTCGCCAGCGCCGGAAAGGTCGCAATCAACGCCAAGCCCAGGATCTGGATCAGGACGAAGGGCATGATGCCGCGATAAATATCCATCGTGGTGACCTCCGGTGGCGCCACTCCGCGCAGGTAGAACAGGGCGAAGCCGAAGGGCGGCGTAAGGAAGGAAGTCTGCAGGTTCACCGCGATCATTACGCCCAGCCAGATCGGATCCAGGCCCATGGCCAGCAGCACCGGCCCGACGATGGGAACCACCACGAAGACGATCTCAATGAAGTCCAGGAAGAAGCCCATGACGAACATCAGGGCCATCACGACGAACATGGCGCCGAAGGCGCCGCCCGGCATGGATGCCAGAACGTCGGCGACGATCTTATCGCCGCCCAGGCCGCGGAAGACCAGCGAGAAAACCGAGGCGCCCAGAAGGATCACGAAAACCATCGCCGAGATCTTCGTGGTGGACCGCATCACCTCGACCAGAATGCCGCTGCGATAGACGCGCTTCAGAGAGACGGCCACCCCGAAGAACATCGCCAGAATGCACACGCCGGCCACCACCGCCGCCGCGCCATCGGCAAAGGGCACCACGTCACGCTGCATGCGCAGGTCGAACAGGGTCACCAAGGGCACCAGGGCAACCATGCAGCCGCCGCCCAGGTATACCGGCCAAGCCTGCCCCTCGCCCTCAGCGACCGCCCTGCCCGCCAGCAACAGCGCACCGATGCAGCCGATGGCGGCGGCCTCCGTGGGCGTCGCGACCCCCAGCAGAATTGACCCCAGCACCAGCACGATCAGCGCTCCCGGCGGCAGTAGCACCCGCAGGGCGCGCGCGCCCAAGCGTTCCGTATCGCCTTCCCTGCGCTGGATCGGTGGGCAGGATTTGGGCCGCAGCCAGGCGGAAAACAGGATCCACAGCATGTAGAGGCCGACCAGCATCATGCCCGGCAGGAAAGCGCCGGCGAATAGATCGATGACCGAGACGGGGTCCGGTGCGAAGTTTCCAAGGGCCAGCTGCGCTTCGGTATTCGCCCCCTGCAGAATGTCGCCAAGAAGAACGAGAACAATTGAGGGGGGAATGATCTGGCCAAGGGTGCCAGAGGCGCAGATCGTCCCGCAGGCGATCTTGGGATCATAGCCGGCCTTCAGCATGGCCGGGAGTGATAGGAGGCCCATGGTGACCACGGTGGCGCCGACGATGCCGGTGGAGGCCGCCAGCAACATACCGACAAAGATAACCGAGAGGCCGAGACCGCCGCGAAGCTTGCCGAACATTAGCCCCATGCTTTCCAGCAGCTCCTCGGCGATCTTCGATCGCTCGAGCATCACGCCCATAAATACGAAAAGGGGCACGGCCACCAACAGCTCATTTGACATGACACCGAAGTAGCGCGAGGCCAGGGCCCCCAGGAGCCGCAGGTCGAAGATGCCGAACGCCAGACCGGCGAAGGCGAAAAGCAAGGCAACGCCGCCCAGGGTGAATGCCACGGGATACCCCAGCAGCAGGACCACGCAGGCGACGGCAAACATGACGAGGGAGACGATCTCCCCAAGCTGTGCGGGATCCATTGCTTAAATCGGCTCTGTTTCTTCTTCTTCGGGCTGGAACTCGGGGTGCCCGATCAACACCAGGTAGCTTCTGGCCGCGAGGGACAGCCCCTGCAGTCCGATCAAGATGCAGAACAGAAGGATGACCGACTTCAGAAGGAAGAGGCCCGGCAGGCCGCCCGCTTCGCGCGACTCTTCCAGCCGGACCCATGAATCCGCAACGAAGTCATAGCTGGCATAGGTGACGACGGCGACGACCGGCAGCAACAGGAGGAAAGAACCGAAGAGATCGATGACCGCCTTGTAGCGCGCGCTGCTCGGCCGATAGAAGATGTCGACCCTGACGTGGGCGTTGTGCAGAAGCGTGTAACCGGCGCCGATCATGAAGACCACGCCGTGCAGCCACACGTAAGATTCCTGCAGCCAGACCCAGCCGATGGCGTAGACGTACCTCAGGATCACCACAACGAAGGTGATCATGACCATCAGCAGCGTCAGCCAAGCAACACCGCGACCGACCCTCTCGTTCAGCCGGTCCACCAGATTGACGAAGGCGATGAGCCCGTTCACTTTCCTGTCACAGCCCCACTCTGGACATCCATCAAACCAGCGACCCGGGGCCTCTCTCCGGCCAAACCGCGATATCGCGGAAAGCCGGCCCAGTAGAGAAATGCCGGGAACGCGCTGATTTTCCTACCTGCTCGTGGAATGTTCCGGCCCCTCGCCGGTCTCCATCGGTTCCTGTTCGAAGATTATTGGTTCGCTTTGTTGACCGCGCTTATAGGCTGCGCAAGCGGCAACGACAATGGCGAATCGCCGAAAATCACCCAAATTTATTGGACCTGGCGAATCCGTTGGGGGGCAAACGACCTGCCTGGGAACGCTTACCCAGCCAGGCCCTGAGGTCGGTTTCCGTGCGCAGCCGCCCCGCCCCAGCGGCCCAGCTCAGGCCCTCCTTCAGGACAAAAGTCTTAGCATCGGAAAGGCCGCCGTCCTTATACTTCTGCAGGATGACCCCCCTGCCCCTCGTCATCTCAGGTAGCTCGTCTAGCGGGAAAATCAACAACTTGCGGTTCTCGCCGATCACCGCCACATGGTCGCCCTCGACCGGACGGCAGACCGCGGCTTCCACCCCTTGGGCCGGGTTGATGACCTGCTTGCCGTTCTTGGTCTGGGCCACGACCTCGTCCTCGGGCACCAGGAAGCCACGCCCGTCGGAGGACGCCACCAACAGCTTCCGACCCGGCTGGTGGACCAGCAGGGCGACAATGTCCTGGTCGTTGGGAAGCCCCATCATCAGGCGCAGCGGTTCGCCGAAGCCACGCCCCCCCGGCAGCTTGTCGACGCCCAGCGTGTAGAAGCGGCCATTGGTGGCGAAGACCAGCAGCTTGTCCGTCGTCTGGGCAAGAACCACGAAGCGCTCCCGGTCGCCCTCCTTGTACTTGGCGTCGGAAACGTCCTCCTGGTGCCCCTTCAGGGCCCGGACCCACCCCTTGTCGGAGCAGAGGATGGTTACAGGCTCGCGCTCGACGACGGCCTCCAGGGGGATGACCACCTCGGCGGGGGGCGCGCCGATCTCACTGCGGCGGGCGCCCAGCGGCGTCTTGCCACCGAACTTCGCCTTGATCTCCTTCACCTGCTCGCCGATCACCGCCCAGCGCTTCTGCTCGTTCTTCATCAGCTGCTTGAGCTCCTTCTGCTCCTTCGACAGGGCAGAGTGCTCTTCACGGATGGAGATCTCTTCCAGCTTGCGCAGAGCCCGCAGGCGCATATTGAGGATCGCTTCGGCCTGGATGTCGGTCAGCTTCCAGCGCTTCATCATCTTCGCCTTGGGATCGTCCTCCTCGCGGATGATCCGGATCACTTCATCGATGTTCAGGTAGGCGATGAGGTAGCCGTCGAGAACTTCGAGGCGATGGGCGATCTTGTCCAGGCGGTGCTGAGTGCGCCGCTTCAGGACTTCATGGCGGTGATCCAGAAAAGCGCGCAGCACCTCGCGCAGGTCCATCACCCGCGGCGTGTTGTCGGCGTCCAGCACGTTCATGTTGAGCCCGACACGGGTCTCCAACTCGGTTTGACGGAAAAGCGATTCCATCAGCACTTCCGGGTCGACGTTGCGGCTCTTCGGCTCCAGGACCAGGCGGATCTCGTCGGTCGACTCGTCCCGCACGTCGGCCAACATGGCCAGCTTCTTGGCCATAAGGAGTTCGGCGATCTTCTCGATCAGGCGCGATTTCTGGACCTGGAAGGGAATCTCGGTGACGATGATCTGGTAGCCACCGCCCTTGATCTTCTCGGTCTCCCAGCGGGCACGCAGCCGGAAAGAGCCCCTGCCCGTCTTGTAGGCCTCGACGATGCTTTCCCGGGCTTCCATCAGGATGCCGCCGGTCGGGAAATCCGGGCCCGGCATCAGGTCCACCAGCTTGTCGATGGTGGCGTTGGGCGCCTTGATCACATGCAGCAGCGCGTCGCAGATCTCACCCACGTTGTGCGGGGGAATCGAGGTCGCCATCCCGACAGCGATCCCCTGCGCACCGTTGGCCAGCAGGTTCGGAAAGGCCCCCGGCAGGACCACGGGCTCTTCCGCCTCGCCGTCATAGGTCGAGCGGAAGTCAACGGCGTCCTCGTCGATGCCCTCCAGCATCGCCGCCGCTACCTCGGTCAGGCGCGCCTCGGTGTAGCGCATGGCCGCGGCGTTGTCGCCGTCGATATTGCCGAAGTTGCCCTGCCCGTCGATCAGCGGGAACCGCAGAGAGAAATCCTGGGCCAAGCGCACCAGGGCGTCATAGATCGCCTGATCGCCGTGCGGGTGGAATTTGCCGATCACGTCACCGACGACGCGCGCGGACTTCTTGAACCCTGTGTTGGGGTCGAGTCGCAGCTGCCGCATGGCGAACAGCAGGCGCCGGTGGACCGGCTTCAGACCGTCGCGCACGTCAGGCAGCGAGCGCGCCATGATGGTCGAGAGGGCGTAGGAGAGATAGCGCTCCGACAGGGCGTCGGAGAGCTTCACGTCACGGATTTCACCAGCTGGCGAGGAGGCCATAGAGGGGTTCACGACTCCGAGAAAGACTACCAAATATAGTAGTGATCAGCCCGGCGATAGCAACAGATTGCCCAAGAAAACTGCGGATTTTTAGAAGCGATCGGGACGATAGGGCCGCAAGTCGATGCCCGGGTCCCGCCCCGCCAGCAAGGCCGCTACCAGTCCACCGGTACGCGCGGCCAGGCTCAAGCCGCAGTGCCCGTGGCCGAAGGCGAAAATCGCGTTGCGGTGCCGCGGAGACGGGCCTATGACCGGAACCGAGTCGGGCATGGAGGGTCGGTAGCCCATCCAGCGGCTTTCCTCGCGCCGATCGAGACCCGGAAACCAGCGGCTGGCGTTGCGGTAGAGGACCTCGGCGCGCTGCCAGTTCGGTTCCGCCTCCAGCCCGCCGAGTTCGACCGTCCCGGCGATCCGCAAGCCGTGTTCCAGCGGGGTGCAGACGAACCCGCGCTCGGTCGAGTAAACCGGCAGCCGCAGGTCCGCGCCCGCATGCGGCAACGTCAGGTGGTAGCCACGCTCGGTATCCAGCGGCAGCCGGGATCCCAGCATGACGGCCAGGGTCTTCGACCAGGCCCCGGCGGCAATGACGACGCCACTGCAGGCAATCGTGTCGGCCTCCGTGACGACGGCGGTGACCCCGGCGTCGCCCTGCTGGAAACCGATCACCGACTGCTGACGGATCTCTCCACCGAGGCGAACAAATGCCGCCGCCAGCTCCTGGACGAAGCGGAAGTTGTTCACCGTGTGCGCCACGTCCGGATAGAAGACCCCCCGGCAGAAGATCGGCGCGAGGCTGGGCTCCAGTTGCCGCAGCTCTTCCGCCGGCAGGACCTCGAAGTTGACGCCCCTGCGCCGCTGCAGGTCCAGCATCGGTTCGTAGCTCTTGAAGCCGGCCTCGGTCTCGTAGACCGATACCCAGCCGGAGCGCCGGATCATATCGCTGATACCTGCAGCCTCGACCAGCGGCTCATAGGCTTTCAACGACCCCTCGAGCAGCTGCGCCAGGGCGACGGAGACTTCCTCCACCCGCTGCGGACTGCTGGAACGGATGAAGTGGACCAGCCAGGGCGCGATCTTCGGCAGATAGGACCAGCGGATCGCCAGAGGCCCCAGGGGGTCGGCCAGCATACCCGGCACCTTGCGCGCCACGCCCGGTGTCTGGACCGGCACCACGGCTTCTTCCGTGATGATCGAGCCGTTGCCGAAGGAAGTGCCCTCCCCCGGCGCGCCCCGATCGACCAGGACCACGCGGTGGCCGTCGCGCAGCAGGTAGAGCGCGCAGCAAACGCCGACGATGCCCGCGCCAATAACAACAACAGGATCTTTATCTTGAGACGTCATCGCTGAAGGGATCGATAAACCGGTTCTGATCTGGAATGCGGGCTACTGCGACCCCCCCCGGGAAGTCCCGCCGTCCGGGGTAAAGCGTTGCTCCAGGCGCAGCCTGGCGGCCGGCAGCGCCTTATCATGGGGGTGGAAAAGGTGGCGCTCAAGGAAAAAGCCGGTAAGTGCAAGCCCCTCCGCCACGGCGGCGTTGCCGCCTTCCCCGCGGCCAACCAGGAAACCAGGCAAGGGCAGCAGCTTGTCGCGGTAGGGCGCGCCGGCTGACAGCGATACGGCTCGACCGGAGCGAGGGCTCACATAGGCGAGTTGATCATTCTCCACGCCGGCCGCACAGCTGCTGAGATCTAGTCCGAAGCCCAGTTCGGCCAGGAAGGCCAGCTCCCAACGCACGTAGACCTCGGCCCAGTGGTCGCCCTCGAGGGCCTCCAACAGTGCCAGCAGCCCCTCGAAGCAAGCCGGATGGGGCTCCCGCTCGGGCATCGCCCCCTCGCAGACCGCGGTGGCCGCACTGAGGGCGGCCAGGCGATCAGAATCATCCAGCACCCGGGCCATGTAGGAGCATTCCATCTCGCACTCCAGACTGCCCAGGTGCTCCGGCAGGCGCCCGCTCCAAGTTGCCGAAACCCGGTTGCCAGACTGGTAGATGCCGCGCAGGCGGGCGCTCTGCCCTCCCCGTACGAGTCCTGCGTGGCGGCCGTGGGCGCGCGTCAGCAATTGGACCACCGCCGCGGTTTCGCCGTGGGGGCGAGCCGCCAGAACGATCGCCTCATCCTCCCACTTCATCGCGGCTCCACCGCGTTGATCGGGGCTCTAGGCATCGAATTCCAGACCGAGGTTCCGGTAGCGCTCAGGGTCATCAATCCAGTTTTCGCGTACCTTTACGAAGAGGAAAAGGTGAACAGGTTGCCCAAAGGCTTCCTCCATTTCCTTTTGCGCCGCTTCGCGAACCACTCGGATGGTCTTGCCGCCCTTGCCCAAGCACATGGCCTTGTGCTGTTCCCGGCCGACATAGATGGTCTGCTCGATGCGGACCGAGCCGTCCTTGAATTCTTCCCAGCCTTCGCTTTCCACCGTCAGCGCGTAGGGCAGTTCCTGATGCAGGTTCAAGAACAGCTTCTCCCTGGTGATCTCCGCCGCCAGCAGGCGCAAAGAAATATCGGAGAGCTGGTCTTCCGGAAAGTGCCACGGCCCCTCAGGCATGCGGCCGGCCAGATAGTCCAGCAGGTCTTCCAGGCCATCGCCGGTAAGGGCCGAAATCATGAAGACCTTCGAGAAGTTGGCCATGGCCGCGAGCTCCGCGGCCAGTTCCAGCAGCTTCTCGCGCTTGACCAGGTCAACTTTGTTCAGCACCAGCACCAACTCGCAGCGACTGTCGGCCAGCCCCTCGATCACCCGTCGAGTATCGTCGGAGATCTTCTTGCGCCCGGCGTCATGGATCACCAGAACGACATCGGCATCCTCGACCCCGGCCCAGGCGGCCTGCACCATGGCGCGTTCCAGGCGGCGCTTGGCCGTGAATATTCCCGGGGTATCTATGAAGACGATCTGGCTGTCGCCGTGAATGGCGATCCCGCGGACTCGGGTTCGAGTCGTCTGTACCTTGTGGGTAACGATGGAGACCTTGGCACCGACCAGCTGATTTACCAGGGTCGATTTCCCCGCATTCGGCGCGCCGACCACGGCTACGAAACCGCAGCGCTGCAGTGCTTCTGCCGTGTTCATCGTCGCTTTTCCTTCACCAGGGACAGGAGTTGCGCCGCCGCGTCCTGTTCAGCTGCGCGCTTGGAACGGCCCGTCCCAGTCTGCGGTGGCATTTCCTCCACTTCGACGCGGATGGTGAACAAGGGATCATGCGGCGGCCCCTGGCGGTCAACCTCGCTGTAACGCGGCAGCGGCAGGCCCCGTCCCTGAGCCCATTCCTGCAGCTCGGTCTTGGCGTCCGAAGGCGGCTCCCGATCCTCTTCGATCCGTTTCCGCCAAGCTTGGACGATGAAGGCCTGTGCCACCGGCAAGCCGCCGTCCAGATAAAGCGCCGCAATCACCGCTTCGCAGGCGTCGGAGAGCAGGCCGGGGTTGCTGCGCCCCTGTTTCTCGTCTTCGCCCATGGCGAACCGCATGACATTGCCGAGATCGAGATCTTCGGCCACCGACGCCAAAGTGTCCTTCCCCACGAGCTTCGCAAGGCGGCGGGCCAAGAGACCCTCCGCCTCTTCCGGAAACCGATTGAACAGCATTTCAGCGACGACCAGGCCCAGCACACGATCGCCCAGGAACTCGAGGCGCTCGTAGTCGCCACCACGATGGCTGGGGTCGGCGGAAACGGAAGGATGGGTAAGAGCCCGCACCAGCAATGCCGGATCGGCAAAGCGGTGCCCAAGCTGCTCCTGCAATTGCGACAGCGCACTGTCCCCCTTGGCAGCAGCCTGGGGCCCAGTCCTCCGCCTACTCGATACCATCGCCGATCCGGCCGAAGCGAATGGTACTCGGCCAGGTCCAGAACTTCCACCAGGCGCTGGCGCCGTCGTGGGAAAAGAACAGGATGTCCGCGCGCCCAACGAGGTTCTCGAGGGGAACCTGCCCGACCCCAGACACCCGGCTGTCCTGACTGTTATCCCGGTTGTCGCCCATGGCGAAGAAGTGCCCCTCCTTCACGATCACAGGCTTGAAGTCGTCCAGGGCCTGTCGGTCGCTGTATTCCTGAATGAGGTGCCGGCGCCCGTTCGGCAGAGTCTCGTAGTAGAGCCGTCCCTGGGGATTGTAGTACCGAAGATCCGCAATCTCCGAAGCAGAGAGGAGCTCGCGCTTGGCCGCGACGTCGTTGATGTAGAGGATGCCTTCGCGCACCTCGACCTTGTCACCCGGCAGCCCGACAATCCGTTTGATATAATCGGTCTTCAAGTCCTTCGGGTAGGCGAAAACCGCGACGTCGCCGACCTCCGGATCGGAGGAGAAGATGCGCCCCTTGAACAACGGCAATCCGAAGGGCAAGGAATGGCGGCTGTAGCCGTAGGACAGCTTGGAGACAAAGAGGTAGTCCCCGACGAGCAATGTCGGCTCCATGGAGCCTGACGGAATATTGAAGGGCTCGTAAGCGAAGGTCCTGACGCCGACAGCAACCACGACAGCGATCACCACCGTCCTCAGCGTTTCCATCCAAGCGCTGCCCGGCTGCTCCTCTTCCTTCGCACCGTCTTTCGGCGCCTTGCCTTCCGGATCGCTGCCCGGCCCTTCGTTAAGCATGAACTTTTCCATTTTCCTTCTTTCCTGGCGGCTGCCGCCAAGGAAGCCTCCCCGAGAATACTCCAGGGGGCCTAGCCAGCTTCAGGAAGTGCCGAGATGATGACAATAACCTGAGCGAGGGGATAATCATCTGTGATTGTTACGTCAATCTGGGCCTTCATACCCGCTGGCGTCATTTCCGCCAAGCGCTCAGCTGCCCCTCGCGTCAAAGCCATGGTCGGCTTGCCGCTCGGCAGATTGACCACCCCGAGATCGCGCCAATGGACACCGCGCCGCGGCACCCCCGTTCCCAACGCCTTGGCGCAAGCTTCCTTTGCGGCAAATCGCTTCGCATAGCTGGCCGCCCGCTGGGCGCGCCGGTCGGATTTCGCCCGCTCGACATCGGTAAAGACCCGTTCGGTGAAACGGTCGCCAAAGCGCTCCAGGGTTTTCTCGATACGCCTGATGTCAATGAGGTCACTGCCCAGTCCCAGAATCACCGTCGCCGCTCCGCAAATTCGCTGATCGGCTAGGCGCTGCGGGCGCCGCCGGCCTCGGCGCGGGCCTTGTTCATAAGCGCTCGCATCCGCCTGATGGCACTGTCCAGGCCGCTGAAGATCGCCTCACCCACCAGGAAATGCCCGATGTTCAACTCGGCGATGGTCGGAATTACGGCTACGGAGCCCACAGTGTCGAAAGTCAGCCCATGCCCGGCGTGGCACTCCAGCCCCAATTCATCTGCCAAGGCCGCCGCCGTACGGATGCGTTCGAGTTGGGCTCTGGTCTGCGCGCCCTCGGGATCCTCGACAAAGGCATCGCAGTAGGCCCCGGTGTGCAGTTCCACGACAGGCGCGCCCAGCCGCACCGCTGCCTCGAGTTGCTTGGGGTCCGGCTCTACGAACAGCGAAACCCGCGAACCCGCGTCCCTCAGGCTGGAGACGAAGCGCTGCAGGTGATGTTGCCCGCCGGCCGCGTCCAGGCCGCCCTCGGTGGTACGCTCCTCGCGCCGCTCCGGCACGATGCAGGCAGCGTGAGGGCTGTGGCGCAGGGCTATCTCAAGCATCTCGTCGGTGGCCGCCATTTCCAGGTTCAGCGGCAGGTCGATCTCGGCCGTCAGCCTGGCGATGTCTTCATCGGAAATGTGCCGCCGGTCCTCGCGCAGGTGAGCGGTGATCCCGTCGGCGCCGGCCGAGGCGGCCATCCGTGCTGCCCGGACCGGGTCCGGGTGGCCGCCGCCACGGGCGTTTCGAATGGTGGCCACATGGTCGATGTTCACGCCGAGGCGCAGGTAGTCGGTCATAGCTGCCTCTCGTATTTCCTCGTTTCTGCGAGCCGAGCACCTTCCTTCGGCTCAGAGGCCCCGCTCTCTCCGGCAATGGGCCCTCGGCGATGGCGCAGGCGCTTGCGGAGACGGCGGCGCCGCGCCCTCTGATATCCGGCCACGGTCCGCTGCACCGGCCAAAAGAACACGAACCACGCCACCACTGCCGTCGGAATCCCTCCCACCACCATAGGCAGCAGTACTTCCAGAGGGTCCTCGAAAATTATTCTGTGCAATGAAAGGTCATCGGGCAGTGCTGTCAAGCTGTCGCCGCCCAGAACCCACCGGCCCAGTGAGTAGATCCAAAGCCATATGACGGGAAAGGTCCAGGGATTCCCAACCGCCGTCCCGATCGCTGCGGCGATGATATTGCCTCGCACCGCCAAGGCCAGCAGCGCCGCCAATACGAAATGAAGGCCGATGAAGGGGGTGAAGGACACTGCGGCGCCGCTGGCAAAGCCAGCCGCAATGCGGTAGGGCGTCCCCGGCAGGCGGCGTAGGCGGTGTGCCACATAGGCCCCGGATCGTCGCCAGCCGCTGCGCGGCCACAGCACCGCGCCGGCTCGCTTGTGAAATGGCAGGGGATTGCGCCGCTTGAACATCTCTGCAGTCTATCAGCCAAAAATGGCCGCAGCCTTAACCCCTTGCCCGCTCCACCGACGTAATAACCGGCATCGCGCGCAAGGCAGCGATAATATTCGACAAATGCTTGACACTCGTCACCTCAACATCGATCAGCATCTCAAAAAAATCAATTGAACGATTTGTAATCTTGAGGTTGCTGATATTTCCGTGATTCTTGCCGATGATGGTCGACAGGCTGCCCAGGCTACCCGGCTCGTTGGCGACAATGACGTGCAGGCGCCCGATGCGCTGCTCCAAGCCGTCGTCCACGTCCCAGGACAGATCGACCCAGCGCTCCGGCGTCGCCTGGAAGCTCTCCAGGGTGTCACAGTCGATGGTATGGACGGTGACCCCCTTGCCCGTCGTGACGATACCGACGATCCGGTCACCCGGCAGCGGGTGGCAGCAGTGGGCGTAGTGGACAGCCATTCCCGGGATCAGTCCCTTGATCGGGACCGAGGTCTCCTGCCCTCTGCCCTGGCGCGCCCTTGCCCGCGCGATGGGAACGATCTTCTGGACCTTGGCGTCGTCCTTGGTGCCCGGATAGACCGCCGTGACGATCTCGCGGCCGGTGTGGTGCCCCTGGCCGACCGCTGCGCAAAGGTCGCCGACGGTTTCGGCCTTGAAGCGCTTGAGGACTGACTCCAGTCCCTTTTCGGTCATCTCGTAGCCTTCCTGGCGGAAGGACTTCTGCAGGATCTGGCGGCCCAGTTCCATGTACTGTTCGCGCTGCTTCAGCCGTACAAAGCGCCGCACACGGGCCTTGGCCTTTCCGGAAACGACGAACTGCTCCCAGTCCGGCGACGGCGTCTGGGCTTTGGAGGTGATGATCTCCACCTGATCGCCGTTCTGGAGTGGCGCGCGCAACTGGACCATACGCCCGTTGACCTTGGCGCCGACGCATGTGTCGCCCACCTCGGAATGGACAGCATAAGCGAAGTCGACCGGCGTCGCGCCGCTCGGCAGGGCGATCACCGCCCCCTTCGGCGTGAAGCAGAAAACCTGGTCCTGGAACATCTCCAGCTTGGTGTGCTCCAGGAACTCCTCGGGGTTGTCGGCATGCTCCAAGATATCCAGCAATTCCCGCATCCAGCGATACTGCCGGCCTTCGACCTGCGGGCTGTCCTGCTTGTATTTCCAGTGGGCCGCGACGCCGAGCTCGGCAACCTCGTGCATTTCGCGGGTGCGGATCTGCACCTCGATCCTCTGTCGCTCGGGCCCGATGATCGTGGTGTGCAGCGAGCGGTAGCCGTTCGGTTTCGGCGTGGAGATATAGTCCTTGAAGCGCCCGGGGACAACGGGATAGCGGCTGTGCAGCTGGCCCAGAGCGTGGTAGCAGTCGCCCAGGCTGTCGACCACGACACGAAAGGCCATGATGTCCGACAGCTGTTCGAACGTGATGTTCTTGCGCTGCATTTTGCGCCACACCGAATAGGGTGTCTTCATGCGGCCGGAAACGGTGGCCTCAACTCCCTCCTCCGCCAGACGCTGACGCAGTTCGCCGACGATACGGTCGGACAGGTCCTGGCCCTGGCCGCGCAGAAACTCCAGGCGCGCCAGCACGGATTCACGGCCTTCCCGGTTCAGCTCGGCGAAGGCCAAGTCTTCCAGCTGGTCTTTGAATCCATGCATACCGATGCGCTCAGCCAAGGGCGCATAGATATCCATGGTCTCCCGCGCGATGCGGCGGCGCTTGTCGGGCGACGAGATGAAATGAAGCGTCTGCATGTTGTGCAACCGGTCGGCAAGCTTCACCAACAGCACCCGGATGTCTTCGGACATCGCCACCAACAGCTTGCGGAAGTTCTCCGCGTGCTTGGTTTCCTCGGACTGCAGCTCCAGGCGGCCCAGCTTGGTGACACCGTCCACCAGGCGGGCAATATCCTTGCCGAACGTCGTCTCGACGTCTCCCAGGGAATAGTCAGTGTCCTCGACGACGTCGTGGAGCAGCGCAGTGATGATAGAAGAATCGTCCAGCTTCAGATCCGTGAGGATGCCGGCAACTTCAATCGGATGGGAGAAATAGGGGTCCCCCGAGGCGCGCTTCTGCGACCCGTGGGCTTTCATGGCAAAGACATAGGCGCGGTTGAGAGCATCCTCATCCGCGCCCGGATCATAGGATTTGACCCGTTCGACGAGTTCAAACTGCCGGATCATGCTGCGCCCGAACTACGGCTTCCGCCACTACCAAAATTAAAACAATTCCAGCATACGCGCCCGGGCTCAGGCCGCCAAGTACATGTTTTCCGGTATGGAATCGGGCCTGTTCCCCCTTTGTTAAGGGTCTAACCGGCCCCGAAGCGTCAGCCGACTACTCGACCTCGTCGGCGGCCTCGGCTTCGTCCGCCTCGGGCGTCGCTGGCGCCCCCTCCTGCAGGAGCGGCTCCTCGCCAGCGGCAGGCATGACAGGCGTGTCGAATTCGACGATATCGTCCTCGGGCTCGTCCTGCTCGCTCTGCTTCTGCAGGCCCTGGATCAGGGCATTGCCCAGCATATCCAGGCTCACCGTCTCGTCGGCGATCTCGCGCAACGCCACGACCGGGTTCTTGTCGTTGTCGCGGTCGACGGTCAGGGACGCGCCGGAGGAGATGTCCCGGGCGCGCTGAGCGGCCTTCATCACCAGCTCAAAGCGGTTGGGGACCTTCAGAACGCAATCTTCAACTGTAACGCGCGCCATGGTATCGATTCTCCACAGATCAGTGTGCCGGGCCCCGGTCGGAACCCAGCGGCGCGGAATATATGGGCCCTCAGCCGGCTTCGCAAGCCCGAAGGTGGCCTCTGGGCGCAGCCCTTCATTCCTCTGCGGCGATCCGCTCCACCTGCTGTCCCGGCGGCAGGGAGTCCAGCATTTCAGCTGCCGTTAGCCCGCTCACCGGATGGCGCCACCGCGGCGCGACCTCGGCCAGCGGCAGCAGGACGAAGGCCCGCTCCTGCAGCCGTGGGTGCGGCAGCACCAGACCGTCCATTTCGTTGATGACTTGGTCGTCATAAACCAGAAGGTCGAGATCGAGCGTCCGGCTTTCATTCCGCTGCGAACGCATACGCCCGTATTCATCTTCGACGGCATGTAGAGCGCCCAGCAAGGCCTTGGGACTCAGTGGTGATGCGATCTCTGCGACGCCATTGACGAACCAGGGCTGGTCCGAAGCAGGGATCGGCGCGCTACGGTACCAGGACGATCGCCTCAGGACCTGAACATCATTTTGTTCCAGAGACTTAAGCGAGCACTCTAACAACTTCTGAGAGGTGTCGAATTCTGCCGTGACGAGGTTCGACCCTAGGGCGATAAGAATCATGTTTCCCGGACCCGGTCCTGCACCGATAATGCTGCTGCTCTTGCGAGCAAGACAAGAAGACTTAAATCTCTAGCATGGAAATGGCTGTTCCGTTGCAGAGTGGGAGCCAGAAGTTCAGCCTTCTCCAGTAGCGGGTTTAGTTCTGAATCGGGATTTCTGTGAGACCGGCCAGGCTGCCTAAGCGCCGGTCTTTCAAAGGGGTAGAAATGAAGTTCTATAGTCAGGAACGGGTTGCTCTTTTCATCGATGGCGCGAACCTTTACGCGACAGCCCGGGCCTTAGGATTTGATATTGATTACAAGCGCTTGTTGGATATTTTCTCCAGTCAATGCAATCTTGTCCGCGCCCTTTACTATACAGCACTCGTCGAAGACCAAGAATATTCCCCTATTCGTCCTCTGGTCGACTGGCTGGACTACAACGGCTACACGATGGTGACGAAGCCGACCAAGGAATTCACCGACGCGGCCGGCCGGCGCAAGGTCAAGGGCAACATGGACATCGAACTGGCGGTCGATGCCATGGAGATGCTCGATCACCTGGATCACATCGTGTTGTTCTCGGGAGACGGCGATTTTCGGCGCCTGGTTGAGACCATCCAGCGGCGCGGCCGACGGGTCACTGTCGTTTCGACGCTGCGCTCCCAGCCGCCGATGATCGCCGACGAACTGCGGCGCCAGGCCGATATCTTTATCGACCTCGCCGAACTGCAGTCGCAGATTGCCCGCCAGCTTCCGGGTGACCGCTCCCGCAGCGGCGAGCGCCTGCGCCAGGGCGGCTACGACGAGGACCACTACCTCGACGACGACTATTACGAGGACGAAGCCGTCTAGGCGCCCGGTCCGGTCATGCAAATCGAGCCGCCGCGCGATTGCGCGCTCTGCCCTCGCCTTGTCTCCTTTCGGGAAGCCAACCAGGCCGCCTACCCGGCGTTCCACAATGCTCCGGTACAGGCCTTTGGCCCCCTCGATGCGCGCCTGTTGATCGTCGGTCTCGCCCCCGGCCTCAAGGGGGCCAACCAGACCGGCAGACCCTTCACCGGCGACTACGCCGGCGACCTCCTCTATCAGACACTCGGAAGGTTCGGCTTTGCCCAGGGCAGCTACGGGCGCCGCGCCGACGACGGACTGCGTCTGGTCGACTGCCGGGTCACCAATGCCGTGCGCTGCGTGCCGCCGGAGAACAAGCCCACGGGGCCCGAAGCCAAGAACTGCCGCCCTTTTCTGGTGCGGGAAATCGACGCCATGAAGCGGCTGAAGGTAATCCTTTGCCTCGGGAGCCTCTCCCACGGCGCCGTCCTGACCACCCTTGGCGTCCGCAAGAGCCACTATCCTTTCCGCCACTGCGCAATTCATGAGATCGACGGCCTGACGGTCGCGGACAGCTACCACTGCTCCCGCTACAACACCAACACCGGGCGCCTCACCGAGGCCATGTTCGAGGAGGTTTTCGCCGAGGTCAAAGAGCGCTTAGCTGCGTTCCCTCAAGAGGCGTGATTTGCGGCGATCCCACTCGCGGGCCTTGATGTCCTGCCGCTTGTCGGCCTTGCGCTTGCCGCGCGCCAGGCCGACTTCCAGCTTGGCGATGCCGCGCTCGTTGAAGTAGATGGCGAGCGGAACCAGGGTGTAGCCCTCGCGCCGCACCTGCCCCACCAATTTGGCCAACTCGCGGCGGTGCACGAGCAGCTTCCGCAGCCGGCGTGGTTCGTGGTTGTTGTGGGTCGCCGCATCGTATTCGGGGATATGGGCGCCTTGCAGGTAGAGCTCCCCGCCACGCTCGGTGACATAGGCTTCCCCGATGGATGCCCGACCGCCGCGCAGCGACTTCACCTCGCTGCCCATCAGAACCAGTCCCGCTTCGAAGCGTTCCTCGATCTGATAGTCGTGGCGCGCCCGGCGGTTCTGGGCCGCGATCTGCTTCGCGCCCGCGTTCATGGTTTCGGTCTCGCTGGCTTAGTTGAGGAGCCCGGCGTGGACCATGGCCGAGCGGACTTTGGCCTGGGTTTCAGGCTGAATCCGCACCATCGGCAGTCGCACCTCATCATCGCAATGATCGAGCAGCTTGGCGGCATACTTCACCGGCGCCGGATTGGACTCGATGAAGAGCGCTTGGTGCAGCGGCATCAGCCGGTCGTTCAGCTCGGTCACGCGGTCAAGATCGCGGCTCTTCCAGGCCGCATGCAGCTCAGCGCAGAGCCGCGGCGCGACGTTCGAGGTCACGGAGATGCAGCCATGGCCGCCCTGCGCCAGAAACGGAACCACCGTCGCGTCCTCACCCGAAAGCTGGGCGAAATCGTCTCCGATCGCTGCCTTGGTTCGCGCAGGGCGGGTCAGATCCGCCGTCGCGTCCTTCACGCCCACGATGTTCGGCAACTCGGCCAGCCGTGCCATGGTCTCGACCGACATGTCGACGATGCAGCGCCCCGGAATGTTGTAGATCAGGATCGGGATTTCGACCGCATCGTGAATCGCCTTGTAGTGCTGGTAGAGCCCTTCCTGGGTCGGCTTGTTGTAGTACGGCGTCACCACCAGAGCGGCATCGGCGCCGGCCTCCTTGGCGTGCCGCGTCAGCATGATGGCCTCGTCGGTGGAGTTTGAGCCCGTCCCGGCAATCACCGGTGCTTTGCCTTTCGCGGCCTCGATGCAAAGGGCTGTTACGCGCATGTCTTCCTCGTGGGTCAACGTCGGGGATTCCCCCGTCGTCCCGCAGGAGACCAATGCACTCGTCCCTTCCTCGATCTGCCACTCTACGAAGCGCTGAAAGGCATCTTCATCCAGCTGCCCATCACGAAATGGTGTGATAAGCGCGGTGATGGAGCCCGAAAACATAGGGCCGGACATGATCAAATTCCCTAAATCGGCAAGTTTTCCGCGGCCCACGGCGGGCCCAGTGACCGGGGAACATAGCCCTTGCATCGTTTGGGAGCAAGCGGTGCTGGGGCGCGGCGGCCCTTGCGAGCGCCCTGCCCATCACATTACCCTCAGCCGACCTTCGGAAAGCGGGCGGAGTCCTCAGTGATCCTGCACATCGGCAAGAGCGTCCTGGCTGTTTCTCTCGCCTTTGTCAGCCTTCTGGCGGCTGCTGCTGCGCCCTTGCCGGCCTCGGCGGCGGCGGGGGAAAAGCTGACCGCGTCCGACCGTCAACTCTATGCCTCCGCCCTGACCCTCTTCGAGAACGGGCAGTACGACCGGGCCCTCGCTCTGGCCAGGCAGGGGAAGCACTCCCTCGCCGCCAAGATCGTCACCTGGCGGGATCTCGGGCGGCGCGATTCCGGCCGCAGCTTCGCGGAGATTTCGGCCTTCCTTGAGGCCAATCCGGGCTGGCCCGGGCTCTATGGTCTTTACCGCAATGCAGAAGAGGTGCTGCCTGACACTCTCTCCGCGGCGCAGGTCTTGGCCTGGTTCGGAGAGCGACTGCCGATTACCGGGCATGGCGCCCTGCGCCACGCCGGGGCTCTTTGGGACAACGGCCAGCGGGACCGGGCGCGGACCGCGGCGCGTCATTATTGGGTCACCATTGACTTCGACTCCCAGGAAGAAGACGCCTTCCGCAAAAGGTTCAGAGCCGTCCTGACCAAAGAGGACGAGATCGACCGGCTGGACCGCCTCCTCTGGGACCACCGCACGACGGCCGCCCGCCGGCAGGTCCAACGCGTACCGCCCGGCCCCGCGGCCCTGGCCCGTGCCCGCCTCGCCCTGATCGGCAATCGGCCCGGCGTCGACGCCCTCATCGGCCGTGTCCCCTCACATCTGAGCAACGATCCCGGCCTCACCTACGAGCGCGCCGTCTGGCGCCAGCGCCGGGGGCGCCTGGAAGGGGTGGTGGAACTGCTGGATAGCTTGCCGGCCGGCATGCCCGAGGGCCCAGCCTGGTGGCGGCTCAGGAATTGGGTCGTATGGCGCGCCCTGGACCGCAACGACTTCGATCTTGCCTACCGCATCAGCGCCCGGCACGGCCACGATGAAGGCGTCGCCTTCGCCGAGGGAGAATGGCTCGGCGGCTGGCTGGCGCTGCGATACCTCAAAAAGCCAACTGTTGCCTATGACCATTTCGTGCGTCTGCACGACGGCGTCTCATCGGACATCAGCAAATCTCGGGGCGCTTTCTGGGCCGGAGAGGCTGCCAGCGAACTGCGTCGAACGCAGGATGCTCGACAGTGGTACGAAAAGGCCGCCGCTTACTCGGCAACGTTCTATGGCCAGCTTGCCAGTCAGCGCATGGGCGTGGAACGGCAGCCTGTGCTGCAGGCCATGCCGGCCATGCCGGCGCCACGGCGCGCACTTTTCGAGACCAATGAACTCGTCGCCGCAATCCGCCTTCTCGGCGAGTTGGACCAACCGCGCCTGCAGAACCTCTTCTTTGCCCGGCTGCGCCAGGACGCCGAGGACGATTTCGATCACCGCCTCATCATCGAACTGGCCAACAGTGTTGAGCGCCAGGATCTCGCGATCCGCACGGCGAAAACTGCGCGGCGGAACGGCCATGACCTGCATCTGATGCTCTACCCCAGGCGCGCCTTGCCCGTAGGACCGGCGCCGGAGGCGGCCCTGGTGCTCGCGGTCATGCGCCAGGAAAGTGAGTTCTATCCCAAGGCACGCAGCCCGGTCGGCGCACTCGGCCTGATGCAGTTGATGCCGGCGACTGCCCGTCACACGGCGCGCGGGCTTGGCATCCCTTTCAACCGAGACCGCCTGACCAGCGATCCGGACTACAACCTTCGCCTCGGTCAGGCGTACCTCAAGGAACTTCTGGAGCAGTTCGACGGCTCCTATATCCTGGCCCTGGCTGCCTACAACGCCGGCCCGTCGCGCGCCGAGCGCTGGATCAAGGAGTATGGCGATCCGCGCGACCCGAAAGTCGATGCGGTCAACTGGATCGAGCGCATTCCCTTCAGCGAGACACGCAACTACGTCCAGCGTATTCTCGAGAGCCTGGTCGTTTACCGGGAAGGCCAGCCCAAGCACCTGCAGCGCTGGGCCCTCCAGATTCCTCCGGCCGGGTCATAAGGAAGAACAAACCAACCAACTCGGCCCCGGCGGTCGAAACAATCAACAATTCAGGGAACCCTCTCCATGCCCGCCGATCGGCTACCGCAGTTCGCCTCCGTCAAAGCTTGCGTTTTCGACGCCTATGGCACCCTCTTCGACGTTCATTCCGCTGTCCGAAACGGGGGCCAGGCATTGGGTGAAAAAGCCGACGCCGTCTCCGACATGTGGCGCCAAAAGCAGCTGGAATACACTTGGCTGCGCAGCCTGATGGCTGCACACGTGGATTTCTGGCAAGTGACATCCGACGGCCTGGACTTCGCGCTTTCGGCCTCGGGTGTGAAGGACCCCGATCTGCACGATAAGCTCATGAACCTCTACCTCTCGCTGGACGCCTACGAAGAGGTGAAGCCCACGCTTGAGGCCCTGAAGGCAAACGGACTGCAAACGGCGATCCTCTCCAACGGCAGCCCCAGGATGCTCGAGGCCGCGGTGCAATCCGCGGGCCTGGACCAATTGCTGGATGCCAACCTCTCCGTTGAGGACGTGGGGATCTACAAGCCCGATACCCGGGTCTACCAGTTGACGCTTGATCGTTTGGGCGTGAAGAAGCAGGAAGTATGCTTTCTCTCCAGCAATGGATGGGATGCGAAGGGAGCTGCCCATTTCGGCTTCAACGTCGCCTGGATCAACCGCTTCAACCGTGAGGAGGAGCGCCTGCCCGGTGACTTGGCGACGGTCATTCACCGTCTCGACGAACTGCCGCCCCTGCTTGGAATTGCCTGATAACGAAAGAACCTGGCCCCTGCCATGACACAGATGATCCAGCCGTCCGATACCGCCGCGCTTGGCCCCCTTCCCTGCTTCGACGACGTGAAGGCCGCCGCCGCGCGGCTGCAAGGGCTGGCCGTTCGAACCCCGCTCATCGAATCTCCGGCGCTGAACGACGTTGTCGGCGGCCGTGTCCTGATGAAGGCGGAGACCCTGCAGCGCACAGGGTCCTTCAAGTTCCGCGGCGCATTTAACCGGATCAGCCAGATCACCGAGCAGGACAGGGCCGGCGGCGTTGTCGCCTATTCCTCCGGCAACCATGCCCAGGGCGTGGCGGCGGCGGCGGCACTGCTGGGGCTGCCGGCAGTCATCGTGATGCCGTCCGACGCCCCGGCGATCAAGGTCGACAACACCCGAGGCTATGGCGCCGAAGTGGTGTTCTACGACCGCTACAAAGAGTCCCGGGAAGAGATTGGATCGGCGATCGCCGCAGAACGCAAAGCGACGCTGGTAAGACCCTATGACGATCCCGGCGTCATTGCCGGGCAAGGCACCTGCGGCTTGGAAATATTCGAAGACGCCAGCGCCCGGCGGGTGACGCTGGACAGCCTGCTTGTCTGTTGCGGCGGCGGCGGGCTCACCGCCGGCTGCGCGCTGGCCCTTGAGGCGCTGTCACCGGACACCCGCCTCTTTGCCGTGGAACCGGAGGGCTACGACGATACGCGGCTTTCCTTCGAGGCGGGACATCCGGTTCCTCACGGCAAAGCCGCTCCGTCCATCTGCGATGCTTTGCTGTCGCCGATGCCGGGGAACATCACCTTCGCGGTCAACCAGTCCAGAGTCAGCGGTGGCTTGGCCGTCACCGATGCCGAGGTCAAAGCCGCGATGCGATATGCTTTCCGTACACTGAAGCTGGTGGTCGAACCTGGTGGCGCCGTGTGCCTGGCCGCCGTGCTGGCAGGCAAAATCGACGTCGCCGACCGGGTGACGGGGATCACCCTCTCCGGCGGCAACGTCGATGCCGAACTCTACCGCGCCGTCCTCGCCGAGGAAGGCTAGAGCAAATTCCTAGCCAGCTACCGGCTTTGCGGCGGCGGCTGATCCGGTGGAACCGCCGGAGGCACCGGAGCCACTCGATGTCGGGGCGGTGCTGGCGCTCGCCGGGGTGGAGGTCCGACCCGCGCCTTCCAGGCGCTTGATGTTGCCCTCGATGAAGGCACCGGCTTCGATCGCCAGGCTGTCGTGGATGATGTCGCCGATCACCCGGGCGGTCTTCGCCATGACCACCGACTTCGCCTTCACCGCGCCATCGATGGTGCCATGAATTCGGACCGTCTCGCAGCTGATGTGCCCCTTCACGTGGGCGCCTTCACCCACCGTCAGGGTCGCGCTGTCGATATCGCCCTCGACGTTGCCGTCGACCTGGATGTCACCATCGCTCTTCAGGTTGCCGGTAATCTTGAGGTCGGCGCTGATGATCGAGGGCACCCCGCTCTGAGCGGTGCTTCGCTTAGGCTCCGAAGAGGTCGAAGTCGTCGGCTCGGGAGTGCTCGTGCTGTCTTTAGTCTTTGAAAACATGCTTACCTGCCGTGAGGAACTTCTTGGGGTTTAATGGAACGCCCTTGTAGCGCACTTCATAATGCAAATGTGGACCGGTGCTGCGGCCGGAAGAGCCAACCAGCCCGATCTTCTCACGATTAGCAACCTGCTGCCCCTTTTTGACAAGAATCTTTTTTAGGTGCGCATAGCGGGTGCGCACCCCGTGCCCATGATCGATCTCGATCATGCGGCCATAAGGGCCTCTCCAGCCGGCAAAGACCACTTTTCCGGGGGCCGTCACGTAGACCGGCGACTTCATGGGCGCCTTGAAATCGAGGCCGTGGTGCGCTGCATCGCGACCGTTGATTGGGTCGGTCCGGGAGCCGAAACCGCTGCTCAGCTGGTACTGCTCCAGCGGCACGCTGAGCGGCAAGGTGCGCATGACACGCTGCAGTGCCGACCAGCGGCTGAGCCTCAGGTCCAGCAGGGACAGGGCAATTTCCAGCTCCGCATCGCCATCGAAGTCACCGGTATAATCGCCGGCGACGAAAGGGCCACCCTGGGAGCTGCTGACGTCGCCGATAGACGCCAGAAGCTCATCCAGCTTCAAGCCGGTCATGGCGACAGTGCGTTCCATCGTATCGACGCTGAATTCGGTGCGCTCGCGCAGCCTCTGCACAATGTCGTGCTGCGCCTGACGCATATCCACCATTCTTTGGCGCAGCTCGGCGACCACGGTGCGCAGGTCCTCGCGGTCGTCTTGTAGGCTATCCCCGCGGTGAACGGCATTGCCGAGGGAATCCTGCAGGCCCGCGACCTGCCGCTCCAGCCCGTCACGCCGCTTGCCCGCCTCGACCAGCTGGCTCCCCAAAAGGGTGATTTCGCCCTTCAGATTATCCTGGACCGATTGCGCGGCGGCCAGCTGCTCGCGGGACTCGGCGATGTCGGCGCGCAGATCGGCTACCGTGAGGGTGAGCTGGCGCTTTTCTTCGCTCACCTTGGCCAAGGCGTCCTGGACCTCCTCGAGGCGCTGCCCCAGCATCTCCCTGGCTTCCGCCACCTGGTCCTTCTCGGCCTCGGTGTCCGTCAGGACCTCGCGCATCGTTGACACCTGGGTGCGGAGCTCAAGGTTGCGGTCGACGATCTCATGCAGGTCGTTCTCGAAGCGCTGAAGCTTCTCACGCAGGCCGCCGCTGGCGACCGTGACCCGGTTTTCCTCGGTCCTGCTGTCCTTGAGGCGCCGTTCGATGGCGGCGATATCGGCTTCCGCTTCGGCGCCGTTCTCCAGCATGGAAAGCAGAAAGGCCTGATTGCTCTCCAGGTTCTGGGTGATCTGCGCGAACTGCTCGTGATACTCCGAGACTTCCTGCAGGAGCTCGAAGTAGGCGAGCTTGTGCTCTTCGATCTTCTGGTTCTTGCCGGCGATCACCAGGTTCTGAACCACGAGGGCCCCGCTGGCGATGACCGACCAGCTCAGCAGGGTCACGACGGCGAGGGCAACCAGCTTCTGAGTGCGGACAGGCAGCCGAATGACCGTCACACGGTCATTCGCGCGCAGTATCATCTCGCGCGGTACAAAGACCCGATCCAGAAGGTCAGCGACCCTGGCCTTCACGCCCATCCACATGTCGTGGCACGTCCTCCCTGTCGCGCAAATGAAGCGGCAATTCGCCGAGGCTGGCCATGGCGAGTGCGCGTCTTCCACGCATTCGGCGCATTCGCCACTTCATTTCCCAAACAACTTCAGGGCGATAGCGAATTGCGCCGGTCGGTGCCTTTGTGAGTTTCCCCCAGCCCTGCCCTTGAAAAGGGCAGAACCCTTGATTGAGACCGCTTGGTTAAGACGCCGCTAACGTATCCGCACCGCATTCCTGAAGCAAGTATGAAGGCCGATTCCTAAGACATCATGAACCGGCAACGAAACTGCTGTGTCATCAAGAGGTAACAGCATTAACCTCCCGTTAACGCGGCAGCGCCGAACGGCGGCATCGGCCCTAGTATCGGAAATATTTGGATGATTCGCCCAACCGCGACGCAGGCGTCACGGAGAAGATGGCGGACAGGGAGGGATTCGAACCCTCGATGCGGCTTTTAACCACATACTCCCTTAGCAGGGGAGCGCCTTCAGCCACTCGGCCACCTGTCCTCGCCGGGAAAAGCGCAGGTTTCGTAACGTTTTGACTCGGGGTCGCGCAAGCCCAAAGTGAAGTCGTCCGACCAAAAAAGCGGAACAGCGCGACAACTGTGGCACAAAGCTGACACAGTTTTGTTCCCTTTTTATTCTCTTTTCTCCGTCATCCACACCAGTTGCCGCGCTTGTCGTCCGGTCGCCTGATCTGCCCGTCAGAGATCAAGACGCCGCTCAAGAATTTGCCGTCGCCAACCACGCAGTTGTCTTGGATGGGGACACACATCGACAGCCAACAGCCTGTGAGCCCTCAGGGCTCTATCAGCCTCCAGGCGGCAGAAGCCGCGTTAATGAGGGCAGCCAGACTGCTTCAGGAGTTTGTGGTTCCTTCGAGCTCAGTTGCGAAATGGCATCGGAACCGCCGCTGCCGATGCCACACAGCCGAGGCCTCGACGCTTCTTCGAGGTAGCCGAAGATGGCGTCAAACGGTCTCGTTACGGCTAACCTGGTGCCTCTGCCAAAATCTCCAAGAGGACCTTGGCCGCAGTGACAGGTTGGTAGTCAAGCCGCATCGCCAGACAGGTCTCGATCTCAGCGAAGGGATCGGGCAACACCTCGATCTGCAGACTGGTCCCTGTCCGATGCTGGCAGACCGCACGCTCCGGGGCGACGGCAAAACCCATCCCGGCCTCGACACAGCCCAGAATGCCGTCGAATGAGCCCATCTCCACCACTTCGGTGTCGCTGCGCCCCGCCTGCCTCAGCCAGGTCTCGGCGGTCGCGCGGTAGCTGCAGCCCTGTGTGAAGGCAAAGAGCGGCCCTTCAAGCCGGCCGGGGGCGGATGAGACCACGACCAGGCGCTCGCGAAACGCCGGGACGCTGGTGAAGCGGTCGGCATCGACTGGCCCGGCAACGAAGGCCGCGTCGACCTTGCGCTCCCACAGGAGCCCCAGCAGGCGGGCCGTCGGGCCGGTCTGCAGGGATATCGGCGCCTTCGGGCACCGCGCCTTCAGTGCCTTCAGCACGGCGGGCAGGCGCGCGGCCGCGGTGGTCTCCATCGCCCCCAGCCGCAGCGGCGCGGCACCGCCGGCGGCGTCCAGCAGGTCGCGCTCGACGGCCTCGAACTGGGCAAGCAGCGTCACCGCCCGCTCATAGGCGCTCTGACCGAAGGCGGTCAGCCGCGCCCCGCCCCTGCCGCGCTCGAACAGGGCTTGCCCGAAGTGGCTCTCCAGCCGGCGGATCCGGGTCGTGATGTTGGACTGGACACAGTTCATGACCTCGGCAGCGGCCGAGAAGCTGCCGTGGTCGGCCACGCATACCATGGTACGGAGGAGCAAGACATCCATACATCTAAAATATCGATATTAATTTCCTGAAACAATCATTTCTCTTGTCTACTTCCTGATGCGATCCTCGGTCCATGAAACAGAAACTGACGACCCGCTTCACCGAGCGCTTCGGGCTCGACCATCCCATCGCCCTCGCCCCCATGGACAAGGTGGCGGGCGGGCGTCTGGCCGCGGCCGTCTCGGCCGCCGGCGGCCTCGGCCTTATCGGCGGTGGCTATGGCGAAGCTGCCTGGCTCGACCGGGCGATCTCCCAAGCCGGCAACCAGCGCGTCGGCGTCGGCTTCATCACCTGGAGCGTGGCCCGGCAGCCCGAACTGATCGAAGCGGCTCTGGCGCGCGCGCCGGCCGGCTTGATGGTCTCCTTCGGTGATGCCGAGGAGATGATCTCAGCGGCCAAGGCCGCCGACGTGCCGACCCTGTGGCAGGTCCAACGGCTGAATCAGGCCGAACAGGCCCTCAAGGCCGGCGTCGACGTCCTGGTGGTCCAGGGTCAGGAGGCCGGGGGGCACGGAATGGACCGCGGCCTCACCGCCCTCCTCCCGGCGGTCCGGGACCGGGCGGGCCCGGAACAGATCATCCTCGCCGCCGGCGGCATCGCCGACGGGCGCGGCCTCGCCGCCTCACTTATGCTTGGCGCCGACGGCGTCCTGATGGGCACCCGCTTCTGGGCCAGCACGGAGGCGGAGGGCTCGGCCGCCGCGAAAGCCGCCCTCGTCGCCAGCGGCGGCGACGAAACGGTGCGCTCCAAGGTCTTCGACGTCGCCCGCGGCGTTGACTGGCCCTGGCACTTCACCGGCCGCATCGTCGCCAACGATTTCCTCAAGCGCTGGCATGGGAACATCGATGCGCTAAAGCAGGAATCGGCGGCGCAGCAGGCAATCTACGAAGCCTCCGACCCCGACGATTTCTCCACCCGCGTGCTCATCGCCGGAGAAGCGCTAGACCTGATCGCGAGCATCGAGACAGCGCGCGATATCGTCGAGACGACCGTCTCGGAGGCCCATGCGCTGCTCTGCGAGAGCAGCCGCTACCTGGCCAGTTGAAGGCTGCTCCTCTCCTTTCTCAAAGGCAGTATTTCGGTGAGGGTGCATTGCACCTGGCAATGGCAAGAACGCCGCAGCGAAGAACGCCCTCGCCGCCTGCCGCCTGAAGATAGGCACGCCCGGCCGAGCGAGGGTCCCTAACCGACCAACGGGCTCCCTGGATTGAAAGATGGGATGTTGACGGCCTCCCAAGGGCGCACTCGGTCCCGCGCCCGGCGGGGCGCTCCTGCGGGTGCGCCGGGAACCTTGTCCGGCCGGCCGCCGCTTTCCGCTCCGTCTGCGACGGTGCTCCTGGCAGGCTCCTTTTCAATTATCCGTCGGCCGAGCGTCCTTCACACGGACGCCCAGCGCTCTTCGACAGGATCCAGGCCGCTCGGCCTCCAGCAAGTTGTCTGATTACACTACCGACGCTTGCTTTGCCCCCGCTAGGCAGTTGAGTTATCAGCAAGAGAAGCACCATCTTTACGTGTGCAAATACCAGGTTTCGCGCTGATTTTTGCGCGTGGGCACTATACCTGGGGTTCCATAAACTATTTATTAAGAGCTTCTTTCTACCATAGGTTTTAGTGAGACGGATCGCTGATCATGCTCTTCCTGGGTCGCGCCACCCCCGGCCGGCAGTGAGGTGGGAATCACCACCGAAGCTGATTGTGAACGGGTCGGGTCAGCCCTGGAGACAGAATTCGCCGCCACGAAAACCGACCCGGGGGCAGTTGTCCTTTAATGCAGAATTCAGGGGCCCGCTACCTGACAGCGGGAATTGTCGCGACGGTTTGCGCCCTGGCGACATTGAAACTGTTCGGAGTTGCCGAAGCGGCGACCTGTGCGGCCGCGATCGAACGGGCCGCGGCCAAAGCCGGCACACCCCACAGCATCCTCCAGGCTATCGGTACCGTCGAATCTTCCGGCCATCCCTGGGCCGTCAATGACGCCGGCCGCAGTTACGTCTTCAACAGCCGCGCCGAGGCCTTCGCCTTTTTGCAAGAGCGCATCGAGCAAGGCCGGCGCAACCTCGACATCGGGTGTCTGCAGGTCAACTGGCGCTGGCACGGCGACCAGCTCGGCAGTCCCGAGGCTGCACTGGATCCCGTCTCAAACGCCCTCTACGCGGCCTCCTATCTGCGCTCTCTCTACGACGCCCTTGGATCCTGGTCGGCAGCCGTCGGCGCCTACCACTCACGCAGCCCCGATCGCGCCGAGGGCTACCGTTGCCGCGTCGCGAAGGTGTTGCGGCCGGAGCTCTCGATAGTGAACTGCCAGTAGCTAAGGAGCTTTCCAATGAACCAAAAGCTTAGGGCCCTGCCCTCCGCGCGGGGCAAGGCATCCACGCCGGGCCGTGTTGCTCCGCTTCGCTTTCGCGCCCGCACTACCCCTTACGCGGAGCCTCCTTGCCCCTTGCACACCCGCTGCTCGCCGCGAGGCAGGGTTACAGCAGCAGCTTCACCCCAGCTCTGATTAACTACCAAACTAGGAGAATTACGATGATCAACAACGTTACCCTTCTTGGCCGTCTTGGTGCTGATGCGGAAATCCGTGAGACCAAGGGTGGCGAGCCCGTTGCCAACTTCCGTGTCGCTACCTCAGAGGTCTGGCTGGACAAGGAGTCCGGCGAGTGGAAAGAACGGGTCGAGTGGCACCAGATTGCCGCCTTCGGTAAGGGCCTTGTGGCTCTCGTGGAAAAGCACGGCACGAAGGGCAATCTGATCTTCCTGCAGGGCCAGCTTCGCACCCGCTCATACGAAAAGGACGGTCAGAAGCACTACTCCACCGAGGTCATCCTTGGCCGCGACGCCGTGGTTCGCTTCCCCGAACGGAAGATGATCGAACAAGGCAGCGAAGAGGAAGCCGCCTAGGCCTGATTGGGGCACCGCTGAGGCGGTGCCCCCTTTTCCTTTGGATCTATTTGGCCGGCATGACGCCGGCATTCATGAGAGCGTCTGTTAGAGTCCCATGTCCAAGCATCGCACCTCCCTTCGCCAGCTGCGCCCTGATCACGAGGAAGCAGCTTCATGGTCGGAGCTGACCCGGAAACTCGAACGCGCGCAGGCCTTTGCCGCCTGCCGGGAAGGCTTCCGGGCCTGGGCCCGTGCCGGTTTTCCCGGCGAGGACCCCTTCTCGATCTTTCGCGAAGCCGCCGCGGCTTCCCAGAATGTGACCGGCGAGGAGCTCAATCTCACACCTAAAGGAAAGCGGCGTGGTGTGTGACCTCTCATTCGCCGGGAACACAAACCAGCGCAGGGACTGAACCTGCGACCCCATGCTTAGAGGGCCCATGTAAACGGCGGTTTTCTGCGACATTTCAGAACACTGCGGTGCGGGAAGATGCGCAGAAATGCTGGGCGTGCCGCCAGGGAGTCTGAAAGGAAAAATGCCGCTCATCCGCCACGACCCCTCGCGCGGAGGGACTGCGGCCTGGTGATGCCGGCTCACGCTGGGGCGCCCCGGTCCCGCCTACGCTCGTACCTCGCTTCACTCCTGCGGGCCCGCCGGAACCCCCGCTCCGCCTCGTCGCCGCTTCCCGCCGCGTGAGGGCGCGGCTCCTGGCCGGCTCCCTTCTCTGGTTGGCTAAACTCTATCGATGGAGCGCGGTAGCTGGAGGCAGCCACGCCGGTCTTTCAGGGCCAAGGGCGAAGGGAGATTCCGACCCCCCGTCCCTCAATTGACCGAGCCCCGTGTCTTCGCCTGCGGCTGCGGGCCGCACCACCCCGGCAGATTGCCTTTGCCCCCTTCCCCTGCGCAGTTCGCCACGAGGCAGGGGTTGATGCGCGGCATCGACTTCACTGCTGTTGGCTGCATGCCCCCAAACCACCGATCCCGACACTCACTCACGGTGCTCGCTTGACTGCGATTGCAATCAAACAGGCCTGATAATCGGGGCAGACCGGACAAACGCGGCCGGCACGCTCACTTCTGCGAAGCGCCAGGAGCTGTCGTTCAGAGGGGTACACACCGGAAGCCCGCCCAGCTCTGTCGCTCAGCAACAAGTTGCTGAAACGGCGATCTGGCTAAACGGAACAATAGCGTTCTTGGATCGCCTTATCCGCGAGAAGTGCGGCCGCCGGTGCCTCGTGCACGATAACGCCGTGATCCATGACGTAGGCTCGATCAGAGATTGACAGCGCTCGCTCAACGTTCTGTTCAACCAGCAAGATCGTCGTGCCTTCCTGCTTCATGCGGGCGAAAAGCTCGAACATTTCGTCGACCAGCACCGGCATGATGCCTTCCGAGGGCTCGTCCAGCATCACCATACGCGGGCTGGATGCCGTGGCACGGGCAATAGCCAGCATCTGCTGCTCGCCGCCCGAGAGCGTCTCCGCGACCTGGTCGAGGCGTTCCTTGAGACGAGGAAAGGTCTCCGCAATGCGGTCGATGACCTCCGCCTCCTTCCGCTTCAGCGGTGAGGATACAAGGCCGAGACGCAGGTTCTCGCGCACCGTCAGGCCCGGCACGATCCGGCGGTCCTCCGGTACGTAGCCGAGTCCCAGGCTGTAGCGAGCGTGCGCCTGGCGGGCAAGCAGCCCCGTCTGGCCGTCGAAGGCGACCTCGCCGCGGCACTTCTTCACCAGGCCCATGATACTGCGCAGGGTGGTGGTTTTGCCCGCGCCGTTGCGGCCGATGATGGAGACGATCTCGCCGGCCTGCGCCCCCAGGCTGACACCCTGCAGAACGTGACTATGGTCGTACCAGGCATGGAGGTCGTCGACCTTAAGCATCTGCGCCGGCATCAGCGGTCCCCCTGGCCCAGGTAGACCCGGCGCACCTCGTCGTTGGCGCGCACCTCCTCCGGCGTGCCTTCGGCCAGCAGTTCACCGTGATGCAGCACGATGAGGCGGTTGGAGATACCCATCACCAGCTTCATCTTGTGCTCCACCAGGACTACCGTGCGCTCCGCGGCGAGGCTGGTGATGAGGTCCATCATCGCCGTGGTCTCCTCCGGGCTCATGCCCGCGGTCGGCTCATCGAGCAGCAGCAGCGCCGGATCGCAGGCCAAGGCCAGGGCGATTTCCAGCGCGCGCTGCTCGCCGTGCGCCAAGTTCATGGCGAGGCGGTGATGGTGCTGGTCGAGCCCGACCATCTGCAGCAGGCTGGCGGCCCGCTCGGTCATCTCGGCGAAGCGGCCGCGCGGCGTCCAGACGTTGAAGCGCTGGCTCATGCACTGGATGGCGAAGCGCACGTTCTCCAGCGCCGTCAGCTGCGGAAAGACGTTGGTAATCTGGAACGATTTGGCGATGCCGAGCCGCGCGAAGCGGTGCTGCGGAGTTCGGGTGATGTCACGGCCGCGGAAATAGATACGGCCCTCGCTCGGCGGAAATGCGCCGGAGATGAGATTGAAGAAAGTGCTCTTGCCGGCGCCGTTGGGGCCAATGATGGCGGTGAGCTCGCCCGCGGGAAAAGCGACGGAGACGTCCTTCAACGCCGTAAAGCCGCCGAAGCGCATGCCGAGGCTCTCAGCTCTCATGATCGGCTCTGCGCTGGTCGTCACGTCATTCATGCCCATTCCCTAGCGCGACAGCCAGTGCAGCAGGGTTCCCCATATTCCGCGCGGGAAGAACAGGATGAAGAACACGAAGAGCGCGCCGACGAAGAGCTGCCAGTGCACCGTGACCAGGGTGATCACGTCCTCCAGCATGAGGAAGGTCAGCGCACCGACGAAGGGCCCGAAGAAGGTGCCCATGCCGCCGAGCAGCGCCATCATCACTGCCAGGCCGGAGGTGTGGTAGTGCAGCGACTCGATTGGCACGATAGTCAGGTGAATAGCGTTCAGCGCTCCGGCCAGCCCGCAGAATAGTCCGGAAATGACGAAAGCGAGCCACTTGGACATCGCCACGTCGGTGCCGCAGGCGCGTGCCCGGCTCTCGTTCTCGCGCAGCGCCTCCAGCACCGCGCCGAAGGGCGAGGCGAGGAGGCGCGAGAACAGCCAAACCGCGAGCGCGACGAAGGCGAAGACGAAGTAATACTTAGTCAGTGGGTCGATCAGCGTGAGCTCAAGGCCGGGAATATTGAGGTCGTAGACGTCGACGCCTCGCAGGCCATTCTCGCCGCCCGAGAGATCCTCCATCTGGTACACCAGGTAATAAACGCACTGTGACAGCGCGAGGGTGACCATGGCGAAATAGATGCCACGGGTCCGGATCGCCAGCCCGCCGATAACAGCCGCGCCGAGACCAGCGGCGACGATGCCGATGCCGATGGCCGGCAGCCAGGGCACGCCGTAGTGGACGATGGCGATGCCGGTGGCATAGCTGCCCAGGCCGAAGAAGGCGGCGTGACCGAAGGACAACACGCCCATGTAGCCGAAAACCATGTTGAAGCCGAGGGCGTAGAGGCCGTAGATCAGGATGTTCACCGCCAAGGCCTCGTAAGGCAGCAGGAAGGGGAAGATCAGCAGGAAGCCAAGCACCGCCGCCACCCGGTGGCGTGCCATGAGCGAGACCAGCCCAGCCAGGCGCCGGCCGGAGACGGTAAGCCGCTCTTGCGGATTGGCGAGGCTCATCCCATTAGCCCTTTCTTGCCGAAAAGGCCCTGTGGACGCACCAGCAGCACCAGCGCCATCAGCGCAAACATCGACACCTCGGCCATCGCGGGCGCGAAGAGCGAGGTCATGCTGACCACCACGCCAACCAGCAGGCCGGCCACCACGGCACCGGCCAGGGAGCCCATGCCGCCGACTACGGTGACCACGAAGGCCTCCACCAGCACCGTCGTGCCCATGTCGGGAAAAACGCTGCGCATGGGGGCAGAGAGCACCCCGGCCAAACCCGCCACGCCGGTGCCGAGGGCGAAGACCACCAGCCAGACGCGCGAGATGTCGATGCCGAGGACCCGCACGATCTCGCCGTCGCGCGCGCCGGCGCGAATGACCAGGCCGTAGGAGGTCTTTTCCAGGAACAGCCAGAGAGCCAGCACCAGAACGGCGGTGGCAGCGATGACGAAGAGGCGGTAGGCCGGGAAGTAGCCGACACCGATGTCGACCGCGCCCATCAGCGAGTCGGGCGCGTCGAAGGGCATTCCCTCGGCGCCGAAGAGGATGCGCACCACCTCGACAAGCACGTAGGCGAGACCAAAGGTCAGCATGAGGGGATAGTCGATGCCGCGGCCGTAGAGCGGCCGCACCAGCCAGCGTTCCACCACCAGCCCCACCGCTCCGACGGCCAGCGGAACCACGGCCAGCGTCAGCCAGAAATTGCCCAAGTAGCCGATGAAGAAGACACCCGCGTAGGCGCCCAGCATGTAGAAGGCGCCGTGGGCGAAGTTCACCACGGTCAGCAGGCCGAAAATCAGCGACAGGCCGACCGCGAGCAGCACGAACACGGAGCCCAAGGCGAGCCCCGTGAACAGCTGCAGGGCCAGCAACTCAATCGGATAGCCGCCTATCACCGTTCGCTTCTCTTGTCAGCCGATCGCATGTCAGATGTCCAGTGGACGCAGGCCCCCGCCGCGCACCTCACGGCGGGGGTGCTGCCTACGGTGGTCAGGCCTCGTGACCCAATTCCGCGCAGGAGCGCAGTATGTCCTCCGAGGCGGGGTCGGTGTGGACAATGTCGAAGACGTCGTACTCGTTCGCCATCTCCGATTCCGACTTCGACTTCACGATGAAGACCGACTGCACCGACTGGTGGTCACACTTCCGATAGTACTGGGTACCCTTGTACTTGTCATACTTCAGCGCCTCCAGCGCGGTGATCACCGCGTCGGTATCGGTGGTACCGGCCTTCTTCACGCCGTCCAGCAGGGCGCCGACACCGGCATAGCCGTAGGCGCCGTAGTCGGACGGCGGTGCGCCGTCGTTCTCCGCACGGTAGGCGTCGTTAAAGGCCTTGGCGCTGGGCACCGAGCTTTCCAGGGTCCAGTGATAGTTCGCACCGCCGATCACGCCCTCGTAGGCGGCGGCCCCGCCGGCGCGGCGCTGATTATACAGCAAGGCCGGGGCCAGGATCTGCATCTGTTGCTTCATGCCGAAGCCGGTCGCCTGCTTCAGCGAGTTCATCTGGTCGTAGCCGAAGTTGCAGAGGCAGAGCACGTCCGGCCGCGCCGCCATGATCTGCGGCAGGAAAGTCGAGAAGTCCTTGCTCGCCAGCGGATGGGTCACCTCGGCGACCACCTCGATGCCGTGCGCTTCGCCGGCCCGCTTGAAGCCGCGCACCATCTCGTGGCCGTAGGCGTAGTCGGCGATCAAAAAGGCGACACGCTTGCCGAACTGGGGGAAGGCGTAGCGGCCCACGGCACCCGCCGTCATATGCGGGTTCATTGCCTCGTGGAAGGTATACTTGGAGAAGTCCTTCGCCTCGTTGATGGCGTCCGACTGGGAGATGGACACGTAGATGATACCGCGCGCTTTGGTTACCGCGTTCACCGACAGCTGCACGGAGGCGGACAGTGAGCCGCAGACGTAGTGAACCTTGTCCTTCTCGATCAACTCCAGCGTGCGGGTTGCCGCCTCGCCGGGCTTCAGCTTGTCGTCGCGCACCAACAGTTCGGCCATGCGTCCGTTGAGGCCGCCGGCGGCGTTGAACTGGTCCACCGCGATCTGGGCGCAGCGTGCCTGCTCCTGCGCCTCGGAACCATAGGGCCCGGTCAGCGGCACCGGAAAGCCGATGCGGATGTTGTGGTCGGCCGCCCTGGCGATATTGAACAGAGCCGGGCCGGCCGCGACCGCTGCCGCGCCGGCGGCCGTCGTCTTGAGGACCGAACGCCGGCTGAACCTTTGCGCCGTCTTGCCCAACTTGCTCTTCACGTCGTCACCCATTTCTCGTCTCCTTGGACTGATTTCGCTCCCGGGGCCGGACTTGCTTCAGGGGTCGCTTCTTGCGTCTTGCCCAGCCTTTCTTTGTTCAGGTCTTTTCTTCCTTCAAATCTTGCCGAGTGCCCGCAAAATCTTGTCGGGCGTGAACGGCATATGCGCCAAGCGCGCCCCGAAGGGCTGCAGGGCGTCGTTCAGGGCGTTCATCACGGCGCCCGGCGCGCCGGCGGTGCCGGCCTCGCCCACGCCCTTGGCGCCGAGCTCGCTGGTCTCGGTCGGCGTGGTCACATGCTCGACCACGATGTCCGGCATCTCACCCGCCATCGGCAGCAGGTAGTCGGCCAGCGAGCCGTTGATGAGCTGGCCGTCCGGCGAATAGAGGCATTCCTCGTAGAGCGCCGCGCCGAGCCCCTGGACCACGCCGCCACGCGTCTGCTCGGCCACCAGAAGGGGATTGATCACCGTGCCGCAGTCCTCCACCACCCAGTAGTTCAATAGCTTCAGCAGGCCGGTCTCCACGTCGACCTCGACATGACAGGCATGGGCCGCGTTGGTGAAGGCGAAAGGATAGCTGCGCGAGGTGTAGTGCTTGGTGGCGACCAATTCCGGCTGCAGGCCTTCGGGCAGGGTGTCACCGCGGAAGTAGACCAGCCGGCCCAGCTCGGCCAGCGGCAGGCGCTCCGCGCCGCTGTCGGAGTCGACGATGATGCCGTCGCGGATGTCCAGGCTGTCGGGCGTGCTCTGCAGGATGGCGCCGGCCACCGCCAGGATATTGCGCCGCAACTCCTTACCCGCCTGCAGGGCCGCTTCGCCGCCGATGCCGGCGCCGCGCGAGGCCCAGGTGCCGCCGCCATAGGGCACCACGTCGGTATCGCCGGTGATGACCCGCACGTGGCGCGGATCGACGCCGACGGCAGTGGCCGCGATCTGCGCGATGATCGCCTCGGTGCCCTGGCCCTGCTCGGTGACACCGGTGGCGCAGGTGATGCCGCCGGTTGGGTCGAGGCGGATGGTGCAGCCGTCCTGCGAGGCGATGCGCGCGCCGCCGACGCCGTAGAAGGCCGGGCTGGGGTTGGTTACCTCGATCAGACTGGCGAAGCCGATGCCGCGATGGACACCGCGCCCGCGGGCCTCCTGCTGCGCGTGGCGCAGGCCGTCGTAGTCCATGACCTGCAACAGTTTGTCCAGGCTCTGGCGGTGGGACTGGCGCTCGTAGATCGCGCCCGACGGCGAGGTGTAGGGATAGGCATCGTCGGCAATGAAACTGCGCCGCCGCACCTCTGCGGGGTCCATTCCGAGGGCCGCCGCGCCCTTGTCGATCAGCGCCTCACCCACCGCGATGGCGATCGGATGGCCAACGCCGCGGTATTGGCACATGACGCCCTTGTTCTGGAAGACGGCGCGGGCGCGGACCCGGTAGTTGCGGTGCTTGTAGGGGCCGCCGGTCAGGTTGGCGACCTGGTTCAGCTCGATGCCGCTGCTGCGCGGGTAGACCGAGTAGGGACCGATGCCGGTCACGTCGTCCATGTCGATGGCGGTCACCTCGCCCTCGGCGTTGAACGCCATCCGGGCGGTCACCCGGTGATCGCGGGCATGGATGTCGGTCACGAAGGATTCGATCCGGTCGGCAACGAACTTTACCGGGCGGCCGAGCATGACGGAGAGCGCGCCGGCGGTCATCTCGTCGGAATAGGTGTGGATCTTGATGCCGAAGGAGCCGCCCACGTCCTTGCAGATCACCCGCACCCGGTCCTCGTCCAGGTCGAGGTGCTTGGCGTAGAGGTTTTTCGACATGTGCGGGCACTGCACCGACATGTAGAGCGTCAGCGTCTCTTCCGCCGGGTTGTAGTCGCAGATGATCGAGCGCGGCTCCAGCGTCACGCCGGTATGGCGATTGAAGTGGAAGGTCTCCTCGACCACCACTGCGGCCTCGGCGAAGGCGCCGTCCACGTCGCCGGCGTCGATGCGGCGCTCGAAGCAGAGATTGTCGCCCAGTTCCGGATGGATTACCGGCGTTTCGGGGTCCAGCGCCGTCTCCATGTCGGCGACCGCGGGCAGTTCCCTGTAGTCGATCTCCACCAGATCGACGGCATCTTCGGCGATAGCCCGGCTGGTGGCGACCACCGCCACCACCGGCTCGCCCTGGAAGAAGGCCTTGCCATTGGCCAGAGGCCACTGGGGCGCCGACTTGATGCCCTTCAGATGGTCCAGCACGCCGACCCAGGGCGAGCAGTAGTCCTTCAGGTCATCCATGGTGGCCACGCGCAGGACGCCCGGCAGCGCCGCGGCGGCGGAGGTCTCTATGGAGACGATTTCGGCATGGGCATAGGGACTGCGGCAGAATGCCAGGTGAACCATGCGCGGCAGCACGATGTCGTCGACGTAAGTGCCGCGCCCCTGGGCGAGGCGCGCGGCGTTGGGCCGCGGCACACTGCGGCCGATGTAGGAGTTCGGCCGGTCCAGCACCGACATGGAGGGACGGTCGTTCATTGTCCCTGCCCTCCCCGCTTGCGCACCCGATCCAGGGCGGTGGCCTCCACAGCGTCGACGATGGACTGGTAGCCGGTGCAGCGGCAGTAGTTTCCGGAGAGATGATCGCGAATCTCCTCGCGGCTCGGCGCGGGGTCGCGCTCCAGCAGTTCGGCCGCGCTCATCAGCATACCGGGTGTGCAGAAGCCGCACTGCAGGGCGTTACGGGCGACGAACTCGTCCTGCAGGTCCTTCAAAGTGCCGCTGTCGGTTACCCCTTCGATGGTCTCGACCGAGGCACCTTCGCATTGCACCGCGAGGGTCAGGCAGCCGCGCGCCATGACGCCATTAAGACGCAGGGTGCAGGCGCCGCAGACGCCGTGCTCGCAGCCGACATGGGTGCCCTTCAGGCCGAGCTCGTCGCGCAGGAAGTCGGCCAGGGTCAGGCGCGGCTCCACCGCCCGGCTGACGGGCTCGCCGTTGACGGTCAGGGTGAGGAGGACCGGCTTTGTCATGGCTCAGCCTTCCGCGCCGGCGAAGGCCGCGAGCGCGCGCCGCGTCAGCACCTTCATGAGATGCAGCTTGGCCGCGCCCGAGGTGGTGAGGTCTTCCTGGGGTGCGAAGTCCGTGTCCAGGGCCGCGCAGACCGTCTCTGGATCCAGGCTGTCCGCCGCCTTGCCCTCCGCCTGCGCCATCACGCCCTTGGCCAGATAAGGCATGTCCGAGACCGCGAAGAACGCGAGCCGCAGATTGGAGAGGATGCCGCCGGACCATCCGGCGCAGGCCGCCAGTCCCGCCATGGCATAATCGCCGCGGCGGCGGACCACTTCATCGAAGAAGGTCACGGCACCGTCGCCGGCCAGGGGGATGTCCACCGAGACCAGCACTTCGTTGGGCTCCAGCGCCGTGGCGTAGGTGCCCACGAAGAAGTCCTCGGCGGCGACCGCGCGCGCGCCAGCCGAACTGCTCAGGTTGAAGACCGCCTGCAGCGCCAGCGCGCAGGCCGGCAGCTCGGAGGCCGGATCGGCATTGCACAGCGAACCGCCAAAGGTGCCGCGGTTGCGGATCGCCGGATGGGCAATGAAGGGAATAGCACGGGCGATGAGCGGGGCGTGGCGCGCCACCAGCTCCGAGGCCGCGACTTCGCTGTAGCGGCTCATGGCGCCGATACGCAGGCTGTCTCCGGCAAGAGCGATACCGTGCAGGTCTTCCACGGCGTTCACGTCGACCACGACTTCGGGGGCCGCCAGGCGCAGGTTGAGGGCCGGCACCAGACTTTGGCCACCGGCGAGGACCTTGGCCTCGTCGCCGTGGCTGTCGAGAACAGCGAAGACATCCTGCAGGGATGCCGCCCTGACGTATTCGAATGCGCGGGGTTTCAAGCGCATCCTCCCCTGTCGACTGGGCATCCTCGATGGGATGCCTCTTTATTTATCGTTTGATCATTTGTTATCTATCGGTTGATAATTACGCTGTCAACTCTTATTACCCTTCGCGTCGGCGCAGCGCGGCCCGCGCGGTGTGTTGCATCACGGCGGCGACGCTCTAGGCTGGCCCCGGCGACCACGAGCCGGCATCGGGGCCAAGAGGTGAAAGGCACAAGGCAAGGTGAGCGAATTGCTTGACGGCCCGAAGACCAAGGCCGCTAAAACCGGGACGGCATCCGCGCCCAAGGCAGCGAAAAAGAAGCGGATGGACCCCGATGCACGCGAGGCGCACATCGTCGCCGAGGCGGTGCGCTTCTTTGCCGAGCACGGCTTTGAGGGCAAGACCCGCGACCTCGCCAAGCGCATCGGCATCACACAGCCCCTGCTCTACCGCTACTTTCCCAGCAAGGAGAGCCTGATCGAGCGCGTCTACGAGGAGGTCTACGTCCGCCGCTGGAACCCCGCGTGGGAGAGCCTGATCACCGACCGGGAAATACCGCTTACCGACCGCCTCTGCCGCTTCTATCGGGAATACTCACGCGCCGTGTACGATTACGTCTGGGTACGGATGTTCGTCTATTCCGGCCTTAAGGGCGTGGACATCAACGACCGCTATCTGCGCGGTATCAAGGACAAGGTGCTGCGCCCGGTCTGCGCAGAACTGCGCCACGACCAGGGGCTGCCCTCCCCCGAGGAGATCCCCATCGGCGAGCAGGAGTTGGAACTTGCCTGGAGCCTGCACGGCAGCTTCTTCTATCGCGCGATACGCCGCTACATCTATAATCTGACATCGACCGCCGACAGCGACATGGCCATCGATAACGAGGTCAAAGTATTTCTCGCCGGCGTCGGCCCGGTGCATCGGCAGCTGGTAGAGAAGCAGGCCGAACAAGCCCAATAATGTTGCGCCTCGGCATTCGCGGAACATATGGCCGGTTTGCAGGGCTGCACTGAACCTCGGAAGTGTCTTTCTCCCGTTACGCCCGGTGTATTCGCCGGCCGCCACTTCAGGCCCGCTCAGGGTGAAGAGCGGCGCGACAACAACTCAATGTCGGCTGTACCATTGCGAACAGACCTACCGGTCGCCCCAAGAAACGGCAGCTTGGCGCCAGAAGGTGCCACCGACGGCAGTGCCTCCGATCCAACTTTTCCGTCTATACGAGCGATCCCAGGGTGAGGTCCCCCTGCCCCAGGTCACCGGTGACATTGGTCACCGTCACCAGCACCGTGTCGAAGACCGCATCGCCGGTGGTATCGATGGCAATCACGGCGTCCAGGTCGGTCCCGGCCTGCTGCACCTCGACCCGCCCGGCACGCTCGGCGTCGGCGATGCCCAGGCCGTCGAGCAGGCTGTCCAGATCGATGCTGTCGCTGCCGCCGGCAATGAAGCCGTCGATGATATCTCCGGCCTCCAGAATATCGGTGTAGACGAAGACATCTGCGTCCGCCCCGCCTTCCAGCGTGTCGGCACCGAGCCCGCCGACAAGCGTGTCACTGCCACTGCCGCCGACCAGGATATCGTCACCTTCGCCGCCGCTGATGAAGTCGTTGCCCGCCAGGCCGTCCAGACGATTGTCGCCGAGGGTTCCCACCAGAGAATCATCACCGCTGCTCGCGGACATGGCGGCGAATTCCGCACCCGTCCAGACCGTGCCGTCGGCGAACTCGATGGTCTCGACGCCGTACTTCGTGCCGGCGAACTGGTTGGTGAGCAGGACGGATCCGCTCTGGCCGGCAAAGGAAACTTGGAGGTCCTGCACGTTGACCTCCCCCTTGGCCAACACGACGTCGGTCGTAGCGATATCGGCGCCGAACAGCAGCTTATCGCCGAGGTGACGCGAATAGCCGGTCGAGCTGCTGTATTCGTAGATCGTGTCGTTGCCGTCACCCAGGTTGTAAACGTAGGTGTCGGCGTGCCAATTGCCGTCCAGATAGTCGTCCCCAGCACCGCCGTTGAGAACATCCGCCCCCTGCCAGCCGTAGAGCGTGTCGTTGCCGTCGCCGCCGTCGATGGTGTCATTCAAGCGGACGCCGAAGATGCGGTCGTCGCCGGAGGTCATTGCCTGGGCATAGCCCAGGTGCGCCAGGTCGGAGGGCGTCCAGACCGTGCCGTCGGCAAACTCGATGGTCTCGAGGCCGTAGTTCGTGCCCGCGAACTGCTCGTCCAGGAAGATCGAGCCCGCATAGCCCTGGAAGGAGATCGTCACGTCGTCCCAGTCACCGTTGTCGCGGGTGACGATGATGTCCGCCGGATCGATCCCCGGCCCCAGCACCAGCTTGTCGCCGAGGTGACGCGAGTAGCCGGTCGAGCTGCTGTATTCGTAGATCGTGTCGTTGCCGTCACCCAGGTTGTAGACGTAGGTGTCGGCGTGCCAATTGCCGTCCAGGTAGTCATCCCCGGCACCGCCGGTAAGAACATCCGCCCCCTGCCAGCCGTAGAGCGTGTCATTGCCGTCGCCGCCGTCGATGGTGTCATTCAAGCGGACGCCGAAGATGCGGTCGTCGCCCGAAGTCATCGCCTGGGCATAGCCCAGGTGCGCCAGGTCGGAGGGCGTCCAGACCGTGCCGTCGGCAAACTCGATGGTCTCGAGGCCGTAGTTCGTGCCGGCGAACTGCTCGTCGAGGAAGATCGAGCCCGCATAGCCCTGGAAGGAGATCGTCACATCGTCCCAGTCACCGTTGTCGCGGGTGACGATGATGTCCGCCGGATCGATCCCCGGCCCCAGCACCAGCTTGTCGCCGAGGTGACGCGAGTAGCCGGTCGAGCTGCTGTATTCGTAGATCGTGTCGTTGCCGTCACCCAGGTTGTAGACGTAGGTGTCGGCGTGCCAATTGCCGTCCAGGTAGTCATCCCCGGCACCGCCGGTGAGAACATCCGCCCCCTGCCAGCCGTAGAGCGTGTCATTGCCGTCGCCGCCGTCGATGGTGTCATTCAAGCGGATGCCGAAGATGCGGTCGTCGCCGGAGGTCATCGCCTGGGCATAGCCCAGGTGCGCCAGGTCGGAGGACGTCCAGACCGTGCCGTCGGCAAACTCGATGGTCTCGAGGCCGTAGTTCGTGCCGGCGAACTGCTCGTCCAGGAAGATCGAGCCCGCATAGCCCTGGAAGGAGATCGTCACATCGTCCCAGTCACCGTTGTCGCGGGTGACAATGATGTCCGCCGGATCGATCCCCGGCCCCAGCACCAGCTTGTCGCCGAGGTGACGCGAGTAGCTGGTCGAGCTGCTGTAGTCGTGGACGATATCATTGCCGTCACCCAGGTTGTAAACGTAGGTGTCGCCGCCTCGGCTGCCCGACAAATAATCGTTCCCGGCGCCACCGATAAGCGTATCGGCGCCGTAGACCGACTTGATCGTATCGTCGCCCTCGGCGCCTGCGAACAGCTCTGCGTTGTCGCTGCCGATGATGCTGTCGTCGCCGGCGAGCGCGGAAAGCGTCTGCGCAACGATGTCGTTGTAGGTCAGCGTCGTACCATCGGACCATTGCACCTGAGCCAGCTGCCCGGCGTGGTAGAAGTCTTCGACCAGAATCTGCCCCCCTGCGGTGATGGTCACCAGCAGGTCATCTCCACTCTGGCCGAAGGTGACATCGCCGACGGCGATGCCCGAGCCGAAGTCCAACAGATCGAGGTCCTCGATCCCGCGTCCCTCGGCATTGCGGATAACATCATTGCCGTCACCGAGGTCGTAGGAGTAGATGTCGCTGCTGCCGCCCGCGGCAAGCGTGTCGTTGCCGGCGCCGCCTACCACGAACTCGGCATCCGCGCCGCCCGCCAGGCTGTCATCGTTTGCGCTGCCGAAGATCGGTGTCAGGCCGCCGCCCGGGATCACGTTGATCTGCAAGTTCTGGCTGACGGACTCGCCGGCGAGGTCGGTCGCCTCCACGACCAGGTTCAGGATACCGACGTCGGAGGCGCCGGGCGTGCCGATAAACTGGCTGCCATCGAACTGCAGCCAGGCCGGCAGCGGCGAGCCGTCCGCCAGTGTCGCCGTCACAGTCAGCACGTCCCCCGCGTCTACGTCCTCGAAAGCCGCCGCGGGGACCACCAGGCCGAAGGGGTCGCCCGTGGACACCTCCTGCGTCTCCGGCAGAGCCTCGCCGACCGTGGGGCTGTCGTTGACGTTGGCGACGGTCAGGCTGAACTGGGTGGTAACCGACTGGCCGAAGTCGTCGGTCGCCGTAACCTCGATGTCGAGCACGCCGACGTCGTCGTTGAGGGGCGTGCCGGTGAAGTTCAAGCCGTCGAACAGAAGCCAGGCCGGCAGAGGCAGGCCTGAGGCGAGTTGCGCCGTGTAGGTCAGCTGGTTTCTGACGTTGGCATCGGCGAAGGCATCGGCCGGGACGGCAAAATCCAGGGTGGTGTCTTCGTCGACCACGAGATCGGCTATCCCCTGGTCAATCACCGGTGCGACGTTGGTCAGCTCATCGAAGATATCCAGCGTGTCGATGCTGGACCCGTCAGCGAAGTGGATGCTGTCGATGCCGGTTTCGTCACCGGCGAACTGCTGCTGCAGCGTGACCGTACCGCCACCGGCCAACGAGACCAGGAGTTCACTCTGGTCGACGCCGAACTGGTAGGTAACATCGCCCTGCGTGATCCCGGCGCCGAAGACCAGGCGGTCGTCGCCAGACTCGCCCGCGACCTCCACCACCACGTCGGCGCCGTCGCCAAGGTCGTAGAGGAAATCATCACTGCCGCCGCCGCCCAGCAGGGTATCGTCGCCCCCGCGGCCGGCCAGGGTGTCATCGCCGAGATAACCGTCCAGGCGATTGCCCGTGGCGTCTCCATAGAGCGCGTTGTTGCCCAGCGATCCAATAAGGTTCTCGATCTCGACCAACTGCTCGACGGTACCGCCTGTGGTCGTCAGGCTGTCGCTCACCAGGTCGGCGACAAAGTCGCTGCTCGACTCGCGGTAATCGGCGGTATCGATACCGGCACCGCCGATGAAAGTGTCGACGCCGCCGCCGCCGCTGAAGGTATCGTCGCCGGCGCCACCGACCAGTGAGTCATCGCCGTCGAGCCCCGACAGGAAGTTCGCCCCGGCGTCACCCAGCACCGTGTCGTTGCCAGCGCCGGCGATCACGTTCTCGATACCGACGAAGGTCTCGGTCCCGTTGACGTCGCCCGCCACCATGTCGATCAGCAGGGCGGAGGTGCTGGTGTGATAGTCGATAGTATCGATTCCGTCACCGCCATCGAAGGTGTCGACGCCGTTGTCGCCGCGCAGGGTGTCGTCTCCGTCACCCCCGAAGAGCTGGTCATCGCCGTTGCCGCCGAAGAGCGCATCATTGCCCTCGCCACCTTCCACGGTGTCGTTGTCGTGACTGCCTGTCAGGTAGTCATTGCCGGCTCCGCCGACGACAGAGTCGTTGCCGCTGCCCGCGTTGACCGTGTCGTTTCCGGCCCCTGCATCGATGGTGTCGTTACCGTCGTCGCCCAGGATCGTGTCATCGCCGGCACCGCCGAAGACGGAGTCGTTGCCGCTGCCCGCGGCGACCGTGTCGTTCCCATCCCCCGCATCGATGGTGTCGTTGCCATTGCCAGCCAGGATCGTGTCATTGCCGGCGCCGCCGCTGATCACATCGGACGAGGTGAAGCCCTCAAGCAGGTCATCGTTCTCCGTGGAAGCCTGGGCCAGCCAGCCCGCGCGCAGATCCGCCCGGGTCCAGACCGTACCGTCGTCGAACTGGATCTCGTCGATACCGCGGCTGTAGTACTCATTGAGATTGTTCCGCAGCTCGATCGATCCGCCGTCGCCGGCCCCCGGCGTCGATTCCGCGATCAACAGGGTTATGTGGTTGCCGCTGCGCGCAAAGGAAACATCCGCCGGGCCGATGCCCTGCAGCACCAGCGTATCCGCCGTACCGCCGGGGGCAGAGGAGAAGCGGTCCTCCTCCTCCACGATGATGTCGTTGCCGTCGCCGCGGGCGTAGATATAGATATCGTTATGGTAGCCGCCGACCAGGCTGTCGTTGCCAAGCCCGCCGGTGATGGTGTCGTGGCCGTTGGCGCCGTTAACCGTGTCGTTGCCGCCACCGGCATCGATGACATCGCTGGTGTTGTAGCCGGCGATGGCATCGTCGCCTTCCGTTGAAACCGCCTGCAGCAGTGGCAGGCGCAGGTCCGCGCGGGTCCAGACCGTGCCGTCATCGAAAAGAATCTCGTCGATGCCGCGGTTGTAGTACTCGTCGAGATTGTTTCTCAGCTCGACAGAGCCGCCGTCACCGGCGCCCGGCGTAGACTCCGCGATGACCAGGGTGACGTGGTTGCCGCTTCGGACCAGGGAGACATCCACCGGATCGACGCCCTGGAGATAGAGCTTGTCGGCCGTGCCGCCAGGTGCCGACGACCAGCGGTTTTCCTCCTCCACGATAACATCGTCGCCATCGCCACGCGTGTAGTAGTAGCTGTCGTTGTGATACCCGCCGATCAGGCTGTCGTTGCCGAGACCACCTGTAATACTGTCGTTGCCACTGCCGCCGTTCAAGGTATCGTTGCCGGCGAAACCGTCGATCACATTCGTCGTATTGAAACCCTGGATCAGGTCGTCGCCGGCCGTCCCCTGGGTCAGCAGCGCGGTAGCATCCGAGACGGACCAGATGGTCCCGTCGTCGAATTGGAAGCTCTCCACCCGCTTGTAGCCGTCGTTGAACTCGTTGTTGATGCGCAGGCTGTCGCCGGTTGCCGTAACCGTGAAGGTCAGGGCCACACCGTCGCTCGACAGCGTCAGGTCCTCCGGCGCGATGTTCGGCCCGAAGAGCACGCGGTCCTCGGAGCCGGCGAAGATGCTGACCTCCGCATCATTGACCACGTCCTGGCCGTAGCCGACGTCGAAGACATAGGTATCGCTGCCGTCGCCCCCGGCCAGGGTGTCATTGCCGGCGCCGCCGTCCAGGGTGTCGTTGGAGTAGAACCCCTGCAGGTTGTCATCGCCGTCGGTTCCCTGCAGCAGGATGAGTTGGATATCCCAGGCGTTCCAGACCGTGCCGTCGGCAAAGGCCAGGGACTCGATCTCCTGCATGCGGCTGCCGAGATTGTTCCAGCTGAACTGACCCTGGATGGTGAGCTGGTCGCCGGAGCCCGCGAGATCGATGATCAGGCTGCTGCCGGCCCGTGAGAGAATGACGTCTTCCGGCGCGATATCATCGCTGAAGACGACCTGGTCGCCTTGGTCGGAAAAGATCGAGGTGGCGTTGTCATAGATGATATCGCTGCCGGAACCCGTGCCGAAGATGTAGATATCGCCGCCGTTGCCACCCTCGAGATAGTCGTTGCCGGCCCCGCCATCCATGATGTCGGTGCCGGAGAAGCCGACCAGGGTGTCGTCGCCGCTGGTCGCGCCACTGTTCAGCAGCTGGTTCTGGATGTCCGAGCGGGTCCAGACCGTGCCGTCATTGAAGTGGATCTCCTCCACCTCATTGTAGCGGCTGCCGAGGTTGCTGGTGGCGAACTGGCCGAGAACGGTCAGGGTCTCTCCCGTCGCGGTCAGGGTGATGACCAGGTCATTGAGGCTACCGCCGGCCCTGGCGAGAGAGATGTCGGCCGGCGCGATGCCGGCACCCAGTTGAATGACATCGACGTCATTGGCGAAGATACTGGTCTGTTGATCCTGAATGGTGTCGTTGCCGTAACCGGCGGCGAAGACGTAGGTGTCGCCGCCGTCGCTCCCCTTCAGCAGGTCGTCGCCGGCCCCGCCGTCCAGAACGTCGTTGCCGAAAAAGCCGGTCAGGGTGTCATTGCCGGCCGTACCCTGCAACAGGAGCTGTTGGATCTCCGCGCGCGCCCAGACGGTGCCGTCGTCAAAGTGGATCTCTTCCACCTCGTTGGGCCGGTTGCCCAGGTTGTCGGCGCCGAACTGGCCAAGGACCGTCAAGGTGTCGCCAGTCGCGGTCAGCGTCAGGACGAGGTCATTGCCGCTGCGCGCCAGGGCCACGTCCGCCGTGGTGATGCCGGCGCCGAGCTGGATGACATCGGTATCGCTGGCAAAGATACTGACCACCTGGTCCTGAATGGTGTCGTTGCCGTAGCCGACATCGAAGACATAGGTATCTGCGCCGTCGGCGCCCTTCAACAGGTCGTCTCCAAGGCCACCGTCCAGGACGTCGTTGCTGAAGAAGCCCTCGAGCGTGTCATTGCCGTCCGTACTCTCCAGCAGGTGTTCTTGGATGTCGCTACGGCCCCAGACGGTGCCGTCGCCGAAGACCAGGGACTCCACCTCGTCGAAGCGGTTGCCCAGGTTATCGGCACCGAACTGGCCCTGGAGGGTCAGGCTGTCACCCGTGGCGTCAATCGTGACAATGAGGTCGCTGCCGTCGCGCGAGAAGGTCAGGTCGGCCAAAGTGAGGCCGTCCTGGAAGATGACCTGGTCGTCGTCGCCGCTCAGAATATTGGTCATCTTCTCCCAGATCACGTCCTGACCGTAGCCGAGGCCGAAGATGTAGATGTCGCTCTCGTTGCCGCCGGAGAGGAAGTCGTTGCCGGCGCCACCGTCCAGCGTGTCCTCGTAGGAGAAGCCCCAGATGGTGTCGTCGCCCGCCGTCTTGGCATCGGCCACCATCTTTTCCATGATCTCGTACCACTGGTAGGTGAAGCCGTTGTCGAAGACGACTTCTTCGATGCGGTCCAGCCACTGCTTGCCGAAAGGCCCGGTATAGGTCGCCGCGAACTGCCCCTGGATGGTCAGGATGTCGTCGGTGCCGTTCACCAGGATGTCCAGGTTGCTGGAGTTTCCATCGCGCGAGAAGGTGACGCCGGCCTCGGTGATGCCGTCCTTGAAAACGACCTTGTCTTCATTTCCGGAGAGAATGTTCGGGCCGTTCTCGAAGACCCGGTCATGGCCGTAGCCGGCACCAAAGATGTAGGTGTCGCTCTCCTCGGCGCCGATCAGGTAGTCGTCGCCGGCCCCGCCGTCCAGGGTATCCTCGTAGGCAAAGCCCCAGATGGTGTCGTCGCCCGCCGTCTTGGCGTCGGCCACCATCTTCACCATGATGTCCTGCCAGCTGTAGTAGCTGCCGTCTTCGAAGGTCAGAAGCTCGATGCGGTCCAGCCACTGCTTGCCCAGCGGCCCGGTGTAGGCGGCGGAGAACTGGCCGACCAGGGTCAGGGCGTCGCCGGCGTCGCCGACGGCAATCTCCAGCGTGCTGGAGCCGCCATCGCGCGAGAAAACGAGATCCTCCTTCTCGATCCCCTCGCCGAACATCACGACGTCGGTGTGCTCGATCAGAACGTTGTCGTTGTTGTCCTCGATGCGGTCGTGGCCGTAGCCCAGCTTGAAGACGTAGAGGTCGCTTTCCACGCCGCCGATCAGGGTGTCGTCGCCGGCGCCGCCGTCCAGCACGTCGATCTCCGGCGTTCCCAGCAGCAGATCGCTGGTCGCCTGCGGGTCGGCGACGGCCCAGGCCATGTCGACGATGTCCCAGACCACCCCGTCGGCAAAGGCGATTTCGGTGACGCCGGTGTCGTCGGAGGCGTCGCCGCCGAAGAGGCCCGGCTCACGCCCCTCGAACTGCCGCACGATGCGCAGGGTGTCGCCGGTGGCGGTCACCGTCAGGATGAGGTCCAGTCCATCCCGGTGCGCCTCGATCTCGGTCGAGCCGATGTCGGCGAAGCGCAGCAGGTCCGGCCCACGGTTGGCGACGGGCCCCTCGACATCGTCGATGACGTCGTTGCCGAAATTCTTCCCGACCACGTAGACGTCGCTGTCCTGGCCGCCGCGCAGGGTTTGGTCTCCGGTGGAGAGATAGAAGATGTCGCGCCCGGCGGTGCCGTTGACCACGGCGTCGGCGGTGGTGTCGTGGATGATGGAATCCGTCGGCACGCCGAGGATTTCCGCCGCCTCCAGGATGCCGGCGGCCAGCCCGGTGCTCTCGTAGGCCGCGACCACGTTGGCGAAGACGAAGCTCTCGCTCATGGCGCCGTTGCCGTGCTGCTTGAAGTCGGCATAGACGACGTTGAGGATCTCGCGCCAGTCCGACAGGTAGTCGAGGGCGCCCTGGGCGTCGCCCGGCGCGGCGGCGAAGATCGCCTCGTAAAGCGGGATCAGCTCGCGCACCGTCGCCGCTTCGAAGACGTCCGTCTCGGCGTTATAGGGAACGCCCTGGAAGAAGGAAGACAGCCCGGTCTGCGCGGCCAGGCGCACGGCTACCGCCTCGCCCCAGAAGTCGTAGCGCGCCACCACTTCCTGCAGGAACTCGGCCTGCTGCGCGACGTTCTGCACGTAGACCAGATCGCCCAGGCCGTCGACGGTGACGACCAGGTTGTTGAGGTCGCTGAGCTCCGCGCCGCCGGTTTTGATGGCGTAGCCGGCCTTTTCCGTATCGACCACGTCGCTGCCGGTGATGCTGCCGGCGTTGGCCGCCAGATAGAGGTCGACGAAATCCTGCAGAACGGCGTCGGTGGGACCGGCCGGCGTCGACTGGCCGAGGCTGATCGCCTCCGCCACCGCCAGGGCCGAGGCCCAGTAGCCGCCGTTCGGGTCGTCGACGTAGACCGCGTAGTCGACGGCGATGCCGTTGGTGTAGAAGACCGCGAAGGAGTCCACCACGGCCGCCGCCTCCGGCGTCGCGAAGGATTCGACGCGCCATGCTTCGTCCGCGGCAAGCGTCTGGGCCAGGATGTCATCCAGGGTCGGCCGGGCGATGGGATCGCCAAGGCCGTCCAGCACCGCGGTGCCGCTGGCCAGCGTCCAGTAGCTGCCCTGGGCGTCTTCCACATAGATGCCGTAGTCCAGCACCGTGGCCTTGCCGTCGCCGTCGACCGCCACCTTGTAAGGTGCCTCCGGCCGGTCGGTGAGGGCGCCGTCGCGCGCCGGCGACCACATCTGCTCCAGCCGCCAGGCCTGATCCGTTCCCGGAGTCTGCGCCAGCAGGTCCTCCAGGCTCGGCCGGGCGATGGGGTCGCCCAGGCCGTCCAGCACCGGATTGCCGCTGGCCAGCGTCCAGTAACCGCCCTGGGCGTCTTCCACGTAGACGCCATAGTCGACCCACTGGGCGCCGCCGGCATCGGTCTGCACCAGCACCGGCGCCAGCTCCTGGGAGTTCTCGTTGGCGGCATTCCAGGCCAGCAGCAGCGGCTCGGCCGCCGCGACCAGGGCATCGAGGTCGACCACGTTCAGATTGGCGCTCACCTGGTTCAGGGTCTGGGCCAGGGAGAGGTCGTTGGAGACCGCCACCTGCAGGTCGGTCAAGAGACCGTAGCCCTTCAGGTCCGGCACCGCGGCGGCCCAGTCCGCCACGCCGCTATCGCCCTGGTACTGGGTGTCGAATTGGCTGGCGTCCAGCAGCACGTCATAGACGTTGCCCTGCGTCCCGTCGCCGAAGGTAAAGGTGGACTCCGCATGCAGGATGTTCCCGCTCGGCGTATCGGTATTGGTGACCGTCGAATTGAGATCGATGGAGACGATGTCGAGGTCGGCCAGGGTGAAGAGCTCGTCGGCGCTGCTGAGGCCGTCCTGGTTCAGGTCGCGCCAAACCAGCAGGTCGCCGAAGGCCGTATCCAGGGCGTCGATGACGCCGTCGCCATTGCTGTCCAGGTCGGAGAGCTCGGAGAAGCCGGAAACGCCCGGCGCCCCGAACAGCTCTGAGATATCGTCAATGCTACCGTTGCCGTCCCTGTCCATCGCCAGGAAGCCGTCGTCGGAGCGCAGCCAGGCGGTGTGCTCGGCGAACTCGTCGCCGTCCAGGTCAAAAAAGGTGTCGGAGGTCTTGAGCCCGGTGAATTCCAGCCCGTCGCCGTCCAGATCCAGCGCCAGGGGATCGTTCGCATCAATGATCCCCGCCGCCTTAAGCTGCGCATCGATGATTTCACCGAGAGGCGACGACTTCAGCGCCGGCCGTTCGTCGAGGATCTGATAAAAGGCAAACTCGATGCGCGCGAGATAGATGCCGAGCGTGTTCTCCGCCGCCCCCGGCCCGCCGGTGTAGTCGGCGACGTACATCTGCTTGCCAAAAGCGTCGATGACCAACTCGCCTGCAGTATTGAGGCCGTAGCGGACGAAAGGAAGGAAACTCTGATGGGCCCAGACAGATTCCTCACCGCCGTAAGCGATGCCGCCCGTCAGCGTGAAGCCGAAAAAGCTAAGGCGATCCTGCGCCTCCGCATCGGCGATCAAGACATCCGGGGCCCAGACGAAAGTATCTGCGCCCTCATCGCCATATACTTCCGCCGCAAAGGTCCAGACAAATATCCAGTCGTCGCCGGCGCCGCCATGAACGATGGCACCGTCGCCACCGAGCGACCAGATCGTATCGTTACCTGCGCCACCGTCGATCTCCAGACGCGTATCTTCGTCTATGTAGACCGGCGCATAAGCAAACAGAATGTCATCGCCGTCACCGCCATCGGCACGTCCGTAGCCTCCTTGGCCAATCAGATCATCACCGCCACCGCCACTTATGTGCTTCTCGCCTGCCGTGAGATCGAAAAAGAGATCGCCGTAGGCAGAACCGACGATTTCAGTATCAAAATTCTCAAGCTCAATTGTACCGCCCGTACCATCCTTTGCCTTGATCGATCCAAGTCCAATTGCACTTATGTTGACTTCCATCGCCTTGGTGGCGCTGGATACATCAATCGTGTCATGTGGGAAGATGTTTTGGCCACCACCTGCATCGATTATGAGATTCACGTCATCTGCGATTACACCGGTTATAACTAACGTATCTTTCGCAGCAGTTCCGACAACGCGCTCGACTTCATAAACCTGATCGGTACCACCCATTCCATCCTGCACCGCTAGCGAAGGAACAGGTGACGTGCCGTCGAATGTTATCGCAATTCCCTCTGTATGTTCGGAATAGTCGACTACATCGACTCCGTCTCCACCATGCAGAAAATCATCACCACCCCCCGATACCAGGGTGTCATCCCCCGCGCCGCCCAAAAGAACATCATGCTGACCGACTTCCGCATGCCCGATCAGAATGTCGTTGCCCAAGCCGCCAAAAATTGTGCTGTTTCCCAACCCAGCATCCAGGGTGTCATCACCCCCGGCGCCATTTATGAAGTCGTCTCCTTCAGAAGCCACGAAAGCATCGTTGGCGTCGGTCCCGAAGAGCAAGGCGTCACCCTGCAGTCCAGACAAATCTACGACGCTTTCTTGCGAATTCTCACCGAAGGCAGCGGTGGCCAGGATTTCGTACTCAAGCGGAGGGTTCCAGTAGCTTAGGAATGTGGCGAGTTGTTCGGAGGAAATCTCCTGATTGCTCGCGATATCCCAAAGGAGGTCGCGATAGCCTTCAAAGAAGTCACCGCCGACCATTTCATCAAGTGAATCGAAAGGCTGAAGAACTGCCTCACTTGTATCTAGAATAAAGGCGTTTGCCGTCGGGTCATACAGTCCATGCGCTCCGGACAAGGCGTCATCAGCATACTGCGCTGCAAACTGCGAAGAAACTTGAACTGTCAGCTTGATCAGCGCCTCACCAATTCCCTCAACCGGTTGGTACTGATAAGAGTCGGCTATCAGCGTGAGGTCTGCGAGCAAGAATCCCAGCAAGCTTCCTTCCAGGACATGCTCTTGTCCGATGTATTCATTTACAATTTCGCGGAAGTAGTCGTTGGCGTTCGGAAGCGTTACGCTGCTATGAAGATCATCGTCGATCAGTAATCGGACAAGGTCCTCACCTGTCTTCGATTGAAGGTCTTGGATTAGAAATGTGCCCCCTTCCGACTCACGACCTGCGGCAACAATGAATCGCATAAACAACATGCCGTGGAAGGAAATGGGGGTGAACTCTAAGTCCAAGTAACCCTGACCTAGATCAATCTCCTCCAGCGTACCGATCTGTGATCCGAACCACCCTGCTATATCATGTTCGATACGGTAGGCATTGACGTTGCTAGGGTCGCCGACCCCGGCTGGAATTACAAAAGTCTCGTCCGGCTGCAGCAATGGCGCCTGACTGATGAGAAAATTCCAGCCGGCTTGCGAGTACACCTGACCATTGAGAACGTAGTAAGTCTGATCTTCCGCTGTATCTCCTACCGCGCCCGCTGCGGATTGTGCGTTGAAGGTATAGGCATCGTAGCCGTAGCGAGCGGCCATCAAGCCAGCGTACGCGCCTCCTTGAGAGTGGCCTACAAACGTGAACTTTACATTCGGTACGCCATCGCCATCCGGATCGTAACCGCCGAATTTCTCGATTGCCGCCTCTGTATAGAAATACGCCTTCGCATAACCTGCCTGAACAGTGCCGAGTGCTAGTGGTATGCTGTCGATTTTTTCAGAAAGATCGCCTGTTTCCCATCCATCGAATGCGATTACAACCTCCAGAGTCCCACTTTCACCGCTCTTCGTATAAACAGCTATGCCAGGATTCGTGGCGAAGTAGTCCGCATATTGTGGAATAACGCCTGCCTCTGCATCCGTCCATATGTCAGTTGCATCTGTCCAGATGGACGTATCGATGCTTATTTCGCTATCTCGCTCGTAAACGTGAGCGGCCAGGTTCGCATATTGCAACAGTTCATCTGTGCTTATGCTGGCGGTCATACTGGCTACCCCCCTTCGGTCAGGATTTATTCAATCGTATGAAATGCGAGATACGATCTGTCTAAGCTGTAAACGGCCTTCGTCTCTGCGCTATAGAAGAGCTGGTAATTCTTGGCGTCGGGCCAAATGATCAGACTGTCGCCGATCAGTATCCTCTGACCGTCGTCCTGATCTGGCTGGGAAAACCGCTCATAGTAAATAATGATCCCAGACTGATCGGGTCGCTCGACTAGGGTGTCGCCGCGCTGCTCGAGCGGATGAATGCGGTTCACGGTTGTCTGGGCCGATATCTGGTTCCGATCAGTGAGGTGTTTCCGACGTGGATCTAGATTTCCTTCCAAGGCGTACTTCACGAATATTGTCTGCATCTGGAAGTGACGCAGGATAAGTCCCTGCAGGTCAGGCTCCAGGAAGCCGGAGCGGGTGACCTCGCCTAGGGCCACATTCAATTCGGGGAAACTTCGCCAATCAGCCTCCGGAACGACAACCAAGTATTGCCCAACATAGTTGTTGTCCGAGGGCCTGCGGTTGGCCGAGCGCAGGCCACCGAAGAACGCGTTGGTCCATGACCCAAATTCCTCAGCTGCAACAGTCGGCGCAAGATTGGGGTTGTTCTCCAACTCGGCGCTGCGGAAATGTACACGCGCACCCGGGCGCTCCAAGGAATCGAACGAATGATAGGCATCCAACTCCTGTGGATTGTCCGCATCACCGGTCCAAAGAATCATGGGTACGAAATCGTCCGGCAGATCAGGAAACGCGCGCCACTCCCACCCGTCAGCCGGTTCTCGAACAGCGAAGTCTTCACATAGCTTGGGAACGACGACAATCACGCCAGAGCCGTCGGGCAAGCGATGGGTCATAGCCTCGTTGGCCATGTACCATCGCTTTTGGAAATATTGTTCTATGCGATGCGCAAAATAGGGCTTGCATTCGATCACTCGCGCAATCGCAACTGGTTCCCCCGCCACCTCCAGGTTGACCGTGAACCTGAAGTAGCGAGGGCCATCGTGAAACAGCGAGCGCAACGCCCAGGATCCCTTGCCTCCATCAATCCCTGTGCCTGCGCTCGACCACCAGACAAGTCCCATGAACACCAACACACCGCCGGCAATAATACCGATGCTCCCAAACACGGCGATCAGCGCCCACTTGACGGCTTTTTTCATTGCTTTTTCAGGACCTCATCGGCCGAAAGGCACCTTGTCGCAAGTGACCAGCACCCATTCCGCTATAGAAATTGTGATGACCCACGAAAACACGCATATGCCGACTAAGAATCATCACAGGAGCTCGACTTCGATCGGTCTTCGCCCTCTATCACCACACCCTTCCTCACCTGTACCTCGCGCCCCTCGAACACCTCCGCCTTGACCTTCTCGACCAGCGTCTGCGCCTGGGCCGCGGGGGCGACGACGTCGATGATCCAGACGCGCTCGCCGCACTTCCAGTCCTGCGGGCGCAGGCGGAAGTCGGGCTGCTGCAGGCGCTCCTCGGTTTCCTCATCGACCAGGGCCCAGGAGACGAAGCCGGCGGGGGTGCCCTTGTGCTGCACCAGGCGGTACTGCTGCAGGGCGATGGGCGGGATCAGCCGCCATTCCAGGTCGCTGATCAGCAGGTGGCGGTGCTGCGGCGACTGCATGAAGATCGAGACTGCCTGGCCAAAGACCTGGGAAGCCCGCGCGAAGGCCGCGCGCAGCAACTGGTCGGGCGACCGCTTGCCGCCGTCGGGCGCGGCGCCGGCCGGGGTGTTCCTGCTCTTAGCCGTCACGCGATCATTCGGCGCGGCCGCGCCTTGACTGCCTGTCATGTCAACGCCTCTCCCCCTGCCGGCGGGTCTGGCAGCGCACAGTGCCGCGGCGGCATCTCACAACCTGCCGCTGCGATCCCGGCAGCCTTTGAGAAAAATGCCACAAACCTGCAGTTGCCGCCTTCCGCCCATCCAGTTCCTGCGCTTCAACGTAGCGGCCCAGGGCTTCAGAAATGCTTAGCGTTGCCGGGAGACCTGCAGACAATCGGCCGGCAACCGGCACAACTAGCTCATATATTGCGGCTTCTTTGGGGCACGGCAGAATCCACCTCAGCCATGACGGCATTCCGATAATGTCCTCGGAGAGGAAGTCGGAAAGGTATCTCCCCATCACCGGCAACTACCCCTCCCCATTCCGGAACCGGAGGCGCCTCGCAGCATCAATCTAAGGTAGCAGTGTCCGGAATGCAGCGCTAGCCGAAATATCGTTTCGGTTGCAGAGAGCAGGGTGCTGTCGCGATTGCAGGCGCGACGCGACTTGGTGACGCCGGTCAGCGACACAAGGGGCCGGTGCTACACGGGCATCGGCATCCGGCCGACCCCAACGACCACTCTGCCAGGCCGGGAGCGCGACCGTCATGTCGCGCCTATATGATCGAGGCGGCCCAGTTCGGATTCATCCAACCAAGTACCCCTGCCAAATGGCGGCTAGGGGTGAAAAACTGGCCTTTACATGGCACCTATCGAAGTCGGTCAGGAGCGCCAGAGGCGACATTTGCTGTAGTCTGGCCCCTTCTCACCCCGAGGAACCAAATCCAATCTCTGAAGGTGGGCACTGGAGCCTCGCGGCCGATAAGAGGCGGGAGGGCTGAACGCCGTCGCAAGGCTGCCGGGCCGCGAGCAGCGGGCCCTTCAGGGCCGGGAAGGAAATGGTGCGCCGGGTGGCGATGCCACCCTCCTCAGGAACCAGATGCTCGGTACCGTTCCTGGCTTCTCTGCTGGTTGACCGGACCAAACGGCCTCTCTTTGGCCTGATCTGGCCGAACGACGGCTGCGCCTCGATCGCCTCTGCCGCAATGGCGCCGGTTGCCTTTCTTCCCCTGCCGCCCCCACCCCACGCGACAGATCGCTTGGGGACCCCGAGGGTGCCGGCATTCCTCGCGCAGCAAGAAAGCTCTCCCGCCTGCCATCCTCCGC
>NZ_JACSDK010000018.1 GCF_014925385.1 Pelagibius marinus | reverse complement strand
GGGGGGCGGTTGAGGGGGGCCCCCCCCCCCTACCCATCCTCCCCCAATGGGGGGGGAAGGGGTCTCTATTGCGGCAGCAGCACCTTTTAAGTCCCCTCCCCCTTGACGGGGGAGGGCTAGGGTGGGGGTGATCCCTACCGCACGTTGGTCTGGCCGGTGATCTTGTCGAGGGCCTGGGCCAGGTTTGCCACACTGCGGTCCACGTTGTGCAACTTGTCGAGGCCGAAGAGGCCGACGCGGAAGGTCTGGAAGTCCTCCGGCTCGTCACACATGAGGGGCACGCCGGCGGCGGTCTGCAGGCCCTGCTCAATGAACTTGCTGCCCGACTTGATGCCCGGGTCGTCGGTGTAGCAGACCACCACGCCCGGCGCCTCGAAGCCCGTCGCGGCGACCGACTTGAAGCCGCGCGCGGCCATCAGCGCGCGCACCTTGGCGCCCAACTCCAGCTGTTCGGCCTTCACCTTGTCGAAACCGTAGGCCTCGGTTTCCTTCATGGACTCGCAGAAGCCGCGCAGCGCATCCGTTGGCATGGTGGCGTGATAGGCATGGCCGCCGTTCTCATAGGCTTCCATGATCTCCAGCCACTTCTTCAGATCGCAGGCGAAGGAGGTGCTCTGCGTCACCTTCACCTTCTCCCTGGCCGCGGCGCTCAGCATGACCAGGCCGCTGCAGGGCGAGGAGGACCAGCCCTTCTGCGGGGCGGAGATCAGCACGTCGATGCCCACGGCCTGCATGTCGACCCAGACCGTGCCGGAAGCGATGCAGTCCAGCACGAAGAGGCCGCCGACCTCGTGCACCGCCTCGGCCACCGCCTGCATGTAGTCTTCCGGCAGGATCATGCCGGAGGCCGTCTCCACGTGGGGCGCGAAGACCACATCCGGCTTCGCGTCGCGGATCGTCGCCGTCACCTCCTCGATGGGCGCCGGCGCGAAAGCGGCCTGACGCCCCGCCTCGATCTGACGGGCCTTCAGGACGATGCTCTCGGCGGGGATGTTCCCGGCCTCGAAGATCTGGGTCCAGCGATAGGAGAACCAGCCGTTGCGGATCACCAGCGCCTTCCTGCCCGTCGCCAGCTGGCGGGCCACCGCCTCCATGGCGTAGGTGCCGCCGCCCGGCACCACGGCCACGCCATCAGCGTTGTACACGCCTTTCAGGGTAGTCGAGATATCCCGCATAACACCCTGGAAAGTCTGAGACATATGGTTCAGGGCGCGATCGGTGAAGACGACGGAGTATTCGAGGAGCCCGTCGGGATCGACGTTGGGCAGCAGGGCGGTCATGACTTCTCCAGGTGCGGCAAGGGACTCTGGGGGAAAGGTGAGAGGGCCGCACCATAACGAAAATCGCTGCCGGGGGAAGGTTGGAAATTCGTCGCAGGCGATTAGAACCCTGCTCTGCCGGATAAAGGCTGCTGCTGTACGCCACTCCCCCTCACCCTCCCGCTTCGCGGACCCCTCCCTTTCCCACGAAGGGGAGAGGGTCGCCTAGCCTTTGTGAGATCGGAAGATCGAACTTCGGCGGAGCTGGGTGAAGGAGAACTGCGTCCCTAGCCCGTCACTTCCAGCAGCCAGGCCAGCAGCAGGTCGAACTGCGCCTTGGCGAAGGCCCAGGCTTCCCCGGCCGCCGCCTTGCCGTCGCCCAGCCAATCGTCCAGCCTGCCGCCGAGGCCGTCCAGAGAGCCGGAAAGATCGAGGCTGCTTCCAAATTTCTGATAGGCGAACCAGCCGCCGGCGGCGAGGCCGCCGATCAGCAGCACCCGCTTCAGCGGGCGCAGTAGCGCGCCCAGCTTCTGGCGCCGGGCCAGGGAGCGCAGGGCGCCGCGCTTCCTGTTGGACTGGGCGCCGAGTTCTTTCTGCCACTCGGCGCGGGCCGCGGAGAAGCGCTTGGATTCTTCTTTGCGCCACTCCTCGCGCGCCGCCGAGATCTGGTTGCGGGAGTCTTCCTCCCAGCTCTTTCGTGCTTCTTCCAGCTGCGCCTTGGCCTTGGCCTCGGTCCGGAGGATCGCCTGGGAGACGGCTTCGGAGATGCGCTCCTCGCCTTCCTTGTTCCACTTGGCGAGCGACGTCGCCTCGGCCGCCGCGGCGCGGGTGCGGGAGGCCTCCAGCTCGCCGGCCTGCGCGGCCAGGCGCTGCTCGGCGGCCGCCGCCGTCGCTTCCGCGGCCTCGCGGTAGGAACGCTCGACCGCCAGCTTTTCCTCCCAGGCCTGCTCCAGGAAGTCCTTCTGCTCGGCGAGGTGCTGCTGCAGTTCCGCCTTGCGCGTCGTATGGCCCTGGGTCTCAGCCTCCTCCAGGCGTTCGCGCAGCTCCTGCAGCTTGGTCTCGGCACTGGAGCGGTGTTCCTGCTCACGCGCCAGCTCTTCGCGGAGGCGCTTCTCCTTCGCCTCGGCGTCCTCCTGCCAGCGCGCGCGGGCATCCTGCAGGCGCGCCTCGGCGGCGGCCTCGGCTTCCCGCGCCACGCTCTGCACCGCCTCCGCCACCGCCTTTTCGACCGCGGCGGCGACCTTCGCCTTGCCCTCGGACTCCGCCTTCACCTCGGCGGTGACCAGCTTGGCCTGAGCTTCGGCCAGGCGCGCCTCGGCCTCGGCCAGGCGGGCGGCGAGGCGCTGCTGTTCGGTCTCCGCCTCGGCCCGCTGCAGGCGCGCCGCCTCGGCATAACGTTCGCTGTCGCGCCGCCAATCGGCCTTGGCCGTCTCCAGCCGGGTTTCCGCCCGCGCCTCGGCCTCGCGCCTCGCCTGCTTGGCGGCCTCCTGCACCGCCGCGTCGATGCGCGCGCGGGTCCCCGCCTCGATCTCCTCCGGATCGGGGCCTGCCGCTGCCTCGGCCAGCTGCGCCTCGGCCTCGGCCAGGCGGCGCTGAAGCTCCCGCGCCCCGTTCTCCGCCCGGGCCTCCGCCTCCTGGCGCCGCGCCTGTTCCGCCGCAAGGGCGTCCGCAGCCTCGCGCCGCCCTTGCTCGGCCGCCGCCAGCTTCGCCTCGGCCTCGGCGGCCCGCGCTTCCACCGCGGCGCGCTCTTCCTCCGCCTCCGCCTGCCAGAGTGCGCGCGCCTTTTCCAGGGAAGCGCCGCCGCCGCGCGCCTCGGCGAGAACGAGGCGGGTTTCCAGTTCCTGCACGCGCGCTTCGGCCGCGCCGCGCTGGCGCCGTTCCTCTTCCAGGACGCGCTCGGTCTCTTCCCTCCAGCCGGCGTAGGATTCTTCCAGGCGGGCCACCGCTGCGGCCTCGGCCTCCCGAGTAGCAGCGCTGTGCCGGGCCTCGGCCGCCTCGGCAGCGGCGGCGGCGTCGGCGCGGGCCTGCGCCAATTCCTCGGAAAGCGCCGTGATTTTCTGCTCGGAAGCTTCGGAGGCATCGGCGGCGGCCCTGGCTGCCTGCTCCACCTCCGCCGCGCGCTGCTCGGCCGCCGCCGCGACCGCCGCGGCTTCCGCTCGCGCGCGTTCCAGTTCCTCGGTCAGCCCCGTGATCTGCCGCTCGGACTCTGCGGCCGCCGCGTCCGCGTTCTGCACCGTCTCCGCCACCCGCTGCTCCGCAGCCGCGGCCTGGCGCTCCGCGTCCGCGCGCACGGCGCGCTCGGCCTCCAGCTTTTCCTGCCACTCCTGCTCCAGGCGCCCGGCCTGGTCGGACAGCAGCGCGTCACGCTCCACCGCGGCGGCCTCGCGCAGCTTCTCTTCGGCCTGGCGCTGCTCTTCCTGCAGATCCTCGCGCAGCCGGGCCTCGGCTTCCGAGACAGCTTCGCTCTGGGCCTTGGCCGCCCGGCGTTCGGCAAGTCGCAGTGCCGCCTTCACCCGGCGCTCCATGCGCGCCCGAGGCACCGCGGGCCCGCCTTCCGGCGCCCGCGCCACCCAGAGCGGCAGGTCGAACTGGCCGACGATGGTGGCATTCTCGTCCCGGTCAATGCCGACGACGCGCACTGCCAGGGCGATGGGCGGCTCGACATCCTCAGGCAGCAGCAGCGCCACACCTTCCAGATCGTCGGGGGTCAGCGACCAGCTGCCGTCCTCGTTGCCGTTGCCCTTGGAAAAGCGCGCACGCGCCGGCAGATGCACCACGCGCAGCAGCAGGCGCCGATAGCGGGCATAGGGTGCCAGCAACGGAGCCAGGTCCAGCGGAATGCTGACCAGGGGCTCGTCGTCCTCCGGCAAGGCGGCGGTCATATCGCTCATCGCATCGTCCTTCAGCGGCCCCGCGCTGAACGCGCTTTTCTCTGGGGCCGGCATCGTCTCCGGCGTGTATTCTCCCCCTGAACGAGTAAACCCTTCGTTCATACGCCCACATTTCAACCCCACGCAGAATAGTCCAGGACGACTGCACGGCAGCGTTTATTCGAATTTGAACTAAATGCCCTAGGCGCCTTCTCCGAGCGCAGAAACACAAGCTCGAGCCACGGCGGACAGCCGCCGGCCGGGCTGCTAGGCTGCCCCGGTTCTCTCCCGTGGCCAGGAGCAGTAACCATGAGCAAGACCCCAGAGCCAACCACAGGTGGATGCATGTGCGGCGCGGTGCGCTACGAAGCTCAAGGCAGACCCTTGGGAGTCGCTTACTGCCATTGCCGGAGCTGCCGCAAGCAGACGGGGGCGCCGGTGGTCACCTTCGTTGCCTTCGAAGCGGACAAGGTGCGGTTCCTGAACCGGGAACGGAAGATCCACCATTCCTCGCCGGGCGTGAAACGCGCATTCTGCGATCACTGCGGCACGCCGCTGTCGTGGGAGGGCCCTGCCCGCACCTTCGGCGCAACGATCATCGAGTTCTACATCAGCACCCTCGACGATCCCGATGGCTTCGTTCCCGACCGGCACTGGTTCCACGGCGAACGCCTTCCCTGGTTCGACGTCGCCGACGACCTGCCCCGCTTCCACGGATTGGAAGTGGGCGAAAAGCCCGTGCAGCATGGGCCAGGTCCGTCCCGCGCCGCGGTCGGTCCGGAACCCTGAGGCGCCGGGCCGGGGTGGAAGGTCAGCCGCCCGCCTTCGCCACGAGGCGCTGCTGGACGGCGGCGGAGAGCGCTGCTGCATCCGAACTCGACACCGAGACGTTTTGCCGCCCAGCCGGCAGCTGCCCGGGCGGAACGTCGACGAAGACGTTTCCCCTGCGGCTCACCCCTTGCAGATAGGCCGTGCGCTCGAGAAAGCGCGCCACGTCGCCGTCGGTGTCCGGGGCGAAGATCACCAGATCGACCGCCGCGAGCCCCAGGCCCGCCTCTCCAAGTTCCGCAACGAACCTCTCCACGACGATCGCTTCGGCCTGGCGGTCGGACATGGCGCGGCGCATGCCCTCGAGGTTCGCATGGAAAGCGTCGCTCCAGCTGACGGCATCGACGAAGTAGCCCTCTCGCGACGCGGCCGCCACGCTGCGCCCCCCGCTCCCCAGCGCCGCCGCCACGGTCGCGGTCAGCGACGTCGCCTTCTGTTCGGTCACGATCACCACGACCGGCACGCGCAAGGCCTCGGGTCCGCCGGTGATCGCGTTCACGAGGTTCACGGCGGAGTGGGACTCCGGTCCCTCCAGGCGACAGGTCGTCAGCGCCGGGAAGGAATTGATCTCGTTGATCGCGTAGCCGATCTCCAGCGGTGGTGCCGAGACGTCCGGACAGATGAGATCGAAGCCGCAGACGGGGATGGGAATGGTCGCATGAACCCGCCGCAGAATCCTCTCGTAGTCGGGATGCACCTTGTCCGTGACCTCGATGGTCATGCCGCCGTGGGCGCCGCCGCCGAAGTAGCAGAGGTCCAGGCGCTGTCCTTCCTCGGGCACCGAGTCGGCGGTGAGCCCGAGGTCTCCGTAGGGCGTCTTGCCCTTGCTCTCGATGGCGGCGAGATCGATGGGCGGATAGGCGAAGCGCTTGCCCTTGCCGCGCAGGGGCGAACGGTTCTCCTCGGCGACCAGGTCCCCGATGCTGTCGCGGCCATTCCCGGTGATGTGCGGCGGTTCAAGCTCGAAGGCGTTGACCAGGCGACCATTGACGGCGGTGAGCCGGTAGCTTCTGCCCGGCACGTAGGTCTCGACCAGGAGATCGCGGCTGCGTGGCGCTGCCCGCGCACAGGCGTCCTTCAATTCCGCCTCGGAGCGGACATTGAGACTGACGCCTCTTTGCCCGCCGCCGGTCGCGGGTTTCACCACGACCGGATAGCCGAGATCGGCCGCCGCTTTCCGGGCCCCCTCGAAAGACCTGGCGCGACGCTGTCTCGGCACCCTGATGCCGGCGTCATGCAGCAGCTTCGAGGTCCAGTTCTTGTTCGAGCCGAGCGTATAGGAGATCCAGCTCTCCGGATCGAACATTCCCTTGGTGGCACGATGGGTGCGGGCGCCGAGCCCGAGTTCATAGATCAGGGCGCCGCTCAGCAGGTAGCGGCAGGGAATATCCTGCCGCTGCGCCGCGCGCCAGACGAACCAGCTGTAGAGATCGATCCGGTCGAAGAGATCGTCGAGCCTCCCCGCGACGGTGGCCAGGAGTTCCGCCCTGTCCGGCCGCGCCGGCGCCAGGCCGACGAGCTGCCTGGCCAGGCGCAGGGCGGTCAACGCGATGCTCCGCTCGACGCACTCGAACCACCAGTGCCCCTTCAGGCCCTGCCCGTCACTCTGTCCATAGTGGGTGACGTCGTAGCCGATCTGCCTTTGCAACAGGACGGCGACGGCGGCGATGGCACGGAGGCCGTCGACCGGCGCGCCCTTCGCCAGGTCGGCGAGCCAGGACGGCGCGGGATGCGCGAAAATACAGGGTGTCTCCAGAATCGCGCTGAGCAGGCGTTGCAGGTCGTCGGCGTCGACCGCGGTGCCGGGTCCGGCGGCGACGAAACGAATGATGCTCTTCACACTCGATGCATTGGCGCCGTCCACGAAATAGGCCGTCAGGGTCGGTTGCATGGAGAGTGATCTTTCCTGCCTGCGATGAGCCTAGCGCCTGAGCGACGCGTCCTCGACCAGCCAGCCGCAGAGTTCGGCCAGCGAAATCCCGGCTTGTTCCAGCTGGGCGTCGAAGGTGCCGCCGCCGGCGAAGCCGATGGCCGGCTGGGTGTTGGTCTCCAGCACCACGAAGCCCGCCTGCCCCTTGGACTCGTCCCAGCGCAGGTCGCTACGGCTGATGAAGCGGCAGCCCAGCGCGCGGTGCGCGCCCTCGGCCAGCGCGTAGCAGGCGGCGCGGATCTCCTCGGGCAACTCGGCCGGCGTGATCACTTCCGCCTCGACGATATGGTACTTGGAGTCATAGTCCCACACGCCCCGGGCGGTCTTGATCGCGCTCACGCAGAAGCCCTTGTCGCGCAACACGCTGACGGTCAGGTCCTGGCCCGGCGCGAACTGCTCCACCAGGAACCACTCCGGCAGCTCGGGACCGACGGCCAGCGGCGGCATGGTGTCGTCGAGGACGAAGTGAATGCCGATCGAGGAGCCCTCGGCGTTGGGCTTCAGGACGTAGGGCGGCGCCATGGGGTGGCCGGCCGCCAGCTCGTCGCGGTGGAGCAGCCGTCCCTCGGCGACCGGCAGGCCGGCTTCCCGGTAGACGGCGCGGGAGCGCGCCTTGTCCATGCCGACGGCCGAGGCCAGCACGCCCGAGTGCGTGTAGGGGATCCGCATCCACTCCAGCAGCCCCTGGATGGCGCCGTCCTCGCCCCAGCGGCCCATGAGGGCATTGAAGGCCACGTCCGGCTTCGCTTCCAGCAGCCGCTCGGCGACGTCATAGCCCGCGTCGATCTCGACCGTGTCGTAGCCCGCCTCGCGCAGCGCCGCCGCGCAGTTCCGGCCCATGGTCACAGAGCCCTCCCGCTCGGCCGAGACGCCCCCCGACAGCACCGCCACTCTCTTGCCCGGCATGATCTCCCCTTCCCCCCGGCGGCAGATTTCCGCGCACCTTTATAGCCGCCCTCTTATACCCTGGGGAGAATGTATAGGGGGTAAATCCTTTGGCGCGCTAGCTCCGCGCCACGGGACTGCTGAAGAAGATCCGCCGCAGCTCCCGGCCGCCCAGTTCCCGGCGCAGCACGCCGAAGGCGTTGTAGGCCATGAAGGCGACGCCGGTCCAGATGATGGTCGCCCAGACCTGGTGCACGTCGCGATGTTCGAAGACGCCGGCCACCGCCGCGCCGAAGCCGCCGTATTCGTCCCGTGCCTCGAAAGCCTTTTCCAGCAACAGGGCGGCCATGGTCGCCACGGTGTAGAAGCCCGTGCGCGCCACCACGTCGAAGATGGCGGGCCGATGCTGCAGCCAGCGGCTGATCGGCACCTTCTGCAGCACGATGACGACCTTGGCGGTCACCAGGGCGACCAGCATGGCCGTGGCGAGGCCGCTGAAGCGGATGCCGTACTGCGCCAGCAGCAGCTGCTTCAGCACCATGATCAGGGTGAAGCAGGCGGCGAAGTAGACCGTCACGCCAACCAGCAGCTTCAGTTCATCGGTGAGCCAGTGCAGGAACTTCATGGATCCCCTCCCCGCTTGCCACCCCGGTCGACTGGCGCGCGGGCCCCGTGCCGTCCGGCGACCCCGCGCCCGTGAAGGTTAGCTGATGACCGTCCCCCGTGCCATGGGAGAGCGCGCCCTTCGCCCGAGGGCCTTGCCCTCTTCCCCCTCTCCGCGCTTCACTTGGGACAGAAGGAGGAGACCATGTGCGGGCGCTTCACCAACCAGATCACCTGGCGCGAGCTGGTCGAGCTCTACGAAATCCATGACCAGCCGGCCCTGAACCTCCGCCCGCGCTACAACGTGGCGCCCAGCCAGGACATTCCCATCGTCCGGCCCGTCCCGGTCGAGGATGAAGAAGACGAAGACGCGCCCCGCGAGGTGGTCATGGCGCGCTGGGGGCTGGTGCCCTTCTGGGCGAAGGACCTGAAGGTCGGCTACAAGATGATCAACGCCAAGGCCGAGACCGTCGACGAGAAGCCGGCCTTCCGCAACGCCTTCAAGCGCCGCCGCTGCCTCATCCCCGCCGACGGCTTCTATGAGTGGAAGAAGCTGGATAAGAAAGAGAAGCAGCCCTACCGTCTCTGCCTGCCCGAGCAGCGCGCCTTCGCCTTCGCCGGCCTGTGGGAGGCGAACGACAAGCTGGAAGTCACCAGCTGCACCATCATCACCACAGAGCCCAACGCGGTCGCCGCCGAAATCCACGACCGTATGCCGGTGATCCTGCCGCCCGAGGCTTACGCCGGCTGGCTCTCACAAGCGACCCCGCCCGAAGAGGCCAAGGCCCTCCTCAAGCCCTACGCCGGCGAGATGATCGCCTACCCCGTCGACAAGGCGGTGGGCTCCCCGAAGAACGACGGGCCGGAGCTCATCGAGGAGGCGGCGAAAGACGCCTGACCTTCGCTGTCCGCTTTCGACCCATCGACAGACATGTCAGCCACCCTTGGGCGGCGGTTGCTTTGTTTCAGCCCGGTCCGGCAGCTTGACCAGGGACAACTGCCTGCGCATGATCTGGTCCATGGAACCAGCTCATCCGGGCGATCGCGATGCGTCACGAAAGGCCAGCGAGCCTGACCCGAAGACACCTCCCGGCATGGTCACCCGTATAGATGAGTCCGAGCTTCCTGACGGCGCGCGGCAGTTGTGGGCCTGGTGGTCCGCGGCGGAGAGGCACCCCGTGCCGCCACGGCGGGAAGACTTCGACCCCGTCGAAGTCCCGCGCACCCTGGGCAACATCGCGATCTTCGACGTCGAGCGCGATCCCTGGCGCTTCCGCGTGCGCCTGGTGGGGACGCGGATCGTGGAGGAAACCGGCCGCGACACGACCGGCGTCTATCTGGATGAGTTGGAGAACGTCGAGACAATCACCCTGCGGGCCCGCTGGGCGGCAGAGAACGGCCGCCCCTATTTCGTGCCCCAGGCCCCCGTGGCCTGGACGTCGAACAAGTTCAGGCACTACTCGGCCCTGGCCCTCCCCCTCGTCGACGACACGGGCCAGACCTGCATGATCCTCTACTACATGTCGTTTTCCTGAGGGGTGGGGAGAAGGCCGCCTATCCCGGCGACAAGGCGGTGGGGTCACCGAAGAACGACGGGCCGGGACTGATTGGGGAGGTTAAGGCTTGGCACGAAACACTCTGCTGCGGGACAGTATGCGCTAGAGATGGCTGTCCAGAATTGGCAGAAACACGAAACCGCGGGTGCGCCAAACTGACCAAGGAATCAACAACACATCGAAACTATGCGCAGTCACCGGCGATGCTCCAGTATCCTCTCCGCAAGGTCCTGTGTAATCTCTTCGCCAGGCTCCAATTTGTGTCTTCGAATAGCGCGCTCAAGAACTCGCCTGCAATCCTTAAACAAATTCCGCGGCGTCAAGGTCGTCTGGTTTTCGACGATGTGCGAAATTGCCGCTTCCGAGAAGGGATAGAATGTTCCCTGATAAGGACAATCTACAGGCCTGAAGGTGTTAAGTTGTTCTTTGAGGAATTGGATCGCTTGCCCATCCTCCAGCATGGGCACTTCGATAAAGTCATGCGTCATGCGCTTAAGTAGGTGCTGAGGCATGTAGGCTTCGATTAGCGCAGTAGCTGCCGAAAAACTAAGTATCAAGCCCAGTCCATAAGGGAGACCATTGATCAGTTCGCGAAAGCCGCTGAACACCGGGTCACTCTCAGTAGCCTTCGCATCGAAGAGAATCTCGCATTCGTCAATGAAGATATACACTGACTCAAAAATACGGCGCTCAGGTCGGAGCTCAGAAGTCAAAACGCGGAGCAAATCACCAAGAACCTTCGCTGCCATAAAATCCGAATCGATCTTCCCTTCATACTCGCTACCATCGCATTTGATAGCTCCACTTAGAAAATCGAACACTTTGTCCGGCTGACTAGCACCACGTCGAAGCAGCTGAGCCATGTTGCGATTATTTTTCTTAATGCCTTCAATAGCACGAGGTTCGAAGCTGCTTTTGTTCGGCTCGTCACCAAAACCAGCAGCAGCAGCCAATTCACTAATAGTTATGTCAATCTCTTCCTTAACATTTGCACAAAACACCTTGATGCGATCTCTACCAATTTCGGCAATAATGAATTTGTGTAGCTCTAAGAAATTTAACTTCGCAGACACGCGTGGGCGCTCCACGTATATCGCAAGTGAATTAAAAGTGCTTCCTGGCTTCTCGATCTGAGTTTTGAGATAGCGAAGCGCATGGCTCTTGCCGGCGCCGAGCTCCCCATGAAGCACAAGAAACTCCGTCGAACCGATATCAGATGCGCGGACCCCCATTACGAGATCCATTAGGTCTTCCTTCAGTTCTTCCCGCCCGGCCCAATTGTCCACTGGACCGTCTGGCACGATGGCGAAGGGATCTTGCGTCAGTCCATAATTCGTAAGCACTAGAGTGTTTCCTCTTGCCCTTCAGGGAGTTCGTGCGAAACCCACACATTATACGGCATTGCCCCGCGGTCTCTCATTCGCGCAATTTCGCGATGGGAAGGGGAGCTCCCTCCCACGCCTTCCAGCTCTGCAACGAGTTCATAGTTGCGCTTGAGGCCACCAATTGTGAAGTTTGATGAACCAATAAAGCTTCGAAAAAAACCTCGAGAATAATCAAAATGATAGAGTTTCGCGTGAAGATACGGTTGGGTCCGAATAAATATTTCTACGCCTTCAGCAGCCAAACGCTTCGCAATATCCACTGACAATGCGTTGCTATCCTTTCCAGGCGGTCTTGTTATGATTTGAATGTTCTTTGCGCCTCGACGAAATTGATCAATACAAAAGTCAAGCACGTTATCGAACGGAGAAGGAAGCTGGTCGAAATATGGAGAGCAGATCACTAGACTATCGATTGGTTCGCTCAAAGACGATATGAAACGCTGATAAAAGCTGCGGGTATAATGCACGTCCTGGTAAGTAATCCGATTGCGCTTCGTTTCTTCCATCTTACGTGGCTTCCCTGCTCTTCGCTTTGTAGAAACCAATTGGCCCCTTTCTTGCGGACAAACGCTCGAGCATCGGACGTTTTTGCCTAAAGAGATGTTCGAGAATGTCTTGCCATGCGTAATTAGCGCCGTCCATGTAGGATCGATACTGGATATAGGCAATCGGCAAGTGCAATGACGCTTGCGGTGCGTAGACAAGCTTACCTGCCTCATAACCTTGCATCATTATCTGAGCAGTTTTTTCGATCAGATCTTGCACCTCCGATTCATTGGGCACTCGTGAATTTGCGCGAAATGTTATGTTGTCTTCATAAGGTCCAGCTCGCCGAGCGTTCTCTGGAATCCGCAGTGCCTCCTGCAAGCCACTTGGCGGGCCAAGCCAGAAGTACTCCCCATCTGCCGCGAGCGTTTGCAGTATGTCACCCCCAAGCTCCGTCAGCGATTTTTCCGGCTCGTCAACAAGTCCGAGCCACACGAGCCAATCTTTCCGGGGAGTCGTATGGTGTCGCGCCGTGTTCAATGTGATCGGCGCAATCTCATACTGCGCATTGATCGATTTCTCACGCTTGAGCCAAGGCAGCTGATCGGTGATACGCTTAAGCAGTTGTTGCTCCGGAAAGGCCTCGTACAACCACTCAAGTCGCCGGCAGCGGATTGAGAAATGAAAGTCTTGATAAGCAGCGTGCAAATCAGATGCAGATTCGCATTTCTGGTCCAATATTAGAACTGAGATCAGTGCGTCTGCATCGGCCATAAGGACGATATTCGTGACGAAAAATTTGTAAAAACCGGGGTCGCCGGACTGTGTAGCGCCCATTACTGAACGACCAAGCTGCGTCGGTGCTAGCTTCCTTATCCGCGCATTCCGGTCCGACACAATTTCGACGATTTGCATCGCTGTTGCGAAATCAATTACATCATTTAAGTATTCCTCACTGGGCGTTCGACGTGTTTCAACTTTTTCATCGTGATGACTCACCTTGAGAAAGTCTACGAGTTCAGATTGATAGCCTGATGGTGCGTCCGAGAAGAAATCCAATACTGAAAAGATCCGATTCAGATCGTACGCACCTGTGGTGTAGCCAATGTATCTGGACAAAGATCTAACCAGATAAGATTCGAGCTCGGCACGAGTCCCACGGATTGTCATTTTGGGGTCGCTCCACCGTGGGCGCTGACTCGTGGCCGCATCTTGGCGATAAACGCTCTCCCGCTTGCACTATCTGCAACAATAGCTTCACCAGGCCCAAGGTTTCGAATTATGTCCCCCAGCGCACTAACCTTTTGATTGGCAATCTCATACTCCACAGATGTGCGCGTGGGCATACGCGCAACGGCCGCAGATAAATCAGCATCGAAGCCGAGCGTGTGAGTAATCGTGAGATCAACTTGGCTCATAAGCTTCGAGTTCACGGCCGACGGTTGCTGTGTCGCAAATATCAGGGACAATCCCGCGTCCCTTCCGCGCTTTACGTAGTCTACCAAGGGCCCTGTGGCAGCCGTCGTACCATCAGATGGCACCAGAACATGAGCCTCATCGAGCACCATCCAGAACCGACGCGTCAGATCGGGCAACTCCAATTCTGATTCCCGGGCAGTGCGCAGGGCGACTTTTCGGGCTTGTTGAACTCTACCCATGCGATCTGCAATAAGCCGCGACATCACTCCAACCACGAGACCGCGCACAGACTCGGCGAGATTTCTCATCAGAATGATCGTGAGCGATCCCGGCTTCAAAACATCGTCAATTGAGATACCCGAGGCAGCAACGATGCGTGTTTCTTCGAGGCTTTCAAGGCGCCAACGAACGCCATCCACAGTACTTGTCTGGAAGCTGGACAGGGCGGGGTTGTCACTACAAGCTCGAGCGAGTTCGCCCGGCGTGCTTGGTCCGAGCGATCTCAAGAGCGTGAGCAATGCCTGCCCCATAGCGCTGTATCGATCTAGCTCAAGAATGGCGAGCCAATCGGAACTTGTGAGTTGCTCTGAGGCTAGCGCAAAGGGTTTAGCACCTGGAACCTGCGTGTCACTCGCCTCAGGAACGAGAACACTCACGCTCTGGACGGCTCGTGGCTCCAGTCCCCAGCGACGCAATTCGTCCAATTGTCCCTGATCTTCTTCGATACCTTGGTGCGGAGTGTAAGCAAGTGTCCAAAACTGATCCTGCACGTCAAAGATTATCGCCGCATCGGATGTTTGCTCTGACTGGAGTGCAAAAATTCCTTCAAGAAATATACCTAAATCAAAGCTCTTACCACTTCCTCGACTCCCAAAAATTCCAATAACGTGGGGAAAGCTAATGTCGCAAAGCACGCTGTAGTCGAGAATATTTGAGGTTCGCCCTTGCTCTATAAGTTTACCAACCAGTACCGTTCTTGATTCATCGGATCTCGCCCCACAAATAATCGATTTTCTTTTCGCATCTGCATTGAAATTATTCTGGGCTTTGGTTGTAAACCGCGTCGTTGAGAAGACCTTCTTGTACTTCATTGCGGAGAGTCCTCTAGGACAATCGCGCTATCACCTCGACGAAGAAGAATACGTTGATCGGGTTGCAACACTGACCCTACCCGATCGTATGATGCGGTCGCTGCTACAAATGCGACATTGTACTCTCTAACTAGATGCCGTATGCGCCTGCACACGGCCGCCATTGTAAATGCATCGAGAGGCTCGCAGAAATTGTCTACTGCAACAATCTGGGAATGCTTCAAGAATGCGAGAGCGATCTGAAGGCGATACATCTGGCCAGAACTTAGCGTGCTTACCGGACGTACAAAGAGTTGCGGCTCGGCAAGGCCACATGAAGCCGTCACCTTCAGAAACTCCTCAAGGCCGCCCTTACCAATCAGATCAAGCGATGCTATGTGACCAGGAATACTCTCGAGTCCACCGACGCTAGCAATCCGATTTATCTCGCCAGCAATATGAACCTCTGCATTCTCTCCGCAAATCTCCGTATCGCATGCATGCTTTTGACCATCTGAGAGTTGAGATAGGGCTTGCACCAGCAGAGTCTTACCAGAGCCACTTCCACCGCAAATCAAGGTGATCGTTCCGGGAGCAAGGGTAAAATCGAAGGGCTGAATAATGGTCGCGTCTAGTTCGCTTCCAACAAAGCCAAAGCTGTCTTGCAAGGAGCGCGCCTCACGCGACTGAGCCATCTGAGCGCGCGCGTGTACAGAGATGCCTGTAAAAATGAAGGGCTCTTGCTCCTCAGAGCCCTCCACTGCACAAGGCTCCTTCTCAATGGCCGAACCGACCGTAGCGTAGTGGTTTTCGCAGCGTTCGCTGACAAAGGACTTCGCATTTGTGGTAAGGCCCATGATATAGGAAGGTTTAGGTCTACGGTTAAGCCGATAGAGCGCTTCCCATGTTTCTTGGTCTAGCGTAGACGGGTCAAACTTCAACGAATGGATGACATCCGGGAGCGACTTGTTGGTCTTCTTTAAGTATTTAATAAGCTGCGCGGCATAGCCCCGCTGAAGAGTCATAATCCCCCCCCCACCTTGCGGCATACCCCGGATATCCTCACCCGCTTGAGCGCGTCGGACAAGGTAGCTCATATCCTTTTGAATACGGTGCCCATTGCCTTCAGTTTCACCCATAAACACAAAGCTCTGGCCCACAAACGGATAGTACCGAAGCATGTCTGCTGTAATCTCAATGAACCGCGGCTTGAAGCCCCCAAAAAACCACCTTTGCTCGGCGTATTGAATCGCTGCTTCTAAGAACTCCTTCGCCAGCCCCAAACCGCGGAGTTCAGGATGGATAACAAAGCGCGAAATGCGGCAGATCATGTTAGAGTACTTGCGCGCTGAAGCATGATCCCATCGGCTCCAAAGCAGTTCTCCATTTTCCCGATAGGGATAGTCCAGAAAGCGCTTCCTTGCTGTATTGGCGATCATGCTGGACGACACTTCAATGAATCCAAGAACTGAAGGAAGATCCCAGATATTGGATCTCCCTATGATCGGCACAGTGCGGCCGGCACCACCTCCACCCCGGTAGTGGAACTTGCGAAGCGCCTCAAATTGCTCAAGTTCTTCGAGTGTTTCGATTTCTTTAAACTCGACTTGAATAGTCTTGCCCAAAAATTTCAGCGTGATGTTTCGGATCCAAGCATCGAAAATATTAATCCAAACATCATCGCGTTTGGCTAAAACCCATAGCTCCCCTTCCCGCATCAAGACATGATCGCCTTTTCCAAGTGGCAAGAATCGGCGAGCTTGAAATACGCTGCCATCTGCGAGAGTAAATTTGGAGCTATCTGGCATAGCAACTCGCTTCACGACCTCCGTTGTTCCATCGCATTCATTGGGGAAAATTGGAGTGAACTGAGTATGAAGCATATGCTCTGACATGTGCCCTATTCGTGTTTGCGCGAAACTGAATAGTTCGAACGACTCTGAAAAAACAACACAAAAACTTTAATTGAACTTCTATTACCATAAGTTAATCTAGCATTGAACTTCTTTCCCATTAAGTATCTACAGAAGAGCGTAGCGCTACTTTGATTTTATCCACCATCTACTATACCAAATCTATGTACTGCCATTTCACGACTCTGCATACCGATAAAATGGTAAACTAGGCTGCACTTTATATCCATGCACTGTTGATAGCTCCTGATGCCTATCGACAATGCGCACCGCTTATTTGCTTCTGTGCAATCAGGACACCTAGTAGAGCTGCGGGATATCAAAGTCCCCCTACCCCCTCACCCGCTCCCCCTTCGGGTCGTAGAGCGGCTTAAGGCTGGCTTCCGCCGCGAAGCGGTCGCCGGCCACCTCGATCTCGTAGGCTGAGGCCAGCAGGTCGGCGGCGCTCTCGCCCGGCTCGCCGTGCACGTAGCCCAGGCCGATGGCGGCGCCCAGGTGGTGGCCGTAGGCGCCGCTGGTCAGGTGGCCGGCGATGGTGCCGTCGCGCCAGATGGGCTCGTTGTGGTAGAGCAGCGGCTCGGGGTCCTTGAGCCTGAACTGGACCAGGCGGCGGGTCAGGCCCTCTTCTTTCTTTTTCAGCACCGCGGCGCGGCCGAGGAAGTCGCCGTAGGTGCCGGCGGGCTTCTCCGTCTTCACCGCGAAGCCGAGGCCGGCCTCCAGCACGTGGTCCTCGTCGGAGATGTCGTGGCCGAAGTGGCGGAAGGCCTTCTCGATGCGGCAGGAGTCCAGCACGTGCATCCCACACAACTTGAGACCCTGCGGCAGACCGGCTTCGAGGATCGTGTCGAAGACGTGGCGCGCCGTGTCGGCGGGCACGTAGAGCTCCCAGCCCAGTTCGCCGACGTAGGAGACGCGGTGGGCGCGGGCCTGCGCCATCCCGATCTCGATTGACTGCGCCGTGCCGAAGGGAAAGGCGTCGTTGTCGAGGCGTGACGGCGTCAGCGGCTGGAGCAGATCGCGCGCCTTGGGGCCCATGACGCAGAGCACCGCCTCGCCCGCCGTCACCTCGGTGGCGACGCAGTGCGCGTCCTCGGGGATGTGGCGCTGCAGCCAGGCGAGGTCGCGGCGGCCCACCGCCGCGCCGGTGACGATCAGGAACTCGGTCTCGCTGAGACGGGTGACGGTGAGATCGGCCTCGATGCCGCCGCGCTCGTTCAGCCACTGGGTATAGACGATGCGCCCCGGTTCCACGGCGATGTCGTTGGCGCAGATCTTCTGCAGCACGGCCTCGGCGTCGCGCCCCGCGACGCGGATCTTGGCGAAGGAGGTCATGTCGAAGAGGCCGACGCCCGCGCGCACCGCCCTGTGCTCGGCGGCGGCGTAGTCGAACCAGTTCTGCCGCTTCCAGGAATAGCGGTAGGCCGCGGCCTCCCCTCTTGCGCGCGCCTCCGCCGGCAGGAACCAGTTGGCGCGCTCCCAGCCCGCGGTCTCGCCGAAGCAGGCGCCGTGCTGAGCCAGGCGCTCGTGCAGCGGGCTCTGGCGGACGCCGCGCGCGGTCTCGAACTGGCGGTAGGGGAAGTGGTCGGCGTAGAGCAGGCCCAGCGCCTCCTTGGCGCGCGCCACCAGATAGGTCTTGTTGTTCTGGAAGGGCTGCAGGCGCCGGATGTCCACGTCCCAGAGGTCGAAGGGCGGCGCGCCCGCCTCCATCCACTCGGCCAGCGCCTTGCCGGCGCCGCCGGCCGACTGGATGCCCACCGAGTTGAAGCCGGCGGCGACGTAGAAGTTCCTGAGCTCCGGCGCCTCGCCCAGCAGGTAGCGGTCGTCCGGCGTGAAGCTCTCCGGGCCGTTGAAGAAGGTGTGGATGCCGGCGGTCTCCAGGATCGGCAGGCGCGCGACGGCGGCCTCCAGGATCGGCGCGAAGTGATCGAAGTCCTCCGGCAGCTGGTCGAAGCAGAAGTCCTCGGGGATGCCCGCCATGCCCCAGGGCTTGGCCTTGGGCTCGAAGGCGCCCAGCAGGATCTTGCCCGCGTCCTCCTTGTAGTAGGCGCACTCGTCGGGCACGCGCAGGACGGGCAGATTGCGCGGCAGCTCGGGGATGTCCTCGGTGACGATGTAGAAGTGCTCACAGGCCTGCAGGGGCACGGCGACGCCGGCCATGAGGCCCACGTCCCGCCCCCACATGCCGGCGCAGTTCACGACGTATTCGGCGGTGATGTTCCCCTTATCCGTCTCGACGCCGGTCACGCGCCCGTCCTTCTGCGTGATGGCGGTGACCTGGGTCTGCTCGAAGATCTGCACGCCCTTCTGGCGCGCGCCCTTGGCCAGCGCGTGGGCGATGTTGGCCGGGTCGGCCTGGCCGTCCTTGGGCAGGAAGACGCCGCCGGTCGCGCCTTCCAGGTTCAGGAGCGGGTATTTGGCCTTCACCTCCTCCGGCGTCAGCACCTCCACCTCCAGGCCGAAGGTCTTGGCCATGGAGGCGCCGCGCTTCAGCTCCTCCAGGCGCTCATCGGTCAGCGCGACGGAAAGCGAGCCGTTCTGTTTGAAGCCGGTGGCGACGCCGGTCTCCGCCTCCAGCGTGGCGTAGAGTTCGGCCGAGTACTTGGCGAGCTGGGTCATGTTCGACGTCGCGCGCAGCTGGCCGATGAGGCCCGCCGCGTGCCAGGTGGTGCCGCAGGTGAGCTGCTTCCTCTCCAGCAGCACCACGCCGGACCAGCCGAGCCTGGCCAGATGGTAGGCGACGGAGCAGCCGATGACGCCGCCGCCGACGATGACGGCCCTTGCGTGCTTGGGGGCGTGTTGGGGGAGATCGGTCATGGCATTTCTCTTCTGTTGGCGCTGCGCCTCACCCCCCACCCAACCTCCCCCCATCAAGGGGGGAGGAGTTCAAGCAGGCGGTTTCTATAATCTTCCCCTCCCCCTTCGATGGGGGAGGGTTAGGGTGGGGGTGATCCCCTTTCAGGTTCCAAGCCTTCGCCGCGCCGCACTCACTCAATAGACCGGCGGCGAGATGACCCAGATCACCTCGCAGGGGACCTTGCCGGGATTGCGCCAGCGCGTCGGCTCGCGTTCGGTGCGGAAGGAGTCGCCGGCCTTCAGGTGGAAGTGCCGCCCGCCGATCCACAGCTCCAGCTCGCCGGCCACCAGGTAACCGGTCTCCTCGGTATCGCGGGTGATGACCTGCTTGCGCTCGGCGCCCGGCGCGAAGACGCTGCGCAGCACCTCGAAGCTGCCGCCCAGGTCCGGCGACAGCAGTTCTTCGGTCAGGCCGGTCTCGGCCGAGCCGATGTGGCGCCGCCCGGCGGCGCGCACCACCTGGCCGCGCTCATCCTCGGGCACGTCCTCGTGGATCAGGAACCAGGACAGCGGCGCCTCCAGCGCCGCCGCCAGCGCCCGCAGGTCGTCGATCCCCAGTTCCGAGATGCCGCGCTCCACCTGGCTGAGGAAGCCCACCGAGCGGCCGACCTTCAGGGCCAGCTCGCTGAGCGTCAGGCCGCGCGTCTTGCGCAGCGCCCGCAGGTCCTGGCCCAGCTTTGCGCCCGGCAGCAGCGCCGCGCTGACCTCCACCGCTTTCCGGCTCGCCGCCATGCGGCCCCTCCCCCTCTCGTCATCGCCTTGCCGGAGGGTGACTCCGCTCCTATGAAAATTCCAGTAAAAATTTCACGAGCGAGGCGGTCTTGCGCTGAGGGAATTCCCTCAAATCACGCCCGGAGCCTCACAGGAGTTCAAAGCGGCGGCGGAAGGCCCTATAACTCGCGGTGATAGCGCTCCCATAAGAAAGACCGCACGAAGGAAAACCCGCCCGATGGACCTGACTCCCGACCTCATCCTCCCCGACGACAAGACCGCCGGCCTGCTGATCGGCCGCGCCTGGCTGCCCCCGGCCCACGAAGGCGACACGCCGGGGCCGAGCCCGGTAGTCCTGGACGGCACCCAGGTGCGCGAGCTCACCGCCCTGGCGCCCACCGCCGCCGCCCTCTTCGAGCTCGATGGCCTGGCCGCGCGCATCCGCAAGGCCCTCGGCGCCGGCAGCCTGCCGGTGGTGGGCGACCTTGAGGCCATGCTGGCCAACTCGGCCTGGGACAAGGCGCGCAACGACGTGGCGCACTTCCTGGCGCCGGCGGACCTGCAGGCGCTGCGCGCCAGCGGCGTCACCTTCGTCGACTCCATGCTGGAGCGCGTCATCGAGGAGCAGGCCAAGGGCGACCCGCAGCAGGCCGAGGCCATCCGCGCCGGCATCGCCAAGGAGATCGGCACCGAGCTGGCGGCCCTGAAGCCCGGCTCGCCGGAAGCCGCCCGGCTGAAGCAGACGCTGATCGAGCGGGGGCAGTGGTCGCAGTACCTGGAGGTGGGCATCGGCCCCGACGCCGAGATTTTTACCAAGGCCCAGCCCATGTCCGCCGTCGGCAGCGGCGCGGAGATCGGCATCCTCGCCACCTCGGTGTGGAACAACCCGGAGCCGGAGGTGGCGGTGGTGGTGAACAGCCGCGGCGAGATCCTGGGCGCCACGCTGGCCAACGACGTGAACTTGCGCGACGTGGAGGGGCGCAGCGCCCTGCTGCTCGGCCGCGCCAAGGACAACAACGCCTCCTGCGCCCTCGGTCCCTTCATCCGGCTTGTCGACGAGACCTTCAGCCTGGACGACCTGCGCAACGTGGTGATCGAGGTCGAAGTCGCCGGCGAGGACGGCTTCAAGATCGCCGACAACTATCCCCTGGCCGCCATCAGCCGCGACGTGACGGACCTGGTGGCCCAGGCGCTGAACAGCGACCACCAGTACCCGGACGGCCTGGTGCTGATGCTGGGTACCATGTTCGCGCCGATCCAGGACCGCGACCGCCCCGGCGAGGGCTTCACCCACAAGCTGGGCGACCGGGTCACCATCCGCAGCAGCCAGCTGGGCGCCCTGGTGAACCGGGTGAACCACTGCGACAAGATCGCGCCCTGGACCTTCGGCAGCAGCGCGCTGATGCGGAACCTGGCGGCGCGGGGCCTGCTGTAGCGCCTGCGCCGCCGGCCTCCCGCAACCCTGAATTGATGACCTGCACGCGGCGCAGCCGAGGATCACAAAAACCATGAAAAAACTGCGGCTTTTGGCCGCAACCGCTTTCGCCGCCCCTAATCGTTTGCGTAGATTATCCAATCACAGCGACTAGAGTTGGGCAGCCATGTTGGACCCGCGGCAGGAAGAACTTTACCGCGCCTGGTGCGCAGAGACGGCCCGGTGCCATCACGTGCCGCCCCGTGCCTCCTTCGATCCCGTCGACTTTCCGCGCTGCCTGCCGACGCTGGTGATCTACGAGTTCACCAAGGACGACGCCGTGCGCCTGCGCCTGGTGGGCACCGAAATCGCACAGGTCTGGGGCAGCGACTACACGGGGCGCTGCCTGCACGAGTTCATGGACGGCGACTACCACGACTTCATCCGCGGCCACATCGACCAGTGCCGGGCCGAACGCGTGCCGCTGTTCTCGCACAGCCGTTTCCAGTGGGATCGCGGGCGGGCGTTGGACACGCGGCGCCTGCTGCTGCCCTATGCCGACAACGAAAAGCCCGAGCGGATCGGCTTCGTCCTGCTCAGCCAGGTCTTCGACTACGACAAGACCGGCCCCTCCTTCCCCCTGGTGCGACTGGGCAGCGGCTTCGACTTCTTCGAACTGGATCGCAAGGTGCTGACGCAGCACGGCGCCGCCGCTCCCTGAGCACCAATCGCCGCCATCACCTCTGGACCTGACGCCTTCGCGCCCCCATGTCTCGGGAGGACCTCTCTAAGGAGAGGCGCCGGCGTCTTTGCGCGCCGGGGCTGCCAGAAGACACAGCCAAACGACACAGTTTGACCGAGTACCGGAGATCGCCGATGACCGAGAAATCTCATACCGCCACCGTGTCCATGGCCGGAGAGCCCTATGTCGCGAAGCTCGGCGAGGCCACCATCGCCCTCTCCGACCGTGTCATGATTCTGGAAGAGGTGAACGGCGAGAAGAGCTACCCGCCCGTGGTCTATTTCCCGCTCGACGACATCGACCCGGAGTACCTGGAAGCCACGGACCACCGGACCCACTGCCCCATCAAGGGCGACGCCAGTTATTTCAGCGTGAAGGCCGGCGGCCAGACTCTGGAGAACGCCGCCTGGACCTACCCCGAGCCGCTGCCCCTGGTCGGCGCGGTGAAGGGCTACGTGGCCTTCTATCCCGACAAGGTGAGTGTGAAGAAGGCGGCCTGAAAAAACAGCGCCTTCACTTCCACCATTAGCATCATGCCCGGACTGGTTCCGAGCATCCAGGGGCCGGCGCCATGGCCTATTGCCCTGGACCCTCGGGACAAGCCCGAGGGTGACGATCTGGCGTGTGGGAAAGATCAGATCAGGCGCTTGCGGAGCTGGGAGGAGATGATGTCGATGACCGAGACCACCAGCACCACGACGATGATCACCGCCGCGGCGCGGTCGTACTGAAAGGCGCGGAACGACTCGTAGAAGGTGAAGCCGATGCCGCCGGCGCCGACGATGCCCAGCACGGTGGCCGAGCGCACCAGGGTCTCGAAGCGGTAGAGCGAGAAGCTGCTCCATAGCGGCAGCACCTGCGGGATGACGCCGTAGATCACCTGCTGCAGGCGGCTGGCGCCGGTGGCGCGGATGCCCTCCACCGGGCGCGGGTCGATGGCCTCCACGGCCTCCGAGAACAGCTTGGAGATGACGCCCAGGTTATGGATGAAAAGCGCCATGACCCCGGCGAAGGGCCCCAGGCCCACCGCGGCCACGAAGAGGATGGCGAAGACCAACTCGTTGATGGCGCGGGCCGCGTCCATCGCCCGGCGCATGGGCTGTACGATCCACACCGGCGCGATGTTGTTGGAGGACAGCAGGCCGCAGGGCACGCCGACGATGATCGACAGCACGGAGCCCCAGAGGGCGATCTGCACCGTCTCGATCATTTTCAGAACGAAGGTGTCGAGGTCGGTGAAGTCCGGCGACAGGAAGTCACTGATGAAGACCGCCATGTTGTCGGCGTCGGTGATCAGGAAGGTCCAGCGGTCCACCTCGGCCGGGTAGTAGGAAAGCCCCAGCATCACTGCGATGACCAGCGCCACCCCGGCGCGATTCAGGAAGCCGCTCCAGCGCGGCTGCAGCGCCTCGCGCACCTCCGGCGAGAGATCCTCCAGCCTGGCGGCGGGTGATGCGGCGTTGGCGGTGGCGAGGCTCATCGGCGGCGGCTCACGAAATCAAGGTATGAACGAACGAAGGAGGCTGCCGGGAGCGGCCCTGGCGGACCGCCCCCGGCTTCCCGTGGCTTTAGCTTAGTAGCCGGCTTCGCCGACGATCTTGGCGTAGGCCTGCAGGTCCTTCAGCTTCTCCTCGGCGGCCTTCACGCCCGCCTCGTCGCCGGCGTTCTGGGCCTTGATCTTGGCCTTGAAGGCCTCGATCTGGCGCACGTCGAGCAGCTGCGCGTTGGAAGAGGCCAGGAAGGGGCCCCAGCCGTCGGACACGCTGGCCAGCACCTCACGCTCGCGCTTCACCTTCTCCGCGTCGCCGAAGCGGCCGTACTGCATGAAGAAGTAGTAGATCTTCTGCTTGGCGTCCTCGGCCAGTTCCTTGCGCCACACCATCGGGTCGGAGGGGATCATCGGCGAGCGCCAGATCTCCTTGATGTTGGCGGCGGCTTCCGGATTGGACTTGGCGAGGCGCGCGTAGATCGACTCGGTGTTGTTGGTGGCCACGTCGACCTTGCCGCTGGCGACGGCCATGGCGTTGCCTTCGTGGTTGGAATTGGTGACCCGGACGAAGCAGTCTTCCGGGTTCTTGTTGTTCAGCGCCCAGACGTAGTAGCCGGGGATCGCGAAGCCCGAGGTGGAGTTCGGGTCGCCGTTGCCGAAGGTCAGCGTCTTGTCGCACTTCAGCACGTCGTCCAGGGAATTGATCTTGGAGTCCTTGTTGACGATCAGCAACGAGTAGTAGCCCTTGGAGCCGTCGTCCTTGATGGTCTGGGCGAAGACCTCGCCGCCGGCGCGGTCCACGGCCTCGATGGCCGACTTGTTGCCGAACCAGGCGACATCGACCTTGCCGAAGCGCATGCCTTCGATGACGCCCGCGTAGTCGGAGGCGAAGAAGGGCTTCACCTTCACGCCCAGGCTCTTCTCCATGTCCTTGAGGAAGGGGCTGAAGGACTTCTCGAGGGCCGAGGAGGACTCGGTCGAGATGATGCCGAAGTTGATCTGCTCGGGCATCTCGGCCTGGGCCACGGAGGCGCTGAAGGCCAAGGCCGTCGCAAGACCGGCGGCGGCGGTGGTGAGGGTCTTGAGCATCATTTACTCCTGTTTGACTGATGCGTAGGCGGAAATGAGAGTCAGGCGTTGGCGGCCACGCGGGCGGCGAGGTCGTCCTGGCGGTCCAGCCCGTTGCCCGGATAGGCGCCGGCCGCGGGCCGCAACGGCCCGGCCTTGGCGGGCTCCTTCACGGGGGCCTTGACGAGGTCGAGGCTGCCCGCCGCCACCCCGTAGAGGTTTGCGATGTCGTCCGGCGTGATGCCGCCGGTCGGGCCGTTATGGATCACCCGGCCGTCCTTCAGGGCGATGATGCGGTCGCAATGCTCGAAGGCATGGTCGATCTGGTGCAGGGAGACGATCACCGTGGTCTTGTCCTGGCGGTTGATCTCCCGCAGGGTCGACATGATGAGCTTTGCGGCGGCCGGGTCGAGGGAGGCGATGGGCTCGTCGGCGAGGATAAGCCGGGCCTGCTGGGTCAGTACCCGGGCAATGGCGCCGCGCTGCTGCTGGCCGCCGGACAGCGTGGAGGCACGCTGATGCGCCTGCGCGATGAGGCCGACGCGCTCCAGCGCCTGCAGCGCCATCACCTTATCGCCCTGTGGAAAGAGGCCCAGCGTGCCGCGCCAGCGCGCGATGCGTCCCAGCCGTCCGGCCAGCACGTTGGTCAGCAGCGACAGGCGGTTGATGAGATTGAACTGCTGGAAGATGACGCCGACCTCACGGCGCAGCGCCTCGCTGTTTTCGCTGAAGCGGCCGTCCTTCTGGGTTTCCCTGCCGAAGAGGGCGATACGGCCTTCGGTGCCGCGGTCCATGCGCTCCAGCCCGCAGATGAGGCGGATCAGGGTCGACTTGCCGGAGCCGGAAGCGCCGATCAGGCCCACCATCTCCCCTTCGCGCACTTCCAGGTCGACACCGTGCAGCACGGTCTTGTCGCCGAAGGACTTGCGGACGCGCGACACAGCAATAACGGACATGCAGAGAGCCCCCTGGATACGATGGGCCCGGCCCCAACCGACCGAGCGGATCGCCCCAAGCTCTACAGCCCGCCTGTGACTCTATGATGACAGGATTGCTTCGGTTTCTTTGCGGCTACACGGCACCCGCCGCCGCTGCACCGCCCTATTCCGCCGCGGCTCGCTGCTTTGCCTTGCCCTGCGGCATCGTCCGCGCTTTCTTCCGCTCTTTCAGCTTATGGCCGACGTCGGCGATGGCGTTGATCGCAGGAACCAATTGCTGGCCCAGATCGGTGAGGGAGTACTCAACGGAGGGCGGCGAGGTCGGCTTCACCTCGCGCAGGACGACGCCCTTGGCCTCCAGGTCCCGCAGCCGGGTCGTCAGCACCTTGGCCGAGACCCTGGGGATGTCGAGGCGCAGCTCGTTGAAGCGGCGCGGCCCGCCGCTGAGGTACCAGATGACGTTGGGCGTCCAGGCGCCCTTCAGCACCTCCATGCACTTGGAGAGCGGACACTCGTTGGGCGGCTCCGGGCTGCGGTTCTTACGTATCTTCAAGGCCATGAGGTCACCTTTCCCGCCTCTAAGTTACCATCGGTTACCATTAGTTACTGAACGGATACCCGATAATCGCGTAACAATCAATCAGCAGGTATACAAAAGTAACTCCTGCCCCTACGTCTTCGGGGCGCCGCAGCCGCGGCCGTTTCGAAGAAACAGGAGATCTGCAAGATGAAGCTCTATTACCTCCCCGGGTCCTGCTCCCTCGCCTCCCACATCGCCCTGCGCGAAGTCGGCGCCGATTTCGACCTGGAGCGCATCGACGCCGCCAACAAGAGCGCCGACTTTCTGTCGCTCAATCCCAAGGGCTACGTACCGGCCCTGACCCTGGACGACGGCGATCTGCTGACAGAGAACGCCGCCATCCTGCAGTTCATCGCCGACAGCAAGCCTTCGGCGGCGCTGGCCCCGGCCGCCGGCAGCCGCGAGCGGACCCACCTGCAGGCCTACCTGAACTTCGTCGCCACCGAACTGCACAAGGCGTTCAGTCCTCTCTTCAAGGCCGACAGCGGCGAGGCCGAGAAGGAGGCCGCCAGGAAGAAGGTGCATCAGAAGTTCGACTACGTGAACGACCTGCTCTCCGACGGCCGTCAGTACCTGATGGGCGACAGCTTCAGCGTCGCCGACATCTATCTCTTCGTGGTCGCCAACTGGACGGGACCCACGGGCATCGGCCTGGACAGCTGGCCGAACATCGCCGCCTTCCAGCAGCGCGTCGCCGGGCGCGACGCGGTGCAGGCGGCACTGAAGGCCGAGGGCCTCGCGGCCTGAGCGAGCAGACCATCATGGACGAACGCTTCGGGACGGTAGCGGCCGCCTTGCAGACCTACTTCGACGGCCTCCACCACAGCGATACCGGAAGACTGAAGCAGGTCTTCCACCCGCTGGCCCACTACGTCACGGCGACCGAAGCGGCAGACCAGGGCGGCGAGCCGGTGCATCTGACGATGGCGCAGTACTTTCCCATGGTCGATGCCCGGCCCTCCCCGGCCAGCCGCGGCGAGCCGCGCCGCGACCGCATCGTCTCGCTGGAGTTCGCCGGGCCCGTCACCGCCCTCGCCCGGGTGGAGTGCGCGATCGGCCCGAAGTTCTTCACCGACCTCTTGACCCTGATCTTCGTCGGGGGGCGCTGGCAGATCATCTCCAAGGTCTTCCACTTCGACCTCGACCCGGCAAGCTGACCCAAAGGGAGCAAGCCCCATGCCCTATGTAAACGTAAAGATCACCCGCGAAGGCGCGACGCCCAAGCAGAAGGCGGCCCTGATGCAGGGCATCACCAACCTGCTGGCGGAGGTGCTGGACAAGAACCCGGCGACGACTTTCGTCGTCATCGACGAGGTCGACACCGCCGACTGGGGCATCGCCGGCCTGCCGGTGGAGGAATTCCGCCGGCGGCAAGAAGCGGCTGCGACCTGACCGAAGGACCCTCGAGATAAGTCCTCCACATGACGGCCCGGCAGCTGCAGGCACACTCCACTGTGGTCCCGGCACTTGATGCCGGGACCCATTGCCCTCTCCACTGCATCGAGCTCAATGGAGCTCCTCGCCGAATCGCCTCGCGCTGACGTCGTTGGATCCCGGGGTCAGGCCTGGGATGACGGTCTTTGATATGGCTACTTCCGGCTAGGTTGCTTTGCGTGGTGGGAAAGTACGACCCATGAAGCGGTCGGCGCGCTCGAGGCGGCGCTGCAGGTAGGTCTTGGTCCGCGTCTGCCCCTCTGAGGTGTCACGGCACCAGCGCGCCAGGGTGGCGAGGAAGATAAGGGTCATCCCGATCTCCTCCACCGAGCGGCGCTGGCCCGTGCCGTCGAGCAATGCCGCCTCGCGCCACCACTGCACCGTGCGTGAAGTCCAGGTGACAAGCTTGAGGTTATGGTGGACGTGCACGGGCCAGAGCTTGGCGCGAAACATTTCCGCCGTCACCTTGCGGTGGGGCGCCAGGGCGTCGAGCCAAGTTTCCAGCACGATCTGCAGACGCTCGCGGGCCGGAAGGTCGGCAAAGCCCCGCCTCGGCGGCGCCAGCATGGCCAGGTCGGCTGTCGCAATCCAAGCGTCGGCGATGGCATCGCCGTCGCGGAACTCAGCGCGGACGGCCGCCAGCGGCAACTTCAACCGCTCGGCCACGTGATGCAAGCGGATGTCGTACCAGCCCCAGTCTTCGGCGATGTCCAGGGCCGCTTCGATGATGCGCCGGCGCAGGCCCTGGCTTTCTGCCGCCGGCGGCTTTGATTTACTTTTTGAAGATGGCTTCGCAGCGGCCATGGGAAGTCTCCTGTGGACGATGCAACCACAGGAAAGACTAAGGCCACAGAGGCCACGCTGTCCACCGAGTCAGCCCAGCAGGGCTTCTGCCATCCACTTGTTGAAGCAGTGGGTCGGGCCGTCCATCGCCGGCGAGAAGACGCCTCCCTCGAAGGCCGGCGAGGCGCGCCCGGCCTGCATGCCCTCCACCACGCCGCGGTCCTCCTCGAAGACCGTCATCCACTGGCGGGCGTTGGTGGCGCGCAGGTCGGCGTAGGCGTCGTCCAGCACCGCCTCGTCGAAGTAATAGATCTCGAAGTGCTCGCGCGTGGCGCCGGCGCCCAGCGGCTCCAGCACCACGGTGTAGAAGTGGTCGGAATGGACGCCGAAGAGCACGTTGGGGAAGAGCGCCAGGTACTCCCCGGCGCCGTACCAGCTTTCCGGCAGGCCGGGGTGCGCAGGAAACTGCCGCCCGTCGCCGCTCAGCGCCGGCCGGTAGGCGGTGCTGCCCTGCCCGGCCATGTGCCCCGCCTCCTCGATGATGTAATGGTCCTCCAGGCGGGAGTACTGGTTCAGGGCCGGATGGATCCACGGCAGGTGATAGGCCTCGCAGTAGTTCTCCACCGCCAGCTTCCAGTTGCACTTCACCTCGATGGCAAAGGCCGAGTCGGGGCCGCCGTGGCGCAGGCGCGCCGGGTCGAAGGCCTGCCAGCGCTCGGCGATGGGGGCGATGAAGTCCTCGAAGGGCGGCGCCTCGCCGGAGAGATCGACGAAGACGGCGTCGCACCACACGGCGCTGCGCACCGGTTTCAGGCCGTGCTTCGATTTGTCGAAGCCCTCGCAGGTCTTGGTACCCGGCCCGCCGATGAAGGGCGTGGCCTTCAGGCTGCCATCCAGGCTGTAGCTCCAGGAGTGGTAGCGGCAGCGGATCAGGCCCTTCGACTTGCAGGGGGCGCTGACCAGTTCCAGGCCACGGTGGCTGCAGACGTTGTGGAAGACCTTGATCTCGCCCGCGCGGTCGCGCAGCAGCAGCAGCGGCAGGCCGAGAAGCTGCACCGGCTTCAGGTCGCCGGGCTCGGGCACCCAGTTGCCGACCCCGATGCAGGTCCAGGTCCTGGCCAGCACCTCGTCGCGCTCCACGGCGGCGAAAGCCTCGGAGGTGTAGGCCTCGTTGGGCAGGCCGCAGGCCTCCGCGATCGGCTTCAGAACCTGCTGCAGGACCTGCCGTTTCGCTTCGATTTCTCTGGGGAGCCAGGTGCTCATGAGGGCCGCCTCCGCGCCAAGGGGAATGCCGTGCTTCAGGCTCCACTCTTCCGCGTCGGCTCGGGGCCCGCGACAGGATTTGCGACAGAGGTGTTGCAGGAGCGACAGGGTCGGATCAGTTCCTTGATCTCGGTCATCGACAGCGCCCACGCTCTCCCCGACAACTGACGCTTTGACAAAGCAAGGAGGGCGAATTGCACAAGGATTGGAAGAACGCCAACCAGACTCTGTCGCAGGCCATCACCGACTACCGCAAAGCGTCGCCGGAACTGGCGAAGGCCTTTTCCGGGCTCGCCAACGCGGCGACAACCCCCGGCGAACTGTCGCCGAAGATCAAGGAACTGATCGCCATGGCCATCGGCATCGCCGGGCGCTGCGACGGCTGCATCGGTTTCCACACCGCCGCCGCCATCCGCCACGGGGCGACCCGTGCCGAAGTTTTGGAGACCATCGACGTGGCGATCTACATGGGCGGCGGCCCATCCTACGTCTATGGCGCCCAGGCCCTGGAGGCCTTCGATCAGCTTTCGGCGGGCTGAGGGGAACAGCGGAAGGTTCGGAAAGGCCGTTGAGCCACCAGCGGTTGGCGGTCCCGTGGATGCTTCGGGTGTACCCTCGACTTCCGCTCAGTCGTCGTCCCGGCACTTGTTGCCGGGACCCAGTGCCCTATCCGCACAATGGCCCGCAGCAATTCGTCTCGGGGTGAATGCCAATGGGTCCCGGGGTCAAGCCCCGGGACGCCAAAGGAGCAAGTTACGGCACCGCCCTTAGGTAGCGGATCGGCCGCCCCGCCGAGGCGGCGTTGGCCGCGGCGACGATGGCCTCGGTGCCGATGCGGTGGTGGCCGTAGAGGTCCTGCACCGTGCCGGTCTGCCCGAAGTGCTCGACGCCCAGGGCCTGCACCCGGTGGCCGCGCACCGAACCCAGCCAGGACAGCGTGGTCGGATGGCCGTCCAGCACCGTCACCAGCCCGGCGTCGCGGTCGATGGGCGCCAGCAGGTTCTCGATGTGTGAGCGCGCGTTCACGTCGCCTTCCTGGCGCGCCCGCTCGGCGGCATGCCAACCCGCACTAAGTCGGTCGGCGGAGGTCACCGCCAGCACGCCGACGTCGCGGCGATCCTCGGCGATGAGCCCGGCCGCGGCGATGGCTTCCTCGGCCACCACGCCCTGGTAGGCGATGACCACCTCGCAGTTCGGCCCGGGCCGGCGCAGCCAGTAGGCGCCGTTGATGATGTCGGCCGAGAGGTCGTCGTCGATGGCCCGCTTGGGCTGTTCCAGCTGCCTTGTGGAAAGGCGCAGGTAGACCGAGCCGCCCTTCTCGTCGCGCAGCCAGGGCCCGGAGGGCTCACCCTCGCCGTTCCGCTGCAGGTAGTCGAAGGACCAGCCGAGAATGGTCGCGAGTTCGTCGACGAAGGCCGGCTCGAAGGAGGCCAGGCCGTCCTGGGCCAGCCCGATGAGCGGCGAGGACACCGACTGGTGCGCGCCGCCTTCCGGGGCCAGGGTGACGCCCGAGGGGGTGGCCACCAGGATGAAGCGGGCGTCCTGGTAGCAGGCGTAGTTCAGCGCATCCAGGCCGCGCTGGATGAAGGGATCGTAGAGCGTGCCGATCGGCAGCAGGCGCTCGCCGAACAGCGAATGCGACAGCCCCAGCGCGCCCAGCAGCAGGAAGAGGTTCATCTCGGCGATGCCGAGTTCGATGTGCTGGCCTTCCGGCGACATCATCCATTTCTGCGCCGAGGGCACCTGCTGGTCGCGGAAGGTGTCGGCCAGCGGTGTGCGGCTGAACAGGCCGCGGCGATTCACCCAGGGCCCCAGGTTGGTGGAGACGGTGACGTCCGGCGAGGTGGTCACGATGCGCTCGGCGAGCTGGGACTTCCCGCGGGCGATCTCGTTGAGGATCTTGCCGAAGCCTTCCTGGGTCGACATGACGTCGCCTTCCGGCGTCGCCAGCTTGGCGGGCACCTCCACCGAGGCCGCGTCGTAGCGCCGCCGACCCTCGGCGTTGAAGGGCACTGCCTTGAGGAAGGCTTCGACGTCCTTCTTCGCCGGTGCCATGGCCTCGAAGGGCTCCCACTCGTGGCCTTCGCGCACGCCCAGGGAGACGCGGAAGCTCTCCATCTGCTCCGGCGTCATCAGGCCGGCGTGGTTGTCCTTATGGCCGGCCAGCGGCAGGCCGTAGCCCTTCACCGTGTAGGCGATGAAGCAGACCGGACGGTCATGGTCGACCGAGTGAAAGGCCTCCAGCACCGCCGGCAGGTCGTGGCCGCCGAGGTTGGTCATGAGGCGCGCCAGGTCGTCGTCGCTGCGGCTTTCGATCAGGGCCGTGACCGGTCCCTGATCGCCCAGGTCATCCAAGAGACGTTTTCTCCAGGCCGCGCCGCCCTGGAAGGTCAGCGCCGAGTAGAGTTGGTTGGGGCAGTCGTCGATCCACTGGCGCAGCTTCTCGCCGCCCGGCTCCTTGAAAGCGGCCTGCAGCAGATGGCCGTACTTGATGGTGATGACCTCCCAGCCCATGGAGCGGAACAGCTTGTCGAACTGGCCGTAGAGGTTCTTGCTCGCCACCGCGTCCAGGCTCTGCCGGTTGTAGTCGATCACCCACCAGGTGTTGCGCAGGTCGTGCTTCCAGCCCTCCATGAGGGCTTCGTAAATGTTGCCCTCGTCCAGCTCCGCGTCGCCGACCAGCGCCACCATGCGGCCTTCGGCACGGTTTTTCGACCAGCCCTTCTCGCGCACGTAGTCCTGCACCATGGAAGCGAAGGAGGTGATCGCCACGCCGAGGCCGACCGAGCCGGTGGAGAAGTCGACGTCGTCGCCGTCCTTGGTGCGCGAGGGATAGGACTGGGCGCCGCCGAAGCCGCGGAAGTTCTCCAGCTTGTCGCGCGTCTGGTTGCCCAACAGATACTGGATGGCGTGGAACACCGGGCTGGCGTGCGGCTTCACCGCCACCCGGTCGGCCGGCCGCAGCACGTCGAAATAGAGCGCCGTCATCAGCGTGGCCAGGGAGGCGCTGGAGGCCTGATGGCCGCCGACCTTCACCTCACGCCCTGGGCCCTTGGGACGGATGTGGTTGGCGTTGTGGATGGTCCAGGAAGACAGCCAGAGAACCTTCTTCTCCAGCGCTTCCAGCATCTTCAGGTGGCGGTTGTCGATGGTCGCCATGGCGGATTTCCCGGTTTGAAGGGCGGCTCAGGATGAGAATACGCCAATTTCTCTGGCATTTCATGCCAAATACGCCATTTTTCGTGAATAAACTGGCATTATCACCTATCCATCGCGGCATGGAATGGCATAATATGCCAGCCATGAAACTGGACGCCATCGACCGCAAGATCCTCGACGCCCTGCAGGCCAATGGCCGGCTCTCCAACGTGGAACTGGCCGAGCGGGTCGGGCTCTCCCCTTCCCCTTGCCTGCGCCGGGTGCGCCTCCTGGAGGAGGCCGGGGTCATCAACCGCTATGTCGCGCTCTTGAATCAGGATGCCGTTGGCCTGCCGGTCTCGGTCTTCATCTCCATCAAGCTGGAGCGCCAGCACGAGGAGGACCTGGACCGTTTCCAAGCCGAGGTGAGCAGCTACCCAGAGGTTCTGGAGTGCTATCTCATGACCGGCACCCGCGACTACCTGCTGCGCGTGGCCACCGCCGACCTGGCCGCCTACGAGCGCTTCCTCAAGACCAAGCTGACCCGGGTGGAGAACGTCGCCTCCATCGAGTCCTCCTTCGCCCTGCGCCAGGTGAAGTACACCAACTCCCTGCCGCTGGAGACGACCGGCGGCTGATCAGCCGCCGGGCCACAGAAGGCTGCTTTCCTTTGTGCTGGGCGCACCGTCAAGTAAGGGGCAGTATTTGCCGATAGGATCACGATAGAAACCCGAAAGTGGTCGATGGGGATGCCCTCATGCAGGACGATCAGACGCTTTCAAACCGCTCCACCGAGGGCATGGTTGACTACAATGCGCATTCCTCGGCGCAGCAGTCCATGGTGGCCAACCACGCCGCCACAATCCGCAAGCTTGTCCAGAATATCGGTCCGGTCCGGCCGGAGTTCAGAATAGCCGACTATGGGTGCGGACCGGGCCTCAGCACGATCAACGTCGCCCGCTCGGCGATCGAGGCCTATCGCGAAGTGGAGGGCGACGGACCTGTCGCCGTGTGCCACCTGGACCAGCCCGGAAACGACTGGAACACCTTGTTCACACTCCTTTGCGGCCCGGAGGGCTACCTCGAAGGCCGGACCTGCATCCGAGCGGAAGCTGCAGTGGGGTCATTCTATGACCGGATGGTGTCGGATGAATCGGTCAATCTGGCGACCTGTTTCGCCGCAAGCCACTGGCTCTCCCATGCGGTCCATCTCGACGCTCCCGGCAGCATCTGGTTCGCCGATCTGCAGGGCGAGGCGCGCCGGAAGATGGCGACACTGGCACGCAGTGACTGGGTTCGCTTCCTTCAGCTCAGGGCACAGGAACTGCGGCCGGGCGGCCATCTGCTCGTGTCCACACTCGGATCGGTCCCGGATGCCGACGAGGCCAACGGCGCGGCCGCGTCGGGACGCGGCATCTACCGCGCAATCCAGGCCGCGGCGCAGTCGATGGCCGATGAAGGGCTGCTCGACAAGGCCAGTCTCGATCGCTTCGTTTTTGCGCTCTGGTTCCAGACCGAGAAGGACGCAAGGGACCCGATCGAGTCGGATCCTGTCCTCTCGAAAGCGTTTGAGATCAAAGAGGTATCGGTAAAGCCCGCGCCGGCCAATGCAGATGACGTCTTCGGGGCCCTGATCGGCGACCCGGCCGCCTACGCCCGAAAGTACACCGGCTACATGCGCGCCTTCGCCGACACCACGCTTCGCACGCAGCTCTTCGGTCCGGCAGCCAATGACGTCGAAGAGGCGGACAGCCTGGCGGAGGAGTTCTACCGTCGCTTCGAGGCCCTCTACCGCGAGCACCCGGGTAAGTACAGGTTCGAGCTCTGGAACCTGACCGTCGTTCTGCGCAAACGGCCTTGACCAGAAGGCCCCGCCCCTAGGTCCTGCGCTTCATGTTCGCCTGTCAGCTCCCACCGGAAGTCTGCGTGGATGGCGCAGGTCCCTGCAGTTTGATTACAAGGTCAAGGTCCATCACCGCGCCCTCCAACGCCCGCCGAAGACCTGCAAGCCGTTGATGGGCTTCTTCGATCGGCATTGGTTCCAGCAAGCGCAAAGTTACCTCGGCGAAGACCTGATGTCCGCAACAGCGCGTGCGCAGTTCGGCGAGTTCCGCCGGCTGAATGCCCTCCCGATATAGCAATGCCATGAGAGCCGCCTCCCGCTCGCCGTCCAGGGGATGGTCAATCAGATCGCACACGCAATTCCAGGCCTGCCTTAAGGCGGAAGCGACAACGATCGACGAAACGACGGCCGCGCCGAGAACATCGACCCAGAACGCAACCTCCAGATCCTTCGCCAAGACGGCGGTGGTCAGAAAGATCTGGACAGCGACAAGCAAAACGAAAAGACGGCGGCGCCGGCTGAGCAGGATCCGCTTCGCCTGATCGTCGGGCGCGACATGTGCGTAGACCAGAATGCCGTGCCAGAGCGCAACAAGCGCATTTGAGGTCGCCACAAGGGCGAAACCAAAGGGAGTTATCTCATTGAAACCAGATACGATGACACCGAAAGATTCACCCGCGAGCCAGACGCCGGCAAGGATCGTGCACAAGGCGATGCCCAAGTTGCCGGCCTGGACCGCCTTGCCAGGGCCATACTGAAAGTGACGCGAGGAGTCCCCCTGCAGTCTGCGTGAAAGGGAAACCAGCAAGGTCTCGCGGGTGGCCAGCGCCAAGCCGGCAAGGGATAGGCCGATAAGGCTCAACGAGTTCGAAATCAGCGCCACCGCCAGTAACAGCGCCGCAAACCCAAAATCGGCAATCCGCAGGAACGTCCCGGCATTCATGGTTCTTGCTCCATCAGACTCCCACCTAGTTCGACTCGAGGCCCGTGCTGCCGGTTTCATGAACTGCGATCGTGATATCGGCGTCGGGAATCTGGCTGCGCAATCGGGTCTCGAGTTCGCCGGCGCGTTCCAGGAAATCACTGACCCAGACGCAGCCCGTCGTCGACAGAGTGAGTTCGATATGAGGAAAACTTCCGGCACGACGGGTTCTTCGCTGCGCGATTCCAAGGGTACCGGCTTTTGCCTCATCCAGAATCGAGTCGATGCTGACTGAAAGCTCCGCTTGAACCGCACGGTCGAGCAGATCCGGCAGGCAACTCCAGACCATCCGGGCCCCAATGGCGACCATCAGTACTCCGACAAACGACGCGCCAAGCCCGTCGAGCCAGGCCGCAACCAGCGGGTCCTTCGCCAAGGCGGCAGCGGTCATTGTTGTTTGGACAATGATCGAGGAAAGTAACTTTACCGTACGCGCGCGCAACTGTGCGCTGAAGATCGCCGAGTCGTCGGGCCGTGCCGCCGAAACCATGGCGAACCAGCCCAGGACGTTAATGGTCAGGTTTATGCCGTTGATAACCGCAGCGGTTGCCAGGCCAAGAGGACTCGCGGCCGCTTCTCCGAGCAGGATCGCCCGGACCACCTCCTGAGCAACCCACAGACCGCTGAGCACCAGGCACGCGCCGATCACCAGATTGCACATCTGCTCAAGCTGACCGATTCCGAAACGAAACTTTCCCAGGCGCCCCCGATGCACAGCCCTGAGGACGAAATATGTATAGAACTCGATGGTAAGCATGAGTCCGACGCGGATCGCCTCACTCAGCAGAGAGAGCGACCTTGTCAGCGTAGCGAAAATAATCTGGAGCACGAGAATCGAGAGATCGGCCAGAGCCGTATAGAGGACCGCTCTCTCCTTAGCTATTTGCTCGGGGGTCGGTGCTCCGGCCATGGCTCGGTCGGCCCTCCTAGAGCCGCAGGCGTGCTCTGATTACGTCGATGAGGCCAATGTCGACAAAGTCCACATAAGCGGCAAGACCGACCGGACACTCCTCGAAGCTCTCAGCCTCATGAGAGAAATCGAGCAGAACCTGCGCCACGCCATCGCGGCGGCCTTTGGCGACCGCCGCAAGGTCCGTGCTTCCAAGGGTCGAAGCTGAACCCCGGGTTAGAATCGTCTTTGCCCTGCGAGTCTTGCTTTCGCCTTCCAGGATGACATCCGCCTCCATGCCCATCTTTATCAGCGAGACCTCGGGATCAGCGAGTGGCACGTCTATCATCAGGACCGAACAGTCGAGCCACGCGGCCACGGATTGGCCGTTCACCACCGCAGCGCCCCCCGCCACAGGCTGACTCCATAGAATACTGCCCGGCGGCACGCTGATGCTGGCCCCGCTCATCCTGTCGAAGTCTCTCTGCTTTTCCTCGGCATCCAACTGCACTTCAGTCAGCTCCACCTCCGCTTCTCTCAACTCGAGGCGGGCCCGCTTCTTTTCCAGCTTGAGTTCCAGACGCGAGCCTCGAACCCAGGCCGGATCTTCTCCATTCTGGTCAATGAACACGCCTTTGTCGGCGGCTTGACGGCGGACCTGGGCCTGGTCCAGGCGTTCTTGCAGCTCTGCGAGATAGAACTCCAGGTCCGAGACCCTGATCGCATCCTCGTGCGTGACGATTTCCGAGACCAATCCTTTGTTCAACAATTTCACCTTGCGCGCCGCGATGTCACGCATCAGAACGAGCCGGTCGTTATTCACCTTGATCTTGCGCTTCAAGCTCGCAATTTCGGCATCCAACTGAGCACGAAATGTATCGGCGTAGTCTCCTTTCAGATCGGCACGCTCCCGATCCAACTGTTTGATATCTTCGAGATAGGCCTTGAGCTGATCCACCTTGGCCTGCACCAGTTTAATGCGGAGACCATGTTCCTCCAGCGCATGGCGACTCATGTACACGTTCTCGATGCGGGCGATGACACCGTCGGCACCGACCTTTTGTTCGACACCGGAGGACTGCCAGGTGATCGTGCCTTCGATAGGAGCGGTGGACCAGTTCAACCACGTCGTCACCGTGGCATCCCGGACGATGATGGAGCGCAGATAAGGAGCCATGATCCAACCCGCATAGGCGAGGAAACCGAGGATCCCGATAAAATAGATCCAGCGTCCGGACCTTCTTGCGATCGGTTGGGCAGGCTCAGCCATCGAGACTCTCCAGCGAAGAGGAATCGCAGGCGCCAAGTGCAGCAACATCGTGCTACAGGTTACGAAAGGATATCAACCTCGAACTCGCTTTAGGGTTGAGATGGTAGAATGGAATTTCTTAAATACTATCTAAAGGAGAATTGCCGAAGCGAAGATCGTCATCGACTCCTCCCTCGCCCTGCGCCAGGTGACGTACACCCCACTCGCTGCCGCTGGAGACGACGGGCGGCCCGGCACAAGCGGCCGTCTCATGAGCTTCCGCCGACAACAGAACCGGAATACAAAGTGATGCGTCTTTTCCTGATGCTGTCGGGAGCCGCTGTTTCCGTCGGGGCCCTGCTGTTCTGGATTTACCTGCAGGCCATGGCGAAAGCCTGGCACACCTCAAACGCCAAGCAGTCCATGAAATGGCTGAACAAAGAGGCTCTGCGAATCTTCTGGGTGCCCTTCGCGGCGGGCGCCGCCATCATCTTCATAGGCTGGTCTCTTCCGTGAGCAGGCAATGAAGCGCGGCGCCGTCGCTTTGGCTGCGCTATTTCTGGGTTGCGACCAACAGTCATAACGGATGTTCGATAGATGCGTATTTTCTTGATGCTGCTGGGTGGGGTCATTTGCGCCGGCGCCCTGCTGTTCTGGATCTTCCTGAACGAAATGGCCGCCGGCTTCTACACCAACAACGCCAGCCGTTCCTACGAGTGGCTGACGGAGGAAGCCCTGCTGATCTTCTGGCTGCCCTTCGTGGTCGGCGCCGGTATCGCTTTCCTGGGATGGAAGCGCCGCTGAGGGGGCCGCGCGGCACGAGCGCGCCCAAGCATTTATTCTTCCTCTACAAACGTCGAAGAGCCTGCCGGTGCGGCGGCAGGACGAAATCCCCGACCCCTTTGAGACGGGGTAAGCGGCTAATTACGAGGCCGGGTATTCAACTTATAAAGACCGCGACTCTACTACCCATAGTTAATATTTGGAAATATTATTCACCTTTTATTGTAATACCTGAGTAGTAATACAATTGCTTCTCTAGGGAAGTGCACCATTTGCTCTAATCTCTTGTGAGGAATACCCCCAGAACTCTTGGACCCTGAAAGGCTTTTTTGCTGTGAACGCGGTTCCAAGAATCAAGATCCAACTGAGCGGTCCCCTCCGCGTCGAGAACGGCGACGGCACGGATATCACGCCCCGCGGCAAGAGAGCCAAGGCGCTGATCGCCCTCCTCGCCCTGGCAAAAACCGGCGTGCGCAGCCGCAAGTGGATCCAGGACAAACTCTGGAGCGAGCGCGACGAGGAACAGGGCGCCGCCAGCCTGCGGCAGGAATTGAGCGGGCTGCGCCGGCACTTCAGATCGCTCGGCATAGAACCGATTTCCGCCGACCGCGAGATTGTCCGGCTTGACCACTCTGCCGTGTTGATCGACCTCGCCGACAGCTCCCCCGACGGCCCGACCCAGGAGCTGCTCGAAGGTCTCGACCTCGGCGATCCGGAATTCGAGGATTGGCTGCGTGGAGAACGACAGTTCCGCCGGGACGCGGCCGACAGCGGCGTGAGCGCCGACAGGTCAGTGCCCCTCTTGGTCCGGGAGCCTGCCGCGGACAGCCCGTCTCCTTCCTTGTCGCGGCCCTGTATCGGATTGCACGGCGATTCCCCGGCAGAGCTCGATCCCGAGGTCTGCTCCGTCGGGAACCTGTTTCTCGACATGGCGGCACGCAGTTTCCTGAATGTCGACGCCGTCGACCTCATCGATCTGCGGATTGACCGCGCGCCCGCCACCCAGCTTGGGGCGTCAAGCGGCCCGGACTGGATCCTGCACATGAAGCCGGCAAAGCTGGCCGGCGGCGCCAACCTGTCCGTTCAATTGCACAGGGTCGAGGACGGGCATGTGCTGTGGTCCCAGACCCGCAGGTTCGGCGACGGCGAACTGGCTTCGCCGGAGCAAGTCGATCTTGGCGCCTTCGTGAACGATTCGGTCTTCGCCACGCTGGACCAGATCGTCCGGCCGGCCCGGCCGCACAATGAGACACGCCATGAAGCATCGCGGCTGGCGATCGGGGCGATCTATCAGATCTTCCGCCTTACGGATGCCGACATCGACTCCGCCGAGAAAATGCTGCTGCGCGCCTATGAGCTGGATCCGAAGAGTTCCTATCTCGGCTGGCTTCTCTTCATCAACGCGACACGCCTGGGTGAGCGCCGGGTCGGCCACAGTGGCGCCTTCTGTGAACAGGTCCGCGACTATGCGCGCCGCGCAGAGGAAAGCGACCCCTACAATCCCATCACCCTGGCGCTGACCGCCCATGCCTACTCGTTCATCCTTCGCGACTACCACTACGCCCTGGACCTCGCCGACCGCGCCGTAGCCGCAAACCCGAACCTGGCAATCGCGCGCGACCTGCGGGCACTGACGCTCGGTTATCTGGGTGACGTGGAGCGGGGCTATAAAGACGCGGTGATCGCGCGAAAGCTGGGGGGGCCACCGCCCTACCGCTATTGCATCGACACCACCTGCTGCATCCTCTCAACGCTGAGAGGCCGCTTCGACGAGGGCATCGCGCACGGCAGGCGCGTCCTCGCGCAGCAGCCGAACTACCTGCCCGCGCTGCGCTATACCGCCTCCTGCCAGGGATACATGGGCGAGGGCCAGGAAGCTTACGACACACTGCAGAGAATCCGCGAACTGGAGCCGGATTTCTCCTTGGAGCTGCTTCACGACCGGGACTACCCGATCGCCGGAGTGCTCGGCACCGCTGTTATCGAAAGGGGTCTATCACGCGTCGGCCTGGTGGCGCACCCGAACTAAACTCGGGCGGCGGCTGCGGTCCATTGCCCTAGCGGAGGGAGTGGACCGGCTTGCCGGGAGCCGCTGGGCGAAAGAGGGGGTGGTCCATGCCTACGCTTGCTCAAAGTCTGAGAGATGCCCGCTATCGCATTCGCCACGACGAGTTGCGCGAGTACCAGTTGGTCGCGGGTTTGGAGGCAAATCCCGACTTCAGTGCGGGCCTTCTCGAGTTCCTCATCGCGGGCGAGTACCTGCCATCCTCGGAATTCATCGTCCGCAAGACCACGCGCAGCGAGCTGGCGATATCCCCCAACCTTCTTCTGATCGCGACGGGGGACGCCCCTGAGGAGGAACTTCAGACACGCGTGTTGGCGCTGTCTCTCGGTTCCGCCCAAGGCCGTGGCCGCGGCAGAGGGCGGGGACGCGGCCGGGGGCGCGGCAGGGGCCGCGGTAGAGGACGCGGCCGCGGCCGGGGCCGCGAAGTCTTCGAGCTCGACGCTGAAGCTCTGCCTTCCTGGTACGAGCACCGGGGGCTGTGCCGCTTTGGTCTCAACGATCTGGGGCGGCTGCTCGGCGCGATCTGGGAGAACATCGCGATACCGCCCCCGCCGGGGCCGAGCGAGAGCCTGCTGGAGACAGCCGGCCTCCTCGACCTGCAGGCGGCCTTGGCCAACGACCCGATCAGGCGGGCCGAGATCGAGCGACAGGCAACTTTTGAGATCTCCGACTATACGGCACCGCTCGGCATCGACTCGGCCGGTGGCTTCGAGGCGACGCGGGGGCTGATCATCGCGGTACTGGAGGTCACCGAAATCGTCGGCCTGATCTACAAGGACCGCTTCAACCGCCGGCGGCCGAACATCATCGAGCCGCGGCTGCGGCCCATATTGCCTGTCCCCTCGCATGCCTCCTACCCCTCGAACCACTCCTTCCAGTCCTTCTCGGTAGCGCAGGTCTTCCAGCGCATCCTTCCGGAGCATCCCGGCATCTCGGCGCTCTTCCACCGGGCACGACGGGTGGGAGAAAACCGCGAATGGGGCGGCCTGCACTACTCGAGCGACACCGAGGCGGGCCACGAGCTCGCCGCCCGGGTCGCGCCCTATCTGATCGAAGCGATGGACGGCGCGATGCGCGCGGCCCAGCGCGAATGGCAATAGGCGGAGGGTGTCATGGCCGCGAATCTGCAAGAACAAGGCTTCGAGTTCTACGACTGGTACCACTACCTCTGGCACCTGATTGCGATCCGTGCCGTGCGCGCGAAGCCCGGTGGCGCCGACCCCAACAACGCGCCCGAATTCGACGAGGAAGCAAGGTACGAGATCGAGCCGGACGCCTGGACACTTCTCAATCTTCCCGACGGTATCCTGCCCGGAACGGGCGAGGTCATCGCCATGATCGACACCGGCGTCAACGACAAGCATCCCAATCTCGCGCCGAGCATCAAGCCCAGCGTCGACTTCGCGGTTCACCCCTTCGGCGCCGTCTACGCCGCAGGACCGGCGATCACCGATGCCTCGCCGGCACTGCTCGCACAGGCGAACGTCGCGCAACCGATGAACCGCGGCTTGGAGGACCCACTTGACGCCAGTCTAGTCAGCGCCGCCACCTGGAACTGGGCGAAAGGTTTTCTCGACGCCAACGGCGACGCGTTGATCGACCGGCTGTCGGGCGGTCTCGGCGTTCGGCACCACGATGCCCAGCTGTCCCGCCAGCGCTATGGCGGCCACGGCACGGCCTGTGCAGGTCTCATGGTGGGTCACCCCGCCGCGGAGGCCGGCGGAAACGGGGGTAACGGGGGGAACGGCGCAGATTCCGAATTGCCGGACATCGGACCGGTACCCTACTGGGGGGTCGCTCCCGGCGCGGAAATTCTGCCCATTGTCGTCTCTGCCGAGCCGACGGCGCAGCAGCTCATCTTCGCCTTCCTCTATGCCCGCGACCAGGGCGTGTCGGTCATCCACTTTCCGCGCGAAGCCGCCGACCCGAAGCGTGCCAACCGGTATCGCAGCGACCTCGAGGAGAGCCGCTACGACTCCGATCCGGACCGGCAACTCGCCTGGGACGTCTTCGAAAAGATCCTGGAGGAAGTGAGCAACGAGATTCCCGTCGTCTGCGCCGCGGGCAACAACGGCTACGACCACCTGATCTACCCGGCGAATAAAGCCGACGACAACAACGGCATCATCTCCGTTGCAGGGGTGACATACCTGGCCAAGCGTTCATCCTATTCGAACTACTGCGCCGAAGCCGCGGACTGCAAAGTCACCATTGCCACGCCTTCGGACGACGAAGAGATGTACAACCGTCACGAAGTCCGCCTCGACCGCGAGGCGCCGGGCTGGCGCGACCACAATTTCATGCTTCACCTGGCGGCAAATCCGGGACTGGAAGTCGACTATTCGCCGCAGGGGCTGCTGACCACCGACGTGCCCGGCCCCCGGGGCTACACGGACGGGGTCCTCGAAAGCCTCTCGACCGAGGAACAGGAGAACGACGACCGCTCCGCGCTCTACACGCTCTTCGGGGGGACTTCCGGGGCCTCTGCCATCATGGCCGGCGCCGTCGCCCTGCTGCAGTCGAAGGAGCGCGCGGACACAGGCGCTCCCGCCGACGGAAACGGGGTCAAGGTCGCGGTCAAGGCGAGCGGCAGCCTGAACGTGAACTGGCCGTGGCTGGGTGGAACACCCGCCAATCCGGTGCCTCTGAGTGTCGACAAACCGAACGGCGAGAGCGCGGTAAACGCCGAGCAGCAGTTCGGAAAGGGCGTCATCGACCTCAGCCAGCTGCTGGCCTGACGCACGGCACCCCTTCCGGATGCCGAGACTAGTCCTTTTTTGCGGGGAATTCCGCGGTTTATCGCGAAGTTATGACGATCATTCAACGGACCTCTGACGATGCGCTTGCGTTGTGCGGGCACACTCAAGGGCATCGAAAGCCGCAAAGGCCGGCACCAGAGGAGGTCGCGTGATGAGGTCACTGAACCATGAGGTCAGTCTGCCACGATGCCCCGGCACCGCCCCGGCAGTCTCGCCCGTCCACCTGACACGCACCATGACCACGGTCATGTTCACGGATATGGAAGACTCGACCGGGCTCGCCCGCGCGCTTGGCATCGTCGGCATTGCGATGTACCTGAACCAGAACCTGGCACTGATCCGGGACGTCATCGAAGGCAACCGCGGGACGGTGCTCTGCAGCACCGGCGACGGCGTCTTTGCCTTCTGGGACACGGCCTTTCCGCACTACGCGTCATCGGCCCGGCTCGCGCTTCTGGCCGCAGCCGAGCTGAGCGGCCAGATCGCCGAGGAGAACGCCCACCGCCGTTCGGCAGGCCTGCCCACCCGGCGGGTGCGCATCGGCCTCAATTCGGGCGAGGTGGCCGTGGAGCGTCCCCGAGACGAGTGCGAACCTCCGCGCCTCTACGGCGCCACGATCCACGAGGCGCGCCGTATCGAGCAGGCCGGCAAGAATTTCCAAAACCTCGGAGAGGAAGCGATCATCATGGCGGCCCCGGCAACCCTCAAGCTGGCCGGCATTGACATCGGCCAAATCTGCAACGGGGCCGAGTCCGCCGCATCGCTCGCCGCGCCGCACCCCGCTTTGGGCGCCGACGCACAGGAGTTCGCGGCAACACCTGCCTGCGCGGCCATCCCTCTGCACCCAAGAGACGTTCTGGCGACGCTGCTCGGCTGCCCGAGCAATTGAGCGAAGGCCCGCTTACCGCAATTACGCAACCAACCTGCTTTGGAGTTCGATCGCAGCGGAGGAGCGCTTCGGGCCTCAGCATGACTGCAGACCGGGAACCGGCGACCGCCGCTCCCCTATGGTGTTTCGATCCTGCTGGGTTGCGGCGGCACGCGGGCGATGACGCCCTCGCGGAAGAAGGCCGGGCGGTCCTCCATGGCCGGCACGCCGTGGGGCGAATCCGCGACGGCGCGGGCGGCGGCATGACACTGCGGCAGAAGTGACAAAAATCGAGCATTACCGCAGCGACCTTGTCACACGGCTCCCGAGCACCAAACTTGGTGGCCAATGACTTGACCTTCCATCGCGGGAAACCCTCATCCCTCCCCGCAACAAGCAAGTGGAACCGATTCGCTGGTGATGAACTTAGGCGCGCGCATGATTGCTTCGGCGATGGACCTGGCCCGGATGCTGGCTGTTGTGGCGGCACTGGCCGTAGCGCTCAACCTGCCGCCCGCCCATGCCCATGCAGTCATAGATCCCCTGTCCGGCGGGCAATCGAACACCGATTGTGCCGATCATGGTCTTCCTTCCAGCGGCGAAACCCCTTCGTCCGCCGATCAACGGAACTGCAGCCACCATTTTCACCCGCTGTTCGACACAGTGAGCCTCTCTCTGGACCCCTATTTCTTTGACGTGGTTTCGGTGGGCAGCGCCGAGCTGTCGCAGCAGGTTTTCCACAGCTTCGATCCTCCCCCGCCACGGCAGCCGGGCTGAGTCAGTGACGCACACCCCAGAGCGCGCAACGCCACCGAGCTGACCGGCCGGTCGACTGACGCCTGGGCGTCCCATTCCCATGACATCGTTGCAAAAATCCCGCACGGTGCGCCGCCGTGGCGCAGGCTGCAGCCGCTTCCTTGGCATCAGCAGCACTTACCATGCGACCGTAGTGAACAAAAAGGACCTTATGATCAATGCGAATTGTACTTTCCAAAGCCGTCCTCGCCCTCCTCGCCGCTGCAGCCCTGTCCACTTCGGGCAGCGCCCTCGCCGCCGGCTCGCATTCGGGCGGCCATGGCCACGACGCCGCCATGAGCTTCGGACAGCCGGCCAAGCCCACAGAGGCCGACCGTACCGTCGAGATCGACATGAACGACAGTCATTTCGAGCCGAAGCGCATTTCGGTGCACCCGGGCGAGACGGTCCGCTTCGTCGTCACGAACGCAGGCGAACTGCTGCATGAGTTCAACATCGGCACCGCGGCGATGCACGCCGCCCATCAAGAGGAGATGATGGCGATGATGGACAGGGGCGCTATGACCGCCACCGGCATCAACTACAGTGAAATGGGCAGCGGACACGGGGCCGGCATGGGACATGACGACCCCAACAGCGTCTTGCTGGAACCGGGCGAGACGGGGGAACTGGTGTGGAAGTTTTCCGGGCCAATGGACCTGGAGTTCGCCTGCAACGTGCCCGGCCACTACGAGGCGGACATGCATGGCGAGGTCGTGTTCACTAACCCCCCCAACGCCGGCAGCTGACGAGCGCGGGCGCGCCGGCACCCGCCGGCGCGCCACTCCGGCTCTCCTAACATCCTTGTGAAGGCATGTGACCACCTTCCCTTCGCCGCTTTGACATACTCAGGAACCTCTGCCTGAGTTCTCACCCACTCCTACGGCGAAGGAGACCATCATGCTTCGTATTTCTGCACCATTGCTGGCCCTGACGCTTTCTCTCTCCGCGCCGGGCCTCGCGCTGGGCGCGGCGTCCACGGCCATGCCGATGAAAGCCGAGTCCATGGAACTGACCGGCGAGGTCATCGATACCTGGTGTTACCTCTCGGGAATCATGTACGCCGAGGGCACGGCGCACCATCAGTGCGCTATCTGGTGCGCAGCCGGCGGCGTCCCCGTCGGACTGCTGACCGAAGACGGCGATGTCTACTTCATCGTCGAGTTCGAAGGACGCAGCGACACCCTCGCCGATCCCGGCCTGCTTGAAATCCAGACTCACCAGATCAGCATCGACGGCGATGTCTATGAGCGCGACGGTCTGAAGTACCTCTCGGTCAACAAAGTGCTCAAGGATGAAGGCATCGTGAACCTGACCCATGAAGAATACGGCATCCAGCCGTTCGGGGAGTAGAGCCATGCATCCCAGGACCTTTGCCTTTGTATTGACCGCCGGCATGTTCCTTGCCGGCACCGCGCAGGCCGCCAACAGCTGGGGTCTGCCCAATGAGGAAACCGCGCGCTTCGAGGCCAAAGTGGTCGACGTGCTCTGCGAGCTGAAAGACGATTGCCCGACCGACGGCGGCGCCGGACGCCGGCAACTTGGTCTGCTACTCGACGACGGAACGCTGGTCCTTCCGGTCAAGAACTCGACACCCTTCAGCGGCACGCAGGTCGAACTGCTGCCCTTCCTCGGCAAGAAAGTCGTCGCCGACGGACTCTTCATGACCAACCATGGTGTCAGGCTCTTCGCGCTGCAGTTTGTCCGCGAAGCGCCTGACGGAGAGTGGCGCGGCGCCAACCGCTTTCTCAAGGCCTGGGCCGAGAACAACGGCTACACCGCGGATGCCAAGGAAACCAAACAGTGGTTCCGCCACGACCCGCGCGTCAAGGCGCTGATCGGGGAACAGGGCAAGCTGGGACTGGGGCCGGAAGCCGACAAGGCCTTCCTGGAAGAGTAAGCTGGCCGCTCACTCCCTGCGCACCGTCACAGCCTCGGCAACGGCGGCACACGGGCGATAACGCCTTTGCGGAAGAAGGGCGGGCGATCCTCTATGGCCGGCACGCCGTGGGGCGAATCCGCGACGGCGCGGGCGGCGGCCAGGATATCGGCGAGGTCGCGCTCCGGGTCGGCATCACCGATGAGGTAGCTCCACCTTTCGGGATCGCCACCTGCAGCGCGGAAAGCCAGAGTGACCGGACGGTCGCAAACGGCGAAGCAGTCGACCGGCGCGACGTTGATGTCGGGAATCTCGGCGGTGGCGGTCAGGAGGGACTCGTAAAGGCGGCGGCCGGCGGGGACTTCCCCACCGGCCGCGGACTCAGAGCATAGGCCTTCACAGGATACACAGACCTGCAGGCAGACCGCTGCCACGAAGTACCCTCTGGCGGCCTAAGCCGCCGCGGTGGCGGCCTGCTTCGCCTCGCCGCGCTGCCAGACGTAGCCGGCGACGGTGCCGGCCAGCGACCAGACGACCGCCATCACCACCAGGGAGGCGGCGGCGAAATGGCCGGAGAGCTCGGCCGGAACCTCGCTGACGAAGCCTTCCGGATGGGGCGCGCCGACCACGTGCGGCAGGATCATCAGGACGATGCCGCCGGCGATCGCCCAGGGCTTCGAGATCCTGAGCGCCAGCCACAGGCCGGCGGCCGTCGCAATGGCCGTGGCGATCCACCAGATCTGGCGGTCCTCCAATACCGCCGCGGCCGAGCCCGGCAGTTCCGGGCTGAGCCCCAGCGCCGGCGCGAGACCCGCCGCGGCGAAGCCGGCGATGCCCCACATGAGCCCGCTGCGCGCGGAGATGCGCGCGTCGGCCAGCACCATGACGGAGAGCAGGATCAGCGCGAAGCCGAAGGCCGTGCCGATGGTCACCACGGAGGTAGAGAGCGTGCGCTCCAGGCCGTCGGCAGGCGCCCAGATACCGCCCTCGTCACCATGGTCCTCGCTGGCATCGGCGAGGATGAGCCGGGCGCCGCCGAAAGCAGCGCCCCCTGAATCCGAAGGGGCCAAGCCGGACTGCGCGATGCCCGGCGCCTCGCCGTTCTCGTAGAGCTCGGCTTCGAGGATCAGGGGGGTGGTGGTGAAGTGCTGCAGCACTGCGGTCGCGAGGCCGGCCACGAGGCCGGCGACCAACGCCGCCCAAAGGATGCGGTGAAGCATTGTTCTAATCCAGCGCCGTTGGGTCAGTGGCAGGGAAAGGCCATGGCGTGACGCGTGTCGTGCGCCGCGTTGTGCACCGCCGCCGAGTTGGCGAAGCCGCTGAGGAAAATCAGCCCCAGGCCGAAGGCCAGGGTCGCGGCGGCGATCATGCGCCGGCTCTGAGAGAATGAAGAAGTCTGGGTCGCGGTCTGCATCAAGTCCTCCAACTGCCTATCGTTCTTCGGACAGGGATGCGCTGGAAAGACATCTGCACGGCACGGCTGACCCGCCTGCCACTCCGCCCTTCCGAGCAACCCCGCCCGGAGTGAGAAAAACCCGATGGCAGGTCTCCTGGCTTGCGGGTCTTCGCTCCACTCCGCCTTCCCGGCCCGCGCTGGGGCCAGTGGCTTGTCGGGTGTCGCTCTCCGCTCACAGTTGCGGGGGCAGCCACGGCTTCGGTCCCTATAGGGTACGCCTCACCGTGTTCCCATTTAATCCGCCGTGCCGTTCGGACTGGCGGAACCATCTGAAGCGACATTATCCGCGATTCTCCCCGCCCCGCAACATCTCCGCGCGACCCGCAATGAACGATCCGCGACCAGACGGGCCGACAGTGAGCCCGCATGACGGCGCACGCCGGCAACTGCAGCCGACGCTGCATGGCGTAGAGAAACGGAAAGCGGCGGTGCTAGAACGTGATCAGGCCGAACAGATAAGTGACCCCGACCACGACCACCACGGCGACCAGGATGCCCTCGACCCAGCGCCAAAGACGCCGGCGTTCGCTGCCTTCCTGCTCGCTCTCGATGACCGAACGATACATGCTGTCTCCCTCCCCGTGCGGCTCCTGAATGGCCTTCCTTTCCGGACGGTCCTCTTGGCTTGGGGCGCCATCCCTCGCGGCGCCGGGAACCCTGCACGTAGCCAAAGGATAGCAAAACCCCGATGGGCCGAGAAGCCCTCACGATGCGCCCTCGCCCCGCCGTCGCCGCGCCCGGCCCCGGCAACCCTGGGTAACCGTCTGGCTGCGACATCTCGCTGCGCGCGCCCGGGCCCGCCCCGGCGGCCCGCCAGGCGGCCTCTTCAGAATTTCTTCCCAAGTCGTCGGCAGAAGTGATCGCGACTCCGCAAGTCGGGCGACAGTGCTGCGGCGGTCACCGGTCACGGAACGGGACAGCGAGGTCCCCTTTCCGACAAGTCGCGGCGCTGCAGGGCTTCGAATATTGCAAGCCGGCGCCCATAATCCGAATGATTATTTTTAAAATCACTCCAACATACTACTTTCAGAGAAAATGGCGCAAAATCGTCATTGCGGTGCAACATTTTTGTTGCATTCAAATGCTGGTCCCGGTATCACCGCGCCCATGAGTGACTCCACGAAAAACTCCAAACCGAAATCGGACCGCGCCTACGAGAAGAAGCGCCGGAACTGCCTCATGTGCAGCTCCGAGTTCGTGAGCTCTTGGCCGGGCGAGCGCGTCTGCCAGTCCTGCAAGTCCACCAGCGCTTGGCGCGAAGGCATCGCCGCCTAAGGCTCGCGATCATCCCTACCTGACCCTGTCGCCGCGGCTTTCGACTGCGGCGTCGATTGGTTCCGGGGAAGACTTCACGCAACGGCACGGCCTCCGGCCGCCTCCATTTCGGTATCTGGATACGACAAAAAACCGCGCGGACCCACCGGTCCAGCGCGGCTTTGTCATTTGTGGACCCGCCCCGCCCGACGACGGAGCAAGGCCGCGGCCTTACGACTTGATGTCCAGCAGGCTGTCGGTCAGCTCGTCCTGGGTGCGGATCGCCGCGGCGTTGGCCTCGTAGGCCCGCTGCGCCTGGATCTGGGTCACCAACTCTTCGGCCAGGTTCACGTTGGGAACGGCGGCGACGCCGTTGGCGTCCGCATCCGGGCGGCTCGGGGCATAGACCTCGACCGACGGCGGATCCACCGGGCGAACCTCTGCGCGCACGCCACCGCCGGCGGTGGTCACGTCGTCCACGCGCTTGGGCACGTAGGCCCCCGGCTGTTCAGCCGGGCCGTCCTCGCGCAGCCCGCGGCTGCGCATGTTGGCGATGTTGTCCGCCGAGACCGCCAGGCGCTTGCTCTGCGCCATCAGCCCCGACAGGGACGCCGAAAATCCGGCAATCATGGGCAACCCCTTCGTCCCTTCAAAACACGCCATTCTACGCGCCTGCGATGTCAGGTTCAAATATTTGAATTTTATGTACTTTTTCGGAAAACCCCGGCTTCCGGGGCGGAAAAGCACGCCCTATGCACTGGCCGCAGGGCCGCTGCCCACCTATATAGGGTTGATATATGTCAGGCTGATATAGAATACTCGCCCTCGAATAGTCCCAGACGCGAAATGAAGACCTATGGATGCAAAGACCCTCTGCCTCGGTGTCCTGCTGCGCGGCGAAGCCAGCGGCTATGAGATCAAGAAGGCCTTCGAGGAAGGGCCCTTCAGCCACTTCCACCAGACCAGCTTCGGTTCCATCTACCCGGCGCTGAACGCGCTGAGCGCCGAGGGGCTGATCACCGGCCGCGCCCAGGCGCAGGACAAGCGCCCGGACAAGAAGCTCTACTCCATCACGCCGAAAGGCCGCAGCGCGCTGATCTCGGCGCTGAAGATCGAGCCGGCGCCGGACGTCATGCGCTCCGATTTCCTCTTTATTCTTTCCTTCGCCCAGTTCCTGCCGCCCAGGCGTGTCGGCCACCTGATCGACCAGCGCATCGCCTGGTACCGGGAGGCCCTGGAGCGCATGGAAAGCTGTGCCTGCACCAATACCGTGCCGGCCGGCGCCGCCTTCGTGCGCGGGATGGGCATCGCCGTCTACCGGGCCGCCGCCGACTACCTGGAAGCCCACCGCGCGGAGCTGATCGCCGAAATCAGCGAGTCCGCCACGCTGGTGGCCGAATAGGATCCCGGAAACCCGCAAGTCGGGCGTGAACGAAAACGCCCTTCCCTGCGTATCGTGAACAGACAAAGACATGCAGCTCCTCAATCCACCAACCATGAGCGCCCCCCGATGAAACGCTCCGTCATCTTCGCGGTCCTGCTCGCCGCCGCCGCCGCCCTCTGGGTCCTCTCGGGCCAGTTCGGCGACAGCGGCGCCCAGCCCGAGGCGCAGAAGCCGCCGGCGGACCTGACGGCCCTCGACGAGGCGCCGGCGGTGCGCGTGCGCTCTTCCAGCGCCCGGCCGCACGCGGTCATCGACCTGCTGCGCGGCCGCACCGAGGCCAACCGCCTGGTCGAGATCAAGTCGGAGACCGACGGGCGCATCATCGAGCTTACCGTCGAGGACGGCACCCGGGTCTCGGAAGGCGAGGTCATTGCCCGGATCTCGGCCGGCGACCGCCCCGCCCGCCTGGCCGAAGCCAAAGCGCTGATGGCGCAGCGCAAGATCGAGCACGAGGCCGACCAGAAGCTCTCCAAGAAGGGCTTCCGCGCCGAAACGGCGCTGGCCGCCACCGAGGCCGAGCTGGAAGCTGCCGCAGCGGCGGTGAAGATCGCCGAGGTCGAGCTGGCCTACACCCGCATCCGCGCGCCCTTCGACGGCCTCATCGACAAGCGGGTGGTGGAGATCGGCGACTTCGTCGACCGCGGTGACGCCATCGCCCGGCTGGTCGAGCTGGACCCGATCCTCATCGTCACCCAGGTCAACGAACGCGACGTCCAGCGCCTGGCGGTCGGCGCGCCCGGCAAGGCCCGCCTGATGACCGGCGACACGGTGGAAGGCCGCATCCGCCATATCTCAGCTGTCGCCGACGAGGCGACGCGCACCTTCCGCGTGGAGTTGGAGGTGCCCAATCCCGAAGGCGTCATTTCCGACGGCATGACCGCAGAGATCGCCCTGCCGCTGAGCCGCGTCCAGGCTCACCTGGTCTCGCCGGCCATTCTGACGCTCTCCGATCGGGGCCTGATCGGCATCAAGGCGGTTGATGACGACAGCCGCGTGGTCTTTCACCCGGTCAAGATCGTCGATACCGACAACAACGGCGTATGGATCAGCGGCCTGCCCGACGAGGTTACCCTTATCACCGTCGGTCAGGAATACGTCAGCGACGGCGAGGCGGTACGGGCAATCCCCGAGTCCACGGTGGAAAAGCGGCTGAAGGAGCTGTCGTCTTGAACGCCATCATCGACGCCGCCATCTCCCACAGCCGCACGGTGATCCTGGCGCTTGTCCTGATCCTGGCGGCCGGCAGCTTCGCCTACGTCTCGATCCCCAAGGAAGATTCGCCTGACATCAACATCCCGACGCTCTACGTCAGCGTGAACCACGAGGGCATCGCGCCGGAGGACGCCGAGCGGCTGCTCATTAAGCCGCTGGAAAAACAGCTGCGCGCCATCGAGGGCGTGAAGGAGATGACGTCCACCGCCTACCTGGGCGGCGCCAACGTGGTGATGGAGTTCGACGCCGGCTTCGATGCCGACCAGGCGCTGATCGACGTGCGCGAGAAGGTCGACCTGGCCAAGCCCGATCTGCCGGAGGACGCCGACGAACCGACGGTGCACGAGATCAACCTCTCGCTCTTCCCGGTGCTGACGGTCTCGCTGTCCGGCACGGCGCCGGAGCGGACCCTGCTGCGCATCGCCCGCGACCTGCAGGACCGCATCGAAGGCATTTCCAGCGTCCTGGAAGCCGAGATCGTCGGCGACCGCGACGAGCTGCTGGAGGTCATCATCGACCCCCTGGCGCTGGAGAGCTACAATCTGGACGCCGAGGACATCCTCACCATGGTGTCCAAGTCCAACCGGGTGATCGCCGCCGGCGCCCTGGACACCGGCCAGGGCCGCTTCGCCATCAAGGTGCCCGGCCTCTTCGAGACCATGCAAGACATCATCAACCTGCCGGTGAAGGTGAACGGCGATGCAGTTGTGCGCTTCCGCGACATCGCCAGCCTGCGCCGCACCTTCAAGGACTCCGACGGCTACGCGCGCCTGAACGGGCAGCCGGCCCTGGCGCTGGAGGTGAAGAAGCGCACCGGCGAGAACATCATCGAAACCATCGAGACCGTGCGCGCCGTCGTCGAGCAGGCGCGCGCGAGCTGGCCCGAAACCGTCACCGTGGCCTACAGCCAGGACAAGTCGACCGACATCCGCAACAACCTGCTGGACCTGCAGAACAACGTGCTGAGCGCCATCCTGCTGGTCATGGTGGTGGTGGTCGCGGCCCTGGGCATCCGCACGGCCTGCTTCGTCGGCATCGCCATTCCCGGCTCCTTCCTCACCGGCATCCTGGTGCTCTCCGTCGCCGGACTGACCGTGAACATCGTCGTGCTCTTCGCCCTCATCCTCGCGGTCGGCATGCTGGTTGACGGCGCCATCGTGGTGACGGAGTACGCCGACCGCAAGATGAGCGAGGGCCTGCCGAAGAAGGAAGCCTACGGCCTGGCCGGCAAGCGCATGGCCTGGCCGATCATCGCCGCCACCGCGACGACGCTGGCCGCCTTCCTGCCGCTGATGTTCTGGCCCGGCGTGGTCGGCGAGTTCATGAAGTACCTGCCGCTGACCCTCATCGCTACGCTGTCGGCCTCCCTTGTCATGGCGCTCGTCTTCGTGCCCACCCTGGGCTCGGTCTTCGGCAAGCCGGGCGGCACCGCCGATCCGGAGACCATGAAGGCCCTGGCCGCCGGCGACAGCGGGCACCTGGAGGAGATCCACGGCCTGACCCAAACCTACCTCAGGCTGCTCGGCGGCGCTCTCCGCCATCCGGGCAAAGTCCTGCTGACCGCCGTCGCGGCGCTGATCCTTGTGATCGCCGCCTACTACACCTTCGGGCGCGGCGTCGAATTCTTCCCCGACGTCGAGCCGCCCAACGCGGTACTGCAGCTGCACGCCCGCGGCAACCTCTCGGTCGAGGAGCGCGACCAGTTGGTGCGCCAGGTCGAGCAGGTTGTGCTGGCCGTGCAGCGCGAGCACGGAGAATTCCACGCGATCACCGCCCAGTCCATGGCCTCCTCCGGCCAGCGCGGCGGCGAGGAAGCCGAAGACCTGATCGGCAAGATCACCCTGGAATTCACCGACTGGTTCTCTCGCCGCCCCGCCAACGAGATCCTCACCGAGATTCGCGAGCGCAGCGAGATCTTCGCGGGTGTCCAGGTGGAAGCCCGCAAGGAAGAAGCCGGCCCGCCGGTCGGCAAGCCGGTGCAGATCCAGATCTCCGCCTCCGACCCCGCGCTGATCGAGCCGGCCGCCAAGCGCGTCGCCGCCGGCCTGGCCGACCTCGGCGGCTTCGTCGACGTGGAGGACGGTGCGCAGATTCCCGGCATCGAATGGGAGCTGGCGGTCGACCGCGCCCAGGCCGCGAAGTTCGGCGCCGACATCAGCCTGATCGGCAGCTACGTGCGCATGATCACCAACGGCATGAAGCTGGGCGAGTACCGCCCGGACGACAGCACCGAGGAGATTGACATTGTCGTGCGCCTGCCCGAGCAGTACCGCAATATCGAACAACTCGACCGCATCCGCATGCAGACCTCGGCCGGGCTGGTGCCGATCTCCAACTTCGTCACCCGCGTGGCCAAGCCGCGGGTCGGCCTGCTGCGCCGCTCCGACAGCCGGCGGGCCATGACGGTGAAGGCCGACGTCGCGGAGGGAGAGCTGGTCGACACCAAGGTGCAGGAAGTGCGCAGCTGGCTGGCCGGGCAGGACTTCGACTCGCGCCTCACCTTCGACTTCAAGGGCGAGGACGAGGAGCAGAAGGCGGCCCAGGCTTTCCTCGGCAAGGCCTTCGGCGTCGCCCTCTTCCTCATGGCCATCATCCTGGTCACCCAGTTCAACAGCTTCTACAGCGCCTTCCTGATCCTCACCGCCGTGATCATGTCGACGGTGGGCGTGATGATCGGCTTGCTGGTCACCCATCAGCCTTTCGGCATCGTCATGTCCGGCATCGGCGTCATCGCCCTGGCCGGCATCGTGGTGAACAACAACATCGTACTGATCGACACCTTCGACCGGCTGCGCGAAACGACGGACTCCGTGCGCGAAGCCATCCTGCGCACCGGCGCCCAGCGCCTCAGGCCCGTGATGCTGACCACCATCACCACCATCCTGGGCCTCATGCCCATGGTGCTGGCCACCAACATCGACTTCTTCTCGCGCACGGTGCAGGTCGGCGCGCCATCGACCCAGTGGTGGCGCCAGCTCTCCACCGCCATCGTCTTCGGCCTCACTTTCGCCACCCTGCTGACCCTGGTGGTCACGCCCTCGGCGCTGATGCTGCGGGAAAACCTCGGCCGCTTCGTCCGCCGCCGCGGCACGCGCCACTCGCCGCCCAAGGACCAGGACAAGACGGCCGGTGGCAAGAAGGGCTCCGGCAAGAAGGGGGACGGGCAGATCCCCGCCGCGGCTGAGTAGGGACGCCACGCGGAGGATGCGGGCCAATGCGGGAACTCCGTCTGGAAGCCGTCCACACCCATCTCTATCCGGGACTCACGGGCAGCCTCCACGGCGCGCTCCCGAAGGACGGCCAGGGCGCGACCTGCGAGGTCGCCTTCTCCGACGGCTCGCAGGCCCTGGGGACGCTGGTGATGGAAAACGGCACGCAAGGCGTGCTGGAGACCGGCCCCTATACCACCGCCGCCGGCACGGGAATCCCCGCCAAGCGGTGGCGCGTGGATTTCAGCGACACTGAAAGCGCTCCGGAATTCCGCGTGCGCGCGAAACTTCCCCTATCCTAGGTCCTCGTCTTCGGGCAGGACCGGCTCGTCCGGGGTCTCGGACACGCCGTGGCGCAGTTCACGCCGGTGCTGCAGCACCGCGAGCGGGATGCTTACCAAGTAGGCCAGGGAGATCAGCGAGACGGTAATCCAGGTCTCGCCGATCAGCATGGCCACGAAGATCACCATGCCGACCATGGCGATGAGCCGCTGCGGCGCCTTCAGCTTCAGGCGCTTGGCCGAGAAAGTCGGCACCCGGCTGACCATGAGGATGGCCACGCCCAGCAGGGTCAGCGCGTTGACCGCGTCGTTGCGCAGCACCAGGTCGCCCAGCACAAAACTCAACACCAGGGGCAGCAGCGCCAGGCCGGCGGCGGCAGGGGCCGGCACGCCGACGAAATAGCGCGAGGCCAGCGGCGTCGGCGTTTCCTCGACCAGCGCGGTGTTGAAGCGCGCCAGGCGCAGGGCGCAGCAGGCGGCATAGACCAGGCAGGCGGCCCAGCCGATGCCGCCGGCATCCGACAGGGTCCAGAGATAGATCATCACCGACGGCGTGACCCCGAAGGCGATGACATCGGAGAGGGAGTCGAGCTGCGCGCCCAATTCGCTGGTCGCCCCCATGAGGCGCGCAATGCGCCCGTCCAGGCCGTCCAGCAGCATGGCCACCAGCACTGCCACCACCGCCACCTCCCAACGGTCCTGCAGGGCGAAGCGGATCGCCGTCAGCCCGGAGCAGAGCGCCAGCAGGGTCAGCGCGTTGGGAATCATCCGGTTGATCGACAGGGCTGTCACCCGGCGGCGGCGGAAGCGCGTCATGCTAACGTTCCTCGCCCTGGCGGACAGGTTCGTCGGACTGCAGATCGGCAAGGACCGTCTCGCCGGCGACCGTCGTCTGGTAGGGCACGACCAGCGGTGCGACGCCTTCGGGCAGGAAGACGTCCATGCGGCTGCCGAAACGGATCAGGCCGAAGACCTGACCGGCGCGCACCGGCTCGCCGACCTTCAACTCGCAGATGATGCGCCGGGCCACCAGGCCGGCGATCTGGATGAAGCCCAGGTCGACGCCGTCGTAGGTGGTCACCTTCACGGACATGCGCTCGTTGTCCTCCGAGGCCTTGTCCAGCGAAGCGTTGAGGAACTTGCCGGGTCGGTAGGACAGCGCCGTCACCGTGCCGTCCAGTGGCACGCGGTTGATGTGCACGTTGAAGATGTTGAGGAAGATCGAGATCCGGGTCAGCGGCTCGTCGCCCAGTTCCAGCTCCGGCGGCGGCACCGCGCGCTCGATGGGCAGGACCATGCCGTCGGCCGGCGCGATGACCAGCCCCACCCGCGTCGGCGTCACGCGCGGCGGGTCGCGGAAGAAATAGGCGCAGTAGGCCGCGGCCAGCAGGCCGAGCCAGAACAAGGGCACCCAGAGCAGCCCCAGCAGCACGGCGGCGGCCAGGGCTATTCCGATGAAGGGCCAGCCGGCCCGGTGGATTGGCACCAGAACGCTTCGGAACACGCGGTTTTCCTGTCTGCAGCGGCGATTCGACTAAACCCTACTAGAACACGGCAGGTTTGGCCAAGCAGTCGAAAAATCAAGCTCCGCTGATACTTTACCGATCCTTAAAGCCTGCCGTGCTAACCAAAATACTTCTACGCTGAGGGGAGCTAACACTTTGGACGACAAGGGGATCGAGGGGCGCGATTCAACTGACGCCCAGGAATCAGAGACTCCTGATTCCGGGGCCCAGGACGCCGCCGAGGCGCAGGACGTCAAATCGGCCGTCAAGCAGGTCGCGGAGACGTCCCTGCCCCTGGAGGTCGGAAGCGTCGTTCTCGGCGAAGACGGCCACATCCGCCCTGTCAGCGAAGACCGTCCGCTCCACTTCCGCTTTTCGGCCTGCGGCATCGAGTTCGAAGCCGACCTGGCCAGTAAGACGGCGCCACTGCGCCTGCGCGCCAACCTCGGCAAGCTGCCTTTCAGCGCGGAGTCGCCCGACGGCCGCCGCCTTGCCCGCACGGTGATGGCGGCTACCGACCGGCTGCGCCGCGGCCACATCCTGCTCTCCGAGGAACAGGACATGGTGCTGGAAGGGGAACTGAACCCGCCGAGCCCGCGCACGCCGGTCGCGGTCATCGCCACGGCAGTGGCCTTGATCATCGACTTCAAGCCCTACCTCGACCTGCTGGGCGAAGCAGTGTCGCTGCGCCGTCCGCCGCCGCCGGACGAGGAAGCCGGCACCCCCGTCGAAGCCTGAGCGCTCTCGTAAAACTTCAGTTGGTTTTGGGAACCTCGAAGACCTGGCCTGGATAGATCAGGTCGGGATCGCGGATCTGATCCTTGTTCGCCTGGTAGATCACCGTGTAGCGGAGGCCTTCGCCGTAGGTCCGTCGCGCGATGCGCCATAGTGAGTTGCCGGGTTGGACGATGACGAACTCCTCGTCCGCCTGCGCCACCCGCACCGCCTCGCGCGAGAAGGGCGTCTCGACGCGGGCCAGCACGCTGCCGTCCTGGGCCACGCGGTCGACCCGCAGGGCATGCAGCCCTTCGGCGACCGGATCCTCTGGCGAATGGCTCCAGCGACCGTCGGGGCCGGCGACGGTCTCCCCGACAAGCTGGTTGTCGAGATAGATGCGCAGGCGTGAGCCGTGAGCGGCCCGCCCCCCGACCGTCACCCGGCCGAGTTCGTCGTAGTCGACGCTGTCGAGCACCAGATCGCCGGCGGCGATGCCGTCCTCGGCTTCCGGTCCCTGCTGCAGCACCTTGCTCGCCCCCTCGCCCTGGCGCGGCGTCAGGACCGCCAGGACCTGATCCCGCGCCTTGGGTTTGGCGGGCGCCGCGCTGCTGCTCTGCGCAGCGGCCGGTTCGGGCACCACCACCACGACCACTTCTTCGGAGAGATGGGTCTCGCCCTCGGCGTCCTTGGACTCGATACCGATTTCGTGGCTGCCCGGAGCCAGCGGCTGCTCGGTGACAATGGCCCAGGTACCGCTGCGGTCGGCGTGCGCGCGGCCGAGGGATTCGCCGTCCTCTGTGGTCACGTTCACTTCGCTGTCCGGCTTCGCCCGCCCGGCAATGACCGTCTCGCCGGTCTTCTCCACCCGGACCACATCAAAGCTGGGCGCTTCGGACTCTTCACCGTCCCGCGCGGCGGGGGCCTCGGCGCTTTGCGTCGCCGACGGGTCACGCGGCTTCACCTGCACGATCGGCGTCGAGGACTGCGGCTGGCCGGAAGCGGCGGGCGCCGCGGTGGTTTCGGCGGCTTGTGTTGAAGACGGCGCGGGAGGCGCAGGCGGCGCCGGGGCCTCTGCCTGCGGCGCGGCGCTCTCGGCCACGACCGGCGGTCCCTCTTCCTCTGCGCCGAAGAAAAAGAACCCGAAAATGCCAGCCGAAACGATGACGGCTGCGCCGATGGCAATAAGAACTCGCTGCAAACGCCTAGCCTCCACACCCCCGCGAAACAGCCTAGTACGCGGGCCGGTCCGGCGCAATGCCGGCCACGGTGTCCTCAGGGCATAGGAATTGGCGTTAAGTCTTTGAGATATATCGATATTGCGGTGCGGTCTTCGTCCGTCAGCTGGCTCGTGGCGTTGTCGATGACCTCCCCCATGGAGTCGCTGAGGAAATCACCGTCCGGCGTGATCCCGCTTTTCAGGGCGTAGGCGATGTCCGATTCGCTCCAGTCGCCCAGTCCGCCGGGGCCCGGCGTCAGGTTCGGCACCTTGCCGCCGTCGGGGCCCTGGGGATTGCCTGCCAGTTCCCGCGAGGCGTCGACCGCGCCCAGGAAACCGCGCGGGCTGTGGCACTCGCCGCAGTGACCGAGGTGGCGCACCAGGTAGGCGCCGCGGTTCCACTGTGCGTCCTTTCCGGCTACCGGCTGGAAGGCGCCCGCCTCGAAGAACATCGCCTTCCAGATGCCCAGCGTGAACCGCATGTTGTAGGGAAAGCCCAAATCGTGTGCGCGGTTCTCTCGCGCTACCGGCGGCTGCGCCATCAGGTAGGCGAAGAGGTCGCGCATGTCCTGGTCGGTCATGCCGCTGTAGGAGGTGTAGGGAAAGGCCGGGTAATAGGGATCACCCTGCGGCGAGGTCCCGTGGCGCAGCGCCGTGACGAAGTCGGCCTCGTTCCAGGCGCCGATGCCGGTCGCCGGGTCCGGGGTGATGTTGGGGCTGTAGAAAGTGCCGAAGGGAGTCTTCAAGGGCCGCCCGCCGGCCAACGGCGCGCCGCCGCCCTTGCTGTCGGTGTGACAGGCCAGGCAGCCGGCCGCCTTGAAGACATAGGCGCCACGCGCGACCGCCGGGTCGCTCAAACTCTCCGCGGTCGTCTCTGCGCCGCTTTGCGCCCGCGCCCCGGCGACGGAAACGAGCAGCGCCGCCAGAACCACAAGGCCCGCCGAAAAACACACCACTAGCGCCCTAGACATCGATATCGCAGTTCCCGGGTGACAATCGGAGATCCGTGTTGGGAAGACACCGTATCGAAGAAAGACGGGCACGCGGCCGCGGGGGAAAAGTCCCCCGGGGCCGCGGCCCGGATCGAAGCCCCGACCGTCGGCAGGGGCGGGAAAAGTCCGGCTACTCGACCTTCGGGCCGCGGAAGTCGTCGTGGCAGCCGCCGCAGCCGTTCTTGCCCATGTCGCCGAAGGCCGTCTGGATGGCGCCGGAGTCACCGCCCTCGAAGGCGGCCACCAGCGCCGCGCTCTTGGCTTCGAGGTTCTTCGCATTCTCCGTGAAGCCCTCCCAGTTCAGCCAGATCTCCGGCTTGCCGCGGTTCTTGCCGACGGCGTCCATCTCGTCCAGCGTGGCCTCGGTCTCGAAAGCCGCGGGGATCTTCTGCGACAGTTCGCCGATCTTGGCCGCCGCCGCCTGGGCCTCGGCCGCCGTGCCTTTGGACTCCTTCAGGAAGTCGACGATGGCCTTCATGTTGCCGCCGATCGACTTCATGAGTTCCTGGCGCTCTTTCACCGCCGCCATTTGCTCGGCGCTCGCCAGTTGCACCCGCGCGCTTTCGGACGCCTGAACCAGGGGGGTGGCGCCGAAGGCGACGGCGGCCGCAACGGCGGCGGCCCCGGCGGCTGCGAGAAGAGTGTTTCGTTTCATGTGACCCGCTCCTTCCTTGTCTACGCCACGTGCGGTCAGCAACGGGGCATACTTGTTGTCTAAGGCTTCTCAGCGCGCCAATCCGAGCGGCAATCGGACCCTGCCCCGAGACGACCTGAGGTGGATGGAAATAACAGGCCTGTGCTACAAGGCGAACACGATGAAGTGACGCAACTAAAACACTAGTGATTCGGCGTACGATTTCAACGCCCCCCTGCTTCCCGCCCCGCCGGTAACGAGTTTGTGATCATGGAAATTCAAGCACTTTGCGTCTATTGCGGTTCCGCCAGCAGGGTCCGCGAGAGCCACCTGCAGGCGGCGCGCGACCTCGGCAAGCTTGCCGCGCAGGCCGGCGTCGCCATCGTCTACGGCGGCGGCCGGGTCGGCATGATGGGCGCCGTGGCCTCGGGCGCCATGGACGCCGGCGGCCATGTGGTCGGCATCATTCCCCAGCACCTGGAAGCCCTGGAGGCCGGCAACCGCGACACCGCCGAGTACCACGTCGTCGATTCCATGCACGCGCGCAAACAATTGATGGCCGAGCGCTCGGACGCCTTCTGCGCCCTGCCCGGCGGCTTCGGCACGCTGGATGAAACCTTCGAGATCATCACCTGGCGTCAGCTCAAGCTGCACGACAAGCCGGTGATCCTGGTCAACATCGACGGCTACTGGGACCCGCTGCTCCGCCTGGTCGACCACCAGGTCGCCGAGGGCTACCTGCGCGGCGACCCGGCCGACCTTTTCCTGGTCGTCGACCGGGTCGAGCAGGTCCTGGAGACCGCCGCCCGGGCACCCCAGCCCTCCCTGCCCGACAAGATCGAGCGCATGTAGCCGGCTTCCGGGCCCGGGCAAAGCTCCCGCAGAGCCCTCTTAAAGCACCGGTGGAACCCCTCAGGCGGGCTAATTTCACCCCCGCCCCGCCCCCTATCTTGCAAGGCCGCCGCAGCCTGCTATCTTGCGCCGCAAAAATCGGCCCAGGGCAGCGCGCCCGAGCCGGCCTGGTCAGCACTCCTGGAGGAAAAAGATGGGGAAAATCAAGGTCAAGAACCCGATTGTCGAGCTCGACGGCGACGAGATGACGCGGATCATCTGGGAGAAGATCAAGGAAAAGCTGATCCTTCCCTATCTGGATGTCGACCTGAAATACTATGACCTCTCGGTCGAAAAGCGCGACGAGACGGACGACCAGATCACCATCGACGCCGCCGAGGCCATCAAGGAACACCGGGTCGGCGTGAAATGCGCGACCATCACCCCGGACGAGGCCCGGGTCGAGGAGTTCGGCCTGAAGAAGATGTGGCGCTCGCCCAACGGCACGCTGCGCAACATCATCGGCGGCACCATCTTCCGCCAACCCATCATCATGCAGAACGTGCCGCGCCTGGTGCCGGGCTGGACCCAGCCCATCGTCATCGGCCGTCACGCCTTCGGCGACCAGTACCGCGCCACCGACTTCAAGGTGCCGGGACCCGGCAAGCTGACCATGACCTTCCAGCCCGCCGACGGCGGCGAGGCAAGCACCTACGACATCTTCGACTTCCCCGAGGCGGGCGTCGCCATGGGCATGTACAATCTGGACGAGTCGATCCGCGGCTTCGCCCGGGCCTGCCTGAACTACGGCCTCAACCTCGGCTGGCCGGTCTACCTCTCGACCAAGAACACCATCCTCAAGGTCTACGATGGCCGCTTTAAGGACATCTTCCAGGAGACCTACGACAAGGAATTCAAGGACGCCTTCGAGGCCAAGGGCATCCACTATGAGCACCGCCTGATCGACGACATGGTCGCCGCGGCGATGAAGTGGTCCGGCGGCTACGTCTGGGCCTGCAAGAACTACGACGGCGACGTGCAGTCCGACACCGTGGCCCAGGGCTTCGGCTCGCTGGGCCTCATGACCTCGGTGCTGATGACGCCGGACGGCAGGACCGTCGAGGCCGAGGCCGCGCACGGCACGGTGACCCGGCACTATCGCCTGCACCAGCAGGGCAAGCCGACCTCGACCAACCCCATCGCTTCGATCTTCGCCTGGACCCGCGGCCTGCACTTCCGCGGTGAGTTCGACGGCACGCCCGAGGTGGTGAAGTTCGCCGCCGACCTGGAAAAGGTCTGCGTCGACACCGTCGAGGGCGGCTTCATGACCAAGGACCTGGCGCTGCTCATCAGCCCGGACCAGAAATGGATGACGACCGACGAATTCATGGACAAGCTGGACGAAAACCTGCAGAAGGCCATGGGCTAATTCCATTTTAGGGAGTTCCTTTGCATGAAATCCCTCCTGTCTCTCATTGCTATCGGACTACTTGCCATGACCCTTGAATCCAGCGACGCCGGCGCCGCACCGGATCCCGAAAACGTCTTGGTCATGGAGCTGAAGGACGGCATCGTGAAGATCGAGATGCTGCCGGACCTGGCCCCCAAGCACGTCGAACAGATCAAGACTCTGACGCGCCAGGGCTTCTACGACGGCATCGTGTTCCACCGTGTCATAGATGGCTTCATGGCGCAGACCGGCGACCCGACGGGCACCGGGCGTGGCGGCTCCGACCTGCCGGACATTCCGGCCGAGTTCTCCGCCGAACCCTTCGAGCGCGGCGTGGCCGGCATGGCCCGCAGCCAGAACCCGGACAGCGCCAACAGCCAGTTCTTCATCACCTTCGCCCCGGCGCGCTTCCTCGACCGCCAGTACACGGTCTGGGGCCGCGTCATCGAAGGGATGGAGTTTGTGGACATGATCAAGAAGGCGCCGCGCGGCGACCAGAGCGGCACGGTGCGCGCGCCCGACAAGATCATCTCGCTGAAGGTTGAAGCCGACCTCGAGTAGCGGCGGCGCCTCCTCCCTTGAGGTAACGGCCATGCAGCTGGATGCTTCGGAGGTGGATCAGTTGAGCGGCCTGGCGGAGCTGTTGCTCGGCTACGCCCTCGACCTGGCCGCCGGCATCGTCATCCTCCTGCTCGGCTGGCTGCTGGCCGGCTGGGCAGGTCGCCTGGTGCAGCGCCTGCTCGACCGCACGCCCAACATGGACCGCACCCTGAAGCCGGTGCTGGCCAGCATCGCCCGCTACACGGTGCTGGTCTTCGTCATGGTGGCGGTGCTGGCCCAGTTCGGCGTGCAGACGGCCAGCATCATCGCCCTCCTGGGCGCCGCCGGCATCGCCGTGGGCCTGGCCTTGCAGGGCACCCTGCAGAACATCGCCGCCGGCATGATGCTGCTGCTCCTGCGACCCTTCCAGGTGGGCGAATACGTCTCCGCCGACGGCATCGACGGCACGGTGGAGGAGATCGGCCTTTTCGTCACCACCATGACGACCTTCGACGGGCTCTACCGCTCGGTGCCCAACGCCAAGCTGTGGAACGCCACCATCACCAACTACGACCGGCGCCCGACCCGGCGCCTGGACCTGACCATCGGCATCAGCTACGGCGACAGCATCGAGACGGCCCGGCGCCTGCTCATGGGCCTGCTGGAGGGCGACAGCCGGGTGATGGACGAGCCCGCACCCCAGGTGCTGGTCGGCGCGCTGTCCGATTTCTCGGTGGATCTCATCCTGCGCTGCTGGTGCGCCAAGGCAGACTACTGGCCGCTCAGCTTCGAGCTGCGCCAGGCGGCCAAGGAACGCCTTGAGGCCGAAGGCCTCACCATCCCCATCCCGCAGCGCGAGGTGCGGGTGGTCGAAGAAGGCAAGCTCTCGGACTGATCGCTCAGGAGGCGGCCAGGGCCGCTTCGATGGCCTCGATGGCCTTGGGGGCTGCCGCGCCGTCCGGGCCGCCGGCCTGGGCCATGTCCGGGCGGCCGCCGCCGCCCTTGCCGCCCAGGGCCGCGGAACCGACCTTCACCAGGTCGACGGCGCTGGCCTTGCCGGTGGCGTCCTCGGTAACGGCGACGACCAGCGAGGCCTTGCCGTCGTTCACCGCCACCAGCACCACGACGCCGCTGCCGATCTGCTTCTTGATGTCGTCGGCCAGCGGCTTCAGATCCTTGGCGGGAATGCCGTCCAGCACCTTGGCGGCGAACTTCATCCCGGCCACCTCGCGGACGTCCTCCGCGTTGCCGCCGCCTCCGCCGCCGGTCGCCAGCTTGCGGCGCAGTTCGCCGGTTTCGCGCTCGAGGCGCTTGCGTTCGTCGAGCAGGGCCGAAAGGCGGGCCGGCAGTTCCTCGGGCGCCACCTTCAGCGCCGTCGCGGCATCCTTCAGCAGTTGCTCCTGGTGCTCCACATAGCGGCGCGCGGCGTCACCCACCACCGCCTCGATGCGGCGCACACCGGCGGCCAACGCCGCCTCGCCGGTCAGCTTGAAGAAGCCGATGTCGCCTGTACGGCGCACGTGGGTGCCGCCGCACAGCTCGGTCGAATAGGCTTTGCCGTTCTTGGTCGGGTCGGCCCCGCCCATGGAGAGTACACGCACCTCGTCGCCGTACTTCTCGCCGAACAGCGCCAGGGCGCCCGCCTCGATGGCCTCGTCCGGCGTCATGAAGCGGGTTTCGACCTCGGCGTTCTTGCGGATGCGTTCGTTGACCTCTGCCTCGATGGCCACGACGTCTTCCGGGGTCAGCGGCTTGGGATGGCTGATGTCGAAGCGCAGCCGGTCTTCGGCAACCAATGAACCTTTCTGCGTCACGTGGTCGCCCAGGCGGCGGCGCAGCGCCTCGTGCAGCAGGTGGGTCGCCGAGTGATGGGCGCGCAGGGCCGCACGGCGGCGCCCGTCGACACGCATTTCGACGGCGTCGCCTAGCTTCAGCTCGCCGTGGCTCATCTTGCCGATGTGAACGTGCAGGTCGCCCAGCTTCTTCTGGGTGTCGCGCACCTCCATCTCGCCGCCCTCGGCGCTGAAGACCGCGCCGTGGTCACCCTGCTGGCCGCCGGACTCGCCGTAGAAGGGCGTCTGGTTGGTCACCAGCATGACCTCCTGGCCGGCCTCGGCCTTCTCGACCTCCTTGCCGTCGACCACCAGGGCGACGATCTGGCCCTCGGCCTCCTCGGCGTCGTAGCCCAGGAACTCGGTGGCGCCGAGGCGCTCGCGCAGCTCGAACCAGAGGGCCTCGGTGGTCGCTTCGCCGGAGCCGGCCCAGGCCTTGCGCGCGGCCGCGCGCTGGCGGTCCATGGCCGCGTCGAAGCCGTCGGTATCGACGCTGCGGCCCTGGCCGCGCAGGATGTCCTGGGTCAGGTCCAGGGGAAAGCCGTAGGTGTCGTAGAGCTTGAAGGCGACCTCGCCGTTGAGCGCCTGACCCTCGCCCAGCTTGTCGGTCTCTTCCTCCAGCAGCTTCAGGCCGCGGTCGAGGGTATCCTTGAAGCGGCTTTCCTCCAGCTTCAGGGTCTCGGTGATCAGCGCGCCCGCGCGGTTCAGCTCCGGGAAATGCGAGCCCATCATGCCGGCCAGGGTCGGCACCAGGCGCCACAGCAGCGGCTCCTTGCAGCCCAGCTTGTGGGCATGGCGCATGCCGCGGCGCATGATCCGGCGCAGCACGTAGCCGCGCCCCTCGTTGGAGGGCAGCACGCCGTCGGCGATGAGGAAGGAACTGGCGCGCAGATGGTCGGCGATCACCCGGTGGGAGACCGCGTGCTCGCCGTCCGGGTCCTGGCCGGAAGCCTCGGCCGAGGCCTCGATGATCGAGCGCAGCAGGTCGGTGTCGTAGTTGTCGTGCTTGCCCTGCAGCACCGCGGCGATGCGCTCCAGGCCCATGCCGGTGTCGATCGAGGGCCGCGGCAGCTCGACCCGGGTATCCTTGTCCTGCTGCTCATACTGCATGAAGACCAGGTTCCAGATCTCGATGAAGCGGTCACCGTCCTCGTCGGGGCTGCCCGGCGGGCCGCCGGGAATATGCTCGCCGTGATCGAAGAAGATCTCCGAGCAGGGCCCGCAGGGGCCGGTGTCGCCCATGGCCCAGAAGTTGTCCGAGGTGGGGATGGGGATGATGCGGTCGTCGGGCAGGCCGGCGATCTGCTTCCACAGCTTGGCCGCCTGCTCGTCCTCGGAATAGACCGTCACCAGCAGCTTGTCCTTGGGCAGGCCGTATTCCTTGGTGACCAGGTTCCAGGCCAGCTCGATGGCCAGGTCCTTGAAATAATCGCCGAAGGAGAAGTTCCCCAGCATCTCGAAGAAGGTGTGGTGGCGCGCGGTGTAGCCGACGTTCTCCAGGTCGTTGTGCTTGCCCCCGGCGCGCACGCACTTCTGAGACGTGGTGGCGCGGTTGTAGGGGCGCGTCTCGTTGCCTGTGAAGACGTTCTTGAACTGGACCATGCCGGCATTGGTGAACAGCAGGGTCGGGTCGTTGCGCGGGACCAGCGGCGAAGAAGCCACGATCTCGTGCCCGTTGCGCGCGAAGTAGTCCAGAAAGGCGGAGCGAATTTCGTTACCGGTCGTCATAGCAGATAGATATTATCCCTGAGCTTGCACCGCAAGCTGGAACCCTTCTAAATTTCTTCGCAGCGGGCGGGCAAAGCGCGCGAAAGCGGAGCGTTTTAGCGCGCCCCAGGGGGGCTGTCCACCGAAAGGCCCTTTCGGTCCCCGGGGACCGGCCGGGCGCCCTGCCCCCCTCTGCCTCAAGGATTATCCTGGCAATTGCCGTCCCCTCCCCCTATTTGAGGGGCGCGAGACCAAGGGACACAGCAATGCTCTGGCCAAGCCCCGTCCTCAGGAGTTAGTTTCACTTTATGCCTTCATATACTGCGTTTACTTGCCCGATCCGCGGCACCGCCTCGGCTCGACCTGTTCACCGCCGTGGCGCGCGCCTTGTGGCGGCGGCGCTGCTGAGCGCGGGCCTGGCGGCCCCGGTGGTCCCGGCGGCCGCCCAGGTCCAGCTCCAGATTCCCGACCAACCTGCCCCTCAGGGCCAGGCGCCCCAAGGCCAGGCACCCCAAGGTCAGGCACCCCAAGGTCAGGCGCCGGCCGGCCAGGGCCCGGCCACGGCCCCGGAGCCCGAGCGCTTCGGCGACTGGGTCCGCCGCTGCACGCCGAACCCGCCCAAGGACGCCTCCCCGCCCAAGGAAGGCGAACAGGTCGCCTGCTTCATCACCCAGCAACTGGTCGATCAGAACAGCCAGCGTCCGCTGCTGAAGATCACCATCGGCTTCTTCCGGCCGAACCGCCAGCCCATGGCGGTCATCGCCATGCCGCTGGGCGTGCCCCTGGCCGGCGGCGTCCAGGTGGGCGTCGATGGCAAGGGCATCGCCGGCGCGCCGTTTCAGTTCTGCCGCGTCGACGGCTGCCAGGCCTACCTGCCGCTTTCCGCTGAGGTCCTGAACTCCTTCAGGGCCGGCAATCAGGGCGTGATCCAGCTGCACGCCAACAAGAACCAGCCGATCAACATGCAGTTCTCCCTCAGCGGCTTCACCGCGGGCTTCGGCAGCATCGAATAGCCCGACCGGGCGGGCGAAGCCGGGAAAACCAGGCGCAAAAGCAAAACGGGCCCCTTTTCAGGGGCCCGTTTCGTATCTCTGCGCCGGGGCTCGCGGCCCCCTGGGCGGAGAGGCCTGGAAGCCTCAGGAGGCTTCCGCGGCCTCGCCGTCACCGGCGCCGTCGCCCTCGTCCTCCGGGCCTTCCAGCATCGCCGCCGAGACCAGCCCGGCGTTCTCGCGGACCTTCCGCTCGATCTGCTGGGCGATCTCCGGGTTCTCCTTGAGGAAGGTCTTGGCGTTCTCGCGGCCCTGGCCGATGCGCTGGCCCTCGTAGGAGAACCAGGCGCCGGCCTTGTCGACGATGTTCGCCTGCACACCGAGGTCCAGCAGTTCGCCGGTCTTGGAGATGCCCTCGCCGTAGGTGATGTCGAACTCCACCACCCGGAAGGGCGGCGCCATCTTGTTCTTCACCACCTTCACGCGGGTCTGGTTACCGACCACCGTGTCGCGGTCCTTGATGGCGCCGATGCGGCGGATGTCGAGACGTACCGAGGAATAGAACTTCAGCGCGTTGCCGCCGCTCGTGGTCTCGGGATTGCCGAACATCACGCCGATCTTCATGCGGATCTGGTTGATGAAGATCACCAGGGTGTGCGACTTGGAAATCGACGAGGTCAGCTTGCGCAGCGCCTGGCTCATGAGGCGTGCCTGCAGGCCCGGCAGGGAATCGCCCATCTCGCCTTCCAGCTCCGCGCGCGGCACCAGGGCGGCCACCGAATCGACCACCAGCACGTCAATGGCGCCGGAGCGCACCAGGGTGTCGGCGATCTCCAGCGCCTGCTCGCCGGCGTCTGGCTGGGAAATCAGCAGCTCCTCGACGTTACAGCCCAGCTTACTGGCGTAGGCCGGGTCGAGGGCGTGCTCGGCGTCCACGAAGGCGCAGGTGCCGCCGGTCTTCTGAGCCTCGGCCACCACGTGGAGGGCCAGGGTGGTCTTGCCGGAGCTTTCGGGCCCGTAAATCTCGACGACGCGCCCGCGCGGCAGGCCGCCGATGCCGAGGCCGATATCGAGCCCCAGGGAGCCGGTGGAGATCACTTCCGTCTCGACCACCTGGTCGGCGCCGAGCTTCATGATCGAGCCCTTGCCGAAGGCCCGCTCGATCTGCCCCAAGGCCGCGTCCAACGCCTTTTTCTTGTCCACCGTATCTTTCTCCACCAACCGTAAAGCGCTCTGAGCCATGGGCTGAACTCCCTTATGTCATAGGGGTCGAGGGTCTGCAATGAGGGGAGTTTGTACCAACTTTGTTCTCGTCGACGCAAGGAAAAAGCGGATCAAAATGAGAACATTCCATAAAATTAGAGACAAATTGCCCTAATTTTCAGACCAGAAGCCTGCTGCAGCGCGGAATCGACAGCGGCCTGATTGAGGCGGAATCGGCGGGCGGCCGGGATGGGGAATCGGGGGCGGACTCAGCGGTGGAAGCTGAGCTCTTCACCCGGCACCTCCCTCGCCTCGCCGGCGAGCGGCTTCAGTTTGAACCGCCGTGCTGTCCAGTCTGATCCTGGTGACTTACGGCCGCCTCGCACGTGACCCAATGTGGTCTGCCGCCTTGGTCTGCCCCACGCTTCTCAGAAACGTTTCCGCGGAGTGACTGAATTCATCGATGACAGCGGGATCGGCCCCGGCGGTCAGCAGCAGATCGACCACTTCCGTTGACCCTGCACAAAAAAGCGGGGTCTGCCCCTTTTCACCTATCGCATTGACGTCAGCGCCCGCAGCCAGCAGGGCCGCTACCGCCTCGGCGTCGCCCCAGCGACTGACTAGGTGCAAGGGGGTGTCGCCAAAGATATTGGTGTCGTTTACGCCCAAGGGCGTTTCTCCGAGAAAGCCCCCAGTGCTCTCACATTTTCCGAGGATTTCATCGATCATCTTGCCGGACATTTCCCCAAGGAACTCCTCGTCCCCCGCGCCTGGCTACTCGCCCAGCACTTCCTTCACCTTGCCGGCCAGCTGCTTGAGGCTGAATGGCTTGGGCAGGAAGTGGATACCGACCTCCTCGTCCAGGCGCTTCCTGAAGCTGTCCTCGGCATAGCCGGAGATGAAGATGACCTTCAGGTCGGGGCGCGTCTGGCGCACCTCCTTGACCAGGCTGGGCCCGTCCAGGCGCGGCATGACCACGTCGGTGACCAGGAGGTCGATGGGCTCGCCCTCGCCTTCCAGGATCTCCAGCGCGGTCTCGCCGGAGTTGGCCTCCAGCACGTTGTAGCCCTTGTTGCGCAGGGCCCGGGCCGAGAAGGCGCGCACCGCGTCCTCGTCCTCGACCAGCAGCAGGGTGCCGGCGCCGGTCAGGTCGCGGCGCTCCAGCGCCTCGACGTCCTGCAGGGTGGCGGCGACCTCCTGCTCGGCCACCTGCGGCAGGAAGATGGCGAAGGTGGTGCCGCCGCCGACGACGCTGTCGACGAAGACGTAGCCGCCGGTCTGCTTGACGATGCCGTAGACCGTGGAGAGACCCAGGCCGGTGCCGGCGCCGACCTCCTTGGTCGAGAAGAAGGGATCGAAGATGCGGTCCAGGTTCTCCGACGGAATGCCGATGCCGCTGTCGACCACCTCGATGACCGTGTAGTTGCCCGGCGGCATGGACTCGTCCTTGGACTTGCGCCGTTTCTCCACCTTCTCGTTGCCGGTACGGATGGTCAGCACGCCGCCCTCGGGCATGGCGTCGCGGGCGTTGACCGCCAGGTTGATGATGACCTGCTCCAGCTGGCCCTGGTCGGCCTTGATCATGCCCAGGTCGCGGCCGTGGCTCATCTTCAGCTCGATGTTCTCGCCGATCAGGCGGCGCAGCAGGTGCGACAGTTCGGCCAGGATGTCGGTCAGGTTCAAAAGGCGCGGCTGCAGCGTCTGCTGGCGCGAGAAGGCCAGCAGCTGGCGCACCAGGTTGGCGGCGCGGTTGGCGTTCTGCTTGATCTGCATGATGTCGGCGAAGGACTGGTCGCCGGGGCGGTGGCGCAGCAGCAGCAGGTCGGAGAAACCGATCATCGCCGTCAGCAGATTGTTGAAGTCGTGGGCGATGCCGCCGGCCAGTTGGCCCACCGCCTGCATCTTCTGCGACTGGGCGAACTGGCGCTCCAGGTTCTTCTGCTCCGTTGAATCGATGAAGTGCACCACGAAGCCCGCCAGCGAGCCGTCGCTGCCCTCGGTGCGGTTCACGAAGAGCGTGCAGACCGGCCCCTCGTCGCTGGCCAGATGCACCTCCAGCGGCGGCGCCTGGCGCCGCGCCGGCTGGGAGGCCCCTGCTTTGTGATCCTGGGGCGCCAGCGCCGTCTTCAGGGCCTCGACGTCGCCCTTGGCCACCAGGTCGAAAAGCGAGACCGAGCGCAACGCCTTGGGCTCGCGCCCGACCAGGCGGCCCAGGGCGTCGTTGCATTCCTGGATCGTCCCCTCGGGACCGATCAGGGCGATGCCCGCCGGCGCCTTGGCGAAGAGCTGCTCGAAGCGGTATTCCGATTCCTCCAGCGCCGCGGCCATGGCCATCTCGCGCGACAGGTCGCGCACCACCGAGCGGGTGCGCTGCACCTCGCCGTTCTCGTCGGTCACCAGGTCCTGACGGATGGAGGCGCGGAAGGTCTCGCCGTCGGCGTCCTTCAGCAGCACCTCGCCCTGGGAGGCGCCGGACACCCCGAAGGGGTCGTAGGGCCGCGCTCCCGCGGGCAGCCCCTCGACCACGTCGTGCAGGCGCACGCGGCCCAGTTCCAGGTCGTTGTGGGCCACGCCCAGCCATTCGCAGAGCGTGTGATTGGCGAAGAGGAAGCGCCCCTCGGCGTCGGCCGAGTAGAAACCGACCGGCGCGTTCTCCAGCAGGTCGACGAAGCGCTCCTGCTCCTCGCGCATGATCTGTTCCATTTGGCGGCGCGGGGTGATGTCGTCCACCACCCAGTAGACGTAGCCGGGATGGTCCGGCAGTGGATAGGCGGCGACGAAGCGCCAGTCGTAGCCGCCGTTGCCGGCCCCGTTGGCGGCGGGCACCCGTACCTCGACCTGGCCCAGCAGACCGCGCTTGGCCTGCTCGGCGATCAGTTCGATCTGGCGGCGCGCCTCCGGGTCGCCGGCGACCTGCTCCAGCAGCATCTCGGGGATCGGCCGCTCGTCACCGCCGAAAAAGCTGTCGAGGGCGGCGTTGGCGAGGATGGTGCGCCCGGCGGGCGAGACCACCTGCCAGGGCTTGGGCACGGCGGCAAAGACGGAGGCGCAGAGGCCGCGGCGGCGCTGCCAATACCACATGCCGGCCGCCCCCCCCGCCAGGCCGAGGAGGCCACCAACGACAAATGCAATGAGGCTCAGCAACTGCAGGCCCCTCCCTGTCCTTCCACGCCACGCATAAGCTTCGGAAAACTATCCGCTATTAATTAATGAAGATTAACCATAGGCACCGAGTCGCGAGCAAGACGAATAGCGCGGCGGCGGACATGAACGCTGTGGTTCTGGGGGGCGCCGGGGCGCTCAGCCGGCTCGGCGCGGCGCGAACCTCAGGTGCGGCGTGGAGCCGGCCCATTCTTTACCGCGGAGCGCGGGCGGGCAGGCCCTTCTTCAGGCGCATGACGTAGCCGATGATCTCGGCCACCGCCTTGTAGTGCTCGGGCGGGATTTCCTGGTCGATGTCCACGCTGGCGTGCAGGGCGCGGGCCACCGGCGGGTTCTCGACCACCGCCACGTCGTTCTCCTCGGCCACCTCGCGGATGCGCAGGGCCACGTTGTCGACGCCCTTGGCCACCACCCGCGGCGCCTCCATGGTCCTCTGATCGTACTTCAGAGCCACGGCGTAGTGGGTCGGGTTGGTGATCACCACGTCGGCCTCCGGCACCGCCGCCATCATACGCTTGCGCGCGCGCTCGACGCGGATCTGGCGCAGGCGGCTCTTGATCAGCGGGTCGCCTTCCGACTGCTTGTGCTCGTCCTTGATCTGCTGCTTGGTCATGCGCAGCTCTTTGTGGTGCATGAAGCGCTGGTACATCACGTCGGCCAGCGCAATGATCGTCATCACCGCCAGAACGCCGACAATGATTTTTGCCGCCTCCGTGCGCACCAGTTCCAGAACGCTCTGAACTTCCATGGTCGGAATGACGAGCACGTCGTCGCGGTCCGGCCAGACGATCAGCGCCACCACCACCCCGACGACGGTGAGCTTCAGAACGCCTTTCAGGAAGTCGGCCAGCGAGCGGCTGGAGAACATCTTCTTGAAGCCGCGCTTGAACCCGATGTTGGAGAGCTTGGGCTGGATCTGCTCGGTGGTGACGATGATGCCGTTCTGGATCGTCCCGGCCGCCAGTCCCGCCACCAGGATGATCGCCAGCGGGATCGCGGCCGCCTTGAGAATGCCCAGCGCCGTCCCGCTGAGCACGTCGCGCAGGCCGCCGTTGTCCAGCACGATCATGTGCGGCTGCTCCACGAAGGGCCGCAAAAGGGCGCCGATATCCGACATCAGAGACGGCGAGAAGATGCCGACCACCAGCGCCAGGGCCAGCATCATGAACCAGTGCGAGACCTCCTGCGAGCGGGGTACCTGGCCCTTCTCGCGCGCATCGGACAGGCGTTTGCTTGTCGGGTCTTCTGTTTTTTGTGAATCGTCGTCTTCACCGGCCATCCGCGCCTGCCCCTAGTTCAAGCCCGCGAAGGGCAGCATGACGTCCTGGAAGCCCGAGATGAACCAGCCGATGAGCGTCGGCAGGGCGATCATCAGGATGCCCATGCCGATCAGGATCTGCAGCGGGATGGCGATGAAGAAGACCTGCATCTGCGGCATGAGGCGCGACAGCAGGCCGAGGCCCAGATTGAAGATCAGCCCCACGGCGATGAAGGGCGAGGCGATCTGGAAGCCCAGCAGGAAGGCCCGCGCCACGCCACGGGTGATCATCTGCGAAACGTCGCCCACCAGGATCGACTGGCCCGGCAGGAACAGCGCGTAGCTTTCGATGACGCCGCGCAGCAGCAGGTGGTGCAGGTCGAGGATGATGATGATCAAGAGCGCCAGGGTCGAGAGGAAGGAGCCGGCGATGGAGCCCTGCTGGGCCGCGGTGGGATCGTTGGTCAGCGCGTTGGCCAGGCCTGTCACCGTGGCGATCATCATGCCGCCGATGGAGAGTGCCGCCATGAGGATGCGCGCCAGCGAGCCGAGAAACAGGCCGACGAAGGCCTCGCCGAGGATCAGCAGGAACATCGCCACGGCGCTGTCGGGCAGCGCCGGGATGACCCCTTGCGGCAGGGCCGGCTGGATCACCACCGTCACCGTCAGCGCCAGGAGCAGGCGCACGCGCGGGGAGATGTAGTTCTCGCCGAAGCCGGGCATCAGCATCATGGCGCTGCCCAGCCGCACGAAGACCAGCAGCAGGGCGAAGACTTGATCCGGCAGAAGTTCGGCGAGCATGGGAGAGGCTCCCGCCCTAGCCGAGGGAGATCATGCGATCGAAGAGGCCTTGGGAGAAAGTCGTCAGGCTACTCAGCATGAAGGGCAGCATCAGCATCACGCCGACGAAGATGATGATGATCTTCGGCACGAAGGTCAGGGTCATTTCCTGGATCGAGGTCAGGGCCTGGAACAGGGCGATGGCCAGGCCGACGGCCAGTGCCATCAGCATAACCGGGGCGCCGATCTTCAGCATGACGAGGATCGTCTCGCGGCCGATCTCGATCGCTTCCGTGCCGTTCACAGGGGCCCCCTTCCCTTGCCTGCCAACGCCGCCAAAGCCGTCAGACCGGCATCCGCAGGATTTCCTGGTAGGCCTGGACCACCTTGCCGCGCAGGGCCCCCACGGTCCCCAGGGTCATCCCGGCCTTGGACACGGCCATACCCACCTGGGTCAGGTCGGCCGCCCCGGCCCCCGCCTGGATGGTCTGCTTCTCGCCTTCCAGCATGGTGTCGGCGGCGCGCTCGGCGGCGCGCTGCAGCAGGGAGGAGAAATCGGCGCCGCCGCTGTCGCGCGCCTCCAGGCCGGGCGCGGAACCGCCCTGGCGCAGCATCCGGTCGTAGGCCTGAACAGCCCCGTTGATATTCATGGTCATGGCTCGCTCCTCAGGCGCCCGGTCCTCGGGTGCCTATGGGGGCCGTCCTGGCGGTCGGCGGCGCCCTCCTGGCGCCGCGTAACGGTTGCGCTGGGCTCAGCGCGGGATATCGCCTGCGCCTCAGCGCAGAAGGTCGATCGTCTTCTGCAGCATGGTGCGCGAAGACTCGATGGCCTTCAGGTTGGCCTCGTAGCTGCGCTGCGCCTCGCGCAGGTCGGCCATCTCCATCAGGGAATTCACGTTCGGCAGCAGGACGTAGCCTTCCTCGTCGGCCGCCGGGTGGCCCGGCTCGTAGCGGCGCTGGAAGGCGCTGCGGTCGGCGACGATGGAATCGACGCGTACCGTCTCCAGGCCCAGCGACTGGTTCAGCTCGTTGTCGAAGGTCACCAGCTTGCGCCGGTAGGGCTCGCCGCCCGGCGCCTGCGCCGTGGAGTTGGCATTGGCGATATTCTCCGCGATCACCCGCAGACGCGTGCCCTGCGCCCGCATGCCGGCGGCGGAGATGTTCAGTGACTTCTCAAGATCCATCGCTTCTGCGTCCTAGGCGCTTCGCGTTGTGGCCGATCAGCCCATGCGCCCGCGCAGCGCCATCTTCAACATCGACACCTGCTTCTTGTAGAGGTTGGTGATCGCGTTGTAGTCGGCCTGCGTCTGAGCGACGTTGATGAGCTGTTCTTCCAGGATCACGGCGTTGCCGGAAGGCGCGGTCTCGTAGCGCTGCTTCTGTTCGACGCCACGATTGTCGGCGTTCAGGCTGGAAGTCTGGATATGCCCGGCCCGGGTCGCGTCCGGCTTCATTGTCGGCAGGTAGTTGCGCTCGACCATACGGCGGAAATCCTGCGCCTTCAGATCGTGCGGCACATAGTCCGGCGTGTCGGCGTTGGCGATGTTCTGCGCCAACACCTTCTGGCGCTGGCCGAGCCATTCCATTCGCTTGCCGAGCAGGCTGAAAATTCCGGGTTTCCCGTCCATGACGTTCCTGGCAGTTGCATCGAGCGCCGCTTTCGCCCCCGGCGTCCCAAGGGCCGCGGCCCCAGGACTCCCCCTACTTTTCCGGGGCCTATGGGTCCTATGATCAAGCCTGCCTTGTTAAGAATCAGTAAAACGAGCTAAATTGTGTATATTAACTATAGCCGTGGGCCGGGGGAGGCTGCGGTCTGCGGCGCGGGGGAGCCAAGAGGGCGATGCTTTATCTGACACGCAAAATCGGCGAATCCGTCATCATAAATGACAATATCGAGGTGACCGTGGTCGATATCCGCGGCAAGTCGATTAAGCTTGGATTTACCTTTCCAAGCGATGCGACGGTCCTGCGCCGCGAGATTTTCGAGCGCATCCAGGAAGAAAACCGCGCCGCCGCCGTGGGCGACGACGAGGCCCTGGCCGAGGCGCTCAAGGGCGCTGCGCCGCCGGCGGTGCCGAAAAGCGAGAGCGGCGGCTCTTAACCCCCTCCCCGTCCCGCCGGGGCACCTTCTAAGGGCCTCTGGCGCTTGGCGTTTTTTCCGCCCTTCCGGGCCCGCTGAGGGCTCTCCTCTAACCATTCATTAAGCATGATCGGTCACCATTGGTGAACTGCCGGCGATCCGGGCTGCCCAAGCGGCTGCCCGGGAGCTGTTCGAGCCGGCGGCAGAGCCGTGAATTGCCGGACCGTGAGCCGATGGTGACGCAGAAACCCCGCCCCGAGCGCAGCCTCGCCATCGCGCTGGAGAACGTGACGCCGGACGCTATCGAGGGCCTGGTCCGCAACACCGCCGCGCAGGCGCCCAGGGTCACCGCCAGCGGCCGCGGGGCGGTTGCCGAGCAGATCCTGCAGATTGCCTTCGAGCGCGGCGTGAAGGTGCGCACCGACGCCGATCTGGCCGAAATCCTGGCGGCTGTCGAGGTGGAGAGCGAAATCCCCCTGGCCGCGCTGGCCGGGGTCGCGGAGATCCTCCGCTACCTCTACCAGACGGACCGCAAGCCAGCCGGCGGCCACAGGGTTGAAGGGAAGCAAGCCGGCGCCGCCGCCGGTCACAAGACATACGAGGAGAAGTAAGCGTGAGCCATACAGCCGCCATCGAGTCCGAAATGCATTCCCTGACGGCGCGCTTGCGCAAGGCGCGCCAGGGCCTGTCGACCGGCACCATCGTCGATCTGACGCCCATTGAGGAGGACGTGAAGGGACTCTGCAAGGCGATCGAGACCCTGTCGGCCGACGACAGCCGCCAGCTGCGCCCGCGCCTCTTCGGGCTGGTTGAGGAGGTCAACCAGCTGGGCGAGAACCTGCGCGCCGGCCTGGGCGAGCTGGCGCAGCTGCTGAACGCCGCCAGCGAGCGCCGCAAGGCGCTGACCGCCTACACGGCGCCGAAGACCGACAAGCCCTAGCAGCGCATCAACCGAACCGCCTTGGGGGGCGATTGGGGAAACTTTATGGATCTCGGTGAGTACTTCCGCTTTTTTCTGGCGCTGGCCTTCGTGCTGGTGCTCATCGCCGGCCTGGCGGCCCTGCTGCGCCGCTCGGGCTTCGGCGAGCGCCTGGCCGCGACGCCGAGCAGCGCCGGTCAGCGCCGCCTCAGCCTGGTCGAGGTGCGCCCGCTGGACGCCAAGCACAAGCTGGTCCTGCTGCGCCGCGACGACCGCGAGCACCTGGTGCTGCTGGGCGCGGCCAGCGACCTGCTGATCGAAAGCGATATTCCGGCACCGCCGGTCCAGCCGGCCGAAGCCCAGCCCGGCGCCACGGCCGCCCCGGGCGCTCCGGGCGCTCCGGGCCCGGAAACCCTGGTGACCCGCCTGGCCGGCAAGCTGCGGAGGCAGACGCCGTGAAGCGCATCGCTCCCCTCGCGGCCCTCGCCGTCGTGCCGGTCCTGCTGTTGCTGCTGCCGGGCGAGGCCCTGGCCCAGGCGCTGACCTTCGACCTCGGCGCCGAGACCGCCGGCACCACCACTGGGCGCATCATCCAGCTCATCGCCCTCATCACGATCCTGAGCCTGGCGCCCTCGATCCTGGTGATGATGACGTCCTTTACCCGCATCGTCGTGGTGCTGTCGTTCCTGCGCACGGCCATGGGCCTGCAGCAGACGCCGCCCAATTCGGTGGTGGTGAGCCTGGCGCTCTTCCTCACCGCCTTCGTCATGATGCCGACCCTGGAGGCGGTCTACGACGAGGCCCTGGAACCGCTGATCGCCGAAGACATCACCGAGTTCGAGGCGCTGGACCGCGCCCAGGGCCCGGTGCGCCAGTTCATGCTGGGGCACGTGCGCGAGAACGACCTGCGCCTGTTCCTGGACCTCACCGACGCGAACGAGGTCGAGGGACCGGAGGCGACGCCGATGCGCGCGCTGATCCCCGCCTTCATGATCAGCGAGTTGCGCCGCGCCTTCGAGATCGGCTTCCTGCTGTTCCTGCCCTTCCTCATCATCGACATGGTGGTGGCCTCGATCCTCATGTCCATGGGCATGATGATGCTGCCGCCGGTGATGATCTCCCTGCCCTTCAAGCTGATCTTCTTCGTGCTGGTCGACGGCTGGTACATGGTCGCCGGCAGCCTGGTGCAGAGCTACGGAACGTGAGCGGAAAGTGGGCCTTGCGCCGGTTGCCCCTCTTGCTCAACCTGAAGCAGAAGCTAGACTGCTGCCAGTCCGCATGTTCACTGGTCATCGGTCCGGTCTTCGCCGCCGGTACAGCTTCGAAGGGTACGGGCCATGTGCAGAGTCTTCTTCAGCTTCCTCCTGTTCCTCTCGGTGGCCGGAATGCATTCTGCCAAGGCCGCCGGAACAGAAGATACTTGGCTTTTTCTGAAGAGAAGCGAGTTAGTTCACATTCTCTCACAAGGCAGCGAGAGCACGCCGCCCACCGTGCGGACGCTTAAAGAATTGCTAGATAGCCATCGCCCCGCAGACACGCCGGCTGCGGAGCGGGCCGAGAGCAAAGCTCTTGCTGAAATGGAACGAATGGCGCCGGACTCGATCTGGGTCATGCACGGTTCGGAACTGCCGTTCTGGGTGACCATGGCCGGCGACGACGAGCGAATCCATTCCCTGCGAATCTTAATGCCTGTCGTCAAGCATTCAGAGGAGGAAAGCCGAAGGGCGTTCGAGACGCTGTCGGCTCTCTTCGCGGCGTTACATCCCGGATCACCAGATGCTGCCAACTGGCCGGAGGAAAGCTTCAGGACTGCTTGGGAAAACTACCCTTTGTGGTACAAAAACCTACTGCCCGATCCCGACGATGTCTTTGTGCGACTCACCACCGATGGCGTCACCAGTTCCACATTCGGCGTGCCGCCCAATATCGTCGTATACGACATCACGGTCCGCGAGATCTGCATCCCCATGACGGCATCCGGCAATCCGTTCGAGCACTACGTCTGCTAGATCTCGTTTCATCCCCGCTGCGCCCTCCCGATTTCCCTTCCCTCGCCCGCCGGACCGTTTCACAATGATCCGGTGATCAGGCTCGCAAAGAAGCCGAAACGATAACAGCCGGGAGGACGCGATGATCATCTATCCGGACATCGAACTGCAGAAGGGACGCTGTGTGAACCTCCGGCGGGGCCGTTCGGAGGAGCCTATCGTCTACGATATCGATCCTATCGAGGCGGCCCGGGACTTCGCCAAACAGGGCGCTGAGTGGATCCACGTGGTCGATCTCGATGCCGTCTTCAACCAGGGCGACAACGCGGACGTCATCCAACGGATCATCGACGAAGCCGGCTGCCCGGTGCAGGTGGGCGGCGCGATCCGCTCCATGGAACGGGTCCATCACTGGATCGACGCCGGCGCCCAGCGGGTGGTGCTCGCCACGGCCGCGGTGAAGTCCCCTCACCTGGTCAAGGAAGCGGCGACCAGCTTTCCGGGCCAAGTGGTCGTCTCCGTCGACGCGCGCGACGGCCACGTGGTGGTGGAGGGCTGGCGCGAGGCGACCATCTTCACGCCGATAGAGTTCGCCCGCCAGTTCGAGGACGTGGCGCTGGCGGCGATCATCTACACCGACATCGACCGCGACGACGACCAGCCGGACAGCAGCCTGTCGCAGGTGACCGAACTGGCGGCGGGCATCAAGACGCCGGTGATCGCCAGTGGCGTGGTGAAGTCGCTGCAGGATGTCTCGGTGCTCCAGCATCTCCCCAATATTTCCGGCGTCATCACCAGCCGTGCCCTCTTCGGCGGTGCCTTTACGCTGGCCGAGGCGCTGGCGATCGTCCGGGAACCCGTGCCGGAGCCGGCGCCGTTCCTTTAGGACAGAACCTCTGTCGGCGCCTTGCCGCTCCGCAGCAATCTTCCAAGGCGTGCGGTGGGGCGTGCGGTGGGGCGTGCGGTGGGGCGCGCCTTCATCTGGCACTGGCCCCTGTGCTAGACTGCACCCCACACGCCATACCGGAGCCTGGAAGTTGGGCAGCTGAGGGCCGATGTCGGGTTCAGTGATCTATTGCATCGACGGGGATGACCGCATCTCCGAGGTGAATGAGGAATGGCCGCGTTTCGCTGAGGAAAACGGCGGCGTTGCCGACCCTATGGCCGTCCTCGGGCACAAGCTCTGGGACTTCATTGCCGACGAAGGCAACCGCAGCCTCTACCGCTGCATGGTCCACGAGGTGCGCCAGAAGGCGGCGCCGATCACCGTTCCCTTCCGCTGCGATTCCCCCACCGTCGAACGCCACATGACCATGACCATCGCGCCGGGCAGCCTGGGCGAGGTCGTCTTCGTCGCCGCCCTGCAGTACGCCTTCGACCGTCAGCAGCAGCCCGCCGCCGGCACGCCGGAGAAGGCCCGGACCATTGTCGAGTGCGAAGGCTGCCACCGGCTCTATGCCGGACAAGGTTGGCAGAATTGCTGGGAGGTCATCCGCCAGGGCGATATCGAGATCGACGACCGTCCCATCAGGGTGCTGCACACCCGCTGCCCCGACTGCTGACGGTCCCGCCGGAAAGCCGCACCGGGGCGAGCCTGGACCAGAGAAGGGCGCATAGCGGAAATCCGCCCTTTCGGGAAAACGGCAGGCTGAGGCATCACCGCCACGCAAAGGCCCCCGCATGCCCAACGCAGCCCTATCCGGCGATTGCATCGACTTCATCCACGCACTGCAATACGCCGACATTCCGGAGAGCGCCCGCCATGCGGGACGCCGCCTGCTGCTCGACACCCTGGGCACCGCGGCCGCCGGCAGCGCCACCCGGGCCAGCCGCATCCTGCGCGACCATGCCGCCCGCTTCCACGGCGCCGGCGAGGCCGGCGCGCGCCTGCTCTTCGACGGGCGGCGGGTTGCGCCCCAGGGTGCGGCCCTGGCCGGGGCGGGCAGCATCGATTCCATCGACGCCCACGACGGCCACCGCCTGACCAAGGGGCACGCCGGGGTCACCGTGCTGCCGGCGCTGCTCGCCTTCTGCGACGAGCTGGCGCCCTGCAGCGGCGCGGAGTTCCTGACCCGCCTGGTGCTGGGCTACGAGGTCGCAACGCGCGCCGGGATCGCGCTGCACGCCAGCGTCGCCGACTACCACACCTCCGGCGCCTGGAACGCGCTGGCCGCCGCGGCGCTCGGCGCCCGCGCACTGGGGCTCTCCCGGCCGCAAACCGCCCATGCCCTCGGCATCGCCGAGTACTACGGCCCGCGCAGCCAGATGATGCGGGTCATCGACCACCCGACCATGCTGAAGGACGGATCCGCCATGGGTGCCCTGGCCGGCGTCAGTGCCGCCCTGCTGGCGGCCGAAGGCTTCACCGGCGCACCCGCCGTGACCGTGACCGGTGACGCGACGGCGGCGACCTGGCGCGACCTCGGCCGGCGCTGGACCATCGAGGAGCAGTACATCAAGGCCTATCCGGTCTGCCGCTGGGCCCAGCCGGCGGTGGAGGCGGTGTTGTCCCTCAGGCGATCGCATGACATTGCGTCCCAGGCCGGCGCGCGCGTGACCATCCACAGCTTCACCGAGGCGGTGCGCCTGACGACCCGGCGGCCGCGGACCACCGACGAAGCCCAGTACTCCCTGCCCTTCCCGGTCGCCGCGGCACTGCTGCGCGGCCGCCTGGGTGTCGCCGAGATCGACGGGCCGGGCCTGGCCGACCCGGAGGTGGTGGCCCTCAGCGAGGCCATGGTGTTGGTGGAGGAGCCCGCCTACTGTGCCCGCTTCCCGGCGGAGCGCTGGGCCCATGCGGTCATCGACCTGGCGGACGGTCGCCGCCTGGTCTCCGAGCCCTGCCCGGCGCGCGGCGATCCTGAAACGCCTTTCAGCGATGCCGAGCTGGAAGAGAAGTTCAAGGGGCTGGCGAAGCCGCTGCTGGGCGAAAGAAGATGCGCGGCGCTGGTTGACGCCTGCCGGGCGGTCGACGGCTTCGCCGACAGCGGCGCTTTCGTCGACGGCCTGCTGGCCCCGTTGGAAGCGCCAGCCTTGGCAGCGGCACCCAGCGAAATCTAGTTGAGCTGGCTGAGGTTGCCTTGGCGCAGGCGTTCGCGGTAATTGGTCATGAAGTCCTGTGCCTCGCTCACCTTGCCGAGCTCGTCGGCAATGGAGGTGATCGCGACCTTTTCGCCGTCGCCGACCAGTAGCTTGAAGGTGTCGGCGTGGGGGCCCTTGGCCATGGCCGCGCCATAGCGCCGGTTCAGGTCCTCCAACTCAACCGCCTGGTCCGACAGCATGAGCGCGACAGCCAGGTTCACGACGAGCTGGCTTTCTTCCTCAGCCATCGGGCGGCGCGGCGGCAGCAGGGGGATGAGTTTCGCGAGGGAGGTGACCGCCGAGGGCCATTGGCGCTGACGCCAGTGGATATCGGCGCGCAGGTTTTCCGCATCCAGGCTGTTGTCGCCTTCCAGCAACTTCAGGGCTTCGTCGGTGCGCTCCAGGTCCGACAGGCCGCGGGCGCGCAGCTGGCGGCGCTGCTTCTTCAGCTTGTCGCCGATATCCTCGGCCTCGCTGATCTGCAGTGCATCCAGCGCCGCTTCGGGATTGCGGTCGAGCAGGCGCACCAGCGCCAGGCGGGCGCCGATGCGCGCCTTCTCCTGGCCCTCCAGGCGATAGCGCACCTGGCCTTCCAGCAGCTCCCCGGCGCGATCCAGCAGGTCGACCTCGACCAGGCGATCGGCCAGGGCGGCGATCATGCGGTCGCCCTCGGGACCCACAGGGGTCAGCTCCATGAATTCCTGATACAGCGCCAGGGCGCGCAGCGGCGGCACTTCCGGGTCTCCGGGGCCGCGGTAGATCTCGGCGAAGACTTCGCGCATGCGCTGCGCCGCGTTGCGCGCCGCCGGACTGTCCGGGAAGTTGCTGACCGCCTCGCGCAGCGCATAGAGCGCCTCACGATGGAGGTTCTCCTGCGCGTAGAGATCGGCCAGCTTGCGCAGCAGGGTGAATTCGAAGAGGTCGCCGCGCCAGGCGAAACGCAGGCGTTCCAGCTCGGCAATGGCCGCTGAGGACGACAGCGATCCCAGTTCCATGCCCAGGTCGATCAGCGCCAGGCGGGCGCGCGCCTGGGTGGGGCGGTGCGGCCCGTCGCGGGCCTCGGTCCACAGCTTGCGCGCTTGCTCGGGATCGCCGTTGGCAAGCCGCAGCGCGCCCTGGATGATCTTCACCCGGGCCAGCTCCCGCTTATCGGGCTGGGCGCGCAGCAAGGCGCCGAGCTGTATGGTCGCGGCCTCCAGGTTGCCGGCGCGCAGGAAGGATTCCGCCGCCGCCAGGCCAAGGTCGAAACGCACGTTGCGCGGATAACTGTCGATCAGGTCCAGGGTCTCGGCGAAGCCGGTCGCCGCCGCCTGCCAGTCCTCCGCCTGGGCGGCCAGCGCGGCCTGCCACAGCAAAGCTTCCCGCTCCCCGACCAGGGCCGGATGGGCGAGGCTGACGGCAGCACCGCGGAAATCCTGCAGCAGGATCTGGCTGGCGCCCTTCAGCAGGTGCACTTCCGGGTCCAGCGCCAGGCGCGGGTTCTCCGCCTCGATCACCTCGATCGACCCGAGGGTCTCGCTGTCCAGGCCATGGGCGAAGTAAAAGCGCGCCAGGTCGAGCCGGGCGATACCCAGGCGCTCGCCCTGCAGGCCACGCAGGGCGTGCTGCAGGCTCTGGCGGTTGTCCTGATAGTCCTCGATCCCGCCGCGCCGCCAGGCCGCCAGGTCGAAAAGGCCCGGGCTGTTGCTCAGCGGATCCGCCGCGCGCTCGGCGCTGCGGCGTTCCTCCGCGTTGGAAACCAGCAGCCCGTGACGGTCGCGCACCAGGACGCCGCTGCGGATGGTGGCTACCTCGATCCCCGGGCTCAACGGCTGCAGGGCGATGCCCTGATGGGTCTGCAGACTGCGAAACTGCGGGAAGCTGTACGGCAGGGTCAGTCCCATGCCGGCGCCGCGCGTCGGCACGACCACCAGGCGGTCGCCGGCGTTCGGATCGCTGACCCAAAGCATGCGCCCGGCGCCGATCACCGGGAAGCGGATGCGGGCGACGCCTCCCGCTTCGTCTGTCGGCGACTCGATGACCGGCGCGGCCAGGCCGCGTTCCGGCAGCGGGCTGCGGGGGCGCAGGTCAACCGTCCAGCGGCTGCCTTCGCGGCTGAGCCGGGGTGCCACGGTGGGGGCCGCGCCGATGATCAGGATGGTCGAGCCTCCGTCCTCCATCAGGCGCACCTCGCCCAGATGCGGCGCCGATGCGGCGATGCGCTCGACCACGTCCTTGGGCGCCGGCCGGTCGAAGACGAGCCAGAGGTTCTCGCCGCGCCGGAAGGCCGCCGCCGCCGTGGGGCGCTGCCAGGAGAAAGTCATGACCACCGGCACGAAGGCTTCCGCCTTCGGGCCCTGGGCCCGCGAGGTCATGAAGCTCGGCGTCGGCTCGGTCTTGATGGCGAATCCGCCGCGGGCGCTGTCGGGAATGGCCGCCACCTTGGCCGGCGCGGTCTTCCCCGGATCGCCCTGCGCCTTGATCGGATCGGCCTGAGCGGCTTTCGCGGCCGGCTTGGCCGCGGCCTCGGTGGCCGGTTTCGGCTTGGCGGGCGCGGCGGCTTCCTGTGCCGGGACCTTCGCCGCTGCCGGCGGCGCGGCCGCGGCATGGCGCGGCGGCTGCGCGGAACGCGGCGTCGCCTCCACCTTGCCGCCCATCGTCTTGGGCACCAGCGGTGTCGGCACCGGGCTCTCCGCCACGGCCGGGGCCTTCTCAGCCGCTGCCTCGGCGGGCTTTTCAGCAGGCTTTTCGCTAGGCTGTGGCTGCGGCGTTTGGCGTGGCGTCAGATCCGCCACCTTCGGCTCCGCCGCGTCCGGGGCCTCCTTCGCCGCCGGCGGCGCGGCTTTCTGCTTCTCCGGCCGGGCCTCGGCGAAGATATCCAGCACCACCTTCGCCCCGCTGCGGGTGACCTTCAGTCGGCTGCCCTCGGGCACCTCGACGGTGACGCCGTCCTCGGCGGCGGAGACGCCGGCGACCTGCGCCAGGCGTTCGGGACGCAGGCCGGCGGTATCGAAGTCCGCCGGGCGGTCGAAGACGATGCGCGCGCGCCCGGGCGCTTCCTCCAGAACGCTGCCCACCGGCTCGGCCCAATCGAAGACCAGGCGGCTGAAGCCGCCGTGCTGGCCGCCGCGCACCCGTACCTTGGGCAGCCCGGCTTTCGGCGCCGCCGCGGCGTCCTTCGGCGGTTGCCCGGCCTTTGCCGTCTCTGCAGCCCGGGGGGCTTCGGCCGGGGCCTTCTGCAGGTCGACCACCACCTTGTTGTCGAGGCGGAAGTGCTTCAGCCCGTGGCCGGCGGTCAGCGGCAGGCTCAGGGTCCGGCCGTCGCTGGAGGCCTGCGGCGCGGCGGCATAACCCGCCAGGCCGTCCCGCATCACCCTGCCCTGGAAGTCTGCGGGCTCGCTGAAGCGAATCACCAGGCGGCCGTCCTCGACGCGCGCCTCGTAGTCGACGCGGCGCGGCCAGTCGAAGACGATACGGCCATAGCTCTCATGAATACCGCCGCGAACGGCCACGCTGTCGGCGGCGCCGGCCGGCACGGCAACGGCAAAGATCAGGAAGAGGCCGAAGAGCAACGCCCGCATCAGCGCACCTCCTCGGCGTAGCTGTGCACCACGATATCGACGCGGCGCGCCTGGGCCAGCCGTTCCTCGGCAGACAGCTCGGCGTCGATGTCCTGAAATTGAGCGGCGCCGTAGCCGCGCACGACGATGCTGCCCTGATAACCCAGCTTGGTAAGGCGCCCGGAGACCGCCGCCGCCCGGGCGAGCGAAAGCTCCCAGTTGGAAGGGTAGAGAGACTGCGGCTGGTTGGGGTCGGCGTGGCCGGCCACCTCGATGACGTTGCGCAGGTTGCGCAGCACGCCGCTGAGGGTGAAGACCGCCTTCTCGCCGGCCTTACCCAGCTCGATGGCGCCCGGCGGGAACAGCAGATCGCCGGGTACCGAGATGACGAGGCTCTCCGCCTCTCGGCGCACCTGCGCGCCGCCCAGCACGTCGTTGGCGGCCATCTGCTCCTTCAGCACCGCGGCCAGGTAGTCCAGGTCCGTGCCCGGCACCCGCTCCACCGCGTCGGCCGCCTTGTCGGCGGTCGGCAGGGCGACGGTCACCTCCTGCAGGCTGGGCATCTGCGGCGACAGGGCGTCGACCAGGTTCTGCCAGTCCTCGTCCTTGATCGTCGACATGGAAAACAGCAGCACGAAGAAGGTCAGCATCAGCGCCGCGAGGTCGGTGAAGGTGAGCAGCCAGGCCTGGGAGGTATCTTGGCGCCCGCGGTAGACCAGCAGGCTGCCGGCCATCGTCTGCCAGCCCGCCCCCGCCGGGGGCGGCGCCTTGCGCTCGTCGGACTTGCCGCGCGCCTTGGCGTCTCTGGAGCTGCGCTCGCCGGCCATGTCAGTTCTCCCCAGCGCCCGCCGCCGGCCCCTCGGGCCGGGACGTATCGCTCTGGGGCGTGTCGAGTTGGATGGTGAAGTAGAAGCGCACCTGACCTGTGAAAGACGGCAGCAGGCCGGTGGAAAGGCGCGGCGCCTCCAGGCCCTGCCGCTCCAACTCGCGCACCAGCACGCCGGCGCGCACCAGAGCCTCGCGATGCCCCTCCAGGCCGCTTTTGCGGCCCTGCAGGCCGTACAGCAGGTCCAGGCGGTAGCTGGGCCTGGCGACCGTAGGATCGCCCAGCACGCCGGCAATCAGGCGCAGCGTCTCCGCGCCGTCGGGCAGCAGTTCGCGGCTGCCTTCGGCGAAGAGCTGGTCTTCGGGAATGTCGACCTGCAGGGTCCAACTGCCGGGGCTGTCCTGGCGTTCGACGATTGGCAGGTCGCCGCCGAAAAGCTGATGCAGTTCGTCGATGATCTGCTCGGCGCCCTTGAAAATGTCGAGGGCCGCCGGGCTGCGGCGCAGGTTGACCGTTGACGGCAAGACGCCCTGGAAAGCTTCGCGCACGCTGTCGACGACAGCCGAGCGCTTCTCTTCCTCGAAGCTGGAAAGCGCGTTCAGAAGAATGAAGAAAGCCAGAAGCAGAATCTTCAGGCTCAGCAGGGCGACGATGTGGCTGCTGCTCTGCCGCGAGGCGGGTTGCTTTGCGACGCCGGCCATTGCCGGGTCACCCGAACAGCGCGTCGATATCGTCCTGGCTGATGGCGTTCTCAGGCAGCTGCGGGCCGTTCAGAAGATCCTCGTCGGGACGCGCCGGGGCGCCGCTCGGCGTGGTCTTCTTCTTACCCGGCGCCTTGGCCGGCGCATCGACCTTGAGATCGTCGCCGAAGGCGTGCAGCAGGGCATCGACCTTGGATTCGACCTGCTGCAGCGCGGTCACCACCTTGGTGATGCGCTGGCCGGTGATGTCCTGGAAGCCACAGGCCTCGAAGATCGAGGTCACCGCCGCCGAGATCTGCTCGGCGATCTCCGGCTCCATCTTCTCGGTCAGCGCCTCGATTCCCTCAACAGCCTCGAAAATCTGGTGCGTCGCCTGCTCGGTCGCGCCGACGATGGCCGTCAGCTCGTCCGTGGCCGCAGGAAGATGCTCGGAGTTGATGTCGTCGGGCCGCAGCTCGGCGATCTCGGCGCGGGCGGTGTTGATGTAGCGCGCCAGCGCCTCGATATCGGCATAGACCTTCAGACCGACCGCCGTGAGGTCACCCTCAATGCTGTCGATAACAGACTCGACGATGGTGACGACCTCGGCGGGGTCAAGCGACCCCTCGGTCTTGTGCAGCTGTTGAAGCTGCGCCACGATTTTCTCTTTTACGGCCGTGACAGCCATGACTCGCCTCCTAGCCCAAATACGGGAGCTTCGTTGATCAGGGCTTAGAAGTTGCCGAGAACAGCAGAGAGCTTGGTCTTAAGGGTCGCAGCGTTGAACGGCTTGACGATGTAGTTGCTGACGCCGGCTTCCTTCGCCGCGATCACGTTCTCGGTCTTGCTCTCGGCCGTGATCATGATGAAGGGCAGGTCCTTCAGCTTCATGTCGGCACGGACTTCCGTCAGCAGCTGCATGCCGCTCATCGGCTCCATGTTCCAGTCGGAGATGACCAGATGATATTCCTTGTCGCGCAGCTTCTGCAGCGCGGCGCTGCCGTCGGTGGCTTCATCGACGTTGTTGAAACCAAGCTGCTTCAGCAGATTCCGAATGATCCGCAGCATGGTCTTATAATCATCCACAATGAGGATCGGCATACCCATGTCGACAGACGACATTTCTCTACTCCCGTAATTGATCAAGCTCGCCAAAGGCACTTGTGAACCAGCCGAAAAGCTAGCCAATCGGCGTTAATAGTCGGTAAAAACGTCAAGAAAGCCCGGTCTTTAGGCCTATTCGCGGGGAAGCGGCAGCTCGCGGCGCTGGGCCAGCTCCAGGGTGACCGTCTTAGCCCTTTCCGGGTTCATTTTGGCCAGGATCGGCGCCGACTTCCGCTCTTTCATGCGCTCGACGACCTCCAGGAGCACTTCCATGTCGAGCTCCTCGAAGATTCGCGCGGCTTCTTTGGGCTTCATGCTTTCGTAAATCTTAACGAGGCTCTGCATCTGCGCCTCGGTCTGCTCGTCGTGCTCAACCAGCAGCGCCTCGATGGAGGCCTGCAGGTCCTCCAGCTCGCCGATGCGCTGCTCGATACGCTGCTCGGCCGCCTTCAGCAGTACCTCGCGCTCGTCGATTTCGCGGGCGCGCTGCTCCAGCTCCTCGCGGCGCTGGGAGAGCGACTGCAGCAGCACCAGCTCCTCGTCGGTCATCTGGAAGATGTCGGTCGAGATGTTGGAAATCTGCTCTTCCGGGATCGGCCTTGCGCCCGCGGCGCTGTCGGCGGCGTCATCCGCCATGGCCGGATCGCCGGCCGCGGTCTCCTGCGGCGGCGGCAGGTCGCCGGCGGCGAAGGCCGGCGCCGAGGCGCTGAAGGTCTGCCACAGGCCGGCGAACTTCACCCCCGCACCCAGGGCGGCGATCAGAATGAAGACCGGCAGAAAGCGAAAACGCATCGACGTACCTCGTCGTCAAAAAAGGTTCAGCGGATTGCCTGCAGCGTCCGCATCAGATCGCTGTCGGCCTCCGACAACTTGCGCTTGGCCAGCTTGGCGATACCGCGCGGCGCGCCTTCCTTGGCCGCCAGGCCATCCGCCAGGCCATCCGCCAGGCCCTGGGCGGCGCGCGCCTTGACCGCGTCGAGGGCGCCACTTTCCAGCGCGGCGGCGCCGAGCGTCTCCGGCGCCCTGGGCTGGGCCTGGGGCGCCTGCGGAGCCTGGGAGTGAGGCGGCTTCACGGGCTGCGGCGCCTGCGGCATCTCCTTGCGCAGCGGCGCCACCACCTGGCTGGCCTTCCGCGAAGCGGCGATCTGCACCTCCAGGCGGTCGGCGATCTCGTTGCCCTTCTTCACGAGGAAGGCCATTTCGTCGGCCAGGCGGCAGGCATCGCTGACATTCTTGGCCAGCGCCTGGCCGGCCGTGCCGCTGCCCTCCTTCAGGGCCATCAGTCCGCCCTGCGCCTCGTTGGTCGCGCTGGCGAACTCGGCGAACAGCTTTTCCATGTCCCGCTTCGCGTCACGCAGCAGCGTGAGCTTGCGGTTCAAAGCCACGGCATAGCCGATGGCGACAACCAGCAGCAGGCAGATGACTGCATCGAAAACAAGACCGTAGTCCTGCAGCAACGCCATCAAGACTCTCCCTCCCTCACAATCTTGTCGTTGACCTGCACGGCGATGTGCCCGCCGCGCCGGCCCATGCGGCCGCGGAACATGGGCACGTCGCCGCAGCGCAGCTCAACCTTGGAATTGGGCGTGCAGTTCAGCTCCAGCTGGCTGCCCTCGATCCACTCCAGCACCTGGCCCAGCGGCAGCTCGACTTGGTCCAGCACCGCGTCGATGGTGACGTCGGTCTGCCACAGCTCGGCGGTCAGATGCCCTTCCCAGATCGAGTCACGGCCGAACTTCTCGCCCATGAACATCTGCAGCAGCAGCTCGCGCACCGGCTCCAGCGTGGCGTAGGGGATCAGCAGCTCGATGAGGCCGCCGCGATCCTCCATGTCGACCCGGAGCGTCACCACGATGACCGCGTTCGCCGGCCGGGCGATGGTGGCAAAGCGCGGATTGGTCTCCAGTCGGTCGAAGCGGAAGGTCACCGGCGACAGCGGGTCGAAAGCGGCCGAGAGGTCGGCAAGCACGACGTGGACCATGCGCTCCACCAGGTTACGCTCGATGGTCGTGTAGGGACGGCCCTCGATGCGCATTGCCGCGGTGCCGCGGCGGCCGCCCAGCAGCACGTCGACGATGGAATAGATCAGGGCGCTGTCCACCGTCATCAGGCCGTAGTTGTCCCATTCCTCGGCCTTGAAGACCGAGAGCATGGCCGGCAGCGGAATGGAGTTCATGTGATCGCCGAAGCGCGCCGAGGTGATGTTGTCGAGGCTGACCTCGACGTTGTCGGAGGTGAAGTTGCGCAGCGAGGTGGACATCATGCGCACCAAGCGGTCGAAGACCACCTCCAGCATCGGCAGGCGTTCGTAGGAAACCAGGGCGGAGTTGAGGATCGCCTGGATGCCGGACTCGTCGCCGTCGTCGTCGCCGGCCCCGGCGACGCCCAGCAGGCTGTCGATCTCGCTCTGGTCGAGAACGCGGGTCGAGCCGCCACCGCCTTCGGAGCCGCCGCCATCGGAAGCGCCACCGCCGTCGGCAGAGCCGGCGTCGTCTTCCGCGTCGCCCTCCTCGGCCATGGCTTCCCACTCAGCCATCATCGCTTCTTCGTCGGCCATGTCAGCCCTTAACCCATTGATCTAACGAATTAAATTTCGTCACAACCAGTCCTCTACTGGACCAGCATCTCCTTGAACAGCACGTCGCGCACCTCGATCGGATGGACCGCGGTGTTGACGCGCATCAGCAGCTCTTCGCGCAGGCGCTGCACGCCGGCCGAACCGCGCAGGTCCTCAACCCGCAGCTCACGCAGATAGACCTGGAAATTGTCGACCACGCGCGGCAGCAGATTGGTCAGCTCGGCGCGGTCCTCCTCGCGGGTCAGCTCCAGGCTGATCGAGATCTTGAGGTAGTTGTTCTTCTTGCCGCCGGTGTTCAGGTTGACCAGCATCTGCGGCAGATCGAAAAACACGGCGCGGCTGTCCACCGGCGCCACCTCTTCCTCGACGTGCTCCTTGTTGAGGCCGAGCAGCGGGTCCAGCAGGCCCGCGAAGTAGGCCCCCGCGCCACCGCCGATCAGCAGCAGGAGCGGCAAAATAATGAACAAGACCAGCTTCTTGCCATTGAGGCCACCCTTCGGGGTTGCCTCGATCTCCATATCGCCGAGGTATTGTGTATCCGCCTGATCGGCCATACCGGTCAACCTATTCAGTTATCATGAGTTTTCGCCCAGTCAGAGCCTACGGAACGTTGGTTAAGACTTGGTTGAAAGCGTTGATTTCTCTGGGGACTGCGCCCATCCCGGCCGCCGCGCGCGGGCGGGCTTCGCGGGTTGGAGGCAAGATCTGCCGGGCAAGCTCTGCCACGGCGGCGGCCCACAGCGGCCCCGCCGTCGCCTGCCCGGCCGGCAAAGCCCCGGAATCCCTCGCCGTCGCCCTCTGACCGCTCCTGGCACGCCTCTTGCGTGGAGAGGGGTGCCGGGCAGGAAGCCCAGCACTGCCCAAAAGAGGAAGTCAGGACTATGGAGAACGCCGGTTACATCGCGCTATCGCGCCAAATGGTCTTGCGGCGGGAGATGGATGTCATCGCCAACAACATGGCGAACATCAACACCCCCGCCTACAAGGGCCAGAGCATGCTTTTCGTCGAGTATCTGGAAACCTCGGATTCCGGCGAGAAGATGAGCTTCGTTCAGGACGTCGCCCTGGTGCGCAACCTGACCGAAGGCCAGATGACGACCACCGACAACCCGCTCGACCTCGCCATCGCCGGCGAGGCCTACTTCGAGATCGATACGCCCACCGGGCCCCGTTACACCCGCAACGGCAGCTTCCAGCTCAATGCCGACGGCGAGCTGGTCACCTCCAGCGGCGAGCGGGTCCTGGGCGAAGGCGGCACCGCCATCACCCTGCCGCCGACCAGCCGCGACGTGACGATCACCCGCGACGGCACCATCTCGACCGACCAGGGCCCGGCAGGCCGCCTGCGCCTGGTCAACTTCGAGAACGAGCAGGCGCTGGTGAAGCTGGCCAACGGCCTCTATGACGCCGAAGGCCAGGATCCCCTGCCGGCGGAAGGCGCCGAGGTGCTGCAGGGCACCATCGAGGGCTCCAACGTCCAGGGCATCATCGAACTGACACGGATGATCGAGACGGTCCGGCACTATTCCGCCACGGGCCGCATGGTCAATGACGAACACGAACGCCAACGCCGCGCGATCCAGACGCTCGGCGGCACGGCTCAGGCATAAGCGAGGCTAGAGAGATGCGATCACTGAACATCGGCGCGACGGGGATGCTGGCTCAGCAGCTCAACGTCGAGGTCATCTCGAACAACATCGCCAACATGAACACCACCGGCTTCAAGCGGCACCGGGCGGAATTCCAGGATCTGCTGTACCAGAACCTGCGCCGCGTCGGCTCCGCCTCCTCCGATGCCGGGACCATCGTGCCGACCGGCGTCCAGCTCGGCCTGGGCGTGAAATCGGCGGCGATCTACCGCATTTCCGGCCAGGGCAACATCCAGCAAACCGAGAACCCGCTGGACCTGGCGATCAACGGCCGCGGCTTCCTGCAGGTCGAACTGCCCAGCGGCGAGACCGCCTACACCCGCGCCGGCAGCCTGCAACTCAGCCCCGACGGCGACATCGTCACCGCCGACGGCTATGTGGTGCAGCCCGGCATCACGGTGCCGGATGACGCGGTGTCGATCACGGTGAACGAGAGCGGCGAGGTCTACGTCGACCTGGACGGCCAGGTGGCCCCGGTGCGCGTCGGTCAGCTGGAGCTCGCCAACTTCGCCAACGAGGCCGGCCTCGACGCCGTCGGCCAGAACCTGCTGATGGAGACCGCCGCTTCCGGCCAGGCCTCCGTGGCCACCCCGGGCTCGGCCGGCTTCGGCCTGATGATCCAGGGCGCCCTGGAAACCTCCAACGTCAACGTGGTCTCGGAGATCACCAACCTGATCACCGCCCAGCGCGCCTACGAGATGAACTCCAAAGTCATCGAGTCCTCGGACGAGATGATGCGCACCGTAACGCAACTGCGCTAAGCGGGAGGCTGAAGATGCGTAAAACGACAGCTTCCCTGGCTCTCCTGGCCCTGCTGGCTGCGGCGCTGCTGCTGCCGCTGCCGCAGGCCCGGGCCGAGACCGCCGCCCCAGATTCCGCGGGGCAGGATCTGCTGACCCTGCGCGCCGGCAGCGTGATCGAGGACGACGTGGTCCGCCTGCGCGACCTCTTCGACGGCATCGCCGACCCGGCGGTGGCCGAGACCCCGGTGGCCAAGGCGCCGCAGCCGGGCGCCTCGATCGACGTCGGCGCGCGCTGGCTGGCCGCCGTGGCCAAGGCCCACGGCCTGCCCTGGCAGCCGCGCTCGCGCTACGAGCGGATCAACCTGCGCCGCGACAGCCACGACATTGCCGGCGAGGAGATCGAGGAAGCCCTGCGCACGGCCCTGGCCGACCAGGGCCTGGATGGCGAAGTGCGTCTCTCCTTCGACCAGCCGGGCCTGCGCCTGCGCCTGCCGAGCACGGCTGAGCGCAGCCTGCGGGTCACGCGCCTGACCCTCGATCCCTCCTCCGGGCGCTTCCTGGCCCACGTGGTGGCTCCGGCCGCCGGCGAGCCCAAGGCGACCCTCTCGGTCACCGGCCGCGCCCTGGAAATGACGGAGGTGCCGGTGCTGACCCGCCGCGTCAATCCCGGCGAGGTCATCCGCGCCCGCGACATCGAGTGGATGAGCGTCCAGGCCAACCGCCTGACCCGCACCACGGTGGTCGATGTCGCCAGCATGATCGGCATGAGCCCGCGCCGGCCGATCCGTGCCCAGGACCTGGTGCGCAGCACCGACCTGCAGTCCCCGGTCATGGTGACCAAGAACACCCTGGTGACCATCCGCCTGCAGACCTCGCGCATGCAGCTTACGGTCCAGGGCCGGGCGCTGGAAGACGGCGCCGAGGGCGACGTCGTGCGCGTCATGAACACCAAGTCCAATACCGTCGTGAACGCCGTCGTCGTCGGCGGCGGCAGTGTGATCGTGGTGCCCGCCACCGTCACCGCTGAACGCTAAGGGGAGACAGGTAGATGTCCCGAAACAGCGAGCCCAAGATGAAGAAAGCCCTGAAGCTGGCCCTCAATGCCGGCCTGATCGTCGCCGCCGGTCTCACTTTGAGCGCCTGCAACATGATGAACCGCCTGGCCGCGGTCGGCGAGGAGCCGCAGCTCTCCACCATCCAGAGCCCGGCCCCCCTGGCCGCGCCGCAGGCGGTTTCCCTGCCGATGCCGGCGCCCCTGCCGATCGAGCGGCAGCCGAACTCCCTGTGGCGTCCCGGCTCCCGCGCTTTCCTGAAGGACCAGCGGGCCAGCAATGTGGGCGACATCCTGACGGTGATCATCGAGATCGCCGACAACGCGGCCATCAGCAACACCACCACGCGCGCGCGCGCCAACGAGGAGAGTTCCTCGGCCAGCGCCTTCCTGGGCTACGAGACCCAGCTCACCCGCATCTTCCCGGACGCCATCGATCCGACCAACCTGGTCGACCTGGACAGCGATTCCTCCAGCTCCGGCACCGGCGGGGTCAACCGCAACGAGTCGATCAACCTGCGCGTCGCGGCGCTGGTCACCCAGGTGCTGCCCAACGGCAACCTGGTGCTGGCCGGCCGCCAGGAGGTGCGGGTGAACTTCGAGAAGCGCGAGCTGCAGGTCGCCGGCATCATCCGTCCGGAGGACATCACCTCGACCAACACCATCGACTACGACCAGATCGCCGAGGCCCGCATCGCCTACGGCGGCCAGGGCCAGATCTCCGACGTCCAGCAGCCCCGCTACGGGCAGCAGGTCTTCGATATCCTCTGGCCCTTCTAAGTCCTGCTTCGCATCCTCCATCGCAGGCAAAAAAGGGCCGCGTCCTCGGACGCGGCCCTTCTTCTTTCCGCCGGTCAGCCGATACCCCAGAAGAGGTCGACCATATCCCTGACCTAGCGCCACAGTTTCCTGCCGGAGGGCTCATCGCCGCGGCGCAAATTCCATAGAAATTTCACGGTGATCCAAACCGCAACGCAAAAGGCGATTGCGACAGGAACCACACTGACGAAGATGGTGATGGCATTCATGGAGACTGTCCGCGGCGGCAGAAAAGAGGCGACACCTAAGGTCAACGCTCGCAACCGGCATAAGCAACCGCCTGTGTCGGTAAGAAGAAGGCGATCATCTTCGCTCCGTGCTCTTCTTCCATGACCCGAAAGAATGACGCCCCACTTAGACCGGACATGACAGTGGTGGATTCCTTGCCGACAATGAAGAAGCCCTCCCTGTCGTTCTCGCCAGTGAGACCGATCGGCGAGTCCTCCTCAAAAAACCGAGCACTCAAGTATCCGGCGAGGTAGCTGTCGCCAACCGCCATAGATTCGATCCTACCTCTGAGCAGGCTGGTCTTGCCGCCATGACTCGGTGAACGAACAGCTACAGTTTGGATCGTAGGGGTGATATAGGTGAGAAAAAGACCGTCGCCCATACAGACCTCCCTATGGACGTCCTGAGCGTCCACATGGTTTCCGCCAAGTCCTATCAAGCAAAGGGCGAGAGCAAGCGTTTTCAGACGGATCAATTGACTCGCTCCTGTTCAAATTCTTTTGCGCTTCGCTTTCCAGACGTTACCCGGGCTGGGAAAGTCGCAGCGGGTTTTCGGTGAGCTTTTCAATGAGGGCCTCGGCACGGTCGATCAAGCGATCGTCTCCGATGAAGTATATCGCACCATCCTGCAGCCCTAGGCGCTGGCCCGGGACTGCGTTCTCACAAGTCAGGTACACGTGCCATTGAAACATCAGGGCAAAGAAGATCAGCAGAATGAGCTGCTCGCGGACGGCTTTGGGGTCATCGACCGCTACGTCACCGAACAGGAACGACCTTTGCGTGCCGATGTCCCACCGCTGTTCGGCGTTGAAGACCAAGCGCTCGAACACCCGGTGTTCGTCGTCGCCCACAGGCACTGTCGAATTGTCCACCTGGAAGAGGACCCAATCCTTCGGAGCAAGCCAGTCCAGCAGATGACCTGCGAGGACGTAGAGCTCGAGCGCTCCTGGCGGAGCGAGATATACCCGATAGGGGCACTTTTCCGACCCGAGTTCATTCAGACCGTTCCACGAACCGATTTCGAGGCCCAGCGGCCGAAGAAGGTCGTTCGCCTCGGTCTGCGACAGCACCCGCATGATCAGCTCCCCAATTCGCATCCCGAAGCAAAAGCCCGCGCGTCCGGCCTCAGTGAAGACGGACTACATTGCCAGCATGGTCGAAATGGCATCCCAGATACCCCGAAGCCATCGCCGAAAATTACCCGGGTCCGTGTCGTGGAGAACCAGGCGATAGACGAATGCGCCGGTGACACAGACGGCGATAACAAGGCCGACGACTAGGAGCGTCAAATCTGAAGGGTACATGAGCAGTTCCAGGAGCGCGTCGCGTCGGAGACCGGGAGTTCAACCTCAGGTTCCCATGTCATTCCCTACCAGAACGTTAACTCCTGCATCCCCGCCGGCAGGCCCGGGGGGGTTGGCCCGATGTGGCGCCGGGGGGCATGAAGGGAGGAAAAAAGGGCCCGCGTCACCGCCGCGCCCCTTTCTTGTTCTGGGTTACTGCTTCTGGGGGAAAGCAGACCTACGTAAGGCTCTCAGTCGTCCCGGTGGGTCCGTTCCATGCGCTCATGCCGTTCCTGCGATTCGATCGACAGGGTGGCAATCGGCCGGGCCTCGAGGCGGCGCAGGGAAATCGGCTCCCCCGTCTCCTCACAATAGCCGTAGGATTCGTCCTCGATCCGCCTGAGGGCGGCGTCGATCTTGGAGATCAGCTTGCGCTCGCGGTCGCGAGTGCGCAGTTCCAAGGAACGATCGGTTTCGAGAGACGCCCGGTCGGCAATGTCCGGTTCTTGCAGAGAGACCTCCTGCAGGTGCTGCAAGGTCTCACCCGATTCGCGTTGCAGGTCCGCCTTCCACTGCAGCAGCTTCTGGCGGAAATACTCACGCATCTTCGGGTTCATGAACTCTTCGCCCTCTTTGGGACGGTAGTTCTTCGGCAACTTCACAGTCATCCCTGGTCCCGTAAATGAGTACCAAACGCGCCGGGAGTATATGGAATTTGCCTAGCCCGGCAAGTCCTTGGAATCATCAATTTTTCTTGGGCGAAATTCCGCGGTTTCCCGCCGGAAATTCGGCCCCCGGGCGCCCTCAGCGCCCCCGCTTGGCCAGCTCCACGGCCGCCCGAATCTCAATTTCGTTAATGATTTGAGCGAGTTTCGGGTCGTCGACCGTCTCCTGGTGCTGCTTCAGCATGCCGGCCAGATTTTCCAGGTGGGCCAGCGGCACCTCGCCCAGCATGAGGGCGATGCGCAGTTCCTCCAGCTTGTCCAGCAGGGATTCGGCGCGCCGGCGGGCGCGTCGGCGGCCTTCCGTAGAGTCGCCGACCTCCTGCACCGCCAGAAGGGCGTTCAGGGCCGAAACCGGCGAAGACCCGGCCGGCGCGGCGCTCTGCGAGGGACCCTCGGCCAGGGCGCGGGCGAAACCGCCGCCGCCGGAAGGGGCCGCGCGGCCGCCGCGGGAGGTGGAGGTGGTCTTGGGGCCGGAAAAACGATCGATCTTCATTCAGAACCCTGAGCTCGAGCTTCTGAGCAGACACTGCGCCCACGCGGTTAACAACGCGTTAAACCTCTGAAAAACCGGCAGGAATTTCCTACCCGCCCAGGCCGGTTTTTGCCGCGGCGGCCCGGCGGCGCCCGCCGACGCCCCTCCGGCGGGCCCGGAAATCCGCCATTTCCGCCAGATTCCGGGAAATCAAGAGTTGGCACGGGATTCGCATTGAGACTGGGGAGTCCAAAGCCCTGGGAATGTATTTGATGCCCACTGCACGTTTTCATATCGCCGCTCTCCGGCCCCGCCTGCCCCGCCTCGGCACGTCCCTCCACGGCGCGCTCTCTGAGGCGCTGACGCTGGCCTTCAGCCTGGTTCTGGCGCTCGGCCTGGTCCTGGACGGCACCGCCGCCCGCGCCCAGACCGTTTCCCGGATCAAGGACGTGGCCGACTTCGAAGGCGTGCGCGACAACCTGCTGGTCGGCTACGGCCTGGTGGTCGGCCTCAACGGCACCGGCGACGACCTGGACAGCGCCGTCTTCACCCGTGAGAGCCTGATCGGCATGCTGCAGCGCCTGGGCGTGAACGCGCGTGACGAGGACCTGGACACCGACAACGTCGCCGCGGTGATGATCACCGCCGACCTGCCGCCCTTCTCCCGCCAGGGCACCCGCATCGACGTGCAGGTCTCCGCCCTGGGCGACGCCGAGAGCCTCCTGGGCGGCACCCTGCTGGTGACGCCGCTGCTGGGCGCCGACGGCGAGGTCTACGCCGTGGCCCAGGGCCAGGTGGCGGTGGCCGGCTTCAGCGCCGCGGGCAACGCCGAGACCATCGTTAAGGGCGTGCCGACCTCCGGGCGTATCGCCAACGGCGCGATCATCGAGCGCGAGCTGGGCTTCGAGCTGGAACAGCTGCGGACGGTGAAGCTGTCCCTGCGCAACCCGGACCTGACCACCGCGCGGCGCATCGCCGACGCGATCAACGACTACACCGGCGAGGCCTCGGCCCGCTCCGTCGACCCGACCACCGTGCAGATCAGCCTGCCGGCCCGCTACAACGGCCAGGTGGTGTCCCTGATGACCGACATCGAGCAGCTTCGGGTGCACACGGACCAGCCGGCCCGGGTGGTCATCGACGAGGCCTCCGGCATCATCGTCATGGGCGAGAACGTGCGCATCAGCACGGTCGCCATCGCCCAGGGCAACCTCACGATCCGGATCACCGAGACACCGCAGGTCAGCCAGCCCAACGCCTTTTCCAACACCGGCAACACCGAGGTGGTGGACCGCACCGACATCCAGGTCGACGAAGACGGCGACAGGCGCCTGGCCGTGGTGCCCTCCGGCATCAGCCTGCAGGAGCTGGTCAACGGCCTCAACGCCCTGGGCATCGGCCCGCGCGACATGATCTCCATTCTTCAGGCGATCAAGGCCGCCGGCGCCCTGCAGGCCGAGATCGAGGTGCTGTAGTCATGGATCAGACCGCAATCACCGCCGCCCTCACCCGCTTCCGGCCCTCGCCGGCTGAGAACGCGGTCTCCCTGAAGCAGTCCAAGCGGGCCGCCGAGGAGTTCGAGGCGCTGTTCATCTCCGAGATGTTGAGCCCGGTGTTCGAAAACCTCGACACCGGCGGCCTCTTTGGCGGCGGCCAGGGCGAGAAGATCTACCGCTCCCTGATGGTTCAGGAATACGGCAAGGCCATCGCCAAGGCGGGTGGCATCGGCATCGCAGACACGGTGCAACGCGAAATCCTCAGAATGCAGGAGAATCAGCAATGACCGAGATCCAGGCCGACGCGGCCCCGCCGACCCCGGAGGAACTGCGTCAGGTGATCCACATTATCGAGGACCTGACGGCGGTGATGAGCCGCGAGGTCGAGCTGCTGCGCGCCATGCGGGTGCGCGACTTCGGCGAGTTGCAGGACCACAAGCTGGGCCTGGTGCAGTCCTACGAGAAGCAGACCGAGAACCTGCGCAGCAATCCGGCTTTCGTCGCGGCCATCGATCCGCTGCTGCGTGACGAGCTGACCGACGTCATGGAGCGCATGCACGAGGTGATGAGCGAGAACGAGATGGCCATCAACGCGGCGCGCACCGCCAACCAGCGGGTCGCCACCGCCATCGTCAAGGCGGTGGAGGAGGAGCAGAGCGAAAGCGCCGGCTATTCCAACCGCGGCAGCACCAGCAAGTCGAGCGGCAAGCCGCCGGTTTCCGTGCAGATCGACCAGCACCTCTAAGCCCCGAAACCCGAGACAGCGGATCCAACTGCCCGGATTTCCAGCGAGACACCGAAAATGACGCTCAGCATCGCCCTCTTCAACGCGCTCAGCGGCCTGCAGGTCAACCAGACGGCCCTGCAGGTCACCTCGAGCAACGTGGCGAACGTCAATACGCCCGACTACGCGCGCAAGGTCCACGATCAGCAGAACCGCGTGCTGGGGGGTGTCGGCGCCGGCGTCGAGACCGCGCAGATCGTGCGCCGCATCGACCAGTTCCTGCGCCGTGACCTGATGGAAGAGACCACCGTGGTCGGCAACGCCGAGGTGCGCGCCGACTACCTCAACCGCATGCAGACGCTCTTCGGCTCGCTGGGCAACAACAACGCCCTCGGCAATTCGATCACCGACCTGGCGGTGGCCATCGAAAACGTGGCCAACAGCCCGGAGGTCGCCGCCCACCGCTTCGACGCGGTCAACGAGGCGGTCGAATTGGCCCAGTATTTCAACAGCATGGGCGACCAGATCCAGCAGCTGCGCACCCAGGCGGACGGCGAGATCAACGCCGCGGTCGATGCCATCAACACCGCGCTGCAGGTCATCGCCGACCTGAACGCCCAGATCGCCAACAACCTGGTCAAGGGTCAGCCGGTCGGCGACCTGGAGGACCGCCGCGATGTCGCGGTGAAGACCATCTCCGAATACATGGACCTGCAGGAGTTCACCGACTCCAGTGGCCAGATCCGGCTGTTCACCGCCGCCGGCCGCTCCCTGGTCACGGGCGCCACGGTCAGCACCCTGTCGTACACGATCACCCCCTACATGACCGCCAACGAGACCTATCCGGCGACCATCAGCGGGATCTACCTGAACGGGCCGGTCAACGACATCACCTCTGAGATTTCCACCGGCAAACTCGGCGCCCTGATCGAGATGCGCGACCAGGCCCTGCCGGCCATGACGAACGAACTGGACCAGCTCGCCGCCCAGATGCGCGACGAGGTGAACCGGGTTCACAACCGCGGTGCCAACACCCCCTTCGGCCTGGGCACCGCCGCCGGCGACCCGGCGGCCATGTATGGCTCGCGCGAGATCACCAACCCGGCCGGCGCGCTGACCCTGGGCTCCGACGTGACCTTCGCGATCCTCGACGCCACCGGCAACGCCGTCATCGCGCCGATGACCATCGCCGCCGGCGCCACCACGCCCAACGCCATCCAGACGGCCATCGACGGATTCCTGACCACGGCGCCCGGCTACGGCACGGCCGCCTGGAACGCCAACCGCATGGAGATCAAGCTGGAGCCCGGCTATCGCCTGGCGATCCTGGACAACGGTCCGGTCGCCGACATGGGCGATGCCACCATCACCTTCGATGCCGACGGCGACACGGTGACCGAGGACTACCTCGGCTTCTCCAACTTCTTCGGCCTCAACGACCTCTTCGAGACGCCGGCCCTGACCGGCGGCGTCCTGGCCATGGAGAACCAGGGCAGCGATCTGGGCATCTCCAGCACCATGCAGGTGCGCCAGTCGATCATCGACGATCCCTCCTACCTGTCCCGCGGCATGCTGCGCGGTACCGTGCCGAACCTGACCCTCGGCGTCGGCGACAACGAGATCGCCCAGCAGCTGGCCAACGCCTTCGGGCAGAACTTCGACTATGCCAGCATCGCCAACGGCCCCTCGGCGGTCAGCACGACCTTCTCGGGCTATGCCGGCGAGATCCTGTCGTTCAACGCCTCGCAGACCGCCTCGGCCGATGAGGCCCTGAATTTCGAGACCTTCTTCTTCGAGGACCTGCAGGCCAGGTTCAACTCGGAGGCAGGCGTGAACCTCGACGAGGAGCTGGCCAACATGACGATTTTCCAGAACGCCTACAACGCCTCGGCGCGCCTGGTCCAGGCGGTCGACGAGATGTTCGACACCCTCTTGAGCCTGGCCTGAGGTTAGGAGACATCCAATGTTCCGGGTAGCCAACTTCGCACAGCACCAGCTGACCCTGTCCTACACCATGCGCACGCAGGGCAACGTCGCCGACCGGCAGATCCAGATCGCCAGCGGCAAGGTGGCGCAGCAATATTCCACCATCTCGGCCGACTCCAACCAGCTGGTGAACGTGGAGCGCGCGGTCGCCCGTACCGAGCAGTTCAACCGCAACATCGATCAGGCCCTGACTCGCCTGAGCATCATGGAATCCTCCGTCGGCACCATGGTGGACCGGGCGATCGAGGTGCTGTCGATCATCAGCTCGGCCATGTCCGGCCAGAACATCGGCGACGTGCCGCTGCAGGCATTTGCGGCCACCTTCCTGGCGGAGGCGGAATCGCTGCTCAACACCCAGCACGAAGGCCGCTTCCTTTTCGCCGGCGCACAGACCGACAACCCGGCCGTCGACCTGGCTGACGTCACCTACACCCCGCAGGCGGGCCTGCCGGGCGTCTTCACCGCCGACTTCAACTACTACCAGGGCGACAACCTCCAGCTGGCCGTGCGCAGCGACGAGACCTTCGAGACGACCTACGGCATCACCGCCGACGAGCCGGCCTTCGAGGAGTTGCTGCGCGCCCTCGCCTATATGGACTATGCCGGCGCCAACCTGGACGACGCGGTGCTGGAGGAAGCCTACAACCTGATGAAGTCCGCCGTCGACGGGCTCAGCGATATCCGCGGCCGGATCGGCGCCAGCTCCAAGGTTCTGGAAGCCGCCAAGGACGGCCACGAGGACTATCTGACCTACACCACGAACCTGGTCTCGACCTTGGAAGACGTCGACGTCGCCGAGGCCACGACCCGGCTGGCGCAGGACGAGGTGCAGCTCCAGGGCTCCTATCTGTCGCTGTCCAGAATCAGCGAGCTGAGCCTTCTCAATTATTTGAGATAAATACCTGAAATAGCGATTTCGTAACCAGATTGGGCCGATAATGAGGCCCTCAAGAGTAAGGAGTTAACTATGCCCCGCGAGACTCAGGCAGCCAGGATGGCAGCTCCAGCCAGCCACGGCGGGTACGCCTCGGCGCCTCCCTCCGGTGCGGAACAGACGACGACCGTGAAGACGCGGTTCGGCGTCATCGAATTCGACCTTAACCAGGCCTTAACCTTCCCGAAGGGCATCCCCGGCTTCGTCGGATACAATTCCTTCGGCCTGGCCATGATCCCCAGCGAGACGCAGTCCAGCTTCATGCTGCTGCAGGCCCTGGAGCCGGACGACCTCTCCTTCATCGTCCTGCCCTACGAGCCCGCCGCCGGCCTGATCGAGCCCAAGGACCTGGACGCTGCCCTGCAGCACCTGAACCTCCCCGTTCAGAACTGCGCCATCATGCTGATTGCCACCTTCCGGCGCATGGGCAACAGCTTCGAGACCTCGGTCAACATGCGCGCGCCGATCTTCATCGACACGGCAAATCGCCAAGCCTGGCAGTACATTATGCCCAACGACCGCTACGAAGTGCGCCATACCCTGTAACACGTTGAGATATGCACTGAAAAAGGCGGCGTCCTGAGGGCGCCGCCTTTCTTCTTTGAATGGTCTGCCGCTCAGGCCCCGCGGCAGTGGCTGTTGGAGGCGCCAAAGGCGCGGCCCTCCGCGATGCGCGAGAAGGCGAAGAGATCCCGCTCCGCCAGCGATGCCTCTGCCCGGCGTCCGGATGCCGCCAGTGTTCTGGCGGCAGCGATTCTCACTCCTTCAACTGGGCGAGCACCTCTTCCAATGCGGCAATAGCTTCTGCCTTGTCTTGCTTTGTGAGATCTACCAACACCCGCAGACCGTCCCGCTCCTGCAAGACCACCCGGCCCTCCTCAACGAGTTCGCCATAGGTGCCGACCACCTTGTAGGTACTGATCGGCCGGACGAAACCCTTCACCGTCATCGGCGGCTGCTCTTCGGTCAGCACAATATCCTGAATCAGGGAGTTCGTTTCGTGCGCCAGCAGGATACTCCCGGGCTCAGCGGCGGCTTCCAGTCGCGCGGCAAGGTTCACTTGATTGCCGATTATCGTATAGTCGAGGCGGTCACGGCTGCCGAAGTTGCCGACCGTACAGTATCCTGTGCATATTCCCATCCGGATACGGAAAGGTCGCTCCAGGCCCCGGTCGCGCCATTCCTTTTCGAGCTCTCTCATACGCCGCTGCATGGCGATGGCCATCATGACGCAGGCCTTGGCATCTTCTTTGACGCCCTTGGTCTCCGGGTCTCCAAAGAACAGCAGCATGGCGTCACCGATATACTTGTCGATCGTCGCCCCATAGTCTAGCGCAATGGCCGACATCTCGGTCAGGTAGTGGTTGAGGACAGCCGTCAGCTCCTCTGATTCAAGGTTGTCGGTGGTTTCGGTGAATGCCGCGATATCCGAGAAGAAAATCGTCAGCTTCTTGCGCTTGGAAACGATCTCTACGCTTTGCTCGCCGCTGAAGATGGATTTATAGATCTGCGGTGAAAGATACTTGGCAAGCTTGGACGACAGGGCTTCGAGCATTTCGTTCTTTTCGAACACGAGCTTGCTGGCTTCCTCCGCGCGCTGCTTTGCTTCCACCAGCTCCCGCTCCGCTCGTTTCTGCTCGGTAATATCCGTCATCACTGTAACTGTGCCGCCGCCAGCCACCGGACTTCGGCGAATGCGATAGGTTCGGCCATCGGGCTTCAAGTCTTCGAATGTCCTGCCCGACGGATTGCGGACACTTTCCAGCCGCTCGGCAACCAAAGCCTCGGTGTCGCCCTCACCGTAGTAGCCATGCTCTGCGAGATAACGCAGAAATTCCGCATAAGGCCTTCCGGGCTCCAGTAACTCCTTGGGTGCCGGATACATTTCCAAGATCCGGTCGTTACGCGCAATGATGTCCAGGCTCGCGTCAGTGTAGACCAGCCCGCCCGGCATATTGTCGAGGGCCAGATGCAGCTGCTTCTCTTTCTCCGCCAGGGTCCGTTCGGCCTGCTTCTGCTCCGTGATATCCGTCATCGCCGTGACGGTGCCCCCGCTGGCGACCCGTTGTCGCCGAACCTGGTATACCCGGCCGTCGGGGGTTACGTCCTCGAAAGTCTTGCCGGATGGGTTGCGCAAGCTATCGACGCGTTGAGCGACGAGAGCCTCGACATTGCCTTCGCCGTAGTAGCCATTCTCAGCCAGAAAGCGAAGAAAGCTTGGATAGGGGTGCCCAGGCTGAAGCAACTTGGCGGGCACGCTGTACATCTGCTTGAATCGCTCATTGCAGAAGACGATGTTGAGGGCCTTGTCGGTGTAGACGAGCGCACCCGGCATGTTGTCCAAGGCAACATGGAGTTGCGCCTCCAGGCTCCCGGCGTCCGATGCACCTGCAATGTGCTTGGTTTTTGGCTGTGCCACGGCGTTCCTCGAGGCCAATTGCAGCTGGCCGTTTGTGCCAAAGCATATCGCCAGAGGAGCCTGCGGGATCGCTACCGAACATTGCCGGCCAGGCCCGGCCCGTGCTCTATGACTGAAATGCTCTCATGGCCGACATTCGCGGGACGAAGACTGCAAGCTAGCAGGAGTAGATGGCGTTGGTTCCACATCTGGCTCCGTGACGTCGAAGGAGGTCAACAATGTCCTCGTAGCCCATGCGAGTCGCGTCATCCAATGGCGTAATGTCCGCGCCCTCACCGTAGTTTACTTCAGCTCCAGCGTTGATCAGGAGCTCGACGATTGACTTATCGCCAGCCAGGGCCGCCGCGGAGAGCACAGCCCAGCCGTTGAAGTCTCTGGCGTTGACGTTGGCACCCTTGGCCACCAGAAGCTGAGCAACCTTTGCTTTTCCCGCATCTGCGGCCCAATGCAGCGGCGTCTTTTCTGACAGGTCTCTCTCGTCCACGTGGGTGCCAGACGCGATCAGGTGTTCCACCTCCTCTGCGTCTCCCGCTTTGGCCGCGTGATGAATCGGCCCCGCCGAGACAGTGGATTGGAAACACAAGGGAGACAGAAAGATCACCGTACCAACAGTCACACACCATGAAGCAATTCGCATGATGCACCTCCGGTACTGGCGGAAGACCGACGGCGGATTATAGATCGGATTGCTGATGGGAGTCGAATGGGTGAATCCGACGCAGTACGACACGCCCGGTCGGCATGAACCTCCGGGTGCATTCGACAGCAGTGGCGCTGCGAAGGATGACGTCCTCTCCACAGGGGTTCAGGGACATCGCGGTTAGTTGCATCGCCTTGGTTTCGGAGAGCACCGCAGCGGCATGATTCTGCCGTTTTTCCGCGGCCTAAGCGCGCAGCTGCACCTGGCCGCTGTGGCCGTTGGAGGCATCGGAACGGCGGTCCAAAGCCAGGCGCGGAACAGACGACGACCGTGAAGACGCGGTTCGGCGTCATCGAATTCGACCTTAACCAGGCCTTAACCTTCCCGAAGGGCATTCCCGGCTTCGTCGGCTACAATTCCTTCGGCCTGGCCATGATCCCCAGCGAGACGCAGTCCAGCTTCATGCTGCTGCAGGCCCTGAAGCCGGACGACCTCTCCTTCATCGTCCTGCCCTACGAGCCCGCGACCGGCCTGATCGAGCCCAAGGACATCGACGCTGCCCTGCAGCACCTGAACATCGCCGTTCAGAATTGCGCCATCATGCTGATTGCCACCTTCCGGCGCATGGGCAACAGCTTCGAGACCTCGGTCAACATGCGCGCGCCGATCTTCATCGACACGGCAAATCGCCAAGCCTGGCAGTACATCATGCCCAACGACCGCTACGAAGTGCGCCATACCCTGTAAGGCACAGGAAACAGCCATAGAAAAAGGGCCGCCTTCCAGGCCCAGCCGTTTACTAAAGGTGGGGAAGGTGATGGCCACAACCCCCTCTGCGGGTGCTTTCTTCCCAAGTGTTCGCCATGAGCGAGAACGGCCTGCCGGGTGGTCGCTACCGCAGGATGTAACCATATTTTCACTGAGGGAACTTCTGAAATACTGTTACCATGACAGGTTGTTGTCCTGGCTTCAGGCGGCGAACGCGACAAGATCGCGAGGCGTCGAGCTGAACGGCCAACGAACCACTCCCGGTTGGTGCTGCTATGCCAAGGTCAAATTGGCGAGTCGGGCGGTCGGGGGACTTCATGTCGAGGAAGTCTGTCGCGGCGCTGATCATCCTGCTGCTTACAGCGGCCGCCGGCGTATCGACTGAGGCCACGCCGGCGGATGCCGCCCTGGTGGCGCACCTTCGAGACCCGCCGGTCCAGCAGATATACGCTCCGGTCTTACCTGATCAGCCGAGAACAACGGTGGAAGTGGCGCCCATCAAAACCGTCGTCCTGATTTGCTCGAACACTCTCTCACGATCGCAGTGTCAGCCCTCCACCGCCCTGGACATCCTGGTGGCTCCTGGTGCGACAACCTTCGGTCTCTGCGGCCTTCAGGCTCAGGCCTACATCGCCAACTCGACATTGGCGCAGGAGCTATCAAAAGACTCCTTCCTGAAGATCATCTGTACCCGTCAGAAAATTGCGCCAACCGTCGCTTGGCCGAAAAAATAGTCAAAGGCACCACCAGTCGCTCGCCAGGTGAGAAGTCCTTAGCAGATCTATCAGGCGAAGGACTCGCTTGCCTCACTGTCCTCCCAAGAAGATTTTTGCTTCATAATGACTTCACCCGAACCCTATGGTTTCCGCGGTGTGCCCATCAGACGTTCTTGGAGAATCACCACGTTTGGTAAACGCCTGGCCTTCCAGGCGGCCCTTCTTTTTTGCCGGCTCGCGGGAAGTTCCCGCCTCAGCCCTTGAGGCGGGCCTCCAGCGCACGCGCCATACGCTCCATCAGTACCGACCAGGGCTCGGTCCAGTGGCGCTGCCAGTGAATGTGGTGGGGCACGCCGTACTCACCCTTTGGCGGCTGGTTGCGGCAGCTGCCGCCGGCGGTCATGAGCCAGACTTCCTTGCCGACCGCCTCGGCGATGCGGCTGGGTGAGGACGCGGTCGACAGCACCATGTCCATCTGCGCGGTCAGGGCGAAGGCCGCCTCCATGTCGTTCTTGAGATCGATGTCGTCCCAGCGGTGGATCTTGATGCCGAAGCGCTCCTCGGCCTCGGCGATCTCCTCCTCGCACTCGTCATAGAAGAGGTTCACGAAAACCAGGCCGGGAATACGGAAAATCGGCTCCCACATCTCCAGCCGGGTATAGTGAATGTCGCGATCGCGGTGGGACATGCTGCTGCGCCAGCAGATGCCGAGCCTGAAGCCATCCGGCAAAGCGGCGACCCGCTCGGCCATCTCCTTCATCCGCTCGGCATGCGGTTCCAGGTAGCCCTTGGCCGACTTGCTGCGCTCGCCGCAAGCGAAAGCCGCCTCGATGTCGTCTTCCGGATAGGTCTTGCAGGCGATCTCCTCCTCGGTCAGGGGAAAGTACTGCAGCAGGTTGCCTTCAGGAAGATGGACATCGAAGTCCGTGCGCTCCAGGTCCGCCTTGGCGTCAACATTGTCCGGCAGTATCTCGGCACCCGGGAAACTGCGGGCGAAGATCGGGAGCAGGCGCTCGTCAGCCTCAATGGCGACCTCGCCGGCAACCTCGATCATATGCGGGAAACGGCGGCTGAAGTCGATTTCGTCACCCAGGCCCTGCTCGCGCCACAACATTATCCGTTTGTCGGAGATGTCTTCACCGCGCCAACGGGGTTGCCGGAAGTGACGGACCGGCTTGCGCAGGTTGGCTGTCAAACCGGCGTCGAAGTAGTCCCACGACTCCTCGAAATAGCCGTTGCGCCACAGCGAACGCGCCAGGGAGAACTGCAGACCCGGCTCGTTGGGGCACAACTCCACGGCCCTGCGGAAGTTTTCCAGGGCCTTTTCGCCCTTTCCCTGCTCGAAGTACACCAACCCGCGATTATGGACGAACTCACCCCGGTCGGGCGCCAGCTCGATCGCCTTGTCGTAGTGGCTGCCGGCCTTGTCCAGATCGTGCAGCAAGCGCAGCGCGTTGCCGCAGTTGAAGTAGCTGCTGGCAAAGCTCGGCTCGAACTCCATGGCCTTGCGGAAGTTGGTCAGCGCCAGCTTATAGCGATGCTGATCCATGTAGACGTTGCCCAGGTTCGAATAGGCGGCACCGCTGATAGGGTCGAGCTCGATGGCCTTCTTGCCGTAGCGAATGGCTTCGTCGAAATCCCCCAGCTGGCGTTTGACCATGCAGAGGTTCAGATAGGCCTGCGGGATGCGGGGGTCCGCTTCGATCGCCTTGTGGCAAGATTTCTCCCCAAGCTCGTATTTGCCGTTGTCGATGGCGATCTTCGCCAGATTGACGTGTGCCTCGGCGTAGTCCGGCTTGAGCGCCACCGCCATGCTGTAGGCGTTGATCGCCGCCGACACATCGCCCTGCATCTTCTTGATCAGACCAAGATGATAGAAGGCCTTGGCGTCCTTGGAGTTGAGACGCACGGCCGTGATGAGCGCGTCCACCGCCTGGTCCAAAACGCCAGCGTCGATCAACAGGATCCCAAGGTCCCGATAGGTGCTGCCGTTGTGCGGGTCCAGCGCGAGCGCGCGGCTGTATACATCGACGGCCTGGTTGATCTGTCCCAGCCCGTAGAGGACCTTCGCGTAGATCGACTGCACCTCTACGTTGTCCGGCGCCGCCTCCAGGGCGCGCTTCATCAGCTTGTCGCCCTCCTGAAAGCGGCGCTGGCGCATGTAGCAGAAGCCGAGCATGGCGGTCGCTACCGGGTTGCCGCGATCGGCCTTAAGGACCCGCTTCAGCATCTCGATTGTGCTCTTCACCTGCCCGGAATCGAACTTCTCCCAGGCGACCGCCATCATCTTGCTGACGTCGCGCTGGGAGCCGATTCGCCTGCCGTCGCCGGGGCGTGACTTGCCGCCGCGCGGCGCGCGTTTGCTTTTGGCGATGTCGGGAGCTGACTCTTGCTGACTCATTCGATCCTGCTCAAAGAGGGCTGAAATTGCTGCACCAACGGCGTCCGGCCGGCGCAGGCCGCATGCAGCCTCCACATTAAGCAGTCATTTACTAAGAGACCCTTTAAAACCCCCGCGGCCTTCGCCTCGAGAGCCGAAAATTCGGCTCTCCGGGCCGCTGCGAGGCCGCAGCAGCCAGCGGGGCTCAGATCGAGAGCGTCACCGAAGAGGACTGCGGGGCGTCATGCTCGTCCCCCTTCGCTGCCTGGCTGTCCGAACCGGCACCCTGCCCGGCCTGGCGCTCGCTCTTGGCCAGTTCCGCCCAGCTCGCCCGCACTTCGCCGAGGGCATTGGCGACCTCGTCGCAGGCCTTGGCGGAATTGGACATATTAACCTGCTGAAGATCGCGGAAGATCGTATGGTAGAACTGGTCGAGCATCAGGGAGATGTCGCCGCCGTTCTCAAAATCGAGATGAGACTGCAGGCCCAGCAGGATCTGGCAGGCCTTCTGTGTCGCATTGAAGCGATCCTCGATACGACCCTCTTCAATGGCCACCTTCGCCTTGTTCACTTCCTTGATCATGCCGTCATAGAGCATGACGACGGCGCCCAGCGACGACGTCATGTTTGAGGCAGCCTTGTAAGCAGAAAGGGCGCTGTAGGGTTCCATCACGTTCCCGACTTCAACTATTCAACCGTACTTCTTGCCCGACCCGCCCGCGGCAGGCGATTCGATCTAGTCGTCGCCGCTCTTCAAGAATGCCGAGAGTTGGTCGGCCACGGCCTGGGCCTGGGCTATGGCTTGCTCCATGGCGGAGTACTTTTCGATCAGCGCGGTCTGATAGAGTTCCAGGCGGCTCTCCAGAGCCAGGATCTTGTCGCTGTAGTCGTCGCTCAGGGCGGAGAGGCGATTCATCTCTTCGATGATCAGGCCGTCGCCGGCGCCGACATAGTTCTCGAGGTGCTGGTAAAGGCTCTCGGCGATGCCGGTCGACGTGGTGATCGTGATGTTCTCGGCGGCCGCGCCGGCGTCAGAGGTGTCGCGCGCGTAGGCCAGGGTCATGCCCTCGTAGATCGTGCCTTCCAGGCCCCGCAGCGTGCTTCCGGACACCGCAAAGGCATCGACACCAGCGACCTGAAGATTGGTGCCATCGATGACGCCGCCGGGATCGACAATCGTGAAGGTTCCAACCTCCAGCAGTTGGCTACGGCTGACCAGCCGGATGTCGGCAGAACTGGACTGGAAGCCGAACTCAAAGACACCTCGGACTTCGTCGAGCTTGTCGATCAGGTTGGCATCCAGGGTGCCGTCGTCGATGTTCAGCAACCCGTCCGCATCCAACTCGATGCCTACGCCGCGCAGGGTCGCCAGTGCGGTGCTCCCCACTCCGCTTACCAGGTCCGACAGGTCACTGCCCAAATCGCGGCCCAAGGAGCGCAGCAAGTTGTCGCCGAAGAGGATCGCAGCGGAGTCAATCTCCCCCTCCTCCGAGACCTCCTGCTGGGACAGCAGGAAGGACTTCACGTCGTTGTAGGCCGTGACGAAATTCTCGATCTGTGCCCGCGCTGCCGAGAGATCGTTCTCGATCTCCAGCGTGATCGTGGTGCCTACATCGGCCTTGTAGAGGTCGATCGTGACGTCATCGATCAGATCATCGATTTCGTTGCTGTCGCGCTCGATCACGGTGGCAATGCCATCGAGATACAGCTGCGCCGGCTGAAAGGCCTGCAGCTCGGTAGTGAAGGTTGCACCGTTGTCAGCGGAGACACTCAGCGCCGCGAGGGTGGCACCGCCGTTGTCACCGGTAATCTCGATCGCCTTGTTGGTTTCCTCCGCCGTGAGGACGATGCGGTAGTCGCCATCGGCGATCTTCACCGAAGAGGCGCGCACGCCCGTCGTGCCGGACACCGCATTGATCGCATAGACGACATCCGCGGCGGTCATGCCGGCGGTAATGTCGACCGTCTCGGTTGTGCCGCCGGCAAGGCCAATCGTGAGCGTTTCGGTCACGCCAAGGGCGGTCGACACATCGGCCAGCGCGCTGCCCGAGACCTTGTGGGCCTCGGCGAGCTGCTGCACGACGATCTCGTATTTGCCGGCCACGGCCTCGTTGGTCGCCGTGGCGCCCAGGATATCGGTCGCCGGCGTGGTGGTGTCGGAGGAGACGAAGGCGGACTTCTGCTCAAAGACGTTATTGAGGATGCCCGAAGAGCCAGGCGGACTGCGCAGGCCGTTGACGGCGGACTGCAGCGTGCTCAGCAGGCTTACGAACTCTTTGAAGGCTGCAATGCGGGTATCGTTTTCCGAGATCTTGTTCTCGAGCCGGTCAATCGGGATGCGCTTGACGGCGAGTGAAGCCTCGATGATGGCAGCCGTGTCCAGGCCGGAAAACGAGCCGGTCAGCAGCGGGGAGTTCCCGACAAAGGAAACCGTGCCTTGTGTTCCTGCGAGAGCCATAACACTTCTCCTACGCCCCCAATTTCACGCCCCAGACTACTGCGGTATTTGCTTAAAACCCGTTAAAATTTCTTGGTTATCAATGTTTTAAGCTATACCGAAATTGACTTCTTCGGGCTCTTCCCGACGCCCTGGAGGACCTCCTCCACACTCCGGAAAGCCTTTTCCGGCGGGAATTCGACCAGGATATCGCCGTTCTGGCGGTCATAGACCCGGACGATCAGCCGGCCGCTGTCCTGGTCCTTGTAGGTGGTCAGGGCTGAGTTGGGCGCCGCCTGCTGGTGCACCGGCTTGCTGGACCGCCCGCTGGCCTGCACGGCCTCGGGGCTCTCAACCTTCTCCGGTGTCGCCGTCCTGGTGTCGACCGGCGGAACCTTCGCCAGATCTGGCTTGGTGTTGGGTGTCGCCGTCGAAGGCGCAGTGTTCTTGATCGTCGTGTCCATCTGCCAAAGCCCTCCTTAGGTGGGCTCGCCGGACCGGTCGGGTGTGGGCCCGAAGACCCACACCCGCCCAGACAATCCGAGCTTACTGCAGAACGCGCAGCAGGGACTGCGGGATCTGGTTGGCCTGGGAAACGGCCGAAACGGCCGCCTGGACCAGAACCTGGTTGGAGACGAGCTTGCTCTGCTCGGCCGCCAGGTCGACGTCCATGATGGACGACTTGGCCGCGTCGATGTTCTCCAGCGAGGTCGCGACCTGCTGACCGCGGAACTCGAAACGGGAGATCAGGGCACCGACGTTCGCCCGAGCCTCAGAGATGAGGTCGATCGCGGCGTCGACCGCCGTCATCGCCGCAGAGGCAGCAGCAGCCGTGCTCACGCTCATGCCGGTCAGGCTGAGACCCGCCGTGCCGTAAGTCGCGGCGCCGGACAGGGCGCTGTAGTCGATCGTGATGTTGTCACCCAGGTTGGTGCCGACGAAGTAATCGGTCGTCGTGACGTCACCGTTGAGCAGACCATCGCCGTTGAAGCGAGTGGTATCCTGGATGCCGTCGATTTCGGCCAACAGCGCCTGGAACTCGGCGTCGATGAAGCCACGCTCCGTATCGGTCGGCACACCCGACAGCGACTGGGCCGCCAGGGCCTTCATACGCTGCAGCACATCGCCGATACGGCCGAGACCACCATCGGCCACCTGCAGCACCGAGGAACCCTGGGCGGCGTTGATGCCGGCCTGGGTCAAGGCCGTCACGTCAGCCTTCAGACGGCTGCCGATGGCGAGGCCAGCGGCGTCGTCAGAAGCCTTCACGATACGGGAGCCCGAAGCCAGCTTGCTGACCGAGCTCTGCGCCATGGACGAATTGTAGTTCAGGAAACGAAGGGCGGAGTTCGCCGCCGTATTGGTAGCAACAACAGGCATTGTGATGTTCCTTCTACTTGAAGAGTTTTCCCCTCTGCTTCCTGCAGAAGGGTCGGATTGCGGCCTACTTGGCCTGTGGTTCCCTGCGCCCGACACAGCCGGCACAAAGTTCCGTCATCCCTTACGCAAGGGGGATGCCAGTTTTGGTATTTCTGCGCGATGTTTTTTTGTTTCAGGGATTTAGATGGAAACGTTCAGATTCAGAACGCGCTCCATGGGATCCCAAAGCGGCAAGAACTGCCGGGTCGGCTAGGCAAAATTTGCCGTCGGACCTCTCGTCGAGGCAAGACTTGCCGACCAGAAGGTGAACAGAGTCTTAACACCGGGCAGGCCCGGAAGCCGGGACGGGCGGCGCGCTGCCTGCGGCGCCGCCCGGTCGTGACCCTTGCCCGCTGCCCTCTCCTCTGGAAGTCGCTACTGCAGCAGCCTGAGGAGTGTCTGGGGCAGTTCGTTGGCCTGGGAGAGTGCCGAGACCGAGGCCTGCACCAGGACCTGTGACGAGACCAGCTTGCTTTGTTCCTCCGCCAGGTCGACATCCATGACCGAGGATTTGGCCGCGTTTATGTTCTCAAGTGACGTGGCGATCTGTTGACCTCTGAACTCGAAGCGCGAGACCAGACCGCCCAGGGTCGCCCGCGCCTCCGAGACCAGGTCGATCGCGGCGTCGACCGCCGACATCGCGTTGCCGGCCGCCGTCACTGTGTTGGCGCTCTGCGCAGCCAGGCCCAGATCCGCCGCCGTATAGCCCGCAATCGGGGACAGAGTGCCGAAGTTGACGGTGATGACGTCGCCCACTTCGCTGCCGACGAAGTATTCGATCGGCGTGGCCGCCCCGGGGCTGCCGTCGAGCAGCGAGTTGCCGTTGAAGCGCGTGGTGGTCGCCATGGCGGTGATTTCCGACTTCAGCTGCTGGAATTCGGCATCGATGAAGCCGCGCTCCGTGTTCGAGGGCACGCCCGAGAGCGACTGGGCGGCCAGCGCCTTCATGCGCTGCAGCACGTCGGCAACGCGTGCCAGGCCGCCGTCGGCCACCTGCAGCACCGAGGCGCCCTGGGAGGCGTTGACCGCCGACTGGCGCAGCACCGTGGTGTCGGCCAAAAGACGCGTGCCGATGGCGAGACCGGCAGCGTCGTCGGAGGCCTTCACGATGCGCGAGCCCGAGGCCAGCTTCGAGACCGAGCTGGCGGACATCATCGAGTTGAAGTTCAGGAACCTGAGCGCCGAGTTGGCCGCCGTGTTCGTTGTTACTGTAGGCATGGGTCTACTCCAATCACCTTAGGGGCAGAGCCCCGAGAACCGGCTTCCTGCCGGTAAAAATTGCGCCGCCCAAAGGGCTTAGGCGCAGCCTGACCCTATCTATGCAGCTATCGTGCCATTTCCTGCGCCTCCTCTTTTACGCATAAAATCAATTAGTTATGCGGAGAGATGCGGCGCGCGGAGACTGCGCGGTAGTCCAGATGGGAAGAGTTTTCTAGGTAATTGTGGCAAAGTCTGCCGGGTGCGGCGCGGCTGGCGGGCCGGGGAAGCGGCGTAAGAAGGTCGAAACCCAAATAAGTCCGGGACGGGGCACCTTCTTGGCCCCCCGCCCCGTTCACCTCTGCCCAAAGAGGTGTGTCTACTGCAGCAGCCTGAGGAGTGCCTGTGGCAGCTCGTTGGCCTGGGAGAGTGCCGAGACCGAGGCCTGCACCAGGACCTGTGACGAGACCAGCTTGCTTTGTTCCTCCGCCAGATCGACATCCATGACCGAGGATTTGGCCGCGTCTATGTTCTCAAGTGACGTGGCGATCTGTTGACCTCTGAACTCGAAGCGCGAGACCAGACCGCCCAGAGTCGCCCGCGCCTCCGAGACCAGGTCGATCGCGGCGTCGACCGCCGACATCGCGTTGCCGGCCGCCGTCACTGTGTTGGCGCTCTGCGCAGCCAGGCCCAGATCCGCCGCCGTATAGCCCGCAATCGGGGACAGAGTGCCGAAGTTGACGGTGATGACGTCGCCCACTTCGCTGCCGACGAAGTATTCGATCGGCGTGGCCGCCCCGGGGCTGCCGTCGAGCAGCGAGTTGCCGTTGAAGCGCGTGGTGGTCGCCATAGCGGTGATTTCCGCCTTCAGCTGCTGGAATTCGGCATCGATGAAGCCGCGCTCCGTGTTCGAGGGCACACCCGAGAGCGACTGCGCGGCCAGCGCCTTCATGCGCTGCAGCACGTCGGCGATGCGCGCCAGGCCGCCGTCGCCCACCTGCAGCACCGAGGCGCCCTGGGAGGCGTTGACCGCCGACTGGCGCAGCACCGTGGTGTCGGCCAGGAGGCGCGTGCCGATGGCGAGACCGGCGGCGTCGTCGGAGGCCTTCACGATGCGCGAGCCCGAGGCCAGCTTCGAGACCGAGCTGGCGGACATCATCGAGTTGAAGTTCAGGAACCTGAGCGCCGAGTTGGCCGCCGTGTTCGTTGTTACTGTAGGCATGAGACTACTCCAATGACCTTAGTGGGCAGAGCCCTGAGCGCTGGCTGCTTGCCAGCATCTCCTGCCCCGGGACGGACCCGGAAGCAGGTGGGCGCCCTGTCATCAGCATAGATCGTGCCAATTTTAGATATCCTCTTTTCCTCTATATTTTTCATACGATTAGAGGAGCTTTCCGAGGCGACTCCAGGCGGAAAATTTTTTCTCCGGTTGGAAATTCCTGCACCGCTTGGCGGGCAAAGACTTCCCGGTGCAATGCTCGTGGAGCCACACCGCGGGGCCGCGCCGCTGCGCGCCCCGGCCCGGCGCCGGCGCAGCGCGCGGCCACCGCCTGCCGGAGCGACACCTTATAAGACTCCCAGCCTCTCCATCGCGCGCCTCGCCCGCACCGCGGTCCGGCCGACCGGGCAAAGCTTGTCCTGTCACCCTGCAAGAACTGCCAGGCAGGAAAGGCCCCGCCCCGGCCCGTGGCCTGCGGCGCCTTGCGGACAACCGCAGGAAACAGCCGGTTTTCAACAAGCAGCCGACTTGGCCCGCAACTTGCGTTCTATCTGCCGTGACTTGGAGTGGCCGGACGTTACCCGTCCACCGCTCCGCAGCCCCCGAAGCAGTCAGGCCGCCTGGCGCGGTCCCTGCCTCGGGGAAGCAACACGGAGATAGAACCATGCCGCTTACCGCTACCGATGCCTTTCGCAGCGAGGTGAAGAGGGCCCGTCCGACGGAAGTCGTCGTGATGCTCTACAACGAGGCCATTCTCTCGCTGACCGCAGCGATCAAAGCCATGCAGCAGAACGACATCGAGGAACGCTGCAACCGCGTCAACGTGGTGACCGAGATCGTCGGCACCCTGCACATGAGCCTGGACATGGAAAAGGGCGGAGAGATCGCCGAACAGCTCGGCCAACTCTACCGCTTCGTTCTGGCACAGCTCATCCGCATCAACATCCACAGCGACGCCGAGGGCGCAGCGAAGATCATCGATCTCCTGAAGCCCCTGCGCGATGCCTGGCAGGAAGTCGACCAGCGGATGGCCGAAGGTGCGGACGAGGCTTCGATGGAAGCCACCATTCTGCGCCGCCTGGAAGCCGCCGGCTTCCGCCTGGACGTACACGCCGCCTAATTCGGCTCAGACCTAGAAAGATACGCGGACCAGTCGATGCAAGCTATCGCTCCGGACTTCTATACGCCTTTCGGCGGCCGATCCTCGACACACAAAGAGGATCGCGCCGGCGACGGGATGTTTGACAGCCTCCTCCGCGAAGAGGAAGCGCGCTACGAAAATGACACCCGCTCGGCACAGGAGAGGACCGAGGCGACCCGCCCGGTCCATGAAGACTCCTATGACGACTACGGGCATGAGGAGGCCTTGCGCGACGAGCCCGTCGAGGAAGCGCGCGAGGAACTGCCGGAGCAGCCGGCGGACGACTACGAGGCGTCCGGCGAGAGCGAGCCGGAAGCGGACGACAGCCAGGCCGAATCCCATGAGGCGGCCCCGGCCGACGCGTCGCAGGAGAACGACGCGGCCGAGGCGACGACTGCGGACGACGGCGGGGATAGCGCCGACGCCACGGCCGAAACGCCGGTCGATGGCGAGGCCGCAGCCGCGGCCACGGAAGCCGGTGCCCCGGCGACCGGTCCCGCCAGGAGCGGCGCGCCCGGCGCGCAGCAGGCAAATGCCGCCGCCTTCACCGTGCCGGGTCAGGACACCAGGGCCAACACGCCCGCCGGCGTGAAGACCGAAAAGACCGGCCCGGCTGCCGCGGCCCAGGGCACACCGGCGAACGCCGCAGCGACCGCCGCCCAGAGCGCGACGGACCCGGCGACCACTACTGAAGAGACGACCGCCCTGCCGGCCAGCGCCGCCGCGCCGGCGGCCAAGGCTGCCGGAAAGGCCTCGGAGACCGCGACTTCGAAGGCCGCCAACCCGACCGCCGAGGCCCACCGTCAGTCCCCGAGCGCCCCACCGGCGCCGCCGGCCGAACCCGGCAAACGCCCGGCAGCCGGCACCCCGGCAGCCGCTGTCGGCCAGGCCGTCACCGTTGAGACCAGCGAGGGTCTGAGCTCGCGTCCGAGCGTCACCCTGGGCGGCGGTTCGGCGACCGCGGCCCTGGCCCAGAACGGCGAGACCCCCATCCCCGCCGCCAAGCAGGCCAAGGGTAACGGAGCCGCCCCCGACGGCGCCCAGCAGGCCACCGCCGCCAACAAGCCCGCCCCCCAGGCCGGCCAGGCGACCAAGGGACAGGACATCGCCGCAGCCGCCAGCGACAAGGCGGCCCAGGCCCTTAGCCCGGCCGCCACCTCCGGCGGATCGGACGGCGCCGGCGCCAGCACGCAACAGCCGGCGGGCATGACGCCCATGACCGGCGCCGCGGCCCCGGCCGGCGGCACGGTCCATAACACCAGCTTTGCCGAGACCCTGGCCAACGCCCGCAACGGCGCCGCGGCGGACCCCGCCGAGCAGATCGCCGTCCAGGTGCGCCGCGCCCAGGTGGCCGGACAGGAGCAGATCAACATCAAGCTCCACCCCGCCGAACTGGGGCGCATCGAGGTGAAGCTTGAAAGCAACCAAGACGGTACCCTGCGCGCCGTCATATCCGCCGAGCGGTCCGAGACCCTGGACCTGCTTCAGCGCGATGCCCGGGGCCTCGAGCGGGCGCTGCAGGAGGCCGGCGTGAAGACCGACTCCGGCAGTCTCAACTTCAACCTCCGGGGCCAGAACCAGGGCCAGGAACAGCAGGCCGGCGGCGACAGCGCCGCGGGTCGCGGTTCCTTCGACTCCGCCGCCCGGAATGCCGGGGCCGGCGAAGAGGCCCAGCCCGTCACCCCGCAGCCGGCGTCCTATCACGACGGCGCCCTGGACATCCGGGTCTGAGGCGGAAGGAGACTGAATCATGGCGATCGAAAGCGTACGTGAGCCGGTCAACGGCGTGGAGTTCAAGAGCAGCGACGCCAGTTCGCTGACCAACGGGTCGTCGTTGGCCGAAACCTTCGACACCTTCCTGACGCTGCTGACCACGCAGCTGCAATACCAGGACCCGCTGGACCCGATGGACACCAACGAGTTCACCTCCCAGCTGGTCGAGTTCACCAGCGTCGAGCAGGCGATCTCGACGAACAAGAAGCTGGATCAGCTGCTTGCCCTGCAGGATGGAATGCAGCTGAACGATGCGGTGAACTACATCGGCAAGACGGTCGGCGCAGACGGCATCATCCTGATGCTGCAGGACGGCCAGTCGACAATCACCTACGACCTGGGCGCCAACGCCGCCCAGGCAAACATCCTGGTGATCGACGAACAGGGCAACACGGTCCGCACCATCGACGCCGACACCGATGTCGGCCACCACGAGGTCGTCTGGGACGGCCTCGACGACGACGGCGAGCCCCTCGAGGACGGCCTTTACGGCTTCCTGGTCACAGCGATCGACAGTGAAGACAACCCGGTACCGCTGGTGCAGGGCACGGCAGGCCAGGTGACCGGCGTGAAGCTGGTCAACGGCGAGGTCGTCCTGGAGATCGATGATCTGGAAGTGGCGCTGAGCGACGTCCTGACCATCGAGCAGTAGACCGCGGCCCGCCGCACAGAGCTGATGCAACGAATTTAGAGTTTTCGAGCAACAAGAGAGCTGATTTCAGGCCCGGAAGTGCCCCTCCAAATGGCAGCTGACCGGCCCTAACCAAGGAGACGAAGTCATGAGTATCTACGGCGCCATGTTTGCCGGGGTGTCCGGTCTCGCCGCACAGAGCAACGCCCTGGGCATGATCTCGGACAACATCGCGAACGTGAACACGATCGGCTACAAGGGCACCAGCGCGCGCTTTTCGACCCTGGTCACCCAGGCCGCGACGCAGACCACCCATACGCCGGGTGGCGTGATGTCCTCGCCCTATTCCTTCATCGACCGCCAGGGCCTGCTCCAGGGCTCGGCCTCGGGCACCGACCTTGCGGTTGCCGGCCAGGGCTTCTTCGTGGTCAACGAGGCGGCGAACCCGGGGTTCAGCGACGACTTCTTTTTCACCCGCGCCGGCTCCTTCAACCCGGATGAGAGCGGCAACCTGGAGAACGCGGCGGGCTACTACCTGCAGGGCTACAACCTGCGCACCACCACCCCGCCCCCCAGCTCCAGCACCTTCACCGGCCTGGAGACGGTGAACATCTCGAACCTCTCGGGCAGCGCCGCGGCGACGACCGGTATCTCCCTGGGCGTCAACCTGCCCTCCACGGCCGCGGTTACCGACAGCTTCTCGGTGACGGCCCAGGTCTTCGACTCGCTGGGTAATGCCCACGACATGGACATCACCTTCACCAAGACCGCGCTGAACACCTGGTCCTGGACCGCCCAGAACCCGACCATGCTGGGCGTCGGCACGGCCACTGCTACCGGCACGGGCTCCATCACCTTCGATACCGACGGCACGCCCCTGTCCTTCACGCCGGCCGCCCCCAGCGTGACCCTGACGGGCTTCACCACCGGTGCCGGCAACTCGACCGTCACCCTGGACCTGGGGACGGTGGCCGGTACCGACGGCCTGACCCAGTTCGCCGGTAACTTCACAATCTCGAACATCGATCAGGACGGTGTCCGCTTCGGCAACTACACCGGCATCACGATCAGCGAGGAAGGCATCGTCACAGCCCTCTTCGACAACGGGCAGAGATTGGACATCTACCAGCTGCCACTGGGCATGTTCCGAAATCCCAACGGCCTGGAGGCCCGCACCGGCAACGTCTACCTGGAAACCGACCGCTCGGGTAACTTCCAGCTGAACCTTGCCGGCAACGGCGGCGCCGGCGATATCGCCCCGGGCGCCCTGGAATCCTCGACCGTCGACCTGGCCGAGGAATTCACCAAGATGATCATCACCCAGCGCGCCTACTCGGCGAACACCAAGGTCATCACAACCGCCGATGACATGCTGGAAGAACTGATCCGCGTTAAGCGCTAAAGCTGAGGCCTGAGGGGCCGTCTTCCCCGGGATGACAAATAAAATTTCATCCCGGGGAAGACCCTCCGGCAGCTGCCGGACCCCTCATCCCCAGGGTTTGCGCTGTTGCGGCCGTTAAGATTAAGGAAGGCTTCAAGTTCTCTCAATCTTAGCTTAACCGCCTGATTTAGCGAATTTTAAACAGCGCCAGCCTATCTTAGCGGGACCACAGATTGAATTTGAGAGACAGGATCTGTTCGATGTATTCCGACAGTTCAGGTAGGCCAGCCAACGTGATTGGGCCGGCAGGCAAGCCGCTCAGCTTGGACGACCTTCCGCCGCCGTCCACGAAGCGCTGGGTGATCCGCCGCAAGGCCGAGGTCGTCACTGCGGTGCGCGCCGGCCTGCTCACCTTGGAAGAGGCTTGTGAACGCTACAACCTCTCTGTCGAGGAATTCCTGTCCTGGCAGAGCCTGATCGACAAGCACGGCATGCGCGGACTGCGCACCACGCGCCTGCAGCAGTACCGTCGTCATCTGGCCAGCCAGGCCGAGAAGATGAGCGACAACCGCTCCAGCTCCTGACCAGCGGCGCGCTGCGCGCCGGCATTGAATTTCAGCTCTCTTGAAAAACCCCGCCGGACCTTCCGGCGGGGTTTTGCTTTGACGGCCTTAAGCTCCCGTTAATCACCTTCGCCAAGGCGCCGCGCGGGCCCGGATTCAGCAGGGGGAAAATTCTTCCCATCAGCTAGGCAATTATTGCCCGCTGTTAACGTGACCTTTACCGGGAGCAATTAGCCTAAAAATTCAAGCCAGCCAATGCGATGAACCGGTTTTCGGCTGGCTTGTGGAAGCCTCTGGTCGACGGCTTCCGAAGCTTAGGTCGATGACGCATCAGGACGGTCAATTTTGAACTCTCTCTTTGAGACACTGAAGAGTCTGGGCCCGGCCCGCCTCGGCATGATGGCGGCGGTCGCGGCAGGCATCATTGCATTCTTCATCTACCTGACCAGCCGACTCGCCTCGCCGGAGATGTCGCTGCTCTATGCCGACCTCGACACGCAGGACAGCGGACAGATCATCGCCCGTCTGGAGCAGATGAACGTCCCCTACCGCATCGGCGAGGAAGGCGGAAAGATCTTCGTCCCGCAAGACCAGGTCGGCCGCACCCGCGTGGTCATGGCCGAGGACGGCCTGCCCAGTGGCGGCTCGATCGGCTACGAGATCTTCGACCGCTCCGAGGGCCTGGGCACCACGAACTTCGTCCAGAACATCAATCATGTGCGCGCGCTGGAGGGCGAGCTGGCCCGGACCATCCGCTCGGTCTCCTCGGTCAAGCAGGCGCGCGTGCATCTGGTGCTTCCGCGGCGCGAGCTGTTCAGCCGCAATCGCCAGGAGCCCAGCGCCTCCATCGTCCTCATGCTGGGCGGCAACCGCACCTTGGACGGACAGCAGGTCAGCTCGATCCAGCACCTGGTGGCCGCGGCGGTGCCCGGCCTGAAGCCGGCCATGGTCTCCATCATCGACGATCAGGGCAACCTGCTGGCCCGCGGCACCGAAGAAGGCAACGTGTCGCAGACCGCCGGCCGCGCCGAGGAAATGCGCGTCGGCTACGAATCCCGCCTGGTGCGCACCATCGAGGAAATGCTGGCCCGCTCCCTCGGCCCCGGCAACGTCCGCGCCCAGGTCTCCGCCGAGATGGATTTCGACCGTATCACCGAAAACGCCGAGATCTTCGATCCGGACGGCCAGGTCGTGCGCTCCACCCAGGTGGTGGAGGAGCAGGCGACCAACCAGGACGGCGCCCCCGCCGGCGTGACGGTGGGCAACAATCTGCCAGACGCCCTGCCGGAGCTCGACACCGGCAGCGGCAGCCAGAGCCAGACCTCGCGCACCGAGGAAACCGTCAACTACGAGATCACCAAGACGGTCAAGACGCACATCCGCGAAGCCGGCATGGTGCGCCGCCTCTCGGTCGCCGTCATGGTCAACGGCAAGACGGTCCAGGACGCCGAGGGCAACCCCACCTACGAACCGCGAAACGCCGAGGAGCTGGAGAAGATCACCGCTCTCGTCCGCTCCGCCGTGGGCTACGACGAGGGGCGCGGCGACACTATCGAGGTCGTCGAGATGCCCTTCATCGAGGTCGCCGGCGCCGACGGGACGCTCGAGGAGAACCTCTTCGGCCTGACCAAGGCCGACCTCATGCGGATCGCGGAGCTGCTGGTCCTCGGCGTGGTCGCCGTGCTGGTACTGCTGCTGGTGGTGCGCCCGCTGCTCGGTCGCCTGCTGGAGGTCGACGAAGAGAGCCTGACCGAGGGCGGCCCCGCCCTGCTGCCGGACGGCAGCCCGCAGCCGGCCCTGATCGGCCCGGACGGCCGGGAAATCCCGCGCCTGCCCGGTGATCCGGGCACCGTGGTCGCCACCCGCGTCGGTGAGGAAGGCGGCGGCAAGAACATCGCCAGCGAAATCGACCAGATGATCGACCTGAACCAGGTGGAAGGCCGCGTGCGGGCCTCCTCGGTCAAGAAGATTGGCGAGATTATCGAAAAGCATCCGGAAGAAGCCGTGAGCATCATCCGCGGCTGGCTCCACGCAGACTTGTAAGGCGGACTAGACCCCATGCGCGTACGCGAAGACATCCAAAGCATGAGCGGCCCGGAGAAGGCCGCCCTTCTCATGCTCGCCGTCGGCGAAGAGAACGCCGCGCGTCTGTTCGGCATGATGGACGACGAAGAGATCCGCGAGCTGTCACAGGCCATGGCCAACCTCGGCACCGTGACCTCTGAGCTGATCGAACAGATGCTGGTCGAGTTCGCCGACCAGATTTCGACCACCGGCTCGGTGACCGGCAACTACGACAGCACCGAGCGCCTGCTGATGCGTGTCCTGGACAAGGACAAGGTCGACGGCATCATGGAGGAGATCCGTGGCCCGGCCGGTCGCACCATGTGGGACAAGCTGGCCAACGTCAACGAGATGGTGCTCGCCAACTATCTGAAGAACGAATACCCGCAGACCGTCGCCGTGGTGCTGTCCAAGATCAAGCCGGAGCACGCCGCCAAGGTGCTGGGCGTCCTGCCCGAGCCCTTCGCCATGGAAGTGGTGATGCGCATGCTGCGCATGGAGGCGGTGCAGAAGGAGGTGCTGGACGACGTCGAGCGCACCCTGCGCAACGAGTTCATGTCCAACCTGGCGAAGACCAACCGCCGCGACTCCCACGAGCTCATGGCGGACATCTTCAACTACCTGGACCGCACCCTGGAGACCCGCTTCCTGACCGCGCTGGAGGAACGCAACCGCGATTCCGCCGAGCGCATCAAGGCCCTGATGTTCACTTTCGAGGACCTCGGCAACCTGGATCCGGGCGGCGTGCAGACACTGCTCAGCGCCTCCGACAAGTCCAAGCTGGCCACGGCGCTGAAGGGCAGCTCGGAGACGCTGCGCGACTTCTTCTTCTCCAACATGTCCGAGCGCGCGGCCAAGATCATGAAGGAAGACATGCAGGCCATGGGCCCGGTCCGCCTGAAGGACGTCGACGAGGCGCAGATGTACATGGTCGCCACCGCTAAAGACCTGGCCGAGAAGGGCGAGATCATCATCAGCGAGAATAAGGGAGAGGACGAGCTCGTCTACTAACAGGGCGGGAGCGGCGCGATCATGGGCACCTTCGAAAAATATCTCTTCGACACCTCTTTCGAGACCGAGCGCGAGCGCGAGGCGAAAGCGCGTGCCGCCGCCGAGGCCGAGGCGACCGCCGCGCCCCCTGCCCCGACCTTCAGCGAAGAGGAACTGGAAGCCGCGCGCCAGGCCGCCTTCGCCGAGGGCAAGGCCGCGGGTCTGGCCGAGGCCGAACAGTCCCACGCCAAGCGGCTTGCCGACAGCGTCGCCGACCTGCCCCCGCATTTCGACCGGCTGGCCCAGGAACTGGAGCAGCTGGAGACGGAGCGCCGACGCGGCTCGCTGGATGCCGCCGTCACCGTAGTCCGCAAGATCTTCCCGCGCCTGGCGCGCGACGGCGGGCTGGAGGAGATCCGGGCGGTGGTGGAAGCCTGCCTGGAGCGTCTGCGCGACGAGCCGCGCCTGCTGATCCGCTGCGCCGACTGCGACCTGGACCCGCTGCGCGAGCGCATCGAGAGCAGCACCAGCCGCGGCAGCTTCGAGGGCAAGCTGGTGTTCCTGGTCGACGAAACCATTGCCGCCGGGGACGTGCGCGTCGAATGGGCCGATGGTGGCGCGGAGCGCGACCAATCCGGCCTGTGGAAGGAAATCGACACCATCATCGCCCGCGCAATGGCCCCGGCTCCGCCGCGCCCGACGGCGCAGCCCCAGGATCAGGCCGGGGATCAGGCCGGGGATCAGGCCGAGGGGCAGCCTCAGGCACAGCAAGACGAAACAGTGGCGCCCAAGAGCGCCGAATCCCCTTCCCAGCCGCAGGCCGCGGCTGAGATCGAGCCGCTCCGGCGGGCACAGAGCGCCTAGCGGCGACAGTTGATTAGGAGGTCTCCATGACCGAAGACGAAACCCTGGATCTCGCCGATCTGGAAGAAAGCACTCCCGAGATGGAGATGCAGGAAGAGGACGACGGCAGTCTTCCCGAGGCCGGCCGGCCGCCGACCAACGCCAAGGAACTGGAAGCCGTCTACGATATTCCGGTCCAGGTCTCCGCGGTACTGGGCAAGGCCAACATGCAGGTCAGCCAGCTGCTGAAGCTGGGCCGCGGCGCCATCGTGGAACTGGACCGCAAAGTCGGTGAGGCCATCGACATCTACGTGAATAACCGTCTGGTCGCCCGCGGCGAGGTCGTCGTGGTGGAAGAGCACCTCGGCGTGACCATGACGGAAATCATCAAAGTCGACCGTAGCGGCAACTAAGTCGGCTTTCGGAATCCAGGATCATGGTCGATACCCAGACAACCGGCGCCGAGGCGCAGCCGACCGCGGAAATGAAGATTCCGCGGATCAGCCCGTCTATCGACTTCGCCACGCTGCTCGGCGTGGGCGGCGCTTTCGCCATGATCGCCGGCGCCATGGTGCTGAGCGGCCAGGCGGCGGCCTTCCTGGACATTCCCTCGATCCTGATCGTCATCGGCGGCACCTTCCTGGTGACCACGGTCTCCTTTAGCCTGACCGAAGTCGGCCAGGCCCAGGGCCTGATGTTCCGCGCCGCGATCTACCACGCCGACTCGCCGGAAGACGCGGTCCTGCAGTCGCTCTACCTGGCCGACCTGGCCCGCAAGCGCGGTCGCCTGGCCCTGCAGACCATCACCGAGAGCCTGCACTACGCGCCTTTCCTCTACCGCGCCATCTGCATGGTCGTGGACGGCATTCCCGCCGACGAAGTGGAGCGCGTGATGAGCCGCGAGACGGAGGCGACCTTCGAGCGCCACCAGCGCGCCGCCGGGGTGCTGCGCCGTGCCGGCGAAGTGGCGCCGGCCATGGGCCTGATCGGCACGCTGATCGGCCTGGTGCAGATGCTCGGCAGCCTGGACGACCCCTCCACCATCGGCCCGGCCATGGCGGTGGCGCTGCTGACCACCTTCTACGGCGCGGTGCTGGCCAACATGGTCTTCAATCCACTGGCCAGCAAGCTGGAGCGCAACGCGCAGATCGAGTCGACGGTGTGCCAGATCTACACCATCGGCGCGGCCTCGATCAGCCGCCAGGAGAATCCGCGGCGCCTCGAGATGATGCTGAACACAATCCTGCCGCCCGCCGAGCGGGTTGCTTACTTCGATTAGTCAGATTTGAACCGGAACTAACCTTTAGGGACTTGGAGAGAAGGCATGCGGCTTCTCATTGTGGGAACACTGGACGGACACATCGCCACGGCCGGCAAGCTGGCCCTGGAAAGCGGCGCAAAGGTTGCCCACGTCGACGACATCGACGCGGCGCTGACCGCGCTGCGCTCAGGCCAGGGCGCGGACATGGTCATGGTCGAGGTCAACCTGGACATCGGCACTCTCTGCAAGAGCCTGAAGTCCGAGCGGATCTCGGTGCCGGTCATCGCCTGCGGCATCGGCCCGGAGCCCGCCGCCGCCGCCGACGCCATCCGCGCCGGCGCGCAGGAGTACGTCCCCCTGCCGCCCGACGCCGAGCTGATCGCCGCCGTCCTCTCCGCCGTTTCGGAGGAGACCAGCACCCTGGTGTTCCGCGACCCGGCCACCAGCGCCGTGCTGCGCCTGGCGGAGCAGGTTGCGCCGTCGGACGCCAGCGTCCTCATCACCGGTGAGTCCGGCACCGGTAAGGAGGTCATGGCCCGCTTTCTTCACTCCAAGTCCAAGCGTGCCAACCAGCACTTCATCTCCGTCAACTGCGCCGCCATCCCCGAAAACCTTCTGGAATCCGAGCTCTTCGGCCACGAGAAAGGCTCCTTCACCGGCGCCGTGACCCGCCGCATCGGCAAGTTCGAGGAAGCCAACGGCGGCACCCTTCTGCTCGACGAAATCTCCGAGATGCATCCGCGCCTGCAGGCCAAGCTGCTGCGCGCCATCCAGGAACGCGAGATCGACCGCGTCGGCGGCGGCCAGCCGATCAAGGTGAACATCCGCCTCATCGCCACGTCCAACCGCGACCTGGAGGAAGAGGTCAGGAACGGCAACTTCCGCGAGGACCTCTACTTCCGCCTCAACGTGGTCAACATCCAGCTTCCGGCCCTGCGCGAGCGGCCCCAGGACATTCCCATCCTGGCCCAGCACTTCGCCGCCAAGTACTCAGAGGCCAACGGTGTGCCGACGATGGATGTGACGCCGCCGGCCATGGAGGTGCTGAGGGCCCACCATTGGCGCGGCAACGTGCGCGAACTGGAGAACACCATGCACCGGGCCGTGCTGTTGGCCCAGGACGGCAGGATCGGCCCCGAGGCGATCATGCTGACCGGCCAGAACCTGAACCGGCACCAGCAGGCCGCCGAGGTCGAAGCCGACACCGACGAGAACGGCGGCGAGGCCAAGCAGCTCGTCGGGCGCACCGTGGCCGACGTGGAGAAGGACCTGATCCTCGACACCCTGGAGCACTGCCTGGGCAACCGGACCCATGCCGCCAACATCCTCGGCATCTCGATCCGCACCCTGCGCAACAAGTTGAAGCAGTACAGCCAAGACGGCGTGCCCGTGCCCCTGCCCGGCGAGGGCGAGCGCTCGACGGCTTGAAGCTGACGGCTTGAAGCGATCGCGCAGGGAGCGGAAGGCACCCCGATATGGCTGAGACAAACACAGAGGCGAGCGCCGGCGGCGGCCAACTGGCTGCGGTCGTCAATGCGCTGAAGCGCGGCGACATCGCTCTGGCGCTGGGCGTCGTCGCCATCCTTGTGGTGCTCATCCTGCCGCTGCCGGCTTGGACGCTGGACCTGTCGCTGGCGATGTCCATGACCTTCTCCGTCCTCATCCTGATGACGGTGCTGTTCATCACCAAGCCGCTGGAGTTCAACTCCTTCCCCACGGTGCTGCTGATCGCAACCATGCTGCGCCTGGCGCTGAACCTGGCGTCGACGCGGCTGATCCTGGCCAATGGCCACGAAGGCACCGACGCCGCCGGACAGGTCATTCAGGCCTTCGGCAGCTTCGTGATGAGCGGCAACTTCATCATCGGCATCATCATCTTCGGCATCCTGGTGATCGTGAACTTCATCGTCATCACCAAGGGTTCCGGGCGCATCGCCGAGGTCTCCGCCCGCTTCAGCCTGGACGCCATGCCCGGCAAGCAGATGGCCATCGACGCCGACCTCTCCGCCGGGCTCATCGACGAGACCGAGGCGCGCAAGCGCCGCAAGGAGCTGGAGGACGAGAGCAACTTCTTCGGTTCCATGGACGGCGCCGCGAAGTTCGTGCGCGGCGACGCTATCGCCGGTCTGATGATCACCTTCATCAACGTCATCGGCGGCATCATCATCGGCGTCGCCCAGCAGGACCTGACCTTTGGCCAGGCGGCCGAGACCTATACCGTGCTGACCGTGGGCGACGGCCTGGTCAGCCAGATCCCGGCGCTGATCGTCTCCACCGGCGCCGGCCTGCTTGTCTCCAAGTCGACGTCCACCGGGTCCATGGACAAGGCCCTGATCGGCCAGCTGGGCGGCTATCCCCGCGCCCTCGGCCTGTCGTCCTTCCTGATGCTGTCGCTGGCCCTGCTGCCCGGGATCCCGGCGGTGCCCTTTCTGGCGCTCTCCGGCCTGGCCGGCGTCGGCTGCTGGTTCGCCAGCAAGCGCAATAAGGCGGCCGCCGACGCCGAGTCCAAGGCCATCGCCGCCCAGACGGCCACGCCGATCGCCGAGGAGCCCATCGCCAACGCCCTGCAGATCGACCAGGTCCGCCTGGAACTGGGTTACGGCCTGCTACCCATGATCAATGGCCAGGGCGGCCAGCGCCTGACCGACCAGATCAAGTCCCTGCGCCGCCAGCTGGCGCAGGAGATCGGTTTCGTCATGCCCTCGGTGCGCATCCAGGACAACCTGCAGCTCCCGGCCAACACCTACGTCATCCGGGTCAAGGAGATCGAGGCCGGGCGCGGCGAGCTGCGTCCCAACATGCTGCTGGTCATGGACCCGCGCGGCGAGAAGATGCCCCTGCCCGGCGAGGAAACGGTGGAACCGACTTTCGGTTTGCCGGCCATGTGGTGCGACGAAGGCAGCCGCGAGGAGGCCCTGTTCCGCGGCTACACCGTCGTCGATCCGCCAACCGTGGTGACCACCCACCTGACCGAGCTGATCAAGGACAACATGGCCGAGCTGCTGTCCTACGCCGAAACGCAGAAGCTGCTCGACGAGCAGGACAGCGAGCAGCAGAAGCTGATCGCCGACCTGATCCCCACGCAGATCACCGTCGGCGGACTGCAGCGCGTCCTGCAGAACCTGCTGGCCGAGCGCGTCTCGGTGCGCGACCTGCCGACCATCCTGGAAGGCGTCTCGGAGGCCTGCGGCTATACCCGCAACGTGACCGCCATCACCGAGCACGTGCGTGCCCGCCTGGCCCGCCAGATCTCCAACGATTCGGTGAACCACGAGGGCTTCATCCCGATGATCACCCTCTCGGCGCAATGGGAGCAGGCCTTCGCCGAGGCGATCGTCGGCGAGGGCGAAGACCGCCAGCTCTCCATGGCGCCGACCCGCCTGCAGGAGTTCATCGGCGCCGTGCGCCAGATCTTCGAGCGCCACGCCATGATGGGCGAGAGCCCTGTCCTGCTCACTTCACCGCCGGTGCGGCCCTTCGTGCGCTCCATCGTCGAACGCTTCCGCCCCTCCACCGTGGTGCTCTCGCAGAATGAGATCCACGCCAAGGCGAAAATCAAGACGCTGGGTCAGATCTGATGCTGCTGCGCACCTTCACAGCGAGGACAGCCGCCGAGGCGATGCAGCAGGTCCGCGACGTGCTGGGCGAAGAGGCGATCATCCTGTCGACCAGCGACGACGACGACGGCATCAAGGTCACCGCCGCCCTGGAACAGGCCAACGGTGCCGCGGCCGAAAGCGCGCCGGCGCAGGCGCCGGAACTGGAGGCCGCCGACCGCATCGCCGCGGTGCTGGACCACCACCGGGTGCCACGCGGCCTGACGGACCGCCTGCTGAACGCCGCGGTCAATACCAGCACGGACGACTGGATGATGGCCTTCGCCGCGGCGCTGGATCACGAACTGGGCTTCCTGCCGCTGGGCGACATCGGACCGGAACATCCGATCATGCTGGTCGGTCCCTCCGGTGCCGGCAAGAGCGTTACCGCCGCCAAGCTCTGCGCTTGCGCGCGCCTGGCCGAGGGGCGGAGCCTGCTCATCACCATGGACGGCGGCAAGGCCGGAGGCCGCGCCCAGGCCGAGACTTTCACCCAGGCGCTCGACGCGCGGCTGGTCTGCGCCGACGACGCCACGGCGGTGGGTGCCGCGGCCAGGGCGCGCAAGGGCGACGAGATCGCCATCATCGACACCGTCGGCTGCAACCCCTTCGACGCCGTCGAGCGCGAGGCCCTGCGCGAGGCCGCGGAGGCCGCTGGCGCAGCCATGGCGCTGGTGCTGCCGGCCGGCGGCGACCCGGCCGAGGCGGCGGACATGGCGCTCGCCTTTGCCGAGAGCGGCGCTCGCAGCCTGATCCCGACCCGCCTGGACGCGGCGCGCCGCTTCGGCGGGTTGATCAGCGCCGCCCACGTCAGCGGCATGGGTTTCCTCGCGGCGGGCGTTTCCCGCCACATCGGCGGCGGCCTGATCGCCGTCAATCCGGTTTCCCTGGCGCGCCTGCTCAGCGCCCAAGGCCCCTTCCAGGCCACCACCCTTCTCGCGGCGGACTAACAGCATGATCGAAGCCCCCATGATGGAACGTGAAGAGCAGCAGAAGACCTGCGCGAACATGCTGGCAGTCGCCTCCGGCAAGGGCGGCGTCGGCAAGACCTGGCTGTCGGTCACCCTGTCCCAGGCGCTCGCCCGCGACGGCAAGCGCGTGCTGCTGTTCGACGGCGACCTGGGCCTGGCCAATGTCGACATCCAGCTCGGCCTGCACCCCTCCAACGACCTTGGCGGCGTCCTCGACGGCAGCTACGAGCTGAAGGAAGCGGCGACCCATCACGACACCGGCGGCTTCGACGTCATCGCCGGGCGCTCGGGCACCGGCAGCCTGGCCAACATCCCGGCCGTGCGCCTCAAGCAGCTTATGAGCGACCTGACCGACCTGGCACCGTCCTACGACCGGGTGATCCTGGACCTGGGCGCCGGCCTGGAGCGCACGGTGCGCGACCTCGCCGCCGTGGCCCGCACCACCCTGGTTGTGGCAACCGACGAGCCGACCTCGCTGACCGACGCCTACGCCTTCATCAAGCTGGCGCACATGCAGAACCCCGAGGCGGACCTGCGGGTCGTCATCAACATGGCCACCTCCCCCGCCGAGGGCGAACGCACCTACGCCACCCTGCTGAAGGCCTGCGAGTCCTTCCTGAAGATCTCGCCGCCGCTGGCCGGCGTGATCCGCCGCGACAGCAAGGTGAAGGACGCCATCCGCCACCAGGTGCCGCTGCTCATCCGCCACCCAAACTCGCAGGCGGCAAGCGATATAGAGGCCCTGGCCGGGCGCCTCAACAGCAAGAATTGAGGGGCCCTGCGGCATGAGCGATATCTTCGCCACGCTTGCCGCAGGAACCACGCGTCCCGCCGCGACCGGGAGCGGTGAGACCGCCGTGCGGGTGGTCGACCCCTCGCCGGAGCTGGCCCGCCTCGCCACCGGAGAAAACCTGCGCGGGACGGTGGTCGGCAAGGACGACCATGGCCACCTGCTGGTGCGCACGCGCCTCGGCGTGCTGCAGCTTGCCGCGACCCGCGCCCTGCCGGTCGGTACCGAGGTGGTGCTGCAGGTGCGCAGCGTCGGACCCCAGGTGATGATAAACCTCCTGCTGCTGGACAGCGCCGGCGCCGCCGCGTCCAACGCCGGTGCCCCGGGCCAGACGCCGCCGGGCGTCGCGTCGCCACAGGCGCCGCTCTCTCACACGCTGCCGCCCAATCCCCACGACCTGGTGCAGCCCACCCAGGTGCTGCGCGGCGTCCTGCACGCTGCCCCACCGGTGCCGCTGCTGGCCGGCCTGCCGACCGCCCAGCCGGGCGCCGAACTGCTGGTGCGCATCCTGGCGCTGGGAGTGCAGTCGCAAACGGCCGGGACCACGCCGGGAACGCTGGCGGCTTCGCGACCATCCGGCACCGCCGCAAATCCGGCCGCTGTGCCCGCAACAGGTCCAGCCCCCGGCTTGGCGGCCGGTCAGGTGGCCGGGCAGCTTCCCGGCCAGCCCCCGGGTCAGCCGGGCGGACAGGGCGGCGGCCCCACGGCGCCGGCGGCGCCCGCGGGCGCCCCGGCCGCGGGGTCGGCCGGCAGTGAAGCCGGCACCCCGGCCACAGGCGCTCCGCAGAGTTCGCCGCCCGGCACCGCCGCTCCCAGCCCCCCTGGCACAGGCAACGCGGCGAACGCGGCGACGGCGGGCCTACGCCTGGCGCCGCAGACGCCGGTCGCGAACTCCGGACACTCCGTCGCCTCGGCCTTGCAGAACCTCTCCACCGAGGCCGCGGTCCGTGCCGCCGGTGCTCCCAGCGGCCCGCAAGGCCCCTCCCAAGGCGCTCAGGGCGCTGCGGCCGTCCCCGGCGGCGGCGACGCCTCCGGGGCGGGCCTGCGCCTGACCGGGCTGGTCACCGCCACCACCAGCAGCGGCCAGCCGATCCTGCACACGCCGCTGGGCACGTTGACCCTGGACACCCGCGCCGCCCTGCCCCCGGGCAGCAGCCTGGCGCTGCAGATCACCCTGCCCGCCGCGCAAGACACTCCGGCCGCCCGCGCCCTGGCCGCCGCCTGGCCCAGCCTGGAGACGCTGGAACAGACCATCTTCCACGGCCTGCAGGCGGCGCAGGTGGAGGCGGTCGCCCGCGCCCTGCCGCAGGTCGGCCCGCGCCTCGCCTCCGGTATGCTGTTCTTCCTCTCGGCCTTGAACCAGGGCAACCTCGGCGGCTGGCTGGCGCCGGCCACGGTCGGCGCCGAGCGCGCCGAGCACGGCGACCTTTTCGAACGCCTGGGCCGTGAGTTCGCCGGCCTCAATCGCCCGATCGACACGCCGGCCGGCGAGTGGCGCTTCGTGAACCTGCCGCTGTGGAGCGAGCAGGGCCTGCGCGAGCTGCGTTGCTTCTTCCGCCACCAGGACCACGGCGGCGGCCAGGACGGGAAAGGCGGCGACAAGGCCACCCGCTTCGTGCTGGAACTGGAATTGGAGCGTCACGGCGAGCTGCAGCTCGACGGCCTGGTGCGGGCGCGGCGCTTCGACCTGCTGCTGCGCAGCCGCCGCCCCCTGCCCGCCCTGGTGCGCGGCGACCTCATGGCCCTCTTCGCGGAAGCCAACGCCATCGCCGGCTACACGGGCCAGCTCGTCTTCCAGGCTTCACCTGACTGGCTGCAGCTGCTGGCGGCACAGTCCGCCGCCCAGCCCCACGACGGCCTGAACGTCTGACTTTCGGTTTTTCCGGCTAACCCTGTGCGCCGCCCGCGGCCTGCCGGCGGTGCAGGTCGATGCCCAGTTCGTCGGCCGCGTTCTGTTCGCGGCGCGACTGCTTCATTGCCTCGCGGCGCAGGTGGTTGTCGTGCGCCGTCTCGTACTTCTTGAATTCCTGGAAGGCCTGAGCGATCTCGTCGCGCGCCAGGGCGATGGAGCGATCGACCTCGTCGATGGAGCCCTCGATCTTGCGGCGCCGGTCGACGGTGGCCTTGATGAAGGCCGGCAGCGAAACGCTGGTGACCTCCGAGCGCTCGGCCGCGGCCTGCTCGCGGGCCAGCTCGGCCTCCAGCGACTCGATGTTGCCCAGCAGCTTGCCGCGGAACCGTTCCAGTTCCGCAAGCTTCTGACGCTTCTCGTCCAGATTCCAACGGTGCAGCCGCACCAACTGATCAAGAGCACTCACCGCAATTCAACTCCTAACAAAACCACTGTCTCTGGGGGCCCAGGCTCTAAGTGCCGGGAACGGCGCTTTTCGCCTGGGCCAGGTTAAGCGCCGCGGCCATGCGGTCGCGGCGTTTCTTGAAATCACCTTCGCCCGGCTGGCGCCCCGACGGCGCCTGATCCGCCGGACCATCCGCAGCCTGGGCCGGGGCAAGGCCACCCTCCGGCATCGCCATCTGGGCCGCGGCCAACCCCATCACCTGGATGTCTTCCGGGGTCGCCTGAGGCGCCGCGGCCTCAGCGGCGGGGTCAGGCATGCCAAGCAAGGCGGCGAGCTGGCTGTAGCCCTCCGCCAGGTGGCTGATCTCGTCCTTCTTCTGGCCGAGAAAGGCTTCCAGGGCGTCGTTGTAGTGGATCGCCTCATCAACCGCCGGGTCGCTGCCCTGCTTGTAGGCGCCGATGCGAATCAGCTCGGCCATGTTCTCGAAGGTCGACAGCAGGTTACGCGCCCGCCCCACCAGGGCGTTCTCGCCCTCGCTGTTGCAGTCCGGCATGGTGCGCGAGACGCTGCGCAGCAGGTTGATGGCCGGATAGCGGTTGCGCTCGGCCACCGCGCGCTCCAGCACGATGTGGCCGTCCAGGATGCCGCGCACCGCGTCGGCGATGGGCTCGTTGTGGTCGTCGCCCTCCACCAGCACGGTGAAGAGGCCGGTCACGGAGCCGTCCTCGATGCCCGGACCGGCGCGCTCCAGGAGGCGCGGCAGCTCGCCGAAGACCGAGGGGGGATAGCCCTTGCTGGCCGGCGGCTCGCCGGCGGAAAGCCCGATCTCGCGCATCGCCATGGCGAAGCGGGTGACGGAATCCATCAGGCAGAGGACGTCCTGGCCCTCGTCGCGGAAGTACTCGCTGAGCGCCATAGTCAGATAGGCCGCCTGGCGGCGCATCAGCGGCGGCTCGTCGGAAGTGGCGACCACGACTACCGAGCGGGCCAGGCCCTCCGGTCCCAGGTCGTCCTCCAGCCATTCCTGCACCTCGCGGCCGCGCTCGCCGATCAGGCCGATGACGTTGACGTCGGCCTCGGCATAGCGCGCCAGCATGGACAGCAGCACGGACTTGCCCACGCCGGAGCCGGCGAAGATGCCCATGCGCTGGCCGCGGCAGCAGGAGAGAAAGGTATTGATGGCGCGCACGCCCAGGTCGATTTTGCCGCCCAGACGTTTGCGGCTGTGGGCCGGCGGCGGCGAGGCGCGCAGGCTGTAGGCGGCCGGCCCGTCGGGCAGCGGCCCCTTGCCGTCGATGGGCTCGCCCAGGGCGTTGACCACGCGGCCCAGCCAGGCGCTGGAGGGCCGCACCAGCGGCTCGCTCTCCAGGACCTCCGCCTTGCAGCCCAGGCCGACCCCTTCCAGGGAGCCGAAGGGCAGCAGCAGGGCGCGGCGCTGGCGGAAGCCGATGACCTCGCAGATCACCCGGCGGCCTCCCTGGGCGTGAATGGCGCAGCGTGAACCTATGGAAAGAGCCTGCTCGAGGCCCGCGACCTCGACCAGCATGCCGAGCACCCCGGCGACCCGGCCATACAGGCGGTAGTCCGCCAGTTGACCGATTTCCTTAACGACGGTGGAAACGACCATCCAGTAATTCGCCTGAGGGCCCCCCTGGCCTGAGAACAACGACCTTTCATGGCAGTCTCGGGTATCGGGCTTAAGGTTGGGTAAAATTAAGAAAATCGACGATCGGGGGTGGCGCCGAAACGGAGAGAGATCGCTTGTCTACCGTCGATCAACGATAATTAACGCTGGTAAGAATTTATTAACAATGCTTCGGCAAAATGGTTAATAATCAAATCCCAGGGGAACTATACAGGCATTAGGTCACCACCATGAGAGTTCTGCTTGTCGAGGACGATACCGCCACAGCCCAAGGCATCGAGATGATGCTCCGGTCGGAGGGCTATGTGTGCGACACGACCGATATGGGCGAAGACGGCCTTGAAATCGGAAAACTCTACGATTACGACATCATCATCCTAGATCTGATGTTGCCGGATATGGACGGTTACGAGGTGCTGCGGCGTCTCCGGGCCGCCCGGGTCAAGACACCGATCCTGATCCTCTCGGGCCTCAGCGGCCTCGATGACAAGATCAAGGGCCTCGGCGTCGGCGCCGACGACTACCTGACCAAGCCGTTCGATAAGCGAGAGCTGGTTGCGCGCATTCAGGCCATCGTCCGCCGCTCCAAGGGCCATTCTGACTCGGTGATCTCCACCGGCAAGCTGACGGTCAATCTGGATACCCGCACCGTCGAAGTGGAAGGCCAGCCCCTCCACCTGACCGGCAAGGAGTACGGGATCCTGGAGCTGCTGTCGCTGCGTAAAGGCACGACCCTGACCAAGGAGATGTTCCTCAATCATCTCTACGGCGGGATGGACGAGCCGGAGCTGAAGATCATCGACGTTTTCGTCTGCAAGCTGCGCAAGAAGCTGGCCAACGCGACCGGCGGCGACAACTACATCGAGACCGTCTGGGGCCGCGGCTATGTGCTGCGTGACCCGGTCAGCACCGACGGCGCCGAGCCGGCCAAGCACGCCGCCAACGCCTGACCCCCAAGGGGGAACCCCAGGCAAGACACGCTTTCGCCCCCCCCCGGGGGGCCGGGAGAAGATCATAGAAAAGCCCGCTATCCTATTGGGATAGCGACCTTTTCTCTGCATACTTAAAGCGAAACCTGAAGATCGCCCCCGGCGCCGCTGCAGGCGCCCGCGGGGCTCAGCCGACTTTGCGGTCCAGGTTGGCGTTGCCGTTGGTCAGGCGATAGATACCGCGCTGGCCGGGCACCACCTCGAAGGAGTCCGAGATGCCCAGCACCGTCTCGGCGCCGCCCAGGTAGAGGTAGCCGTCGGCCGGCATGATCTGGGCGATGCGCGACAGCACCTGGCCCTTGGTCGCCTGGTCGAAGTAGATCAGCACGTTGCGGCAGAACACCACGTCGAAGGTACCGAGCGACGTGGGACCTTCCAGCAGGTTGAAGGGCCGGTAGGAGACCATGTTGCGGATTTCCTCGCTGATCCGCCACTTCTCCCCTTCCTGGGTGAAATGCTTCATCAGCAGGGTGATCGGCAGGCCGCGCTGGACCTCGAACTGGGAATAGAGACCTTCCTTGGCCTTGTTCAGGATCTCCGTGGAGAGGTCGGTGGCGACGATCTCCACCTTCCAGCCGGCCAGCTTCGCCGCTTCCTCCTTGAGGATCATGGCCAGGGTATAGGGCTCCTGGCCGCTGGAGCAGGCGGCGCTCCAGATGCGGATCTGCTTGCGCGCGGCCCGGGCTTCCAGCAGGTGCGGCAGGACGATGTCCTTGAACTGATCGAAGGGCCGGTTGTCACGGAAGAAGAAGGACTCGTTGGTGGTCATGGCCTCGGTCACGTCGACCAGCAGGCGCTCGTCCTTGTTGCTGCGCAGGGCGGCGATCAGGGCGTCGAAGCCGTCCAGGTCCCACTTGCGCGCGACCGGGTTGAGGCGGCTCTCCAGGAGATAGGCCTTCTCCTGGGTGATCACCAGGCCCGAGCGCTGGTAGAGCAACTGGGCGATAAATTCGAAATCGTTCACATTCATGCCGCTGACCTCATGACCAACTTGCGGACGCTGGGGCCGATCTCCTTGATCGGCAGAACGGCTGAACACAGACCGCTCGTGGCGACGGCTCCCGGCATGCCCCATACAACGCTGGTGGCTTCATCCTGCGCAATGACCGTGCCACCGGCCTCTACCACCTCGACAGCGCCCTTCTGCCCGTCGGACCCCATCCCCGTCAGGATGATGGTCAGCAGGCCGGAGCCATAGATCTTCGCCAGGCTGCGCAGCATCGGATCGACCGCCGGCCGGCAGAAGTTCTCAGGTGGGTCTTGATTCAAATGAATGACGCTATCGCCGCCCTCGTGCTCCACCACCATGTGGAAGTTGCCGGGCGCCAGATAGATCTGGCCGGCATTGATCTTCTCCCCGTCCTGCGCCTCGGCGCAGGGCACGCCCGTGGCGCGGCCGATGTGCTCGGCCAGCAGAGTGGTGAAGGTCGCCGGCATGTGCTGGGTGATCAGGATGGGCACCTTGACCGCCGCCGCCATGTCGCGCAGCACCTCCAGAAGGGCCTGCGGGCCGCCGGTCGAACTGCCGATGGCGATGAGCCGCGGCAGCGCCAGCGACGGCTTGCGCAACTCAATCCTGCGCGCGGCCGCGATGGGCGCCGGCGTCGAGCTCTTGCTGGCGACGGGGCGCGCAGCCACAGCCCGGCCCGCCGGCCGCGCCGCCGCGGCCAGGGCCTTGACCTTCTCGGTCAGCTCGCGCTGAAAAGCGTCCTTGGAAGTAAGCTCGCTGGTCGAGCTCGGCTTGGGCAGATAGTCCGCCGCGCCGGCCTGGAGGGCGCGCAGGCTGACTTCCGCGTTCTTGCGGGTCAGGGTCGAGGCCATGACCACCTGCACACCCGGCTTCTTCTCCAGAAGCTTGGGCAGGGCCGTCAGGCCGTCCATGACCGGCATCTCGATATCCAGGATGATGACCTCGATATCGTGACGGTCCAGGGACTTGATGGCGATTTCACCGTTGCCGACGGAAGCGACCACCTTGATGCTGGGGTCTTCCTCAAGCGACCGGGTCAGCAAGCCACGAATGACCGCCGAATCATCCACTACCATTACGCGGTAGGGATCACCGGTACTTCCGTCAGTGCCGCCAGGGGCGGACTTGCTGTCTGGCATCAGATGAGACCTACCTGGACGAACTTCGATTCAATGATGTCGCTATCAAAGGGCTTCATGATGTACTCGTTGGCCCCGGCCTCCATGGCCTTCTTGATATGCTCCATATCGTTCTCGGTGGTGCAGAAAACCACGACCGGCTGGTCAACGTCCTGCATGGCCCGCAGTTCCTCCAGGAACTCCAGGCCGTTCTTCACGGGCATGTTCCAGTCGAGCAGCACCGCGTCGGGCATGTTGCGTTGACAAGCTTCGATCGCCTTCTGGCCATCTTCGGCTTCATCGGTCGCGAAGCTAAGGCCTTCGAGGATCTTGCGCGCCACCATGCGCACCACTTTGGAGTCATCGACGATCAAACATGACTTCATTTTCCAGCTCCACTAGCATCCGGCCGCCGTGCCTTGTCGACACTCTTTTTCTTGGCAGTCGGCCCCATATCGCAGTCTCTTATCAGGCCGCCTGGACGCGGTCGTAGTCCAGCAGCCTGTTCACGTCGAGCACCACCAAAAGCTGGTCGTCCAGCCGGTAGATGCCCAACGAGTAGTCGCGGAACTTTGGGTCCAGGGTCGGCGGGTTTCGCTCCCAGGCGGAGCCCTTGAGCGCCAGCACCTCGCCGACCGAGTCGACCATCAGGCTATAGAGCTCGCCTTCATGCTCGGCGACGATGCTCATCGACGCCTTGCGGTCGCGCGGCGGCAGGCCAAGGCGCAGGCGCACGTCCATCGCCGTGACGATGCGGCCGCGCAGATTCAGGGAGCCGGCAATCTCAGGCGGCGCCAGCGGGATCCGCGTGATGTTGTGCGAACTGAGGACGTCCTGCACCTTCAGCACGGGAATTCCGAACAACTGGTCGGCAATGGTAAAGGTTACGAAGTCTTCCGTATCCGCGACCGCGTCGGCCATGGGCGTGCGTTCCACCGCGCCTTCGTCCTTGGGACTGCTCATGCCGCACCTCTCAGTTCAGCCAGGGTATCGTGTAGAGTGTTCAACAAGGCGTCGCGGTCGGTCTTCGCGACGTAGTCCTTGAAGCCGGCCTCACGGCCGCGCGCCAGGTCACTCGGGTTGGAGAAGCTGGAAAGCGCCACGATCGGCGTCTCGGCCCAGCGGGTCTCCGCGGTAATCTTGCGAGCGAACTCGAAGCCGTTCATGCCCGGCATCTCGATGTCGGAGATGATGACGTCGAAGTCCTCGCCGGCTTCGCAGAGCTCAAGCGCGGCGTCGGCCGACTCGACGCAGACCACATCATAGCCGGCAACCGTCAGCAGAGGCTGCAGCAGGTTCCGGAAGAAGGGGCTGTCGTCGACGACCAGCAGGCGGCGGCCATGGCCTTCGCCGTCCAGGGTCTCACGGTCGGCCTGGAACCAGTCGTGGAAAGCCAGCGTCAGGTAGTAGCCGGCGTCGATGATATCGGTTGCCTTGCCGTCGATCACGGCCGTGCCGACATAACCCTCGCGCTCCGAGGAGAGCTCGATGTTCATACGGCCTTCGACGATATCGACGATCTCCTGAACCACCAGGCCCATGGTGCGCTTGCCGTCGGCGAAGACCAGAACCGGCTGGCGGCCTTCGGACTCCAGCTTCTGCGAGGGGTCCATCATCACCAGCGGCATCAGCTGGCCGCGGTACTGCACCACGTACTGGCCGTTCGAGAACTCGACCTGCTGCAGATCGATCTCCTCGAGCCGCGCCACCAGGGCCAGCGGCACCGCCTTGGGCGTGGCGTCCACCGCGCGGAAGATCAGCATCGCGACGCTGTCGGAACTGCGCGCCATGTGGCGGCCCTTGGCGTTGTCCTCGGCACCCTCGGCGACCGAGATCTCGCCGGTGGCCGCGGCGATGCCGTTCGGATCCAGGATCATCACGACGCTGCCGTCACCCAGGATGGTGTTGCCGGAGAAGAGCTGAATGTTGCGCAGGATCGGCGCCACCGGCTTGACCACGATTTCCTCGGTATCGAAGACGCGGTCGACGATGATGCCCATGGAGTAGTTGCCGATCTGGGCCACGACGATGAAGACCTCCTCGTCGTCGGTGCCCTTGACCGCATCGGCCTTGGCAGCCTCCTTCGGCGTCGCGCCGGACTCGGCCTCCGCTGCCGGCTTGGTCTCGGTGACCGAGGCCGACAGAGCGTCCTTCGCCGCCTTGGCGGTGTTCTCGCCGTCCAGCTTCAGCAGATGGCGCAGGTTCACAAGCGGCAGCAGACGGTTGCGCAGGCGCAGGACCGGGGTGCCGTTGATGCGCTCGATGGTGTGCTCGGTGTGGGCGGAAGCGCGCACCAGCTCGACCACCGACAGCTGCGGGATGGCGAAGCGCTCCGAAGCGCACTCGACGATCAGCGCCGAGACGATCGCCAGGGTCAGCGGGATCTTGATGACGAACTTGGTGCCGCGGCCCTCGACCGAGGTCAGCTCGATGGTGCCGCCGATCTTCTCGATGTTGGTGCGCACCACGTCCATGCCGACGCCACGGCCCGAGACGGAAGTCACCGCAGCCGCCGTCGAGAAGCCGGCCTTGAAGATGAACTGCTGGATCTGCTGCTCGCTCATCTGATCCAGCTCGGCCTCGTTGGCCAGGCCGTTGTCGATGCACTTCTGCTTGATCTTGTCGACCGACAGGCCTTTGCCATCGTCGGCGATCTCGATGATGATGTGACCGCCCTCGTGGAAGGCGTTCAGGGTCACCGTGCCGATTTCAGGCTTGCCAGCCTTCAGGCGGTCGGCCGGCACTTCCAGGCCGTGGTCGGCGGAGTTGCGGACCATGTGGGTGAGCGGATCCTTGATCAGCTCCAGCACCTGGCGGTCCAACTCCGTCTCGGCGCCCTTCATCACGAGGTCGATCTTCTTGTCGAGTTCGTGGGCCAGGTCGCGGACGATGCGGGGCAGCTTGGCCCAGGCATTGCCGATCGGCTGCATGCGCGTGGCCATCACGCCTTCCTGCAGCTCGGAGACCACGTGATTCAGGCGCTGCAGCGGCGCGGCGAACTCGCTTTCGCTCTGGCTGCGCAGGATCTGCAGCAGCTGGTTGCGGGTCAGCACCAGCTCGGAGACCATGGTCATGAGGTTCTCGAGCACGTCGACATTGACGCGCAGCGACTGGTTGGCGACGGAGCCTTCCTTCTTGGCCTCGGCAGCCGCCGGTTCCTTCTCGGCCTGCTTCGGCGCCGCTTCCTTCTTGGCAGCGGGCTCCTTCTTCGGCGCCGCTTCCTTCTTGGCAGCGGGTTCCTTCTTCGGCGCCGCTTCCTTCTTCGGCTCCTCGGCCTTCACCGGCTCCGGCTCGGCTTCGGCTTCGGCTTCGGCTTCAACTTCGGCCTCAGCGCCGGCGGCTTCCGCCTCGGCAGCTTCCTGGGCCGCCTTCTCGGCCGCCAGCTCGGCCGGCCCCTTGGCGTTCTGGAACGCGAGCTCCAGTTCGTCGAGGGTGGTATCACCGCCGCCGCTTTCCTCGGCCGGCGCTTCCTCGGCAGCCGGCGCAGCCTCGGCCGGCGCAGCGTCGCCGTCGGCGAAGGCGTTCAGACGGGCGATAAGATCGGAATCGTCACCCTCCGGCTCCGCCTCGGTCGCTTCCAGCTGCTCCAGAAGGGCGCGGATGTTGTCGAGGCATTCCAGGATCAGGGTGACCGCCTCGGGCGTGACCTCCAACTCGCCGTCGCGCAGCTTGCCCAGCACGTTTTCGCCGGCGTGCGCAACGCTCTCCAGACGCGGCAGCCCCAGGAAACCGCAGGTTCCCTTGATGGTGTGCATCAGCCGGAAGATGTTGCCCAGCAGCTCTTTGTCGTTCGGGTTCTGCTCGAGCTGAACCAGCTCGACATCGAGCTCCGCGAGGCTCTCGTTGGTCTCGGTCAAAAATTCGCTTAGAAGATCATCCATCGCCACAGTCCTACGCTTTGCCCGGAAAGTGGGCGCTAAGTCCGGGCGATCACTGCTGTTAACCAATGCCCCCGAATTGACGCTGAACAGTGCCAAACATAGATTAAGAAGCCCTTACTTAACTCTCGGGAACCGCAGGGGAATTGCCGGATAGAGCGGATTTGCGTCAAAGCTAAAGAGGCGCGATCACAGGCAAAAGCATCCCGCCAACGTAGCGCCTCAAGCCCATGAAACTGAACGATGTGAGTAACCCGATCGCGAAGCCCCTCTCCCTGGCGCGCGGCCGCCGCTCCCGGCGCCGCTTGACCCAAATCCCGCTATTCCGGCCGCCGTGCTTGGGTCCCTATGCCTTGCCGGGGGCGGCGATATGTGAGACAGGACCAGGGATGATCCAGCTTCGCCCAATCCCGCCGGCGGCGGTGGCCTGAGTGGCCGAATCCCCGCCGCTTTCCCCCTCCATCGATCCGGCCGGGCCGTTCGACCAGCGGCCGGGCCGCCCGCTGCGCCGCGGCCGGGGCAAGTTGCGCCGGCCCTGGGCGCCCCTCACCTGGCTTTCGATCGCCGTCGCCGGGCTGTTCCTCGTTCCTGTCGTCAGTGTGCTCTTCAGCCTCACCCAGTCGGGCGACGGCACCTGGAGCCACCTGGCCAGCACCGTGCTGCCCCGCTACCTCTTCAACACCGCCGTCCTGGTCGGCGGCGTCGGGATCGGCGTGCCCCTGCTGGGGGCCGGGACCGCCTGGCTCGTCACCATGTGCCGCTTTCCCGGACGCCGCGTCTTCGAATGGGCGCTGATCCTGCCGCTGGCGGTTCCCGCCTATGTCATGGCCTATGCCTATACCGACTTCCTGCAGCCAGCGGGCCCGGTACAGACCCTGCTGCGGGACCTCACCGGCCTCAGCTACCGGGAATACTGGTTTCCCGAGGTGAGGTCGCTGGGGGGCGCCGTCGCCATGCTGACCCTGGTGCTCTATCCCTACGCCTACATGCTGTCGCGCGCGGCCTTTCTCGACCAGTCGGTCTGCGCCCTGGACGTCAGCCGCACCCTCGGCTGCGGCCCCTGGGCGACTTTCTTCCGTGTCGCCCTGCCGCTGGCCCGGCCGGCGATCATCGCCGGCACCGCCCTGGCCCTGATGGAGACGCTGGCCGACTTCGGCACCGTGTCGTTCTTTGGCGTGCCCAACTTCACCACCGGGATCGTGCGCGCCTGGATCTCCTTCGGCGACCGCACCACCGCGGGCCAGCTTTCTTCGATTCTGCTGATCTTCGTCTTCCTGGTGCTGCTGCTGGAGGTGCAGAGTCGCGGCCGGGCGCGCTTCCACCACGCCACCGACCGCTATCAGCAGCTGCCCGGGCACCGGCTGAAAGGCCTGAGCGCGCTTGGTGCCTTCCTGGCCTGTCTCCTGCCGCTGTGCTTCGGCTTCCTGCTGCCCGCCGGCATTCTCCTGACCATGGCCCTGGCCGCCGGCGACCAGCAGTTCGGCAAGCGCTATCTGGAGCTGGTGGGCAACAGCGTCACCCTGGCCGTGGTCACGGCCATTCTGGCCGTGGGCCTGGCGACCCTCATGGCTTATGGGCGCCGCCTGCAGGGCGGCCCGCTGGTGCAGGCCGCCAATCGCCTGGCGGCCATGGGCTACGCCATTCCCGGCACCATCATCGCCGTCGGCGTGCTGGTGCCCTTCGCCGCCTTCGACAACACCCTGGACGGCTGGCTGCGCGCCACCTTCGGTATCTCCAGCGGGCTGCTGCTGACCGGCAGCATCGCCGCCCTGGTCTTCGCCTATCTCGTCCGCTTCCTGGCGGTGTCGCTGAACACCGTCGAGTCCGGTCTGGGCAAGATCCGCCCCTCCATGGACGATGCCGCGCGCGCCCTGGGCGTGCGCCCTCTCAGCACCCTGGCGCGGGTCCACGCGCCGATGATGTGGCCCTCGCTGCTGACCGCTGGCCTGGTGGTCTTCGTCGACGTGATGAAGGAACTGCCCGCCACCCTGGTGATGCGCCCCTTCAACTTCGACACCCTGGCGGTGCAGGCGCACAACTTCGCCGCCGACGAGCGCCTGACCGAGGCGGCCACGCCGGCCCTAACCATCGTCGCCGTAGGAATCCCGCCGGTCATCCTGCTGAGCCGCGCCATCGCCCGCGGACGGCCGGGCCGAAAAGCGCCGCCGCGCAGCGCCGGGGCCCTCAAGAAATAAGGGCTCCCAGAAACCTGGGAGCCCTTTTTCCGGCCGGGCCGGCGGCATGGACGCCGGCCCAAGATCGCGGCCCAAGATCGCGGCCGGGGATCATGGCGCGGAACTAGTTCCAGCCGACGCTGTCGAAGATCATCTGCGCCTTCGCCTGGTTCTTGCCGTAGACCGAGACGTTGACCGGATCGACCTTGAAGTCGCCCAGCTCCTTCAGCGCCTCGTTCGGCTCCACGCCCGGCACCACGGGGTACTCGTTGTTGCCGTCGGCAAAGTAGCGCTGCGCCTGCGGACTGGCCAGGTACTCCAGGAACTTCACCGCGGCCGCCTTGTGGGGCGCGTACTTCAGCACGCCGGCAGCGGAGATGTTGACGTGGGTGCCGCGGCCGTCCTGGTTGGGAAAGACCCAGCCGATCTTGTCCGCCAGCCCCTTGTCCTTGTCGCTGGGATTGATCATCAGGCGCACGAAGTAGTAGGAGTTGGCCACCGCGATATCGCACTCGCCGGCGCCGAGGCCGCGCAGCTGGTCGGTGTCGCCACCCACCGGCTTGCGGGCGAAGTTGTCGACCACGCCCTGGGCCCAGGTGCGGGCCCCCTCCTCGCCGTCCGCCGCAATGATCGAGCTGAGCAGCGACTGGTTATAGACATTGGAACTGCTGCGGATGCAGACCTTGCCCTTCCACTTGGGATCGGCTAGGTCCTCGTAGTCCTTGATCGCGCCCGGCTCAACGGTGTCCTTGGCGTAAAAGATCAGGCGCGCGCGGGCCGAAAAGCCGTACCACAGGCCCTCGGGATGGCGCAGGTTCTCCGGCACGGCCTTGTCCAGCGCAGCGGACTCAACCGGCTGGAACAGCCCCGCTTCCTCGGCGCGCCAGATGCGCCCCACGTCGACCGTCAGGAAGACGTCGGCGGGGCTGTTCTGGCCCTCGCTCTTGATGCGCTCGATCAGGGCGTCGCCCTCACCTTCGATGCGATTGATCTCGATTCCCGTCAGCTCGGTGAAGCCCGCGTAAAGCGCTTCATCGGTCTGGTAGTGGCGCGAGGAATAAAGATTGAGCACTTCCTGCGCCTGGGCCGGCAGGCCGCTCGCCAGCATTGCAACACTGATCGCAGTCCCCAGGACTGCGCGCCGGCAAAAGTTCATCGTATACCTCCTTGATTTTCCTGGACTTCGGACCTCCGGAGCATCGGGCGGGCGTATGTCCGTTCCCGGCCATTCGATGATGGCCTCTACGCGAGCAGTTAATGAAAATCATTCGCATCTGTCAAGCGGCCCCGAAGCCACCCCCGCAATTGCCGCAAAACCTTGCTGTTTTGCACGCTCGCCCCCCTCGGGGCCGGTCAACCCTTGGCTTAGAATTGGCTTACTTCACAAACCGATAGTTGGCGCAAGTAACCTTAAATTAAATCCAGTGCGCTAATGAGTTTCCTACTTTGGAAAGGCGTGCGCAGCAGCGAGCGTCTGTGTGAGGAACTCTATTGGAGCCAACAACATGTCTTTTATGAAGGGAATCGTGTCCGGCCTCGCGGGTGCGCTGCTTGCCACGGCTGCCTGGGCCAGTGAAGCCCACGTCGCTCCGGCCACCGACTTCGCCAAGAGCACGGTCAAGCAGTGGATCTCGAACGACACCGTGATCAACGCCGTCAAGGCGCAGAACGCCAAGCACGCCGGCCTCAGCCAGGGCGACATCGACAACATGGACAAGGACTGGCGCGCCCAGACCGACGCCGGCAGCAAGCCGATGATCGACGCCGTCCTCAGCAACGCCCTGTCCGGCTACCTGCGTCAGCAGAAGGACAGCACCCAGGGCCTGGTCACCGAGGTGTTCGTCATGGACAACCGCGGCCTGAACGTCGGCCAGAGCGACGTCACCTCCGACTACTGGCAGGGTGACGAAGCCAAGTGGCAGAAGACCTACAGCGCCGGTCCGGACGCCATCTTCGTCGACGAGGTCGAGATGGACGAGTCGACCCAGACCTTCCAGTCGCAGGTCTCCATGTCGATCGTCGATCCGGCCACCGGTGAGGTCATCGGCGCCATTACCGTCGGCATCAACGTCGACGCGCTGTAAGTTTCGCCAGGATTGTTAAGTACCTGGCGAATAGTGAGATTATCCGTCCAGGCAAGACTCTGTAAGGGGTGGATTTGATGAGTAAACCTCAGAAATCACAGTCTGCGAAGACCACGAAAGCTGGTCATTCAAAGACGAGCCTGGGCGGATTCTCTCGCCTTTCCGTGGCCCGCAAGGTCATCCTGACCGCCGCGACCACGGCGACCCTGATCCTGGTTGCCCTGGTGGCCATCAGCATCAGCCAGACCAACAAGCTTGCCCTCACCACCGGCGAGGCCGGCTTTGCGACCATGACCCGCCTGATCGCCAACAACGCGGCCGGCGGCATCCGCTGGAACAAGCCCGACGCCATCGAGACGGCCTACATCGACTTCGCGAACGCGGAAGACTCCGTGATCGCCAACGTGGTTGCCCTCGATAAGGACGGCAACGAGCTGATCCGCTTCAATCACCCGACGCTGACCCAGGCCGATCTGACCGCCTTCATCGGCGAGGCCAAGGGATCGTCGGAGCGTCATTTCGTGGAGCTGGAAAACCACGTCCTGGTGTCCAGCCCCGCCCTCAATCCCAAGGACGGCTCCTTCATCGGCACGGTGATCATCGCCTGGTCGATCGAAGAGCTGAACGGTCACATCCAGTCCGCCGCCGTGCAGCAGGGCGCCATCTCGGTCGCCGCCCTGGTGATTCTGATCGGCCTGCTCGGCTTCGTCACCAGCCGCCTGATCGGCAAGCCGCTGGCGATGATGACCACCACCATGGGCAAGCTGGCCGACGGCGACACCTCCGTCGAGGTGCCGGCCATGGACCGCCGCGACGACATCGGCGACATGGCGCGCACGGTCGAGACCTTCAAGACCAACGCCATTGAGCTGGAGCGTTCCACCGCGGCCCGCGAGGCCGAGAAGGCCAAGGCCGAGGAGGAAAAGCGCCAGGCCATGCAGAAGCTGGCCGACGAGTTCGAATCCAGCGTGCGCGGCGTTGTCGACAACGTCACCAGCGCCTCCGGCCAGGTGCAGTCGACGGCGCAGTCGATGTCCCAGACCGCCGAGCAGACGAGCCAGAAGACCGCCGCCGTCGCAACGGCCACCGACCAGGCCGCCAACAACGTGCAGACGGTCGCCAGCGCCGCCGAGGAGCTGACGGCCTCGATCCAGGAGATCGGCCGCCAGGTGGCCCAGTCGACGAAGATCGCCAGCGACGCCGCGGATCAGGCCCGCACCACCAACCAGGAGGTCGGTGCCCTGGCCGACGCGGCCCAGAAGATCGGCGACGTGGTCACCATGATCCAGGACATCGCCGAGCAGACCAACCTGCTGGCCCTCAACGCCACCATCGAGGCGGCGCGCGCCGGCGAGGCGGGCAAGGGCTTCGCGGTCGTCGCCTCCGAGGTCAAGCAGCTGGCCACCCAGACGGCCAAGGCGACCGAGCAGATCGCCCAGCAGATCAACGAGATCCAGAACGCCACCGGCGGCGCGGTGGATGCCATTGCCAAGATCACCTCGACCATTGAGGAAGTGCACGGCATCGCCAACGGCATCGCCGCGGCAGTCGAGGAGCAGAGCTCGGCGACCGAGGAAATCTCCCGCAACGTGCAGGAGGCTTCGGCCAGCACCAGCGAGGTTTCCGCAAACATCGGCGACGTGACCTCGGCGGCGGCCCAGTCCGGCAACTCCGCCAAGACCATGCTGACCGCGGCCAACGAGCTGGCCGAGCAGTCGAAGAGCCTCAGCAACCAGGTCGACCACTTCCTCGCCAACATTCGCGCGAGTTAAGCGAGAAGGCTCTTTCGGGGGCCCTGTCGGGGGTAAAGAAAGCGCCAGCAGTGCTTCCATGCGCTGCCGGCGTTTTTCTTTGGCCCCTGCCCTGCCTCGCCCTGACCGAGCCGGCGCGGGGCGCGGATCAGCCCGCCTTCGCCAGGGTAGCGCTGAAACGGACGCTGCCGCTGCCCGGCGTCTCGATTTCGAGCTCGCTGCCCAGGCGCAGTGCCATGAGGCGGGTGAAATAGCCGTGGACGCCGCGTGGGCTGAGTTCTTCCAGGTCCACGTTCTCCTGCAGGCCGACGAGGGATTCCGGCCGCAGGTGCGCATCCTGCCCCTTGGCCGTCACGACGCAGTCGATACCCTGAGCCCCCGGCGAGATCTCCACGCTCAAAGTGCCGCCGCGGGGCAGCGCCTCGTGGCCCAAGGCGATCATGTTGAGCACCAGCTTGGCGATGCCGTCGGGCGCGCCCTCGGGCGCCTGGAGCAGCGTCCATTCCAGCTTGGAGCGCGAAGTCTCCAGCAAGGCGGCGGCCAGGTCTCGCAGCGGCGTGTAGTCGGGTCCGACGCGCGCGCCCGCCATGCCGTAGGCCAGGCGAAAATACTGCAGGATGTTCGATGCCTGCCGTGCGGAATTGGTGGTCAGCTGCATGGCGTCATCGGCCATGCCGAACTCGTCGTCGGACAGCAGCTCCAGGCCGTTGCCGATGGCCCCGATCGGGCCCACAAGGTCGTGGCAGAGACGCGAAGCCAGAAGTTCCGCAACGCGCACGTCAATCTTCAAATCCATCAGCCTGCAATCCCCCAAGATGATCTCGGATGGGCTGGACGTTTCCGCAGCCCGCGCTTCCTTATACACTAAGCCGCAAGCTACACTAAAGACGTAGGCGAGACCGGAGACCGAGGGAATGCAGAAAACGGGAGCACGGCCGGCGTGAGCGCCACCCACCACCTGACGCCCGGTATGCGGGTGCGCCATCCAAGCAAGCCCGACTGGGGCCTGGGGCAGATCCAGTCGGTGATCGACGACCGGGTCACCGTGAACTTCGAGCATGCCGGCAAGCTGCTGATCATTGCCTCGCAGGTGGAGCTGGAAGTCGTCCCCGACGACGCTTCCTAGAATGCCGCGCGCCATGCTTCTCCACGCCGCCCCCAGCCTGACCGCCACCTTCCTCCGGGGCGCCCTGCTGCCGCTTCTGCTGGCCCTGCTGTGCCTGGCGCCCCCTTCGGCGGCCCAGACGGCGACCGAGCAGTCGATCGCCGACCAGGCGCTTCACCAGGCGGCGCGCAGCGACGACGCGGAGCTGGCGGGCTACGCCCTGGAACGGGGCGCCGACCTGGAGGCGCGCGACCAGCTCGGCAACACGCCGCTGCAGGTCACGGCCATGCACGGCAGTCCGGCGGTGACGGAGCTGCTGCTGGCCCGCGGCGCCGATCCCGCCGCGGCGACGCCCGACGACAACTGGACCGCCCTGCACTACGCCGCCTACGAAGGCTATGACCGGGTCGCCAAGCAACTGGTGGAGGCCGGCGCGCCGGTCGACGCGCGCGAGAAGGACCACGGCAACATGCCGCTGCACATCGCCGCGCGCCGGCTGAAGCGGCCGGTGCTGGCGGTCCTGCTCGCCGCCGGGGCCGAGGTGGACGCCCGCGATGAAGTTGACGGCAACACCGCGCTGATCAACGCCGCCTTCGATCCCCTCGGCACGTTGCTGGTGGCGGAGCTGCTGGCGGCCGACGCCGACCCGAGCCTGGCGGCGAAAGACGGCACCACCGCGTTGATCGCCGCCACGGGCGCCGGGGCGGAAGGCAGCTTCCAGCTATTGCTGGCGGCCGGGGCCGATGCCGGGGCGCGTCGCAGCGATGGCCGCTCCGCCCTGCACATCGCCGCCGGTCGGGGCCGGACCAAGCTGCTGCGCGCCCTGCTCGACAGCGGCATCCCCGTCGACCAAAAGGCCAACGAGGGTGAGACGGCGCTGGGCGAGGCCATTGAGGCGGCCCAGGTCGACACGGTGATCGCCCTGCTGGAGACGGGCGCCGATCCCAACCTGCCGGGGCGCAGCGGCCGCCCGCCGGTGGTGCTGGCCGCGGCCGCGGGTCAGGCGGGAGCGCTCTACGTGCTGCTGAACCACGGCGCCGATCCCAATGCCCGCGAGATCGAGACCGGCAACACCGCGCTCATGATGGCGGCCAACCGGGCGCGCCTGGAAGAAGTGAAGCTGCTGCTGCAGGCCGGAGCGGACCCGACCTTGAAAGCCAAGGACGGTTGGACCGCCCTCGCCGCGGCCGACATGATCGGCGACAGCGAAATCGTCGAGCTGCTGCGCCTGGCCGGCGCGCGCGAATAGCCCGCCGCTAGAGGCGGACGTTCGAGGTGGAGTAGACGTCGGCGGACGTCATGGGCATGCTCGACAGAACCACCGCACCCAAAACGGCGATCAGGATGGCGGCGACGGCGCCTGCAATGATCGATTTCATAATCCTACAATCCTCAACAAAGATAGCGTCCAAGTTACTTGGTGCTTTGGGCTGCCTGCCTCAGTTCGCCGCCCCCTCGGCGGCGGTTATGCTCTTCAGATAAGTGATGAGATCTTCACGGTCCTTCGCCGAGGGCATGCGCTGCAACGGCATCTTGCTGCCCGGCGTGAAGGCGTCCGGACCCTCGGCGAAGAGCCGGTCGATGGTCTCCTCGGTCCAGACCAGGTTGCTGTGGGTCAGGGCGTCGGAGTAGTTGTAGCCCTCGATGGTGCCCGCGCGCCGGCCGAAGACGCCATAGAGCGTCGGCCCCGCGCGGTGGCCGCCATCGGCGGTGACGGTGTGGCAAGCGGCGCACTTGCGGAACAGCTTGGCGCCGCGCGCATCGGCTTCGCTTGCAGCGGGAAGTTCCGGCAAGGCCGCGACTTCCTCGGAAGCGCCCACTTCGCTGCGGGTCTCCAGATCCCAGATGCGCGTCACCTCGTCGGCGCCGGCGGAGAGCAGGCGCTTGCCGTCCGGGGTGAAGGCCAGGGCCCAGACCGGCTGGCTATGGCCGTAGAGCGAGGCGATGATGCGCCGCTCCTCGATGTTCCAGAGGTTCACCGTGCCATCGACCCCGCCGGAGGCCGCCAGTTGGCCGTCGGGCGAAACCGCCACGGCGAAGACGGGACCTTCGTGGCCGCGCAACTCGGCCAGTTCGCGGCCGCTGTCAAGATCCCAGAGGCGCACCGTCTCGTCCACCGAGGCCGACAGAGCGCGCTTGCCGCCCGGCAGGAAGACGACGGCGTTGACGCCGAAGTCGTGTCCTTCCATGAGGCGGCGCAGGCGCGGCGCGCCGCCGTCCTCCGGCAGTTCATAGTAGCGTATCGCGGAATCGTAGCTGCCGCTCAGCAGACCGTGTCCGTCGGGTGAGAAGGCTACCGCATTGACGTTGCTGCGGTGGTCGTCCAGCACGAATAGCTGCTTACGGCCCGCCAGATCCCACAGCCGTACCGTGTGGTCCCAGCCGGCGGAGGCCGCCAGGCGGCCATCCGGCGAGACGGCCACCCCCGCCACCTTGCCGCCGTGACCGGTGAAGACGTGCAACAGCTTGCCGCTCTGCAGGTCCCAGAGGCGCAGCGTCCCGTCGTCGCTGGCCGAGAGCGCCTTGTGGCCGTCTTCCAGCAGCGCCACCGCATTGACCGCGCCTTCGTGGTCGTCCAGCACCTCCAGCGCCTGCTGGCTCTCCAGGTTCCACAGGATGACGCTGTAGTCGAAGCTGGCGGAAATCACCTGGCGGCCGTCCGGCGACACCGCGACGCCCTTCACGAAGCCGCCGTGCCCGCGCAGCTCCGCGCCGGCCGGCGTAACACCCCAGGCCGCCGCCAGGCAGAACGCCGCCACAAAGAGCGCCAAGGGGGACAGCCGCGCCAGGGGACGCGGCCGGGACGCGGCGGGGCGCGCTGCGCTAGTCGATCTCGAAGGGCTCGCGGGCAACGGACTGACCTATCTTCTCCACCAGGGGCGCGACCATGGCGCGGGCGACCCGCTCGGTCTCCGGCCCGGAGAGCCGGTAGTAAGCATCGCCCTGCCAGGCCACCTTGCCGCTGCTGCGCTCGCGCAGGACGGCATTGATATGAAACACGCTGCTGTCCACGTCGGGCTGTTCCTGCCGCCCGCCCAGGACGCTGTCCTCCTCCAAGGACCAGACGTTGACGCTGACGTCCACCCCGCTCTCGGTGACCTCCGCCGAACCAAGGCTGGGGCCCTGCGGCACGTCCTCGGCCGGGATGATGCCGCTCTCAAAGAGTAACAGATAGTCCGCCCGCGCTTCGCTTTCCACCCGTCCGCGCTGTTGCGCGGCGAGCTGAGCCTCGAAGTCCGCCTTGACCCGCAGGTTCAGGCCGCTGTCGTCGTAGGGAGAGACGCCCCCCCCCGGCATCTCGGGCGGCTTGCTGAAGACCTGCGCGGTCAGCATGCCGGGGCCGGCGTCCGGCGCGCGCGCCGGAGCCTGCTGGGCGACGGCACCTTGGGGCAGCCCCAGCAGCAGCGCCAGTCCGGCGATCGTCGCTGTTCTGGCCAGAATGGTCATGCCGCCCGCACTTTGCTCCGTCGTGGGGATTGCCGGCCGCGCCTGCGCGCCCTCACCTTTCGCCCCCGGGCGGGAGCGGCGGCAGGGTATAGCCGCTGACGCCGTGCTGGAACGAGGAGACCAGATTCCCGCTTTCCTGGTCGACCGCCAGCAGATGCACCTGGAAGGCGCCGTTGCTGTTGCCGCCGGGCTGCATGACGGTCACCAGCCAGACCTTGCGGCCGTCACGCTCGCCGGCGCGGACCTTCAGGACCTGCACCCCGTAACGCTCGGCGATGCTCTTGGCGGCGGCTTCCTGGCTGACCGCCGCCTGAGCGGCGGGGAGAAGCGGCGCCGCCGTCAGCACGCCGGCACAGGTAAGCGCCAGAAAAAGACTGCGATACCGCTTGGCCATGAGGCTCCCCATATCTATTCAGCCGGTTGCTGCGCCTCCGAACCGCTGCGCACCTCCTGGACCCAGAGGGAGTGGTGCTCCTTGGCCCAGTTCAGATCGACCTGACCGCTGCCCATGGCCTCGAAAGCGCCTTCCATCCCCAGCGAGCCGATGTAGATGTGGCCGATGATGATGGCGATGAGGATCAGGGCGACGACGCCGTGCCAAAGCTGCGAAAGCTGCATCTCCTGCATCATCGTCAGGTCGGTCGGCAGGCCGAGGCCGAAGATGTTCAGCACCTCGAAGGTGCCGCCGAAGAACGCGAACTGGAAGGGGAAGAGCAGCGCCAACCCGGAAAGGCTGATAGAGACGCCGCCCAGGATCACCGCCCAGAAAATCAGCTTCTGGCCGGCGTTGAACTTGCCCGCCGGCGGATGCACGCCCTTCTTGAAAAGGCCGCCGCCCACCGCCAGCCAGTGCAGGTCCCGCTTGCCCGGGATATTGCGGCCGACCCAGAGGAAGAAGATCAGCACCACGCCGACCATGAAGGCGAAGGACAGGAAGTTGTGCGCGTACTTACCGGCGAGGGTGATGGCGGCGAAGATGTCCAGGCCGAGAATCGGCAGCAGCACGTGGCGGCCATAGAGAATGTTGAGCCCGGTCAGCGCCAGCACGATGAAGGAGGTGGCGGTGATCCAGTGGGCCGTGCGCTCGATCATGTTGAAGCGCTCGATGGTGGTGCCGCTGGGGCCGGCGTCGATGCGGATGCGACCGCGCACGGCAAAGAACAGGGCGATCAGCGCGACAATGCCGAGCATCGCCCAGGCGCCGTAGACCGTCACCGGGCCGTTGCGCACGGCGCGCCAGTTGTCGCCTTCGGACTGGATCAGCTGCCCGGCCTGGGCATTGGGAATGGTGACCGAGCCGGTTTCGCCGCGGCGGATCGCCCGCCAGAACTCGCTGTCGGCGGTATTGCCCAGGACGTTGCCCGGAACATTGCCGGCCGTCGGGCTTTCGGCCGCCGTGGTGTCTGCGCCCTGCGCCCGGGCCGGCGCCGTCGGCGCGGTCACCGCCACGACGGCGGCCAGCAGCAGCAGGAAGCCGAAGATAAGGGAAAAGGCGCTGCGCCGCGGGCGCAAGACGGAGGCGATCATGGTATTTCCTCTCACCGAGCTACATCTCTTCATCGTCTGGGAGCAACGAAAGGGAACCTCCCCTAAACGGGTCAGCCGCCGCTTTGCATCATCGCGCGGGAGCGCAGTTCATCGCGCTTCTCGTCGCTCAGCGGGCTGTCGGCCTTGCCGAGATAGGTGCCTTTTTCATAGCGCAGGATGCGTCCCTGCTCGGACTCGTCACAGGCCGCCAGGGCCAGGACAAGGCCGGCGCCGGCGACGACAGGTATTAGCTTGTGCAGGACCATCAGGTCTTCTACCTCCAATCGAGGCAATAAAATCAAACGGGTTATGGTTAATATTTCCTTACGGAAGCCGGGCCCCCATGGGAAAGGGGGGCGGCGCCAAGCGCCGCCCCCATCCCAAACCGGGGCCTAGAAACGCTCCCGATTAGTCTGACCAGGCCTCAGGCTCAAGAACCCGACTTCTGGTCGTAGGCCGTACCCCAGCCCCAGGCGCCCGACCCGAAACCGCGGGCGACGACGCGCTCGCGATAGATGTCGGACACCACGTCGCCGTCGCCGGCGAGCAGAGCCTTGGTCGAGCACATCTCCGCGCAAAGCGGCAGCTTGCCCTCGGCCAGACGGTTGCGCCCGTACTTCTGGAACTCGGCGGAGGAGTTGTCCTCCTCGGGTCCGCCGGAGCAGAAGGTGCACTTGTCCATCTTGCCTCGGCTGCCGAAATTGCCGGCCTGCGGGTACTGCGGCGCTCCGAAAGGACAGGCGTAGAAGCAGTAACCGCAACCGATGCAGAGATCCTTGGAGTGCAGTACCACACCGTCTTCGGTCTGGTAGAAGCAATCCACCGGGCAGACGGCCATGCAGGGCGCGTCGGAACAGTGCATGCAGGCCACGGAGATGGACCGCTCACCGGGCTTACCATCGTTGATGGTGACGACCCGGCGCCGGTTCACGCCCCAGGGAATTTCATGCTCGTTCTTGCACGCTGTGACACAGGCATTGCACTCGATGCAGCGCTCAGCGTCACAGAGGAATTTCATTCGTGCCATGATTCAACTCCTCCCTTAAGCCGGCTCGACACGGCAGAGCGTGACCTTGGTTTCCTGCATATTGGTCACCGAGTCATAGCCGTATGTCTGTGCCGTATTGCTGGCCTCACCGAGTACATAAGGATCGGCGCCCTTCGGATACTTGTGGCGTTGATCCTCACCTTGCCAGTGACCGCCGAAGTGGAAGGGCATGAAGACCACGCCGCGTCCCACTCGTTCGGTCACCATCGCCTTAACCTTGACCTTGGCGCCCTCAGGGCTGTGCAGCCAGACCATGTTGCCGTCGCGGATGCCGCTGTTGTTGGCGTCCACGGGGTTGATCTCGACGAACATGTCCTGCTGGAGTTCGGCCAGCCAGGGGTTGGAGCGGGTTTCATCGCCGCCGCCCTCGTACTCGACCAGACGGCCGGAGGTAAGGATGGTCGGGAAGTCGGCGGAGAAATCCTGGTCCTGGATCGACTTATAGAGGATCGGCAAGCGGTACATCTTGCGATCGGAATAAGTCGGATAGTCAGCGACAAGATCACGGCGCGGGGTGTAGAGCGGCTCGCGGTGCAGCGGCACCGGATCCGGGAAGTTCCACACCACGGTACGCGCCTTGGCGTTGCCGAAGGGCGCGCAGCCATGCTTGATGGCGACACGCTGGATACCGCCCGAAAGGTCGACCTTCCAGTTGGTCTTGTCGCCGGCGATGGCTTCGATGGTCGAACGCTCCTCGTCGGTCAGGTCCTTGTCCCAGCCCAGCTTCTTCAGCATGGCCATGGTGAACTCGGGATAACCGTCCTTGATCTCCGAGCCGACCGGATAGGAGCCTTCGGCGAGCAGGTTGTCGCCGTCGCGCTCCACGCCGAAACGGGCGCGGAAACAGAGGCCGCCTTCGGCCACCGGCTTGGAAGGATCATAGAGCACCGGGGTGCCCGGGTGCCCCATCTCGGGAGTGCCCCAGCAAGGCCACGGCAGGCCGTAGTAGTCGCCGTCGGCAGGACCGCCGCGTGCCTGCAGCGTGGTCTTGTCGAAGGTCTGCTGGTTGGCCATGTGGGTCTTGAGGCGCTCCGGCGACTGGCCGGTGTAGCCGATAGTCCACATGCCGCGGTTGATCTCGCGAAGAATGTCCTCGATCAGCGGAACGTTGTTCTCGACCTTGATGTTCTTGAACATCTCGTCCGCAAAACCGAACTTCTTGGCGAAGAGATACATGATCTCGTGATCGACCTTGGACTCGAAGAGCGGCTCGACGATCTTCTCGCGCCACTGCAGCGAGCGGTTGGACGCGGTCACGGACCCGTAGGTCTCGAACTGAGTCGCCGCCGGCAGCAGGTAGGTGCCGTCCTTTCGGTCGTTCATCACCGCAGCCATCGTCGGATAAGGATCGACGATGACCAGCAGGTCCAGCTTCTCCATCGCCTTCTTCATGTCGGGCAGACGGGTCTGCGAGTTCGCCGCGTGCCCCCAGAAGACCATGGCCCGGAGGTTATCCGGCTGGTCGATATTTTCCTTCGCCTCAAGGGTCAGGTCGAACCAGCGCGACACGGGCACACCGGCCTTCGACATGAAGTCCTTGTTCTCGAAGCGGTTGACTAGGTACTCGTAATCGACGTCCCAGACCCTGGCCCAGTGGTTCCAGGCACCCGCCGAGAGACCGTAGTAGCCCGGCAGGGTGTGGCACAGCACGCCGAGGTCGGTCGCACCCTGCACGTTGTCGTGGCCGCGGTAGATGTTGGTGCCGCCGCCGTTGGTGCCGATCACGCCGAGGGCGAGACCGAGGATGCAGTAGGCCCGGGTGTTGTTGTTGCCGTTGGTGTGCTGGGTGCCGCCCATGCACCAGATGATGGTGAAGGGACGGTTGTTGGCCAGCGTCCGCGCCACGCGCTTCAGCTGAGAGCCCGGCACGCCGGTAACGCGCTCGGTCTCCTCGGGGTTCCACTTGGCGACCTCGGCCTTGATCTGGTCCATGCCCCAGACGCGCTGGCGGATGAACTCCTTGTCCTCCCAGCTGTTCTCGAAGACATGCCAGAGGATGCCCCAGATCAGCGCCACGTCGGTGCCGGGGCGGAACCGCACGTATTCATCGGCGTGCGCGGCCGTGCGCGTGAAGCGCGGGTCGCAGACAATGAAGGGCGCGTTGTTCTGCTCCTTGGCCTTCAGCATGTGCTGCATGGCCACCGGGTGAGCCTCGGCCGGGTTGCCGCCGATCTGGAAGATGGCGCGCGAGTTGTGGATGTCGTTGTAGCTGTTCGTCATCGCGCCATAGCCCCAGGTGTTCGCAACACCTGCGACCGTGGTCGAGTGACAGATACGCGCCTGGTGGTCGCCGTTGTTGGACCCCCAGAAGGCGTAGAACTTGCGGAAGAGATAGGCCTGCTCGTTGTTGTGCTTCGCAGAGCCCAGCCAGTAGACCGAATCGGGGCCGGATTTGTCGTAAATCTCCAGCATCTTGTCGCCGATTTCGTCGATCGCCTGTTCCCAGGAGACCTTCGTCCACTTGCCGTCAACCAACTTGGTCGGATGCTTGAGGCGGCGTTCGCCGTGTGCGTGTTCACGCACCGATGCGCCCTTGGCGCAGTGCGCACCGAGGTTGAAGGGGCTGTCCCAGCCGGGTTCCTGCCCGACCCAGACGCCATCCTGGACCTCAGCCATGACCGTGCAGCCCACAGAGCAGTGCGTGCACACGGATTTGACGATCTTTACATTGCCTGTCGCCGATTGGGCGCTCGCCTTTTTCACCATCCCGAGCGGAACCGAAGCCGCGGCGACACCACCTGCCGCCAGTCCGGATCGCTTCAGGAAGGTACGGCGGTCAATGGCGCTACCGGCAATACCGGCTACCGCCTTTGACAAACGGGGGCCATTCGCAACCCCATTCGTCCGTTTGGTAAGCATTGACCTCTCCCTGTTAAGAGTGAGTTGGTACGGAAGGGCTCCTGCCGGAAATCTCCTTAGCGAGCCCGAGAAGCACTCAGCCGGGCCGGTTTAGAACCGGGCCAGCTCGTAGTATTTCCGCACGTGGTCGGTTTCCGCGTAGCCGGAACCCTTCGACGTCGGCGAGACCGCCTCGACAGCGCCCGCCTGGGAAGCTGTCACGGCAATCGCGGCCGCACCGGCACCTAAGCCGGCCTTCTTGAAGAAGTCGCGACGACCCGCGTTGATCTCTTCCTTCTTGCTCAACGGTCCACCCTCCTTTGTCGTGGTGACCTTGTTATTGTTGCAGCGGATGGGCCTAGAGGACCGCTGCCTTCCCGAATTCCGCCCTCCTGCCCGGCGCAGCCGGACCGGCGGGCGATGGCTCTAGGCCGCCATGTCGAAGGCCTGGGTCTCGATCGCCAGAAACAGGCGACCGATGGTGCCCACAGGCATGTAGAGCACGGCCGACTGGGCCGCCTGCAGGTCCTCGAAGAACCGCGGCGCCCAGCAGCCGATATGGGTGTCGAAAAACTCGCGCTGCACCGCCAGCTCGGCGGGCTCGCCGAAACCGCCGGTGATGAGCCCGGCCATCATCTCGCAGAGCGCGGCGATGTGGTCTTCCGGCTCGGCGACATCGTCGGCGCGGGCGATCTGCAGCTTGGCCATGTCGCCGCGCAGCCGCGCCAGGGGCTTCTCGTGAAGGAAGCCGGTGAGATAGTAGGAGGCAAAGGGCAGCAACTCGCCCTGGCCGATGCCGACGAAGAGGTCGAAGTATTCCTGCTTGGCCGTTTCCACGGTGGTGCCGCGGGCCGCCGCCGCCAGGGCCCTGATACCCTGCCCCAGCTCCGAATCGTCGCCTTCCAGGCCACGCAGCATCTGCAGCAGTTGCTCGTTCGGCTCGCGCGAAAGCAACTGCGCCAGCAGCGCGTACCATCCGGCCCGCAGCTGGTCTTCCTCGGATATCTGAACCTGCGCCGCCATGCTACCCAAGCGCGACACTCTCCCAACCTTTGATGAGAGGCCGGTTTTCTGTCAACGAAACCGAGTACCGATCAGTACTCCCAAAGCTCCGCGGAACCAACTCTCTCGGCCCTATATCCCTGATTTTCCCAGGGTTTTTTCTTAGAACCTTTCGAATTAGACCCCCTTTGAGCAGCAACTGTCAACAAAATCGCATGTTGCATTGCACAAGTCGCCACACACGAAAAGCGGTCATTCTTCCTGGCTTTCCAGCGGTTTTTGGTGAAGCGCGAGCGAAAGAAAACACAACCTATACGGGTTACTAACGATCAGGATCACCCCAGCGCCGCTGAAGGGCGGAACGCTGCGCCGCGCGGGGGCCGCCGTGGCGTCGAGTCGGGCTGGCGGTGACGATCGGATCGCCGGGATTGCGCGTCTTGGCGCCGGCGGCTCCCTGCCCCGCCGGCACGGCCGGCTCTCCGGTCCCGGCGTCGGGCAGCGCCGCCGTCTCCGCAGGGTCGGACTGCGCCAGAACGGCGGCCTCCCCCGGCTCTTCCCCGGCGGCCGCCTCCTCCGGCTTGTCGGCCTCTTCCTTGTCTTCCTCTTCGCCGAGCACCATGCCCTTGCCGACCTGGTAGATGGTCTTCAGCCCCTCCACCACGGTGCCGGCGTTGGTGTAGTCGAGGTCGTAGTCGTTGAGGCGGTCGAGATGGCCGAACACCGGGTCCAGGCGCCACAGCTTGCGCAGGGCGCGGCGGCGCAAGGCGTCGGGAACGCCGTCCTTCAGGAAGACCGTGAAATCGGAGCCGGCATCCAGGCTGTCGATGTCTGGCAGATCTGCCGGGTCGATCTTGCCGTCGTCGCCGGTCGGCAGAGCCTCCCGGCCGGAATCGGTCGCGGCCAGGGCGGCCGCCTCCTCGGGCGGCCGGTCGGCGCACTGTGGCGCCTCGGCCTCCGCCTCCCGCTTGCGCTGCGACCAGCGGGTGAGGAAGTTCTTGTCGTCGTCACGATCCCCTTTAGCCATGATTTCCTCTGACGAACCTCAAGGACTGCGCCGGGCCTTCGGCGGCAGGGAGACCGGCGGGCAGCGGCTGAACAGCTCGTCGCCGGGCGCGGCTTTCTTGCGCTTGCGCTTGGTGAAGACCTCGTCCACGTGGTGGGCCTCGACAAAGGCCTGAAGGAAGGCGGCGACGTCCTCGGGCATCGGCACGGCCTCGACGATCTCTTCGCCGCTGTCGAGATAGTCCTGCGCCTCGTAAGGGCTGGCGGTCACCAGGAAGGGCAGGTAGTCGTGCGGCGAATCCGGATCGTCGTCACGGCGCAGCAGCACGTAGATGCTGGGCGGGGTCTGCGAGAGGTTGACTTTGTAGGCTTCGGTCTCGGCGCGGAAAAGCTCGAGGCGAAGAGTGCCGCAGTGGTACTGGGTCCAGCCCTCGCCCTGGCGCAACTCCGTCCAGTCGCCCCGGGAATCCAGCGCCGGCGCGCCGGGGATCACCGCCACCGGGCGCCAGATGAAATCGCTCCAGGGGTGATCGGAGCGCTGCCGCTCGATCACCACGCCAAGCGGCATGGTTTCGCTTTTCTCCATGACCTCCGCATTCCAGCCCTGACCCGGCCCGGGCGCCGCCCGAAACCAATTAGCCCGAAAACCGGGCGGCGCAAGTCCGCCGACCGTTCCAGGACCAGCGTCCCAGGACCGGCAGGCAGTTAGGCGACTGCTGCAGAGGGTATGACTTTGCCGGGCGCTTGGCCAGTGCGCTCAGCGGGTGCGCTCAGCGGGTGCGCTCAGCGGGTGCGCTCAGCGGGTGCGCTCGGCAAGCCTGCCGGGTGAAGACGCGCAGCACCGAGGGCGGCCCGGGATTCCCGGACCGCCCTGCGGCGATGATGCCTTCAACGGGTAGAGTGCCGTCAGTTCCAGGCCGCGGCCTGCGCACCGCCGGTCATCTTGGCCGAATAGGAGCGCGCCATGCGGACGTAGTAGGCGACCTCCTCGCTCTTGGCCGCGCAGCTGTCCAGCGCGCCGTAGACGGCAATCTGCAACAGTCCGCTCAGCTGCTCGCCCTCGATGTGCCGGCGGCCGGCCTCCTGCAGCGGACTGCAGGCGTCATTGAGCTGCTCCTCGACCGTGTAGAGCGCGTCCAGCAGGGGCAGGTCGTGGCTCTCCGCCTCGACGATGGTCTGGGCCAGATCGCCGGAGACCTGGTTCTGATAGGTGAACACCGCCGCGGCACGATCCTCGATGGTCTCGTCGATCAGCATCGGCACCACCAGGGAGTGCGCCGCACTCACCGAAGTACCGATCGCCGCCATGGCAACGACCGTGGCCAAAACGCGCTTCTTGAAACGGCCCCTGTGCTTGAACCGAGTCTTCTTGTTTGAAATGCCCATATCTCTGTCCTCACCTGAAGCTTCGCATCGCATTGCCGGGCGGGCCTTGTTGTTGCCGCGACACCTTTTCTCCGCCGGTGTCACGGCCGGCCTTTTCCGGCGCTTACTCTCGCGTGAAACAGTCTGGGCGATTTAGCCTTTCCCGAATCTTACCGCCGCCCGGAGACCCTGGGTTTGTCACAGAACCCGCCAAATTGACGCAAATAGGCGGCAGGCAGGGCGCGGAAACAGGCCGCTTTCCAGGCGCCCGAAGCGGCGTGGATTCAGGTCAAGTTAGACGGCAATTTTAGACAACTGCCCAAGACGACCGGACAGCTCAGCTGGTGGCCCGCAGCTTCAGCTTCAGGCCGACCACCTTGTAGATGTCGAGGCCGGTGATGTTGGCGATCTCGCGAAACGACAGCGAGGTCTCGCGCAGCAGGGTGGCGGCGTGGCGGTAAGGGTTCATGCGCCGCTGCTTGGTCTTGCGCGCCTGGGCGACACTCGAGGTCACGGCCTTGCGCAGTTCCTCGGCATCCAGGCCGCGCGACTGCGCGGCGCGCAGGGCGGCCTCGCGCCGCGCCTTGTCCTCCATGATGAAGTTGTCCATCAGGTGGACGGCGCGCGCAAAGCGGTCGAGGGATTCAGGATTGAAACCCAGGTCGTCGGCCATGTGCTCATCGCCGCGCGGCGGCTCCTGCGGCGGCGGTTCGTCGATGCCGCCGGCCGCGGCTTCGTCCAGCGTCAGGCCGAAACGCTTAGCCAGCCGCTCGGCGGCCGCCAGGGCATTCGACCTTTCGCCCTCGAAGGGGCTTTCGGCCGCCAACTGCAGCAGATTGTGAAAACGCTGCCGCTCGGCTTCTGTGAATCCGGCTGAAATATCAGCCTCCTCAAACGAAAAACGAAATACGCCAGTATAGCACCAAGGGTTAGCAAAGCCCAAAAGCCTGCCACGGCGCCTCGGGGAGGCCCCACCTCGGTTCTATGAAGCTTGAATGAAACTGAAATCGGCGACTTAGCCGCGCTTGTTGACCTCGCGGATCCGCTCGCGCAGCCGGCGCGCGAAGGCGGCCGGCTCCTTCACCGGATCGACTTCCCCCGCCAGGTCGCGCAGTTCGTCGCGGGCCGAGGCGAGGCGCGGCTTCACCGAACTCTCATACGTCTCCGCCGCTTTCTCCTGAACCTGCGGATCGGCGGCGATCCGTCTCGCCGCGGAGACCAGCAAATTTCGCAACAAGGCCACGTCACTCTCTCCTTACCTGAAGCCGCCGCTTCAGACCCCGGTATGACCCAAATCCCGTCGGCGGCATCGGGCCCATTGAAATCAGCAGACCGCCGGCTCTTCAAGGCTCTTTTCGAAGCGCCGCACCGCGCGGCTGACGGTGCTGTAGTGTACGCCGAAATGCGCGGCGATGCTGCTCTGGCTGTAGGCGCCGCTCAGATAGGCCCGCGCCATGGCCTCCTCGCGGCTGGACGCCTCGGCGGCGAAGCTCTCCAGGGGAGGCGGCGGGGCCTGCCACTGGGCCTTCGGGATCTCGGCCAGGTTGCCCCGGCCGGCCGCCTCGGCGGCGGCGCGCTCACGCATCTGTGCAACGAAGTCCTCGGAGCCGAGAAACACCTGGTGGCGCAGGTTCTCCCTGACCGGCGGACGGTCAGCGGCGGCGATGTCCGCCGCGCAGCGTCGGCGCGCCTCGGCAAGGTCTGGCGTGGGCGGATCGCCGGCGTAGAGCGCCAGCAGGTCGTCCACCGCCAGCCAGTCCGGCGCCGCCCGCCCCTGCGGCAGGCGCCCCAGCAGGGCGCGGCAGGAACTCCAGCGCCAGGCGGCGGCGTCTTCGGCTAGGCCCAGTTCCAGGGGCCGGCGCAGGGTGTCGCGGCAGACCGCGGCGACGAAGCCCGGCTTTTCCACCATGACTGCCCGGTAGCGGCCCTGGAACAGGTGGCCGCCGACGCCGTGGCGGCGGTTGAAGGCCTGGGTGTAGCGCCCGTTGATCTGGCGCATGCCGCGCGCCAGCGTCGGGCGGCGGGTCTCCACAACCAGGTGATAGCGGTCCGGCAGCAGGCAGTAGGCCAGGCAGCGCCAGTCGAAGCGTTCGCAGGCCTGGCCGACGATCTCCAGGAAAAGCTCGGAATCCTCCGCCGCCCGGAACACCGTCTGACCGGCATTGCCGAGGGTGGTGAGGTGATAGACCGCGCCGGGCAGTTCGAGGCGAAGGGGCCGTGCCATGGCGCGATTCTAGCGACTTTTCCGCAAAATCCAAGACCTGACCCTTGTTTCGGCCAGTCTTAGGCTTGGGTCGGGGCTGGTCGCAGGCCACCGAGCGGGCGCAAGGCGCCGCCACGGGCGAAAGGCTGGCTGGTGGGAGCTTCGGGGGGAAATGATCGGTGGGGTGCCGGATGGGCGCCGGCACCCCACCGGTCCAGGGACTGGGTGATCCCTGGTGTTCCGGAGCGCTGGGAGATGGGGTTAGCTCTCCGGAACGGGGCAGGTCAATGATGAGGAACTTAGCCCCGCTCTGTTTCTGCGGGATTTCGCGGGCCCAGGTTTTTTGTTTCTTTCGCTTCACTTTCCTCCCTGAGCGGCCGGCCGCCCCCGCCCGAAAAATTCTCTTCGCGGATGAACGCCGGTGCCGGTGCCGGCGACCCACGTCATGCAGGTCACGCTTCGCGTCCAGGCAGGACTTACCCGCGAACACGAAGGAGATGGACCATGACGCATTCTGTGATTTCCGTCCCTCTGCACCGCGTGTCGGTGCTCTTCGGCAGCGCCCTACTTATTGCTGCCGCCTTCACCGTTGTACTGCCCCATGACAGCCACGCTGCCGGCGGCGCCAAAGCGGTGTTCCAGCGCACCAAGCCGCATATGAGCTACAACCCCGCCCCCGGCCGGCCGCAGGGCCCCACCAGCCTGAAGGGCCAGGTGCCCGAGCTGGCGGACTGGTACTGCGGCGAGGGCTCCGGGCCCGGTGGCCATGCCGTCTGTACGCAGGACCTGATCGATTCCTGCAGCGGCACCTACGTGCCGCCGAAGACCAACGGCGAGCACCAGACCTGGGGCATGTGCCACGAGTCGAGCGGCTGAGGTTCAGCCTTCAGGGGCGCCGGAACAGCGCCGGCGCCCCGTTTTTCCCACGACCTGCCGCAGCGCCCCGGGTAAACTGGGCGCCATGCGCTTTCTGACCGCTGCACGCCTGCTCGTCGTCCTGGCCGGCCCGCTGCTGGCCGGCGCCTGCGCGCCGGCGGACAACAGCGCACCGGCCCTGACCAGCGAGGAAGCGCAGGCGCTTCAGGCGCAGCTCAGCGAAGCGGTGGCCGCCTACCGAAAAATTCTACCCCTGCGCATCCACGAGAAGGGCGAACTGGTGAGCATGACGACCGAGGACCTGGGCCTTACCCTGGTCTTCCGGTTTGACGACGTCGGCTCGGGGGGCTCGGGGGGCTCGGGGGGCTCTGGCGGGCAGCAAAGCTTCGCCGACGGTGTCGCCCGGAACATGATGATCGGCCTGGGCTGCGCGAGCCCCAGGATCTCGGACCTGCTGGCCAAGGGCGTGGTGGTCCGCTATCGCTTCTACGACGCGCAGGACAACCTCTTCTTCAAGCACGACCTGAGCGAAAGGGACTGCACGACCTGACGGCCGCGCCGCCGTCTATTCGAACTCCATCTGTTCGAAGACACGTCCGGCGTTGCGCTTGGACAGCTCGTCGAAGGTGTCGAGGTGGGCGTAGGGCGATTGGTCGACATAGAAGGCGTCCTCCAGGCCGCCGCCCTCGTCGAGCAGCTTGCGGATCTGCCCGCGCAGAAACACCAGGTAGTCCTTCGTGTAGCGGCGCACCTGATCCATGTTGGTCGGATGGCCGTGGCCGGGAATGACATAGGTCGCCTGCAGGGCCTCGAAGTTCTCCCAGCTCTCCAGCCAGGCGGCCGTGCCCGTGTCCTCGAAGATCGGCAGCAGGCGTTCGTGGAAGGCCATGTCGCCGGCGATCACCAGGCTCTGCTCGGGCAACCAGACGGCGATGTCGCCCGGCGAGTGGGCGGGACCGAGGTTCTTCACCTCGATGCGGAAGCGGCCCATCTCGATGACCTTCTCGTCTTCGAAGGTCTCCGTCGGGCCCTGCAGCACGGTGCCTTCCGCCTTCTCCTTGTTGTAGCCCTGCATCTGCTCGAGGCTCTGCGGCCCGCGGTCTTCGAACTCCGCCGCCGCTTCGCTTTGCGCCAGGATCGGCACCTGCTGCTCGGCCCAATAGGCATTGCCGAGCATGGCGTGGCCCTGGCCGTTCTCGTTGATCACCAGCTTCACCGGCTCGTCGGTGACCTGCTTGATCTCCTCGTGCAACGCCTTGGCGAGCTGGACGCAGGCCCCGCCGTTGACAACGATGACCCCCTCGCCCGTGACGATGAAGGAGAGGTTGTTGTTGTGCCCTGAATTCTCATAGCTGGGCGGCGCGGTGGCGCCGATGGCCGACCAGACGTGAGGGATCACCTCCACCGGTTTGCTGTAGAGAACGGACTGCGGGTACTGGTCGGGAATGTCCTCGCTGGCAGCGCAAGGCGACGCCGCGGCGAGAAGGAGAACCAGGACCGGGATCTGAAAACGCATGCTGGAACTTCCCCTGACTTGAAGATACGCAACGGGCCGGCACCTCCCAGCAACGGCGCCGGAAAACAACGCACCCGCCGCTGCCCGCGACGACCGCGGGAGCGGCGGGGCGACGTGAGGTGAACTACGGCCTGACGTAGGCGTAGCCTTCCTCCTGCAGTTCGACCAGGCGCACGACGCCCGACGGCACCGTGCGCGCCTCGGAAAGCAGGGAGACCTCCTTGCCTTCCTTCTTCGCCATACCCTTCATCGTGTTGCCGCAGGCCGAGAAGGTGAGACCGTCGATCTCCAGCGCCATGGCCGAAATGCGGTCCGCCACCGGCGAGGTGTCGGCGCGCAGCATATGCAGACCGGGACCGTAGGCCACCACTTCGATCTCCACCGACTGGCCCTGGGACTCGTAATACTGTTTCACGTTCTGCACGTTGTTCAGCGCCATGTTCATGCGCTTTGGGTCGCTCTCGTCAACGTGCACGGCAACCTTGTGCATCTGCTCCGCCGCGAAAGCCGGCGCGCTTTGCACGAGCTGTCCCGCGAAGAGCGACGCACCAAAGACAAGACCAAGAATGAGCCCGAAAAGCAGACGGGGCATTGGTGTTCCTCCCAGTTCTTCGTTTTTCGTTCACGGCAATATGTCGGTCCCGCGACCAGCGAAGCTTAGAGAGAGCGACGGTCGAAGCGGGATCACATATTCGTGTATATAAATATTACTATAAGAAGACACGGCTGGGTATTGTTTTCCGGCGCGGCGGGTCAAGACTATTGTCCCTATCGACAGCGCGCGGCACCCTGCCTACCTCAGGGACGCGCAGATCATCGGGACAAAATAGTCTCATGGCCAAGAAGCCCCGCTCCTACAAGCCGGTCTCCGGCTTCGTGCTGCCGCGCTTTGCCGGTATCCCCACCTTCATGCGTCTGCCGCACGTGCCGCTGGAGGAAATCGCGGCCGCCGGCGACATCGACATCGGGCTCATCGGCGTGCCCTGGGACGGCGGCACCACCAATCGCGCCGGCGCCCGTCACGGCCCGCGCCAGATCCGCGATCTCTCGACCCTGATGCGCAACGTGCACCACGTGAGCGGCATCAAACCCTTCGACATGGCGAACTGCGCCGACCTGGGGGACACACCGGTCAACCCCATCGACCTAAACGATTCCATCGGCCGCATCGAGGCCTTCTACCGCGAAGTTCACGACGCCGGCGTGCTGCCGCTCTCGGCCGGCGGCGACCACCTCATCACCCTGCCGATCATGCGCGCCATCGCCGGCGAGCGCCCGCTCGGCATGGTGCACTTCGATGCCCACACCGACACCAACGACCGCTACTTCGGCGAACACAAGCTGACCCACGGCACGCCCTTCCGCCGCGCCATCGAGGAAGGCCTGCTCGACCCCAAGCGCACAGTGCAGATCGGCATTCGCGGCTCGCTCTACACCGCCCAGGATATGGACTGGGGCTACGAACAGGGCATCCGCGTCATCACCATCGAAGAGTACTTCGACCTGGGCGTCGAGGCGGTGATCGCCGAGGCCCGGCGGGTGGTCGGCGACGGACCCACCTACCTCTCCTTCGACGTCGACGGCCTGGACCCGGTCTATGCCCCCGGCACCGGCACCCCGGAGATCGGCGGCTACACGACCCACGAGGCCCAGCGCATGATCCGCGGCCTGCGCGGCGTTAACCTTATCGGCGGCGATGTGGTGGAAGTGGCCCCGCCTTTCGACCCTTCCGGCGCCACTGCCCTGGTCGGCGCAACGCTTATGTATGAGATTCTCTGCCTGCTCGCGGAAATCGTCGCAAAGCAGTAAAAATTCTCTTAAAATACAAGGCAGTGATAGAGGCTTTGGTTAACGCTCCCGGGCTGAGTGGCTGGCGGGAAATCGAGGAGCGATCGGGCCGCAAGACAAAGAAGCCACAACAGCAAGAGGCGAAGATGCACAGGCAAACGAGGAACAGAAAGCAGGCGCGGGCGCGCGCCGTGTCGACCTCCGCCCGGCGGCAGTCGGCACTGCTCGGCGTCGTCATCACAATCCTGATGGCCCTGCTGCTTTTCATGTGGGCCGAGCAGGCCCGCGCCGCCGTGGGCAGCGCGGTCATCACGAACAAGCAGGCCGAGGAAACCCTCGCCATGGCGAAGTCGCCGCGCGAGGTCTTCGTCGGCCGCTGGTACGGCGAGGACAAGACCGGCAGCGCCGTCACCAAGCGCTGGCTGGTCGACGCCTTCCCCGACGGCGTCTTCCGCATCACCTTCCGCTTCTACGAAGAGGACGGCAGCTACCGCGAGCAGGTCGAAGTGGGTGAGTGGGGCATCTCCGGCCCGGTCTACTTCCTCTCGACCAAGGGCTGGGTCGACGACGGCATGTTCCTGAAGGCCGACACCAGCAACGGCCAGCTCTACGACGCCTACAAGATCCTGAAGCTGGAGCAGCAGGTCTTCGAGTACGAGCACTTCATCAACGGCAACCGCTACCAGGTGCGCCGCGTCGACACCGGCTTCACGCTGCCCGAATAAGGACTCTGCCTAAGGCGCGTAGTCCACAGGCAGCGCGGTGGTGTACTTGATCGCCTCCATGGCGAAGCTGGAACTCACGTCGAACAGCGGCACCGCGGCGATGAGCCGCTTGTAGACAGCGTCGTAGGCTTTGATGTCCGGCACCACCACCCTCATCATGTAATCGATCTCGCCGCTCATGCGGTAGAGTTCCACCACCTCCGGGATCCGCGTCACCTTCTGGGCAAAGTCCTTCAGCCATTTCTCGTCGTGCTGGCTGGTGCGGATGGCGACGAAGACGGTGACCCCGACGTTCATCTTCTCCGGGTTCAAGAGGGCGACGCGCCGCTCGATGATCCCTTCCGCCTCCAGCTTCTGAATCCGCCGCCAGCAGGGCGAGGCCGAGAGGCCGACCCGCTCGGCCACCTCCGCCACGGGCAGGTCGGCGCTCTCCTGCAGCAGCTTCAGGATTCTCCGGTCTATATCATCCATGGAACAAAATTCCACAAAAATTCGAAATTGAGAGATAATTTACTACTAGTTACCTGCAATTGCGGTGAATTTGCAAGCCGATTTCGCCGCCGCCGGCTTATTCTTGGGGGCCGCTTGAGTTTGGAGACCGACAGCCCGTGTCCTTTCGAGACCTCTTTACCGAACACCCGGCCAGCGTCGGGGAGACCTACTGGCAGCATCTGGCCTCGGCCTGGGGTTTTTCCTGGCGCATGATGCTGGCCTCCCTCGCCTGTCTCATCCACGCCCTGCTGCCCTTTCTCTTCGTGAAGACCGGCAGCCGCGCGATCACCGGCCTGCACGACCGCATGGTGGTGAATCGCCACCGCCAGCCGGCCCAGCGCGCCAGCGACTCTCCGGCGCCGGAAAACGCCAGCCGCTCTACCGCCTGAGTCCGCGCGCCCGCGCCTGCCCCGGCGCCCCACCCTGCTTGACGGGGAGCCGCCAAGCCGCCACTAAGAAGACTGGTTCGAGCTAGCGGCGGGATCCGGCCTTTTGCGTACACTTCTCTGCCTGGCGGCGCTGTCCTGCGCCCTGAGCACCGCCGTCCAGGCGGCGCCGGCAAGTCTTCTGGCCGATCATCCCCTGAACGGCAGCCTCTGGGACACGGGCAGCGGCCGGCCCACGAACGAAGAGACCCTGCTGGCCGCGGCCGCAGCCGCCGACTGGGTTCTGGTCGGCGAAAAGCACGACAACGCGGAACACCACCGCCTGCAGGCCCGCATCGTCGGCGCCCTGGGACGCCTCGGACGGCGCATGGCCGTGGTCTGGGAGATGGCAGAACCGGAACAGGCCGAGGCGCTGGCCGCCGCCCGCCTGGAAGAGGTCGACAGGCTGGGCACCGCGCTGGGGTGGGAAGCGCGCGGCTGGCCCGCCTGGGCCGAATACCAGCCGATCGCCGAAGCGGCGCTGGCCGCGCAGATGCCGATGTTGCCGGGCAAGCCTTCCCAGGCCCAGGTACGCGCCCTGGCGAAGGGCGCCAGCCTGCCGCCGGAAACCGCTGAACGGCTGGCCTGGCCGCGGCGCTATCCCGCGGAGGCTGAAGCGGACCTGCTGGAGGAACTGGCCGCCAGCCATTGCGGCAAGCTGCCCGTGGCGGCGCTCGCCCCCATGGCCGAGGTGCAGCGCTTCTGGGACGCCTCGATGGCCGATGCCATGCGCCGGGCCACGCAGCCACCGATTGACGCCGAAGGCGCGATCCTCATCGCCGGCAGCGGCCACGTGCGCGAGGACCGCGCCGTGCCCTGGCACCTGGAGGGCGAGAGCTTCACCGTCGCCCTGGTGGAGGTCGTCGCGGGACGCGACAGCGCGGCGGACTATCCGGCCTTCGATCCGCAGCTTTTCGATTTTGTCTGGTTCACGCCCAGGGTGGACGACAAGGATCCCTGCGAAGCCTTCCCGGACTAGGTCAGTTCTTCGCGCGGAATCGCGCCAGGGTGTCCCCGGCGCCGTCGAGCAGCAGCAGGTTGTCGTCCTGCAGGCGATAGCCTCGGGTGCCGTCGAGGGCGCTCAACAGGCGATCCTCCTGAACCATGACCGGTTCCGGGCAGGCGATCCTTGTGGAGCCCAGATTCCCGAACGACATTGCCTGCCCGTCGATGATTACCGAGCCGAAGTAACCGTTGCAGCCGGTGTGGCCGCTCACCTTCCCGTCAGCGGCAACCTGCAGGCTCGACTGGACCTGCGGTGCGGCAGGCAGTCCTTTCATCTCTTCCGCCACCCAAGTGCGGTCAAACAGCGGCTCCGCCGCTTCGTTCGTATCGACCGGGCCAAGAGCACAGGCCGCCAACCCTGCCGCGGCCAGCGGCAAGAGCGAGAGATTCCAGGCACGCAGGTTCAAGACGCAGCTCCCTTTACTTACTCCGCCGCCTACCCACGGCGGCCAATCAGGCTATCCCCGACTCGCTCGGGAATGCTACCACTCTCTGTACTGGGTAACCTATTCCACTGTCTGAAAGGATCGGCCATATGCTACCCGCCGCTGCCGCCCCCCGTAGAGCAGGCTTCGGTTTCGTCTTCGGGACGTTGCTCGCCGCGCTGGCTGTGACCGCCGCCGCCCCCGCAATGGCCCAGGATGCCGCGGCATCAGGCCACCGCAAACTGGCCCTTCCCCTCGCCAACGCCGAGGAGGGCCTGAAGCTCTTCGTCGGCAAGGGCTGCGTCGTCTGTCATTCCGTCAACGGGGTCGGCGGCAAGGCGGCGCCCGCGCTGGATGCCGCCGGCGACGAACCCTACTTCGACGTCTTCGACTTCGTCGCCCGAATGTGGCGCGGCGCCCCGACCATGATCCTGCTGCAGGAAATGGAACTGGGCTATCAGATCGACTTGAGCGGCGAGGAACTGGCGCACCTGGCAGCCTTTGCCTCCGCCCCCGAGGTGCAGAGCCGCTTCAGTGAAGGCGATATTCCGGAGGTCATCCGCGACTGGATGGTTGACGAGGTCTATGAGGAACTCGACCCCGACAACATGGCCCGCTGAAGCGCCCCGGGGCGCCGGCGGCAAGTCTGGGTCCAAGCAGCGAGCAACAGCAGGATGACGACAAGAGGCGGGCGCTGTCTTTGCGGTGATGTGACCTACGAGTACAATGGGCCGGAGAACTGGCGGGCCTACTGCCATTGCGAGAGTTGCCGGCGCAACACGGCGTCGCCCGTAACCGCTTTCTTCGGGGTGCCGCGGGCTGCCTGCCGCTTCACCGGCAAGGCGCCGTCGGTCTACAAATCATCGCCCGGCGTCCGCCGTCTCTTCTGCGGGCGCTGCGGTTCCCCCATGGCCTATGAGTCCGATCGCTTTCCCGACGAAATTCACCTCTACGCCGCCAGCCTCGACAGGCCCGAGGACTACGTCCCGCAAGGCCACGTCCATTGCGCCGAGCAACTGCCGTGGTTCGACGTCAGGGACGATCTGCCGCGCTATCCGGGCGGCAGCAGCGGCGACTAGAACCTAGGCAAGCCTCCAAATAGCACTTCCTCGCCCAGTCAAGGGCCCGTAATACTTCGTGTTGGGTGCTTTATTGATTTCAATAGCTTCCATGGGTCTTCATATTGCATTAAAGAAGAACTGCTTGGTAGCTGGTCGGTTGGAATCGCGGTCGGCAAGATGAGGCGGAAAGGTCCGCTTGTCGGCCCAAACAAAAGCAGGGTTCAGTGGTAAAGATCGCGTTGGAAGAGATTCCCGACACGGCTTGCGAAGAGGTGCGCTTCTTCTGCGACTACTGGCTCGGCCTCAAAGGGGATGCACAGCTACCCTCCTGCGACGTCCTCGACCCGCTCGATTTCTTCACCTACCTGTCGCGCGTTTTCATCGTCGAAGGGCGCACCATCGAGGAGCTGCAGGTGCGCCTGGCCGGCACCGTCTACCGAGAGCTTTACGGCTTCGAGGTGACCGGCAAGAGGGTGACCGAGCTGATTCCCTTCGACAACCGGGGCGATATCTCGCTCAGCTACGGGCGCTGCATGCAGGAGAGGACTCCTGTTTACGATGTGAACAGGATGACCTGGCGCGAAAGGGGATCGGAGGTCCAGTTCGAGCGGATTCTGTTACCTTTCGGGGACGAGCTGGGCGTCGAGCGCATTCTGGGATTCGCACAGTTCTTCGACAGTGACGGTAAAAAAATATTTACCTAATACTCACCATCGTTAACCATAAACCTCCACTAGGTTTTGTGTAAACAAAACGTTTACACAATAGACTCAATTTTATTTTAATTTTATCCAAGTAACCTCTTACTCGTGGTTGCGTGAATTCCGGGAATTCACTGACGCAATCTGCGAGGGGGGGTCATGCTTGAGTCGTCGATATCCGAAGCTGGAGTCCTAGTCCCGCCGCTTCACCGGGAAGAGGACGGCTACACAATTGCCGGCTTCACAGCGGCCGACGCTCCCGACATTCCACGCGCTTTCCGGGCGGTCTACGGCGAGGATTACCTCAGCCCCCTGGTCTACGATCCCGCGGCCTTCATCGAGCTGATTGCCTCCGGCGAACAGATCTCGCTCATCGCGCGCGATCCCGAGGGCGATATCGCCGGGCACATAGCGCTGGCCTTCTCTTCGCCCAACCGCGGCGTCGTCGAACTGTGCCAGGGCATCGTCACGCCGGAGCACCGCAAGTCCGGCATCTTCGTGCGCATGATCGACCGCGCCCTGGACTTCGCCCGCACCACATTGGGCGCCCAGGCCATCCTCGGCATTTCGCTGACCAACCACATCGTCTCGCAGAAGGTGGTGTGCAAACTGGGCTTCCGCGACGTGGGCATGGAGGTCGACTACGTGCCCCAGCGCATGCTGGTCCAGGAAGGCGCCGCGGGCCCGGCCGCCACCCTGCTGCAGTACCTCGACCTGGGGCGCAGCGTGCACGCGCCCTGCCACCTGCCACCGTCCTATGCCCTGTGGTTCGCCCGCCTGCTGAACGACGCCTCGATCAGCGGCCACCGCCAGATCACCCTGGCCACCGGCCTGGACCAGCGGCCCAGCATCTGTGAGAACAAGGACATGCCGCGTTTCGACATGGCGCGCCTTGTGGTGCGCCGCGCCGGCAACGACTTCTGGACCCTGGTCGGCGACCACGAGGCCCGCGCGGAAGCCGAGGGGCGGCGCAGCTTCCAGGTCTTCATCGGCCTCGGCACGCCGGAAGGCGCGGCCGCGGTGGAACTGCTGCGCGGCTGGGGTTACGCCTGCAGCGGGCTGATGCCCGGCTACCTGGAAGGCGGCCAGCATGTCGCCATCATGTACCGCAGTTTCGAGGAGCCCTACTTCGAGGGCATCCAGCTGCACAACGCCGGGGCCCAGCGCCTGCTGGACAGCGTGCGGGCCGACTGGCAGCGCGCCGAGCGCCTGGGCGCCGAACTGCGCCACGCCTTTGTCGACGAAGCGGTGGAGGCGCCGAGCCAGGCCGCCCTGCCGATGCTGCCCGACAGCGCCCGCGCGCCGATGGAAACCACCATGCAACTGCTCGGCCTGGGCGGGCGCGTACCCTTGCAGAACGGCGGCATGACGCCGGTCGACCTGGAAGGAGAAAGCGACGCGGGCGATCCGCGTATCCCGATCCCGGAGGACGCCCCGCAGGACGAGGCAGGCACGGACAAGCCGCGCGGCGCCGCCCTGCAGTAGCTCCGCCGCGCAGTAGCGACAGCGGCCTAGAAGTTGCGCGCTGTCATCGCCTTCTGAATTTCGTAGATCGAGCCCACCGTCGGCGGCTGCGGCTGCGGCAGGCGCACCGGCACCGCCGTCAGGCGCGGCCTGATCGTTCCCTCCCCGCACAGCAGCCGGCTGTCGTATTCCTCCAGCCCCTCGAAGGCCGACATGGAGCCTTGGATCGGGAAGGCATCGGCCGAGGTGATCTCGTAGAACAGCATGCGCCGGTCGCGCGCCGAGCGGTTGGGCGCGGAGCCGTGCAGCGCGCGCACGTGGTGCAGCGAGATGGAGCCGGCCGGCCCCGTCAGCGTCGCCGCGTCGCCGGCGTGCAGACCGTTGGCGGCCAGGCTGACGGCTCCGGCGAAGTAGCCGCCCGCATGGTGATCGTAGACAGGCCCCTTGTGACTGCCGGGAAAGACCATCAACGGCCCGTTCTCTTCGGCCATGTCGTCCAGGATGACGCCGACGGCCAGGATGTCGTCGTTGGTGTGGGGATAGAAGGCCCAGTCCTGGTGCCACTCCACCGCCGCCCCGTAGCCCGCCGACTTCATGTTCAGCTTGGAGGTATGCAAGCGCAGGTCGGGGCCGATGAGATCGCGCACCGGCGCCAGGATCCAGTCGGAACGCATCAACTCCGCGAAAGCCGGCGACAGCTTGTGCGGCAGCTTGATGCGGCGCACCCGCGGGTTCTCCGGCGTGTGACTGTCTTCCAGGTCCAGGCGTTCGTCGGAGGCGGTCATGCCGCGCGCCTCCCGGACGAAACGGGCGATCTCCCCGTGCAGCCGTTCCAGCTCCTCGGCGGGAACGCGCTCTTCCAGCAGCAGATAGCCGTTGTCTTCGTAGAAGCGAACCTGCTCTTCGCTCAGCACTTCGCGGCCCATGCCGCCTCCTTCCGCCGACACCTACGGTCGTCAGCATACACCCGATCGACAAGTTCCTGCATAGCGGCAAACGGCCGAAGGGCTACTCCGTGAGGGCGTCCTTCACGGTCTGCAGCTTGTTGGCCAGGTGCTCCTTCAGCAGCACCGCCAGGCGCTTGGAATCGCGCGCCTTCAGAGTCTCCAGGATCTTCTCGTGCTCGTCCACGGCCTTGCGCCAGCGCGCCGGCGACATGTTGGCCATGTAGCGCGCCCGGCGCACCCGGCCCGAGAGGCTGAGCTGCATCTGCGCCAGCGTCGGGTTGCGCGCGGCGTCCAGGATCATCTGGTGGATCTGCTCGTTGAGCTTGAAGTAGTCGCGCAGCGCGCCGGCCTCGTACTTCACCACCATGCGGTCGTGCAGTTCCTGAATGCGGTCCAGCTCGGCATCGGTGATGTGCCGGCAGGCCAACTCGCCGGACAGCGCCTCCAGGGCCCCCATGATCGGAAAGGCCTCGTCCAGGTCGGCCAGGGTCAGCTTGGCCACGGCGCAGCCGCGGTTGGGCGTCAGCAGCACCAGGCCCTCGGTCGCCAGCACCTTCATGGCCTCGCGCAGCGGCGTGCGCGACACGCCGAACTGCTCGCAGAGCTCTTTCTCCGCCAGCTTCTCGCCCGGTGCCAGCTCGCCCTCGACGATCATGTGGCGCAGGCGGTCGGCCAGCTCGTTGTGAAGCGGGCGCCTTTGGATGGGGGCTGCAACTTCGATGCTCATGCCTACGTCCTCTTGGTCCACCCTAGTTTAGCGCAAGATCGGAGGATTCGCGAAGCAGGCGCGCGACGTGAATGGCCTCCCGTCCCGCGCCGTCGGCGATCTGGTGCCGGCAGGAGGTGCCGTCGGCGACGACCAGCACCTCGGCGACGGCGGCGCGCACCCGCGGCAGCAGGCTGAGTTCGCCCATCTTGCGGGAGATCTCGGCGGTCTCCGCCTGGTAGCCGAAGTTGCCGGCCATGCCGCAGCAGGACGACTGGACCAGCTCCACCTCCAACTCGGGAATGAGGGCCAGGACCTCCTCGATGGGCGCGACCGCGTTAAAAGCCTTCTGGTGGCAGTGGCCGTGCAGCAGCGCGCTGCCGCCCGGCAGCGGGGCCAGCGGCAACTCGAAGCCGCCGCCCTCCGGATCGAGCCGAGCGGCGATGAACTCCTCGAACAGCATGACCTGCTTCGCCTGCTCCGCCGTCCACTCCCCGCCCAGCAGCGCCGGGGCCTCGTCGCGGAAGGTCAACAGGCAGGAGGGCTCCAGCCCCACCACCGGCACGCCTCGATCGACGGCGTGGCCGATGACCGTGAGGCTGCGTCTCATCTCCGCCTTGGCCTCCTCCACCAGGCCGGCGGCGAGGAAGGAGCGTCCGCAGCACAGCGGGCGGCCGCCGTCGTCGGGCTTCGCCTCCACGGGCGCGAAGCCGCCGCGCCGCAGCACCGTCTCCGCGTCGCGCAGGTTGTCCGGCTCGAAGTAGCGGTTGAAGGTGTCGGCGAAGAAGATGACCTCGTCACCCTGCATCGGCAGGTCTTCCTGACGGTAGACGTCGCCGCGCCAGCGCGGCAGTTTGCGGTCGGCGGCGAAGCCGAAGAGGCGCTGCGACAGGCCGGCCAGACCCGGTAGCCGGTCGCGCAGGTTCAAGAGCCAGGGCGCCTTGGACGCATAGGGCGCGTAGCGCGGCAGGTAGGCGACCAGCATCTCGCGCAGGGCCACGCCCTGCTTCTCGGCGCGCGCCGCCAGCACCTCGATTTTCATCTTGGCCATGTCGACGCCGGTCGGGCACTCGCGCTTGCAGCCCTTGCAGGAGACGCAGAGCGACAGGGTCTCGGCCATCTCGTCGGAGGTAAAGGCCTCCGGCCCGAGCTGGCCGGAGATCGCCAGGCGCAGCGTGTTGGCGCGACCGCGCGTCAGGTCGCGTTCATCGTGCGTGACCTTGTAGGAGGGGCACATGACGCCGTCGGCCTTGCGGCAGGCGCCGTTGTTGTTGCACATCTCCACGGCGCCCTGGAAGCCGCCGCCGGCGCCCGGGTAGGCCGACCAGTCGAAGATGGTCCCGAACTCCGGCACCCGGTAGTCCGGCGCGAAGCGGAACAGCTCGCGGTCGTCCATCTTCGGCGGGCGCACCACGCGGCCGGGATTCAGCAGCCCCGCCGGGTCCATGCGATCCTTCACCCACTCGAAGTCCTGGACCATGCGGTCGCCGAACATCTCGCGGTGGAACTCGGAGCGCACGATGCCGTCGCCGTGCTCGCCGGAGTGCGAGCCCTTGTATTCGCGCACCATCTCGAAGGCTTCCTCGGCGATGGCGCGCATGGCCTTCACGTCCTGGTCCAGCTTCAGGTTCAGGACCGGGCGCACGTGCAGGGTTCCGACCGAGGCATGGGCGTACCAGGTGCCGTCGGTGCCGTGCTTGTGGAAGATCTCGGTCAGGCGGCGGGTGTACTCGGCCAGGTCGGTCAGCTCCACTGCGCAGTCCTCGACGAAGGACACCGGCTTCCGCTCGGCCTTCATGGACATCATGATGTTGAGGCCCTGCTTGCGGACCTCCCAGATCTGCTTCTGGAAGTCGGCGTCCACGGCCTCCACCACGCCGCCGTCCTTCTTGCCCGGGTCCTCCCAGCGGTAGCCGAGCTGCGCCATGAGATCGCCCAGCGCCTTCAGGCGCCGCAGGTTCTCGTCCTGGTCCTCCTCGGCGAACTCGACCAGCAGGATGGCGCCGGGCTCGCCGCGCACGAAGCGGTCGACCACCGGGCGGAACATCGGGATGTCGCGGCTCAGCTCGATCATGTTCCTGTCGACCAGCTCCACCGCCGTGGGTCCGAGGGTCACCAGGTGCTGGGCCGCGTCCATGGCGTCGTAGAGCGTCGGGAAGTGGCAGGCACCCAGGGTCTTGTTGGCCAGGATCGGCGACAGCTTCAGGGTCAGGCGCTCGCTCAGCGCCAGCGTCCCCTCCGACCCCACCAGCAGATGCGCCAGGTTGTTGGTGTCTCCATTCGGAACCAGGGCATCGATGTTGTAGCCGCCGACCCGGCGCAGCACCTGCGGGAAGCGCGCGCGGATCTCCTCCGCTTCGCGCCCGCCGAGGTCGAGCAGGTCCTGAAACAGCGACGCCACTGCGTTGTTCTCCGCGAGGCCCTGGCCGGCGTCGCGACGCACCTCGCCGAAGGTCGCCTTGCTGCCGTCGGCCAGCAGCGCGTCGATCGAGGCGACGTTGTCGCGCATCAGGCCGTAGCGGATCGAGCGCGAGCCGCAGGAATTGTTGGCCGCCATGCCGCCGATGGTGGCGCGCGAGGCGGTGGAGACGTCGACCGGAAACCACAGGCCGCTGGGCTTCAGGGCCGCGTTCAACTGGTCAAGCACCAGGCCGGGCTCGACCACGCAGGTCTGTGTCTCGCTGTCGACGGAGATCAGGTTGTTGAGATGCTTGGAGAGGTCGACGACCACGGCGCGGTTCACCGTCTGACCGCACTGCGAGGTGCCGCCGCCGCGCGGCAGCACCGGCACCCCCGCCTCCCGCGCGATCTGCAGGGTCGCCTCCACGTCGGCCCAGGACTTCGGCACCACCACGCCCAGCGGCACCACCTGGTAGACCGAGGCATCAGTCGCATAGCGCCCACGGCTGAAGAGATCGAAGAGGACCTCCCCTTCGATGTGCTTTTCCAGGCTTCTGGCCAGCTCGCCGCCGCCACTCATTGTTGACAATCGCCCCGGATTTGTATTTTGTATTCATAATTCATAACGGCAAAGCCCCCCGGGACGCAAGGCCTACGCGAGCGTCCGCAATCTGCCGCAAGGGGCGGGGTGGGGCGGTCGACAGGGCCGGGAAAGGCCGATAGGGGAAGCATGCCAGGGCGTCATTTTCTTCAGATTCCAGGACCCACCAACGTACCGGACCGCGTGCTGCGGGCCATGGACCTGCCGACCATGGACCACCGCGGGCCGAAGTTCGGCGCGCTGGGCCAGCGCGTGCTGGACGGCATGCGCTCCATCTTCAAGACCGAGGGCCGGGTGGTGATCTACCCCGCCTCCGGCACCGGCGCCTGGGAAGCGGCCCTGGTGAACACCCTCTCGCCCGGCGACCGGGTGCTGATGTTCGAGACCGGCCACTTCGCCACCCTGTGGAAGGGCCTGGCCGAACGCCTCGGCATCGTGCCGGAGTTCATCGCCGGCGACTGGCGCAGCGGCGCCGACCCGGCGGCCATCGGCGCGCGCCTGGCCGAGGACAAGAACCACGAGATCAAGGCGGTCTGCGTCGTCCACAACGAGACCTCGACCGGCTGCACCAGCCGCATCGACGAGGTCCGCAAGGCCATCGACGACGCCGGCCATCCGGCCCTGCTGATGGTCGACACCATCTCCTCGCTGGCCTCCATCGACTACCGCCACGACGAGTGGGGCGTCGACGTCACCGTGGCCGGCTCGCAGAAGGGCCTCATGCTGCCCCCGGGCCTTTCCTTCAACGCGGTGAGCGAGAAGGCGCTGGCGGCCTCCAAGACCGCGAAGCTGCCGCGCTCCTACTGGTCGTGGGAGGAAATGCAGGGGCCTAACGACAAGGGCTTTTTCCCCTACACTCCGGCCACCAACCTGCTCTACGGCCTGGCCGAGGCCGTCGACATGCTGCAGGAGGAAGGCCTCGACAACGTCTTCAAGCGTCATGACCGCCATGCCGAGGCAACGCGCCGCGCCGTGCGCGCCTGGGGCCTGGAGGTGCTGTGCAAGAACCCGCGCCACTATTCCAGCTCGCTGACCGCGGTGCTGGTGCCGGAGGGCCACAGCGCCGACAACTTCCGCAAAGTGACGCTGGAAAACTTCGACATGTCGCTCGGCAACGGACTGTCCAAGATCGCCGACAAGGTGTTCCGTATCGGCCACCTGGGCGACTTCAACGATCTCATGCTCATGGGCAGCCTCTCCGGCGTGGAGATGGGCCTGGAGCTGTCCGGCATTCCCTACCGCCGCGGTGGGGTGCAAGCGGCCCTCGGCTATCTATCGGGCCAGGACCAGTCTTTGGCGGAGGGTGCCGCCGAGTAAAACAAGACCAACAACCACCCGCGCAAAATCGCGATAACGAGAAACAGAATCCTGGGGAGGAAACTATGCGAATTCTTGGACTTGTAAGTGCCGTTGCCGTAACGGGGCTGCTCGCCGGCCCGGCCGCTGCGGCAGGCCTGACCCTGAAGTTCGGCCACGTCGGCGCGCCCGGCTCGCTGTTCGAAGCCAGCGCCAACGAGTTTGCCCGCTGCTCCAATGCCGCCCTCGGCGACAAAGCGGAGGTGCAGGTCTTCGGCTCCTCGCAGCTGGGCAAGGACAGCGAGTTGCTGCAGAAGCTGAAGCTCGGCCAGGTGACCTTTTCCCTGCCCTCTTCCGTCATGTCCTCGGTGGCCGACGAGTTCGGTATCTTCGAGATGCCCTACATCATCAAGAGCCGTGAGCATATGAAGCGGGTTCAGGACGCGATCCTGGAGAGCAAGCTGCAGCCCGCGGTCAAGGCCAAGGGCTACCGCATTCTCGGCGTGTGGGAGAACGGCTTCCGCAACATCACCAACAACACCCGGCCCATCAACAAGCCGGCCGACCTGGACGGCATCAAGCTGCGCACGCCCAAGGGTGCCTGGCGGGTGAAGATGTTCAAGCTGTACGGCGCCAATCCGACGCCGATGGCCTTCTCCGAGGTCTTCACTGCGCTGCAGACCGGCGTCATCGACGGCCAGGAGAATCCCTACGCGCAGATCTGGTCGGCCAAGTTCCAGGAGGTGCAGAAGTACCTCTCGATCACCGGCCACGTCTACACGCCGGCTTACCTGCTGGTCTCCGACAAGCACTTCTCGGCCCTGCCGGACGATGTCCAGGCCGAGCTGACAAAGTGCGCGACCTCGACGCAGGACTTCGTCTACAAGACGGCCGCGCAGCTTGAAACCGACCTGCTGGACAAGCTGAAGGCCGGCGGCATCCAGGTGAACATCGCCGACAAGGACGCCTTCATCGCCGCTTCCAAGCCGATCTACACCGAGTTCGCCTCCTCCATCGACGGCGGGCAGGAGATGATCGACACCGTGCTGAAGCTCGGCGAAGGTTCCTGAGGTCCTGATCCAAGCCCGGGGCCCTTACGGTCCCGGGCTTCTTCTTTCCTGAAGTACGCTGCCGGCCCCGGCCGGCGTGATTTGTCCCGCCCGTTGAGATAGCATCACGGGTGGCGCCTTGAGGAGTTTGCCCGCCGATGCTGAGGGCCGCCCGCCGATCCCTCGAGTGGATCCTCGAATGGATCACCATCATCCTGATGATCGCCCTTTCCGTGGTGGTCATCATCGCTGTCTCTTTCCGTCTGGTTGGTGACTCCCTGTCCTGGTACGACGAGGTCGCCGCGATTCAACTATCCTGGGTGACCTACTACGGCGCGGCGCTGGCCGCGCTGAAACGCAACCACATCGGCTTCGACAGCGTGCTGCTGGCCATCCCCATGCCGGCGCGCATGGTTGCCGTGGCCCTGGCCGAGATCACCGTCATCGGCTTCTTCGCCATCATGACCTGGGCGGGCATGGAGGTGCTGAACGTGCTGGAAGGCAGCTACCTCATCTCCCTCACCTGGGTGCCGATCCAGCTGACCCAGTCGGTGATCCCCATCGGCGGCGCGCTCTTCATCCTCTGCGAGCTCATCAGCCTGCCGCACTACTGGCGCATGACCGCCGCCGGCATCTCGCTGGAGCACGCCGAGATCGAAGAGGAAGTCGAACACGAACTGAAGCAGGCGGGAGGGCGCTGACCATGCTGATGTTCGTGATCTTCGCGGCCCTTGTGCTGATGATCTGCCTCAACGTGCCGATCGCAGTTGCCCTCGCCGTCTCCGCAGTCATCGGCCTCGTCGCCACCGAAGGCACCGGCAGCCTGGTCACCGTCGCGCTCGACATGTACGACGGCTCAACCAAATTCTCGCTGATCGCCATCCCCATGTTCGTGCTGGCCGGGGCCATCATGAACGCCGGCGGCATTACCGACAGGCTGATCAACTTCGTCTCCGCCCTCATCGGTTTCGTGCGCGGCGGCCTCGCCATGATCAACATCGGCGTGTCGCTGTTCTTCGCCGAGATCTCCGGCTCGGCGGTCGCCGACGTGGCGGCGCTGGGCTCGATCCTCATCCCGCAGATGAAGAAGCGCGGCTACGGCGGACCGCTCTCCGCCGCCGTCACCTCCTCCTCGGCTTCGCTGGCAATCATCATTCCGCCCTCGATCCCGATGATCCTCTACGCGGTCTCCGCCGGCACCTCGGTGGAACAGCTCTTCGTCGCCGGCGTGGTGCCCGGGCTGATCGGGGCCGCCGGCCTGATGGGCGTCGCCTATGCCTTCGCCCGGCGCTATGACCTGCCGGTCGAGGAAGCCTTCGACATGGCGCGCCTGCGCCGCACCTTCGTCGAGGCCCTGCCCGCCTTCACGCTGCCGGTCATCATCCTGGGCGGCATCTTCGGCGGCTTCGTTACCGCGACCGAGGCGGCGGGCCTGGCGGTTATCGCCGCGCTGCTGGTCGGGCTGTGGTACCGGCAGCTCGACATCCGCCACCTGAAGCGCGCCATGCTGGACGGCGGCATGCAGACGGCGGTGGTCATGCTGCTGGTCGCATCCTCCGTCCTGATGGGCGGCTTCCTGACCCGCGCCCAAGTGCCGCAGGACCTGGCCGCGGCGATCCTCGACTTCACCGACAACAAGTACGTCATCCTGCTGATCCTCAACGTCTTCTTCCTGATCATCGGGTTCTTCCTGCACTCCGCCGCGGCGATCATCCTGGTGGTGCCCATCGTCATCCCGCTGATCGCGGCGGCAGGCATCGACCCGGTGCACTTCGGCCTGGTGGTGACCCTCAACCTCGCCATCGGCCAGCAGACGCCGCCGGTGGCCAGCGTGCTGATCACCGCCTGCGCCGTCGCCAAGGCCAACATCTGGGAGGTCTCGAAGGTCAACATCTGGTTCATCGCCGTGCTATTGGTGGTGCTGATGATCTGCACCTACGTGCCGGCCATCCCCATGTTCCTGGTCGAGTACTTCTACAGGTAGGATGATTTCATGAGCGACGAACTGCTCTACGAGGTGCGCGACGGCGTCGGCTTCGTCACCTTCAACCGGCCGCAGGCGCGCAACGCCCTGACCTTCGCCATGTACGAGGGCCTGGCGGAGATCTGCGCGAGCGCCGCCGACAAGGGCGAGGCCAAGGCCCTGGTGTTCCAGGGCGCCGGCGACAAGGCCTTCGCCGCCGGTACCGACATCGCCCAGTTCCGCGATTTCAAGACCCCGGAAGACGCCATCCAGTACGAGCAGAAGATCGACAGGGTGCTGACGGCGGTGGAGCGCTGCCCGCTGCCCACGGTGGCGGCGCTCGCCGGAGCCTGCACCGGCGGCGGCGCGGGCATCGCCGCGGCCTGCGACATCCGCATCGCCGCGCGCGACTTGAAGTTCGGCTTTCCCATCGCCCGCACCCTGGGCAACTGCCTCTCGGCCATGAACCTCGCCCGCCTCTCCGCGCTGATGGGCGCCGGGCGCGCCAGGGAGGTCATCTTCACCAGCCGCCTGGTCGGCGCCGAGGAAGCCTTTGCGGCGGGCCTCGTGACCGAGCTGCTGGACGACAAGGCGGCGGTCGAGGCGCGCGCGGCGGAACTGGCCGCGCAGCTCGCCGGGCAGGCGCCGCTGACCCTGAAGGCGACCAAGGAAGCCCTGCGCCGCCTCACCGCGGCCGCCGCCGAGGTGGAGGACGAGGACCTCATCGTCCTGTGCTACACCAGCGCGGACTTCCGCGAAGGCCTGGAAGCCTTCCTCGCCAAGCGCAAACCCGAATGGAAGGGCCGCTGAGGTGCCCGGGGAGAAAACCGGCCCTCTGCAAGGCTGCCGCGTCGTCGAGCTGGCCCACATCATGGCCGGGCCGGTCTGCGGCCTGATGCTGGCCGACATGGGCGCCGAGGTCATCAAGGTGGAGAAGCTGGTCGGCGACGACACCCGGCGCATGCTGCCGCCCGACATCAAGGGCGAGCCCGCCGCCTTCATGATGATGAACCGCAACAAGCGCGGCATCGCCCTGGACCTGAAGCAGCCCGAGGCGAAGGAGGCGCTGCTGCGCCTGCTCGACCGCGCCGACGTGGTGATCGAAAACTACCGCAAGGGCACCATGGAAAAGCTTGGCCTCGGCTACGAAACGCTGAAAGCCCGCAACCCCGGCCTCATCTACTGCGAGATCTCCGGCTTCGGGCGGACCGGCCCCTACGCCGAGCGCGGCGGCTTCGACCTCATCGCCCAGGGCATGTCGGGGCTCATGTCGATCACCGGTGAGGGCCCGGGCCGCCCGCCGGTGAAGGTCGGCGCGCCGGTCACCGACATCACCGCCGGCATCCTGGCCGCCATGGGGGTCTCCGCCGCCTATGCGCGCAAGCTGCAGACCGGCGAGGGCCAGAAGGTCGACACCTCCCTCTTCGAGGCCGGCATCGTCCATACCTACTGGCAGTCGGCCATCGCCTTCGCCACCGGCGTCTCGCCGGGGGCCATGGGCTCGGCCCATCCCCTCAACGCGCCCTACCAGGCCTTCCGGACCGCCGACGGCTGGATCAACATCGGCGCCGCCAACCAGAAGAACTGGGAGCGCCTGCTGGAGATCCTCGACCACCGCGAGCTGCGTGACGACCCGCGCTTCCTCTCCAACGACAAGCGCATGGCCAACCGCCAGGCCCTGGAGGCCGAGCTCAACAAGGTCTTCGAAACGCGCAGCACCGACGACTGGCTGCAGGTGCTGGAGCAAGGCGGCTTCCCCGCCGGACCGGTGCTCTCCGTCGGCGAGATGCAGCAGGACCCCCAGGCGCTGGCCCGCGAGATGATTGTCGAGACCCAGCATCCGGTCGCCGGCGCGGTGAAGAGCATCGGCCTGCCGGTGAAGTTCTCGGAGACGCCGGGCGGCGTCGAACGCCCGGCCCCGCTGCTCGGCCAGCACAGCCGCGAGATCCTCGCCGAGCTCGGCTATTCCAAGGCCGACATCGACCGCCTGGTCCAGGAAGGCGCGGCCATCGACACGCCGGCGCCCTCGCCCCTCTAGCCCCAACGCAGAAAGCAAGCCATGCCCGAGCCGATCAGCCTCGCCCAGGCCAACGCCATCATCGAGATCACCTTGCGGAAGGCGGCCGAGATGAAGCTGAAGCCGCTGACCGTCGCGGTGCTGGACGCCGGCGGCCACCTGAAGGCGCTGGCCCGCCAGGACGGCACCTCGACGCTGCGCCCGGAGATGGCCCAGGGCAAGGCGCGCGGCGCCGTCGCCATGGGCCTCGGCTCCCGTGCTCTCTTCAAGCGGGCGCAGGAACAGCCCTTCTTCATCCAGTCCGTCAACGCGCTTTGCGACGGCTCCCTGGTGCCGGTGCCCGGCGGCGTGCTGGTGCGCGACCCGGCTGGCGTCATCGTCGGCGCCGTGGGCGTCACCGGCGACACCTCCGACAACGACGAGGCCTGCGCCGTCGCCGGCATCGAAGCGGCGGGATTTACGGCCGATCCCGGCTGAGCCCGGCGCGGAGCTACGGCGCCGGCCGCTTCCCTGTTTCCTCCCCCGACCTACGACCAAAGCCGCTGATGCCGGCAATAAGCCTTTGGACCTATATTCAGCTTGCCGGGCTGATTGCTACCCTGGCTGCAAATAGAACAAGTCTAAGGTGGCCCAACAACACCTTGGAAAGGCGGGAGGAAAGAATGCGAATAATGTGCAAAGCCATCGCGCTGGCCGTCGCCCTGGTGACGCTCGTCAGCCTGCCCGCGCTGGCCGGGGAGACGGTGCGTGTCGGTGTCCTGAAGTTCGGCACGGTGAACTGGGAATTGACCACCATCAAGCGTCACGGCCTGGACAGCAAGAACGGTATCGAGCTGGAGGTGCTGCCCCTGGCCAGCGGCCAGGCCGCCAAGGTGGCGCTGCAGGCCGGCGAGGTCGACATCATCGTCTCCGACTGGCTCTGGGTGTCGCGTCAGCGCGCCGAAGGCAAGCCTTACACCTTCGTGCCCTTCTCCTCCTCCGTTGGCGCGCTCATGGTCCCGGCGGACTCCGACATCCACTCCCTCGCCGACCTGAAAGGCAAGAAAATCGCCGTCGCCGGCGGACCGCTGGACAAGAGCTGGCTGCTGCTGCGCGGCCTGACGCAGCGCCGCCACGGCTTCGACCCGGCAGAGGAGAGCGAGCCCGTCTTCGGCGCACCGCCGCTGCTGGCGAAGAAGGCCGAGCAGGGCGAGGTCGACGCGGTGCTGAACTACTGGCACTACAGCGCACGCCTGGAGGCCAAGGGCTTCCGCCGCGTCATCGGCGCCAACGAAGCCGCCATGGCGCTGGGCGCCAAGGGGCCGATCTCGGCCATCGGCTATGTCTTTGACGAAGGCTGGGCGGCGCAGAAAACCGCCGCCGTACGCGGCTTCGTGCAGGCCTCGCGCGACGCCAAGGAGCTGCTGCGCAGCTCCGATGCCGAGTGGGAGACCCTGCGCGAGATGACCAAGGCCAAGGACGACGCCACCCTGATCGCACTGCGCGACCGCTTTCGCGAGGGCATCCCCTCGCGCCCCTTGAGCGAGGAGATGGCCGACACCGCGGAGGTCTACAGCTTCCTCGCCGAGTTGGGCGGCGATAAGCTGGTGGGTGAGTCCAAGACCATGGCGCCGGGCACCTTCTGGCCGGTGCTGGTGAACGGGTCCTAAGCGCCCGGCGGAACGGGCGCCCATGGACAGGCAGAGCGATATCGGCAGGCCACGCGATTCCCGCGCGCCCCTGCGGCTGCTCTCCATTCTCGCCTTCCTCGCCCTCTGGGCGGGCGCGGCGGCGCTGGCCGCCTCGCCCGAGGTGCCGGGGCCGGTGCAAGTCTTCGGCTTCCTCGTCAAGGAGGCCGCCAGCGGCGAGCTGTTCTACCACCTGACCGTCACCCTGGCGCGGGTCGCGGCCGCCTTCCTCATCGCCATGTTCATCGGCACCGCCATCGGCGTGGTGATGGGCCAGAGCCGCAACGCCGACCGCCTGCTCGACCCCTGGGTCATCCTGCTGCTGAACCTCCCGGCGCTGGTGGTCATCGTGCTCTGCTACATCTGGATCGGCCTGACCGAGGCCGCCGCCGTCACCGCGGTGGCGATCAACAAGATCCCCAACGTTGTGGTGACCCTGCGCGAAGGCGCCCGCGCTCTGGATCCCAAGCTGACGGAAATGGCCCGGGTCTTCCGCTTCTCGCGCGGGCGCATGCTGCGCCATGTGGTGCTGCCGCAGCTGCTGCCCTTCATTGCCGCGGCCGGACGCTCCGGGCTGGCGCTGATCTGGAAGATCGTGCTGGTGGTGGAACTGCTGGGCCGCTCCAACGGCGTCGGCTTCCAGATCCACCTCTACTTCCAGCTCTTCGACGTGGCGGCGATCCTCGGCTATGCCCTGGCCTTCGTCTGCGTCATGCTGCTCATCGAATTCCTCGCGGTTCAACCTCTTGAAACACATCTCAATCGCTGGCGGCCCCGGGCAGCGTCCCGGGCGGCTTAAGGTCAGGATCGACAGTAAGACCTTCCGCTCCGCCGAGGGCACGGCGGCGGAGGTGCTGCGCGACTTCAGCTTTGAGCTGCGGCCGGAGACTTTTACCTGCCTGATCGGCCCCTCGGGCTGCGGCAAGACGACGACGCTGCGCCTCATCCTCGGTCTGGACCAGGATTTCGCCGGCGAGATCGAGCTGCCCTCCCCGCCGCCGCGCCTGGCCGCGGTGTTCCAGGAGCCGCGCCTGCTGCCCTGGCGCACGGTGGAGCAGAACGTGCGCCTCGCCCTGCCGCCGGCGGCCGGGCGCACCGTGGATCTCGACGGACTCTTCGCCACCCTGGGTCTGCAGGACCTGCGCGGGCGCTATCCCGAGGAGCTTTCCCTCGGCCTGGCGCGGCGCGTGGCCCTGGCCCGCGCCTTTGCCGTGATGCCGGATATCCTGCTGCTGGACGAGCCCTTCGTCTCCCTGGACGAGCACACCGCGGATCGTCTGCGTGCCCTGTTGCTGGAACTGTGGCGGACGCAGGCCACCACCGTCCTGATGGTCACCCACAACGTGCGCGAGGCCGCGCGCCTGGCCGACCGGCTGTTGCTGATGAACGGTCATCCCGCCCGCATCGTCGGCGACGTCCCCGTGCCACTGGCCCGCGCCGCGCGGCAGGGCGAAGAGCTGCGCCGCTTCCTGGACGAGCTGACCCGCGCGCACCCGGAAACGGTCCTCGCCTGAGGACTATTTACCCCTCATTCAGCGGGTCTGACTCCCCCCTGCGGGCATTTTGCGGCGCAGTAACAAGGAGGTGCAGGCAAAGCCCGCTAAACCGCTTAATACTATGGTTCTATCGACAAGAAGCGGGCGTCTTCGCAGACTTTCCACGCTAACCAGCGCCTTGCTTTTACTGCTCGGTTTTCGCCTCGAAACCGCGCACGGCTTTCTTGAGCAACTGCGTGCCAACAACACACATCAGGGGACGGGAAATGCAAAGGTTTAAACTCTTGGCGGCCTTGTCTGCGGTCGCGCTGACCGCTTCATCGGCTGCGCTCGCCAACGAAGGGCTCCTAAAAATGCAGGAGAACGCCAGCGACTGGGTGATGCCGCTCGGCGACTATTCCAGCACGCGCTACAGCGAGCTCGACCAGATCAACAAAGGCAACGTGGGCGACCTGCAGGTCGCCTGGACTTTCTCTACCGGCGTTCTGCGCGGCCACGAAGGTGGTCCCCTGGTCGTCGGCGACGTCATGTACGTCCACACGCCGTTCCCCAACAAGGTCTTCGCCTTGGACCTGAACGACAAGGGCCGCATCATCTGGAAGTATGAGCCGCGCCAGGATCCGAACGTTATCCCGGTGATGTGCTGCGACACCGTCAACCGCGGCGTCGCCTACGGCAACGGCACGATCTTCCTGCACCAGGCCGACACCACCCTGGTCGCGCTCGACGCGGCGACCGGCGCGGTGAAGTGGTCGGTGAAGAACGGCGACCCCGGCAAGGGCGAGACCGGCACCTCCGCGCCGCTGGTGGCGGGCGACAAGGTGCTGATCGGCATCTCCGGCGGCGAGTTCGGCATCCAGGGCCACGTCACCGCCTACAACATGAGCGACGGCTCCGTTGCGTGGCGCGGCTATTCCGTGGGCCCGGACGAGAACATCCTCGTCGACCCGCAGAAGACCACCCACCTGGGCAAGCCGGTCGGCAAGGACTCCGGCATGAACACCTGGGAAGGTGATCAGTGGAAGCTGGGTGGCGGCGCCACCTGGGGCTGGATGTCCTATGATCCTGAGCTGAACCTGGTCTACTACGGTTCCGGCAACCCCGGCACCTGGAACCCGGTGCAGCGCCCCGGCGACAACCGCTGGTCCATGACCATCTTCGCCCGTGATCTCGACACCGGCATGGCCAAGTGGGTCTATCAGATGACCCCGCATGACGAGTGGGACTATGACGGCGTCAACGAGATGATCCTGGCCGATCTGAACATCGGCGGCACGGAACGCAAGACCCTGGTCCACTTCGACCGCAACGGCTTCGGCTACACCCTCGACCGTGTGACCGGCGAGCTGCTGGTTGCCGAGAAGTACGATCCGGCCGTGAACTGGGCGACCCACGTCGACATGGCGACCGGCCGTCCGCAGGTGGTGTCTGAGTACTCGACGCACCAGAACGGCGCCGACGTGAACTCCGAGGGCATCTGCCCGGCGGCGCTCGGCTCCAAGGACCAGCAGCCGGCGGCCTTCTCGCCGAAGTCCGGCCTGTTCTACGTCCCGACCAACCACGTCTGCATGGACTACGAGCCCTTCCAGGTCTCCTACACCGCGGGCCAGCCCTATGTCGGCGCGACCCTGTCCATGTATCCGGCCCCCGGCGGCGACCACCTGGGCAACTTCATTGCCTGGGACGCCACCAAGGGTGAGATCGTGTGGTCGAACCCGGAGCCCTTCTCCGTGTGGTCCGGCGCTCTGGCGACGGCTGGTGACGTGGTCTTCTACGGCACTCTCGAGGGCTATCTGAAGGCGGTCGACCCGGCGAACGGCAAGGAGCTGTTCAGCTTCAAGACCCCCTCGGGCATCATCGGCAACGTCAACACCTTCTCGCACGGCGGCAAGCAGTACGTGGCCGTGCTGTCGGGCATTGGTGGCTGGGCCGGTATCGGTCTCGCCGCGGGCCTGACCGAGGATACCGCCGGTCTCGGCGCGGTGGGGGCCTACAAGTCCCTGTCGAGCTACACCAACCTCGGTGGACAGTTGACGGTGTTCGCTCTCCCGAACTGAAGGCCTCCCTGTGAAAAGTCCTGAAGCTTAGAACACCTCTTGCGGGCCGATGATCTCCATCGGCCCGCATCCTTCTGGGGGACAGGGTCACAAAGAAGCCCGCCCCGCCCCGGCGCAAGTCGCGCCGGTCAACCACCTACCCTGGGAGACGAAACTTAATGCGTTTATGGAAGACGACGCTGTCGCTGGCGAGCGGCGCCATGATGGCCATCGCCATTCTGTCTAACGGCCCCGCCGCCGCGCAGAGCGGCGAGGTCGATTGGGAAAAGCAGCCCTACATCATCAAAGACGGCAAGGTCGACTACGGCACCTACAACGGTTTCCGCCGCTATCATTCCTTCTGCCACGTCTGCCATGGCCCCGACGCCATGGGCAGCAGCTACGCGCCGGCCTTGAAGGATTCGCTGAACGCCATGACCTACGACGAGTTCCTGGAGGTGGTGGTCAACGGCCGCGAGAACCTTTCCGCCGGCAAGGAGTCGGTGATGCCGGCCTTCGCCGAGGCCGAGGACGTGATGCTCTACATCGATCACATCTATGCCTACCTGAAGGCCCGCGCCAACGACGAGGTCGGGCGCGGCCGTCCCAAGCGCCTGCCCGCCGACGACGATCCGGTCTTCCAGGAGTGGAAAGCCAGCCAATGACCGCTGCGCTGCGCTCGCGGTTTACTCGTTTCTGCGGCCTCTGCCTCGCCCTCGCGGTGACGGCGGGGGCCGCCGAACGGGCCGCCGCGGCGACCGGCGAGGTTGTCGACCTCAGCAAGCTGCGGGTCTGCGCCGACCCCGGCAACCTGCCCTACTCAAACGACCAGGGCGAGGGCTTCGAGAACAAGATCGCGGAAATGATCGCCCGCGAACTCGACGTCCCCCTGGAATACACCTGGTTCCCACAGACCATCGGCTTCGTGCGCATGACCCTGGCGGCCAAGCGCTGCGACCTCATCATCGGGGTCGCCACCACCAACGAGCTGATGCAGAACACCAACCCCTACTACCGCTCCAGCTACGTCATCGTGCACCGCGCCGACATGGAACTGAAGGACGGCGGGCACCTGGACGACCCGGCCTTCGCAACCGCGCGCCTCGGCATCCAGCCGCGCACGCCGGTGGCGACGCTGGTCGCGCGCTACGGCCTCTTGACCCGGGCCAAGCCCTATCGCCTGATCGTCGACACCCGGCTGGAGAAACCGGCACGGGCCATGGTCGAGGACGTGGCCAAGGGAGAGATCGACGCCGCCCTCGCCTGGGGGCCGCTGGCCGGCTACTGGGTGAAGGAACTGGCGCCGGACCTGAAGATCACGCCGTTAGCGCCCGATGCCAGCCACGAGCGCCTCGACTTCCGCGTGTCCATGGGCATCCGCTACAACGAGCCGGACTGGAAGCATCTGCTGAACAGGATCCTGGAAAAGCACAAGGCGGAGATCGAGGCCATCCTCACCAGCTACGGCGTGCCGCTGCTCGACGAGCAGGGCCACTTGCTGCAGAAAGCCGGCCTCGACCCTGCCCAGAGCTTCGCGCCGGAGCCGGAAGGCTACCGCATGAGCGACTACCGCGCGCCGGTGCCGGCGGCCCTGAAAGGCGCGCGCACCGTCGACGTCGCCGGCCTGCAGGCGCTGCTGGCCAAGGAGGACGCGCTGCTGGTCGACGTCATGCCGACCCAGCGCAAGCCGGAGAAGCGGCCCGCCGATGCGATCTGGCGCGATCCGGAACGCGACACCATCAAGGGGGCGGTCTGGCTCGCCAACATGGGTTTCGGCCGGCTCGACGAATCCGAGGAAGCGGCCTTCAAAGCGGAGTTGGAACGCCTGGCGGGCGACAGGAATCGGCCCATCGTCCTTTTTTGCGAGCCGGACTGCTGGATGTCATGGAACGCGGCAAAACGGGCACTTAGCTACGGATTTAGGAATATCGTCTGGTTTCCCGGCGGGGCGACCGCGTGGCGAAACGCTGGATTGGAGGGAAATTTGGTGACACCATGGCGCCCATAGAAGCGCCTCGAGCGACGATTTAGTGGGAGGAGTGCGGCAGTGACGCTACTCCTTGTGGCCTTTTAATAAATTTTTAGGCCTTCTGATTAGGATATTGCGTCATGGATTCGACCCACGGCGCAAAATCCGTTTCCACCAAGGAGCGGCAAGCGCCCCAGAGTAAGGTGGAGATTGCATGTACGAAGTTCTGATCGTCGCCTGTCTGATCACCAGCCCCGCCGACTGCAAGACGTTCGAAGTACCGCTGTATCACTACGAGACGCTGCACCAATGTTCCGTCATGGCTCAGCTAAACGCGGTCGAATGGGCCTCGCACGAGCCGGATTGGAGAATCCGGCGCTTTATCTGTGCGCCGATGGGCTCGGCCATTTAGGCACTGAGCAGAACCCCGGGGCGCGACAGCGTCCGGGGTTGAAACGGCGCACGATCCTGCGCGCCACAGCGGCCCTGGCCCTGGGAACCCTGACCGGCCTGCTGCTGCCGGCCGTGCCTGGCGGCGCCGCCGCCCCGGCGGCGCTTCCCTTCACCGAAGTGGCCGAGGGCATCTTCGTCCGCTTCGGGGTACACGAAGAGGTCACCGCCACCAACTGCGGCGCCATCGCCAACATCGGCTTCATCGTCGGCGAGGACAGCGTCGCCGTCATCGACAGCGGCACCACCCGCGCCCAGGGCCTGGCCCTGCGCGAGGCCGTGGCCGCCGTAACCGACAAGCCGATCAGCCACCTCTTCACGACCCACGTACATTTCGACCACAGCTTCGGCCTCAGCGCCTTCGCCGATCTGGAACTGCGCTCCATCGGCCACCGCAACCTGCCGCGGGCCCTGGCCGAACGAGGCCCCTTCTACAGCGAGATGCTGGCCGGCATCTGCCCCGACTTCGCCGGCACCGTGGTGGTGCCGCCGGGCGAGACGGTGGACGACAAGTTGGAGGTCGACCTCGGCAACCGCCCGCTGCGCATCACCGCCTGGCCGACGGCACACACCAACACCGACCTGACAGTCTTCGACGTGAAGACCGGCACGCTGTGGAGCGGCGACCTGATCTTCGCCGAACGCCTGCCGACCCTGGACGGCAGCATCCTCGGCTGGCTCAAGGTGCTGGACGAACTGCTGCCGGAGGAAGTCGTGCGGGTCATCCCGGGCCACGGCCCGGTCAGCGACGGCCGCGCCGCCCTGGCCAGCGAGCGCCGCTACCTGGAGACCCTGCGCGACGAAGTGCGTATGGCCATCCGCGAGGGCCTCGACATTCCGGAAACCCTGGCGCGGATCGGCAGCGGCAATCCGCAGCACTGGCAGGTCTTCGAGCACAACCACGGGCGCAACATCGTCAGCGCCTATACCGAACTGGAGTGGGAATGATGAATTTCGCGCCGACAGCCTCACGCCTCCCGGAGCCGCGCCGCCTGGCCGCGGCGCTCTGCGCTCTTCTGCTCGGCGCCCTGCTCACGGTCTCTGCCGGCAGCGCCCGGGCCGGAAACTCCGCCTGGGACGACATCCGCAGCGAGCTGTACGGCGCCGAACAGACCTTCCAGCCGGCCGCCGGCGTGATCGAGCTGGAGGCGCCCTACCGCGCGCTCGACGCCTCGACCGTGCCGATCACCGTCACCGCCAAGATCCCGCAGAGCGAAGAGCGCTACATCCGCAGCCTGACCCTGGTCGTCGACGAGAACCCCGCGCCCATCGTCGGCACCTTCCACTTCTCGCCGGCCAACGGCATCGCCAGCATCTCCACGCGGGTGCGGGTCAATGCCTACACCAACATCCGCGCCATCGCCGAAACCAACGACGGCACGCTCTACATGGCCGCCGAGTATGTGAAGGCCTCCGGCGGCTGCTCAGCGCCCGCCTCCAGCGACCAGGAAGCGGCCATGGCGCGCATGGGCAAGATGAAGCTGCGCCAGCTCGGCGCCTGGCGCCTGAACGAGACCGCCGAGGCGCAATTCCAGGTGAGTCACCCCAACTACTCCGGTTTCCAGCAGGACCAGGTCTCGCAGCTCTGGATCCCGGCGCACTACGTGCGCGCCATCACACTGACCCTGGGCGAGCGGGAGATCCTGCGCTTCGACGGCGACATCTCGATCAGTGAGAACCCGACCTTCCGCTTCTTCGTGAAACCCCAGGGCTCGGAGGTGCTCCACGCCAAGGTGGTCGATTCCGAGGACAAGGTCTTCGAGCAGTCCTGGCCGATCCAGGTCGAGCCGTCCTCTTGAGTCCCCGGCGCCTCCTCCCGGCCATCGCCGCGCTGCTGCTGTGGCCGGCGGCCTCCGGCCTTGCAGAAGCCGCGCCGACAAAGGTGGCGGTCTTCGACCTGGAGCTCTACGACACCAGCCTGGAAGGCGAGATGCGCGGGCGCGATCCGGCGGAGGCGGCGCGTCTGGAACAGCTCAGCGCCCTGCTGCGCGAGGCGGTGGCCGAGCGCGACGACATGCTGACAGTCGACACCGCGCCGCTGCGCCAGCGCCTGGCCGCCATGCCGGCGCTCTACAGCTGCAACGGCTGCGAGACCAAACTGGCCGCAGAGCTGGGGGCGGAACGCTCGATCAGCGGCTTCGTCTACAAGATCTCCACCCTGATCCTCTACATCACCGTGGCGGTGCGCGATACCGAGAGCGGCAGGCTGCTCGAGGAAAAGAGCGTCAGCATTCGCGGCAACACCGACGAATCTTGGCGTCATGGATTGCAATACCTTCTGAAAACTCAGATACTTACATCCGCCAAAAAGTGATGGGGATGCGACCGCGGCCGGGCCTCTGATGCCTTCGAGAACCGCGGCGCCACAAGGGAGTGGGCTGATGGACGCGGCGCCGACGCAAGACGCCTCAAACCGAGATGCCGCCGACCAGCCGGCGGTCCCCGTGCTGCGGGTGACCGGACTGTCCTATGCCTACGGCAAGACCAAGGCCCTGGACGACGTCTCTTTGGAGCTGAGTTCCGGCCGCGTCACCGCCCTGCTGGGACCCAACGGCGCCGGCAAGACCACCCTCTTCTCGCTGATCACCGGCCTCTTCGACAGCCGCCAGGGCGCCATCGAGATCGCCAGCCACGCCATTCGCCGCGCCCGCAGCAAGGCGCTGGCCCAGCTCGGCATCGTGTTCCAGGCGCAGACGCTGGACCTCGACCTCTCCGTCGAGCAGAACCTGCGCTACTTCGCCGCCCTGCGCGGCCTGCCCGGCGGCACGGCGCAGCAGCGCATCGCGGCGCTGCTGGAGGAGATCGGCCTCACCGAGAAAGCCAAGGCCAAGGTGCGCACTTTGAGCGGTGGGCAGCGCCGCCGGGTGGAGGTCGCCCGCGCGCTGCTCGACCGCCCCGCCCTGCTGCTGCTGGACGAACCGAGCACCGGCCTCGACATCTCGACACGCCGCTGGCTGGTCGAGCACATTCACCGCATCGCGCGCGAGGACGGGATCGCCATCCTCATGGCCACGCACCTGGTCGACGAGGTGATGCCGGAGGACGACCTGCTGGTGCTGAACAAGGGCCGCATCGTCGCCCGCGGCCCGGTCGAGCAAGTGATCCGCCACAGCGGCGGCGCGGACCTGGACGAAGCCTTCACGCGGCTGACTGCGAAAGGAGAGGCGCCGTCATGAACGCCGCCCACGCCGGCCGCGCTTTCCGGGCCATCCTGTGGCGCGAGCTGCTGCGCTTCGTGCAGCAGCGCGAGCGCTTCTTCGCCGCCCTGGTGCGCCCCCTGGTCTGGCTGCTGGTCTTCGCCGCCGGCTTCCGCGCCACCCTGGGGCTCTCCATCATCCCGCCCTACGAGACCTACATCACCTACGACGTCTACGTGGTGCCCGGGCTGATCGGGCTGATCCAGCTCTTCAACGGCATGCAGAACTCGCTCTCCATGGTCTACGACCGCGAGATGGGTTCCATGCGGGTGCTGCTGTCGACGCCGCTGCCGCGCGGCTATCTGCTCGTGGCGCGCATGCTCTCGGGCACCGCGGTGTCGATCATCCAGGTCTACGCCTTCCTGGCCATCGCCGCGCTGTGCGGCACCGAGCTGCCGCCCAGCGGCCTGCTGCCGCTGCTGCCGGTGCTGGTGCTGACGGGCCTCACCCTCTCGGCGCTGGGCATGTTCCTCTCCTCGCGCATCCGCCAGCTGGAGAACTTCGCCGGGGTCATGAACTTCCTGATCTTCCCGATGTTCTTCATGTCATCGGCGCTCTACCCGCTGTGGCGGGTGCGCGAAAGCAGCCTGCTGCTCTACGAGCTCTGCCGCTTCAATCCCTTCACCTACATCGTGGAGCTGGTGCGCTCGACCCTCTACCTGCAATTCAACGCCACGGCCCTGGCGGTGGTGGTCGGCACCCTGCTGGTCTTCGGCGCGGCGGCGCTCATCGGCTACACCCCGGCGCGCGGCGGACCGGCGGCGGGCCGCGGCGGGGGGTAGCCCCTACAGCGCCTTGAGGATACGGGCGTGATGGCGCAGGTGGTCGTCGATGAAGGTGGCGATGAAGAAGTAGGAATGGTCGTAGCCGTGCTGCATGCGCACCTTGGCCGACTGCCCGGTTTCCTTCAGCACCGCAACCAGACGCCAGGTCTGCAGCTGCTCCTCCAGAAAGGGGTCGGCATCGCCCTGGTCCACCAGGATCTGCGAGGAAAAGCTGCGCTCGCGCAGCAGGTGGCAGGCGTCGTGCTCCTGCCAGCTGGCCTCGTCGGGACCCAGGTAGGCGCTGAAGGCCTTGCGGCCCCAAGGCACTTGGCTGGGCGCGACGATGGGCGCGAAGGCGGAGACCGACTTGAAGAGCTCCGGGTGCCGCAGCGCCAGGGTCAAAGCGCCGTGTCCGCCCATGGAGTGGCCGAAGATGCCGACCGCCTCCGTCTTCACCGGAAAGTTCTCGGCGATCAGGGCCGGCAGTTCCTCGCTGACGTAGCTGTACATCTTGAAGTGCTTCGACCAGGGCTCCATCACCGAGTCGACGTAGAAGCCCGCGCCCTGGCCCAGGTCATAGTCCGGCGCGTTGGCGACGCCGTCGCCGCGCGGTGAGGTGTCCGGCGCCACGATCATGAGGCCGGTTTCCGCGGCCATGCGCTGAGCGCCCGCCTTGACGGTGAAGTTCTCCTCGGTGCAGGTCAGGCCGGAGAGGTAATAGACCACCGGCACCGGGCCGGACTTGGCGGCCGGCGGCAGATAGACGCTGAGACGCATCCGGGTGCCGGTAACGCTGCTGTCATGGGCCAGCGTCAGCTGCGTTCCGCCGAAACACAACGCGCTCTCGACCTCTTCGAAAGGACTCGACGACGAAATTCCATGCCGCTCACCGGCACTCACGACCTCTGGCATATTTTACATCCGTTGCGGGGGGGGGCAACGCTCCATGAATTCATGGCTATCCGGTTGCCGTCCGGCGAAGGAGCGGTCCACTGCGCCGCCGCTTCGCCGGTTCCGGCCACTAGGGGTTCAATAGACGACGACGGAGCGGATGGACTTGCCCTCGTGCATGAGGTCGAAGCCCTTGTTGATCTCGTCGAGGGGCATGGTGTGGGTGATCAGGT
>NZ_JACSDK010000017.1 GCF_014925385.1 Pelagibius marinus | reverse complement strand
CGTAATTTAAGCGGACACGACCGCCCGCTCACCCGCGAAAAATCCCACAACCGTCACAAGCCTCGCAAGGTCGGGTACACCGGGCGCTCACCACCGCGTCTACCGGACCGTCGACCCGCGGGCGCGTTATTTACGTGGACACGCAGAAGTCTTGAGCCGCCTGAATGGCAATACCAGTTGGCTTGAGATTCTCGACAAAGTCGCCGAAGAAATGGCCCCATATACGCGTCACGGCGTCAATGTGAACGTCGATTTCTATGCGGCTGTCTCCTATGCCCTGCTTGGAATCCCAGATGATTTTTTCGGGGCCGTGTTTGCCGCCAGCCGCATGCCCGGGTGGATCGCACAAACTCTTGAGCAGAAAGAGAATAACATTCTGATACGCCCACTTTTGCAGTATGTCGGCGCAGACACGAGAGAGTTTCTGCCGCTTGGCGCGCGATAAACAACCAAAGGACCTCTTGTCTCGCATCGCCGCTTTGCCGGTAGATATATCCAGTGGCATTTTCTTGAATAGGCTGCACTTTTCCTGAACATAGAAAAGGTGGATCTGTCGGTCTTTCAAGCGGCCTCACGTCAGATCTCCCCTCATCGTCCGACCGCCTTGTCTCTATTGGGGGGCGTCCTCGCACAACACCACATGGCTCAGCCTTTTCTGCAGGCGCCCGTCTCTTTCTTGTGACACAGCGTGGACGTTTCCAGATCCAAAAAAAGGCCGTTGTTTTTAGGAAGAGAGGTAGCAATTAATGCAGCACGCAGGCTCCGTTCATAGCGAACTCCAGCAATCTCCGCTGACCCTCCTTAGTCGGCTTGGTCTGCCCGACGAAACCAGTGCGGCAGCAAAGCTTTCATCGCGTCAATTGGAGCGCTTTGACAACCGAGAGCTCGCATTTGACTGGGTTCACATGGGCGGGTCCCGGACTAAAATCAAAACACTATTTGAGGTGTTGTCCGCGGCAGAAAAGTTGACCGTGCCTAGAAGCGGACATTTGGGTAACTGGGGCGAAATAGCTCGGGGCCGCTCCGGCGCGCTTGACTTTAACAACGCCATCTGCGGCTCAAAAAAGCTCGGCTATCCCCTGCTGGTCGACTTCAATCAGACTGAAGATAGCGAACTTGAGAAAGGCGATTGGGCTTATTTACCTGGTTCGGCTGTATCACACGGCAAGCGGCGGGAATTATCGCTTCTAACGTGGAATGGCGCGGAGTTCTCTGAACGAGATAGAAGGCTCCCCTACTTCGTCCCGTTTGTAATGACTCGCGATGACGACGAGCCGCTCCCTCTCGTCGAGTATCACCGGCGCCGGCTGCGACAGCTTATGGGCTACGATTTCCACTTCCAGTCTGCAACGTTGTTGAAGCAAGAAGATCTTCTTCGCCGCACGCTTGTTGCATTGATCGAAGATGCCATTCTTCGGCGCGATCAGAATGCGCTGCTTCGCGTGTTCGATCGCATCATCACTCTCGATGGGCGGGTTCACCGTAACGCGATTCATTTGACAGGTCAGCGCGTCATATTGGACGAGACCGAGTACGACACAGTCGCCGCGTTCGTTGATGCTGCGCTGATTCCTTTCAAGCTTGCTGCAAACCCTCAGCTGCTTGCAGAGGAAATTCGCAATCTCCCGCCTGCTGTTCCGCTCGTCTCCGGCCCTCTCATGATCTCTCTAATGGCCGTGATGAATACTCACTATGGCGACTCCTCTGTCGAGCGTGAGAGCATGACAAAACCGTTCAATCCTCACTTTCATTGGGGTGCGCGCGCGATCGCTGGATTTCCACCTCGTAAGCGTGGGTACTTCCGTCGCAGCGCAAGTATCGTGCGACGAATTCAAGAATCGATGATTCAGCAGGTTGATCAGCTCGACCCGGTGTTCTTGATACTCCTGCCTTCTGCGATTTTCATGCTTTGGCCGTCTTCGGCATATCCAAGGGACGGCGAATTGGTCAACGACCTGGTCGCAACAATCTTGAGTGGGACGGCTGATATGCAAGGGGATTCAGAACAGCTTCTGCAGAAGATCGAAGGACTGGTCGGCAATTGGGTCGACAGCACCGGCGCGGACCTCTCAAATTACTTTCTTAGTCGCTTCACAGACCTCGGACGCCCAATCAGGGTGATGGACTTTCCGGAGTTTAGTGAGCCGCTTGAGCCCGAACAGTTCGGTGAGCTTACACTCCAGCAGGCGTCCATGCTCGTTGGCGCCCTGCATGAGAAGCTCGCTCATCAGGCGGCACGAATTCTCGGCTCTTGAAAGCTCATTGTTTTCCAGCTGAGAAGTTGGAGGCCACAATTTAATACTCGATTGGATTGTGCTTCGCGCCGCCCTCTGCCACGCAGGCGTACTCAACGGGTTGTGAAGGTGAGAAATACTGGCCCGGCAGCTCCGCCTAAGCGCTAAGGCGGCCGACTGATCTCTTAAGAGACCTTCAATACCATGTGACCAGCCCGTTTCCCCTTTTTGTCATACGACAAGGCAGTGTGTCGCAAAGCCTCGATCAAACTCCGGCGGGTGACCGGGGGAACCTACTTAGCTGCACCGGCCCCTGCATCGGTGCCGGCAAGGTCCGAAATCTCTATAAGACTTCACGATGGCAATGCAGTTGAATTGGGACCTGGCTCTCGCTCACTCGCTCTGAGCATCTAGATATGACCCTCAAGCCCAGCAACGGCTGCCTTCAGTCGACTTTCGATAGGCGCATTGGGATATGCGCTACCCGGGAGCCATATGCATCTACTTGATGTCCATATGCTGGGCCGTTTCCAAAAGATGATTCTGCATCAACAGGGCTGCACCCTCTTCGTCGCCCTTTGTTAGCGCTTCAACTATTGCTCGGTGCTCATCCTGCTTCGCTTTTAGGCGGTTCACGTAGTCTGCCTCACGGCTGGGATCCGACTTAACCTTGTTCAAAAGCGCCGACCTATAATAGAGAATGAGCTTCTGCAGCGTCCGACAGAGACCGATCAGATGGACATTCTGGCTGAGCTCAATCATTGATCCATGGAAGTCGCTATTAAGGCCAAAGACTCGATCGAAATCCCCTTTTTCGATCGCTTTATCCGCCTTGCGCATCAGAGCGTTGAACTTGCTGGCGGCTTTTGCACTGAAATGGCCCGCCGCCTCACGTACAGCTTGGACCTCCAGCACTGTTCTGCAGCGATACAAGCCTTGCAGATCCTCAACGGAAACTGCTCGGACTTCATAGCCTCCTTGGGATAGCGGGATGAGGATCCCTTCTTGCTGCATCTTCCTCATCGCCTCACGGACTGGCGTGCGGCTGACGCCAAGCCGCTTCGACCACTCGACATCCTTGAGACGCTGAGTAGGCTCAATCTCTCCCGAGAGAATCTTCTCCCAGAGAATGTCGTGAATCTGTTCAAAGAGGTAAGTAGATCGCGCCAATGCGTCCATGTTTGTCAACCCGTAACTGCCAGAAGAAGGTTTGTGGACAAAACTGAATTGCCACGTTTCCAGTACCGTTTCACTACCGCTTGCCCCTTTCTTTAATAGGGACGATTCCGCTTTCTGCTTGTCACTGACTTCGCTCACAAACAAAACAGCATCCAACCCTGAAAAGCTAATAGTCACCTACAACTCTTATTGCTCAATAAAACTATACGACTATTTTTTGCGTATGCATTCAGGTTGATAAGCGATAAGCCTTATTTTCCATCATTTAAATGACAGGCCGAAAGACGTCCAGGCGCTACTTCCATGAGTTTTGGCTGCTCAAGTCGACATCGCGACATAGCGTGAGGGCAGCGAGGGTGGAAGTGACACCCTGAAGGCGGATTGATCGGAGACGGAATCTCACCTTTGATTGTCTGGAACTCTCTATGGCGTGAATCGAGGCGAGGAACCTCCTTCAATAAGGCAGTTGTATAGGGGTGATTGGGTTTTGAAAATAGCTCCGCAGTCGTTGCCTCTTCCACTATGCGACCTAGGTACATGATGGCCACGCGATCCGCCAGATGCTCGACGACGCCGAGGTCATGACTGATAAATAGGTATGTAAGATCGAGATCTTGGCGCAACTTCATAAAGAGATTGAGGACCTGCGCCTGAATTGAAACATCGAGAGCTGCCACTGATTCGTCGCAGACAATAAGCTTGGGATTTACCGCCAAAGCGCGCGCTATGCCAATACGTTGTCGCTGCCCGCCAGAGAACTGGTGCGGATAACGTCGCTTATAGGTTTTATCAAGGCCGACTCGCTCCATCATAAGATCCACATGCTGGTCGACTTCAGAGCGACGGACCAGTCCGTGATACAACGGAGCTCCTGCGATGATCTCTTTGACGCGCATACGAGGATTGAGCGAAGCGAAAGGATCTTGAAAGATCATCTGAACCGCTAATGCTGCCGCTCTGCGCTCGGCTCTATTCAACGCTGAAACGCTCTTCCCACCGTAGTAGATGCTGCCGCTACTGGGAGGCAATATTCCAGCAACCATGCGGCCAAGCGTCGACTTACCACAGCCCGATTCTCCGACGAGGCCAACCACCTCCCCTTTTCGAACAACCAAATCAACACGATCTACGGCTTGAACAATTTCTTCTTTCGCACCCAGCCCCATTGTATTTGCGATCTTTACCGCTACATCGCGCTTCTTCTCGAAACTGCGGGATACCCTAACCAATTCGATCAGGGCATCCCCTCGGACTCTGTTATCCGTTGTTGTCGCCAGGTTGGCCTTCATGCCGGCCTCCCTTCAGCCAACGGGTGCCAACACCTCGCAATGTGGTCCCTGTTTGTTTCCACAGCGTTGAATTCTGGTTCCGCCATGCACATGCTATCGGCATAGCGGCACCTCTGACGAAAACTGCAACCAACCGGCAGGGATAGCAGCGACGGCATCACACCTGGAATTTGTTGGAGCGGGGTTCCGGGTCGATTGTTGCCTGGCACCGAGTGGATCAACCCATTCGTATAGGGGTGGCTCGGACCATCGAGTACACTCTCCGTCGAGCCGCGTTCGACAATCCGGCCTGCGTACATGACACAGATCTGGTCGGCGATCGCCGCCACCACAGAGAGGTCGTGTGTGACCCAAATCAACGCCGTTCCTACTTCACGGCATAGCTTCTGCACTTCCGACAAGATTTGGGCCTGGATTGTAACGTCCAACGCCGTCGTCGGCTCATCGGCGATTATCAATTCGGGTTTGTGCAGAAGTGCAATTGCGATTGCTACACGCTGCCTCATGCCACCGGAAAACTGGTGCGGATAGGCCGCAAGGCGCTCATCGGGGCTGGGAATTCCCACTTTTCCAAGCGCATCGCGAGCGAGAACTCGTGCATCATCGTAAGAAATCTTCTTGTGAGCGCGAATCGTCTCGATCATCTGGGTGTCGATTCTAAGGACCGGGTTGAGAGTCATCATAGGATCTTGAAAGATCATGGAGATACGATTGCCCCGGATATCACGAAGCTCCTCCGGTGACGCGCGACGTAGGTCGCTACCATTGAACAATATACGCCCCTGTTCGATTCTCCCGGGTTTTTCTACCAACCCTAAGATCGAGAACCCCGTGACAGTCTTTCCTGAACCGGACTCTCCAACCAAGCCCAATATCTTTCCTCGCATCACATCAAAAGACACCTCTTCGACGGCTTTCACTATCCCCGCCTTGGTGTGGAACCAAGTGCTAAGGCGCTGAACACTCAGGGTCGGAGCGCGAGACATGAGGCTACCGCTGAAGGCGGGGATTGAGGACGTCACGCACTTGGTCCCCAACCAAGTTCAGTGACAGAATCAGCAGAAGAAGAGCCACACCTGGAAAGAAGCTAATCCAATAGCTTCCGCTCATCATATACTCGAAGCCATTCGATATCAGTCTCCCCAACGAAGGCTCGGTTACAGGCAGACCAACCCCCAAAAAGGACAGTGAAGCTTCCAACGCAATCGAATGGGCCACTTGCACCGTCACGACTACAATTAGTGAGGGCATGCAGTTAGGCAAAAGGTGTCGGAACAAGACCACGCCCCTACCTAGCGCCAGGCATCTCGCGGCCTCGATATACTCTTTCTGGCGCTCGACGATCGCTGTGCTTCGAATGGTACGTGCGTAGTATGACCACTGCACCGCCACAAGAGCGATAATGATTTTTTCGGTTCCGGTTCCCAATACCGCAATCAGAACCAAGCCGATGAGAACCGCCGGAAAACTGAGCTGAATATCAACGATCCGCATGATCACCGCATCGAGCCATCCTCCGGCATAGCCCGCAACCAGCCCCACTGACGCACCGATGACTAGCGCAATCAGCGCGCTCATCACACCAACAGAAAGACTTATTCGCAGGCCATACATGATCGCACTCAGCATATCGCGGCCGAGCCCGTCGGTGCCCAGCCAGGCGATTTGGCCAGTTGATAGCGACTGCCCCGGCTGCAATCGACTGTCCAGCAAATCCAATGTCGAAAGATCATAAGGATTCTGCGGCGCGAGCAACGGCGCAAAGACAGCTAGAGAAATAAAGGCGAGAAACATCGCCAGGCCCAAAAGGGCGATACGGGAGTCACTGAAGTCCGATGCAAACCGTCGCAGCGGCGTCTCAACATAGACCTCTCGCTCAGCGACGGCCCTCTGCTCTGGTGTAAGCGAGGAAACAATAGTCACGTGCCTGCCCCTCCTGCATCGGAGAGTCGCACCCGCGGATCAAGAACCGCATAGACAAGATCAACGACGAGGTTGATTCCAATGAACATCGTTGCAACGAGCACAATGTAGGCGACGATTACAGGTCGATCGAGAAAGTTGATGGAATCTATAAGAAGCTTCCCCATTCCCGGCCAGGAAAAGATCGACTCTGTGATCACCGTGAAGGCAACCAGCCCACCGAATTCCAGTCCAACAACGGTCACAATTGGAATAAGGATGTTCTTGAGAACATGTACGGAGATTACGCGTGATTCCCTAAGGCCTTTGGCTCGCGCAAATTTGATAAAGTCCATTGGTAAAGTTTCCCGAACGCCTGCACTTGTCAGTCGAATGACCAAGGCCATCGTGAAGAGTGATAGTCCTGTTGCCGGTAGGATGATGTGTCTCAGTCCATCAACGGTAAAAAGGCTTGAGGTTATGCCGAGAAATGTTGCCGTTTCCCCGCGCCCGCCCGCTGGCAACCAATCAAGCTCGACTGCGAACAACATGATCAATGACACCTTCACCCAGAATCCGGGCAGGCTAAATCCCAAGATCGAACCGGCCATAACGGAGCGGCCTGCAACGCTTTCGGGCTTGAGTCCGGCATAAAGACCGAGTGGTATTCCGAGCACGTTGGCGAGAATCAGCGCAGTGATTGCGAGCTCGAGTGTCGCCGGCAAACGCAGCAAGATAAGATCGATTGCTGGGGTGTTGAATACGAAGGAACGCCCGACGTCTCCCTGCAGCGCGTTCGTCAGAAAAATGATGTACTGGTCCCAAATAGGCCGGTCGAGTCCTAACGCTTTCATCGCCCGTTCGAATTCGATCTGGTCGGCCGCAGGATCAATCAGAACATCAATTGGATTTCCAATTGCGTAGACTGCAAGAAACACCAACAGAGAGGTTACGAAAAGGGTCAGGGTGCTTTGAATCAATCGGCGAATGATAAAGACAGTCACGGCATCAGCCCGATTCTGAACAGGCCGGTTCCAACGAAAACCGGCATACGTTTTTGATGTCGGCTACGGCCCGAGAAACGCAAGAAGCTGGAAGCTTCGTCTGTCGGAAAGCCCCCTCCTGCAGATCTGCCTCGAAGCGAGTCAGTAAAGGAGGCAAAAGCCGACGACCTTTGCCCTCCGGAGCTCGGCCACAAACATGCCAAGAGAATTCCCGGCGGTGCATCACAGCTAGTTTTTCTAGGCTACGCATTAGGCGTCTCCGCCGGGCGACCGGAAATCGCACCTACTGCGCAAATCCAACGCAACAAGCTTGCTCCCCCGGCAAACCTTGAATTCGGCATTCGCCTGCCCCTGTTGTGCAGCCAAGCATGAGCGCTGCAACTCGATCTAATCGCCTGTATTCAGTATGCAAATGGTTTCATGTATTCTGTATACTGTCAAGCTTGAGAATTTTAGCTTGCCTCTTGTCAGGCACCACGCCGAGCGACGTGCCATTCGTTCCTCGCCCGGATCGGCGCATTCGGACCTGCCGACGGCACGAGCGAGGTCTGCAGCTGCCTGGTCTGTGCCAAGGAGTTAGCTCATTGAAGCCCAGGCCGGCAGCCGTCGTAGGTGCCCGAGCAGCGATGCCCCGGGTCAGCAACTTGTATCCTTGACCGTTGGGAGGAAAGAAATGCACCGCCCTAACGGCACGGGCATAGGGCGCAGAAAGCCCCAATCCCCCATGATTGACAGCTCGCCCCATTACGCATACGGTATACCGTATTCTCTCGACTTTAGGACTTTATGGCATGCGATTTCTAGATGGCGATTACAAAGTTGCTGTTGGATGTCTGCTAGCTGAATGCAATCCACGTGCACCCAAAGCAACGAAACAGGATTTCTCCAGCAATGGGTATTTCGTCGACGAAGCGCTGCTATCGGACCTGCAGCAAAGTCATCCGAGCAGTCCAAAGGAACTAAAGGGATTTGTTGACCGCTTCATCGAGCTAGCCCCCAACTGCCAACTCGTACCCTTGATCAGCGCTGATGGTGGAGCTACCGGGCCCATAGAACAGTCACTCCTCGATGAGATGACGGCCGCAATCTGCAATCGCATCTCTGATGCGCTTCCTTTAGATGCCGTTTACCTCGCCTTGCATGGCTCTTCAAAGGGCACAAAGGACGAAGACCCAGAAGCTACGCTGCTAAGGCAGGTTCGGCGAATTATCGGTCCGGATGTCCCTCTGGTGATCACGCTCGACCTTCACGCCAATGTGTCTGAGGAAATGGTTGAGCAGGTTGATGCTCTCATCTCTTATCGGACCAATCCGCACATCGACATGACCGAACGCGGTATGGAAGCAGCCGATCTCGTCGCAAGTATGCTCAAGGGCATGTGCACAAAGATTGGATTTGTGAAGCTCCCACTTATAGCGCCCTCTCCTACACAGCTTACGGACAATCACCCGATTTGCGAGGTTCTCGACTACGCACGTTCTCTGTGGACTCCGCCTATCCTCAATATCTCTCTTACGACCGGATATACTCATGGCGATAGTCCGAAATCCGGTATGGCGGTCACGGTAACCGCAGATCGCGATGAAGCGTCAGCCAAGCGCGTCGCTTTTGCCGTTGCAAGTAAGCTTTGGGCCGAACGCGATGAATTCGTCATGCGTCTGACCTCGATCGCCGATGCAGTATCGCTGGCACGTAAAGCTGACTTTGACCGTGAAAAACCTGCGGTCGTTTTCGCCGATACGAGCGACAATCCTGGTGGGGGCGCTCGCGGCAATACGGTCTGGCTCCTATCGGCCTTTCACATGGAAGGCGTCAAGAACTGTGCGTTAGGGGGCCTTTATGACCCTCTTCTCGCAGCTGAAGCACATGAACTTGGAGAAGGTGCGACTTTTCTCGCTCGATTTAATCGGGACGAGGAAGATCCTCTCTCTGGGATTTTTGAAGCGCAAGCGACCGTCGAGCGACTGCATGGTGGTCGCTGCGTCGGACGAAAGGGAATCGCCGCGGGGCAAAGCATTGACCTAGGACCGACTTGCTTGCTGCGGATTGACGGCATTCAGGTTCTGGTGATCTCTCAGCGTCAACAATGTGTTGATCCGATATTTTTCGAGATGGTGGGTGTTGACCTCACCCAAGTCCGCAGTTTGGTCGTAAAATCCCGTGGTCATTTCCGAGCGGGTTTCAGCGAGTTCTTTGGACCAGCGCAAACTTTTGATGTCGATGCACCCGGCCTTACGGCACGACGTCTCAATGCCTTCCCATTCAACAAGATTCCCCGACCGATGTATCCGATCGATGCTCATGCCACTTGGCCTGTACCGAACCCGCCCTAAGCAATATATAGTGGACTCCCGCGGCCCATCTTGCCCAATCTTCGCACCTTAAATTCGCTTGCCTTGCAGAACAATTGAACATGCATCCAAGAAGCTAGGGCAAGCTCTGCCGGCGCTGAGGACAAACGTGCGCCAGACTCGCTATGCTGAACCTCGATCTCCACAATAGCTCCGCTGGCCCAATGGACACGCTCCCTTCGCGGCTGGTTCTTTTTAAGCAACAAGCGGGCCGTCACAGCGTGGCGACCTGCATTTCCTCTGGCCTCCGGCTCCGCTAGCGCGCATGTAACAAGGACCTCTGCTATCGCGTTGTGCTGCCACTAGTGTACCCCCCAAAGCATGCAGCGCGAACATGGTACAGCTAACGTCTCTGTCCGAAAGGTACGCTTGGGCGGCGATGAGAATCGCACTTTCGCAGTCAATTTGACTATCCTGCTGCGTGGCCTCTCAGTTTGCGGCTTACCGTAGAACGATGGGGTAAGGAGCTGTCGGTACATAAGTATGCTTGCCACACCGCAACATAGGGATGACTAAAGCATGAAGGGTACTTGTAGGCTAGACAGCGGCAAGACCCAACTACCTGCGCTTTATGCGGCCCGTCACGCCACATTTGCCAGCCGTGCCATCGAGAGAATAATGTCCAGTATATTCTCCCCGATGACACCGCAACTCATTCTATTTTAATGCCTGATAAAGTTGGCGATTCCGTAGACCTGCATCTTGATGAATGCAGAGCGACGAGACTAACAGGACCTGGGACCCTCCATGGATAGTCGGAATGCATAGCAAGATGATCGCACTCGTCGGCCATAGTCGGTCGGTCTGCGACAATCGCTCGGCGCGAGCCACGTTCTGTATGACATTTCAGAAGAAAGAGTCACTGGTAGATCTAGAGGAGATGCGCAATGGAGAAAGCTGCGACGCCGCGAGATATCGCGAGTCCTTCGCCTCTTGGCGATTGGCTTGAAACTCCCAGTCTGAAAATTGCCGGTGGGCTTGTCGGTATTCCCTGCTCTCTTTACCGTGGGGCGACTTCTAAGGGGCCGGTCTTTCTGGCTTCTGACCTGCCGCGCGACAATCGCCTGCGCGACAAAGTCATATTGGCTGCGCTGAACCCTGAGCACCCTGGACAGATTGATGGCGTAGGCGGGGCGGAGACCCTCTCCAACAAGGTCATAATCGTTTCACCGTCACCCAGACCGGATGCCGACGTCGATTATACATTTCTGCAGCTGACACCCGGCAGTACCTCTGTAAGCGCATTCGGGAATAGCGTGAATATGGGAACGTCTGTGGGTCCCTTCGCCGTCGAAAAAGGCCTCGTGAATGTATTGGGCGACGAGACACCGGTGCGCATCTTTGCGGCGAATTCTCAGATGAACTACACGTCGATCGTGCAGACACCTGATAACGCCGTCACCTATGCCGGCGCAGCTAGCATTGATGGTGTGGAAGGAACTTCGGCACCGGTCATCGTGACTTACCGACCGCCATTTGGAAATCTCGTTGGCGCACTATTCCCAACCGGCCAAAGACGCGATGTCGTTGGTGGGGTTCCGGTAACAGTCGTCGATGCTGGTGGTGATGTTTGCATGATTTTCCGCGCCGACTCTCTAGGGCGTACAGGCTACGAAACTAAAGAGGAACTCGACTCGGATAGGGATCTAGTTGAGAAGCTCGAGCCAATCCGCAGAGAGGTTGGTCGTTTGATAGGCTTTGATGATGTCTCCGGTGACAGCTCGCCCGGGCCAATCATGGTGGCCCCTCCCAGAGCGAATGGCACAATCGCCGCTCGCAAACTTGCTACTTTTACCGATGCACCAGCTCATTGCCATGCAGCCTTCTCGGGATCGGGCGCGATCTGCTTGACGATGGCATCGGTTTTATCGGGAACAGTCGCTTTTGACCTGGCCGCGATCGGCTCCACCAACCACAGCTTCGACTTCACCATAGAGCACCCATCCGGGTGTATGACGCTTTTCGTGGAAAAGACAAAAGGGAACACGGAGGAATCCGTATCAGGCATCTCGGTGCTACGCACCTGCCGCAAATTGTTTGACGGAATGGTCTATGTTCCGCTTCATGTTCTAAGTTAGAGAGCGCGCCCCCTTCCCTTGCCCTGGCTGTTTGCCGAGCCAAGGCGCTTCGCATTTGTGGTTTTCTTGCATCAATCGCGAAGGCCCCGAACGGGCGGACGGTCGGTTCTCTTGTGCTCCCGCAAGCGCTGGCCGACAGAGCGACAGACGAGAACTTAATCGTGTTAGGAGTATTCCGCTCCGCCTGCAAAAAGAAGGCCCGAATGACGGCATTCCGCCACTCGGGCCTTAGTCTTACAGGGTTCAGGTCAAAAAAGGCAGGCTGACGCCTTAGCTTGGATGAACGTCCCACGCAAACGTGAGCCCACGAGAGTTCGGCTTCATTGTGAGGTCGCCCCGCATCGCCCAGGTGATCTTTCTCCAAAGCAATGGGATAACCGCGAGGTCCTCCATCGCCATTGCCGTGGCATCTTTGATCGCCTCAAGCCGCGCCTCAGGGTCCATCATTGCGAGTGCTTTCTCAAGATACTCATCAAACTCTCGATTTGAATAGTGTCCTCGGTTCGAAGCGCCGAATCCTTTTTCTTTATCGGGAGAGTGCATGACGAAAACCATCATTGATGCTGCACTCGAGTTGCCCCAACCGCCGAACTGGACACTGAGTTCGCCCGCTTTACCGCGCTTCCGGAACAAGGAGTTTGGCGCCAGCTCAATTTCTGTTTTGATGCCGACGCGCGCAAACATCTGTGCGATCGCTTGAGGCATGCTCTCGTCAAAAGGATAGCGATCATTCGCACCGTGTATAACGAGTCGGAAGCCATTTGGATAGCCCGCCTCCTCCAGAAGCCGGACTGCCTCCTCTGGACTATATTCATCCGGTGTCACTTCTGGGTTCGATCCATTGAATCCAGGAGGAACGAACTGACCTGCCGGGATTCCCTGCCCTTCCAAAATCCGATCGACCAAGAGCTGCCTATTGATGGCCTTTGACATCGCTTGGCGGATGCGCAAGTCCTTCATCGGGTTTTTCGGGAGGACATTGCCGTCATTGTCAAAGATCATCGGAGATTGATCACGATGATCGATCTGCAGGTAAAAAACACGGTTTTGCGCCGCCGAAACCAGCGCTACCTTCGGGTTCTTGCTTAGTTTGGGTAGATCGACCGTTGGAATTCCCGCGGCAACGTCAATATCACCTGTCAAAAGCGCAGCAATACGCGCAGCGTTGTTGGTAATCGGCAAGATCGTCACCTTCTCCCAAGCGGATGGCCCGCCCCAATAATCGTCGTTACGCGCCAGAACGACTTCCCGGCTCGGCACGTAATCGACAAACTTGAAGGGCCCGGTCCCGATAGCGGCAATGCCTTTGTTGAAATCATCGGTTGTCTTGCCTTGCGCAGCCTTCTTCGACTGGATGAAGACAAACGACAAATTCCGAGGAAGAGCGGGATCCGGTTCAGTGGTCTTAATTTGGATGGTTAGGTCGTCAACCGCAATTACGCGCTCGATTGATCTCACATAGGGATCAAAGGAAGACGGGCTATTTGGTACGTTTGGTGCCCGCTCAATCGAGAACTGGATATCCGCCGTAGTCAGCGATGTTCCGTCGTGAAATTTCACGCCTGGCCTGAGCTTGAACTCCCAAAGGTCATCCTCAATCAAGCGCCACGACTGTGCCAGCCCTGGTATGAGTTCATCCTTTTCGTTCTTATTTACCAACGCATCGAATATGTGCGCCGAAACCATCAGATTATTGCTGTTGTTGTGATAGAGCGGATCAATGGAGCTGATCGCCCCCCCCATCCCTATCCGAAGCTCCGCTGCCTGCAGGCCTGCGGAGATAGTCGATCCTAGGCCCGCGATCACGATCACGGCCGCTAGCGATTTCAAGAAGGCTGTTCTCAACATTCCTACCCCCACTGCTCAACTTAGTTCGTGAATTCTGTGCCCTGAATACGGTATACAATACAGACTCCTCGAACGCATGCAAGGGCTAACCGGAGCCACTGCTGGCCTGGTACTAGGCTTCGTTGTGCCCTACGGATAAAGGCACTTTTGCGTTGTGTAGGATAGGAGGACCGATTTGGTGTAGGGAGCTTAGGAGGCAATCGCTACTCCGCTCGCTGGTGGTCGCCATCCAGCAAAGCCAGGAAAGGTAGAATACTATAGGATGCCTACGATGGCCCTCGAATGGGGAACGATGGGCAAACGCACCGCCTTGGCAGAGTACTCTTGAGCCCCGAAGGCGAGCTCCTCGACGATGGCGGCCCTTCTCACCTTTGCTGAGGCGCCTTGGGGATGGCCATGCAGTTAATACGCGGCCGTTCACTCAGTCCCTGGGCACATAGACGAGGCCACGCATCAAACGCCGTGCAGTTCTAAAGACTGTCACCGACTCGACGTGCCAAGCATCCGTATGAGTTACGACCGCCTCTACCGAGCAGAGGCCTGCCGGATGGCCGATATTAATTGGGCACGCCGCTTCATCCTTCCCTAAAAGTGAATTGACGACCGTGCCCCTGATCTTCGCGGCAACAGCAACGCACATTGCAGTGGTGACTGGGATTGCTTTATGCGGCATGCCCATAACTACACTCTGGACAAATATGTCGGCTTGGCGGCCCTCCATTAAGCCCGACCTCCCTGGCGTCACCAGGGCAATCGATGGTTCTGACGAATCCTGCCGAACCATCTGAGAAGCCTCGCCGGCAGCATTCATATGTCGCACCGCGGCATTCCTTATTGCATCGAGGCAGGCCATCTCTATCGCGTTTTCCGCTCCCCCCTGCAGCCTCACCGCGTCGGCGAAGCCCAGCTCACTTTCTTCTACGAAAACAACCGCAGCGCCAGCATCGACAATTGTCACCTCTGTCGGGCCCAGCCCTTCGACCTCCAAGACATCAATTGGAGAGCCAGTCGGAAAGAGCTGCCCAGATAGCCCGCCGGCGGGATCGACGAACTGTAGTCGGATCGGCGCACCAGCCCCCGATACTCCATCGATAACGAGATCGCCTGTTACAACGGCTTCGCCTGCTTCGACCTGTAGGCTTGCGCTAACAACTTTTCCCGAATTGAGGTTCAGCATCGTCAACTTCAATATGCCATCATTGGCAAGCACCAATCCCTCATCGACGGCGAAGGCCGCCACTGCGGCGGTTAGATTTCCGCAATTTCCGACATAGTAGATGGCGGCCTCAGTCACCGAAACTTGGCCAAAGGAGTATTCGATATCAATGTCGGGTAGACTCGATCGAGCTACGATTACGACTTTCGACAAAGACGAGATTCCACCGCCCATTCCATCGAGCTGTCGACTATACGGATCCGGGCTACCCATAGCGCTTAGAATCATGCCATCACGCTCGGCTGGGTCTGCCGGCAGATCCGCGCGATGCATAATTAGTCCTTTGCTCGTACCTCCGCGCATGAATACCGCTTTGAAGGCATGTTGCTTCATTGTCGAAAGCCTTTACATAGCCGTGGGGAACGACCTGACACAAGGCGCCTGTTCGCAGACCACGCCGAGGCTTCTGGCCTTCTCTAAAGATGTACTCAATTAAGAAATCATCCATCCGTACCGATGCGCCGTGTCGAGAGCGCGAACAGCGCTGCTGCAACTATCACACCAAGGACTCCACAGGCCAACCAGAGGTCTGTCTGCCCAAATGCGCTCATTGTCCATAAACCGATGATCGGCGCTACAACCCGGCACACGGAAGTTATCGAGAAGTGGATTCCAATAACTTCGGCTGCACGTTCACGACCGCCACAGGCATACATTACCTCTGTAAACGTTGGGAGGAATAATATTCTCCCTGCAGTGATCACAAGTATCGTAACAAAGGCAAAGGAGATCGAGTGCCCCAATGGCAACATCGCATAACCTGCTCCCAGAACAATCGAACCGAGGGCAGCTGTTAGTTTATGGTCAATGCTCTTTAACCGGTCCGTTATAAGTATGAGAAAGCAGGTAAGGAAGGCGCTGCCGGCTGCAAGCACGCTTCCAATCTCTGCGCTATCCAGGCCGTAGTGCGAAGTCAAAAAGAGTGGATAGGTTGATAGCTGTTGGAATGCGATCATGTAGTGAGCGAGAGCGAGACAAATGAGAAGAAGAAATTTCGGATTCCTCGACAGCGACGGCACTTCAATTTTCCGCTCGGCGCGCGACTCCAGCGCCCGCGCTCTGTCGCTTCCAAGTGAGGTACAGGATCTCAAACAGAGCACAGCAGCAAAGCAGGTAAATCCGTCTATCCAGAAAATTAGCGAGAAATCGAAAAGTGCTATGCTCCCCCCAATAGCCGCACTCACCGCCAAGCCAACGTTCAACGCCACCTGATACAACGCATACCGGCGCGCCCGCTCGGACGATTCAGTTGTATCCATCATCAAAGCGACCAATGCTGGCCGGAAGGCACTCTCGAAGCAGGCTGCAACAAGAAGCATGCTCGTGAACATCACAATGTCGCTCAGAAAATAGAGAGCGGTGAAGCTCACACCGCCGCCGAACAAGCTTCCGGCCATGACGCGATATTGCGAGAAGCGGCGACAAAGTCGACCGCCTACAAAGGCGCCGATAACTGCGCCCATTCCATAGACGCCGACAATTAAACTGATCCATCCAGTCGTTAGCTGCAGATTGATTGAAAGGTATAGAACCAAGAAAATAGAGACCATTCGGCCCGTTGCATTCAGCAACACAATTCCAGCCAGCGCCCAAACAGTCCGCGGAAGTCCCCTGAAACTGCTGAGGTAACCGGTCGCCATGGACTGCAGCCACCTCGGGCTGCGACTTGCTGCGCTATGCAGCACTTTGCGGGAATTCAATACCAATGACATGGGAACGAGACCGGCGCCTTCCACAAAAACAGAACACTGTGGTAGTTGAGCGCGGCCAATCTCTTAATACAAACTGTATTAACGATTGTATTCAGCGGTAGTTAGAGAAAAATTCTGGCGCAAATATTATACACGTGCCTGCAGTTGGGGTGACTAGCTACAAAGACGCAGATCTCGTCGACGGCAATTTTGTGGCAATCGCTGCATTGCCCAACGTCGCACGACAGTTATGGCAGTCCCCCCGAGTATCACCGCACCTGCAACACATCCCGCCCGCTGGCCCCACTCCAACTCTTCGCCTGCGCCGCAAGTTGCTCCACTGAGGCTTGACCATTGAATGCAAGAACGGCGAAGAAGGCTCATGGTGTCTACCTCTTGCACTCCTTTCCCACTGATTGGCACCTCGCTTCGCATTCCCTAACGCGCTACCGCACTTATGCGACTCAGCGCGGCTCCCCGAATCCCTATCAAGTTCCTGCGCTGAAGCCAGCTCTGCCTCCGGCATTGAGATAGTGATCCAAGTGCACTCTATGCCGGTGAAAACGGCGCGCACAGCTCTTCGTCACCCGAATTGAGCTCGCCGGCCTCTTTGGAGTCTCGCTTCCGTCCGGCTCCGCATCGCAAATAGGCAGCGGAACACAAGCTCAAATCCAACGCGCGGGCCGCATGCTTCCAGAAGGAGTTGCCTCCCTCACTCGAACGCTGCCATTCGTTCATCGCCGGCTTTCCGTCGGACGTGCACCAAGATAGAGCCGCATCGCGCGCCGCAGGAACGGATCGCCCGTTTCATAGCCACAGCTTAAACACCGCCCCCTATCTGACTTGATAGTACCGCTGGCACCTCTAAATCGGCACTCTAGCACTGCCAAAAGCAACCACAGACAATGAACTGCGGGAGCAGACAATGCAGCAACCTTCGCTAGCTGGACACTCCGAAGCAGCCAGGCAACCCGGCAGAGAGGACTCTCTCGCCCCAGCTCCCTGCAATCGGGATCGCCGCCACCGCGGCTTCCTGATGATCGCGGGAAGGCTGCAAGGAACGCGCCCGCCCGAAGACCTTCAGTCTCTAATGATGCAGCACCTAGACAAAGGCATCTGGAGTGACGATCACTTCGCCTGCAAGTTCGCCGAGGGCACATACCTATCAGTAGCCGTCTCACCTATGCCCACACTCGCCATTTTCATTGAGCGCGCGGTACATCTACCTGAGACGCTTTCAGCGGATCCTCCTGAAAAGCAAGTTCCATTGGATCGCTACGTCTCCTCTCTCGACGCAGTTTACGCGGCAGTCCAGGATTGGCTTCAACAGCATATGTTTTACTTCGTTCCAAGGATGATCCGCACCGCGGCATTCAGGGCAGACGAGCTGGAGACCGGATAGCTGCACGTATTCTGCCGTCTCCTTTTCGAATAACGCAAAGCCCTGTCCCATTTCATACACAGATACCAACGAGGTCGGCCATGGACGACGCTGTGCGTGAGATCACAGAACAAGACATAGTCCCCAGAAAGACCATTCCTCTCTCAGAGGAGTGCCCTGATGCTCCCGCGGTTCCCGCGCCCATTCTAGGCGCTCTCTACGACCGCCTCGAGTCTTGCGTGCGCAGCTACAGTCGCTCATTTCCCACTGAGTTTTCCTCTGCGCAGAACACACGCTTGGTCGACTCAAACGGAACGGTCTTTCTGGATTTCTTTGCAGGCGCCGGCTCTTTGAACTACGGCCACAACCACCCTGCCCTGAAAAAGGCCCTCATCGACTATATTAAGAAAGACGGCGTCACCCAAGGTCTCGACATGGCCACCGGTGCCAAGTCTGCTTTTCTGGAGGCGTTCGATACCACGATCCTCCAACCTCGCGGTCTACAGTACAAGATTCAATTCACTGGGCCTACTGGGGCGAACTGCGTAGAGGCGGCCCTAAAGCTCGCTCGGAAGGTCACAGGGCGCGCCGGCATCATTTCCTTCACAAACGGCTTTCACGGGATGTCCCTAGGCGCGCTTTCTGTCACGGCAAATCCCTACTATCGAAACAGCCCCGGCTCGCTCCCCGGCCCGGTTACCTTCATGCCGTATGACGGCTTCCTGGGCCCCTCTACCGACACCATCGACTACATTCGCCGCTATCTTAGCGAGCCCGGTAGTGGCCTCGCCAAACCTGCGGCATTTATTGTTGAAACAGTTCAAGGCGAAGGTGGCGTTAACGTCGCGTCTCTCGACTGGCTGCGCCGTCTTAGCGCCCTCGCTCACGAGCAAGATATCCTCTTGATCATTGATGACATACAAATGGGCTGCGGAAGAACCTCGCCCTTCTTTAGTTTTGAGCCTGCCGAGATCAAGCCCGATATTGTCGTGCTTTCAAAATCGCTCAGCGGGTATGGACTGCCGCTTTCTGCCTTATTGATACGACCCGCTCTCGACATCTGGGCGCCGGGCGAGCACAACGGAACCTTTCGCGGGAACAATCTCGCCTTCGTGACAGCTACAGCTGCGATCAAGACCTTCTGGTCCTCGCGCGACCTGCAAGAGCATGCCAGCCACCTTGGTCGCACTCTAAACGCTGGTCTGTGCGAACTGATCGAAGTAGTGCGCCAATGCGGGCGCGGACGTGCGGCCTGGGCCAGGGGCCGCGGCCTCATTCAAGCAATCGATTTCGGCGATCCCCTCATGGCACGTCGAGTGGTCCAATTTGCCTTCGAGCGCGGCTTGCTCGTTGAGACCGCCGGCGTGGAGGGAAGCACCGTGAAGCTTCTACCACCACTCACAAGCACATCAGAAGACATCTCTGCGGGCCTTCGTATCCTGAGGAGCTCGGTGGAGGCTGTTCTTTCAACCTAGATCATGCACGCCAAGCCGGTTCGCGGCGCCACTCGGCGTCCGGGTTGCATGCCAGGAGCCATCCTATGATCGTTCGCTCATTCAAAGAAGCAAGAGAAACAAGCCGCCGCATCACAGCGGACAATTGGGAGAGCATTCGCCTCGCACTGGGCGACGACGAACTTGGTTTCTCTTTTCACATCACGACGATGTACGCCAAGACGACCACTTCGATGCACTACAAAAACCATATTGAATTGGTCTACTGCATCTCTGGTGAAGGTGAGCTCTTCGACGTTGTTGCCGGCCGGTCTTACCCTATCGCGCCTGGCACACTGTACATCCTCGACAAAAACGACCCCCATCGTGTGACAGCAGAGTCAGACCTCGTTATTGCTTGCGTGTTCCGGCCCGCACTACAGGGCCGCGAGGTGCACGATGCCGATGGCGCCTACCCTCTTTTATCAGCTGCCGAAGCGGCACACAGCGTGAGCAGATGAAAGCTTATCGGCTAGTTCCTTTAGTAGCCGTCCTTTGCACCTGTCGCTCCGGGCTGTCGCGTTCTTGAAAATGAAAGGTTGATGCAATGTCGCTCTTTGAAAGAATACCAAGCAGCGAGAAACAATGGCGGTTCTCCGGCATCGACTCTTCCAAACCGGCGGATCTGCGTTTCGCATTTCTAAATCTGCGCGACCATCCGCGCGGCCAGTTGATGCTGCTGGAACTGATTCGATACGGCTTTGTGCCGGAATTGGTCATCGAGGAAGACTCTCCTTTGGCCGAAGAGGGCCGCTTCGAGCAGCTCCAGGAGCTGCTCCAAACCGACCAGTTTGAATCAATGGAGCCAACCGCTTCACTTTGCGCTCGCCTGGGCATCACACACCTGTATACGACGAATCATAATAATGACGAATCAATAACCCGGCTGCGCGATGGACGATTTCCCCTCGTCATTCTTGGCGACACGCGGGTCCTCCGGCCGGCGGTTATTTCCACCGCGCTCGTCGGCATCATCAACGTGCACCCTGGTGTCTTACCCGACGTGCGTGGCAACACACCCTACGTCTGGTCGATCGTTCATGACCTCCCACAGGGCGCCACAGCTCACCTCGTTAACACTGAAGTTGATAGAGGCCCAATTCTAAACGGCCGCCGTCTAGAGCTACAACCGGGCATTAGTTACCCCCAACTCCTGCAAGAACTCAATCACCTCTGCGCAGACGTTTTGGTCGAGACGCTACAGGCCATTGTTGAGAAGCGTGCGGAACTAACTGCGCAACCCGACGATGACCGCCTCACCTTCCGCAAGGCGCCGCGCGCAATCAAGGAGGTTGCCGTGGACATGCTGCGCCCTCGACGGTTCCAGCAGACGGCCAGTCCGTCGCCGTCGCACAATGCGCCCCTTTAAGACAGGTCACAATATCCGGCGGGAGAAGCAAATGCCGAGCCACATCACGTTTGACCGTGTTGACGCTGTCATCGGAGCGGAGGTCTATGGCCTTGGCCTCGATCAGGTGCCCAATGAGAAATCGATCGCCGTCCTTGAGCAGGCCCTTGAGAAGTACGGCGTTCTAATATTTCGCAAGCAGGAGGTCACTCCGCGGCAACTCGTGGAGTTCAGCCGCCCCTTTGCCCCCCTCGCCTTAGCACCGCGAGAAGAAGACCGGCACAAGGACCACCCAGAAATTTTCGTGATCGGGAATCCGGAAGGTAAGCAGGTTGTTTTTGCGCCGGACGTCACCAATTCGGAAATAGATGACATGGAGTTGGAATGGCACACCGACCACTCCCAGTATAGCATTCCGGCCCGCGCGACCATTCTCCTAGGCGAGGAGGTACCCGCCAAAGGCGGTGATACCGCGTTTGCATGCACCTACACCGCCTATGACGCTCTCTCAGCCGCAGAGAAACGTCAATATGAAAACGTGACGCTGCTCCATTCCGTGCGTGGGCTCAATGACTATTTGCGACGACTTAACAAACTTGAAACGCTCAACAGCCATGAACTCGACCTGGAGAAGGAGCCACCTCAGAAGTGGCCCCTGGTCCGCAGACATCCTCTATCGGGTCGCCGGGCACTCTATTTCGGTTCTCATATGAGTATTGGCGTAGATGGTTTGCCTGAAGCGGAGGGCAGAGCACTGATCAAAAAGGTGACCGCGCATGCGACACGGCCTGAGTTTCAATACCGTCATCGCTGGCAAAAAGGCGACGTTCTCTTTTGGGATAATCGACGCCTAATTCACGCCGCGACCCCGTATGACACAACAATACACAGGAGGGTGATTTACCGGACGACGCTTGAGGAAGTAGCGCCAGTTGTTATGTGATACCTGTTTCCAGCTCATTTGAGGACCTCAGTATGTCGATACTCTTCATATCCGACGTCGATTCCTTCGATAACTGGGACGCGGTCTTTCGATCAAAGGATCCACGTGCACAGTTGGTGGAATGCGAAGACGTCGATGATCCGGCCTCGATTGAGTACGCTCTGGCGTGGAATCCGCCTGATGGGCTCCTTGCCCGCCTTCCCAGACTAAAAGCGATTTTCTCGCTGGGGGCTGGTGTGGACCACATCCTCAGGGACCATACTCTTCCCAAGGGGGTGCCTATTGTGAGGGCCGTCGACACGAATCTTGCCATGCGGATGGCAGAGTACGTCGTCCTTCATTGCTTAATCTTATCGCGTCAGCAGCGACGTCTGGATGCACAGCAGGTCAAGCGACTCTGGGTCTCGGAGTTACCTGTCTTTTCCAGCGATGTGCGCGTTGGGATAATGGGACTAGGTCACCTGGGACGGTATGTCGCGGAGCGTTTGCGAGACATCGGTTTTCAGGTTGCCGGCTGGAGCACAGGACACAAGGAAATTCCTGAGGTAGCTAGCTTTGCCGGAGAAGGCGAGCTCGCGTCTTTTCTTCAGCGCACCGATATTTTGGTCTCGCTACTGCCACACACTCCGAAGACACATGGGTTCATCGGCACAAGCATTCTGCGGCAGCTCTCACGTGATGGGGTCTTAGGAGGGCCCGCTTTTATTAGCGTTGGCCGCGGCACAGTCCACGTAGAAGACGATATTGTCGAGGCTCTAGACGACGGGTTCCTGAGTGCAGCGGTATTGGATGTCTTCGAGCGCGAACCCCTGCCGGAAGGCAGCCCGCTGTGGCGGCATCCGAGAGTTACGGTAACTCCTCATTGTGCTGCTGTGACCGATCCGCGATCCATTGTCTCCTCCGTGCTCGCAAATATTGCGAGGCTAGAGAGAGGTGATAGCTTGGAGAATGTCGTCAATGTCGAGCGCGGGTACTGACGATGCTACGCGAGAGTGGCGCCAGGCCCCATTTCCTGAGCGCGGCGCGCGTGGGACCTTGATGCATGTTCGCCTCGCTCATTGTTGATCGCCCCAAGCTCAAAGCGGCAGGACCGGTCGGCCGTGTCGGGCTCTTGGCTCTATCATCAGATCTCAATATCGAAGCGGAGTTTCATCGCATGCTTCCGCGGGGGGTTTCTCTGATCACCACGCGTATAGAAAACGTCGAGGAGATCACCCAAGAGTCCTTGCTCGACATAGAAGCTGCTCTCGTTCCCGCTGCTAGATCGCTAGCTCCCAACACTGAGTTGGATGTGCTGGTCTACGGCTGCACTTCCGGCTCTGTTGCTCTTGGGGAAAAACGGGTCGAAGAGTTGCTGGGCAAGGCAAGACCGACTGCTCGCTGCGTCACACCCTCGGGGGCCGTCGAAGCAGGATTGCGCTCCCTTGGCGCGAGGCGGATCTCACTCCTGGCTCCTTATAGCGAAGAACTGACGACAATGATTGCCGCTGATTTCGAAAAAAGGGGCTACGCAGTTGCGAACGCTAGTTGTTTTGGCTTCACTGCGGACTCCCAGATGACGGCAATAGCTAAGGAGTCTTGGATCGAGGCGGCACGAAGTTGCTACGATCATTCCGCAGACGCCCTCTTCATTTCCTGCACTTCCGTACGCGCCTCGGCTGTGATTGATGACATTGAGGCCGAAATCCAAGCTCCCGTCATCTGCAGCAATCAGGCGGTGGCATGGCAGATTGGAAATCATCTGGGCGTGCTGTCTGACCTATCGATCAGCGGCCGACTGTCCGCTACCAAGCTTGCTACTCCAGATAATGTTTGATAATAGAGTTCTACCTTAAGTATTTCCCCTGACATATCCCGGAGATGCACCGCCCTTCGCCGCGGTCACCCTAATCAGCCGAGATTCATATGATGAGACGGAGCCTTTCCACCACGATCTCTCAGAACCCATGGTGGGTAGTTTGGGTTCCGTGGGTTTTTGTTGTCCTCTGGTCCGGCGGTTTCGCTTTCGCAAAAATTGGGCTTTTGTACGCCGCTCCCCTCACATTTCTCGCGCTGAGGTATGTCGTACTGGTAGCTTTGCTGGGAGCAATCTACATCGTTCTGCGCCCCCCTCTTCCTTCTTCCGCTCGTCAGTGGTGGGATCAGATTGTGGTAGGCTTCTGCATCCAGGCGGTCTATTTCGTCCTGACGTACTTTGCTTTCATCCTAGGCGTTTCGGCCGGCGCATTCGGTGTCATCATTTCGTTCCAGCCCATTCTCGTCGCTCTCAGCGTTGGGCGATTTGCGGACGAGAACGTGTCCGCGGGGAGATGGCTGGGCATCGTTTGCGGGCTAGCTGGTGCTGTGATCGTGATCGTCGCGACTTCCGATTTCGACAGCACCTCGTTGCTGGGTGTCTTGGCATCTATCGGCGCCTTAGCTGGGATGACGACTGGCACACTTTACGAAAAGCGATTTGGATCCGCCCAGCACCCTGTGTCCGCCAACCTAATTCAATATGCCGTCGCTCTTATAGTCTGTGCCCCCTTTGCTCTTCTACTTGAGGACATTCGGATCGAGTGGAATACCGAGTTCATAGTGGCGTTGGGGTATCTGGTGATTGCCAACTCACTTATCTCCCTGACCCTGCTGTTGGCAATGATTCGGCAGGGAGAGGTGTCAAGAGTGTCGTCTCTGTTCTTTCTGGTTCCACCCACGGCCGCTCTCTTTGCCTGGGCCCTGATCGGTGAAACGATGCCACCGGCTGCTTGGTTGGGGATGGTGGCCGCTGTCTTTGGCGTCGCACTTGCCGGCGGCATGCAGTGGCGGGGGAAGGCAAGCGCCGACTCGAAGGCCGCCCGCTAGGAGCCATTTCTCGGCAGCAAACGATCAAGCCCCTTCTTCGTTGCGGTCGCTACCTTAGCTCTTGTTCTTCGCCCTCGATCAATCTTGGTGGATCTAGCAAACCAAGTTCTATGGCCTTGATCGCTGCGACGGTACGGCTGCCTGTCGATAGCTTCCTCATTGCATTCTTAATGTGGTAGGTCGCTGTCACGCTACTTATGCCAAGGATTGTCCCAATGTCCCATGAGGATTTGCCCTCTGCGACCAAGCGCAGACATTCAAGCTGGCGCTCCGTCAGGTCAGGAAGCGCATCTGTAGCGGCCTCGATCATGTCCAAATCGGCCGCGCGCCTATAGTATTGAATGGCGACCGCTTGAAACCAACCCAAGGCCTCTTTGGCCGGACCGTGGTCTTCCGAAGCAAAGCAGATTGCAGCAAGACGTCTGTTCGGTCCATGGATAGGTACAGTAACCCCGCGCTGCCCCTTCTCTCGAGCCGCTCTCGCGCATAGATGACTTGCCCCGTTGCCGGGATGGTGAGATCGCGTCAGCTCCTCCCAACGAAACGGATACTGATAGACCGCGACATATCGAAGAACTGGGTCTTCTTCATGCTCACGTCTAGCTGTGTAGCTTGTCAGCCAGTGTGCCGGAAAGTTCGTCTCTACGAATGGCCAGGGCAGCTTGCTGTGGCGCACTAGGGGGTGGTCACCACGCAGAGCCAAATATGCGACACGGCCAAAGCCGACGCTTCTTCCCGCGCGCACAAGCAGGTCAAAAAGTTCCCCCGGCGAAGTCGCGCCTTCTGATTGCTCGAGAAAATCCGAAAAGTCCATGCTTCCCTGATCCGCCCGCATGAACATCTGCATCCAGGCAGCACACCTCGCAAACGATGTAACTTCCTAGATGAGGCATGAAAGATGCGTATATTCAAAGGTATATTTCAGACTTCCCTTGGTCGGTGCTCCCAGGCAAATGGGGACACTGAGAACGTCGTCCCTTTAAATCAATCTGACGCAATCAAGATCGTTATGCCCCTTAGGGGCTTGTTGGTCACCTCACCAGATTGCGCCGGCATGAGAGTTCAACGCCCGCTTCTCTGTGTAATCTTCCCGCCGGCAAGAGATTACCTATGCCAGCGTTGGCTCCGCACGATCGCCACGTTGCAATCGGAATGCTCGAGTGCCCTAGCAGTCCTGAGAGGGATCAGACCTGGCGGTGTAAAGTAGCCGATGATCCGAAGGAGCGCCCGGCTGCGCTTGTCATGAGAATTGGGGTAGTGGGCAAGGCGCTGCTGGCTTGGTGGGAGCCAGTCAGAAAAGCCTATTCGCTTGGCGGGCCACAGTTGCAAGCACCTTTCAGCTTCGCCGCAAAGCGGATCTAGGTGCAGAGATCTAGACGATTCGAAATACATCACCACTGCCGGCGTCGCGATAGAGATCCACGCGGGTGCCATCCCAGTGGTAGTCGAGATGGCGGCCCTGGATCGGATTGGCCGCAAGGTCGGGATAGAACAGACCGACGCATTCGCCGCCCTTGCTGCGCACACTGGGATAGACGAGCCCGTTTGATTCTACGGCGCGCAGCCGCGTTCCAAAGGCCTGGCCGGCTTGATAGTCCTTGGGGTGGAGCAGTGCGGCATATCTTTTTTCGTTCCGGCGCAGGTCGTGCAGACGGCCTTCTACCTGGAGGCCGATTTCCCTGAACTGCGAGGTCCAGCCGGGTGCTTCCTGGGTGCGCGCCATGAAGCGCCCGTGATGGTGGACGGTCTCCAGGAGCGCGACCTTGAAGCGGTTGGCGGCATAGAGGACGCCGAAGGAGCCATCGCTGAAGCGGCTTGGCCGATCGGCGCTGGCATGGGTGAAGGGTGCCATGAGGTAGCTGGCCCCTGCCCCGCCGACCCAGCGCTTGGGGGGCACCAGGTCGAGGTTGCCGATGGTTTCCATGAGGCGGGGGTTGGTCTTTTGCTCGGCGGAGAGGAGGAGAGGCCAGTCCTCGGGATCGGCGATATCTTCAAAGAGATCAATGGGCGGATAGAGGCTGCGGATGATGCGCACGGCCTTTCGCCACCTGACCCGGTTGACCGGCACCTCAGCCGGGTCGGTCACCAGGCGCCCCGCTCGGCATCCAGGTAGCGGCGCACGCGCATCAGATCGGTGAGCTCGCCGCCCAGCATGACCTCCAGTGCCGAGCGGTTGCCGAAGGCTTCGTTGGGTGCCTTGATCCAGGCGTAGGCGCGCTGGGGCTCGCGGAAGATGATCCTGAGCGCTTTGTGGATCCCCATGAGGTTGGAGAGGCGCGCCTTGCCGTCACGGCTGATGCGCCCCGGCCCTTCGGCCTTCCAGCGCCTGTAGGTCCTCACCGTGAGGTCGAGCAGGGTTGCAGCCGCTTCGTCGGTGATATCCCAATGACGGAAGAGATTGACCGCGGCGCGGAACATCGCCGCCCCTTCTTCATCGCTAAGGGGCGTCGCTGAGAAGCCGCGCGGGGCGGTATCGACGGGCAAGAACTGAGGCATCACGATTATCCTATATGGCATTATATAGGCAATTTATTACTAAATGGCAACTCTTCTTGCCTCTTGTGACAGCGGGCGCTTATGGCCGATTCGGCCTTTTCTGGCGGCCATTTCAAGGTGCCGGAGCGCCGCTGAAGGCCCCCGGGAGAGGGCCCCAGGAGCCCGATTTCCCTGCCTCTTGCATGCGCAGGCAGGCCAGCCGCACTGTTTTCGCTTTCGCGCTTTGCGCAGCTTCTCGCATTCTGGCCTGATGTCCCCGCCCTGCCCTTCGGCGGGTTCACCCGGCCCTGGCCGAGTGGCGACTTCCATGCATAGGGATCTTCTTATGACAGAAGAAAGAAGTTGCGCGGGCCGGGAGGTTCCGCGCCACGGGGGATTGCGTGTTGTGCGGCGAAAGGGGTCCAGGAAGCTTTATCTTTGCGGCACGGTGCGTATTGGTGCCAAGTCGCAGCGCATTCGTGAGAGCACGGGATTGGATGCCGACCCGCCGGACGCGGCGGCGGCTAAGAGCTTGTGAATTAAGCGTGATTCTGAGATTCTGGAGCGCTTTGTCTACAAGCGCCTGCCTGATCCCTCCTTTGAAGACGTGGCCGAGGAGTTTTTGCGGGTGCGGATCCGGACGGTAGCAGCGTGCGCATGGTGCGCGAGACTATTGCGGCCTTCAGGCAGGTGCCGATCACCGGTCTCGAACTCCGCAAAACCTGCTCGCCCCGCTCCCGCTTCAGGCAGTCGTCGGATCCAAGCCTTGCTTGCGGGCGCACTATTCCGACGCTTCGGGTAGGTCGGTCAAGGCACAAAATTTACCCTGGATTGTAATCCGTTGCCAGGTTACCACTACCAAAAGCGAACTCAGCAGGAGCATTTGGCCCATGACACTCCAACTGGTCGTCCGATTTCTGTGCACCAGCGCCGTGCTCGGGATCCTCTTCTTTTTCGTGCCGGCCTCTTCGACCGCGGTAGCCCAATCTTCCGACGACTCCGTCGCCAGTGCCGAGGAGGATGTTGTTGAGACCTTCAAAAGCGATGCCGAACGAGTCGGGGAGAAGACCTCCGAACTCGGCGACAGCATCGGTGATGGCGCAGTCGGGGTCGCTGAGAACCTTTCGAAGGAGGCTGAGAACGCCTATCAGTGGTCCAAGAAGAAGACTGAGGCTGCCTATGAATGGTCTAAGAAGAAGCTCGATGAGCTTACCAACTAATCAGCCGCCGCTGCGCAGTATCTTAAGCCCAATTCTTGGCCTGTCTTTGTTGCTGATCGTCTCTGCCTGTGCACGGACACAGCCGGTCCTAAATATCACAGAGGAAGCGGTGGTGACAGCTTCAGGCGAAGCCCCCAGCTTGGCGGAGGTTGAGAACGCAATCGTTACCGCGTGCCACGACAAGAGCTGGTTGGTCGACCCCACGGATGAAGGGCATATCGTCGCCACCGCCCACGTGCGCCATCATACCGCCATCGTCGACATCGTTTACTCCACCGAGCGCTACTCCATTACCTATAAGGACAGCGACGTGCTGCTTTATGACGGAGAGAAGATCCACCGGAACTACAACAAGTGGGTTCAGCTCCTGTCCGAACGTATTAATCTCGAGCTGAACAAGCTCTAGTCCTTCTTCGTCAACCTCAGCGCCGCCAAGTTGACACCGTGACTGGCATATGGGTTGACCTTGCCCAACTAGGGAAGGAGGGTGGCTTACCATGCGTAATTGGATCCTGATGGCGCTCCTTGCCGCTTCCCTTTCAGCCTGCGAGCGCATGATCCCCGGTCTCAGCTTCGCCGGCACGCCCTACGCCTCAGGTCAGCAACAAGCCACACACCCGTGATCTGAAGGCTGCAGCCGCTCTGCGACACCGCAAGAATCCGCCTCCTTTCAAAGGCCCGCCATCGGCGTGATCTGCAGCTCTTCGCGATCCCGGGTCTGCTCATCCAGGCAGTGGAGCTCCCATCGCCATCCCTTGGCATACGAAGCCGGGTGCCAAAGCGCCGCGGCGAATCGGTGATCCTCACGGAATGCACCGAGCAGAAGGGTCCAATCGGCTTGCTCGCCTTCGGGCGGCGGGGCAAGCCAGGTCAGACTACCGCGCTCCACGCTCATGACGGCCTTGCCGATCGACTGCCAGATTGTACCCCCGATGGCTTTAGCGACGCTTTCCTTCAAGCTCCAGAGCGAAAGAGCGGCCTCCGCCGCCTCCCCGTCGTCCTGACCGTCAAACTGCTCGTGCTCGGCCGGCGGGAAAACGCTTCGCGCGATCTTCAGTACCTGCACCGCCCGATGCAGTTCCTCGATATCGACACCGACCCCCCTGGCGCGCGCCACCGCGACCAAGAAGTCGCTTCCGGAGTGGCTGAGAGAGAAATCAAAGAAGTACTCCTCAGGCCAGGTCAGCGAAAGTTTTCCGCTGCTCTGCTCTGAGAACCTGAGCTGGCCCGGATCGCAATCCAGATGATAGGCAAGCGCCCTGCGGAGCAGCACGCGCCCAAGAACAAACTGTCGGGCCCGATCAGCGCTCTTGATCGCCTTCAGCCGCGCCCTTTCGGCTTGCGACAGCAGCAAGGCCCCGGTCTCACAAAGACGCTCGGACCTCTCCCGGTTGCGCGGCAGGCACCAGAAGTGCAGCACCCCCTCGGTCAGCCTCCCCTCCCCCGTCACCGTCATGGCGGAGCCGCCCGGTCACGCCCAGCGGCGCAGAATCAACGATGTGTTGACACCACCGAACGCAAAATTGTTGGACATGACGTATTCCGGATCCAGATACCGGCCTGCTCCGCTCACATAGTCGAGCTCCGCGCAGCGCTCGTCCACCTTCTGCAGGTTGAGTGTTGGGGCGAACCAACTTTGCTTAAGCATCTCGATCGTCATCCAGGCCTCCAGGCTCCCACAGGCACCCAAGGTATGACCGATGTAGCTCTTCAAAGAGCTGATCGGAACTGCCGAGCCGAGGGCCTCCAGAGTAGCACGGCTTTCGGCAATGTCGCCGACGTCAGTCGCCGTGCCATGGGCATTGACGTAGCCAATAACCTCGGCTGGCAAGCCCGAATCCTCCACCGCAGAGCGGATCGCTGCGGTCATTGTATCTTGAGAAGGCTGGGTAACGTGCTGCCCATCGGTATTGGTGCCGAAGCCAACCACTTCGGCGTGAATGGTCGCCCCTCTTGCTCGGGCATGCTCAAGATCCTCCAGCACCATGGCCCCCCCGCCTTCTCCAACAACCAGACCATCTCGCGCTTCGTCAAACGGTCGTGGCGTCCGATCGGGCTCATCATTGCGCGTGCTCGTGGCAAAGAGCGTGTCAAAAACCGTTGCCTGCGACGGACACAGTTCATCCGCCCCACCGGCCACCATCACCGTCTGCCGGCCCTCACGGATTGCCTCATAGGCCAACCCGATCGCCAGACTGCCTGACGTACAAGCCGTCGAGGTCGGAATCAGTCTGCCGCGAATGCCGAAGAATACCGAGACATTGACAGCGGTCATGTGTGGCATGATCTGAATGTACGAATTGGCCTTGACCGAGTCCGTGCTCTTGTTGATGAGGATCCTGGCGAGATCGCTAAGAGCTGGCGGCGAACCGGAAGAGGAACCGAAAGCCACGCCGGTGCGTCCACTGGTCAACACCGGATCTTCGAGCAACCCGGCGTCCTCCAGAGCAATCTCGCTGGCGCGGGTCGCCAGCAGGCCTACCCGTCCCATACTGCGCGTGCGTTTGCGGTCATAGTGCGCCGGCAGGTCAAAGGCCGGCACTGCCGCCCCCAGACGCGTGTTCAACCCTTCGATATCGTCCCACTCGGACATGTACCTGACACCATTCCGCCCCGACTTGAGCTGCCCTTCTACCTCGCTCCAGGTGACGCCAATGGGGCTTAGTCCCCCCATACCCGTGATAACAACGCGTCGCATCACGCCATCCCACCGTTGACCGATATCACCTGCCGGGTGATATAACTGGCTTCCTCGGAGAACAGGAAACCGACCAGGCTGGCCACTTCCTCGGGTTGCCCGAATCGGCGTGCCGGAATCATCTTTATTACTTCGTCCCGTTCTATCTTCTCGGTCATCTCGGTTTCGATCACACCGGGCGCCACGCAGTTTACCGTAATGCGCCGCTTGGCCAGCTCGATGGCAAGCGCCTTGGCAGCCGCAATAAGGCCCCCCTTGGCAGCGCTATAATTCACCTGACCGCGGTTTCCCATGATCCCCGAAATCGATGACATCACAACAATGCGCCCCCCCCTTCGCGCCTGCACCATTGGCAAAACGACGGGATGGACGACATTGTAGAAACCGTCGAGATTGGTCCGCAAGACGAGATCCCAGTCCTCCCCGGGCATAGCCGGAAAAGCGTTGTCCCGATGAATACCGGCATTGCAGACCACACCATAGTAGGCGCCATGGCTGGCCAGGTCCTGCTCGATCGCAGCGGTCGCCGCTGAACGCTCGGTTACGTCAAATTGCAGAAGGCGGCTTTTGCCCCCAGCGTCGCTAAGCTCAGCGGCAAGGTCTTCCACGGCCTGGCGTCCCCGATTGAAGTGGAGCACCACCTCAAAGCCATCACCGGCAAGCTTGCGACTGATCGCTCTGCCCAGTCCACCGCTGGCGCCGGTCACCAATACAGACCTGGTCATGGCGCCTCACCCGCCAGGAAAGCCTCTACATCTTGAGGGAGGTAGGCGTTGATGCGCGCTGAAGCCAGTTGCTTCTCGTCAGAGACCGAGCAGTCGAAGACCGCCATCTGGCCGTCGTCCCACTCCCGGGCTGCCCTGATCGTCAGAAAACTACCCAAGACAAAGCTGGCCTTGCTTGCTTCGAAACGTCGGGTACCCAGTAGAAATCCCAGCTTGACGGCCTCTCCAGCACGGCGCGCCTGCAATCCCGAGTAAAGTGCAACAGTCTGAGCCATGTACTCAAGTCCAATCCAGGCCGGAATGCCCTTGATGTCAGGGTCGTAGAAAAGGCAGTCCTCGGCGATCCTCACACCCGCCTCGACCCAATCCTCGCCTTCAGCGACAAAGCTATCCAAAAGCAGCATTGTCCGGCTGTGCGGCACCAATTCCTCGACCGACCAGGGAACTTTCATCACTATCGCCTTCCAATTGCCAAGGTGACGTTGTTACCGCCAAATGCCAGAGCGTTGCAGAGAAATACCCGCCTAGCCGAGGGCGCGAGTCGATCCCCGGCATTAACAAGGCACTCGGACAGCAAGCCCTCCGCTGCCGCGCCATCCCAGATGTGGGGCGGTAAACGTCCTTCTTCGTTCATGCTGCTCGCGGCAAGCCAGCAATGGGCGGCCCCCATCGCGCCGGCAGCCCCTAAAGTATGTCCAACCCTTCCCTTCGAAGAGCTGCAAGGTATGGCCTTGCCGAAGATTTCTAGCACCGCCCGGCTCTCCATGGCGTCATTTTGCTCGGTGCCGGTGCCATGCAGTTCTATAAAATCCACATCCTCAGCTGCGAGGCCCGCATCCTTCAGCGCAGCTTTCATGGCCATTACGACTCCTCCGGCTTCGGGATCCGGCGCCGTCATGCTATAGGCATCGCAGGACGCCCCGGCGCCGAGTAGGGCGATTTCCGCTTCATCACGCTGCATGAGAAATACAGCCGCCCCCTCGCCGATCATCGTACCGTCCCGATGACGACTGAAGGGGTTGCAGAGACCGCGCGAGAGTGCTGAGAGTGCACGAAACCCGTTAAGGGTCAGCCGGCAAAGACTATCAACGCCGCCAACCAGGACGGCATCAGCCAGCCCGGCCCGCAGCAAGCGGCGGCCATCAGCGAGTGCCTGGGAACTGGAGCTGCAGGCTGTCGATACGGTGAACGCCGGGCCTGTGAGATCGAGGTAACGCGCGGCGATCTCGCCCGGACTGCCGAGCTCCTGGCGACGCATATCGAAACCTTCCGGCAGAACGCCGCTCTTCGCCGCCTGGAAATAGGCCGCCTCACCCTCGCTGATTCCCGAGGTACTGGTTCCCATGACAACGGCAATGCGCTGCCGGCCGAAACGCGACAAAGCTGCTTCGAGGGAGTCGCGAATTTCCTCGAGCGCGAGGATCAGCAAACCCGCATTTCGGCTGTCGTAGCCAGCGAGACGGGCGGGCAGCGCCGGCAGATCTCCACTGACCGCGCCGACGTAAGCGGGCGCTCCATCGGCGAGAAGATCCTCGCGCCTGGCAATACCATGGCGCTCCGGCTTCATGAGTCCCTCCAGCACCGCTTGCTTGCCGCGTCCGAGGCAGCTGACGATACCAAGATCGGTGAGAAAGGCCGGGTGGTCTCTCACCACGCACTTCCTTCGCGTTTAAGAGTCTTAATCTGGAGGCGATAGGGCAGGTCATAGTGCTCGATCAGCAAATCGGCGCCCTCACCCTCCCCCTGCTCATGATGGACACGCACGATCAGGGTCGTTTTCTCGTCAAAAACCAACCTGTCTCCCTCGCCTTCTCCGTGCTCCAGTTTGTACCTCCGCTGCGCCAACACTCGCTTCACCTCGCCAAAAGGCCAATATGCGAGTTGAAAATCCGAAAGAATGTAGCGCGGGTCAAAGGGTAACTCGGCTTCCCCGAGAGCCCGAAAATCCAGCTCGCCCCCCTCCAAGGCGGCCTCGAACAGAGGGATACCAATATGTGACACCCCCACCATCACCAATTTGCCGGGAGAAACTTCTGTCTCTACCCTGATTGAATGGGTCTTCTCTTGGTATATGCTGGTCACCACCTGACTCAGCGACAGCGGCTCCCCAAGACCCTCGACCGGCAACGGCTCACGCAGCAGAGGCCCTACGGCTACGCCGGTTCGGTGTTGCGCGCAGCTCGCCGTCGCGAGCAACAGGAGCAATATAAGTGGTGCTCTCATGGTGCCAACCTGCACATCTCGGCCAGCGCTTGAAGGCGCCGGCGAGGCTGCTCGACATAGGGATTGTTCTTGTCCCAAGCATAGCCTGCCAGGATCGAGCAGATCATCCGTCGGATACGGGGGTTGGGTGTCTGCGCAAAGATGATGTCCTGTAGGCTCGTGTCGTACCAGGCCGACACGAAATGGCGGAAGGTCTCGACGCCGACGGAGAGAGGCTTCACAAACTCTTGCTCCCAGTTGACTTCTCCATCGTTGAGTTCGCGCGAGACCGCGGCGGCCGCCAGGGACGCCGATTTCAGGGCAATGGTGACACCTGAGGAAAAAACAGGATCGATGAATCCCCCAGCGTTTCCAAGCAGCGCGTATCGCGGACCGCAGAGACGGGACACACGCGTGGCATAGCCGCAAATGCGGCGCACTGGGAACTCAAAGGCAGCAGGCTTCATGAGATCACCCAGAAATCCGGTTTCACCGACCACAGCTTGCAGGACTTCCAGCGGCTCTCCGGGGTAGGTGGAAAAATAGTTCGGCGGCCCCACGACTCCTAGCGACGATGTGCCGTCTGAAAACGGAATGAGCCAGAACCATACTGAATGGTGGCGCGGATGCACGGTGATCAGGATCTTTTCCCGATCCATGGTCCCGAGCGACATGCCATCGACGACATGCGTGAAAAGCGATTCACGCTGGACACCCTCCTGCGGCAGGTTAAGCCCGAGCAATCCGGCAAACGACTTACCAGATCCGCTTGCATCCAGACAGAATCGACAGCGCAGTTCTCTTTCACCGCCCGCCTCGTCGCGGTACGTGAGCCGAACACCCCGGTCATCCAGTCCAACGCCGGATATCTCGCAGCGAAAACGTACCTCTGCACCGGCCCTTTCCGCTTCTTGCGCAAGAACTGCATCGAACTGGGCGCGCTGGACTTGAAAGGTGGTTGAACAGCCCTCGGCGATCTTGTCGGAGAAATCAAAGGACGAATGCAGTCCCGCCTTTTCGAAAGCAGCGCCGTTTTTCAACTGGAATCCCGCCGCTTCCACCGCAGCGGTCATTCCAGCCTCTTCCAGAAAGGACATGCACTGAGGCAGGAGGCTCTCTCCTATGGAAAAGCGCGGGAAGGCCTCACGCTCAAGCACGACAACCTGCAGGCCCTTTCGGGCGAGGATTGCGGCTGCCACAGCGCCGGCCGGCCCTGCCCCAACGACGCCAACATCGCAGGACCGCCCCAGGCTCACGTCACCGCTCCATCAAGATGCGCTTTGCGCTGCGGTGCAATGAGCAGCGCGCCGATTGGCGCCAACAGAAATGCCGCCGCGATCCCGATCAGCAAGGTCAACCCAAAGGAATGTACAGCCATCGTCGCAGAAACCGAAAGGAGGCCGAAGGCCAGCAAGGTCGTGAGAGCCGACAGGGCGACCGCCAACAAGGTTGAGGCCTTTACCGCACCCGCCTCTCTGAAGAAAATGGCATAGTCAACACCGATCCCAAGGATCAGCAATAGCGCCATCACGTTGAACAAGCTGATCGGTTCGGAGAGATAGCCAAGTGCGCCGAAAGCGACGAGGCCGGCCGTCAGCGGCACCGCCATCACGGAGCATGCTCCTTTGAGACCGTATCGCAGCGCTAGCACCACCGCCACCACGATATAGGACGCCAAAGTCAACCAGAGCGCCTGATCTCGATAGGTGCTGAAGATGCCGCTGAGTTCACCAACTCGGTCAATGAGATGGACTGCAGGCAACTTCTCGGCAATCTCGCGAAGAACAGCACTTTCCGTTCGGCCGGTGAGCATCACGGCAGAAAAGACACCACCCCTACCGTCGAGCCAGAGCTCGCGCAAAGATGCCGATACCGGGCTAGCCAGCCAATCAGCGAGCATGAGAGGCGGCTGAGCCGCGGTCGCCGCAAAGGCGTCTTCATAAGACGTGCGCAGGCTCTCAGGCAGCCCCAGTTGGTCTTCGAGGAGATCGAAGGGAGAGCTCTCCCCGGAAAGCAAGCCGCGTATCAACGCTCGGTTTACCTGCTGGCGCGCTGGCGAGGGCACGAAGCGCGAAAGGGCGGTATAGCCAGTTACCTCGCCGTTCTCCAGAAGCGGCGAAAGGGCCGTGGTCAAGGCTTCTTCATTTTCGAGCAGGTCTGCCGCATCGGCGCCGGCGACGAGAAAGAACTGGCGCGCAGGCGCTTGTCCCAGGAGCGCGCGAACACGCTGCTCCTCGGCCTGAACCACTCGATCGTGCGCCTGCAACAAGCGAAAATCATTGAGCGGCGTCAGGTTGAAGGCGCCTGCGGCCAGTATGAGCACCACAATGCCGCACCCGGCGAATGCCGTAGCTCCCGCGCTCCTGCTCCACAGCCGGGCACAAGTCGACGCCCAGGAGAGGGCGCGGCTCGGCCGCGCCGCCGCTTCCTGACGCAACAATGGAAACAGCAGGACGACGCTCAGCCAGGCCGCCACCAGGCCAAATGAAGAGAACACCGCCATCTCACGCAATCCCGGAAAGGACCCGAGCAAGATCCCGGAGAACCCGATGATGCTGGTGAGCAATCCCAGCGTGATTCCGGGAAAGATCTCCCCCAGTACCGACCCCGCGTCAGAGTTCTCCTTATCCAGAGCCGCACAGAAATAGTGAAAGGCGTAGTCCACCGAAATGCCCACCAGACTGGCACCGAAGACCAGCGTTAGAAGGTGGACCTCGCCGAAAATCGCAAAGCAGGATACAAAGCCCGCAAGACAGCCCGAGGCAATGGCGAGGCCTGCCATCAGAAAAGGCCTCAGCGAGCGAAAAACCGCCAGGAAAAGCAGAAGGATGCCCAGAAGCGAGCCACTTCCGACGATGGAAATCTCCCTGCGGGCCGCTTCAGTGCCAGCGGCAGCATAGGGAAACACGCCCGCGACCATGAGCGATGCCTTCGGGTTCTGCTGTGCCACGTGGGCTCGCGCCTCTCGGAGGCGCGCGCCCAGCGCTTCCTGGTTGGCGACGGAAAAGGGAGAAGCAGCGAGCACGCCCACGATAAGAACATGGAAACCGTCCTCATCCTGCACCGTTAGAAATCCCTCTTTCAGCCGGATCTTGGACGGCTGTGCGGCACGCAGCGACGACAGGAAGTCCGGTAGCAGAAGCAATGGGTCCGCCTCGATCAAGGACGATCCCGGGCTGCCCAGCGGGCTGAGATAGCGCAGCAGAAGATGCCGTTCAAAGGCCTTCTCGTCACCGGAGAGCAGCAGCCGGCGCGCGTCCTCGCTCAAGAGCTGAAAGCGATGAGGAAAATAGAACCTACCTAGCCCCTCGAACCGCGCTAGGTCTGACCGCAGCTCCAAGCGGTCGAATAGTCCCCCCTCGGCGAGCGCTTCATAGGTCGATTGCGCCGCCTTCCGGGCAGCAGACTCCTCGACAGCTGAGACGACCAATAGGAGCCTGCGCTCCTGAGCCGAAATAACTTTGTCTGCTGCGGCTTGCACGGCCGGTGCCTGCGCCGCGCGCGGCAACAACGACAGGAGATCGGCATCAATGACCGGACCGCTGGCGATTCGGAGCAAGAGCCATAACGCCCCCCCCACAACGATGATCAACCAAACGACGGCCATTGCCCTAGTGTGCAAAGTAGCTTCTCTCCGCTTCATCAGGGCCGGCCGGATCGGCATCCAGGTTGCTGAAGGTGAAGCTCATGGAGTCGCCCCGGACCTCCTTAAGCAGAACCTCTCTGACGTAGCTGTCCCCCGCCACCTCAAGGCTGGCGATCACCTGCGCCAGTGTTTCCACAGCCGGCAGCAGCCGCACACGCCACCCGGTTTCGGCCGGGAGTGTCTCGGCCGAAAAATTTTCACGCAGGCTCGAGAGATTTCCGCCCAGCGCCGCCAAGAACATTTCGGTCATAAGCCGGAACGCCGGGACTGCGGTCATGCCAACCCGGCGGGGACCGTTTCCCCCCTCCCATTCCAGGATCTCGTCGGCCCGGATCAGATAGGTGACCTCATAGGGCTCAGTCACCCGCCAAAGGACCCCCTCGTCTCTCAGCAACAGCATTGTGCCGCTTGACTGCAGGGGGCGCTTGAGGATTTCAAGATGACGCTCCTGGTGGAAGTCTGCGCGCAACACCGCCCGCCTATCCAACTGGCCCTGAATAGTCTCGAACGGCTGGTCGTCGGGTGCGGCTGCCCGGCAAGAGCCGGAAATCATGAAGAGCACTACCAAGACGGCTTTCACCAACTGCCCCATCATGACCTCACGCCAAGTTTTTCCAGAAGTACTGATGGAGAGGCCAGCAAGAGCTCCCCCGTTTCCAGTTCGACGGCAACCTGCACCGTGGATCCCTTGGTAAGCCTAGTGCCGTTGAGGGCATCGGTGATGAGATAGTCGATCTTCAGCCGCAGCTCATATTCCACGATACGTGCCCGCACAACGATGATCTGACCGAACCTTGCAGGCTTCACGTAGCGGGTCTTCAACTCGATAATCGGCCAGGCATAGCCAGAAGCTCTCATTTGCTGATAGTTGTAGGAAATCTGATCCAGCAAGGCGCAGCGTGCGATCTCGAAGTACTTGGCATAATGCCCATGCCAGGCAATCTCCATCATATCGACGTCATGGAAAGGCACCGTAAGCTGCACCTCAATCTCCGGGAGTCCCCTAGCAGTGCTAACCATGAGTCTCACCCCTGCCGCTTGCCGCACCTGGCCAGCCAGCCCGGGCAGGAGGTGGAAGGCGCAGTTTCGACTGCGCCAGCGCTTCCATTCGCCTCGCCGGCACCCCGCCTACCCGGACCTTAGATAAGCTTCTCAACTCTCACCTCGCCGTTCTCCGGTAGCCGACACGCCCTGATCCTGTCCCCAGAAGTCAAAGAAATTGAACCACTGAAGCGGATGCATCAGACAATAGTGCTCCAGCCGATGCGCGAAGCGGGCAACGAGATCCTCGAGCACCCGCTCCCGCTCCTTGCGTGGGAGTTTAATGCCATCGCTGAATGGCTCGAAGACGACTCGGAATCGGCCTTCCTCCTTAAAGCAAAACAGCAACTGAACCGGACACCTCATAAGGGCCGCCAAGATGTAAGGTCCCTGCGGAAAGGGCGCTCTTCTTCCCAGGAAAGCTGCATAACTGAAGCGGCCGGACAGGCTGACCGGCGTACGGTCGCCGACGATGACGACGAACTCGCCCTGCTCTACCCGTTCAAGCAGCATCATCGCTGTTTCAGGCCCCACCTCCGTCGTCTCGATGAGGGATACCGCCGACTGACCGCTCTGCCGATGCAAAAGGCGATTGAAGTTGGCCGCATGCTTGGTGTGGACCAGCACATTGATCTTCACGTCCGTATTGCGGGCTCCGAGCGCGCGGCAAACCTCGGCATTCCCGAAATGGGAGGTGATCAGAACGCCACCGCTGCCAGACTTCTGAAGCGCCTCAAAGGCCTCAAGGTTCTCGAAATCGACAGCATCAAGGCCAATGCGCCCAGTCCAGGCAAGCAGCTTATCGAGAATGGCCTCGCCGAAGGCCATGAAGTGGGCGAAGGATTGGCGCCATCGCGGTTTATCGGTTCCCGGCACCGCGCCTCCTTGCGCATAGATCGCTTCGAGATAGTCCAGCGATGCCTGCCGGGCCTTACTGCTCGCCAGGAAGAAATACGTCATGACCGGATAGAGGAGCAGCGAGAAGCCTCGACGACCGAGCAATTCATAGCTCAAGAGCATGGTCTTGAGCCCGAGGTAAACCCCCCTCTCTTCCAGTTGGGACCAATGCCCCCTGCCATGACCTGCTCTTTCGCTCATGGCTTATCGCTCACCCGCTTTACCCGATCTGCCGTAAATCCGGGAAGGAATTTACGTGAGAGCAAGACCGGTAGCCGCCAGAGCATCCCAGCAACAAGTTTGATGTGCATTCGAGTGATCAGGAGATTGTCCTCGAAGAGGCGGAAATGGGAAAGACCGCCTTCGGGATAGCGGACCCGAGTTGGCAGCGAGATGATCCGGATCCCGTTCCACGACAGCCTAACGAGAACCTCGGGATCAAAGTCCATGCGATCGCCGAGACGAGATCCGTCAAGCAAGTTCGCAACACTTTGCAGAGGATAGACGCGAAAGCCGCACATGGAATCCCTGATCGTAAATGAAAGGGTTTCCACCCACACCCAGACGTGAGTGAGATAGCGGGCGATGAGCCGCCCTCGCGGAACGCTCTCATCATAGAGCGGCTGCCCCGTGATTACGGCGTCAGGGCAGGATCTGGCCCTGGCAAGGAACTTCGGAACGTCGTTGACATCATGCTGACCATCGGCGTCTATCTGAAGAGCATGACTGAAGTCCCGCCTGGAGGCCTCCTTCAGGCCGTCTTTCACTGCCGCCCCCTTGCCGCCATTGGCAGGGCGTTCGAAGAGCGAGACGGTGGCATGCTCTTGGGCAAGCCCCTTCAGTATCTCGCTATCGGCGGGCCCACTTCCGTCATTGACGATGATCACAGGCTTACCAAACTCGGCAAGCCGCTCGACCAAAGCGCGCGCCTGCGTGGCGTGATTGTAGACCGGTACGACAATGCAGGCGCGAAAGCTCATTGCGGGTCTCCAAAGCGAACGCGCCCGCTGGAATGCACCACGTCACCTGAAAGATAGGCAAAGCCAAGCCTAGACCGCGCGGCATCGAACTCCAGCTGCAATCTGACTTCTACCCCAGCCGGCAAGACACGAAAGAACTTGAGCGCTTCGATACGATAAATATCCCCGGTAATCGAGAAGCCTTGACGCGCCTGCTGGATAGCCCAATCGAGCTGAACCACGCCCGGCAGGATAGCTGCCTCGTCGAAGTGGCCGTCGAAGAACGCAAGTTCCTCGTTCAACCGCATCCTTACTTCCAGGCGATCCTCTTGCTCCACTCGATTAAGAATCTCCGCTTCAACCCGCCGACCCGCGGCCGGCTGGAACAGCTCCAGCAAGGCGCCCAGTGGCACTTTGCCCTGAGCACTTTCTGGCAGGCGGCGCACGAACCGCCAGCGCCGAGGCAGAGCCAGCGCCTCCAGATGAGGTTTCAGGGCATTGAGCAGCTGTTCTCTCAAGGCTTGCTTCCCGCCGGTCTCCAGGGTTTTCCACCCGGCAGTAGAAGGCACCACCACGGCGCCGAGCTGCATGCGAATGCCCCGGCCCTCGATGGCCACCACCCGCAGATCCTCGACTTCCACGCAGGTTCTGAGACGCTCCTCGATTTCGACGAGGGAAACGCGCCGGTCCTCTAGCTTCACGATGCGGTCATTGCGGCCCTCGAGATAGAAGTAGCCGTTGTCCAAGATCCGGCCGCGGTCTCCTGTTGTGAAGACCTTCCCTGAGGACAGAAACGGCGATTGGACCGAGATGGTCGTTTCATCCGCAGCAAGACCCACCCTAACACCGGGCAGCGGCTGCCAGGGTGGCGGGGCCACTGCGTCTTCTACAACGCGACGCGCGATACCGCCGGTCTCCGTACTTCCGTAGATCTCAGTAACCTGGCAGGGGAGCGCCGCATTGTAGACTGCGGCGATCTCGGGCGGCAGAGGCCCACCTGAGGAGAGCACCCCGCAAAGGTTTCGCCCGATTTGCGACAGATCCAACATCGGCAAAGCGCGCCGCAGAAAGGCCGGACTGGATACCAGCAGGGGAGAACGGCGTTGTTGGCAGAGCAGCGCAAGTTCCTCGGGGAAGGCCAGGCTTTGCGCTTCGATGATGTGGCCGGCCGACAGGGGCCAGAGCACCCGGAACAACAGGCCGTAGATATGGTAGGGAGGCACCGTGCCAGCAATGGCCTCAGCCCCCAAACCGCCAAAAACTTCGTCCTGAACCGCGACCTCCGCTTCAAGACATCTCAGCGGCTTGGCAACAGCTTCCGGACGGCCGGTTGAGCCCGAAGTATGAAGTAGGATTGTGCAGGAATCTGGATTGACGGGACGAAAGGACCTTGCTTCTGTTTCGCCGTAGTCATCGTGGATCGCAAGGCTCCGCTCGGCGCGCATTTCGATCCGCTCGCCCAAAAGCACGCCCCCAGCGGTCCCAACCAGCTCGGCCAGATGCCCTGGCTGGAGCGTGGAGGGCAGCAACACACGTTTGCCCGCGTGCAGCACCGCCAAGAGCGCCGTCGCAAGCTCATAAGCGTCGTCCGTCGCGATCAGCCAGCTCTCAGCATCCGACCGCTCCAGCCTGTCGGCCAGCCCGGCCACCGAGGACGAAAAGGCGGCCCAGCAGTGAAGGCCCCGCCGGCCGTGTGCTACCGGGTGATCTGCCGGGCGGCCCTCATGCAACAAGCGGGAAATGGCAATGAAGCTCACTTCAGTCATATCAGCCTGCACCGTGTCGCCGCCGCCACCAGGCTCGGAAGACGTACTCGCCGGAGAACAGAGCGGCCATGAGCAGGTAGGCTATACCACCGTTATAGAGCGTCCAGAAGGCCATGCTTGCCGCAACGCTGCTGTAGAGCGCGATACTGCCGTTGATGATGAAGAAGATACACCACACTTTGGTGACCTGTCGCGTGTAGCGCACCCCCTCATCGGGTAAGTTTGGTTCCGTCAAGCGCGCAAAGCGCTCGATCATGCTCGGTGGCCTCAGCAAGCTCGCAACGAAGATTAAAAACATCAGAAGATTCATACAGACGGGATAGTACAGCAAAAATCCGACAGAATTACTGACGAAAGAAAGGACACCGATGAGCAGTGCCACGGCGAGCGCCGCCAGCACTTGGGGGCCGGCTCTCCCCGATGCTTTTCCTGGAATCAGCAGGAGCCGCGTAAGGGCCAGGACCATCAGCACCAAGGCGAGCACCCTTGGCTCGAAGTGGTTTATTCCCAGGTAGACAAGCACCGGATAGAAGAGGAGAAGAGCTGCAAAGAGAAATCCCCAGCGCACCGTACGGACCCCGCAGACTAGGTCCGCAGGAGGTCGTGGACCGCATCAACGACATCTCCCACGGTCCTCACCTTCTTGAAGGCCTCCGGGTCCAACTTCCGACCGGTCAATTCCTTCAGCTCGACCATCAGGTCGACCGCATCGATACTATCAATGTCGAGATCCTGATAGAGATTTGCCTCAAGTGTTATGGCCTGACGATCTAGCTCAAAATGCTCGACGAGAATGCGCTGCAGCTCGGCCAGTATGCCTTCGCGTGAGTTGATCACAGTGTCTTTCACACCTGCCGCCTCTCTTCAACAAACTTCGCCAGAGAAGCGACCGAGAAAAAATGCTGTTTCATATCATCGTTCTCAATGTCGATTTTCAATTCGTAGCGCTTCTTCAACGCCAACCCGAGTTCAAGCGCATCGATGGAGTCGAGACCGAGCCCTTCTCCAAATAAGGCCTCGGAAGGATCAATATCCCCAGGCGTGACGTCCTCAAGTTCGAGTACGTCGATAATCATCACTGTGATTTCGTCTTCTAACATTCCCAATATACCCGACTACCCATAGGAAAGTGCTGCGTGCAGGAGCCGGTTGACCCTGCGATTGGCTTTGCTCAAGCGTTCTCCTTCGACCAGGCCCGGCGGGACCTCAACACGGTTATTGACCTCGATGCGGAAGTGCACCTTGGTTTCAGGAATCTGGTACCACTTCTCAGCTTTCGTTAGGGTCGTCGGATGGCAGGCAATACGTATCGGCAAGAACGCCTGTTCGCTACGCACAATAATCGATGCCGCGCCACGTTTGAGCTTCATCGGCTTCCCGGGAACACTGCGGGTACCTTCCGGAAATACGACCAGCTTCTTGCCCGCCTCCAGACACTGAACACACTTGGTCAGGAGCGAGTCCGGATCATCGTTGGGGACGTACCCCGTGGCCCACATGATCCCCGCCATAAAGGGGTTCGACCAGGCTGCCTTTTTCACAACACAGAGCGCTTCGGGCAGCATGCTTACTATAAACACGATATCAATCAACGAGGGGTGATTGGCGACGATCAGACTGGCATCCGGCCGGTCCAATTTCTCCCGTCCCGAGATCTCATAACTGAGCACACCCAGACCATTCATCATCCAGATGAAGAAGCGGAATGCGAGGTGAACGCAATATTGACAGCGACGTTCAGCCAGCTCCCGCCGGGCAGAGGCGAGGTGGACTGTCGGAAAGAGTACGAGACCTAGAGTAAGGCCGCCCAGCCCGAAAACGGCAAAGCTGAACCCGGTTCCAGCCAGTCGCCAGTAGTAGTTAGCTCCCCGCGGCATGCCAACTCCAGGTCCACAGCAGGCGGCCATCATCAAGCTCGTCACGAGTCTCGACTTCGGTCAACAGCTTGACCAGGCGCAAAGCGGGGTTGGGCGGCTGATCTGCAGCGGCCGGTCGGCTGCCGGAAGCCTGCCATGTCAAGCGGAGAACCGGGTCCTGTTTGCAGAGCTGGGGACGTTGCAGCAGGATCGCGAGTGCAGCACTCACCCGAACCGCGTCGGTCTCTCTGGCATAAAAGGTGGGCAGCGGCTCGTCGAAGTACACGAGCAGAGCGGATGCTTCTGGCGATTCCGCCAGTAAACCGCTGGCTTCGAGAAAGCCGGCCTCCAGCGTTGACGCACCACCTGCGAGCGCCGTCGAGTGAGTTTGATCCCCTCTGGCAATTGAGAACAGACTGGAGACGGTATTGTGCACTGATAGGCTAAAGGTGTTCGGCGAAACCGGCTCCCCCTCGCTCATGGCACGCAAGATCTCAAACGCCCGGGCAAACTCTCCATATCTCGAACAGAAGATGCAAAACGGTGCCTGGCCCTGCGGCAGGCATCTTGCAGCGACGTGGAAAGCCATGCGATTGAGTGGGCTCAACCTTCGGCGGAGCAGCGGCTTGACGAAAGAGACATCAGGATCCACCGGACCTGAGATTGGCAGAAGCCCCTTTGCCCAAGCCAACCAGCTTTCCTGATCCGTCACACCCGGTGCCCAAGCCGCCCAACGACTTATGGCGAGCTCGGTACTGCTCACTGCGCCCACATCCCAGGACGATCCCTCCCTGTAAGGCGGCCATCTCCAGCTTACAGGAGGCCACGATCTCGCCTGCGGGCCACCTGATCGGCAGCCACCCTGAAACTGATCAACCCCCGCTTCTCAGTGTTCTAACTGCAATCTATAGCTGCTATTTTCCCGCGCGTGAAGGGCGATGTCCTGGGGGTGTCTGGCAACATTCCCAACGCCTCGATTCTAGCTACTGGCCGAAGACCAGCGAATGCAATATAGGTCGATATTCCTACGTCAAGGGCGCTCCGCACGCAAGCGCAGGCACCACGCGCCAGCACGCGCTCCGTGGACTCCGATGATACAAAATGGCCGATACAAGCTGGCCTGTGCGACGCCTACGCCGGGGGCACGGCGCTACCGCAGTTCTGCCGTGGGACCAACCTATGCTCTAGAGGACGGCGCCAGGGCCACGATGAGAGGTGACAGACCATGCGACTCCTGGTGACCGGTGGGTGTGGCTTCATCGGATCGCGCCTCGTCCGGATTCTGGTATCGGCAGGACACGAGGTCGTTGTACTCGATGATCTGTCCACCGGTAGCGCTCTACGGCTACCTGCAGGAGTCAGTCTGATTCCAGCCTCAGTGAGCATGCCCAACCTGTCGATCGCTTCTGCTGGCGCGCTGGACGGAATATTCCACTTGGCCGCCATCTCTTCAGTCGAGGCGGCGGAGGCCAACCCAGATGACACGCATCGAGTAAATGTTGCCGGCACGCGCAATATTCTCGCATTAGCCGGTGCCCGTCATCCACGCCCCCTACCAGTCGTATTTGCCTCTTCCGCGGCGGTTTACGGCAACGGCCAATGCCATCTGATTTCGGAGGACCATCGCAAGCGACCGCTGGGAACCTACGGCGCGACGAAACTGGCAGCAGAGCAGGAAGCAAAAAGAGCCTTCGATGAAATCAATGTGCCATCCATCGGCATCCGCTTGTTCAATGTTTACGGACCCTGGCCACCGCAGGGAACGCCACCCCCCGGTGTAATTGCCTCCTTTTGCCGACAACTTGCAGCCGGCCAACAGCTCGTCATGCATGGGAGCGGCAAGCAATGTAGAGACTATCTTTACCTTGACGATGCGGCCGCACTTTTGATCTGCGCTATGGAGACACTCTTACGGGACCCAACGCATGCGATCGTGAATGGTTCCACCGGCAAGGCAACAAGCCTTCTTGAGCTTGCCGAGTTGCTTTCCGCGCTCTTCCCACGTCCGATTGAGTGGCAATGGGAGGCACGACGACGCGCTGATATCCTAAACTCAGTTGGTGATCCGGCGATGGCCGAAATGCTGTTGTGCTGTAGTCCAAAAGTCCCATTGTCGGAAGGCCTCGCGCGCACGCTTGGTGGTATCCTGCCTTCAGATTTACCTCTTCGGGTTCCCAATCATTAAAGTCCCTCACGGACAAGCCGCCGCGACTCATTTAGTCGAAGGCCGCCTGAATCTCCGCCGCATTAAAGAGGGCCTCAAGTTTGGCCTTTACCGCTTCTTCCACCGCAACTCTCGCATCTGCCGGGACTCCCGCCGGCCCCAGATTGTCATGACCTTTAACAACCTGACTGGCGATCACACTGCCATCACTCGAGAGCACCTCGAGCATCAGATTGTAGTCGAGACCGGTATTGAAATAGGTATCCGACTTCCACTCGCGAACATAGAGAACTGAACAACGATCAGCCTGCGACGCAAGGATAAGACTGCGCGCGCCAGCCTCGTTCGTCTGCGCCTTGACTTGCACAGCCTTCGCATCAATGCCATCCCGCTTCAGAGCAGCAACGATGGAGTTGGTAAGGTCTTCAGCCAATGGACGGCCACTATTCGTCGTTACATCGAAGGGATTTCCAAATCCTCCGCGAAACAGGCCGGTAAACTTTGGCTCCTTATCGCCGTCCACAACATAGGGGCGCAAATCAACCACCGAGACCGCCACTGACTTTTCTGAGTCCAGCTCAAACTCAGCATTACCCAGATCGTAGCGATGGCTGTTGCCCACAGCACAAGCACTCAGCAGGAAAGCCAAACAAACCACTGCAGCTAAACCGCGCATCCTCTTTCCCCCGTCATTCTGTAATCTATGGTTGCTGTGGCAAATATATCGAGCGCAATAATGCTGGCCAAGGACTTCCCTGGAAAAGCTCGCTCCGCCGCCGAGGCGCGCCTTCCTCACTTTGATCCATTCCATCATGGATTTTCCGCAACTCGATTATCACGTTCACCTCTTACTCAATTGCAGCAGGAAACCAGACAACACACCGAGCGCCTGACCCACGGCCGGATTCGATTCCGTTGATCAGCGTCGGTATCCTCGCATGCGCCCGGTGTTGTCGTGCGGAGCAGGACCCATGAAAATGTCCTCGCTATTCCTTGGAGAACTATCGTCTCCGCTTGCTTTCCAGTATTCTGCTTCCCAACCTACAATAGTGCGACCAACGCGAACTCAGGTGAGGCTACCGTGGCTCCAAAAGGCGCCCAATCGATTGCAATCCCAAATGAGGCCGACCTGACACGGGCTATCGAGCTTCTGGGTGGCCCACAAGTCATCGACAGCAGCATTCTTGAGGACCCTCTTGCGCTTTACGAACAGGTCGCGCGGGGGTTTCCGGCGACAGCGTTGGAACATTTCATCAATAACTGCCCTGTCATAGCTGGAGATCCAGCGCTGAGTCAGATTCTCGGACCACCGGTAGCCGTTGGCTGTCCCTCCAGCAATCGTCAAAACGAACTCCTCAGCAGCTATTCAAGTGATCAATTGTGGCGCCTTGCAGTTGTCGTAGCCCGGGTAGAACGAGCCTACGGAGGAATGGAAGGCGCCCAGAATTGGCTCACGAAGCCGAACATATGGCTCGGATGGCGACGCCCGATTGATCTCATGGATTCGTCGGCAGGTGCAGAAATGGTGACCGATCACCTAAAAATCTGGCTCAGTTAGAGCGTCTGAACACAAAGGATAGCTATAGCCTGTCCGATGGCATCCTGATTTTGATAGCTGCGCTACGAAATGCATCGGCCGAGTCGGAGACCCAATCCCGATAGGAGTTCTCCCGATCATCTTGGCATAGATAGGAACTATGCTGCTCTGATTAAGGCGCCACTTCTTTGCTTTCGAGCTTTGCGCGGCTTCTCGCTTTCTGGCCTGATATCCCCGCCCTGCCCCTCGGCGGGCCCACCCGGCCCTGGCCGGGCGGCGACTTCCATCCATGGGGATCTTCTTATGACAGAAGAAAGAGGTTGCGCGGGCCGGGAGGTTCCGCGCCAAGGGGGATTGCGTGTTGTGCAGCGAAAGGGATCCACGAAGCTCTATCTTTGCGGCACGGTGCGTATTGGTGCCAAGTCGCAGCGCATTCGTGAGAGCACGGGATTGGATGCCGACCAGCCGGGCGCGGCGGCGGCGGCAGAGACCCTGCGCATCAAGCGCGAGTCGGAGCTTTTGCAGCGTTTTGTCTACAAGCGACTGCCGGATGCCTCCTTTGAAGACGTGGCCGGGGAGTTCTTGCGGGTGCGCGATCCGGACCGTGGCAGCGTGCGGATGGTTCGCGAGTTCATCGCGGCCTTTGGCCGGGTGCCGATCGCCGATCTCGACCGTCATGAGCTGGAGGCCTATTTCACCAGGCGCTGCAAGAACGTCCAGCCGGCAACCCGCAAGCGCCTGGAGGGGCTCCTTGGCGCCCTTTTGGCCTATGCGGCCAAGGCGGGTTATCTCTATGCCGTGCCCTACTGGCCGCGGGTCCGGGTGCGCCAGAACACCCTCAACGCCGCCATGAAGCGTTTCTACCCGGGCGAGGTGGAGCTCTTGATCGACTGCGCGGCCGAGCATCTGAAACCGCTCCTGGCGGTGCTCTATGCCACCGGCGCCCGGGTCGGCCAGGTGGTGCACCTGCAGCGGGCGCATTTCACTTTCTGCGGCGACTATGGGCGGGTCTTCTTCCCCAAGACCAAGAACGGTCACTGCTATCTGCGCCCATTGCACCCTTACGCGGTGGAAAAACTAAGGCAGTGGCTCAGCCAACACCGGCGGGGGGATCGTTATCCGGAGATGTTCCTGAACGCCCACGGCCGCCCCTACCCGGCCTTGGATGGCTGCGGCGGCCACATCCGCCATGCTTTCGCAGCGGCCAGGCGGCGTTGTGTCAGGGCGATGCGGGCGCTGGGCTATCACGAGCGGGCGCTGGTGATGGCGCAGGCCACGCCACACTGGCTGAGGCACAATTTTGCCAACACGCTGCGCCAGGATCTGGGGCTGGATGCCAAGGCGATTGCCTTGGCGGGGATGTGGCGCAACCCGGCGGTGGTTGAGCGCTACTACATCGCCGATGTGCCGGTGGATCTGGACCAGGTGGTCACCAGCCTGCCGCTGGGCACCCGGCTGGGGGCGATCCCTTCCGGCCAGGCCAAGGCCGTGCAGGCTGGCTGGACGGCCCTGGGCGCGCGACTGACACAGGGTGCTGATGGGCGCCTTGAGGTCTGCCCGGCCCAGCAGGCTGGGCTTGATTGGCGCTAGAAGGCACCTTCTGGCACAGAGCTGACACAGGCGCTTCCCTGCTCCGGCAAAAGCCGGTTATCTTCCAATGACTTAGAGAAGAAGCGATACGCCCTTAGCAGGACTGTGCAACAAAAAAATTGCGTTGATCGCAATTTTTTATCGCCGCAGGCCGTCAGGGCAAAGCTGGTTTCCGGTTTTCGCTAAATCAGACGCCGCTACATGGAGATGCGCAGGTTCGAGACCTGCACCGCGATGTCCTTGAAGGCCTGCTTCAGCTCGGTGCCGCTGGACGGCAGGTAGGCGTAGTCCGGTTGGCTGGCGCAGTAGTTCACGAAATTCGCGGCTGAACTGCCGGACGAAATTGCGAAGCCCACCGTATAGACGATGACGCCCTCCGCCTTCATGTTGTCGCAGAGGTCTTCGCCCTGATCGAAGCTGTTACCGTGCGTCGCATTTTGGTTGATTTTGAAGTTGCCATTGCCGGGGCCGGCGTTCTTCGCGATGATACCGTTGCTGTAAAAGGTGTTGAACTGACCGTCGGTCATGACGATCACCACCTTCAGCACTTCCTGGCCCAGGTGGATCTCGCCATAGTCCCTCGGCTGGCTTTCGGCTGGCCAGAGATAGCCGAAGTTCGGTGAAACCATGTACCAGCCCCAGGCGACACCGATGTGTCCGGCGGTATAGCCGTCCGCCGACAAGGCGTCGACGGCGGCCTTCAAAGCGGTCTTGTTGCTCGACAACGGCACGATAGGCGCATCGACGCAGCCGTAGAGAGCCGTCGCCCCGTCATCGTAATGCCTGCCCAGCGGCGCCAGGTTCGGCGGTGCGTCGGTCGCAATGTTTGGGCCCGGCCGTTCGGTGACGCAGGTCGAGGCAATAAACGTGTCCGTACCCGAGGAGGCTCGATCAAATTCAAACTCGGTACATCCCGGGGAGGTGCAGGTGCCGCTGGTGAGCGTGCCGCGTATCTGGTCGGCGTAGCTGCCGACGTTGACCGCCACGGAATAGGGCACGATCGCCACCTTCGAATAGAAGGGGTCCTGCAGGTCCTGGACGACGATATCGATCAGTTCCTTCGCGGCGACCTTGAGATCGGCGATCTTCGAGCCACCCATCGAGCCGGTGACGTCGAGCACCAGGGCAACCTCCACGTCGCGCGACGACAGCGTCGCCTCCGCGGTTGCGGCGACGTCGGTCGAGTCCGTCCCCAGTACGCTCATGAAGAAGGTCGGGATGGTCGCCCGCGCCGTCACCGTGATGGTCCGGCTCTCATCGTTCGGGACGATCTGCAGGGGCTGTAGAACCGAGCCCATGTAGCCTTCTTGGAAGTTGGCGTCGAAGAAGTTCTGGATGTCGGTATTGCGGTTGGGGCTGGCAAAGGCGCGGGCGCCCGCCAGGGCGGCGGCATCCACCGCCGCGGCCAGCTGCGATTTCACGTTGTAAGCGATCGAGGTATCAACGGCGATTCCCACGCCGCCGAAGATTGCGATAGCGCAGAATCCGACGATCACGGTCACATGGCCGCGGGCGTCGGCCAACAGCCGCGCCCCGTCTTGCCGGGCCCGTTTCAGCGGCCGTCGCCCCGCTTCTCCAAGGTAGCCGATGGCCGCACGGGCAAGTCTTGCTAGTGTACGCATCGCCAGTTTCTCCATCCCAAATCTGGGCCGTTGCATCAACTTCCCGGGCCTTCCACGACAGAGCTGCGCCGGGGGCGCAACACGGCTGTCTCCTCGATCGTGGTCGGGCCCATCACGAAGTCGAAGAAAATGGGGGTGTAGTCGTAGGTCACGCGAACCACGACGACACCGTCTCCGGGATCGCCGAGGCCGGCGGCCAGGGCCAGGGCGTTGGGGACGCTGCCGCCGTTCTTGCTCTTGGTCCAATCCAAGGTCGGACTGCCCGTGTCCGGATCGAAGTTGACCGCCGCGATCCCGACGCTGTGGCTGGCGGCCGGGAAAGGTTCGAAAATCATTTCGGAGGCGGTCAGGATGTCGTCCAGCTGGGCATTGGACACTTTGGTTCGCTGAGTCAGCAGGTCCGCCGCCGTCTGCGCCGAAGCCACGACCTTGCGATCCAGGCGCAGAACGTTGGTCGCCTCGACCACGCCGATGAACAGCAGCAGCATGACCGGCAGCAGGAACCCGAACTCCAGCAATGCCGTGCCGTCGTCATCGCGCAGGAATCTTTGGAAGGCGCGCATCAACCACCGCCTCCGCCGCCGATGTTGACATTGTAAGGTTCGTTCTGAAAGGCGACCGTCGAGATCAGCAAGTGGCCGCCCAGTCCGGCGGGCATCACCTTGTCGATCAGGGGGGTCATGAACTGCCAGCGGTACATGGCGCGCACCACGGTGACGGCACTGCTGCCGCCCGGGGAGAAGCCCGTGTTCACGATCTCGCCGTCCTCGTCCAGCTCGATCGGCATCGAGACTGCCGAGAAACTCGAAAAGGTCTGCACGTTGAAAGCCACCTTGGTGCAGTCGATGACGCCGAAGAGGGAATCACAGAGCTCAGCCTGGAAAGCGGCCAGCGGGTCGGCCGTGGCCTGGATATTGCCGGTGCGGATCTGACGCGCGGCCTCCTTGGTCGCGCCCTCGATGACGGCGCTGGTGAAGAACATCACCGAGACCTCGAGCGTGCCGACCAGCAGCAGCAGGAAGGGCGGCGCCACGAACGCGAACTCGAGCAGCGCATTGCCGCGCTCGTCGCGCAGCAGCGGGCCGAAGGTCGGGCGCAGGCAGGCCCAGACTGACGACGTGCAGGCGCGCAAACTGCACGCGACACGTGTCAGGCAGGTCAGACCTACCTGTACAACCATTGCAAGCTCAAACATCGCATTCCTCTCATCGGAGGCCCGCCCGCGCGGTCGGCACAGTCGGATCCTGATCCCCCGTTATGGGGGGATTCGACGCTCTTCGGTTTAACAAACACTTAAGTGCGATGGGTCTAGCGGCCCAGTTAATCGCGAGCGGACGGCCAAACGGTTCAGTTGCAATTGGCGGGATTTAAGACAAAAACTGAATCTGTTATTTATCAATGACTTAACAAGCCTTTCTCGGTTACCACCTAGGCGTGATAAACGCTATCTTTGCGGTAATTCCGAAGCGATTGTTTCACGCGCGATCACTGCAACCGGGCAACCATGGGGCTTGTTTCCGCGCGCCGGGCGCGCATATGAATAATTAGCAGTAAGTTGTCGTAAAACTTGAGAGGCAAGACGGCTCGACCATGCGCACGGCGAAGTTCCAGATCGGCGAGATCGTCCGCCACCGCTTCTTTCCGTTTCGCGGCGTGATCTTCGACGTCGACCCGACGTTTTCCAACACCGAGGAATGGTGGGAAGCGATCCCGGAAGCGATCCGCCCCGACAAGGACCAGCCGTTCTATCACCTGCTGGCCGAGAACGAGGAAACCGCCTACGTCGCTTATGTCTCCGAGCAGAACCTGGTGGTCGACGAGAGCGGAGTGGCGGTGGGGCATCCGCAGATCGAAGAGTTTTTCGAGGGCATCGAAGACGGCCGCTACGTGCCCAAGCAGCTGCAGGCGAACTAGGGCCGCCTACTCCAGCTTGCGGCAGAGCTCGCTCTGGCTGCGCAGCCAGCCGCAGATCCGCGCCACCCCTCGGTCGCGCACGTCATAGACCGTCCGACGACCACAGCCGAAGCGCTGACGCAGGACCTGCACCCTGAGCCCGCAGGCCAGTTCGAAGAGGATGGAAACGTCGCGCCGCGCATTGGCGCCGCCGGCCAGCGGCAGCCACAGCAGCACCGTATCCATGCGGTCGATGGCCTCGGCCCGGGCCGGCGTCGGCCGCAAAACCGGCGCTGTCTGCCGCCCCGCGCTGCCGACCGCGCCGGCGAACTCCTCGGCGGTGTTCCGCACGTAGTCGGGCCAGTGGGCGCGCGCCGCCGCGGTCAACCAGCCCTGCTCGCGGTTGGGCAGGCGCCGCAAGGTGTCTGCGGCCTCCAACAGCAGTTCCCAGACTGCGTCACGCAAACTCGGTTCCGCATGTCCGGCCTCACGCGCCAGGCGCAAACCTTCCGTCACGGCCGCCTCGAGACGCAGCTTCTCTTGCCCGTACGCGCTCGTCCCCGCATCACCCATCCAGCCGTCCTCCACCGCTGAACAGATGCAGGACCGGACGCCGCCGGCGCGGCTTCGCGCGCTGCGGCGGCCCGGCCGAAAGGTCCACGCGCCCGACACCGGCATCAGGAGCCAGGGGACAGCCCCAGGACCTCAGCGCACGCAGCAGGTCCCGCTCTCCCCAGATGGCCCGCGCCCGGTGGCCGGCCGCACGCAGTTGGCGCGCCATCTCCGCCTCGCGCTCCCCGATCTCCTCGGCGGGCACGCTTTTGGGGCCGCCGTCCCACCAGCGGTCGGCCGGCGCCCGCACGAAAAGAAAATGGCAGCGCCCACGCGGAGAGATCACCAGGATATCGGCAGCGGGACAGCGCGACGCGGCGGAAAGACGCGTCCGCGGTGCGGCCGGCTTTCCCTGGGCGCCCCCCGGCGCCAGGGGCTGGCTTATCCAACCTTGAGGCAGGGCCTCGGCCAGAAGGTCCAGGGCCTGCTGTTTCACAGCGGCGGTGGTGGTGCGCCGCTGGTGTGAGACTGGCGTTCTAGGCCGCATTGCTCTCCTCTCTGATCCATTCCTTGGGCCTCGGCCCGGCGTGTTAGAAATTGCGCCTTGCGGCTCAACCTTCAAATACATAAATTGCATATTTCGCAATAGACATCAAATGGCAAATTTCGCAATCTTAGACTCATGGAAAAGCGCTGGTTCCAAGATCGTCTGCGCCAGCTTGGCAAGACCCAACGCGGTCTGGCCACGCACATGGGGCTCGACCCCTCGCGCATCACCGAGATCCTCAACCAAAGCCGTAGCATCAAAATCGAGGAAGCGGTGGAGATGGCGGAGTACCTGGAAACGTCGCTGGAAGACGTAGTCTCCAAGCTTGGCGCCTTCGTCAATCGCGACGCCAAGGCGTCCAGCCTGGTGGTTGGCTACGTCGGCGCCGGTGAGACCGTCTACTCGGTCGACGATCACGAAAAGGGTTCCGGTCTTTACAAGATCGATGCCCCGCAGGGGGAAGGCGGTGGCGTCTGCGTTGTGGTGCGGGGCAATTCCATGTCTCCGCGCTTCCGCGACGGCGAACACTTGGGGTATTCCCGCGACGACGGGCTGGACCTGGCGAAGTGCTACGGGCGTGAATGCGTGGTGCAGACCAAGGACGGCCGCCAGCTCGTGAAGATCGTCGAACCCGGCAACGCAGTAGGCGAGGTGACCCTGGTCTCCGTCAACTCGGCAACTCCCATTGAGCAGAACGTGCCTGTCGAATGGGTCGCGCCGGTGACCTGGGTAAAGCTGCGGCCCCGCGGGTAGCGGCGCCTTCGCTGATTGCGGATTTCATAAATCCGCTGGTCCTCTCGCGATTTGACGGCGCCAGCGGCGCTAACTCATCGGTCGAATATTTTCTAGTGATGGCGTTTTCTGATTGCAGATAATTGCGAATATCGTAAAATACACCTAAGATCTGAGCTGATGACGTGCGGAGAGAACTGACATGCCGACATCGGAACAACCAGCGGAGCGTCCCTCCTCTCACGGGGCTCAATGTCGGGAAGCACCACGGCAGAATGCCGCTGCGCGCGACGCCATTTTCGAGACTCGCTTCCTGCTCTCGGTGTTTGCCGAACTGACCGGCAGAGACCGGCCCCAAGACCTGCTCACAAAGGAAGAGATCGAATGAAAACACCCGCGCGGCGCCTGCGTCCGTTTGCGTGCGAAGCGAATGAAATGTAATGAATACCTTGCCTTCGATAGGCTCGGCAGTTACTTCAATTAGGGCAGCAAACGAGATCACCTCACTGCCGCTGCCTTGAAGACGAGAGCTAGGCACAAGCACCATTGAAGTCCAACGCGGTTTCTCAGTCCAAACCACTTCCCGCCGCCCGCTCGCTTTTATCGGGCGCCGACCGCGAAGAAGCTTCAGGAAATGGCGAACACGGCAACATGCAAGGGGAAGCGCCCGAACTGCCCGCTTCTTCGCGAACGCATGCCCTCTTCCTCGATGTGGACGGGACGCTGCTTTCCATCGCCGATCATCCCGACGCCGTTCATGTCCCCGCGCAACTGCTCTCTCTCCTGGAGCGGCTCAAGGACAGGCTGAACGGCGCTGTCGCCCTCATCAGCGGACGCACGATCAGCGACCTCGACGGCTTGTTCGCGCCGCTGAAGCTGCCCAGCGCCGGCGTCCACGGCCTGGAGCGGCGCAACGCCGACGGCGTGATCCACCGGGTTGCCGGCGCTGAGATGCTGGACCCGCTGCGCGGGCCGCTAACGAAGTTCGTCGAAGCGCGCGAAGGCCTTCTCCTCGAAGACAAGCAGCAGTCCCTCGCCTTGCACTACCGCAACGCGCCCGCCCTTGAGTCGGAGCTGAAAGCTTTTATCGGCAAACTGGTCGAGGCCAGCCCCTCTCCCCTCGAACTGAAGCGCGGCAAGATGGTGGTCGAGGTAAAGCCGGGAGGCGCCAACAAGGGGACCGCGATCGAAGCGTTCTTGGAGGAACCGCCTTTCGCCGGACGCGTCCCGGTCTTCATCGGCGACGATGTAACCGACGAGGACGGCTTTCAAAGCGTCAACCGGATGGGCGGCCTTTCAATCCGTGTCGGCTTTGATGAGAACAGTGCCGCAGCCTACAGCCTGCCGGACGAGGATGCGGTTGTCGCCTGGCTGCGGCCCTGGGTCGCGACCGGACTGGAGGGAGAAACGCCTTGAGTTCACTAGACTTGGCCATCATCGGCAACTGCACCTTCGGCGCGCTCATCGACTCCAAGGCCAGGATCGTCTGGTCCTGCATGCCGCGGCTCGACAGCGACCCGGTCTTCTCCGGCCTGCTCAATGGCGAGAACTCCGGTGGCCGTGGGATCTACGACATCGAGCTCCTGGGTTTCACCCGCTCCGAGCAGTACTACCGTCGCAATTCCGCCGTGGTCGTGACGCGGCTCTACGATTCAGGCGACGGCGTCGTCGAAGTGACGGACTTCGCGCCGCGCTTCAAACACCACGGCCGCATTTTTCGACCGCCGACCATCGTGCGCCACCTCCGCGCCCTTTCCGGCAGTCCGCGCATCTGCATCAAGGTCCGGCCGACCTACGACTACGGCAAGGGCGACCCCGAGAAAACCCGGGGCAGCAACCACTTGCGCTATGTCATGCCAAACCTGACGCTGCGCCTGACGACCGACGCCCCCATTACTTACATAAACGATGAAGTTCCCTTCATTCTCGAGCGGCCCATCACATTGATCCTCGGACCGGATGAGAGCCTGACCGCGCCGATCGACAAGACCAGCCAGGAGTTCTTCCGCAACACCGACGAGTACTGGCGGGAGTGGACGCGCTATCTGGCCCTGCCTTTCGAGTGGCAGGAAGCGGTCATCCGCGCCTCCATCACCTTGAAACTCTGCAGCTTCGAGGAAACCGGCGCCATCATCGCCGCGATGACCACTTCGATCCCGGAATCACCGAATTCCGGCCGCAATTGGGACTACCGCTACTGCTGGCTGCGCGATACCTACTTCGTGGTTCACGCCCTCAACCGCCTCGGCGCGACCAAGACCATGGAAGGCTACCTCAGCTACATTTCCAACATCGTCTCCTCCAACGTCGGCGCCAACGCCGATGACGGGCATCTGCAGCCGGTCTTCGGCATTTCGCAGGAGGTGCGCCTCGACGAGGCTGTCTGCGAGTCGCTCTCCGGCTATCGCGGTATGGGACCGGTGCGCATCGGCAACGGAGCCTACACACAGATCCAGAACGACGGCTACGGCAGCGTCATCCTCGCCACCACTCACAGCTTCTTCGACTGCCGCTTGGACCATCCGGGCGACGTCAGCTTCTTCGAAAAGCTGGAGAGCCTGGGCCACAAGGCGCTGCACCTCTGGGACAAGCCCGATGCCGGATTGTGGGAACTGCGGACCCGCCAGCAGGTCCACACCTACTCGGCGGTCATGTGCTGGGCCGCCTGCGACCGCTTGGCCCGGATCGCGGCGCGCCTGGAAATGACCGAACGCCACGACTTCTGGGCCAAGGGTGCAAAGACCATCCGCGACGGCATCCTGGAGCGCGCCTGGAACAGCCGCCTCAACTCCCTGGTCTCGACCTTCGACGGCGAGGATATGGACGCCAGCCTTCTCTGCCTGCAGGAGATCGGCTTTCTGCCGGCGGACGATCCGCGCTTTCTCGGCACCCTGGCGCAGGTCGAAAAGCAGCTGAAGCATGATCGCTTCCTGCATCGCTATGTGGCGGCCGACGACTTCGGAGCGCCGGAGGTCGCCTTCAACGTCTGCACCTTCTGGTACATCGATGCCCTGGCGGCGGTCGGTCGTACCGATGAGGCACGCGAGCTCTTCGAGACCATGCTGGCCGCCCGCAACCCCCTGGGCCTGTTGTCGGAAGACATGGCGACCGACACACAGGAACTCTGGGGCAACTTTCCACAGACCTATTCCATGGTTGGCCTGATAAACTCCGCCATGCGCCTGTCAAAAACCTGGGAGGAAGCTTATTGAGCCGTCTGGTCGTCGTCTCAAATCGCGTCGCCGCGGTCAAGCAGTCCCGGCCGGGCGCAGAAGGCGGTCTGGCGGTTGCGGTCCGCGCCGCGCTGCGCGCGCGCGGCGGCATCTGGTTCGGTTGGAGCGGCAAGGTCCTGGAGAGGGACTACGGCCAGCCCACCTTGACCCAGGCCGGCAAGATCACCTACGCGACGATCGACATGACCCAGCGCGACTACGACGAATACTACGTCGGTTTCGCCAATTCGACGCTCTGGCCCCTCTTCCACTATCGCCTCGACCTCGCGGAGTTTGCCCAACGCACCTGGGCCGGCTATCAGCGCGTCAACACGCTCTTCGCGCACCGGCTACAGCCGATGCTGGAAGACACGGATGTTGTCTGGGTCCATGACTACCATTTTCTGCTGCTGGCGGAGATTCTGCGCAGCGCCGGCTGCAAACAGAAAATGGGCTTCTTCCTGCACATTCCCTGGCCCTCCCTTGAGGTCCTGCTGGCTCTGCCCCAGCACCGCGAGATCGTCAAGGCGCTCTGCGCCTATGACCTGCTCGGCTTCCAGACCGTCGACCACCTGCACTGCTTCCAGGACTACATCCGGCGCGAGGCCGGCGGAGAAATTGGCGATGACGGTACCATCAAGGTTTTCGGCCGAGCGCTGAAGGCTCAGGCCTTTCCCATCGGCATCGATACCGAGATGTTCGCCCAGATGGCGGTGGAGAGCGAAGACAGCAAACAGGTCCACCGCCTCCTCGAAAGCCTCGGCAAGCGCGATCTGATGATCGGTGTCGACCGTCTCGACTACTCCAAGGGACTGATCAAGCGCGTCGAAGCCTTCGAGCACCTGCTGGCTGCCTATCCGGACAACCGCGGCAAGGTGGTCTTCCTGCAGATCAATCCGCCGTCGCGTTCCGACGTGGCCGACTACATCGACATGAAGCGCGAACTCGAAGCCACCGCCGGTCATGTGAACGGGACCTTCGCCGAATACGACTGGATGCCGATACGTTACCTGAACAAGAGCTTCAGCCGCCGCGTGCTTTCCGGCTTCTTCCGGGTCAGCCGCGTCGGCCTGGTGACGCCGCTGCGCGACGGTATGAACCTGGTCGCCAAGGAGTTCGTGGCCGCGCAGAGCGAGAAGGATCCCGGTGTCTTGGTGCTGTCCCGCTTCGCCGGCGCGGCGCGGGAACTGGACGGCGCCCTCATCGTCAACCCCTACGACGTGGAGGGCGTGGCCGAGCGCATGCAGGAGGCCCTCACCATGCCGCTGGGCGCCCGGCAGGAGCGCTGGCGTTCCATGTACAAATCCATCGCCGAGAACGACGTCACCGCCTGGCGGGAGAACTTTCTCCAGACGCTGCAGAAGTCGGGCCGCACCCGATGAATCCCGGCGTTGGCCAGGCAACGGCCCTCTTGGCCGATATCGGCGCCACCAACGCGCGTTTTGCTCTCTTGAGGGAAGGCAAACTCGGCGAGGTCCTCACCTTCCCCGTCGCCGATCACGCTACCTCCTACGGCGCCGTCGCCGCCGCGCTGGAACGCCTGGGCAGCGCGCAGGTGCCGCAGACGGCGGTCCTCGCCTTCGCCGGCCCGGTCGACGAGGCCCGCGCGGTCATGACCAATGCCGGCTGGGACACGACGGAAGGCGAACTCCGCCGGCGCTTCGGCTTCAGCCAGGTGCGACTGCTCAACGACTATGCGGCCCTGGCGCTCAGCCTGGCCCGCCTCGGCGACGGCGACCGGCTGGCGATCGGGGGCCTCGAGGCTGCTCCCGACAGTGGGCCACCCGCCCCGCTGGCGGTCCTCGGTCCCGGCTCCGGACTGGGCGTCGCCGCGCTGCTCCCGGCCGAGCCCGCCCCACGTCCCCTGATCAGCGAGGGCGGCCACGTCACCATGGCCGCGACCGATCGCCTGGAAGCCGACCTCTTCGCCCTGCTCAGGGAAGACTTCGGCCACGTCTCCGCCGAGCGCGTGCTCTCCGGCCCCGGCCTCTCCAACATCCACAGCGCCCTGACGCGCCTGCAGGGCGACGTGGCGGAGGTCTTGGACCCGGCGACGGTAACCCACCGCGGCTTAGAGGGCGGCGATCCGCTCTGCCGTCAGGCGCTGGACCTCTTCTGCCTGCTGCTCGGCACCTTCGCCGGCAACCTCGCGCTCAGCTATGGCGCGCGCGGCGGCGTCTACCTGGCCGGCGGCATCCTGCCGCGCTTTCCGGATTTCCTGGCCGCCTCCGGCTTTCGCGCACGTTTCGAGGACAAGGGCCGCTTCCGCGGTTATCTGCAGGACATCCCCACCTGGCTGATCACCCGGCCGAACGCGGCCTTTCTCGGCCTCGCCGCCACGGCTGAGCAACCCTTCTGAACCCGCGGGGCCAGCGAGGCGCAAGAAGCGGATAGCCTTGGCCGGCCGCTCCGCTATGCTGGCGCCGCCGCGCTCAGTCTGGATTCCTTGCCATGCAGGCACCGCAAATGAAGGGGAGCGACTGGCTCCAGATGGTCCTCCTGGCCCTCGTCTGGGGCCTGGCCTTCTTCCTCACCGAGATCTGTCTGCGCGACCTGGGCCCCGCGACCCTGGCCTGCGGGCGGGTCGGCACGGCCGCGCTCGGGCTGATTGCCCTGGCCCTGCTCACGGGGCAGCGGCTTCCCCGGGGTCTGGCCGACTGGGGGCCGCTGGTGGTCATGGGGCTGGTCAACAATGCCCTGCCCTTCTCCCTCATCATGTGGGGCCAGACCCAGATCGACAGCGGCCTGGCCTCCATCCTCAATGCCACCACCCCGCTCTTCACCTTCGTGCTGGCGCACTTCCTCACCGCCGACGAGCGCATGAGTCGCCGCGCGCTGAGCGGCATCGCCATCGGCTTCTGCGGCGCCCTGGTGCTGATCGGCCCGGGGGCCCTGGATGGCCTGGACGGGCACTCCTGGGGCCAATTCGCGGTCCTCGGCGCCGCCGTCTGCTATGCCTGCGCAGGCATCTACGGACGCCGGCTGCGCCACCTGACGCCGGTCGGCGCGGCGGCGGGCATGACCTCGGCGGCGGCGCTAATCCTGCTGCCTTTCGCGGCGGTTCTGGAGCAGCCCTGGACCTTCAGCCCGGACGCCGCCACCTGGACGGCGCTCCTGACCCTGGGCCTGGTCAGTACCGCCCTCGCCTACATTCTCTATTTCCGGATCCTCGCCAGCGCCGGTGCGACCAACCTGCTGCTGGTCACCTTCCTCATCCCGGTGGCCGCGCTGCTTCTCGGCACCCTGGTCCTGGGAGAGCGGATCAGCTTGAGCGCCCTTCTCGGAATGCTGTTGATCTTCGCCGGGCTTGCGGTCATCGACGGGCGCCTGCAGCAGCGCTTCCTGCGGGGGAGGATCGCACGCAAGGCGACGCCCTCCGCAGCGCCCCTCAACCCCTCAGACTATAATCCTTAACCCCTGCGCCTTTTTACACAGAACTTTCTGTTAGCCTTTACGTCCCCTTAACCCATTAGCCTAAAAAATGCTCTCAGAGGGCTAATCAAAACAAGCAGGGGAATCTCATGAGCCTTTCGCGATCGTCTGTCGAAACTCTCATTGATCTGGTCGAAATCAAGCTGAGCTGCGTCGAGGTCTACGACCGTGACGACTCCCGCGAGTTGACCAACCTGAAACGCTGTAAAGAAGAGCTAATGGATCTTGTCGGCATGGGTCAGAAGGCACCGGCCGAGCTCATCGCCATGCCGAAGGGCCGCCGCCGCGGACGACGTCCCTCCGCCTGACACAGCCATGGTCAGGGAATGAGGTTCCAGCCTGGTCAGCTGGGGACGGCCATTCCCTTCTCCACCGCCGGACGCGCGCCGATGGCGTCGTACCAGCGTTTGACGGCGGGGAAATCCTCCAGGGCGATCCCGTGCCATTCGTGGCGGGCCGCCCAGGGATAGGTGGCGATATCGGCGATGGAGTAGTCGGCTCCAGCCAGGTATTCGGCCTCCTTCAGGCGCTTGTCCAGCACACCGTAAAGACGCCTGGTCTCGTTCGTGTAGCGCTCGATCGCATAGGGCACCTCCTCCTTGGCGAAACGCCGGAAATGGTGCGCCTGCCCCAGCATCGGCCCGAAGCCGCCCATCTGCCACATCAGCCACTGCAGCGCCATATAGCGCGCCCGCGCGTCGCCCGGCATGAACATGCCGGTCTTTTCCGAGAGATAGATGAGAATGGCCCCGCTCTCGAACAGCGCGATCGGCTCGCCGTCCGGACCTTCCGGGTCAACAATCGCCGGTATCCTGTTGTTTGGGCTGATTTCCAGGAACGCCGGCGCGTGCTGCTCGCCTTGGCCGATATTGATCGGGTGGACATTGTAGTCCAACCCCATCTCCTCCAAGGCGATCGAGGCCTTGCGTCCGTTCGGCGTGCTCCAGGTGTACAGTTCAATGGTCACGGACCCACTCTCCCCCTCATCTTGACCTACCCACAAAACGGGGCCCCGCACGGGACCGGGCCCTTATCGCCGCCAAGGCGAATTCCCGGCAGCGGTAATATCGGTTCGCGACGCCGTCAGGACCAGCCCTTTCCTGTCCTTCGCCCCCGGACGCTGCCGCGCCTTGCCTTGGTTCCGGCCTGGAGCACCTGGTTAGTGCCGGGCGTACTGCGTGGCGCCGAAAAGGATCTCCTTGGCCTTGGCGTCGAAGCCTTCCGTGCGCCGGTCGGCCAGCACCTCCACGCCGCGCTCGACGGCCGGACGCTCGGCGATCTCCTCGAACCAGCGCTGGAAGTTGGGGTAGTCGGCGCGCTCGACGCCCTGGCGTTCGGGGAAGCGGGTCCACGGCCAGGCCGCGATATCGGCGATCGAGTATTCCTCGCCGGCCAGGAAGCGCGCCTCGCTGAGCCGCTTGTCCAGAACGCCGTACAGACGGTTGGACTCGTTGGTGTAGCGCTTGACCGCGTAGTCGATCTGCTCAGGCGCGTACTGGCGGAAATGGTGCGCCTGGCCCAGCATCGGGCCCAGGCCGCCCATCTGCCACATCAGCCATTGCAACGCCGTGTAGCGCCCGCGGGCGTCGGCAGGCAGCAGCTTGCCGGTCTTTTCAGCCAGATAGATGAGGATGGCGCCGCTTTCGAAAACGGAGATCGGCTTGCCGTCCGGCCCTTCCGGATCGACAATGGCCGGCATCTTGTTGTTGGGGCTGATCTTCAGGAATTCGGGGTCGAACTGATCGCCTGCTGTGATGTTGATCGCATGCACGTTGTAAGGAAGCGCCAGCTCCTCCAACATGATGTGCACCTTGTGGCCATTTGGCGTTGCCCAGGAATACAGTTCGATGGTCATCCGGATCTCCCTCGCCCCAATCAATGGCGGTTTCTCGCCGCCGCACCATGCACAAATGCGGGCAAGGGGAACAGATTGCAAGGGGACCAAGGACCACTTGCAGATCAAGCTCTCGTGACCTATCTAGCATCTACCTACCTAGAGGTAGATAACGGGAGGAAGCAGAATGAGCGACAGCCTCAACGCTGATTTCAGACGCCCCGCCGCCATGGACACGGCGAAGATGGAATGGCAGGCGAGTCCCAGTCCCACGGTGTGGCGCAAGCGCCTGGACCTGGTCGACGGCGAGTTCAGCCGCGTCACCTCGGTCGTGCGCTATGACGCGGACTCCGCCTTCCATGAGCACGGGCATCCGCAGGGCGAGGAGATCCTGGTTCTCGACGGCGTCTTCTCCGACGAGCACGGTGACTACCCCGTCGGCACCTTTCTTCTGAATCCCCCGGGCTTCCGCCACGCGCCTTTCTCCAAGGACGGCTGCATCATCTTCGTGAAGCTTTGCCAGTTTCCCGGTGACGACCGCGAACACGTGGTCGTCGATACCACGCAGGCCGAATGGCGGGGCGCGGGCCCCGGCGTCGAGGTCCTTCCGCTCTATCACGACGACCACTATCCGGAAGACATCACCATGCTACGCCTCGCCGGGGGCACAAACCTGCCCGCCGACTACATCGACGCATCGGCCGCGGCAAAGGGCTTGGAGATCTTTGTCGTCTCCGGGGAACTGAAGGAAGGCGATGATCGATACGGTGCCGGCGCCTGGCTGCGCGAACCCAGCGGGACCGACCGCGGCTTCGTCGCCGCGGCGGACACCACGCTCTACCTGAAGCGCAACCACCTGTCAGCCTAACCTGTGGCGCAGCGTTACCTAAAAATTGAGGCAAAAGTCGATTACACTTCAAATAAAACTATATAAATATAGAAACGATACTTTTTGTCGTCGGTAAAGGTTTCGTTTATCATTTCACTATTGATAAACCTTATTTGGCCGATACGACGATGTCTCTCGCAAGCGCCGCTCCCAAGCCCAAAGAGCGCAGTAAACCGGCCGCCAAGCCCCGCGGGCGCGGCGAGCTGATTTACGCCCGCTGGGGCACTTGCCGGCCCCAGCTGGCCGCCGGACTGGGCAAGGCCATGGCACGCGGCGAGCTGACGGCGGAGGAAAAGGCGGTCGCGGTAGAGGTCCTCAAGACTCTCATCCGAGACACCGAGTTAGAGGTGCGCCGCACCCTGGCCGAGCACATCAAGTCCAGCCCCCTCCTGCCCAGCGACATCGCCCTGCGGCTGGCGCAGGACGTCGAGGCGGTCGCCATTCCGATTCTTCAGAGCTCGCCGGTTCTGACCGACGACGACCTCCTCTCGATCATTTCCGACGGCAACCCGGTAAAGCAGCGCGCCATCGCCGGGCGCGAGGCGCTCAGCGAGGCGGTCTCCGGCGCCCTGATCGGTACCGGCCAAAAGACCGTCATCGAGATTCTGCTGGCCAACGACGGTGCCCAGATTTCCAATGAGTCCTACCGCAGCCTGCTCGACGCCTTCGGCGCCGACACCACCGTGCAGGAGCTGCTGGTCGAGCGCCCGGTGCTGCCCTTCGCGGTGAAGGAGCGACTGGTTCACCTGGTGTCCAAGGCGCTTCAGGCCAGAATCATCCAGAAGCATGCCCTGCCGCCTGCCCTGGTCGAGCAGCTCGGCCAGCACGGGCGTGAGCGGGCCCTGTTGCAGAACCTCGCGGCCCTGAAGGGCGGCCGGGAAATCGAAGCGGCGGTCGCCCGTCTTGCTCGCACCAAGGGCCTGACGCCGACCCTGCTGCTACGCGTGCTCTCCGCCGGCCTGCTGGAGTTCTTCAGCGCCGGCATGGCGGCCCTTGCCCGCGTCCCCAGCGCCAACGCGCAGAATGCCCTGCGCAAGGCCGGCACGCCGGCACTCAACAGCCTCTATGCGCGCGCCCAGCTGCCGGCGCAGCTACAGCCGGCTTTTCAGATCATGCTGGAGGAAGTGCTGGAGCGCCGGCGCGCCGGCCACAACGGGACGCAGCCCGAGATGGAGCAGCGCATCATCTCCAACCTGGTGCAGAGCTACCGCCGGATCAGCCCCGACAGCCTCGAGAGCGTGATCTACCAGCTCGGCCGCCTCAAGGCCGACGATCCCGACGCCCTGCGCGCCTAGAGCAGCTTGCGTCCAAGCGGACGCGGACAAGTTGCTCTAACCCTCTAGGAGTGAGCAATTTATCCTCGATCAGGTGAGTCCACCTGATCGAGGATTGATCTCGCAGCGCCGAACCGGCAAGGCGTCAGCCCAGCTTCTTGCGCAGCACTTCGTTGACCATGCCGGGGTTGGCCTTGCCCTGGGTCATCTTCATCACCTGGCCGACGAACCAGCCGAGGATCTTCTCGTTGCCGCCCTTGAACTGTTCGACCTGCTTCGGATTGTTGGCAATGATCTCCTCGACCATTCCCTCGATCTCCGAAGAATCGCTGATCTGCTTCAGGCCCTTGGCCTCGACGATGGCCCCGGCGTCCTGACCGCTGTCCCACATCTCCTCGAAGACTTCCTTGGCGATGCGCCCGGAGATCGTCCCGTCGGCGATAAGATCCAGCAGGCCGCCCAGCTTCTTGGCGTCGACCGGCGCGCTTTCCAGGTCCGCGCCGCTCTTATTGAGGGCCCCGAAGTAGTCGCCGATCACCCAGTTGGCCGCCAGCTTCGGGTCGCGCCCTTCGGCCACCGTCTCATAGAAGGCGGCGGTGTCACGGTCGGCGACCAGCACCCCGGCGTCGTAGATCGGCAGGCCGAAGTCCTTCACGAAGCGCGCCTTCTTTTCGTCCGGCAGTTCCGGGAGGCTGACCTTGATAGTCTCTACCCAGGCGGGGTCCAGCTCCAGCGGCAGCAGGTCGGGATCGGGGAAGTAGCGGTAGTCGTGCGCTTCTTCCTTTGAGCGCATGGAGCGCGACTTGCCGGTCATGCCGTCGAAGAGGCGCGTCTCCTGCACGATCTCGCCGCCGGCTTCCAGAACCTCGATCTGCCGTCTGGCCTCCTGCTCGATGGCCTGTTGCACGAAGCGGATGGAGTTGACGTTCTTGGTCTCCGTGCGCGTCCCCATCGGCTCGCCCGGGCGGCGCATCGAGAGGTTCACGTCGGCGCGCATCGAACCTTCGTCCATGTTGCCGTCGCAGGTGCCGAGGTAGCGCAGGATGGTGCGCAGCTTGCGCAGGTAGGCGCCCGCCTCCTCCGCCGAGCGCATGTCCGGCTTGGAGACGATCTCCATCAGCGCCACGCCCGAGCGGTTCAGGTCGATGTAGGACTGCGTCGGATGCTGGTCGTGGATCGACTTGCCGGCGTCCTGCTCCAGGTGCAGGCGCTCGATGCCGACCTCGCGGGTCTCGCCGTCCTCCAGATCCAGGATGATGGTGCCTTCGCCGACGATGGGCTCCAGGTACTGGGAAATCTGATAGCCCTGCGGCAGATCGGCGTAGAAGTAGTTCTTACGCTCGAAGACCGAGGTCAGGTTGATCTGCGCCTTGAGGCCCAGTCCGGTGCGCACCGCCTGCTCGACCACGTACTTGTTCAGCACCGGCAGCATGCCCGGCATGGCCGCGTCGACCAGGGAGACCTGGCTGTTGGGCTCCGCTCCGAAGGCCGTGGAGGCCCCCGAGAACAGCTTTGATTTGGAGATCACCTGGGCATGGACCTCCAGCCCGATGACCATCTCCCACTCGCCCGTCTTGCCTTTGATCGTCGTTGCCATCTTCTCTTCTCCGCAACCGGCTCTTCAAAGAGCCCGCTCGTAAATAATCCGTCCCGTATCCACAAAGCCCCGCGCCTTGTACCAGGGCGCCAGATCGTCTTTGGCCTGTGCGTGCGGCGTCAGTACGATCTCCAGGTCGCTGCAGCCCCGCGCCTTCGCCCAGGCGACCGCCGCTTCGACCAACGCCGAAGCGACGCCGCGACAGCGCCAGGCCGGATCGACGAAGAGGTCCTCCAGCTCCGCATAGAGCCCGACCTCCAGGCCGAAGGCGCTGCTCATCGCCGCCGCGCCCACCGCCACGCCGTCGATCCGCGCCACCAGGGCGTCGGTATCGTCGCGTGACAGAATCCGGCGCAGGTTCGTCGCGACACCATCGACTGCCGCGCCAAAGCCTTCCTCGCGGTAAAATCGCTGGAACAGCACCAGCAGGTCGTCGAAGTCCGCCGGCTCGGCCAGCCGGACCTCAAGACCCGCGATGGCTGCGCCCGCCGCCATTGCCCTATGCCGCCAGGAAGGCCGGCGTCGCGTCGAAACCCGCCGCCTCTTCCAGCACGCCGCCGACCTTGAACACCGTCTCCTCGTCGAAGGCCTTGCCCAGCAGCTGCAGGCCCAGCGGCAGACCGTCCTGGGACAGGCCCGCCGGGACCGAGATGCCCGGCAGCCCGGCCAGCGAGGCCGGCACGGTGAAGACGTCGTTCAGGTACATGGCGATTGGGTCGTCCATCTTGTCGCCCATGCCGAAGGCCGCCGAGGGCGCCGTCGGCGTCAGGATCGCGTCGACCTTTTCGTAAGCCTGAGCGAAATCCCGCGCGATGAGGCTGCGCACCTTGCGCGCCTTGTTGTAGTAGGCGTCATAGTAGCCGGCCGACAACACATAGGTGCCGATCAGGATGCGGCGCTGCACCTCCATCCCGAAGCCCTTGCCGCGCGTCGCCTCGTACATCTCGTCCAGGCTGCCGTCGGCGCCTTCGCGCAGGCCATAGCGCACGCCGTCGTAGCGCGCCAGGTTTGAGGAGGCCTCCGCCGGCGCGATGATGTAATAGGTCGGCAGCGCGTAGTGCGTATGCGGCAGCGAGATCTCCATGACCTCGGCCCCGGCCTCTTCCAGCCACTTGATGCCCTGCAGCCACAGCTGGTCGATCTCCGCCGGCATGCCGTCGATCCGGTATTCCTTGGGAATGCCGATCTTCATGCCCTTGATGTCGCCGCTCAGCGCGGCTTCGTAATTCGGCACCGGCACGTTGACCGAGGTCGAGTCCTTGGCGTCGTAGCCGGCCATGGCCTCCAGCATGATCGCCGTGTCACGCACCGTGCGCCCCATCGGCCCCGCCTGGTCGAGCGAGGACGCGAAGGCGACGATGCCCCAGCGCGAGCAGCGCCCGTAGGTCGGCTTCATGCCGACGATGCCGCAGAAGGCCGCCGGCTGGCGGATCGAGCCGCCGGTATCCGTGCCCGTGGCGCCCAGGGCGCAGCGCGCCGCAACCGCGGCGGCCGAACCGCCGGAGGAGCCGCCGGGCACCAGCGGGCGGTTGTCGCCGGACTTGCGCCAGGGGTTCTCCACCCCGCCGTAGTGGCTGGTCATGTTGGAGGAGCCCATGGCGAACTCGTCCAGGTTGGTCTTGCCCAGCAGCACCGCGCCCGCGTTCCACATGTTCCGGCTCACCGTCGACTCATAGGTCGGGTGGAAGCCGTCCAGGATGTGGGAGGCCGCGGTGGTCAGCACGCCCTCGGTGCAGAACAGGTCCTTCATACCGATCGGCAGGCCTTCCAGCACGCCGGCCTCGCCCGCCTTGCGCCGCTTGTCGGAGGCCTCGGCCATCTGCAGCGCCTTCTCAGGCGTCTCGGTGATGAAGGCGTTGAGCGAGCGCGCCGCCTCGACCGCGGCGATATGGGCCTCGGTCAGCTCCTTGGAGGAGGTCTCGCCCTTGGCCAGCAGGTCGCGCGCCTCGGCGATGGTGAGGTTGGTCAGCTCGCTCATCATTCCACCACCTTCGGCACGGCGTAGAAGCCATGGGCGCCCTCGGGTGCGTTGGCCGTCACCTTGTCGGGGTAGCCGCCGTCGGTCACCTCGTCCTCGCGCAGCGGCAGCTTCATCGAGACCACGGAGGTCATGGGCTCCACGCCCTCGGTGTCCAGCTCGGAAAGCTGCTCGATCCAGCCCAGGATGTTGGACAATTCCTTGGCCAGCGATTCCTTGTGGCTCTCGTCGACGCGAACGCGCGCCAGTCTCGCGATATTCGCGACAGTTTCCTTGTCGACCGACATCGGCCTCAACCCTCATTTCCGGAAAGTGCTCCGCCCCGCCGCTGCGGTTGCCGGAGCGATCAAAAACCGCCGGAACCTAGCACCGGCCCCCGGAAGCCGCAAGATTGGGGCTCCTTGCCGCCCCGCCGGGGGCTGCCTATAAGGGGTTGTTTTTCCTGATCCGGGCCGAAAGAGGATTTCACGCTCGATGGACCTCGCCGTCACAGATCTGGCCGAGCGGCTGAAGCCGGGCGAGCGCTTGCTGGGCCTCGACCCCGGGACCAAGACCATCGGGCTGGCGATCTCCGATTCGGCGCTCAGGGTGGCCTCGCCCCTGGAGACCATCAAGCGCGGCAAGTTCACCCAGGATGCCGAGCGCCTGGCGGCGGTCTGCAAGAATTACAGGATCGGTGGCCTGGTCATCGGCCTGCCGGTGAACATGGACGGCTCCGAGGGGCCGCGCTGCCAGTCGGTCCGCGCCCTGGCCCGCAACCTGGCGGAGAAGGCCGGCTTCACCCAGCCCATCGCCTTCTGGGACGAACGCCTCTCCACCGCGGCCGTGGAGCGCTTCCTGGTGGACGAGGCCGACATGACCCGCAAGCGACGCGGCGAGGTGGTCGACAAGATGGCCGCCGCCTACATCCTGCAGGGCGCCCTCGACGCCATCTCACGGCAGCGGCAGAGCTAGGCCCCATGCAGGCTCTCGCCACCGCCGTCCTGCCGGTCTTCCTGCTGATCCTGCTGGGCTACGTCATCCGGCGGCGTGGCTGGCTTCCCGCCGGCTTCTGGGAACCGGCCGAGCGCCTCACCTACCTCTTCCTGCTGCCGGCGCTGCTCGCCACCACCCTCGCCCGCGCCGACTTCTCGGCCCTGCCCGCCGCCGCCATGGCCGGCGCCGTCGTCCTGGCCATCGCCGCCATGTCCGCCCTGCTGGTCGCCTTCCAGCTCGTCACCCGGAAGAACGGCCCGGCCGTCACCGCCGTGCTGCAAACCTCGATCCGGCCCAACACCTACATCGGCCTCTCCATTCCCTTCGCCCTCTACGGCGAGCCCGGCCTCGCCATCGCCGCCCTCATCGTCGCCGTCGTGGTGCCGACAGTGAATGTCGTCTGCATTGCCGCCCTTCTGCGCTTCGGCGACCGTGCGGCGGGAGCGTCGGGATCCGGGCCGGGCCTTGTCCAGGCCATGATGAAGAACCCGCTGATCCTCGCCTGCCTTCTGGGGCTGGCGCTGAACTTCAGCGGCTTAGGCCTGCCGCCGGTGGCCGGCGAGACCCTCACCATCCTGGCCCGCGCCGCCCTGCCCCTGGCCCTGCTGGCGGTCGGCGCCGGGCTCGATTTCGGCGCCGCCCGGACCAGCGGCGGCTGGGTGGTCTCCGCCGTCGCGCTGAAGCTGGCGGGGCTGCCGCTGCTGACCGCCGGCTTCTGCCTGTTGCTGGGCGTCCACGGCCTGCCGCTCACCGTCGCCGTCATCTTCAACGCCCTGCCCGCCGCCACCTCCTCCTACATCCTGGCCCGCCAGATGGGCGGTGCGCCGGGGCTGGTCGCCAACATCCTTACCGTGCAGACCCTGGTGGCCGCGGTCACGCTACCGCTGCTGGTGCTCTTCATCGTCTGACACGGCCCGGTGATGCTTCCCGGTCCGGCGGAGCGACCACGCGCGACCCGGCCCTGCGGCGGCGGCACTTGACCGTCCGAGCCCGGACCGGCAAAACCCAGGGCAGCCTATATCGCCGCATAGGATTCTCACCCGATGACCGCCCCGCTTTCCGGCCTCAGGGTCTTTGACCTGACACGCATCCTGGCCGGCCCGACCGCGACCCAGCTTCTGGGCGACCTCGGCGCCGAAGTGATCAAGATCGAACGTCCCGGCCAGGGTGACGACACCCGCAAGTGGGGCCCGCCCTTCGTGCCCGGCCCGGACGGCGAGGACACCACGGAGAGCGCCTACTTCCTCTCCGCCAACCGCAACAAGCGCTCGGTCTCCATCGACATCTCCAAACCCGAGGGCCAGGCGCTCGCCCGCGACCTCATCGGCTTCTGCGACATCCTGGTGGAGAATTTCAAGGTCGGCGGCCTGGCCAAGTACGGCCTGGGCTACGACGACCTGAAGGACCGCCGCCCGGGGCTGATCTACTGCTCGATCACCGGCTTCGGTCAGACCGGCCCCTACGCCCCGCGCGCCGGCTACGACTACCTGGCCCAGGGCATGGGCGGTATCATGAGCCTGACCGGCGAGCCCGAGGGCGAACCGGTGAAGGTGGGCGTGGGCATCGCCGACATCATGTGCGGCATGTACGCGGTCAGCGCCATCCTGGCGGCGCTGCACTACCGCGGCATGACGGGCCTGGGCCAGCACATCGACCTCGGCCTGCTCGACAGCCAGGTGGCCTGGCTGACCTACGAGGGCCTCAACTACCTGACCTCCGGCCAGGTGCCCAAGCGCCAGGGCAGCGAGCACCCCAACATCGTCCCCTATAAGGTGATGCCCTGCGCCGACGGCTACTTCATCCTCGCCGTGGGCAACGACCGCCAGTTCCAGCGCTTCTGCGACTTCGCCGGCTGCCCGGAACTGGCCGAGGATGCGCGCTTCAAAACCAATGCCGACCGGGTGCGCAACCGCGAGGCGCTCTACGAGATCCTGCCGGAGATCACCCGGCATATGACCCAAAAGCACTGGGTCGAGGGCCTCGCCGAGCTGGCGGTGCCGGCCGGCCCGGTGAACACCCTGGATCAGGTCTTCGCCGACCCCCAGGTGCAGGCCCGCGACATGAAGATCTCCATGCCCTACCGCGGCAGCAAGAACGGCAAGGTCGACCTCATCGGCAATCCGATCAAGTTCTCGCAGACGCCGGTGGAGTACCGATTCGCCCCGCCGCGCGCCGGCCAGGACAGCGACGCGGTGCTGGAGGAACTGCTCGGCATGAGCCCGCAGGAACGCGCCCAACTGCGCGGAAAAGGCATCATTTAGGCGACTTACCCACGGCCTTTATCGCGGCGGTGGAAGACTGCCGCTTGCCGCCGGGCAAGGGCGGTGTCATAACACGGCTTTAATGACTTCGACCCACGGCACGACGGCCTCCTACGAAGGCTACCGGCACCGCCACCTCCTCGGTATCGAGGGGCTGACGGCCAGCGAAATCCTCTTTCTTCTCGATCTCTCGGACGGCTACGTCGCCCTCAACCGCGGCGCCGACAAGAAGAAGCATCTCCTCGATGGCCGCACGGTCATCAATCTTTTCTTCGAAAGTTCAACGAGAACGCGCACGTCCTTCGAGTTGGCTGCGAAGCGGCTCGGCGCCGACGTGATCAACATGTCGGTGGCCTGGTCGTCGATCAAGAAGGGCGAAACGCTCATCGACACGGCCATGACGCTGAACGCCATGCACCCCGACGTGCTGGTGGTGCGCCACCCGGATTCCGGCGCCGTGCAACTGCTGGCCGAGAAGATGAACTGCGCCGTCATCAACGGCGGCGACGGCAGCCACGAGCACCCGACCCAGGCCCTGCTCGACGCCCTCACCATCCGCCGCCGCCTGGGCGGCATCGAGGGGCTGCAGGTCGCCATCTGCGGCGACATCGCCCACAGCCGGGTCGCCCGCTCCAACATCCACCTGCTGACCACCCTGGGCGCAAGGGTCCGGCTCATCGCGCCGCCGACGCTGATGCCCGGCCAGATCGACCGCATGGGCGTCGAGACCTTCTCCGACATGCGCAAGGGGCTGAAGGACTGCGACATCGTCATGATGCTGCGCCTGCAGACCGAGCGCATGCAGGGCAGCTACGTACCCTCGACCCGCGAGTACTTCCACTTCTTCGGCCTGGACGGCGAGAAGCTGCAGGCGGCCAAGCCCGACGCGCTGATCATGCATCCGGGGCCGATGAACCGCGGCGTCGAGATCGACAGCGAACTGGCCGACGACATCCACCGCTCGGTAATCCGCGAGCAGGTGGAAATGGGTGTGGCCGTGCGCATGGCCTGCCTCGAGACCCTGAACCACAACCTGCATGCTGAGCGCAGCCGGCAGGAACAGGCTGCCCAATGAGATATCTCCCGTGACCGTCCTTCCGCCCAAGCACCGCACCGCCTACGTCAACGCCCGCCTGCTGGATCCCGCCAGCGGGCTGGACGCCCCCGGCGGCCTGCTGGCCGAGGACGGCAAGATCACCGACCTGGGCGCAGATCTCTTCAAAGACGGCGTGCCCGAGGGCGCGCAGCGGGTGGACTGCGGCGGCGCCTGCCTGGCGCCCGGCCTGGTCGATATGCGCGTGCAGATCCGCGAGCCTGGCGAAGAGCACAAGGAGACCATGGTTACCGCCGGGCGCGCCGCCGCCGCCGGCGGCGTCACCTCCATGGTCGGCCTGCCCAATACCGACCCGGTCATCGACGACGTCGCCGGCGTCGAGTTCATCGCGCGGCGCGCCCGCGAGGCGAAGGGCGTGAAGGTCTACACCTACGCCGCCGTCACCCGGAACCTGGAGGGGAGCGAGCTGACCGAGATGGGTATGCTCGCCGAGAGCGGCGCCGTCGCCTTCACCGACGGCCTGAAGCCGGTCGAGAACGCCCAGGTCATGCGCCGCGCCCTGGCCTACGCCAAGACCTTCGGCCACCTCATCGTGCAGCACCCGGAGGAGCCGAGCCTGGCCGGCGGCGCCATGAACGGCGGCGAGCTGGCCACCCGCCTCGGCCTGCCGGGCATTCCCAAGCTGGCCGAGGTGATGATGATCGAGCGCGACCTGCGCCTGGTGGAGATGACGGGCGGGCGCTACCACGTCGCCCACGTCTCCACCGCCGAAAGCGTGGAGGCGATCCGCCGCGCCAAGGACCGCGGCCTCGACGTCACCTGCGATACCGCCCCCCACTACTTCGCCCTCAACGAGCTGGCTGTCGGCGAGTACCGCACCTTCGCCAAGGTCTCGCCGCCACTGCGCAGCGAGGACGACCGCCTCGCCATCCTGGAGGGCGTCGCCGACGGCACCATCGACGCCATCGCCAGCGACCACAGCCCGCACGACCAGGAATCCAAGCGCCTGCCCTTCGGCCTCGCCGAGCCGGGCATCGTCGGGCTGGAGACCCTGCTGCCGCTGTCCCTGCAGATCTATCACTGGGACAAGTGCGGCCTGCTGGACCTGCTCGCCCACCTGACGGTGAAGCCGGCGCAGATCCTGGGGCTCGACGCCGGCCGCCTGGCCAAGGGCGCGCCCGCCGACCTGATGATCTTCAAGCCGGATCTTTCCTGGAAGATCGAACCCGACAACTTCGAGAGCAAATCCAAGAACAGCCCCTTCGAGGGCCTGCCGGTGCAGGGCCGCGTCATCCGCACCGTGGTCGACGGCCGCGCCCTCTTTGAAGCGGCCTGACGGCCTCGGGGGACGACATGCCCGATCCGATCTCCTGGGAATACGCCTGGCCCTACATCACCGCCGCGCTGATCGGCGGCTACCTCCTGGGCTCGATCCCCTTCGGGCTGGTGCTGACGAAGCTGGCCGGCCTGGGCGACGTGCGCCAGATCGGCTCCGGCAACATCGGCGCCACCAACGTGCTGCGCACCGGCCGCAAGGGCCTGGCCGCCGCCACCCTGCTGCTGGACGGCGGCAAGGGCGCCGCGGCGGTGCTCATCGCCCAGATGTGGGGCCCCGACATGGCCATCACCGCCGGCTTCGGAGCCGTCCTCGGCCACCTCTTCCCGGTCTGGCTGGGCTTCAAAGGCGGCAAGGGCGTGGCCACCACCCTCGGCGTCTTCCTGGCCCTCGACTGGCGCCTCGGCGCCGCCTGCTGCGCCCTCTGGCTGCTGGTGGCCTTCACCACCCGCTACTCCTCCCTGGCCGCCCTGCTGTCCCTCGGCGCCGCCCCGGTGCTGAGCTGGTTCATCCTCGGCGACCTGCAGATGGTCCAGCTGACCGCCCTCCTCGCCCTCCTGGTCTGGCTGCGCCACCACGAGAACATCCGCCGCCTGGTGAAGGGCGAGGAATCCAGGATCGGCCAGAAGAAGGGGTAAGGAACCCTCCCCTCGTTTGAACTGCTCTCTTGGCTGCGGCTAGCACCCGCGGTTGCCCGCTTTGATTTTCCAAAACTCTCGCTATGATTGAAAATCCGGCAGAGAATTGGACATTCGCAGCAGCGCTCAACGACTTCATCTGTTCCTAGCCCGAATGTCTCGGCTTAAGACACAACGCTAGAGAAGGAGAGTTTTGTGCTCGACCCAGGCTCAGCGTCCAATGAATTGACAGCTATCGCAAACACTTATGTTATCGCGATACTGCTGTGGATGCTCCTCCCGCTTGTATTATTCCCGCTCTGGATCTGGGCGCGGATACGTTTACGAAAGTATGCTCCCATAGCTTCTGTTGAATCAGAGGTCGAACGATTGAACCGCGAAGCTGACAACACTAGACGAGACATCGAGGAGGTTCGTTCGACATACAAGGAAAAGCACCAACTGCTAAGAAAGCTCGAGCAGCAGGTTGCGGTCTACGACGAACGTTTGTCCTTTGCGGAACTCGGTGTCTACGAACCCCATTTCGATTTCGGGGACAGTGAAGTTTACAAGAAAAAAATCAAGGAGGCGCGAGAACGTCAAAAAGCAATGGTATCTGCCAAAACCGCGACGAGCTGCCCGACAAACTGGGCCGTAGATGGCAGCAAGTCGAGGGGGCAGACGATGATCAACCGGCAGACACGCCTAACGATGCGTGCCTTTAACAATGAGTGCGAAGCTGCAATAGCAAACACACGTTGGAATAACGTTGTTGCCATGGAGCGGCGCATATTGAATGCGGCCAAGCAGATCAATAACGCCAACTCATCAATGGATCTAGTAATCAACGAAGATTATGTCTTGCTGAAACTTGCAGAACTGCATTTGACGCACGAGCATCGCGAGCAACTGAAAATCGAGAAGGAAGAGCGAGCTGAGCGCGCTCGTGCGGAGAGAGAAGAGAAGAAGTTGCTGGCGGAAGCCCACGCCGCAGAGCGAGAAGAAGAAAGATTCCAGGAGTTGCTAGAAAAAGCGCGCAAGGAGGCCGGAGTGGATGGGAGTCGTATCGCCGAGCTCGAAGCCGCATTGGCGGAGGCCCATGCAAAGACCGAACGAGCTCGCGCAATGGCAGAGATGACCAAATCTGGCTATGTTTACATCATCTCGAATATTGGTTCGTTCGGCGAGGACGTAGTCAAAATCGGTCTGACACGCCGCCTAGAACCCGATGATCGAGTCCGCGAACTTGGTGATGCAAGTGTACCTTTCGGATTCGATACACATGCAATGATATATTCTGAAGAAGCTCCTGCATTGGAGTCCGCACTTCATCAAGAGTTTTCAGACCGTCGCGTCAATGCTGCCAATATGCGTAAAGAGTTCTTCCGAGTCAGTCTCCAACAAATAGAAGACGCCGTAACGCGTCTTGCGCCCAATGCCAGCTTCTTCAAGGACCGCGAGGCACAGGAGTGGCACGAGACACTCGCTCGTCGAAAACAAAGGCTGACCGACATGCAAACAGTATCCGACGAATTTCCGGAAGAAATATAGCTGACTCAATATTCTTCGAAGAATTGTGCAGCGTAGGTTGTTCGCTTGACCGGTGACCTTCCCGACCGAGGTTGGGCACAACCTAGGAGAGTCTGCCGATCCTCACAAACCTGGAAAACCAGCCAAGGTCTTCTTTGTCAATCTCGCCCGCCGGCCGGATTGCTCCCACAAACTTGCCGCCTGTTTACATTCTTAGGAATCCAAAATTGGCAGGAAGAAAGAGTGAGCCCGAGAGGACTCGGCCCGCGAAAGGCTTGACCTCGGCCCCGCGCCACGACGATCTTAGGTCGATGACGGAGAAGGAAACTAAACCTTTAAGCGATGCCGCGCGGCTCGACTGGCTGCGCCTCATCCGCTCGGAAAACGTCGGGCCGGTGGTTTTCCGCCAGTTGCTGGAGCGCTACGGCACCCCGACGGCGGCCCTGGAGGCGCTGCCGGAGCTGGCCCGGCGGGCAGGCGCCAGGCGCAAGATCCGCCTCTGCCCGCCGGCCGAGGCGGAAGCGGAGGCCGAAGCCGCGATCAAGGCCGGCGTGCGCCTCCTCGCCCTCTGCGAGCCCGCCTATCCCGCCCTCCTGCGCGCCCTGGATGATGCCCCGCCGCTGCTCTGCATCCTCGGCGACCCGGCCGTTCTCGCGTTGGATTCCGTGGGCATTGTCGGCGCGCGCAACGCCTCGGCCAACGGCCGCCGCTTCGCCGAGCGCCTGGCCGCCGACATCGCCGCGGCCGGGCTGGCCGTCACCTCCGGCATGGCCCGGGGCATCGACACGGCGGCTCACCGCGGCGCCCTGCCCCGTCCTACGGTGGCGGTGCTGGCCGGCGGCGTCGACATTATATATCCCCCGGAGAATGAGGCCCTCCACGCCGAGATCGCCGAATATGGGGCCATCATCTCCGAGCTGCCCTTGGGCATCGTGCCCCAGGCGCGCCACTTCCCGCGCCGCAACCGGCTGATCTCCGGGCTTTCCCTCGGTGTCGCGGTGGTGGAGGCGGCCAGGCGCTCCGGCTCCCTCATCACCGCGCGTTTCGCCGGCGACCAGGGGCGCGAGGTTTTCGCCGTGCCCGGCTCGCCGCTGGACCCGCGCGCCGCCGGCTGCAACCAGCTGCTGCGCGACGGCGCCACCCTGATCGAATCCGCCGCCGATGTCCTCACCGCCCTCGGCGCCCAGCGGCGGCTGGCAACGCCCCCGCCGCCTGCCGGCGGTGCCGGTTCGGTGGTCACGCCGCCGCCGGAAGCCGCCCCGGCGGAACGCGCGGACATTGAAGAACTGCTCGGCGCGGACCCCATTCTGGTTGATGACCTGGTGCGTCTCAGCGGCCTGCCGATCGCCGTCGTACATGGGGTTTTGCTGGAACTGGAGCTGGCCGGAAAGGTCGAGCGTCACCCCGGCAACCGATTTGCGCGGCTTTACAAAGCCCCTGCCGACCCTTTATGACGGCTAGCCTTGCTGACCCGGCCTTCTTGACTTGGCTGTGTTGACCGGGATCCGCCGCCCCCCATCTAGGGGAACTCTTCGGGAGCAGCCTGCCCCCGTTAGGAAGTTGGTAACAAACTGAGCGAATCATCCGCCCCTCATGAACGTCGTCGTCGTCGAATCGCCCGCTAAGGCGAAAACCATCAACAAGTACCTGGGCCAGGACTACTACGTCCTCGCCAGCTACGGGCATGTGCGCGATCTGCCGCCGAAGGATGGATCGGTGCGCCCCGACGAAGACTTCTCCATGAGTTGGCAGGTCGACGAGCGCGGCGAGAAGCGCCTCAGCGAGATTGCCGAGGCGGTGAAGAACAGCAAGCACCTCTACCTCGCGACCGACCCGGACCGCGAAGGTGAGGCAATTTCCTGGCACATCGTCGACGAGCTGAAGCGTCGCAACGTTCTGGAAGGGGTCGACGTCGAGCGCGTCGTCTTCAACGAGATCACCAAGAAGGCGATCGTCGAGGCTTTCGAGCATCCGCGCCAATTGAACCAGGAACTGATCGACGCCTACATGGCGCGCCGCGCGCTGGACTACCTGGTGGGCTTCACCCTCTCTCCGGTGCTGTGGCGCAAGCTGCCCGGCAGCCGCTCGGCCGGGCGCGTGCAGTCGGTGGCGCTGCGCCTCATCTGCGAGCGCGAAGCCGAGATCGAGGCCTTCAAGCCGCAAGAGTACTGGACCATCGAGGCCAAGCTGCTGAACGCCGAGGGCGCGCCCTTCACCGCGCGCCTGTCGCAGCTCGACGGCAAGAAGCTCGACAAGTTCGACCTGCCCGACGAGGCCAGCGCCAAGGCGGCGGTGCAGAAGCTGGAAGCCGCCAGCCGTCTCGCCGTTGCCCAGGTCGAGCGCAAGCAGGCAAAGCGCAACCCCTACCCGCCCTTCACCACCTCGACCCTGCAGCAGGAGGCTTCGCGCAAGCTCGGCTTCGGGGCGACGCGCACCATGCGGGTGGCGCAGAAGCTTTATGAGGGCATCGACATCGGCGGCGAGACCGTCGGCCTCATCACCTATATGCGTACCGACGGCGTCACCATGGCGCAGGAGGCCCTGGACGGCGCCCGCGCGCTGATCTCTTCCGACTACGGCGATGCCTACCTGCCCTCGGCGCCGCGCCAGTACAAGTCGAAGCAGAAGAACGCTCAGGAAGCCCACGAGGCCATCCGTCCCACCGACGTCGCCCGGCGCCCGAAGGAGATGCGCGCCTACCTGGACAGCGACGGCCTGAAGCTCTACGAGCTGATCTGGAACCGCACGATGGCCTGCCAGATGGCCAGCGCCGAACTGGACCAGGTGGCCGTCGACATCGACGTGGACGGCGGTGTGGCGCAACTGCGCGCCACCGGTTCCATCGTCACCTTCGACGGCTTCCTGAAGCTCTATCAGGAAAGCAGCGACGACAAGGAAGGCGACGAGGAGAACGGCAAGTCGGGCGACCGCCGCCTGCCCAAGCTCAACGAGGGCGACGCGGTCAAGCGCGAAGAGATCCTGCCGGAGCAGCACTTCACCCAGCCGCCGCCGCGCTACAGTGAAGCCAGCCTGGTGAAGAAGATGGAGGAGCTGGGCATCGGCCGCCCCTCCACCTACGCCTCCATTCTGCAGGTGCTGCAGGACCGCGACTACGTGCGCCTCGACCGCCGCCGCTTCATTCCGGAAGACCGCGGCCGCCTGGTCGTGGCCTTCCTCGCCAGCTTCTTCGAACGCTACGTGCAGTACAACTTCACCGCCGAGATGGAGGAGAAGCTCGACGACATCTCCGGCGGGCGCATCGACTGGCGCCGCGTGCTGCGCGATTTCTGGGAGGCTTTCCACATCTCGGTCGAAGGTGCGAGCGACCTTTCCATCACCCAGGTGATCGATGCGCTGGACGAGGATCTCGGCCCGCACTTCTTCCCGGTCGACCCGGAGAAGCCCGGGGTCGATCCGCGCGCCTGCCCCTCCTGCAAGGAGGGCCGCCTCGGCCTGCGCCTGGGGCGCAACGGCGGCTTCATCGGCTGCTCCAACTACCCCGAGTGCCGCTACACCCGGCCGCTGGCCGTGCCCGGCGCAGAGGAAGACATCGGCATCGACCTGACCAACCCCAAGGTGCTGGGCGATGATCCGGAGAGCGGCAAGCAGGTCACCCTGCGCAAGGGTCCCTTCGGCATCTACCTGCAGCTCGGCGAGGCGGAAGGCGACGAAAAGCCCCAGCGCGCCTCCCTGCCGAAGAACCTGGCCCCGGCGGAGCTTGATCTGCAGACCGGCCTCGCGCTGCTGGCGCTGCCGCGCGAGATCGGCCCGCACCCCGACGACGGCAAGCCGATCACCGCCGGCATCGGCCGCTACGGTCCTTACGTGAAGCACGGCTCCACCTACCGCTCGCTGACCGAGGGCGACGACGTCCTGACGATCGGCCTGAACCGCGCGGTCACCCTGATCGCGGAGGCACCCCAGCGCCGCGCCGCCGGCCGCCAGCTCGGCGAGCACCCCGAGGACGGCAAGGTGGTCAGCCAGGGCAAGGGCCGCTTCGGCCCTTACGTGAAGCACGCCAAGCTTTACGCCACCATCCCGGCGGACATCGACCCCGAGACCGTGACGCTGGAGCAGGCTCTGGAGCTGCTGAGGGTCCAGGCTGAGAAGAAGGCCGCCAAGGCCGGCACCACCAAGAAGGCCACGAAGAAGAAGGCCACCAAGAAGAAAGCGACCAAGAAGAAGGCGGCGCCCAAGAAGGCCGCCACGAAGAAGAAGGCGACCAAGAAGCCTGCCGCCAAGAAGAAGGCCGCGCCAAAGCAAAATCCGGCCGACGAAACGGCGGCCGACTGATCTTGGCCGGCAAGAAGGACAAGGCCGGCCCCAAAAAGCCGAAAGAGGCCCACTCCGCTCCCTTCCCCAGCAAGGAACAGGTTCTCGCTTTCATCAACGAAAGCAGCGAGCCTGTCGGCAAGCGCGAGGTCGCGCGCGCCTTCCGCATCAAGGGCAGCAACGATCGCATCCGCCTGAAGGCCCTGCTGAAAGAGTTGAAGCAGGACGGCCTGCTGGAAAAGCAGCCCGCCAGGCGTCTCTCCGCGCCCGGGCGCCTGCCCAATGTGCTGGTGGTCGAGGTGACGGAGATGGACGAGGACGGCGAACTGCTGGCCCGTCCCGCCGTCTGGGATGACGACAAGGCCGCGCCGCCGCGCATCTACGTGGCCCCCGACAAGCGCAGCCGCGCCGTCCTCGCCATGGGCGAGCGGGCGCTGGTCCGCCTGCAGCGCGTCGACGACGGCACCTACGAAGCCCACATCATCCGCAAGCTGGACCGCCCGCCGCAGCGCGTGCTGGGCGTCTACGAGGTCGGCAGCGAAGGCGGCCGCCTGCGCCCCACCGACAAGCGCGCGAAGAAGGACTTCGTCCTGCGCGAGAGCGACGCCAAGGGGGCCGAGCCCGGCGAGCTGGTGCTGGCCGAGATCCTGCCGAGCCGCCAGCGACGCGACAGCCTGGGCCTGCGCAGCGTACGCGTCACCGAACGTCTGGGGCGCGGCGACGATCCCAAGTCGCTCAGCCTCATCACCCTGCACGAGCACGGCCTGCTGAGCGAGTTTCCGGAAAAGGCCCTGGCCGAGGCCGAGGCCGCGGAGGCCGCGCCGCTGGGCAGGCGCCAGGACCTGCGTGACATCCCGCTGGTCACCATTGACGGCGCCGACGCCCGCGACTTCGACGACGCCGTCTTCGCCGAACCCGATTCTGATGAGAAGAATCCGGAAGGCTGGCATCTGCTGGTCGCCATCGCCGACGTATCGCACTACGTGCGGCCCGGCAGCGCCCTCGACAAGTCCGCTTACCTGCGCGGCAACTCCACCTACTTCCCCGACCGCGTGCTGCCGATGCTGCCCACGGCGCTGTCCAACGGCTGGTGCTCGCTCAATCCGCGCGAGGACCGGCCCTGCATGGCCGTGCACCTCTGGATCGATGCCCAGGGCAAGCTGCTGCGCCACAAGTTCGTGCGCGGCCTCATGCGCTCGGCCGCCCGCCTCACCTACGAGGAGGTCCAGGCGGCACGCGACGGCCAGAAGGGCGGCGACCACGGCGAGGTGCTGGAGACCATCCTGCCCTCCCTCTACGGCGCCTTCGAGGCGCTGCTCGCGGCGCGCCACGACCGCGGCACCCTGGAGCTCGACCTGCCGGAGCGCAAGATCCGCCTCACCGCGGACGGCCGCGTTGCGGCCATCGAGGCCCGCACCCGGCTCGACAGCCACCGGCTGATCGAGGAGTTCATGATCACCGCCAACGTGGCTGCGGCCAAGGAGCTGGAGCGCCTGCGCCAACCCTGCATGTACCGCGTTCACGACAAGCCCGACCCCATGCGTCTCTCGGCCCTGGCGGAGGTGCTGCGCGACCTCGGCCTGCGCTTCAACGCCGCCCAGGTGGTGCGCCCACGCGACCTGACGCGCCTGCTGACCAGGGTCGAGGGCCAAGCCGAGGCACCTTTGGTCAACGACCTCATTCTGCGTGCCCAGAGCCAGGCCATCTACAGCCCGGAGAACCTCGGCCACTTTGGCCTGGCCCTCACCCACTATGCCCACTTCACCTCGCCGATCCGGCGCTACGCGGACCTGCTGGTACACCGCGCCCTGGTCTCGGGCCTGAAGCTGGGCGACGACGGCCTGCCGCCGGGCAGCGAACACCAGTTCGAGGAGATGGGCGGCCACATCAGCTCCACCGAGCGGAGCTCGGCGGCGGCCGAGCGCGATGCCGTCGACCGCTTCACCGCCGCCTTCCTGCAGGAGCAGGTCGGCGCCACCTTCGCCGGGCGCATCAACGGCGTCACCCGCTTCGGGCTCTTCGTCACCCTGGACGACAGCGGCGCCGACGGCCTGATCCCCATCAGCACCCTGCCGAACGACTTCTATCGCCATATCGAGGCGCGTCACAGCCTGGAGGGGGAGCGCTGGGGCCGGGTCTACCGCCTGGGCGACCGCCTGCGGGTCCGGCTGCTGGAGGCCGAGCCCATGACCGGCGGCCTCATCCTCGCCCTCGACGAGACCGAAGAAGCGCCGGACAACCCCCGGAAACCCAGAGATTCCGCCAGAAATTCCCCAAAAAAGGCGCCCAGGAAGCGGCTCGCCAAGACCTCCCGAAAAAAGCCACAAAGCGGGACTAACAAGGCCAAGGGAGGAAAACCGGGTAAAAGCGGGCGCAAAGGAAGCCCCGGCCGCAAGCGATAGCGGGCGAATTATTACTCGGATGTTAACGAATCTTTGACTCAGGCTGGTGCCTAATAAGCCGGTAAATTGGGTCAAACGGCTCTGGACAAACGAAATTGCGCTTTGCGCATAGTTAATGACTTCGTTTATTGTCTAAGCCGCAGGGAGCGCTAGGGATTGCGAAGCTTGAGGACGTCACAGGGGTTGTTCAGCCGCCTTCGATTGCCGGTCTTTGATCTCCACCGTCTGATCCGTCGGTCGGGCCCGCTTTGCCTCGCCTTCCTGATGGTCGCCTGCGCCTCGCAGGACAGCACGGTGCAGGTGGGCTACAACGAAGCCCGGGCCGAACGCCTCTTCACTGCCGGCTACGGCAATGTCAGCGACATCTATATCGATGAGGTCCCGGTCCAGGATCTCGCCATCGCCGGGATGCAGAGCCTGGCCAGCATCGATCCGGCCCTCGGGATCGAAGTCGAAGGCGAGCGCCTGCGGGTCAGCTACGACGGCCAGGCCATGGCCAGCTTCCCCCTCGCCGCGCCCGGTGACCCCGAATCCTGGGGCGCCCTGACGGCAGCGGTGATCTCGGTGTCGCGCTATCACTCCCGCGACCTGGAAGCCGCCGAGCCGGAAAAGATCTACGAGGCCGTGTTCGACGGCCTGCTGACCCAGCTCGATAACTTCTCCCGCTACGCCGGGCGCGAGGCGGCCCGCGAGAACCGGGCCAGCCGCGACGGCTTCGGCGGCATCGGCGTGCGCATTCGGCTGATCGAAGAAGGCGTGCTGGTGCTCTCCGTCATGGAAGACACCCCGGCCAAGGATGCCGGCCTGCACGAGGACGACGTCATCGTCGCCATCGACGGCGAGAGCGTCGAAGGCCTCTCCCAGCACGAGGCGGTGAACCGCCTGCGCGGCCGCATCGGCTCCGAGGTCCAGCTGGCCATTGAGCGGAATGCCGAGCCGGCGCCGCTGACGCTGGCGGTGATGCGCAGCCATATCGTGCCGCAGACGGTCAGCTATCACCGCGAGGGCAACCTCGGCTATATCAAGTTGACCGGCTTCAACAAGCGTACAGCCGACAGCCTGCGCCAGAAGATCGCGCAGGCCCAGAACGAGATCGGCAGCGACCTGCGCGGCTTCATTCTCGATCTGCGGGGCAATCCCGGTGGCCTTCTGGAACAGGCCGTCTCCGTCTCCGACGTCTTCGTGACCCACGGCCGCATCGTTTCGATCCACGGCCGCCACACCGACAGCCACCAGTACTACCCGGCCAAGCGCGGCGACCTCATTGAGAACCTGCCGCTGGTCGTGCTGATCGACGGCGGCTCCGCCTCGGCTTCGGAAATCGTCGCCGCGGCCCTGCAGGATTCCGGCCGCGCCGTTCTGGTCGGCAGCAGCTCCTACGGCAAGGGCACCGTGCAGACGGTGCTGCCTCTGCCGAACACCGGCGAGTTCATCCTGACTTGGGCCCGCTTCCACGCGCCCTCGGGCTACGCCCTGCACCGCCGCGGCGTGCTGCCCGACGTCTGCACCACGTCCAACGACGTCAATACGTCGGCCGACGTGTTGACCCTGATCCACAGCGGCGCCCTGCCCCTGGCCGCCGACCTGCGCCGCCGCGACGTCGACATCAACGACGACACCGCGGTCGAGGAGTTCCGCGCCAACTGCCCCGCCCGCGAGGGCGACGACGCCGAGATCGACCTGACGGTGGCCCGCCAGCTGCTGGAGGAGCCCGGCCTCTATGCCCGCACCCTGCACGGCATCCCGGACACCGCGGCCAGCAGCCACACCCAGCCTCAGAAGACCTCGGGCTCCTGAAGAATAAGGTATAATTTCCTAAATTGCTTTGCGGAAGGCGCTGCAGTCGCGCCGGGCTTGACAGCCGCCCAAGGCACAGTATTTTCCCGGCAACTCGATGAGTTCAGGTAAAGGATAGCGGACATGGCCAAGCCAGCCACGCAACTGATCAAGATGGTGAGCACCGCGGACACCGGCTACTTCTACGTGGCCAAGAAGAACCCGCGCACCATGACCGAGAAGCTCGAACTGCGGAAGTTCGACCCGGTCGCGCGCAAGCACGTGATCTTCAAGGAATCCAAGATGAAGTAAGCAGGGACCTCCCTGTCTTGCCACATCGGGCGGTCGCCTCCTTGGCGGCCGCTTTTCGATTCCGGAGTTGATTTCCTGGAGAACAGCCGGCGCCCTGCCGGCAAGCGGAACTTCAGTCGTCGCCCGTCGCCGGCAACGAGGCGGTGCGCTGCGAGAGCTGTTCCAGTTCCGCCGAGCTGACGCAATTGCGTCCCCGCCCCTTCGCCCGGTACAGCGCCTCGTCGGCCCTGCCGATAAGCGATTCCACGGTCTCAGTGGGGTCGCGGGTGGTGGCCACGCCGACGGAGATGGAGACCTGCTGGGCTCCCGCCGCACCGCTCAACTGGAAAGCCTGGTCGGCCACCAGGGCGCGGACACGCTCGGCCACGCTCAGCGCCACCTCGACGTCGGCATCCGGCATCACGATGACGAACTCCTCGCCGCCGTAGCGCGACAGCAGGTCGATGTCGCGCACCCCGCGGGAGACGCGCTGGGCCAGTTCGACCAGCACCTCGTCGCCGGCGTTGTGGCCGCAGGTGTCGTTGATGCTCTTGAAGTGGTCGATGTCGAACATCAGCACCGAAACCGGCTTCACCGTCTCCGCAATCTCCATGATCTTGCGGTCCAGGTGGGCGTTCATGTAGCGCCGGTTGTAGACGCCGGTCAGGGTGTCGGTATAGGCCAGGGCCACCGAGCGCTGAAGCATCTCGCGCAGCTTGTCGTGATAGCGCCGGCGGCGGATCTGGGTGCGCGTCCGTGCGCGCAGCTCGTTCCTGTCGATGGGCTTGATCAGGTAGTCGGTGACGCCGATCTCCAGGCCCTTGGGCAGGCGCGGCAGGTCTTCCTCGTCCAGCAGCAGCAGGATCGGTACGTGGCGGGTGTCGTCCTGGGAACGGAACTGGGAGCACAGCCTGAGACCGTCTTCCTGGCCCAGGTGCAGGCTTACGATCAGCAGGTCGAAGTCCTCACCCTGCGCCGCTACCAGCGCATCGTGACCCGCCTTCACGTGGTGCACCTTGTGACCGTCCTCGCCCAGGTAGCTCTGGACCTTACCGGCCACGGTTTCGCTGGAATCGGCCAGCAGGATCCGCGCATCGCGCAGCCCACCGGCGCTTTCCATGTCCGCCTCGGTCACCATCTCGCCGTTGCCGCTGGCCGCCTGGCGGACGCGCAGCTCGTCCATCATCTGCTTCAGGCGCGCCAGGGAGCGGACGCGGGCAAAGAGCGCGATGTCGTTGACGGGCTTGGTCAGAAAGTCGTCGGCGCCTGCCTCCAGGCCACGCACGCGGTCGGCCACGTCACTCAGCGCCGTCACCATGACCAGGGGAATATGGCTGGTCTCGGGGTCCGCCTTCAGCCGCTGGCACAGCTCGAAGCCGTCCATGCCGGGCATCATGACGTCGGCGAGAATGAGGTCAGGCGCCTGGCTATGCGCCAACTCGATCGCGGTGGGGCCGTCGGCGGCGGTTATAACGTCGAAATACTCTGCGGTCAGTTTGACCTCGAGCAACTTGACGTTTGCCGGAATGTCGTCGACGACTAGAATCCGGGCGGTCATATCGGAGGAAGTCCCGCCGCGGCTAGCTGAGGAACCGCTCGACGGTCTCCAGGAAGTTGGTGACGGAAATCGGCTTGGCGATGTAGGCCTCGCAGCCGCCCTCGCGGATCTTCTCCTCGTCGCCCTTCATGGCGAAGGCCGTGACGGCGACCACGGGGATCGACTTCAGATTGTCGTCTTCCTTGATCCACTTGGTGACCTCGAGCCCGGAGACTTCCGGCAGCTGAATATCCATCAGAATCAGGTCAGGGTGATGCTCGCGCGCCAGGCGCAGCGCCTCCATGCCGTCTTTGGTCTGGAGGATGTTGTAGCCATGTGCCTCGAGAAGATCGTGGAAGAGCTTCATGTTCAGCTCGTTATCCTCCACGATCAGGACGGTCTTAGCCACACCTGCCTCTTTGACGATATTCGTTCCATTCATCATCTGATTGCCCTGCCCGATAAGTCCCCGTGAGTGAAGGGCACAGTCCTGGTGAAAGACGGTACCGACAGTTCCTGAACTCCCGACGGCGGCCCTGCATTTTCAACGCCTGGCCGGATCGCCGGAATCTCATCATTGATAGAGGAACAAAGTTAATTTTTGGTAAGCTTTGGTAACATTCCTGCCTGCGGGGCAACAGAACTACATTCCGAAAAGATAGGGGAATCATGCAGATCGGAGTGGATCTCGGCGGCACGAAGATTGAGGTCGCCGCCCTGGACAGCGACGGCGGGGTTATGATCCGCAAGCGCGTGCCCACGCCGCGCGGCGACTACGCCGCGACGCTGCGCGCGATTGTCGTTCTGGTTCAAGAGGTTGAGGACAACCTGGGGCGCCGGGGCAGTGTCGGGGTGGGTATTCCCGGCGCGCTCTCCGCAACCACAGGTTTGATCAAGAATGCCAGCTCTACCTGGCTTCTCGGCCAGCCGCTGGACCGTGACCTGGCCGCGGCCCTGGAGCGCCCGGTCCGCCTGATGAACGATGCCAACTGCTTGGCGATCTCGGAAGCCGCCGACGGCGCGGCGGCCGGCTTCGAGGTGGTCTTCGGCGTCATCGTCGGCACCGGGGTCGGCGGCGGCATCGTGGTCGGCGGGCGTCCGCTGGTCGGCCCCAACGCCATCGCCGGCGAGTGGGGCCACAACCCCCTGCCCTGGCCCACCGCCGAAGAACGCCCGGGGGCGGACTGCTACTGCGGCAAACAGGGTTGCATCGAGACTTTCCTCTCCGGCCCCAACCTGGCCCGCGACTACCATGGCCACGGCGGGCGCGAGGGCACCGCGAAGGACGTCGTCGAGCGCGCCGCGTCGGGCGAAGCGGCGGCCGAGGCTGCCCTGATCCGCTACGAGGACCGCTTGGCCCGCGCCCTCGCCCACGTCATCAATATCATCGACCCCGATGCCGTCGTCCTGGGCGGCGGCCTCTCCAACGTCGACCGCTTCTATGACAGGGTGCCAGCCCTGCTGACCCGCTACGTCTTTTCCGACCATGTGGCCACCCGCTTGCTGAAAGCCCGCCACGGCGATTCCAGCGGCGTCTTCGGCGCCGCGCGGCTATGGCGGCCGGAAGAACTGCCGGCGGCCCTGGCCGAAGCGTCCTGAGCCATGCCCGACCGAGCCATACCAGGTCGAGCCATACCAGGTCTCTGCCGCGACTGCCTGGAGACCTATCCCGAGCCGCCGACGAAGGAAGCCCGGCCGCGCCGCTGCCCCGCCTGCGACAGTCCGCGCCTGGTCTGGCACCCGGACCTGGACCGCCTGAGCCTGGCCCACATCGACTGCGACGCCTTCTACGCCAGCGTCGAAAAGCGCGACCGTCCGGAACTGCGCGACAAGCCGGTGATCGTCGGTGGCGGCCAGCGCGGCGTGGTCTCCGCCGCCTGCTACGTGGCGCGCATGTATGGCGTCCATTCGGCCATGCCCATGTTCAAGGCGCTCAAGGCCTGCCCCGACGCGGTGGTGATCCGCCCCGACATGGCCAAGTACGCCGAGGTCGGCCGCACCATCCGCGAACGCATGCTGGAGTTGACGCCGCTGGTCGAGCCGCTGTCCATCGACGAGGCCTTCCTCGACCTCTCGGGCACCGAGGCGCTGCACCACGGCTGGCCCGCCCGCAGCCTGGCCCGGCTGGTGCGCGACATCGAGCGGGAGCTGGATCTCACCGCCTCCGTTGGCCTCAGCTACAATAAGTTCTTCGCCAAGATCGCTTCGGATCTGGACAAGCCCCGCGGCTTCGCCGTGCTGGGCTTCGACGCGGCGACCAGCTTCCTGGCCAACCAGCCGGTGGGCATCATCTGGGGGGTGGGCAAGTCGCTACGCGCGTCCCTGGCGCGCGAGGGCATCACCCTGGTGCGACACCTGCTGCCCTATTCCGAAGCGGAACTGGTGGGCCACTACGGGCGCATCGGCCAGCGGCTTTATCACTTTGCCCGCGGCCAGGACGACCGCGGCGTGAACCCGCGCTCACCGGCCAAGAGCATCTCCTCCGAGACCACCTTCAACCGCGACATCTCCGCCGCCGAGCCGCTGCTGGAGCGCCTCTGGCCACTCTGCGAAACCGTCGCGCGGCGGCTCAAGAAGGCGGGCCTGGCCGGCGCCTCTGTGCAGCTGAAATTGAAGACCGCCGACTTCCGGCAGATCTCCCGCTCGCGACGCCTGGGCGCCCCGACCCAGCTGGCCGAGGAGCTTTACCGCACCGCGCAGCCGCTGTTGGAACAGGAGACCGACGGCCGCTCTTTCCGCCTCATCGGCATCGGCGCCGCCGACCTGGTCGCCGCCGAGCGGGCAGACCTGCCCGACCTGCTGGATCCCGAGCGCACCAAGCGGGCGCAGGTCGAGCGGGCGATCGACCAGGTGCGCGCCAAGCTCGGCGACCAGGCCATCCTCAAGGGACGCGGCCTGCACCTCCACAAAGGCGCGCCGTCGAAGGGAACGCAGCGGGGAAATTCCTAAGGTGGCTCAGCAGTCGGGGGCCGGCAGCTCGGTCAGTTCGGTGAGATCGGCATCCAGCACGAAGTCGCCGTAATCCAGACGCATCTCGTCGACCACGCCGTTGGCGAAGAGCCGCAGGCCTTGTTCCTGCTCCGGCTCGGCGTCCCGCTGATCGGCATCGAAGAAAGCCAGGTCGACCCGCCAGGACGGCACGCCGTCCAGCAGCGGGCTGGAAATCTGTGCCGGCGCTCCAGGCGCCATGCGCCGCGACAACGCCGCCGAGACACCGAACAGTCCCTCATCGCCGGAGCCGTCGAAGACCAGCGTCCAGATCGGCACGTCGCCCGCCTCGGCGCGGGCCAGTACGTGCAGGGTGTGGTGGGTCGGAAAGAGGGTCCCGGCGGGCAGATCGATCTCGCGGGCTTCCGGCTCGCTGAACACGGCCCGGCCGCTGCCGTCCTCGTCAAGCTCGGCCTTGCCGCGCACCGACTCCGTCAGGCCGCTGCCGTCGAAGCGTCGGACGAAGAAGCGGTAGTGCTTGCCGTCCATCGCTTCCCAGGACGACAGGCTCCACCCGAAACTGACGGAGACCCCATCTTCGTACAGCAGCGCGATGCGGAACTTCTGGCTCACCGCCCAGCCGTCGCAGACATCTTTCCACTCGAACTCGAATCGGCCCGCCGCCTCGACCACGGGACTGGACGACTGCAGGCTGCCCAGCGACAGGGCGTAGACCGCCCGGTGCGGCGACAGCCTCTCTCCGGCCATTGCCGCCGCGGCCGGCCCTCCGCCGCCACAGCCGATTGTCAGCGCCACCAGCAGCGCCGCAGATATCCGTCGCATTCGTACCCCCGATAGATCCGCATCTTAGCGCAGACCGTCTTAGGAACTAAGCCCCAAGTGATTGATTCTCAGCTAAAAATCAAGCGCGCGAAAGAGGGTCGGGCCGGCCCGGGCGCGGGCAACATCTGTGTACGAAGGGGAAAGGGCTGCCGCCCGGGCGGCAGATTTTGCCGGGCCGCTTGCGGTCGTCTGGCATAACGCATTGATTTTACGGACTTCTATGTTGGCCTGTTGCTTGCAACTCGATCAGAGATAGCACTACGCCGCCTTTGCAGGAAACCGTACGATGATTCCCAGCGTCCTTGACGACGTGAATATCGAGAACCTGATCCGCCAGGACAGCCTGCCGCAGCTCTGCTCCGCGGCGGACCGGCTGCGCCGCCTGGCTCAGACGGCTCCCGACTCGCTGGGCGCCCCCGGCTTGAAGCTGCTCGACGAGCTGCTGACCGCGGCGGCGGAAGCGGACCAGTCGATGGCCCTGCAGCGCGCGCGCATCCGCTACCTCGAATCCCTCTCCGTCACCGACGAGCTGACCGGCCTGCTGAACCGGCGCGGCTTTGAGGCCGAGCTGTCGCGCGCCCTCGCCCGGGCGCGCCGGCTGGACGAAACTGGTCTTCTGTTGATGTGCGACCTCAACCATTTCAAGGCCATCAACGACACCTACGGCCATCCCGCCGGCGACGCAATCCTGCGGGCGACCGGGCAGACACTGAAGCGCAACACCCGCGAAAGCGACTACGTGGCGCGCGTCGGCGGCGACGAATTCGCCGTCATCATGACCCACACCTCGCAAGGCCAGTGCGAGCAGCTGGCCCACAAGCTCTCCTCCCTGGTCAACGGGCTCATCGTGACGTTGCAGGGCAAACGGATACCCGTCTCCGCGGGTTTCGGCATGACCCCCTATGACCGCAACAGCCAGCCGGACACCCTGCTCTTCTTCGCCGACCAGAACCTCTACAAGAACAAGGGTCCGCGACTGCTGGACTCGCTCTCCGCGGAGCCCGCTGGAGACACCGCCGGCTGAACGGCTCTGGCGGCGGCGGTCCTGTCGTGTAGGATCGCCCTGTCATGACGCAAACGCCAACACGCCTGCCCCGCGCCCTCCGGCTGGACCAGTCCGACCTGCATGTCTTCGAGCGCCCCTGCGACGTCGGGGAATGGGCCATCCCCGGCAGCTTCGCCTATGCCGGCCTCGACCCGGCGCGCCTGGAGGGCAAGGCGCAGATCGCCTTCAAATCCGCCTGGCTTGGCCTGACGAGTTTCGGGCACACAACGCTGGTCGAAGTGGCCGAGGTCGGCGAAGCCGACTTTTTCGCCGCGGTGGAGCGCCTCGCCCGCCACATCGAGGAAGCCTACAGCGCCCCCAGCTTCGGCCAGGCCCTGGCGGCGGCGCGCCAGGAGCTCGAAGACGCCGCCGGCTTGTGCGAGCACAAGCTGGGCACCTTGCTGGCGATCGAACGCGAACCGCGTGACGAGGGTTTCGTGGAGCGTTTCCGCGTCATCGAACCGGCGCGCGCCGGCGATCACGCAAAGATCTGGGAAATCACACCCGATACTTCAGAAGACGACCCGGCCGACGGCGTCTGAGCCGCCGGCCCCTTGTCGGAAATCAGGCGCTGCGCACCTGCTTCAGGAAGTCGCTCACTTGCGCCTTCAAGCCGTTGGCCTGCTCGGCCAGGGTCGTCGAAGCGCTGAGCATCTGATCGGCCGCGGAGCTGGTCTCCTCAATCGCCTCATGCACGCCGGTGATGTTGCTGCCGGCCTGCTGGGCCCCGGAAGCGGCCTCCTGCACGTTGCGGGAGATTTCCTGGGTCGCCGAGGACTGCTGCTCGACCGCCGCGGCAATGGCCGTGGCGATGCCGTCGATCTCGGAAATCGTCTCGGTGATGTCCTTGATCGCCGTGACCGCATCACGGGTGGCGTTCTGGATGTCCTTGATCTGACCGGCAATATCCTCGGTGGCCTTGGCGGTCTGCGTGGCCAGTCCCTTGACCTCGCTGGCTACCACGGCGAAGCCCTTGCCCGCCTCGCCGGCGCGCGCCGCCTCGATCGTGGCGTTCAAGGCCAGCAGATTGGTCTGCTCGGCGATATCGGTGATCAGCTCGACCACCTCGCCGACCTTCTGGGCCGCCGCCGACAGGCCTTCGACCTGCTGGTTGGTCTTCTCGCCCTTCTCCACGGCGTTGGTGGCGATGTTGGATGACTGGTTGACCTGCCGCCCGATCTCCTTGATCGAGGAGGCAAGCTCCTCGGCGGCGCTGGCCACGGTCTGCACATTGCTGGCTGCCCGCTCGGCGGCTTCGCCGGCGGCGTTGGCCTTGCTGTTCGCGCCCTTGGCCGTGTCGGTCATGCTCATGGAAGAGGTTTGCACCTCATTCGACGCCGTGGTGACGGACTCCACCACGCCCATGACGCTGGCCTCGAAGTCGTCGGCCAGCTTCACCATGGCCTCGCGCCGTTCGCGCGCCGCCGTCTCGCGTTCCTCCGCGATCTTGGCGTTGGCGCGCTCGACCTCTGCCAGGCCGTCACGGAACACGCTGAGCGTCTTGGCCATCTCGGTGATCTCGTCGCTGCCGGTCAGCCTGACCTCGGTGTCCAGCTTGCCGTCGGCGATCTCGCGCATGGAGACGGCCACGGCGGACAGCCGCGCCAAGAGGTTGCGACCAACGTAGAGCCAGGCAATGGCCACGGAGAAGACAAGGCTGCCCGCGGCGATCGCGAAGAGCCAGAGCTTGCCGCCCGCGATAGCCGCGTCGGAGGAATCGATGCCGACGTTGAGATCGTCGCCGGCGACGGCCACCAGACGGTCCACCTCGGTGGTCAGATCTGCGGAAAACTGCCGCGTGCGGGCCAGCACCTCCGCAGCGTTTGCCGCAGCCGCCAGTGCCGCCTCGCGGATCTCGAAGATGTTGCCGGCCTCGGTGCCGTGCGCCAGCAAGGTGGTGATCATGCCCTTCAGGCTCTCCGACTGATGGCCGGCGGGCATCCTCTCAACGCTCTCCAGAAGGGCCGCCTGCGCAGCGGTGAAGCGCTCACGCAGCGGCTGCAAACGGCTCGCTTCGCTGGCCTGGGCCGCGTCGCGCAGAATGCCCTCGACCATGTTCGCGTGCGCCTCGGTCCGCAGCACGGCCATCAAGCCGCCGACACCACTGTCGAACAGCTCGGTGACGGCCGCGCCACCCACCTCGGCAGCGTCTTCGGCTTCGATCACCAGCTCGAAATTGACATCGTCGACCATGGGCACGGTGATGCCGAGGATCTCGTTGTGCGCCACGGCGACCTCGGCGACCTTCTCCTCGAGCGCGGCCTGCAGCTGCAGCATCTCAGTGACGGCGGCGTTGAGCGTCTGGAGGTTACCGGTGGTCTGCCGGGTGAGCTCGGTGACGGCATTCAGCTGATCGGAATCGCCGAGACGCTCGCGCAGGGCGCTCAACGTCGAGCCCATGGCCGAGATCTTCGGGAAGAGGCTCGCATTCAGCTTGCGGCGCTCCTCGTCATTCTTCGCAGCGACAAGCGCCGGCGCTTCGGCGGACAACGAGGCGCTGGCTGCCGAGAGGCGCAGCGCCTCGGTCATGGCCGGCACGCTACGGTCGGTCACCTGATGCAGTACGTTGCCGACATTGGCGAAAGAAAACCAGGCGATGGCGCTGGCCGCCAAGGTCAGAAAGGCAACCGCGCCGAAGGCGCCGAAAAGCCTGGGACCGATCCCCACGCCGCTGAACTTGAGCTTTGCCGGCTTCGCTTCCTTCGAGGATCTGCGCTTCGGAAGCCACTTTCCCCAACCGTTCTTTTCGCTGCGCTTAGAGCCCGCATTTGTTGCTTCGCTCATAAACTCTGTCCCCAAACTTCGTGCAGGTCTGCCGCTGTTGCGGCGCATAGAAGGAAGGGCGCTGCCTCGCAGCAGCGCCCTCTCTCCTGGTCTTTAGCTGGAACCACCCAGGCGCTGAACCGCCTTGAAGGAACCATCGGCCTGGATGACCGACAGGAAGACCTCGTCCATGCCCTGGTTGTCACCCGGGCCATAGGTCAGCGTCACACCACCGAGGTCGAAAGTCCCGGTGTCTGCAACGGCCTTGAGGAACGATTCGCGCGTCAGCTCGCCCTGGACGTTCTCCAGCGCCATGATGGCGACACGGCCGACCATGTAGCCTTCCAGAGACACAAAGCCCGGCTCGGCGCCCGCGTCGTTGGCCTTCAGAGCCGCCTGGTACTGCTTGACCAGCGGAATCGACGTGTCCCAGGGGAAGGGCACGCACTGGGTGATCACCACGCCCTCGCCGTCGGGGCCCAGTTCCTTGGCCAGCGCCTTCGAGCCGACAAAGGAGATATTCACGAAGGTCGCGTTCAGCTTGACCTTGCGGGCCAGCTTGATGAACTCGGCGATCGGCTTGTAGGCGCCGACCATGACAACCGCCTGCGGCTCCGCCTTGCGGATATCCAGCAGCGCCGACTTCACGGCCGTGGTGTTGCGCTTGTAGGTGCCCTCGGCCACCAGCTTCAGGCCCCGCGCTTCCATTGCTTTGTTGACGCCAGCCAGTCCGACGCGACCGAAGGAATCATCCTGATACAGGATGGCGATGCGGTCATAGCCGAGATCCTCGGTCAGGTGCTTGATCCAGGCCTCGGTCTCCTGACCGTAGGTGCCGCGCACGTTGACCACATTGGTCAGCTCCGGCGCGCGCAGGAAGCCGGCGCCCGTAAAGGGGCCGACGAAGGGCACGCCGGCGTCGGTGGCGATCGGCTGGGTCGCCTTGGAGGTCGGCGTACCGACGGCACCGATCAGGCCGAAAACCTGTTCCTGATTGATCAGGTTCTGGACATTGCTGATCGCCCGATCCGGCTCGTAGCCGTCGTCCTGGCTGGTCAGCTCAAGCTGCCGGCCGCCGACGCCGCCGTTGCGGTTGGCTTCGGCGAAGGCCGCCAGGATGCCTTCACGCATGCCGGTGCCCAGCGCCGAGGCCGGACCATCCAGCGCGGCCGACTGGCCGAAAGTAATGGTGCTGTCGCTCACGCCCATCTCGGCCTTGGCCGCGATGGGGGTGGTCGCCGCGAGAACAAGCGCCAAGCTCGGAAGCAGCGCCTTGCGGAAGAAGTGAGTCGTCATGATCCCGGGATCCCCTCTCGATTTCGTTCGGTCTTGCCCTGCCTCACCCCGAAGAATTGAGGCGCAGGACTTATTGCCGTGCCAAACCTTTAGTAGACCCTCGTAAATGTTGTCTTAATTTCATACCAAACGAGTATTTCGCCGCAGAGGCGAAATACTGCCTTTGGTATGGTTCTAATAACTCCCCTTGTCTACTGATTCATAACTCTCTGGTCGCGCCGCGCGCGCCTCACAGGCGCCCAAAGATACGACCAACACTACCAGGTACAAAGAAACCACTATCTATGGTTGCTCACCTGGAGTGGAGAAAGGTCGTTAGGGGGATTGGCTCTGTCCCAGGTCGCCCGACTGCGAGTCCCTGATCCAGGGCCGCTGCGGCCAATTCAGCCAGCCCTGTTCTGCCCCCGCCGGCCGCTCGTCTCAGGGCCGCGGCTGCTGCTGGGTGATGCAGTGGATGCCGCCGCCGCCGACCAGGATGGCGCTGGCCTCGACCTGCACCACCTTGCGCTCGGGGAAAGCCCTGGAGACGATCTCGAAGGCCGGGGCGTCGTTGGCGTCGCCGAAGCGGGGCATGACCACACCGCCGTTGGCGATGTAGTAGTTCACGTAGGACAGCGCCAGGCGCTGGCCGTCGACATAGCGCGGTTCGCGCGGCAGCGGCAGCTCGATGACCTCCAGCGCCCTGCCCCTGGCATCCTTTGCCTTGGCCAGCCGCGCCAGGTTGTCTTTCAGGATCGCGTGGTTGCGGTCCGCCGGGTCGTCGCAGGTGACCGCCATGACCACGCTGGGACGCACGAAGCAGGCGATGTTGTCGACATGGCCGTCGGTGTCGTCCTTATCCAGGCCCTCGCCCAGCCAGACGAAACGCTCGACGCCGGCATAGCGGCGCAGCAGGTCCTCGATGTCGGCGCGCCCCAGGTCCGGGTTGCGGTTGGGATTGAGCAGGCACTCCTCGCTGGTCAGCAGCGTGCCCTCGCCGTCCACATGGATCGAGCCGCCTTCCAGCACCAACGGCGCGGCATAGCGTGACACCTCGAGCTGCGCCAGCAGACGCTCGGCGGTCAGCGCGTCCTGGTCGTAGGGCTGGAACTTGCCGCCCCAGGCGTTGAAACGCCAGTCGACCCCGGCGATACCGCCCTTGCCGTCGATGACGAAGCTGGGCCCGCTGTCGCGCATCCAGGAGTCGTCCAGCGGCATGGCCTGGCAGGTAACACCGGGCCCGCACTGCGCCTGGGCCTCTTCCAACTCCTCGGCGTTGGCCAGCATGGTCACCGGCTCGAAGCCGGAGATTGCCTTGGCAACCGCCGCGTGGGCCGCCCGGGCCGCCGCCAGTCCCTCGCCCCACAGGCTGTCGCGGCAGGGCCAGGCCATCCAGCAGCGCTCATGCGGCGCCCACTCGGCGGGCATGAAGAAGCCGTCGTCGGCGGGAGTGCGATCAGCCATGGTACCTGCCCCCGGGTGCTTCGCCAGCCTTACTCGGGCGGCAGGTCGAGCTTGATGTGCAGCTCGCGCAGCTGGCGCTCGCTGACCGGCGCGGGGGCCTGCATCATCAGGTCCTCGGCGCGTTGGTTCATCGGGAAAGCGACGACCTCGCGGATGTTGGGCTCGTCGGCCAGCAGCATGACGATGCGGTCGATGCCCGGGGCGGAGCCGCCGTGCGGCGGGGCGCCGAACTTCAGCGCCGAGATCATGCCGGCGAACTCGCTGTCCACCTGGTCCTGGCTGTAGCCGGCGATGGCGAAGGCCTTGTACATGACCTCCGGCAGGTGGTTCCGGATCGCGCCCGACGACAGCTCCACGCCGTTGCAGACGATGTCGTACTGGTAGGCCAGGATATCCAGCGGGTCCTTGGTCTCCAGTGCCTCCAGGCCACCCTGCGGCATGGAGAAGGGATTGTGGCTGAACTCGGTCTTGCCGCTGTCCTCGTCCAGCTCGAACATCGGGAAGTCGACGATCCAGCAGAAGCGGAAGGAGTTCTTCTCCAGGATGTCCAGCTCGTCACCGAGACGGTTGCGGACCTGGCCGGCCAGCTTGGCCGCCGCGCCTTCCTTGTCGCAGGAAAAGAACACCGCGTCGCCGTCCTTCAGGCCCGCGGCTTCCTTGATCTGGGCGGTGCGCGCCTCGTCCAGGTTCTTGGCGATGGGGCCCTTGGGCGTGCCGTCCTCGCCGTAAATGATGTAGCCCAGTCCGGCCGCGCCTTCCTCGCGCGCCCAGTCGTTCAGCTTGTCGAAGAAGCTGCGCGGGCGCGATCCGGCGCCCGGCGCCGGGATGGCGCGCACCACCGAGCCCGCCTCGACGGCCTTGGCGAAGATGCCGAAGCCGGAGCCGCGGAAGGCCTCGGTCACGTCGACGATCTCGATGGGGTTGCGCAGATCCGGCTTGTCGGAGCCGTACTTCAGCATGGCCTCGCGGAAGGGAATGCGCGGAAAGGGCGCCGGAGTCACGCTGCGGCCCCTGGCGAACTGCTCGAAAACGCCGTGCAGCACCGGCTCGATGGCGTTGAAGACATCGTCCTGCGTCACGAAGCTCATCTCGAAGTCGAGCTGGTAGAACTCGCCCGGCGAGCGGTCGGCGCGGCTGTCCTCGTCGCGGAAGCAGGGCGCGATCTGGAAGTAGCGGTCGAAGCCGGCGATCATCAACAGCTGCTTGAACATCTGCGGCGCCTGCGGCAGGGCGTAGAACTTGCCGGGGTGGATGCGGCTCGGCACCAGGTAGTCACGCGCGCCCTCCGGGCTGCTGGCGGTCAGGATCGGGGTCTGGAACTCCTGGAAGCCCTGGCTCACCATGCCCTCGCGGATCGCCTGGATCACCTGGCCGCGCAGGCGGATGCGCGCCTGCATCTTCTCGCGCCGCAGGTCCAGGTAGCGGAAGCGCAGGCGGGTCTCCTCGCCGGCGTCCTCGTCGGCGTTGACCTGCAGCGGCAGCACCGCGGCCCGGGACTGGACGGTCAGTTCCTCGACCTTCAGTTCCACCTCGCCCGTCAGCATGGCCGGGTTCACGGTCTCCGGCGTACGCTTCACCACCGGGCCGGTAACCGTGATAACGCTTTCAACCCTGGCGTTCTCCAGCTCCTGGAACATCGGGCTGGAGACGTCGATCACGCACTGGCTGATCCCGTAGGTATCGCGCAGGTCGACGAAGAGGAGCTGGCCATGGTCGCGCTTGCGGTGGATCCACCCGGAAAGGCGGACCCGCTCGCCGGCGTGGGTTGTGCGCAGTTCGCCGCAGGTGTGGGAACGGTAGGCGTGCATTGAAAAGCTTCCGGAATAAGGACAGCAAGGGCTTGGAATCAGCGCGCAAGAGGCCGGGAATCTGGCCTTTTGTCAAGCCTGGAGGCGCGGCCGGGCCCGGCCCTCACGCGGGGCCGGGCCGCCCCCGGGAAGCCCTGCGAAAGCGCCGTGGAGGCCCCTCAGGGGCCGCCTACGCGCTTTCGCGGCTGCGCGTTTAAGTGTATACCGCTGCCATGAACCTGATTGCGGAAAGCGCGGAACTCCAGGCGTTCTGCGCGCGGCTGGCTTCAGCCGAATTTATTACTGTCGATACCGAATTCCTGCGGGATTCCAGCTATTGGCCGAAGCTCTGCCTCTTGCAGGTGGCGGGGCCGGAGGATGACGACGTCGCGGCTATCGATACCCTGGCGGAGGGCCTGGACCTGGCCCCTCTGCTGGCGCTTTTCGACGACCCCAAGATCGTCAAGGTGCTGCATTCGGGGCGCCAGGACATGGAAATCTTCTTCCATATGACCGGGCGCCTGCCGGCCCCCATTTTCGACACCCAGGTGGCTGCCATGGTCTGCGGCTTCGGCGAATCGGTGGGCTACGACACCCTGGTGCGCAAGCTGACCGGCGCCCAGATCGACAAGTCCTCGCGCTTCACCGACTGGTCCCGCCGTCCCCTGGCCCAGCGCCAGCTGACCTACGCCCTGGCCGACGTGACCCACCTGCGCAAGGTCTACAAGAAGCTTGCCCGCCGCCTGGACAAAAGCGGCCGCGCCACCTGGCTGGACGAGGAGATGGCGATCCTGTGCTCGCCGGAGACCTACCGCCTGGAGCCTGAGGAGGCCTGGAAGCGCCTCAAGACCCGCTCAAACGACCGGCGCTATCTGGCTGTGCTGCGCGCCCTGGCGACCTGGCGCGAGGAAGAGGCCCAGCAGCGCGACGTGCCGCGCGGCCGGGTGCTGCGGGACGAGCAGCTCTTCGACATCGCTGCCCACCGCCCGACCAGCGAGGAAGAGCTGGCGCGCTCGCGCGGCATCAACCGCGACCTCGCCCGCGGGCGCATCGGCAAGGCGATCCTGGAGGCCGTATCCAAGGGCCTGGCGGTCCCCGACGGCGACCTGCCCAAGCCACCGCCCAAGCAGCAGTCGACCAACGGCATCGGCCCTTTGATGGACCTGTTGAAGGTGATGCTGAAGCTGCGCTGCGAGGAGCACGACGTGGCCCAGAAGCTCATCGCCAATACCGCCGACCTGGAGCAGATCGCCATCGACGACGAGGCCGACGTCATGGCCCTCAAAGGCTGGCGCTTCGACATCTTCGGCCGCGACGCCCTGGCCCTGAAACACGGCACGGTGGCGCTCAGCGCCTCGGGCAACAAGGTCCGGGTGGTGCCGCTCGGGCAGTCCGGCAAGGACTGAGCGCCATGGGCCGCCTGATCCAGCGGGTGCGCGGTCCCCTTCGTCTTGCCTCCCTTCACCTCGTGGGGCTTCTCGCCGGCGCCCTGCTCGCCGGCCCCGCTCCGGCCCAAACCCCGGCGCCGCCCGGCGGCGGCTTCGACCTGCCCCTCGACTGCCGCATGGGCGAGGTCTGCAACGTCCAGAACTACATCGACTACGACCCCGGCCCCGGCTGGAAGGACCACACCTGCGGCGGCCTCTCCTACGACGGCCACCGCGGCATCGACATCCGGATCCCGACGCAGATCGAGATGCGTCGAGGCGTCGCGGTGGTCGCCGCCGCGGCCGGCGAGGTGCTCATCGCCGAGGACGGCCAGCCCGACCTGCTGATGCAGGACACCGGGCCGGGCAAGACCCGCCAGGAACGCAACGGCAACTGGGTTGCCATCAAGCACGGCGGCGGCTGGATCACCACCTACGCCCACATGAGGAAGGGCACGGTCGCGGTGAAACGCGGCGACCGCGTGGAGCGCGGCCAGAAGCTGGGCCTCATCGGTCTCTCCGGCAACAGCGACTTCCCTCACGTCCACTTTGCCGTGACCTACCGTAACAAGCTGCTGGATCCCTTCACCGGCCTGGAGCCCTCGGCGGCCTGCGGCAAGGCGGCACAGAGCCTCTGGTCGCCGGCCGCGCAGGCTCAGCTTCCCTACCGCGTCGGCGGCCTGCTCTCGGCCGGCTTCCTGGGCCGCACCACGACCCATCGCGAGGTGCTGGAAGGCATCGAGGAACCCGGCCCGCTCTCCGCCAAGTCCCCGGTCCTGATCTTCTACGCCGGCGCCTGGGGCCTGCGCCAAGGCGACATCCAGAAGCTGACCATCCTTTCGCCCGAGGGGAAGGTCTTCTTCCAGAAGGACGAGGTGCTGGAGCGCAACCGTGCCGTCCTGACCCGCTGGGTCGGGCGCAAGCTCACCAGGTCGGCCTGGCCGGCCGGCACCTATCGTGGTCTCTATCGGGTGGAACGGGAAGCCGACAGCGGAAGGGTCACCGTTTTCGAGATCGAGCGCGAGATCGAGGTGCGCTGACCGCCGTTCCCCGGCTAAACGACGATCCTGGTTTCCTCGAACTGGCCGGCCTGGGCCAGGGTCTTGAGGCGGCGCTGCACCGCCTCGCCGTCCGGCACCGAGCCGTCGTCCGGCAGCCTCAACTCCAGCACCTTGCCGTCGACGCTGAGACCACTGTGGTCCAGCACCCAGCGCGTCGCCGCCGAGACCCGGTAAGCCAGGCGCAGGGCAAGGCCCAGCAGGATCGCCCGCTCCCGCCAGCGCTCGTCAAGCAGTGCGATCGTCTGCCGCGCGTCTTTCGCATCCGCCGGCGCGCCGTAACGCAGGAAGACGGTATAGGCGAGGAAGGCGCGGCCGGGATGGTCGATGCCGACCAGCGGCGAATGCAGGATGCGGCGCAGGGCCTGTACGGCGCGGAAGTCCGGATGCTCGCGCCAGGCCAGGTCGGAAACGTAGCAGGCGGCCAGCCGCAGGCGGCGCTCCTCGTCGCTTTCCTCCGGAAACAGCGCATCGCACCATTTCATCATGGCCTCGCCGACATCGCCGAAACGGCCTTCCCGCTCCGCCATCTCCGCCGCCGCGACCAGCAGCGGATCCTGCCGTCGCACCTCCTTCGGAAGCTGATTGAAGAGGTAGCCCTCGCGAACGCCATAGGTCGAGAAGACCACCTCCTTGCTCTGCAGCTTGCGTAGCAGGCGGGCCAGGACCAGAGCGCCCAGGGGCAAGGTTTCGCGCCGCCGGCGCGATATGTACTGGAGACCGGCAAGCGAGGACTTGCCCTGCCGGGCCAGCAGCCGCGCCAGCTTGATGGCCTCGGCACTGCTGATGGTGTGCTCGTGGATGGCGTGCAGCGGATGGCGGCTCTGCTCCATGTGCAGTCGCGCCAGATTGCGCCAGGCGCCGCCCACCGGATAAAAGGTCCGGTCCTTTCCGGCGTTCAGCCAATCGACTTTCGAGAATGCCTTGTCGATGACGCCGCGCATCTTGCCCCGGTCGTCGCCGCAGCTCTCCATCAGCCGCAGTGGCCCGAGGCCCAGGGTGGTCGAGCGGCCGACCTTACCATCGGTCACCTCCACCAGTTCCAGGCTGCCGCCGCCGAGGTCACCCATGATGCCGTCGGCGGCCGGGTTGCCGGCGATCACGCCGAGGGCGGAAAGCTCGGCCTCCTCCTCGCCGCTCAACACGCGGATCGGATGACCGCACTGCTCCTCCACCGCCTGGCGGAAGGCGGGGCCGTCCTCGGCCTCGCGCACCGCAGCGGTGGCGATCAGGTCGATGCGGCCCACGCCCATGGCCCGCGCCAGCGCCGTGAAGCGCAACAGGTTGGGCACGGCCAATTCAACGCCCTCCGGGCTCAGGCGGCCACTGGACTTCAGCCCGCGCCCCAGTCCGCAGAGCACCTTCTCATTGAAGACAGTCGCCGGCGCGCGCTTCAGGCCGTCGAATACCACGAGACGAATGGAGTTCGAGCCGATATCGATAACGGCGACGCGCTGATCGCGGGCGTTCCCCTTTGCCAGGGAGACGACTGCCGCCTGATGCCGGGCATTCATACGATTGTCAGGATTTCTTGAGAACCAACCGGGGCGCTTTCTTCGACTTCTTCAGAGCCGAGCCACGCCCGGACAGGCTGGGGTTCGTCATGAAGTAGGTATGCGCGCTGAAGGACTTCGCCGTGCAGCGCACCCGCCGGTAGGTCCCTTCCGGTTCCAGGATCCAGCTCTGCGCTTCGTCGTTGAAGTTGGCGATCATGATCTGGTCGAGGACTTGCTGGTGAACCGTGGCGTTCTCGATCGGCACCAAAGTCTCGATCCGGCGGTCCAGATTGCGGGGCATCCAGTCCGCCGAGGAAATAAAGACCTTGGCGTCCCTGGACGGTAGCGGCTTGCCGTTACCGAAGCAAACGATTCGGCTGTGCTCCAGGAAGCGGCCGATGATGCTCTTCACCCGGATATTGTCGGAAAGCCCCGGGACGCCGGGCCTCAGGCAGCAGATCCCGCGAATCACCAGGTCGATGGAAACGCCGGCCTTGGAAGCCTTGTAGAGGGCGTCGATGATCTCCGGATCGACCAGGGAATTCAGCTTGGCCCAGATGGCCGCCGGACGGCCGGCCTTGGCGTGGGCGATCTCGCCATTGATCAGCTTCAGGAGCGTCTGGCGCAGGGTCAGCGGCGCGAAGGCGATCTTCTCCATGGCCTTCGGCGTCGCGTAGCCCGTCATGTAGTTGAACAGGCGCGTGGCGTCGCGCGCCAGCACCGGATCGCAGGAAAAGAAGGAGATGTCGGTGTAGATCCGCGCGGTGATGGGGTGGTAGTTGCCAGTGCCGTAGTGCACGTAGGTACGGATCGACTCCTTCTCGCGCCGCGCCACCAGCGAGATCTTGGCGTGGGTCTTCAGCTCCAGGAAGCCGTAGATGACCTGCACGCCGGCACGCTCCAGGTTCCGCGCCCAGCGGATATTGCGCTCCTCGTCGAAGCGCGCCTTCAGCTCGACCAGCGCGGTCACCGACTTGCCGGCCTCGGCCGCCTCCGCCAGGGCCTTCACGATGGGCGAGTCTTCCGAGGTGCGGTACAGCGTCTGCTTGATGGCGATCACCGCCGGGTCGTTTGCCGCCTGGCGCAGGAACTGCACCACCACGTCGAAGCTCTCGTAGGGATGGTGAACTGCCAGGTCCTTGGCGCGGATGGCTGCGAAGCTGTCGCCGCCGAAGTCGCGAATGCGCTCCGGGAAGCGCGGATTGTAAGGGGCGAACACCAGGTCGGGGCGGTCGTCCATAATTAGCTCGCTGGTGTCGGAAAGGCCCAGCATACCGTCCAGCGGAAAGACGTTCTCCGGCTCGACCTGGAGCTCGCGGACCACGAAGTCCAGCAGCGCCGGCTGCATATCCGCATCGACCGTCAGCCGGATCACCGACCCGCGGCGGCGGCGCTTCAGGGCGCTTTCGAAGACACGTACCAGATCCTCAGCCTCTTCCTCCACTTCCAGATCGCTGTCGCGCAGCACCCGGAAGAAGCCGCTGGATTTCACCTCAAAACCCGGGAAGAGCTCATCGAAGTAGAGCCGCAGCAATTCCTCGAGGCGGATGAAGCGCGCCTTGTCACCCGGCAGGCGGATGAAGCGCTCGACCAGGGTCGGGATGGGAATGAGGCCGTTGATCTGAGACTCGGCATCGTCGCGCAGCAACTCCACCACGATCGACAGGCCGCGGTTCGGGATGAAGGGAAAAGGATGCGCCGGGTCGATGGCGATGGGCGAAAGCACCGGGTAAAGATGATCGGTGAAATACTGGTCCAGCCAGCGCCGCTCCTTGCCGGTCACCTGATCGGCATTGACCACCGTGAGGCCGGCCTCCTCGAGCTCGCCGATCAAGTCCAGCCACTTCTCCTGTTGCCAGCGCATCAGCTTGGCGACCCGCTCGTTGATCGCCGTCAGCTGCTGGCCGGGAGACAGGCCCTCCGGTGAGGGTGTCTTCACCCCTGCGCGTAGCTGACCGCGCAGACCGGCCACGCGCACCATGAAGAATTCATCCAGGTTGCTGGCGGAAATGGAAAGGAAGCGCAGGCGCTCCAGCAGCGGGTGGTTGGCGTTGTAGGCTTCCTCCAGGACCCGCTCGTTGAAAGCGAGCCAGGAGATCTCACGGTTGATGAAGCGCTCGGAGGACGACAGGTCGATCGCGGCCACCTCTGCCCCGGCGGGCAGGTCGGACTCCTGCTCCAGCGGTTCCACTTCCAGCGCGACAACCTTGCTTTCTTCCACTTTTTCACTCTCCGGTCCGGCTGCGGGGCCAGCAGGCACCCCCAGGGCGAGGCCCTCATACCACAGCCATGGATACCAAAATATTACTGCTATATGTAGCTAGGCCAAGGACTTGGCAAGCCTTGCGACGGGGGCCGGCGCACCGCCCGCAGCTTTGATGTACATCAAAGCACCGTAGAATCGTTTTGGCTACACAGGTGCCGGCCCGTGGGTGATCCCTACCCAGCCCCATGAGCCAGGGCCTTCCCGACAGAGCCTCGCGGTCTGCGGGAAGGCCCGCAACTCACCCAAGCATACCACAAAGCCATGGCCTCGGGCCTAGGAGATGACCTCCCAGGCGCCGTCGGGCTGCCGGCAGGCCACCCCATAGCCGGACTGCCGGCGCTGGCCGATCACGATCTGCTGCTGGAACTCCCGGCAGTAGCGTCCCGCGGCGTCCCTGCCGTCGCGCGTCGGCACCACGCTGCCGGAAGCGCCGCCGTCATTCCACTGGATGGTGTCGCCCAGGGGCACGCTGTAGGCACGTCGCTGCGCCCAGACCACGTGGTCGCGCTGGCTTTCGTTCAGCACGTCCACGATCTGCAGCGCCAGGATCGCATAGAGCGCCCAGTCGTCGTCGCGGTGGCGCCGATAGCCATGGCGATGCTTGTGGCCTCCGCGCTGATAATCGTGATGATGTTTGTGCACGACCGCCTTGTGGCGGTGCTTGCGGTGACCGGGCGGTACCCAGTGGCGGCCGCTGTGCCAGACCACCCGGCGGTCGTGTCGCTTCGCCCGATGATGCTTCATGTGTTTGTGATGCCTGCCCTCGCCGCGGTAATGATCACCGCTCCAACGGCTGCCGCGATCGTGACGATAGTCGTCGGCGAGCGCCGGCGTTGCGGTCAGGATGAATAGCGCAGTAAGCGCCAGCACGAACTTCCTGGACATTTTCCGATCCTTCCAAAGCTGCCTAAAAGCGTTGGTGAGATCGGTGCTACGGGAAGGGGCGCCGTGGTCCTCCCTCGGCGCCCCGGAATGGTCAAAATTGACCCAACTTCCGTCACAGCTTGTGACAGAAATTGGGCGCTAAAGTGTTCCCGGAAAGGCGCCGCCGTCGATCAGCAGATTCTGACCGGTGATGTAGCCGGCGTGAGCGCTGCACAGGAAGGCGCAGGCTTCGCCGAACTCCACCGGGTCGCCGAAGCGCCCGGTCGGGTTGCCCGCCGCGCGCTCCTTGGCCACCTCCTCCGTGGAGCGGCCGGACTTGTCGGCCACCGCCTTGATCGTCTGGCGCAGGCGGTCGGTGTCGAAGGGGCCCGGCAGAAGATTGTTGATGGTGACGTTGTTGATCACCGTCTTGCGCGCCACGCCCGCCACGAAGCCGGTAAGGCCGGCGCGCGCGCCGTTGGAGAGACCCAGGATGTCGATGGGCGCCTTCACCGCGCCGGAGGTGATGTTGACGATGCGCCCGAAGCGGCGCTCCATCATGCCGTCCACCGTCGCCTTGATCAGCTCGATGGGCGTCAGCATGTTGGCGTCCAGCGCCTTGATCCAGTCGTCGCGGTCCCAGTCTCGAAAGTCGCCCGGCGGCGGCCCGCCGGCGTTGTTGACCAGGATGTCGGGCTGCGGACAGGCGGCCAGCGCGAGTTGGCGCCCCTCCGGCGTGGTGATGTCCGTGGCGACGGCGTTGACGGTCACGCCCGTCGCGCTGCGGATCTCCTCCGCCGTCTTCTCCAGCGGCTCGGGCGTGCGCGCCACGATGGTCACGTCGACGCCTTCCGTGGCGAGCTGCAGGGCGCAGGCGCGCCCCAGCCCCTTGCTCGCCGCACAGACCAGCGCCTTGCGCCCCTTGATCCCCAGATCCATTCCCTACCTCCCTAGTTCAGGTCTTCCGCTTCCTGTGAAGCATCGATCTCCTGCAGCACCGACCGCGCCAGCGGTATGGTGATCTGCCGCTGCCGGGCCAGCGCGGTCCGGTCGATTGCCGCCACCACGCGCCGCGCCGCCGCGAAGGAGCGCTCGATGCGCGCGCTCACGAAGCGCACCACCTCGGCGCTGACCGCGATCTGGCGGTCGGCGAAGAGCTTCACCAGCACCACTTCGATCAGGGCGTCGTCCGGCTCGCCCAGGGCGACGGCCTGCATGCCCGACAAACGCGAGCGCAGGTCGGCCAGTGGACAGTCCCAGCGGGCCGGCGCTTGGCGGTCCGACAACAGCAGGAAGCCGCGCCGCTCCAGCATCATGTTGTAGAGGTGCAGCAGGCGCCGCGCGACCTCCGGCTCCGCGGCCAAGCAGCCGGCGACGTCTTCCACCACGCAGGCGCCTACGCCTCCCTCGGCATCGCCCAGATAGGCTGCCGGCTCGTCACGGCGCAGCATCTCGGCGTCGATCTGGATGGCGCCGGATGCCTGGCGCCAAACCTGGCAGAGATGCGTCTTGCCGCTGCCCGGCGGCCCGAAGAGGGCCAGCGCGCCCGCCGGCCAGTCCGGCCAGCGGTCGATCCAGGCGACCGCCACCTCGTTGCTCGGCGCGACCAGGAAGTCTTCGCGCGCCAGGGCCGGGCGGTGGCCGAGGTCTAGGGGAAGCTGCGCGGGCGACGTCACGGCGTGGCGTCCTGCCCGCCGTTCTGCGCCGCGTCCTGCGGCCCCCCGTCATCGCCAGGGGCATGGCCTGTGTAGTAGGCGCTGAGGCGGTACTGAGAGAGTGCGAAGCGGACGCCCACACCGACGATGGCGGCGACCGGCACCGCCAGCAATACGCCGACGAAACCGAAGAGCGCGCCGCCGGCCAGCAGCGCGAACATCACCCAGACGGGGTGCAGGCCGACCTTCTCGCCGACCAGCTTGGGGGTCAGCACGTTGCCTTCGATGCCCTGGCCGATGAAGAAGACGACGGCGACGACGCCCACCGACAGCAGGTTGTCGAACTGCGCCAGCGCCAGCCCGACGGAGAGCACCAGCCCGACCAGCGAGCCGACGTAGGGGATGAACGACAGGAAGCCGGCGATGAGCCCCACCACCAGGCCGAAGTCGAGGCCGGCCAGGGTCAGGCCGACGGCATAGAAAACGGCTAGAGACAAACAGACCATGCCCTGCCCGCGCAGGAAGCCCGCCAGGGTCTCGTCCACCTCCAGCGCCAGGCGCCGGATCGTCTCCTGGTGCTTGCGCGGCAGCCAGTCGTCGGCCTTGGCGACCATGCGGTCCCAGTCGCGCAGCAGATAGAAGGTCACAACCGGAGTGATCACCATCAGCGCAACGAAGTTGAAGAAGGCGACGCCGCCGGAAATGATGCCGCCCAGCACCTCCGTCACCCAGGCGAAGATCCTGTCGGCCGAGCCGCCCAGCACCGACCTGATCTTCTCTTCGGTGCCGGCATCTATGCGGTCGCGCAGCATCTCGACCAGGACTGCGACCTCCCGCTGGATGGCGGCCAGGTAGTCCGGCGCCCGCTCGATCAGGGTGGCGATCTGGCTGACCACGGCCGGGATCACCAGCAGCAATACCAGGATGCAGATCAGAACGAAGCAGACGGTAACGATGGAGGTCGCCCAGGTGCGCGACAGCTTCCACTTCTCCAGGCGGTCGCAGATCGGGTCCAGCAGATAGGCGACGGCCATGCCGGCCACGAAGGGCAGCAGCACGCTGCGCAGCAGGTAGACGCAGATCAGCGTGACGACCAGCAGGACCAGCCAGAAGCGCAGCTGGCTGGCCGTCGGCACATGCGCCAGCACGCGGCCCTGGCTCTCCTGCGCTTGCGCCCCCCGCCCCTGCGGATCCTGCCCTTGCGATTCCTGATCGTTCATTGCGGCGCGGGTGCCGGGAAGATGCTCTGTCCGTCAAGGGCCGGCTGCGGCTCGGACATCAGCCTGTCGCGCTTTTCGGCCAACATCAGCTCCCAATTGCTGTCCGGGCGCAGCGCCAGTAACAGATCGCGCTGCGCCAGCGCCCGGCTCAGGCGCTGCTCGTCGCCGAAGAAGGTGATTTCCAGCTGCGCCTCGTAGCGGGTCAGCGTGGTGACGCCGGTCTGCTGGATCGCGGCGACACCGTGCAGGCGCCGGCGCACGTTCAGCCAATCGTCGAGGCCGTCCAGCGGCACGTAGACCACAATCGAGCGCTCGCTGCCGAACTGCAGCAGGTTCTGCTGCTTCCAGGCTTCCTGGACGGCGTTGTCGATGCGGTCTGCGGCGCGGGTCAGGAAACCGTCGTAGGGCTCACCGGTCACCTGCACCACCTTGTCGCGCAGCACCGCCGTGTTGGTGCCGTCGCTGTAACGGTTGGTCACCACCGTCAGCACCGCGGAGCCGGCCTCCGGGTCGCCGCTCAGGCTGGCTTCGGCGACCAGAACGTCCTCGGCGCCGTAGAGGGCCGCGATCGCGCGCAGCGCCTCAGGGTCGGCTGCCAGGGCACGCTGCGCATCGATGGCCGCGATATCGCCGATGTCGCCCAAGGGTACCGGCAGGGGCACCAGACCGTCGTCCCCCGGCCGCAACGACCAGACATCGCGCCAGGGATTGGGGTACTGCCAGAGCGTCGCCTCGGTGTCGGGGCTCTCGAAGACCGGCAGCACCACCACCGGCTTGCTGCGGGTTTCGGCGAAGGCGACGTTGTTGCTGCGCAGCAGCTTGCGCACCTCCGCCCCGTTGAAGCGGAAGGTCAGATCGGCAAGGTAGCGCACCGCGGAGGTGCGCTCGTCGGCCACCGAGAAATCGAGCACATAATACTGCAGCAGGTTGGAATCGGGCTCCGGCACCAGGCCCAGCTGGTTCTCCGGCACCAGGCGCCGCAGCAGCCGGCGGAAAGCCCGGCGCTGGCCCACCGCCAGGGCCACCTGGCGGGCCTCGGCCGCGGTTCCGGCGGTCTCGTCCACCGGCACGTTGCGCACCGTGAAGATGTCGCTGGCGCCCTGGGCGTGGGCGCTATCCGCGCCCAGCAGCAGCGCCCCCGCCAGTGCCAGGGACAGGCCCCCGCAGGCCACCAGGGCCAGGGCCAGCACTCGAACGCCGCTCAGCCGGCGAAACCACATTGCAAACCGTCCCGGATTCTCTATCTTCGCCCGGCAAAGCGGGCTGAAAAGCCTCATGTCTTAAATACCTCATGTGACCGGAGGACGCCATAACAAGCCGGAATTCGCGTGACAACCAGCTGAGCTACAAGGATGCGGGCGTCGACATCGATGCCGGCAACGCGCTGGTGGAGGCCATCAAGCCGCTGGCCCGCTCGACCGCGCGCAGCGGGGCGGACGCGGGCCTGGGCGGCTTCGGGGGCTTCTTCGACCTCAAGGCGGCCGGCTTCCGCGACCCACTGCTGGTGGCCGCCAACGACGGCGTCGGCACCAAACTGAAGATCGCCATCGCCGCCGAACGCCATGGCACCGTAGGGATCGACCTGGTGGCCATGTGCGTCAACGACCTTGTGGTGCAGGGCGCTGAGCCTCTCTTCTTCCTGGATTACTACGCGACCGGACACCTGGAGGTTGCCGCCGGCACCGCCATCGTCGAAGGCATCGCCGAGGGCTGCCGTCAGGCCGGCTGCGCCCTGATCGGCGGTGAGACCGCCGAGATGCCCGGGCTTTACGCCGCCGGCGACTACGACCTGGCCGGCTTCGCCGTGGGCGCGGTGGAGCGCGACCGGGTGCTGACCGGCGCCAGCGTGGCGGCCGGCGACGTGGTCCTCGGCCTCGCCTCTTCCGGCCTGCACTCCAACGGTTTTTCCCTGGTCCGCCGGGTGGTCGAGACCCTGGGCCTCGATTACGCCCAGCCGGCGCCCTTCGCGCCGGAGCTGAGCCTGGGCGAGGCCCTGCTGGCGCCGACCCGCATCTACGTGAAGAGCTGCCTGGCGGCATTGGAGACCGCCGCGGACGGCGGCCGGGGCGTGAAGGCCCTGGCCCACATTACCGGCGGCGGCTTCCTGGAGAACCTGCCGCGGGTCATCCCCGAGGGGCTGGGTGTGGTCCTGGACGGCATCACCTGGCCGGTGCCGGAGGTCTTCCGCTGGCTGGCGGAGTTCGGCGGCATCGCCCCGCAGGAGATGGTGCGCACCTTCAACTGCGGCGTTGGCATGGCCGTGGTGGTCGATCCCGGACAGGCCGAGGCCGTGCGCGCCGCCTTCGAGGAGGCCGGCGAAACGGTCTTCGGCATCGGCCACATCACCGCCCACCACGGCGAGGGCGGCCAGGTCACCATCCGGAACCTGGAGGCGACCTGGCCTCAATGAGGACAAGAGCTTGAAAGTCGGCGTCCTCATCTCCGGGCGCGGCAGCAACCTGAAATCGCTGCTGGACGCCTGCGCGACACCGGGATTCCCGGCGCAGATCGTCACGGTGATCTCCAACCGTCCGGGGGCCGGCGGCCTCGACCACGCGCGGGCGGCGGGCGTCGCGGCCGAGACCATCGACCACAAGGGCTTCGACGGCCGGGAAGCCTTCGAGACCGCGGTGACGGCGGCGCTGGAGGCGGCGGGGGTGGAACTGCTCTGCCTGGCCGGCTTCATGCGGGTGGTCAGCGCCGGCTTCGTGCGCCACTGGCAGGGCCGCATGATCAACATCCACCCTTCCCTGCTGCCGCTCTTTCCCGGCCTCGACACCCATGCCAGGGCCCTGGCGGCCGGGGTACGGCTGCACGGCTGCAGCGTGCACTACGTGAACGAGGAGGTGGACGGCGGCCCCATCATCGGCCAGGCCGCGGTGCCGGTGCTGCCCGGCGACGACCCGGACAGCCTGGCCGCCCGGGTGCTGACGGCCGAACACCGGCTCTACCCCGCCTGCCTGCGGCTGGTGGCCGAGGGCAAGGTGCGCTTTCAGGGCGGCAAGGCCGAGATATCCGGGAAATTCGACCCTTCCGCCCGGATCTTCAACCCGCCGGCGGAGGCTTGAGCGGCAGACTCCGGGACTTGCCCGCTACAGCGTCTCAGGCTAGAAGAAACCGCAAGCAAACCAATCGCGCGTCCAACCCGCGTTCCGCTGGGGTTCCAAGGGTGGTCGCAGTCAGCAAGTAACGAGCAGGGCTTTCACATATGTCGGACGATCAATTGCTTCGCGAACATCAGCAGATCTGGAAGGGCTTCGTGCGCTTCATCACGATCTCCACGGGCCTGGTGGTCATCACCCTGGCCCTGATGGCGCTCTTCTTGCTGTAGCTGCTATACCGGCTGCCGACGGCGGCCCGGTCTTCCCCTAATCCTCTTCGGTGACGAGCTGGACTTGCCAGCCGCCGAGCCCACGCACGGCCAGCCGGTAGCTACCGGGCCCGATAACTGTCGAGCGGCCCCCGCCTTCGCCAATCTGGTTGCCGACGACTTCGACCAGTTCGCCTTGGGACGTATGCAGTTCCACGGTGAGCAGACTGCCCTTGTTCTGCCAGACCAGGCGCCAGGGCGAGGTGAGTTCCAGGACATCTGAGTTCCAGTTGTCCTTACCCGTGAATTTGTGAATCGCCGCTGGGACATCGCTCTCCTCGGAGGCCCCCTCAACCCCGAGCAGGGGCGCGGCCACTTCGTCGTAGCAGGCGAGCCGCCTTGCATTGCTGTCCAGGCTCGCGCAGTCGATGATCTCCTCGGCCAGCTTCGTCGTGTCGTCCGCCGGCTTTTCCTGGGCGAGGACTCCGCCGGCCCCGGCGACGCAGAGCAGGGCAGATAAGACGAATACTGCATTGCTCATCGCACCCCCTTGATCGCTGATCGCCGGGCCCCGCAACCGCGTGCCTCGTCCGGGCTTCCGCTCCGGAAGTTGGTCCCGGAGAAGAATGGATGCTCCATGACGGAGCACCCTTAGTCTCTGCCGCGCCCCGAGCACAACCGCGGGCCGCTACTGGACCTGCTGCGGCGTCGGCGGCGTGGGTTCTTCCCTGATCACCTTCTCTTCCATCATCTTCCGGTCCTGCTCGACCTGTTTTTCGGCGATGGTCTTGAACGCCGGGGCTGCTTCCAGTTCCTCCCGCGTCATGTTGGTGAGCAGCAGCAGTTCACCATCGGACTGCTCCTCGCTCAGGGCGGTCCAGGAAAGGCCGACGGGCTTTGCGCCCACGCCCAGGAAACCGCCGATGTCGACCACCACGCCGACGACCTTATTGCTGTCGCTGAGGAGCAGATCGGTCACCTTGCCGACGTTCTCCAGCCCCTCGGACGATCGAGCGACGACGGAGGCGCCGATATAGCTGTCGGAGAGCTTCTCGCCGGGCTGCTGTTCGGTAAAGAAGTACGGCTTCGCCTGCTGGGCGACAGCCGCCGGCGAAACCGCCAGAGCCGCGACGGCTGCGACGGTGAGGATCTTCAGGGTTCGCATAGCTCGTGCTCCTTCGTTGTTTTCGATCACTCGAAAGCAGGTTGCACTGCCTTTATCCCTATAGACGCCAGGTAGCAGCCATTTGTTCCCCAGGAGTCGAAAGCACAAAAAAAACGGGGCCAAAAGGCCCCGCTCTCTCGCAAGCCGTGCCTCGCTGCGGGGCACATTTCCTGCCGTCTTCAGCCCACGATCTCGTCGTCACTGAAGAAGAACTTGATCTCCTGGGCCGCCGTGTCCGGGCCGTCGGAGCCGTGCACGGAGTTCGCCTCGATGGACTCGGCGAAGTCGGCGCGGATGGTGCCCGGCGCGGCGTCGGCCGGGTTGGTGGCGCCCATGACTTCGCGGTTCTTGGCGATGGCGTCCTCGCCTTCCAGAACCTGCACCACGACCGGACCGGAGGTCATGAAGGTGCAGAGGTCGTTGAAGAAGGGCCGCTCCTTGTGCACAGCGTAGAAGCCCTCGGCCTGCTCGCGGGTCATGTGAATGCGCTTGCTGGCGATGACGCGCAGGCCGGCTTCCTCAAGGCGGTCGACGATCTTGCCCGTGATGTTGCGCTTGGTCGCGTCCGGCTTGATGATCGAAAAGGTACGTTGGGTGGCCATTGACTCCGGCTCTCCTCTAGATTGCTCGTTACCGGGTAGATTGCTGGTTTGCGGCGGCCCCCGCCGGCTCTCACCTGGAAAATCCGGCTCTACCGCCCTTTTTAGCGTTCCGCGCCGGGCTTATAGACCCTTTGCCGGGCCAGGGCAACGCCCGCGCAGACCCGGGCCCGGCCGTGACTTTCACCCACCGCCCGGCCGTGCTATCACCCGCCCGCCGCCACCAGAGGCCGGAGCAGAACGGGCCCCATGCTGCACATTAACGATCTTGTCTACCGGGTTCAGGGCGAGCCCCTGTTCGACCACGCCACCGTCGCCGTCAACAAGGGCGAGCGGGTCGGCCTGGTCGGCCGCAACGGCTCGGGCAAGACCACCCTCCTGAAGCTGATCTCCGGCGAGTTGCATGCCGATCAGGGCAACATCACCTATCCCCGCCTGACCCGGGTCGGCAAGGTGGCCCAGGAAGCCCCCTCCGGCCAGACCAGCCTGATCGACACGGTGCTGGCCGCGGACACCGAGCGCAGCGCCCTGCTGGCCGAGGCAGAGCACACCACCGATCCGCACCGCATCGCCGAGCTGCATGAGCGCCTGGCCACCATCCAGGCCGATTCCGCCCCGGCCCGCGCCGCCCGCATCCTGGCCGGCCTGGGCTTCGACGAGGCGGCCCAGCAGCGCCCCTGCGCCGAGTTCTCTGGCGGCTGGCGCATGCGCGTCGCGCTGGCCGCCCTGCTCTTCACCCAGCCGGACCTGCTGCTGCTCGACGAGCCGACCAACCACCTCGACCTGGAAGCCGCGCTCTGGCTGGAGGGCTACCTGAAGAGCTATCCGGGCACGCTGCTGCTGGTCTCCCACGACCGCGGGCTGCTGAACCGGGCGGTGAACCGCATCATCCACCTGGAGCAGCGCAAGCTGACCGCCTACACCGGCAACTACGACCGCTTCGAGCGCCTGCGTCGCGAACACCTGGAACATCAGGCCGCCCTGCAGGCCAAGCAGCAGGCCCAGCGCCGCCACATCCAGGCCTTCGTCGACCGCTTCCGCTACAAGGCCTCCAAGGCCCGCCAGGCGCAGTCCCGCCTCAAGGCCCTGGCGCGCATGGAGCCCATCGCCGCGGTGATGGAGGACCGCACGGTCACCTTCGACTTCCCGTCTCCCTCCCACCTCTCGCCGCCGATCCTGACGCTGGAGAACGCCTCGGTGGGCTACGAGGCCGGCAAGCCGATCCTCTCGCGCCTCAACCTGCGCCTCGACATGGACGACCGGGTCGCCCTGCTGGGCGCCAACGGCAACGGCAAGTCGACCCTCTCCAAGCTCTTCGCCGGGCGGCTGAAGTGCATGGAGGGGCGCATGACGCGCTCCGGAAAGCTGAAGATCGGTTACTTCGCTCAGGACCAGGCCGAGGAACTGGACCTCCAGGCGACGCCGCTGGCCCACATGCAGCGGCTCATGCCCATGGAGACCGAGACCAAGCTGCGCGCCCAGCTCGGCCGCTTCGGCTTCGGCGTCGAGCGCGCCGAGGTCCAGGTCGGCAAGCTCTCCGGCGGTGAGAAGGCGCGCCTGCTCTTCGCGCTCATGAGCCGCGACGCGCCGCACGTCTTGATCCTCGACGAACCGACGAACCATCTGGACGTCGACTCCCGCCAGGCGCTAATCCAGGCGCTCAGCGCCTTCGAGGGCGCGGTGATCCTGGTCAGCCACGACACCCACCTGATCGAGCTGACCGCCGACCGCCTGTGGCTGGTCGCCGACGGCGGCGTTTCGGCCTTTGACGGTGACATGGACGACTACCGCAAGCTGCTGCTGGAGCAGCGCCGCCAGGAACGCTCGCGCCAACGCGAGGACAAACCCCAGCGCGACGAGGTCGTCTCCAAGAAGGACAAGCGCCGCGCCGCGGCCGAGGCGCGCGCCGCCGTCGCCGATCTGCGCAAGGCTGCCAGGCAGGCCGAGGCCCAGATCGAGAAGCTGAACAAGCAGAAGGATGCCCTCGAGGCCAGACTGGCGGACCCGGAGGTCTACGAAGGCCCGACGGCGAAACTGCAGGACCTGCAGATCAAGTTCGGCCAGGTCAAGCAGGCCATCGCGGAGGCCGAGAACCGCTGGCTGGAGCTGCAGACCGCCCTAGAGGAAGCCTAGGCGGTCCAGATGCTGGCTACCTGCGGCAGGTTTTCATAGCCGTTGAGAATGAGGATCATGTCGACGGTTTCTCCGTCGCTGGCCAGGGGATAGTACATGCGCTCGGAATCGATGAACTGACGGTTCGGGTGCGGCATCGGGAACCGGTCGTAGAGGGGCACCCGGGTCTCCACCACCCTGCGCATGTTAGCGTTGATGCGCGCTACCAGTTCCGGCACCACCGCCTCGTCGACCAAAAGGCCTTTGATCTTGCGTCCGGCGGCCCGGTCCTGCTGGTCCCCGACCAGCCGGAAGCGGAACCGCATCTCCCCGTCCTGCCGTTCCACGTCGACGAGGTTCAACAGGCTCAGGAGAGTGGGAAAACCGCAGGGATCTAGATGCTGGCGCCCGGGCAAGCGTCCCGGCGGCGCCACCTCCTTCAGGTGGCGGGCCATATCGGCGAACCTCTGATGGGTGGCCGGCGGCTCCGCGCCGTTCAGATCCTCGAGGTAGAACTCTGAAAAATTGAAATCCGCCATTTCGATTCCCGCCGACCGAAACAACCTTACTCCAAGGCGCCCCACTTATTACATAGTGTAAATGTATAACAAAGCATTTTCACAGCAATCTGTCGGGTTTCTTCCGAAGCGGGTGCTTAAGGCTCCGGCAGCTTCACCACCGGGTCGGGTTCGTAGCCGTGCAGCGTCAGCAGCATGTCGATGGTCTCCCCGTCGCCCGCCAGGGGATAGTACATCCGTTGCGAGACGATGAACTCGCGGTCCGGGTGCGGCATGGGAAAGCTATCGAAGACCGCCTTGCGGGTCATCAGGACCTTCATCATGTTGGACCGGACACGCGGCACCAAAGCGGGGACCAAGGCGTCCTTCAGCAGCTTGCCGGTGATCTCGCGGCCCGAGCGGCGGGTCTGCTCTTCGCCGACAAGGCGGTAGCGGAAGCGGACATCGCCGTCCACGCGCTCCACATCGACCAGATTGATGAAGCTCATGAACTCGCGGAATTCCAGGGGGTCGATGTGCTGACGCCCGGGCAGCTTGCCTTCCGGGGCCACCTTGTCGAGGTAGGCTTGCATGTCGGAGAACCTCTGGTGGACCGGCAACGGCTGGCGATCGCCAAGATCTGCAAGGTAATAGTCAGAATAAACGAAATTCGCCATGTCGACGTGCTTTTGCCCAACCTGATAACTTCACGCGGCAAATTGTAGCCTATTTGCAGCGATCAAATAATCATGAAGTTGGACTACAACTTCCGGCGACAATATTTGCCGCTGCTTGCGTAAAGCGTGTCGGGTGGCCGCGGCGTTGCCCTCAGGCCTTCTGGCTCCAGCGGCCGGCGTCGTCCTGCTGCCAGTAGGTGACGTCGTGGCCGGCTTCCTTGAGCGCCTTCCACTGGTCGCGAGCCTGGGCCAGGGCTTCCTCGTCCCCACCGTCGAACAGCAGAACGCAGAGGGCGTAGTCGCCGATCTTGTCGGAGGTCGCGCCGTCGGTCAGGAACAGGACCTCGGCACCATTCGGCGCCTCGTCTTCCACCGTAAGCCAGACCGGCTGACGCGCGGCGCGACCGTCCTTGACGCTGCCATGCGGCAGGAAGGCCCGGTCGTGGTAGGTCCAGAGCCGCGCCGAGAGCGCTTCGACCCGCGCTTCCGAGCCGGACCTGACCACCGCCCGCTGGCCCCGCTCCAGGGTCTTTTCCAGCATCTGCGGCAGGGCCTGCTCCAGCGTGGTGCGAGTCATGTGATAGAAGCGCACGCCTGTCATGAGTCGGCCATCACCATCTGGGGATTGCGCCGAGGCCGGCGGGCCGGTTTCCCGGCCCGCCCCCCGGCTACTTCGCTTGGGCTACTTCTCGAAGTTATCGGCCACGAAAGCGTCCAGCAGACGCACGCCGAAACCGGTCCCGCCCTTCGGCACCGTCGCCTTCTCCTTGGCCGACCAGGCAACGCCGGCGATGTCCAGGTGCGCCCAGGGCGTGCCCTTCTTGATGAAGCGCTGAAGGAACTGCGCGGCGGTGATCGAGCCGCCGGCCCGCCCGCCGCCGATGTTCTTCATGTCGGCCGCGTCGCAGTCGATCTGCTTGTCGTACTCCGGACCGATGGGCATGCGCCACAGCGGCTCGCCGACGCTCTGGCCCGCGGCGGTGAGCTGGTTCGACAGCTTGTCGTCATTGCTGAACAGGCCCGCGTACTCGTTGCCCAGGGCGATGATAATGGCCCCGGTCAGGGTCGCCAGGTCGACCACCAGCTTCGGCTTGAACTTCTGCTGCGTGTACCAGAGCGCGTCGGCCAGGACCAGGCGCCCCTCGGCGTCGGTGTTCAGCACCTCGATGGTCTGACCGGACATGGAGGTGACGATGTCGCCCGGCCGCTGGGCCGTGCCCGAGGGCATGTTCTCGACCAGGCCGCAGATGCCGACGACGTTGACCTTGGCCTTTCGCGCGGCCAGGGCGTGCATCAGTCCGACAACGGTGCCGGCGCCGCCCATGTCCCACTTCATGTCCTCCATGCCGGCGGCCGGCTTCAGCGAAATGCCGCCGGTATCGAAGGTTACACCCTTGCCGACGAAGGCCAGAGGCGCCTTGTCCTTGGCGCCGGCCGGCGCGCCCTGCCAGACCATCACCAGCAACTGCGGCTCCCGGGCCGAGCCCTGGGCCACGCCGAGCAGCGCGCCCATGCCGAGCTTTTCCATTTCTTTCTGGCCCAGGGCCTGCACCTTGACACCCAGCTTGCTGAGCTTCTTGGCTTCGGCCACCAGGGACTTGGGAAAAAGGATGTTGGCCGGCTCGCTGACCAGATCTCGGGTGGTGAAGACGCCCGAGGCCACCTTCTCCAGCTTCTGGTAGAGGCGCTTCGCGGCGGCTGCGTCCTCGACCATATACTTGATCTCTTTCAGCTTGGGCTTCTTCTCCGGCTTCTCCTTGGTCTTGTACTTGTCGAAGCGGTAGCTGCGCAGCAGCGCGCCATAGGCGGAGTTGGCGGCCCGCTCCGGCGCGCTCTTGCCGCCACGCAGCTTATCGATGAAGACGGCCGCCTTCTCTTCGCCGGAGCGCAGCAGTTGCGCAGCCACCGAGCCGCCGAGGTCCTGCAGGTCCTTCTCAGCCAGCTTGGCCGAGGCGCCCACACCGACCAGCAGAATCCGGCTGTTCGCCAGATTGGCCGGCGCCACGATCTCCAGCAGTTCGCCCTTCTTGCCCGAGAAGCTGCTGGCGGCAATGGCCCGCTCCAGCGCGCCACCGGTCTCTTTGTTCAGGTTTGTCGCCGTGGGCGAGAGCTTGCCGCCCTCCAGGACAGCGACAACCAGGGCACCGGACGACGGAACGCTCGGCGAAGCAAAGGAAATATTCATCAATCCCCTCACGGAAAGAAAGCGGCCGGCACCGCTCCGAAATCGGCGGGCCAGCCATGGAATGTCAAAAGGCGGACAACGATAAGGCCGAACAGCCTGTCAGCGCCAGCGGCCAAGTTCAAGGGGCCTTTCGTACCTTCGGCGGGGCGAAATCCGCCCGAAGTTTGCCGGGATTTTGACTGGACTGAGGTCGTGGCCGCGCGCTATCTCTTCTACTCCCGCACCGCAGCGATTGGGCCCGATGCCCTGGATAACACGCTACATTTTCGGGCAGTTGGTGACGGCGACCATCTTCGTCACCCTGGCCCTGACCTTCGCCATCTGGCTGACGCAGTCGCTGCGCCTGATCGACTATATCGTCAACCGCGGGCTCCCGGCCTCCACCTTCCTCACCTTCGTCGGCCTGCTGCTGCCGTCCTTCCTGGGGGTCGTGCTGCCGGTGGCCGCCTTCGTGGCCGCGCTCTTCATCTATCATAAGCTGGCCATGGACAGCGAAATGGTGGTCATGCGGGCCGCCGGCCTGTCGCAGCTCCAGCTGGCCCGCCCGGCGATCATGCTGGGGGTTCTGGTGACCATCGCCGTCTATTCCATTTCGCTCTATTTCCTGCCCGTGTCTTTCCGTAATTTCAAAGACTTACAGAACTCATTCCGCAGTGATTTCTCAACTGTCCTGTTGCAGGAAGGCGTCTTCACCGCGCTCACCGACGAGATCACTGTCTACGTCCGCCAGCGCTCCGCCGACGGTGAGCTGCGCGGCATCCTGGTGCACGACAACCGGGACCCGAAAAAGCCGGTGACCATGATGGCCGAGCGCGGCGCCCTTGTCGCCAGCGAGACCGGCCCGCGGGTGGTGATGGAAAACGGCAACCGCCAGGAAGTGACCCCGGGGACCGGGCGCTTTTCGCTGCTGTACTTCGACCGCTACACGGTCGAGCTGAGCGAGTTCAGCGAGGCGGCGCAGTCGCGCTGGCGCGAACCGAAGGAACGATTCCTGAACGAATTACTCTTTCCCAGCGCCGACCAGCGCGACCAGCGCTACTATCAGGAACTGATCGCCGAGGGGCACCATCGGCTGGTTGGTCCGCTCTATACCCTGGTCTTCGTGCTGATCGGCATGGCGGCTCTGCTGGCCGGCGAGTTCAATCGGCGCGGTCAGACCAAACGCGTGCTGGCAGCCATCGCCTGCGTCGCCGCTCTGGAGGGCGTGTCCCTGGCCCTGCATGACCTGGCCACGCGCAGCGCAGCGGCCGTTCCGGCGATGTATTTAGCCGTGCTGGTCTCCGCGGGCATCAGCCTCTACGTGCTGCTGCGTAAGCCCTACCGGCGCGGCGCGGCCCAGGACCTCAGCGAGGCGGCGACATGATGGGCGCTTCGATCAACAGCGGCGTGCAGCCGGCCATGCGCCGGCTGCGGCTTTCGCCGACCCTGACGAAGTACATTGCCCGCCAGTATCTCTTCTGGTTCGGCAGCTTCTTCCTGGCGATCGTCGCCATCATCTTCCTGGCCACCGTTGTCGACCTGCTCGACCGCCTGGCGACCAAGGACGTCTCCTTGAGCGTCACCCTCAAAATGGCCTTTCTGAAGCTGCCCTACCTCAGCCAGGAGGTCATGCCCTTCACCCTCCTCTTTGCCGCCATGACCACCTTCTGGCGGCTGACCCGCTCGAACGAATTGGTGGTAGCGCGCGCCGCCGGCGTTTCCGTCTGGCAGTTCCTCCTGCCCGTGCTCGGCAGCTCAGTCGTCATCGGCGCCTTGACGATCACGGCATTCAACCCCCTCGCCTCAATCCTGCTCAGCCGCTACGAGCAGCTGGAAGCAAGCTACATCCGTAACCAGACGAGCATGCTGGCGGTCTCCAAGACCGGGCTGTGGCTGCGCCAGGCCGACGATAACGGCCAATCGGTCATCCACGCCGCGCGGGTGAAGCCCGGATCGGTCTCCCTGCAGCAGGTGATGGTGTTCCGCTACGCCGACGAGGATCGATTCGTCGACCGTATCGACGCCCGCGAGGCCCAGCTGCAGGCGAATCGATGGCTGCTGTCCGATGCCTGGCTTTCACGGCCAGGCGAAGCCTCGGAGTTTCACGAGCAGATGGAACTGCCCACGGACCTGACCGTCGACAAGATCCAGGAGAGCTTCGCGCCGCCGGAGACCATCGCCTTCTGGGAACTGCCGGAATTCATCGAACTCATGCAGGCCGCCGGATTCTCCGCCATACCGCACCGCCTGCAGTTTCATCGGCTGCTGGCCCTGCCGATGCTCTTCGCCGCCATGGTTCTTCTCGCCGCGACCTTTTCACTGCGCCCGCAACGCCGCGGCCGGGTCGGTCTGGTGATTCTGACGGGTATGTTGACCGGCTTTCTTCTATACTTCATCTCCAATTTCGTGTTTGCGATCGGTCTTTCAGGTACTATCCCGGTCGTGCTCGCAGCCTGGACTCCGGCCGGCGTGTCGTTGATGCTTGGGGTGGCCATGTTGCTTCATCTGGAGGACGGATAGCCAAATAATGATACGGGGGGGAACGGGGCGAGCGGCGGCCATGGCTGCCGCGCTATATGCATTGCTTGCCGCCTTCGGGGATGCGGCCATTGCGCAGGACATCGACATCGAAGCGCTGGAGAACACGCCGGCGCTGATCACGGCGGACGAGCTGACCTATGACGAGGAAAACGGCCTCGTCATCGCCAGCGGCAATGTCGAGATCGCCCAGTCCGACCGCGTGCTCCTCGCCGACGAGGTGACCTACAACATCAACGAAGACCTCGTCACGGCGGAGGGCAACATCACCCTCGTGGAGCCAAGCGGCGATACGGTCTTCGCCGATTATGTGGAACTGACGGGCGACCTGAAGGAAGGGTTCATCCGCGATATCCGCATCCTGATGGCCGACAAGACGCGAATCGCGGCGGCCAGCGGCACGCGCACCGGCGGCAACCGTACGGAATTCAGCAAGGGCGTCTTCAGCCCCTGCGAGCTGTGCCGTGACGACCCCACCCGCGCGCCCCTGTGGCAGATCAAGGCCAACGAGGTCATCCACGACCAGGAATCCAAGGACATCATCTACCACGACGCCTGGCTCGAGTTCTTCGGCATCCCGGTGATCTATACCCCCTACTTCGAGCACCCGGACCCCACGGTCGACCGCCGCAGCGGCTTCCTGGCCCCCACCGTCGGGACCAGCGATTTCCTCGGCTACGCCCTGGAGGTCCCCTACTTCTGGGTCCTGGACGACGACATCGACTTGACCGTCGCGCCCATTCTGTCGACGGAGCAGGGCATCGACCTTACCGGCGAATACCGCCAGCTCTTCACCAACGGCGAGCTGCGCGCCGCCGGCAGCGCGACCATCGCCGACCGCGAGGAGAACGACGGCAGCATCGCCAAGGACCGCTTCCGCGGCCACATCGATGCCGAAGGCCAGTTCGAGCTCGATGAGACCTGGCGCTGGGGTTTCGATGCCAACCGCAGCAGCGACGACACCTACCTGCGCGCCTACAACTTCGATTCCTCGCGCACCCTGACCAGCACCGCCTATCTTGAGGGCCTGAAGGGGCGCAACTACGCCGCCGTGCACGGCTTCTCCTACCAGGGCCAGCGCCGCGGCGACAGCAACAACGAGTTTCCCATCGTCGCCCCGCTGGCCGAGTACGACTTTGTCAGCGAGCCGAACCTCTTCGGCTTACCGGGCGGCTACATCACCGCCGACACCAGCCTCATGGCACTGACCCGCATCGACGGACGGGACAGCCGGCGCGCCTCCTTCGTCGGCGGGTATCATCTGCCCTACACCAGCCCCCTGGGCGACATCTACGAGGTCACCGCGCGGGTCCAGGCCGACGGCTATTGGACCGACGGCGTGGTGCCCGGCTCCGCCAACGTCAACCCGTCCAACGCGCCGGGCAGCGACACCACCGGCCGGATCTTCCCGCAGTTTGCGGTGAAGTGGCGCTACCCCTGGGTTCGGCAGGACGGGTCGTTCCAGCAGGTGATCGAGCCCATCGTGCAGGCGGTGCTGGCGCCGAACGGCTCCAATCCCGGCGAGATCCCCAACGAGGACAGCCAGGATTTCGAGTTCGACGACACCAACCTCTTCAAGCTCAACCGCTTCGCCGGTCATGATCGCGTCGACTCCGGAACCCGCTTCGACTACGGCTTAAAATGGACCGGCGCCTTCAACAACGGCGGCTCGGCAGGCGCCTTCGTCGGCCAGAGCTATCGCCTGAGCGAGAATCGCGACGTCTTCGCGGAGGGTTCCGGCCTGGAGGACAAGTTCTCCGATATCGTCGGACGCGTGCAGGTACACCCCCTGGAGGACCTCGATCTGCTGTACCGCTTCCGCCTGGACAAGGACGATCTGACGGCGCAGCGCAGTGAGCTGGAGGCGAACATCGGCCCACCGGCTCTCAACCTCGACCTCTCCTACTTCTTCATCAACGGTGACGCCTCCACCGAAGAGTTCGGCGACCGCGAAGAGGTCAGCTTCGGCATCAACTCACGCCTCACCGAGAACTGGAGCATCGGCTTCAGGCACCGCCGCGACCTGAACAACGACCAGTCCCTGCGCTCGGCAATCAGCCTCACCTATGAGGACGAGTGCTTCCTCATCGAGGGCGTCGCGGAACGCAGCAATTACCGCGACCGCGACATCGAGGACGACGACAGCATCTTCGTGCGCGTCGTCTTCAGGCACCTTGGAGAGGCCTCGGGCGGCTGATCCCACGTGCCGCCGCCCCTGAATTCCCGCCCGCCCCCCGCTTGACGGAGGTCCGCGGGCCTCAGCTTCCGTTTGAACCGACCGGACCCGGCAGGATATACTGCGGCCCGCTTTCTTTGGAAAACCGGGCAATGCCACTCAAGATGATGCGAAGACCATTCCAGGTTGCACGGCGCGGCGCGCTATTTGCTGCCTGCCTGCTGCTCCTGACGACAAGCTGGCCCCTCGACCAGGCCCGCGCGCAATCGGACCTGTTCCGCCCTGCCGCTGTCGTAAACGATGACATCATCTCGGTTCTCGACCTCGCCATGCGCCTTCAACTGGCCATCGTCGCCGCCGGCGTCGAAGACACCCAGGAGGTGCGCCGCAGGCTGACGCCGCAGGTCCTCCGAGGCCTGATCGACGAGCGGCTACAGCTTCAGGAGGCCAAGCGCCTCGATATTTCGGTGCCGGACGCGCAGGTTGCGGTCGCGCTGGAGCAGATCGCCCAGCAGAACAAGATGACCGAGGGGGAATTTCTAACGATGCTGCGTAATCGCGGCATCATACCCACAACGCTGATTGAACAGATCCGTGCTCAGATCGCTTGGCGGAACGTGATTTTCCGGCGAATCCGGCCGAACGTGGTGATCTCTAGCGAAGAGGTCGAAGAGGTCGCGACCCGCCTTGCCGTCCGGCACGGGTCCATCGAACGGCGCGTTGCGGAGATCTTCGTGCCCATCGAGACGGCCGCCAAGGAAGGCGAGGCCCTGAACAACGCGAACCGCCTGCTGGAGGAGTTGCGCCGCGGCGCCAATTTCGCCGGCTTGGCCCGCCAGTTCTCCCAGTCGGGCACGGCATCGCTGGGCGGCGACCTGGGCTGGGTCCGCGACGGCGAGCTCGACGAGCCGCTGAACAAGGCGCTCGCCCAGATGGGCCCGGGCGAGGTCGCCGGCCCGGTCCGCACGATTTCGGGCTTCCACATCCTCCTGCTGCGCGACATGCGCAAGAACGAGGGCCAGCAGATCGACCGCACCCGCATCGAGGAAAGCCTCACCAACCAGCGCACGGACCAGCTCGCCCAGCGGTCCCTGCAGGAGCTGCGGCGCCTGGCGAACGTCGATGTGCGCATCTGAGGCCTGCCTTTCCGGCGGCCGGCCCGCCGGGCTCCGTCCGGCCCCTTGACCCCGCTTTCGTCGCCCCACCATTCACAGACGGCGCCGCCTCTGGCGGTGACCATGGGAGAACCCGCCGGGATCGGCGGCGAGATCACGCTGCAGGCCTGGCTGCGGCGCCGCGAGTGCGGGTTGCCGCCCTTCTTCGTCATCGACGACCCCGAGCGCCTGAGCCGCCTGGCCGCGCGCCTGAACTGGCAGGCACCGCTCCGGCCCATCGACGGTCCGGCCACCGCCACCCGGGTTTTCGACGAAGCCTTGCCGGTGCTGCCGCTGTCCCGTCCCGTGGCCGCCGAACCGGGCCGCCTGGACCCGGGCAACGCCGAGGCGGTGCTGGAGGCGATCCGCCAGGGCGTCGCCCTCACCCTGGAAGGCGCGGCCGCCGGCATCGTCACCAATCCGATCCACAAACAGGTCCTGATGGAGGCCGGCTTCAAGCATCCCGGGCACACCGAATACCTGGCCGAGCTCTGTGCCGGCGAAGGCCCGCCGGTGATGATGCTGGCCTGCGCGGAGCTGCGGGTCGTGCTGGTTACGGTGCACCTGCCCCTGCGCCGAGTGCCGGAGGTGCTGACCAGCGACAAGATCGTCGAGACCGGCCGCATCACCGCCCGGGCCCTGCAGCAGCGTTTCGGCGTCGCGGCCCCGCGCCTCGCCGTCGCCGGCCTCAACCCCCACGCCGGTGAAGGCGGCCAGCTGGGCGGCGAGGATGACGCCGTCATCGCCCCCGCCGTACGCCGCCTGCAGGCGGACGGCATTGACGCCTTCGGCCCCGTCCCCGCCGACACCCTGTTCCATGCCGGCGCGCGCCGGGGCTACGACGCCGCGCTCTGCATGTACCACGACCAGGCGCTGATCCCGATCAAGACCATCGACTTCGAGGGCGGCGTGAACGTGACCCTGGGCCTGCCGATCATCCGCACCTCGCCCGACCACGGCACCGCCCTGGACATCGCCGGGCGTGGCGTGGCTTCGCCGGCCAGCCTCCTGGCCGCCCTGAAGATGGCGGCGCAGATGGCCGCGGCCTCGCAACTCACGGCAGAGCGATGACTGTCCCCGCCGACCTGCCGCCTCTGCGCGAGGTCATCGCGCGCCACGGCCTGGGCGCGCGCAAGGCGCTGGGCCAGCATTTCCTCCTCGACCTCAACCTCACCGGCCGCATCGCCCGGGCCGCGCCGGGGATCGGTGAAGGCAGCGTGATCGAGGTCGGCCCCGGCCCCGGCGGCCTGACCCGCGCCCTGCTGGCCGAGGGCGCGGCCCGCGTCATCGCCGTGGAGAAAGACAGCCGCTGCCTGGAGGCGCTGGCCGAGCTGGCCGCCGCCTATCCCGGCCGGCTGGAGGTGGTGGAAGGCGACGCCCTGGAGCTCGACCTGGGGGCGCTCGGCGCGGCGCCGCGCCAGATCGTCTCCAACCTGCCCTACAACATCTCGACCGCCCTCTTGGTGAGGTGGCTGACCACCCTGGCGGGCGACCCCCGGGCCTTCTCGGCCATGACGCTGATGTTCCAGAAGGAAGTCGCCGAGCGCCTCATCGCCGCGCCGCGCAGCCGCGACTACGGGCGCCTCTCGGTGCTCACCCAGTGGCTCTGCCAGGCGCGCCCGCTGTTCGACATCCCGCCGCGGGCCTTCACCCCGCCGCCCAAGGTCACCTCCACCGTGGTGTCAATCATCCCGCGCGAGCAGCCCCTGGCCCCGGCCTCCCTGACGACCCTGGAGAAGGTCACCGCCGCGGCTTTCGGCCAGCGCCGCAAGATGCTGAGGCAAAGTCTGAAGTCGCTGGGCGGGAAGTCGGAAGGCGGGCCGGCGGCCTGGTTGGAGGCGACGGGCATCGCGCCGACGGCGCGGGCCGAGGAACTGTCGGTGGAGGACTTCTGCGCCCTGGCCGCCTGCGTCGACCGTGGCTGAACGGCGGGGCTAGCTGCCGGACTGCAGACCTTTGACGAAGGCGCCGAGGCCGATGCGGCGCTCGCGCTTCAGGCGCTCGGCGGTAAGGATGGCCTCGACCTGCTCGACGCTCTTGTCGACGTCGTCGTTGATGATGATGTAGTCGTACTCGGCCCAGTGGCTCATCTCGTCCGCGGCCTTGGCCATGCGGCCGCGCACCACCTCTTCGCTGTCCTGGGCGCGGGCATAGAGGCGGCGCTCCAGCTCCTCCGTCGAAGGCGGCAGGATGAAGACGCTCACCAGGTCCTCGCGCGCGGCCTCGCGCACCTGCTGCGTGCCCTGCCAGTCGATGTCGAACAGCACGTCGCGGCCGGTCTCCAGCGCACGCTCCACCGGCGCGCGCGGCGTGCCGTAGTTGTTGCCGAAGACCAGGGCGTATTCCAGCAGCTCTCCGCCCGCGACCATGGCATCGAAGCGGGACTGGTCGACGAAGAAGTAGTCCTTGCCTTCCACCTCGCCCGGGCGCGCCGGCCGCGTGGTCGCCGAGATCGAGAGCGACAGGTTGCCGTCGGTGTCGAGCAGCCGCCGCGAGATGGTGGTCTTGCCGGCGCCCGAAGGCGACGACAGCACGAGCATCAGTCCACGGCGCTTGATTTCCGTATCGACCATTCGCCTACTCGATGTTCTGGACCTGCTCGCGCAGCTGCTCGATCGCCGACTTGAGATCGAGGCCGATGCGCGTCAGCTCGACGTCGGCGGACTTGGAGCAGAGGGTGTTGGCCTCGCGGTTGAACTCCTGGCAGAGGAAGTCGAGCTTGCGCCCGATGGCGCCGCCCTGGGCGAGCAGCTCGCGCGACGCCTCCACGTGGGCGGCCAGGCGATCCAGCTCCTCGCGCACATCCGCCTTGCCCGCCAGGATGGCCAGTTCCTGGGTCAGACGTTCCTCGGAGACGCCGGTGTTCTCCTCCAGCAGCAGGGCCACCTGATCCTTGAACCGCTGCTTCAGCGTTTCCGGCTGGGTCGCCGCGCAGCTCCGCGCCGCCTTGGCGAGGCGCTCGATTTCGTCGATGTGGCCGCGCGCCATGTCCTGCAGGCGGGCGCCTTCGGCCGCGCGCATGGTCACCAGGGCCTCCAGCACCGCCTTCAGATCCTTCTGCAGGGCCTTGAGGCGCGCCTCCTGGCGCTCGGGCGCTTCCTCCTCCTCCACGGCCTCGAGAATGCCGCGCAGGCCGAGAATGCCGTCCAGGCTGGCCGGGGTCGCCTTCGTGCGCTTTTCCAGATCGCCCATGAGGTCGAGGACCTGCTGCAGCAATTCCTCGTTGACCTGCAGTTGCAACGGCGCGTTGCCGCGTTTCATGGAGAGGTTCACCTGGACATTGCCGCGCGCGCAGGCGGCGCTGACCGCGCTGCGCACCACCGGGTCCAGGCTTTCGTAGCCCTGGGGCAGCCGCGCGCGCATATCAAGGCTGCGGCCGTTGACGCTCTTGACCTCCCAGGTCCAGCTCGCCGCCTCGTCGCCGCCCTCGCGGCGGGCGAAGCCGGTCATGCTGTGAACCGCTTTGCTGGCGCCCGTCACCTTGCCCCCGATCGCTTACAGTTGAGCCGCCCGCCCGCTTGGAAATCTCCCTGCCCCCGCGCGGGCGGTGCCCCTATATACTGGGCTCCCCGAGTCTCAACAAGCCGGGAGCGCCAAGCCCCCAGGTCTGGGAGAGTTATGAAGGACCCGAAATCCATCGTCATCACCGGCGGCTCCAGCGGCATCGGCGAGGCGCTGGCGCGCGACTACGCGGGGCCCGGCGTCTTCCTGGCGCTCAGCGGCCGTAACCGGGAACGCCTGGACCAGGTCGCCGAGGCCTGCCGCGCCGCCGGCGCGGAGGTCGCCACCGCCGTCCTGGACGTGCGCGAGCGCGACGCCCTGGCCGCCTGGCTGGCGGAGCTGGACCGCGACCGTCCGCTGGACCTGGTGATCGCCAACGCCGGCATCTCGGCGGGCACCGGCAGCTTCGGCGAGACCAGAGAGCAGGCCCGCGCCATCCTGGCGGTCAACATCGACGGCGTCGTCAACACCTGCCTGGCCGCGGTGGAACTGATGCGCCCGCGCCGCCACGGGCAGGTCGCCATCGTATCCTCCTTGGCCGCCTTTCGCGGCTTTCCGGGCGCCCCGGCCTACTGCGCCTCCAAGGCCTATGTCCGGGTCTGGGGCGAGGCACTGCGCGGCGCGCTGCATGGTGAGGGGATCTCGGTCAACGTCATCTGCCCCGGCTTCGTCAAAAGCCGCATGACCGCGGTGAACGACTTTCCCATGCCCTTGCTCATGGAGGCCGAGCGGGCCGCCGGTATCATCCGGCGCGGCCTGGCCGCCGACAAGGCGCGGATCGTCTTCCCGCGCCGCCTCTTCGCGGCAGTATGGCTGCTGTCTCTGCTGCCGCCGGCCTGGACCGACCCGCTGCTGCGCCGCCTGCCGGAGAAGCCCGCCGTCGGGGACTAGGACCCGCAGCGGCTAGTCCGTCTGCTTTTTCTTCAGGCTGCGCAGATGCTTGCGCCACTTGGCAACGTTGCGGTTGTGCTCCGCCAGGGTCTTGGCGAAGGCGTGGCCGCCGTCGCCGGCGGCGACGAAGTAGAGAAACTCGGTCTCCGCCGGATTGACCGCCGCCTCCAGGGCGGCGCGCCCCGGGTTGGCGATGGGCCCCGGCGGCAGGCCGCTGATCTGATAGGTATTGTAGGGAGTAGGATTGGCCAGATCCTGGCGCGTCAGGGAACGGCCCAGCGGCGCCTTGCCCAGGGTGATCCCGTAGACCACGGTCGGATCGGACTGCAGCGGCATGCCCTTGTCGAGGCGGTTCACGAAGACCCCGGCCACCAGCGCCCGCTCGCCGTCGACACCGGTTTCCTTCTCGACGATGGAGGCCAGCACCAGCGCCTCCTCGGGGCTCTTCAAAGGCAGGTTCTCAGCCCGCTGCTCCCAGACCTCGGCCAGCGCCTCGGTCATCGACTGGCGCATGCGCGCCAGTATGTCGGCGCGGGAATCGCCACGGTGGAAGTGATAGGTCTCGGGCAGCAGGGTGCCGTCCGGCGGCACTTCGCCGATCTCGCCGTCCAGCGCCTCGGCCTCGTCCAGCAAAGCCACGATCTCGACGCTGGTGAGCCCCTCCGGCACGGTCAGGCGGTGCACCACGGTGCGCCCGCTGGCCAGCAACTCGGCCACGTCCTTCATGGACATGCCGTAAGTAAAGGCATACTCGCCAGCCTGCAGGGCGCGGGCGTCGGCGAAGAGGCGCACCCCGAGCCGGAAGACCGTAGGATCCGAGACGACGCCCGCCTCCGCCAGGTCATCGGCAATGGCGGCGAGGCCGGCGCCGCGCGGCACCACGACCACGACCTCCTCGGTCACCGGTCCCGGTTCTTCAAACGTCAGCTTCAGAAAGAACCATGAGCCGCCGGCGGCGAGCAGCAACACAACGACGACAGCAATGGCGATACCGCCCAGTCGTCGCATCACGGGAGGCCGCTACTGGTACTCTGCCAGGATGACACTGGCGTTGGTGCCGCCGAAGCCGAAGGAGTTGGAAAGCGCGCGGCGGACCGGACGCTCCTTGGCCGTATGCGGTGTCAGGTCGATGTCCGCACAACTCGGCGAGGGATTGTCGAGGTTCAGGGTCGGCGGCACCACGTTGTCGCGGATGGCGAGGATCGAGAAGATCGATTCCACCGCGCCGGCCGCGCCCAGCAGGTGGCCGATGGCGGACTTAGTGGAAGACATCGAGATGTCCGCCACTGCGTTGCCGAAGAGACGCTTGACCGCACCCACCTCGATCTCGTCACCCAGCGGCGTCGAGGTGCCGTGGGCGTTGATGTAGTCGATATCGCTCGGGTCCAGGCCGGCCCGCTTCAGCGCCGCCTGCATGGCCCGGTAGCCGCCATTGCCGTCTTCGGGCGGCGCCGTGATGTGGTGGGCGTCGCCGGAGAGGCCGTAACCGACCACCTCGGCGTAGATCGTCGCCCCGCGCGCCTTGGCGTGCTCCAGCTCTTCCAGCACGACGACACCGGCGCCTTCGCCCATGACGAAGCCGTCGCGGTCTTTGTCCCAGGGGCGCGAGCCCTTCTCCGGCGTGTCGTTGAACTTGGTCGACAGCGCCCGCGAGGCGCAGAAACCGGCAATGCCCAGGCGGCAGACCGCCGCCTCCGCGCCGCCGGCGACCATGACATCGGCGTCGTCCAGCATGATCAGGCGGGCCGCGTCGCCAATGGCGTGCGCCCCGGTCGAGCAGGCCGTCACCACCGCGTGGTTCGGCCCCTTGAAGCCGTGCTTGATCGACACCTGTCCGGAGACGAGGTTGATCAGCGCTGCCGGAATGAAGAAGGGCGACAGCCGCCTAGGTCCGCGATCGTGCACGGTGATGGAGCCGTCGCAAATGGTCTCCAGGCCGCCGATACCGGAGCCGATCATCACGCCGGTACGCCAGCGGTCCTCGTCTTCCTCGGGCTTCCAACCGGAATCCTCGATGGCCTGCTGCGCGGCGGCCATGCCGAAGACGATGAAGCGGTCCAGCTTGCGCTGGTCCTTTGGTTCGACGAATTCGTCCGCGTTGAACAGCCCCTCTGAGGCTTCGCCCAGGGGAACCTGGCCGGCGATCTTCGACGGCAGGTCGGAAACATCGAAGCTTTGGATGCTGCGCAGGCCGGACTGGCCGTTGAGAAGTCGATCCCAAACATGGCTAACACCGCTTCCCAGCGGTGTTACCAGTCCCAATCCTGTAACGACAACGCGTCTCATACTGCAAGCGACCTTATGTGCGGCGAAACGGTTGAGCGACAGCCCGCGCCTGAGCGCCGCTGTCGCCTTCGCCGACGGTCAGGAGTGTTCCTGAATAAAGTCGATCGCGTCCTTGACGGTGACGATCTTCTCCGCCGCGTCGTCGGGAATCTCGCAACCGAACTCTTCTTCGAAAGCCATCACCAGTTCCACCGTATCCAGGCTGTCGGCGCCCAGATCGTCGATGAAACTAGCTGTCTCGGTTACCTTTGCATCATCGACGCCCAGATGCTCGACGACGATCTTCTTCACGCGCTCGGCGATGTCGTTGCTCATAAGAATTAGCCCTCAGGTTCTTAAGACGCTTCTTGGCGGGAAGCGGGTACCGTCAAAATGAATGGCGTCCTCGCATCTGCGCAAGGCGCCGCCTCTTATCACAGTTCTTGAAGGTTTGCCAACGCCCTACAGACGCCTGTTTCGAGTGTGTCCCCCAGGAGGGCTCATATCATGGCCATTCCGCCATTTACATGCAAGGTTTGGCCGGTCACGTAGGCGGCTTCCTCGCTCGCCAGATAAACCACGCCCGATGCGATTTCCTCAGATTTCCCAAGACGTTGCATGGGGATTGCCGTGAGGATGCGCTCGCGCTGCTGATCGTTCAGGGCGTCGGTCATGGCGGTTTCGATCATGCCCGGCGCCACGCAGTTCACCGTGATGCCGCGACTCGCCACTTCCTGGGCCAGCGACTTGGTCATGCCGATCAGGCCCGCCTTGGAGGCCGCGTAGTTCGCCTGGCCCGGATTCCCGGTCACCCCGACGATGGAGCTGATGCCGATGATGCGGCCCCAGCGCCGCTTCATCATGCCCTTCAGGCTGGCACGCGTGAGGCGGAAGGCGGCGGTCAGGTTCACGTCCAGAACCTGCTGCCAGTCCTCGTCCTTCATGCGCATGGCCAAGCCGTCGCGGGTCAGGCCGGCGTTGTTGATCAGAATGTCGAGTTGGCCGGCCTCGGCCTCGACCTGTCCAACCAGCGCCTCGGTCGCGGCGGGATCGCCCAGGTTGCAGGTCATGACCTGCGTGCGTTCGCCCAGTTCGCCGGCCAGCGCCTCCAGGGCCTCGGCCCGGGTGCCGCTCAGCACCACCGTCGCGCCCTGCCCGTGCAGGCGCCGCGCGATGGCCCCGCCGATGCCGCCCGAGGCGCCGGTCACCAGGGCGATCTTTCCAGTCAAATCAAACATCAAGACGTCTCCACGACGATAAAACTTGAACCTGCCCCTAGACCTTTTAGGGACTTCGCAGGGGCCCTGCGGCTAGAGCTGCGCCAGGGCGGCCTCCACTTCCTCCGGCGTCTCGACCGACAGCGCCGTCAGGCTGCGGTCGATCCGCTTGGAGAGCCCGCTCAATACCTTGCCGGCGCCCAGCTCCACCACCTTTTCAACCCCCTGGCCGGCCATGTAGGCCACGCTCTCGCGCCAGCGCACCATCCCGGTGACCTGCTCGACCAGCTTGCGGCGGATCTCCTCCGGGTCGCTCAGGTGGCTGGCGGTCACGTTGGCCACCAGCGGCACCGCGGGCATCTGCAGGGTGACGCCGGCCAGGGCCTCGGCCATCACCTCGGCCGCGGGAGCCATGAGGCTGCAGTGGAAGGGCGCGCTCACCGGCAGCAGGATAGCCCGCTTGGCGCCCTTTTCCTTGGCGATCTCGATGGCCCGCTCCACCGCGGCCGTGTGGCCGCTGAGCACCACCTGGCCGGGGGCGTTGTCGTTGGCCGACTGGCAGACCTCACCCTGGGCCGCTTCCTCGGCCACCGCCTGCGCGGCCTCCAGGTCGAGGCCCAGAACAGCCGCCATGGCGCCCTCGCCCACCGGCACGGCCTGCTGCATGGCCTGGCCGCGGCGGCGCAGCAGGCGCGCGGCGTCGGCCAGTTGCAGGCTGCCGGCGGCCGCCAAAGCGGAATATTCTCCCAAGGAGTGGCCGGCCACATAGGCCGCCTTGTCGGCGAGGCGCAGATTGCCCTCGCTCTCCAGCACCCGCACCACGGCGAGGCTGGCCGCCATCAGGGCCGGCTGGGCGTTCTCGGTGAGCCGCAGCTCGTCTTCCGGTCCCTCGGCCATGATCCGCGAGAGGCTCTGGCCCAGGGCGTCGTCGACTTCTTCAAAGGTCTGCCGGGCCACCGGAAAGGCGGCGGCCAGGGCCTGGCCCATGCCGACGGCCTGGGACCCCTGTCCCGGAAACACAAACGCCAGGCTCATGAATGGCAACTCCGCGAGAAATGGGGATGGCGAACGAAATGCCGCCCAGACATAGCCACACAGTCCTGCCTGTCAAGCCGGATCGGCGGGCAAATGGCGGAAAATAGCGGATTGCGAAGGTAAACGCCGCCGCCGCCGCGGCCTGCCGGGCCCGCCTGAAAGGCGCCGATTCCGGCCGCCGCGCGCCCGGCGCCTCGGCGCTTGCGCGCAGGAGGATAAAGTGTATAGTCCCGCGGCTTCGCAGCCCTTTCCGGGCGGCGGAGCACTCCTTGCCGGGACCCCGCTTTCGGGGCCGGCTAGGGCCGGGCGGCTGAGCTTCGACCAGCGCCGGTCCATGAACAGCCAGAGGGAGTAAACCATGGCATTCTATGAGTGCGTGCTGATCGCACGCCAGGACGTCTCTGCGTCCCAGGTCGAGAGCCTGGTCGCGGACTACACCAAGATCCTCGAAGACAATGGCGGCCGTGTCGCGAGTTCCGAGTACTGGGGACTGCGCACCCTCGCCTACCGCATCAAGAAGAACCGCAAGGGCCACTACCAGATGCTGCGCATCGACGCCCCGGCGGAGGCGGTGCACGAGGTGGAGCGCAACATGCGTCTCAGCGACGACGTGATCCGCTACATGACCGTGCGCGTCGAAGAGCTAGAGGAAGGTCCCTCCATCGTCATGCAGCAGCGCAACACCCGTGATGACCGCGGCCCCCGCGGTGACCGCCGTGGCGGGCGCCGCTCGGGCGGTGACGGCCCCCGGGGCGATGGTCCCCGCGCCCGGCGCCGGCCGCGTGCCAACGACGGCGCCCCCGCGCCGCCCGCCAGTGCCCCTGCCAGTGAAGGAGCTGCAGAATGACCGTTCAAGTCGTCAGCGGCGGCGGTGGCCGTCGCCCGTTCTTCCGCCGCCGCAAGAGCTGCCCCTTCTCCGGGCCCAAGGCGCCGAAGATCGACTACAAGGACACCCGTCTGCTGCAGCGCTTCGTCTCGGAGCGGGGCAAGATCGTGCCCAGCCGCATCACCGCGGTGTCCGCGAAGAAGCAGCGTGAGCTGGCGCGCGCCATCAAGCGGGCGCGCTTCCTCGCCCTGCTGCCCTATGTCGTGAAATAAGCGGCGAAGCAGGAGAACAGACATGGAAGTGATCCTGATGGAGCGCATCGAAAAGCTCGGACAGATGGGCGACGTCGTGTCGGTCAAGCCGGGCTTTGCGCGCAACTATCTCTTGCCGCAGAAGAAAGCCCTGCGGGCGACCAAGGACAACCTCGCCCGGTTCGAGCGTGAGCGCACTCAGCTCGAGGCCGAGAACCTGAAGCGCCGTGAGGAAGCGGAGCGCGTGGCCAAGGACCTGGAAGGCCTGACCGTCACCGTGATCCGCCAGGCCGGCGAGAGCGGCCAGCTCTACGGTTCGGTGAACAGCCGCGACGTGTCGGAGGCGGTGAGCGCCGCCGGCGTCACCGTGGCTCGCCGCCAGATCGATCTGGGCGCGGTCATCAAGACCCTGGGCCTGCACAAGGTTCGCGTGCAGCTGCACCCGGAGGTCGTCGTGACCATCACTGCCAACGTGGCGCGCTCGGACGAAGAGGCCAAGACGCAGCTGGAAAGCGGCCGCGTCGTGACCGCCGAAGACCTGCGCCAGGCCGAAGAGGCCGCCGAGGCGGAGATCGAAGCGGTGGTCGAGGCCGTCGCGCAGGAAGAGGCCCCGGAGGCCGAGGCCGAGAGCAGCGAGGAAGCGGCGCCCGAGTCGTCCGGCGACGAGGCGAGCGACTCGGAGAGCGAGGAGACCAAGCACGCCTGCCCCCCTCCCGCTACCCCCCCGCCGGAGACCAGAGCGGCGCCCCCCCGGGGGGGGACCCGCCGTTTTGCTTTTTCCCTTTGCTGTCAAGCGCGCACTCGACGTCCTTATCCCCGCTTTGCAACCTACCCACACCTTTGAACTCAGCGTCGACTGTTTGCCTGTCGCGGCGTTCTGTTATTGTGGTCGGCCATCTGCAATTCGCTACGGCCATGGAATCGACACAGCCCTCTCTGACACACCTGCACGACCCGCTCACGGGCGAGGATCACCTGCGCCTGCCGCCGGCCAATGACGAAGCCGAGCAGGCTCTGCTGGGCGCCATCCTCGCCAACAACGCCGCCTATGAAAAGGTCGCCGACTTCCTCAGGCCCGAGCATTTCTCCGACGGCGTGCATGCCCGCATCTTCGAGGCCTGCGGCAAGCTGATCGAACGCGGCCAGGTCGCCAACGCCATCCAGCTGAAGAACCTCTTCGAACAGGAAAGCGCCCTTACCGAGGTCGGCGGCGCCCAGTACCTGGCGCAGCTGCAGTCGAGCTATGTCACCATCATCAACGCCGTGGACTACGGCAAGACGATCCACGACCTCTACCTGCGCCGGCAGTTGATCGACCTCGGCGAGGACATGGTCAACGACGCCTTCGACTACGACCTGGACATCGACGCCAGCCAGCAGATCGCCGTCGCCGAGGACAAGCTCTACAAGCTGGCGGAAATCGGCGAGACCGAGGGCGGCCTCGCCCCCTTCAAGTCGGCGGTGCTGGAATCGCTGCACATGGCCGAAGCGGCCATGAAGCGCGACGGGTTGGCGGGCGTGGCCTCGGGGCTGAACGACCTCGACAAGCTGCTCGGCGGCTTCCATCCCTCCGACCTGATCATCCTCGCCGCGCGCCCCTCCATGGGCAAGACGGCGCTGGCCACCAACATTGCCTTCAATGTGGCCGCCGAAGCACGCACGGAAAGGGACGCCGAAGGCAACCCCACCGAGCAGCGCCAGCCGGTCGCCTTCTTCTCCCTGGAAATGTCGGCCGAGCAGCTCGCCTCGCGCATCATCGCCGAGCGTACCGGCGTGCGCTCGGACTCCATGCGGCGCGGCGACATCCGCGACGAAGAGTTCGATTCCATCTTCGAGGCCAGCCGCCAGCTCTTCGAACTGCCGCTCTTCGTCGACGACACCCCGGCCCTCTCGGTCAGCCAGGTGCGCACCCGCGCCCGGCGCCTGAAGCGCCAGCACGGCCTCAGCATGATCGTCGTCGACTACCTGCAGCTCATGCAGCCGCCGGCGGGCAAGCGCAGCGACAATCGCGTGCAGGAGGTCTCGGAGATCACCCGCGGCCTGAAGGCCATGGCCAAGGACCTGGACGTGCCGGTTATCGCCCTGTCGCAGCTATCGCGCGCCGTCGAGCAGCGCGAGGACAAACGCCCCCAGCTCGCCGACCTGCGCGAATCCGGCTCCATCGAGCAGGACGCCGACGTGGTCATGTTCATCTACCGCGAGCAGTACTACGCCGAACGCGCCGAACCGACCCAGCGCGACGGCGAGGACGACAACAAGTTCCACGAACGCCTGGAGCGCTGGAAAGAACGCTGCGAGCGCGCCTACGGCAAGGCCGAGATCATCATCGCCAAGCAGCGTCACGGCCCGATCGGCTCGCGCGAGTTCGCCTTCGACGGCGACACCACGCGCTTCAGCGACCTGGTCGCCGATGACCACCTTCCCGACCACTACTGATGTGACGGTGGAGACCGCCCTGTCCGAGGTCTCGCCCCGCGCCGCCGGGGTGCTGACCGTGGATCTGGCCGCCATCGCGGAGAACTACCGCCGCCTGAAATCCGCCTTCCTGGAGAAGGCGCTGGCGGCGGTGGTGAAGGCCGACGGCTACGGCCTGGGCGCCGAGCGCGTGGCGCCGGTGCTGGTCAAGGCCGGGGCGCGCAGCATCTTCGTCGCCCAGCTCGACGAGGCCCTGGAGCTGCGCCCCCTGCTCGACCGCTGCCACCCGGCGGTGGCGCTCTACGTGCTGAACGGCCTTATGCCGGGGGCCGAGGCGGACTACGCCGAGCACAACATCCTGCCGGTGCTGAACTCCCTGGGGGAGATCGACGCCTGGACCGCCTTCTGCCGGGCGCGCGGCACCGCCCTGCCGGCCGCCGTCCACCTGGACAGCGGCATGTGCCGCCTGGGCCTGCCGCCCGACGAGGTGGAGGTGCTGCGCGGCGATCCGGAGCGCCTGGCCGGCCTGGTGCCGACCTGCATCCTCAGCCACCTGGCCTGCGCCGACGAGCCGGGCCACCCGATGAACGCCGAGCAGCTCGCCGCCCTGAAGGCGGCCCTCACCGCCCTGCCCCGGGCGCCGGTCTCCTTCTGCAACTCCTCGGGGATCTTCCTGGGACGCGACTACCACTTCGACCTGGGCCGCCCGGGGGTGGCGCTCTACGGCGTGAACCCCACACCGGAGGCCCCCAGCCCCGTGCAACCCGTGGTGCAATTGCGGGCCAAAATCCTGCAAGTCCGGCAGATTGACGCTCCTCAGAGCGTTGGCTATGGTGCCACGCACCGCGCCACGGGGCCGGCCCGAATCGCGACCGTTGCCGCCGGCTACGCCGATGGCTATCTCCGGTCGATTTCCAATCGCGGGCATGCCTGGGTTGCCGGTCATCAGGTTCCTGTGGTTGGACGAGTCTCCATGGATTTGCTTGCGCTGGATGTGACCGGAGTAGCGCCGGACGCGGTCCGCCCCGGTCTCTGGGCGGAGTTGCTGAACGGCGAACAAGACGTCGATGCTCTGGCGCGCGAAGCCGGGACGATCGGCTACGAAATCCTGACCTCCCTGGGAGCGCGCTACCACCGGGTCTACTTGGATTAGTCATTAATGCCGATTCTCCAGCCGATCGGTCGCACCTTTCTGGTTTTCCTGGAAGCCACCGGCCGGCTTTCGCTCTTCACCATCATGTCGCTGTCACACTGTCTGCGGCCGCCCTTCTATCCGCGCCTGGTCCTGCGCCAGATGATCGAGATCGGCTACTACTCCCTGCCGGTCGTCGGCCTCACCGCCATTTTCACCGGCATGGTGCTGGCGCTGCAGAGCTACACCGGCTTCGCGCGCTTCTCGGCGGAGAGCGCGATCCCCAACGTGGTGGTGGTTTCCATCACCCGCGAGCTGGGGCCGGTGTTGGCCGGCCTCATGGTCGCCGGGCGTGTCGGCGCCTCCATGGCCGCCGAGATCGGCACCATGCGGGTGACCGAGCAGATCGACGCCCTCGACACCCTGGCAACCAATCCCTTCAAGTACCTGATCGCCCCGCGCCTCATCGCCGGCCTGACCATGCTGCCGATCCTGGTGCTGATCGCCGACATCATCGGCGTCTTCGGCGGCTACATCGTCTCGACCCAGAAGCTGGGCTTCAACCCGGCGGCCTACCTGCAGAACACCTGGGATTTCATCGAAGCCCAGGACGTCATCTCCGGCCTGGTGAAGGCCGCGGTCTTTGGCTTCCTGGTGACGCTCATGGGTTGCTACCACGGCTACAACTCGCGCGGCGGCGCCCAGGGCGTCGGCGCCGCCACCACCAATGCCGTGGTCTCCGCCTCGATCCTGATCCTCAGCTTCAACTACTTCATCACCGAGCTGTTCTTCGCCCGATGAATCACACACCCGAAGCCCCGGCCGCTGCGAGCCAGCCCACCGCACCGGCTGCCGATAGCGCGGTGCCGAAGATCCAGATCCGCGGCCTGACCAAGGTCTTCGGTGACAAGGTCGTGCTCGACGGCATCGACCTGGACATCCAAAAGGGCGAGTCGATGCTGGTCATCGGCGGCTCGGGCAGCGGCAAGTCAGTATTGCTGAAGTGCATCCTGGGCCTGCTGCACCCGGAAGCCGGCTCCATCAAGGTCGACGGCGAGGAAGTCGTCGGCCTCTACGGTGACGACCTGGAGCGTATCCGCCGCAAGTTCGGCATGCTGTTCCAGAACGCCGCCCTCTTCGACTCCCTGACGGTCTGGGAGAACGTGGCCTTCGGCCTCGTCCAGGGCCAGCGCATGGCGCGCGACAGGGCCCGCGGCATCGCCTACGAGAAGCTGGCCGCCGTCGGCCTGGGCGAGGACGTCGGCCAATTGACCCCGGCCGAGCTTTCCGGCGGCATGCGCAAGCGCGTGGGCCTGGCCCGCGCCATCGCCACGGAGCCGGAGATTATCTTCTTCGACGAGCCCACCACCGGCCTCGACCCGATCATGGGCGACGTCATCGACCGCCTGATCGTGGACTGCGTGAAGCAGTTGGGCGCCACCGGCCTGTCGATCACCCACGACATGGCCAGCGCGCGGCGTATCTCCGACCGCATCGCCATGCTGTACAAGGGCAAAATCATCTGGGTTGGCCCGACCGCGCAGATCGACGTGTCCGGCAATCCCTACGTCGAGCAGTTTATCAACGGGCGCGCCGAGGGCCCGATCCAGATGGAAGTCCGCGCCCTTTGAGGCTCGACCGGACCCAAACCTCCTCATGGGGAGGAAGGCTCTAGATGGCAAAGCCGCGCTCACAATACGTCTGCCAGGACTGCGGCGCCGTCGCGGCCAAGTGGACCGGGCGCTGCGAGGGCTGCGGCGCCTGGAACACCCTGGTCGAGGAAAGCGTGCAGCGTGCGCCCGGCGGCCTGTCGGGCGGCGGGGGCAAGGCCCGTGGCAAGATCCGCTTCGTCGACCTGCAGAGCGAGAGCCAGCCGCGCCCGCGCTTGACCTGTCAGATCGCCGAATTCGACCGTGTCACCGGCGGCGGCCTGGTGCCCGGCTCGGCGGTGCTGGTGGCCGGCGACCCGGGCATCGGCAAGTCGACCCTGCTGCTGCAGGTGGCCGCGCGCATGGCCGTGCCCGAACCTCAAGGCAGGGGCGCCGAATGCGCCTACATCTCCGGCGAGGAGTCCATCGACCAGGTCCGCCTGCGCGCGCGCCGCATGGGACTGGCTGAGGCCCCGGTGCAGCTCGCCTCGGCGACCTCCGTGCGCGACATGGTGGCCAGCCTCGACCAACCTGACGGCCCGGCGGTAGTGGTCGTCGATTCGGTCCAGACCCTCTACATCGACAGCCTGGAATCGGCGCCGGGCACGGTCTCCCAGGTGCGCGCGGCGGCCCAGGAACTGATCCGCCTGGCCAAGAAGCGCGGCTTCGCCCTGCTGCTCGTCGGCCACGTCACCAAGGAAGGCACCATCGCCGGCCCCAAGGTGCTGGAGCACATGGTCGACACGGTCCTGACCTTCGAAGGCGACCGCGGCCACCACTTTCGCATTCTCAGGGCGGTGAAGAACCGCTTCGGCCCGACCGACGAGATCGGCGTCTTCGAGATGACCGACGAGGGCCTCAGCGAGGTCGCCAACCCCTCGGCCCTCTTCCTGGCCGAGCGGCGGGGCAATATCGCCGGCGCGGCGGTCTTCGCCGGGCTGGAGGGCACGCGCCCCCTGCTGGTCGAGATCCAGGCCCTGGTCTCCACCTCGCCCCTGGCGACCCCGCGACGGGCCGTGGTCGGCTGGGATTCCGGCCGCCTGGCCATGGTGCTGGCGGTCCTGGAGGCACGATGCGGGCTGGCATTGGCCGGCCAAGAGGTATATTTGAACGTTGCCGGCGGCCTCAGGATCGGGGAGCCGGCGGCGGACTTGGCCGTTGCGGCGGCCCTGGTATCGGCGGCAACGGGACAGGAAGTGCCGGAACAGACGGTGATATTCGGCGAAATCGGCCTTTCCGGCGAGATTCGCCCGGTGAGTCAGGTGGAACTGCGCCTCAAGGAAGCCGCGAAACTGGGCTTCACGCGCGCCTGGATCGCCCCGCGCCGCAAGCAGGCAAAAAGTAAATCGGGTGGAAGATCAGGCGGCGGCCAGAGTCTGGCTGTGGAGGAGATCGCCCACCTACAGGACCTGGTGGCGCGCCTGGCGGCACCGGAGTCGCCGCGGCCGGAACCCCGGCTCGGCCGGGCCCAGCAGTCGGCCCACTGACAGAGTTAACGGGCGCAGCGGAGCGCAATGGACAGCTTGCCGATCAATCTGGCGGACCTCATCGTCATCATCGTCCTGGTGGTGTCGGGGATCTTTGCCTTCGTGCGCGGCTTCGTGCACGAGGTCCTGGCCGTGGGCTCCTGGGTCGGCGCCGCCTTCGTGACGCTATATGCCTATCCGCATGTGCAGCCCTGGGTGCTGGGCGTCATCGCCGTGGAGTTCATCGCCAGCCTCCTGACCGGCGTCGGGCTTTTCCTGGTGACCCTGGTGCTGTTTTCGGTGCTGACGCGCATCCTTTCCAACCGCATCCAGCAGAGCAGCCTGGGCGCGCTCGACCGCTCTCTCGGCCTGCTCTTCGGCTTCGCCCGCGGCGCCGTCATCGTGGTGCTGGCCTGGCTGGCTCTGGACTACGTGGTTATCGAGGACGAGCGCCCAGGCTGGATCCAGGAGGCCAAATCACGCCCCCTGGTCGAGCGCGGGGCCGACATGCTGCTGACCCTGGTGCCGGCCGAACTGCTGGAGCGCGGCGACGAAGCCGCCGAGGATGCCCGGCGCCGCGCCGAGGAGATGCGCCGCGCCGAGGAAACCTACCAGCAGCTGGTGTCACCGCTCAGAAAAGCCGATGCACCGGAAGACCAACCCGCGTATAACGAAGGCATGCGCGACGAGATCGAGAAGGCCATCGAAGGCCTGATGTCGAACGAAACCGCGCCGGGAGAGACCACGCAGTGATTAGCACCAATCCTCTGGCCCCTCTAGACGACGACAAGTTCCACGAGGAATGCGGCGTGTTCGGGATCTTCGGCAGCGAAGATGCCGCCGCCATGGCCGCCCTGGGCCTGCACGCGCTGCAGCACCGCGGCCAGGAATCGGCCGGGATCGTCGCCTACGACGGCAAGCACTTCAACGCCCACCGTGACCTCGGCCACGTCGGCGACATCTTCTCCTCCGAGGAGGTCATGGCCCGCCTCGCCGGGCGCGCCGCGATCGGCCACAACCGCTATTCCACCACCGGCGAGACGGCGCTGCGCAACGTGCAGCCGCTCTTCGCCGACCTCTCGCTCGGCGGCTTCGCGCTGGCCCACAACGGCAATCTCACCAATGCGCGCCACCTGCGCCGCCAATTGGTGAATCAGGGCGCCATCTTCCAGTCGACCTCCGACACCGAAGCCATCCTTCATCTCATCGCCACCTCCGAAGCAGGCAGCCTGATCGACCGCATCATCGCGGCCCTGCGCCAGGTCGAAGGTGCCTATTCCCTGGTCGCCATGTCGAGCAACTGCATCTTCGCCGTGCGCGATCCCATGGGCGTGCGCCCGCTGGTGCTGGGGCGCCTGGGCAATGCCTACGTGGTGACCTCCGAGACCTGCGCCCTCGACATCATCGGCGCCGAGTTCGTGCGCGACATCGAAGCCGGCGAACTGGTGGTGCTGGATGAGTCCGGCGTGCATTCGCTCCGCCCCTTCCCGCCCGCGCCGCGCCGGCCCTGCATCTTCGAGTACATCTATTTCGCGCGTCCCGATTCCATGATGGAGGGGATCAGCATCTACGAGACCCGCAAGCGCATCGGCGCCGTGCTGTCGGAGGAAAGCGGCATCGACGCCGACGTGGTGATCCCGGTGCCTGACTCCGGCGTGCCCGGAGCCATCGGCTACTCGGAGCGCTCGGGCATTCCCTTCGAGCTGGGCATCATCCGCAACCACTACGTCGGGCGCACCTTCATCGAACCGGGCCAGCAGATCCGCAACCTCGGCGTCAAGCTGAAGCACAACGCCAACCGCCGCTACATCGAGGGCAAGCGCGTCATCCTGGTGGACGATTCCATCGTGCGCGGCACCACCTCCGTCAAGATTGTTGAGATGGTGCGCGCCGCCGGCGCGACCGAGGTACACATGCGCATCGCCGCGCCGCCGACCACCCATTCCTGCTTCTACGGCATCGACACGCCCGAACGCAGCGAGCTGCTCGCCTCCTCAATGGACGTGGAGGCCATGGCCCGCCACATCGGCGTCGACAGCCTGGCCTTCATCTCCATCGACGGGCTCTACCGCGCCATGGGCGAGCCGGGCCGCGACGCGGCGCTGCCGAAGTTCTGCGACGCCTGCTTCACCGGCGACTACCCGATCCGGCTGACCGACTTCGAGGGCCACAACGAGCCGGCCCAGCTGTCGCTGCTGGCCGAGCGGGCCTGAGGGCCCGGGGCAGTCCGCTTCGGAATGTTCGCCCGCCTGTTCTACAGCCTCGGCGCCGCCGGTGGCGGTGCGGCCTTCTCGCAGTTTCCCGAGTACTACGCCCACTACGTGCAGCGCCTGGGCGGGCGCATCGACCAGGCCCGCCAGCGGGCGGAAGAAATCCGCATCGACGCCGCGGAAAAGGGCCTCTCGGTCGAGGACTACATCGAGCAGTTCCTGGAGAGCGCGCCGCACAGCCTGGAGGGCGCGCGCATGTCCGAGAGCATCTTCCAGCTCGACCGCATGGAGGCCGCCTATCGGGCCCTGCGCGACGCGCCGCCCCTGCAGCGCCCCTTCGCCTTCGCCGAGCACATGAACAGCGGCCTTCTCGAGGCCACGCTGGGCGACTTCAATCCCGCCGTGCCGCTCACGCCCGAAGGCCTTGCCTATGCGGCCTGCGGCGTGCTGGCCGGCCTGGTCTTCGTATTCGGCTCGCGGCGCGTCCTGCGCCGGCGGCGCCGTCCCAAGGAGTTGGAAGTTTGATGTCGAATGGTACTGGTCCCGCCACTGGCCGCCTCGAGGGCCGCCTCGCCGTCATTACCGGGGCCTCGCGCGGCATCGGCGCCGCCGTGGCCAGGCGCTTCGCCGCCGAGGGCGCGCAGCTGGTCCTCATCGCCCGCACGGTCGGCGCCCTGGAGGAGCTGGACGACGCGATCCGCGCCGAAGGCGGCAAGCAGCCGGTCCTGGTGCCCCATGACCTGCGCGACTTCGACGGCCTGGACCGCCTCGGCGCCTCCCTGCACGAGCGCTATGGCAAGCTGGACATCCTGGTCGGCAACGCCGGCATCCTGGGACCGCTGACCCCGGTGGGGCACATCTCCCCGGACATCTGGCAGGAGGTCATGGACGTGAACGTGACCGCCAACTTCCGCCTGATCCGCAGCCTCGATCCGCTGCTGCGCCTCTCCGACTCCGGGCGCGCGGTCTTCGTGACCTCCGGTGCCTCCAGCGGCCTGAACGCCTACTGGGGCCCCTACGCGGTTTCCAAGGCCGCCCTGGAAGCCCTGGTGCGCACCTACGCCGCCGAGATCACCAAGACCAAGGTGAAGGCGAACCTGCTTTCCCCCGGCCCGATCCGCACCATGATGCGCGCCGCCGCTTTTCCCGGCGAAGACCCGCAGTCCCTGCGGCCACCCGAGGCGATCGCCGATCTCTTCGTCGCCCTGGCCGAGCCCGCCTGCACGAAGAACGGTGAGCTCGTGGAGGCGCGGTAGAAGGCTTGAGGCTGATCGAACCTTTCCAGACCGGGGACGGCCTCCGTGCTTGAGTTCGCCGCGGCGGTCTTCTTCCTCATCATCACCCCCGGGCCCGGTGTGCTCTCCATCGCCGGTGTCGGCTCGGGCTACGGCTACCGGCCCGGCATCGCCTATCTGGGCGGGCTCTGGGTCGGCAACAACCTGGTCGCCGCCCTGGTGATCTCCGGCGTCGCCGCGGCCGCCCTGGCGCTGCCCTGGCTGCGCGCGGTGCTGCTCTGGGGCTCCGCCCTCTACCTGCTGTGGCTGGCGGCAAAGATCGCCTTCGCCGGCGCCCGCATCGCCTTTATCCACTCGGAAAGGTCGCCGGGTTTCTGGAACGGCCTGGCGCTGCAGCCGATCAATCCCAAGGCCTACGCGGTCAACACGGCGCTCTTTTCAGGCTTCGCCTTCCTGCCGGCCAGTCTGGCCGCGGAGACGGCGATCAAGCTGGCGATTTTCAACATCATCTGGATTCCAATCCACATCGCCTGGCTCTGGGCCGGGGTGACGCTGCGCCGCCTGGATCTGGCGCCGGGGATACAGCGGGCCATCAACGTGGCCATGGCCGCCTCTATGCTGGCGGTGGTCGGTATCGCCGTGATGGCGCAGCTCTAGAGAGGTTTCAGGCGCTGAGCTTGAAGCCCTCGGGGAAGCGGGTCTTCATCCCGGTCTCCGGCAGCGTGCCGATGTCGGCCCGATCGAAGTGGGCCTCCTCCAGCAGGGCGCTCGACAGGTTGCTGCCGCGCAGGTCGCTGTGCGAGAGGTTGGCGGCGCGGAGGTTGGCGTTGGTGAAATCGCAGGCCGCCAGCACCGCGCCCCGGAAGTCCACCTTCGTCAGGTTGGAATTGACGAAGGAGATGGCCGCCAGGTTCCGCTCCGCCAGGCTGCGGCCGGCAAGATTGTAGGCCGTGAAGTCGGCGCGAAGGCCGAAGCGGCCGCCGGTGTCGACCCAGCGCGCGTGCTCATTGAGGATGTCGTTGAGCTCCTCGTCGTCGATCGGCTTGGCCGGGGCGGCCTTGATGCCCAGCTCGCGGACGTTCATCTCCTCGAAGCTGGCGCCGCGCAGATCGGCTTCGTGCAGGCTGGCGTTGGCGAGGCGCACGTCCTTGAACTCGGCGGCGACGAAGCGGCTGCCGCGCAGGTCGGCGCCTTCCAGGTTCGTCGTATCCAGGTTGGCGCCGCTGAAGTCCACGTCCTTCAAATGAGCGTAGCTGAGATTGGTGCGGCTGAGGTCTGCTTCGCGAAAGGACGATAAGAGACCGTCCGACACCGCCAGGTCTTCGTCCTCGCCGGAAATGATGGCGCATTTGCGCAGATCGGCGCGATCGAAAGACGTCCCGTCCAGCAGCGCCTTGTCGAAGGTCACGGCCCGCAGGTCCGCCCGCTGGAAATTGGCGCGGGTCAGGTTGGCGCCATCGAACTTCGAGGCGAAGAGCTTGGCGCGGCTGAAGTTGGCGGCGGTGAGATCCGCACCTGTGAAGTTGCATCCCAGAAACTGGGACTCCGCAAAGCACATGCCCTTGAAGTTCAGCCCGGCGAGCAGGCAGCTCTGCATGATGATTCGACGGCCGTCACGCCGTCGGGCGGCAAAGCGGGCACTCACGATGGCGAGCTTTTCTAGGGCCTCCTGCGAAATGCGGCGCTTGCGGATGACGATGTTCTTGGATTCGTAATGCATACAGCGAAATCTTCGCTCCCTGGAGGTCGATGCGTTCCGTGGTTCAGGCCAGATAGAGCCCGGTGCCCGCGGAACCAGGGTGCAATTTGCAGAACAGGAATGCACAAATATTTAAATTCGGCCATTATTACAAATTGATTGGAAAAAATGCCCTAGATAGGAAAAGTAATTTCAACCATGGAGAACATGGTGTTTGGACCAGACCACTCTCTGATCTGCTGAAACACCCGGGCGCCCTGCCAATCGACGGCCACAACTCGGCGCTCTGACCGCGGTTGTACTTTCACCGATGACCACTACACCAGGAGTAAATGGACAAATTGCCCGGTTGCCTGTTAGTTGAACAGGGCGCCTTTCAGAAAGCCGAGGACCAGTGCGTTGAAGATTTCCGGCGCCTCGAAATAGGTCGAGTGGCCGACGCCGGGGATGACCTCCAGACGCGCGTCCGGGATCGACGCCGCCACCTCCTCCATTACTTCCGGCGGGAACAGCACGTCCTCGGGGCTGGTGATCGCCAGCGTCGGCACGGCGTACCCCTCGAGGTCCTGTTGCGACACCGCCTTGGCCGAGGTCAGGCGGTTGAAGCTGCGCGGGAAGTTGCAGTTGAGGCCGGAGATCTGCCGGGCCAGGTAGGTCCCTTCCGGATTGGCGGCGACGAAGCTCTTGCCGATCTGTCCCGTGCCCGGCGGGATGGCGCCGGAGGCGATGTGCGCGATGGCCGCGTTGGCCTTGGGCGTGTCCAGGCCGCCCGGCGTGTTGGCCAGCACCAAGGCGGCGACGCGCTCGGGCTGCGTCACCGCCAGCTTCAGCCCGCCCCAGCCGCCCATCGACTGGCAGACCATGCCCGCCTTCTCGATGCCCTCGGCATCCAGGATGGCGGCGATGTCGCGGGGGAAGTACTCGGCCTCGAAGTGGTCGTTGTCGCAGCGCGAACGCCCGAAGCCGCGATGGTCGAAGACGACGACCTTGAAGTGCTTCGCGAAGGCCGGCACCTGCTGCCACCAGGAAGCACAGTTGCCGCCGCGCCCGTGGGCGAAGACCACCGCCGGTCCCTCACCGTGGGTTTCGTAGTAGAGGCTCGCGCCTTCGTTCTCGACCGTCGCCATGCTTCCCGCCGTCCTACTTCGCGCGCTTCTTCCTGTCCTTCTTCGGCTTCTTCCGGCCGGCATAGGGGTTCTCGCCCTTGCGGAAGTTGATCCGGATCGGCGTGCCCGGCAGGTCGAAGGCCTCGCGCAGCCCGTTCTCCAGATAGCGCAGGTAGGATGGCGGCAGTTCCTGCGGCTTGGAGCAGAAGATGGCGAAGGTCGGCGGGCGCGCCTTGGCCTGGGTCATGTACTTGAGGCGCACGCGCCGGCCGTTGACCGCCGGCGGCGGGTGCGATGACGTCACCGCCTCCAGCCAGCGGTTCAGGTCCGCGGTCGCCACGCGGCGGTTCCAAACGTCGTAGGCCTGGAACACCGCCTCCAGCAGAGCGTCGATGTTGTGGCCCTGCAGGGCCGAAAGGGTCACCACGGGAATGCCGCGGGTCTGCGGCAGGGAGCGCAGCAGGCGGTCGTGGATGCCCGCCAGGGCGGCGTCGCGCTCGCGGCAGGAGTCCCACTTGTTGACACCGATGACCAGCGCCCGGCCTTCTTCCACCACCATGCGGGCGATGGTCAGGTCCTGCTTCTCCAGCCCCTCCTCCACGTCCAGCAGCAGCACCACGACCTGGGCGAAGCGGATGGCGCGCAGGGTGTCCTGGGTGGAGAGCTTCTCGATCTTCTCTACCACCCGCGCCTTGCGGCGCAGCCCGGCGGTGTCGACCAGGCGCAGGGGACGTCCCTTGTAGGTCCACTCCACGGCGATGGAATCGCGGGTGATGCCGGCCTCCGGGCCGGTCAGCAGGCGCTCCTCGCCCAGCAGCTTGTTGATGAGGGTCGACTTGCCGACGTTGGGCCGGCCGACCACGGCGAGCTGCAGCACGCCGCCGGTCTCGTCTTCTTCTTCCGGCTCTTCCGGCCCCTCTTCTTCCGCCTTGGAGGCGACGGCGGCGACGGCGTCGTAGAGGTCGCTCATGCCGAGGCCGTGCTCGGCGGAGATCGGGATGGCCTGGCCGAGGCCCAGGCTGTAGGCGTCGTTGAGGCCGGCCTCGGACTCCCGTCCCTCGCACTTGTTGGCCACCAGGGCCACAGCCTTGCCGCTGCGCCGCAGCCAGCGGGCGAAATGCTCGTCCAGGGCGGTGATGCCGGCACGCGCATCAATCACCAGCAGCGCCAGGTCGGCATCCGCCACGGCGCGCTCGGTCTGGGCGCGCATGCGTCCCTCCAGGCTGGCGTCGAAGACCTCCTCCAGGCCGGCGGTGTCGATGGCCCGGAACTCCAGCCCGAAGAGGTTGGCCTCCCCCTCGCGGCGGTCGCGGGTGACGCCCGGCGTGTCGTCGACCAGCGCGAGGCGCTGCCCGACCAGGCGGTTGAAGAGGGTGGACTTGCCCACGTTGGGGCGTCCGATGATGGCGACGGTGATGGTCATGGCACTGGAATAGGGTGCCGGCCGCGCCGCCGCAAGCCCCATCGCCGGGTGGCGCGAAACCGGGCGCCTTCGCGGGCGCTTTCCCGGCTTGGGCCGGACCGCCTAGCGCAGGGCGACCAGTTCGCCGCCGCTGGTGACCAGGTAGAGGCTGTTATTGGCCACCACCGGCGCCACCGCGGCCCCGTCGCCCAGGTCGAAGAAGCCGAGCAGCTTGCCGTCATAGGGCGATACGGAGATCACCTCGCCGTGGGACCCGGCAATGACCAGGCGGTCGCCGGCCAGCACCGGCCCGCGCCAGCGGATCGGCACCTCCTGTTCCTCCGGGTCGGCGAAGCGCGGCAGCGGCGTCACCCAGCGGATGCGGCCGTCGCGCCGCTGCAGGCAGACGACTTGGCCGTCGTTGGTCAGCACATAGAGGAAGTCGCCGGCGGCCCAGGGCATCTGCACACCGCCGATGTCCGCCTGCCAGGCGCGCACGCCCTGGCGCAGGTTGACCGCCAGCATCTGGCCGGCGTGACTGACCGCGAAGACGATATCGCGGTCGATGACCGGCAGGCCGCGGATCTGGGCGATGTCGGCCAGGGGATCGAGGCGGCGTACGGCACTGAGGTTCTCGCTCCACACCTGGCGGCCGTCGTCGGTGAGCAGCGCCAGGACCTCACCCGACGAATAGGGCACCACAACCGTGTTACGCGACACTGCCGGGCTCGCCGTGCCCAGCAGGCCCGCGGTCTCCTGCACGCCGACGTGGTTCCACAGGCGTTCGCCGGTCTCGGCGTTCAACACCAGCAGCTGGTTGTCCAGGGTGACGACGAAGACCCGCCCGTCGCTGGCCACCGGGGCGCCGCGCATGGGGCCCGGCGCCTTGTGGATCCACAACAGCTCGCCGGTCTTGGAATCCAGGGCGAAGACGCGGGCGAAGCCGGTGGAGACAAAGACCCTGCCCTCGTCCGCCGCGATCCCGCCGCCGAAATAGAGGCCGTCCTCGTCGTCGTCCTCCAGATCGACCCGCCACAGGCGGCTGCCGTTGGTGGCCGAGAAGGCGGAGACCGTCGAGCGCGCGTCCATGGCGTAGACGACATCCGCGACGACGATGGGCTGGGACAGCAACTGAGCCACATCGCCCGAGCCCTCGCCGACGTCGGCGCTCCAGACCCGGCGCGGATTGGCGCTGAGCGAGAGATGATACATGGCGTGGGCCGCGCTGCCGCCGGGCTGCGCCCAGTCGGTGTTGATGTAGGGCTCCGGCAGGCGCACGGGAACATCGGCGATCGAGGGGTCGGCCCGGAGGCCGCGCTCATAGGCCAGGATGGCGATCCGCTGGCCGGGCAGCGGCGGGGCCTCGGTCTCGCCGAACCAGTCGCTGATACCGCAGGCGGAAAGCACGAGCGGCAGGGAAAGCGGCAGCAAGAGGCGCTTGAACATCAGGTGCATCGGAAAATCATCCAGGCAATGAGGCGAGCAGTTCCGCAGCGCGGGACCGGGTGCCGGAAGGCGCTGAGGGATCGTCGGTGATCTTGATCAGGTGCTCGCGCGCCGCTTCCTGGTCGCCTTCGCGCAGGGCCAGAACGGCAAGCAGTTCCAAAGCCGTGAAGCGGTAGGGCGCTTCGGGCCCCGCCAGAGACTGCAGTTCACCACGCAGCGCCGCCGGATCATCCTTGTCCATCCGCTTCAGCACCGCCAGCAGGCTGCCCAACTGGCTCATCGCCGCGCCGGAACCTCCGTCGCTGGCCAGACGCTGCCAGATCTGTTCGGCGGCGGCCGCGTCATCGCCCTCGGCGGCGAGCTGCGCCTCGGTCAGGGCCGCGAGCAGCGCGTAGCCGTCGCCGGTCGGGTCGCTGAGCGCCGCCAGGACCTCACGGGCCTTGGCCTCCTCGCCGCTGTCGATCAGGGCCAGGGCTTCGGCATAGCCGTCGGAACGCTCGCCGCGCAGCTTCAGGTCATAGGCCTGCCAGCCCTTGTAGCCGGCCACCCCGAGAACCACCACCGCCGCGGCGGCATAGATGAAGAGGCTGTAGCGCTTCCACCACTCGGTCGCCTTGTCGCGGCGAAGTTCCTCATCGACTTCCTGAAAGATATCGGCCACTGGCCACTCCCTATAACGCACCCTGCCGGTTGTGCCGGCCCCGGCGATTCATCTTCGAGGCCGCTGCCGGTCTTCTGCGGTTGGACCCGTAAACCCGACGGCGCTTCGTTGATAAAGCCCTTGCCCGCCAGCTTCAACCACGGATTCACCGCTTTTCGGCGCTACACCCTTTGGCGCGGCGCCCGCGGCAGCACGCCCCGCTCGCCTTCGGCCTCAGGCGGCCTTCCACTTGATGCTGCAGCCCATGGAAGCGATCTGGTCGTCCGGCCCCTTGCCGGTCCCGGCTACCTGCTTCATGGCCTCGTAGAGCTCGCGCCGGGCGCCCGGGACCAGGGTGGTACGGGATTCGTCCAGGCGGCCGCGGTACTGGAGTTCCAGGTCCTTGTTGAAGCCGAAGAAATCCGGGGTGCAAACCGCCCCATAGGCGCGGGCCGTTTCCTGGGTGGGATCAACCAGATAGGGAAACCCCAGGCCATGGTCCCGGGCGAAGGCCTTCATGTTCTCGAAGGAATCCTCGGGATAGGCCGTCGGGTCGTTGGCGTTGATGCCCGCAACGCCGATCCCCAGCTCCGCCAGGGCCCGGGCCTCCTCGGCCAGACGGCCGGCGATGGAGCGCACATAGGGGCAGTGGTTGCACATGAAAACGATCAGCGTGCCCTTCGGGCCGGCCAGGTCGGCCAGACTGTAGGTCCTGCCGTCGATGCCCTGCAGGGAGAAGTCCACGGCCTTCCAGCCGAAGTCGCAGATAGGGGGCGATTCCGCCATACTTCCCGACCTCCATTTTCTTTCTATAACAGACACTTGAAATGTTTTTCTAAGGTACCGTCAAACACCCCGGACGTTAACAGATTCTTCAGCGCGGGGCGCCAGACTGGAGGCTGGTGTTTGGCGAAAATCCAATACACCGCGCCTTGCCCGGCGGCCGCCCGCAGCATCCCTGTTCGGGAGCTATCCTAAGCGCCAGCGGTCCCCTTGTCAGGACGCCAAGGTCAGGAACGACAGTCGGCCGCAGACACAGCGGCGATCAGGAGCTCAAGGTATGAGGATGAAGCTGAAATCCGTCTTCGCCACGCCCCTTCTCGTGGGGGCCCTCGCCGCCTGCGACCCGGGCTCCCAGGCCCTGCTGGCCGGCGCCTCCCTGGTGACCTTCGTGCATACCGACAAGACCATCAGCGACCACGTGGCCACCTGGGCCTTCGACAAGGACTGCTCGACCCTGAGCCTCGCCAACGGCGAGGGGTACTGCCATGAGATCGTGACCGAGGAACAGCGCAAGGCCGCCGAGGCCGAGGCCGCCGCGGCGCTGGCCGGCACCTACTGCTACCGCACCCTCGGGGCCATCAACTGCTACCGCCAGCCCGACACCATGGCCAGCAGCGCCGCAAGGGTCCGCTAGACGCCCTTCGCCCCCCCGCCCGAATCGGCTCCGGGCGCCCCAACAGCCTGAAAAACCCCGCTCTTCTCCCGTCTTTGGGCCTCATGGCTGGACGGCGGTCGAAAATTGCGGAAAACTGCTCTCCGTCACCGATTGGAGACTCCCCTTGAGCTTCGCAGGAGGCCAGCCGCCTTCATGAGCCAACTGTACAGCTTTAACGAATTCCGCAGGACCCCGCGGAGAGTGTTTTTCGACCGGGCCGAACTGAACCAGCTGCTCTCGCTCTACAGCCGCAATGTCGCCAGTGGCGAGTGGCGCGACTACGCCATCGACCAGGTGGGCGGCGCGGCGATCTTCTCGGTGTTCCGCCACACCCACGACGCACCGCTGTACGCCATCGCCAAGCAGCGCAACAACCGCTCCATCGAGTATGTGGTTTTCTCGGGGCGCGAAAAACTGAAGCGAGCCAAGACGTTGGGCGATGCACTTAAGATTTTCCGCAAACGACTGCGCGTGGTGTCCTGAGGCTTTTCCGGCAGCCGGACCTCCCTGAAGTTTCCCGTCCCTCCCGACAAACAGCCCTTCGCGAGAAATCACTATAGATATCTCGCCTAAGATGTTGTTTTAATGGGTGAAAACAAGAAAGCGCTGATGAAGCAGGCGATGGATCAACTTTGCGGCGAAGGCCTTTCTTAACCGAATAACTTAAGCGCGGGGCAATCAAATGGTGGGACCATCGGGCAATTCCTAAGCTTTCCCCAATCGGCTTGAGGAAGAGTATCTGTCTCGATCGAGCCAGCGGTAGATTCCCCCAACTGCCGCTGGCTCATTTTCTTTGCGAGACAAAAGTGCAACCCAAGGGCGGTCCCGAAGGCCCCCGAGCAAACGGTGGTGATCATGCCCTGGGACCAGGACGTCGGCGCTTCCCAACTTCAGGATTCGGATCCTTCCGAGCGGCGCCACTTCATCCGCGCCGCCACGGTCCTCAAGGCCCGTCTGGTAACGCCGGAGGGCACCATCGAAGGCACGGTCCTCGACGCCTCCCTCAACGGCGTGAAGGTCTGGGCAGCGGGCGACGTGCCGGTCGGCACCAAGGTGACCCTGCTGCTGGCCGGCGCCGTGCACTTCGGCGGTGAGGTGGTCTGGCGCCGCGGCGAGACCCTTGGCCTCTGCTTCCTGGACGATCCGGAAAAGGTGGCCGCCATCATGGCCGCGCTGCTGCCGCAGCGCTGCCTGCAGGTCGGCCACGCCTGACCCTGAACTGCCGCTCTTCCCTTCCGTCCCGGCTTTAGACGCCAGGACCCGGGCGGCAGCGCCGCCCAGGCCCCTGGCCCCTGTCTTGGCACCCCTCAGTTATCTTTCTGGCAGGCTGCGCAGGTAGGCGACGATCGCGTCGAGGTCGGCCACGGCGAGCTTGGCGTAGTAGCCCACCGGCATGGGCGGCAGCAGCCGGCTGCCGTCGGGACGCACGCCGCTGGTGATCACCTTCTTGATGTCGGCGTCGCTCCAGTCGCCCAGGTTCGTCGGCGTGATGTTGGCGCCGTGACTGACGCCCCAGGGTCCGGGGAACGCCAGGCCGCCGGCGCCCGTCTGGTTCTCCCAGTCCGGCCCCTTCGGCCCCATCGGGGAATGGCATTCGATGCAGTGCCCCAGCGGCCCGGCCAGGTAGAGGCCATAGGCGGGTCCGTCGGCCGGCGTTACCTCGGCGACCGAGATGACCGGCGGCCCGTAGCTGGGCGGCAGCGACATGCGGTAGTCCGACTTCGGCACCTCGTTCCTCACCGGCTTCAGGCTGCGGATATAGGCGACGATGGCCTGAACGTCGCGGTCGGAGATGTCGCGGTAGAGGGAGATCGGCATCGGCGGCCCGATGATGGTGCCGTCGGGGCGGCGCCCCTCGCGAATCGCCGTGATGATCTGCGCGTCGGTCCAGCCGCCGATGCCGGTCTCGACATCCGGCGTGATGTTCGGCGCATAGGCCGTGAAGGGCTCGTCCTCCATCAGGAAGCCGCCGGCCAGCTCCATGCCCGGCAGCTCGCCGTCGGGGCCCTTCGGGGTATGGCAGTTGCCGCAGGCGACAATGCTCTGCATCAGGTAGGTTCCCCGCTCCAGCAGGGTTTCCGCCCGCCCCTCTCCACTGGAGAGCGCCACGGCGGCAAGACTGAAAAAGGCACACACAACGGTCCCGGCCTGGCCCCTGAAGCGGCGCGGCGCGGTGGCACCCCTATGCGATCGCATGATGTTCTTGTTCCTCAAAAGAATCGGCGCTTGCCTGCGCCTGTTGATTGCGGCGGCGTTCTCTAGCCGGTTTCAGGCTGCCACACCAGCCGGATTCAGCAGCACAAAAGAGTAGGAAACTCGGGCAATGTCGGCGTTTCTTCGCTGTCCCGTCGGCGCCACCACGCTTGCAGATTGAACCCCGCCGCCGCGCTCCACATCAGATAGGCAGCGCGGGGTGCAACGCCGGTCGCAGCTTGGCGGACGCAATAGATGAACGCCGGCGGCTCCGTCGCTATAACAGGCCTCGGCACAGGGTAGACCGGAAGGCCCGTCGCGGCCCGGACAGATATTCGATGCGGACGAAGGAGTTCCATGCTCGGTGATTCACGGTCTCACGGTTTGTGGGAGAAGACGGCCCCGGCCGCACCGCCGACGACGGCTCTGGCGGGCGACCACCTCAGCGACGTTGTCGTTGTGGGCGGCGGCTACACCGGCCTGTCGACGGCCCTGTACCTGGCGGAAGCCGGCGCGGGCGTTGTCCTGCTGGAGGCCGCGGAGATCGGCTTCGGCGGCGCCGGACGCAACGTCGGCCTGGTCAACGCCGGCATGTGGGTCCAGCCGGATGCCCTCGTCAAGACCATGGGAGAGGACCGGGGTGAAGCGCTTCTGAATCTGCTCGGCGGCGCCCCCCGCCTGGTCTTCGACCTGATCGAGAAGCACGGGATCGCCTGCGAGGCCGTGAACCGCGGCACACTCCATTGCGCCGTCGGCCCGGGCGGTTTGAAGGAACTGCAGGAGCGCGCGGCGCAGTGGCGCCGCCGTGGCGCGGCCGTTGAACTGCTCGACGCCGCAGAGACCGCCGAGAAGACCGGCACCACCGCTTTCGCGGCCTCACTTCTGGACCGCCGCGCCGGCACCATCCAGCCGCTGGCCTATGCGCGGGGGCTCGCCCGGGCCGCCATCGCCGCCGGCGCGGTCATCCACACCCGCTCCAAGGTCGACAGCCTTCAGCGGAGCGGATCGGCCTGGCACCTCGTCACCGCGGAAGGATCAGTGACGGCCGGGCGCGTCATCGTCGCTACCGACGCCTATTCCGCCCCCCCCTGGAACAACCTCCGCAGCGAGCAGGTCAAGCTGCCCTTCTTCAACTTCGCCACCGAACCACTCCCGGCCGACCTGCAAAGCAGGATCCTACCCGAGCGGCAGGGCGCCTGGGACACGAAGACGGTGCTCACGTCCTTGCGTCTGGACCAGGCCGGACGGCTGGTCGTCGGCAGTGTCGGCGCGCTGCGGGGCACCGGCATCGCCGTCCACCGGGCCTGGGCCAAGCGCAGCCTGCGCCGCCTCTTCCCGGAACTCGGCCATGTCCGCTTCGAGGCCGAGTGGTACGGCGCCATCGGCATGACCGACGACAACCTGCCCCGCTTCCACCGATTGGACGACAACGTCTTCACGATCTGCGGTTACAACGGCCGGGGCATCGCGCCGGGCACGGTCTTCGGGCGCTGCCTGGCCGACCTGGCGCTGGGCCGCAGGACCGAGAACGACTGTCCCCTGCCCTGCACCACGCCGCAGGACGCGCGCTTCCGGCTGCTCCGCGAAGGCGTAATAGAGCTCGGCGCCCAACTCGTCCACCTCGCGCCGTAGTGCCGGCTTGTCCAAGGCGGTGACGACCGCCAGGCAAGACCCCTTAGTTGCAATCGTCAGGTCCGACGCCCCGTGCTAGGCTCGCTCCTTCAAGATGCAGGTATCTGAAAGCATCGGTTCGGCCAGGCCCCTTGCGGGCCGCACGGCCTCGCGGCGTTTGGGGGGTTACGACCGCCGGCGACACCACGAAGGAGTGGAACCATGTGGCGCAGACTAGCCTTCTTTCTATCCCTCTGCCTGCCGGCCGCGGCCTGCAGCAACAGCTACGTCCTGACCGACAGTGCTCGGCAGATCACGCTCGGCCCGGCGCTACCCGGCACCGTGGTGGAACTCAGCGCCTGCGGCGCCTGCGTTTTCGGCGAACCGGACCAGGTCTTCGCGGTGCCGCCCAACTTCGCCCAGATCAACTTTTACCGACTGAGCAGCCTGGACGGCGGCTACTACCACAAGCCCGGCACCTGCGACTGCTTCGTCGGCGAGGTCTGGATGTACTTCAACTCGAACATCCAGCCCTATCCCGACGGCAATCCGGAACGGGTGGTCGTTACCGGCAGCGGCTTCGACACGCCAAGCTCCTCGGGCTACGGCCAGACGGTGCCGACCACGCAGGAGGACTGCCAGCGCTACTACCGCGCGACACGAATGTGGGAAAAGAAGGAAGGTACCGACACCTGGAGCCAGATCGGCAAGCAGATCAACACCGGAACTTGGTCGGGCGGGTCCGGAGGCAGTTGTAACATCGGCAGCGCCATGACCTACAGCCCCTTCCCCTCAAACACGAACCAGGCGCGCAAAGTGCGCGTCGCAGTGAAAGTCCTGGTCCGGGAGACGGCGCAGAAGGCAGCGGTCGAGACCAGCCAGCCGCCGCCGAAGTGAGCGCCCGGGAAGGCCTCAGCCCGCTCCCGCAAAGCGCGCCTGCCGCGCCTTCGCCGCCTCGGCGGTGAAGTCCAGGAAGGCCCGGATCCGCGCGACCCGCCGCAGGTCCGGATGGGTCAGCAGCCAAAGGTCGATGGCCAGCTCGTCGATCGGCGCCGCGACCCGCCGCAGCCGGGGATCGGCGTCGCCGAGATAACAGGGCAGCACCGTCAGCCCCGCGCCCTCGGCCGCCGCCGCGGCCATGCCCAGCATGGTGTCAACGCGCAGGCCGCAGGCGGCGTCGTAGCCTTGCGCCGCCATCCAGCGTTCCAGCTGGCCATAGGGCATTGCCTCGTCGGGCCCGATCCAGGGGGCCGCGCCCAGGTCGGGATTGCGGCCGAGCGCGCGGACGAGGCCCGGCGCGCCATAGATCGCCTGGGCGATGACCGCCACCTTGCGCCCGACCAGGCTCTCCGGCGGCGCGGCGGCGGGGCGGATCGCCACCTCGGCCTCGCGCTTGGAGAGGCTGAACAACTGGTTTGAGACGGCGATCTCCAGGCTGATGTCGGGAAAGGCCTGGCGGAACTCTGTACAGACCTTGGCGAAGATTCCCGCCAACAGGGTGTCCGTGGTGGTCACCCGCAGGCGCCCGGAGGGGCGCAGGTCGCGCCCGGCGAGCCGCCGCTCCACGTCCAGCACCTCGGCCTCCACCCGGCGCGCCGCCGCGGCGGCTTCCTCGCCGGCCACCGTGGCCGCGTAGCCGCGGCGCGAGCGGGTGAACAGCCCGACGCCCAGCCGCGCCTCGATCTCGCCCAGGCGCCGGAACACCGTCGCATGGCTGACGCCAAGCCGCCGGCCGGCCCCGGCGAGCGAGCCGGCTTCGGCGATCGCCAGTACCAGCCTCAGGTCGTCCCAGTGAAGTCTGTTCATTTATGCAAACTAAACTGTCAGTTTTTTATAGTTATCATGCAAATACGAACATCATAGCTTTCCCGCGTCAACGCTGAAATTGGACCCGGGAGCCCCCGTCATGAATGCCCTCATCGTCCTCGCCCACCCCGAGCCGACCTCCTTCAACGCCGCCTTGAAGGATGTCGCGGCCGCCACGCTGCGCTGCCTCGGCCACGAGGTCGAGGTCTCCGACCTCTATGCCGAGGGCTTCGATCCGGTGGAAGCGCCGGCCCACTACACTCCGCGCCATGACGGCCACCGCTTTGCGCCTCTGGCCGAACAGCGTCATGCCGCGGAGGCCGGCTGCCTACCCGGCGAGGTGCAACGCGAGATCGACCGCCTGCAGCGCGCCGACCTGGTAATTCTGCAATTTCCGCTCTGGTGGCACGCCCAGCCGGCGATGCTGAAAGGCTGGTTCGACCGTGTCTTCGTCAGTGGCGGGCTCTACAGCAGCCGCATGCGCTACGACCGCGGCTACTTCCGTGGCAAGCGCGCCCTGCTGTCGATGACCAGCGGCGCCCCGGCAGGCGCTTTCGGGCCGGGCGCGCGCGGCGGCGACATCGATACGCTGCTCTGGCCCCTGCACTACTCGCTGCACTACATGGGCTTCAGCCTGTTACCGCCCTTTTGCGCCCACGGCATCCAGGGTCACGGCTACGCCTACCGGGAAGAGTCCGAATTCCTCTCCATGCTGGAAACCTACAAGGCGGACTTGGCGCAGCGCCTGGTCAACCTCGAGGAGACGGCGCCGCTGATTTTCCCTGGCTGGGATGACTGGGACGCCGAGGGCCAGGCGAAGATGCGCCTGACCGGCTAGATTCCAGGCACCAGGCGCAGTTCTCCCAGGCTTCCCTTCCCGGTAAGAGGTCCGCGGCCCCTTTGTCCATCTGGACGTCCGGGGCGCAGATACCAATAATAGAGCCGATACGGCAAGACGATGACGTGCCGCCGGCATCGGCCGAGGGAAGAAACCCTCCCGCCGGGCGTCATGTGAAGTAGCGCCACCGAGGTAAAGGAAGGCAAGAATGAAAGCTCTGCGTCTTTTGAAGATTCTCTTTGTCGTCAGTCTCCTGGCCGCCCCCCTCGCAGCCTGCAGCGGAGAGACGGCTGGTGAGTACATCGACGACTCGGTGATCAGCAACACGGTCCGCGCCAAGCTCCTCGACGACAAGGACCTGAACCTTTTCCAGGTCGACGTGACCACCCTGAAGGGCGAGGTGCAGATCAGCGGATTTGTCGATTCCCAGGCCGACAAGGACCGCGCCACCCGGGTCGCCAAAACCGTGGAGGGTGTGAAGAAGGTCCACAACAACCTCGTCGTCAGATAGCCGTCGCGCGTCCGAGGCGCCCCATGACCGTTCGTATCGTTCGCCTCGGCACGCCGCGCCATCCCGAGGAGGGCCCCCGCATCGGCACCGTCAGGCGCCCGCCGCGCGGGGTGAAGAAGGACCGCTACGCCGCCGACGACTGGTACGACGTCTGGTACCCGGAACTCTCACCCAGTCAGGCGCTGGTCACCCAGGCCCTGAAGGCCGAGACGGAGGCCGAGTGGAACGCCTTCGTGCGCGCCTTCAAGAAGGAGATGAAGGAGCCCGCCGCCGCCCGCAGCCTGGACCTGCTGGCCGCGCTGTCGCAGGAAGCCGACTTCTCGGTCGGCTGCTACTGCGAGGATGAGGCGCACTGCCACCGCTCGGTCCTGCGCGCCCTGCTGGCCGAGCGCGGCGCCAAAATCGCCTGAGGCTCACACCGCCGCGACGACGGCGATCTCCACTTTGTACTGCGGGGCCGCGAGCTTGGCCTCGACGCAGGCGCGTCCCGGCGTTTCCCCCGGCACGACCCAGGCATCCCAGACGGCGTTCATCTCGTCGAAGGTCGACATGTCGGTGATCCAGATCGTCGCCGACAGCAGGCGGGACTTGTCGCTGCCCGCCTTGGCCAGCAACGCGTCGATTCCGGCGAGGATGTCCTTGGTCTGCTCGGCAACGGAGGCGCCCGCGGCGTCATGAGCCACCTGGCCGGCCAGGAAAACGAGGTTGCCGTGGACGACGGCCTGGGACATGCGCGGGCCCACGTCGATGCGCTTGATGTCGGTCATGATGGATCCTTCTTCAGAGACTCGAGTCCGATAAGCCCGCTTGGGATACGTTTGCGGAAAGAGCCCGTCGAGAGAAATCGGCGGACCGCCGCGGCAGGCCCTCCGGCCTTCACGAAATCGGGATTGGCAAGACCCGCTGCCCGCCCCCATATTTGGCTCAGGTTTCAGGAAGGGAGATATCGCAATGACCGAGCGCGCAGTTCTGGCCGGAGGCTGCTTCTGGGGCATGCAGGACCTGATCCGCAAGCTCCCCGGTGTCCTCGATACCCGTGTGGGCTACAGCGGCGGTGACGTGCCCAACGCGACCTACCGCAACCACGGCACCCATGCCGAGGCCATCGAGATTCACTTCGATCCCGAGAAGATCAGCTACCGGCGACTGCTGGAGTTCTTCTTCCAGATCCACGACCCGACCACGCCCAACCGCCAGGGCAACGACCTAGGCCCCTCCTACCGCTCGGCGATCTACTACGCCAATGAGGAGCAAAAGCAGATTGCCGAAGACACCATCGCGGACGTGAACGCCTCGGGCCTCTGGCCGGGCAAGGTGGTGACCGAGGTGGAGCCGGTCGGCGCCTTCTGGGAGGCGGAACCAGAGCACCAGGACTACCTGCAGCGCATCCCCAACGGCTACACCTGCCACTTCCCCCGTCCCAACTGGGTCCTGCCCAGGCGCAGCGCGGCGGAGTAAGCGACCGCTAGGCTCCTACTCCCACTCAATGGTCCCCGGGGGCTTCGAAGTCACGTCGTAGACGACGCGGTTGATGCCGCGCACTTCGTTGATGATGCGGGTGGCGACCCCGGCCAGGAAATCGTGGTCGAAAGGATAGCTCTCCGCCGTCATGCCGTCGGTGGAGGTGACCGCGCGCAGGGCGCAGACATAGTCGTAGGAGCGCGCGTCGCCCATGACGCCGACGGTCTTCACCGGCAGCAGCACCGCGAAGGCCTGCCAGATGGCGTCGTAGAGCCCGGCCTTGCGGATGGCGTCCAGATAGACCGCATCGGCCTTCCTCAGGATGTCGGCCTGCTCGCGGCTGACCGGCCCCGGAATACGGATGGCCAGGCCCGGCCCCGGGAAGGGATGGCGGCCGACCAGGGCCTCGGGCAGGCCCAGCTCGCGGCCCAGCTCGCGCACCTCGTCCTTGAAGAGCTCACGCAGGGGCTCGACCAGCTGCATGTTCATGCGCTCGGGCAGGCCGCCGACGTTGTGGTGCGATTTGATGGTGACGCTCGGCCCGCCGGTGAAGGAGACGGACTCGATCACATCGGGATAGAGCGTGCCCTGGGCCAGGAAGTCGGCGCCGCCGATCTTGGCCGCCTCCTCCTCGAAGACGTCAATGAAGGTGCCGCCGATGATCTTGCGCTTTTTCTCCGGATCATCGACGCCCTCCAGCTTGCCGAGGAAGAGGTCGCTGGCGTCCCTGTGAACCAGCGGAATGTTGTAGTGGTCGCGGAAGACGTCCACCACCTGCTCGGCCTCGTTGAGGCGCAGCAGGCCGTGGTCGACAAAGATGCAGGTGAGCTGGTCGCCGATGGCCTCGTGGATCAGCACGGCCGCCACCGAGGAGTCGACGCCGCCGGAGAGGCCGCAGATCACCTTGGCGCCGCCGACCTGGTCGCGGATCGCGTCGATGGCCTGCTGGCGGAAATGCGCCATGGTCCAGTCGCCGGAGCAGCCGCAGACCTGGTGGGTGAAATTGCTGAGCAGCTTGGCCCCGTCGGGCGTGTGCACGACCTCAGGGTGGAACTGCACAGCGTAGATCCTGCGCTCTTCGTTGGCGATGACCGCGTAGGGCGCGCCCTCGGAGGTGCCGTAGACCTTGAAGCCCTCCGGCAGGCGCACGACGCGATCGCCGTGGCTCATCCACACCTGGTGCTTTTCGCCGGGGGACCACACGCCCTTGGTCAGGATGGTGTCGGCCTGCAGTTCGACGAAGGCCTTGCCGAACTCCTGGTGGTCGGACCCCTCGACCTCGCCGCCCAGCTGCGCGCAGATGGTCTGCTGGCCATAGCAGATGCCGAGGATCGGCTGGCCGCTGTCGAACACCTCCTGCGGCGCGCGCGGCGTGTCGCTGCCGGTGACCGAAGCCGGACCGCCGGAGAGGATGATGCCCTTGGGCGCGAAGTCGGCGATGCGCTGCGGGTCGGTGTTGAAGGGAAAGATTTCGCAGTAGACGCCGCTCTCACGCACCCGCCGGGCGATGAGCTGGGTCACCTGGGAACCGAAATCGAGAATAAGAATGCGGTCTGTCATGCAGCTATCCGTCCTGATCGCGCCCCGTTATGAGGCTGCCTTGCGCCCCGGCGCTCCGCGCCGCGGCATCACGTCCTTGTCTTCAACTTTGCGTCTGGGCCAGCCAGGATTCCAGGTCCGGCCAGCCGTAAGCCAATTCTTCCAACTCCGTTCCGGCGAAGCTCTCCATGCGCTCACCGGCCCGCTCACCGCCCATGGCCTCGTAGAAGAAGCGCGCCGGGTTGGCCGCCAGCACCCAGACCATGGCCCCCTTGTGCTTCTCCTTCGAGAGCGCCTCCAGCGCCGTGGAGAGCAGGCGCCGGCCCAGACCCTGCCCCTGCCAGTCGACACCGACATAGAGGGCATAGATTTCCCCGCCGTAGGGCATCTCCGGGTTGCGCGTCGGCCCGAAGGAGATGAAGCCGACAACCTCTTCGTCGACCTCCGCCACCATGAGGTCGTTGCCCTTTTCCGCCTTGGCGGCGGCGCGGTGCCACTGCGGCGAGGAGCGCGCGACGCTCATGCGCGCCAGGTAGTCCGAAGGCACCAGGCCGGCGTAGGTGTTCTGCCAGGTCTCAACGTGGATCCGGGCGATGGCGTCGGCGTCGCGCGGCAAGGCGGGGCGCAAAACGAAGATCTCGTTCATGCCTCTTCCTCCCGCCGGAAAATGGCGACAAAGAAGCCGTCGGTGCCGTGGCGCGCCGGCGTCAGGGTCAGATAGGGGTCTTCGCCGGGATAGGGCACAGTCAGCACCTGCGCCCAGACCTCACCAAGCGGCAGGGCGGCAAAGTCCGGCGCGTCGGCCAGGAAGGCCTCGACCTGATCCTGGTTCTCCTCCGGTAGCAGAGAGCAGGTGACGTAGATCAGGCGCCCGCCGGGCTTCACCAGAACCGCCGCCTGGCGCAACACATCGTGCTGCGCCGCCTTGTAGCCCTCCAGAGCTTCCGGGGTGAGGCGCCAGCGGGCGTCCGGATGGCGCCGCCAGGCGCCGCTGCCGCTGCAGGGAGCGTCGACCAGCACCCGGTCGAAAGTGCCCTGCAGGTCTTCCGCCGCCGCCAGGTTCTTCTGCGCGCGGCGCTCGACGAAGCCGCCCCCTCCTTCACTTAAACCCGCACGCTTCAGGCGGATGGCGCTGCGGTCGAGCCGCGCCTGCTCGGCATCCATGGCCAGCAGCCGGCCCTGCCCCTTCATCTCTGCCGCCAGGGCCAGGGTCTTGCCGCCGCCCCCGGCGCAGACGTCGGCGACCGCCATGCCCGGTCGCGCGTCACAGAGCAAGGCGGCGAGCTGCGAGCCCTCGTCCTGCAGTTCAACCAGGCCGGCGCCGAAGGCCTGGGTGGCGCGCAGCGCCCGCCGCCCGCCAAGACGCAGTCCGCGCGGCGACAGCGGCGTCGGCGCAGCCTCGATGCCCTCCTCCGCCAGGGCCGCGACAGCATCCGCGCGGCTGCCCAGCAGGGTGTTCACCCGCAGGTCCACCGGCGCTTCCTGCAGCAGGGCGGCGGCTTCCTGTTCCGCCGCGGCGCCGAAGGCGGCCTCGAGGCGCGGCATAATCCACTCCGGCACCTCGTTGGCGACCCAGGCGGGTGGTTGCTCCGGTTCCCGGGCGGCTTCTTCCAGTCGCTCGACCAGCGCCGCCTCCTCCGTCGTCAGCGGTGGCGGGGCGTAGCGCGAGCCGTCGAAGAGACGGTTCAGCGCCTGAGGATCTTCATGCTCGCAGAGCAGCAGGTAGGCCAGCAGCTGCTGGCGCGACGCCGCGGCGCTGCCCCGGCCGCGCTGCAGCCACCAGGCCAGGCGCGCATGGTGGCGCAGCACGTCATAGGTGAGCGCGGTCACGGCGCGGCGGTCCTTGGAGCCGATGTAGCGGCGCTGGCGCAGGTAGTCGTTCACCACCCGCTCCGCCGGACGAACGGCCCCTTCGCCGGCGCCTTCGCCGGTGATCCCGTCCAGAATTTCGATGGTCGCCTGCAGGCGCGCCGCCGGCATCATGGCGCCAGCCTCCTTCGGGAACTGGCCCTACCCCGGCGAAAAAACGCCGCTCGCTGCGGGCGCACTGGCGGCCTGGGCGGCGTGGGGAATGACAGCCCGCGCCCGATCACATCTCGTTGCGGTAGTTGGGCGCCTCGCGCGTGACGGTGACGTCGTGCACGTGGCTCTCGCGCAGACCCGCATTGGTGATCCGCAGGAAACGCGCGTTCTTCTGCAGGTCGGGAATGGTGGCGCTGCCGGTGTAGCCCATGGCGGCGCGCAGGCCGCCGACCAGCTGGTGGATGACGGCGCCCACGGGGCCCTTGTAGGGCACACGCCCCTCGACGCCCTCGGGCACCAGCTTCAGATTGTCGGCCACTTCCTGCTGGAAATAGCGGTCGGCCGAGCCGCGCGCCATGGCACCCACCGAGCCCATGCCGCGGTAGGACTTGTAGGAGCGGCCCTGGAACAGGAAGACCTCGCCGGGGCTTTCCTCGGTGCCGGCGAAGAGCGAGCCGATCATGGCGCAGCTGGCGCCGGCCGCCATGGCCTTGGCCAGGTCGCCGGAAAACTTGATACCGCCGTCGGCGATCACCGGAACGCCCTGCTTGGCGCAGACCTCTGCCGTGTCAAGCAGCGCGGTGAGCTGCGGCACGCCGACACCGGCAACCATGCGGGTGGTGCAGATCGAACCCGGCCCGATGCCGACCTTCACCCCGTCGGCGCCGGCGTCGACCAGGGCGCGCGCGCCCTCGGCGGTCGCAATGTTGCCGGCGATGACCTGGGCGACGTTGGACAGGCGCTTGACTTCGCGGACCGCGCCGAGGACGCCCTTGGAGTGGCCGTGGGCGGTATCGACCACGATGACGTCGACCCCGGCATCCAGCAGGGCGTCGGCCCGGGCGATGCCATCGGGACCGACGCCGATGGCGGCGGCGGCGCGCAGACGGCCCTGGTCGTCCTTGCAGGCATGGGGATAGGCCTGCGCCTTCTCCATGTCCTTCACGGTGATCAGGCCGATGCAGCGGTAGTCGTCGTCCACAACCAGCAGCTTCTCGATGCGGTGCTGGTGCAGCAGGCGCTGGGCCTCTTCCTTGCTGACGCCTTCCTTGACGGTGATCAGGCGCTCCTTGGTCATCAGCGCGGAGACCGGTTCCTGTGGATTCTCCGCGAAGCGCACGTCACGGTTGGTCAGCACGCCGACCAGCTTCTTGGTCTTTCGCTCGACCACCGGAATGCCGGAGATCTTGTGGCTCTCCATCAGCGCCAAGGCGTTGGCCAGGGGTTCGTCCGGGTGGATGGTCACCGGGTTGACCACCATGCCCGATTCGAACTTCTTCACCCGGCGGACCTCGTCGGCCTGCTGGTCGATGTCCAGGTTCTTGTGGATCACGCCGATGCCGCCGGCCTGGGCCAGGGCGATGGCCAGACGGCCTTCGGTGACCGTGTCCATGGCGGAGGAAACGAGCGGAATGCCCAGCTCGATGGAGCGGGTCAGGCGGGTGCGCGTGTCTGTCTGATTTGGGAGGACTGCGGACTCCGCCGGCTCGAGAAGGACATCGTCGAAAGTAAGAGCCTGTCGGAGTTCCATGCCTATCCCCTTGGCGGTGATTGGCGCCGCATCATACACATAGGCCCCGCTATGCCAAGCGGATTGCGCCCCTCCCCCGACTTGACGTTAGCATAGCGGGGGCGCGTGCCACTCATGGCTGGCGCCGCGGGCTCCGGCCCGCGGGTCCCGGGGCTCGCGCCGATTGACCTGTATCATCGCGCCGCCCGTGAAGCGGCGGGAATATCACCCTGAAATCTTTACCGAAGTCAGGAAAGTCGCCATGAAACCAACTCGCAGCTGGATCGTCATTGCCGATGGCGCGCGGGCGCGGATCCTGGAGAATACCGGCCCCGGCCAAGGACTTACGCCCCTGCCGGAAGAGGAAATGCGTCACCCCCACAAGCCGAGCCGCGACATCGATGCCGACCGGCCGGGCCGTACCCACGACCGCATGGGTCCGCAGAGCCACGCCATGGAACCGCCGAGCGACGCCCATCGCGAGGAAAAACGGCGCTTCGCCGATGAACTGGCGGAGTTGCTGAACACCGCGGCCCGGCTGAAAAGCTATGACCGGCTGGTCCTGGTGGCCCCGGCCAAGACCCTCGGCGATCTACGCCAGGCCCTGAACAAGGAGGCCGCTGCCAAGATCGACGGCGAACTGTCCAAAGACCTGACCCCGATTCCCGACCACGAGCTGGCCGAGCACCTGGGCGAGGTCATCGCCGTCTAGGCGCCGGAGCCGCCGTCTTCATCGTCTTCTTCCGGGCGCGCGCCACGGAACCCGGTGGCCACCAGGTACATTTCCGCCGAATCGGCCCGACTGGCGGCCGGCTTCACGTGGTTGACCTTGGCGAAGTCCCGCTTCAGTTCGGTGAGCAGCCCGCGCTCCGTGCCGCCCTGCAGCACCTTGGCCACGAAGGCCCCGCCGGGGGCCAGGACCTCGCGGGCGAAGAGGTGCGCGGCCTCGGCCAGGGCCATGACCCGCAGGTGGTCGGTCTTGGCGTGCCCCGTCGAGGAGGCCGCCATGTCCGACAGCACCACGTCGGCCGGACCGCCCAGCGCCGTCTTCAGGCGGTCGGGCGCGTCGTCGTCCAGAAAGTCCCCGACCAGCAGGTCGGCGCCGGTCACCGGCTCCACCTCCTGCAGGTCGATTCCGACAATGCGCCCGCTGCGCCCGCAGCGTTCCGCCACCACCTGCAGCCAGCCGCCGGGCGCGCAGCCCAGGTCGACGATGCGCGCCCCGCTCTTCAGGAAGTGGAAGCGATCGTCAAGCTGGATCAGCTTGAAGGCGGCGCGCGAGCGGTAGCCGCGCTTGCGCGCCTCGGCCACGTAAGGATCGTTGAGCTGGCGCTCCAGCCAGCGGGTCGAGGAGATCGAGCGCCGCTTGGCGGTTTTCACCCTGACCTTGAGATTGCGGCCCGAGGTGTCGCGTCCCGCCCCGCCACGCCCGGAAGACCTTGCCCCGCCGCCTCGCGCCCTGCCGCCGCCTTTCGCCACGCTCCCGGTCCCCTCAGTCCAGACCGGGGGCTGCACCCAGGTCGGCCCAGCGGCCCTCGGGCGCGCTGATGCCGTGGATCATGGCATAGAGCATGCCCTCGCGCAGGCCGCGGTCGGCGACCCTCAGGCGCTCGGCCGGCCAGAGGCGGCAGAGCGCGGAAAGGATGGCGCAGCCGGCCACTACAAGATCGGCCCGCTCCGGGCCGATGCAGGGATGGGCCGCGCGCTGGTCGTAGGTCATGGCGGTGATGCGCGCGCAGATATCGTGCACCGTCGGCATGTCCAGGTAGCTGCCGTCGACCCGCGAGCGGTCGTAGCGCGGCAGGTTCTTATGGACCCCGGCCAGGGTGGTCACCGTGCCGGAGGTGCCCAGCATCTGCAGCTTGCCGCCGGCCACCGAGGCGGTCACCTTGTGGCGGGCGTCGAAGACCGCCACCGCCGCCGCCATCTCCGTCGCCATGGCTTGGTAGGTATCGGGCGAGATTTCGCCGCCGCCGTGGCGCTCGGCCAGGGTGATGACACCAATGGGCACCGAGGCCCAGGCGAAGAGCGACAGCTCCGCCGCGGCCAGGGGGGCGCCCTCCGCCGGCCCGCCGGGCGCGGGCTCGGCCTTCAGCCAGCAGATCTCGGTGCTGCCGCCGCCGATGTCGAACAGCAGGATGTCGGGGATGTCCGGGTCGATGAGGGGCGCGCAGCCGCAGATCGCCAGCGCCGCCTCCTCGTTCTGGGAGATGATCTCCAGTTCGATCCCGGTCTCGCGCCGCACCCGCTCCAGGAAGTCCTCGCAGTTGTCGGCCCGCCGGCAGGCCTCGGTCGCCACGGCGCGCACCCGGGTGACGCCGCGCCGGCGGATCTTGGCGGCGCAGATCTTCAGGGCCTCCAGGGTGCGCGACATGGCCGGCCCAGACAGGCGGCCGCTGGCGGCCAGCCCCTCGCCCAGGCGCACGATGCGCGAAAAGGCATCGACCACCCGGAAACCGTCCTGGGAAGGTTTTGCCACCAGCAGGCGACAATTGTTGGTGCCGAGATCCAGGGCCGCGTAAAGCCCCTCGGAGACGGCTTCTGTGGTACCCGGGCGCTGCCGGCTGGCGTCCGGCCGCCCCCAAGAATCGCGGCCTTGCCCGTTGACGGAGGCGGTCACCTGAAGCTCGTTCCTGTTCTTCTTAAGGGCGCCGGATTGGCCTCCGGCGCCGCTTGTTCAAGGCTTTGGCGGCTATCTTAGCGTGATCACAGGGCTTTTCGCCAGCACCCCTGGTCACGCTGCAGCGCGAAATCGGCAAAAAAATAGCCTGAAAGGGGCCGAAAAACGCCCCAAAAGTGGTTGTCATCAGGGGGGTGGTAGGACTATGTAAAGCACCGCCGCGCTATGAAGAGCCCGCCTGAGGCTCTCTCAGGCCCGCCTGCTGGGGGATAGTTTAGCGGTAGAACTCTCGGCTCTGACCCGAGCAGCCCTGGTTCGAATCCAGGTCCCCCAGCCACTCTTCCAAAAGTACCAGAAAAATCAGTTGCTTACAGGCGCGGAGACGCTCTGTACCACAGAGCTGTACCACACGGCTTGTCCACAAGACGGCCGTTCAAGGGCCTCTCTCCTGGCTACGGCGCACCCACGAAAAGGCCCGCCAGCTTGTCGATCCAGAACCAGCACCGGCGCCGCCGCGGCGCCCTCTACCGCTTCCGCCGCCGCGACCTGCCGGGCGGTGACCTGAGCTACCTTCCCAACGGCCATCGCGAGAAGATCTCGAAAGGCACCGCAGATCCTCTGACGATGGAGCGATACCGCAGCTACCAGGCCCGCGGCATCTTTGCAGCCGTGCGCCAGCAGTTTGCCTGAAGGTGCCAAGCCAATCTTGACGGCATCGCGGGGAAAACGGGCGGATGTTCCGGACAAGCAAATGAATGTCCGTTTAGGGTCACGAGCCGCCTTTCCGGAGGCCACCTCCTCGGGCCTGGTCAGCGCCGCCAGGCTGACATTTGAGGCGTCCAACTCGTCTATGTCGGCATGCAGCCGGGGAGCGGACCAGTCTGCCGCTTCTGATAAACGGCCGCTGAATGCCAGGAGGCGACATCAACTCCTTGGAAGAGCGCGCCTTCACCCCATAGGCAGGTCTAGTCGCGGCGACAAAACTGGAGGCGGCGCAGCTGCTGCTCCTTCGGGCCGCGGCGACAGCGCCAGGCGGCCTGCCCTCCGCACAGGCAGCCGCCATGGCCAAGCTCGCCTGTAACGAAGCCGGTTACTTCGCCGCCAACGAGGCGTTGCAGATCATGGGCGGCATGGGATTTTCCGAGGAAATCACCGTTCAATACTGCCAACGCCGCACCAGGGGTTGGATGATCGCGGGCGGATCGGTTGAGATCCTCAAGACCAAGATCGCCGAGGGCGTTTTTCGTCGCCGCTTTTCTCAACGGCCAGCGGATTCACCTGATTAGCGGGCACCGGCCATGAACATGGGGCCACCTTTATGCCGTGGGAAGCCATAGCCCAGCACCATTACGACGTCGATATCACCAGCGCTTTCGGCAATGCCTTCCCGGAGAATTGCTCTTCCCTCCTCCTGCATGACGCCGAGAATCCGCTGCATGACCTCTTCAGCGGAGAACCGGCGGCGTATCCGGCCGGCCTTTTCGCTCTCCTCCTCGAGGATGTGCAGTACTTCCGCGTCCGGTTCGGCCACTCCCGTGCTGTAGTCGTACCATCCCTTTCCGGCCTTGCGCCCCAGGCGCCCGGCCTCGCAGAGACGATCGGCAATATGCGTATAGCGCTCGGAAGGATCGCGATGCGCCGCGCGAGCCCTGCGTTGCGCCCAGGCGATATCCAGCCCGCTCATGTCCTGCACCTCGTAGAGACCCATAGCGAAACCAAAGTCGCGCATGGCGGCATCGATCTCATGCGGCAGCGCTCCCTCCTCAAGCATGAACTCACAATCCCTGCGGTAAGCGGCCATGATCCGATTGCCGATGAAGCCATCGCAAACGCCAGCCACAACCGGGATCTTGCGCAGCAACCTGGCCAGTGCCGCCGCTGTGGCCAGGGCCCGCGCGCCAGTTGCCCCGCCGCGAACCACCTCAAGCAGCTTCATGACATGGGCCGGCGAAAAGAAATGCAGACCGAGAAGGCGCGACGGGTCTCGGGTCATCGCGGCCAAATCGTTCACATCGAGATAGGAGGTGTTCGTCGCCAGAATCGCGTCCGCCGGCATCACGTCATCCAGGGCGGCAAAGACCTCGCGCTTGACGCTCATGTCCTCGAACACGGCCTCAATCACCACCGGGCAATCCGCCAACGCCGCATAGTCATCACCCGGAATAAGCCGGGCCAAAGCATCATCGGCCTTCGCCTGGGTAACGACCCCCCGCTTGACGCTGCCCGCCAGTGTTTCGGCGACCCGCCGGCGCGCCGCCTCGACAGCAGTTGCGTTTCGTTCTATCAGCCGCACCCCGGAGCCCGACAGCAGCAGCGCGGTAGCTATCCCCGCCCCCATCGTCCCGCCGCCGATCACACCGACATGCGTCAGATCGACGGGCTTGGCATCGACGGACTTCAGACTCTGCCCCGCGGCGCGTTCGGCGAAGAAGATGTGGCGGAGAGCTGCGGCCTCGTGGGAGGCGGCGAGCCGCAAGAACCGCGCCCGTTCTCGGGACAGTGCTTCGGCCGCCGGCAGATCGGCACCTTCTCGCAGGGTAGCCAAGGCCTCGAGCGGAGCCGTCGCACCTCGGCTGCGCTTTAGAAGGCGCCCCTCTTCGACGGTCCAGTCCACCGGGTCGCCTGGCACCAACCTCCTCGATAAGGTCGGCACCGGATCACCCTGCCCTGCAAGCTCAAGTGCCATGGCCCTGGCATCGGCAAGCAGGTTACCGTTGCTCAGCGCGTCGACCAACCCCGTATCGAAGGCCGCTTCAGCCTCCACCGGCTTGCCGCCCGTCACCATTCCGACGGCCGTTCTCATCGGCACAAGTCGCGGCAACCGTACAGTACCGCCCGAGCCTGGAATGATGCCAAGAGTCACTTCAGGCAGCCCCAACTTCGCCGATGGCGCAGTGACGCGCCCGTGGCAGGCCATCGCCAGTTCAAGCCCGCCACCGAGTGCGGTGCCATGGATCGCCGCGACCCAGGGCACCCGCGAGCCTTCGATCGCCGCCAGCACGTCAGGCAGATAGGGTTCGAGGGGCCTCTTCCCCAATTCGCGGATGTCCGCCCCCGCAACGAAACTGCGCCCCTTGCAGGACAGGACAACGGCCTTGACCGAGGGATCCTGGTCAATCGATCGGCAGGCATCCAGGAGCCCGGCCCTTACCTCGCGCCCCAGCGCGTTCACCGGCGGATTGTCGATGATGACGCTGGCGACCTGGTCGTGGACTTCAAGGCTGACGACGGACATATGGTTCCCTCCATCGATGAAGCGCCCCATGCGAGTGCGCCTGCTTTGGGCTGGTATAGGCGCTGCTATGTTTGGAGTAACCAAACAAATGGTTGGGTCTAGACCACACGGTATTTGGGTATGCTTCTCCGGAAGTCGACCGGCGGGCTCGTTCTTCCAGTGCGGGTCAAACCGGCCGGCAAGGTCAAAGGTGCTGTGAGAACTTCAATTACCCTCAGGGACATCTTCAGAGGATGAGTGGCCTACCGGTCTTTGCCTACGATACCGGTCCTGAAAGCGACCTGCCGCCGCTGCTGCTGATCCACGGCCTTTTGTCCAGCCGGGAGCATTGGCTGCCGAACCGGGCCCTGTCGAAAGTGTTCCGCATTATCCGGGTCGACCTTCCCGCGCACGGCGCATCGCCCACGCTGGAGGAGCCCGAAGCGGCTCGACCAGAGGCCATGGTTCGCGCTCTGGACATACTGCGCTGCTCCCTGGGTATTCCGCGGTGGCATATCTGCGGGCAGAGCTTCGGAGCAGGCCTCTCGCTGAGATATGCGCTCGACTACCCGGATCGATGCATCGCGCAGATCTTCACCAACGCGAACGCAGCGCTACGCCGGCACTGGCCTCCAGACGCGCAGGCCGCGCATCGCGATCTGGTTGCGGCGCTGTGGTCCGGTGGGCCCACGGCGATCCGCCGGATACCCTATCATCCGGTCCATGCCCGTCGCTTCTCTCCCGAAATCCGCAAAATCCTGAGCATAGAAGCCGACAAGGTCGATCCCGGAGGCTATGCACTCCTGCAGCAAGAGGCGATCCCGCGACTTTTCGTTTGTGACCGGCTGGGTGAACTGCGGGTCCCGACCTTGCTGGTAAACGGGTTGAAGGAGCGGCGATTTCAGCCAACGCGCGACTGGTTAGCCGCAACTCATCCGGAAATATCCATCACCGATCTCGATGGTGGTCATTCGATCAACATCGAAAACCCTGCGGAGTTTAACCAAGCGGTATCCAGCTTTCTGCAAGACCATGGACCATGACATTTCAATCCGGCGCCTGAGATCCCTCAGCCTGATTTTTGCTTCAGCGGCCTGTTCGCGGCGTTCTTCGCTTTGGCTATTCCAAAGTCCGCGGAATGCGTGGAGGCATTCCGGAGGGCGCGGAGCGTCGAACGCGATTGGGCTCAAAGAGCTTCAGCCGATGTCGTCGGCCAGAGAGACAGTTGACGCAGCCTCGATCGCATGCAATATTGTATACAATAACGACAACAGGGAGCCTGTCATGCGAACCACCGTCAGCCTGATCTTGGGCACGCTTCTGCTTGCCATCCCCGCTTCCGCGCAGGAGCTGCCCAACCCACTCCGGATCGCGACCGAAGGCGCCTACGCGCCCTTTAACTACCTCGACGACGAAGGCAAGGTGCAAGGCTTCGAGATCGACTTGGCGCGTGCCATGTGCGATGAGATCGGGGCGAACTGCGAGTTCGCGGTGCAGGACTGGGATGGCATCATTCCCGGCCTCCTGGCGCAGAAATACGATGCCATCATCGCCTCCCTCTACATCACCGACGAGCGGCGCGAACGCATTACCTTCTCGGACAAGTATTACCAGGTGCCGGCTCGCTTCGTGGTCCCTAAGGCGAGCACGCTCGAGATCAGCCGGGAGGCCATGCAGGGGAAGGTCGTCGGCACCCAGCGCGCCACCAGCTTCGAGCGCTTCATGCGCGATGAGATGGCCGGCATCGACTTGAGGGTCTACGCCACGATGGAAGAGGCCTATCTCGACCTCCAATCGGGCCGCGTCGACGCCATCATGGCCGACGTTGTCGCAGCGTCCGAAGGATTCCTGAAGACGCCGGAGGGAGAGGGCTTCGAGTTCCGCGGCCCGGAGTATACTGGCGCGAAGTGGTTCGGCTACGGCGCCGGTGTCGGTGTGCGCAAGGAAGACGCACACATCGCGGACGCCTTCTCGGACGCCATTGCCAAGGTCCGTGCCGACGGCACGTATCAGAAGATCTCCGAGAAGTGGTTCGGCTTCGATGTCTACGGGGAGTAGATTGCCTGACTTTCGATAGCTTCGCCCACCGACGCTGATGCTCGACCTCAAGGGCTACGGCTGGCTGCTTTGGGAGGGGGTCCAGCTGACGGTAATGGTCTCCGTCGTCTCTATGGCGGGGGCCGTCATCGTCGGGCTCCTTGCCGCCCTCGCGAAACTCGGCCGGTCCAGGCTCCGTTCCGCCATCGTGGAAGCCTACACCACCGTCGTGCGCGGCGTGCCGGAGCTGGTTCTGCTGCTGCTCGTCTACTACGGCGTGCCGACGCTCGTCCAGGACGTGGCGGCGTCGCTGGGATATGACTTCGTCGTCGCTATCAATCCCTTTGCCGCCGGCATCGCAACGATAACCTTCATCTACGGCGCCTTCGCTTGCGAAGTGTTCCGGGGCGCCTACCTGAACGTGCCGGCCGGACAGCACGAGGCCGCCGCCGTCCTGGGGTTGAATCGCATGGCTGCGCTGCGCCTCGTTATTCTGCCGCAGGTGTTCCGCTACGCCCTGCCCGGTCTCGGCAATGTCTGGATGGTTCTGGTCAAGGCGACGGCACTGATCTCGATCATCCAACTGCCCGAGTTGATGCGCAATGCCGACGTGGCCGCACGGGCAACGCGGATGCCGTTCACCTTTTTCTTTGCCGCCTGCCTCGTCTACCTGACGATCACGTTGGCTTCCATGTGGGCACAGGCGCGGGCGGAAGGCTGGGCGGGCCGTGGTGTCGTCGGCGGCAGGCTCTGATGCTCACATTCCTCTCGGATCACCTGGATGCCTTCGCAAGCGGTGCTGTCATCACGCTGCAGTACACGGCGCTCAGTTGCCTCTTCGGCGCAGTGCTTGCCCTGCCCATCGCGCTCATGCGCCTGTCCCCGAAAGCGGCGGTATTCTGGCCCGCCACGATCTACGTGCTGTTCTTCCGGGGAACGCCCCTGCTGGCGCAGATCTTCCTGATCTACTATGGCAGCGGGCAGTTCCGGCCTACCCTCGAGGCCGTGGGCCTGTGGCAGTTCTTCCGCGAGCCGTGGTTCTGTGCGGTCCTGACCCTCTCCCTGAACACTGCCGCCTACAGCTCGGAGATCTTTCGTGGCGCCCTCCAGGCCGTCCCCCGCGGCGAGGTGGAGGCGGCGATGGCGCTCGGCATGTCCGCCCTCCAGCGTCTGCGCTTCATCCTGTTCCCCCGGGCACTGGCGGCGGCGTGGCCCGCCTACACCAACGAAGTGGTCTACCAACTGCAGGCGACCTCGCTGGTATCCATCATCACGGTGATGGATATTACCGGGGTGGCGCGAGTCATCGCCTCGCGGAACTTTGCCTTCTACGAAGCCTTCGTGACCGCGGCGGCGTTCTACCTTGCGATCGTGTATCTCGTCATCTTGCTTGCCAGGCGGGTGGAGAGGCGGCTGCATGCGCATCTTGCAGCGGCCGACGCCAACGGCAGCAGGAAAATCAGGGCCTGATATGAGCCAGAAAGACGCCAGCCCCGACGCAAAGCGACCGCACGCAGGCGGCGGCGCCCTGCGCCGGCATGCCTACGAAGCCCTGAAGGGCATGATCCTGTCCTCGACCTTCCATCCCGGCGAGCGGCTCTCGGAGGTAAGGCTCTCGAAATTGATCGGTGTCAGCCGCACACCGCTTCGCGAAGCGCTCATGCTTCTGGAGGCAGAGGGCCTGGTCATCGGTAGGCAGAATAGCGGCTATTCCGTCGTCCACTTCGAGCCGGAGGCGATCCGCAACCTGCTGGTGGCGCGCGAGGGCCTCGACGCTTATGTCGCCGAGGTCGCCTGCCGCACGGCAACCGACGAGGATCTGGCCCGCCTGAAGGCGGTCATGGCGGAGATCGAGGCGATCAACCAGCACCAGGACAGCGAGTCCCGGGAGCCCGCCCGCGAGCTGGAGCTCGGCCTGAAGGTTCACGAAGTGATCGTTTCGGCAACCCGAAACCCGGTGCTGCAGGATATGACTCGCCGGCTCTACGAGCAGCTGCGGGTTGCCCTCTGGCTTGAAGTGCTCTGGATCGACTCCTGGGATGACGCCGTCGAGCAGCACCGTGAAATCATTGACGCGGTCGTTGCCCGTGATGGGCCTCGGGCTGCCGAAGCGGCACGCGAGCATATACGGGACTCCCTGCGCAACATGGCTCGGATCGAGCGCCTCTACGAGGAACGGCGTCGGCGTTTTGCGTTGCCGCAGCGGCCACCGGGCCGCGCCAAACGATAGAACAGGAGAGATCTTTTGCGCGATTTCGACTTCCCCGGTCGATCGACCGTGCACGCTTGCAACGGCATGGCGGCCACCTCTCATCCGCTCGCGACGGGAGTTGCAATCGATGTCTTGCGCAAGGGCGGCAATGCCCTCGACGCCGCCATCGCCGCCTCGGCGACGCTGGCCGTGGTGGAGCCGCAGTCTACAGGCATCGGCGGCGACTGCTTCGCCCTCATGTGCCTTGGCGGCAGTGAGGAAGTCATCGGCTTCAACGGGTCAGGGCGGGCGCCTGCGGCGGCGGCCCTGGACCTCTTCCTTAAACAAGGCATGCGCGAGATCGAGGCAACCTCTGTTCACGCCGTGACCATGCCAGGCGCCATCGATGCCTGGACCAGATTGCACGAGACCCACGGCTGGATGGACTTCAGTCGTCTGCTCGCGCCTGCCATCGCCTATGCGCGCGGCGGCTATCCGGTGCATGCCCGCGTCCGCTTCGACTGGTTGCGCGCCGCGAATCAGCTTCGGCAGAACGAAGCTGCGCGGGCCGTCTTCCTGCCGCGGGACCAGGTTCCTGGCGAGGGCGACCTGCATTGCCAGCCCGCCCTTGCCGAGACGCTCGCCAAGGTCGCCGCCGGCGGGCGCCGGGCGTTTTATGAGGGAGAGATCGCGGAGGCCATGACCGCCACGCTCCGCGCCGCCGGCGGCTGCCACGTCCTCGAGGACTTCGCGGCCGTGCAAGGCGAATACGTGACGCCGATCTGTACCGACTATCGCGGAATCCGCGTGCACCAGATTCCGCCCAACAATCAGGGCCTGACGGCCCTCATCATGCTGAATATCCTGGAGGGCTTCGACCTCCAGGACTGGGCGCCGCTATCGGCCGAGCGAACGCATCTCGAGGCCGAGGCGGGCCGGCTGGCCTTCGCCGCCCGCAACGCCGCGATCGCCGATCCTGCCAGCATGACTGCGAAGCTCGAGCGACTGCTGTCGAAAGACTGGGCGGGCGAACTACGCTCGAGCATCCGACTCGACCGCCCGCTGGAGAACCTGCCGGACCTCGGCCTCAGGAAGTCCGACACCGTCTACGTCTGCGTCGTCGATCGCGACCTCAATGCCGTCAGCTTTATCAATTCCATCTACGATTCCTTCGGCAGCGCCATCCTCTGCCCACAGACGGGTGTGCTGTTCCAGAACCGGGGCCGATCCTTCCGCCTCGATGCAGACCACCCCAATTGTATTGGCCCCTCCAAGCGGCCCATGCACACCATCATGCCGGGCATGGTGACGCGCGCCGGTCGGGCGCTGATGCCTTACGGCGTGATGGGCGGCGACTATCAGCCGTTCGGTCACACACGCTTGCTGACCAATGTCTTCGACTACGGCCTGGACGTGCAGGCCGCCCTCGACATGCCGCGGGTCTTCGCCGGCGAGTCCTCGCTCGAGCTCGAGAAATCGTTTCCGGCAGAGACAATCCGAGCTCTGCTCGCGATCGGCCACGACGTGCGCCTGGCTCCTGAGCCTTTGGGCGGCGGCCAAGCCATTCTCATCGATCACGGCCGGGGTATTCTCTCCGGCGGATCGGATCCCCGAAAGGACGGTTGCGCCCTGGGCTATTGAGTTCCACGACGCCGCCCCGGCACAGGGCCAGAGGACCCGGGCGGGTTCTACCCATCGGGCGGCAAAGCCACCCATCCAAGCAGGTGGCGGCCGCCAGGTTCCCGCCTCCGCGATGCCTGGCGTATCCTGCTCCTCCCGCTGCAGCAGATCCCGTATCGAACCTAGAAACCTCATCAATGTCGGTGACGGCGCGGCACTTTCGGGTCAAGTGAGGAAACATCCCTCACCGCTATCGCAGGTCTCGTCGAACGGAGCCACCAGGCTGCCGTTCTGCAATTGCCTTTTGACGAAAGCCTTGACCGCCAGGGCGACGCCGCTATTGCGGGAGGCCGCTTCATGGGCCAGAGCCGAGCTCTCGGAGCGACTTCCCGATTCCGGATTCACCTTGGTGCCGACCGGCATGATCCACAGCAGCCAAACCGTCTGCTGGACAAGCGCATTGAGAGACTGGGGAAGTCCCGAGCACAGGCGAAAGCAGCGCAGAACAAGACCATGGCTGGGAAAGCAGCACTCCATGGCAAGGCCCCTCGTCTTCGGGTCATCTCGCGAGCGGGGTGCTTGGTGCAATAAATTTCAGTAATCGAATTATTTCTCGAATCTGATTGACAGCCTCGGGGCACCCTGCTTTTGATAGAGGTCGCGCGATAAATTTCGTATAGTGAAAAAAATCGCACGCTGGGTTGAATAAAACGAACCCGGCTCGAACGCCGGGAGATAAAGCGGAGGAACACTATGAGACTCTTCGGTTTGGCCGGGGCGCTGACCGCGGTCGCAATGGCGCTTACCCTGACGACCGCCAACGACGCTGCGGCTCAAAGCAGGTTTCAGTGTGAGCCGGGGGAAACCTACATCATGAACGTGATGGTTTCGGCCCATCCCTACTGGGTCCCTGTCTATCAGGGCTTCAAGCAGGCCGCCGAGGCGATGGGTTGCGAAACGATCTTCTCGGGCACCCCGGATTACGACATCACGAAGCAGATCGCCTCCTTCGAACAGGACATGGTAAAGCAGCCTGCGGGCATCCTGCTGCACCCCATGCAGTCGGACCCCTTCATCGAACCGATCAACCGCGCCATCGACAGCGGCATCGAGGTGGTGACCTTCGCCGCCGACTCGCCAAAGTCGAAGCGCTCCGCCTACATCACGTCGGACAACGTTGCCGAGGCCAAGTTTGCCGCAGAGGAAATCGTCTCACAGATCGGCGATAGCGGCGAATACGCCGTGCTCGAGAATCCGGGCCAGAGCAACCACGACCTCCGGGTCACGGCGCTCATCGCCTATATGGAAGAGAACTTTCCGGATATGAAACTGGTCGGCCGTCAGGCGACTAACCAGGACAGCAACGCCGCATACCGCGCCACCGCCTCGATCCTGCAGGCCAACCCCAACCTGGGTGCGCTCTGGATCCCCGAGGCCGGCTCCGCCGAGGGTGCGGTAGCCGCCGTGCTGGAAGCCAAAGCCGATGTACTCATCATGCACGCGGATATCACCCCGACAACGCTGGAGCATATCAAGGCCGGCAATATTCACATGTCGCTGAACCCGAACCAGGGCGTGCAGGGCTTTATGGGCTTCGTCTCCACCTTCATGGCCGCACACTCCGAGATCTTCGACCCCTTCAACGACTACAAGGTCTCCGGCTACAATCCGGTGCAGATACCCTTCATCGACAACGGCTTTGCGGTGATCACGAAGGAGAATGCCGACGCCTTCGACCTCAACGCCTACATGGAAGGCCGCGACCCGAGCTGAGAGAAGCCGCCAATAGATCTTCCGCCGCGGTTGCAGGCACCAGACGCGCTTTCAGCGGTGCGGGCAACCAGGCGGAAGCCGGGCGGAACCACATCCGGCGAAGAGTCATGCGATGGCAGACGACCTCATCCTTCAGATCTCGAACCTGAGCAAGGCTTTCGGCCCGGTCCAGGCCCTGCGCGGCGTCGACTTCGAACTGCGCCGGGGGGAGATCCATGCCATTGCCGGCGAGAACGGCGCCGGCAAGTCGACCCTGATGAACGCCGTCGACGGCATCCTGCGCCCCGACAGCGGCGAGATCCGCTTCGACGGCCGGCCGGTGGACATCGCCTCCCCCGCCATGGCGCAGCGCCTGGGAATCGGCTTCGTGCACCAGGAGATCGCGCTCTGCCCGGACATCACCGTGGCGGAAAACATCTTCATGGCCGCCACCAACGCCAGTCCCCATCTGCTGATGAACTACAGGGACCTGGAGAGGCGCGCCGCCGCGGTCCTAGGCCAGCTCGGTGACATCGATCCCACGTCCCTCGCCCGCGATCTCTCGATCTCGCAGCAGCAGCTGGTGGAGATTGCCAAGGCCCTGACCCTGGACTGCCGCGTGCTTATCCTGGACGAACCCACCGCCGCGCTGACCGAAAAGGAAGCGCAGGTGCTCTTCGGCATCATGCGCCGGCTCGCGGCACAGGGCATCTCAATCATTTACATCTCCCACCGCATGGTGGAGATCTTCGACAACTGCGACCGGGTGACCGTGCTCCGCGACGGCCAGTACATCACCACCCGGAAGATCGCCGAGACCACGCCGCGCGAAATCGTCAACGCAATGGTGGGGCGCGTGATCGAGACTCTCTACCCGGAAAAGCAGCGCCCGGAGGAGCGCTCCGCGGAGGTCATCCTCGCTGTCGAGAATCTGAGCGAGCGCCGGCGCTTCCGCAACATCACCTTCGACGTGAGAAAGGGAGAGATCCTCGGCTTTGCTGGCCTGATCGGCGCCGGACGCAGCGAAATCGTCAAGGGCATCTGCGCCCTTGAAGGCGAAGTAACCGGCGAAGTCCGCCTCAAGGGTCGGTGCCTGGACCGGCGGCACTACAAGGACAGCATCGCCGAAGGAATCGTCTATCTCTCCGAAGACCGCAAGGGCGACGGCCTGTTCCTAGAAATGTCCATCGCCTCGAATGTCTCGGCCCTGGCGGTACAGCAGATCGCCTCGAACCTTGGCGTTATTGACGACCGCCGGGAACAGGCCCAGGCCAGGGGCCTGGGCGAGCAGCTGAACCTGAAGTGCGGCCACGTCGGACAGCCGGTCTCAACCCTTTCCGGCGGGAACCAGCAGAAGGTGGCCATCGCCAAGATGCTGTCGGTGAAGCCGCAGGTGATCTTCCTCGATGAGCCGACACGCGGCGTCGACGTCGGCGCCAAGGCCGAGATTCACCGCATCCTGCGCGAACTGGCCCGCAGCGGCGTCGGCATCGTGGTAATTTCCTCGGAACTGCCCGAACTCATCGGTGTCTGCGACCGTGTGCTGGTAGTGCGGGAAGGCCAGATCAGCGGCGAAGTTTCCGGCGATTCCATGACAGAGGAAAACATCATGCACTTGGCCTCCGTTCTCGAGAGACAACAAGTAGCGATCTGAAGGCAGGGCAGTCCATGGTCTCGACATTCACTCCTCTGGGGCAGCAAAAAAAATCGAGTGCCGGCCTCATGGGCCTGCTGAAGCGGCTCTTGCGCATGCGCGAGACTGGCCTGATCCTTATCATCCTCGCCCTCTTCGTGGTGATGTCCTTCGCGTCGCCCTACTTCCTCACCTGGGTCAATATGCGCGCCATGGCGATGGCTTTCGCCGTGGAAGGCATCGTGGTCGTCGGCATGACCATCCTGCTGGTATCGGGCGGCATCGACCTCTCCGTCGGCTCGGTGACCGCGCTCGCCATGGTCATCGCCGGCCTGCTGTTTCTTAATGGTGTCGACCCCTGGACTGCCTCGCTGATCTCCATCGCCGCCTGCACCGCCATCGGTGCCGGCATGGGATTCTTCGTGACGCGGGTTGGCCTGCACCATTTCATCGTCTCGCTCGCCGTGATGGTGATCGCCCGCGGCGCCTGCCTGCTGGGCACAGGGGGACGGCCACTCGGACTCTTCACCCTGCCGCCGGAGTTCAAATTCATTGGCCAGGGCTCAATCGGTGTCATACCGGTCGTCATCGTGATCTTCGTTGCCGTGGTCGTCACATTCGACTTCATGCTGCGGCGCACGACGATCTTCCGGAAGGTGTTCTACACCGGCAGCAACGAGAAGGCGGCTGCCTACTCGGGCATCCGCACTAAGAAGGTCGTCTTCCTGACGACGACTCTCTGTTCGGCGCTGTGCGGCGTGGCCGGCATCATCTACATGGCCCGCTTCGGCTCCGCCCAGCCGACCTTCGGCATCGGCATGGAATTGAACGTCATCGCCGCAGCGGTGATCGGCGGCGCCAGCCTGTCCGGCGGCACCGGCACCATCTTCGGCGCCATACTGGGTGCCATCCTGCTCTCCGTGGTGTCCAGTTCCCTCGCCCTGCTGGACGTCTCCGTCTACTGGCAGGATATCATCCGCGGTTCGATCCTGCTTGCTGCCGTATCCATCGACCACTATCTCAACAAGCGGCGCGGCTGATCCCGGCACCAACCTTCAACGGACAACTAGATGCCCGAGAAAAAAGAAGATTTCGAGTCGATCCGCCAGATCCACACGGTTCTGGCGCTGCATTTCGTCGACGGGATGAAGCAGTCGGACATCGCCAAGAAACTCAAACTTTCGACCTCCAAAGTGAACCGTCTGATCACCCAGGGGCGCCGCCTCGGCATGGTGAAGATTGCCATAGAGAGCCCCTTCCAGCGCCTTGTCGACCTGGAGGCCGGCCTGGTGAAGGCCGCTTCCCTCACCGAGGCCGTGGTCGCGCCGACGGTATCGGGCAGTCCCGACACCACCCTGCAGCAGGTCGGCCGGGCAGCTGGCAACCAGCTTTTGCAGACGTTGCGCGATGGCGACGTAATCGCGATCACCGGCGGCAAGGCCGTCAGCGCCGTGGTCGACAATCTACAGCCCGACCGCGCCTTCGACGTGACGGTGGTGCCGCTGACCGGTGGCGTGCAGGGCAAGTACTACACCGACGTGAACCACCTGGCCACGCAGCTGGCTGAGCGCCTGGGCGGCTCCACCCTGCTGGTCCATGCGCCGCTCTTTGCCGAAAGCCGCGAGCAGCGCGACATGCTCATGGCCATGAGCTCCATCAAGGAAGTCTTCGACCTGGCGCGCACGGCCGCGGTGGCGCTGGTCGGCATCGGCTCGATTCAGCCGCCGGGCTCCAGCTACTACGATCTGCACCCCTTGCCGAACCCGGAGCGCGAACTCCTCGTGAGCAGCGGCGCCGTTGGCGAGTTCCTGGCGCACCTCATCCGCGAGGACGGCTCCTTGGCCGACTATCCGCTCAACTCCCGCCTTGTCGCTCTCGATCCGCAGGAGCTTGCGCGCTGCCCGCGGACCATCGGCGTGGCCGCCGGCCCCGAAAAAGTGCAACCGATCCGCGCCGCGCTGAACGGGCGCTATCTCAATTCCCTCGTCCTTGACGAAAAGACCGCCGAGGCCGTACTCAAGAACATAGGAAACGTACAGTATGTCGCATGAAGTCCTGACCCGTACCCTCGGCAACTCCGGAATCGAAGCGCCAGCGGTCGGGCTCGGCACCTGGGCTATCGGCGGCTGGATGTGGGGCGGCACCGACGAGGCCCGGTCCATAGCGGCGATCCAGGCGGCGCTGGATGCCGGCATTTCGCTGATCGACACCGCGCCCGCCTACGGCCAGGGCCTCGCCGAAGAGATCGTCGGCAAGGCTATCAAGGGCCGCCGTGACGACGTGATCCTCGCCACCAAATGCGGGCTCGTCTGGCACACCCAGCAGGGCAACCACTTCTTCGATTACGATGGGCGCCCGGTTCACCGCTATCTCGGCAAGGAATCCATCTTCCACGAGGTCGAGCAGAGCCTGCAGCGTCTCGGTACCGACTACATCGACCACTACATCACCCACTGGCAGGACCCGACCACACCGATCGCCGAAACCGTCGAGGCGCTCGAATCTTTGAAGCAGCAGGGCAAGATCCGCTCCTTCGGGGCCAGCAACGTTTCGCCTGACGATCTGAAAGCCTATGTCGCCGCCGGCCCGCTGGACGCGATCCAGGAGGAGTACAGCATGGTGAAGCGGGATATCGAAGCGACGCTTCTGCCGATCTGTGCTGAGCACGGCGTTTCGACGCTCAGCTACTCGTCCCTCGCTCTCGGACTGCTGTCCGGCAAGATAGGCCCGACACGCGAATTCTCCGGCGACGACCTGCGCCGCGACAATCCGCGCTTTTCCCAATCAAACCGCGAAAAGGTCGCCAAGCTGATGGAAAGCATTGCGCCCGTGGCAGAAGCCCATCGGGCCACCAGTGCGCAGGTCGTGATCGCCTGGACGCTGCAGCAGCCTGGGATCACCTTCTCCTTGTGCGGCGCACGCGACCCCGAGCAGGCCAAGGAAAATGCCAAGGCGGCGCGCATCCGCCTTGCTTCTGACGAATTGACAGCCATCAGCGAGGCGGCGAAGACGCACCTGACCGATCTCGACGCCTGACCGCAGGCCCTACCGAAAGGATCACGACAGCCATCGCCCTGCCGGGGCGGTGACCGAGGAAGCTATGCCCGGACGACGCAGTGATAACCTGTACAGGCTCCGCCAGGATGGCGCCTTCGACGTCATCGTCGTCGGTGGCGGCATCAACGGCATCGGCGTGTTCCGGGAGCTCTGCCTGCAGGGTCTGCGGGTTCTTCTGGTCGAGCGCGGCGACTTCTGCTCCGGTTGCAGCGCGGCTCCGTCGCGCATGATTCACGGCGGCCTGCGGTACCTGGAGAACGGCGAGTTCGGACTGGTCCGCGAATCACTGCGCGAGCGCGACGCCCTGCTCGCCAATGCGCCCCATATGGTGCGACCGCTGCCCACCACCATTCCCATTACCAGCTTGTTCTCCGGCCTGACCAACAGCGCCGCCGGCCTGCTCGGCATCGGCAGCCGGCCCTCCCCTCGCGGCGCGCTGCCGGTCAAGATCGGCCTCTCGCTCTATGACTGGGTCACCCGCCACCGCCGGGCGCTGCCGCGCCATTCGTTCCGAAGCGCCGCCGAGACGCGACGACGCTGGCCGCAGCTCACGACGACGCTGCGCTTCTCGGCGACCTATCACGACGCCTGGATCAGCTACCCCGAACGTCTCGGCCTGGAGCTGGTGCTCGACGGCCTCCGCCTCTCGCCGCAGAGCGTGGCCCTGAATCACGCCGACATCCACCCGCAGGGGAGCGGCTACCGGGTAACGGACAGGTTGTCCGGCGAGGCCCTCGACGCTACCGCCAAGGCGGTGGTCAATGCCACCGGCGCCTGGCTGGACGAGGCCATCGCCCAGTTGAATGGCGGCGGTCCGGGCGATGCCCTCGTCTCCGGCACCAAAGGTTCGCACCTCATCATCGACAACGCCGAGTTGCTCGAAGCCCTGGGCGGGCACATGATCTTCTTCGAGAATTCGGACAGCCGCATCTGCATCGTCTTTCCCTATCTCGGCCGGGTGCTCGCCGGGGCGACCGACATCCGCGTCGGCAAGGTCACCCGCGTGCGCTGCGAAACCGAAGAGCGCGACTACATCCTGGACTCGCTGCGCCTCGTCTTCCCGGCCATCGCGCTTACCACCGATCAGGTGGTCTACAGCTACAGCGGCATCCGGCCCCTGCCGAAAAGCGACCACGACTTCACCGGCCGTATTTCGCGCGGCCACTTCGTGCACCGCCTCGACGGAACGGTACCGCAGTACTGCATGGTCGGCGGCAAGTGGACGACCTTCCGCGCCTTTGCCGAGCAGACCGCCGACGCGGTGCTGGGCGGCCTCGGCAAGCCCCGCAAGGCCGCGAGCCTCGATCTTGCCATAGGTGGTGGCAAAGATTTCCCGGAACGTCCCGCCGACCTCGAACGCAAGCTGGCGGCGGATCACGGCATTTCCCCCGCTCGCGCAGCCTATCTGGCTGATCTCTACGGCACGCGGGCGGCGGAAGTCCTGCAGTTTTGCGGCACCCGCAGCGACGACCTGCCGCTCGTGGCGGGCTGCCACACCACCGCCGCCGAGATCGCCTTCCTGATCCGGGCCGAGTTCGCCTGCAGCCTGGACGACCTGCTGCTGCGGCGCACCCCGCTTGCCATTCGCGGTGACATCTCCTCGCTGCTGATCGGGCGCGTCGCCGACGCCGCCGTCGCCGAATTCGCCTGGAGCGAGGACGAGCGGCGCCGCCACGTCGACAACTTCGTCGCCGACCTCGCCGACTACCATGGCGTCTCGTCGGAGACGCTGGAACAGCGTACCTGTGACAGGAGTCTTGAATGCGCGTGAGCCCCAAAGTCCGGATGAACCGCCTGTTCACCCACGGAGGCTGCCTGGACGTCGCCATCGACCACGGCGTCTGCAACGAGCCGAGCTTCCTCGCCGGTCTCGAGGACATGGCCGGCGTGGTCGATACGCTGATCGCGGCAAAGCCCGATGCCATCCAGATGACCTACGGTCAGGCCGACCTGCTGCAGGGCCGGCCGGAGAAGGACAAGCCAGCGCTGGTCATGCGCATCGATATGGGAAACCCCTACAACGACCGGCGCCATCGCGTCATGTGGTCTCAGCTGCAGAACCACGATGACCCGATTATCGGCGCGCTGGAAATGGATGCCGCCTGCGTCGTGGTGAACCTCTTCATGCTGCCCGACGAGCCGGAACTCTTCCGCCAGTGCGTCGAGAACATCAGCCGGGTGCGCGCCGACTGCCAGCGCTACGGCATGCCGCTGATGATCGAGCCGCTGGTGATGCTGCCCAACGAGGTGCGCGGCGGCTATCAGGTCGACGGCAACGCCGAGAAGATCGTCACGCTGGTGCGGCTTGCCAGCGAGATGGGCGCAGATATCATCAAGGCGGACCCGACGGAGAATCCCGAGGACTTCCACCGCGTGGTCGAGGCAGCGCGGGTACCGGTGCTGGTGCGCGGCGGAGGCAAGGACGATCTCAAGAGCGTCTTGATGAAGTCGGCAACACTCATTTCGCAGGGCGCCAAAGGCATGGTCTACGGCCGCAACATCTATCAGCACGACAACCCTAAAGCCATGGTCAGCGCGCTGATGGCCATGATCCACAGGGGCGCCAGCGGCGACGAAGCCTGGGACATCTACAACCGTGGCTGACCGCGCGCAGTACCTGCTGGGCCTCGATGCAGGCAACACGGTCATCAAGGCGGTCATCTTCGACACCAACGGCCGTCTTTGCGCTCTCCAGGCCTTCGATGGCCGCTCGCTCACGCCGCGCCCCGGCGTGGTCGAGCGCGATCTCGACGAACTATGGTCCAATGCCCGGCAGGCGATCCGCGGCTGTATCGACAAGGCCGGCGTCGATGCCCGACAGATCGCAGCGATCGGCTGTGCCGGCCATGGCAACGGGCTCTACCTGCTGGATGAAGACGGCGGGCCGCTGCTCGGCATCCAGTCTCTCGACACCCGTGCCGCTGCCCTGGCGCGCGAGATCTCAGCGGAGAACGGCGACAGGCTGCACGGGACCTGCCTGCAGAAGCCCTGGCCCTCGCAGACGCCCACCCTGCTCTCCTGGGTGAAGGAAGCCGCGCCGGAGATCTATGCCCGCGCCGGAACGGCGATGCTGTGCAAGGACTTCATCACCTTCAAGCTCACAGGGGAGCGGGTCAGCGACATCTCCGACATGTCGGGCTGCGGTTTTCTGCGCCTGCCCGACGCGGCCTACGACGACGATCTACTAGAGGCCTACGGACTCTCAGATGCAAAACCGATGCTGCCTCGCCTTGTCGGCCCGACCGACATCGCAGGCACCGTCGACGCCCGGGCCGCCGCCGAAACGGGACTCGCAGAGGGAACACCGGTCATCGGCGGCTTCTTCGACGTCGTAGCCAGCGCCATAGGCTCCGGCGTGGTCGCCGCCGGCGAAGCGTCGATCATTGCCGGCACCTGGTCAATCAACCAGGTCTTCTCGTCCGCGCCTGTGGTCAATCCCTCCGTCTTCATGGTCTCCGCTTTCGGCCCGGAGCGCTTCGTGAACATCGAATCGAGTGCGACCTCGGCGGCGAACCTGGAATGGTACGTGCGCACTTTCCTGGAGCGCGGCGGACACCACGACGATCCCTTCGGATATTGCAACGCACTGGTTGGGTCGCTGGAGCCCGCTGCCGACGATCCCCTTTTTCATCCTTTCCTCTACGGGTCCGGCGAGGAGGCTGCGTTCCGTGCCGGCTTCTACGGCCTTGCCGGCTGGCACGGCGAAGCCCACCTGCTGCGCGCGATCTTCGAAGGTGTGGTGTTCGAGCACCGCCGCCACATCGAGGTGCTGAAGGAAGCCGGCGTCACGTTCGAACGCGCCGCGCTCGCCGGCGGCGGAGCGCGCAGTCAGCATTGGCCGCAAATGTTCGCCGACTGTTTAGGCATTCCCGTCACGATCGCCGAGGCCTCGGAGACAGGGGCACTTGGGGCGGCCATCGGCGCCGGCGTGGCGGCCGGAATCTTCGCCGACTACGAAGCCGGCATCAGCGCCATGACACGGCCCAAGTCGTCGTTCGATCCGGACCTGCGCCTGAAGTCTCACTACGACCGGCGCTACCGGCTCTACCGTAGCCTGAACGAAAGCCTGAAGGGGTTCTGGGCCGGGTTGCAAGACGCCGGCCGCGGCAGTGCCTGAGCGCGGCCAGGGAGCACTTGAGGTCATGCCGCCTGCCATCCGTCTCGAGGGAAGCTATGACTACATCATAGTTGGCGCCGGCACTGCCGGCTGCGTGCTGGCCAACCGGCTGAGTGAGGATCCCGGTTGCCGCGTCCTTTTGCTTGAAGCCGGCGGCAGCGACAACTACCACTGGGTACACATCCCGGTCGGCTATCTTTACTGCATCGGCAATCCGCGGACCGACTGGATGATGACCACCGCCCCCGAAGAGGGCCTGAATGGCCGCTCCCTGGTCTATCCGCGTGGCAAGCTGCTCGGCGGCTGCAGTTCAGTGAACGGCATGATCTACATGCGCGGCCAGGCTGCCGACTACGACCACTGGCGTCAGCTTGGCAACGTCGACTGGGGGTGGGATGATGTCCTTCCCTACTTCTTGAAATCGGAAGACCACCACGCTGGCAACGGCCCTTTGCACCGTGCCGGCGGCGAGTGGAAGGTCGCACGGCAGCGGCTATCCTGGAAAATCCTGGAGGCGTCCAACAAGGCGCGGCGGAATTCGGCATCCTGCCGCGCGCGGACTTCAACGATGGCGACAACGAGGGTTCCGGCTTCTTCGAGGTCAACCAGAAGGCCGGCCTGCGCTGGAATACCGCAAAGGGATTTCTGAAGCCGTCCAGGCACCGGGCCAATCTCCGCGTCCTCACCGGTGCCGAAACCGAGCAGTTGATCCTGGAGGGCAAGAGTGTCCGTGGCGTGCGCTTCCGCGGCGCGCTGCACGAAGGCACCGCCGATGGCGAGGTTCTCCTCGCGGCGGGCGCCATCAACTCACCCAAGATCCTGGAGCACTCAGGCATCGGCAGGCCCGACCTGCTACGCGCGCTGGGCATCACCGTGCATCATAGCTGTCCTGGCGTCGGCGAGAACCTGCAGGACCATCTGCAGATCCGCACCGTCTTCCGGATCCAGGGCGCACCGACGCTCAACACCCAAGCCAGCACCTTCCTCGGCAAGGCAGGCATGGTGCTGCGCTACGCCCTGACCCGCAGCGGCCCCCTTGCCATGGCGCCCAGCCAGTTCGGCATGTTCACCCGCTCCGATCCGGCCCTGGCGACGCCGGACCTCGAGTACCACGTGCAGCCGCTGTCGACCGACAGGCTCGGCGATCCATTGCACCGGTTTCCGGCTATCACGGTTTCTGTCTGCCACTTGCGCCCGGAGAGCCGCGGCTCGGTGCACGTGACCGACAGCGAGTCCAGGGCCCAGCCGGAAATCCGACTGAACTATCTTTCGGCTGAAGCGGACCGGCGCGTCGCGCTCAAAGCCGTGCGGCAGGCGCGCCGGATCATGACCGCCAAGGCCCTCATGCCCTACCGTCCACAAGAAATTCTGCCGGGGCCGGCGCACGTATCGGACGCGGCGCTGATGACCGAGATCGGCAGCATCGCAACCACCATTTTCCATCCTGTCGGCACCTGCCGTATGGGAGTCGACGACGGCGCCGTGGTCTCGCCCGACCTGCGCCTGCGTGGTCTGGAACGGCTGCGCATCATCGACGCCTCGATCATGCCGCGCATCGTCTCCGGCAACACGGCCTCACCTGTGGTGATGATCGCCGAGAAGGCAGCAGACATGATGCGAAAAGAGAGAAATCTCTAGCGATTTCCGGCCATCCTGCCGCACCGTCGTCTGACGCGGCCCATGGCACTCTGCTCTGGCTCAATGTGCCCGGCCAGTCGCGAAAGTCCGAATTGAGTCAAGCAATGGAAGTCGATCCTCTCCGGAAACACGACCGCTTCCAGCGGTTGAGGCGACCGTACAGCAGTGCGCCTACCGAGGCCCGACCGCGGTAATAGTTCGGACAGGCGAAGCCGTCAGTCTTGTCGAATTGGCAACGAATGGGGGCACATTTCTGTCTACGCGCTTTGCAAGCATCTGATTTAGCTGAATAAATCTGGCGACTTGGAATCCAGGTCCCCCAGCCAACCTTTCCCTTCCCGCCACTCTCTCCTTCGGGAACAGCCCGGCTAGCTTTGCGGCACGCGCGGCAGCAGCAGATGCATGGTCGCGCCCTGGCCGCGGCCGGGACTGGCCGCATAGAGGTGGCCGCCCATGCTCGTCACGACGTTGGCGCACCAATGCAGGCCGATACCGTGCCCGCGTCCCGGCTTGGTGGTGTAGTAGCGCTGGAAGACCTTCACGAGTTCGGCCTCATTCATGCCGGCGCCGTCGTCGGTGATCTGGATATCCACCATTGCGGCGCCGTCGAAGGTGGTGCTGGCGGCGGAGATCACGATCTGCCCCCTGTCTGCGCCGCCACGGACGATGGCTTCGGCGGCGTTGGCCAGCAGGTTGGCGAAAACCTGCAGAATGACCGAGCGGACGCAGATGACCGGTGGCAGCCCCATCAGGCTGTTGTCCAGCCGCATGGTGATATTCTCGGCAAGACCGTCGGAAAAGGCCCGCATCGCGGTGTTGATCAGAGGCAGGGCCTCGCTGGCGACCGCCAGGTTGGCGTCGGAACCCAGGCGCCGCTGGCTTTCCAGGATGTCCTCGATCCGCGAAGTGTGGAGCAGCACCCGCTCGATGTCGGCTGCCAGCGCCTTGAGCTGCGCCCCCTCCTCCTCCGAGGCCAGGGCCGCATACTGCGCCAGCTTGCCCTGACGCTCCGTCAGGTTGTTCCCCTGCGCCAGTTCGCGGGTCGCCTGGGCGATCTTGCCGCTGCTGTCCGCCCTCAGGCGCTTGCGCGCGGCGTCCGCGCTCGCCAGCAGGGAGTTCAAGGCATTGCCGATGTTATGAAGGCTGCCTTCGGTGACCTCGGCCCGCCCGGCACGGTAAGAGACGTCCGCAAGCTGCTGGGTCGTCGCCGCGAGCTCCTGAAGCAGGTTGTCGAACTCCTCGGCCAGGACACCGATCTCGTCGCGCCGCCCCGCCTTCACCCGCAGGCTGCCCAGCCCTCTGTCGCGGATGTCCAGCAGCCGCTGGGTCAGGCGGGTCAGTCGGGACACCATCAGCAGGCGCACCAGGAGCACGGCGAGCAGGATCGTAGCGACGCCGACACCCGCCATGGCGAGGGCGGAGAGCAGCACCGTCTCGTCGCCGATCTCCCGCAGGTCACGGAACACGTTCGCGCGGGCCAGGAAGGCCGGCTCCCCCGCGGCGTCCTGGAAGGCCCAGTAGACCTGCAAAACATCCTCGCTGCGACGGTTGATGATGATCGGTGCGCCCAGGGACAGGGCGGCACCGGCCGCGGCCTCCAGGACGTCCAGGTTCGGTGTCTGCATGGACCAGAAATCGATGCTGATCTCCATCCGCGTGGTCAGCTCAGCCAGCTCCTCCGGGCTGAAGTAGTGAGCCAGCAGGACGGCCCCGCCCCCGACCTCGGCCAGCGGCGCCGCCGCAATGAAGAAGGGCACCCCCTCCGCATCATGCAGGCCGGCGACCCGCTCCCCCGCGAGAGCCGGCGCCATGCTGGGATGACCTTCAAGCCGGCTGCAGAAATCTATCGGATCGACGCTCTGCAGCAGCGCTTCGGCGGGATCGTGCGAGTCGGCGGACAACAGCGCGCCGGAGGCATCGAAGAAGCAGGCAATGTTGGCCGTCACCGACATAACCCCTTGGGCCGGCGACGGAAGCACGTCGAAATCGCCACCGGCGCTGAAGGCGACAACCTGGTTGAGCTGCCGGTCGAGCTGAGCGACCTCATTGTCGATCGCGTTGGCGAAGCGCCGCAGATCCAGCTCCGCGTTCGTAATCTCCAGTCTTTCGAAACTGCGCAAGACGATGGTATGCAGCCCCCACGCCCCCGCCGAGACCACCAGGCTGAGGGCAATCACCAGGAGCACCGGCACCTGCACCGCCAGCGATCGGAGCGGACGCACGGCTCTGGGCGTCAGAGACCTCTGGGGTGCCGGCTCCGCCGCCGTGCCGGGCGCGCCCTGCCACTCCGTGCCGGATCCACCGCTCGAGCTGCGCGGACTTATCTTGGCGTTGTCATTCATAGGGCCTGGCCACTCCGCAGCGCCCCGCCGGCAGCCACGGCCGCTCCACATGACCGCCGCGGCCGTTCCGGGACAGGTTGCCTTCCTCCCCTGAAATGCTAGCCGTAAGGGGCCGCCAAAGCACGCGCCATGGCCTGCGCCGCATATCGGTCATGGTTAATTCCAACATCGCTGGGACCGGCCGGACCGGCAACCGGGGCCTTCCGCGGGACTCCCGGAATGTTTAATTTCGTCCACCAGACTTTCCCTTTAGATTCAGTAGGTTGAAAACAAGGTAAACAACGATCTAATGAATGATTTGATTGGAATCTTATGGCAACTCAAGTAGTATTTTGGGGCGCTTAAGTGTACTGGTCGCGAAGGCGGCCTTAATGCTGTCCGACCTTGAGTCGGACCGCCGTTTATTTGGTTCCTGACGAAAGCAGCCACAGCCGAGCGGCCACATGATTCGCCCTTCCCGTCTGACAGCCGGCGCTTTGATCGCCCTGCTCGTAGCCTTGGGCTCCCCGAACCAGGATTCGCCCTTCGGCTTCAGCCTGGGCGGCGACGCGGCGCTGGCCAAAAGCGAAAAGGGTAACAGCGGCGGCGGCAACGCCGGCGGCGGCGGCAACGCCGGCGGCGGCGGCAATGGCGGCGGCGGCAATGGCGGCGGCGGCAACGGTGGCGGCGGCGGCGGCGGCGGTAACGACAACGCCGGCGGCGGTAACGACAACGCCGGCGGCGGTAACGACAACGCCGGCGGCGGCAACGCCGGCGGCAACAGCGCCAATGCAGGCAGCAACAGCAACGCCGGTGGCAACGGCAAGGGTAAAGGCAAGAACAGCGGCACCAACGCCAGCGGCCAGAACTCCACGGGCAGCAGCGCCTCGACGACCGCCAGCACCGGTGGAACATCCTCCCCCAATGGCGGTGGCGGCGCCACGGTGGTGAAGATCAAGGCCTACCGCCAAGCCGTCCTGCAGAACGATCTCAAGACCGCGGCTTCGGCCCTGGCCTCGGTGAAGGAAGAGATCACCCCCGAAGAGATCGAACAGATCAACGAGATCCTCGGCCTGACCAGTGATACGACCTCGTTGACGACCAACGATATCTACAAAGGCGTCCAGGAAGTCGCCGAGAACCGGCCCTAGCCGAAAAGGCACCCTCCTCCCCTCTTAGAGACCTGACGAGCCGCCAGCGCCGTTCCCTAGGCGCCAGGGGCATTCCTATGACTCTGCAGTCCTGACGCCCCCCGGCCGTCCTCCCTCCCCACAGAAAAAGGGGGAGGCGTCGCAGCACCTCCCCCAAAGGTGAGCTGTCCCAGGGTTCTTGGACAGCCCGGATTTTGTGATCCGGATTACCGCCTGAGCTGGCCGCCCGCTGCGTCGCCACCCTGGCCACGCCCCCGGCGATCAGGAGAAGAAGGGAGCGCCAACGATGGCGCCCCCTCCTCGGTGAGGTTACCCAAGGGTTCACCGGGTAACCTGGCTTCGCGCCCCTGACGGCGGGGGGTCAAGGACCGCCGCCCGGGCCGCTCGCCTCTCCCCCGGCGGCGCGGCAACGCCGCCGGGGAGATTCCCGTAACTTCGACTACCCCCCTCAGGCTCCGTTGATCATGCTGTTGTTGAAGACATCGTCTGCGCTGGTGAATGCACCATCGACGTCCGTCAGCTCGATCACCGTGCCGCTTGTCAGCGTGATGGTGTCGACCGTCCCCGCCCCGCCGCCATCGACGAAGTTGGAGATCACGTCGTCCACATCGATGTCCAGATCAGGCTCGATGTCCGTCACGTCAACGAAGGAAAGAGCATCGCCCTCGGACAACGTGAAGTCGAGGATCTGGTCCGTACCTTCGTCAGCGGCGAGGCTATAGACAAAGATGTCGCCACCGGCACCACCCGTCAGAGTGTCATCGCCGCCACCGCCGACCAGGACCTCCGGGTCGCCGTTGGAAACAAGCTCGTCGCCAAGAGCGCTGCCATTCAACTCCGGCAGCACTGTGAAGTCGAGCTGACCGTCGGATGTGTCACCGTCCTCATCCTCCACATCCAGATCGAAAGTAAGGTCGATCGGCGAACCGGAAACTTGGGAGTCGATCTCGAAACCGCCGAGATCGAAGGTATCGTTCGCTTCACCACCGGAGGTCACGTTAAGGATCTCCATTCGGTTGAAGCCATCGTCCGTGGTCACGAAGACTTCATACCCGACCAGAAGGCCCTCCACGAGAACATCTCCCGCAAGAGTTCCGCCGTCCCAGGTGACAGTGATTCCGTCGGTGGTCGATCCAGAATCTCCGTCCGCGAAAATCCAGGTATCGACCTCAGTATCCGTCTCGTCGAAGACGATGATCCTGGTAATATCGTCCTTCGGATCATCCGCGGTGTTCCACGCATTACCCTGGTCATCGTCGGCGTCGAAAACGGAAATCTGGGTGTCCACGGTATTAGAGGCGTTGCCACCTGTCTGGATGATGGAGAAGCTGGCATCGTTTACCGTGTAGTGACCGTCATAGGTAAGCGTATCAAGGACTTTCGGGTCACCTCCGACGATGTTGATGTTAGACACGTAGTCCAGACGCAAGCCGTCGCCAACCCCGATGGACTGGCTGTTGGTGCCGACGCCGAAATTCGAGGTGTTCACCGTGTCCGGATCAACACCATCTTCGTCCGGCTGCAATCCGGTGAAGAGCAGATCTTCGTTCTCGTCTTCGGGTGTGCCGCTCCGCGGATCGTCAATACCGACCCAGGAGTTGTTGCCGGCCGGCGCATCGCTGAAGTCCTCGAAGGTGACACCACTGCCGTCATCAATGGCTTGATACATCGTGATCGAGTAGCTGTCCGTTCCGGGCTCCAGCACGGCTTCAAAGACCCAGGCGCCGGTGTCAGACGGATCACCGGGATTAGTTGTCGCCAACAGCCTGTGTCCGTCGTCGAGCACCAGCAAGGTGATCGCCAGATCGCCGTCTTGCGTAAAGAGCTGCGTGTTGCTGGCATCCTCCAGGAGCGTGCCGTCCAGCCCCACGTTGAAGACCACATCGCCTTCCTCGTCGGCCCCGACATTGGCCGCCAGGTCGAGGTCTCCAACGAAGAAGCCGCTCGACGAGTTGGCAACGAGGCCGTCTTCTGGATCGATGTTCTCCGGAATGTCGTCGATGACATTGATGACGAATGTATCTTCAACGAACCCCGTCGTATCGTCGTCGCCGTCGGAGGCGATGAGATAGGACGAGAAGTCGAGCTCAATGATATCCTCCAAATCGTCGGCCAGATGATCCATCTGGTCGAACAGCAGGAAGGTGTAGTTGGTCCCGCTCACCGAGAGCTCGAAGACCTTGCGGTCGTTCACATCCAGCTCGTTGGCAGTGTCGCCGCTGTCAACGAAGCCCGTCAGAGTCGACCCGTCGCTGACGAGGACGATATCCTCTCCGATTGAGTTGAAACCCGAGTCGACGGGAAGATCTGTACCGTTCTCGATGACCTGCAGGGAGAAGCCGCCCGGGCCATCCTCACCGAAGTCGACCAGGCTGCTCAGGCTGCCGCTCACGGAGTCCTCGGTCAGATCGAAGTTGACCAAAGTGTCCTGATCGGCTCCCGGCGTGGTGTCCTCGTTGCCGCCCGGCAGGTGCTCTTCCTCCACGGTGCCCGAAACGCTGGCATCCTCGACCGTCGGACCGTCGTCGTTGACGGTCACCACGATGTCCGCGGTGTCGGTATCGTCGTCGCCGTCGATCACCGTCACCCGGAAGGTCAGGTCCAGTGGATCGGCGGAGCCGGTCTCGTCGACATCCGGATGGTTGAGCGACTGCAGCAGGGTGAAGGTGCCCGTGCCGTTGTCGTTGATCTCCAGGGTGAAGACTTGGTCGGCGGGGGTGTTCGGATCGCCGCCGTCGACGTAGCCGATCAGGGTCTGGGTCGTCGAGTCGTAGAACGTCAGAACGTCGGTGCCGTCGGTGGTCTCCAGCGTCAGGGAGCCGCCGTCATCGCCGTCATCGGTCGAGATCAGGGCGACGTCGTCGATGTCCCCGCCGTCATTGCCATAGTCGATCGTGAAGGCGACCGCCACGTCGGCGGTGGTATCCAGGTCCTCCTCGTCGACCTCGACATCGCCGTCAGACGTGATCGACGGCCCGTCGTCCTCGATCTGGATCGCAATCTCGGCCGAGTCCTGCTGGCCGTCCTCGTCCTCCACGATGTAGTCGATCGTCAGAGGGGTGGACAGCGGCTCGTCGTGATCGGCGTCGGTTCCCGGCGTGGGGCTGACAACCGCCTCATATTGGATGAAGGTCGAGGTCGCGGAATCGTCCCCGGCGCCGACAGACTCGTTGGTCAGGTGCAGGGAGAAGACAACATCCTCGATCTCACCGGTCTGGATACCGTCGGCCAAGTTCACACTGTCGTCCAGAGTGACGCCGAGCACCAGGTCGCCGTTCGAAGACGGATCGACGTAGAAATAGACGTCCTTGCCCGTCTCCGTCATCACCAGCCCGGTCGTGGTGGCGTCGACGGCGGTATCGTAGGAGATGACGAAGGAGCTGTCGTCAAGACCGACGTCGAAGGTGAGCGACTGCTCGATGGCGCCGATCGCCGCCAGCGATCCGCCACCCAGGCCCGCCGCCGTTTCCGCGTCACTTACCAGACCGCCGGGCGCTGCAATGTCGTCGTCGTCATCGTCCTCCGTCGCCGTGACATTGTCCGATCCGCCTTGCAGGCCGTCCGACTCGTCGTGAGTCTTCTGCGCCGGCGCTTGCGCGGACGGCGCGTCGTCCAGGTTGATGGTGAGGGTCGCCTCGTCACCATCGCCGTCACCATCTTCCAGCACGTAGTCGAATGCCTCCGAACTGCTGGCGGCAGATTCCGGCGGCGTATAGGTGTAATCGCCGATATCGCTGCCGGTCATGGTGATGGCGAGGGTGCCGCCTTCGGCCGTATCAATGGTGAGGACACCACCGACAAAGCTGACGAGACCTGCGGGCGAGCCGACGATGTCGTCGCCAGCCTCGTTCAACTCGTAGGTCACGCCGTCATGGGTGACGGAGCGGATCACGCCCAGGCCGTCGGCGCCGGCGAAATCCACCTCGGAAGCATCTGGGTCGCCACCGGCGTCATCGCCAGGATTGACCTCCGTGCCATCGAGCACATTGCCTTCGACCGGATCCCCACCGATTTCGGCGGTATCGTCGTCGTCGTTGGCGATGGGGATATCGTCGATGACCTTGACCAGGAAGGTTTCCGGATCGAGCGTCACCGGATCGAAGTCGGAGTCGGTCGCTTCGACCATGCCGGTGAAGTCGATGGTCTTGTTGCCCTCGTCGTTGTCGGCGTCCGGGATGGCGTGATGGTCGAGCTTGGCGAGCAGCTCGAAGGTCCAGTCGCCCTCCTCCTGGAGTTCGAGCGTGAAGACCCAATTGGAGTCGTCCAGCTCGTTGAATACGCCGACGAAGCCGACCAGGACGCCGCCGCTGGTGAAATCGTAGCTGAGCGCCTGGCCGCCGGAGGTCAGGTTCTGGTCGTCCAGGGGAGTCGTGTCGGACGCGAACCCGAAGAGCGCCGGGGCGTCCTTGCCGGGGACGATCAGCAACGACAGATCGCCGGTGGCAACAGTCGTCGTGAGGTCGAAGTCGATCAGTGTGTCTTGATCGCCTCCCGGCGTGGTGTCCTCGTTCCCAACGACCGGCAGGTGCTCTTCCTCGACCACGCCCTCCGAGGTTCCGCCGTAGATCGCCGGCCCGTCGTCCAGGATCTTGATCAGGAATTCCTGCGTGTCCGTATCCTGATCGTAGTCGGTGACCGTGTAGTAAACGGGGAAGTCGATCTGATCGTTCGGATCGGTATCGTCCGGATGGAAGAAGGCGTCGAACTGGACGAACCAGATATCCGCCGAGGCTTCGTTGTCCGGCCCGAAGAACGTGAAGGCGTTGGAGTCGTCGAGATAGACGATGAAGATCAATTCGCCGGCCGCCTCGCCGCGCACCATGTTGTCGCCGTCGGAGTACAGCAGGATGTCGACCCCGTCCAGGGTATCCAGGCCGCTGTCCTGCCCGGTATAGGCGCTGCCGTCGGCCTGGGTCAGCGCCACGCCGCCGACGGCGGGGCCGGCCTCGCCGCCCTCGACCGGCTGGTCCATGCCGTAGTCGAAGGTGATGGTGTCCAGGGCCGCGCCGCAGACCGTAAGTTCCTCACTGACAACGACGTCGTTCACATCGCTAGGCAGCGGATCATTCGTCTCCTCACCGGTCTGCAGGCCGGGCGTCTCGTCGTAGAGCAGCATGTCGTCGGTGCCGCCTTCGCCGCCGTCGGCGTCCGGGGCATCGTCTTCAATCAGCAGAATCGCAGAGGTTGAGCTGGTACCGCCTGCACCGGTCACGTCGAAATTGATGTCCAGCGCGATCGACTCGTCGTCATCTGTCGGGTCGGGATGGTCGATTTGCTCAAATCCGACAAACGAGAGGAACAGAGTGTCCGAGCCGAAGGTGAAATTGTCGTCCAGGAAAATGCCGAACACCAGGTTATCGTACTCAAACTCGCCCTCACCAAAGACCACCAGGCCGGTGACACCCAAGACCAGATTCGGGTTGGTCGGATCGACTAGGTAGTAGACCTGTTCTCCCTCAGACGTAACAGGATCTCCGCCCGACGTCAGGACCGGATCGCCTGTTGTGTATTGCAACTCGGCCGAGGTAACGCCGGAAACCTGGATCTGATGAAGCGCCTCTCCAGTCTTTTGCGCGGGGATGGTAATTCCCATGTTCGCAAAGGCGGCTATCTCTGCAACAGAGAAGACCTGAATAGAGTGGATCTCGTCAGGAACGCCCGAGCCCGTTTGCGGGAAGTAGCCGAAGTCGATGAAGATGTCCCCAAGGCCCTGTTGGTCATCGCCCACAAAGCCGTCGCTGCCCTCGGTGCCGGTGCCCGCCCCTGGCGTTTCGTCGAAGGTGAAGGTGGTGGGGGGGACGCTGGGCGGCGGCGGCGGCGCCGGCTCCTCCTCCAGCAGGACGATCTCGTCCTCCAGTTCGATGAGCCCGAACTCCAGCTCCGTCGGCGGGATGACGCCCTGGGCGATCAGAAGCTCGATCGCGTCACCCAGATTGTCGTTGTAAACGTTGTTACCGCCACCCGTAGCGACGTCGCCCACGGCGGTCTCCAGTGGCGTGGCGCCTGGGCCACCGGCCTGTTCGGCCTGCGCCAGGGCAACGGCATTGCTCAGCAGCAGGTCCATGCCGATAGGCTCACCGGCCACCATCAATACCGGCGGATTGCCGCTGCCCGCGGCGAGGACCATGTCCTCGAAGATCACGAAGCTGTCCGGCTCACCGTCGCCGTCCAGGTCGAAACCCATGACCAGATTGTTGCCGTCGACCACGAGCTGAACCGTGGCCGGATTGGCCGCCAGCTCGAAGCGCTCACCCGGCTCCAGCCGCACGACCTCGGTCTCACCGGCCTGCGGCGGCGTGATCACGCGAAGCGACTGCCCCACCAGGGATTCAGAGCCGGCCGAACCAGCGGCCAGCAGCAGGTCCATGTCGATAAGCTCACCGGCCACCGTCATCACCGGCGGATTGCCGCCGCCCGCAACGAGGAGCATGTCCTCGAAGATCACGAAGCTGTCCGGCTCGCCGTCGCCATCCAGGTCGAAGCCCACGATAAGGTTGTTGCCGTCGACCACGAGCTGCACCGCACCCGGGTCTGCCGCCAGTTCGAAGCTCGCGCCCGGATCAACCTGCACGACCTCGGTCTGGCCGGCCGCGGGCGGCGTGATCACGAGGGGCGCCTCTCCCACCACGAAGTCGGCGCCTGCCGAACCTTCGACCGCAGAGTCGTCGACCGTCTGTGCCGCCGGGTTGTCCATCGCCTCGGACTCAGCCCCGGTTTCCGGCTCACCGCTTACCTGCTTCAGATCTTCAGTCATCGCTCTCGTCTCCGCGACAAAGGTTACGTTCTGGCCCTGGTGACCACTGCGGCCCGGATTTGCCGCTTTCGCGCTTCATCCGCGCATACCCGGTGGGCGCCAGAGACACTTCCGGCGCCATTTGAGGAGAATTCGTACCAAAGGCTCCGTGATGGGAACGTCATCTGGGCTGGTGGCTGACAGCCGGGGCAGACGTCACCGGACCAGACGAAGGCGCATAGCGTTAACCATTTGCTACCAAAGCAGGTGCTACGCCCCGCGCGGCGGCGCTCGGACAAGGCTTTGTTTTCTTTTATTTTTTCCGGGAATAGCGGCGATACCGACGCGGTGAACCGGGCCCGGCGGCGCGCCGCAAATGGTTAATGCCGGGCGTCGTTTTTAACGATTTAATCGGCGACGGCATGAAACCGGCGGTGTCACGACCCGATCTACCTCAGAATCGTCACAACGGTATTTTTGGAGAGGGAAGTTATCCACAGGGTTGTGCCGCCCATCCATCGTGGAGTCGCGCTGTTGCCAGCGGGCCGGGTCTGGCGGCGCATCCGTCCCAAAGCGGAAGGCGGCTGGTCCGGGCGCTGCGGGCCCGGTGAAGCGGTTTGACGAACCGGCGGGAGGGTTATCTCACATCGCCTCGTGCGGGCTGTCTTCCGCGAAGAAAGCCAGGCCGGCCAGCCGGTCGTTCTGGTCGGTCACCAGGCGGACTGAAACCCGGGCGTAGGAGCCTCGGACCTGTTCGGCCCCCGCAATGCGGAAGCCTTCTTCAATCATGGCGAAGAGCTCGTCAACCGGCACCGACTGGCCACGCCACATGACGTCGGCGGTCGTAAGGCTGATCTCGTTGTCCTGCAGCACGACCCGCTGGCCGCCGGTCGCGGCGCAGTCGCGCACGACAACCCGTTCGATGGCGTCGCCAAAGCGGCTCCAGGTCAGATTGAGGCGGATCGGCTGCGCCAAACTCCCGTGGTGGGAGGCCTCTTCCCGCGCCCCCCTTCCTTGCTGGGCATTATCGATCACACTGAGAACTCCGCGCCTGTTCCCTCAAACGCGCAATAGGAGAAGGTCCTCGCTGGAGAACGTGTCCCCGGGGGTCAAGAACGAGGTGCCTCCACCTGCAGTGACCAGGATCAATTGAACCCAGGTCGGTTCGCTCTGCAGCATGAAAAGCAAGGTTCTCCAGCGAGGCTCTGTGACCGGCGGCTGCGGTGTCCACGATGTCCGTGACTCGCGCGTACCGGTGCGTTCTTTGCGGCCGATCGGCCAACTGGTAAAGCTGCAGCGACGGTCGCCGCTCCTCCGGGATTGTTCTGTCTACCCGCGACATTCCGTTCCTGCCCTCCCCGTCTAATTGACGAGGCGATAGACGAGTATCGGCGCGCCGGGCGGCAAGGTCGGCCCTGCGCCCTCGCAGGTGGAATCGGCCGTGAGGCCGGTGGTGCCGTTGAAGTAGATCGTGTTGGCAATCAGGACGGTGCAATCGCTTACATAAGTCGTAAGCAAGGAATCTGCGGTGCCTTTGAACTCGACGTCGCCGTCGAAGTAAAGCAGGCCGTCGTAGCCGCCGCCGGTGGTCCCGCGCAAGGTGTGGCTCTCCTTCGGGTCCTTGTCTTCCTCGTAGAAGATGAAGCCATCCAAAGGGCTGCCGCTGCTCTGCGCAACCAGGGTCAGGTCCGACTCGCCCTTGAAATTGATCACAGAGCCGGTGCCCATGAGGTAGAAGCCGACACCGCTCGAGCCGTCGACGGTAATATTGCCGCCGATGTCGAGGGCGCCCTCCTTGATGATGTAGTCGCCATCGAAATTCGCCGTTCCATTGCCGGTGAAGGTAATGCCGCCGCAGTAGACCCCCGAAGGCGGGCTGCCGTCGCCTTCAAAGCTTGCGTTGATGTAGGCGGGCTCGGCGTTGTCGCAGTAGTTCGGGTCCCTGGCCTGTTGGCAAAGAGCCCAGCCATCACAGGGGTCCACGTCCTCGTAGGGGTCTTCGCCGACGTTGGCGTCTTCGTTCACGCCGCTGGTATCGATTCCGACCGACCCCTTCTCGCAATAGGTACCGGCGATATTGATTTGCGGCGCATCCCCGTCCGGGTCAGTAATCGTGGTGATGGTGGGATTGCCGTTCGCATAAAATGCGCATTCGGCCTCGGAAGCGACTTCGATATTGCAGTCGGTCGTCGAAATATCGGCCGTACCGAAGATGTGAAAGGCTTCCTCCTCCGTCTCGCTCGTCGCCATGAGGCACCCGGAGGGGGTCATGTTGCCGTTTTGCGCCTCGGTCGCGATGGCGCTGGTGACGATGTCGTAGTTGTCGAAGCCGAAGATGCCACCTAGAAAGGCCGGCACAGGGTTGCCTACGGTGTCTTCCCGGCGGGTGGTTGTCTGTACCGCGTTATAGTCACTCGGGTCGCTCACCGTCGCCGTGAATGTGCGGGTATCGGGATCCCAGTTCCCCGGCACGATGTCAGCCGCGGCCAGCACCGTCCCGTACTGGGCGGCGGGCATGTTGTTCTCGGCATAGGCCCGCGCCTCATCGATTATCGGCTGTGAGTCGCCGTCCTCGACCAGACTCTGCAGCTGCGAGGCGCCGGCCAGCGCCGAAGAGTCCGCCGCCACCTGCAGCTTGTTGCGGTTGTAGTAGTTGTAGCCCATGTCGATGGCCAGCGCTGCGAAGCCGAGCAAACCAACCATGATCAAGGAGGCAATTGGCGCAAAAGCGCCTTCGCGATCGTGCCAAAGCTCACGTAAGAATCGCATAGCTGTTAGCCCTCCGGTCGCATGCTGGCCTGGGCCACCAGGTTCCCCGGCCAGGTGATGGGGAAGTTGATCAGGGCTGCGTCGGCTGCCGGCACGCTGATCGTCATCGAGACGTCAGTGGTCGTCGGGGGCTCGGTCGCGTTGACGTTGAAGGTGAGGTTCCAGCCGGCCAGATAGTTCCTTGCATAGGTTTCCGCCTCGGTCGTGTTCAGTTCCGCCACCGACATGCGCCGCACCGCCTCGCGCGCGGCGTTGACCATGTTGTTGTGGAGGAACATCACGGAGCCGAACTGGATAATGCCAAAGAGGATCGCTAGGAAGACCGGTAGCAGGATCGCGAACTCGACGGCGGCCGAACCGCTGCGACCCCGCTTGCGCCAATCTTCTCGCCAAGTTGTTTTACGAGTCATCGTTTGCACCTCACGCAAAAAGCCCTAGGTGCGGCAGGTGCCGCGCCACCAGGATGCCGCCCACGGCAATAGCCACCCCGTAGGGCAGCGGCTCGCCCGGCAACAGAAACCGGGGCAGCGTGACCTTCGTGATGCAGTCCGGCACCGTTTGGAGCACCATCAGGCTCATCAACAGACGCCGCAGACCAATCAGGCCGAGCGCAAGCACGCCCCCGGCGAAGGCCGTCATAAGGATAAATTCGGGCAAACCGTCGAGGCCGGTCCACAGCCCGACCACCACGAGAAGCTTTAGATCGCCGCCGCCGATCACCCTGAAGCGGTAGAGCGCCAGGGTGCCCAGCAGCACCACCGCCAAGGCGCCCAGGTGCGACAGCCAGTCGATCTGCACCGGCATAAAGATCCCGGCCGCCACGAAGAGCCCGAACAGAGAAACCGAAATCCAGTTGGGTATCGTGAACTTCCAAAGGTCGAAGGCCGCCGCCAATACCAACAGCGCCACGAAGGCCCAGAAAAACACTTTGATGAGCAGAAACATGTCCATCTTGGATCTCCGGATCGGCCCTCCTGGGCGATCAGCCGTTGCCTTCCATTTCGCTGACGTTGACCTTGCTGCCGTTAATGGCCTTCAGGCTCTTCAGGTATTCGAGGTTCTTGTTGGCGGTCCGGTTGAACTTCGGATCGATTTCCATGGAGCGCAGCAGATAGGACTCCGCCGCCGGCAGGTCGCCGCGCAGCAGGGCGACGAAACCGATGTTGTTGAAAGCCCGGCCGATATCCTTCTGGCTCACGCCGACCAGCGCCCGGTCGTACTGACCGGCCCAGGCGAAGGCGAGCCGCATGTTCTCGCGGGCGGCCTCCATGTCTGGCTCGAGCTGCAGGGCCGCATCGAAGTCCGCAATGGCCGCTTGGTGATCCCGACGTAACAGGTGGGAGAAGCCGCGGTTGTTGTAGAGCATCGCCGAGTCCGGCCGGATCTCGAGCGCCCGGTCATAGGCCATCGCGGCCGCGTCCCACTCGCCGGCTCGGTCGTGCAGGGTGCCGATGGCGTTCCAGGCGCGCCACAGCCCCGGGTCCTTGTCCACCGCCTGTTCCAAAAGGAAGAGCGCCGGCCGCTCCTGCCCCTTCAGCAGCAGCGTGAGGCCACGGCCTTGCTGCGCGCGGGCGGTCGCCTCCGGCACCTTAGACAGTGTCTCGAAGGCTTCGGAAGCGGCGTCAAGCTGACCGAAAGCGAGCTGAGTTTCCGCCATGGCCAGTCGGGCGCGCAGATTGCCCGGCTCGGCCAGCAGGACCCGCTCCAGCAGCAGCTTGGCATCTGCGTAGTTGCCCTGCTCGATCGACTGTTCGGCGGCCGCGACGATCTCCGGCGAGACCGGCTCTGATTGCACCTGAACCGGCGCCTGGCCGGAAGAAGAGGCGCAAGCGGACAGAAAGAGGGCGCAGGCCGCCGCGGCGGCCAGCGAACGGGTGCCGGACAAGGTCATCTGCGACCGCCGCGGCTCTTTGGCTTCAGACCGGATCGGCATGGGAAGTGTTCCTTTCTGCCTGGAGAAGGTCACTGTCGAATTGAAGAAGGTCGCCCCCCAGCTCTACCCGCACCTCGGTCGCTTGACCGGTGGACTGCTGCAGCCGGGGGACGATAGGCAGGGAGGCAGAGAGAACCTCCGCAAGTTCCCGGTACCCGGGGAGGTAGGTGATGCTGGTCGAGCTGTGATTGAAATTGTCGGCGTTGGACAGCCTGGTGACTGACAGCCCCTCGCCCAGCAGGAAGGCCTTTATACGCGCAGCCATGTGCCGGCGGCCGGTACCGTTGGCCACCTCGACAGCGCCGCTGAGATCGCGCGCGTCCGGCAGGGCCGGCTCTTCCGAGGGACCGGCCGCCAGCGTTACGTCGGCACCGGAGGTCTGCAGCGCGACCCGCACAACGGGCAGGGTCACGGCCACCGGCGCCTCTGTCACTTGGCCGCCCGGTGCCGGCAGCGGCGCCAGCGGTTGTGTTTCCACGACCGGCAGCGGTACAGCCGTCACTTCCGGCGGCAGCAGGAGCGTCGCGGGGGCCGCCGGGGCCGCTCGGAGACGCAGCCGCTGCTCAGCGGTCGTGATGCGGACGATGCTGGGCCGCGGCGCCGGAGGCTGCCGCACAGCGGCTTCCTGCGGGGGCGCTGAAGTCGCTTCGCTCACCTGCTCGGCCTCGTTCTCGACGCCGGCGTCGACGGCGAGCTGGGCATTGGCGGCGATCATCGGGTTGTCGGGCGATTGCCGCGTCGCATCGCGGAACAGCGCCAACGCCAGGTCGGTCTTGCCCTGCAGCAGCATCGAATAGCCGAGGTTGTTCAGGGTCTGGGCCGAATTGGGGTCCATGGCCAGCGCCCGGCGATAGTACCGCTCGGCCAGGTCAAAGCGCCCGATCTGGTCATAGGACGCCGCCAGACCGTTGACCGCCTCGATTGAGGCCGGGTTCTCCGCAATGGCCATCTGGAACCGTTCGATCGCCAGGCCGTAGCGCCCGGCGGTAAAGTCAAAGCGGCCTTGTTCATAGCTCGAACGGCTCGCCTCCTGACCTGTCAGGCCGCTGTAGCCGAAGTTCGGCCGCGCCTCGGGCAACTGGGTGCCGCAAGCGGAAACCACCAGGCTGCCGCCAAGGGCGGCGATGGACAGGAAAATGCCTCTGCGACCATTCATTTTCAGCTCTCCTCTCCTCATCCGCCATGCAGCGCCGGAAGAACGACCCGGACAATCCCGATGATGCCCGGCAGCAGGATAACGGTGACCATGCAGGGCAAGATGAAGACGATCAGAGGAATGGTGAGCTTCACCGGCAGCTTGTGAGCCAATTCCTCCGCCCGCATCATTCGCTTGTTCCGCATCTCGTCCGCATGCACCGACAAGGCCTGGGAAATGCTTGTGCCCAGCTCATCCGACTGGATCAGCAGCGTGACGAAACCGATCACATCGTCCAGCCCTACCCGCTCGCCCAGGTTCCGCAGGGCGTCGGCGCGGCTCTTGCCGGCCCGCAGTTCCAGGGCCACCAGGGCGAACTGTGTCGCCAGCGCCGGGTGGGCTCGGACAAGCTCCGAACCGACCCGGTTGAAGGCGGCATCGAGGCCCAGACCCGCTTCAACGCAGACCACCATCATGTCCAGCGCGTCAGGGAAGCCTTCGGCAATGGCGCGTTGGCGGCTGGCAATGCGGCGCGACAGCCAGAACGAAGGCAGATAGAGACCGATGACGCAGAGCGCCAAGGGGACCAGCAGGACTTTCTGATTGCTCAAAGAGGCTCCGAACATCGGTGCGAGCAGCAGGAAGCCCAAAGGCAGGCAGATGGTGGTGAAGAACCTGATGGCGAAGTAGTTGCGCACCACGCCGGGGCCCGCGAAGCCGGCCTGAAGCAGGCGGCGCTGAACCAGCGAGCGGTTCGTCTCATCAACGAGAGGAACGCGCTTTTCAATGGCGCCGACCAACTCGTTCCAGAAACCGTCGCGCGTTTCGTAGCGCAGCCGCGGCCCGGCGTCCATGCCGCCCATGGAAACCGTGTCACCGGCCAGGCGACGGGAAACAGCGCCCTTGTTTCCGGAAATGCTCGCCACGCCGACGACTGCCAGCACAATGGTGAAGAACAGCACCACAAGGAAGGCGTCCGCCGGGTTCTGGAGAATCCAGGCAAATCCCGAGGTGTAAAGGTCGGTGGCGATTTTCACAATATCCATGCCGGATTCCTCTCCACCTCAGACTCGGAAGTTGACCATGCGGTAGATCATGTAGATCCCCACCACCATGTTGAAGACCGCGCCGGCGAGGATCGGCAGGAACAGCGGATCGTCGGCAAACTTCGTGTAGTAGTCGGGGTTACCGGTGAAGATCACGAAACCCACCACAAAGGGCAGCGCGCAGAGCACCAGTGCCGACATGCGCCCCTCGCTCGAGAGCGAACGGACTTTCAGGAACATGCGGGCCCGAGCGCGAATCACACGCGCCAGGCCGGCCAGAACGGCAGCCAGGTTGCCGCCGGTCTCGTGCTGGATACTGATCGACATGACGACGTAGTTGAAGTCCTCGACCTGGATCCGCTGATTGAGATTCTCCAGCGCTTCCGTCAGGTCCAGTCCATAGGTCATCTCGTCCACAGCGATGCCGAATTCGGTGCCGATCGGGTCGCGCATTTCCTTGCACACCAGGCCAAGGGCCGCATTGATCGGGTGGCCGGCGCGCAGGCTCCGGACGATAAGGTCGAGCGCATCGGGAAGCTGCTCGGCAAACTTCTTCCGCCGCTCCTTGGCCTTGCTGGAGAAGTAGTAGATCGGCAGCAGCACGCCCAGCAGGACCGAGAGCCCGACCTGGTAGTACAGCGGGGACAGGAGGTGCGGAAGCCGGCCAGTGGCATAGGCGACCTGGAAACCCATCAAGGCGAAGAAGGCGACCACCAGCATGATGAAAACCACCCGCAAGGGGGTCACGCTCATACCGGCGTGGGAGATCAAACCTTCGAGGTAGTCGACAGGATGGACCAGGCCGCCCAGCCCCTGTGTCTCCCGCACCGGTTGCCGGCGCAGGAGACCCAAGACCTCACGACTTTCCATTCCGGAATTCAGCATAGACAGCCGCCGGTTGGTCCGCCGGTTTACCTGCATCGAGTGAATGAAGAGGTAGTAAACCCCTTCCACCAGCAGCAGGACCGTGACGAAGATAACGCCGTAGAGAATGTAGATCGGTTCGATTGGCATGGCGTGTCTACTCGAGAACGTGGTTCGGGTCGAAGATGCGGTCTGGCACCTCGATGCCGCGGGCGACGAACTCAGAAACGAACTTGGGCCGGATCCCGGTCGTGACGTAGTGGCCATGGATCGTGCCCGAGGCGTCCGTGGACTCGCGGCGGAAGCGGAAGATCTCCTGCATAGAGACGACGTCGCCTTCCATGCCAGTGATCTCCTGCAGACTGACGAGCCGGCGCTTGCCGTCGCTCATACGCTCAAGCTGAATGACGACGTGCAGCGCCGAGGCGATCTGTGCCCGCATGGAGCGTGTCGGCAGGTCGAAGCCCGTCATGCCGATCATCTGCTCGACGCGCGCCAGGGCGTCGCGGCCGGTATTGGCGTGGACGGTGGTCATCGAGCCCTCGTGGCCGGTGTTCATGGCCTGCAGCATGTCGAAGGCCTCACCACCGCGCACCTCGCCGACGATGATGCGGTCGGGACGCATGCGCAGGGCGTTCTTGACCAGCTCGCGCTGGGTGACCTCGCCGCGCCCCTCGATGTTGGCGGGACGGGTTTCAAGGCGCGCCACGTGAACCTGTTGCATCTGCAACTCGGCCGCGTCCTCGATGGTGATGATGCGCTCGCGCCCGTCGATGTAGGCCGACATGGCGTTCAGCATCGTCGTCTTGCCGCTGCCGGTGCCGCCGGAGATCAGCACGTTGCGCCGCGCCCTAACGATTCCAACCAGCAGATCCGCGACTGACTGAGGCACGCTGCCGATCTGAATAAGCTTTTCCATGTCGATCCGCTCTTTGGCGAACTTGCGGATCGAAAGCAGCGGGCCGTCGACGGCGAGCGGCGGGATGATTGCGTTGACGCGCGAACCATCGGCCAGGCGGGCATCCACCATGGGCTGCGACTCGTCGACCCGGCGCCCGACGGCGGAGACAATCCGGCCGATGATCCTCAGCAGATGCCGATCGTCCTTGAAGCGTACCGCCGTGGGATGCAGCTGACCGCCGCGCTCCACGAAGACGTTGCTGTGGCAGTTGACCAGGATGTCGGTAACCGAGGCGTCTTTCAGAAGTGGCTCGAGCGGCCCCAGGCCGAGCAGCTCGTCGAGGACGTCATCGACCAGCTGAGCCTGCTCCTGGCGGTTGAGGGGGCGGTTTTCCCGCGCCAGCAGCTCTCGGACCATCTCGCCCATCTGCGCGCGGAACTCGGCCGGCGGCATCTTGTCGATGACCGAGAGGTTGATCATGTCGAGCAACTGCTGATGCAGCGACACCTTCAGTTCCGTATAGCTGGACAGCTTGCGGTCGTCGACGTCGTCGTGCCCGCGCGGCACGATCACCTGGGCCTCAGGCTGGCCCCCGGCCAGCACTCCTGCAACGGGACCTTCCTGGGGCTGCGGCTGCGGTCTGGAGAAGAACGACATCTTGCTGGGTCTCCTGAGTTATCGGCCAGGCACGTTGGCGAGGTGCGGCTCGACCCGCTCCTCTTTTCGGCTTCCTGCCACGGCGAGGGCGTCACTGATCTTGGAAATATTCTTGAAAGCTTTAGACCGCCTGCGAACGTCGGCGATGGAAAGGCCCTGGTTGAGCGCTTCGCTGACGGTCCGGTAGTCGTTCGCGACGGTGAAGTCGATCTTGTGCTCCAGCGCCTTCTCGACTTCCTTAAGGCCGACCGCTTCGCCCCATCGCTTTTCGTAACGATTGAGGACGACGCGCACCGGAAGCTCATCCAGACCTTCCGCACCCAAGGTGTCGAGTTGGCGACGGGCCTGGCGTACGCCCGGCACCGTCATCTGCGTCACCAGCAGAACGTCGTCCGACTGGCGCAGAATATCGAAAGACCAAAGGCACCAGGTCGGCGGCAGATCGACGATCACCACCGCGAATTCCTGGCGGACAATATCAAGCAGCCGACGCACGAAGTCCGCGCTGAAGGTATCCAGCGGCATCACGTCCGGCGGTGCGGCGACCACATTGAGGCCACTGGGGTGACGGGTCATGGCGCCGCGCAGCAATTCGCCGTCCAGGCGATCTTGCGCCGACACCAGGTCCGCGAGACCGGTGCGGTCCTTGAGATCCAGGTACAGCGCAACGGTGCCGCCCTGCACGTCAAAGTCCAGGATGCAAACCTCCTGCCCCCGCTTCTGCAGTGTCTGCGCAAGACAGCAGCCGGCCTGCACGGCGACCGTGGTCGCGCCGACACCGCCGCCGCCTTTCAAGACCGAGACCAATCGCCCCTTGGCCGCTTGGGGCCGACGCGCCGCCTTGCGCACCCGCGAGGCGTGCTCCAAGGCGGCCAGCACGTCGTCGCGCTGGACGGGCTGCGGCAGTACGTCGACGAGGCCGAGGCGCATCAACTTGCGCACATCGTCCAGGGTCGCCTCCGCCGCTGTGGCGACCACCGGGGTCCCGGGCGAGAGCTGCTCGACCAGGGTACGCAGCCGCTCCACGTCATCGGCGCTCCTGGTATCGATCTCGACGATGATGAGGTCGGAACCGGGCAAGCTGGCGTCGGCGGCACTGAGCTCGAGCGGAGCGATGCGCAGATCGAACTTGGTACCGTTCATATCCGTGCAGACTTCCGCCAAGGCAGACCGGAGCTGTGGCGTACGCAGCATTCCGACGACGTTCAGATTTTCACCCATTTCCTGCCTCTCGAACCCTTGCTCTCAGACTCTGATGCCCAGGATCATCTGGTGTTGGATTCAGTGGTCCGCAGACGCTCCGGCTGGATGACTTCACCCTTGTCGTAGCGCCCCTGGGCGCCGGCGGCGCGGGGACCGTCCAGTTCCGGGATCTGCTGCGCAGCGCTGTATTCCGGGGTCGGATTGATGATGTGGATAGACATGTTGTGGCGCACCGCGTTGCCGAAGGAGGGATGGATTTTCTCCTGCGGCGTGCAGGCGACGAGCAGTCCGCCGGCCACGAGCACAGTGAAGATCGTGGTTGCCTTCATCATTACGCACCTCACTTGATGATGTGGCCGTAGGCGCCCTGGACGCCCCCGGCTTCATTGATAGCCATGGCGTTGGCGGCGTTGCTGGGGGTCATCCCAGAAGTCGGCGATTCGACACGGCCGAAGAGCCAGATATCGGAATCGCTCGGCGGCACGAAGTTATCGGCCGGAGTTGCCAGGCTGCCGCCCGGCGCCGGCTGCACGAGGTGCGGCGTCACGATGATGACCAGCTCGGTCTGCTGGTTCTGGAAGTCGCTGCTGCGCAGCAGCGCCCCGAGGACCGGCACATCACCCAGCAGAGGGAACTGACGCACCGTGTCCTGGAAATCCGACTGGATCAGACCGGCGATGGCGAAAGACTGCCCATCACGCAACTCCACCGTAGTGGTGGCCCGCCGCGTCGTCAGCCCCGGGATCTCGAAGCCCTGGAGGGTGACTGCGTTGGTCGGGTCGATACGGCTCACCTCCGGGCTGGCAACGACGTTGATCAAGCCGTCGTCCAGCACCGTGGGCGTGAAGGCCAGGGCGACGCCGAACTCCTTGAACTCGACGGTGATGGTTGTGTTGCCTTCGTCGGTGTTCTGCGCCACCGGCACCGGGAACTCGCCGCCGGCCAGGAAACTAGCGGTGTCTCCGGAGAGAGCAATCAGGTTCGGCTCGGCAAGGGTCTTGACGACACCCTTTTCCTCCAGGGCGTCGAACAGCAAGTCGACCGTCGCCGCGCCGATGCCAAAGGTCACCGTACCGGTTGCAATCGCCGTCGGAGAAAAGATCCCGTTCAAGAGGGCATCGCCCACGGTGACCGCGAAGTCGGAGCCGGAGATCTGTGTGTTGAGTCCCAACTCCTTGACGACGCGGCGCTGAACCTCGGCGAAGCGGACGGCGAGCATGACCTGCTGGCTGCCGGTCACCGAAAGCAGGTTGGTTACCTGTTCCGGCGCGAAACGCTCGGCGACCTCCATGGCGCGCTGCAACCGCACCGCGCTGCTGACCCTGCCGCTCAGGATCACCGCTTCGTTGACGGCCCGTACCTCGATCTCCTCTTCGGGCATCAGCTCGAAGAGGCGCGCCTTCAGTCCCTCGACATCCACGGTAACCACCAGGTCCATGACGGCGATGAGCGACCTGTTGCGCCCGTAGACCGTCAGGCTGGTCGAGCCGGTCTTTTTGCCCAGCACGTAGATCGAGCGGTCCGTGAGGGCCAGGACGTCGGCGATTTCGGCGTTGCCGACCAGAAGATCGGCGAAGGGAACGTCGAGGCGCAGGATCTGCGATTTGTTCACCGGAACGATGAACTCGCCTGCGTGCCGGGACTCACCGATCTCGGTGGTGACGTTCGGCTGTCCCCAGGCCTGTTGCGGTACCGCCATGGCCATCACGGCTGTAAGTACCAGCAGGCCGCCTATGGCGTTTCCGATCCATCTCTTCTGAACACTTGTCATGCCCCTCTCCCTTACCTTTGTTTCTTGCTCGTTCCTTGGTTAGTTCAAGGCGGCTTCCAGATCGGGCGGCAGCAGGTTGATGGGGTTCTCCTGCTCGCCTCCTAGAGACGGCGCGCTCTGGGCACCGTTCTCCGGCGCCTTCGTCTGCGGCTTCACGAATGTCGGTCCGGCGGGCGTCACGGTATTCGCCTCACCGCCCTCAGGTACTGCCGGGGTCGTGACGGTCGCGGTGCCGGAAGGCGACAGTTTCTGCGCCGGCAGGCTGCCGAAGAGCGGCTGTACGTCGGGCTGGACCTCGTAGCTGGTGGCGTTGGTGCCTCGCACGATGCGCACGGCGGAAAGCGGATCTTCCTTTGGCCGCTGGACTACCTTCTTGATCGTCTTCGTCTTTTTCTTGGGCGCCTCGACGACCTGCGCCGGCTCGTTGACCTCGCCGACCGAAAGATCACGGGTGCTGACGGTCTTGACCTGTTCTGCCTCTGCGTCGGCCAGGTTGCGCAGCATCAGAGCCAAGCTGCCGAGCTGCGAGGCCAGAGCCAGCTTCTGCGCCTGCTGCGGCGAGACCTCCAGGGTCACCGCCTTCGCAACCGAGGGCTTGTCCTTTTCCTGATTGGCATCCTGATCGATGCCCAGAACCTTGACGTTCTGCAGCAGAACGTCGGTGATCAGGTTGTTGGCGCTCTTGTTGCCGTCACCGCCGGTTCGGTCTCGGGTCAGCAGAATATCGACCCGGTCGCCCGGCAGCACGAAGCCGGCGACACCGGCCACATCATTGACGCGGATGGTCACCGCGCGCATTTCCGGCGAAAGGATCGCCGCCAGGCTGGCCTTGCCGCCGAAGCCGGAGATCTTGTTCTTCAACACCGGCTCGTTAATCTCGATGGCGCGCAGGACGACACGTTCCTCCTGACCGTCGAGCAACTCGTCGATCGAGGTAAATGCGCCCTCGGGCACCGCTTCACCCGGCCACTTCACCAGGCGGAGCTGCTCCTTGCGCACCGGATTGCCGAAGGTCATGCGTTCCTTGGCGACGACGACCGTGACGGTGTTCGCCGGCTGCGCCGCCTGCTGCACGATGATGGGTCGTGCCTGTTCCTGGATCCAGTTGCGGGCCAGAAAGACTGCTGCGACCGCCAGGACGACAGCCAAGCCCAACATTATAATTGCGCGCCCTCTCATGGTTCTGTCCTCGTCCTGTCAGTAGATTTCTCGTCGGGTCGTCCGGTGCTCGCGCACCATTCATCACGCTGATGCTTGTTCTCTAGACAGAGGTATCCGACGGCCAAATCGCATGGCCGTCGGTCCTCACGTTCACGACTAGCAGGAGCTACCCGAAGCCTGGTTGATACAATCGGCGGCATCCTGCATGGAGCCGGAGATTGCCGTGCCCAGGTTGCCGGCGGCCACCGCAATGCCGATAGCGACGATCGCCAGGATGAGGGCGTACTCGGCGCCAGCCGCGCCGCTCTCGTCCGCCCAAAGAGCCTTCAGAAAATTACGCATTGTTTTTCTCCATTCCTTCGTTGTTCCCCAGCCCTCGGCCCGGCTTAGTCGCTCTTGGCCGTCTCGGGCTCGACCTCGGCGCCAGCTCCCCGAAGAGGCTATGCAGCTACATGCCTGCGCCAATTGACGTGAATTCGTATCAATTGCCCCGTGATCCAAACGTCATGCAGCGGCACAGAAATGCGCGCGCAAGGCGCAACGTCATCTCCGTCAAAGCAGCCGACGTTAACCATTGAGCCTTGACGACAGGCGCAGATAAGGCGCAAGCAAACGACGCTTATGCCATTGTCTAGTATTATGTTTTTGGGATTCTCGAGGCCCGTTTTCGGCCATCGTCATCGATCTGAAAGATGCGCAAAGGTTAACGACCGCTTGGCTCATTCATAAAGAATTAACCAATACAGCCATCAAAGGTGGTAGCACTGTTGCGGTGGAGCAACAGGCCGAAGGAAACCTTGCCTGCGGCAAAAACCATGCTTGGGGGAGCGCAAGCCGATGCCTGTATCGGCGTTGCAGGCGCTTCGGAAGGGAGCTTGGAAGAGGGAGAACCGCGGAGACGGTAAAGCGCGTGACGCTCGTCAATTGCCTGGACAGCTACTGTCCCCGCTCCCGCCGCGGTGAAGTACCAGCGCGCAGCCCTGATCGCTCAAATCCGGGCGCTTCCTTCAGGTCTCAATGGACGGTTCAGGTTGCCGCTGCTTATTCAGTGTGGTGGTCGCCATCGTCCCCGCAATGACCCAAACGACCGGGACGATGACGGAAGCGGCGATGCCATCAACCGCATAGTGCCAGCCCAGATGGACGGAACCGACAAGGATGGTGGCAAAATAGGCCCAGAAGATCACCTGGTACCTGGGCAGGAACGTCCGACCCACCAGCGCAATCCATAGGGCGATGGCGACGTGCATCGACGGCATCGCCGAGATCCCAGCACCAATAAGCCCTCCCCCCTTCAGGTAGTTGGTCCAGAGGTACTCGCGGGCGGTCGCCGTCCAGGGGCTGACGGGCAGCTCGGCGAAGCGGTCGCCAAGCTGGATCGACTCATAGAAGATCGGCCCTGCCGAGGCGCCCAGGTACTGGCCCAAGGTGCCGCCAGCCCAGGCGAGGAAGTAGGCGATCAGGGCCTGGGCCCTCTTGGGGGAAGGGGGCAGGTAGAACAGGAAGAGCAGGATGGCAAAGTTCACAGGCGCCCAAAAGCCATAGATCTTGTCAATCACCGGCGTCGCCTGGCCTAGGTACTGATGGCTGAGGCGCCAGGGATCTTGCCCGAAAAGCAGGTGATCCAGGTCGGCGAAGGCGGGATCGGCCCAAAATCCCACGGCCGCCGGCATCATGACCTTGGCCCAGTTCAGAACAGCGAACTGGCAAGCGACCAGCAGGAACCCGACTGCGAGCGCCCAGGGAAGGCGGGGCAGGATGCGGCGAAGGGGGTTTTGCTCGCCCTCCCGCCAAAATCGGAACAGCTGCCAGACGACGGGCAGGCAAAAGCCAATTATGGCGAAGTTCAACCCTACGACGCCAAAGCTTCGGAAGGGCACCTCGTAGCTGAAATCGAGCTGCACGCCGATCAGCAGCGCCACAAAATACTGGACGCCGAGAATTGCGAGGACCGGAACTATCCAGCGAAGGTCCAGCGCGTTCATGACGAAGCAGGTCCCTCTAGTGAAGCTCGGCGGCGCTGACCTCTGCCCGCATGTCGACGGTGCGCGCCGTCTCGAACGGCAGCCCCAGGCTGCTTTGCATCTCCAGCGCCGCGCGCAGGATGCGGTCGACGAACTTGCCGTCCTCGGCGTTCGACACGGAGAGCGCCTGCGCCATGACGCGCAAGGCCACCGAACGGGCCCAGGGCTCGTTGCCCTCGTTGGCCATGCGGGCCGCCCAGCGGGCGACCTCGAGAGCGCGGTCGTTCTCTCCGCAACCCTGCAGGGCCTCGGCCAGCCAAGCCATGAACATAGCGCGCATAAAGGGCAGATGCAGCTTTTCTGACATATTGACTGCCTGGGCCAGTTCCTCCTTCGCTTCGAAGGCGCGCCCGGCATTGATCAGCGCGAAACCGCGGTAGCCGCGTGAGGTGTACTGCCTCAGCAGGTCACCCCGCGCTTCCGCCAGGCTCAAGGCCCGGTCGAAAGCCTCCAGAGCCACCTTCGCTTCCCCGTCCCAGACCTGGATGATCCCCTGGGTCTGCAGGCTGACGGTCAGACAGGTCGTGTCCGGCTGGTTCTCGGACAGGCGGATCGCCTGGGCGCAGGCCGCGTAAGCGGCCGAGAACTTCTCGCGCTTGGCGTGGCACAGCGCCTGCACCGCACTGGCATCGGCCTCGCTGGAGCGTGGGCCGGTCAGGCGATGGCTTTCCAGCATCATTGCGGGATTGCAGCCTTCGCCGGTGATTTTATCCGCCAGATCGGCGAAGCGCTCAGCCAGCAGCCAATGGCTTTGCATGGGCCGGCCCTTGCAGGTGCGCGGCATGCGCCGGATCGCCGCGTAGGCTTGCTTGACCATGCCTCTGCGATGACGCAGGCGCGCCCGAGCCAGCAGGTAGCTGATCCACAGCTCCGAGTTGCCATAGCGTTTCAGGTCCGGCCACTTGCGAGCGAGGATTTCCTCGGCCCGCGCCAGATCGCCCTTCAACTCCGCCAACTCGGCGGCGATCACCAGGACCTTGACCTCCAGCTTGCCGCGCGCATCGCCGGGCGGCAGCAGTTCGAGATCGGCCGACGCCTGACGCACCTGGGTTTCCGCCAGATCGAGGTTGCCGCGATCCGCCTCCAGCTTGGCCAGGCGCAGCAGATGGGGCACCGCGAGGTTCCAACGCCCGGCAGCGCGGAAATGCCCGGCGATCTCATAGCACTGCTCGTAAATATCGCTGCCTGCCTGGTCTTCCAGGGCCACGGCAACGGCGTAGTGCAGGTGCTTGCGGTGGGAGGGCAGAAGCTGCCCCAGGACCCTTTCGCGGACCGACGAGCCGATGGAGGAGGCCTCGCCGTCGGCGGTCGTCTCGAAAAGGCCCGCCGCAACCAGTTCGCGGAGGCTTGCCCGGCTGCGCTCCGGAGAGCGCTCGGTCAAGGCCTCGAGCAGACCCATCGAGAAGAGGCTGCCTGAAACCGCGGCGATCTGCAGAACTTCCAGGGCCGCGTTGGTGAGATTGCTGATCGGCGCCAGCCCGCCGCCCGCCCCCGCTGCAGCGGCGGCTTCGCCGGTGGCCGGCGCCTCGGCGGCCAGGGACGCAACGGCGGTGCCGTTGATTCTCTGCTCGCCGGCGGACTTCACGGTCCGCGGCTGCGGGTCCGCCCGCAAAAGGATCGACTGGTAGAGAGACTCGGTCTCGGCCTCCGGCTCGACGTCGAGCTGTTCGCGCAGAACCGTACGGCAAGCGTCGTAGGCGGCCAATGCCGAGGTGCGCTGGCCGGCGGCGGCAAAGGCCTGCATCATCCAGCGGTGTACGTCCTCGCGCAGCGGATCGAGTGCCAGAATACGCTTGGCCGTGCGAATTGAAGATTCCTGCGCCCCGGCCTGCTCCTGCAAGGTGAGCAACCTATCGAGTGCGGCCTCCATCTGCTCGCGGTACCAGGCGCGGATCGGCAGCAGCCATTCCTCGAAGGCTTCCGACTCGATTTCCATGCCGGCCAGGAATTCGCCGCTGTACAGCGCCACGGCCCGCGCCAGAGAATCCTGGTCGCCCGCCTCCTGCAGACGTTCAAACTCCAGTGCGTCGACCTGCAGGGAGGTCACGTCCAGATGCACCTCCCGCCGGTCGAAATTGAGAATCGGCAGCTTGTGCGGTTCAAGATTGCGCATCAGGGTCAGGCGCGCCTGGCGCAGGCTCTGCAGGGCGTTGGACTGGGTGGTCTCGCCCCATAGCAGCGTGGCGAGCTTTTCGCGCTGCTGGCTGTGGCCGTTTACCGCCAGATAGGCGATGAGCGCCTCGGTCTTGCGGAGAGTCAGGGACACCTGCGCGCCCGTTGCGTCTCGCAACGAGAAACCTCCGAAGAGATCCAGTGTGGCCGCTGGCTTAGTGACGTGCATCTCTGTGACCCCGTTCCCTGCGATCGCCTTAGTGGCGCCGCAGCCCCCGTTTCCCGGCCATGACGCCCTCGGGCAAGCGGGGCAGGAAGAGATTGACGGTGGTCGTGCTCTGACCGTCACTGTCGATGAAGAGATGCCCACCGGACTGCAGAACGAAGCTGTAAGCCGCTGTAAGCCCCATGCCACTGTGTTCCTTAGGATCCTTTGTGGTGAAAAACGGCATAACGGCGCGGTCGATCAACTCCGGCTGCATGCCGGGACCGTTGTCGGTGATCGACAGGCGCACGTACTCACCGCTCTTGAGGCCGGGCATCTCGCTCGCCGCTTCCCGCGTCGCCCGGACGTTGGCAGTCTCGACGACGACGCTTCCCTTGCCTTCCACGGCTTCGGCAGCGTTCAACATCAGCGCGCGCAGCACATCCCGGGTCTGTTCAGGGTCGACAAAGACGGGCCAGAGGCCGACGGAGGAAACCGTCTCCACATTGATGGACTTGGGAAGTTCATGCTCCAGCGCCGCCGCGGTCTCATTGGCCAAGGCGTCGAGGAAGCTCGGCCGTGGCGCAAGCTGCTGGCGCTGCGCCAGGATCGTCAGATCCTGCAGGGCCGAGCGCCGCCCGGTGGCGGTCTGTTCCAACTCGCCGGAGATTTCCGTCGCAGAGGCGCCGCGTCCCAGCTCCCCCGCCGCGGCGCGGTCTACCAGGGCGCCCGCCAGACGCGACATATGGGCCATGGTGCTGCCGATCGTCCGGCGCTGCTCGGCAACCTTCATCCTGGTCACATCGAGGAACTGCACCACCGTTCCGCCGGTGGACTCGAACTGCTCGGCGATCATCACCCAGCGGTTGCCGGAAAGGCGCCGGGCCGCCAAACCGCCGGCATCAGCCAGCTGAAGGCGTCCGTCATCCCGACCCTTGCGCTTCAGCACCTGGTCCGGCGCCAGCTCTTCTGCGATCTTGGCACGCCAGGCGTCGTAGCGAATGCCCGAGCCGGCCTCGTCCTTCATATCGGGGAAAAGTTTTCCGAGGCCCTCGTTCATCTGAACCAGGCGCTCGTTCTCGTCGAAGACGGCGATGCCGCCCGGCAGACCGCTGAGAACACGGTCGAGCCGCGGCAAGGTCTCAGCCCCACCCTCGCCTTCGTTCATCCGGTCCAGCTCGCCACGCGCCGTCAGGGCGATGGCGAGCTGCTGGATCTCGGTGGTGTGGAAGGGTTTCTGCAGCACAAAGAGCCGATCGGCCGGCGGCACCTTCTTCGCCAGGTCGATCATCTGGATATCGGTGTAGGCCGTAACGATGACGATGGGCAGGCGTTCGTCGATCGCCCGGATCTTGGCGGCAGCGTCCAGACCGTTGATACCCGGCGGCATGCGCACATCGATAAAGGCGACTGAAAACGGGCGGTGTTCTTCCTGCGCGCGGCTGACCGCCTGCACGGCCGCCTCGCCCTGATTCACCGAGACGAGTTCGATGGGTGGCAGGCTGCTGTTGGAGTGCTGAGGACCGAACAACTCGTCCTGCAGCTCGGCAAGGCGCGTGTCCGCATTCTTGGAATCAGCAATGGCCAGAGCCGAGTGATAGTCCTCGATCAGGTCGACTTCATCGTCAGCAACGAGAACCCTCGCTAGCGCGGTCATGCACTTCTCACCCTGAAGTTTGTCCAGCCCCCGCCGCAATTGTTTATAAACTCTTGGTAGCGGGACCGACTAAATTTTGTCACAAGAAACAGGCGAATGGAAACAACCGAGAGGCCATCAGGGCGAAAACTCATACAAATTTCTGTGGTTTCTACCGAAGTAAAGGATGAATATTAACCATAAGTTGATCTTCCTTAGTACTTCAGTCCTATTCCTTGGAAATTTACATATCAACCTTTGAGTCAGGAAATGCCCTTCGCGACCCCCTCGGGGGACGCAAAGAGAGAGGGGTCGCGCCCGGCAGAATCCAACCCATCCTTGCAGCCTAGACGGCCCCGCCAAAGCCCATAAATCCGGGGCCGGAAGGCCGGAGGCTCAGCGCTCCGGCGGCGTCAGGATAGCTTCGGAGCCGGTAACGACGTCCAGCAGCTCCGTGGTGATGGCCTCCTGGCGCAGGGCGTTCTCACGGCGGCGCAGGCCATCCAGCTTGTCGTCGATACTGCGGTCGGCGTCGAGCCCCCGCTCCTCCGCCAGGCGGCACCGCGGCTGCCGATCACCACCAGGCACGGCCCCGGCCCCGCGACTCAAGGCCGGCGGCAGTTCACCTTCCGGAAAAGCGACATCGACCAGCGAACCGCTGACCGAGACCACGCAGCCCGCGGCGGCGGGCGCGTTCCCTGGCGGGCGGTCGACAAGCTGACCGGGCGTATCCATCGCGATCGGCTGCGTCTTCGGCGGCGGTTGGGCGCACAGGTTGACCCAATTCCCTGCCGGCGCGCAGCCTTGATCCGGATCAATCCCCGTCACAGCAAATCGGAACAGCTCATTGGCAATCAGCCGTTCAAGCCTGCCCCTTGGCGCGGCGCGCCAGGTGGTCGGCCAGGCGGCCGACGGCCTTGTGCAGGACCAGGGTGAAAAGCGCGAGGACGAGAAGCGCGGCGAACATCAGGTCGGTCTTGGCCCGGCCGTTGGCCAGCAGCATCAGATAGCCGAGGCCCTGGGAGGCGCCGACCCATTCGCCGATGACGGCGCCGATGGGCGCATAGACCGCGGCGAGGCGCAGGCCCGAGCCGAGCGAGGGCAGCGCCGCCGGCAGGCGGATGCGGAACAGCAGTTGCCGGTTGGTCGCGCCCAGGCTGCGCGCCATCTCGACCAGGCTGTCGTCGCTGTGGCGCAGGCCGTCGAGAAAGTTGGAGGCCACGGGGAAGTAGATGATCAGCACCGCCATGGCGATCTTGGAACCGAGGCCGTAGCCGAACCAGAGGGTCAGCAGCGGCGCCAGGGCGAAGACCGGCACCGCCTGGCTGAAGACCAGCACCGGCAGGACGTAGCGCAGGGCGGTGCGCGACATCATGAGCTGCAGGGCAGTCAGCGCGCCCAGCAGGGTGCCGAGCGCGATGCCGAGCAGCACCTCGGCCACGGTGACGGCGGCGTGTTCCAGGATAAGCTGGTACTGGGCAATCAGCGTCCCGGCGACGCGCAGGGGGCCGGGCAGGATGAACGAGGGCACGGCGGTCAGCCACACCAACGCCTGCCAGAAGGTCAGCGCCGCGGCGAAGACCAAGAGACCGTCGCGCACCCGGGTCACGCCGGAAAGGCGTTCAGGCGTCTTTTCGCTTTCCACTGCCGAGGTCCCCTCTCAGGCTCCCTCTCAGCCCCATGTCCCAGAACCCGCCCTCCGGGCGCGTCGCCGTGCGGAACGGGGGGCAGAGGTCGGCCCAGCGCGGCGAGGCCTGCGGCGTGGCGCCGAGGCGGGCCGCGGCCGCCCGCTCCACCAGCCTGCCGACGCCGTGGCACAGTGCCTGGTAGTCGCTGGCGGCGTAGGTGTCGATCCAGTCGGCATAGGCCTTGTCACTGGCCGGCCTCCGGCTCGAAAGATCGCCCAGCCAGGCGCCGATCTCGCCGTAGCCCAGCACGCAGGGCGCCAGGGCCGCCAGCAGGTCGAGGAAGTCGCCGGACAGCCCGCTGTCCATGACGAAGCGGGTGTAGGCGAGGTTCTCGATCTCCTCCTCCGCCGCGAAGAGCGTCTTCTCCGGGATGCCTTCGCCGGCGCAGACCTCCACGTGCAGCTTCATCTCATGGTTCACCAGGGCGTCGACGGTGGCGGCCGCCGCCTTCATCTCCTCCAGATCTCCAGCCTTGACCACCGCCAGCCCCCAGGCGCGGGCGAAGTGGGTCAGGAAGACGTAGTCCTGCACCAGGTAGTGCAGGAAAGCCCGGCGCGGCAGGGTGCCGTCGCCCAGCCGGCGCACGAACTCATGGCGCGTATAGGCCTGCCAGTCCGCGCCGGCGGCGCGGCGCCAGGCGCCGAAGACCTCGGAACCGTAGTCCGGACCACGGTTGGGCAGCAGCTTGGGCGCGGTCATTGCCCGGATACCTGCTGGGCGATGCGCGCCACCGGGTTCTCGCTGGGCACCAGTCCGGCCTCGGCCAGGAAGGCCTCGAAGCGGGCATAGCGGCCGACGTCGAGGGCCGCGGGCCTCAGCGCGAAGCGCGGCAGGGTGTCCTTCCAGGCGCGCGCGTTCAGCTCGTCCTGCAGCTCCTTGGCGGTGCCGGCGAAGACTTCCCAGCCCTCCTCGGGGTGGTTGACGATGAACTGGGTCGCCTTCTCGGTCGCCGCCAGGAAACGCGCGACAACCGCCGGGTCCATGGTCTCGGGGTTGGCGACGTAGATCAGCTCGTCGTAGGCCGGCACGCCCTCCTCCTCCGGAAAGAAGCAACGCCCGCCGATGCCTTCGATGGCCAGCTGGTTCAGTTCGAAGTTGCGGAAAGCACCGATCACCGCGTCCACCTGGCGCGACATCAGCGATGGCGAGAGGGACCAGTTCACGTTGACCAGTTCCACGTCGTCCAGGCTGAGGCCGTGCGGCGCCAGCATGGCGCCCAGCAACGCCTCCTCCACGCCGGCGACGGAGAAGCCGATCTTGCGGCCCTTGAGGTCGGCCAGGGACTTCACCGGCCCATCTTCCAGCGCCAGGAGACAATTGAGCGGCGTGGCCACCAGGGTGCCGACGCGGGTCAGGGACAGGCCCTCGTGGATCTGCAGGTGAAGCTGCGGCTGGTAGGAAACCGCCAGGTCCGCCTTGCCGGCGGCCACCAGCTTCGGCGGGTCGGAAGGATCGGCGGGGGCGATCACCTCCACCTCCAGGTCTTCGTCGGCGAAGTAGCCTTTCTCCTGGGCGACGATGATGGGGCCGTGATCCGGGTTCACGAACCAGTCGAGCACCAGGGTCAGCTTGTCGGCCGCCGCCGCGGGCGTCGTCGCCAGCAACAGGGCAAGAATAAGTGTAAAGGCGTTCAAGGTTTTCATCGGGCTTCCTGCAGTTGGTTCTTGTGTGTTGCCTCGATCCAGGCCCGGGTCCGGGCTTCCGGGTCGGCGTTGAGGGAGATGTCGGTGACGACGGAGAGGACGTCTGCCCCGGCTGCGAGGACGCCCGGCGCGCGCTCGACGGTCAGCCCGCCGATGGCGACCAGCGGGATGTCGCCGATACGCCGCTTCCATTCGCCCAGCTTCTCCAGGCCCTGCGGCGCCCATTTCATCTTCTTGAGGATGGTCGGATAGATCGGCCCCAGGGCCAGGTAGTCGGGGTCGACGGACAGGGCCCGCGCCAGCTCCGCATCGTCGTGGGTGCTGACTCCCAAGCGAAGCCCTGCGCGGCGGATCGCCGGCAGATCGGCGTCGTCCAGGTCCTCCTGGCCCAGGTGCACGAAGTCGCAGCCCTCCTCGATGGCCAGGCGCCAGTAGTCGTTGACGACAAGCTGGCAGCCGACAGCTTGGCAGAGCGCCTTGGCATCGCGGATTTCCCGGCGCGTATCGTCTTCGGTAAGGTCTTTCACGCGCAGCTGCACCAGCTTCACCCCGCAGGGCAGCAGGCGGCGCAGCCAGGCGCTGCTGTCGACGATGGGATAGAAGGGATCGAGCACCATGAGCTTGGTCATCCCAAAAACGCCTTGCCGATGACGGGGGTCGAGGGCGCCGCCATGTCGCGCGGCTCCATGGGGTCAGCGGCGTGCGCCGCCTGCCCCGCGGCGATCGCCTGGGCGAAGGCCGCGGCCATGGCGACGGGATCACCGGCCTTGGCCACGGCGGTGTTGAGCAGCACCGCGTCGTAGCCCAGTTCCATGGCCGCCGCCGCGTGGGACGGCAGGCCGATGCCCGCATCCACCACCAGCGGCACCTCGGGAAAGTGGGCGCGCAGGCTGCGCAGGCCGTAGAGGTTGTTGAGTCCCAGACCGGAACCGATGGGCGCGCCCCAGGGCATCAGCACCTCGCAGCCCGCCTCCAGCAGGCGCCCGGCGGCGACCAGGTCCTCGGTGGTGTAGGGGAAGACCTGGAAGCCTTCTGCGGTCAGCACCGCAGCCGCTTCCACCAGGCCGAAGAGGTCCGGCTGCAGGCTGTCGTCCTCGCCGATCACCTCCAGCTTGATCCAGGGGGTGTCGAAGACCTCCCGCGCCATGTGGGCGGTGGTCACCGCCTCCTTCACCGTGTGGCAGCCGGCGGTGTTGGGCAGCACGCGCACGCCCAGCTCGCGGATCAGCTCCCAGAAAGCCTGGCCGTCGCGCTGCTCCGCCGACTCGCGGCGCAGCGACACCGTCACCACCTCGGCCCCGGAGGCGCGTACCGCCCGGGCCAGGATCGCCGGCGAAGGATACTGCGCCGTGCCCAGCAGCAGGCGCGTCTCCAGCTCAACGCCATAGAACCGCCGCATCACCTCACCCCCCTTGCATCGGGGCGATGACTTCGACCCGGTCACCGTCCTTGATCCACGTTTCCGCGCGCAGAGGCCCGGCAACGAAGTTGCCGTTCACCGCCGTGGCCACCTTGGCACCCTGGTAGCCGAGCTCTTCCAGCACGCCATCAAGGCGGTCGCGCGCCACGTCACAGGGTTTGCCGTTCAAGACGATCTGCATCGCTCTCCTCCGGGATGGGGGTCTCGCCGAACACGAGGTCGGCGGCGCGGCGGGCCAGGGCCGGCGCCAGCAGGAAGCCATGGCGATAGAGGCCGTTGACGAAGACGCTGCGGCCGTCGCGCCAGACGCGCGGCAGGTTGTCGGGAAAGGCCGGGCGGGCGTCGACGCCGATCTCCACCACCTCCGCCTCGCCGAAGGCCGGGTGCAAGGCATAGGCGGCGTTCAACAGCTCGACGAGGGAGCGCGCCGAGACCGGCGAGCGCGAGGCGCTCTCGATCATGGTGGCGCCGAGCATGTAGACCCCTTCCCCGCGCGGCACGATGTAGACCGGGATGCGCGGATGCAGCAGGCGGAGCGTGCGGGTCAGCGCCAGCTCGCGGCAGCGCAGCACCAGCATCTCACCGCGCACGCCGCGCAGACCCGGCGCCACGTCGCGCGCCGCGAGCCCCCGGCAGTCGACCACCACGTCGGCCTGTGGGAAGTTCTCGGCGGCCGTCGAGAACCGCAGTTCGGCACCGCCGTCCCGCAACCTCTTGGCCAGGGCCTTGATCGCCGCTCGAGGATCGAGATGCGCTTCACCGGCGAAAAAGAGGCCCCGGCGGAAGCGCCCGACGAGGTCCGGCTCCAGCAGCGCGATGGCCTCCGCATCCACCTGGCTGAAATTCATCGTGCGGCGGGCGAAGCGCCGCAGTTCCCCGCTGTCGCGGCCAGGCGCCACCACCAGGGTCCCTTGCCGGGTGACGCCGCCGGCGTGGGCGTCCCACCAATCCGCCGCCGCCGAGCCGAGGCGCACGACGGGCTCCTCGGCGCTCTCGCCTTCGCACCAGGGCGCCAACATGCCGCCGGCCCACCAGGAGCAGGACCCGGCCCCCAGTTCCGGCGCGCGGTCGACGACGGTGACCTCGGCCCCGCGCTTCAGAAGCTCGGTGGCGCAGGTGAGGCCGGCCACGCCGGCGCCGATGACGGTGACGCGCATGGCTTCACCTCCAGAGTTGGTGGAAGTGATGCACCGGCCCGTGTCCCGCGCCGACGCCGAGCCCGTCCGCGGCGGCGATGGCGCCCTGCAGGTAGGCATGCGCCGTCCCGACCGCCTCGGGCAGCCCCTGGCCCTTGGCAAGGCCGGCGGCGATGGCCGAGGACAGGGTGCAGCCGGTGCCGTGGGTGTTGCGGGTGTTCCGCCGCGGCGCCTGCAGGCGCAGTGTCTCGCCCCCGGCCGAAATCAGCAGGTCAACGCAGACCTTGCCGGTGGCGTGACCGCCCTTCATCAGCACCGCCTTGGGGCCGAGCGCCAGCAGCCGGCGTCCCTGCGCCTCCGCTTCGACTTCCGTCTCGGCCTGCGGTCCTTCCAGCAGACGCGCCGCCTCGGGCAGGTTCGGCGTCAGCACGTCGGCCAGCGGCAGCAGGTCGCGGCGCAGGGCGATGAGCGCCGAGTCCGGCAGCAAGGCATCCCCCGACTTCGCCACCATGACCGGGTCGATCACCAGGGGCACGCCGCGGTCGCGCAGGCCGAAGGCCACGCTCTCGATAACCGGCGGTCCGCCCAGCATACCGACCTTCACGGCCTTCACCGCCATGTCGTCGAAGACCGCGTCAATCTGCGCTGCGACAATGTCCTCGGGGATGGGATGCACGGCCGTGACCGCGCGGGTGTTCTGCGCCGTCACCGCGGTAATCACGCTGGCGCCGTAGACGCCCAGCGCGGAAAAGGCCTTGAGATCGGCCTGAATGCCCGCGCCGCCGCCGCTGTCGGAACCGGCCACCGTCAAGGCGATGGGGGTCAGGGCGATGGGAATTCCTTCGCCGCCCTGTCCTGCTGCTTGCGTCGCACTACCTTGCGCCACCTTCGTCTCCTTGCCTCACGGGCCGGAGAAGGGAAAAGCGGATCAGGCTTATGTCTGGAAATGTCGTGACCCGTTCCCTTCGCCGGCATTACCCGGATCAGGTTCCTTGGGTTGGCGACTTGCGCCTCTCAGCCCTTTCGAGCACCCCAACGGTTCATCAGGAGATAACAGGTCGGCGAAAGGGATTCAACCCCGCGCCCTGTGGGTCTATTCGCGGGACCGCCGACTCAGCAGTCCAGCGTGTTGCGGCGTTCCCAGTCGCTCAGGTGATGGCTGTAGTCGGTCCACTCGCTCATCTTCAGCTTCACGAAGGCGTCGATGGTCTCCTCGCCCAGCGCCGACTTCAGCACCTTGGACTTCTCCAGCGCGCGCAGGGCGTCGAGCAGGTTCAGCGGCAGGCGCTTGGCACCCTTGGCCTTGTGGCCCTCGGTGTACATGTTGATGTCCAGGCGCTTGCCCGGGTCGCGGCCGTTGGCGATGCCGTCCAGTCCCGCGCCCAGCACCGCCGCCGGCATGAGATAGGGGTTGGCCGCGCCGTCAGCCAGGCGAAACTCGAAGCGCCCGGGATCGGGAATGCGGATCATGTGGGTGCGGTTGTTGCCGCTGTAGGTCACGGTGTTGGGCGCCCAGGTGGCGCCGGAGGTGGTGACCGGCGCGTTGATGCGCTTGTAGGAGTTCACCGTCGGGTTGGTGACGGCGCAGAGCGCCTCGGCAGAGTGCATCACCCCGGCGATGAACTGATAGGCCAGCTTCGAGAGCCCCTCCGGGTCCTTCTTGTGCTCGAAAAGGTTCTGGCCGTTCTTCGTCGACCACAGCGAAACGTGCATGTGGCAGCCGTTGCCGGTCAGCTCCGCGAAGGGCTTCGGCATGAAGGTGGCGCGCAGGCCGTGCTTCTCGGCCAGGGTCTTCACCATGTACTTGAAAAAGGCCTGGCGGTCGGCGGTTTTCAATGCGTTGTCGTACTCCCAGTTCATCTCGAACTGGCCGTTGGCGTCCTCGTGATCGTTCTGGTAGGGCCCCCAGCCCAGTTCCAGCATGCAGTCGCAGATCTCGGAAATCAGGTCATAGCGCCGCATCAGCGCCTGCTGGTCGTAGCAGGGCTTGGCCTGGATGTCGGCGGGGTCGGAGATGGCGCTGGCGTCGGGCAGGATGACGAAGTACTCGCACTCCACGCCGGTCTTCATCTCGTAGCCCTTGGCCGCCGCCGCCTTGCCGACCTCTTTCAGCACATTGCGCGGCGCGTGCGCCACCGGCTTGCCGTTCATGTAGGGATCGGCGGCCAGCCAGCCCACTTCCGGTTTCCAGGGCAGCTGGATCAGGCTGTCGGGGTCGGGCAGCGCAAACATGTCGGCGTCTGCCGGCGACATGTCGAGCCAGGTGGCGAAGCCCGCGAAGCCGGCCCCGCTCTTCGCCATGTCGGCGATCGCCGCGGCGGGCACCAGCTTGGCCCGCATGGCGCCGAACAGATCGGTGAAGGAAATCAGAAAGTATTTGATGCCCCGGTCTTTGGCGACCTTCGCAAGATTGACAGCCATGTGCCCCGTTCCCGTTCTTTAAATATCGGCCGTTCCAGGGCCGCTTCCTCCTAGAAGCCGTTCTTGCCGGGGATCCAGCTCGTGCCGGCGAGCGGCACCTGCGCCATGGCCGCGGCTTCGACGGTCAGGGCGACAAGATCCTCCGGTTCCAGATTCAAGACGTGTGACTTGCCGCAGGCGCGCGCGATGGTCTGCGCCTCCAGCGTCAGCACGGCGAGATAGTTGGCGAGACGCCGTCCGGCCGCGACCGGGTCGAGGCGCGCGGCGAGTTTCGGGTCCTGGGTGGTAATGCCCGCAGGGTCCAGCCCCTCGTGCCAGTCGTCGTAGGCTCCGGCGACGGTGCCGAGCTTCTCGTACTCCGCTTCCAAAGCCGGATCGTTGTCGCCCAGGGCATGCAGCGCCGCCGAGCCGATGGAAACCGCGTCGGCCCCCATGGCCAGCGCCTTGGCCACGTCGGCGCCGTTGCGGATGCCGCCGGAGACCACGAGTTGCACCTTGCGGTGCATGCCCAGGTCCTGCAGCGCCTGCACCGCCGGGCGGATCGCCGCCAGGATCGGAATGCCGACGTGCTCGATGAAGACCTCCTGGCTGGCCGCGGTGCCGCCCTGCATGCCGTCCAGCACCACCACGTCGGCCCCCGCCTTCACCGCCAGGGCCGTGTCGTAGTAGGGCCGGCTGGCGCCGACCTTGATGTAGACCGGCTTCTCCCAGTCGGTGAGCTCGCGCAGCTCCTGGATCTTGATCTCCAGGTCGTCGGGGCCGGTCCAGTCCGGATGGCGGCAGGCCGAACGCTGATCGATCCCCTCCGGCAGGGTGCGCATCTCCGCGACGCGGGCCGAGATCTTCTGGCCCAGCAGCATACCGCCGCCGCCCGGCTTGGCGCCCTGACCCACCACCACCTCGATGGCGTCGGCCTTGCGCAGGTCGACGGGGTTCATGCCGTAGCGCGAGGGCAGCAGCTGGTAGACCAGGATGTCGGAGTGGCCGCGTTCTTCCGGCGTCATGCCGCCGTCGCCCGTGGTCGTCGAGGTGCCCATGATCGAAGCGCCGCGCCCCAGCGCCTCCTTGGCCTGGGCCGAGAGCGAGCCGAAGCTCATGCCGGCGATGGTGATGGGGATCTTCAACTCGATGGGCTTCTTGGCGAAGCGCGTGCCCAGGGTCACGTTGGTCGCGCACTTCTCGCGGTAGCCCTCCAAGGGATAGCGCGACACCGAAGCGCCGAGAAACAGCAGGTCGTCGAAGTGCGGCACCTTGCGCTTCGCGCCGGCGCCGCGGATGTCGTAGATGCCGGTCGCCGCCGCGCGGCGGATTTCCGAGAGGCTGTAATCGTCGAAGGTCGCCGACTTGCGCGGCGTGGTCTGCGGAATGCGGGTTGGCGAAGGCTTGTCCATCAGTAGGCGCCCACGTTGTCGATCTTGAAGTGGTAGAGCTCGCGCGCCGAGCCGTAGCGGCGGAAGTCGCCGACATCTACACCGCCGTTGACCCCGCCCTTGGCCAGCAGCGTCGCCAGCTTGGCCTTGTGTTCTTCGGTCATTTCCTTCTCGACGCAGTCGGCCCCCAGGCTGGCGACCTTACCGCGCACGTAGAGGCAGGCTTCGTAGAGGGAATCCCCCAGCGCCTCGCCGGCGTCGCCCAGCACCACCAGGTTGCCGGCCTGGGCCATGAAGGCGCTCATATGGCCGACGCTGCCCTTTACGATGATGTCGGCGCCCTTCAGCGAGATGCCGCACCTGGCGCTCGCGTTGCCGCCGATGACCAGGGTGCCGCCGTGCGCCGTAGCGCCGGCCGACTGGCTGGCGTCGCCGGTGACATGCACCTCGCCGGACATCATGTTCTCCGCCAGGCCGACGCCGGCGTTGCCGTGGATGGTGACGCTGGCCTGCTGGTTCATGCCGGCGCAGTAGTAGCCGACGTGCCCCTCGATCTCGACGGCGATGGGCGCGTCGATGCCGACCGCCACGGCGTGCTGGCCGCGCGGGTTGCGGATCGTCCAGCGGGTGTCGTTGGTGTCCTGCGGCAGGGCGTGCAGGGCCGCGTTCAGTTCGCGCAGCGGGGTCGCCGCCAAGTCGACCAGGGTCATCAGCCGCGCTCCCAGAAATAGACCGTCGCCGGCTCCGGCTCCCAGACCCTGGCCGACTCGATGCCCGGCAGCCCGGCCAGCGCCCGGTACTCGGAGCCGAAGGCGACATAGGCCTCGGTCTCCGCCAGCACCGCCGGCTTGCAGGCGATGGGGTCGCGCAACACGCCGAAGCCCTGCTCGGTGCCGACCACGAAGGTGTAGAAGCCGTCCAGATCTCTCAGCGAAGCCTCCAGCGCCTCCCCCAGGTTCATGCCGCGGCCCATCTGCCAGGTGAGGTAGGCCGCCGCGACCTCCGAATCGTTCTCCGTCTCGACGCCCACGCCTTCCTTCTGCAGGTTGCGGCGGATGGCGCAGTGGTTGGAGAGCGAGCCGTTGTGCACCAGGCACTGGTCGGGCCCGGTGGAGAAAGGATGCGCGCCGGCGGTGGTGACCGCCGACTCGGTGGCCATGCGGGTGTGACCGACGGCATGACTGCCGGCCATGGTCGGCAGGTCGAAGCGGGCCGAGACCGATGCCGGCAGGCCGACCTCCTTATAAAGCTCCATGGCGCGGCCCGAGGCGAAGAGGTTCACCTCCGGCGCGTTGGCGCGCAGCCAGACTTCCGCGGCGGCGGCGTCGTCCTCGGCAAGCGTCAGAATGGCGTGGGTGGCGCGGGTCCGCACTTCGACCTCGCTGCCCAGGTGCGCGGCCAGGCGACCGCCCAGGTCGGCGAAGTCGTAGGCCTCGTCCCTGGCGCGCAGGGTGAGCTTCACCTTGGCGGCCTGCGGCTGCCCGTAGACGGCGAAACCGGCGCTGTCCGGACCGCGGTCGGAGAGCACGGTCAGCATCTCTGACAACATCCGTCCCAGCGCCTGGGAGTGCTGTTCGTCCTTCAGGAAAAGACCGGCGATCCCGCACATGTCGACCCGCTCCTGGATGAGTTGGGTAAATGAAATAGCCGCCCCGGTCGAGGGCGAGACGAGACTAGCAGGAGCACCAGCGCTGTCAATCTATAAGAAACATTTTTTCCTGTTGATAAACTGACAACGAAGACCGGCGGGGCCTAGCTGTCGCGCTGGAACACGATGATGGAGAGGAATTTCAGCGGCAGCTTGCGCAGCTCTTCGGGGCCATGCGCCGACTGCGCATTGAAGAACAGCGAGTCGCCGGGCTTCAGTGGATAGATCTTGTTGCCGTGGCGGTAGCCCACCTCGCCTTCCAGGATGTAGATGAACTCCATGCCCTCGTGACGGAAGCTCGGATAGGATTCGGCGCCCTTGCTGAGAGTGACCAGGTAGGGCTCGTAGGCGAAGTCGCCGGGAAAGGAATGGCCCAGCAGCTGGTACTGGTGGCCCGACTTGGTGCCGCGGCGCTCGATCACCAGGCCCTCGCCGGCGCGCACGTGGGTGATGTCGTGCTTCTGCTCGAAGTCGGTGAAGAAGTTCGTCATCGGCACGTTGAGCGCCTGGGCCAGGCTCTGCAGTGTCGCCAGGGAGGGCGAGATGGCGCCGTTCTCCACCTTCGACAGCATACCCGCGGAAAGCCCCGCCTGCCCGGCCAATTCGGAGACCGTCATGTCCTGGCGCTTGCGCAGGGCGCGCACCTGCGCGCCGATGGCTTCCTCGATCGACTGCCCCTCCGACATGGCCGGCGCCGAGGAGCCGGTTGCCAGCGGCTCCACCTCCACTGCCTTCTTCGCCGCCTTTGCCTTCGCCGGGCCTTTCGCCGGAACCTTCGCGGTCTTGGGAGTCGCTGTCTTCACCCTGCTCATCTTTTCCCGAGTCAATGTTCCTCGCTCTCCACAACGTCACCGTTTGCCACACCGTTACGGTTTGAACGTGATCTAACGATAAGAGTCATCCGACACCATATAGGAAAGCCTAGGCGCCTGCACGGCCCCAATTCCTATAGAGAAAAAATCTTGACGTAGACGAAACCGCCGCTAGGCTTGGCTCCGCTCGGCTCGACCCGGAAAGGGCGTAAGGGCCGGCGGGGGAAACGTATCCAAAAAAGTTGGCCGCGGAAGGCTACGACCGGACACTCGCAGAGGTCCGGCATGGACGTCGCTGACGAACGGCGGGCGGCTTGCTGCGGCAAAGCGACTCGCTGCGGAGAGCCAACGACAGGGGGCATGAGGCGTCATGGATGCGGAAGTACAAACGAAGCTCGCAGAGCTTCAGACGATGATCGAAATGTCCGGCACCATCAATATGGAGATCTATTATTGGTGGTGTACGGCGCTGATGGTGATCATCCACGCAGGTTTCTTGGCCTATGAAATGGGGGCATCGCGGGTAAAGAACGCCCTGGCTTCGGGTGTGAAGAACATCCTGGCCTTCGCCTTCATCATTCCGACTTTCTTCTTCTTCGGCTGGTGGATCTATCTGGCCTTTCCTTATGGCCTGATTCCCAGCGCCGACGGCGACGGGGGCCTGCCCTGGGCAACGGCCATGGGCCCGAACCTGGCGGACAACGCCTCGGGCGTGTTCTGGGCCGCCTTCACGCTCTTCGCCGCCACCACGGCGTCGATCTATTCCGGCGCGGTGATCGAGCGCATCCGGCTCAGCGGATTCTGCATCCTGGCCATCGTGCTCGGGTCCTTCGCCTGGATTCTGGGCGCGGCCTGGGGCTGGCATCCGGACGGCTGGCTGCACACGGAGTTCGGCTACCACGACGTCGGCGCCGCCGGCGTGGTCCACATGGTCGCCGGTTTCTTCGCGCTGGGGGTGGTCATCAACCTCGGCCCGCGTCTCGGGCGCTTCACGGCCGACGGCAAGGTGCTGGAGATCGCCGGCCACTCGGTGCCGATGACTCTGATCGGCCTGATGCTGATCATTGTCGGCTTCTTCGGCTTCCTCGGCGGCTGCATCATCTACGTCACCGGCGACCAGTGGGTGAACATCTATAACCAGCCGGCCACGCTTTCGGCCTTCGCCTTCAACACCCTGATGGGCTTTGCCGGCGGCATCATCGGCTGCTTCCTGATGACCCGCGATCCCTTCTGGATGATGTCGGGCGCCCTGGCGGGCATCATCTCGGCCGCTTCCGGCCTGGATGTCTACCACCCCGCCCTGGCCTTCCTCATCGGCTTCGTCGGCGGCCTGATCATTCCGAAGGTGCAGGACCTGCTGCTGAAGCTCAGGATCGACGACGCGGTCGGCGCCTTCGCGGTGCACGGCGTCGCCGGCCTGTGGAGCGTCATCGCCTGCGGCATCTTCGCCAGCGGCTATCCCAGCCCCGGCGGCCCGGAGTCGAGCCTGCTGGGCCAGCTGGTCGGCGCGGCGGTCATGGCGGGCCTGGGCTTCATCCCCGGCTATGTTGTCTCGCTGATCTTGAAGATGGTGGGCCTGCTGCGCATCCCCTCCGGCCCGGAAATCGCCGGCCTGGACGTGGTCGAGATTCCCATCCGGCCCTATCCGGAGAGCGGTCCGCCGCAGACGGCCCATACCGCCCCGGCCGAATAGCAAGGCCATTCACCTGAACCATTTGGATTGATCCAAGGAGGCAAGCAAATGAGCGGAAGTCCCATTACCTCTTGGGAAGGCGTGGAGGCCTACTACACCTACGCCGACTCGCCCTTCGTGATCGGCATCTTCCTGGTGCTGTCCTGCGCCGTCGTGGTGGGTGTCATCATCAACTCGGCCAAGCACGAAACGGCCGCCTTCAAGAACTACGAAGGCGGCGGCGACGACTGATTGGCACAAAGCCGACAAAGGTGAGGCGAAAAAACGTCTCTGGGAGCCGAAGGGGGAGAGACCAAAAGGTCTCTCCCCTTTCACATGTGACCCTTCACATGGGCCTCAGAACTGGTGGGGGCTGTCGGAGCTGACGAAAAAGACCAGCACGATCACCCGGGCGATGAGCAGCAGCACGACGATCAGGCCCAGCCACCACAGGGCCGGCGCGGTGGCAACCGCACCGCCCGCCAGCGCACGCCCGCCGGCGATCAGCACCCAGAGGCCCCAGGCGCTGACGGCGGCCGCGGCAAGGCCGACATAGTACTTCCCCAGGTCCCCCTGCCCGACATAGGCGAGACAGAGCGCGGCGAAGGCGATGGCCGCGAAGCGCAGGAGAAGGCTCTTATGGGAAGCGGTGACCTCGGCGGGCTCGCCCGAGGAAAACGCCGCCAGCAGCAGACCGATCACGGTCAGCAGACCGCCGGCGATGGTGAAGAAGCGCAGGTTCTGGGCCAGCCAGTGTGCCAGCTCCAGCCAACTCTCGTCGATCCTCCCATCACCGACGCCCTTGTAAAGCGTGTGCTGCAGCTTGCCGCCCAGCCAGCTCACGAGGGCCAGCACGATCGAGATCCCGTAGGCGAGATAGGCGTAGATCAGCGTCCAGGGTGTCGACATCGGGGTGATTCTTTCCTTTGTGGGGCGCCGAGGGGCGGATCAGAACATCCGGAAGCCCTGGATCTTGATGAGAATGGCAAATCCCGCGACGACCAGGACGGCCAGGCCGTCGACGATGGCCAGCAGCCACCAGCCGGCGGGGCCCGTCACCGCCAGTTGTCCGGCGAAGGCGCGCCAGCCGCTGAAAACGACCCACAGCGCCCAGGCGAAGACGGCGACGGAAGCGATGTCGGCGTCAAAGGCGCCCATGCGCACCTGGGCGAGCGAGATCAGGCCCAGGAAGCAGAGGGCGAAAGCGCCGAATTTCATCTGATAGGCCTTGTGGGACGACACCGCCGGCGCGGGATCACTGGCCGGCAGGGCCGCCAGAATGAAGGCCGCCACCGCCAGGAAGAGGCTCGTCCACAGGGCAAAGTGCAGGTTGCGCATCAGCAGGCGGCTGAATTCGAGCCAGCCCTGGCCGAGATCGCCGCTCTCCACGCGGCCGTAGACGATGTGGTCGAAGAGCACCAGTAACCAGCAAATCGCGCCCAGCGCCAGCATGGCGGCATAGCCGATATAGGAGAGCGTCACGGTCCAGGCGGGCACCATCAGGCAGGTCCTTCTTCATGGGGGCGGCATTGCCGCTCCCGACAGATTTCTTTTCAGGGGGTCAGCGCGTAAAGACCTTGCCCCAGCACCGCAGATGAACCGCCAGGTCGGTTTCGGCGATTCGCCCGTCGCTAAAGACTGCGGCCTTCAGGGGGAATGTCAATTCCGGGTCCAGGTAGCCGTCGCGCAACTCGGCGAGGCTGCGGCCCCGGACTCGCTCGGCCAGGAAGGCGTCACGGCAGGCCTCGGCCACGGCGATCTGGAAGTCGTCGTAGAACTCGACCCAGCTCATATCGAAAGGCAGCACCACCTTGGCGCTCTGGCGATAGACGGTCTGGCCGGCGGCGCCCCTCATTTCGCGCAGCGGCTCCAGCGCAACCAGGCGGCTGCTGCCCGCCACCGAGTAGCCGGCGGGGCAGATTTCCCCGGGCCCGCAGGGCTGGTCCGACAGGGCCGTTCTGGCGGGGCGCACGGAGAAAACGTAGGCCTGGGGATCGGGGCGCTGCAGGCTGCTGATCTCCAGGCGCCAGATCAGCCCTTCGGACAGGATGCGGGTCACGCGCCCTTCGTCGTCGACGATGACGTTCAGCCAGCCGTCGATCTGACGGCTGATCTTCTCCTGATAGAGCTTCAGGTCACTGGAACTCGCCACGCCGGCGGGCTCGACGGCGGCGGCGTTCGTCCGGGCCTCGTCCGCCCAGGCACCGCTGGCCAGGGAAATCAGCAAAAGCGCCATTCCGGTGAAAACCGTGAGCGCGCGCAGCGCGTAGAGCCGCGCCAGGAAACCCTCTGCCATCGTACTACCCTCCCACTGGCCCCTTCATCGAAACGGCGGATTACGGAGAGTTAGTCGACCCGACCCGTCAGAGGGTTCAACCGGGCTCCAAGTTATTCAGAATGCTAACCTATGAGGCAGTGAGGATATAGGCCCCCAGCAGCACCACCAGCGCCGCCAGGCCCCAGATCCACAGGCGCGAGCCGCCCGCGCCGCGCGCTGGCGCACCGGGAAACTCCGGGGGAGCCGCAAAGCCTGCTTCGGCGGCCACCGGTTCCGCCGCCGGCGCCGCTTCCGGCGCTTGCGCGGCGGGGCCGGCGACGATCCCGGCAAAGCGGGAAAAGAACTCGCCGGAGAGCTTCTTCGCCGTGCCGTCGATGAGGCGCGAGCCGAGCTGCGCCAGCTTGCCGCCGACGTCGGCCTTCACCTCGTAGTGCAGCACCGTGGCCCCACCGTCATCTTCCAGGCGCACCTTGGCGCCGCCCTTGGCGAAACCGGCGGGGCCGCCCTTGCCTTCGCCCGAGATGGTGTAGCCGTTGGGCGGGTCCAGGTCGGACAGCGTGACCGCGCCCTGGAACTTGGCCTTCACCGGGCCCACCTTGGTGACCACCGTCGCCGTCATCTCCGTGTCCGAGAGCTTCTCGATGGACTCGCAGCCGGGGATCGAGGCTTTCAGGGCTTCCGGATCATTCAGAGCCTCGTAGACTTTTTCGCGCGGTGCGGCGATACGTTGGCTGCCAGTCATGTCCATGGTCGGTTCAACTCCAAAGTCTCTTGCCTCAAGTAATGCCTGGGCCGGCAGGGCATGGCAGATGCACATGATCCGGCCTCAGCGGCGCGGTGGCCGATCAGGCTGCATCGTGGTTGGCGCCGGCGTCCTCCGCGGGCCCGTCCTGCGCCCGGCCGTGGTCGCGGCGGCCCGCGGGGGGGAGGTCCCCCACCCCGCCCCCCGGCGGC
>NZ_JACSDK010000016.1 GCF_014925385.1 Pelagibius marinus | reverse complement strand
GAGGCGCAGCCGTCCTTCGGCCAGATCAGGCCAGAGAGAGGCCGTTTGGTCCGGTCAACCAGCAGAGAAGCCAGGAACGGTACCGAGCATCTGGTTCCTGAGGAGGCTGGCATCGCTACCCGGCGCACCATTTCCGTCCCGGCCCTGAAGGCCCCGCGGCTCGCGGCCCGGCAGCCTTGCGACGGCATTCAGCTCTCTCGCCTCTGATCGGCCGCGAGGCTCCAGTGCCCACCTTCAGAGATTGGATTTGGTTCCTCGGGGTGAGAAGGGGCCAGACTACAGCAAATGTCGCCTCTGGCGCTCCTAACCGACTTCGATAGGTGCCATGTAAAGTTCGGTTTTTGACCCACACCGGACATTTCCGGCGGCTCAAACCGGGACGGTGCTGCAGTCGGAGGGTAGTTGAGCGCTACCCTGACTTTCAGTCGGCGTATCGATCCTATGCCCTTTCCGCATTTCCGCCCGCGCGGCGCCGCAGGCATGCTCCCGATACAGGTAAGGGCCAAGAGTGACGGCAACGGACAGCCGGCTGGTCCTTGCTGAGAACCACAGAACCAACGGAGATGTCTCATGAAGACCGCGACTCTCGTGGTGGCCGCATCCCTCGTCGGCGCCGCGACCCTGCCTGCCGTGTTCACTTCGGAAGCACAGGGCGGGCCAGCAGCCAAGCCCGATTTCAAGTTCGAGAAGTGCTTCGGTGTGGTCAAGGCCGGCAGCAACGACTGCCAGACCGCCACATCCTCCTGCGCCGGAACGTCCCGGCGCGACGGCCAGGCCGACGCCTGGATTTATCTGCCGGCCGGCTCCTGCGCCAAGATCGCCGGCGGCAGCATTCAGCCCAAGAAGGGCTGACATCGGCCGCGCGAGACCGGAGGGGTGCCGCCATGACCTTCCCGAGGAATTTCCATACCGTCTTCCCCCGTTGCGGTATCGGCCTGCGCGCCGCGCACCTTGCGGAAGTCATGGCCACCCGTCCGGACATCGCCTGGGTCGAGGTCCATGCCGAGAACTACATGGGCGGCGGCAAGGCCCTGCGCGACCTGGAGAGGATCCGCGAAAGCTATGCCGTCAGTCTGCATGGCGTCGGGCTCTCTCTGGGCAGCGTGGAGCGCCCCGATGTAAAGCACCTGCAGCGCCTGCGCGACCTGATCGGGCTGATCGAGCCTTGCCTGGTGTCCGAACATCTCGCCTGGTCGTCCTTTGGCGGCGTCTATCTCAACGATCTGCTGCCGATTCCCTACACCCGCGAGAGCCTCGACATCGTGGCGCGCAACGTGACCATCGCGCAGGACTTCCTGCAGCGGCCCATCTTGATCGAGAATCCCTCGGCCTATCTGACCCTCAGCGCGTCGACGATTCCGGAGGCCGAGTTTCTTGGCCTGCTGGCGCGGCGCAGCGGCTGCGGCCTGCTGTGCGACGTCAACAACGTGCAGGTCACCTGCGCCAATACAGCGGGCAATCCCTGCGACTGGCTCGACGCGCTGCCGGCGCAGGCGGTGGGTGAGATCCATCTCGCCGGGCATGCGGTCAATCCTGCCGGTGGCCGCGTCGTGCTGATCGACGACCACGGATCGCCGGTGGCGGAGTCCGTCTGGGCGCTCTACGGCCATGCCGTCGCGCGCTTTCCCCAGGCGCCTGCCTTGCTGGAGTGGGACAATCGGCTGCCCGCGCTTGCGAGGTTGCTTGAAGAGGCGGCGCTGGCCGATGCGAGGCACGCCGCCGCGCTCGGGAGCCCCTGCAATGCAGCAGCTTAGCGCCCTCCAGTCGGATCTGCGCCGGGCCATCTTGTCGGGTGACAGCCGGGCGTCTCACACCGCCATCCGGCCGCTCGGCCTGCCGCCGGCACAGCGCCTGCGTATCCACGCCAACCACTACCGGATCACCCTGAGTGAGGCTCTGGCCGCCACCTATCCCGTGGTGGCGCGGCTGCTCGGAGAGCCCTGCTTCGCCGGCCTGGCCCGCGAATTCATTCAGCTGTCGCCGCCGACGTCGCCCTGCCTCTTCGAATACGGCGGCGGCTTCGCGCACTACCTGGACGCCGTGCCCCTGCTGATGGAACTGCCCTACCTGCCGGATGTCGCTCGTCTCGAGTGGGCGCTGAACGAGGCCCGCCATGCGGCCGACGCCGCGGCCCTGCCGCCGGCGGCCCTGGCGCTGCTGCAGGATTGCTGCTTCGCGGAGGTGGTCCTCACGCTGCACCCCTCCAGCCGGCTCGTCACCTCGTCCTATCCGATCGACCGCATCTGGCGCACCAACCAGCCAGGTGCCGATCCCGAGACCACCATCGGGCTCGACGAGGGGGGCACCCGCCTGCTGATCCATCGCGATGGCGACGATGATGTCGTCTGGTGCCCGCTGTCGCCCTGCGAGTTCGATTTCCTGCAGGCACTGCGCGCCGGCGTACCCCTGGGGTGCGCCTGGGGGGCCGCGAGCCGGGCTGATGCCTCCTTCGACGGTGGTCGCACGCTCTCCGGGCTGCTGGCCGCCGGCGTTCTGGCCGATTTCCGCTTTCCGACAACTCAAGCTTAGAGGTGCGTCCCATGAGCACGATACATCTTCATGCTTTCCCACGTTCCGGCCTGGCCGCCCAGGCAAAGAACCTGCGTGACCTGCTGGGGCGCTTTCCCCGGCCTCTGCTCGACTTTCTCCTGCGTTTCGGCATCGCCCTGGTGTTCTGGAAATCCGGCATGGCCAAGATCGCCAGCTGGGATCTGACCGTGCAGCTCTTCGCCGACGAGTACCAGGTGCCGGTTCTGCCGCCGGAGCTCGCCGCCTATCTGGCCGCTAGCGCCGAGCTGGCCTGTCCGGTGCTGCTGGTCGCCGGCTTCGGTGCCCGCTTTGGCGCCGCGGCCCTGCTGGGGGTCACCTTCGTCATCCAGGCTTTCGTCTATCCGGATAACTGGTCCGAACACCTTCTCTGGGCCTCGATTCTGACCTATGTGTTGACACAGGGAGCGGGTTCGCTCTCCTTCGACCACCTGGTCGCCCGCCGGCTGTTCGCTCCGGCGGCGCGCTGAGCCTGGGAAGATGCCATGCCGCCGATACACAAGGAGGCCGCCGGACGCCGGCAGGTGCCGCGCGTCGTCATCGTCGGGGCCGGCTTCGGCGGCCTTGCGGCGGCGCAGGCCCTGGCCGGAGCTCCCGTCGAGGTGACAGTGATCGACCGGCGCAACTACCACCTGTTCCAGCCCCTGCTGTACCAGGTGGCCACGGCCGGCCTCTCGCCGGCGGATATCGCCTGGCCGATCCGTGGCATCCTGCGCGGCCAGGACAACGCCGCCGTGCAGTTGGGCCGGGTCACCGGAATAGATAGGGAACGCCGCGAGGTCCTGATCGGCCAACGCCGGGTCGGCTACGATTTCCTGATCCTGGCGACCGGCGCCCGCCATGCCTATTTCGCCCACCCGGAATGGGAGGAGGTGGCGCCCGGCCTGAAGAAGATCGCCGACGCGACCCACATCCGCGAGCGCATCCTCATGGCCTTCGAGCGTGCGGAGGCGGAAGGCTGCGATGCCGAAGAACGGGCGCGCCTCCTGACTTTCGTCGTGGTCGGCGGCGGGCCCACCGGCGTCGAGATGGCCGGGGCCATCGCCGAGCTGGCCAGACGCGCCCTGGCCCGGGACTTCCGCGTGATCGACCCCGCGACCACCCGCATCGTCCTGATCGAGGCGGGGCCGCGGCTGCTTCCGGCCTTCCCGGAGTCGCTCGCCGCCAAAGCGAAAGGTGCCCTTGAAAGCCTCGGCGTCGAGGTGTGTCTCGGTTCGGCGGTCAGCCGCTGCGATGCGGCCGGTGTCGCCGTCGGCGACGCGCGCATCGAGGCGCGCAACGTGATCTGGGCCGCGGGCGTCATGGCTTCGCCGGCGGCGAAGTGGCTGGGCGCGGATTGTGACCGCGCCGGCCGGGTAAAGGTTTCAGCCGACTTTTCGCTGCCGGGATGGCCGGAGGTCTTCGTCATTGGCGATACTGCCGCCGCCGTCGATGCGACGGGCAGGGTCCTGCCGGGCGTTGCGCCGGTGGCCAAGCAGATGGGGCGCCATGTCGCAGACCGGATCCGGGCGCGGGTCGAAGGCGTGAAGCCCCCGGCGCCTTTCCGCTATCGCGACTTCGGCAATCTGGCGACCATTGGCCGCAAGGCCGCGGTGGCGGACTTCGGCCGGCTGCAATTCAGCGGCTTCTTCGCCTGGCTGCTGTGGAGCCTCGTCCACGTCTACTTCCTGATCGGGCTGCGCAACCGTTTCGTCGTGGCTCTGACCTGGCTGTGGAACTACGTCACCTTCCAGCGCGGCGCGCGGCTGATCACGGGCGGCGAGGTGGAGGGGGAGGAATCCGGCCCGGCTTCTGAAATCACGGCGCCGCGCGGGGCAGCGATTTCAAGGCAGCCGAACTAGTGAACGGTGGTTTCGTCCCACTGCGTCGTCCGGGCTTCGCGCACGAAGGCGCCCACGGCCGGTGAGTGCGGGCGGCCGCGCACGGTCGCCAGGGAAACCGTGCGAGCAACCTCCGGATCGACCAGCGGCCGGGTCTTGACCCCCGGAACCGTCACCGAGAACTCCGGAATGAAGGAAAAGCCCAGGCCGGCGGCGGCCATGCTGATGATCCAGTCGTCTCTTTCGCTGCGGTAGGGCCGGATCGGCTCTATGCCCCTCTGCGCGTAGAGTTCCAGCATCTGGTCGCCGAACTCGCAGTTCACCCGGCTGAGGTAGAGTTTCTGGTGCAGGTCGCGGAGGCGTACCGCATTCAGGCTTTCGAACTCGTGGCCCGGCGCGAAGGCGATAACGAAACGCTCCACGTAAAGCGGCAGCGCGTGGAAGCGGTCCGGCGTCTCTCCCGGGAAGGCAAGCAGGGCGACGTCGATCTCGCCCTCGTCCAACATGTGGTGAAGCGTCTCGGCGGTCGCGTCCCGCAGGGTGAGTTCGACACCGGGATAGCGTTCACGGTAGTTGCGCATCAGGCCGATCAGGCGGTGCGGACCGATGGTGCACATCAGACCGAGCGACAGGGAGACGTCCTTCATCTGGGTGAATTCCTTAGCGCGATTCTTCACCGCCGAGGCCTGATCCAGCAGGCCCTCCAGATAGGGGCGGACGATCTGCCCCAGGTCGGTCAGATGGGTCTTATTGCGCTCCCGGTGCAGCAGGGGGCCGCCGAACTCGGCCTCCAGTGCCTGGATGGCCCGGGTAAGGGACGGCTGGGTCACGTTGCAGAGCTCTGCCGCGCGGGTGAAATTCAGCGTCTTGCAAAGGGTCACGAAGTAGCGCACCTGCTGGAGTTCCACCGAATCACCCTCCAATAGTCCTGCCGCATCGCCACATTAGATACCCGGCTCGGGGCCTCCGCAACTATCACGATCACACCAAAGGACCTCCAGGATAGGAGGCAAAGACAAGGCACAGGGCGGCGGCTACCGCGGCGGCTCCAGGGCTTTGGCGGCCGGCAATTCCAGGGTGAAATCAAATTGCCTGAAACCCGCTGGGGTAGCAGCTCCCGAGGTATGCCGGGTCACCATAGGCTCGCCACATGGAATCGTTGCCGAGACGGCATTTCCGGTCTTGCGTCCACCCCGCCATCCTTGGATCCGACAGAGACCCCCGACCTCAGGAGAGCCAGCTTCCCATGTTGAACACCACCGCATCCGCTGTACCGCATAGCCTCTCGGTGCTGGCCGGCAAGACCGCCATCGTCACGGGCTCGACAAGCGGCATCGGCCTGGGCATTGCCCAGGCGCTCGCGGCCGAAGGCGCGAACGTCGTGATCAACGGCTTCGGCGCGGCCCGGGAGATCGAGGCGCTGCGCAGTGAGATTTCCCGCGACTATGGCGTCGAGGTGCTCTATTCCGGCACCGACATGAGCCAGCCCGAAAAGATCGCCGAGATGATCGAGACTGCGGCCGGAGAGTTCGGCCAGGTCGATATCCTGGTGAACAACGCCGGCATTCAGCATGTTTCGCCGATCGAATCCTTTCCGCCGGAAAAGTGGGACGCCGTGCTGGCGATCGACCTCAGTTCCTCCTTCCATGCCATTCGCGCCGTCTTCGCCGGCATGAAGGAACGCCGCTGGGGCCGTATCGTGAATGTGGCTTCCGCGCATGGCCTCATTGCCTCGCCCTTCAAGGCGGCTTATGTGGCGGCCAAGCACGGGCTTGTCGGCCTGACCAAGGTGGTCGCGCTTGAGGGCGCCGAGTGCGGCGTCACCTGCAACGCGATATGCCCGGGTTACGTCTGGACGCCCCTGGTGGAAAAGCAGATCGAGGATCAGGCCAAGTCGCATGGTATTTCCCGCGACCAGGTCGTCCGCGACGTGCTGCTGGCCCAGCAGCCGGACAAGCGCTTTGCCACGGTCGACGATATCGGTGCGCTGGTCGCTTTCCTCTGCGGGCCGGCGGCGCAGTCGATTACCGGTGCGGCACTGCCGGTCGACGGCGGCTGGACCGCCCACTGAAACCGGGAGAAGAGCCATGGTCACCGCCACCCGCTACCGCAGTACCGCCTCGGGCGCCGCCTCCAGATCACCAAAGTCCGCCTCGGCCGAGGTGAAGAGTGTCAACCTGGCCCTTCAGGGGGGCGGCGCCCACGGCGCCTTTGCCTGGGGTGTGCTGGACCGCCTGCTGGAGGACGAGCGCATTGCCTTTGAAGGCATCAGCGCCTGCAGCGCCGGTGCCATGAACGCGGCCGTTCTCGCCTACGGCCTTACCGAGGGCGGGCGCGAGGGCGCCAAGACGGCGCTGACCAACTTCTGGCGCCGCATCAGCCACAGCTCGCTGTTCAGCCCGCTGCAGCCGACGCCCTGGGACCGCCTGACGCACAATCACGCCCTGGAGAGCTCACCCGCCTTCCTGGCCTTCGACCTCATGACGCGGCTGTTCTCGCCCTACGAGTTCAACCCGTTCAACGTCAATCCGCTGCGAGAGGCGCTGGCGGAGACCGTCGATTTCGAACGGTTGCACAGCGACTGCGCGATGAAGCTGTTCCTCTCCGCCACCAATGTCTGCAGCGGCAAGGTCAAGATCTTCACCAATCCGGAGATCACCGTCGATGCCGTGCTGGCCTCGGCCTGCCTGCCGTTCATGTTCCAGGCGGTGGAGATCGACGGCGAGCACTATTGGGACGGTGGCTACATGGGCAATCCAGCGATCTATCCGCTGATCTATCACTGCGACAGCGCCGATGTCGTCATCGTGCACATCAACCCCATCGGCCGCAGCGGCGTGCCGCGTAGCGCGCGCGACATCCTCAATCGTATCAATGAAATCAGCTTCAACTCCTCGTTGATGCGCGAGATGCGCGCCGTCGCCTTCGTCACCCGGTTGATCGACGAGGGCAGGATCTGCGACGGGTCGCTAAAACGTATGCGCATCCACGCCATCGCCGCCGAGGAGTTCATGCGTGACCTCAGCGTCTCCAGCAAGCTGAACCCGGACTGGGAGTTCCTGACCCATCTGCGCGACGTCGGCCGGGCCCATGCCGAGACCTGGCTGGCCGAGGCCTTCGGCAAGCTCGGTGTCGAGTCCTCGATCGAAATCCGCGACTCCTACCTTTGATTGTTCCCGCCTTGCCTCCCCGACTGGTCCCGCTGCCCGTCCGCAGCGGGGCCTTTTCTTCGCCGGCCGGGGGCGATAAGCGGGGGCTATGGAAACCACAGCCAGGCGGCATTTCTCTTCGCAAGTCCCAGGCCCCATCCTCGCTGTCGACATTGCGGCGGAGGATGCCGCGGTGCCCTGCCATCAGATAAGGAGCTGCAAAGATGAATGAGTTTCCTGCCCGGAAGACCTCCGCGGGTTTTGCGGCGGGCGGGGGGATGCGGCCCGCGCCGCCCGCCAACGCCGGCGGCTGCCCCGCCGACAAGGTCGCCGACAATCCCCTGAAGGATGCCGCCACCATGCCGGCCGGCGTGACCGACACGGTGCTCACCTCCATCGACCTCTCCGAGGAAGCGGTGAAGCTGAACGACCGCCTGTTCCGCCTGCGCCGCCTGGAGGTGCAGCCGGGCGGCGTGGTGCCGATGCATGCCCACGGTGACCGTCCCGCCCTGATCTACATCATCTCCGGCACGGTCACCGAGTACAGCAGCAGGTGTTCGGTGCCGATTGTCCACAAGGCGGGCGAGGCGGCGATGGAGTCCATCGGCCTGACCCACTGGTGGAAGAACACCGGCAAGGAGGCCGCTGTCCTGATCTCCGCCGATCTCTTCCACACCGAAGCCAAAGACGAACACGTCATGTGATCCCAGCTTGTCCGACCGGGGTGTGACGCCTCCCTTCCGGGGGCGCCACACACCGTGTCGCCCTGCCTGCGAGAGGCCCTGCCGTCATGCATGCCCATCCCGAGATGATCGCCGAAAGCCGCCGCAGCGCCGCGGTCTCCCTGCGTCTGCTGGTCATCGGCCTTGCCGCCTTTCTCACCGTGGTCGACCTCTTCGCGACCCAGGCGATCCTGCCATCGCTGGCGCGGGCCTACGGTGTGAGCCCAGCGGGGATGGGCGTGGCGGTGAACGCCAGCACTTTCGGCATGGCGGTTGCCGGGCTTGTCGTCGCCCTGTTCAGCCGCCGCATCGACCGTCGCCGCGGGGTCGTGCTCAGCCTGGTGGTCCTCGCCATCCCGACGGTGCTTCTTGCCTCTGCGCCCGACCTGGCGACCTTTGCCGCGCTGCGCGTGGCCCAGGGGCTCTGCATGGCGGCCGCCTTCACCTTGACGCTCGCCTACTTGGCCGAGCGGTGCAGCATGGCCGACTCGGCTAGCGCCTTTGCCGCCTACATCACCGGCAACGTCGCCAGCAATTTTATCGGGCGTCTGTTCTCGGCCGGAATTGCCGACCACTTCGGGCTGGCCGCCAACTTCTACTTCTTCGCCTTGCTGAATCTGGCCGGCGCCGTGCTGGTCTACGTTACCCTGAAGCAGGCGCAGCCGATGGCCGCCACGGGCCAGCCGGCCGCCTCACCCTTCGCGGTCTGGGGCGTGCACCTGCGCAATCGCGCGCTAAGCGCCAGCTTCGCTATCGGTTTCTGCATCCTCTTCGCCTTCATCGGCACCTTCACCTATGTGAACTTCGTGCTGGTGGGCGAGCCCATCGCCATCAGCCAGATGAGCCTCGGCTTCGTCTATGTCGTCTTTCTGCCGTCGATCCTCACCACGCCCTTTGCGGGGCGGCTGGCCCTGCGCTTCGGCGCACGGCCGACGTTCTGGGCCGCCCTCGCGATCGCCGGCCTCGGGCTTCCGCTTCTGTTGCTGCCGCGCCTGGAGGCGGTCATGGCCGGCCTCGCGTTGGTTGGGGTCGGCACCTTTTTCGCCCAGGCAGTCGCAACCGGCTTCGTCGGCCGCGCCGCCACCGCCGACCGCGCTGCTGCAAGCGGCCTCTACCTCGCCAGCTACTTCCTCGGCGGGCTGGTGGGCAGTGCCGTGCTGGGCCAGGTCTTCCAACGGTTCGGCTGGGAAGCCTGCGTTGGCGGCATCGGGCTTTCTCTTGTTGTCGCTGCTCTCTTGGCCGGCAACCTCCGTCTGCCGGAGGCAAGCTATTGAATGCACCCTTCGGGAGCGGCCTGGTCGCCGCCTGCCGGTCTTTCGTCCAACAAATCTTGTGTACGTGCAGCGATATGGTGGCGGGCGCACGCGGCGCCTCCACAAGCTGGTCGAAGCCGCCTGCCACAAGCACCTCGCCAAGCTCGCCAGCAATGCTGGCATGCGGTGACTTGGCGGAGGAGAGGGTGGCAAGACTGTCAGCCGGACCGCTTGATGGAAGGGGACGCGACCGTCAGGCTCATAAACTTGAAGGCTAAGGGCGCGAATAAAGCATTCCGGGAGAAGGTTTTTGGCATTGAGGCCGGACATGGGCGAACAGCCTGCGCGCAGACTGCGCGGGTTTAAACCCTGCCGCCGAATCCAACATGCGGCGAGCACATCCAACGGCGACGACTGCTGGCTTATTCAGCTTAGTAACCAGTACCTGACGTCTTCCGCTTCCAGCTCGAATTCGGGTTCTGACCCAGAAGAGACGTTGCACAGGTCGCCACCAGTTATCGTAGCAGCCTTGGTCGGCGCGCCGGCTCACTTCTCCTGGCGGGCTGCTGCGATAACTTCGATTTCGACGCGGTAGGGACCCATCAGCTCAGCGCGCACACAGGCGCGCGCGGGCAGCTCTGCCCCGAAGTAGGTGCGATAGACGGCGTTGAAGGTATCAAAATCGGCGGGATCGGTCAGCCAGACGGTGGCCTTCACCACGTCCTCCAGGCCGAGGCCCAGGGAGGCGAGCACCGCGTCGATGTTCTCGATCGTCTGGCGGGCCTCGGCGGCGATGCCGCCTTCGGCGAGCCGCCCCAGCGCATCGACGCCGACCTGGCCGGCCAGGAAGTAAAGATCACCAGCGCGCACGGCCTTGGAATAGGGCGGCCCGCCGCCGGCCGCAGTTGAGTCGTGAGGAAAGCGCTGGATGGACATGGTTGCTCCTGAAATCGTTACGGTCCGGCAGGTTACGGCAGGCCGAGAATCAGCCTCGGCAGGGTCATCGACAGGGCAGGGATGAAGGTCGTGAGCAGGACGACCGGGAGGTAGGCCAGAAAGACGAAGACCAGCGTCGGCGTGAGCATCCGCGCCAGCGGCACCTTGCCTATCAGGGCCGCGAAATAGAGGATCGGCGCCGTCGGCGGCGTGATCAGCCCCATACCCAGATTTGTCGCCACGATGGCCGAGAAGTGGACCGGGTCGACCCCGGCTAGGGACATGACCGGCATCAGCAGCGGCGCGGCCAGCAGGATGCCGCTGACGTCCTCCATGAACATGCCGACGATCATCAGGAAGAGGTTGGCCAGCAGCAGCAGAACGGCCGGGTCCTCGCTGACCGTCAGGAAGCTGTCGAGGATCTGCTGCGGCACGTTCTCCAGCGTCCAGACGCGCCCCAGCATGGCGGCGAAGAAGATCAGGACCATCAGCACGCCGGTGGTCTGTCCGGCGCGCCACAAAACTTCACCGGTCTCCCGCCAGTTGATGTCGCGGTAGAGGTAGATGCTGACCGGGATGGCGTAGACCACGGCGACGGCAGCGGCCTCCGTCGGCGTGGTAACGCCGCCGTAGATGAAACCGAGGATGATGAGCGGCATGGCCAGGCCGAAGCCGGCGCGCCGGGTCCGCTGCATCACCTCGCGGCCGAAGTGGCGCGCCGTCGTCTTTTCCGGCATGACCAGGGGCATGCGGCGGGTGAGCACGAAGTTCCAGAAGGCGAGGAAGCAGCAGAGCAGGAGGCCGGGTATCACCGGCGCCAGGAAGCAGGCCAGGATGGAAGTGCCCGTCACCCAGCCATAAAGAATCATCGAGGCGCTGGGCGGGATCATCAGGGCCAGAACCGCGGAGGCCGAGACCAGCGCGGTGGCGTAGGCGCGGTCGTAACCGCGCTCTTCCATGCGCGGGATCATGATGGTGCCGATCGCGGCCACCGCCGAGGAGGCCATGCCGGAAATGGCGCCGAAGATGGCCGTTGCGATGATCACCACGATGCCGAGGCCGCCGCGCGCCCGGCCGAAGAAACTGTCGGCCAGGTCGACCAGCCGCGCGGCAATGCCTCCGTGACTCATGATCCCGCCGGCGAGGATGAACAGTGGGATGGCCGCCAGCACGATGGAGGACAGCTTGCCGTAGCCTGCGCCGATCAGGAAGGTAGCGCTGCCGAAGTCTCCGAACAGCATGAGCACCAGCACGGCCCCGGCGAAGCAGATCGGGACGGGAACACCGATGATCAGCAGTAGGGTCAGGACGGCAGCATCGATGACGACCAGGACGTTCATCTGTCGCTCCCGGTCCGCAGGCGGTGCCAGTGCTGCAGCACCTCGGCGGCGAAGTAGAGGGTCATGAGGGACAGGCAGAGCGGCATGATGCCGTGGATCCAGGCCATGGGAATCCCCGTTTCGAGCGACATGCTGCCGCGCTTCAGGGTGAAGGCCAGGTACTGCCACGCCCAGACCGCCATCCAGCCCGAAAGCACCAGGGTGACGAGGCTGCTGAAGGCGGCGACCGCCTCATGGGCCTTGCCCGGCGGCAGAACCAGCTCGACCAGGCTCGCTGAGATATGTCCGCGCTCCCAGGCGCCATGGGAGGCGCCGATGAAGTAGAGGTAGACGGCCACGAAGCTGACCAGTTCCTCGATGCCGAAGAGCGAGATCCCGAGGACGTAGCGGGTGAAGACCTGAACGGTGACCAGCAGCGTCAGCGAAGCGCCGCAGAGGAGGAGCAGGAAGCGCTGCAAGCGCAGCTTGGCGTTCCACAGTTTCAGCGCCGGGCCGCTCAGGAAGAACGGCGTGTTCACGCCGTCGGGATGATAGCTGCCGGAGGCCGCGACGCTTTCGGCCACGCCCGCATGGGGCTCGTCTTGGGGCATTGGAGGTCTCCCGAAAGGGCGGAGGGGAAGAAGCCGGGCCGGCCCCCGGGAAGGTTCTGGAGGCCGGCCCGGAGTCGTCGCCCACTACATGCCCAGGGAGGACTTGAGCTTGGCGAGCGTTTCCTCACCCAGTTCGTCGGCGATCTTCGGCCAGACGTCCTGCCGTGCCACGGCGGCGAGCTGTTCCAGGGTCGCGTCGTCGAAGGTGACGACCTCGATGCCGGCCGCGCGCATGGTATCCAGATGCTTGGCGTCGGCCGCCTTGACCTGCTCGAAGCGCTCGGCGCTCACCTGCTGCGCTGCGTCCAGGAAGACCTTCCGGTCCGCTTCCGAGAGGCCGGCGTAGCGCTCGGAGTTGATGATGAACCAGTCACCTTCGAAGTGGTCGTTGTACTGCACCCAGGTCTTGGTGATGTCCTTGAAGGACTCAAGGGCCATGCCCGCGGTGCCGCCGATCTGGCCATCGACCACGCCGGTCTGCATGCCGGTGTAGAGTTCGGCCCAAGGCAGTGTCGCCGTGTTGTAGCCGAAGCGTTCCAGCAGCACGCGGTGCGTGGTGCCGCCCGGCCACACGCGGACCTTCAGGTTGCGATCCAGCTGCACATTGGCGGGGTCCTGGACCGCCTTGGCGAAGCCGGCGCCGCCCATGCCCTCGCCGTAGACGCCGAGCGGCGTCAGGCCCTTCTCGGAGATCGCTTCGCTGACGATGCCGAAGACCGCGCCGCCCGGAGAGAGCGACTGCTTGGCCGTGTCGTAGTTGGTGAAGGCGTAGGGGAACCAGGTGATGGCGAGCCGCTTGTCGTCGGAGGTGGCCAGCGGCTGCATGGCCATGTCGACGGCGCCCTGCTGGACCTGCTCGTAGACCTCGGTCCAGTCGCCCAGCTGGCTGGCAGGATAGACCTTGATCGTGATGCGGCCGTCGGTGCGCTCTTCCACCAGCTTGGCGAACTTCTCGGCGGCCTTGGCGCCGTCCGAGCCGGGCTGCTTCAGGGTCGAAAGGCGCAGGGTCTCGGCCTGGGCCGCGCCGGCCAGCAGCAGCGTCGAGGCCAGGGTCGCCGACACCAGGGCCGCCGAAATCCGCCGCAGGGCGCGCCGGCCGGTTGTCTTGGATGCATTCATCGTTGTTCTCCTCGTCCTGTTCGGGGCCTGACATTTGTATGTCAGACAAATTTGATTATTATCACTTATATGACCATACAAATCGACTATCGGATCTGGCAACACAAAAATTCTGTCGACTTTTTGAAATATTATTGCGCAATATCCGGATTAGAGCGATCGGCGGTCATTGGATCAGGATCAATGGTCAGACAATCGGGTTGCCTTGCCGGACCGCTTGTGGCACAAGCGCCGGGGCACAACGAGGAGCGGCGGCCGCAGACATGTTCCAGCGCATCGAGATCAGTCAGGGCGATCTGCCGATCTACCAGCAGCTGGCCGAGGTGATCGCCGGCAAAATCGCCTCCGGCGAGCTGGTGCCCGGCGACCGTCTGCCGCCGCAGCGCGACATCGCACGGATGGCCGGCGTCAACCTCACGACGGTGACGCGGGCCTTCGCGACGTTGCAGCAGCGTGGCCTGGTGGAAAGCCGGCCCGGGCGCGGCTCGATTGTCGCGCGCCCCGCGACGACGGCCAGCTTCAAGTCGTCGCCCAGCGAAGCGCCCGGCTTCACCGATCTCTCGGTGAACCGCCCGGCCACGCCCGCCTACCTGGGCGTGCTCGCCAAGCTGCTGCCGCAGCTGCCCGCCGATCCCCGTTACTCCGCCCTGCAGGATTTCCACGCGCCGGAGGGGCCGGACTGGGCCCGCGAGGCGCTGGCCCAGTGGCTGGCCCCGGCGGTCGGTGCGGCCGAGCCGGCGCGGGTCATGGTGACTAACGGCGCGCAGCACGGCCTTGCCTGCGTGCTGGGAGCCATCGCTCGACCCGGTGAGACGGTCCTTGCCGACGCCGTCACCTATCAGGGGATCGGCGCGCTCTGCCGCTCGCTGGAATTGCCCCTGAAGGCCGTCGCCATGGACGCCGGCGGCATGCGTCCGGATGTCTTCGAAGCCGTCTGCGCCACCCAGGCGCCGCGCGCGGTCTTCCTGGTGCCCAACCTGCACAATCCCACGGCCATCACCCTGGATGCCGGGCGCCGCCGCGCCATTGCGGAGATCGCCCGGCGTCACGCCGTGACGATCATAGAGGACGACGTCTACCGGCCGCTGGCCGACGACCCGCCCCCGACCTTCGTTTCCAGCGATCCCGACATCACCATCCACGTCAGCGGTTTCTCCAAGTGCGTTGCCCCCGGCCTGCGGCTGGGGGCGGTGGTCGCGCCGCCGCGGCTGCTGGACGACATCGCCGCCATGCTGCGCATCAACTGCTGGAGCACCGGCGCGCTGACCAACCTGGTGGCGACGCGAATGATCGAGGACGGCTCCGTCGACAGCGTCATCGCCGAGCAGAAGGCGGAGCTGCGCCTGCGCCAGGCGATCATCGCCGAGGTGCTGGCCGGCTACGAGTTGACCGCCAGTCCGACCTCCACCCACGCCTGGCTGTCTCTGCCGGAGCCCTGGCACGGCAACGCCTTCGCCAGCGCCGCCCAGCGCGCCGGTGTCGGCGTGCTGCCCGGCGAGGCCTTCGCCATAGGCCGCGACCTGTTGCCCCATGCGGTGCGCATCAATGCCGGGGCCGCCCGCTCGCGCGAGGAACTGCGCCGCGCCCTCGAAATCCTCCACAGCCTCCTCGTCGACGGACACCTCCACGTCGATGCAAAGGTCTGATTCCGCATCCCCTGGCGCCGTCCCCCGGCGGCGCTCGACTGAGGTCGCCGTTATCGGCGGCGGCGTGGTCGGACTGGCTGCCGCCCTGCGTCTCGCGGCAGACGGCCGAGAGGTTCTGATCATCGAACCGAACGTGCCGGGGGCGGGCGCCTCCTACGGCAACGCCGCCACCATCGCCACCTACGCCGTACTGCCGGTGGGAACGCCGGCGGTGCTGCGCAGCCTGCCGGCCCTGCTGTTCGACCGCGCGAGCCCGCTGTCGATCCGCACCGCCGCCCTGCCGGCCTTGGCGCCTTGGCTGCTGCGTTTCGCCTGGCAATCGCCGCCGGGCCGGATGCATCGCAACGCGGCAGCGATTGCCGAGCTGCTGGCGGATGCGGTCCCGCTCTGGGAGGAACTGACGACTGCCATCGGCGCCGCGGACCTCCTGCGCCGGGACGGCTGCCTCTATCTCTACGAGACGGCTTCGGCCCTGCGCGCGGCGGCCTGGGACACCGCCTTGCGGCATGACCTCGGTGTTGCGCTGGAGCGGTTGGCGCCGTCGGAAGTGGCGGCCCTCGAACCCGGCCTGCCGGCAATGGAGGGAGGCGCCGTCTTCTTTCCCCAGGCGGCCAGCCTCGCCGATCCGACCCGCGTCATGGAGCGGTTGACCGCTGCGGCGACGGCCGCCGGGGTGGAGATCCTGGCCGCCGCGGCGAGCGCCCTGGAACGCCGGAACGGCGGCGTCCATGTGACGGCGGACACAGCGGAAGGGGGCAAGACCGAGGTCGTGGCCAAGACCGTGGTCATTGCCGCCGGCGCGCATTCCCGGCATCTCGCCGTGCAGGCCGGCGACCGTGTGCCGCTGGACACCGAGCGCGGCTACCACATCGAGTACGACATGGAGACGCCGCCGGTATCGCGCCCCGTCTGCCGGGTCGGGCGCGGCTTCTACTTCGTGCCGCTGAGGGGGCGGCTGCGGGTCGTGGGGACCGTCGAGCTGGGGGGTCTGAAAGCGCCGCCCAATCCGCGCCGTATCGATCTGCTGAGGCAAGGCGCCGAAGAGTTCTTCCCCGGGCTCGGCGCGCCGCAGCGGAGCTGGCTCGGCTTCCGACCTTCGATGCCGGATTCCCTGCCGGTGATTGGTTCGTCGCGCGGCGGCCGCGACATCATCCTCGCCTTCGGTCATGGCCATCTCGGCCTGACGCTGGCGCCGGTGACCGCCCGCCTGGTGAGTGCGATCGTGGATGGACGAAGCAACACGCCGGCACCGCCGGCCTGCTCGCCGCTGCGCTTCGCCTAGGAGGCGCTTGCCAAGGAAATCCGCCGGATGCTTAGGTAATCGCCAACAGCCTGCGGATCTCAGCGAGGTTCGCCGCGGAAATCATAAGCAGGCGCACGGACGGGTGGCACCGGAGGCCGAGACACCTCCAGAGGCGGACCTGCAATCGGGGAAATTCTCTTGGTGGGACTGGCCGGCGCTGGGCCGGACAGAAAGTCGGTTATTGAGAGGACCGCCGATGGCTTACCGCAACTCTTCCGGCCGCCAGACCTGGGTGTTCCGGGATCTGAAGGACCTGATGGCCAAGGCCACGCCGCCGCGCTCCGGCGACATGCTGGCCGGCATCGCCGCCGGCTCGGCCGAGGAGAACGTCGCCGCGAAGATGTGCCTGGCGGACGTGCCGCTGAAGGCCTTCCTGTCGGAAGCGCTTGTGCCCTACGAGACCGACGAGGTCACCCGGCTCATCCTCGACAGCCACGATGCGAAAGCCTTCGCGCCGGTTTCCCACATGACGGTCGGGGAGTTCCGCGACTTTCTGCTCGGCGAGGAGACCTCGACGGAGATGTTGTCGGCGCTGGCCGCGGGCATCACGCCGGAGATGGCGGCCGCGGTGTCCAAGCTGATGCGCAACCAGGACCTCATCCTGGTCGCCAGGAAGTGTGTGGTGGTGACCCGCTTCCGCAACACCATCGGCCTGCCCGGCACCATGGCGGTGCGCCTGCAGCCCAACCACCCCACCGACGATGCGCGTGGGGTGGCTGCCTCGGTGGTCGACGGCCTGATGTACGGCTGCGGGGACGCGGTCATCGGCATCAACCCGGCCTCCGACTCGACCGCCGCCATGGCAGAACTGGCGCTGCTTTTCGACGACATCATCGGCCGCTTCGACATTCCGACGCAGTCCTGCGTCCTGACCCATGTGACCACCTCCATCGAGCTCATCGAGAAGGGTCTGCCGATTGACCTGGTGTTCCAGTCGATCGCCGGCACCGAGGCGGCCAACCGCTCTTTCGGCATAGACCTGGCGGTACTGGCCGAGGGCCGGGAAGCGGCTCTCTCGCTGAAGCGGGGCACACTCGGCGACAATGTCATGTACTTCGAGACCGGGCAGGGATCGGCGCTCTCGGCCTCCGCCCATCATGGCGTCGACCAGCAGACCATCGAGGCGCGCGCCTATGCGCTCGCCCGTGCCTTCGATCCGTTGCTGGTCAACACGGTGGTCGGCTTCATCGGGCCGGAGTACCTCTACGACGGCAAACAGATCATCCGCGCCGGACTGGAAGATCACTTCTGCGGCAAGCTGCTCGGCCTGCCGATCGGCTGCGACATCTGCTACACCAACCACGCCGAGGCGGACCAGGACGACATGGACACGCTGCTCACCCTGCTGGCCGCTGCCGGGGTCACCTTCATCATCGGCGTGCCGGGGGCGGACGACGTGATGCTGAACTACCAGTCCACGTCATTCCATGACCAGCTCTACATCCGCGAGGTGCTGGGCGTGAAACGGGCGCCCGAGTTCGAGGCCTGGCTCCAGCGCATGGGCATCACCGGGCATGATGGGCAGCTTCGGCCGCACAGCGCCTTGCTGCCGCTGCTGCCGATGGAGCTGGCTGAATGACCCGGCGCAAGGAAACCCCCGCTCTGCAGAAGGATTGGAAGTACCTGAGCCGGCTGACGCCGGCGCGCATCGCGCTGGGCCGCAGCGGCTCGGGCCTGCTGACCGCCGAGGTATTGAAAATAGCCATGGCCCATGCCCAGGCGCGCGATGCGGTGCACACGCCCTTCGATGGCGAGGCGCTGGCGGCAAAGCTGGCCGGCCTCGGCCTGGCCGCGGTCTGCGTCGCCACGCCCGCGACGCGCCGCGACGTCTACCTGCGTCGTCCCGACCTCGGCCGGCGGCTGGACGAGGCGAGCGCCCGGGCGGTCCGCAATCTTGGCCAGACGGGCGCCGACCTCTCGATCGTGATCGCCGACGGACTGTCGTCGACCGCCATCGAGACCAATGTCGTGCCGTTGCTCGAAGCCCTGCTGCCGCAGCTGCGACAGATGGGTCTGTCCCTGGCGCCGGTCGCCGTTGCCGGCGGCGGGCGTGTGGCCCTGGGCGACGAGATCGGCGGGGCCCTGGAGGCGCGGCTTGTGCTGGTGCTCATCGGCGAGCGGCCGGGGCTGTCGTCGCCGGACAGTCTCGGTGCCTACCTCACCTTCGAGCCGCGAATAGGCCGCAACGACGCGGAGCGCAACTGCGTCTCCAACATCCGGCCGGGCGGTCTCGGCTATTCTGTGGCCGCGTCCAAGCTGGCGTGGCTCATTGAGGCAGCCCTGAAGCGCGGTCTGACCGGGGTGCAACTGAAGGACCAGAGCGCCCAGGATCTTGTCGTAGCGATGCGGCATGGTGCAATTTCTGACTGAAATTCCCGCTGGGTTGCCGGCGGCAATTCTGAGCTGAGCTTGACGCAGCGCAATGTCTTCTCCTGGCACACCAGGGACATCCAAGGCCGGCAGGCAGATGTCCGATGTTCTGCCGAAAGCGGTCATAGGCACATCATCGTTCATGAGTGCACGACCTAGTCCTTGAGCTTTACTGGCTCGACGATGAAACGGCCGCGGCCCCGGCGAACGGCATAGGCGCCACCACGCGGAATTTTCAGCTTCTTGATGAGAGGATTGAGCGCCTTTTCGAGCATCTCAATATTGGGATCTTCCGCCTCATTTCCCTTGCCTTGTTGGGCATACCACTTGGAAAAAGCTTCTTCCGCGAGCTTGTCGCCAATCGATTTCCGGAGTGCATTCAGCTTGCGAAGTTCGCCTTTTGTCAGCGCCTTCTCATCAATCTTTGAGCTTGATTTAGCCATCTATTGACCTCTTTCTACCAATGTGTTCAATCGTTATTGCTTGGAAGTGCCGAGAGTACAAGCGCTGTCGATCTTTCAAAAAAAGTGTCTTTCGCGTGGAGATTGAACGCACCATGGAAGAAGGATTTCTGGGTGCAATTCAGCATTGCCCATAGGCAATGCGATCAATCTCTTTCATCGTCGCGATCCTTATTACGGAGCTTCAGCTTCATACCAGCTGAGCCTGCGGGCTGGCATAAGCTCTGCAGAAGCCGATTCACCCGCGCGCCACGGCGCGCTGCACTCTCCGAAGTGATCGCTCTTGTTGGTACTCCGCTCCGGTGCGAGGGAACACTGTTTTCGGGCTGCATTAAGGGTGGCGGACCCGATTGGCGTTCCTGCCGTTGTTGTGCAGGCGCTGCGCGATGATGTCGCGAGACGGTGGCGGATAACTGAAAGTGCATAGCACTGGCTTCGGATCACCAGGTGTTCAAGAGACCACTCAGTTTGGCGTTTGCCTTGGCCCGGCGTGTGCACGGTGTCGCCACCTCCATGCCTCATTCGGTGTTGTGGCCATGTGTGCTGGTAGCTTTTTCGATGGCCTGACGGCGCTTCGAGAATGCTCGTTCGATGTGTTTTGGAATGGCTGCAACACGGAAGTTGTTGCCTTTGCGCTCCAGCCTGTGTCTCTGCTGCTCCAGCTCATGCGCGAGCACAGTTCATAGACTGCGCCAACTTCCTTCTCAGCCTTGTACAGCTACTTGCTGACAATGGCACCTCACGAACCATCCTTCTGCGGCGCCATATTGAAGATGAAGCAGTGCGTGCGAAGCTGCGGGTCGAGTTTACGGCTGGTATAGTGATCGAACTGGGCCGATAGGGGCCCGGCGGCCTGCTCCCGGCATCTGCCACCCTGACCTCGTCGGGAGCAGGCCGCCTCCTTTTCCAGATGGCGGATCGCTTCCATGACAGCCGTACACTGCGTGGCGTCGATGACGGCGCGCTCTTTCAGCTCAGAAAGTGCCCAGAGCACAGAGACCGACTTGGGCGCGCTGAAGGTCATGTCCCAGCTGGCAGCATGGCTGTGGGCGTGGCCGCTCTCCTGCAGCCACTGTGAAGTCTGGTACCCATGTCTCTGGTCAAATCTGCCACCTGTCTATCTGGTTTGGACCAAGGGCCCGGGAGTTTCCAATCCATGAGTCGGCCCCTCGTGCTCTGACCGTTTATCCAGAACACCCAGCAAACATCCTCCCCGGGTTTTCCCCGGGTTTTTCGTGCATGTTCGTGCGGTGTTCCGCATTTCGGCGCAGAGCGCCGCATTGAGGTGGCGCCGATTTTTATAGTGATTTCAGTGGGATAAATGGTGCCGCCGGGGTGAATTGAACACCCGACCCCACCCTTACCCTGGGTGTTGTTGAGGGCAGTCTTGGGGCAGACCGAACACGAAAGGCCCCGCCCGGCTGAGCCGGGCGGGGCCTTGCACCGGTCTCACTCGCCGCCGCGGCGGTTCGGGCGGGACCAGATGAGGGTGAAGCCGTCGCCGTCCTCGTCGTCGAAGAGGTTGGCGTAGATCGGGGCGGTGAAGCTCGGGTCGTCGAGCTTGAGGCCCAGGTAGTCGCGGCCCTCGTTCGAGCGCTTGGACCAGGCGGCGCCGATCTCGGCGCGGCCGACGTAGATCCGGTGGCTGGGGGCGTTCTCGCCGTTCGCCTTGGCGTCGGGGACGATGCGGACGTTACGGGTCTGCAGGCTGAGGGTAACGATCTCGCCGGTGAACTCGGTGCCAGCCTTCTTGAAGGTGCCGATGGTAGCCATGATTTAAGTCTCCTTGATCTGCTGTGGTGAGACCGCACCATTGCGGCCTCGATGGCGATCGGGAGGCCGGAGGCGATCGCCGACGCATCGCTTGCGACCGCAGCGCAGCGGAGGATGGCAGGCGGGAGAGCTTTCTTGCTGCGCGAGGAATGCCGGCACCCTCGGGGTCCCCAAGCGATCTGTCGCGTGGGGTGGGGGGCGGCAGGGGAAGAAAGGTAACCGGCGCCATTGCGGCAGAGGCGATCGAGGCGCAGCCGTCCTTCGGTCAGATCAGGCCATGGAGAGGCCGTTTGGCGCGGGCGGCCAGCAGAGAAGCCCCGAGAGACTACGGCGAGGATGCGGCTTCTGAGGCGGATGGCGTCGCCACCCGACGGGTCCTGTCCTTCCTGGCCTTGCAGGTCCCGCGGTTCGCAGCCCGGCAGCCTAGGGGACTGGGACCAGTTCTCTCGTCTCTTGTCGACTGTAAGGGTTCGATGCCTGCCTCCAGACACTGGATTTGGCCCAGGGGAGGAGAGGAGGGGCCGACTACAGCGAATGTCGCCTCTGGTGCTCCTAACCGACTTCGATAGAAGCCATGTAAAGCTCAGCTTTTGACCCGACGCGGTCCTCGTCAGAGCGACCGCTGCGCAGCGCGCCTTGTTCGCAGCGAAAATGATTGCCGTGTTTGCGGAACGGTGTGTACGCGTCCACTTCGGAGGGACTTTCACGCCCGGAAACAGGAAGCTCGCTGCGATTCTTGCGGCGGACGTGGTTGGGTTACCTGCGCGGCATGGTGGTGTTCCATCGCTTCGACCGCACTGCGAACCGCGAGGCGCTGGGGAGCTTCTCACGCGCCTTCGAGCTCGATCCCGATTTCGGTGCCGCACTGGGCATGGCGGCGCGCTGCTATGCCCAGCGCAAGGGGTTCGGTTGGCTAACGGATCCCCAGGCCGAGGCGGCCGAGGCCCGCCGGCTCGCGCGGCTCGCGGCGAGCCGGGCCGGGACGATGCAGTGGCGCTCGGGGCGGCGGGTTCGCCAAGGCGATCTGCGGCGAGCCGGACACGGCTGTGGAGCAGGCGTGGCCGGCGATGCGCCTTAACCCCCCGGCCGCCCAGACCTTCGCCATGCAGGCGGTGGTCGTGCTGGGCCATTTCCTCGCCGGCCACGAGGAGGAGGCGCATGCGCTGGCCAGCGGTGCGATGCGCGAACTGCCGAATTTCCCGATCGCCGTGGGCGTGGCGGCGGCCAGCGCCGCTATTTCCGGACGGGACGCCGAGGCTGCCCTGGTGATCGGCCACCTAAGGGAGCAGGCCCCCGCCTTAAGGCTGTCTAACCTGTCAGATTGGTTTGCCTCCTGGCGGCCAGAGGACTTCGCGGGATGGTCTGAGGGCCTCCGCAGGGCGGGTCTGCCAGGGTGATCACGCACCCGGCCGCTGTGGAACCGGGCGCAACTGCAATGGAGAGGAAGCGGATGACGATCAGGGTGATCGGCGCGGGCGTCGGCAGAACGGGGACGTACTCGCTCAAGCTCGCGCTCGAGCAACTCGGCTATCTCACTTAAATGACCAGCAGCAGTAACACGCCAGCCTCCTGCTTCCACTCTGCTTCCAGATGCAAAGTAGGCCTGAGCGGGATTTCCGCTAAGACCTAGTTTTGATCGGTCGTGGGGATGCTATTTCTTCTTCGATGACCGCTTGGAGGCCCCTGCCATAGGCGTCGTATAGAAGCCTTCGCTCGGAATATGAACGATCGCCTGGTCGGCGGCACTCGCCACTTCTCCTTTACTCTCCGGCATCTGCGCCATCGCCAATGCGGTGCTCTCCGACTCGCGATCGAAGGCCATCCGCGAAAAGAGGTTTTCGATCTTGTCGAGGCGCTCAAAGAGGGCCCGGTCTGTTGCTGAAGGGGCGATCGGGGAGCCCTTTGTCGTACGCTCGCCCGCAGGAGCGCCCGGCTCTCGCATGGCGGTTCGTTCTTTCGCCGCGCAATACTCCTTGATGCAAACCCGCAGGGCATCAAGATTGATGCCAAGTTCGTTGAGCCTGACCGCGAATTCCGGCTGGATGGCTTTGTTCATGATGCACTCCAGAAGCTTGCACAGGCGTTCGTCGAAACTGCCACCGGTGCCACCGTCCGAAGGACCGCGTGGCGAGTCCGCTCCCAGGTGGACGGCGGCCGAGATGAGCTGCTCTCGCGTGAATGCCCGGCCGAACAACGTGCGACCGCTCGCGATGATCCGCGTCGTGTAGACACCTACGACGCTCGCCACCGTGGACGCGCGAAAACGGCCAGGCTCGTATTCCGCAAACGAAAGAGTTGTGACGCTCCCGTCCGGACGAGTCAACTCGCCTCTCACCTGTGCGCGGTGGTCGACCGGCTGATTATATTCCACCAGCGCGGCACGAAACTCGAGCGTGGCGCCGGGCTCGTGGTGGCTCTGCTGCACGCTTGCGCTCATGTGCAGGTTCGACCGTGTCTGCACGATCAGCTGGTACGCGAGAGACTGACGCTTCGAGCGCAGGAACTCAATGATGTCCGATCGCTTCTCCTTCTCCAGAAGTTCCTTAAGGCGCTTCTCGTCAAATCGCATCAGCGCATGCCAGCGTCCGGCGTGGCTTCCCTGCGCATCGGCCGGCAGGGCCGGCAGCTTGATCCGATAGAAGGCCGTCCGGCGATCCTCGACATAGGTGATGTTCACCGCCGATACCGCGTCGGCGCGCTGAATGATCGTTCCGTCGGGCGTCTCCAGAGCGAAGTCCAGGAGCGCCGGGTAATGGCTCAGCCCGATGACGTCGATTTCGATGTCGGCGTCCGTTACATCGAACGGCATGCGATGCTTGGAACTCAGCAGAAGGTTCGCGCGCGGATCGAGGATGATGTCCTGGTTGGTGACCCCGGCGAGCACCTGAATGAACAGTTTGGTCAGGAAGAACTCCTGCACTGCGCTGCTCATGTCACCAGTGATGAGCAAGTCGCCGTTGTTATTCTTGGTGATCATCTCCAGCGCGACCTCGCTGACATTGCCGGCGGTTCCAAGACCGACCGCGAATGTGTTGGCCGAAATCGAGCCGGATACGTTGTCGATGGTCGGCGACTGGTTTTCGTTGCCGTCGGTCATGACGACCATCGCCAGCACGTCGTAGGGATCGGGTGGCGAGAGTGCACTCGCCGCCGCTTGGCCATCTGCAAGCACGTCGTTCGCCTCCAGAATGGCGGCGCCAATGCCGGTCAGGCCGCGCGGGTCGAGGCTGACGCCCGCGAGGATGGAATCGATCCCGGCACGGCCGGACCCGGCGGCGACGGGGGAATAGGGACCCATTTTTGCAACGTCGAGCAGCCGGTCGACCAAATCGTCGTATCCGACGACGCCGACGCCGTCCTCCGGCCGCATCAGAGCGGCGAAGACCGAGACCGCATCCTTCAGTAGCCCAGCCTTGGTCGTGTGCGTGCCAGTCGAGCTGGTGGTGGCCGTGTCCGCCATGCTGCCGGAGCGATCGAGCACAAGGGCGACGGCAGTCTTCTGCACCGGCACCGGTGTTGCCAGAAGATCGACCGTCACGGTCAGCAGAGAGAGATCGTCGCCGGGATTGGGCACGTAATAGCCCTGCGTGTCGGTGATATAAGCCTCAATCGTTACGGAGCTGCTATCCGGTGGCCCGCCTACATTCGGCGCCGTGTAGGCGACGAAGACATATCCATAGACGAACGGCTCCCCGCAAACGGGCTCCGCAGTGAAGGTAGTGACCGGCGTCTGCGAGAAGTTGCCGGATGGCCCGCCGGTGATGTGAAACCGGACTTGCCGCGCCGTCTCAACGCGGAAGCGAACAGCGTGATATGTCGTGGCGCCGGCGGGCACGTTGCCAAAGTCGACGCTTGGCGTATCGAGGGTGACGGACGGGATGTCCGTATCGTACATGTAGCCGCCGGCCTTGTGATCGAGGACGCTGTCGACAATGTAGTTGGCGCCAAAAAATGCGCCGAACACCGCCATGTTGTCGCCCAGCCGATGGCCCGCGAGCGAGGCCGACTCTCCGGCTCCCGGCACGTATGGCGCGATCTGGCCTAGCGCTGGCGCGTGCTTCTGCTGCCAGACCGCCCAGAGCCTGTCGACGTTGGCGTGATGAAGGAAGAACACAGGATCGTTCGGCGAGCTGTCGGGCAGCATGGAGCCGCCGACATAAACGTGACCGGCATTGTGGAAGCGGACCGGCGGTGCACCGAACCAGCCTTCCAGCTGGTTACGAAAGCCGTTGGTGCTGGGTGAGTCGTCCCATGGCGTCATGTCCTGCGGCGTGACGGCGAGCATGTCCAACACCTGCTGTGGGGTCGGTAGCACGGCGACGCCGGAATTGGGGGTGAAGGGGGAATCGCGCTGTAGATAGGGTTGGACGCTCGCGGCGTCTTCGGGCGGAACGTTGAGGGTCCAGTTCCCTTCAGCGTATGCGAAGGCGCCTGTGGTGACTCGATTGTCGGCCCCGTCTCCCTCCCCACCCAGTAAGTCAGTCGTGAACGGGTTGCTCGCCGCGTCCGCCCAGTCCCAGTAGGGCAGGGCGAGCGTGGCGTTGCCGGACACGGTCTGCAGGTCCTTTTCGAGCAGCTCGATATACTTGCGGTGCCAAGCAAGAAATCCAGGTCTGCGATGGGCTCCTGTATCGACGATCGTGTGGAGCCAGACATAATCGTCGTAACGACTGGTCGCGCCACGGGCCTGTGCTGCGGGAACTTGGCTCGGGGCCTTGGATGGGTTCTTCAGATCAAGGAAGGCTTGGACGAGGGCGGCTTTCTCCGCGGCGCCCAGCGACTTCACGTTCTTTCTACAGTTCATTTCCGCATCCTCCCGGTTCCACTGTCGGTGCTTCGACAGTAGGCAACACCATCCGCCCCTCTGCGGAGCGCACCGGACTACCAGCAATTTCGATGACGGCAATGTCTACGGGCCGGCCATCTGCACCAAGCCCAGTACATCGAGTGTCGCACGTGTTCGCGGTCAATATCGGCACCGATGACGGACACGCCGAACTGTCACTCGCCTACCGCGGTGAAGGCTGCCGTCTGGCTTCTCTTGCACTGAAGCGACCTTTGTCAGCTAATCAGTCAAGGTACTTCCATTACATGCTCATCCTTCTGAGGAGTCCAGGCGACAAGAGGTACTACTCCGAAATCGCCGGCATAATTTATTGATTCGTCTTCAGAGGATTCGGCCTGCAGTGCCTTGACCGCCAGCCGTATCCAATTCCGTGTCGTCTAGCCCTCCAAGTCGCCCTTCTCCAGCATGACGCCTGCTCTCCATTATGGCGTCTGCTCTGCCGGAACCGATCGGCACATATGTGTGGTGCGCTTCGGTCGACAGGTCGCAGTGCGGGTCGCACCATGAGGTCTTGGCCTTTCTCATTAGACAGGATCGTGGCGCTATGCGCAGGCTTCCGAATGGCCTTAGCTGGCGACCAAGGCTGTACTCCGTGGCAGGAGTTCGTGGTGGACGATACAATGCTGCTTTAAGTGGACATGACGACGGTGACCGCACTGAATTTGGCAGGGAGATCGAAATGCCCGGCGAAGGTCGGTGGCCTGTTGTTGGAGAAGGGGCCGGCATTTCGGGTCATAGCAGTCCGGTTGTGGCACGATGCCGAAGTGGATGCGCCCGACACGCTGGTCCGTTTTGCCTCAATTATCAGATTTAGACGACTGCAATCGTAGTCAAACGGGCGCTGCAAGCGAGTGTTAGCATCGAGGGTTGCGAGCCCCAGCAATCAACAGCAATGAGGCCGTAGCGGGATTCGGGTAAGGCCCCATTGCTGTCGCCGCCGTGCCGGGCGAGCCTCAAAGGAGGCTCTTTTGCTCGGCGCCCGGGGCGGGGAAGGTCGTCGGCGGAGTAGCCGGCACGGGCGCGCGATCGGGGAACTCGCAGCAGACGACTTCGCAACGGGGAGAAACGCCGCGCCAGCTGTCCTGGTGAACAGTCGTGTCGATGCCACAGCCGGCTTCCAGGTGAAGGCCTGTCTGGCGGGCAAAGCGGCGGTATTCCTCGCTCTCCCGGCGCTCGTAGTAGGGGGCACCGGAGAACACGAAACCCGCCGATTTCTGGGGCACGATGAAGGCGCCGAAGGTCGCTAGGTCGGAGGCCAGGTCGATGACCTTGAACTCGAAGTCAGGGCCACGGTAACGGGGCGCCGCCGGTGCCTTGAGGCCGCGGCCAAAGGGCGGGTTGGCGATGGCCACATCGAAGCCTCCGAGGTCGCGGCAGACCTCGAAGATATCGCCGCATATCCACCTCGCCTCGGGGAGCACCTTCTTGCCGACCTCGACATAGGACGGATTGATGTCGATGCAGGTGATCTCCGGCCGCCGGTCGTGGGCCTGGCGGTGGTAGTGCATGAAGCTCAAGACGCCGATCCCGGCGCAGAGGTCGATGACCTTCGAGCCGCAGATCTCAAGCTTGAAGTCGCAGGCGAGATCCACAGGGGTAAAGAAGGCCCCGGCGGCGGTGTTCAGATGACTGGCGCCCTCATGCCAGTTCCCCAGAACGAACCATTTCTCATCGAATGTCAGTTCGTCCTTCTCCAGCAGGGCGCAGGCCTGCTCGTGATTGCGGGTCTGGCGCTTGGTCAGTTTCGCCATGTCGCTGTCCTCCGTTGTCGTTCAATCCCCGAAGGGGGTTGATGCCGCGCATCAACCCCTGCCTCGTGGCGAACAGCGGAGGGGATGGGGGCAAGGGGAATCTGCCGGGGTGGTGCGGCCCGCAGCCGCAGGCGAGGACACGGCCCCGGCTGATTGTCCTTGCGAGGGAAGGGGGGTCGGAGTCCCCCATCCCCCTCAGCACCGCAAGACCGGCGCGGCCGCCGCTAGCGACCGCGCGCCATCTAGTGATCCAGAAAAGGAAGCCTGCCAGGAGCCGCGCCCTCATGCGGCGGGAAGCGGCGTACGGCGGAGCGGGGTTTCCGGCGGCCCCGCAGGAGCGTAGCGGGACCGAGGGCGCCCCTGCGCAGCCGGCATCACCAGGCCGCAGGCCCTCCGCGCGAGGCATCATGACGGATAAGCGGCATTTTTCCTTTCAGACTCCTTCGCGGCATTCCCAGCATTTGTGCGCATCTTCCCGCACGGCGGTATTCTGAAATGTCGCAGAAAACGGCCGACTACATGGACCTTCAAAGCATGGGGTCGCAGGTCCAGATCCTGCTGGGCGCACCATCAAAACCAGATACTTTGCTGAGATGTCGAGGAAAGAGGCGAGGGCGGACGGGAGATTTGGTAAGGTTTCAGGCAACATAGATGTGATCTAACAATCAGTAGTGGAGACCCGCACGTTGTCTGACACTGATAGGCCCGCTGTTGAGCTCCTCCAACTTCCTGACGAACTGTTCTTGGCGTTGGGCGAGGTAGCTGCCCGCTACGGTCAGTGTGAGCATCTCTTCGCAGTGACGATTAAGCGCGCTACGGATGGAATGAGCTATGAGGAAGCAATTAGTAGAGTCAAAACGCTAGTGCTGCAGGGGGGGCGCGATGCCGTCACAAAGGCTGTAAGGCGCGCGGTCAAGTCATGGGCGATTGCCAAGCATGAAGAGGGAGAAACCCGAGAAATCGTGCGCACATATGACAGCCTTCTGGGAGCTTGGAAGAAACACTACGATCGCCGCGATGACGTGATTCACGGCGTCTGGGCTGTCGATGAAAGATCCGGGAAAGCGTTTTGCACGCGCGATGGGGAGTGTCTTGCGCCTGAGGGTAGACCATTCGACGTTGAAGACTTAAAGGCGCTCGCCGACGGCTTCACACAACTGGTGTACAAACTTGATCGCCTTGTGGACCCGACATTTGTGCCTGGAGCAAACCAGGATCATTGTTTCCATTTGGACAGATTCGATTCGGAGTGGCGACCTTCTCAAGGCATGGTCGCTTATTCAACGGCTGGAGCAACTGTCTCCTTGTCACGCATCTCAGCCTCCGACGATGAGAAGTAGGCTCTTCAACTAAGCTTCGGCGCTGCCCTTACCCTGGACCCATCCCATCGACCAAGAAGCCGTCGAACCCCTTGGAACCCTGACCAACCCTACGGGGATTGGATGCCGCCATCTCGTTGAAGTTGGACTACGACCAAGGCTCTCGCCGCCTTGAAATCGCGACACCGGAACGCCGCTGGACCCGGCTATGATTTGGCATTGTATACTTGCCGCAACCAAGGTGGATTCCTGAATCGGCGCTACATTGAAGGTGAAGCAATGCGCGTGAAGCTCACGACTGGTGTAGTGATCGAACTGGGCCGTTAGGAGCCCGGCGGCCTGTTCCCGGTGCTTTCCACCCTGCTTATCTTGGGACGTGAGCGTGATCGGGGTATTGTTGCCGATCGCGCCATGCGGCCTCTCTTCGTTGTAGTATCGACGCCAATCCTCCAGTTTTTCGCGGGCATCCGCAAGGCTCAAAAACCAGTGGGTGTTCAGACATTCGGCCCGGAACCGACCATTGAACGCTTCGATGAATGCATTGTCGGTCGACTGAATCGAGCCGGAAGGCGGCGGTGATGCATGAGGAATAGGAGGAGCCGACCCGCCCTACGGCGGTGGGCAATGCCAGACAGGAATAAACCGAGGGCCGCGTTGGCGCGGCCCCCAGCATGATCAGGATCTTTCAGCTTGTACCCGGCACTTACGGCTGCAATAGACGCTGAAGAAATGGCCATTGAAGATGCGGGCACACCATACACACTGGCACTTCATTGTGTTGGCTCCTTCGCGAGATTCAAGATCAAAAGGAGAAGCGCTTAAGCGCTTCTCCTTGCACTTCAAAGCTTGGGACCGGTCCCGAGCGGCATGACCCACTCAACCCCAAGCTCCTGAGCATGCTCTAGGCGTTCCTGCGCTTGCTGAGGGGTAATCCCCTCACCGCGATGGCCTTGACCATCTGACGCTTCGTAACCGTCTTTGAAGAGTCCGAAGAACGTGGTTTCCTTCATCGTGGTAGACATCTCGTTTCTCAGCTCCTTGGTTGATTGTCCCCTTCTTGTGAGGACAGCATTTGTATAGCCGCTGACCACCTTGAAGCGCGACGCCTGGCCATCGCCGCAGATACGCCGTGAGCGCGAAATCACCCCAAAATCACCATGTTCCACAAACAGCGGATCAATCTAAGCTAAGGAGCAGAAATAAACGCCGAGGCCATAACCATGTCGTTGCTTGCTGAAATGATCGAAGATTTTATTAGGAGCAAGGGCGCCACAAAAAAGTGGTTCGCCGAAGAGATTGGAACGACACAGAATACTGTTACTCGATGGCTGAAGGATGAGTCCTGGCCGAATTTGTATATCAATCAAATTAAGGAGATATTGGACCTTTCTGATGCTCAAATGCTTGAAATTGCAAATAATTGGCGCGAATCTTCAAGTCAAAAGAAATCCTATAGACTTGCCGGAACAGACTATATATCGCGCCGATATAACGGTGCCTATGAGTCATTTGTAAAAGATCTATTTTTAGTTGAAAAGGACGCAATAAAGGGCGTTGATGAAGATTTCATGGGAGAGGAGGTTCGGTGGGCACCTTTTTTTAGGGCTGTGCCTGATTTCTGGCGTGTAATATTGAGGCGAGATAAAATTGTGGGCGGTTGGCAATTCGTACCCCTGCAGGCTAAATATATTGAAGAAATTAAGTCCGGCAATCTGGTAGACTCTGAGCTACACATAAAGATGATCAATCCAACAAACACACCCGGTCATTATAGTATATACTTTCCTGCGGTAGTTATTAATCCTAATGAAAATAATGTTGCGACGAGAAGGCTTATTCGGGACTCTATTTTTCAAACCATTAGAGAAAATGCGAATGATGGTATATATTTTTCTGAGGTTGTTGCCATTGCTTCGAGCGAAGAAGGCAAGCTGCTCTGCAATATTTCCGTAGGAATGGAATGCCTCCGTGTCCATCCGCGTGAGCGCAACTCTGAGATATATCTGCTCAGAGGAGTTGATGTACCTAGCTCTGCTCTCGGGAAGGATCTGACAATACGACAGGCTTACTTGAATGAATTTCGGAAGCTACCCTAGCCGCGGCGATATCCGTCTAACTCGCCGGCTTTAGCTTCACCACGTTCGAGGCTAGCGTCTGGCCTGTAGTGATCTCGGGCCGCCGTTCGTGCGCCTGGCGCTGGTAATGCATGAAGCTCAAGACGCCGATGCCGGCGCAGAGGTCGACGACCTTCGAGCCGCAGATCTCAAGCTTGAAGTCGCAGGCGAGATCCACAGGGGTAAAGAAGGCCCCGGCGGCGGTGTTCAGATGACTGGCGCCCTCATGCCAGTTCCCCAGAACGAACCATTTCTCATCGAATGTCAGTTCGTCCTTCTCCAGCAGGGCGCAGGCCTGCTCGTGATTGCGGGTCTGGCGCTTGGTCAGTTTCGCCATGTCGCTGTCCTCCGTTGTCGTTCAATCCCCGAAGGGGGTTGATGCCGCGCATCAACCCCTGCCTCGTGGCGAACAGCGGAGGGGATGGGGGCAAGGGGAATCTGCCGGGGTGGCGCGGCCCGCAGCCGCAGGCGAGGACACGGGCCCGGCTGATTGCCCTTGCGAGGGAAGGGGGGGCGGAATCCCTCTTCCCCCTCAGCCCTGAAAGACCGGCGCGGCCGCCATCGGCGACCGCGCTCCATCAATAGAGCTTAGCCAACCAGAAAAGGGAGCCTGCCAGGAGCCGCGCCCTCACGCGGCGGGAAGCGGCGATCGGCGGAGCGGGGTTCCCGGTGACCCCGCAGGAGCGAAGCGAGGCACGAGCGCAGCGGGACCGAGGGCGCCCCCGCGCAGCCGGCATCACCAGGCCTCAGGCCCTCCGCGCGAGGGATCATGACGGATGAGTGGCATTTTTTCTTTCAGACTCCGTCGTGGCACGCCCAGCATCTCTGCGCATCTTCCGCCACGGCAGCATTCTGAAATGTCGCAGAAAACTGCCGTTTACATGGGCCTTCTAAGCACGGGGCCGCGGGTTCGAATCCTACCGGGTGCACCAACTTTCAGACCTTAGGGTTCTTGGTTCGCGCCGGGAGCTGGGGTGCCAAGAATGCACCAAGTCGAGCATCTAGCGCCCCCGCCATGCCTCGACGCCGAAGATTCGCCGTGGCTGTCCGGGGGAGTGCCCGTGAAGCTGCGGCGCCAGCTCACGGCTGGTATAATTATCGAACTGGGCCGTTAGGTGCCCGGCGGCCTGATTCCGGTACCTTCCACCCTGCCCATGCCGGGACCAGGCCGCCTCCTTTTCCAGATAGCGCGTCGCTTCTATGACAGCCATGCGCTGCGCGGCCTCGCTGGCGTTGATGCGCAATATCGAAGATGAGCTGGCGATCCGTGTGCCAGATTTTGGAACCTGATGCGGCTGAAATTTGGGTCAGCCGCAATTTTGTCCATGTTAGGCGTTAGCTAGTGGGTTCCACCGTTCCTACGAACGAAAGCAAGGGTGCGAAATCTTCGCCGTCGGCTGCCCGCAATGCGGCGATATAGGCCTGCCGCCGTTCATTATCCGCTTGAAGATCAAAACCGTTGGCCCATTCGACTGGCGGATGTTCATAAACTTCTTCAAGCATGATATCGGCGGCAATGCGGGCATGGCGGCCATTGCCATTTGGAAATGGGTGTATTTGTACCATCCTATGGTGGAAACGCGCGGCTGCTTCGAGCGGCGAAAAGATACCGTTCTCAGCCCAATAGCGTGCATTTCCGAGCAGTACCCGCATCTGTTCAGGAATCTGGAGAGGGTCAATGCCGATGTTCTTCTCAGTTTGCCGGTACTCGCCGGCCCACGTCCAAACATCGCCGAATAGTTCCTTGTGCAGCCTGCGAATGAAGGCATCATCGAACACGTCGCGCCTGCGCCGCCTCGAGGCCCAGGCGAGTCCCTGTTCGATATTTGCCTGCTCTAACTCGTCGAGTTCGCCGCGCGTTGTGATGTGATCGTATTTGAGACCTTGCCGCTCATCGGGATCTAGGGGGGTTGCGCCGGCAGGTTCTTGGAAGGTCATTTGACTTCCCAGAAGTCGGGCGGCATATCGCGAACCAGCTTCTCGGCGAGATCTTCAATCCGTCCTCTTGTCTGTTCGCTTGGTAGAGACTGACTTTCAAGCGCCATGTGGGAGCTAGCTCGCCGTACGCGGGCCTCCGCCTTGCGCTGTGCCTGGGTGCGGATTACGTCCTCGACGCTGCCTTTTTTAGGTATGACCGCGTAGACGAACTCAGCGCCCATGGCCTCGGCGATCTTCCGCATCTGAGCGATTGTGATCGCACCCTCGCGTTCGTTTCGCTCCGCCTGGTACACCGCATTTCGGCTGACGCCCATGCGGGCAGCAACGTTGGCACCTGACATCCCAAGCGCCCGGCGCAGCAAGGCAAGCCATCCGTCCTGGGGCCGGTGGCAATTGCGAAGCTGCGCGGCAGCGCGGTCTACGATCCGCACATACTGTTTTCTCGCTGTGTCCTTAACGTTCATTGCCTATCATCTCATGGGCAAGAGGGCCTTGATTGCATATCAGATCATGTTCAAATGAACGATTGCTGTCAATCAGATAATATGCAACAAGCATATAATTGCATATTATCTGATGTGCTTTTAAGGCCAATTGGCCAAAGAACCTAAGAGTACACGGGCTTTCTAAGTATTTGATTCTTTGTGTATGACTCCGGTGGTTCAACGTTCCGAATTAGTCAGCCAGCGGTGTTGCTGACACAATATATGGCATTTGAATTCGGTTATGGGCACCAAATATGGTATTCTGTAAACTTCTCATTAAGGGGTAGAACCTACCCTGCTGAAAGGCGATCCGGAACTGATCACAGACTTTCTTGGATGGAACCGATCCCTCTGCAATTGAAGTGAATTCAGTCAGCCAGCGTGCCTGACTACGGACATAGAAAGCCCAGACGGTAGTTCTCCGCCAAGATTTTTGTCCTGGAGGTAGTAGTGCAGGATGCATGGAGAACAGGATGTTCTACAGAGGCGGCAACATTTCGCATTGAACGAGCCGTCCACTGATCTGAGTGCGGCTGTCGCTGTAGTTCAGCGCTGCCAATCCCATTCTGGATGGCGCCCGATATGAACCGCCGCGCTACCTTTCGCGAAGCTGACGTAAGCCGTGCCCTGAAAGGGGCGCGGAAGGCTGGCCTAGTTGTGGCTCGCATTGAAATTGATTGCGATGGCAAGATCGTGGTTATTGCCGGCGCGCCAGCGACAATCGAAGGGTACGGGGAGAGCCAAAACGAATGGGACAGCGTTCTGGAATAAGGCGCCGGCGCCTGCCGAAGTATTGCAGCGAATTCAGAGACCGCCACGGCAAGGTGCGCGTTCGCTTCCGCCGCAAGGGTCAAGCGACGTATTATTTCAAGGCAACGGCCTGGTCGGCAGCCTTTATGGAGGAATACCAAGCCTGCCTCGACCGTCGGGCCGCGCCTGCCGTCGAGCCTGGCGCACGCCGTACCAAGGCCGGCACGATCTCAGCCCTCATTGCCATGTACTATGGATCGCCGCAGTTCCTGGGGTTAAGGCCGAGCACCCAAGTGACCTACAAGGGTATCCTGGAGAGGTTCCGAGCACATCACGGCGACAAGCGAGTGGCGACGTTGGAGCGGCATCATATCGCGGCCGTCATCGGTAAGATGAGCGCGACACCAGCTGCGGCGAACAACCTGCTCGACCGTATAAAGATCTTGATGGCGTTTGCCGTCGACATGGGTTTGCGAACGGATGATCCAACCCACAAATTGAAAGGCTTCAAGATCACCGGCGACGGCTTCCACACTTGGAGCGAAGAAGAGATCGCGCGATTCGAGAGGCGCCATCCAATCGGCAGCAAAGCGCGTCTGGCGCTTGCGCTGTTGCTATACCTGGGTCAGCGAAGGTCGGACGTCGTGACGCTGGGCTGGCAGCATGTGAGCGGCCGGACCATCGCCGTCTGCCAACAGAAGACGGGAGTGCGGCTGTCCATCGAAATGCATGCGCAGCTGCGCGCAGTCCTGGCGAAGGCGCCGCGAGATCACCTGACATTTCTGGTGACCGAGTATGGCAAGCCCTTCACGGCCGCAGGCTTCGGCAATTGGTTCCGTGCACGGTGCGACGAGGCAGGGCTTCGCGGGTGCACCGCGCATGGTCTGCGAAAGGCGGCGGCGCGCCGCCTGGCAGAAGCCGGATGCTCCAATCAGGAGATCAAGGCGGTGACGGGGCATCGCACCGACAAAGAAGTCGCGCGCTACACTGCAGCTGCGGACCAAGCGCGCTTAGCAGAGGCAGCTATTACCCGCACCGCCTCGCACCACGCGGTCAGAGAACGAAAGTCGAAGAAAAATGGCTAACCTTGCTGAAGGGTTAGCCAAAAGCAGGCGTAAATCTTTGATAACAAATGGCGTCGCTGCAGGGGTGGCGGAGGGGGTGGGATTCGAACCCACGATGGGCTTCCACCCATGCCAGTTTTCAAGACTGGTGCCTTAAACCACTCGGCCACCCCTCCCAGGGGCCCGGAAGAGCCCGAAGAGCCCGGAAGACGGCGGAGAGTTAGCAAAGCCGCCGCCTGCTGCAAACCCCCAATTGCAGGTATGTGGTCCCCGTGAACCGCCAGGGTGTTGCGGCGCAACACGAACCGCGCCAAACTCTCCGCCACAACAACACGCTACAAGGCAACTCGAGGCAATGCAGGGGGTACGGTCATGAATAAGGTTTCTCGGCGTCGACTTCTGGCTTCCGGCGCGGCGGCGGCCGCTGCCGCGGCAGGGGCGGGGGCGCTGCCCGGCCTGGCCACGCGGGTTCTGGCGGCCGATCCCATCCGGGTCGGCGCGGTGCTGCCCTTCTCGGGCGGGCTTGAGCTCTTCGGCAACCAGGCCAAGCTGGGCCTCGACCTGGCGATGAAGGAGATCAACGACGCCGGCGGCATCCTGGGCCGGCCGCTGGAGATCCTCTACGAGGACAACAAGACCGATCCCAAGACCTCGGTGGAGAAGGCGCGCACCCTGATCGGGCGCGACGGCGCCGTGGCGCTGACCGGGCCGATCCTCTCGTCCTCGCGCGATGCCATGGCGGCGACGGTGAACCGCTCCAAGGTGCCGCTGCTCTATGCCACCAACTACGAGGGCGGCGCCTGCAGCCGCTACATCTTCTCCTTCAACACCGTGCCGAACCAGGAGCTGGCCAAGCTGCTGCCCTACATGCACGAGACCTTCGGCGGCAGCACCTACATGTTCGGGGCCGACTACGTCTGGCCGCAGCAGATGTTCGAGGCGGCCAAGGGCATCATCGGCCAGCAGGTCGGCGGCGAGGTTGCCGGGGTCGAGTTCACGCCCTGGGGCGTGAAGGAGTTCGCGCCGGTCATCCGCCGCATCGCCGACAGCGGCGCCAAGGTGCTGCTCTTCGCGCTGCCCGGCGGCGACGGCATCACCTTCATCAAGCAGGCCGAGGCCTTCGGCCTCTTCGACAAGGTGACGGTGGCCTTCCTCGGCTTCGCGGAGACCTATCTCGGCGCCTTCGGGCCGGGCGGCGGCCAGAACATGTGGGTGACGGTGCCCTTCGTCGCTTCCGGCGCGCAGCCGGGGGTGACGGACTTCGTGGCCCGCATCCGGGCCCAGGCCGGCGAAGAGGTGCCGATCTCCCACTACGTCATGACCCACTACAACGCCATAAACGCGCTGCGCGACGCCCTGCAGCGCAAGGGCGAGGTGGGGCCCGAGGCCGTGGTCGACGGCCTGGAGGGCCTGACCGTGTCGACGCCGACCGGTCCGGTCAGCATCGGCAGCGCCGACCATCACGTCACCCTGCCGATGTTCCTCGCCAAGACCGAGGGCAGCGGGCTGGTGACCGTCGAGGACCTCGGCCGCATCGCGCCCGAGGCCGGTTGCAGCTAGGCGGGTGACAGCTAGACTGCCGACTGGATTTGCCGTCCAAAGGAGGCTGACATGCCGGACAGCGCCGATATTCCTCTCCTGACACGCCAGGTGGCTGCCGCTCTGCCGGTGGCCCCGGTGAGCCTGAAGCTGGACGACGAAGCTGTCGGGCTGGTGATCGTCGACGAGGTCAACGGCTTTGCCACCGTGGGCGCCGGGAACCTGGCGCCGCCGGTGGAGAACCCGCAGGTGACCGCCATGGTCTCGGAGACCGACCGCCTGGCCCGCGCCTTTTCGGAGCGTGGCTGGCCGGTTCTGGCCTTCCTCGACACCCACGTGCCGGGCAAGCCGGAGCCGCCCTATCCGCCGCACTGCGAGGCCGGCACCGGCGAGGAGGAGTTGGTGCCGGAGTTGAAGTGGTTGGAGCAGGACGGCAAGGCCACCCTGGTGCGCAAGGACTGCATCAACGGCTTCGTCGGCGCGATCCGGGAGGACGGCAGCAACGCCGTGGTCGACTGGGTCAACGTCAACAAGCTCGCGCGTCTCCTGGTGGTCGGCATCTGCACCGATATCTGCGTGATGGACTTTGTCCTCACGCTCTTGTCGGCGCGCAACCACGACCTCATGCCCAGCCTGAAGGACATCTCCGTCCACGCCGGGGCCTGCGCCACCTACGACCTGCCGAAGGATGTAGCGGCCGGCCTCGGCCTGCCGGAGACGGCGGCGCATCCGCAGGACCTCACCCACCATATGGGACTCTACTTCATGGCCTCGCGCGGCGCGGAAATCGTCGGCGACGTCGTCCTGGCCGGCTGATTTACGTTCTATGGCCGTCCTTTTGGAAGTCGCCGAGGTCGAAAAGGATTTCGGCGGCCTCCGCGCCGCCGCGGGCCTGTCGCTCAGTCTGGGGGAGGGCGAGATGCTCTGCCTCATCGGCCCCAACGGCTGTGGCAAGACCACCCTGTTCAATCTGGTGACGGGAGCCCTGAAGGCCGACAGCGGCAGCCTGCGCTTCGCCGGAGAGGATCTGCGCGGGAAAGAGCCCTACGAGATCGCGCGCCTGGGCATCCTGCGCAAGTTCCAGGTGCCGGGCATCTATCCCGACCTGCCGGTGGCCGAGAACCTGACGGTCGCCCTAGTTGGCAGCGACGACGAGGGTGAAGCGCGCCTGCAGGAACTGCTCGACCTCGCTCGGCTTGCCGACAAGCGCGGCCTGCCCGCCGGCAGCCTGGCGCACGGCGAGAAGCAGTGGCTGGAGATCGCCATGGTGCTGGCGCGGCGGCCGCGCCTGCTGCTGCTCGACGAGCCGACCAACGGCATGACCGCGGCCGAGACCGCCGCCACCGTGGCCCTGATCCGTGATCTGCACGCCCGAGTCGGCTGCGCCGTGCTGGTCATCGAGCACGACATGGGCTTCGTGCGCGATCTCGGCTGCCCGGTGGCGCTCATGGTGCGCGGGCGCATTGAGCGGCGCGGCAGCTACGAGGAACTGCAGGCCGATCCCCTGGTGCGCGAGGTCTACCTCGGCGCGCCGGACCTGGAGAGCGCCTGACCATGTTACAGGTGCGCGGTCTGGAAAGCGGCTACGGCGGCAGCCGGGTGCTGCGCGGCATTGACTTGGAGGTGGCCGAGGGCGAGAGCGTCGCCCTGTTGGGGCGCAACGGCATGGGCAAGACGACCCTGCTGAAGACCCTCATGGGCCTCTTGCCGGCGGCCAGGGGGGAGATCCGTTTCGCCGGGCAGCGCCTGGACGGCAGGCGGCCGGAGCAGGTCGCCCGCGCCGGCATGGCCTTCGTGCCCCAGGGCCGCGAGATCTTCGCCGAGCTGAGCGTCGAAGAGAACCTGCTGCTCGGCGCCATGGGGCGCGGCGGTTTGGGCGCCGCGGTGCCGGAAGCGATCTACGGGCGCTTTCCCATCCTGAAGGAGCGCCGCCAGCAGCGCGGCGGCACGCTTTCCGGCGGCCAGCAGCAGCAACTGGCCATCGGCCGCGCGCTTGCCGGCAAGCCGCGCCTGCTGCTGCTCGACGAACCTTCCGAAGGGTTGCAGCCCTCCATCGTTCTCGAAGTTGCCGCGGCGCTGAAGCGCGAGGCGGCGGAGCAGGGGCTGACCCTCATCACCGTGGAGCAGAACGTCGACCTGGCGCTGCGCGTCGCCACGCGCTGCCTCTTCATCGAGAACGGCGGCATCGTCGCCGAGGCCTCCAGCGAGGCGCTGCGCCGCGACCCGGCCGTCCTCCACAAGCACCTGGCAATCTGAGGGGCGGGGGAAGATGGACCAGGCGCTTCTCCTGCTGCTCGACGCCGCCAACTACGTGCTGGTCATCGTGCTGGTGGCCATGGGCCTGGTCATCGTCTTCGGCCTCATGCGCGTCATCAACATGGCGCACGGCGAGCTCTTCCTGCTCGGCGCCTACACCCTGGTGATGCTGCAGCAGGCCGGCGTCTCCTATTGGGTCGGACTTGTCGCCGCGCCGCTGCTGGTCGGCGGCGTCGGCCTGCTGATGGAAGAGCTCGTCATCCGGCACATCTATCACCGCTTCCTCGACACCATCCTTGCCACCTGGGGCCTCTCCATCATCATCAAGCAGGGTGTCATCCTGCTGTTCGGCCCCGGCGCGCAGTCGACGACGGCGCCTTTCACGGCGCAGCTCGACCTGCTCGGCTCGTCCTATCCGGCCTACCGCCTCTTCATCATGGGCGTGGCGCTTTTTGTTGTCGCTGGAACCTTCTATCTCTTCTTCCGCACCCGTTTCGGCCTTGCCGCGCGGGCGGTGATCGCCAACCGCGATACCGCGGCCTGTCTCGGCCTCTCGACCCGCGCTTTCGACCGCGCGACCTTCGCTTACGGCGCGGCGCTCGCCGGCCTCGCCGGTGCCGTCATGGCGCCGATCATGAGCGTCGACCCGCAGATGGGCCTCGGCTTCCTCATTCCCGCCTTCCTTTCGATCCTCGTCGGCGGGGCCGGGCATCTGGGCGGGCCGGTGCTGGGCGCCGGCCTGATCGGCGCGACCGACAGCGTCACCGCCAGCCTCTGGTCGCCGGTCCTGGCCCAGGTGGTGGTCTTCACCATGGCGGTCATCGCCATCCGGATCTTCCCTACCGGTATCCTGGGGGGCGGGCGGAAGTGAAGGCCCTGCTGAAAGACCGGCGCAGCGCCGTCGACCTCGCCGTCTGGGGCGGCCTGGCGGCGCTGCCGCTCTTCATGGGCGCCTGGCAGGTGGGGCAGATCGCCCAGTACCTGACCTACGGCATCTTCGCCATGAGCCTGGCGCTCATCTGGGGGCAGTGCGGCCTGCTGTCCTTCGGCCACGCCGTCTTCTTCGGCCTCGGCGCCTACGCCATGAGCCTGACGACCCTGGGCATGCTGCCGGGCTGGCTCGAGAGCTGGACCTCCAGCTACCTCGGCGTGGCCCTGGCCCTCGCCGTCCCGGCCGTTGTCGCCAACGTCCTCGGGCGCTTCCTCTTCTACGGGCGCGGTTTGCAGGGCGCGCAGCTCGCCATCGTCATGCTGGCGGTGGCGGTGGTGGCCGAGCGCATCATGACCCGCTGGGGCTATGCCGGCGGCATGAACGGCCTGATGAGCGTGCCGCCGGTGAACCTCGGCGCCTTCGGCTTGGTCTACGAACTCTACGATCCCCTGCCGCTGTTCTACGGCACGCTGATCGCGGCGCTCGCCGTCTATATCCTGCTGGAGGCCCTGGTGCGCTCGCGGCGCGGCGTGGTGCTGCGGGCGGTGGGCGCCGATGAGGCGCGCACCGGTTTCCTGGGCCACGACACCCGCTCGGTGAAGCTTGCCGTCTTCACGCTCTCGGCCGCGGTCGCCGGCTTCGCGGGCGCGCTCTTCGCCGGCCAGTTCGGCTTCGTCTCGCCGCCGCTCATCGGCTTCAGTCTGTCGACCGAAGTGCTGATTTGGGTGGCGCTCGGCGGGCGCCGCGCGCTTATCACCGCCTTCCTCGGCGCCATCGTGGTGCGCCTGGCGGAGAACGCCCTGGGCGACCTGCTGGGCCCGGCCTGGCTGCTCGGCCTCGGGCTGCTCTTCGTGCTCTGCATGATCTTCCTGCCGCGCGGCCTCCTGGGGGAGGTCTACGCCCGGGTCACTGGGGGAGCGGGCGTCCGCTGAGCGCGCGCTCCTCGCAGCGGATGCGCCAGGCGAGGACGGCGGCGTTGGCGAGGGAGAAGATCACCGCGATCTCCCAGGCGCCGAAGGCCAGCGGCAGCACGGCGATCTCGCCGGCCACCACCAGGTAGTTGGGATGCCTGAGGAAGCGGTAAGGCCCGCGCCGCACCAGCGGCGCGTCGGGCAGGGTGATGACCCTTGTGGTCCAATAGCGCCCGAGGCTCGCCAGCACCCAGACCCTGAGCCCCTGCAGCAGCAGAAAGACGCCCAGCAGCGCCCAGTTCGGCGCCTGCTCGGCCGGCACGAAAACCGCCAGGGAGACCAGCCACAGCAGGTGTACCGCCACCAGGAAGGGATAGTGCCCGGCGCCGCTTTCGTACGCGCCTTCGGCCTTCAGGCGGCGGGTGTTGCGGCGGGCGTAGGCGAGTTCGGCCAGGCGCTGCGCGGCCACCAGCAGCAGGACGATCCACAGCACGCTCACGGGCCTCAGGCCTCCAGGATCTGGAAGCCGGCGGTGAAGCCGGGGCCCAGGGCGGTCATGAGGTAGCGGCCCTTGAGGCCCGCCTTGCGCATGCGCTCCAGCACGAAGAGAACGGTGACCGCCGACATGTTGCCGTAGTCGCGCAGGACCGAGCGCGCCTCGGTGAGGCCGCCTTCGGGCAGGCCGAAGACTTCTTCCAGGGCGCCGATCACCTTGGCGCCGCCGGGATGGCAGATGTAGCCGTCAATGTCGACGTGGCTGAGGCCCTGGCGCGCCAGGAAGGTCTCCGCGGCGGGCCGCATCCGCTCGCGGATCAGGGCGGGGATATCGCGGGAGAACAAGACGCCCAGGCCGTCGTTTTCCATCTCCCAGCCCATGACGTCCAGGGAGTTCGGCCAGGTGTGCTCGCCGCCGGCGCCGAGACGCAGGCTGCCCGCGGCGGCGCCGCCCGGCTTGGCGGCTTCCAGCAGCACCGCCGCCGCGCCGTCGCCGAAGAGGGCGGTGGCGATGACGTTGCTCTTGGAAGGATCGTTGGCGCGGAAGGTGAGGCCGCAGAGCTCTACCACCAGGCAGAGCACCTTGCCGCCCGGGCGTGTCTGGGCCAGGGCCTTGGCCCGCGACAGTCCCAGTACCCCGCCGGCGCAACCGAGGCCGAAAATTGGCAGGCGCATGACGTCGCGCCGGAAAGCCAGCTTCTCCATCAGCCGGGCGTCCAGGCTGGGCGTGGCGACGCCGGTGGTGGAGACGACGACAAGACCGTCCACCGCCTCCAGCGGCACGCCAGCCTGGGCCAGGCAGGTCTCGGCGGCCGAGGCCAGCAGCGTGACCGCGTTGTCGATGAAGAGGTCGTTGCGCGTCTTCCAGTCGCTCGGCGTCAGGTACCACTCGATCGGCACGCAGGAGTGGCGGGTCTCGATGCCGGCGTTGCCGAAGGCAGGGAGCAGGCGCTCGATGTCGAGACGCCGGTCGCCGAACAGGCCTCGCACCCGGCGCACCACGTCTGCCTGGCGCAGGACGTAGGGCGGCACGGCACTGGCGACAGCCGTCACCGCCACCTGGGGTAAGGGGGATGCCCGGTGTTCCGGGCGGCTTAGCGGTGGGGCTTCCAGGTCCAGCATAATGTCTCCATCTCCCTGCGGTGATCGACAGGGCCCATTGATCGCCGTCTCTTCATTTTCTACGTGATTGAGGGGCGACGGGTTTCACCCAGGGTTAACGTGCCTTAAGCATGGCTCTTAACGCGAGGCTAGCGGAATGGCGTTAGTCTCGGGTCGGCTCAGGATGAGCCGTCTGTTGCCGCGGCCTGGTAGGTAGCCATGGGTAAGTGGTTCTTTTTCTTCGTTTTGCTGGCCTCGACAGGGCTTGCCGGCGCTCCCGCAGCGGGAGCGAACGAGCTGCTGTCGACCCATCCCAGCCATTATCGCAGCCCCGGCGAGGCCATGAGCGGCGGGTCCTCGTCGATTCTGGACCGCACAAAGCAGGCGCGCGCCGGTTCTCACATTATCGTGCGCGACGAGGGCGCGCTGCAGGAGACCTGGGTCCTGAACAGGGACCTCAGCCGCGCGTGCAACCGCCGCCTTTTTCGCCAAAAACGCGACCAATTTCTCGTCGGAATCGTCGATGGGCGCACCTACGGAGCCGCTGTCGGCGGCCACGGCAGTCTCGTTGATCGGGTAAAAATGGCAGAGAATCAAGTGGTTTACCTGTTCCGGGGGCAGGGAACGACGGACTGCCGCGTCTATCACCGGACGAAGTGAAAGTTTTACCGAAATTCGAGCTTTCGTTAACCTTTTGTTTACCATGCGGGCGCAATACTCAAATCACGGTTCATCGACCGTCTCCTGAAATTGATTGCATCGACCTCTCAAAAGCCCCGCCCTCCCCGGCGGGGCTTTTTCTTTCCGTTCCCCAAGAAGCCGCGCAAGCGCCCCGGCTTGCCGTTTCGGGGAGCGGGAGCTAGATAGGACCACCTTTGGCCAATGGAACTACGAATCATGCGATTCATCCGGACCACCGTCGCCCTTTTCTCCCTGCTGCTGCTGGCGGCCTGCTTTGCGCCCAGCAAGGCGGACCTGCTGAAGAAGGCAAAAGGGGTGAGCAGCCGAGCCGAGCTTGAAGACGCGCTCGGCGAACCCAGCGATGTCTCGAAGTTCGGGCCGATCGAGAAGTGGACCTACAAGGCCTCGGACGGCTCCGTGGTCTTTGTCCTGGCCGGCGACACCGTGACCATCGAAGCGACCGAGGACTGACCTGTCCCGTCGACGCGCGACTCGACAGATACACAGTACCCTGAAGACGACGAAACCCGCCTGCGGAGTCATGGTGACCGCGCGGCGGGTGAAGGGCGCCCGCAGCACGGCGGGCGCGACGGATTCCGCAGGGGGAGAGCCCGGCCTTTACCGAAGCTTTACTGCGGATTGCCAAGGTTAACGGCCTTGTGGCACAAGTGCCCGACAGAGATGTCCGCTTTCCTAACGACCCTCGGCGCCAGGAGACTTTTCGCAGCGTGGGAGATCAGCAAGTGAGTTTCTTGAACCGGATCCTGCGCGCGGGAACTTTTGTTCTGGCAGTCGCCTCGATGGCGCCGCTGGCCGCCTGCGCCCAGGGCGATGCCGCCGAAAATCCGGCGCCGGCCACGGGCGGGAAGCAGGTTGCGCAGGGCGAGCGCGGCGACTTCGACACCTGGCTTGCCGGCCTGAAGCAGGAGGCGATCCGCCGCGGCATCCGGGCGGAGACGGTGGAGACGGCCCTGGCCGGGGTGGAGCCCCTGCCGGAGGTCATCGAACGCGACCGCAGCCAGCGCGAATTCACCCTGACCTTTACCCGCTACATGCGTGGGGCCGTCACCGAAGGCCGGGTGGCGAAGGCGCGCCAGCTGCTGGAGGAGAACCGCGCCCTGCTGGAGAAGGTGGCGGCGCAGTACGGCGTCCAGCCGCGCTTCCTGGTGTCCTTCTGGGGCCTGGAGAGCAATTTCGGCCAGCACACCGGCGGCTATTCCGTGATCGCCGCCCTGGCGACCCTGGCGCACGAGGGGCGGCGGCACGATTTCTTCCGCGCCCAGTTGCTCGACGCCCTGCAGATTCTCGACGAGGGGCATATCAGCGTGGCCGAGATGACCGGCTCCTGGGCCGGCGCCATGGGCCAGCTGCAGTTCATTCCCTCGACCTTCGTCAACTTCGCGGTCGACTATGACGGCGACGGCCACCGCGACATCTGGCACAGCCTTCCGGACATCTTTGCCTCCGCGGCGAACTACCTGTCGCAGGAGGGCTGGAAGGGAGACCGCACCTGGGGACGCCAGGTGAGCCTGCCGATCAGCTTCGACTACAGCCTGGCCAGCCTCGGTGAGCGCAAGACGCTCGGCGAATGGGCGGCGCTCGGTCTGCGCCGCCAGGACGGCGGGCCGCTGCCGCTGGTGGATGGGGTCGAGGCGTCGCTGGTGCTGCCCGCGGGACAGCGTGGCCCCGCCTTCCTGGTCTACGAGAACTTCCGCACCATCCTGGTGTGGAACCGCTCGATCCTCTACGCCCTCTCGGTGGGTCATCTGGCCGACCGCATCGACGGAGCGCCGGCGCTCAGCGCGGCCTCGCTGCCCGACGAGGAGCCGTTGAGCCTGAAGTCGATTGAGGAGATGCAGGCCCTCCTGAACGCCCGGGGCTACGAAGCCGGCAAGCCGGACGGCCTGGTCGGTCCGAAGACCCGCGAGGCCCTGCGCTCTTTCCAGGCGGCCCAGGGACTGCCGGCCGACGGCTACCCGACCAAGGAAGTCATCGACCTGCTGCGGCGCACGGGTGGACAGTGATGGTCCGGCCCGCAAGCGGCCGGTGGGGGTCGGGTTGTTTCGCCAGGGAAAGCGCCCTAAACTACCACATCGAGTGGGGATTTTGATGCGGAGCACAAGATGATGGCCAGAGGGCTGGCATTTGGCGTCCTGCTGCTTGGCCTGCTCAGTGTTCTGGCCGGCTGTGCGGAGACCGAGTTCGCGGTGCACAATGCCAAGCGCCTGCAGACCCCCGAGCCGGCCCCATCGCGGCCCGGCGACTACAAGGTCGGCCGGCCCTATCAGATCGCCAACGTCTGGTACTACCCGCGCGAAGACTATGCCTACGACGAGACGGGCATCGCCTCCTGGTACGGGCCCGGCTTCCACGGCAAGTCGACCGCCAACGGCGAGGTCTATGACCAGAACGCCATGACGGCGGCGCACCGGACGTTGCCGATGCCGTCGATGGTGCAGGTGACCAACCTGGAGAACGGACGTTCGGTGAAGGTGCGGATCAACGACCGTGGCCCCTTCGCCCACGGCCGCATCATCGATCTCTCGAAGCGTGCGGCGGAATTGCTGGGCTTCATGAAGCAGGGCACCGCCAAGGTGCGGGTGCAGATCCTCGAGATCGAGAGCCGGCAGGCGGCCCTGGAGGCCGGCGCGGGCGAGGCCGTAACCGGTACGGTGCCGCAGGCGGCCCCGGTGGAGAGCGTTTCGGTTCAAGAGCTGCCGCCGATCGGCGCGGCGTCGCCCGAACCCGCGGCGGCGCCCACCGGCGCCACTGAGACCGCCGCGGCCCCGACTGCGGGGGTGAGCGAACCCGCGCCGCTGCGCACCGCCTCGCTGACCATGCCGGAACCCGTGGTGACCCAGGAGCGCGTGCGGCCCACCTCGATCTTCGTGCAGGCCGGCGCTTTCAGCCAGGTCGCGAACGCGGTGCGGCTGCGGGCGCGGCTGTCGTCCCTGGGCAACGTGCAGATCGCCAAGGCGCTGGTCGGCGACACCAATTTCTACCGGGTCCGTCTGGGCCCCATGCCTAACGTCGATCAGGCCGACCGGACCTTGGAACTGCTGCTCAGAAACGGCTACAACGACGCCCGGGTAGTGGTCGATTGAGTGTGCAGAAACCTGTGTTTTGTTCCGCCGACATCTTTTCGGCAAAATCTTGACCTAGGCTGCGGCCTTCACCGCGCCTCGTCCTTAGGTTCACCGGAGTAAGTCAACCGATGAAACGCCTCAGAAAGCTGTTCCTGACCCTTGGTTTCGCCGCCGCCGCCAGTCTGCCGGTCCTTGCCCCGGCTGCCGGCGCGACCATCGAGACACAAGCGGAAGAGGCGTTCCTGGTGGACTTCGATACCGGGGCCGTGCTGCTCAACAAGAACGGCGACCAGCGCATGCCGCCGTCGTCGATGAGCAAGATGATGACGGCCTATATGGTCTTCGAAAGCCTCGACAGTGGCCGCCTCTCGCTGGACGACAAGCTGACCGTCAGCGAAAAGGCCTGGCGCAAGGGCGGCTCCAAGATGTTCGTCGAGGTCGGCAACCAGGTGCGGGTAGAGGACCTGCTGCGCGGCGTCATCATCCAATCGGGCAACGATGCCTGTATCGTCCTGGCCGAGGGCCTGGCCGGCAGCGAGGAGGCCTTCGCCGAGCAGATGACGGCCCGGGCGCAAGAGATGGGGCTGACCGGCAGCAACTTCGTCAACGCGACGGGCTGGCCGGACGACAACCACTACGTCACCGCCCGCGACCTGGCGACCCTGGCGCGCCGCATCATCGTCGATCATCCCGAGCATTATCATTACTACTCCGAGAAGGAGTTCACCTGGGCCGACATCCGCCAGGGTAATCGCAATCCGCTGCTCTACAGGAACATCGGCGCTGACGGCCTGAAGACCGGCCACACCGAGGCCGCGGGCTACGGCCTGACCGCCTCGGCGGCGCAAAACGGACGCCGCCTTATTCTGGTGGTCAACGGCCTGCCGAGCGTGCAGGCGCGGGCCGACGAGTCGGAACGACTGATGTCCTGGGGCTTCCGCGAGTTCAACAACTATGCGCTCTTCAAGTCCGGCGACACTGTCGACGAGGCGGCGGTCTGGCTCGGCGCCGAGGACACGGTGCCCCTGGTCGTCGCCGATGATCTTACGGTGACCCTGCCGCGAAGCGACCGCAACGGCATGCAGGTCTCGGTGGTCTATGATTCGCCCATCCCGGCGCCGATCCCGGCGGGCCAGGAGATCGCCAAGCTGCGCGTGTCCTGGCCGGGCGGCGTGCCGGTGGAGGTGCCGCTGCAGGCCGGCGAGGACGTGGAGCAGCTCGGGCCTCTCGGACGCATCGCGGCCAGCATCAAGTTCCTGCTCCTCGGCTCCCCGTGAGCGCGGACGGCCCGGCGTCCCCCGGCCGCTTCATCACCCTGGAGGGCGGGGAGGGCGCGGGCAAGTCGACCCAGCAACGCCGTCTGGCCGCCTGGCTGCGTGAAAACGGGTTGGAGGTCGTCGAGACGCGGGAACCGGGCGGCAGCCCCGGCGCCGAAGAGATCCGCGCCCTGCTGGTCACCGGCGCCACCGGCCGCTGGGACGCGGTGACCGAAACCCTGCTGCACTTCGCGGCGCGCCGCGATCACTTGGTCAAGACCGTCCGTCCTGCCCTGGAACGGGGCGCCTGGGTCGTCTGCGACCGTTTCGCCGATTCCACCATGGCTTACCAGGGCTACGGTCAGGGCCTGGGCCGCGAGACGGTGGCGGCCTTCTACGACCTGGTGGTCGGCGATTTCCGGCCCGACCTGACCCTGGTGCTGGATTTGCCGGTGGCCGAGGGGCTGGCGCGGGCCAACGCGCGCAACGGGTCCGCGGCCGGCGACGAGAACCGCTACGAGAAAATGGACCTGGGCTTTCATGAACGCCTGCGCCAGGGCTTCCATGATATCGTGGCGCGCGAGCCGGGGCGTTGCCTGCTGGTCGACGCCGCCGGCGACGAGGACGCGGTGGCCGCGAAGGTCCAGGCCGTGGTGCGGGAGCGATTGGGGGGGCGGCTTGAGTAAAGCCAAGGACAGCGACAAGGAAGAAGCCGCCTGGCCGCATCCGCGCGAGAGCGCGGTGCTGCGCGGGCAGGCGGCGGCCGAGAGCGTGCTGCTGCGCGCCTACGCCTCCGGACGCTTGCCGCACGCCTGGCTGCTCTCCGGGCCGCGCGGGGTCGGCAAGGCGACACTTGCCTACCGCTTCGCCCGCTTCCTGATGTCGCCGGAGGCGCAGGGCGGCGGGTTGTTCGGGGACGCCCCCGAGAGCCTGCATGTGCCCGAAGACGATCCCGTGTTCCGGCGGATTGCGGCCTCCGGCCACAGCGACCTCATGACCCTGGAGAAGGGCTGCGACGACAAGGGCAAGCCGCGCACGGTCATCCCGGTGGAGGACGTTCGGCGCCTGCTTTCCTTCGCGCGCATGACCGCCGGCGAGGGCGGCTGGCGGGTGGCCATCGTCGATTCCGTCGACGAGATGAACCGCAACGCCGCCAACGCCCTGCTGAAAGTGCTGGAGGAGCCGCCGCCGCGCTCCCTGCTGCTGCTGGTCAGCCACGCGCCGGGTAGCCTGCTGCCGACCATCCGCTCGCGCTGCTGCCAGCTGCCCCTGGCACCGCTCAGCGAGGACGTGGTGGCCGAGCTGTTGAGCGGTCATTTCCCGGAGCTGTCGCCGGAGGAACAGCAGGCCCTGGCGCGTCTGGCCGACGGCAGCATCGGCAAGGCCCTGGCCCTGGCCGCCCACGGCGGCCTGGACCTCTACCGGGAGCTGATCGACCTGCTGGGAACCCTGCCGCGCCTGGACGTCCCCCGCCTGCACAAGCTGGCTGAGAAATGGGGGCAGGGGCGCGATCCCGTGGCCTTCCAGACCGGCATGGAGCTTCTGATCTGGTGGCTGGGCCGCTTCATCCGGGCCGCCTCTACCGGCCGCCCGGCGCCCGAGGTGGTACCCGGGGAAGCGGCCCTGGCCCAGCGCCTGCTGGAGGGCCGCCCCCTTGCGCATTGGCTTGGCCTATGGGAGAAGATCAGCCGCCTTTTCGCCCGGACGGAGGCCGCCAATCTGGATCGGAAGCAGGTGGTGCTGACCGCCTTTCTGGACCTGGAGAACGCGGCGTAGCGCCGGGCCTTTGCTGTCGGGGCCCCTATCGGATGATCCGGGGGCGGCAGCCGAGCTCGTTGGAGACCCGCGATGACGGCAGGAAAGCCGGCCTTTTACATCACGACGCCGATCTACTACGTGAACGATTCGCCGCACATCGGCCACGCCTACACGACGCTGGCCTGCGACGTGCTGGCGCGTTTCAAGCGGCTGGACGGCTTCGACGTGCGTTTCCTGACCGGCACCGACGAGCATGGCCAGAAGGTCGAGAAGTCGGCGGGGGCGGCCGGCATCGACCCGCAGAGCTTCACCGACCAGGTGTCGCAGAACTTCCGCGATCTCTCGGCTCTGTGGGGCTTCACCAACGACGACTTCATCCGCACCACCGAGCAGCGCCACAAAGAAGCCTGCCAGGCGCTGTGGAAGAAGCTGGTCGAGGCGGGCGATATCTACCTGGGCAGCTATGCCGGCTGGTACGCGGTGCGCGACGAGGCCTACTACGCCGAAAGCGAGCTGGAAGACGGCCCGGGCGGCACCAAGGTCGCGCCCTCCGGGGCCGAATGCGAATGGGTCGAGGAGGAGTCCTACTTCTTCAAGCTTTCGGCCTGGGGCGACCGCCTGCTGAAGTTCTACGAGGAAAACCCGGACTTCATCCTGCCGGCCAGCCGCCGCAACGAAGTCATCAGTTTCGTGAAGGGCGGCCTCAAGGACCTCTCGATCAGCCGCACGACCTTTTCCTGGGGTATCCCGGTGCCCGACGCGCCGGGCCACATCATGTACGTCTGGCTCGACGCGCTGACCAACTACATCACCGCCGTCGGCTATCCCGACGTGGACTGCGACCTCTTCAAAACCTACTGGCCCGCCGACGTTCACATGGTCGGCAAGGACATCCTGCGCTTCCACGCGGTCTACTGGCCGGCCTTCCTCATGTCCGCCGGCATAGCGCCGCCCAAGCGCGTCTATGCGCACGGCTGGTGGACAAACGAGGGGCAGAAGATCTCCAAGTCGCTCGGCAACGTCATCGTGCCTTCGGAACTGATCGCCAGCTACGGCCTGGACCAGGTGCGCTACTTCCTGCTGCGCGAGGTGCCCTTCGGCAACGACGGCGACTTCTCGCACAAGGCCATGGTCGGGCGCATGAACTACGACCTGGCCAATCAGTTCGGCAACCTGTCGCAGCGCGTGCTTTCCATGATCGCGAAGAACTGCGAGGCGCAGGTGCCGCAGCCCGGTGACCTGGCGGCGGAGGACGAAGCCCTGCTGAAGGCGGCGGCCGACCTGCTGCCGGCGTTGCGCGCCGACATGGACCGCCAGCAGTTCCACAACGCCCTCACCAAGACCTGGGAAGTGGTCGGCGAAGCCAATCGTTACATCGACCATGCCGCGCCCTGGACCCTGAAGAAGACGGATCCGGCGCGCATGGCGACGGTGCTCTATGTCCTGGCCGAGACCATCCGCCGCCTGGCGCTGCTCACCCAGCCGGTGATGCCCGACGCCACGGCGAAGATGCTCGACCAGCTGGCCGTGGCGCCCGAGGCGCGCGACTTCGCCAGCCTGGCAGCTCGTTTGCAGCCCGGCACGCCGCTGCCCAAGCCTGAAGGCGTCTTTCCGCGCTTCGTGGAGGAGGAGGCTCCAGCCTGATGACGGAGGCGGCGCTCGCGACGGCGGAACGGCCCCTGGTCGATTCCCACTGCCACCTCGACTACCTGGAACGGGACGGCGAGATCGAGCCGGTGGTGGCGCGCGCCCTGGACGCGGGCGTCGGCACCATGGTGACGATCTGCACCAAGCTCAGCGAGTTCGACCGTATCGAGGCCATCGCCCGGCGCTTCCCGCGGGTCTACTGCTCGGTCGGGGTGCACCCGCACGAGGCGGGCAAGGAAGGCCAGGAGACGCCCGCACGCCTCATCGAGCTGGCGGCCCACGACAAGGTGGTCGGGATCGGCGAGACGGGGCTGGACTACTACTACGAGCACTCGCCGCGCGAGGCGCAGCAGGTGAGCTTCCGCAGCCACATCGCCGCGGCGCGCGAGACCGGGCTGCCGCTCATCGTGCACGCCCGCGACGCCGACGACGACACCGTCGCCGTGCTGCAGGACGAATACGCCAAGGGCGCCTTTCCGGGCGTGATCCATTGCTTCACCGCGGGCCCCGAGCTGGCCCGGACGGCCCTGGAGATCGGCTTCTATATCTCGCTCGCCGGGATCGTCACCTTCAAGTCGGCCGAGAGCCTGCGCGACACGGTGCGCGAGGTGCCGCTCGACCGGCTGCTGGTCGAGACCGATGCGCCCTACCTGACGCCGGTACCCAAGCGCGGCAAGACCAACGAGCCGGCCAACGTGGTCTATACCGCGCAGGCCCTGGCCGAGCTGCGTGGCGTCGCGGCGGCGGACTTCGCCGACCAGACGACGGAAAACTTCTTCCGTCTCTTCAGCCGCGCCGCGCGGCCCTGAGGCGGGCGAGATGAAGGTCACGGTCCTCGGCTGCGGCGGTTCCGCCGGCGTGCCCCTGGCCGGGCGCGAGAAGGGGGGCACCTGGGGCAAGGCCGATCCCGCCAACCCCAAGAACCGTCGCCGGCGCGTGTCGCTGCTGATCGAGGAGGGGAACACTCGCATCCTCATCGACACCTCGCCGGACCTGCGTGACCAGATCATGGACAACGACATCACCGCGCTGGATGCCGTGCTCTTCACCCATGCCCATGCCGACCATGCCCATGGCCTGGATGAGCTGCGCGGTCTGGTCTACAGCCGCGGGGCGCCTCTCGACGCCTACATGGACGCACGCACCCACGCCCTGCTGACCGCGCGCTTCGACTACGCCTTCCTTTCCAGCCAGGATCCCGATGCTCTCTACCCGCCGCTGATGCGCGACAACGTCATCGGCGGGCCCTTCAGGATCGGCGGCATCGAGATAAGGTCCTTCGTGCAGAACCACGGCCCCGATGTCTCCCTCGGGTTCCGCCTCGGCGACGTCGCCTACTCGACCGACGCCAAGGCCCTGGACGAGGAAGCCTTCGCGGTGCTGGCCGGCGTGAAGCTCTGGATCGTCGATTGCCTGCGCGACGCGCCGCACCCCACCCACTCCCACACCGAGCAGACCCTGGAGTGGATCGCCCGGGTGAAACCCGGGCGCGCCATCCTGACCCACATGAACGAGCAGCTCGACTACGACGAACTCAAGAGCCGCTGCCCACCGGGCGTCGAGCCCGGCTACGACGGCCTTGTGATCGAGGTCTGACACCATGCGCTTCATGGTGATCGAGACTTTTCGCGGCGGCGACCCGGCGCCGGTCTATGCGCGCCTGGCCGAGCGCGGCCGCATGATCCCCGAGGGCGTGCGCTATATCGACAGCTGGGTGGAAGAGGGCGGCGGGCGCTGCTTTCAGATCATGGAGTGCGAGCGCAGGGCAGACCTCGATCCCTGGATCGAGGTCTGGGCCGACCTGGCCGACTTCGAGGTCGTGCCGGTGGTGGACAGCGCGACGGCGGCGGAGAAGTTCGGGAGGTAACGGGCGTGGTCGGACTGCACGGCGGTCGGTCGAACTGCCTAGACTCTCGCAAAGGAAGGGCTATGTGCCAGACCCGTGCTCCTTCTGGATGCTGTTCTTCATTTGCTCGTCGAGCAGCATGTACTCCTGCAGCAATGCGTCGCAGGCAGTCTTCGTCGATCCGCAGAGCAGATTTGTCCTAACACTCCAAGACCCGTCGGCATTTCGGCATCCCATTCTCCTGGCGACGCTTGGAAATGCCGGGTGGTCTTTCGGGGTGAAAGTCCAGAATTCGACGCGCTCGCCCTCGCGCCTCTCAAACAGAGCCCACCCACGTTGAACGGACCCAATTGCCAGGGGATCGGCGGTCAGGTTCTTCATCGCTTCAGCGGCTGTATCAAAAGGCATTGGGCTATCGCATTCTTGGGCACTGGCCGGACCGAGCAGCGACCCCATTGCCAGCCCGACAGCAGCGGAGAATGCCGCAGCTCGAGCGACTGTTCTGCACATCGCTTTACCTGTCGAACCAGAAGCGCTCCGGGCGGTACATGCCGAACTGCGCACCGGGATCCCAGTTGTAGATGCCTTTTTCCGGCACGTTGCGCAGGGCCTTGGCCACCACGATGGGCTGCGGCACCTCGGCGATGAGTCCGATGGTGTAAATCTCCTCGGCGTGGATCTTCAGGATCTCCTCCCAGGCCGCGACCTTCTCCGGGACCGACTTGGCTGAAGTCCACTGGCCGTAGAGCTCCAGCAGGCGCTTGGGCTTTTCCATGTCGACAGGCTCGCCGGCGGTGCCGCTGGTCTCCGCGTACTGACCCCACATCGGCCAATGCAGGCTCTGCTGGTGGACCGGTACAAATTCCTCCGGACTCGTCAGGGGAGTCGGGATGCCGTTCTCGTAGCCGAACCACATGGACATCATCGTGTCGCCGGCGAAGACGCGGTTGCGCAGTACGTCGCGCTGCGACGGCTTGGTGAAGAGCTTCACGCCGATCTGACGCCAGGAGTCGCCGATCAGTTCCAGCACGTCGGTTTCCTCGGTGTTCTCGCCGGCGGTCTCGACGATGATCTCCAGGGGCCGGCCGTTGGGCATCAGGCGAACGCCGTCGCCGTTGCGCTCGGTCAGGCCGATTTCGTCCAGCAGGGCGTTGGCCCGTTCGGGGTCGAAATCGGCATAGGCCTGGCGGTATTCGGCCTCGTAGAGCGGGCTGTCGGGCAGTACCGAGTTGTTCCCCTCCAGGCAGAGGCCGTAGTAGATCACCTGATTGATCTCACTGCGGTTTATGCCGAGGGACAGCGCCCGGCGGAAGCGGGCGTCGCGGTTCAGCTTGCGCCACTCCGGGTCGGTGACATTGAGGTTGGGATAGAGCGCGAGCTGCGAGCCGCGCACGGTCTTCCACAGGCGCACATCGTAGCCGCTGCGCTCCTCGGCGGCCTTCAGGAAGGTGTAGTCGGAGAAATTCAAGCTGCGAGACTGCAGGTCGGCTTCACCCGCCGCGGTCTTGGCCGGCACCAGGGAGCCGTTGACCACGTCCAGGATGAAGCGGTCCGCATAGGGAAGCTGCTGCCCGGAGGCGTCGATGCGGTGATAGTAGGCGTTGCGTTCCGCGGTGAAGCGCGTCGACGGCGGCGCAATCACGTTGTGCCAGGGCTGCACCGTCGGCAGGTCCGGATTGGTGGCGCGGTACATGTTGCCGATGCGGTTATGCAGCTGGGCCCAGTTGCGGGCGCTCGCCGCCTCGATGGCGGCCTTGATCTTCTCCGCCTCGCCGTATTTCGGATGGAATTGCTTGAGGTAGTGCGCCGGCACGAAGAGATCGAGCGGCCGCGCCCCGGCAAGCGCCGGGATCAGGAATGGATTGGGCTTCGACCAGGTGTAGCGGATCGTCGTCTCGTCGATCACCTCCACCTTCGGCAGTTCCCCGTCGACCCGGAGGGTGACATCGGGCCCGACAGGCGAGAGCTCTTCGTTGTTGGCGACGTCTTCCCAGTAGTAGCGGAAGTCCTCGGTGGTAAAGGGCGCGCCGTCCGACCAGCGGTGACCTTCGCGCAGCTTCATGGTGAAGATGCGTCCGTCCTCCACCTCGAGCCATTCCAGGATGTCCGGCTCAATCTCCAGCTTCTCGTTGTAGCCGACCAGGCGGGCGTAGCCGTAGACGATCAGCAGCCGCACGTCCTTGTCGCGCCCGACCAGCATGCGGATATCGCCGCCGGGTTTGCCGACGGAGAGGTTGGGACCGCTGATCGAGACGCGGGGAACGGACGGCAGCCGCTCGGTCACCGGCGGCAACTTTCCGGCCTCGACCATCGGCGCCAGCTTTGGCGTTTCCTTGAAGGCGGCAACGCGGGGAGCATCCGGCGCTTCGTAGCGCACGATATCGGCCTGGGCGCTGCCGGCGAAGAAAGCGAGCAACCCAAAGGCGGCCAGGGCTCTGGCCTTCCACATAAACTGGTAGAACATCAAGCGGGTCCCTGAACGTATTGTTATTATGGAGTTTTCTTCCAATTAGCGGGGATTATAGAGCGCCTTGGGAGAAAGCGCCATTTAAGATGATGCGACCCGAATGCGTGGTTGTAATCGGGGTTGTCGCTCTCTTAAAAGGGGTTGATCAGCCGCACGCCACGCCTTGCCCTTCAGGCTGGTGGGTTCCGCAACGCTGCCAGGGCGGCCCGTAGGGGAATGCGGCTGCGAGGAGCAGGCAAGATGAACCACTGCTGGTCCAAGGACGGCTTCGAAATCACCACCGATCCGGCGCGCTTGGACCTGGACGTCATGCACGCGTTCTTGCGCACCGCCTACTGGTCGGTGGGCATCCCGCGCGCCACCGTCGAGCGGGCGGTCGCCGGCTCCCTGAACTTCGGGCTCTTCGGCGCCGACGGCCAGGTCGGCTATGCACGGGTGGTGAGCGACCGGGCCACCTTTGCCTGGATGTGCGACGTCTTCGTCCTGGAGCCCTATCGCGGGCGCGGCCTGGGCCGCTGGCTGATTTCCTGCATCATGGCGCATCCGGAATTGCAGGGCCTCCGGCGATGGATGCTGGCCACCGCCGACGCCCACGGACTCTACCGGCCTTTCGGCTTCGAGATTCCGGCGGAACCTGAACGGCTAATGGCCCGCCGCAAGACCGATCTGGCATAGGGGCCCGAGGCAGACAGGCCAGGGCCCGGCGCCCGGCAAGGCGCACGGCCGGGCAGGGGCGGCCGGGCAGGGGCGGCTGGGCAGGGGAAGCCTTGAACGCAGCGCACACTACGGCGCCCCGGCGGCTCCCCCAGGGAATCTGCCGAAAACCAGTAGGTCGCTGTTTCGGCTTAATCTTTTCTTCATGATGCCATGAGGTAACCGCATTGCTGCGGTGCAACATATGCGCTCGTCGCATGGCTCGCCGCGGTCCATATTCAACTGGTCGACGGCACCGGCTCGGCACCACACCCCCCAGATCGAGCCTCTGAGCGTGCTGTTTTATCGGATTGCCGCCTCTGGCGGGCGGCCTGAGAGGATGAAGAAAATGGATATGAAGCAGTTCAACAACATTCACGACCCCATCGCCCGCGCCGAAGCCCTGCGCGCCCAGGCGGTTGCCGAAATCCTGATCGACGCGATCACCGGGCTGCAGGACCTGTTCAAGTCGGCCTCGGCCAGGCTGTCGGCCTATCTGGAGTACCGCCGGACCTACGAGGTGCTCTCCGCCATGACCGACCGTGAGCTGGACGACATCGGCATCGGCCGCAGCGACATCGCCGCCGTGGCGCGCGGTATCGATCCGCGGGTTCAGGACGCCGAGGTCGTCATGGGCGACGCCCTGACGCAGCGTCTGGCGCTGGCCAAGGCCTTCGACAAGGCCGAAGAGGCCGCGACGCCGGCCGCGCACAACGATCATCGGACGGCCGCGGCCGCCGGAGGCGCCGCCCCCTGACCCAATATCTGCCGGGGCCTTTCTTGTCCCCGGCCCGGCAAGAGGGCCGCGCTTTGCGCGGCCCTTTGTCGTCTGGGCGCCGCCGCCCGGCTGACGCGGCCCTGGCCAGGCCCGCCGTAGCCCTCTAAAACAGCGCCGCAGAAGCAATTCAGGCCCGGCAACGGGCCGCCGCCGGAACGGGAGAGGGCGCGGGGATGAGCGGGACGGGTCATATCAAGTCAGTGACGCTGCCGGAGATCGCCGGCCGCAAGGGCGGCGAGCCGATCGTCTGCCTGACCGCCTATACGACCTCCATCGCCCAACTGGTCGACCGCCACTGCGACGTGGTCCTGGTCGGCGACAGCGTCGGCATGGTGCTGCACGGCCTGCCGTCGACCCTGGGCGTCACCCTGGAGATGATGATCCTGCACGGCCAGGCGGTGCGCCGGGGCCTGGAGCGGGCCCTGATGGTCGTCGACCTGCCGTTCGGGACCTACGAGGAAAGCGCGGCGCAGGCCTTCCGGAGCGCCGCGCGGGTCATGGCGGAGACCGGCTGCGAGGCGGTGAAGCTGGAAGGCGGCGTGGTGATGGCCGAGACGATCCGCTTCCTGGTCCAGCGCGGCATCCCGGTCATGGCCCACGTCGGCCTGACGCCCCAGGCGGTGAACACCCTGGGCGGCTACAAGGTCCAGGGCCGCGGCGCCGACGCCGAGCGCATCCTGGCCGACGCGAAAGCCGTGGCCGAGGCCGGCGCGTTCTCGGTGGTGCTGGAAAAGGTCACGGCGTCCTTGGCCGACCGCATCACCGAAGCGGTCGACATTCCGACCATCGGCATCGGCGCCTCGGTGAACTGCGACGGCCAGGTGCTGGTCATCGAAGACATGCTCGGCATGTTCCAGGAGTTCCAGCCGAAGTTCGTGAAGCGCTACGCCGAGCTGGGCCGCGACGCGGAAGCGGCCATCGCGGCTTTCGCCGAGGACGTGCGCCGGCGGCGCTTTCCGGGCCCGGAGCACGTCTTCGGGGACACGACACAGCGCTAGGGGGCCCAGGGAACGTCGAGGATCCCGGAACCGCAGCAGGCCGCCGTTTTGAACTACTCTATATTTTCCATAATATAAATTATGCGAATAACGGGTGGGCTCAGGAGCGGCATGGCGCTCTCGGCGGGCTTTCTCTCCTGCCGCCGTCCCCTGGGCCCTGTTGGCCGGGATTTTTCAGGCAATATCAATTTATTCACTGATCTTCTTCACCTCGAAAGCGAAGTGTTTGACGAGGTTGTCGTCGATATAGACGTCGATGGAGTGCGGCCCTACCGGATCGCCTTCGGCGATGCACCAGCGGCTTGAGATCCAGCCGTTGTTGTCCGGGGCCGCAAACTCTTCCGTGGTCGCCGTGGTGCGATCGGCCGAGTACTTGTGCGGGCTGTAGCTGTCGTCTTCACCTGTCCAGAAGGCCGGCGCTTCCGGCAGCTTCAGGACCTCCCGGTAGCGGACCAGAGCCTGGCCCCCGGCCAGGCGCAGGCGCCAGCCGAAACAGGCCCGGTCCGGCAGATAGGGCACCACGTCGGCCTGGATGTGGCGCTGGTTACCTTCCCCGTCGGACACCGAGACCAGGAACTCCACTTCGGCCACCTCGGCGCTGAGCGCAGGCGGTGCGCCGGCCAGCCAGGCGCCGGCTGTGAAGACCAGCGCGGCCGCGGCAGTCCGGCGGAAAAGGCCGCGCCATCCGGCGCCGATGCCTGCATTCATACGGCAACTCCCTGATTTCAGATCCCGACCGCCATTCCCCCGGCCGGCCAAGTATAGCGCGCCTGCCCCTGGCACCCTAGGCCCTGACGGGCCTCAGCCCTCCTGCTTTCTCCAATGAACCTTTTCCCCGCGGGCCGCGACTACCGTGCATGGAGTGACATCCCTGCCACAGTAACTGATTGATATATTGGAGAAAATAGTATGAAGACCCAGATGAAGCGCAATATCGCCGGTTTCGTGGCGGTCAGCGTCCTTTCCGTCTCCCTCGCGGCCCTGGCCGGCAGCGCGACTGCCCAGGTGCAGCAGCGGGGCGCGACCGGCCTCACGCCGGGTCTGCCCGACATCACCACCTCGGGCGGCTACATCGGCAACAAGAAGTGGACCGAAGGCGGCGTCATCGTGCTGGACGACATGGGTCCGGTCATCGCCACCCAGGTCGGCCCCAAGAAGGACATGTGCCGCTTCGTGCAGATGGACTACCAGCCCGGCAACAAGGGCCTGACGGACGCCGGCGCCTCCGTGGCCAAGGTCTATCGCGGCAACACCCTGGTGAATACCGATAACTTCGCCGCCGGCTACCTGGCGGCGGGCTCGTGGCGTCCCTTCGAGACCTGGCAGATGGACCTTAAGGAAGGCATGAACGCCGTGAAGCTGGTCATGGACGTCAACAAGCAGGTCGCCGAGAGCAACGAGAGCAACACCTTCGGTTCCAAGATCAACGTGAAGCTGGATTGCGACGGTGACGGCTTCATCGCCGGCAAGCCGGTCGGCGGCAACCTCAAGGTCAAGCCGGGTCAGCCCGATCCGGACCCGAAACCGCGCAAGCTGCGCCTGCAGCCGCGTGGCTAAGCGACAGATCCCCTCCCTGTCAGTTAAACCCACCCCCCCGCCGGGGCCCGGGAAGGGCCGCCGGCGGTTCTTTTTGCGCGGTCTCATGACGCCAGGTCGCGGGACAGCGCCGCCACCAGGTCCGGCAGCACGGCAAAGTCATCGAAGATTGCCTGATGGGTGATCTCCGCCACCGGGCTCTTGCGATAGCCCTCGGTGAACAGCACGAAGGGCACGCCGGCCGCAGCTGCGGTGGCGGCGTCCACCTCGCTGTCGCCCACGTAGACGACGGAGGTCAGCTCGGCCTGCAGCAGGCCCGCGGTATGGCGCAGGGGCGCCGGGTCGGGCTTGCGCACCGCCAGGCTGTCCCCGCCGGTCAGGGCTGCGATGAAGCCGGCGATGCCCATTTCCTCGATGATCCGGCGCGCCGGCCCTTCCGGCTTGTTGGTGCAGACGCCCAGCGCATGGCCGTCGGCGGCTAGCGCCGCCAGCGCTTCGGCGACCCCCGGATAGAGCTTCGACAGGGCCGCGGGCGCGGCCCCGTAGATTTCGTTGAAGCGCGGCAGGGCGGCTTGCAGGCTCTCGGCGTCGGCCGCCTCCCCCACGGCGCGCAGCACCCGCTCCAGCAGCACCGGCACGCCATTGCCCACGAAGCCGATGACGGTCGCCAGATCCAGCGGCGCATGGCCGCGTTCGGCCAGGAAAGTCGCGGTGGCAGCGTGCAGGTCCGGGACACTGTCGACCAGCGTGCCGTCCAGATCGAAAACGATGGCGCGGGGGCCGGTGCCTGGAGGCGCCGGCGACGGGGAAACTAGGGACATAGACCTAATCAACCAGTTTGGGTGAACCGTTGAACCATGTGGCGCGACTGACCGGGTAACACAACACGCTCCGAGGCTTATCGGAGTTCGCCGAAAGGATCAAACCAATGCGCAAGAGCCCTATCACGAAGATCGCCCTCGCGGCTTTTGCCGCTACCACCATCAGCAGCACCATCGGCCTCGGCTGCGTGGCCCAGGAACGCAACGAGCACTCGCACCGCCTGCCGGCGCAGGTGCAGGATAGCCAGGTTGAGCCTCTGCGACTGAAGCCCGTGAAGCCGTCTCGCCCGACCCGTGAGCGCCGCCTGCAGGCCCGGCGCGCCGGCGACCCGGTGAAGAAGATCGCCACCGGCACCGCCCAGGGCGGCCCGGACACCCCGAGCCAGCTGGCGAACCTGGTGGTCATCCCCTACTACAACAATGCCGTCGGCCTGCCCGAAGGTTTCCCCGAGCACAGCTACTGCGTGAAGAAGCCGACCGGCGGCACGCCGAACCAGATCAAGTTCTGGGTCCGCAATGCCGGTGGCAGCGACAGCGGCAGCTTCCAGTGGACGCCCAGCTTCCCCACCGCCGGTGCGGCGCCCGCGCAGATCATCGTCAACGTGCCGGCCAACGGCCAGGTGCTGGTGACGCAGAACCTGCCCATGGACTGCTACGACGGCAACTTCTCGGCAATGTGCCAGTTCTCGATCCATCTCGACGATCACGACGAGGTCGAGGAGTGGAGCGAAGCCAACACCTACAACAGCTATTGTGTCAGCCCCGCGGGCTGATCCGGCTGGACAGGTTCAAGATGGAGCGGCAGCCCCCGGGCTGCCGCTTTTCTGATTCCAGCGGCATAATGGGGCGCGGGACGCTGCCTCAGAAGGCCAGGCGGGGCAGCACGTCGTTTTCGATGCGCAGCACCTGCTTGTCTTTCACTGTGGCCAGTGTGCCGCTGCTCGCGCCGTTTTCGATGCGCGACAGGCAGCCGACCACCAGGCGCCGCTCTCCCTCGCCCCTGCTCAGCGGCAGACGGACGATCTCGACGCGCAGATAGCTGCGGTCGCTGTAGGTCAGGCCTTCGATGGAGCGCACGCAGACCCCCTGGGTCAGTACCTGGTCGAATATTTCGCCCACGGCATCCAGATCTTCCCCGTGCAGCAGTTCGTCGAGGAAATGGTTGGTGTTCTCGGAGCCCATGATCTCCCGGATGCCGGTGCCCGACAGCCGGAAGAAGAAGCGACCGGTTTCCTTGATCTTTTCCACTATGAAGATGTGCGGCAGAAGGGCGGGAATGGCCGCGGGGTCGAAGTCGTCGCGCCGGGGCACGCCGCCACAGCGCGCGGCCAGGCTCTCCCAGTAGGTATAGAAGGCGCGTGAAACGCCGCTGAAAAAGATGTCTTCCCTCGCCGCTTCGGCAAGCACTTGGTTCTCCCCCATGCCTTCATCCTTAACGCAGAAAACGTTTGCTTTTCATTAACTACCCAACGTTGCGGAGGCTGCGGCCTCGCGGGGCTTTTCCCGCTGGCGATCTGCGCTAATCTGCGGGGCATGACCGAAGACGATTCCTTCCCGCCGAATGCGTCCCCGCCCCGCCCCATCGACCGCCTGCTCGCCGTCATGGCGCGGCTGCGCGATCCCGAGGGCGGCTGCCCCTGGGATCTGGAGCAGAACTTCGCGACCATCGCCCCCTACACCATCGAAGAGGCCTACGAGGTCGCCGACGCCATCGAGCAGAATGACATGGCGGCCCTGCGCGACGAGCTGGGCGATCTGCTGCTGCAGGTGGTCTTCCACGCCCGCATGGCCGAGGAGGCCGGGCACTTCGCTTTCGACGACGTGGCCGAGGCGATCAGCGACAAGATGGTCAGCCGCCATCCCCATGTCTTCGGCGACCACGACGCAGACACACCCGACGACGTGAAGGTCACCTGGGAGGCCCAGAAGGAGGCCGAGCGGCGGTCCAAGGCCGGGGACAACGGTGAAACCTTGAGCGCCCTGGACGGGGTGACGGCCGCCCTGCCCGCCCTGCTGCGCGCCGAGAAACTGCAGAAGCGCGCCGCCCGGGTGCGCTTCGACTGGCCCGAGGTCGGCCAGGTTTTCGACAAGCTGGACGAGGAAGTCGGCGAAATCCGCTCGGAGATCGCCGCCGGCGGCGACCCGGACCGTCTGGAGGACGAGGTCGGCGACCTGCTGTTCGTCGCGGTCAACCTGGCCCGCCACCTGAAGGTAGATCCCGAGTCAGCCCTGCGCCGGACCAACGCCAAGTTCGAGCGCCGCTTCCGCGCCATGGAGGCCGACCTGGCCGGACGCGGCGAGAAGGCCGAGGACCAGAGCCTGGAGGCCCTGGAAGAGCTCTGGCAGGCCGCCAAGCGCGCGGAGAGCGCGTCCTAGGGCCTGTACTCATAACCCCAGTCCAGCCGGTGTCCGCTTCAGAGGCACCGGCAGACTTCCATCAGCGGGCCGCCCGGGCAGGCCACTGCGATCAGGACTGCGCGTCGTCATCGCGTTCGGCCTCGGCCTGTTCGGCAGCCCAGGCACCCGCCGCCTCCACCGTAAAGGGCGACGCGGTGGGCAGCACACCCAGGTAGCTTTCGGTCTCGTCCACCGGGAGGGCCGAGCGCTGCGTCATGCGGTAGAGCGCATAGAGCGCCATGGCACCGAAGGTCGCGCCGAGCACCAGCCAGAACGCGAAAGGTCCAAGCCCCTGCATCGCCCAGCCGGTAATCAGCGGGCCCACGATGGCGCCCAGTCCGAATGTGAACACGAGCCCTCCGGACGCGGCCGGCATATCCTCGACCGAAAGAAAATCGTTGGTGTAGGCGAGAAAGAGGGCGTAAAGCGGCGTCGTTACGCCGCCGGCGAAAAAGGCGACCGCCATCAATGGCCACAGGCCGCCACCGGTGATCCAACCCAGGCCACAGGATGCCGCGCCGACTACAGCTGCCCCGAAGATCAGCTTGCGCCGGTCCACGCGGTCCGAAAGCCATCCGATAGGGAATTGCAGTACCAGCGCCCCGGCGAACAACATCGCGACGAACAGCGCGATCTGCGCCGCTGACAGACCGATCTGCGTGCCGAAAACCGCGCCCATGCCCGATTGTGTCGCGTATACGCTGCCCAGCAGAAAGATTCCCACGGTGCCGAGCGGCGAGCTCGCGAAGAGGTTCCGCAAGGACATCGGGCGTGCGACTTCGACCGCCGGGGCCGTGGTGACGGACAGCAGGATCGGCGCGAAGGAAATCGATACCAGGATCGAGGCCCCGATGAAGAGCGCGGCGGTCCCCGCATCGCCCATCGTCAGCAGCCCCTGCGCCCCGATGATTCCCAGCGTCTGCGCGATCATGTAGGCCGACAGCACCTTGCCTCGCGTCTCGTTGGTGGCGGCGTCGTTCAGCCAGCTTTCGGCGGCGACATAGATACCCGACATACAGAAGCCCACCAGCACCCGCAGCAGCGTCCAGGCCCAGGGTTCGGCCAGCAGCGTGAACGCGATCAGCCCCGCGGACATGAAGCTGCCCAGCGCCGCAAAGACGCGCACGTGCCCCACCCGCCGGATAAGCAACGGGGTCAGACGGGCGCCTGACAGGAAGCCCATGAAATAGCCCGAGGTGACGACGGCCAGCTCCGCGGCGGAAAAACCCTCGATCCCGCCGCGCAGGCCGATGAGGGTGAAATGCATGCCATTGCCCAGCATGATCAACACGATGCCGAGCAGAAGAGCCCAGACCCCGGACAAAACTTGAAACATGAACCGCCCTTTCGCGCCTTCGGGTTCTCCCGCGCCGCCCGTCACTTCGCACGGCCCGGTCACAGCCGCGATCGCTGCAGAGCCGCATGATCGACCATTTACGGCAATGTGTCAGCGTCCGCGCCAGGGAGGGCGACCCGGCCGGGCACGGCGAGAAGGCCGGGGACCAGAGCCTGGAGGCCCTGTAAGAGCTGTGGCTGGCGGCGAAGAAAGACGAGGCGAAGATCTAGTTGTGCCCCATAGGCCACACCAGGATTCCGGCCAGCCAGCTCCCTGCGCAGAGCGCGATGCCGTAGATGATGTGTGAGACCAGGGCATTGAGGCGGGGTACCAAGGGATTGGGCGCCAAGCGCCCCATGACGCCGATGCCGAGGCCCGGCTGCAGGATGAACCAGGGGATCACCACCGAGGCCGCGCCAAAGGCTGCACCGTTTGAGACTGACGGTAACCGGTCGAATCCGTAGGTCATGAGACCGACGTAGACGAAGCCATAGATGAGGCCCACCAGGTAGTGCATCACCCAGCCGAGGGCCAGTTCGCCCGGCACGGCCGCGCTCTCGCCGATCGGCCGGTGAATGAAACGCCCGCGTGGCAGATGCGCGAACCAGCGCCCGATCAGTGCCCAGTTGGTCGGCGGGATGCCGGAGATGACAAAGAGCACCCGCTGCCAGAGGTCGAGAACGATCGTGGCGAAGACGCCCGAGACGCAGGCCACGAAGACGAAGCTATCTAACGGCATCCAGGCCTCCCAGCCTTCGCCTGGCAGGTCTGCACTTCAATCGTTGACCAGCAGGTGCATGAGGCTGGAGGTGTCCCAGCGCCTGCCGCCGCGGGCCTGGACCTGGGCATAGAGCTGGTCGACCAGCGCCGTGATCGGCAGGCGTGCCCCGTTGTTCTTGGCTTCGGCCAGGCAGATCCCCAGGTCCTTGCGCATCCAGTCCACGGCGAAGCCGAAGTCGAACTCGCCCTTGCACATGGTGGCGGCGCGGTTGTCCATCTGCCAGGACTGGGCGGCGCCCTTACCGATGACGTCGATGACCTTATCCATGTCGAGGCCGGCCTTGAGGCCGAAGTTCATGCCTTCGGCGAGGCCTTGCAGCAGCCCGGCGATGCAGATCTGGTTGACCATCTTGGTGAGCTGGCCGGCGCCGGCCGGGCCCATCAGGGTGACCGCCCGGGCGAAGGCGTCGATGACCGGCTTTGCCCGCTCGAAGGCGGCCGCCTCGCCGCCGCACATCACGGTGAGCTGACCGTTCTCGGCCCCGGCCTGTCCGCCGGAGACCGGCGCGTCGATGAAAGCGATGCCCTGTTCCTGCCCAGCGGCGCCCAGCTCGCGGACGACCTCCGCCGAAGCGGTGGTGTTATCGACCAGGATGGTGCCGCTGGCCATGCCGGCGAAGGCGCCGTCCGGGCCCAGGACGATGTCGCGCAGGTCGTCGTCGTTGCCGACACAGGAGAAAACGATCTCCGCCCCCTCGGCCGCCTGGCGCGGTGTCGCGGCCGCGGCCCCGCCGTGCTTGGCCGCCCAGGCCTCCGCCTTGGCGGCGGTGCGGTTGTAAACGGTCACATCATGGCCGGCCGCGGCCAGGTGTCCGGCCATGGGAAAGCCCATGACTCCAAGCCCGAGGAAGGCAACCTTGGTCATCTCGATCGATCTCGCCTGCTTGCTGGTTTCTAGGGACTCCGGCGCGGCCGAGTCGGCTGCTCCGGTGAAGTGCGGGCGGAGCCTACTTGAGAGCGGCAAAGGCCTGCAAGCGGTACGGCGGCGAGACCTCTGGTGGCGGGCAACCCGACGGTCGGGCAATTGGTATGACCACTTATGCGTCTGTGGCATATCAGATTTGCAGAAAAGATATTGCGTTGCACCATTTTCAGCTTGCTCTGGTATACCACGGATTATATATATAATTCATAACGATCATAGAACGTACGCCTACGTCAGCAAATTGAGAGAAGACAGATGTTTGCATCCGCAACAAAGCCATCGTCCTTCCAGACCATTGACAGCTTGGCTCAGTGGTTTGCTCGTATTACCACGGCGCTGGCCGCTGCCATGAGCGCCTATCACGTCTACAGTCGGCTTTCCGGTCTCTCCAACAGCCAGCTCGAGGCCCGCGGCATGACCCGTCAGGACATCACCCGCGCCACCTGGCAGGCGCTCGAAGGGCATCTGTTCTGATCTTCTGACCGGACGTTCCGGGGCCGGCGGCCGCAAGCGGCGTCGGCCCCTCTTCTTCAGCACAGCGGCGCGGCCCGATTCCGCGCCGCTTTGCGTTTCACCCCAGCCTTCCGTCTATGTTCCCACCATTTGAAATAGCGGGGGCCTATGCAACCATGCGTCCTTGCTGGAATCAGAGGGGACGCGCGGAGATGTTCAGGTTGGCGCAGGTGCCGGGAAAGGGCCGCGGCCTGCTGGCGGAGCGGCCCATCGCCGCCGGCAGCCGCCTGGAGCGCGCGCCGGCGGTGCGCCTGGGGGCCAAGGACCGGGCCCTGTTCGACCAGAGCGCCTTCTTCGCCTACTACTTCGCCGATCCCCAGCATTTCGGTGCGCCGGGCGACCATGACGCCCTCGTGGTCTTTGGGCAGCTCACATTCTGCAACCATTCCGAGAGTCCCAATGCTGTCGTGCACTGGGAGGAAGATGAGGTCGGATTGTGGGCGGTCCTTGAAGCGATAGCGGATATTGCGGAGGGCGACGAAATCACCTTGTTCTATACAAACATCTCTGAGTATTCCTCAGCTGATTTATTCATCTGACGCCTAAGGTTTTAGTCAAATTCTTTTAGATATACAGATCTCCGCCATTTTGGTCACCCTATCGGCCTGTTTTCGATGTGAATTTGCCGTTTAGAAAGGAAACATAAACGACCGCCTGCTTGAATAGCGGGTCTCGAGAAGCGGATAGTGTCGGTGTTTATCCGGCGCTTGAGGATCAACGTATGGTTTCATCGTCAGCTCAGGCCGTGGCGGCCGCCGACGACAGTCAGCCGGGCGACGCCGCGGGCGATGCCGCCGACGGCAGGAAGCCGGACGGCAAAGGGGCCGGATTCACCGGCACCTATCGCTTGCTCGTGCGCGGCAAGAACATCAACGGCAACACCCTGCTGGCGACCGACTACCTGAACCACTTCAACGAGATCATCATGCTGCTGGAGATGATCCCCTCGATGCCGGAGTGCTACGAGGATGCGATCACCTGGCAGCCCAAGAGCTATGCCGACCACTTCCGCGACAGCTGCTTTTCCGATGCCGAGCTGGCGATCCTGGCTTATGAGAACGCGCCGCAGAACTACCGCCAGGCCTTCGACGCCACCATCGAACAGATGGACCGACTGGTGCTGGAGGCCCTGCCCCGGATCAAGGCCCTGGTGGAGGCGGGCGAGGAAGGCCCGCTGCAGGCCGGGATCCTGGGCGTGACGCGCAAGCTGCAGAGCTTCGTCGACGTCGCCTCCTCGATCATCAACGGCAACATGGACACCCTCGATCAGGCGCAGATCGACAAGGTGATGAACGGCTGAGAGGCCAAGCCTGAGCGCCCTTCCCGCGTCCGTTACTCCCGCTTCTGCATCGACCCCGCCACCAGCCGGCTGAGCGCCTGGAGGCCCGGACCGATCTGTTCGGGCTCTATGGAGGAAAAGCCGAGGCGCATGAAGTTGCGCGGCGGCTTCTTGGAGAGGAAGTGGGCCGAGCCCGGCTCGATGACGATGCCTTCCTGCAGCGCCTCGCGCGCCAGGATGTCGGTGTCCAGGCTCTTGGGGCCCTCCAGCCAGAAGCTGGTGCCGCCGTAGGACGGCCGTCGCGTGAACTCGGGCAGGTAGCGCTCCAGGGCGTCGCCCATGAGCTCCCAACGGGTGCGGAAGTCGCGCTGCAGGCGGTGCACCAGGGCGTCGTAATGGCCGCCGGCGATGAACAGCGCCAGGGTGCGTTGGTTGTTGGTCGCCGGGTGGCGCAGCATCAGGCGGCGCAGCATGCGCGCCTCGAGGATGAACTCCTCGGCGCCGACCATGTAGCCCATGCGCAGGCCCGGGCCCAGATACTTGGAGAAGCTGCCGACGTAGATCACCCGCCCGCTGCGGTCCATGGCCTTCAGGGCCGTGGTCGGGGCGTGCAGGAAGTTGGCCTCCGCCTCGTAATCGTCCTCGATGATGAGGAAGTCCTGGCGCTGCGCCCTCTCCATCAGGGCCATGCGGCGCTCCAGCGGCAGCGTCACCGTGGTCGGCGACTGGTGGCTGGGCGTCACGTAGGCGCAGGTGCAGCCGTCCAGGCGCTGATCGACGACCATGCCGTCGTGGTCCACCGGGATGGGCCGCAACTCGGTGCCGCTGATGGCGAAGATGTTGCGGGTGTCGACGTAGCCGGGGTTCTCGACGGCGACCACCTTGCCCTGCCCGGCCAGCAGCTCGGCGATGAGGAACAGGGCGTTTTGGGCCCCCAGGGTGACGAGGATCTCCTGCGGCTGGGCCTTGATGCCGCGGCGCGGCAGGACTCGGGTGCGGATTTCCTCGATGAGGCGCGGGTCGTCGTCGTTGAAATTGTCCTCGGTCCAGCTCTGGATCGCCTCCACGCCCAGGGCCTGGCGCGAGCACATGCGCCAGGTCGAGACCGGGAACAGCTTGGGGTCCGGCTGTCCGTAGATGAAGGGATAGGGATAGCGGCGCCAGTTGCGCGGCTTGACCACGTGATGCTGTTCCGACGGCCTGAGCCGCAGGCGGTTGAACCAGTCGACCTCGCTGCTGCGCTCGATCTCGGGAGAGGCGGCTTGTCCGTCGATCTGCTGGAACACCATGTCGGTGTTGACGAAGTAGCCGATGCGCTCGCGTGATATCAGCAGCCCCTCGTCGGCCAGGGCCTGATAGGCCAGGACGACGGTGTTGCGCGACACCCCAAGGGAATGCGCCAGGCGGCGGCAGGACGGCAGGGGGTCGCTGCCCGACAGGCGGCCGTCGAGAATCGCGTCGATCAGCTGGCGGCGGAGCTGTGCCTGCAGGCCCACGTCGCCGTCGTGGCGGACCGGAAAGATAAAGTCGCGCAAAGTTTACCCGCGCCGGGACGCGGCCTCCCAAACCGGGCACAGGCCCGCAAGCTCACTGAGTGGCGGTAGATTAGGAGGCCCCCGGGTCCGCCTCAAGCCCGGCTTGGGGGAAACTTCACGGTTGTTTCACGCCGATTGCGATCGCGCGGAAGTGGCGGGCCGCGGGCAGCCCCTCCTCCCGGCACCAGGCGCGCTGGCCGCCCAGGCCACGGTTGCGCCATTCCCGGTCGGCCTCGACCCAGCCCCGGATCCGCAGGCGCCGGGCGGCTTCCTTGTCCAGGCCGGCGCGCACGGTCAGGGCCGCGAGCTCAATCTTGAAACCCGCCTCTACCTCGGGCGTCAGGGTGCCGCAGTAGCTGGTCACCGCGTAGTCGTAGACGGCGCGAGTCAGGTCGCGCTCGGCCGCGGCGCCTCGGCCAGCCGCCGCGCAAGCTATCGCTGCAACTGCGAAGAGGATGACGCGGCAGGTCCTGATTCCCCATTCGTACACTTCTGGCACCATCCACGATCTGGAGTTGGCCTTGACTTGCTTTCTAAGCCACTGCCAGAGTTAACCCTAGGGCCTAAGGCCCTCATAATAAAACGGTGGACCGGCGGGGCGGTCATCACCGCTCCACCGAAAAACCGTCACAAAAATCTGTCACCTAGAGCACCACATTTCGACGTCAACGCATTGGGGAGAACTCGCGTGAAAAGGACCGGAAAGCCAACCAACAGCGAGAAGACGCACCGCGCGGTGCGGGATTTCTCGCGCCGCACGCTGCTAAAGCAGGCGGCGGCCGGCGGCGCCATCGCCGCCGTCGCACCCGCGATCGTAAGCCGGGAGTCGCTTGCCTCCTCCGGTGAACTGGTCGTCATGAACTGGTCCGACTACCTCCCGAAGTCCTTCCTGGAAGGCTTTGAGAAGAAGACGGGCATCAAGATCAAGCATACGCCTTACGGCTCCAACGAAGAGCTGTTGAACAAGATGCGCGCCACCAAGGGCCGCGGCTTCGACCTGGTCGGTCCGACCGTCGACCGCGCCGGCGAGTGGAAGCCTTTGGGCCTGCTGCAGCCCTTCGACATGAGCCGCATCGACACGTCCAAGATCGTCCCCGGCCTGCTCAAGGGTTCGACCGACGGCTGGACCTGGGACGGCGGCAACCACCACCTGCCCTACCACTGGGGCACCGAGGCCCTGGCCTGGCGCACCGACAAGTGGGAGCAGGACTATGCGAACCTGTCCTACGGTGACCTCTGGCTGCCTGAGTTGAAGGGCAAGGTCATGGGCCGCCCGCACTCCATGATGCTGGGCATCGGCCTCTACCTCGACTCTTCGGGCAAGATGCCCTCCAACCGCATGCTCGACGCCTACAAGGACGAGGCGACCATGCGGAAAATCTGGGACGAGATCACCAAGTTCGCGGTGGAGCACAAGCCCTGGCTGAAGCAGTTCTGGAACGACGCCGACGCGCAGATCAATGGCTTCATGCAGAACGACGTGGTTCTGGGCCAGACCTGGGACGGCCCGCCGCTGCGCCTGAAGAAGGAAGGCAAGCCGGTGACCTACATGGCGCCGCAGGAAGGCGCGCTTACCTGGCTTGATGGTCTTGCGATGCCGATCGGCGCGAAGAACATCGACGAGATCTACGAGTACATCAACTACGTCTACGACGCAGAGGTGAACGGCCTGATCGCCAACGAGACAGGCTACAACCCGGTTGCCATCGGCGCCGAGAACCACCTGTCGCCGGAGAGCAAGAAGGCCTTCAGCGAGGCCTATCCGGACGATGCCCTCGACCGCCTCTGGTGGTGGCCGCCGTCGGAGCCCTGGTACACCGAGATCCGTGCCGAGTACCGCGATAAGTTCGTTGCGGCCTGATCTTCGGAACGGGTTACGAGTGTAATGTTTACGGGTCCCGGCCTGGCGGCCGGGACCCGCTTCCCGTAAGGGAGGATCCAGACGACAGCGTCCGGCCAAGAGACGCGCAGGCGAGGCGGCTTCCTTGCGGCAGAGGCAAGGGGCAATACACGGGCTAAGTGATTCAGGGGGACGGGCTGGAATGAGCGCGGATGTCGAGCTCGATCACATGACAATTCGCTTCGGCGAATTCACGGCAGTTAAAGACGCAAATCTGAAAATCGAAGACGGTGAGTTCTTCAGCTTCCTCGGCCCCTCGGGCTGCGGCAAGACGACGATCCTGCGCGCCATCTCCGGCTTTCTGGAGCCGACCGAGGGTGAGGTGCGGATCGGCGGCAAGAACATGAAGGGCATCGGCCCGAACAAGCGCCCGACGGCGCTGATCTTTCAGAACCTGGCGCTCTTTCCGCTGATGTCGGTGGCCGACAACATCGCCTTCGGTCTGGAGGTGCGCGGTGTCGGCAAGGCCGAACGCCGCAAGCGGGCCGACGAGTTGCTGGACCTCATCGCCCTGGGCGACCAGGGCAACAAGAAGGTCAGCGAGCTGTCCGGCGGCCAGAAGCAGCGCGTGGCCATCGCCCGCGCCCTGGCGGTGGAGCCTGCCGTGCTGCTGCTCGACGAGCCGCTCTCGGCCCTGGACCTGAAGCTGCGCCAGCACATGCGCACGGAGCTGCGCGCCATCCAGCAGCGGGTCGGCATCACCTTCATCTACATCACCCACGACCAGGGCGAGGCACTGACCATGTCGGACCGCATCGCCGTCATGAGCCAGGGCATCATCCAGCAGGTCGGCACCGGCACCGAGGTCTACGAGAATTCCCAGACCGCCTTCGTCGCCTCCTTCGTGGGCGAGAACAACCCTTTCCACGGCAAGGTGGTCGGCACCGAGGGCAGCGACGCGCTGGTTGACACCGCCTTCGGGCGGCTGCGCGGCCGCAACGTGCGCGGCATGCAGCCCGGGCAGTCGGCAATGCTGTTCGTCAGGCCCGAGTCCATGTCCTTCGCCAACGGTGACGCCGAGAACGTCATTGAAAGCCAGGTGCTGCACAGCGAGTTCGAGGGCTCATTCTTCTCGGTCTTCCTGCGCGGCGAAGGGGCCAAGGACATCGTCATGTCGATGACCAACTCCGGGGACCTGCCGCAGTACCAGGAGGGCGAGTCGGCCCGGGTCGCCTTCAAGGCCGAGCGGGCATTGGTGCTGCCGGTGGGGGATGTGGCCGATGAATAGCGCTTCCCCCAGCTCCGTTTCCCTCTGCGCTGCGGCGGGGGGCTGACGGCCGATGCGTGATTTCTTTCAGCGCAACGGCGCGGTGATCTCGACCTACCTGCTGCTGGCGGTCTTCTTCTGGGTGGTCATGATGATCGTCCTGCCGCAGGCCTACATGTTGAACTTCTCCTTCCGCCACGATCTGCTGCCCAACCAGATCGGCGGGCCGAAAGACGTCTACACGCTCAGCAACTATGAGTACCTGCTGTTCGGGCGGCCCGGCGACGAGGAGCTTTTCAACTATCTGCACCTGACGGTCTTCCTGCGCACCATCATTGCCTCGATCTTCGTCACGCTGCTGGACTTCGCGCTCTGCTACCCCATCGCCTACTACATCGCCCAGGTCGCCAAGGGCGGTTACGCGCGCTCCATGATCCTGCTGCTGATCCTGCCTTTCTGGGTGAACGAGATCCTGCGCGCCTTCGCCTTCCGCATCCTCTTCGGCACCTCGGGCGTCATCAACGCTTTCCTGCAGACCATGGGGATCCTGGACGAGCCGATCGATTTTCTGCGCGCCGACGTGGCGCTCTACGCGGGCCTGTCCTACGCCTACATCCTGCTGATGGTCTTCCCGCTCTACAACGCCATCGAGAGCCTGGACCATAACCAGGTGGAGGCGGCGCGCGACCTCGGTTCGCCCTGGTGGCGCATCCACTGGCGCGTGGTCATGCCGCACGCCAAGCCGGGCATTGCTTCCGGCTGCACCCTGGTCTTCATGCTTTCGGCCGGCGCCCTCGCCGCCCCGCAGATCCTCGGCGGCCCGTCCAGCCTGTGGTTCACGCAGATCATCTATCAGTGGTTCAATACCGGCGGCAACTGGGCCCAGGGCTCGGCCTACGCCATCGTGCTGCTGCTCGCCTGCCTGGTCTTCGTCCTGACGGTCATGAAGGTCTTCAAGGTCAGCCTGGGGGAGATCGCGCGATGAGCTCCCAGGGCATCCAGAAGCTGATGGTCTCCTTCTATATCCTTCTGTTCTTCCTGTTCCTCTTCGCGCCGCTCTTCATGATGGGCGCAGCGGCCTTCAACGATGTGGAGTTCCCGCAGGTCGTTCCCTGGGAAGGCTTCACCCTGCGCTGGTTCCCGTCGCTGTTCGAAGACGACCTGATGATTGAGGGCTTCGTGAACTCGATCTGGATCGGCATCGGCGTCATGGCGCTTTCGGTGCCGATCGGCCTGGCGGCGGCCATCGTCATGACCCAGGTACACAAGCGGTTGCAGACGGTCTACTACACCGTGGTGGTCTCGCCGGTGCTGATGCCCGGCGTCATCCTCGGCATCTCAACCCTGGTGTTCTGGGACAAGCTCGGCACCTTCATGGAGGCGGAATACGAGAGCTTCTACTACAGCGGCATGTTCCTCACCATCGTCGGCCAGTCGACCTTCATTTCGGCCTATACCATGCTGGTCTTCCTGGCCCGGCTGCAGCGCTTCGACCGCACGCAGGAGGAAGCGGCCCTGGACCTCGGCGCGACCCACGTACAGGTCTTCTGGAAGGTGCTGATCCCCTTCCTGCGCCCGGCGATCTTCTCGGCCATGGGCCTCGCCTTTCTGACTTCCTTCGAGAACTACAACACCACCGTCTTCACCATCCAGGCGGAGAGCACCTTGACCACGGTGCTGGCCGGCAAGGTGCGCATGGGCACACAGCCCGACCTCGCGGCTCTGGCGGTTCTGATCATCGCGGTCACCCTGATCGGCGCCTTGGCCATCGAGATCGCGCAGCGGCGCGAGCAGCGGCGGGAATGGGCCGCCAAGGCGGCCGCGGCCAAGGCGGAGCGGGAAGCGGAGGCGATAGCCGCCGCCGCGGAATAGCCGCCCTAGCCTGCCACCTGCAGCTTGCCGGTGACGCCGTGCTTGTCGATGAGTCCGGCCACCAGGCCGCTTGCCTTCGCATCGGCCGTGAAGGCGTCGAGGAAGGCTTTCAGGGCGGTATTCCGCGGTTTGGTGCCGATGGCCTGGCCGACGGTGGAGAAGTTGCCTTCCAGCACGCGGGAACCCGGGACTTTTCCGGCATTCTCCAACAGCGCGGGCTTGAGGCCGGCCAGGGCATCCAGCTTTTCGTCGACGAAGAGCTGGAAGGCCCCGCCTAGACCCGTAGAGCGGCACAATTCCGCGTGCTTCAGGGTCCGGCTGAGGTAGAGGTCGTAGGCGGCGCGGTTGGCCACGGCGATGCGCACGCCCGGCTGGTCCACGTCGGCGATGGTTTGCAGGGGCGAGTCCGGCGGCACCAGGTAGCTGCCTTCGATCTCGACGTAGGGGTCGCAGAAGGCGATGGTCTCGGCCCGCTTCGGCTCCACGGCGATGAGGCCGATGTCCCACTCGTCGCGTTCCAGCGCGTCGGCCAGTTCGCCCGGCATGGGATAGGTGTGGTAGGAGACCTCGACACCCAGCCGTCGGGCCGCCTCCGCGGCCAGGTCGGGCGCCACGCCTTGCGGCGCGCCGTCGGCGCTCTTGCCCGTGACCAGCAGGATGTTCCCGAGGTTGATTCCGACGCGCAGCGTCGACGGATCGGTCAGCTCGGCGCGGGCGTCGTCTACGTTGGACATGGTCTCGTTCCCCCAGCGGATTTATCGCCGCAAACGATGGTCGATCAGGCTGGGGAAATCAATGCCGCGCCACGGCCGGGTCGGTGACCGGGGCGATATGAAAACGGCCCCTGCGCCCGGCAGGGGCCGTTCTCCTGCGCTGTGGCGCAGAGATCAGTGCTTGGCGAGCACGCCGCGCAGCTTGGAGAAGATCTCGTCGATGTGCTGGTCCTCGGCCACCAGCGGCGGCGAGACCAGGGCGCAGTCGCCGGTCATCTTCACCATGCAACCGGCGTCATAGAGTTCCTGCATCACCTCCAGTCCGCGGACGCCGGGCTTGCCCTTCGGCGCCAGGTCGACGCCGCCGATCATCCCGTAGCCGCGAATGTCTGTGACCACCGCGAGGTCCTGCAGGGAGAACAGCGCGTCGAGGAACTTCGGCGACATCTGGGCCGCCCGCTCCACCAACTGCTCCTCTTCGAAGATGTTGCGGGTGGCGATCGCCGCAGCCGAAGCGACCGGGCAGCCGGAATAGGTGTAGCCGTGGAACAGCTCGATGGCGTTCTCCGGGGCCGCGTCCATGAGGGTCTGGTGGACCTTCTCGTTGACCGCCACCGCGCCCATGGGCACCACGCCGTTGGTCAGCGCCTTTGCCATGGTCACCATATCCGGCATGACGCCGAAGCTGTCGGCGCCGAACTGCTTGCCGGTGCGCCCGAAGCCGCAGATTACCTCGTCGAAGATCAGCAGGATGCCGTGTTCATCGCAGATTTCGCGCAGGCGCTGCAGGTAACCCTTGGGCGGTACCAGGACGCCGGTCGAGCCCGCAATCGGCTCGACGATGCAGCAGGCGATGGAGTCGGCCCCATGCAGGTCGACGAAACGTTGCAGGTCGTCGGCCAGGTCGGCGCCGGTCTCGGGTTGGCCGACGACGAACTTGTGCTCGGGCAGCTGGGTGTGGCGCAGGTGGCAGGCGCCCGGCAGGCCCAGGCCGAAGGCCTTCTTGTTGTTGACCATGCCGGCGACGGTCAGGCCGCCGAAGTTGACGCCGTGGTAGGCGCGCTCGCGCCCGACAAGGCGCAGGCGCTGCCCCTCGCCCTTGGCCTTGTGATAGGCCAGCGCGATCTTCAGCGCCGTTTCCACCGCCTCGGAGCCGGAGTTGGAGAAGAAGATATGGTCCAGGTCGCCCGGCGTCACCGCCGCGATACGCCGCGCCACCTCGAAGGAGGCCGGATGGCCGAACTGGAACGGCGGCACGTAGTCCATCTTGGTCAGCGCCTCGTTCACCGCTTCCGCGATCTCGCGGCGGCCGTGGCCGGCGGCGACGCAGAACAGGCCGGCCGATCCGTCGATCACCTGATCGCCGTGGTCGGTGGTGAAGTACATGCCCTCGGCGCCGGTCAGAATGCGCGGGTTGGCCTTGAAATGTCGGTTGGCCGTAAAGGGCATCCAGTGCTGCTCGAGCGAATTCGGAATCGGCGGAATGACGTTCATCGGCCTGGCTTTCCTAGGTTTTTCGGGTTGCTACGGAACCTTATCATGTAGTCTAGCGCTCCCGGGAAAGGGGCAGCTAGACCCAATTAGCGGTGATTCGTGAGGCCAGCGGCGGGCCCCCTGCTTGCGCCTGGCGGCCTAGAGCCCCAGGGCCTCCTCGGCCGGCACGTAGTCCATGCCGTGGGCGTCCGCCACCGCCTTGTAGGTGACCTTGCCACCGGCCACGTTGAGCCCCTCCTTGAGGTGCGGGTCGTCGGCCAGGGCCTTGCGGTAGCCCTTGTTCGCCAGCGCCAGGGTAAAGGGCAGCGTGGCGTTGTTGAGGGCGAATGTGGAGGTACGGGCGACCGCGCCGGGCATATTGGTCACGCAGTAGTGAACCGCGCCCTCCTCGATGTAGGTGGGATCCGAATGGGTGGTGCCGTGCGACGTCTCGAAGCAGCCGCCCTGGTCGATGGCGATATCGACGAGGGCCGAGCCCGGGCGCATCTGGCGCACCATGTCCCGGGTCACCAGCTTCGGCGCCGCGGCGCCCGGCACCAGCACGGCGCCGATCACCAGGTCCGCGCCGATGACATGGCGCTCAATGGCGTCGACGGTGGAATAGATGGTGTTCAGCATGGGGCCGAACTGCAGGTCCAATTCATAAAGACGCTCCAGGGAGCGGTCGATCACCGTGACATGGGCCTCCATGCCCATGGCCATGCGCGCCGCGTTGGTGCCCGAGACGCCACCGCCGATGATCACCACCTTCGCGGCTGCGACGCCGGGGACGCCGCCCAGCAGCATGCCGGAGCCCCCCTGCTCCTTCTCCAGGCAGTGGGCGCCGACCTGCACCGACATGCGCCCGGCGACCTCGCTCATCGGCGCCAGCAGCGGCAGGCCGCCACGGGCGTTGGTCACGGTCTCGTAGGCCACGGCGATGCAGCCGGAATCGATCAACCCCTGGGTCTGCGGCAGGTCCGGCGCCAGGTGCAGGTAGGTGAAGAGCAATTGGCCCTCGCGCAGGCGGGAATACTCGGCCGGCTGCGGCTCCTTCACCTTGACGATCATCTCTGCCTTGGCGAAGACGCTGTCCGCGTCAGGCGCGATCTCGGCGCCGGCGGCCTGGTAGTCCGCATCGGTGAAGCCGATCCCCTCACCCGCGTTGGCCTCGACCATCACCTTGTGGCCGTGGTGAACCAGCTCGCGTACCGAAGCGGGCACCAGGCCCACCCGGTATTCGTGGTTCTTCACTTCCTTTGGCACGCCGACCAGCATCTGACTTTTCCTCTCCGTCTTATCAGCCTGGTATCCCACCGGCCTTGATTCATAACGCAGGCGCGCCGGAACGGCGTTGGCCGCCCGGCGCTCTGCCGCACCCTAGGCGGTTCATTGGTCTACTTCCAGAGCCAGTTTTTCTCAGTGGGTGAGGCCAGAGGACAGCGCTGTCCTGTGCTGTTCAGCCGGCCAGCAAGGTTTCGTGCAGGGCGTCCCAGCTTGCCCTGTCCGGGGCCATGAGCAGGCCCAGGTCGTTATAGCGTCCGGCCGTGTAGGGCGTGCCGTCGAAGCAGAGGGCGGTGCCGCCGGCTTCCTGGTGCAGCAGGGTGCCGGGCACGTGGTCCCAGGGCATCAGGCGGGTGAAGAGCGAGAAATGGATCTCGCCCGCGGCCAGACGCAGATATTCCGCCCCGGCGCAACGCAGGGACTTCACGGCCTGCACCCGATTGCGGCGCTGATCAACCAGGCGCGCCAGTTCTTTGGGTGCATAGCTGGAAGCGTGCAGGCTGCCGGTCATGCGGGCCGGCGTGTCAGGCGCGGCCACCTGCAGGCGCCGCTCGCCCATCCAGGCGCCGCTGCCGCGCTCGGCGACCCCGAAGCGGCCGCTGACCGGCTCCAGGATCCAGGCGGCCTCGTTCTCGCCGTTGTTGACCAGTGCCACCATGATGGCGAAGACCTCGCGGCCGTGGGCGAAGTTGCGGGTGCCGTCGATGGGATCGATGATCCATACCGGGGCGTCGGCCGTGACCTGCGACATCAGCGCGGGGTCGAGGTGGACGGCCTCCTCCCCGACCACCAGGGAGCCGGGCAGCAGATCCCTCAGCCGGGCCGTCAGCAGTTTCTCCACGGCCACGTCGACGACGGTGACCAACTCGCCGGCGATCTTCTCCTCGATCTCGTGCGCCGCAAGCGCCTGAAAGCGCGGCAGCACGTCCGTCGCTGCGATTTCCTCAATGACGGCGGAAACTCTGGCGATATCGATCAATGGGGCTCCGGGGCAGCGAATCGTTGGCGGGGAGCTGGAAGATAACCTGCGGACGGGAAAGGAAAAAGGGCCGCGGCGGAACCGCGGCCCTTGATCGTACTGCCTGGGTGAAAGGGCTGCTTAGAAGCCCATGCCACCCATGCCGCCCATGCCACCCATGTCGGGAGCCGGCGCACCGGCGTCCTTCTTCTCGGGGGCGTCGGCGACCATGGCTTCGGTCGTGATCAGCAGGCCGGCGATGGACGCCGCGTCCTGCAGCGCGGTACGCACGACCTTGGTCGGGTCGATGATGCCGGCCTTGAACATGTTCACGTACTTGCCGTTCTGGGCGTCGAAGCCCAGGGCCGCGTCCTTGGCGTCCTGGATCTTGCCGACGACGATCGAGCCCTCGTGGCCCGCGTTCTCGGCGATCTGGCGGATCGGCGCCTGCAGCGCGCGGGCGACGATCTCGACGCCGACACGCTGGTCGTCGTTGACGCCTTCCAGCTTGGCGAGCACCTTGGCAGCGTTCAGCAGAGCCGTACCGCCGCCGATGACGATGCCTTCCTCGACCGCGGCGCGGGTGGCGTTCATCGCGTCTTCGACGCGATCCTTACGCTCCTTCACCTCGACCTCGGTGGCGCCGCCGACGCGCAGGACGGCGACACCGCCGGCCAGCTTCGCCAGACGCTCCTGCAGCTTCTCACGGTCGTAGTCCGAGGTGGTCTCCTCGGCCTGGGCCCGGATCTGCGTGCAGCGGCCCGCGATTTCCTTCTTCTTGCCGGCGCCGTCGATGACGGTGGTCTCTTCCTTGGTGATGACCACGCGCTTGGCCGAACCCAGCATGTCGAGGCTCGCGGTCTCGAGCTTGATGCCGAGATCCTCGGAGATCACCTGGCCGCCGGTGAGGATCGCGATGTCCTCAAGCATGGCCTTGCGGCGGTCGCCGAAGCCCGGCGCCTTCACGGCGGCGACCTTCAGGCCACCGCGCAGCTTGTTCACCACCAGGGTCGCAAGGGCTTCGCCCTCGACGTCCTCGGCAATGATCAGCAGCGGACGGCTGGACTGCACGACGGCTTCCAGCAGCGGCAGCATGGGCTGCAGGCCGGAGAGCTTCTTCTCGTGCAGCAGGATGTAGGGGTTCTCCATCTCGCAGACCATCTTGTCCGCGTTGGTGATGAAGTACGGCGACAGGTAGCCGCGGTCGAACTGCATGCCCTCGACCACGTCCAGCTCGGTCTCGAGGGACTTCGCCTCTTCCACCGTGATCACGCCTTCCTTGCCGACCCGCTCCATCGCCTCGGCGATCATGGTGCCGATTTCGGCCTCGCCGTTGGCGGAGATGGTGCCGACCTGGGCGACTTCGCCGGTGGTCGAAATCTTCTTCGACTTCTTCTGCAGCTCGGCAACCACGGCCTCGACGGCCAGGTCCACGCCACGCTTCAGATCCATCGGGTTCATGCCGGCGGCAACCGCCTTGGCGCCCTCGCGCACGATCGACTGGGCCAGAACGGTCGCAGTGGTCGTGCCGTCACCGGCAATGTCGTTGGTCTTCGAAGCAACCTCGCGCACCATCTGCGCGCCCATGTTCTCGAACTTGTCGGAGAGCTCGATCTCCTTGGCCACCGTGACACCGTCCTTGGTGGTGCGCGGAGCACCGAAGGACTTGTCGATCACCACGTTGCGGCCCTTGGGGCCGAGGGTGACTTTCACGGCGTCGGCCAGAATGTCGACACCACGCAGCATCCGCGTACGGGCGTCGGCGCCAAACTTAACGTCTTTCGCAGCCATATCTGGTTCTCTTCCTTATTGCAAAACGCCCATGATGTCGGACTCGCGCATGATCAGCATGGTCTTGCCGTCCAACTTGACTTCCGTTCCGGACCACTTGCCGTAAAGGACCTTGTCGCCCTTCTTGACGTCCAGAGCATTCAGCTTGCCGTCGTCGCCTCGGGTGCCCGGGCCGACCGCAAGGACCTTGCCTTGCATGGGCTTTTCTTTTGCCGTGTCGGGAATGATGATGCCACCGGCGGTTTTTTCTTCTTCCTCCAGCGGCTCGACCACGACACGGTCATGCAGCGGCCTGAATTTCATGGAACTCTACCCTGTCTGGTGTGTATGGGAGTGGCGCGGGACCCAAGATAAGCTCTGACAGCCCGCCAGGAGGCCCCCGCCGTTCGTATTTGTTAGCACTCACCGGCGGCGAGTGCTAACGAGCATATAAAAGCCCGGGGAAGCAGAGTCAACCGCCGGAGGCCAGGTTCCTGCCCTCGGCCGGCGCATTAGCGGTTTCAGCGGCCAGAATCTCGCCGTTTTCAATGCGGGAGCCGAACTTCTTAAGAAATCGATCCAGGTCCCGCGGGGCCAGCTTCACATCGACCTCGGTGACGAGATCCTGGTCGCGCCGCGCCACCACCTCGCCATGGTCGTAAAGCCAGCCCAGGGCCGCGCCCTCTTCCAGCTTGATCGCGACGGTGACCTGGCGGCGCTGCGCCGACAGCAGCCGCTCGATCAAGGCCAGCACGTCCTCGCAGCCCTCGCCGGTCAGGGCCGAGCAGAGCACGCTGTCGCCCTGGCCGGCAACCCGCTGGGCCAGATGGCCGCGCTCGGCAGGCCCCAGCAGGTCGGCCTTGTTCAGCACTTCGAGCACGTGGCCGGCGCTTTCGTCGATGCCGAGATCCGCCAGGACCGCCTGGACGTCGGCCTGCTGGGCCAGGCTGTCGGTGTGGGAGACGTCGCGTACATGCAGGACCACATCGGCCTCGGTGACCTCCTCCAGGGTGGCGCGGAAGGCCGCGACCAGGTCAGTGGGCAGGTCGGAGATGAAGCCCACCGTGTCGGAGAGGATGATGTTCTGGCCCGAGGGCAGGACCACCCGCCGCATGGTCGGGTCCAGGGTCGCGAAGAGTTGGTCGCGGGCCAGTACCTTGGCTTCGGTCAGGCGGTTGAAGAGGGTCGATTTGCCGGCGTTGGTGTAGCCGACCAGGGCGACCACCGGATAGGGCACGCGCTGCCGGGCACCGCGGTGCAGGCTGCGGGTGCGCTGCACCTGGCTCAGTTCCTTCTTCAGGCGGCTGATGCGCTCGGTGATCAGGCGGCGGTCGATCTCCAGCTGGCTTTCGCCCGGACCGCCCATGAAGCCGGCGCCGCCGCGCTGGCGCTCCAGGTGGGTCCAGGAGCGCACCAGGCGGGACTTTTGATATGTCTGGGCCGCCAGTTCGACCTGCAGCTTGCCTTCCTTGGTGCGCGCCCGCTCGCCGAAGATCTCAAGGATCAGGCCGGTGCGGTCGATCACCTTGCAGTCCCAGGCGCGCTCCAGGTTGCGCTGCTGGACCGGCGTCAGCGCCGCGTCGACCACCACTACGGCAACCTCCAGCAGGCGGATGTCACCGGCCAGGCGCTCCACCGCGCCGCCGCCGATCAGGGTGTTGGGACGCACCTGCTTGACCGGCACCACCTCGCTGGCCACCACCTCCAGGTCGATGGCCGCGGTGAGGCCGACGGCCTCCTCCAGCCGCGCGGCGGGCGCGCGCAGCCCGGGCTGCATCATGTCGGGGTGCACAACGAAGGCACGGTCGGTCATCGGGATTGGCGGCGCCGGGCGCCGCCCCTTTCATTCAGGCCCTGCATCTTCTGGGCTGTCTTGCCGGCAGGTGCAGTCTCATGCACGCCCTTCGGGGGTCCCGACCGTCCTGGGATCAGCCCTCGGCGGCCTCTTCTTCTTTGGTCGGATCGAAGAGCTGGACCGGGGTCGCCGGCATCACGGTCGAGATGGCGTGCTTGTACACCAGCTGCGAGTGGGCGTCGCGCCGCAGGAGAACAGAAAAATTGTCAAACCAAGTCACGATACCCTGTAGCTTCACGCCGTTGACCAGAAAGACAGTCACAGGGACTTTGTTTTTCCGAATGTGATTGAGAAATACGTCCTGGACACTTTGATTTTTTTCAGCGGCCATTTTCGCACCTTGTTCTTGTTCTTAATGACGGTCGTCTGTTCTTATTCTGGCCCTAGCAAACCTTCCGGCAAAGCCTTCTGCGGTGCAGATACCCAATAGGCTTGCGCCGCGCTCCAGCGCGCGTCCCAGAGAGCCCTTCCTAACACGGCTTTTGGGAAATGAAAAACCATCCTGTTGGGTAGCGGGAGCCTCGGATTCTCTTACGAGAAGTCCCTTATTTGCTGTTCAACCCTGCCGTTTTCAAGGGCTGAAAGGGCCAGCTGCGCGAAGGTTCTGCAGTCGCTGACGTGGCCGCCGAGGGGCAGGTCGCCGAATTCCCCCTCCCCCGGCGGCTCGGCACGCACCAGGATTGCGGTGCAACCGGCATTGCGGGCGCAGAGCACGTCGATGTCCGTATCGCCGACGAACCAGACCTCCGGGCCCGGAGCGATGCCGCTGCCGGCCAGGGCGAAGTCGACCACTTCGCGCGCCGGCTTGTCCTTGGCGGCGTCCGTGGCCCCGACCAGGGGGCCGAAATAGCGGTCCCAGCCCAGTTCGGCCGCTTCCAGGCGCAGCAGGGGCGCGCGCTTGTTGCTGACCACGCCCAGCAGCAGGTCCTCGACCGCGGCCAGGGTGCGCAGCATGGCCTCGGCGCCGGGCAGCGCCCTGAGCTGCTTCAGGTGGTCGGCCTCGTAGGTGCGGTAGAAGACCTCCGTCGCCTCGTCCACCCGCGCGCCGAACAGCTCGGGAAAGGCGTCGCGCGCGGACTTGCGAACATTGCGCCTGGTCTCTTCCAGGGTCCAGGGCTGCTGGCCCATGGCCTCGAAGGTCGCCGTCATGGCGTGGTGGATCATCGCCCAGCTGTCCACCAGGGTGTTGTCCCAGTCGAAGAGAAGAGCTTTGGGGGGCGGCAGGGTCATGTCCGGCCACCCGCTTTCTGTGCCTTGCTCAGCAAAATCCGGGAATACTCCAGATTGACTTCATAGAAGGCGTTGAGGTTGATGTCTCGAGGCGGCCGCGATGCGGCCAGTTCGTGCAGCTGTTTCAAGCGCATCCCGTCGAACTTGATGGTCGTGCCGCCGTCCTTGCCGACGAACAGCGCCGTGAAGCGGCCCGTCAGGCTGTTGCGGTCCGCGATTTCCTGCTCGCGCAGCTTCAGCGAGTTGGCGAGTGAAACGAGCAACTCCTCGTCGCTGTACGCCAACCGCTGCGCCAGCGCACCGACGCCCTTGGCGATGTTGATCTCGACATAGTCGGCGCCGAGCAGAGCTTGTTGCAGCGAGGGCATCGGCTCACGCGCTCTTCTTCAGGCTCTGCATGTAGTCGATGTAAACCTGGCGCAGCTTGCCGGTCAGGATGCCGGGGTGGCCGTTGCCGACGGGCTGGCCGTCCAGCGAGGTGATCGGCAGCACCAGCGAGGTGCTGGAGGTCAGGAAGGCCTCCTTCGCGGCCTTGGCCTCCTCCACGGAGAAGGGCCGTTCCTCCAGGTCGTAGCCCTCCGCGCGGATCAGCTTCAGCAGGGTGTGCCGGGTGATGCCGCCCAGGATCGAGTGGGTGGCGTCACGGGTCACGACCTTGTTGTCCTGGGTGACGATCCAGGCGTTGGTCGAGGTGCCTTCGGTGACCATGCCGTTCCTGTCGACCTGCCAGGCCTCGTAGGCCCCCGCTTCTACCGCCGCCTGCTTGCCGAGGATGTTCGGCAGCAGCGAGACCGACTTGATATCGCAGCGTTCCCAGCGCTGGTCCGGCACGGTGATGACCTTCAGTCCCTCCTCCAGCAGCTGTTTGCTGTGCGGCTTGGTCTGTCGCGTGGTCATCACCAGCGCGGGTCTGGCGTCCTTGGGGAACTTGTGGTCGCGCGGCGCCACGCCGCGGGTTACCTGCATGTAGAGGAACCCGTTGGAGAGCCCGTTGCGGCGCATCAACTCGCGCGAGATCAGCTTCAGCGCCGGCCGCGACATGGGTTCACCGATACGCAGTTCGCGCAATGAGCGGTCGAGGCGGTCAAGATGCAGGTCCTCGTCCACAAGGATGCCGCTGTAGACCGGCACGACCTCGTAGACGCCGTCGGCGAACTGGTAGCCGCGGTCCTCGATGTGCACGGCGGCTTCGCGATGGGGCACGTAGCGGCCGTTGACGTAGGCTTGACGGGGCATCCGCGGCCTCTCCTTTCGACTCTGCTTCCGACTCCGGGAAACGGGAAAGCTCGGTCGCGATCCTAGAAAAACTCGAGCTTCACGGCAAAGAGCTTCTCGACCTTCTTCACCGCTTCTGAGCGCGCAAATATCACCACCAGGTCGTTGGGCCGGGTGACCGTATCGCCGCGCGGGATGATCACTTCGTCGCCGCGCACGATGGCGCCGACGATGACGCCGTCGGGCAGGCGCGCATCGCGGATCGGCACGCCGACCAGGCTGGAGGTTTCCAGCGCCTCGGCCTCGATGACCTCGCCGAAGTCCTCGCTCAACGAGTGGACGGAGCGGATGCGGCCGCGGCGCACATGCTGCAGGATCTTGGAGACCGTGATGGCGCGCGGGCTGACCACGGTATCGATGCCGAGCGTGCCGACCAGGGGTCCGTAGGAGGTCTTGTTGATCAGCGTCACCGCCCGCTTGCAGCCGTAGCGCTTGGCCAGCAGGGAGGTCAGAATGTTGACCTCGTCATCGTTGGAGACCGCGATGACCGTCTCGGCGATGGCGGCGTTGGCTTCGTCCAGGATCTCCGTGTCCAGGGCGTCGCCGTGGATCACCACGGTGCGCTGCAGGGCCTGGGCCACGGTCTCGGCGCGGCGCTTGTCGACCTCGATGACCTTGAGGTTCACCTGCGGGTGGTTCTTCTCCACCGCGTGGGCCAGGTTGAGGCCGATGTTGCCGCCGCCGACGATGATGACCCGGCGGGCCTCCTTCTCCTCGTGGCCGAAGGCCGCCATGGTGCGCGCCAGGTGCGACGTGTCGGCCACCAGGTAGACGTCGTCGCCGGCGCGCATGTCGTCGTCGGGGGTCGGCACGAAGCCCTTGCCCTCGCGCGAGATGCCGATGACCACGATGTGCAGATCCGGGAACAGCGCCGTCAACTGGCGCAGCGGCGTATTGATGACCGGCGTCTCCTCGCTGCAGTGCAGGCCGATGAGGCTTACCTTGCCGTCGGCCAGCGGCTGCACGTCGAAGGCGCCCGGCAACTGCAGGCGCCGCTCGATGGCGCGGGCGACCTCGATTTCCGGCGAGATGATGACGTCGATCGGCATGTGATCGCGGCTGAAGAGGTCCGACCACATGGGCTCCAGATAGCTCTGGTGGCGCACGCGGGCGATCTTGGTCGGCACCTCGAAGATCGAATGACAGATCTGGCAGGCCACCATGTTGACCTCGTCGGCGTAGGTCACGGCGATGACCATCTCCGCGTCTGAGGCGCCGGCGCTCTCCAGCACATCAGGATGCGAAGCGAAGCCGACCAGCCCCTTCACGTCCAGGGAGTCGGTGATTTTCTCGATCAGCTCGCGGGATTGGTCGATGACCGTCACGTCGGCGTTTTCGCTCGAAAGGTAGCGTGCGATGTTGAAGCCGACCTGGCCGGCACCGCAAATGATAACTTTCATATCCTAGATGGCTCCGCTGTCGCTCGTTCAGGCGCGCTCCACCGTGCCGACGCCGAGAGAGCGCAGCTTGCGGTGCAGGGCAGAACGTTCCATGCCGACAAAGGTGGCAGTCCGCGAAATGTTGCCGCCGAAGCGCATGACCTGCGCCTCCAGGTACTTGCGTTCGAAAACCTCGCGCGCCTCGCGCAGCGGCAGGGACATGATCTCCTCCCCCGTCTCTCCCGGCAGGGAGGCCGGCGAGGAAGCGCCGATCTCCGGCGGCAGCATGTCCGGCCGCACAGGGTCCTGCGGGCGGCCCGGCGCCATGATCAGCACCCATTCGATGACGTTGCGCAGCTGGCGCACGTTGCCCGGCCAGTCATAGGCGCGCAAGGCGGCCAAGGCGTCGTCGCTGAGATTGCGTGGCGGCAGTCCGGCGCTCTCGGCCGCGCGCTCCATGAAATAGGCGACCAGGGCGGGAATGTCCTCGCGCCGCTCGCGCAGCGACGGCACCTCGATGGGCACCACGTTGAGGCGATAGAAAAGATCCTCGCGAAACTGGCCCTCGGTGATCAGGGACGGCAGATCGCGGTTGGTGGCGGCGATGACCCGCACGTCCACCGCGATGCGGGTGTTGCCGCCGACCCTTTGGAAGGTCTGTTCCTGCAGCACGCGAACGATCTTGCCCTGTGTTTCCAAGGGCATGTCCGCGACCTCGTCCAGGAACAGGGTGCCACCGTGGGCACGCTCGAAGGTGCCCAGCTTGCCACCGCCTTCGGTGTCGTCCGGATCCGGCTCGATGCCGAAAAGCTCCGGCTCCAGGCGATCCGGGTGCATGGTGGCGCAATTCAGCGCCACGAAAGGCGACGTGGCGCGGTGCGAGCAGGTATGGAGCTGCCGGGCGACCACTTCCTTGCCGGCACCTGCCGGGCCGGTGATCAGCACGCGGCTGCCGGTCGGCGCCACCTTGCGGATCGCCTGGCTCACCTGGTGGAACCAGGAAGAGGTTCCGATCATGTCCTCCGACAGGCCGACGCGCAGGCGCAGTTCCTCGTTCTCGCTGCGCAGGCGCGCGGCCTCGATGGCGCGCTGGACGATCAGCAGCAGGCGGTCCGACTTGAAGGGTTTCTCGATGAAGTCGTAGGCGCCCAGCTTGATGGCGTTGACCGCGGTTTCGATGTTGCCGTGGCCGGAGATCATCACCACCGGCACGGAGGGATACTCGCGCTTGATGACGTCCAGGATCTCCATCCCGTCCAACGTCGAGTTCTGCAGCCAGATGTCGAGCACGACGAGGTTCGGGCGCTTCTGGCGCAGCAGCTCCAGGGCGGTGTCGCTGTCTCCGGCGTCGCGCGTTTCGTAGCCCTCGTCCTGCAGAATGCCGGTGATCAGCATTCGGATATCGACTTCGTCGTCGACGATGAGGATTTCGTCAGCCATGTCCTGCAGCTCTTTTCACATCCGGCGCTTCGGCTTCGTTCTCGGGCCGCCCGGCGCCGCTATCTACCACTTCTTCGCGCAAGGGGAAAATGAGACTGACGATCGCGCCGCCTTCTTCCCGGTCCCGGAGAATGAGATTGCCGCCGTGATCCTCCATGATCTTCTTCACAATTGCGAGTCCGAGTCCAGTGCCCCGCTCGCGCGTTGTCACATAAGGCTCGGTCAGGCGATAGCGGTCGGCCCTCGGCAGGCCTTTGCCGTTGTCGCAGATATCGACGACGCAATGCGCGTCCTCGGTGCGGATCGTCACCGAGATGACGCCCGCGGGCGCCGCCTCGCCCTCCAGGCCGTGCCGGCCTTCGATGGACTCGATGGCGTTCTTCAGCAGGTTGGTCAGGGCCTGGCCCACCTGGCGGCCGTCGCAGGCCAGCAGGATTTCTTCGGACGGCGGGGTGTAGTCGAAGCGCACGTCCTGGCGCGCCGTGCGCTGCAGGAAGACGGCCTCCTGCACCAGCTTGCCGATGTCTTCCTTGCGCATGTCGGGTGCCGGCATGCGCGCGAAGGCGGAGAACTCGTCGACCATGCGCCCGATGTCGCCGACATGGCGCACGATGGTGTCGGTGCAGATCTGGAAGGTGTCCGGGTCGTTGGTGATCTGGCCCACGTACTTGCGCTTCAGCCGCTCGGCGGCAAGCTGGATCGGCGTCAGCGGGTTCTTGATCTCGTGCGCGATGCGGCGTGCAATATCCGACCAGGCGGCTTTGCGTTGCGCGGCCAGCAGCTGGGTGATCTCGTCGAAGGTCACGACGAAGCCCATAATCGCGCCATGTTCCAGCTCGGCGGAGATGCGCACCAGGAGCACCCGCTCGGAGCCGCTCGAGTCGGGGATTGTGAGCTGCTGCTCCGCGAGCTTGCGGGGGCGCCGCCGGGCGCGCGCCTGCAGATCGTCGATCTCCGGCATGACCTCGGTCAGGGTCTGGCCGCGCATGGTCTGGAATTTCTTGCCGAGAAAATCGCAGGCCATCCGGTTGGCCAGGTTGATGCGGCCATGCTCGTCCAAACCGATGACCCCCGCCGAGACGCCGCCCAGCACCGCCTCGATGAAGCGATTGCGGTTGTCCAGTTCTTCGTTTGCTTCCAGGAGGGCGTCCTGCTGGCGCTCCAGCTGGCCGGTCATCTTGTTGAAGGCGCGGGACAGGTTGCCGATTTCGTCGCGGCGCGGCGGTCCCTGGACCCGGGCCTTGAGGTCGCCCTTACCGACTTTCTCCGCTGTGGCGATCAGGCTGCCGATGGGGCCGGTGAGCTGGTTGGCGAAGGCCAGGCCGATCCACACCGCCACCAGGAGCAACAGCAGGGCCACCACCAGGAAGATCAGCGCAAAGGTGATCTGCAGACTGAAGCGGTTTCCCTCCAGGTCTTCATAGCGCTGCACCGCCCAGCGGGTGCTCTCCATGTGGCCGATGACCCGGGAATCGACCAGCCTGCCGACGTAGAGATAGGCGTCGGCGGAAAGGTCGAGGCGGACCAGGGCACGCACCCGGTCCTCCTCCTCCGAGGTCATGATGGCCATGCCTTCGCTGCGGGCGCGTTCGAAGGCCCATTCCGGGATCTCCGGGTTGAAGGCCAGAAGGAAGCTGGAGGACCGCGCCAGCATCCGCCCGGAGCTGTCGTAGACCGCCGCCTCGGTCAGGTAACGCTGGTTGGCCTGCCGCGTCATGACGTTGTTGAAGACGGTAGGGTTGTAGACCAGCGAAGGGCCGCCACGGTTCAGCACCTGGGCAATGGCCAGGGCGTCGGCAGCGATCGCCTGCTGGTGTTCGTCCAGATAGGCGGCCGCCACGGCGCGGGAGTTCTTGATGGCCGTGGAAACCCGCTCGCTGAACCAGAACTCCAGCCCCAGGTCGAAAATGATGACCGAGAAGGCCGCGACCAGGATGGTCGGCGCCACGGCGACGACCGAGAACAGGGCGACCAGGCGGCCGTGCAGGCGCGAGCCGGCCCGTCCCTTCTTGCGCTCGATCCAAAGGATGGCCAGACGCCGGGTGATCAGGGCGGCAAGGCCAAGGATGATGACCAGGTCGGCCAGCAGCAGCAGCAGGATGTGGCCGGTATCGGCGGTGGTGGAGAGGTTGCCGGTCATGGCGACGAAGGTCGCGGTGCCGCTCACCAGCGCGCCGACCAGAAGGATCAGCGCGACCGTCCGCTCCGCCCTGATACGCCGCAACCAGTCGAGAAGACGACCGAAGCGCGGGCGCGCCACCCGCTCGTCCGCGGGGGCCTCGCCCGGTCGGGTCTCGCCGCCCTCTCGGACAGTGATCTCACCGGTCTGTTGTATATTTGCCACAGGCTATTTAAGGCCGCGAATCACCTGGATGTCCAGGTCCCGAATCTTTTTCCGCAAAGTATTTCGGTTCAGGCCCAGCAGCTTCGCCGCGCGGATCTGATTTCCCCTTGTGGCTGAAAGCGATAGCTCGATCAAGGGGCGTTCGACTTCGCGCAGGATCCGGTCGTAGAGGCCAGAGGCCGGCAGGCCGTCCTCGTGTGCGGCAAAATAGGCACGCAGATGTTGCTCGACGGCACCGCCCAGCGACTCGGCCGGCGGCGCGGCAGCGGCCCGCTCGGCCGCCTTGCCCTCGCTCAGCTCGCTCTCAATGACCCCGCGATCGATGGTTTCCTGGCTGTAGAGCACCGCCAGGCGACGCACCAGGTTCTCCAGTTCGCGCACGTTGCCGGGCCAGTGATAGGTTTTCAGGGCCCCCATCGCCTCGGCGTCGAGCGACTTGGCGGCCAGGCCCTCCTCCTGCACCTCGGTGAAGAAATGGCGCACCAGCTCGGGGATGTCCTCGCTGCGCTCGCGCAGTGGCGGCAGGCGGATGGGCACCACGCTGAGGCGGTAGTAGAGGTCCTCGCGGAACAGGCCCTGGCGCACCATCTGGCGCAGGTCGCGGTGGGTGGCGGCGATGATCCGCACGTCGGCGCGGATCGGCGTGCGCCCGCCGACCGTGGTGTATTCGCCTTCCTGCAGCACGCGCAGCAGCCGCGTCTGCGCCTCCAGCGGCATGTCGCCGATCTCGTCCAGGAACAACGTGCCGCCGGTGGCCTGCTCGAAGCGGCCGGAGGAGCGCAGGGTCGCGCCGGTAAAGGCGCCCTTCTCGTGGCCGAAGAGTTCGCTCTCGATCAGCTCGCGCGGAATGGCGGCCATGTTCACCGCCACGAAGGTACCGCGCCGGCGCTTGCCGTAGTCGTGCAGCGCGCGGGCCACCAGCTCCTTGCCGGTGCCGGACTCGCCGTAGATCATCACCGTCAGGTCGGTCGGCATGAGGCGGGCGAGAACGCGGTAGATCTCCTGCATGGCCTGGGAGCGGCCGATCAGCGGCAGTTGCTCCTCGCCGTCGTCAGCCTGGAGCTTGGCCTTGCCCTCGGAATCGGCGGGCTCCGAAAGGGCGCGGTCGACCACCGAGATCAACTCGCGCAGGTCGAAGGGCTTGGGCAGGTATTCGAAGGCGCCGCGTTCGGTCGCCTTGACCGCGGTCAGCAGGGTGTTCTGCGCCGACATCACCAGGATACGGAGAGCCGGGCGCAGCTTCTTGATGCGCGGGATCAGGTCCAGGCCGTTCTCGTCGGGCATCACCACGTCGGTGATCACCAGATCGCCCTCGCCCTCCTTCACCCACTGCCACAAGGTGGCGGCGTTGCCGGTGGTGCGGACCACATGGCCCTGGCGGCCCAGCGCCTGGGTCAGAACGGTACGGATCGCGCGGTCGTCGTCGGCGACCAGGATGGTCGCGCCGCTCATACCTGGTCCCCGTCCACCGTGAGTTCCTCTTCCAGCCCGGTTTCTCGTGGCACCATGGGCAGCATCAGGCGGAACAGCGTGCGCCGCGGCTGGCTCTCGAACTCGATGACGCCGCCGTGGTCGTCGATGATCTTGGCGACCAGCGCCAGGCCCAGGCCGCTGCCCCCCGCCTTGGTGCTGACGAAGGGATCGAAGAGGTGCGGCTGGATGTCCTCGGGAATGCCCGGGCCGTTGTCCTGGATCATCACCTGCAGCGGCAGGTCGACCCGGCTGCCGCTGCCGGGAATGGCCAGGCGCACACCCTGCTGATAGCGCGTCGAGAGGGTGATCTCTCCGCCCTCCTTCGGCACCGCTTCGGCGGCGTTCTTGACCAGGTTCAGGATCGCCTGGATCAGCAGGTCGCGGTTGCCGTAGACCGGCGGCAGCGAGGGGTCGTAGCTCTCGATGAACTTCACGTGGCGGGCAAAGCCGTTCTCGGCCAGGCGCCGCACCCGCTCCAGCACCACGTGAATGTTGACCGGCTCGCGCGCCAGGGGTTGCTTGTCGGAGAACATCTCCATGCGATCCACCAGGGCGACGATGCGGTCGGCTTCCTCGCAGATCAGGCGGGTCAGCTGGTGATCTTCGGGATCGGCGTTCTGCTCCAGCAGCTGGGCGGCGCCGCGGATGCCCGAAAGCGGGTTCTTGACCTCGTGGGCCAGCATGGCGGCCATGGCGGTCACCGAGCGGGCGGCGTTGCGGTGGACCAGCTGGTGGTCGATCTTGCGGGCGATGGAACGCTCGTGGATCGAGACCACGACGCTGCCGGGACGGTCGGCGACGGTGGCGGCGTCGATGGAAACGAAGTGCGAGCCGATCTTGGGCCCTGAGAGCGTCACACCGTACTCGGAGACCGAATAGCCGCCGTCGCGCACCTGATGGATCAGGCCGAAGGCGGGGCTGTCTTCCGGCAGAATTTCACTCAGGGGCCGGCCCAGCAGAGTGGTGGTCGAGGAGGCGAAGAACTGCTCGGCGGCCTGGTTGACGAAGGAGAGCTGATCCTGGTCGTCGACGACGAAGAGCGGCACCGAAAGCGCCGAGAGGATCGAGCCGGGTTCCGGTGTGCCGTTGCGCGCGGGCTTGCGTGCGAAAATATCAGATACCTTGGCCATACTATGCCGCTGCCATCTCCAATTCGGCCCCCGCCGGGGCCGTTCCTTCCAGAATCGGCGCGAAGAGCGCGCGGATCATGCCTTTGACCTGCTCCGGGTCGTCCTCCCGGTTCATGCGGGCGCGGAACTCGGCGGCGCCGTCCAGTCCCTTGGCGTACCAGCCCAGGTGCTTGCGCGCGATGCGCACGCCGTGGCGGCTTCCGTAGAGCGAGAGCAGAGCCTCATAGTGTTCCAGCATCACCTGCAGGCGCTGCGCCGGCGCCGGGTCGGGCCGCCGCGTGCCGTCGTGCAGGTAGTCCATCACCTGGCGCAGGAACCAGGGGCGGCCATAGGCGCCGCGGCCGATCATCACGCCGTCGGCGCCGGAGCGCTCCAGGGCCTCGGCCGCGTCCTCCACGGTGACGATGTCGCCGTTGACCACCACCGGCAGGGCGACCGCTTCCGTCACCCGGCGCACGAAGGACCAGTCCGCCTCGCCGGCATACTTCTGGCAGCGGGTGCGGCCGTGCACGCTCAGCATCTGCACGCCGCAGTCCTCGGCGATGCGGGCGATCCGCGGCGCGTTGCGGTTTTCCAGGTTCCAGCCGGTGCGCATCTTCACAGTGACCGGCAGGTCCACCGCCGCGACCACCGCGGCCATGATCCGCCCCGCCAGCAGCTCGTCCTGCATGATGGCCGAGCCGCAGGCCTTGTTGGTGACCTTCTTGGCCGGGCAGCCGAAATTGATGTCGATGATGGCGGCGCCGCGGTCGGCGTTGAGCTTCGCCGCTTCGGCCATGGTATCCGGGTCGCTGCCGGCGAGCTGTACCGAAAGCGGGTATTCCGCCGCGCAGTCGCCGGACATCTTGCGGGACTCCTTCACGGACTCCTGCATCTGCCGGATCATGGCGTTGCTGGCGATCATCTCGGAGACCACCAGCCCGGCGCCGAACTGCCGCACCAGGCGGCGGAACGGCTGGTCGGTGACACCGGACATCGGCGCCAGGATGACCGGCGCCTCCAGCTCCAGCTTGCCAACGACGATGCTCATCAGATCCCTCATTCAACCCAAGGTGCGACCACAGAGCCTCTTTCGTGAGCAGCCGTCGCGCGCACGTTGGAGGTTTGCCTGTGTATTGGTACCCAACCCCTTTTTCGGCGGCCGATTGATGCACAAAAAATAGGCGTTGTCACGAAGGATTAGCCGACCGCGTACAAACCCGCCCCGAGTTGCTCGAAAAACGGGCAAGTGGGACGGAACCCCCTACAGCGGGTTGAGCAACCCCGGGACTTGGCCCGCATTGGCGGTATCCGTCCGGGATCGGAGCTGCCGCAGGGGGTCAGGCCAGCAGAATATCGGTGACGAACTTGACCCCGAGATAGGCCAGGGTCAGCAGCAGGTAGCCGACCAGCACGATGCGGGCGGCCCGCCGGCCGCGCAGGCCGCTGCGGTAGTGGAGCAGCAGCAGCCCGCCGATGACCAGGAAGGCCAGGAGGGAGAACAGGGTCTTGTGACTGAAGGTGAAGAGCGCGCCGGAAGTCACGTAGAGCTCGGAGATGCCGGTCGCGATGCCGAGACCCAGGATGGCCTCGCCGGCGCCCAGCAGGCGCACCTCCAGGCGCTCCGCGTCGGCCACCGAGGGCAGCATGCGGGTGAAGGCATTGGGGGCGCGGCGCTTCAGCGCGCGCTCCTGTACGAAGACAGCGGAACTGGCCACGGCGGCCAGGGTGCAGAGCGCGTAGGTGGTCACCGAGACGGCGATGTGGGCGATCAGCCAGCCGTCCAGGCGCGCGGCCAGGGGCTCCGGGCCGGCCAGCAGCCCGAAGGCGGTCGCCAGGGCGCCGAGGATCAGCAGGTAAGGCAGCAACAGCGGCGCCAGGCGCGCCGCCTCCCGGCTGAGGATGACCAGCAGACCGAAGAGGCCCAGGGCCGCCGCCACGGCGAGCCAGAGCGCCGCCGCCAGGCCCGTCTGCCACTGCGCGCCCAGGGAAACGATGCTGAGCGCCGAGGTCCCGGCAAGCGCCGCGCCCAGCAGCAGCCAAAAGACCGCGTCAGCGCGCGCCGCGTGCCGCACGAAGGGCAGCAGCGTGGCGGGCAGCAGTGAAGCCAGGGCGGAGAGCGACAAAACCATGCTATTCATGAGCCCCTATATATCACCTCTTGGCCGCGCCACCAGAGGACACTAGGGTCGGCGCAACGAGAACACAGCAAGACACGCGGAGTCCCGCAATTTGACTAGCCCTTCCGGGAAGACGGCGGATGCGCTGATCGTCGCCGCCGGCCGCGGCCAGCGGTTCGGCGGCAGCCTGCCGAAGCAATACGCGAGCCTGGCCGGAGTCCCGCTGCTGCGCCACACCCTGCAGGCCTTTGCCGCGCACCCGGCGATCGGCCGGGTCCGGGCGGTGATCCACCCCGACGACCGCGACCTCTATGACGCCGCGGCGGCAGGACTGAACTTGGCCGAGCCGGTGGCCGGCGGCGCCAGCCGGCAGGAATCGGTCTTGCGCGGACTGGAGAGCCTGGCAGAGCGCGCGCCCGCGCGGGTGCTGATACACGACGGCGCCCGGCCCTTCGTCTCGGCGCCGGTCGTCGACCGCGTGCTGGCCGCCCTGGACAAGGTCCCCGGCGCCATCGCCGCCCTGCCGGTGGTCGACACCTTGAAGCGGGGCCAGGACGATCATATCGCGGGCACCCAGGACCGCGCTGGTCTGTGGGGCGCGCAGACGCCGCAGGGTTTCCGCTATGCGGAGATCCTGGCCGCGCACCGTGCGGCGGCCGGCGAGGAACTGACCGACGACGCGGCGGTGGCCGAGCGCGCCGGGATCGAAGTGGCGTTGGTGGAAGGCAGCCGGGAGAATTTCAAGGTGACATCTCAGGACGACCTGCGCACGGCGGAGCGCTGGCTGCGCGGCGCCCCAGGACAAGGGGGGGCGGAGACCCGCGTGGGCCAGGGCTTCGACGTGCACGCCTTCGGGCCGGGCGACCACGTGATGCTCTGCGGCGTCCGCATCGACCATGACGCCGGCCTGGCCGGCCATTCGGACGCCGACGTCGGGCTGCATGCCCTGACCGACGCCATCCTGGGCGCGCTCGGCGCCGGCGACATCGGCAGCCACTTCCCGCCCAGCGACCCGCAGTGGAAGGGCGCTGATTCCGGCAAGTTCATCCGCCACGCCCGCGATCTGGTGACGGCGCGCGGCGGGCGCATCCTGCATCTCGACGTGACGCTGGTCTGCGAGCGGCCCAAGGTCGGTCCGCACCGCGACGCCATGGTGGCGCGGGTGGCCGAGCTGCTGGATCTGCCGGCCGACCGGGTCAGCGTGAAGGCGACCACCACCGAGAAGCTGGGCTTCACCGGCCGCGGCGAGGGCATCGCCGCCCAGGCCGCCGCCACCCTGGCCCTGCCGCCCTCGGACTGAACCGGCTACACTAGGAACGATGACCGCCCCCTCCCCCTGGCTGCCCTCTTCGCTGCTCGCCACCTGGTTCGGCGCCGGCCTTCTGCCCTGGGCGCCGGGGACCTGGGGATCGCTGGCGGCGCTGCCCTTCGGCGTGGCGCTGTTCTGGCTCTCCGGACCGCTGGGGCTGCTGCTGGCCACGGTGGCGGTCTTTGTGATCGGGCTCTGGGCGGCGCACAGCTATGAGCAGGTCGCGGCCATCAAGGACCCCGGCGCCATCGTCATCGACGAGGTAGCGGGCCAGTGGCTGGCCCTCATTCCGGCCGGGCTCAACCCCGTGGGCGTGATCCTGGCCTTCATCCTGTTCCGGGCCTTCGACGTGGCCAAGCCCTGGCCCGTCGGCTGGGCCGACCGCCACTTGAAGGGCGCCTTCGGGATCATGGCCGACGACATCATCGCCGGGCTCTACGCCGCCGCCCTGGTCTACGGCTTGTTGTGGCTCTGGGAGCGCGCCTGATGTTCGACGATCAACTGCTGCAGGAGGCCGAGAATGTCCTTGCGCGCTACCGTCAGGCCGGCAAGAAGCTGGCCACGGCGGAATCCTGCACCGGCGGGCTGATCGCCGGCTGCCTGACGGAGATCGCCGGGTCCTCCGACGTGGTCGACCGCGGCTTCGTCACCTACTCCAACGAAGCCAAGGTGGAGATGCTGGGCGTCTCCGCGTCTCTCCTGGAGCCCCCGGGCCCGGGCGCGGTCAGCGCCGAGGTCGCCGTCGCCATGGCCACGGGCGCGTTGCACGCCTCCCAGGCCGACGTTGCCGTCTCGGCCACCGGCATCGCCGGGCCGGGCGGCGCCACGGAGAGCAAGCCGGTCGGCCTGGTTTATCTCGGCTGGGCGTCGCGCGGTGGCCCGGCGCAGGCCCTGCACCAGGTCTTCCCCGGCGACCGTGCGGCGGTGCGCCTGGCGACGGTGCGCGAGGCCCTCAGACTCTTCACGGAGGCTTTGGACTGAATGTTGCCCCCGCGCCTGCCCGCGCTGCCGCCCTCGCCGGTGCGTCTTGGCGACCTGATCCTGCTGGCCCTGCTGGTGGTGGTCAGTGTCTTCGCCATTCCCCTCACCCTGACCGTCTTGCGGCCGGAGACCAACCTCACGGCCTTGCCGGTGACCGTCGGCCTGCTGGTCGGGCAGTCGGTGCTGATGCTGTTCTTCACCTGGCTGGTTGTCCTGCGGCGCCACGGCCTGGGTCTCGCCGACATCGGCCTGCGCCCGACCTACAACGGCTGGTACCGCATTGCCGTCGGCCTGGGACTGCTCTGCATGCCGCTGATCTCCGGCATCAATCTGGGGGTCCAGGAGCTGATGGGCGAGGTCGTCGAGAATCCGCAGATGCAGGCGCTGGCGCCCGAGGGCTTCAGCTGGACCAGCCTCCTGCTCATGCTGGCCCTGGTCGGCGTGCTGGTGCCTTTCATCGAGGAAGTCATCTTCCGCGGGGTGCTGCTGGGCTGGCTGCTGAAACGAATGCGCTTTGCCTACGCGGCGCCGATCTCGGCGGTGATCTTCAGCGTGGCGCACGGTCTGCCGCAGCTGATCCCGGCCCTGGCGGTCATGGGACTGATCCTCGCCACCGTCGCCTGGCGCAGCGGCTCGCTCTGGCCCTCGGTGGTGGTGCACGGCGTCTTCAATAGCGCCATGACAATCTCCCTTTACGCCGGCCTGGCCCTCGGCGAAGGGTTCTAGCGCGGGCGGAAAGACCTCAGTCGGTGCCGCCAGGGGCCTCGGCAAGGCGTCCCGAGGCCGGCCGCAGCACGGTCGGAAAGAAACCGGACGGCGGCGGCGGGAAGCCCACCCAGAACAACACCATCACTGCGACGACCGCCACCGGCAGGCGCCAAAGCCAGTGGCGCGGACGCCGCACTATCGGGTTGTCGGCGAGCAGCGCAATGGCGTCGGCCGCTTGCGCCGCCGGCACCTGCAGTGCGATCCCGCCGAGCGCGTGCGTCCAGTGCCACTGCACCGATGCCACGTACCAGGTGTCGGGAAAGACCTTGACCCCAGCGGCGCCGAGCAGCGCCTGGGCCAAGGCAGCCTCGGCCTGCCCGTAGGCCCAGCCGACCGTAACGAGGTTAGAGTCCTTCACATCGCCCGCCGTTGCTTGTCGCTCTCCGGCGAGAGGATAGCACAACCGAACGGCGATTTTGTCGATCGGATACTAGGTGTTCGCGGAACTCGACGAGGGCGCCGCGTCGGGGAGGCCGTAGAGGTCGCGGGCGCGGGTTTCGAAGGCGGCGACCATGCGGCGCACGGCCTCGTGGAACAGGCCTTCGATGACCTTCTGCAGCAGCTTGGAGCGGAACTCGAAGTCGACGTAGAAGTCGATTTCGCAGCCCTGCGGATGGTCGACGAAGACCCAGTGGTTCTCCAGGTACTTGAAGGGTCCTTCCGCGTAGGTGACGTCGATGCGCTGTTCGGCGGCGTTGGGCACGACGCGGCTGGTGAAGCGCTCGCGGAACATTTTGAAGCCGATGATCAGGTCGGCGACGATCAGGCTTTCCTGGTGCGTCTTGATGCGCGCGCCCAGGCACCAGGGCAGAAATTCCGGATAGCGCTCGATATCCACGACCAGCTCGTAGAGCTGATCCGGCGTGTAGGGCAGCACCCGTCTTTCTTTATGAACCGGCATGACGAAAGAATAACAGCCTTAACTTGCCGGGTCTTTAACCTGCCGCCGCCAGCTTGGCCTCACGTGCGGCGCGCAAACGGGCGAAGTCTTCGCCTGCATGGTAGGAGGAGCGTGTCAGCGGCGTCGCCGAGACCATGAGGAAGCCCTTGTTGTAGGCCATGGCCTCATACTGCTTGAACTCCTCCGGCGTCACGAAGCGGTCGACCACGTGGTGCTTGGGGGTCGGCTGCAGGTACTGGCCGATGGTGAGGAAGTCGACGTCGGCCGAGCGCAGGTCGTCCATGACCTGCAGCACCTCGGACTTGCTCTCGCCCAGGCCGACCATGATGCCGGACTTGGTGAACATCGAGGGATCGAGGCGCTTCACCTCGTCCAGCAGGCGCAGCGAGTGGAAGTAGCGCGCGCCGGGCCGCACCTCGGTATAGAGCCGCGGCACGGTCTCCAGGTTGTGGTTGAAGACGTCGGGCTTGGCCGCCACGACGACCTCCAGGGCCCCTTCCTTGCGCAGGAAGTCCGGGGTCAGGATCTCGATGGTGGTCTCCGGCGCCGCCTCGCGGGTCGCCCTGATCACCTGGGCGAAGTGCTCGGCCCCGCCGTCGGCCAGGTCGTCGCGGTCGACCGAGGTGATGACCACGTGCTTCAGGCCCAGCTTGGCCACGGCGGTGGCGACGTTGGTGGGCTCGAAGGGGTCGAGGGCGTTCGGCTTGCCGGTCGCAACGTTGCAGAAGGAACAGGCGCGCGTGCAGATCCCGCCCATGATCATCATGGTGGCGTGGCGCTGGGCCCAGCACTCCCCGATGTTCGGGCAGGCGGCCTCCTCGCAGACCGTGTGGAGGTTGTTCTCCTTCACCACGGCGCGGGTCGCCTGATATTCCCGGGAAACCGGGGCCTTCACCCGGATCCAGGCCGGCTTGCGCTTGACCTCCTGGTCCGGCTTGTGGGCCTTCTCCGGATGGCGGAGGCGCGGCTTCCCGGTTGTCGTTTCGCTACCACTCATTGTGTCGTCCTGGTTCTCAAATCCGCTCGGTCCTTACTGCAGCAGATAGACGGCGGCGCCCACCGTGACCGAAAGCAGGAAGACCGCGCCGGCCAGCTGCGAGTTCCTGTGCAGCAGGTAGACCAAAACGATCCCGCCAAGGCCCAAAAGCATATAGAGCGCTGCATCCATTTGGAGACCCGACGGTCCTTTCCTCCAACTACATGTGGATGACGCGGCCGTAGGCGTCAAGCACCGACTCGTGCATCATCTCCGAGAGGGTCGGATGCGGGAAGACCGTGTGCATCAGCTCGGCCTCGGTGGTCTCCAGGCCCATGGCCACCACGTAGCCCTGGATCAGCTCGGTGACCTCGGCCCCCACCATGTGGGCACCCAGCAGCTGGCCGGTCTTGGCGTCGAAGACGGTCTTCACCATGCCCTCGGGCTCGCCCAGCGCGATGGCCTTGCCGTTGCCGATGAAGGGAAAGCGCCCGACCTTCACCTGGTAGCCGGCCTCCTTGGCCTTCTTCTCGGTCAAACCGACGCTGGCCACTTGGGGATGGCAGTAGGTGCAGCCGGGGATCTGCTCCTTTTTCATGGGGTGAACGTCGTTGAGGCCGGCGATCTTCTCGACGCAGATGACGCCCTCGTGCTCGGCCTTGTGGGCCAGCATAGGCGGGCCGGCCACGTCGCCGATGGCGTAGATGCCCGGCTCGGCCGTGCGGCCGTAGTCGTCGATGACGATGCAGCCGCGGTCGGTCTTCACCTTGGTGGTCTCCAGGCCGATGTCCTCGATGTTGCCCTGCACGCCGACGGCGGAGATCACACGGTCGACGGTGATCTCGCTTTTCTTGCCGGCCTTGTCCTCGACGGTGGCGGTGACGTTGTTCGAGCCCTTCTTCACCGCCGTCACCTTGGCCTCGGTCATGATCTTGAGGCCGCGCTTCTCCAGCTGCTTGCGCGCCAGCTTGGAAATTTCCTCATCCTCCACCGGCATGATCTGCGGCAGGACCTCGACGACCGTCACATCGGCACCCATGGAGTGGAAGAAGGAGGCGAACTCGATGCCGATGGCGCCCGAGCCGATGACCAGCAGCGACTTGGGCATGGCGTCGGGCACCATGGCCTCGAAGTAGGTCCAGATCAGCTTCTTATCCGGTTCGATCCCCGGCAGGGCGCGCGGGCGCGCGCCGGTCGCCAGGATGACGTGCTTGGCGGTCAGGTCGCTGACCTTCTTGCCGTCCTTGGTCACGACCAGCTTGCCGGGTCCGTTCAGCTTGGCCTCGCCGTCGACCACCGTGACCTTGTTCTTCTTCAGCAGGTGTCCGACGCCGCCGTTCAGCTGCTTGGAGACGCTGCGCGAGCGCTGCACAACCTTGGCGAGGTCGAAGCCGACCTTCTCGGCCGAGAGCCCGTAGGCGTCGGCATGCTGCATGTACTCGTAGATCTCCGCCGAGCGCAGCAGCGCCTTGGTCGGGATGCAGCCCCAGTTGAGGCAGATGCCGCCCAGGTGCGCGCGCTCCACCACGCAGACCTTCATCTTCAGCTGCGCGGCGCGGATCGCCGACACGTAGCCGCCCGGCCCGCCGCCGACGACGATGAGATCGAAGTTGGTATCAGCCACAGAAGTTCTCCCTTTCGCCGGCCTTCAGCCCGGCGGATTCCAGATGTTCGGATCCGGCGCGCGGCCGGTGATGAGATGGATGATCAAGGGCACGGCGCCGCTGTTGCCGTCCTTGGTCTTCAAGGCGCCGAGCAAGCCGGCCTGGGCGTCGAAGACCGCGCGGAAAGGCGCGATGGAGGACAGCAGGTCGAAGCGCCAGGTGCCCTCCTCCTCCTTGAAGTACACGTTGACCGGGATCGGCGAGCCCTTGAGGTTGGAGATCGGCGCCTGGGCCTGACTGCCGGTGACGGTGAACTCCGCGGCTTCCAGCTTCTCCACCTCGTTCATGTCGAAGGACTTATGGTCCACCGCGTAGGCGACCGGGTCGCCGTTCTTCATCTCGCGCAGCTGCTCGGCCTTCATGTTGTGGCGGAGCATGAGGATCGAGATCTGGTCGAGCAGCGGCAGCGCCTGCACCTCAGCCGCTTCCATGGTCAGCGCCCGGTCCAGGGTCTGTTTCAGGAAGGCGTGGGTGTCGGAAGAGGTCAGCGCCGAGGCCTTGGCCCCGTCCCCGTCGATAAGGGCCTGCTTGTAGGCGGCAAAGCTCTCCTGCACCGCCGCCGGGTCCGACTGCGCCACGGCCGGAGCAGCCAACAGCATCACCAAGGCTGCGATGACGAGACGCAGCTTCACGACGGCGGGCTCCAGATCTCCGGGCCGGGTTTCACGCCGGTGCCCTGCTCCAGCATCAGCAGGACGAACTCGTCCTCGCTGAGGCCAGACTGTTGGACGGCATACTCGAAGGCGGTGCGCGTCAGCTTCATCAGCGCGACGAGGTCCAGCAGCCAGCGGCCGTCTTCCTTGACGAACTCCATCCTGAAAGGACTCTTCAGGCCGTCGGGCCTGAGGATGGTGCCGTTGGCATGGTCACCTTCGATCTCGTAGTGGCCGAGGCGGAGCTGCGAGGCGCCGTTGCGGCCGATCCAGCCGTTGTCGACCGCGTAGGAGACGACCTCGCCGCCGGACATCTGCTGCAGTCGGCTGCGGTCCAGTTTGTGGCGCAGCAGCATGGCGTAGAGCCGGTCGGTCAGGTGGATATCATGCAGTCCGGCACGGTCCAGCGTCAGGGCCTGGTCGGCCAGGTCGCGGAAGTAGTCGCGGGAGTTCTGCGTCACCACCTTGGCCGCCGCCGCGCCGTCCGCCTCCAGGATCGCCGTCTTGTAGGTGAGGAAGCTCTCCTTGACGTCGTCCACCGGTTCGGCGGCCGCCGGCGTGGCCAGGCAGAAGACGAGCAGAAGGGCGGAGAGGCTTCGCATGGGTCGTTCCCCCTATAGGGTGGCCGCCGCTACAGCAGCATGGAAAGCGGATCCTCGATCAGCTTCTTGAAGGCCGACAGGAACTGAGCCCCCACCGCGCCGTCGACAACGCGGTGGTCGACCGAAAGGGTGCAACTCATCACCGTGGCCACGCTCAGCGCGCCGTCCTTGACCACCGGACGCTGCTCGCCGGCGCCCACCGCCAGGATGCAGCCCTGCGGCGGGTTGATGACGGCGGAGAACTCCTTGATGCCGAACATGCCGAGGTTGGAGACGGAGAAAGTGCCGCCCTGGTACTCCTCGGGCTTCAGCTTGCCGTCGCGCGCGCGCCCCGCGAGGTCCTTCATCTCGTTGGCGATGGTCGCCAGCCCCTTGCCTTCGGCGGCCTTGATGATCGGCGTGATGAGGCCCGAGGGCGTCGCCACGGCGACCGAGACGTCGGCGTGCTCGTAGAACAGCAGGCCGGACTCGTCGTAGGAGGCGTTGGCCGCCGGCACCTGCTTCAAGGCCAGGGCAACCGCGCGGATGACGAAGTCGTTGACCGAGATCTTGTAGGCATCGGAGCGGCTGTTCAGCTCCTTGCGCACCTTCAGCAACTCGTCCAGCTCGCAGTCGACCGTCAGGTAGAAGTGCGGCACCTGCTGCTTGGACTCGGTAAGGCGCTTGGCGATGGTCTTGCGCATGCCGCTGAGCGGCTCCTGCGTATAGGTCATCCCCAGCAGGCCGCCCGGCGCCTTGGCGCCCGGACCAGTCGCTTGGGGCCCCGCGGCCGCGGGAGCCGCGGCGGCAGCCGCCGGTGCGGCGGCCGGCGCGGCACCAGGCTGCGCGGCCTCGACGTCGGCCTTCACGATGCGGCCGTGCGGGCCGCTGCCCTTTACCGCGGCGAGATCGACGCCCTTGTCCTTGGCGATGCGCCGGGCCAGCGGGCTGGCGAAGATCCGTCCCTCGGGACCGGAGGGCGCCGCGGGGGCCTGGGTCACGGCATCGGTGACCTGGGGATTGACCGTAGGCGGCGTGGTGCCGTTGCCGGAGGACGCGGGCTTTGCCGCTTCGGTTTCGGCGGCCTTCGGTGCCGGGGCCTCCGGCGCCTCGGAGATGGCCGAGGCGTCCTCGCCCTCCTCCAGCAGCACGGCGATGACCTTGTTCACCGGTACCCCGTCAGTGCCCTCGGCCACCATGATCTTGCCGACGGTGCCTTCGTCGACGGCTTCCACTTCCATGGTCGCCTTGTCGGTCTCGATCTCGGCGATGACGTCGCCCGAGGTGACCTCGTCGCCTTCCTTGACCAGCCACTTGGCAAGCGTGCCCTCGGTCATGGTCGGCGAAAGCGCCGGCATCAGGATATTGATCGGCATGTCGCTATTCCTCCCCCGCCGGGCTCAGCCGCGGTAACAGACTTCTTTGGCGCCGGCGACGATGGTGTCGGCCTGCGGCAGCGCCAGGGCTTCCAGGTTGGCGGCGTAGGGCATCGGCACGTCGACCCCGCAGACCCGCTTCACCGGCGCGTCGAGCCAGTCGAAGGCCTGCTCCATGACCACCGAGGCGACCTCGGAGCCGATGCCGGCGTAGCCCCAGCCCTCTTCGCAGGTCACCAGGCGGTTGGTCTTCTGCACCGAGGCGATGATGGTCTCGCTGTCCAGGGGACGCAGGCTGCGCAGGTCGATAACCTCCGCGTCGATACCCTCCTCCGCCAGCTTCTCCGCCGCCTCCAGTGCCTTGCCGACCATGATCGAGAAGGCGGTGATGGTGACGTCCTTGCCCGGCCGCGCGATGCGCGCCTTGCCGATCGGCACGGTCCAGTCGGGGCTGTCCGGCACGTCGAAGCTTTGGCCGTAGAGGATCTCGTGCTCCAGGAAGATCACCGGATTGTCGTCGCGGATGGCCGACTTCAGCAGCCCCTTGGCGTCGGCCGCCGAATAGGGCGAGACCACCTTCAGGCCCGGCACGTGGGCGTACCACGAGGCGTAGCACTGGGAGTGCTGGGCCGCGACCCGCGCGGCGGCGCCGTTCGGCCCGCGGAACACCATCGGCGAGGAGATCTGGCCGCCGGACATGTAGTGGGTCTTGGCCGCCGAGTTGATGATCTGGTCGATCGCCTGCATGGCGAAGTTGAAGGTCATGAACTCGACGATGGGCCTGAGGCCGTACATGGCCGCGCCGACGCCCAGGCCGGCGAAGCCGTGCTCGGTGATCGGTGTGTCGACGACGCGCCGCGCCCCGAACTCGTCGAGCAGGCCCTGGCTGACCTTGTAGGCGCCCTGGTATTCCGCGACCTCCTCGCCCATCAGGAAGACCCGCTCGTTGGCGCGCATTTCCTCGGCCATGGCGTCGCGCAGGGCCTCGCGCACCGTCAGCTTGACGGTGGGGCCGGTCCATTCCGGCTCAGCCTCCGGCGAGGGTTCCTTCGGCGGCGCGGCGTGGGCGCTGCCGGACTCCTCCTTGGGCGCTTCCTTGGCCTGCGGGTCCGGTTGCTTGGCTTCAGCCGGCTTGGGCGCCTCGGAGATCGCCGAGGCGTCCTCGCCGTCCTCCAGCAGCACGGCGATCACCTGGTTCACCGGCACGGCGTCGGTGCCTTCCGGCACCATGATCTTGCCGAGCACCCCTTCATCGACAGCTTCCACTTCCATGGTCGCCTTGTCGGTCTCGATCTCGGCCAGGATGTCACCCGACGATACCTCGTCGCCTTCCTGCTTCAGCCACTTGGCCAGCTTGCCCTCGGTCATCGTGGGCGAGAGAGCCGGCATGAGAACTTCGATTGGCATATCCCCTCCGGGAATTCATTCAGGGCCAAGGCCCCGCGCTGATCTCTTCTTTCGTCAGGCCCCGTCAGGCGCCGACGTAAACATCCGTATAGAGCTCCGACACGTCCGGCTCCGGGCTCGTCTGGGCGAAGTCGGCGGCCTCGGAAACGATGGCCTTCACTTCCTTGTCCAGCTCCTTGAGCTTGGCCTCGTCCATGACCTTGCGCTCGATCATGATACCGCGCAGGCGCTCGATGGGATCGCGCTCCTGGCGCACTTTCTGCACCTCTTCCTTGGAGCGGTACTTGGCCGGGTCGGACATGGAGTGGCCGCGGTAGCGGTAGGTCAGCATCTCCATGATGTAGGGGCCCTTGCCGGAGCGGGCGTGGCCCAGCGCCTTCTCCGCCGCCTCGTGCACCGCCAGCACGTCCATGCCGTCGACCTGGACGCCGGGAATGCCGTAGGCCTGGCCGCGATGGTAGAGCTCGGTGGACTTGGCCGAGGAGCGCTCGGTGGAGGTGCCCATGCCGTACTTGTTGTTCTCGATCACGTAGACCGCGGGCAGTGACCAGAGGGCGGACATGTTGAAGGATTCGTATACCTGGCCCTGGTTCAGCGCGCCGTCGCCCAGATAGGTGATGGAAACCGCGTCTTCGTTCAGGTAGCGGTGGGCGAAGGCGAAGCCGGTGCCGATCGGGACCTGGGCGCCGACGATGCCGTGGCCGCCGTAGAAGCGCTTCTCGTGGCTGAACATGTGCATGGAGCCGCCCTTGCCCTTGGAGTAGCCGCCTTCGCGGCCGGTCAGCTCCGCCATGACCCCCTTGGGATCCATGCCGCAGGCCAGCATGTGGGCGTGGTCGCGGTAGGAGGTCAGGACCGTGTCCTTCGGACCCATGGCCGCCTGGATCCCGACGACCACGGCCTCCTGGCCGATATAGAGGTGGCAGAAGCCGCCGATCAGGCCCATGCCGTACATCTGGCCGGCCTTCTCCTCAAAGCGCCGGATCAGCAGCATGTCGCGGTAATATTGCTGCAGATCCTCGACGCTGGCCTTCGGCGGCGCCGCGGCCGCCTTACGTTTGCCGCCGCCACGCGTGCCCGTCGATTTGGTGTTTGCCATCAGGAGACTCCCAGCCTTCGCGCAAAGCAAAAGGAGGCGGTCCGAGGCCGCCTCTCGAACTGCACTCTAGCCTATCGCTGGGAGTTGATCAATCGTGGTTAACGCGTTGAACTACATAACAAAAATATGAATAAACGCGAAATAAGTTAAGCAATCCGCTCGCCGGTAGCCGCTCTGTTTAGGGCGTGCCGCCGGAGCGCCTGAGATCCGCGTCCAGAAAGATAATATGATCGCTAGGCAGGCCGTAGTTCAAGATCGCCTGCGCACGCTCCTCCAACAAGTCCGGATCCAGGTGGTCGCGGCGCAGCAGGCCGACACGGTGCTCCAGTTCGCCGCGCCGCGCCGCGATGCGCTCAGCCGCCGCCTCGGTCTGGGCCTTTTCCTGTTTCAGCATGATCCAGGCATAGAAGCCCCGGTCGCCGTGCAGGGCGTGGTAGGCGAAGTAAGCGACCATGCAGGCGGCCAGCACCTGCGGCGCCGCCTGACGGGCCCTTGACTTTATTTCGCGAAGCAACTTCATGCCCGGAGCGAATCACATCCCGATTCGCTCGGTCAAGGCAAAAAGAGTCAAAGATTCCAAATAGATTCAAAAAACGACTCGGAAGCCCTGAAGTTCGCGTTTTGGACTCAAAACCGGAGTCGGCTATTGAACCTGGGCGCGGGAATCAAGCCGCTAAGGAGCCCTCTGCTGACGCCCCCGGGCCCCGGGGGCAAGCCCCGGAACCCATCGGAGAATTGGCCATCAGCCGCGCAGGATGGACTGGCCGGCGTAGGTCGCGGCGGTGTCCAGCTCTTCCTCGATGCGGATCAACTGGTTGTACTTGGCCAGGCGGTCTGAGCGCGACAGCGAGCCGGTCTTGATCTGGCCGCAGTTGGTGGCCACCGCCAGGTCCGCGATGGTGGCGTCCTCGGTCTCGCCGGAGCGGTGCGACATGACCGCCGTGTAGCCGGCGCAGTGGGCGGTCTCCACCGCTTCCAGGGTCTCGCTCAGGGTGCCGATCTGGTTGACCTTCACCAGGATGGAGTTGGCCACCCCCTTCTCGATGCCGTCGCGCAGGCGTACCGGGTTGGTGACGAAGAGGTCGTCGCCGACCAGCTGGACCTCGCCGCCCAGGCGCTCGGTCAGGGCCGCCCAGCCCTCCCAATCGTCCTCGCTCATGCCGTCCTCGATGGAGAGGATCGGATAGCGGCTGCAGAGGTCGGCCAGATAGTCGACCATGGCGCCGGGCTCCAGTTCCCTGCCCTCGCCGGCCAGCAGGTACTTGCCGTTCTTGAAGTACTCGGTGGAGGCGCAGTCGAGGGCGAGCATGACGTCGTCGCCCAGCTTGTAGCCGGCGGCCTCGGTGGCGCGGGCGACGAAGCCCAGGGCCTCGTCGGTGGAGGCCAGATTGGGGGCGAAGCCGCCCTCGTCGCCGACGTTGGTGTTGTGGCCGGCGTCCTTCAGGCCCTTGCGCAGGGCGTGGAAGATCTCGGAGCCCATGCGCACCGCCTCGGCGAAGCTCTCGGCGCCGACCGGCATGATCATGAATTCCTGGATGTCGATCGGATTGTCGGCGTGGGCGCCGCCGTTGACGATGTTCATCATCGGCACCGGCAGGGTCCGCGCGAAGGTGCCGCCGACGTAGCGGTAGAGCGGCAGGCCCGCCTCCTCCGCCGCCGCCTTGGCCACCGCCAGGGAGACGCCGAGGATGGCATTGGCGCCCAGCCGCGCCTTGTTGGCCGTGGCGTCCAGCTCGATCAGGGTCTGGTCGACGTGGACCTGGTCCTCGCCGTCCAGGCCCGAGAGCACGTCGAAGATCTCGTGGTTGACCGCGTCCACCGCATTGAGGACGCCCTTGCCGCCGTAGCGCTTGGCGTCGCCGTCGCGCAGCTCGACGGCCTCGTGGGCGCCGGTCGAGGCGCCGGAGGGCACGGCCGCGCGGCCGAAGGCGCCGCTTTCCAGGGTGACGTCCACTTCAACGGTCGGATTGCCCCGGGAATCCAGGATTTCCCGGGCCTGAATATCGATGATTGCAGTCATGGCCCTCTCGGCGTTCTTAGGGTTCATCGTCCCCGCCGGGCCGCCCTCTTGGCGTTGCCCCGGCGGGACGGACACTTGCGCCAGACCTATAGGCGAGCCGGGAGGGATTGTCGACCGGCGAGCGGCGCCGGCCGGCAAGAAGGCGGTGAATAAGCGGTGTTCAGCCCGCCGCCGGGCTCACTCCGCCGGCTCCGCCAAGCGTCCGGCGCTGCCCAGGCGCCCTACCGCGTCGCGCAGCTGGTCGGCGATGGAGGAGACATCGGCACTGGCCTCGCTGACCGTCGAGGCGCCCTTGCTGGTCTGGGAAGCGGCCTGCTTCACCTCGGCCAGGTCTGCGGTCACCGAGCGGGTGCCGTCGGCGGCGCGCAGGGCCTCGTCGGAGACCGCGCGCGCGGTGTCCGCCACCTCGCGGATGCGCTCGGCCATGCGCCCGGCGCGGCTCTCGGCGTCGGCCACCCGCCCGGAGATCGTTTGACTGACCTCGATCTGGGCGTCGGCCGAGCCGGAAATGCCGACGATGGCTTGGTTGACCTGGTCGATGATGCTGCTGATGGCGGCGATGGCGTCGACCGCCTGGTGGGTGCCGCCGCGGATTTCCGCGACACGATCCTCGATCTGCTCGGTGGCGCTGGCGGTGTCGTCGGCCAGGCGCTTCACCTCGCCGGCCACCACGGCGAAGCCCTTGCCCGCCTCGCCGGCGCGCTCGGCCTCCACGGTGGCGTTCAGTGCCAGCATCCGGGTCTGCTTGGCGATGCGGCGGATGGCTTCCAGGACGGCGCCGATGCGATCGCTCGCCTCGCCCAGGGTGCTGATGGTGCCGGTGGCCTGAGTGACGCTGTCGACGGCGGTATCGGCGATTTCCTTGGCCTCGTGGGCGCTGGACGCGATCGCCTGCATGGCGCCGGCCATGTTCTGCACCTCCGCCGAGACCACGGCCATGTGCTCCGAGACCTCGGCGGCATTGCCGGAGATGTCGGTGACGTTGTCGTTCACCCCGCTGACGGCATTGGCCATGCTGGTCACGTTGCCGGAGACGCTCTCGGTCGCCTGGGAGACGACCTCGGCGCGCGACAGCATGCCCTGGGAACTGTTCGTCAGCTGCTGCGAGGTACTGTTGAGGTCGTCGGAAGCGACGACCAGGCGCTGGGCGCCGGCGGCGATACCGTCGATCATCTCCTCCAGCTTGGCCATCAGCCGGTTGAAGGAGTAGGCCAGCTCCGCCGCCTCGTCACCGGTGGTCTCGTCCAGGCGGCGTCCCATGTCGGCGTTGCCGTTGGCCAGGTCTTCCAGGGCCTTCTGCAGCAGGCCGGTGCCCAGGGTGGTGCCGTGTTCGGCCGAGTTAAGGCCTTCCAGCTCGTGGGCCGCGGAGACGCGCAGGCCGATGGTTGCGTCGATCAGCTTGAACATCACCAGGGCGCTGCCGAAGGACCAGACGAAGGCCGCCGCGACGCCCAGCGCCTGAACGCCGATCTGGGCCAGGCGGCCGGCCTCGCCCAGGTGCTCGGCGGGCATGATGGCGGCCAGCAGGACGGTGCCCCAGGCACCGCAGACGCCATGGACGGCCACGGCGCCGACCGCGTCGTCCAGCTTCAGGCGGCGCTCCATGAACATGGTGGCATAGACAACGACGATGCCGCTGGTCAGGCCGATGATGATCGCGCCGAAGGTATCCAGCACGTCACAGCCCGCGGTGATACCGACCAGGCCGGCGAGGACGCCGTTGATCGGCCAGACCGGCCGGTGCAGGCCGTCGTGGAGGCGGCCCAGGATCATGGCCACGGCGCCGCCGAAGCAGGCCGAGAGGATGGTGTTGGAGATGATGTGCGCGAAGGCCGGCGTGCCCGCGGTGGTCGAGCCGCCGTTGAAGCCGATCCAGCCGACCCAGAGGACGATGGCGCCCATGGTGGCCAGCACCGCGCTGTGCCCGTGGATGGGCAGCGCGTTGCCGTCATCGTCGAAGCGGCCGATGCGGGCGCCGGCGACGACGATGGCGGCCAGGCCGATCCAGCCGCCCACGGAGTGGACCACGGTGGAGCCGGCGAAGTCGATGAAGCCCATGTCGGCCAGCCAGGCGGGATTGTCGCTGATCAGCAGGTTGCCCCAGGCCCAGTGGCCGAAGACCGGATAGATGAACAGGGCGACGCAGACCGCGGCGATGAGGTAGCCGCTGAAGCGCATGCGCTCGGCCACCGCGCCGGAAAGGATGGTGGCCGCGGTGCCGCAGAACACGAGCTGGAAGACGAAGAAGGTGAAGTCCCAGTCGTCCCGCTGGTTCCAGAACGGCATCTCGAAACCCAGCCAGCCGCCGAAGGACGGCCCGAACATCAGGCCGAAGCCCAGGAAATAGAATGCGCAGCCGGCGATGATGAAGTCGGCGATGTTCTTCTGGGCCACGTTGATGGAGTTCTTGGAACGCACCATGCCGGCTTCCAGCAACAGGAAACCGCCCTGCATGAGGAAGACCAGGGCCGCCGCGACCATTGTCCAGACGTGGTTTAGGTTGTTCTGCTGCGTTTCCAGGCCGGCCGCCAATTCCTGGCGCAGGGCCTCCAACTCGGCTTGGCTGACCGCGGCCCAGGCCGTGTCGGCGCCGGCGCCTGCCACCAAGGTGACTGCCGCCAGAATTACAAGAAATCGCATGATCTGAACTATCCCCCGTCCACCCTATGACGGCATCAAGTCGCCGCTAGGTGGTGGGATATAAAGGCAAATTCGCTTAAAAAGTTATAAATAGTTGTTCGTATACACCTGAGAGGGGTGGCCAGATGGGCCTCCTTCAGGCGGCGCCGACCTCGTCCAGGGCCCGGATGCCGTTCAGGAAGGTCTGGACCTCGCCCTGCATGGCGTCGGCCTGGCGCGACAACTGTTCCGCAGCTTCCAGGACGTCCTTGGCGGACTTGCCGGTCTCGGTCGCGGCATCCGACACCGCAGAGATGTTCTTGTCGACATCCTCGGTGCCCGAGGCGGCCTGTTCGACATTGCGGGCGATCTCCTGGGTTGCCGCCGTCTGCTGGTCGACCGCCGAGGCGATGGAGGTGGAAACCTCGTTGATGCTGGCGATGGTCTGGGTGATGCCCTTGAGGCGCTGCACGGCACTGCCGGTCGCGGTCTGCATATCCCCGATCTGCTGCGCGATGTTCTCCGTGGCCTTGGCCGTCTGGGTCGCCAGGGATTTCACCTCGTGGGCCACGACGGCGAAGCCCTTGCCGGCTTCTCCCGCCCGCGCCGCTTCGATGGTGGCGTTGAGGGCCAGCAGATTGGTCTGCTCGGCAATGTCCTGGATCAGCTCCATGATCTTGCTGACGTGTCCGGCGGCTTCGTCCAGATGCTTCATGTCCCGATCGGCATCGACCGCCTGTGAGGCGGCGTCCTGGGTGACCGAGCTGGACTGGGCGACCTGGCTGCTGATCTCCGTGATCGCGGTGGAGAGTTCCTCGGTCGCCGCGGCAACGGTCTGGACGTTGGCGGAGGCCTCCTGGGAGGCGGCGGCGACCGTGCGCGCGCTGGCCGAGGTTTCCTCGGCCGTCGAGCTCAGCGATTCAGCCGTCGAATGCATCTCCACGGCCGCGGCGGAAACCGTCTTCAGCACAATGCCGATCTTTTCGTCGAATTCCCGCGTCAGCTCAGCCTGGCGCTCCAAACGCTTGGTCCGCTTGGCTTCTTCGGCCTTCTGCTGTTCGGCGAGAGCGTTGGCCTTGATGGTCGTCTGGCGGAACACCTCGATGGTCTCGGCAAGCTGGCCGACCTCGTCCCTGGACTCGACCTTCAGTTCGACGGAGGTGTCGCCCTTGGCCAGGGCTCTCACCGTGGCGACGGCGCGGGCCAGCGGGCGCGTCAAGGCCCCGCTCATGAGGACGCCCAGGCCGATGCCGAGGACCAGACCGATGACCGAAACCACACTCAGCAGGACCATGGCCCTCTGTTCGTCGGCTTCAGCCTGGTGTGCTGCGTCGTCGGTGAAGCGGCCCAGTTCCTCCAGCACGGAAGTCAGTTCCTGCTCCAGCGCGTCCTGCTCATGCTCGGTCTTGGCGATCGCGTCCTCAAGGCCGGCCAACTCTCCCGCGAAGAGATGCTCCAGGGCTTCCTCGACATGGGCCTGATAGTTCTGGTGCGCCTCGCCGATCTTCTGCAGCCGGACCACCATGCTCGCAAACTCTTCACGCTGCGCGTCGCTGTGCGACATCGCCGTAGCCCGGCGGGCAAGATCGGAGGCCGCGGCAAGCGCCTCCTCCGCCTTCTCGCCGAAGGCCGCGAAACTTGTCCGAGCCTCTTGGAAGGCAGGACGCTCAGCCGCTGTCTCAGAGAGATCCGAAGCGGAGTTGAGCGCACGCTCGAAACGGGTGTTCTGCTCCAGCTGGGCCACGGTGACCTCGGTGACGAGCCGGGTCAGCGGCACGTCCAGTTCCGCGACGTCCGCGATCTCGGCACCGATGAGGTTCAGCTTCCAAAGAGTGATCCCGCCGTTGATCACCACAATCAGCAAAAGCACCGATACAAGACCCAGGATCTTGGTGCGCAACTTCAGGTCTCTAAGACGGGGGAACCTCAATACGGTCACGTCACGCTCCTTGGCTCAATTTGATCGGACCTCGGAAGAGGAGAGAAATAATCACAGCGGCAAAATATGGCCCTATGGATAAACAATATGGACTAATTTGAATGCCAGATTCCTGCATAAAGAGATTAATGATGTATTTATTCCCTGAATAATTGTACCGGCAGGAGAACCCCCGCAGCGCCGCGCGGAGGCCGCAGGCCACTTGCGGCCAGGCGGGCCGGCGGCTAAGAAGCAGCGCACAGAGCGGCGGCGCAGGATAAGGGAGCGGCCCCGCGATTCTCCGGACCAAGGGACCTCTCCATGCAGCTCACCCTCCGCAAGTGGAACCTGTCGATCGGCAGCGGCCAGAAGCTGTTCTGCATTCTGGGCCTCAACGTGCTGGAGGACCGGGACCTGGCGCTGGAGACCGCGCGTCACCTGAAGGAAGTCACCACGGCCCTGGACCTGCCTTTCGTCTTCAAGGCCAGCTTCGACAAGGCCAACCGCTCCTCCTTCAAGAGCTACCGCGGGCCGGGCATGGCGGAGGGTCTGAAAATTCTGGCGGAGGTGAAAGAGACCTTCCAGGTGCCGATCTGCACCGACCTGCACGAGGTCGAGCAGGCCGAGCCGGTGGCAGAGGTCGCCGACCTGGTGCAGATCCCCGCGTTCCTCTGCCGCCAGACCGATCTGGTGGTGGCCGCCGCCCGGGCGACGCTGAAGAACGAGGGCCTGCTGCACGTGAAGAAGGCCCAGTTCCTGGCGCCCTGGGACTGCCATTCCCTGCTGCGCAAGATCGAGGAAGCCGCGGCCAAGGACATGACCATCCTCTGCGAGCGCGGCAGTTCCTTCGGCTACAACAATCTCATCGTCGACATGCTGGCGATCCCGGAGATGCAGCGGCTGGGCGCGCCGGTCACCATGGACGCGACCCACGCGGTGCAGTTGCCCGGCGCCCAGAAGGACGCCGACGGCGTTGCCAGCGGCGGCCGGCGCGAAGGGGTGGCCGTCCTCGCCGCGGCCTCCGTGGCGGCGGGTGTCGACGGCATGTTCCTGGAGTTCCACCCGGACCCGGACAAGGCGCTGTGCGACGGGCCGAGCTGCCTGCCGCTGTCAGGCGCCGCCGAGCTGCTCGGCAAGCTGAGGGCCCTGCATACCACCGTGCACGGCTACAACGCCTTCTGATGCAAGGACACCTCTGTCGTCCCGGGGCTTGACCCCGGGACCCATTGGCGGCTGTGCCGGGCGAGAGCCTTGAACGAGCTGGTCGGATGCAGCCATGGATCCCGGCAACAGGTGCCGGAATGACAGCCTTTGTGGCGCAAGGACGAGACGGCACGGTCAGTGTCGGAGGTCGCGCCCCGGAAAATCCGCAAGGCGGCCTGCTTTACTCACCCGCCGTAGATCACCGCATCGGGAATCTCGTAGCGCTCCTCACCGAGGCGCAGCAGCTGCAGGTCGCCGAGGCGCTCCACGGTTATCTCACCGGGGCCGTTGGTGGAGACCGGCTTGCCTTCCTCGAAGAGGAAATAGCGCTCTTCGTCCCCGCCGATGGCGATCCAGAGGCCCGCGTAGCCGGGCTTTTCCTCACGGATTACCCCGAAGTCGCAGGAGGTGGTCGGCTGACCCAGGAGCGGCGCGCAGGGCAGCGCCCCGGTGGCGTCGAAGCGCTGGCCGTTGCCGACCAGGCCCCGGCGGTCGGGCTCGCGCGGCGGCGTCCCTTCCCGCAGGAAACCGCCGGCCGTCCAGCCCTGCTGCCCTCCCCGCAGGGTCTCGACCCGGCACCAGCGGGCGCCGCCGCTCATCCGGCAGCCGAGATTGCGCACGACCTCGCCGTTGTTGAGGGCGCCGATCACGCCGTGCTCCGGAGACGGCCCGGCCCTGAGACGCAGCGCGCTGCGCACGCCGTGCACTTCCCAGTAGTCGGGCCCACCACTCATGCCGTCGGCGAAATCACTGGCCGGCAGCAGGCTGACCGACAGCTTGTAGTCGGCGATCTCGTCGCGGCGCGCGGCGCTGCGCATCAGGTAGACGGTGATCCTGTAGGTGCCGGGCTGGGACAGGAGGACCTCGCCGTAGTTGCCTCGGGTCGATCCGATAAAGGCGGCTTCCTTGGCGCCAGGCTCGGAAATGTTGAAGTAGTTGGCCGGGTTGCTGGTTTCCAGGCCGACCGCCAGCTTCTTGCCCGCCACGCCGGCGACCTCGTAGATCGCGATCGCGGGGCCGCGCAACGAGCCCTGCAGCACGACATCCTCGCTGCCGGCGGGAAACTCGACCGCTGCGCTGGTGATCTGGGCCTCCGCCCGGCCGCCGCTTGCCGCCGCGGCCAGGAGGATGACGGACAACGTCAGAAGTCCTGGAAGAAGACGCATAGCGCTCCCTTGCTCGCGATTCGCTGAACCGGTCCGCTAGACCAGGCGCGACTGCTCCACGGCGGCGGCGACGAAGGACGTGAACAGCGGGTGCGGATCCAGCGGCTTCGATTTCAGTTCCGGGTGGAACTGTACGCCCACGAACCAGGGGTGTGAAGGCAGCTCCACGATCTCCGGCAGCACGCCGTCGGGCGACAGGCCGGAGAACAGAAGCCCCGCCCGCTCCAAGGCCTCGCGATAGTTGATGTTCACCTCGTAGCGGTGGCGGTGGCGCTCGCTGATCGATTCGCTGTCGTAGATCATGCGGACCTTGGAGCCTTCCGTGAGGACGCAGGGATAGGCCCCCAGGCGCATGGTGCCGCCCAGGTCGCTTTCCATGTTGCGACGCTCGACCTCGTTGCCCCGCGACCACTCGGTCATCAGGCCGACCACCGGGTCGCCCGGGCTGCCGAACTCGGTGGAGCCCGCCTGCGGCAGGCCGGCCAGGTTTCGGGCCGCCTCGATCACCGCCATCTGCATGCCGAAGCAGATGCCGAAGTACGGGATCTGGCGTTCGCGCGCGAAACGTACGGCGGCGATCTTGCCTTCCGCCCCGCGCTCGCCGAAGCCGCCGGGCACGAGGATGCCGTGCACGCCTTCGAGCTGCTGGATGGTGCCGTCGCTTTCGAAGATCTCGGAATCGAGCCAGGAGACCTTGACCTTCACGTTGTTGGCGATGCCGCCGTGGGCGAGCGATTCGGCCAGCGACTTGTAGGCGTCCAGCAGGCTCACGTACTTGCCGACCACGCCGATGGTCACCTCGCCGTCCGGCTCGTTGATGCGCCCGGTCACGTAGTCCCAGCTCGACAGATCCGGCGGCGGCGCGTCGAGCTGGAAGTGCCGGCAGACTTCGTCGTCCAGCCCCTCTTCGTGGTAGGCCCGCGGCACCGCGTAGATCGACTTCACGTCGAGCGCCGGGATCACCGCCTCCTCGCGCACGTTGCAGAACAGCGCGATCTTGCGGCGCTCGTCCTTGGGGATCTCCTGCTCGGCGCGGCAGACCAGGATGTCCGGCTTGATACCGACCGACTGCAGCTCCTTCACCGAGTGCTGCGTCGGCTTGGTCTTCAGCTCGCCGGCCGCGGCGATGAAGGGGATCAGCGTCACGTGCAGGAAGAGGCTCTGCTCACGCCCCAACTCGTTGCCGAGCTGGCGGATCGCTTCGAGGAACGGCAGCCCCTCGATGTCGCCGACGGTGCCGCCGATCTCGCAGATCACGAAATCCTCGTCGGTCAGGTCGGCCCGCACGAAGGCCTTGATGGCATCCGTGACGTGCGGAATGACCTGCACCGTCGCGCCCAGATAGTCGCCGCGCCGCTCGCGCGCCAGAACCTGAGAGTAGATTTGCCCCGTGGTCACATTGTCGCTCTTGCGAGCGGGAACGCCGGTGAAGCGCTCGTAGTGACCGAGATCCAGGTCGGTCTCGGCACCGTCATCGGTGACATAGACCTCGCCGTGCTGATACGGCGACATGGTTCCCGGATCCACGTTCAGGTAGGGGTCGAGCTTACGAAGCCGGACCTTGAACCCACGGGCCTGCAGCAGCGAACCGAGCGCCGCTGCGCAGAGACCTTTTCCGAGGGAGGAAACCACGCCGCCGGTGATGAAGATGAACCGCGCCATGGGCGAACACTATTGAACAATCATGAGGGTGTAAGCAAGCCTTCCAAGGGTGACTCTGCGATGACGCACAGCCGGATATGAAAACCCCGCCGAAATCCTGGCGAAGTTTGTCGCTCTTCGATGACCGCGCCGGCGGCATGGCCCTGTCGCTGGGGTCTGGAAACCCCTGAAGGACCGATGGCGCGTGCGAATCCGCGCGCGCCGGGCGCGCCGATTCGTCCGCGGCGGTGTCGATTACTGGGTCGGAACGGTTGGTTCGCTCGGCTCGATCGGTGCCGGTGCGGTGGGGCTCGACGGTGCCGGCGTGTCGCCCGGCAGGGGGTCGAGGATCGAGGTCGGCTTGTCGCCCCCTGCCAGGATGGTCAGCAGGATACTCGTCGCCATGAAGCCGGCCGCCAGGATGGCCGTCGTCCGGGTCAGCAGATTGGCCGTGCCGCGCCCGGTCAGGAAGCCGCCCATGCCGCCGCCGCCGCCTCCGCCGCCGCCGATGCCCAGGCCACCGCCCTCGCTTCGCTGCAGCAGCACCACGCCGATCAGCGCCAGCGCCAGAAGAATGTGAACAACCAGGAGTACTTCTACCATGATGCCTTTTACCTGCTGGCTTTCTCGCGGGCCTGCCGGTCCCCTGCCATGGCGCCGGGATCGCACCCTGGGGCCGGCGGGGGGCTGGCTTCGCCCGGCTATGTAATGGCTCCGGCCCTGAAAGACCAGAGAAAACACTCAGAAATTCGGCCTTTCTGGCCGCCTGGGCGCCCCTGGGACGGCGCCGGAGTCCCTACCTCAGGCGCTCTGGGCGATGGCCCAGAAATCCTCGGCCTTCAGGCTGGCGCCGCCGACCAAGGCCCCGTCCACATTGGCCTGAGACAGCAACTCGGCGGCGTTATCGGGCTTCACCGAGCCGCCGTAGAGGATCCGAACGCTCTGGGCCCCCTCGCCCACCAGCCCGACCAGCAGGCGCCGGATCTCGGCATGGACCTCCACCACGTCGGCGGCGGTGGCCGTGCGGCCGGTTCCGATGGCCCAGACCGGCTCGTAGGCCACCACCAGGCGTTCCGCCTCCATGCCGGCGGGGACCGAGCCCTTCACCTGGCGGGCGATGACGCTGAGGGCCTGGCCGGCGTTGCGCTCCTGCTCCGTCTCGCCGACGCAGACAATGGGGACCAGCCCGGCGGCCAGGGCCGCCTCGGCCTTGCCGCGCACCAGGGCGTCGGTCTCTCCGTGGTCGGCGCGGCGCTCGGAATGGCCCAGAATCACGTAGCTGCAGCCGACATCCCGCAGCATGGGGGCAGCGGTATCGCCGGTGTGGGCCCCGGAGTTTGCGCCGTGGCAGTCCTGGCCGCCCAGGGTGATACGGCTGCCGGCCAGCTCCTGCGCCACCAGCCCAAGGTAGGGAAAAGGTGGGCAAACCAGCAGATCGGCGGGCAGCTCCGCCTCCCCGCTCAGGGATTTCAGCCCGGCGGCGAGGGCCTTGGCGTCCTCGGCCAGGCCGTTCATTTTCCAGTTGCCGGCAATCAATGCTCTCATCGCAGCTCCCCCGAGTGCCCCCTGGCAGGATTATTTGTGTCAGGCCGGGCCTAACTAGCACAGGGTTTGGGGCAAGGCCATGCCCGGCGCTGCCGCAAAAATGAGGCGGAATTGCTTATTGCCGGGGCCAAGACGCCTTTCTACACTGCCGCGCCCGCTACCCCGGGCCCGCGCCCAAGGCCCCGGCCCACGGCGCGGCAGAACCGCCGATTGCCCCACAAACCTCAGTGAAGTCGTTGTATTGCCATGAAAGCCCGTAACCTGCTCATCAAGATCGTCACGGTCATCCTGTTCAGCCTGCTGATCCTGAGCTTCGCCGTCTGGGGCATCGGCGACATCTTCCGCGGTGGCGGCCAGGCTCAGGTGGTGGCTGAAGTGGGCGAGACGGTCATCGACCAGCGCGACTTCTCCAACGAGCTGTCCCGCGAGGTGGCCAACCTGAACCGCCGGCTGGGCACCCAGCTCTCCGGCCAGCAGGTCCGCGCTTTCGGGATCCCCCAACAGGTCCTGAGCCAGATGATCAGCCGGGCCGTGCTGGACGAGAAGGCCCGGCGCATGGGCCTGCTGATCACCGAGCAGCAGATGCGCGAGCAGATTCTCGAGAACCCGGCCTTCCAGGACGGCGCCGGCAACTTCGACCGCAACCGCTTCGCCACCTTTCTGCGCCAGCTCGGCATGAGCGAGCAGGGCTACATGGCGCAGGTCAGCGACGACACCAAGCGTCAGCAACTGGTCGGGGCCGTGGTCGACGGCGCCGCCGCGCCCAGCAGCCTGGCCGAGCGGGTCTTCATCTATCGCGAGGAGCGCCGGGTCGCGGACTACGTGGATATTCAGCAGTCGAGCTTCGAAGATCTCGGCACGCCCGAGGAAGCGGCCCTGCAGACGGTCTACGACGAGGCCAGCGGGCGCTTCATGAAGCCGTCCTACAGGAGCGTCTCCATGGTCTTCTTGGATCTGGAGGAGGCCGCTTCGAAGATCGCCGTGTCCGACGAACGCCTGATGGAGGCCTTCGAGGCGCGCAAGGACGAGTTCTACCAGCCCGAGCGGCGCAGCGTGAGCCAGGCGGTGCTGCCGGACGAAGCCGCGGCTCAGGCGCTGGTCGACAAGCTGGCCGAGGGCGGTGACTTCGCCGCCGTGGTCGAGGAGGCCACGGGGCGCGCGCCCGTCGACCTGGGCGAGGTGACCCAGGAAGACCTGCCTGAAGAGCTGAGCGCGGCCGTCTTCGCCCTCGACGAGGGACAGGCGAGCGCGCCGGTGCAGAGCGTCCTCGGCTGGCATGTGCTGAAGGTCTCCTCGATCGAGCCCGCCAAGGAAGCCACCTTGGAGGAACACCGCGACGCGCTGCGCAAGGACATCGCCACCGCCGAAGCCGTCGACGTGCTGATCGGCATCGCCAACCAGTTCGACGAGGAGCTGGCGAACGGTTCCACAATGGAACAGGCCGCCCAGTTCCTGAACCTGGATGTGCGCGAGATCCCGGCCATCGACGACCAGGGCCGCAACCCCGACGGCGAGACGGTGGAGAACCTCCCGCCGCTGAATGACTTCCTCGGAGCCCTCAACGCCCTGCAGGCCGGCGAGGCCAGCACCCTCAAGGAATCGAGCGCCGGCGACTTCTTCATGGTGCGTATCGACGATGTCACCCCGGCGGAGAAGAAGCCGCTGCAGGACGTCCGCGAGGACGTGGTCGAGCTGTGGCAGGCGCGCGAGCGAGAGCGCCTGGCGCGGGAGCAGGGCCAGGCCATCGTTGATCGTCTCAAGTCCGGCGAGGACTTCGCCGCCGTCGCCGAGGCCGAGGGGCTGGAGCTCCAGGAAACTCAGCCGGTGACGCGCAGCGAGAGCGACGCGCAGCGCATCCCCCATCCGCTGGTCGCCCAGCAACTCTTCGAGATCGCCGAAGGCGAAGCCGCCACCTTCAGCATTCCCGGCAGCCAGATCGTCGTGCAGCTGAAAGAGATACTGCCGCCCGCCGAGGAAGGCCGCGACGCACGCCTGGCGCAGCTGGAGGATCAGCTCACCGCTTCTCTGCAGGACGACATCTTCCAGCAGTTCCTGGTGGCCCTGCAGCAGGACTTCGACGTCACCGTGAACCAACGCCTCGTCGATGCGGTCGTCGAAGGGTTTTAGGACCCATGCTGACGGAACCCGACTTTACCGCCTTCGAGGCGGCTTATGGTGCCGGGCGGGCGCAGGTCGTCCACACCGCGCTGATCGCTGACCTGGAGACGCCGGTCTCCGCCTTCCTGAAGCTGGCCGAGGGCAAGCCCAACGCCTTTCTTTTCGAATCCGTCGAAGGCGGCTCGATCATCGGGCGCTATTCCTTCCTGGGCATGCGCCCCGACATCATCTGGCGCTGCCGCGGAAGCAAGGCGGAGATCAACCGCGATGCCCGCTTCGAGGCCGACAGCTTCGAGCCCCTGGACAAGCCGGTGCTGGACAGCCTGCGCGAGCTGATCGAAGAGTGCCGCTTCGATCTGCCCGAAGGCCTGCCGCCCATGGCGTCCTGCCTGCTGGGTTACATGGGCTACGACACGGTGCGGCTGATGGAGGAACTGCCGGAGGAAAACCCGGCGGCCATCGAGGTGCCCGACGGCCTCTTCGTCCGCCCGACGGTAGTAGCCGTCTTCGACCGCGTCGAGGACTTGGTGACGGTCTTCACCCCGGTCTGGCCGCGCGCCGACGTCTCGGCCCGCGCCGCCTATGCCCAGGCCTGCGAGCGCCTGGCCGACGTGGCCCAGGATTTCGAGCGCCCGCTGCCGCAGCGCCGCGACGTTATCGCCGACCTGGAGGACCTGCCGGAGCCCGGCGCCAACATGGCGCAGGCCGACTACCAGGCCATGGTCGCCAAGGCCAAGGACTACATTCTGGCCGGCGACATCTTCCAGGTGGTGCTCTCGCAGCGCCTCTCCCTGCCCTTCAAGCTGCCGCCCTTCGCGCTCTACCGGGCGCTGCGCCGCCTCAACCCCTCGCCCTTCCTGTTCTTCATCGACTTCGGCAGCCACGCCATCGTCGGCTCCAGCCCGGAGATCCTGGTGCGCCTGCGCGACGACACGGTGACCATCCGCCCCATCGCCGGCACCCGCCCGCGCGGCGCCACCCCGGCGGAGGACCGCGCCCTGGCCGAGGACCTGCTGGCCGACCCCAAGGAGCTGGCCGAGCATCTGATGCTCCTCGACCTGGGGCGCAACGACGTCGGCCGCGTTGCCGAGGTCGGCAGCGTCAAGGTGACGGAGAAGAACGTCATCGAGCTCTACAGCCACGTCATGCACATCGTCTCCAACGTCGAGGGCAAGCTGGCCGAGGGCAAGGACGCCATGGACGCGCTCATCGCCGGCTTTCCGGCGGGCACCGTCTCCGGCGCGCCCAAGGTACGGGCCATGGAGATCATCGAGGAGCTGGAGCCGGAGCGCCGCGGCATCTACGGCGGCTGCGTCGGCTACTTCGGTGCCGGCGGGGCCATGGACACCTGCATCGCGCTGCGCACCGCCGTGGTGAAGGACGACATCATGTACATCCAGGCCGGCGCCGGCATCGTCGCCGACTCGAAGCCGGAGTCCGAACACCAGGAATGCTGGAACAAGGCCCGCGCCATCCTGCGCGCCGCCGAGGAAGCCGTGCGCTTCGCCGCGCGGCGCGGCAACTGACACCTCCTTGCCGATTCGGGCGGCAAATTAACCATTTAGCCACTCCTGACGTGCAGCATGAAGCGAAGATTCCTGTTGCCGGATTTCGCGAATCGGGTTGATAGTTGAATCCTGTTTCAACAGCTGAAAGGAGGTGATCCAATGTCTCATGAGATTTCGGTGAAGTCGCAGGGCCTTGGATGTTTTACGGGTTTGATGGAGCAGCCTTCTTCCGACTCGTAACACCTTCGAAGCGGATCCCGCTTTCGGGGTCCTCGACTTACCAGCTCATGGAGGGGCCGCAGCGATGCGGCCCCTTTGAGCTTTCAGGGTCAGGCAAACAGTCCGACAGGCCAAATTGGGGGCTTCACAAGCTCTTGGGGGGACGTTTTAGGATAGACGCATGACCCAGAGGATCTGCCATCTTTACGACGCGCCCGGGCACCTGCCGCAGGTCGCCGCCTGGATTTACGAAGCTTTCTGGTTCGGCCAGGAAGGCTATACGCCGGACTTCTTCGCGCAACGCCTGAGCGAAGCGCGCGATCCGGACCGCATTCCCCTGTCGTTGCTGGCCCTCGACGGCGACGCGCCGGTGGGCACGGTGAACCTCATCGAGAACGACGACCCTGAGCGCCCGCACCTGTCCCCCTGGCTGGCGGCGCTCTACGTCGAGCCGGAGTTTCGCGGCCGCGGCCATGCGCGCGGCCTGACCGAGCGGCTGCTGGAGGAAGCGGCGCGGCTCGACTGCCGGACGGTCTACCTCACCACGCACATTCCCGACTTCTACCGCCGCTTCGGCGCCGAGGTACACGAGCAGGTCGAGGAAGACTTCTGGGTCATGCGAATCCCGCTGTCGGCCGGCAATTGAGCGGCCGGGCGTCAGAAGGGGGCGTCAGAAGAACGTCCGCGGGATGAAGAGCACCAGGTCGGGCAACAGCACGAGGGCGGCGACCAGCAGCAGGACCGCCAGGATGAAGGGTAGCGATTCCTTCACGTAGCTGCCGATATCACAGTCCAGCAGGGCGCAGACCGTGTACATGGCGACGCCGACCGGCGGGGTCATGGAGCCGAGTGTGACGATGGTCATCATCAGCACGCCGAAGTGCACCGGGTCGACACCGATCTTCTGCACGATGGGTACGAAGATCGGCGTCAGCAGCAGCACCAGCACCGTGCTCTCGATGAACAGCCCGGCGACGAAGAGCATCACCAGGATCAGCGCGAAGATCACCAGAGGTTCGGAGGAGAGCCCGAGCATGGCCTGGGCGATCGACTGCGGCATCTGCTCGAAGATGATGGCATAGCCGATCATCCCCGACATGAGGATGATCAGCATGATCATGCCGATGTCGCAGATGGCGGCCTCGAAGGCTCGCAGCACGGCGCGCCCGTCCAGGGCCTTGTGGGCCAGCTTGCCGACCAGGATGGCGTAGACCACGGCAAAGGCGCCGACCTCGGACGGCGTGAACAGGCCGCCGCGGATGCTGACCACCAGCAGAACCGGAAAAGCCAGCGCGAACTTGGCATCGCCCAGGGCCCGTAGGACCTCGCCGAAGCGCGGCGGTCTCGCGCCTTCGCTGCGATAGCCGCGGCGTCGGGCGATGACGTAGGCTGTCAGCATCAGGACCAGCATCATCAGCAGGCCCGGCAGGATCCCGGCCAGGAAGAGCTGACCGATGGAGACGCTGCCGACGTAGCCGTAGAGGATGAGACCCAGGCTGGGCGGGATGGTCGCGGTGATGAGGGAGGAGATGGCGATGACCGCCGCGGTGTAGCCCTTGGCGTAGCCTTCCCCGGTCATGGTCGGGCCCAGCACCCGCGCCTCCATGGCGGCGTCGGCCACGGCCGAGCCGGAGACGCCGCCCATCAGGGTGGAAAGCACCACGGAGACCTGCGCCAGGCCACCGGCCATCCAGCCGACGGTCACCTTGGAGAAGCGGAACAGCCGCTCGGTGATGGCGCTCTCGTTCATCAGGTGCCCGGCGAGCACGAAGAAGGGCACCGCCAGCAGGGGGAAGCTCTGGGACACACTGGCGATCTTCTGCACCCCGATGGACATCGGCAGAATGTCGGAGAGGACGAAGAAGAGGAAGCCGGCGATGCCGATGGTGAAGGCCACCGGCAGGCCGAGCAGCAGCAGGATCGCGAAGAGCAGGCCGATCCAGATCATAGGCCGTCCCTCAACTCGTTCTCCAGGTCGCCCGGCGCGTCGCCGGGGCGGCGGCCGAAGACCAGCAGGCGCCCCTCCCCGCGCCGGCGGATCGCCTCCAGCGCGTTGGCGATCACCGTGAAGGCCAGGAAGACGCAGCCCACGGGCACGGCGATGGTGACGAAGGCGTAGGGAATGCCGCTGTCGCCGAAGAGGCGCTCGGTGTTGAGCAGGGTGAGCTTCACGCCCTCCACCGCCAGAACGCCCAGGAAGACCACCACCAGGACCCCGAGCACAAGGTCCAGGACCAGGCGCCGGCGGTGGTCGCAGGCCTGGATCAGCAGGTCGATGCCCAGGTGGACGCGCCGCCGGAGCGCCCGGTTGGCACCCAGGAAGCAGAGCCAGATGAAGAGAAGCTGGGCCAGGTCGACCGACCAGATGAGCGGCGTGCCGAAGAAACGCATCACCGCGGCCAGGAACACCAAGCCGACAATGGCGGCGAGCAGGACAACTCCCACCACCAGCTCAATTTGCGACAGCAACCCCTTGGTCATCACGCCCTTGGACATCATGGCGGACTCAAAGACTGAAACGAAAAGAAAGAGGTGGCGGCACGACATTGCTGTCTGCCGCCACCCTAGTGTCTGCCCCGGGTGGCAGAGTGCTAAGGCCGCATGGGGAGGCCCTCAGACACGCTGTTATTGGGCGGCGATCTCGCGAAGCGTGTCGCGCAGTTCGCCGTACCCGAGCTTGTCGTAAACCGGCGCCGTTGCCTCGCGGAACGGCGTCACGTCGATCTCGGTGATGGTCACGCCCTTGGCCTGCATCTTCTGCTCGAGGTCGGCCAGGGCATCCTGCGTGCCGTAGGATGCCACGTCGCCGGCCTTCCGCGCCTCCTCGCGCAGGATGGTCTGCAGGTCCGCCGGCAGGCTGTCGAACCAGCCGCCGCTGGTGACCACGCCGGTGATCAGGTTGATATGACCGGTCTTGGTGATGTGGGAGATCACCTCGTAGAGCTTTGAGCCGTAGGTCGCCGGGTCCTGAGCCTCGGCACCGTCGATCACCTTCTGCTGCAGGGCGCTGTAGACCTCGGTCCAGCCCATCGGCGTCGGCGTCGCCCCCATGGCGCGGATGGTCTCCATCCACACCGGCGCGCCGGGGGTGCGCATGCGCACCCCGGCCAGATCGGCGGGCACGGAGATCGGTTTGTTGGTCAGCAGATGGCGCTCACCCTGCCACCAGTTGAAGGACAGCACCTGCAGGCCGGCCTTGTCGTTCAGCTTGTCGACCCAGGTCTCGAAGAGATCCGAGGTCACGACCTTGCGGATGCCGTCGTAGCCGCTGGCCAGGAAGGGCGCGCCGAGCACGCCGAATTCATTCACGTAGACCGCCAGGCGGCCGCCGTCGACAACCACGGCCACCGGGGCGCCGGCGCGGGCCTGCTCCAGCACGTCCTCGTCCTTGCCGAGCTGCGAGCTGGGGAAAAGCTTGATTTCCAGGGCGCCGTTGCTGCGCTTTGCCACATTTTCCTGGAACGACTCCAGCCCCTTGTAGAGCGGATCGTCGGTGGTCAGCGCGGTGTTGACGTTGAGCGTGTAGTCGGCGGCCTGGGCCGCAGCTATGTTGGCCGACAGGACTCCAACGGATAGGGCCGCGCCGAGACAGGCCACAGCTAAATTCTTGTGCATCTTTCCTCCTCCCAGTCGATTGTCGTCCGGAACATCCCCCCTCGCGGCGCCGGACCATTCTTCGTTGCCTTCATACTAGTATGGTAGTATGATAATCCCTGTCAAGGAAGTCGTGATGTCATTGCAAGCACCAGCCTTTACGCCGCTCTCGGCCAGCCCCCAGGAGGGGCGCTCGACCATCGCGTTGCGCGTTTACCGCCAACTGCGCGAGGCCATCGTCAGCCTGCGTCTGCTGCCGGGGAACTCCCTCTCCGAGGCGGAGGTCGCCAAGCAGATGGGGACCTCGCGACAGCCGGTGCGCGAGGCTTTCATCAAGCTGCAGGAAATCGGCCTGGTGGAGATCCAGCCCCAACGCGGCACCTTCGTGATCAAGATCTCCGCCCGCGACGTTGAGAACGCGCGCTTCATCCGCGAAGCGGTCGAGGTGGCCATCGCACGCAAAGCCTGCGAACTGGCCACGGACAGCGACATGGCGAAGCTGCAGCGGCTGATCGAGGACCAGCGCCGCGCCGCCGAGACGGACGACCAGGAGTGGTTTCTGCGTCTCGACGATGCCTTTCACCAGTCTATCGCCCAGAGCGCCGACTGCCTCTACGGCTGGCGCATTATCGAGGACCTGAAGGCGCAGATGGACCGGGTACGCTTCCTCAGCCTGCCGACGGCGACGCCCATCAACAAACTGATCGACCAGCACCGCAGCATCGTCGAAGCGATCCGCCGCAAGGACCCGGAGCGAGCCGAAAAAGCCGTGCGCAAGCATATGTCGGAAATTCTGGTCTCCCTGCCCAAGCTGGCCGCCGAGCACGCCGAGCTGTTCTCGGAAGAAGGCTAGTTTCGGAATCAGTGCGGGGAGCCGGGCGCGGGCGGTGGCAATCAAAAACAGTACCGCAGTTCATAGCGTTGGGATGGAAACGTGAAGATTACCGATGCGCGCGTCATCGTCTGTTGTCCGGGGCGCAACTTCGTCACCTTGAAGATCGAGACCGAGGACGGCGTCACCGGCCTGGGCGACGCGACCTTGAACGGGCGCGAGCTGGCGGTGGTCAGCTACCTGGAAGATCACGTCCTCCCCTGCCTCATCGGCCGCGACGCGCGCTGCATCGAAGATACCTGGCAGTACCTTTACCGCGGCGCCTACTGGCGGCGCGGCCCGGTGACCATGGCCGCGATATCCGCCGTCGACGTGGCGCTGTGGGACATCAAGGCCAAGTGCGCCGGCATGCCGCTCTACCAGCTGCTCGGCGGGCGCAGCCGCGGCGGTGCGCTGGTCTACGGCCATGCCAACGGACGCACCCTGGACGAAGCCCTGGCGGCGGTCGCCCAGTTCAAGGCGGAGGGTTTCCGCGCCATCCGCGTGCAGTGCGGCCTGCCCGACATCGAGAAGGTCTATGGCGTGGCCAACGGCGACGGCCCCTACGAGCCGGCCAAAAAAGGCCTGCCGCCGGAAGAACAGTGGTCGACGCCCGACTACCTGCGCTTCGTGCCCCAGGTCTTCGCGAAGGTGCGCGCGGAGTTCGGCAACGGCCCGCTGCTGCTGCACGACGTGCACCACCGCCTCTCCCCCAACGAGGCGGCGCGCCTGGGCCAGGACCTGGAGCCCTACCGCCTGTTCTGGATGGAGGACCCGACCCCGGCGGAGAACCAGGCCGGCTTCCGCCTGATCCGCCAGCGCACCACCACGCCGCTGGCCGTCGGCGAGATCTTCAACACGGTCTGGGACTGCAAGCAGCTCATCGAGGAGCAGCTCATCGACTACATCCGCGCCACCATCCTGCACGCCGGCGGCGTGACCCACATGCGCACCATCGCCGCCCTCGCCGGCCTGCACCAGGTGCGCACAGGCATGCACGGGGCCACCGACCTCTCGCCGGTCACCCTGGGCGCGCAGGTTCACTTCGACACCTGGGTGCCCAATTTCGGGATTCAGGAGTTGATGCTGCACGAGCCGGTGACGGGCGAGGTCTTCAGCTGCGATTATCGTTTCGAGGACGGCTACCTCGTCACCGGCGACAAACCGGGCCATGGCGTCGAGATCGACGAGGCCAAGGCCGCCGACTATCCCTACGAGCCGGCCTACCTGCCGGTCAACCGCCTGACCGACGGCACCTTGTGGGATTGGTGAGACGGTGCCGCCGGGCGCTTGCCGTCGGGTGACAAGCGGCCGCAGGCATCCCCGATTGATCTTGTCTCCCTGCCGCGTCTTGTATTCCCTGGCGTAGGCTGGCGGCGTCGCCGCTGATTCAGGGCGGAAAAGAACGGGCCATGCATCGCTCCGGCAACGAAGAATCCTTCTGGTCGGCCGTTGCCATGGGCATCGGGGCCATGGTCGGCGCCGGCATCTTCGCCCTTCTGGGCCACGCCGGGGGCGATCGCGGGCAGCACCGTCTGGCTGTCTTTCCTCATCGGCGCGATTCTGCCGGGCGGCGATCACCTGGCGGAGAACTCTCCGATGTTGCTGTTGTGGATCGCCGCCTTTTTCGTTTTGACCCTGGCCATCGAGATCGCCCTGAACCGGCTGACCACGCGCAGCGTCAAGACTCGCTGCGACGGTGAAGAGGCGCAATGAATTGTCCGTTGCCGGCGACAGTGCGGCAACAAAGCAAGGCTAACGCAAAATTGGTCGTCAGAGAAATCACGACTGGTCGCGCGGGATCACGTTTGCTTGAAACCGGCTCACGGCTTTTGAACTCTGCGTGAGCGAAGAGACTTCTCTATCGACCCGCTAAAATGAGCGGGTGACACTCCCTCCCTCACCTACATGGGACGGAGGGAAATTCCATGAACCCGAACCTCATTGCCGCAGCCGTTCTTCTCGCTGCAACCGCCACCTTCGCTGCCGCGCCTGCACAGGCCGCCGAGCAGGAAAAATGCTTCGGCGTCGCCAAGGCCGGCGCCAACGACTGCAAGGCCGGAAGTCACGACTGCGCCGGCCATGCCACCAAGGACCGCGACCCCGCCTCCTTCATCCTGGTGCCGGCGGGCACCTGCGAGAAGCTGGTCGGCGGCCACACCACGCCGCAAAGCAGCTAAGCCCCGAACGGGCCTCTCGAAAGCAAAGGAAGCAAGATGAAAACCACCCATGTTCTCATGAGCGCTGTCGCCCTGAGCTTTACGCTCAGCGCCTGCGCCTCCAACGAGGGAAAGCCGGCCGCCCAGCAGAGCGCGGTCGAGAAGTGCTTCGGCGTCGCCAAGGCCGGTGCCAATGACTGCAAGGCCGGCAGCCATGACTGCGCGGGCCACTCGACCGTCGACGGCGATCCGGCCTCCTTCGTCGTTCTGCCGGCGGGCACCTGCGACAAGATCGCCGGCGGCTCGCTCGGCTGACCGGCAGCGCCGGGCCGGCGCTCTCGGAATGATTTACTTGAGCAAGCATCTCTGAGAGCGCCGCTCGGCAGGCCCCAAACGAAGAACAGTCATGTCGCCCCCGACAAGCAGCGCCCTGCGCCGCGACCGGCAGCCGCCGCAAGCCGTGCCGGGTGTGGGGATCGCCCTCAAGCACCAGCACTACCGCGACTGGTGTGACACACCGCCGCCGGTCGGCTGGCTGGAAGTGCACAGCGAGAACTATTTCGGCGGCGGGCGTCCGCTCGCAGTCCTGGAAAGCCTGCGCGCTGACTATCCGGTCAGCCTGCACGGGGTCGGCCTGTCGCTGGGCAGCGCGGGCCCGCTGAACCGCGACCATCTGCAGCGCCTCAAGGCTCTGCAATGTCGCATCGAGCCGGCCATGATGTCGGAGCACCTGTCCTGGAGCAGCGCCCCCGGCGCCTTTCTCGCCGACCTGCTGCCTCTGCCCTATACGCCAGAGGCTCTGGCCCTGTTCTGCACCCACGTGGAAGAGACGCAGGACTTCCTCGGCCGGCAGATCCTTGTCGAAAATCCGTCCAGCTACCTCGCCTTCGATCATTCGACCATTCCTGAGTGGGAGTTCCTCGCCGCCGTCGTTGAACGTACGGGCTGCGGCCTGCTGCTGGACGTCAACAACGTCTACGTCAGCGCCTGCAATCACGGCTTCGATCCGCTGCGCTATCTGAACGCGCTGCCGGCCGAGGCGGTCGGCGAGATCCACCTTGCCGGCCACTCGGTCCGCCTGGTCGGCGGCCGGGAGCTCCGCATCGACGATCACGGCTCCGCCGTCTGCGACGATGTCTGGGCGCTCTACGTAGAGACGATGGCGCGTCTCGGTCCGCGCCCGACCCTTATCGAATGGGACAGCGCGGTACCGCCGCTGCAGGGCCTGCTCGGTGAAGCGGAGAAGGCGCAGCACATCCTTGGCACACAGAGGGAGGCCGCCCGTGCCGACGCTGGCTGAACTGCAGTCGCAAATGGCCGTGGCCATCCTGACGCAGGGCGCCGCGGTCCCCGCCACAATCCGCTGCGACGGCATCCCCGCGGCCCAGCGTCTCGATGTCTACCGCAGCAACACCCTGGGCGCCTTGAGCGATGCCTTGGCGGACGCCTTTCCGGTGGTCTGCCAGCTGGTCGGTGAGCGCTTCTTCGCCGCGGTGGCGCAGGCCTTCGTCTATGCCGAGCCGCCGGCCACGTCCTGCCTCGCCGAATACGGGGCCGGCTTTCCCGCTTTCCTGGCCGGCTTCGAGCCGGCGCGCGCCCTGCCCTATCTGCCCGATGCGGCCCGGCTCGACTGGGCCGTGCATCGGGCGTTCCATGCCCCCGACGCGGCGGCGCTCGACCCAGCGTGCGTCGCCGCAATCGCCCCGTCGCACTATGACGGCCTGCGCTTCACGCCGCACCCGGCCTGCCGCATCGTCACTTCCCGGTTCCCGGTCGACCGGATCTGGCGCGCCCATCACGGCGACGGCGACTTCGCCGACATCGACCTGGCGCAGAACAGCCTCTGCCGCGTGCTGGTTGACCGCAACCAGACCGCAATCCGCCTGCTTGAGCTGGGCGACGGTGAGTGCGCCCTCCTGGAAGCGCTCTTCGCGGCGCAGCCACTCGGCGAAGCCCTGGCGGCGGCCCTGGCGCGCGAGCCGGGGCTGGAACTGCCACCCCTGCTGGCGCGCCACCTGCAGCGCGCCACTTTTTCTGACGTCATTCTCCCCTCTACCACCGATGCGCAACCCCGCACGGCTTCGAACTAAAGGCTAATTGGCTAGCGGGCCGGGAGCATGGTTCTCTTTACCCGTTGCCGGGATCGAGCAGTGATCCCTGCCGGGTTTTCCGTGGATACAGCAACCCCCCGGGAAGCCGACGGGCGCCGAAAAACGGAAGTCCAGCAGTCTGTTCGCCGACATCGGCGCGTTTGACGTGATGTATGCGGGCAAGAGCATCCTATGCGTGGGGGATTCCGAGCGAACTCCCGCGGCCAAAAAATGGTCCAACGACTGAAATAGGGAGGAGATCATGTCCCACAAGTATTCCGGAGGGTGCGACCATGTGCACACCCACTCGGACGCTGAACCGATCGACAACCACACCTGCCATTGCTCTGTCTGCAAGAGTGTTACCGGTCAAGACACGACCCATGTGGTGTTCTTCAGGCACGGTGACGTCGCCGTCGACAATCCCGACGGGCTGAACCGGCAGCCGTTCAACGCAAATAACCCCGACGGCCCGCTGGAGCTGTGCACCTGCGCCACCTGCGGTAGCCCGATCATGCTGGATGACAAGCAGAACCGCATCCGCGTGATCGTGCCGAACCTCATGGGCTACGACGCGGCGAGCCTGCCGGCCACCTACCACGCCTTCTATGATCCGGCGACCGGTGAGCCGAAGCCGAGCGACGGCCGCCCTGTCTACGAGGGCCTGCGTCCCGAGTTCACCTGGCCGGAACCCTCCTGAGACACGTCTCGATTTCTTGAGACGTCCAAAGCGCCCCACATCGGTTACCCGGTGTGGGGCGTTCTGCTTTTGCTGAGCCGCAGTGCCAGGTTTGTCCAGCTCTCTGGGCGGGCCGCTGACGGCAGTGCGGGTCTCGCCATTTGTTTGCCAGCTTTCTCGGAACTGCCCCATCCTGAACGCCGGGCAGATCCGACGAAAACCACCGGGCAGCTGTTCTGCCTGCGAAAGAAGGCACGGCGAGGCGCAAGCTACCTATGGCTATCAGCACGCGGATTTTGAAGGACGCCCAGCTCTTCGTCGCGGCCCTGAGCGGTAGGGTGACCATGTCGGACGTTATTGAGACGATCCAACGAAACGCCAGAGAGCCGGATTTCAATCCCGGGATGGATCGCCTCATCTTCCTGCAATATGGCCTGGATCTTTCGGACGCCAATTTCTCCACGGTACTCGCCGTGAAAGACGAGGTTGTCGCAAACTCCTTCGGCGGTTCCCTTCCCGACACGGACGGAGCCCCCCTGTTTCGTGTCGCCTTGCTCGCGCCCCCTACGCCGAACGAAGGAATCATGAAATTGTTCCGGGCCATTATGGAATTGGAAGATGCGATCATCTACGTCAGGTGCTTTCGCGATCTGCCGGAGGCGCTGGCGTGGCTCGGACACGAAGACCCGGCGCCCGAGACGTTTCAGGAAGAACTGGAAGGGCTCTAGCCGGCGCCGGCGGTCTGCCGCGCCGCCAGCCGTTGGCGGTGGCGCACGATGGCCGAGATCGGCACCAGGGCGAAGCCGCGCTCCTGCATCTGCGGAATCCACTCCTGAAGCGCCGCCACAGTGCCGTCGTGGGGATGGCCGATGCCGACAGCATAGCCTCGCTCCCGCGCCTGCTGTTCCAGGATCGCAAGCTGGCGGTGGATCGCCGCGAGGTCGTCGGGCTCGTTGTCCAGGAAGACGTCGCGCACCGCATAGGGCACCTCGGCCTTTGCCGCCACTTGCCCGGCGATTGAATTGGCGGCGGTCACGGAGTCGAGGAACAGCAGGCCGCGCGCCTTCAACTCGCCCATGACCAGGGCCATGCCCTCTGGCGAGGCGGTGAAACGGCTGCCCATGTGGTTGTTGATGCCGACGTAGCCGTCGAAGCGCGCCAGGCCCCAGGTGAGACGCTGCAGCAGCTCGGCGCGCGGGATATCCTCGCGCAGCACGTTGGGCCCCGGGTCCATCTCGGTGCTGCGCGGCTCCATGGGAACGTGCAGCATCAGTTCATGACCGGCCTCCCGCGCCTTGGCCGTCATCTGCGGCAGGTCGCGGGCGTAGGTCATGAAAGAGAGGGTCAGCGGCCCCGGCAGGGCGACAGCTTTCTGAGCGCCGCGCCGGTTGACCCCCACGTCGTCAAGGACGATGGCGATCATCGGCCGGCCCTGCGCCGGCGCCACGGCCACGGCATGCTGCTGCCACAGGGGGGGGCCGGCCAGGCCGCGGTCGGGCACGGGGATCGGCGGCAAGGCCGCCTGCCGCTGCGCGGCATCGCCCTGCCAGCCGCTGGGAGTATTGCCCACCGCTTCCGGCGTCCTGCCCTCCCGCTCGGCGCGCAGCACCTCGTGGTACTGGGCTTCCAGGGCCTCACGGTCGATTTCGGGCGCGGCGGTCACGACGCGGGGGTCGGGATGCGGCGGCTTGGGCGCCGGGGGTGCCGGGACTTCACGCAGGGCGCTCTGCGGCGCCGGCGGCATGCCCAGAAGGCCCTGGCGATCGAGGAAGATACCTAGGATCCCGCCCAGCAGCAGGCCGATGAGCAGCAGCCCGGCCACGGCGGCCGTGTTCCACAGCGTCTCGCCGCTCGGCTTGCGCCGCCGCCGCTTCTTATGCGAATCGCCCTTCTTCATGGCGGGCGGAGCCTAGCACGCGTTGGTTAACGAAGCTGAGGCGGAAACCTGGCCATTAGAGCCTTGCGGTGGAGACCGCACCCTGCTGCTCGAGGCGGTGCCGGGTGGCCGGCCGCTCAGGCCGTCTTGCCGGCGAGACCCTGGAGGATCGGGCACTCCGGACGTTCGTCGCCTTTGCAGCGTTCCATCAGGTGCAGCAAGGTCTCGCGCATCTCGGTCAGCTCGGTGATCTTGCGGTCGATGTCCTCGACCCGGTGCCGGGCCAGGGCCTTCACTTCGGCGCTGGTGCGGCTGCGGTCGCGCCACAGGGCCAGCAGGCTGCCCACATCCTCCACCGAGAACCCGAGGCTGCGCGCCCGCTGCACGAAGCGCAGGGTCTCCACGTCCTGCTCGCCGTAGACCCGATAGCCCGAAGCCGTACGGTCGGCGGGCTGGATCAGGCCCACGGACTCGTAGTAGCGGATGGTCTTGGCCGGGACCCCGGAATGTGCTGCGGCGGTGCCGATGTTCATGAATCTGCTCCCTGGCTGAGGCGATTTGGTGGAGATTCAACCTTCTAGTAACTGTAAGGTCAAGCCAAGTCCTTGACCAGGGCCGTCAGCGGCGATTTGCCCGCTTTCCGTAGCGCCCGCCGGCCTGTTATAAGAGGAAACCAAGAGGCGAAATCAAGACTGAAAAGCGCGGCGCAAGCATCTGAAATGTTTCTGCTAATCGATAACTACGACAGCTTCACCTACAACCTCTTCCACTTCCTGGGGGAATTGGGGGCGAAGGTCGAGGTGCGCCGCAACGACAAGATCGACGCGGCGGAGGCCCTGGCCCTGCAGCCGCAGGGTATCGTCATCTCGCCGGGTCCCTGCGATCCCGACAAGGCGGGCGTCTGCCTGGAACTGATCGCGGCCGCTGCCGGCAAGGTGCCGCTGTTCGGCGTTTGCCTGGGTCATCAGGCCATCGGCCAGCACTTCGGCGGCAAGGTGGTGCGCGCGCCAGAGCCGATGCACGGCAAGCTGAGCCAGGTGACCCACGAGGGCAAAGGCGTCTTCGCCGGGCTGCCCTCTCCGCTGACGGCCACGCGCTATCACTCCCTGACCATCGATCCGGCGAGCTTCCCCAGCGACCAGCTGGAGATCACGGCCACCGCCGACGACGGCGTCATCATGGGCCTGCAGCACAGGACGCTGCCGATCTACGGCGTGCAGTTCCATCCGGAGAGCATCGCCTCCGAGCACGGCCACGCCCTGCTGCGCAACTTCCTCACTCTCGCCGACCCGGCCGCGGCGGCTTAAACGCGGAGATCCGGCAGATGAGCGGCGACATGCCCGATCTTAAGGGCCTGATCGGCAAGGTCGCGACCGGCGCCAGCCTGGCCCGTGACGAAGCCGAGCAGGCCTTCGACATCATGATGTCCGGCAACGCCACCCCGGCGCAGATGGGCGGCTTCCTCATGGCGCTGCGCGTGCGTGGCGAGACGGTCGAGGAGATCACCGGCGCCGCCACGGTGATGCGCTCCAAGATGACCACCGTGAAGCGTCCGGAAGGTGCCATCGACATCTGCGGCACCGGCGGCGACAAGACCGGCAGCTACAACATCTCCACCGCCAGCCAGTTCGTGGTCGCCGCCTGTGGCGTGCCGGTCGCCAAGCACGGCAACCGCGCCGCCTCTTCCAAGAGCGGCGCCAGCGACGTGCTGGAGGCGCTGGGCGTCAACATCGAGGCCGACTTCGCTCTGGTCGAGCGCGCCCTGGTCGAGGCCGGCACCTGCTTCCTTATGGCGCAGCGCCATCACAGCGCCATGCGCCACGTCGGCCCGGCGCGCGTCGAACTGGGCACGCGGACGATCTTCAACCTGCTGGGCCCCCTCTCCAACCCGGCCAAGGTGAAGCGCCAGCTGATCGGCGTGTTCGACGGCGCCTGGATCGAACCGCTGGCCGAAGTGCTGCGCGACCTGGGCCACGAGCGCGCCTGGGTGGTGCACGGCGCCGGCGGCATGGACGAGGTCTCGACCCTGGGCCCGACCCAGGTTGCCGAACTGAAGGACGGCAAGATCGCCACCTTCGAGATCACGCCGGCCGATGCCGGCCTGCCGACAGCGAAGCTGGAAGATATCGTCGGCGGCGACCGGGAGCACAACGCGGCGGCCCTGCGCGATCTGTTGGAGGGCAAGCCGAGTGCCTACCGCGACATCGTGCTGTTGGGCAGCGCCGCGGCGCTGATCGTTGCGGGCAAAGTCGGCGACCTGAAGGCGGGCGCCGACATGGCCGCCGAGGCCATCGATTCCGGCCGCGCCCTGGAAACCCTGAACCGCCTGGTGCGCATCACCAACGAGACGGTGCCGGCATGAGCGACGTCTTGCAGAAGATTTGCACCGACAAGCGCGACTGGATCGCCGCGCGCAAGGCCGTGACGCCGCTGGAGGTGCTGGAAGAGCGCGCCGCCGCCGCTTCGGCCCCGCGCGGCTTCCGCGCCGCCCTGGAAGCCAAGGCCGCGAGTGGTGCCAATGCCCTCATCTGCGAGATCAAGAAGGCCTCGCCCAGCAAGGGCCTGATCCGCGCCGACTTCGATCCGCCGCGCCTGGCCGAGGCCTATCTGGCGGGCGGCGCCGCCTGCCTCTCGGTGCTGACCGACGAGCCCTATTTCCAGGGCGCCGACGGCTTTCTGGTCATGGCGCGCGACGCCGTGCCCCTGCCCTGCCTGCGCAAGGACTTCATGCTCGATCCCTACCAGATCGTCGAATCCCGCGCCCTGGGCGCCGACTGCATCCTGCTGATCATGGCCGCCCTGGAGGACTCCCAGGCGGCGGAACTGGAGGCCCTGGCGCTCGAGCTCGGCATGGACGTGCTGGTCGAGGTCCACGACGGCGAAGAACTGGACCGTGCGCTGAAACTGAAGTCGCCGCTGGTCGGCATCAACAACCGCAACCTCAAAACCCTGGCGGTCGACCTGAAGACCACCGAGGAGCTGGCGCCGCGGGTACCGAAGGACCGCCTGCTGGTCGCCGAGAGCGGGCTCTACGAGCCGGCCGACCTGGCGCGCATGACCAACGTCGGCGCGCGCGCCTTCCTGATCGGCGAATCCCTCATGCGCCAGGACGACGTTGCCGCCGCTACCGCCGAGCTGGTGCAGGGCGAAGCGCCCCAAAGCATCCACGGGGCGGCTTAGGAACGCGCGATGGCCGACTTCACCCACTTCGATGCCGAGGGCAAGGCCGTCATGGTCGATGTCTCCGACAAGGACGTGACCGAGCGCAGCGCCACCGCCCGGGGATCGGTGATCATGCAGCCGGAAACCCTGGCGATGATCCGCGAGGGCGGCGTGAAGAAGGGCGACGTGCTGTCGGTGGCGCGGCTGGCCGGCATCATGGGCGCCAAGCGCACGCCGGATCTGATCCCGCTCTGTCATCCGCTGGCGCTGACCTCGGTGAAGGTCGACCTCACGCTGGACGAGGCGCGCAATGCCGTCGACATCACCGCCACCTGCAAGCTGAAGGGCCGCACCGGCGTCGAAATGGAAGCGCTCACCGCCGTCAGCGTCGCGGCGCTCACGGTCTACGACATGTGCAAGGCGGTCGACCGCGGCATGCGCATCACCGAGGTGCGCCTGATCCACAAGGCCGGCGGCAAGTCCGGTACCTATGAGGCTTCCTAGATGATCTCCGTCGCCGAGGCGCTGGACCGTATCCTCAAGAACTTCGCCCCCCTGCCCGCCGAGACGGTGAGCATCGCGGAAGCCTTCGGCCGGGTGCTGGCCGCCGACGTGCGCTCCCGGGTGACGCAGCCGCCGCACGCGGTCTCGGCCATGGACGGCTACGCGGTGCGCGCCGCCGACGTGGCCAGCGTGCCGGTGACGCTGAAGGTCATAGGCGCCGTCCCGGCCGGCGGGCTCTTCGAGGGCGAGATGGGCGCCGGCGAGGCGGTGCGCATCTTCACCGGCGCGCCCCTGCCCACGGGCGCCGATTCCATCATCATCCAGGAGGATACCGAGGCCGGCAACGGTGAGGTCACGGTGCAGGAGTCCTGCAAGCCCGGCAACTACGTCCGTCCCGCCGGGCTCGACTTCGCCGAGGGCGATCCGGGCCCGCGCGCCGGACGCCTCCTCGGTGTGCGAGACGTCGGCCTCATCGCCGCCATGAATCTTCCCTGGGTGCAGGTGCGCCGCCGCCCGCGCGTCGCCATCCTGGCCACCGGCGACGAGGTGGTGATGCCCGGCGAGCCGATGGGCCCGAGCCAGATCGTCAGCTCCAACGGCTTTGCCCTGGCCGCCTTCGTGCGGGCCTGCGGCGGCGAGCCGGTCCAGCTCGGTATCGCCCCGGACAAGGAAGAACAGCTGGCCGCCCTGGCCGCCGGCGCCAAGGGGGCCGACCTGCTGCTGACCGCCGGCGGCGCCTCGGTGGGCGAGCACGACCTGGTGCAGAAGGTGCTGGGCAAGCAGGGCCTGGAGCTCGACTTCTGGCGCATCGCCATGCGTCCGGGCAAGCCGCTGATGTTCGGCCAGCTGGGCGGCACGCCGATGATCGGGCTGCCCGGCAACCCGGTCTCCGCCGTGGTCTGCTCCCTGCTCTACGCCCGCCCGGCGCTGAACGCGCTGCTGGGCCTCGACCTGCCGCCCCATCCGCTGCAGCAGATGGTGCTGGGGGGCGACCTCGGGCCCAACGACCAGCGCCAGGACTACCTGCGCGCCACCATCGCCGAGAACGGCGACGGCCGCCGCACGGTAACGCCCTACGGCCGCCAGGACTCCTCCATGCTGGCGCTGCTGGCCGCCGCCGACGGCCTCATCGTGCGCGCCCCCCACGCCCCCGCCGCCGCCGAGGGCGAGCTCGTCGAGGTGCTGTCCTTCCCGGACCTCCTGCCCGGCCTCTAGCTGCGGCGCTGAACCCGCTCCAGCGCCGCCTTGAGCAGGGCTGCCGCGCGGGCTCTCTCCTCCTCGGACATTGAATCGGGGTCGAGGTCGAGGCTCATGCTCTCGGTCGTTTCCGCAATCCGGCCGGTGCCGGCGCGGTACCGGCCGTCATCACGAAGCACCCGGTAAGGTGTGACCGGATAGGCGAGTCCTTTGACCGTCACGGAGGGCAGCTCTTCGCAGGGGATCGTGTCCTGCACCAGGGCATAGGTTTCGTAAGCGAGGAGGATGTCGCCGGGCTCCGCTGCGCTCTCCAGCCGGCTTGCGAGGTTCACGGGACCGCCGATGATCGTGTAGTCGAGGCGGTCGTCGCTGCCGAAGTTGCCCACCGTGCAATAACCCGTGCTGATGCCCATGCGCGTGCGCAGCGGCCGGCCGATGCCGGAGCCGCGCCACAGTTCACGAAGCTCGTCCATGCGCGCTTGCATCGCCTGCGCCATGCGCACGCAGGCCAGGGCGTCCTCACGAGTGCCCCGGCTCTCCGGATCGCCGAAGAAGGCCAGGATGGCATCGCCGATGTACTTGTCGACGGTGGCGCCATGGTCCATCGCAATCCGCGACATCTCCGTCAGGTAGTGGTTGAGGAGTGCCGTGAGTTCTTCCGATTCCATGCGGTCGCAGGTCTCGGTGAAGTCCGCAATGTCGGAGAGAAAAACCGTCAGCTTTTTGCGCTGGCTGGCGATCCGCACCTCCTGGCGGCCGGTGAAGATGGACTCGTAGACCTGCGGCGAGAGGTACTTGGAGAGCTGAGCCGAGAGTCGCTCAAGCGCCGCCGACTTGTCGGCCAGGGCCTGCTCGCGTTCCTTGAGGTCGGTGATGTCGGAGTAGACCGCCACGATGCCGCCCTCCTGGGTGCGGCGCTCACTGACCATGATCCAGCGCCCGTCGCCGCGCTGCTGCATGTGCGGCTCGCCGGGATCGCGGTGGCGCGCGAGGCGGTCGGCAATCCACTCCTCCTCGCAGTTCGCGGCGTCGCGGATCATGCCACGCTCGACCGCCCGGCGGATGATGGCGCCGAAGTCGGTGCCGGTCACGATCTCATCCGCCATGCCGGGATACAGCAGGGTGCGGTACTTCTCGTTGCAGATGACCAGCCGGTCCTCGGCGTCGTAGAGCGAGAAGGCCTCCGAGATGCTCTCGATGGCGTCCGAGAGGCGGCGCCGCGCGGTGCGGATTTCGCGCAAGTTGGACTCCTGCACCTCGATGGCGGTGTCGCGGAATACGCCCAGCGCCTTGGCCATGTGGCCCAGTTCATCGCGACGTGTGCGAAACGGAATGTCGACCGTGGTGTCGCCGCCGGCGAGCCGGGTCATCGCGCCCGTGATTTCCCCGATCGGGTGCAGGATGTGCCGGCGCACATAGACAAACATCACGGCCAGGGCGAAGAGGGCGCTGGCGATCGTCAGGGAGGCCGTTACTTTCTCGCCCCAACCGATCATCAACTCGGCGCGCTCAGCGACCTCATCGCTCGTCTCATGGACTCCGGCGACGAGATTGGCAACCGCCATGTTGAGCTCGGCTTCCTGCGCGCGAATGGAATCGAAGAGTGCCAGTGTTTCGGCTCTAGCAGCGAGTTCGCTTTGCCTGAGGGCAAAAAACCCTTCGCGCTCAGCGTCCAAGCCGGTGATCGTCGTCGTTGCCGAGAACAGGCCGGCCTCCCCAGTCGCCTCTGCGTGCCGGGTTGCAGCCGCATGAGCGGCAGAGATGGCGGCGTCGAATTCGGCGCGCAAGGCATTCAGTCGTTCGGCATCGAGAGCCGCCAAAGCCTCGTTGAGCAGACCGACCGCGTGTTCGGCCTCGCTTTGGAGCTCGAGCAGGTCGATCAGACCCGCCGGCCCCTCGCCTGCCGCTGTCGCGTGGCGCGTCACTTCTTCAAGATGCCGGTCTGACGCATGCAGCAGATCGTCATGCAAATCGGTCAGCCGTGCCGCCGCCTCGTTGCGGTCTACCTGGAGCTCCAGACGCCGATCGGTGATCGCTTCTATTTCGGTGAAATGTTCCGAGAAGCGGGTGCCGATGGCGGCGATCCCGGCGGCAGCCGTATTGGCGACGGCGTGCTCCTGCAAAGCGGCGACATGGGCGGCGAAGGTCTGTTCCAGCTGTCGCAATGTCGCTCTCTCGCGGGCCCGCTCCTCGCCGGTGGAACTCGCGATGAGGGCTGCCGCGGAACTGGAGATCTCGCTTCCGAGATCCGACAGGTCCACAGCGGCCACCATGACGAGTATATGCTCGTGGGCGACCTGCGTCAGGGACCGGTGCATGTGGTGGAAGATCGACCAGGCGACCACGCCCGTCAGCACCGTCAGCGCCGCCAGGATCATCAGCGCCGCGTAGAGCCTGGCCTTGATCCCAAACCGAGCCGCCGGAGCTTCTTCGTCTATGACCGCAGCCCCGACATCGGCCGGCATGTCACCCGGCGTCCGCATAAGTGTCTGGACCGGACTCTTTGGCTCCACAGCGCCCTCCGGCGGAAGTGTGCGGCAAGGATAATCGACCAGGAAGGGACCGACTATCGAAACCCTCGCGGAGCGCGGGCCATTCTCCCTACCCCGCTTCGGCCGGGGAGAACCTGTTCCCCTTTTCGGCCGACCTGCCCCGAGGGCCGCTGCCGCCTCCTGACATAGCCCTTGACGGCAAATGAGAACTAAACTAGAACATGTGCCCAGGTTTTTGTTTTGTTCCATATTTTGTGTCGCTTCCATGACGAAGGACGACACCCTGGGGTTAATCGATCCATGCTCACCAAAAAGCAGCACGAGCTTTTGCTCTTCATCCACCGCCACCTGCAGAAGAACGGGGTCTCCCCGTCCTTCGACGAAATGAAGGATGCGCTGGCGCTGAAGTCGAAGTCGGGCATCCACCGGCTGATCACCGGCCTGGAGGAGCGCGGCTTCATCCGCCGCCTGCCGCACCGGGCCAGGGCCGTGGAGGTGCTGCGCCTGCCCAATGACATGGCCGGCGAGGTCGAGGACACGGGCGCGGAAACGCCGCCGCAGGGCGGCGACGCCCGCGGCGGCTTCGCCCCCAAGGTCATCCGGGGCGGGTTCTCCTCGTCGATCCCCGGTGCCCAGGCCGCCAACGACAGCGACGCGATGCAGCTGCCGCTCTATGGCCGGATCGCCGCCGGCACGCCGATCGAGGCCCTGCGCGACTATTCCAACTACGTCGACGTGCCCTCCTCCATCATGGGCAACGGCGAGCACTACGCCCTGGAGGTCGACGGCGACTCCATGGTCGACGCCGGCATCCTGGACGGCGATACGGTGATCATCGAGCGCTGCGAGAGCGCCGAGAACGGCACCATCGTGGTCGCCCTGGTCGACAACGAAGAGGCCACCCTGAAGCGTCTGCGCCGCAAGGGCGGCGCCATCGCCCTGGAGCCGGCCAACCAGGCCTATGAGACACGGATCTTCCCGCCCGAGCGCGTCGCCATCCAGGGCCGCCTGGTGGGTCTGCTGCGGCGCTACTAGTCGGGACCAGGCGGACAGCCTGGGCGGGAGCTAAACCCGGGCCTCGCTGCGATCCGGATCTCCGAGGCCGGGGCCCACTGCCAAAACGACGGCGGGGCGTTGCTCAAGACTTGGGCCCGCTAGCTTGCAGCAGGCATTCGCTGCAGGGTCATCGCCAATGTGAACCCCACAATCCACGCACCGAGAAACAAAAGAATAACGGGTATAAGCCATGACCGGATCGTCGTGCCCCTGGGCGTGAAAAAAGACCCCGGGAGAAACACGATCAGGGGGAGCAGCATCATCCTGTTTTTTTTGCTTCAGGCGCCATGTTGAAAGGCAGGAGCACCCAAAGTACGGCCAATACGCAAAAGCTGGCGGCGCCGATGACCCAGGCGACAAGTCCCATAAATTCCAGACTCGACCTGGGGACATTGAGAGCAATCAACTGATCTGCGAATTCACTCATACTGTGCTCCAGATCTATTGGTCCATCGTTGTCCTCCCGCAGAGCGGGAACGGGGAGCATTAAATTCAATCATCTTAGCGCTCCGGCGCGTAGATTGCGACAGCCTCAACGCGCCTCGCGCTGTGAGCAAAGCTGCTCATTTGGTCGTCTCTAGTCATTCCCGAAAGCCCGCGCCGGATAGGGCGACCAGGGACGTGCGCCCTGCTGCCCGGCCACGGTGCGCACGACGGGCCCCTCCGGCCCCAGCCACACCGCCTGGGCGCCCTGGCGCCAGAGATCGAAACGGTCGATGACCACCGCCGGGCCACGGCAGGGTTGGCGGCGCAGCGGCTCCAAGCTGACCACGACCTCGGCCAGGCGGCAGTCGTCGGCGGCGGCGCGCGGGTCGCGCAGCACCGCCAGTGTCCAGCCGTTCTCCCGGTAGAGGCAGCCGAGGGGATCGCAGCTCATACCGGCAGCGCTCCCTTCTCCGAGGGCCGGCCAAGGCAAGGTCTGCGACGCGAAGGCCCGCCGCGCCCAGCTGTCGAGCACGAAGCTGCTGCCGCGCGGCCAGCCCACCCACAGCCGCCCTTCGACGTCACGCAGGCCCGCCTGCCGGCCGTCGCCGCTGACCAGCAGACTCGGCGGCTCGAAGCTCAGCGGGGAGAGCGCCCCGGCCAGGATCAGCGCGAGACCGAGGCGGCGCCAGGGCCGCTGCCAGAGGCAGAGCCAGAGCCCGCCGAGCGCCACCAGCCCCAGGCCCCAGTCCGGCATGGGCGGCGCCTGCAGGCTGGCCGCCGGCCAGGCGGCCACGGTCCCGGCAAGCCCCAGCAGCACCTCGAGGCCCCAACCCATGGGCACGAGCCCCAGGGCTTCGCCGCCGAAGGGCATGAGCAGCAGGGCCAGGACGGCCCAGGGCATGATCCAGAAGGCGGTCAGCGGCACCGCCACCAGATTGGCCAGGAGCCCGTATAGGGCCAGGCGTTGGAAGTGGAAGGCAGCAAAGGGCCCGGTGGCGAGAATGGCGATCACCGAGGTCGCCGCAACGCCGGCGAAGTATGTCAGCAACCGCTCTGCCATACCCCTCGCCTCGCGGTACTGCGGGCGGCGGCCGTCCCAGGCCTCGTAGGCGGCGATCAGCGCTGTGACGGCGGCAAAGGACATCTGGAAGCTGGCCGACATGAGGCTTTCCGGCGCGGCGATGAGGATCACCACGGCGGCCCAGGCGACCAGGCGCAGAGAGAGCGCGCGGCGTTCCAGCAGCACCGCCAGCAGCACCACGGCGATCATGAGGAAAGCGCGTTGCGCCGGAATGCTGGCGCCCACCAGGTTCAGGTAGACGAAGGCGCCGGCGGCGGCGGCCACCGCCGCCCACTTCTTGATCGGGTGATAGAGCGCCAGGCCGGGGATCAGGGCCAGGCCGGCGCGCAGGAAGAAGAACAGGCAGCCCGCGACCAGGCCCATGTGAAGGCCCGAGATCGCCAGCAGGTGGGCCAGGCCCGCGACGCGCATGTCGGCGCGGGTCGCCTCGCTGATGGCGCCGCGCTGGCCGGTGATGAGCGCCACCGCGACGGCTCCCGCCTGTCCCTCGAGCTGCGCCGCGACGCGTCCGGCGATGGTCTGGCGCAGCCCTGCCCACCAGCGCTGCCAGGCGGCGGTAGCCCCGCCGCCATCCTGCGGCGGCGCCAGCACCTCGGCGGTGCCGTAGGCAAAACCGATCCCGCCGAGACGCTGGAAATAGGCCTGGCGGGCGAAATCGAAGGCACCGGGCAGCACGGGCGGGCTCGGTGGCCGGAGGGCGGCGCGCAGGCGCAGGAGGCTGCCGGGCGCCGGCGCGGTCTCCAGGGCGGTCACGGTGACCCGCAGTCGTGCCGGCAGATCCTCCTGCGCGAGCCCCGGCATCTCCAGCGGGCGCAGGTAGAGCCGCCGGCCCAGCGTCCGCGGCTCGCTGTCCAGAAGTTCCGCCGTCAGCGCGGCCGGTCCCCAGTTCCGCTCCAGCACCGGCGCGGCCACGAGCTGGGTGCGCAGCTGCGCCAGGGCGAAGCCGGCGGCTACGGTGAACAGCGCGAGGAGAACCAGGCTCAGGCCCGGTGCGCGGCGCAGGCCCCAGGCACCGATGCCCGGCACCGCAGCGGCGGCAGGCCCCAGCCAGACCGGCGGCTCCGCCTTGCCCCAAAAATAGAAGCAGACGCCCAACCCCAGCAGCGCCGGCACCCACAGCGGCCAGCGCCCGCGCTCGGCCAGCAGGTCGTCGCGGGCCCGCCCGGCCAGTCGAACAAGGTCCGACGGCCCGCCCTTGTCCTGCCCGCTTTCCCTGCCGTCAGGCAGCGCCCGCATGGTGGTTTCCCCCGTCAAATCCCCCTTTTACTTTCACGATTATAGATTTAGTGGAACACGCGCAAAAGAGGAGCATCGGCGGTTTGCCGAGCTTCCCCCGGCTGTGGTAAACCCCGCCATCCTGATCTCCAGGGGACCGGCGCCGGTCCCCCGGCCCCCAGACCCTGGTTCCAGCAAGCGATTGAGTGATGACCACCGACACCAGTACCGTCGTGACGCGCTTTGCGCCCTCGCCCACCGGCTTCCTCCACATCGGCGGCGCCCGCACGGCGCTCTTCAACTGGCTCTTCGCCCGCCACCACGGCGGGGAGTTCCGCCTGCGCATCGAGGACACCGACCGCAAACGCTCCACCCAGGAGGCCATCGACGCCATCCTGGACGGCCTGGACTGGCTGGGGCTCGAGCATGACGGGGAAATCGTCTACCAGTTCTCCCGGGCCGAGCGGCACGCGGAGCTGGCGCGCGACCTGCTGGCCCAGGGCCGCGCCTATCACTGCTACTGCTCGCCGGAAGAGCTGGAAGAGATGCGCGCCAAGGCACGGGCCGAAGGCCGGCCGATGCGCTATGACGGGCGCTGGCGCGACCGCGATCCCTCCGAGGCGCCGGCCGGCATCGACCCGGTGGTGCGCCTGAAAATGCCCCAGGAGGGAGAGTCGGTGATCGCCGACGTGGTGCAGGGCGAGGTTACAGTGCGCAACAACCAGCTGGACGACATGATCCTGCTGCGCGCCGACGGCACCCCGACCTACATGCTCTCGGTGGTGGTGGACGACCACGACATGGGCGTCACCCACGTGATCCGCGGCGACGACCACCTGACCAACGCCTTCCGCCAGACCCAGCTCTACCGGGCCCTGGACTGGGAGACGCCGCTTTTCGCTCACATCCCGCTGATCCACGGCCCCGACGGCGCCAAGCTGTCCAAGCGCCACGGTGCCCTGGGCGTCGATGCCTACCGGGAAATGGGCTATCTGCCGGAGGCCCTGCGCAACTATCTGCTGCGTCTCGGCTGGGGCCACGGCGACGACGAGATTATCTCCACCGAGCAGGCGGTCGAATGGTTCGACCTGGACGGCGTCGGCAAGTCGGCGGCGCGTTTCGACTTCGTCAAGCTGGAGAGCCTCAACGGCCATTACCTGCGCGAGGCAGCCTCGGAGCGCCTGCTGGAACTGCTCGTGCCGCGCCTGGAAAAGACTCTGGAACGGCCGCTGTCGGAACTGGCCCAAAAGCGCCTCGCAGCCGGCATGGACGGCCTCAAGGCGCGGGCGAAAAATCTTGTCGAACTCGCTGAAAATGCGGTATTTTACGTCATCGAGCGGCCGCTGCGCCTGACTCCCAAAGCGGACAAGATCCTCAAGCCTGAAGCGCGTGCCCGTCTGGGCCGTTTACTCAGCAGCCTGAGCCAGTTGCCGGAGTGGAACGAAGCGGCCGTCGAAGCGGCGGTACGCGCCTTCGCCGAGGCCGAGGACTGCAAGCTGGGAGACGTCGCCCAACCCTTGCGGGCGGCACTCAGTGGATCAAACGTTTCGCCGGGCATCTTTGAGGTCGCCAGCATCCTGGGGCGGGAGGAATCCCTGGCCCGGATCGCCGATCAGAGCACTTCTTCCTAGCGCTCTATGTTGCGCCGCGGCAATTGATTGAATCGGTCGGATTCTCTATGCTCGCGGCCAACATTGGGCACCCGCCTGCGGGGCATTTTAAGTTGAGGGATGGGACTATGAACGACGCCAAACCGATCGCCAACAGGGCCACCGTGACCCTGACGGACAACAGCACCGGGAAGAGCCTGGAACTCCCGGTCTTGGACGGCAGCGTCGGCCCCCGCGCCATCGATGTCAGCAAGCTCTACGCCGAGACGGGGATGTTCACCTACGACCCCGGCTTCACCTCCACGGCCAGCTGCGATTCCGACATCACCTACATCGACGGCGAAGTAGGCATCCTCATGCACCGCGGCTATCTGATCGAGGATCTGGCCGAGCACAGCGACTTCATGGATGTCTGCTATCTGCTGCTGCATGGCGAACTCCCGAGCGTGAAGGAAAAGACGGCGTTCGAGAAATCAATTACTTATCACACCATGCTGCATGAGCAGATGAACAACTTCTTCCGGGGGTTCCGGCGTGATTCGCACCCCATGGCCGTCATGGTCGGCGTGGTGGGCGCGATGTCGGCCTTCTATCATGACTCCACGGACATCAACGATCCGCATCAGCGCATGGTGGCGTCGCACCGCCTGATCGCCAAGATGCCGACCATCGCCGCCATGGCCTACAAGTACTCCGTCGGCCAGCCCTTCGTGTACCCGCGCAACGACCTGCACTATGCCGAGAACTTCCTGCACATGATGTTCTCGGTGCCCTGCGAGGAATACAAGATCAGCCCGGTACTGGCCCGCGCCATGGATCGGATCTTCATCCTGCATGCCGACCACGAACAGAACGCCTCAACCTCGACGGTGCGCATCGCCGGTTCCAGTAACGCCAACCCCTTCGCCTGCATCGCCGCCGGTATCGCCTCCCTTTGGGGGCCGGCGCACGGCGGCGCCAACGAGGCGGTGCTGCAGATGCTCTCCGAGATCGGCTCCAAAGACCGCATTCCGGAGTTCATCAAGCGGGCCAAGGACAAGGACGATCCCTTCCGCCTCATGGGCTTTGGCCACCGGGTCTACAAGAACTATGACCCGCGCGCCAAGGTGATGCAGAAGTCCTGCCACGAGGTGCTGGGCGAGCTGGGCATCAATGACCCGATGCTTGAAATGGCCATGGAGCTGGAGAAGATCGCCCTGGAGGACGATTACTTCGTCGAGCGGAAGCTGTTCCCCAACGTCGACTTCTATTCCGGCATCATCCTCAAGGCCATGGGCTTCCCGACCTCCATGTTCACGGTGCTCTTCGCCGTCGCCCGCACCGTCGGCTGGGTCGCCCAGTGGCGCGAGATGATCGAGGATCCCAAGCAGCGCATCAGCCGGCCGCGCCAGCTCTACCACGGCGCCACCGAGCGCGCCTACGTGCCGCTCGAGAAGCGCTGAGCGGCCGCATAGAACGAACCAAAGGGCGCCCTGCGAGAGCAGCGGCGCCCTTTTCCTTTGTCAGCTCGAAGGCTGCTTCTTCAGGCAGGCCAGGATGCGCCGGGCCGCGGCGCGGCTGGGATTGCCCTCGGGCGGGGTCAGCGCCTCGACCACGCCGCGGCAGCCCTCGCGCTGGGCGGCACGGGCCTCCGGATCGCTCAGCAGCCGCTCCACCGCCGGCAGGATCTCCGCCGCCCGGCAACGGCGCTGCAGGAACTCCGGCTGCACCTCCCGCCCGGCGATGAGATTCACCAGGCTGACGAAGGGCACGCGCAGCAGCGAGGGCGGCAGCAGCCCGACGATGCCGGCGAAGCGGTAGGCCACCACCGTGGGCACCCCGGCAACGCCCAGTTCCAGGGCCACGGTGCCGGAGGCCGCCAAGGCCGCCGTGGCCTCGCGGAAGGCCTTCTCCTTGGCTTCGGCGCCGCGCACCACCGTGACCGGCAGCGGCCAGTCCCGCACCTGCGCCTGCACCACTTCGGCGACCGTCTCCACCGTCGGGATCACCACCTTGAGCTCCGGGTGCCTGGCCGCCAGGGCGCGCACAACCTCGGCAAAGACCGGCAGCAGCTTCGCCACCTCGCCCTTGCGGCTGCCCGGCAGCACCGCCAGGCAGGGGCTCTGCGCGGCAGCGCCCGTCTGCGCCGCGGATCGGGTCTCGACCGCCGGATGGCCGACGAAGTGGGTCGGCAGGTCGTGGCGTTCGAAATAAGGCGGCTCGAAGGGCAGCAGCGCCAGAAGGTGATCCAGGTAGCGGGCGACCGATTTGGCGCGCCACGCCTTCCAGGCCCAGACCTGCGGGGCGACATAGTGGATCAACGGGATGCCCTGCCCTTTCAGGCGTTCGGCGATCTCCAGTGTGAAGCTGGGCGAGTCGATGGTGACCACGGCGTCGGGGCGCAGCTCCTTCACCGCGGCGACGGTCTCGCGCATGCGCTTGAGGATGGTGAAGAGATGCGGCAGCACCTCGATGAGCCCCATGACCGCCAGTTCGTGGATCGGGAAGCGGCTCTTCAGCCCCGCCGCGGTCATGGCCTCGCCGCCGATGCCGGCAAAGCGGACGCGCCCGCCGGTCTCCTCGCGCAGGGCCGTCATGAGGCGGGCGCCCAGCAGGTCGCCGGAGGGCTCGCCGGCAATGAGAAAGATCAGCGGACCTTCCTCCTGCCCGACATCCGCGAATTCGGGCGCGGTCATCCGGCGGCGGCGCCGGTCGCCGCTTCGTGGCTGATGCCGACAATGAAGAGGCCGGCCCGGTCCGCGGCCAAGGTGACGGCGGGCAGATCAACCACGAGCGTGCCGCCCGCTTCAACGGCAATGCCGCGCAGTCCGGCGGCCGCCGCGCCCTCGACCGTCTTGACGCCGATGGTCGGCAGGTCGGCCCGGCGTTCCTGTCCGGGCTTGCTGAGCTTCACCAGGACCCCACCGGGGCCGGCCCGGCGCAGGGGACCGCAGCGCGCCAGGAGGGCGTCGGTTCCCTCCAGCGCCTCGACGCCGAGGACCAGGCCGTCCTGAATGACCGTGGCCTGGCCGACGTCGGCCGCGCCCATGGCCCGCACCACGTCGATGCCGCGCCGGATGTCGCGCCAGGCGGTCTCGTCGGGCTGGTTGCGGCCGAAGCTGCCCTCGGCGGCCAGCAGGTCGTGCACGAATTCCTCGATCCCGCGCAGGGTGAAGCCCTCGTCCTCCAGGCCCTTCACCACGGCCCCCAGCAGGCCGTCGTCGCCCAGGCTGTTGAAGCCGATCTTGGCGAGGAACTTGAAGGTCTTCCGGTCGGGGCGCAGTTCGGTCATGCTCGGCCGCTTGACGGCGCCGACCAGGACCAGGTCCTTGACCCCGGCCCCCTTGAGGGCCTGCACCGCCTTCTCGCTCTGACCCATGCGGATCCAGAGGTGATCCGCGCCCTCCACGGTGGCCGGGTCGGTATGGTTCTCGATAGCGATGACGAAAGCGCCACGGCCGTTGGCCTGACAGACTTCCACCAGCCGGCGTGGGAGGGACCCGCCGCCGGCAACGATACCGAGCGGCCCGGACATCAGTCTTCTTCCGGCTGCAGGATGGGGCGCGAGGTCTCCGCGCGCAGGAAGCCGACCAGGGCGTCGATGGTGCCCCGGCCGCCATACTGATCGTCCACCGCGTCGATGCGCTCGGCGAAGGTGCCTTCGGTGCCGAAGAGATGGTCGTAGGCCTTCATCAGCGCCTGGATCTCCTTGCTGTCGACGCCGGCGCGTTTGAGCCCCACCAGATTCAGCCCGGCCAGTATCCCCGGGCGGCCCATGACCATACCGAAGGGAATGACATCGCTCTTGGCGCCGGCCATGGCGCCGATAATGGCGTTGCGCCCGACGCGCACGAACTGCTGGGCGCCGGAAAGGCCACCCATGATGACGTAGTCCTCCAGCACCACGTGGCCGGCCAGCGTGGCGTTGTTGGCCATGATCACGTTGTTGCCCAGACGACAGTCGTGGGCAACGTGACTGCCCGGCATGAAGAGGCAGCCGTCGCCCACTTCCGTGACCATGCCACCCCCTTCGGTGCCGGGATTCATGGTCACGTGCTCGCGGATCACATTGTCATTGCCGATGTGCAACTCCGAAGGCTCGCCCTTGTACTTGAGATCCTGTGGCGGCTGGCCGATGGAGGAAAAAGGATAGATGCGCGTGCGCGCGCCCACGGTGGTGCGCCCGTCGATAACCACGTGGCTGTGCAGACGCACCCCCTCGCCCAGGGTCACGTTGGAACCGATCACGCAGTAGGGGCCGATGGAGCAGCCGTCCGCGATTTTCGCGCCAGGGTCGATAACGGCTGTCGGGTGAATTTCCGACATCAGTACCCCACGATCATGGCGGAATAGCTGGCATTGGCCACGAGGGCATCGCCGACAAGGGCTTCGCCCTTGAACTTCCAGACGCTGCGGCGGTTCTGGATGCGCGTGACCTGGATGCGCACGGTGTCGCCGGGCACCACAGGCTTGCGGAAGCGCGCTTCGTCGATGGTCATGAAGTAGACCAGCTTGCCGTGAGCTTCCTTACCCAGGGTGTACATCACCAGGGCCGCCGCGGTCTGCGCCATGGCCTCGACCAGAAGGACCCCCGGCATCACCGCCTGTTCCGGGAAATGTCCCTGGAAAAAGGGCTCATTGATGGTGACGTTCTTAATTCCCGTCGCGCTCTCACCGAGGACGATATCCTCTACCCGGTCGATCATGAGGAACGGGTAGCGGTGCGGCAGCAGCGCCATGATGTCATGGACGTTCAGCGTGCCGATCTCTTCCTGCTCTGAGGTTTCTTTATTCATCCTTCTTCTTGCCCCTTGCCTTCAACTGGCGCTCCCACAGGGCAACGAGCCGGAAAAACTCCCGAACTGGCCGCGCAGGGCTGCCCAGAACCGTCATCCCACTGGGAATGTCACGCATGACCCCGGATTTCGCGCCGATCTGGGCACCGGCCCCCACCTTCAGGTGGCCGGAGATGCCTGCCTGAGCGGCGACGGCGACAAAGTCCTGCAGGACCGTGCTGCCGGCCACCCCCGACTGAGCGACGAGCACGCAACCGCGCCCGATGCGCACGTTGTGCCCGATCTGCACGAGATTATCAATCTTCGCCCCGGCCCCGATCACGGTGTCCGGTCCGGCGCCGCGGTCGATCGTCGAATTGGCCCCGACTTCGACCCCGTCCTCGATGAGCACGCGGCCCAGTTGCGGCACGTCCACGAAGCCTTCCGGATCCATGGAGAAGCCGAAGCCGCGGGTCCCGATTCGCGCCCCGGCGTGAATCTGGCAGGCCCGTCCGATGCGGCAGTAGGCCAGGGAGACGTTGGGGCCGATGATCGTGCCGTCGCCGACGGCCACCGCCTCGCCCACCACGCTGTTGGCCTCGACACGGCAGCCCCGACCGATTTCGGCACCGGCGCCGATCACTACGCCGGCGCCGATCTCGCTGCCCTCGCCGATACGCGCGCCGGGATCGACCACCGCTGTGGGATGGATGCCGGGGTGCGGAGGCGGCACGGGATAGAAGGCCTGGGCGATCTTGGCGTAACCGCGGTACGGGCGCTTGGTGAGCAGCAGGGCCATGCCCTCGGGGGCGCGCTCGGCGAACTCGGGATCGACGATGCAGGCTCCGGCTTTGCTTTCGGTGAACTGGCCCAGATAGCGGCGGTTGTCGAGAAAGCTCACGTCATCCGGTCCCGCCGTGTCCAGCGGCGCAACGTCGGTGAAGCTGCGCGTACCCTCCTCACCGCCGGGCAGCAGTTCCGCTTCTGCGATGGCGGCCAGATCAGCCAGCTTGAAGGGCCCGGCATTGTTAAAGAAACGAGGGTCAGCCATGGGCCACCTTTAATTCGGTACATCCGGCAGAGTCACGTCGGCGAGGCGGGCGTTGAGCCGCTGCAGGGCCTCCTCGGTGAAGTCGAACTCCGAGCGGACTAGGATAACTGTGGTCTTGGCCAGCACGAGGTCAAGGTTGTTCTCTCGGGCAATGTCCTGGGATATCTGGACCAGGACCTGCTGCACCTGGCTCATGCCGCGGCTGAATATCTGATCCAACTGGCGGCGCTGCTCCTGCGCCTCGCGCTGCAGGGCGATGCCCTCGTCCTCCAGCTTGCCGCGTTCCTCGGCGTACTGCTCGACCGACAGGGCGCTGCGCCGCTGGGCCAGGTCCAGGTCGGCCGCCCTCAGTGCCTCTTCACGATCCTGCATACCGGCCTGGGCAGCTTCACGCCGGGCCTCGATTTTTCGTGAGAGGGCATGCACGGCCTCGGATTCCCGAAGCACGGCCTGGATGTCGATGATGCCGATCAGCGGAGCCCGCTCGATCTGGGCCCAAGCTACCGGAGAAGAGGCCGCAGTGAAGAGCGCCGACAACAGCATGAGCGTTCCGGCAAGGTACAGCGACCTGCGGCGAAGCCTCGACATATGTCCTAAAACTGCGTTCCGAAGCTGAAGCTTAAGAGCTCGGTCTCGTCGAAATCCTCTTTGATCACAGCGATACCCAGGTCCACGACAACCGGGCCAAAGGGAGAGTTCCAGGAGATGCCCGTACCGACGGTGACGCGCGGATCGCTGGAGTCCTGAAGATTTACCGGAATGCTGTTGTCGTCGATATCCCAGGCTGCGCCCACGTCGGTAAAGACACGGCCGCGGATATCCAGATCGAAGGGCAGATTCAGCGGGAAGGAAGCCTCCACCGTACCGGTGTAGAAGTTCTTGCCGCCCAGTGCGTCATTGGTTCTGCCGTCGCGCGGGCCAATGCCGCCGTATTCGAAGCCGCGCGGGGAACCGCCGCCCTTGAAGAAGCGGTCGGAGATGCGGGTATCCTCGCCGACGCCGACGATCGTGCCGCCCGTGCCCCGGACGCTCAGTGTGTAGTCCTCAAAGACGGTATAATAGTAGCCCGCCGTCGCCGAGGCGCGCACGAAGCTTGCGTCGCCGCCCAGGCCGAAGAACTCCGTACGCAGACTGCTGATGACGCCTTCACGCGGATCGAAGCGCGAATCGCGCGTGTCGTAGGTCAGCTCGTTGCTGATGCCCGAGCGCAAGGTGGCGCCTCTTTCGGAGCGGACCAGCAGTGAAGCACTGTTGTCGACGTCAGTGATGTCGCGATTTTCCAGCGTGTAGCGTACGACGTCGCGGATCTCGTCCGTAATATTGAAGCCGGCACGCACGGAGCCGCCAAGGCGCTCCTCCTCGTAGCCGCTCTCGTCCGTCCGGTCGTCCGTGGTGCGATAAAGGTCGATACCGGCCGCGAGATTGCGGTCCAGGAAATAAGGCTCGGTAAAGCTGAAATCGAGTTCGGTCGCCTCGCCCGCCAAGGTAAAGCCGAGGCGCAGATCCTGGCCGCGGCCCAGCAGGTTGCGTTCGCGGATACCGATGTTGCCGATCGGGCCGTCGGACGAGGAGAAGCCGGCGCCGAAGGTGACGTCACCCGTCGACTGTTCCTCCACCGCGACCTTGACAACCGTCCGGTCCGGCGCGCTGCCCGGTTCGTTCTCGACCGTGACCGTCTTGAAGAAACCGAGGTTCTGCACCCGCTGGCGCGAGCGGCGCAGCTTCGAGGTGTTGAAGGCGTCACCCTCCACGAGGCGGAACTCGCGGCGGATCACCCGGTCCAGCGTGCGGGAATTGCCCTCGATATCGATGCGTTCGACGAAGACCTTCGGGCCTTCCTGAATGTCATAGAGGATATCGATCGTCAGGTTCTCGCGGTCGCGCTGCACGCGCGGGCGGATGTCGACGAAGGCGTAGCCGAGGTCGCCGACGGCGTCGGTCAGAACTTCGATGGTCTTGTCGACCTCGCCGGCGTCGTACCAGTCGCCCTCTTCCGTAGTGACTTCGCTGCGCAGGGTCTCCGGGTCGAGATTGCGCAGGCCCGTCTCCAGGCCGATCCGGCCGAAGCGATAGCGCGGCCCCTCTTCCACCGTGAAGGTGATGATGAAGTCCTGCTGATCCGGCGTCAGCTCGGCGATGACGGAGACAACGCGGAAATCCGCATAGCCTTCATTCAGATAGAAGCGCCGCAGCAGTTCGCGGTCGAAGGTGAGACGGTCCGGATCGTAGGTATCGGAGGTGGAGAAGAAGTTCCAGAACGACTCCTCCGAGGTGGTCACCTCATCGCGCAGGGTCGAATCGGAAAACTCGCGGTTGCCGATGAAGTTGATTGCGCGGATCGAGGTCAGCGGGCCTTCGTCGATCTCAAAAGCAAGATCGACGCGGTTTTGTTCCAGCTGGATGACCTTCGGCTCGACGGTCGCCGCAAAGCGGCCGGAGCGGCGGTAGATCTCGAGAATGCGATCGGTATCCGACTGCACCTTGGTACGGGTGAAGACGACGCGGGGCCTCAGTTCGATTTCCTGGGCCAGAGTGTCGTCGTCGATCCGCTGATTGCCCTCGAAAGCGATGCGGTTGACGATGGGGTTCTCGCTGACCACGACGATCAGGGTGTTGCCCTCGCGCTCCAGGCGCACGTCGGCGAACAGACCGGTGGAAAAGAGATTCTTCAGCGAGTCGTCCAGGCGCACCGGGTCGAAAGGATCGCCCGGATTGACTCGCATGTAGGAGCGTACAGTCGCCGCCTCAATGCGCTGCGTGCCTTCAATCCGGATTGCCTCGATTCGTCCGCCGGACAGAATCGACTGAGCAAAACCCGTATCAGGAACCCCCAACCACGCTGCACTGGACAGCAGATACGCCAAGACGACGACGAGCAACCGTCCGCGACACACGTCCCTTGTCCTTCCCCCGTGGCACTGGTGCGTTTATGTGCCCAGGCCTTTGACGAAATTCACTAAACTGTCGATCCGAAGCAGATCGTTCCAGGTCACGAAGACCATTAACGTCAATACCAGAGCCAGACCGATCCGGAAACCGTATTCTTGTGCCCTTTCGCCCAGAGGCCGCCCCCGCACTGCCTCGATCGCGTAGAACAACAAATGCCCGCCGTCGAGCATGGGCACCGGAAAGAGATTGATCAGACCCAGGTTGATGGAAAGCATCGCGGCGAAGTGGACCATCGTCAGCAGTCCCAGCTGCGCCGCCTGACCCGACATCTGAGCGATCCGGATCGGGCCGCCCAGTTCTTCGGTCCCGCGGGCGCCGCGAATGATCTGGCCCAGGGCCGTCATGGTCTGGTCGACGATGGAGACCGTCTCGCGCGTCGCCTGCCACACCGCGCTCAGCGGGCCGTGACGGGTGTATTCCGGGGCGCCGCCGCGCAGGCCCAACAGACCCACCACCTGGGTTTCACCCAGACCGTTGGGCCGCTCGACCCGGTCCGGGGTCGCCAGCAGGTCGACCTCGCGGCCGCCGCGCTCCACGGTGATTTCCAGTTCTTCACCGGGCCGAAGCGCAACAATACGTTGCAATTCCTCGAATCTGGCAACCGTGGTGCCGTCGACGGCGACCACCCTGTCACCGACCTGGAATCCGGCGGCATCCGCCGCGGAGTCCCCGACCACCTCGCCCACCACCGCCGGCGTGAAGGGTTGGCCGTAGAACATGAACAACGCGGCCAGAACGACGATGGCAAAGAGGAAGTTGGCAATCGGTCCCGCCGCGACGATGGCGGCGCGTTGCCCCAGGCGCTTGTGCGGAAAGGCCACCGCGCGCTCGGCGGCGCTCATTTGCTCACTACCGTCGCCGGGCATGCTTGCGGCGTTGGCGTCGCCGAACATCTTCACGTAACCGCCGAGCGGGATGAGGCTGAACTTCCATCGGGTGCCCGCTTTGTCATCCCAGCCGAACAGCTCCGGGCCGAAGCCGATGGAGAAAACCTCCACTCGTACGCCGTTCCAGCGGGCGATCAGGTAATGGCCCAGCTCGTGAACGAAGACGAGAGCGGTGAGGATGACGAGGAACGGGATACCGAAGCCGTAGAGACCACCAGAAAAATCCATGACTTACAGCGCTGTCCTACTAATTGTTGTGAGGAAAGAGCGGTAGCCCGCTTCGTTCTGGTTGACCCGGGGCACCACCCCGGGACGACGCCGGTCCCTGATCCCCGCGGCAACCCGCGGGCGACCCAGCTAGATACCGCAAAATAGTTACCAAAGAAAGGATTTAGGCCAAGTCTTAAGGAGCACTTAGGCGCCTGTCGCCCGGGCTTCAAGCAGCGCTTTGGCGGTCTGCCGGGCCCGGCTGTCGACCGCCTCGACTTCTTCCAGGCAGGTCAGCTCGACAGCCGGATGGGCCTCCAGGGCCCGCTCGACCACCTCCGGGATTTCCAGGAAGCCGAGCCGGCCGGCCAGAAAAGCCGCCACGGCCTCTTCATTGGCCGCGTTGAGGGTCACCGGCGCGGTGCCCCCGGCCTTGAGCGCGGCGCGCGCCAGGCGCAGGCAGGGAAAGCGGGTCTCGTCCGGCGGCTCGAAGGTCAACCGGCCGATGGCGGCCAGGTCGAGGCGCTCGACCGGCGTCGCCATGCGCTCCGGCCAAGCCAGGGCATAGGCGATGGGGGTGCGCATGTCCGGCTGGCCGAGCTGGGCCAGGACAGAGCCGTCGACATAGGAGACCATCGAGTGGATGACCGATTCCGGATGCACCAGGATGTCGATGCGCGTCTCGGGCATGTCGAAGAGGAAATGCGCCTCGATCAGCTCCAGGCCCTTGTTCATCATGGTCGCCGAGTCGACGGAGATCTTGGCACCCATGTCCCAGTTGGGATGGGCGACCGCCTGGGCCGGCGTCACCGCCGCCATATCGGCCCGGCTGAAGCTGCGGAACGGCCCGCCGGAAGCGGTCAGGATCAGCTTGTCGACGCTCTGCGGCTGATCCAGGTCGAGGACCTGGAAAATCGCGTTGTGCTCCGAATCCACCGGCAGCAGCTGGGCGCCGCAACGCCGCACTTCGGCGGTCATCAGGCTGCCGGCGCAGACCAGGGTTTCCTTGTTGGCGAGGCCCACCACGGTGCCCTGGCGGATCGCCGAGAGGGTCGGCGCCAGGCCGGCGGCGCCGACGATGGCGGACATCACCCAGTCGGTCGGCCGCGCCGCCGCCTCGGCCACGGCTTCGGCCCCCGCCGCCACCTCGATGCCGCTGCCGGAGAGCGCCTCCTTCAGGTCCGCATAGGCGCTGTCGTCGGCGACCACGGCCAGGCGGGCGCCGAAACGCTTGGCCTGCATGGCCAGACGCGCCACCGAGCGGTTCGCGGTCAGGGCCTCAATGGTGAAGGCGTCGGGATTGCGCTCGACAAGGTCCAACGTGCTGCAACCGATCGAGCCGGTGGAGCCGAGGATTGAGAGGCGCCGCGGTTGGTTGGCGCTCTTGGGCGATGTTGACGCCAATGACATTCAGAAGTGAGCTCCCACTGCCCAGAAATACACGAATGCGACCGGGAAAACCGCCAGGAGCCCGTCCACACGATCCAGAATACCACCATGTCCCGGAATTATGTGACTGGAATCCTTCACGCCGAAATGCCGCTTACACCAGGATTCCAGAAGGTCCCCCCCTTGAGCAATAATCGCAAGGATCATACCGCCGACCACCAGCAGCATGGCGTCGCCCCCCAGGAAGCCGGCGGCCAGGGCGCCGACCAGCCCGGCGGCGAGCGCGCCGCCGATCAGGCCCGCCCAGGTCTTGTTGGGGCTGATTTTCGGGGCCAGCTTCGGTCCGCCGATGCCGCGCCCGGCGAAATAGGCGCCGATATCCGTCGCCCAGACCACGGCGAGGAGCCAGAACACCAGGTCCCGCCCGTGTTCGGGCACGCTGCGCAGCCACAGAAAAGCCAGGCAGGCGATGCCGATGTAAGGCGTTCCCAAGAGAATGAAGAGACGGGGATCGCCCCGCTTGGCTCTTGCCGACACCCCGCCCGCGCCGATCAACGCAGCGGCGACAGCGGCAGACAGAGCAGCGATCGTGTGGCCTAAGCTGAACAGCGCTGCCGCGATCACGAGCCCCGCGATCACCACCACCCCCGGCCAGCCGAGCTTCCCCCCGTTGCACATCCGCACCAGTTCCCAGCCCATGAGGCCGGCGGCGAGCACCACCAGGCCCGCGAACCACCAGCTGCCGAACCAGATGGCCAGCAACACCAGCGGCGCCAGAACGAGCGCAGAGATGATCCGCGTGACCAGCAAGGAAGGTCCTAGAGGGATTCTGCAGCCGCGCCGTAACGCCGCTCACGCCGCCGGAATTCCGCCACGGCGGCTTCCAGGTCGCTCTTGTCGAAGTCGGGCCACAGCTTGTCGACGAAGAACAGCTCGCTGTAGGCCGACTGCCAGAGCAGGAAGTTGCTGAGCCGCTGTTCGCCGGAGGTGCGGATGACCAGGTCCGGATCGGGAATGCCCGCCGTCAGCAGGCCGGCGGCGAAGCTGTCCTCATCGATGTCCTCCGGATCCAGCTCGCCGGCGGCCACGGCTTCGGCCAGGCGGCGGGCCGTGGCGGCGATCTCCTGGCGCCCGCCGTAGCTGATGGCAATGACCAGGTCGAGGGCCTGGTTCTCCGCGGTGCGCTGCTCCGCGTCGGCGATGAGGCGCACGATGTCCTGGGGCAGCCGCTCGCGGTCGCCGATGACGCGCAGGCGGATGCCGTTCTTGTGGAACTCCGCGATCTCGCTCTGCAGGTAGCGGCGCAGCAGGCTCATGAGATCCTCGACCTCGCGCGTCGAGCGGCGCCAGTTCTCCGAGGAGAAGCCAAAGAGCGTGATGAATGGGATCTGCAGCTCCAGGGCCCCGGCGACGCAGCGGCGCACCGCCTCCGCGCCCTGACGGTGTCCCAGGGTGCGCGGCAGGCCGCGCGCGTTGGCCCAGCGCCCGTTGCCGTCCATGATGATCGCAACATGGCGCGGTGAGGCCTGGTTCGGAGTGAGGCGTGCGTCGTCCATAACCTTGGTCAATGGGCCTTCGTCGATCGGGACTGAAGGGGCCGCCGCGCGACCCTAAACCTGGAGGATTTCCTCTTCCTTATGCGCCAGCGCATCGTCGATGCCCTTGATGTGGCGGTCGGTCAGGCTCTGGATCTCCTCGGACCAGAGATGATGCTCGTCCTTCGAGATCTCGTGGTCCTTTTCCATCTTCTTGAGCATTTCCATGCCGTCGCGGCGCACGTTGCGGACCGCCACCCGCGCCTGCTCGGCGTACTTGCCGGCGATCTTGGTCAGCTCGACGCGGCGCTCCTCGGAGAGCGCAGGGATCGGCACCCGGATCAGCTGGCCGTCGGTGGCCGGGTTGAGGCCCAGGCCGGACTCGCGGATCGCCTTTTCCACCGCGCCGACCATGCCGCGGTCCCAGACCTGCACGGTGACCATGCGCGGCTCCGGCACGCTGATCGAGCCGACCTGATTCAACGGCATGGAGGCGCCGTAGGCGTCAACGTGGATGGGCTCCAGCAGGCCCGCCGAGGCGCGGCCGGTGCGCAGGCCCGCAAATTCCTTGTGCAGTGCGTCGATGGCGCCGTCCATGCGGCGCTTGATGTCGCTTAGATCAGGATCTGCCACGGGTCATTCCTCGTTTCTCACCAGTGTAAAACAGCCCTTGCCGGACAGGACCTCAGCGAAAGCCCCCGGCCTGTATATTGAGAACACAAGGATAGGGATAGCGTTTTCGCGGGCAAGGGAGATGGCGGCATGGTCCATGACCCCCAGGTCCTCCGTCAGCACCCGCATGTAGCTCAAGGTGTCGTAACGCGTGGCGTCCGGATTCTTGGCCGGGTCGGCATCGTAGACGCCGTCGACCTTGGTGCCTTTCAGCAGCACGTCGCAGCCCATCTCCGAGGCCCTGAGCGCCGCCGCGGTGTCGGTGGTGAAGAAGGGATTGCCGGTGCCGGCGGCGAAGATGACCACCCGCCCCTTCTCCATGTGGCGCACGGCGCGCCGGCGGATATAGGGCTCCGCCACGGTGGCCATGGGGATGGCCGAGAGCACGCGGGTCTTGACGCCGGCGTTCTCCAGGGCGTTCTGCAGGGCCAGGGCGTTAATCACCGTGGCCAGCATACCCATGTAGTCGGCCGAGGCCCGCTCCATGCCCCGTGCGGCGCCGGAGACGCCACGGAAGATGTTGCCGCCGCCCACCACCAGGCAGACCTCCACGCCGAGGTCGCGGACCTTGGCGACATCGGCGGCGATCTGGGCCACCATATCGGCGTCCAGCCCGTATTCGCGCCCGCCCATCAGGGCCTCGCCCGAGATTTTCAGAAGAACGCGCTTGTACTTGGGGGGGCTATCGACCCGGGTCTGCGATTCTGACATGAGCCCCTTTGTTGTCTGGCAAGAGGAGGACAGGGTGCAACTGCGAGCCGGCGGGGGAAACCGCCGGTTAAGGCGCCGGCCGGCCAAAGAGCGCACATGGTAATGCGGCGGGCCGATTCACGCCAGCGGGCCGATCCCGCCGCCGCGAGCCACCGCCATTTGACACGGCCCAGGGGGCGCAAGCCCCTTCTGTGCCAGGCAAAAATGGCGATTTCGCGGCGGCGTCGAGGCTTTGCGGCTCAGCCGCCCAGGGTGGCGGCGACCTCCGCGGCGAAGTCCTGCTCCTCGCGCTCCACGCCCTCGCCGAGCTGGAAGCGCACGAAGCCGGCGATGGAAACCGGCGCGCCGACGTCCTTGGCGGCGGCCTCCAGCACCTTGCTGACCTTGTTCTCGCCGTCGATGACGAAGACCTGCTCCAGGAGGCAGACCTCCTCGTAGAACTTGCGCAGGCGCCCCTCGACCATCTTGGCGATGATCTCCTCGGGCTTGCCGCTGGCCCGCGCCTGCTCGCTCAGCACGTCGCGCTCGCGGTCCAGCGCCGAGGCGTCGACGCCGTCGCGATCCACGGCCTGCGGCTGGGCGGCGGCCACGTGCATGGCCAGCTGCCTGCCCAGGGCCTCCAGCTTCGCCTTGTCGCCGCTGGAGGCGAGGCCCACCAGCACGCCGATCTTGCCCAGGCCCGGCGCGGTCTGGTTGTGAATGTAGGAGCAGACCACACCCTCGTCGACGGAGATGCCGGCGGTGCGGCGCAGCGCCATGTTCTCACCGATCTTGGCGATCATGCTGGTGAGTTCGTCGGCGACGCTGTGGCCGGCGCCCGGATAGGTCGCGGCCTGGATCTTGTCCAGGTCGCCGCCTTCGGCCAGGGCGACCTCCGCGACGTTGCGCACGAAGTCCTGGAAGGAGTCGTTGCGGGCCACGAAGTCGGTCTCGGAGTTGACCTCGACCACGGCACCGGAGGTGCCTTCGGCGGCGACGCCGACCAGACCCTCGGCGGCCACGCGGCCGGCCTTCTTGGCCGCGGCGGCCAGACCCTTCTTGCGCAGCCAGTCGACCGCGGCCTCCAGATCGCCGCCCGTCTCGGTCAGCGCCTTCTTGCAATCCATCATCCCCGCACCGGAGGACTCGCGCAGTTCTTTGACCAGTGCCGCTGTGATTTCAGCCATCACGGAACCCTTTTTCTTTCATGTCTCGAACCCCCTGAGGGTCATCCCCCGGGAAGGTTCTACAGAGGTTTCTTTGCCGTTTGGGGAAACCGGCCCGGACAACCCACCTGGGCCGGCCGGCTCCCGTTGCGCTTGACGCCGGCTCAGGCCTGCTGGGTGCTTTCTTCGGCCGCCGGAGCGGGCGCCTCGGCAGCCGGCTCGGCCGGGGCCGGCTCGGCGGCCGGCTGCTCAGCCGCGGCCGCCGGCTCTTCCGGCAGCTTCTCGACCGGACCTTCGACCGACTCGCCGGCGTCGCCGCCGCTGGCGGTCATCTCGGCCTGGATGCCGTCCAGCACCGCATCGGCGATCAGATCGCAGTAGAGGCCGATGGCACGCAGGGCGTCGTCGTTGCCCGGTACCGGGAAGGTCACGCCATCCGGATTGGAGTTGGAGTCCAGCACGCCGATCACCGGGATGTTGAGGTTGCGCGCCTCGTCGACGGCGATGTGCTCCTTGTTGGTGTCGATGACGAAGAGCACGTCCGGCAGGCCGCCCATCTCCTTGATGCCGCCCAGTGCGCGCTCCAGCTTGTCGCGCTCGCGGGTCAGAACCAGCAGCTCCTTCTTGGTCAGGCCGCTGTTCTCCTCGGCCAGCTGCTCCTCGACGGTGCGCAGGCGCCTGATGGAGTTGGAGATGGTCTTCCAGTTGGTGAGCATGCCGCCCAGCCAGCGGTGGTTGACGTAGTACTGGCCGCAACGCTTGGCGGCCTCGGCCACCTTCTCGCTGGCCTGGCGCTTGGTGCCGACGAAGAGCACGCGGCCGCCGCCGGCGACGATGTCGCGCACGGTCACCAGGGCCTGGTTCAGCAGCGGCAGGCTCTGCTCCAGGTCGATGATGTGAACGCCGTTGCGGGTCCCGAAGATGTACGGGGCCATGCGCGGGTTCCAGCGACGGGTGGTATGTCCAAAGTGAACGCCAGCTTCGAGGAGCTGACGCATCGAGGGGCTCGGGAGCGCCATAAGATCTTCTCCGGTTGGTCCACCGCGGGCCTGTCATCTGGCCCCTGGATTACCGCAAAAATGGCGGAAAACCGAGGGTTTCAGACACCGGAGCGACTGTCGGGATTTCTCCCCGAAGGCCGCAATGCCCGCGTGTGAGATTGAAAGTGGGCGGGTGATACCCCCTGAGCCCCCAAGAATCAAGGAAAAACGGACGGATTTCCGCGGCTCTCCTGGCCCTCCCCGGCCCCTTCCCAGGCCCTTTTCCGGGCCGCCTAGATCCGGTAGCCCGCGGCCTTCAGGCGGCCCACGATCCGGCGGCGGACCTCCTCGCCCACGGCCAGCCCCCACTGGTGGCTGGCGCCCATGGCTTCCTGGGTGAGCAGCGGCAGCTTCTGGACTACGCTGCGCCCCTCCGGCGTGCGGTAGAACTCCAGCAGCGCGGCGACCTCCGCCTCCGTCAGGTAGGCGTCGTAGATCGGGATCGTCTGCTCCAGGAAGGCGTCGATGGATTCCCGAAAGGCCGCCTCGGCTTCCTTGAGGGCCAGGTCCCAGACCTCGTCGGGGACGTCCGGCAGCACCTCGCTGAGCACCGCCCGCTGCTGCTGCAGGACGTCCGGCAGGACCTCCTCCAGCAGGCTCTCGGTCTGGCTGGTCTCCAGCAGCTCGCGGATCAGCTCGAGCTTCCTGGATTGGACCTCTGTCGCCCCGGCCGGCGCCAGGCCGGCCAGAACCAGGACGCAGACCGCGGAAATTCTCGCAAGAGCCGCCATTGGCCCCTCCCTTGTTCGTCTCAAGGGCACAGTCTAGGGCTGCGGGACGAAGGTCTGGTTAACGAAGCACTAGTTAATGGGGCCCTTAAGGAGCCCCAGGGCTAGCGATCCTGCATGACCACGCCGGGGACGGCCTTGATGGCCTGGCGGATTTCCGGGGACAGGCGGTAGGTCTGGCCCAGGTCGAATTCAACCTCCTGGTCTTCCAGGGTGACGATGAGGCGGACCTTGCCCCGGCCCCGGCCCTCGCGGTCCAGCAGCGCCTTGAGGCTCTCCAGGGGGGCCGGCGAGTTGAGATGGATGTCGAGGCCCTTGGAGGCCCGCGCGGCGGCGTTGTCGAGGGGCTCCAGGGACTGGGCCGTCAGGCGCGGCTCGTCGCCGTCGCGCGGCTCCGAGGAGACCCGCAGCAGCAGGGTCTGGCCGCTTTCCAGCAGTTCCCGGTACTGGCCCAGGGTCTCGGAGAACAGCGTCACCTCGTAGACCCCGGTCGCGTCGGAGAACTGCACGAAGGCCATGCGATTGCCCTTGCGGCTGTTGATCTCCCGCTTGCTGTTGAAGATCCCGGCCAGGGTGTAGAGACCCGAGGCGCCGCTTTCCTTGAGCTGCACGTAGGTCGTGGCCTGCATCTTCTCCAGGGTGGCGCCATAGGTGTCGAGCGGATGGGCCGAGAGATAGAAGCCGATGGCCCCGAACTCGTGGCTCAGGCGCTCCATCTCCGGCCAGTCTTCTCGCGGGCGCAGCGGCAGGGGCGCCGGCTCCGTGTCGCCCGCCGCGCCGAAGAGGCTCACCTGGTCGCTGTCGCGCTCGCTGGCGGCGGCGCTGGCGTGGCGCACGATGGTCTCGGCCGCATGAAAGACCTGGGCGCGGTTGGGATTGAGACTGTCGAAGGCCCCGGCGCAGGCCAGGTTCTCGATCTGGCGCTTGTTGATCAGCTTGGCGTCCAGGCGGTCGGCGAAGTCGGCCAGGCTCTTGAAGGGTCCCTTCTCGCGCCGTTCCGCCGAGACCGCGGCCATGGCGTTGGCGCCGACGTTCTTCAGCGCCGCCAGGGCATAGCGGATCGCCGGGGGGCCGTCGTCCTGCAGCTCCACGTCGAAGTCCGGCTCCGAGCGGTTGATGTCCGGCGGCAGGAGCGGAATGTCGAGGCGCTGCAGCTCCTGGCGGAAGACGTTCAGCTTGTCGGTGTTGCCCATGTCGTAGGTCATGGACGCGGCGAAGAACTCGACCGGGTAGTTGGCCTTCAGGTAGGCGGTCTGATAGGCGACCAGGGCGTAGCCGGCGGAATGCGCCTTGTTGAAGCCGTAGCCGGCGAACTTGTCGACCAGGTCGAAGACGTAGTTGGCGCGTTCCTTGGTGACGCCCTTCTCCATGGCGCCCTTCACGAAGATGTCGCGCTGGGCGTCCATCTCCGCTTTGATCTTCTTGCCCATGGCGCGGCGCAGCAGGTCGGCCTGGCCCAGGGTGTAGCCGGCGAAGACCTGCGCGATCTGCATCACCTGTTCCTGGTAGATGATGACCCCGTAGGTGTCCTTGACGACCGGCTCGATGGTCTCGTGCAGGACCTCCGGTTTTTCATCACCGTGCTTGCAGGCGACGTACTTGGGGATGTTCTCCATCGGCCCCGGGCGGTAGAGGGCGACCAGGGCGATGATGTCCTCGAAGGTGTCGACGTGCGCCTCTCGCAGCAGACTGCGCATGCCCGAAGATTCAAACTGGAACACGCCGGTCGTCTCGCCCCGGCTCATCATCTTGAACGTTTTCGGATCGTCCAGCGGGATCAGCGTGAGGTCGATCTCGACCCCGCGCCGGGCCAGCAACTCGCAGGCCCGCTGCAGCACCGTCAGGGTCTTCAGGCCCAGGAAGTCGAACTTCACCAGACCGGCCTGCTCGACGAACTTCATGTTGAACTGCGTCACCGGCATGTCGGAGCGCGGGTCGCGGTACAACGGCACCAGCTGGTCCAGCGGACGGTCACCGATGACCACGCCGGCGGCGTGGGTAGAGGCGTGACGGTACAGCCCCTCGATGCGCAGGGCGATGGTGAGCAGCTTGTCGACCGTCTCGTCGTCGCGGCGCATCTCCTGCAGCACCGGCTCGCCGTCCAGGGCCTGCTGCAAGGTGACCGGGTTGGCCGGATTGTTGGGCACCAGCTTGCAGATGCGGTCGACCTGCGGATAAGGCATCTGAAGCACGCGCCCGACGTCGCGCAGCGCCGCGCGGGCCTGCAGCTTACCGAAGGTGATGATCTGCGCGACGTGGTCGTAGCCGTACTTGTTCTGGACGTAGCGGATCACCTCGTCGCGGCGATCCTGGCAGAAGTCAATGTCGAAGTCCGGCATCGACACGCGCTCGGGATTGAGGAAGCGCTCGAACAGCAGGGCGAAGCGCAGCGGGTCCAGGTCGGTGATGGTCAGCGCCCAGGCGGCCACCGAGCCGGCGCCGGAGCCGCGCCCCGGCCCCACCGGGATGCCGTGCGCCTTGGCCCACTTGATGAAGTCGGCAACGATGAGGAAGTAGCCGGCGAATCCCATCTCCTGGATGACGCCCAGCTCGAACGCCAGGCGCTCGCGGTAGGGCCTGGCCGCGGCCTCCCGCGCCGCCGCGTCCATATCCTCGGTGAACACCTGCTTTTCCAGGCGCGCTTCCAGGCCGCCTTCCGATTGGGCCAGCAACTCCTCTTCCTCGCTGCGCCCCCCTTCGGTCGTGAAGGGCGGCAGGATGGGGCTGACGAACTCGGGGAAGTAGGCGCAGCGTTCGGCCACCACCAAGGTGTTGTCCACCGCCTCCGGCAGGTCGGCAAAGAGCGCGCGCATCTCGCCAGCGCTCTTGAAGGCGTGGTCCGGGGTCAGTCGGCGGCGGTCGCTCTGGGAGATGTAGGCGCCCTCGGCGATGCACAGCAGCGCGTCGTGCGCCTCGTAGTCGTCGGCCGTGGGGAAGAAGCACTCGTTGGTGGCCACCAGGGGCACGTCGTGCGCATAGGCCAGCTCCAGCAGGCCCGGCTCTATGGCCTCCTCGACCGGCAGGCCGTGGCGCTGCAGTTCCACGTAGAGCCGCCCGGGAAAGATGCCCAGGAGGCGCTTCAGCATGGCCCCGGCGGCGTCCTTCTGCTCGGCGCCCAGCAGGCGCCCGACGGCGCCCCCGGCCCCGCCGGTCAGCGCCAGCAGGCCCTCGGCGTGCTCCTCCAGCACCGCCAGGCTCACCTGGGCGGCCTCGCTGGGCTCGCTCTCCAGGAAGGCCCGGGAGGCCAGCCGCATGAGGTTCTCGTAGCCCTTCTGGTTCTGCACCAGCAGGACGATCTGGTCGGGCGCGGGCGCGGTGCCGCTGCGCGGCTCCCCAAACTCTTGGGCGGCGGTCTCCCGGGTGATGTGCAGCTGGCAGCCGATGATGGGCTGGATGCCGGCCTTCTGGGCGGTCTGGGCGAACTCCAGGGCGCCGAAAAGGTTGCCGCTGTCGGTCACCGCCACCGCCGGCATCTGCTGGTCCTGGCACAGCTTCACCAGGCCTTTGACCGGGATCGCCCCTTCCGAGAGCGAATAGGCGGAATGGACCCGCAGATGGACGAAATCAGCGCGCGGCATGGAGCAAGTCTGCCCTCAGAGAAGGAGTCGAGTCAGGAAGAACAGGATAGCAACAACTGTGGGTAAGTTGAACGCAGGACCGAAGGCCGACAGCCACCGCCATAGGCGACAGCGAAAACAGGCTGCACTACGATTGTCGCAGCGGGAGAAATTCTCCGGGACCCATTCAGATCGAGGCCCATTCAGATCGAGGTCGGTGACGGATGAGTGAATTCGCAGGCAAGACGGTCGTCATAACGGGGGCCGGGCGCGGTGTCGGCCGCGATATCGCAACGGACCTGGGCGGCGGCGGCGCCAACGTGGTCGTCAACTACGCGACGTCGGAGGAAGGCGCCGCCCGCGTGGCCGAGGAGATCCGCGCCAAGGGTGGCAAGGCCCACCTCTGCCGCGCCGACGTCTCGAAGTCCGCAGACGTGGAACGGCTCTTCGCGGAGACGCTGGAGGTGTTCGGCGGCGTCGACATTCTGGTCAACAACGCCGGCATCAATATCGACCGGCCGCTCCTCGAGCTGAGCGAGGACGATTGGGATAGCGTCATCGACGTCAACCTCAAGGGCGTTTTTCTCTGTACCCAGGCCGCCGGCAGGATCATGACCGCGGCGCGCTGTGGCCACATCGTCAACATCTCCGCGGTCACTGCGTTCTACGCCCGCAAGAACGCCGTCAACTACTCTGCGTCGAAGGCCGGCGTGAATATGGTCACCAAGTGCGCCGCCCTGGAGCTCGCTCCCCATGTCCGGGTCAACGGCCTGGCACTCGGCTTCTTTCGCAGCGAGGCCGTCGAGAGATACTTCACCGAAGCGCAGGTCGCCGAGGTCGTGGACGCCACACCGCTGCAGCGCATGGGGGAGTTTGACGAGATCACCGCCGCGGTGAAGTTCCTCGTATCCGAGAACTCCGCCTTTATCACCGGGCAGACGATCATCATCGATGGCGGAAGGATCATGCGTTGAAGCGCGCGGCGGCCCGGTATCGCGGGCCCGGGGTTCAGTCGCTCAAGACCCTGACCACATGGATCATGCGCTGAACTTCGTCTCCACCGTCTCGGACAGGCAGCTCGAGAACCCGGATGGAGAGAAAGTTCCGGTTCGAGGTCGCAACCTTCCCTTCGGTCAGGCCAATCAGGCCGGTGTCCCTGATCGCGCCGAAATGCTCCCGGAACTGCAAGTCGAAGAGCCGCGGCCAGCCCTGGCTGAAATGCACGCCCTTCACATTGAAGTCGATAGCCCGCGTGAAGGTTTCGCCGGAGAGGACGAAATAGGGATCGGGCTCCTCCGTCTTGAAGATGCTCAAGACGAGATCGGAATGCCAGCCAACGAAATCCGGGAAGTCGAAATCACTCCAGCCCGGAATCTGCTCGTCACGGCGCTTGCTGCTCCATACTTCCAGCATGCCGCGGAAATCGGGAGCCGCCTCCAGCGCTTCCTCCAGCGTCAGACGCTTGAGGTCCATCGGTGGAGAGCTGACGTCTTCCTCAAAAGATCGAAAAACTTCTTCCGTAGCGGTCCTGGAATGCATCTAGATCCACCTCTACTTATGCGGTCGCTGAAAGCGGAACCCTGTCGAATCGGATTACACCATCTGAGCTATTCGACTAATACAGCATTCAAATGCTTGTATGAAAACAATGAATTGGCCGCCGCGCCCTCTGGTTGGACGGCGATTATAACTTCTCTCTTTCCGATTATTTCTGCCTGAGGGCGGACGTGAAACGCCTTACCCCTCGACGATGTGCCCGTGCTCCAGGCGCAGGACCCGGTCCATGCGCTGGGCCAGTTCCATGTTGTGGGTGGCGATGACCGCCGCCAGTCCCCCGTCGCGCACCAGGCCCATGAGCTGGGCGAAGACCCCGTCGGCGGTGTCCGGGTCCAGGTTGCCCGTCGGCTCGTCGGCCAGCAGGATCGAGGGATCGTTGGCGAGGCCCCGGACGATGGCCGCGCGCTGCTGCTCGCCGCCGGAAAGCCGCGCCGGGCGGTGGGTGAGACGCTCGGCCAGGCCGACCGAGGTCAGCAGCGCCGCCGCCTTCTCGCTGGCCTTGCCCCTGGAAACTCCGGCAATCATCTGCGGCAGCACCACGTTCTCCAGGGCCGAGAACTCCGGCAGCAGGTGGTGGTACTGGTAGACGAAGCCGATGGCGCGGCGGCGCAGTTCGGTGCGCTGGGCATCGGAGAGGTTCAGGCAGGGCTCCCCGTCGATCAGCACCTCGCCCTCGTCGGGCCGCTCCAGCAGCCCGGCGATCTGCAGTAGCGTCGACTTGCCGGCGCCCGAGGGGCCGACCAGGGCGACGATCTCGCCGCCGCCGACCTTGAAGGAGGCGCCTTGCAGCACCTCCAGCTTCTCGCGGCCCTGCTTGAAGGTCCGGCGGACTCCGGCAAGCTCCAGGCCCTGGCCGTTCCGGCTGCCGACCTTGCTGAGATCACTCATAGCGGAGAGCCTCGACCGGATCGAGCCGCGCCGCCCGCCAGGCCGGATAGAGCGGCGCCAGGAAGGACAGCGCCAGAGCCAGGCCGACGATCAGGACCACCTCGCCGACATCGACCACCGCCGGAAGCCGGGAAAGGAAATAGATCTCCGCCGGGAAAAGTCCGATGCCCGTCAGGTTCTGCAAGAACTCCCGGATGGTCTGGATGTTGTCGGCAAAGAGAAAGCCCAGGACGAAGCCAAAGGCCGTGCCCACCACGCCAATGCTGGCGCCGCTGAGGAAGAAGATGCGCATGACCATACCGCGGGTCGCGCCCATGGTGCGCAGGATGGCGATGTCCCGGCCCTTGTCCTTCACCAGCATGGTCTGGCCCGAGAGTACGTTGAAGGCGGCCACCACGATGATCAGCGACAGGATGAGGAACATCACGTTGCGCTCGGTCTGGATGGCGCCGAAGAAGGCGGCGTTGGAGCGCTGCCAGTCCACCGTGCGGTAGTCGGCGCCCAGAGAGGCCTGCATGGCGTTCAGGGTCGCCCTGGTGTGGTCGGGATCGTCGACGAAGACCTCGATCGCATTGACTGCCTTGGGCAGGCGGTAGAAGAGCTGCGCCGCCTCCAGGGGCATGTAGATGAAGCCGTTGTCATACTCGTACATGCCGACGTCGAAGAGCGCGGCGATGCGGTAGCTCTTGAGGCGCGGTACCGTGCCGATGACAGTCGTGTTTCCGGAAGGCGAGACCAGCGTGATCTTGTCGCCGACCCAGACGCCCAGCGTCTGCGCCAGGCGTTGGCCGATGAGGATGCCGTCGTCCTTGCCATAATCGTCCATGCTGCCGGCAACGATGTTGTCGGCCAGGATCGGTCGCGCCGCCACGTCTTGCGGCCGCATGCCGCGCACCAGGGCCCCGGTGGCCGAACCCTGGACCGTCACCATGACCTGGCCCTGCACCTGCGGGGTCACCGAGACCACGCCGTCAACTCCCATGAGGCGCTTGGCAACGTCGTCGAAGTCCTGGATTGCCGGGCCGCTGGAGAAGACCGTCAGGTGGCCGTTGACGCCCAGGATGCGGGACAGCAGTTCCTGGCGGAAGCCGTTCATCACCGCCATGACGATGATGAGTACCGCCACGCCCAGCATGATGCCGAGGAAGGAGAAGACGGCGATGACCGAGACGAAACCCTCCTCGCGGCGGGCACGCAGGTAGCGCGAGGCCACCAAGCGCTCGAAAGCGTTGAAGATCATCCGCTCCCTGCCCTAGCCGACCAGCTTGGCGACGGCGGCCTCGGGCGACAGCTCCTCGCGCTCGCCGTTGCCGCCGCGCTGCTTCAGCTCGACGACGCCGTTCTTGAGCCCGCGCGGACCGACCACCAGCTGCCAGGGCAGGCCGATCAGGTCCATGTTGGCGAACTTGGCGCCGGCGGACTCGTCGCGGTCGTCGTAGGCCACCTCGATCCCCGCTTCCGAGAGCTGCCCATAGAGCTTGTCGCAGGCGGCGGTGCAGTCCGCGTCTGCGACGCGCAGGTTGATGAGGCCGACCTTGAAGGGCGCCACGGCCTCCGGCCAGATGATGCCGTTGTCGTCGTGGCTGGCCTCGATGATGCCGCCGACCAGGCGCGACACGCCGACGCCGTAGGAGCCCATCTGCACCGGCACACTGTCATCGTCCGGTGTGGTCACATAGGCGCCCAGGGGCTCGGAATACTTGGTGCCGAAAAAGAAGATGTGCCCGACCTCGATGCCGCGGCCGGTGTAGCGGCGTTCGCTCGGCACCTCTTTCTCGAAGAGCGCCTGGTCGTGCTTCTCGTCGGTGCGCGCGTAGAGGTTAGTGTAGTAGTCGACCACCTTCTCCACGCTGGCGCTGTCGTCGTAGTCCACGTCCGCGCCCAGGACGTCGTGATCGAGAAACTCGCGGTCGCAGAACACTTCGGACTCGCCGGTCTCGGCCAGCACGATGAACTCGTGGCTGAGGTCCCCGCCGATGGGGCCGGTGTCGGCTTCCATGGGGATGGCCTTGAGACCCATGCGCGCAAAGGTGCGCAGGTAAGCGACGAACTGCTTCTGGTAGGCGCGCCGTCCGGCCTCGTAGTCGATGTCGAAGGAATAGGCATCCTTCATCAGGAACTCGCGGCCGCGCATGACGCCGAAGCGCGGACGCACCTCGTCGCGGAACTTCCACTGGATGTGATAGAGGCCCTGGGGCAGGTCACGGTAGCTCTTGGCGCCGTTGCGGAAGATCTCGGTGATAAGTTCCTCGTTGGTCGGGCCGTAGAGCATCTCGCGCTCGTGGCGGTCGGTGATGCGCAGCATCTCCTTGCCGTAGTCTTCGTAGCGCCCCGACTGCTTCCACAGGTCGGCTGACTGGATGGTCGGCATCAGCAACTCCTGCCAGCCGGCCGCATCCTGCTCCTCGCGCACGATCTGCTCGATCTTGCGCAGCACCCGGTAGCCGAGCGGCAGCCAGGAGTAGATCCCGGCGCTGGCCTGGCGGACCATCCCGGCGCGCAGCATGAGCCGATGGGAGACGATCTCCGCCTCCTTCGGGGTTTCCTTCAGGGTCGGCATGAAATACTGCGAGAGGCGCATACGAAACTCTTGTCCTTGCTACTGAGCGGCTGGCGAGACGCCTGCCGGCCCCGAAAATGACCGGGAAACAGCCGCTTCGCAAGGCCTGCGAGGCCCTGGATGGCTCGGGGGAATGCGTGCAGTTTGTATAGGGGAGCCCCGGGGCCTTGTCCACGGGCCTTGGCCAGGGGACAACCGCTTGCGGGGCGGCGGGCCTACTGCCCCTCGGCGCGGTCCCGCACGATGCGCTGGCAGCGGGCGGCAAGCTCCGCCTCGGCCTCGCTCTGCAGCGGCTGGCCGTTGAAGATGGCCCGCCCCGTGGCGACGTCCACCACCACCTCTCCGATAAAGATATCGCCCTTGTAGTTGATCCCGTTGGCCGGAATGCCGTAGCGGTCGAAGAGGTCCACCTCGATGGGAATCACCACCTCCTCGGGCAGCACCAGGCCGTTGCCGCCGTCCAGGTCCGCCGGCACCACCTTCTTCCCGCGCACGTCGCGGCCGGGCTGATAGGCCACGTCCGGCGCCGGATAGTGGAGGGCGAGACGAGCGCAGTCGGCCTTGGTGATGGTGAGGTAGCCGTCCTCGGCAGCGGCCGGCTGCGCCGACCCGAGGGCGGTCAGAAGACACAGGATAACGCCGGGCAGGAAGCGCCCGAGGGTGGTCGAGGATCTCATGGGCCGAGCCTAGGGGTTGCGCACTTAACAAAGCAATAAACAAACCGGATGGGTGATTCTCTCTCAGATAGAGAGCGCAGACGCGTCTTCTTCCCAGAGTTCTACCTCCGCGCAATTGTTGCAATGCAACATGGGGTATCTGCATAACATTGTTAGAAAATGGGTGACGGCGGAGCCCGAATGGGATATTACTCGTGCCAGTAAGAACTGCGCGAAACAGCGCAGCGCGGCCCAGGTTTAGGGTGGACACGCCGTCAGACGGTCCTTCGGGGCCGTCCAATACCAAGAGAGCCTGAATAATCAGGTCTAAAAGCTGAACAGGGAACTGGCGAGGGCAAGCTGCAGCTTGCCTATTTTTTTGTCTTTTTCGCGGATTTCTGCCACCCCTCTGACATCCAGGGTGGAGAAAGCCGGGCAATCTCCTGATAGATGGGGCAACTTTCACGATGGGCGCCGGGCAAATAGCCGGTGCTCATAAGAAACTCACCGACGATTTCGCCGCCGGTGAACTTGAAGGTCTTGCGGAACAGCTTCACCCACGCCGCCTTGTCGAGGGGATGGTGCGCGTCGATCCAGCCTTTGAAGGAGCCATAGTCCCGGCGCAGTTCGACGATGCGCTGGGCGTTGACGATGGCGGCATTGACCTTCAGGCGGTTGCGGATGATGCCGGCGTCGTTCAGCAGCCGGGTCCGCTCGCGCTCGCCGTAGGCAGCCACCCTGTCGACGTCGAAGCCGTCGTAGGCGGCGCGGAAGCCCTCCCGCTTCTTCAGCATCAGCTCCCAGGACAGCCCCGCCTGGTTGATCTCCAGGATCATGCGCTCGAAGAGCACGGCCTCGTCGTCCACCGGAAAGCCGTATTCCCGGTCATGGTAGTGAGCATGGATGGGGTTGCCGGGGGCGTAGTCGCAGTAGCTGCTCATTCAGAAACGGCTCATTTCGGGGCGCTGGTGCCCAGGGGCGTGTACTCGCGGAAAGTGATCCAGCCCTGGTCGATGACCATGTAGACGCCGGCCCAGATCACCGCCGAGATGAGGGTGGTGGCCAGCACCTTGCGCCACATCATCGGCTTTTCCGGGGCCCCGGGCTCGTGACCCGGCTCCGGCTCCTCGCTCCGCTGCACGCCCCAGGGCAGCACGGTGAGCAGCACCACCATCCAGATCATCCCGTAGACGAGAAGGCCGGTGAACCAGGTCATGGGCGCACTAGGCCTGCTCGAGCTCGACCAGGGTGCCGCAGAAGTCCTTGGGGTGCAGGAACAGTACCGGCTTGTCGTGGGCGCCGGTCTTCGGCTCGCCGTCACCCAGCACCCGGGCGCCTTCGGCCTTCAGGTGGTCGCGGGCGGCGATGATGTCGTCGACCTCGTAGCAGACATGGTGGATGCCGCCGGCCGGGTTGCGCTCCAGAAAGCTGGCGATCGGCGAGCTGTCGCCCAGCGGTTGGAGCAGCTCGATCTTGGTGTTGGGCAGGTTGACGAAGATCACCGTCACTCCATGCTTGGGCTGCGGTACAGCCTCGGAGACTTCCGCCCCCAGCATGCTGCGGTAGACCCCGGCCGCCGCCTCCAGGTCCGGCACCGCAATGGCCACGTGATTCAACCTGCCGATCATTCCGTTCCTCCTCCGTGTTTTCCGTAATTTGTGGCCCCGGGCCGCCCGGCGCAAGGCCCTGGACGCCTGCGGGCAGATAACTCCTGACAGCCCCGGTCAGCAGCTATTCGAAGCGAATGACATGGACCATGGTCATGGGCTTCTTGCCGAGCAGCCGGTTGACGGTGCGGCGCACGGCCAGGCGGGCCGCCTCCTCCACCGCCGCGTCGTCCTTGCGCTCGCGCCGGCCGAGGCGCTGGACCGCATCCCGGATTGCGATCGCCACGGCACCAAGGTCTTCCTCCTCCTCGTGCTCCTCGAAGAGGCCGACGGTGGAGATGTCCGGCTCGCCGTCCAGTTGGCCGCGCTCGTCCATCACCAGGGTCACGGCCACGGCGCCGTTGAACATCAGTTTCTGGCGACCCTTGATGACCGGGCTGTCCTGCGACAGCAGGCGCCCGCCGTCATAGATCAGCCGCCCGTTGGACACCTCGTCGACGATCCCCGCCTCGCCCGGCGCCAGGCGAATGACGGCGCCGTTGTGGCCCACGACCTGCTGCGGGATCTGGCACTCCTTGGCGATCTCCGCATGGGCCATGAGGTGGCGGGCTTCGCCGTGCACCGGCACCGCGACCTGCGGGCGCACCCACTGGTACATTTGGATCAGCTCGTCGCGGCCGGGATGACCGGAAACGTGAATGTCGTGGTCGTGGTCGGTGATGACCTCGATCCCGGCGCGGGCCAGGGAGTTCTGCAGCTCGAAAATGGCGGTGTCGTTGCCGGGGATGACCCGCGAGGAGAAAACCACGGAATCCCCCGCCGAGAGGCCGACGTGGGGATGATCGCCTCGGGCGATGCGCCACAGTGCGGCCCGCGGTTCGCCCTGGCTGCCGGTGCACAGCAGCAGCACCTCCCCACGCGGCAGGTAGTCGATCTCCTCCTCCGAGAGGAAGGGCTGGTGCCCGGTCAGATAGCCGGCCTCACGCGCGCAGTCGACGATGCGGTGCATGGAACGGCCGAGCAGGCAGACCCGCCGCCCGCATTCCTCGGCGACGCGGATCACCGTCTCCAGGCGTGCCACGTTGCTGGCGAAGCAGGCCACGGCGACGCGCTGCTTCAGGCCCTTCACCACCGACAGCAGGTGCTCACGCACCTCCGCCTCTGAGCCGGCCTCCCCCCAGACCATGGCGTTGGTGGAATCGCCGACCATGGCCAGGATGTTTTCGTCGGCCAGGGCCTTCAGGCGCTGTTCGTCATAGTTGTCCCCCACCAGGGGATCGGGATCCAGCTTCCAGTCGCCGGTGTGCAGCACCGTACCGGCGGCGGTACGGATCACGACCGCGTTGGGCTCCGGGATCGAGTGGGTGAGCGTGATCAGTTCGATCTCGAAGGGACCGACCGAGAAGGTGCCGGAAAGAGGCACCTCGGTCAGCGGCACTTCGTCCAGCAGGCCGACCTCCGCCAGCTTGCGGCGCAGAAGCGCGGCGGTGAACTTGGTGGCGTAGACGGGGCAGCGCAGCTCTTCCCAGAGATAGGGCACGGCGCCGATATGGTCCTCGTGGGCATGGGTCAGCACCAAGCCGGCCAGGTCGTCGCGTCGATCGACGATGAAGGTGGGATCCGGCATTTCCACGTCGATGCCCGGCAGGCGCGGGTCGCCGAAGGTGATGCCCAGGTCGACCATCAGCCAGGCGCCCTTGTGGCCGTAGAGATTGAGGTTCATGCCGATCTCGCCTGTGCCGCCCAGGGGCACGAAGTAGAGATCCTCGGCGCCGAGGTCCTTGCCGCTGTAGCTCTTGCTCAAAGGGTCAGCCCCCGACCCACGCCTGGCTGTTGGCTTCGTGGACAAGGCGCAGTCCGCGAAGGGTGAGATCGGAATCGACCACTTCGATCGCCGGCGTGGCCTCCGAATAGAGGGTCGCCAGGCCGCCGGTGGCTATGACTTTCATGGAGCTGCCGTATTCCTCCTTGATGCGGGTCGTCAGCCCCTCGATGAGGCCGACGTAGCCCCAGTAGATGCCGGATTTCATGGCCGGAACGGTGTCCTTGCCGATGACTTTGTCGGGTCGCTCGATCTTGACCCGGGGCAGCTGGGCCGCGGCCCGGTAGAGCGCCTCGACCGAGTGCTGCGCCGAGGGCGCGATGACACCGCCCTCGTAGGCGCCGTCGGGGCCGACGATATCGAAGGTGGTGGCGGTACCGAAGTCGATGACGATCAGCGGACCGCCATAGGCGCGGTGTGCCGCCAGGGCGTTCACCAGGCGGTCGGCGCCGACGTTCTCCCGGTGGTCCATGTGGACCTCGATACCCAGGTCGACCTTGGGGTCGCCGATGACCATCGGCGTGACCTTGAAGAACTCCGAACAGAGGGTGGTGAGAGTAAAGCTGGCCGCCGGCACCACGTTGGCGATGATGGCGCCGTTCACGTCGGCGGCCTTCAGGTTCTGCAGCGACATGAGCTGGGTCAGCCAGACCGCGTACTCGTCGGCCGTGCGCTTGGCGTCGCTGGAGGCACGCCACTTGGCCTTCATGGTGTCGCCCTCGAAGAGCGCGAAGACCACGTTGGTATTGCCGGCGTCGATGGTGACGAGCATGGCGCTCCCCTTCCCTTTCCGGCCCTTCAGCCTTCGCCCGGCAGGTAGACGTCGCCGGCGGCGATGCGGCGCGTGCTCCCGTCCGCCAGGGTCAGCAGCAGCGTCCCGTCGCCCTCCAGGTCGGTGAAAGTACCCTGCAGGGTCTCGTTCGGCAGGCGCACCTCGATCTGCTCCTTCAGGCCCTGGGCATGGCGCAGCCAGGCGTGGCGCACCGGCCCGAAGCCGTCGTCCAGCCAGATGTTGATCCAGGAGAGCATATGCCGGCCGAAGGCCTCCAGCAGGTCGACCGCCGAGACGCTGGGCGGCGCGCCCTCGAAGTGCAGGCTGGTGGCCGGCAGGCGGGTTTCCGACGGATAGGAACTGATATTGGCGCCAACGCCGATCACCAGCCATTCCAGGTTCTGCCCGGCGTCGCCTTTGGACTCCAGCAGGATGCCCGCCGCCTTACGGCCGTTCAGCAGCACGTCGTTGGGCCACTTGAAGGTGACCTCGATCAACGGCGGGGCAACGCTGCCGATCGCGTCCCCCAGGGCCACGGCGGCGATGAAGCTGAACTGCGCCGCGGCCGACAGCGGACAGTCGGGACGCACGATGAGGGAGAGGAAGAGATTACCGGAGGCGCTGGCCCAGTCACGGCCCTGGCGGCCGTAGCCGCCGGTCTGCCTGCGCGCCCAGACCAAGGTGCCGTCCTCGGCGCCCTCGGCGGCCAGGCGCTTGGCTACGCTGTTGGTGCTGTCGACTTCCTCCAGGGCCACCAGCCGATAGGCCGGCGGCAGGTGGGGTGCGCGGTTCCGGTCCGGCTCCGGGATCATCCTGGGAACAACGACGCCGCCGCCATCGCCGTCCCGTCCAGCAGATAGGCGATACCTACCGACAGCAGTACGATCGTCAGGCTGGTCGCGACGAGGATGGCCGACATCTCGCGGCCGATGGGACGGTCGAAAGCCTCGATGGGATCGTCGAAATACATCAGCTTGATGATGCGCACGTAGTAGAAGGCGCCGATCACCGAGGTCAGCACGCCGATCACCGCCAGCACGTAGAGCTCCGCCTCGATGGCCGCCAGAAAGATGTAGAACTTCCCGAAGAAGCCGACCAGCGGCGGGATGCCCGCCATGGAGAACATGAAGATCGCCAAGGCCAGAGCCATGGGCGGGTTGGTCTTGCTGAGCCCCTTCAGGTCCTCGATCCGCTCAACCATGACCTCTTTCTGGCGCATGCAGAGGATGCAGGCGAAGGTACCGAGGTTCATGACGATGTAGATCGTCAGGTACAGCAGGATGCCGTTCACGCCCTCCTGGGTGCCGGCGGCCAGACCAATGAGGGCATAGCCGACGTGGCCGATGGAGCTGTAGGCCATCAGACGCTTGATGTTGGTCTGGCTGATGGCCGCCAGGGCGCCCAGGATCATGGAGGCGACGGAAACGAACCAGATGATCTGCTGCCACTGTTCCACCAGTTCGCCGAAGGGCCCCACCATCACCCGCACGATCAACGCCATGGCCGCCACCTTCGGCGCCGTGGCGAAGAAGGCGGTGACCGGCGTCGGCGCGCCTTCGTAAACGTCCGGCGTCCACATGTGGAAGGGCACGGCGGAGATCTTGAAGGCCAGGCCGGCGGAGAGGAAGACGATGCCGACGATGAGGCCCAGGGAGGCCGGCTGCCCGGCGGAGAACTGAGCCGCCAGGCCGGCGAAAGAGGTGGTGCCGGCGAAACCGTAGATCATCGACATGCCGTAGAGCAGCATGCCCGAAGACAGCGCCCCCAGGACGAAGTACTTGAGGCCCGCCTCGCTGGAGCGCAAGTGATCGCGCCGGAAGGCGGCGACCACGTAGAGCGAGAGGCTCTGCAGCTCCAGGCCCAGGTAAAGGGCCAACATGTCGTTGGCCGAGATCATCAGCAGCATGCCGAGCGTCGCGAAGAGCACCAGCACGGGATACTCGAAGCGCGCCATGTCTTCGCGCTCTATGTAGCGCATGGCCATGATCAGCGTGACCGCCGACCCGGCCAGAACCAGCAGCTTCATGAAGTCGCCGAAGGCGTCGGCGATGAAGAGGCCGCCCAAAGCGACTTCGCTGCGCCCCATGGAGACGGAGACGATGATGAAGGCCAGGGCGAAGCAGGCGACGGTCAGGGACAGCACCAGGCGGGTGCCCTTGTTGCCCCGGAACACGCCCAGCATCAGAAGGATCATGCCGGCGGCGGCCAGGAAGACTTCGGGCAGCGCGGCGGTGAGGTTCAGCTCGGACATCATCTTGCCTCTCCCAGCGCCCCGACCCTAACGCCGTTCCAAAGTTCGGCCAGGGTCGTCGGACCCTCGGCGCGCGCCAGGGCCGCCTCGTAGCCGTCGATCAACCGCTCGACCGAAGGTGACATGACGTCGATGAAGGACGCCGGGTAGATTCCCATCCAAAACACCAGCGCGATGAGCGGCGCGAAGACCACCTTCTCCCGCCAGTTGAGGTCGAGGATCGCCATGAGATCCTCCTTGGTCATCTTGCCGAAGATGATCCGCCGGTAGAGGTAGAGCATGTAGGCGGCGCCCAGCACCATGCCGCTGGCCGCCAGCAGGGCCACCCAGGTGTTGGCCTGGAAGGCACCGACCAGGACCAGGAACTCGCCGACGAAGCCGCTGGTACCCGGGAGGCCGACTGAGGCGAGCATGAAGATCATGAAGACCAGGGCATAGCCGGGCATGCGGCCGACCAGTCCGTCATAGCGTTCGATCAGGCGCGTGTGCATACGGTCGTAGATCACTCCGACGCAGAGGAAGAGCGCCGCCGAGACCACGCCGTGGGACAGCATCTGGAAGATGGCCCCCTCTATGCCCTGCTGGTTGACGACGAAGATGCCGATGGTCACGAAGCCCATGTGAGCCACCGAGGAATAGGCGATCAGCTTCTTCATGTCCTCCTGGGCCAGCGCCACCAGGGAGGTGTAGATCACCGCGACGATCGAGAGCGAGAACACGAGCGGCGCGAAGAAAGCCGAGGCTTCCGGCATCATCGGCAGCGAGAACCGCAAGAAGCCGTAGCCGCCCATCTTCAGCAGCACGCCGGCCAGGATGACCGAGCCCGCCGTCGGCGCCTCGACGTGGGCGTCCGGCAGCCAGGTGTGCACCGGCCACATCGGCACCTTCACCGCGAAGGAAGCGAAGAAGGCCAGCCACAGCCAGGTCTGCATGGAGGCCGGAAAGCCGTGCGCCAGCAGCGTCGGAATGTCGGTGGTCCCGGCGTCGTAGTACATGGCCAGGATCGCCAGCAGCATCAGCACCGAGCCGGCAAGTGTATAGAGGAAGAACTTGAAGGCCGCGTAGACCCGGCGGCCGCCGCCCCAGATGCCGATGATGAGGAACATCGGGATCAGCACGCCTTCGAAGAAGACGTAGAAGATCACCAGGTCCAGGGCGCAGAACATGCCGACCATCAGCGTCTCGAGCACCAGGAAGGCGACCATGTACTCCTTGACCCGCACCTTCACCGCGTCCCAGCTCGCCAGCACGCAGAGCGGGGTCAGCAGGGTCGAGAGCAGCACAAACATCATCGAGATGCCGTCCACGCCCATGTGGTAGCTGATGTTGAAGGCCGGGATCCAATCAACACGCTCGACGAACTGGAAGTCGGCGCTGGAACGGTCGAAGTTGAACCACACGAAAAGCGAGACCACGAAGGTCACCAGCGAGGCCCAGAGCGCCATGGAGCGGGCGTTCTTGGCCGCCAAGGCCTCGTCCTCGTGACGCACGAAGAACAGGATCCACAGCGCGCCGGCGAGCGGCAGGAAGGTGATCGTCGAAAGAATTGGCCAGCTGGTCATTTCTGGATCACCCCAATTGGCTCAGGAAATACCAGGTGACCAGGACGAAGACCCCGATCAGCATGGCGAAAGCATAGTGATAGACGTAGCCGCTCTGCAGCAGCGAGGTGCGGCGCGAGGCGTTCTGGGTGGTCGCCGCGATACCGTCGGGGCCGAGGCGGTCGATGACGGCCCCGTCCCCGCCTTTCCACAGGCCGAAGCCGAGGACGCGCGCCGGGCGCACGAAGACGCGGTCGTAAAGCTCGTCGAAGTACCACTTGTTGAGCGAGAAGAGGTAGAGCGGACGCAGCGCCTTGGCGGTCTTGGCCGGCAGAGCCGGCGAGGCGATGTAGAAGACATAGGCCAGGCCGATGCCGCCCAGGCCCGCGACCAGCGGCGACAGCTTTACCCACAGCGGCACATGGTGGGCCGCCTCGACCGAGTTGTTCTCCGGCAGAACCTTCAGGGCCTCGCCCCAGAACTCCTCCATGTGTTGGCCGACGAAGTACTCGTAAGCGGCCAGGCCCGCGAAAACCGCGCCGAAGGCCAGCACGTAGAGCGGCACCAGCATGACCTGCGGCGACTCGTGCACGTGTGACATGACCTCCTTGGAGGCGCGCGGCGTGCCGTGGAATGTCATGAACATCAGGCGGCAGGAGTAGAAGGCGGTCATGAAGGCCGCCACCACGCCCATGACGAAGGCGAAGGTGCCGTGCGTGGAGTGCGAGGCGTAGGCCGCCTCGACCACGATGTCCTTGGAATAGAAGCCGGCGAAGCCGAAGACGCCCGGGATGCCGACGCCAAGCAGCGCAATGGTGCCGATCCACATGAGGAGATAGGTCCCCGGGATCATCTTGTAGATGCCGCCCATCTTGCGCATGTCTTGCTCGTCGGACATGGCGTGGATGACCGAGCCGGCGCCGAGGAACAGCAGTGCCTTGAAGAAAGCGTGGGTCATCAGGTGGAAGATGCCCGCCGAGTAGGCGGAGACACCGAGGGCGAAGAACATGTAGCCGAGCTGCGAACAGGTCGAATAGGCGATGACCCGCTTGATGTCATTCTGGGTCAGGCCTACGGAGGCCGCGAAGAAGGCCGTCAGCGCGCCGACGTAGGTCACCAGTTCCAGGGCCGTGGGGGCGTACTCGAACATCGGCGAGAGACGCGCCACCATGAAGACGCCGGCGGTCACCATGGTCGCGGCGTGGATCAGGGCGGAGACGGGGGTCGGGCCCTCCATGGCGTCCGGTAGCCAGGTGTGCAGGCCCAGCTGCGCCGACTTACCCATGGCGCCGATGAACAGCAGAATGCAGATAATGGTCAGCGCATGTCCGGAGATGCCGAAGGCCTCGAACTGGGCATCTGCCATGCCCGGCACGGAAGCGAAGACCTGATCGAAGCCGGCAGTTCCGAACAGCACGAAGGCACCGCAGATGCCGAGCGCGAAGCCGATGTCGCCCACGCGGTTCACCAGGAAAGCCTTGATGGCGGCGGCACAGGCGCTCGGCCTTTCATACCAGAAGCCGATCAGCAGATAGGAGGCCAGGCCGACGCCCTCCCAACCGAAGAACATCTGCACGAAGTTGTCCGCGGTCACCAGCATCAGCATGAAGAAGGTGAAGAGGCTGAGGTAGGCAAAGAAGCGCGGCTTGTAGGGGTCGTGGCTCATGTAGCCGATGGAATAGACGTGCACCATGGAGGATACGCCGGTCACCACGATCAGCATGACCGCGGTCAGGGTGTCGACCTTCAGCGCCCAACTCACCTCGAAGCTGCCTGAATCGATCCAGGTGAAGACCTCGGTCACCCGGGCGTTGTGGGCGAAGGCCACGTCGTAGAACACGATGCAGGACAGCACCATCGAAATCAGCAGCAGGCCGCTGCTGACGTACATGGCGCCGCGGTCGCCGATCAGGCGCCCGAAGAAGCCCGCGATGATGGCGCCAAGCAGCGGCAGCAGGACGATAAGTTGATCCATGACCCCTGCCCTAACCCTTCATCATGTTGATGTCTTCGACCTCGATGGAGCCGCGGTTGCGGAAGAAGACCACCAGGATCGCCAGGCCGATGGCCGCCTCGGCGGCCGCCACGGTGAGAACGAAGAGCGCGAAGATCTGCCCGACCAGGTCCTGCAGGTGGGTCGAAAAGGCCACGAAGTTGATGTTCACCGCCAGCAGCATCAGCTCGATGGACATGAGGATGATGATGACATTCTTGCGGTTCAGGAAGATGCCGAAGATCCCCAGGGTGAAGAGGATCGCGGCAACCGTCAGGTAGTGCCCAAGGCCGATTTCGAACATAGCGCTATACCCCGCTCCGGCTGGGAACCTGCTTGATTTCGACCGATTCGGCGCGGGTGCGCGAGGTCTGCCTGGAGATCGACTGGCGGCGCACCCCTTCGCGCTGGCGCAGGGTCAGCACGATGGCGCCGATCATCGCCACCAGCAGGATCAGGCCCGCCGCCTGGAAGAGGTAAATGTAGTCGGTGTAGATGACGCCGCCGAGCGCACGGGTGTTGTGCAGCTCGCCGGCCGGGGCCGCCGGATGCAGCGCCGCCGTCTCGGCCGCCGGAGAGACGATCCAGGCGCCGCCCACCATGACCAGTTCGACCAGCAGGATCAGGCCGATCATGCCGCCCAGCGGCAGGTATTGCAGGAAGCCCTCGCGCATGCGCACGAAGTTGATGTCCAGCATCATGACCACGAAGAGGAACAGCACGGCCACCGCGCCGACGTAGACCACCACCAGGATCATGGCCAGGAACTCCGCGCCCATCAGCACGAAGAGGCCCGCCGAGTTGAAGAAGGCGAGGATCAGGAACAGCACGGAATGCACCGGATTGCGGGCGCTGACCACCATGACGCCGGCGGCGACGGTGACCGCGGCAAAGAGATAGAACGCCAGGGCCTGAATGATCATGCCTCCAGCCTCCCCGCCTTCTCTCGGCCGGCTGACACGCCGGCCTCTTCTTTCACTCGCACGGTTGCTCCCCCAATCAGGTCGTTGCCCCGCTGCCGCTCAAGGCTTTCCGCCTCAGCGATAGGGCGCATCAAGCTCCAGGTTCTGGGCGATTTCAAATTCCCAGCGGTCGCCGTTCGCGAGCAGCTTTTCCTTGTTGTAGAACAGCTCTTCGCGGGTCTCGGTGGCGAACTCGAAATTCGGCCCCTCGACGATGGCGTCCACCGGACAGGCTTCCTGGCAGAAGCCGCAGTAGATGCACTTCGTCATGTCGATGTCGTAGCGCGTGGTGCGCCGGCTGCCGTCGTCGCGCGGCTCGGCCTCGATGGTGATGGCCTGGGCCGGGCAGATGGCCTCGCAGAGCTTGCAGGCGATGCAGCGCTCTTCCCCGTTGGGGTAGCGCCGCAAGGCGTGCTCGCCGCGGAAGCGCGGGCTCAGCGGCCCCTTTTCATAGGGGTAGTTCAGCGTAACCTTCGGCTTGAAGAAATAGCGCAGCGTCAGCGACATGCCCGAGATGAGCTCGCTGAGCAGCAGGCTGCGCAGGCCACGGTCGATCATGCCCATATCTAGTCTCCTGCCGTCATGTGTGCGGCACCCAGTCGAAGGCGACCAGCACGCCTGCGGTCAGCACCACCCAGAACAGCGAGAACGGGAGGAACACCTTCCAGCCGAGACGCATCAGCTGGTCGTAGCGGTAGCGCGGGAAGGTTGCCCGGACCCAGAGGAAGAAGAACAGGACCACGCAGATCTTAGCGATCAGCCAGAACGGTCCCGGGATCCAGGTGAAGGGCGCGATGTCCACCGGCGGCAGCCAGCCGCCGAGGAACAGGATCGAAGTCATCGCGCTCATCAGGATCATGTTCGCGTACTCGCCCAGGAAGAACAGGGCGAAGGTCATCGAGGAGTACTCGACGAAGAAACCGGCCACCAGCTCCGACTCGCCTTCCGGCAGATCGAAGGGGGAGCGGTTGGTCTCCGCCAGCACCGAGATGAAGAAGATGACGAACATCGGCAGCATGGGCAGCCAGAACCAGCTGAAGATGCCGTAGTCGCCCTGCTGCGCCATGACGATGTCGGAAAGGTTCAGCGAGCCCACCAGCAGCAGCACGGTGATGATGACGAAGCCCATGGAGACTTCGTAGGACACCATCTGCGCGGCCGAGCGCAGGGCCCCCAGGAAGGGATACTTCGAGTTGGAGGCCCAGCCCGCCATGATGACGCCGTAGACGCCCAGCGAGGAGATGGCGAAGAGGTAGAGAATGCCGACGTTGATGTCGGCCAGCACCAGCCCCGCGTCGAAGGGGATCACCGCCCAGCCGATCATCGCCAGGATGAAGGTCAGCATCGGCGCCATGAGGAAGACGATGCGGTTGGCGCCGGAAGGCAGGATGGTTTCCTTGAACAGCAGCTTCACCGCGTCGGCGATGGGCTGCAGCAGGCCGAAGGGCCCGACCACGTTGGGACCCTTGCGCAGCTGCATGGCGGCGATGACCTTGCGCTCGGCGTAGGTCAGGTAGGCCACCGAGAGCAGCAGCGGGATCAGGATCGCTACGATCTTGATCAGGATGTAGGCCGCCTGACCCAAAGGATCGGTGTTGAGCCAGTCGTAGGCGAGATCGAACATATCAGCCATGAGTGCCGGTCGCCCCCTTCCTGACGCCGAGGGCGAAGGCCTCGACGCACTGCGCCATGGTTTCGGAGGCGCGGCTGATCGGGTCGGTCATGTAGAACACCCCTACCGGCGAGACGAAGGGCGAGGCCTCCATCTGGCCTTCCGTACCGAAGCTCCCCCAGGCGGCCGCCCCGACCTGGTCCACGGCGGCAAAGACCGGATTGGTCTCGATCAGCCGCTGGCGGAGTTCACCCAGGCTGTCATAGGGCAGCCGTTTGCCGATCACCTCGGACAGCGCCCTGAGGATGGTCCAGTCCTCGCGCGCCTCACCCGGCGGGAAGGCCGCCAGGCGGGCGAGCTGCACCCGTCCCTCGGTGTTCACGTAGGTGGCGTTCTTTTCCGTGTAGGCCGCGCCCGGCAGGATCACATCGGCGCGGTGCGCGCCGGCATCGCCGTGGTGGCCCTGGTAGATGACGAAGGGCCCCTTGCCCGCTTCGCCCAGGCGGCCCATGTCGAGCTCGTCGGCGCCCAGCAGGAAAAGCGCCTCGATAGCGCCGTCCTCGCAGCCCGCGAGGATGGCGTCGGTGTCGCGCCCGCCCTCGCCCGGCAGGAAGCCGAGGTCCAGGCCGCCGACCCGCGCTGCCGCGGTGTGCAGGACGTTGAAGCCGTTCCAGGTGTCGGAAACCATGCCGCTGCGCTCGGCGATCTTGCGCGCGGCGGCCAGCACCGCGGCGCCGTCGGCGCGGGCGAGCGCCCCCATGCCGAGGATGATCATCGGCCGCTCGGCCTTTTCCAGCACTTTGGCGAAGGCACCCTTGCCCTCGGCGATCTCGCTCAGGCTCTCCGGTCCGGCGCCCAGGTAGTCGTAGGAATAGGTCAGGTCGACTTGCTGGCCGATGAGACCCAGCTTGACGCCGCCCTGCAGGACACGCTTGCGCAGGCGGGCGTTGACCATGGCCGCTTCCCAACGCGGGTTGGAGCCGACAATGAGGATCGCATCGGCGGACTCGATGCCGGCGATGGAGCTGTTGAAGATGTAGCCGGCGCGGCAGGAGGCGTCGATCTTGGCCCCGTCCTGGCGGCAGTCCAGGTTGGGCGAACCCAGCCCGGCCATAAGGTCCTTCAATGCCAGCATGGACTCGGCGTCGCAGAGGTCCCCGGCGAGGGCGGCGATCTTGTCGCCGGAGAGCCCGCTCAGGCGCTTGGCGATGGCCTTGAAGGCAACGTCCCAGGAAACGGCCTCCAGGCGGCCGGACTGGTTGCGCAGGTAGGGCCGGTCGAGGCGCTGGCGCGACAGCCCGTCACAGGCGTGGCGGGTCTTGTCGTTGATCCATTCCTCGTTGATCTCCTCGTGCAGGCGCGGCAGCACGCGCATCACTTCGCGCCCGCGGGTGTCGACGCGGATGTTGGAACCCACGGCGTCCAGCACGTCGATTGAATCGGTCTTGCGCAGCTCCCAGGGCCGGGCCGTGAAGGCGTAGGGCTTGGAGGTCAGCGCACCCACCGGGCAGACGTCGACGAGGTTGCCCGAGAGCTCGGAGTCGATGGCCTGTTCCAGGGTGGTGATCTCGGCGTGCTCGCCGCGGTTCACCAGGCCGATCTCCTCGACGCCGGCGATCTCGGTGGCGAAGCGCACACAGCGGGTGCACTGGATGCAGCGGGTCATGATCGTCTTGATCAGGGGGCCCATGTACTTCTCGGAGACCGCGCGCTTGTTCTCATCGTAGCGGCTGCGGTCGAAGCCATAGGCCATGGCCTGGTCCTGCAGGTCGCACTCGCCGCCCTGATCGCAGATCGGACAGTCGAGCGGATGGTTGATCAGCAGGAACTCCATGACGCCGTTGCGCGCCTTCTTCACCTTGTCGGTGTCGGTCTTGATGACCATGCCCTCGCCCACCGGCATGGCGCAGGAGGCGATCGGCTTGGGCGCGCGCTCCATCTCAACCAGGCACATGCGGCAGTTGCCGGCCACAGAAAGGCGGTCGTGGTAGCAAAAACGCGGGATCTCGACCCCGGCGAGTTCGCAGGCCTGCAGGACGGACAGGCCGTCCGCGACTTCGATCTCCTTGCCGTCGATTGTCAGCTTCGGCATCGCTAAACCCCCTACTCCGCCGCCGCCATGGACTGCCTGCGCTCCTTGATGCGGCGCTCCACCTCCGGGCGGAAGTGGCGCAGCAGGCCCTGGATCGGCCAGGCCGCCGCATCGCCGAGCGCGCAGATGGTGTGGCCCTCGACCTGATAGGTCACATCCAGCAGCGTATCAATCTCTTCCAGCTCCGCCTCGCCGCGCACCAGGCGGGTCATCACCCGGTACATCCAACCCGTGCCTTCGCGGCAGGGCGTGCACTGGCCGCAGCTCTCGTGCATGTAGAAATGCGACAGCCGGGCGATGGCCTCGACGATATCCGTGGACTTGTCCATGACGATGACCGCCGCGGTGCCGAGGCCCGACTGCGCCTCGCGCAGCGAGTCGAAGTCCATGAGGATGTTCGAGCAGGTCGAGGCCGGCAGGCAGGGCACCGAGGAGCCGCCCGGGATCACCGCCAGCAGGTTGTCCCAGCCGCCGATGACGCCGCCGGCGTGCTTTTCGATGAGTTCCTTCAAGGGGATGCTCATCTCCTCTTCCACGTTCAGCGGCTTGTTCACGTGACCGGAGATCGAGAAGATCTTGGTGCCGGTGTTGTTGGGCCGGCCGAAGCCGCTCCACCAGGAAACGCCGCGGCGCAGGATTTCCGGCGTGACGGCGATGGTCTCGACGTTGTTGATGGTGGTCGGGCAGCCGTAAAGGCCGCAGGCCGCCGGGAAGGGCGGCTTCAGGCGCGGCTGGCCCTTCTTGCCTTCCAGGCTCTCCAGCAGCGCGGTTTCCTCGCCACAGATATAGGCGCCGGCGCCACGGCGCAGGTAGATCTCATAGTCGTAACCGCTGCCGCAGGCGTTCTTACCGATGAGCCCCGCGTCATAGGCCTCGTCGATCGCCTTCTGGATCTGCGAACTCTCGTGATAGTACTCGCCGCGGATGTAGATGTAGCAGGCCGAAGCGCCCATGGCGAAACCCGCCACCAGGCAGCCTTCCAGCAGGCGGTGCGGATCGTTGCGCAGGATCTCCCGGTCCTTGCAGGAGCCCGGCTCGGACTCGTCGGCGTTGACCACCAGGTAGGCTGGGCGGTCGCCGCGGTCCTTGGGCATGAAGGACCACTTGAGGCCGGTCGGAAAGCCGGCGCCGCCGCGCCCGCGCAGGCCCGATTCCTTGATCTGCTCGACGATGTTCTCGCGGCCCAGTTCCAAGAGGGCCTTGGTGTTGTCCCAGACTCCGCGCCGCTTGGCGCCGGCCAGGGCCCAGTCGTCCTGGCCGTAGAGGTTGGTGAAGATGCGGTCCTTGTCCTGCAGCATCTAGTCGCCCTCCCCCGACTTGACGACTTCCAGCAGCGTCTGCGGGCCGCCTTCCGGCGCCGAGGCCAGGCGCCCGGTCTGCGATCCGACCTTGACCGCTTCGCCGGCGCGCAACTCGTCGATGATCTCTTCCATGCGCTGGGGCGTCAGGTCTTCGTAGTAGTGGTCGTTGATCTGCACCATCGGCGCGTTGGCGCAGGCGCCCAGGCATTCCACCTCGATGATGCTGAACATGCCGTCTTCGGTGACCTCGCCGATGCCAACGCCCAGCTTCTTCTTGCAGGCGTTGGTGATGCCGTCGGAGCCGCGCAGCCAGCAGGGCGTAGTGCGACAGACCTGTATGAAGTGCTTCCCGACCGGCTTCAGGTTGAACATCGTATAGAACGACGCGACCTCGTAGACGCGGATCGGGGCGACCTCCAGGTACTGGGCGACGAACTCGATGGCCTCGCGCGACAGCCAGCCGTCGTTCTGGCGCTGCGCCAGGTCGAGCAGCGCGATGGTGGCGCTGGCCCGGCGGTCTTCCGGATAGCGCGCGCAGATGGTCTTGGCCCGCGCCTCGTTCTCCGCCGTGAAGCTGAAGCCTTCGCTCTGCGGCTCGGGGTAACTGCTGATCTTCATCGGTCCACTTCCCCGAAGACGATATCCATTGAGCCCAGGATGGCGACGCTGTCCGCCAGCATGTGGCCGCGGCACATGTAGTCCATGGCCGCCAGGTGCAGGAAGCCCGGTGCGCGGATCTTGCAGCGGTAGGGCCGGTTGCCGCCGTCGGCCACCAGGTAGACCGCGAACTCGCCCTTGGGCGCCTCGACCGCGGCGTAGGTGTCGCCCGGCGGCACGTGGTAGCCCTCGGTATAGAGCTTGAAGTGGTGGATCAGGGCTTCCATCGAGCGCTTCATGTCGCCGCGCTTGGGCGGCGTGATCTTGTGATCGGCGACCTGTACCGCTCCGCCCGGCATCTTTTCGATGCACTGCTTCATGATGTGCAGGCTCTGGCGCATCTCTTCGATGCGCACGAGGTAGCGGTCGAAGCAGTCGCCGTTCTTACCGACGGGAATGTCGAACTCCAGCTCCTCGTAGCAGTCGTAGGGCTGCGACTTGCGCAGGTCCCAGGGAACGCCCGAGCCGCGCAGCATCGGACCCGAGAAGCCCCAGTCGTTGGCCTCCTCCTTGCTCACCACGCCGATGTCGACGGTGCGTTGGCGGAAGATGCGGTTCTCGGTCAGCAGTCCTTCCATATCGTCGATGACCTTCGGAAAGGTCTCGCAGAAGGTCGCGATGTCCTCCAGCAGGCCGGCCGGCAGGTCCTGGTGCACCCCGCCCGGGCGGAAGTAGGCGGCGTGCAGCCGCGCCCCGCAGGCCCGCTCGTAGAACTCCATGAGTTTCTCACGCTCTTCGAAGCCCCAGAGGATCGGCGTCATGGCACCGACGTCGATGGCGAAGGTGGTGATGTTCAGCAGGTGGTTGAGGATGCGCCCGATCTCGCAGTAGAGCACGCGGATGTACTGGCCGCGCTTGGGCACCTCGATGCCGAGCAGGCGCTCCACGGCCAGGGCAAAGGCGTGCTCCTGGTTCATCGGCGCCACGTAGTCCAGGCGGTCGAAATAGGGTACCGCCTGCAGGTAGGTCTTGTACTCGATGAGCTTCTCGGTGCCCCGGTGCAGCAGGCCGATGTGCGGGTCGGCGCGCTCGATCACCTCGCCGTCCATCTCCAGCACCAGGCGCAGCACGCCGTGGGCGGCCGGGTGCTGCGGACCGAAGTTGAGGGTCAGCGGTTTGATCTGTACCTCGGGCATCAGGCGCCACTCCCCTCGCTCTTGGCTTCACCCGCCGCCGGCTCGGCCTTCTCGTCGCCCGGCAGCCGCAGCATGCCTTCCCAGGGGCTCATGAAGTCGAAGCGGCGGAACTCCTGGGTCAGCTTCACCGGCTCGTAGACCACCCGCTTCTGCTCTTCGTCGTAGCGCACTTCCTTGAAGCCGGTCAGCGGGAAGTCCTTGCGCAGCGGGTGCCCCTCGAAACCGTAGTCGGTAAGGATGCGGCGCAGGTCGGGGTGGTCGGAGAAGAAAATGCCGAACATGTCCCAGACTTCGCGCTCCAGCCAGATGGCCGAAGAGAAGACGCCGCAGGCCGAGGCGACCGGCGTGCGCTCGTCGGTGGTGAGCTTCACGCGGATGCGCTGGTTCAGCTTCAGCGAGAGCATGTTGTAGACGACCTCGAAGCGCTCGGCCTGGTCGGGGTGGTCCACCGCGGTCACGTCGACCAGTTGCTTGAACTGGCAGTTCTGGTCGTCGCGCAGCAAGGTCAGGACCTTGATGATCGCGTCCCGTTTGACGTGCAGGTTCAGTTGGTCGTAGGCGATGTCGACGCCCAGCAGATCGTCACCGATTGCCGCGTCGAGAAAGTCGCCAAGGTCTCGCAGCGCTTCGTTCATCGAACTTCCGATTATCCCTGTGCCACAGGCAGCAAGCGATCAACGCGCAAGGGCCGCGCTCCGCTTGATCTTCTTTTGGAGCTGGATGACGCCGTAGAGCAGCGCCTCCGCCGTCGGCGGGCAGCCGGGGACGTAGATGTCCACCGGCACGATGCGGTCACAGCCGCGCACGACGGAATAGGAATAGTGGTAGTAGCCGCCGCCGTTGGCGCAGGACCCCATGGAGATGACCCAGCGCGGTTCCGGCATCTGGTCGTAGACCTTGCGCAGGGCCGGCGCCATCTTGTTGGTCAGGGTGCCGGCGACGATCATCACGTCGGACTGGCGCGGGCTGGGGCGGAAGACCATGCCGAAGCGGTCCAGGTCGTAGCGGCTGCAAGCGGTGTGCATCATCTCGACGGCGCAGCAGGCCAGGCCGAAGGTCATCGGCCACAGCGAGCCGCACTGGGCCCAGGCCGCCAGCTTGTCCATCTGCGCGATCACGAAGCCCTTGTCGGAGATCTCCGTGGCCACGCGGCTCAGCACCGCGTCCTGCTGCTCACCCGGGGGCAGCGGCGCGCCCGTGTTCTGCAGGGTGTCTACTCCCATTCCAGCGCCCCCTTCTTCCATTCGTAGACGAAGCCGACGGTCAGGATCCCGAGGAAGATCACCATCGACCAGAAGCCGAAGACCCCGATGTCGCCCAGGGCCACGGCCCAGGGGAAGAGGAAGGCGACCTCCAGGTCGAAGATGATGAAAAGGATGGCGACCAGGTAGAAACGGACGTCGAAGCGGCTGCGGGCGTCGTCGAAGGCTTCAAAGCCGCACTCGTAGGACGAGACTTTTTCCGAGTCGGGGCGCTGCCGCGCGACGATGTAGGAGGCGGCTACGATGACCACCGAGAGTCCGATCGCGATGCCGAGGAAGATCAGGATCGGCAAATATTCCGCCAACAAGGCATCCATGCGTCACTCTCCTAACCCGCCGTTCGTGGCGTGTCGTTTTGCCGGGCGTGGACGACCGTCTAGAAACGTCAATCCGGCGTGCGTTTACTGCCGCAAGGGATGCGCCATTGCAAGGTCAATCATCGCTGGCAACCCAACGGCTTCGCGTCGGGTCCGAATATAGAGCGGAAGGAAATCGCGGAAAAGCGCCAATCCCTTGAAACGCTTGCCGCCAGAGGGAAAATCGCCCGCCGCCGCGCCGGCGACTGACGCTGGGGTAGATTGCCGGTCCGCGCGGTGAACCGGTCGTCGTCCCGCCTGATCACAATTCAGGCCACTGCGCCCGCAAGAGGCACGGCGAGCGGGCCAGGCCCCCTTGGGGGGCTGGACGCAGCAGGGTCAGGAAAGTCTTCAGAAGGGGAAATGGCGGGAGTGACGGGACTTGAACCCGCGGCCTCCGGCGTGACAGGCCGGCGCTCTAACCAAACTGAGCTACACCCCCGTATCCGGGAGGCGGTGATGTACTCCACCACCCCCAGGGTGTCAAGCGGTGCCAAGGTACGGAGGACCGCTTTTTTTATCCCCAGGCATCCCGCGGCTTCCCGCGGGCCGCCGGGGCCCCCGCCCCGGCTTTCGAGGGCCTAGGGGGGCCGCCTGGGCCGGCAAGGGGCCACTATCCCATGGAATGCTTAAGGGCAAGGAAAGACCGCCCGCCGCCCGGCCCCGAGGGGCCTGCGGCGCCCGCTGAGAGGTCTCGGCCGCCCGAAGCTGCCAGGCTGTGGGGTGAGGGCCGTCCCCTGCCCTCACGGCGCTGCGGGCCGGCCCGAGGGGGATGCCCGAGGGGGATGGTGGGCGGTGACGGGATCGAACCGCCGACACTCGCGGTGTAAACGCGATGCTCTGCCAGCTGAGCTAACCGCCCGGAGGGACTTCACCAGGTAAATACCGACTTCTAAAAATAGCACCGGCCGCCTCCGAATCAACGGGGCGGCCGGGTTTGAGAAGCAGAAGGCTTCGAGCGTCAGTTGACGGCGTCTTTGAGCCCCTTGCCCGCCTTGAACTTCGGCTGGTTGGACGCGGGGATTTGAATCCGCTCACCCGTGCGGGGATTGCGGCCTTCGGAAGCAGCGCGCCGGGTGACATTGAAGGTGCCGAAACCAACGAGGCGAACCTCGGTGCCCGACTTCAAAGAATCGGTGATCGCGTCGAAGACGCCATCAACGGCCTTTGTGGCGTCGGCTTTCGACAGACCGGTCTTGTCTGCGACGACTGCTACCAGATCATTTTTATTCACGTTTAACCCCCCTCCTAACAGTAGGGAATAGGATGTGCAGAGAGATAAAGAAACCGCTCCGAGGAGGTGCGAATTGTAGATCGCGCTATTCAGGGGCGTCAACGTGAGAAGGGCGGAAAAGCAAGGGTTTTAGCCATTTTCAGGCTAAAGACCCCCTGCATTCCCAAAACGAATCGAAGAATACGCGTTTCCGATTAGTGGGTCAGCACACCCGGCGGTGCGTCTTCACCTTGCGGCGCCCGAGTCGTTTGCACGTCCTCATCCGATTCGTTCCACTCGATCGGGGTCAGTTCATTGACCAGCGCACGCGCCAACACTTCGTCGCAATTTGAAACCGGAACGATGTCCATCTTGCGCTTTACGTTGTCCGGAATGTCGGCGAGATCCTTCTCGTTCTCCTCCGGGATCAGCACCGTCTTGATGCCGGCCCGCAGCGCCGCGAGAAGCTTTTCCTTCAGTCCGCCGATGGGCAGCACGCGCCCGCGCAGCGTCACCTCGCCGGTCATCGCCACATCGCGGCGCACCGGGTTCTGGGTCAGCACGGAGACGATCGCCGTCACCATGGCAATGCCGGCCGACGGACCGTCCTTCGGTGTCGCCCCCTCGGGCACGTGGACGTGGATGTCACGCCGCTCGAAGAGCGTCGGCTTGATCCCGTAGGTGATGGCGCGGCTCTTCACGAAGGACTCGGCCGCCTGGATCGACTCCTTCATGACGTCACCCAGCTTGCCGGTAGAGGTCACCTTGCCCTTGCCCGGCAGCATCACCGCTTCGATCGAGAGGATCTCGCCGCCGACTTCGGTCCAGGCCAGGCCGGTGGAAACGCCGACCAAGTCCTCCAGTTCCGCCTCGCCGTAGCGATAGCGGGCGACACCGGCATACTTGTCGATATTGCGGCGGTCCACCTTCACGGTCTCGGACTTGCCGAGCGCGATCTCCTTGACCGCCTTGCGGACCAGGTTGGCCAGCTCGCGTTCCAGGTTACGCACCCCGGCCTCGCGGGTGTAGAGGCGGATCATGTCGCGCAGCGCCGACTCGGAGATCGACCACTCGTTCTCCTTCACGCCGTGATCCTTCATCTGCTTCGGGATCAGGTAGCGCTGGGCGATCTGCACCTTCTCGTCCTCGGTATAGCCGGGGATGCGGATCACCTCCATGCGGTCGAGCAGCGGCCCGGGCATGCGCAGCGTGTTGGCCGTGGTCACGAACATCACGTCCGAGAGGTCGTAGTCGACCTCCAGGTAGTGGTCGTTGAAGTTGCTGTTCTGCTCCGGGTCCAGCACCTCGAGCAGCGCCGAGGAAGGATCGCCGCGCCAGTCGGCGCCGAGCTTGTCGATCTCGTCCAGCAGGAACAGCGGGTTCGACGACTTGGCCTTCTTCATCGACTGGATGACCTTGCCGGGCATCGAGCCGATGTAGGTGCGGCGGTGACCGCGCACCTCGGCTTCGTCACGCACGCCGCCGAGGCTCATGCGCACGAAGTTGCGTCCCGTCGCCCTGGCGATCGACTTGCCGAGCGAGGTCTTGCCGACGCCCGGCGGTCCGACAAGGCAGAGGATCGGGCCCTTCACCTTCTTCATGCGCTGCTGCACGGCGAGGTATTCGAGGATGCGCTCCTTGACCTTCTCCAGGCCATAGTGGTCGGCATCCAGAATCTCCTGCGCGTGCTTGATGTCGCGCTTGATCTTGGTGCGCTTCTTCCAGGGGATCGAGAGGATCCAGTCCAGATAGTTGCGCACCACGGTGGCTTCGGCCGACATCGGGCTCATGGAGCGCAGCTTCTTCAGCTCCGCCAGCGCCTTTTCGGAAGCTTCCTTGGTCAGCTTGGTTGCCTTGATGCGCTCTTCCAGCTCGGCCAGTTCGTCGCGGCCGTCCTCGCCTTCGCCAAGCTCCTTCTGGATCGCCTTCAGCTGCTCGTTCAGATAATACTCGCGCTGGGTCTTCTCCATCTGGCGCTTCACGCGGTTGCGGATGCGCTTTTCGACCTGCAGCACGCCGATCTCGCCTTCCATGAAGGCGTAGACCTTCTCGAGGCGGTCACTGACGGTTTCGCTTTCCAGCAGTTCCTGCTTCTCGGGAATCTTCAGCGCCAGGTGCGAGGCAACCGTGTCGGCCAGCTTCGAGAAGTCGTCGATCTGGTTGATCGAGACCAGTACCTCCGGCGGGATCTTCTTGTTCAGCTTGATGTACTGCTCGAACTGCGAGACCACCGTGCGCGCCAAGGCATCGAGTTCCCGGTCGTCGCCGGCGTCATCCTCGATCGGCTCGGCGTAGGCCTGGAAGAAGTCCTCGGTGTCGGCGTACTTGTTGATGCGCGCGCGCTGGCCGCCCTCGACCAGGACCTTCACGGTCCCGTCGGGCAGCTTCAGCAGCTGCAGCACGGTGCCGATGGTGCCGACGGAGTAGATGTCGGCCGGCGTCGGATCGTCCTGGGCGGCGTTCTTCTGCGTGACCAGGAGGATCTGCTTGTCGTCCTTCATCACGTCTTCGAGGGCGCGCACCGACTTATCGCGGCCGACGAAGAGCGGCACGATCATGTGCGGGAAAACCACGATGTCGCGCAGAGGCAGCACCGGGAAGAGGTTACCGCGAGCAAGTTCCAACATATTACCTCGTATGAAACTGAGGGGCGTTTACCGTGTGCAGGCGAGAAACGACGGACGCCCGTAGATCAGGACGCCCCAGAATACCGGGTTCGTATTTAAAAATTGTAGATTCTCGCACGGACTTCAAGGCCCCCTGACGGACCCTGCAATCTGTGATTGTAAAACAAGCGATTAAGCGCTCGTTCCCAAGTCTTCGCGGCGATCGGTATAGATGTACAGCGGTTTGGCGCGCCCATCGACGACCTCGCGGTTGATGACGATCTCCTCGACATTCTCCAAACCAGGCAGGTCATACATGGGATCCAGCAGGATGCTCTCCATGATGGAGCGCAGGCCACGGGCCCCCGTCTTACGCGCAATGGCCTTGCCCGAAATCGCGCGCAAGGCGTCCTCGGTGAACTCCAGGCGGACGTCTTCCATCTCGAAGAGGCGCTCGTACTGCTTCACCAGGGCATTCTTCGGCTGGGTCAGGATCTCGATGAGGGCGTTCTCGTCAAGGTCCTCCAGGGTCGCGACCACCGGCAGGCGGCCGACGAATTCGGGAATCAGGCCGAACTTCAGCAGGTCCTCGGGCTCCACGTCCTTCAGGATCTCGCCGGTCTGGCGGTCTTCCGGGCCGCGCACGTCGGCGCCGAAGCCGATGGAGGTCCCCTTGCCGCGGCCCGCGATCAGCTTGTCGAGGCCGGCGAAGGCGCCGCCGCAGATGAAGAGAATGTTCGTGGTGTCGACCTGCAGGAATTCCTGCTGCGGATGCTTGCGGCCGCCCTGCGGCGGAACCGAGGCCACCGTGCCTTCCATGATCTTCAGCAGCGCCTGCTGCACGCCCTCGCCCGACACGTCACGGGTGATCGAGGGGTTGTCGGACTTGCGGCTGATCTTGTCGACCTCGTCGATATAGACGATGCCGCGCTGGGCGCGCTCGACATTGTAGTCGGCGGACTGCAGCAGCTTCAGGATGATATTTTCGACGTCCTCACCGACGTAGCCGGCCTCGGTCAGGGTCGTGGCGTCGGCCATGGTGAAGGGCACATCCAGGATGCGCGCCAGCGTCTGGGCCAGCAGCGTCTTGCCGCAGCCCGTCGGGCCGATCAGCAGGATGTTCGACTTCGCCAGTTCGACGTCGGCCGACTTGGCGCCGTGCGCCAGGCGTTTGTAATGGTTATGGACCGCGACCGAGAGCACCCGCTTGGCGTGGCTCTGCCCGATCACGTAGTCGTCCAGGACGGTGCAGATGTCCTGCGGCGTCGGCACGCCGTCGCGCGACTTCACAAGAGTGGTCTTGTGCTCTTCCCGGATGATGTCCATGCACAGTTCGACGCATTCATCGCAGATGAACACCGTCGGACCGGCGATGAGCTTCCGCACCTCGTGCTGGCTCTTGCCGCAGAAGGAGCAGTAGAGAGTATTCTTGGAGTCGCTTCCGCTGGACTTTGTCATACCGCTACAACTAAGCGTTTGTTTGTCATTACGCCATGTTAGTCAAACGGCCCACCCCCACACAATGACAAAAACCGCAGTATTTGAGCTATGTGGGAAGGTCTGGCTCCGGGCCATGGCTAACGGGACAATTTGAGCCTAATTCTAAGGGCTCAACAATTTATTAACGAACGGATTAACCCGCCCTTTTCCGGGGGCCGGTTAGTTAGCGAACATACTTTCCACCGCCAGCCCCGGAGCCCCCTTTACCAAAGCGCCCTACCCCCACTTTTTTCGTCCGCCGGGGCCGGCCGGGCCGGGCCGTGGCGGCGAAATGGGGGATTTACGGTCAGCTCTTGCCGCTACTGCCGGTCGGGGTCGGCGATTCGCTGGCCGGGCGGTGGCTGACCACCTCGTCGATCAGGCCGAAAGTCTTCGCCTTCTCGGCGTCCATGAAGTTGTCACGCTCCATGGCATTTTCAATGGTCGCCATGTCCTGGCCGGTATGGTGGACATAAAGCTCGTTCAGGCGCTGGCGGGTGCGCAGGATCTCCTCGGCGTGGATCTGGATATCCGTCACCTGGCCCTGGAAGCCGCCGGAGGGCTGATGGATCATGATCTTGGAGTTGGGCAGCGCGAAGCGCTTGCCCTTGGCCCCGGCCATCAGCAGCAGCGAGCCGGCCGAAGCGGCCTGGCCGATGCACACCGTCTGCACCTCCGGGCGGATGTACTGCATGGTGTCGTACATCGCCAGCCCCGCCGTCACCACGCCGCCCGGCGAGTTGATATAGAAGAAAATGTCCTGGGTCGGGTTCTCGGACTCGAGATAGAGCAGCTGGGCGCAGATCAGGCTGGCCACGGCGTCGTGTACCGGCCCGGTCAGGAAGATGATGCGCTCCTTGAGCAGGCGCGAATAGATGTCGTAGGCCCGCTCACCCCGGCTGGTCTGCTCGACGACCATGGGGACCAGGGTATTCATGACCAACTCATGGTGATCGCGGCTGAACAGATCGCTCATGGACATTCCTTGGTTTTGTTGGATCCCGCCCGCCGACACCGGGCGTCGGGAGCCCTCGATAAAGTCTGGAGAGCACATTTAAGGACTGTCGGCGGCCAGGGAAAGCCCCTCGTGGAGTCGCCTCCGCGAAAAACCTTCCCGCCGCCGCCAGGGCCTTGAGCGGCGTTCAGGCGTCTTCCGCGCCCGCCTCGTCTCCCTCCGCCTTCTTGGTCTTGGCCTTGGACTTCGCAGCCGCCTTCTTGGCCGGCTTCTTTTTGGCGGCCTTCTTCGGCTTCTCGGCCGCCTCGGCCGCCGCCTTCTCCTCTTCCTCGCGCAGCTGGTCGGGCGAGACTTCCCGCTCGCTCACCTTGGCGAGGTCGATGATGAAGTCGATGACCTTGTCCTCGAACAGCGGCGCGCGGAGCTGGGCCAGAGCTTCCGGATTGGAGCGGTAGAACTCCAGCACCTGCTGCTCCTGACCGGGATGGCGCTGGGCCTCCTGGAACAGGGCGCGATTGACCTCGTCCTGGGCCACCTCGATCTGGTTCAGGCGGCCGACCTCGGAGAGCAGCAGGCCCAGGCGCACCCGGCGCTCGGCGATGTCGCGGTATTCCGCCTTCATCTCCTCCTCGTCCTTGCCCTCGTCGTCCGGGTCGAGCCGGCCCTGCTCGCGGTCGTGTTGGACCTGTTGCCAGATGGCGTCGAACTCCATGTCGACCATGCTCTCGGGCACCGCGAAGTCGTGGGCCTCGGCGAGCTGGTCGAGGATCTCGCGCTTCATGCGCATGCGCGACAGGCCCTCATAGTCCTGGCCCAGGCGCTCCTTCACCTTTTCCTTCAGGTCGTCCAGGCTCTCGGCGCCCATCGACGTGGCCAGCTCGTCGTTCAGCTCGGCCGGCACCGACTCACGGATCTCCTTGATGGTGCACTCGAAGACCGCCGGCTGACCGGAGAGCTTCTCGTTGCCGTAACCTTCCGGGAAGGTCACGTTGACGGTGCGCTGTTCGCCCACCTCGGCGCCGATCAGCTGCTCCTCGAAGCCGCCGATGAAGGTGTTCGAGCCGAGCTCAAGGTGGTGGTCCTCGCCGGCCATGCCGGGCAGCGCCTCGCCGTGCACGGTGCCCTTGAAGTCGAGCACCACCACGTCACCCGACTGCGACGCGCGCGGCGTCTCCAGGGGCTTGGACTCCTTGCGGCTGGCCGCCAGACGCTCCAGGGCGGAGGTCACTTCCTCCTCCGGCACCGCGATCTTCACCCGCTCCAGCTCGATCTTGGAGAAGTCCATCGGCTCGAACTCGGGCAGCAGCTCGACCGCCATGGAGTATTCCAGGTCCTTGCCGTCCTCGAAGGAGTCGATCTCGATCTTCGGCTGCACGGCGGGGCGCAGGCCGCGCTCGTTGATGGCCTGGGCCGAAGAATCGGTCACGGCGCGCTCCAGCACCTCCCCCATCACCGAGGGCCCGTAGCGCTGCTTCAGCAGCTTGATCGGCGCCTTGCCCGGACGGAAGCCGGGGACCTTCACACGAGCGCTGATTTCACGAAGCCGGTTTTCGACTTTCTCATTAATTTCTTTGGCTTCAATGACGACCTTAAAGTCGCGCTTCAAGCCTTCGCTGCTTACTTCCGTGACCTGCATGTTCGGCTAGGCCTTCCTCAGCCTCGTCTTGGATGATGATCCGTGGGGAACTCAGCCGCCCGGGGACCGCCCGGACCGGCAAACTCTCCGTTGAGAGAAACCTTCAATCTCCGCTTGGCGCTGGTGCGGGCGGAGGGACTCGAACCCCCACGGATTGCTCCACTGGTACCTAAAACCAGCGCGTCTACCAGTTCCGCCACGCCCGCGCTTACTGCGGAGGGCCGATGTATAACATCGCAGCCGGTCGCGCAATAGCAAGGGGGCGCGAAAGCACCAAGGATTCTAAGGAATAGCTGGCGGCCCGAACTGGGCTTAGGAGCTGACCGGCTCGCAGAAGTGGTCGAGGAAGGTCTTCATGCCCAGCACCCGCGGACCGTCCTCGAAGGGGCGGTGGCCCGGCTGGTCGATGCGCAGGTCGTAGCGCACGTGGGTCATGCCCAGGATCTCGCAGAGGCCGATGACCGTCGCCGTTTCCTGGCGGCCAGTGCCGTCGTCGTGGCGGAACACGCGCCCGGCCTTCACCTGGGTGGGATTGGCGCCGCGACGGGAAAACAGGCTGCGGCGGTCGCCGCTGCCGCCCAGGGCACCGGAGAGGCTCTGCCAGAATCCGTTGGAGCGGGGCGAAGCCTGCTCCGTCGTCTGGGACTTGCTGTGCCGCGTCGTGATCATGATGCAGCGAATTTTAGAGGCAATTCTTTGAGATAGGATTAATGTCTGGAAACTCTTTTCACCCTATCTGCGTCTCGCCTCCCGCCACAAAGGCGCCGCCGGGAGACGGCTTCGGGCGCCCTGCTTCACGCGTCCTGTTTTTCCGGCGTGATGGCGTCGCGGAAACGCTCGGCGAAGGTCTGCAGGCCGAGGGTGCGACGCTCTTCGTACTTGGCCAGGCGCGCGCGCTCCACCGAGACGTCATAGGTGACGTGGGGAATGCCCAAAGCATCAGGACCGACATCGACCACCTTGGCGATCTCGACGATGTTGCCTTCATGGGCCAGTTTATAGACGGATCCGACCTTGATGGCCTCCGCCTTCAGCGGCTGTTTGAACCAGTGGTCTGCGAGCATGATCTCAATACCTTTTCAATCAAGGCCGGCCCCCGACCGAACTCCCCTTCCTGTACGAGGTTTCATATTGCACGCGCAGACGTGAAACTTTCGTTAACGAATATGACGGAACTATCTAAAACTATTGAATAAATTCCGTTCGTGTTCCGCATTGTGGGAGTGCGCCCAAAGCCCGCGCAAAACCTCAGGTAGGGCCTGGGGCAGATCCTCGGCGATGAGCCCCGGCCCCTGCGCCGCCGCCGCCCGTCCATGGATCCACACCGCCGCCGCCGCCGCCTCGAAGGCGGCCATGCCCTGGGCCAGCAGCCCTCCGATCATGCCCGCCAAAACGTCGCCGGTGCCCCCGGTCGCCAGCCAGGGCGGCGCCACCGCGGTGACCGCGGCGCGCCCGTCCGGCGCCGCGATGACGCTGTCGGGCCCCTTCAGGACCACCACTGCCCCGCTGCGCGCCGCCGCCGCCCGGGCGCGCGCCAGCCGGTCGCCCGCAATGTCGGGAAAAAGGCGCCGGAACTCCCCGTCATGGGGCGTCAAGACTGTTGCGCCGTCTGTATTTGCCTGAATTTCCTGCCACAGCGCCGCAGGGTCGTCCTGAAAGACGCTGAGAGCGTCGGCATCCAGCACCACCTGCTTTCCCGACGCCCGCCTGCCCGCCGAGAGCGCGGCCTCGGCGCGGGCCCGGGTTTCCGGACTCACGCCGTTGCCCGGCCCGACCAGCACAGCATTGCGGCGCGGATCCTCCAGCGCCGCCGCGAAGTCCGCCGGGGTCGGCAGTTCCAGGGTGATGACCCCGGGGTTCGACACCGCGTAGATAGGCAGGCTGGCGGCGTCGCAGGCCACGGAGACCACCCCTGCCCCGATCCTGAGGCCGGCCCGGCAGGCGAGCTGCGCCGCCCCGGTCATGGAGGTGCCGCCGGCCACCAGCAGGTGCCCGGCGTCGTACTTGTGGGACCGGGTGGTCCGCCAGGGATAGCCGCCCAGCCACAGGGCCGGCGCGTTCTCGAAGCTCTGCGGGGCGATCTCCGCCAGCACGGCGGCCGGGATCCCGATATCCGCCAGAACGACCTCGCCGCAGAATTCACGGCCTGGAACAAGCAGATGAGCCGGTTTCTTACGAAAAAAGGTTACAGTCTTCTCGGCCCGGAAAGCCAGACCGTCCAGGGGTTCGGCGCCGTCGCCCGGCAGGCCGCTCGGCACGTCCACCGCGACGACCACGAGGCCCAGTTCCGCCGCCTCGCGGGCCAGTTCGGCGGCCTTGCCACCCAGGGCGCGGGTCAGCCCGGCACCGAAGAGGGCGTCGACCACGACCTCACCGGGGCGCGGCGCGACCGCCTCCAGCGGCGCCACCGGTCCGGACCAGGCCGCCGCCGCCGCGGCGGCGCCCCCTTCCACCCTACCGCCCCCGCCCACCGGGCCCAGCCGCACCGGCCAGCCGGCGGTCTGCAGGTGGCGCGCCGCCACGAAGCCGTCGCCGCCGTTGTTGCCGGGGCCGCAGAGCACCAGGACCGGGGAGATCCCGCGCCGGGCCATGACCGCCCCCGCGACCGCCGCCCCGGCGGCCTCCATGAGCAGGCTGCCGGGCGTCCCGCCGGCGATCGCCAGGCTGTCGGCGCGGTACATCTGCTCGGTGGTCAGAAGTGCGAGATCCTCGGGGTGCATGGTGGAAATCTCAGCCGGGGCGCCGCTAGCCGCGCCCGGCCGCTTCGCGCAAAGCCGTCACCCCGGCCAGCGCACCTTCACGCAGCATCACCAGGTCGATATCGGCCAGCACCAGGTCATAACCCGCCTCGTAGAGGGCTTTCGGGGAGCGCTCGGGCGTGGGAATGCCACCCAGCAGGCAGCCCGCCGCCTTGGCCGCCTGCTCCACCCGGCTGATGGCGGCGCGTACGTCCGGGTGATCGGGCTCGCCCAGGCGGCCCAGGCTGCCGGAGAGGTCGAAGGGGCCGACGAAGACCATGTCCAGCCTGTCAACGGCGACGATTTCAGCCACGCTCTCCACCGCCTCCTGGGTTTCCACCTGGCAGATCACCAGCAGGCTCTCGGCGATGTCGCGCACGTAGCCCCGCCAGTCGTCGCCGTAGCGTGCCGCACGTACGATCGGCGCCGCCATGCCACGGAAGCCCCGCGGCGGGTAGTGGCAGGCCGCTACGGCCGCCTCGGCTTCCGCCGCAGAGTTCACCGCCGGCACCATGACGCCCCGGGCACCGGCGTCCAGGACCCGCTTGATCCAGGCCGGGTCATTGGCCGGCACGCGCACCAGGGGCGTACAGCCGCTGCCGCCCAGCGCCCGCATCACGGCTACGGCGTCGCCCAGGTCCGCCGCGCCGTGCTCCAGGTCGATCATCGTGCAATCATAGCCGGCCACCGCCATGATTTCCGTCGCCGTCGGGCTGAACAGCTCCGTCCAATAGCCGAAAGCCGCCGTTCCGCCCTGCATTCTCGCCTTTAATGACTGGCTCACCCTGCCCTTCGCCTCCCTGAACACCTGATACCCGCCGGCAACGGCGCGGCCCGACTCCCGGGCGCGGCAAGCTTAGCGTCAACCGGTCGGCGGGCGATAGAGGCCCGCGTGCGCCTCTCGGCGCAAGTAATGCCAAAGAGTCTTTCGCTGAATTCGGCGTTTTAGTGGCCGCGGTGCGCCCGTCCAATATTTTGGCCGGTCCGGGCGAGCGGCCGGCAATAAAGCGCAGCGCCGGATCGCAAGAATCTGAAATCGCACCACGACCACAATCTTGCCACAGCCCGATTCGGCGGCGACATAATTTGCCCACAGCCGATGAATTCTTTTGTTTCTATGTAATTAAACCAACCAAGGAGGTGAATAGTTGATCTATCGCGTCTTGTTAACTCATGATAAGTAATTTGTTTCACGTGAAACGTACGCACACAACTATGGTTTATGGGATATTAAACTTTTTACTTTATCTGTTCTTAATATCTGATTAACCCTTGCAGAGAACCCCGGTTCCCGTGCGTTTCCCTCCCCGAACGCTCAGCAACCACTTGAAACCCCTGCCTCTCCCGGCTTTCCGGCAGCCTTCCTGCCGTATCCGCGGCCTTGCCGGCGCGGCAGGGCTGGTTCTGGCGGCGATCCTGTTCTGCGGGGAGAGCCGCGCCGACCACTTCGACCTGGCCTTGCATGACGTTTCCCATCCCATCGGTGAAATATCGGCCCGGACAGACCTGGGGGGCGTCGCCCTGGCGCTGTGTCACAGCGAGTACCTGGCCTACCTCAACCGGAACTACCGGGAAGACGGCCGTGAGGAAAATCCTCTTATCCGCAGCACCGCGATCGACGGCAGCGAGACCCGCCACGGCAGCGGCCGTTTCAGCCTGGCCGGCAGCTTTTTCGGCGGCCGGCAGCAAGGCGTGGTCGAATAGGATGTGTTGCCGACGGCCCAGGTGACGCGGCTGGGCATTCAGTCCGACTGGCAATTCGATGATGGCGGAACGCTGCGGGCCGGATTGGACCACCGGCCCTTGGAGCGAATTTCGGAGGCCCGCTTCGGTTTCCGCCTGCCGATCGGGGCCTTCGATATGACCTCCGACTTCGTGGCCGACAGCGCCGGGGCCTACAGCCTGGGAATCAGCTTCTCTCTGGCTTTGGACGACGCGGCGCAGGCCGACGGCTGGCGCCTCTCCTCCATGCTGTCTGTCCTCAACGCCGAGCGCCGGCCGCCGCTGGCCGCTGCCAGCGGCACCTTGCTGGACGGCGACTGACCCGGCGTAGCGATCTCCCCTGCCCTAGTTGGGCTCCACATGGTGGAAGGAATGGAAGGCCTCCAGGCGCTTCAGCACCGCGTCGAGGCGGGCCTGGGCCGAGGCCACATCCTGGACGATCAAGCCGACCTCCTGGCGCAGCGCCTGAACCTCGTCATCGATCCCCTCGGTGGGACCATCGCCCAGCCCGGTGAGCAGCCAGGCGGGGCTGACCCCCAAGGTTCCGGCGATCATGGTCAGTTTGTTGGAGCGCGGCTCTGAGCGGTCGTTCTCCCAGCCCTGCCAGGTCGCCGTCTTCACGCCCAGCCGGCGCGCGGCCTGGGCCACCGATAGACCGGCGGCTTCGCGGGCGCGGCCGATGCGCCCACCGATGGTGTCGGACTGGTCCAGCGCGTTGGTCTCGTTCTGATCACTAGTGATGGCTATATCCTCCGGCGGTTTAGTCTGGGACCGGCAGGTCCCGGCATGCGCCGTGCGGCGGCGACGGCCATGAACCTGTCATGGGCGCGCGGCGGCGGCGGTGTTGGGTGTACCCTGACCTTACGGCCAGTGCCCGCTTTGTCAACTTGAGGACAAGCCTTTCGCGCTTCCGCCGCACCGACGACGAAGAATTTCATGGAAGCGTCATCGCCGGGACCAAAGGGCCCGCAGGCGTGACAAAGAAGAGGCTGGGGAGAGTTTGGGGTGGCTGATGGGATTTGAACCCACGACCTCCTGGACCACAACCAGGCGCTCTAACCAACTGAGCTACAGCCACCATCAGGGCGGGCCGCACTGAAAGGCGCGGCGCCTCGGATGGGCGTGTTTAGACCTCCGGCCCGCAGCCGTCAAGGGCGCGCTGATCCCCAAGTTTTCCGCTCTCTCAGCCGCCTTGCGGCCCAGCCCCGCTCTGCCATAGTGTGCAGCCGAAAATCCGGGTACAAGAACAAGCCAGGAGGGGCGGAAATGCTGAAGACCGCGGCTGCGATCGCGCGGCTGGGCACCGAAAGCGCCTTCGAGGTGCTGGCGCGCGCCAAGCAGCTCGAGGCCCAGGGGCGCGACATTATCAACCTGGGCATCGGCCAGCCCGACTTCCAGACGCCCGAGCACGTGGTGGAGGCGGCGGTCAAGGCGCTGCGCGACGGCCACCACGGCTACACGCCGGCCAACGGAATCCCCGAACTGCGCGAAGCCGTGGCCGAAGACCTGGAGCTGCGCCACCGGGTCAGCGTCGATCCGGCCAACGTGGTCGTGGTGCCGGGCGGCAAGGTGACCATGTTCTTCGCCGTCCTGATGTTCGGCGAGGCCGGCGCTGAGATCCTCTACCCCAACCCCGGCTTTCCCATCTATGAGTCGGTGATCAACTTCTCCGGCGCCACGGCGGTGCCGATCCCGCTGCGCGAGGACAGCGGCTTCGCCTTCTCCGCCGAGGAGGTGCTGAGTCTGATCACGCCGCAGACCCGCCTGATCATCCTCAACAGCCCGGCCAACCCGACCGGCGGCGTGACGCCGCGCGAGGAGGTCGACCGCCTGGTCGAGGGGCTCGAGGCCCATCCCGACGTCGCCATCCTGTCGGACGAGATCTACAGCCAGATGCTCTACGACGGGCGTGAGCACGTCAGCCTGCTGCAGTACCCGCAGCTGCGCGACCGGGTGATCATGCTGGACGGCTGGAGCAAGACCTACGCCATGACCGGCTGGCGGCTGGGCTTCGCGGTCTGGCCCAAAGCCCTGGTCGAGGCGGCCACGCGCCTGGCGATCAACTGCCACTCCTGCGTCAACGCGGCGAGCCAGTATGCCGGCATCGCCGCCCTGCGCGGTCCCCAGGACGCGGTGGCCGAGATGATGAGCGCCTTCGACATGCGCCGGCGCACCATCCACCGGGCGCTGAACGACATCCCCGGCATCTCCTGCGTGGAGCCCGCCGGCGCCTTCTACGCCTTCCCCAACGTGTCCGGCACCGGCATCGACGCCAAGACCCTGGAGGTGAAGCTGCTGGAGCAGGCCGGGGTGGCGACCATCGCCGGCACCTCCTTCGGGCGGTTCGGCGAAGGCTACCTGCGCCTCTCCTACGCGAATTCCCAGGACAACATCCGCGCCGCCCTGGAACGCATCGCCGTCTATCTGGCGGATCAGCAGGCCCGGAGCGCATGATTAGTTTGCGTGCAAACTGCTTAGTAATTGGGCAGCAATGCGCGGATTTTGTGAGCCAATCCGGGCCTTTTCGTTCCGCGGGCCCAGGTTTCGCCGGGCTCCCACGACTTGGCACGGCTCATGCTTACGCGAAGGTGGACACTGGTTCGCCAGCAAACGGAAGAGACAACAGGCCAGAGCTACCCAGCTAAGACTCACCCTATAAAGAGACACGGGGCCCATATACGCGATGAAGAAGATCGAAGCGATCATCAAGCCGTTCAAGCTTGATGAGGTAAAGGAAGCGCTGCACGAGGTTGGGATCAAGGGCATTACCGTGACCGAAGCCAAGGGCTTCGGCCGGCAAAAGGGTCACACCGAGTTGTACCGCGGCGCCGAGTATGTCGTCGATTTCTTGCCCAAGGTGAAAGTCGAAGTGGTCCTGGAGGACGAACTGGTCGAGCGCGCCGTTGAGGCCATTCAACAGGCCGCCCACACGGGCCGCATCGGCGACGGCAAGATCTTTGTCAGTGCGATCGAGGAGTCCATCCGCATCCGCACCGGAGAGCGCGGCGCGGCCGCCGTCTGAGACGGCGCGCCGGCCAGGTCACGGTGGCCACTTCGCGGCCGGGGACAGCCGGCAGAGGCTAACGTCAATCACGGTTTACAGAAGAAACGGAAAGAGCATCCATGTCTGACGCTAAAACCATCCTTGAGATGATCAAAGAGAAGAACATCGTCTACGTCGACTACCGCTTCACCGATCCGCGCGGTAAGTGGCAGCACGTTGCCATGCACGTGAAGGCCATCGACGAGGACGCCCTCACCGAAGGCATCATGTTCGACGGTTCATCGATCGCCGGCTGGAAGGCGATCAACGAGTCCGACATGATCCTGCAGCCCGACCTGAGCACGGCGGTGATGGATCCCTTCTCGAACCTTCCGCAGCTCATCCTCTTCTGCAACATCGTGGAACCGTCGACCGGCCAGCTGTATGGCCGCGACCCGCGCTCGACCGCGGTGCGCGCCGTCGAGCATCTGAAGTCGACCGGTATCGGCGACTCCTCCTTCTGGGGTCCGGAAGCCGAGTTCTTCGTCTTCGACGACGTGCGCTACGAGGTCTCCCAGAACCAGACCTTCTACTTCCTGGACTCCAACGAGGGCCCCTACAACACCGGCGCCATTTTCGAGCAGGGCAACCTGGGTCACCGTCCGGGCATCAAGGGCGGCTACTTCCCGGTGCCTCCGGTCGACTCGGCCATGGACCTGCGCGCCGAGATGCTGAAGGTCATGGACGAGATGGGCCTCGACGTCGAAAAGCATCACCACGAGGTGGCGCCGTCTCAGCACGAGCTGGGCATCAAGTTCGAGCCGCTGGTGAAAGCCGCCGACGGCATGCAGATCTACAAGTACGTGGTTCAGCAGGTTGCCGACCAGTACGGCAAGACGGCGACCTTCATGCCGAAGCCGGTGGCCGGCGACAACGGCTCGGGCATGCACACCCACCAGTCGATCTGGAAGGACGGCAACCCGCTGTTCGCCGGTGACGGCTATGCCGGCCTGTCGGAGATGTGCCTCTTCTACATCGGCGGCATCATCAAGCACGCCAAGGCGCTGAACGCCTTCACCAACCCCTCGACCAACAGCTACAAGCGGTTGATCCCGGGCTTCGAGGCGCCGGTGCTGCTCGCCTACTCGGCGCGCAACCGTTCGGCCTCCTGCCGTATTCCCTACGGCGAGAGCCCCAAGGCCAAGCGCGTCGAGATCCGCTTCCCGGATCCCACCGCCAACCCCTATCTCGCCTTCTCGGCGATGCTCATGGCCGGCCTGGACGGTATCAAGAACAAGATCCACCCGGGCGATCCGATGGACAAGGACCTCTACGACCTGCCGCCGGAAGAGCTGGCCGGCGTGCCGACGGTCTGCGGCTCCCTGCGGGAAGCCATGGAGGCCCTGGAAGCCGACCACGAGTTCCTGCTGGCCGGCGACGTCTTCACCCGCGACCAGATCGACGGCTACATGGATCTGAAGTGGGAAGAGATCTACGAGTTCGAGCACGCCCCGCACCCGGTCGAGTTCAAGATGTACTACTCGTCCTGATGCAGCCCCTGTGACGTCCCAGTGACGTCCGGAGGGGGCGGCCCGCCGCCCCCTCGCAAAAGAAGGCCCCGCCGGCACGACGCCGGCGGGGCTTTTTCTTTGCCCGCGACCGCCTCCCGGCGGCGACTCGCTGCCAAAACCAATATGGTTAACGGCAAGTAAAGAGTGCGCCGTAAACACAGAAGCGATCTTTTTTCACCACACTTCTGCCGTGAAGTGGTCACCCAGGCATCACAAGCATCGATGGGGCTAATAGGATAGAGTTCGCAGTGTTCGCTGCTCCAAAAGCGCGAGCGGGGCCGGGAACGGCAACCTTTTGGCAGGGAATATTGAGAAAGAATTAAATATACCTCTAACGTAAGGCGAGAAGACTAATTTTATATTAACATATTCCGAATACCCCGACTTTCTAATTTTGATGTCATACAATCCCCCCGAATAAATCACGCCCAGACATCAAGTAAAACGCTACTCCTCTATCAAACGGATTACCACGTTCGGAGTAGCCTCTTGCTGTCACGAAGACACTTGCTCTTGGGCCTGGGCGGCACTGCCGCCAGCATCGCGTTCCCCGCACCCGTGCAATCGGCCATGAACGGCCTGCCAGGCCCCCTACCCAAGTCCTCCACCATGTCGGCCGGCAAGCTGATCCCCGCGCCGTCGGCCTGGTTCGCGCTGCTGCGCCAGCACCCGGAACTGGACCCGGCAGAGACCCGCTTCGAGCCGGTCAAGCTGACCCTGGGACGCGCCTCGCAGCTCATGAAGGTGAACAAGGAGGTCAACAAACGCATCCAGTTCCGCGACGACGCCGGGAAAGATATCTGGGAGGTCGGCGACCGGGCCGGCGACTGCGAGGATTATGCGATCCGCAAACTGCAGACCCTGATCCAGGAACACGGCTTTCCGCGTGGCGCCCTTACCCTCGCCGCCTGCAAGCTGGACCGGGGGCGCGGTCACGCCGTCCTCCTGGTCCACAGCGACAGGGGCGTCTATGTCATGGACAACCTGACCTACCGGGTCATGCCCTGGCGTGAGCTGCCCTACAGCTGGGTCGCGCGGGAGGAGCCCGGCGCCCCTTTTCGGCTGTGGCGCTCCCTCGCCACCTGAGGCGGCCTGCTCCGATGCCGGCGGCGTTGCTCAGCGCAGCCTGACGGTAAGCGTGGCGCCGCCGTCGGCGTGCACTGAATCGTGGGCGCGGATCAGCACCTCCTCGACCTCCGGCGGGATCACCACGCCGCCCAGGGCGCGGGTGAAAGGCTGCTCGTTCTCGTGGGGATGCAGCAGCACCCGGGTGCCGAGGACGCGTCCCTCCGGGGTCTCCACCTGCCAGCGGTCGGCATAGTGGTCCCAGCCTTCGTCGCCGTGGCGCAGCGTGACCCGGAAGCGCCAGGTGCCGTCGCTCTCCTGCTCGGCCTCGGCGGCAACCACGTCGGCTTCTCCGGCCAGGGCCGGCGTCACGGGCAGAAGGCCCAGCAGACAGGCAACAAGCAGACTGGCTACAAGCAGACTGGCGATAAGCAGGCGTCTCATGCGGCTCCCTCCTCGTTTTCCGGCGGCAGGGGTTTTTCAGGAACCGGGCGAGGCCGCCCGTTGTCGTCGATGGCGACCAGGGTGAAGGTTCCCTGGGTCACCCGGACATGCTCGTTGGGCCCGCTGGCGCTGATGCTGCCGCGCAGCGCCCAGGCCTCGACATGGATCGCCATGGAGGTGCGCCCGACCCGGATGACTTCCGTATAGGTGCCCAGCACGTCGCCCACATAAACCGGAAGGTGAAACACCATGGCGTCGACGGCCACCGTTGCGACCCGTCCGCGGGCGCGTGCGCCCGCGGCGATGCCGGCGGCGATATCCATCTGCGACAGGACCCAGCCACCGAAGATGTCGCCATTGGGATTGGCGTCGGCGGGCATGGCGAGGGTCCGGGTAGCCAGGCCGCCGCGCGGCTTGCCCCCGATGGGCGGCGTTTCACTTTTCGAAGGCATGGACAGACTGTCTCTCACTAACTAGATACTGGGTCTCGAGATAAGCTACCCTACTCTATCGGCGATTCTCTTGTCCCGATTCGCCGCAGGCCGGGGTGTCGCCCCGGGCACCACGTTTTCGTTCACATCACCTATTCGTCCACAACACGGGCCAAGATGGCGGACCTCTTCCAGACTGCTTCCAAGAAATCTCCCGGAAATCGATCGGGCGGCAAACAATCGGGCTATTCGGCCAAGGACATCGAGGTCCTTGAAGGGCTCGAGCCCGTACGCCGCCGCCCCGGCATGTACATCGGCGGCAACGACGAACGTGCCATGCACCACCTGGTGGCCGAGGTACTGGACAACGCCATGGACGAGGCCGTGGCCGGCCACGCCACCCGCATCGAGATGGAACTAAAGCCCGGCAACGTGGTGGTGATCAGCGATAACGGCCGCGGCATCCCGGTCGACCCGCACCCCAAGTACAAGCCCAAGTCGGCGCTGGAGGTGATCCTCACCACCCTGCACTCGGGCGCCAAGTTCTCGCAGAAGGCCTACGCCACCTCCGGGGGCCTGCACGGCGTCGGCGTTTCGGTGGTCAACGCGCTTTCCGACGACATGACCGTCGAGGTGGCACGCGACCAGAAGCTTTACGTGCAGAGCTACAGCAAGGGCAAGGCGAAGACCAAGCTGTCGAAGGGCAAGCCGGTGAAGAACCGGCGCGGCACCACGATCCAGTTTCACCCCGATCCCTCGATCTTCGAGAAGGACGCGGCCTTCCAGCCGTCGCGGCTCTATCGCATGGCGCGCTCCAAGGCCTATCTCTTCCGCGGCGTGGAGATCCGCTGGAGCTGCGACAAGAGCCTCATCGCCACGGGCGACGACACCCCGGACAAGGACAACATCCACTTCCCCAACGGCCTGGAGGACTTCCTGGCCGCCACCTTGGACAAGCGCAAGACCCTGACGCCCGACCCCTTCGTCGGCGAAGGCAAGTTCCCCAGCGATCCGGGCCGCGTCGAATGGGCTATCTCCTGGCCGATGGACGAGAACGGCTTCCTCAACTCCTACTGCAACACCGTGCCGACGCCCGAAGGCGGCAGCCACGAGGCGGGCCTGCGCAGCGGTCTGCTGAAGAGCATCAAGGCCTATGCCGAGTTGTCCGGCAACAAGAAGGCCGGCAACGTGAACGCCGACGACGTCTGCGGCGGCGCCTGCATCATGCTGTCGCTCTTCATCGGCGACCCGCAGTTCCAGGGACAGACCAAGGAGAAGCTGGCCACGGCTTCGGCGACCAAGCTGGTCGAGACCTCCATCAAGGACCACTTCGATCACTGGCTCTCCGGCCACCCGGAGCGCGCGCGCATGCTGCTGGAGCGTATCGTCGAGCGTTCCGAGGAACGCCGGCGCCGCCGCGAGGAGAAAGAGCAGAGCCGCAAGACGGCGACGCGCAAGCTGCGCCTGCCGGGCAAGCTGTCGGATTGCAGCCGCAACCGTTCCGAAGGCACCGAGATATTCCTGGTCGAGGGCGATTCCGCCGGCGGTTCGGCCAAGCAGGCGCGCTCACGCGAGACCCAGGCGGTGCTGCCCCTGCGCGGCAAGATCCTGAACGTCGCCAGCGCCTCGGCCGACAAGCTGAAGGGCAACCAGGAGATCTCCGACATCACCCAGGCGCTGGGCTGCGGCTCGCGCGGCAACTTCGATGTCGACAAGCTGCGCTACGAACGCATCATCATCATGACCGACGCCGACGTCGACGGCGCCCACATCGCCTCGCTGCTCATCACCTTCTTCTATAAGGAGATGCCCGGCCTCATCGAAAACGGCCGGCTCTACCTGGCCCAGCCGCCGCTCTATCGCCTGACCCAGGGCAGCGAGAGCGTCTACGCCATGGACGACAAGGAGAAGGAAGAGCTCTTCAAGTCACACTTCAAGGGCCGCGGCAAGATCGAGGTCAGCCGCTTCAAGGGCCTGGGCGAGATGCCGGCCCGGCAGTTGAAAGAGACCACCATGGACCCCGGCAAGCGCACCCTGCTGCGGGTCACCATCGTCGGCGAGAAGGATGAGAACCCGGCGGCGGAGGAAAAGAAGGCGGCCGACCTGATCGAACGCCTCATGGGCCGCAAGGCGGAGACGCGCTTCGCCTTCATTCAGGAAAACGCCCGTTTCGTCGAGGAACTGGACTTCTAGCTCCCCTGTCCGCCCCGCGCCGATTTCGTGGACCTGACCGCCCCCCTCGAACGAGCCGCGGCGATGTGCTAGAGCATCTGCTGCTCTCGACAGGAACGGCCCCGCGATGACCAAAGCCTTTGCCCCGATCACCGCGCTGCTGCTCAGCGTCGCTCTGCTGCTCATGGGCAACGGTCTGCAGGGCACTCTGCTGCCGGTGCGCGCGAATCTCGAGGCCTTTACCGACACCGACATCGGCATTCTCGGCTCGTCCTACTTCCTGGGCTTCGCCGCAGGCTGTCTCTACGGCCCGTACCTCATCCGCCGCGCCGGTCACATCCGCGCCTTCGCCGCCCTGGTCGCCATCGCCTCCTGCGTCGTGCTGGTGCACTCGCTGTTTCTCAACGCTTTCCTCTGGTGGGTGCTGCGCGCCATGACCGGCTTCTGCTTCGCCGCGCTCTACATGATCATCGAGAGCTGGCTGAACGAGAAGTCGACCAACGAGACCCGCGGCTTCGTCTTCTCGCTCTACACCATCATCAACCTGACGGTCATCACCATCGGCCAGCTCATGCTGGGCCTCGACCAGCCGGAGAACTTCCCGCTGTTCCTGCTGGCCTCCATCCTGGTCTCACTGGCCGCCGTGCCGATCGCCATGACCAAGGCCGAAGCCCCGGCGCCGGTGCAGTCGGTCCGGATCCGCCTCAAGCACCTCTACAAGCTGTCGCCGGTCGGTGTCGTCGGCTGTCTGGCGGTCGGCCTGGCCAACGGCTCCTTCTGGGCCCTGGCGCCGGTCTTCGCCCAGGTGAAGGGCGCCAACTCCTGGGGCGTCGCCCTCTTCATGAGCATCGCAGTGATCGCCGGAGCTCTGGGCCAGTGGCCGCTGGGTCGCCTCTCCGACAAGACCGACCGCCGCCGGGTCATCGTCGGCGCCGCCTGCGGGTCGGCAATCGCTGGCCTGCTTTTCGTCTTCTGGTCGCCGCCCTGGGGCCAGGGCGCCTTCGCCCTGGCCTTCCTCTTCGGGCTCTTCGCCTTCCCCCTCTACGGTCTCAGCGTCGCCCACATGAACGACTACGTAGAGCCCAACGGCTATGTGGAAGCGGCCAGCGGCCTGCTGCTGATTTTCGCCCTGGGCGCGGTGGCCGGACCGCTCGCCGCCTCCAGCCTGACGCGTGTCTTCGGCCCCGACGCGCTCTTCGCCATGACCGCGGGGGTCCAGCTCTGCCTGGCCGCCTTCGCCGTCCACCGCATGCGCAAGCGCGCCCCGGCGCCGGAGGCCGACCACGTCGCCTTCACCGAATCCCTGACCCTGGCGCAGACCGTCTCCACGGTGGATCCCCTGGCCGATGACATAGCGACCGAAGAAGCGGTGGGAGATGCAAAGCCGCCGCCGGAATCAGCACCCCCGCTCTAGTCTTCCTCCGTCAGCCAGCGGCGCAGAGCGGCGTTGGCCTCCTCCGGGCGCTCCAAAGTCGCCAGGTGCCCGCAGTCCTCGATCACCGTCAGGCGCGCGCCGGCGATTCCCGCCGCCATGACCTTGTGATCGGCCAGCGGCGTCAGAGCGTCCTCGCGCCCACAGAGCACCAGGGTCGGCACGTGGATCTTCACCAGCGTCGGCATCTGGTCGCGGCGCCCCATGATCGCGCGCTGCTGGCGAATGAAGGCTTCCTTGCCGACATGCTGGGCCATGCGGGTGACGGTGCCGGTCAGCGCCGCGTCGTCCAGGCGTGCCTCGTGGATGAAGAGCGGCAGCAGGCGCGGCGTCACCCCTTTGAACTGCCCCTTCTCCGCCAGTTCGATGAGCCCGCGCCGCCGCCGGCTCTCCTGGGGATCGTCGGCCTGCGCGCGGGTATCGAGCAGGGCCAGGCGGATCACCCGTTCCGGCGCCCGGGCCATGATCTCCAGCGCCACGTAGCCGCCCATGGAGAGTCCGGCCAGGGCGAAGCGGCCCGGCGCGCCCGCCAGTACGCTCTCGGCCATGGCCTCGATGGAGTCCTGGGTCGTCAGATCGGCGACCCGGCAGTCGGCGATGTCGGAGAGCGCGTCCACTTGCGGCTGCCAGAGGGCGGCATCGCACAGCAGGCCGGGCAGCAGGACGAGAGGTACTTTGTCGGTCATGGAGATGGGGAAAGGGTCTTGGGGGCGATCTGACAGAATCGGTGGGGCGGCCATTCTGGGCGATGAGGCTCGGGGCGACAATGCCGTCTTATGGGGCCGCCAGGGCTGCCATGCCGGCGCAGACCGCCGCGCTGTCGCTCACCTCGGCGCCGGCACGGGCCATGCGCGCCACGGCGAGGCGGCGGTTCAGGTCCACCCGCGAGGCCACGGCGTCGCCGATCAGGGTGACGGCCACCCCTTCCGACAGCAGGGACAGCACGCTCTGCAGGACGCAGACGTGGGCCTCCATGCCGGCGACGAAGCAGCGGGTGATCCCGCGCGCCTGCAGCGCCGCACGAAAGGCCGGCGCGCGCGGCGCGGCGAAGTGGATCTTCTCGACCACCTCTTCCGGCCGCAGCAGGCCGCGCAGCTCGGGCAGCGTCGGGCCCAGGCCGCGCGAATACTGTTCGGTCGCAAGTATCGGCAGTTCCGATACTCGGGCGTTCCGGACAAGCTCGGCGATGCGGGGCAGGACCCGGGACGTCTCGGCAATCGCAGGAGCAAGGCGTTCCTGGATATCGACCAGAAGTAGTCCTGCCCCCTTGAATGTTTGCCTGGGAAGCACCATTTCAGGTTTAGAAATATTAACCATATAAGTAGCAGGATACAGGAAGAATATTGCAAGGCCAACGGCCGGCGCGTGAATCGCCAAAGAATTTCGGCAGTTAACGGCCAGTTATGATTGACAATGCAGGTCTAAATCCTATGATCCCGCCAAAGTTCGATTGCTAGAAGTTCAATCGACAAAGCTACTCCAAACCGAAAAACGGATTGCATGACGTTTGAAGATCTTGGACTGAGTCCAGAGGTCCTTAGGGCCGTTCAGGACGTGGGTTACACCACGCCGACCCCCATTCAGGAAAAAGCCATCCCTGTGGTGCTCATGGGACGTGACGTCCTCGGCTGCGCCCAGACCGGCACCGGCAAGACCGCCGGCTTCACCCTGCCGATGATCGACATCCTGTCGAGCGGCCGGGCCCGCGCCCGCATGCCGCGTTCGCTGATCATCGCGCCGACGCGTGAGCTTGCCGCCCAGGTCTCGGAGAACTTCGAGCTCTACGGCAAGCACGGCAAGCTGTCGATGGCGCTGCTGATCGGCGGCTCCTCCTTCGTTGAGCAGGAGCAGAAGCTGGATCGCGGCGTCGACGTGCTGATTGCCACGCCGGGCCGCCTGATCGACCTCTTCGAGCGCGGCAAGATCCTGCTCGCCGACGTAAAGATCCTGGTGATCGACGAGGCCGACCGCATGCTGGACATGGGCTTCATGCCCGACGTCGAGCGCATCGTCGGCCTGCTGCCGAAAATCCGCCAGACCCTCTTCTTCTCGGCCACCATGCCGCCGGAGATCCGCCGCCTGGCCGACAAGTTCCTGATGAACCCGAAGGAGATCTCCGTCGACCCGCCGGCCTCGGCCGCCGAGACGGTGACCCAGGGCCTCATCAAGGTCCGCGGCGCCGCCAAGGAAAAGCGCGCCGCCCTGCGCAGCATCATCAGAAGTGAAGGCGAAGCGGTGAAGTCGGCGCTGGTGTTCTGCAACCGCAAGCGCGACGTCGATATCGTGTACCGCTCGCTGGAGCGCCACGGCTTCTCGGTTGCCGCCTTGCACGGCGACATGGCGCAGCCGGTGCGCATGGAAACGCTGCAAGGCTTCAAGGACAGCAATGTCCAGATCCTGGTCTGCTCCGACGTCGCCGCGCGCGGCCTGGACATCCCGGCGGTTTCCCACGTGTTCAATTTCGACGTCCCCTCCAACCCGGAGGACTACGTCCACCGCATCGGCCGCACAGGCCGGGCCGGACGCAGCGGCAAGGCCTTCACCCTGGCCCTGCCGGAAGAAGGCAAGTACCTCGACAACGTCGTGCGCATGCTCGGCATGACGATCCCCGCGGTGACTCTCGAGGATGCCGACAGCTGGACCGCCGAGGACGCCGAGAGCGGCGGCCGCGGCCGGGATCGTGGCGGTCGTCGACGCGGCGGCAAGAGCACCGAAAGCAGCCGGCGCGGACGCGGCGGCCGGCGTTCGGCCAAGCGCAAGGACGAGACCGAAGAGGCCGTCCCGGAAGAAATCGTCTCCGAGAGCGCCGAAGCCGAAGAGGAGAGCGTGGCGGTGACCGAAGAACAGAGCGATCAGCAGGAAGTCGTCCCCTTCGAGCGGCAGCGTGAAAAAGAGAAGAAGCCCGCGGCCGCGCGCGGCAGTGACACGGGCGCCAAGCGCGGCCGTCGCACGCGCAAGCGCAATGACGACGATGACGACGAGCCGCAGCCCGGCGAGACCGCCTTCGGCGATCACGTGCCGGCCTTCATGCTGCGCCCCGCCAAGGTCGCCTGACCGGCTGAGCTTGCCGGCCGAAGCCGAAAGGCGAAACGCGCGGGCCGCTCCGGTTCCGCGCGTTTTTCTTATCCAAAGGGTCTCTTGGTCTCTGGCCAACAGCGGTTATGATGGCGGCCGGGGATTCGCCTCCCCTCAACGGGACGAACACGGCTAGGTGCCATGCAGACCATCTTCATCATGATCAAGTGCGACCTCGGCAAGGCCTACTCCGTGGCCGACGAACTGGTGCAGGACGTCGAGCAGGTCTCGGAGGTGCATTCCACCTCGGGCCAGTACGATCTGCTGGTGAAATGCTACCTGAAAGACGGCGCCGACATCGGCCACTTCGTCAACGAGAAGATCCAGACCCTGTCCGGCATCAAGGACACCTTCACCCTCATCGCCTTCAAGGCGTTTTCCTAAGGGTAGGGGCGCCAGCACCCTCAAACGCTGCGGATGGTGACCGGCTTGCCGTCGGCGGCCCTGGCCTCCACCCAGGCGCCGAGATCGCGCAGCATCGCGGTGAAGGCTTGGCGCTCGGCCGGCCAGTCCTGCACCGAGTTGAACTGCGTATAGCCGTAGCCGGCGCTGTAGGGCCAGATCGCCTTGGGGCTGTCGGCGTGGGAGACCCGGCGCGCCGCATCCTGCAGGTCGTCGCCCAGCCGGCCCAGGGCGTCGCCCTCGACAACGGTGATGCGCTGCTTCACGGAGAAGGCGCCGACCAGGAAGACCAGGGCCTCGAAGACGTCCCCGTCCATGTAGACCGAGTCCTCGGACCAGGCGCAACCCGCAGGCGGGCCGGGATGGAACTCGGCCAGGTAGCCCCCGATGCCGGGCCGGTATGGAATCAGTCCGAACTGCATGGCCCATCTTGGCGCAGGCCCGGCGGCGCGTGCAACGCCGCCGCTCTCCCACACCACTTTTTGCCCCCTTTTCCCAAGGGACTCTCACGGGGCACTGCGGAAAGCCTCCGGCACGAAAAACAGGTGGTCCTGTGCTTCGCGGGCCAGGTGGCAGGCAATGCAGAACTCGACCCGCTCGGCCCCGGCCCCCGCCGTGCGCCCGGCCAACTCGCCCGCGGCGGTGACCACGCTGTAGCGCCAGTCGCCGCTGACATAGTTGAAGCCGGGCGGCATCTTCTCCATGACGAACAGCGGCCCGGGCCGGATATCCCCGGTGTCGGTCACGACGAAGCTGTCCTTGGCGATGACCGAGCCCACCGGAAAGCGGCCGGCCTGCTCGGGAGCGCCATAGGCCCGGGCAATCTCGTTGGCGTAGTTGTTCACGTAGCGCCGTCCGTGGGTCATGGAGCCGTAGGGCGCCGTGTTGAACCGGGTCCAGCCCTGATAGGCCCCGGCGGCGGCGTCGCCGCTCGCGGCGTAGCCGCGCGCCAGCTCACGCCGCAGGCCGAGATAGATCTCCTCGGCCTCCTCGGCGGAAAGCTCCACGGGATCACTGACACGGAAGTGCCGCCGCGGCCGTTCCGCCGGCCCGCTGAAACGCTGGGCCGGCCCTTCCGCCCCAACCGCAGCCTGGCTGCCGGTTGCGGTTTGGGCCGCTGCAGGCTGGGCGCCGGCGCCAATCGCCAGCAATGCGGCCGCCAGGCAGGCGCGCCGGACCAACTTCGGGACTGTCATGAGAAATCTCCTTCCTCGACGACCGTCCCCCCCTTGAAGTGACGATTAGCTCTACGGCTTTGAATTTCATGAGATATAGGACGCCGCTCGTTTATCGCCCATCAAACGATTGTGATCTCGGGACCTGTCCCGCCAAGCTCCTGCCAAAGGCGCTTTCGGCTTGCGCGACGCCCGGCGAGGCGATAGCTGCTGACAGGACCTCTTCGTGATCCCGTTTGCCGGAGTCCCCCACCCAGGTTCATGTCTCCCCAGGCGCTCTCCCTCCGCTTCGCCCTCTACTACGGGGCCGTCTTCCTGACCGTTGGCTGCTACCTGCCGTTCTGGCCGCTGTGGCTGGAATCGCGGGGGCTGAGCGCCGGTCAGATCGGCCTGCTGCTGGCGCTCGCCGCCTGGGTGAAGGTCGCCGCCACCCCGGCGCTGGCCCACCTCTCCGACCGGGCCGGCTGGGGCAAGGGCACGATCGTGCTGCTGGCCGGAATCAGCCTGTTGGCCTTTGCCGCCTTCGTCCCGGCGACGGGCTTCGCCTGGATCCTCGCGGTCCAGGTCGTCGTGGCCGCCAGCTTTCCGCTGCTGGTGCCCTTGGGGGAGAGCCAGACCATGGCGGCGGTCTACCGCTATTCCCTCGACTACGGGCGCATCCGCCTGTGGGGCAGCCTCGCCTTCATCGCCGGCAGCCTCGCCGCCGGGCGCCTGCTCGGTGCCTTTTCCGCCGACTGGGTCCTGTGGCTGATCCTCGCGGCCCTGGTCCTGACCTTCGCCGCCGCCGTGGCGCTGCCCGGCCGCCTGCACAGCGGCGCGGCCACCGAACCCGCCGAAGACGACCGCTCGCTGCGGCGCCTGCTCAGCCTGCTGCGCCGTCCCGGACTGCTGGTCTTCCTGCTCGCCGCGGCGCTGATCCAGGCCAGCCACGCGGCCTATTACGGCTTTTCCAGCCTGCACTGGCGCGCCAGCGGCATCGGCGAGACCACCATCGCCCTGCTGTGGACCGAGGGAGTGGTGATCGAAATCCTGTTCTTTGCCGTGAGCGGCCGCCTGACCCGGCGGTTCTCGCCGGCGGCCCTGCTGATCGCCGCCGGCCTGCTCGGCGGCCTGCGCTGGGCGGTCACGGCGGCCACCACCGACCTCGCTCTGCTGGCGGCGGTCCAGACCTTGCACGCGGCCACCTTCGCCGTGACCCATCTGGCGGCCATGCACTACATCACCCGGACGACGCCCGCGGCGCTCTCCGCCTCCATGCAGAGCTTCTATTCGGCGCTTTCCGGGGGCCTGGCCATGGGCGGGGCCATGCTGCTGGCGGGCCGCCTCTACGAGGCCGCCCCCGGCTTCGCCTTCCTGGGGATGGCCGCGGTGGCGCTTGCCGCCTCGGGCTGCGCCCTGGCGGCCGGCCGGCTGGGTCGGCCGGCTTCGGAAGCGGCCTGAGCGGCTTTATTTCGTGCCGAAGATGCGGTCGCCGGCATCCCCCAGTCCGGGGACGATATAGCCCTTCTCGTTGAGCTTCTCGTCCACCGCGGCGGTGAAGATCGGCACATCGGGATGCGCGCCGCGCAGTTCGCCGATTCCCTCCGGCGCCGCCACCAGGCAGACGAAGCTGATGTCCTTGGCGCCGTCCTTCTTCAGCATGTCGAGGGCGGCGACGGCCGTGTGGCCGGTGGCCAGCATGGGGTCGACCACGATGGTCAGGCGCTCGCCCATGTCCTTGGGCACCTTGTAGTAGTATTCCACCGGCTCCAGGGTCTGGGGATCGCGATAGAGGCCGACATGGCCGACCGAGGCCGAGGGGATGAGGTCAAGCATCCCGTCCAGCAGGCCGTTGCCGGCGCGCAGAATGGTGATCAGGCAGGGTTCCGGCCGGGCCAGCAGAGGCGATACGGTCTTCGAGACCGGCGTCTCGATCTCGACCTGCTTCAATTCCAGGTGCCGGGTCACCTCGTAGGCCAGCAGCAGGCTGATTTCCCTCAGCAGGCGCCGGAACTCCGGCAGGGCCGTGTCCTTCTCGCGCATGATGGTGAGCTTGTGCTGCACCAGAGGGTGGTCGACTACGGTGACCTCTGGGGTGACATCTGCCTGCATGTCCCTGCCTTTTCCTTGGTTCTGTCGGGTGACGATCGGGTTCTTGGGGTGCCGCGAGTGTTAGAAGACCGCAACGATTCTGTCGAGCCTCTTGGCCACGCCGCGCCGCGAAAATCTCAGGACTTCGCGGCCTGCGCCTCAGCCGCCGCCACGGCGGAAGCTGCCGCCTTCTCCGCCGCCGCGCGCTCCTCCGGCTCCATCTGCTCGGCGCCGGGCACGTTGACCGTGACGCGGCGGTCGGCGAAGCGGATGCCCTCTTCGGCGAAGGCCTTCTGCACCTCCTGGAACACCGCCCGGCGGATGAGGAACTGCTTGCCCGGCTTGGCCATGAACTTGCCACGCAGGACGAAGGCACTGTCGTCGGTCTGCAGGACGCCCTGCGACTTGAACGGTTCTAGGAAATCGGGGCCCATCTCCTCGTCCTTCAACAGGTCCTGGCCGATCCGCTTGAAGATCTTGCGAACCTTTTCGAGGTCGGTATCGAAAGGCACCCGGAACTCCAGCTTCATGATGGCCCAGTCGCGGCTGTAGTTGGTCAGATGCTGGATCTCGCCAAACGGTATGGTGTGCAGAGCGCCCCGATGATGGCGCAGGCGCAGGGAGCGCAGGGAAATCTTCTCGACCGTGCCCTTGACGCTGCCGACGTCGATGTACTCGCCCAGCCGGAAGGCGTCGTCGACCAGGAAGAACACGCCGGAGACGATGTCGCGCACCAGGGTCTGTGCCCCGAAGCCGACGGCCAGGCCGACCACGCCGGCGCCGGCCAGCAGCGGCCCGATGTCCACGCCGAGGGACGAGAGCACCAGCATCACCGCCATGACCACGATGGTGATCTGGATGGTGACACGCATCAGCGGCAGAAGGGTGCGGATGCGCGAGACGCCCTGCCCGCCCTGCTCGCCCGGCTCCGCGGCGCCCTCGCCTCCGCCGCCCTCGGCCGCCAACCGGCGATCGATGGCGATGCGCGCCATTTCCCACAGCACATAGGCCACCAGGGCGGTCAGGCCGATATCGACCAGGGCCCCGGCGATGCGCGAGCCGACACTGGCCTGGGCCAGGCTCAGGAAATCCAGGCCCCAGATGCGCAGCAGGAACAGCACCGAGAAAAGGTAGAGGGCGAGACGGGCGGCCCGCAGCCCGACGATGCGGACCTGTCCCCCGGCATTCTCGACAACCGCTTTTTCTTCTTCCAGGCGCAGGGCGCCGCGCAGCAGGATCGCATCGATGTGCGGCACGAAGAGAACAGTCAGCAGGCTGCCGAAGACGGCGAGATAGGAAACCGGGTGGCCGGTGAAGGCGACCAGGACGATGACGACGTAGAGCAGCACCACGTAGCCCGCGGCGACGCTCGGCCAGATCTCGGCGAAGAGCCCGCGCCAACGTCCGTTGGCTTCCCGGTCCCAGGCCAGATCACCGGTGATCCACTTCCGGGCGCGCAGGATCGTGTAGACAAGGGTGCCGAAGAGAATGAGGCCGACGGCGAAGGCCAGTGCGCGGTATGCGTCAACGGACATCCCCAGCTGCCGCAGCAGGGTGCAGGTCAGAAAACCGAAGGCGGAGATGGCCGCCATCACGATGTTCTGGCGGTGCAGGTAGCGGGCGCCATCATCCGGTATCTGCAAAAGGCGCAGGACCGGATGGCCGGGCGCCAGGAGCACCTGGGAGAAGACGGCGAAGAAGCGCACCGCGATCACCACCGTCAGGTAGGTCATCACCACGTTGCGCGTCAGCTCGTTGCCCTGCCAGAGCGCGAAGAACAGCGCCAGCGCGCCCGCCACGAAGGCGACAAGGAAGATGATCTCCAGCACCAGGCGGATCAGCAGGCCGCCGATCAAGGCGAGGCGCGCGTCCGGATCGGGGCTGACGGCCTGCAGCCAGACCCGGCGCAGGAAGCGGCGCACCACGATCTCCACCGCTAGGCCCGCCAGCATCATCAGGGCGAAGCCGAGCACCAGCCAGTAGAGCGCGATGCCGGAGCCCTGTTCGCGCAGTGTCCGGTAAGCCTCCGCGATGCCCGCCGGGATTTCGGGCACCGCCGAAAGCACGGCACCCAGATTGGCGCGAAAGGCCTCGGCGAGGTCGCGCCATCCGAGCATCATGGCGGCCATATCCGGCTCCGCCGCGGGCCTGGCCTGCTGGGCGCTGGCATCCAGCCGTTCGAGAAGAAGTTGCCGCACCTCGGCGTCGTCCAGCCGGGCGACGAGGTCGCGGACCGCCGCCTCGGAAAGAGGCTGACCGGAGGCGCGCAGCTCCTGCAACGCCTCGGACCCGCCCGCGGCCGGCACGTCGGCGGCCTGTCCCTGGGCCGCCTGGGGCGCCGGAAAGGCCAGGACGAGACAAAGCAGGAGGACAGGCCAGAGGCTGCGCAAGGACTCCCCCACCAACGTTAGTTGGTAAGACTATAAGCACAAATTGAGGTTGAGCCCAAGCGGTCCGGCTGGGGGAAATGGCCCGGAAACGCAAGAAGCCAGGCCCAGGCCTGGCTTCCGGCAATTGATCGGCGGTCGCTGAGGCCGCCTATGCCTATTCGCTGAACTGCTTCAGGTAGGCAATCACGTCAGCCCGGTCTTCCGGCTTCTTCAAGCCGACGAAGGCCATCTTGGTGTCGTCGACCAGGTCCTTCGGCTTCTCCAGGAAGCTGGCCAGGGTCTCCTCGTCCCAGACGTGGCCGTCGGCCCCGAAGGCCTCCATCGCCTTGGAATAGCGGAAATCCTCAACCGTGCCGGGGGTGCGCCCGACGATGTTGAAGAGCGAGGGACCCACCTTGTTCTTGCCTTCCTCGACGGCGTGACAGGCTTTGCACTTCCTGAAGACCTTCTCGCCCTTGGCCGCGTCGCCCTCGGCGAAGGCCGGACCGGCAAGCGCTGCAATGAGGGTAAAGGTAATGATCGAAAGGGCACTCCTGACGCGCATGTCACTCTCCAAGTTTGATTATCCGCCTTGCTTCGCAAGCCCCCGGATCTCCCGTCCGGGCGGATCAAAACTATGGGAGGCGACGGCGCAAAAGCAAGCCCTCCGGCCTCGTCAATTGGTACTGGCGTCAAAGCGCCGCACGGCGGGATTGCGGTCCTCACGGACCCTGATTCCGCCCGCAAATGAACCCCACAGCCCCATGACGCGACCCAGAGGTGTCGAAGCCGATGGGGACACACGCGCTCCCTGTCGGTCCCGACCCGGTTCCCACTTATTCTCACGAGGTGACTCCAATGCCGACGACTTCGAAAATCGCCAAGACGAGCGCCCATGCCCTGGCCGTGGCGCTTATCGTCCTGGTGGGACCTTCCCTCTCTGCGGGCGCCGCGCCTGTCAAGAACGGCTCCCAGTATGAGCAGCTTGCCGCCCAGCAGTTGAAGCTGCAGCCGCGCCCCAGCGGCCCCGTGCAGCCGACGGGCCCCCTCCAGAAGACCGCCCCCGCGCCCCGTGGCGGGGCGAACGCGAGCAATGGATGCCACGACGGCGCCTCGCAGACTTCCTATGAAGGTCCCTGCGACAACCATCCGGAATACGAGGCCACCGGCGGCTGCGAGAGCGAGGCCACCGGCACCTCCTATCCCGGCAACTGCCAGAACAGCAGCGAGCCCTGAGTTCTACCTCAGCGCGATAATCCCGGGCCTTGCCCGGCAATATCAGGGGGAGGCACCCGATGCCTCCCCCTTTCCTTTTCCGGCCTGCCCGGATCACTGCGATCGGCTGCCGGAATTCCGACGATTGCGAACGGTTATCACTTGAATCTGCCGGAATATCTTATATTTAGAAACCATACTAGATTGGTATGGATTAAGGGGGCGGCATGTTCCGCTTGAACCGGCTGACCGACTACGCCGTGGTGGTGATGTCCCAGATGGCTCTGCGCGGCGGCGAAACCCGCTCGGCGCAGCAGATCTCCGAGGACACCGGAGTGCCGCTGCCGACGGTATCGAAGCTGCTGAACCTGCTGGGACGGGCCAAGCTCGTGACCTCCCAGCGCGGCGCCAGTGGCGGCTACACCTTGAGCGCCGGGCCGGATGAAATCACCGTGGCCCAGATCATCCAGGCCATGGAAGGGCCCATCGCCCTGACCGCCTGCGTTGAAGGAGCGGCGGATTCCTGCGATGCGGAATCCTTCTGTCCGATGTGCGGCAACTGGAACAGGGTCAACGGCGCGATCCGCGAGGCGCTGTCGTCGGTCAAGCTGGCCGACATGATGGTCTTTCCGCCCACCTTCGGGGTGCCGTCCGGTGGTCTTGCGGCGGACGTCGCCGAAAAGACCGCCGTGCCGACCCCGGCCACCGAGCAGTAGTCAAAGAATGCGGCACAAGCATTTGCTTACGCAGGAGAGTGATTAGATGGCAGCCACATTTGAGACTGTCGAACAGGTCAGAGCCCTCGATAAGTACAAGTACGGCTTTGTCACCGACATCGAGGCCGAGACCGCGCCCAAGGGGCTGAGCGAGGACATCGTCCGCTTCATTTCGGCCAAGAAGGAAGAGCCGGAATGGCTGCTGGAATGGCGCCTCAAGGCCTACCGCCACTGGCTGACCATGGCGGAGCCGACTTGGTCGAAGGTGCAGTTTCCGCCGATCGACTATCAGGACTCCTACTACTACTCCGCCCCCAAGCAGCCGGGCGACGGCCCCAAGAGCCTGGACGAGGTCGACCCCAAGCTGCTGGAGACTTACGAGAAGCTCGGCATTCCCTTGAGCGAGCAGAAGCTGCTGGCCGGCGTGGCGGTGGACGCGGTCTTCGACAGCGTCTCGGTGGCCACCACCTTCAAGAAGAACCTGGAAGAGGTCGGCGTCATCTTCTGCCCGATCTCCGAGGCGGTGAAGAACCATCCGGAGCTGGTGCGGAAGTACCTGGGCTCGGTGGTCCCCTACGGCGACAACAAGCACGCCTGCCTGAACTCGGCGGTCTTCACCGACGGCTCCTTCGTTTACATCCCCAAGGGCGTGCGCTGCCCCATGGAGCTGTCGACCTATTTCCGCATCAACGCCCAGAACACCGGCCAGTTCGAGCGCACGCTGATCATCGCCGACGAAGGTTCCTACGTCTCCTACCTGGAGGGCTGCACCGCCCCGCAGCGCGACGAGAACCAGCTCCACGCCGCGGTGGTGGAGCTGATCGCGCTCGACGACGCCGAGATCAAGTACTCCACGGTGCAGAACTGGTACCCGGGCGACGAGGACGGCAAGGGCGGCATCTACAACTTCGTCACTAAGCGCGGCGCCTGCCGCGGCCGCAACTCCAAGATTTCCTGGACCCAGGTCGAGACCGGCTCGGCCATCACCTGGAAGTACCCGAGCTGCATCCTGCAGGGCGACAACTCGGTGGGCGAGTTCTACTCCATCGCCATCACCAACAATCACCAGCAGGCCGACACCGGCACCAAGATGATCCACATCGGCAAGAACACGCGCTCGCGCATCATCGCCAAGGGCATCTCCGCCGGGAAGTCGGACTCGACCTACCGCGGGCTGGTGCGCATCGGCGCCAAGGCCGAGGGCGCGCGCAACTTCACCCAGTGCGACTCCCTGCTGGTCGGCGACAAGTGCGGCGCCCACACGGTGCCCTACATCGAGAGCAAGAACCGCCGGGCCATCGTCGAGCACGAGGCGACGACCTCGCGCATCAGCGAGGACCAGCTGTTCTACTGCCGTCAGCGCGGCATGTCGCAGGAAGACGCCGTGGCCCTGGTGGTCAACGGCTTCTGCCGAGAGGTGCTGCAGCAGCTGCCCATGGAGTTCGCCGTGGAGGCCCAGAAGCTGGTCGGCATCTCCCTGGAAGGCAGCGTCGGCTGACAAGAGACAACAAGCGTAACAAGGATCAAAGCGAAGATGCTTGAGATCAAGAACCTGCACGCCACCGTTGACGGTAAGGAAATCCTCAAGGGCATCGACCTGTCGGTCAACGCCGGGGAGATTCACGCCATCATGGGGCCCAACGGCTCTGGCAAGTCCACCCTCTCCTACGTGCTGACCGGCCGCGAAGGCTACGAGGCCACCGAGGGCGAAGTCCTGTTCAAGGGACGGAACCTGCTGGACATGGAACCGGAGCAGCGCGCCGGCGCCGGCGTCTTCCTGGCCTTCCAGTACCCGGTGGAGATCCCCGGCGTGCCCAATACCACCTTCCTGAAAGAGGCGCTGAACTCGGTGCGCCGCGCCCGCGGCGAGGACGAACTGGACGCCATGCAGTTCGTCAAGCTGGTGCGCGAGAAGACCAAGATGCTGCACATGAGCGACGACATGCTGAAGCGCGCCGTCAACGTCGGCTTCTCCGGTGGCGAGAAGAAGCGCAACGAGGCGCTGCAGATGGCGATTCTGGAGCCCAGCCTAGCGATCCTCGACGAGACGGACTCCGGGCTCGACATCGACGCGATGAAGACCGTGGCGGACTCGGTGAACCTGCTGCGCCGGCCCGACAACGCCCTGCTGGTCATCACCCACTATCAGCGCCTGCTGGATTACATCGTGCCGGACCACGTGCACGTGCTGGCGCACGGCCGCATCCAGAAGAGCGGCGGCAAGGAGCTGGCGCTGGAGCTGGAGAAGAGCGGCTACGCCGCCTTCACCGAGACCGCGGCGGCCTAGGGATTGCGATGAGCACCGAGACCTTCACCGAACATTACGGCGCCCTGCGCGACGCCCTGCCCGGCCAGGACCTGCCCTGGCTGAGCCGCCTGCGCGCAGACGCCTTTGCGCGCTTCGCCGAGGCGGGCCTGCCGACGCCGCGCCAGGAGAGCTGGAAGTACACCAGCCTGCGTCCCATCGAGAAGGCGGGCTTCGGCGCCGACGGCGCGCCGCGCGCCTGCATCTCCATCGACCGCGCGCCCAGCCTCTTGCCTTCGGCCTCCGACCACCATCGCCTGGTCTTCGTCGACGGCCACCACCGTGCCGACCTCTCGACCGTCGGCCCGCTGCCCGAGGGCGCGGAACTGACCAGCCTGCGGGAGATGCTGGCCAAGGATCCGGCCTGGCTGGAAGCGCACCTGGGCGCCCAGGCGCAAGACGACAGCCAGGCGCTGCTGGCGCTCAACACCGCCATGATGATGAACGGCTTCGTGCTGCGCCTCGCCAAGGGCACGGTGCTGCACGATCCCATCGAGGTGGTGCACCTGGGCGGCGCCGGCGAAGGCCCCCTGGCCTATCATCCCCGCAACCTGGTGGTGCTGGAGCCCGGCAGCCAGGCGACCCTGATCGAGCATCACACGCATATGGGTGAGCAGCCCTACTACGCCAACAGCGGCACCGAGGTGACCCTGGCAGAGGGTGCGGTGCTGCATCACTACAAGCTGCAGGCCGATGCCCTGAACGCCTTCCACACCGCCACGGTCCATGCCGAGGTCGCCGCCGGCGCGCTCTACGACGCCTTCGGCATGACCACGGGCGCGCGCCTGTCGCGCAACGAGATCGCCGTGCGCCTGGCCGGCGAGGAAGCCAACTGCCACCTGAACGGCGCCTACCTGGTGCGCGGCGAGCAGCACGTGGACAACACCACCAGGATCGACCACCTGGTGCCCAACACCGCCTGCAGCGAGATCTTCAAGGGGGTCATCGACGACAAGGCCCGCGCCGTCTTCCAGGGCAAGATCACCGTCCACCGCGACGCCCAGCACACCAACGGCCACCAGCTCTCCAAGGTGCTGCTGCTCTCCGACCAGGCGGAGATCGACGCCAAGCCGGAACTGGAGATCTACGCCGACGACGTGGTCTGCAGCCACGGCGCGACCGCCGGCGACCTGGACCACAACGCCCTGTTCTACCTCAGGTCCCGCGGCATCCCGGAAAAGGCGGCCCGGGCCATGCTGATCGAGGCCTTCCTGGCCGAAAGCGTCCATAACATCGCCGCCCAGGGCCTCTGCCCGGCGCTGATGTCGTCCATCGGCCACTGGCTGGCCGACCGCCGGGGAGATCTCTAGACATGGCCAGCGTCGAAACCATGCGTACGCCCACGGCCGGTGACAACTCCGTTCAGGCCTTCGATGTGGAGCGCGTACGTGCTGACTTCCCGGTGCTCCAGCAGAGCGTACACGGCAAGCCGCTGACCTACCTGGACAGTGGCGCTTCGGCCCAGAAACCCAAGGCAGTCCTGGAGGCCATGGACGAGGTCTACCGTACCTGCTACGCCAACGTACACCGGGGCGCCTACTATTTCAGCCAGCATCTCACCGATCGCTATGAAAGCGTACGTACGAAGGTCGCAGGTCTGCTGAACGCCGCCTCCGACCAGGAAATCGTCTTCACCCGCAACGTCACCGAGGCCATCAACCTGGTGGCCCACAGCTTCGGCAACAGCCTTTCGGCCGGTGACGAGGTGATCATCTCGGAGATGGAGCACCACGCCAACATCGTGCCCTGGCAGTTGCTGCGCGACCGCGTCGGAATTAACCTGAAAGTCGTTCCGATTGCCGACGACGGCTCCTTCCGCCTGGATGCCTACGAGAGCATGCTGGGGCCGAGGACCCGGCTGGTGGCCATCACCCACACCTCCAACGTGCTGGGCACGGTCACGCCGATGAAGGAGATCATCCGCCTGGCCCACAAGGCCGGCGCGCTGGTGCTGGTCGACGGCGCCCAGGCCGTGGTCCACAGCAAGGTCGACGTGCGCGACCTGGACGCCGACTTCTATGCCTTCACCGGTCACAAGCTCTACGGCCCCACGGCGATCGGCGCGCTCTACGCCAAGGCGGAGCTGCTGAAGGAGATGCCGCCCTTCCTGGGCGGCGGCGACATGATCCGCTCGGTGAGTTTCGCCGAGACCACCTACGCCGACCCGCCGCACCGCTTCGAGGCGGGCACGCCGCCCATCGTCGAGGCCATCGGTCTGGGCGCGGCCATCGACTACGTGAACGGCATCGGCATGGAGGCCATCTCGGCCCACGAGGCCGGCCTCCTCGCCTACGCCACCGAGCGCCTGAGCGCGGTCGAAGGACTGACCATCTACGGCCGGGCCAAGGAGAAGGCGGCCATCGTCTCCTTCACCCTGGACGGCATCCACCCGCACGACATCGGCACCATCGTCGACCGCGAAGGCGTCGCCATCCGCGTCGGCCACCACTGCGCCCAGCCGCTGATGGAGCGCTTCTGCGTGCCGGCCACGGCGCGGGCCTCCATGGGCCTCTACAACACGACCGACGACATCGACGTTCTGGTGCGGGCGCTGGAAAAAGTGAAGGAGCTCTTCGGGTAAACCCAATGGACGACCTGCTGCGCGACCTCTATCAGGAAGTGATCCTCGATCACGGCAAGCACCCGCGGAACCTGCGCCATCCCGAGGGCGCGAACCGCCAGGCGCGCGGCTACAACCCGCTGTGCGGCGACCAGGTCACCATCTACCTGGTCGAAGACGAGGACGGCCGCATCGCCGACGTGGCTTTCGAGGGCAAGGGCTGCGCAATCTCCATGGCCTCGGCCTCGATGATGACCGAGGTGCTGCGCGGCAAGACCGAGGCCGAGGCGCGGCGCCTCTTCGACGACTTTCACCGCCTCTGCACGGAGGACGGCTTCACCCTGGACCAGGCCTATGCCGAGGACCGCGAAGCCCTGGAGCGCCTGCAGGTGCTCTCCGGCGTGCGCGCGTTTCCGGTGCGGGTCAAATGCGCCACCCTCGCCTGGCACGCCATGACGGCGGCCCTGGACGGCGAAGGCCAGGCGACGACGGAATAGAGCAGGAACTGAGACGATGAGCGATCACCCGCTAGGCATGGACACCTTCGGCCTCGGCGCCGCACCCGAGGGGCTCACGGCCCGCGCCGGCGCGCCCCTGCAGCCCGGCATGCCGGTCGCCGGAAAGGCAACGGTCGAGGACGCGATCCGCGAGGTCCACGATCCTGAGATTCCGGTGAACATCTACGACCTGGGACTGATCTACACCCTGGACATCCATCAGGATGGCTCCGTCGCCATCGAGATGACCCTGACCGCCCCGGCCTGCCCCGTCGCCGGCGAGATGCCGCAGCAGGTTGCCGACGCAGTGGCCGCGACTGAGGGCGTCGGCGAGGTGCAGGTGACCCTGACCTGGGATCCGCCCTGGACGCCGGAACGGATGTCCGAGGACGCCAAGCTGGCTTTGGGAATGTTCTAGGAAAATCAACATATTGTGCCCCCCCTTTCGTCGCCGGAAGGGAATCCTTATATTTCATGGGTAGGAAGCAGGTAAGACCAATGGCTATCGCGAACCTGATCACTCTGACCGACGCGGCCGCGGATCGCGTGAAGCATCTCATCGCCAAGAGCGACGAACCGGTGCTCGGCCTGCGCGTCGGCGTCGACACCAAGGGCTGCTCGGGCATGAGCTACGTGGTCGAGTACGCCAAGGAACAGCGCAAGCTGGAAGACGTGGTCGAGGATAAGGGCGTGAAGATCTTCATCGACCCCACCGCCGTCATGTTCCTGCTGGGCAGCGAGATGGACTACGTCGAGGACAAGTTCCACAGCGGCTTCGTCTTCAACAACCCCAACGAAAAGGGCCGCTGTGGCTGCGGCGAGTCCTTTCACATCTGATCGGCTGGGTCAGAACCGCAGCCCTGCTATTTCCGAAAAATACTGCATTCTCAATGCATTTAGCTGTTAACGCTGGCTAAAGCCTTCTCCGCGATGATGACGGCCAATCAACACGGTCGGAAGGCGGAGCGATGGAAAGGTCGGCGCGGGTCGAGCGCTTGGATGCCGCTTGGCAGGCCCCCGGATTCGCCGGGTTTCCGGCGGCGGGCGGAGCGCTGCGCCGCCTGCTCGCCCTGCCGGAAAGTCTGGGCGTCGCCATCATTGTCGTCGGCCTGTTCTGCCTTACCGTTCTCGCCATCGCCTTCGTCTACGGCGCCCCCCTTTCCTACCCGCGCGAGCGGATCAGCCTGGCCCTGGGCTACAGTGCCGTGTTGCCGGTCGTGGTCGCGGTCATTCTCTACGTGACCCTGCGCCTGGGCCGCGCCTTGATCTTCCGGCGTGGCGAGGGCCTGGGGCGAATTTTCCAGATGGTCGGCACGGACATCACCCTCATGGGGCTCTTCCTGCTGGCCACCTACTTCCATTTCAGCCTCAAGACCTGGGTGCAGCTCATCAACCCGAACCTCTACGACGCCAGCTACATGGCGGTCGATCGGGCCTTCTATCCGGTCATCGAGCTGTTCAACTGGATCCGCAGCAGCTACTTCACGGCGGTGCCCAATACCGACGCCTGGTACCAGGCCGCCTTCCTGCTGATGTTCATCTGTGGCTTCTGCAGCCTGGCGGTCACGCGCAATCCCGTCTATTCGCGCTTCTGCGTCGGGGTGCTGCTGACCATCTGCCTTGGCGCCCTCTCTTATCTCGTCGCGCCCGCCCTCGGCCCCTTCCTCTACGAGCAGGGCCTCAACGCACGCGCCACCGAGGCCCAGGCCGGCATGCTGTGGGCACACGAGCAGGTGATGCGCGAGGGCATGTCCTGGATCGCCGAGGCGGGACCGAGCTACTTTACCGGCGGCCTGGCGGCAATGCCCTCGCTGCACATGACCCACGCCCTGGTGATGAGCTGGTTCATGATCCGGGCGCGCTCTCTGCTGATCCCCTTCTTCCTGCTGATCTGCTTCTGGGTCGTGATCGAGTCCGTGGTGTCACGCTGGCACTACCTGATCGACCTGCCGGTCGGCGCGCTGCTGGCGGTCTTCATCATCTGGCTGACCAACCGGCTCTGCGCGCTTTCAGATAGAACGACTTAATCCTTCATTAGAGCTTTCCTCCCAAGATTGCCGCTCTCGCCGCGGAAATCCTCGGAGTTTGGTCCGTGTACTCTGAAAGTCACGTCAGGCCCGGACAGCTGCTGTCCCTGCTGGCGATCATCACCCTCTGGTGTCTGATCCAGGCCGGCGTCGCCACTTTCCGCGAAGCGCCGCTCCTCCAGGGCGACTTTCTCGATCCCGACAGCTACATGCGCATGGTCCGCGTGGCCGAACTGATGCAGCACGGCCAGTGGTTCGACGGCATGATCGCGCGCGCCAACGCGCCCTACGGCGACGTCCTGCACTGGACCCGGCCCTTCGACGTGTTGATCCTCATGGTGGCGCTGCCCACCAGCCTCGTCGTCGGGCCCGAGCAGGCCCTCTACGTCGCCGGCCTCGCGGTGACCCCGCTGCTGCACCTGGCAAGCGTCCTGCTGCTGATTTGGGCCCTGCGCCCGCTGATCCGCCCGACGGTCTGGTTCCTGCCTGCCCTGGCGCTGCTGCTGCAGCCCGGCGCGCTTGCCTATTCAATCCTCGGCCGCGCCGATCACCACAGCCTGCTGCTGCTTGTCTTCGTGTTGATCGCCGGCTTCATGATCCGCGCGCTCCGCAATCCCCTGGACGCCCGTCCGGCCTTGCTTGCCGGCGTGGCCAGCGGTTTCGGCATCTGGCTCTCCGTCGAGCTGCTGCTGGCCGTCGCGCTCTGCCAGATCGTCCTGGGGCTGGGCTGGCTGTTCGGCGAGCGCGAGCGGGCCGCGCAGAGCAAGTGGTACGCCCTGGGCCTGAGCGGCGTACTCCTGGCCGCGCTTTTCGCCGAACGTCCTTTCGACAACCTTCTGGATCCCGCCTATGACCGGGTTTCCAGCGTGCAGTACTTCCTGGCCGTCAGCCTGCTGCTGTTCTGGCGCGCGGTGGAGACCTACGAGTCCCGCGGCGGCGCCGCCTCGCGCTTCATCGGCCGCGCCGCCCTCTCGGTCATCGGCACAGGCGTCGTCGCCCTGCTGACCACGGTTGTCTTTCCACTGTTCTTCAGCGGGCCGATGGCGGAGGTGGATCCGCGCCTGGCGCCGCTGTGGATGGATCGGGTGCTGGAGATGCTGCCGCTGCTGCCGACCGACCGGCACAATCTCGGCCGCTTCGTCTTCTATCTGGGCGGCGTGCTCCTCATCATCCTGCCCCTCCTGAAAGTCCTGGTGGCGGCGCGCGGGACCAGCCGCTTCTTCGCCCTGGTCTTCGTCACCCTCGCCTGCCTGCTGTTCACCCTGGCGGCAATGAAGCATATGCGCTTTTCCGGCTACTCGGAGATCGCCTTCGTGCTCGGCTTCGCGGTGGTGCTGGACCGCTTCCTGCAATGGAGCGGGCGCATCGGCAACGACCTGCTGCGCGGCCTGCTGCGGGGCAGCTTCATCGGCCTGCTGCTGATCGGCCCGCTGCTGGTCGGCGGCACCTTGATGATCCGGCCGGCCGGCGCCGGCGCCCCGGCGACCCCCAGCGCCCCAGGCTGCGACGTACGCCAGATGGCCGCCTACCTGGAAAGCGATCCCCGCTGGGCGGCGGCGCCGCAGACCGTGCTGACCTTCATGGACATCGGGCCGGAGCTGCTGTACCGAACCCACCACCGCGTCGTCGGTACACCCTATCACCGCAATGCCGAGGGCATCCTGGACGGCTACCAGGCGCTTGCCACCGCCGACGCGGCGGCTGCCCGCGCGGTGATCGAGCAGCGCCACGTCGACCTGGTGCTGCTCTGCCGCACCTCGGCGGAGCGGGCCTTCTACGCGCCGGCCGGCAGCGGGGAAAACCTCTATCTGCAGCTCGACCGCGGGACCCCGCCGGAATGGCTCGCGCCCGTGGCGCTGCCCGACGGTCTGCGGGACCAGGCGCGCCTCTACCGGGTGCTGCGCTGATCCGGGCCTGCCGGCGAAGGCAACAGCGTTAGGGAATTCTTGAGCCGCGTCTGTGACAGTGCTTCGCGAAGCCACAAGGCGGCGGCAGGAGCCGCCGCGGCGCCACGCAGGTATGCCGGGATGTCACGCAACCCTGTTCACGATCAGCAGGCGACCCTCGCCGCGGCCTTGCAGCCGGAGGCGCCGCGTATTGCCGTGCTGCTGCCCTGCTACAACGAGGAAGCCGCGATCGCCCAGGTGGTCCGCGACTTCCGCCAGGCGCTGCCCCAGGCCACGATCTACGTCTACGACAACGCCTCGAGCGACCGCACCGGCGAGGTGGCGGCCGCCGCCGGCGCCCGGGTCGTCCGCGAGTCCCTGCGTGGCAAGGGCAACGTGGTGCGCCGCATGTTCGCGGACATCGAGGCGGACATCTACGTCCTGGCCGACGGTGACGATACCTACGATGCCACCGCCGCGCCGCGCCTGATCGAGACCCTGTGCCACGATCAGCTGGACATGATCAACGCGGCGCGCAGCAATACCAGCACCGAAGCCTACCGGCGCGGCCACCAGTTCGGTAATCGTTTGTTTACCACGATGGTCAGCACGCTCTTCGGCAAGCGCTTTGACGACATCCTTTCCGGCTACCGCGTGTTCTCGCGGCGCTTCGTGAAGTCCTTTCCCGCCCTGGCTCAGGGTTTCGAGATCGAAACCGAGCTGACGGTCCATGCACTGGAACTCCGCATGCCGGTCGGCGAGGTGAAGACCGCATACAAGGAACGCCCGGAAGGCTCCCTCAGCAAGCTCAGCACCTTCAAGGACGGCTTCCGCATCCTGCTGACCATCCTGAAGCTGACCAAGGCAGAACGTCCCCTGCCCTTCTTTGCGGCCGCCGGTGCCGTCCTTGCTCTCTCCTCGGTGATTTTGGCCTTCCCGTTGCTGATCACCTACCTGGAAACCGGCCTCGTGCCACGGCTGCCGACGGCGGTCCTGGTCTGCGCCCTGATGATCCTGGCGTTTCTCAGCCTCGCCTGCGGCTTTATTCTCGATTCCGTGGCCCTCGGGCGGCGTGAACTGAAGCGCTTGCACTACCTTCATCTGCCGGCGCCCCCGCCTTTTATCGCCCTGGAAGCCCAGTCGCAGGACGAAAAGTCAGCGTCTTCCGCACCGTTTTCTTGCGCCGGCTAAACACTCCCTCCTGACACAAGTTGTTGTTTATCCAGACCTGAAGCAGGATAAACCAAATTTTAGCCAATTATACATTCAATTTAATAAAGTATTAGTTGAATAACATCTTGCTCTCTATTCTTTATTTTTCATCCCGTGCAGAACAAAGACTGCGTATTTTACTGTTTGTTAATACGGAGAGGGGATTATCCGTCTTGGATATGCGTGCATAGGAGGTCGCAATCATGTTCGAAACGATCAAAACTTTTCTTTCTGACGAGTCCGGTGCGACGGCTATCGAGTATGGCCTGATCGCCGCTCTGGTTTCTGTGGCTGCCATCGCGGCCCTGCAGTCCCTCGGTGGGTCCCTGGAAAGCATCTTCGGCGTCGTGTCCAACGAGCTGAGCGATGCGGCGGCCAACGCCCAAGGTACCTAACCGGAGTAGAGCGGCGGCCCAACCGGTCCGTCGAACTCAGCTCAATGATGGTAGGGCCCGGGGCGATGTCCCGGGCCCTATCTTCTTTCGGGCGGCCTGTGTGATTTATGCGATATCGCGCCGGCCGCAGCGGAGTTTGCCCGAAAGGTTGAGTAATGGATTTTTCTGACGCCACTGCGCGTTTTACGATCCTGGCCTTTTCCGGCCTGCTGATCGCGGCCGCGGCCAGCGACTGGAAGCACTTCCGGGTGCCCAATCGCTACAGCCTCGCGCTGCTGGCCCTCTACCCGTCCTACGTCATCGCTTCCGGCGGTAACGTGGAATGGATGGGCGGGCTTATCTATGGCGCCGTGGCTTTCGGCGTCGGCTTTCTGCTGTTCACTCTGCGGCTCTGCGGCGGCGGCGACGTGAAGTTGTTCGCGGCCGTCACGCTTTGGGCCGGTCCCACCTGGTTCATGGCGATGCTGTTCTACACGGCGGTTGCCGGCGGCATCATGGCCGGCGGCCTGTGGCTGAACCACAGGTTCAAACGCACGACGGTTCCCGCGAACCTGCTCTACGCGTCGCGGGATCTGAAAGCGTCCAAGCAACCGATGCCCTACGCCGTCGCCATTGCGGTCGGCGGCCTTTTTGTGGCGCTGCAGCTCTTGGCGAGGGTCTAGAGCATGCGCCAGGTGGTCGACACCCTCACCGTTGCCGGAGGTACCGGCTATGGCGCCAGGCTGCGTTCAGCCCGCGGCGCCTCGGAGGACTGATCCATGTCACTCAGAAACATCATTCTTATCGCGGCGGCTCTGCTGATCACGGTCGTCACGACCTTCGTCGCCCGCAGCTGGCTCGAGAGCCAGCGCGCGCAGCCCGTCGCGGTCGCCCAGCAGGCACCCGCACCCAAGGGTGTGATGGTCCTGGTCGCCAAGATCTCGCTGCCGACCGGCGTGTTCATTCAGGAAGACCAGTTGCGCTGGCAGAACTGGCCCGATGACGAGATTCCCGAAGAATACATCACCGACGAAGAGTTCAAGATCGACGCCTTCTACGGCGCCGTCGTCCGGCGCGGCTTCACTGCCGGCGAGCCGATCACGCCGAAGCGCGTCATCCGCCCGGGCGAGCGCGGCTTTCTGGCCGCTGTCCTGCGCCCCGGCTATCGCGCCATGGCCATCCGCGTGAACGCCACGTCCGGCGTCAGCGGCCTGGTGTTCCCGGGTGACCGGATTGACATCATTTTGACACATACCATCGTGGACCGCACCGGCGCCGAGGCCGTAGAGCGGCGGGCCAGCGAAACGGTGCTTGAAAACGTACGCGTCCTGGCCATCGACCAGACGGTCGATGAGGACAAGAACGAGCCGAGCTACGCCAAGAACTTCACGCTCGAGGTCACGCCCAAGCAGACGGAAATGCTCACTGTGGTGCGCGAGTTGGGCATCCTGTCCATCAGCCTGCGCAGCCTGGCCAAGGACGAGGAAGAACTGGAACGCCTCACCAGCAGCCAGGAAGAGTCGCTGGAAGAGCCGGATCCCGAGCGTGGCCACACCTATACCTGGGACACCGAAGTCAGCCGTCTGGTCGGCATGCGTAGCGGACAGCAGGGCGGCAATAAGAAGGTTGTTAACATTACCCGTGGTAATGAGGTCCAGGAGCAGCGCTTCTAGGAATGGGTATCGTTATGCGCATGATTTCAAGGATTTGGCTTGCCGCCGCCATTGTGCTGTCGGTCAGCCTCCTGCCGGTGAACGGACAGGCGGCCCTGCAGGGACGCGCCGTGCCGACCAACGGCGATCCGATTGCGATCGAGATCGGTGAAGGCCAGTTGCTGCGCCTTGACCGCGGCATGGCGTCGGTCTTCATCGCCAACCCCGGCATTGCCGATGTCAGCGCCAAGTCCGATCGCCTGCTCTATCTCTTCGGCAAGGCGGTCGGCACGACTACGCTTTTCGCCCTGGACAACAACGACAACGTCATCGCCAACGTCCAGGTGAACGTGACCCACAGCCTCAAGCGCCTGCAGTCGGCGCTGAACCAGTTGGTGCCCAACGGGCTGGTCGCCGCCTCTTCGGTGGACGGTGCGATCATCCTCTCCGGCAGCGTCGAGACCGCCACCGAGGCCGAGAACGCCCGCCGCCTGGCGGCCCGTTTCGTCGGCGAGGGCGGCGAGGTCATCAACCGCCTGGCGCTCACGGCGCCAAACCAGGTGAACCTGAGGGTGCGCATTGCCGAGGTCTCTCGCGAGGTCATCAACCAATTCGGCTTCAACTGGGACGTCCTGTACGACGGCGCTTTCCAGCTGGGCCTGCAGTCCTTCCCGCCGACGGCCGGCGTCAACGCCATCTTCGGCGGTGGCAACATCGGCGACGTCTCGATCGACGGCCTGATTGACGCCCTGGCCGACGACAACCTGGTGACGATCCTCGCCGAGCCGAACCTGACGGCCGTGTCCGGCGAAACCGCCAGCTTCCTGGCCGGCGGCGAGTTCCCGATCCCGGTCTCCCAGGACGAAGACACGATCACCGTCCAATTCAAGCAGTTCGGCGTCAGCCTGGCCTTCACCCCGACCCTGCTGGGCCGCGGCCGCGTTTCCATGCGGGTTCGTCCGGAGGTCAGCCAGCTTTCCACCGCGGTTCAGGTAATCGCCGGCGGCTTGTCGATCCCCTCGCTGACGACGCGCCGCGCCGAAACCACCGTTGAACTGTCTTCCGGCCAGAGCTTCGCCATCGCCGGCCTGATCCAGGACAACACCCGCCAGGAGAATCACAAGATCCCGGGCCTGGGCGACCTGCCGATCATTGGCGCCCTGTTCAATAGCGACCGCTTCCAGCGCAATGAGACGGAACTGGTGATCATCGTCACCCCCTTCATCGTGCGCCCGGTCGACGCCGACCAGATGCGGACGCCGCTCGAGCCGTATCGCACGCCGCCGGTGGCCAAGAACGACGAGGGCCCGACCCGGCGAACGGTGCCGGTCGATCCCGCGCAGGCGTCGAGCCTGGGCGGTGCCCCCAAGAACACCGGCTTCATTCTGGACTAGGGACGCTGCGATGCTGAGCCACAAGAAAACCCGTCTGAGCGCCCTCTTCTGCCTGGGCCTGGCCACCGCGGGCTGCGCCGGCGACCCGGACCGTGATCCCGGCGCGCAAAAGGTCGCCGACGCCATCAACACCGTATTCTACAACGGCAAATGGCAGCAGATCCCGGCCACGCCGGAGAACCAGGCCGAGACCATCATCTTTGAGCAGCGCGTCTCCTTCGCCGGCGACGGCGCGGTCCTGGACCGCAGGGCGCGGCGGGCCATCGACCGCCTGCTTGCGGAGTCCGAGCCCACCCCGAACAGCCTGATCGGGCTCAGCGTAGCGGACAGCGTCGGCGCTCCGGCGACGTTCGACAGGCTGACGCTGCAGCGCCTGGAGGCGGTGCGGCTGGTGCTGGCCGACCGTGGCTACCAAAGCGCGCTGGCGACCACGGCGGAAGCCCGTGTGGCCCCCCTGGACGACGGCGAAGTCGGCCTGACGGTGACCAAGGTCATGGCCATCCTGCCGGACTGCGACCAGCCGCAGCCGCTGGAGCCCAATACGCCCGACTTCAATCGCGGATTTGGCTGCTCGAATGCCTACAACCTCGGCGTCATGGTCGCGGATCCAGCCGATCTGGAACGCGGCCGCGTGCTGGAGCCGGCTGATGCCGAGCGCCACGGCATGTCCGTCCTGCGCTATCGCGTGGGCAAGGATGAGCCGCTTCAGGAAGAGGATACCAACTCTAAATGAGCGTGGCGGATCGCATCTTGGACCAGAACCCGGCTGAGTCGATTGCCGCCGAATGCGTAGCATTCGTCGGCGACAACCAGACGCACTCGGTGGTTGCTTCCGTACTGAACGAATACTTCGCCGAACCGTTGGTGCGCGACGGCGGCCCGAACCAGGCCATCGAGTACCTGGCCGGGACCGTGCCGCCCGCCCTGCTGATCGTCGACGTCTCGGAAGCCGTCTCTCCGCAGACCGCCATGCTGTCGCTCACCGCGGCCGTGCCGGACGGCACCAAAGTCATCGGCATCGGCAGCGTCAACGACATCGCGGTCTACCGCGAGATCGTAGACTCCGGCGCCAGCGATTACCTGGTAAAGCCGGTGACGGAGAAAGCTCTCGCCTCGGCCCTCAACCGGACCGAGGAGTCTCAGCACAGCAATCACCAGCCCGAGAACGCGGCGGATCAGAAGGCGCGCATCGCCGTCATCGGCTCGCGCGGCGGCGTCGGTGCCAGCACGGTCGCCCTCAACCTCGCCTGGATCCTCAGCGAGGAGCGCAAGTACAAGACGGCGCTGGTGGACCTGGACCTGGAGTTCGGGACCATCGCCCTGGCCCTGGACCTCGAGCCGACGCGCGGCCTGCGCGAGGCTCTGGAGAACCCGGCGCGCGTCGACGGCCTGTTCATCGCCAGCGCCACCGCCAAGCTGACCGAGCACCTCTCGATCATGGCGACCGAGGAGAATTTGACCTCCGAGGTCCAGTACAATCCCAACGCCGTGGACGCCCTCTTCGAGGCCCTGGGCCGCATCAATGAAACCATCGTCGTCGATGTGCCCCGCGCCTCCTACGCGGTCCGCCGGCGCGTCTTCGAGGCGGCGACCGAGATTGTCCTCGTCACCGAGCTGTCCCTCGGTGGCCTGCGCGACTCCCTGCGCCTGCTGCGGGGCATCCGCGAAGTAGCTCCGGATACACCGCTGCGCGTCGTCGCCAACCGCGCCATGGGCCCCAAGCAGGCCATGCAGCTCAAGGACTTCCAGAAGGCCCTGGAGCATAAGGTCGACCTGGTGCTGCCCGACGAGCCCAAGGTCTTCAACACCGCCGCCAACACCGGCAAGCCGCTGGCCCAGACCAACTCCCGGGCCAAGGTCTGCAAGGCGCTGCGGAAATTCGTCGGCGAATTCCATCTGCCCGAGCAGGACGACGACCCCGACAAGGCTAAATCCAAGGCCAAGGGCAAGGTCAAGATGAAGCGCGGCAAGGGCGCAGACAAGAAGGCCGCCCCGGCGAAGAAGAAGAAGTCGGGGCTCTTCGGCCTCTTTAAGAAGGGCTGACAGCCGTGGCGGGGGTTATCAACGAAGACAAAGAGCCCGCCGCGAGCGAGCAAGGGGTCTCGGACGAGAGCCTCGACGCCTATCGCCGGCAGCTGCAGCCTAAGGTTCTCTCTCTCTTTGGCGACGACGACCTGTCCAGCATCCCGCGCCCGGAACTGGCGCTGCGCATCGGCAACCTGCTCACCTACGAAATTGAACGCAGCGGCACCAAGCTGGGCCTGCTGCAGCGGCGCAAGCTCGTCACCGGCCTGATCGATTGGCTGCTTCAGTGCAACGCCATGCAGCCGGAAGAGCGCCAGGAACTGATGGACAGCGCGCCGGTTCCGCAGGCCCAGCCGGGCGCCGTCACGCCGCCCGAAGGCCAGGACAGGACAAAGGCCACCTCGCACAGCCCGACCGTCACCGCCGCCAAGAACAAGGTCCATCCCCTGGTGATGGAGCGCCTGGACGTCTCGGCGGCCTCGCAGCTTCCGCGCGAGGACCTGACCCGCCAGATCGGCGAAATCGTCCGCGAAATCGTCGTCGACGAGAAATTGAACCTCAACGGACCCGAGCAGCAGTCCATCGTCGATATTATGCTCGACGACATGCTGGGCCTCGGCCCACTGGAGCCGCTGTTGGCCGACGAGGCGGTGACCGACATCATGGTCAACGGGCCGAAGCAGGTCTATGTGGAGCGCCGCGGCAAGCTGGAGCTGACCGACGTCACCTTCCAGAACGACGAGCACGTACTGAACATTGCCCGGCGCATCGTCTCTCAGATCGGCCGTCGCGTCGACGAAACGACGCCGCTGGTCGACGCACGCCTCATGGACGGCAGCCGCGTCAACATCATCATTCCGCCCTTGGCGATCGACGGTCCCTCGATCTCCATTCGTAAGTTCTCCAAGAAGGGCATCACGCTGGACGTGATGCAGCGGCAGAACAACATTTCGCCGGCCATGGCCACGGTGATGAAGATCGCCGCCCGCAGCCGGCTCAACATCCTGATCTCCGGCGGTACGGGTTCGGGTAAGACCACCCTGCTGAACGCCATGTCGCAGCTGATCGATCCCGGCGAACGTATCGTCACCATCGAGGACGCGGCCGAACTTCAGCTGCAGCAGCCCCACGTGGTGCGCCTGGAAACGCGCCCGCCAAATCTGGAAGGCAGCGGCGAGATCACCATGCGCGATCTGGTGAAGAACTCCCTGCGTATGCGCCCGGACCGAATCATCTTGGGTGAGGTACGTGGCGCCGAAGCCGTGGACATGCTGCAGGCCATGAACACGGGCCATGACGGTTCCCTCGGCACGCTTCACGCCAACCGCCCGCGCGAAGCCCTGACCCGCCTGGAGAACATGATCGGCCTGGCCGGCATCAACCTGCCCGCCAAGGCGGTGCGAACGCAGATCGCCTCGGCCATCGACATGATCGTCCAGGTGTCGCGTATGCGTGACGGCATGCGCCGCGTGACCCACGTGGAAGAGATCGTCGGCATGGAAGGCGAGATCATCACCACCCAGAACCTCTTCACCTACGAGTTCCAAGGCGAAGGCAAGGACGGCCTGCTGCTGGGCAATTACAAGTCCTCCGGCCTGCGGCCGCACTTCACGCCCAAGGCCGCCTACTTCAGCCTGGACAAGCCGCTGCTCGAGGCCATGGGATGAACGTAGAGCTTCCTCTGCAGCTCGGCTCGGTGCCCATCGAATGGCTGCTGATCAGTCTTCCGGCCTTCGGCACCCTGGTGCTGTTCCTGCTGTTCTTCGGCGGCAACGGCACCGCGAAGCAGACGCGCCGGCGCATCAGCCGCGTAAAGGAAAGCAATGCGCCGCAGATGACGCCTGAGGAGATCATCTCCATTCGCCGCGCCAGCGGCGACAGCGGCATCCCCCTCCTCGACAACCTCATCAAGCACCTGGTCCCACGACCCGAGAAGCTGCGCCTGCGCCTGGCCAGCGCCGGTCTCAATCTCACGCTCGGCAACTACGTGCTCATGTCGCTGCTGCTGGGGCTGTTCGTCTTCGGCATCCTGAAGTTCACCAACACCGCGCCGCTGCTGCTGAGCACCCTGGTCGGCCTGCTGGCTGCGGTTCTGCTGCCCCACGCCATCGTCGGCTTCCTGGTCAGGCGCCGGCGCAGCAAGTTCATCGCCAATTTTCCAGAGGCCATCGACCTCATGGTCCGCGGCCTGCGCTCCGGCCTGCCAATCACCGAGTCCATCCGCACCGCCGGTGCGGAGATCGTCGCCCCGGTCGGCACCGAGCTGCAGAATGTCACCGATTCCGTGCGCCTGGGCGCCAAGCTGGAGGAAGCCCTCTGGGAGACCTCGCGGCGCCTGGATATCCAGGAGTTCAACTTCTTCACCATTGCCCTGGCGATCCAGTCGGAGACCGGCGGTAATCTGGCCGAGACCCTGGCCAACCTGTCCGACGTGCTTCGCCGCCGACGCCAGTTGAAGCTGAAAATCAAGGCCCTGTCCTCCGAAGCGAAGGCCAGTGCCTACATCATCGGTTCCCTGCCCTTCATCATGGCGATCCTCATCTACCTGATCAATCCGGGCTACATCTCGGAGCTCTGGATCGACCCCCGCGGCATGTTCCTGGTCGGCATCGGCTTCACCAGCTTCGCCATCGGGATCGGCGTCATGTACAAGATGGTGAAGTTCGAGATATGACCTTCGACGATCTGCTCCCTCCCGGCATGTCGGTCGAGGACATGCTGGTCATCATGACATCACTGTCCGTGCTGGTCAGCAGCCTGGCCGTCTGGTTCGCCCTGCTGCATCGGGACACCGCGGCAAAACGCGCCATCATGATCGCCAAGCAGCGCCAGGATATGCGCGTGGGCGTCATGGCGCCGCGGCGGCGCGAGGCCCACATGGGCAGCATGACCGTCATGCGCCAGGTCGTGGAGCGGCTGAAACTGCTGCGCAGTACCCAGGCCAACAAGGTTTCTGAGAAACTGTTGCGCGCCGGCTGGCGTAGCAAGGACGCGCTGGTTCGCTTCTTCTTCTTCAAGTTCTCCCTGCCCTTTGTCTGCGGCGGCCTCGCAGTATTCATGCTCTACGGCCTGGATGCCTACCACCTGCAGCCCGTCACCAAGGCCTGCACCGCTCTGGGAATCACGGTCCTCGGCGCCTACCTGCCGGACCTGCTGGTCTACAACCAGTCGTCCAAACGCCGAGAGGCCATCCGCAAGTCGCTGCCCGACGCCCTCGACCTCATGGTCATCTGCGCCGAAGCCGGCCTCAGCCTGGACGCAACGCTGATGCGCGTCTCGGACGAAATGGAAAAGACTTCGCCGGAGCTGTCGGACGAGTTCGGCCTCACGGGCCTGGAACTCGGTTTCCTGCCGGATCGCCGCACCGCCATGCAGAACCTCGCCAAGCGCACCGATCTCTCGGTGTTGCGCGGCATGGTCGGCACCCTCATTCAGGCCGAGCGCTACGGTACGCCGCTGGCCCAGTCGCTCCGCGTTCTCTCGGCGGAATCGCGTGAGGAACGCGCCATGAAGGCCGAGGAAAAGGCGGCGCGCCTGCCGGCCCTGCTGACGGTGCCGATGATCGTCTTCATCCTGCCGCCGCTCTTCGTGGTGCTGATCGGCCCCGCCATCCTGCGCACGATCGACGCCCTCAGCAAGATGTAGCCGGCCTACGGCACCGGCGAGCGCGGCAGGCCGATCCGGCTGCCCCTCCAGAGGAGCTGCTCATCCGGCTCCCCGGCGCCGCAACGCTACTTAGGACACCTCCGGCTCCGACACCGAAAAGTCCTCGAGCAGGCTGCTTACGGCAAGGGCCAAGGCTTCCGGGTCGACCGGCTTCTGCAGTGCGGGAAAGCCCTGCCCGGTGATCTCCCGCATTTCCTCCTCACCCTGGTCGGCGGTGACGATCAATACCGGCACCATGCGCTTGCAGAGGACCCGCAGACGTCCGGCCGCGCGCACGCCGTTGCAGGCGGCGGGCAGGCGGTAGTCGGCAATGATCAGGTCGAAGGCATCGGGCGCGGCGGTGACGATATCCGCCGCAGTGTCGTAGTCGCCCGCCGCCTCCACGCGGCAGCCCCAGGACTCGAGGGCGCGGATCATGCCCTTGCGCACCTGGCGATCGTCGTCGATGACCAGGACCGTGGCGTTCGACTTCATGCTCGCCCGGCGCCGCCCGGCGCCCCGCCGGGACAAGTCGACGGACTTCCCGGTCTGGTCCAGTTGAACGGCAAAGACGCTGCCCTGCCCGCGCACCGAATGCAGGAAGATCTCGTGTCCCAAGATGTTCGCCAGCCGCCGGACGATGGACAGGCCGAGACCGATCCCCCGCTGGCGTTCGCGCGCCGGGTTGTCGAGCTGGTGGAACTCCTCAAAGATCCTTTGCTTCTCGCCTTCCGGAATGCCCAGGCCGGTGTCCCAGACCTCGATACGCAGCTTGTCGCGCCGTCGGCGGCAGCCGAGCAGGACCCGCCCGGAGGGCGTGTAGCGCACCGCGTTCGACAGCAGGTTCCCAAGGATCCGCTCCAGCAGGTTGGGGTCGCTGAAGACGACCTGGCTGGATGGCACCATCTTGAGCTCCAGGCCCCGCTCGCGCGCCTGGGGACCGTAAACCCGGACCATGCGGTCCAGCAGCTGCTGCACCGGAAACTGCATGAAGCGGCCTTCCAGCTTACCGCTCTCCAGCTCCGAGACGTCCTGCATGGCGTTGAGCAGGCGCCCCGCCGCATTGGACGCCTCGCGCAGGTCGCCGATGATGCTGTGGGTTTCCTCGTCGCTGACCGTCGCCTCCAGCGCCGCGACGAAGAGCTCGATGGCATGCAGGGGCTGGCGCAGGTCGTGGCTGGCCGCCGCCAGGAAGCGCGTCTTCGCCTGGTTCGCCTGCTCCGCGAGTTCCCGCGCCCGCTTGAGCTCGGTGATATCGGTGGAGACGCTGGCGACGCCACCGTCGTGCGTGCGCCGCTCGGTCATCTGGTAGACGCGCCCGTCGTTCCAGGTGATCTCGAAATTGCCGTCCGCGGCCTGGTGGGCGCGCAGGCGCCGCCGCACCCAGTCCTCCTTCTCGTCCTCGCCGGCCAACCCCATGATGCAGCCCTCGCCGGCATTGACGCGGGCGATCTCCTCGAAGGTGGCTCCGGGGTAGATGTGCCGGCCTTGATCGAAAGCGCGGCTGCGATAGGTCTGATTGCAGAGCACCAGTCGGTCTTCGGAGTCAAAGAGGGCGAAGCCGCCGGAGATGGACTCGATGGCGTCGATCAGGCGCTCTTCCGCCGCCTCGGCCCGCTGGCGCGCCTTGATTTCGGCGCTCTCGTCCTCCGCGACCCCACGATAGCCCCGAAAGCGGCCGGTGCGGTCGTAATAGGGCTTTCCGTTGATGCGCCAATAGAAGCGCTCGCCATCGTCGCTGACGAAGGCCGCGCGCAGATCCTTGATCGGCCGCCGCCCCTCCAGGTCCCGGCGCAGGCGCCGCCAGTACTGGTCGCCCACGACATCCGCCGCGAAGAGCCCCCAAAGGGTCCGTCCGGTTGCCTCGCCCGCCGTCGGGCGCGAGCGCCCGGCCTCGGTCTGGACATCCAGGAAGGAGGATAGCCGCAGGCTCTCATCCATCTCCCAGAAGCCGCCGGGGCCGGACTGGGCGAAGTCCTTGAAGCGCTGTTCGCTTTCCTTCAAGGCGTCCTCTGCCGCAACCTGCTCGGTCACATCGAAGCGGATGCCGATGAAACCGCCTGTCTCCAGGGGGTGATTGCGGGCCTCGATCCAGCGTCCCTCACTGGTCTTGGTGCGGAAGGTGGGATGCTTGCGGAAGATATGGGCGACCGCCGCGTCGCCGTTCACTTCTTCCGACCCGGCCAGGACCGTGAACTGGTCGCGGTCGAAGGCGATCTTCATGAGGTCTGAATAGGCCGCACCCGCCGTCAGCTCGCCGGCGAGCTTGGGATAGAGATCGCAATATTTCTGATTGCAGAGCACCAGGCGGCCTTCGCTGTCAAACCAGACGAAGCCGTCGGTCATGCTCTCGATCGCCTCCGAGAGCAGCGCCTTGGAGCGTGCGGCCTCGCGCTCGCTGCGCGCCAGGGCCCGTTCGGCCTCCTTGCGCTCGGTTATGTCGGTGCAGATGGTGCCGATGCCCTGCAGTTCACCGGTCGCATCGATCAGCGGGAACTTGACCGTGAAACCCTCGACGGCCCCCTGGTGCAGGGGAATGGTTTCCTCGTAGGCCAGGGGCTTGCACGTCTCAGCCACCGTCCTGTCGGCGCAGGTCACCTGCTCCGCCCAGACCGGATCGACTCCCATGTCGATGGGTAGTTTGCCCCGAACCTGCTCGTTGGTGACGCCGTATAGCTCCTCAAAGCGCTTGCTGACCTGCAGATAGCGTCCCTGGGCATCCTTCAGGCAGATATCGACCGGCGAGTACTCGAAGATCGCGGCCAGGCGGTCGGCACTGCTGTGCAGGGCCCCCTCGTTGCGGCTCTCCGGCGCCTGGACGCTCAGCGTCGCGCTCCAATACCGCCCCTCCACCGACGTCAGCGACAGGGGGACCCACTGGCAGCTCAGCAGAGCCGTCCCGCCCTCCGGCACAGTCAGGGTCAGGGTCTCGGAAAAGGCCTCGCCGGCGGTGAAGCGGCCGGCCGCCCGGCGCTGTTCCAGCGCCGAACGCGCTTGCGCCGTCAGATCGCCCAGGTGGCTGGGCAGGACCGACGGAAGCCGGCCGCCGAACAGGCGTGCGAAGGCGCCGTTGCCGTACAGGAGTTCCGGTTCGCAGGCTCCTTCGCGCAGCAGGCCCAAAGCCACGGCGACCGGAAGATGTTCGAAGGCATCGCCGGCCAACTGGCCCAGCTCGGGGCTCTCCCCCTCACCTGTCGGCGCTCCCTCTGGTCCCAAGCGCTTCAGACCGTCCATAGAGCTGTCCTAACTCACCCAGTCTGGTGCGATTATAGCGGTATTAACTGCTATTACAGCGGAGAATTCACCCTATGGCACAGGTATCCCAAGGATCTCTGCATCTTAACACGCCATTAACCATACTCTACTTTAGGGCGAACCGCAGCGGTTAACGAAAGGGAAAGAGGTCATGCCGTAGCCTTGCGGAGGTCGATTGCAAGCAATACCGGAGCGTCCTTCCGTGCCGAAGTACGACGTAAAACTCCAGCTGGATGACGAAGAGCACCAGATTCACCTGGAAATCTACCAGCAGGTCATCTCTGCGCACGAGCAGACCGAGGAAGAGGTCGTCCACCGGGCCAAGCAGCAGTTCCGCCACTGGGCGGAAGGCCGCGGACCGGAATGGAAGCTGGTCGCCCTTCGGATACCTTTCGCCGCCGTCACCGACAGCGAGATCCGCGTCACCCACTGACGCCGGCGCCCACCGGAGCGCCGCCCCGACGCCTCAGCGCACCACCACGAAACAGGCCTGTCCGGCGTCGATAAGGCTGCCGCAGGCCGCCGTCGCGCCTTCCTCTGTGCCGAAGGCCCCGGCCTGGACGCGGTAGAAGACGCCGCGGTCGCCCAGCTTGGCCTCCTCGACGACCAGCCTCAGGGGCTTCAGAACCTGCGGATAGCGGGCCCGCAGGCGCTGCCACTCCTCGACGACATGTTCCTTTTTCTCGACCGCCGAAACCTGGACCAGGATGGTCCCGGCGGGCGCTTCCCATGCCTCGGCGGCGAAGGCCGCCGCCTCCTCCGGCGCTGCAGCTTCTGCCGCCGGCGCCACGGCCGCGATCTGCTCCGCGGCGACCAGCTCCACGACCGTCGCCTCGGCAGCGGCAGGCTCGCCGGCCGGCGGCTCCGCCGGTCCCAACGCGGTTTCCGGCAGAATGGCTTCACGGGCTGGCGCTTCCTTCGTTGCGGCCTCAGGCCCCTCGGGCGCCTCGACCGCCTCGGCGGCCACCTCCGCCTCCCCCGGCTGCGAGGCCGCAGCCCCTTCCGGTGGCAGGGGCGGGAACTTCGGCGGCGGGGGCAGACGCGACTTGCGCCAGTCCCGCTTGCCAGGCGCCGGCGTCCCTTCAGATTCAGCCGCCGCGGCTTCCCCGATCGGGGGCAGATTCTGCGCGCTTACCTCTTCGACCGGCGCGGAGGCCACCTGCGGCGGCGCCGGCCTGCCGGCCGCCTCCGCCCGCGCCCTGGCACGTTCGCGGGCACGCTCTGCCTCGCTCTTCGGCGTTTCGTCGTTGAAGGCGGATTCGTAGGTCAGGCGCTCGCTGCTGTAGAGCACACCGCTATCGCTGGCGACCAGCCCCTCGGCCAACTGATCTTCGTCGATCTGTGTCGGGCCGGATTCAAGGTCCAGATCCCGGGACCAGGGCTGCGGCTCGGTCGGTTGGGGCGGGGGCGGCGGGGCTTTCGCCTTCTGCGGCACCAGGGGAGGATCCGATTCCGGCGGCGGCCCTACCTCGATCGTGCAGCCGCCCAGAATCAGGGACGCCAGAACCAGGACCAGGGCCCTGGTTCCGATTCCGGGACGCCTGCCGAGGGCGCCGGGAACACGCGCTATGGTTAATGACTCCGCCGCTTTCATGACGCCGAAGGTACGACCGGACAGGCTTCGCGGCAAGCGTCGCAAAGCCCCAGGGGCCCGACACAAAGGCGGTAGACCGGAAGCGCCAGGGACCCTGTGCCCAGGGAGACCGCCCTATTCCGCGGCCGGCGGCGCCGCATCCTCGGCCATTACGATCACCGGTTTCATCTGACGCAGGTCTTCCATCGAAAGGTGACAGGCGATCTGGTGGCCCGGCGTCGGTTCCACCACAGGAGGAACCTCGGTTTCGCAGACCGAGCCGATCTTGCGCGGACAGCGGGTGTTGAAGACGCAGCCGGTCGGCGGGTTGGTCACCGAAGGCAGGTTGCCCTCCAGGATGATCCGGGTCTTCTCTACCGAAGTGTCGGCGATCGGCACCGCCGAGAGCAGCGCCTCGGTATAGGGATGGTAGGGCGGCGCGAAGACGTCGTCGGTAGTGCCCTGCTCGACGATGTGGCCCAGGTACATCACCACGACGCGGTCGGCAAGGTAGCGCACCAGGCTGAGGTCGTGGCTGATGAAGATCAGGGTCGTGCGATAGGTCTTCTGGATGTCCATCAGCAGGCCGGTGACCGCCGCCTGGACCGAGACATCCAAGGCCGAGACGGGCTCGTCGGCCACCACCGTGGTCGGGTTGCCGGCGAAGGCCCGGGCGATGCCGACGCGCTGCTTCTGGCCGCCGGAGAGCTGGCGCGGCCGGCGCCGCGCGAACTCGCGCGGCAGCTTGACCAGGTCCAGCAGTTCCATGACCCGCTGCTCGATCCTGTCCTTGTTGGACTCGACGCCGAACTTGCGGATGACCCGCGCCAACTGGGCCCCGACCGTGTGGCTGGGATTGAGGGTGTCGAAGGGGTTCTGGAAGATCATCTGCATGGAGCCGACCTGCTCAGGCGTGCGGTTCTGCACTTCCTCCTGCGAGATGTCCTTGCCGTTGAACACCACCTTGCCGTCGGTCGCCGTCTCCAGGCCCATCAGCACCTTGGCGAAGGTCGACTTGCCGCAGCCGGACTCGCCGACGATGGCCACCGTCTCGCAGGAGCGCGCATCGAAGGAGATGCTCTCGTTGGCCTTCACGTAGCGCACCCGCTTGCCGGTGATCATGGCGGCGATCGAGTTGTCGGTCAGCTCGTAGTACTTCTTCATGTTGTTGATGGAGAGCACCACCTCGCCGGCCTGCGTCTCGCCGGCGCCGACGCCTTCGGGGTGGTAGCTGTCCCAGTCGATCTCCTGCCAGCGCCGGCAGCGCACGTCGTGCCCCGGCTCGTTGGGCACCTGGGTCATGGTCAGGTCATCGCGGTCGCAGAGGCCGCCCTGGAAGAAATCGCAACGCGGCCCGAAGTAGCAGCCCGACGGGCGCTGGTGCGGCAGCGGCAGCTGGCCGCGGATCGGCACCAGGGGCCGCGCCGTCTTGTCCGCGCCCGGCAGCGGGATGCAGCCGAAGAGGCCCTTGGTATAGGGGTGACGCATGTGGTCGAAGACCTCGGTCACCGTGCCGCTCTCGACCACCACGCCGGAATACATCACGTTGACCCGGTCGCAGGTCTCGAGGATGAGGCCCAGGTTGTGCGAGATGTAGACCATGGAGGTGTTGAACTTCCGGGCAATCTGGCCGATCAGCTCGATGATGCCCGCCTCCACCGTCACGTCCAGCGCCGTGGTCGGCTCGTCCAGCAGCAGCAGCGAGGGATTGGACAGCAGCGCCATGGCGATGACCACGCGCTGCTGCTGGCCGCCGGAGATCTGGTGCGGATAGACCGACATGATACGGTCCGGGTCCGGCAGGTTCACGTCGGCCAGCATCTGGCGGGAGCGCTTGTAGGCCTCCTCCTCGGTGATGTTCTCGTGGCACAGCGGCACCTCCATGAGCTGCGCGCCCAACGTCATGGAGGGGTTCAGCGAGGCCATAGGCTCCTGGTAGACCATGGCGATCTCGTTGCCGCGCAGCTGACGCAGCTCTTCCTCGCTGAAGGTCGCCATGTCGCGGCCCTTGTAGAGGACCTGACCGCCGACAATGGCGCCGTTGCCGCCGAGGTAGCGCATAATCGCCATGGCGACGGTGGACTTGCCGCAGCCGGACTCGCCGACCAGGCCGATGCTTCCCCCCTGCTCCAGGGTCATGTTGAAATCGATGACGGCGGGGATCTCACCGGCCCGGGTGAAGTAGGAGATGCAGAGATCCCGACACTCCAGGACCGGACCGTCGAAGCTGTGGCTTTGGCTCGACATTGCCCTCTCCTCTAATCGCGCAGCGAAACTTCGCGCAGGCCGTCGGCCAGCAGGTTGAATCCCAGCACCAGCGAGGAAATCGCGATGCAGGGGAAGACCGCGAGCATGGGATCGACGATGGCGAACTGCCTGAGCTCTGAGACCATGCCGCCCCAGTCGGGATCGGGCGGCGGCAGGCCGAGGCCGAGGAAGCCCAGGGTCCCGATGGTGATCACCACGTAGCCCAGGCGCAGGCAGGCGTCGACGATCAGCGGGCCGCGGGCATTGGGCAGGATCTCCACCAGCATGATGCGCCAGGCCGACTCGCCGCGGGTCTCGGCGGCGAAGACGTACTCGCGATTGCGCAGGTCCAGCACCAGGCCGCGCACGATACGCATGACGCCCGGGGCGGAAGCGAAGGTCACCGCGATCACGATGTTCGATCCCGATGCGCCAATGGTGGCGATGATGATGATGTAGAGCACCAGCACGGGAAACGAGAGAATGACGTTGGCGATGAAGGAGAGCACATCGTCCGTCAGCCCCCGGCGGTAGCCGGCGGCCAGCCCCATGGGGATGCCCACGAAGTAGGCGCAGAAGGTCGCCAGAGGCGCATAGAGCAGGACCTGGCGTGAGCCGTGGATGATCCGCGAGAGCGTGTCGCGGCCGAGCTGGTCCGTGCCCAGCCAATAGACGCCCAGGCCGTCGAGCGACGCCGATCCGGGCGGCGCCAGCGGCAGGCCTGGCTGGTTCGGCGGAAAGGGCGCCAGGATGTCGGCGAAGATCGCCACCAGCGACCAGAAGACGATGATCCCGAGGCCGATCATCCCGACCCAGCTTTCGCGGATCAGGGCGAGCCCCTTGACGAAACGCAGCAGCGGAGATTCGCGGCGCGGCACGGAAACGGCTTGGTCGGTCATGGCGCGCCCTCCTAGCTGAAGCGGATACGGGGATTGAGGTAGGTGTAGCCGATATCCGCCAGGGTCTGGGTCATCACGGCCACGAAGACGGCCACCATGGCACAGGCTTCGATGAGATAGATGTCGCTGTTCAGCGAGGCTTCGTAGAGCAGGCTGCCGAAGCCTTTGTAGGCGAAGGCCACCTCGACGACGATGACGCCGGAGAGCAGCCAGTTGATCTGCAGCATGATGACGGTGAAGGGCGCGATCAGCGCGTTGCGCAAGGCGTGCTTGCGGATGACCTGCCCGTAGGGCAAGCCCTTGAGGACGGCCGTGCGTATGTAGTGCGTCATCATGACCTCGGCCATCGACGCCCGGGTCATGCGCGCCACGTAGCCCCAGTCGTAGATCACCAGCACCATCACCGGCAAGACGAGTTGAACCAAATCAAAACCGTCGGCCATGCCGCTGGTTCCCGGCAGAACCGGCCAGGTAAAGACGAGGAGACCCGACAGGAAGACCGCGCTGGCGAACTCCGGCACGGAGGTCGTCAGGACCGCGCCCACTGAGACGCCGCGGTCGCGGGCTCCGCCTTCGCGCATGCCGGCGATGACGCCCAGCGTCAGGCCGATGATCGAGGCGATGAACAGCGCGATACCGCCCAGAATAGCAGTGTTCGCCAGGCGCGGCCACAGCACATCGCTGACCGGCACCTTGAAGCGGACGGAATCGCCGAAGTCGCCAACGACGAAGTTCCCCAGCCAGCGCAGGTAGCGCCAGATCGCCGGGTCGGTATAGCCGTTGCGCTCCAGCCAGAGTTCACGCTGTTCCTGCGAGGTGTAGGGCCCCAGAACTTTCGTGGCGACGCTCTCCACGTTTATCTCGAGCAGCAGGAAAACCAGGATCGATACGACGAGCATGGTCAGGGCCATGGTGCCGAACCGCCGAACCATAAATATCAGCATCGCGAACTAGCCTTCCCGTCCCCGCATTGCGCTTACGGCCTTGTTATCGCTCTTCCGGCCGCCCCTTCGTCGAGGCGACGTCGCAGAGCCGGCGGCAGGGAACCCGCCACAGTAAAAGATTAAGGGCCGCAGCACCCCCCGTACTGCGGCCCCTTCATGTTCAGGCCAACCAGACGCTGTTGAACTGGTGATAACGGGTCGGATGGGTCTGATAGCCTTTGACGTTGTCCTTCGCCGCAGTGAAGACGGAGCGGAAGAAGGGCTGCACCATGATGGCGTCGTCCTGGAGAATTTTCTCGACCACGGCCATCTGTTCCCGGCGCTTGGCGACGTCGAGAATGGACTCGGCCTTGTCAAGCGCCGCGTCGAACTCCGGATTGTTGTAGCCGGACTCGTTCCAGGGCACACCGCTGCGATAGGCCAGGCTCAGCACCATGGTGCCGAGCGGACGGTGCGTCCAGGAAGTCAGGCTGAAGGGCGCCTTGTCCCAGACTTCCCAGTACTGCGCCGAGGGCATCACGTTGATGGTGATGTTGATGCCGGCCTCGGCCGCGTTCTCCTTCAGCACCTGAACGGAATCCTGTTCCCAGGTGCCGTCGGTGTTACCGACGTTGCAGGTCACCTCGATGCCGTTCGGATGGCCGGCCTCGGCCAGCAGCCCCCTGGCCATGTCGATATTGCGCTTGAGCGGCGGCAACTTGGCGTACTCGGGGTGAATCTCAGCCACGTGATGGTTCTCGCCCACCGAGCCCATGCCGCGGTGCGCGAGCTTCAGATTCTGGGCGTTGTCAGAAGCCAACACCATGGCCTGACGCACCTTCTTGTTGTCGAAAGGCGCGTTGTTGACGTTCATCCGGATGACGCCGGTCTGGGCGGTCACGGCCTGGGAGACCACGACGCCGGGAATGCGCTCGGCAATTTCCAGGGTCGGGATGCCGAGGCGGTAGATAGCATCGACCTGGCCCGAGGCAAGAGCGGCGATGGCCGCGGAGTCATCCTCGCCGGTGTCGATGTAGCGGATCTCGTCCAGATAGACTTCGCCGCCCCAATAGGGCTCGCTGCGCCGGCGCAGCACGCACTCCTCGCCGACGGTGAACTTGACCAGTTCGAAGGGGCCGGTGCCAATGGGGTTCTTGGAGAAGTCGCCGCCGTCTTTGGTGAAGTTCCGATGCACGATGGCAGTCGGGTAGTTGTAGAGGTTTTCCGGCATCGACAGCACGGCCGAGTTCAGATGCAGGCGCACGGTGTGGTCGTCGACCTTCTCGACGGCCCCCTTGGTCATGCGCTTGCCCATCTTCGCGGTGCCGTCCTCGTTCTTCTCGCCGGTGTCGTATTCCTCCGTCATGGCGGAGAAGAGACCGAGGTTGGAAGAGCCGGTCGCGGGATCGAGCCAACGGGTGAAGTTGAACACCACGTCGTCGGCATTGAAGTCGTCGCCGTTGCTCCACTTGACGCCCTGGCGCAGCTTGAAGGTCCAGGTCTTCAGATCGTCGGAGGCTTCCCAGCTCTCAGCCAGGTACGGCCGCGTGATGTTGTCCGGGCCGGTGATGCTCAAGTACTCGATGACGTGACGCGACTGGTTGGACTTCTGGGTCCAGTCGTAGGTCGCCGGGTCGACCATCTCCTGCACCTGCATGGCGACGCGCAGGGTGCCGCCCTTCTTCGGCGTCTGAGCCGCGGCTTCCTGCACCAGGCCGCCGCCGGTCGGATCGCCGGCGAAGGCATAGGCCGAGGCTGCGGAGACACCCAGGAAGGCGGCGAGGCGCACGAACTCGCGCCGATCCATCTTGCCCTCTTCATACTGGTCGCAGAGGTCCTTCACGCCCGGATGCAACGGTTTCCCGTTGATGGTTTCCAGTTCGTTTTTCTTCGTCATTGCTTTAGGTCTCCCTGTGAGATTTCCTTTGGCGTGATTGCCCCGCGTCTCAGCAAGTCAATCGGCCGCTTCTCATGACTCCCCGCGTCTCTGCCCCGCTCAAATCCCGACCGCAGCATCTGCACGGTATACCGAGGCACGCGTATTTGTTCGCTTGAATTCCGGGATCATCAAAAACCGCCTGGTCCCGTCCGGGAATGGCCGGCCACGGCCAATTGCGTCGACAACGCACATCCCAACCGCACCGCAGCAGCCAGACGCCTATGCCGGCCGGCGGTCACCCGCAATCCCCTGGCTTCCCCTGTATTTCAAACGCCTCTCCGCCCTGCCGCTCTGCAAAAGAATGCCGCTAAGCGTTGGCTTATTTTGTTTCTTTTCAACGACAAGCCTAACAAACTCTAACGCTGGCCGAAACCCGCGAGTTGCAGCTTTGCGACAGTCACTGCAACAGAAGCGACGCAAAGACGGCAGGCTAGCCGTTCTGACCGCCCGCTTTCGTCTCGATGAGGATTTCGCTTTCAAGCGTCCGGTGTACCGGACACTTATCGGCAATCTCCAGCAGCCGCTGCCGCTCCTCGGGGCTTAGTTGCCCGGTGATCTCGATGTTTCGCTGGATGCGGTCGATCCTGCCGCTCCGGGTCTCGCAGGTCTCGCAGTCCTCGGCGTGGATCTTGTCGTGCGACAGGGTCACGCGGGTCCTGTCCAGGGCCAGTCCCTTGCGCTCGGCATAGAGCCTGAGGGTCATCGAGGTGCAGGCGCCCAACCCGGCCAGCAGCAGGTCGTAGGGCGACGGCCCGCTGTCCAGGCCGCCATAGCTCTCCGGCTCGTCGGCGCGCAGCTGGTGCGGCCCGGCGGCGATGCGCTGGGTGAACTTGCCTTCGCCGGTCTCCTCCACCACCACCCGGCCCTCGGCGGCCTGCAGGTCCGGCGCCGCCTTCCCGGCCCCCAGGTAGCGCTCCGCCCAGGCCGCCAGTACGTCGGCCACGTAGATGGCGTCGGCCTTGCGGCTCAGCAGGTGATCGGCATCGTCCAGGGAGACGAAGCTCTTCGGATGCTTGGCAGCCAGGAAGATACGGCTGGCGTTGTCGATGCCGACGGTTGCATCGCGCGGCGCGTGGAACACCATCAGCGCCTTGCGCAGACCGCCGATCGTGCGCTCCAGCTTGTGCTGCTCGATGTCCTCCAGGAACTGCTTCTTGATGCGGAAGGGCCGCCCGACCAGCAGCACCTCCGCCTCGCCCGCCGCCTCGATCTCCGGGCGCGCCTCGGTGAAATGGGCGGTGACGTGCGCCGGGTCGGCCGGCGCCGCGATGGTCGCCACGGCCACCGCTTCCGGTACCTGGGCGGCCGCCATGAGGACCGCCGCCCCGCCCAGGCTGTGGCCGATCAGCAGCTTCGGCGCCTCGTGAGACCGGCGCAGGTAGTCGGCGGCGCAGAGCAGATCGGCGATGTTGGAGGAGAAGTTGGTGTTGGCGAAGTCGCCTTCGCTGGCGCCCAGGCCGGTGAAGTCGAAGCGCAGCACGGCAATGCCCTGCGCCGCCAGGGCGCCCGCGATGCGCGCCGCGGCGAAGATGTCCTTGTTGCAGGTGAAGCAGTGCGCGAAGAGCGCATAGGCCCGCGGCCGCCCGCGCGGCAGGTCGAGGCGCGCGGCCAGCGTGTCGCCGCCGGCGCCCGTAAAGGTTACCTTCTCGCTCTTCACCGACATGTCCGCCTCTCCCGCTTCTTCCACTACCCGCCGATCGCAGCACGCCTGCGTCCCCCGGGCAAGCCGCGGGAATGCCATTGGGTCCGGCGGCGCGGCTCGGCTAAGGTTGCGCCGCCTCCGCGCGGGGCATGCATGTGACAAACAGATGACGGGACCCCAGTTGATGAGCGACCCCACCGAGGATGAACGCGTCGAAATCCTGGAAAAAACCACGCCCTTCAAGGGCTACTTCCAGATCGACCGCTACCGCCTGCGCCACCGCAAGTTCGACGGCGGCTGGACCGGGGAGATGACCCGCGAGATCTTCGAGCGCGGCCACGCCGCGGCGGTCCTGCCCTACGACCCAGCGCGCGACCGGGTGGTGCTGATCGAGCAGTTCCGACCCGGGGCCTACGCCGCCGGCATGGAGCCCTGGCTGATCGAGATCGTCGCGGGGATCATCGAGCCCGGCGAGACGCCGGAGGCCGTGGTGCGCCGCGAGGCGGTGGAGGAGGCCGGCTGCACGCTGGGTGAACTGCTGCCCATCGGGCGCTTCCTGGCCACCCCCGGCGGCTCCTCGGAGACCGTCACGATCTACTGCGGGTGCATCGACAGCCGGGGTGCCGGGGGCGTCCACGGCTTGGACCACGAGCACGAGGACATCCGGGTGCTGCCCCTGGACCGCACGGAAGCCCTGGACCGCCTGGCCGCCGGGGCGGTCACGAACCTGATCGCGGCGGCCGCCCTGCAATGGTTGGCCTTGAATCACACAGAAGTTATGCGTATTTGGAAGTGATCTACAGGAAAATATGTCAGAATATCGGACCAACCCTTGAACCCCCTTGGCCGGGGCAGCTACTCTCGCCGGCCAGACGCCGCGCCCCTCCGGCGGCGGCGTCTCAGCAAGGAAGAAGAAGAAATGGACGTCTGCGACGGTTTTGTCGGCGCAATCGGCAATACCCCCCTCATCCGCCTGCGCAAGCTCTCCGAGGCGACCGGCTGCGAAATCCTGGGCAAGGCGGAGTTCCAGAACCCCGGCGGCTCGGTGAAGGACCGGGCGGCCTGGGCGATCATCAAGGATGCCGAGGAGCGCGGGGCGCTGAAGCCGGGCGGCATCATCGTCGAGGGGACCGCCGGCAACACCGGGATCGGGCTGGCCCTGGTGGCCCGGGCGCGCGGCTACCGCTGCGTCATCGTCATCCCCGATACCCAGAGCCAGGAAAAGAAAGACATCCTGCGCATCTCCGGGGCCGAGCTGAAGGAAGTACCGGCGGTGCCCTACCGCGACCCGGACAACTACGTCCACGTCTCCGAGCGCCTGGCCAAGGAGCTGGACGAAAGCCACCCCCAGGGCGCCATCTGGGCTCAGCAGTTCGACAATGTCGCCAACCGGCGCGGCCACTACGAGACCACCGGCCCGGAGATCTGGGAGCAGACCGACGGCAAGGTCGACGCCTTCGTCAGCGCCGTGGGCACCGGCGGCACCCTGGCCGGCGTCAGCATGGCCCTGAAGGAGCGCAACAAGGACATCGCCATCGGCCTGGCCGACCCCATGGGCGCTGCCCTCTACAATTACTACGCCCATGGCGAGTTGAAGGCCGAGGGCTCCTCCATCAGCGAGGGCATCGGCCAGGGCCGCATCACCGCCAACCTGGAGGGCATCGAGGTGAACGAACCCTTCCAGATCCCCGACAGTGAGGCCATTCCCTATGTCTTCGACCTGCTGGAGCAGGAAGGACTCTGCCTCGGCGCCTCCAGCGGCATCAACGTGGCAGGGGCCGTGCGCATGGCCAAGAAGCTGGGTCCGGGACATACTATCGTCACCATCCTCTGCGATGGCGGCATGCGCTATCAAAGCAAGCTGTTCAATCCGGCTTTCTTGCGCGAAAAAGGGCTGCCGGTGCCCGAGTGGCTCGGCTGGCGGGGCTGAGCCCGCAGGGACCTAACATCGACCGACAAACGCCCGGGAGAGGAGAGCATGGAACTGCTGTTCAGGGACGATCCCTATCTGAAGTCCTGCGAGGCCACGGTGACGGCGAGCGGGCCGGAGGGCCTACGCCTGGACCGCACGGTCTTCTATCCTACCGGCGGCGGCCAGCCGGGCGACTGCGGGAGCCTGACCCTGGAAGACGGCAGCAAGCTGCGCGTGGCCGAGGCTGTGAAGGGCGAGACCCACGAGGAGGTGGTCCACGTCCTGGAGGACGGCGCCGCCGCCCCCGCCCCCGGCAGCAAGGTCACGGCCGAGATCGACTGGGAGCGTCGCCACAAGCACATGCGCATGCACACCTGCCTGCACCTGCTGTGCGCCGTGGTCACCGGTGACGTCACCGGCGGGCAGATCGGCGCCGAGAAGGGCCGGCTGGACTTCAATCTGCCGGACACCCAGCTGGACAAGGAGCACATCACGGCGGAGCTCAACCGCCTGATCGCCGAGGACCACCCAGTGGCGCCGCGCTGGATCACCGAGGAAGAGCTGCAGGCCCAGCCGGACCTGGTGCGCACCATGTCGGTGAAGCCGCCCATGGGCGGCGGCCGCGTGCTCCTGCTCGACATCGCCGGGGTCGACCTGCAACCCTGTGGCGGCACCCACGTGGGGCACACCGGCGAGATCGGCCGCGTAAGGGTCGGCAAGATCGAGAACAAGGGCCGCCAGAACCGGCGCATCAACATTCTGTTTGACGAATAGGAACCCGGCCCCGGCGGGGAGCCTTCGGGAGGAAGTGAAAGCAGCTATGGTCGATTTCGACAAGGACGCCCTGGTCTCCACCGAGTGGCTGGCCGATAACCTGGGGGCGCCCGACCTGCGGGTCGTGGACGCCAGCTATTACCTGCCGGGCGAAGGCCTGGACCCGCGCCGCGAGTTCGAGGCCCAGCACATTCCCGGCGCCGTCTTCTTCGACATCGACGACATCAAGGATCCGTCCAGCGATCTGCCGCACATGGTGCCCCCACCGCACGTCTTTTCCTCGAAGGTCCGCAAGCTGGGCCTCGGCGACGGGCTGCGCCTGGTGATCTATGACCAGCGCGGCATCTGGAGCGCCCCGCGCGTCTGGTGGACCTTCCGCTACTTCGGCCACGACGAGGTGGCGGTGCTGGACGGCGGCCTGCCGAAATGGCTGAACGAAGGCCGCCCGGTGGAGGAAGGCGAAGCGCACCCCGAGGAGCGCCACTTCACCCCCCGGATGAACAGCTTCCTGCTGCGCGACCGCGGGCAGATCCTGGCCAACCTTAAGAGCGGCGGCGAGCAGGTGCTGGACGCCCGCGGCCGCGGGCGCTTCGAGGGCAGCGATCCGGAGCCGCGCCAGGGCCTGCGCTCCGGCCATATTCCCGGCAGCTGCAACCTGCCCTTCGTCGAGGTCGTCGAGCAGAGCGCGCAGACCCTGCTGGACGCCGCCGCTTTGAAGGAGCGCTTCACGGCCGCCGGCATCGACCTGAACCGCCCCGTCGTCACCACCTGTGGCTCCGGCGTGACCGCCGCGGTACTGAGCCTGGCGCTGCACCGCCTCGGCCACCGCGACGTGGCGGTCTATGACGGTTCCTGGTCCGAGTGGGGACTGGAGGGCGACACGCCCGTCGAGACCGGCCCGGCGACCGTCGAGCAGTCCTGACCTTGCCGAAGATCAGGCCTTACGGCGACGATGACTTCGCCGGCTGCATCGCGCTTTGGGACAGCTGCGGCCTTACCTGCTGGTACAACGATCCCAGCCTCGACATTCCCCGCTGGCAACGCAGTGACTGCGCCGAGATATTCGTCGCCGAACGCGACGGCAAGATCGTCGGCACGGTCTGCTGCGGCCATGACGGCCACCGTGGCTGGCTCTACTACGTGGCGATCGATCCGGCATTGCAGGGCGCGGGCCTGGGCCGTCGCATGGTGCGCCACGCGGAGAACTGGCTCGCCGAGCGGGGCATCCTGAAAGTCCAACTGATCGTGCGGGACGGCAACCGCCCGGTGATCGGCTTCTATACGGCCATCGGCTACGCTTATACCCCCCACGCAATCCTGGCGCGCTGGCTGCGCCTGCCGAAGGAGCCGCCGGAGAACATCGACCTGCCGCCCGAGGTGGAACTGGCCGCCGGGCGCGATCCCAAGGTGCGCTTCACCATCACCTACCTGGAGATGACCGAGCGCCCGGCCCTGGCCCCGGTGCATCCGCCGATGAAGACCAAGTTTGCGCTGATGCTGGCCGAGCAGCCGACCGTTGGCTTTTACCGCTACCTGTACAATTCCGTGGGCGGCGACTGGCGCTGGTGGTACCGGCGGCAGATGACCGACGAGGAACTCGCCGGCATCCTGGCCGACGAGAGGGTCGAGGTCTTCGTGCTCTACGTCGACGGCGCGCCGGCGGGCTACTTCGAACTCGACCGCCGGGAGGAGCCGACCATCGACCTGGCCTACTTCGGGCTCATGCCGCATTGCGTGGGGCGCGGCCTGGGTCGCTACCTGCTCTACTCGGCCATCGAGCAGGCCTGGAGCTACGAGCCGCAACGCCTGACGGTCAACACCAACACCATGGACCACCCGCGCGCCCTGCCCCTCTATCAGCGCATGGGCTTCGTGCCCTACCGCCAGGAGGAGCAGGAAATCATCGACCCTCAGATCAGCGGTATCATTCCGGCTTAGCGGCCTTGGCCTGCCGGCGCCGCAACATCTGCGCCCGGACTTTCTGCAGCAGGATTTCCCGTTCTTCGGGCGGCCTGTAGTAGGCACAGCCCCGGCACTGCTCCGGCGGCCGCCCGGCGCTGAGCGCCGCGTCGATTTCCCGACGCTTGTTCAGCACGACCTCGACGGGGGTGAGGCCCAGCTTGCCCAGGCCGTGAGTCTCCGCGTCTTTCACCATGCAGCAGCTGAGCAGAGCCCCATGGCGGTCGACGTAGATACCGCCCCTCACCCAGGGACAGCCGTGCAGCATCGGAAAGCGCCTGTGCATCTCGGGATAGAAATGGCTGCTTTGTGTCGCCTGCTGCTTCATCGCGAGCACCTTCGGGTCGCTGTTGCGCAGACGCGCGAGCCGTTGCATATCCGCCTCGTCCAAGAGCTGCGCTGCGATCTTCTCGTCGTAGACTTCGCTGTAAGCCTCCATGCGGCTCAGCGGCTGCACCGTCGCGCCGCCGTCCATGCCGAGTTCCTCGTAGAGCGCCGCGATCTCCGGCAAGCGGTCGATGGTATGCTTGAGGACAGTGACGGCGAAACCGACCAGCGGCCGGTCCAGGCCGCGCGCCCGGCGTGCCGCCAGCAGACGCGCGATGCCGGCCTTGACCTTGGCGAAGCTGCCCCCGCGGATGTCGCGGAACTCCTGCTCGTCCGGGGACTCGACGGAAACGTTGATGGCCTCCATGCCGAGGTCGAGCAATGCTGCCACGCGCTCCTCCGACAGCAGGCTGCCGTTGGTGATCATCGACAGGCGGATCCCGCGCGCGCGCGCTTGGCGCGCCATGTCGAAGAACCCCTTGTGCAGCAGCGGCTCGCCCTCGCCCTGCAGTTCGATATGCTCCAGGTCGGGAAAGGCGTCCAGCAGGCGCGCGAAATCCTCGGCCGCGAAGTCCGTCTGGTCCATCTGCCGGCCGCTGCAGAAGCCGCAGATATAGTTGCAGCGGGTTGTCGGCTCGATCTGGGCGAAGACGACCTTGTCGCCCGCATTGCGCGCGGCCGCGGTCCGGCCGGTCCGGGGCGCCTGGCTCTCGCTCATGCCTGCATTCCCAAGTGTGTTCTTGGCCGCAATTCTAGCAGAAGCCCCTGAAAGACCCGTGAACATTCGCATAGGCTCAAGCGCACGAAAAAGGGCGCCGGAAGCCGCCGTGACGGCTCCGCGGCGCCCCTCCGTAGCGGGCTTCTAGTGGTGCAGAATCTGGCTGAGGAACAGCTGGGTGCGCGCCGACTGCGGATTGTTGAAGAACTCTTCCGGTTCGTTCTCCTCGATGATCTCGCCGCCGTCCATGAAGATCACCCGGTTGGCGACCTTGCGCGCGAAACCCATCTCGTGAGTCACGCAGAGCATGGTCATGCCGCTTTCGGCCAGGCTCACCATCACGTCCAGCACCTCGGAGATCATTTCCGGATCCAGCGCCGAGGTCGGCTCGTCGAACAGCATGATTCGCGGGTTCATGCAGAGCGAGCGGGCGATGGCCACACGCTGCTGCTGGCCGCCGGAAAGCTGCCCCGGATACTTGTCCGCCTGTTCGGGAATCTTCACCCGCTCCAGGTATTCCATGGCGACCTCTTCGGCGTCCTTCTTCGGCATCTTGCGCACCCAGATCGGCGCCAGGGTGCAATTCTCCAGCACCGTCAGATGCGGGAAAAGATTGAAGTGCTGAAACACCATGCCGACCTCACGGCGGATCTCCGCGATGTTCTTCACATCGTGGGTCAGCTCGATGTTGTCGACGATGATCTTGCCCTTCTGGTGTTCCTCCAGACGGTTGATGCAGCGGATCATGGTCGACTTGCCGGAACCCGAGGGGCCGCAGATGACGATCCGCTCGCCGCGGTTGACCGTCAGGTTGATGTCCTTGAGGACATGGAATTCGCCGTACCACTTGTGCATGCCGATCATCTGGATCGCCACTTCATCGGAGATCTGCATCTGTGGTGCAGCAGCAACTTCAGACATCCCGTTTAGCCTCCTTGTTCGGCCCGCGCTGGGGCGCTCGTTCGTTCGGCGCCGGCCCTAGCGCTTGTGGCCGGTATGCAGTTTCTTTTCCAGGTAGGTCGAATAGCGCGCCATGGAGAAGCAGCAGACGAAGAAGAGAATCGCCGTGAAGACGTAGACCTCTTCCGGCAGGCCCTGCCACTTGGAATCAGACAGCGACGCGCGCCCGACCCCCAGCACGTCGGTCAGGCCGATGATCACTACCAGCGTGGTGTCCTTGAACAGGCCCACGAAGGTGTTGACGATACCGGGAATGGAGATCTTCAGCGCCTGCGGCAGCACGATAAGCCGCATGGACTGCCAGTAGCGCAGGCCCATGGCGTCGGCCGCCTCCAGCTGCCCCTTGGGGATGGCCTGCAGGCCGCCACGCACCACCTCGGCAATGTAAGCCGAGGAGAACAGCGTGACCATGATCAGCACCCGCAGGATCAGGTCGAAGGTGGTGCCCGGCGGCAGGAAGTAGTTCAGCATCGTCGAGGCGACGAAGAGCAGCGTGATCAAGGGCACACCGCGGATGAACTCGATGAACATGACGCAGAGCGTGCGCACGATCGGCATCTGGGAGCGCCGCCCGAGGGCGAGTAGGATGCCGAGCGGCAGAGAGGCGACAATGCCGGTGACGCCGATGATGACGTTGAGGGCAAAGCCGCCGATCTTGGTGGTCTCCACCTCCTCCATGCCCAGACCACCGACGACCAGGAAGAAGGCGATCACCGGAAAGATGCAGGAGTAAATCAGCCACTGTTTCCGGAATGGCGCGTTGTCCCAGAGAACCGGCAACAGCGCGAGAAAGAAGAGCACTGCCGTGAGATTGATGCGCCAGTGCAGATGGTCCGGATAGAAGCCGTAGAGGAACTGGTCGAAGCGAATCGCCGGCAGTGCCCAGCAGGCGCCCGCGGCGATTGCCTTGCACTCCTCGCGAGACCCGGCATTGATCACCGCGTCGAAGATGGCCCAGTTCAAGAGGCCCGGCACGATGAGATAAAGAAGGTAAAGCGAGATCACCGTCAAGGCGATGTTGAGCGGCGAGCCGAAGAGGTTATGCTTCACCCAGGCGAGCGGCCCGCTGGTCAACAGCGGTGGCGGCAGATCCGGGTGGTTGCCGGGTTCGTAGCTGCGGGGTTGGGTCGCGGTATCAGTCATGTCGTCCCTCCTCCCCTCAGCGTTCAACCAGCGCGATGCGCTTGTTGTACCAGTTCATGAAGGCCGAGATCAGTAGCGAGATGGTCAGATAGACCATCAGCAGCAGGATCATGCACTCCATCTCCTTGCCCGTCTGGTTCAACGTAATGCCTCCCAGCGTCGCGGTGATGTCCATATAACCGATGGCGATGGCCAGTGAGGAATTCTTGGTCAGGTTCAGATACTGGCTGGTCAGCGGCGGCACGATCACCCGCAGGGCCTGCGGAATGATGATCAGCCGCATGGTCCAGTTCGGCTTGACGCCCAGGGCGTAGGCCGCCTCGGTCTGGCCATGGCTCACCGACTGGATGCCGGAACGCACGATCTCGGCGATGAAGGCCGCGGTATAGAGCGACAGCGCCAGCCACAGCGCGGTGAACTCCGGCCTAAGCACCATGCCGCCCTGGAAATTGAAGCCCTCCAATGCGGGTGCATCCAGGCTCATCGGCATGCCGGCCACGAAAAAGGCGATCACGGGAAGCCCGATGATCGCCGCAACGCCGATGGAGAAGACCGGAAAGATCTGGCCGGTGGCTTCCTGGTTTTTCTTGGCCCAGCGCCTGAAGATGACCATGCCGGCGACGGCCGCGACGAAGGTGATCGCCACGAAGACGAAGCCGGGCTCGAAAACCGGGCGTGGCACGTAGAATCCGCGGTTGGTCAGAAAGACGTCGGCGACCGGGCTGTAGGCATTTCGCGGCACGTCCAGCGAGGTGACGATGACGCCGTGCCACAGCAGAATCTGCAGCAGCACCGGAACGTTTCGCACGAACTCGATGTAGCAGTAGACGAGGCGGTTGATCAGGAAGTTGGTCGACAGCCGCAGCACGCCCAGGATGAAGCCCAGGATGGTTGCGAGCACACAGCCGCAAAAGGCCACCAGCGCGGTGTTCAGCAGTCCGACGACCGCGGCGCGCAGGTGGGTGTCGCGCGAATTGTAGGGAATGAGAGCCTGGTTGATATCGTAGCTGGCGGGAGCTTCCAGGAACTCGAAGCCGAAGGTCTTGCCCAGGGCCTCAAGATTCTCGATCGCGTTGGTGATGATGAAAGAGAGGAAGAGGAAAACGCCGGCGATCACGAGGATCTGTGTGACCACCGCCCGATAGCGTTTGTCCGACCACAACTGGCCCAACGAAAAGCTTTCAGAATCCTGTTCGATTGCGGCCATGGGTACTCCCAGCTACGACGATCCCAGGAAAATTTTCAACGCATGATTCAAATGCGCGAGGGAACGCCGGCGGCTTGCACCGGCGTTCCCAGGCTCATGTCATGCTTCGGTCAACCGTCGTGCGGTTACCGGATCGGCGGCGAGTAGATCAGGCCGCCGTCCTTGTACTGCGCGTTGATGCCGCGCTCGAGACCGATCGGCGTGTTCGAGCCGATGTACTTCTCGAACACTTCGCCGTAGTTGCCGACCTGCTTGATGACATTGTAGCCCCACTTCGCGTCGAGGCCGAGCATCTCGCCCACGTTGCCTTCAACACCCAGCAGACGCCGGATTTCCGGGTTGTCGCTGTTGGCGACCATGTCATCGACGTTCGAAGAATTCACGCCGTATTCCTCGGCGGTGATCATCGCATTCAGGGTCCAGCGGACGACGTCGCCCCAGGGCTCGTCACCCTCACGCACGAGCGGGCCCAGCGGCTCCTTGGAGATGATCTCCGGCAGGATGATGTGATCGGCCGCGTTGTCGAAGGCGGCGCGCGAAGCGGCCAGGCCCGAGGCGTCCGTCGTGTAGACGTCGCAGCGGCCAGCCAGGTAGTTGGTGCGCGCTTCTTCGTTGGTTTCGATCGGCACCGGCTCATAGCTCATGTTGTTGAGCCGGAAGTAGTCCGCCAGGTTCAGCTCCGTCGTGGTGCCGGTCTGGATGCAGACCGAGGCGCCGTCCAGCTGCTTGGCGCTGGTCACGCCGAGAGCCTTCGGAACCATGAAGCCCTGACCGTCGTAGTAGTTGACGCCGACGAAGGTGAAGCCGAGGTCGGCATCACGGCTTAGCGTCCAGGTGGTGTTGCGGGCCAGCATGTCGATCTCGCCGGAAGCCAGCGCGGTGAAGCGCGTCTTACCGGTGGTCGGGGTGTACTTGACCTTGCTGGTGTCGCCGAAGATCGCGGCGGCCACGCCCTGGCACACGGCCGGGTCGAAGCCCTGCCAGTTGCCGGCGTCGTCGGTGAAGGAGAAGCCCGGCACACCGGTCGACACGCCGCACTGGACGAAGCCCTTGGCTTTGATGTCATCCAGAGTCGCGGCATTAGCCCCGGCAGCGCCGACCACGGTGAGTGCGCTCGCCGCAAGCAGAACCTTCAATTTAGACATGGAGTAACCTTCCCTGCTGTTCACAGTTTATTGTCTTAAGGTGGACCGCGAGCCCCGCTCTCACTACCTGCATACAGTCGTTAGACTACAGGCTTCCGGCGGGATGCATTCACGCCACACCCGCGAACCATGTCTCAGTATTTGAGGAAAGGCAACAGCTTGGTACGGGAGCTGTGTCAAAAAAATACCGATCGCGTGATACCGTTATCAGGCTTCCGTCACCAAACCTGAAGCCGCCGATCCAGGCCGCGGCGCCACAGAGCGATGGTTGCGAAACGGCTTGGCTAACGCGGAATGATAGGTGAACCTCTAGCGCGTATTGCGCTGCAGGGGGCGACCTCTCTAGCCTCCGGCGAAACCCATTGGATTCCGTTCCGTATGAAGAAAGCCGCCGCACGCCGTCCCGAGACATTGCTGTCCCATCTGGGCCGCGATCCCGCCTCGCACTTCGGCACCGTCAACACGCCGGTCTACCACGCCTCCACCCTGCTCCACGAAACCATGGAGGACTTCCAGGAAGCCGGCCGGCACCGTATGGACAAGGGAAAAAGTTCCTACGGCCGTACGGGTACCCCAACGACCTTCGCCTTCGAGGACACCGTGGCCACCCTGGAAGGCGGCTACGGCGGGGTGGCGGTCTCCTCCGGCCTGCAGGCGGTCGCCGTCGCCATGATGGCCTTCGCCGAGGCCGGCAAGCACTTCCTGGTACCCGACAGCGTCTACTTCCCGGCCCGCAAGATCTGCCACGACCTGCTGCGGCGGCTGGGCGTCGAGACCACTTTCTACGATCCGACGATAGGCGCCGGCATCGCCGAGCTGATGCGCGAGAATACAGCGCTGGTCTACATGGAATCGCCCGGCTCCCTCACCTTCGAGGTGCAGGACGTGCCGGCCATCGTGGCGGCGGCCAAGGCCGCCGGCGTGGTGACCGTGATCGACAACACCTGGGCCACGCCGCTCTACTACCGGCCTCTCGAGCACGGCGTCGACGTCGTGCTGCACGCCGCCACCAAATACATGGTCGGCCATTCCGACGCCATGCTGGGCGTGGTGGTCAGCGGCGAGGCGCACTACGAGCGTCTGCGCCGCACCAGCCAATACCTGGGCTGCGCGGCGGCCCCGGACGACGTCTACCTGGGACTGCGCGGCCTGCGCACCCTGGCGGTGCGGCTGGAGCGCCACCAGGCCAATGCCCTGGCCCTGACCGGCTGGCTGGGCCGGCGCCCGGAGGTCGACCGGCTGCTCTACCCGGCCCTGCCCGGCGATCCGGGACATGCTCTGTGGAAACGCGATTTCACCGGCGCCTCGGGGCTCTTCGGCTTCACGCTGCAGCCCTGCTCCCGCGAGGCGGTGATGGCCTTCATCGACGGCCTGGAGCTCTACGGCATCGGCGCCAGCTGGGGCGGCTACGAGAGTCTGATCCTTCTCACCGATCCGGCGAGCATGCGCACGGCGACACGCTGGGAGCCGGCCGGTCCGACCCTGCGCATCCACGCCGGGCTGGAGCACGCCGACGACCTGATCGCCGACCTGGAGGCGGGCTTCGCGCGCCTGGCCCAGCTCGACCCCAAGATCGGCGGCGGGGGAATACATGGTGGAAAATCCGCGCACGCGGGGTAAGACGGAGCCCCCCGCAGCCCGTATCTTGGAATCCCGACGATGAGTGAACTTCCTCAAGACCTGCCCAAAGACCTGGACGAATCCGTCGCCTTCGACGACAAGGGCCTCGTCTGCGCGGTCGCCCAGCAGCACGACAGCGGCGAGGTGCTGATGGTGGCCTGGATGAACCGCGAGGCCCTGGCCGAGACCCTGGCCAGCGGCCAGGTCTGCTATTGGTCGCGCTCGCGCGGCAAGTTGTGGCGCAAGGGCGAGACCTCCGGCCAGACCCAGAAACTGGTGGAGTTGCGCGTCGACTGCGACGGCGACACCCTGCTGCTGCGCGTCGACCAGAAGGGCGTGGCCTGCCACACCGGCCGGCGCTCCTGCTTCTACCGGGCCGTCGCCGCGGACGGCAGCCTGACCGAAGTGCTGCCGGTCACCGCGGACCCCAACGCACTCTACGGATCCTGACCGCATGACCGCCTGGCCGCAGCGCGCTTGCCGCCTGTCCCGGTTATTTGGGGTCCTGCTGGCCTTCTGCCTGGCCGCCCCGATGTCCACGCCCGCCGGCGCGGCGGAGGACGACAAGCCGGTCACCCTCTTCGCCGCCGCCAGCGCCACCGACGCGGTAAACGAGATCGCCGAGGCCTATGCCGCGCGGACCGGGGGCTCGATCCGTCCGGTGGTCGCCGCCTCCTCCACCCTGGCGCGCCAGATCTCCCAGGGCGCCCCGGCCGATCTCTTCCTTTCCGCCAACGCGAAATGGATGGACCACCTGGCCGGCCTGCAGCTGCTGCAGGACGGCAGCCGCCTGCCGCTGCTGTCCAACCGCCTGGTGCTCATCGCCCCGGCGGACTCGCAACTGCGCCTGCGCCTGTCGCCGGAGTTGGACCTTGCCCGGCTGCTGGGGAACGGCCGCCTGGCGATCGGCGACCCCAACCACGTGCCCGCCGGTATCTACGCCCGCGAGGCACTCCGGAACCTCGGCCTGTGGGAGCAGGTCGCCGCCAAGCTGGCCCAGGCCAGCAACGTGCGCGCCGCCCTTGCCCTGGTCGATCGCGGCGAGGCGGTGGCCGGCATTGTTTACGAAACCGACGCCGCGATCTCGCCGCGGGTGCGCATCGTCGACAGCTTTCCCTTGGCGGCGAGCCCGAAGATCGTCTATCCCCTGGCCATTGTCGCCGGCCGCGACCGCCCGGAAGTGCGCCGCGTCTACGAATTCCTGCAAAGCGCGGAGGCCACCGCCATTTTCAGCAAGCACGGCTTTACGCGGCCCGCTCTCGGCAGCTAAGGGACGCGATGTTCGACCTGACCCCGCTGGAAATCGAAGCGCTGGGCCTCAGCCTCCGGGTCGCCCTGTGGAGCGTCTTCGTGAGCCTGCCCTTCGGGCTGGCCACGGCCTGGCTGCTGGCGCGCTACGAGTTCGTCGGCAAGACCCTGCTGAACGGCATCGTCCACCTGCCCCTGGTGCTGCCGCCGGTGGTGGTGGGGTACCTGCTGCTGGTGCTGCTGGGCCGCCAGGGACCGCTGGGCGCCTGGCTGCTGGCCACCTTCGGCGTCAGCCTGCCCTTCACCTGGGAAGGCGCCGCCCTGGCCGCCGCGGTCATGGCCTTCCCGCTGATGGTGCGCGCCATGCGCCTTTCCATCGAGTCGGTGGACCAGAGCCTGGAAACCGCCGCGCGCACCCTCGGCGCCTCGCGGGCCAACGTCTTCGTCACCATCACCCTGCCGCTGATCATGCCCGGCATCCTGGCCGGCGCGGTCCTGGCCTTCGCCCGCAGCCTGGGCGAGTTCGGCGCCACCATCACCTTTGTCTCCAATATCCCGGGGGAGACCCGAACCCTGCCCCTGGCGCTCTACAGCCTGATCCAGACGCCCGGCGGCGAGGCCGGCGCCCTGCGGCTTGCCGTGCTTTCGGTGCTGCTGTCCCTGGCCGCCCTGGCGGCCTCCGAGGCCATCGCCCGGCGCCTGCGGGCCCGGATGAGCGACTGAGGGAGGCGGCGCCATGATGTTGGAAGTCGATATTGCCCGGCGCCTCGGCGCGCTCGATCTGGAGGCCAACTTCCAGTGCGAAGCCTCTGGAATCACGGCCATTTTCGGCCGATCCGGCGCCGGCAAGACGTCGCTGGTCAACACCCTGGCGGGGCTGCTGCGTCCGGAGCGCGGCCGCATCGTGCTGCGCGGCCAGACCCTCTTCGATTCGCAAAAGGGCATCGACCTGCCGCCGGAAAAGCGCCGCCTGGGCTACGTCTTCCAGGAGGGCCGCCTTTTCCCGCACCTCTCGGTGCGTCACAACCTGCTCTACGGCTACAACCGCGCGCCGGCCGCCGAGCGCCCCCTCGGCCTGGACCGGGTGGTCGGCCTGCTGGGTATCGAGCAGCTGCTGGAGCGCCGCCCGAACGCCCTCTCCGGCGGCGAGAAGCAGCGGGTCGCCCTGGGCCGGGCCCTGCTGGCCAACCCGCGCCTGCTGCTCATGGACGAGCCCCTGGCCGCGCTGGACCAGCCGCGCAAGGAAGAGATTCTGCCCTTCATCGAACAACTGAAGGCGGAGCTGGACCTGCCCATCGTCTACGTCAGCCATTCCATGCAGGAGATCGTGCGCCTGGCCGACACGCTGGTGCTGATGTCCAACGGCCGCATCGAGGCGGTGGGCCCGCTGGAGGAGCTGACCAACCGGCTGGACCTGCGACCCCTGACCGGGCGCTACGAGGCCGGTGCGGTGCTGAGCACCACGGTCGCCGGCCAGGACCGCATGTTCGGCCTCACCGAGCTGCGCTTCGCCGGCGGGCGCCTGCGCGTCCCGCACCTGCACCTGCCGCTGGGCCAGAAGCTGCGCGTCCGGGTTCGGGCCCGCGATGTCTCCATCTCCCTGAGCCCACCGGAAAATATTAGTATTCTCAATATTATCCCATGCACAATTCAAGAAATAGGTGAAGAACAGAGTCCCCAGATCGACCTCCAGCTCGACGCCGGCGGCGCCCCTATCTGGGCCCGCATCACGGCGCGTTCGCGGACGGCCCTGGACCTCAAGCCCGGGATGCAGGTCTATGCGCTGATCAAGAGCGTCGCGATCGACCGCCAGAGCCTGGGCCGGCGTGACGCCGCCGAGCGCTTCCTGGCCGAGGAAGACCGGGAAACCGAGGCCGGCCTGCAGCCCGAAAATGGCCACGGGGGCGAGGATGACTGAAGTGGCGACAGAGGTGGAGCGCTGCTGTATGATGCGCTCGGCGGGATGCAGGTGACCGCGAATTGTCACACGTGAGATGTCAGTGAGCGGGGTTTAATCATGAGTATGCATACGTTGAACGAACTCGCCATTGTTCGCGCCCGCCTGCTCCGCGATCATCACCATCTCGACCGCGGCACAATGGAAGCGACGGTGAGCCAGTTGGACGCCACCATCATCTCGCGCCCGGCCACCACGCCGGACGAAGGCATCGCCAAGCTTGAGCTGGCCCGCGACCTGGCGGCCAGCGAGGGGCACACCGACGTCGTTAAGCTGATCGAGGGTGCGCTGCTGGTGCTGCGCCATTAGCGCGGCCCGCAAAACGGAGTCCACAACGGTGCTCGGCTTGGCTTATGATCCCCGTGGTCGCCGCCTTTGACTCTGACTGTTAAGAAATCATCGTAGTTACCATGAAAAAGCACGATATCCTGATCGAACCCTGGCGTGGCAATCCGGGCCCGCGCAGCCAGAAGGGCACCGAGGGTTTCCGATGGACCGTCTCCTACGAAAAGGACGGGCGCTTCTACGCCCAGGGCTTTGCCGATTCCCATGCCGAGGCCCGCGCCGCCGCCGAGGCCTATCTGAAGGAACAGGGCGTCGACCTCAACTGGCAGTCCGGGCCGAGCAACTCGGCCAAGGTGCTGCGTCCCCGCTCCCGTCCCGCCGCGGCCCGCAACCATCGCTAGAAGGACCGGCGCCGGAAATCCTGCGCCTCTACCTCTCAGGGCTTAGTCCGGAATTCGCGGTTGCGGTTGCCGGCGAAACCACCTCACAATTCGCCTAATCAAACTGATAGGCTGCCGCTGTGCCGACTCGGCGTCGTCCGGCGGCACTGACTCTGGGGAGGGGAAAATGCTCAGCAAGGCCGACCGCCGCGCCGCCACTCCGTTCCGGCAAGCCTTGAGCGGATTGGCCCTGACCCTTCTGCTCGCCGCCTGCGGCACCCCCCGTGACTTCTCGGTCTATCAGGAGACCATCGCCGAGTTCCAAAAGGCGACGGACCAGACGGCGACGGTGGCGCTGGAATACGTCCACGGCATCAACGACGTCGAGCGCGAGAACGAACTGAAGCTCCTGCGCGAGGACCCGGACCGCCTGCTGGATGCCAGAAAGCTCGCCACGCCGGTGCTGACCGCGGAGGCCCTGCGCGCCCGGGACCGCACCTTCTCGGTATTGAAGCAATACACACAGATGTTGGCCGACCTGGCCGACAGCGACGCGAGCGAGCGCTGGAAAGCCGCCAGCGAGCGCACCGCCGCCGCGGCCGAGCTGCTGATCGAAGACCTGTCCAACGTGGCCCCTTCCCTGGCCAGTTTGCCGATCACCGATGCGATCTCCCCCTTGCGGACCATTTCCAATGTCATCGCAAAGGAGATCATCGATGCCAAGCGGGCCCGCGCCCTTGACGCGGCGATCGAGAAGGCGGCCCCGGCGATCCAGGACATCTCGGCGCTGCTGCGCGAGGATCTGGAGTTTGTCATCCAGCAGCGCGATACCTTGAAGCAGCAGGAAATCTCGCAGCTTTCCATCGAATATGCCCAGGCTCAGCAGCTGGGCAATGAGCCCGTACGCCTCGCCAAGCTCCGCGAAATCGATCAGAAGATCCGTGCCCGCAAGGAAGGCCTCATCACCCTGCAGTCGGTCCTCCAGACTCTCGACCAGTTCGACGCAGCACACGACTCCCTGCTGCGCTACGCCCGCTCCGACAAAGGCCCGCAGGACCTCTATGACCTGGTGGCCATCGTGCGCAATTACGCCGCCACCGCCGAAGAGGTCTTCGCAGCCTTCAAGAAAGCTGGCGATGCCTCGAGCTAGCAGGATCCGCTGAAGACCGGGCGACGGCCCGGGCGCCAAAGGAGAGGAACAGCCATGCCCGCGACCAAAGCCACCAAAAGCGTCCGCAAGAAACTCCTGGATGCCTTCGGGGAAATGGTGGACAAGTCCATGGATCCCAATATCCCGATCGCGCAGCGCCAGGCGCTGCTGAACCGCGCCCAGGAACTGCGCACCCAGTGGGTGGAATTGGAAGCGGCCCGCTTCAACAAGGACGCCGCCGCCTTCCAGAAAGCCCAGGACAAGGTTTCCGAGGCCGTCACCGACCTGCGCAAGGCCACCAAGGAGCTCGACGACATCGTGAAGATCGCCGAAAAGGCGACCAAGGTCTTCGGCCTGGTCGACAAGCTCCTGAAGCAGGCCGTCAAGGCCCTCGTCTGAGCCGCCGCAGCGCCCCCTGCCGGGCGAAGACTTGTCCCCGAGACGCTGCGCCCCAGATCAAGACAGGAAGCCGCCACTCCGGCGGCGAAGTGAGGGAGTTCAACCCGATGCCCAGGCTTTCCCTGCTGATCGCCTACATCGCCCTGGCGGTCTTCCTGGCCGCCTGCAAACCGCCGTCCTACGACTCGGCCTACCCCGACGCGCGCAACTCCGGCCCCTTCTGGGAGCGCGAGGAACAACGCGACTGAGAAGCCTGCGGTCGAACGGCCGTCAATGGTGGGAGATGTCCCCCTCCTTGAAGAGAAACTCCTTGAGGTGCTTGTCGAAGTCCGGGCTGTTGCGGCGGATCCACTCCAGCACCATGGCCGCGTGCTCCATCTCCTCACGCATGTTGTGCAGCAGGATCTCCTTCAACTCCGCATCGTCACAGTCGTCTGCACGCTGACGGTACCAGTCGACCGCCTCCAGCTCCTCCATCAAGGAGACGATGGCTTGATGCAGGTGGATGGTTTCCTTGCTCAGCCGCTCACGCGGCGCATGCAAACTATCGCTGGAGGCTGCCATGGACGTCGTACCCTCTCTCCAAATTCTACCATCGACGGCGGACGGCAAAGCACGTCCGCCGGGCATTGACCATGGCACAGTGTGCCGGGGCCGCCCCGCGACTGCAACGGGCACAAACGCCAAGCGGCCCTGATGGATGGGCTATCGCCGCCGGCCGGCGACGTGGTCGCGCAGCTCCTGAACCTTTTCGCAGAAGGCCTCCTTGTCCCGCTCCAGGGTCAGGGCCGACATGCCGAAGGCTTCGGCGCGCTCTGCCTCCTCCAGGATAGCGTCCAGATGGTCCGGGGCCGCGCAGGCGGCCAGGTCGCAGAGTACCTGCATCACCGCCGCGATGACCTCGGCTTCGCCTGCGCCATCGCGGACCACCGGCCGCAGGGCGCGCTCCACCAAGGCGCCGAAATCCGGGTGCAGGAAGGTGACGCGGCCGTCGGGAGTCGTGCATGCCGGATAATCGGCGGCCGGCCGGACCGCCGCCAGAGCCAGCAGGCTGCCGAGATACTCGATCGCGGCGAGGGCCGTCTGCGGATCGTTGATGCCCGGCGACAGGGCGCGGCAGGCAACCTCCGCCAGCAGTTCGAACCCCAGGCGCGGATCGCCTTCATGGCTGCGCTCGAAACCGACCACCACCGTCGCCCGCAGTGCCTCGCAGACCTCGTCGTCGGCGCGGCTGCCGCGCAGCAGCATGAGGCTGCGGTGGTCGTGGACGAAGTCGCCTTCCTGCACGCAGAGCCGAACTGACAGGTCGTGTGCGCGCGCCAGATCATGCAGCCGCCCCGCATCGATGAGCTGCACGTAGCCGGTGGCCTTTGGAAAGACCTGCGTCTCCTCCCCCGCGGCCGCTTCCACGGCCTCGCCGTCCCCTTTCAATTGCATTTCCAGATAGGCCTGCAAAACCGCCTTCGCCTGGCGGTGGATACGGTGAAGCATGCGGTTGATCTTCAGAGTGTCGGCCACGTGATGGATCCACTGCACCAGGTAGCGCAGCGCGTTCAGCACCAGGAAGAGCGCACCGAAGAAAATCAGCGTGACGCCCGGCCCCGCCACCGCCCCGAAGCCGAAGAGCAGCAGCGCCGCCAGGGCGAAGGTGAAGGTGGCGAGGAAGGTGCCGAGGGCGTTCTGCGTCACCGGGTCGGCCATGATCTCCGGCACCGCGCGCGGCGAGGCCTGGCCGGCGGCGAGGCTCAGCACCAGCATCAGCACCGAGAGCGTCACCGTCGCCACGGTCAGCATGCTGCCGGCCATCAGCTTCAGAAGCTCGGTGACCGTCGACACCTCCACCTCCGGCAGCCAGGCCAGGATGTGGGGCGGCAGGAAGCCGTCGACGGTCGCGACGAAGGCCGCGGTCAACGCGGCGATGATGCAGTAGGCACTGGGGCGGAACCACAAGGCGGTGCGCACCGCCCTGATTTCGTTCTTCACCCGTGGAATCAGTTGTTCGCCCGATCCGGCACCGGTCATGGCTTCCTCCCCAACAGCGACAGCGACGCGGGCGCGAAGGCCCGCGCCCGCCATCCCTTAACGGAAGAGGTAGCCCGCCGGAAGAACCCTTGTAGAGGCGGCTGCGGGCTCACGCGCCGGCGAAGACCTCCTCAACCGCCTCGCGCATGGCGCCGACGACGATATCGGCCTCGTCCTGGCTGAGGCAGAGCGGCGGCGCGAAGCCCAGGATGTCGCCCTGCGGCATGGCCCGGGCGATAACGCCGCGCTTCAGCAGGCCCGCGGCCACCTTGGGGCCGTGCTGGCCCGCCGGCTCGAAGAACTTGCGCGTGTCCTTGTCCTCGACCAGTTCCACGGCGCAGAGCATGCCCTCGCCGCGCACCTCGCCGACGTGAGGATGATCGCCCAGCGCCTTCTTCATCGCGGTGTTGAAGTAGCCGCCGGTCTCGCGCGCGTTGTTCACCAGGTCCAACTCGTCGACCAGCTTCAGGTTGGCGACACCGGCCGCCGCGCCGATGGGATGCGCCGAGTAGGTCCAGCCGTGGCCGATGGCGCCGTTCTCGTCGGTGCCCTGCTCCAGCACCTTCCAGACCTTGTCGCCGATGATCGAGGCCGACAGCGGCGCGTAGGCCGAGGTCAGGCCCTTGGCCGAGGTGATGATGTCGGGACGGATGCCGTAGTGGTCGGAGCCGAACATGGAGCCCAGGCGCCCGAAGCCGGTGACCACCTCGTCGGCGATCAGCAGGATGTCGTATTTGGCCAGCACTTCCTGGATCGCCGCCCAATAGCCCGCCGGCGGCGGCACCAGGCCGCCGGTACCCAGCGCCGGCTCGCCGATGAAGGCGGCGACCGTGTCCGGCCCTTCGGCCTGGATCAGCTTGTCCAGCTCGGCGGCGCAGTGGGCAGAGAACTCCTCCTCGCTCATCGCGTCGTCCTGGCGCCGGTAATAGTACGGTGCCTCGGTATGGATCACCTGGGCCAGCGGCAAGTCGAACTTCTTGTGGAACAGCTCCAGTCCGGTCAACGAGCCGGTCATCAGGCCGGAGCCGTGATAGCCGCGCCAGCGCGAGATGATCTTCTTCTTCTCCGGCCGGCCGAGGATGTTGTTGTAATACCAGACCAGCTTGATGTTGGTCTCGTTGGCGTCCGAACCGGAGAGGCCGTAGTAGACCTTGCTCATGCCCTTGGGCGCGCGGTCGATGATCATGCGCGACAGGGTGATCGAGACCTCGGTGCCATGGCCGACGTAGGCGTGGTAGTAGGCCAGCTCCTCGGCCTGCTTGGCAATGGCCTTGGCGATCTGCTGACGGCCGTAGCCGACGTTCACGCAGTAGAGCCCGGCGAAGGCGTCGAGCAGCTTGTTGCCCTCGCGGTCGCGGATGTAGACGCCCTCACCGCCGGTGACGACGCGCTGCGGCGCCTCGCCGCGCGCGAACTGCGCCAGGTGGGTCGAGGGGTGGAAAAAACATTCCCGGTCCCAAGTCTCCAGTTGATCGTTCTTCAGCACTATTCCTCTCCTCTCAGGACCAGTCGCGGCATACGTACTTCACATCGGAAAAGGCCTCAATACCCAGGCGCGACCCCTCGCGCCCGAGGCCCGATTGCTTCATCCCGCCGAAGGGAATGGGCGCACCCGTCACCTTCGTGCGGTTGACCGCCACCATGCCGAAATCGAGGGCGCGGCTCATGCGGTAGATGCGCGCCGGCTCCTTGGTGTGCAGATAGGCGACCAGGCCGTAGTCGGTGGCGTTGGCCCGCGCAATGATTTCTGCTTCGCCGTCGAAGGGCGTCATGGCGGCCACCGGCCCGAAGGTCTCCTCCGTCATGATCTTCGCCTCGGCCGGCACATCGGCCAGCACCGTCGGCTGGTAGAACAGCGGCCCCAGGTCGTGCCCCTCGCCGCCGCACAGCAGCTTCGCCCCCTTGGCCAGAGCGTCGGCCACGTGGTCCTCCTGCTTGGCGACGGCGGCGGCGTTCATCAGCGGGCCGATGTCGGGGTCGTCGAGGCCGAAGCCGATGGTCAGCGCCTCGGTCTTCGCGGTGAAGCGGCGGCAGAACTCTTCGTAGACCGGCCGCTCGATGAAGAAGCGGTTTGCGCCCAGGCAGTCCTGGCCGGAGGTCGCGAACTTGGCGCCGATGGCTTCCTCGACCGCCTTGTCCAGATCGGCGTCGGCGAAGACGATAAAGGGCGCGTGGCCGCCCAGCTCCAGGCTAAGGCGCTTGATGGAGGGCGCGGACTGCGCGTAGAGCAACCGACCGATCTCGGTGGAGCCGGTGAAGGACAGCGCCCGCACCCGCGGGTCCGCGGTCCAGGCACCGACGATCAGCGCCGGCTCACCCACCACCACGTTGATGACGCCCGGCGGGAAGCCGGCGCGCTGGCCCAGTTCGGCCAGCGCCAGGGCGGAGAGCGGCGTCTCCTTCGAGGGATGCACCACCACCGTACAGCCGACCGCCAGCGCCGCCGCCGCCTTGCGGGTGATCATGGCGTTGGGGAAGTTCCAGGGGGTGACCAGGGCGGCCACGCCGACCGGCTCGCGCCACAGCTCGACCTCCGCCGAGGGCAGGTGCGAGGTGACGCTCATGATATCCGGGCGCTTGGCCTCCTCGGCGAAGTACTCGGCAAAGGAGGCGCCGTAGTCGATTTCGCCGCGCGCTTCGGACAGCGGCTTGCCCTGCTCCAGGGTCATGATGCGGGCGAGGTCTTCCCTGTGCGCGATCATCAGCTCGTACCAACGGCGCAGGCAGTCGCTGCGCTGCTGCGGCAGCAGCGCCGCCCAGGCTGGAAAGGCGCGCTCGGCGGCATCGACCGCGCGGCGCGCGCCGGCCTCGCCCAGCGCCGCCACCTCGCCAATCACCGCGCCGTCGGCCGGGTTGGCGACCGGCAGCACGCCGGCCTCGGCGGCCTCGATCCAGGCGCCGTCGACGTAGGACTGACCGGCCAGCAACCCGGGGTCCTCCAAGGCGAAGGCGTCCTGAAGGGGTGCTTTGGGCACGGCTTTGATGCTCGGCGACTGCGACATGCGCTTCCTCCTGCAAATCGACGCGATTCTGCGGGGTGATTCGCCGGATGGTAGCGGGGAGCCGGAGGAAGGTGGGTCGGAAGTGGCCGGGCCGGACCGATGAATCCACGCCGCCCAGGCGCGCGCGGCTAAGAATATTCGGTCCCGGCGATTCGGGCCGCTAATCGTCCCCCTCACCGCGCAGCAGTTCCAGGGGCGGCGGCGACTCCTTCACCGGCTTGGTGACGACGAAGGTGAAGTAGCGTTTCACGCCGATACGGCTCTCCAGGATCTGGTCGATCAGCACCTGGTAGGCCGACACGTCGCGGGCGACGATTTCGATGAAATAGTCCACCCCGCCGCCCACGGCCACGCAACGCACCACCTGCGGGATGACCTGCATGGCGTCCTCGAAGCGCTGGAAATCGGCGGCCTGGTGGCTCTCCAACTCGATCTGGACCAGGAATTGGGACGCCGGGGCGATTTTCTCCAGCGCCACCTCGGCGTGGTAGCCCTTGATGAAGCCGGCCTGGTCGAGGCGTTTCAGGCGGTCCCAGCAAGCCGCCGGCGACAGGCTGATCCGCGCCGCCAGCTCGGATTTGGTGATCCGCCCCTCCTCTTGCAGGATGGCCAGGATCTGCAGGTCGCGCTTGTCGAGCTTCATAGGGTGTGGAAAGGCCGCCGTTCCGTGAACCCCATGCTTTTAAGCCAGCTTTCGGTTCCAGTCGACAGTAATCCGAAGAATCTTCGGTAGTGTTTTAGTGGCGGAGGGCCTGCCGGAGTCAGCGCGCCCGGCAGAGGGCGGGCCTGCGCCCCTGGGCCAGGGGCGCCGGGTCAGTCGCGCCCGGCTTCCGGCAAGGCGCGAAAAGTCAGCGGGTCTATGAGCCTGACCTGGCCATGATCAGGGCTCTCTCCGGAAAACGTGGTCACGTAGCCACGCGGCCTGTCCGGCACCGCCGCACGGCCGGCAACGCACCCCATAACCGCTCGAACTGTGGTGACGTTGTCGAGATCCGGCGTGAGCCACGTCTGGCACCGCTCCGGCAGCCGAACCAGGTTCAGAATTGAAGAGCGCTCATGGATTGACGACGGCGACCACGCGTCGAAGGGCTCGTCCCAGGTGACCGTGAATGACGTTCCGTGATCCCCCTGAAAGACGACAACAGAATTGGGATCGAGCGCCATGATGTCATCGGCGATTTGCACTGCCTTGATGTTCACGCAGGCCAGATTGTCAAGGAAGTAGGGTTTCGTGCTCTCTACCCATTCCGTGAGATCGACCCCGTATTCATCCCTCAGGCTGCAGTCCGCGTGGAACATAAACGGCGCATGGGGCGAGAGGTGGTGGACAAAAGTAAAAGCCGGCGCTTTCGGCGCCCCGCTTTTCTTCAACCTCTCGCGCAGCTTCCCAATCGCGTCAACATCTGGCGCCTCCCCAGCATCGCCCGCCCGCGCCATCGCGACGAGGGACCCGCCGGGTGTGGCGCTCCAGAAAACATCGGCTAAGTAGGCGCTTGCGCCTCCCGCCGCATCGCAAGAAACCCACGGACCGGCGCAGGGCGCCCAATAGTTGCCGATCATATGGAACTCATAGCCAAGGCTTCTGGCTTCAGCGACGAGGTTCGGCGGCTGAGGCGCATTCAAAAGCGACGGGTAGGTGAGCCGCCCCTTGATCCCTTCCTGCAGGGTCATTCCGTTGGTGACGAAATAGTCCTGCGCGAAGATCGCCGCGAGCGTAAAAACAGTTCGATTGTAGGACGAAATAGCGCTCTCGGCGTTGTAGAAACCACGCTGCTGCATGGCCGCGATGAACGGCCCATTGTCGTAGGTCAGGTTCTGCCGCAGGGAAGAGACGCTCGGGTAGGCGTCCAGAATGAAATAGTAGATGTTCGGCCGCGCTTCGGTTTCCGCTACGCTCCGACCCTCGGCATCCGCGGTTCTGAATATTGCAATTCGAACGGCCTCAGCGGTCGTCTCCGCGATAGAGGGTAATGCGAGCCCCATGTTGGCGCCGGCGAAGACCAGCCCCGCCACCAAGACAGGCGGGTGCTTTGCCAGCCTGAACAGGAGCACGGCAAGAAGCGCGACAAGAAAAAGAAAGGAGCCTGCCGCTATCGACCCATCAATGCTCTTGGAAAGCAAAACCGCGTAGTGGTGATAGAAGAAAAGCAGAAAGAACGCACCGCCGACGGTGAGGACCGCGCGCGAGAAGGCATGCGGCGCTCGTCCGGACGTGCAGCGGCAAAGCAGAAAGGCCAAGGCGCCGACAACCGCAAACACGAGCGGCGCCGTCTGAAGGAAGAAACAGACGAAATTGACGGGAACGAAGGCCCCGTCTCTGCAGTTCGTCTTCACGAAGTTCCCAAAGGGCAGCAGCACCAGGAGGAAAGCCGCGATACCCGCGATCCAGACGCGACGCCTATCGCTCATAGGTAAAAACCCTTCTCCCGGACGCGGAGCTCTGCACCTCGGAGGTAATTCTGGCGAGACGGGAAAGGCTCTCGCGAAAATTGGTCTCCGTGTAGTGCGGAAAGATATCCCCGCGATGTGCGAGCATGCCCTGCACCATGGGATCTGACTTGGGGACGAACTCGAGGAGTCCCTTCGGGGCCAGATCGACGAGCCATTTGATGGCCGCGAAGAAGGGAATGTTTTTGCCGATGATCAGGTGGTGGAGGACAGCGAGGGCAACCACGGCATCGGGCCGCACCCGCTCAACGAAACCGCCACGCTCGCTTGCGGCCCAGCCCTGAGATGCGCTCGGATTCGTCAGGTCTTGATACAGCGGCAAAAGCGGCAGGCCATGCTCGTCGGCGCGTGAAACCGCCGCTTCCAAAGCGCCCTGATCGAAGTCTACGCCAACGCTAGATCCGGCCCCGGCGGCAACGGACAGCTCGCTGAAGTCGCCGCTGTTGCAGCCGACATCGACGAGAAGATCGGGCTTTTCACGCTCGATGAAAGCCCTTACGGCCGCGCGCTTGCGTTCGGCATCTTCCGGCAAATAGGAATTGTTGAGCTCGTAGTCCTTCCAGTAGGTGCTCTCCAGACCTCTCGGCTGGAGCGACCGGACGAAGCTCAGCATCCCCCTGAGGATGCCTTTCAACGAAGCCAGTGGAAGCTTCCCTTGTTTGACCGCCGCGCCGCCTTCATGCGACCTGATCCGCCTCATCAGCCGCGCATGCATGAAGACATGCATCTGCGCCTGCAAAGAGAAGCGGGAACGTAGCGGAAGCAGCTTGGAAAGCGACACAAGGTCCAGGCCGCTCAAGCCGCCCCTGTACCAATCGTTGAAGGGAACGCCCCGGCAGGCGGTAAGCAGCAGCGGAGCCAGAAACTCCTCACAGAACTGCTTGTAGCCCGCCCAATAGGCGCCTTCCCGGTAGCGTCGGAACGACAAGATATCGATGAACTGGGGACGTGTGCCGGCGAACTGCACGTTGTAGGCGCTGGAGTCGGAAAGATCGAAGCCGTCCTCGAGCGCTTCGAGATGAATTTCCAGGTGAAGTTCCGCGGCTCGCTTCAGAAGCGAGAACGGCCATTCAAACGGATAGGATACGACCTCGATCCGCTCGTGCTCGAGCACGAGCGGGAAGTTGCCTTCAATTCCCGATGTCACACTAACCCGGTCGCGGGCGGAGGCTATCCAGGTCGGAACAATCGAAGTGCCCGTGCGCCGCTTGAAGAACGGGGCCTCGAGAACCGCCCTCGTCTCTTCCGCCCTCTCGGGCGCGACGACTCGGAATACGCGATCCCCCTGCCTGACAACATGGCCGGCTGGGTCCCGAAAAGATCCGGGATCGAAAGCGGTCACAGCCGCCTACTCGTTGTCCGTTTCGGCGGCCGTGATGCAGCTGTTCCCGCCGCGCCCGAAGGTCCTGGAGAAGAAATGTTTGACGCGCAGCCAATAGGCGGCGGCCACGGCGGCGGCGGCAGCTATGCCACCGATGATGCCCTGCAAGATGAGGCTGGCGGTCCCCGGGTCCAGGTAGGCGTAGGCATCTTGCGTGGAGGTGAGCAGTGCGATTCCTGTCAGAACCGCCATCAGATAAGCGTTTCGCAACACGGGGACCTCCAGCCAAAAGCTTCATCGCAGCATGCGCCCGCTAAAATCGGAGCACATTTGCAACCTTCGACTGCAGAGGTGAAGAAATGGTGAAGTTCGTGCGAATAACATGTACAATAAGTAACCGCAGGTAGCACCCGGGCGGCTCAGCGGCCTACAGAGGGACAGGCGCCAGGGACCTGGAAAGTCTGGGAATTGGTGCGCCCGGCAGGACTTGAACCTGCGACCCCATGCTTAGAAGGCCTATGTAAATGGCGGTTTTCTGCGACATTTCAGAACACTGCCGGGCCGGAAGATGCGCAGAAATGCTGGGCGTGCCGCGAGGGAGTCTGAAAGGAAAAATGCCACTGATCGGCGGCCATCCCTCGCGTGGAAGGCCTGCGGCCTGGTGATGCCGGCTGTGCGGGGGCGCCCTCGATCCCGCTGCGCTCGTGCCTCGCCTCCGCTCCTGCGGGTGCCGCCGAGAACCCCGCTCCGCCTTGCCGCCGCTTCCCGCCGCGTGAGGGCGCGGCTCCTGGCAGGCTCCCTTTTCTGGTTGGCTAAGCTCTATCGATGGAGCGCGGCCGCTGGGGGCGGCCGCGCCGGTCTTTCGGTGCTGAGTGGGAAGGGGGATTCCGACCCCCCTTCCCTCGCAAGGACAATCGGCCGGGCCCCGTGTCCTCGCCTGCGGCTGCGGGCCGCACCACGCCGGCAGATTCCCCTTGCCCCCTTCCCCTCCGCTGTTCGCCACGAGGCAGGGGTTGATGCACGGCATCAACCCCCTTCGGGGATTGAACAACAACGGAGGACAGCGACATGGCAAAACTCACCAAGAGCCAGACCCGCCGGCACGAGCAGGCCTGCGCCCTGCTGGAGAAGGACGAACTGACATTCGATGAGAAATGGTTCGTTCTGGAGAACTGGCACGAGGGCGCCAGCCATCTGAACACCGCCGCCGGGGCCTTCTTTACCCCTGTGGACCTCGCCTGCGACTTCAAGCTTGAGATCTGCGGCTCGAAGGTCATCGACCTCTGCGCCGGGATCGGCGTCTTGAGCTTCATGCACTACCACCGCCAGGCCCACGACCGGCGGCCCGATATCACCTGCATTGACATCAACCCGGCTTATGTTGAGGTCGGCAAGAAGGTCCTCCCCGAGGCAACCTGGATCTGCGGCGACATCTTCAAGGTCTGCCGTACCCTGGGGGGCTTCGATGTGGCCATCGCCAATCCGCCCTTTGGGCGCGGCATCAAGGGCCCGGCGGCGCCCCGGTACCGTGGCCCTGACTTCGAGTACAAGGTCATCGACTTGGCCTCTGACCTGGCGACCTTCGGCGCCTTCATCGTTCCTCAGAAGTCGGCAGGCTTCGTCTACTCCGGTGCTCCCTGCTATGCGCGCCGGGAGAGCGAGGAATACCGCCGCTTTGCCCGCCAGACAGGCCTTCACCTGGAAGCCGGCTGCGGCATCGACACGACGGTCCACCAGGACGGCTGGCGCGACGTCTCCCCCCGCTGCGAAGTTGTCTGCTGCGAGTTTCCCGACCGCGCGCCCGAGCAGGCCGCATCGTCAACGAACCTCCCCGCCCCCGACGCCGAGCAAATGAGCCTCCTTTGAGGCTCGGCCGGCAGGTCACCAACACTCACTCGCGGCGCCCGTTTAACTACGATTGCTGTCTTCCAGGTTTGCTAATCGGGGCAAACCGCACCAACGCAGCGGGCGTGCCCACTTCCGCCTAGTGCCAGGAGGGGACTTTCACGGGGGAAATCTGGAATCCAATTCGTGGCCGTCAACGACTGCAGCGCAGCCATCGAGGTTTAATCTCGACTAAACCAGCCCGCTACCGGCCTGACTCGTCAGCAATGTTTCCCAGATCACGCGACGTTCAGCGCAATAATGCTGCGCTGCAATACATCCATGCGACATTTTGTGTTTGACAGAGTTTAGTGACGAAGTTTAGTTTAGTTCAGCCGGCGGGAAGTTTAGTGCCCTGACTTCGATCCGCCGGACACTCCGGCCCGCGGATAATCCGCACCAGAACGCGCGCGGGCCCCAGCTACTCTTAGGGAGGAAGGAATGCGAGTTCTGAAGACTTGCGCCGTGGCCGCCGTATTGACGGCAGGTGTCGTGAATGGCGCTTACGCCCAGGAAAAAGAGATCACCCTGTGCTGGGCCGCCTGGGACCCGGCCAATGCGCTGGTGGAGCTGTCCAAGGACTTCACGGCCGAGAGCGGCATCAAGATGAACTTCGAGTTCGTCCCCTGGACGAACTTCGCCGACCGCATGCTCAATGAACTAAACTCCGGCGGCAAGCTCTGCGATCTGATGATCGGCGACAGCCAATGGATCGGCGGCGGTGCCGTCTACGGCCACTATGTGAAGCTGAACGAGTTCTTCGACAAGGAAGGCATCTCCATGGATGACTTCCTGCCGGCCACGGTGAACGCCTACTCCACCTGGCCGAAGGGAACCCCCAACTACTACGCCCTGCCGGCCATGGGCGACGCGCTGGGCTGGGTCTACCGCAAGGACTGGTTCGCACGCCCGGAGATCCAGGCCGCCTTCAAGGAGAAGTACGGCCGCGACCTGGAGGTGCCGAAGAACTGGGACGAGCTGATGGAGACCGCCGAGTTCTTCCAGGGCCGCGAGATCGACGGCAAGAAGGTCTATGGTGCCGCCATCTACACCGAGCGCGGCTCGGAAGGCATCACCATGGGCGTCACCGCGGCGCTCTATGCCTGGGGCTTCAAGTACGAGAACACTCCCGGCAAGTACGACATGGACGGCGCGGTGAACTCGCCCGCCGCCGTCGAGGCGCTGGAAGCCTACAAGAAGTTCTACGAGTGCTGCACCCCGCCGGGCCACTCCGACGCCTACATGGTCGCCAACCTGGACGCCTACAAGTCCGGTCAGGTCGCCATGCAGATGAACTGGTTCGCCTTTTTCCCCGGCATCGCCAAGGACGAGGCCGTGGGCGGTGACGTCTCCGGGTTCTTCGCCAACCCGCGGGAAACGGTCGAGGGCTCGACCCTGGGTGGTCAGGGAATCTCGGTGGTAGCCTATTCCGACAAGCAGGAAGAGGCGCTGCAGTACATCAAGTGGTTCGCCCAGCCGGAGGTGCAGGCCAAGTGGTGGAAGCTGGGCGGCTATTCCTGCCACAAGGCGGTGGCCGGCGCGCCCGACTTCCCGACCTCGACGCCTTTCGCCGGGGAGTTCCTGAAAGCCATGGGCTCGGTCAAGGACTTCTGGCAGGAGCCGACTTACGCTGAGCTGCTGCTCGCCATGCAGAAGCGCGTCCACGACTACGTCGTAGCCGACAAGGGCACGGCGCAGGAGGCCCTCGACAAGCTGATCGAGGACTGGACGATTACCTTCGAGGACGACGGCAAGATATAGTTACTCTCCCTGAACTGGCGCGCCCGCCTTGGCGGGTGGGCGCGCCGATTTTGCGGGCCTTGCCCTCTTCCGTCGAAGGCGGAGCAATCCTTGAAGCCCAGGACACCGACAGGCATGTCTACCCAGACCATCGAGCGTGCAGCAGAGCGCGTCGCGCAGGCGACGCCGAGCGGCCTTTCCCGGCGGATCGCCGGCCTCTCGGACGGCGCCATCGCCTGGCTCTTCGTCTCACCGACCATCGTGCTGCTGCTCGCCATCAACATCTTCCCGCTACTGTGGACGATCTATCTCTCGTTCACCAACTACCGGGCCAACCAGCCGGGGCGGGCGATCCGCTGGATCGGCACGCGCAACTACGAGCGCCTGCTGGGCAGCGAGGACATCTGGGGCTACATGCAGGCGACGGCGCACTTCGTGTGCTGGACCATGGCCCTGCAGGTGCTGCTCGGCCTGGGTCTGGCCCTCCTGATCAATCGTAACTTCAAAGGCGCAAGCTTCTGGACCACGGTGATCCTGATCCCCATGATGCTCTCGCCGGCGGTGGTAGGCACCTTCTGGACCTACCTCTACCAGCCGCAGACCGGCATCTTCAGCTACATCGTCAACCTCTTCGCCGACGTCGGGCCGCTGAACATGATCGGCTCGGTCGAGCTGGCGCCCTGGGCCATCGTCATCGCCGACACCTGGATGTGGACCCCCTACATCATGCTGCTCTGCCTTGCCGGGCTGCGCTCGATCCCCGACTACCTCTATGAGGCAGCGGAGGTCGACCGCGCGAACACCTGGCAGAAGTTCTGGTACATCACCCTGCCGCGGGTGCTGCCCTTCCTCATGCTGGCGGTGCTGTTCCGCGGCATCGAGAACTTCAAGATGTTCGACATGGTAGTCGAGCTGACTTCCGGCGGGCCGGGCTCCACCACGGAACTGGCCTCCATCAACCTGAAGCGCGAGGCCTTCGAGAAGTGGCGCACCGGCTATTCCTCGGCCTTCGCCATCATCCTCTTCGTTACCGTCTTCGGCCTCGGCAATATCTACGTCAAGGCGCTCAACAGGGTGAAGTCATGAGCGTGAGCACGAAAGCTTACTCGGTCAGCGAGTCCGGCAAGCGCACCAAGTGGCTGGCCGGCGGCATGGTCGTCGTCTACGCCCTGGTCAGCATGATCCCGCTGGTCTGGATCGTGCTGACCGGCTTCAAGTCGCCGCCGGACTCCATCGCCTATCCGCCCAAGGTGGTTTTCGAACCGACGATGGAAGGTTACGTGAACCTCTTCACCAGCCGCTCGCGCCAGACCCCGGAATACATCGAGAGCCTGGGCCCGCCGCAGACCTGGTACGATGCGCTGGTGCGCGAGCGCAACATGGTCATCACTGGGCCGTCGCGCTTCCTCGGGCGCTACTGGAACTCCATCGTCATCGGTTTCGGCTCGACCTTCCTTGCCGTCTTCCTCGGCACCCTGGCGGCCTACGCCTTCTCGCGCTTCCGAATTCCGCTGAAGGACGACCTGCTGTTCTTCATCCTCTCCACGCGCATGATGCCGCCGATCGCCGTGGCCATCCCAATTTTCCTCATGTACCGGGAACTCGGCCTCTCGGACACGGCGCTGGGCATTATCCTGCTCTATACGGCCGTCAACCTCTCGCTCTCGGTCTGGCTGCTGAAGGGCTTCGTCGACGAGATCCCGCGCGAATACGAGGAAGCCGCCGTGATCGACGGCTATTCCCGCCTGCAGGCCTTCGTCAAGGTGGTGCTGCCGCAGATGCGCGCCGGCATCGCGGCGACGGCCATCTTCTGCCTGATCTTCGCCTGGAACGAATATGCCTTCGCCCTGCTGCTGACCAGCGGCCAGGCGCAGACGGCGCCACCCTTCATTCCCATCATCATCGGCGAGGGCGGGCTGGACTGGCCGGCGGTGGCGGCGGGAACCACCCTCTTCCTGCTGCCGGTGGTCATCTTCACCGTGCTGCTGCGCGACCAGCTACTGCGCGGCATCACTTTCGGAGCGGTGCGCAAATGAGCGATCTCAACACCACCCGAGATACCGCCCCACGGCAGCGGCGCCTTTTCCGCCGCGGTCCCTGGGAGAACGCGGCCACCGTGCTGATCGCCCTGGGCGTACTCATGCTGATGCAGCCCTTTTCTGCCTGGCTCTACGGCTGGTCCTTCGGGGTCATCCTGACCGGCACGCTGGGCTTCGTCGTCGTCAGCCATTTTCCGGAGTAGAGGGCAATGGCAGAGATCCGCATCGAGAACCTCAAGAAACACTTCGGCGATTTCGTCGCAGTGAACGATTCGACCTTCACCATCGAAAACGGCGAGTTCTTCGTCATGCTGGGCCCCTCGGGCTGCGGCAAGACCACGACGCTCAGGATGATCGCCGGCTTGGAGCTGCCGAGCGAAGGGCGGATCCTGCTGGACGGCGAGGACGTCACCTTCAACCGCGCCTCGCAACGCGACATCGCCTTCGTGTTCCAGCTCTTCGCGCTCTATCCCCACATGACCGTCAGGCGCAACATCTCCTTCCCATTGCGGGTGCAGGGAATGGCGCGCCGCGAGGTGCGGCGGCGCACCGAGGAGGTGGCGAAGCTGCTGCGCATCGAGCACCTGCTGGACCGCGGCGTCGGCGGGCTGGCGGCCGGCGACCGGCAAAGGGTCGCCCTGGGCCGGGCCATCGTGCGCCAAGCCAAGGCCTTCCTGATGGACGAACCGCTGGGCGCCCTGGATGCCGAGTTCCGCGACCTCATGTGCGAGGAACTGCGCCTGCTGCACAACCGCGTCGGCGCCACCACGGTCTACGTGACCCACGACCAGATCGAGGCCATGTCCATGGCCGACCGCATCTGCATCATGAACAAGGGCGAAGTGCTGCAGATCGGAGCGCCGATGGAGGTCTATGCCCGCCCCGCCACCCGCTTCGTCGCCGGCTTCATCGGCAGCCCCTCGATGAACTTCCTGGAGGCCGAAGGCGGCCTGCCCGCCGGCGCCCGCGAGATCCGCATCCCCGGTGCCCGGGTACCGATGCCGGAGACGCGCGAACCGCTGACGAGCCGCAACGCGGTGCTGGGCGCCCGCCCAGAGCACATCACCATCCGCGACGACGGCCCGTTGCGCGGCGAGGTCTTCGCCGTCGAATACATGGGGGCGCGCCAGATGGTGACCGTCGACACCCCCGCCGGGCGCCTGCGCGTGCGCGCGCCCAATACCGTCGCCGTCGACTACGGCGAGAACGTGGGCCTGGCGTTCGATGCGGAGCGCCTGGTGGTCTTCAATGCCGAGACCGACCGCTCAGTTGCCAGCACCCTCTTCGAAGCCCCGCCGGTGCAAGGAGGTGCCCATGGCTGAGGTAGCGCTCCACCAAGTGACCAAGCGCTTCGGCGAGACCACGGCAGTCTCCGGGCTGTCGCTCGATATCGCCGACGGCGAGTTCATCGTCCTGCTCGGCCCGACCGGCGCGGGCAAGACGACGACCCTGCGCCTCTTCGCCGGCCTGGAGCAGCCGGAGGAAGGCAGCGTGCATATCGCCGGCCACGAGGTGACCTGCCAGGCCCCGGCCGAGCGCGATGTCGCCTTCGTCTTCCAGCAGTATTCGCTCTACCCGCACTACACGGTTTTCGAGAACCTGGCCTTTCCCCTGCGAGCACCGGGACGCCGCGGCTCGCCGGAGGCGATCCGCCGGCGGGTCCAGGAAATCGCCGAAATGCTGCGCATCGAGAGCAAGCTGAACAACCGCGCCACCGAGCTTTCCGGCGGCGAAATGCAGCGGGTTTCCATCGGCCGCGCCCTGGTGCGCCAGCCTAACCTCTTCCTCATGGACGAGCCCCTCTCCTCTCTCGACGCCAAGCTGCGCGAGGACCTGCGCGTGGAGCTGAAGCGCATCCAGCGGGAGCTGGGGGCGACCATCCTCTACGTCACCCACGACCAGCTCGAGGCCATGACCCTGGCCGACCGCATCGGCGTGCTCGCCGAGGGGCGGCTGGTGCAGATCGACGACCCGCGGGAAGTCTACGAGCGCCCGACCAGCGTCTATGCCGCCCAGCGCCTGGGCAGCCCCTCGATCAACCTGCTCCGGCCCGGAACCCTGGGTCTGGAAAACGGCCCCGGCGGCACGGAAACCCTGGGCGTACGCCCGGAGGATGTTGTATTGAACGGCCGCGGCGTTGCGGCCAGGGTGCTGACCCTGGAGCACCTCGGCGTCGAGTCCATCGCGCTGCTGGAGGTGGCGGGAGCCGGCGGGGCGCCGCAGCAGGTTCACGCCCTGCTCGGCAGCCAGCGCGGCGTCGCAGAGGGCGACAGCGTGACCGCCGCGGTGCGGCCCGGCGCGGTGCTCTATTTCGACGGCGAGGGACGCCGCCTTGCCACGGGAACCACGGGTTTACAGGAGAGACGGCCATGACCGCCGCCCAGACCAGGCTCTCGCTGCAGCGCTTCATCGAGGCCGCGCAGGCGACCATCACCGCCCACGCGGAGGAACTGACGGCCCTCGACCAGGCGATCGGCGACGGCGACCATGGCCACAACATGGTGCGCGGCTTCGATGCCATGCGCGAGGCGGCGGCAGAGATCGGCGCCCAGCCCTTCGGCAAGGCCCTGCAGAAGGCCGGCATGACACTGGTAATGAAAGTCGGCGGCGCCTCCGGGCCGCTCTACGGCTCGCTGCTCATGGCCATGGGCAAGGCGGGCGACGAGGCGCCCGAGGATATCTCCACGCTCGCCGGGATCTTTGCGGCGGGGGTCGAGGCGGTGAAGGCGCGCGGCAAGTCCGAGGCCGGCGAGAAGACCATGCTCGATGTCCTGGTCCCGGTCCAGGCGGCCCTGGTGGCGGGTGGCGATGCCACCGCCGTGCGCGCTGCCGCCGACGAAGGTCTGGCCTCGACCGAGGCCATGCTGGCCACCAAGGGGCGCGCGTCCTTCCTGGGCGAACGTTCCATCGGCCACCTCGATCCCGGCGCCCGCTCTTCGGCGCTGCTGGTGCACGCGGTCTGCGACGTCCTGGAGGAAGAATGACCGACAACGTTTCGATTGTGATCGTCTCCCACTCGCCCGAGGTTGCCAAGGGCGCGGCCGACATGGTGCGCCAGATGGTCGGCGAGGAAGTCCGCGTGGCCTTCTGCGGCGGCAACGGCGACGGCGGCCTGGGCACCGACGTAGCGGCGATCCTCGAGGCGCTGCAGAGCGTCTACACGCCCAAGGGCGTGGCGGTGCTGGTCGACCTGGGCGGAGCCGAGACCAATAGCGAGATGGCGATCGAGATGCTGCCCGAGGGGCAGGCGGAAAACGTGAAGATCTGCAACGCACCCATTGTCGAGGGCGCCGTGATGGCGGCGACGGAAGCGGCGGGCGGTGCCGCGCTCTCCGTGGTCTGCGCGACGGCGGAGGAGTTCCAATCATGAGCGATATTGAGCCGACCGTCGAATGGGTCTCTGACGCCGCGGTGATCCAGGATCCGACCGGCCTGCACGCGCGTCCCGCCGTGAAGCTGACCAGACTGGCGAAGACCTTCGAGGCCGCGGTGGAGATCCGCGCCAATCACGGCAACAACTGGACCAATGCCAAGTCGCCGAACAAGGTGATGAAGCTGAAGGCCGCGCACGGCGAGCCCCTGCACGTCCGCGCGGCAGGTGCCGACGCCCCGGCGGCGGTGGCGGCCCTCATCGACCTGCTGAACCGCGACTTCGACGACTGAGCCGATGACTGCCCCCGCCCAGCCCCAAACCCAGCCCCAGGTCTACGAAGGCATCGCCGTCAGCGGCGGCGTCGCCCTGGGCCCGCTGCACGTGCTGCGCGGACCGGGAGCGACCGCGCGCCGGGCGGGGGACCCGGTCCAGGAGGCCGCTGCCTTCAAGGCGGCGCTCAACGAGGCAGCAACGGCGTTGCAGGCCCTGATCGAGGCCGAGGACAGCTTGGCCGGCGATATCCTGGAGTTCCAGTTGGCGCTGCTGGAAGACGACGACATCACCGCTCCGGTGCTGGCGGCGATCGCCGGGGGCACGCCGGCCGACCGCGCCTGGATCGACAAAATGGACGCCGAAATCGCCGACTACCGCGGCGACGGCGACGGCGTGCTGGCAGGCCGCGCCGAGGACCTGAGCGACCTCAAGAACCGCGTGCTGAGTGCCCTGACCGGTTCTTCGGCGGCGCTGGCCGAGGTGCCTGCCGGGGCAATCCTGGTGGCCGAGGATCTGACTCCATCCCTCTTCCTCGACATCGACTGGAGCCGGCTGGCGGGAGCGGTCACCACCGGCGGCAGCCCGACCAGCCATGTCGCCATCCTGGCCCGCGCCCGTGGCGTCAGTCTGGTGGTGGGCACCCGCCTGGCCGTCGAGGGACTGCCGGCCGGCGGCACGGCCATTCTGGACGCCGCGGCCGGACGCCTGACCGTCAATCCCGACAGCGCTGCCCGCGCCGCGGCGGAAGCCGCCGGCGCCGCCGAGGCCGAGAAGGAGCGCGCTATTGCCGCCGTGCTTCACCAGCCGGCGCGTACTGCCGATGGCATACCCGTCATGGTCCTGGCCAATATCGACGCCCCCGCCCTGCTGGACCAGGTTTCATCGGACATCTGCGACGGCGTCGGACTCACCCGCACCGAGTTTCTCTTCGCGGGTGGGCGGCAGCCGGACGAGGAGGAACAGCTCGCCTTCTACCGCCGCCTGCTGGCCTGGGCTGATGGGCGGCCGGTGACCGTGCGCACCCTGGACGCCGGCGGCGACAAGCCGCTGCCCGGGGTCACCATCGACGGCGAGACGAATCCCTTTCTGGGCGTGCGCGGCCTGCGGCTTTCCTTCGCCAGGCCGGAGGTCTTCCGCTGCCAGCTGCGCGCCCTGGTACGCGCGGCGGAGGAGGCCGGCAACCTCAAGGTCATGCTGCCAATGATCACCGCGCCCTGGGAGTTGGATCAGGCCCGGGCCATGCTCGACGAGGAAATCGCCGGGCTGCGGCAGGCTGGCATCCCCTGCGCCCACCCAGCGCTCGGCATTATGATCGAGGTCCCGGCCGCCGCGCTCATGGCCGGCGACTTCGAGGCCGACTTCTACTCCATCGGCTCCAACGACTTGATCCAATACACCGCCGCCTGCGCCCGCGACAATCCGGCGGTAGCCGCCTTGGCCGACCCGCGCACACCGGCGGTGCTGGAACTCATCCGCCGCGTGGTCGCCGCCGGCGAGGCCCGTGGCGTCGAGGTCAGCCTCTGCGGCGAAATGGCCTCATCGCCCGCCCTGATCTCCAGCCTGCTGGATTGCGGCCTGACCATGCTAAGCTGCGCGCCGGCCCAGATCGGGCCGGTCAAGCTGGCTATTGCAGACTATGACGGCAGAGGGAGGAACGGCGCGGACCATGGCTGACGACGCCCCGAAGCGCGAGGCCGACGATCCGGTCGCCGAATACAAGGTGTTGCTGAAGCGCTATCTGGACCGGCGGCCCTCGGGCACGCGCCAGAAGCTCGCCGAGGCCTTCGGCACCCATAAGAGCTTCATCTCCCAGGTCACCAACCCCGCCTACCGGGTGCCGCTGCCGGCCCAGCACATCCCGGCGATGTTCCGTGTCTGCCACTTGAGCGAGGAAGAGCAGCGCCACTTCCTGGAGCTCTACGGCCGCGCCCATCCAGCCCAGTCCGTGGCCATGGAGGAACTCGCCTCCATCGAGCGGGACGTGCTGCGCATCCCCCTGCCCCACGGTATGGACGAGACGCGCCGAAACCAGGTGCGCCAGCTCATTCACGACTTCGCCGAGCGGGTCATCGCCCTCGCCCAATCGGGGGGCGGTCAGCCGGACCTGCCGCGGAAAGACGACGAGAAGTAAGCGCCGGGAGAGCGCAGTCAAGAGGGAGACCTATCTTATGAAAAAGCTTATGAACGCCGTCGACGGCGTCCTGACGGAGAGCCTGCGCGGTTTCGGGCATGCGCACGCGGACATCGTCTCCGTCAACCTCGATCCCATGTTCGTCATCCGCAAGGGCAGCCCCCGCCAGGGCAAGGTGGCGCTGATCTCCGGCGGCGGCTCGGGCCACGAGCCGATGCACGCCGGTTTTGTCGGCCACGGCATGCTGGACGCCGCCTGCCCGGGACAGGTCTTCACTTCGCCGACGCCGGACCAGATGCTGGCCGCCGCTGAGGCGGTCGACGGCGGCGCCGGCACCCTCTTCATCGTCAAGAATTATGCCGGCGATGTAATGAACTTCGAGATGGCGTCGGAAATGAGCCCGGGCGAACGGGCCCCGGTGCCCCCCACCGCCGACGTTTCAGGGGAGAACTCGCCCCACAGCCAGGGACGGCGTGGCGTCGCCGCCACGGTTGTCCTTGAGAAGATCGTCGGGGCAGCGGCCGAGGCCGGCGCCGCCCTGGCCGACTGCGTCGCCCTGGGCGAGCGGGTCAATGCCGCCTCCGGCTCCATGGGCGTGGCTTTGTCCAGCTGCACCGTGCCGGCAGCAGGAAAACCGAACTTCGAGCTCGGCGACGACGAGATCGAGTTGGGTGTAGGCATCCACGGCGAGCCTGGTCGCAAACGCACCACGATGATGCCCGCCGATGCCCTGGCCGCTACCCTGATGGAGGCGATCTGCGACGACATCAAGCCGGACAAAGGCCAGGAGGTACTGCTGCTGGTCAACGGCATGGGCGGCACGCCGCTGCTGGAGCTCTACGGCATGTACGACGCAGCGGTGCGCGAGGCGGACGCGCGCGGGTTAAAGGTGGTCCGCTCTTTGGTCGGCAACTACTGCACCTCGCTGGAAATGGCCGGCTGCTCCCTCACGCTGGTCAAGCTGGATGCCGAGATGGCGTCCTACTGGGACGCGCCGGTGCACAGCGCCGCGCTGCGCTGGGGAATGTGATCGGGAAACAGCGCTGCGACACCGCCACGCGGCTGGGAATTCCGGAAATCTGCCCAGGGTCAAAAGGGGCCTTCAGGCAGGCAATTCGCGTTCGTCGGATTGCTGCGCCTTAGCTGACGCTGGAAGCGACGCGGCTGCCCGCTGTCGGCTTGCCGCCTGGCAGCAGACCTGTCCGCCGATCCAGCGGCACTGCCGCTACGTGCCAGAAACAGACGTCACACTAGCCGGCTGATCAGATCAACGCCTTCGCCATTTCGCGCAGCCTGAACTTCTGGATCTTCCCGGTCGAGGTCTTGGGCAGTTCGACGAAGACCACCTGGCGCGGGCACTTGAAGTGCGCCAGTCGCTCTCGGCAGAAGGCGATGATCTCACCCTCCTCCGCCGCTATGCCGGGCCGCAGTTCGACAAAAGCACAGGGCGTCTCACCCCACTTTTCGTCCGGCTTCGCGACCACGGCCGCGGCCGCTACCGAGGGGTGTTTGTAGAGGGCGGCCTCGACCTCGATCGAGGAGATATTTTCGCCGCCGGAAATGATGATATCCTTGGAGCGGTCCTTGATCTCTATATAGCCGTCCGGGTGCATCACACCCAGGTCGCCGGAATGGAACCAGCCGCCTCCAAAGCTCGCGGTCGTCGTTCGGGGGTTCTTCAGGTAGCCGCGCATGACGATGTTGCCGCGGATCATAATTTCGCCGATGGTTTTGCCATCGGCAGGCACCGGCTGCAGACTGTCAGGATCCATGACGGTAAGGTCTTCCTGCATCGTGTAGGGCACGCCCTGCCGGGCCTTCCGCGCCGCCCGCTCCGCCACCGGTAACGCGTCCCACTTGGGCTTCCAGGCGCAGACCACGCAAGGGCCGTAAACCTCGGTCAGGCCGTAGACATGGATCACCTCGATGCCCATCGCCTCCATCTTCTCGATCACCGCCGCCGGCGGTGCGGCGCCGGCGGTCATCATGGATATGCCCTGGCCGATCGCGCGACGCTCGGACTCGGCCGCGTTCACCATCATCGACATGATAATCGGCGCGCCGCAGAGATGGGTCACGCCGTGCTCGCGGATCGCCTGGAAGATCGCGGAGGCCTCCGGCTTGCGCAGGCAGACGTGGGTCCCCGCCTTGGCGGTCACCGTCCAAGGGAAGCACCAGCCGTTGCAGTGGAACATGGGCAGGGTCCAGAGATAGACCGGAAAGTGGGGCATCGCCCAATCCACCGCGTTGCTGATGGCATTGAGATAGGCGCCACGATGGCTGTAGACGACCCCCTTGGGGTCACCCGTGGTCCCGGAGGTGTAGTTGAGAGCGATCGCCTGCCATTCGTCCGCGGGCGGACCGTAGGCAAAGTCCGGATCGCCTTCCTCCAGGAAGGCTTCGTAGTCGGTGTCGCCGATCAGTTCGCCACCAGCGCCCTGGGGATCATCGATGTCGATGACCAGGGGCCGCTCCTCGAGCTGAGCCAGCGCCGCCGCGATCACCCCAGAGAACTCCCGGTCGGTCAGCACGACCTTGGCCTCGCCGTGGCGCAGGGTGAAGGCCAGGGCTTCCGCGTCCAGGCGAATGTTGAGCGAGTTGAGCACGGCACCGGCCATGGGTACGCCGAAATGCGCCTCGACGAACTCCGGGATGTTCGGGGCCATGATGGCAACGGTGTCACCCAGGCCGATGCCACGGCGGACCAGCGCCGAGGCAAGACGGCGGCAACGGGTCTCGGTCTCGGCCCAGCTGCGGCGGACCTTGCCGTGAATCACCGCCGTCCGCTCCGGATAGACCCGTGCCGTCCGGCGCAGCATGGAAAGCGGCGACAGGGGAACATAGTTGGCGCTGTTACGGTCAAGCCCCGTGTCGTATGGCGTGGTCACGATGGTTCCTCCTTCCTGATGCAATGCTTTCTCCCAATGCGATGCCGAGGCTAGCGTCCAATCCTGGCCTGGATCTCCCCAACGATCCCGCGCCGGAACAGCAAGACGCAGATGACGAAGATCACCCCGATCACGATGCTGACAAGCGATCCGAAGGCGTTGAGATAATTCTGCAGGGTCACGACGACGACGGCGCCTACGGCCGGGCCGAACACGGTTCCCATGCCGCCCAGCAAGGTCATCAGAATGACTTCGCCGGACATCTGCCAACCGATATCAGTCAGGCTGGCCACCTGGACAATCAGAGCCTTGGTCCCGCCGGCCAGGCCGGACAGGGCGGCGGAGATGACAAAGGCCGTCAGCTTGTAGTGATCCACCCGGTAGCCGAGTGAGATCGCGCGCGGCTCACTCTCGCGAATGGCCTTCAAGATCTGTCCGAAGGGTGAATGCACGGTGCGATAGACGACGAAAAGGCCGAAGAGGAATACTACGAGCACGACGAAGTAGAGCGTCAGGTTATTCGAGATGTCGATCACGCCGAAGAGTGGCTGACGCGTCACACCCTGGATGCCGTCCTCGCCGCCGGTGAAGGGTGCCTGAAGGGCAAAGAAGAAGATCATCTGCGACAACGCGAGGGTGATCATCGCGAAATAGATCCCCTGGCGGCGGATTGCGACGAGGCCGAACAGGAGGCCGAGGAAAGCTGCCGCGAGCACGGAAAGGGCAACGGCCAGCTCCGGCGTCAGCCCCCAGACCTTGAGCGCATGGGCGACGACATAGCTGGCTGTACCGAAGAAGGCGGCATGGCCGAAGGACAAAAGGCCCGCGAAGCCCAGCATCAGATTGAAGGCGCAGGCGAAAAGCATGAAGCACATCGCCTTCATGAGAAACACGGGGTAGACGACGAAGGGCAAGGAGGCCAGAACGGCGGCCGTGAGGATCCACAGCGCCAGCCGGCGCGGCGAAAGGGCGAAGCGGCGGATGGTGTAACCTCCGTCAAACAATGACATGATTCAGGCCTCCCGTCCGAAGAGGCCCGCCGGCCGGACCAGGAGAACGACGATCATGATGACGAAGATCACGATGTTGGAGGCCTCGGGATAGGCGATCCTTACGAAGGCCTCCACCAGGCCCAACGCGAAGCCGGTCAGGACCGACCCCATGATCGACCCCATACCGCCGATCACGACGACCGCAAAGACGACGATGATGAGATTGGCGCCCATATGCGGCGTCACGGCCTGCAGGCCCGCGGCCAGGACGCCGGTAAAGCCGGCCAGGGCGGTACCGAAGGCGTATGTCAACATGATCATGACCGGCACGTTGATGCCAAAGGCACGCACCAGCATCGGATTTTCGGTCGCGGCACGCAGATAACTGCCGAGTCGCGTCTTCTCGATCCCGAACCAGGTGGCGAGGCAGATCGCCAGCGAGACGCCTATAATCCACAAGCGGTAGACTGGCATCATCATGACGTCTTTCTCATTGCCGGTTAGTGCGCCCAGGGGGATGCGCTGGGCCCCGGCGAGCAGGTCCGGCTTGTTATAGGGCAGTCCTGAGGCGCCGAAACTCTCGACGAACACGCCCTCGATGATGAGGACCAGACCGAAGGTCAGAAGCAGACCGTAGAGGTGGTCAAGATCGTAGAGCCAGCGCAGAAGTGCGCGCTCGATCAGGATCCCGAAGGCGCCGAGCGCAAGCGGCACCAGAAGCAGAGACCACCAATAGGATACTCCGACCCAATCCAGCAACATCCAGGTAAGGAATGCGCCCATCATATATTGCGCACCGTGGGCGAAGTTGATGACGTTCAGCATGCCGAAGATCACGGCCAGACCAAGCGACAGAAGCGCGTAAAATGCGCCGTTCTGCAGCCCGATGAGGAGCTGAAGCCCGAGGTAGGACAGGGGGAGATCAAAGATCATCGTCATCGGTCTTCACCCACGGCGCGTCGGTTTGAGTATCAGTTGACGAGCGGGCAGCCGGAGGCCGCCGGGTCGCGGAAGGCCTCGTCACCCGGAATAGTGCGCGCGATATTGAGATAGTCCCAGGCGCCCTTGGACTCGGCAGGGCTCTTGACCTGGGCGAGGTACATATCGTGCGCCATCCGGCCGTTTGGCTGGACCTTGCCACCCTTGGCGAAGACATCGTCGATCTGCATCGACTTTAGCGTGGTGGAGACCGCAGTGGCCTCGTCGGTACCTGCCTGCTCGACCGCCTTCAGGTAGTTGAGCACGGAGGAATAAACACCGACCTGAACCATTGTCGGCTTGTTGCCCGCCTTCTCCTCGAAACGCGCCGCCCATTTCCGGGTTTCATCGTTGAGATCCCAATACCAGCCCGTGGTCATGTACAGCCCCTGAGCAGATTTCAGGCCGAGGCTGTGGATGTCGGTGACGAACATCAGCAGGCCCGCCAAATTCTGGCCACCCGCGACGATTCCGAACTCGGAAGCCTGCTTGATGGCGTTGATGGTATCCGCACCGGCGTTGGCGAGACCGATGATCTTGGCTCCCGATGCCTGGGCCTGAAGCAGGAAGGAGGCAAAGTCCGACGAAGGAAAAGGATGACGCACGGCGCCCAGGACCTTGCCGCCGTTGGCCTCGACGATCTTGGAGACGTCGCTCTCCAGGGAATGACCGAAGGCATAGTCCGCGGTGATGAAGAACCAGCTGTCCCCGCCGTTCTTGACCACCGCCGTTCCGGTGCCATTGGCCAGGGCGTAGGTATCGTAGGCCCAGTGAAAGCCGACCGGCGAGCAGTCCTTGCCGGTGAGCCGGGAGGTCGCGGCACCGACCACCATGGTGACCCGGTTCTTCTCCCGCCCGACCTCGGAAACGGCCAAAGCAACTGAAGAGGTCACGAGGTCCGTGATCATGTCGACGCCTTGCGTATCGATCCATTCGCGGGCCTTGGCAGCTGCGATATCCGCCTTGTTCTGGTGGTCGGCGGAAATCACCGTGACGGGCTTGCCGAGCGCCTTGCCGCCGAAGTCTTCCACCGCCATCTCGGCGGCGATGACGGACCCCTTACCTGAAAGGTCGGCATAGACCGCGGCCATGTCGGTCAGCACACCGATACGCACGGCATCGTCTGAAATCTCGGCAGCCGCGGCAGGATGCGCGGCAAGGCCGCCGACCATGGCCGCTAGGGCTAATCTCTTCAACATCTGGCTTTTCCTCCTGTATTGCTTCACTGGTCAGACTCCTAAGTATTCCTGCAGCAATGCTTCCTTTTCCTCGAGCTCGCTGCGGTCGACCATTTCGACGATCCGGCCGTCCTCCATGACGTAGTTCCGGTCGGCCAGTCGGGAGGCGAAATGGAAGTTCTGCTCGACGAGAAGCACGGTGAAGCCGCGGTTCTTGAGCTGTTCGATAACCTTGCCGATCTGCTCGACGATGACCGGCGCCAGGCCCTCTGTCGGCTCGTCGAGCAACAGAACCCTGGCGCCGCTGCGCAGGATGCGGGCGATGGCAAGCATCTGCTGCTCGCCTCCGGAAAGCCGCGTGCCCTGGCGGGTATGCCTCCGCTCGCTCAGATTCGGGAAGAGGTCATAGAGCTCGTCGATGGTGAGTCCACCCTCGGCAATCACCGGCGGGAGATAAAGGTTCTCCTCCACCGTGAGGCTGGAGAAGATGCCGCGCTCCTCCGGACAGAAGGCGATGCCCAGCCGGGCGATCCGATTGCACTTCATGGCAATGGTCTCGACGCCGCGGAAACGGATCGCTCCCCGCCGCTGCCCGATCATTCCCATGATGGACTTCAGAGTCGTCGTCTTGCCGGCGCCGTTGCGGCCGAGAAGGGTCACCACTTCTCCCTTGCAGATCTTGAGCCCGACGCCGTGCAGCACATGGGCCTCGCCGTAGTAGGCGTGCAGGCCCTCGACCTCGATCAGCGGCTGAAGCTGGTCCGCGGTCTCAGGCATGGGCCGACCCCATGTAGGCGTCGATCACCGCGGGGTTGCGGGAAACCTCGCCGTAGGTGCCCTCGGCGAGGATTTCGCCGCGCTGCAGGACCGTGATCCAGTTTGACAGATTGGCGACGACGCCGAGGTTGTGTTCGACCATCAGCACGGTACGTCCCTCCGCCACCTTGCGGATCAGGGAGGCGATCCGGCCGACATCCTCATGCCCCATGCCCTGGGTTGGTTCGTCGAGCAGCATCATCTCGGGGTCGAGCGCCAGCGTGGTGGCAATTTCGAGTGCGCGCTTGCGGCCATAGGGAAGCTCAACCGCTGGGATTTCCGCGAAAGACTCCAGCCCGACATCGGCGAGCAGGCGGTCGACCTCGTCATTCAATACATCGAGCGAGCGCAGGGGCCGCCAGAAGTGGATGTCCATGCCGTGCTTGCGCTGCAGGGCGACGCGGACGTTCTCGCGCACGCTGAGATGCGCGAAGGTCGAGGAAATCTGGAACGAGCGGACGATGCCCAGGCGGGCGATGGTATCGGCGCGCGTATGGGTGATGTCCTGTCCCTTGTAGGTGATGGTGCCGGCCGTGGCCCCAAGGAAGCGGGTCAGCAGATTGAACACCGTCGTCTTGCCGGCACCGTTGGGGCCGATTAAGGCATGGATCGTGCCCTTGCGGACATTCAGGTCGACGTTCCGGACCGCGACGAAGCCCTTGAACTCCTTGGTCAGCCCCTTGGTCTTGAGGACGTAACCCCGCTGCGCGGTGATGTCGGTGTAGATACTGGCGAAGCCGCCGCCCGGCAAAGGTATCCCCTTGACCGCGATGACGTTGCCGCTCGGGCGCACCCGCTCCATACTGTGCGGCTGGAACAGGCGTGCTTGCGCGACCCGTTCCTCGACTAGCTTGTCCACGTCGCCGGGGCCGTACTCGCCGCGCTCGGCGTTGTAGCGCATGAAATCCGAGAAATGCGAACCCCGGCGGGCCAGCTCGGCGGGAAAGTCGAGGAGTTCGAAAAAGCGGTGATTCCAGCCGACCAGCCGCAGTTCACTGTCAAAGACCGTGATCCCCTGGTCCAGCTGATCCAGCGCGGCCTGCAGCACGTCCAGTTGGGCCGCTGCGGATAGAGTGTCGTCCTGCATCGGACCGGCAGGCACCATTCCTTCCTCCCTTTCCGGCCCTGAAGCAGGCTGTTGCCTTGGACCGGCTCTCCGTGATCGCCCAGTACTGACGATTTCTCTTGGCGCCGACTGTAGGAGGAAGCCTTTTCACTGATATGCGCCGATTGTTTCAAAGTGTTGCAAACAATGTTCAAGTGTTCGACGCCACAAGGTGTCGCGATTTCCCGCAGAGACTGTGCTACCTTGGCAGCAGCATGGGAGAAGGAAGAGGACCTGCTTCCCGCTCACCTGCGAGAAGCCTCTTCCGGCCCGGAGACGGCTTCCGCTCCAGGCCCATCGACTTGAAATGCCTGTTTTTCGCGTTGTGCAGATTGGTGCTGGCAAGGTTGGAGCCATGACGAAGGATTCGCCGGAAAGCGCACAGCTGAGGCTGCTGCAAGCCGCCCTGGATCACATCAACCAGGGATTCACCGTTTTCGACAACGACCTGCGGCTGGTCGGCTGGAACCGCCGGTTTTTCGAGCTGCTGGGGTTTCCGCTATCGCTCGCTCGGATGGACACGCCATTCTCTGCCTTCATGCGCTACAACGCCGAACGCGGTGAGTATGGCGAAGGCGACATCGACGAACTGGTGGCGGAGCGGGTGACGCGGGCGGCGGCCTTCGAGCCCCATGAGCTGGAACGTCGGCGGCCGACCGGGGAAATTATTTCCGTTCGTGGCACCCCGTTGCCGGAGGGTGGCTTCGTGACCACCTATACGGACGTGACCGAGCAGCGTCAGCGGCAGGAAATCCTTGCCCGCGTGGTGGCCGAGCGGACCCGGGACCTGCACGAAAGCGAGCAGCGCTTGCGGTTGATAACGGATGCCATCCCTGCCCTCATCGCCACGATCGATACGGAACCCAAATACACCTTCGCCAACAAGCGCTATGCCGAGTGGTTCGGTCGGACAGTGGACGAGATCGTCGGCATGCGCGTGGAACAGGTGTTGGAGCCGGACCTCTATGCCGAGTTGCAGCTCCCTGTCAGCGCCGCACTCGAGGGTCGCGAGGTGACCTACGAGTATCGCCGCAAGGGTCCTGACGGACGGCATGCCGAGATGCGCTCGACCCTGATTCCCGACCGCGACGACGAGGGAAAGATCCGCGGCTGTTTCGTGCTCTCGCTCGATGTAACGGAGCAGAGGCATCAGGAGGCGGTGTTGAGCCAGGCGCAGAGGATGGAAGCCGTCGGCCGGCTTACCGGCGGCATCGCGCACGACTTCAACAATCTGCTGACCATCATCCTCGGCAATCTGGTGGCCCTGAGAGGAAAGATCGAGGACGAGCAACAGTTAACGGACTACCTCGAGCCGGCCGTCCACGCTGCCCAGCGGGGCGCCGATTTGACCAACCGCCTGTTGACCTTCGCCCGCGGCGGGGAGTTTCAGGTGCAGTCCGTCGACGTCGAGGCAGTGGTGGCCGACATGTCGCGCCTGCTGCGCCGCTCGCTCCCTAGCTCGGTCGAGGTGGCGACCAAGGTCCGGGGGGTGCCGCGCAGCGTTCTGGCCGACCCGGGGCAGCTCGAGAACGCCTTGCTGAACCTGGCGCTCAACGCCCGCGACGCGATGCACGATGCAGGGCGCATCGTCTTCGATGTCTCGGAACTGCACCTCGCGGGGGACGAGGCACAGCACCTCGAGGTTTCGACCGGCGACTACGTGCGGCTGCTGGTCGAGGACAGCGGCCAGGGCATGGATGAAGAAACTCGGCGGCGAGTCTTTGAGCCCTTCTTCACGACCAAGCAGTTTGGATCGGGCAGCGGGCTGGGACTGAGCATGGTCTACGGCTTTGTGCGTCAGTCCGGCGGCGGGGTGACGATCGAATCGGAACCTGGCGGCGGTACGCGCGTCGCGCTCTTCCTGCCCTGCGCCAAAGCAAAGAGCGATGCCGAACTGGAGAAGACGCCGGACGCGGCCGTCGAGACACCGCACGGCAAGGGCGAACTGGTTCTGCTGGTGGAGGACGATCCAACGGTGCGCGCGGTGGTCCGGCGCCAACTGGTCGATCTCGGCTATGGGGTGCTGGAAGCCGAAGACGCACAGGAGGCGCTGCAGTTCATCAACTCTGTGGGGGAGATTCGCTACCTCATCTCGGATATCGTCATGCAGGGGGAAATGAACGGCCTGTCCCTGGCCGAGACGGCCAAGGAAGTCGCTCCCGAGATCCGGATCGGCCTGATCACCGGTTATGCCGAGCCGCGGGACGGCCACTTGCCGGCCACCTGCCCCTATCCCACTTTGGCCAAGCCCTTCGCGACAGAGGCGCTGGCCACCTTGATTGGCCGCACCGTCTAGAGGAGCGGTGCCGAGATGCCGGAAACTATCGCGATCATCGAAGACGATCCGGAGGTCAGGAAGGTCCTGGAACGCTGCCTGTCAGAGTTCGGGTTCCGGACCGCCAGTCACTCCTGTGGCAGCGACTTCCTGAGAAGCTTAGCTACTTCGACGCCCGATCTTTGCATTCTCGATCTTGGCCTGCCCGACGGCGACGGTGTTGCCCTGATGGGACAGATCCGGCAATCGCAGCGTTTTCCGATCATCATCCTGTCGGGGCGCCGGGACACAAGCGACCGGGTTATTGGCCTGGAGCTGGGCGCCGACGATTACATTATCAAACCCTTCGAGCCGCGCGAGCTGATCGCACGGGTGCGCAGCGCCCTGAGGCGCGCAAAGTGCGGTGCGCGACCGGCCGAAGGAGCGCAAAGCGTCCGCTTCGAAGGCTATCTCTTCGACATCGGCGCCCAGATGCTGGTCAAGCCGGATGGTGAGAGGATCGAGCTCGGCGCCGCCGAATCCAACCTCCTGCGCGCCTTCATCGAAGCGCCGAACCGGGTGCTGTCACGCGAATATCTTCTCGACAAGGCGGGACGGGAGAACACGCTGGATCGGGCGATCGACGTCCGCGTGGCGCGGCTGCGCAAGACCCTGGCGCAGGCGTCGGATTCCACGCGTCTGATCCGAACCGTCTATGGCGCCGGGTACATGTTCACCGCCAAAGTCGAAGCCGGCTGAGTCGAAAGCTGGGCCCTGCCGCCCCCATGCCCCCGATCAATCAAGCCACGCCAAGCCGATATGTGGCCCGCTGTTGTCTGAACGAGTATCGGCCAGGTGATCGCGAGAAATGGAAAGAATAGAAGGCCCCCGCATTCCAAGCAGACAGAGGTACAACCATTTAGAAACGACTTTCATTGGAAGGAACACACATGTCCGGAACGGGTCACGAGCCGCCTTCCCCGTGCCAATCTACTTGGTCCGTTAACGGCGCCTCAGCTGACATTTTCTGCGGCCCGGCCCCTAATGTTGCCTTTCAGAGGCGGAGTGGACATGCTCCGCCTGCCTCCCAATGTCGGGGTCGTGCCAACTCCGGACAAGCCGACCTCGAAAAGGCGATCCTCGGCAACACATTAGATGCCACCGAAGCAGACATACTTCACCTCCAGATAGTCCTGGATTCCATAGTAGGAGCCTTCCCGGCCCAGGCCCGACTGTTTCACGCCGCCGAAAGGAGCGGTTTCTGTAGAGATGAGGCCGGTATTCACGCCGACCATGCCGTACTCTAACGCCTCGGCAACGCGCCAGACGCGCGACAGGTCACGGGCATAGAAATAGGCGGCAAGTCCGAACTCCGTATCGTTCGCCTGCACGATCACGTCTTCGACAGTATCGAAGGCGAAGAGCGGGGCGACCGGTCCAAAGGTTTCTTCGCGCGCGATCTTCATCGCCGGCGTCACGCCGGCAAGGATGGTCGGCTCGAAAAACAGCGCCCCCTTCTGCGAGCGCTTGCCGCCCGCGGCGATGCGGGCACCCTTGGCAACCGCATCGCCTATGTGATCCTCTACCTTGGCCAACCCATGGCCGTCGATCAGAGGCCCGGTCGTCACATCCTCCTCAAAGCCATCTCCAACCTTCAGTTCGGCGACCCTCTGGGTCAGCTTCGCCGCGAAGAGATCATAGACACCGCGCTGGACGTAAATGCGGTTGGCACAGACCCAAGTCTGGCCGGCATTGCGGAACTTCGACACCATTGCTCCTTCCACAGCGGCGTCGATGTCGGCATCGTCAAAGACGATGAAGGGCGCGTTGCCGCCCAGTTCCATGCTCATCTTGAGAACCTGCTCGGCGCCCTGGCGCAGCAGGATGCGGCCGACCTCGGTGGAGCCGGTGAAACTGATCTTACGCAGCTTGGGATTGGCGCACATCTCCTGACCAATCGACGGCCCGTCGGTGCCGAGGACTAGGTTGAACAGGCCAGCCGGCAGCCCCGCACGTTCGGCCAGGACGCCCAGCGCGATGGCTGAGAGCGGGGTCTGCTCGGCCGGCTTGGCGACGACTGCGCAGCCAGCCGCCAGTGCCGGCGCCAGCTTGCGCGCCAGCATGGCGTTTGGGAAGTTCCACGGCGTGATCAGGCCGGCAACGCCGACGGGCTGCTTCATCACCATGATGCGCTTGTCGCGCTGGTGGCCGAGCAGCAGATCGCCATGTATGCGCTTTGCCTCCTCGGCGAACCATTCCAGATAGGACGCACCATAGAGGATCTCTCCCCGCGCCTCGGCGAGAGGCTTGCCCATCTCCGTGGTCAGGATCGCCGCCAGATCGTCGGCATGCCGGACCATCAGCCCATAGAGCGCACTCAAGAGGGCGGCGCGCTCCTTGCCGGTGTGCCGAGCCCATTCTTTCTGGGCAGTGTAGGCGACCTCGATGGCACGGCGTGTTTCTTCCGCACCCATCTCGGGCAGTCTGGCAATGATTTCGCCGGTCGAGGGATTGTCGACCGCGAATGTGGCGCCGCTTCCGGCAGCATCGATCCAATCCGGCCCCACCAGGCCGGCCGGTCGCACAAGAGTGGGATCAGAGAGGCGCGAACTCAGGGCGTCTTCTATCGAGGGCGTCATGCCCGCGCCGTCCGGATGGATGCCTCAAGGATGTCGAGGGCTTCGGTGAAGACCGCGTTCTCTATAGTGATCGGTGCCAGAAAGCGGATCACATTGGCATGGACACCGCAGGTAAGCAGTATTAATCCCTTTGAAAGCGCGATCTCGCGCACGCGGCCGGCGAAGGCCGAACTGGGCGCGCCCGAGGCGGCATCCTTGAATTCAACGGCAATCATGAACCCGGGACCGCGAATGTCACTGATCTCCGGGACCTCGTCACGCAGGCATTCCAGCCGATGTTTCAATCGTGCGCCGAGGCGATTGGCACGCTCGCAGAGTCCCTCCTCCTCTATGATGTCCAGCACGGCATGGGCCGCCGCAATCCCGATCGGACTGCCGCCATAGGTGCCGCCCAGTCCGCCCGGTGACGGCGCATCCATGACGCTCGCCTTGCCGGTGACGGCAGCCAGCGGAAAGCCGCCGGCGAGACTCTTGGCGATGGTGACGAGGTCGGGCTCGACATCGTATTGCTCGATGGCAAACAGTGTACCGCAACGCGCGAAGCCGGTCTGCACCTCGTCAATGATCAACAGAATGCCGTGCCGGTCACAAACCGTGCGCAGGTGTCGCATGAAACTTTTTGGTGCCACATAAAAGCCGCCTTCGCCCTGCACCGGCTCGATGACCAGCGCCGCGACGCGCGCCGGATCGACATCCGACTTGAACAGGCGGTCGAGCGCAGCGATGGACGTTTCTTCGGTCACGCCGTGCAGGTCCATCGGAAAGGGGACGTGGTAAACGTCGTTCGGCATAGACCCGAAGCCCGCCTTGTATGGGAACACCTTTCCGGTCATCGCCATTCCCATGAACGTGCGGCCATGGAATCCACCGGAAAAAGCAACGACGGCGTTGCGCCCGGTTGCGCTGCGGGCGATTTTCACGGCGTTTTCGAGCGCTTCCGCGCCGGTGGTGACAAAGATCGTCTTCTTCCTGCCGCCGCCCGGCACGACGGCATTCAGCCGCTCCGCGAGTGAAACGTAGTTCTCGTAGGGCACCACCTGATGGCAGGTGTGCGTGAATCGATCCAATTGCTCATGAACCGCCTTCATGACCTTCGGATGGCAGTGCCCGGTGTTCAGCACGGCAATCCCGGAGGCGAAGTCGATATAGCGACGACCCTCGACGTCCCATAGTTCGGCGTTTCTGGCACGGTCGGCGAAAACCTGTGTCTGAACACCAACGCCGCGGGCTATCGCATCTGTGCGGCGTTCTTCAATCTTGGCATTAGGCACGCGCAACTCCTCCGGCCGGCATGACCCGAAACTGTATATCGTTGGGGCGTGAGCCGTCGTCGGGGTCCAAGTATTCGACTCCTCCGAAGGCACGTGCATTTGCCGGCGCAGGGCATGTCCCTCACGACGCCGGGTCTGGTCCATTCAGCGCCGGACTATGCCACGCCAGACGAGAGGCAGCGTCGCCGCCAGCAGGGCGAGCTTCAGACCTTCTCCGGGAAGGAACGGATAGAGGCCCCAGGCCAACACCGGCTTGTCCCAGCCGACCACGAAGCCGAGCCAAGCGAGGCCGGCCACGTAGAGTACAATGAGCCCCACAAGCGCGGACAGCGCGGCAGGAACCAGCCGACGGTCAAAGCCACGTTCCGCACACCAGCCGACGATGTAGGCCGAGATCACAAAACCCACCAGGTAACCGCCGGTCGGTCCGGCCATATAGGCCAGCCCCAGCCCCTTTTCCGGCGTGCCGGCAAAGACCGGCAAGCCGACCAAGCCCTCGGCAAGGTAGAGCAGCACTGTCGCCGCCCCGAGGCGTGGCCCCAGTACGAAGCCGAGGAAGAGGACCACAAAGGTCTGCATGGTCATCGGCACCGGATAAAAGGGAATCTGGACCTTGGCTGAGGTCCAGAGCAAGGCCGAGCCGGCCAGGGCAAGGAGAATCGACCGAAGCGCGCCCCTTTTGCCGCCGCCGACGGCGAGGGAGAGGGTCGGATAGGTGGTCGTGGTCATGGTCTTGGGTCCTCTGGATCAGGAGAGAGCTTCACGGATGGCGTTCATGGTCGCGGTGCGGTCGTGCCGCGCGGTGAGCGCGCTGTCCATGTCGACCCGCACGAACTGCGTCGGCGTATGCGGCTGCAACTGGCCGATCAGATCCATGTCTGCGGATATGACCGTACCCAGCATGAAGTAGCCGCCCCCCGAGACCGCGTCGCGATGCAGCACAATCGGCTCGGTGCCGCTGGGCACCTGGACCGAACCGTAGGGATAGCAGGCATCGGTGATGTTGGAGGGATCGGCGCCGGCGCTGAATGGTTGCTCGCGCTCCACAAACTCCAACGTACGGCCACCCTGGAAGCGGTATCCCATGCGGTCGGCCTCATTGGCCACTTTCCAGGTGTCCGCGAAGAAGTTCTGCTGGGCCGCTTCGGTGATGCGATGCCAGTACAGCCCCGGCAGGACGCGCAGCTCGGCGGCATTTCCCGGCCCGCGACGCAGCTTCTGCGGCACGGACAAGCCTTCCTTTCTAGCGTCCGCACCGTTGCCCAGCGGCAGGGTGTCGCCGGGCTGAACGGCGCGGCCGTTGACGCCGCCCAGCGCACCGATGGCGTAAGTCGATCGGCTGCCGAGCATTGGTGGCGTATTTATGCCGCCCGAAATCGCGATGTAGGCGCGCGCACCCGACTGCAGGAAATCGAAGGACAGAACCTGGCCGGCCCTGACCTGGAAAGCGGTCCACGTCTCGCGCGGCTCGCCGTCAACCTTGGGCGGCAGTTCCGCCCCGCAGACGGCAACCATTGCATCTTCGGTAATTTCCAGCTCCGGACCGACGAAGACAGATTCGAGCCCCGCCGCCCCTTCGTCGTTGCCGACCAGCAGATTGGCCGCCCGCAGGGCCAAGCGGTCCATCGCGCCGCCCATGGGAATTCCCAGGTGGTAATAGCCTGGCCGCCCGAGGTCCTGGATCGTGGTGGCGATACCGGCGGAGATCACGTTAATCGGCATAGAGGGCCCCCATCAGCTTGGCGTTGGTGCCGTCGATATCGGCGTTGTAGTCGTCGAGCGAGAAGCGGACGCTGCTGCTTTTCGGCGCAAAACTTCCGGCCTGAACCTCGGCGACGGCTGCATCGTAGGATTTGCGGTCGATGGGCTTGAACTTGACGATATCACCCGGCTTGAAGAACACCATGAAGTCGTTCAAGTAGGAGACCTTCTGCTCTGGATCGAAGATCGGCATGGGCGTGATGCCGAACATCTGGTAGCCCCCGGCGCCGCGCACCGAGTAGATGCAGGAAAAGGAGCCGCCGTAGCCCACCGTCAGGCGCGGCGTGTCCGTGCGCGGGCGCAGGTACTTCGGTACTTTGATTTGCCGCGGACGGTCGACCATCTGATAGAGGAAGGGAAGCCCGGAGACAAAGCCGACCATGGAGACGAACCACGGCGCCCCTGAGTGTGCCTCAATGAACTTCTCCACACTGTCGAAGCCGTTGATCGAAGCGGCGTACTCAATGTCGGTCGCATTCGGTTCCTGGTGCCGCTCGCGGAACCGCATCAGCGTCTCGTGCGTCCAGGGATCCTGGTAATAGACGGGAATTTCAATGATACGCGTGTCCAGCACGCGATCGGCGTTCTCGGCCGTTGCCTCCAGCCGCTTCAGTTCCGCCAGCAGGTCGTCGGGGCGGATCACGTCAGGATCGAATTTGATCTGGAAGGAGGCATTGGCCGGGCAGATCTCGGTGACACCCTTGATCCCGGCATCCCGCACTGCATTGGTCATGGAAAGGCTGACGAAGAAGGCCTCCAGCGTCATCGCCTCGTCGACCTCCACGAAAATGTGCTCGTCGCCGCCAAATGTGTATCGGCTCATGCGCCTGCACCTCCTTTTTGCCTGATGAGATCGATGTTGTTTTCGAGCCAGGGTTCCAGCCAGCGCGTGTGTACGGAGCTGGCACGCAGTTCCTCGCTTTCAAGCAGCGCCCGGAATAGCGGCGCCGTCGTCGGCAGGCCCGACACCTGCAGCTCGCTTAGGGCGCGCTCGAGCCGCCGCAGCGCACTCTCACGGTCCTCGGCCCAGACGATGAGTTTGCCAAGCAGGGAATCGTAGAAGGGCGGCACTGCGTAGCCCGGGTAGAGCATATGGTCGAAACGCACGCCCGGCCCCGAAGGCACCGCCAACGCCCCGACGATGCCGGGAAAGGGCATGAAATTGTTGGCGGGGTCTTCCGCGTTCAGCCTCACCTCGATGGCGTGGCCATGACGCCGGATTTCCTCCTGACGTAGGCGCAGCTTCTCTCCACCGGCAATGGCGATCATCTCGGCCACCAGGTCGACGCCGCAGATCATCTCCGTCACCGGGTGCTCGACCTGGATGCGGGTGTTCATCTCGATGAAGTAGAACTGGCCGCTTTCGTCGTCGTAGAGGAACTCGACCGTGCCGGCGCCCTTGTAGCGGACCGCCTTGGCAAGCGCGACGGCTGCGGTGCAAAGGGAGTCGCGTACCGCTTCGGGCAATGCCGCCGACGGCGCTTCCTCCCAGACCTTCTGGCGCCGGCGCTGCAGCGAGCATTCGCGTTCGTAGAAGTGGACGACATCCTCACCGTCGCCCAGCACCTGCACCTCGATGTGTCGGGCGCGCTCGATGACCTTCTCGACATAGACGCCGCCGTCTCCGAAGGCGGCCTTGGCTTCGGAGGAAGCCTGGGGCGCGAGTGCGCTGAATTCCGCCGCATCCTGTGCAACGCGGATCCCGCGCCCGCCGCCGCCCGCCGCCGCCTTGATCATCACCGGAAAGCCAATGGCCTCGGCCTGCGAAGCGGCAACCTCCATACCGTTGATGACGCCGTCGCTGCCCGGCACGGTTGGTACCTGCGCCTTCTTTGCTTCTTTCCGCGCCGCCGCCTTGTCACCCATCAGGCGGATCGTGTCCCCGCTCGGTCCGACGAAGATCAGCCCAGCCGCTACAACGGCATCAGCAAAGTCCGCGTTCTCGGCAAGGAAGCCGTAGCCCGGATGGATGGCGTCGGCGCCGGTCTTCTTCGCTGCATTCAGGATCGCTTCGACGTTGAGATACGACTTCGCCGCTTGCGGCGGCCCGATGTCGACCGCCTCGTCGGCCATTTGCACCGCACGGCTTTCGGCATCCGCCTCGCTGTGGACCTGCACCGTGGCAATGCCCAGATCACGCGCGGCACGGATGATGCGTACCGCGATCTCCCCGCGGTTGGCAATCAGCAGCTTCTTGATAGTCCCGGCCACGATTGCCTCAGTCCAGCTCGGCGATGGTCTGGCCGGCCATCACCGGCTCGGCGTCCTCGATCGGAAAGGCGGCGAGGGTGCCGTCGGCGTCGGCCCTTACCTCGTGAAAGGTCTTCATCACCTCGACAAGGCCGAGGGTATCGCCCTTGACGACCTGATCCCCGACCTCCTTGTAGGGCGGCTGGTCGGGAGCCGGTTTGCGGTAGAAGGTGCCCGGGATCGGGGACTTGACCTCATGATTTGCCATCGCTTGATCTCCTTCTTGGACAGGCGGCCTGTCAGGCGGCTTCCAATTCTCCGACCGCCTTGCGCACCGCCTTGGCGATTGCAACGGAGTTCGGGGTATCGGAATGAACGCAGATGGTCTCGGCGCGCACCTGCAGCGATTTGCCATTGATCGAGGCAATCGTGCAGTCGCGCACGGCTTCGACGGCGCGCGCCGCGGCAAAGGCCGGATCGACGGTGTCGTGTTCACGGGTGATCATCAACCCGCCCTTGTCGTCATAGTCGAGGTCGGCGAAGAACTCAGCCTGGAAGCCGACACCGCGGTCGGCGTATATCTGCTCATGCAGCGTCCCGGTCATACCCAGCACTGGCACCTCGTAGACCTCCGCCGCATCGGCGACGGCGTGGGCGATCGGCTCCAGGCGCGCGGCCATCCCATACAGCGCACCATGCGGTTTCAGGTGCGACAGCGGTACGCCGGCAGCGTCCAGAAAACCCTTCAGGGCACCGATCTGGTAGATGATGATGTTCGCCATCTCTTCCCGGTCGATCTTCATCTCCCGCCGCCCGAAGCCCGGCAGATCGGGCAGCGAGAAGTGCGCGCCAACCTTCACGCCGTGGGCCTGTGCAAGCTCCACCGTGCGCCGCATGTGGTTCGGGTCCGAGCCGTGAAAGCCGCAGGCGACATTGGCCTGCGTGATGTAGGGCATCATGCCCTCGTCATCGCCCATCTTGTAAAGACCGAAGCTCTCGCCCATGTCGCAGTTAATATCCACAGGCATACTCTCTTTCTCCTTAATCCTTGAGCGAGGCGACATAGCGGAGCCGGATCTGGTCGGCGATCACGGCGAGTATCAGCAGGGCGCCGAGGACCACGGTCTGCAGGTAAGACTCGATGCGCGCCAAATTCATGCCGTTCTGCACCAGGCCGATAAACAAGGCGCCGAGCACGACGTTTTCCAGCCGGCCGACGCCGCCGCGCAAGCTCACCCCGGCGATCACGCATGCGGCAATGGATTCCAACGGCATCGAGGCCCCGATGTTGGCCTCGCCCGTATCCAGGCGCGCGGTCAGGAGCATGCCGGCGACCGCCGCGAAGAAGGCGCAGAACACATAGGTGAAGAACAGAGTGCCGGTGGCGTTGATGCCCGACAGCGCAGCGGCCTTCAGGTTGCCGCCGACGGCATAGAAATAGCGCCCTTGCGGGGTCCGGTAGAGGAATGCATAGAGCGCCACCACGAGCAGCGCCGCGACATAGACTGGTGCCGGAACGCCGAACAGCATGCCGAAACCGAAGATGTCGCCGAAGGCCTGCGGCATGCCGTAGACGGGGACGCCGCCAGTCAGGTAGAGCGCGATGCCGAAGCCGACCGAGGCCATGCCGAGGGACATCATGAAAGGGGAGACATTGAAAAAGGCGACGCCGATGCCGTTGACGACGCCGATGGCAACCCCCGCGGCTATGCCGGCAAGGCAGCCGACGGCGATCGCCAGCCACACCGCGTCAGGCGCCGCGGCAAAGACGGCGGCCATGGCCATCGCCCCCACGACAGAGGAAAGCGCCACGATGGTGCCGACCGAGAGGTCGAAACCACCGGTCAAGAGCGCCATCATCTGTCCCAGAGAGACGATCATCAGATAGACTGACTGGCGCAGCACGTTCATCAAGTTGCGCGGCGTCAGGAAGTTGTCCGACATCAGCGTGAACACCACCACAGCGATCACCAGCAGGAACGGCAGGATGCCGAGCTTGACGAAAAGCCGCTTGGCGGCGTCGCCCGCGCCGCCCGACGGCCGCGCAGTCGCGGTACCCTTGGCCATCATGCGGCCTCCCTCTCGAAGAAATGGGCGAGCACGTTCTCTTCCGTAAGCTCGCCGGCCCGCAACTCGGCCTGGACGCCGCCACGATAGAAGACATAGGCGCGGGTGGTCAGGTGGAGAATCTCGGGCAGGTCGGAGGAGATCAGCACGATGCCGACACCGCTGCGTGCCAGCCCCACGATGAATTCGTAGATCGACGCGCGAGTGCCGACATCGACGCCGACGGTGGGTTCATCGAAAACGATGAGATCGTAGTTGCGCGTCAGGCTGCGCGCCAACATCACCTTCTGCTGGTTGCCGCCGGAGAAATGATCCACGGCACGCTCGATGCGCGGTGGTGAGAGGTTCAGCCGTTCGGCCAACGCAGTAACCCTCTGCGTCTCGCCGGCGCGGTCGAGAACAAGGCCGTTGGAAAAGGGGGGGATGCCCAGTGAGGCCAGCGCGACGTTCTCGCGCACCGAGCGCATCATCATCAGGCCCTCGCTGCGCCGGTCGGCGGGCAGATAGAGAAATCCTTCGCGGATGTTGCGGCGCGGCCCCTGTCCGGTGATGTCGCGGCCCCGCAGCATGACTTTGCCGGACGCGATCGGGCCGGCGCCGAAGCAGGCCTGCATCAGTTCCGACTTGCCGGAACCCACGAGGCCGGCCATGCCGACGATCTCGCCGGCCCGCACGTGCATCGAGGCTTGGACGACCGCTTCGTCGGGCGTGGTCAGATCGCGCACCTCCAGAACCGTGTCGCCCGGGGCCGCGAGGTCGATCGGCGGAAATATGCCGCCAACCACCCGGCCGGTCATCAGGCGGACCAGGTCGTCTTCGGAGGCGGTCTTGGCGTCGACGGTGTCGATGTAGCGTCCGTCCCGCAGCACCGTAATGCGGTCGCCAATGCGCTGGATTTCCGCCATGCGGTGGGTAATGTAGACGATCCCGACGCCGCGCCCGGTCAGCTGGCCGATCAGCTCGAAGAGGCGATCGGTCTCGTGGTTGGTGAGCGAAGCCGTCGGTTCGTCGAGGATAAGGACGGAGAGGTCGGACCGAAAGGCCTTGGCGATCTCGACCATCTGCTGCTCGGCGCGCGTCAGATGATCAACGCGCTGCTCGGGCTTCAACGCGAAGCCCAGTTCCCCGAGGATCTTCAGCGACTCGCGGCGTATGCGCGCCCGATCGGTGAAGCCGCCACGCGTCGGCTCTGCGCCCAGAAAGAGGTTCTCCTCCACGGTCATCTGCGGGATCAGGGAAAACTCCTGGAACACAGCGGAGATGCCGTAGGCGCGGGCGTCGTGGACCGACGCCAGCGTCACGGGTTCTCCATCGATGAGGATACGGCCGGCGCTCGGTTGGCTGGCGCCTGCCAGGATGGAGATCAGGGTGGACTTGCCGGCGCCGTTCTCACCGAAGAGAACATGCACCTCGCCGGCACGCAGGTCGAAGTGCACGCCGTCCAGCGCCTTGACGCCGGGATAGTCCTTGGTCACGGCTATCGTCTGCAGCAGGGGGGAGGGCGATGATGGCGCCCCCCCACCTTGCACGGCGGCCTGTGAGGTCGACATGGTCCGTTTGTCGCCTGCGCCTAGTCGACCGAGAAGATCGGGCTGAAGCCGTTCGGCGCCAGCGTCGACGCGGGGTCAAACTTGCCGTGGTTTTCCTGGGTCACGACATAGAGTGCCGGCCCGACGTGCTTCTGATAGCCCTTGCCTTCCAGGATACGCACGGCCTGGTCCACCGCGATGCGCCCCTGAATGACCGTCGAATCCGTCGGCGCCGCCAGAATCTGCCCGCGCGCGATGCCGCGGTCGACGCCTGGCGTGTAGTAGTAGGAGACGATCTTGACCTGATCGGTCAGCCCGCGGGCACGCAGGATCGGTACGGCGGCCTCCGCCGTCACCGCGGTGCCGACGATGTAGTTCAGATCGGGATAGGCCTCTAGCGCATCCTCGACCAGCTTGGCCTGCGCTTCCTTGCCGGTGTCGCCGTACTTGGTGTCGACCAGCTCGACCGAGCTGTCGGCGATCGCGCTTTGGAAGCCGGTATTGCCCGCTTCCACCCAGCCGGCGCCGGCCGGCCCGGGGAACCAGGCAACCTTTGCCGCCTTGCCGCCGGCGGGATGCACCTTGGCGAGGAACTCACCGGCCTTAGCGCCCATCTCACCGAAGGAGACCAGCGACTTCGCCGAGAGCTCGCTGGAGGACATGCCGTTGATGACGTCGATGACCGGGATGTCTTTGGATCGAATCTCCTTGACCAGGTTGTTCAATCCGTCAAAGGAGATCGCGCCGATGACGACCGCGTCGGCCCCCGCCGAGACGCAGTCCTCGATCTGGGAGATCTGGGTGTTGAGCTCGGTATAGCCGCCCGCTTCGACGACGTTGGCCTTCACGCCCAGGCGCTTGGCCTCTTCGGTGATGCCGTAGTCGACCCCCAGCCAATAGGCGTCCTTCATGTGCGGAAAGGAAACGCAGATGTCCCACTTCTCCGCGGCCTTTTCGAGTGGCACGTAGTCCATCGTCTTGCGCGGGCTTTCCATGTTGAACGGCGGGTCCCAGACTTCGACCGGATAGGGGTACCAGTCCCCAGCGACCGCGCTGCCTGTAAGCGCGAGCGCCATCGCCGCAGATGCCGGCAATGCGCTGAGCATTCTTTTCATGATTGAGCCTCCTGTTCTCGCCGGGCCGCTACGGCCCGCTTTGCTGACCGCCACCGGGAGGACGGCCAGAAAATGAAAGAACGCGGGGAAGAAATAGTAAAATACGATTATCAGACGCCATAAATCTGATTTTCTAATATTAGTGAGTGGTGTACAAATAGGTACATTTTGTCGCCGCCGCTCATTGCGCAGCGGTTGGGTAGCCGCGTAGCTATATGAAATACATGAACTTCATATCGCCCCTCACCCCGAACCGCGCCCTTCTCCCTGTCCAATCGCCGGTCAAGAGGCATCAGCTCCGATTCTGTTTTTTCGATATGGACCATCAGAAAAATGAATGAGCCCTCGATCCGACAGATCCGCTACTTCATTGCCGTGGCGAATTCCGGCCAGATCTCACGTGCCGCCATGGAACTCAATGTCTCCCAGTCGGCGGTCACCACGGCCGTCAAACAGCTGGAAGAGATTGTCGGAACCCAGTTGCTGGAACGGCATCCGGGCGGCGTGGCGCTGACCTATGAAGGCAACATCTTTCTCGACCACGCCCGCCGGATCATGGCGGCGGTGGACGAGGCGGTCCGCTCGCCGCGCCGCCGGCGCGACGACGTCAGGGGAACGCTGCGGCTGGCCATGACCTATACGGTGGCTGGTTATTTCCTGCCGCCCTATATCGAGCGCTTTGTTCACGCTTTTCCCGGCGTGGATCTCAAGCTCACCGAGGCCTCGCGCAACGCCATCGAGGACGGCCTGGTCTCCGGCACCTTCGACCTGGCCGTGATGCTCACCTCCAATATCGTCAACCAGGAGGGCTTGTCCTATGACACGCTGCTGCAGTCGCGCCGCCGCCTCTGGCTGTCGTCGCAGCATGCGCTGCTCGAACAGCCCTCGATCTCGCTCGCCGACGTGGCAGCCGAGCCCTACATCATGCTGACGGTCGATGAGGCCAGCAACACGGCCCAGCGCTACTGGAACCGCACGAGCTACCGCCCGCACACCATATTCCGCACCTCGTCGGTAGAGGCTGTGCGCTCGATGGTCGCCAGCGGTATGGGTGTGACCATCCTTTCCGACATGGTGTACCGGCCCTGGTCACTGGACGGCCGCCGCGTCGAAGTCATCTTGCTCGCCGACAGCATTCCCACCATGGATGTCGGCCTGGCCTGGGCCACGAACGTCGAGCAGAACTCCGCCGTCTCGGCATTTCGCGAATTCATGCATATCGGCGAAGAACAGCTTGCGCGCTAGCCAACGGCCGCCGACAAGGCCGCTCTAGGTCACGAGCCGCCTTCCCCGTGCCAATCTACTTGGTCCGTCAACAGCCCCTCAGCTGACGTTTTCTGCGGCCCGGCCCCCAATGTCACCTTTCAGAGGCGGAGTGGACATGCTCCACCTGCCTCCCAATGTCGGGGGCGTGCCAATCGCTGACTACGCCGCCCCTCCAATGGACAGATGTGAGGGGCGAGTGAACGGACGCAGCGACGACTCTATCCTGCCTGGGCAGGAAACACGTTTCCTTCTTCACGCCATGTCTCATCAGACTCATCAATCCGAGTGAACTTTAGTTTCGAAAGGCCCGCGTCTTCGATTGCACTGACTAGGCCGTCCGAGAAATAAAGGTCAGTTCCAAACACTCGATCTCCACGCCAAGCGTGGTTTCCGGCTATCTTTGGTCTGCTCATAACGAGTTGCAATGGACCCCTGCCGGGAATAAGAAACTTCTCCCCTGCCGCCAGCCTTTGGTCAACATCCATCCAGGTGACGTTCGATCTCGAAACCAGGATGGCGTCGAGTTTTCGAGTCACATTAAGGACATAGTAGGGGGTGTTGCCTGGAACGGGCTGCCCCCTTTTGCTTATCACCGAGAAAGGGAAGAATTGATGGACAGTGGGTTCGAGGTCTTCAACAATCTCGCGGAATGCATCACAAACTACGAGCCCACCCTTAAACGGAAAAACATCCGGTAGCCTCTTGTGCTTGGATTTCAAAATGCCGCGCTTCGGAACTTGCTCCTCCATGAGAGCCACCCCGCCCCATATTCGCGGAGCGCCGCGCTCGGGCAAGCGTTCCCATTCTATAAGCGGCTGGAATTTTTGTGCGGGGCTAGGGTCTACTTTGAAGGCCATACAGCACTCTCAATAATCTTAGGCTAGAAGTCTAGATATCGGCATCTTGCCGTGCGGATCTCGAACTCTTACCGCCGAGCTGATTGATATGGAAGTACCGCTTGGGGTCAAAAACCGAACTTTACATGACACCTATCGAAGTCGGTCAGGAGCGCCAGAGGCGACATTTGCTGTAGTCTGGCCCCTTCTCACCCCGAGGAACCAAATCCAATCTCTGAAGGTGGGCACTGGAGCCTCGCGGCCGATCAGAGGCGAGAGAGCTGAATGCCGTCGCAAGGCTGCCGGGCCGCGAGCCGCGGGGCCTTCAGGGCCGGGACGGAAATGGTGCGCCGGGTAGCGATGCCAGCCTCCTCAGGAACCAGATGCTCGGTACCGTTCCTGGCTTCTCTGCTGGTTGACCGGACCAAACGGCCTCTCTCTGGCCTGATCTGGCCGAAGGACGGCTGCGCCTC
>NZ_JACSDK010000015.1 GCF_014925385.1 Pelagibius marinus | reverse complement strand
CAAGGCGGTTGTGGAGACCTGCGAACAGCGCGACCCCAGGGGCCTCTACAAGAAGGCCCGCGCGGGCGAGATTCCGCAGTCCACCGGCGTCCCGGCGCCCTACGAGGCGCCGGAGGCCGCCGACCTGGAGGTCGACACCTCCACCGAGACGGTGCCCGAGTCGGTGGAGCGGATCGTCCGCTACGTGGAGAAGGTCTTCACCCTGAAAGGCGACGACCGGTCCAAGGTCTAGCCTCCGGCTTCTCACCGGCCTCAGCGCGCCGCGGCTCTTCGGCCGCGGCCGTGGCCTCGTCCTGCGCCTCATCCTGCGCTGCGGGCGCGGCGGCCGGCGTGAGCAGCAGCGGCGCCAGGCCGCTGTCCTGCAGGGTCTCGCGAATGCCGACGGCCAGGCGGCGGAACATCTCCGCCTCGTCCCCCCGATAGCTGGCGTCGAAGTAGCGCATCCTGCCGAGCCAGTCAGGATCGTCGTAGAACGCTGCGACCGCCTCCAGGGCCGCCTCGTCCAGCCGCTCGGGCAGCGGCGGCACCAGCTTGCGGTGCAGGTGGCCGTTCAGATCGTGGCCGCAGGAGTCCAGGGCCGCGTCGTAGAAGACCGGCAGGCCGCCGCGCAGAACCTCGATGGTCGCCGTGCTGTTGCCGCAGATGGCGAGGTCGCAGAGCCGGACGTCGTCGATCAGCAAGCTGCCGCCGGTTTCCTGCACCCGCCCATCGGCGGTGCAAAGGCCGCTCAGGTCCTCGTTGATGACCTTCACCGGGTGCGGGCGGATCAGCACGCGGGCCACGCGCGGGCTCTCCAGCAGCTGCGCGACCAATGCTTCCAGGCGCGCCATGTCTGTGAGTGCCGTCAGAAAGATGCCGACTGAGAGGCCGCCTTCCGGATTGAAGTGGCTGCGCATCTGCGCCTGAGGCGAGGTCGGCGGGATAAAGACCGCGTTGACGGGCGGTCTGCCGTTTTCCATATAGGCGTCGAGCACGCCCTGGCCGGTGAGAGCGGCCAGGTCGCAGTGGAGTGGTGGCGCGTAGACCTTGTTCCCTGTCGCGTTGGCGTGATTGACGAAGAGGACCTTCCCGCCCTGGCGATGCGCCGCCGCGGCCAGCGCCAGGCATTCCGGCGAGTAGTGGTTGGCGATGAACACCGCCTGCGCGCGCCGCTGCTTCAGCAGGCGCCCGAAGCGCAGGTAGAAGGCCGTGGTGCTGAAGACACGGCAGGCCGGCATGAAGTGCAGCCGCCGGCTCAGCCGGGCGGCGAGCGGCCAGAGGCGGGCCACGCAGGCGAGGAAGGCGGGCAGCGCCGCCAAGGCCGGCCAGCCCAGGCAGTTGCGTCGTGAAATCGTCAGCTCGGCGGCCGAGAGCTCCGGCAGGTTCCGTCGCAGGTGGTCGAGAGCGACACGCTCGTTGGGATAGGAGGCGAAGAAGGCGATCTCGCCCTCTGCCCGAGAGGCCCAATTAACTGAAAGATAACATTTCAGGCCATAAATTATTAACAGCGTCGTCTTTAGAAATCCGGGGCTTTTTTCGTAAAGAGCATAGAAAAACCGGATGTAGAAGTTCTTCCGGACAACGTCATCGAAGACGCTCAGACGGCCAGCCGAGGCATCCATCTTCCTGACGATCAAAGATGCTCTGCCCAGAGAGTACATTTTCACAGACTCGTCGATGCCAAGAAGGTCAGGATGCTGCAGCTGTTTCGCAAATTGGTGGGGACATCCATCTTCTATTCCCTCGCCAACAGCATCGAGGCACTTTCCCCCTTCTTCCTCGCTATTTTGTTAACGCGCATCCTGGCGCCGGAGGAATACGGCGTCTGGGTCCTCTTCGTCTCGCTGGTGGCCTTCCTGCGCCCGGCGGTCAATCTGACCATCCAGGACGCGCTGAAGATGCATTTCTACGAGTTGGACAAGGCCGGGCTGGCGGCCTTCGTGGTCTCCGCCTTCTATCTCTCGACCGCTTCTGCCCTGGTCCTGGGCCTCATCGGCCTGCTGTTCGGCGAGACGCTGGCGAGCTTCATTAGCTTCCCCGCCGCCTGGGTCCTGGCGGTGGTCTTTGCCGCCTATCTCTATGTGAATTTCTACTTCGTCCTGACCTACAACCAATTCGCCGGAAAGCGCGGCCGCTTCATCGCGCTGCAGTTCGCGCAGTCGCTCCTCGGCTTCGCCGTCATCGCGGCGCTGGTGTTTCAGGGCGCGGGCTGGCAGGGCGTCATTCTGGGCAAGGTCGCGGGCCTGGTCGTCACCTGCCTACTGGGCGTGGCGTGGCTGGCCAAGGATCTGAAACTGAGTTTCAAACTGCCCGGGCGCGGCCAGTTCAAGGACATGGTGAAGTTCGGGCTGGTCTACCTGCCGACGGGCTTCGGCCTGGTCGCGGTGCCGCTGACCGACCGTCTCATCATCACCCACCTGCTGGGCCTCGCCGAGAACGGCCTCTACGGCGTCGCCGCCCTGTTCGGCGCCGCGCTCTTCGTTGCCATCAACGGCTTCCTGCATGCCTGGATGCCCTGGCTCTTCAAGCGGCTGGGCGAGCTGCAGTCGAACTATCGCAGGGAGGTGACGGCGGTCTCGCTGAGCTTCCTGCTGCTGCTGCCCGCGCTCGGCATCTTCTTCTACCTGGTTTCCATGCTGGCCGCGCCGCTGGTGGTCGGGCCGTCCTTCGCCAGTTCCTTCGGCCTCATCCCCTGGGCCATCGCCGGCACCGTGGCGATGGGCTACTTCTATCACAACCAGGCTTTTCTCCACCTGCGCAAGGCCATCCTGCCGATGTCGATCAGCAGCCTGACCTGCATTCTGCTGAACGCCTATCTCAGCTGGTACGGCGCGCTCTACTACGGCGTGGCGGGGGTGCTGGCGGCGACCATCGCCGCCTTCATGATCTCCGCGGTGATCAGCGGCATCTACATCGTCTACCACTACAACATCTTCGGCAGCTTCTTCGCCTTCGCCCAGGGCAATACCCGGTAGCGGGACGGGGCGCCGCGAGACGGGAAGTCGTCCCGGGTCAGCTGTTGGCGATGGCCTGGCGTTCCTCCGCCTCGCGCCGCATTTCCTGGCGCCGGGTAATGAGCGAGGCGGTGAGCACGCCGGTCGCCACAAGGCCGACCAGGATGGTGCAGACGGCGTTGATCTCCGGCGTCACGCCCAGGCGCACCTGGCTGTAGATCTTCATCGGCAGGGTGGTGGCGCCGGGCCCGGTGGTGAAGCTGGCGATGACCAGGTCATCCAGCGACAGGGTGAAGGACAGCAGCCAGCCGGCGACCACCGCCGGGGCGATGATCGGCAGGGTGATCTGGAAGAAGGTGCGTCCCGGCGGGCAGCCCAGGTCCATGGCCGCCTCCTCGATGGAACGGTCGAAGCCGGCCAGGCGCGACTGCACCACCACCGCTACGTAGCACATGGAGAAGGTGATGTGGGCGAGGGTGACGGTGACGAAGCCGCGGTCCAGGGCGACGGCCACGAACATCAGCAGCAGCGACAGGCCGGTGATGACCTCCGGCATGACCAGCGGCGCGTAGATCATGCCCGAGAAGAGGGTGCGGCCGTGGAAGGAACCGAAGCGCGACATGATCAGCCCGGCCATGGTGCCCAGCACGGTGGCGAAGCAGGAGGAGGTGAAGGCGACCTTCAGCGTCACCCAGCCGGCGTTCAGCAGGCCCTGGTTCTGCAGCATCTCGGCGTACCACTTGGTCGAGAAGCCGGCCCAGACGGTCACCAGCCGAGATTCGTTGAAGCTGTAGATGATCAGCAGCGCGATCGGCAGGTAGAGGAAGAGGAAGCCGAGCAGCAGCGAGGCGATGTTGAACCAGGTGAGGCCTTGTCTCATGCGCTCAGGCCTCCGCCTCGGCGCTGCGCTGCTGCTGGCGCTGGAACAGCACGATCGGAATGATCAGCACCAGCAGCAGGATCACGGCCACCGCCGAGGACACCGGCCAGTCGCGGTTGTTGAAGAACTCGGTCCACAGGGTCTTGCCGATCATCAGGGTCTCGGAGCCGCCCAGCAGATCCGGGATGACGAACTCGCCGACCGCCGGGATGAAGACCAGGAAGCAGCCGGCCACGATGCCGGTCATCGACAGCGGCACGGTCACCACCCAGAAGGCCTTGATCGGCCGGCAGCCGAGGTCGGCGGCCGCTTCCAGGAGGCTGAGGTCCATCTTCTCCAGGTTGGCGTAGAGCGGCAGCACCATGAAGGGCAGGTAGGAATAGACGATGCCGATGTAGACGGCGATGTCGGTGTTGAGAATGGTCAGGGGTTCGCTGATCAGGCCGAGGTGGGTGAGCGCCAGGTTCAGCAGGCCTTCCTTCTTCAGGATGCCGATCCAGGCATAGACGCGGATCAGGAAGGAGGTCCAGAACGGCAGGATCACCAGCATCAGCAGGGCGAAGCGCCAGCGCCGCGGCGCGCGCGCCATGCCGTAGGCGATGGGGTAGCCGACCAGCAGCGTCAGCACGGTCGAGGTCGCCGCGATCTTCAGGGAGCTGAGGTAGGAATTGATATAGAGCGGGTCGTCCCACAGCCAGAGATAGTTCTCGAGCGATCCGTGGAAGGCGATCCAGCCGTCCTCCACGAAGGTGATCAGCTCGGAATAGGGCGGCATCGCCACCCGCACCTCGACGAGGCTGATTTTCAGCACGATGAGGAATGGCGCCAGGAAGAAGGCCAGCAGCCAGAGGTAGGGAACGGCGATGACCAGGTACTTGAGCAGTTTCTGCGTGCCCTGCCGGGCGACCTCCGGGCTTTCGACGGCGGCCTGTGGCGCGGTGGCAGGGGCGGCGGGCGGCGGAGAGGATGACACGCTGCCGTCCCTCAGTCGCGCAGCACGACGGCGGCGTCGGGCGCCCAGGTCAGGTAGACCCGGTCCTCCCAGGTGATGGGCCGCTCAATGAGGCGGGCCATGTTGGCCTGGGTCGCGGTGATCATCTTCCCGCTGTCCAGCTTTACGTGATAGGTCGAGAGATTGCCCAGGTAGCCGATGTCCCAGACCTCGCCGGTCATGCAGTTGCGGCTGCTGTCGGCCGGCGGCTCCTTGGAAATGCGTACCTTTTCTGGCCTCAGCGCGATCCACAGGGATTCGTCGCCGCCGTCTTCGGCATAGGGGCCGGTCTGGATGGCGCAGCCGGCGTCCGGACATTGCAGCACCAGGTGGTCGCCTTCGCGCTGTGCGCCGCGGCCCTCCAGGATGTTGACCTCGCCGATGAAGTCGGCGACGTAGCGGGTTAGCGGCGCTTCGTAGAGCTCACCCGGGGTGGAGACCTGCACGATCCGGCCGTGGTCCATGACCGCGATACGGCTGGACACCGTCATCGCCTCCTCCTGGTCGTGGGTCACGATCACGAAGGTGATGCCGGTTTCCTCCTGGATGTTCATCAGCTCGAACTGGGTCTGGGTGCGCAGGTTCTTGTCCAGCGCGCCCAGCGGTTCGTCGAGCAGCAGCATCTTGGGCTTCTTCACCAGGCTGCGGGCCAGGGCGACGCGCTGCTTCTGGCCGCCGGAGAGCTGGTGCGGCTTGCGCTTGGCGAACTGGCCGAGCTGAACCATCTCGATGACCTCGGCGACGCGGCGGTCGATCTCCGCCTTGGGCACGCGGTCCTGCTTCAGCCCGAAGGCGATGTTCTTCTCGACCGACATGTGCGGGAAGAGGGCATAGGACTGGAACATCATGTTCACCGGCCGCTCGTAGGGCGGCACGCCGGACATGTCCTCTCCCTCCAGCAGAATCTGGCCCTCGCTGGGGGTCTCGAAGCCGGCCAGCATGCGCAGCAGCGTGGTCTTGCCGCAGCCCGAGGGGCCGAGCAGGGAAAAGAACTCGCGCTTGTAAATGTCGAGGGAGACGTTGTCGACGGCGACGAAGTCCCCGAAGCGCTTGGTCACGCCGACGATCCGGACGTGGGGCTTCTCGTTGGGGTCCTCCCAGGGCGCCCAGCGCTGGCGCGCGGCCGAAGAGCCGCTGCGCGCCTGATTGCTTGCGGTGCCTGCTCCGCTCATCCCGTCATGTCCCCGCTTGCCGCCGAAGGTCGCCGGGCCCGGCCCGCTGCGCCCCGCGCGGCCTGTCCGCGAAAAGGCAACGGCCCCGCACCGGGTCGGGGCGGGGCCGTTCGCTCAGGCTTACTGACCGCTCTTCACCTTGGTCCAGAGGCGCGTCACGACCCGCTGAACCTTCGGCGGATAGGGGGTGACCGTGTAGAGGGTCTCCAGGGCCGCCGGCGTCGGGTAGATCGCCGGATCGCCGATCACGTCCTCCTCCAGGAACTCCTGCGAGGCCTTGTTGCCGTTGGCGTAGTAGACGTAGTTCGACGCCTTGGCCATGACCTGCGGGTCCATGATGTAGTTCAGGAAGGCCAGGGCGTTCTCCGGATGCGGGGCATCGGTGGGGATGGCCATCTGGTCGAACCACATCAGCGCGCCCTCGTCCGGGGAGACATAGTTCACCGTGACGCCATTGTTGGCCTCGTCGGCGCGGTCGCGCGCCTGCAGCACGTCGCCGGACCAGCCGACCGCCAGGCAGATGTCGCCGTTGGCCAGGGCGTTGATGTACTCAGAGGAGTGGAACTTCTGGACGTAGGGGCGCATCGCCATCAGCACGTCCTCGGCCTTGGCGATGACGTCGGGGTCCTTGCTGTCGGGATCCTCGCCGATGTAGTTCAGCGCCGCCGGGATCAGCTCGGTCGGGGCATCCAGCACGTGAATGCCGCAATCGGCGAACTTGGAGACGACCTCGGGATCGAAGATCATCTTCCAGGAGGTGACCGGCGCGTCGGGCATACGCTCAAGAATCTTTTCCTCGTTGTAGCCCAGGCCGGTGGTGCCCCACATGTAGTTGATGGAGTAGTCGTTGCCCGGATCGTACTTCTCCGTGCGCTTGGCCACCACGTCCCACATGTTCTTCAGGTTCGGCAGCTTGGACTTGTCCAGCTTCTGGAACGCGCCGGCCTGGATCTGGCGGGCCAGGAAGGAACCGGTGGGCACCACGACGTCGTAGCCGGTGCCGCCGGCCAGCAGCTTGGTTTCCAGCACCTCGTTGGAATCGAAAACGTCGTAGACGACCTTGATGCCCGTCTCTTTCTCGAAGTCCTCGAGGATCGACTCGTCGATGTAGTCGGACCAGTTATAGACGTTGACGACCTTTTCCTGGGCCTGGGCCGTGCCCATCGCCAGGGCAAAAGCGATCATCGCGCCCGCCGGGGCGAAATACCGTGATTTTGTCATACCTGCTTCCCTGTTGACGTGACTTCATGTCGGCGTTTCCCACGCCTTATGGCGGCCCCTGAAGGCCGCACTCTCCTTGATATCAAGCTGTCCCGGTGGGGCTTGTCAATCCCGGATAGCGGCAAGGCGGTGTGAATTGGGCCCGGCGGCCCGCAGCGGTCTGCAGGCCGCCCCCGGCCGGGCGGCATCGCGGCGCACAGGCCGCACTTCGCCATAACTTCGCCGCTTTTGCCGGGCAAACATCACGGTTGAGGGGGCTATCCCTTGGCGATACCCTGGCACATCTGGGCGGGTGGTTCCGCTGAACGCCAGAGGAAGGGATGTGCCTGATTTGCGGCCAAGAGGCCTTAACACTTTTGCTGGCTTCACCGAAAGCCGCGCCAAATTTGTCACACCCGCCAGGATGCTATGCAGATTAGGCACTTGGGGTCGTATCTTGATGCTGCGCACGGGGCACAGCACCGCTCCCCCACATCTATCTTAGGATTTCGTTAAGAAATTGAGGCTCACGATTGATGGGTTCCGGTTTAAAGCCGGGATGGTGCGAAGATCAGGAAAACGATAATGAGACTCCTCATCGGGGTCCTGGGGACGGCATTGCTGGGTCTTTCCGCGTGCGCGGAACTGGGAATCCAGTTCCCTGATTTTCGCGGTCCGGCCACCGAGACAGCACGCCCTGTGTCTGAGGAACAGGCGCTGAGCAACGCGGGCAGGTTCCCTGAGGACGTGTCGGAGGAGGTGGCCAAGCTGAAGCCGCCGCCGCCGCTGCCGATCCGCAAGCCTGAAGTACCCCCGGCGGCGGTCGAAGTGACCAAGGCGCCCGAGGTGGAACCCGATTCGCTGGTCGGGCTCGACTTCGACCGCACGACGGCGTTGCTCGGCCAGCCGGCGCTGCTGATCGAGGAGCCGCCGGCAAAGATATGGGCCTACAACGGCGCCAGTTGTGTCCTACATATATTCTTCTATCCCAAAGTGGGTGGGACCGATTTTCGTGTGCTGACATACGAGGTGAAAGGCGGGGCCGAGGGTGAAGCGCCCAACGACGCGGAATCCAAGGATTTCGCCCGCCTTTGTTTGAGCGAACTGCTGGTACAGGCCGAGGCGGGCCGGGACAGCGAGGAAGCGTCCCCGGCATCGCCGACGAATGGGTCGGCCGGTGGCAGTTAGCGGGTAGCCTTCGGCAGGTAGCCGAATGCAAGGAGCAGGCAAACAATAAGGGGGCGCTGGCAAGCGCAATGTGAATGATGGCTGTACAGCCGGTCGTGACAGAGACCACTTTCAATCGTGTTTTTATCGTTGATGACGACGACCTGTTCCGCGAGTCCCTGGGGCTCAATCTGGCCGAGGAAGGCTATGAGGTCGTCGATTTCGCCAATGGCGAAAGTGCCCTTGAATTCATGATGTCCGGCGAAGAGGCCGAGGCGGTGCTGCTGGATTGGCGCATGCCGGGCCTGGACGGGCTGGCGGTGCTGCGCCGCATGCGCGAATGCCGCATCCAGACGCCGGTTATCTTTTTGACCGTCCTCAGCGACGAAATCTACGAGGAAGCGGCCCTCAAGTGGGGAGCGGTCGACTTCATCGACAAGTCGCGGCGCCTGCCGATCATTCTGCAGCGCCTGAAGCTCATCACCGAAGGCGTGAAGCCCTCGTCGGAGGGCGGCGGCCAGACCCCGGCGGTGATCCGCAATGGGCCGTTGGAACTGAAGACCGACATCAGTCGCGCCTTCTGGGACAACAAGCAGGTGGACCTCACCCTCACCGAGTTCGCCATCGTGCTGTTCCTTGTGTCGCAGCAGGGGGGTGACGTGTCCTACCGCCAGATCTACGACATTGTGCGCGGCAAGGACTTCGTCGCCGGCTACGGCCCCGACGGCTATCGCGCAAACGTGCGCTCCTTCATCAAGCGCATCCGCAAGAAGTTCCGCGACGTCGACGAGAATTTCGACGGCATCGAGAACTATCCGGGCTTCGGCTACCGCTGGCGCGACCAGAGCGGTAAGGGCGGAGCCTGAACCTCATGGCTGCGCGGGTCGAAGGTCCGGCGACGCCGGCTGTGCCGCGCAGCTTCTCCGCCGGTCTGCCTTTCCGCTCGCTGATCAGCAAGCTGATGCTGCTGCTGGTCATTTTCTGCGCGGTCCCGGTGATCCTCTATATCCAGTTCCGCGAGGCGGACGCGGAAAAGCGCTTTCTGCTGATGGAAAGCGTGCGCGAGCAGGGCCGCATGGTGGCGGAGAGCCTGCGCCCGCTGCTGGAGCAGCAGGAAATTTCCTCCCTGCCGCTGCTGAACGACGAGGTGGCGCGCTTCGCGACCAAGCAGACCGGCGTGAAGGTGCTGTTCCGGCCGGCCGGCGAGTACGGAGCCGAGAGCTTCTATTTCGTCGCCTCCCAGCCCACCATTGCCCCGACCGAGCTGGCCGAGGAACGCGACCGCCTGGTCGAGCGCGGGGTCTTCGACAATCTGGCGCAGAGCTGCTGGGGCGAGCTGTCCATGGCCCTGCGCCACCGCCGTCCCTCCGGCGCCGAGGAACTGCTGACCTCCATCACCCCGATCAACACCGGGGCCGGCTGCTGGGCAGTCATCACCACCCACTCGACCACGGAGTTCCTGGGCACTTCCATCGATCAGCCGTACTGGAAGACCATCGAGGTGCGTATCGCCGCGGCGATCTACTTCGCCATGGCGATCTTCACCATCGGCCTCTTCGTGTCGATCTGGCGCGGCCTCATGCGCTTCCGCCGCCTGGCGCGCAGCATCCGCACCGGCGCCAGCCACGTCAGCTTCGCCCAGCAGAACCGGGTGCCTGAACTGGCCCCGGTGGCCGAGGAATTCGACCGCATGACCATGGCGCTGCAGGATTCCGCCGAGAGCATCCGCCTGGCCGCCGAGGACAACGCCCACGCCTTCAAGACGCCGATCGCCATCATGCGCCAGTCGCTGGAGCCGCTGCGGCGCTTCGTCTCCCCCGACGAGGTGCGCGGCCAGCGCGCCCTCGACGTGCTGGAGGTCTCCATCGACCGCCTCGACCACCTGGTGGCCTACGCCCGGCGCCTGGAGGAGACCACGGCCGAGCTGCTGGACCCGCCGCGCCAGAAGATCTGTCTGACTCACATGGTCGAGCGCATGCTCGCCGCCTATGCCGACAGCTTCGCCGGCCGGCGCCTCATCCTCGATGCCCGCCTGCAGCCCGACATCTTCGTGCTGGCCGGCGAGGACCTGCTGGAGACGGTGCTGGAGAATGTCATCGACAACGCCATCGAGATTTCGCCGACGGGCTCGAAGATCATCGTGGAGTTGCGGGCGGTGCAGGGGCGGGCGGAGCTTGCGGTGCTCGACCGCGGCCCCGGCGTGCCCTCTGCCGAGCTGACGCGCATCTTCGAGCGTTACGTTTCCCTGCGTTCCAAGCCGCTTCCCGCCGATTCCGAGGAGGACAGCGGCGAAGGCAGCCCGCACATGGGGATCGGCCTGTGGATCGTCCGTCGCAACTTACAGGCGATCGGCGGTAGCGTTCGGGCGGATAACCGGCCGGACGGTGGACTTGCCATGGTCCTGCGCTTTCCCCTTGCTGCCTAACGCTCTTTTGGGGAGAGTCGAGGCAGTGCAGCGCAATTTTTTGCTAATTCCTTAATTTTCTTAACCTTCACCGCCACAACTTTGACGCACCCGACAGTTGCAGCATCGCAGTACCTTCAAGTCGATGCGGAGCAAACAGACCTCTCATGTCCATCGCCTTGACGGCGGTCCCCCCGGCCCGGTGGGGAGCGACGCTGAGGACATGAGGTGGGAAAGGGGAAGCATTCTGACGGCCCCTCCCTTCGGGTACTCCCCCGAGCTTCCCCTTCGCCGGCCGGGTGGCCCGAAAACCCGGCCGGCGATCTCCGGATCGCCGCCCCCTTCCGGCCTGCCGAAAGGCATCGCCAACAGCCTGCGGCGGCTGCGCGGCCTTCATCTGCGTCTTTCGCTCTGCCGGGTTACCCTGGCGCCGGGCTGTGACAGCCGGCTCAGCGGCATCGACGACCGCTCGCTGATCGCCGAAATGGCCGACGACGGCGCGCTGATCGTCATCTTCATCCATCCCCAGGGCATCACCGACGAGGAAGCCGCCGGCGGCCTCTGCGCCCGCCTGGAGCAGTCGCTGCGCCCTTGCGGCATCCCGCTGGGGGCATTGCGGGTTGCCATCCTGCCCTGCGACGCCGCGGCCATCGACGACAGCGATGCGACCCTGCAGTTGGTGATGGACCTGCCGAGCCGTGCGCTGCTGGGTGCCGCGGGCCTGGTCAGCGCCGCCGCTTCCTGAGCGTTCTTTCCCGGAAATCGCAACTTGCCTGAGGCCGGCTAGTCCGGGCCTTCCCCTCTTGCGCCCGTTCCGCCGGCGCCCTGCGGGGCCACCGTGGCCTCCAGCGCCGGGTAGCAGAAGGCCAGGGTCGCGGCGCGCGCCGCCATGAAGAGCATGAGGCTGAGCCACAGGCCGTGGTTGCCCAGCGGGCCCAGCAGCAGCCAGTCGGCCAGCAGGAAGACCGCCAGCGAGGCCAGCATGGCGTTGCGCATGGCCGTGGTCCGGGTGGCGCCGATGAAGACGCCGTCCAGCAGGAAGCTCCACACCGAGATCAGGGGCGAGGCGACCATCCACCAGAGATAGGTTTCTGCGCTGGCGCGCACCTCCGGCAGGGAGGTGAAGACGGCGATGAGCAGCGGGCCGGCGCCCAGCAACGCTACAGCGGCGATGAGGGCGCCGGCCAGGCCCCAGGTGGTGCAGACCACCACGGCGCGGCGGAAGGTCTCGCGGTTGCGGGCGCCCAGCGCGCTGCCGGCCAGGATCTCCGCGGCGTGGGCGAAGCCGTCCAGCCCGTGTGAGATCACCGCCTGAAACTGCAGCAGGATGGCGTTGCCGGCCAGGATGACGTCGCCGAAGCCGGCGCTCTCCGAGGTGAAGATGGCGAAGGCCAGGACCAGGCAGAGAGTGCGGATGAAGATGTCGACGTTGACACGCATCAGCGCGGCCAGGCGCGCCGGGTCGCTCAGCCGCGCCCAGTCGGCGCGCCCGGGGCGCTGCTCCAGGCCGCCCAGGATGACGACGAGGCCGGCCAGTGCAGCCAGGCTTTCGGCGATGAAGGTGGCCCAGGCGACCCCGGCCACGCCCCAGTCGAGGCCGATGACGAAGACCAGGTCGAGCAGGATGTTGGTGCCGTTCAGCAGCAGCTGCAGCAGCAGCGCCGCCCGCGCCCGCTGCACGCCCAGCAGCCAGCCCAGGACCACGTAGTTCACCAACGCCGCCGGGGCGCTCCACACCCGGATGTCGAAATAGATCCCGGTGTGGCCCTCGACCTCGGCGCTGGCGTCCATGGCCCAGAGGGCGATGAGGCGGATCGGGCTCTGCAGCAGGATGATCAGCAGGCCGAAGCCCAGCGCCAGGGCCAGGGGGCGCAGCAGGCAGGCGCGCAGCTCGGCGGCGTCGCCGGCGCCGTAGGCCTGGGCGGTAAAGCCGGTGGTGCCCATGCGCAGGAAGCCGAAGCCCCAGAACAGGAAGCTGAAGATGACGCTGCCCACGGCGACGCCGCCGATGAAGCTGGGGTCGGGCAGGTGGCCGACCACCGCCGTGTCCACGGCGCCCAGCAGGGGGGTGGTGAGGTTCGCCAGGATAATCGGCCCGGCCAGACGCCAGACGCGGCGGTTCCAGTTCGCGGCCTGGTCTCCGGGGCGGCTGGCCGGCGCGTCGGGGGGGTAATCGCTCATTTCGGTCGGGCGCTGTGGATCATTGCGGCGGGACGCGATCATAAGGTGCGAGGCCGCGGGGGCAAAGGCGGTGCAGCCCTGCAAAATTCAGGGAGCGGCACGGCTTGGCGCGCCCCTCCGGTATCACTAAGATGCCGGCCCTGAAGCGCTCGCAAAGCGGCGTGCCGATAGGCAAACGAACGACCGGCGCCGGACGGCGGCAGGCGCGGAAATACAAAGAATCTGAGGGGCGTATGGCAATCCAGCATCCTTATCTCCTGTTTCTCGGCGATGCGCCGGACCAGCTCGCGGCCAAGACCGCCCAGGGCATCGCCCACTGGCGTCCGGACTGGTGCCTCGGCCAGCTGCGGCTGGAAGGCTGCCAGGCGGATCTCGGGCTCACCGACATGTCCCTGGAAGAAGGCGCCGCCGCCGGGGCCAAGACCCTGGTGATCGGCGTTGCCAACCGCGGCGGCGTGTTCTCGGAGAAATGGATCTCGGTGCTGGAGCAGGCCCTGATGCTGGGCTATGACCTGGCCGCCGGGCTGCACAACCGCCTGGCCGACGTGGAGGTGCTGAAGGCGGCGGCGGAGCAGCACGGCCGCAAGCTCTTCGACGTGCGCCACCCCAGCCGCGAGTTCGACGTCGCCAACGGCCAGAAGCGCTCCGGCAAGCGCCTGCTTGCCGTCGGCACCGACTGTTCGGTCGGCAAGATGTACACGACGCTGGCCATCGAGAAGGAAATGCGCGCGCGCGGCATGAAGGCGGACTTCCGCGCCACCGGCCAGACCGGCATCCTCATCGCCGGCTCAGGCGTTTCCATCGACGCCGTGGTGGCCGACTTCATCTCCGGGGCCGTCGAGTATCTCTCGCCCGCCAACAGCGCCGACCACTGGGACATCATCGAGGGCCAGGGCTCGCTGTTCCACGCCTCCTTCGCCGGGGTCTCCCTGGGGCTGCTGCACGGCGCCCAGGCCGATGCCCTGGTGCTGTGCCACGAACCGACGCGCTCCCACATGCGCGGCCTGCCGGATTACCCCCTGCCGACGCTGAAGGCCTGCATGGACGCGAACCTGGCGGCGGCGCGCCTGACCAATCCGGCGGCGAAGTTCGTCGGTATTGCGGTCAATACCTCGCAGATGAACGAGGGCAGCGTCGAAGCCTATCTGCGGCGGATCGAAAGCGACTGCGAACTGCCCGTGATGGATCCTTTCACCGAGGGCGTCGCACCCATCGTCGATCGCCTGCAGTAGGCCCAGGCATGACCCAGCTTACGGTGCGCCACGAAGCCTGGCCGGTACGCGGAAAGTTCACGATCTCCCGCGGCAGCCGTACCCAGGCCGACGTGGTGGTGGCCGAGCTGAGCGACGGCGAGCATCTGGGCCGCGGCGAGTGCCTGCCCTATCCGCGCTACGGCGAGTCGGTGGAGGGCGTGATCGCGGAGATCGAGGCGCTCAGCGGCCCCCTCGCCGAGGGGCTGGATCGCGCCGGCCTGCAGTCGCTCTTGCCCGCCGGCGCGGCGCGCAATGCCGTTGACCTGGCTTTCTGGGACCTGGAGTGCAAGCGCGCCGGCGAGCGCCACTGGCAGCTCGCCGGCCTGCCCGAGCCCGGCCCCGTCACCACGGCCTTCACGCTCTCCATCGACACGCCGGAGGAGATGGGCCGCAAGGCGGCGGAGAACGCCGCGCGCCCGATCCTGAAGCTGAAGCTGGCCGGGCCCGACGACCTGGACCGGGTCGAGGCGGTGCGCGCCAACGCGCCCGAGGCCCGCATCGTCGTCGACGCCAACGAAGGCTGGACCGCCGCGCAGTACAGCGCGCTGGTGCCCGACCTGCAGCGCCTGGGCGTGGTCATGGTGGAGCAGCCCCTGCCGGCCGGCGACGACGCGGCGCTGGCCGGGATCGCGCGGCCGGTGCCGGTCTGCGCCGACGAATCCTGCCACGACACGGCGACCCTGGCGGGCCTCAAGGGGCGCTACGACATGGTCAACATCAAGCTCGACAAGACCGGCGGCCTGACCGAGGCGTTGAAGCTGAAGCAAGCGGCCGAGGCGGAAGGCTTCGCCATCATGGTCGGCTGTATGCTGACCACCTCGCTGGCCTGCGCGCCGGCGGTGATCCTGGCCCAGGGCGTTGCGCTGACCGACCTGGACGCGCCGCTGTTGCTGGCCGAGGACCGCGACCCGCCGCTGAAAATAGAGGACAGCCTGGTCTTTCCGCCCGCCCCTGCGTTATGGGGATAGGGCGTTTTTGGGATGACAAGAAGATGATGAAGAAAACCCTGGTCCTGTTCGTGCTGCTGGCGCAGTGCGCTGCCCTGCCGGCGCAGGCGGTCACTTTCGAGGTTGGCCAGCTGTGGAGCTATCGCACGCGCCCCGGCGAGGAGGACTCACGCCTCTACATCGCGCGCATCGACCGCGACATGGGCAGCAAGCCGATCGTCCATGTCTACGTCGATAGGCTGAAGCTGAAGAACCCGCTGCTCGAGGCCAAGGTGCAGGACCACCTGGTGCATGTGCCGATCAGCCGGGAAGCCCTGGAAGCCAGCGTCATCTCCCTCATCCAGAAGGACGTCACCCCGCCGGACATCTCGGAGGGCTACATCATCTGGCGCGAAGCCTTTCTGGAGGGCCGGGCCGGGGTCTTCACCATCTCGCTGCAGCAGGTCGTGCAGTACATCGAGGACCAGTTCGCCAAACAGGCCGGCGCGCAGCAGTAATAGTACCCCTCTTGCCCCTGCTGCCGGCGCGAAGAAATTGCTAGGCTGACCGCGTTATGGACCGCGCCATCGACCTCTACTGCGAAAGGGTGGGCCCGGGGCTGTGGGGCGAGCCGCTGAACGCGGTGACCAACCTGGCCTTCATCCTGGCCGGCGTCCTGCTGGTCGCCGCCCTGCGCCGGGACGATGCGGCGCGCCGCGACCCGGCGATCCTGGCCCTGGTGGCGCTGATCTTACTGGTCGGCATCGGCAGCGGCCTGTTTCACACCTTCGCGACCGCCTGGGCGGTGATGGCCGACGTCATTCCCGTCGCGCTCTTTATCCTGCTCTACATGTACCTGGCGCTTTACCGCTTGGTCGCCCTGCCGCTGTGGGGCGTGTTGGCCGGCGTCGCCATCGTGCTGGTGCTGGTGGCGGTGATGCCGCTGGTCTTCGGCTTCAGCGCCTCCACCTACGGCGTGGCGCTGGTGACCATGCTGGGCGTCGGCGGCTTCCTGCACTTCGGGCGGCGCCACCCGGCGGGCCGCCCCATCCTGGCCGCCGCGGGCGTCTTCGCCCTCTCGCTGGCCTTCCGCACCGCCGACCTGCGGCTCTGCGCGGCCCTGCCGGTCGGCACCCATTTCCTCTGGCACATGATGAACGCGGTGGTGCTCTACAACCTGACCCGCACCATGATGGCCGAGGGGGTCCGGGGCGCGGCGCGGGCTTAGCTGCGCAGCCAGCCCTTCTCGAAGACCACGCGCCCGGCGCCGGTGAAGCGGCGCTGGCGCTCCAGCTCCGCCTCCAGGCGACCGCGCCGCGCGGCGGAGAGTTTTACCTTGGGTTCCAGCCAGAGGCCCTTAACCCGCAGCTCGCCGCGCTCGCGCGCATGCTTCATGTCGATGCGGCCGATCAGGCGATCGCCCTCCAGCAGCGGGAAGACGTAGTAGCCGTACTTGCGCTTGGCCGCGGGCACGAAGACCTCGATGCGGTAGTGGAAACCGAAGATCCGTTCGGTGCGCTTGCGGTCGCGGATCAACGGATCGAAGGGGCTGAGAACCCGCAGGCGTTTCGGCGGCTCCGGCAGCTCGGCGCAGGGATCTTCGCCGGCAAAGCAGAAGGCGGCGCGCGGCTTGCCGCCTTCCGTTGTCTCGATGTGCACCTCTTCCAGCTCACCGTCCTTGCGCGCCAGGCACCAGGCCTTGGCTTCGGCGGGCGTGACCAGGTCCCAGAAGGCGGCGATCTCGCCCGAGGTGGCGACGCCCAGGCGCTGCAGCGCCGCGCGGCAGGCCCAGTCCACGGTCTCGGCCTCAGGGAACTCGGGCTCCAGGTGCGCGCGCGGCAGGGTGCGTTCGGTCAGGTCGTAGACCTTCTGGAAGCCGTCGCGCGCGGCCACGGCCAGGTGGCCGCAGCGCCAGAGGTATTCCAGCGCGGTCTTGGAGGGATGCCAGTCCCACCAGCCGCCGTTGGTCTTGGGCTTGGCCTCGTCGTCGTTGCCCAGCTCGCGCGCCAGCACACGGCCGTTGTCGGCGACGTGCTGCAGCACGCTGGCCAGCTCGCTTTCGAAGTCGCCGTCACGCCACTTGCGCCAGCGCTCGCGCAGGCGCGCCTCCTCGCGCGTGAAGCGCAGCTTCCAGTGCGGGAAGAAGCGACTGGGGATGATGGCGGCGTCATGGGTCCAGTTCTCGAACAGCGCCGCTTCGCGCTCGTGCAGGCGGGCGAGCTGCTTGTGGCGGTAGGTCTGGTTGCGCGCGAAGAGGATCATGTGGTGGGCGCGCTCCACCGTCTGGATGGAATCGAGCTGCACGAAGCCGAGATGTTCGATGAGCTCCAGCAGGCCCGCGTCGCTGAGCTTCCGGTGCGGGGGAAAGGCGAGGCCCTGGCGCGCCAGGAAGAGGCGCCGGGCGCTGCGGTTGTCGATGACCCTCGGCTGACTCACGGCTACTTGTCGGCGGGCCGGTTGCGCCGCCAGCCGCCGCGCCGGCGCGGCTTGCACATGTGGCGGGTCATGCGCTGGGCCGGGAACTCGGCGGTCTCCTTCAGCATCTCGATGAGGCGGCCGCAGGCGCCGCCGGGCTGCGGCTGCTCCTCCAGGCGGTAGTCGGCGATGAGCCGCTGGGCCGCCTGGCCCGGGTCGCGGTCCTGGCCCAGGCGCAGGATCCAGGCCAGCACCACGTCTTCCGCCGGGCCCGGAAAGTCCGCGCCCAGGTTCAGTACTTCGCGGATCAGGCCGCCGGGATCGTCGGGGGAGTCGTGCTCCGAGAGGTAGCGGATCGCCATCAGTTTCGCCGCAAGAGATTGAGCCGGGAGGGGATATCAAACCAGAACGCCCCATCGCGCTGTTCTGCAGCCGCCAGGAAGCCCTGCCGCAACGACTTTTCGGCGGCTTCCACCGCCGGGCGGCGGGCCGGGTCGACGGCGATGAGGCCGGAGAGGAAGGCCTCGACGCTCTTCACCCGGAAGGGCGCGCGGTAGCGGAACTCCTCGGTCTCGCGCAGCCTGCCGTCGGCGCCGGCCTTCAAGGCGTCATAGGCCCGCGCCCGCACCTCGGTCTCGTCCTCGATGGGGCGCAGCAGCTCGAAGTAGTCGCCCTCGGCCAGGGGCTCCTGGACGTAGACCAGGCCGCCGGGGCGCAGCACGCGGGCGGCCTCCGCCAGGGCCGCGCCCTGCACCGCCACCGGCACGTGGTGCAGGGCGTTGAAGTAGACCAGGGTGTCGAGGCAGGCCTCGGGCAGGGGCAGGGCCTCGCCCAGGGCGCAGAGGTAGACCTCATCTCCCGCCGGCTCGGCGGCTTGGGCACGGGCCAGCTGCTGCGGGCCGGGGTCGATGCCGATGACCCAGGCGCCGCCGCGCGCCAGGACGCGCACCAGCCCGCCGTCACCGCAGCCGACATCGGCGACGGTCGCGCCCGCCAGGGGCAGGCGCTGGCGCAGGACTTCCGTGTGCTTGAGCAGGGGAAGCTGTGGCATGGCGGGGCGCATTCTAGGCCCTGGCGGCGGGCCTCCGCCAGACCTCCGGGGCCTTTCCGGGGGCTCGGGGGCGTCTTTGCTGCCAGCCTCCTGACGGGCTTTTCAGCGCCCGCAAAGGCGGCTATCCTCTCCGCCATGGACAAGCGCTTCGAGATCGCCGCACGAATGCCGCGCCCCGGCCGTCGCCACTGACGCGGGGTTAGGCGCGCTGCTGCGCTCTTGTTCGGAAATGCGGACACCCCGCCGGTAACGGCCGGGGTGTTTTTTATTCCCCAACCGCATTCCGGAGCCAGTTCCATGACCGCACATCACCAGCGGGCCGCCCAAGGCGGCTGTCCCTTCTGCGCCATCGCCGCGGGCCGCGCCCCGGCCCCTATCGTCCACCAGAGCGATCGCCTGGTCGCCTTTCTCGATTCCGCCCCGATCCGCCCCGGGCACCTGCGGATCATCCCGCGCGGGCACTTTCCCCACTTCAATGCCCTGCCGCCGGACCTGGCGCGCGCGCTGCTGGACCTGGGCCAGCGCCTCGCCGAGGCCCAGCGCGCCGTCTTCAAGGTCGACCGGGTGGGTTTCCCCTTCCGGGCGGGGGAGGCCCCCCCCGCGCGCGGGCAGGGGGCGCCGCTGCTGGCGGCGGGCGATGTCCCCGCCCCCCGTCCGAAGGCGCTCGGGCAGGGCACGACGACCGGCGGCCCTTCGGGCGAGGCGCTGGCGGCGGCGGCCTTCCGCCTCAGCCGCAGCCTGGTGGCCGCTGAGGACAACGCCGGCCGGCTGGCCGCTGGGGGCATGGGTGCCATGCCCTGGCGGCCTTTGCCGGACAGCGGTGTTTTAGTAGGCTGACGGCCCCCTACGGAGACCGCCGCAGAGCCTATGACGCCCAACCCCACGACTGTCGAGACAAGCGAGAGCTTCCCCGAAATCCGCGAGGGGGTGCGCGCCCTCTGCGCCAACTACCCCGGCGCCTACTGGCGCGAGCTGGACGCCAGGCGGGCCTATCCCGCGGCCTTCGTGAAGGAGCTGACCGAGGCCGGCTACCTGGCCGCCCTCATTCCGGAGGACTACGGCGGCAGCGGCCTGCCGCTGGCCGCCGGCTGCGCCATCCTGGAGGAGATCCAGAAGTCCGGCTGCAACGGCGCCGCCTGCCACGCCCAGATGTACACCATGGGCACGGTGCTGCGGCACGGCAGCCAGGCGCAGAAGCAGCGCTACCTGCCCGGCATCGCCGAGGGCAGCCTGCGCCTGCAGGCCTTCGGCGTCACCGAGCCGACCAGCGGCACCGACACCTTGAGCCTCTCGACCTTCGCCAGGCGCGAGGGCGAGCGCTACATCGTCAACGGCCAGAAGGTCTGGACCAGCCGCGCCGAGCACAGCGACCTCATGCTGCTCCTGGCGCGCACCACGCCCAAGGAACAGGTGGTGAAGAAAGGCGAGGGGCTCTCGGTCTTCATCGTCGACCTGCGCGAGGCGGTGGGCAAGGGCGTCACCATCAAGCCGATCCGCGCGATGATGAACCACTCCACCACCGAGGTTTTCTTCGACAACCTGGAGGTCCCGGCGGAGAACCTCATCGGCGAGGAGGGCAAGGGCTTCCGCTACATCCTGGACGGCATGAATGCCGAGCGCATCCTCATCGCCTCCGAATGCATCGGCGATGCGCGCTGGTTCATCGACAAGGCCAGCAGCTATGCCAGCGAGCGCAAGGTCTTCGGCCGGCCCATCGGCCAGAACCAGGGCATCCAGTTCCCCATCGCCAGAGCCTATGCCCAGAGCGAGGCGGCGGCGCTGATGGTGGAGCGGGCGGCGGCGCTCTTCGACGCCGGCCAGCGCTGCGGCAAGGAGGCCAACATGGCCAAGATGCTGGCCTCGGAAGCCTCCTGGGCGGCGGCGGAAGCCTGCCTGCAGACCCACGGTGGCTTCGGCTTCGCCGAGGAGTACGACGTCGAGCGCAAGTACCGCGAGGCGCGGCTCTACCAGGTGGCCCCGATCTCCACCAACCTGATCCTCGCCTTCCTCGCCGAGCACGTGCTCGGCATGCCGCGCAGCTACTGAGGCGCTCGATGAAGTCGGTGCTCTTCGGTCCGTCCTACTCGGTCTACGTGCGAATCGCCAAGATTGTTCTGGCCGAGAAGGGTGTCGCCTACGATCAAGCCGAGTTTGATGTCTTCGACCGCAACGACTGGCCGGCGGACTGGCCGCAGCGCCATCCCTTTGGCAAGGTGCCTGCTTTCGAGCATGACGGTTTCCGCCTCTACGAGACCCGCGCTATCACGCGCTACATCGACGAGGCTTTCGACGGTCCCGCCCTGCAGCCAGCCAGCCCGCAGGGCCGCGCCCGCGTCGAACAGGTCATCTCGGTACTCGACGGTCACGGCTATCGACCGATGGTATGGGAGATTTACGTCGAGCGCGTGTCGCGCGGGAAAACCGGTGAAAGTGACGAAGCGGTGATTGCCGCCGCCTTGCCGAAGGCCGAGCTTTGCCTTGCCGCCCTTGCGGACGTCCTGGGGGAGGGGGATCACTTCGGCGGTGCAGGCTTTGGTCTCGCCGATGCTCATGCGGCGCCGATCTTCGACTATTTTGTCAAGGCGCCGGAAGGGCAGACCCTGCTGAAGGCGCAGCCGGCGCTGGCGGCCTGGTGGGCGCGCGTCGGAGGGCGTGCCTCCGTCTGCCGGGCCTGCGAGCGGGAGAATGCGTCATGACCAAGCCCCTTGAAGGCCTGCTGGTGGTCAGCCTGGAGCAGGCGGTGGCCGCGCCCTACTGCTCCTCGCGCCTGGCCGACGCCGGCGCAAGGGTCATCAAGCTGGAGCGCCCGGAAGGCGACTTCGCGCGCGGTTACGACCGCGTGGTGCACGGCGAGAGCGCCTATTTCGTGTGGCTGAACCGCGGCAAGGAATCCATCGCCGTCGACCTGAAGCAGCCGGATGACCTGGCGCTGGTCAGGCGCATGCTCAGCCAGGCCGACGTCTTCATCCAGAACCTGGCGCCCGGGGCGGCCGGGCGCCTCGGCCTCGGCCACGAGGCGCTGCGCCGGGAACATCCGCGGCTCATCACCTGTGACATCTCCGGCTACGGCGAGAGCGGCCCCTACGCCAAGATGAAGGCCTACGACCTGCTGGTGCAGGCGGAAAGCGGCCTGGCCGCCATCACCGGGCGCCCGGAGGGGCCGGGCCGCGTCGGTGTCTCGGTCTGCGACATCGCCTGCGGCATGTACGCCTATCAGGCGGTGCTGGAGGCCCTGCTGCTGCGCGGGCGCACGGGCGAGGGCTCGGCGCTGGCGACCTCCCTCTTCAGCGGCATGGCCGATTGGATGACCGTGCCGCTGCTGCACCAGGACTACGGGCCCGGCGCGCCGGGGCGCGTCGGCCTCAACCACCCTTCCATCGCGCCCTACGGCGTCTATGCCTGCAAAGGCGGGGAGGAGGTGGTCTTCTCGATCCAGAACGAGCGCGAGTGGAAGCGCCTGGTGGAAGAGGTGCTGCAGCGCCCGGAGATGCTCGCCGACCCGCGCTTCGCCGACAATTCGGCGCGGGTTGCCAACCGTCCGGCCCTCGACGCCGTCATCGACGAGGTCTTCGCGACCCTCGGCCGCGAGGAACTGACCGAACGCCTCTTCGCCGCCGCTGTCGCCTATGGCGCGGTGAACACGCCGGCGGACCTGAGCGCCCATCCGCAGCTGCGCCGCGTCACTGTGGCGACGCCGAGCGGTCCGGTCGAACTGGTGGCCCCGCCGGTCGAGATCCGCGGTCATGATTTCGACCTTGGCGCCGTGCCGGCGGTGGATGAACATGGGGCGTTTCTCAGGGAGGAGTTCGCGGCATGAGTGGGGAAGACTGGAGCCGCTGGGTCGGGCGCAGCGAGACCCTGCGCGACAGCATCGGGCCCGGGCGCGCCCAGGCCCTGCAGGCGACGCTGGACGACGTCGAGCCGCTGCTGCATCCCGGCGACGCCCTGCCGCCGCTGTGGCACTGGGCCTACTTCTGGTCGCTGGCGCCGACCGCCGGGCTTGGCCCCGACGGCCACGCCGCGCGCGGCGGCTTCCTGCCGCCCATCGAACTGCCGCGGCGCATGTGGGCCGGCAGCCGGGTCGAATTTCCCAGGCACCTGGAAGTCGGCGCCGCGGTGACGCGCCACTCCACCATCAAGTCGGTGACGGAAAAGCGCGGGCGCTCCGGTCGCCTCGCCTTCGTCACCGTCGAGCACGTGGTCGCGGACGAGGGCGGGCCCTGCATCGTCGAGGAGCACGACATCGTCTACCGCGAGGCGGGGGAAAAGGGCGCGTCCCCCTCAAGCTACAAGGGGGCCGCAGGCGAAGCGCCGCCGCCCGAGGGCGCCTGGCAGCAGGAGGTGACGCCCACGCCGGTATTGCTGTTCCGCTATTCGGCGCTGACCTTCAACGGCCACCGCATCCACTACGACCATCCCTACGCGACGCAGGAAGAGGGCTACCCCGGCCTCATCGTCCACGGGCCGCTGCTGGCCACCATGATGATCGGCCAGCTGCGCCGCGAGCGGCCCGAGGCCCGCGCCACCCGCTTCGTCTTTCGCGCCAAGCGGCCGATCTTCGACAACCGGCACTTCACGGTCTGCGGCGCGCCGGATGATGCCGCCAAACACGCCGGCCTCTGGGTGGTCGACCCCGATGGTTTCCTCGCCATGCAGGGCGAGGTGGACTGGGAGTAGCAGCCATGCCGAAGAAGATGACGCCGCGCCGCGTCGAGCAGTACCGGGAGCAGGGCGCAATCTACGAGCGGTTCAACCCCGAAGGCCGGCTCCATATCGTTTGTCCGCAGTGTGGCGGTCTGGTTCTGCTCTGTGATTCCCTCTCCCGCATGGAGCGCAAAGACGTCGCCCAGGTTGCGGCAAAGGACTCCGCGGCGGCTGTGGAGCGGCTAAAGACCATGCTGCCCTGCGGAGAGCGGCAGGCCAAAGCGATCGTCTTGCACCTGCGCCGCGAAGGCGCGGGCTGCCGCCACTGCGGCGCGGAGAATCCGCGCGGCGCGCTGCTCTGCGCACAATGCATGTCGGTGAACCTGGATTGGGATTTCTGACAATCAATCCCGTTCGCCGATGGCCTGGAGGGTCTCGAGGAATTCCTGCAGCATGTTTTGGGTCCCGCTGTCCACGGTCATCAGCATGTTGATGGTCTCGCCGTCCTCGGACAGCGGCAGGATAAGCCGCGCGTAGGAGCGCTGCTTCTTGTTGGTGATCATGACGATGACGTGGGCCAGGGGCGTGCGGGCTTCCGCGGCGGCGCGGTAGTGGGCGTGGATCAGCTTGCCGTAGATCGGCGGCTTCAGGTCGAGGGGCCTGAGGCCGGTGGCGTCGTAGCCGTGAACGTTGCGGATGCCGGTGCCGCTCAGGCGGTAGTGGAAGTCCGGGGCGCTGCCTTCGGTGGATTCGACGTCCACCAGCATGACGCGCGGCAGCAGGCGCGGGATGTCGACCGGATCGATGTCGGCGCGGGCGGGCGCGATGCGGTCGCCCTTCTTGCTCTTCCAGTAGTCCAGCGCCAGACAGAGGTCCGGATAGCGGGCCAGATCCTTCTCCAGGTCCAGCTTGGCGGCCTGGATGTCCTCCAGAAGCTCTTCCATTGCGACGGGCGGGCCTTTCTTTGGTCTGGCAATGATGCCACGTGGCCTGCCCGCTAGGAAGATGTGCCGTCAAATCTTGCCAGTGGAAAGGGGCGCGGCCCCTCCGGCTTCAGGAGTCGCTGTCCCGGCGGGCGGCTTCGCGGGCGGCCTGCAGGCGCGCGCGCCGCTCCCGGTTGGCGCGATGGCGCTCGGCGCGCCAGGCCTTGAAGACCTTGGCTCGGTAGCTGTTGCCGCGAATCGCCTCGCGCGAATGGTACTGGCCCACGGCGCGGGTCCAGGAACGGGCCTCCCGGCGCAGGTCCGCCAGGAACTCGGCGGCATAGGCCACGTTGACCGCCGGGTCGAAGGCGGCCTCCAGGCTCTCGAAGGCGTCGGGGTGGTAGTGGAGGTTCACCTGCATGCAGCCGACGTCGATGTTGCGCACCCCACGGGCCTGGAGGCGGCGCACTTCCTCGATGGCGGCGGCCTTGCTGGGCAGGAATCGCCCCTTGCCCTCGGCCATGACGGTCCAGGGCCAGGCAAGGTTTTCCGCCTGTCCGGCATGCCAGCGTCCCGATTCGGTGCGGGCGATGGCGGTTAACAGGTGCGGCGGAAGGTCGCGGGCGACCTCCGCCCGGGCGGTTTCCTGGCGGCAGAGATTCCAGAAAGGCTCTGCGTTCTCAAGGGGTTCAGCCGCATTTCCGGCAGTGGGAAAGGCGGCAACCCAAACCAGGAAGGCGAATTTCAGGAACAGTCGGGCCACCAGGGCGTCTCCATCATCGGCGAATCTGCCTGAACCAGGAGCAATCGCCGTGCCAGGCCGGCCCTTGGAGCCCAGATGATGCTCACTATCGGTTGCAGGACTTTCCGGCGCTCTATTGCAGCGCAATATCCCGGTCAGCTTTGTGACAGCTTTGTTAAAGCGCTGGCCGGAAATTTGTTGGTAAATCAATGAATTGAGTAAATAGCCATTGAATTAATGACTCGCCGGGAGCATATTGTGCACTGCGGTACGGACACGGCTTTGGCCGGGGCCTGCCGCAGTTCCATAGGGCATTTCCTCCCTAAACTTGGGCCGCGCTTGTCGCGGCCCTTTTTTTGTCGGCCGAAGCACAGCTTCGGCCACCCGACAGAGGTTCGCCTCAGCGAACGGCGAGAGGGCGGAAGGGCGGATTTGTCTGTGGTCAGTCCGGCGGGGTCTCGTCGCCGGGGCCGAGGGGGAGCTGCATGAAGACGGAATCGAGCCAGCGGCCGTGCTTGAAGCCGACCGCTTTCAGGACGCCGGCGTCGCTGAAGCCGTGGCGGGCGTGCAGGCGGACCGAGCCTTCGTTGGCGCTGTCGCCGATCACCGCGATCATCTGGCGGTAACCGAGCTCCGTGCAGCGGGTGATCAGCGCGCTCAGCAGGGCCGAGCCGATGCCCTTGCCGCCCTCGCCGGGCAGCACATAGACCGAGTCCTCCAGCGCCCAGCGGTAGGCCGGGCGCGCGCGGTAGGGGCCGGCGTAGGCGAAGCCCAGGATGGCGCCGCTGCCGGGCTGGTCCTCGGCCACCAGGTAGGGCAGGCCGTGCGCCAGGATGTCGGCGCGCCGGCGCAGCATCTCCGCCTGGTCCGGCGGCTCCAGCTCGAAGGAGGCGACGCCGTGCAGCACGTGATGGGCGTAGATCGCCTGGATGGCGGGGATGTCGATTTCCTCGGCCTGGCGCACGGTCAGGCCCAGTCCCACGCTGGCGGCGTCACTCATTGCTTGCGGATACCCAGGTCTGTCGCGGTGAGGGCGCCCAGCGCCGCGACCACGTCGCGCATGTCGCCGGCCAGGGTCTTCAGCGCCGGGCGGCGTTCGATGCGCGACTCGTCCATGTAGATGTGGCGGTTGATCTCGATCTGCAGGCAGTGCACGCGGGCCTGCGGCTTGCCGTAGTGGCGTGTCACGAAGCCGCCGGCGTAGGGGGTGTTGCGCACCACCACGTAGTCCTTGTCGGCCAGCACCCGCTCCACGGTCTGGATGACGCTCGGCGCGCAGGTGGTGCCGTGGCAGTCGCCCAGCACGAAGGCGGTGCGCTTGCCCCCGCGCCCGCGGCCGCCCAGGCCGCTGGGCCGGCTGTTGGAGGGCATGGAATGGCAGTCCACCAGGATGCAATAGCCGAAGCGCTCCTTGGTGGTCTCCACCAGGCTGCGCAGGGCTTCGTGGTAGGGCCAGTAGTAGGCGCGGATGCGCTCCAGGCCCTCTTCCAGGCTCAGCTTCTTGCGATAGATGTTGGCGCCGCTGGCGACCACCCGGGCGATGGTGCCCAGCCCCGCGGCGACCCGCGGCGAGGAGGTGTTGGCGTAGGGCGGCAGGCGGTCCTTGAAGACAGCCGGGTCAAGCTCGTAGGGCTCGCGGTTGGGATCGACGAAGGCGCGCGGGAAGAGGGCGTGCAGCAGCGGCGCGCCCAGCTCTGGGGCGCAGCCGAAGATCTCGTGGACGAAGCAGTCCTCGGAGCGCCTCAGGCTCATCGGGTCCAGGCAGGAGGAGGCGAGGAATTCCTGCGGGTAGTCGCTGCCGCTATGGGGCGACGCGAAGACCAGGGGCAGTGTCTGCTGCTCCGGCTGGAGGATTTCGTGAGGCTTCGGGGCCTGGGCGCTCGGCGCGATCGCGTCCATATCTCTTCGAGCTAGTTTCCGATCCAGTTTTAGGACAAAGGGGCGGGGCTGTCATGCCTGATTCCGCAGTACTTTTCGACGCCCGGCAGGGAGGGCCCGCGCGCCGCCGGAGGGCGGCATCGCCTTATTAAGGTCTACTTGGGGCTTTGCCGCTAGTCTATACTGGACGGGCTTGCGGGACGAATCGCACCCGGCCGGCGGACCGCTCTGCGGACCGGCGCTATGGCTTTTGGGGTCAAGCGCTTAGCGGCCGGATGACGGGGGACGCGGGCCAAGCGGCCGAGCGGCCACCTCCCTCGCGCAGGGGCGTGGGAGCCAAAAAAAAGAGCGAATACAGGGGTTATGGCGCAGATCCTCCTTGCCGAAGACGATGCCTCCATGCGGGAGTTCCTGGGAAAGGCGTTGCGCAACGCCGGCCACCATGTGGTGGCGGTGGGCGACGGGCTGGATGCGATGGAGGCCCTGGACGGCTTCCGGGCCGACCTGCTGCTGGCCGACGTGGTGATGCCCGGATTGGACGGGATCGAGCTGGCCCGGCGCGCGGCCAAGCTGCAGCCGGGGCTGAAGGTCATGTTCATCACCGGCTTCGCCGCGGTGGCGCTGAAGAACCGCGATCAGACCCCCCAGGGCGCAAGGATTCTCTCCAAGCCCTTCCACCTGCGCCACCTGGTGGAAGAGGTGGATTCCATCCTCTCGGCCTGAGGCCTGTCACCGGGAAAGGGCGGGCGCATTTTCCTGCTGCGCTTAGTCTTGAAAAAGCCGGGGGATAGTGGTACTTCGCCTGCCTCCGGCGGTTCCGCCGGCAGGCCCCGGCCCGGGGCGCCCTGTCCCGGCCCCGGTTTCAAGGCTTTAGGGCGTATAGCTCAGCGGGAGAGCGCCTCGTTGACATCGAGGAGGTCCCTGGTTCAATCCCAGGTACGCCCACCATTCCTTTCAATGGCTTAGCGTAATTTTTGGCGCCGGAGGATTTTGCCTTTCGGGTGCAGTTCGGGTGCAAGTTAGCATCCCAACTGGTGCGGGCTAAACTACCGGTTGAATCAGGTTTCTGGCGCCGGAGGCTTATATGGGGAGTGCGGAGTACCTGGGAGAGAAGTGCGTCCGCGCGCAGAAGTCTCCAGCACGTCTCTGAGTGCCCCAACGTTACGGGCTACTTCGAACTCGCGCCGACAATAGAGCGCTAAACGGCGTTAATCTCTGTTTACCATAACGGCGTATGAGCTGGAGAGCCGGCCATCGCTCAGCGCCGCCGCGGTACCGAGGTTCAGCGCCAATCTGTCGGCGCCTCGAGCACCGGGCGGCCGCCGCGGGCGATTTTCACTACTGCACGGGTCAGGCCGGCCAGGGCGCGGCGAAAGCCGCGGTGCGTGCCGAAGACCGCGGTCGCGGAAATTTCGACGCGGGTACCTCGGCCCTTCGGGCGGGCGAAGACCAAACCCAACTCGCATCCGCAGGCCCGCGCATAGGTTTCCAGTGTCGCCAGGTCGGGCATGTAGAGCCGTTCGCCTTCGCGCGGGAAGGACTCGAGCCGTGAGACGAAGGCGGGGTGCCAGCCCGCGCGTTCGGCGAGCTCCTTTTGCGAGAGGTTGGCCTGGGCGCGCAGGCGCAAAAGCGCCGTGACGATGCAGCGCTTTGGCTCCAGGGTACTCCAAGCCTTCCGGAATTCGGGATCACTCAGCTCCTCTTCGAGGAGCGCCTCGAAAGAAGGCGCCTCTGGACGCGTGGAGGAGCGCGAAGTTGGGGGCTTCTTGCGGCTGGTCCGTGCCACGAGTTGTGCTCACTCTCGGTACAATCGCATATGTACTCAATATGCAAACAAATTAACTCAGAAGTCAATTCAGCCAACCAAAGCTGGCTGCCCTTCACGACAGTGCGCGTGGCTTCTAAGGTTTCGGTAGATGCGATGCCGACTTTGTCTCAATACTTCGAGCATACCGTTTTGAACTTCGGAAATGCAGCAGACTGCGGACCTTTGGGTGAAGGCCAGCAGAAGTCAGTTTGTGACCCAAACCTGACTAAGCAGCGGCTTGCAGGCACAACGACCGTCAACCGTTTCGGAAAGCGTAGGAATAGCCGTTGATCGCCGGCACACCGCTTCTTCGTCATGAAACAACAAGTCATCGACAACGCGCCGCTGGACTTCTGAGCGGGAGCGTCGCCAAGCTCAGCGCAGGTTGGGTGTGATCGCGTTGGCCGTGTCCAGCAGCAAGGGAACGATCTCGCGCTCCACCTTCTTCGGTGTCCAATGGTAGGCCGAGACGGAGCACTGCACCGTGGCGACGGGCCGGCCGTCGGCGCCGATCACCGGGGCGGCGACCCCGATCTCGTTGATCATGAACTCACCCTGTGCGATGGCGAAGCCCTTCTCAGCCGCTTCGTCGATGATCCGCGCGATAGCCGCCCGGTCGAGTATGGTCTGGGCGGTGGCCTTGCGGATCGGCCAGTTCTTGATGCAGATCTTGCGTTCGGCGGGGGGCAGAGCGGCCAGCATGGCGCGGCCCGAGGAGGTGCTGAGAGCCGGCAGCCGTCGGCCGACCAGGGTCGCGCCAAAGCCCGTGCGCTGACAGGGAATGCGGATCACGTAGACGATGTCGGAGCCCGAGAACTCCGCCATGTTCACGGTCTCGCCCAGGCGGCCCGACAGCTCGATGAGCTTGGGCATGGCCAGCTGCACTACCGGGTCCGACCAGGAATAGGCATAGGCCATCTCCAGGAACTTGTGCGACGGGCGGAAGCGCTTCGTCGCCTCGTCCTTCAGGAGGTAGCCCGTCATATGCAGGGTGTTGGTCAGGCGCTGCGTCGCGCTCTTGTCCATGCCCATCAGCCGGCTGAGGTCGGCGAGGCTCAAGGCCTGGTGCTCCTCGTCGAACGCTTCCAGGACCCGCAACCCCTTTGCCAGCGAACCAACAAACAGCGTGTTCTGTTTCGCTCCGGACTTCGCCGCCGAACGCTTTGCTTTTCCTGTGGTCTTTTCTTTTTTCACCGACACCTCTTGACGCCGCAACGTCCAGTAATGTGATATACCATACTTAGATTTGCAATATTATAATATAATACGCTACCGAAGGCGCGGGGAACAGCGCTTAATGGCGGCGGAGAACCACACAGGAGGCCACATGAAATCCTTTATGCTGAAATGCGGTGTCGCGGCGATAGCGCTGGGGCTCAGCACAGCGGCCCAGGCCGGCAAATCCGAGGATACGCTGAGTGTCGCTTTCACCAAGGAACTGGAGAACGTCGACAGCTACTTCAACTCAGCGCGCGAAGGCGTTGTCCTGCAGCGTGCCATCTGGGACGGCCTAGTCTATCGCGACCCGGCGACCAACGAGTACAAGGGCAACCTGGCGATGTCCTGGAAGTGGATCGACGACCTGACGCTGGAGTTCAAGCTGCGCGAGGGTGTGAAGTTCCACAACGGCGAGCCCTTCGATGCCGACGATGTCGTCTACACGGTGAACTTCGTCGCCGACGAGGCCAACGGCGTGAAGACGCAGCGCAACGTGAACTGGATGAAGTCGGCCGAGAAGGTCGATTCCTACACCGTCCGCATTCACCTGAAGGCGCCCTTCCCGGCGGCGATCGAGTTCCTTTCCGGCCCGGTTTCCATCTACCCCAACGAGTACTATGCCGAAGCGGGCCCCAGCGGCATGGGGCTGAAGCCCGTCGGCACCGGCCCCTACAAGGTGAGCCTGGTGGAGCCGGGCAAGCACTTCGTGCTGGAGAAATACGAAGGCTACCACGACAGCCCCAAGGGCCAGCCGTCGATCGGCAAGGTCGACATCCGCACCATCCCCGACGTCAACACCCAGATGGCCGAGCTCTTCGGCAGCACGCTGGATCTCATTTGGCAGGTGCCGGCGGACCAGGCCGAGAAGTTGGCGACCATGGACCAGTTCACGGTCGCCAACGAAAGCACCATGCGCATCGGCTTTCTGACGCTGGACGCGGCCGGCCGCACGGGCGAGAAGAACCCCTTCACCGACATTCGTGTGCGCCGCGCGGTGGCACATGCCATCAACCGCGAAGCCCTGGTGGAGGCGCTGCTGAAGGGCAAGTCGAAGGTCGTCAGCACTGCCTGCTTCCCCAGCCAATTCGGCTGCTTCCAGGACGTGCCGAGCTACGGCTACGACCCGGAGAAGGCCAAAGCCCTGCTGGCCGAGGCCGGCTATCCCGATGGCTTCGAGACGGAGTTCTACGCCTATCGCAACCGCGACTACGCGGAGGCCATTGCCAGCTTCCTGAACGCCATCGGCATCAAGACCAACTTCCACATGCTGCAGTACTCGGCCCTGCGTGAGCTGCGCATGAAAAGCGGCGTGCCGGTGTCCTTCCAGACCTGGGGGTCCTACTCGATCAACGACACCTCGGCGATCACCAGTCAGTTCTTCAAGTTCGGCAAGCTGGACGACGCCCGAGACCCGGACGTCCGGGACTGGCTGGACGTGGCCGACAGCGCCACCGATCCGGAAAAGCGCAAGGAGTTCTATGCCAAGGCGCTGACCAAGATTGCCGATCAGGCCTACTGGGTGCCGATGTTCTCCTACAACACGAACTACGTCTTCACCAACGAGGTGTCCTACACGCCGACGCCGGACGAGGTGCTGCGGTTCGTCGAGATTTCCTGGAAGTGATCTGAGGACGTGACCGGCCGGGCGCAAAGCGCCCGTCCGGCGGCTCGCTTCCGGATCCCTCTTATCTGACACTGCGGGGGATAGCATCGTGCTGGTCTTCATCCTCAAGCGGCTCGGCCTTGCCGCCCTGGTTGCCGTCACCGTCTCGGCGATCAGCTTCAGCCTCCTGTTCCTGGCGGGCGACCCGGCGACGGCGCTGGCGGGCGAGCAGGCGACCGACGTGGATATCGAGGCGATCCGCAGGCTCTACGGCTTCGATCGCCCCGTTCTGGTGCAGTACTGGGACTGGCTCGCCAAAGCGCTGCAGGGCGACTTCGGCGAGAGCTACTACTTCAAGCTGCCGGTGGCCGATCTGGTCTTGCAGCGTCTCTCCATCACCATGACGCTCGGCGTCTGCGGTATTTCTTTCGCGCTCCTGACCGCCGTGCCGTTGGGCGTGATCGCCGCGATCCGGCCGAATTCCCTGATCGACCGCCTGGCGCTGCTGCTCTCGGTCATGGGCCAGGCCATGCCAAGCTTCTGGTTCGGTCTGATGCTGATCGTCATCTTTTCCATCCAGCTGGGCTGGTTGCCGCCTTCAGGCACCAAGACCTGGGTCCACTTCATCATGCCCACCGTCGTGCTGGGTTACTACGCCATGCCGGCGATCATGCGCCTGACCCGCGCCGGCATGCTGGAGGTGCTGGCCTCCGACTATATCCGCACGGCCCGGGCGAAAGGCGCGGGGGAGGGGCGCGTTCTTTTCAAGCACGCCCTGCGCAACGCCATCATCCCTGTTGTCTCCCTGGCCGCCGTGCAGATGGGCTTCATGCTGGGCGGTTCCATCGTGGTGGAGTCGATCTTCGCGCTGCACGGCGCCGGCTACCTGGCCTGGGAATCCATCGGGCGAAACGACCTGCCCACGGTGCAGGCGCTCATCCTGATCTTCTCCATGTTCTACATCGTCTTCACCTTCCTCTCAGACGTCGTGAATGCCTGGCTCGACCCGCGCATGAGGGCCGGCTGACATGGCCCGCACCGCCGATGCCCTACTGGAAGAGATCCACGGCCCGAGCCCCGCGCAACTGCTGCGGCGGCGCGTTTTCGGCCACCAGGGGCTGCTGATCGGCGGCGGCGTCCTGGCCGTGCTTTTCGTCGTGGCAGTGCTGGCGCCCTATCTCGCCCCGCACGATCCCTATGCCCAGGACCTGCTGGCGCGCATGCGTCCGCCGGTTTTTCTGGGCGGCGACTGGGACCACCCGCTGGGCACCGACCACCTGGGCCGCGACTACCTGTCGCGCCTCATCTACGGTGCGCAGGTCTCACTGCTCATCGGCAGCGTCGCGGCCGTGATCTCCGGCCTTATCGGCACCGCCATGGGGGTGGCCGCCGGTTACTTCGGCGGGCGGGTCGACATGGCGGTGACCTTCCTGGTCAACGTCCGCCTGGCCATGCCCGTGGTGCTGGTGGCCCTGGCGGTGGTGGCCCTCTTCGGCGGCTCGCTGCAGGTCGTTATCCTGGTGCTCGGTCTGCTGCTGTGGGACCGCTTCGCGGTGGTGATGCGCGCGTCGACCCGCCAGGTCCGCTCGCGCGAATACGTGACCGCGGCCCGGGCGATCGGCTGCTCCACGGCGCGGGTCGTGCTCAGTGAGATTATGCCCAACATCGTCAACAATCTGATCGTCGTGGCGACCTTGGAAATGGCGCACGCGATCCTGCTGGAGGCGGCGCTGTCGTTCCTCGGCCTCGGCGTTCAGCCGCCGACCCCCTCCTGGGGTCTCATGATCGCTGAGGGCAAGCAGATGATGCTCTTCGAACCCTGGCTGGTGACCATTCCCGGCGTCGCCCTCTTCGCCCTGGTCTTGGCCATCAATCTGCTGGGGGACGGCCTGCGCGACGTCACCGCGCCGGAGAACCGCAACTGATGGAGACGGCGGTAAACGATCCGATTCTCAAGGTGCGCAATCTGCGTCTGACAATTCCGCTGGGCGCCGGGTCGCTAAACGCGGTGCGCGGGATCGATTTCGACCTGCAGCGCGGCGAGACGCTGTGCATCGTCGGTGAAAGCGGCTCGGGAAAGTCGCTTACCGCGCTCTCGATCATCGACCTGCTGGGCCGCGGCATTGAGCGCCGGGCCGACCGTCTGGAATTCGACGGCATCGACCTGCTTAAGGCCGGGCGGAGCCAGATGCGCAGCCTGCGCGGCGACCGCATGGCGATGATCTTCCAGGAGCCGATGACCTCCCTCAACCCGGCCTATACCATCGGCGACCAGTTGGTCGAGGCCTTCCGCCTACACCGCAAGGCCGACAGGGCGGCGGCGCGCGCGCGCGCCGTGGAGCTGCTGGAGAAGGTGGGGATCACCGCGGCGGCAAGCCGCCTCGGCCAATACCCGCATCAACTCTCCGGCGGTCTGCGCCAGCGCGTGATGATCGCCATGGCCCTGATGTGCGAACCCGAGCTCATCATCGCCGACGAGCCGACGACGGCCCTCGACGTCACCATCCAGGCGCAGATCCTGCACCTGCTGGCCGAGCTGACCCGCGAGATGGGAGTCGCCATGATCCTCATCACCCACGACCTCGGCGTCGTTGCCCGCGTTGCCGACAAGGTGGCGGTGATGTACGCGGGCGAACTGGTGGAGACCGGCACGGCCAAGAAGGTCTTCGAAGCGCCGGTCCATCCCTACACCCGCGGGCTGCTGGGCTGCATTCCCGTGCCAGGACGCACCCAGCGCGGCGCGCCGCTGGGCGCCATTCCAGGCATCGTGCCCTCCCTGATCAGCGAGGTTTCGGGCTGCGCCTTCCGCAGCCGCTGCGCCGAGGCGACCGAGGCCTGCGGGGCGTTCATCCCGCACCGCGTCGCCAGCGAGGGCAGCCACAGTTTTCGCTGTGTGCACGAGAGCGGCCGAAAGGCCGGGGCGGAGGCCGGGACATGACGGCGCCGCTTCCCACCCAGCCGGTGCTCGAGCTTGACGGCGTCTCGAAGGTCTACAGCGTGAAGCAGGGACTCTTCGGCCGGCGCAAACCCCTGAGGGCCATGGATGAGGTTTCCCTCTCGCTGGGGCGCGGCGAGGTTTTGGGGCTGGTTGGGGAGAGCGGCTGCGGCAAGTCGACCCTGGCCAAGATCCTGCTCGGCCTGGAGGCGCCGACGGCGGGCCAGGTCCGCGTCGACGGAGAGCCGCTGGACGGGCAGAACCGGCGGCTGCTCGCGCGCCGCATTCAGCCGATCTTCCAGGACCCCTACTCCTCGCTCAACCCGCGCAAGTCGATCAAGGACATCATCTCGCTGCCGCTGCGCGTCCACAAGATCGGCGACGCCGCTTCCCAGGAGAATGCGGTGCGCGAGATTCTCGACGTCGTAGGCCTGCCGGTGCGGGTCATGAACTCCTATCCCAACCAGATGTCCGGCGGCCAGCGCCAGCGGGTCGCCATTGCCAGGGCCCTGATCATGAAGCCGGAGGTGGTGATCTGTGACGAACCCACCTCGGCGCTCGATGTCTCGGTGCAGTCGCAGATACTCAATCTCTTGGGCGAGCTGCGGCGCGAGTTTGGGCTGACCTACCTCTTCATCAGCCACAACCTGGCCGTGGTGGAGCACCTGGCGACCCGCGTCGCCGTGATGTACTTCGGCCGCATTGTCGAGGAGGCTGCGGTAGGCGACCTCTTCGACCGGCCGCGCCATCCCTACACCCAGGCGCTGCTGGCTTCGGTCCTCACGCCCGAGCCCGGCCTCGGCGTGCCGGACACGCAGCTGGGCGCAGCCTATCCCAATCCGATCGATCCACCTCCCGGCTGCCACTTCCACCAGCGCTGCGCCCAGGCGATGGAGGTCTGTTCCCGCCTGGCGCCGCCGTCCTGCCTGGACGGGGACCGACGGATCGAATGCCATCTGGTATCGCCCCCCGAAGGCGGCGGCGATGCCGCAACTGAACTGGAAAGAAGGTGATCATGGCCATCGCAGGTGAAGCATCCAAGGGCAGGACGACAAGCGAAAGCCCGACCAGAGACGGCGCGATTGCCCGGGCCGCGGGCTACTTCGACGAAGGCTCCTTCAAGGACGACCTCGCCGAGCTTGTCGCTTTCGAGACCGAGAGCCAGAACCCGGAGCGCCGGGGCGAGTTGTCGCGTTATCTCGAGGAAGCGATCCGTCCCCGCCTGACCGCGCTGGGCTTCGACTGCGAGATATTCAACAACCCCGATCCGCGCGGCGGGCCGCTGCTGGTCGGCGAGAGGATCGAGGATCCCGCCCTGGAAACCATCCTCACCTACGGCCACGGCGACGTGATCCTGGGCCAGACCGAGCAGTGGCGCGAAGGCCTGCACCCCTACAAGCTGGTCGAAGAGGAAGGCCGCCTCTACGGCCGCGGCACCGCCGACAACAAGGCCCAGCACCTCATCAATCTCTCGGCGCTGGCCGCCGTGCTGGCCGAGCGGCAGCGGTTGGGCTTCAACCTGAAGGTCGTCATCGAGACGTCCGAGGAGACCGGATCGGCCGGCCTGGCGGAGTTCTTTCAACAGCAGAAGGCGCGCCTGGCGGCTGACGTGCTTATCGCCTCCGACGGTCCGCGGCTTCAGCCCGAGACGCCGACCATGTTCATGGGCTCGCGCGGCGGCATCAACTTCGACCTGGTTGTAGATTTCCGGGAAGGGGCGCACCACTCGGGCAACTGGGGCGGCCTGCTGGCTGAGCCGGGGACGGTCCTGGCCAATGCCATTGCCGCGATCGTCGACCAGCGCGGCCAGATTCAGGTTCCCGAGTGGCGCCCGACGAGCCTGAGCCCAGCGATCCGCGCGGCCCTGGAGAACCTGCCCGTGGTCGGCGACAGCGGACCGGCGGTGGACGAGGACTGGGGCGAGAGGGACCTGTCGCCGGCCGAGAGGGTGTACGGTTGGAACTCCTTTGCGGTGCTGGCAATGAAGAGCGGCATTCCTGAGGCGCCTGTCAACGCCATCTCAGGCTGGGCCAAGGCGCACTGCCAGCTGCGATACGTGGTCGGCACCGACCCCGACGACATCATTCCCGCCCTGCGCCGCCATCTCGACTCCTGCCGCCTGCAGGCGGTCAAGATCGTCCCCGCCGACCGAGGTTTCTTCCGGGCCACGCGCCTCGACCCGGGCAGTCCCTGGGTCACCTTCGTGGCCGCTTCCCTGGAGAAGACGGCCGGCAAGGCGCCGCACATCCTGCCCAACCTCGCCGGCTCCCTGCCCAACGACACCTTCAGCGAAATCCTCGGTCTGCCGACCGTCTGGGTGCCGCACTCCTATCGCGGCTGCTCCCAGCACGCCCCCAACGAGCACGTCATCAAGGCGACCTGCCGAGATGCGCTGAAAGTGATGGCCGGTCTGTTCTGGGATATCGGCACCCGATCGGCAGGCGCGGGTTAACAGGGCCGACAAGGGAGGCTCGGAGATCAATAAGGCGGTTTCCGAATACCCTTCCTCTGTCCGCTCCTGGCACATTGCGGACGATTAGAACGGCTCGGACTGGTGTCTGCTTTTGACCCGAGGCAAACCTTATACGGGTGACTGTTCCGTCCAAGAGATCGGCCATGAGGCTCACGTGTTTTGTGGGTCTTAATAAAATGTGAACCGAAGGCCGTCAGATGCATCCGGCGGTTAATCACTTTTCATTGAGACGACTTATGCTGGATGCGCCGGCGGCGGCTGACGATGTTGAGATCCTTCTCCTCAACGATCAGAACACGCCCTTTGACTTTGTGGTCGACCTACTGCGGTCGGTCTTCGGTAGGGATGACGTCGAGGCGCGCCTGTTGGCGGCGACGGCTCACCACTATGGCGAAGTCTCCTGCGGCGCTTGGCCCCCATCCGTGGCGGCGGCCCTATTGGAAGTAGCCAATTCGCGGGTCGAAGCGGTACAGCATTCGTTGAGCTTTGCTCGGCGGTCCGCCGCCGGACGAAACGTGGTAGGGCAGGCGCAATGCGGCTTTTGCGGCCTGCCGGAGGCCCAGGTCGCCACACTGTATGGGACGAAGGCCGCGCGGATTTGCGACCGCTGTGTGCTGCAGGCTTCGGCCCATCTTTCCGGAAGTATCAAGAGCGCGAAGTTCAGACACTCCAAGGAGATTTTAGACTGGCACTTCGCGGGCACCCAAATTGAAGAGCTTGTCACCTCGACCCGCGTCTATCCCGAGCGCTCGCGCGCCGACCTCCAAAGGGCCCTGGACGAGATCATGCCCGCCAATACTGTACGTTTGGTTGGCGTCAAAGGAAGCTTCCGCTACGAAGCATTGACCTTCGCCGACCTGCTGCAGGTCCAGCGGGACGCTAAGCCCTTGACGCCGGTCCAGTATGCCGATGTGGATGTCGGCAGCGTCGATTGGCTGGAGCGATTTTTGTCGCGGGTGAAGTCGCCTCAGCCCCAACCGACAGCTTATGACAGCAGACGCTTCGGTATCGTCATGCAGCCCGTGTCTCACACTCGAGGCGGGGTATGAGAGCGCGCTTTTCTTTGGAGCGGATTTTATGAATGTTGAACTTATTATGGATGAAAAACGTGTCGCGGGCGCCAGGCTTAAGCACCTCAAGGCTGGCCACAAGCATGTCATGGCCTGGAAGCGGATTAGAACGGCGAGGTAAACGAGACAAAGCCTCGGTCACGTCCACCACCTGATCCCCTTCGAGAACGGTGATAGCGTCCATGGCCGCGTGCTCGGTGTCGAACATCAGCCAGTCGTATCCACAGCCGGCAAGAATTTCGGCGACCATAGGGTCCGTCATCGAACACCAGAGGCCGATCTGCTGGCGCCCTGCCTTGATCGCGGCTTTGAACGGATTGCGGGGCAGATCCATCTTGCAGGTCAGCCTTTCATAATTTGGCGCTTGTTCACGAGGTAGGCAGGAGGTGTCTTGGCCGAAGCGGCCGTTTCAGTACCTGATCTTCGCCAGCCGCCGCAGTTCCTCCGGCGTCGTCGAAGGAAAGCCGAAGAATTCAAGGTAGGCCGGAATCTGTTCGAACAGCATGTCCGTGCCAACCTGGATCATACAGCCACGTGCCCGAGCGGCGGCCAGGAAGGGGGTTTCCTCCTGCTTCATGACGACTTCACCGACGAAAGTCGAAGGGTCGATCCGATTGACATCGGCCGGCAACGGGTCTCCGTCATTCATCCCCAGCGGCGTGGCGTTGACGACGATGTCGTAGCCTTTGGGATCCTTGCCGTCGGTGACCACTTTCAGCTCCGGATAATGGGTACGCAGGCGGTTCGCCAGTTTCTCCGCGGACTCGGCTCGGGTGTCAAACAGGCCGAGACGGCGCGCGCCGGCATTGGCCAAGGACGCGGCAATGGCGGAGCCGACACCGCCAGAGCCCACGACCAGCGCAGAGGCGCCCTCGATCCTGCGCCCTTTGCGCAGAACGCCGCGCACGAAACCCTCTCCGTCGAACATATCGCCAACCAGTCGTCCCTCTGCGTCCCGCCTCACGGCGTTGCAGGCGCCGCAGACCTTCACTGTCGTACTCGACTCGTCCAGCAGGCCGACAGTACAGACCTTGTGCGGCATCGTGATCAACGCCCCGGCAATGTTGCGGAGCCTGAAGACAAGGCGGAGGAACGCCGGATAGTCTTCTGCCTCGCAGCCCATGGGCATGACGACAGCGTCAATCCCACGCTCTTCGAAATAAGGGTTGTAGATCATCGGCGCCTTGAAGCTCTCGGTTGGGACGCCCAGATGCGCAATGATGTGAGTGCGTCCTGAGATCATCGGGCTCACTCAAAGCTGACGCCGATGGCGCCCAGAGGCCCGTAGTCAGCCTGAATGACATCGCCGCTGGCGATGTCCACCGGACGCGTGAAGGAACCACCGAGCACGACTTCTCCCTTCTTCAAGCCGTCGCCGAGGGGCGCGAGCTTGTTGACCAGCCAGGCGATGCCGGCTGCGGGGTGCCCCATCACCGCAGCCGAGACGCCGGATTCTTCGATGGTGCCGTTCTTCGACAGTGTGGCGCCGATCCAGCGCACATCGACCTCGAATGGCTTGACAATCCTGCCGCCGAGGACGATCGCGCCAAAGGCCGCGTTGTCGGCGATCGTATCGACAATCTGGCGCGGCACCTCGGTGCGGTAGTCAATGATCTCGAGGGCGGGCGTGACGTACTCAGTCGCACGCATGACGTCGTGCACGCGACAACCAGCTCCAGAGAGGTCCTCGCCCATGACAAAGGCGAGTTCCGTCTCGAGACGCGGCTTGATGAAGGTGCCCGCCGGGATCCGGGCTCCGTCGTTGAACAGCGCATCGTCGAGGATCAAGCCGTAGTCGGGCTCCGTCATCTTGGAGGCCATCTGCATTGCCCGGCTGGTGAGCCCGATCTTCCGGCCGGCGACCTTGGCGCCTTTGGCAATCCGCCCCGCGGCCCAGCGCCGCTGCACGTCATAGGCATCCTCGATGGTCATGCTGGGATAGGTCTTCGAAAGCTGAGGAACGACAACACGTGTCTCCTCGGCCCTCAGGATACTGTCGGCAGCGGCCTGCCGGTCTGCATCGGTCAACATCATGGCCTCATTTGATTGGGGGGATCGGGAGCTTGGCTTCGCCGGGTTCCATGGTGAAGGTGTAGTCGAGCGTGTACCATTCACCCACGTCGCCATCCTCCGGATGCGCGTCGGTGCGGGCGACGAGGTGACCGATAAGTGCCTTCGTCACGCCGAATTGCACGTCCGACGTCAGGTAGTCGGTTTCGTCAACGTAGACCTGGCTTGTAAGGGTCTTGAACCCTTCCTTGAAAATCAGCGCGTGGACATGCGCTGGCCGGTAGGGATGGCGGTCCTGCGCGGCCAGCAGTTTGCCGACAGTAGTGTTCGTCGGAATCGGATAGCCTACGGGCTTCACCGATTTGAACCGGAAGGTGCCGTCGGCCTTGGTCAGGAACTTGCCCCGTAGATTGAAGTCGGCCTGACTCTCGTCCTGATTTTCATACAGCCCGACCGGGGATGCGTGCCACACATCGACTTCCGCGCCCTCTATCGGATTGCCGTCTCTGTCCTGAACCCGAAAGGTGCCGTAGAGCCGCGGGCCCGGCGTCTCGGAGCGCAGAATGGAGCCGCCGTCTTCCGTTTTGGGGTGATTCAGGCGCCAGAAAGGGCCGAGCAGCGACTGCGAGGTTTCGGTCGCGCCGTTGTCTCCGTTGTTGAGCAGGCAGACGAGCGAGGAAACGCCCAGAGATCCCGCCATCAGCACGAACTCATTGTGCTTGTCGTTGGACTGCTGCCCCATGGTGTTGAGGATACGCGTCGCCTGCTGGAACTCCTGCTCGGTCAATCGCACCTCCCGGGCGAAGCCGTGCAGATGCTTGATGAGGCTGACCATGATCTCGCGCAAGCGCGGGTCTTTCGTCTGCTCCATCACCTTCAGCACAGCCGGCGTGACGGCTTCATGGCTGTCGATTAGCACTTTTCACTCCTTTCCGGATCGGATCCGTGGTGCCGGCAGAATGCGGTGGTCGCTGGCCGCGATCTCACTGTCTATCCGGCGAGTTGGAGACATCCCGAACAGGTCATTCGCGCCGATCAACCAGCGCGCAAATTCGCCTGACAGCGGCTTCGTAGCCGTCGAGGCCCAGGCCGGCCACAACGGCCTCCGCACGCAGCGAGACAAAGGAATGGTGGCGGAAGCTCTCACGCTTATGAACGTTCGAGATATGAACCTCGATCACCGGACCCTCGAACGTATTGAGCGCATCGAGGATCGCAACAGATGTATGCGTGAGCGCCGCGGGATTGATGACGATGCCGCAGGCGCGCTGTCGCGCCTCGTGGATCCAGTCGACGATCTGACCCTCGCGGTTTGACTGCACGAGGTGGACATCGAAGCCATCCGCGCACACGCTGCGGCATTTGGTTTCGACGTCGCGCAGCGTTTCATGACCGTAGAGTTCGGGCTGCCGCTGGCCGAGAAGGTTCAGGTTAGGGCCGTTGATGATATAGATGACCTTGTTCATGGCAGGTTTCCCAGCAGGCTCATGGTCGCGCGGAATATGGCAGCCGCACGGACCTCCGGCGGCCGGGGATCGTCGGCCATGGGCAGTTCGACCGAGACGGCCGTCTGGTCGGGCAGCGCGGCAAGGAGGCTGGTCAGGTCCAAGTCGCCCTCTCCGGGGATCAGTCGTCCGCCACGTGCTTCGGCAATGCATCCGGCGACATCTGTCGGATGCGTCGCCGGGGCATCGCACAGCTGCGCGCTGACGACCATGCCGGGCTCCATGGCGCGAACCTCGGCGGCGGTGCCGCCGCAGCGGTGCAGGTGGAGCGCATCGACGAGAAAGCCAGCGTTTCGAGCGCCCGATGCCTTGATGACTTCGACACACTTTCCAGGAGTATCGATGCCGCGCCAGGCCATGCACTCGATGTCGACCCCCAGGCCGGAGGTGGCGGCCAACTCGCAGAGTTGTGCAAAGCGGTCGATCAGCTCGGCGCGGTCCCAGTCGTCGGCGCAGATGTTCAGGCGTTCGGCGCCTACTGCGACCGCTGCATCGATCACTGGTTGCAGTGCGTCAAGGTCGAAGGTTTGGTCCAGAACGATCGTCTCGATGTCGTAGACCGAGATGTCTTCGTCTTCCAAGCTCCTGCGAAGCTCCCGCACTTCTGCGGCATTCTGGGGACAGTAGTGCAACTGACCGGGCGCAAAGGGATTGAACCGCAGGCCGACGAAGGAGTAACCGGCCCGCCGCGCCAAGCGGACCAGCTCCACCGGCCGCAAATCGAGGAAGGTGAAATGGCCCAGGCCGAGTGTTCTCATCCTTCCTGACTCAGCACATCGGTAAGGTCAGCACTCTCGTTGCGGAGGCGGTTCAGCAGGTTCGTTCCGGTGCGCTCGATGTGGTGGCCCAAAAGCGCGCAGGCCGTCTCAGTGTCGTAGCTGATTGCGGCTTCCGCGATAGCCGTATGCTCGGCGGCCACGTCCCTGTCGCCGGAGCTCGCGAGGAGGAACAGGCGACGGTAGCGGTCGTTCTGGCTGTGAAGCACGTTGCAGAACTGCAGGAGCTGGGGCATGCGGCAGCCTGCGATCAGCTCCATGTGGAAGTCGTGATGCGCTTTTTCCCATGCTTTGATCGACGCAATATTCCCGGTTTCGCGGTGCGTATGGTTCAGGCGGTAAAGGGCGCCCATGACGGCGCTCTCCCACTCGACATTTCCGTGGCGCATGGCTTCTCGAAGCGCCATCGCCTCGAGCTCAGCGCGCAGGAAGGTGATCTCCTTGAGGTTCTCGAGTGAGACCGGCGCGACCCGGTAACCACGGTGATCCTCAAATGCCACGAGCCCTTCGGTTACCAGCTTGCCCATAGCCTCCCGGACCGATGACACGCTGATGTCGAAGTCTCGCCGCACCAATTCCAGGTTGACCTTCTCGCCAGGCGGCATTTCACCGTCGAGAATTCTCTGGCGCAGCTCTCGGGCGACCTGGCTGGCGATCGTCGCTTTCTTAGCGCCAGTGTCACCGGGATGCAGGGCTGCCATCGAATGAGTTCTCCATATCGCGTGCCGGAATCACTTCATCGCATAGTTTGATCGATCTGAGAAGGTGAAATCGATTTTTTCGAGAAAAGCGATAGTTATTTATAAAGTCGTTTTCCGGTGCGATATCGGATTCCTCGTGACGATCTGGCCTCCGTCGCCAAAAACAAAAATCCCGGGAGAAGTCCCTGATGAGAACCCGATTGACGCGCCGCGAGCTCGTCGCGGCTGCCGCCGTTACAGCCGCTGTCTTGACCTTCAGCACGCTAGCGCCGGCCCAGGATCGGGTGCGGCTAGAGCTGCCTGTCAGGCGCAGTCCTCGATCGCTTTAGCTGTTGCGGGCAGGCGTGCAAGGCTGCGCTCGATCCTCTCCCGCCAGCGCGGCCCCCGGTTTATTGCGTCCTGATAGGCCTCGACCAAGTCGCTTGGCCTGTCCTCAGCCAGGATCGCTATCAGGAGTTCTGCCTGAAGGAGGTCCTTACGTGATTTCAGGCTATCTGGGCCCTCGCGCCGGCGATCGGCGACGATCAGCTTGTGGATCGCGAATCGCTCCGGGCGAGGTACCTGGACGAGGATGCCGTCGCGGTAGACAGCGGCCGCTTGGATGGGCTCGGCAATCAGGTAGTCAAGGTGGTGGAGTGACTGGGCGCTTACTCCGAGGGCCGCGAACTCGCGGACGTCTTCCTTTTCGTCGAAGGAGGGGGTCAGGAATTCCACAAGTGATTCGCCGGCAGCCTGGCGCCATTTCCACACTTTGCCTGCATCCAGACCCGGCACAGGTGCGAAGGAGAAGTCAGAAAAGACCTCTTCAAGAGAAGGTAGGACTGTATCTCCCAGCGCGAGGGACAGGGCCTCAAAGCTGGCAATGTCGATATCGTTCGTCATTGCGGTCTGGTCGAAGGAAAGGTGCAAGCCCAGTTCGCCCTCGTAGATCCTGAAGGCGTTTATGCCCACCAGAACTCCGCCGAGGCGGAAAACACCGGCTTTTGCAAGGGCTGCGACCAGGCTGCCGGTCGTGCCGTCCATACCAAGGAATCGTTCGCTGCGCAGCAGCCTGACCAATCGTGCGCGTTCGCGCCGCCGCTGGGCCCGCTCCTCCTTTAGACTTCTGAAGCGGTCCAAGCGTGCCCGGAGAGCCTCGGAGTCTTCGCCCAGGTAGCGCTCCTTCACCTCCGAACCGATGCGATAGCGGTCGTACCAGTAGGTACGACCATTGCGATCGCGTGGGGTGGGAGTTCCCCGGATGTCGGATACCGCCTCGTCGAGCAGCAACGAGACGAGATCGTGATAGGCCGCTTGGGCGGTAGGGGAGTGGCGACGAAACATGGTGCTTGAGGTTTGTTGCCACACAATAATAATGACGTGTGGCAAAATTGCAGGGGTTGATTGCCACACGGCGTACATTTTGTGTGGCAAGGTCGGCCGACCCCATCTGAACTTGGACAAAGAAGTTTCTCTGTCAGGGCTGCCAGCCGGTTTTAGCGGCTGATTGGCGCAGACATCTGCACCGGCCGCCGACGTGTATCCGCACCCAGGTATAGGTCGTGTAAGTAGAGTTTGCAGGCAGCATCTCAGCGGTTTAGAGACGCTCCCTGTGCTGCGAGCTTCGGGTGCAATTCAGGTCCAAATCGCATTCGCTGACGAACTTCATCTCGCGTAAAGGTTGAATTTGCCCGACTGATCAAGCGATCTGACCTCTCGCAGCTAAATCCGAATGCGGCTGAACCAGCCGTGGTTACGCCCTCCCGACAGGCCATCCCGTATCGAATGTTGTTGTTGCTCGAGCGTCCGGCGCTTTGCTCCTGTGACCCTTGTCAGCGCGCCAATCTGAATGCCGCCAGCGCCAGTTGGAGGGCTTCACCGAACCTAATCAGAGATTTGCCCTGCTTACGCAAAGCGCTGACTTCGCTCGATTTCGGCCAGGAGAAATAGGACGGCTTTAGCTGGCCCTCAAACAGCACGGAACCGTGGGATCCATGTCCCGCGAGTTGTCGCACCATCTCTGCCAGAAGCTTCCCGGCCGCAATGTTGTTGTCATGGATGTGCTGAAAGACGCTGCCCGCCTCATTCCGCGGAATGACAACCTGCGCCAGCGGCGCACCCTCATCGAGCTTGGGCGTGACCTCAAAAACGGTGGACCCTATCGCGGCAGCCGGCGTCCGCAAGGCATGGAACTCTCCTGCTATGCCCTTGAATGAAGGAAGCAGACTGGAATGCACGCACCAGGTGCCCTCGACCGGGATGTCAAGCACCTGAGGTTTCAATATGTCTGCGACCCGGATCACCAGGAGATCCACCGCATCGCTTCGGAGTTCGGCCCGAATCTCCGGGGATGAAAAGTCCGCAACTTTCCGGCAGCGGGTTCCGCGTAGCGCCGCTAGGCGGCGCAGAGAACAGAACTGACGTGTCCTCGGCGACAGACGGAGCACCGAAGTCAGCGTTTCGAATACCTTGAAGGTGCCGTTGGTGAAGACCAGGAATAGCCAGTATCGGAGCGCCATGCGACGAAGCAGGGAGAGCGCCCCCCGCACCATCGACGTTTCCCCTCGGCGAGGGGACATGGCGATATACAGACCAGTGATTTCGATGCCGGAAACATCGAAAAGGGGTGAGAAGATCAGATTCGAGGTCAGATCGTCGTTTGTAAAGATTGCGACCTTCATGGAGCTATGAGATCCACGCGCTTTTTCGCCCAGACCGAGATCGGGTTCGCTTGATCGGAATGAACAACGTCGCATTTCAATCCACTAAAGTGCTCGCAGACTTCCTCCTGCGTCGGAAAGATGAGATTGGGCGGCGCAATGTTTACCAGCACCACTTCCCTGCAGGCCTTCCAAGAAGCGTTCTTCAGGCTCACTCCGCTCGCCGTCGGAAGCAGCGACAGGAACGGGACAATCAAATCTGCCAGGGCGCGTTGATACAAAGTGGGAACTTTGCTGACCATCCGCCGGGTGAGTCGGAACAAGAGCCCAAGCAGGTCTCCCCGTTTGGGATAGAACCAGACACCAATCAGCCCACCCGGTTTAGTAACCCGCACCAGCTCTGAAAGCCCCTTCCAGGGATCATCCATATAGGCGAGCGTGCCGTAAGAAAAGGTCGCGTCCGCAGAGTTGTCCTGAAGCGGTATCGATTGGCCGTCGGCATGCAAGAGTGTCGCTTTCGGAAACCTCTGCGCCACGGCCTCTAGGCCCGGGCCGGAAATGTCGATCCCGACGACTTCGACCTCTGGGTAGAACTCTCTCACGATCGCCAGGTGCACACCGTCGCCGGTTCCCACATCAACCCACCGCGCCCCGCTGCCCCGCGGAGCGGCCTCATTGAACAGGAACGACAGGAACCGAATGCCCGTTTCGCGTTTGGCAAGCGGCATCTCCGGCAGCCGGTTGTGCTGCCAGTGCTCTTCAAAATATCCGGCACCGTCCTGCAGAAACAGGTAGACCCCCGCTGCACTACGTTTAATAACGCCATGGACTGAGCAGCGCAGAGTTTCGCCTTCTCCCTGCAGCCCTGCATGACAATGCGGGCAGCGCATTCGGCCTTCGACCGTCAAGACACTTGCTTCCTACTGTTGCATGATCGTTGCGACGCGATTGGCCACGCCCACATCCACTCCCCGGTGAACCGGTAGATTGACAACGCGGCCGACATAGCGCCGCCCGATGCCGGCACCAAAGCTGAGATGATCTTTGTAGGCCGGCAGGTCCGGAACAAAATAGTCAATAAGTTCGCCGAGTTCGATTCCCGCATCCTCCGCCAATGCCAGGTAGCGCGCAGCGTCGTCCGTGCGCACAACGTAGTGGGAGAACGTCGCCCCCTCCGGATTCGGCGGAAGGGTGAGGTGCTTCGCGCCTGATAAGGCGTGATGGTAACGTCCGGCAATCATGCGGCGATGTGAAACGATGTCCTGATAGCGCTTCAGCTGACCGATTCCGATCATCGCTTCGAACGGAGCCATTTCGGTAAGATAATCGGCAGGCATGTCGATCTTGAACTCGTCGAAGTAGCGGATAAATCTGTCAAGGACGCCCAGCCTGGACAGCCGCCAGGTGAGTCCAAACATGACCGGATTGAGGGCGCACAACGCCGCAACATAATACAGGCGCCGGGAGATTTCCTTCTTCAGGCCCGCCGCACTGACGGTGCGCGCCCGCGACGTCCGGATCGCCTCTGCGAGATCATCGTCGTCGGTCGTGACCATTCCGCCAAAGACGCTGGTGAGTATCTTGCTGAAGTTGAGGCCATAGATCGCGGCTACACCGTGCTTGTGGACAGGCTTTCCCTTGTCGCTGCAGAAGAAGCTATGAGCACAGTCCTGAATAATGGCCACAGCGGGAAACCGTTCTTCGAAGCGTGCAAGGCGGTCCAGGTCGACGGGTTCGCCGAACAGCGATGTGGCGATCAGAGCCTTGGTCCTTTCATTGACGGCCTGCTCTGCCAGATCCATGTCCATCAGGAAGCTGTCCTCACTCACGTCAACGAATACGGATTCGTTGCCGCTATACTCGATCGCGTGCGGGACGACGACGCAGGTATACGACGGGCAGATGATCTGCCGGTCTTTCAAGCCCATCGCCTGCAACAGACAAATGAGCGCCGTGCGGCCGTAGGGAAACGCAATAGCGTGCCTGGTTCCGGCCACTTCGGCGAAAGCCGCTTCGAACCGGTCGACGGCATCCGGAGGCGAGGGGTGCAGGGCTTGCCCGAGGCCCGCCAAGGGTATGTCGGGGCTGAGACGGGGAATCATTGCCTGTCGTCCGAACGTTGCCAATATCCCTGGCTCGCCATGTGGATAGCCTGGATTGCTTTGGCACTCTCCACTCTTTCGATCCCTTCGGCGGGAACCACCCATTTGTCTTCTATAGAAAAGGCCGGCCGGAACCGTATGATTCGCCTGAAGACGGCTTTGGCGGAGCGCCTTCGTGTGATTAGAAGATGGACGAGAATGCGTTTTATGGCGTCTCTGCTCCACCTGAAGCGCATGGCCGTCAGGCACAGAATCCGGAGTACGATGAAATCGAGCGGCGACGGCAGGGATACGTGGTACTTTGTCAGCGGTCCCTCTATGCAGAGGGTGTCTCGGCTTGGCCACTCGATCTTCGTTTCTTCACCGGCCAGCTGACCGGTATACCAATGCCCCTCACGGTCACGGGCGCAGACTCCGGCGTCCACCTGCGAGGATGAACCGCTGTAGCGCTGAACCACCCCTCCCTTTCGCCAGTTGACGACCGTGTAGCAGCCATCTGACCGTTCGAAGACCAGCCCGGCGTCGTCAAAGCGCTTCAGGTCGCTGCCGTCCTGCTCGAAGGGAAGCGGTTCAGCCTGGGGTAACGGGCGCTCAGCAGCGGCTGCTGCGGCACGGCAGAAGCTGTTGAACATCGGGATGAGGTTGGGGTCGTCCATCGCCGCAAGACCAACGACGGCGCGGTCGCTGTGCGATTGCCGCATGAATCCGGCAATGGCTGCGGCCGCCGGGACTTCGTGAGCCAGTTCTTCGATGCCGGCGGGGTAGAGGAAACGCGTGTTCCGGCTGCCGTAGAGCCCGCCGTACGAACCGTCCGGATGGCAGCACCAGGAGAGGAATTCCATGGTGGCGGCGAGCTTCGGCCCGAGGCCCAGCTCGGGCATGACCCGGTCGAGGTCCGCCAGGTAGTCCAGCGTCAGCGACTGGTAGCCGGGATCGGCTCCCTCGTACTCCTTGAACCATCCCTCCGGCGAACGATGTTCAAGAATGAAGCTGAGCAGCGCCCGAAGCGGCGCGGAGACGTCCTGCGCAGTTTCCATCTGCCAACGCCCAAGCGCCGCCGCTGCCACGCTCAGGTGGTTGCTGATAATGCCGTGACTTTCCCTGCTCTCGGCGATATGCCGAACCATGGGGCTGACGACATCGAGGTAGCCTTTCCTCTTTTCCTCGCCGACGACATCCCTCAGCAGCGCAAGCGTCCTCAATAGATCGAAAGCGACAAGCGCCGTTACACAATAGCTGGACTCGTTGGGAAGGATCTCGTCGAGGCTGCCGTCTTTTTTGACCAGTCTGGCCGTCCCGGCAAAAATGTCGTCAATTCGCGCCAGGACGGACTCGCGGGGAAGCCAGTCCGGCAAAAGGCCCGCAGCCAAGAGCGCCGCCAAGCCATGCGCTGCCCCCTGATAGGTACCATTGGTGAAGTCGAGCCCTTTCCAGGCCCAACGGTAGCGGTCTCCAATGCCGCGGGTCCGGCTGGCCGGGTTCGTATCGAACAGCGCCAGCACGCGCGGCAGCGCGGCATGGATATCATCGAGATACGAGGCAGCAGCAATGGAGGCCTTAGTCGTCACTTGTGTCCCCAACTGGTTCGCTCCGCGGCAGTGGGCGCCCGACCAAGCGCCCAACTATCGCTGTGAGCCCTGGATGGTACCGCCACCGCCTAGTTCCCCGAGTTCCATGCAGCGTCCGAGAAGATCGCCTTGAAGCCATCCGCATCGAAGTACCGGTCCACCACCTGGCCGAACGTCCTCACTTCGGTTCCACCATGGAGATCATTGACGGTTCCGGTCTTTTTCTCGAACTGCTGATCCACCCAATCGACAAGAATATCAATTGCGCCGGGCTGGATGACCGAGGCGGCGCCCCCCAGCAAGGCGAGATACTGCTCCACGTAGTCGGCCTTTGCACGTGCATCGAACTGCAGCCAATCGCCCGCCATCAGGTTTCGGCGCTGTCGCAGGTCCGCGTCATAGCGCAGCAATACGACATTGTCCCCAATGTGGTGCAGTCCTCTGGCAAGGGTTGCGCAGGGCGTTTGCCTGGTGAGCTCCTCGAAGTTGTCCTCCGACAGGAAAACCGTGACGAGCAGGTTCGGAAATCGAGAGACGCGCCCGGTGACGGCTTCATACGCGTTCGGATCGATCAGCGTGACCGCAAGGTATTCCTTCAACTTCCCCTTCCAGACCGAGGGGTTGATGTAGAGGGACTGCCAACCGTGACCATTGTCGGCATTGACCATGACGTCGATCCGATCACCGATCGACTGCCGCCGGGCATCATAGGGAATTTCCGCCGTCCGATAGTTGACGCCGGGCCCTTCCCGGTAATACCGGATCAGGCCTCGCAGGCTCCAATCGGTCGGCTGGGGAATGGTCTCCTCCGCGTAAAGCCGCATGGAGCCCAGGAAGGGTCGATCGTAGAGATACTGGTACCCTGTGCTGCCCAGCAGCACCGTCGCTTGTTCGGGAACGCCGCAGGAAAGACCCTCGCGCATTGACGCGTGCAGGCTGCGCCCCATTACGTCGCCCACGCTTTTGATGGAGAAGGGTACTGTTACGTAGTTCGAGGTCAGCAGGGCGGCGATGCCCAAAGCGGCCGCCGCCGAGTTGACCACTTTGGCTCTGTTTTTCAGCGTGGCCCGTGCCAGGTCTATGACCCAGAAGTAGCCGATGGCCGAGAATGCCACCAGGAGGATCGCGATATTGGCGCTGTAGCGTGGCGCCTTGTTGGCGACATAGAAGAAGAAGAAGAGCTCATACAGAAAGATATTCAGGGCCAGAAAGGAGGCGATTGCCGCGGTCCGGGAAATCGGTGACTTCGCCCTTGCAGCGCGCAGCCACTCCCAACAGCAGAAAGCAAATGCGATCGCGCATCCCAGCAGTACGACCTTTCCGCCAGGCCAGGCCGTCAAGAAGGTTAGATAGTAGAGAAAAGGTATTCGTATTACTTCGAGGAAGGAACCTCCCTTGAGGAGGATGGTCAGCAAACCGAACCAAAAGTCGTCGCCGAAAAGATACCACCACAGCAGGACGCCGGCAGCTGCCCCTATCGCCAGGCAGGCGACCGGCTTCCAAGCTTCTGTCCGCAGTCTCCAGACCAGATATAAGGCGGCGGCCGGCAGATAGAACAGGCAGAAGAACCCGTACCAGTGCGTCGCAAAGCTTGCGGAGACGCTCACGCCCAGTAGTGCGGCGACTATCCGGCCTTTGCTTCCTTGGTAGTTGTGAAGCAACAGGAAAGACAGGAGCACGACCAGGGAGTACATAAACCCGAATGTAAGGTCCGGTCTGGCAGAGACCATCGGGTGACGCAGGCCGGCAAAGATCGTGGCCAGGACCAGCGTCAGCACCGCTGCCGTGTTACCGACCTTTGATCGAATCAGGTATGAAGCAGCCACGACGCCCAACAGGCCCACGGCCGTGGACTGCAGCAGAAGCTGCCATGCGCCGATTCCGAACAGTTGAAGCCAGATGCTTACGAGGTAATAGTGCAGCGGCGGGTGGATGATGAACTTGTCCACGCCAGGATAGAACAGCTCCTGTGCGTGAAGAGGATAGATCCAGGTGCCGTACAGGACATGATTTATCGGCACATTGGAGACGCTTGAACTCTCGCCATCCAGTATGGACGTCGCCAAAAGCGAGAAGATCCCGCTCCAGACAAAAAGGGCGATGCAAAGCAGGTAGAGAAGCAAACCTGCGACCCTGCGGAACCGCTCGCTCGCTATCATCTCGTCTTTCTCACGCAGCACACGATCAACTTACGGCCGGTCCATAGGGCAGCCTGAAGAGCAGCGTCTGCGACGACGCCGTCCCCGAGGACGCCGTGCCAAGCCGGCGCCGCTGCGGAGCGGCCACATCTGCGTTGTCCGCTGAGAGGGGCTTGAGAGTCGAACCGCTCGCCGGGAAGGGATTTTTGAGCCCGATATATTTTGCCCTCTGACCCCGGCCACGTGGTGGCATGGCCGACAACCGAACTGTAAATTTGCACCGCCGGCTTCATACTCTCCTGTCCAACTCAAAGACTCCTGCAATTCGTGGACGCAGATATTCTAGTAATCATTCAGTGGGCGCAAGTAACATGAGCCGAACTTTCGAGATTTATATTCGCCTTTGTAGCATCCGGCTTCATTGCCTGCTGATCAGGTCCAGCAGGTCTTCGAAACCTTCTCTCCAGCCATAGTCGCTCGCAAGCGCGTGCGGATGCCACAGGACGGCCCCCTCCCCGCCGACGCGCATCACTTCACCCAAGATCCCTGCCATGGCAGCCCGCCTGGAAGTAGGTGTCATCGGAGAGTAGTCGTAGAGATGGGAATCCATGAGAACGAGCGGTAGGACGGCGATATCGTGCGGCCTGTTGCGGACGAAGTCCCAGGGCCTGTAGGTCAAGGCCGCTCCGGCCCGGAATCCGCTTCGATCGTTGAAGCCCAGGGTCGAATCCACGCTCAGTCCGGATTCCGATTGGGCCCGCCAGGTTCCCTCCCAAGAGAACCGCAGCCAGTGCTGCCGGACGGTCTTGGCGTTGACGCCCAGGGTCCGCTCCAGCGCTTCTTTTTCGCGGGTTATCGAAGCGGTGGAATTCCAGCTTTCAAAGGACGGGTGCAAACCGAACTCAAAACCCCTCTCCTTGTACTTCCGCACGAACGACAGCAGTCGCGGATCGTCGATGCGATAGGAAGGATCAAACAACCATTTGCGGAGGCCGGGGTTGCCTGCGCCACGACCGGCATAAAGATGGAAAGCCGATATCAGGCCTCTGGCTTCTGCCATCTCGGCGACCGTCTCGAGATGGTCATAGGACAGCCGAGCGAAGACCATACGCGATGCGCCCAGGGCGGCGCTCCTGGCCTCCCGGATATCACCCCTGGCCAACAGCCGAACCAGGTTGAACAGGTTGAAGAGCCCTTGCTTCAAACGTATTGCGACGGTCTTGTCCAACGCATCGACGTCATGGGTCAGGGTGATCTGCCCTTCCGGCATCGGGCCCAAGAAGGCATCTTCTTCCTTGCCGGCAAGCCGCGCCGCCCGCCGCCGGATGAAAAGCATAATGCGGTTGGCCCAAGCGCGATCGAACAGATCTGAGGGTATCCCCTTGAGGCGGAAGCTGTAGGAATGAGCGGGCCCCAGGCTCCTCTCGATCTTGACCTGCGCTATGCCGCTCAGATGAGCAAAACCGGCCAGGAACCAGTCGCAACGCTCGAAGTCGGTACCGGGCCCCGAGGCGATACTGCGACGGTCGACCAGCAGTCGTCCATCGATGCCGATGTCGGCGGCCCATTCTGGCAGTTCGACATAGCACCAGTCGCTCCCCAGTTCTCCTGGATCGATGTCTTCCCGGCATGGATCGTCCGGCACCGCGCCAGCGGGCCAGTATCGACGCCCGGCTTCCAGAACGTAGGTCGTCAGATCGTTTCTTGTTATGGTGTGGAAGTTGCCTCCCATCGCCATGCTCCCTAGCGGGACCGAAGCTTGCTGACCGATCTCTTCCATCCGCCCCAAGGCCAATGGTACATCACCACCATGATTGCGTACCCGAGCGTGGTCACGCTGAAGACAAGCTTGCTCTCACCACGCTTCATGTCATAGCGAAGCACGAAGGGCACTTCGATCAGTTTTGCCCCGAGCAGGCGCAGCTTTAGCAGCTTCTCCAGAGTGCAGACGAACCCAAATTCCTTAAGCTGGATAAATCTGTTGCCATAAAGATTGAGGGCTTCCTTCACACATTTCGCCCGGTAGGCTCGATATCCGCAGGTAAACTCACGAATGCCACCCATCGGGAAGCAGATACGGAAGGCGTGGTTGGCGATCCGGCTGATCCATTTGCGGTCTGAACCGAGCCCGATTTCTCCTCCCCCACTGGGAAAACGTGAGGCGATGGCCACGTCAGCTCCCCCCTTGATCGCCTCCAGGAGTGCGGGAATGTACTTGGGTTCGTGAGTGCCGTCGGCATCCAGCCGGATGATGACATCTTCATCCTCTGCAAGGTCCGACGCAGCTTCAAAGCCGTCCCTGATGGTTTCTCCGAGGCCGCGGTTGCGGCGATGGCTTATGATGCTGATATCTTCCGCTGAGGCATAGTCCTTCAGCTTCTCGGATGTTCCGTCCGTGGAGCCGTCGTCGACACAGATCACGGTGTAAGAAAGCTCGTTTTCCCGACATACGGCCCGTATCGCATCGAGGAGAGGGCCGATGTTTTCGACTTCATTGTATATTGGGAGAACAATATAGATCTTCATACCAGCCCCAAGCTTCGATGGCGGACGCCGTCGGCTCCGCCTTCATGCGCGTCCTTCTGACGGATTATCCTGCTTCACGTTCTTTTCTGCTTGCCGAGATGCTGCCGATCAGATCCCGGATACCTGTAGGCCGAAGCAGAATGAGAAAAGGAGCGCTCACAGCACTTATCAGCACCTCTGCGATGTGGAGCCCTATAGACTGTGCGAGAGCGACGCTGAACGGGAAATCCATGGCGACAAGAGTCATCGAGACGGCAACCTGTATGAGGCCGATCCCGCCGGGAAGAGCCGGAACCGCGCCGGCGAACAAAACGGCCCCGAACACGAGCGCGACTTGCGAAAGGGATAGTTGCACCTCCGACTGCAGCGCAAAGAACAACCAGATCGCCAGAAAGTGCAAGGACCAACTCGTAACCGTCAGTCCTGCAACCGACCCCAGCCGCCGCTTGGTCAGCATCGTGATGACGTGCGTGCAGTTTTCACGCAGGAACTGCACCCATCTGCCCTCGTACTTCCCAGTCACCCGGAGAATCAACCCGGCAACCTTGTGAATCGACAACAGGCCGACAAAGGCAAGAAGAAGGAAGGCCGCAAAAATCTGTGAATTCTCCAGAACCGCGCCGCCGAAGCCGGCCAAGGCGATCGCAGAGACCGCAGCGACATCGAACAGCCGCTCGACAGCGATTGCGGAGGTTCCGTTGGCGAGAGGGACCTTCAGAACTTTCCTCAGGTATGTGGCTTTAATTACCTCAGCGATACGGCCGGGCGTAACGAGATTTACTCCGGCGGACAGGAGAACGGCTGCAAGGCAGTTCCCGAATGGTGCCGGCGGAACTCTCACTAAGATGGAATGCCTGAAGGCTATTACGCATGTGGCAGAAAGAAAAAGAACCTGGCTGATAAGTATGGCTTCAATGAGATTGAGTGAAACCGAGCGCCAGACCGCGATCCAATCGATGCTTATTGCAATATAGATGGCCGCTATTACAACAAATAGCAATTTAATTGAGAAAGAGGCTCGCTTAGACAAGCTGATCATGGACTGAATGCGGCCTTTCTCTACAAAACCCGTTCCATAAGAACTTGGTGGTACTTTGGCGGCGCGAATTCCGGATCGCTCTCGCCGGCGTCGGCGAACCTGAAACCTCCTCGGCCATATCCAAAGGCTCTCAACAGCTTCGCGGAACCTCAGCGGAAACCTTTGGAAAGTGGCTTGCGCGTTCCGCAACCGACATCAGCTTTTCCTCTTATCAGCGGGGGCCAATTTAATGGAAATGGCAACCATCAAGCAATCTTTTGCACTGCACTCCGGCGCCCTCTGATGTGCCCCCAACCGGGGGACAGCCGCTCGCGAAGCCGGCCGTCGGTTCGCAATCTGCGACCTGAAGCCCGGCGGCGCCAGCCCGGGCGGACCGATGGACAACGCCAATGCCTTGGCCATATCCTCCGCTGGCTCGCTTGACAGAGTCACGCAGGACAGGCGGCTTTCGGTCTGGGCGACCAGCAACCGGCCCACGCTTTAGCAGAACCCAAACTATTGGGAAATTGCATGCCCGCATCGGCAAGATAAAAGGCAAGATTGTATTATGCGAATCAACTGGGCTTTAGTTTCTGCATTACAGCTCGCTGCGATCGCGGTCTTTGTCGGTATCTTGTTACTCGATGATGGTACACGTGATGCTCTTGTGGCGAGGCTGGCGTCAGCGACATCCCAATCCCCTGCCGGCAAGACATCTGTAAAGCCCGATCCGGCGTCCTGGCGATCTGCCCAGGAGCTAATCGAATCAGATCACAGGTTCCTGGACAGCCTGCTCCGCGGACAGATGGCCTCGGCACAGCCCGAACTCGAACCGGCCGAGTTCAGGCATCTGATCGGTGTGCCGAAGGAATGCCATGGCGACCCCGGGGTTACGGTTCAACTCACGCCTTTGGCCGACAAGCCCGCGTCGGGGGTTCCTCTGCAGGCGGTTTTGGCCGAGATTCACTGCGAGGCGGCGGTACTGAGGGCCGGCGGCCTGCTGTACCTAGCAGACGGCACGCAGCCGTCCAGAGGCCTCCTCGTCGCCATCCACGGGACGTCGTCGAGCCCCGAGCAGATCTTCGGCCTCGAGACGGACGAGCACTTCGATGCCGACGACTATCACCACAATTTCGCATTGCGCGCTGCAAAGGCCGGCTTCTCGGTTTACGCCCCCAGAATAGTGACGGACCCCCATCTCGAGCCCGTGAGCGTGTTCAACAAGAACCGGAACGAACTGGACCGGCGGGCAGAAGCTTTAGGGGCAAAGCTAGTCGGCATGGAGGTCTTCGCGATCAGCAAGACCGTCAACGAAATCAGAAAACTCGATGATCTCAAGCAGAAGACTGGCGTTTATGGGATCAGCTTGGGCGGCATGACTGCATTCTATCTTGCGGCGCTGGACCAGGACATCGATGCTGTCGTCGTCTCTCAATGGGCGGAGCAACGGGGGCCGAAGCTGGCATCGCGCGATCACAAGTCGGCCATGTGGCGATATGAACAGGCCGACTACACGATTTTTCGCGACTACGTTACCCGCCTGTCGGATGAACTCGTTGTCAGATCACTGATTGCGCCGCGCCCGCTTTTGTATGAGGTCGGGTCAGAGGATGAACGCAGCGAAAGGGTGCAGCCACTGTTTCGGCAACTCCAGTCGATCTATCCGCCTGACGCGGGCGCTGATAATCGACTCTGCCTTGTCGTTGGGCCCGGCGGTCATGAGATCTTTTTCGACAAGGCCATCCGGTTTCTCGAGTACTGGCTCCGTGAAAGCGGGACATCCGGTGCTGCAGCGGCCGGCAGTGCCGGCGTTCAGACAGGCGACCAGCCATCCGAGGCCTCAGATTTCTGTTCCCAGACCGGATGACCGCCGAAGTCGTGCCCGTGTGCGCTAGACCCCATCGCGGGATCCGTCGGCTTGCTCAGGTGATGCGGTTTCATCAAGCCCCATAGCCGAAAGCATTCTCTCGTTGATCGCTCTGACATCAAAGCGCTCTTCGGCAAGGCGGCGGCTGTTGCGCCCCATGACCACGATTTGCTGCGGGTTCTCGACGAAATGCAGCATCGCGCCGACAAGGGAACCGACGTCCCGTGGGGGAACAAGATAACCATTCTCGCCGACAACGACCGTTTCCCGACAGCCGGGCGCATCCGTGGTGATCACAGGACGGCCCGCGGCCATGGCTTCCTGGGTGCTGCGCGGAATACCTTCGCGATACGAGGGGAGGACAAAAACACTAGTCTGCGCCAGCCAGGGGCGCATATTGACATGCCCCGGCCATTCTAAAACACCCTCCGCCACCCAGGACGCAACTTCCCTTTCCTTGATGGCAGAGGGGTTGGAGTCCAACCCTCCCAGCAGCAGGAACCGGACTTCGGGGTGCTTTGCCTTTACCTGCCGGGCAGCTGTGACGTATTCGCGTACACCTTTTTCCCCCAAGAGTCGCGCGGCCAGCGCAAAGGTCACCGGCGGGCCGGGCAAATCCATCACCGGCCAGGCGGCAAGATCGACTCCGCTTCCGTTGACCGGAATGATCTTTCGGCACGAGACAATGCGCCGGGCGACGAATTCATCGGCATCGTCGCGATTCTGCATGAAAACAGCTTCTGTCCCGCGCAGGGCGATGCGGTAAAGTTGCTGCACTGTCGCCTGGATGATCCAGTCACGCGGCGAACCACCCTCGGAGAAGACATACCCCAGCCCCGTTATGAGCGCGAACCGCCGAGGCACGCGTGCCAGCGCGGCGGCAAGCAAGCCATAGATCACCGGCTTGACGGTGTAGGCGAGGACGACGTCCGGCGCCAGCCGGCGCATCTGCGCATACAAACCGATGATATCGCGGAAATCGCGAACAGGGTTGAGGCCTGTGCGCGACAAAGAGATATCGACGGGTTCGACACCAATGGCCGACAGTTCGGAGCGTGTTCCCGCATCGAAATCCGGGGCCAGCGCCAGAACCTCATGACCGTGGGCCCTCATCGCCTGTATCAGAGCGCCGCGGAAGTTGACCAGGTAGTGGGCGTGACTCCCGATGACGGCGACGCGCCGGCATGTCATGATGTTTTGAACCTGTTTTTTTTAGTTCTAATGCAGGAACCCGCATCGAGAACAAGCATAAGCGAGGGGGGTTTCCAATGAGTGCGACGCTGATCTGAGTTTGATTCGATGATCATTGTCAAGCAGCCGCTGCGAGCTTGAGGATGTTGTGAGCGATACGGACTGTCGCCCATGCGGCCTTCGCTTTGTCGGTACCGCACAGCAGGAATTGCCTGAGCCCTCATGCCTGGTCGATTAGTCCGAACACCGAATCAATAGCCTGCTTGCGGATTGCTCAGGCGATCTCGCCTGCGGAGGGTTTTCAGCCGTGTTCCAATTTCGGTGCTCCTGCCGATCGGTCCTCGCTTTTAACGAGTATAATTAAGTCTATAATTCGCCGAATGCGGGTTCCGCAAGCGCGTCGGGCGTGGAGCCCGACCTCGCGAGGGTGACCAGGACAATCAATGCCAGCGACGAATCCGACTGCGCCGCAACGCTCGGCGAGGGTGCCCACACTTGGAGCAAAAATATAGGAATTCCGCCAGATTCACAGCCGAGAGGCGCGGCCATTTGACATTCACGCGATGAACAAAGTATATGTTCACGCCGTGAATTTGACTATGCCGACGGCAGCGGCCTTCGTCTCTTGGCGGGGCGTGGAGGAAAATGGCCAGTTCCGAGACTCCGGACGAGCATCAGCAGGCGTCGACCCGCATCACGCTGGGCGTGCTGAATGCCGTCGACGGTGATCGTGCGGTTACCCAGCGCCGCATCGCCGCCGATCTCGGCATCGCCGTCGGCCTGGTCAACGCCTATCTCAAGCGCTGCGTCAACAAGGGGCTGATCAAGGTTCAGCAGGTGCCGAAGCGGCGCTACGCCTATTACCTGACCCCCAAGGGTTTCGCCGAGAAGTCGCGCCTCACCGCGACCTACCTGCGCGATTCCCTCGATTTCTTCCGCCAGGCGCGGTCTTCCTGCGACGAGGCGCTGGGCATGGCGGCGGCCAGGGGCTGGAAATCGCTGGTTCTGATCGGGCGCAGCGATATGGCGGAGATCGCGCTGGTCTGCACACTGCACCATCCGCTGCGCATCGTGGCGCTGGTCGATGACTCCGCTGACAGCGGCGAAGGGACCTTCGCATCCCTGCCGCTGGTCGCGAATTTCAGCGCGGTGACCGAACCCTTCGACGGCGCGCTGATCACCCACATCGTGGATGCCCAGACGGCCCATGACGTGGCCGTGGCTGAACTGGGGGCGGCAAGGGTGCTGGTGCCGGACATCCTCGCCCAGGCCATTGCCGCGGCGAAACAGAGCGACGGCGAAGCATGACAGCGGGCGAGGACATGCGCTGGCATGCGGTGCAGGCCAAGCCCGGCCAGGAAGACAAGGCGGCCTTCAACCTGCGCCGCCAGGGCTATGCCGTCTACCTGCCGAAGTATGCCCGCCTGCGCCGCCACGCCCGCAGGACGGAAAGGGTCGCCCGCCCGCTTTTTTCCGGTTATCTCTTCGTCGCCGTCGATGCCGGCCGCCAGGGTTGGCGCGCCATCAATTCGACTCTGGGCGTCATCAGGCTGGTTGCCGCGGCGGATGCACCCATCGCGGTGCCCGAGGCCGTGATCGACGCGCTGCGCGCGCGCGAGGGCGAGGACGGCTGCGTCCGTCTCGAGCCGCAACACCATCTGAAGAGCGGTGACAAGGTACGCATCACCGAGGGCGCGTTTGAGAGCTTCCTCGGGCTTTACGAGGGTTTGAAGGAGAACGAGCGGGCACTGGTTCTCATCGACTTCCTGGGGCGCAAGGTGCGCGCCCTGATCGACCCGGAGGCTCTGGCTGCCGCCTGAAGCGCGTGGCGCCGACCGCCGGACCTGGAGTCGCCGCTTCGGGAGGCGAAACTGCCGTCACCCGGAGTGCGGTAGCATGGGAAAAACAAACTGATATGCAGAGGAAGAGGGCCCTTACTCCGTGACCAATTTCGCACTCATCGGTGCCGCCGGCTTCGTCGCGCCCCGTCATATGAAGGCCATGCGCGCCGTGGGCGGCGACTTGAAGGCCGCAATCGACCCCAACGACTCCGTCGGCATCATGGACAGCCATTTTCCCGAGGCTCACTTCTTCACCGAGTTCGAGCGCTTCGATCGTTATATCGACAAGCAGCACCGCAGCGGCGAGCGCATCGACTATGTCAGCATCTGTTCGCCGAACTATCTGCACGATGCCCATGTGCGCTTCGCCCTGCGATCCGACTGCGACGCCATCTGCGAGAAGCCGCTGGTGCTCAATCCGTGGAACCTCGATGGCCTCGCCGAGATCGAGGCAAGCACCGGGCGCCGGATCAATACCATCCTGCAATTGCGCCTTCATCCTGCGATCATCGCGCTGAAACAGAAGGTGGATGCCTCCGATAGGCGCCACTCGGTGAACCTCTCCTACGTCACGTCGCGCGGGCGCTGGTACCACCAGTCCTGGAAGGGCGACGACAAGAAGTCGGGCGGCGTCGGCACCAACATCGGGGTGCATTTCTTCGATATGCTGAGCTTCGTTTTCGGCGCTGTCACCGACAGCGCCCTGCATCTCAGGAACGAGCGCCAGATGGCGGGCTTCATCGAATGCGAGAAGGCCGATATCCGCTGGTTCCTCTCCGTCGACCGCAACGATCTGCTGCCGGGGCTCGCCGAGGGTCAGTCGACCTATCGCGCGGTCACCGTCGACGGCGAGGACGTAGAGTTTTCCGCCGGTTTCACCGATTTGCACACCGCGAGCTACGAGGCGATCCTCGCCGGCAAGGGCTTCGGCCTGGAAGCGGTGCGCCCGTCGATCGAGATGGTGTCGGCGATGCGCACGGCCGATATCGAGCCGGGCCGCGGCGAACGGCACCCGATGGTTCCGGACGCCCGATGAGCCTGCCGGAAGCCAGCATCCACCCCACCGCGATCGTCGATGAGGGCGCGCGTATCGGCGCCGGCAGCCGCGTCTGGCACTGGGTCCATGTCTGCGGCGGCGCCGTTATCGGTGAGAACTGCTCTCTGGGACAGAACGTGTTCATCGGCAACCGTGTGATCCTCGGCAACAAGGTCAAGATCCAGAACAACGTGTCCGTCTACGACGACATCACCCTGGAAGACGGTGTGTTCTGCGGTCCGTCCTGCGTCTTCACCAACGTCGTCAATCCGCGCGCCGAGATCGAGCGCAAGAGCGAATATCAGCCCACCGTTGTCGAACGGGGCGCAACGATCGGCGCCAACGCGACGATCGTATGCGGACACCGGCTGGGCGCCTATTGCTTCATCGCGGCCGGCGCCGTGGTGACCAGGGACGTTCCTGCCTTTGCGCTGATGGCGGGCGTGCCGGCCAGGCGGATCGGCTGGATGAGCAAGGCCGGTGGCCGTCTGGGCGACGACCTGGTCTGCCCCCTCGACGACAGCCGCTATCGGCTGACCGGCCCGGAGACCCTGGAAGAGATCGGGGAGGGGATCGGCCGATGAGTGGTTCGCCCATCGCTTTCATCGACCTGGCCGCCCAGCAGCGTCGCCTGGGCGAGCGGCTCAGCCAGGCCATCGGCCGGGTGCTGTCCCATGGCACCTACATCCTGGGACCGGAGGTTGCGGAGCTGGAGCAGAGGCTGGCCGCCTTCTGTGGCGCCGCCCATTGCGTCACCTGCGCCAACGGTACCGATGCCCTGCAGCTGGTGATGATGGCCGAGGGTGTGGGGCCGGGCGATGCCGTCTTCGTTCCCGCCTTCACCTTCGTCGCCACCGCGGAGGTGGTGCCCCCGACTGGCGCCACGCCGCTGTTCGTGGACGTGCGCGAGGCCGACTTCAACCTCGACCCGGCCAGCCTGGAGGCCGGAGTCGCCGAAGCCAGGCGCCTGGGCCTCAGGCCGCGCATGGTCATTGCCGTCGACCTGTTCGGCCATCCGGCCGACCACGACGCCCTATCGGCGATCTGCGTGCGCGAGGGCATGACCCTGGTGGACGATGCTGCCCAGGGTTTCGGCGGTACCTACAGGGGCCGCCATGTGGGCTGCCTGGGCGACTACACGACGACCAGCTTCTTTCCGGCGAAGCCGCTGGGCTGCTACGGCGACGGCGGCGCGGTGTTCACCGACGATGCCGCCACAGCCGAACTGCTGCGCAGCCTGCGCTTCCACGGCAAGGGCGGCGACAAGTACGACAACGTGCGCATCGGCCTGAACTCCCGCCTCGATACCCTGCAGGCGGCGATCCTGCTGGAGAAACTGGCGATCTTCGAGGACGAGCTGGCCGACCGCCAGGCGGTGGCCGCGCGCTACGCCGAAGCCCTGAAGGGGCTCAACGCGGTGACGCTGCCCCGTGTCGCCGAAGGCTGCGTCTCGGCCTGGGCGCAGTACACGCTGCTGGTCCCGGACCGCGACGCCCTTGCGGCGGCCTGCAAGGATAAGGGCGTGCCGACCGCGGTCTATTATCCGATCCCGCTGAACCGCCAGACCGGCTACGCCATGCACCCCACGGTGCCTGGCGGCGTGCCCGTCTCGGATCGCCTGGCCGCCCAGGTGCTGAGCCTGCCCATGCATCCCTATCTGGATGTGGCGACCCAGGATCGCATCGTCGCGGCCGTCCGAAGTGGCATCGGCGCGATGGCAAGCAGCGTGGCCGGCGCATGAGCGCGGCTTTTTCCGCCTTTGCCGACCCGTTGCGGGTGAGCTGGAGCCGCCGCTCGATGCTCGCCCAGACGGTGCGCATCGCCCTGCGCCAGCGCTACGCCGGAACCGCCTTCGGCTTGGCGTGGCTCGTGCTCGGGCCGGTCCTGCTGCTGGCGATTTACAGCGCCGTCTATCTCGTCGTCTTCCGGATTCGGCCGGCGAACATGGAGGCGGGAGTCTACGTTCTCTATATTTTCTCCGGCCTGATCCCCCTGATCAACTTCAGCCAGGGGCTGACGCAGGGCGCTGTTTCCCTGACCGCCAACCGGAGCATTCTGCTGAGCACCGTGTTTCCGCCGGAGCTGGTTCCGCTGCGCGAGGTGCTGACCTCGCTGATCACCACGTCCATCGCCATCATGCTGGTGCTGGCCGCCGCGCTGGTCATGGGAAAGGTCGCCTGGACCTGGCTGCTGGTGCCGGTCGTGCTGATGCTGCTCATGATGTTTCTCGCCGGCCTGACCTGGATACTCTCCCTGGCGAACCTGGTGCTGAAGGATATTCAGCAGGCGCTGACTTACGTGACGATCATTCTGCTGGTCGCCAGCCCGATCGCCTACACGCCGGACATGCTGCCGGATGCCCTGCGTGTGCTGCTCTATTTCAATCCCCTGGCCTATTATATCGTCTCCCTGCAGAGTCTGATCGTTCTCGGCAGCCTGCCTCACTGGCCGATCGCCCTTGGTGCGCTCGGCTTCAGCGTCGCCAGCCTACTGCTCGGCGCCTACGTGTTCAGCCGCGCCAAGACGGTCTTCTTCGACTATGCCTGATCCCGCCGCTCAGCCCGCCATTCGCCTGTCCGGCATCCGCAAGGACTATCGCCTGTACGGCAGTCTGTCGGAGCAGGCCCTCGACGTGATGGGCCTGTCACGGCTCCGGTTCTGGCGGCGGGTGAACTACAGGACTTTCACAGCGCTCGACGGCATCGACCTGGACGTGATGCGGGGCGAGCGGGTCGGCATCGTCGGCCGTAACGGCGCTGGAAAGACCACCCTGCTGAAGCTCATCACGGGCAACTTCGCGCCGACAGCCGGCCGTGTCGAGGTCGACGGCGCGGTGCAGGCGCTGATGCAGACCGGGCTGGGCTTTCACGGCGAGTTCACCGGCATGGAGAACATCCGCGCATCGCTGGTCTACAACGGCCTGGCGGGTGACGCCCTGGAGGAGGCGGTTGCCGATATTTTGGACTTCTGCGAGCTTGAGGACTTCATCGACCAGCCGGTCAAGACCTACTCGCTGGGCATGCGCACGCGTCTGCAGTTCGCCGCGGCGACGGCGATCAAGCCGGATATCGTGATCATCGACGAGGTGCTGGGTGCGGGCGATGCCTACTTCGCAGGGAAATCGGTCGAACGGATCAGGCGGCTGACGCAAGACGGCGCCACCCTGCTGATCGTTTCGCACTCGATGGCACAGATCCTGCAGTTCTCAACCCGCGCGGTCTGGCTGGACGGCGGCAAGATCGTCTCGGCCGGCGCGCCGCTCGACATCGTCAACCAGTACGAGGAGTTCATCAACAATCTGGAGCAGGACCGTGCGGCGCCCGGCGCCCCGGCAGGCCGACTGAAGGAAGTGCCGCAGTGGATCCTCGAGAAGACGGGGACCGGCGAAGGCAGCGGGGCCGACTGGGGCGGCAGCGGGCCGCTGCGCATCGACAGCCTGCAGGTCGTCGACGCGAACGGCAAGCCGGTCGATACCATCAAGACCGGCGAGGCGATCGGTTTCGCCGCCACCGTCAGCTCGGACCAGAACGGCAGCTTCCCCTGTTCCTGCCTGTTCACCATGTACAACGAGGGCGGTGACGTCGTCGGACGGATGATCGAGCCGCAACGCAGCTATGACTGCGACGGCGCTCAGCACCGGGTCATCGCCTGGCTCGGCGACAATCCCATCGGTCAGGGAAAGTACATCGTGTCGGCCGCCCTGTTTCGCGATTACGACCCGGCGGTGCCGACACAGGGACACCGTTACCACATCCTGTCCCGCGGATATCAGTTCCGCGTCAAGTCGGAGCGCCGGGACACCAGCCGGATTGTCCTGACGCCCGACTGGCGCTGGCAGGCGGAGGAGGGCGGAGCGCTTGCCGCAGCTGCATCGAAGGCTACCGATGGCCGGACCGGTGCCTAGAGAAGCCGCCGTGAGGGGACAGGGGCACCCCGCCGAGCAGGCGGTGCTGCAGACTCTGCTCTCCGCCCGGGGGGACGCCGCGCCGACGGCGATCTTCATCCTGGGGGCGCCACGCACCGGCAGCACCGTGTTCTACCAGGCGCTGTGCAGCCGCTTCGCGCTGCCTTTTATCGCCAACCTCACCAACGACAGTTTCGCCGAGACGCCGATCGTAGGGCTCTCCATCCAGAAGTCGCTCCCGGTGCAAATCCGCTATGACAGCCGCTACGGCAAGACGGAGGGGCCGTTCCAGCCGTCGGAGGGCTCGGCGGTGATGACGCGCTGGTTCGGCGGCGGGCATCCCTCCGCGCTGGTCAGTGCGCGCATTCTGGAAGGGATGGAGCCGCATTTCCTCGCGACGCTCGCCGCGGCGGAGGCCTTGTTCGCGGCGCCGCTGGTGATCAAGAACGCCTGGCACTGCTTCCGCGTCCCCTACCTGGCCGAGGCGCTGCCGAGCGCGCGCTTCATCTGGATCCGGCGCGACGTGGGCGCCGCCGCCAAGTCGGACCTGGCGGCGCGCTATCACACCAAGGGTTCGGCCCAGGAATGGAATTCGGCCACGCCCGTCAACGTCGAGGACCTGCGCCGGCTCGCCCCGGCGGCCCAGGTCGTGGAGAACCAGCACGCGTTCAACACTGCCGTCGCTGCAGGGCTGACCCGGCATGCCGGGGGGCGCTGGCGGGAGATCTGGTACGAGGACTTCTGCAACGACCCCGAAGCCGTGCTGACCGACCTGGACGGCTTCCTCGAGCGGAGCCCCGTCGAAGGCGCCTGTGACATCGAAATCGGCCGTTCCGGCGCGGTCGACCTGCCGGCGGTGGACGGCGACGCGATAGACCGCTACCTGGCGGAGCAGGTAGAACGTCTTTCCGCCGACAGCTATGCCGCGCGAAAGTGAGTTGAGGGCCAATGGAGATTCTGACTGAAGACGCCGTTTCGCGCTTTCTCGTCGACGACCCCATCGGCGCGTTGATGGATGTCTGCAGCGAAGCGGGCGACGAGGCACTGGTCTGCCAGCGCTGGCTGCGCGACAGCGCGCCGAAGCGGCTGATCTTCGAGCGCCTCTACGGCGACCTTCTGCATGGCGATGAAGGGCGCCGGGTCCTCGACGTTGGCGGGGGAGTCACCTGCCTGACCCGCCTTCTCGCGGCACGGCAGCGCTATGAGCTGGTCGACCTGATGGCCCACTCCGACGAGCCCGAGGTGGAAAGGGCCCGCGGGCAGGCGGACCGCCCCTATATTCACGTTGTCGACTGGTACGAATTCACGCCTAAAGGCACCTATGACGTGGTCATCGCCAACGATCTGTTCCCCAACGTGGATCAACGGCTCCCGATGTTTCTCGCCAAGATGCTGCCGATTGCGCGCGAAGTGCGGCTGTCACTCACCTACTACCCGCAGGGCCGCTTCTACATGACCCGGCGCGTGGACGGGGACGAGGTGTTTTGCATGCTGGCCTGGGACGGCGACATGACCGCCCGCGTGCTGGACCGCTACGCGGATCGCATCGTGGAGCCGGACCTCGGCCTGTTGACGTCGGAGAGCCGCTCGGTCTATCCGAATGGCCGCCAGGTCTGTCTGGCGGTCCTCAAGGGCGACCAGGGCTGAGGCTTCCACACAAGCGATAGGACCCATGACGGATACCTCCCAACACGACCCGCTCCGCATAACCTTCTTCGGCGATTCGATTTGCGTCGGCCAGGGGGTGTCGATCTACAACGGCTGGGTGACCCGGGTCGCCGGTTGCCTGGAAAGGATCGCCGAAAGCCACAACCGCGAGATCGTCGTCACCAACGCCTCGGTGAATGGCAATACCACCCGTCAGGCGCTGGAGCGGATGCCCTACGATGTTCAGTCGCATGGGGTGGACATTCTCATCGTCCAGTTCGGCATGAACGACTGCAACTATTGGCAGACGGACCGAGGCCTGCCGCGGGTGAGTCCGGCCGGCTTCGCAGCCAATCTGGCGGAGATCATCGACCGTGGGCGCGCCTTCGGCGCCAAGCGGATCTTCCTGCACAACAACCACCCCACGACCCGGGACCGCGACCCCTTTCCGGGCACCTCCAAGACGTACGAAGACAGCAACCGTGAATACAATGCGATCGTCCGCCGGGTCGGGGCAGAGGCGCCCCGCGACGTCGTGTTCATCGATATCGAAACATCCTTCAAAGATATCGCGGGCGGCGACAGTGAAAAGCTTGCGAGTCTCCTGCTGGCCGACGGTCTGCATCTGAGCCGCAAGGGGCATGACATCTATTTCGACGTAGTGGCGGACAAGATCGAGCGATGCGCCGCCGAAGCTCTCGAAGCAGCGGTGTAATGTTGCGGACTGAGTCGACACACGATCACGGGTGGGCGATGGACGGGTCAAGTAGCCAACATCCGATGGTATCGACCGTTGACGCCGCCGCTGCCCAGATGCGGCCCGGCGACCGGCGTCTGCGCATTCTGCTGTTGGCGGATGACGCGCACCCGGCCGATGCCGTGCGCGACCACATCCGCTCGATCAAGCAGCACTCCCGCCAACGGGTCGCGGTCGTCAATCCGATCCGCTACCGCAAGGGCTGGCGGGTCAGGTCGCTCGACTATGACGTCATTCTCATTCACTACTCCATCTCCGTTCTCTTCGACTACTATCTGCCTGGGCCGGTCGCGGCAGCTGTGGCGGCCTTTTCCGGGCCGAAAATCCAGATCATCCAGGACGAGTGCCGCTGGGTCGACCGGATGACCCAGCGAATGGCCGGACTTGGCATCAATGCGGTGTTCTCATCGCTGACTCCGGAGAACATCCGCCTCGCTTATCACCACCAACACGTGGCCGGCATCCGGTTCATCTCCGGACTGCCGGGCTATATCTCCAACCGCCTGCGCAAGGTCGATGCGCCGCCGCTCGCCAACCGGCCGTTTGACCTCGTCTATCGGGGGCGGCCGCTGCCGATCTGGCTCGGCCGCTTCGGTCAGGAGAAGGCTGCCATCGGCGAACAGGCGCTTCGCATGGCCGAGCGTTACGACCTAAAAGCGGATTGCGACACGCGCGAGGAAGCGCGGGTCTACGGCGCGCAATGGCACGACCTGCTGACACGCGGCCGCGCGGCCCTGGCGACGGAAGGCGGCGCCACCGTGTTCGACTTTGACGGAACGATCGAGGAAAAGGTCGCGGAATACCGAAACGACCACCCCGCAGCCGACGACGATGACGTCTGGCACGCAGTGGTCCGCCCCCACGAAGGCAACGTCGTCCACAAGACGATCACGCCGCGCGTTTTTGAGGCGATCATGTGCCGTACGGCACTGGTGATGTATCCGGGCGACTATCGTGGCATCCTGCAGCCCTGGGAGCACTACATCCCGCTGGAGCGGGACGGATCGAACGAGGCCGAAGTCGTGAGTCGCCTGCGGGACGACGCATTTCTGGAGCAGCTGACCGAACGGGCCTACCGCCGCGTCGCCGACGACCCTGCTTTGGACTTCGCAAACTATGTCCGGGCACTGGATGCCGCTGCCAGCCGGCTCTTCACGGAGCGCGAGGCGGCGGCACAGGGCCACAGGACGGCTTTTGCCGGACTGGCGGCGCTTCCGGTGGTCCGCAACTGCATTTCCGGCCTGGAGCGGCAGCTGAGCGACCTCGGAAATGTGCATACCCCGGCAGGCAAGGCGTCTTACAAGATCAGCCAGTGGACAGAGCTTGCGAAAACGCTGCTGGTCAGGCTCCTTTCTGGGCGGAATACGACATCATCATCCGGTGGCGGGAAGCCCGGGGAATGAAGAACACCATCCTGATGTTATATGGCGACCAGTTCCGCTTCATAGGAACGGTCGGCGCGCATCTCGAGGCCTTCAAGGTCCACAGCCGACACGACGTCGTGCAACTGGACGCAACCGCAGTCGCGGCAATGAGCCTCGACTTTGGCAGGTTCGATTGCATCGTCCTGCACTATTCTCTGATCGTAACGGGGGCCCGCTATATTGGGGACGACGTGCGCCAGAAGCTGAGAGAGTACCAAGGACCCAAGGTGCTCTTTATTCAGGATGAAATGCGCTGGGTGGACGCAACCTCCGCGGCGATCAAGGATCTGGGCGTCACCACCGTTTTTACCGTCGTCAACGAGGACGTGGTCCGCAAGATTTACCGTGACCCCTGGATGGACCGCGTCCGTTTCGAGCAGACCCTCACCGGCTTTGTGCCCGAGGAGTTGACGAAGCTTCCGGTGCCGGCATATCAGGACCGGCCGATCGATGTTTCATACAGGGCCCGGAAACTGCCGGGCTGGTGTGGGGCCTTCGGCCAGGAAAAGTGGATCATCGGTGCCCGTTTCGCCGCCGACGCGGAGGCTTACGGACTGAAATGCGATATCTCGACCGCCGAGCGGGATCGCATCTATGGGCAGAAGTGGGTCGAGTTCGTCGCCAATTCCAAGGCGATGCTTGGGACCGAAAGTGGTGCGAGCTTCGTCGATTTTTCCGGCGATATTGCGCCGGCGGTGGACCAGTTCGAGGCCGCAAATCCGAATTTGTCCTTTGAGGAAGTGCGCGACCGGTTTCTCGAAGGGCGAGATGGCGAGATCGTTATACATGTCATCTCACCGCGCTGCTTCGAGGCAGCCGCGTTGCGCACCCTGATGATCATGTACGAAGGGGAGTACTCCGGCGCGCTGACCGCCGGCCGGCACTATGTCCCCTTGAAACGTGATCACTCCAATATGGATGAGGTGGTGGCGGTATTGCGCGATCCGGATCGCGCCGGCCGCATCATCGAGAGTGCTTACAACGAGGTTGCCTGTTCCGGAGCATGGACCTATGCGGCATTCATCCATCATTTCGATCGCGTGGTCGCGGAGGAATGTGCCAATGGCCGCCGGCAGCCGAAGTCCGCACTCGATCCCGGTGAAGTGACGGCTTTGGAACAGAGGAGTGGGTATCTCGCAGCGCGCCATAGGCGCCGGCTTCAGTTCGCCATCAAGATGCAAGCCGTTGCGGCGAGAGTGTTCCGTTTCATCGAGCGAATGCTGCCGGGATTTGCCGGACGATCATTCTTGTGGATCGGGCGTCGGGTTATGAGGCTTGTGAAACCGTATCTGCGGCGAATTCTGCTGGACTAGAGATGGCATTATGGTGACGAAGGGCGAAGGCATGATGGCAGCCGACGGGGTTTCCTCCGATGTCGACCAGAATCAGATCGACGAGGCCAACAGCGCCTTCTGGAACGAGTTGTGCGGGACGCAGCTGGCGCAGTCCCTGGGGATCACTGACGACAGCATGGAGAGCCTGCGCCGCTTCGATGCCTGGTACATGGACTTCTACCCCTACCTCGAAACGCACATCCCGTTTCAAAGCTTCTCCGGGCAGAAGGTTTTGGAGGTCGGGCTCGGCTACGGCACGGTCGCTCAGCGGATTGCCGACAGCGGGGCCATATACTCCGGTCTCGATATTGCCGCCGGTCCGGTGGATATGGCCAATCGGCGCCTTGCCACGACCAATGCCGAGGGGGCTGCGGTCTGCGGCAGCATTCTTGACGCGCCTTTCCCTGATGCCGAATTCGACTACGTCGTCGCCATCGGCTCGCTGCATCACACCGGCGCTTTGGATCGGGCCCTGTGCGAGGTTCATCGCCTTCTCAAGCCCGGTGGCGGCGCGACGGTAATGGTTTACAACGCGGCGTCCTATCGCCAGTGGGCCCTCAGCCCGTTGAAGACATTAAGGCGTAGATGGTCGGATCCGGCACGTTATGTCAGCCACAACGAGGCCGATGAGCGGATGCGCGGTGCCTACGATGTCAATGCTGCCGGCGCCGGCGCCCCGCAGACCGAGTTTGTAACCCGCAGCGAATTGACGTATTTAACCCGGGACTTTGCCAGTTGCGATATCGTGGCCGAGAATATCGGAAGCGAGTCGGTTCTGAGGTTTTTGCCGAGGCCGATAGCCTGTCGCCTGTTAGGCCCCTATATTGGCCTGGACCTCTATTGCAGGCTCGTGAAATAGGCCTTTCGGCAATTCAGAAACATCAAATCTGACCAAAGGATTCGTATACCTTGTGTGGAATAGCCGGCATTGTTGAGCTGAAGGGCGGGGCGCTTCCGCGGCTCGAGTCGCATCTCGCCGTCATGAGCAGACTGATCGCTCACCGGGGGCCCGATGGCGCCGGCCTGTGGCAAGCCGCAGGCGCGCAGGCCGGGCTCGCTCACCGCCGACTGGCGATCATCGATCTCAGCGAAGAGGCTCGCCAGCCCATGGAAGGGGCCAACGGCACGACCATTGCCTACAATGGCGAGATCTATAACTACATCGAGCTGCGGGAGCAGCTTGCCTCCGGCTGGTCGTTCCGCAGCCATTCGGACACCGAGTGCATCCTTGCCGGCTATGCGCGCTGGGGCCGCGACGTCGTAGACCATCTGCGCGGCATGTTTTCCTTCGCGCTGTGGGACGAGGCGAACCAGCGCATGTTCTGCGCTCGTGACCGTTTCGGTATAAAGCCGTTCTACTATGCCGTGGACGACGGCGTGTTCTACTTCGCCTCGGAAGCCAAGGCGCTTCTGCCTTTCCTGCCCGAGATCGACACAGATGCCGACGCTTTGGCGGAGTATCTGACCTTCCAGTACACGATCGGTGAGCACACTTTGTTCAAGGGCATCAAGCAGCTTCTGCCGGGCCACGCACTGACGGTGGGAGGCGGCGAGGTCACCGTGTGGCGCTATTGGGATGTGCACTACGAAATCGACTACGACCACAGTCAGGCCTATTTCGAGCGTCGACTGGAGGAACTGGTGGACGATTCCGTGCGCGTGCATCTGCGCAGCGACGTTCCGGTCGGTGCCTATGTCTCGGGGGGTATCGATTCCAGCCTGATGGGGCTGTTGGCGGCGCAGCACGACGAGACCAACCGCAAGGCCTTCAATGGCCGCTTTACCCAGTTCCCCGGTTACGACGAGAGCCACTATGCCGGCCTTGTTGCGGAGCGCATGAACGGCGACCTCCATATTGCCGACATCACCCATGAGGATTTTCGCGACAACATTGCCGATGTCATCTACCACCTCGACTTTCCCGTAGCCGGCCCGGGTTCTTTCCCGCAGTTCATGGTGTCCAAGCTGGCGGCGGAGCATGTGAAAGTGGTGCTCGGCGGTCAGGGCGGCGACGAGATCTTCGGCGGCTATGCGCGCTACCTGCTGGCCTATTTCGAGCAGTGTATAAAGGCGGCGATGGATGGGACGTACAAGAACGGCCACTATGTCGTCACCATTGAGTCCATCGTGCCCAACCTTGGACTGTTACGCGAATACAAGCCGCTGATGCGCGAGTTCTGGCGCGAGGGGCTGTTCGGTCCTCTGGACGAGCGCTATTTCCGCCTCGTCAACCGCGCCAATGACATTGAGAGCGAGATCGACTGGGACGGCCTCGACATGAGAGGCGTGTTCGAGAGGTACCAGGCGATCTTCAACAATCAGGCCAATGTGCGCAAGGAAGCCTATCTCGACAGCATGACGCATTTCGATTTCAAATGTCTGCTGCCGGCACTGCTTCAGGTCGAGGACCGCATGAGCATGGCTCACGGCCTGGAAAGCCGGGTGCCGCTGCTTGATCATGCCTTGGTCGAATTTGCCGCTACTGTGCCCGCGGACTTCAAGTTCTCCGGCGGTCGCATGAAGCATTTGATAAAGACCGCCTTTGCCGATGTTATTCCCGACGACGTGCTTAACCGGCGCGACAAGATGGGTTTCCCGGTACCGCTCAAGGAATGGTTCGGCGGCGAGCTGCGCGACATGACCGTGGACATCTTCAACAATCTGCGGGACCGTCACCGGCCCTATATCAATGCCGAGGCGGTGCTGGCCAACTTCGACAAGGCCGCGCGTTTTTCTCGCAAGACCTGGGGGCTGCTTAGCCTCGAACTATGGCATCAGGCTTTCCATGACCGGGGCGCGCACTATCGCGGCCTGCTGGAGGGGCGGGCGGAAGTGGAGCTGGAAAGGGGAACGGGGTGAGATCCTGCACGACCGGCCGCTATGGCCGGACCCCTTCACGGGCCCCCGAAGCAGCGCTGCCTTGCGGCGGTGCGGTTCTGGCCGGTCAGCGGGCGGCGTGAAGGCACGGGCCTGGAGGCAGGGAATGCGGCATCCCGGGGCATCACGATGATTTACTTCTTTGCCGGTCCGCACAGAAACGGATCGCACTTCCAGTACTTCGTGGCGGAGGAAGCGCTCAAGCAGATCGGGCGGCCCTATCAGGTCCTCGATCCCGTCCCGTTCCACAACCACGACCTGGCCGCATCCAAGCGGATCCTGCGGGCCGCCGCCAAGGACAACGCCACTTTCCTTGCCAAGGGGCACTGGTACCGGAAGCGGGAGCTCGACCTGCTGCAGTCCTGCCCGAACCTGCGGGTCATGGTCATCTGGCGCGATATTCCGAGCGCCATGATGTCGGCCTACAAGTACTACTATGCGAAGAAGGGTTACGAGGTCCCGAGCTTCGATGAGTTCTACTGGAAGGGTGCCGGCCGCTGGATGTTGATCGAGCAGTACAGATACCGGCTCGCCTACCGCTGCTACGATGCCTTCCAGTCGTCCTATGAGGGCCTGGTGGACGACTTCGACGTGGAGGCTGCGCGGCTCATCAACGCCATGGGGATCGGCGCCGAGGTGGATCTCGCGAAACTGGCAGAGGCGGTTTCGAAACCGCGGCTGCGCGAGACACACGGAGACCGCGACGCGGTGTTCTTTACCCGTTCTGGACCCGATGCCGCCCAGGGCGCCCGGCTGAGCCAGACCTGTCTGTCGGATTTCCGCAAAGTAGGGGCCATGTCCGCCGCGCGGCTCGCGGCGGAAAGCTGGATCGAGGCTGCGCGCCAGGCGCCGAGGTACCTGGCACATCGTCTATCGAACCGGCTGTTGGTGCCGAACTGACCGGCGGGTTCCCTTTGACGTTGGACGCAGGCTTGAGGCTGACTCCACCTGGACGGATAGCTTCCGGCCATAAACTTAGTAAAAGGAGCGTTTTTCCGTGAAAGTTTTCATCACCGGCGGATGCGGTCAGGTCGGTTCGCATGTGGCTGAGCTGCACCTGCAGCGCGGCGACGATGTGCTCACCATCGACAATTTCGAGACCGGCCGCCGCATCCATCTCCCGGAAAGTCACGACCGGCTGACCTTCGTGGAAGGATCCATCGCGGACCGGGCGTTGATCGATCGGCTGGTCGGCGATTTCAAGCCCGATGTGCTGATCCATACTGCCGCCTCCTACAAGGATCCGAACCACTGGTATTCCGATATGCTGACCAACGGCGTCGGCGGCGTGAACCTGATCCAGGCGGCGATGAACAATAGCGTCAGCCGGTTCATTTATTTCCAGACCGCGCTGACCTATGGCCTGCATCCGGAACAGAACCCCATTCCGCTCGACCACCCGAAGAACCCGGGCAATTCCAGCTACTCCATTTCGAAAACCACCACGGAGGACTACCTGGAGCTCTCCGGGCTCGACTATGTCACCTTCCGCCTCGCCAACGTGGTCGGCCCGCGCAACGTCTCGGGACCGCTGCCGATCTTCTATCAGCGCCTGTCGGAGCAGAAGCGCTGTTTCGTTACCAAGGCGCGGCGCGATTTCGTCTTCGTCAAGGACCTCGCCAGCAACGTCGTTAAGGCTGCCGACGGTGTCGGCCATGGCGCCTACCATTTCTCTTCCGGCAAGGACGTGGCGATCAAGGAGCTGTACGATACCGTCGTGGAGGCCATGGCGATCAACGATTATCCCGAACCTGAAATTCGGGAGCTGTCGCCGGACGATGCGCCCTCGATCCTGCTCGACCCCAGCCGCACCTTCGCCGATTTCGGCGAGATCGAATTCACCCCGCTGAAGGAGATCGTGAGCGCCGCAGTGGCCTATTACCGGGAATACGGCGTCCACGGCGGCTACACCCATCTGAAAATCGAGGAAAACCAGGCCTGATTGGGCGCTGGACGAAGGGGACAACACGGTGCGTATCCTGATTTCCGGCGGCGCCGGCTGCCTGGGCTCGAACCTGATCGAGCGGCTGGTTCCCCAGGGTCATGAGGTTCTGGTGCTGGACAATTTCGCTACCGGCAAGCGCGAGGTCCTGCCCCCCGTCGGCGGACTGACGGTAGTCGAGGGCAGTATCGCCGACAGGGCCCTGGTGGATGACTGTTTCGACCGATTCCGGCCGAGCCACGTCATCCACAGCGCTGCCGCTTACAAGGACCCGGACGATTGGGAGGAAGACGCGGCGACCAACGTCACCGGCACGATCCACATGGTGGAGGCGGCGAAGCGGAACAATGTGCGGCGCTTCGTCAACTTCCAGACCGCTCTGTGCTACGGCCGTCCCTCGCGGGTACCGATTCCTGTCGATCATCCGGCCCAACCCTTCACCAGCTATGGCATCTCCAAGACCGCCGGCGAGCAATATTTGCTGATGGCCGCCGCCGACCTGCCGGTGGTGTCCCTGCGGCTGGCCAATGTCACCGGTCCGCGGCTGGCTATCGGGCCGATCCCTACCTTCTATAAGCGGCTGAAGGCCGGGCAGAAGTGCTTCTGCTCTGACACCGTGCGTGACTTTCTGGACATGGACGACTTTTTTGCCTTGATGGACAAGGCGATGACTGATGGTGCGCCGACCGGCGTCTTCAACATCTCGACCGGCGAAGGACACACCATCAAGGACATCTTCGACGTGGTGGTCGATCACTTGGGCATCAACCTGTCCGAACCGGTGCCAGTGGTACCGCCGGGCGACGACGACGTTCCGGCGGTGGTGCTCGATCCCTCGACCACCGAGGCTGCCTTTGGCTGGAAGGCCCAGTACGGCTTCGAGGAGACGATCCGCCGCATGCTGGCCTGGTACGACGCCCATGGCGTCACTGATATCTTCAGTCATCTCGCTGCGCCCAAGAAAGACTAAAGGGGCTTTCCGGACATGCACGAACCGAGTTTCAAAAAGGCGACGATCCTTGTCGTCGGTGGCGCCGGCTTTGTTGGCTCCAATCTGGTGCTCAAGCTGCTGGAACAGGGTCCGGCGCAGGTCATAATCGTCGATAATCTTTTATCTTCGGATGTGACAAATGTGCCGGACGATCCGCGGGTCGATTTCCGCTACGGCTCAATCACCGACGACCGCATCCTGCACGGCCTTCCCGAGGATCTCGATTTCGTCTTCCATCTTTCCTGCTATCACGGCAATCAATCCTCGATTGCTGATCCGCTTGCCGATCACGAAAACAACACGCTAACCAGTCTCAAGCTGTTCGAGCGAATCAAGGACATCAAGAATCTCAAGAAGGTCGTCTACGCTGCCGCCGGTTGCGCCGTGGCCGAGAAAACTTATGATACTGCACAGGCGACCAACGAGGACGCGCCGGTTTCGCTTTATCACGACAGTCCTTATTCGATCTCCAAGCTGATCGGCGAGCTCTACGGCAACTACTACTGGATGCGCCACGGCCTGCCGATAGTCAAAGCGCGCTTTCAGAATGTCTATGGGCCGCGCGAGGTGCTCGGCGCGGGGCGCTGGCGGGGCACACCACACACTGTCTGGCGCAATGTAACGCCGACCTTCATCTGGAAATCGCTGAATGGTGAGGCTTTGCCGCTGGATAATGGCGGTAGCGCCAGCCGCGATTTCATCTTCGTCGAGGATATGGCGCGGGGTCTGATGCGCGCGGCGGCGCATGGCGAGCCGGGCGAGGTCTACAATTTAGCCTCAGGCGTGGAGACGACGATCCTCGAGCTTGCCGAAATCATCAATACGGAAACCGGCAATACCACGCCGGTGGACCTGCGCCCGGCGCGCGATTGGGACCGTTCAGGAAAGCGCTTCGGCTCCACCGAGAAATCACGCGATAAAATCGGCTTCACAGCGGAAGTTTCGGTGCGTGAGGGTGTTGCCCGCACCGTGGCCTGGACCCGTGAGAACCGTGATCTGATCGAGCGCTGCATCCGCCAGCACGACCGCCTGATGTCAAGACTCTAGGAGACGTCCGAAGTAATGCTGAAGCTTGTCACCGTCATTGGTGCCCGCCCACAATTCATCAAGGCGGCGGCGGTCAGCCGGGCCGTGGCGCGCCAGGACGGAATTGCCGAGGTCATGGTGCACACTGGGCAGCATTTCGATACCAACATGTCGGAGATCTTCTTTGAGGAACTGGGCATTCCAGCCCCGGACCATCACCTCGACATTGCGGGAGGCAGTCACGGCGAGATGACCGGGCGCATGCTTGCCGCCATCGAGGCGATCCTGATCGAAGAGAAACCCGACTGGGTGCTGGTCTATGGCGATACGAATTCGACCTTGGCAGGAGCATTGGCGGCAGCCAAGCTGCATATCCCGGTTGCCCATGTCGAGGCGGGGCTGCGTTCGTTCAATCGCCGTATGCCAGAGGAAATCAACCGCGTCCTGACCGACCACGTCAGTGCCCGCCTTTATTGCCCGACCACCGCAGCGGTAAAGAACCTTGCCGATGAGGGTATTCGCGAAGGGGTCATGCATGTCGGTGACGTCATGTATGATGCCACGCTCGACGCCCGTGGGCGGGCGCGGTCTGGCTCCGATATTCTGGTTCGGCTCGGCGTCGAGCCCGGTCGTTACTCGTTGGCTACGGTTCACCGCGCCGAAAACACCGATGACGCGGCCAGCTTGCGCGCGGTGATCGCACACCTGGAGAAGGTGGCGTTGGAACGTACGGTCATACTGCCGCTACATCCCCGCACCGCACAGGCGTCCGCCCGATTTGGCATTTCGCTCGAAGCCCTCAAGGTCATAGAGCCGGTGGGCTATCTCGACATGAGTGCGTTGCTCGACGGCTGCGCCGATGTTCATACCGATTCTGGTGGCGTGCAGAAAGAGGCCTATTTTCACGGCAAGCCCTGCGTCACGCTGCGCGGCGAGACCGAGTGGGTAGAGACGGTAGAGGCGGGCTGGAACCGGTTGTGGTCGATGCCCGATTACAAACAGCCGCGCCGGCCCATCGGCGAATATGGCAGAGGCAACGCCGCCGAACTGATCGTCGCCGATCTGGTCATGGTGGGTGTGTGAGTACGAGGCCATCCGCCCTGCGCGTCTTGGTGGTCAGCGCCGATTATACCGACCGTCTCAGTTATTATGATGATTGGAAAGCGGCGTTCCTTGACTCGCCCCAATTCGAGGTGGAGGTCTGCGATATCGCCCGCGGCGATGCCGCCCGGCGGCTACGGTTGGCATTGAAGGGGGCCGATGCGGCCATTCTTCTGCACTCGACCAATGGCGACACTACCCGATATCTCGAACCGGTGGCCTCGGTGCTCGCGGAGCGGAAATGCAGGCTGCTGACGTTTGTCGGCAACGAAGTCAATTTGCCGGGCTCGCCGATCAGCGCTAAACGCGCGGTCTTCGCCACCATCCGCCCGGACTATATCGCTACCCAGCTCTTGCGAGAGAGCGGTGAATACCTTTTTGGCGACTTGGCGGAGCGCGGCGTCGTGGCGCTGCCCCACGCCCTCAACCCGGAGGCTTTCCACCCGCAGGTTCCCCATCGCGAGCGAGGCCGCGACATTGGGGTGCGGGCGGTCAAATACCTGGCGCATCTCGGCGATGATGACCGCAACCGCGTCCATGAGTTCTTCGCCCGTCACGAGTTCGCACCGGATCTGAAGGTCGATATCTCCACCGAGCGGTTCAACCGCGACGGATGGGCCGCTTTTCTCAATGATTGCCGGGGGACGGTTTCCACCGAGGCCGGCTCCTGGTTCATCGAGCGTGACGACGCCACCATGCAGGCGATCCGGGCCTGGACGGCGCAAAGGAACGCCGGAAGGGGCATCATGATTGCCAACGACAGCCCGCTGCGCCTGTTCGGCCACAAGCTGCCTTTCGGCTGGCGGCGCTGGCTGCGCAAGCTGCTGAGCCGCGGACCGATCCGCCATGAATCCGCCGTCACCGAGGCACTGGCATTCGACGAGATCCATGAAAGATTCTTTGCCGGGCGGCCCATACCGGAACATCACGGCAAGTGCATTTCCTCGCGCCACTTCGACGCCATCGGCACCGCCACCTGCCAGATCCTTCTGGAAGGGCGCTACAACGACATTCTTAGCCCCGATGTCCATTACATCCGCTTGGCGTCCGACTTTTCGAATATTTCCGAGGTGATGGAAGCCTTCCGTGACGAGCGCCGGCGTCTTGAGGTCACGGAAGCGGCCCGCGCCCATGTGATGGACGGGCATACCTATGCCCATCGGGCGCAGGCTGTCTACGACATCCTGGCCGGGGACATGGCAGCCTGATGGTGGGGGCTCGTCCATGTGTGGCATAGCCGGTTTTCTCGGGCCCGCCGGGGGGGGCGCGGACTTCGAGGCGCTGGCGCGGCGGATGGCCGACAGTCTGGTTCATCGGGGGCCGGACGACGGCGGAAGCTGGGCCGATGGGGCCGCCGGCGTCGGTCTTGGCCATCGCCGCCTTTCCATCATCGATCTCTCGGCGGCCGGACACCAGCCGATGGTTTCCGCGAACGGCCGCTATGTACTCAGCTATAATGGCGAAGTTTACAACGCCGCCGAATTACGCCGGGAGTTGGAGGCGGCAGGCGTCTCTTTTCGCGGTGCCTCCGACACCGAGGTTCTCGTCGAGGCTATCGCCCGACACGGTCTGAGGCCAACTCTCGAGCGTCTTATCGGAATGTTCGCCTTCGCCCTGTGGGATCGCGAACTGCGCGAGCTGACTTTGGTGCGCGATCGGCTCGGGATCAAGCCACTCTATTGGGGGCGATTCAGCAAGAGTCTTCTTTTCGCCTCAGAGCTTTCGGCGCTTCAGCGCCACCCCGATTTTTCCGGCGAGATCGACCGCGATTCACTCTGCAGCTTCCTGCGCTTCAACTACGTGCCGGCGCCGCAGAGCATTTACCGTGGAATCCAAAAGCTGCGCCCCGGCCACCTGCTCTCGGTTCGCCAGGGCGGGGAGCCGCAAATCGAGGCGTGGTGGTCGCTCGCGGCGGCACGGGAAAATGGGGCCGCCGCCCCTTTCACCGGCAGCGAAGACGAGGCGATCTCGGCGCTTGAGGACCTGCTCGGTGATGCGGTCGAAATGCGCATGATCGCCGATGTGCCGTTCGGCGCCTTCTTGTCCGGTGGCGTGGACTCCTCGATCGTCGCCGCGCTGATGAACAGGCGTTCGTCGCGCCCCGTGCGGAGCTTCTCCATCGGCTTTGCCGAGGACGACTACAATGAGGCAGCTTATGCCAGGGCGGTGGCAGACCACCTTGGCACCGAGCACACTGAGCTTCGGGTAACGCCGGATGAGGCCCGCGCCGTCATCCCGAACCTGCCGGATATCTATGACGAGCCTTTTGCCGATGCCTCGCAGATCCCGACCTTTCTCGTTTCTCGCATGACGCGAGAGCATGTCACGGTCGCCCTGTCCGGCGATGGCGGCGACGAGCTGTTCGGAGGCTACAATCGCTATTATCAGGCTCCCGCTGTCCTGTCACGCACAGCGCTTCTGCCCGAGCCTCTGGGGCGCTACGCCGCTGCGTTGATTTTGGCGGTGCCGCCGACCCGCTGGTCACAAATGCTCGGGCCGTTGCCGAAAATAGGCGCCATTCCCATGCTCGGCGAAAAGCTGCATAAGATCGCCGATATTTTGGGCAAGAGCCCACAACAAGCTTTCTGCGCTCTGGTCAGTCAATGGCCAGACCCTGCTGCGCTCGTCACCGGCGGGCGGGAGAACGTTGATGCCGTCTGGAGCGAGGCGGCAGGAGATCTATCCGGCTTCGCCGCGCGCATGCAGTTCGCCGACACGCAAACCTATCTTCCCGACGACATCCTCACCAAGGTCGATCGCGCTTCCATGGCGGTATCGCTTGAGGCGCGGGTGCCGCTGCTCGATCACCGGGTGGTGGAGTTCGCCTGGTCACTGCCGCAAGACTTCAAGATCCGCGGCCGCGAGGGGAAGTGGATTCTGCGGCAGGTGCTCGATCGCCATGTGCCGCGCACGCTGATCGAGCGGCCGAAAATGGGATTCAGCGTTCCAATAGATTCCTGGTTGCGCGGCCCCTTGCGCGGCTGGGCGGAGGACTTGTTGAGCGAATCCCGTCTGAAGCGCCAAGGCTTCCTCGACCCCGCACCGATCCGCGCACGCTGGGGGGAGCACATTTCCGGCAAGCGGAACTGGCAGTATTCGCTGTGGGGTGTCCTGATGTTCAGTGCCTGGCTGGATCAAAAGATGGCCTAACATGTCAGCCTGAAACTCGGCGATACGTGCGGTTTTTGATATCGAAGCCGAGCCTGACAATGGCCGGCCGACTATCATCCAGTTGCATTGTGAGAACCCTTGTCCAGGTAGCGGCCCCTAAACCGCGGAGAGTACGAGCGACGTTACCTGGTTGAGTTGTCAACCACTGCCGGCACAGAGTGGCCGGGCAATACCGTGGCTCCGGGCTCAACCGTTGGCGGCTGATCCGCGCATAACGCCCCTTTCGGGAGCAAGTTGCGGTCAGGTGCAGTGCAGGACCGCCGTGGCGGCGTCGGTTACCCGGGTAAGGCTGCGCCCGATCCGCTCTCTCCAGTGCGGGCCACGGCTCCCCTCATCCTGATAGGCCTCGGGCAGATCGCTCGGCCCGTCTTCGGCCAGGATTGCTTTTAGAAGCTCGACCTGAAGCAGGTCTTTGCGTGCCTTCACGCTATCGTGTCCCTCGCGCCGTCGATCAGCGACAATCGGCTTGTAAGATTTCGAATCGCTCCGGGCGGTGAACCTGGACGAGGATGCCGTCCCGATAGACAGCGCCCGGTTTGGCTGGCGCTTTGCGATCCTCCGACACACCATCGAAATCTGCCACGACTTCGGACCGCTTCGTGGCTCCATGCTTGCCGGCGGGCCTGGGCGTTGGGCCGTCTTTGCCGACCGCTCGCTTGCCGCTCTCGGGCTGAGCGAAAACGCCCGAGAACAGTTCCCGCCACGATAGCGGACTTCACTCCCAATACCTTGCATTCCGGTGGAAGACCAAGCGTCCTCGCCAAACGTCATTTAGTAGCAAGATGATGGGAATAAGATCATTCATCTTGTTTTTGCAATATGGCGGAGAGGCGAAGTGACAAGAAATGCCTGCCATCTACCACGGTATTTATACAGGCACCCTCTGTGGTTGCGTTAATTCCTTTGGTTAACAAAAGAAATACTTGTTAACGAATTATATTTAATTGGAATTATATAAATAAAAAATGCTGCGACTATTATGGATTGCCAATAATAAACCAATCACAACTACACTATTTTGTCACAGATTCTTCTCTTTTTTGTTCTCAGTCGCCTCTCTGTGCTGTTAGTTTCTGAGTGGGGTGGCCGATAGATTCTTGGATAATCATTAGTGTTCTGTTTAGTTTCGCTTCAGGCCTTCAGTCAAGGCGGACGCGGCCGGCCCCCTAGTTCATCCGCACAGGTCACATCCACACAGGGAGTGGGGTGAAATGGTCAGCGAGACCACTTCCGTCGGCGATCTTGCCTCCGAAAACACCGAAGTAGTCGACATCTCGGGCCCCGCGCCGGTCACGGTCGATGCCGACGTTCTGTTCTCCGCCGATTTCATCCGCTTGGACGACGATCTCCTGCTGCGCGGGCCGGAGGGCGGGGAACTGCTGTTCCGGGACTACTTCGCACAGGAGGTCCCGCCGCAGCTGGAAACCGCAGACGGCGCCCGCCTGCCGTTTGAGACCGTCGAATCCCTCGCCGGGCCGGAAATACCCGTCGCCTATGCCCAGGCCGGCGCCGAGGGGCAACTCGGCACGCCAATCGGCGAAGTGAGCGACATCGGCGGCGTCGCCCGGGTGCAGCATCCCGACGGTTCCCGCAGTGACCTGCGGGAAGGCGATCCGATCTTCCAGGGCGACATCGTCTCCACCGGCGTCGGCTCCGAACTGGGGATTGTCTTCGTGGACGATACGGTGTTCTCGCTGTCGTCCAACGCGCGGATGGTCATCGACGAGCTGATCTACAATCCGTCCGGCAGTGACAATTCCATGGGGATCTCCCTGATCCAGGGGACCTTCGTCTTCGTCACCGGCCAGGTCGCGCCCAGCGGCGGCATGGACGTGGAAACGCCGGTCGGCACCATCGGCATTCGCGGCACCACGGTCGGCGTCCAGATCGCGACCCTGGGCGGCAACACGCGGATCGTCAACCTGGTGAACCCCGACACCGGCGAGACCGGCAGCTTCATCTTCAGCAACGGCGGCGGCAGCGCGCAGTTCACGCAGGCCAACCACTTCCTGCAGGTCGCCAGCTCCAGTTCGCTGCCCGGCTCCCCGACCGTGGCCTCCAGCCAGGTCATCAACAACGTCTTCGGCCGCGACCTGGGCAACGCCATCGGCATCCAGCGCCTGATCGACCGCAATGACGACGACACGCCGCCCGCCCCGCCGACCCAGCCCAACACCAATGATCAGGAGGGCAGCCTCCCCGAGGAGCTGCCTCAGGACATCCTGGAGGCGCTGCTGGAACAGGTGCCGATCGAGACCGCCGCCGGTCCTCAGGCCCTGGGCGGCGGCGCCGAGTTCCGCCTGCCGCCCTGGCTGGGCCAGGCCTTCAGACTGCTCAGCATCACGCCGCAGGGCGTGATCGGCGAGGTCGACGCGCCGGCGCTCGAGTTCCCCGACATTCCCCAGTTCGTTGTCTTCTTCACGCCTGAATCCCCCGTGGCGCCGAGCGCCGCCTTCGGCCTGCCGGGCGCCGAGGCCGGCGGAGCGGGACTCATCGCCGCCATCAAGGAAGACTCCAAGGACAACCTCGCGATCTTCGCGGCGACCGCGGGTAACGTTGAAAACGAGCTGACCTCCATCGTGCTGGAACTGCCGGGCTTTGCGCCGGAAGACCTCGACATCTCGAGCATCATCGCCGACCTGGCCGGTGACCCTCCGCTGGGCACCGTGGAGGTGACGACGGTGGGCGGCATCACGCGCATCGTCATCACCTTCGACATCACCCAGGACATCCAGGTCTTCGCCAGCTCTTTCACGCTCGACGCGCCGGAAGACGGCAGCGACGTGGACCTGCCGGGCATCAAGATCACGGCGACCGCCCAGGACCTGTTGGATCCGACCAAGATGGGCAGTGCCAGCGCCTCCGGAACCCTGGTCCTGGATGCGGTGCTGGACGAGGCGGCCCTTCCCAGCCAGGGCGCTTCGGCGACGGTGAGCGAAGCGGCCGCCGCGCAGGACATCCCGCTGGACCTGTCGCTCAGCATCATCCCCACGGGTTTCGACTCTTCCGGGCCCGACGGTGACGGTTCGGAGGCGATCACCAACGTCACGGTGGTTCTCTCGGCGGGCAGCCTGGTGCTCGGAGCCGGGGCCCCGGCCGGGTCCTCGATCATCAGCAACGGCGGCGGCAGTTTCACGCTGCTCGTCGCCAATCCGGCGGACTACGCGGACGCCGTCGCGGCCCTGCAGGTCGAAGTGCCGGCCGGCCTCGACGGAGAGGTGACCGGCACCATCTACGTGACGACCGCGGAGTTCTCGCCCAGCGGGGCGGAGGCGCAGAGCGCCGACAACAGCCTGACCCTCGACGCCGATTTCTCTGTCATGGTGACTGCCGGCGAGGTCGCGCCCTCGGCGTCCTTCGGCTTTCCGGAAGGCGTGGTCCTGCTGGGCGCCCCGGCGGCAATCACGACGATCCTGGAAGACTCCGAGGATAACGTCATCGGCTTCTCGGTGGCTGCCGGTGACCCGACCGACGAACTGGTCTCGGTCGAAATCGCGCTGCCGGGTGTCGCGCCGGGCGACGTGGATATCGCGCAGATCAACGCCGACCTCGCCGGGCCGCCGCTGCTCGGCAGCGCGGTGGTGGCCACGCCCGACGGCGTGACCACGATCATCGTCACCTTTGCCGATGCCCAGGACGTGCAGGGTTTCTCCAGTTCCTTCACACTGGACGCCCCGGTCGCGGACAGCGACATCGACCTGGCGGACATAGAGATCACGGTGACCGCCAAGGACATCACGACGCCGGAGGCGATCGGCTCCGCCAGTGCCAGCGGCACCATCTACGTCGACGCGGTCGCCGATCCGGTGACGGTCTCCGTCGACGCGGTGAGCACCAGCGGCGACGAGGCCTTTGCGCCGGGCGAGACCGGCACGGTGACGGTGGAGGCGACCTTCGGGGACTCCTCGGACGGCTCGGAGGTGCACACGGTCACGGTGACGGTGCCGCTGGGCTTCACGGTGACGGGCCTGGATGGCGGCACCCTGGATGGCGACACCGTCACCTGGACGACGACGGACCCGAACTTCCAGGCGGTGCTGCAGGTGATGGCCGACGACCCGCTGCCGGGCGAGCAGCAGGTGACCTGGCAGGCCGAGGCCACGGCGGTCGAGCAGAACAGCAACACCGATCCGGAAGCCGGCGACGTCGAGCAGACGACGGCCAACAACACGGAAGATGACCAGGCCAGCGACACAGTGACGCTGGACCCGGCGGGCGCGCCGACGGTCTCGGTAAGCCTGGGCGATCAGGCGCTCTGCATCGCCGAGGACGGCCAGGGCGACTTCACGGTGACGGTGACGGCGCCGGGCGACGACTACGTCAGCGAGATCCTGTTGACCAACCTGCCGGGCGCCGGCGAGGGCTGGTTTACCACCGTAGAGGGAGACGACGGCGGCATCTTCGATCCGGCCACGGGCATCTACACGACCTCGGGAAGCCCGACCTCCGTGATCCTGACGGTTACCCTGATGCCGCCGCCGGACAGCGACCTGGACGTGGCCACGGTGATGGGCGGCGACATTTCCTTCACCGCGACCACGACCGACCCGAACAGCGGCGACACGGCGGCTTCCGCGCCGGTCAGCGCCGACGTCGATGTCGACGCGGTGGCCGACGGCGAGAGCGAGGGGCTGTCCGTCTCGGTCAACGTGAACGACAGCGGCGATCCCGACGGCGAGTTCTCACCCGGCGAAACAGGCACGGTCTCGGTCTCGGCGAGCTTCGGCGACTACATGGATGGCTCCGAGCTACACACGGTAGTGGTGGACATCCCCGACGGCTTCACGGTGGTCGAGCCGCTGCCGGCCCTGGCCGGTGTCACCGTCTCGGTGAACGGTGACGGCGACGTGGAGTTCCTGGTGGGCGACGGCGTCTCGGGCTTCACCGACTATAACTTCGAAGTGACCGCCTCCGCCGGTGTTGCGGACGGCGAGGTCTACCAGTTCTCGGCGACCGCCACGGCGCTGGAGGAACCGATCGACGAGGACTGCGAGGCCGGGAACAACGAGGCGACCTCCGAGGCCTCCGCCGACGCCGACACGGGCGCGGCCGGCGCCCCCACGGTGGGGCTCAGCGTGCCCGGCGACGACGGCAGCCTTAAGGAAGACACCACCGGGGACGTGGAGATCACCGCGCAGGTGACGACCTCCGGCGACACGTTGAGCCAGGTCGTCGTCACGGCGCCCGAGGGCTGGGTGCTGAGCGCGACGGCCGGCGGCCAGATCGCCGCGGTCGAGGGCGACGGCACCACCAGCCTGACCCTGACCCTGGTTGGCGGGGTGACGAACTTCTCGGCCCTGATCCAGGCGACCCCACCCGAGGACAGCGACGTCGACGGCAGCTTCACCGTCGAGGCCACGGCGGTGGACGGCTCGGACAGCGCGGTCAACGACGACGACTTCGACGTGCCCGTCGACGCCGTGGCCGACGGCGGCGCGCTGGTCACCACCGGCGGCTACGGCGTCTCCACCAACGGCTCTCTCGTCGACCTGGCGCTGCTGCTGGGGCTGCAGGACGGCAACCCGGACAATCCCGACGGCGACCTCTTCAACGCCGGCGGCTTCGACGAGGACGGCTCGGAGGCGGTGACGACCATTCAGGTGACCCTGAGCGGCAGCCCGGCGATCGCCAGCGACGACGACGCGGACCTCGTTTACGACGCCGGCTTCGGCGGCGACGTGACGCACGTCAACGGCAGCCTGGTCTGGACCTTCACCGGGACCGAGGCGGAGCTGCAGGACCTGGTGGCTTCGCTGCAGCTCGATCCCGCGGACGACTACACGGGCACCCTCACCGTCGAGGTGGCGGTTACCACGGAAGAGGCGGCCGTGGAGAGCGGCTCGCCGGCTCCCGGCGGCGACGGCAGCAACGGCGCTTCCGGCTCAGAGGCCGACGACGGCGACAATGCCGTCACCGAAACCTTCTCCTTCGACGTAGAGGCCGAGATCTTCCTGGCCGGCGCGGTCGGCATCAACGAGATCGGCCTGGGCGTGGGCACCTCGGTCGCCAAGCACGGCGACGTCATCAACACGGTCAACACCGGCCAGAACTACATCGAGATCCGCAACATCGTCGACCATGCCGTCAGCACGTCGGAGGTCAAGTCGCTGATGATCCAGATCATCGGCGCCGACGGTGAGCTGGTGACGATCGACCTCTCCACGGCGACGGGCGGCAGCATCAACATTCCGCCCCTGGGCTTCCTCACCATCTTCGAGGACGGCACCTGGGCGACCTCGACGCCGGGCGGCGAGATCCAGCAGACCGGCACCTATGAGATACCCGGCGAGTACACCGAGCCTGGTTCGGTCTGGGGCTTCGGCGACGACACTTCGGACATGCTGGGCGTCTACCTGGTGCAGGACAGCGGCTCGGTCGACATGTTCCTGGCCAACGGCGCCGACGGCGACCTCTTCGGCGGCACCAGCGGCAATTGGGTGAGCTCCGGCAGCGCCACCGCCAACGCCGCGGCGCTGCTGGGCGCGTTGATCGATCTGGAGACCTATTCCGGCCTGGTCGGAGACCAGGATGCCCTGCTGGCCTCCCTGGGCCGTTCCGACATCGTGCTCGACGATGCGCCGGCGGTGGACGACGAGGGCACCTATATCTTCTCCCGCGTCTTCGCCGACGAGGAAACCGCCGGCAATGGTCCGGGTGACGAGACCGCCGCCGACACCAATACCTCGGCGGACTGGACCACCAGCAACGAGCCGACGTCCTTCGACACCGCCATTAACAACGACGACCTGGCGGCGATCGACGACTTCAACCTGCAGGACTCCTCGGACGACCTGAACCCGGCCCAGGGCGCCGGAACCAACGAGGAGGACGCGGGCCAGACGGTGCTCTACGCGGACGTCGACGGCGACAGCCTGCAGGGCGGCCGCGGCCAAGACTTCCTCTTCGGCAACACGGCCGCCAACCTGCTGCAGGGCGGCGACCACAACGACTTCCTCTTCGGCGACCAGGGGGATGACCGGCTGGAAGGCGGCGGCGGCGCCGACTTCCTGGTGGACGTGGATGGCGCCGACCTGCTGATCGGCGGCTCCGGCGACGACATCCTGGTCAGCGGGCAGGAGCACCTGCCGGGCTCGGTCGTACTGGCCAGCGCCGCGGGTGACCTGCTGATCGGCGACGAGGTCGCCGGGGCAGGTGGCTTCTTCGGCGAGGACGTCATCCTGGGCGGCGGCGGCGGCAACCTGATCTTCGGCGACACGCTGCTGGTCGAGGCCGAGTACGAAGGCAGCCTCTTCGACCTTGCGGTACTGGTCTTCAACGACGTCGAGGGACCGGCCCTGCGCGCGGCGATGGACGGCCTCGGCGAATCCGACTGGATCGAAAGCGGTTCGGGGAACGACAGCGTCCTGGGCCAGGGCGGCGACGACACCATCGCCGGTCAGGAGGGCGACGACCTGCTCGCCGGCGGCGACGGGGCCGACGTTTACCTCTTCAGCCTCGGCGTCGACGAGGGAAGCGACGAGATCCTGGACTTCTCCGTTGTCGAAGGCGATCTCCTGTCCTTCACCGATGTCAGCGACGTCGACGGACCGGCGGGAATCGACATCGAAGATGCCGTCGCGAGCTTCACCAACAACGGCGGCGGCGCCGGTATCGATGAGCTGGTCCTGGAGAGTGGCACGGTGGTGCTGATCCACGACGTGGACGATGCGCTGTCCAGCATCGCCGATGTCACGGCCAACAGCCTGGTCAACGGCAGCTGACCGCCCTGTCGGAGTTCATGACGGCAGCGCCCCGGGCACCGGGCGCCCTGAAGCGGCGCCCGTGACGGGCAGGCAGGAGACGGGCAGCAGGAGACGGGGCGGAAGTGAGCGAGGAGGTGTCATCGATCGGGGCAGGCGACCGCGAGAAGGACAGCGGCAAGGCCGCCTTGCTGCGGCGCTTGCTGAAGCATTCGTCCCTGCTGCGGCTGGCTCAGAGGTTCGGCATCAGCCGGCTGCTCGGCCTGTGCCTCTTTCTGCCGCTGCTGGCGTTGCGGGTCTGGGATCCGGCCCCCCTGGAAACCCTGCGGCTCAAGACCTTCGACCTCTATCAGCTTGTGCAACCCCGCCAGCCGGCGATGGAGCCGGTCGTCATCGTCGACGTCGACGAGGAGAGCCTCGCGGAGGTCGGTCAGTGGCCCTGGCCGCGTACCACCGTCGCGCGGATGATCGACCGGCTGCGTGAGGCCGGCGTAGTTGCCACGGCCTTCGACATGGTTTTCGCCGAGCCCGACCGCTCCTCGCCTGCGGCCTATGCGGACGCCCTCACCGGCGTGGCGCCCGAGGTCAAGGAAGCCCTGCGCAGTCTTCCCGCCAACGACGAGGTGTTCGCCCGCGCCATCCGCAACTCGCGCCTGGTGCTGGGCCAGGCCGCCTATCACCGGCGCCGGGATGGCGATGACGCGGCGTCCTTGCCGAAGGTTCCCCTGGCGGTTCTGGGCAAGGATCCGAAGCCCTACCTCTTTCACTTCCGCGGTCTGGTGCGCAATACGCCGGTGGTGGACGCGGCGGCCTCCAGCCGCGCGGTCTTCAGCCTGGTGCCGGAGCGCGACGGCATCGTGCGCCGGGTACCCGCCTTTATCGTCGCCGACGGGCGCATCCTTCCGGGCCTCTCGGTCGAGTTGCTGCGCATCGCCACCGGCGGCAACGCCTTCGCCATCAAGACCGACGACGCCGGCGTCCGCTCCTTCGTCGTGGCCGGGGTCGAGGTGCCGACCGACCGCAACGGCCGTCTGTGGGTGCACTACGCCAAGACGCGCCCCCACCTCTACGTCTCGGCCAAGGATGTCCTGGCCGGCAGCGTGGCGCCGGAGCGCCTGGCCGGCAAACTGGTGCTGATCGGCACCTCTGCCGCGGGCCTGCTCGACATCAAGGCGACGCCGCTGCAGGAGGACATCCCCGGCGTCGAGGTGCACGCCCAGGTCCTGGAGATGATCCTCGGCAGCCAGCTCCTGCTGCGCCCGAACTACGCCCTGGGGGCCGAGCTGGTGATCTTCGCCGTGGTCGCCCTGTCCTTCATCGCCCTGGTGCCGGTGCTTGGCGCGCTCTTGACCATGCTGCTGGGCGCAGTGGTGGCCGCCGGCCTGCTGGTGGCCTCTTGGCTGCTCTATACCGGCGAGGGCGTGCTGATCGACGTGGCCTACCCGGCTTTGGGTTCCCTGGCCGTCTTTGGGCTTCTGGTCTTCATCAACTACCTGCGCGAGGAACAGCTGCGCGCGCAGGTGCGCAGCGCCTTTCGCCAGTACCTCTCCCCCGACCTGGTCGACCAGCTGGCGAAGGATCCGGAGCTGCTGGTGCTGGGCGGCGTGCGCCGGGACATGACCGTGCTGTTCAGCGACGTGCGCGACTTCACCTCGATCTCCGAGAGCATGCAGCAGCAGCCGCAAAGGCTGGGGCGTCTGATGAACCGCCTGCTGACCCCGCTGTCGGCCCAGATCCTCAATCACAAGGGCACCATCGACAAATACATGGGCGATGCGGTCATGGCCTTCTGGAATGCGCCGATCCCCGACGAAGAACATGCCTGCAACGCTTGCCGGGCCGCCCTGGGAATGCGCCAGGAGATCGAGCTCCTGAATGCCGAGCTGGCCGAGGAGGCCAAGGCCAAGGGGAGCATGGCCATCCGCCTGGACGTCGGGATCGGCCTCAACAGCGGGTCCTGCGTCGTCGGCAACATGGGGTCGGAGCAGCGCTTCGACTACACCGTGATGGGAGACACCGTCAATCTGGCCTCGCGCGCCGAAGGACAGTGCAAGACCTACGGGGCGCAGATCATCATCGGCCAGGCCGCCGCCACGGAAGTCGGGCCGCGGATGACCTATGTGGAACTCGACATCGTCCGGGTGAAGGGCAAGAGCGAGCCGCAACGCATCTTCGCTCTGCTCGGCCCCGCGGAACTCTCCGAGGACGAGGAAGTCCGGCGCACCATCGCCGCCGTCGGCGACCTGCTGACCGCCTACCGGGGCCGCTACTGGGAGGTGGCCCTGCGGATGATCGAGACTCTTGAGCAGCGGTCCCTCGAACGGCTGAACCTGCCCTTCTTCCTGGACCTTTACCGTCAGCGTATCGAAGACTTCCAGGCCAACCCGCCGCCGCCCGATTGGGATGGCGTCTACACCGCGACGACGAAGTAGCGCCCGTTCCTCGGTCGCCGGCCCCTAGTCGCCGGCCAGATCGGCGATCAGCTTCTCGCCGGTGATCGACTCCGCGACCTTGCGCAGGGCGGCGATGACCTGCGGATCGTAGCGCCCGTTGTTCTGCTCCAGGATTTCCAGCGCCCGCTCCGGGGAGATGCCGCCGCGGTAGATCCGCGGCTCCAGGCGGGCGCAGAAGACGTCGCAGGCGCCCAGGATGAGGCCCGGCAGGCCGATCTGGTCGCCCGACAGCCCGTTCGGATAGCCGCCGCCGTCCAGGCGCTCGTACATCTGCGTGACGGCCTCCAGCACCGGCAGCTCGAAGTCGATGTCGCGCAGGATGGAGGCGGCGTGCTGGACGTGGCGCTGCAGCTGCTCGATCTCGGCGTCGCTGAGGCGCCCCGGCTTGGTCAGCAGCTCCACCGGCACCGCCAGCTTGCCGATCTGCGAGAGGTTGGCGGCGATCTCCACCGTGGCTATGACCTCCGCGTCGGCCTCCATCGTCTCGGCGACGGCGCGGGCAAAGCCGGCGAGGCGGCGTGAGTGGCCGGCCAGGTAGGGGTCGCGCAGCTCGACGGCGCGCACCAGCGAAGACACCATCTGCTGCATGGCCCGCTCGCGCTTTTGCTGTTCCTCGACCAGTTCGGTCACGTCGCGCATGACCGAGACGATGCCGACCGTGTCGCCGCTGTCGTCGTGATAGGGTACCTTGGAGACCTGCAGGTGGTGCAGGCGTGACTGCAGATAGACCTCGGTATTGAAGGTCACCGAGGCTTCCTGGTCCAGGACGCGGCGGTCGGACTGGGCCAGGCGCTCCGCCGTGCCCTGGCCGAAGATGGCCGCGTCGTCCAGGCCCAGGGCGTCTTCGACGCTGCGCTCGACGGCCTCGGCGAAGGCCGGATTGAGGTAACGGTACTTGCCTTCCTTGGACTTCACGCCGATGTACTCGGCGATGGAGTTGTTGACGCTGTTGAGGAAGTCGCGCTGGGCCTCGATGCGCGCGGCGAGGCGCTTGAACTGATCGGCCAGGGTCGAGCTGTGCTCGTTGTTGAGCCGCCACCAGAAGGCGCCGAAGGCGGCGATCACGGCCAGCACGACAAGTCCGGCGACCACCAGCACGGCGAGGACGTAGCCGCTCATCGTGCTCTCGGCCGCCTCGACGTCGAACTCCTGCAACACCCACCAGGCGGTCTCCAGGACCGGGCTGCCGGCGGAGTAGACGGCGGTGCCGCTGCCCACCGCGCCACGCTCGGCGAAGGCCAGCAGTTCGCCCGGCGCCGGCGGCTCGATGCCGTGGATCGGCCGCACCGGCGGCAGGGCGTTGGGGTCTACCTGGAAGAGCTGGTCGCCCGAACGCTGCAGCAGTACCAGGCGCTCCCCGGCCTCGGAGAGCGGGGGCGGCGTCAGCACTTCGATGAGCATCTCGTTGATGGGGATGGTCAGCATCAGCACGCCCACGGTCTGCTCGGACAGCAGCTGGCTCAGCTGGACCGGGTCTTCCGGGTACTGGCCGCCGGTCAGCTCGAACTGCGCGGCGAAAATCGGGGCGAAGAAGTCGATGACCGCCCCGCTGGGCGCGCGCCGGGCCGGGCCGAAGGCGATGGTGCCGCTGTCGAAGATGCCGCGGGCCATCTCCTGCTGCTGGCCACTCATCAGCAGGGCGCCGGCGGTGGAGACGTAGGCGATGCCCTCGCGGTTCATCACATAGCCGGCGGTGAAGCCGGCATTCTCGGCGAAGCCGGTGAGGATCTGCTCCATGTAGGGCAGCTGCTCGGAGAGGGTGGCGGAGAACTCGTCGCCGGTCGTGGGGTCGTTTGTGCCCTGTCCGGAGATGCCGTCGTCGGAGAAGTCCATCTCGGTGGCGAAGAGCCGGAAGAGTTCGCTGTCCAGCACCCGCCCGGCCGGGCGCACGGTGCCGGCCAGCCAGGTTTCGATCACTTCGGCGCGGCCGGCGGAGAGGATTTCCAGGCGGCGCTGCAGTTCGCTCTCCAGGTCGCTCTGCCGCAGCTGGATCAGCACGATGGGAACGATGACGCAGATTGCCAGGATGATACCGATCACCGTCAGGCCGCGGCTGAGCGCGCGCGAGCGGGTCGGCTTGAACTGGTTGGGGTCGACCTCTGCGGTGATGAAGTCAGAATCGGCAGGTTCGTTGGCGCTCGACATATCTGCCTCTGCTATCAGCGTTTCTGGAACAGCGTGCTGGCCGAGAGGGCGAAGCCCGAGGGGGCCTTGAGTTCTCTTTTCTTCCCGGGCACGTGAGCCCAGCGGGAGGTCTCGTTCATCGACACCTGGGGCTCGTAGTGGCCGTACTTCTTGTGCGAGAGGACGAGTTGGGAGGTGTTGTCCAGGATCAGGATGTCGCCGTTGACGTAGGCCGCCATGACCGCGTGGCCGAAGCCCCGGATGGTGTCGCGCAGGGCGACGATGCGCAGTTCGTCCTTGCTGAAGCCGACGTTGCGCAGGGCGTAGTACTTGGCGATGGAGTAGTCCTCGCAGTCGCCCGAGCGGATGATGAACTCCTTGGGCGTCGCCCAGTACTCGCGCACGCCGTAGACTTCCATGTCCAGCTTGTAGGGCCAGCCGTTAAAGTAGGTGTTGACGGACTTGAGCCGTTCATTGTGCGGCAGGCGTTGGGCGGCAACGACGATTTCGCGCCACCTTTTCAGCATCGACGTGGTGCAGGCGCCGGCGCTCTTGGCGCAGTTGTTGAAGGCGGGGCCGGCGGTGCGCATGGCACTGACCACCCGCTGCCATTGCTGCAGGCCCTTAAGGGAGTCGGAGCGGATCTCGATCGAGCCGAAGAGGGTGTTCTCGTCCTGCGCGTTCTTGGTGGCCTGGATCATGCTTGCGAGGTCCTGGCCCGCGACCGGGCGCGGCGCGGCAAGCAGGACGCCCAGGCAGAAGAGGCCCAAGAGCCCGGGCAGAGACACTGCGGTGAATTTTCGTCCGTTCCTCACAGCTACTTCGACCTTCCCTATCGCTGAAGGGTCAGCTCCGCGCCGGTTTCAGAGCAACCAGTCACCCGAAATTGAGCCTCGGCGGATCCGGCTCCTCCCATGGCGGTCGCCAGCTGATGAAATGAGATGCCGCCGATCGATGGCGAAGGGTGACCTAACCGAATCAGCTAGTCTTTCCCGGGAGTATAAAGCGATCATTGTCGAAAAGGTTGCAAAATCTTATGATTTTCGCGCAGCGCGAAAGTGGGAGGCCGCCCGTTGCGGGAGGAGGGCGGCCTGCGCTCAAGCCTTCTATGGTTAACGCCGGCGCCGGTCGCTGCGAACCCGTGGCGGCCGGGCGCGATGGCGACCTGTTTTCGGCTCCCGCGCTGGGGCCACCGGCCCTCTGCGCTAACCCCCGCGGCCCCAGGCTGAGTGCCGTATTAAGCGATTGTTTGCCATTTGCCGTTAACGATGTCGTGGCCCAGCCCGTCTCTAGCGCCGCACGGGCGGCTGGGGGGACATTTGAACGATGAAGAAAGGTGCCAATGGCACTGTTGTCGAGAGCGGCCGCTGCGCCGGCCGGCAAAGCCAAGATCCCCTTCTGGGTCCGTCTGAAGGCCTGGTGGGAAGGCTATGATCTGGCGATCCGAAAAAAACAGCAGATCCCCGTGGAGATGGGGGATCTGACGCAGGATGCCGTGCGCTACGAGCAGCCTGAACTCCTATCCAAACGCCTGGAGGTCATGCAGCAGCTCTGGGGCAAGGGCATGTCCGGGCCGGGCGACGAGAACTACATCCTGAAGCTGGTCAAGCCTTTCGGCCTGGACCCGGCCTTCACCGTCATCGACGTGGGCGCGGGCCTGGGCGGCGCGACGCGGCTGATCTCCGAGAAATTCGACATCTGGATCACCGGCCTGGAGGCCGACCGCGAGGTCGCCGATGCGGGCATGGAACTCTCCACTATGGCCGGTCTCGCCAAGCGCGCGCCGATCCACTACTTCGACATGGACAAGTACGAATTCCGGGAGAACTCCACCGACTGCGTCTTTTCCAAGGAATCTCTCTATCTGGTGGAGGACAAGGACCGCTTGCTGAAAGAGATCATCAACATGATCAAGCCGCGCGGCCAGCTCCTCTTCACCGACTACGTCGTGGCCGAGGGCGCCGACGAGCGGGCCGTCTTCAACTGGGCCGATGGCGAGCCCAAGAAGCCCAATCCCTGGACCATGCGCGACTACGAGGTCGCCCTGACCGAGGCCCGCCTGGACATCCGCATCAAGGAAGACATCACCGAAGAGGTCTACGGCATCATCACCTCCAGTTGGGCGCGCTTCCTGTCCAGCCTCAAGGGCAAGTCGGTCGACAAGAAGACCGCCGAGGCGATCACCGACGCCGTCGAGCTGTGGACCCGCCGGACCAAGGCCATCGACGCCGGGGCCCTTAGAATCTGCCGCTTTCACGCCCTGAAGAAAGAAGCGGAAAAGATGCTCTCCGACTGGTAGGGCCGGTCCCGGCCCAGAGGGGCGAAAAAGGGCTCATTTCCGGGCTTTTACGAGGTTGACAGGCCCTGCCGCGCTGCCTATGTTCCGGCTTCCCGCGCGCCGGCGAGGCCCGGCCCCGTAAAGCTGCGGGCGCAAAGAGGATAGAGAAATGAAGGTCGTTAACTCTCTCAAGACCGCGAAACTGCGCGAAAAAGGCTGCCGCGTCGTGCGCCGCAAGGGTCGCGTCTACGTGATCAACAAGAAGAATCCGCGCTTCAAGGCCCGCCAGGGCTGAACCGCTCCCGCCGGCGCTGCCGGCGGTTTGGAGCTCTGAAACGCAAGCAAGGCCGCGCCCTGAAACGGGCGCGGCCTTGCGTTTGCCTAGATTCTTCCGCCGAGTCCCGGATTTCCGCCATTTTCTGCACCGGTGCGGCCTGGGCCATTGACCCCACCGGCGCGGCGCGCCATAGTCTCCGAAAAATTGGTAATACCAATTGCCCCGCGCCCTTTTTGGGTCCAGGCGGGCGGAGTCCAGGGAGAGACGTGCCCATGCAGATGCCGGAGCCGGACCAGGGCGTCATCGACGCCAAGGCCGATATCGTCACCGCCCTGCGCGCCATCGTCCCCGGCGAGGGGGTGATCGTCGACGCGGAGGAGCTGAAGGCCTACGAGACCGACGGCCTGACCGCCTACCGCCAGCTTCCCCTGATCGTCGTCCTGCCGGAGACCACGCAGCAGGTTTCCGAGGTGCTGAAGGTCTGCCAGGCGCGCGGCGTGAAGGTGGTGCCGCGCGGGGCCGGCACCTCGCTTTCCGGCGGCGCCCTGCCGCTGGCCGACGGCATCATCCTCGGCCTCGGCAAGTTCAACCGGGTCCTGGAGATCGACTTCGACAACCGCTGCGCCGTGGTGCAGCCGGGCGTCACCAACCTGGCCATCACCAAGGCGGTGGAGGACCAGGGCTTCTACTACGCGCCGGACCCCTCCAGCCAGATTGCCTGCACCATCGGCGGCAACGTGGCGGAGAACTCCGGCGGCGTGCACTGCCTGAAATACGGCCTGACCACCAACAACCTGCTGGGCCTGGAAATGGTGCTGATGGACGGCACCATCCTGCGCCTGGGCGGCAAGCACCTGGACGCCGAGGGCTACGACCTGCTGGGCATCATGACCGGCTCGGAGGGTCTGCTGGGCGTGGTCACCGAGGTGACGGTGCGCCTGCTGAAGAAGCCGGAGACGGCGCGCGCCCTGCTGCTCGGCTTTCCGACCAACGAGCAGGCCGGCGACGCGGTGGCCGCCATCATCGCCGCCGGCATCATCCCCGGCGGCATGGAGATGATGGACAAGCCGGCGATCCACGCGGCGGAGGACTTCGTCCATGCCGGTTATCCGCGCGACGTCGAGGCGCTGCTGATCGTCGAACTGGACGGCCCCCAGGCCGAGGTCGACTACCTGATCGGGGAGGTCTCGCGGATCTGCGAGGAGAACGGCGCCGTCACCAGCCGCATCAGCGAGAACGAGGAAGAGCGCATGACCTTCTGGGCCGGGCGCAAGGCGGCCTTCCCGGCGGTGGGGCGCATCTCGCCGGACTACTACTGCATGGACGGCACCATCCCACGCGCCCAGCTGCCGGTGGTGCTGCGGCGCATGCGCGAGTTCAGCGAGCACTACGGCCTGCGCGTCGCCAATGTCTTCCATGCCGGCGACGGCAACCTGCACCCGCTGATCCTCTATGACGCCAACAAGCCGGGCGAGTTGGAAAAGGCCGAGGACTTCGGCGCCGACATCCTGAAGCTCTGCGTCGAGGTCGGCGGCGTCTTGACCGGCGAGCACGGCGTCGGCGTCGAGAAACGCGACCTCATGGGCGCGATGTTCAACGAGACCGATCTGAAGCAGCAGCAGCGCGTGAAGTGCGCCTTCGATCCGGAGGCGCTGCTGAACCCCGGCAAGGTGTTCCCGCAGCTTCACCGCTGCGCCGAGTTGGGGCGCATGCACATCAGCGGCGGCAAGCTGCCCTTCCCGGACCTTCCCCGCTTCTAACGAGAGAGCCAGGTATGGAATCGCAGAAGGCGGAGACCCTCGCGCCGGAGACCCGCGACCAGGTGACCGAGGCGGTGGCCTGGGCGGTCTCGCAGGAAGCGCCCCTGGAGGTCGCCGGCCGCGGCAGCAAGCGCGCGCTCGGCCGCCCGGTGCAGGCCGCCCACAGCCTTGATCTGTCGCGCCTCACCGGCATCACCCTCTACGAGCCGGAGGAACTGGTGCTCTCCGCGCGCGCCGGCACGCCGCTGGCGGAGATCGAGGCGGTGCTGGAAGAAAAGCGCCAGATGCTGGCCTTCGAGCCGGCGGACCTCGGCCCGCTGCTGGGCGGGGCGGCGGGCGCCGCCACCCTCGGCGGGGTGCTGGCCTGCAACCTCTCCGGCCCGCGGCGCATCAAGGCCGGGGCGGCGCGCGACCACTTCCTGGGACTGCAGGCGGTCTCCGGCCGCGGCGAGCTCTTCAAGTCCGGCGGCCGCGTGGTGAAGAACGTAACGGGCTATGACCTCTGCAAGCTGCTCTGCGGCTCCTATGGCACCCTGGCCGTGATGACCGACGTGACGGTGAAGGTGCTGCCGCGCCCGGAAAAGACCTGGACCGTGCTGGTGACCGGCCTCGACGACGCGACGGCCCTGGCCGCCATGACGCGGGCGCTCGGTTCGCCGCACGAGGTTTCCGGCGCGGCCCACCTGCCGGCGGCCCAGGCGGCGAAGTCCGCAGTGACCTATGTGACCGGGGCCGGCACGGCGGTGACGGCCTTGCGCCTGGAAGGCCCGGACCCCTCGGTGGAATACCGCTGCGCCGCTTTGCGAAAGGAACTCGCCGACCTGGGCGCGACGGAAGAGCTGCACAGCCACAACTCGCTGGCCTTCTGGCAGGAGCTGCGTGACGTGCGGCCTTTCGTCGGACAGGAAGGCCTCGCCGTCTGGCGTATTTCCGTCGCCCCCTCCGCTGGGCCCGGCGTTGTTGCGGCGATCGGTGAGGGGGAAGCCTTCTATGATTGGGGCGGCGGCCTCATCTGGCTGGCCTTGCCCGCGGTCGGAGACGCGGGCGCCGGAGAGGTGCGCGCCGCCGTTGCCGCGGCGGGGGGCGGCCACGCGACCCTGGTCCGCGCGCCCGAGGCGCTGCGCGCCGCCGAGGCGGTGTTCCAGCCGCAGGACGCGGCGAAAGCGATGCTCAGCGAAAAGGTGAAGGACGGCTTCGATCCCAAGCGCGTGCTGAACCCGGGCCGCATGTACGCGGGAATCTGATAGATGCAGACCAACTTCACCCTGGCCCAGCTCGCCGATCCCAATATTGCGGAGGCCAACAGGATCCTGCGCAACTGCGTGCACTGCGGCTTCTGCACGGCGACCTGCCCGACCTACACCCTGCTGGGCGACGAGCTGGACAGCCCGCGCGGGCGCATCTACCTGATCAAGGACATGCTGGAGAACGACCGCGCGGCGACTGAGAAGGTGGTCCGGCACATCGACCGCTGCCTTTCCTGCCTGTCCTGCATGACCACCTGTCCCTCTGGCGTGCACTACATGCACCTGGTGGACCACGCCCGCAGCCACATCGAGAAGACCTACAGGCGTCCGCTGCCTGACCGTTCCCTGCGCTGGCTGCTGGCTTTCGTCATCCCGCACCCCTACCGTTTCCGCCTGGCGCTCCTGGGCGCCTTCTTCGCCAAGCCGCTGGCGGGCCTCATGCCGGGCCGCCTGAAAGGCCTGCTGGCCATGGCGCCGAGCGAGACCCGTCCGCCCAGCCGCCTCGACAAGCCGCAGGTGATTGCTGCCCAGGGGCCGCGACGCGCCCGCGTGGCGCTGATGACCGGCTGCGCCCAGAAGGTGCTGGCGCCGGAGATCAACGAGGCCACGGTGCGCCTCTTGACCCGCCACGGGGTCGAGGTGGTGGTGGCCAGGGGGGCCGGCTGCTGCGGCGCCCTGGTGCATCACATGGGCAAGGAGGAGGCAGCGCTCGACGATGCCCGGGCCAACGTCGCCGCCTGGACGCGCGAGCTGGAGCAAGGCGGGCTCGACGCCATCATCATCAACGCCTCGGGCTGCGGCACCACGGTGAAGGACTACGGCTTCATGCTGCGCGAGGACACCGCCTGGAAGGACAAGGCGGCGAAGGTCTCGGCGCTGACCAGGGACGTGACCGAGTTCCTGGACACCCTTGGCCTGAAGGGCGCGGCGGCGGGGCGGCCGCTCACCGTCGCCTACCACTCCGCCTGCTCCATGCAGCACGGCCAGCAGATCCGCCGCGAGCCCAAGGCCCTGCTGACGGCGGCGGGCTTTTCCGTGAAGGAGGTGCCGGAGGGGCATCTCTGCTGCGGCTCGGCAGGCACCTACAACCTGCTGCAACCGGAAATCGCCGGGCGCCTCAAGGCGCGCAAGGTCGCCAACATCGAGAGTACGAAACCCGACGTCATCGCCACCGGCAACATCGGCTGCATGACGCAGATCGCCGGCGGCACCGGCATTCCGGTGGTGCACACGGTGGAGCTGCTCGACTGGGCCACCGGCGGCCCGCAGCCGCGGGCGCTGGAGAAGGGCGCTTCCTGAGACGCCACCCTCGCTTGTGCCTCTGGCACATGCTTGTCGCGCCACACCCTGGGCTGCCGTCCCGGCATTCATTGCCGGGACCCATTGCCCTGGCCGCTCTCAGGACATCGGCAGTCGCAGGCGCCATTGGGTCCGGGGACCTAGTCCCGGGACGACAGAAGAGGCTGAGCGGCAGGCGATGAGTGGTCGCCCTGGATACTCGGAACCAATCCGAGCATGACGGTCATCGAGCTACTGCTCTGCGTGCAGCTTCTTGGCGTAGGCGACGATGTCGTCGACCTGCTCGGGCTGGATCTGGAAGGTGGCGACGAAGGCCGGGTCGTCGGTGGGCGGCTCCACGCCGGGAATGCGCACCACCACCGGGTGCGGCGGGCGCTCGAAGAAGGTCTGAAAGCGCTCCAGGTAGTCGTCGCGCCGCGCCAGCAGGCGGAAGGACGGCGTGCTGTCGATGCCGCCATAGGGGTCGTAGTCGGGCACCACGTGGCAGCGCGAGCAGTGGTCGACGGCGATCTGCCGTCCCTTCTCGGCGTCGCCCGCCGCCTCCCCAGGTGAGGGCAGGGCGACAAGGAGGGCGAAGGCGGCCGGCAGCAGCGGTGCTTTCCTAGGCATGCGCCCAGTCTAGCGCAAGGTGGTCTCCTCGCTCAATTGTCACCCTGGAGTTTGTCCCGAGGGTCCGGGACTGCCGTATCGTCGCTCGCCCCTGGATGCCAGGGACAAGCCCGGGCAGGGAGCGCAAGAAGCGATGTCACCCGAAGACGTTTGATGTCTCCGTCTCGAGAGCGCCATCTCTCAGGTGGAATATTCGGTCGAAGCGGTCGAAGATCTTCTCGTCATGTGTCACCGCCAGAATCGCGGCATCCTGCTCGGCCGCGACCTTGCGCAGCAGATCCATGACGATTCCCGCCCGTTGTGAATCCAGTGCCGCGGTGGGCTCATCGGCGAGAATGATTCTGGGATGGTTGGCGAGGGCGCGGGCGATCGCGACTCGCTGAGCCTCACCCCCGGACAGGCTGGCGGGCATGGCATCTCTGCGGTGTGCCACGTCCAGATAGTCCAGCAGTTCGACAGCGCGCCGCTTGGCTTCCGCCGCGGCATAGCCTGCAAGATTGAGCACCACGGCGACATTGTCGGTGCTGTTGAGGAAGGGGAGTAGATTGTGGAACTGGAAAATGAACCCAACCTTCTCAAGCCGCAGCCGGCGCAAGTCAGAGCGCAGCCAGCGCCCGTCGTAGACGACCTCACCGTCCAGTATTATCCGTCCGCTGCTCGGCTCGAGGATGCAGCCTATGACGTTCAGGAGCGTCGTCTTGCCCGATCCGCTCGGTCCCAGAAGCGCGACCACCTGTCCTGGAGAGACTTCCAGGCTTACGTCGCGGAGGGCATCGACGCGGGTTTCGTCTTCGCCAAAGTGCTTTGAAACCTTGTGCACTTGGACAAGCGGGGCCGGCCGGGTCACTTCGCTCACGATCATCCCCCCAGCGCCGTCGCCGGATCGACCTTGAGAGCGAGCCGAACGCCGAGGCCGCTTGAAACGACACAAACAAGGATCACCACCGCCGCGAGCGCCAGCCCGTCCTCCGGCTGGAGCACGACGCGGCGGGGAAAGAAGTCCTTAATCGTGGTGATCAGAAGCGCTCCGAGAGCAAAGCCGAAGATTCCCATCGCGAGCGCCTGTTGCAGTATCAGGCCGATGATTGTTCGGTCCGATGCCCCGATGAGCTTAAGGGTGGCTATCTCCCGAAGCTTGTCCATGGTCATCGTGTAGAGAATCAATGCGATGATCACCGCGGAAACCATTAAGAGGATCGCCGTGAACAGTCCGATCTGTTTGCGTGCCCGCTCAACGACCGAACTTGTCAGGATGTGTTCCTGGCCGGCCTGCGTTGTGGCCGCCAGATGCTTCCACCGGCGCGCGCTTATCACCACGCTGTCCGCTGGCACGTTCGGCGAGACATGGGCGACGACAGCATTGATCGTGTCCGTGTTGCCGGGTGCCGTGCCCCGCGCAATCTCTCGGCGCGCCGCGGGCGGTGCCAGCTCGAACTGCAGTTCCTGGGAATCCCTCAGTGTGACGTAGACGACCGGGTCGCCACCGGAGGACACCTGCCCGTCGGTCAGGCCGACGACGGTGAAGGTGTCGCGGCCCAGCTGTATTCCTTCGCCGAGCGCCAGTCGCGCCCGCCTGTCGGCCACCATCTCGTAGCGGCTCCGGCCGATGGTGCGGCCGGAGACGATCTGGTCGGGCCCGCCCGGACGGCCGAGCTCGTAGCCGACCACATAAAACCGAAGCTTGTTTCCCTTGTGGGAGGTCTCGATCGACTGATAGGTCACGGCGCCCGCCGCCTCGACGCCCTGGAGGCGGGCAATCGCTTCGCGTGTGTCGCCGGGAATGCGCGAGGACTCGGCGAAAGGCCCGCGCGTACCCGACTCGACGACCCAGACATCGACGCCGGGTGTGCGGACCAGTGTCAGGGCATCTTCGACAAGCCCCCGATAGATGCCGATCATGGAAAGCACTACCCCCAGCAGCAGGCTGAGGCCGAAGCAGGTCAGCAGGAAGCGGCCGAGATTGTGACGGATGTCCCGGTAGGCCAGATTCATGGCGCGTCATGCTCCTCCGCCGTCGCCGTGCGGCCTTCCCGAAACCCCGGGCGCAGCGTGCGAACGATCTCTGCGCCATCCGGCAGGCCGCCGACGATCTCCAGCCGGGAATCAAGCGTCCGCTCCCCGAACGTCACATTGCGCTGCCGAAGCGCGCCGGCCTCGACCGTCCAGATCGACCCTTGGGCCCCGTCGAAGCCCTCGACCGCGGCTTCCGGGATCAGCAGAGGCTTCTCGAGTACGGCCGTTCGGATGAGGACCTCGGCCTGTTCGCCCAGATGAAAGCTCTCCGGGCAACGGTCACAGGCAATGTAGACACGGCGTTCTTCGCTGACGCGGTCGCTTTCGATGGCGATGCGCGTGACATGGCCTTTGAACGTGCGCCGGGGCTGTGAGCGCAGGCGGACTTTGGCGGGCTGACCCAGCCGGATGCCACCCGCACGCGCTTCGTCGACGTAGGCGAGGACCCATACGGTTTCCGGGGAGACCAGGGTGAATAGCGTTTCGCCAGCGGCGAGCACCGCTCCCAGCTCTTTGTGACGCTCCACGACGACTGCATCATAGGGCGCGATCAGGACATGCTGTTCCAGCAGGACTCGCTCAAGCCGATGTTGGGCCTTTGCGTCGTCAAGGGCGGCTTTCGCCACTTCGACATCGCTGAGCGCCACCGCGAGCTCGGCGGCGGCCACGTCTTCCTCCATCTGCGCTTCCTCGGCTACTTCGACTGAAACCGTCTGGCGGGCGACGAGTGCCTGCTTGCGTTTGTTCGCCTGCTGTTTCTGAGCAAGGATCGCGCGGGCTTTGCCCACGGCGGCCTCCGCCATACTCACCGCCGCTTCGGCATTGATCACACCGGCCCTGGCCTTGGCCACGCGCGCCTCCTGCTGGGCGCCATGCAGGCGCGCCAGGACATCGCCTTGCTTCACCCGGTCGCCATGATCGGCATTCAGTTCGACCAGCGCTGCCCCGACCTCAAAACCGATTCTGGAAAGGATTCGGGCCTCCATGGTGCCCAGGCCGAAAACCTCCACCGGCACATCTTCAACGGGTCTTGCCACTTCGACCGCGAGGGGGCGCAGGGTGATGAACCAATAGCCGGTCAGTCCCAAGGTGACGATCACGAGCAGTGGCAGGAAGTAGCGGACCATATGACGCTTCACGGCTGGCGGCCCCCGCACTTTTCGGCATTCTCCTTGACGAGCCCGCTCAGTTGGATATCGAGAAGGCGCGCGCCTTCGCCCGCCAGGTCGAAGCTGCGCCCGCTGATCGACCATCGCACAGCAAGCCCCTGGACCAGGGCGATGATGAGAAAAGCCACGTCTTCCGGATCGAGATCGCCGCGCAGCGCGCCTGCGTCTCTTGCGCGCGCGGCCAGGCCGGCAACCCTCCGGTGGAAGCGACCCAGGAGGCCGTGGAAGGCGCTGCGCAGACCCTTGTTCTTGGTGTGGAGCTCCCGCGAAAACAGGATGGCCGGGATCGCCGGCGTGGACTGAATCAGCCGCAGCTGCGCGGCGATCAGCGCGCGGATCTGGTCCAGGGGCGCGGCGTCCGCACTCCGGGCCTTCTGCCAGCGCGATTCCATCGTCGCGCCGACATGGGCGGCGACGGCCTCCCACAGGTCCTTCTTCGTGGGAAAATGCCGGAATATTCCGGGCTGGGTCAGGCCCACGGCCTGCGCGACGGCCTCGGTGGTCAGCCGCTCGGGTCCGAGCCTGTCGGCGAGGCGGAGGGCGGCGTCGATGATTTCGGCCTTGCGGGCTTCCGCAGTTTTCCGAACGCGCATGGGGATCCCTTAGTTAGTGATTACTCACTAGCTAGTAACTGCGGCGGCGGCTGTCAATGGGTGAGAGAGGTACGGGGGAAAGGACGGCGGCCCTTTGGTCGCCTTACATCTCTGGCGGGCCGGCCGCGGGGGCCGGCACCCGGAATGGCAGGTGAGAAAGGGGGCTAGCCCGCCAGGCCGGCGAGCGCCAGGCGCTGGGTCTCCAGCGCGCGCTCCCAGATCAGCTCCTTCCAGTCGTCGGCGTCCTGATAGAAGGCCTCGCGGATCTGCGCCTTGATGGCCTTGCCCTTGGCGCTTTCCGGGTCGCCGTGCAGGTGCAGCCAGTTGTCGGCGCGCAGGGCCAGCTTCACCTGCTCAGTCGGCAGGGTGCCGTACTCAAGGGCGACCGCGGTCAGCTCCGCGCCGGGCAGGGCCTCTTCCATGCCGATGACGTTGAAACCCCGGATCTCCGTCGCCGAGGAGGTGCCGAGCGCCGGGCAGGTGAAATCCTCGCCGTACCACTCGCGCACGCGCGCGAGAAGCGGCGAGTCCGGCGCCGTCGGGCAGATGCGCTCGCCGTGACCGCGCGGGCCGAGGCCGGTGTGGTAGTCGATGACCGCGACCCGCCCGGCCCGCGAGAGGTGGTGTCGGAAGATCCGCTTCAGCGTCAGGTGTGACCAGGTGGGCGCGGCGCCACCGAAGAAGATGCCGTCGGCGTGGCTGTACTGGCCGTTGGTGATGGCGGCCTGCAGGCCGGCCGGCCCGTGCTCCTCGGCATAGGCAGCCAGCACTTCGCGTGTCGCGGCGATGGTGGCGTCGTCCCAGGTCGCCGGGCAGAGCGCCTCGGCCAGCTCGTCGTAGCCGGGGTTGTCGGGCAGGTCCCCCGCGAAGTCCACGAAGTTGCGGTTCAGATCCACGTTATCCTCGGTGACACGACGCAACCAGGCGAAGCCGTGCGGGTTGATCGCGTGCACCGCCATGTAGGCGGTCTCCGCGTCCTGTTCGCCGGCCAGGCCGCTGTCGAACCAGCCCGTCTGCACGCCCGAGCCGCAGAAGCCCTCCACGCCGTGGGTGCCGGAGAGGGTGACGAGCACGTTTTTGGCGTCCTCCGGCCCCAGCCAGGCGACGTCGGTCGCCAGCTCTTCACCCTCCGGACCGCGCCCTGGGTGCGCATAGCTGGTGAGCCTGGCACCGGCATCCTCCGCGGCCACGACGAAGCGTCGCCGCGCTTCGGAATAGTCGGAAGAGAAATGGGCGGCACCTGTCATGCGGCGGTCTCCTTGTTGCATGAGCGGTCGTTGCGTGCAGGTCGAAAACGGCAGCGCCGCGCCAATTCGGGCGCCATCAAAGAATTGTGAAACCTGGGTTTATCGTCAGGGCTTTGGCTGAACAGGTGATTCCGTCATAATCCACAGAATGAAGCGCTTGCCAATCACAGCGATCGCAATTCTCGCCGCCTTCTGCGCCTGTCTGGCGTTGAGCGCGCCGGCGCGCGCCGACCAGAATGACGCACGCCTGGAGGCGCTCTTCGTGCGGTTGCTCGAAGCCCCGGGGCCGGGCGAGGCGCAGCTGGTGGAGGGGCTCATCTGGTCGATCTGGGTTCAGTCGGACGACGGCGCGGTGCAAGTCCTCATGCACGACGGGCTTGAGGCGATGCAGCAGGGCAACTACCCCCGCGCGCTCGGCAAGTTCGAGCAGATGGTGCTGATCGCCCCGGACTTCGCCGAGGGCTGGAACAAGCGGGCGACGGTGCACTACCTGCTCGGCAACTACGAGAAGTCCCTGGCCGACATCGACAAGACACTGGCGCTGGAACCGCGCCATTTCGGCGCCCTGGCCGGGCGCGGCCTGGTCTATGCCGAGTTGGAGGATGCGCCACGCGCGCTCAAGGCCTTCGAGGACGCCCTGGCGATCCACCCCAACCTGACCTCGGCGGCGATCAATGCGTCGCGCCTGCGCAAGCTGCTGCAGGACCGGGATATCTGAAGAGAAGCGCCTAGAGCGGCTCGTGCTCGGTGCCTTCCCCGGCTACTGTTCTACCCGGGCGATGCGCAGCATGTTGGTAGTGCCCGGCGTCTTGAAGGGCACGCCCGCGGTGATCACCAGGGTATCGCCCAGGTCGGCGAAGCCTTCGCGCACGGCCAGGCGGCAGGCCTTCTCCACCATCTCCTGGGTGTTGGAGACGTCCTCGGTATGGAGGCAGTGGGCACCCCACAGCACCGCCAGGCGGCGCGCGGTGCGGATCTCATTGGTGAAGACCATGATCGGCACGTCGGGGCGCTGGCGCGCGGCGCGCAGGGCGGTGGAGCCGGACATGGTGTAGTTGACGATGGCCGCGGTGGAGAGCGTCGAGGCGACCTGCGAGGCGGCGGCTGAGATGGCGTCGGCGCCGGTCGCCTCCGGCTCGCCCTCGCGCGAATGCAGCAGGCCACGGTAGGCGGGATCGGCCTCGGTCGAGGCGATGATGCGGTCCATGAAGGTGACGGCTTCTTTCGGATACTTGCCGGCGGCGGACTCGGCGGAAAGCATCACCGCGTCTGCGCCGTCGTAGACGGCGGTCGCCACGTCGGGGGCCTCGGCGCGGGTCGGGGCCGGGGCGGCGATCATGGACTCCAGCATCTGGGTCGCCACCACCACCGGCACGCCGGACAGGCGGCAGGCGTGAATGATCTGCTTCTGGCGGCTGGGGATGCTCTCCGGCGGCATCTCCACGCCCAGGTCGCCGCGCGCCACCATGATGGCGTCGGACAGCGCGATGAGCTGCGACAGGCAGTCCAGGGCGGCGGGTTTTTCGACCTTGGTCATGATCAGCGCGCGGTCGCCGATCAGCCGGCGCGCCTCGGTCAGGTCCTCCGGGCGCTGGATGAAGGACAGGGCGATCCAGTCGCAGCCCAGCTCCAGCGCGAACTCCAGGTCGGCGCGGTCCTTCTCGGTGATGGGGGAGATCGGCAGGATCACGCCCGGCAGGTTCACGCCCTTGTGGTCGCGCAAGGGACCACCGGTGATCACCTTAGTGTCGGCGTGGCCGGGCGCGCAGTCCAGCACCTCCAGCTGCAGCTTGCCGTCGTCGATCAGCAGCGAGGTGCCGGGCGAGATGGCGGCGAAGATCTCCGGATGCAGCAGCGGGGCGCGCTTGTCGTTGCCCGGCGTCTCGTCGAGGTCCAGGCGGAAGGGCTGGCCCGCCTTCAGCGTGACCTCGCCGCCTTCCATCTCGCCGATGCGCAGTTTCGGGCCCTGCATGTCGGCGAGGATGCCGATGGGGCGCTCCACCTCGGCTTCCACCTCGCGGATCGTCTCGTAACGCTCGCGGTGGTCGTCGTGGGTGCCGTGACTGAAGTTCAGGCGGAATACGTCGGCGCCGGCGCGAAACAGTTCGCGAATCTGCTCCTTGGAGGAACTGGCGGGGCCGAGCGTGGCTACAATCTTTGCTTTTCTTTGGCGTCGCATGGCGCGAAGTCTACCCAGGATTCGGTGTGAGCCTAGTCGAAAATTTATGACGCTTGGATGTCGGCTAGCTTTCGCCGGCTTCCGTGGTCACCAGGATGGCGCGGAAATCGTTCACGTTGGTGAGGGTCGGCCCGGTGACCACCAGGTCGTTGAGGGCTGAGAAGAAACCGTAGCCGTCGTTGTTCGCCAGCATGGCCTTGGCGTCGATCCCGCCGGCGGCGGCGCGGGCCAGGCAGCCGGGGCCGGTGACGGCGCCGGCGTTGTCCTCGCTGCCGTCGATGCCGTCGGTGTCGCAGGCCAGGGCGTAGATGCCCGGCGTTCCTTTGCCGGGCGCGCCTTCCAGGGCGACGGTGAGGGCCAGAAGGAACTCGGCATTGCGCCCGCCGCGCCCCTGGCCGCGCAGGGTGACGGTGGTCTCGCCCCCGGACAGAAGGACGCAAGGGGGCTCGGCCGGCTGGCCGAAGCGGGCGGCCTGGCGGGCGATGCCGGCCATGACCTGGGCCACCTCGCGGGCCTCTCCCTCGATGGAATCGCCCAGGATGACCGGCGTCACGCCTTCCTGCCGCGCCAGGGCGGCGGCGGCCTCCAGGGAGTCCTGCGGCCGCGCGATGAGATGGGTTTCGCAGTTGGCCAGGCGCGGGTCGCCTGGCTTGGGCGTCTCCTCGGCGCCGGCTTCCAGGTGCGCGCGCACTGCGGCGGGGGCGTCGATGCCGTACTTATCGAGGATCGCCAGGGCGTCGGCGAAACTGGTCGGGTCCGGCACCGTGGGGCCGGAGGCGATGACCGCCGGGTCGTCGCCCGGCACATCGGAGATCAGCAGGCTGACCACCTTGGCCGGGGCCGCGGCGGCGGCCAGCCGTCCGCCCTTGATGGCCGAGAGGTGCTTGCGCAGGCAGTTCATCTCGTCGATGGCCGCGCCGGAGCGCAAGAGCGCCTTGTTGACCGCCTGCTTTTCTTCCAGGGAGATGCCCTCGGCGGGCAGGGACAGCAGGGCCGAGCCGCCGCCGGAGATGAGGCAAAGCACCAGGTCGTCGGGGCCGAGGCCCTGGACCTTCTCCAGGATGCGCTTGGCGGCGTCGAGGCCGGCCTCGTCCGGCACCGGGTGGGCGGCCTCGACCACCTCGATCCTCTGGCAGGCCACGGCGTGGCCGTAGCGGGTCACCACCAGGCCTTCCAGGTCGCCGCTCCAATGGTCCTCGACCGCCCGGGCCATGGCGCCGGCGGCCTTGCCGGCGCCGACCACCAGGGTACGCCCCTTGGGGCGTGGCGGCAGGAAGCGCGGCACGGCCTGGGCCGGGTCAGCGGCGTTTAGGGCAGCATCGAATAGCCGGCGCAGAAATGCGCCGGGTTGCGGGTCTCCCATGCCTCAGCCGCGGGCCGCGGCCTGCGGCTGCGGAGCCGCTTGCTGGGATTCCTCTTCCTCTTTCTCTTCCTCGTAGCGCGACAGCACCGTGGTCAGGTGCTCGCGCATGGCCTCCTCGGCCGCGTCGCCGTCACCGCGCTGGATCGCCGCCCAGATCGCCCGGTGCTGCTCCATGAAGCGGCGGTCGTCGGCCGGGCTGGCGTAGAGGCTGTAGCGGTGGAAGGCGAACATCTGTTCCAGGATGTCGCCCAGGATCGACATGAGGTGCATGAAGACGGCCGAGTTGGACGCCTTGGCGATGGCCAGGTGGAAGTTCAGGTCGTCCTCGGCCTTGGCGCGCGAGGGACGGTCCGGGCTCATGATGATGGAGAAGCAGCGCTCGATCTCGGCCAGTTGTTCCGGCGTCGCCCGCTCGGCGGCGCGGCGCGCGGCCCAGACTTCCAGGTTGGCGCGCACCTCGGCGAGGTCGTGCAGGTTGTTGCGGTTGGAGCGCACCAGGCGGGCCAGCGCCGAGTCGAGCTGGTCGGCCGCCGCGGTGATGCGGGTGCCGCCGCCCTGGACGGCGGTGACGAAGCCCTGGGCCTTCAGCTGCTGCAGGGCGGCGCGCACGGATACGCGGCTGACGCCCATCATGTCGGCCAGCTGGCGCTCGCCCGGCAGGCGCTCGCCCGGGGCCAGCTCGCCGCTGGAGATCATGCGCAGCAGTTCGCTGGCGATACGATCGGCCACGCGTTCGCGCGGAATTTCCTGAAACCTACGATCCATGGCGTCCTGCACCGGCTCCTCGGTCCGAATTGGCCTCGGGGAGGGCTCCCCAAGGGCACAGCTTCCGGTTTCCTGCCGGCCTCCCTTCCAGTCTAGTGATTCTCTAGTGGTTTTTTGGTATGACCACTTTGAAACCTATTTAAGCGGCTTTCGGGGCGTCGCGTCAAGACGGCAATGGAATCGCTTTCCAAAATCGCGGGAATCGGCGGTTTCCGGCGGGGAGCGGCCGCCGGAAGTCAGCACTCTGCGGCGGGATCCTCGGCCACTGCCTGCGCCACGATCTGGGCCACCACCCGGGCCACCACCCGGGCGACGTCGGCGCAGAGCGGCTGGGGCAGGGCCGCCGCGGGCGCCCAGCAGGCCTCCAGGGCGTCGTCGCGGGCCTGGGGCTCGCCGGCCTGCCAGTCCAGGCGCAGGGCGACCATCAGGTGATGGTGGCCGCCCTCGATCAGGTCGATGGCCTCGAAAGGCCGCGGGTTGGCCCCCAGGACGCCGGTCTCTTCCCGCAGCTCGCGCCGGGCGGCGGCGGCCAGGGCCTCGCCCCACTCCACCTTGCCGCCGGGAAAGCCCCAGAGCCCGGCCTGGGGCGGGTTGGCGCGGCGGACCAGCAGGACCTGCGGTCCGGCGGGATGATCGCGGGTCACCACCGCCAGCACGGCAAGGCGCGGGGAGCGGCTGGGGGAGGGGCTGTCGGGGGCGTCCATTCCTGGTTCCATGGCGAAGGCGGGCGGGCCATGCTAAGAGCCTGACGGAGAACAGTCCAATCGGAGGCGTAAGGCGATCATGAAGGGGCGAGAGGCATGACGGTGGAATGGCAGGGAGTTTTCCCGGCAGCGACGACACAGTTCACCACCAGCGGCGACCTGGACCTGGAGGCGACCACGGCGCACCTGGAAATGCTGATCCGCGCCGGGGTGCACGGCCTGGTGATGCTCGGCACCGTGGGCGAGAACTGCTCCCTGGAGGCCGAGGAGAAGCGCGGCGTGGTGAAAGCGGCGGTCGAGACGGCGGCGGGGCGCGTGCCGGTGATCGCCGGGGTTGCCGAAACCACCACCGCTGGAGCGTGCAAATACGCCGCCGACATGGAGGCCCTGGGCGCTGATGGCCTAATGGTCCTACCAGCGATGGTCTACAAGTCCGACGCGCGCGAGACCCTGGCCCACTACCGTGCCGTGGCCCGCGCTTCGGCCCTGCCGGTCATGTGCTACAACAACCCCGTCGTCTACGGCGTCGACATCACGCCGGAGATGTTCGCCGAGCTGGCCGACGAGCCCACCGTCGTCGCCATCAAGGAATCCTCCGACGATCCGCGCCGCCTCACCGACATCGTCAACGCCTGCGGTGAGCGCTACGTGCTGTTCGGCGGCGTCGACGACCTGGTGATGGAATCGGTCATGCTGGGCGCGGTCGGCACCGTGGCCGGGCTGGTCAACGCCTTTCCGGAAGAGACCCTGAAACTCTGGGAGCTGGCGCGGGCCGGGCGCTACGCCGATGCGCTGGAACTCTATCGCTGGTTCACCCCGGTGCTGCACCTCGACTGCCATCCCAAGCTGGTGCAGTACATCAAGCTGGCCCAGGCCATGTGCGGCCACGGCACCGAGGACTGCCGCCCGCCGCGCCTGCCGCTGGTGGGCGAGGAACGTGAGCGCATCACCGGCCTGATCCAGGAAGCCCTCAACACGCGGCCCGCGCTGCCGGCCTAGAGCAACCCGCGTCCAGATGGACGCAGGCCAGTTGCTCTAACTTATTGAGGTAGAGCACTTTACTCTCGATCAGGTGATTCCACCTGATCGAGGAGTGATCTAGCGCGTTTCGATCAGCGGGCCGCTGAGGATCACAGGACCGGTCGGCGCGCCGCTGGGCGAGCCGCCCGGCGGCTCGACGGAGACGGCGAGGGTGTCGCCGGCCTCGACCGCGGTCTCCAGGGGGGTGAAGGGGTCGCGCGGGGCGATCACGCCCATCGACTGCGGGCTGCCGCCCGCCGGCACCCGCCAGAGTTCCAGGCTGCGGCCCGCCGGCGCCTCCACCTGAACGGACTGGATGGTGATGCGGCCTTCCTGCCGGTCATCGCCGTAGAAATCGACCTCGACCAGCAGCGCCGGTCCTCCTTCGCCTTCCGGCGTCACCAAAGCGACGTAGCTTTGCTGCGGCACTGCCGGCGGCACGACCTGTCCGAGTGGCCCAATGTAGATCATGGCAAAGACCACTGCCGCCAGGCCCGCGGCGATGCCGCTGCTGGCGATGGCGACGGCGCGCCAGCGCCGGGCGCGGCGCTCGGCGAGCCGGATGACCTTCGCTGCCTCCGCCTCGCCGTCCAGGGCCTGGCTGATTCGCTCGAACAACCCGGCGGGCGGCTCGGCCGGCGGCGCGGCGAGCGCCAGGGGCGCCAGCTTGTCGTCCCAGTCCCGGCGCGCAAGCCGCTCTTCCGCGCTTTCGCCGTCGCGCGGTTCGGTGCCGAGAGCTCTTTCGCCCGCGTCCAGGTCCGTGTCGAGGTTCTTGTCGTCCTGGTCGGCCATGCGCCGATCCTACTCCACTTCCGTTACTCTTCCAGGCAGCTTCGCAGGGCCGCCAACGCCCGGCGCAGCCAGGTCTTTATGGTGTTCGCCGGCGCCTCGAAGCGCGTGGCCAGTTCCTCGCGGGTCAGGCCCTCGCAGTAGGCGAGGATTACCGCCCGGCGCGGGGTCTCTTCCAGGCGCTCCAGGCATTGCAGCAGCGCGTTCAGGTCGGCCTGGTCGCCGCGCAGGCCCTCGGCCTCGTTCAGCAGCGCCTCCAGGGCGCCGTCCTCCATCGGCCGGTCGCCGCGTCCGCGCCTGCGCAGCAGGTCCAGCGCCCGGTTGCGCGTCACCCCGGCCATCCAGGCCAGGGCGGAGCCGCGCGCCGGATCGAAGTCTCCGGCGCTGCGCCAGATGCCGATGAAGGCTTCCTGGAAAGCCTCCTCGGCCAGACCCCTTTCCCTACAGATGCGCAGGGCGACGCCGAAAAGTTTCGCGGCGCAGAGGTCATAGAGCGCGCGGTAGGCTTCGCGGTCCTGGCGCGCCACGCGCAACAGGAGGGATTCCGGGCTCTCTGCCGTCGGACTCTCTGCGGTGTCGTCCGAGCCCATCCGGCCCCTTCAAAGATTTTTTTGACCCAGCGATGAAACTTTTCCCGGCCCGGCAGCGCAAGCCTGGGGAGAGCGGAATTCTCCGCGCTCCGACAAGAAAAGGATAACACCGATGAAGACTTTGACGAAACTGATCGGATCGAGCTTCCTGGCCGTCAGCCTGGCCGCCTGCGCCGCCAACGCCGAGACCGGCATGTCCAAGCAGCAGTCGGCCGCCGCTTCGGAGGACACCACCATGGTCGGCGGGGCGCCGATGTATCCTTCGAAGAACATCATCGAGAACGCGGTGAACTCCAAGGACCACGAGACCCTGGTCGCCGCGGTGAAGGCGGCGGGCCTGGTGGAGACGCTGCAGGGCGACGGCCCCTTCATGGTCTTCGCGCCGACAGACGAAGCCTTCGCCAAGCTGCCCGCCGGCACGGTGGACAACCTGCTGAAGCCGGAGAACAAGGCGCAGCTTCAGAAGGTGCTGACCTATCACGTGGTCCAGGCCAACGCGCTGAGCGACGCCATCAACAAGATGATCGCCGACGACAACGGCGCCCACCCGGTGCCGACGGTCGCCGGCGGCAAGCTGCTGGCCGAGAACGACTCCAAGGGCAACATCACCCTGACCGACGAGAACGGCCGCACGGCGACGGTGACCATCGCTGATGTGCGTCAGTCCAATGGCGTGATCCACGTCATCGATACCGTGCTGCTGCCGAAGTAAGCGGCAGGCGAGGGAGCTATGCAGAGCGGTGTGCCTCCGCCGCCCTGCGTGGCCTCTTCGCACGCCGGCGGGCCGCGGCTCCCGGACGCTGAATTCCAGGCCCGCACCAAACTCCCTGAGAACCACCACACCCTCATGGCGCGGGGCTTGAAGATAGGGGAGAGAGCCCCCACCCTGGCTGCTCACGCGCGACCGAACCAAATCTCCGCCAGGAAATGCGCCAGCTTATGCATTTGCAAAGTGCGCCGGGCCACTGTCCGCCTTCTGCAATCTGCCCGACACCAGTCCGCAAACTTGGCTACGTCTCCGAATTTCCAGGAGCGACAGTCACGAGAGCCGGTCCCGCAGAAGCGCTCATGCATGCCGATATATCGCTCTTAGGCTCGAGAGATCCTCTTGCCGGTAAAGCCATGCTGTTGGGTGCGGAAAGATCATCGGGAGGCGGCCAAGCACGTGCTGAGTCGATGCCCTGCTGGCACATGCATACTGATGGTCGCGATATAACATCGGCAGTTTCACGGGAAAGGGAGGTCTGCGGCTAGGGCATAAACGAACGCAATCAGGAGACTGGCCCCCATTACTGAAGCGGAAATCCGGACGCCTTTCCATGTCCGAACTCGGTCCAAGGAAACAGAGAACTGGAGTGCGATCACTACAATGGGCATCGCTACGATGACCGCTATTACAAAGAAGATGCCGAACCCTCGATGAAGTACGACCATTAGAAAGATCAGGATCAAGCTGAGGAGAATCGATGCGACAGCGCTGCCGAAGATCTCCAAGAGAGACCAGTAGCTTTGTCTTAGTCTCATCAATGAATGCTTGGACGCAGTTCCTCCGAGCGCAATAAGACATGCGAGGGTGGCCGTCCAAAGAAGGCCGACCAAAGGCACATGTGCCCAACCCAACTCCGCTTCCATTGAAATGCGCCTCACTGCTACAACTTCGGTCGGCATTGTACATGCTCTTGGCGCACGTACGATACAAAGAGGCACCGAACCAGGTGCGAGCCGTTCAGCAATCTTGGGGAAAATGAAGCAGCCGCGGTACGTCAGTGCCGCGGCTTGTTGTCGTGTCGCCTAGTCCGAAATGCGAATGCGGTGCCTATCCAAGACCTCGTCCGATGCGCTACGGTGGGCGACATCTGAGTCAAAACTATTGCTCCGGCGGTCGTACAACGAGCAACCCAGCCTCAATTGGTGGAGGGGCACCGCCACGGTGACCATCGCCGACGTGTGCCAGTCCAACGGCGTGATCCACGACATCCATACCGTGCTGCTGCCGAAGTAATCGGCAGGCGAGGGAGCTATGCAGGGCGGTGCGCCTCCGCCGCCCTGTATCCCTAATCATCCCCGCAGTCGCCGCGTTCGATCTGGATGGTGGAGTGCTCGATGCCGTAGCGCTCAGCCAGCACCTGCTTGATGCGATCCAGGGTCGCCTGGGCATCGGCGGTCTCGCCGACCCGGGCGTGCAGGGTGAGCAGCGGGCGCTCGGAGGTCAGCGACCAGGCGTGGATGTGATGCACGTCCTCCAGGGCGGGGATGTCCGCCAGCAGCGCCGCGCGGAGCTCCTGGGGCTCGATGCCGGCGGGCGTGCCCTCCAGCAGGATGTGCACCGACTCGCGGACCACCAGCCAGGCGCTGCGCAGCACCAGCAGGCCGACCAGGATGGAGAGGATCGGGTCGATGGGCATCCAGCCGGTCCAGAGGATGACCAGGGCGCCGAGGATGGCGGCGGCGGAGCCCAGCAGGTCGCCCAGGACATGGGCGGTGGCGCCGCGCAGGTTGAGGTTGTGCCGGTCGCCGCCGTGCAGGATGACGAAGGCGATGATGTTCACCACCAGGCCCAATGCGGCGACGACCAGCATGAGGCCGCCTTCGACCGGCACCGGGGTCATCAGGCGCTGGACGGCCTCGACGAAGATCCACAGCACGATGGCCACCAGCACCGCGCCGTTGGTGAAGGCGGCCAGCACCTGGCCGCGGCCGTAGCCGTAGGAGCGCCGCGGGTCGGCCGGGCGCCGGGCGACGCGGAAGGCGATCCAGGCCAGCGCCAGGCTGGCGGCGTCGGTCAGCATGTGCGCGGCGTCGGCCAGCAGCGCCAGGGAGCCGGAAATCAGCCCGCCGGCCACCTCCGCGCCCATGAAACCGGCGGTGAGGACGAAGGCCCAGAGCACCCGCTTCTCGCTGTCGGCGCCTGCGCCGTGCACATGGGCGTGTCCGTGCCCGTGCCCGTGCTGATGCCCATGGTGCGAATGCTCCATGCGGCCTCAGACGACCTGGAAGCCGTGCGCGTAGGGATCGCGCGGGTCGATGGTGATGGTGTTGAGGCCCGTCATACGCGCCCAGCCCTCGATCGAGGGGACGATGCCCCTATGGTTGCCGACCTCGGTCTCCGCCTCGACCCGGCCGGTGAAGAGACTGCCGATGATGCTCTCGTGCACGAACTTGTCGCCGGTCTTGAGGCGCCCCTTGGCGTGGAGCTGGGCCATGCGCGCCGAGGTGCCGGTGCCGCAGGGGCTGCGGTCGATGGCCTTGTCGCCGTAGAACACGGCGTTGCGCGCGTCGGCCCCCCCTTCTTCTGGCGGCTTCGTCGGCTTGCCGGTCCAGAGAATGTGGCTGACGCCGCGGATCGTCGGGTTCTCCGGATGGGCGATCTCCACCGCGTCGTTGAGGGCCGCGCGCAGCAGCGGCGAAAGCCGTTGGATGTCGCCGGGCGTCAGATCGGCCATGTCGTTGTAGTTCTGCTGCGGCTCGACGATGGCGTAGAAGTTGCCGCCGTAGGCGATGTCGACGGTGAGGTGGCCCAGTTCCGGGCAGTCGACGCTGACGCCCTCGGCGGCCAGGTAGGAGCCGACGTTGGTCAGCCGCACCGAGTCGACGTAGCCGTCCTTCAGGGCATAGCGCGCCTCGACCGGGCCGGCGGGGGTCTCCAGGCGCAGCACGCCGGGTTCGCGCGGCTGCACCAGGCCGCGCTCGATGGCGAAGGTCACGGTGCCGATGGTGCCGTGGCCGCACATGGGCAGGCAGCCGGAGGTCTCGATGTAGAGCACGGCGACGTCGCAGTCGGCGCGGTTCGGCGGGTAGAGGATCGAGCCCGACATCATGTCGTGGCCGCGCGGCTCGTACATCAGACCGGTGCGGATCCAGTCGTAGCGGGCGAGGAAGTCCTGGCGCTTCTCGCTCATGGTGGCGCCGTTCAGGGCGGGGCCGCCGGCGGCCACCAGGCGCACGGGGTTGCCGCAGGTGTGGCCGTCGATGCAGAAGAAGGTATTGGGGCGAATCGCGCCCTCTGCCGCGCTGGCGTCGTTCATGCCCGGCAGTATCGGGGCCGCTTCCCGTCTTGACAATGGGGCCCTGAGGCGGGGGCTTCGAGGGGCCGCCTGAGCCTGGCGCGGGGCAGGGGCCCGCTTGGAGGGCTTTTCCTGGCCGGGGCGCGGCGGCTATAGTCGGCGCCTTATGTCGGCGCTTGATATGCATAGCGACAATCCCGAAGAGGCGCAGGAATCCGGGCTTCTGGCCCCGGACGAGCCGCGCCCCTTCGACATCGTCAACCCCGGCGGCAAGGCCCCGGTGCTGCTGATCTGCGACCATGCGACGCGCTTCATCCCGCGGGCGCTGAAGTCGCTGGGCCTGGACGAGGCGCAGCTCACCCGCCATATCGCCTGGGACATCGGCATCGCCGAGGTGACCCGCCACATGGCCCGGCGCCTCGATGCCCCGGCGATGCTCAGTCACTTTTCCCGCCTCATCGTCGATCCCAACCGGCTGCTGGACAACCCGACCCTGATCCCGGAGATCAGCGACGGCACGGTGGTGCCGGGCAACCGCGACCTGGACGAGGGCCAGCGCCAGGCGCGCATCGACACCTTCTTCCGTCCCTACCACGCGGCGGTGACGGCGCAGATCGACGCCATGATGGCGGGCGCCCGGGGCGAGGGGCGGGCGCCGGTGCTGGTTTCCATGCACTCCTTCACGCCGATCATGCACGGCCTGCAGCGCCCCTGGGAGATCGGCATCCTGTGGAACCGGGACCCGCGCCTGCCGCAGCCGCTGATGGACCGGCTGCGCGCCGAAGGGCTGACCGTGGGCGACAACGAGCCCTATTCCGGCGCCGATGGCCACGGCTACACCCAGCACATTCACGGCGATCGGCGCGGCCTCGCCAACGTGCTGATCGAGGTGCGCCAGGACCTCGTCGACACCCAGCAGGGCGCCGCCGAGTGGGCCGAGCGCCTGGCCGCCGCCCTGGAAGCGGTGCTGGGCGACCCGGCGCTGTACCGCGTCGAACACCATTGAGCGGCGGCTAAAGGGGAGCGCCTATGATACAGCGGTCTGGGGAAAAGCGGACATGACCGGCAGCGTCCTGCGGCCGGAGCCGTCCTTCACCGTCGGCATGGAGGAGGAATACCTCCTGGTCGACCGGGTGACCCGCGATCTGGTGGTCGAGGCGCCCGACAGCCTGATGACCCGCTGCGAGCAGGAGCTGGGCGAGCACGTCAGCCCGGAGTTCCTGCAGTCGCAGATCGAGGTCGGCACCAGCAAGTGCGAGACCGTCGGCCAGGCGGCCGAGGAGCTGGCGCAGATGCGCCGCATCATCGCCAAGGTGGCCGGGGACTACGGCCTGGCGCCCATCGCCGCCTCGACCCATCCCTTCGCCCAGTGGGACGCGCAGAAGCACACCCGCAAGGAGCGTTACGACGGCCTGGCCCGCGACATGCAGGCGGTGGTGCGGCGCCTGCTCATCTGCGGCATGCACGTGCACGTCGGCCTGGACGACGACGAGCTGCGCATCGACCTGATGCAGCAGGCCAGCTATTTCCTGCCGCACCTGCTGGCGCTGTCCACTTCCTCGCCCTTCTGGCGCGGCGAGGTGACGGGCCTCAAGTGCTACCGCCTCTCGGTGTTCCACGAGCTGCCGCGCACCGGCCTGCCCGAGACCTTCGACAGCTTCGGCGAGTACCAGCGCCACCTGGACGTCATGGTGCACGCCGGCCTGCTGGAGGACGGCACCAAGATCTGGTGGGACCTCAGGCCCTCGGCGCGCTTTCCGACCCTGGAAATGCGCATCGCCGACATCTGCACCGACGTGGCCGACGGCGCCACCATCGCCGCCGTCTATGTCAGCCTGATGCGCATGCTCTACGTGCTGAAGCGCAACAACCAGCGTTGGCGCAAGTACTCCAACATGCTGATCGAGGAAAACCGCTGGCGCGCGCAGCGCTACGGCATCGACGAGGGCCTGGTGGACTTCGGACGCGGTGAGATCGTGCCCTATGGGGATCTTCTGGAGGAGATCATCGAATTGACCTCGGAGCACGCCGCCGCGCTGGACTGCCTGAAGGAGCTGGAGCACGCGCGCGAGATCCTGCGCCGCGGCACCTCGGCCCACCGCCAGCTCGCGATCTTCAACGAGGCCTGCTACGAGGGCGCCGACAAGCACGAGGCGCTGAAGCAGGTGGTGGATTTCCTCATCGAGCAGACCGTGGCCTAGCCCCCCGGCGGCCCCTCGGCGTGGCCCTGGAAAATTCGCCGCCGGCGCCCCAGATTCCCTGAAAGGAGTCGGAGCGCCCGGCCAAGAAGGAGAGACGGACCCGATGGACGACAAGACCCGCACAGAACTGGAGGCCGCGGCCTTCCGCACCCTGGTCGAGCACCTGCGCCAGCGCACAGACGTGCAGAACATCGACCTGATGAATCTCGCCGGTTTCTGCCGCAACTGCCTCAGCAAGTGGTACCTGGCGGCCGCCGAGGACAAGGGCCTGGAAATGGACTATGCCGCCGCCCGCGAGCTGATCTACGGCATGCCCTACGAGGAGTGGAAGGAAAAGTACCAGACCGAGGCCACGGCCGAGCAGAAGGCCGCCTTCGCCGAAAGCCACAAGGACCACGGCTGAAGGCGGGTTATCCCCGTTTTGCACCCTCTATCAGCGTTGTCAGAGCCGGGCCCGGCGGCTAGTCTCGGCGCCCTTCGATAGGGTCATTTCCCGCAGGAATTAGGAGTTTATGCATGGCTGATGCTGGCGGCATTGGGGCGGACCGGCTGCGGTCTTTCATCGAGCGCATCGAGCGCCTGGAAGAGGAAAAGGCGGCGCTGACCGCCGATATCCGTGAGGTCTTTTCGGAGGCCAAGGGCGAGGGCTTCGACACCAAGGTGATGCGCCAGGTCATCCGCCTGCGCAAGATGGACTCCGGCGACCGCCAGGAGCAAGAAGCCATCCTCGACCTCTACAAGCAGGCCCTGGGCATGCTGGGGTGATGCCGGGCTAGGGCCCCTAAAGCAGTTCGCGCGCGGCCGTGCGGGCGAGTTTCTTGGCGCTCTCCGCCTCGGTGCGTTCCCTCACCATCTCCTGAAACTCCTTGAGCAAGGCCTGTTTGTCCTCGGGCGGCAGGGCCTCGAACTCTTCCTTGGTCATGCCCTTGGACTTCAGGAAAGACTCGAAGAAGCGCTCCTCCGGCGTTTTCGACATGTAAGCCAGGAAGGTCTTCACGGCCTCCGATTCCTCTTCGTCGTCTTCGCCGGCCGACACCACGGCATCGCCTTCCTGGGCGATCTGCTGGCTACGGAACTCGGTCTCCGCCTGGCTGGCCTTCTGCAACTGGGTCTGAAGGTTCGCGATCTCCACCGGCGGGCTTGCGGCTGCGGCCGGCCTGTCCTGGGCGGCCTTCTGCGCCTCCAACCCGGTCAGCGCTTCCTGGATATCGTCAGTGGAGAGTTTCTGTGGCTTCACCCGGCTGCTGTCGAACAGCCGCAGGCCGTCGTAGGCGGCGGCGGGGCCATTGGATACCGAGGTCATCGTCTGGTTCCCAGCTTCGTCATAGGGGTTGCAACTTCGACGGAAGGTCAAGACGCAACAATCGCGCCAAGTCGCGGCAGTCCGGGCGTTTACCCTGGCCGGCGGCGATTCGCCTGAGCCGCCGCCGCCGCCGCACCTTCCGGCGGCCGGTCCGGGGGGGACGTCCGGAACCGTTCTGCCCGGCAAAACCTGCCTGCCGGGAGCAAAAGGTGTCGGCGCCATTGACGGTTTTGGCCGCTCGCGCCGATACTCCCCCCATGAGCAAGCAACGCAACGACGAGACGGTCCTGCGCCGTCATCACGACATGGGCGGCCTGCCCGCCGGCCCGGTCGAGCAGGGCGAGCACGACTACGCCCCCTGGGAGAAGCGGGTCGACGCCATCCTGCGCCTGCTGGGCGACCCCAAGCGCCGCATCATCACCACCGACGAGCTGCGCCGCGGCATCGAGGAGCTCGGTCCCGGCGCCTACGACGAGATGAGCTACTACGAGCGCTGGATCGCCTCGATCACCAACAACCTGCTGGAAAAGGGCGTCATCACCGTGGACGAGCTGGGCCGCCGCATGGCGGAGATCAGCGCGGCCTGGCCCGCCGGGGTCGAGGAGAGGAAGCCGTGAGCGCGCGCTTTGCCGTCGGCGAGAGCGTGAAGGTGCGCGCCGCCTTTCCGCCGGGCCACGTGCGCACGCCCTTCTTCGTGCGTGGCAAGACCGGGCGGGTGACCGAGGTGCTCGGCCCCTACCGCAACCCGGAGGAACTGGCCTATGGACGCGACGGCGAGCCGGCCCTGCCGCTGTACCGGGTGATTTTCGAGACGGCGGAGCTCTGGGACGACTACCGGGGCGCGCCAAAGGACACCACGGTGGTCGACATCTACGAGAACTGGCTGGAGGCGCCCTGATGGCCCACGATCACGACCACGAGCACGGGCACGACCATTCCCACCAGCCGCACCCCTTCCAGCCCGACCTGGAGGAGACGCCGCTGACCCACTACCAGGTCATGACCCAGGCGGTGGGCGACCTGCTGGTCGAGAAGGGCGTCTTCAGCGCCGAGGAGCTGCGTGCCATGGTGGAGGCCATCGACGCCAAGAGCCAGGCGGCCGGCGCGCGCATGGTGGCGCATGCCTGGGCCGATCCGGCCTTCAAGGCGCGCATGCTGGAAGACGTGAACAAGGCGGCCGAGGAACTGGACATCGACGCCGGCGGCATCCCGATCCGCGCGGTGGAGAACACAGAAGGCGTGCACAACGTCATCGTCTGCACGCTCTGTTCCTGCTACCCGCGCCTGCTCATCGGCCTGCCGCCGGACTGGTACAAGTCGCGCAGCTACCGCAGCCGCACGGTGCGCGAGCCGCGCCAGGTGCTGGCCGAGTTCGGCACCACCCTGCCCGACGACGTAGAAGTGCGCGTGCACGATTCCACCGCCGACCTGCGCTACATGGTGCTGCCGGCGCGCCCGGCGGGGACCGAAGGCTGGGACGAGGAGGCGCTGGCCGAGCTGGTCACCCGCGACTGCATGATCGGCGTGACCCTGCCGAAGAGCCCCAACGCCTGAGCCACTATGGCTTTCAAAGGACTTCTGCTGGACCTGGAAGGCGTGCTCCACCAGGGCGATGAGCCGATCCCCGGCGCCGCCGCGGCGCTGCGGGAACTGCAGGCCGCGGGCCTCGCCATCCGCTACCTCACCAACACCACGACGCGCCCGCGCCGCGCCATCGCCGCGCGCCTGCAGGCCCTGAGCTTTGTGATCGAGGCCGATGAGGTCTTCTCGCCGCCGGCCGCCGCCGCGCGGCTGCTCGCGGACCTGGGCGCGAAACGCATCCACCTGGCCGCCGCGCCGGAGCTGGCCGAGGACCTCGCGGACTTCGAAATCGTCGGGGAAGACGAGGTCGATGCGGTCGTTGTGGGCGACCTTTACAAGGACTTCACCTGGGACCGCCTGAACGGCCTGTTCCAGCGGCTGGCGGCGGGGGCGGTCCTCGTCGCCCTGCACAAGAACCGCGTGTCCCGGCGCGAGGCGGGCATCTCCCTCGACCTCGGCCCCTTCGTCGCCGCGCTGGAATACGCCGCCGGGGTGGAGGCCCGCGTCGTCGGCAAGCCCGCCAAGGACTTCTTCGACCTGGCTTTAGGGAGTCTCGGCCTGGCGCCGCGAGAAGTGCTCATGGTCGGCGACGACATCGAGGCCGACATCGGCGGCGCGCTGGCCGCCGGCCTCGCCGCCGTTCAGGTCAAGACCGGCAAGTACCGCCCGCAGGACGACGCGCATCCGAGCATCACGCCGACCGGGCGGATCGAGACGATCGCCGACCTGAGTGACTGGCTTGCGGGGCTGACGGGCTGAGCGCCCGCCTTACCCCGCTTCTTTCGGCAGCAGCGCCTCGTCCAGGGCCTGGGCCCGGCGGTAGGCGTCGCGGTCCCTGACGCGGGCGGCGTAGGCGGCGAAGCCCGGGCGTTCTTCCAGGGAGCCGTATTGCAGGCCCCAGCCGATGTGGGCGCCCAGGTAGAGGTCGGCGGCGGAGAATCGTTCGCCGGCGACGTAGCCCTCGGCCGGGACGATCTTCTCCAAAGCGTCCAGCATGCGCGTGAAGCTGCCGTAGCCGGACATGCCCTGGTTCTGCTCGCCCTCCGGCTCGAAGCCGAAGTGGTGGTTGGTGGTCGCCGCCTCGATGGGGCCGGCGGCGAAGAAGAGGGCGCGGTAGTAGCTGCCGCGCTCAGCGGACGGCGGCGCCAGCCCGGCCTCGGGAAAGGCGTCGGCCAGGTAGGCGCAGATGGCGGCGCACTCGCTGACGATCTGCTCGCCGTGGCGGATCGCCGGCACCTTGCCCAGGGGATTGACCGCCAGGTATTCGGGCGTCCGCATGGCCGAGCCGTAGTCGACGATCTCCGCCTTGTAGGGACAGCCGATTTCCTCCAGCATCCAGCGCGCGATGCGGCCGCGCGACATGGGGTTGGTGTAGAGAATCACGTCCTGGGCCATCGGGGGTCTCCGGCTTCTTGCTGTGGGGAGAGCGCGAGCCTAGCGGCAAGCGCGCGGCGCGTCATCCTGACAAGCTCCTGCCCCCTGACGGGGGCCGTCAGCAGCGCAAGTTTCGGACACAAGCTCCGGATAGAGGGGGACTCCCGCTTGCTGTTCTTGTTCGACCCGCCCGTGCGATGGGGCACGGGAAAACATGGGTAGGAGCAGATCATGAAAGCATTGGACGGCAAGGTCGCCATCGTCACCGGCGCCAGTTCGGGGATCGGGCGGGCAACGGCGCGGCTGTTCGCGGCCGAGGGGGCCAAGGTGGTGGCCGCGGCGCGGCGCAAGCAGGAGCTGGACGCCCTGGTGGCGGAGATCGTCGCGGCCGGCGGCCGGGCGGTCGCCGTGGCGGGCGACGTGAAGGATGCCGCGCACGCCGAAGAACTGGTCGCGACGGCCAGGGAACAGTTCGGGGGGCTCGATGTCGCCTTCAACAACGCCGGCACCCTGGGCGAGATGGGTTCGGTCGCGGAGGTCTCGCTGGAGGGCTGGCTCGACACCCTGGAGACCAACCTCACCAGCGCCTTCCTGGGTGCGAAATACCAGATCCCCGCGATGCTGGAGCGCGGCGGCGGCGCGCTGATCTTCACCTCGACCTTCGTCGGCCATAGCGCCGGGATGCCCGGCATGGCGGCCTATGCGGCCAGCAAGGCCGGGTTGGTGGGGCTGACCCAGGTGCTGGCGGCGGAGCACGGGGCGCAGGGCCTGCGCGTCAACGCGATCCTGCCCGGCGGCACCGACACGCCGATGGGCCGCGCGGTGGCCAGCACGCCGGAGATCCAGGCTTTCGTGGAAGGGCTGCACGCCCTGAAGCGCATCGCGGCGCCGGAGGAGATCGCCCGCGCGGTGCTCTACCTGGCCTCGGAGGCGTCCAGCTTCATGACCGGCGCCGCCATGCTGGTCGACGGCGGCGTCTCGATCTGCCGGACCTAGGGGGTCTTCTGCGTCTTCCGCGCCTCACGGAAGGAAACCAGGCGGCGCTGCGTCTCGTCCCAGAGGGCGAGGCGCACGCAGCCGAGGCTCTGCCGCAGGGTCAGGCGGCTGACGCCCTTCAGCTCCGGATAGTCGCGCAGGACCCGCGACAGGCGGTAGAAGGGGATGCGGCTGGAGAGATGATGGATGTGGTGCATGCCGATGTTGGCGGTGAACCAGCGCAGGACGCCCGGCAGGTCGTAGTGGGAGCTGCCGCGCAGCGCCGCCTCGTTGAGGCTCCACTCGTCTTCCTCGGCCCAGTAGGTTTCCTCGAACTGGTGCTGCACGTAGAACAGCCAGACGCCCAGCGCGGCGGCGCAGAGCGTGATCGGCAGCTGCACCAGCAGGAAGGGGCCGCTGCCGACCAGCCAGATAAGGCCGCCGACCAGGGCGGCCGTCGCCAGGTTGGTGGCCATGGCGCTGATCCAGGCCTGGCGCCGGTTGCGGCCCTGGCCGACGGGAAAACGGTGGCGCAGCAGGAAGAGGTAGACCGGCCCGATGCCGAACATCACCAGGGGATTGCGGTACAGGCGGTAGCGCAGGCGGCCCCAGGACGTCAAAGCGCGGTACTCGTTGAGCGTCAGGGTGTCGATGTCGCCGATGCCGCGGCGATCAAGGTTGCCGGCGCCGGCGTGGTGGATGGCGTGGGCCCGGCGCCAGGCGTCGTAGGGCGTCAGCGTCAGCACGCCGAGGGCCCGGCCGACCCAGTCGTTGGCGAGGCGGTGGCGGAAGAAGGCGCCGTGGCCGCAGTCGTGCTGGATCATGAAGAGCCGCACCAGCAGGCCGGCGGCGATCAGCGAGGGCAGCAGCGAGACCTGCCAGTAGCCCAGGTGAATGGCCGTCCAGGCCAGGGTCCAGAGCCCCGCGAAGGGCAGGAAGGTGATGGCGATCTCGAGAACGCTGCGGGTGTGGCTCGGTTCCCGGTAGGGCGCCAGGGTGCGGGTCCAGTTCCGCGGCTCTGATGAGGTGGCCGCGGGCGGCGCCGCGCTGTGCTGCTGCTGTCGGGTCAAGTCTCTAGCTTCGTTGCAGTTTTCGCGGGCGGCGTTGGGCGCCGCCATGTTTTCCGGAGAGCTTGCGGCATCGAGGTGAAGATACCGATAAGCCTCAGCCGGAAAGAAAAGGAGCCGCCCCTGTCTCCAGGTGGCGGCTCCCGAGCGCAGATAGCGGCCTTGGCAGGCCGCTGCCGCGCTACTCTGCCTCGATCGTGCTGACGGCAGTCTTGCCGCTGCGCTGATCGATCTCGGTGTCGAACTTCACCTTCTGGCCTTCACGCAGGCTGTGGATGCCGGCGCGCTCCAGGGCGGTGGCGTGGACGAAAACGTCCTTCTGGCCGTCTTCCGGCTGGATGAAGCCGTAGCCGCGCTGGTCGTTGTAGAACTTCACTGTGCCCGTAATCATGGTATTTGCCTTTCACTAACGGGTTGCACGTGGGCGCGGGCGCACGAGAATTCGTCGCCGCAGTCCCGGGTCGTCGATTTTGGAGAGATAGTCTGAAACGTGCGCGCCCGTCAGTGACGTGGCGTAGCGGCCCAGTCAGTCGGCCAATATCGTCGAGATATACATAGGCGCTTTCCGCGCCGCTTGCAAGGTGATCCCTGCAAGGCATTGCGGAGCCTGACCTATTTGGACCTGCATAGGGTATCAGGCTAGGCCTAGAATGGGGGCTTCGCCGTCGGAGCAGCCGCTTGAGAGGACCCCCGCCCATGCCCCCCGCCAAGCCTGGAGAAAGCGAAATCGACGATCTGGTCCACCGTCTGGTCAGCCTGGAGGACGAGCTGGAGCGTAAGCTGGAGGCGCAGCGCTCCAGGTTCCGGTACCGCATGGAGAAGCAGCGGGCGGTCTTCGAGGAGGAGGTGCTGCGCCAGCACCGCAAGATCCGCACCGGCATCCTGACCTTTCTTCGCAGGTCGCCCCTGGCGGCCCTGATCGTGGCGCCGGCGGTCTACGGCCTCATCGTGCCGCTGGTCCTCATGGATTTGAGCGTGACCGTCTATCTCTGGATCTGCTTTCCCGCCTGGCGCATGGAGCGGGTGCGGCGTGCCGACTATGTCATCGTCGACCGCCACCGCCTGGCCTACCTGAACGGCATCGAAAAGCTGAACTGCGCCTACTGCGGCTACGCCAACGGGGTCATCGCCTACGCCCGCGAGGCGGCCAGCCGCTCGGAGCAGTACTGGTGCCCGATCAAGCACGCCCTGCGGGTGCGCATGCCGCACCCGCGCTACCGCCGCTTCATCGACTACGGCGATGCGGAGGGTTTCCGCGCAGAGCTCAAGGCGCTGCGCGCCGAGGTGCGCCGGGGGCCGGGCGCGCGGGCCGCGGGCAAAGGCGGCGGGGGCTGAGGCCGCGTCGGCGGGACCTACTCCCCCCGCGTTACCCCCTTTCTGTCCCTGCCGCGCCGAATGGAAGGCTGGTAAGCTCGCCCGGCGCCGGGTTCAGCGACCTGTGAGCGAGGGCCGGGCGGGGGTCGGACAAGCGGCCAGAAAAGGGGAAGACGGCCATGGCAACGAACATTTATTTCGGCACCAACCGGAAAATTTCCGGCGGGGCCAACCCGGAGATCGGCGAGGACTTCCACCCCAACCTGGACGAGCTGCGCTTCGGCAAGGTCAGCTTCGCCGGCAAGGACCTCTACAAGAAGGACCTCGACAGCTTCATCAACAGCGGCAAGATCGCCCTGGCGCCGGAGCGCCTGGACAAGGCGGACGCCGACAAGTCGAAGCTGGGCAGCAGGGCGATCTTCGACGAGGTGCGCGCCGAGATGCTGAAGAAGGGCGACGCCCTGATCTTCGTGCACGGCTACGACCACACCTTTCGCGAGGCGGCCGGGCGCGCGGTGCAACTGCAGCAGTGGCTGGCCGCCGGCGGCAAGGACATGACCCTGCTGCTCTTCACCTGGCCCTCCGCCGGCGCCGGGGTGGGGGTGCGCACCTACCACGACGACCGCAAGCGGGCCGAGACCTCGGGCCTGGCCCTGGGCCGGGCGATCCTCAAGGCCACGGACTTCATCCGCAACACCCCGCGCAGCGAGCGCTGCGACGGGCGCATCCACCTGATGTGCCATTCCATGGGCAACTGGGCCCTGCGCGGCGCGGTGCAGGCCATGCGCACCTTCGTCGGCAACAACATTCCGCCGCTGTTCGACGAGGTCATCCTGGCCGCCGCCGACGAGGACGACGACACCCTGCAGGCGGGCCACAAAATCGCGCCGCTGCTGCGCGGCAGCCGGCGCCTGACGGTCTACTACAACCATCAGGACCTGGCCCTGAAGGCCAGCGACTACGCCATGGGCAACCCGGACCGCCTGGGGCGCAGCGGCCCGCGCGGCGATGCCGGACTGCCGGGCAAGGTCTCGGTGGTCAATGTGGCTCCCAAGGTGACCTGGGAGGCCAAGGGCGCCAACGCCTGGTCCGCCGACCCCACCGGACACCAGTACTACCGCAACAACGCGCGGGTGCGTCAGGACATCGTCCAGGTGCTGCAGGGCAAGCTGGACGAGGACTTCGTCACCGAAAAGCAGCGCCGCAAGAACGACTTCGGGGACTACTGGCGCCTCCAGTAGGCGGCGGCGGGGGGGCCGGCCGGGCGGGCGGCCCGGCGAATCTGTCGCAGCCGAATCTCTAGTGTTTTGCGGGTCCGGGGTGTACCTTCGCGGCATCACGGAAATGTGAGGCCGGGCGGCCTGCCGGCCTCGCGCCGTGGTCGCAGAGGATCGCCGGAGGGCGCTTTTTTATGAGGCTATGGCCGCGGATGAAGCTGCAGATCGGCTGGAGTGATCTCCTGGCCGGGGCCTGGGCCTGCGTGACCGCCGGCCGCCGGGAGGATCTGACCGCCCGCGCCGAGTCCTACTGGCCCGGGGAGGACACCCTGCTGACCTTCTCCGTGCGCAGCGGCTTCGACCTGCTGCTGCAGGCCCTGGAACTCGATCCGGGCGACGAGGTGATCTTCTCGGCCATGAATATCAACGGCATGGTCAACATCGTGAAGCGCGAGGGCTACCAGCCGGTGCCCATCGACTTCGACCTGGACAGCCTGACGCCGACGGCGGAATCCCTGAAGCGGGCGATCACCCCGCGCTCCAAGGTGCTGATCGTCGCCCACCTCTTCGGCTGCCGCCTGCAGTTCGACCACCTCTGCGACGCCGCCCACGAGGCCGGCCTCATCGTCGTCGAGGATTGTGCCCAGGTGTTCAACGGCCTCGACTATCCGGGCAACCCCAAGGCCGACCTCACCATGTTCTCCTTCGGCCCGCTGAAAAACGCCACGGCCCTGGGCGGCGGCCTGGTGAACGTGCGCAAGCCGGGCCTTCTGGAGAAGATGCGCGCCATCCAGTCGGGCTATCCGATCCAGCCGACCAAGCGCCAGGCCAGGCGGGTGTTCCAGTTCGCCGGCCTCAAACTCCTGTCTCTGCCGCTGGTATTCGGCCTCTTGCAGCAGTTCTATGCGCTGCAGGGCAAGGACTTCGAGGACCAGGTATCGGAGAAGGTGCGCAACGTCGCCAAGTACAAGAAGGCCAAGAGCCTGCGCATCCGCCCCTCGGCGGCGCTGACCGCCCTGCTGTGCCGCCGCCTGGAGCGCTTCGACCCGGCGGATCTGGAGCGCCGCGCCGCCAAGGGCAGGCGCCTGCGGGATCTGCTGGACGGTTGCCTGACGCTGCCGGGCCAGGGTAACGCCCATCACGATTACTGGGCTTTCCCGGCCGTGATCGAGGCGCCGCTGCCCTTCATCGCCGAGATGCGCCGCCAGGGCTTCGACGCCGCCAACCTGCCGCGCAACCAGGCCGTTGCCGCGCCGGAGGACCGCCCGGAGCTGGAGCCCCAGGTGGCCGCCGAGCTGCTGAGCAAGCTGATTATCCTGCCGTGCTACGACGACATGCCGGACGGCGAGCTGCAGCGCATGGCCCAGCTGGTGCGCCGGCTGCTGCCGCCGGCGGCAGCGATGCCCGCCCGTGCCGCCGAATAGGGAGACAGGCAAAGATGCAACTTGCCGATAATTTCCGTGCCACGCGCCGCAAGAAGGTCAAGAAGTTCGGCAAGCGCCTGATCCGGCGCCTGCGTGGCTTCCTGGCCAGCCAGTCGCTGGTCAGCAACGATCCCGTGCTCGACTCCGCGGATTTCCCCTTCCTGAAGCCCTTCGAGGAGCACTGGCAGGAAATCCACGGCGAGTTGATGAAGATCCTGGAGTACAAGGAGAGCGTGCCGGCCTTCGAGGAGGTTTCCTCCGACCAGAAGCGCATCGCCAAGGGCCAGCAGTGGCGTACCTTCATCCTCTACGGCTTCGGTGCCAAGCTGCAGAAGAACTGCGCCCACGCGCCGCTCACTACGAAGCTGCTGGAGCAGGTGCCGACACTGCAGACCGCTTGGTTCTCCATCCTGGAGCCCGGCTATCACATCACCGCCCACAAGGGCGTTACCAAGGGAATCCTGCGCGCCCACCTGGGCCTCGTCGTGCCGGACGACCGCGAGAACTGTTATATGCGGGTCGAGGATCAGAAGTGCCCCTGGGAGCAGGGCAAGCTGATCGTCTTCGATGACACCTATGACCACGAGGTGAGGAACGACACGCCGCAGCAGCGCGTGGTGCTGCTCTTCGACTTCGTGCGGCCCATGCGTTTCTGGGGCCGGGTGCTGAACTGGATTTTCATCCAGGGCCTGAAGATGACCGCCTACTACCAGGAGCCCAAGGCGAAGATGAAGGGCTTCGAGGAGCAGTTCGAGGCGGCGACCCGCCGCGCCGACCGGATCCTGGAAGGCATGGGCGACGAAGCGACGGCGCAGCGCTAGGTCGCCGGCCACCTTCCCCCTGCCACGGGCCTCAGATCAGAAGAGATACTTGATGCCGGCCATGACCGAGTGGCTCTGGTATTCGACGTCCAGGCCCTGGAAGTTCGCGTCGTCGGTGATCAGGAAGCGGTAGTCCAGAGAGACGGCGAAATGCTCGTCGATCTGGTAGCCCAGTCCGCCGCCGAGCTGGCCACCGATGACAAAATCGCTGTCGTTGCCGAAGCGGACCCCGGCGATCGCCGCATCCTTGATGTCGATGTGAACGCCGCCGAAGCCGCCACCGGCATAGGGCATGAAGCCGCTGTCGCCGATCTGCCAGTTCAGCCAGCCATTGGCCATCCAGATGAAGGACTGCACATAGCCACCGCTGTTTGCCGAAAAGCCTGAGGCCGAGAACTGGTCAACGTCATTGTAGCGGTAGGAAAACTCGCCCTCGACATCGACGGAAAGGTTGTCCGTCACGCCGAAGCGGTAGCCAAGGACGCCGCCGGCCACGAAGCCGGCGTCCGTCTCGCCCTTACCATTGATTCCACTTCCGTCGACATCGCTGTCCTGCAGGAAATTGCCGCCGCCGTGGAGGCCGGCGTAGATCTGTGCGTTGGCCGCCGAGCTCACGGCGAGCAACAGCCCAAGGAATGTAAGAATCGCGGTCAAGAACCGTTGCATCATGGCCCCCCGAGCCTGAATAGCATGCATAACGGAATTGAGTGAGCTTCCCCACCCCCCCCTCTCGCAAAAGTTTATGCGCGATGGGGGAAACGATACAACAGGTAATCTGTGTGGAAGCTTCGCGCCCGGCGCGGAAAAACCTTGCGCCTTATTCCGCAGCGCTCTTGTGGCGCAGGGTCGGGTCGCGAAAGGCGGCGAGCAGGTCGGCTTCGCAGGCCTTGGCGGCCCTCACATGGCCTTCCTTCACGTGGCCGAAGCCGCGGATCTTCTCCGGGATCGAAGCCAGTTCCACCGCCAGGGCGTGATTGTCGGGCGAAAGCCCCGTCAGCACCTCGTCCAGCAGCGCTTCGTAGTCGGCGATGAGCCTGCGCTCCATCTTGCGCTCGGCGCTGTAGCCGAAGATGTCCAGCGGCGTGCCCCGCAGTCCCTTGAGCTTCGCCAGACCCTTCAGGGCCGGCAGCAGCCAGGCGCCGAACTCCTGCTTCACCAGGTGGCCCGTGTCGGGGTCGCGCTGGGCGAAGAGCGGCGGGGCCAGGTGGAAGGAGAGCTTGTAGTCGCCGGCGAACTGCTCGCTGAGGCTCCGGCGGAATTCCGGTGCGCTGTAGAGCCGCGCCACCTCGTACTCGTCCTTCACCGCCAGCAGCTTGAAGTAATAGCGCGCCACGGCTTCGGTGAGCCCGGCGGCGCCCGGCGCCTTGGCCGACTCGGCCTGGCGCGCCTTCTCGACCAGGGCCTTGTAGCGCTCAGCATAGGCGGCGTTCTGGTAGGCGGTCAGGAAGTCCGCGCGGCGCGAGATAACCTCTTCCAGGCTCTGGGAGAGGTGGTGGCTGCGCGGTTCGCTGCGCGGCGTCGCGATCCTCTCCACCGCGGCCAGGTCGTGGGCGGCGCGGCGGCCCCAGAGGAAGGCGGCCTTGTTGGCCTCCACCGCCACCGCGTTCAGCTCGATCGCCTTGTCGATGGCCTCGCCGGAGAGCGGCACCAGGCCCTTCTGCCAGGCGTAGCCCAGCATGAAGAGATTGGTGGCGATGGAGTCGCCGAGCAACGCCGTGGCGATGCGCGTGGCGTCCAGGAAGTCGGCGCCGCCGGGCCCGGCGGCTTCGGCGATGAGACGCTCCATCTCGCCGCCGGGGAAGGCCAGGTCGGGGTTGCGGGTGAAGTCGCCGGTCATGACCTGGTGGCTGTTGATGACCGCGCGGGTGCGCCCCGCCGCCATCTTCGACAGCGCCTCGTAGCCGGAGGCCACCACCAGGTCGCAGCCCAGCACCAGGCGGGCGCTGCCGGCGGAGATGCGCACGGCGTGGATGTCCTGCGGGCTGGGCGCCAGGCGCACGTGGCTGACCACCGCGCCGCCCTTCTGCGCCAGGCCGGCCATGTCCAGCACCGAGCAGCCGCGGCCTTCCAGGTGCGCGGCCATGCCCAGCAGCGCGCCGATGGTCACCACGCCGGTGCCGCCGACGCCGGTGACGACTATGCCGAAGGGCGCGTCGAGGGCCGGGATCTGCGGTTCGGGCAGGGCCTCCCAGGGACCGGAGGCCTCGCCTCTGCCGGCGCCGTCCTGCTGCTGCTTGCGGATCTTGCCGCCGTGCACGGTGACGAAGCTGGGGCAGAAACCCTTCAGGCAGGAAAAATCCTTGTTGCAGGACGACTGGTCGATGGCGCGCTTGCGCCCGAACTCGGTTTCCACCGGCACCACGGAGACGCAGTTGGACTGCACCGAGCAGTCGCCGCAGCCCTCGCAGACCTGCTCGTTGATGAAGGCGCGCTTGGGCGGGTCGGGGTAGCGGCCGCGCTTGCGGCGGCGGCGCTTCTCGGCGGCGCAGGTCTGGTCGTAGACCAGCACGGTGACGCCCTCGGTCTCGCGCAGCTCCTTCTGCACCCGGTCCAGGTGGTCGCGGTGCTCGATCTCCACGCCCGGCGCCCAGTTGACGCCCAGGGGGTACTTGTCCGGCTCGTCGGTCACCACGACGATGCGCTGCACGCCCTCGGCGGCGCACTGGCGCGTGATCATTGCCGGGTCCAGCGGGCCGTCCACGGACTGGCCGCCGGTCATGGCCACGGCGTCGTTGTAGAGGATCTTGTAGGTGATGTTGACGCCGGCGCCGACGGCCGCGCGGATCGCCAGGATGCCGGAGTGGAAGTAGGTGCCGTCGCCCAGGTTGACGAAAACGTGCTTGGTCTTGGAGAAGGGCGCCTGGCCGATCCAGGTCACGCCCTCGCCGCCCATCTGGGTGAAGGTCTCGGTGTTGCGGTCCATCCACTGCACCATGTAGTGGCAGCCGATGCCGGCCAAGGCGCGGCTGCCCTCCGGCACCTTGGTGGAGGTGTTGTGGGGGCAGCCGGAGCAGAAGTAGGGCACCCGGGCCAGCGGCGCCTTGCCGGCCTCCATGGCCTTTTCCTTCTCGGCCAGGAAGCGCAGGCGCTGCTCGATGTCTTCGCTGCTGTGGAAGCGGGCGATGCGCTTGGCGATGGTGCGGGCAATGCGCGCCGGGGTCAGCTCGCCGATCGAGGGCAGCACCCAGTCGCCTTCCTCGTCGAACTTGCCGACGATGCGCGGGCGCACGTCGGCGCGCCAGTTGTAGAGCTGCTCCTTCACCTGGTTTTCGATGATGGCGCGCTTTTCCTCGACCACCAGGATCTCTTCCAGGCCCTCGGCGAAGCGCCTGATCCCTTCCCGCTCCAGGGGCCAGGACATGCCGACCTTGTAGACCGAAATGCCGATCTCCTCGGCGCGCTGCTGGTCGATGCCCAGGTCGTCGAGCGCCTGGCGCACGTCGAGATAGGCCTTGCCGGCGGTGATGATGCCGAAGCGGCGCTTGCCGTTGCCGATCACCTGGCGGTCCAGCTTGTTGGCGCGGGCGAAGGCCAGGGCGGCGTAGATCTTGTGGCGGTGCAGGCGCTCTTCCTGCTCCAGCGGGGTGTCCGGCCAGCGGATGTGCAGGCCGTCCGGCGGCATCTCGAAGTCCTCCGGCAGGATGATCTGGGTGCGCGCCGGATCGACATCGACGCTGGCGGACGAGTCCACCGTCTCGCCGATGGTCTTGAAGCCCACCCAGCAGCCGGAAAAGCGGCTCATGGCCCAGCCGTAGAGGCCCATGTCCAGGAACTCCTGCACCCCGGCCGGGTTGAGCACCGGGATCATGAGATCCATGAAGGTCAGTTCGCACTGGTGCGCGGTGGTGGAGGACTTGGCGGTGTGGTCGTCGCCGGCCAGCAGCAGCACGCCGCCGTGCTGGGAGGCGCCGGCCATGTTGCCGTGGCGCAGCACGTCGCCGGAGCGGTCGACACCCGGGCCCTTGGCGTACCACATGGAGAAGACGCCGTCGTAGTTGCAGTCGCCGAAGAGGTCGTTCTGCTGGGTGCCCCAGACGGCGGTGGCGGCCAGGTCCTCGTTGACCCCGGCCTGGAAATGGATGTGGTGCTTCTTCAGGAAGGCGCCGGCGCGCTCCATCTGCTGGTCGACGCCGCCCAGGGGCGAGCCGCGATAGCCGGTGATGAAGGCGGCGGTGTTGAGGCCGGCGGCCAGGTCGCGCTGGCGCTGCATCATCGGCAGGCGCACCAGCGCCTGGGTGCCGGTGAGAAAGACGCGGCCGCGCTCCAGCGCGTATTTGTCGTCCAGGGAAACCGCCTGCAAAGCCATCATCCACATTCCTGCTTGCTGTTACGGCGCGCCGTCATCAGGCCTCAAGGAAAGGTTGAGCCCAACACGGTAAATAAAAAGGTAATTTATGCTGACCTATTTCTCAATTTCACAAAGCGATTAGCGGTGCAGAAAGCAAGGAACGGTCGGATTCCCGGACGGCTTGAATCATATCGTAAGGCCAAGCCGCGCGGCCACGAAAGATTAAGCTGCACGGGGTCGCCGACTCTGGCTCTGCTGCGCCGCAACACGGCATGCGGGCATTGCGGGCGGGGGAGAAAGCGCCTTACCATGAACATCGAACGGCAGTTCACGCCGGGCCTTGGAATAGATGCCGGGAGAGCCAGTTGATGGTTACAACCCGGCGCGGTAAGGGAGGCTTTACGTTGTGGCAACGTAACGAGGGTGTGAAACATGTCGCAGGCTGCCAAGTCGCTAGGTGAAAGCACCGGAAATAGCGCCGACGGTCTTTGGGAAAATCCCATGCAGACCGACGGCTTCGAGTTTATCGAGTTCGCCGCGCCGGACCCGGAAGCCCTGGGACGGCTGTTCGAGACCCTGGGCTTCACCGCCATCGCCAGGCACCGCTCCAAGGACGTGACGCTCTACCGCCAGGGCGATGTGAACTTCATCCTCAATGCCGAGCGCGACGGCTTCCCCAAGGCCTTCACCATGCTGCACGGCCCCTCGGTCTGCGCCATCGCCTTCCGGGTGAAGGACGCGGCGGCGGCCTGCAAGCGGGCCAGGGAGCTGGGCGGCTGGGTGGTCGAGTCGACCGCCGGGCCGATGGAGCTGAACATCCCGGCCCTCAAGGGCATCGGCGACTCGCTGATCTACCTGGTCGATCGCTACGGCGACAACGGCTCGATCTACGACGTGGACTTCAAGCCGCTGCCCGGCGTCGACCAGCACCCCAAGGGTGCAGGGCTGACCTACATCGACCACCTGACCCACAACGTCTATCGCGGCCGCATGAAGGAATGGGCGGATTTCTATGAGCGCCTCTTCAATTTCCGTGAGATCCGCTACTTCGATATCGAGGGCAAGCTGACCGGCCTGAAGTCCAAGGCTATGACCAGCCCCTGCGGCAAGATCCGCATCCCGATCAACGAGAGTTCCGACGACAAGTCGCAGATCGCCGAGTACCTGGAAGAGTACAAGGGCGAGGGCATCCAGCACATCGCGCTGGGCACCGACGACATCTACGCCTCGGTGGAGACCCTGAAGGCCGGGGGCGTCGAGTTCCAGGAAGGCGTGCCCGACACCTACTACGAGCAGGTCGACGACCGCCTGCCCGGCCACGGCGAGGACCTGAAGCGCCTGGCCGCCAACAAGATCCTCATCGACGGCGCACCGACCGAGGACGGCGGGCGCCTCCTGCAGATCTTCACCAAGAACGTCATCGGCCCGGTCTTCTTCGAGCTCATCCAGCGCAAGGGCGACGAGGGCTTCGGCGAAGGCAACTTCCAGGCGCTGTTCGATTCCATCGAGGAGGACCAGATCCGCCGCGGCGTGCTGAAGGCGGAAGGCTGATCTTCCTAGGGCAGAAGAGGGGAGAATTAAAGGTTCGGTAAGGGCCGGGCGCGCATGCTCGGGTCCTGAGGTCGGTGCCGCGGAGTTTGATCGACGCTTTTCGCCCAGGAAACGCTAAGGGGTGGGAAGGGAGAGTGATCATGGGCAAGACGAGCACCTACGAGTCGAAGATCCCCGACGCAAAGGGGATCATCCGCTATTCCGAGGACGAGAACGCCGTCTGGTGCGACCTCTATGCGCGCCAGAAGGCCCTGCTGCCGGGGCGCGTCTGCAACGCTTTCCTGAACGGCATTGAGGCGCTGGAGCTGCCCGCCGACCGCGTGCCGCAGCTGAAGGAAGTCAATGCGCGCCTGCAGGAGATCAGCGGCTTCGGCGTCGAGCCGGTGCCGGCGTTGATCTCGCCCAAGCGCTTCTTCACCCTGCTGGCCGAGCGCAAGTTTCCCGCCGCCACCTTCATCCGGCGGCGCGAGGACTTCGACTACCTGCAGGAACCCGACGTCTTCCACGAGATCTTCGGCCACTGCCCCATGCTGACCCTGCCGACCTACGCCGACTTCCTGCAGAAGTACGGCGAGACGGCGCTGACCCTGGACAAGTCCTATCTCTGGATGATGCAGCGGCTGTTCTGGTTCACGGTGGAGTTCGGCCTCATCGAGACGGAGGAGGGCACCCGCATCTACGGCGCCGGCATCGCCTCTTCGGCCGGCGAGACGCCCTACGCGGTGGAAAGCGACAAGCCGGAGCGCCGGCCCTTCGATGCGCTGACCGTGTTCCGCACGCCCTACCGCATCGACATCTTCCAGACCGTCTACTACGTCATCGACTCCGCCCGGCAGCTCTACGACCTGGTCTCCAGCGACCTGGTGCCGGTGATGGACGAGGCCAAGCGCCTCGGCTCCCTGCCGCCGACCTTCCCGCCGAAGGAAGAGGCGGGGGCGGCCTGACGGTATTCGCCACGCCGCATCACGCGTTGCGGTACCGGCAATGTTTCCTCTTTGGCGCGATTTGCGACCCCTCCGGCTACCCCTGGATGCTGCATTCCTGTGCTGAACGCGTCAGCCGGGCCCATCGGAGTGGCGCGGCACATCCAAATCTGGCTTGATTCGATTGTCCTCTCCGGCGTGCCATCGGGAGAGGAGGCGGGGTCAAGAATAAGCCGCTCACAGGAATGAGCGGGCGACGTAAAGGGGGAGGGAGAAATGCCGAGCCACGAAGGGCGGCCGTCTTGTCGCCGCAGTGCCCGGCGATCCGCACTCTTCGCTGCCGCTGTCGTGCTTATCGTCGGCCCGGGGCTGATGTCGCCGGGCTCGGCTGCCGGATCCAATACCCTCCGGCTCGGCATCGATGCCGCGGACCTCGGTACCGGCGACCCGCACCGGGCGGCCGCACGCAATGACCGGGCCGTGGTCGACATGATCTTCAACGGGCTGCTGCGCTACAAGCCCGGCGAGGCGCCCTTGATCGAGCCGGATCTGGCCGCTGAAATTCCGCGTCCGCGCATCGTCGAGGGCAAGCAGGTCTGGACCTTCCACCTCCGCCGGGATGTCATGTGTCAGCCGGGGCCGCAGACTCCGGCCTACCGGATGACCGCCGACGACGTGGTCTATTCCCTGCGGCGCGCGGCCGACCCGCAGCGGTCCGCCTACGCTGGTGACTATCAGGGCATGACCGTCGAACGCGTGGACGACTTCACCGTCGATGTTGTGCTGGATACGCCGATCTCCTCGATCCTCTTCTTTCCCAAGGTGGCCGACTATGCGGGCGGGTTCATTGTCTGCCGCCAGGCCGTCGAGGCCGCCGGCGGCGAGGGTTTCGCGGATCATCCGGTGGGGACGGGGCCCTTCAGGTTCGACAGCCGCCAGCCGGGTGAACGGGTCCGGCTCAGGGCCAACAAAGACTATTTCCGCGGCCGTCCCCTGCTGGAGGGCGTGGAAGTGGTCTATGTTCCGGATTTCGAGGAACGCGATGCGGCGCTCAGAAAGGGCGATCTCGACGTGATCTTCGGCTCGGAGGAGGCCGACTGGTTCGAGGCGATCGCGGACGAGGAGTCCGTCCATGTCGATGTCTTCGGTGTCGGCCAGGTCATTACAATCCACTTCAACACCGGCAAGCCGCCTCTTGACGACAAGCGTGTCCGCTGGGCCCTCGCCTATGCCCTGGACCGGGACGTCTTCCGCTCTCACTTTGCCGAAGGCGTCGTGGAAAACGCCTATTCGCCGGTGCCGGCGGCCTTTCTGCCGGGGGGGCTGACGCATGACGAGGTGGCCCGTCTCGGCCTGGACTACGCCCACGACAAGGCCAAGGCCAGAGCCCTTCTGGCCGAGGCCGGATACCACAACGGCTTTCATCTGAAGCTGGTCACGTCGCAGCGCCACCACTACCGGGCCAACTATGAAAGCCTGCGCGATCAGCTGGCGCCGTTCAACATCGAGGTGGAGCTGGAGGTCGTTGAGCATCGCATCATGCATGAGCGCATTCGCCAGGACGAGAACGCGATCGTCATCTATGTCGCCTGGCGGCCCAATGCGGACGTCTTTCTGACCCGCTTCTTCCACTCGGCCTCGACGGTGGTCACGGGCGCGAGCCCGGACACGAACTTTTCGCACTACGATCAGATCGACTCGCTGATCGAGGCGGCCCGTAGCACAAGGGAGCCGGCGCGGCAGGTGCGCATCTGGAAGCAGGCGCAGATCAAGCTGCTCGATGACGCGGTCGCCTACCCCTTGCACTACGTGAACCTGGTCTATGCCCGCGGGAGCCATGTCGACTACGGCCATGCCTTGAAGGCGGCCATGGCGCTCTATCCACAGTTCAACGAGAAGACGCGGCTTGAGAACTAACGGTCAAACAGGAGCCGCCGCCGGCTCCGGTAATTGAAACATGAAGATCTACGGCAAGATCCTGCTGGCGACCTTACCCCTGCTGCTGATCGCCTTTGCCCTGGCCAGCGGCATAACCTTCTACCTGTCACGGTCGGCGCTGCAGGATATCGCGGAGCAGTGGCTCCAGACCCGGAGCCTCGAGGCGTTGAGCGCGGCCCGGGACCAGGCCGAGTTTCTCGAGGCCTATGGGCTCAACACGGTCGAGGCCAGCGTGGCGCAGGCGCAAGGCGATGCGGGCGCCGTGATGTCCGGGATCGACATCGGAAAGCAGGGATTTGTCTTCGCCGTCGATGCCGGCGGGCGGCTTGTCCAGGCGCCGGACCCGTCGCTTGTGGGTTTCGACGTCAGCGGTGAGGCCTGGTTTGACGAGATGGTCAAGGCGCAGCAAGGCCAGATCAGCTACCGCTTCCAGGGCGAGCCGCATCTGGCCAGCTATCACTACTTCGAGCCGTGGCGCTGGTACATCGTTGCCACAGACCCGGAAAGCGAGGTCTACGGCGCCGTGAACCGGCTGGGAACCTACGTTCTCGCTCTGGGCGCCGGCGGCTCGCTCCTGATTGCCGTGGTTCTCATGGCGCTGACCCGGCGCGTGACGGCACCGCTCGCCGAACTGGTACGGGGGGCCGAGCGTGTCGGCCGGGGTGAGCTCGATACGACCATTGCCATCCGGACCAGGGATGAGATCGGAATTCTCTCGCGCTCGTTCAACGAGATGACGCAACAGCTACGCGTTCTCTACGGCCGGCTGGAAGAACGCCTGACGACCGTCGTGTCGCATACCCCGATCATCCTTTTCTCGCTCGACCAGAACGGGGCTCTTACGCTGCTGGAGGGCAAGGGTCTCGACACGCTGGGTGCCGACAGCGATGCAGTGATCGGTCAGCCGCTCTCCGCCCTTTTCGGGCGTTCGCCGGAGATCCTGGCCGCCGCGGAGTCGGCGCTGCAGGGCGAAACCGTGAACTCCGTCGCCAAGCTGGACGACCAGATCTTCGAGATATGGTGCGCGCCTCTGGTCGACCAATCGAACGCTGCGGCAGGCGTGATCGGGGTTGCGACCGACGTCACCGAGCGCGTGCTGGCCCAGGAAAAGCTGCGCCGGCAGGCGGAATATCTGGCTGCCCTCAATGAAACAACGCTCGGCATCATCAGTCGTCTCGAACTCGACGAGCTGCTGCAGGCCGTAATCACGCGCGCGGGGCAGTTGCTGGATGCACCGCATGGCTTCATCTATCTGGCTGATGAGAACGAAAGCGAGATTCGCCGCAAGGTCGGCGTCGGGGTCTACGAGCAGTCCGTCGGCTACCAGCTGCACGCGGGCGAAGGTGTGGCCGGGCGTGTATGGCAGTCGGGTGAACCCTTCGTGGTCAACAGCTATGATACCTGGGAGGGGCGTGTCCCCAATCCGAAATACGACGGCTATATACGCGCCTTGATCGGTGTGCCGCTGAAGTCGAGAGCGCAGGTGATCGGGGTGCTGGGCATGGCCTACGACGCCACTTCGCTGCGGGTCTTCGGCAGAGAGGAGGAGGCGCTGCTGACCCGCTTCGCCGAACTCGCCTCGATCTCCCTCGACAACGCCCGGCTCTATGCCTTGGCTCAGGAGGCGCGGCGGCGCGCGGAGGAGGCCAGCGAACTGGTCGTCAGGAAGAACCAGATGCTCGAGTCCGTATCGACCAAGCTGTCCAAATACCTCTCGCCACAGGTCTATTCCTCGATCTTCAGCGGCAAGCAGAGCGTGGAGCTCTCCTCGAAGCGCAAAAAGCTGACAATCTTCTTCTCGGACATCGCCGGCTTCACCGAAACGGCGGACAAGCTGGAATCCGAGGACCTCACGCAGCTGCTGAACCACTATCTGACGGAGATGGCGCAGATCGCCCTGCGCCACGGCGCCACCATCGACAAGTACGTGGGCGATGCCATCGTCATCTTCTTCGGCGACCCCGAAACCCGGGGCGTCAAGCAGGACGCCCTGGCCTGCGTGAGGATGGCGATCGAAATGCGCGAGCGGATGCACGAGCTGGCCAAGACCTGGCGCGCCTCGGGCATCGAGAACCCGCTGAAGTGCCGCATCGGCATCAACACAGGCTATTGCACCGTCGGCAACTTCGGCAGCGAGGACCGGATGGACTACACCATCATCGGCGGCGGCGTGAACCTGGCTTCGCGGCTGGAAACCAATTCGGAACCCGGGGAAATCCTCATTTCCTACGAGACCTTTTCGCAGGTCCAGGACGAGATCCTCTGCGAGGAGCGCGGCCAGATCTCGGTAAAGGGACTGGCCTACCCCGTCGCCACCTACCGTGTCGTCGACAGCTATGAACACATCGGGGCGGAGCGGAAGGTCATGCGCGAGGAGGCGGGCAGCTTCAAGCTCGATATAGATTTCGATTCCATGTCGCCGGAGCAGCGCCGGCAGGCGGCCGAGATTCTCCAGCGGGCCCTGGCCCGGCTGTCCGATAGCTGATGACGGAGGTTGGGCGGCCGACCCTTGCTGCGGGCTGGCCTAGACCCGCTTTCGTTCGGTGGCGAAGGGACTCAGCCCGAGCCAGGTCTGCATTTCCCTCGCCAGCATTCTGTCGCCGTCCAAGGCGAGGGTTTGCTTCTCCTGCTCGTCTTTTACTGTCGACAGGCCCAGCCAGATCGACGTCATCGGCTTCAACTCCGTCGTCACGTAGAGGTCCACCTCGAAGCCGGGATCGGCCGAGCACAGGTCGGTTGCCCCGGACCTCTCGACGATGAGCCACCAGTGCCTTCGCGATTCCGGAAGGTCGGTGTAGAGGAATTCGATCACGCTGCGCCGCTGTGGCAGGGGCGTGGTGTCGAGACTGCGCCGCATGTCCCACATGAGAAGCGCCGGATCCAGGTTTTCGAGCGAAACCTCTGCCTCGACCCAGCGCTGTCCCCAGATCCCGATCGTCTCGATTACGGAACGCAGGTCCCTGCCGGCCTCGGTGAGGTGATATTCATGGGCGCCGCCATCGCGCGATGACCCGATGCGCTCGACGATCCCGGCCGCCTGAAGCTCCTTGAGCCGCCGCGACAGCAAGGCCGAAGACATGCGCGGCACACCGCGGCGCAGGTCGTTAAAGCGGGTCGACCCGGCAACGAGCTCTCGCAGCAGCAGGATCGTCCACCTCGTGCAGAGCACCTCCGCGGCCATGGCAACGGGGCAGAACTGGCTATAGCTGGCTTGCATCGGCGGGGGCGCCCATCTGTCGGGGTTGTCCGAGTGCGAAGGATTCCGCGCTGCGGTTGGATCAGAATTCGCAGGAGAGGGGTTCACTTTCTGAACTATCCCCCCGTTCGGCGAAAGGATAGACAGGAACCCGCATCCCCGACTGCGTCCAGGATAACACAAAGAGGATAGAGCATGACCGGTACATTGTATGAGCGGCTTGGCAGTTCAGATGGAATTCAGCGGATTGCCGGCGATCTGATCGATCGTCACTTTGAAAACCCACAGATCGGCCGGCGGTTTGCCGACTGCGACCGGGAAAGCCTGAAAGAGGTGGCTGCCAAGTTCTTCATCTCGGGAACGGGCGGCCCGAATCTCTATGAGGGCAAGGACATGGTCTCGGTTCACCGCGGCCTGAACATCAACAACGACGAGTTCATGGCCGTGCTTGACGACGCCATGTCGGCAATGGAGGCAAACAAAGTCGGGCAGCGCGAAAAAGAAGAAGTGCTCTATATCTTCTTCAGTATGAAGGGGCAGGTGGTCGGGCAATAGCCTGTTCCGTCCGGCGGCTCCCTGCCGCCGCCCTTGCCATGGAAGCAGGAGGTCGGCGTGGCCTAGCTGCGGCTACTTTCGACATTGACCTGTGAAGCCGGCTGTGGTGCTAGACGATCAGGCGGTTATAGACCGCGGCGACCGCCCAGACCAGAAGCCCGCCCAGCAGGCTCCACAGGATCAAGCCGACGATGAATCCGGGCCAGTGCAGCGTCCATTGCGCAGCGCCGAGGTCGGCGTGCAGCATGTGCCCACCCATCTGCATCATCAAGTCAGGGAGGGCGAGCACCAGCAGACTGCAGATGATCCAGACAGCCGCTAAGATGACCGCGGTTGCTAGGCCGAGCTTGTAGGCATCGAGTTTCATAGCCTCCTCCATCCGGAGACCGGAGGCCTCTGAAGACTGTCGCTGGCGAACGGTCTCCCTAGTGGTCGATCATGTCCCTGTACTTTTCAGGTACCTGAGTGATCGAAACTTCCTGCTGTTCCGCCTCGTCGTGGGTGAAGGCGATGATGTCGGCTAGGTCCTGCCCGTTGAGGTCGATCATCGCGCCCAGCAGGTCCTGCTGCATTTCCGCCATCACCGGGGCGCCCCGCCACATGCGCGCAGCGAACTCGAAGGCGTTCATCGGATCGGGCATGTCGCGGGCATTGAGCGAGGGGCCGATCTCGCCGCCGACGCCGTTTACGGAATGGCAGACGATGCAGCCTTTCTCCAGGAACACCTCCCGGCCATGCTCGCTGTCCATCGGCGGCAGAGCCAGGCCGAGATCCGTCAGCAGGTCCAGGGTCCGGTGCATATCCTCGGGGGAGACATCCTCCATGGCCTCGAAGTTGTGGGCATGTTCATGCCCGCTGTGCATTTCCTGCATTTCCTGGAGCATTTTGTACTGCTCGTCGTGGGAATGGCCGGCATCGGCCAAGGCACCATATCCGCCTGCGCCAAGAGCCAGCGCGGCTGTCGAGATCCAAAGGACGAGTTTCATGGGGACTCCCCTTTCGTTTGACGCCCGCCCTGGGCGTCATTTTCAAGAGGGCAGTGATCAACGGGGCAGATGTGTTGCCGGGGCCGAACCCGCCCTCCCGCGGTGCAGATTCTCCAACCAACCACCATTACTGTCTGCAAACAACCCGGCGGCGGCATTGACCTGCCTCAAGCAGGCATAAGAATGAATTCTCTCTGTTGGTGGCCGTTTTCGGCGGCAAGCGGCGGATTGCGTGCTGCCACTTGGCCCCGAAGGAAGAGGCGGGCGCGGCCTAAGCCCGCCCGAAGACCGCGCCGTAGTGATAGGGCGGCAGCTCGACCAGCCTCTCCAGAACGAAGCCGGCCGGCTCGACCACGGCGCGGAGGTCTTCCGGCGACATCCGCAGCTCGGTCCTCGGGCCGCGCGGCTGGCCCAGGACCGCCGTCTCCTCGCGCGGCCGGGCGTGCCAGTTGACCACGGCGAAGCGTCCGCCCGGCTTCATCGCCGCCGCGACGGCGCGGGCCAGGACGGTCTGCTCCGGCACGCCGTGAAAGGTGTTGGCCATCAGCACGAAGTCGACCGTTTCCGGCAGCACCGCCGCGATTGCGCGGGCGTCGGCGGCGATGCAGCCCAGTACCGAGGCGCCGGCGCGCTCGACTTCGGTGCGGGCCCGCGCCAGCATCGCGGGGTCGAGATCCACGGCGTAGACCCGGCCTTCGACCAGGCGGGCGAGAGGGGCGGTGAAATAGCCGTCGCCGCAGCAGAGGTCGGCAACCGTCAGGCCCGCCTGGATGCCGAGGCGGCGCAGCACGCCTTCCGGATCGGGCCAAAGGGCCTGCCACCAGTCGCGGTCCGGCATGGCGGTCGCCGGAAAGAAGCGCTCTTCCGTCATGGCCGCTTATCCGGGCCGCGGTCGCGCAGCGTCCCAGGGCCAAGAAAGAGGCTGATTTTGCTTGGAGGCAGCAGGGCGGCGCCGGTCAGCCGACGGTCTTGCCGATCGCCGTGCGGGAGCACTTGACCTTGACGTACTCGTCTTCGTGCCTGGCGGCGAGGGCGGTGCCGGCGAGATAGGCCTGGCCGTTGAGGCCACAGAGCCGTGCGTCCGGGGCTTCAGGGCCGTTGATGACGCTGACGGCGCTGTCGACCTGGCACTCGGACGGCGCCAGGGCTGTGGAACACACCAGAATCAAGACTTTGAACATCTATCGATCTCCCGGCGGGCCGGGGGGACTCCCAGGGTGTGAAGGGCCACACAACCGCAGGTCCCACGGATTCAGCCGGATTTGGCTGCTCGAAACCGCCTTTTCTGCGGGTTCCAGGTAATCGCCCCGGCGGGCGACTTCAAGGAGTCTAGAACAGCACGTCCAGCGGCAGGTGGTAGTAGAGGTTCAGCACCTCGACGCCCGGGTTGTCGTCGGCGACGCTGGCGTTGGAGGTGTGGCTGAAGGAGACGGCGAGGCGTGACTGGTTCTCGAACTGGTAGCCGAGCTCCACCTGGCTGCGGATCTCGAAGACGCTGCCCAGGTCCTTGCCGTCGCCGTCCTCGTAGAGGCCGGGCGCGATGCTGCCGGTCAGCACCACGGTGTCGAAGAAGGTGATGTCCATCAGCACGCCGATGCCGCCCCAGACGCTGCCGTCCGATGTCGCTTCGATGCCGCCCCAGGGCTTCAGCCAGAGGAAATCCTCGCCGTGGCGGTACTCCAGGCGGAAATCCACCGCCTGGTCGTCCTGCTGGACGATGTCGTACCAGCCGACGCCGCCGCTGATCACTGCGGGCGTCTCGTTGAGGGCGACCTGTGCCGCCGCGCGTTCACTGGTGGTCAACAGAACAGCGCAAAGCAGCGCACTCAAGAGCGCCAAGCGTTTCATCACCTTAGGATTCCCCCGAACCAGAAATGACCTAAACTCGCGCGATTCTCGCCGAAAACGCCCTTGAGGGCAAGGTTCACATCGGTGACGGCGGCAACTTTGGCGGGCCTATGCCGGGGCTCGTCCGCGCAGCGCGCTATTTACCAGGCGCTAATACAGGCTCTCCAACACCTCGCCATAGGCGTCGTTGATCTTGTGGCGGCGGATTTTCATGGTCGGCGTCATCATGCCGTTCTCCACCGAGAAGGGCTCGGCGAGCACCGCGAATCGGCGCACCTTTTCCAGGGAGGAGAGGGAGGCGTTCACCCGGTCTACCACTTCCGATAGGGCGGCGCGGAAGTCCGGGTCCTCCCGCAGGGCGTGGGGGTCCCGCTTCTTGCCGTTGCTGCGGCACCACTGGGCCGTGAACTCCTCGTCGGGCACCAGCAGCGCCACCAGGTGGGGGTGCTTGTCCCCGAAGACCATGGCCTGCTGGATCTCGCGCTGCAGGGTGAGGAATCCCTCGACCCGGGCCGGCGAGACGTTGTCGCCGCCGGAAAAGACGATGATGTCCTTCTTGCGGTCGGTGATCTTCAGGTAGCCGTCCTCGTCGAACTCGCCGATGTCGCCCGTGTGCAGCCAGCCGTCCTGCAGCGCCTGATAGGTGGCATCCTCGTCGTTCCAGTAGCCGGTCATCACCAGCTCGCCGCGCACCAGGATCTCGCCGTCCTCGGCGATCCTCACCTCAACGCCCTCGAAGGGCGGGCCGACGGTCTCCAGCTTCACGTTCCAGGGCGTATTGACGGAGACCACCGGCGCTGTCTCGGTCTGCCCGTAGCCCTGCAGGATCGGCAGGCCGAGGGCGGTGAAGAACAGGCCGATGTCGTAGTTCAAGGCGGCGCCGCCGGAGACGATGGCCTTGATGCGCCCGCCGAAGCGCTTGCGGACCTTGTCGCGCACCAGGCGCTCCAGCGCCAGGTCCTGCAGGCGTTCCCACAGGGTCAGGCTCTTGGGGTCGAGATAGCGTTTCTGGCCCAGCTCGACAGCCTTGTAGAACAGCTTGGCGCTGAGGCCGCCTTCCTTGTCGATCCGACGGCGCATGCGCAGATGCATCGTCTCGTAGAGGCGCGGCACGGCGGTCATGATGGTGGGCCGTGCTTCGGCCAGGTTCTTCTGCAGATGCTCGATGCCCTCGGCGTAGTAGATCTCGGCGCCGATGGTGATGGGGAAGAACTGTCCGGCGGTGTGCTCGTAGGAGTGCGACAGCGGCAGGAACGACAGGAAGACTTCGCGCCCCAGGCCCAGGCGCTCCAGCACCTTGTAGGCCCCCATGCAATTGCAGAGGATGGCGCCGTGGCTGAGCATCACGCCGCGCGGCACCCCGCCGGTGCCGGAGGTGTAGATGATGCAGGCGGTGTCGCCGCGCTCGGCGCGCCCGGCCACCTCGGCCACGTCGTCGGGCTGCTCGCGGCCCTGGGCCAGCAGTTCTTCCCAGAGGTGCAGCGGCACGGCCCCGGCCTGGGCGCGGCGCAGGTCTTCCATGCCCACCACCCACTTGCAGTTCGCCGCGTCCAGTACCGCGGGCAGCAGCCGCTCGGCCAGCGCGCGGGTCGAGACGATGGCGCCGACGGCGCCGCTGTCGGTCAGCACGTGGCGGTGGTCGCTCGCCAGGGAGGTGGTATAGGCCGGCACCGTGATCGCGCCGGCGGCCATGATGGCCAGGTCGGCGATCAGCCATTCCGGGCGGTTCTCGGCCACCAGGACCACCCGGTCGCCCGGCTGCAGGCCCAGCGCGCGCAGGCCGCGCGACAGGGCGCCCACCTGCTCGGCGATCTCGCCCCAGCTCTGCGGGCGGAAGCGGCCGTCTTCTTTGTGCCAGAGAAAAGGCGCGTCACGCCGCTTCGCTGCCTGGTCGAAAAACACCGTGGTCAGCGAACGGCAGGCCTCAAAATCCATAACTTCTCCCCTTGTGGTTCCGGATTCCCTGAGCGGGATTCTGGTCCGGAACCGCCGATTACTGCGTCTCGATGTCGCGGCGATATGCCCCGGGCGGCGCGGCTTTGCTCTTGGCGATCCAGTATTTGCGGCCTATATCGCAGAGGGTCAAGACGGTCTGGCCCGCATCTTAACCTTTTCCTGCGAATGTTGGACCGGCCGACAGCCCAGCGAGCAGACCTGAAGGTGCGTTCTTGAACCTGAAATCCGTGACCGACGAAAACCTGGGCGAGTTGCCCGCCTGGAACCTGGCGGACCTCTACGCCGACCTCGACTCCCCGGCGCTTCAGGCCGATCTGGAGAACGCCGCCGAGCAGGCCAAGGCTTTCCACGCGCGCCACGCCGGCAAGCTGGCCGGTCTGGACGGGGCCGCGCTGGGCGCAGCCATTGCCGACTACGAGGCGATCCAGGAAACCCTGGGCCGGGTCATGAGCTTCGCGCAGCTGGTCTACTCCGGCGACATGAGCGATCCCAAGATCGGGCGATTCTTCCAGTCGATGCAGGAGCGCTGCACGGCGGTATCCACCGAGCTGGTTTTCTTCACCCTGGAACTGAACCGCATCGACGAGGCGGAGCTGAAGGAGAAGTTGAGGTCGCCGGAACTGGGCCGCTATGCGCCCTGGCTGCGCGACCTGCGCGCCATGCGCCCGCACCAACTCTCCGACGAGATGGAGCGCCTGCTGCACGAGAAGTACGTGGCCGGGCGCGCCGCTTGGACGCGTCTCTTCGACGAGACCATGGCTGGCCTGCGCTTTCCCTTTCAGGACGAGCAGCTCACCTCCGCCGAGATCCTCAACCGGCTGACCGAACGCGAGCCGGCGGCGCGGCGCGAAGCGGCGAAGTCCCTGGGCAAGGTGCTCGGCGACAACGCCCGCGTCTTCGCGCTGATCACCAACACCCTGTCCAAGGACAAGGAGATCGAGGACAAGTGGCGCAAATTCCCGCGCCCGGTGTCCTCGCGCAACCTGGCGAACTTCGTCGAGGACGAAGTGGTCGACGCCCTGGTCGGCTCGGTCCACGAGGCCTATCCGCGGCTCTCGCACCGCTACTACGCGCTGAAGGCCAAGTGGTTCGGCGGCGACACGCTGCCCTACTGGGACCGCAACGCGCCGCTGCCCGACGACGACGACCGGATCATCCCCTGGCAGGATGCGCAGCGCCTGGTGCTGGACGCCTACAACGACTTCTCGCCGGCCCTGGCGGCCATCGGCAAGCAGTTCTTCGAGAAGTCGTGGATCGACGCCCCCGTGCGCCCGGGCAAGGCGCCGGGCGCCTTCGCCCACCCCACGGTGCCCTCGGCGCATCCCTATCTGCTGCTGAACTACCAGGGCCGCGCGCGCGACGTCATGACCCTGGCCCACGAGCTGGGCCACGGCGTCCACCAGGTGCTGGCCGGCCCGCAGGGTCACCTGATGGCGGACACGCCGCTGACCCTGGCCGAGACCGCCTCGGTCTTCGGCGAGATGCTGACCTTCCAGTCCATGCTGAGGGCCGAGACCGACCCCAAGCTGCGCAAGGTCATGCTGGCCTCCAAGGTGGAGGACATGCTCAACACCGTGGTGCGGCAGATCGCCATGCACGAGTTCGAAACCCGGGTGCACGACGAGCGCCGCTCCGGCGAACTGCTGCCCGAGCGCCTGGGGGAGATCTGGCTGGAGACACAGAAGTCGAGCCTCGGCCCGGCCATCGCCTTCGACGACGACTATCGCAACTACTGGGCCTACATCCCGCACTTCATCCACGTGCCGTTCTACGTCTACGCCTATGCCTTCGGCGACTGCCTGGTGAACTCGCTCTATGCGGTCTACGAGGGCGCTGCGGCGGGCTTCGCGGAGAAGTACCTGGACATGCTGCGCGCCGGCGGCAGCAAGCGCCACAAGGAACTGCTGGCCCCCTTCGGGCTCGATGCTTCCGATCCGGCCTTCTGGGCGCGGGGCCTGCAGCTCGTCGAGCGCTTCATCGGCGAACTGGAAGCGATGGACTAGGCCGGCGACCCGTTCGTGTGCGAACGGAGCCGGTGCTCGGTTGAAGTGATCTGGCTCAAGGAGCCGGTCGCAGTATTGCCATCTACTGTCCCTAAACTAGGCCCGGAGCCGACTATCGGGCATCCTGCTTTCTGTGCTTAGGAGGCCGCCATGGCGGCGAAGAAACCTTCCCTGAAACTGGCCGCCGAGGGCGGCAAGGCCCTGCCGGGGCCTTGTGTGCCGGATACGCCGACCGAAGCGCCGGATCTCGCGCGCCTGCCGGACGTGGCCGGGCACCAGACCGGCGTCGAGGTGGCGCCCAGCCCGCCGCCGCTGCCCGGCGTGCTGGGCGGCGACGCCCTGGACCGCATGCTGCACGCGGGCCTGGCCCGGATGACGGCGGGGATCTCGCCGGCGGCCCTCGGCCTGGCCTACACCGACTGGTGGATGCACTTGGCCGGGGCGCCCGGCAAGCAGGCGCAGCTCATGCAGGAGGCCTGGTCCGAAATGGTGCGTCTGGCCCTGAGCGCGGCGCGGACGGCCAGCGGCCAGGCCTGCGAGCCCTGCATCCAGCCGGAGCACGGCGACAAGCGCTTCCAGGACGAAGCCTGGTGCCAGCCGCCCTTCGACATGATCGCCCAGGGCTTCCTGCTGACCCAGAAGTGGTGGCAGCAGGCCACCACCGGCGTGCGCGGCGTCTCCAAGCACCACGAGGCGGTGGTGTCCTTCGCCACGCGCCAGCTGCTGGACGTCTTCTCGCCCTCCAACTATGTGCCGACCAACCCGCTGCTGCTGCGCGAGACCCTGGAGCAGGGCGGCGCCAACCTCTACCAGGGCTGGCTGAACGCCCTGGAGGACATGGAACGGCGCCTCACCGGGCGCGGCCCGGCGGGCACGGAGAACTTCCGTCCTGGCAAGGAGCTGGCGGTGACGCCGGGGCGGGTCGTCTACCGCAACGAGCTGATCGAGCTGATTCAGTACAGTCCGCAGAGCGGGCAGGTGCATCCGGAGCCGGTGCTGATTGTCCCGGCCTGGATCATGAAATACTACATCCTCGATCTCTCGCCGGAGAATTCGCTGATCCGCTTCCTGGTCTCCCAGGGCCACACGGTCTTCGCGATCTCCTGGAAGAACCCCGGCGCCGAGGACCGCGACCTGGACATGGACGACTACCGGCGCCTGGGCGTCATGGCGGCGCTCGACGCGGTTGGCGCCATCGTGCCCGACCACAAGGTCCACGCCGCGGGCTACTGCCTGGGCGGCACGCTGCTGTCCATCGCCGCGGCGGCCATGGCGCGCGACAAGGACGACCGCCTGAAGACAGTGACCCTGCTGGCCGCGCAGACCGACTTCACCGAGGCCGGCGAGCTGATGCTCTTCATCGACGAGAGCCAGCTCACCTACCTGGAAGACATCATGTGGTCGCAGGGCTATCTGGACACCACGCAGATGGCCGGCGCCTTCCAGCTCTTGCGCTCCAACGACCTCATCTGGTCGCGCCTGATCCACGACTATTACCTGGGCCGGCGCAGCAACCAGACCGACCTCATGGCCTGGAACGCCGATGCAACGCGCATGCCCTACCGGATGCATTCGGAATACCTGCGCCGCCTCTTCCTCAACAACGATCTGGCCGAGGGCCGCTTCGAGGTGGAAGGGCGGCCGGTGGCTCTGACAGATATCCGCCAGCCGATCTTCGCGGTCGGCACCGCCAAGGATCACGTCGCCCCCTGGCGCTCGGTCTACAAGATCGTGCTGCTGACCGACACCGAGGTGACCTTCCTGCTGACCAGCGGCGGCCACAACGCCGGCATCGTGACCCCGCCGGGCCATCCGCGCCGCATCTACCAGACCGCCCGGCTGCGCGACCACGAGGGCTACATCGACCCCGACCGCTGGCGCGAGTCGGCGCCGGTGCACAAGGGCTCCTGGTGGCCGGAGTGGCAGGCCTGGCTGGCGAAAAACTCGGGAGCGCCGGTCGATCCGCCGCAGATGGGCAAGGCCGAGGCCGGCTATCCGGCGCTGGAGGCCGCCCCCGGCCGCTACGTGCTGCAGCCCTGACACGCTGAGGGCCCTGGACTTCCGGGGCCGGCGCGCCCACCTTCTAGGGCATGCCCAAGCACGAAAGCCAAGAGCAGGACATCGAAGAAACCGAGGCCGACAGCCCCGAGACGGACGGTGAGGCCGGCGAGGACTTCGGCGCGGAGGACTCGCGCCTTTCCGGCCGGGTGCGTCGCTACGCCAAGGTCGGCAGCTCCGTCGGCGGCCTCGCCGCCCAGGTGGTGGGCGCCCGCTATCTCGGGATGGGTCTCGACCGCGGCAAGCATTCCTCGGAGCTGAAGGCGGCGCTGGGCGGCCTCAAGGGACCGCTGATGAAGGCGGCGCAGATTCTCGCCACCATCCCCGACGCCCTGCCGCGCGAATACGCCGAGGAGCTGCGCCAGTTGCAGTCCAACGCGCCCTCCATGGGCTGGCCCTTCGTCAAGCGGCGCATGCGCAGCGAGCTGGGCGCGGACTGGGAGAAGAAGTTCACGTCTTTCGAGCGCGAGGCCGCGGCCGCGGCCTCCCTGGGGCAGGTGCACCGCGCCGTCGCCCTGGACGGCCGTCTCCTGGCCTGCAAGCTGCAGTACCCGGACATGCTCTCGGCCGTGGAGGCCGACCTGCAGCAGCTGAAGATCCTCTTCGGCATCTACCGGCGCTATGACCGCGCCATCGACCCCTCGAACATCTACCACGAGCTGTCGGAGCGCCTGCGCGAGGAGCTGGACTACGAGCGCGAAGGCCGCCACATGCAGCTCTACCAGGACATGCTGCGCGACGAGAAGGGCGTGCACGTGGCCGACCTGCTGCCGGAGCTCTCGACCAAGCGCCTGCTGACCATGACCTGGCTGGAAGGCCGCCCGCTGCTCGACTTCGTGAAGGGCGAGGTCTCGGTGGAGCAGCGCAACGCCGTCGCCATGAACATGTTCCGCTGCTGGTACGTGCCGTTCTATTTCTTCGGCATCATCCACGGCGACCCGCACCTGGGCAACTACACCATCCGCGAGGACGGCACGGTGAACCTGCTGGACTTCGGCTGCATCCGCGTCTTCCCGCCGAAGTTCGTCAAGGGCGTCATCGACCTTTACTTCGCGCTGGAGCGCGACGACCCGGAGCTTGCGGTGGAGGCCTACCGCACCTGGGGCTTCACCGACCTGTCAAAGGACCTGCTGGCGGCGCTCAATCTCTGGGCGGCGTTTCTCTACGCCCCGCTGCTGGAGGACAAGCCGCAGAAGATCATGGGCGAGCAGGGCAGCCTCTACGGCGCCAAGGTAGCCGGCGAGGTGCACAGGGAACTGCGCCGCCTGGGCGGCGTGAAGCCGCCGCGCGAGTTCGTGCTCATGGACCGCGCCGCTGTCGGCCTCGGCTCGGTCTTCATGCACCTGGACGCCGAGATCAACTGGCACCAGATGTTCCACGACCTGATCCGCGACTTCGACGTCAAGCAGCTGGAAAAGCGCCAGAAGAAGGTGCTGAAAGCCCGCGACCTGCCGCTGCCGAGTTAGCAGGCGCTTTCTAGTTCGTGATCTGAAGGGCAGCGCATTCGGTGTGGGGCGGCAATCCGAAGGGGCCTTTATGCTTATCCGAGGGCTCAGGTGGCCAACGGCTACCTGGTTCGCCCAGCGCTTTTGCGTCTTTGCAGGACATCTTCACGATCGCACTCGAGCACGTAAGGCCTATGAAATCGTTGTTGGCGTCGAAGTCGATCGAAATGAACTCATGAGTCCTTGTCGCAAAGGGAAAGCACTTTATCTCGCTTTCCTTCAAAGGCAGCCACTCAGAGACGTAAATTGCACATCCCGGATCGATGCCATCCGCTATGTACGCCTTCACGCGCGGCTCGTAGGCGTGATCCACGAGTTCAACGGAGTCGAAGCTTAGGCCTTTGCCTCTTAGGAAGCCGACTGTCTGATTGAGATCACTATCTTCTCTCATTCCCGCTTCGATCTTCCGCCAGGCCTCCCCGTGGCAATCGCTTGCGGACTCGGCCCGCGCGCCCAGGGGGTGAAGAGCCATAAAGCAGGCAAGCAGAAGTATACGGAGCATGGTTCTCACCCGATTGAATTGCAGCCGGGAGATGATACCTCAAATTGCGTCGCTGGCCAGCCTGCGCGGGCGTGGCGCTTACTCCGCCGCTTCGTCGCTCTGCGCCACGGCCTGGCGGGACTGTAGCCAGGCCGGGAAGAAGCCGTAGGGGTCGAGCTGGGCCTTCCTGTCGTAGGCGGCCCCGCTTTCGTCCAGCAGCTTCTGCAGTTCGCCTGACTTGTAGGCGTCGAAGACCTCCGTGCAGCCGCCGACCAGGGTGCCGCCGACGAAGATCTGCGGGATGGTGCGGATGCCGGTCCGGGCGCTCACCGCGGCGCGGATGCGTCCGCCCATGTTGTTCTCCTGCAGCGCCACCGAATCGAGGTCGACCGAGCGGTAGTCGATGCCGAGACGCGCGAAGAAGCGCCGCACCGACCAGCAGAACTCGCACCATTCCAGGGCAAACATGACCACCGGCTTGTCCTTGTCGCCCAGGACCTCGGCCAGGTAGGCCTCGGCCTCGGCGTCGTCCGTTGCCGCGGCGGCGGCCGGCTTCGCCTCTTCGGGCTTGGCGGCCGGCGGGGCGGAGGGCTGGTCGAAGCGGGCCGTCGGCGTCGACTTGGAGATCTCGATCTCCTCGGCCGTCATGTCGACGGAGATGTGCTCGAAGAGGACCGTGCTCAGGTAGCGCTCGCCGGTGTCCGGCAGCATGCAGAGGATGGTGCTGCCTTGCGGCGCTTCCTTGGCGATCTGCAGGGCGCCGGCCAGGGTGGCGCCGCCGGTGATGCCGCAGAGGATGCCTTCCTTCAGCGCCAGCTCGCGCGCCAGGCGCAGCGAGACCTCGCCGCCGACCGGGACGATGCGGTCGACGTGGTGCTCGGCCAGGGCGTCACCGGTCAGGCGCGGGATGAAGTCCGGCGTCCAGCCCTGCATGAGGTGCGGACGGAACAGGGGGTGGCTCTCGCCCGGCGTTTCCGGCATGGGGATGCCGCTGCCCAGGATCGGCACGTTGTCCGGTTCGCAGACGATGATCTGTGTATTCGGGCTCTCCGCCTTCAGCACGCGCGAGACGCCCTTCAGGGTGCCGCCGGTGCCCGAGCCGGTGACCCAGTAGTCGAGCGGCGTCTCGGCGAAGTCCTCAAGGATCTCGCGCGCCGTGGTGCGCGAGTGGAAGTCGGCGTTGGCCTCGTTCTCGAACTGGCGGCAGAGGAACCAGCCGTGCTTCTCGGAAAGCTCGACCGCCTTGTTCAGCATGCCGGTGCCTTTTTCCGCCGCGGGGGTCAGCACCACCTTGGCGCCGAGGAAGCGCATCAGCTTGCGGCGCTCGACGCTGAAGTTCTCGGCCATGACGATGACCAGGGGATAGCCCTTCTCGGCGCAGACCATGGCCAGGCCGATGCCGGTGTTGCCGCTGGTCGCCTCGACCACCGTCTGGCCGGGCTTCAGGGCACCGCTGCGTTCGGCGTCCTCGATCACGCCCAGGGCCAGGCGGTCCTTTACCGAGCCCATGGGGTTGAAGGCTTCCAGCTTGGCGTAGAGGTTCACGCCCTCGGGCGCCAGCTTGTTGATGCGCACAGCCGGCGTGCCGCCCACGGTCTCCAGGATGCTTTCGTATTTCATTGGCGACTTGGTCCTTCTTCGGGTCAGAGGCGCCGCAGCGGCGGCAGGCCGACAGAGCGCTATCAGGCGACGTCCCGCGGCGGCTGGCAAGGTTTCAATTGAAACAGTTTTTCGGCGCTGCGGCGGCACAAAAGAAACAAGCTGCGCCAAGGCCGCGGCACGCTTGACGTACCGCGGCCCGGCGTTGGCTGCGCAGAGGTTCAGGCGGCCATGAGCGGCTGCAGCGCCTGGTTGATGCGCTGGGCCTGTTGCTCGTTGACGAGATTGCCGAGGATGCGCAGGAAGGGCCGGTGCTGTGCGCCGGAGAGGATGTACTGCCAGCGGTAGGCCGCGAGAATGCCAGCGAAATGCCGGATGCGGAGTTCGTCGAGCTGGACCCGCGCAACCACATCGTCCTGAAGCAGGAACCAGCCTGGGCGCGCTTCAAGGAGGCGGTGCTGGACTTCACCGGCCGCGCGCCGGCCCAACCTCGCGGCGCTGTCCCGGCGCGAGCGGGAGATCCTGGAAATGATCTGTGCCGCCAAGTCCAACCGGGAGGTCGCCGCTGCACTGAACCTCTCCGAACCTACGGTGCGCAACCACGCCTCCAACCTCTTCAGGAAACTGGGGGTTAAGTCGTGCGCCGAGGCAATGCTCTATGTGGGATCACGGAGCTAGGCGCAGCCGGCTTTTCCATAATTCTCGTATTGTTATCTAAGATTTAACCCAGGTTTGCGAGACTGTCGCATCGCAAGCGATTGAAGCGGCGGACTCTGCCCGATGTCTCTGGTTTTTCCCATCGAGCGAGAAACGCGGACCGCAAGGCGATTCCGCGTGATCCTCAGAGGTGACGACTTTCTGGTGCCGGGACCCGAGGCCGGCGATCAGCCCGAACGCGTGGGCTTCTACATCGTGCGCACCTCGGTGGCCGATGACCTGGCGACTGCCGGGAAGCTGGCCCTCTTCGACTTCGAGACCGAACTGCGGGTCTCGCAGAAGATCGACAGATGCTTTCTCGAACTCGGGTCGCTCGCGATCGAAGAAACGCGTCCCCTCGCTGACGACGAAGAAGACGTCGCCAGCGGCTTCATCTTCTATTCGATGACGTGACGGTCTCGTCCGGTGCATTCATCTGCAGCAAGGTGCGCAGCAGGTTGGCGTAGCCGCGAGCGTCGTCGATGGCGAAGTGGCTGTGCGGTACGTGGCCCAGCCATTCCGGCGGATAGCCGCCGGTGAAGCAGGCGCTGAACTCTCGCCCGCTGCGCCCGGCGGCGAAGGCCTGCAGGCAGAGCCCGGCGGTGTAGAACAGCGGTTCGCCTTCCCAGGGGCCTTTCAGCATGCGGATCCCCTGGAAGCGTCGCAGGTAGTGGTCGATCCAGGCGCCGTCGAAGGCCAGGGGGTGGGCGGCGAAGATTGGCTGACCCGGCAGGCCCCGCAGCCAGTCGACGTAGTCTTCCATCACGGTCTGCGGCGGCTGGGGGTTCGTCGTCGCGGCGGCCCAGGCTTCCGGGAAGCTCTTGAACCAATCCATCGTGGTGGCGTTCTCCCCCGCGTCGGGCAGGGTTTCCAGCACCGCTTCAAAGGTGTCGATCTCGCCGCCACCCGCATCTACGGCGACGGAGGCGAAGGCCAGCATTGAATGCTCGCCCGGCGTCGGCCCGTTCACCTCGATGTCGGTGACGACGTAGACGGGGTTGGGCAGCGGATATCTCATACTTCGTAGCCGGCGGCGGCGAGGGCCTCGCCCGCGACCTCGCAGTAGAGCCTGTTGCACTCCTCGTCGAAGTGGTTCTTCCAGTCGCCGGCGATGCCCTTGCGCAGGAAGCTCTTGGGGTCGGCCTCGCCGGGCCGGCGCCCGCCGGAGGCGACGGTGAAGGCGTTGCGCGCGACCACGTCGGCCACGGTGGCTTCGGAAGCGTCGCAGCCGAACCATTCGAAGAGCCGGGTCATCTCCCCTTGCGCATCTTCCAGCAGGCTCTCGTAGCGCACGGCGAAGTGGCGGCCCGGGAAGTCGGCCGCGTCCTTCCGGAACTTCGCCATGGTATCGCGCCAGGTAGCGGCGTGGCCCTGGATGCGCCCCAGGAAGTCGTCGCGGTTCTCCGCGGCCAGGGGCTCGCGCTCCGGGTAGAGGTGGAACCAGAGGGAGACGTAGCAGTCACGCCCGTCACGGGTGGTGGAAACCATGCGCATCTCCGGCAGGATGGCCCGCCAGGCGACCAGCTCGCGCTTGTAGTCCGGGTCCTTGTCGCCGATCCACTTCAGGGCGCCCAGCTTGCCCGCGGCCTCGGCCGCGGCGCGCAGGGCGCCCAGGCGGTCGAGGAAGAGGTACTGCATGACGGCCCGCGCCTGGGCCTGGGTGAGGGGTTGGTAGACCGCCTCCTCCTTGTAGATCTTGGCGTTGGTCTTGGTCAGCGCCTCGTTGTAGGCGCGCATCGCCGGGCCCAGCTGAGTCAGGAAGACATTCAGCTTGCTCTCGCCGCCGCAGGCGATTTCCGGGTGGCTGTCCAGCATGCGCTGCAGCCAGGTGGTGCCGGACTTGGTGACCCCCGTCACGATGAAGGTGCCGATACCCTCCAGCAGGTTCTGGAGCTCCTCGGCCCCTGACAGCAGTTTCACGTCGCCGGTCCTCACCCTCTGGTGGACTATTCGCTGTTCCTCTTATCGGCCGGACCGCCGGTTGTCCACCGCCCGCCGGGCCGCTCCGGTCTGGCCGTCAGTCCGCCACTGCGTCAAGAGGTCGCCTAACCGGTCTGATTGGTCGCCCACAAGCAAAATAAGGTTGAATCAAGCCGTTCTGGCCGTCATTAACATGGGCCGCCTTAGATCAAAGTACCGATTGCTTTGACTAGGGGGGACTTCGTACTAGTTCTTGGCGGTCCGAGGGCCTCTCGGGCGGCATTTTGGGTATAATCGGGCACATTTCGGGGCACACAAGGGGACAATCCAGGTATGAAGATCGCTATTCCCAAGGAACAGCGCCCGGACGAGTCACGCGTCGCGGCGTCGCCTGAGACAGTGAAGAAGCTCATCAACCTGGGCTTCGAGGTCGCTGTCGAGAAGGGCGCCGGGCTGGGCGCGGCCATTCCCGACGAGGCATACGAGAAGGCCGGCGCGACCATCGCCGCCGACGCCACCGTCGCCTTCGGCTCGGCCGACGTGGTCGCCAAGGTGCGCCGGCCGCTGCCCGAGGAGACCAAGGGCCTGAAATCCGGTACCCTGGTCATCTCCATCATGGATCCCTTCCGCGCCGGCGACGAGTTGAAGCCGCTGCAGGAGGCCGGCGTCACCAGCTTCGCCATGGACCTGATCCCGCGCATCACCCGCGCCCAGTCCATGGACGTGCTGTCCTCGCAGTCGAACCTGGCCGGCTACAAGGCGGTGCTGGACGCCGCGGCGGTCTACGGCTCGGCCTTCCCGCAGAGGATGCCGCCGCCCGGCACCGTGCCGCGGGCCAGGGCCCTGGTCATGGGCGCCGGCGTCGCCGGCCTGCAGGCCATCGCCACCGCCAAGCGCCTGGGCGCCATCGTCTCGGCGACCGACGTGCGCCCGGCGGCCAAGGAGCAGGTGGAGAGCCTGGGCGGCAAGTTCGTCGCGGTCGAGGACGAAGAGTTCAAGCAGGCCGAGACCGCCGGCGGCTACGCCAAGGAAATGAGCGACGAGTACAAGAAGAAGCAGGCCGCGCTGACCGCCGAGACCATTGCCAAGATGGACATCGTCATCACCACCGCGCTGATCCCGGGCCGCCCGGCGCCGAAGCTGATCTCCAAGGAGATGGTGGAATCGATGAAGCCCGGGTCGGTGATCGTCGACCTGGCGGTGGAGACCGGCGGCAACTGCGAACTGTCTGAGCCCGGCAAGGTCGTGGACCACAATGGCGTGAAAATTGTCGGCTACGTCAACGTGCCGAGCCGCCTGGCCGCCGACGCTTCGGCGCTCTATGCCCGCAACATCTACAACTTCATCGAGCTGCTGGTCGACAAGGAAGAGAAGAAGCTGGCGGTGAACTGGGAGGACCAGATCGTCGCCGAGACCTGCGTCATCCGCGACGGCAAGCTCGTGCATCCTGCTCTCGGTGGCGAAATAGAGACTCCCAAGGAGGAGGCTCCCGCCGAGCCGGCAGCCGAAGAGGAAAAATCCGATGACTCTAGCGACGGACAGGGAGGCTGACGTCCATGGCCAACCAAACCTTCTCTGAACACGCCGCAGAGGTTGCCAACCAGGCGCGCGACCTTGCCGACGAGGTGGCGTCCCTGGCGGTCGAGGCCGGCCGCATCACGGCGGAAAGCACCGCCGGTCAAGGCTCCGGCACCCTGGTGGTGGGCCTGACCGTCTTCGTGCTGGCGGTCTTCGTCGGTTACCACGTGGTCTGGCGGGTCACCCCGGCGCTGCACTCGCCGCTCATGGCGGTGACCAACGCCATCTCCTCGGTGATCATCGTCGGCGCCCTGATCGCCGCCGGTCCGGCGGAGTTCGGCTTCAGCGAGGTCATGGGCTTCCTGGCTGTGATCCTGGCCTCGGTGAACATCTTCGGCGGCTTCATCGTCACCCAGCGCATGCTGTCCATGTTCAAGAAGAAGAAATAAGGGGGCTGGACAATCATGAACGCTGATCTCGCAGCGCTGCTGTATCTCGTCGCCTCTGTCTGCTTCATCCTGGCGTTGCGCGGCCTGTCGCACCCGACGACCAGCCGCATGGGCAACATCTACGGCATGGTCGGCATGACCATTGCCATCCTCACCACCCTGGCCCTGCCGGGGGTGGTCAGCTATTCGCTGATCGTCGCCGGCATCCTCATCGGCGGCGCCATCGGCACGGTCATCGCCCTGAAGATCCAGATGACGGCCCTGCCGCAGCTGGTGGCGGCCTTCCACTCCCTGGTCGGTCTCGCCGCGGTCTTCGTGGCGGCGGCGGCCTTCTTCCGGCCGGAGGCCTACGGCATCGGCGTGCCCGGCGACATCAAGGTGGCCAGCCTCATCGAGATGTCGCTCGGCGTGGCCATCGGCGCCATCACCTTCACCGGCTCGCTGGTCGCTTTCGCCAAGCTCCAGGCCCTGCTGAGCGGCAAGCCGCTGGTCTTCCCCTTGCAGCATCCGCTGAACGCCGGCCTCGGTATTCTGCTGGTGGTGCTCATCGTCTGGCTCTGCATCGGCCAGTCGCCGGCGGTTTTCTGGCTCATCGTCATTGTGGCCCTGGTGCTCGGCTTCCTGCTGATCCTGCCGATCGGCGGCGCCGACATGCCGGTCGTGGTGTCGATGCTGAACTCCTACTCCGGCTGGGCGGCCTGCGGCATCGGCTTCACGCTGCACAACAACCTGCTGATCATCACCGGCGCGCTGGTCGGTTCCTCGGGCGCCATCCTCAGCTACATCATGTGCAAGGGGATGAACCGCTCGATCTTCAATGTCATCCTGGGCGGCTTCGGCGGCGAGACCGCCGGGGCGGCTGCCGGGGCCGGCGACGACGACCGCCAGGTGAAGTCGGGCGCCGCCGACGACGCGGCCTTCCTGATGGGCAATGCCGAGAAGGTGATCATCATCCCGGGCTACGGCATGGCCGTCGCCCAGGCCCAGCACGCCCTGCGCGAGATGGCCGACCTCTTGAAGGCCAAGGGCGTCGACGTGCGCTACGCCATCCACCCGGTGGCCGGGCGCATGCCGGGGCACATGAACGTGCTGCTGGCCGAGGCCAACGTGCCTTACGACGAGGTCTTCGAGATGGACGAGATCAACCGTGATTTCGCCGGCACCGACGTGGCCTTCGTCATCGGCGCCAACGACATCACCAACCCGGCGGCCAAGACCGATCCGACCTCGCCGATCTACGGCATGCCGATCTTGGACGTCGATAAGTCCGGGCAGGTGCTCTTCGTCAAGCGCTCCATGGCCAGCGGCTACGCGGGCGTGCAGAACGAGCTGTTCTTCCGCGACAACACCATGATGCTGTTCGGCGACGCCAAGAAGATGTGCGAAGACATCGTGAAGGCCCTGGAACAGGACTAGGGAAACAGGACTGGGTATCCGGCTGTAAGCCGGAAACCGTCGCTGCCGGGACAGCCCGGCCGCGGCCTCCAGCCTCAAAATCGACCCTGAAGGAGCGGCTCCGGACTTGATCCGGGGCCGCTTCCGGTTCACCCTCCGGGCAAAGCTCGAAAACAGGCAGGCCATGTCAGAAAACCCCAGAGTTTCTGCGGGAAAGATCCCCGCAACCGTGATCACCGGCTTCCTCGGCGCCGGCAAGACCAGCGCCATCCGCCACCTGCTGCAGAACGCCAAGGGCCGGCGTATCGCCCTGGTGATCAACGAGTTCGGGGACTTAGGGGTCGACGGCGAGATCCTGAAGGGCTGCGGCATCGAGGATTGCGGTGAGGACGACGTCGTGGAACTGGCCAACGGCTGCATCTGCTGCACCGTGGCCGACGACTTCCTGCCCACCATCCAGGCCCTGCTGGACCGCCCGGAGCCGCCCGACCACATCGTCATCGAGACCTCCGGCCTGGCCCTGCCCAAGCCGCTGGTCAAAGCCTTCGCCTGGCCGGAGGTGCGCACCCGCACCACGGTCGACGGGGTGATCACGGTGATCGACGGTCCCGCCGTGGCCGATGGCCTCTTCGCCGGCGATCCCGAGGCCGTGGCCGCCCAGCGCGAAGCCGACGAGACCCTCGACCACGACACGCCGCTGGAGGAGCTCTTCGAGGAGCAGCTCGCCTGCGCCGACATGGTCGTCATCAACAAGGCCGACCTGCTGGACGAGGCCCTGCTGGCGGAGGTGGAGGCCACTATCGCCCGCCACCTGCGCCCGGCGGTGAAGACCCTGCGCGCCAGCCACGGCGCCATCGACGTCGCGGTGCTGCTGGGCCTCGACGCGGCGGCGGAGGACGACCTGGACAGCCGCTGGTCGCACCACGATGCGGCTGGTGAGCACGACCACGACGACTTTACCTCCTTCTCCGTCGAACTGGGCGAGACGGAGCATCCCGACGCGCTGCTGGAGCGCCTGCGCCCGGTCATCGCCGCCCACGGCGTGCTGCGGGTGAAGGGCTTCGCCGCCGTCACCGGCAAGGCCATGCGCCTGGTGGTGCAGGGCGTGGGAGAACGCCTGCAGCACTACTACGACCGTGACTGGCGCCCCGAGGAGGCCCGCGCCACGCGCCTCGTCTTCATCGGCGAGACCGGCCTGGACGAGGCGGCGATCCGCGCGGCCGTCGCCGGCTAGGAAGCAGGGTCATGCATCTCCTCCAGGCCACGCCCGGCGCCGTCACCGACGGCTCGGAGGCGGTCGACCTGGGCCAGGACCCCGGCGACATCGTCTTCCTCTCGGCGGCCGACACCGAGCTGGCGGCGCTCTCCGCCGCGCAAGCCACGCTGGGCGGGGACGCGCCCAGCCTGCGCCTCGCCAACCTCATGCAGCTCGGCCACAACATGTCGGTCGACCTCTATGTCGAGCAGGTGATATCCGGGGCGAAGCTGGTGGTGGTGCGCCTGCTGGGTGGGGAGAGCTACTGGCCCTACGGCGTCGAGCAGATCCACGCCGCCTGCCGGGCCAAGGGCATCAAGCTCGCCATGCTGCCCGGCGACGAGCAGCCTGACCCGGGCCTCTCGGCTTTCTCGACCCTGGAGGAGGAGGCGGCCTTTCGCCTGTGGCGCTACTGCATCGAGGGCGGGCCGGAGAACGCCCGCAACCTGCTGGCCTACGCCGCCAGTCTCCTCGGGCACGACAGCGACTGGCAGGAGCCGCGCCCGCTGCTGCGCGCCGGGCTCTACTGGCCGGGCAGGACCCAGCCGGGCCTGGACGACCTGCGTGCCGAGTGGCGCACGGCGGCCCCCGTGGCGGCCATCGTCTTCTACCGGGCGCTGCTGCAGGCCGGCAACCTGGCGCCGGTCGACGCCCTCATCGCCGCGCTGCGCCAGCAAGGCATCAACCCGCTGCCGCTCTACTGCAACTCTCTGAAGGACGCCCAGTCGGCGGAGGTGGTGCGCGGCCTGCTGACGGAATCCTCCTGCGAGATCGTCTTGAACGCCACCGGCTTCGCGCTCTCGGCGCCGGGTGCGGCGCGGGCCGACACGCCCTTCGACGCCTGTGACGGCCCGGTGCTGCAGGTGGTCTTCTCCGGCGGCAACGCCGAGGCCTGGGGGAAGGGCACCACCGGCCTCTCGGCGCGCGACATCGCCATGAACGTCGCCCTGCCGGAGGTCGACGGCCGGGTGCTGAGCCGCGCCGTCTCCTTCAAGGGCGAAGCGCGCTGGGACCCGGCGACCCAGACCTCCGTGGTGGCCTACGAGCCGCTGGCCGACCGCATCGACTTCGTCGCCGCGCTGGCCGCCAACTGGCTGCGCCTGCGCCGCCTGCCCGCGGCCAAGCGCCGCCTCGCGGTGGTGCTGGCCAACTACCCCAACCGCGACGGGCGCCTGGGCAACGGGGTGGGCCTGGATACGCCGGCCGGCACCATGAACCTGCTGCGCGCCTTGCAGGCCGAGGGCTATGACTGCGGCGAGCTGCCGCCCGACGGCCAGGCCCTGATCGAGCGTCTGGCGGCGGGGCCGACCAACGACCTGACCGACCGTGCCCGGCGCCCCGGCGGCGAGCTCTATGACCTTGCCGCCTACAAGCGCTTCTTCTCGAAGCTTCCGGAACAAGTGCAGGAGGCGGTCACCGTCCGCTGGGGCGCGCCGGAGAGCGATCCCTTCGTCGAGGGCGACAGTTTCCGTCTCGCCGCCTTCAGCCTCGGCAAGGTGGTGATCGGCCTGCAACCTGCGCGCGGCTACAACATTGATCCCGTTGCCAGCTATCACGACCCGGACCTGGTGCCGCCGCATGGCTACCTCGCTTTCTATGCCTGGCTGCGCGAGGCGGCCGGTGCGGGAGGGGGCGTACAGGCGGTGGTCCACATGGGCAAGCACGGCAACATGGAATGGCTGCCGGGCAAGGCCCTGGCGCTCAGTGCGGCCTGCTTCCCGGAAGCGGTCTTCGGGCCGCTGCCGCATCTCTATCCCTTCATCGTCAACGATCCGGGCGAGGGCACCCAGGCCAAGCGCCGCGCCCAGGCGGTGATCGTCGACCACCTGACCCCGCCGCTGACCCGCGCCGAGAGCTACGGGCCGCTGGCCGAGCTGGAGCGCCTGGTGGACGAGTACTACGAAGCCTCCGGGCTCGACCCGCGCCGCCTCAAGGTGCTGCGCGAGGAGATCCTGGAGCTTTCCGCCACGACCGGCCTCGACAAGGACTGCGGCATCGCGGCCGGGGACGATCCGGATACGGCGCTGGGCAAGCTCGACAACCACCTCTGCGAGCTGAAGGAACTGCAGATCCGCGACGGCCTGCACATCTTCGGGCAGGCGCCGGAGGGCCGGCAGCTCAGCGACCTGCTGGTCGCTTTAACCCGCCTGCCGCGCGGCAAGGGGGAGGGCGGCGACGCCTCCTTGATCCGCGCGCTGGCGGCGGACCTCAATCTGTCGAAGGGGGGCCTCGAGAACTTCGACCCGCTGGATTGCGTCCTGGGCGAGTCCTGGACCGGCCCGCGCCCGGCGGCGCTGGGCGAGGCGAAAGGCTGGCGCACGCAGGGCGACACCGTGGAGCGCCTGGAAGACCTGGCGCAGGCCCTGGTGGAGGGCGCGCGCAAGGCCGACCCGGCCTGGACCCGCACGGCGGCGGTATTGGCGAAGATCGACAGCGTCGTGCGCCCTGCCGTGCTGTCGTCGGGTGACGCCGAGATCGCCGGCATCCTGACCGGCCTCAAGGGCCGCTTCGTCGAACCGGGGCCGTCGGGGGCGCCGACCCGCGGACGCCTCGACGTGCTGCCGACGGGCCGCAACTTCTACTCCGTCGATACCCGCACGGTGCCGACCCCGGCGGCCTGGCAACTCGGTTGGGCTTCCGCCGAACGACTGCTGCTGCGCCATAGGCAGGAGGAAGGCGCCTGGCCGCGCCGCCTGGCGCTTTCCGCCTGGGGCACCGCCAATATGCGCACCGGCGGCGACGACATCGCCCAGGCGTTGGCCCTCATGGGGGTGAAGCCGACCTGGGAGACCGCCTCGCGGCGCATCACCGGCTTCGAGATCCTGCCGCTGTCGGTCCTCGACCGGCCGCGCGTCGACGTGACCCTAAGGGTCTCCGGCTTCTTCCGCGACGCCTTCCCGGCGCAGATCGACCTGGTGGACTCGGCGGCCCGCGCCGTCGCCGCCCTCGACGAACCGCCGGAGCAGAACCCCCTGGCGGCGCAAGTGGCCGAGGACAAGGCGAAGATGGTTGCCGAAGGTGCCTCGGAGGAGGAGGCCGCGCGGCGCGCCGGCTTCCGCGTCTTCGGCTCCAAGCCCGGGGCCTACGGGGCGGGCCTGCAGGCCCTCATCGACGAGCGCGGCTGGCGCGAGGCGGCGGACCTCGCCAAGGCCTACCTTGCCTGGGGCGGCTATGCCTACGGGGCGGGGGCCGGCGGCCAGGCGGCGCAAGGGCTGTTCGAGGACCGCCTCGGCAAGGTGGAGGCCGTGGTCCACAACCAGGACAACCGCGAGCACGACCTGCTGGACTCCGACGACTACTACCAATTCGAAGGCGGTCTCACGGCGGCGGTGGAGCATCTCTCCGGCGCGCGGCCCGTCATCTACCACAACGATCACTCGCGGCCCGAGAGCCCGAAGATCCGCACCCTGGAGGAGGAGATCGCCCGCGTGGTGCGCGCCCGCGTGGTCAATCCCAAGTGGATCGCCGGCGTCATGCGCCACGGCTACAAAGGCGCCTTCGAGATGGCGGCGACGGTGGACTACCTCTTCGCCTTCGCCGCCACCACCGGCGCGGTCGCCGACCACCACTTCGACGCGGTCTATGCGGCTTACCTGGAGGACGCGGCTGTGCGAGACTTCCTGGAAGCCCACAATCCGGCGGCGCTCACGGAGATGGCCGAGCGGCTGAACGAGGCGCAGGAACGCGGCCTCTGGCGCCCGCGCTCCAACTCCGCCGCCGCCGAGCTGAACACCCTGAGAAAATTGGAGGTCGCCGAATAGTGCCAGAGCTCACCGAAGAGGAAGTCAACGCCCGCGCCAACGAGAAGGCCAAGAAGCGCAAGGCCGCGCGGGAGAAGATGCTGGCCGACAAGACCAAGGAGAAGGGCCTGCTGATCGTCCATACCGGCAAGGGCAAGGGCAAGTCGACGGCGGCCTTCGGCCTGGTGTTCCGCGCACTGGGCAACGGCATGAAGGTCGGCATCGTGCAGTTCGTGAAGGGCAAGTGGGAGACCGGTGAGCGTCACGCTCTGGAGAAGTTCGGCGACCAGGTGACCATCAAGGCCATGGGCGAGGGCTTCACCTGGGACACCCAGGACCGCGCCCGTGACATCGCCGCCGCCAAGGGCGCCTGGGAGATGGCCAAGGAAATGATCGACGCCTGCCGGGGCGAAGACCGTCCCTACGACATGATCCTGCTGGACGAGCTGAACATCGTGCTGCGCTACGACTACCTGCCGCTGCAGGAGGTCGTCGAGTTCCTGGAGGGCCGTCCGGAGATGCTGCACGTCATCGTCACCGGCCGCAACGCCAAGGAGCCGCTGATCGAGGCCGCGGACCTGGTGACCGAGATGACCCAGGTGAAGCATCCCTTCCGCGAGCAGGGTGTGAAGGCCCAACTGGGCATCGAGTTCTGATGGAGAAGACTCCGGCCATCATGGTGCAGGGAACCGGCTCCGATGTCGGCAAGTCCCTGCTGGTGGCCGGGCTTTGCCGCGCCTTCACCAAGCGCGGCCTCAGCGTGCGGCCCTTCAAGCCGCAGAACATGTCCAACAACGCCGCGGTGACGGCGGACGGCGGCGAGATCGGCCGCGCCCAGGCGCTGCAGGCGCGCGCCTGCGGGGTGCCCGCCACCACCGACATGAACCCGGTGTTGCTGAAGCCGCAGAGCGAGGTCGGCGCCCAGGTGGTGGTGCAGGGCAGGATTCTCGGCAACGCCAAGGCGCGCGATTATCAGGCGATGAAGGGCGAACTGCTGCCCAAGGTGCTGGAAAGCTTCCGGCGCCTCGGGGATGAGGCCGACCTGGTGATCGTCGAAGGCGCGGGCAGCCCGGCGGAGGTGAATCTGCGCAATGGCGACATCGCCAACATGGGCTTCGCCGAGGCCGCGGACCTGCCGGTCATCCTGGTCGCCGACATCGACCGCGGCGGCGTCATCGCCACCCTGGTGGGCAGCCACGTCGTCTTGGGCGAGGCCGAGGCGGCCCGCATCGCCGGCTACGTGGTGAACAAGTTCCGCGGTGACGTCAGCCTCTTCGACGAGGGCCTGGCGATCATCACCGCGCGCACCGGCTGGCCGTCGCTGGGCGTGGTGCCTTTCTTCCCGGCAGCATCGAAGCTGCCGGCGGAGGACGCGGTGGCCCTGTCGCGCGCGGAAGCGGCGCAAGGCCGCGCCATCAAGGTGGCGGTGCCGCAGCTCGCGCGCATCGCCAACTTCGACGACCTGGACCCCCTGATCGCCGAGCCCGACGTGGCGGTGGACTTCGTCGAGGCGGGGCGCGCCCTGCCGGGCGACGCCGACCTCGTCGTCCTGCCGGGCTCCAAGGCGACCCTGGCCGACCTCGCCTTCCTGCGCGCGCAGGGCTGGGATATCGACCTGGCCGCGCACCTGCGCCGCGGCGGGCGGGTGCTCGGGATCTGCGGCGGTTACCAGATGCTGGGCCGCAGGGTCGCGGACCCCGAGGGCATCGAGGGGCCCAGGGGCCGGGAAGCCGAGGGCCTGGGCCTGCTCGACGTGGAGACGGTGCTCACTGGCGACAAGGCTCTCAAGGAAGTGCGGGGCATCCACTTGGAGAGCGCCGCCGCTCTGCAGGGCTACGAGATGCACGTCGGGGTCACCCAGGGGGCCGGCCTGACGCGGCCCTTCCTCGATCTGGCCAACGAGGCGGGGGGCAGCCGCCGGGAAGGCGCCGTCTCGGCCGACGGCAAGGTGGCCGGCTGCTACCTGCACGGCCTCTTCGCCGCCGACGCCTTCCGTGCCGCCTTCCTGGGCGCCCTGAAGGACCGCGCGGCCTCGGGCCTCGCCTATGACACCCAGGTAGAGGCGGTGCTGGACCAGCTCGCGGCGCATCTGGAGGCGCACCTGGACCTCGACCGGGTCTTGGATATCGCGCGGGGGGCCAGGAGAGCAGGGGAGGTGGCCGATTTCCCTTTGCCCCGCCCCCGGATGGCCCCGTAAAGTCCGCCGCGACGAAGAAAAGAGCCCCTCCAGGCTAGGCGAGGGCAGGCGTAGAGGAGAAGCACATGAGCAAGATCGGCGTAATGGTCTGCGGGCACGGCAGCCGCGACGAGGGCGCGGTGCGCGAGTTCGAGGCCGTCGCCCGAGGCATCCGCGAACGCCTGCCCCAGTACGAGGTCGAGAGCGGCTTCCTGGAGTTCGCCACGCCAATCATCCGTACCGGGCTCGACAAGCTGCGCGAGAAGGGCGTCACCCGCTGCCTCGCGGTGCCGGGCATGCTCTTCGCCGCCGGCCATGCCAAGAACGACATCCCCTCGGTGCTGAACACCTACCAGGCCCAGCACCCGGAGATGATCATCGACTACGGTCGCGAGCTGGCCATCGATCCCAAGCTGATCAAGGCCGCCGGCGCGCGTATCGAAGCGGCTCTTGAGGCGGCCGATCGCTCCGGGGGCGACGACGTGCCGCGCCACGAGACCCTGCTGATGGTGGTGGGCCGCGGCGCCTCCGACCCCGACGCCAACTCCAACGTCGCCAAGGTCATGCGCCTGCTGTGGGAAGGCTTCGGCTTCGGCTGGGGCGAGACCTGCTATTCCGGGGTCACCTTCCCCCTGGTCGAGCCGGGTTTGGAGCATGCGGCGCGCCTCGGCTATAGGCGCATCGTCGTCTTCCCCTACTTCCTCTTCACCGGCATCCTGGTGAAGCGCATCTACGATTTCACCGACCAGGTCGCCGCGCGCCATCCGGAGATCGAGTTCGTCAAGGCTGGCTACCTGAACGACCACCCGGCGGTGCTGGACGCCTTCGCCGAGCGGGTGCAGGAGATCCTGGACGGCGAGAACCTGATGAACTGCAAGCTCTGCAAGTACCGCGAGCAGGTGCTGGGCTTCGAGGCGGAGGTCGGCCTGGCCCAGGAAAGCCACCACCACCACGTGGAGGGCATCGGCACCGGACAGGCGGAGCACAGCCACAATCACGACCATGGCCACACGCATGATCACGACCATCATCATCGCCATGATCACGGGCATTCGCACGATCACCACCATCACCCCTATCCCCACGCCGACCATCCCCATGGGCCGGTCAGCATGAAGAAGAAGACGGCGTGACCTCCACCCTCGACGACAACGGTCAGGACTACATCCGTGACCCGCGGGAGATCACCCGGCGCTCCTTCGAGATCGTGCGCGCGGAGACCGACCTTTCGGCCCTGCCGGAAGACCTCGGCGAGATCGCGCTCAGGGTGGTGCATGCCTGCGGCATGCCGGAGATCACGCCGGACCTGGCCTATTCGGGCGACGTGGTGGGCGCCGGAAGGGCGGCGCTCCAGGCGGGCGCGACCGTGCTGGCCGACTGCGAGATGGTGGCCGACGGGGTCACCCGCGCACGCCTGCCGGCCGGCAACCGCGTCCTCTGCACCTTGAACGATCCGCGCACGCCCGACCTGGCCAAGCGCCTCGGCACCACGCGTTCGGCCGCCGCCGTCGATCTCTGGGCGGATGAGGTGCGCGGCGCGGTGGTCGCCATCGGCAATGCACCGACGGCGCTTTACCGCCTGATGGAAACACTCGCCCAGGGTGCGCCGCGCCCGGCGGTGATCCTGGCCTTCCCCGTCGGCTTCGTCGGCGCCGCCGAATCCAAAGACGCGCTGATCGCCGGTGACCTTGAGGTGCCCTACCTCACGCTGCGCGGCCGGCGCGGCGGCAGCGCCATGGCGGCGGCGGCGGTGAACGCGCTGGCGCGCGCGGGACTCTGATCGTCATGTTGGACGAGGCGAAACCCTGGCTTTCCATCGTCGGCATCGGCGAAGACGGTCTTGCCGGACTCACCGCGCCGGCGCGCGCTCTGGTCGAGGATGCGGAGGTTCTCGTCGGCGGCGAGCGTCACCTGGCGATGCTGCCGCAGGACGAACGCGAGCGTCTCGTCTGGCCGTCACCCCTCTCCGCGCTGCTCGACGAAATCGAATCTCGTCGCGGTACGCGCGTTTGCGTTTTGGCATCCGGCGATCCTTTGTGGTATGGGGTCGGTGTCTCGCTGCTTAAACGAATCCGGCGTAGCGAGATTGCCATCCTGCCCGGGCGGTCGGCGTTCACTTTGTCGGCCGCCCGGATCGGCTGGCCCCTGGCGGAGGTCGACTGCCTCACGCTGCACGGCCGCCCCCTCGCGATGCTGCATCCCTACATCCAACCGAACGCCAAGCTGCTCATCCTCAGCGAGGACGCCGCGACGCCCGCCGCCGTCGCTAGCCTGCTGACCGAACGCGGCTACGGAGATTCGCCCGTCACCGTGCTCGAGCATTTGGACGGCGAAAAGGAACGGCGACTCGACGGTACGGCGGCGCAGTGGAGCGCCAACGACCTTGCCGATCTCAACACCATCGCCGTCGACTGCATCGCTACTCCGGACGCGCCTCTGCTGCCGCGCACGCCGGGTCTGCCCGACGACGCCTTCCGACACGACGGCCAGATGACCAAGCGCGAAGTGCGCGCGGCCACGCTCTCGGCGCTCATGCCCGTCCCGGGGCAGTTGCTGTGGGACGTCGGCGCCGGCTGCGGCTCGGTCGCGGTGGAGTGGATGCGCGCCGCGCCGCGCGCCCGCGCCGTGGCCGTCGAGCGCAAGGCGGAGCGCCGCGCCATGATCGCCGAGAACGCCGAGGGCCTGGGCACGCCCCTGCTGCAGATCGTCGCCGGGGAGGCGCCGGAGGCGCTCTACGGGCTGGAAGCGCCCGACGCCGTCTTCATCGGCGGCGGCGTCTCCAACCCCGGCCTGATCGAGGTCTGCTGGACCAAGCTGAAACCCGGCGGTCGCCTGGTCGCCAATGCCGTGACCCTGGAGGGGGAGGCGGCGCTGCTGGACTGGCAGAAGCAGCACGGCGGCAGCCTCACGCGGATCGCCGTTTCCCGCGCCGAGCCGGTCGGCCCCTTTCGGGGCTGGCGGCCGATGATGCCGGTGACCCAGTATTCGAGTACGAAGACATGACCGGCACCCTCTACGGCCTCGGCATCGGCCCCGGCGATCCAGAGCTCATCACCCTGAAGGCGCTGCGCCTGCTGCGGGCCGCGCCGGTGCTGGCCTATCCGGCGCCGGAGGAGGGCGACAGCCTGGCGCGCGCCATCGTCGCCCAACACCTGCCCGGCGGGCAGACCGAGATCGCGATCCGCATGCCCATGGTGGCGGCGCGTTTCCCCGCGCAGGAAGTTTACGACTGGGCGGCGGAGGAGATCGGCGGGCATCTGGCCGCAGGCCGCGACGTGGTGGCGCTCTGCGAGGGCGATCCTTTCTTCTACGGCTCCTTCATGTACCTCTTCGGGCGCGTCGCCGAGACCCACAAGGTCGAGGTGGTGCCCGGCGTGTCGTCGCTCACCGCCTGCGCCGCCGTGCTGGGCGCGCCGCTGGCCGCGCGCAACGACGTGCTGAACGTGGTGCCCGCGACCCTGGAGCCGCAGGTGCTGGCCGGGCTGCTGCGCGACACCGAGGCGGCGGCCATCATCAAGGTCGGCCGCCACCTGCAGAAGGTGCGCAAGGTTCTGGGCCTTCTGGGCCTACTGGATCGCGCCCGCTACGTGGAGCGCGCCACCCTGGAGGAGCAGCGTATCCTGCCGCTGGCCGAGCTGGCCGAGGAGTCTGCGCCCTATTTCTCCATGATCCTGGTGCACCGGCGCGGGGAGGCCTGGACATGCTGAATCTCTCTCCCGCCATTATCGTGCTGACGCCGGGCGGCGCGGCCCTGGCCGCGCGCCTCAAGACCGCCTTGCCCCAGGCCCTGGTCCATGCAAAACGCGGGCGGGTCGAGACGGCCGATGTCTTCTTCGACGACTTCACCTCGGCGGTGCAGGCCGCCTTCCTGGAGGGACGGCCCGTCATCGGCTGCTGCGCGGCGGGCACGCTGATCCGCGCCCTGGCGCCGCTGATCGCCGACAAGCGCGCCGAACCGCCGGTGGTGGCCGTGGCCGAGGACGGCGGCGCGGTGGTGCCCCTGCTGGGCGGCCACCGGGGCGCTAACGACCTGGCGAAGTCCATCGCGGAGGTGCTGGGCGTCGAGGCGGCCGTCACCACCGCCGGCGACCGCCGCTTCGCCGTGGCCCTGGACGCGCCGCCAACCGGCTGGCGCCTCGGCAATCCCGCGGACTACAAGGGCTTCTCCGCGGCGCTGCTGGGCGGCAAGACGGTGCGCCTGGAGGGCGAGGCACCCTGGCTGTCCGACAGCGGCCTGCCCCTGGCGGCAGACGGGCCGCTGGCGATCGAGGTGACCGAGAAGACCGGCTGCCCGGCCCCCGAGCGCCTCGTTTATCACCCGGCCCGGCTCTGCCTGGGCGTCGGCTGCGAACGCCATGCCGCGCCGGAGGAACTGGAAACCCTGGTGCGCGACAGCCTGGCGAAAGCCGGCCTCTCGCCGCTGGCCGTCGCCGGCGTCTTCTCCCTCGACGTGAAGGCCGACGAGGCGGCGGTGCTGGCCCTGGCCGAGACCTTGGGTGTGCCGGCGCGCTTCTTCGAGTCCGCGACCCTGGAGGCGGAGACGCCGCGGCTCGCCAATCCCTCCGACCTGGTGTTCCGCGAGGTCGGCTGCCACGGCGTCGCCGAGGGCGCGGCCCTGGCCGCCGCCGGCCCGCAGGGCGAGCTGCTGGTCGCCAAGACCAAGTCCAAGCGCGCCACCTGCGCCGTCGCTCTGGCGCCGCAGATCGTTGAGGCGGAGCAGCTCGGACGCGGGCGCGGCACCTTGAGCGTCATCGGCACCGGCCCCGGCGATGCGGTCTGGCGCACGCCGGAGGCGGAGGCCGCGGTGCTGCGCGCCAGTGACCTGGTCGGCTACGGCCTCTATCTCGACCTGCTGGGGCCGCTGGCCGCCGGCAAGGCGCGCCACGGCTACGAGCTGGGCGAAGAGGAAAAGCGCGTGCGCGTGGCCCTTGACCTCGCCGCCGAGGGGCGCGACGTGGCGCTGGTCTGCTCCGGCGATCCCGGCATCTACGCCATGGCGACCCTGGTCTTCGAACTGCTGGAGCGCGGCGGGCGCGCCGACTGGGCCCGTGTCGGCGTTACCGTCATGCCCGGCGTCTCGGCCCTGCAGGCGGCGGCGGCGCGCGCCGGGGCGCCCATCGGCCACGACTTCTGCACCATCTCGCTCTCCGACCTGCTGACCCCCTGGGAGGCGATCCAGCGCCGCCTCACGGCCGCGGCCGAGGGCGACTTCGTCATTGCCTTCTACAATCCCGTCTCCAAGCGCCGCACGCGGCAACTGGCCGAGGCGGTGGAGATCCTGCGCGCGCACCGCCCCGACGACACGCCGGTGGTGCTGGCGCGCAACCTGGGCCGCGACGGCGAGACGATCACCGTGGTGGATCTGGCCGAGCTGACGCCCGACAGGGTCGACATGCTGACCGTGGTGCTGGTCGGCTCCAGCGAGACGAAGCGCGTCGCGCGGTCGGATGGCGGTGCCTGGGTCTACACGCCCCGAGGTTACGCCAATAAGGGGGGCTATGCGGGAAAAGCCCAAAAGAACTCTGAGGACGCGGCATGACCGTCTATTTCATCGGCGCCGGCCCCGGCGCGCCCGATCTCATCACCCTGCGCGGCCGCGATCTCATCGCGCGCTGCCCCGTGGTGCTCTACGCCGGCTCCCTGGTGCCGGAAGAGGTGGTGGCCTTCGCACCCGAAGGCGCGACGGTGAAGGATACCGCGCCCATGACCCTGGACGAGATCCTCGCCGAGATCGAGAAAGCTCACGCAGCGGGCAAGGACGTGGCGCGGGTGCACTCCGGCGATCCCTCGCTCTACGGCGCTATCGCCGAACAGATGCGTCGCCTGCGCGCGCTCGACATTCCCTTCGAGATCGTGCCCGGCGTGCCGGCCTACGCGGCGGCGGCGGCGGCGCTGGAGAGCGAGCTGACGCTGCCGGAGGTGAGCCAGACGGTGATCCTGACGCGCACCACCATGAAGGCTTCGGCCATGCCGGAAGGCGAGGACCTGGCGACGCTGGGCAAGTCGGGCGCGACGCTCGCCATCCACCTCTCGATCCGCAACCTGAAGCACATCGAGGCGGAGCTGACGCCCCACTACGGCGCCGACTGCCCCGTGGCGGTGGTCTACCGCGCCTCCTGGCCCGACCAGCAGATCATCCGCGGGACGTTGAGCGACATCCGCGAGAAGGTGCGCGCCGCCAAGATCACGCGCACGGCCCTCATCCTGGTCGGCCGCGTCCTGGGCGAGACCGACTTCATCGACTCCAAGCTCTACGATCCCAAGCACGTCCACGTGCTGCGGCCCAAGCGCAGCGCCTGAACGCAGGCTTTGCGGCGCTTTCCGCGCCCTTCTCGCTTGCAGGTAGAACGCCGCATCTTGCTGCTTGAGGTGGGTCAATGCGGGGCCTTGCTCTTGCGCCGAGACTGGCAATCCGGTGGCAAGGGAGGAAGGCAATGATCAAGAAGATTCTCATCGCCACGGACGGTTCGGAACATGCACGCAAGGCCGTGGCGCTCGGCGCCGACATCGCGGCGAAATACGGGGCCGAGGTGTTGCTGGTTCACGTGCTGCTGCGCAACGAACTGACGGACGACCTTCGGCGCATGGCGCGGATCGAGCATCTGACCGGCGAGGGCGGTGCGCCGCTCACTGAGTCGCTCGCAGAAGTGCCGGCGGGGCGCTTCCCCGCCTATGTCACCTTCTCGGAGTCCTCCGCGGGCACGCCGGAGAGCCTGCTGCGGGGTGTCGGCGCCCAGATCCTCGATCACGCGGAGGACCTGGCGCGCGAGCATGGGGCCGAAAAGGTGGCGAAGCGCCTGGAGGGCGGCAAGCCGGTCGACTGCATCCTGGCCGTTGCCAGGGATGAAAAGGTCGATCTCATCGTCAGCGGTGCGCGGGGTCTGTCCGGCCTGCAAGCCCTCATGCTCGGCAGCACGTCGCAGAGATTGTCGCACCTGGCGCCGGTGACCTGCCTGACGGTGCGCTGAGCCGCAGCGCGGGTCCCTAGGTTCCGTTCTCGTGAAGGGTTGCCGGGCGTTAAAGGCCCTGGCGCGGCTTGCCGTGTGCTGACACAATCAGTGGCGACGGCGGGAGGCCTTCGGCCGCGTGCGAACGAAGACGCTCTCTCCGCACAACAAGGGCCCGCAAGGAGGGATGGTATGACCAGGCTCCTTTACGGCGTGACCATGTTCCTCGCCGTGCTGTCGTCCTTCGTTCTCTTGCCGGCATCTCCAGCGCGGGCCAGCAAGTGCATCGCCTTCGTCGAGCAGCAGCCCTCGGTCATTCCGGCGACCTACACCGGGGTGCAGTCAGGCGGCGCGGTCGAGATCACCTATATCACCCACTCGACTTTCCGTCTGCGCACCCCCGCAGGCGTGGAGATCGCTACGGACTACGCCGGCTATGCCGGGCCCGGCCCGGCGCCGACGGTGGTCACCATGAACCACGCCCACGAGACCCACTTCACGGCCTTTCCGGATCCCGAGATCGAGCATGTGCTGCGCGGCTGGAACCCGCAAGGCGGGCCCGCGGTCCACAAGTTGACCATCGACGACGTCTTCATCCGCAATGTCTCGACGGATATCCGCGCCTGGGGCGGCGGCGTGGAGCCGCAGGGCAATTCGATCTTTATCTTCGAGGTGGCAGACCTCTGCATCGGACACCTCGGCCATCTGCATCACAAGCTGACGCCGGAGCACCTCGCCCTGATCGGGCGCCTGGACGTGGTCTTCGCCCCGGTCGACGGCGGCAATACCCTGGACCTGCCCTCGATGATCCAGGTGCTGAAGGACCTGCGCGCCAGCCTGGTGATCCCCATGCACTTCTTCGGCAGCGGCTCCCTCAACATCTTCCTGGCCGGCATGGCGGAGGAATTCAACATCCGCGTGGCGCGCGAGCCCACCATCCGGGTTTCGCTGCGCAACCTGCCGAAGCAGCCGACGGTGCTGGTGCTCGGCGGCGGGTGAGCCTGATCCTATTCCGCGGTGTGCCAGCGGAAGCGCTCGATCTTGTCCAGCGGCACCGGTGTCGGGGAAAGCTGCAGGACGATGCGCCGGCCGTCGGAATAAAAGACATTGCGCTCTTCCAGGGAACTGCGCGGGGACTCCGGCGTCGAGACCGCCCCGCCGTCGACGTAGGCGAAGCGTTTCAGGGCCTGGGCCCGCGCCAGGCTCTGCGCCAGGTACCAGCGCTCGTCGTCCACATTGGGATCGATCTTGTGGGTGGTGCCGAAGCCGCTGCGGATGACGCCGATGTCGCGGCTGATGGCGCCGATCCACACCGGCGTGCCGCGGAAGGTGAGCGGCGCCAGCCAGACGCGCAGGTGATTGCGCTCGTGGATGTCCTCGCGGGCGATCTGGAAGGCCGCGTCCTGCTTGCGTCCGAAGACGTAGAGGTCGCTGACCGGTGAGTAGCGGTAGGCCGAGCCGAAGAGAAAGGATCCCAGCGTTTTCAGGGCCGAGCTGCCGGTTACGTCCTCCGTCGGGTCCCAGCCGCCGGCGATGAGGGCAGCGCGGCCGAGACTTTCTTCGGCGAGGACCACGAAATTCAAGGGGTCGGCCTCGACCTCGCCGGCCTTATCGGTGACGCAGCAGGGCAGGGTTTCCAGGGCCGCGCGCAATTCCGCGGCGGTGGTCAGATTGCGGACCTCGTCCGGCTCGTAGAGGCTGCCAAGGTCGACCGGCTGCTTGGCCAGGCCGGGCACCGGCACCACGAAGGTGGAACGGAAGCTGCGCCCATCGCCGACATAGATCAGGTTCAGGGCCTTCTGTCCCAGGTCGGGCGTGCCGAAGATGAAGCCTTCGGCGGTCTGCCCAGCCTCGACACGCAGGGGCAGGGCCCGCTCGTTGAACAGCCGGTCGATCTCTGCATTGGTGGCGCCGGAGAACCAGCCGTGATTGATGAAGGCGGCCTCGCCGGGGGTATAGTAGAGGGCGTCGAAAAACAGCGGCAGCAGCGTGATCGCGGCATCGCGGCTGTTGGTGACCTTCAGCCAGACCGGCTGGATGCCGCGTTCGATGAGCGGCAGCCCGAAGGCGGCGCGGGACTCCTCCGGTCCCAGCGCGGCGGCCGAGATCGTCAGGCCGTCCTCGGCGCGTGTCGCCGCGCGGGCCTGGAATCCGATGTCCTGGGGCGCTTGGGGCGGGGTAAAGCTGGCACAGGCGGCCAGCAGGCATAAGGCCAGGAGCGCGGCCTGCCAGCGCAGGATCCGGGGCAGCCTTCCCGCAGGAACACCTCTTGCCGCCGCCATGCCCCCCCCTTTTTCAAAACCGAGCGAGCAATTCTAGGACAGGATTCAATCTTGCGGCAATCGGCGAAGGGCAGGGCCTCAATCGCCGAGGATCGTCGGGTCGCTTTGCAGGTGGAGGTCGTCGGCGCCCAGCAGCTTGTAGATCCGGCGCGGTCCGAAACCGCGCACTTCGGCCGCGCCGCGTTCCTCGATCTGGAACTGGGCATGCAGGCGCGGGTGCATTTCCTCGCTGAACAGGATCTCCATGGGGCCGGCGAGGGCTTCCAGGCGGGCGGCCAGGTTGATGCCCGGCCCGAAGATGTCATAGACGTACTTCTGGATGCCGACGACAGAGCCGATCACCGGGCCCGGCGCCAGGCCGATCCGGCAGCGCCACTTGATCTTCTGGCTCTCGTTGCGCCGCTTCAGGTAGCGCAGGCAAAGCAGCGCCAGGCGGGCGATGGCCTGGGCGTGATCCGGGTTGGCTTCGGGCAGTCCGGAGACCGCCACATAGGCATCGCCCATGGTCTTGATGCGCTCGCAGCCCTGGTGCTCGGCGATGCGGTCGAAGGCGGTGAAGATGTCGTTCAGCTCCGACACGATGGTCGTGGGGTCGTGCTCCACCGACATGGTGGTGAAACCGACGAAGTCGAGCATCAGGATCGAGGCCTCGTCGAATCGCTGCGGCGTGGTCACGCCGAAGGTCTTGAGCTCCTGGTAGACCGACTCCGGCATGATGTTGAGCAGCAGCTTCTCGGCCCGCTCCTTCTCCTTCTTCAGCATGCGGTTCTGCCGCTCGACCATGCCGGAGTAGGAGGAAATCATCGATTCGAGCTCCTGTACCTTGGTGACGTTGTGCAGCTCGATGATGACCCAGGAGCCGTCGTCCATGTCGGCCCGTGTGGCGGCCAGGGAGAGGGCGTGAATACGCCGTTTCACCTTGACCTCCAGGGGCGCCTTGTAGGTCTTGCCTGCTTCCAGCGCCGCGCGCAGCGCCAGCGCGTCGAGCTCGGGGATCTGTGCCTCCAGGCTCTGGGCGCCGCTTTCTTCCCTGCCCGGGAACCACTCCAGCACCAGGTGGTTGCGGAAGACCGGCCGCAGATCGGGATAGGTGGCGATCACCAGGCCGACGCCTACGGTCTCCAGCAGCAGTTTGTTGAAGGTATCGAGTTGGAAACTCATGAGGGGCAGGCCGCCTATTTGCGGGAAACGATGTAGGAGCGGCGGCTGTTGATGTCGGCGATGACGCTGTGCACGTCCTCGTCCCTGAACTCGAACTCCTCCAGCGTCCGCCGCAGGATGCCCGCCATCTCGTCGAAAGCTTCGTCGGTCACGCCAATATTGCGGTGGACCTGCTCCAACACTTCATTGGTGTAGGATGCCGGGCCGCCCATGACCTGTGAGATGAATTTGGTCTGGTGATCGACCAGGGCCGCCATGTCGACGTCGTCGAAGTAAGGTCCGACGATATCGGAATCGAGCATCTTGTCGTAGAAGGACAAGACAACGCGATGCACGGTGCCGAAGCCCCCGTAGCGGTCGAACATCGTCGCTTTCATTAACCTATTTCCCGCCCCCTCTTCCTGAAGCGTGAAAAGCCTAGCACGTCTGTTCGGCCCAGACGATAGAGCGGCGCGCTAGCCCTGGTTTCCGGCCTCTTCCAGCAGCAGCAGCCTGTCGTTGGCCTTGCGCAGGCGCGCGAAGAGGACCTTCAGCAGCTCGATGGATTCCTGGGGGCGATTGAGCAGCATGTCCATGAACTCCTCCTGGCTCACCGACATGCAGGATGTCTCTCCCTTGGCGCGGGCCGTGGCGGAGCGCGGCTTGTCGTCGATCACGCCCATCTCGCCGAAATACTCACCGCGGCCGAGCGTGGCGACGGTTGTATTTTGGTCACGTTTGCGCTCATGGATAATCTCGACCTGGCCCTCCATGATGAGATAGGCCGAATCGCTGGGATCGTTCTCGCGGAATATGACCTCACCGTCCTTGAAACTATGGCGTTTCATGGTTTTTCCCCGGCAGCTTTGTCCCCCCGATAACCCGGGCGTGCACGAGGCTCGCCGCAGGCTTGAGCGAACCTTAGCCAGAAAGTGGCGGCGGGGCCAGCCGGAGTATCGGGGGTCTTTGCATCTTTTTGTTGCCGCTCCAAGGCGTTAACCTTGGTGCCGGTACCTTTCCCAGCCTGCAAGGAGTGGCCGGCACCCCCATGGCAGCGGATATCCGCACCCTGATCACCCCCGAGGGCCTAGCCCGTTTCCAGGCGGAACTGAAGCAATTGCAGGCCGAGCGCCACGAGGTCTGCGCCATTGTCTCCTGGGCCGCCGGCAACGGCGACCGCAGCGAGAACGGCGACTACATCTACAACAAGCAGCGGCTGCGCCAGATCGACAAGCGCTGCGGCTGGCTGGCGCGGCGCCTGAAGAACGCGACGCTGGTGCGCCCGGAAGATCAGACGGCGAACGGCAAGGTGCGTTTCGGCTCGCGCGTCACCTACATCGACGAGGAAGATCGCAGTCACGCGGTGCGCATCGTCGGCTACGACGAGGCAGACATGGCGCGCGGCGAGATCTCCATCGGCTCGCCGGTGGCCCGCGCCCTCATGGGCAAGGCCGCCGGAGACGGCGTCGAGGTGCAGACGCCGCAGGGCGTCAAATACTTCGACATCGAAGCGGTGGAGTGAAGCGGCGCCCCGCCGGCCTCAGCGGAACAGCACCACCGGCACCTTGCAGGAACGGAGCATCTCCGTCGTCGTCGAGCCGATGATGAGGGTGCGGATGCGCGAGTGGCCGTAGGCCCCCATGACCAGGAGGTCGATGCCCTCCGCCTCGACGGCCTCGGCGATGGCGCGATCCGGCTGACCGGCCAGGATGCCGGTTTCGACCCTGTAGCCGCCGCCTTCCAGCAGGGCCTTGGCGTCGTCCAGGCGCTTGCGATTCTCCGGACTGTCGCCGCCCACGGAGATCAGGCGGCACTCCAGGCCGGCGAAGAGGTCGCTGCGCGCGATGTAGTCGATCGCCTTCATGGCGCTGGTGCCGCCGTCGTAGGCGATGAGGAAGCGCTTGATGGGCTTGAAGGCGCGCGACGCGACGAAGACCGGCTTGTGGCTGGCCCGCACCACTCGTTCCAGGTTGGAGCCGAGGTGCAGCTTGGCGAAGTCGGCGGCTTCGCCGCGCTTGCCGACGACGATCATCTCGGCCCCGGGCTCCAGCTCTGCGACGGTTTCCACGAAATCGCCGATCCGCAGCTTCGAAGTCACGCGGCCGGCGCCGCCGGCGGCCAAACGCGCCGCGGCATCTTCCAGGATCGCGCGGCCTCGCTTTTGCGCCAGCTTGGCGCGCTGCTCGTCCAGTGCGCTCAGTTCCTCCAGCAGGGCCGTGCGGGCACCGAGCGTGATGTTGCCGCTGAGGTTGGCGGGCTCGCTTGAGGTTTCCCGCCGGCCCAGCACATGCAGCAGCTCGATCTCCGCGCCGCCGCGCCCGGCAATCCAGGCCGCGTGGTCGCAGACGCTTTCCGAGTAGATGGAACCGTCCACCAGGGCGATGAGTTTTGCCATCGGTCTTGCTTCCCCCTAATGCCCCATGAGGCGTTCCAGCGCCCCGGGTTTGTCGTGGATCGCCAGGCGGTCGACGATGGTCTCGCTGGCCCGGTTGAGGCCGACGATCTCGACCTCGGCGCCTTCGCGGCGGAACTTCAGGACGATCATATCCAGCGCGGCGACGCTGGAAATATCCCAGATGTGCGCGCGGCTGACGTCGATGGTGACCTTCTCCAGGGCTTCCTTGAAGTCGAAAGCGGCGGTGAAGTCCTCGGCCGAGGCGAAGAAGACCTGGCCCTCGACCCGATAGGTCCGCGCCCGGCCGTCTTCGGAAAGGGTCGAGGTGACGCGGAAGATCTGGGCGATCTTCCAGGAGAAGAAGATGCCGGAGAGCAGCACCCCGGCCAGCACGCCGATGGCCAGGTTGTGGGTCAGGACGACGCAGACCACCGTCGCCAGCATGACGAGCGAGGAGCTGCGCGGATGGCTCTTCAGGTTCTTGATCGACGACCAGCTGAAGGTGCCGATGGAGACCATGATCATGATGGCGACCAGGGCGGCCATGGGAATGCGGCTGACCCAGTCGCCCAGCACGACGATGAGGAACAGCAGGAAGATGCCGGCGCAGAAGGTGGAGAGGCGACCGCGGCCACCGGACTTCACGTTGATCATCGACTGGCCGATCATGGCGCAGCCCGCCATGCCGCCGATGAAGCCGGTCAGGCCGTTGGCGATGCCCTGGCCGATGCACTCCTGGTTCTTGTTGCTGGGCGTGTCGGTCAGGTCGTCGACGATGGTGGCCGTCATCAGCGATTCCAGCAGACCCACCGCCGCCACGGCGACCGAATAGGGCAGGATGATCATCAGGGTCTCGAAGGTGAAGGGCACCTGGGGCAGCGCGAAGACCGGGAAGGTGGACGGCAGCTCGCCCATGTCGCCGACCGTGCGCAGGTCCAGGCCCAGGGCGAGGGTGACGGCGGTCAGCGCCAGGATGCAGATCAGCGGCGAGGGGATCGACTTGGTGACGAAGGGAAAGAGATAGATGATGGCGAGCCCGGCGGCGACCATCACGTAGGTCAGCCAGGGCACGCCGATCAGCTCCGGCAGCTGGGCCATGAAGATCAGGATGGCGAGCGCGTTCACGAAGCCGGTCATCACCGAGCGCGAGACGAAGCGCATGAGGTAGCCGAGCCTCAGGAAGCCGGCGGCGATCTGCAGGATGCCGGTCAGCACCGTGGCGGCCAGCAGGTATTCCAGGCCGTGGTCCTTCACCAGGGTGACCATGACCACGGCGGTGGCCGCCGTGGCCGCGGAGATCATGCCCGGCCGCCCGCCTGTGATGGCCGCCAGCACGGCGATGGAGAAGGAGGCGTAGAGCCCCACCTTGGGGTCGACCCCGGCGATGATGGAAAAGGCAATGGCCTCGGGAATGAGGGCCAGGGCGACGACCAGCCCGGAGAGGACGTCGCCGCGGATATTGCCGAGCCATTGGCCGCGGTAGGCGCTGAGCGAGGGCATTCAGGGGTCCGGAACAGTTGGCGGCACCGCGCGGACCGGCCGGGCCGCAGCAGGAAGTGCTCAGGTTTCAGGGGTGAGCCGCGCCGCGGCCTGTCGCCGGACGTCGCGGGGGGCATAGATAGACCGCTTTATGCTGCAACGCAACATAAAGCGGTCCGGGTGAGGAGTCGGCGGCTAGGTCTCTCTCTTAAATTGTATTGCTCCACAAATCGATCTACTTCAGGGCGGCGATTGGACAGCTGGGGGGCTGCTGCGTTATGGTCCCGCCGATGCTGAAAGGCAGTGGCAGACAATCACACTGGCGTTCGCCTAAGTCTCCCGTACCTCTCATTGCCAGCCGGGCACAACGTTGCTGCGCCCGCTCAGCAGTCTTCTTGTCCCTGTCAGAGACACCTTTCTGACCATCGCGTCCGACGGGAGCGCTGCCTGCTACGCCGGTTCCTACCGGCATCCCGACAGGCCTGCTGACGCGCGCCATCCATCCGATCACAGGAAGGAAGCAAGCATGACTACTTTGGAGGTCGTTGAAGAAGAAGAGCGGACTCAAACAGACTACAACCCGGACAAGGGCTACGTCGCGATTCTCGGCTGGAGCCTGCGGGCGATTGACGCCATCGACCGCTTCGACCGGCGCTACATCGTCGTCGCGCCGGACTGGGCCGAGGACTACGCGCGCGAGCACGATATCCCTTTCATCCCCTGGAATTTCGAGCGCCTCAACGAACGTTCGCACGAGCTCGCCATGCGCCTGAAGAAAGAGGGCGTGGACGTCGCCATCCCGCTGTTCGAGGAAGTCGTCGAATGGGCCGGAGCGATCAACGCCGTGCTGCTGGAGAACCCGCGCCTGCTCGGCCAGTCGATGCTGTTCCGCGACAAGTCGCTGATGAAGCGCCGCGCGCAGCTGGGCGGCATCCGCGTCGGCATCTTCGAGGAGGGCCGCGACAAGGGGGACGTCATCCGCTTTCTCAAGCGCGTCAATCAGGCGCTGCTGAAGCTCGACGGCGATCCCAACGATCCGATCCACCTGAAGGCCTTCGACAAGGCCGGCTGTCTGGGCCACCGCATGATCCAAACGCCCGACGACGTGGAGAACATCCCCGACGACGAGTTCCCCTGTCTCATGGAAAGCCACCTCGACGGCTTCGAGTTCGCCTGCGAGGCTTTCATCCACGACCGCAAGGTCCGTTTCCTGAATATCTCCGAGTACGTCACCCTGGGGTATTCGGTGTTCATCCCGGCTTCGCCGGAGCTGGAGAAGTGGCGCTCCCGCGTGACCGAGGAAATCGAGAAGCTGATCGAGACCTTCGACATCGACTTCGGCTTCATCCATCCCGAATACTTCGTCACCAACGACGGCAAGATGTACTTCGGCGAGGTCGCTTACCGTCCGCCGGGCTTCAACGCCTTCGAGCTGATGGAGCGCGCCTACGGTTTCAACGCCTATCAGGGGCTGGTCCTGATGTTCGACCCCAAGACCACGGAGGAAGAAATAGAAGCCTTCTTCCCGCGCGAGGTGGTCGACGCCAAGGGACACGCCGGCTGCTTCGGCGTCTATCCGCGCCGCCGCGTGATCAGCCACCTGGAGATTCCGGAGGAAACCGAGAACGACCCCTATTTCGAGTTTCACGAGCTCATGTCGCCGGTCGAGGCCAAGGTGCCCAAGCGCACGGCCTTCGGCACGCACTGGGGTCTGGTATACTTCTTCGGCGATGATCCGCACCGGATGCGCGAGTTGCTGAAGCACCAGGAGGAGGTGGATTTCTATGTCTGATCCGGAGCCTAAGTCCGACGGCGCGCGGGAGATTCTATGACCGTGGAAGTGGAGCCGCTGCCCGAGGCGACGTCGGGTCGGCATTTGGAAGAGCTTCTGGACCAGGCGCTGGGCCGCCTGGAGTCCGCCCGCCCTTTCGCCAAGGCCAGCTACCAGGGGGCGGTTCTGGACGTGGCCCGCCGCCTGGCGGCCTTGCCGGGCGGCGTGGAGGCGCTCTACCAGCGCATCGGCCGGCTGGAGGCGGCCGGGATCTTCGCCGGCAGCGACTGGGCGCATCCCGAAACCCTGCAGCCCATTCTGGCGGCCAACACCCTGTGGTACGGCGACAAGCAGACGGCGGCGCTCGAGTACCTGAGCGAGATCCGCTTTCTGGCCGTGGCCGGCGGCGACCTGCTGTCGACCGAGCTGACCGCGGAGCAGGCGCAGCACTTCCTGTCGCAGGTCCTGGCGCTGAACCTGAACGTTCTGTTCGGGGCGGCGACAGAGGCGCAGCGGGTGCGCCAGTCGATGCCGGAGGCCGTGGTACGCAACCTCTATGTCTATCTCGCCGAGCGCATCGGCTACGAGAATATCCTGGACCGGCTGATCGAGGAGATCTGGCGGATTCTCGCCCAGCGGCCCATCCAGGTCGATGGCGTCAAGGCGATGATCGGCCAGATCGCCGCCTGCATGTTCAATCCCGAGGTGGACCTGGGCGCCGCCGGGCGTGGGGCTGACCGTCTGATCAGCGCACTCTACGGCCCCACCCTGGGCTGCCGCGAGGATCCCGGCCTCGGCGTCTATGCCGAGCGTCTGGCCAGCATGGACGCCAACGCCCTGGCCCAGGAGGCCGGGGGTTTCGCCCGGGCCATGTACGACACCGGGCTGGTGTCGCCCTACCACCCCGTCTTCCTGCGCCATATCGTGGAACGCAACGAGGAGCTGCTGCCCCAGGCCTTCGGGCTCAGCAGCACCGGAAAGGACGCCCTGCTCTGCTACCAGGGTCTGGTGCGTAGCCTCATCCGGGAAGCGGTTCATCCGGAGACCAGCCAGGCGGTCTACGGGCTGGCCCTGCTGCTGGAGCGCGGGATCCTCTACAGCCCGCCGATCGCGCCCGCCCTCTGGGGACAGATCGCCCTGCCGCTGTCCACCGGCAACGAGTCGGTCCTGACCTCGGTCCACGGCACGGCGCATCCGCCGCGGGTCTTCCTGCTCGCCGGGCTGCTTTGCGTCCTGGGGCAGCCCTTCGGCATCGGCCAGGGCAATAACCCGACCTGCCAGACGGCGCGTGCCCTTTCCATGTGGGCCTACAACGACCCGGATTACCTCATGCAGATGCTGGTCTGGGCGGCGCGCGATGAAGAGGTCGTCATGCATTTCGAAGGCCAGGCCCTGTCGTCGAAGGCGATCGCCGCCGATACCGCGCGGCTGCCGCCGCTGGATGTCGATCCGGTCTCACTGGTGCTGGTGCCGCACCTCGACCGCATCTACATGGAGATGGGACGCCGCTGCGCCGACCGTGGGCAGGATCCGCATATCTGGATCAATCCGGAGTTCCACGGCTGGTGGGTTGGCCGCGGCTGCCGCATCGCCGTCGACGTCGCCAGCGGCAAGCTGTCGGACTACCCGGACTTCGTGCGCGAGTTTCTGGCGGTCTATCATCCGCTCTACAACGGCAACCGTCCGCTGATCCATCCGCAGCCTGCGGGCATCGCCGTCACCGACAGCCAGGGCCGCTTCGTCGGCTGGCACGCCATCGCCATCACGCGGGTGGCCCTGGACCAGGACGGCGGGATGCGTGTCTTCTTCTTCAACCCCAACAACGACAGCGGCCAGGACTGGGGGCAGGGCGTGCGGGTTTCGACCCACGGACGCGGCGAGCGCTACGGCGAATCCTCCCTGCCGGTCGAGGAGTTCGCCTCCCGACTCTACCTCTTTCATTTCGATACCCTGGAGCCGCGCTCGCCGCAGGCGGTGCCCGCTGAGCTGGTGACCTCGATCGTCGAACGCGGGCGGCAGAGCTGGGGTGAAAAGCGCTGAGGCGGCGGCCTAGGACGTCTTCGGCGGAACGTCCAGGCCGGCCTTGCGCAGGCCCTCCATCAGACCTTCGATAAGCTCTTCGGGCATGCCACGGGTGCGGAAGGGCGCGCGCGGGTCCTCGGGGTAGTCGGGGCGGATCTCAAGGAGGTGCGCCAGGGCTTCCCCGGCCTTCTCTTCTTCGCCGTTCATGGCAAACGCGGCGGTGAGGCTCGCTTGGACCATGTAGTTGTCCGGGAGGTTCATCTTGAGGGCGACGGCGACCGCTTCCGCGTAGTCGCCCTGCAGGTAGGCGTGAAGATGCCAGATGTAGTCCACCCAGCTCTGATGCTTGGGATTGATCAGCTTGGCGCGCGTCACCCACTCCTTGCCCTTCTCCCAGGCCCCCGAGTAGCCCATCCAGAGACCGAGATCGGCCAGGACGAAGGCGTCGTTCGGGTTCAGCGCGATGGCCTTTTCGGCGAAGTTGCGGAATACGGTGCGATCCTCGCGGGTCACCTGGCTGAGGATGGCGAGCGCGTAGTAGGCGTCGGGATTGTCGGGATCGATTTCGAGCGCCTGCTCGGCGGCGGAACGGCTGAGCTCGGCCCAATCGGGCGGCGTGTCGATGGCGTACTTCTTCGATTCGATGTAGCTGAAGGCCAGGCGCGACCAGGCCAGCGAATAGTCGGGCTCGATCTTGACGGCGCGCTCCAGGCAGGCGCGCGCCCGGCGATGGCGCTCCGCCTCGAAGGTCTCATAGAACCAGTAGGACAGCAGCACGCATTCGTAGGCCTCCAGGCTTTCCGGCCCCTTGCGCCGGACCTCGTTCTGGATGCGGGCGTTGAAAAGGGGCGCATCGGCCGAGCCGATCTCCGCGACGACCTTCTTGGCGATCTCCAACTGCACGTCGAGAACGTTCTGCGCGCTGAGGTCGCGGTCGAAGGGCCCGGGGGCGTCGAGCTGGCGGCAGGTCTCGGCATCGGTGAAGGACGTGGTGACGCGCAGCTGGTCCTGGGAGCGGCGCACGGTGCCGCCGAGGATGTAGTCGGCGCCCACTTCGCGGCGCACCTGCGCGCAGTCCATCTGCCCGCTGAAGCCCTTCACCGAATGGGGGGCGATGACGAAGAGGTTGGAGAACTTCGACAGCAGGGTGTTGATGTCGTTGGTCAGTCCGGCGCTGAAGTAGGCGTCTTCCGTTTCGGCGCCGATGTTGCTGAACGGCAGCACCGCGATCTTCGGCCCGGTGGGCAGGCCGCGGTCCGCGGGCTCCTCCAGGTACAGCACGACGACCGCAAGGGCCGCTGCGGCGACCAGCGCGGCGGCGAGCAGCTGCCCCTGCTTCGCCGTGGCCGCCTTGCGGCGCAGCGCGCCGGCGCGCTGCGCCGGCCAGCACCAGACCTCGACGGGCTTGGGCAGGTTCTTGAGGCGATGTCGTCCGGCCTTGGCGAAGGCCGTGGCCAGCGGGCCGGAGAGCTGCTCGGCGACCGGGGCCGAGAGGCAGACGCCGCCGGGCGGCGCCAGGCTTTCCAGCCGCGCGGCCAGGTTCACGCCGTCGCCGAAGAAGTCACCGTCTTCCTCCATGATGTCGCCGAAGCTGACGCCGATGCGGAACAGCATCCGCTGGCCTTCCGGCAGGCCGTCGTTGAGTGCCTTGAGACGCTCCTGGATCTCCACCGCGCAGCGGGCGGCTTCGACGGAACTGGGGAACTCCGCGATGACGCTGTCGCCCGCCGATCCGAAGATCGCGCCGCCGTGCGCGGCGATGAGCGCGTCGATGATGCTCCGCCGTTCGGAGAGCGCCGCCAGCGCGGCCTCCTCGTCCCGGGCCATCAACTGGCTGTAGCCGGCGGCGTCTGCGGCCAGAATCGCGGCCAAACGTCGTTCCATGAGCCCTCCCTGGGGCCGAGTCTAGAGCAGGCGAGGCTGCGAATCCACGTGAAGCGGTTGGGATGAGGCGCCACAGCCTGCCTGCGCGACCCTCGCGTGCAGGCGGATTGGGCGGTCAACGTTTGGATTGGGTGATGCGATGCCGCGGTGCTGGGCTTAGAGCTGCGCCTCGATCCAGGTGAGCGCTTCCTCGACCGAGTGGGCGGTCTCGCCGTCCGCATGCGCCGGGCGCTCGATCATCACCACCGGCAGGCCCAGTTCGCGGGCCACGGCGATCTTGGCGTAGGTCGCCTCGCCGCCGGAGTTCTTGGTCACCAGGGCCTGGATGCCGTGCAGCAGGAAGAGCGCGCGCTCGCCGTTGGCCTCAAAGGGGCCGCGGCCCAGCACCACCTCGCAGTTTTCCAGCGGCAGCTTGTCGCCGGGCGGATCGACCGTGCGCACCAGGAACCAGATGTCGGCCAAGCCCGCGAAGGCATCCAGCTCGCCGCGGCCGACGGCGAGAAAGACGCGCTTGGCCAGTCCCGGCAGAGCCTTGGCCGCGGTCTCGGTGTCGGGCACCGAGATCCAGTTATCGCCGGGCCGCTTCTCCCAGGGCGGGCGCTCGACCAGCAGGCGCGGCGTGCCGGCGCGCTGGCAGGCGGCGGCGGCGTTGTCGGTGATGCGCGCGGCATAGGGGTGGGTGGCGTCGACCAGCAGGTCGATGCCCTCACGCGTCAGGAAATCGGCCAGGGCCTCGACGCCGCCGAAGCCGCCGATGCGCAGGGCGCCGGGCAGGGGCAGCGGGCTCTCGGTGCGCCCGGCGAGGGAGGAGATCACCTCCACGTCGTCGCGGCCGGCCAGCCGCTCAGCCAGGGCGCGGGAGTCGCCGGTGCCGCCGAGCAGCAGGATGCGCCGTGGCTTGGTGATTGTCGCTTCACTCATTGGGGCCAGCCTGCCGCCTTGCCGGCGAGATTTCCAGCCCGATCGAAGACCAGCACCTCCACCGCCGTCTCGCTGTTGGCGTTGCGCCTGGACAGCACGCCCAGCGCCGTCTCGCGGGCCCGCGCGGCCACGGCGTCGGCCAGCGGCAAGCCGGCGGCCGTGGCCAGGTCGAGCACCTGCTTGGCGGTGTTGGCGGCGCGGGCCTGGGCGGCCAGCTCCGGCGCCGCGCCCAATTCCCCCAGCAGGGCCGCCAGCAGGTCGAAGTCGACCTGGCTGCGCCCCGAATGCAGATCCAGGTGGCCGGCGGCCAGTTTGCACAGCTTGCCGAATCCGCCTGCCAGTGTCAGGCGCGGCAGCGGATGCAGCCGCAGGTACTTCAGCAGGCCGCCGGCAAAGTCGCCCATGTCCAGCAGGGCGGCCTCGGGCAGGCCGTAGAGCTGCTGCACCGCCGCTTCGGAGGTGGAGCCCGTGCAGCCGGCGGCATGGGTAATGCCGGTCGCCCGCGCCACATCGATGCCGCGGTGAATGGAGTGAATCCAGGCGGAGCAGGAGAAGGGCACCACCACCCCGGTGGTGCCCAGGATCGAGAGGCCGCCCAGGATCCCCAGGCGCGGATTCCAGGTCTTCTTGGCCAGGTCCTCGCCGCCGTCGACGGATATCTCGATCTCGACGTCGCCGCTGCCGCCGTGATCGATGGCAACCTCGGCCACCACCGCCTGCATCATGCGGCGCGGCACCGGGTTGATGGCCGGCTCGCCCACCGCCAGCGGCAGGCCCGGCTTGGTGACGGTGCCGACGCCGGGGCCGGCCGTGAAGGTGACGCCGCTGCCTTGCGGGCCCGGCCGCAGGGTGGCCTGCACCAGGGCCAGGTGAGTCACGTCGGGGTCGTCGCCGGCGTCCTTGACGATGGCGGCGCTGGCCTGCCCCTCCGCCAGGGTCTCGCGGGCCAGGGCGAAGGCCGGCTGCTCGCCCTTGGGCAGGGTGATGGTCACCGGATCGGGAAAGTGTCCGGTCAGCAGCGCGGTGTAGGCGGCCTTGGTGGCCGCCGTGGCGCAGGCTCCCGTGGTCCACCCGCGCCGTAACGCGCCTTCCGGTTTGCGTGTCATGTCGCTATTTTACAAGTAGAGGCTTTTCACTGACTAGGACAGCCGGGCCCCGGCGTCTAGGGTAGTTTCCATGGTAACAGACGATCTTTCCCTGCCGGTCTTCGAAGCCGGAAGCGTATGGCTGGTCGGCGCCGGTCCGGGCGACCCGGGCCTGCTGACCCTGCATGCCGTCAACGGCCTGAAACAGGCCGATGCCCTGGTTTACGACGCCCTGGTGGGGCCGGCCATCCTCGATATGGCGCGTCCCGACTGCGAGAAGATCTACGCCGGCAAGCGCGGCGGCAAGCCTTCGCCGGTGCAGGCCGACATCTCTCAGCGGCTGGTGCGCCTGGCCCAGGACGGCAAACGGGTGCTGCGCCTGAAAGGCGGCGATCCCTTCGTTTTCGGGCGCGGCGGGGAGGAGGCCCTGGCCCTGGTCGCCGCGGGCGTGCCCTTCCGCATCATTCCCGGCATCTCCGCGGGCCTGGGCGGCCTGGCCTACGCCGGTATTCCGCTGACCCATCGCGACACCAATTCGGCCGTCACTTTCGTCACCGGCCACGGCGTCGGCGGCTCGGTGCCTGACGGCATCGACTGGGCGGGGCTGGCCAAGGGTTCCCCGGTCATCGTCCTCTACATGGCCTTGAAGCACATCGCCGCCATCGCCGGGGCGCTCATGGAGCACGGCCGAGCGCCCGGGGAGCCGGTGGCCGTGGTCAGTCAGGCGACGCTGCCGGAGCAGGCGATCCTGGAGACCAGCCTCGGCGCCTGTGCCGAGGACATCGCCGCGGCGGGCATCGAGCCGCCTTGCATTGTGGTGGTGGGCGACGTGGTGCGGCTGCGCGCCGGCCTCGACTGGCAGGGCGCGGCGAAGGGCCGTGCGCTCGACCCCAATCCCCTGGGCCTGAGCCGGCGCCAGGAGACAGGATGACACCCGGTCTGCTGGTCGCGGCCCCGGCTTCGGGCAGCGGCAAGACGACGCTGACCCTGGCGCTGCTGCGCTGCCTGCGCAACCAGGGCCGGGCCGTCGCCTCGGTGAAGACCGGCCCGGACTACATCGACCCCGCCTTCCACCAGGCCGCCAGCGGGCGGCCCTGCTTCAACCTCGACCCCTGGGCCATGCGCCCGGAAACCCTGGCCGCGGCGGTCGCGCGGGCCGGCGAAGCGGCGGAACTGGTGCTGGGGGAAGGGGTCATGGGCCTCTTCGACGGCGCGCCGGTCACCGACGCACGGGGCCTGGCGGGCGGTTCCACCGCGCAGCTGGCGGCGCTGACCGGCTGGCCGGTGGTGCTGGTGATCGACTGCAAGGGCATGGGCGCCTCGGTCGCCGCGCTGGCGGCGGGCTTCGCCGGCTTCCATGCCGCCGTGCCCCTGGCCGGGGTGATCCTCAACAATGTCGCCAGCCCGCGCCATGAGGCCCTGCTGCGGACCGCCTGCGAGGCGGCAGGGCAGATTGTTTTCGGAGCGTTTGCCCGCGACGCGGCGCTGGCGCGGCCGTCACGCCACCTGGGCCTGGTACAGGCGGGAGAGGACGGCGATCTGGAGGATTTCCTGGAAGCCGCGGCGGCGGCGGTCGCGGAGCAGGTCGACGTGGCAGCGCTCTGCCGGGCGGCGCGCCCGGCGAGGATCCCCGGCGCCGAGGCCGCTGATTCCGCTTCCCTGGTTCCCCCCCTCGCCCCCTTGGGCCAGCGCATCGCCGTGGCGCAGGACCTCGCCTTCGCCTTCGCCTATCCGCTGCTGCTCGATGCCTGGCGCCGGGCGGGGGCCGAGGTTTCCTGCTTCTCGCCGCTGGCCGACGAGGCCCCCGATCCTGCGGCCGACGCCGTCTACCTGCCCGGCGGCTACCCGGAACTGCATGCCGCACGCTTGGCGGGCAACGGCCGCTTTCTGGCCGGCCTGCGCGCCGCGGCGGGGCGCGATGCCGCGGTCTACGGGGAGTGCGGCGGCTACATGGTGCTCGGCCAGGGCCTGGAGGACGCTGAAGGGCGGCGTCACGCCATGGCCGGGCTGCTGCCGCTGGAGAGCTCCTTCCGGGAACCCGCACGCCATCTCGGCTACCGCCGGGTTTGTTTGTTGGCGAACGGACCTCTGGGCGCCGGCGGCGCGGCTTTCCGCGCCCACGAGTTCCACTACGCCCGGGTGCTGGGCGAGGAAGGACCGCCGGAAAAGGCGCTTTTCGAGGCGCAGGCGGCGGAGGGCGGCGGTGACGCCCGGGTCGGACAGCGCCAGGGCAGCGTTTTCGGGTCCTTTCTGCACCTGATCGACGGCGAGGCCACCTCCTAGGGTTGCAATTCGTCACAGAATTGTTTTTGGATCGGCTCGGCCGTCCAGGCTCTAGTTCTGTCGCAAGAGGCTGCGGCAAAAGGGCAAGATTCCTGGCTCCATCTAAGCGCGCTATTCAAACTTACCTATTTCTTTGTTTAGAATGACGGCGGGATAACTGCTGCGTGTATTGACCGGAGTTGTGGTCGGGGCGGCGGCGGTCGGGCAGGTTGCCGCGAGTACGGTGGCATGGCCGATGTGTGGTCCCGGGGTGCTGGTTCGCGCGCCTGGATCGGGACTTCAGCATGGCGGAGGCCATGCCAATACGGGGACGTTAGATGGAACAATCCGCAGAAGAAGTTTGGGGCATGGTGGTCGGGCTGGTGACCAGCTACGGGCTGAGCGTGGTCGGCGCCATTGTCATACTGATCGTCGGCTTCGTGATTGCCGGCTGGGTGCGGGGGAGAGTCAAATCGGCACTCTCGCGGGTGCGGAAGGTCGACGAGACCCTCAGGGACTTCTTCTCCAGCCTCGCCTACTACGCGGTGGTCGTCTTCACCATCGTTGCGGTGCTGGCCCAGTTCGGGGTTCAGACGACCAGCTTCATCGCCGTCATCGGCGCCGCCGGCCTGGCCATCGGACTGGCCCTGCAGGGCACGCTCAGCAATGTCGCCGCCGGCGTCATGCTGCTGCTGTTCCGGCCCTTCAAGATCGGCGACTACATCGAAGGCGGCGGACTGGCCGGGACGGTGAAGGGGGTCACTCTCTTCGTCACCGAGCTGGCGACCCCCGACAATGTGCAGATCATCGCGCCGAACTCCCAACTCTGGGGCTCGGCCATCAAGAACTACTCGTTCCATGCGACGCGCCGCGTCGACATCGTCATCGGCATTGCCTACGAGGACGAGATCGACCAGGCGCTGGCCGCCATCGTCGACGAGTGCAAGAAGGACTCGCGCGTGCAGGCCGACCCTGCCCCCATGGCCGCGGTAACGGACCTGGGCGACAGCTCGGTCAACTTCACCGTGCGTGTCTGGTGCAACGCCGCCGACTACTGGGGGCTGAAGTTCGATCTGACCAAGAACCTGAAGAACCGCATGGATGCGGAAAACATCTCCATTCCTTATCCGCAGCGTACGGTTCACATGAGCGCGTCTCCGGCGGCCCAGGGGGCGGCACAGTAGATTTGCGCAGGCGGGGAAGGCGCACGCGGGATCGCGGCGCCTTCCCGGAATCGCTTGCAAAACAAGTTATTAAGCGTATTCCGTTTCCGGGGGACAACGGTGCGGCCGCTTCGAGAGTCGCGCCCCGATAGGAGGTCTTACAGGTATGAAGAAGCTGCTCATCGGTCTCGGCGTGGTCGTGCTGCTGCTGATCGTCGCGATCATCGTCGTCCCCATGCTCATTCCGCTGGAGCGCTACAAGAGCGAGATCCAGGCGCAGGCAAAGTCGGCGACCGGCCGCGACCTGCGCATCGACGGCGACATCTCGCTGTCGCTCCTGCCGACCATCGCCATCTCGGTGGAAAACGTCGGCTTCGCCAACGCGCCCGGTGCCTCCACGCCTGAGATGGCGACGATCGACCGCCTCGACGTCGCCCTGCAGATCCTGCCGCTGATCAGTGGCGAGGTCGCGATCGATCGCTTCATTCTCGATAAGCCGGTCATCACCCTGGAGGTCGACAAGGACGGCCGGCCCAACTGGCAGTTCGACACTGCGGCGGCTGCGCCGGCGCCTTCGGGTGACGCCGGCGGCGGCTCGAGTGGCGACGCGGCCGGCGCCCTGAAGGAACTGCGCCTCGGCGAGGTGCGCCTGGTGGACGGCACCTTGACCTACATCGACCACCAGAGCGGCCAGGAGGTCAAGGTCAGCGACGTGAACATGGAGCTTTCGCTGCCCAGCCTGTCTTCGCCCTTCGCGGCCGACGGCTCGGCCACCTGGAACAGCCAGACGGTATCGCTGGAAGTCGACGCGGAGAGCCCGCAGGCGCTGATGTCCGGCGAGACCAGCAAGCTGGCCATGAAGGTGGACTCGGAGCCGGTGACCTTTTCCTTCGACGGCGCGGCGCGCAATGCCGGCGCCTTGGGGCTGCAGGGCGCCCTGGCGCTGGACGTGCCCTCGATCCGCGAGCTTGCGGCCTGGACCGGCCAGCCGCTGGACTTCCCCGGTGAAGGCCTGGGCCCCTTCAACATCGCGGGTGATCTGGAGATGGTGGGGGCCAAGGTCGCCCTGACCGACGCCAAGATCAGGTTGGACGAGATCAACGGCAATGGGCTCTTCTCCGTCGATGCGACCGGCGCCAAGCCCTTCATCAAGGCCGAGCTGAGCGTTGAGGAGCTGAACCTCAACCCCTATCTGCCGCCGGAACAGGAAGGCGCGGCGGCCGGCGGTTCGGGTGGCGGCTCGGGCGGCGGCAGCGGTGGCGGAGAGGCCGGCGGCGGTGACTGGAGCGACGAGCCCATCGACGTCTCGGCCCTGGGCCTGCTGAACGCCGACCTGGCCTTCAACGCCGGCGGCATCCTGTTCAAGGACGTAAAGATCGGCAAGAGCAGCCTCACGGTGGTGCTGAAGGACAGCAAGCTGACCGCGGATCTGGCGGAAATGCAGCTTTACGACGGCGCCGGCAAGGGCAAGATCACCGTCGACGGCAGCAGCGGCAAGCCGTCCCTGACCGCCGACTTCGACCTGGCGAACTTTCAGGCCGGTCCCTTCCTCAACGATCTCGCCAAGTTCGACCGCATCCTCGGCACCACCGAGAGCAAGCTCTCGGTGAAGTCGAGCGGCGGCACTCAGCGCGAGCTGGTCTCCAACCTGAGCGGCAACGGCGCGGTGGTCTTCCGCGACGGCGCCATCAAGGGGGTCAACCTGGCGGCCATGATGCGCAACATCTCGGTGGCCGCGATCGAGAGTTCCTTCGACGAGGCCCAGGCCACCGATTTTGCGGAGCTCTCCGGCACCTTCAAGATCGCCAAGGGCATCGTCACCAACGACGACCTCAACATGGTGGCGCCGCTGGTGCGCATGACCGGCGCCGGCACGGTGCCGCTGCCGCCGCGCACCGTCGACTACACCGTGAAGCCGAAGCTTGTCGGCTCCCTGGAAGGGCAGGGTGGCCAGTCCGACCTGGCCGGCGTGGCGGTGCCGATCAAGGTCTCCGGGCCCTGGAGCGACATCTCCTACAAGCCCGATCTGGCGGGGGCCCTGGAGGAGCAGATCAAGGACCCCAGCGCGGTCATGGAGAAGCTGCAGGACGAGGAGGGCGCCAAGGGCCTGCTCGAGGGCCTGGTGCCCGGTGGCTCGAGTGGCGGCGACAGCGGCGGCTCCACCTCGCCGCTGGATCTGAAGAAGGGCCTCTTCGGGAATTGAGCCCGGCCTTCACCAGCGTGGTCCGGGCGGCAGGCCGCGCTTGCGGCGGTTGGGCGGCGGCGGCGATGCTGCTGGCGCCCGCCGCCTGCAGCGGCGCCGAGCCGGTGGCCCCGGAGGTCCACGTGGTCGACCTGCGCCTGCTGGAGAGCAGCGTCTTCGAGCAGCGTTTCGAGATCGATCTCAGGATCGGCAATCCCAACGACTTCGACCTGCCGCTGGACGGCCTGACCTTCGATCTGGAGGTCAACGGCGAGGGCTTCGCCCGTGGCTTCTCCAGCGAGAAGATCACGGTGCCGCGCCTCGGCGAGGCGCGGCTCTCGGTGGTCGCCTCGACAACCCTGATCGAGCTCGTCCGCCAGATGCAGCTCCTGGCCGAGCGCGGCGACCTGGACTACCGGATTTCGGGGATAGCCTACTTCGACAGCCTGGTCCGGCGCAGCGCCCCCTACGAATCCGAGGGAACCTTCGCCCTGCGCGGTTCGCGCGGGGGCCTCAGCCGGGGAATCTAGGCCGTCCGGGCCGCCGGGCGGGCCCGGAAGCGCCCGGAATCCCTGGGACTCGGGGGCTTCCGGTCACCCCCCTTGCGCGCTATCATATCCCAGGGCTTGGTAGGGCGCTTATCTGCCGCGTGTCGGGCGCGGCCTCTTGCCGGGGTATGGACCGCCGGGGCAAGGGAAGAGCGACGTGGGAGAAAACCCGCGCGCTGAACAAAGAACAGGTGTCCGGAGGAAGCTCATGGTAGCGACAGGTAAAGAGTTTCATCAGATGTTTCCGCCGGTGAACCGGCTGCCGCTTGACCGGCCCTGGGCCTGGCTGGCGGCGGGCTGGGAGGATATGAAGCGCGCGCCGGGCGTCAGCCTGGCCTATGGCGCGATCTTCACGGCGATCAGCTTCGCCGTCACCGCGGGGGTCTTCTTCGTCGGGCTGGAATACCTGCTTTTCCCGCTGATGGCCGGCTTCATGCTGGTCGGCCCCATGCTGGCCGTCGGCCTCTACGAGACCAGCCGGCGGCTCGAGAGCGGGGAACCGGTCTCCCTCTTCTCGGCGCTCTTCGTCGCCACCCGCTCGCCCATGCGTCTCGCCTTTGTCGGCATCGTGCTCATGGCGCTGCTGCTCATCTGGATGCGCGCGGCGACGCTGCTGCTGGCGCTCTTCCTGGGCACCACGGAATTCCCGCCTCTGGCGGAGGCGGTCCCGACCCTGCTGCTCACCTCCCAGGGTGTGTCGCTGCTGGTGGTCGGCACCGGCGCCGGCGCGATCCTGGCCGCGGCGGTCTTCGCCATCAGCGTGGTCTCGGTGCCCATGCTGATGGACCGCCAGGTGGACTTCATGACCGCCATCATGACCAGCCTCATCGCTGTGTGGCGCAATCTGAAGCCGATGCTGCTCTGGGCCTGGCTGATCGCCTTCCTGACCGCCTGCGGCCTGGTGACGCTTTACCTGGGGCTGATCATCACCTTCCCGCTGGTCGGCCATGCCACCTGGCACGCCTACCGCGACACGGTGGGCCGCTAGCGGGACTGATTCTCTGAAGCAGGAGTCTTGTGGCTGCCGCCCTCGGGCGGCAGCGGCGCATCCTCGTCGTCGTCCAGGAGGATGCGGTGGGCGGCGCCGTCCAGGTCGTCGAACTGGCCGCTCTTCAGCGACCAGAGGAAGGCCCCCAGGCCCAGGAGGCCCAGCAGCAGCGCCGCGGGGATGAGGTAGATGAGGGCGCTCATTCCGCCGCCTCCGGGGCGCAGGCCGCGGCGCCGCTGTCGGCGCGCGGCGCCGCGATCTTCAGGCTGCCCAGATTGAGGCGCATGGCATTGGCGGTGACCACGATGGAGGAGGCCGACATGGCCACGGCGGCGATCAGCGGCGTCACCAGGCCGGCGACGGCGATGGGCACGGCGATGACGTTGTAGAGGAAGGCGAGGCCGAAGTTCTGCAGCACCAGGCGGCGCGAGCGGCGCGCGGTGTCCAGGGCCTCGGCGATGGGCGCCAGGCGCTCGCCCTGGAAGATGATGTCGGCGGCGATCTGGCTGACGTCGGCGGCCTCGGCCGGCGACAGCGAGGCGAAGGCGGCGGCCAGCGCCGGGGCGTCGTTGAGGCCGTCGCCGATCATCGCGGTCTTGCGGCCCTCGGCGGCCAGTTCGCGCAGGCGGGCGATCTTGTCGGCCGGGCGGCAGTCGCCCTGCCAGGCGGTGATGCCGAGCTGCCCGGCCAGGTCGGCGACCACCGCGCTGCGGTCGCCGGACAGCAGCTCCACCCGGAAGCCGCGGTCCTGCAAGTGGGCGATCACCCGGGCGGCGTCGCTGCGCGGGGCGTCGCGGAAGGCGAAACGCCGCGGCGTCCGGCCGGGGCCTGCCAGCCAAAGCTCCATGGCGGCGCTTTCGATGCCGCTGTCGTCCGCGTCTTCGGCGACGCCGCACCAGCCGCGGCGGCCCAGGCGCAGGCTCTCTCCCGCGACCACCGCCTCCAGGCCGTCGCCCGGATGCTCGGTCACGCTGACCTGGCGCGGCTCGGTCTCGCCGGCGGCCCGGCAGAGGGCGCGGGCCAGGGGGTGACGGCTCTCGGCGGCGATGGCGGCGGCCAGGCCCAGCTCTTCGGCCGGGATATCCTGGCGGTTCTGCAGTTCCGGGCGGCCGCTGGTCAGCGTGCCGGTCTTGTCGAAGACCAGGGTGTCGACGGCGGCCAGGCGCTCCAGGGCGTCGGCGGACTTCACCAGCACGCCGCGCTTCAAGAGACGCCCCACCGCGGCGACCTGCACGGCGGGGACCGCCAGGCCCAGGGCGCAGGGGCAGGTGATGATCAGCACGGCGATGGCGTGCAGCAGCGCGCCCTGCCAGGCGATGTCGGTCAAGACCAGCCAGCCGGCCAGCGTCACGCCGGCCAGGATGTGCACCGCCGGCGCGTAGACGCGCGCCACCCGGTCGGCCAGGCGCACGTAGCGGTCGCGGCTCTGCTCGGCGGTCTCCATGAGGCGCACGATCTCGGCCAGCAGGCTCGCGTCGGCGGTCTTGGTGACGGTGACACGCAAGGCGCCGTCGCCGTTGACGGTGCCGGCGAAGACCTCGCTGCCGGGCACCGCGGGGCGCGGCAGGCTCTCGCCGGTCAGGAGCGAGGTGTCGACCTCGGAGCGGCCGAGGCTCACCAGTCCGTCGACGGGAATGCGCTCGCCAGGGGCCACGGCGACGGTCATGCCGGGCTGCAGGCGGTTGAGGGGCAGGCTGCTGAGCCGTCCCTCGGCATCGACCACCGTGGCGGCGGTGGCGCGCAGGGCGGTCAGGTTCTCCGCCGCCGAGCGGGCGCGCCCGCGCAGCCGCAGGTCCAGGAAGCGGCCGATCAGCAGGAAGAACAGCAGCGTGACCGAGGCGTCGAAAAACACCTGGTCGCCGCCGCGCAGGGTCTCCGAGAGGCTCATGCCGGCGGCCAGGATGACGGCCAGGGAGATCGGCACGTCCATGTTCATGGTGCCGCCGCGCAGCGCCGCCAGGGCGGAGCGGAAGAAGGGCCGCCCGGCGTAGGCCACGGCGGGCAGGGCAATCAAGGCCGAGACCCAGTGCATCAGCCCGCGCGTCGCCGGGCCCATGTCCTCGGCCAGGCCGCTCCACACCGAGACCGAGAGCAGCATGACGTTGCCGGCGGCGAAACCGGCCACCGCCAGGGCGCGCAGCAGCTCGCGGGTCTCGCCGGCTTCGGCGCTTTCCATCTGTTCGGCGTCCAGCGGGATCAGGCGGTAGCCCTTGGCGGCCACGGCGGCCAGCAGCGGTTCGGCGTCGGTCTCGGCCGGGTTCCACTGCAGCTTCAGGCGCCGGGTGCTGAGATTGACCCGTGCCTTCTCCAGGCCCGGCCTGCCCTCGACGGCGCTCTCGATCGAGCGAATGCAGCTCGGGCAATGCAGGTTCTGCACGATGAGCGTCAGTTCCGCGCTGCCGTCTGGTTGCTGGACGATGTGGTCGGCGAAGTCCTCCAGGCGCAGGCTCGGCGCCGCTTCCTCGGCGGCCGCGGCGATGCCGCCGCCGGGGCAGCAGCCCAGCATGGCGGCGGCCCCGACGTCATCCGGCCTGGGCCGGGCCGGGGCGTTGAGGCCCCCGTCGCTTCTTGGGTCTGCCTGCGGGCTTACTTGAGCCATAGCCTTGTCTTCATCTCGAAGGGCGGGTTGCTGCCGTCGTCGGCGGTGATCTCCAGGTCCCAGTTGCCGCGCCGGGGCAGCGTCACCACGGCACTGTAGGCGCCGGGGCTTTCCTCGCGCCAGTTCAACTCCTGGTCCATGCCCTCGTGGGTCGGACGGCGCAGGCTGCCTTCCAGGTCCAGGCCGCTGAGCGGCCCGCCTTCGCCGTCGGTCAGGGTGACGGTGATGCTGTCCTCGCCGCTGCTGACCTTGGTGAAGCTGACGTCGCCCCGCCAGCCCAGGTCGCGCAGGGTCTCGCGCGCTTCCAGCACCTTGTTGTAGGCGAGGCCCTCCTGGTAGGGATTCTCCCGCGTCACCCCGGTGAAGGTGTCGATCGCCAGATAGACGAAGACCAGATTCACCGCGACGATCACGCCGAACATCGCCAGCACGCCGATGAGGACATGCTTGCCGCTGAGCACGAAGCCGCCGTTCTGCGCCATCATTTAGGTCCCCTGAAAACGGAGTCGTAGGTCACCCGGGTGCCGTCGGCCTTGTCGGTGATGAGGAAGCGCAGGTCGAGGGAATCGTCCTCCAGGCTGTCGCGCGGCGCCGAAACGAAGACCCGGTAGCTTTCCAGGTCGTCGGGATCGACCTGCAGATCCGCTGCCGTGACGTCGTTGCCGACGATGTCGATGCTGGCGCCGGGCAGGCCTTCCACCGCCAGGGTGAAGTGGCGCTCGGCATGCTGCTTGTTGATGATCTTCACGGTGTAGCCGTTGCGGATCGAGCCGTCCGACAGGGTGACGAAGAGCGGATTGCGGTCGCGCAGGATGTTCACGTCCAAGTCGCTTCGGGTCACCAGGGTGAACAGCATGATCAGGGTGACCAGTGCGATGATGCCGGTGTAGATCAGCGTGCGCGGCCGGATGAGGCGCAGGCGCGGCTTCTCGCCGGCGCGCACCCGCTCCACGTTGGCCAGGGTGTCGTAGGAGATGAGGTTGCGCGGCAGGCCGACCTTGTCCATCACGCCGTTGCAGGCGTCGATGCAGAGCGCGCAGGTGATGCACTCCAGTTGCTGGCCGTCGCGGATGTCGATGCCCATGGGGCAGACCGCGACGCACTGGTTGCAGTCGATGCAGTCGCCCAGCTCCGTCGGATGGGTGCCCTTCTTGCGCGCGCCGCGCGGTTCGCCGCGGTCCTCGTGGTAGGTGATGACCAGGGACTCTTCGTCCAGCAGGCCGCCCTGGATGCGTGGCCAGGGGCACATGTAGGTGCAGACCTGCTCGCGGGCCAGGCCGCCCAGCAGGTAGGTGGTGAAGGTCAGGGTGGCGATGGTGACGTAGGCCACGGCCGGGGCGTCGAAGGTGACCAGCTGCTGCGCCAGGGTCGGTGCGTCGGCGAAGTAGAAGACCCAGGCGCCGCCGGTGCCGGCGGCGATCACCACCCAGGTGACGTGGGTCGCCGCCTTGCGCCAGACCTTGTTGCCGGTCCAGGGCATCTTGTCCATACGGATGCGCGAGGCGCGGTCACCTTGGAAGAAGCGCTCCACGGCGATGAAAAGGTCGGTCCAGACCGTCTGCGGGCAGGTGTAGCCGCACCATACCCGCCCGGCCAGGGAGGTGACCAGGAACAGGCCGATGGCCGCCAGGATCAGCAGGCCGGTGAGGTAGTAGACCTCCTGCGGCCAGATTTCGATGAAGAAGAAATAGAACCGCCGGCCCGGGAAGTCGATCAGCACCGCCTGGTCGGGCGCGTTCGGCCCGCGGTCCCAGCGGATCCAGGGCGTGAGGTAGTAGATGGCGAGCGTCACCGCCATGACGCCCCATTTGAGGCGGCGGAAGCCCCCCCTGGCCAGCCGCGGATAGATCTTTATCCGCTTCTGGTAGAGGGAGCGCCGCTCTTTCTTGTTGACCGGTTCAGCGTCTGAGCGTTCTACGCCTTCTCTTTTATCTGCCGGTTTCGCGGTGGCATCCTGCACAACCGCTTGATCAACCATTGCTGTCCCTACCCTTTCTAGAGACTTACTCGCCGCCACCCAGTGAGTGGACGTAAACGGCCAACTGCTTGATCGTCGTTTCGTCGAGGCGGCCGGTCCAGGCGGGCATCATGCCCGAACGGCTGTTGGCGATGGTCTGCACCACGTCGGCCTTGTCGCCGCCGTAGAGCCAGATGGCGTCGGTCAGGTTGGGGGCGCCCAGGTCCTGGTTTCCCGTGCCGTCCTCGCCGTGGCAGGCGGCGCACTGCTCGGCGAAGATCTCCGAACCGCGCTGGGCCGCGGCGGGGTCGGTCTCCGAACCCGAAAGCGACAGCACGTATTCGGCCACGTCGCCGACCTGTTCCCGATCCAGGATCTCGTCCCGACCGAAGGCCGGCATCTCGTTGAAGCGGGTCTCGTCGTGGTCGGAGCGGATGCCGTAGAGGATCGTCTGGTGAATCGCCTCCAGGGTGCCGCCCCAGATCCAGTTGTCGTCGTTCAGGTTCGGGAAGCCGGTGGAACCGGCGGCGCCGAGCCCGTGGCACTGGGAGCAGTTGACCGCGAAGGCCGAGCCCCCGCCCGCCTGGGCGAAGTCCAGCAGCTCACGGTCATTGACGATTTCCTCCAGGGAGGCCTGCTCGATGCGGTCCAGATAGACCGCCTGCGCGGCCCTCGCCTCGGCCATGGTGTTGGCGAGCTGTTCACGCGAGGAGTAGCCGATGACGCCCTTGGTGTAGCTGCTGACCAGCGGCCAGGCCGGCATGACGACCCAGTAGGCCAGCGCCCAGAGGCAGGTGGCGTAGAAGGTCCACAACCACCAGCGCGGCAGCGGGGTGTTCAGCTCTTTGATGCCATCCCATTCGTGGCCGGTGGTTTCGGTGCCCGAAACCTGATCGATTTCCTTGTCGTGTGCCACGATCAGTCCTCCTCCAGCGGCCGGCGGGCCGCTTCCTCGAATTTCTCCTTGTTCTTCGGCCAGAAGGCATAGGCCAGCACGCCGGCGAACAGGATGATGAAATAGATCAGGCCGTAGGTGGACGCGAAGTGCGCGACTTGCTCGTAATGCATTTTCCGGCCCTCCTAACGATAGTTGGCTTCGGGCTGGTAGGCCTCGAAGTCCACCAGGGTGCCCAACACCTGCAGGTAGGCGATGACCGCGTCCAGCTCGGTCAGCTCTTCGGCGTTGCCGTCGAAGTTGGAGACCAGGGCCCCGGGATAGCGCTCCAGCACGCCGTCGGCGCCCTCGGAGTCCGGATTGGCCTGGGCGGCCAGATCCTGCTCGGCCATCTCGATCATCTCGTCGTTGTAGGGAACGCCGACGGTGCGGTTGGTGCTGAGGTGTCCGGCGACGTCATGCATCACCAGCGGCGTTTCCGCCAGGAAGGGATAACCCGGCATGATCGACTCGGGCACCACGCTGCGCGGGTCGGCCATGTGCGCGACGTGCCAACTGTCCGAGTAGCGCCCGCCGACACGAGCCAGGTCCGGCCCGGTGCGCTTGGAGCCCCACTGGAAGGGGTGGTCGTACATGCTCTCCGCCGCCAGGGAGTAGTGGCCGTAGCGCTCCTCTTCGTCGCGCAGCGGACGCACCATCTGGCTGTGGCAGTTGTAGCAGCCTTCGCGGATGTAGATGTTCCGCCCGGCCAGCTCCAGCGGGGTGTAGGGACGCATGCCCTTCACCTTCTCGATGGTGCTCTCCAGGTAAAACAGCGGGGCGATCTCCACCAGGCCGCCGATCGAGACCACGACCAGCGTCAGAACCAGGAGGAGGATCGAGTTCTTCTCGATAACGTCGTGTTTGAAAGCCATGATGCGCTCCCCCTTACTCGGCCGCGGTGACGGTAGCCGGGCCGGCCGCCGGGGCGCCGATGCGACGCTCCTCACGCAGGTCGCCGCGGATCGTCCGCCAGCAGTTGTAGACCATGATCACCGCTCCCAGCAGGTAGAGCAGTCCCCCCAGGGCGCGGATCACATAGAAGGGATGCATCGCCTCCACGGTCTCCACGAAGGAGTATTCCAGGAAGCCGAGGCTGTCGTAGGCCCGCCACATCAGGCCCTGCAGGATGCCCGAGACCCACATCGCGGTGATGTAAAGCACGATGCCGATGGTCGCGGTCCAGAAGTGCAGGCTGACCAGGGCCAGGGAGTAGAGCCGCTCGCGGTTCCACAGCTTGGGCACCAGGTAGTAGATGGCGCCGAAGCTGACGAAGCCGACCCAGCCCAGCGCGCCGGAATGCACGTGGCCGACGGTCCAGTCGGTGTAGTGGCTGAGCGAGTTCACCGCCTTGATCGACATGACCGGCCCTTCGAAGGTGCTCATGCCGTAGAAGGCGACGGAGACGGCCAGCATGCGCAGGATCGGGTCGGTGCGCAGCTTGTCCCAGGCGCCCGAGAGCGTCATCAGGCCGTTGATCATGCCGCCCCAGGAGGGCATCCACAGCATGATCGAGAAAGTCATCCCCAGGGTCTGGGCCCAGTCCGGCAGCGCCGTGTAGTGCAGGTGGTGCGGGCCGGCCCAGATGTAGAGGAAGATCAGCGACCAGAAGTGCACGATCGACAGGCGGTAGGAATAGACCGGGCGGTTCGCCTGCTTCGGTACGAAGTAGTACATGATGCCGAGGAAGCCGGCGGTGAGGAAGAAGCCCACCGCGTTATGGCCGTACCACCACTGGGTCAGCGCGTCCTGGACGCCGGAGAACAACTGGTAGCTCTTGGAGCCGCTCAGTGAAACCGGGATCGCCAGGTTGTTGACGATGTGCAGCATCGCGATGGTCACGATGAAGGCCAGGTAGAACCAGTTGGCCACGTAGATGTGCGGCTCGCGGCGCTTCATCAGGGTGCCCAGGAAGACCAGCAGGTAAACCACCCAGACGATGGTCAGCCAGAGGTCGATGTACCACTCAGGCTCGGCGTATTCCTTGGACTGGGTGACGCCCAGAACGTAGCCGCTGGCCGCCAGCACGATGAACAGCTGATAGCCCCAGAAGATGAACCAGGGCGCCCATTCGCCGGCCAGGCGGGCGCGGCAGGTCCGCTGCACCACGTGGAAGGAGGTGGCGATCAGCACGTTGCCGCCGAAGGCGAAGATCACCGCCGAGGTGTGGACCGGCCGCAAGCGGCCGAAGTTGGTCCAGGGCAGATGGAAGTTCAGCTCCGGAAAGGCGAGTTGCAGGGCGATGGTCAGGCCGGCGAGAAAACCGACCACGCCCCAGAACAGCGAGGCGATGACACCCGCTCTCACTACGGCGTTGTTGTAACGGACCTCGCCCTCGACTTCGACCAGCCCCGCCGCCTCGTCGTAGTGCCGCTTGATCATCCAGAAGATGCCGAGCGCGCAGAACGCGACGAAGAGGTAGCCGTGGAACGCCATGGCGCCGTCCTGCGCATTGGCGACGAGGAACAGCCCCATGATGCCGGCGATCGCCAAGACCAGCCCCATAAGGAGGGTCGTGGCCGATGTGCCGGATGCCTCGGTTGAATTGCTCATCAGATGCCCCAGTTAAGGTTCCCGGTTCAGATTACCGGTTCAGGTTCCCGATACGGATAACACTATAACAAACAAGCAGATTGGCGTGGTCGGATCAGCGCGGTCCGGTGAACCGGGTCGGCGGCGAGCCACGCGACCTTGCCCATTCTGCAGGTATCCCCAGTGGCCCTTCTCATGGCAGCCCGCCGGGCGGTTGCCATTGATCCAGGTCAAACGCCCAGGATCCGCGTTTTCGGTGCTTTTCGCCCCGGCAGCCCCGGTCCCTCGGAAAACCACGCTTTGCCCGGCGCGACCATAGAATGCTACATCGGAAAAGACCGCTGCGACAGAAAGCCGCGCGACGTCTTGGCATACCAAGATCGGCGCCGTGGTTGAGCGCGTACTAATAGAAAATGAGAGCCCATCCCGTGCCGTCCGATAGAGCTGCCCCGACCGTTTCCGCCGAAGCCCCCGTCGCCCCCCGCAAGCCCAAGCGAATCGAGCTGCACGGCATCGTGCGCGAAGATCCCTACGCCTGGCTGCGCGACGACAACTGGCGCGAGGTGATGCGCGACCCGGCCGTCCTGGACCCGGAGATTCGCGCCTACCTGGAGGCGGAGAACGCCTACACCAAGGCGGCCATGGCGCCCACCGAGGCGCTGCAGAAGCGGCTCTTCGAGGAAATGAAGGGGCGCATCAAGGAAGACGACAGCTCCGTGCCCAGCCCGGACGGGCCCTATGCCTACTACCAGCGCTTCGAGGTCGGCGGCCAGCATCCGGTGTTCTGCCGCTGCCCGGCCGGCGCCGCGCCGGTGGGGCGGCAGGACGGGAAGCGGGAAGGCGAAGAGGTGCTGCTGGACGGCAACCGCGAGGCCGAGGGCGAGTCTTATTTCCGCGTGGCGGGCTGCGAGCACAGCCCCGACCACCGCCTGCTGGCCTACGCCGTCGACCGCAACGGCTCGGAACGCTACCGCATCACCGTGAAGGACCTGGCCTCGGGCGAGCTGCTGCCCGACGCCATCGAAGAGGCGCAGGGCAGCCTGGTCTGGGCCAACGACGGTCGGACCCTTTTCTACGTCACCCTGGATGCCGAGCACCGGCCGTCGAAGGTCTTCCGCCACCGCCTGGGCGACGATCCGTCCGCCGACACCCTGGTCTACGAGGAGCCGGATCCGGGCTTCTTCGTCGGCCTGGACAAGACCGAGAGCGACCGCTTCATCGTCCTCTCGGCGCACGACCATACCACCTCGGAGGTGCGGGTGATCGACGCGGCAAAGCCGGAGAGCGCGCCCGAGCTCATCGCTCTCCGGGAGCGCGACATCGAATACGAGGTCACCGACCACGGTGAACGCTTCCTGGTTCTCACCAACGCCGGCGGCGCCATCGACTTCAAGATCGCCGAGGCGCCCCTCGATGCGCCGGGGCGGGAGAACTGGCGCGACCTGGTGCCTCACAAGGAAGGGCGCCTGATCCTCAGCCTGCTGGTCTTCAAGGACTACATGGTCCGCCTGGAGCGCGAGAACAGTCTGCCGCGCATCATCGTTACCGCGCTGCCGTCAGGCGAGGAGCACGCCATCGCCTTCGACGAGGAGGCCTATTCCCTGGCCCTGGTGCCGGGCTACCTCTACGACACCGCGACCCTGCGCTTTGCCTATTCCTCGCTGACCACGCCGCAGCAGGTCTATGACTACGACATGGCCGGACGGAGCCGCGAGCTGCTGAAGGAGCAGGAGGTGCCCAGCGGGCACAACCCGGCCGACTACGAGGCGCGGCGCGTCCTGGCGCGCGGCCACGACGGCGAGGAGGTGCCGGTCTCGCTGGTCTACCGCAGGACCACGCCCCTGGACGGCTCGGCGCCGCTGCTGCTCTACGGCTATGGCTCCTACGGCATGAGCACTCCGGCAGGCTTCTCGACCAACCGCTTCAGCCTCATCGACCGCGGCTTCATCTATGCCATCGCCCACATCCGCGGCGGCACCGACAAGGGCTACGGCTGGTATCTGCACGGCAAGCGGGAGAAGAAGGTCAACACCTTCCACGACTTCATCTCCGCCGCCGAGGGGCTGATCGACGCCGGCTTCACCAGGGCGGGCCAGATCGTCGGCCACGGCGGTTCGGCCGGCGGCATGCTGATGGGGGCCGTCGCCAACATGCGCCCGGACCTCTTCCGCGGCATCGTCGCCGAGGTGCCCTTCGTCGATGTCCTGACCACCATGTGCGACAAGGACCTGCCGCTGACCCCGCCGGAATGGCCGGAGTGGGGCAATCCCCTGGAAAGCCTCGAAGCCTACAAGACCATCGCCGCCTATTCGCCCTACGACAACGTCGAGGCCAAGGACTATCCGGCGATCCTCGCGACCGCGGGCCTCACCGACCCGCGCGTCACCTACTGGGAGCCGGCCAAGTGGGTGGCCCGGCTGCGCGCCACCAAGACCGACGGCAACCTGCTGCTGCTCAACACCATCATGACCGGCGGCCACGGCGGGTCCTCGGGCCGCTTCGACAAGCTGCACGAAGTGGCGCTGTCCTACGCCTTTGCTCTGCTGGTCTGCGGCAAGGCGGAGAATTAGGGAGATGAGTTTGAAGATGTACGACCTGGCGGGCGCCGACCCGCTGCTGCGGTTCAGCCCCTACTGCTGGCGCACCAAGATGGCCCTGGCCCACAAGGGCCTGGAGGTGGAGACCATTCCCTGGCGCTTCACCGAAAAGGACGCCATCGCCTCCTCCGGGCAGGGCCGGGTGCCGGTGCTGCTGGACGGGGACAAGGTGATTTCGGATTCCTGGGACATCGCCTGCTACCTGGAAGAGGTCTACCGCGACCGCCCGGCGCTGTTCGGCAGCGCCGACGCCAAGGGCGCGGCCTTCTTCATCAAGCGCTGGACCGAGGCGGTGGTGCACCCGGCGCTGGTGCGGCTCATCATCGCCGACATCGTGAAGATCATCGATCCCAAGGACGTCGACTACTTCCGCGGCAGCCGCGAGAAGGCCCTGGGCGCCGGCTTGGAAGACTACGTGGCCGATCGCGACGCGCATCTGAAGGCGCTCCACGCCGCGCTGACGCCGCTGCGCCTCAGCGTGAAGGACTTCGCCTTTCTGGGCGGCGAGACGCCGTCCTACGCCGACTACATCGTCTTCGGCGCCCTGCAGTGGGCGCGTTGCTCCTCGCCGCAGAACCTGCTGCCCGAAGACGACCCCGTCGCCGCCTGGTTCGACCGCTTGGCACAGCTCTACGGCGGCCTCGGCGCCAAGGCGCCGCGTCCCGCGGCGGCGTGACCGCCGCCGGGCGCGCTAGAGGGACATCGCCCGGCGGTCTTCCTCGGCGACCTCCAGGACCCAGGCCTTGAAGGCCTCGACCTTCGGTTCGTGCCATCTCTCCGTGGGTCCCATCAGGCAGAGATCACCCCAGTCGGTGCCGCAGCGCAGCTCCGGGAAGGGCATCACCAGCTGGCCGGTCTGGAATTCCTGGTGGGTGAGCAGCAGGTCGCCCATGACCACGCCGGCGCCCATGACGGCGGCCGTCACCGCCATGTCCAGGTTGGGAAAGACATCGCCGCTTTCCGGATCGACGCCCGCGACACCGAAGGTGTTCAGCCAGCTTTTCCAGTCGTGGCGGCTCGCCGTCTCGTGCAGCAGGGTGAAGTTGGCGAGGTCGCTCGGTTGCTTGAGGGGAGTGCCGCCTTCCAGCAGCTGCGGCGCGCAGGCCGGCACGATGGACATGGGCAGGAAGGTCAGCACCTCCATGCCGGGCCGCTGCTTGCGATAGGTTGAGAGGCCGAAGCCGAGGTCGAAGTCCTCGCTCCGGAAATCATTGATCTCGAAGAACTCGGTCGTCAGCCGGACGCGGATGTCCGGACAGCGGGCGCGGAACTTCGGCAGGCGGGGGATCAGCCAGCGGATCGAGGTGGTCGGCGGGCAGATGATGTGCAGGTCGGTCCGCTCGGCGGCGATGCGCTGGGCGCCGTGCTGAATGGTCTCGAAGGCGCCGGTCAGCACCGGCAGAAAGCGACGGCCGGCCTCGGTCAGCTCGATGCCCTTGGGCAGACGGCGGAACAGGGCGACGCCCAGGTGCTCCTCCAGCAGCTTCACATGGCGGCTGACGGCGCCGCGGGTCACGCAGAGCTCGTCGGCCGCCCCGGCGAAGCCGCCGTGCCGGGCGGCCGCCTCGAAGGCGCGCAGGGCGTTCAGTGGGGGCAGCCGCATGGCCTTCCTTGAGGATCAGTTTTCCTGATCCTAGCATTCAAATAGCTTGATTTGAAGCCTGCCGCTGATTGGCGTCATATAGGGGGCGTTGCTATCCCTTAAACTGAAGTGAGGTGGAGATCATGAGCCGAGCGCTGCCCCTTCACGTGGTGCCCAGCCAGGGCCGCCGGCCCGTCACCACGTTGCTCAGGAAAATTGACGCTGGGTTGGCAGAGCTGCGGCGCCGGCGGCAGCGGCGCGCGGAACTGCGGCGGCTCCTGCGGATCGGCCCGCATATGCTCGCCGACGTCGGGATGGACTCCGCGACGGCGCTGGCGGAGTCCCGCAAGCCGCTGTGGCGGGCGTGAGATCGACGGATCTAAGGGGCCGTTGAGGCCCGCTTGCGGCTTTTTACCTGCTTCGCGCAGACCTCCTCGTAGGCCCGCTGCAGGCGCTCGCGGACGGTCGGGCCGCGGCGCCGTCGCGCCGGGGCTTCGCCCAGGTGCGCTTCGCGCAATTCGGCCATGAAATCCTCCCACATCGGCGGGCCGCCCTCGGCCAGCAGCTGCGCGCGGATGCTCAGCTCCGGCGTCACCGGCAGGTGCCGCGTGCCCCAGGCGCCGATCTGGGCGAAGACCGGCAGCAACTCTATGGCCTTGGCGGTCAGGGAGTAGATGGCCTTCTGCTTGTGGCTCGGGTCGTCGGCCTTGGTGATCAGGCCTTCCGCCTGCAGACGCTTCAGACGGTCGGCCAGGATGTTGGAGGAGATGCCTTCCTCCGAGCGCAGCAGCTCGCGGAAATGCCGCCGGTCGCCGAACATCATGTCGCGCAGGATCAGCAGCGACCAGCGGTCGCCCAGGACTTCCAGTGTCAGGTTGATCGGGCAACCCGATCTGTGCGCTTCGGCCATGCCCCAGCCCCACGTAAAACCGGTTGCATTATCGAAGCAGTCTGCCTAACCTGCAACCAGTTGCAAAATGAAAGCAGTTTGAGGAGGCAAAATGGAGCAGGCAAACGGCATTGCCGCACTCGTCCGCCGCTATTTCTCAGCCTACGAATCGGGAGATCGCGCAGTGATCGAAGAGCTTCTGGCTGAAGACTTCCGGTTCCGCAGCCCGCTCGACGAGCCGCCGATCGGGAAGGCGCGTTACCTGGAGCGCTGCTGGCCCGGCCACGAGAAAATCAAAAGCGTCGACTTTCAGGATCTTTTTGTCGACGGCGAAGCGGTTGTGGTGCGCTACCTCAGCACGCTGTATTCCGGCGCCCAGTACCGCGGTTGTGAGTACATGCGCGCCGAGGGCGGGCGCATCGTCGAGGTCGATGTCTACTTCGGCAACACGCCGGACTATCTCTTCTCGATCTTCGGTGTCGCCCCCAACGGCGAATCTCCGCAGGCCTGACGAGAAGACGATGAGTGACTGTTCAGCGATGCACGCGACCTTCGTGATTGAGCGCGACCTTGCGGCAAGTCCGCGCGAGGTCTTCGCCGCTGTCAAAACGCGCTAGAAGGACTGGACGGCAGTCCAATTGGCACGCTCGGATTTACGGTGGGGTGAAGAACCAATTCTTAGATTGAGTCGGGCTGCGCCGACTCAAAGTCGCCTCAGGTTTCCTTGGGCGTCTCCGCACTGCGCTCGGGCAGGGGCAGGGGCGATTCCGGCGCCAGGGTGCCGTCGTTCGATGGGGGGATGGGCAGGGGCGCGACGGGCTTGTCGCTGTCGGACTGCACCGCCGGCTCCAGAGGCGCCATTGGCGCGGTCCCCGGCGCGGCGGGCTCCTCGGTGCTTTGCTGCAGGCTGCGGCTCACCGCCTCGGCGATGCGCAGCAGCTGGTCCTGCGCCATCTTGCCGACCAGGCTGTAGGCCATGTGGCTGTCCTGCCAGAAGAACTGCGCGGCCTCACCCTCACGGGTGAAGGTGAAGCTGGTCTTGCCCGCCTTGCCGCCGGCGCGCATGTAGAGCGTGACGCGCTGGCCCTCGTCGTTCTGATAGAGCAGCTGCGCGGCCGGCTGGCCGCTGCTGGTGGTGATGACGCGCTCGGCCACCAGTTCGAAGCCGAGGGCTTCGAGGTCCGGCAGGCGGGTCGGCGCCTTGCCCGGCTGGGCGGCCAGCCAGGTGACGACCTGGCGCGTCCCGTCCTCGGCGGCGCTGGTCTGGATCTCGGCGCCGGACTGCGGCGCGGAACTGGCGAGCTGCAGGGGCGTGTCGCTCACGGCCTGGCGGGTGAAGGCGACCAGGGGATCGTGGTTCCAGCCGCTCTGCAAGAGGGCCAGTCCGCCCGCGGTGCCGGCGGTGAGCAGCAGCGCGAGCGAAGCGGCGATGGCGCGATGGCCACGCAAGAAGCCGCTGCGCCGGGGATGCTTCGCGTTTCCGCGCAGCTCCGCATCGAGCTGCTGGGCAAGTTCTGTGATCCGCGGCGGCGCGGCGCTGTCGTCGCTGTGCCGCGCCGGGTCGAAGAGGGCGTGCAGCCCGATGTTCTGCGCGCGATAGGCGGCGACGCGCGCGGCCTCCGCGCTGTTGGTGGCCAGATAGGCCTCGATGGCCGCGCGCCGGCGGCCGTCGAGCTCGCCGTCGACGTAGGCCTGCAGCTCCTCCTCGGGGATGCCGTTGTCGTTATCGTGCCATGTGGGCGTCATCTCGCCTTCCGTAGGTTTCCTTGCCGGGCGGCCGCCGCCTTCGTTTCCGCGCCCTGCCTCGTGCCCCGGCCGGCGACCGGCCGCAGATTCGCCAGCGGCGCGCCCGCCATCATGCGGCGCAGCGCCTCGCGGCCGCGCGACAGACGCGACATCACCGTGCCGATGGGCACTTCCAGCACCTGTGCGGCGTCCTTGTAGGCCATGCCCTCATAGCCGACCAGCAGGACCGCCTGGCGCTGCTCCTCGGGCAGACGCTGCAAGGCCGCCGCCAGGTCGTTCAGCTCCAGCTGCCCGTACTGCGGCGCCGGCTGCGCGAGGCGGTTCTCCAACACCTCGGCGGGAATGCTGTAGGTCCAGCGGCGCCGCTCGCCCAGGCGGTCGACGTGGGCGTTGTGCAGGATGGTGAAGAGATAGGCCCGCAGATTGCGGATCTCGTTCGCCTTCGCGCCCTGTTTTTGCCGCCGGGCCAGGGCCCGGCTCAAGCTCTCCTGCACCAGATCGTCCGCTTCCACGGCGTCGCCGGTCAGGGAGCGCGCATAGCGGCGCAGGGCGGGAATATGTTCCAGAACCGTCTCGTCCGCTTTTGCCACGCTTTTCGCCTCCGTTGTTGCAACCTTCTTGGTTCCTGCGGCCGGCATCGCGCCGTCCCGCAGGATCGGAAGGTAGGCAGGCCGCCGGAGACTGTCGTGGAACCTTAAGGGGGCCGATTTGTGGCGAATTATGTCGGTCGCTGCCGCAATCATGGCAAATCTCTTTGTTGCTTTTGACGGCGGTTCCGATGGGCGCAGCACCGGCCCAACTGGGCCTGCATCAGGCCGGTGTTTCCCGCGCTTTGCAGCTTCGCCACGCCCCCTCGGGCGCTTTGGCGGTTACTGGCTGGTAGCCGGCTCTTCGCCCTCCGGTGTCACCGTCTCGGGCTCCGTCGGCATGGGCTCCATGGCCTGGGGCTCCATGGCCTGGGGCTCGCCGGCCTCCGGCATCGCCGGCGTGGCGGCGCTTTCCCCGCTGGGCATGGCGCCCTGCTGCTGCATCGGTACGGAAGTGCTGCTGTCGGTGGCCTGCTGCTCGTCGCAGGCGGCGAGCGTGAAGGCCACGGTGGCGGCGGCGAAGGAGGAAAGAAGAAGCGATTTGGTCATTGGTCAATTCTCCGGTTACGAAAAACGGGCTGTTCCGGGGCGGGGAGGCGGCCGGCGCTAGGGGAGAGAGCCGCACCGGCCGCCATTACGGGCTGTGAGGGAAGGGCACGCCCGCAAAGACATGGTCCCGGAAAGGCGAAAGCTTTTCCTCGATAGACCCGCACCTGGCGGCTTTATTCCCGGTTGCGCCGATTCGTCCCCCGGGCGCCTCCCGGGGCCACCAAGTCCTTGCTGTGTCGCGGTTTCCTGCGCCCGGGACCCGCGGCTTAACACTCCGGTAAGCTTCTCTGGGGCATTTAGAGATTCACCCCAGATTTGTTTTCTCCCAGTGGCCTGTTTTAATTCAGAATTATGTTTCGCGACTGGCGGCGGGGGCGGTCCCAAGGGGGGGCCTACAGGCAATGCGTTGGATTGACGGGCTTGCGGCACTGGTGATTGCTTGCCTGGCGGCTTATCTGGCCGTCCAGCCGCCGCTGCGCGGCCTGGAGGGCGGCGCCTACGACCTGCTGCTGCGCGCGCGCCAGGAGATCTACGGCCAGAGCGCCCATCCCAGCCCGCCGGGCGGCTCGCCCGTGGTGGTGGTGGCGCTGGACCGCGAGACGGCGCTGCGCCCGCCCTTCGATCGCCTGCCCCAGGAACTCTGGACGCCGCAGATCGCCGCCGTGATGGACCGTGTCCTCACGGGCGGCGCCCTGGTCGTCGCCCAGCACGAGAGCTTCGCCACCTCCGGCGAGGGCCTGCAGGAAGGCTATGACGCCGACTACCTGGCCGTGCTGGCGCGCGCCGGCAAGGAGGGGCGCATCGTGCTCGGCCGCCGCGCCCCCGCCCCCGAGCGGCTCGGCCCGCTGCCCGACTATGTCGAGGCCGTGGGCGGCGACCGTAATCTGCGCCGCATCGCGCTGCGTGCCGACGGCGACGGCGTGCTGCGCCGCGCGGCCCTGTATGAGAGCAGCCGCGACAGCACCGGCACCGTCAGCCTCAACCCCTCCCTGGCGCTGGAACTGGCGGCCCGCGTCGTCGGCGAGCGGCCGCATCTGCTGAACGGCGATGCCCTGATGCTGGGGCGCTATGCGGTGCCGGGCTCGGACGACAACGCCATGCTGCTGAACTTCCAGGGTGGCGACGGCGGCATCCCGATGTTCTCCCTGGGCGATCTCTATGCCTGTGCCGAGGAGGGCGAGGAGACCTTCTTCCGCAAGCACTTCGACAACCGTGTGGTGCTCTTCGGGCGCAGCGACGCGCCGCGCGTCCGCAAGGTGACGGCGGCCCGCTTTCTCGACGTGCACAACGCCGACCGTGCCGCCGCGCGCTGCCGCCTGCCGGTGATGCAGAGCCTGCTCGGGGTCGACGACGGCGCCACCACGCCGGAGGTGGTCGTGACCGCGTTGGCGGTGCGCAATCTCCTGCAGCGCGATGCGGTCAAGACGCTGCCGCTTTACGCCGCCGCCCTGGTCAGCGGCCTGCTCGCCATGGCCGCGGCCTTCGCCGTGCTGCGGGTTCCCGGCGTGCTGGTGATCCCGGCGCTGCCCGTCTTCCTCGTCGGCTGGGCCTATCTGGCTGTGGTCATGCTGGCGCAGGAGAATTGGCTGATGCCGCTGGCCCAGCCCTTGGCGGCCATCGCCATCGCCATCGCCGGGGCTTTGAGCTACCGCGGCGCCAAGCGCCTGCGCCCGCGTCTGCGCGCCGCCTGACGCGCCGCTTCCCCAAAAACCTGCGCGGGGGGCGCTTGAGGCAGGTCAATGCCCGGCAGGCGGCGGCGGTGGATGCTGTCCTACCTTTCCTTGGATCGCCGGCCTTTGAGAAGGAGGAACCGCGGCCATGGCAGAAAGATTGATTTCCTTGCTCGCAGGCTTGGCCTTGTGCCTGGCGCTGCCGTTCGCCGCGCAGCCGGTGCAGGCGCAGGAGGAGGGCTGGCAGAGCGAACTGACCGCCCAGATGGCGCGTGACTACGACTGCGAGGTGGCCTTCTTCAGCCAGGTGGTCGAGCGGGAGGTGAACGGCGATCTCGTGATCCTCGCCAAGGTGCACTGCCTCGACAAGCGCACCTTCGACGCCTATCGCGACAGCGCTTTCCAGCCCTTCGAGATTCACCCCTGCGAAAACCCGGAGAACCGGGCGTGCTGACCGGGCCTTGCCGGCCTGGTGCCCGGTTGTCCGAAGTCTAGCTGGACGCGTTCGGCAGGTCGCCGGGGGCGAAGTGCGGGCGCAGCGCAGGCATCAGCAGGCGGAAGGGGATCAGCAGGCAGCCGGCCATCGCCATCTTGGCGCCGAAATCACCCAACGCCCAGGTAACCCAGGGCAGGCCGGTGCCGGCGAAGGCGATGGAGAAGAACAGCGCCGTGTCGACGATCGAGCCCAGCGTGGAGGAAACGACCGGCGCGCGCCACCACACGCCCGCGCGCAGGCGGTTGAACACCGCGACATCCAGCAGCTGGGCGACCAGGAAGGCGCCGCCCGAGGCGATGGCGATGCGCGGCGTGGCGAGCCAGACCGACAGCACCACGGCCAGGGCGAAGCCCGCGTAGATCACCTGGCGGGCGGCCTTGGGTCCCAGGCTGCGGTTGGTCAGGTCGGTCACCAGGAAGGCGACGGGATAGGTGAGCGCCCCCCAGGTCAGCCAGTCGTTGATGGGGAACTGCACCGCATAGTTCGACAGGCCGACGATGAACACCATGGCGGCGACGCCGACGGCGATCCCGAGAGGCGAAGAAGCAAAGCGCGGTTCGGTCATATCCCTGGTTTCCTGGCTGGCTGAAAGGGCCGGCGCCCGCGCGCCGGCAGCGGCGGTTTCCTATCAGATGCGGGCCCCCAAAGCCAGGGCCAAGGCCGGCGGCAAGGTTTCCCGGGATTTCCGCCCCGTCAGGCGATCAGCGGCAGGGGGGCGTGGCGCCCCAGGCTGGCCGGGGCCGGCGGCAGGCCGAGCCAATCCCCGGCCACGGCGGCATAGAGCCGGCGGAAATCCAGACTGGGCTTCAGGTCGCCGCCCTCCAGGTTGCCGAGGGGCGGCTGCTCCCCCAGGAAGCCGCCTTGGAGGCGGCCGCCGAGCAGGAAATGCGGTGCGGCGGTCCCGTGGTCGCTGCCGCCGCTGGCGTTCTCGGCCACCCGGCGTCCGAATTCCGCGTAGGTCATCACCAGGGTGCGCCGCCAGGCGCCGGCCTCGATCATGGCCGCGCGGAAGGCGGCGAGGCCCGCGGCCAGCTCGCCCAGCAAGGCCGCATGGGCTTCGGCCTGCCGGGCGTGGGTGTCATAGCCGCTGTGCTGGACCTTGATCACCGAAGCGGGGGCTCCGGCGGCGATGAGCGATGCTGCCTGCTGCAGCTGGCGGCCCAGCGCGGTCCTGGGAAATTCGGTGGTGAGCGGCGGGGCGTCCTTCAGCCGGCGGGCGATGTCCCGGGCGGCGCCCTGCATGCGGGCGCGCTCGGCCAGGATGTGGGCGAGGGCGGGATTGGCCAGCGGCGCATCGCGACCCTTCAGCAACGCGGCGGCCCGGCTGAGCTGGCGCGGGTCGCGCAGCACCACGGTGGTCATGGCCGGCCCGGACAGCGGGCCCTCCGGCCCGCCGAGGACGATGCCCCGGGGAAGGAAGTCCGTGCCGCCGCCGGTCTCCGTCACCACCCGGTGCAGCCAGCCCTCCCGCAGGGTCTCCCCGGCGCTGGAGGCGCTGTTCCAGATCTCGATGGAGCGGAAGTGGGAGCGGTTGGGCCGTTCATAGCCGACGCCCAGGGCCAGGGTCATCTCGCGCGCCTGCCACAGGGGCATCAGCGGTGCCAGCGCCGGGTGCAGGCCCAGGCGCGCGTCGAGCTGCAGCACCCGGTCGCGCGCCACGGCCAGCGTCGGCCGCGCCGCCGCGTAGGCGGGGTCGGCATAGGGCACCACGCTGTTCAGGCCGTCATTGCCGCCGTTCAGCTCAACCAGCACCAGCACCCGCGGCGCTTCACCGGCGCGCGCCAGGCCTGCCGGCAGGCCGGCGGCAAGCGGAACCGCGCCGGCGGCGGTCAGTAGGCGGCGGCGGGTGATCTCGAAGCTCATGGCCGCCTCATTTTACGTGGTAGGCCGGGTCGGCCAGCAGGCTGCGGACCAGCGCGCCGCTGGCGCGGCGGTCCAGGACTTGCACGTCCACCGGGGGCACCGCCAGCACCAGCAGGGTCACCGCCCGGGCGTCTTGCCAATCCTCCGGCAACTGCGCCGCCCAGCGGTCGAAGAAGGCGGCGCGGCGGTTCTGCCCCGCCCCGGTCTTCGTCATGGCGGCGTTTTCTGCGGCGCCGGTCACCCGCGCGATGAGGGCCTGGCGGTCCAGCAGGGTGGCGCCGGTGATCCAGTGGGTGCCGCCGGGCCAGCCCTTCACGTCGGGGGGATCGAAGAGATCCTGGCCCAGGCGGCGGACCATCCAGGCCAGGTCGCGGTCCTCGCGCACTGGCAGGTCGAAGAGGCGCAGGCTCCCGACCACGAAGTCCACCGGCGATTTCACGAGGCGGCCGCGGTTCTCCTCCGCCCAGAAGGCTTCGCTGGTGAAAAGCGCGGCCAGCAGCGGCTTGATCTCGTAGCCGGCGTCGCGGAAGACCGCCGCCAGGCGCCTCACCTCGGCCGGGTCCGGCGTTTCCGAAATGAAGGCGCGCCACAGCTTGGTGACGATCAGCTCCGCCGTTTCGGGGCGCGCCAGCAGCAGGCCGACGACGTCGTCGCCGTCGAAGGCGCCCCGGCGGCCGAGGATCCGCTTCTCGCCGCCGTCGTGCCAGCGCGGGCGGAAGGTGAACTCTCCGCTGTCGGGATCCAGGCTCCAGCCGGTGAAGGCGCGCGCGGCCTCCTTCAGGTCGGCTTCCGTGTAGTGGCCCTCGCCCAGGGTGAAGAGCTCCATCAGCTCGCGGGCGAAGTTCTCGTTGGGCGCCTGTCGGCGGCTGCGCGCGTTGTCCAGGTAGATCAGCATTGCCGGGTCGCGGGCGACGGCGCGCAGCAGCTCGGCGAAGTTGCCGAGCGCGTGGCGGCGCAGCAGCACGTTCTGGCGGTAGAGCAGCGCGGGGGCCTTCACCTTCTCCAGGCTGGAGGTGAAGTGACTGTGCCAGAACAGCGTCATCACCTCGGTGATCGGCGTCGGCGTTTCCAGCATCTCGCGCAGCCACCAGGTCTTCAGCTCGGCGGCCTCATCGCGCAGCGTGGCGCGCAGGGCCAGGCGCTGGGTCTCGCTCATCTGTTTCACGCGCGGCGGGGTCCAGTCCGCCACCCAGGCCGGCGGCGGCGTCACCGCGCGTTCGCCGGCCCCGGACAGCAGGGCGACCACCGCCGCGTCGCGGCCGAGGCCGGCCGGGGTCCCGACCCCGCCGGGGGGGGCGGCAAAGCCGCGGCGCGCCAGCAGGGGGCGGGCGCCCGCAGTGTTCAGGGGGGCGTCCTGGGCGGCCGCCGGCCGCGACGGGGCGCCGGCGGCGGCCAGGATCAGGCTGCAAAGCAGGACCGCTCTGCGCAGCAAGGGTAGGGCCTCGATCGTCTGTCTATGGCTCATCTGCCAATATCTACGTAGGTCGGCCTTGAATCGATACGCCCTTTGCGAGGCTTTCATCCTCCGCCCGCGATGGGCTAGTCTCCAGCCGCCGCGACCGCCCGTTCCGGTGGCGGTGCCTGCTTCGGGGAGTTTTCTTGCGCTCAGTACGTTTCCCGGCCCTCTGCGGCCTTTTGATGCTGGTCCTGGCGGCCTTCGCCGGTGCCGGGCCGCGCGCCGCGCTGGCCCAAAGTCTCGAGCTTCCGCCGGCGGCTTTCAAGGCCCTGCCGGAGGGTACCCGCATGGTCTGGGAGAACATGGACAACGGCAAGCGGGTCGAGGGGGTCGTCGGGCGCACCAACGGCCTGATCGTCTCCTGGATCTGGGAAGGCCGCAGCTTTGCCAGCTTCGCGCACATCTGCATGGATTGCGTGGCCGCCGGCATCCCGCCCGACGGCGGCGTCCTGGGCCAGCTCTTCCCCCTGCAGAAGGGTAAGGCGGTGAACTTCACCCGGCGCTGGGCGGGAGAGGCTTGGCGCGACCGCATCGAGGTGCTGGGGGGCGAGCGAGTCACCGTGCCGGCCGGCACCTTCGACACTTACGTGCTGCTGCGCCGCTCCGAACTGCTGGGCAAGGACTGGCGGGCCGAGCAGCGCACCTGGTACGCCCCCGGACTGGGCTGGGTGGTGAAGTTCGAAGGCTATAACAACAAAGGCGCCGGCGAGCGCTGGCAGGCGCTCGAATTCGACTGAATCCGGGACCGGGCAGGGGCTCGGCGCCTGCCCTTGTTAGCGGTTGCAGTAAGCAGTTGGGGAACAAGGCAACAGCGCCGCAACCCACAGAAAACCGCAGTTTTCCACAGATTTCAGCCTAGACAGTCATGCTGCGCCGCTATATTGTGTGCATCGTCGTCTTACCGACGATATATAGTATATGCCGCAAGATATAGCCATTAGCATAGAGGCAATCGCATGACTTGGACAGAAGAACGCGTTGCAGAACTCATGCGGCTCTGGGAAGCAGGGCGGAGCGCGTCGGAAATCGGCCGCCTGCTGGGGGTTTCCAAGAATTCCGTTGTCGGCAAAGCCCACAGAATGAAGTTGAAGGCCCGTCCGTCGCCCATCAAGCGCGGCGCGACGCCTCAGGTGCGCCGGAGCGCGGTGGCGGCCATGCCGAAGCCGACGACCCAGGCGCCTGCAGCGCCCAAGCAGGTGCAGGAGCGCACGGCGGCACCGGCCCCGGCGCCACGTCCTTCCCGTCCGGTAGCGCGGTCCAACGGCAAGGGGCCGAGCTGCCTCTGGCCGATCGGCGATCCCGGCGACCAGGATTTTCATTTCTGCGGGGAGCCGGCGGTTCCCGGCAAGCCCTACTGCGACGAGCACTGCGCGCGGGCCTACATCGTGCGCAACCGCAGCGACTCCGAAGCGGCTTAGTCGTCGCGCAGCGTTTTCCGGCGTCCGGCCCACAAGGCTGGACGCTGGCTGCTGCGCTTAAGCGTCCTTTGCTGACCTGACCAGGGCGGCGCCGCCCCGGCGCGGGTCGCCGGCGGCGGAAAGCACGCCTTGCGCGCTGAGCGCGACGCCGTGCACGCCGCCGAAGAAGAGGTTGTGCCGGGGCCAGGCGATGGTCCGGTAGCCCTGCTGCTCCAGGGCCGCCGCCGCCGCTTCCGACAGACCGCCTTCCAGGTTGGCGATCTCCCCCTCCACATGCAGGCGTGGCGCCTCGGTCGCCGCGGCCATCTCCATGCGGTGGTCCAGCAGATTGCGCAGCACCTGCAGCACGGCGGTGCGGATCCGGTTGGAGCCGCCGGAGCCTATGGCGAAGAGCGCGCCCTCGGCGCTGGTCGCCAGGCTGGGCGCCATCATGGAGGAGAGGCGGCTGTCCTCCGGCCAGCGATGGAAGCCGCCGTGGTTCAAGTCCTCCTCGCCCAGCATGTTGTTCATCATGATGCCACAGCCGGGCAGCAGGGTGCCGCAGCCCTCGCCGTTGGAAAGGCTCATGGCGGCGAGATTGCCGTCGCCGTCGACGACGCTGATGTGGGTGGTGCCACGGCTGAACCCGGCGTGGCCGCTGACCTCTTCCTGGTAACGTTGCAGCAGGGCGGGATCGAACAGCCGCTCGGCGGCGAGATCGGCGCCTTCGGCCAGGCGCGCCTCGATGCGGGCCTTGTTGGTGAGATCCATGACCCGGGCCAGCAATCGCAGGTCCTCGACCGTGCCGGGGCCGCCCTGCGCCGGCGCCGTCTCGGCCAGCAGCGCCAGGGCGAAGGCGATGAGGATGCCGCCGCAAGACGGTGGCGGGTTGGTCATCACCCGGTGGCCGCGGTAGTCGCAGACGAAGGGTTTGCGGCGCTGCACCTGGTACTCAGCCAGATCGGCCTCGCCCAGCAGGCCGCCCGACTCCCGGCACAGCCGCACCAGGCGCTGGGCGAAGTCGCCTTCGTAGAACAGGCGCGCGCCCTCGGCGGCCAGGGCCTCCAGGCTGTCGGCCAGCAGCGGCTGGCGGAGGCGCTCGCCAGGGGCGAGCAGCCGGCCGTCGTCGTTAAGGAACAGGCTGCGGGCTTCCGGCGTGGCTTTCAGGATGTGCGAGACGACGTCGAAGAGGTAGCCGTCGATGGAGCGCAGTTCGACGCCCTCGCGCGCCAGGCGCGTTGCCGGCTCGATGATGCGCGCCATCGGCAGGCTGGCCAGGTCGTCGTGGATGGCGAAAAGGCCCCCCACCGCCCCGGGCACCGCCACGGCGCCGACGCCGATGTGGAATTCCTGGGTCGCCGTGCCGAAGTCGGCGAGGATCGGATAGAAGTCCAGCGCGCCGGGGTCCGGACGCTGCTTGGGAGTCTGCACGAAGAAGTCGTAGAGCAGCGGCTCCCGGCCCGCCGGCTGGGCCAGCAGGAAGCCGCCGCCGCCCAGGGAGGCCAGCACCGGCTCGGCGGCGCAGGCGGCGCAGAAGGCGGCCAGCACCGCATCGAAGGCATTGCCGCCCTCGGCCAGGATCTCGTCGGCCGCCGCCGCCGTCGCCGGATGGCCGCAGGCCACGGCGCCGCGCCGCTGGGTTTGCCCCTCTTTGCCCATGAAGTTCCGTGCTCTTCCCGCGAAGTCAGGCCAGAGGTTGGCGATTTTCCGCCGCTCTTGCAACGGTTCAAGCCCCTGCCGGCCTTCCGGCCCGCGTTAACCAAGAAGCTAAGAAAAGCGTTAAGGGCTTGGCGCCACCATGACCAGGCCGGGGCAGCCCGGCGAGCGATCAGGGATCAGGATCATGAGCAGCTTGCACGAAGACGGTGGCGCGTCCAGCGGCCTGCTGACCCACAGCCTGCGGCTGGCGGTGGCGGTGGTCGTCACCGGCCTGGTGGTGATGTTCGTCGTCGAGGAGGAACAGCCCGGCGGCGCGCGGGTCGTCGCCGTCGAGGACGTGACTCCGGGCAGCGGCGGCGGCACGGCGGGCGCCTACTCGGAGTTGGTGCTGCGCGCCGGCGCGCACGGTCACTTCATGGTCGATGCCACGGTGAACGGCGAGCCCCTGCGCTTCATGGTCGACACCGGGGCCAGTTCCATCTATCTGACCCCGGAGGACGCGGTGCGGCTTGGTTGGCCGCCGCAGCGCCTAACCTTTTCGGAGCGCTACGGCACTGCGGCCGGGGAAGTGCGCGCCGCGCCGGTAACCCTGCGCTCCCTGCGCATCGGCCAGCTGGAGCTCTACGACCTGCCCGCCTCGGTCGGCGAGCAGTCCTCCGGCATCTCGCTGCTCGGCATGTCCTTCCTGAAGCGCCTGGAGAGCTACCAGGTGCGCGGCGATACCCTCATCCTCTCCTACTGATACCCGGGACCCTCCGGTCCCGGCCTCAATCCTTCAACGTCTGTTCCAGGTCCGGGAAGGACCAGGGCGCGGCCTGCTCGTAGGCGCGCGCCGCGCGCAGCACCAGCGCGTCGGCAAAGCGCGGCCCGACGATCTGCAGGCCGGCGGGCAGGCCCGCGCCGGTGAGGCCGCAGGGAACACTGGCGGCCGGCTGCGTGGTGAGGTTGAAGGGATAGGTGAAGGGCGTCCACTCCGGCCAGCGCGTCATGCCGCTGCCCGGCGGCACTTCCTCGCCGGCCTCGAAGGCGGGGATCGGCAGGCTGGGCGTCACCAGCAGATCGTAGTCCTGGTGGAAGCGGTTGGCCGCCGCCGTCAGGGCCTCGCGCCGCGCTACCGCCCCCATGTAGTGCAGCAGGCTGTAGCCGCGGCCCTCCTCGGCGACTTCCTGCAGGCCCGGGTCCATGCCGGCGATGGCCGCGGCGTCGAAGCGTTGCAGCAGGTTGGCGGCGCCGGCGTACCAGTGGATGCGGAAGACCTCGTCGGCCCCCGTGAAGTCCGGCTCGGCCTCGGTGACCTCGGCGCCGAGGTCGGCCAGGACCTGCACGGCCCTGGCGACCAGGGCGGCGATCTCCGGATCCACCTTCTGGCCGCCCAGGGTCGGGCTGTAGGCGATCTTCAGGCCCTCGATCCCGTCCTCCAGGCCGTTGGTGTAGTCGGTGCCGTGGTAAGGCAGGCCGTAGGGGTCGCGCGGGTCCGGCTCGCTCATCACGTTCAGCAGCAGGGCCGCGTCGGTGACGCTGCGGGTCATGGGGCCGATGTTGGCCAGAGTGCCGAAGGGGCTGAGCGGCCAGGCCGGCACCCGCCCGAATGTGGCCTTGATCGCGAAGACCCCGGTGAAGCCCGCGGGGATGCGCACCGAGCCGCCGGCGTCGCTGCCCAGCGCCAGGGCGCCCATGCCCGCGGCCAGCGCCGCCGAGGCGCCGCCGCTGGAGCCGCCGGGCGTGGTGGCGGGGTTCCAGGGATTGCGGGTGATGCCGGTGAGCGGCGAGTCGGTGATGCCCTTCCAGCCGAACTCCGGCGTGGTCGTCTTGCCGAGCATCACCACGCCGTGCTCGCGCAGGCGCGCCACCGAGGGCGCGTCCTCCTCCCAGGGCTGGTCGGGGTCGATCGCCTTGGAGCCGCGCAGCATCGGCCAGCCCTTGGTCAGCAGCACGTCCTTGATGGAGGTCGGCACGCCGTCCAATGGGCCGCGCGGCGCGCCCAGACGCCAGCGCTCCTCCGATTCCGCGGCGGCGGCCAAGGCGCTTTCCGCCGCCACCAGGTTGAAGGCGTTGAGCTTGCCGTTGTAGCGCTCGATGCGCGCCAGGGCCGCCCGCGCCGCTTCCACCGGCGACAGCTCTCCGGCGCGGTAGAGTTTCACCAGCTGGCTCGCGGTCATCAGGGCGATGTCGTCACTCATGGATAGCGGGTGCCTCGCGGATCGAAGGAAGGAGGGGGACTCGAAAGGGAAGCGGATTCCTCGCATGCCGCCGCTCCGCTGTCGAGAGGCGGCGGCCGGGGCGCCGAGGCTTGCCGCAATGCGGCCACTTTCGCGGTCATAATGGTGTGTTAGCTTGGTTCAGGGCCAGTGCGTCCCCATCTTCGGGATAGCCCCGTCGGGGACAGTGAGGAGCGACAAGATGCGAAGCTTACGGAAAGCGCGGATGCCGGCGGTCCTGCTGGGCGCGACGCTGATGCTGGCGCCGCCGGCGGTTCTGGCGGACGATTTGCAGTCGGGCGAGTCGCCGCAGGACTCTCCCGAAGAGTTGGCGCGCGAGGGCCTGGAGCAGATGATGCGGGCCTTGCGCTTGCTGGTGGAGAGCATTCCGCAGTACGAATTGCCCGAAGTACTCGACAACGGCGACATCATCATCCGGCGCAAGCATTCGAAGCCCGAAAGCCAGGAGCCGGAGTTCGACGAGACGGCGACCTAGTCCCTGTGGGGGCTGCTTATGGCCGGTGCGGAGACGCGCCGGCGGTGGGGAAAAACGATGACCGATCAGCACGACGCAGTCCGTGACGAGGGTGCGGCCGATCCTTTTGCCGCCCTGGATGCCGGGCGGCCGGCGTGGGACGCGCTGGGCGCCTTCGTGCCGGCGCCGCAGCCGCAGATCCCGGGCCGGGAAGGCGGCCCGCTGAGCGGACTGCGCTTCGCCGCCAAGGATATCTTCGACGTCGCCGGCTACGTCACCGGCTGCGGCAACCCGGACTGGGCGCGCACGCACGCACCCGCGACGGCCCATGCCGCGGCGGTGCAGGCGTTGCTGGACGCCGGGGCGGAGCTGGCCGGCAAGACCATCACCGATGCGCTGGCTTACAGCCTCAACGGCCAGAACTTCCACTACGGCACGCCGACCAACGTGAACGCGCCCGGCCGCATCCCCGGCGGCTCCTCCTCCGGCTCCGCCGCCGCGGTGGCCGGCGGCCTGGTCGACTTTGCGCTGGGCAGCGACACCGGCGGCTCGGTGCGCGTCCCCGCCAGCTACTGCGGCATCTTCGGCCTGCGGCCGACCCATGGGCGCGTTTCGCTCGAAGGCGTCATGCCGCTGTCGCCCAGCTTCGACACCGTCGGCTGGTTCGCACGCGAGGCCGGCCTGCTGCGCCGCGTGGGCCGGGTGCTGCTTGGCGGCACGAGGGAAGGTGAGGCGGGACGCTGGCGCCGCCTGCTGGTCGCCGAGGACGCCTTCGCCCTGGCGAGCCCGGCGGCCGCCGCCGCCCTGGCGCCGCTGGTCGAGCGCCTGGAGCAGCGTCTGACGCCCGCCGAAAAGGTCGAGGTGATCGACAACGACCCGGAAACCTGGATGCTCTGTTTCCGTCACATCCAGGCGCGCGAAGCCATCGACTCGCACGGCGCCTGGATCGAGGAAGTGCGGCCAGCCTTCGGGCCGGAAACGCAGGAGCGTTTCGACTGGGCGGCGTCGATCACCGAGGCGGTGGCCGCCCCGGCGCGCGAGGCGCGCGAGGTCTTCGCCGCGCGGCTGACGGAGACGCTGGGGGAGGACACCCTGCTCTGCCTGCCGGTGGCGCCGGGCATCGCGCCGCTCTGCGAGAGCACCGCGGAAGACCTGAAGGCCCACCGCAGCGCCGTGCTGAGCCTTACCGCCGTGGCCGGTCTCGCCCGCCTGCCGCAGATCTCGATGCCGCTGGCGCGGGTCGAGGGCTGCCCGCTGGCCCTCTCGCTGATCGCGCCGTCCGGCGCCGACGAGGATCTGCTGGCCTTCGCTGAAGCCTTCTGCGCGGCGGAAGAACGCCAGGATCTGTAGGGAGGGGGAGGCGCCTCAGGCGGCGTCGACGGACTTCTCGGTAACGCGCGCCTGCGGCAGGGCCACGGTGATGGTGGTGCCCTCGCCGAGCGTGCTTTCCAGCTTCAATTCGCCGCCGTGCACCTCGATGAGGGCGCGGCTCAGCGGCAGGCCCAGGCCGGTGCCCTCGTGCTTGCGGCTGAGGCCGGACTCGACCTGGGTGAAGGGTTCGAGCATGCGCTCCAGGTCGTCCTCGGCGATGCCGATGCCGGTGTCGGCGACCTGGAATCCGGCGCCCAGGCCGGGGGTGGCCCAGGCGCGCACGGTGATGCGGCCGCCCGAGTGGGTGAACTTCACCGCGTTGGACAAGAGGTTGATGAGGATCTGCTTCAGGCGCCGCGCGTCGGCGGTGACCAAGGACAGCGGCTCGTCGTAGTCGGTGGTCAGCGCGATGTTGCTCTCGCGCGCCCGCGGTCCGATGAGGCGCAGCCCCGAAGCGATGACCTCGCGCAGGTCCACGTCTTCCTCGTAGAGGTCGATCATGCCGGCCTCGGCCTTGGAGACATCCAGAATGTCGTTGATGATGGTGAGCAGGTGGTTGCCGCTCTCGTGGATGTTCTTGATGTAGTCGCGGTAGTTGTCGTGGCCGATGGCGCCGAAGACCTCCTGGATGATCAGCTCCGAGAAGCCGATGATCGCGTTCAGCGGCGTGCGCAGTTCGTGGCTCATGGTGGCCAGGAACTCGCCCTTGGTGCGGTTGGCCATCTCGGCGGATTCCTTGGCGCGCAGCAGCTCGTGCTCGGCCAGCTTACGCTCCGTGACGTCGCTCAGCGAGCCTGCCATGCGGTAGACGCGACCGCTTTCGTCGCGCACGCCCAGTCCGCGGGAGTGCACCCAGCGGTAGACCCCGTCGTCGCCACGCATGCGGTATTCATGGTCGTAGTATTCGATGTGGCCGCGCAGGTGCTCGCGCATGCGCTCCTGCATCTCCTCCAGGTCTTCAGGATGGATGCGGCCCAGCCAGGCGTCGACGGGAATCACCGGATCGCTGCCCTTGATGCCGACGATTTCGCGCAGACGCCGCGACACGTAGACGCCGTCGACGTTGTCGCCCCACTCCCAGATGCCCTCGTTGGCGCCGCTCAGAGCCAGGGCGTAGCGTTGCTCGCTCTGCCGCAGGGCCGCCTCGATCCGTTTGGTCTCCGTGATGTCGGTGTAGACCATGACGTAGCCGCCGTTGGGCAGCTCGCGGTTCCGGTTTTCCAGCACCGTGCCGTCGGGACGGATGCGCTCCATGCGCGCCTGAAGGCTGGTCATCAGGATATCTGTGCGGCGCTCGACCTCTTGTTCGGTCAGGCCGGGGCCGTACTCGCCGCGCGCGGCGTTGTAGCGCACCAAGTCCTGGAAGGTGGCGCCGCTCTCCAGCAGGTCGCGTGGAATGCCGAGCAGCTTCGAGAACTCGCTGTTGGAGGCGACCAGCTTCAGGTCCTTGTCGAAAAGGCAGACGCCGACCGGGATGTTCTCGACGATGGCGTTCATCAGGCGGGCCTGGCCTTCCGCCTTTTTTTCCGCGCTGGCCTTGGCTTCCTGGGCGGCGTTCAGCGCCGCGAAGATCATGCAGATCATGCAGGACAGCACCAGCCCGGTGTGCAGCACCACCCGCCAGTCGCCGTTGGGATCTAAGGCCCGCATGCTCGGGTCGAAGAGCTCGCGGCCCAGCTGCGAGATCAGATAGGTCCCGAAAATCAGCAGCGTACCGGCGCAGAGGATGCAGACCGAGCGGCGCTGCTGGCGGTAGTGGCGCCAGAACAGAATGCCCGCGGCCCCGACGCCGCCGGCGGCGCAGAGGTTCAGCGCCACGATGATGATCAGCGGCACCGTCGGGTTGATGAGGCAGCTGGCCGTGCCCGCGGCGATCGCCGCGACGGCGGCCAGCAGGGCGCGCAGGTGGTCGTTGTAGCCGAGGAAGCGCAGCGTGCCGCCCAGCAGCAGCAGGGCGATGATGGCCTGGCCGCCTTCGTGTACGGCCTGGAAGCAGGCGGGGTCGAAGGTCGTGGCGATGCTGAGGGCGCTGAGGCGCAGGGCCTCGCAGCCCAGGCTGGCCGCCCACCACATCAGGGCCGGGCGCTCCTCCACCTGACGGGCGGTGGACAGCGCCATGACCGCCAGCATCGCCGGCGCCATGGCCGCAACCAGCATGACCGCGGCGAAGGAAAAGGTGGTGGTCGCTTCTGCCATTACCCCGGCGAATCCAAAACTCTCGCCCCCCGGTGGGGGCCGGACACCTGACGGGCGAAGCACCACAACCTGCCGGTGTTGCCGGCGGTGGCGGAAGGCGTGCTCGCCCGCCAAGACGCGCAAGCAAGCACTGATAGACTAGTAGAGTTAACTCATCCTAAAGAGAACGCCCCGGTTGAGATGTTCTGGCGGTCCCAAGAACCCGGGCCCAGGGCAGCCGCGCCCTAGCTGTCGTAGGCCAGCAGCGTGGAAATCGGGATGTCGAGGTTGTCGCGGCCCTTGAGGAAGGTCAGCTCGATGATGCAGGCGGCGCCGGTCACCTCCGCCCCGGCGGAGCGCAGCAGCTGGGCGGCGGCGTTCATGGTGCCGCCGGTGGCCAGCAGGTCGTCCAGCAGGAAGACCTTCTGGCCCGGCTGCACGGCATCGGCCTGGATCTCGATGGTGTCGCTGCCGTATTCCAGGTCATAGGTGTAGGGCAGGGTGGCGCCGGGCAGCTTGCCCTTCTTGCGCACCATGACGAAGCCCTTGCTGAGCTTCAGGGCCAGCGGGGCGGCGACCAGGAAGCCGCGGGATTCGATCCCGGCCAGCACGTCGGGCTCGTGCTCGTGGACGATCTCGGCCAGGCGGTCCACGGTGGCCTGCCAGGCCTGGGCGTGCGCCAGCAGCGGCGAGATGTCGTAGAACAGGATGCCGGGGCTCGGAAAATCCGGAATGCCGCGGATGTGCTCTTTCAGGTTCATTGAACTACCAGCCCCCTTGCCAGTTCCCCGTTGCTCGGCCCGCCGTGGTACCGGCGGCCCGGCGCATCCTACTGGCCCGCCGGGGCGAGGACAATGCGAAGACGGGTGGCTGCCGGCGGCGGCGCCAGACACGAAGCGGTGAGGTGATCCGCGCGCGGTGCAGGGGTGGCCTTCACGATCTGCACGGCCGGCCACCGTGACAGTTCGTTCGATATCGTCCTAAACTGCCGGTCCAGTCGCCAGACACCTCTTCCTCAGGCATTGAGAGCAGCAACCGTGAGCTACGTCTTTCCGCGCCACAGCAAGGCCAGCTATCCCGTCGCCGTCGGCGGCGAGGGCCCCTATCTCTTCGACAGCGAGGGCAAGCGCTATATCGACGCCTCGGGCGGCGCGGCGGTGTCCTGCCTGGGCCACGGCCATCCGGCGGTGATCCAGGCGATCAAGGATCAGGTCGACAAGATCGCCTACGCTCACAGCGCCTTCTTCACCACCGAGGCCTCGGAGGCCCTGGCCGAATACCTGATCAAGCGCGCGCCCGGCGACCTGGCCCGGGTCTATTTCGTCTCCGGCGGCTCGGAGGCCAACGAGACCGCGTTGAAACTCGCCCGCCAGTTCCATTTGGAGAACGGGGAGCCGGACCGCTACCACTTCATCGCCCGCCGCCAGAGCTACCACGGCAACACGCTGGGCGCCCTCTCGGTCGGCGGCAACGCGGCGCGGCGCGCGCCCTATCAGCCGCTGCTCAGCCCGGCCAGCCACATCGATCCCTGCTACGCCTACCGCGAGCAGGCGCACGACGAGAGCGAGGAGGCCTACGGCCGCCGCGTCGCCGACAGCCTGGAAGCTGAGATCCTGCGGGTCGGGCCGGAGAAGGTCGCCGCCTTCATCGCCGAGCCCGTGGTCGGCGCCACCCTGGGCGCGGTACCCTCGGTCACCGGCTACTTCAAACGCATCCGCGAGATCTGCGACAATTACGGCGTGCTGCTGATCCTCGACGAGGTGATGTGCGGCATGGGCCGCACCGGCAGCCTCTACGCCTGCGAGCAGGATGGCATCTCCCCCGACATCCTGACCTGCGCCAAGGGCCTGGGCGGCGGCTACCAGCCGATCGGCGCGACACTCTGCTCGGGGCGGATTTACGACACTATCGCCCAGGGCTCCGGCGCCTTCGAGCACGGCTTCACCTACATCGGCCACGCCACGGCCTGCGCCGCGGCCCTGGCCGTGCAGCACACCATCGAGTCCGAGAAGCTGCTGGACAACGTGAAGCGCCAGGGCGCGGCCCTGCGCGAGGCGCTGGAGGCGCGCTTCGGCAACCACCACCATGTCGGCGACATCCGCGGGCGTGGCCTTTTCATTGGGCTGGAGCTGGTCGCCGACCGCGCGACCAAGGAGCCCTTCGATCCGGCCCTCAAGGTCAACGCGCTGATCAAGAAGCAGGCGATGGCCGAAGGCATGGTCTGCTATCCCAACGGCGGCAGTGTCGACGGCCGGCGCGGCGATCACATCCTGCTGGCGCCCTCCTTCATCGTGCAGCAGCCGCACCTCGACGAGATCGTCGACAAGCTGGGCCGCGCGGTCGACAGCGTGCTGGCCGAAGTGGGGGCGGCGGCGTGAACGACAGCCTTTCCGTCGACTGGCCGCCGCTGATCCTGGCCGTGGCGCCCAACGGCGCGCGCAAGACCCAGGCCGACCACCCGGCGGTACCGATCTCGCCCGCCGAGATCGCCGCCACCGCGGCGGCGGCGCAGGCCGCCGGTGCCTCGATGATCCATCTGCACGTGCGCGACGCCGAGCAGAAGCACAGCCTGGACGTCGGCGCCTACCGCGAGGCCACGGCGGCGGTGCGCGAGGCGGTGGGCGACGGGATGGTCATCCAGGTGACCAGCGAGGCGGTGGGCATCTTCACCGCTGAGCAGCAGATGGCCATGGTGCGCGAGCTGCAGCCGGAAGCGGTCAGCCTGGCGATCCGCGAACTCGTGCCGGTGGGCGGCGAGGAGGAGGCGCGCGAGTTCCTCGCCTGGCTGGTCGGCGCGGGCATCCTGCCGCAGTACATCCTCTACGCGGCCGAGGACGTCGAACGCTTCGCCAAGCTGCAGGCCGACGGCGTCATTCCGCCGGGCCCGGCCTTCCTGCTGTTCGTGCTGGGGCGCTACACGGCGGGCCAGCGCTCGGTGCCGAATGACCTGCTGCCCTTTCTGAGCGAGATCGAGGCCTGGCCGGAGGCGGCCAAGCTGCCCTGGGCGATCTGCGCCTTCGGGCCGAAGGAGACCGCCTGCGTGACCGCGGCGGCGACGCTGGGCGGCCATGCCAGGGTCGGTTTCGAGAATAATCTCTTCCTGCCGAGCGGCGAGCAGGCGCATGACAACGCGCAGCTGGTGGCCGCCAGCGCGGCGGCGGCGGCGGCCTTCGGCCGTCCTCTGGCCGATGCCGCCACCGCGCGCCGACTGATGGGCGCCGCCTGATGGGCGCCGACTGAGGGGGCGGAGTGTTGTAGCGACACCCACGTCAATCGCCCCGCCCGTCGAGACGGGCCTGCGGCCCTCCTCAGGGTGAGGCTCCTGAAATATCCGGTCGACCTCATGCTGAGGAGCAAGCGATAGCTTGCGTCTCGAAGCACGAGGTCGACTGTCGGCGCCCTAGTTCGATTTCGGCATCTCGCCGTGGTTCATCGACCCTTGGCCCATGCCGCCCTGCATGCCCTGCGGGCCCATGCTGCCGATCGCTTCGACGGCGACCTCCAGGGTCACCTCGCCGGCCTTCTCGAAGGTCAGGGTGAGGGGGAAGCTGTCGCCTTCCTTCAGGGGTTCCTTGAGGCCGATCAGCATGACGTGGAAGCCACCGGGCTGCAGGGCTGCCATGCCGCCGGCGGGGACGTCGACGGCCTCGACCTGGCGCATCTTCATCACATCACCCTCCATCAGATGGGTGTGCAACTCGACCCGCGCGGCGACGTCGCCGGCGGCTGCGACCAGGCGGTCGGCCGCGCCGCTGTTGTGGATGGTCATGAAGGCGGCGCTGTTGCGCGCCGGGCCGGCGGAGGCCCGCGCCCAGGGATGCTCGATGGTAAAAGTGGCGAACTTGACCTCCTGCGCCGCCACGGGGGGCGCGGCGAAGAGGCTGCCAGCGAGGAGAAGAGCCGCGCCGAAGGCGGCAGAGAGAAAACGCTGCATTCGAAGTTTTCCTTATCGTTCTGTCGCGGCGCCGCGCCCGGCCGTCGGGTGAGGCGGGGCGTCGGTCGCCGGCGGTGTTGTCACGGTGCGAGGGGAGCGGCGGGATCCGCTCAGGCCGTCGCGGGCGGTCCGCGCGACAGCGCCCGCAGCCGCTCCGGAGCCACGGCGGCCACCTGATGCGGCGGGCGCGGGGCGGCGGCGCGCAGGCTGCGGCACGTCGGCGCCACGGCGACCGGCAGGTCCGCCGGGCCGTTCTGGGCGAAGGCGGTGCAGACCGGGCAGGCGTCGATCTTGCCGTGGCGCGGGGCCGCCGGAGTCTCGTCTTCTTCGCCGGGCAGGTCGGCGCGGGCCAACCTGCGCAAGCCGTCGGCAGTGCAGATCTCGACGAAGGCAGGGTAGGCTTGTTGCGCCGCAACAGAACTTGAGGGGCTTTGCGCCAGCTGACCGACAAGCAGCATCGCCAAGCCGTGGCCAAGCAGTCCCACCACCGCCAGGAAACTGGCGGCGAGGCGCGGAAATCTAAAGTTTTGACCACGGCGACGCATCTGCGCGGAACATAGATCACAACAGGCGACAGTTCTAGCGCCGCGGCTGCGACAGAGCGCCGCCGCCGCGCAGCCAGCCCTTTTGATTGCGCTATCGGACCAGAACGGGGTGGACAATCCGCTAAGGGTAAGTCTTCAATAACCAAAATAACGGTGGTCTAAACACCGAGCCAAAGGCACAGGGAATCGCGTTCTGACTAGCTATGCTTTGCACGCCAGGCCGGAATGGCATGACGGACCCCCACGTTTGGGCGTCCGTGACGGCTGTTTTGCGCCAGGCCGTCGGCGGTATTTCCTGGGCCGGACTAGCTGTCGTCTTCTGGAGGAGAGCGACCGGCCGTCATAACGGCGGCTGCCGTAACATTTCAATTTACAGTGATAAAACTGGGAGTGAACAACCCATGAAATTCATGCCTTTGAAAGCTACTGTCGCCGGCCTGTCGGTGGCGGCCCTTCTGGCGGGCGCCGCGGGGACGGCCCAAGCGGACGAAACCTTCGTCACCATCGGCACCGGCGGGCAGACCGGCGTCTACTACGTGGTCGGCGGCTCCATCTGCAAGCTGGTCAATCGCGGCACCAAGGACCACAACATCAAGTGTACCCACACCACCGGCGGCTCCGTGGCCAACATCAACGGCATCCGCGCCGGCGATCTCGACATGGGCGTGGCCCAGTCGGACTGGCAGTATCACGCCTACAACGGTGATACGCCGGACAAGTTCCCGGACGGCGCCTTCAAGGAACTGCGCGCGGTCTTCTCGGTGCATCCCGAGCCCTTCACAGTGGTGGCCCGCAAGGACTCCGGCATCAAGACCTTCGACGACCTGAAGGGCAAGCGCGTCAATATCGGCAATCCCGGCTCCGGCCAGCGTGGCACCATGGAAGTGGTGATGGAGGAAATGGGCTGGTCCATGGACGACTTCAAGCTGGCCTCCGAGTTGAAGTCCGCCGAGCAGGCGCAGGCGCTTTGCGACAACAAGATCGACGCCATGATCTTCACCGTCGGCCATCCCAGCGGCTCGATCAAGGAAGCCACGACCTCCTGCGAGTCGGTGCTGGTGCCGGTGACCGGCCCCGCCATCGACAAGCTGGTGAACGAGAACGCCTACTATGCCACGGCGACCATTCCCGGCGGCATGTACACCGGCACGGATAGCGACACCCAGACCTTCGGCGTCGGCGCGACCTTCGTCACTTCGACGAACACCGACGAGGAAACCGTCTATCAGATCGTCAAGGCGGTCTTCGACAACTTCGATCGTTTCAAGCGGCTGCACCCGGCTTTCTCCAACCTGGAGCCGTCCAAGATGATCACCAACAATCTCTCTGCGCCGCTGCACCCCGGTGCCGTGCGCTACTACAAGGAAAAGGGCTGGATGTAATCAGCCGTGCTTGGGCGGGGCCTCGGTCCCGCCCATTTCTTTTTCTACGGGGATTGAAGCGCCGGCGATTCAAGTCGGTCGACTTTGGGGGACAGCATGAGTGAGGAAAAGGCCACCGGCACCCAGTTGTCGGAGGAGGAACTTCAAGATCTTGTCGCATCGACCGACACTGGCGGCCGCAATCCTGTCGGCTCGGCCGGCAAGGTCATTCTAGGGGCAGCGCTTCTCTGGTCGCTGTTTCAGGTCTGGATCGCCTCGCCGCTGCCATTCATTGTCGGTGTCGGTGTCTTCAACGACACTGAGGCGCGTTCCATCCATCTCGCCTTTTCGGTCTTCCTGGCATTTCTCGCTTTCCCGGCGCTGAAGCGTTCTCCGCGCGACCACATTCCCGTGCAGGATTGGGTGCTGGCGGTGGTCGCGGCCTTGGCGGCGGCCTACAATTTCATTCTCTACACAGAGCTGTCGGCGCGCCCCAACAACCCCAACATGACGGACATCGTCGTGTTCTGTGTCGGCATCGTGCTGTTGCTGGAGGCCACAAGGCGGGCGCTTGGGCCGCCCTTGATGATTGTTGCCATGGTCTTCCTGCTCTACACCTTCGGCGGCCCGCACATGCCGGGCATCCTGGCCTGGAAGGGCGCCAGCTTCGGCGCGGTCGCCTATCACCAATGGCTTTCGTCCGAAGGCGTTTTCGGCATCGCGCTGGGCGTGTCGACCAGCTTTGTCTTCCTCTTCGTTCTCTTCGGCGCCCTGCTCGACAAGGCCGGGGCCGGCAACTACTTCATCAAGGTCGCCTTCTCGCTGCTCGGTCACTACCGCGGCGGCCCGGCCAAGGCGGCGGTGGTCGCCTCGGCCATGACCGGCCTCATCTCCGGTTCCTCCATCGCCAACGTGGTGACCACCGGCACCTTCACCATTCCGATGATGAAGCGGGTCGGTTTCTCGCCGGAGAAGGCGGGTGCCGTCGAGGTGGCCTCCTCGGTGAACGGCCAGATCATGCCGCCGGTCATGGGCGCCGCCGCCTTCCTGATGGTTGAGTACGTCGGCATCTCCTACTTCGAGGTGGTGACGAACGCCTTTGTACCGGCGCTGATCTCCTACATCGCGCTGGTCTACATCGTACACCTGGAGGCCATGAAGGCTGACATGCTGGGGCTGCCGCGCGCCTCCGCACCGAAGCCCTGGATGGTCGCCATCATGGGCTTCCTCATCGGCTTCATCGGCATCGCCGTGCTGGCGGTCGCCGTCTACTACGGCATCGGCTGGATCAAGCTCTTCGCCGGCGATTCGTCCGGCTGGGTGATCGCCGCCGCCTTGACGGTGGTGTATATCGGTCTCGTGAAGTTCTGCGCCGGCTATCCGGAGCTCGAACTCGACGACCCGAACTCGCCTGTCGTCTCGCTGCCGCTGGTCGGACCGACGGTCAAGTCGGGGCTGCAGTTCATCCTGCCGGTGGTCGTCCTGGTCTGGTGCCTGATGGTGGAGCGCCTCTCGCCGGGCCTCTCGGCCTTCTGGGCCACGGCCTTCATGCTGTTCATCCTGATCACCCAGCGTCCGCTCTTCGCCTTTTTCCGCGGCGCGGGCGACCTTGCCGCGGAGACGCGGCGCGGCTGGAACGAGATGATCGACGGCCTGATCACCGGCGCCCGCAACATGATCGGCATCGGCATCGCCACGGCCACCGCCGGCATCATCGTCGGCGCGGTGTCGCAGACCGGCGTCGGCCTGGTGCTGGCCGAACTGGTCGAGGTCCTCTCCTTCGGCAACATCATGCTGATCCTGATCTGGACCGCGGTCCTGAGCCTCATTCTCGGCATGGGCCTGCCGACGACGGCGAACTACATCGTCGTCTCCTCGCTGCTGGCCCCGGTCATCGTGCAGCTGGGACAGGACGCCGGCCTCATCGTGCCGCTGATCGCCGTGCACCTCTTCGTCTTCTACTTCGGCATCATGGCCGACGTGACGCCGCCGGTGGGGCTTGCCTCCTTCGCGGCCGCGGCGGTGTCCGGCGGCGACCCGATCAAGACCGGCTTCGTCGCCTTTTTCTACAGCCTGCGCACGGCGGCCCTGCCGTTCCTCTTCATCTTCAACACCGACCTGCTGCTGATCGACGTGGGCTGGATCGGCGGCATCGCCGTCTTCATCGTGGCCACGGTCGCGATGTTGATATTCGCGGCGGCGACACAGGGATTCTTCCTGGCGCGGAACAGGGTCTACGAAACCGTGGCGCTGCTGCTCATCGCCTTCACGCTGTTCCGTCCCGGCTTCTGGATGGACATGATCTCGCCGCCGACCCGCGACGTGGCGCCGGCGCAGATCGTCGAGATCGCCGACCGCCTGCAGGCGGGCGACGAGCTGCGCCTGCGGGTCGACGGCCAGGACGCGGTCGGCAACCCCAGGAGCTTCGTCGCCATCCTGCCGCTGGGCGAGGGCGAGACCGGGGAAGACCGCCTGGTCGCGGCGGGTCTGGAGCTCTACATCGACGGCGACGTGGTCGAGGTCGACAACGCGATCTACGACTCGGACGCCAAGGCGGCCGGGCTCGACTTCGGCCAGAAGATCGTCGTGGTCAAGGAGCCGATCGACCAGCTGCCCAAGGAACTGATGTACATCCCGGCGCTGCTGGTGCTGGGGCTTATCGTTTTCATGCAGCGCGGTCGGCGGGCCAGGCAGCTCGCCGGGGCGACCGCGTAGGGGGGAAGCACAGCTATGTTCAAGGATATCCTCTTGCCGGTCGATCTCGGCAATCCCGAGACCCAGGAGAAGGCCGTCAGCACCGCCATCGAGCTGGCCAAGGCCTTCGGCAGCCGCCTGCACGTCATGACCATCGTGCCGGACTTCGGGGAAAGTTTCGTGTCTTCCTTCTTTCCGGTCGACTACCAGGAGAAGGCCGTGGAGGCCGCGAACCAAAGCCTGCACGCCTTCGTCAAGGAGCGGGTGCCCGAGGGCATTCCGGTGCAGCACATCGTGGCGCACGGCACGATCTACGAAGAGATCCTGGGCTTCGCCAAGGAGCACAGCATCGACATGATCGTCATGGCTTCGCACCGGCCCGAGCTGCAGGACTATCTCCTCGGCCCCAACGCCTCCCGGGTGGTGCGCCATGCCGACTGCTCGGTTACCGTGGTACGTAACTGAGGCCTGCGCCTGAGCACCGAAACGTGATGCGCCCTTGAGCGAAGCGTGGCTTAGGCTCGCGGTCATGAACCGCCGTGTCCTGGGCCTGCTCTGCCTGCTCGCCGCCGCTACTCCGCTGCCGGCCCCGGCCGCCGAGCTGGCGCCCGAACTGGTCCCTGAGGTCGTCGAGGTGCCGGCGGGCCCCTTTGTCGCCGGCTCCGACAGGACCGAGCGCGAGGCCGCTTATCGCCTGGATGAAGCCGCCTACGGCCACAGCGTTACCCGAAAGCAGCGCTGGTACGAGGCGGAGGGCGCGCGGCGCGAGGTCGAGCTGCCGGCCTTCTCGATCATGCGCGCCCCGGTCACCAACCGCCTCTACGCCGCCTTCGTCGCCGCCACCGGTCATCGCCCGCCCGACGTCAGCGCTGAGGAGTGGCAAGGCTATGGTCTGATCCATCCCTACGAGCGCACCCGACGCCACGCCTGGCGCGGCGGGCAGCCGCCGCAGGGGCGGGAGGCGCACCCGGTGGTCCTGGTCTCCCACGGCGATGCCAAGGCCTTCGCCGCCTGGCTCTCCGCCGAGACCGGGCGGCGCTGGCGCCTGCCGACGGCCCTGGAGTGGGAAAAGGCCGCGCGCGGGACCGAGGGGCGCCGCTTCCCCTGGGGCGACGCCTGGGACCCTCGCAAGCTCAACAGCCACGACGGCTCTGGCGAGGAGCGGGGAGCCTTCGACACCCTGCCGGTGGGCAGCTTCCCGGCCGGGTCCAGCCCCTACGGCCTGCTGGACGCGGCGGGCCAGGTGTTCGAGTGGACGGCCACGCCGGCCGGCTCATCGGCAAAGGGGGACCGCTTCCTGGTCAAGGGCGGCTCCTGGGACGACCGCGGCTGCGGGGTCTGCCGCCCGGCGGCGGGCCACGGCCGGCCGGCCGGCCTTAAACATATCCTCATCGGTTTCCGGCTAGTGATGGACTAGGCGAAAAATCACGGTGACGTGAAAGAGAGTTTGCTGGCAAGAACCGGCAAGTCTCCTTAGGTTAGCGACGTTATGCGAAGCGAAGCGACAATCCGGGATGCCGCGCTGGACGGCGACTACGCGCTGGAAAGCCTGCCGACCGAGGCCTTGGAGGACATGGCCGAGGCGGGGGCCGAGGTCATGGAGGTCCACCGCGTGCTCTCCAAGACCGGCGACAACATCGTCGGCGAGCTGCTGAAGAACAACGGCACCTTCTACGAGTGGGACCACTACCCGCCGGGCGACGTCTACGACCACGAGACCCACGGGCAGTACTACTACCACGCCCATGCCTCCGATCAGCGCTTCGAGGGCGAGCATGGTCACTTCCACACCTTCGTGCGCCCCAAGGGCATGCCGGCCGGCATCAAGCCGGCCAGGGTGCCCGGCTACGAGGCGCCGGAGGACCCCAACGACGCCCTCAGCCACCTGGTCGCCATTGCCATGACCCCGGCGGGCCTGCCGTTCCGCCTCTTCACCGTGAACCGCTGGGTGACCGGCGAGGTCTGGTACAAGGCCGAGGACGTGATCCGCCTGCTGGACGTCTTCAAGATCGACCACGCCCAGCCGTCCTGGCCAGTGAATCGCTGGGTCTCGGCCATGATCCGGCTCTACAAGCCGCAGATCGCCGATCTGCTGCAGGCCCGCGACCGCAAGGTCGAGGCCTGGCAGCAACGTCTGCCGGACGTCGACGTCTATGAAGACCGCGATCTGGAAGTGACGTCTTTCCTGGATATTTCCCTGGACGAGCAGATCCAGGGTGTCGCCCGCGCCCTGTTGGAGCGGCAGTAGCCGGCCCGGCCCCCGGCGGCGCTCCCCGGCGCGCTTAACCTCGCTTTTACCCTGTCCCGCCTTGCTGGCCGGGGCTTTTCCGGCAGTCCCCAAGCCTACGAATTTTAAGCATGAATTAACGCAGGTCCCCGATAATCATCCTGTTGGGGCACTTCCAAGTAGGGCGGATTCCGCTCCCTGCTGCGTGCCACATTCGTTGAGGCTTGACCGAGAGAGACATGACAGGAAGCCTTTCCCAGGAAGACGTCGCCCGCCTGATGGCGGACCCGTCGCCGGACGTCCGAGCTGAGACGACTTCGAAGATCGCGGCGCAGTACGATCGCAAATACCCGCGCATGACCGAGGCCGAGCGCCGCCTGGCGGAGGAGATCTTCCGCAAGCTGGCTCATGACGCCGAGGTGCTGGTGCGCGAAGCGCTGGCCGCCAACCTGAAGAGCACCCCGGACCTGCCGCACGACCTGGCCCTTGCGCTGGCCAAGGACGTCGACAGCGTGTCCCTGCCGGTGCTGAAGTATTCCGAAGTGCTGACCGACGACGACTTGATCGAGATCGTGCGCAGCGAAAACGCCGCCGCCAAGCAGGTCGCCATCGCCCAGCGCGCCACCGTTTCCACGGCCGTGGCCGATGCCCTCATCGACACCGGCAACGAGACCGCCGTCGCCCGTCTGGTCGCCAACGAAGGCGCCGAGCTGACGGAAGAGGCCCTGGGGCGCGTGCTGACCGACTACAACTCCAGCGAAGAGGTCGCCGAGTCGATCTCGCGGCGGCCCGTCCTGCCGCCGGCCATTTCCGAGCAGCTCGTCTCGGCCATGGCCCAGAAGCTGGAGAACTATCTGGTCAGCAAGCACGACCTGCCGGCCGACGCGGCCGCCAACCTGATCCTGCAGACCCGCGAGCGGGCCACCGTCAGCCTGTTGAGCCGCGGCGCCTCCGGCGCCGACCTGGAGGAGCTGGTCTACCAGATCCACGTCAACGGCCGCCTGACCCCCTCGCTGATCATTCGTGCGCTCTGCGTCGGCGACATGGCGTTCTTCGAGACCGCCCTGGCGCGTCTCGCCAATGTGCCGGTGAAGAACGCCCAGAAGCTGATCCACGACGGCGGTGACCTCGGCCTCAGCTCGATCTACGAGAAGGCCAAGATGCCCGAGCGTCTCTACAGCGCGGTGCGCGCCGCGGTGCAGATTCTGGAGGAAGAGGACTACGACGGCGGCCGCAACGACCGCGAGCGCTTCGTGGCCCGCATCATCGAGCGGCTGCTGACGCAGTTCGAGGATCCGGCCTCCAAGATGTCCCAGGACGACATCGACTATCTGATGAACAAGCTGCGCCAGCTCGCTGCCTGAGGCGGCGCGGCAACCGACTTCGCAGGGGAATGCGAAGCGGCGCCGGTCTTGAGGGACCGGCGCCGTTTTTTTGCCTGCGAGGGAAGTCCCTACTAGTTCAGCAGGACCCTGGGCAGCCAGAGGGCGATGTCGGGGAAGGCCATGATCAGGCCCAACCCGGCGAGCTGCAGGAGTACGAAGGGAATGATCCCCTTGTAGATCTGCTGAATCTTCACCTCTGGCGGCGCCACGCCCTTCATATAGAACAAGGCGAAGCCGAAGGGCGGCGTCAGGAAGGAGGTCTGCAGGTTCACCGCCAGCAGAATGGCGAACCAGTAGGTGATCTCCAAGGACTCGACGTGGTTTCCGAAATCGAGCGCCCCGATGATCGGCGAGAACACCGGCAGCACGATCAGCGTGATCTCGATCCAGTCGAAGAAGAAGCCAAGGAAGAACACGATGGCCATGAGCATCAGCAGCAGCCCCCAGGAGCCGAGGCCGAGGCTTTCCACCAGGTCGATGACAATGTCGTCGCCGCCCAGCGCCCGGAAGACGTAGGAGAAGCAGGTCGCGCCGAGGAAGATGCCGAACAGCATGCCGCCGGTCAGCGCCGAGCGCTCGAGCACGTCTTTCAGCACGGAGAAGTTCAGGCGCCTGTTGACCGCCGCCAGAAGGATGGCGCCGGCGCCGCCGACGCCGGCGGCCTCGGTGGGCGTCGCCCAGCCGAAGAGGATCGAGCCGAGTACCAGGAACACCAGGAACAGCGGCGGGATGAAGGAGCGCACCACCAGCAGCAGAATGCCGCCGGCGCTATCGGGTCCTTCTTCCTTGGGCAAGGGCGGCGCCAGCTTCGGCTTGAAGCCGCAGAGCACCAGAATGTAGAGCATGTAAAAGACGGCGAGCATGAAACCGGGAATGATCGCCGCGACGAAGAGGTTGCCGACCGAACGGGCCAGCAGGTCAGCCATGATCACCAGCATGATCGAGGGCGGGATCAGGATGCCCAGGGTGCCGGAAGCGGCGATGGTGCCCGTCGCCAGGGGAACGTTGTAGTCCCGCTTCAGCATCACCGGCAGGGCCAGCAGGGTCATCATCACCACCGAAGCGCCGATGATGCCGGTGGTCGCGGCCATGATGGTGCCCATCAGGGTCACCGAGAGCGCCAGGCCGCCGGGCACGCGGCGCAGCAGCACCTGCAGGCAGTGCAGCAGGTCGCTGGCCACGCCTGAGCGTTCCAGCATGGTGCCCATGAAGATGAACATGGGAATCGCGGTCAGCACCAGGTTCTCGGCAATGCCGCCCCAGATGCGCGGCACGATGTTGAAGAACTGGATGAAGCTGAAGACGTCGAAGAACATGCCGATGAAGCCGAAGGCCAGGCCGATGCCGCCCAGGATGAAAGCCACCGGGTAGCCGCTGAACAGCAGAATGCCCAGCGCCGCGAACATGAAGAGCGGAAGAAAATCTTCGATATAGAAGTCCATTAGTTCTGCCCCCCGTCGCGCTGGTCGTCGTACCTGCGCAGCTCGGGCGGGACGACGTCGACTAGGTGTTCGATTTCCGCTTCTTCGATCTCATGCACTTTCTGGCGCAGCTCTTCGGGGCCGAAGAGTTCGATCAGCTTGCGCAGCAGCACGGTGATGCCGCTCAAGGCCAGGAAGCCGAACCCGATCGGGATCACAATCTTGATGAGCCAGCGGTGGGTCAGGCCGGTGGCCGAGGCCGAAATCTCCTGGGTGGCGTAGGAGCGTTCGGTGAAGTCGATGCCGAACCAGATGACCAGCCCGCAGTAGGGCAGCAGGAACAAGAGGCAGCCGGCGACCTCGATCCACCATTGGGTGCGCTCGCTGAGGTTCTCGCGCAGCAGGTCGATGCGCACGTGGGCGTCCTTCAGGTAGGCGTAACCCAGGCAGAAAGCGAAGAGGATCACGTGCAGGTGCCATTCGGCCTCCTGCAGCTTCGTCGACCCGAGCACCAGGAAGCGCCGTGTCACCACGTCGAAAATCGTCACCAGGATGAGGAAAAGCCCCGCCCAGGCGGCGAGCCTGCCGACTTTGATGATGACGCGGTCCAGCACGTCGCTGACGCGTATCAGGAGTTCCATGCCACTGTTCCCAATCTTGCGGACTTCAGCTTTTTGCAGAAATGGGCTGAAAAGAAAAGCGCCGGAGCCTCGTGGAAGAGCCTCCGGCGCTAATCAATCCAGGACCTGTCGGTCAAAGACCTATAGCCGGTCCGGAACGCTTAAGCGTCCGGATCACAGATAACCCAGGTCGCCCCAGATCTTGTACTGCTCACGATAAGCGGTGAGCGAGTCCCAGACCTTCTTGAAGGTGGGGTTGGAGGCAGCCAGTTCGGCGGCGACCTCGTTCCAGGCGCCCCGCAGCTCGTCCAGGACTTCCGGCGGCCAGCGGTGGATGGTCACGCCTTTTTCCTTCAGCTCGGCCAGGGCCGCACCCTGGATGGCTTCACCCTCGGCCAGACCGGCGGTGATGTTGGCGCCGCAGACGGCGTCGATCTGCGCCTTCTGGGTGTCGGAAAGCGCGTCGTACTTCTCCTTGTTCATCATCAGGTCGAACAGGGTCGACTGCTGATGCCAGCCCGGGAAGTAGTAGTGCTTGGCGACCTGGTAGAAGCCCAGGTTCAGATCGATGGCAGGCATGGAGAACTCGGTGGCATCGATGGAGCCGCGCTCAAGCGCCGGGAAGATGTCGCCGCCCGCCAGCAGCTGCGTGGAAACGCCCATCTTCTCCATGACCTTGGCGCCCAGGCCGAAGAAACGCATCTTCAGGCCCTTGAGGTCGTCGGTGCTGTTGATCTCCTTGCGGAACCAGCCGGAGGCCTCCGGCGCGATGACGCCGCACATCACCGACTTGATGCCGTATTCGGCGTAAAGCTCGTCGAAGAGCTCCTTGCCGCCGCCGTGGTAGTACCAGCCCAGGTACTCACCGGCGCGGGGGCCAAAGGGAACGGCGGCGAAGAGGGCGAAAGCCTCGTTCTTGCCGGTCCAGTATCCGGGGGTCGACCAGCCGGCGTCGATGGAGCCGGCCGAGATGGCGTCGAACATTTCGAGGGCGGGCACCAGGGCGCCGGGCTCAAAGAACTTGAAGCGGAGCGAGCCGCCGGAGACGGCCTCCAACTCATCGGACAGCCGCACGCCAAGGGTGCCAAGCTGAGTCAGTTTGCTACCGTAGGCGCTCGCCATGTTCCAGCGGACACGCTTGTCCTGAGCCGCGGCGTCGCCGACGGTTCCGAGAGCCATGACGGCCCCCAGCGCCAGCGCCGAGACGGCGAGCTTCATCGTTCTGCGGATGCGCATTCGAATAAGTCCTCCCGTTCACTTCGCACCCGCCATCGCTGCTGACGGGCATTGTTGATTCCCCCTTTGGCGCAGCCAGAGGTGCTTTCGCAGTTGCACCAAAGTGCATCGAAGCTAGCCCATGGCTTCGCCCTGAACAAGTCCAAAGCACAGTAACTCAATGGTGTTTGGCGGGCCGCGGCAGAAGCGTGAATTCTGCGCCAATTGCCGGGGCGCTGCGGCCCTCAGCTCGGAGCGCGGCTCGCGCTGCCGCTGCGGCGAATGAGGCCGATTTCGCGATAAAACCGCAGGGCGCCCTCGTGCAGCGGGATGCCGATGCCCTCCAAAGCCGTTTCCAGACGAATGACCCGGCCCTTGGCGTGGCCGCGGTCGAGCAGGCGGCGCGCATCGCTGCGCCACAGCGACTGGAGAATGCCGTAGACGGTCTCCGCGCTGACGTCGTCGCGGGTGATCCACTGCGCCGCCACCGATAGCGTCTTGACCTCGCTGACGCCGTGGTAGACGCCGGCGGGGATCTTGTCGATGTGCAGGAAGGGATTGCCCTCGACCAGCGCGTCGATCTCGGCGCCGGTGATCGGCACCAGGCTGATCGCCGTGTTCTCGTTGGCCCACTGGATGACCTTCGCCGGATAACCGGCGATGAGGAAGAAGGCGTCGAGTTCCCCGGCGACGAGCTTCTCGATGGCGTCGTCGGATTTCAGGTAGGCGACGTCGATAGTGTCCTCCGTCAGGCCGAAGGTGCTCAGCACGAGCTGGGCGCCCACCAGGGTGCCGGAGCCGACTTCGTCCAGGGCCACGCGCTTGCCGAGCAGGCCGGCGACGGACTCGATGCCGCTGTCGCGGCGCACGACGATGTGGAAGGACTCGGGATAGAGGTTGGCGATGGCGCGCAGGTTGCCCTGGCGGCCTTCCTCCTGGAAGGCGTTGGTTCCGCTGTAGGCCCAGAAGGCGACGTCGGACTGGACGAAGCCCGACTCGATCCGCCCGGCGGCGATGTCTTTCACGTTGGCGACCGAGCCGCTGGACGACTGGGCGACGGCGACCAGGCCGGGCACGCCGCAGACCTCATCGCCCTCGCAGCTGCCCGAGGGGTTGCTGATCGCCTGGGCGACAAGCCCGGCGATGGGATAGTAGGTGCCGCCGATGCCGCCGGTGCCGATCCGGAACAGCGACAGGTCCTGCGCCGCTGCCGTCCCGAAGGCCCCGAGTCCCCAGGCACCGGTCATGCAGGCCGCCGCAACCAGCAGGGCGGCGGCCGTCCAGTGAACCACCTTCATACGGCCTCACGAGCACAATTGTGGTCTGGCACCGGACCCTCGTTTGCGATCTTGCTTTCCCCCGACGCTCGCGGCCCAGGTCTGGGTGGGCCGCCACGGCGGTCCGGAGCCGCCAGCATCCCGCCCGATTATCGTCCCCAGGTCAACAGGGCAGTGGCCCCAAATGGCGGAAAGCGGCAAAGCGCGGCGCAGCGGCGTTCTGGCTAACCCGCGTTAACCATAATAAGGAGGGGAAAGCCCTGGGCCGGTGAAATGAGCGCAGGCTGTTCGGCGGGATTGCATTGCGCCAGGGGAGCCGCTATAACCCGCCGCGCCGGGGAGTAGCTCAGCCTGGTAGAGCACTACGTTCGGGACGTAGGGGCCGGAGGTTCGAATCCTCTCTCCCCGACCAATCCGGCACTGAGAACGGCGTTGCCCGGACGCCGTTTCGCGCCGGCCTGCTCCACAACGGGAGCAGGCCGGAACTGCGAATCGGGAATTTTTTCCTTTAAATCGGACGATAGCCCTTCCGGCTTATCCCAGGCGGCGCCTGTTCGCCGGCGTGGCGGCCGGCGGAGGGGATTCCTCCATGGCCTTCTCGGGTGAATAGCGCTCGCGGCTCTTCGGGTGGCGCAGCCGGCCCACGGTGAGCAGGCCGCGCACCCCATTCAGCAACTTGTTGAAGCCGTCGGCGGACACCTGCTCGGCGGCGTCCTGGCCCTGCGCGTGGAAAGGATCGGCGTGAACCTGGTCGCGGCCGATACCGCGATCGGTCAACGTCTTGGAGACCGCGTCCACCATTGCCGGCGGGCCGGCCACATAGAACTGGGCCCTGCGGTGGCGCTCCAGATCATCGGAGATCACCTGGTCCAGGCTTCCGGTGCGCCGCGCGGTCTCGCCCTCGGGTTTCGAAAGTACCGTGTCGACGTGCAGGTTCCTGTATCGCGAAATCAGGACCTTGAACTCATTCTCATCATAGACATGGACCTCATCACGCACGCCGAAATAGAGGTGCACGCGGCGATCCGGCTGATTGCGCAGGGCGGTGCGCATGATCGACTTGGCAGGAGCCAGGCCTGAGCTGCCGGCCACCAGCACCAGGGGACCCTCGTCGTCCGGGCGCAGGTGGGCGCTGCCATAGGGGCCTTCGACCTCTACCGTGTCGCCGACCTGCAACGCCGTGTCGATGTGTTCGCTGATCCGCCCCCCGGGGATCAGGCGGATGTGGAACTCCAGCACCTCCTCGCCCGGCGTGTTGGCGAAGGAATAGGCGCGCGCCGGAAGGTTCGCGAATTTCAGGCGGGCGAACTGGCCGGCGGCAAATTGCAGGGACTGCTCCGGCCAGAGGTAGAGGCGCTTGATGATCGGGCTCACCTGCTCGATGTTCGTGACCTGCGCGCGCAGGCGGCGCACCGGCAATTCGACGGAGACCGTTCCGCCCATCCAGGAGACATGCACGTCCGAACGCGGCTTGGCGCGGCAGGCCAGCACGAAACCGGCGGCCTTCTCCGGATCCGGCAGCACCTGCTTGTCGTAGTTCCTCATGCCGACCTCGCCGGACAGCAACAGGCATTTGCAGGTGCCGCACTCGCCCGTGCGGCATCCGTGCGGGAAAGGCACGCCGCTTTCCAGGGCGGCTTCCAGAATGGTTGCTTTGCCGGTTTCGATGGAAAGAGGCCACTGTCGGATGGTGAGTTTCGGCATGGTCTGCTTCCCGGAGGGGTCCTCAACGAATCTGGATCTGGAGCGGACGGAGGTGATAGCTGTGGCGCGTCTGGGTGTGGTCGAAGACCGAGACCCAGAGGAAGGTGCCGTCGCCGATGGCGACATCGAAGTCGGAAGCCGTGTCCAGCTCGCGCTTCACCTCCAGGCGCCACCAGCCGTCCGACCACTCGGCAACGGCGCTGACGTCGCCGCGGTCGCCGGTGAAAGGAGCCTCGGCGATGACGCTGGGCATGATCGTGCCCAGCGGAAAGCGCGCGTCGAGCTCAGGCGTCGCCGGCTCCATCAGACTGCGCGGCATCCACCACAGACCCTGGTCGCCGACTTGGGGGTCGGTGTCGATGCTGCCCATGCGCTCGGCCAGCACTTCCGGCGAGCGGGGCAGCCAGCGCGGCTTGACCGTCTCCGTATCGAACTTCTCCCAGTTCATGGTGAAGCCGCCGCCGGTCGCCGGGTCTTTGCTGTAGCCGGCGGTATAGCGCTTTGCGGGATCGTCCGGCGGGCTCAACGGCGGGCCGAAGTGGTTGTCGTCGATCTGGCCGAGCGGGCCAGTGCGCACGGATTTCCAGTGCCAGACGTCGACCAGGGAATCGTCGGTGGTGTAGTGCAGGCCGCGCCCGTTCGGCCCCCCGGGCTTGTCCTTCAGGGGTTGCGGGCCGAGGTGCGAGGTGCTGAGCGCGGCAAGGTGGGAGTCGCGGGACAGCATCACCGCGAACTTGTCCTCGTAGTAGGCCCCCTCGTCCTGGCGGCTGTACTGGCTCTGCATCACGCGCCAGCCCGTGGCTGTCTTCTGCAGCGGCAGGTGCTTCTGGCTTCTGGTACGGTCGGGCCATTCAAACAGCAGATAGATGTACTCGCCGTCGTGGACACCGCGCACCAGGACCGGGGTGCTGCCCTCAGGCAGGTTCTGGCCGTTGTGGGTGTTTACTTGCGCCACCGCGGCATCTCGCCATGCCGCGTCCTCGGTGCTCCCGTCCAGACGCGGCGGCGTGTCGGTCTTCTCCAGCACCAGTGGCTGCAGGGTTGCCTGGTCGACCGCAAAGATGCCGGCGCCGAGGGCGCCGGCGGCGCCCAGGGCGATGCAGGCGGAGGCCACGTAGGCAATGCGCGGGGAGAGGATCTTCAGCAGGCCGCGCCAGCCCGCCATGGCCCACTGCGCGGCAATGTGCAGGACAACATAGGCGGTCAGGCTCCAAGCCAGGATGCGGTGGACCGTGGCCAGCACCGCCTGCGACTGGTCCATGAGATTGAAATACAGCAGGCTGCCAGAAGCGACGGCGGCGAACACCAGCAGAAAGGCGATCCAGTAGATCAGCACGTTGATCGACTGCCAGCGGGTGCGGCGGTCGTGCGAGGAGAGCGCCCGCAGCCGACTGGAGTCGAAGACCACGCGCTGACCGAGCTGGGCGAAAAGCAGGAAGACGATGTAGCCGGCGCAGGCGGCGCCAAGCGCCCAGGCTGAATAGAGGTGCAGGGTATAGACGTTACCCTGGGGCAGGATGCCGGAGAGGGCGCGTGACCACGAAGCGTCGGGTGCGTCCCCGGCTATGCGCAGGCCGGTAACAAGGTTAACGGCAAAGAGTAAAACAATCGTCCAGTGAAGTAAGGAGGTCGCAAAATCGCTTCTAAGACGTTGGCGCCCTGCCCCCGATGGCGAGGACGCCGGCGTATCTGCTGCTTCCACTACCGAATTCCCTCCGCTGCAACCTCCCCTGAAATCAACCGCTCTTCAATTGCGCCATCTTTGACCCCTTTGGGGGCGCTTGCAGCGCTCCGGCCTGTCTTGTTCCTCCGACCGGTTGCGGCAAAGTGACCGTGGCGGTTGTTCCGCTGCCTCGATCACTACTCAACTCTAACTCACCAGAATGCAGTTCCACTAGCGCTTTTGTAAGGGGTAGGCCCAGACCGGTTCCTTCGTACTTTCGCGCCAGAGAGTTGTCGATCTGGGTAAAGGGCTGCATTGCAAGCGAAATTTCCTGCTCCGTCATGCCGATGCCGTTGTCCTCCACATGGAATTGCGGGCGCCCATTCGGGCTGATGGAGGTGCGCAGCACCACCTCTCCGCCCTGCGGCGTGAACTTGATGGCATTGGAAAGAAGGTTAAGAAGGATCTGGCGCAGGCGGGTATCGTCGCCGATTAACACGGGAAGATCTTCCGATGGCTCGATAATAAGGGTCACCCCGGCGCTGTCCGCGCGCTCGCCCATCAGCCGGTGGCAGGATTCGAAGAGCTCCTGGACCTGGATGACGTTTTCGCGCAGTTCCAGCCTTCCGGCCTCCACCTTGGCGATGTCGAGGATATCGTTAATGATCTCCAGCAGGTGGCGGCCGCTCTGGTGAATGTCGTTGGCGTACTCTTCGTAACGCTCGCTGCCGAGGCCGCCGTGCAACTGGTGGACCATGATCTCTGAGAAGCCGATGATGGCGTTGAGCGGCGTGCGCAGCTCGTGGCTCATATTCGCCAGGAAGTCGGACTTCGCGCGGTTGGCGGCCTGTGCCTCGTCGCGGGCACTTGCCAGTTCTTCCCTGCGTTTGTCGTCCTCGGCCTGCAGGTGCCGGTTCTCGAGCGACTTCTCTTTGAACACCTGCACCGCGCGTGCCATGGCGCCGACTTCGTTGACGCGGTCCAGGTTACGAATTTCGGAGGAGAGATCGCCGGTCGCGATGCGCCGCATGGAGGTGACCAGGTCGGTCACCGGGCGGGCGATCCGGAAGATCAGGATGTACCAGATCACGCCAAGGGCCACGATGCCGCTTGCGAAAGCGGTCGCCGCCCAGATCAGGAGCTGGGACTGGATGTCCTTGAGCTCATGGAAATTGGCTGCCGAACGCGCGGCCACCCGCTTACGGACGACATCCGTGAAGATGATCAGAGAGGTGCGGTAGTCGAGCCATTCATCGTGGTTGCGCTCCAGCAGCTTCAACTCATCGCGGGTGGGAACGGGTCCGATCTCGGCGAAGAGTTTGCTCGTCTTCTCCAGGAAGGCGGGCAAGCCGTCGATGGCTTCGGCGGCACGCTTGCGCGTCTTTTCATCGGACAGCATCGACAGGCGATTTTCGACACTGTTCCAGCCGTTGATAAGCCGATCACCCAGTTCCGGCAGCTCGAAGGAGATGCTCTGGGCGGCGTAGATCCCGCCGCTGACGCCGATGATGCGGTAGCTGAGGGCGGCCAGATCATCGGAGAAAGTGTCGATGATCCGGCGCGAGGACTCGTTTTCCTCGACGATGTCCCTCATCAGCGCATGATCGCGCTGCAGGGCGAAGGACAGCGCGGTCATCTGGGCAACGAGGACGAGCAGGAACACCACCATGGCGATCTGCGCCTGGGTGCTAATGCGTCTGAACCAACCCAGTCCTCGAGTCCAGCGATCCACCTGCGAGCCCTTTCATTCTGGCACGGCGATCTCTAGAACCGCCAGCAGGTGTCAGCGAGCGACTGGATGATCTCCGGCCGACCACTCGGCAAAGCCGCCGCGCATCCACAGGACGTTCGAATAGCCGGCTTCTACCGCGCTGTGCGCGGCCCAATAGCTTTTCCAGCCAGTGGTCCCATGGCTGTAAAAGACGATGCGATCGGATTTGTTCGGCCCGAGAATGCTCGTATCGAGGGTGGTATCCGTGGCGTTGTAGGAGCTTGCGGCGCTTTCGGCGCCAGGCACATGGCCGTCCACATAGGACGCTTTCTTGCGCAAATCGTAGATCCGAATCCCTTGATCCAGCATCTGGCGCAATTCGTCGGGTGTGACGATGGTCACGCCTTCCAAATGAGTCGGCGTTTCTTCAGCGGCATGTGAGTCGGCTGCGGGCCAGGCCCACAACGCGGCGAACAGAGAGAATGCGATTATGACCCAGCGCATAATGGTCCACTCCAGGTAGTCAAATTTGGTTATTGAAAAGTTTATGGAGTGAAAACTAACGATGGCTTAACAGGATTCCCAATTCTGCACGCAATAATTGAGTATCTCCTGCTGTTTCGGTCAGGCAGGAGTCCCAGCGGGCCGGTGGTGCCCTAGTGGCGCCAGCGCCGGGCCATGACGCGGTCGAGAACCCGGGTGTCGATGGTGGTCGGCAGGCCCGATTCCGGGCTGGTGCCCAGGGCCGCCGTCTCCAGGCGTGCTTCCGCCAGATTGGCCTCGCTGAGGTCGCTGCCGCGCAGGTCGGCCATATGGAAGTCGGCGCGCGCCAGGTCGGCGCCGGCGAAGCGGGCCGCGTTCAGCAGGCTGTCGACGAAGCGCGAGCCGCTCAGCGTGGCTTCCTCGAAGCGGGCGCCGGTCAGGTTGCAGCCCTCGAAGTCACATTCGACCAGATCGGCGCCGCTCAAATCCGTCCCGCAGAGATCCAGGCCGCTGAGGTCGCAGCGCAGCAGCACCGCCCGGCGGCCGTCGGCGCGCCCGGCGCGGTAGCGGGCGTGGGCCTCGAGGATCGGCCGCAGTGTCTCCACCGTCAGGCGGGCCCCGATCAGCACCTTCTGCGGCGGCCGGTCCCGGGTCACGGTCTCAGAAAGGTTGGTCATTACCTATGTCCTCACCTGTCGTCGCCTGGCCGTGCCAGGGGGATGAAACGTTTGCCGGACGAAAGCCGCTGTATTTCCCACCGTCAGGTCAAAAAAAGGGGGTCGAATAAATCGACCCCCAATTCTTGAATATGCGATGTCGGTCGGCTTCAAGTAAGAGACAAAAGATGCGATGCGGAGTACTTAGATCAGGAATGCGATATGGGTTTGTCTCTGTGCCCGAACGATGATTAGAATATACACAGGACCAGGGCGCCAGTCAATGAAAAAATGTCAATCCAAGCAGAATTACTTCGATGTGATCGCGATATGCTCCGAAAAATAGGGCAATATAGCCTGATATGGTCTTAGCTGGTCAATTCTGTACCGAAAATTAGGGCATAATAGCCAATCCAGCGCTGAAAGGCTGGACAAAATGCCCGAATCGCCTTGCGTCATTGGCTAAAATGCCCTAGCCTCTTCGCAGGTCGAACCGGCGCCGAGGTCGTTGGAGGGAAAATTTCCATGGTGGCAGACGACGAAGACGAGATGTCCGCCGAGCAGCTGCGGGAGCTCTGCACCCGCCTTTATGGGGCCGGGCGCTGGCAAACCGCCTTGTCGCGGGAACTAAAGGTGAACGACCGGACGGTGCGGCGCTGGGCCTCCGGGAAAGCGCGGATCCCGCAGCCCGTGGCGCTCTGCGTGAAGCTGATGGTGTTCCTCGACGAACTGAGCTGGCTCGGCGAGTGGCGCCAGGCCCTGGAGGAGGATCTCCTGGGGCAGGAGGAACACTAAGGACGATTTTCCTGTTTAGGCGCGGGCAGGGGGGCCTGGGGCCTCAATAGGCCCGGTCGACGCAGAACTCCACCACCTCCAGCAGGGCCTGCCTGGCCGGGCCGTCGGCGAAGCCGTCCAGGGCGCGGCGGGAGGTTTCGCCGTATTCGCGGGCCCGGGCCATGGCGTCGGCCAGGGCGTCGTGGCGCTGCATGTATTCGATGGCCTGCTCCAGGTCGCCGTCCTGGTGGTCCTGCTCCTCCAGACAACGCCGCCAGAAGGCGCGCTCGCCCTCATCGGCCCGCTGGAAGGCCAGGACAACCGGCAGGGTGATCTTGCCGTCGCGGAAGTCGTCGCCCACGGACTTGCCGAGTTCGCCCTGCAGGGCGGAGTAGTCCAGGATATCGTCGACCAGCTGGAAGGCGATGCCGAAGCAGCTGCCGAAACGCTCCAGCGCCTCTTCCTCCGCCGCCGGTCGCCCGGCGACCACGGCGCCGACCCGGCAGGCCGCGGCGAAGAGGGCGGCCGTCTTGGCCTCGATGACCTGCATATAGGCGGTCTCGTCGGAGGTGGTGTCGTTGGCGGTCATGAGTTGCAGCACCTCGCCCTCGGCGATCACCGCCGAGGCGTTGGAAAGGATGCGCAGCACGTCCAGGGAGCCGTCGGCCACCATCAACTGGAAGGCCCGGCTGAACAGGAAATCGCCGACCAGCACGCTGGGCTTGTTGCCCCAGACCGCGTTGGCCGTTGCCAGCCCGCGGCGCAGGTCGCTGGCGTCGACCACGTCGTCGTGCAGCAGGGTGGCGGTATGGATGAATTCCACGCAGGCGGCCAGGCCCAGGTGGCGCTCGCCCTCGTAGTCGCAGAGCCTGGCCGAGGCCAGGGTCAGCATGGGGCGCAAGCGCTTGCCGCCGGCCGCGATGATGTGGCTGGCGAGCTGCGGGATCAGGGCGACCGGGGACTGCATATGCTCGACGATCAGGCGGTTCACCGCCTGCAGATCGTCCGCCACCAGGGCGCTTAGCGGCTCCAGGCCGCTTTTCGCCGGCCCTTTCGCCTGTTTGTCGAGTTCGGCGGCTAGCGCCAAGACGATCCCCTCACGCTTATCTTGATCCCTACAGGGCCTTGTTTCCTGCGCCCGCAGCTTCTCACGACAGCCGCCGGCCGCCAAGCATTCCGCCCTGCAATCCGGCCCGAGGACGCCCAGGCAGCTTCCGCTAAGCAAGCGGCAGACCTTTGTGGCAGCATAGGATTAACCGCGGGGCGGTCAAGCCCGATACCCTTAGGAGGTACTGGCTGCGACGAAAGGCGCTATAACGTCTCTTGCCATGAAAGAACTGTTACGCACCAACGACATCGTCAAGCTCTCCTGGCTGGAGGCCCTGCTGGCCGACGCCGGGATCGAGACGCTGGTGCTCGATCTCCACACCAGCATCATCGAGGGCTCGATCGGCATCCTGCCGCGCCGCCTGATGGTCAGCGACGACGACTACCTGCGCGCCCGGCTGGTGCTGCGCGACGCCGGGGAGGAGGTCTTCAGCCCGTGACCCCGCTGCACCCCCTGACCGAGGACGCCTTTCTGGGCGGGCGCCTGCGCCTGCGCCAGCCCGCCGACGGCTACCGCGCGGCCATCGACCCGGTGCTGCTGGCCGCCGCCGTGCCGGCTCAGGCGGGCGAGAGCGTGGCCGACCTGGGCTGCGGGGTGGCCACGGCGGGCCTCTGCCTCTTGGTGCGGATACCCGGCATTCGGGTGACCGGCCTGGAGCTGCAGCCTCTGCTGGCCGAGCTGGCGCAGAAGAACGCTGCCCTCAACGGCTACGCGGCGCAGGTCCGTATCCTCTCCGGCGACGTGGCGGCCCCACCGAAGGCGCTGCCCCCGGGCGGCTTCGACCATGTCATGCTGAACCCGCCTTACCTGGAGGCGGGCTCGACGCGGGTCTCGGCCCACGAGCTGCGCCGTCTCGCGACGGTGGAGGGGCCGGCCGGGCTCGATACCTGGCTGGACTGCGCCCTGTCGCGCCTGCGCCCGCGCGGCAGCCTTACGGTGATCCACCGCGCCGACCGGCTGGACCGCCTGCTCGCCTGCCTGTCGCAGAGCTGCGGCGACCTGACGGTCTTTCCGCTCTGGCCGCGCCAGGGGGAGGGCGCCAAGCGGGTCCTTGTCCAGGGCCTGAAAGGCAGCGGCGGCCCGCTGCGGGTGCTGCCCGGCCTGGCGCTGCACGACGCCGAGGGCTGCTACACCGCCGCCGCCGAGGCGGTGCTGCGCGACGCCCGGGGCCTCGCCCTGTAAAGCGGCGGCAGACTGTTCTTGGCATTTCCGGCCCGGGCTGAGATTCTTGCAGGTGAAATCGCAGGGGCTGCGCGCCGCGCAGTCCATTGTTCGGATCCGAGTATTGAGGACGTTGTTACTGGTATGTTTCGCACGATCTGGAGCCTGGTGACTTTCGAATGGCTGCGCCGGCCGCGCCCGGAGGTGGCGGTGCTGCGGCTCAGCGGCGTGATCGGCGGCTTCGGTCCGCTGCGCAGCGGTATGAGCCTGGCCAGCCTGGAGCCGCTGATCGAGCGCGCCTTCGCCCAGCCGCGCCTCAAGGCGGTGGCTCTGGTGATCAACTCGCCGGGCGGCTCGCCCGCCCAGTCGGCCCTCATATCCAAGCGGGTGCGCGACCTGGCGCAGGAGAAGGACATGCCGGTCCTGGCCTTCTGCGAGGACGTGGCGGCCTCCGGCGGCTACTGGCTGGCCTGCGCCGCCGACGAGATCTTCGTGCAGCCGACTTCCATCGTCGGCTCCATCGGCGTCATCACCTCCGGCTTCGGCTTTCCCGAACTGCTGGAGAAGGTCGGCGTTGAGCGGCGCGTCTATACAGCCGGCGAGCACAAGTCGACCCTGGACCCCTTCAAGCCGGAGAACCCGGAGGACGTGGCGCGGCTGAAGGCGCTGCAGCTGGAACTGCACGAGATATTCAAGGAAATGGTGCGCGACCGCCGCGGCCAGCGCCTGAAGGCCGAGGAGGCGGAGCTGTTCAGCGGCGAGTTCTGGGCCGGCGGCAAGGCGGTGGAACTGGGTCTCGCCGATTCCCTGGGGGACCTCCGCCAGGTGCTGCGCGACCGCTTCGGCAAGCGGGTGCGCCTGCGCCGCATCCAGGGGCCCAAGCGCCTGCTGCGCCGCCTGGGCCTGGGGCGCGGCCGCGCCGATGCGGGCTTGGCACTCTGGGCCGATGGCTTTCCGGCGCCCGAGGACTGGGCCGCCGGCCTGCTCGCCGCCGCGGAGGAGCGCGCCCTGTGGTCACGATTTGGTCTGTAAGGCGCGATATCGCGCTTGTTGACCTGACGGCCGCCGCGCCGCATTAATGCCGCCATGTTCGGATTGCCCTCGATTCAAAAGCTCATTGTCCTCGCCGCGGTCGTTGCCGCGGTGTGGTACGGCTTCAAATTCCTCGGCCGCCTGCAGGCGGCCCGCAAGGAAGAGGCGCGGCTGCGTGAAAAACAGGGCGGCAGGCCGGCGCGCAAGGCCGAGGCGCCGAAGGCCGAGGCCAAGGGCGGAGAGGTGGAAGACCTGGTGCAGTGCCCCTCCTGCGGCGCCTACATCCAGGCCGGCACCACCTGCGACTGCGGCCGTAAGGGCTGACCCTCAGCCGCTGATCTTCAGCGTTCCGCGAAGGCCAGGCGCAGGCCCAGGCCGGCAAGGGCAAGGGCGAATCCGCGCCGCAGCAGGGTCATGACGCTGGGCCGCTCGACGACCTGGCGGCGGGCGACGGCGGCCAGCAGCCCGTAGCCGATGAAGACCACCAGCGTCAGCCCCATGAAGACCAGGCCGAGCCCGGCCATCTGCCAGGCGAGACCGCCCGCGGCGGCGTCGACGAATTGCGGCAGAAAGGCCAGGAAGAAGATCGACAGCTTGGGGTTCAGCAGGTTGACCGTGATGCCCCGGCCGAGGATGCGCCCTGCCCGCCGCGAGACCTCCTGGGCCCGGGCCTGATCGGGCAGCGGCAGGGCGCCGCTCTCCCGCCAGGCGCTCCAGGCCAGATAGAGCAGATAGGCGACGCCGGCGTACTTCAGCAGCTGGAAGGCCAGGGCGCTGGCATGGACCACCGCGGCCAGGCCCAGGATCGAGGCGGCGATGTGCGGCACGATGCCCAGGGTGCAGCCCAGCGCGGCGATGACGCTGGCCCGCGCCCCCAGGCTCAGGCCGTTGGCCAGGGTGTAGATTACCCCCGTGCCCGGGGCGATGACGACGATGAGGGAGGTGATGAGGAACTCGGGGGACAGTTCGGGGGACATGGGGCGGCGGCTCCGGGCAGGGTAAAGCGCCACCTTGGCGTCTTGCGGCGGCGGAATCCAGGGCCTTGTCTGGGCCCCCGGAATGCGCCGGTCTCCCGGGGGGAAACCGTGGAATCCCACCGCTTGATTCGGGGTGGACCCCCCGCTAAGGTGCGCCGCGCTTCGCGGTGCAGCAATCCGCGGCGCTCCAAACCGCCTGAGCCCAGATGCCACACGCCAACCCGGAAACCTGCTTTCAGCGCCTGATCCTCCGCCTGCAGGACTTCTGGGCGCGCCAGGGCTGCGTGATTCTGCAGCCCTACGACATGGAGGTCGGGGCCGGCACCTTCCACCCGGCGACCACCCTGCGCGCGCTGGGGCCGGGCAGCTGGAAGGCGGCCTACGTGCAGCCCTCGCGCCGGCCCACCGACGGGCGCTACGGCGAGAACCCCAACCGGCTGCAGCACTACTACCAGTTCCAGGTCATCCTGAAGCCCTCGCCGGCCGACAGCCAGGAGCTTTACTTGGACTCGCTCAGGGCCATCGGCATCGACCCCCTGGCGCACGACATCCGCTTCGTCGAGGACGACTGGGAGAGCCCCACCCTGGGCGCCTGGGGCCTGGGCTGGGAAGTCTGGTGCGACGGCATGGAGGTCAGCCAGTTCACCTATTTCCAGCAGGTCGGCGGCATCGACTGCAACCCGGTCTCCACCGAGCTGACCTACGGGCTGGAGCGCCTCATCATGTACGTGCAGGGCGTGGAGAACGTTTACGACCTGGACTGGGACGGCGTGCCCAAGGATCAGGGCGGCAAGACCTACGGCGACGTCTACCTGGCCGCCGAGCAGCAGTTCTCCGCCTTCAACTTCGAGGCCGCGTCCACCGACATCCTGTTCCGGCACTTCAAGGACGCCGAGGCGGAGTGCCAGGCGATCCTGGACTTCGCCGGGCGCGAGGGCCGGCCCATGCCGCTGCCGGCCTATGACCAGTGCATGAAGGCCAGCCACGTCTTCAACCTGCTGGACGCGCGCGGCGTGATCTCGGTCACCGAGCGCCAGGCCTACATCGGGCGCGTGCGCGCGCTGGCCAAGGCCTGCTGCGAGGCCTGGGTCGCGACCCAGACCCCCGGCCAGACCGGAGAGGCGGGCTGATGGCCGAACTCCTGGTCGAACTTTTCTCCGAAGAGATCCCCGCGCGCATGCAGGCGCGCGCCGCCGAGGACCTGAAGCGTCTCGTCACCGAAGGTCTGAAGACCGCCAACCTTTCCTTCGACAAGGCCGAGGCCTATGCGACGCCGCGCCGCCTGGCGCTGGTCGTCGACGGCCTGCCCGCCCAGCAGCCGGACCTCACAGAGGAGAAGAAGGGGCCGAAATACGGCGCCCCGGCCAAGGCGATCCAGGGCTTCATGAAGGCCAACGGCATCAAGTCGCTGGATCAAGAGGCCGAGCTGCGTAGCACCGACAAGGGCGACTTCTATTTCGTCGTGCGCCACATCGCCGGGCGGCCCAGCGCCGAGGTGCTGCCGGAGATCCTCACTTCTGCAATCTGGGACCTGCCGTGGCCGAAGTCGATGCGCTGGGGTGAAGACAACCGGCTAGCATGGGTTCGGCCCCTACACAGCGTTTTGGCCATTTTTGATGGGAAGGGACTCCCCTTTCCGCTGCAACGAGGAATTGGTAAGGCCGCAATTGCAGTGGATAGTACGGTCGGTACTTCACCAGCTCATGGCATTACCTCGACAACGAAGAGCAGAGGCCACCGCTTCCTGGCGCCGGATGCCTTCGAGGTATCCGGCTTCGCGGACTACCGCGCCAAGCTGGCCGAGGCCAAGGTGGTGCTCGATCCCGCCGAGCGCCGCGCGACAATCGCCGCTGAGGCGGCGGCGCTGGCGGACAAGGCGGGCGTGGCGCTGAAGGAAGACGCCGGCCTGCTGGACGAGGTGACCGGCCTGGTCGAGTGGCCGCAGGTGCTGATCGGCCGCATCGATGCAGGTTTCATGGACCTGCCGGCCGAGGTGCTCTCGACCTCCATGCGCGCGCACCAGAAATACTTCTCGACGGAGAAGCCGGACGGCAGCCTGGCCGACCGCTTCCTGGTGGTCGCCAACATGGAGGCGCCGGAGGGCAGCGAGCGCGCCAGGACCATCGTTGCCGGCAACGAACGCGTCTTGCGCGCGCGCCTCGCCGACGCGCGCTTCTTCTGGGACCAGGATCGCCAGCAGCCGCTGTCGGCGCGCGTGCCGGCGCTGAAGGACATCGTCTTCCACGCCAGGCTCGGCACCGTGGCGGAGAAGGTCTCGCGCCTGGAAAGCCTGGCCGCCGAGATCAGCAACTATGTGCCCGGCGCCGACCGCGACGAGGCGCGCTCGGCCGCGCGGCTCGCCAAGGCGGACCTCGTCACCGGCATGGTCGGCGAGTTCCCCGAGCTGCAGGGCGTCATGGGCCGCTACTACGCGCTGAACGACGGCGAGGCGCCGGCGGTGGCCGAGGCGGTGGCCGAGCATTATGCCCCGCTGGGCCCCAACGACGCCTGCCCCTCGGCGCCGGTCAGCGTCTGCGTCGCCCTGGCCGACAAGATCGATACCCTCGTCGGCTTCTGGATGATCGACGAGAAGCCGACCGGCTCGAAAGACCCCTACGCGCTGCGCCGCGCTGCGCTGGGCGTCATCCGCCTGGTCGTCGAGAACAAGCTGCGCCTGCCGTTGACGAAGGTCTTCGCCGCGGCCCAGGGCGAATACGCCGGGCTCTCGGCGCCGGACGTCGCCGGCGATCTGCTCGACTTCTTCGGCGAGCGCCTGAAGGTGGTATTGCGCGACCAGGGCGTGCGTCATGACCTCATCACCGCGGTCATGGCGCGCGGCGGCGAGGACGATCTCGTGCGCCTCCTGGCCAGGGTCGAGGCGCTCGGCTCCTTCCTCGACAGCGACGACGGCGCCAACCTACTGGTCGCCTACCGCCGGGCCGCCAATATCGTGCGTATCGAGGAGAAAAAAGATAAGCGTGCCTATGAAGGCGCGGTCGAAGCGGGCGCTCTGGCGCAGGAAGAGGAGAAGACCCTTTTTTCTCACCTCTCCGATGCTGCCAAAGGGGCGCAAAGCGCGCTAGGCTCCGAGGACTTCACCGGCGCCATGGCGGCCATGGCGCGGCTGCGCCAGCCGGTCGACGCTTTCTTCGACGAGGTGACGGTGAACGCGGAGGACGCGTCCTTGCGGGAGAACCGCCTGCAGCTGTTGAGCGCCATCGGCGCCACGCTGGCGGAGGTGGCGGACTTCTCCAAGATCGAAGGCTAATCACAAAGAGGCGGCGCCAAAGCCGCCCTTAAGCGATGGGGCCAACCCCTGAAGGCACAAACTGGCAGGAAACGGAAAGCGCAAGATGACCAAGTGGGTGTACAGCTTCGGCGGCGGAACCGCCGACGGCCGGGCCGATATGAAGGAACTGCTGGGCGGCAAGGGCGCCAACCTGGCGGAGATGTCCTCTCTCGGGCTGCCGGTGCCGCCCGGCTTTACCATCACCACCGAAGTCTGCACCTATTTCTACGCCAACGACCGGCGCTATCCCGAGGACCTGGAAGCCCAGGTCAACGAGGCCCTGGCGCAGGTCGAGAAGACGGTGGGCACCAGGTTCGGCGACACCAAGGCTCCGCTGCTGATCTCCGTGCGCTCCGGCGCCCGAGCCTCCATGCCGGGCATGATGGACACGGTCCTCAACCTGGGCCTCAATGACGAGACCGTGCAGGGCCTGGCCAAGGCCGCCAACGACCAGCGCTTCGCCTACGACAGCTACCGCCGCTTCATCCAGATGTTCGGCGACGTGGTGCTGGGCGTCGACCATCACCACTTCGAGGAGATCCTCGAGCTGGCCAAGGAAGACCGCGGCTACATGCTGGACACCGAGCTCTCCGCCGACGACTGGGCCAAGGTCATCGAGGACTACAAGGCCAAGGTGCTGGAGGAGACCGGCAAGCCCTTCCCGCAGGACCCCAAGGACCAGGTCTGGGCCGCAATCGGCGCCGTCTTCGGTTCCTGGATGAACCAGCGCGCCATCACCTACCGCCGCCTGAACGGCATTCCTGCCGAATGGGGCACGGCGGTGAACCTGCAGGCCATGGTCTTCGGCAACATGGGCGACGACTGCGCCACCGGCGTGGCCTTCACCCGCGACCCCTCCACCGGCGACAACGCCTTCTACGGCGAGTACCTGGTCAACGCCCAGGGCGAGGACGTGGTCGCCGGCATCCGCACTCCGCAGAACCTCACCCTGCGCGGCAAGGAGATGAACAACTCCAAGCTGCCGGCCATGGAAGAGGTCATGCCGGAGGTCTTCAAGCAGCTCGACGATGTGCGCCACACGCTGGAAAAGCACTACAAGGAGATGCAGGACGTCGAGTTCACGGTGCAGCGCGGCACCCTCTACATGCTGCAGACCCGCACCGGCAAGCGCACCGCGCCGGCGGCGCTGAAGATCGCCGTTGACATGGTCGCCGAGGGCCTCATTACCGAGGCCGAAGCGGTCCAGCGTCTCGATCCCAACTCGCTGGACCAGCTGCTGCACCCGACGCTCGACCCCAAGGCCGAGCGCAAGGTCATCGCCCGCGGCCTGCCGGCCTCGCCGGGCGCCGCCTCGGGCAAGATCGTCTTCACTGCCGACGCCGCCGAGCTGCAGGCCAACGATGGCGAGCGCGTCATCCTCTGCCGCACCGAGACCTCGCCGGAGGACATCCACGGCATGCACGCCGCCGCCGGCATTCTGACCACCCGCGGCGGCATGACCAGCCACGCCGCCGTGGTGGCGCGCGGCATGGGCCGCGCCTGCGTGGCCGGCGCCGGCGAGCTGCGCATCGATTACAAGAGCGGCGTCATGCGGGTGCGCGACCTGGAGTTCAAGGAAGGCGACCTCATCACCCTCGACGGCTCGACCGGCGAAGTCATGCAGGGCGCCGTGGAGACGGTCCAGCCGGAGCTCTCCGGCGATTTCGCCAAGGTGATGGAGTGGGCCGACAAGTTCCGCACCATGGGCGTGCGCGTGAACTGCGACACCCCGCAGGAGGCCAAGGTGGCGGTGAAGTTCGGCTGCGAGGGCATCGGTCTGTGCCGCACCGAGCACATGTTCTTCGACGCCGGGCGTATCGTCGCCATGCGCGAGATGATCCTGGCCGACAGCGTCGAGCAGCGCCGCCGCGCCCTCGACAAGCTGTTGCCCTACCAGCGCGAGGACTTCGTCGCCCTGTTCAAGGAGATGGCCGGCCGTCCGGTCACCATCCGCCTGCTCGACCCGCCGCTGCACGAGTTCCTGCCGCACGAGGACGACGCGGTGGCCGAGGTGGCCGCCGCCGCCGGCGTGCCGATGGAACAGGTGCGCGCGCGCTCACTGAACCTGGTCGAGACCAACCCCATGCTCGGCCATCGCGGCTGCCGCCTGGGCATCACCTATCCGGAAATCTACGAGATGCAGGCCCGCGCCATCTTCGAGGCGGTGGCCACGGTCGAGAAGGAGACCGGCAAGACCGTGAAGCCGGAGGTGATGATCCCGCTGATCTCCGTGAAGAAGGAGTTCGAGGTGCTGCGCGAGCTGGTCGACAAGGTGGCCGAGGAGGTGCGCAAGGAGCAGGGCGTCGAGATCGATTACATCGTCGGCACCATGATCGAGCTGCCGCGCGCCTGCCTGCGCGCCGCCGAGATCGCCGAGGGCGCCGAGTTCTTCTCCTTCGGCACCAACGACCTGACGCAGACCGCCTTCGGCCTGTCGCGCGACGACGCCGGCAATTTCCTGGGCGCCTACGAGCAGCGCGGCATCATCGACCAGGACCCCTTCATCTCGCTGGACCCCGAGGGCGTCGGCGAGCTGATGCTGATCGGCGCCGAGCGCGGCCGCTCCACCCGCCCGGACATCAAGCTGGGCATCTGCGGCGAGCACGGCGGCGACCCGGCCTCCATCGCCTTCTGCCAGACCGTGCCGCTGGACTACGTCTCCTGCTCGCCCTACCGCGTGCCCATCGCCCGCCTCGCGGCGGCGCAGGCCGCGTTGGCCAGGAAGAACGCGTAGTCGTAGTTGATGTCACCCTCGGGCTTGTCCCGAGGGTCCAGGGGCGCTGGTCGATCGCTTGTCCTGGATGCTCGGAACAAGTCCGAGCATGACAGTCTTTATCTGCGCGCGCGGGAACAGTGCCCGGGTTTCAGGCAATTTCCGTCAGAGCTCTGTTCCGACTTTTCGCTCGCTACGTCCGCGTGGCCCGTGCGGCGATATAGTCTGCAACTTCGCCGTACCCGATATTCCGAAGAAATTTCTCCGCGGTGCCGCCCAATTCACTGATGACCGTCGGGTCGACCCCCGCCGTAAGCAGCAGGTCGGCGACTTTGATTGAAGTGGCATAGAACAGCGGCGTCATCCCCTTGTCGCCGCGCGCGTTGACCTTGGCGCCGGCTGCCACCAGCTTGGCCACGGCCTCGACGTCACCCCAGCCGGTAACAAGGTGCAAGGGCGTGTCGTCGAAGATGTCGGTGTCATTGACAGTCAGGGGCGGCTCTTGAAGAAAGAGCCCGGTGCTATGGCACTCATCCAAGATGTCATCGATTCCGTTGTCGGACATGCTTCCGGAAATTCCCCGCATTGTCACCCGGCGCAAGCGCTGACTGCGCAGGTGCGGCCGCCGGTCATCCTGGCGTGGAAGGGTAGCGCCAAGCCGCGCGTGCGTCGAGAGATCCGGAGACAATGGTGCTGGCCGGGAAGAACGCGTAAGGATCGGCTGCGCCGTTCACCCCCACCCTAACCCTCCCCCATCAAGGGGGAGGGGATTGATATTCCGGCTGCTGCGATGGAACCCCCTTCCCCCTTGATGGGGGAAGGATGGGTAGGGGGCGGCCGCCCGATCCCAGCCGTCAGGCGATCCCGGTCTTTACGCCAACCCCTCGCGCCACATCGCCGCTTCCTTGTCGCGGCGCTTGCGCAGGCCCTCGCTGTCGGGCCAGAGGCGCTTCATGCTCTCGAACTCGGCGGCGACCTTGTCCAGTTCGCCGGCGGCGATGTGGTCGCGGATCGCCTTCATCTCGCGCCGGCTGTCGCCGGACAGCTTGGTGCCGCGGTTGTAGACCAAGCTGACCAGGGCGCCGCGGCACAGCGGCGGCAGGTTCGCCATGTCGCCGTAGCAGTCCTCGGTCTGATCGATGCCGCGCGGCAGGGCGCGCTTCACGAAGACCTTCCAGGCGGCGTGGAAGGGGATGCGCATGTCCGACAGGGCGGCGACGGCGGCGGCGCTGCCCTTCTTGCCCAGGTGCGGGCGCAGGGCGTCCATCTGCGCCGGCGTCAGGATGCCGGCCCAGTCGGCCTCGAAGTCCTGCGGCTCCTGGAAGCGCAGGTCGTAGCCGACGCCGATGGTGACGCCGCTGGCCTCGCCCGGGAAATGCGGCATGGCGACGTGCTGGTCGTAGAACTTCCTGCCGCCGACCTCCTCGCGCACGATGAAGGTCACCGCCTCGGTGGGGATGACGTCGGAGGGGTCGGGCTGGTCTTCCAGCCAGGCCCAGGTGGCGACGTCGGCGATACCGGTCACCGGCAGGCCGGCGAGCATCTGGGCTTCACGCAGAGCCCCTTCGGTGCCGCCGCCGAAGTCGCCGTCGGTGCTCAACAGGGCGCCGACGCGGTTCAAGAGATCCTGCAGGACCTCGACCTCGGCGCCCTTGGCGCCGCGTTCCAACTGGTTGTGGGGTTCGGTAGCGGGTAGGGCCATGACGCGTTCCTCCCATCTGGTGTCGGCACAGGATGATCCTTGCCTGAGGCGTCATTTAACACCGCCGATTGCAGTTTTCGCAATATCTCGGTGGTGGCAGGAGAAGGTCAAAGAAGAGGTAGGGCTCTTGGGCACCGGTCCCGGCGGGCCTCAGCCCGCCTTCTCGAAGACCGCCTGGACCACGGTGATGCGGTCCTCGAAGAGGCTGCGCCGCAGGTTGGCGACCATCTCCGCGAAGGAGGGGCCGAGGATGATGGCCGGGCCGGAGGGACCCTTGCCGGCGGTCTGCGCGGCCACGGCCTTCTCGCTCCAGGCTTTTGATTCGGCGGTCAGGTCGCGCCAGTGGCGCTGCTTCAGGCCGGTGGCGAGGATGGCCTCGCGCACGCCTTCCGGCGCCGTCAGGTGGCTCCATTCGGCGCTGGCCGACCAGGGCACCGGGAAGTAGGGATCGCCGGCCGGCCCGGCCATGACGTCGTAGAGCCCGAAGCGCCCGCCGGGTTTCAGCACGCGGGCGACCTCGCGGTAAAGGCGTGCCTTGTCGGCGATGTTCATCGCCGCGTGCTGGGTCCAGATCACATCGAAGCTGGCGGTGGCGAAGGGCAGGGCCAGGCCGTTGGCGCAGACGAAGGCGGTCTGCCCGGACAGCCCGACGCGGGCGCTGAGCTCGCCGGCGGTGCGGCAGTAGACTTCGGTCAGGTCCAGGCCGACCACGCGGCAGCCGTGCCGGGCCGCGAGCCAGCGCGCCGGCCCGCCGATGCCGCAGCCGAGGTCCAGCACCAGCTGCCCGGCCTGGGGGTTCAGCAGCTGCGCCAACTCGGCCGTGGCCTGCTGGCCGCGGCTGTGAAACTGATCGTAGGGGGAGAGGTCTTCGGCGGTGAGCCGGTCTAGGTCCTTACCCTCGGCCGTAAGCGTGGAGAGGATGCGGCCTGTCAGCTCGCCTTCCCGGGCGTAGTGCTGTGCGGCGGAGGGTAACTGGCTCATCGGTGAGGCGAGCATGGCACCGGCGGGGCAAAGCCTGCAAGCCCTTGCGCTTGCCGCGCTTCATTTGGTCGCGTCTCATCGTTTGCCTGCCTCTAGATATCTTCTGCAAGGGTATTGGTGTTGACCTCGGCCAGGTGGATGGCCTCGGTGAGCAGCTGGGCGATCTCCAGGTTGTTCTCCATGACCGCCTTGGCCTCGGGGCGCGGATCGTCGCCGTAGTTCGCCATGCGCACCAGGATCTCGGCGCGGATCTCCGCGAGGATCTCCTCGGTGCGCTTGCCGTCCGGGTTGTCGTGCGACACCAGGTGCTTGAAGGTCATGAGCTCCATCCTTGCGCCCTCGGCGCTCTGTACTGCCGCGCAGTATCCGCCCTTAAGACTTAACAAAGGTTAACGTAGGCCACGCATATGGTTGCAAAGTATTGCGTAAATTTACGCGATAGTCGTACCGTAGCAGCGCCTTTTAGTGTGGACCATGAACGATGATTTTTGATCGTTTGAAAGAGAATGGTGAAGTCGCGCTGCAAGAACTGATTTCTGAATCGTTCGAGGAAGGTTTGGGGTTGGAGTTCAAGTGTAAGGATGATCCATCCAAACCGGAATTGTCTAAGAACGACAGGAAGAACTTAGGCGCCGTACTGAGTGGATTTAGCAATGCTGATGGCGGCACAGTCGTGTTTGGAATCGAGACTACGAAGGTAGATGGGATCGATGTCGCAGCGGGTGTTACTCCCATTTCGAAGATCGACAGATTTAGAGCGCTAGTTGACGCCTTAATTGGGGAGATCTTGCGCCCCGAAAATCCTGATATTGAAACACTGGCAATTCCTGCGGCCGCCGGAAGCGATTCCGGGTTTCTTGCTATTCGGATCGGAAAATCCGAGTCGCGACCTCATATGAGCCTGGCTCCGGATCACCAGAAGTATTTCCGCCGTGGCGTTGATTCCACGCGCGCGATGGATCACAGCCAGGTTAGGGATATGATGCTTGCGCCGAAACAAGCGCAGCTAGATGTGTCTTGGGCGGTGAGTGTACGGTCAAAGACTGAACGTGGCTCACTGGGAATCATTACTCTTTCAATCGATTTGTACTTGGAGAATCGCGGCAAAGTGCCCGCGGTAGCGCCTTTTCTGAGGTGTTTTGTGACGAATAAGCTCCTGAAGTGTGTCGCAAGCATGGACTTCGACAGTCGAAGCCATCGCAATGGCAGCCTCGGAATCTACACCTCTCGAAATACCTTGCTGCATACCTCCGATGAGCTATGTCTTGGGCGAATTGAGGTCGCTGGTGGCATTTTCATTGAAGGTCTTCGTGATCGATTCTCCAAGGAAGGAGTAGAAGCCTTTAAAAGGCCGGAACTTTGGGATTTCAGAGCGGAAACCAAGTTTCATGATCTGTCTTCTCTCGGCGTTGATCTTGAGCCATTCGAATTGGACATTATTACGGGCGCCGAGAATGCGTTCGCGACACAGCATCACTTCATTTGGACAAGGACCGATCTGATTCGCTTCATGACAGAGGGCGCAAGCGACCGACTTCTCGCACTTGCCAAGTGGGACAATAAATGAGCCAAAGAAACGGGGCCGCCATAGAGGCGGCCCGAGGTCTGGGCTTGGGAAATGAAAAACGTTGAAGGCCAGCGCCCGCGCCGGCTACTTGCCGCGCGAGATGGTGATCTTCTTGGCCTTCTTCTGCGCGGACTTCGCCTTGGGCAGGTCGATGGTCATGACGCCGTCCTTGAAGGCGGCGCTGATCTTGCCTTCGTCGACCTCGCTGGGCAGGGAGAAGGAGCGGCGGAAGCTGCCGAAGGAGCGCTCGCGGCGGTGATAGTTCTCCTCCTTGACCTCCTTCTCCTCTCTCTTCTCGCCGGAAATGGTCAGCATGTTGTCGGCGAAGGTGACCTCGATGTCCTTCTCGGTCATGCCGGGCAGCTCGGCGGTCACGTGATAGGCCTTGTCGTCCTCGCTGGTGTCGACGCGTACGTCGAGGGCCATCGCGCCGCCGTTCTCGCGCAGCAGCGAGGGGGTGCCCAGGCCGTTCCAGAAGCTTTCGAAAACGCGGTCGACCTCGCGCTGCAGATCGCTCAGCGCCGGAGTTCCACTCTTGCCGTGATGCCAAGGGGCTAAATCTCTGAGAGCCATTCCTAACCTCCTGTGAAAACAAAGGACGTCTTTGGATGACGTTCGATTGAGCCTAGGCCTCCCAGATAGGTGGCGCCTTGAGGCAGATCAACCCTTGTGGGTAGACCGTCGGCGTCCGATTTCCGGGTGTTTTACGGGGTTTGGTAACATCTTCGCCCTTGACCCTAGGGGCGAGACGCGGCCAACTTGAGGGCATGGCACTCGGGCGCAGCATGACCTTCCAAGACCTGACCGACGGCGGCAAGGCCGCCATGGCGGAGGCCCTGGCCGTGCTGGAATCCGCCCCCGACGCGCCCCAGACCATCGGCTTGCTGGACACCGCCTACGCGGCGCCGCGCGCCCAGGTGGTCGGCATCACCGGCCCGCCGGGCGTCGGCAAGTCGACCCTGCTGGGGGCGCTGATCCCGAAGCTGCGCGAAAGCGGGCGGACGGTCGGCGTCATCGCCGTCGATCCTTCCTCGCGCCAGACCGGCGGCGCCCTGCTGGGCGACCGACTGCGCCTCATGACCGATCCGGAGGATACGGGCGTCTTCGTGCGCTCCATGGCCGCGCGCGACCGCCTGGGCGGCCTGGCGGAGCTGACCGTCGGCGGCATGCTGCTGATGCGCGCTGTCTTCGACGTGGTGCTGATCGAGACCGTGGGCGTCGGCCAGTCGGAAACCGACGTGGCCTGGGTCGCCGACACCGTCGTGTTCTGCGTGCAGCCGGGCTCCGGCGATTCCCTGCAGTTCATGAAAGCCGGCATCATGGAGATTCCGGACCTGGCCGTGGTCACCAAGGCCGACATGGAGGCCGCCCAGCGCACCAAGGCCGACCTGAAGGCCGCCCTGGCCCACCAGCGCCGCCGCGACGGCTGGACCGTGCCGATCCTGCCGGTGGGCGCCCAGAAGGGCTCCGGCATCGCGCCGCTGATGGAAGCGATCGACCGCCACCGGGACTGGCTCGGCGAGGCCGGCCGCCTGGAGGCGCGCCGCCACGCCAACGCCAAGCTGTGGTTCCGCGAGGCGCTCACCACCCGTTTCGGGCGCGAAGGCGTGAAGCGCGCGGAGATGCTGGGCTGCCGCATGAACCTGGACCGCGGCGACGCTCCCTACGAGCGCCTCGCCGACCTCTCCGCGGCCATCGTCGACTGACAGAGTCCCCCTCACCCAGCTCCGTCTAAGCGGGCATTGCCCGCTAAGACTTCGCAACCCTCTCCCACCTGGGGAGAGGGTTTGTTTTTTTTTAGGGTGAGGGGGCGTACCGCTTAGAAACTCGCCCAAGCAGGTTTCTTCGGCGTGACCTCGGCGTCGCCGGCGAGCAGCGGTTCGCCGTCTTCCAGGGCGTCGAGGCGCAAGAGGGCGAGGCCGATGGAGCCGCCGTTGTGTGCAACGGCGGAGCGCAGGGTGCCGCTCTCCTTGCCGGCGCGGGTCAAGGGGGTGCCGGGCTCCGGGGCCGGACCGGCGATGACCACCGGGATCAGGCGCTTCTTGGTGAGGCCGCGGTAGCGCATGCGCGCGGTCAGTTCCTGGCCCATGTAGCAGCCCTTGTCCCAGTCGATGCCGTGCAGCTCGTCGAAGCCGCTTTCCAGCAGGGTCGCCTTCTCGACCTCCAGGTCGCGGCTGCCGTCGGGCACCCCGGCGGCGATCCTCAGGGCGTCGTAGTCGGCCAAGGTTCCCATCGAAAAGCCGGCCTCGCCGAGGGCCGCCTCCGCGCCGTCTTTCGGCAGGAGGGCGCGGGCGCCGAGGCTCGGCAGGCGCGGGTCGACGAAGGCTCGGCCGCCGGCGAAGGGGCGGGCGCGCCCCGGCTCGGCGGGCAGCTCCAGCTTCGCCAGTGCCCCGGCGCCGAAGAGGGCGGCGACGGCCAGGTCGTCGGCCGCCTCGACGCTGACCTGGGCACGCAGCTTGTAGAGCTTCAGGCGGCGGGCCAGGTCGGCGCTCCGTTCGGCCTCGCAGTCGGCAAGGAAACTCTCGCCCTCTTCGACCAGGAAGAACTCGTGCAGGAACTTGCCCTGGGGCGTCAGGAAGGCGCTCCAGACCGCGCTCTCCGGCGTGACCCGCGTCACGTCGTTGGAAACGATGCCCTGCAGGAAGTCACGCCGGTCGGCGCCGCCGATCCGCAGCACGCCACGGTGCGCCAGGATGACAGCCCTTGCCTCGTTGTCGGGGCTTTCCGCCATATCTCGCCGAATCCTACCCAGTTGTTCAGCACCTTAGAGGTGGCATCCTGCCGGCTTTCGCGCAAGGGGGCGCGCGAAGGCGGCCTTTGCCAAGCCCCGGCGGCGGCCCTATAACGCGGATAAGCCCCTTTTCCCGGACGAGTCGCCCGCCCAAGCCTCATGCGCCTGCTTTTCATCACCGCGACCCGCATCGGCGATGCCGTGCTCTCCACCGGCCTGCTGGGCGAGATGATCGCGCGCCGCCCGGGGATCAAGGTGACCGTCGCCGTAGGGCGGCTTTCGGCGCCGCTCTTCGCCGCCGTACCGGGGCTGGAGCGGATCATCCTCATCGACAAGCAGAGCTACAACCGCCACTGGCTGAAGGTCTGGCGGCGCACGGCCTTCCGCTACTGGGACGTGGTCATCGACCTGCGCGGCTCGGCGGTGTCTTACCTTGTGCCGGCGGGGCGGCGCTACGTCATCGGCAGGCGCAAGCCGGGCCGCCACCGGGTGGAGGAGCTGGGCGACCTCATCGGGATGGACCCGCCGCCGGCGCCGCGCCTCTGGCTGGCCGAGGCGGTGCGCGCGCGGGCGGCGGACCTGCTGCCCGACGACGGCACGCCGGTGCTGGCCGTGGCGCCGGCCGCCAACTGGCAGGGCAAGACCTGGCCGGCCGAGCGCTTCGCCGAGCTGGCCCTGCGCCTCACCGCCGAGGACGGCATCCTGCCCGGCGCGCGCATCGCCGTGCTGGCGGCGCCGCACGAGATGTTCCAGGCCCGCCCGGTGTTGCAGGCGGCCGGCGAGCGCGGCGTGAACCTTTTCGAGAAAAGCGATCTGCTGATGGCCGCCGGCTGCCTGGAGCGCGCGGACTTCTTCGTCGGCAACGATTCGGGCTTGATGCATCTCGCCGCGGCGGCGGGCACGCCGACCCTCGGTCTCTTCGGGCCCAGCCCCGAGGCGCGCTACCGGCCCTGGGGGCCGAAAGCCGCCTTCCTGCGCACGCCGGAAAGCTTTGAGGAGTTGACCGGCGCGCCGGACTTCGACTTCGCCGCCCACCAATGCTTCATGGAAAGCCTCAGCGTCGACGCGGCCGAGACCGCCGCGCGCAACCTCTGGGCCCGGATTTCAGCGAGCTAGGCGGCGCCCGGACATTCCCAGCCTATCCCAAAGAGCGGCACGGCCGTCGCGTCTTCCGGTTGAAGGGCCGCACCGGATGGCTCACTCTTGAGTGGGGTCAGCAGATAAACTCTAAAAGGCGCTCCTATGTCAGATTGGCGCTCGCCCCGTCTTGCCGTGCTCATCGATGCGGACAATTCCTCCTCCAAGATCGCCGACGGTCTCTTCGAGGAGATCGCCGCTATCGGTGAGGCCAGCGTCCGGCGCATCTACGGCGATTTTTCCCACAGCCGCTCGAAAGGCTGGAAGGAGGTTCTGCCGAAGTACGCCATCATCCCGCACCAGCAGTTTCCTTACACAGTCGGGAAGAACGCCTCTGACGTGGCCATGGTCATCGACGCGATGGACCTGCTGCACAGTGGCCGCTTCGATGCCTTTTGCCTGGTCTCCTCCGACAGCGACTTCACGCGCCTGGCCGCCCGCATCCGCGAGGAAGGCCTGGATGTTTACGGTTTCGGAGAGCAGAAGACGCCAGAGAGCTTCCGGCAGGCCTGCCACCGCTTCATCTACACCGAGAACCTGCTGCCCGAGCCGGTGGTCGATAACAGCGCGCTAGTTGCGCGGAAGCCGCTTCGCCCGGCAAGCGCCGCGACGCCCCTTATCCGGCGGGCCATGGCGCAACTCGGCAGCGAAGACGGATGGGCGCATCTCAGCCCGGTGGGCAAGCAGCTGGGAATCCTCGCACCGGACTTCGACCCTCGCACCTACGGCTGCCGAAAGCTCAGTGACCTGGTGCGCAGCACGGGGGCCTTTCAGGTGGAAGCGGCAGCGGATGGGGGCCGTGTGCGGATTCGTTTCAAGCCGTCATCGAAACCCACGAAGAAGGCCGCAACGAAGAAGGCAAAGAAGAAATAGGGGACGGTGCTGGCAGGTCCTGACTGTCAGGTTTTCGCCGGCAAGGCTTCCAGCACTTCTTCGAGCGACAGCTCCGCCAGGCGCTCGCGGCGCAGGGTGGCGACGCTGGGGCCGCGCGGGGCGATCTTGGCCGGGTCGGAATCGTGGGAATAGAGCACCAGCGAGGGCGCGCCCGCCGCGGCGATGAGGTGCATGGGCCCGGTGTCGTTGCCGACGGCAAGCTCTGCACGGCGGCCGAGCGCGGCGAGGGCCTCCAGGCTGGTCCTGCCGCAGAGGTCGCGGGCGCCCGGTGCCGCTGCGGCGATTTCGGCGATCTCCGCGCGTTCGGCCTCGGCGCCGAGCAGCAGCGGCACCAGGCCGCGCGCCAGCAGGTGGCGGGCCAGGGCGGCGTAGTGCGCTGCCGGCCAGCGCTTGCCCGGCCGGTGCGCTGAGCCGCCGGGGACCAGCAGGGCGAAGCGCTCCGGTAGCTCAAGGCCGCTCACATCGGCATCCAGGAAGGAGAGGTCGGGCAGGCCGGGAATGGGCACCCCGGCAAGGGCCAGTTGCTGGCCTTCGCGCTCGCAGATGTGCAGCACCTGGTCGCTTGGCTGGATGTAGCGGTGCGAGCAGCCGGGCACCACGCCCACCCACTCGGGCTTCGGCGACGGCAGCAGGCGGAAGTAGCCGCCGCTGCGGTCGGAACGCTGCAGGTCGTAGACCCGCTGGAAGCGGCCGCCGGCGAGCTGCCGGCGCAGGGCCAGCCAGGCGCCGGGCTGCCACCAGGCCGGGCGCCGGTCGATCCAGACCCGGTCGAAGCAGCCGCTGGCCTCGGCCATGCGTTCGAAGGGCGCTGTGGTCAGCAGAGTGATCTCCGCTTGCGGGTGATGGGCGCGGATCGCCTGGAAACTGGCGATCGACAGGATGAAATCGCCGAAGGCCGACAGCTTGATGACCAGGATGCGGGAAGGGGAGCCTGAGGACATGGATTTCCACTGCGGGAAGGGGCGGTCGGGATACAGGCCGCCGGAGGTCGGGTGCTGGCGACAGTCTAGCAATCTTCGCGGCACCGTCACAAAGCCGCAAGGCCGTCGGCCCCTCAAGCCGGCAGCGGCTGTCACGAGATTGAAATTTTTCATCCAGGTGACATAGTGGCGTCTCATTCCTGCAAGGCGTCTCAGCGCCCAGGCACAGCCGAATCGGGAAAGCATGTCTCAACTCAGCGATACCAGCGCCGACACCGCCGGAAGGCAGACCGTGCAGCGTCTGCAGGCGGCGGAGCGTCTGCCCGTGCTGCTCTACCTCTGGCTGCCGCTGGTGATCGCCGGGGTGCTGTCGTTCACCTGGCACCTGAACCCGGACTTCTACAGAAGCTACGTGGTCGGCGAGATCGGTCTGCTGGAGGCGACTCACGTCATCGTCCCGATCATTTCCGTGATCGTAGCGCTGCGCATCCTGCTGCTGGCGGAGGTGCGGCGCGACCGCCTGGTCTTTGTCTGGATTCTGCTGGGCCTGCTGGGCAGCGTCTACATGGCGGGCGAAGAGGCGAGCTGGGGCCAGCACTACGCCGGCTGGCTGACGCCGGAGAGCTGGCAGGCGATCAACGATCAAGGCGAGACCAACCTGCACAACACCTCCTCCTGGCTCGACCAGAAGCCGCGCACCCTGCTGGAGATCGGGGTCATCGTCGGCGGGATCATCATTCCGCTGCTGGCACTGCGCCGTCCGGCGATCCGCGCAGGTCGCTTTGCAGTCTTTCTGCCGCCGCTGGTCTGCCTGCCGGTGGCCTTGATCGGAGAGACCGCGAAGTTCTCGGAGCGTCTGCAGTCGAAGGGCCTTTGGGATCCGGTGATCTTCTACCAGGCCAGCGAGGTGCAGGAGCTTTACTTATCGCTCTTCATCCTTTTCTATCTGATCGTGTTCCGCAATCGACTGCTGGCCCGGCGGAAGGCGGGGCTGCCGGCGCGTTCCCAGGCCGCCGGCCGCTGAATTCGCCGCCGGGCGCAATCCAAGGGAGTTTCACCGGTTCCATGCCGCGCCTGCTGCAAGCCCTGGCGGGCGCTCCGCAAGGCGGCGCCGAGATGCACTTCCTGCGTCTTTGTCTTGCGCTGAAGCGGGCTGGTGTCGAGCAGCGCGTGGTGATTCGCCCCCACGAAAAAAGCCTGGAAGTACTGCGCGCCGGCGGGATCGAGCCGGTGACCGCGCCCTTCGGCGGCCTCTTCGACTGGCAGACCAGGAAGATTCTGCAGCGTGAGATCGCCGGGTTCCGGCCGGAACTGGCGCTGACATACATGAACCGCGCCTCGGCGGCCATGCCCAAGGGCGATTTTCTGCACCTGGCGCGGCTCGGCGGCTACTACAGCATGAAGTACTACCGCAACTGCGATCACCTGGTCTGCATCACGCCGGACATCAAGGCGCACTGCGTAAAGCACGGCTTTGCCGAGGAGCGCGTGCACGTCATCCCCAACTTCGTCGAGGACAAGAGCGCGACTCCGCCGGCCGACCGCGCGAGCCTGGACACGCCCGCCGAGGCGCCGCTGATTTTCGCGCTGGGCCGGCTGCACGAGAACAAGGCCTTCGACATCCTGCTGCAGGCGGTGGCGCGGCTGCCCGGCGCCTACCTCTGGCTGGCCGGCGAGGGACCGCTGCGCGAGAAGCTGGAGCGCCAGGCCGCCGACCTGGGCATCGGCGGGCGGGTGCGTTTCCTCGGCTGGCAGCACGACGCCGCGCCCTATTTCGCCGCCGCCGATCTCTACGTGGTACCGTCGCGCCACGAGCCCCTGGGCAGCGTGGTGCTGGAAGGCTGGATGCACCGCCTGCCGATGGTCTCGGCGGCCAGCCAGGGGCCGTCCTGGTTGATCAAGGACGGGGAGAACGGCCTGCTGGTGCCCATCGACGACGCAGCGGCCATGGCGGCGGCCCTGCGGCGCCTGATCGACGACCCGCAGACCGCCGAACGTCTGGCCCAGGCCGGCCGGACGGCCTTTGAGCAAGGCTTCACCGAGGACGTCGCCGTGCGGCGCTACCTTGACCTCTTCGAGCGCCTGCTGGCGGGGCGGCCCGCCGCTGCGGCGTCGTAGCCCTAGATAAGAAAGACTGAGCGATGGCCAAGGACTGGGATCTCATTGTCACCGGCGGCGACGTCTTCACGCCCTCCGGGCTGGTCTCCGCCGACGTGGCGGTGGCCGAGGGGCGCATCGTCGACATCGGCGCACTGGACCGCGCCCGCGCCGACGAGGTCTTCGACGCCAAGGGCCTGACGGTGCTGCCGGGCGTCATCGACACCCAGGTGCACTTCCGTGAGCCCGGCCTGGAGCACAAGGAAGACCTGGAAAGCGGCACCCGTGCGGCGGTCATGGGCGGCGTCACCGCGGTCTTCGAGATGCCGAACACCAGCCCGGCGACCATCGACGAAGCGGCGATCAACGACAAGCTGACCCGCGCGGAAGGGCGGGCCTGGTGCGACCACGCCTTCTTCGCGGGCGCGGCGGCGGAGAACGCCGAGCGCCTGGGCGAGCTGGAGCGCCTGCCCGGGGTCTGCGGGGTGAAGATCTTCATGGGGTCCTCCACCGGTTCGCTGCTGGTGCACGAGGACGAGGATCTGCGCCGCATCCTGAAGCACGTCAATCGCCGCGTCGCCGTGCACTCCGAGGACGAGGTGCGCCTGCGCGAGCGCTTCGAGCTGATCCGCGAGGGCGGCAAGGTCTCCCAGCACCCCGAATGGCGCGACGTGGAGACCGCCGTGCGCTCGACGAAGCGCCTCTTGAAGCTGGCGCGCGAGGCGGGCAAGCGCATCCACGTGCTGCACGTGACCACGGCGGAGGAGGTGCCGATCCTGGCCGCCGCCAAGGACATCGCCACCATGGAGGTGACGCCGCAGCACCTGACCCTGGCGGCGCCCTATTGCTACGAGGAGATCGGCAGCTTCGCGCAGATGAACCCGCCGATCCGCGAGGCGCGCCACCGCGAGGCGCTGTGGGAGGCGGTGCGCCTGGGCATCGTCGACGTGGTCGGCTCCGACCACGCGCCCCACACCCGCGAAGAAAAGGCCGCGCCCTATCCGCGCTCGCCCTCGGGCATGCCCGGCGTGCAGACCCTGCTGCCGCTGCTGCTGGACCACATGAACGCCGGCAAGCTGACCCTGGAACGCCTGGTCGACCTTACCTCGGCGGGCGCCCAGCGCATCTACAACATCGCCGGCAAGGGCCGCATCGCCGTCGGCTACGACGGCGACTTCACCGTCGTGGACCTGAAGGCCAAGACCCACATCGAGCAGGCCTGGCTGCAGTCCAAGTGCGGCTGGTCCCCTTTCGAGGGCAAGCCCATCACCGGCTGGCCGATGGCCACCATCATCCGCGGCCACGTCGCCATGCGCGACGGCGAACTGCGCGGCGGCCCCACCGGCCGGCCCGTGCGCTTCATGGAAACCCTGCCGCACGGCGGCGGGGAGTAGGGCTTCAGGCCGTTTCGGCGGCCGTCTTCGCCTGGCAATTTCGGGTAGACGTGACCCTTCCGGGGAGCCTGTGCGCTTTGCCACAGCTTCCGGGCGATGCTTCAATGTTGTCTGATGCCGTGGAAGCGAAGGTGCGGCCATCGCTTCTCAGTGAACCCAGTTGCAACTCACCCGACGTGGAGAGAGACGATGACGGTTACGCTGTTTACGGATACGGATTTCAAAGGCGGCAGCCAGAGCTTCGCCCGCAACAAATCCAGCCTGAAGGACACCAAGGTCGGCAACAACCCTTCCTCCATCAAGATCACCGGCGGCGAGCCGGTGCTGCTGTTCAAGAAGGAAGACTGGAAGGGTGGCGTCCTCTATGTGAAGGGGCCGAAGAACGTCAGCAACCTCGGCTCGAAGAAGGCGGGCGGCAAGTCGGGCTTCAAGAACGGCATCACTTCCCTGCGCCGCACCCCTTTCGACCTGGACCTCAACGTCACCATCGTGAAGAACTCCAAGGGCGAGTTTCCCGGTGACTGGAACTCCTCCAGCACCGCCGAGAAGGCCGTGCTGACGATCGTCAATCACGTGAACAGGTTCTACGAGGACTGCGGTGCGCTGCTGAAGCTGTCGGTCGCGCACTGCACCTTCCGCACCGACGACAACAAGTTCGTCGTCAAGCGCGGCGGCGCCGATTACCCGGCATCCTGGAAGCGTTCCGGCGAGATCGACGTGGTCTTCGTGCACGATTTCAAGAAGGTCGGCACCCAGGCCAAGAGCAAGCCGCCGGGCTTCGGCAAGTCGATCACCGTGGCGGCCATGGCCGACTTCGTCGGCGGCGGCTCGGGGGCTCGCACGACCGAGGAATTGGCGCGCTCCCTGGCCCACGAGCTGGGCCACTATTGCGGCATCCATCATCCCTCGGCGAACAATTCCAAGAAGAACATCATGTTCAAGGAAGGCAACGGCGATTCGATCTTCGACCGCGTGATCAGCGCCGACCAGATCGAGGAGATGCACACCACCTTGTCGAAGAACGTCTTCCGCAAGGGTGATCGCTGAAGTCTTTCGTTCAACCGCACGCGGCGCCGACGGCTGTCGGCGTCGTGACGGCGCAGTGAACACTGTGTCACTTGATGGGTACCAAGGAATTCCCATCGGAATCGGCTGCGGCATGGGTCTAGGATAGCGGCATTCAGGCTGCTTCAGACTACCTGCAAGGTATTGAACGTCCGGCTCGCAGCCTGCCGAAAGAGCGCGCGGAACCAGTCTGCGCCGACGGTAAGCCGGGCCTTTTGGAGATGCATGTCTCCACGCGACATCTGGAAAATTGGAGGAAAGAACCATGGCTAAGCGCATGGGCTCCTGGTGGATCAAAGACGGTATCGACGGACGCCGCAAAGAGGCCCAGGGCTTCCCCGCGACCTTCGCCCTGGCATCCGGGTTCGACTGGACCGAGGACCACGGCGATTCAGGCGTCCTCGAAAAGGATTTCGTCGTCACATCCAACTATCAGGAGAAGAGCGAGAAGGTCGACTGCCTGATGATGTCCTCGCACGGGAATCCCAACGGGTTCTCCACGTCCGACGGGTCGGTCTCCACGGGTGACAACGTGGATTTCGGCATCGGCGACCTCGAGGTCTTCGCCACCCACGCCTGTGCTCTGCTGGAGCACACCTCGTCGAATTCGGTCGGCCGCTGGATCCCGGCCTTCGAGCGGCTGCACTATATGTGCGGCTTCCACAACAGCTCCTACTCGGGCGGCGGGCAGGACCCGCGCGGCCAGTACTTCGCGATGTACGGCGGAGCTCTGCACTATCTGGTTTCGTTCTTCCCGCACTACACCATTCGTGATGCCTGGAAGAAGGCGAACCAGCTCGTCGAAGGCTCGAACGTGCAGTGGGCCTATCTGCGCGCGGAGGGCAAGACCTCCGGCGGGTCCAACGTCTCGACCTACAACGAGAAGATCACGAAATCGGAACCGTCCGATCCGAGCCAGAACCGGACCTTCTGGACGGCCCGCGGCTCCTGCTGAGGAGAGCACGAAGATGACCATCGACATGAAGCAGATCAAGTTTCGGACCAAGATGCCGGAGATCCCCGCGGCCCTCCACGCCGTGCGCGTGGCCGCGCCGCCGCTGGAGGAGCGCCGTGAAGGCATCTCCCGCCTGGCCGGCCGCCTCGGCCTCGGCAAGTTGCGCGAGATGGAGACGGAGAACAGCCGGGTCTGGGCCGGGCGTGACGGCGATGTGGAGTTCTTCCCGGCCTCCGGCGCGGTGTGGTCGCGCAACCTCTCCGCCTCCGAGGCCCATCCCAACGAGCTGCGCGAATGGCCGGACCTGGCCGAAGAAAGCGACGACAATGGCGACACGGTGTTCACGCTCGGCAAGAAATCGTCGCGGGCCGTGACCGGCTACGCGCATGAGGTCCTCAGGGAAGCGGGTTTCGACCTTGCCCACGTGGCGACCGAGCGCGCCGAGCTGATCCAGGTCGCCCAGCTTTCCGAAAAGGGCGAGGTCCTGTCGCGCGGTGCGGGCGATGCGACGCTGAAGCTGAACTACGCTCTCGACGGCATGCCGGTGATCGGACCGGGCGCCAAGACGGAGATCGACCTGGAGCCGGACCCGGACAACGACGCCGGCGTGCGCACCGTCGGCGTGTTCCACGTCTGGCGGCGCCCGCTGGAGCGGCGCAAGGTGGAGGTCGGCAGCGCCGAGGCGGCGCTGGCGGCCGGCCTGCTGAAGGACCCCGACCTGACCCTCGCGGTGAAGCAGGGCGGCCGGGTGACGGTGGAGGAACTGCAGCTTGGCCTCATGGCCCTGCCGGCGCCGGCGCGCCAGGCTTATCTCTTCCCCGCGCTGGCGGTTGCCGGGCGGGTCGATCTGCCCAAGGGCAAGCTGGAGTACTACAACTTCGGCCGCTACTGCCACGTCGCGACCCCCAAGGCCTACGCGGCGGCGGAAATCTACGCCGACTACGTCGCGCGCCCGAACTGAACCGGACCTTTGTGAGGCCGTCCGAGCCCTGCACCGCGCAGCGGCCGGGCGGCCTCAGAAGCGCAGCGACACACTGAAGGTGCCGAACTGGTCCGGAGCGTCCTGCTCGCGGAATTCCTTGGTCCGCCACAGGTGGGTGTAAGCGAGGCGCACGCGCTCGCCCAGCATCACGGCGATCCCGGCCTGCAGGTCCGCCACCAGCGGGTATTTGTCGACGCTGTGGCTGTCCTGGAAGGTGTTGCCGTCCAGGAAGATGTTGCGCAGCACGACGCGCCCTTCGGCGCCGGCGAAGAGATACCAGCCGAACCAGTCGTCGGGGCGGAAGTAGTCGGAGCCGGGCAGGGCGGGCCGGATACGCGGCGGGCCGTAGTCGGCGGGCAGGTCGTCGCCGATGCGCAGGGTCAGGCCGCCGGCGCCGTAAGTGTAGACGTTGCCCAGAGCGCCGCCCAGATGCGGCGTGACGTCGAACTGCAGCTGGTCGAGCAGCGGCAGGTCGCGCAGCAGCGGCACGTCTCCTTCCTCGGCCTTCCACAGGTTGCGCCACTTGTGCTCGTAGTAGAGAACGATACCGGGCTCATTCTTCAGCTGGTTGTCCCACCCCTCCGGCGTCTGCACGCCGATCAGCTTGTGATATTCGGTCTGCGTCTGCTCGGCCAGCGAGGCCGGTCCGACCACGCCGAGGTTCAGTTCCAGGTTGTCGAGCCGGTCTTCGGTGGCGGAGACCAGGCCGACCCCGGCGTAGAGCCAGCCGGCGTAGGGGCGGTCGTCCTCGATCAGCTCGTGAACTTCGATGCGTTCCGGCGTGAACATCTCCTGGCCCAGGCTGTAGGTGACCCGCAGGCTGCCGTCGTCCGGGAAGATCGGCAGGGCCTTGCCCGCGTCCTCGATGAACTCCGGCACGATCCCGTCCGGCGAGAGGGCGCTGAGGCGCATGCCGTGGGTAAAGTGCTGGTCGGAGCCGCCAAAGAGGTCGTTGCTGAATTGTCCGGTGATGATCCAGGCGGGGTCGGGGTCGCCGTCGCGGCCTTCCTCGGCGCGGCAGACCGCGGCCAGGGGCGGCAGTGAAACCGTCAGGAGCAGAAGGGCGAGTGCTTTGAATATTCGGGGAGTTATCAAGGTTGTTGCCGGGACGGGTTGGGAGGTTGCCGGGTGATTGCCTGCGCGCGATCCGGTCGCCAGTGTGCCATGCGATCCGCCCCCGCTGAAACACCTGTTCCGCGGCCAAGCCCGGGAAACCGCCAAGAAGCGGCGCCCGCGCAGGCAGGAGGCCCGGGAAAGACCGCGCTTCGCGCTTTGTAGTCCCTTGTAATGACTGTTTGCAGCGGCCAGTCGTCCCCTGTCACCGGAAAAAATTGGTTGCTTGACTCACGATACAGCTTAATCGACTGTTTTGATTAGAATTAACCGCTAAAGGTGTGGTTGTTTAGGGGCGGCGCAGACCGTAGTGGAGACCGAATGGCAGAAGCCGGGGAATTCTGAAGGCATGGGACGTTCGCAGGCCGTGCCTGGCACCTCGGCCGGCGCCGCCGGCGCGCCGCGCTGCCGGCGGGTCAAAGCCGCTCTGCTGACCAGCAGCGCCGTGGGAGTTGCCGTAGCCACGGCGCAACCGGCCGGCGCGCAGGAACTGGAGCTCTCGGGGTTCCAGCAGTTCTTTGCGTCCGCCGGCGATTCGGACGGGGACACTTCCGACCGCGGCTTCGGCTTCACCACCGACACCGAGGTGCACGTCAACGGTTCGATGATGGCCGATAACGGCATCACTTTCGGGTTTCATGTCGAGTTCGAGGCCGATTCCGGCGCCACCAACAACGTGGACGAGAACAGCATCTGGGCGAGCGGTGACTTCGGCAAGCTGGAGTTCGGCAACAACGACGGCGTCGAGGACACGTTCCTCATCAACGGAACCTCCACCGGCGTGAACTATGGCTCGGTGGGGAATCCGACCTCGACCTTCCTGAGCAGCGCCTTCACGGGAGAGGCGCGGACCTCCGACGAACTGCGGATCGGCAGCCTGGAAACCGCTGACGCGACCAAGCTCTCCTACATCTCCCCCACCTTCGGCGGGTTCAACTTGGGCTTCAGCTACACCCCGGACACCGCGGACGGCGCCAGCGGCAACGACTTCCACGGCGCCCAAGTCACCGGCTTTCACGACAATGTTTCCTTTGGTCTGGGCTACGACGGCACGTTCGACGGCGTCAGCCTGGAGGCCGCGGTCGTCGGCGCCTTTGCGCACGCGGATGTGGAGCCGCAGGACGACATCTACGGAGTAGGAGGCGGCCTGGCGCTCGGCGTCTCGGGCTTTACGGTGGCCGCGGGCGCCATTTGGGACGACCTCAACGGCAACGGCGGGGAGGGCTGGTCCACCGACCTGGGCCTCGCCTACGGCAGCGGGCCATGGTTTTTCTCGCTCAACGGCATCTACTCGAAGGATGAAGATTCCGGTGACGAGCTGCTCGGTTCCTCCGCCAACGTCCGCTACAACCTGGCGCCGGGTGTCAGTATCTTCGCGGTCGGCTACCTCGGCGAGGAAGACCTGGGCGCCAACGACACCAACGATATTCTGGCGATTTCGAGCGGGATCAGGCTCTCCTTCTAGTGCCGCGGCCCGGCGGAATGCTTGGGCTTGCGCCGCTGTGGCAAGGCTGCGCCCACCCTGTACCCCTGGGGGGCGCTTTGCTATGCTGCGCCGCAAGAACTCACCGCTTGAACAGCGGGTGACGCACCCTTAGGGAGAATCGAGATGACCGCCTGTATTGTCGGCTGGAGCCACACGCCTTTCGGCAAGCACGAGAACGACGACATCGAGTCCCTGGTCGGCCGGGTGGCCGTGCAGGCGCTGGAGGATGCCGGTATCGGCCCGGACGAGGTCGACGAGATCTTTGTCGGCAACTTCAACGAGGGGTTCTCGCGCCAGGCCTTCCCGTCCTCCCTGGCGCTGCAGTTCAGCGACCACTTCCGTTTCAAGCCGGCCACGCGCGTGGAAAACGCCTGCGCCTCCGGCTCCGCCGCCGTATACCAGGGCCTGAAGTCGATCGCCGCCAGGAAGGCGCGCTTCGTGCTGGTCATCGGCGTGGAGAAGATGACCGCCATCTCCGGCAAGGAGATCGGCGACGTGCTGCTGAAGGCGTCCTACCAGAAGGAGGACGGCGAAATTGAGGGCGGCTTCGCCGGGGTCTTCGGCCTCATCGCCCAGAAGTACTTCCAGAAGCACGGCGACCAGTCCGATGCCCTGGCGGGCATCGCCGCGAAGAACCACAAGAACGGCGTGGAGAACCCCCTGGCGCAGATGCGCAAGGACCTGGGTTTCGACTTCTGCCGCAACGTCTCGGAGAAGAACCCGCTGGTCGCCGGCCCGCTGAAGCGCACCGACTGCTCGCTGGTCTCCGACGGCGCGGCAGCCCTGGTGCTGAGCGACGTGGAAAGCGCCCTCAGCCTGAAGAAGGCGGTGGCCTTCCGCGCCGCCGAGCACGTCAACGACTACCTGCCCATGAGCAAGCGCGACATCACCCTCTTCGAGGGCTGCGAGCAGGCCTGGGGCCAGGCGCTGGAGTCGGCCGCGGTGAAACTGGACGACCTGAGCTTCGTGGAGACCCACGACTGCTTCACCATCGCCGAGCTGCTGGAATACGAGGCCATGGGCCTGACCAAGCGCGGCCAGGGCGCCCGCGCCGTCGCCGAGGGTTGGACCGAGAAGGACGGCAAGCTGCCGGTCAATCCCTCGGGCGGCCTCAAGGCCAAGGGCCATCCGGTCGGCGCCACCGGCGTTTCCATGCACGTCCTCTCCGCCATGCAGCTGACCGGCACGGCCGGCGGCATCCAGGTGAAGGACGCCAAGCTGGGCGGCATCTTCAACATGGGCGGCGCCGCCGTGGCCAACTACGTCTCGATCCTCGAACCCCTGCGGTCATAAGTGCCCGCCATGGGCGATGCGATGAACCTGGGGCGCCTGCTGTCCGACACGGCACGGCGTCTGCCCGACGCGACGGCGCTGGTCTGGGGCGACAGGACCTGGACCTGGGCGCAGACCAACGCCCGCGTCGACGCCCTGGTCGCCGCTTTGCGCCGCCGCGGTCTCGGCAAGGGCGATCCGATCCTGGTGCAGGCCAAGAACTCCAACCAGATGTTCGAGAGCATGTGGGCGGCCTTCAAGCTGGGCGGCGTCTGGGTGCCGACCAACTACCGCCTGACCCCGGCCGAGGTCGCCTATCTCGGCTCTTCCTCCGGCGCCAAGGCGATGATCGTCGACGACAGCTTTCCGCAGCACGCCGCGGCGGTGCGCGAAGCCTCCCAGGCGCTGGAGCGTGTCATCGTCATCGGGGAAGCGCCCGACGGCGAGGAGTCCTACGAGGCCCTGGTGACCGAGGATAACGGCGGTGACGTGGAGGAGGCCGAGGTCGATTACGACGACCCCTGCTGGTTCTTCTACACCTCCGGCACCACGGGGCGGCCCAAGGCGGCGGTGCTGACCCACGGCCAGCTCGCCTTCGTCACCAACAACCACCTGGCCGATCTCATGCCCGGCACCACGCACTGGGGCGACGCCTCGCTGGTGGTGGCGCCGCTCAGCCACGGCGCGGGGGCGCATGCCCTCTCGCAGGTGGCGCGGGGCACCAAGTCGGTGCTGCTGGCCGGTGAGAAGTTCGACGAGGAAGAGATCTGGCGGCTGGTCGAGGAACACCGCATCACCAACATGTTCACCGTGCCGACCATCCTGACGCGCCTGGTGCGCCACCCGGCGGCCGATCGCGTCGACCATTCCTCGCTGCGCTACGTCATCTATGCGGGCGCGCCCATGTACCGCGCCGACCAGAAGGAAGCGCTGCAGAAGCTCGGCAAGGTGATCGTGCAGTACTACGGCCTGGGCGAGGTGACGGGGAACATCACCGTGCTGCCGCGCGAGGCGCACAGCCTGGACGACGACGAGATGCCGCTCGGCTCCTGCGGCTATGCCCGCACCGGCATGGAGGTCGCCATCAAGGACGCCGAGGGCAGGCGCCTGCCCGCCGGGGAGCAGGGCGAGATCTGCGTGCGCGGTCCCGCCGTCTTCGCCGGCTACCACAACAACCCGGAAGCCAACGCCAAGGCCCTGAGGGACGGGTGGTTCCACACCGGCGACCTGGGCAGGCTGGACGAAAGGGGCTTCCTCTACATCACCGGGCGCGCCTCCGACATGTACATCTCCGGCGGCTCCAACGTCTATCCGCGCGAGGCCGAAGAGGTACTGCTGACCCACCCCGCCGTCGCCGAGGTGGCGGTGCTGGGCGTGCCCGACCCGGAATGGGGCGAGACCGGCGTCGCCGTCGTCGTGCTGGAGGCGGGTCAGAGCGCCGGCGCCGAGGAACTGCTCGGCTTCCTGAAGGACAAGCTGGCCCGCTACAAGCAGCCGCGCCGCGTGTTCTTCTGGGACGAACTGCCCAAGTCCGGCTACGGCAAGGTGCCCAAGCACCTGATCCGCGAGGAACTTTACGCGCGCGGCGACCTGGCATCGGAGACGGCGGCACAATGAGAAGGCTCGTACAGCCCGGCGCAGCATTGCAGCCGCGCCGCCTCCTGGAATGGGCGGCGCCGGTGAGCGATCTGCGCGTGACGCTGACGGGCGGCCAGGACCTGTTGCGCGGCCTCGTGGCGGCGCTGGCGGGCAAGGGCGTCGCCCATGCCGCCGTGCAGATTGTCGCGGCCGAGATCGAGCGCATGGCCTATCTGACCGGTGCCGAGGACCCCAGCGGCGAAAGGGTCGCCACCTACGGAGCGCCGACCTGGCTGGAGGGGCCGGTGACCCTGTTGGGCGCCAACGGCATCCTGGGACCCGGCCCGGACGGCGACACCCTGTTGCACTGTCATGCGGTGGTGGTTGACGCCGAAGGGCGGCTGCACGGCGGCCACCTGCCGCCGGGCGACGTGCTGCTCGGCAGCGGCGGCGCGGTGGCGCTGGTGACGCCGCTGCGCGAGGCGGCCTTCGCCGCCAGCTACGACAGCGAGACCAACTACCCGCTGTTCCAACCGACAAAGCTACCGGCATGAGCGAGGCGGCGACCTTCGAGGAAGGCAAGCTGGGCCGCATCGCCGTGGTGCGCCTGCGCCCCAACGAGGACCTGGTGGGCGCGGTGGAGGCGGCCTGCGGCGAGCACGGGCTCAGCCACGCGGTGGTGCGCTCGGCGGTCGGCAGCCTAGTCGACGCGGTGCTGGAGGCCGGCGACAGGGTCATCCAGGTGCCGGGCCCGGGCATCGAGATCCTGACCCTGGCCGGCGAGGTCCGTCCCGACGCCGGCGGCAGGCCGCGGGCCGAGCTGCGCGGCACCATCGCCGACGGCAAGGCCCAGGTCTACGGTGGGCGCTTCCGGCGCGGCGCCAACCCCATCTGCATCACCTTGGAACTGGTCCTGCAGGAGTGGCTTCCGGCCTAGGCCGACGAGAAAACACAGGGAGAAAGACGATGTTCAAGGCGATCCTCCTGGAGGAAAGCGACGGTAAGGTTTCAGCCGGGCTCACCGAGCTGGAGGAGTCTCAACTCCCCGAGGGCGACGTCACCGTCGCCGTCGAATATTCGACGCTGAACTACAAGGACGGCATGGTGCTGAACGGCCTCGGCCGCCTGGTGCGCAGCTATCCGCATGTGCCCGGCGTCGACTTCGCCGGGACCGTCGAAGAGAGCTCGCACCCCGACTACAAGCCCGGCGACAAGGTGATCCTCACCGGCTGGCGGGTCGGTGAGCACCACTGGGGCGGCTATGCCGAGAAGGCCCGCGTGAAGGGCGACTGGCTGGTGCCGCTGCCCGAGGGACTGACGACAAAACGCGCCATGGCCATCGGCACCGCCGGGTTCACCGCCATGCTGGCGATCATGGCGCTCGAGGCCCATGGCGCTTCCCCGGACAAGGGTGAGGTGCTGGTGACCGGCGCCGCCGGCGGCGTCGGCTCGGTCGCCGTCGCGGTGCTGGCGAAGCTCGGCTACCACGTGGCGGCCTCCACCGGGCGGGCGGAGACCCACGCCTATCTGAAGGACCTGGGCGCCGCGACTCTCATCGACCGGCAGGAGATCGCCGAGCCCAGCGGCCGCCCGCTGGACAAGGAGCGCTGGCAGGGCTGCATCGATGCCGTCGGCGGGGCGACCCTGGCCTGCGTGCTGCCGCAGATCGCCTACCGCGGCTCGGTCGCCTCCGTGGGGCTGGCCGGCGGCAATAAGCTGGAGACCACGGTGATCCCCTTCCTGCTGCGCGGGGTTAACCTGCTGGGCATCGATTCCGTGCTGTCGCCGCCGCCCGAGCGCAGGGAAGCCTGGGCCCGCCTTGTGCACGAGCTGCCCATGGACAAGTTGGACGGCATGATCAACGACGCCAAGCTGGCCGACCTGCTGACGCTGGGCGGCGACATCCTGAAGGGCCAGGTGCGCGGCCGCGTCGTGGTCGATGTCCGGGCCTGACCGCATGACCCAACCGCACGCCGTTTCGGCGCAGAGCGATACCTGGGCGGGGCAGGCGGCCTATACCCCGTTCAGCCTCAGGATCTACGACGCCCTGGTGCTGGGGCTCTCCAGCCGCTGCTTCTGGCGCTGCCCGTCTTCGGAGATGCTGGCGGTCTACGACGCCAATGTCAGCGCCAACCACCTGGATGTCGGCGTCGCCACCGGCTACTACCTGGATGCCTGCCGCTTCCCGGTGGCCCAGCCGCGCCTGGGACTGCTGGACCTCAACCCGCTGTGCCTGGAAACGGCGGCGCAGCGGGTCGCGCGCTATCGACCTGAGACCTACCAGGCCGACGTGCTGGCGCCCATCGACCTGCCGGTCGAACCCTTCGATTCCCTCGGCATCACCTTCCTGCTGCACTGCCTGCCCGGACCGATGGCGCGCAAGGCGGCGGCCTTCGCCAACCTGAAGCCGCTGCTCAATCCCGGCGCCCGCGTTTTCGGCAGCACCATCCTGGGGCGCGGCGTGCCGCACAACGCGCTGGGCCGGCGGCTCATGGCTCTCTACAACAGCAAGGGCATTTTCGGGAATGCGGAGGACGACCCGGAGGGGCTGCGCGCGGCGCTGAGCGCCTACTTCGACGATGTCGAACTGCGGCTGCAGGGCGCCGTCGCGCTCTTTACGGCCCGCGCGTGAGACGCGGTGGGACGAGACTTGGCAGAGGCTGACCGCTCGGCCCTGGTGCTGACCAACAAAAACAGCGGCGGCGACGACAGTACGCTGGAGCCGGCGCTGGCGCGCCTGGAAGCGGGTGGCTTTAACGTCACCCTGGAAGCGCCCGACAGCGTCGAGGATCTGCGCCGGCGGATCCGCGACAGCGGCGCCAGCACAGTGATTCTCGCCGGCGGCGACGGCACCATGAGCGCGGCGGCGCCGGCCCTCATGGGGCTGGAGCGGCCCTTCGGGATCTTGCCGCTGGGCACCGCCAACGACCTTGCCCGCACCCTCGACATTCCCTTCGATACCGCCCAGGCGGCGGAGGTGATCGTGGCGGGGCGGACACGCCGCATCGACCTGGGTCTCGTCGACAGGCGGCCCTTCTTCAACGTCGCCAGCGTCGGCCTCAGCGCCGAGGTGGCGCGCGAGCACGAGGGCGAGCGCAAAGAGCGCCTGGGCGTGCTGAGCTATCCCTTGAGCGCCTGGCAGGCCTTCCGCCGTCACCGGCCGTTCCGCGCCGAACTGGTGATCGACGGTAAGTCGCTGGAGTGCCACTGCATTCAGGTGGCCGTCGGCAATGGACGCCACTACGGCGGCGGCATGACCATCGACGAAGAGGCGGAGATCGACGACGGCTGGCTGCGGGTCTACTACTTGCGGCCGGCGGGCCTGCTCGCCATGCTGTGGGTCCTGCCGGCCCTGCGTTTCGGCTGGTTGCGCCGTGCGCCGGAAGCGGAAGTGAAGCGGGCCAAGCGGGTCGAGCTGCGCACCCGGCGTCCGCGCGCCGTCAATGTGGACGGCGAGTTGGACGGCATGACGCCGGTGGTCTTCGAGGTGCTGCCCGGCGCCGTCGAGGTTTTCGCCCCGCCGCGTGCGGCCGGCGCAGAGGGAGGAGGCGAGGATTGAGCATCCTGCGTGACGAACGCCTGGTCGCCTTGCACGACCTGGTCGAGGCCTGCCGGGCCTCGGCGAGCCACTGCGATCTGGTGGCCGAGGCGATGGCGGAGGACCCCCGCGCAGAGTCCTTGCGGGACCTGGCCGAACAGCGCAATCGCGAAGCCGATTTCTTTGGCAAGCGTATGATCGCCGAAGACGATATCCCCGAAGGTCCGCCGGAGGAGCGCAGCCTGCTGCAGGCGGCCCTGGCGCGCGGCAAGGCGGCCCTGGCCGAGGACGGCGAGGACGCGCTGCTGGCGGACTGCCGGACCCGGGAGGAGGAAGTCCTGCACCAGGCGGAGGCGGCCGGGAGCGCCCCTCTGCGCGACGACGAAAAGGCCGCCGCCACGGCGCTGGCCGCGGACGCGCGGCGCCGCCTGGACGGCCTCTTTAAGGCGTAGAAAGTCGGAATTCCGCGAACTCCGGACGTTCGGCGGCAAGTGTGACGCTTTTGGGTGCAACCATTGCATTTGCGCCGCTGGCCCCACATGTCATCTTGGATATTTGACGAGCAGAAAAGAGACGAAAAATGGGTATTGAAGTCGGTGGAATATTCGGCCTCCTGCTGCTGGTGGCCGACATCTGGGCCATCGTGAAGACCGTCCAGAGCGGCGCTTCGACCGGCGCCAAGGTCCTCTGGATCGTCCTGATTCTCATCCTGCCGCTGCTGGGCCTGATCATCTGGCTCATCGCCGGGCCGAAGGGCTGACGCGGCCGCTTCGCGGAGCGTATTCAAGGAGCGGCGGTCTCCCAAAAAAGGGGCAGGAGCCCCGTGGATTTGCGCGCGGCATCGTGTAAACTCCCCGCAGCGACAAGCTGTCTGTTTCGCGAGGATATCGGAGGGTGCAGGGCGTGAAAAAGTTCATTATGAGAGGCTTCGCGGCCGCCGTTGTGCTGGCAGCCCTGGGAGCCCCGGTCCAGGCACAGCTCAACCCCTTCACCCGGGCTGGCTTCGAGCTTTCACCCGAAGACATCGAAATGGTCAAGGGTGCCGCACAGAAGCTCTACATCGATGAGTCCGTTCCTGTGGGCACGGTGGAAACCTGGTCGAATCCGAAGTCGGGCAACACCGGCTCGGTGCAGCTGATCGGCACCTTCGAGCACAAGGGCCTGCCCTGCCGGCGCCTGCAGCACGACATCAAGGTCAAGGATGTCGCCAATCCCTTCCGCTACATCTTCGATCGCTGCAAGGTTCCCAGCGGCGAGTGGAAGCTCCTCTAGCCGGCTAACCGGCCTGAAGACGCTGTTCGACACGGCGGAAGCGCAGCTCGCCGCGTAGCGGATCTATGTCCGGGTCGTTGCGCAGCACCGGCGCGTGCGACCAGCCTGCTTCGACGATCTCCTCCAGGACCTCGATGGCCTGCGGCACCTCGCCGGCACGCGCCAGGAAGCAGACGAGGTAGTAGCCCATGGGGTCGTGGTGTTGCAGCAGCGACGTCGCGCTCTCGAGCGCCACGTCCTTCTGACCCAGCTCGATCAGGCAGCAGGCCTTGTCGCAGAGCGCCCGGAAATCATCCGGATAGGCCAGCAGGTGCTGGTCGATCCGCTGCTCGGCGCGCACCAGGTCCGCGTAGGCGCCGCGCTCGTCGCCGATCCGCCGGCGCGACTTGGCGGCCAGCAGCAGGGAATGAAAGTCGTCCGGGTTCAGCTGCGCGGCATGCTCCTGCATCACCGCGGCGGAATGGAACTCGCCTTCGGCGAAGAGGGCACGGCCCAGCAGGTAGTGGGTGGGGCCGCAGTCCGGCCGGCGGCGCAGCGCCGCCGCGAAGCTGGCAAAGGCGCGCTGCCCATCCCCCGCGGCGGAGAAGGCGGTGCCCTGGGCGGCCAGCACCTCGTGGGACTGGGGATCGACGCGCAAGCCCGCCTCGCAGGCTTCGAGCGCCCGCGCCAGATGGTCCCCGCGCGGTCCGTAGTACATGTCGATGAAGGCCAGGGAGCGGGCAAGGCCCGCGTAGGCCGGCGCGAAGCCGGGCTGCGCGCGGATCACTTCACCGAAGCCCTGGGCGGCGGCGTAGATGTTTATGCTGCCGCCGCAGTCGAAGGCCCGGCAGGACTGCAGGTGAAGCGCATAGGCGCTGAGATCGAAGCCCTGCACCTCGGCGCGCAGCAGTGTCGCCAGGTCGGGCGCCGGTTCCACGGCGTCACAGGTCTGCGCCGCCAGCAGCAGGCGGTAACCGGACTTGTGCACCGTCTCGATGCAGCGCGGCGCCCGCGCCGTGTCGCAGAGGGCGCGGCGCAGTTCGGCGATGGCCTGGGTCAGCACTTCCTCGCCCACCGTCACCTCGGACCAGACCCGGTCCAGCAGGTCGTCGCGCGTCACGACGTTGCCCGCCGCGGCGGCGAGGGCCGTGAGCACCCGCATGGCTTTAGGTGAGACGCGGCGCGGGCCGCTTTTTCCGGTGATGGTCCGTGTGGCCGGATCCACCAGGGCATCGCCGAGGCGGAACCTGCGCCCCGGAAATTCACGATCTCTTTCCATTGAACCTCCCAAAGTCGGCTGTCCTTTGGGGCGCGTATCTTGGTGAGGCATTGTTTCAGCCGGATTTCACCGCAGCGCTTTCTCACCACTCCGGGTCACAAGTCTGTGAAGTGGCCACACCTGAGAGGTAGTGCGCGGCGCGGAGGGGGTGGTGCGCCGGGTTTCACAATTTCTTTCTGATTTCCTCAGGTTTTCCGGCGCCGGCGCCGCCTAGTCTCCGGCCCCGGACCGCAGGCTGCCGCCGGCGTCTGCGCTCCCCTGCCCGCAGCAAGCAACCTGAAAGCAAGAAGGAAAGCATTATGGCGTTACGACTAGGCGAGACGGCCCCCGACTTCACGGCCGAAAGCACCGAAGGCACGATCCGCTTCCACGAGTGGATCGGTGACAGTTGGGCCATCCTCTTTTCCCACCCCAAGGATTTCACGCCGGTCTGCACCACCGAGTTGGGCTACATGGCCCGGCTGAAGCCGGAGTTCGAAAAGCGCAACGTGAAGGTGGTCGGGCTCAGCATCGATCCCGTCGAGGATCACCGGCGCTGGCTGGCTGACATCGAGGAGACCCAGGGACAGGCGCTCAATTACCCGCTGATCGGTGACAGCGACCTGCAGGTCGCGAAGCTCTACGACATGCTGCCGGCCGGGGCCGGCGAGACGTCGAAGGGCCGGACGGCGGTGGACAACGCCACGGTCCGGACGGTTTTCGTCATCGGCCCCGACAAGAAGATCAAGCTGATGCTGACCTATCCGATGAGCACCGGCCGCAATTTCGACGAGGTGCTTCGCGTCGTCGACTCTCTCCAGCTCACCGCCAATCACGCGGTGGCGACCCCTGTGAACTGGAAGCGGGGCGAGGACGTGATCATCGTACCGGCGCTGTCCGACGACGACGCGCGCAAGAAGTTCCCCGACGGCTGGCACGCGCCCAAGCCCTACCTGCGCATCGTCGCCGCGCCGGTCTGACCGGCGCCCCGGCATAGCTGAAAAGGAAAGCATCATCATGAACCTGAAAAAGCTGCGCCGGGGCCTCGCCCTGGCGCTGGTCGCGATGGGGCTCGGCGCCTGCGCCGGCCCCGTGGCGGCCCAAGACTACGCCAATTCGCATCTGCTGACCGGCACCGGCGATCTTGCCAAGATGATCGCGGCGGAGCAGGTGCGTGTCGTCGACGTGCGGCCGCGCGAAGCCTATGACGCCGGCCACATCCCCGGCGCCGTCCACCTGGGTGCAGACGACGTGATCGATCCCGACAGCGCCGTCGAGGGTAGCCTGCTGATGCCGGAGGTCCTGACCCAGATGCTGGGCTGGCGCGGCATCGATAAGGAAACGCCCGTCGTCTTCTATGACGACAAGGGCGGCTTTCACGCGGCCCGGCTGTTCTGGCTGCTCGAGTACTTCGGGCACCGCCAGGCCAGCGTGCTGAACGGCGGCTTCCCGAAGTGGCAGGCCGAGGGGCGCAGCGTCAGCACCCTGGAGCCCGAAGTCGCGGCCAAGGCCTTTTCTTTCACGCCCATGCCGCGGCGCCTGGCTACGGCGGACTGGCTGCTGGACCGCCGCGACGACGCCTCGGTCGTGGTCATCGACGTGCGGCCGGAGAAGCTCTACCAGGCCGGCCACATTCCCTGGGCCAAGTCCATCCCCTGGAAGCTGAACCTGGCGCAGGACGGCACAATGCGCCCCGCGACGGAGCTCAACCTGCATTTCGCGTCCCGCGGCGTGACGCCGGACAAGAACGTCGCCGTGCACTGCCAGAACGGCAAAGCCGCCGCCCACACCTACTTCACGCTGCGCCTGCTGGGCTACCCGCGGGTGCGCAGCTACGACCGCTCCTGGGCGGAGTGGGGTCTGGCCGACGACCTGCCGAAGTCGGTTGCGGCGGGCAAGAAAGGTTAGCCCGCGTCTTTCCGGCACCCTGGCCCGGCGCTGCCGCCGGGCCAGGGCGGCCGCAGCTGTCGCCGCAAGCCAGACAGGAGGGATCCATGATCTTCCAGCAATATTTTGAACCGGTTACCTGCAGCTTCAGCTATCTGATCGCGCGACGCCGGGGCGGCGAGGCCCTGCTGGTCGACCCGCTGCGCGATCAGATGGACCTCTATCTGGATCGCCTCGCGAGGCTGGACCTGAGGCTGGTCAAGGCCGTCGACACGCATTTGCACGCCGACCACGTCACCGCGCTGGGCGGCCTGCGCCGGCGGACCGGCTGCACCACCATGATGGGCGCTCCCACGCGCTGCGAACTCGTCGACCTCAGGCTGCAGGACGAGGAGGTCATCGACGTCGACGGCCTCAAGCTCCGCGCCCTGCACACGCCGGGCCATACGGCCGATTCATTCTGCTTCGTGGCGGCGGACTTCGTACTGACCGGCGACACACTGCTGATCCACGGCACCGGTCGCACCGATTTTGAGGACGGCGACGCCGGCGCGCAGTACGACTCCCTGCACGGCAAGCTGCTGCACTTGCCGGAGGAGACGCTGGTCTATCCCGGACACGACTACAAGGGACGCAAGATCAGCAGCATTGCCGAGGAGCGGGCGCTGAACCCGCGCCTCAACGTCGGCTCGCGGGAGGCCTATATCGAGCTCATGGCCGGCCTCGACCTGCCGCCGCCGCGCCAGATGGCTGTGGCGGTGCCGGCCAACCTGATGCTGGGACTGCCGGCCCGCCGCCGCGGGGCCGTAGGCGGAGCCGGGCGGGCGCGCGCCTAGAGCAACCGGCGTCCGGGCGGACGCGGACAGGTTGCTCCAACCAATCAAGATAGATCTAGACGCCGCTGCCCGGCGGCTCTGCGGCGGAGCCGTTGACGCCCGCCAGTTCGCGTACGTGCTGCACGATATCGCGGTTGGAGAAGGGCTTGGTGACGAAGGCGTCGGCGCCGAGACGCAGCGCCGTGTGGCGGTCCTGCTCCTGGCCCTTGGCGGTGAGCACCAGGACCGGCAGGGCTTTCAGGGACGCCTCGCTGCGTACCCGCTTCAGCACCTCGAAGCCGCTGTGCGGCGGAATCATCACGTCCAGCACCAGGACGTCCGGCGGCTCGCTGAGCAGACGTTCGATGGCGGTGTCGCCGTCCAGCGCCGCGGCTACCTGCCAGCCTTCCCGGCTGAATACGAAGCTCAAGGACTCGACGATATTCGGCTCGTCCTCGACGATCATCACACGCATCGACACAACTTCCCCAGACTTGGCAGTGCCTTTTTGCGGCCCCTGCATCTTTATTATTACGTTCCGCCCCCTGACGCGCCTGCCGGGGCCTCGGCCCTGATGTAGCACAGGCCGCGGCCGGCGGGGGCAACATTCGTCTGCGCCCTTCCGGGCGTGGTTACTCGGCGGCCAGGCCAGGCCCGCCGCGACCGGCGGACTGCGATTTGATGATCACATCTTCCTGGCGCTGCGGGCAATCGTCGCGCGCGCAGAGGCGACAGGTGGCGCCCACCCGGTCGGCTGGTGCCGCTGCGGAGAGGTCGAGGCGGTCGCCGTAAACCGTCTGGTCGGCGTAGAGCGCCTCGCAGGCCAGCATGATCGACAGCAGGTGGCGTGGCTGGCCGTAAGCGGCGTCGCCCTTGGCCACGGCCCGGGCAACGAAGAGGAAACGGTCGCCGCTGGGGAACTCGGCAAGCTGGCTGACCACCGTCTCCGGCATCTGGAAGGCCCGGTAGACCGCCCACAGCGGGCAGGTACCGCCATAGCGCGGCAGCGGCAGGTTGGGCAGGGGAAAGCGCTTGGTCACATAGCCGGCGGGGTCAGAACGCAGGAAGGCGAAGGGAAGGCCCTCGCTGCCGGGCCGGCGCAGCGTCACCAGACGGTGGCAGACCTGCTCCACGCTGGTGCTGTAGGCCCGCCGCAGCAGGTCGATGTCGTAGCGCGCCTTGACGGCATCTTCCAGAAAGCGGTCATAGGGCATAAGGGCCGCCCCGGCGCAGTAGGACTGCAGCGCGATGGCCGCCCTCTCGCGCGCCGCCGGGGTGGTCAGCGTGGCGCTGGCGGAGATGATACCTTCGACCTCGCCGGCGAAGCTGAGCCGCGCCAGCAGGCGCGCCACGGCGAAGCGGCGGCTGGCGGCGGGGGCGCTGTCCAGCAGCAGCAGGCGCTTGTTGTGCGGGCTGTAGCGCAGCGGCGCGCGCGAGGCGTAGTGCGCCTCGTTCTCTGGCGCGGCGCGGGTGATGCGCAGGCCGTGATCCTCGGCCAGCGCCTCCAGCATGCGCTCCTCCATGACACGCGGAGTCTCGCCCAGGCGCAGGCGCAGCCGCCCGGCGGCTTCCTCCAGGATCGGGAAGTGGTTGCCGTTCTCCAGGACGAAGTCATCGACCTCCTCGGCCGGGGTGGTCGAGCGCGTCGCCGTGTGCGCCTTGTCGAAGAAGGTCGACAGCCCCTGGGCGGCGCTCGACAGGCGGGCGCTCTCCTCGGAGAGGATGGTGTGGAAGCGGTGCTGCTGCTCGGCATCGACGTCTTCCACCGAGGTCAGGATCTCCGAGATCGAACGGATCGCCGAGACGTTGGTGAGGATGCGGTGGATGGCGTCACCCAGAAAGGGGTCCTGGTTCAGGCGGTCGGCGAGGGCGTGCATGGCCTGGGATCGGTCCAGGAAGGCGCGATGCAGGGTGATCAGCGCCTGGGCCCAGCCGGGATGGCGGCCGACCAGGTCGCCGGTACTGCCCGGGTCGAGGCGCAGCCGGTCGAACAGCGGGTCGGCCAGCACTTCGTTGAGATCGCTGACCAGGCGGCGCTCGGTGGCGCCGTCCAGAACCTCCAGGCCGACGTCCAGTTCCTCGGCGATCTGCTGCAGGAGGCGGCCGCCGATGCTGCGTTTGTTGTGCTCGATGAGGTTCAGGTAGGAGACCGAGATGCCGATACGTCCGGCCAGCTCGGTCTGGGTCAGGCCGATCTCCTTGCGGCGGTCCCGGATTTTCAGCCCGATGAGGGGGGTGGCCATGGCTTAAGCCTCTCAATTCGCGGATTTTTGTGCGCCGCAATGTAAACTTTTGACAAGATCGAATTTTATCGATGGGTCATTTTTACAGAAAATATCATGAAGAACAATGACTTATTGTAGCATTGACTAAACTCGGGTACTTCTCTTTACGGAATAGTTGCGCGTTAGCCCCGCGCTCCGCCCACCGGAAACCTCTGGCGGGCCACCCAAGAAGAAGAAACTGGGAGGAATAGTATGGTCAAATTTCCCAATGGCTTTAGCCGTCGTACGGTGCTGAAGGGCGGCGCGGCTCTGACCGGCGCCGCGATGGCGCCGACGGTTTTCGTGCGTCACGCTTTCGGCGCCGAATTCCGTAACAATCCGGGCAGCAATGCCACCGTGCCTTTCGGCTTCAATGTGCCGCAGACCGGCGCCTACGCCGACGAGGGTGCGGACGAGCTGCGCGCCTATCAGCTGGCGGTGAAGCACATCAACGGCGAAGGTGACGGCGGCATGCTGAACACCATGACGCCGAAGGCGCTCAAGGGTAACGGCATCCTGGGCAAGAAGGTCACCTACGTGACCGGTGACACCCAGACCAAGTCCGACGCGGCCCGCGCTTCGGCCCGCCGCATGATCGAGAAGGACGGTGTCATCATGTACTCCGGCGGCTCGTCCTCCGGCGTCGCCATTGCCCAGCAGTCGCTGGCGCAGGAGATGGGCATCGTCTTCATGTGCGGCCTGACGCACTCCAATGACACCACCGGCAAGGACAAGCGCCGCTACGGTTTCCGTCACTTCTTCAACGCCTATATGTCGGGCGCCGCGCTCGGCCCGGTGCTGGAGAAGGAGATGGGCGCCGACCGCCGCGCCTATCACCTGACCGCCGACTACACCTGGGGCTGGACCCAGGAAGAGTCGATCAAGAACACCACCGAAGGCCTGGGCTGGGAGACCGTTGCGGCGGTCAAGACCCCGCTGGGCGCCGGTGACTTCTCGCAGTACATCACGCCGGTGCTGAACTCCGGCGCCGACGTGCTGATCCTGAACCACTACGGCAAGGACATGGTCAACTCCCTGACCCAGGCGGTTCAGTTCGGTCTGCGCGACAAGCAGGCGAACGGCAAGAACTTCGAGATCGTGGTTCCGCTGTTCTCCCGCCTCATGGCGCAGGGCGCGGGCGAGAACATCAAGGGCATCCTCGGTTCGACCAACTGGAACTGGTCGCTGCAGGACGCGGGCTCTCAGGCCTTCGTGAAGTCCTTCGGTCAGGAGTACGGCTTCCCGCCGTCGCAGGCCGCGCACACCTGCTACGTGCAGGCGCTGCTCTACGCCAACGCTTGCGAGACCGCCGGCACCTTCTATCCGCCGGAAGTCATCAAGGCTCTGGAAGGCTTCGAGTTCGACGGCATGGGCAACGGCAAGACGCTGTACCGCGCCGAGGATCACCAGTGCTTCAAGGATGTGCTGGTGGTGCGTGGCAACCAGAACCCGACCAGCCAGTTTGACCTGCTGGAAGTGGTGCAGGAAGTGCCGCGCAGCCAGGTCGAGTACGATCCGTCGATCTTCGGCGGCGAGCTCGGCCCCTACGAGGCTTAAGTAGCGTTGAAAGTTGTGCGTGCCGGCTGCCCTCCAAGGCAGTCGGCATGCACTGTATCTTGTTCCCTCTTCGGCAGCTGCCCGCCGGGGAGGGAACAAGACAATGGGTGATTCGCTATGGACGCAATCTTACTGCAAATCCTGAACGGCCTGGACAAGGGTGGGGCCTATGCCCTCATCGCTCTCGGGCTGACATTGATCTTCGGCACCCTGGGCGTTGTGAACTTCGCTCACGGTGCGCTCTTCATGTTGGGCGCCTTCTGCGCGGTTAGCCTGCAGCAGCTCCTGACGCTGTCCAAGCGGATCAAGGACGAAAGCGTCACCTTCTTCGACGCTTACAAGGAAGTGCCCTACCTGAAGATCTGGTTCGGCGACTTCGGTGACACGATCATCGACTATTCGGTGCCGCTGGCCATTATTCTCGCCATTCCGGTCATGCTGTTGATCGGCCTCGCCATGGAGCGCGGCCTGATCCGGTTCTTCTACAAGCGCAGCCACGCCGAGCAGATCCTGGTCACCTTCGGCCTGGCGATCGTACTGCAGGAAATCATCAAGGCGATTTTCGGCGCGAACCCCATTCCTCAGCCACCGCCCGACGTGGTCGCCGGCAGCGCCGACATCGGCCTGCTCTTCGGGCTCGGCCAGGGTGTGGTCTATCCCTGGTGGCGTCTGGTCTATCTCGCCTTCTCGCTGGTCGTCATCGGCCTGGTCTTCGCCTTCCTGCAGTTCACGACCTTCGGCATGGTGGTGCGCGCGGGCATGCAGGACCGCGAGACCGTCGGGCTGCTCGGCATCAATATCGAGCGCCGCTTCACGATCGTCTTCGGCATCGCCGCGGTGGTGGCCGGCCTTGCCGGTGTGATGTACACGCCCATCCTGCCGCCGGACTATCACATGGGCATGGACTTCCTGGTGCTGTCCTTCGTCGTCGTCGTGGTAGGTGGCATGGGCTCGCTGCCCGGCGCGGTCACCGCCGGCTTCCTGCTGGGCATCCTGCAGTCCTTCGCCTCGATGACTGAAGTCAAAGCGATTATTCCCGGCATCGACCAGATCATCATCTATCTGGTCGCCGTGGTCATCCTGCTGGTTCGCCCGCGTGGCCTGCTGGGCCGCAAGGGTGTGATGGAGAGCTGACATGCAGTCACAGAACGCACGGCAGGACATTATCCTGAGCGCCCTCTTTTCGGTGGCGGTGCTGACCATGCCGATCTGGCTTCAGCCGATCGGGGCAGCCTATCCAGATCTGATGCAGAAGTTCGCAATCTTCGGGCTCTTCGCCATCGGCTTCAACATCCTCTTCGGCTTCACCGGCTACCTCTCCTTCGGCCACGCCGCCTTCCTGGGCGTCGGCTCCTACACGGCGGTGTGGTCGTTCAAGCTGCTGACCATGAACGTCATCCCGGCGGTCATCTTCGGCACTCTGATGGCCGGCATCTTCGCGGCGCTGATCGGATTCATCAGCCTGCGCCGCTCGGGCATCTACTTCTCGATCCTGACGCTGGCCTTCGCGCAGATGTCGTACAACTTGGCCTACTCGGTCCTCACGCCTATCACCAATGGCGAGACCGGCCTGCAACTGCGCCAGCAAGACCCGCGGGTCATCGACCAAGCTCTAGGCGTGGTGCCTGAAGCGGGTCTGCCGGTGACGAATCTCTTCGGCTTCGAGATGCAGGGCTACACGGGCTTTTACTTCTGCGCCATCCTGCTGATCATCGGCTTCATTATCGCTCTGCGCATCGCGCGCTCGCCCTTCGGCATGATGCTCTCGGCGATCAAGTCGAACCAGAACCGGCTCAACTACATCGGCGTCAACACGCGGCCCTATACCCTGGCGGCTTTCGTCATCTCCGGCATGTATGCGGGTCTGGCCGGCTCGCTGATGGCGGTGACCGACCCGCTGGCGGGCGCCGAGCGCATGCAGTGGACAGCCTCCGGCGAGGTCGTGCTCATGACCATTCTGGGCGGCGCCGGCACGCTGCTGGGGCCGGTCCTGGGCGCGGCCATCATCAAGTACTTCGAGAATATCTTCTCGTCGTTCCACGAGGCGGCGCTGCTCAGCGCCTTCGACTTCCTGCCCGACTGGCTGGCCGAACCGGTTGCCAGCGTGCTCGGCCTCTTCGTCGGCGAAGGCTGGCACCTGACTCTCGGCGCGGTCTTCATGCTGATCGTCATCTTCATGCCGGGTGGCGTGATCGAAGGGCTGAATAAGCTGGTCAGCCTGGTCCGCCGGCGACCGGACGACACCGCGCCGGCCGCGGTCCAGCAACCGCATTCCGCCGAGTGAGGGGGCCGCGATGAGCATTCTTCAAGTCAAAGGCGTTCATAAGAACTTCGCCGGCCTGCGCGCCCTCAACGACGTCAACCTGACGGTGGAAGAGGGCAGCGTGCACGCCATCATCGGGCCCAACGGCGCCGGCAAGTCGACCCTGCTGAACTGCTTCGTCGGGCGTTTGGAGCCCGACACCGGCAGCGTCGACTTCAACGGCACTTCGCTGCTGGGTCTGGCGCCGCACGAGATCAACCAGGCCGGTGTCTGCCGCGTGTTTCAGACGCCGGAGATCTTCGGCGATCTGACCCTGGTGGAGAACGTCATGATCCCGACCCTGGCGACGCGCGATGGTGCCTTCAAGCTGAACGGCTGGGACCGGGTGGACCACCAGGCCGAGATCACCGAGAAGGCCGAGCATCTTCTGGAAGACGTTAACCTGATCGACAAGAAGGACATGAAGGCCGACTTCCTGTCGCGCGGCGACAAGCGGCGCCTGGAACTGGCCATGTGCCTGGTGCAGGACCCCAAGCTGCTGCTGCTCGACGAGCCGACTGCCGGCATGTCGCGCGGCGACACCAATGACACCATCGACCTGCTGAAGCGCATCGGCGAGCGCGGTATCACCAAGATCGTGATCGAGCACGACATGCACGTGGTGTTCTCGCTGGCGCACCGTATCTCGGTCATGGCCCAGGGCACCATCATCGCCGAGGGCGCGCCTGAGGAGATCAAGGGCGACCAGCGCGTGCGCGACGCCTATCTGGGAGGGGCCCACTTATGAGTCTGCAGAGCGAATTCCAATCCGCGGCCCTGGCGTCGCGCGCCGCCTCGCAGCCGGCATATTTCTCGGCTTGGGGCCTCAAGGCCTATTACGGCGAGAGCTACATCGTCCAAGACGTCAGCTTCAACATCCACGAGGGCGAGATCGTCGCCCTGCTGGGCCGCAACGGTGCCGGCAAGACCTCGACCCTGCGTGCCATCGCGCGCCTTGCGGCGCCGCAGCTCACCCACGGCGAGGTCTGGCTGGACCACCAGCCGCTGCACGAGATGGAGGCCTATCAGGCTTCCCGCGTCGGTGTCGGGCTGGTGCCGGAGGACCGGCGCATCATTCCCGGCCTGACGGTGGAGGAGAACCTGCAGCTGGCGCAGATCGAAAAGCCGCACGGCTGGACCATCGAGCGCCTCTTCGAACATTTCCCGCGCCTGGCCGAGCGCCGCAAGCAGGAAGGCGTGACGCTTTCCGGCGGCGAGCAGCAGATGCTGGCGGTGGCCCGCACCCTGGCGCGCGACGTGAAGCTGCTGCTGCTGGACGAGCCCTACGAGGGCCTGGCGCCCGTCATCGTGCAGGAAATCGAAAGGATCGTCGAAGAGATCAAGTCCCTCGGCCTCACGACCATCATCGTCGAGCAGAACGCCATCGCGGCGCTGCACCTAGCCGACCGGGCGATTATTCTCGACATGGGCCAGGTGGTCTTCGACGGCACCGCCCAGGCGGTGCTGGACGACGAGGACCTGCGTCACCAGTACCTGGCCATCTGACCAGCGGCTTCCCCCCCGCGGGGGAGCCGATTCTGGGGGGAGGAGGCGCGCCGCGCAGGAAGCACGGCGCGCCTCGCTCATTCTTGATCCCTTGAACTCCGCCCCGGCGCTTTCCGGGCTTGCCTCCCGTCACCCGGGTTGGGCTATGCTGTGAGAGGCTCTCTTGAACCCTCGCAGAAGGAGAACGCAAGGTGGCCAACAATTTCCTGGTACTGACGGCCGCGGCCGCGGCGGCGCTGCTGCTGGCCGGCTGCGCGGCCAAGCCCTTCCCAACCCTCAGCTATGCGGAGCGGCCCTGCTACCGCACCCTGGCGGAGGTTGACTGCCATGCCCGTCCGCTGGTCGGTGAGGAGAGCCGCAGGGTCGGCTTCTACGACGCGCCCATCGCCGTCGAGCAGGAAGAAGCATGGCCTCAACGCCTTTTCTAGCCGGCGCCTTCGAAGTCACCACCATCGAGATGCATACCGGCGGCGAGCCGCTGCGCATCGTCACTTCGGGCTACCCCAAGCTGAAGGGCCGCCGCCTGCTCGACAAGCGGCGTGACGCCCTGGCCAACCACGACACCTTTCGCCGCCTGCTGATGCACGAGCCGCGCGGCCATGCCGACATGTACGGGGCAGTGCTGGTGGAGCCGGATGATCCGGAGGCGGATCTGGCGGTGCTGTTCCTGCACGGCGAGGGCTATTCCACCATGTGCGGCCACGCCGTCATGGCCCTGGGGCGCTGGGCGGTGGACTCGGGCCTGGTGGAAGTGCGCGAGCCGGAGACCGAGGTGGCGATCCAGACGCCCTGCGGGCTGGTACGGGCGCGCGTCGCGGTGGAGAGCGCCGAAGCCGGGCGCCGCAGCGGGGCCGTCAGCTTCCGCTCGGTGCCTGCCTTCGTCTTCGCACGGGAACTGGTGGTCGACACGGTGGAGTGGGGACCGCTGCAGGTCGACATCGCCTACGGCGGCGCCTTCTACGCCGTCCTCGCGGCGGACAGCATCGGCCTGGATCTCTACAACTGCCCGGCGCGCCTGCTGGCCGACGCCGGCGAGGCGATCACCCGGGCCGCGGCGATGCAGGTGCGCCTCTCCCATCCCGACGACATGGATCTGGCCTTCCTCTACGGCACCATCTTCACCGACGGGCGCGACACCTACGACGACGAGGCGCCGACGCGCAATGCCTGCGTCTTCGCCGGGCGCCAGGTGGACCGCAGCCCGACCGGCTCCGGCGTCGCCGCGCGGCTGGCTTTGCAATGGACCCGCGGCGAGATCGGCCTGGGCCAGGCGCGGCGCTTCGAGAGCCTGACGGGCGCGCGCTTCACCGGCACAGCGGTGGAGGAGACCCGCGCCGGCCCCTACCGCGCGGTTACGGTGGAAGTCGCCGGCCAGGCGCATTACCACGGCCAGGCCCGCTTCACCCTGGAGCCGGACGACCCTCTCGCCGAGGGCTTCCTGCTGGACTGAGCTCCCCGGCTGAGCAGCCGAAAAGAAAACCCCCGGCGCGGCTGCGCCGGGGGAGTCGTCGAAACAGGGAGTGTCAGGCAAAATCGGACACGCCGAAGAAGGTGTTCGATGAGGGCTCATCGCGTTCGGCGTGGGGACCAGTCTGCGTTGTCCGGCCTGTGGCCACAAGGCGGGCAGAGGGAGTAGCCCGGAGTGGGAGAGACTGCCTCTAAAGTGCCGCCGAAGCGCCGGACGGCAGGTTTGGTTCGGCGCTAGTGAGTGCCGCGCAGCAGTTCGACCTGGGCCAGCACGCCGCCCCAGCCGAGGCCGCGGCAGTAGCTTGCGGCGCCGTCGACCCCGACCTTTTCCACCAGGTCGTGCGCCAATTTGAAGAGGTCGCTCTGCCCCTGGGCAGGGGAAAATGCGGGTTCGCTGCGGATAGGATTGGATGCCGGTGACATTGGACTGCGCCTCTGGTTGTCGCTCTTTTCACCATCATCGACGCGGGTGACAGCGTCTTGTTCCTGTGTCGCCCGTGTCCTTCCAAAGGTTCAATTGCGGCCTGAAAAAGGCGACCTGCCCTGGCGCCCTCGGGCCGGTTGTGCCCGGCTGCGCCGTCACCCTTCGGAGGGAGGGGACAGCCCGGGGGTGGGGAGGGCAGCCTCGAAAGCGCGGCTGCCCAGGATGCTTAGGCAATGTCGATGGTCACCTTCATATCCAGCAGGTCGGCGAAGGAATTGACGCCGGTGCCGTCGAGCCCGTCGAGGGTCACGACGCCGCCGCTCGCGAAGGCGATCACCACGGAGGCCGCTGTCCCGGCGACAGTGCCAGCCCCGGCGTCCAGGTCGTCGATGTCGATCGCCTCGTCGCCGTTCAGGTCCGTGAGATCGGAGATCCGCAGCGTGTCGCCACCCTTGCCGGTGGCGAAGTCGAGGATCACGTCGTCGCCTTCGTCGCTTGCCAGGGAGAAGACGAAGCAGTCCTTGCCGTTGCCGCCGGAGAGGGTGTCATCGCCGCCGCCGCCGTGGATCTCGTCCTTGCCGTTGCCGCCGTCGATCCTGTCCGCGAGGCCGCCGCCGAGAACCGTGTCGTTGCCGTTGCCGGCTTCGAACTGCGTGCCTGGAGAGAAGCCGGATGCGCTCGCCGCGGCAGCGCCGTCGGGCAGGATGACGAAGTCGTTGCCGTTCAGGGCGTTGTATTGCGAGGCGGCGACATAGTCGCCGGACGAGAGGTCGTTGAAGTCGACGGAATCCGCCTGCTGCGTGAACAGCGCTTCGGCGCCGCTGCCGGCCTCGTCACCGCCGCCGGCCCCGTCGCCGTCTTCCGTTCCATCGCCTTCGTTCTCCGCGTTCTTGTTGCCGCCGGTGCCGACCTGGCTGCTGGAGAAGAAACTGTTGCCGGCGAAGAAGCCGTTGTTGTCAAAGGCGCTTCTCCCACCAGGGAAGCCGTCGTCAGCCGGACGGCCGCCGCCGCCCGCGCCGCCGTCGTCGCTGCCGCTGTCGACTGCGGGGAGCACAGTTGCGGCGATGACCGACGTCCGGGCATCGCCGGCCAGGAGGATGGCGTCCGCTTCGCCAAGGCCGAGGGTGGCGAAGAGCGTTTTCGGGACCATGGTGTCCGCTATGCCCGCGGTCGGCTGAAGGCCTGCGGTGATCAGGGCACCGAAGTCGGCGCCGTAGCTGCTGGCGCCGCCGCCGCTCGGCGCGGGAGCGGCCTCCGTAATCAGCGGCTGTTCCTCCGCGCCTTCGAGGAGCTTCAACGCCGGCATGAACTGCTCGTCGGCGTGATCCTGCTGGGCCAGGGGGGGCAGGACGTCGTCGTACTGTGGGACCGGCGCGGGCGCGGTTGCCGATGACGGCTCCGCGCCACCCGCGAGGACCTCCAGCACCAGCATGATCTGCTCGTCAGTAAGCTCCGGCTGCGCTGAGGGTTGCAAGCTGCCGCCGGCGTCCTGCGGGATAGGCCTGGCTTGCGCAATCTTGCTTGCCGCGGCGGCGGCATCGAGATTGCTCTCTTCTGCTTGCTCGGAGTGGTTGTCTTGGAGAAGGAACTCGGACCTCATTGGTACTCTCTCATCGACGGGTGCTTTGCCTCAGGAGGCGCCGAAGCCGGAAACCTGAGGGTGTAAGGCAGGTGGTTTTACTGATAGGACATTCGAGTAGAAGATGTAAACGTTTTACTTATTTTTTCTTTTGAGAATCAAGCTATAATTGTCGGTCGAACAGTTAAACGACAGACGAACGAAATTTGTACTGTATTGGTTGATGAGTTTTATCTATTGGTGAGTTTTTTATTCTTTCGGGAAAATCTGTTTTCTCTCCCGGTAAAATTGTAAGCGCAAACGGCAAGGCGCCCTCTGGCTGCAGCCAGGGCGGCCGTGCGCAACAGCGGTTCTTGCCTTATTTCAGGGGGAGACCGAGGACCAGGGTCTCAGTGCCGGTGACGGCCGGCTGTGGCGGGGGGCTGCCTACGGTGGTCCAGGCGAAGCGGGCCGGCGTTTCGTATGTCGGGCCCTTCGCAGATCGTGAGGTTCAGGACTTCGGCGGCTTCAGCAGCTCGACCTGGTCAAGGACACCGCGCCAACCGAGACTGCGGCAATAGCGGACGGCGCCGTCGATGCCGACCTTGTCCACGAGATCGCGGGCCAGGGCGGCGAGGTCGCCGGGGCGGGGCCGCTCTTCTTGCTCTGCTTCCTCGGGGTCCTGGCTGGCGTAATCGCTACCTGCCGCTATGGAAGTCATCCTGACGTTGCTCCTGATACTGCCGTTGCTGTCCTTGAACCGACGGCGGACGGCGAACTTTGTTCCCGGGAGACGGTCCTCCACCGGCGGGGCCGTTCCCTACGGAATGGCGGCAGCGGCGGCAAGCTCCCTTTGCGCGACCCGCCTCTGCAATTTCCGCATGGGAAGGCGGGCGGTGCGGCGCTGACTCCGACCGTCGCACGGTGAAGTTAACAAGCGGCAAATGAACGGTGGAAATCAGGAGGTAGAGGACAACAGCCGCGCCGCGGCGTCCTGCAGCTCGGCGAGCGGGCGGCCGGCGTCCAGCCGCGGCCAGTCGATGTTCCCCAGGTCGTAGGTGAGCTGCTGTTCCACCACGGCGGCGTCGGCGTCGGAGGCGTCGCCGCGGCGCTGCGTCACCCGGGCGGCCAGGGTCTCGGGCGTTGCGTCCAGCCAGAGGCCGGTAAAGGCGACCCCCGCCCGGGCGGCGATCTGCGCCAGGGCGGCCCGCTCGGCGGGCTTGGCGAAGACCGCGTCGACGACGACCGACTGGCCGCTCTGCAGGGCGGCGGCGGCCCGGTCGCGCAGCTCGGCATAGACCCGGTCGCTGGCTTCCTGGGTATAGGCTTCGGCGGGGAGCCGCTCCAGCTCCGACACCCCGGCCAGTTGCTTGCGCAGCACGTCGCTGCGCAGGTGCAGGGCACCGGGGGCGCGGCCCAGCGCCGGGGCCAGGGCGCGGGCGAGGGTCGTTTTGCCGGTTCCCGAGAGCCCGCCGACGGCAACCAGGCACGCCTTGCCCGGCGCCAGGTAGTCGCGGGCGCGCCGGAGGTAGGCGGCGGCCTCGGCGCGGCGCTGTAGCTTCACCGGCTCCGTCCCGGCGACCGCTTCCAGACTGGCCGCCACCTTGGCCCGCACCGCCGCGCGGGTGGAGAGGAAGAGGGGCAGCAGGGCCAAGGCCTCCGCTGTGTCCGCCTGCTGCAGGTAGCGGTTCAGCACCAGGTTGGCGAAGGGCCTGAGACCGCGGTGGTCCAGATCCATCAGCAGGAAGGCGAGGTCGTAGAGGACGTCGATGCAGGCGATGGCGTCGTTGAACTCGATGGCGTCGAAAAGGGCCGGCCCGCCATCCAGCAGCACCACGTTGCGCAGGTGCAGGTCGCCGTGGCAGAGCCGCACGCGGCCGGCTTCGGCACGGTCGTCCAGCAGCGGCCCCAGGCGGTCGAGCTGTGCCAGGGCCGCCTCGGTGAGCCGTTCCGCGTCGCCGCGATTGAAGAGGTCCTGGCGCTCGAGGAACTCCTCGCCGTTCTCGCGCACCACCCAGCTCATGGCCTCGGTCCCGGCGGCGCGGTCGCGGCGCTGCTCCGCCTTGTCATGAAAGGCGGCGATGGCGTCGGCCAGGGCGGTCATGATCTCCGGCGTCAGCCGCCCTGCTTCCGCCAGGGAGCTCAGCAGGCGGTCCTGCGCGAAGCGGCGCATGACCAGGACCCACTCGACCGGCGTTCCGTCTCCGCCCAGGCGCAAGGTGCCGTCGCTTTCGGTGACCGGCACCACGTCGAGGTAGAGGTCCGGCGCACTGCGTCCGTTGATCTCGCGCTCGCGCAGGCAGAAGCGGTGGCGCTTCTCCAGGGTCGAAAAATCCATGTAAGGGTAGGCGACGGCGCGCTTGATCTTGTAGGCGCGCGTCCCGGCCAGGAAGACCACGGCGCCGTGGGTGTCGATACGTTCGACGGTCTCCACCTCCGGGCCGTAGGTCGCCGGATCGGCGAGCAGGCTCAGGACCGCGCTCTGGTCGCCGGTCACGTGGTTTGCCGCTTTCGGCGCCGTGTTGCTCGGCAAGGGCCCTCTCCGCGCTTGTCGTCCTGCCCGCAGGCAGCCTAGCAGCGGCCGCCGCCAAGGCATTGAGATGCCTCAAGCGATGTGCGTCAAGGCCTGCGGCGGGAGGGGACTATTCGGCGGCGAGGCGGGCCCGGCCGTCCAGCCGCCGGGCTTCCAGGTGGTCCAGCATGGTGACGGCGTCGCTGACGTCCAGCGAGTCGATGCCGCCGTTCCGGCCTTCCACGAAGATCTGCTCGATGACGCCATCCTCGGCCAGCAGGGAGTAGCGCCAGGAGCGCAGGCCGAAGCCCTGGGCGCTGCAGTCGACCATCATGCCCATCTCGCGCGTGAAGACGCCGTTGCCGTCGGGCAGCAGGGTGACCTCGTCGGCAATACCCTGGTCGCGCGCCCAGGCGTTCATGACGAAGGCGTCGTTGACGGAAAGGCCGAACACCTCGTCGACGCCCATGGCCCGGATGTTGCGCGCCAGGGCGACGTAGCCCGCCAGGTGGCGCGCGGCGCAGGTGGTGGAGAAGGCCGCCGGCAGGGCGAAAAGCACCACACGGCGGCCGCGAAAGAGGCTGTCGCCGGTCTGCTCCAGCCAGGCGCCGTCCCGGCGCAGCCTGAAGGAGACCTGGGGAAGGCGGTCGCCGGCCAGGCGCATGTTCTTCGTTCCTTGGCTTGGCTGCCTGGGCATCAGTGCAGGGTCGGGGTACGGGCCGGCGCGCCGGCCTGTTGGGTCGCGGCGGTGGTCTCCGTCGGCCGCCGCGGCTCGGTCGCAGCGGCTTCCAGCGCCGCCAGGTCCCAGGCGCGCAGAGGCAGCAGCTGTTCGGCCGCCAGCAGGCTCTGGGCGAGACCGCGCGCCGGGGCCAGCGAGAGGCGCAGAGCGGCCGGCGGCAGCCAGTCGCCCAGCGCCGTGGCGGCGGGTTCGCCGAGATCGCGCTGCAGCCAGGCGAGCGCCTCCAGCAGCCGGGCCTCGTCCGGCGAAAGTCCGGGGCAAGTCGGGCAGCGCACGTCGACCGGGCGGTGTGCCGCCAGGGTGGTGTTGCGCAGGATGGCGTGCAGGCTGAGCCCGGCATCCTCGCCGCTGCGCGGGTCGCCCCACAGCGCGCCGGCGGCGTTGAACTGGCACCCGAAATGCCGCCGCGCCGCGGCCAGGGCGTCCTCGTTCTGGCGGTAGGCGGAAACCCAGAGGCGGACGGCCGTCACCACCCCGCGTTCCTGCTCCTCAAGGGCTGCGAGATCGGGCGCCGAAGCCAGCAGCTCGGCGTCCTCTCCTTTGTCGCCCAGAACCAGTTCGCGGCGGCGCGGCGCCTGGTAGGGAATCAGCTGCGCGGCCGCGCGCAGGCTCCGCGCCAGGCGTTCGGCGCCCTCGACGAAGCGCCGGCGTCCGACCGGCAGCAGGCACCATTCACTGAGCGCGCGGGCCTGCGCCGTTTCGCCTTGCTGGAAGGCGGCAAGCACGGAGAGCAGGGCCTCCTCGGTGGCGTTGATGCGGTCGTCGTCGATGACCGAGAGCGCCTGCGGCAGGCGGGCCGCGGCCATCAGGCCGTCGGCCACCGCCGAGAAGGCGGCGAGGGTCTCTTCCAGGTGCGCCAAGCCGAGCGCGCGGGAGAACTCCGGCGCGATGACGGCGCTGCGCGCCTCCCGCGGCTGGCGGCAGTTGGTGTAGCGGCGCAGCGCCCAGATCACCAGAACCTCGGGGAAGGCCAGGTTGGCGACATGGCGCGGGGCCACACCCTTGGCGCGGGGGGCTTGCGGCCCGGCAAGGCCGTCGGGCAGGTCGGAAATAGCTGACATCTCGGCATCCATCGACGAAGTGATGCGAATGAGAATGACTCGCAGTTACAGTAACGTCAAGGACCGATTGGGGGGTGGCCGGGCGGTGGCGATGGCGGCTGTGGGGACGGCCGTGGGGGCCGGCGGCGCCCGCGCTCAGGCGCCGGTGAAGCGGGGCGGACGCTTCTCCAGGAAGGCCCGGATGCCCTCCTGCCCGTCGGCGCTGGCGCCGGCGGCGGCAATGGCCAGGGATTCCTGCTCCATTTGGGTCTCCAGGCCGGCGCCGGCGGCGCTCTCCAGCAGCCGTTTGACGCTGCCGTGGGCTTCTGTGGGCCCCTCGGCCAGCTGCCGGGCCAGGGCGCCGGCCTCCTCGGCCAGCCTCTCGGCGGGCACCACCCGGTTCACCAGGCCCCAGTCGAGGGCCTCGGCCGAGGAGAGCACGCGGTTGGTGAGGAACAACTCCATGGCCCGGCGCGGCCCGAGCAGGCGGTTGAGGAAGTAGGTCGAGCTGCCGTCGGGGGCCAGGCCGATGCGGGTATAGGCGCTGGTGAAGGTTGCGCTCTCGGCGGCGACGACCAGGTCGCAGCAGGCGACGAGGCCCAGGCCCGCCCCGGCGGCGACGCCGTTCACCGCGCCGATCAGGGGTGCGCGCATGCGGGCGAAGCGCGAGACCGCGGCGTGCAGATAGGTGGTGATCTCCTTGACCAGCAGGTCGAGCGCCTCCAGGTGCTCGCCGAAGACGCTGACGTCGCCGCCGGCGCAAAAGGCCTGTTCGCCGCTCCCGGTCAGCACCGCCGCGCGCACGCCCCGGTCGCTGCTGCAGCGGTTGGCCACGTCGCAGAACTCGCGCGCCATGACCTGATCCAGGGCGTTGAAGCGGTCCGGACGCTTGAAGGTGATCCAGGCGACGGCGTCGCGAACGTCGTAGTCGAGGGTGCTGTAGGTCATCAGGCCGTTCCCGCTGTATTTTCGTCCGTGGCCTCTTCTACCGCGAAGACCGGCCGCGCGATAGCGGAACGAAACGGAAGGCGGGCGGGTCAAAAAAAATGGCGGAGCCCGGGGGCCCCGCCATTTCAATTCTTCCTCGGATGGAAGATCGGAGAAAACGCTTACTGCGCCTCGTCGCCGAGCAGTTCTTCGGCGGCCTGGGCGATCTCATCCGGCTCTTCCTCCGGATCGCCCTCTTCGCCTTCACCCTCCGCCAACTCCTCGCCTTCCTCGGGCTCGCCTTCGGCCTCGACCGCTCCGGAGCGGATCGCTTCCGCCTGGGCTGCCAAGTCGGCCTCTTCTTCCGGCGAGAGCTCGATGCCCAGGTTGTTGTTCACCATCCCGAGCCTTTCGGGCGTGATCTCCTTGTTGGAGGCTGCGGCCAGGGCCGCGGCCGCGGCGTCCGGGTCCCCCGCCGCCATCGCCGCCTCGTAGTCGGCAATGTTGTTGACCTGGGAGCCCTCTGCCGCCATCTCGCGCGCGCGCTGAGAGGCGTTGCTGGCGCTCAGACTACCCCAGCCTTTTGACTTGGCGGTCTCGGTATCCTCGACTTCCGTCTCCTCGTCGGTGGCATCCAGCGAAGAGTTGGACTTGCCGGCATTGGCCGACTTGTCACCCTTGCCGCCTTTGTCGTTGCCGTTGCCGCCGCCGTTACCGCCGCCGTTACCGCCGCCATTGCCGCCCCCGTTGCCGCCCTTAGCGAAGGCGGCCGCGGAATCGAGGCCAAGGTCGTCGGATACGGAAAGTGGCATCGCCGTCATACCGGCGGCAAACAGGGCCGCCAGAGCAAGCTTCGTTGCGCTACTGCGCATACTGTATCGGGTCATACGCATCTCCCTTTCTTGTCGTCTCCGCTGCCTGCGGAGACCCATACCTGAAGCCGACGCTTCTCACGGCGAAAGCTTCCCATTTTGGCATTAATCGCCGGTGAAAAGTTGATTCAAACCGTGTCAACTTCACGGCATTGGAGGCAGAGAAGGGACCTATGCCGCTCGACGGTTGCACTTCCAGGTTTGATCTCAGCCTTGCGTCGCTGGGCGCGTCAAGGCGAAGTGAAGACTGTTGAAATCAACCCGAAATACTCTCGGCAAAGTTGCCGTAGCCGTGTTCCCCCGGCCGCCGTGCCAGCGGTCAGGGAATGGGGCCGCCGGCGGAAGGCGGCGCGGCGGGCGGCGCCGGCGGACGCCCGCGGCGGGTCTCATAGCGCAGGCTGATGTAATTGCCGGAGAAAATGATCAGGGCGCCCAGCAGCGTGAACAGCTCGAAGGGCTCGGCGTAGAGCAGGAAGCCGGCCACCGCGACCACGGGCAGGCGCAGGAAATCCAGAGGCATGATGAAGGTGGCGTCGGCCGCCGCCAGGGCGGAGGTCAGGCAGTAGTGCGCCGAGAGCCCGGTCACCGCCATGAGCAGCAGCCAGGGCAGATGTTCGGCAAAGACCGGCTGCCAGACGAAAGTCGAGGCGACAGCGCCGAAGACCGCCTGCATCAGCACCATGTAGAAGGTGATCGACAGCGCCGTCTCGCGCCGGGTCAGCCACTTGGTGACCGCCCCGGTGGCGCCGAAGAAGAAGGCGCAGAGCAGCATGATGAGAATGCCGTCGCTGACCTCCGTGAGTCCGGGGCGCACGATGACCAGGATACCGGCGAAGCCCAGGGCAAAGGCGGCGAGGCGGCCGCGGTTCATGCGTTCGCCCAGGAACAGCAGCGCCAGGAAGCCACCCCACAGCGGCGAGGTGAACTCGATGGCCGAGACCGTGGCCAGCGGCAAGAGGCCGATGCCGAAAATCCACAGGACCTGACCGGTGAAGTGGATGACGTTGCGCAGCCCGTGCCCGGCCAGGTAGGTGAAGCGGATCTGGCGCCAGCGCGTGCCGCCGTATCTCTTGCTTGGCTGGCTGAGGACCGGCAGCAGGATCAGGACGCCCAGAGTGCTGCGGATGAACAGCATCTGAAAGGCGTGCATCTCTCCCGTAAGCTCGCGCACCGACACTGCCATGGCCGCAAAGGACAGCAGCGAGGCGATCATCCAGGCGATGGCCTTGAAGGGGCTGGCGTCGGGCTGCATGGAAGATGAATCCGGGGGAAGGAAGGATGTTGGAAGGAAGTCGGGCGCCGCCGTGGCGGACGGCCGGACAGCATGCCACGCTGCCGCGCCCGGAAGCCAGCGGAATAGCCCCTCTCGTTGTCTGGCAACGGCGCCTTAGCGCCCCTCGCGCGACCTACGCCTCGGAGCGGCCCGCCGCCTCACGATTGCGGTCGTATCGTCTCTTGAGCGGAAACGGCGGCAACCAGGACTCGCGACGGATGGTCCAGAGTTCATAGGTTGGCCGCAGTTGGTCGGGGGCATCCAGGGACCCCAGGTTCACTTCGATTTCGTCTGCGCTGCGTCCGAAAACGGTGGAGCCGCAGCGCGGACAGAAGAACCGCCCGGCGTAGTCGCGTGTTTCGCCCTCGATCGTCACCGCATCCTGCGGGAAGACCGCGGAAGCGTGGAATAGAGCCCCATGATGCTTGCGGCAGTCGATACAGTGACAAAGGCCGACCCGGTAGGGGGGACCCGACGCCACGATTCGGACGTTGCCGCACAGGCAACCGCCGGTGAAGCGGTCCATGCTGCGCCTCCTCTGAAATCAAGCGGTCGGCATGGGTACAACGAACGGCACTGCCATTGCAATTGCCCGCTTGCGGGCGGGCTTCAGGGCACGCCCGCTAGTCGACGCGCAGGCCGCACCAGAAGCCGCCCTGGAAGCGGCTTTCGACGTCGTCGGGGCCGGGCTTCTCGTGGCGCTGATCGATCAGATCGCGGAACTGCTCGGAGCTGTCCCTGGGCTGCCAGCCGAGGAAGCCGGCGTGGCTGTTGTCCCACCATTTCTCCAGGTTGTCGGAGACGCCGTAGAGGGTGGTGTAGCCGACGCGCTGGGCCAGGAAGACGCGCTCCATCAAGGCCACGAGGTCGTCCTCGGAAAGCCAGGTCACCATCATGCGGTGGTCCTTGGGCTCGGGAAAGCAGGAACCGATGCGCACCGCCGCCGTCTCGATGCCGTACTTGTCGTAGTAGTAGCGCGCCAGCGCCTCGCCGAAGCACTTGGAGACGCCGTAGAGGCTGTCGGGGCGAACCGGTGCGGTCACGTCGATGCGGGTCTCGCGCGGGTAGAAGCCGGTGGCGTGGTTGGAACTGGGATAGAAGATGCGCGGCACCCCGGCCTGGCGCGCGGCCTCGTAGATGTTGTAGGTGCCCTGGATGTTGGCCGGCAGGATCTCCTCCCAGGGCTGCTCTACCGAGATGCCGCCATAGTGGATGATGCCGTCGCAGCCGTCGACCAGCGCGCGCACCGCCGCGAAGTCGGAGAGGTCGCAGGGCGTGACCTCCTCGCGCGGGCCGGCGGCACCCAACTCGGCGATGTCGGAAAGGCGCAGGATCTCGGCGAGGCCCGTCAGGCGGCGGCGCGCGATCGAGCCCAGGCCGCCGGCCGCGCCGGTGATGAGAAGTCGCTTCAAAGGATAAGCCAAGGGGGATACTCCAACTGCTACGCGGTCTTGAGACTCTAGCCGGGCGGCTGCCTGCCGTCTCCAGCCGGACGGGTTTATCAGGTCCTACTTTATCAGGCTGGGCAGCAGCAGCGAGGCCGACGGCACGAAGGTGACGATCATCAGCGCCAGCAGAATCGCCAGGTAGAAGGGCCAGATGGTGCGGACCGCCCGGTCGATGGGTACGCTGCCGATGGCGCAGCCGACGAAGAGGCAGGCACCCACCGGCGGCGTGCAGAGGCCGAGGCCCAGGTTCATCATCAGGAGGACGCCGAACTGCACCGGATCCATGCCGAGGGCGGTGACCACGGGCAGGAAGATCGGCGTGCAGATCAGGATGAGGGCCGCCATGTCCATGATCATCCCCAGCACCAGCAGCATGAGGTTGAGGATCAGCAGGATGACGATCGGGTTGTCGGAGATGGCGGTCAGCAGGGCCGTCAACTGTTCGGGCACACGGTAGAGGGCCAGCAGGTAGGCGAAGGCGGTGGCGCTGCCGACCAGGATCATCACCATGGCGGTGGTGCGCACCGACTGGGCGACCGCGGCACAGAAGTCGGGGAAGGAAAGGCTGCGGTAGGCGAGGGCGGTGATGACGAAGGCGTAGATCACACCGATGGCGCCGGACTCGGTGACGGTGAAGACGCCGGAAAGCGCGCCGCCGACGATGATGACGGCGGTGAAAAGGCCGGGCACCGCGGCGACGGCAGCGGCGAGCAACGCCGTCAGGCCGGGAAAGGCTTCCGCGGGATAGTTCTTGCGCAGCGCCACCCAGTAGGCCGCGACGGCCAGGCAGAGGCACATGATGATGCCGGGGATGACGCCGGCGATGAACATCTTGGCCACCGAGATGCCGCCGCCGGCGGCCACCACGTAGAGGATCATGTTGTGGCTGGGGGGGATCATGATGCCGGCGATGGAGGAGGTGACGGTGACGTTCACCGCGTAGTCGGCGCCGAAGCCCTTTTTCTTCATCACCGGGATGAGCAGGGAGCCCAGCGCCGAGACGTCGGCCACGGCCGAGCCGGAGATGCCGCCGAACAGCATGGAGGAGAAGACGTTGACCATGCCCAGGCCGCCGCGCATCCAGCCGACGGCGGCGGCGGCCAGGTTGATGAGGCGCGTGGCGATGCCGCCACGCAGCATGAGCTCCCCGGCGAAGATGAAGAAGGGAATGGCCAGCAGCGAGAAGACCGAGATGCCGGAGACGATGCGCTTGAAGCCGATCAGCAGCGGCAGGCCTTCATAGGCGAAGGTGGCGATGGCGGCGACGGCCAGGGCGAAGGCCACCGGCACGCCGATGACGACACAGAGGGCGAAGATCCCGAGAAGCAGCAGTAGACCCATGGAGACTTACTCGACCCCCCGGGCGGGTGTCGCGGGGGTGTCTGTATCGGCTGGCGGCGCCGGCTCGCCCTCGGTGAAGCGCTTGGCGGCGTTGGTGGCGCAGAACAGCACCAGCAGGGTCCCGCAGACCACCAGCGGCAGGGAACGCAGGCCTTCCGGCAGGTTGATCATCGGCACCTTGGTGGTCCAGGCGAAGAGGGCGAGGTCGTAGCCCTTCAACGCCATCAGCAGGCCGAAACCGCCGAGGATCGCGTCGATCAGCGCCAGCAGCCAGCGCCTCCAGCGCCAGGGCAGCATCAGCGGCAGGATGTCGACGCTGAGGTTGGCGCCCGCGCGCACGTTGGACGCGGTGGAGAAGAAGGTGATGACGACGATGAGCAGCAGCGCCACCTGCTCGACCCAGGTCGGGGTGGCGTTCAGCACGTAGCGTCCGAAGACCAGCCAGCCGAAGGAAGCGACCAGGAACACCAGGCTGGCGCCGGAGAGAAAGGTCGCCGCGCGGGAGACCAGCCCCAGCGCGCTGTCGAGTTTGCGGATGGCGGCGGGGAAGAGGGACATGGCAGGAGCCCGCGGGAAAAGGAAAGCGGAAAAAGACGCCGGCCCGGCCAGGGAGGTCGGGCCGGCGTGCAGGTCCCGGGTCAGTCCACGGCCTGGATGGCCTTGACCAGGCCTTCGAGGTCGGGGTTCTCAGCAATGAACTTGTCGTAGACCGGCTTCATGGCCGCCTGGAAGGGGGCCTTGTCGGCGATCTCGTTGAACTTCACACCGGCGGAAATGACCTTTTCGCGGCTGGCGCTGGAACGCTTGGCCCAGAGCTCGCGCTGGGTCTCGGCGCTGCGCCGCGCGGCGGACTTGACGGTCTCCTTGTCGTCGTCCGAGAGGCCGTCCCACAGCGCCTTGCTGACGCAGAAGCACTCCGGAATGATCAGGTGCTCGGTGCTGGAGTAGTAGCCGGCGACCTCGTAGTGGCCGGTCGACTCGTAGGACGGCCAGTTGTTCTCCGCGCCGTCGACCACGCCGGTCTTGATCGAGGAGTAGACCTCCGAGAAGGCCATGGGCGTGGCGTTGCCGCCCATGGAGGCGACCATGTTGACGAAGAGGTCGTTGTTCATCACGCGAACCTTCATGCCCTTCACGTCGTCGGGCGTGGTGATCGGCTTCTTGGAATTGTAGAAGGAGCGCGCGCCGGAGTCGTACCAGGCCAGGGCGACGATACCCTTTTCCGCCATGGCGTCGCTCAGCTGCTCGCCGACCGGGCCGTCGAGCACGCGGTGCATGTGGTCCATGCTTTTGAAGATGAAGGGCAGGGAGACCACGTTGGTCGCCGGGATGACCTGGCCCATGGGGCCGAGGTTGAAGACGGCGTAGTCGATGGAGCCGAGGCGCATCTGCTCGATGGCGTCGGGCTGGCTGCCCAGCACGCCGGAGTGATAGGTCTTGCCGGTCAGCTTACCGCCGCTCTTCTCGGCGATCTCGGCGGTGAACTGGTCCATGCCCAGGGACACGGGGTAGTCGGGCACGTGGATGTTCCAGCCGCGCCATTCGGCCTGCGCGCTGCCGGGCAGGGCGGTGAGGCCGGCGGTGAGCAGGGCCGCGGTGGCCGCCGCTGCGGCGAATTTCCGGAACTGGATCGGGCTTGTCATGGTGATGGTTCCTCCCAAGGACCGGGACGATTGATATGATGTCCCAGGTTGTAATGGCGGCTATTGTCATATAATTCATATGATGACTGGTCAATGGCTTTGTGCGCCGCGCCGCGGAATCGCCTGGACAGTGGCCGCCTCCCGGCCGATAGAGGGAGGGGGAAGCCGTTGATAGCTTTGGGGTTGCCAGACTGATGGAGCAGATCGAGGAACGCCGGCCGCGTCAGGGCTTGACCCACAAGGTCACCGCCGCCCTGCGCCAGCAGATCGAGGGCGGGGCGCTGAAACCCGGCGACAAGCTGCCCACCGAGCAGGCGCTCATCAAGGCGTTCGGGGTCAGCCGCACGGTGATCCGCGAGGCCATCGCGGGCCTGCGCGCCGACGGCCTGGTGGAGCCGCGCCAGGGGGTGGGGGTTTTCGTGCTGGAGCCGCCGGCGGCCAACCGCGAGCTGCCGCTGCTCACCCTGCCGACCCGCAAGATCTCCGACATCATCGAGTCGCTGGAGCTGCGCACGGCGGTCGAGGTGGAGGCCGCCGGTCTGGCCGCGGTGCGCTGCTCGCCCGCCCAGGAAGCGGAGATTCACAGCCGCCTCAAGGACTTCGAGGCCAGGGTCAAGGCCGGCGAGTCGACCGAGGCGGAGGATTTCGCCTTCCACGTCGCCGTGGCCGAGGCGGCCAACAATCAGCAGTTCAAGGAATTCCTGGCCTTCCTGGGGCGGCGCACCATCCCGCGCTCCCAGCTGCGCCGGGCGGTGGGCGATTCCCTCGGGGCGCCGGCCAGCGACGCGGAGCTCTACCAGGAGCACTGCGCCATCTTCGAGGCGATTCTCGCCCGCGACCCGGAGGCCGCCCGCGACGCCATGCGCCGCCATCTCTCCGGCTCCATGGAGCGCTACCGCGCCCTCATGCGCCCGGCCGTGACCTCCTGACCGGACCGTCCCTGCCTCAAGTCATATGATGAGTTGACAGCTCTGAAGGTCATCATATGATGTGGCCGCGTCCCGCTGGTGCCTCGGCGGGAACGCTGCAATCGATCTTCTGCTGAAGGCCACGCGTATGACCCCCCAAGAAATCAAGGCGCAGATTGGCGCCGGCCTGCTGTCCTTTCCCGTCACCACCTTCGATGAGGCCGGAGACTTCGATCCCGCGAAGTACCGTGAGCACGTCGGCTGGCTGGCCGACTACCCCGCCGCCGCGCTCTTCGCCGCCGGCGGCACCGGCGAGTTCTTCTCGCTGAGCCGCGGCGAGATCGTCGAAGTGATCCGCACCGCCAAGCAGGCGGCCCGGGACGTGCCGATCATCTCCGGCTGCGGCTACGGCACGCGCATGGCCATCGAGATCGCCCAGGACGCGGAGGCGGCCGGGGCCGACGCCCTCCTGCTGTTGCCGCACTACCTCATGCGGGTGCCGCAGGACGGCATCTTCGAGCATGTCAGAGCGGTCTGCGAGGCGGTGGAGATCGGCGTCATCGTCTACAACCGCGACAACTCGCAGGTGACGGCGGAGACCCTGGAGATGCTCTGCGAGGCCTGCCCCAACCTCATCGGCTTCAAGGACGGCAGCGGCGACATCGCCACGGTGCGCGAGATCACCAGCCGCCTGGGCGACCGCCTGGTCTACGTCGGCGGCATGCCGACCCACGAGCTCTATGCCGAGGCCTACGACGGCGCCGGGGTCTCCACCTATTCCTCGGCGGTGTTCAACTTCGCGCCCAAGGCGGCGCTGGAGTTCTATGCGGCCCTGCGCGCCGGCGACAAGGCGAAGATGCAGGCCATCCTCACCGATTTCTTCTATCCCTTCGCCCGCATCCGCGACCGCCGGCCCGGCTATCCGGTCTCCATCATCAAGGCGGGGCTGCGGCTCATCGGGCGCGATCCGGGCCCGGTGCGCGCGCCGCTGACCGATCTCACCGAAGAGGAGATGGAGATGCTGGGGCCGCTGGTGCGGAAGTTCGCGGCCTGACGCATTTTCCCGTACAGTCGTTGCCATGAAAATCACAGCTGTCCGCCCCCACGTCCTGCGCTACGAGCTGGAAGACCACTTCCAGTCGGCCTTTTCCACCTTCATCGACCGCTGGGCCTGCCTGGTGGAGATCCAGTGCGACGACGGCACCGTCGGCTGGGGCGAGTGCCTCGGCCCCTCCACCGCCAACGCGGCGGTGGTGGAGGCCATGGCCTCCCTGGTCGTCGGCCGCGACCCGCTGGAGATCGAGCCGATCTGGCTGGAGCTCTACAACCAGTTCCGCGACCAGGGCCAGCGCGGGCTCACCCTTACGGCGCTGAGCGGCATCGACATCGCGCTGTGGGACATCGCCGGCAAGCACTTCGGGGTGCCGGTCCATGTGCTGCTGGGCGGCGCTTTCCGCAAAGAGATCCCGGCCTACGCCACCGGCGGCTTCCGCCCGGTGGGGCGTGACCGCCGCGCCGCCCTGGAGGAGGAGACCGCCGGCTACATGGCCGAGGGTTTCACCGCCACCAAGATCAAGATCGGCTTCGGCGTCGAGGAGGATGCCGAGGTCATCGCCGCGGTGCGCGCGGCCATCGGGCCGGACGCGCGCCTGATGATCGATGCCAACCACGGCTATGACGCCATCGAGGCGGTGGCGCTCGGCAACCGGGTCGCCGACCTGGACATCGATTGGTTCGAGGAGCCGGTGACGCCCGAGCTGCTGGACGCCTACTGCGAGGTCAGGGCGGGCCAGCCCCTGCCGGTGGCGGCGGGCGAGACCTGGCACGGGCGCTGGGCCTTCGCCGAGGCGATTCAGCGCCGCGCCGTCGACATCCTGCAGCCCGACGTCTGCGGCTGCGGCGGCCTGACGGAGATGAAGAAGATCATCTCCCTGGCCGAGGTGGCGGGCTTGCGCCTGGTGCCGCACGTCTGGGGCACGGCGGTGCAGATCGCCGCCTCGCTGCAGGTCCACGCCATCCTGCCGCCCAGCCCGCCGCGCCACGAACGCTACCAGCCGCAACTGGAGTTCGACCGCACCCCCAATCCCTACCGCCAGGCCATCGTCACCCGGCCCATCGAGCACGAGAAGGGCATGGTGGCGGTGCCCGAGGGCCCGGGCCTGGGCATCGAGATCAATCGGGACATGGTCGAGAAATACAGCGTATGACGGTCGATGACTCGCAGGGCCGCGAGCCGACCCGGAAGCTGGCCCGGAAGCTGAGCGGCGCGCCGCCGCGCCTGAAGCTGCCGCCCAAGGCGACCGACACCCACATGCATATCTACGACGACCGCTTCCCGGGCCGCGACGGCGGGCCGCCGAAGCCGCCGCTGCCGGCGACGCTGGACGACTACCGGCAACTGCAGCAGTGGCTGGGGCTGGAGCGCACGGTTTTCGTGCAGGGCGCCGCCTACCAGTTCGACAATGCCTGCCTGCTGGACGCGCTGGAGCGCTTCTCGGCCGAGGGCGGCGAGGCCCGCGCCATCGCCGTGGTCGGCCCCAGGGCGGAAGAGGCGATGCTGGAGGACATGACCCGGCGCGGCGTGCGCGGCGCGCGCCACATGCACCTGCCCGGCGGCGCCGTCGGCTTCGACGACCTGCTGGCCATCAACGCCCGGGTGCGGCCCTTCGGCTGGCACATGATCGTGCAGTTCGACGGCCGCGACATGATCGAACGCACGCCCGTGCTGGAGGCCCTCCGGGGCGACTACATCATCGACCATGCCGGCAAGTTCCTGGAGCCGGTCGGCGTCGACGCGCCCGCGTTCAAGGCGCTCCTGAAGCTCATCGACCGCGGCAACTGCTATGTGAAGATCTCGGCCTGCTACGAGACCTCCAAGTCCGGCCCGCCGGGCTACGACGACGTCGGCGCGCTCTGCAAGGCGCTGATCGCCCACGCGCCCGAGCGCATGCTCTTCGCCACCAACTGGCCGCACGTCTCCGCCCCGATCGACAAGCAGCCCGACGACGGCCAGCTGCTCGACCTCCTGCTCGACTGGGCGCCCGACGCGGCGGTGCGGCAGCAGATCTTCGTCGACAACCCGGCGCGGCTCTACGGGTTCTAAAGTCCACATTCCCGTTCATAGAATTGACAGGTTGCATTGACCCAAATGTGGTCGCCTTACGCCTGCACCTAAGCTATGCTTCAGGTTTTATAGGAATGAGGCAAGATTACATGATGGTTGTGCTGCGCACATTGGCGTTGTTGATGGCTATGGCATCCCTAGGGGGATGTGTCGCGCCGTTTCCGCCTGAGTTGCAGGCAGAAAACGCCGATCGAGTCGAAGAGGTGCTCGCCGATGCTTATGAGGAGGTTGGCCAAGCTTACAACGGGGAAGTGGCGGTCTCCGAAATGGCGTTGGCCGGCCTTGCCAATCTTGCGTCTGTCGAACCTAGTCTCGCTCTCGAGCAATCCGGCGACACTGTTACGATGTCTCTCGGCACAGAATCGGTCTATCGGTTCGACAAGCCCGCTGGTGAGAGCGCTCATGAGTGGGCCGAAGCCGTCAGCGCGGCGCTGATTGCCGTGCATGGACGCTCTGAGCGGCTCCGGCAGATCGAACCCCGGCGCCTCTACGACAGCTACATGAACGGGTTGACGAGCGCCCTGGGCGGCGATTCGCAGTACTTCCCCTCGGAGGAGTTCTACGCTTACCTCTATGCTTCCATAGATGGACTCGTCGACCTGACTTATATGCCGGTCGCGGAGGGACTGCGGTTGGTATCGCTAGACCGCGACAGCCATTTGGATGCGGTTGGCCTGAAGACGAACGATGTCATCACCCACATCGACGGCAAGGCAACAGCAGGCCGTTCGCGTTTCGAGGTATATTCTCTTCTACGAGGCCCGGTGGACACGAAGATTGTTTTCAATGTTCTGCGCGATGGCAAGGCGCTGCCATCCACAATCGTGGTGCAGCGGTGGTTGGTCGAGCCACGCAACTTCACCTTCAGGCGTACGCGCGGCGTTGCGGTCTACGACCTGCCGGTTCTTAACGAGTTTGCTGCCTTTGCGCTCGCAAAGAGCCTGGCAGTAGAAACCAAAAGAACAGACGCGCGGAGCCAGCTGCCACATGGCATTCTGCTTGATTTGCGCGGTGAGCCTCCGGTGGCATCGAACGTGGTGCGTACTCCTTCCGTCGCTCTAGGGCCGAATCGACGCGACTGGTCCAGTCTTGGTAGCTACATCCATGCCGGTTTCATGGCAGGGCCGGGAGGGTCCCCGGAGGCCGCCCGCGGTCTTGTTACCGCCTTCATGAGCGATGGCGTTGTGGTCCTGCAGCGCGGCAGACAGAGTGGAGCCGACACTGTGATCGAAGCCGGTGGGATCGATCCGTCGGATCAATTGCCCTTGGTAGTGGTCGTTGACTCTTTCACCATTGGCGGTGCTGAGATTGCTGCCGCTGCGCTTCAGGATTCCGGGCGCGCTCTTGTCATAGGCGCCGGCACCGCAGGTTCCGGCACCATCCGGCGGAATGTCTCGCTTAACAATCTGGGTATTGTCAATCTTCCTTGGGCTTTTGCTCACGCGCCTTCGGGCTACGGGATCGAGGGACGCGGCGTGACGCCACAGATCTGCACGTCATTGCCAGGGGGAACGCTGCAAGGATTGCTGAACACTCTGCGCCGGGGAGAGGGATTGATTCCGGATGCCCAGCTTACACGTGTCATGGAGCCTGACGATACAGTAGCAATCGCCGAGCAGCGCGCGCTCTGCCCGCCTGCCCCGGACTCCGGTGACTTGGCTTACGAGCTGGGCATGGCCCTTCTGAAGGAGCCAGAGCTTTACGCGCGTCTGATAAATCAGGCCCGCCGCTCCTGAGCTGGCTGAACGACTCGCCGCCCGCGACGGCTGGCGCCGCTTTCGCTAGACTGGCGGTGATATCAACCAGCAGAAAGCGGAGCCCGGCCATGTCCGATCACGTCTATTCCGTCACCGAGGTCTACGGCTCGTCGCCGAAGTCCCTCGATGCCGCCATCCGTAATGCCATCAAGACGGCCTCCAAGAGCCTCCGGAACCTGGAGTGGTTCGAGGTCTCTGAGATCCGCGGCCACATCGTCGATGGCGACGTCGGCCACTACCAGGTCGGGGTGAAGCTCGGCTTCCGCTACGAGAACTGACGACAGTTCAGCCCTTGCCGTTCCTGCCGTTCGCACCTTTGAACATGCGGCCCAGCAGCATGGAGGTGCGCGGGACGTAGCGGTAGGGCGTGCGCGGCTCGGTGCCGGCGCGCCGGGTCATGCGGTAGAGCGTGAAGACGACCAGCGCCACGTGGACCGAGGCCATGAAGACGAACATGGCCGAGGGGCCTGCCAGGGCGATCAGCCAGGCGGAGATCGTCGGGCTGACGATGGCGCCCAGGGAATAGAAGAAGATCAGGGCGGCGTTCAGTTCCACCATGAAGTCAGCCTCCGCCAGGTCGTTGGCGTAGGCGGCGGAGACCGAGTAGATCGGGTAGGCCGTGACCCCGAAGATGAAGGCGCCGAGGTAGAGGCTCCCGGCGTCGCCGGGCGGCACCAGGGTGGCGATGCCCAGGCAGCTGCCCGCGGCCAGCACCGAGAGGCCGAGCAGCACGTGGCGCCGGTCGGTCTTGTCGGCGACCCAGCCGACGGGATACTGCGCCGCCACCCCGCCGAGGATGGCCGAGGCCAGGAAGACGGCGATCTGGCCCTGGCTCAGGTCGTTCTCGACACCGTAGATCGGCCCCACCATGCGGAAGCCGGCGCCGGTCACCCCGGCGACGATGATGCCCAGGGCCGCGGCCGGCGACAGCAGCAGCGCTTTGATCGGGCGCAGGCGCGGCGCCTTGGGCGTGTCGGGCGCCACGCGCTGCGACAGCGCCAGGGGCAGCAGGCAGAGGCAGCAGAACATGGCGATGAGGTTGTAGGCGGCATAGCTCGCCGGCTCCAGGAAGGCGATGAGGCCCTGGGCGCAGAGCGCGCCGGCCAGGTCGACCACGCGGAAGACGCCGTAGACCCGGCCGCGGTTGTCATTGCCGGTCTTGGCGTGCAGCCAGCTCTCCACCACCGTGTAGGCGGCGGCGATCGCCAGGCCGGTGAAGACGCGCAGCAGCGCCCAGACGTAGGGCCCCTGCAGGACCGGGTGCAGCAGCGCGCCGATGGCGCCGATGGCGGCGGCGGCCGCGAAGGCGCGTGAATGCCCGATGTTGCCGATCAGGCGCGGCGTCACGTAGCAGCCCAGGAAGAAGCCGAAGAAGTGCGCCGAGCCCAGCAGGCCGATCTGTTCGGTGCTGAAGCCGATGACCGCGCCGGAGAGGGCGTCCAACGGCCCCAGCGAGCCGGAGCCCAACTGCACCAGGTAGATCGACACGAAGAGGGCGGTGAAGGAGAGGAGGGTCCCCATGGGATACTCGCGGAATCTCTAGGCGGCTCTCGAAGGACCCGCTGAGGGGACCGGCAGGAGTCATCCCACATAGCACCATCCGACAATGGGAGGGATGCCCATTGCTCGGGCCTGTCACCCTATGCATGCAGGGCTGGGGGCCGCGGGGTCGGGGCGCCTGCGTGACGGATATCGCCCGGAGGGCGACGGCGCCCGGTCCGGTGGCGGGCGCAAAACTCGTCCTTTAGTTGTGATCGAATTCGACCCGATCGGACGAAGAAAGGAAACAATTCTTCTTCTGGCGGCCCGGCGATGTCCATTTTTGTCCCTTGCTCCCTTGTTCTCCAGAGATTTAGCTGTGCCAGGGTTGAATGGGAGAGGCCTGGATAAGCGGCCAAGTAGGACAGGCATTTTTCACCTGCACAGGTGAAGAAATAGTCGAATAGACTACTATGCTCAGTATGATGGATTAGCTGAAGTCTGGGGGCACCGTGCTGGTCATGCGGCGGCCTCAGGGGCCGGGGCGTTCAAGCGGACAACGGCCAGGAAGGTTCGGCTAAAACGTCAGGTTGTAACCGAGAAGGCAAAGCGCCCCGGTGTCATGGGTATCAACACAGAGAGGGGGCAGGCGGCCGCGAGGCTGTAGCGCCGATGGCCCTGCCAGAGAACGAGATAACAACGGGAGCATCAGACAATGAATGGAGCATTTCGCATGGCCCTGGCCGCGGCTGGGGTTGCATTGCTGGCCGGTTGCAGCGGTACCGAGCTGCAGAAGGCCGAAACCATGTCGCCCCAGGGTTCGAGTTACGACCGCAGTCTCTACGATGGTTACTTGGCGCTTTCGGAAGGTGAGTACAAGGAAGGCGACTATAGCGATTCCGACAACTTCGCAATGAAGGCGATGGAAGCGGGCAGCGGCAAGGCGGTGCAGCCGGACATGATCGCCTCGCGCAGCCTGCCGGACGACAAGGTCGACGAACTGACGGCGGCGCGCCTGCGCCTGATGACGGCGAAGTCCGCCGGCGCGGCGGAGGCCAAGCCCATGGAAGCCGCCGATGCGCAGATCGCCTTCGACTGCTGGATGCAGGAGCAGGAGGAGAATTTCCAGGCGGACGACATCGCCGCCTGTAAGAACAACTTCATGATGGCGATGGCGAAGCTGGAGGAGCAGCCGAAGGTCGCCGTCGCACCGCCGCCCCCGGCGCCCGCGCCGATGATGGCGAAGCCCCAGGCCTTCACCGTGCACTTCGAGTTCGATGACTCCGGCCTGACGCCGGACGCGCGGACCGCGCTGGCCGACGTGGTCTCGGCGGCGAAGAAGGACGACTACGGGGTCATCGACATCAGCGGCTACACCGATCTGGTGGGTGCGGATACCTATAATCAGGTGCTCTCCGAGCAGCGCGCCAACGCGGTGATCAACTTCCTGGTCGAAAGCGGTATCGAGGCCGGCAAGATCGTGGGCCGCGGCCTTGGCAAGGCAGATCCTGTCGTCGACGTACAGGCGCCGGAGATGGCCAACCGGCGCGTCGAAATCAAGCTGGAGCCCTGATCGACAGATACTGATCCCGCCACGCGGCGTGATGGGAGAACGCCGCGCGGGCGGGGAAGTTGGAACGGTGCCGGCGTCCCAACGGCAGCCGGTGCTCTAAAAACAAGAAACGGGAGCGTCAATAATGAATCGTACGATACGTATTTTCCTGGCCGCGGCCGGGCTCGCCCTGCTGTCCGGCTGTGCCGGCTTCGGCCTGCAGGAAGCGCAGATGGTTCCACAGCAGGGGAACGCCTTCGACCGCGCCCTCTCCAGCGGCTATCTGGACCTCTCCCAGAAAGAGTTCGACGAGGCGGACTATATCGACTCCGACCGCTTCGCGGAGCGCTCGATGGCGGCGGCCCGGGGCGAGAGCGTCCAGCCGGAGGAGATTGCCGCACGCGAACTACCGTCCAACAAGGTCGGCACCCTGACCGGCGCGCGCGAGCGCCTGGTCACCGCGCTGTCCGGTGGCGCGGCAGGCAGGCAGCCCGCCGACGCGGCGGAAGCCCAGGTGAGCTTCGATTGCTGGATGCAGGAGCAGGAGGAAAACTTCCAGCTGGATGACATCGCGGCCTGCCAGAACCGCTTCATCGCGGCGATGGAGCGGCTGGAGCCGAAGCCGATGGCCGCCCCGGCGCCGCCGCCGCCGCCCCCGGCGCCCGCGCCGATGGCGTTGCCCGGTCCCTTCGTCGTCTACTTCGACTTCGACAGTGCCGCCCTGACGCCGCAGGCTCAGACGGAACTCGCCGACGTGGTCGAGGCGGCGGGGAAGACCGGTGAGGGAGCGATCAACATCACCGGCTATACCGACCTCTCGGGCGCCGAGGCCTACAACCAGGTCCTCTCCGAACGGCGGGCCAACTCGGTCATCGAGTTGCTCGTCGGCAGCGGCGTCGACGCCGCCAGGATTGTCGGTCGCGGCCTGGGTGAAGCCAACCCGGTCGTCATGACCGAGGCCCCTGAACAGCGCAACCGGCGCGTGGAGATCGAGTTCCAGCGCTAGGCGTCTTTGCCGTAGCGGCCTGCGCCGCCGCGTTCGCCCTATTCCAGGGCGGCGCGGCGGCCGAGCCGTTCCATGATGTCGAACTGGATTGCAAGCAGGCGGTACTCGGCCGTCAGCAGGGCGTCACGCAGCCGGGTGGCGTCGCGCCAGCGGTCCTGCAGCGTGGCCGTGCTGACCTGGCCGATGTCGTACTGCTGACGCGTCGCACCAGCCAGGGTGCGGGCGAAGGACTCCATCGGCTGCAGCAGGTCGTAGTCCCGGCGCGCGGCTTCGTAGTCGATCCAGGCGCGCTGCAGCGCGATCTGCACTTCGGGCAGCTGTTTTTCGGGGATATCTTCCTGCTGGGCCAGGGCCGCCAGGGCGACCGCTTCGTCGCGCGGCCAGGCCGAAGGCGCTAGGCGCGGCTTGACGAACTCCGAGGGCTCGCTCTCCATCACCGCCCTGAAGAACAGCTCGGCATGCAGCAGCGACGCGATCAGCGCGGTCTCCTGGCGTTGCCAGTATTTCAGCTCGATCTCCGCCAGCAGGGAGTCGCCGGTGCTCAAGACGCCGCTGTTGACGCCTTGTTGTACCGCCGAGAGCAGGTCGCGCTGGCGCGCGATGGCGCCACGAATGTTGTCGAGCCGCGCGCGGTCGCGCAGCAGGTCGAGGTAGAGGACACCCACCAGGTTGGCCGCACAGCGCCCGAGCGGCCGTCGGTCCGGCACGGCGACAGGACCCAGCGAGGCAAGGCAGACTTCGCGGTGTCCGGGATTGCGCTCCAGCTTGCTCAGAACCTGTTTCAGGTCCGCCGCTTCGGCGGCCGGGGCGCCGAGACAGGCCGCCAGGGCGATCAGCAGGCCCCTGCCGAAGCGGGAGATGGGTACCGCTGAAGCTCCTCTGGGGCTGCCGGGGCGCATCAGTTGCCGTCTTCCGACGCGTCCTGGGGTTCTTCGAACATCTCCGCGACCGCCGACTTGGTGATGGCGAAGGCTTCGGCGAGCACGGCGATGCGCGTGCGCAGGTTGAGGGCGAGACGGCGCAGATGCTCCGGCGTCTCCGTGGCCTCCTGTACGACCTGGCGCTTGAACTCGTCGACCCAGAGCGCGACCAGCTCGGGCGGCACGCCGGAGAGGTCCTGCACCAGGAAGGCTTCGTCCTGGCGCACCGCTTCCCGGGTCAGCGGGCGCAGCACCGAAACGATGAAGGGCCCGTTGCCGCTCAGCTGCAGGCGCCCCTTCAGCACGTCTGCGCGGGCCTGGTCGTAGTGCTGCAACAGCAGGTCGACCTGTTCCTCGGGGCTGCGCTGGGCGAAGTCGACACGCAGGTTGTCCGGCGTGGTGTCGGTGAAATAGGCGCGCATCGGTGCATAGAAGATATTGATCTCTTCGCGCGCGGCGCCGGCTTCTTCCAGGTCTTCGGCGCTGCGCACCTGGCCGACGAAGGCCTCGATCGCGGCGCGGAAGCGCAGGCGCTCCTCCCGCTCGCCCTCGCGGGCGCCGGAATAGAGGAGATAGCTGTAGAGGGGATGGCCGGGGCGCTCTTCCTCGCCGGGGAACAGCAGGCTGCGCCCGGTATGCCGCAGGCCGGCGAGCTCCGGCGGGCCCGGATCGCCATTGTGGCCGCCGTTGCCGGCTGCCGGATCTCCACCAATGGTCGCCTCATTGGCGAAGAGTACGATCGCCGGCCTCGCAATGCCCTCGAAGACGACCTCCACCACGTAGGGACGGTCGTCCAGCAGCAGGTTGCGCAGGATCACCCTGGCGCCGTCGTCAAAGCGCAACACCAGATCCGGGTAGGACTCTTCGGGGGTCGGCTCGAGGGGCAGGAAGGCGAAGATCAGCCGTGCTTCCGCCGGCACCTCGATCTCCAGCGTCTCGCCGGGCGCCGGGCGCGGCACCGGGATCTCGGCCGGCTGGCCGCGTGCGTGAGAGACGCCGCCCAGCAGGAATATGGCGCAGAGCAGGAAAGGACCGAGGCTGCGCGGGAAGGCGCTCATTTCGGGGCCGACTTTCCGGAGATCAGCGCCGCGCCCCAGCGGCTCCAGGCCCAGTGGCCGAGCTTGGTGAGGCCGTAGAGCACCACCAGGACGAAGACCGTCTCCATGGCGCTGAAGGGCTCGCTGGGGAAAGTGAAATAAAAGCCGGTCCACACCACGACGGTCAGCGCCACGGCAATCGCCAGGTCAAGGCTCCACTTCACCCTTCGCCTCCCCCTAAGAAGGGCCGCTTTGCGCGGCTCGCGCGCAAGCCTAGCACGTCCAAAATGCTCGAGGGACCGACAATCTTTGCTACAGATATGCGATTCTTGACCTATACGGCGGCACGCTTCGGCAGGATGATGGCTTTTTTCGTGCTGGACCTGGCCAGCCTGCTGCTGACCGGCGGGAACTTTGACGCTTTATTCGGAGACGTTCGACCGCGGCGGGACATCTTGTTGATCGGCGATGGTGGCAGCCGGATCGTCTTTGGCTATCCCGACGCATTGGGGGCGGCTGCGGGGCGTGCACGATTTGGGTAAATATGCTATAGTGCGACCATGAAAAAAGACGATTTCATTCTACCGGACGGCCTAACGATCATCCGCGGAACAGTGATAGTTCTCGGCGTGGCGACCAATTGGCCGACCGTGCATTACATCGATGCCCCTTTGGGCCCGGCGCAGCACCTTGTTGAGACCGGCGACGGAGGTCATTACGGGCCTATCGAGGCTACAGAGATGGCCTCCGCGTCATCGACCTCGGCCCTCAGCTTACCTGTACAAAGTTTCCCGCTTGAGCGTGGCTGATCTCGACATCTGCCGATCCGCCGCGGCACGTTGAATACCGCGCAATTCATTTCAAAACGTGCTTCGCTGGGATAGGCCGGGAAAACCCGAGCCGCCTTCGACAGTCGTTGGCCTGGAAACAGAGAGAACGGATGCCGGAATACGTGCCGCCGGGTAAGCGAAAGAAAGCATCCCCGGGTGCGATGCTAGATAATTCCGTTGTGCGCCTCGACCTGTTCTTCCTTGCCGCAATCTTCCTCGCCGACCAGCGGGTCAACGCCCTCCCTGAGGGCCGGCAGGCAGACCGAATACAGGACCTATGGAACGAGTTCGAAGAGCACGAGATAACGGTGCGCCTCGCGTCGACGGCCTCGTTTCTACGCGCCCGCGACGACTATGTGCTGGCTGAGGTTGATCGACAGGGCACCGATGAGGTTCGCGCATGGGCCGCATTATTGCGGAATCAGGAGTGCGGAACGCTGCAGCCGGACCTCGGCCACGACAGGGTGATCGGGCTGACGTTGCGCGAGGCGTGCAGCAAGATCATTCATTCTAACGAATACCACTTCGATGTCGTTGGCGAGCCGCCGCACGCGCACATCCTGCCGACGATGTACCTGTACGGCATCCAGAACGGGCGTAAGTGGCGGACGGTCCTGGACGTGCTGCGCTACATCGAGGTCGGCATCACCTACACCGACTTCACCTGACGTTGATCCTCGACGCGTGAATTGGGGATCAAACGGGACGGTACGAGAGCGACCCCAGGCACGCTAAAACCCACATAAAACCAGAAGAAGCGGGACTAGCCGGGATAAGGCGGTATGATCCGAACCGCCTTTGAATCCCGTTGGTGTGCGCTCAGATTTGGCTGCCGGGCATTGGCCCGAAACAACTCGGGCACCCTATACCCACCCACATTCGACCAGTACAATCTGCGCTCATGCAACCGAGTAGTTGAGGCAAGTCGAGCGTGAGGATGTAGCCACAATTTTCACATGCTATTGTCTCTGCTATCTGAGAACCGCATGTCGCGCACGAGTGCGGAGCTTTGTCGGTATTGGATACTGCTACCAACCAGTTGCCGAAAATCTCGCCGCCGTCCTTCGTGGATGTGAGAGAGCGCAGCATGGCGATCGTTAACAGTTTATTCTCGCCGTGCAGCGGGTCGTGAAGTCGAACTTTGTTGAAGCGCGGCGGTTCGAAACCAAGAAAGAGCCTAAAGTGGCCAAGGTTGCGAAAATTCTTGGAGGGCTTAAGGCTGCCCGGTATCACAGCCGGAATTGCTGCTTCGTCACATTGCTTCAAACTGGCGATTAGGTCTCGGGCGCCAAAAGCAATAGCCTGCAAGCCTTGCTCTTGTGCGTCTAGCGCAACGGAGACCGTTGGGATAACGAGCTCGTCGTATCCGTTGGTTCTGGGCTTCTTTCGATCATCCCAGATTTGGCCTTGCGTCCGTGCCACATCGAAGTGGGAATAGATCATTTCGAGACAGGCTGCGCCGCAATGCGTTTCGCCTACCTGGTTCACATATGGGAGAGACAGCATCACCTGTGCCCGGATTCGGTTTTGATTGATTATAGTGACTTGCACGCGGGAGTAGATGCCATTGTCCCAACGCGCTACCGGCCTCTGCCATTTGGCAGCAGAAGCAGTAGCGGGCGATTCGAGGATTTCTGGGAAGAAATGGTGCCGCCGGGGTGAATTGAACACCCGACCCCACCCTTACCAAGGGTGTGCTCTACCCCTGAGCTACGGCGGCACGCGCAAGCCTGACGGCCTGATGGGGGCGGAACATGCCACCGGCGGCCGGGCTTGGCAAGGCTAATCCCGGGCGTTTTGGCGGCAATTTTCGGCCCCGGGGGATGTTCTTAGAGCGGGGGCCTTAATGGCCGCTTAATGCGGGGCGCGGCGCCCGAAACCGCCCCCCAGCGGCCTTGACCTCGCCACAATCGGGCGGCAGTGTCGCGGGCCATGCCGAACGACCGCAAATCCCTTCCCAATTCCGGCCCTGATTCCGGCCCCGAATCGCCCGCCAGAGCACCGGATTCCGGCGCCAAGGGGGCGGATTCCCGCCAGGAGCGCCTGGCCCGGGCCCTGCGCGACAATCTGAGGAAGCGCAAGGCCCAGCAGCGCCAGCGCCAGGAGGGCGGCGCTTGAGCCGCCGGGGGACCGGCGGCGCCGGCGGGGCCAAGGCGCGCGGCAGGGGCGCCGGCGGCTTGAGAATCCCCCCGCATTTCAGTAGAAACGCGCGTTCCGCCGAAGCTTCTTCGGGCGCCGACGGGGACACAGGTAACCTCAAACAGACGGGAGCGTGACGGCCATGTCCATCATGCCGGACAGCTGGATTCGCGAAATGGCCGAAACCCAGGGCATGATCGAGCCCTTCGTCGAGGCCCAGCGCCGCGAGGGCGTGATCTCCTACGGCGTCAGTTCCTACGGCTACGACGCGCGCGTGGCGACCGAGTTCAAGATCTTCACCAACGTCGACAACGCCATCGTCGACCCCAAGAACTTTTCGGACCAGAGCTTCGTCGAGCGCGACACTGAGGTCTGCATCATCCCGCCGAATTCCTTCGTGCTGGCCCGGACGGTGGAATACTTCCGCATCCCGCGCGACGTTCTGGTGATCTGCCTGGGCAAGTCGACCTACGCGCGCTGCGGCATTATCGTCAACGTGACGCCGCTGGAGCCGGAGTGGGAGGGCCACGTGACCCTGGAGTTCTCCAACACCACGCCGCTGCCGGCCAAGGTCTACGCCAACGAGGGCGCCTGCCAGTTCCTCTTCCTGAAGGGCGCCACGCCGCCGGAGGTGTCCTACGCGGACCGGGCCGGCAAGTACATGGGCCAGCGCGGCGTCACCCTGCCGCGGCTCTAGCAGCCAGGTAACAAGCAAAGAGACCGGATGGACCAGATCGTTATCCAGGGCGGACGGCGCCTGAAAGGCGAGATCCGCATCAGCGGCGCCAAGAACGCGGCCCTGCCGCTGATGGCGGCGAGCCTGCTGACCGCCGACACCCTCAGCCTGTCCAACGTGCCGCACCTGGCCGACATCGCCACAATGGCCCGCCTGCTGGCGCAGCACGGCGTCGAGGTGCACATGAACGGCGGCGCCGAGAACGGCTTTGACGGAGGGGTCCTGGACCTCAAGGCCGGGACCATCTCCTCCGTGGTCGCGCCCTACGACCTGGTGCGCAAGATGCGCGCCTCGGTCCTGGTGCTGGGCCCGCTGCTGGCCCGGGTCGGCGAGGCCAAGGTCTCGCTGCCGGGCGGCTGCGCCATCGGCACCCGGCCGGTCGACCTGCACCTGCACGGCCTGGAACTGCTGGGCGCCGAGATCGTCCTGGAAGAGGGCTATATCCACGCCTCCGCACCCAAGGGCCTGACCGGCGCCGCGGTCGTCTTTCCCAAGGTCTCGGTGGGGGCGACGGAGAACCTGCTGATGGCCGCCTGCCTGGCCAGGGGCGAGACCCAGCTGATCAACGCCGCGCGCGAGCCGGAGGTCACCGACCTGGGCGAGTGCCTCATCAAGATGGGCGCCGAGATCGAGGGCCTGGGCAGCGACAAGATCACCATCCGCGGCGTGGAGAAGCTGCATGGCGCCGAGCACGCCGTGGTGGCCGACCGCATCGAGACCGGCACCTACGCCATGGCCGCGGCCATCACCGACGGCGAGCTGGACCTCATCGGCGCGCGCGCCGACCACCTGGACGCCGTCATCAAGGTGCTGGAGGAGGCCGGGGTCACCGTCGAGGAGACCAACCGCGGCCTGCACGTGAAACGCACCAACGGGCCGGTGCGCGGGGTCGACGTGATGACCGAGCCCTATCCCGGCTTCCCCACGGACTTGCAGGCCCAGACCATGGCGCTTATGTCCACGGCGGAAGGCGCCGCCATGATCACCGAGTCGATCTTCGAGAACCGCTTCATGCACGTGCCGGAACTGGCGCGCATGGGCGCCAACGTGAACGTTCACGGCGCCTCCGCCATGGTCCGCGGCCAGCCGCAGCTGACCGGCGCCGAGGTCATGGCCACCGACCTGCGCGCCTCGGTCTCGCTGGTGCTGGCGGGCCTGGCCGCCCAGGGTGAGACGGTGCTGAACCGCGTCTACCACTTGGACCGCGGCTACGAGCAGCTGGAGCAGAAGCTGGCCGCCTGCGGCGCCGCCATTACCCGGCGCCGGGCGCCGCAGTAAGCCTGGCCGAGGGAAGAGGGGACGAGGAAAGAGAGGCATGGTCGAGCAAGAGGCATCGGACGACAAGCCGCTGAAGCTGCGCGCCCACGACCCGCAGGACATGGACGTGCTGGCGGCGCTGCTGCAGGACGCGCTGGTACCCCTGGGGGACATGAAATACCTGCCCGAGGAAAAGCGCTTCGTCCTGGTGGCCAACCGCTTCCGCTGGCACGGCGACCCGGCCGAGGACGAGCGTCCCGCGGCGCCCGAAGCCCTGCCGGAAGGCGCGGACGTCGCCTTCGACGACGAGGGCCAGCCGCCCTTCGAGCGGGTCAACAGCGGCCTCTGCTTCGACAAGGTGGCGCGGGTGCGCTACCGGGGCCTCAAGCCCGGCGGCGACGACGAGATCCTCAGCCTCCTCACCATCACCTCCGATCCCGGCTCGGTGACCCTGATCTTCGCCGGGGAGGCGGCCGTGCGCCTGGAGGTGGAGGCCATCCGCTGCCATATGGAGGACCTGGGCCGGCCCTGGCCGACCCGCTGGCGCCCCCATCACGACGAGGGCCCCGGCTCGGAAGGCGGCGGCGAGCAGCCCTAGAAGCTCCCGTGCCGCTGCCGCGGTGAGTCAAAAAAGGCGGTGGCAATTCCGGGGAAAAATCGCCATACCAAGGCCCGAGACCGAGACCTGAACCCGCAGCCCCCGGCTGCCGGGCCGTCGAGATTTTGTGTGTAGCTGCGGAGCCAAACCGGTGACTTCCCCCGTGACGTCCAACGAGCCCTTGATCCTGGCGGTCCCCAAAGGCCGCATCTTGAAGGAATTAAGTCCTTTGCTGGCGCACGTCGGTATCGAGCCGGAGGCGGCCTTCAACGATGACGACGCCCGACAGCTGCGCTTTTCCACCAACCATCCGGGCCTGGACATCATCCGGGTGCGCAGCTTCGACGTGGCGACCTTCGTGGCTTTCGGCGCCGCCCATCTGGGCGTGGCCGGCAACGATGTGCTGATGGAGTTCGACTACCCGGAGCTCTATGCCCCGGTCGACCTGAAGATCGGCGGCTGCCGCCTCTCCGTGGCCGCGCCGCGCCGTCTGGCCGAGAGCGACGACCCCAGCCGCTGGAGCCACATCCGCGTGGCCACCAAGTATCCGGGCATCACCCGGCGCCACTTCGCCGCGCGCGGCGTGCAGGCCGAGTGCATCAAGCTGAACGGCGCCATGGAGTTGGCCCCGGGCCTGGGGCTGTGCCGGCGCATCGTCGACCTGGTCTCCACCGGCTCGACACTGAAGGCCAACGACCTGGTGGAGGTGGAGACCATCGCCGAGGTCACCTCGCGCCTGATCGTCAACCGCGCCGCCCTGAAGACCCGCTCCGAGGAGCTGACCGGTTGGGTCGAGAGCTTCCGCGAGGCCGCAGATGCCGCTTAGGTTGGATGCCGCCGCCGCCGGCTTCGAGGAAGACTTCACCGCCCTTCTGAACAGCAAGCGCGAGGCCGCCGCCGACGTCGACGCCACGGTGGCCGAGATCATCGCCGATGTGCGCCGGCGCGGCGACGCGGCCCTGCTGGACTACACCCAGCGCTTCGACCGGCTGCACTTGGCGGCCGAGCAGCTACGCATTCCGCAAAGCCAGCTCGACGCCGCGGTCGAGGACTGCGAGCCCGAAACCATCGCGGCGCTGGAGCTGGCGGCCGAACGTATCACCGACTACCACCGCCGCCAGAAACCCGAAGACCTGGACTACCGCGATGCGGCCGGCGTGCGCTTGGGACACCGCTGGACGGCGGTGGAGGCCGCCGGCCTCTATGTCCCCGGCGGCACCGCGGCCTATCCTTCCTCGGTGCTGATGAACGCCCTGCCGGCCAAGGTCGCCGGGGTGGAGCGCCTGGTCATGGTGGTGCCGACGCCCGACGGCGTGGTGGTGCCCCTGGTGCTGGCCGCCGCGAAGCTGGCCGGCGTCACCGAGGTCTACCGCGTCGGCGGCGCCCAGGCGGTGGCGGCCCTGGCCTTCGGCACCGAGACCATCGCCAAGGTCGACAAGATCGTCGGCCCCGGCAACGCCTTTGTGGCCGCGGCCAAGCGCCAGGTCTTCGGCACCGTGGGCATCGACATGATCGCCGGCCCCTCGGAGATCCTGGTGGTGGCCGACGCCGGCAACCGGCCGGACTTCATCGCCGCCGACCTGCTGTCCCAGGCCGAGCACGACACCGCCGCCCAGTCGATCCTCATCACCGACGACGCCGGCTTCGCCGACGCGGTGGAGGCCGAGGTGGCCAAGCAGCTGGAGGCGCTGCCGCGCAGCGCCATCGCGCGGGAGAGCTGGCGGGCCCACGGCGCGGTCATCACCGTCGCCGGGCTGGAAGCCGCCCTGCCGCTGATCGACCGCATCGCGCCGGAGCACCTGGAACTGGCGGTCGCCGATCCCGATGCCCTGGCCGTGCAGGTGCGCAACGCCGGAGCCATCTTCCTGGGCCGCTATACGCCGGAGGCCATCGGCGACTATCTGGCCGGACCCAACCACGTGCTGCCCACCGCGCGTTCCGCGCGGTTCTCGTCGGGTCTTTCGGTGCTGGACTTCATGAAGCGCTCCTCGCTGATCTCCTGCGATGCCGAGTCGCTGGCCAAGATCGGCCCGGCCGCCGTGCGCCTGGCCGAGGCCGAGGGTCTGGACGCGCACGCCAAGTCGGTCGCCCTGCGCCTGGCGGCCAACCCGGAGCCATCCTGACTCCGGCGCGACCTTATTGAGGGGGGGAGCGGTCCCGCGGGCATGAACGACGACAGCCATAAGGAAGCTCCGCCGAGGGAGCGGCTGACCAACGTCACGCTGGACGACAGCGCCGTGATCCGGCGTAGCCCGGAGGTCGAGCACGAGCGCGCGGTGGCCATCTACGACCTGCTGGAGGACAACACCTTCCGTCCGGTGGGCGACTACGGCGGGCCCTATCACCTGCACCTCTCGATTACCGAGAACCGCCTGCTGCTCGACATCCGCAGCGAGGAGGAGGAGAGCCTCGGCACCGTCACCCTGCCGCTGCTGCCCTTCCGCCGGGTCATCCGCGACTACTTCGGCGTCTGCGAGAGCTACTACGAGGCGATCAAGACCGCCAGCCCGGCAAGAATCGAAGCCATCGACATGGGCCGGCGCGGCCTGCACAACGAGGGTTCGGAGCTGCTGCAGGAGCGTCTGGAGGGCAAGGTCGAGATCGACTTCGACACCGCGCGCCGCCTCTTCACGCTGATCTGCGTTCTGCATATCCGGGGCTAGCCGCAGGTGAGCGATCTTCCCGACGCGGTCCTCTTTGCCTGCACGCAGAACTCGGTGCGCTCGCCCATGGGCGAGGCCTTGCTGAAGCACCTGCTGGGCCACCGCATCTACGTGGACTCCGTCGGCGTGCGCTCCGGGGCGATCGATCCCTTCGTCATCGAGGTGATGGACGAGCTCGGCATCGACGTCTCCAAGCACCGCGCCAAGTCGTTCGACGACCTGGAGGACACCTCCTTCGACCTCATCATCTCGCTGTCGCCGGAGGCTCAGCACAAGGCTGTGGACCTGACCCGGACCATGGCCTGCGACGTGGAATTCTGGAACACCTTCGACCCCACCCTGATCGAGGGCAGCCGGGAAACCCGCCTCCAGGCCTACCGGGATGTGCGCGACCAGCTGAAGAAGCGCATCGAGGAACGCTTCACCCTGGACCTGAAACCGCCGCACTGAGGGAGCCGTTCCGGCCCTAAACCGCGGAAATCCGCGATTTTTCGGGGGCTTCCCACCCCCTGACGCGGGTGTTTGTCCTCTTCTGCGCTTTTCTGTATGATCCGCGCGCTCTCTCGCCGTCCGGGGAACCCCAGGAGACAAGGGCGGGAGATAAGGAGTTTAACCCGGCCGGCGCGATAAAACGCGACGGCCGCTGCACCGAGATAAGAAGGACAGATGGCCAAGGAAGATCTACTGGAATTCCAAGGTACCGTCGTTGAGCTGCTGCCCAACGCGATGTTTCGCGTGAAGCTGGACAACGACCACGAAGTGCTGGCGCATACCGCCGGCAAGATGCGCAAGCACCGTATTCGCGTTCTGGCGGGCGACCGCGTGAACGTCGAGATGACGCCCTACGACCTGACCAAGGGCCGCATCACCTTCCGCTACAAGTAAACCGACGGGCCAGGTCATGGCCGTAGTTCCTGCCGGGCAACCTCCGCTGGCCGAAATGCAGCCGGCGCCGCCGCTTGTGCTCGCCTCGGCTTCGCCGCGGCGGCTGCAGCTGCTGCACCAGGTCGGCATCCTGCCCAGCGACGTCGATCCCGCCGACATCGACGAGACGCCGCGCCGCCGCGAACTGCCGCACCACTACGCGCGCCGTGTCGCCCTCGACAAGCTGGGCGCCGTGGCCGCGCGCCATCCGGACAGCTTCCTGCTGGCCGCCGATACCGTGGTGGCCGTCGGGCGGCGCATCCTGCCGAAGCCGGAGGACGAGGCAGAGGCGCGGGCCTGTCTGGAGCTGCTCTCCGGGCGGCGGCACCGGGTGCTGGGCGGCGTCGCCGTGCAGGCTCCGGACGGACGGCGCGTCGATACCCTGGTCACCACCGCCGTCGTCTTCAAGCGCCTCTCGGAAGAGGAGCTGCGCCGCTACCTGGCCGGCGGCGAGTGGCGCGGCAAGGCCGGCGGCTACGCCATCCAGGGCGCGGCGGCGGCCTTCATCCCCAAGATCATCGGCTCCTATCCCAACGTGGTCGGCCTGCCCCTGGTGGAGACCTGCAATCTCCTGACCGGGCTGGGCTACCGCATCTGAGGCCGGCCGTGACGGCTGAACTCTTCGTCTCCGTCCTGCCCGGCGAGACCCGCGGCGCGCTGCTGCGGGACGATCTTCTCGACGAGCTGCTGATCCTGCGCGATGACGCACCGCCCCAGGCGGGCGACCTCTTCCTCGCCCGGGTGCAGCGTTTCGACAAGGGTCTGGACGGCGCCTTCGTCGACCTGGGCCTGGAGCGGCCCGGCCTGCTGCCGCGCCGCGAGATGCCGGAGGGCCCGGGAGGCGGCGTGCCGCCGGAAGGCACTGCCCTGGCGGTGAAGGTGCTGCGCGCGCCGGCCGAGGACAAAGGCGCGCGGGTCAGCGCCAAGGGGATCAGCGCCTTGGCGATCAAGGACCTGAAGGCCCCGGCGCGTCTGGGCGGCGGTGCTCTTGTGGCAGTCCAGGGGCCGCTGGCGACCCTGGTCGCGCGGGCGGCGCCGCAGCGGGTGGTCTGCGACGACGCGGCCCTGCTAAAGCAGCTGAAGGACCTTGTCGAGGGGGACTGCGACTTCGACCTGCACAGCAGCGGAACCCCGCTGTTCGAGGCCGAAGGCCTGGAGGCGGAGATCGAGGGCCTGTTGAGCCCGCGCGCCGAGTTGCCGAGCGGCGGCTTCCTGCTCGTCGAGCCGGGCCGGACGCTGACCGCCATCGACGTCAACGCAGGAGCCAGCGACGGGCGCGGCGGGGCCGAAGCCCAGGCCAAGGCGGTGAACCTGGCGGCGGTGCCGGTCATTGCGCGGCAACTTCGCCTGCGCGGGCTTTCCGGCCTTATCGTCGTCGACTTCCTGGCCATGAAGAACCCGCTGGACCGCAAGGCGGTGGCGGCGGCGCTGCGCCAGGCGGTGGCCGACGATCCGGAGCCCTGCCAGGTCTTCGGCGTCTCGCCCTCGGGCCTCTTGGAGATGACCCGGCGGCGCGGCCGCCTGCCGCTGCACGAGATCCTCTGCCGGCCCTGCGGGTTTGCCGGGAGCGGGCGCGAGAAGACGCCGGAGACCCTGGCCTACGAGGCGCTGCGCGCCACCGTGGCCGGTGCCCTGGGCCAGGCGGTGAGCAAGATCACCCTGCGCGCCGCCCCGCCGGTGGCCGCGGCGCTGAAGGCGGGGCAGGCCGGCGCCCTGGCCGCGGTGGAGCGCCGCCTGGGCCGCCCCGTTCACGTCGCCGCCGACCCCTTGGTCGAGACTTACGAGCTCGTGCTAGGCTGAACCGATGAGTGACGAAACCGACGATCTGGACAAAGTGGTGCCGCTGCCGCGCAAGGACGGCGGGCGGCGCAAGTGTCCCATCTGCAAGGCGCCGGCGGTGCACCGCTACCGCCCCTTCTGTTCGCAGCGCTGCGCCGATATCGACCTCGGCCGCTGGGTGAAGGGCAACTACGCCATCCCGACCGAGGAAGGGCCCGACGCCGAGGCTCCGGTGGACCCCTCCGAGGAGGACTATTGAACATGCGCCGCTCCGCCGTTGCGGCGCTGACGGCCCTGCTGCTGGTGACGGCCGCGCCGCCGGCCGCCCGCGCCTTCGATGCTCGCGTGCTGGACTCCGTGGTCTCGGTGCTGCCGCTGTGGCCGGGCCAGCCCCAGGGCGGCCAGCCGGACCTGCCGCCCGGCGTGGCGCCGGAGGGCACGGCGGTGGCCATCGCCCCCGGCGGCTACCTGGCGACGGCCCTGCACGTGGTCGACCAGGCGCTGGAGGTGACGGTGCGCCTGCCCGACGGCCGCCTGGTCCCGGCGGAGGTGCTGGGCAGGGACCCGGCCAGCGACCTGGCGCTCTTGGGGATCGAGGCCGACCTGCCGCCCTTGCCCTACGCGCCGGAGCCGGCCCTGGGCGCGCCGGTCTGTGCCGTCGGCAACCAGTTCGGGCTCGACATCTCGGTCACCTGCGGCGTGGTCTCGGCCCTGCACCGGGCGGGCACCGGCTTCAACCCCATCGAGGACTTCGTGCAGACCGACGCGGTGGTGAACCCCGGCGCCTCCGGCGGCGCCCTGGTGGACGCCGAGGGGCGGCTGGTCGGCCTGCTCTCGGCCATCTTCACCATGGAGAGCGACGCCAACATCGGCGTGAACTTCGCCGCCTCGGCCGAACTGCTGCGCCGGGTCATGGTGGATTTGAAGACTTACGGCCGGGTGCGCCGGGCCAAGGCCGGCCTGGGCCTGGAGGAGCTGGATCCGGAGGAGCGGGCGAGCGAGGTGGGCCTCAGGGTGCACGGCGTGCTGCCCGGCGGCGCGGCGGAGGCGGCCGGAATCCGCGCCGGCGACCTGCTGACCGCCGTGGAGGGCCGCCGCGTCACCAAGGTGGCCGAGGCCATCGCCGCCCTGCAGATGAAGCGCCCCGGCGAGGCCGTCCGCCTGAACCTCGCCCGGGACGGCCGGACCCTGGAACTGGACCTCGTCCTGGCGCCCTAGCAGGGGTGCCGGTCGCGGGCCGCGGAACCCGGGAAATCCCGGAAAACTTAAGATTTTCCGGGAAAAATCCGCCAAGAAATATGCCCGGGGGGCTGGACAGAGCCGGGCGCAGGGCCTATAAGCCTGCGTCGCCGCTCAACGCGGCGCGACAAGGGGCCCGGGACCTTCCCGGAGCGGCCGCCCGGCCGCAGAATACCAACAGCCCCGCCCAGTGTGCCCAGGTAGCTCAGTTGGTAGAGCACATGACTGAAAATCATGGTGTCGGTGGTTCGATTCCGCCCCTGGGCACCACCTATCTCTTAAAATATTGAAATTATTTCTTTTTCTCGGCGCGTGTTGCACCTTGGATGTGAGGTGCAACACAACTGTTCTCATTCTGGTCTGTCATCAGCAAATGCATTGATGCGCCGGCCAGCCGCTTTCGGTCTGCTTTACGCGTGTACAGGGCCGCCTGCTTCGGGCTTTCCCAGCCGTAAATGGCCATTAGCTGATGCTCGGTGGCGCCATTCTCCGCTGCGATGGTGGCCCCTGCTTTGCGGAGCCCGTGGGCGGAGCAGTGGGGCAGACCGGCTTCATTGCAGCGTTTGCGAAACCAGTTTCCCAGACCGTTGGACGTGAAGGGCTTGCCAAACTCCGTGACCAGATAAGACAGGTGCCCGGAGGGGGTGGCCTCGATCGATTGGCGCAGTGGCGGGAGGATCGGCACGACACGGGCCTTGACCTTGAGGCTGCGGCCCTTTGCCTCGGTGAAGTGCAGCTCGTTGCCCCGCTCCATCTGTGGGCCCAGCCTCACAGCGTCGGAGCGGCGCACGCCGGTGTAGAGGAACAGATCCAGCGCCAAGCGGGCTTTGGTTCCCACGGGGTGGCGCTCCTGGAACTGCTGAATTTCCTCGACCGACCAGGTGTGAAAACCATCGGGGTTGTTGCTGGAGAGGTAGGGGACATCGCGAGCGGGGTTGTCTTCGGTCCGCTCGGTGTCGACGGCCCACTTGAATACCTGGCGCAGCGCTTTGACCATGCCGTTGGCGGCTTCCGGGCGGTCTGACATCTCGTCGCGCCACATCCGCACGTGTCGGCGCTCGATGTAGCCGGCGCCTTTGTCGCCTGTTTCAATGCCCTTCTGGTCCGTGCGCTTGCACAGCCGTTCCAGGATGAGCTGGCGGACGTGGCGGGTCGACTTGGAGAGCCGCTTGAATTCCGGGCTTCGGTAGTATTCCTGGCAGAGGTCACGAAGCGTGCCCGAAAGGGGCGTGTCGACTTCTCGGGGCTCGCCGTCAGGCGGCAAGCCCAACTCCTTCAGAGCCGCCAAATACTCGCTTATGAACTCCGGGGTTCCCGGCGAAGCCTTAAGCCGAATCCACCTTCCGGTTCGTCGACGAACATAAAGGCACAGCTTGCCGTGGCGCGAGCGCGTGCGGGTCACATAAGGGGGAAGCTTCATCGGCTCAGTCGTCATGAGGGTTTCTACTCATCCTATCCGACAGTCGATCGAAGGCTTCGTCAATCATCCTGAGGTCCCATCGCGGATGGCCGATGTAGCGCAGTGGCCTTGGCATCCGCCCGTCAGACACCATCTGATCGAACTTGCTAGCCGATACGCCTACGTAGGCCGCCGCTTGAGTTTTTGACAGACCTCGCGGCGCAAGCGACGGCGGCAGGTCGCTGTTTCGTCTTGCGATGGACATTGGCATCTACCGGTTTGAACGCATGGTCCCTGGACGAAGGATGTTCTAAGGATGGGCTGGGCTACCTAGAGTCGAGTCGCCGCCAGCCTATGCGGCTTGGAATAAGGATGCCGCCCAGTTCTTAACAGCAGGTTGATAGCAACCATATGTAGTGGGTAGTTCGGCGCTCTTAGCCCCATATGTTGTGTTTCTGGCTCGGTCGGCGACCGCGGCGCCGCTGAATGCGGAGATTGACCCTGGTTTTCTCCGCATATCATGCGGAGAATAGCCTTGACCGATGCGGAGAAAGGAGGGCATATTCTCCGCAAGGAGTGCGGAGAATATGCCCTATATCCATGAATTACCGAACTGGCCGGATTTACGCTGGGACCACGAGGTTCTGGTGGAACCGCTTGCCACCGTCCGTCACCGGCAGGGGCGGCTGATCGGCCGTATGGAGGGGCTCGGCTTTGACCTGCGCGGTGAGGCGATGCTCCGGACCATGACCGAGGACGTCATGAAGACCAGCGAAATCGAGGGAGAAATCCTCGATCGCGACCAAGTGCGCTCATCCATTGCCCGGAGCCTCGGCATGGACATCGGCGGCCTTGTCCCAACGGATCGTGATGTGGAGGGCGTTGTCGAGATGATGCTCGACGCGACCCAGAACTATGGCCAGAAATTGACCGACGAGAGGCTGTTCGGCTGGCACGCGGCGTTGTTCCCGACCGGGCGCAGCGGGATGCAGCGGATCACGGTCGGCGCCTGGCGCGACGATAACTCGGGACCGATGCAGGTGATCTCCGGGCCGGTCGGGCGTGAGCGCGTTCACTACGAAGCGCCGCAGGCGGCACGCGTTGCCGGCGCCATGAAAGCTTTCCTTGACTGGTTCAACAACGAGGGCGGCATTGATCCCGTGCTCAAGGCGGGCGTTGCCCATCTTTGGTTTGTGACCATTCACCCGTTCGAAGACGGCAACGGACGGATCGCTCGCGCCATCGCCGACATGCAGCTTGCCCGCTCTGAGCAAAGCGCCCAACGCTTCTACAGCATGTCCGCGCAAATCCAGCAGGAGCGAAAAGCATACTACGAGATCCTCGAAATGACGCAGAAGGGCGATCTCGACATAACCGAATGGCTGACTTGGTTTCTGGCGTGTCTGTCACGGGCATTTGAGGGCGCGGAGCACGTCCTGGCTGGCGTACTGAAGAAAGCGCGCTTCTGGGAAAGGAATGCCGCCAACCCACTGAACGAGCGGCAGCGCAACATGTTGAACCGGCTACTCGATGGATTCGACGGCAAGCTCACATCGTCCAAGTGGGCAAAGATCGAGAAGTGTTCGCCCGATACGGCGTTGCGTGACATCACCGATCTGTTGAACCGCGGAATTCTCACCAGAGACGAGGGAGGGGGACGTAGCACCAGCTATTCGCTGGTGGATGTCGCGTGACGGAAATGTCCGTCTTTTTGCATAGTTGATCTTGCCCATGCTTCGTTGAAAGGAAGCATGCATGACGACCCACATGGAAATGCTGGGCGAACGGCTGAGTGGCGTAGAGCGCCCCGAGGGCTTTCTGGCGCGGGGCCTGAAAATGTCAGCTTCTAGGACATTCCAGACATTTGAAACCCAGGCTCCGATCGGGCGGTGTCTCAAGTTGACCCAAGGCGTAAGTACGACGGATGCCGCTCTACGTCAGCAATGCGGTAAAAGCGGCTTTCGCGCCAACCAGCACTATCCGTAGCCTGTGGCCGGATGAGGACGTTGGCGGTTTTCGCGAAGCAAAGACTTGGATTCCACAAAAAATCTGACATTCAAAGTCAGGACGCGATGGTTCGCTGCGGTGTAGATCAGGAATATCCACTTAGTGTTGCACTGGTTAGTGAGTCCTACATCATCGAAACTAGCGGAATGCCCTATTTGGAGCTCCCCTAAGAGCCTCGCGTTAGGAAATATCTTCGATGGCCGAAAAGAAAAACCAACATTTTGTTCCGAAAGTTCATCTAAAAAATTTTTCTACGGATAGTCAAAAACGGCAAGTCAACATCTGGATTCCAAAGCTTGATAAGTTGGTTTTTGGCGCTTCGATCAGAGATCAGTGCTCAAAGAGCTATTTGTACGGCAAGGATTTAAGAATCGAGGAATTCTTCAATACCCCTGAGGGGATGTTCGGAGATGTTGTCAATAAGCTGACTGAGTCTCAAACACCGGCGAAAGAAGATCTCGATAAACTGTTGTTTCTCTGGCTTTTACAGCATCTGCGAGCCGAAAAGGCGATAAAGGACCGGTTGCTGATGATGTCCTCTATGCGTGAGAAGGTTGCTTTAGGGCAAAAAGAAAATGACGAACTCGAAGACTTCCTCGGCCCGCCTATGGAGGGTCCGGAAGCAATGGAAATGGTCTTAGACAGTGCAAGGGTTTTCTTTGACACCATTTCAGACCTTCGGTGTGTTCTGCTAGTCAACAAATCCAAGACTGGCTTTGTGATGTCTGATAACCCAGCTGTTTCATCAAACAAACTAGTGTTGAAAAGGTACATGAAGTACCGAAACTGGGGGCTTGGTGGTGCAGGCTTGTATGTTTATCTGCCATTGACGCCCAAGCTAGGCTTTTTCGCGTTCGATCGCCATGTCTATGAGTTGAATGGTCGAGAAGGTATGACATGCAAGCTTAAGGAAAAAGACGCCATCGCTTTGAACCAACTTGTTTATCTGTTCAGCAACGACGTAGTCGTTCTATCGCCTTATGGAGATACAACGCAAACCGTCGAAGCGCTAAAGGAAGTGGAAAACTCAAAGCCTGAGAGCACCCTGCGAGTAAATATTGCAGTTGAGGACGAAGAACAAAAATTCGAAGGAAGCAAAAGGTTTTCAGTCGCTACAGATGAAGAGTTTGCCGCTTCGACGAAGGGTGGCCTGATCCACGTCGAAAGTGTCCCCCCGATTGTTCCGCGGCATCTTCCGAAACTTCGGATAAGGCAAAGGCCCAGGTTTATAGACACTATGTCGGGAGCTGGACTAAGACGCTATGGTGGCATTCAGCCAAGTTGAATATCTCCGATTCTGCTTTTAATGCGCTGCAAGCAGAGATGGCGCGCGTCGACAATGGTAGATATGGGCCAGAGGCACCAGACCACCTAGCTAGGCAGCACGTTGGCTCTGGGCTCAAAGCGCTCAATCGCTTCAACGCTTGGATTTTCCGCTTCTGGCACCAAAGCTGTCGTGTGCCGGGCTACTCAGCAAATGCCGCTTCTGTCCCGTTTGCAGACTCTTGGGTCATACGAGACTTACCTTCTAAGATTGTTCTGGATGGTAGGAGGTGCCGGATAAACTAAGTGCTGGGGCACTTGCCTCTCAGTGAATCTCGGAAAAGTGCGTTTATGAGTTTTTCTATTCTTCCGAGAAGATATCTCAAGATTTTGCGGGCGAGGGTCTGGACTCTCCACGCATCAAGAACTCTTAGAACGCTTGGGTGCAAACTGCGGCGAAGAAGAGAGAATCGTGAGCGAACGAACTGGCCGGGTCAGTGCGACGTACAGGTGCTTTCGGTCAAGGCCTTGCGCGTCAATAACCAGGGCGTGGTCAAATTCAAGACCCTTCACAAGAAGTGTGCTGCCGACATTTCGCGTGCCAAGAACTCGGCCGCGATGCCTGGTCCGATTCTGGGCCTGCCATACCGCATCCGTCAGGCTCGCAAGTTGCCCTGTGCCCATGAGCCTGAGCGCGGTGCACATGGAATAGAACATCTCACGGCGGTATGCGCGGGTCTGCGCCCGTCCGTGCAACGCGGTGAGCAAGGCGAGAACAAGGTGGTAGCCGCCCGCCCGCGTGATTTCAACACATAGTGGAATGAGATCGGCAAACTTCTTTGCCCCGGCTTTTCCGCCTGCTAGGTGCGAGTTGACCGAACTGAGAAGCGGCGCCTTCTCCACGCCTGTCATGCAGGTCGCCGCAAATTCGAGCACGGCTTCGAGCCGTGCCATGCCGGCGCAACCCTCAAGGCCAGCGGCAGCCTTAAAAAGGTCCGGACAGTCGATCGCCTCGATATTGGAACAGCCCCACTTGGAAAAATGCTTTGCAAGTGATGCGCGTGATTTCGGATTCGCGCTGTCGGCCATAATCACGAGATTTTCATCGCTGTCCAATTCGATGCCGCGGAACGCCTCGGTGATGATCTGCCGGCGCTGCGCCTGAATCGGATTGGATTTGGAAGGAGGCGGTATCTGGAACCAGTGCACGCAAGGGGTTGTGTTGGAAAAATCCAAGTTGGCGCCGTTGTCCAGAACAGTACGGACGCCTTTCAGCCAGCCGGCCATACCCTCGTTTCCCGCGTTCTTCCAGCGCCAGGGCGTGGTGAGTTCATGGCATTTTGGAAAAGCCGGGAAAACGTCCTTGTCCCACTCGACAGGCTTCTGGCCTTTGAAATCGAAGATCGCCTGTAAATGATCGCCAAAGACGCAGGTCGGGAAATGAGACGCGAGCGCGCAAATGATCTCGTGCTGGTCCGCCGTGCAGTCCTGGTATTCATCAACAAAGAGCCCGTCATATGAGGCTTTGAGCACGCGCGAAACGGCGCCGCTGCGCACGAGTGCCGCCGCGCTCTGGTAAATACCGTTCCATTCTTTGCCCGACGGCTCGGCAACCGGAATGGCAGAGCGCTGCGGATAGGAAGCGGCGAACCGGAGCGCCCATCCGGCAATCGTATCGATCCGATATTTGGCCTCCGGCACCTTTCGCTTCTTCAGTCGAGCTCTGAGCGCATCGACGCCAGCGTGGGTATGGGTCAGGATAAGGCGACAGCCTGTCGATGCCTGCGTCGCTCGGGCGATCTGCTCGGTTTTGCCGCAGCCGGCGGCAGCGACGATACTGCCGCGTTCGATGCTCGCGGCAATCTTGGCGGCCTCTTCATCTATGTCATCCGCCATCGATCCACTGCCGGAGCTTGGTTATGCCGGCGGCAAATGGTGTGCCGGCGGTCGCGCCGAGGTCGGCGCCAATCATGTACCCGATGGCTTCGGCGCGTCCCAAGTCTTTAATCCACGAGGCGCGCTTTTGTCCTTTCTTGGCGACAGCGGCTGCCGCGAGCGTTTGCCGGAAAGCCTTGGTGTCCAGTGCTGCCGGAAAGGTGAGATCGCCAAGAGGTGGAGATTGCGATTCGGCCAGAACGTTGTTGATGTGGGCGCGGATCGCGTCTTCACCGAGTTCGCTGGTGAGGTAGTCCATGACCTCGCGCACGGCTTCCCATTTGAGATCGGCAAACAACCGGCCCTCGGTGGAAACGTCTCCTTCCCATTGGACGATCTTGCCGCCTTTGGAGCGCACACGGTCAAGAGTTTGCGGATTTGGGGCTTCGTCCGAATCGAGCAGCAAGGCGGCTTGATAGCCGAGGTCAAGCAGAGACTCAGCGATATCGGGACCCGAATCTTTGCCGTCGCCGTGAATGATAACCGCGCCCTGATAAGCGCATGACGGCTTGCCGTTATCAGTCCACCAGCTATCAAGCCCGCGGAGCAAACCTGCTTCTGTCCGCCCTTCGCCGACAAGCACGCGTCTTGCGAGAAAGGCTTCAGGAGAGACGCGCAGATGGGCCTGGATTTTCTTTGCGTTCTCCGGGGTCGAAGCGGCGGAGCGCACGCCTACATCGCCGCCCGTCTCGCGGACGGTGAAAATATCGCCAGCATCAAGTTCACGAACGACCACCGGGGAATGGGTGGTCAGGAATATCTGTGAGCGCACGTCGCCGGAGGGCGTCGTCTTCTTGCCCTTCAGAAATTTGAGAAGCCTTGCGATGCGGTGAGGCTCGAGCCCGTGTTCAACTTCGTCGATCAGCGCAACGTGGGAGCTGCTCGCGGCTTCGTGCTGGAGGGCAGACACCAGGAGCCGTGAGGAGCCGGTTCCCAGCCGGCGCAGCGGCAGCGCGCCGTCGTGCAACGCGATGCCGCCAGTACTGACGCTGACGGATTGTACGTCGAGTTCAGCCTTGTACTTGTCTCTCACCGGAACGGAAAAATCAGCGCTGAGCTTTTGCACCTTTTCGACCGTCGCGCTGAATACGTCCGTGCCGCTCTCCTTGAATGCCGAGCGCGCCGCGCGGCCGGCCTCCGCCAGCCTGAGATTGACGCTTTCACCGGACTCTTCGATCTGGCTTAAGACGGATTGGCGACCCCAGCCCAGATGGCGTTTTGCATAGGGGCCGAGCCGCGATGTGGCAAGCGTCTGCATGTCCTTGTAGCGGATCATCGGTGGATCGCCTTCGGCCTGCGCGATGCGCTCATTGAAAAGCGACCACCGGGCCTCGAGTGATTTATCGATCGTGACCCTGAGCGAGAGCACTTCTTCAAGCGTGCCGTCCGGTTCGTCGTGCAATTGTTCCGCAGCCGCATCCCAGCCGCGCAGGTGAAGCCCGTATTTGTTTTCCGCGAGGAATTCGACCGGAAGATCACCCATTGTAAGCGTGATTTTGACGGGCTGTTCCACATCGAGATTGTGGAAGTCGGCGTCATCGCCAAGGAAGTAACTGCGCGGATTTAAGGCGAGCTCGATAGCATCAAGCACCGTCGTTTTCGTTGAGTCGCCCGGTCCAATCAAACAATTCATACTCTGCCCTGGAGCCCAGCAGAGGGATTGGATGCCGCGAAAATTTTTGATTTCGATGTGTCGGATGCGCATGACCCATCTATGCCGTCAGGAGAAAGGAAGCAATAATGCCCATCATCTGTGTTTCCTACGCGGCCAGGAGCCACTGACTCCAAAACGGCTGCGGGCAAGAATTCCCCAAATGCACAACGTTTAGCTCCACATACTGCGATATGGAGCGCCGGGACCCAAACCACATAGTGGCAGAGTGAGTCCGAGTAGTCGACCTATCCGTGCAGCTGCCCGCATGTTTGGGATCCGCCCGATATGGATTTTCTTACCGGGCCATCGCATTCGGGCCATCTTGCGCAAGCGGTGGCACCCGCTAGTCCCGATTTCGTGGGCGCGGTTGAGCACGAACCAGAGCGCTAAGAAACGGAGGCAACGCTGCTTACTAGGGTCGTCGCCTTTTGGCACATCGCGGACGACGGTGGATCGCTATCTGAAGGTCTTTAGCCTTTGAGCAGCGGGCATGAAACCTGCTAGGCCCGGAACAGGGTCACCGCTCCATGTTGCCGTCCCGGGCACGCTTCTCGAACTCGAAGTCTTCGTCGTGCTCGGAGAAGGGCAGCATTTGTCTAAACCTTCGTCTGGAGCCAGGCGCGGATCTGGCCCAGCGCGGCGTCGAGGTCGGCTTTGACCTCCGCGAAATGCTCCTCGGTCGGCGCCCGGCGGCTGGAGCCCCGGTTGTAGGCCTGCAGCTCGCGCAGGAGGGTATTGAGGTTGATGCCGGCGCGGCGGAGCTGTTCGCGGTTGAGATCGAGCGCGTTGATCTCCTCTCGGGTCAGGAAGGGCTGGCGGTTCACCGCGGATTTGATCAGCGCCAGCACATAGCCCGACATGGTGAGCCGCTCGGCCGCGGCGGCGGCCTTCAGCTCGTCCTTCTGTGCAGGCGTCAACCGGACTTCAAATCTGGACGTTTGCATGCGCACTCCCGTACCTGGTTCGCCTCAGCACCGGCCCCGCAGGGGGCGGTAAGCTACCCGCCTGGCGCCGCTGCCTGCGGCGATCTTGGCGGGTCTGGCCGGCAGCCCCTGCGGGGCAGCCGACCTGGCATTTTGTACGTACAAAATGCGTATCCTGCCCCACATGTTGATTGTTGTTGGCCATGGAATAACAAGGACTTAACGAGGGCCATCTCGGAAAACTCGATGGCACTGGCTTCGTCGTGCCCCGAAATTCGATGGCACCCCCTGCGAAACCCGATGGCACCCTCCTGAAAATCCGATGGCACTCCGGATTTACCTGATGGCACCGCTCGGAAACCCGATGGCACGTCCAAGAGGGGAGGCCGGCGCCCAAGTCAGAAAAAATGGAAAGCGGACGCCCTTCGGGCGCACCTTGTCCCTCGCGGACTGCCTTTCGGCGGCCCGTCTTGAAGGGCCGGTCGGCAAGAAGATCGAATGTCAGACAAGGCGAAGGCACGTCCGACACACAGGATGTGATGGGCGCGCCTTTTCCGTAGAATACCTTTGCATGCTCCGAGTCTCCGGCCCGTCCTGACGGTTCGGCTCGCTGGCTGTCTTTGACCTCTTCCCCCATCTCCGTCTGCTGTATACAATCGAAGGTCGAAATTGGCTCCTCCCGATAACCCGGCCCCCCTCCCGAAGATGAAGTTCAGCCTGGATCACCTGCCGCCGAAGAAGCAGCGCGAACTGGAGCGGGCGCTGGAGATCCTGCACGAGGAGTTCGAGGACGCCCTCAAGGGCTCCAGCGCCGACTGGAAGAAGCGCGGGCGCATCCTCAAGGTCATCCTCTTCGGGTCCTATGCCCGGGGCTCCTGGGTAGACGAGCCCCACACCACCAAGGGCTACCGCTCCGACTTCGATCTGCTGATCATCGTCAACAACAAGAAGCTGGCCGAGTTCGAGCCCTACTGGCACAAGGCCAGCGACCGCTTCATGCACGACCGCGCTATCAAGACCCCGGTCAGCTTCATCGTGCACAGCCGGCGGGAGGTGAACGAGGCCATCCGCAAAGGGCAGTATTTCTTCACCGACATCCGCAAGGAGGGCGTCGTCCTCTACGAGCTGGATGACGAGCCGCTCACCGATCCCCAGCCGTGCTCGCCTAGGGAGGCGTATGAGACCGCCAAGGAGCACTTCGAGGATCGGATCCCAACAGCAGAGGATTTCCTCGATACCGCACGCTATTTGCTAGACAAAGGCCGGACAAAGCAACCTGCCTTCTTGTTGCATCAGGCGGTTGAGAATGCCTATACGGGGCTGCTTCTGACGCTAACCAACTACACGCCGCCAGCGCACAACATCAAGTTCCTGCGATCGCTCGCCGAAGACCAAGACCGAAGCCTTGTGGAGGCCTGGCCGCGCGAGCTGGCCGCTCACCGCGCCTGGTTCAATCTGCTCGTCGAGGCCTACGTGAAAGCGCGCTACTCAAAGCACTACAAGATCGAGCGGGAGGCCTTGCTTTGGCTCGGAGAGTGCACGCAGCGACTTCACAAGCTGGTCGAAGCCGCTTGCAAGAAGCATCTCGCCAAGCTCGCCCGCAACGCCGGCAAACGCTAGGCCGTCCGCATCGGATGCCATGATGACACAGACGGTCTTCTATTCCTGGCAAAGTGATCTGCCGAACAGCACAAACCGCGGCTTCATTGGCGACTGTATTGACCGTGCAATCAAGAGCCTTCACGCAGAACTCGGTCGCGAAAACGCACTGAGGGCGGAGGATGGTGTTCGGGGGGCGCCCGGGAACGTCGATGTTGCACGGACTATCTTCGAGCGTATCGACGGATGCGGAATCTTCGTTCCCGACATCTCGATTGTCACTCAGGCCGGCGCCAAACGGCCGATGCCTAATCCGAATGTGATGATTGAATACGGGCGTGCGACCGCGACCGTAGGAGACAGCAGGATCCTGCCCGTCTTCAACACCGCGTACGGCAATTGGGAGACCGACCGGCCATTCGACATGCGGCATAAGAATAGACCGCTTACCTACCACCTCCCTGAGAATCCCGATCAAGATCAACGAGACAAAGCCAGAAAGGCGCTGGTCAAAAGCCTTGAACGGGCGTTCGGCGAGATTATCTCGGCTGGCCTTCTCGAAAGCGAACAAGACAAACCGCCGACCTCTGACTTCGGAACAGTCTTTAGCCGTCAAGATGACAACGTCTTTCCAGTGTCGCTGTTAGGTCGGATCGACCCGCAACATCCGTTGCAGGAGGGTGACACGAAGGTCTGGCTTTGTCCTGGTCCGCAAATGTTTCTGCGACTGATCCCGGCAGAGCAAACTGGAAGCTTTGACCCGCTTGACCTCCGCGCATGGCTACCGTCGGGAAACGTCCGGGACCTTATGGGCCATCAGACAAAAGGCGCGTTCTATTATGCGAGAAATCAAGAGGGTGCGGCGGCTTTCACAATCGATCTGAGCAAGACAGCTGAGAATAGGAAGGATGCTTACGCCTTTGGTGCGACGCAGGCGTTCACGAATGGAGAGCTTTGGGGTGTCGACACCTGGCTTCTTGATCCCGAAAGAACTAGGGGGAGAGAGGAAAACTCTCGTCCGACTATCGCCCCCCACATGCTCGAGGAAGGCTTAGTGGTCACCTTGTCCCAGTACCTGAGGTTCGCGCGCGACGTTCTAATGCTCCCCCTCCCATTGAGATGTGTTGCAGGACTTCGGGAGATCAGAGACTATTCCTTTGACTTCGGTGACGGCACATTTGGCACAAACTTCGGTCATGAGTGCATTGAGGACTACCTTATCGATCACTACGAGATACGCATCTATCGCGTCCTCGAACCTTTCTTCGAAAAACTTTGGAGTGATTTCGGTCGCCGCCGGCCGCGGGCGGCCTCTGACAAATGGGAACAAGCCGTCGGATTCGACCTTGATGCAAAGCCTTGAGATAGCGAGTTTACTCTCAACGCAGTTCCTGGCGCTTGCAGGCCGCCCTGTCGGGCTGCGCCGGGCCGTCTCAAGGGGCCTCCGCCCGCCTCCGGAGGCGACCACCCGGTCAACGATCGTTCGGCCTCCTTGCCGGATTGTTTCCCCTCCTTTTGAAGTCTTCCGGAAAAGGAATTGTCATGACCGACAGCAAGGACCGCCCGCAGGAAGCTCCGCCAAGACGGTCGCGGCCGCCGAGGTCAAAATCGACGCCGCGGTGCACGCCGTCGCTCAGCTGATGCGATCCGGGCCCTCCTCCAGGATGCGCGGCGTCAAGAGTTCGACGTCCTCCTCGCGGAGGGCCCGGATCGCATCAGCCGCGACCAGGTCAACGCGGATCACCGTCGAGGGTCCCGAGCTACACATCGTCAAGGATGCCCTCTGGCAGGCCGTCAAGCCCCGCCAGGAGCAGCTTACCGAGACCTTTGCCAAGACCATCATCGCCACCCGCGCCGGCCACGCTAGGACCATGCTCAAGCTGCGTCGGCCGGTCACTCCGCTCTCTCGGGTCTGGTCTTCTGCGGCTGCTGCGGGAGCGCCTAAACGGGTCGTCAAATACGATTATTCGGTCGGCCCTGTGCGGGTCGTGGTACAGCTTAGCCAAGAAGGATGCGAGCAAGGGCAAAGTCAAAGTGCTCAACGCCCTGGCTGCTACCAGAAGCCCTTTCCTGCTCCTGCCGCCAACGAGGCCTCGTGTCCCGCATTCGCGACACGCTGAAAGAAGCGGAAGAGGCGTTCGTCCGATAACCAAGGGGTCTCCTTGGAAAGACCGCTTCGGCTTTCTAGCCCGCTCGTCCAGTCCTCCAAAGTTGGCTCAACCATCTCTGACTTCTCGTTCGTCCCGTTCAACTTTTCGATTGGCTTGATGGCCAGATCTTCCAACTCTTTAAGAAGTCGCCCGGTCTCTGCAGCCTCCAAGTCACTTGCTTCAGCTTCCCATTCCGTATGGCTGCGCCGAATCCATCGATAGAACTCCGGCCAAGCCAGCATCATCATTACCCAATTTCGAGTCTGCTCAATGGTCGGGATTGATTGGCCACGCGACTCGCGCGCCAAGCGTAGATTCATGTAGAACCGATACACGTTTACTAAGCGTTTGAGCTCTCTCGGGTTATTGGAGAACTCAGCATGGGCCTGTTGCAGCAATGCCTCAATCTCACTGCTGTCCTGGCTCAAAAGTTCCGCACGCGCGTCGATGAACTCCAGCCGCTGGTCCCGTTCCATGATCTCTCGAGCCAGGGCCTCGCCAACTTGGCCCTCGAGCCCATGCTTCTCTGCGAGTCGCTGTGCGACTTGCTCATCCTCCTCGACCTCGTGCTGAATTTCGGCAATCGAGTCCTCAAGACTTCGACGATCGAGTGCCGCTGCTCGGACTTGGGCCTGGTTCGCTGCCAAGTTCTCTCGGGCGGCCAGGTGGACCGCATAGAGTTTGACGGCTTCCGGATCGATCGGAGGAATAACAAACGGCAATTGGACGAATTTGTCCATATAACGCCAGCCTACCGCCGTCTGCCGACTATAGGCCGGCAGGCGAGCAACAACCTCCTTGTGGGCCTCCTCCAAAGCTGCGGCCACAATCTCTGAGTCCATGCCTAGAACAACGTAGCAATTCGGGAACTCGCCTGCGATGAAGAGATTTATCGCCTCAAAAACCTCGGCGACTTTAACTGGTGAGCATCGATCCAGGTCATCGATGAACAGCACGATGGGGACGCGGAGAGGCTCACCATCGGCCCCCTCGACAAAGGGTAGGATGTCTAAGATTCGGCGTAGGTCATCGTTCACTTGATGTACAAAGCCTTGCTCACCCGAATAGTTGGGAATGTCAAGGAAGTCGGAAAGGCTGAACTGCGCCGGCTCGGCTTTGGCCTTGAACAGTGCTCTGGCATACCCCACAAGAGCGGTTCCCAAACCAGCGAGTGCCGAACCCGAGACGGTCCAGCCGAGGAGCTCCTGACTAAGATCGTATGCTAAACCAATACCGGCAATTATAGCCGCCGTAAGAAGTACGACGATGGCTAACACCCACTTGAGGCCACTACGCAGGAAATTGAGGAAGTGCTGAGCTGCTGCCGCGTAGACCTTTCGACGAATGGCATGCGGATCAACGCGAGCGAGGTGCAGTCGCAAGAGGAACTTCTCACGCTGGACAGGATCAAGCCGCATGGTCAGCCCACGAACGATCGCCTCCCCAAGACCAGCCCAGAACTGGTTGCCGCTCTGGTAGGTCCACGCGTTAAACCAGATAGTCGGAAATGTGCCTCCCTCGCCCAAGTTCATCCGTATCTCACTGGCCCTACCATTCGCCATTTCCCGGAGCTCATCAAGGAGCGTCTCCGCTGAGGCGCCTTTTGCAGGCGCGCTCGCTGGTAGCGAGCTGGGTTGGGCACGCGCATAGCCTACAGGATCCAACTCGCGCTGAATCATCCGCATCAGCGAGGTCTTGCCGCCGCCCCATGGCGCTTGAATTGAGATAGTTAGCGGTGGATGCGTCCGCGGATCCCTCAAGAAATGGAAGATAGCTCTTGCGTATTCAGCATAGCCGAGCTTGTCATCGACGGTCCACAGATCGCTAGCTGCATGGGTGGAGGCGCCGGGAAGAAGAGTCATCTCCAGTAGGGACGGTGATACTTCGAGTTTCTCAAGCCGATCTCGAAACCAGGTACCGGTGTAAGCAGGAGACGCAGCGTGGCGGAGCAAGGACCGCACCAGTGCGGTCGCGGTGACGGATCCTTCAGCAGCAGCGTCTCGATACGCTTGTTTGAAGTTGCTTGAAAGATCAAAGGATGGAATTTCCTCTCCTCCAATCTCAAGCTTTATAGTCGGGGGATTTGTCTGAAAGAATTCGGTGCGGAGTTCGTCGTAAGGTCCTTCCCTCGACGAGACGAGCGCGTGAGCCAGACTAGCTAGGGGCTTAGGCGGCTCTCGGACACCAGCCCGACCCAGCCCCCATTCGACTGCCGCGAGGAACAGGGTGGAAGTGGACAGGACATCGTTCTCCGCCCTCTTCTGTGGAAGAAGTGCGACTGCCGCCGCCAGTAGGCCTTCGCCATCTGTCGTAATATCCGCGTCAATTCCTGCTGCTGCAGCCACGACATCCGCAACTGATATCGGGCGTGCGCGGTCCACGTCAGACTGTGTTTCCGGCTCTTCCTCTGTGGAATCACTGTTACTTGTTGCTTGCCTGTCCCGCCGGCGGCTTTCTGCAGAGGCCCTCGAGAACTCTACCTGCTGCGATAGAGAGTCGACTACATTAGACAATTCGCCCTCGATAACTGTCACCCCGAATCGCGTGAAGACCTCGTTGCTCGCCACATCACTAAGCGGAAGGACAGCCCAACTCGTTGGGCTTGAGGTCGCGCGATCTCTGAGCAGTGAGCTCAGAGTCATCTGAGTAGCCATTCCGGTCGCCGATAAGCCGAGGAACAGAAGGGATGATGTCCTGATGCGAGCGAGAACATGGCTTGGGATGATCTCGGGCAGCGACTTCGCCAGATGAACTAGTTCGCTTTCAGTCACGACGAAGCGTGGCTCGTACGATCGTGATACCCCTCCCCCGAACAATCTGATCACCAAAGGCGTGAACGGCTCAAGCTTACTTAGCTCCGGGTCATTCCTGCGCAGGACATGACGCTCCCCTTTTACGGAAACATAAACGGCCTCGAGTTCTTCACTCTCTTGGAAGCTAATGGTTTCGTACTGTCTGCCTTCCGCGTCCAGCGCCCTTTCAAGAAGATCGTCGTACCCAGTCGAGATGAATATCTGAACGCCCGATAGCCGGGCTAGGTGCTGGTGAATCGGTGTGGGTCGTCGAGGCCCGGAGAATATTTCTGCCAGCCTGCGCTCCAGCGCTTGCTTGCTGGTCCTCGCCACAAACATCTCGGAAACTGTCGAAAGATCGATGGCGCGGTCTTCGTCGGCGATCCCTATCTCCTCGGCAAGTAATTGTGTGATTTCACGAGAACTAGGAAGTCCCGCCACCACACCGACACCCGACCCCAGAACGGGGATGAGGCGGCCTTCGTGGGTCCGTCCGACTAGGCTTCTGAGATCGCTGTGCTCGCTTGCCATGAGACTGTACCTCGAGGGAGTGCTGTCGCCGACGACAGAAGGAGGATAGCTTCCCAAATTTTCACAATCTACACCATTCGCGGCCAGAACCGCTTCGCCTGCTCCACCCACTCCCCCGACTTCAACCCAGAAATTGCCGACATCTACCGCCGCAAGGTGGTTCGCCTTGCAAAGGCCCTGGCTCGGCCCGAGGAGCGCGGCCAAGCCGTCATACCAAAAAAACTGAGAAGCCTGCCAGGAGCCGCGCTCTGAGCGGCGGGAAGCGGCGATCGGAGGAGCGAGGTTCCTGGCGGCCCCGCAGGAGCGTAGCGAGGAACGAGCGCAGCGGGACCGAGGACGCCCTCGCGCAGCCGTCAATATTGGGCCTTGCCAGAATCTACGCGCGAGGGATCGAAGCCGGACGGCCGGACCTCTGCATCGCCAAAGGCCATGCAGAGATCCGGTTTACGAGAGCCCAGTCATGCGTAGCCTGCAACGAAGGAGGACGCGCCCGCCTACGATCAGGGATTACGATTGCATTCACAGCGTTAACGTAGGGGCAACGTCAGCCATGTTTGATGGAATCTCGCGTACTCGACCCGCTGAAATTTGATTCAAACTGTACTGACTATGCGTAATCCAAGACGTGGAACTTCCAGAAGGCGCACCGGTCGGCGGCGACAGCGCAAGGGACGTGATGGCGTCACTCCTAGTCCGGTGGGCCAGGTGGCGGCTGTCGACGAGCATGAGTACTCCGAAAGCTACATCATTGCGCATGCGAGGCATCAACGTGCCAATCCCACGCCCGCGGAAGCGGCATTCGAACAGTTTCTCCTAGAGTTGGGCGGCGGTGTCCTGAAAGGGGAGTTCAAGTCCCAACACGTGGCATCCGGAAAGTGGATACTGGACTTCTTTTTCCCGAAGATCAGGCTGGCCGTCGAAATTGACGGATCTATTCACCGGAAACCCGAACAGATGGTGCGCGACCGCCAGAAGGACGAGGACTGCGCGCGTTTTGACATCACGCTCATCAGAATCACGAATGAGGAAGCCTTCGGCGACAAGGAAGTGCTGGCTGCAAAACTGCGAGACGGATGGCGGCAGGCACGGAGGCGGGAGAACAAGATTATAGGCAAAGCAAGCTATTGACCTCATGACCCAGCATGCTGAAACGCAACAAACCCACCGACAGCGATGAAGGTCGGCCGGAGCTACAGCACGGCCTCGGCAATCCGGAACCAAGAACAAGAAGCGATAGCGGTCACGAGATGGACTGACGCCACGAACTTCCATACACGCGATCTCATCCCGTCGAATTCATAGCTTTGAGATCTTCCGTTCTACGACCCGCGTCCGGTCTTCAAGAGTGCCTCGAATGTCTTCAAAAGCTCAACATGGTCTAGGGTTGGAAGCGGTGCGTCGCAGAAGAACCTATTGCTATCGTGTGGACAATTGACCCGCCGTTCGATGATAAAATCAGCACCCAACTGTCGCGATGTCAGACGAGTGGGGTCAACGCCCAGCTGAATTTTCGTCACGTTCACGGTTTCGTCTATTGCGCGGAACCGTCGCATAGCAGCCGTATAAGCGGCACTGACCTGTTCAAATGCTGCAAGGGAATAGTTGACATCAAGATCGAACTCAACAACTACCGAGCTCGTATACACTCTTCGCATTGACGCTTCAGAAAACCTGAATCCGAATTGCTCCTCCGCCCAGGACAAAAGATCGTCAGCAACAATCTCTGCGTAGTCGGTGGAAGTGGCCTCGACAACAACACCATCTCGATAGACATCCATCAGATGGATATATATCGGAGTATTGCTATGGACAAATCTTCCGGTTTTGAACCTGAGTGGTCCTTCCTGGGAGTCCCCAGATAGTCTCTTGTCCTCGGGGAATGAAGCAAAGAGATATCGAGCCACAATTCCTTCAACGATATCCGGCAGATGGTAGCCCATCTGTGGCTGGATGTCGTCCTGCGAGAACAACGACAAGACGCGTCCATTCTCAGCATTAATGAGTCGCATGGTCCAAAAGGTATCCTGCACGGGTGAGCGTAGGGAAGCGATTAGCGGAACCAACAATGGAATCTGTTTGAATTGCGGATGAGCCTCTCTGCAGACTCAAAGCGTTTCGCTCTCGCTCCGATTGAGTAATTGTTGCCTGACCTTGCCTGCGCCGTTCTGGGTCATCGAGAGTCAGTGAATACAGAGTATTGCGGGACCATGTCGATTGCTCTGTTCCAGACCGTGCCCCTTCCGATGCCGCCGAAGTACCCTGAACAGCTTTGTACGTAACAGGCGCACTTTCTTCTTCATCAAAGCTTGGTGCGAGCAACGCGGCCGGTGAAAGGTCACTGGTTCTCTCCAACAACTCCCTGTAACCGACAAAGCGCACCAAGACTCCCACGTCAAATACGTCGGCTACTTCAATGAGCGTCTGAAGACTAACGCGCCCATAGTCTGGGTCTTCCAAACGTGAAACCACACTCTGTGGCTTCTTCAGATGCCGCCCCATCTCCTGCTGCGACCATCCACGCTTGTCCCGTAGCGCGCGTATTTGGTAGGCGATGCCAGTTCTGATGTGTTCGGCCATGTATTCATGCCGAAACGCTTTGTCGCGCAGTTTCTCAACCAGCGACTGCCTAAGGTTTCCACTCATGGGCTCGCTCCGGTTCTATTTTCAATTCCTTCCAACGATCCTGTGCTGTTGAACAACTGCTTGGCGGCCGAAACTTGCCGCCGCGTTCTTCAGCAACGAGCAGCAACGTAAAGTCCTGTCTGTTCGGTCCGAAATTGCCGATCAATCTGACCTCGACCTTCTCGACTTTGCACCGCACCTCGTAGAGGCCACTGCATTCTCCATGCAGCGGCGCAAAATGGGGGCGTTGCCAACCGCTCCGCGGCTGTTGTGCCAGATACTCCAGGCGAACCAAGACCTTAGCCTGCGCCTTTGGCGTGAGCGAATCGTACCACTCTTCAACTTCGCAGCGCCCGCTTCGAGACGCATAGGTGCGGAATGTCCAAGAAGGTATAGCATTATTGCTATCGGTCAAGGTTGATCTACCATCGCAAAATTGCTATAATCTTAAAATCTGGCAAAAAAGCCCGCTGCTGAGGCGTCAGCAGCGGGCCCTTTCAGAAGCGGTACCCCCGGTCGTCTATCGGCTAAGGACGCCCGACTTGTAATCGGGAGAAGCGGGTTCGAAACCCGTCCGGGGGACCACTACCGCCCAGGTCCAAATTCAACCATGTTGCGGCTAATCAGGAACTCTAACCCAAGAACGTGTCCTACGCCAATAGTGAGCCTACTTTGCTGGGGAACTCAAAATCAACCGCTGCGTGCTTTACCTGGCGGACAGAATAGTTGGCCCAAACAATCAGGCCCGGCACTCCGGAAGGCTCAACAGGTTATTCGGCTGCTCCCCACCAGGCTCTGTCTTTAGGTACCTATTGCCATGCTGGCTGACGGCAATTTCGACCCAAACGGATTGTCTGTTCACCTGTACGTAGAACCTGTTCACCCCTGCCTCAATTTCCCGAATTACTTCTTCCTGTGTCTTGCGCCACGATCCCAATATTGTCTGCCCGTCGCCGATCCGGAGAATTCGCTCGTACGGGTTCATTCGGTCGGACTTGTTCACGCAGATGACCTGTAGGTCTGGCACTGCCACTCCCTTCCTGGTTTAACTTCTCTGCCACCATACTCTCGTTCGGCGCAGTGCTCAAACCACGGAATGTAGGGGAGTCACCTGATCCGCTGGCGCTGCCGCGAGCGCCTTGGAGGCTCTGGATGGGCTTCCATCCTTCGGACCTCGCGGTTCAATTCGAGGCCCACCGAGACGGTTGCTGCAATTGCTTCACCTCCGCCAAAATCACCCGGGCATCCGCAATGACATCCTGAATGCGCCGTACTAAGCCTTGAGAGAGACGAGGCGCGCCGATCCCTGCACCTACTGCGGTCACGTTCTCAACACAATCGGCCTGAAAGAGGCGGCAACTTGAAGTAAGCAGCACAAGAAACCCGGTCCACGCAAGGATTTGTGCTATTGGACCTCCCCGGGCACGAGCCACATCGGTCGAATAGGACCTACATCAACTCCGTGACACAAAAATGCTTGGAGGTGCCTTTCTGCCAAATAGCTGGTCGCGACGCTTGTCGCTCCATCTCTTGATGCGTTTCTTTATCCCGTCCTCTATGGTCACGTAAAAGGTGCTGAGTAGCGTATCGTCCGCCACCTCACCTGCCCATAGTTCAAATCGCACATCGACTATCTTCGTTAGAAGAACTGAGTAGCGCCAGAAATCGAGCCGATCGGTTGCGGCCCCCATCTTCTCCCACCAGTGGCGTGACCACACATTTCGATCATATGCACGCCTGGCAGCGCGATGGGCTGCACCAATGAATCCGCTAGATGTCCTATATCTAAGTAATATCTGGTCGGCAAACTCGGACTGATCGCAGAAGCCCGCGACTGCAATTCCGCGGGCAATCGATGCTGGCCTCCCCGTAGCAATGAGATTCTTTATATGGCTTTCAACAATTGCAGCCTGACCCGCACGGAATGCAGCCACGACCTCGAGGGCCAATTCGCGATCGGTACTGGCTTGATCAAGCCGATTTACACATTCGGCGGCGATTTCAGGAATATCCGCATGGCGCCATAACGCCTCTATTTCCGCTGGAATCTTTGCTAGCCCGGTTACGTGCCGCACGAGTGGATCGACCTTGGCGTAGGCACGAAATAGCTCAATAGCTTCTTTAGTATTGTCCTTCGCGATAGCGCTTGCAAACTGTACCGCGAACCGGCAGAGGCCTCTCTTCTTTGAGTCATCCGCGCACAAGAGCCAGGAACACCACCGCTCAACAACATCTGGTCTGGAAGCTACGACTACCTCAAGCCCATCAAATGTCAGATCTTCCAGAACAAGACGAGCGTCGGCATTGGTAAGATCCTTACTGAAGCGACTATACGCTTGACGAAGGCGCTGCTGTCGCTCCTCGAATTGCTCGTCGGACTCCGCCATTCTTTCAAAAACTGCTTGTGGGTCTGTCGGCATTGCTTCGTCCCGCACGCCGACTAGAGGTGGCGACGAAGTAGGACCGGACGGAGCATCGCGCTCCATTCCCGGCAAATCGGAAAGCTCTGGCAGCCTCATGACCTTCGCAAGAGCCAACTCAATCCTATCTGCTACCAGGTTCGCCCTGCCAACGCCAAGTCGTGCAGCAGTAAACCCATAGTGACTCAATGCCATTCGATCCAGTGCGTCGGGAAGTTCTATTAGTCCGACGTCGACCGCAGCAACCAGCGCCGCTGACCCATACCAGACCTCGAAGTGATCACTCTCCGGCACCAGACGACCAGCGTCCCAGCCACTATCAACAACAGCCCGCAATAATGTTGGGTCCTCAGTGCTCGCTGCAATTCCGAGTGCCGGCGCCCGAACGCTGCCAGTCTCTGAACACAAAAGCTCGACAACAATTTCTCTTGCACGCTGTGTCAGAAGGCAATTCGTGTATTCGACAGCTGCCAGGATACGGGCAATCTTTTCATCATTGCCTTCAGCTACCGCCTGCTCTAAAAGCGATTCGACCAACGCGCCATCGGCCGGTTTAAGCGAAGCTACGATTTTTAGAAGAGTATTGCCTGTTCTCTTGTCGGCCAGCGCGCGAAACTGCTCATCGCCGGAAAGATGGGGAAGTGCAAATAGCAGCGAGTACTGCGATACAATCCAATCATCGCGCGCGATCTCATTCTTTTCTCCCGAGGCGCCAGCCTTAAAGGATATTGCTGCCAAGACAAAGGCATCTATCGTAGCTCTATCCAGAAGAATGCTATGCCGCAGAAGGCTCAACACTGCCTGCCTCCGCTGTAATCCCTCCCTTTGCAACGTCTGTGCTGCAAAACGCCGTATTGTGTTTGCCCCAACCTCTGGCGCAAAGCGGGCCATTCCAGGCATGGCCGCTTGAAAGAAGTGATCCTCGGTCGATGCCCCCAGCGAGAGACACAACTTATCCACGTCAATCTCTCGAAATCTCTTTGCAGTCTGATCGATATTCTCTGGTCGCACGGCAGCTGGATCGCATGGATCTGTCGCACAGTATGTTTCGACTAAACGCCAAGAACCTATCTTCTCTCGGTCCCTCGTAAGATGCTCGAACAATTCGTGGCCTCTGGCCGCATCGACTTCATTTCCAGTGCCATGGAGTATGGCTACTACTGCCCAATCGCCCACCTCCGACCTGGACACTGAAAATGTCTCCACGACTTCAAGCAAGGCTGTCCGGGTCGCCTCCCAGTCAAGATTATTAGACTGAATGAGCCAACCGAACTCCTGATTTGGCGCATAAAGTGATGTATTTAGTGCATCTGCGAAGGCCCACGCGAACAGAGATGGAGCGAACGGCGCCAGGGGCATCCCGGCAAGCAGAAAGAGCGCTTGCCTATGGAGGTGATCCAGATCCCCATCGTCATGACGGATTAGGTGCTTCTCAATATAGCTGCGTTCCCCCTTAGTCAGATTTTCCATTTTTTTTTCGAGCCGCTTTGTCGCCTTCTGGCGCTCGGCCTCAATTTGCTCTGCCGAACCGCTCACTGGAACACCCCCCAACATCCGCTCTGGTGCAAGAGAGTAGTACGAAAGCCACTCAGCTAACTCACGGGAAAGAACACCTTGCACGCTTGCATCATCTCGCGCAGCAAGAATAACACTAGTGAGCCACTCCAAGCGATCAACATGCTCTTGGGCAAGAGAGGCATCCTTAACGGCTCGAATGAAAGCCTCCGGCTTTTTTTTCACCAATGCGCCAATTGACGCAAGGCTCACCTCCGATGCATTTTGCATGTTGGCGTAGTGGCCTATAAGACTAGCGGCGACCAACACTGGACAAGGATCGCGCAAACACGCTATCTCGGCTGCGGATGCCACCACTTCAGCAGTCATATCGAGTGGGGTAACGGGTTCTAGAATCGCTTCGAGCTGGGCCGACGGATCGCGATTATTTCGCTCTTCCTTCTCGAGAGCCTCGACAAGCCAAAGACCCAGTGCGATTTGCAGCCCTTCTTCTACAATCTCATTTCGATCAGGGTCGTCGCCGACAGGCTTAAAGAAGAGACTAGAGGCAACGTCTGAAAGCCTTTCATGGAGCCTCGCATCAAAGAGCCTGAGATCATCTTTGTCATGCGATTTTAAACGCTCCACAAGCTCCGCAGCCATTTCCTGCAAGGCTTTCGCGAACTCCTCCGGAGAAATTACTGAAGCCCCTGTGACGTTGGACTGCCTTAAATGTTCGAACAGAAGCCGCCCCACACTGAGATCCTCCATCCTTTCGATCTCGCGAGCATCGAGCAATTTGACAGCGATTCCGAGAATTCGCGGATTCTTTAGCGTGCTGAAGACGTCTTCGCTCAGCACATCGGGATCGACGCCGCGCTTTCGAAGGATCTCTTCCAACTCTGCCTTCGTCCACTCCGGAACGGTCACACGTTTTATTGCGGGCGCAGTTGCCCTTCGTATCGTCGGGAAGTGTGTGATGCGCGTAGTGACTACGAGCTGCCCTCCAAGCTTATCCAGTAGAAGCGAGGCCGCATCAATAAAGCGCGGCCATGGAAACTTAGGAGACTGATTGAGGCCATCGACGCACAAAGTGATGCGGATGTTTTCAGGATTGGGATTGGCGCACCATGCCGCAAAGCGGCGGCGCCACCGTTTTTCGCTTGCTTCATCAAAGATGCTACTCGTCTGATGAATTAGCTTTCGAATGAGAAATTTCTCTGGCTCGAGTATATCCTCCGGATCTTGAAGCTCGCCCGCTGTCGCTAGAACCAGAAGTGAGGCAGGAGTCGTGCTAAGCCACGTGTCAGCGACCAACCATGATTTGCCAGCACCTTCGGTGCCAATGACCGCAAAGATACTGGTAGAGGGTGAACCAGTGAATGCAGGCTGAAGCTCTTTGATCAAGCTTCCTCTTGGATAATCGCATATGCCACCTGGATCTCTGGGGGCAAGAGGCTGACCAAAATGCTGCCGCGCGAGTCTTTGGTTCGAAAATACCGACCATAGCCAGTCGTGACTCGCCGCTTTGGCGAGCCCCAAGCCAGTGGACGGTTTCCTAAGTTCAGCCTGCAGATTTTCTGCGAACGTTCCAAAGTTCGGAAGTGCTGCTATGAGGTCGATCGCGTCGAGGGCCGCTTGTAAGTCGGACTCATTTACCAAGCTAGCTAGGTTATCATGCAGAAATTGCTTTGCCGCCTGCCCCGCCATCGCTACTGCTAGCGCGAGAGGCGGCAGCGTTGTCGCATCGGCCCAGTCCAGAAGGACAATTCCAATGCCTTCATTTTCTGCTAGAGACCGGAAATCCTTGGCGTCTAGAGCTGGAACTGGGGCCGTAGCGCCCATCACCCAAAGATCGACTTGGCCTTGGTTGTCGACCTTTAGATCCATTAGCTTGTCAGCGATTTCCCGTTTCGGCACAGACTTCTCGTAGCGCTTTCCCTCAAAAAGAGTTGCACCATCGTCGAATGCAGAATCGCCATCACGACCTCGTTGCGATCCACCAGAGGCAAGGCGGAATGGCTGGCCGCAGACTTCAGACAAGACTAAAGCGAGCATCCCTTCAAATCCCGCATCTCCTGTAGGTCGGAGTGCAAGAAGGGCTTTCCGCAGAGCCGCCAGATGAGTTGTTGTCGAGGAGGACATAGCGAATCGACAATACTGGAAACAGCAGCAATTCGATACCAGCACGCGCTTTAATTTTCACCCATAGTTGCGGTAGCACGGGTGCTGGTGAGGGAAGGGCCAGCGATCTACTGGCTGTAGTTCGGTCAGAAAATGTACATATTCCCATGCGTCAGGTTTATGAGAGAACACGACCTAATGCATTGTTTAGAATAGGCGCTCACCTACGAAACTAGACAGTTGGCATGTCCGACAGACTACGTCCCGATCAACTACTCCTGCTGAACTTGGCCTCGAGATCAAAAGCATTGTTGGGACTGAGCAGGCTTAATGCAGCCTTCGATAGCGTATCGGGTTTGAGCAACTCTCCCTTCCGGCGGAATACCTTAGTATGTCTGGAGTCCTGGGCCGGCGACGTCGGACGCGCCATGTGAGTCGTGCGAATAAGCTGCAAGGTATCAGTCGTCCGCAGGACTGGTCGACAGGGCTTCAATCATTGACCGTGCGAGTTCGATACTCCGCTGCACATCGCCGCTCTTCCAGTCGGCAACGCTGTGAGAAATGTCAAACGACGGAAGCCGCGTAAAAGCTCGTCGCATCGCATTCGGCAAGCGTTCTGGTGCCGCCGGATTCTCATACAGTACTGTTGCCTTCTGAAGACAAATGACGGCCGCGGAATACCGGCTACTCGTTTGTGCGTCCGAATGAAACCGCCCATCGTGCCCCATCGGCGTAATTGAATTGAAATCCGAACTGTGCCCTTCGAGAACCGGAGCGTCTTTCCAGCCGTAGAAGCCATACCAGAACAGCCCTGAGGTAAGTGCACCAGCATGGCCGCTGATAATCGGAGATGTGTGCTCAACAGTGAGAAATCCCGGCCACTTTCCGAGATCGCGGCAGTCAATCCATAGGATGCTGGGTTGGCCTTCGACGGTTTGAGTTTCTTTACCCTTGATCGCGCATATCCGGCTGATCGCATTGGTTTGGGCTGTATCGCCTGCTTTGTTCGGGTCGGGCGCACCGAACGGGTGCATCTCGTTAACGGTCAACTCGATCTTCCCAGAGGGCGCTAAGAATGTCGATCGCTCAACGCCATCGGGGGTAGCGCCAGCCGCGATCTTCCTCGCCCTATCAACCTGGTCTGTGTGCTCCAACTTTGTCGCGACTTCGACCGCACCGGTGTATCCGTGAATGTCGTACTGAAAATCAGGGGTCGGCGTGCTTTTCGCTGGTATAGGATGGATGCTGAATCCGGCCTCTAGCATGGCGCCGTAGCAACGAATTTCGGCCAGTGCTGAAGCGCATTCCTCGAAATTTGCGGTTTGAGCGATCCTTTTCTTAGCGGCCTGGAGCCAGTGATGGCCTCCATCTTTGCCCCAAATCAGCGCCACAGCCTCGTTGACGAGGTAGTCTTTCGGGGAGCGCTCGTAGTCTACGTGAGGTTCATGTGCATGTAGCGCCGTCCATGCCGGGTGCCGCCCTCTTGCAGCATCGGTAAATTCATCTATCGCCTTAATTTCGCACTTCTTCAAAAGCGAGATTAAATTAGACACCGGTGGCATTTCCAAATTTGCGGCAGGAATATCCTTGATACATTTTGCCAATCGCACCTCTTACTCAGAAAAAGCAGCTGATCGGCTCATGCGAGAATCGGTACTTCAGCGCCCCCGCACGCGAGGGATGAAATGCGGATGGCCGAAACATGCTGGAGGCGGGGTTTGGTTCACGAACGTCCGGTCGGGGCACGTCGGACGCGCCCGAAATGGCCTTACGCGATGACTCGATCCAGAGGGTTCGGTAGCTGCCACCGCCTTCGGCCTGGACCGCCAGGTTGTCCTTTCGGCGTGCGAGGCCGTGAAGCCGGTCGTATTCCGCTGTTGAGAGGACCACAACAAAGGTCCTTCCTGGTTCCTCGATCACCACGGGGTTCAGCCCGTGCAGTGTCAAGCAACAAACCAAAGCCGTTCTTGGCTTCCTTGGCTGACATCCTCTTCATGGCGTTTCCTTGCGAGCCAGTTGGGCTATTTTGGTCATCTTAGACGTTGCTCGCAAGAGTTGATTATCTAGTCTAAGCGATGTTGCGAATGTTAGCTTAGCGTCCCGTCCGAATTTTCAAATACAGTGAAAGTAATAAAATGACGGACCACCATCTAAACAACCGTCTTTTCAAGAACCTATCACCGGATAATTGGCGTAAACTTGACTGTACTGGCAGCCATATTGTTCGCGTCAAAAGTGACGGTACGTCGGAGGGCTTGAACGAGGACGATTGGGCATCTCGGTTTCTGGGATATGAGCTTTCCCAAAAGGTCCCAGAAGACATCCGCAACTTGTTTGAAGTCGCACAAGGCGTGCTCTGCTATGGCTGCTACTTTTATCCACTCTATACATTAGGAAGCGAACAATTGTTTCGTGTGCAGGAGGCAGCACTTTTGAGCAAGTGCGCTCAGATGGGGGCGCCCAAAATAAGAAAGTACGTGGACGCAATAGGCTGGATGAACGTTTGCGACTTCGAATGCTACGAATTTAGCTAAAGCGACTGTTGGACCCTACGAAAGTAAAATTCGCGCAATATCGAATGGTGGTGCGGCTGCACTTGGAGCTATTGACTACTCTCAGTTGCCCAACGTTTCTCAGAAGGCCCGCCAACCATTCTAATTAGAAAGGACCTCTGATTTTGGTAGGTCGTCAGGCGCTTCTTTTGGCTGTGGCATACACGTTTTTGGGTGTGTTAGGTGGCTTGATAGTCTCTCATGGCATCTACTTGGCTCTTTGGTTGGCTGGCAATAGACCTAGCTACTCAGACTGGATTCCCGTTGTCATCTTTTTTTGCACTGCAATGAGTTTGGCTGGTATTGGAAGTGTTGTTGTTCAGTATGTTAAGTGGAAGAGAAAATATGGATTGAAGAAGTGACCGGCTCTGATGTGTGCTTGGCGAGTTACCAGTTCGGGTAACTTGAGCACAAGAATTAAGCTCATCGCCTCCGGCACTACTGGAGTTTCCCCGGTTTGATGGACACACTTTGACCTATAGAGGAGAGTGTCCTAATGCCGAGAACGAGGAACCCGTACCCTGCGGAATTCAGGGAACAGATCGTGGCGCCGGCCCGGGAGTTTGAGCCGTGCGCAGCGACAATCCATGGCTGAATCAAGCAGGCTGATCGCGACGGTGGCCGTCGGGTCGATGGCCTGACCAGCGAGGAACACGACGAGCTTCGCCGTCTGCGCCGTAAGAACCGCCAACTTCGCCAGGAGAGAGATATCCTGGCAAAGGCCGCGGCTTGGTTCGCTCAGAGCGACGCGATGTCGTCTCGGTCTTCAAGTTCATGACGGCGAACCGAGAGCGTCCGGCAAAGGCCCTCTGGCGTTTCAGTGCGACAGCCAGCTACGCTGCGGTTGCAGCGTAGCGCCAGGGCAGCAGTTCGTCGAG
>NZ_JACSDK010000014.1 GCF_014925385.1 Pelagibius marinus | reverse complement strand
CTTGTCCTTGCCCTTGCCATTCCCGCCGCCGTTACCGCCGCCGTTGCCGCCGCCATTGCCGCCGCCGTTGCCGCCGCCGTTACCGCCGCCGTTACCGCCGCCGTTACCGCCGCCATTGCCGCCGCCGTTACCGCCGCCATTGCCGCCGCCGTTACCGCCGCCATTGCCGCCGCCGTTGCCGCCGCCGTTGCCGCCGCCGTTACCGCCGCCATTGCCGCCGCCGTTGCCGCCGCCGTTGCCGCCGCCGTTGCCCTTGCCCGCCGCGTCGGCAGACTTGCCCGGGGCGCTGGAACTGGCCGAGCGCTTCGCAGAAGACTTGCCTGCGGGTGTCGCCCCCACGTCAAGGCCGGGCGCGCTGCTGGAGGCCCGCGCCGTCTGGCCGGGCGTCACGTCGACGGATCCGCCGCCGCGCGTATCGGAAACGCCGACCCGGCCTTCGTTCACGGAGACGCTGGTATCCCCGGACTCGATGTCGACATCGAACTTGGTGCCCTTCACAACAGCCACCACGTAGGGTGTATGCACCGAGAAGGTGCCCGCCGGGCGCTTCTCGACGGTATAGGTCGCGCTGCCCGAGGTCTGGTCGATCTCCATCTTGCCGAAGGTGGATTGCCGCGCCGCCACCACCAGTGAGGTGTTGGGCCGCAGTTCGATCCGGTCCAGGCCCTTGGCGACCACGGCCGAGCCGGCTCCACCGGTACGCAGTTCCGCACCGTCCGGCACGCGGCTGTCGAGGGTCAAGTCCACCCAATCGCCGTTTCCGGCAGTGGCGCGCCATTCCGCCTTCCCGTTGGTGGCCAGTACCGACCACTCCGCGCTGGACGAAGCCACCTCGGGACGCATCATCATCGCCGCCGCAACGGCTATAAGAATGACGCCGGCCGAAATGATGACCTGGCGGCGAAGATCCGACGCAAAAAACTTGGTCGTGAATGCCATGGTTCCGTCTCCTGGATCCCAAGCCGCCCTTCCTCCGGCAAAAACCGAAAACATCCGGACGGCCCAATAGCCGGGCATACCTGTCCCGGCGAGGCCTGAAATCTGTCCCATAGTTCTAATAAAGGAAGATGAACGACTCTTTACCGTGCGCTACCTATTGGAGAATTTCCTCCCGACCAGCGCTCAAGTCCGTTCACCATTTAAGGGTTTGAATGCAGGCCCGAATTCCCCGGAATCCGGGCCTGGATCCTGCCGCAGCGCAAAAAAGAATCGCAAACTCGCAACTAACCGGAAGTGAGTAGATCGCCTGCGAAAATGGTTAACGCCCTTCCGGAGGGCCTACTCGACCGTGACCGCCTTGGCCAGGTTGCGCGGCTGATCGACGTCCGTGCCCTTGAGCACAGCCGTATGATAGGCCAGGAGCTGCATTGGCAGGCTGTAGAGGATCGGCGCGACAAAGGGGTCCACCGCCGGCAGCTCCACGACATGGGCCGCCTGGTCCCCGGCCCGGGCGATGCCTTCGGCATCCGACAGCAGGATCACCTTGCCGCCGCGCGCGGTCACCTCCTGCACGTTGGCCGCCGTCTTCTCGAACAGCGGACCGGCCGGCGCGCAGACGACGATGGGCACGTCCTCGTCGATGAGGGCGATGGGGCCGTGCTTCATCTCGCCGGCGGCATAGCCCTCGGCGTGGATATAGCTGATCTCCTTCAGCTTCAGGGCACCTTCCAGGGCGATGGGATAGAGGGCGCCGCGGCCCAGATAGAGGACGTCGCGCGCCTCCATGAGGTCGACCGCCATGGCGCGGATCGCCGCGTCGTGGTTCATCACCTCGGCGACGCGGGCCGGCACTTCCATCAGCGCCTGCGACAGCACCGCCTCGCGGGTCTTGTCGATGGCCCCCCGCTCCCGCGCCGTGGCCAGCGCCAGGCAGGCCAGGACCGTGAGCTGGGTGGTGAAGGCCTTGGTCGAGGCGACGCCGATCTCCGGGCCCGCCAGGGTCTGCAGGATGGCGTCGGACTCGCGGGCGATGGCGCTCTCGGCCACATTCACCAGCGACAGGATCTTCTGGCCGCAACGCTTGGCGTAGCGCAGCGCCTCCAGGGTGTCGATCGTCTCGCCCGACTGGGAGATGAAGAGGCTGACGCCCTTGTCTGGCATCGGCGCCTCGCGGTAGCGGAACTCCGAAGCGATATCGACCTCGACAGGCTGGCGGGCGATCTGCTCGAACCAGTACTTCGCCACCATGCCGGCGTAATAGGCCGTGCCGCAGGCCGAGATGGTCAGGCGCGAGACGTCCGAGAGGTCGATGCCGAGATCCGGCAGCTCGACGTTGCGGTTCAGCGGATTGAGGAAGGTCTGCAGGGTGTCGCCGATGACCGCCGGCTGCTCGAAGATTTCCTTCTGCATGAAGTGGCGATACTCGCCCTTGCCGATCAGAGCCCCGGAAAGCGCGGTCTGCTTGACCTCGCGCTCGACCGGCCGGTCCTCGGCGTCATGCACCTGGGCGCCTTGCTTGGTCAGCTCGACCCAGTCGCCCTCCTCCAGATAGCAGATGCGGTCGGTCAGCGGCGCCAGCGCCAGGGCGTCGGAGCCCAGGTACATCTCGCCGTCGCCATAGCCCACCGCCAGGGGAGAGCCGCGCCGGGCGCCGATCATCAGGTCGTGCCGCCCGGCGAAGACGATGGCCAGCGCGAAGGCGCCTTCCAGGCGCTTCAGGGTGGCGGCCACCGCCTGCTGCGGGGTCATCTGCTGGTCCAGGTAGTCGGAGATCAGATGGACCACCGCCTCGGTGTCGGTTTCGGTCTCGAAGCGGTGGCCCGCGGCCTCCAGCTCGCCGCGCAGCTGCTTGAAGTTCTCGATGATGCCGTTATGCACCAGGGCGACGCGCTCATTGGCGTGGGGATGAGCATTGGTCTCGGTGGGGCGGCCGTGGGTCGCCCAGCGGGTATGGCCGATGCCGATGGTCCCGTCGACCGGATGGCGCTCGACCACGGCGGCGAGATTTGAAAGCTTGCCCTCGGCCCGGCGGCGGTCGATCGAGCCGTTCATCAGCGTGGCGATACCGGCCGAGTCATAGCCCCGGTATTCCAGCCGCTTCAGCCCGTCGAGAAGCAGGGGAGCGACCGGCGCTTCGCCGATGATGCCGATGATGCCGCACATAGGGCCTTGATCCTTTGCTTGCCTGAACTCTGTTACGACGACTTGCGGCCGGAACTCTTCCCGGACTTCCCTGCCTCGGCCTCCTTGGCCGCCTGGTCCTTGGCCGCCTGGCGTTCGGCGCGGAAGCGCGCGGCCGTGCCTTCGCGGTTGCGCTGCTCGCTGCGCTCCACCGCCAGGGCGTCGGCGGGCACGTCCTCGGTGATGGTGCTGCCGGCGGCGACCAGCGCGCCCTCACCCACGGTCACCGGCGCGACCAGCGCCGTATTGGAGCCGATGAAGGCCTTGGCGCCAATGGTCGTGCGGTGCTTCAGGAAGCCATCATAGTTGCAGGTGATGGTCCCGGCGCCGACATTGGCCGCCGCCCCCACCGTGGCGTCGCCAAGGTAGGTCAGGTGGTTGGCCTTGGCGCCCTCGCCCAACTCGGCGTTCTTGATCTCGACGAAGTTGCCGACGTGGGCGGCGCGGCCCAGCCTGGCCCCCGGGCGCAGCCGCGCGAAGGGGCCCAGCACCACCTCGTCGCCGACCTCGGCCCCTTCCAGGTGGCAGAAGCTGCGGATCTCCACCCGGTCGCCGACGGTGACGCCGGGACCGAAGAAGACCGAGGGCTGCACCGTGACGTCGCGCCCCAAGCGGGTGTCGGCGGAGAGCCAGACGGTCTCCGGGTCGACCAGGGTGGCGCCCTCGGCCATGGCGCGCCGCCGCAGGCGGCCCTGCATGACCTGCTCCACCAGTGCCAGGTCGGCGCGCGAATTGACACCGAGGACCTCCTCGGCCGGACACTCGACCACGCCGGCCGGCCGGCCCTCCGCATGGGCCAGGCCGAAGATGTCGGTCAGGTAGTATTCACCCTGGGCGTTGTGGCTGCCGAGGCGCTCGATCAGGTCGAAGAGGCGGCCGGCGTCACCCAGGACGATGCCGGCGTTGCAGAGATCGATCTGGCGCTGCGCCGTGTCGGCGTCGGCGAATTCGACGATCTTCTCGATGCGCCCCTCCTCGCCCACCTTAGCTTCGTCGAGGATCACCCGGCCATAGGCCGCCGGGTCGGCCGGGCGAAAGGCCAGACCGACGAAGTCCGGCGCCTGCGCCGCGCGGCGCGCCTGGGCCAGGCGCTGCAGCGTCTCGCTGGTCAGCAGCGGGCAGTCGCCGAACAGCACCAAGAGGTCGGCCCCCCTGTCGACCAGGGGTTTCAGGGTTTCCCGGGCCGCGGCGACGGCATGGCCGGTGCCCAGCGGCTGCGCCTGCACGGCGCAGCGGCAGGGCGCTGCGGCGGCGGCCACGTCGTCCATCCCGGGCGCGATCACCACCACCGTCTCGGCCGGCGCCAAGGGACCCACGGCGGTCAGCACATGCCACAGCATCGGCTGGCCGGCGACCGGGTGCAGGACCTTGGGCAGATCGGATTTCATGCGGCTGCCTTTCCCGGCAGCCAGAACTACGACGGCAAGCTTACGATCGGACATAGTCTGGTCAGAATATCTCGACGTAAAAGGGACCTGGGAACTCATACTGTGCAGTAAAACGATAAACGACTCGCCGCCCCGAACGGTGCGGACTTTGCCACAGCGCAAATTTTCCCATCAAATCAACAATTGTTGCTGGTTATTACAGCCTGCCGCCGGAAGTGACAACAAGCTCTCTTGATGCCGCAGGCGCGGGAAATGCGAAAAGGCGGAACCAGGCTCCGCCCTGACCGAAACCGGAAAGAGAAAGAGGCGGGTACCGCTGGGTACCCGCCTCCTACTGCTTTGCACCAGTAAAGCCGAAATCGCGTCGTCAGTTCTTAGCGATGCGCCAAGCCGTTCCGGTAGGAACCACCCTGGCGGGTCGCACGGGAGACCGCAGCAAGCCGGCTCGCCGTCGACGGACGCGAAGATGCAAGGCGAGAAGCAATCAGGCGACGCGTCGCAATGGCCTTACGCGAAGGCGTCTTGCGGGCGATCGACCGACGAGCAGTCGTCTTGCGAGCGGCACTCTTGCGAGCAGCCGTCTTGCGGGCCGTGGTCTTGCGGGCCGGGCTCTTGCGAGCCGCAGTCTTACGCTTGACAACGCGCTTCTTGGCGGCCGTCTTGCGAGCCGGGCTCTTGCGAGCAGCCGTCTTGCGGGCGGTCGTCTTACGCGCCGTCGTCTTACGGGTCACGCGCTTCTTGGCGGCCGTCTTGCGAGCCGGGCTCTTGCGAGCAGCCGTCTTGCGGGCGGTCGTCTTACGCGCAGCCGTCTTACGGGTCACGCGCTTCTTGGCGGCCGTCTTGCGAGCCGGGCTCTTACGAGCCGTGGTCTTGCGAGCGGTCGTCTTACGCGCAGCCGTCTTACGCTTCACAACGCGCTTCTTGCCAGCCGTGCGACGGGTCGCCGTCTTACGGGCCGTGGTCTTGCGAGCCGGGCTCTTGCGAGCAGCCGTCTTGCGTTTCACAACACGCTTCTTGGCGGCCGTGCGACGGGTAGCCGTCTTACGCGCCGTGGTCTTACGGGCCGGGCTCTTGCGAGCCGCCGTCTTACGCTTCACAACGCGCTTCTTGGCGGCCGTCTTGCGAGCGGTCGTCTTACGCGCGGTGGTCTTGCGAGCCGGGCTCTTGCGAGCAGCCGTCTTACGCTTCACGACACGCTTCTTGGCAGCCGTGCGACGGGTCGCCGTCTTGCGCGCCGTGGTTTTGCGAGCCGGGCTCTTGCGAGCAGCCGTCTTGCGCTTCACAACACGCTTCTTGGCGGCCGTGCGACGGGTAGCCGTCTTACGCGCCGTGGTCTTACGGGCCGGGCTCTTGCGAGCCGCCGTCTTACGCTTCACAACGCGCTTCTTGGCGGCCGTCTTGCGAGCGGTCGTCTTACGCGCGGTGGTCTTGCGAGCCGGGCTCTTGCGAGCAGCCGTCTTACGCTTCACGACACGCTTCTTGGCAGCCGTGCGACGGGTCGCCGTCTTGCGCGCCGTGGTTTTGCGAGCCGGGCTCTTGCGAGCAGCCGTCTTGCGTTTCACAACACGCTTCTTGGCGGCCGTGCGACGGGTAGCCGTCTTGCGGGCCGTAGTCTTACGCGCCGGGCTCTTCCGAGCAGCCGTCTTACGCTTCACAACGCGCTTCTTGGCGGCCGTCTTGCGAGCGGTCGTCTTACGCGCGGTGGTCTTGCGAGCCGGGCTCTTCCGAGCTGCCGTCTTACGAACAACGCGCTTCTTGGCGGCCGTCTTGCGAGCCGGGCTCTTGCGAGCAGCCGTCTTGCGGGCGGTCGTCTTACGCGCCGTCGTCTTACGCGCCGGGCTCTTGCGAGCCGCGGTCTTCTTCACGACGCGCTTCTTGGCCACCGTCTTACGGGCAGCCGTCTTGCGAGCCGTCGTCTTACGAGCGGTCGTCTTACGAGCGGTCGTCTTACGGGCGGCCGTCTTCCGAGCCGGGCTCTTACGCGCGGTCGTCTTACGGGCCGTCGTCTTACGAGCAGTCGTCTTACGAGCAGTCGTCTTACGAGCGGTCGTCTTCTTCTTGGCAGCCGTCTTCCGAGCCGGGCTCTTACGAGCCGTCGTCTTCCGAGCCGTGGTCTTGCGAGCCGTGGTCTTGCGAGCCGTGGTCCGCCGGGCCGTGGTCTTCCGGGCAGCCGTCTTGCGAGCCGCAGTCTTGCGGCGCGCGGTGGTCTTCTTTGCGGTCTTGCGAACCGCCTTAGTACCAGACTTCCGGGAAGCCTGTTTGCTAGCGATAGCCATTGCTATTTCCTCGTCTAACTCCATAAACCCATTTGGATTTCGGCTAATGGCAAACGGTTATTATCCCGATTCAATTAATAAACGATTACCATTCCAGGTATCGACGAGACGCCTGATAGTACCGGTTATTCCGAACTTATCTTGAATGCCATACAATGACTGTGACCATTTAGAGTCACTTCAAACCATTGATATCAAAAAGAAAAATATTCAACCTCCGGTGCAGCACAACGGCATTTCAATGGTCTCCGGGCCTCCTCGCCGCAAGATGTCGCCCTACCACTTCATAGGGAATATTGGCCGGGACATGGGCCACGACATGGGCCGTGGGCGATTGTTTCTTGCTTGTAACGAGGTAGTCTTCGGCAGTGCAAAACAGCCGGGATTCCGGGCCTTTCAAGACCCCGCAAGAGGGGGAGGCCGTGCTTGACAGGCCGGAGCGCCTGTCCTAAATCACGCTTCCCTTTTGCCCAGCCCCGTTCCGGGGCCCGGCGACGGGCGATTAGCTCAGCGGGAGAGCGCTCCCTTCACACGGGAGAGGTCACTGGTTCAATCCCAGTATCGCCCACCATTCCCCGCAAAACCGCATTCCCAAGGTGTTCAGTAGCTGCTGATGCCGTCGATCTCGCACTCGCCGCGGGTGAAGGCCCGGCGGGGATAGCAGCCTTTCGACAGCTCGATAATCACCCAGCCCTGGCAGGAATTGAGGCGCACCCAGGCTTCATATCCCTTTTTGCCAGTACTCATCTGGCTTCCCTGGCGGCTGCCGTTGCGCATCATCACACTCACTATATCCCGGCCGTCGATCGGCAGGCCCGCCAAGTGCTCATCCGCCTCCGCACGGCAGGGCGCCGAGAGAGATGTATCGCCGACCTCCGGGGCGCACTGGCCGGCGGGACAGTCGTAGGCATCCTGCAGATAGGCCAGCAGCTGATCGCGGTCCTCCATCAGGACCTCGCCGTCAGCGGCCAGCTTGCCGCAGTGGCCCCCCTTGATGGAATCGTAGACCCGGATGCTGGCCAGCCCCTTGCGGCCATAGGGCGAAAGGTTGGCCAGTTCCGTCAGGTCGTGGGACAAGGTGTGATAGCCGCAGATGCTCAGCGCCGCCCCAATCTGCCCGATGTAGTACTCGAGCTTCTGCATCTCGGTCCAATTCTCCGACGGCCGGGCGCCCGATCCCGCGGCCGCCTGCGCGCCCGAAGGCAAGAGCCAAAGCACCGCCGCCACGGCAATCATCCAGCTACGCATCCCTGGTCTCCCAGTTTCTCAACAGCTGCTTTGCGCAGCCTGGTCCACCGAAGTGGCCTACTTGGTTTTTAATTCCACTCCGGCACGTCAATAGCTGCCGACGCCCTCGACCTTGCAGTCGCCACGGGTGAAAGCCTGGCGCAGAGAACAGCGCGGCGTGAGGTGCAGCACCATCCAACCCTCGCAAAATGCCAAGCGCACCCAGGCTTCGTGACCAGGTGATCCACTGACGATGACCTGGGCATCGCCAGCATTGCGTCCGATCATTTTGATGCTCTCGACATCATCTTCGCTGATGGAAAAGGAGCTCAAGTGATCTTCCGCTTCGGAGCGGCAGACGGCCGTTGCGGAGGCGTCACCGCTTTCCGGCCCGCAGTCCCCGCCCGGGCAGTCGTAGGTCTCGGTGAGATGAGCCAGGATCTTGTCGCGGTCGGCCAGGACCTCCCGGGCGCGCTCGGCATAGCGGGTGCAGCGGCCGCCCCGGATGGAGTCATACGACAGCGTGCTGCGCCAGCCCTTGCGGCCATAGGGCGTCAGGTCCGACAGTTCCTTCAGTTCGTAGGCGAGATCGGTGATGCGGCAGAGATTGAGGACGCCGGCGAGCTCGCCGAGGTAGAACTCGAACTTCTGCATCCGGGACAAGCTGTCGGGGGGTCCCCCTTTGGGGCCCGTTGCCGCCTCTGCCGCAAAGGCGAACATCACCGATGCCGCGGCCGCAGCGAAAATGCCAAAGCGCATACGAAAAATCCCCGTCCCCTGATCAACCGACCCGAATGCCAAGCTAGCACGCCACAAGCCGCAGGCGAAGCCGGACGTTGATCTATTTAGGGGGAAAACAACCGGGAATTCCTGCCCGCGGCGGCGAAAACGGCGCCCTGGGGACTGGGTCAGGCCGATTTTGCGGGCGGCAGGGCGTCGTCGGGATCGTTGCTGTTATCGGCCTCGGGGACCGGCAAGCTGCCCCGCTGCCGGGCAAGCCTGACCAGCCGCTCGCGCAGCACCTCTTCCAGGCTGCGCAGCGGGCGTTGCAGATAGGGGCTGACGAGGTCCTTGTCGTTCATGACCTCAACCTACGTAGGTTCTGCCTGAGAGGATGCTGTCGGAGTGACGTCATGCGGATACCCGCAGTAAGGGCCGCTCGAACGGCCTCAGCCCTCGCGCCAGGCGGCGGTGGACTTGCAGCGCTTGCAGACGCGCTCGCCCGGCCAGGAGCTCTCAAAGCGGTCGCGGCACATGAGGCAGCGCCTGACCTTGGAATCCTGCGGCTCTTCGGGGCCTGGCTTCGTGAGGGTAGCTTGCTTCATAGGTGCTACATAGGCCACGATTCAAGGGATTCAAGGGGTTATACCCACTCATGGCAACCCTTGAATGCGACTTATGCGTGTTTTTCACACAAAATCAAGAAGTCTTGCCACCTGTAATTGTTCAGGCGGCCTGCGCGGTGGGGCGGCGGGAAAAGCCACCGGAGAGCCCGAAAAGGGGCCGGAGGGAGGTGCCGAGGTAGCTGCCGCCCAGCGCCGCGGCGAACCACAGCCAGCCGTGCAGGCTGCCGGAGGCGATGCCGCTGAAATAGGCGCCGACATTGCAGCCGAAGGCCAGGCGCGCGCCGTAGCCCATCAGCAGGCCGCCGAGGGCCGCCGCCAGCACCCGGCGCCAGGGCAGGCGCCAGGCCGGATTAAAGCGCCCGGCCAGGCCCGCGGCCAGGAAAGCGCCGGCCAGCACGCCGAAGTTCATCACCGAGGTGCTGTCGGCGAAGACCGAGCCGGCCAGGGCGCGGCTGGGGAAGGGCCAGGTCCAGAAGGCGTAGGCGGAGAGGTCGACGCCCGCCGCCGCGGCCAGCTTGCCGCCCCACAGGGTGTAGCCGAAGCTGATGGTCCAGGGATGGCCGGCGGAGACCAGGGTGACGGCGTTGAGCACCCCCAGCGCCACCGCGCCCCAGACCAGCGGCCAGGGCCCGCTGACCAGCCGCCGGGCCGGCGATCCGCCGGGCGCCGCCGTGGCCGCGGGGTAGGGATTGCGCCGCCGCTCGATGACCAGCGTGGCCCCGGCGATGGCCGCAAAGACGGCGAGCTGCGCCGCCAGCGCCGGCCAGAGGCCCCAGGTCTTGAGGATCGAGATGCTGCCCAGGCTCGGCGTGTCGAGCCACCAGGGCAGATGCGCCGCGCCGATCACCGAGCCGACCATGAAGAAGATCAGGGTGAAGACCATGGCGGTGGAGCCGCCGCCCACGGTGTAGAGCGTGCCCGAGGCGCAGCCGCCGGCGAGCTGCATGCCGACGCCGAAGAGCGCCGCCCCGACCAGGACCGAGACGCCCAGCGGCGCCACGGCGCCGCCCACGTTGACGCCGATGGCCGCGCCCTCGGCGATGAGGGGGAAGAACAGCAGCGTCGCCACGCCCAGCATCAGCATCTGGGCGCGCAGCCCCTCGCCCCGCCCTTCGGCCAGGAAGACGCGCCAGGCCGAGGCGAAGCCGAAGGCGGCGTGATAGAGCACCAGGCCCAGCGCCCCGCCCAGCAGGTAGAGGCCGGCCATCTTCTGGCTGGCGCTGCCGGCGATGTAGAGCGCGCCGCCGGCCAGCAGCAGCAGGGCCGGAACCGTCACGCGCCAATCGGGGCGCTGGGGCGGGAGGGGAACGGACGATGTCATCGCTGGACGTTCTCTGGAGTGCTTCCTGATGCAAGATAAGAGCGCCGCCGCGCCCGTCTGTCGAGACGGGCGCACGGCATCGTGAGCGGCTTTGACCGGCAGACTTTGACCAGCAAGGCTTTGACCGGCAGGCGGGGCGTTATTCGGTGACGAGCGCGCCCTGCTGCACCGGCAGCGCCGCCTGGGCGGACCAGTCGACCATGGAGCCGTCGTAGACCCGGGCGTTCTTCTGCCCCAGGATCTCGCTCTGGGCAAACCAGCCGAGCGCCGCCCAGTGGCCCGTGTTGCAGAACATGATGGAGCCGGCGCCCTCGCCGCCGAGCGACAGGCCGGCGCGCTGCAGCAGGTCGCCGATCCCTCCGGCCTTCACGAAGTGGCCCCCGGCATCGATGAAGCTGGAGTCAGGCACCGAAACCGCACCGGGAATGGTGCCCGCGCGCTTCGCCCAGGTATGGCGCTTCCGGCCCAGGTAGTACTCCGCCGGCCGGGTGTCGACCAGCAGGCCGCCGGCCGCGCGGGCCGCCTCGACGTCGCCGCGGTCGGCCAGCAGCTCCGGGCGCAGTTCGGCGGAGAAGATGTCGGGCAGCGGCTCGACCCAGCCGCTTTCCACCGGGTTGGCGGGATCGGCCGTGTAGGCGCGGTAGCCGCCGTCCAGGATCGAGACCTTGTCGTGCCCCACCACCTTGAAGGTCCAGTAGACGCGCGCGGCGCTGCCGGCATCCAGGGCGTCGGTGCCGGCCGAGACGATGACCACCTGGCTGTCGTTGCTGATGCCCAGCTCGCCGATCAGGGCCTCCAGGGTCTCCAGCCGCGGCAGCTGGGCGGGAACGCCGTCCCGCTCGGTGCGCCAGCCGGCCTTCAGGTAATCGCTGTAGACGGCGCCGGGAACGTGTCCGGCCCGGTAGACCTGCTCCGAGCCGCCGTCGAGCTGGTTGCGGATGTCGAGCACCACCAGGTCGTCGCGCTCCGCATTGGCGCGCAGCCAGGCGACGTCGACCAGCGGCGGGGCCGCTTCCTCGGCGAGGGCGGCACGGGGCGCCAGGGCGGCGGCGGTGGTAACGGCGAGCGCGCCCAGGGCGGCAGCCGCCGCCAGGCGCCGGGTCACCAGGCGCCATTTCAGCGGCAAGAGAGCCTGCATGACGGACCTTTCAGCTTGGGGGACCAACTCAAATTACTATTTCACACCGTATATTGATTTAAAATAACATTCTTACAATGTTATTTATGCCGCTATTTTGCCTCTTGTAGAGTCACCGCTCAGTCGATTGAAGGTGTAGGCTTAGGCCTTCAGGGGCCTGACGGGACGCCGGCAATTTGGAATGTGAATTGGGGGTAATGTCTCCAGCTGTCGAAACGCCCGGGTCGGAGTTGGTCCCAGGGTCTATGCTGGTTCACGGCGGCTTGGATCTGGTCGGAGACGACCTGGTCAAGCTGCCTTTCCTGCGTGCCCTGCGCGACGCCTTCCCGGACGCGCGAACCACTTGGCTTGCCGGTAAGGGCAAGCCGGTCGACGCGCGTGGCCTGGCGCCGCTGGTCGGCCAGGCTCGCGTGCTGCGAGCCCAGGACGTTCCAGGAGACATTGCCGAGGAAAGCGCAGGGGGAGCGGGGCGGCAAAGCCATGGACCTCATCCCCCTCGCCGCGGTTCAGGCGGCGGTCGACGATCTGCTGGGGGAAGTCGGCGCGACGGAAATCGAACGGAATCCATTTAACGAGGTAGGGACCGCCCGCGTGCGGCCCGGCGGGGAGAGCCGCCTATTCGGAGGGGAAGTTAAATGAAGATCAGCACAGGCATTGCGAAGCCGCTGAGCGTGGTCGCCGCGCTCTTCCTGGTGGGGATCGGGGGCTTTGCCTGTACCGACGTCAAGGACACTCTGGACGATGCCGACCAGACGCTCTCGGGGGCGCTTGGCGCCAACGATCCGGAACTGGCGGGGCTGAGCGGCACCGAGCTGTCCGAGGCCACCTACCAGAAGGGCCTGAGCTTGCGCAACGAAGGCAAGAACGAGGACGCCTTCACCTACTTCCTCGACGCCGCCGAGCGCGGCCACGGCCCGGCCGCCTACGAGACCGGCGAGGCCTACAACGCCGGGCTCGGCGTGGAGAAGGACCTCAATGCCGGGGCCAAGTGGATCAACGCCGCCGCCGCGCGGGGCGAGCCGCGCGCGCAGTACGCGGTGGGCGCCGCCCTCTACAACGGCGCCGGGGTGGAGCAGGACTATGCCCGCGCCGCGCGCTACCTCGGCAACGCCGCCAGCCAGGGACACGCCGGGGCGCAGTACCTGCTGGGCGAGTGCTACGCCAACGGCCGCGGCGTGACCAAGAACCTCTCCTGGGCCGCGCGCTGGTACGGCAAGGCTGCGATGCAGGGACATGCCGACGGCGCCTTCTCCTACGGCGTCGTGCAGGCCGCCGGCCTGGGCCTGCCCAAGAACCTGACCTCCGGCTATGCCTGGCTCGACATCGCCAGCAACCGCGGCCACGGCAAGGCCGGCGAGGTGCGCGCCGCCATCGCCAACAAGATGACGCCGGCGCAGATCGAGACCGCCAAGAAGCGCGCCGACGCCTTCAGCCCCACGAATAGCGCCGAGTTCGCCGACCTGCCGACGGTGATGTACGTCCAGCACAGCCTGAACCAGCTGGGCTTCAACGCCGGGACGGTCGACGGCCTGTCGGGGCCGCGCACCCGCAGCGCCATCGGCGCTTACCTGAGCAGCGTCGGCATGGAGGGCGAGGCCGACATCACCCCCGACCTGTTGCAGAAGCTTTTCGAGGGACAGCAGGCCGGCGCCTCTTCGGCCTGAGGACCGGGCTAGAAGAGATCGAGCTGCGAGGGCCCCGCGGGCAGTTCCTCCTCGCGCAGCAGGTCGGCGTCGTCCTCGCGCACCGAGTTCACCCGCTTGGAGACCGGCGTGAGAGTGACGGCCTCGTCGGGCAGCGGCTTGAGCAGCGCCTGCAGATCGTCGCGTGGCGCGGCCGGGTCCAGCCAGAGGCCGACCTCCTCCGGCGTCAGGATCACCGGCATGCGGTGGTGCACCTCGGCCATCTTGGCATTGGCTTGCGTGGTGATCAGGGCGCAGCCCCTGGTGAGTTCGCCTGCCGCTCCCCCTTCCCCTGCCCCCTCGCTCGACCTGGCCACCGGCTCCCAGATCGCCGCCAAGGCGAAGGGCGACGTATCCGTCAGCCTGACGCAGTAGGGCTGGCGGTTGCCGCCCTGGCGCCATTCGTAGAAACCGTCGGCGAAGACCACACAGCGGCGGCGGGCGAAGGCGTCGCGGAAGGAAGGCTTCTCCGCCACGGTCTCGCCGCGCGCGTTGATGAGGGGCGCGCTCTGGCGTCCTTCCTTCGACCAGGAGGGAACCAGCCCCCAGCGCATCCACGCGAAGTGGCGCTGCGCCGCGTCGTCGCGGATCATCGCCGCCACCGCCTGGCTGGGCGCGATGTTGTAGCGCGGCTCCAGATTCGGCTGCTCCAGGAAACCGAAAAGCCGCTGTACCGCCTCCAGCGGCGCGGTCAGCAGGAAGCGCCCACACATGAATCAACCGCCTCCGTATACAGCGTGAGGAGAGAATCTTGTGGGTAACCCGCCCCCCACCCTTGCCGCAACCGCGCCAGGCGCTACTATGGTAAATGTTCTTATTTTGTTCACGATGACAGATTCAAGACACCCGGTATAGATTGGAGCCCATATCTGGTGTGGGCGATGGGCATCAGCCCCAGATGTTGTGCACATAATTCGAGACAAAGTCTTCCACAAGCTGTGGACTGAGGGGAAAAAGCATGGATGGATCGGGGATTTTCGGGCGCGAGACGTCGGATGAATCCGACCCGGATCTTGTGGATAACGCAAAGCCGCTAGGAAAACAAGCCGAGGCCCCAGCCCCGATTCAGGCCCCAACCCAGGCAGTCACGGCGACGCCCGCCAACGACGACAGCGAAGACCTCTTCGACGCCCGGGAAGTGCGCGACGAGTTCCAGAACGCGCGCGGCATCAAGGTCCACATGGACCGCAGCCGCGACGCCAATCTGACCGAGTTCGGCAAGGCGACGCTCAGCGACCGCTACCTCATGCCGGACGAGTCCTACCAGGACCTCTTCGCCCGGGTCGCGGCCCACTATGCCGACGACAGCGCGCACGCCCAGCGGCTCTATGACTACATTTCGAAGCTGTGGTTCATGCCGGCGACGCCGGTGCTGTCCAACGGCGGCACCAGCCGCGGCCTGCCGATCTCCTGCTTCCTGAACGAGGCCGGCGACAGCCTGGACGGCATCGTCGACCTGTGGAACGAGAACGTCTGGCTGGCCGCGCGCGGCGGCGGCATCGGCAGCTACTGGGGCAACCTGCGCTCCATCGGCGAGAGGGTCGGCCACAACGGCAAGACCTCCGGCATCATCCCCTTCATCCGGGTCATGGATTCCCTTACCCTGGCGATCAGCCAGGGTTCCCTACGGCGCGGCTCGGCGGCCTGTTACATTCCCGTCTCCCACCCGGAGATCGAGGAGTTCATCGAGCTGCGCCGACCAACCGGCGGTGATCCCAACCGCAAGGCGCTGAACCTGCATCATGGCATCGTCATCTCCGACGCCTTCATGCGCGCTGTCGAGAAAGACGAGGAATGGGGCCTGACCAGCCCCAAGGACAACGCCGTGATCCGCAAGGTGCGCGCCCGCGACCTCTGGATCCGCATCCTCACCGCCCGCATCGAGACCGGTGAGCCCTACATCATCTACGGCGACCACGTGAACCGGCAGATCCCGGAACACCACAAGCTGGCCGGCCTCACCGTGAAGATGTCGAACCTCTGCAGCGAGATCACCCTGCCGACCGGCGTCGACCACCACGGTGTCGACCGCACCGCCGTGTGCTGCCTCTCCTCGCTGAACCTCGAGAAGTACTTTGAATGGCAGGAGGAAGAGGGCTTCATCGAGGACGTCATGCGCTTCCTCGACAACGTGCTGCAGGACTTCATCGACAAGGCGCCCGAAGGCATGGCCCGGGCCAAGTACTCGGCCATGCGCGAGCGCTCGGTCGGCCTGGGCGTCATGGGTTTCCACTCCTTCATGCAGGCCAACCGCATTCCCCTGGAAGGCGTCATGGCCAAGGTGTGGAACAAGAAGATCTTCGCCCACATCCGCAAGGACGCCGACGCCGCTTCGAAGAAGCTGGCCGAGGAACGCGGCGCCTGCCCCGATGCCGAGGAGTTCGGCATCATGGAGCGCTTCTCCAACAAGATGGCCATCGCGCCGACCGCCTCGATCTCGATCATCTGCGGCGGCGCCTCGCCGGGCATCGAGCCCATCGCGGCCAACTCCTTCACCCACAAGACGCTGTCGGGCTCCTTCAACGTGCGCAACAAGCACCTGGCCGCGGTGCTGGAGGAAAAGGGCCAGAACAACGAGGACGTCTGGACCTCCATCACCATCAACGGCGGCTCGGTACAGCACCTGGATTTCCTGGACGACGACGAGAAGGACGTCTTCAAGACCGCCTTCGAGCTGGACCAGCGCTGGCTCATCGAGCACGCCGGCGACCGCGCCGAGTTCATCTGCCAGGCGCAGTCGCTGAACGTCTTCGTGCCGGCCGACGTGCACAAGCGCGACCTGCACCAGATCCACTACCAGGCCTGGAAGAAGGGCGTGAAGAGCCTCTACTACTGCCGTTCCAAATCGATCCAGCGCGCCGAGTCGTCGCAGCCGGCGGCCGTGGCGGCGACGGTGCCGCACCTGGGCAAGATCGCCTCCAAGGACCTGCCGGCCGCCGCGGAATCGACCACCGACTACGAGGAGTGTCTCGCCTGCCAGTGACAAGGCTGTCGCGGCGGCTGCGGCGGCCGCGAGGCTAGAGACCTTCGAAGGGCTAAGGTGCGCTAGACGCGCTTCGGGGGTGAAAGGGGCCGGTGGTTCGGGGGGACCGCCGGCCCCAACTTCCCCCGGACGAATTCTTGCGTACGAAATTTTTGAACAGACACGGCGATCGCGCCCGCCTGAGAAGCGCGATGCCATCCTTGGGAGAAACGACAAGATGTCCCTGCTTGATGCCAGCCCCGTCTACAAGCCCTTCCGCTACCCCTGGGCCTATGACGCCTGGCTGATGCAGCAGCGCCTGCACTGGCTGCCGGAGGAAGTGCCGCTGGCCGACGACGTGAAGGACTGGAACCGCAACCTGACGGATTCGGAACGCAACCTGCTGAGCCAGATCTTCCGCTTCTTCACCCAGTCGGACGTGGAAGTGAACAACTGCTACATGCGCCACTACAGCCGCGTGTTCCAGCCGACCGAGGTGCAGATGATGCTCTCGGCCTTCTCCAACATGGAGACGGTGCACATCGCCGCCTACTCCTACCTGCTGGACACCATCGGCATGCCGGAGGCCGAGTACTCCGCCTTCCTCCACTACAAGGAGATGAAGGACAAGTACGACTACATGCAGGAGTTCGGCTGCGATACCAAGGAGGACATCGCCAAGACCCTCGCCGTCTTCGGCGCCTTCACTGAGGGCCTGCAGCTCTTCGCCTCCTTCGCGATCCTCTTGAACTTCCCGCGCTTCAACAAGATGAAGGGCATGGGCCAGATCGTCACCTGGTCGGTGCGCGACGAGTCGCTGCACACCCAGTCGGCCATCCGCCTGTTCAAGACCTTCATCGAGGAAAACCCGGAGATCTGGACCGACGCCTTCGAGAAGGACCTCTACAAGGCCTGCGAGACCATCGTCACCCACGAGGATGCCTTCATCGACCTGGCCTTCGAACAGGGCGCCATCGAAGGCCTGGAGCCCGGCGACGTGAAGGCCTACATCCGCTACATCGCCGACCGCCGCCTGACCCAGCTGGGCCTGCAGCCGATCTACCGCACCGACAAGAACCCCCTGCCCTGGCTGGACGCTATCCTGAACGGCGTCGAGCACACCAATTTCTTCGAGAACCGCGCGACGGAATACTCCAAGGCCGCCACCCAGGGCACCTGGGAAGAGGCCTTCGATTAGGCAGGGGAACTAAGCCCCTCGCCCTTCGGGACGCGCTCTGAAGAGCGCTCCTCAGGGTGAGGGGCTTTTCATCTCCGGAATCTCTCCCGCTGCCTCATCCTGAGGAGCTTGCGCAGCAAGCGTCTCGAAGGATGAAATCACACCGCCCGCGCCCCTCTCCGCCAGTCGTCCTCGAGCGTGACCCGAGGGTCCATGGCACCGTCCGCGTCCGGCCTTTCCATGGATGCTCGGGTCAAGCCCGAGCATGACAAAGTGGAGGTGTGGCGACGGCGGTACGCCCTGACCCTATTCCGGCGCTTCCAGCGAGACGCTGCCGTCGGGCTTCAGGGTCCAGAAGGGGTTGTGGGCGACCTCCCAGGGGTGGCCGTCGGGGTCGGCGAAGTAGCCGGAGTAGCCGCCCCAGAAGACCTTCTGGCCCGGCTTCAGCAGGGTGGCGCCGGCCGCCTCCGCCTCCTTCAGGGTGGCGTCGACGGCTTCCGGGCTGGCGACGTTGTAGGCCAGGGCCATGCCGCCGAAATTTTGGCCCGGCCGCAGGTCCGGCAGGGCGAGCTGCGCGTCCTCGGCCAGGGCCTCCAGGCCGTAGAGGCCGAGCAGGATGCCACCGAGCTGGTAGAAAGCGACGCTGCCTTCGACCCCGCCGCCCAGGGTCCAGCCCAGCCCTTCCTCGTAGAAGGCCCGCGCCCGCTTGAGGTCGCGCACGCCGAGGGTCACCATGGTCAGCCGCTGGTCCATTGCCGTCTCCTGTCCTTGCTCGGATCGTTCCTTGGGGTGGCCGAGCCTAGCGCGAAGGGCTCGCGACAATCTGCTGTCAATTCAGGTGGACGCCAACAAAGGTGCGAGTAGCGGCACGCCGGGAAGGGCCATCTCATGAAAGCGTCATGACTTTCCGCTTTGTCGCGGCCCCTTGTCTCGCCTATCATTGAGGCCAATTCCTCATATAACCCACCTTCACGGAGAATGTTTCAGCCATGGGGCGATTTGGCGTAGGCCAAGGCCTGCGGCGGGTGGAAGACTCGCGCTTCCTGACCGGCCAAGGCCGTTACAGTGACGATATTCAGTTCGAGGGGCAGACCTACGGCGTGCTGGTGCGCAGCCCCTTTGCCCATGCCGAGATCAAGTCGATCGACCTGGAGGAGGCCAAGGCCGTTCCGGGCGTGCTCGGCGTCTACACCGTGGACGACCTGGACGCCGACGGCGTCGGCAACGTCCCCTGCATCGTACCCATGCCGGGCAAGGGCGGCACCAAGACCATCATGCCGCCGCGCCCGGCGCTGGCGCGCGGCCGGGTACGCCACGTCGGCGACGGGGTGGCCTTCGTGGTGGCCGAGACGGCGACGGCGGCGCGCGACGCCGCCGAGCTGGTGATGGTCGACTACGACCCCCTGCCGGCGGTGACCGACACCAAGACCGCCAAGGACCCGGGCCAGCCCCAAGTCTGGGACGAGGCGCCCAACAACACCAGCCTGGTCTGGGAGATGGGCGACGAGGCGGCGACCAAGGCGGCCTTCGACAAGGCCCACCACGTCACCCGGCTGGAGTTCGTGAACAACCGCGTCATCGTCAACGCCATGGAACCGCGCGCGGCCATCGGCGACTACGACGCGGCCAGCGAGACCTTCACGCTCCACACCGTCTCCCAGGGCTCGCACCGCATGCTGCCGCTGCTGGCCGACATGATCTTCAAGGTGCCCAAGGAGAAGATGCACGTCATCACCCCGGACGTGGGCGGCGGCTTCGGCATGAAGATCTTCGTCTATCCGGAGACCGTGCTGGTGCTCTTCGCGGCGCGCCGCCTGGGCCGCCCGGTGCGCTGGATCTCCGAGCGCGGCGAGGCTTTCCTCAGCGACACCCAGGGCCGCGACCACGTCACCCTGGCCGAGCTCGCCACCGACGAGAACGGCAAGGCGCTGGGCATCCGTGTCACCACCACCGCCAACATGGGCGCCTACCTCTCCAACTTCGCGCCCTTCATCCCGACGGGCTGCTACGCGCCCATGCTGAGCGGCCTCTACACCTTCCCCACCGGCTATGCCGAAGTGACCACGGTCTTCACCAACACCGTGCCCGTCGACGCCTACCGCGGCGCCGGACGGCCGGAGGCGGCCTACCTGGTGGAGCGCCTGATGGACGCGGCGGCGCGCGACATCGGCATGGCGCCGGACGAGTTCCGACGGCGCAACTTCATTCCCAAGGAGCAGATGCCCTACACCACCGCCTTCGAGCAGACCTACGACAGCGGCGACTTCGCCGGCCTGCTGCAGCGTGGGCAGGAGGCCATCGACTTCGCCGGTTTCGAGGCGCGGCGCGCCGAGGCGGCCAAGGCCGGCAAGCTGCGCGGCCTGGGCTTCGCCTGCTACGGCGAGGTCTGCGGCTCCAACGGCGAGGAGACCGCGCGCCTGAAGGTGAAGGACGACGGCGGCGTGGAGCTGTGGATCGGCACCCAGACCAACGGCCAGGGCCACTTCACCGCCTACACGCAGCTGCTCGCCGACAAGCTGGGCGTGGAGCCCGACCAGGTGACCATCCACCAGGGCGATTCCCGGGACCTGCCCCAGGGCGGCGGCACCGGCGGCTCGCGCTCCCTGCTGATGGGCGGCCAGGCCCTCGACGGCGCCGCAGACAAGGTGATCGAGCGCAGCCGCAAGGTCGCCGGGCACCTGCTGGAAGCCGCCGAGGCCGACATCGAGTTCCAGGAAGGCGTCTTCACCGTGGCCGGCACCGACAAGACCGTGACGCTGACCGAGGTCGCAAAGGCGGCCTACGGCGACGAGACCCTGCCGGAGGAGATGAAGGAGCCGCTGGAGGACCAGCACCACATCGTCGCCGGGGCGCAGACCTATCCCAACGGCAGCCACCTCTGCGAGCTGGAGGTGGATCCGGAGACCGGCGCGGTCAAGCTGCTGCGTTACGTGGTGGTCGACGACTTCGGCGTGGTGGTGAACCCGCTGCTGGCCGCCGGCCAGGTGCACGGCGGCGCGGCGCAGGGCATCGGCCAGGCGCTGCTGGAGCACACGGTCTACGACGGCGACGGCCAGCTGCTTACCGGCTCCTTCATGGACTACACCATGCCGCGGGCGGACGACCTGCCCTCGATCGAGCTGACCATGGTCGAGGACACGCCCTGCACCACCAACCCCATGGGCGTGAAGGGCGCCGGTGAAGCCGGGGCCATCGGCTCCTGCCCGGCGGTCATCAACGCCCTGGTGGACGCCCTGGCGCCGCTGGGCATCCGCCACGTCGACATGCCGGCGACGCCGGAGAAGCTGTGGCGCGCCATCCAGGACGCCAGGCAACAGGAAGCCGCAGAGTGAGCGACACGGGAAAATCGCCAAAGGGGCTGCTCGACCAGGACGAGGCCGGGGCCGAGGACATCCTGGCGGTGCTGCGGCTCATCGCCGAGCGCGCCGGCAAGGTCATCCTCGCCTACTACGTGGAGGCCGAGGAGATCGAGGTGCGCGAGAAGGACGACGCCTCCCCCGTCACCGAGGCCGACGAGGCCGCGGAGACCTTCATCCTGGGCGCCCTCAACACCCTGACGCCGGACATCCCGGTGGTGGCCGAGGAAGCCATGGCGGCGGGCGAGGAGCCGGACGTCTCCGGCGGCCGCTTCTGGCTGGTCGATCCCCTGGACGGCACCAAGGAGTTCCTCAGCCGCAACGGCGAGTTCACCGTGAACATCGCCCTCATCGAGGACGGCCAGCCGGTCGCCGGCGTGGTCCACGCCCCGGCCATGGCGATGACCTGGGCGGGCGTCTGCGGCGACACCGCAGACGGCGACAAGGGCAGCGGCCGCGCCGTCTTCGCCGAGACCGACAAGCCGCTGATGGAGATCCGCGCCCGCGAGATCCCGGAAGACGGCGCGGTGGTGGTGGCCAGCCGCCGCCACGGCAGCGGCCAGGAACTCGACGACTTCCTCGCCAGGTACAAGGTGGCCGACCGGGTGACCGCCGGCTCCTCGCTGAAGTTTTGCCTCGTCGCCACCGGCCGCGCCGATCTCTCCCCGCGCTCCGGGCGCACCAGGGAAGGGGACACGGCGGCCGGCCACGCGGTGCTGCTGGCCGCCGGCGGCCAGGTCTACGACATGGACGGCGAACCCCTGGACTACGGCAAGCCCGGCTTCGAGAACCCCTATTTCTATGCCGTGGGGTTGGAGTCCTAGCGCCGCGCGCCGGCCGCGATTCGTTTTCCGCAACTGCGGCTTTGGTTTTGACGGCGCGATAAGCAATCGCGCGGTGAACGGCGCGCGCCGTCCTGTCGGCCCCCTCTTTTTTGCTGCGCTACGGCAATGTTGCGCGCGGTCTTCACGCTTTCCCGCCGCCCGCCTTGGCCGCGGCCGCTTTGCACGCGCGAAAGGCGCGGTGAAAAGCGCGGAAATCCGCCCATATTCCTAGCGCTGGCCTCTTGACCGGACCACCCGAAGAGTCGCAAGCTAACTGCACGTGGCCGGGAAAAACCGGTGACGATTTAGCCGCCGCAAAGCCTGTGCGGTGACTCGTCAGGAAGCTCCCAACGAACCGCGGTGCGGAGCGTTCCTGTCAAGCGAGAGCAAAAGACCGGGGCCGTGAGCCCCGGTCTAGCTTTGTGGGCCTTCCAACGATATGCCGGCATCCGAAAAGCGCTGCAAAAGCGCCGCGCTGCCCGCGTATGGACAGCGCCGCCGTGACACGGCAGTCTGCCGCCATGCCTGACGATTCGACAAAACCCGTGAAGGATGCCGACCCGCTGCGCAGCCACGGCGGCTTCGCCGACCTGGTCGGCTATCATCTGATCAACTGGGAAGACGACGTCGCCGAAGTCGGCCTGACGGTCGCCAAGCGCCACCTGAACCGCAGCGGCGTCATGCACGGCGGCGTGCTGACCACGCTGATCGACACCGCCTGCGGCTATTGCGGCTGCTACACGCCGGAGGGGGTGACACCGCGCCGCGCCTTCACCCTGTCGCTGACCTGCAACTTCATCGGCACCGCGAAGGAGGGCCAGCGCCTCCTGGCCCGCGCCACCTGCAGCGGCGGCGGCAAGTCGCTGTTCTTCGCCAACTGCGAAGTGCGCGACGAGGACGGCCGCGTCGTCGGCAGCGGCCAGGGCACTTTTAAATACATCACGCTGCGCAGGTAAATACATCACGCTGCGCAGGTAATTCGAGGTGCTTCACGGTGTCTACAATCCGGACTGAGCGTCTGCTGCTGCGACCGCGCACCATGGATGACTTCGATGCCTGCGTCGCCATGGACCGCGACCCCGATGTGATCCGCTTTGTCGGACCGCCCTGGTCGAATGACGCGGAGCACCTGGATTTTCTATGCCGCCGAATATCCATGACCTATCCGCAGGGGATGGGTTACTGGTCCGTCTTTCCGATTGACGCGCCTGCGGATTTCCTCGGCTGGATCATGCTCTACCCGACCCCCGTCTCCGGCGGGAGCGTGGAAATCGGTTGGCGGCTGAAGCGCGATGCCTGGGGCCGAGGTATCGCCACGGAAGCCGCAGCGCCGATCCTGAAACAAGGCTTCGCCACCGCCGCACTGGAGCAGGTCGTCGCAGACATTCATCCCGACAACCACGGCTCCATCCGCGTGGCCGAAAAACTGGGACTCGTCTTCACCGGAGTTGTGGACTACCAGGGCGAAGCGGCACGGCGCTACAGCATCGACCGCACCGCCTTCGCGGCACGCCGGGAAGCGCCGCGCCCTCAGCCGAACAGCAGGTAGAGCACGTAGATGACCCCCATGACCGTCAGCGCCCAGAGCCGCCCGCGGAACTGCTCCTCGCCCTCTTCGCGGCGCAGGCGCTCGCTCTCGGCCAGGGAGGTCAGGGCGGCATCCTGTTCCAGCTTCATGCGGATGCGCGCCACCGCCAGCTCGCCTTCGTGATCGATACCGCCGACCATCATCGGGCCTCCATCAGGCGACCGTCTCCAGGCGCTCGCCGTAGCGCCGCTGCACCGTGTCGGCGTGGCGGGCGCTGACCGGCACCTGCTCGCCGTTGCGCAGAACGATCTTCAAGCCGCGCTTGCCGCTCCGCAAGGCCGCGACCCCGGCGTCGGCCACCCAGAAGGAGCGGTGCACCTGCAGTCCCGAAAGACCTTCCAGCTCACGCAGGGCGTCACCAAAGCGGTAGAGCGTGGTCACCGCGCCCTCGGCGGTCACCACCCGCACGTAGTGCTCCTGGGCCTGCACCGCCAGGACCGGGCCCTTCAGCGGCGGATCGAAGCGCTGGAAGAAGGCCGGCGCGGCCGGCGTCGCCGGGCGCAGGGTCACCGGCGCCGGGAAGGGCGCACGCTGCTCCGCCCCGTCCTGCTCCGCCCCCGCTTGGGCGCCGCGCAGGTCCAGCACCACGCGGGGCAGGACGATGAGCGCGCAGAGCGCCAGGTGGTTGTCCAGGTGGTAGAGTGATTCCATGGCGAAGAGGGCCGCCATGCCGGAGGCCGAGGCTTCCTCGGCGCCGGCGCTGTCCAGGCCGAAGCCGCTGATGCCCAGCTCCGGCAGGCCGAGCAGCAGGTCCAGCATGGTGACGCTCAAGGTGAAGAAGGGCAGCGTGATCAGTGCCGCCGCGCCGGCTAGCCAGCCCCAGGCCCAGCGACCTTCCAGGCGCTCGCCCAGCGGCCCCATCTCGAGCAGCAGCAGGCAGCCGGCGAACAGCAGGTAAGCCATGAGCAGGCGCGTGACCCAGTAGCCGTAGCTGAACAACAGCGAGAACTCGGCAAAGGCCTCGCGCTGGTGGCCGGCGAGGAGCAGCCCGGCAAGCAGCGTCGCCACGAATCCCCAAAAGGGCCAGGGCATCGATGTCGAGGACGCACGAACAGCCATCACGGGCCCTCCAGGGCCTGAAATTTCATGCTGCATGAAAATGCTACCTGAAGATACCCCCCCGCAGGCACTGATTTTTTCGTGATCTCCGGCGCAGGCGTTCGCGCAACTGCCCATTCGAGAAATATCCCGTGCCGTCCCCTGTTCGTAAGCCCAGGATCCGGCTAGTTTTTTCGGCAAGAGACGGCGGCGCCGGCGCCGGGCGAAACGGTCCCCCAAAGCCACCGGCCGCGACACCGGTCGGGACCGCCCCGAACTGTCCCCTGCCCTGCCGGGCCGCCGTTTCCCATTCTCGCGTCTGACAGACGACAACTCTTCAGGAGTTAGACCAGCGATGACCGCCCCCGCGAAGACCGCCCCAGCGAGAACCGCCCTCGAGATGCCCAAAGGCAAGGCGCCCCCGAAATCGGCACCGAAAATCACCCAGGAGGTGATCGATCTCTATGACGAATACACCCACCTGACCCTGGACCGCCGCCGCTTCTTCGACCACCTGACCCGGGTGGCCGGCGGCAGCGCCGCGGCCTGCGCCCTGCTGCCGCTGCTGGAGAACAACTACGCCCAGGCGGCCATGATCGCCCCGGACGACAGCCGCGTGGCCACCAGCACCGTGACCTTCCCCGGCGCCAGCGGCGAGCTGAGCGGCTATATGGCGCGCCCGGCCAACGTGCCGGTCACCGAGAAGCTGCCGGCCGTGCTGGTGATCCACGAGAACCGCGGCCTCAATCCGCATATCGAGGACGTCACCCGGCGCATCGCCCTGGAGGGCTTCGTGGCGCTGGGCGTCGACTTCCTCTCGCCCGCCGGGGGCACGCCCGCCGACGAGGACCAGGCGCGCGAGATGATCCGCGCCCTCGACAGCGCCCAGACCATCCAGAACGCGGTGGCGGCGGTCGACTACCTCGCCAAGCACCCGGCTTCCAGCGGCAAGGTCGGCGCCGTCGGCTTCTGCTGGGGCGGCGCCATGGCCAACCAGGTGGCGGTGAACTCGCCTGCCGTCTCCGGCACCGTCGCCTACTACGGCCGCCAGCCCTCGGCCGAGCAGGTGGCGAACATCCGCGCACCCCTGCTGCTGCACTACGCGGGGCTTGACGAGCGCATCAACGCCGGCATTTCCGACTTCAAGTCGGCGCTGGACGCCAACGGCGTGGCTTACGAGATGTTCACCTACGAGGGCGCCAACCACGCCTTCAACAACGACACCAACGCCGCGCGCTATGACGAGAAGGCGGCGGAGATCGCCTGGGGGCGGACCATCAACTTCTTCAAGGAGACGCTGCAATAGGGGGGTCAGGCAAGCAAACAGGGAGGCTCCCCCGAGGGGCGGCGTGACGGCAGAGCGGGCCGGAGCGCCGCCCTATTTTTGTAGAGTTGAATTTACGCCATCCGATCGGGCGGAAGCTGTTGATGCCGCAGCTGCTTCTTAGCGGCTGCAGCCTTCACCGGGTTCTCCGATTGTGTAAGCGCTCGCAGCCTTTCGATGGCCTCTTCGGTATTGATGGCACCCAAGGCGCAGCAGCACTTGGCCGCAAGAGCACAAGCCTGATCGTAAGCCAGATAGTCCAGATCCATCAGAGCAGCACGATAAAGGGGATCAATGCTGCTGGGATCGCGCAGATCCCCCAGAGCCACTGCAAAGTCTTCGTGCACCTCGTGCCAGTCTTCGGTCAGCAGAGTGTTCAATGAGACCAGACAACTCCTCGGAAATCCGAATTCCCATCCCAACAAGTCAGCGGCCTCTGCTTCCTTCGCATCCTGGTTCTTCAAGGCGCTCTTGAGCAAGTCGCAGATGTGCTCCGGATTCCTACGCGGATCGACCGGGTATCTTCTCAGGAATTTCTGGAGCGCCAGCCACTCGAGGAACCGCAGAGCACTTTCGCGTCCAATCCTCGAAAAAATCCGGTGTCGGCTTACGGCAGTTGTCAGCCTGTCTCGCTCGACAAAATACTGGATGACCGCATCGAAGTGCTCCCGCTTCATTTCTACTCCCCGCGGAAGGCCGGTTTATCCTTGGCCAGAAAGGCGCGGATGCCTTCGCGGTAGTCGGCGGTGTCGCAGGAAATCAGCGGCTCGCGCCAGGCCTCGTCGTCCAGGGTCTCCGGGCGCCGCGCCTTTTTGGCGAGGCTCTTGTGCCAGCGCGCGGCCAGCGGGGCACCGGCGGCGATGCGCTTGACCGCGGCAGCGGCCTCCGCCTCCAACTCGCCGTCTGGCACCACGCGGGTGAGCAGGCCCTTGGAGAGCGCCTCCTCGGCGGTGAGGATGCGGCCCTCCAGCAGGATCTCCAGCGCCGCGGCGCGCCCGGCCAGCTCCACCAGGGCGATCATCGCCGGGTAGGGCAGGCAGTGGCCGATGCGGTTGATCGGAATGCCCAAGCGCGCGTTCTCGGACGCGATGCGCAGGTCGCACTGCACCGCCAGTTCCAGGCCGCCGCCGACGCAGGGGCCCTCGATCACCGCCAGGGTCGGCGCCGGGCAGTCGGCCACCGCCTCGGTGGCGCGGTCCATGATCCGGGCGTAGTCCTCGGCCTGCGCGGCGCTGTAGCGTTTCTCGGGGAACTCGGAGATGTCGGCCCCGGCGGCGAAGGCGCCGCCGCGCCCGCGCAGCACCAGGCAGCGCAGGCTGTCGTCGCCGGCTAGGTCCAGCGTCAGGTCGCCGAGCCGCTGCCACATGGCAAGGTCGAAGGCGTTGCGCCGCTCCGGCCGGTTGAGCCACAGGGTCGCGACCGCGTCCTGCCGTTCCAGCTCGATCGATGGCGCCTGCCGCGCCGCCCCTGCCGCCGTCATGCCGCCTCTCCTCCCCGTCCGGTCCGGTTGCTGCGGGCCGCAGCTTAGGGCGCGCAAGCGCCGCGCAAAACCCCGTTCTCGGGGCCGGAGCAAAGCAGGCATGCGCCATGGACACTGGTCAGTTTACTTCCCATATAGCATGCTGACCAAAGCGTCACCGTCCCGCTGCGCCGGGAATGTGGCGCTTCTCTTACCGCCCGCCCGGCATTCACAATTCGGACCCCCTTTGCCCATGAGCGCGCCCGCGCCGCCCTCTTCCGATTCGTCGCTTTCAACCGCCCCGCGTCCCTCGCTCCGGCCGTCCTTGGGGATTCTCATCGCGGTGACGGCGCTGGGGCCGCTGGCGCTCAATATCTTGATCCCCGCCATGCCCGGCATGGTGGCGGTCTTCAACACCGACTACACCACCATCCAGCTGACCCTGACGCTCTACCTCTTCGGCGTCGCCATCTCTCAGCTCTTCATGGGACCGCTTTCCGACCGTTTCGGGCGGCGCCCGGTGCTGCTGGGCGGCATCCTGGTGTTCCTGGCAGGCAGCCTCATGGCGGCGCTGGCCGATTCGATCCTGCTGCTGATCGCCGGGCGCATCATCCAGGCCTTCGGCGGCTGCGCCGGACTGGTGCTGGGGCGCGCCATCGTGCGCGACACCCACAGCCGCGAGGAATCGGCCAGCATGATCGGCTACATCACCATGGTCATGGTGGTGGCGCCGATGATCGCGCCGCTGCTGGGCGGCCACCTGGACCAGTGGTTCGGCTGGCGCTCGACCTTTTTCACCGTCGCCGGCGTCGGCGTGGTGGCGCTGGGCTTCGCCTGGGTGCTGCTGCACGAAACCCACCACGACCGCCACGTCGCGACCGGCCCGCTGGACATGCTGCGCGGCTTTCCCATCCTGCTGCGCGACCGCGGCTTCAACGGCTACGCGCTCAACGTCTCTTTCACCACGGCGGTCTTCTTCTCCTTCCTGGCCGGGGCGCCCTACATCATGGTCGAGCTCATGGGCCGGCCGTCCAGCGACTACGGCAACTACTTCGTGCTGAACGCCCTTTGCTACATGGCCGGCAACTTTCTCTCCGGCCGCCTGGCCACCCGGATCGGGCCCGAGCGCATGGTGTTCAGCGGCAGCTCGGCGGCCCTGGCCGGCACTGCCCTTCTGAGCGCGCTGGCGCTCGGCACCGAGATGACGCCGCTCGCCCTCTTCGGCCCGGTGATGCTGGTCGGCCTGGGCAACGGCCTCAGCATGCCCAGCGCCACCGCCGCGGCCATCTCGCGCCGCCCGGACCTGGCGGGGACCGCCTCCGGCCTGCTCGGCTTTACCCAGATGATGATCGGCGCGCTGGTCACCCTGCTGGTCGGCTGGCTGCAGGGCGACACCGTCTACCCCATGGTCACGGTCATGGCCGCCTCGGCGGTCATCGCCTTCCTGGGCTACCTGCTGGCCCGGACGCCCCTGCCGCGCGAAGGCAGCGTCCAGCCCGCGGCCGAAGCGGACTGAATTCCCGCCCCCGGCCCGCGTAGCGGGTCCGCCCGATTGTCATTCGCGGGCTTTGGCGATAAACAAGGCGGACCGAAATCAGAGGGGCCCGCCATGCTGCCGACCGCTGCCGCCAGTTCCAGCGACATCGCCGAAATCACCTCCCGCATCCTGCTGGAGATCGAGGCGGTGCTGTTCCGCCCGGACGAGCCCTTCATCTTCACCTCGGGGCGGGCCAGCCCGGTCTACGTGGACTGCCGCAAGATCATCTCCTTCCCGCGCGCCCGTGCGCAGCTGATGGACTTCGCCTGCGACGTGATCCAACGCGAAGCCGGCTACGAATCCATCGATTGCATCGCCGGCGGCGAGACCGCGGGCATCCCCTTCGCCGCCTGGATCGCCGAGCGCCTGGGCCTGCCGATGCTCTACGTGCGCAAGAAGCCCAAGGGCTTCGGCCGCGACGCGCAGATCGAGGGTTACCTGCCGGAGGGCAGCCGCGTCCTGCTGGTGGAGGATCTGGCGACCGACGGCGGCTCGAAGCTGAATTTCGTCGATGCGATCCGCAAGGCAGAAGCCGAGATCGCGCATACCTTCGTAATCTTCCACTACGGCATCTTCCCTCAGGGCGTGGCCGCCCTGGCCGAAAAGGGCGTGAAGCTGCATGCGCTGGCAACCTGGTGGGACGCGCTGGCCGCCGCCGAGAACAGCGGCTACCTCACCCCGGCACAGGTCGAGGAAGTACGCAGCTTCCTGCAGGATCCCGAGTCCTGGTCGGCGGCCCATGGTGGCAAGGAAGCCGGCAGCGAGGACCGCGCGTCCGGCGTCTGACCCCAGGCTGCTACCCGTAATTGTAGCCTCTCGCCTGATACCTCCCCCACTGCGCCCTACCGCTGGCGCAATGCGTGGATATTAACCATAGCGTTGTCGCTTTTTTCTCCCTTGAGCACGAGGGGCGCTTCTCTTCGGCGCCAAAATCAGTACTATCGAAGTGTTGCTCAGGGACGGGGGTCGATGAGCCAATATGAACGTAGGGACGGCATCATTAGGCGTGTGGTGTCGGCCTTGGAATCTGCGCCACACGGCAGCCAGGAATTGGACTGCATGATTAGCTATGCCCTGGAATTGGCCCGGGGCGAGTTCGATCAGGTCATGATGGAACTGCTGGTCAACGAAGGCTTCTCCTGGAACGTGATCTCCGAAATCTGGGAAGGCAAAGTCGCGCCCTACACCCAGTCGCTCGACTGCGCCGTTGAAGGCGAGAACATCGCCTTCGTGATGAAGTCGGAGCGGCGCGAGCAGTGGGCCGCGGTTCACAAGTCGTCCGACGGCGAGGAGTACGTCGCCTGGGCCCGGACCGAGATCCTGGCGCGGCGGCTGGCGGCCCTGAAGGGCATCATCGCCGAAGCGGAAAAGCGGGCCGCGGAAAACAACCCCACGGAAAGCAGCGACGAGGACGACGCCGAGGAAGCGCCCGGCGACCCCGATCATCTGCGTATGGTTTCCGCCGCGGGCACGGCAAGAGATGCTGAAAACTGGACCGTGCTTTTCTAATCAACAAGCCGACGAGCGCTGGTGTGATCCAACCGGCGTGAACGTGGGTCCTACCAGCCGCCCTGTGGTAGCGAGCCGACCATAGAAGGGGGCGCCGTGGAGATGCAACGCAGCAGCAACCGGCCGGAAGAGGCGGTGCCCTACATCATCGTCGTCGGCAGCGAGAAGGGCGGCACCGGCAAGTCGACGACAGCAATCCACATCGCCGTGGCGCTGATGAAGCTCGGCTTCCGCGTCGGCACTATCGATCTCGACGCCCGCCAGGGCACCCTCAGCGCCTTCGTCCGCAATCGCGCGAGCTACGCGGAGCAGAGCGGCCGAAGGCTGGAACTGTCTAAACATCGCGCCATCGAGCGCTCCAAAGCGAGCGAGCGCGCCGCCGCCGAGGCCGACGAGGCCGGCCGCCTGCAGGACGCCTTCGACGACCTGGCCGACTGCCACTTCATCGTCGTCGACACACCGGGCAGCGACTCCTACCTCTGCCGCCTGGGCCACAACCGCGCCGACACCCTGATCACCCCCTTGAACGACAGCTTCCTGGACATCGGGGTGCTGGCGCAGATCAACCGGGAACGCCGCGAGGTCGAAGCGCCCAGCGTCTACAGCCAGCTCGTCTGGGAGCAGAACAACCAGCGCGTGGTCGCCGGCCGGCCGCCCATCGACTGGGTCATCCTGCGCAACCGCCTGGCCCACATCGAGGCCCGCAACATGCGCGAGATCTCGGCCCTGCTGGACCTTCTGGCCAAGCGCATCGGCTTCCGCACCGCCCCCGGCATCAGTGAGCGGGTCGTCTTCCGCGAACACTTCATGAAGGGGCTGACCGCCTTGGACCTGCCCGAGCAGGTCGCCGGCCAAGGCCCTAGCCAAGCCAGGGGCCCGGCCGAGAGCAGCAGCCATGCGGCGGCGCGGCGTGAGATCCAGGACCTGCTGGCCGCCATCGGCCTGTTCGCGAGCGAACCTGCTTGAAGCTGCGGTGCGGTCTGTTCAAGAAAATCGAGTGAAAGGACTCTAGCTAAGACCTAGGGTCGCTGGGCCTGCTGCTCCGGCGCCGCGTGGGGCGTCGGCGCGTCCTGCACAACCTCGGTCTGCGGCGCCTCGGCCGGCGGCGGGCGACGCACCACCAGACAGCCCTGCCCCGACACCCCCAGACGGCGGCAGACCTCGCGCGCCGCACCGAGGTCCGCGATGGCACCGCTGCGCACGCGGTAGTAGGTGCCGGCGCCGTCGATGCTGGCCTCCTGCACCCGCAGGTCCAAGTTCCCCAGAAGGTCGGGATAGGCCGCCGCCAGTCGGTTGCGCTCGCGCTCCGCGTCGGCGCTCTGGCGGACCGAGGCCACCTGCAGTTCGTAGATGCCGTCCTGGGAAACCTGGATGCGCGGCACCGCGCCGGAAACGGCCGGCTTGGGTTTCGGCAGCGCCATGCCGACATCGATTTCGGGACCATCGTCCGGCGTCGCCGCCGCACCCGCGTCGCTGCCGGACTGCGGCGTGGCGGGCATTTCGGGCGCGGGTTGCTGCGAGAGGTTCTCCCGCGCTGCCGGTGCGGGAATGGCGACCTTGCCGCGCTCCGTCTTGGGCACCAGGCTGAAGGCGTTGGCCCCCGGCACCAGCGAGGCGTCGGGCAGCACCACCCACTCGCCGTTGGCGTCGGCCTGCACGCTGGCGATGGGATCTCCGTTGTTGAGCAGGATCCACTCGCTGCCCGGCGCCGCGCGCCCGGCGATGATCGACTGCCCGTCCGGCTCGATGCGGATGATGTCGAAGGACGGCTCCGGCAACTGCACGGCGGTCTCTTCCGCCGCGCTTTGCGCGGCGGCGGGAGCGGCTGCCGTGGGCACGGCGGTCTCTGCCGTGGTCTTTTCAGCCGCCGTCGCCTCGCCCTCGGGCAGCGCTTCGGCGCGCGGTGCCGGGGTTCCCGCCGGCGGCGCTTCCGGGTCGCCGGAGAAGGCGACGTAGGCGCCCAGGCCCAGCGCGACGCCGAGGGCCACGACCGCGGCGCTGCGCCACGGCAGGGCGCTGCCGGCCGGCTTCGGCGGCGGGACCGCCGCCGTGGACGTTGCCGCGGCTTCCCGCGCCTGCGGCTTCAGGCCCGGCATGGGCGTCGCCCGCAGGGCCGCAGCCTGGCGCAGGGCAACGGTGGCCGAAATGGCCGCCTCGGTCCCGAGCTTCCGGGTCGCCGTCGGCGTCACCTTGGCCGCCTCCGGCCCGACAGCCGCGGGCGTCTTCACCTCGCGCCCCTCTGCCTCTGCCTCTGCCTCTGCCTCGGCCTCGGCTTCCGCTTCGGCAGCGGGCTTCTCCGCTTCCGATTGTTCCTCCGCGGTTGCCTTCTCTGCCGCCGCGTCTTCCGTGGCGGTCTCTTCCGCCCCGGCCTTCGTGGGGGAGGGTTCGTCGTCGTCAACCGCCTCGACGGTCTCGGCTTCGACGGCCTCGGCCTCTGCGGCCTCGCTTTCGGCCGCCGCGGCCGGCTCGCTCTCGTCCTGCGGCGCATCCTCGATGGCCGCTACGTTCTCGTCGCCGGAGACGGTTTCGGCCTCGATCTCCGCATCGATCCCTGCTGCGGCTTCCGCCTCGGCCCCGGCTGCCGGTGCGACGGAGGCCCGAACAACGGCCGCAGGCTGGGACGCCTCTTCCCCGGCCTCGGCCGGCATCATCGGTTCCGCCGCCACGTGACGACCGTTGGCCTGGCGCAGCGCCCGGGCGCCGCTGTCGAGCAGGCTGGCGGGCGGACGCGGCTCCGCCGTCTCTTCCGGCTTTGCAGCTTCCGGCTTTTCGGAAGCGCCCTCTTCCTCTTCGACGGTCCGCGCCCCGACCGCCTGCGCTTCGACGAAGGCGAGCAGCGGCAGTTCCTCCGGCTGCTTGGCCTTCTTCGCGGCTTTGCCGTTGAGTTCTATCTTCCGCGCGCCGTTTGCAGGGCGCTTCGGTTTGAGCTCCCGCTCTTCCGGGTCGCCACCTTCGATTTCCGCGATCAGGAGACTGGCAGGCGAGGCCCTGCCTTTGCGCGCGAAGAGATTGCTCGTCAACGAAGCGGCCTTGTGCTGACTCATCTCAGGCTCTGCCCTCGGCCTTCGTCTGTGCGGTCATGGCCGCGACCGGGCCGGGGATCGAGGGCAGGCGCCGGCGCCTTATCCCTCCGCCTTCCAGCCGGTCCTGCAGGTAGTCCCAGAGTTCGGCGATCTCGTCGGCGGAGCGGGATTCACCCGGCAGTTCCATCACCGTGCGGCCGTCGATCATGGCCGCGGCAAAGTCGACGCGCTGGTGGATGATGGACGGCGCCAGCGGGCCGTACTGGGACAGCAGGGACACCGCCTCGCTGGTGATGCGGGCCCGCGCGGCGGCCCCGTTGACGACGAAGACCAGCGGTTTGCCCAGGTGCTCGACCAGTTCCATCGTGGCCCCGATGGAGCGCAGATCGTGCGGGCTCGGCCGGGTTGGGATCACCACCAGGTCGGCGACGCCGATGACGTCGGCGATGGTCGCGGTCAAGGCCGGCGGCGTGTCGATGATCAGCAGTTCCATGCCGTGGGCGGCCAGTTCCTTGATGTCGTCGGCCAGCCGCGGCACTGCGGTTTGTATGAAAAAGGGGTTCGGCGCCGTGCGCTCGTTCCACCAGTCGGCGAGACTGCCCTGGGGATCCACATCAATCAGGCCAACCGGCCCGTTTCCACTCATCTCCGCCTGGACAGCCAGATGCCCGGCGAGGGTGGTCTTGCCCGAACCACCCTTCTGAGACGCAACAACCAAAACCTTCAACCTGCTTGCCCCCCGAAGTTCTCCAGGAGCCAACTATACTTGGCGCATTGCGGCCCGACGCAGCGCCAGTGGCTCCGATCACGTCCGACACCGAAGACTAAGCCCCGACGCCCAGCAGCGAAAGTTAACAATTAGTTAATTTCTACTATATATAGCGTATCAATGGAAGGCGATGTTACAGGTCTTGCGACAAAAAAGACTGCCACGCCTCTTCTTACCCCAGGCTGTGGGCTTTGTGCAACACAACCTGTGATCAAACAATCCAGAAAGACAATCATTGGAAGGCGATCAATCGAGGGCCGCCAGGGTGTCCGAAGCCGCACGACTTCAAAGAAAATAACCGAAGGTTGATAGTACACAAGGAACAATACATCAGCAAATCGATACATTTCGATACAAACTTAGTATAAATCAATATTAAATCGACTTTTATTTATACCTTTACTTAAGCACCAACAAATAATATTTTATCAGGCTGATTAGATGCCTGGATTGAATGGAGGATACGATGCAGATCCAACCAGCCCCGGTGCCTCTCGCCAACAGTGGCGCAGAGACCGCCGGCAAGACCCAGGAGGTCTCCGCCGGGGCCAAAGCGGAAACGCCGCGTCCTGTCGACGCGGCCCCGAAGGACCCTCCCCCGCGGTTCCCCTATCCGGAACCCAACCGGGGACAGGCGATCGACTTCGAAGCCTGATCGCCAAACCTTCGCGCCACTAGCGCCGGGGAAAAAGATGTCTCTACTTAGACCGCTCCGAAGGGAAAACCGCGGTTTTTCCTTCGGGGCGCTTCCCCTTTCCGGCCCCGCATTCTCCGGGCTTCCCCAAGGCCCTTGGCGCCCCGGGGGTCGGGCGGCCCCATCATAAACACTTGTGCGCGAAGGGTTACTCTCCATATACAGTCCGAGATAAAGTGCGGTGTCGGAGTCGCTGGCCGCCAGCAGGCGCGCGACCAAGCTCCGCGAAACGGACTTCGACGATGGCCGCTCCTGCGATAGAAACCAAAACCCCATGCCTATAGAGCCGACCCGCCTGGCGCCCCTGCGGCGCAATCTCGGATTTCTGCGGCGCTGGCTGCAGAACCCCAAGGCGGTGGGCGCCCTCGTGCCCAGCGGCCGCAGCCTGGCCAGCGCCATGGTGGCGGGCATCGACCTGGAGGCCCCCGGCGCCGTGGTCGAGCTGGGCGGCGGCACCGGCAACATCACGGCCGCTCTGCTGCAGAGTGGGGTTCCCATCGAGGACATCGCCGTGGTGGAGCGAGATCCCGCTTTCGCCCGGGTGATCGCCGCCCGCTTTCCAGACGTGCGCCTGCTTCAGGGCGATGCCGCCGAGCTGCGCCGCCTGTTGCGCGCCGCCGGCATCGGCCCGGTAAAGGCGGTGGTCTCCGGCCTGCCGCTGCTTTCCATTCCCGAGCGCGTCTGCCTGCGCATCGTTTCCGAGGCCACCGAGGTGCTGGAGGAAGACGGCGTGCTGCTGCAGTTCACCTACGGCCCGGCCTCACCGGTGTCGCGGCGCATCCTGACGCGCCTGGGCCTGCAGGCCGAGCGCATCAACTGGGTGGTCGACAACATCCCGCCGGCCAGCGTGTGGCGCTACCGCCCGCCGCACGGCGTGAAGATGCAGGAAAAGCAAAGCGCCTGAGACTGCGCCGGCGCGTTTTTTGTTTCCGGAAATTTTCTGAGGCCTGCTCCGCCGCGTCGACGCGGCGGATGATGACCTTTTCCCCGGCGTCGCCGCGGCGGATGATGACCTATCCCGCCGCGTCGACGCGGCGGATGATTCTGGCCGGCTTGGCCTGGATACGGCGCTTGAAGTCCGTGGAGCGGATCATCTCGCGCACCCGCGGCTGGATCTCTGTGCGCCAGCGGGTGCCGTTGAACACGCCGTAGTGGCCGACGCCCGGCTGCACATAGTGGTAGTGGTCGTCGATGGGGATGTTGACGCAGAGATCGTGCGCCGCCTCGGTCTGGCCCAGGCCGCAGATGTCGTCCAGTTCGCCCTCGACGGTCATCAGCGCCGTCTTGCGGATCTTGCGGCAGTCGACCAGTTCGCCGCGATGCATCATGCGTCCCTCCGGCAGGGAATGCTCCTGAAACACGGTCCGCACGGTCTGCAGATAGAATTCCGCCGTCAGGTCCATGACCGAGAGGTATTCGTCGTAGAAGTTCTGGTGCTGCTCGACGGAGTCGCAGTCACCTTCGATCAGGTGGCGGAACAGCCCGGCATGGGCGTCCATGTGGCGCTCCAGGTTCATGGTCATGAAGCCGGAGAGCTGGACGAAGCCGGGATAGACGCGCCGCATGACGCCCGGGTTCGGATAGGGCACGGTATGGATCACCGACTGCTCGAACCACGACAGCGGCCGTGAGGCGGCCAGTTCGTTGACCGCCGTCGGATTGCGCCGCGTGTCGATCGGCCCGCCCATCAGGGTCATAGAGGCCGGCTGCATCGGATCGTCCGCCGCCGCCATGGCCGCCACCGCGGCCAGGACCGGAACCGAAGGCTGGCAAACGCCGATCACATGGGTGTTCGGCCCGATGAACTGCAGGAACTCGATGATGTAGTCGATGAAGTCGTCGAGGTCGAAGTCGCCGTACATCATCGGCACCACGCGCGCGTCGCGCCAGTCGGTGACGTAGACGTCGTGCTCCGGCAGCATCGCCTTGACCGTGCCGCGCAGCAGCGTCGCGTAGTGCCCCGACAGCGGGGCCACGACCAACACCTTGGGATCGTAACGCTTGCCGGCCATGCTCTCGTCGCGCTTGAAGTGCAGCAGATCGCAGAACAGCTTGGAATGCACCACCTCCGGCTCGACCTTCACGGGCAGGCCGAAGATCATGGTCTCGTCGATGCCCCATTCCGGCTTGCGGTAGCGCCGGGTCACGTTCTCGAAGACTTCGCAGGCCGCCGCCACGGCCTTGCCGACGGACGTGTAGGCGACGGGATTGAAGGCGCTGCGGTAGAAACGGCGCATGGCGTCAGACTGCAGACGCAACGGCTGCACCGCAGCATGGGTCATCTCATAAGCATGGTAAAGCAAGGTACCTCGGTCCCCAGAGTTGGCGCACCCTGTAGGGCACTCCCACTGTGTTGCCTTGTTTTTTTCCGCTGGGCCGAAACTGCGGGCCTGCGCTGCGCCGTCCTGGCAACCGATGCTGCGACGCAACAAAACCTTAGCATTCCGCCCCCCTGGGGCGAAGCAAAAAGTCGCCCCCCTTCCCGGCCCGCGCCGGGACTCGCTTGACGCAAGTCAATGCCTTGGCAATGCGGGGAAAATACGCTTTCGGACAGTTCCGGCGCTTCGCTGCGAAGCTCAACCGGGAAGTCCCTGTCCCGACCTGAGGTGGAAAAAATGGCCAGCATCATCGATGCCCTGCGCAGCGACCATTCCCGCTTGACCAAGCTTCTCGACGCCCTGGAACGCCAGGTCGACGCCTTCGGCGAAGGCGGCACCCTGGATTTCGAAATCGCCGACGGCGTCCTGCACTACTGCCAGACCTATCCGGACCTGCACCACCACCCGCGCGAGGACATGGTCTTCGACCGTCTGAAGGCCCGCGATCCGGAAGCGGCGGCGGCCATGGGCGACCTGCGGACCGAGCACCGCAAGTTGGCCCAGGTGACCGAGCGCTTCGCCGAGGCCCTGGCCGCCGTGGAACAGGACATCCCCATGGAGCGGGACGAGTTGACCAATGCCGCCAGCGCCTTCCTCAAGGGCTATCGCCATCACATCCTGATGGAGGAGAAGTACTTCTTCCCTGCCGCCCAGCGCGCCCTGACGCCGGAGGACTGGCGCCAGCTGGCCGCCCAGGCAGCGCCCATCGCCGACCCCCTGTTCGACAACCGCAACGACGAACGCTTTGACGCCCTCTATCAGGACATCGTCGCCTGGGACAGCAACCTGCCCACCGGCGCCTGACGGCCGCATCTTTAGGGCGTACACTGTCGAATTCTCTTTTAGACTTTGTTAGGGTCTCGCTGACAGTTTGCAGCTCAGAAGAAATATCGTAAGCAGCAGACTTTATTGTCAAAAATGAGAATTCAGGAGGCCGGCGCATGAGATCCCGCACGCTTGTCCGCAGCCTGCTTTTCGCATCCCTTCTTGCCGGCGTCACCGCCGGGACCGTCAGCCCGTCGGCTTCCGCGGCGGACCAGAGCCTGACCATCGGCACCGGCAGCCGCGCCGGAGTCTACTTCCAGGTCGGCCGCGCCCTCTGCCGCCTGGTGGCGCGCAGCGCCGACGGCGCCGCGCCCGCCTGCACGGCCCAGCCGACGGCGGGCTCCATTGCCAACCTGCGCGACCTGCGGGCCGGCAAGCTGGACTTCGCGGTGGTCCAGTCCGACTGGCAGTACCACGCCCTGAACGGCACCAGCAGCTTCACAGAGGACAAGCCGGACGGCGACCTGCGGGCCCTCTTCTCCGTGCACGGCGAGCCTTTCACCCTGGTCGCCCGGCGCGATTCGGAGATCGCGCACCTGCAGGACCTGGTCGGCAAGCGGGTCAACATCGGCAATCCGGGCTCCGGCCAGCGCGGCACCATGGAAGTCGTGATGTTCGCCATGGGCTGGGAGAATTCGACCTTCAGCCTGGCCGAGGGACTGCCGGCCAGCCAGCAGTCCCTGGCGCTGTGCCACAACCGAATCCAGGCCATGGTCTACGTGGTCGGCCACCCCAACGACTCGGTGAAGCAGGCGGTGCGGCTCTGCGACGCCACCCTGGTCGAGGTCTCGGGCCGGCCCATCGACATCCTGGTGGCGAAGTATCCCTTCTACGCCCGCATGGAGATCCCCGGCGGCCTCTACGCCGGCAACCCCCACGACGTGCAGACCTTCGGCGTCAAGGCCACGGTCGTCACCTCCGCCAAAGTCGATGCCGACACCGTCTACGTCCTGACCAAGACGCTCTTCGAGAACTTCGACGCCTTCCGCGGCATGCATCCGGCCTTTCGGCATCTCATGCCCGAACGCATGATCACCGACGGGCTGAGCGCGCCGCTCCACGAGGGGGCGCTGCGCTACTACCAGGAACGCGGCTGGCTGTAGGGCGCTTACCGCCTTATGATCGCAGTGACACGACTGGCGATACGATAGAGGCGGAGAGCAGCATGAGCGAAGGCGACACGACGCAGAACATGGCCCAGAACATGGCTGTCTTCTGCGATTTCGAGAACGTGGCCCTGGGCGTCAAGGACGCCAAGTACGCGGCCTTCGACATCGCCAAGGTACTGGAGCGGCTCTTGCTCAAGGGCGACATCGTGGTCAAGAAGGCCTACTGCGATTGGGCCCGCTACAAGGAATTCAAGGCGCCCATGCACGAGGCCGCCTTCGAGCTCATCGAGATCCCCCACGTGCGCGTCTCCGGCAAGAACTCCGCCGATATCCGCCTGGTCGTCGACGCCCTGGACCTCTGCTACACCAAGCCGCACATCGACAGCTTCGTCATCATCTCCGGCGACTCCGACTTCTCGCCCTTGGTCAGCAAGCTGCGCGAGAACAACAAGACGGTGATCGGCGTCGGCGTAAAGAACTCGACCTCGGATCTGCTGACCGCGAACTGCCACGAGTTCATCTACTACGACGACCTGATCCGCGAATCGGACACGCAGCAAAAGGCCAAGCGCCGGCGCAGCGCCACCAAGAAGACCACCAGGAAGAAGCCCAGCAGCGAGGAAGTCCTGAAGCAGGAGGCCTTCGACCTGGTGACCGAGGTCATCGACGACCTCTTCAAGGAGCGTGGCCAGGAGGAGAAAGTCTGGGGCTCCATGGTCAAGCAGACCCTGAAGCGCCGCAAGCCGGGCTTCAGCGAGAGCTACCACGGCTTCCGCTCCTTCGGGCAGTTGCTGCAGGAAGCCGAGGACCGCAAGCTGCTGGAACTGAAGCACGACGAGAAGTCCGGCGGCTATATCATCAACCGCCTGCTGGACTAGACCGCGCATCATCGACGGTGGGTGGGGCCATGACCGCTCTTTACGACAAGATCGGACTGAACTACGCGAACCTGCGTCAGCCCGACGCGAGAATTGCCCAGCGAATCGAAACCGCCCTGGGCGATGCCCGGACCGTTTTGAATGTCGGGGCCGGCGCCGGTTCCTACGAGCCCAGCGGCAGAGAGATCACGGCAGTGGAACCTTCGGCCGAGATGATCCAGCAGCGCCCTCCTTCGGATGCCGTGGTGATCCAAGCAAGCGCGGAAAACCTTCCCTGCCCCGACAATTCCTTTGATGCATCCATGGCGATCCTGACCATTCACCACTGGTCCGATCAGGAAAGAGGCGTGAGGGAGATGCGCCGCGTCACGCGGGACAAAATCGTCTTCTTGACCTTTGATCCGGCGTTCCGTGGCTTCTGGCTCACCGACTACTTCCCCGCGCTCATCACACTGGATGAAGGACAGATGCCCCGAATGGAGGACTATGGGAAATGGCTCGGTGCCGCCCAGGTCTCCGCCGTGCCGATCCCCCACGACTGCACCGACGGCTTTCTGGCCGGCTATTGGCGGCGCCCTGCGGCCTATCTCGAGGAGAGAGCGCGCGCGGCAATGTCTTCCTTCTGGGCCATCGGCGATGTTTCCGAAGGCCTGAGACAGCTTGAAGCGGACTTGAAGAGCGGCGCATGGGAGCAGCGCTACGGCCACCTCATGAGCCTGGACGAACTGGATTGCGGCTACCGACTGGTCGAAGCCGGGTAGGTGTTGCGGGGTCGGCGGCTTTAGAGGGCCGGCGCCCGCTGTGAGGCAAAAACCAGAATCAGGGTTTGAGTCCCGCCGCGATGTGTCGGCGCGCCCTAGCCGGCGATCGCCACCTCGCTCAAGACCGCCGAGAAGTGGCAGGCGGCGGCGGCCAGCACGAAGGCGTGCCAGATGGCGTTCTGGTAGGGCAAGCGATGCCACAGGTGGAAGACCACGCCGAGGCTGTAGAGCACGCCGCCGACGATCAACAGCACGAGGCCCGGCACGGAAATCGCGCCCAGCAGCGGCCCGGCCGCCACCACAATGCTCCAGCCGAGCAGCAGGTAGGCGGCGACGGAGAGGCGGTCGATGCGGTTCGGCCAGAACAGCTTCAGCGCCACGCCGGCCAGCGCCACACCCCAGACAAAGGCCAGCAGGCCGAAGCCCCAGGCGTCACCCAGCACCACCACCATGAAGGGGGTATAGGTGCCGGCGATTATCACGAAGATGGCGGCATGGTCGAAGCGCCGGAAGATGACCTTCCAGGGGCCGTGGCCGGAAAGGTTGTAGAGCGCCGAGCAGCCGAGCATGGCCAGCAGGCCCAGGCCGTAGAGCGCCAGCGCGAGGTGCAGCAGCGGGTCGTGGCTGGGCCAGGCGGCGACGATCAGGGAGACGCAGGCCGCCAGCCCGAAGGTCAGGCCCAGAACGTGGATCACGGCGTCGGCGATACGCTCGGCGCGGCTGTACTGCGGATGCGCGGTGTAATCCTGGTCCATGTCCCCGTCCGGCAGAACGCTAGCGCTGCCCCTCCAGGTCCATCTTCAGGCTGAACAGCTCCAGCATGTCCTTCATCACCACGGCTTCCGCCCCTTCGGCCAGCTGCTGGAGGAAGCCGAAGACCGCAAGCTGCTGGAGCTGCAGCACGACGAAAAGTCAGGCGGCCACATCATCAAGCGCCTGCTGGACTAGGACGCGCACTCACTGGGTAGATGACCGCTTTCGGCGGATTCCCGGACATTCATCCCGAGACGGCGCACGTCGCCCAAGTGCCAGGAGTAGAAAATCCCGCCGCAGCCAACAGAGCAGAGCCTTCGCCCATTGCGGGCATCTCAAGCCGGTCATGAATTGGGTAGGCCGTTGCCCAGGAAGTTCCTGTTCCTGGCTCAGAGGACTGCTTTCGCTGCTAGGGAGTCAGGTGACTCCAATCGTAGTCGTCGCCAAATCGCCTCGCCAGAAAATCCACAAGCTTTTTCACCTTTGGCGGCACGAACCGCCGGTATGGATGGACGGCATAAAGCGGCACCCGTGCCGGATTTGGCGAAACCCCCGGCAGGATCTCGACAAGATCGCCGTTCGCCAAAGAGGGTCCGACAAGCCAACCCGGCGACAGAATGATGCCTCTGCCGTCGCGGGCCGCATTGACGAGGGCATTGCCGCTGTTGGCGGAAAAGCTGCCCGACGCGCGAATGTCGACGGTGCGGTTCCCAGTCTTGAACCGCCAAACGTTGTAGCCGGGAAGCGCTCTGTAGATCAGGCAGTTGTGGTCTTCCAGGTCTTCAGGCCGCTTGGGTGTTCCTGCTTCCATCAGATACTGCTTGCTGGCGCATAGATAGCGTTGCGCCGCCGCAATTCTTCGTGCCTTGAGGGTCGAATCCTCCATCTGTCCAATGCGGACAGCCAAGTCGAAACCTTCCCCAACCAAATCTACAATCCGGGCGCTGATATCCAGCACGAAGCTGACATCGGGCCACTGTGTCTGGAAGGCGTTGATGGCCGGCGACAAGTGACGCTCCATGCCTTCAGGAACCGTCATTCGGATCAGGCCAGAGGGATGGTCCTGCAGTTGCCCAGCGACTGTCCTCGCCTCTTCCAGGTCGAGCAAAATGTCGTGCGTTCGCTCATAGAACGAAAGGCCAGCTTCTGTCAGGTTCAACTTGCGCGTCGTGCGATGGAACAAGGCAGAACCGACCCAATCTTCAAGTTCATCGATGCGACGGGAGACTGAAGAAGGTGACAAACCAGACTGCCGCCCGGCTTCGGAGAACGAGCCCGTTTCCACGGCCTTCGCAAACAGCGATATTGCTCCCAGCCTATCCAATGACATTCACCTGAAAATAATTTATGCAAATACTGCAAAGATGATTTGCATATTAATGATGTGATCGTAAAGACAATTCTCCTCTACACTCCTCTCGCTCCCGAGATAGAGGAGGACTTCTGCATGGCAGTGACGTTTCACCGGTTTCTGCCGGACGGTCACCCGGAGACGGGCATGGGGCCGTCCCACGCGGTTCCTGCAACTGCTTTCACTACGGACGACCGTTCGGAACTGCGGCACAAGTTCTTTGAAACCGCGGACGGCTCGATCACGTCGGGTGTATGGGAGTGCGCACCCATTTTGGTGGAAATCGACGCCTACTCCGTCAACGAACTGATGACGGTGCTATCGGGAAGCCTCGACATCACCGATGCGCAGGGCAGGAGAGAAACCTTCACCGCGGGTGATACATTCCTCATTCCGAAGGGCGCGAAAGTGACTTTGGAAATCACTGAAAGGCTTCGCAAGTTTTACATGATCGTCACGTAGCGGTCCCGTCCTCGCAGCGGTCATTCGGGGTTTCAAAACAAACGGCCTGAGCGAAACTGTCAGATGACGGTTCTTGAGCCCAAAGCAAGCGCTCACGTCGGCGATCGGCCGCCGACCAAATCGGGAGAACGACCTTGGCAGACGAATCCGGCTTTCAGTTGAAACGGGGCGGCCCGGACGTCTACGAACTCTGCTGGGTCCGGGCTCAGATGGGTCGTTGCGCCGAGGAGCTGGTTACCGCCGCCGGCGTCACCCGCGGCGACCGGGTACTCGATATCGCCTGCGGCACCGGCGTCGTAGCTCGCACGGCCGCCACCCGCTCGGGCACCGCCGCATACGTGACCGGAACTGACGTCCATGCCGGTATGCTGGAAGCCGCGGCGCGCTTCGCCGCCGAGGCCGGGCAAGCGGAGATCGCCTGGCTCGAATGCGACGCCGCCGCCATGCCCCTTCCAGACGACGCCTTCGACGTAGCGCTCTGCCAGCAGGGACTGCAGTTCATGCCCGACAAGCCCGGCGCGATGGCCGAGATGGCGCGTGTGCTGAAGCCCGGCGGTCGGCTCGCACTTAGCGTTTGGAAGACCCGTGCCCCCATCGGGGCCGCCTTCGCGACCGTGCTCGACCGGCATTTCGGTGCCGGCACCACGGCGCCGTGGGAGATGATCTATTCGCTCGGCGACCGCAACCGCCTGCACAACCTGGCCGAGGGCGCCGGGTTCCGTGACGTCCATATCACCTTGGACGTGAAATTCGCCCGCCATCCCGACCCGGAGGCCTTCATCACCGGCGCCATCGCCGGCTCTCCCATCGCAGAAACCATGGCCGACCTGGCCGAGGCCGAACACGCCCGGCTGATTAAAGAGATCGTCGCCGAACTTGCGGACTACCACGACGACGACGGCCTCGCCTCGCCGGCACAGTGCCTGACCATGACGGCACGGAAATAGAACCTTCGCAAAGCCCACATTGCTGGTATCGCTGCCGTTGTGTATCGCTTCCTCTCAGGGTCAAACCGGGACCACAGCTCTCGAGGGCCGGCGCCCGCTGTGAGGCAAAACCAGAATCAGGGTCTGAGTCCCGCCGCGATGTGTCGGCGCGCCCTAGCCGGCGATCGCCACCTCGCTCAAGACCGCCGAGAAGTGGCAGGCGGCGGCGGCCAGCACGAAGGCGTGCCAGATGGCGTTCTGGTAGGGCAAGCGATGCCACAGGTGGAAGACCACGCCGAGGCTGTAGAGCACGCCGCCGACGATCAACAGCACGAGGCCCGGCACGGAAATCGCGCCCAGCAGCGGCCCGGCCGCCACCACAATGCTCCAGCCGAGCAGCAGGTAGGCGGCGACGGAGAGGCGGTCGATGCGGTTCGGCCAGAACAGCTTCAGCGCCACGCCGGCCAGCGCCACACCCCAGACAAAGGCCAGCAGGCCGAAGCCCCAGGCGTCACCCAGCACCACCACCATGAAGGGGGTATAGGTGCCGGCGATTATCACGAAGATGGCGGCATGGTCGAAGCGCCGGAAGATGACCTTCCAGGGGCCGTGGCCGGAAAGGTTGTAGAGCGCCGAGCAGCCGAGCATGGCCAGCAGGCCCAGGCCGTAGAGCGCCAGCGCGAGGTGCAGCAGCGGGTCGTGGCTGGGCCAGGCGGCGATGATCAGGGAGACGCAGGCCGCCAGCCCGAAGGTCAGGCCCAGAACATGGATCACGGCGTCGGCGATATGCTCGGCGCGGCTGTACTGCGGATGCGCGGTGTAATCCTGGTCCATGTCCCCGTCCGGCAGATCGCTAGCGCTGCCCCTCCAGGTCCATCTTCAGGCTGAACAGCTCCAGCATGTCCTTCATCACCACGATGCCGACCAGGCGGTCGCCGACGGCGACGATCAGGCGGCTGGCCCCCGTGCGGCGCATCAGGGCCATGGCCTCGATGGCGTCCATGCCGGGGTCGACGGTGTTCTCCTCGTTGCAGGGCGCCATGAGGTCGGCGACGCTGCGGTAGGGCCAGGCCTCGCGCGGCACCGTCTTCACCTGGCGCGTCGAGATGCAGCCGCGGAGGTGTCCTTCGGAGACCACGGGGAAGAGGTCGTAGTGATATTCGTAGACATAATCCTCGACGAAGGCGGTGAGCGGCAGGTCCGGCGGCACCGCGACGGTCTCGTGGGTCATGAAGCGGCGCACCGGCTCGCCCTCGAAGAGGCGGCGGGTGACCATCTGCTGGTAGGAGGCCTCGGCCGCGCCGCGCACGAAGAGCCCGATGAGGAACCACCACATGCCGCCGATGAAGTTGCCGGTCACCACGCTGAGCAGGCCCAGCAGCATCAGCCCCATGCCGAAGCCCTTGCCGGCGCCCGAGGCGATGCGGGTCGCCTGGCGAAAGTCACCGCGCCAGTACCACAGGGCGGCGCGCAGCACCCGCCCGCCGTCCATGGGAAAGGCCGGGATCAGGTTGAAGCCGCCGAGCAGCAGGTTGATGAATGCGAGGTAGCCGAGCACGCCGGTGACCGCCACCGGCAGTCCCTGCGCCCGGCCGAGGCCCGCCAGCAGCCAGAAGGCCAGCGCCAGGACGAAGCTGGCGATGGGGCCGGCGATAGCCATCCAGAACTCGACCTTGGCGCTCTTCGGCTCCTCGGTCATCTCGGCGACTCCGCCGAAGATGAAGAGAGTGATGCCCTTGATCGGCAGGCCGTAGCGCCGCGCCACCAGGGAGTGCGAAAGCTCGTGGAAGATCAGCGAGAACACCAGGCCGGCCATGCCGGCGATGCCCATCCACCAGAAAGCCGCCTGGCTGAGGCCCGCGTCTTCGTACCAGGCCGGGAAGACGCCCTTGGCCAGGGACCAGGTCACCAGCAGAGCGAGAAAGATCCAGCTGATGTCGACCCGGATCTTGAAGCCCAGCAGTTCGAAAAGGGTGATGCTGCGTCCGTTCATCCTGAAACCGTCTCTCCCACCGAGAAGCCCTTTGCTCTCTCGATTCTGCATATAATCACCGAAAGGTGATTTCCAACCAATCCCCCTTCCGACCCGCTCCGCGGTGGCGGGCCCTCAGGCCCCTTCGCGCCGCCGCCCCGGTCGGTTAGGATGATGACACGGTATGCCAAGATGGTGCGAGGGGGCCCGTCATGCGAAAGCTGATCCTGATGTTCTTCCTGGCGCTGGCCGCCGCCGCGGCGCGGCCCGCCGCCGCCGAAGAGCTGCGCATCGGCATCTCGCAGTACCCCACCACCCTGCACCCCAGCCGCGAGCCCTCGGTCGCCAAGTCCTACGTCGCCTCCATGACCCGGCGGCCGATGACGGTCTACGACCAGCAGTGGGAGCTGATCTGCATGCTCTGCACCGAGCTGCCGTCCATCGAGGCCGGAACCGCCGAGCCGGAGGACCTGCCGCCGGGGGTCGAGGGCGCCGGCGACGGGCGCGGCATCGCCCTCACCTACAGCCTGCGCCCCGACGCCACCTGGGGCGACGGCACGCCGGTCACCACCAGGGACGTGCTCTTCACCTGGAAGGCGGGGCGCCATCCCACCGCCGGCATCGGCAACCTGGAGCTCTACAAGCGCATCCACGCCATCGACGTGATCGACGACAAGACCTTCGTCATGCACGCCGACCGCATCTCCTACGAGTACGCGGCGATCAACGACTTCCGCATCCTGCCCGCGCACATCGAGGAGCCGATCTTCGACGCGGCGCCGGAGGATTACCGCAACCGCACCACCTTCGACACCGATCCCACCAACAAGGCGCTCTACTACGGCCCCTACCGCATCACCGAGATCATCCCGGGCTCGCGCGTCGTGCTGGAGCCCAACGAGACCTGGTGGGGCAAGCCCCCGGCCTTCGACCGCATCACCGTGCTGATCATCGAGAAGACCACGGCGCTGGAGGCGAACCTGCTGTCGGGCAACATCGACATGATTTCCGGCGAACTGGGCCTGACTCTCGACCAGGCCTTGGCCTTCGAGAAACGCCACGGCGACCGCTTCAACGTCATCTACAAGCCGGGCCTGCTGTACGAGCACATCGACCTGATGCTCGACAACCCGATCCTGGCCGACAAGCGGCTGCGCCAGGCGCTGGTCTACGGCCTCGACCGCGAGGCCATCAACGAGCGCCTCTTCGAGGGCCGCCAGCCGGTCGCCCATACCAGCGTCTCGCCGCTGGACTGGGTCTACTACAAGGACGTGAAGAAGTATCCCTACGACCCGGAGAAGGCCGCCGGGCTGCTGGAGGCCGCCGGCTGGAGCGACCTCAGGCAGGGCATCCGCCACAACGCGGCGGGCGAGCCGCTGCAGCTGGAGTTCATGACCACCGCCGGCAACCGGGTGCGCGAGCTGGTACAGCAGGTGCTGCAGAGCCAGTGGAAGCAGCTCGGCATCGACGTGCGCGTGCGCAACGAGCCGCCGCGCGTCTTCTTCGGCCAGACCGTGCATGAACGCCGCTTCACCGGCCTCGCCATGTTCGCCTGGGGATCGTCGCCGGAGAACGCGCCGCGCTCGACCCTGCATTCCGAGGAGATCCCCAGCGAGCAGAACGGCTGGTCGGGACAGAACTACACCGGCTTCAGGAACGCCGAGATGGACGAACTCATCGAGGCCATCAACCTGGAGCTCGACCGCGCCAAGCGGGAGCAGATGTGGCACCGCCTGCAGGAGATCTATGCCGAGGAGGTGCCGGTCATCCCGCTCTACTGGCGCGCCAATCCCTACATCCTGCCCAAGTGGCTGAAAGGCGTGCGCCCGACCGGACAGCAGGCCTCCTCGACGCTGTGGATCGAGGACTGGACCGTCGAGGGGCGCTAGAGCCGGATGCTCTCTTACCTCGCCCGGCGGCTGATCGAGTCCTTCTTCGTGCTGGCCGTCATGTCGCTGGTGATCTACGCCCTCATCGGGCTCATGCCGGGCGATCCCATCGACATCATGATCTTCTCCGACCCGGAGATGACGCCGGCGGAGGCCGAGCGCCTGCGGGCCATCTACGGGCTCGACCAGCCGATCTTCGAGCGCTATCTGGCCTGGCTCGGCAACGCGCTGACCGGCGACTTCGGCTATTCGCGGCTCTATAACCAGCCGGCCCTGGACATCCTGCTGCCGCGCCTGGGCAATACCGTGATCCTCATGGGCCTCAGTTTCCTGCTGGCCCTGGCCATCGCTCTGCCGGCCGGGATCTACGCCGCCACACGGCCGCAGAGCCCGGTCGACCACGCCATCAACCTGCTGGCCTTCGCCGGCATCTCGGTGCCGCCTTTCTGGCTCGCCATCCTGCTGATCATTCTTTTCGCCGTGACGCTGGGATGGCTGCCCGCCGGCGGTATGGGCGACGGCCGCGACTTCTGGGCCGACCTGCGCTACCTGGCGCTGCCGGTCATGGCGCTGACCATCGCTACCGTGGGCGGCGTCATCCGCTTCATGCGCGCCGCCGCCCTGGAGGCGCTGCGCCAGGACTACGTGCGCACCGCGCTGGCCAAGGGCCTCAGCGGCCGCCAGGTGGTGCTGGGCCACGTGCTGCGCAACGCCATGATCCCGGTGGTCACCATCCTGGCGCTGCAGATGGGCAACCTCTTCTCCGGCGCGCTGATCACCGAGCAGATCTTCGCTTACCTGGGCATGGGCAAGACCATCTACGACGCGGTCATCGGCAACGACTACAACGTCGCCCTGCTCGGCCTGCTGCTGGCGACGCTGACCACCCTGCTGGCCAACCTGCTGGCCGACCTGGCCTACAGCTGGCTCGACCCCAGGATCAGCTACCAATGAGCATCACCTGCCGATGACGGGCGCACCACCACCCCAGGGCCTGCTGGCCGCCGAAGCCGCCCACGCCCAGGGCACGGCGCTGACCGTGCGGCAGATCTTCTGGCGCCGCTTCCTGCGCCACCGCCTGGCCGTCGCCAGCCTGGCCTTCCTGGTGGTGCTGGCGCTGGCCTCCGCCGCCGCGCCGCTGGTGGAGGCGCTGCTGGGCGTCGACGGCAACCTGGTCGACCTCTTCAACGCCAAGCAGCCGCCCTCGCCCGCCAATCCGCTGGGCACCGACGAACTGGGCCGCGACCTGCTGGTCCGCCTGCTCTACGGCGGCCAGGTCTCGCTGGTGGTGGGGCTCGCCGCGGCGCTCTGCGCGGCCGTCGTCGGCACGCTGCTGGGGCTCGCCGCCGGCTACTACGGCGGCCGCCTCGACGCCCTGCTGATGCGCTTCACCGACGGCGTCATCGCCCTGCCGATCCTGCCGCTGCTGATCATCCTGGCGGCCATCGACCTGGGCAAGATCGGCCTGCCCCAAGACCTGGTGACCTCGGAGAGCATCAGTCTCTACCGCATCGTCTTCCTCATCGCGCTGGTCGGCTGGACCACCGTTGCGCGCCTGGTGCGCGGCGCCACCCTGTCAATGAAGACCCGGGAATTCGTGCGCGCCGCCGAGGCCCTGGGCGCCTCCGCGCCGCGCATCATGCTGGTGCACATCCTGCCCAACGTGGTCTCGCCGATCATCGTTGCCACGACCCTGTCGATCGGCGGCATCATCCTGCTGGAATCGGTCTTGAGCTTCCTGGGTCTCGGCATCCAGCCGCCGCTGCCCTCCTGGGGCAACATGCTGACCTCGGCGCAGGAGCTGATCTGGGACGCGCCGGCACTGGCGATCTATCCGGGGGCGCTGATCTTCCTCACGGTCATCGCCTTCAATTTCCTGGGCGACGGCCTGCAGGACGCCCTAGACCCGCGCGCCCTGCAAAGCGAGGACTAGGTCCTTCAGCGCATCAGTTCGGCTGGACGCCCGGGGGCTCCTCCAGGGGGCTTTCCGGCGGCCCGGCTTCGCCCTCGGGCATGGGCCCCTCGCTGGGCGTCGGCTCGGTCGCGGGGTCCGGCAGCGGCGCCGGCTCGGAGGCCGCTTCCGGATCCAGAACCGGTTCTTCCTCCGGCTCCGGCTCCGGCAGGGCGACGGTCACGGTGGCCTGATCGACGCCGTAGAACACCATGGATACCTCGCCCTCGAAGCCCTCGGGCGCGCGGTAGCCTATGGCCCGCACCGGCACGGTGCCGCCACAGGGCACGCTGACGCGCTGGCCGATGCCGGCGTCGTAGACCTGCCCCGTGGCCGGGCCCTGCGAGCCCTCGCCGCTGAACATCTCCTGGCTGGCGGTCTCGAAGGTCGGGGGCGTCATGCCGCAGTACTTGGATCGCACGCCGTAGACCACCACCTCCTGGCCCGGCTCGATGGTGAAGGTGCCGCCGGCGGGCACGCGGGGCGGGCCGGATTCGTAGTAGCCGCGCGGGCCGCCACAGCCGGCGGTCGCCAGCACCACACCCGCGACGGCGAGCGCGCCTGCGCTCCATCGAAGCCCCTTCATCGTACCCCCTCTGTCGAACTGACGGCCGGCTGCCCGGAATTCGGACAGGCCAGGATTCTGCCGGGCGAAGGTACTAAGAGCGGTCCCTCGCCGTCAAACCGCAAAGGGGGCAGTGGGGGTTTAGGCGCGCCTCTTCAGGCCCGGCGGCCGGCGCGCCAGCAGGAAGGAGAGGGCCGTCCCGGCGATGAAACCGCCGGCATGGGCTTTCCAGCCGATCTGCGCCCCGGCCAGGAAATCGCCCAGCCCCGAGATGCCGAAGACCAGGTTGAGCCCCATAAAGACCCCGACGAAGGCCAGGGCCCGGCGGCGCTGGCCGGGCTGACCGCTGGCGAACATGAAGCGCATGGCCGCCCCGGTCATACCGTAAACGGCCCCGGAGGCGCCGATCAGGGCCACCGGCTCCGCGCCGCGGAACCAGAACTCCGCCAGCGCGCCGGCCGCGGCGGTCAGCGCGAAGAGCAGCAGATAGGGGAGGAGGCCCAGATGGCGCTCCACGAAGCTGCCGAAGGCCAGGAAGAAGCCCAGGTTCAGCGCCAGGTGCATGAAGTCGGCGTGCAGGAAGGCATAGGTCACCAGGGAGGGTAGCGCCAGGAGACTGGGCAGGTCGCTGCCCGGCGGCCAGAAAACCGGCGAAACGAAAGCCAGCGCCGACATGAACCAGGTCCAGGCCGGCCCCTCCAGGATGTTCTGCAGGGCAAAGCAGGCCAGCATCGCCAGGGTCAGCCATAGCGTCCCCGGCGGCAGGTTGAACACCGGCTCACGGCCGCGTGGCGGCGGCGGACCCTGATCGGGGTCGTGGAAGTGCTCGGGCGGGACGGACATGAAGGACAGGGCTGGCTGCAGGAACGAAAAGCCCCTTCGATGTGACCCCTCGCCCGCACGAAGGCAAGGAGAAAGCGCTGCCGTCACTAGAGGCCGGCGCTCCCCGCCTGGCCGGCCGCCCCGGATTCCACGAAGGCCCTGACCGCCTCCGGCTCGACGAAAAGACCGGCGATCAGCGCCAGGGCAAGCAGCAGCATCGCCACGTCCTGGCGGTTGACGCGCCGCAGGGTCAGTGCCTCACCGCGGAACAGCGCGGACAGTGAGACAAAGGCCGCCGAGAACAGCAGCAGCTCGCGCAGCAGCGGCGCCACCAGAACCGGCGGCATGAGGGAGGCCGCGGCCAGACTGCCGGCCGCCCAAAGCCCGGTCTCCAGCAGCACGTCCCGCAGCCGGGCGATGAGGTCGCTCGCACCGCGTTCACCGTCGCGACGCCGGCCGTGACCCCGCCTCCAATGCCCGTCGTCGAACCAACCTCGATGCTGCATGGCTTCCACCTCCCTGCCCTCGCGGTTCGGAGGATCGCGCCCTGCCCGCTTAGGCCGAGGCGCGGGCCTCGACGCAGTCCGGCGCAAAGGGCAGCGGCGCTGCCATCGCCGGATTCTGCGGCAGCGTCACACCACGGCGGCGGCGGTGCAGCCCCAGGCGCTGCTCCACCTCGTCCACCAACCGCAGGTAAAGCGGCATCTTGGAGGGTGGCACAGCTGCGGTATGGTCCAGCAGCCAGCGCCCGAAAACCTGGCGCACCGCGGCGGCAGCGCAGTCGAAGGCCGAATCCTCGCGCCGCCGGTCGGCGATCTCCCCGGCCCGGCGCACCGCAAAGGCAATCCGCTTATCGGTCACGAAGGGTTGAGAAAACCTGCACATGCTCCTGTCCTCCTGAAGAGGGGTGGTGGGCCGGCCGCGCCGACCGGACGCCTCCGGCCCACCAGGCCCCCAGAGCCACCGCCGAATCAGGCGGCCTTCTTGGTGCCGTCCGTGACCTGCTTGAAAGCCGGTCCCGTGCCGATCTCGATCCGGCGCGGCTTCATCTCCTCAGGCAGTTCGCGCACTAGGTCGATGTGCAGCAGGCCGTTTTCCAGGCGCGCCCCGGTCACCTTCACGTGGTCGGCGATTTCGAAGCTGCGCTGGAAGGCGCGTCCGGCGATGCCGCGGTGCAGGTACGTCCGGTCGTCGCCGTCATCGCCCATACGGCCGCTGACCACCAGGGTCTGCCCGCGGACCTGGATGTCGAGATCGCCTTCGGCGAAGCCGGCCACCGCCATGGTGATGCGGTAGGACTCTTCATCCTGCTTTTCGATGTTGTAGGGAGGATAGCCAAGGCTCGATTCGTCGAGACGGGCCACTGATTCCAGCAGGCCCGGCAGGCGATCGAAACCGATGGTGGAACGGTACAGAGGACTGAAATCAAAAGCGCTACGCATGATACCCTCCTGATGAGCTGTATCGCGGGGCGCTGCCGTCGACCCAACCAAGAAGGCGCCGTCAAGCCCCGCCTGGATAGCCAAGGGGATCCTCCTCAAGAGCGATCCCGAGGCCCGAGATAGGTACCTCCCAGGCGGTTTCAAGGGGGTCGTCGGAGGTCAGATACAGGAAATTTTTCCGCTATTTCAGGAGTCTGTGCGGTCGCCGCGGCTAGCGCAGCTTCGGCCAGCCGGCGCGCTCGAAGCTGCCTTCGCGGCGGACCCTGCCGCGCTGCTCCACCACCACGATGAGCAGCAGAAACTGGTCCACGTTCTGGTGGTCGCTGGCCAGGGGCAGGATCAGGCGGTCGTAGCGCAGGAAGCTCTCGCCGTCGCCGATGGGGAACACCCGCTCGGAGAAGTGCGGTTCCATCGAGTCCCGCAAATCATCGTAGAGCGCCTGGGCGCTCTTCAGGTAGTCGCCCTGGTAGAGCTCGTCGAAGGTCTTGCCGGTCGGGTCGCGCCCGGCCCGCGAGACGATCTCGGTCCCCGCCAGGCGATAGCGGTAGTGGAAACCGCCGTCCGCGGCCTCGGCCGCGATCATGGCAACGCGCGGCAGCAGCTTGGGGAAGTCGGCGGGGTCGATGTCGTGGCGGCTCGGCAGGCCATCCGCCGGCTTGCGCGCCCGCCAATACTCGAAGAACCAGATGTGGTCCGGGTGCGACAGCGCCGACAGGGGCGCGGCTTCGGCAGTATAGTTCCTGTCTTGCGGCTTCTCGCTCATCCGACATCACCATAAGGGAGCGGAAGAACGAACACTTTCCGGCCGCACGGCATCGCGGCCGGCTCTCAGTGCCCGATGTTCCTGATCGTTAGCTTACCTCTTTCCCGAGGCGCGGCAATGATCGGAGTCAGCTTTCGCAGTAATCTCTCAGGTTGACTTCGGCAGGGTCTGCTCCACCAAAGTCGCCCAGTAGCTGGCGCCGACCACGGAGATTTCGTCGTTGAAGTCGTAGTGCGGGTTGTGCACGGCGCAGCCGCCCGGCCCGCCCTCGGTGCCGTTACCCAGCCAGACGTAGCAGCCGGGCTTGGCCTCCAGCATGTAGGCGAAGTCCTCCGAGCCCATCAGCGGCTCGGCGCCCATCACCACCTTGTCGTCGCCCACCACCTTGGCGGCCACCGCGCCGGCGATGGCTGTCTCGGCCTCCGAGTTGACCAGCGCCGGATAGCGCCGCTCGTAGCGCAGGGTCATGCTGGCGCCCTGTGACTCGCAGATGGCGCGGGCCATGCGGTCGATGTCGCGTTCCATCTGGTCCTGGGTTGCCTTCTTGAAGGAGCGCACGGTGCCGCGGATGACTGCGGTCTCCGGGATTACGTTCCAGGTATCGCCGGCGTGGAACTGGGTCACGCTGACCACCACGGAATCGAGCGGCGCCGTGCGGCGGCTGGCGATGGTCTGCAGCGATGTCACGATCTGCGCGCCTGTCACCACCGGGTCGATGCCGAGTTGCGGCATGGCCGCGTGGGTGCCCTTGCCGGTGATGGTGATTTCAAAGATGTCGAAGGCCGCCATGGCCGGGCCGCTGCGCAGCGACACCGTGCCGACCGGCATGCCGGGCATGTTGTGCAGGCCGTAGACCGCCTCCACCGGGAACTGTTCGAACAGCCCCTCCTCCACCATCACCCGGCCGCCGCCCTCGTTCTCCTCGGCCGGCTGGAAAATGAAGGCGACACGGCCGTCGAAGTTGCGGGTCTCGGAGAGGTATTTGGCGGCGCCCAGCAGCATGGCGGTGTGGCCGTCGTGACCGCAGGCATGCATCTTGCCGTCGTGGCGCGAGCGGTGATCGAAGCCGTTGAGCTCCTGGATGTGCAGGGCGTCCATGTCGGCGCGCAGGCCGATGGCGCGCCCGGAGGTGTTGCTCCGCCCGTCCAGCACGCCGACCACGCCGGTGGTGGCCAGCCCGCGGTGCACCTCGATGCCGAACTCGGCCAGCTTCTCGGCCACGAAGTCCGCGGTGCGCACTTCCTCGAAGGCGGTTTCCGGATGGGCGTGGATGTCGCGGCGCCAGCCCTTGATCTCCTCGTGGAACTCGGCGATGCGGTTGATGACGGCCATGGACGTGACTCTCCTACAGGCGCTTGTGTTCAGGTTTCGGTCGCGGCGGGCGGGGCCGCCCGCTCCACCTCCGGCAGGCGGCCCTCGGCCACCGCGTGGCAGGATACCTCACCCGCCGCCGTCGCCAAGGGCTGCGGCGCCTCGCGGCGGCAGCGCTCCTCGGCGAAGGGACAGCGCGGGTGGAAGTGGCAGCCGCTGGGCGGCGCGATGGGGCTCGGCACCTCGCCGGCCACGGGAATGCGCGGGCGGCCGGTCATCTCCAGGTCCGGGATGGCGTCCAGCAGCATGCGCGTATAGGGATGCTGCGGGCGGCGGAACAGGGCCTTGGCCTCACCCCATTCCACCAGGCGGCCCAGGTACATGACGCCGACGTAGTCGGAGATGTGATAGACCACGGCCAGGTCGTGGCTGATGAAGAGGTAGGTCAGGCCCAGTTCGCGCTGCAGCGCCTTCATCAAGTTCAGGATCTGCGCCTGCACCGAGACGTCGAGCGCCGAGGTCGGCTCGTCGCAGACCAGGAACTCCGGGTTGCTGGCCAGCGCGCGGGCGATGGAGATGCGCTGGCGCTGGCCGCCGGAGAACTCGTGCGGGAACTTCTCGCCGTCGGCCGCCGCGAGCCCTACCTGTTCCAGCAGTTCGCCGACCCGCGCGGCGATGGCGCGGCGTCCGTCAATGAGCTTATGGGCGCGGATCGGCTCGGCGATGATGTCGGATACGCGCCAGCGCGGATTGAGGCTGGCATAGGGGTCCTGGAAAATCATCTGCAGGCGCTTGCGCAAGGCGGCCGCCTCGGCGCGCTCGGTGACGCCCGCCATGTCGGCGCCCTCGAAGAGGATCCGGCCGCGCGTGGCGGCGTGCAGCCCGACCACCAGGCGCGCCACCGTGGACTTGCCGCAGCCGGACTCGCCGACCAGGCTGAAGGTCTTGCCGCGCGGAATCTTGAAGGAGACATCGTCGACCGCCGTCAGCAGGACGCGCTTCTGGCCCTGCAGCAGCCGGTTCAGCAAGGGCGGCGAAACGTCGAAGAGCTTGGCGAGGCCCTCGACCTCGACCAGGACGTCGTCCACCGCCTGCACAGGGCGCGCCTCAGCCATCGGTGCCGCTCCGTTCCGGCGCTTCCTCGTAGAGCCAGCAGGCCGCTTCCGTCGCCTCGACGGTTTCCAGCTCCGGGCGCGCCTGCCGGCAGCGCTCGAAGGCCTTGGGACAGCGCGGATTGAAGGCGCAGCCGGCGGGGATCGCGTTGAGGCGCGGCATGGCGCCGTCGATCTGGGTCAAGCGATCGACATCGTGACCAACCAGAGGGATCGAGCCCATGAGGCCCTCGGTATAGGGATGCCGCGCACGCAGCACCACGTCGGCCACCGGGCCGATCTCGACGATGCGCCCGGCGTACATCACCGCGACCCGGTCGGCGGTCTCGGCGATCACGCCCATGTCGTGGGTCACCAGCATAACCGCGGCTCCGTGATCTCGGCACAGCCGCTTCAGCAGCGTGATGATCTGCGCCTGGATCGAGACGTCCAGCGCGGTCGTCGGCTCGTCGGCGATGATGAGGCGCGGGCTGGCGCAGAGCGCCAGCGCGATGACCACCCGCTGGCGCATGCCGCCGGAGAACTCGTGCGGGTACTGGTCGATGCGGCGCTCGGCCGCCGGGATGCCGACTTCCTGCAGCAGTTCGAGGGCGCGCTTGCGCGCGCCCTTCTCGCTGAGGTCGCTGTGGGTGAGGATGGTTTCGGTGAGCTGCCGCCCGACGGTGTAGAGCGGGTTCAGCGAGGTCAGCGGGTCCTGAAAGACCATGCCGATGTGGCGCCCGCGGATGCGGCGCAGCTTCTCGTAAGGCAGGTTGTCGATGCGCCGGCTGTCGAAGAGGATCTGTCCGCCGGCGATGCGGCAGGGCGGCTCCAGCAGGCCGATGACGGCGGCCCCGGTCAGCGACTTGCCGGCGCCGGACTCGCCGACCACGCCCAGCACCTCGCCCTCGCCGATGGCAAAGGAGATGTCGTCGACGGCGACCAGGGTGCCGCGCCGCCCGGGAATCTCCACGCGCAGGTTCTCGACCTGGAGCAGCGGCTGGTTGGTTCCGGTCCGGCTCATGCCCGTCACCGCAGCTTGGGGTTCAGGGCGTCGCGCAGCCAGTCGCCCAGCAGGTTGACGGCCAGCACCAGGATGGCGAGCGCGGCGCCGGGAAAGATGGTGATCCACCAGGAGCCGGAGAAGAGGAAATCGTTGCCGACGCGGATCAGCGTGCCCAGCGAGGGCGAGGTCGGCGGCACGCCGACGCCCAGGAAGGACAGCGTCGCCTCGGTGATCACCGCGATGGCGAGGTTGATGGTGGCGATCACCAGCACCGGCCCCATGACGTTGGGCAGCACATGGCGCAGCATGATGAGCAGCGGCGGAATGCCGATAACCTGGGCGGCCTGGACGTATTCCTTGCTGCGCTCGACCATGGCCGAGCCGCGCACGGTGCGCGCGTACTGCACCCAGAACGACAAGCCGATGGCGAGCACCAGCACGTAGAACCAGATCTCGCCGTGCAGGTCGCGTGGCAGCACGGTGCGCGAAAGCCCGTCGATCAGCAGGGCGATGAGAATGGCCGGGAAAGTGAGCTGCACGTCGGCGATGCGCATGATGATCGCATCCACTGTGCCGCCGAGATAGCCGCTCAGCAGACCGAGGCCGACCCCCAGCACCATGGCGAAGAGCACCGAGGCGAAACCGACGCCGAGCGAAATGCGCGCGCCGTAGATCATGGTCGAGAGAATGCCACGACCCTGGTCGTCGGTGCCCAGCAGGAAGCGCGGGTCGCCGCCCTCTATCCAGATCGGCGGTATCTCGGAGTCGAGCAGGTCGATGGAGGCCAGGTCGAAGGGGTCATAGGGCGCCACCAGGGGCGCGAAGATCGCAGAGGCGACGAACACCACGGTAATGACGGCGGAGACCATCACTACCGGCGAACGGGTAAAGGAGTGCCAAAGGTCACCGTGAAAGAAGCGCCGGACGCCGTCCGCGAGGTGCGTGGCGAAGCCTCTTCGCACGCCTGCTTGCTGATTTTCGCCGACAGCCATCTGCCCTCTCCTACTGATGCCCGCCGGAGACGGCCTTGTCGGCGCGCAGGCGGGGATCGACGACGTAGTAGAGCAGGTCGACGACGAGATTGATGAAGACGAAGAAGAAGCCGATCATCATGAGGTAAGAGGCCATGACCGGGATATCGACCTCGTTGATCGCCTGGATGAACAGCAGGCCCATGCCCGGCCACTGGAAGACCTGTTCGGTGATCAGCGAGAAGGCGATGATGGAGCCGAGCTGCAGGCCGGTGATGGTGATCACGGGCACCAGGGTATTCTTCAAGGCATGGCCAAAGTTGACGGCGCGGTTGGTCAGGCCGCGGGCGCGGGCGAACTTGATGTAATCGGTGCGCAGCACCTCCAGCATTTCAGAGCGCACCAGGCGCATGATCAGCGTCATCTGGAACAGCGCCAGGGTGATCGACGGCAGGATGAGGGCCAGGAGGCCGGACTTGGTGAGGAAGCCGGTAGACCACCAGCCGAGCTGCACCGTGTCGCCGCGCCCGAAGGTCGGCAGCTGCGGAACCAGGTAGAAGCCGACCGCGGCGTTGATGTCCTGCGACATGACCCCAAAGACCAGGATAAGCAGGATGCCGATCAGGAAGGTCGGCAGCGAAACACCGACCAGCGAAACGCTGAGGAAGACCTGTGACAGCGCCCCGCGCCGGTGCAGCCCGGTATAGACCCCCATGGGCACGCCGATGAAAAGCGCCAGAACGGCGGCGATGAAGGACAGCTCCAGGGTCGCCGGCACCCGCTCGGTGATCAGGTCCGCCACCGGGCGGCGGTGGCGGTAGGAGATGCCGAAGTCGCCCTGCACCGCGTTCACCAGGAAGCGCCCGTACTGCACGAAGAAGGGGTCATCCAGGCCCAGGCGCTCACGCAGCTCCTGGCGCTGCTCCAGGGTCGTGTCCTGCCCCACCATGTTGTTGATGGGATCACCGACGTAGTTGAAGAGCGAGAAGGCAATGAGGCCGACCGCCAGCATCACCCCAATCGATTGTAAGAGCCGTCGGACGACGAAGGCGATCATGCGTTGCTACTTCGATCCCTGAAACAGGCGCCCGGAAAGAGCGAATCAAAAAGGGCCCGGACAACCTGCCCGGGCCCTCTTCATAGCATCTCGTCTACTTCACCGTCACGTGCCGCAGATGGAACATGTTGTCCGGGCGCTGGGCAACGGTCACGCCGTCGCTGACGCCCCAGGACAGCGGCTGCTGGTGCAGCGGGATGTGCCCGACCTCCTCGGAGTGGATCTTGTTGGCCTCGTCGATCAGCGCCTGGCGCTTCTCCGGGTCGGTCTCCACCTGGATCAGGTCGGCCAGCTCGGTCACCCGTTCGTTGCAGTAGCCGCCCAGATTGAAGGCGCCCTTGCCATCCACCCGGCAGGACATCAGCGAGGAGATGGCATTGTGGGCGTCAAAGGTCGAGGGCGTCCAGCCCAGCAGGAAAAAGCTGGTGTCGTAATCGTTCTGGGCCAGAACCTTGCCGAAGTATTTCGACTTGGTCTGCGCCAGCAGGTCCACCTTGACCCCGATGCGCGCCAGCATGGAGGCTACCGCCTGGCAGATCCGCTCGTCGTTCACGTAGCGGTCGTTGGGACAGTCCATGGTTACCTCGAAGCCCTCGGGATAGCCGGCCTCCGAAAGCAGGCCCTTGGCCGTGTCGACGTCGTAGGGCAGGCGTTTGTTGAGCGCCGGATTGAAACCGTTGATCTGCGGGGCGATCATCAGGTTGCTGGGGGTCGAGGCGCCGCGCATGATCTTGGACTTGATCGCCTCGATATCGATGGCCTGGTAGAAGGCCTGGCGCACGCGCTGATCCTTGAAGGGGTTCTTGCCCTTGACGTTGGAATAGAGCAGCTCGTCGCGCGCCTGGTCGAAGCCCAGGAAGATGGTGCGCGCCTCCGGCCCGGTCAGGGGGCTGACCCCCGCCGCGCCTTCCAGACGCTTCCAGTCCTGCACCGGCACCGGATAGGCCATGTCGACGTCGCCGGAGATCAGCGCCGCCACGCGGGTCGCGTCCTGGCTGATGGGCGTGAAGGTCGCCTCGGTGACGTTGCTCTTGGTCTCGCCCCACCAGTTCGGATTCGCCTTCAGCACGGTGCGCACATCCGGCTGGCGCTCGACCACCATGAAAGGGCCGGTCCCGTTCGCGTGGAGGTTCGCATAGTTGCCCTGGTCGTCGCCCTTGACGTTGGTGGCCTGCGTCGTGCCGTGCTCTTCGGACCATTCCTTGTCCATGATCATGAAGATCTCGAGCTGCAGCGGCAGGATGGGGTCGGGCTGCTCCGTCACCAGATCGACGGTGTAGTCGTCGACCTTCACCGCGTCCTTGATCAGGCCCGCGATGACCTTCATGTCCGAGCCTTCGGTATTGATGCGCTGGACGGAGAAGATCACGTCGTCGGCGTTGAAGGTGCTGCCGTTGTGAAAGGTCACCCCCTGGCGCAGGGTGAAGCGCCAGACCGTCGGTTCGACGTTCTCCCAGGAGGTCGCCAGTCCCGGCTGCAGTTCCAGATCCGCGGAGCGCGAGACCAGGCCTTCATAGAAGTTCAGCTGGAAGCCCAGGGTGAAGGTCTCGAACAGCCCATGCGGATCGACGGTCTGCACGTCGCCCTGGAAAGCCCACTTGAAGGGCTTGGCCTCGGCGGTCTTGACGCCGGGAAGAGCCATAGCCGCCAGAAAGCCGGCTATCAGCGTTGCAGCGAAGAAACCGCGTCCCGAAGTGAACCCAATTCGCAGAAACATCGCTGCACCCCCCTGTTCGTCAAAGTTGCGCACAAATGATAAGTGCGCGTTGATTTGTCCGTTTGCGTTACAACCTCTAATGAGGTCTTGGATCTTGTTTGTAACCAACTTAGCCTATTACGAGCCGCTTCCGGAAAACAAGCGGCTTGCTGGGCGTTTACCCCTTCTAGCTGTAGGTATTTAAGTCTTAGAGGCCCTGCTTGATGAAGCGTCCGCCCTTCACAATTACCGGCAGATGCGCGCCCTGGTTTTGCAGGAGACCAAGGTCCGCCAGGGGATCGCCGTCGACCACCAGCAGGTCCGCGAAGGCGCCGGGTGCGACGACGCCGAGGTCGCCCTCCGCGTTCAGGAGGGCCGCATTGACAGAGGTGGCGGAGCGCAGAATCTCATCTGCCGAGAGAGCCTCGGCGCGAATCGAGAACTCGCCCGACTGGTGGGACTGCATGGCGCCCAGCAGGTCGGTGCCGAAGCCGACCGCGACGCCGGCGGCCTTGAGGATCTCCAGCGACTGCACGCCGGCCTCGCGCACCACCTTCAGCTTCTCGATGCTGACCGGCGGCAGGCCCAGCTCCGGCCCGTCGCGCTCCAGCGCCTCGTAGGTCACCAGGGTGGGCACCACAAAGGCGCCCGCCGCCGCGCAGGCCGCGGCGGTCTCGGCGTCGATCAGGTTGGCGTGCTCGATGGAGCGCACCCCGAAGGCGACGCAGCGGGCGATGGCCTCCGGCGTGTAGGCGTGGGCCATGACGTAGGTGCGCCAGGACTCAGCCTCCCAGACGATGGCCCGGATCTCTTCCTCCGAATACTGCAGGTTCCAGATCGGATCGCTGGGCGAGGACACGCCGCCCGAGGCCATGATCTTGATCTGCGTCGCGCCCTTGCGCAGCTCCTCGCGCGCGGCCTTGCGCACCGCCGGCACGCCGTCAGCGATGACGCCGAAGATGGGGCCGCTCTGGCTGCAGAAGCAGAAGTCGCCGTGCCCGGCCTCCAGCGAACGGAAGTCCGCATGGCCGCCGGTCTGTGTCAGCGCGCGCCCGGAATAGAACAGCCGCGGCCCCTCGATGAGCCCGGCCTTGATCGCCATGGCGAGGCCGTAGTCGGCGCCGCCGGCGTCACGCACCGTGGTAAAGCCGCGCTTGAGCGCCGCCTCCAGCAGGTGGCGGGCGTGCTGGTGCAGGAAGGAGCGCGGCAGGTCCTCCATCTTCACGAAGTCCGGCTCCGCCGCCATGGCGTGAAAGTGCGCGTCGATGAGGCCGGGCATGAGAGTGCGGCCCTTCAGGTCGAAGACCTCGGCGCCGCTTGCCTTGATCGGCGTGTCGGAAACTTCCTTGATGCGCTCGCCCTCGACCAGCACGTGGCGGCCGTCCAGCAGCTCGCTCCCCAGGCCGTCGAACAGCCGGCAGTTCTCGAACAGGATCATCTGTCGCAGGTTCCTTCGTCCACCCCTCGCCGCATTATGCTATGCGGCGGCGGTCGGACTGCAAACCGGGAATCACCCGCCGGCCGCCGCGGTCCCGTTGCGCAGCTCCCGCAGCGCCGCGCGGGCCAGAGGCTCGGCCTCGGCCCAGCTCATGCCGGGCTTCAGGCGCGGGTCGTAGAGCAGACGGATCATCAGGCGGTCCTGGTCTGTGAGTTCCACCTGCTTCCCGGAATCGCTGAACACCGAGTCCGCGTCCGGGTCGAGGCCGAATCTCGGGCCCAGGACTTCCGCCGTCTCCTGAACCAGGCAGCCCTTCACGGTGCGCGCGCCTAGGCCGGTGCGGATGAAGACCACGCTGAAGTCGATGCCGCGGCCGCTGGGCCAGCCGCCCCACAGCAGGCCGAAGCAGGTGGCGCTCTGCTCCATGCGGGCGATGAGATCGTCGAAGCTGCGGGTATCGAAGATCCGATGGGCGTAGAGGGAACGGTGGCGGCGCGCCGCGGCGAAGGGGTCGTCGGCGAAGAAGATGAGCAGGTTCGCCTCGCCCGCCGCGGCCTCGGTGATCTCCAGGCCGGTCAACGCGCCGAGGTCGGCCAGGTGCCGCCGGGCCTCCTCCCGGTAGGCCTCCTCCGATTCCCCGACGAAAGCGGCGCGGATCGGGATCTCCCACTTGGCCAGGTGGTCGCGGCCGGGGCGCTCGGTCCCGTAAGCGAGCCGGTGGAAATCGCTGAGCAGGGCTTCTTCAGCCGGGTCGGGCGGCGGCGCGGGGGCCGCGCAGGCTGTCAGGAGCAATGCCGCCGCCATCGCCAATCCGCCGCCGGTTTTCCGCATCCCCATAACCGCTCTCCTGACAATTTCCGCTCCGGCGCCGCCGCGGCGGGCAGCCGCCCTGCCCGATTTGCACGGCTTTCCGACAGCTTAGCTGTTACTATTGCCGACGTAAAAGCCGCCGCGTGATTGCCTCGCGCCGGCCGAGCCCCCAGATATAGCCTGTCCACCCGATCACCACTTTTCGAGCGAGCTGCAGCCAGAACCGCATGTACGCCTTCTTCGAGCGCCTTTTCGACCCCCTCGCCCCCTCCAAGGTCACGCGGCCGCCCAAGTCGACCGCGGCCTTCTTCTGGCATTTCCTGGGGCCGATCCGCTGGCTGCTGCTCGTCACCCTGGTGATTTCCGGCATCGCCGCCGGCGCCGAGCTGGCGCTTTACGCCTTCCTCGGCGTGCTGGTCGACTGGATCAGCGAAGGCGCGCCGGAGAGCTTCCTGGCCGACCACGGCTGGGCGCTGATCGGCATGGCCGTCGTCGCCCTGCTGCTGCGCCCCGCGGCGACCCTGGCCTCGCGCGGGCTGATCAACCTGGCCATCGTGCCGGGCCTGACCAACCGGGTGCGCTGGCTGAACCACCGCTACGTGCTGCGCCAGAGCCTCACCTACTTCCAGAACGACTTCGCCGGGCGCATCGCCCAGAAGGTCATGCAGACCGGCCACGCGGTGCGCGAGGCGGTGGTCAACGTCATCGACGGCGTGTGGTTCCTGGCCATCTACCTCTTCGGCACCCTGGCGCTCTTCGCCGGCATCGACTGGCGCATGCTGGTCCCGGTGCTGGTCTGGATCGCCGCCTACGGCGCCGTCATCTACTTCATGGTGCCGCCGGTCCGGCGCAAGTCCGCCGCGGTCTCGGAAGCCAACTCGGCGCTCACCGGCCGCGTGGTCGACAGCTACACCAACATCCAGTCGGTGAAGCTCTTCGCCCACACCGAGCGCGAGGACTCCTTCGTCGCCGAGGTGATCGGCCGCCACACCAACGCCTTCCGCCGGCTGATGCGCGCCATCTTCGTGATGACGGTGACATTGACGCTGCTCAACACGGTGCTGATCCTGGCGGTCACCGCCCAGGCCGTGGTGCTGTGGATGGACGCCAGCATCTCGGTCGGCGCCATTGCCGTGGCCATCGGCCTGATCATCCGCCTGACCCAGATGTCCGGCTGGATCCTGCGCACCATCACCCACCTCTTCGAGAGCATCGGCACGGTGCAGAACGGCATCGAGACCATCTCCCAGCCCTACGAGGTGACCGACCGGCAAGGCGCGCCGGCCCTGAACGTGACCGCCGGCGAGGTGCGCTTCGAAGACATCGGCTTCCACTACGGCCAGGAAGGCGGCGTCATCGACAAGCTGTCGCTGACCGTCAGGCCCGGCGAGAAGGTCGGCATCGTCGGCCGCTCGGGCGCCGGCAAGTCGACGCTGGTCAACCTGCTGCTGCGCTTTTATGACCTGGAGAGCGGGCGCATCCTCATCGACGGGCAGGACATCGCCCAGGTGACCCAGTCCAGCCTGCGTGCGCAGATCGCCATGGTGACCCAGGACACCGCGCTGCTGCACCGCTCGATTCGCGACAACATCGTCTACGGCCGCCCGCAGGCCAGCGAAGAGGAAATGATGCGCGCCGCCGAGCTGGCCGAGGCCACCAGCTTCATTCCCGATCTGCGCGACCTCAAGGGGCGGCGCGGCTACGACGCCCACGTCGGCGAACGCGGGGTGAAGCTCTCCGGCGGCCAGCGCCAGCGCATCGCCATCGCCCGGGTGATCCTGAAGGATGCGCCGATCCTGGTGCTGGACGAGGCCACCTCGGCGCTGGACTCGGAAGTCGAGGCGGCGATCCAGAGCCAGCTTCAGCACCTCATGCGCGGCAAGACGGTGATCGCCATCGCCCACCGGCTCAGCACCATCGCCGCCATGGACCGCCTGGTGGTCATGGACAAGGGCCACATCGTCGAGCAGGGCAGCCACGCCGAACTGCTGGCCCAGGGCGGCCTCTACGCCCAGCTCTGGGAGCGCCAGTCCGGCGGCTTCATCGGCGTCGACGAGGCCGCGGCCGCGGCGGCGGCGCTCAAGGCGTCCTAGCGCCTCCATAATCCCCGACTCTGCAGTCTCGCCGCGGCGAAGCGCACACCATTGTCGTCCCGGGGCTTGGCCCCGGGACCCATTGGCATTGGTGCGTGGCGATCCCGTGCCATCATCGCATCCCCGCGAGCCGCAAGCGCCGCACCTCATTGTGGGACGGCCTTTGTGGTGGCTCGGGCATTGGGTCCCGGGAACAAGTCCCGGGACGACAGCTTTGTGTTTGCCGGGAATAAACTGTTTCTGCTGGCGATGTGTAAGCGTCGTGCGAATTCAATCGGCAAACAGCAGCTGGTCGAGCCCGCGCACCAGGCCCTTCACCTCGCGCACCCTGCGCGCGGCGGCGAGCGTTCCCTCGACGTAGGGTGCCGCGGTCTCGCCGGCGTCGTGGCGCAGCGTCATGCGCGCGCCGGGCACCGCGAAGAGCGCCTCCACCGAAGCGGTGTAGCTGGGCAGGCGCAGGGCATGGACCTGCACGCCGTTGACCGTGCCGCCGCGGGTCTCCGGCGTGCCGCCGATCTGGTCCAGCGGATAGCCGAGCTCGGGCTGGCGCACGTCGCCCAGGCGCTCGGCCATTTCCCGCGCGGTGCCGCTGGGCGCGTCGGGCTTGGCCGCCTTGGCGTAGTCGATGACCTCGAAGTGGCCGATGTGCCGGGCGGCGATGAGGGCGAAGTGCTGCACCAGGGCGGCGGTCAGCGAGAAGTTGCCCGCCGCCAGCACGCCGACCCCGGCGGCCTTGGCATCCTTGTCGATCTCCGCGTAGTCGGTGGCGGTGAGGCCCGAGGTGCCGATGACCACCGAGATGCCGCGGTGGATCGCCGCGCGGGTGTGCTCCTTCACCGCCTCCGGGTGGGTGTAGTCGATCAGCACCTCGGCACCGCTCAGCGCTTCGCCCACGTCGGCGGTGATGGCGACGCCGGTCGGCGCGCGGTCCAGGGCGTCTCCGACGTCCAGCCCGGCGGTCTTGCGCGCCAGGGCGCCGGTCAGCGTCAGATCGTCGGCGTCCAGGATGCCGGCGGCGATCGCCCTGCCGGTCCAGCCGGTCACCCCGGCCATGCAGATCTTGGTCATCGCGTTTTCTCCCTTTGTCCGGCACCTTCGCGGCCCATGGATGCTGCACCGCGCCGCCGCCTGCTATAGAAGCGTCCCGACCCCATCTCTATCATCCCGGCGCCGGGTCCCCAAGCCGGCGCCCAATGCCAAGGAGTCCCACCGCCATGGCCCGCGTGCACCTGCTGCTCGCCCATCCCCTGCCGGAGAGCTTTTGCGCGGCCATTGCCGATCGCGCCGAGACCGCCCTGGCCGCCGGCGGCCATGAGGTCGATCGCCTCGACCTTTACCAGGAGGGCTTCGATCCCCGGCTGACCGCCGCCGAGCGCCATTCCTACTACCATCCGCCGGCCGACCTCAGCGCCGTTGCATCCTACGTCGACCGCCTGCAGGCCGCCGACAAGGTGGTGCTGGTCTTCCCACAGTGGTGGTTCAATGTGCCGGCGATCCTGAAAGGCTGGTTCGATCGCGTCTTCCAGCCCGGCGTCGCCTTCGACCACACCCCCGGCTACGGACAGATCGAACCACGCCTCGATAAACTCGACAGCGTGCTCGCAGTCACCACCTTGGGCTCGCCCTGGTGGGTGGCGGAGCTGGTGATGCGCAACCCGGTGCGCCGGCAGATCAAGAGCGGCATCGTCTGGGCCTGCGCCCGGCAGGCCCGCTTCCGCATGCTGAACTGCTATGGGACGGAAAAGCTCAGCGCCGCGCAGCGGGAGGCTTTCCTTGGGCGCGTGGAACGGGCGGCGCGCAGCCTATGAGGCCTTGCTGCGCCGGCTGCCCATGCGCGGCACACAGCCCGCCTATGCGGCCTCAAAAGCTTGGCCCCGCGCCGGGGGCGGGGTTAGGCTGCGGCAGCGCGCCTTGCCGCGCGAGTCTTTCTTTAGGAGAACACCCATGAGCGTCCGGCCAAACTCGGCGGCCAGCCGTGACATCGCCTATCACCTGCACCCCTACACCAACGCCCGCAAGAACGAGGACGAAGGCTCGCTGATCCTCGACCGCGGCGACGGGGTCTACGTGGTCGACGAGGACGGCAACCGCTACCTGGAGGCCATGGCCGGGCTGTGGTGCGCGGGCCTGGGCTTCAGCGAGCAGCGCCTGGTCGACGCGGCGACGAAACAGATGTCGAAGCTGCCCTACTACCACTCCTTCGCCCAGAAGACCGCGACCCCGGTGGTCGACCTGGCCGAGAAGGTGGTGCAGATCACCCCGCCGCAGCTGACCAAGGTGTTCTTCGCCAACTCCGGCTCGGAGGCCAACGACACCGCCGTCAAGATGGTCTGGTACTACAACAACGCGCTCGGCCGGCCGGAAAAGAAGAAGGTCATCAGCCGCGTGAAGGGCTACCACGGCGTCACCATCGCCGCCGCCAGCCTGACGGCCATGCCCTACGTGCAGACCGACTTCGACGTGCCCATCCCCAACATTATCCACACCGGCTGCCCGCACCACTACCGCTTCGCCGAAGCGGGCGAGAGCGAGGCCGACTTCACCGACCGCCTGACCCGCGAACTGGAAGAGCTGATCCTCAAGGAAGGCCCCGAGACCGTGGCCGCCTTCATCGGCGAGCCGCTGCAGGGCGCCGGCGGCGTCATCGTGCCGCCGGAGGGCTATTGGGCGAAGATCCAGGCGGTGCTGAAGAAGTACGACGTGCTGCTGATCGCCGACGAGGTCATCACCGGCTTCGGGCGCACCGGCAGCCTCTTCGGCTGCGAGACCTTCGGCCTGCAGCCGGACATGATGACCATGGCCAAGCAACTCAGTTCCGCCTACATGCCGATCTCCGCGGTGCTGGTGTCGGACGCCATCTACCAGGCCATCGCCGACAACTCGGCCAAGCTGGGCTCCTTCGGTCACGGCTATACCTACAGCGCCCACCCGGTCTCCGCCGCCGTGGCGCTGGAGACCCTGAAGATCTACGAGGAGCGCGACATCGTCGCCCACGTCCGCGCGGTGGCCCCGCGCCTGCAGGACGGCCTGCGCCGCTTCGCCGACCACCCGCTGGTGGGCGAGGTGCGCGGCATCGGCCTGATCGCCGCGGTGGAACTGGTGGCCGACAAGGCGTCCAAGGCCCCCTTCGAGCCGGTCGGCAAGGTCGGCGCCTACTTCGCCGGCCGGGCCCAGGCCCACGGCGTGATCTTCCGCAATCTGGGGGACAGCATCGCCTGCTGCCCGCCGATGATCATCACCGAGGCGGAGATCGACGAGGTGCTGGACGCCTTCGGCAAGGCGCTGGAGGAAACCGCGGCCTGGGCGGCCGAACAGGGCCTGGGGAAGGTGGCCTAAAGGAGGATCAGCGCCGCCGCGCCGCGTAAGCCTCTGAAATTAATTGGTTTTGAAGCCGGCCGTAGGCAAACGTGTCGATTTGACGCGGCCGAGGAGCTGCCAGATTGATTTTAGTCAGGTTTAAACCCTGCGGCTTCTGGTATTCTGCGGCCTTCCTGGCTTCCCGAGAGGCTAGGCAGAGCCGGACGGACGGGTCGGCGCTTGAGGAAAAACGAAACGAATTCAAGACGTTAAGAGCATGGATTTCGAGCGTTTCTTTGCACAGGAGATGGCCGGCCTCAAGGCCGAGGGCCGCTACCGCGTTTTCGCGGAGCTGGAGCGCCAGGCGGGCGATTTCCCGCATGCCAAATGCTACAACGCCCAGGGAACGGATGCGGTCACCGTGTGGTGCTCCAACGACTACCTGGGCATGGGCCAGCACCCGGGCGTGCTGGCGGCCATGCACGAGGCCATCGACACCTGCGGCGCCGGCGCCGGCGGGACCCGCAACATCTCCGGCACCAATCACTACCACGTGCTGCTGGAGCGCGAACTCGCCGCCCTGCACGGCAAGCAGGCCGCCCTGCTCTTCACCTCCGGCTACGTCTCCAACTGGGCGGCGCTGGGCACCCTGGCGGCGCGGCTGCCGAACTGTCATGTCTTCTCCGACGAGCTGAACCATGCCTCGATGATCGAGGGCATCCGCTATTCCAAGGCCAAGAAGGCGATCTTCCGGCACAACGACCCGGCCGACCTGGACCGCCTGCTGAGCGACGCCGACCCGGGCGCGGCCAAGCTGGTGGCCTTCGAGTCGGTCTATTCCATGGACGGTGACATCGCCCCCATCGCCGAGATCTGCGACGTGGCGGAAAGGCATGGCGCCATGACCTACCTGGACGAAGTCCACGCCGTCGGCCTCTACGGCCCGCACGGCGGCGGTATCGCCGAGCGCGAGGGCCTGATGGACCGCCTGACGGTGATCGAGGGCACCCTCGGCAAGGCCTTCGGCGTGATGGGCGGCTACATCGCCGCCTCGGCGGCGCTCTGCGACTTCGTGCGCTCCTTCGCCTCCGGCTTCATCTTCACCACCTCGCTGCCGCCGGCGGTGGCCGCGGGGGCGCTGGCCAGCGTCTCCCACCTGCGCCGCAGCCAGGCCGAGCGCGATGCCCACCAGGAACGCGCGGCGACCCTGAAGCGCCGCCTGACCGAGGCCGGCCTGCCGGTCATGCCCTCGGAGAGCCACATCGTGCCGATCCTGGTCGGCGATCCGGTGGCCTGCCGGGCCGTGACCGACCGCCTGATGGAGCAGTACGCCATCTACGTGCAGCCGATCAACTACCCGACGGTGCCGCGGGGCACAGAGCGCCTGCGCCTGACGCCGACGCCGCTGCACAGCGATGCCGAGATGGACCGCCTGGTAGCGGCCCTCTGCGAGATCTGGCAGGCCATGGACCTGCGCCGCGCCGCCTGACCGGTCGTTTCCGGCTCACGGATCAACCAACAATTGTTACAGCCGCCGGGCCGGCGGGGCATTGCCCCCGCGCGCGCGCCGGGCAATGCTAGGGCCTGGGATGCCGAGTCTGCGGGCGGCGGCTCCCGCGATGCCCTGTCTGGGGCGCCGAAGCTGGGGAGAGGCTGCACATGATTTACGGCAGAACAAGGGCCACCGGCGGCCTGCCCGCGGCGGCGCTGGTACTGACGCTGTTGGGCGTCATGCTGCCGGGCGGGGGCCGCGCGCAGGACGCGGCCACGCCGGCGCCCGCCGCAAGCGCCGCGGAGGAACCGGCAACGGTGGAGACCGAAGCCGGAACTGAGGCCGGCGCCACGACGGAGCCGTCCGACGAAACAGCAGGCGACACTGGCGGCGGCGCGCCCGCCGCCGGGGCCGATCCCGCAGCGGCCGAGGAACCCACCCAGCCGGCGCCGGTCGCCAAGCCCAGCCCGGCCGAACCCAGCGGGCACAGCGAAGCGAAAGGTCCCCTGACGGTAGTCTCCTGGGGCGGCGTCTATTCGAAGAGCCAGCAGGAGGCCATCTACCGCCCCTTCACCCGCGCCACCGGGATCGCGATCAGCGACAAGGTCTACGCCGGCACCCTGGACCAGATCCGCAGCCAGTTGGCCGGCGGCGAGATCGCCTGGGACGTGGTCGACGTGGACCCGGCCGATGCCGAGACGGGCTGCGACGAGGGCCTTTTCGAGAGGCTGAGCTTCGTGCTGCCGGCGGCGCCCGACGGCACCTCGGCCAGCGATGACTTCCTGCCCGGCACCATTCATCCCTGCGCCATCGGCTCGGTCGCCTGGTCCATGGTGATCGCCCGCAGCGGCAGCGAGGGCGAGGTGCTGGCCGACGACCTGCGCCCCGACAGCCTGGCGGACTTCTTCGACCTGCAGACTTTCCCGGGCGGGCGCGGCCTGCGCCGCACGCCGATGGCCAACCTGGAATGGGCGCTGCTGGCCGACGGCGTGGCGCCGGGCGAAGTCTACGACCTGCTGCGCACGGAGGCGGGGGTCGAGCGCGCCCTGGCCAAGCTCGACACCATCAAGGAGGCCATCGTCTGGTGGCAGGACGCTAACGAGCCGGCCGAGCTGCTGACCGGCGGCCAGGTGGTCATGTCCTCCACCTATAACGCGCCGATCTTCAACGATATCGCCGTGCGCCAGCGCCCCATCGAACTGATCTGGGATCACCAGCTCTGGGATATCGACCTCTGGGCGATCCTCAGCGGCGCCCCGCATCGGGAGGCGGCGCTGGAGTTCATACGCTTCGCCACCAGCACCCAGCCGCTGGCCAGCCAGACCCGCTGGCTGCCCTATGGCCCGGTGCGTCGCTCATCGGCGCCCCTGACGGGGGATTTCGTCCACGCCGAGATAGATATCGCGCCCTACCTGCCGACGACGCCGGAGAACCTGGAGACGGCCCTGCGCAGCGACGCTCTCTTCTGGCGCGAAGAGGGCCCGGCCCTGGTCGACCGCTTCAATAAGTGGCTAGCGCGGTGATATATCGGCGGTATAACCGGATTCCCGATAAAATAACGCCGTGGACGCCGGATTCCGCCCATGGCGGTCATCGGTGATTTTTGAAGGTTTCATCCCACCAAATGATCGGTTAGGCTTCGCCCCATAATACAAATTAGCCGTAGGCCACAGGCTCCCCGAATGAGCATTGTGGCAATACTAACGGTAACTTCGGGGGCGCAGGGAGAAACCGCGAGTGAATAGCGGACAAGAGGATTTTATTGTTCAGTTCGTCGGAGTTCAAAAGAGCTACGACGGCGAAACCCTGGTCGTTAAGGACCTCAATCTAAACGTTCAACGGGGCGAGTTTCTGACGATGCTCGGCCCATCCGGCTCCGGCAAGACCACGGTCTTGATGATGCTGGCCGGCTTCGAGGTCCCAACCCATGGCGAGATTCTGCTGAACGGCCAGCCCATCAACAACGTGCCGCCGCACAAACGCGGCATCGGCATGGTGTTCCAGAACTACGCCTTGTTCCCGCACATGACGATCGCGGAGAACCTGGCCTTCCCGCTTCAGGTCCGCCGCATGGGCAAGGCCGAGGCGGAAGAGAAGGTCAACCGGGCGTTGTCGATGGTACGCCTGGACGGCTTCGGCAACCGCCGTCCCGCCCAGCTTTCCGGCGGTCAGCAACAGCGCGTGGCGGTCGCCCGCGCGCTGGTCTTCGAACCTGAACTGGTGCTGATGGACGAACCGCTGGGCGCGCTGGACAAGAACCTGCGCGAAGAGATGCAGTTCGAGATCAAGCACATCCACGATAGCCTCGGCGTGTCGGTCGTCTACGTGACGCACGACCAGTCCGAGGCGCTGACCATGTCGAACCGCATCGCTGTCTTCGACGATGGGGTGATCCAGCAGCTGGCAACGCCGCCGACCCTCTACGAAGAGCCCGAGAACGCCTTCGTGGCGGCCTTCATCGGCGAAAACAACCGCCTGACCGGCCGCATCACCGGCACCAACGGAAACAGTTGCACCGTTGAGCTCGACAGCGGCGGCACGGTCGAGGCTCTGGCGGTCAACATCGCCGGCCAGGGCGAGAAAACGACGCTGTCCCTGCGGCCCGAGCGGGTGCTGATCAACCCGCCGCAGGACAAGTATCCGAACACCTTCGAGGCCAAGGTCGAGGAGCTGATCTATCTCGGCGACCACATCCGTACGCGGATCAATTTCGCCGGCAACGATCAGTTCGTCGTGAAAGTCCCCAATGCGCAGGGCCATGCCATCATCGATGAAGGCGGCTCGGTACGCGTGGGTTGGGCCATGGAGGATTGCAGGGCCTTGGACGCCTCCTGAGGCGGATTGGGGCTCTGATGGAGTCTTGCGTCGCTATCCGGCGATTCGAGGCCGGTTCGGCGCGCTAGACTCAGATCATTGCAAGAGAGCCGGCACGCCCGGCAGCAAAAACAGGGAGAACCTTTCTATGAAGAATACCTTGCGATACACGACCGTTGGCCTTGCCGGCGCCGTCACCATGGCATTTGCCTTCTCGGCTCAGGCCGTGGAGTTGGGTGTCGTCTCCTGGGGCGGTGCCTACACCGCCAGCCAGCTCAAGGCCTATCACCAGCCTTACATGAAGGCCAATTCCGACGTCACCCTGAACTCCATCGACTACAGCGGTGGTCTCGCCGAGGTGCGCGCCCAGTCTGAAGCCGGCAACGTCACCTGGGATCTGGTCGACGTGGTTGTCTCCGACGCCATCCGTGGCTGCGACGAAGGCCTGTTCATGGAAATCGATCATGACGAAATGCTCGCCAAGGCGCCCGACGGCACCCCGCCGAGCAAGGACTTCCTGGAAGGCACGCTGTCCGACTGCTTCATTCCGCAGATCATTTACTCGACGGCCTTCGCCTACCGCACCGACGCCTTCAAGGGCGAGCAGCCGAAGACCATGGCGGACGTCTTCAACCTGGAGAAGTTCCCGGGCAAGCGGACCCTGCAGCGGGCGCCGATCAACAACCTGGAATGGGCGCTGATCGCCGACGGCGTGCCGGCCAAGGACGTCTATGAAGTGCTCGACACGCCGGAAGGCGTCGACCGCGCCTTCGCCAAGCTCGACACCATCAAGGACGAGGTGATCTGGTGGACCGAGGGTGCCGTGCCGGCTCAGTTGCTGGCTGACGGCGAAGTGGTCTTCGGCACCGGCTACAACGGCCGCCTCTTCTCGGCAATCGAGGAAGAGAAGCAGCCGCTGGCCATCATCTGGGACGGCCAGGTGCTGGACATCGACGGCTGGGCCATCCCCTCGGGCGGCAAGCACAAGGACGAGGTGCTGGAATTCGTGAAGTTCGCCACGGACACGCAGCGCCTCGCCGACCAGGCCAAGTACATCTCCTACGGCCCGGCGCGTAACTCCTCGCTGCCGCTGGTCGGTAAGCACGCCGAACTCGGCATCGACATGGCTCCGCACATGCCGACCAAGTATGCCGATCAGGGCTTCCTGACCGACTTCCAGTGGTGGGCCGACAACCGCGACGAACTCAACGAGCGGTTCGAAGCCTGGCTGCAGCAGTAAGGTTGAACGAAGGGGACGGGCCCAGCCCGTCCCCTTCTTCCTTTCTGTTCCTGCCCAAGAGCAAGAGTTTCCCAAAGAACCAACGTACCTAGGAAGAGCGGACGGATCATGGCAGAAGCGACCCTGGACCAAGGCGATTTGATGCGGACAGCGGATGGTACGCCGCTGAAGATTTCCATCGCACGCGCCATGCGGCGCAACAAACTGAAGGCCTTGGCCCTGATCGCGCCGCTTTTCGTCTTTATTCTTTTCAGCTTCCTCATCCCGATCATCGACATGTCGCTGCGCAGCGTCGACAACTCGGTGATCCCCGATGTACTGCCGAACACCGTGGCCGCGCTGGCGGACTGGGACGGCGAGGGCCTGCCGCCCGAGGAAGCCTTCGCGGCGCTCGCCGCCGATATGAAGGCCGGACGTGAAAGCCGCGACATCGGCAAGGTCGCCACGCGCCTGAACTATGAACTGAGCGGCATGCGCGGCACCGTCATGGGAACCGCCCGGCGCATCGCCTCGGTCGATGAAGGCCCCTACCAGGAGGCCCTGATCAAGGCGAACAAGGACTGGAGCGATCCGGCGACCTGGAAGCTGCTGAAGCGCCTGAGCTCGCCCTACACCATGGGCTACTACCTCAATGCCGTCGACATGCGCTTCGACGTGGACGGCAACATCGAGGCACAGCCGGATTTCCGCCAGATCTACGTCGACCTCTTCCTGCGCACCTTCTGGATGAGCATCCTCATCACCGGGCTGACCATCCTGCTGGGCTATCCCATCGCCCACCTGATGGCGACCCTGCCACTGCGCTACAGCAACCTGCTGATGATCCTGGTGCTGCTGCCCTTCTGGACCTCGCTGCTGGTGCGGACCACCGCCTGGATCGTGATGCTGCAATCCGAAGGGGTGCTCAACGACCTGCTGGTCTGGGTAGGAGTATTCTCCGACGACGCCAGACCACAGCTGGTCTACAACAAGATCGGCACAATCGTCGCCATGACGCACATCCTGCTGCCTTTCATGGTATTGCCCCTCTACAGCGTGATGAAGACCATCCCGCCGAGCTACATGCGCGCGGCGCGCTCGCTGGGCGCCAACCAGTTTACCGCCTTCGTGCGGATCTACATGCCGCAGACGCTCTCCGGCATCGGCGCCGGCAGCATCCTCGTTTTCATTCTGGCCATCGGCTACTACATCACGCCGGCCCTGGTCGGCGGCACGTCGGGCACGCTGATCAGTAACCAGATCGCCTATCACATGCAGCAGTCGTTGAACTGGGGCCTCGCCGCCGCGCTGGGCGTCATTCTGCTGGCCACGGTGATCGCGCTCTATTTCCTCTATAACCGCATTGTCGGCGTCGACAAGATGAAGCTGGGGTAAGACATCATGGCACTTCCTTCCTACGCCGGCCCTGGAGAGATCGCCTGGTACTATGGCTACCGCTTCGTCTGCGGCCTGATCTTCCTGTTCCTGATCATCCCGATCCTGGTGATCATCCCGCTGTCCTTCAACTCGGTGCCCTTCTTCACCTTCACGCCGGAGATGCTGAGCTTCGATCCGGCCGGCTATTCGCTGCGCTGGTACAAGGACTTCGTGAACAATCCGCAGTGGATCCATTCCCTGCAGAACAGCTTCATCATCGCGATCTTCTCCACGATCCTCTCGACGGTGCTCGGCACCCTGGCCGCGCTGGGCTTGAGCAAGCCCTACACGCCGTACAAGGCGGCGATCATGGGCGCGCTGATCTCGCCGATGATCGTGCCGCTGATCATCTCGGCCACCGGCATGTTCTTCTTCTACACCAACGTCGGTCTGGCCCAGACGCACCTGGGCATCATCCTGGCGCACACGGCGCTGGGCACCCCCTTCGTGGTGATCACCGTCACGGCCACCCTGGTCGGCTTCGACCAAAGCCTGATCCGCGCGGCCCAGAACCTGGGCGCCGCACCGCCGACAGTATTCTTCAAGGTCATCATGCCGCTGATCCTGCCGGGCGTGATCTCCGGCGGCCTCTTCGCCTTCATCACCTCCTTCGACGAGGTCGTGGTGGTGCTCTTCCTGGCCGACTTCGATCAGCGCACCATCCCCTTGCAGATGTTCTCCGGCCTGCGTGAGCAGATCAGCCCGACCATCCTGGCGGTCGCCACCATCCTGGTGACGATCTCCATCCTGCTGCTGACGTCGGTCGAGCTGCTGCGCCGCCGCTCCGAGCGCCTGCGCGGCATGACCCCCCAGTAAAGCAGGGCGCCGTAAAGGCGAGAGCCCCCTCCCGCCGCGCACGACCGCGCCGCCCTTGCCCGGGCCTCCCAGACGGGAGCGCCCGGGCAAGCTTTTCCGCGCCCTGCTTCGCGCACAAATCGGCACTGTCTTCCCAAAGCCAACCGTCCTATAGTTGCGATTGCCTCTCATTTGCGTTTATGTGGACAATTAACCTGGCCTCACCTATAGTCCGGGCCCTGGACGTGGCGCGGGAATCGCACCACATCTCAGGTCCCGCAGGCACCAACCGGAACTGCCCGCCATGTATCGCGACAACACCCTGATCCCCAGCGAGGCCGTACGGCTGCTGGCCCTGGGTATCCTGGCCAGCAAGCCGAGGAGCTATGCCGAGCTGGCGCGCGAGGTGCGGCATTTCACCGGGCGCATCGTGGGCCCCTCGCTGGATTTGGTGGGCGCCCCCCTGGAAGTGCTGAAAGTCGAGGGGCTGGTGCAGAACGACGGCGGCGCGCCCGATCTGCCGGAAGACGATCCCGAAGCCGAGAACCAGTTGCTGACGGTCACCGAACAGGGCCGCGCCGAGCTGCTGCGCCTGCTGTCGGCCAACGTGCGCCCGCAGATCAGCGACCTCAACAAGCTGATCGTCGCCCTGAAGATGCGCTTCCTTCACCTGATGGAGCCTGCCGACCAGCGCGTCCAGGCGGAGCTGCTGCACGACATCTGCGAGCGCGAGCTGGCCCGCCTGACCGATCTGCGCCAGCACCATGACGTCGAGGCCGGCCATCTTCACGACTGGCTGGATCTGGAAATCGCCCAGTCCCGGGCACGCCTGGACTGGACCGCCAAGCTGCGCGACAGCCTGGCCTGAGCCGGGCCCGACCTCTCTCAAGACGATATCCTGGAAGCAGCCCGCGGGCGCAGAACCTCAGTAGAGGTGCTGGCCGCCGGTGACGAAGATCTCGGTCCCGGTCACGTAGCCGAAGTCCGGCGTGCAGAGCCGGAACACGGTCGCCGCCACTTCTTCCGGCCGGCCCATGCGGTGCAGCGGGATGCGGGGGATCAAGGCCTCGTACTCCTCCCCGATCATCGCCGTCTCGATCTCGCCGGGTGCCACGGCGTTGACGCGCACGTTCAGCTCGGCGAACTCCACCGCCATCTCGCGGGTCAGCGCCGAGAGCGCCGCCTTGGAGGTCGAATAGGCCGAGCCGGCGAAGGGGTGCACGCCGTGCCCGGCGATGGAAGTGATGTTGACGATGGCGCCCTGGCCCTTGCGCAGAGGCGCCGCAAAGCCCCGGCCCAGGGCCAGGGGCGCGAAGAAGTTCAGCTCGAAAACCTCGCGCCAGAGGTCCAGGCTGCCGTTGAGGCAGCCGAGGCGCTCCTTGAAGGTCGTCTTGGGCGAGACCGCGGCATTGTTGACCAGGGCGTGGACCGCGCCCTCGCCGATGATGGACTTGGCCTCGGCGACGAAATCCGTCACCGCCTTCTTGTCCGCCAGGTCGGCGGTGAGGTGGTGCGTCCAGTTGGGGTCGCGGCGGCATTCAGCCGGCACCTCGTCGCGCGAGCAGGTGATGATCTCCCAGCCTTCGTCGCTGAAGCGCTTCACCGTCGCGTGGCCGATCCCACGGCTGGCGCCGGTCAGGATCACCCTGTTGCGTTCTTCGGTCATGGCGCGATCTTACCCGGGAAGCCGCACGGCGCCAGAGATGTTTTGCGGACGCTCAGCGGACGGAAACAACGCGGAAGGTCCGCAGGACCCCGTCCTGTTCGCTGATGGAGACATATTCGCCTTCGTTGAAGACGTGGGACTCGAACTTGAAGCCGACCTCGTCATCGTCGGCATCGCCGTCGACATCGTAGTGGAAGGCCCACTTGCCGCCGCGGGTATGCCGCAGATGGCCGATCTGGTCCGCCTCGCCTTCCCAGAAGCGCGCAACGGTGAAGTCCTTGCGCGCCTTGCGCCAGCCCTCCGCGTCGATGTGGCCTTCCGCCGTCAAGGGCGCCTTCAGAATATAGCCCCGGTCCGGACTGCCGTTGGGGAAGTCATGGTCCCGGGCAAGCTCCAGCCGGATCGTTTTCACAGACATCGAACCTCCTGACACAAACCTGCCTGCCGGGCTGCCTGCCGCGGCATCAACACGAAGCCAGGCCCGGCAATCTAGGCCCGGCGATTAGCTTCGCCTATTCCCGCGCACAGCGCAAACCCCCGCCCCGCGTCGCGCGGTGGCGGGGACCGGAGCGGCTCAATGCTTCATCAGAACGGCGATCTTGGCGTTCTCCAGGATCCCTTCGGTAGCCCCGCCCAGGATGCGTTCGCGCAGGCGGCTGTGACCGTAGGCGCCCATCACCAAACAGTCGGCCCCGGCGTGGTCGGCCTGGTCGAGCAGCCCTTCGGCAATGGATTCAGAGCCCGGCGTGTAGGCCCAGGTCTTGCCCTTGACCCCGTGACCGGCCAGGTAGCGCGCCAGGGAACTGGGCTCCATCACATCCTCGTCCTCGCGCGCGGTGATGATCACCACCTCGGAGGCCTGCTTCAGCAGCGGCAGGGCGGCGGTGGTGGCGGCGGCGCCCTCGCGCGAGCCGTCCCAGGCGATGGCGACCTTGTTGCCGAAACCCGACTTCAGGTCGGCCGGCGCCACGAGGACCGGCCGGCCGCTGCCGAAGAGCGCGGCATCCATGGAAGCCGACTCGTCACCGTCGATCAACGCCGGATGCGGCATGACGACCAGGTCGACGAGCCGCCCCCGGCGCTCGATTTCTTCAGGCTGGCGCCCGGTCACCTTGTCCAGGCAGACCGCGAACTGCCCGGCCTCGACCAGCTCCTCCGGCTGGACCTCCGGCAGGCCGGCGCCGCTGCACAGGCGCTTGTAGCTGGCCTCTATCGCTTCGCTGCGCTTGGCGTTGCTGGCGTCGACGGAAGCCATGATCTGCTCCATCGCGGTGCCAGACATGCCCTCGCCCACATAGGGCATCAGGTCGCGGGGGTCGTTGGCCACGTGCAGGAAGTCGACCCGCGCGCCGAAGCGCTGGCCGAGGTCGATGGCGGCGACCATGGCCGCATCACTACCCGCGGCCCCATCGGTGACGGCGAGAATGCTGGCCCAATCCATGGCTGGCTCCTTATCTGAAATGATGAACTGCCGGGCCAGGGCGACCGTAGGCCCGGCCGCCTGCCCGCTTGATCGAAGAATGAATAGTCCGGCCCGGCATTGACCTGCGTCAACCCCCGCCGCCGCGGGGGAGCCCTGCGCGGATCAGGGGGCCTGCATGCGCGGCTGCGCGCCCGGCTCGTGGGGATCCTGGTGAACGATCACTTCGGCCCCGGGAAAAGCGGTGCGCAGCTCGTTTTCCACGTCGTCGGCGATGTCATGGGCCTTCATCAGGCTGAGCCCGGCGTCCAGTTCGATATGGCACTGGATGAAGATCTGCGGGCCCGAGGCGCGGGTGCGCAGGTCGTGGAAGCCCAGCACGCCGTCGTGGGTGATGATCACCTCACGGATGCGCTTGCGATCCTCCTCCGGCAGCTCACGGTCCATCAGCATGTCCAGGGCGCCCGCGGCGATCTGCCAGGCGTTGTAGAGGATGTAGAGCGCGATGGCGATGCCGAAGATCGGGTCGATATAGCGCCAGTCGAGTTGCGCCGCCAGGACCAGGGCCAGGATCACCGCGCCGTTGACCAACAGGTCGCCGGTGTAGTGCAGCTGATCGGCGCTGATGGCCAGCGAGCCGGTGCGCCGGATGACGTGCCGCTGCAGGGTGACGAGGCCCAGGGTCGCGACGATGGAGAAGACCATCACCGCAATGCCGACCTCGCTGTGGGTCAGCGGCTGAGGGGTGAAGAAGCGCTGGCCCGCCTCGATCAGCAGGAACACCGCCGAGCCGGTGATGAAGATCGCCTGACCCACCGCCGCCAGGGGCTCGGCCTTGCCGTGGCCGAAGCGGTGCTCGTGGTCGGCGGGCACCAGGGCATGGCGCACGGCGATAAGGTTCACCATCGAGGCGGCGGCGTCGAGCAGGGAGTCGATCAGCGTCGACAGGATGCTGATGGAGTCGGTCAAAAGGAAGGCGAAGAGCTTCACCACGATCAGCACGCAGGCCGTGGCCACCGAGGCGGTGGTGGCCAGGCGCAGCAGGCGGCCCGCCTCCTCGCCCTTCAGCCGGGGCGCGGCCTGTTGCGATCCGCTCATGACCGGACGCTCATGGATAGAGGCGCTCCGTGGTCCAGCTGTCCCCCGCGCCGCTGTCCCGGCGCGTATAGACCAGGCGGTCGTGCAGACGGAAGGCGCCGTCCTGCCAGAACTCGATCAGCCGGGGCGTCAGGCGAAAGCCGGACCAATGGGGTGGACGCGGCACCTGGGTGACGGCGTACTTGGCGGCGTAGAGGGCGACCCGCTTCTCGAGCTCGAAGCGCCCTTCCAGCGGGCGCGACTGCTGGCTGGCCCAGGCGCCGATCTGGCTCTGCTTGTGGCGGCTGGCGAAGTACTCATCGGCCTCGGCGTCGCTCACCGGGGCGACCTCGCCCTCGATGCGCACCTGGCGGCGCAGGCTCTTCCAGTGGAACAGCAGGGCCGCCTTGGGGGTCGCCAGTAGCTGCCGGCCCTTGCGGCTCTCGAAATTGGTGTAAAAAACGAAGCCGGCATCGTCATAGCCCTTCAGCAGCACCATGCGGCACGACGGCATGCCGTCGCTACCCACGGTAGACAGGGCCATGGCGTTGGCATCGTTGGGCTCCGACGTCTCGGCCTCGGCCAGCCAAGCGGCAAAAATAGCAAGGGGATCGGCGGGCCGGTCCGATCTGATCTCCATAAAAGGGCTGTTCCCTAGCGTTTGGGTTGATGTCCGCATCTATGCCACCATATAGCGGTCGCAGGGCCTAAAAAAAGCTCGAAAACCCGGAAATCGGCGGGATTCGCTGCGATCCGGACAGGCCGTGGGGATGGTTCGGCCACGCCCCCCGTAAGACACAGGTAAATCCGGCGTTTGCCTTGCGATCGCCAAATTTTTGAGCCAAGTCATTCCCCAGGGCCATCCAGCGGGGCTAAGAAGCTCACAGATTCCGCCGGCCCGTTATTTATCAAGGCCGCCCTGCGGCCCCCGCATGTGGAGAGAGGGACGTTCAATGAAACTCCGAGTCGTCATCGCCGCCGGCGCCATCGCGCTGACCGCCGCCGCCTGTGAAAACAGCAGCCTGGGCGGCACCAAACAGACCATCGGCACCCTGGGCGGCGCCGCCGCGGGTGGCCTGTTCGGCGCCCAGTTCGGCAGCGGCTCCGGCCAGCTTGCCGCCACCGCGGCCGGCGCCCTGCTCGGCGCCTTCATCGGCAGCGAGATCGGCCGCACCATGGATGAGGTCGACCGCCAGAAGGCCGAGGCCGCCTACTCCCGCGCCACCACCGCGCCGGTGGGCGAGACCATCAGCTGGAACAACCCCAACACCGGCAACAGCGGCACAATCACTCCGACCCGCGACGGCACCTCCACCACCGGGGCCTACTGCCGAGAGTTCCAGCAGACCGTCATCATCGGCGGCAAGGAAGAGAGCGCCTACGGCGTGGCCTGCCGCCAGCCGGACGGCGCCTGGGAAATCAGGTAGCCGGCAGACGCGGCCGGCCGGCCGCGGGGGCATCGAGCCCCTTTAGCGAGCGATTGGGAGGGGGTATTCTACACGGGATACCCCTTTCCCCGATTCTTGGGTCGCAATCGTAGAGCCTATGCAGGATCCCTATAAGCTGCTGAACATCGACCGGACGGCTTCGCAAGAGGACATCAAGCGCGCCTACCGCGCGCTGGCCAAGGAGCTGCACCCGGACATCAATCCGGGCAACGAGGCGGTCGAGCAGAAATTCAAGGAAATCTCCCAGGCTTACAGCATCCTGGGCGACGCGGAGAAGCGCAAGCGCTTCGACAAGGGCGAGATCGACGCCAGCGGACAGGAGACGCCTTTCAAGGGCGGCTTCTACCGCAACCACGCCGGCACCCGGCGCGGCGCGAAATACAACCCCTTCGACTTCGGCGAGGACATCAGCGCCGACGACATCTTCGCCGACCTCTTTGGCGCACGGAACCGTCGTGTCCGCCGCCCCGGCGCCAACGTCTCCTACACCGTGCCGATCACCTTCCTGGAGGCCGCCAAGGGCGCCAAGAAGCGCATCAAGCTGGCCGACGGCAAGACCCTGGACGTGCGCATCCCGCCGGGCACCGAGGACCGCCAGACCCTGCGCCTGAAGGGCCAGGGCATGCCCGGGGTCGGCGGCGGGCCGGCCGGCGACGCGCTGGTCGAGGCGCACATCCAGCCGCACCCTTTCTTCGAGCGCAAAGGCAACAACGTGCACGTGGAACTGCCGGTGACGCTGCAGGAGGCGGTGCTGGGCGCCACGGTCACCGTGCCGACGGTGCACGGCAGCGTGTCGATGAAGATTCCGCCCGGCTCCAACAGCGGCTCGACGCTGCGCCTCAAGGGCAAGGGCATCAAGGCGCGCGACAGCGACGAGATCGGCGACCAGTACGTGAAGCTGAAGGTCATGCTGCCGGAGCGCCCGGACCAGGAACTGCGCGACTTCATCGAAAACTGGAGCCGCTCGCACGACTATGATCCGCGCCGCAAGGCGGGCCTCACCTGAGTTTCATAGGTCCACCAGAAGCCCCTCTCGGCCGCGCTCGGGCAGGTTGTGGAGCAAACACTAAGAAGTGCTGTAGTGTTGCTCTGACCACTCAAGGAGGCGTGTCATGACCTACTTTCAAAACCTGGATCAGATCGCCGAGTCGCTGGACATAGAACCCTCGACAAAAGACCACCCGATCAAGCGGATATTTGTCATCGATGGTGATCACCTGACCGCAAACGTTGGGATCGTCAGGGACAGCGGCAACGCGCTTCACACGCAGAAGGAGCACGACGAGGTGCTTGTCATTATCGATGGCGGCGTGAACTTCCAAGTAGGCGAGGAGGTCAAGGAGGTGAAGCGCGGTGATCTGGTCTTTATCCCCCGCGACACGCTCCACGGTCCCATTCTGGACGAAGGACAAAGCTTTGCCGCCCTGTCGATATTCGGTCCAAAATTCGATAAATCAAAGCCGGACATTGTTTGGGACCGAGACGCCTGACCGGATACGGCCGCATCCCGGTCGATCGAAAATAGCATTGGAAAGACCGCGCCCCGGGCAAGGGGCGCCCAAGGGAAGAATGCCCCCCCGCCGAGGGGGGACGCCAGGCAGGCGGAAAGATGCAGGATCAGTGAGCGAGGGGAGCGCATGCTGGTGAAATTCGACGAAGTCCTGGTCTCGGTCGACATCGGCGCCAGCGAGCTGCACGCCTGGATCGAGCAGAACTGGGTGCTGCCGGTCGAGGAGAACGGCGATTTCTTCTTCGACGACAGCGACGTCGCCCGGGTACGGCTGATCGCCGAACTGCGCAACGACCTGGGCGTCAACGAGGACGCCATTCCGGTGGTGCTGCGCCTGCTCGATCAGGTCTACAGCCTGCGCCGCGCCCTGGCGGAACTGAACGACGCCATCCACGAACTGCCGGAGTCGGCGCAGGAACAGCTGCGCGACTACCTGAGCGATGGCGAGGACGAGGACGAGGACGAGGGCGACCACACCGCCCACTGAACCCCCTCCACGGCGGGGGCCGGTTCAGGGATTGAGCGCGGCCAGCTTGGCGCCGAAGCCCACGAAGATCACCCCGGTCACGGCTTTCAGCCAACGCTGGAAGCGGCCGCTGCGCGCCGCCTTCATCAGGCGTGCGAAGAGCAGCACCATGGCCGAGAACCAGACGAGATTCAGCAGGGCGTGGACGGTGACCAGCACGAAGGCGCCCCGCGCCGCGCCCTCGCCCAGCGGCATGAACTGCGGAAAGGCCGCCAGGTAGAACATCGAGACCTTGGGATTGAGGGCATTGGTGAGGAAGCCCTCGGCGCAAGCCCGCCCGAGATTGCGCCGGCGCTTCGCGGGCGCGACCTGCGCCACGCTCTCGACGCCGCGCCAGGCCTCCCGCAGGGCCTTGAGGCCGATCCAGCAGAGGTAGGCCGCGCCCAGGGCCTTCACCACGAAAAAAGCCTCGGCCGAGCGCACCAGAATGATGGAGATACCGAAGATCGACAGGGCGCCGTGCAGATAGAATGCGCCGACGAAGCCGGCGACGTTGGCGAAGCCCGCGGCGCGCCCGGAGGTCGGCACCGTCTTGGCGATCAGGACCCCGTTGGGGCCGGGCGACATGACCAGCAGGCTCGCCACCGCGGCGAAGGCCAGAACAGAAACCAGTTCCACGTCAAACCACTCCTCTTACCTAAGACCCATAGAAATCAGCGCTCGTCCTGGGGGGCCGGGTGCAGGCGCGCCACGCCGTCGGGCGGATCGCTGACCGTCGCCTTGTCGATCAGCATCGCCAGGCTCTTGCCCTTGACCCCGGCGCCCACCTGGCCGGCCTCGGTGACGATGGCTTCCACCCCTTCGGGCCAGCCCTCCCCCGGATCGAGGGTCAGGTCCAGGCCCCCCATGAGGTCGTCCAGGCTGGCGGCGGTGAGGTCGCGGGCCAGGAAGAAGCGGCCGCCGCTGCGGCTGATGAAACCGCTCTGCTTCAGAGAGTGGAGCACCGAGGAAAGCTGATCCAGGTCCGCCGGCAGGCCGCGGGTCAGGGCCGACTCCTTCAGCACCGTGCCGCTGCGCGCGGCATTGCGCAGCCGGTAGAGCAGCGCCAGGGCCAGGGCCAGGCGGTGACCGGAACCCCGGCTGCCCTCGCCCAGGCGGTCGACCAGGCGCCACTCCCGCGCCGCCGCGGCGATCTCCGCTCCGAACAGCACCACCGCCCAGGAGAGATACATCCAGATCAGGAAGATCGGCACCGCGGCCAGCGCCCCATAGATCGCCTCGTAGGAGGGAAACTGCCCGAGGTAGAAGGCGAAGCCGGACTTGAGGCCCTCGAAGAGCACCGCCGCGACGACGCCGCCGGCCAGGGCATGGGCAAAGGCGACGCTGCGCGCCGGCACCACCATATACAGCAGCGTGAAACCGCCGGCGGTCAGCGCGTAGGGCAGCAGGCGGGTCAGGCCGAAGGCGCGCTCGCCGTGCTCCATGACCGCCGTGGCGAAGCCGTAGCTGGACAGCGACAGCGAGGCGCCGAGCAGGATCGGGCCGACGGTCAGCACCATCCAGTAGGCCATGATCCGGATCATCAGCGGCCGCGGCTCGGTCACCCGCCAGATGGCGTTGAAGGCGCCGTTGACCGCCGAGAGCAGCAGGATCGCCGTGATCATCAGCGCCGCCATGCCGATCCCGGTCATGGAGCGGGCATTCTCCACGAAGGTGGCGAGCTGGTCGCTGACCTCCACCCCGGCGTTGGGGACCAGGTTCTCGTACAGGAAGAGCTGGGCATCGACGCGCAGCTGCTCGAAGGCCGGAAAGGCGGAGAGCAGGCTGAAACAGATGGCCAGGATGGGGACGATGGCCAGCAGCGAGGCATAGCTGAGCTGGGTGGCCCGGCGCAGACATTGGTCGCTCAGAAAGCGACGGCCGCAATAGGCCGCGAAGCGGATCAGATTCCGCGAAAATCCTGACAAATCGGGATTCTTCATGGCGTTTTCCCGGCTCCGGCCACACTCCCCCGAAAGATCGCCATTCTACAGCAAGAATCGGCGGAAATGTGGGAATATTCGGAGGCCCCAGCGTTGACCCCTGAGACCTTTGGTGTAGGATGCCGCACGATTTGCAACGCCTTTGAAATCTGACTTACATCGAGGGAATGGAATGACCGAGCCCCAACCGTTAATGGCCGGCAAGCGTGGCCTTGTGATGGGTGTCGCCAATGACCGGTCCATTGCTTGGGGTATCGCCAAGGCCGTACACGAACAGGGGGCCGAGCTGGCCTTCACCTACCAGGGCGAGGCCCTGGAGAAGCGTGTGCGCCCGCTGGCCGAATCGGTGGGCTCCGACCAGGTCATCGCCTGCGACGTCACCGACGACGCCTCCATCGACGCGGTCTTCACCCAGATTGAGAAGTCCTGGGGCCAGCTCGACTTCCTGGTCCACGCCATCGCCTATGCGGACAAGGAGGAGCTCAAAGGCAAGTACCTCGCAACCAGCCGCGACAACTTCCTGCGCTCGCTCGACATCTCCTGCTATTCGTTGACCGCGATCAGCCAGCGGGCGGTACCGCTGATGAAGGACGGCGGCAGCATCCTGACGCTGACCTACTACGGCGCCGAGCGGGTCATGCCGCACTACAACGTCATGGGCGTCGCCAAGGCGGCGCTGGAGGCAAGCGTGCGCTACCTGGCCGCGGACCTGGGCGACCAGCGCATCCGCGTGAACGCCATCTCCGCCGGACCGATTAAGACCCTGGCGGCCTCCGGCATCGGCGACTTCCGCCATATCCTGAAGTGGAACGAGCTGAACTCGCCGCTGCGCCAGAACGTCAGCATCGATCAGGTCGGCGGCGCCGGACTCTACCTGCTCTCCAACCTCTCGACCGGCGTCACCGGCGAGGTGCACCATGTCGATTCCGGCTACCACGTGGTCGGCATGATGTCCGTCGACGCGGCGCCTCAGCTGGCCGAGCTGCTGAAGAATTTCACGCCTCAATCCTGAGGCCCTCCACCTACTGCGCGAGGGCGACCCGGCGATGGCAGGCAACAGTTTCGGAGAGATGTTTCGCTTCACCACCTGGGGTGAAAGCCACGGCCCCGCCATCGGCTGCGTGGTCGACGGCGTGCCGGCGCGCATCCCGCTGGCGGCCGAAGAACTGCAGCACTGGCTGGACAAGCGCAAGCCCGGCCAGTCGCGCTTCACCACGCAGCGGCGCGAAGCGGACGAGGTGAAGATCCTCTCCGGCGTCTTCGAGGGGCAGACCACGGGTACGCCGCTGTCGCTGGTCATCGAGAACCAGGACCAGCGATCCAAGGACTACGGCGACATCGCAGACAAGTTCCGCCCGGGTCACGCCGACTATACCTACTGGAAGAAATACGGCATCCGCGACTACCGCGGCGGCGGACGCTCCTCGGCGCGCGAGACCGCCATGCGGGTCGCCGCCGGCGGCATCGCCCGCAAGGTGCTGGACCACATCCTGCCGCAGCCGGTCTCCATTCGCGGCGCCCTGGTGCAGATGGGCCCGCACCGGATCGAGCGCGACAACTGGGACTGGGACCAGGTCGAGCAGAACCCCTTCTGGTGCCCCGACGCCACGGCGGCCCAGGACTGGGAAGCTTTCCTCGACGACATCCGCAAGGCGGGCTCCTCCACCGGCGCGGTGATCGAGGTGGTGGCCTCGGGCGTGCCCGCGGGCCTGGGCGAACCGGTCTACGACAAGCTGGACGCCGACCTGGCCAAGGCGATGATGTCGATCAACGCGGTCAAGGCGGTGGAGATCGGCGCCGGCCTGGAAGCGGCGGCGCTGAGCGGCGAGGAGAATGCCGACGAGATGCGCCTGGAGGGCAACCGCGTGGTCTTCACCTCCAACAAGGCCGGCGGCATCCTGGGCGGTATCTCCAGCGGCCAGGACGTGGTGGTGCGCTTCGCGGTGAAGCCGACCTCCTCCATCCTGACGCCGCGTAAGACCGTGGACCGCCACGGCAAGGAGACCGAGATCGTCACCAAGGGCCGCCATGATCCCTGTGTCGGCATCCGCGCGGTGCCGGTCGGCGAGGCCATGATGGCCATCGTGCTGGCCGACCACCTGCTGCGCCAGCGCGCCCTGGCCGGGAAGGTCGAGGACTAGACGCGATGGCCGGAAAGCTGATCAACCTCTACAGCGATACCCAGACCCAGCCCTCCAAGGCCATGCGCCTGGCCATGGCCGAGGCCGAGGTCGGCGACGAGCAGCGCGGCGAGGACCCCAGCGTCAACCGGCTCTGCGAGATGACCGCCGAGCTGCTGGGCAAGGAGGCGGCGGTCTTCCTGCCCTCGGGCACCATGTGCAACCAGCTTTCCATCCACATCCACTGCCGCCCGGGCGAGGAAATCATCGCTCACCGCTCGGCCCACATCCTGAACTTCGAGGGCGGCGGCACCGCCGCCTTCTCCGGCGCCCAGGTGCAGGGCCTGGACGGCCCCGGCGGACGTTTCAGCGTCGAGGCGGCGCGCGCGGCGCTGCGTCCCAAGGACCGCTACAATCCGCAGACCCGCATGATCGCGGTGGAGCAGACCGCCAACATGGGCGGCGGCGCCATCTGGCCGCTGTCGGACATCGAGGCGCTGGGCGCCCTGGCGCAGCAGCAGGGCCTCGCCTACCACATGGACGGCGCGCGCCTGCTGAACGCCGTGGTCGCCGCCGGGGTTTCCGCCCGCGACTTCGCCGCGCCCTTCGACAGCGTCTGGATCGACCTCTCCAAGGGCCTCGGCTGCCCGGTCGGCGCCGTGCTGGCCGGCTCGAGCGAGTTCATCGAGGAGGCCTGGCGCCTGAAGCAGCGCACCGGCGGGGCCATGCGCCAGGCCGGCATCATCGCCGCCGCGGGCGTCTATGCCCTGGAACACAACATCGAGCGCCTGGCCGAGGACCACGACAACGCGAAGCTCTTCGCCGAGTCCTTGCGCAACCTGCCGGGCATCTGGGTCGACGTCGACGCGGTGGAGACCAACATCGTCTTCTTCGACATCGCCGGCACCGGCCTCTCCGCCGAGACCTTCTGCGCCGCGGTGAAGGAAAAGGGCGTCGACCTGGGCGGCGCCGGCGCGCGCATCCGCGCCGTCACCCACCTGGACGTCTCCCGCGACGACGTCGAGGCCGCCATCACCGCCATCCGCGAAGTCCTGGCCGACGCGAAGGCGTAAATGCCTTCACCCCCCTCCCTAACCCTCCCCCATTGATGGGGAGGGACCTGTACGGCGAAGCCGCGCGGTCTCTTCTTCCATTCCCCTTTGTGGGGAAGGCTTGGATGGGGAGTGTCGCGCAGAGATCGCGATGCGGAGACTACCGCTTGAAGACCGCGACCAGTTCCAGGTGGCCCGACCAGGGAAACTGGTCGATGGGCGTTGCCTCGGTGAGGCGGTAACCGCCGTCCACCAGGGTACGGGCGTCGCGCGCGAAGGTCGTGGGGTTGCAGGACACGGCGATGACGACAGGCACGTCGCTGGCGGCGATCTCCGCGGCCTGCTCGCGGGCGCCGTTGCGCGGCGGATCGAAGACCACCACGTCACCGCCGGAGAGTTCGTCGGCCAGCACCGGGAAGCGCGCCAGGTCGCGCAGCTCCGCCTGCACCCGCAGCGTCCCCGTGGCGCGGCGCGCCGCGGCGTCCAAGGTCGTCAGCGAGTCCTCCGCCCCCTCCGCCGCGTAGACCTGCAGGCGTTCGGCCAGCGGAAAAGTGAAGGTCCCGCAGCCGGCGAAGAGGTCGGCGGCGGTCTCCGCCCCCTCCGGCACCGCGGCCATGACCAGTTCCACCAGCAGGGCCTCGCCCTCCGCGGTGGGCTGCACGAAGCCGCCGGCCGGCGGCCGCACCGGCACCGTGCCGAAAGTGAGGATCGGGTCGCGGCGCACCGCCAGGGGCTCCGGCGCCTCGCGGCCGTCGGTCCAGGACAGCCGCGCCAGGTCGCTGGCCTCGGCGAAGGCGGCCAGGGCCTCGCGGTCCGGCAGAGTCAGTTCATGGCGCGAATCGAGCAAGACATCGACACCGGTCTCGCAGAGCGTCGCCGTCACCCTGGCCCCTTCCTGAACCGCCAGGACGCGGTCCAGCAGGTCGCGCAGCGGCGCCAGCAGCGCCTGCAGCTCCGGCACCACCAGCAGGCAGGCGTCGACGTCGGTCAGCTGGTGCGACTGGCGCTCGTAGTAACCGATCAGCGGGCCGCGCGCCGTCTTCAGCGCGCTCCAGGTGATGCGCCGGCGTCGTCCCGGCGGCACCCGGCGCAGCGGATGCAGCGTCTCAGGCGCCAGGTCGCGGCGCTCCAGCGCCAGGCGCAGCAGATCTTCTTTCCAGTCGATATAGGCGGACTCGGCCAGATGCTGCAGGGCGCAGCCGCCGCAGGGACCGAAGAAGGGACAGGGCGGCTGGATCCGGTTGGGGCCCTCTTCCAGCAACTCGATGACTTCGCCCTTGAAGCCGCCGCCGCGCTGCCCGGTGACCCGCGCCAGCACCCGGTCGCCCGGCACCGTCTGGGCCAGGAACAGCGGCCGCCCGTCGCAGCTCGACAGGCCGTCGCCCTTGGCGCCCAAGGCCTCCACCGTCACTTCAAGCTGGCGGCCGCCGCCACGCCGCGCCTTACGCCGCATGGTCCGGCCCCTGAATTATCCCGAAACGCATCTTCGCCTGTCTTCACGTCGCGCCACCGCGAAAGGCGGACTTTGCGGTATCGCCCGCTCAAGCACAAGCCGTCAGACAGTCGCGCGGCGGCCCTGCGCATTTACCCCCTCCGGGCGACCTCGGCACGAAAATTTAACTGGCCAGGAAAGGCTCGGGACGCTGAGATAGGGCCATGACCCGCATCATCATGTTTCTGCTGAAGTGCCTGCTCGGCCTCTTCGCGACGGTCGGCTTCCTGCTCATCGCCGGGATCGTCGTCACGGCGGTCTTTCTACCCCGCTTCGAGGGCCTGGAACCGGCCGCCGGCGAGGTGCCGAAGGAGACCGTCCTGCTGCTGGACCTCTCCCGCGGCTTGATCGAGCAGCGCCCCGTCAATCCCCTCGCCCGCGTCTCCCTGGGCCATGCCCTGGTGCTGCGCGAGGCGGTGGAGGCGCTGGAGGCCGCCGGGCGCGACGACCGGGTGAAGGCCCTGGTGATCCGCGCCGGCTGGGGCGCGCCGGGCCTGGCGCAGATTCAGGAACTGCGCGACGCCGTCGTCGACTTCCGCGCCCAGGGCAAGCCGGTCACCGCCTTCGCCGAGACCTTCGGCGAGGCCGGCAACGGCACCCTGCACTACTTCCTGGCCAGCGCGGCCGGCGAAATCTGGGTGCAGCCTTCCGGCGACCTGGGCATCACCGGCTTCGCCCTGCAGCAGCCCTTCCTCAAGCCGCTGCTGGAGGAGATCGGCGTGCGCGCGCAGGTCGCCCAGCGCGAGGAATACAAGGGCGCCATGAACTTCCTGACGGAAGACTACATGCCCGAACCGCAGCGCCGGAACCTGCAGCGCTATCTCAACTCCGCCCTGGAGCAGATCGTCACCGCCGTGGCCGAGGCCCGCAACCTGGAGGCCGGCGCCCTGCGCGCCCTGATCGACCGCGCGCCCTACCGGGGGGCCGAGGCGCAGCGCCTCGGCCTCGTCGACCGCCTGGGCTACTGGGACGAGGTCGAGGCCCTGGTCCTGGAGGCCGCCGGCCCCGGCGCCGAGTGGCTGTCGCTGCAGGCCTACCGCCGCGCCGCGCCCGAGAGCGGGTCCGACGCCCCCGTCGTCGCCCTGGTGCACGGCGAAGGCCCCATTGTGCTGGCCGGCGGCGAGAACGATCCGATCTTCGGCAAGGTGACGCTGGGCGCCGTCGACATCGCCGAGGCCCTCTCCGACGCCATCGACGATCCGGAGGTCACGGCCATCCTGTTCCGCGTCGACAGCCCCGGCGGCTCCTATGTCGCCTCGGACACCATCTGGCGCGAGGTCCAGCGCGCCCGCGACCTGGGCAAGCCGGTGGTCGTCTCCATGGGCAACGTCGCGGCCTCCGGCGGCTACTTCGTTGCCGCCCCGGCCGCCGTCATTGTCGCGCAGCCCGGCACCCTGACCGGCTCCATCGGCGTGGTCAGCGGCAAGGTTTCGCTGCGCGAGCTCTGGGCCAATCTGGGCGTGAACTGGGACGGGGTGCAGGCCGGGCGCCGCGCCGCCATGTTCAGCCCCAACGCGCCCTTCAGCCGCGAGGAATGGGACTGGCTGCAACAGACCCTCGACACCACCTATGCCGACTTCACCGGCAAGGTGGCCGCCGGACGCGGTCTTACCCAGGAGGCGGTGCTGGCGGTGGCCAAGGGACAGATCTGGTCGGGGGCCGACGCCAAGGAGGCGGGGCTGGTCGACGCCCTGGGCGGCTACCGCAAGGCCCTCTCCCTGGCCAAGGAGGCCGCCGGCATCGCCGAGGAGACGGCAGTGCGACTGCGCCCCTTCCCGGAGCCGCGCGATCCCTTCGCCGCCTTGCTGGAAGACGCCCTGGGCGGCGGGGTCGAAAGCCCGGCGGCCCTGTCGATGATCCGCAGCTTCGCGCGCCTGGCTCAGGCCCTGTCGCCCCTGGTCGAGGCGGCGGAGCTGTTGGACGGCGACCCGCGCAGCCATAACTTGCAGGCGCCCGCAGCTCTTCTCGCCGACTGAGATTCGCCGCGGAAAACACCCAAAAAGCAACATGATTCATGGGTAAGCGTGGGTTTTCCCCCTGATTCCACCTTGTGGCTCCCACCGGGCCCTCGCTATGCTCGGCTTCGAGGCACGAATGGGAGATCGTGTGGGTACACCAGCCATCGAGGCGCGAAGCCTGTCGAAGGTCTTCGGCGCCGGTGCGGATGCAGTTCGCGCGCTTGACGATGTTTCGCTGACGATCCGTCAGAACGAGTTCTTCACCCTGCTCGGCCCTTCGGGCTGCGGCAAGACCACCTTGTTGCGGCTCATCGGCGGCTTTGAGCAGCCGAGCCAGGGCGACGTTTTCCTGGAGGGCCAGCAACTTACCGGTCTGCCGCCATTCAAGCGCCCGATCAACACGGTGTTCCAGAGCTACGCGCTGTTCCCGCACCTGACGGTAGGGCAGAACATCGCCTTCGGCCTGGAGATGCTGGGCCGCCCCAAGGAGAAGCGCACGGCGCGCGTCGAACAGATGCTCGCCCTGGTGAAGCTGCAGGGCTACGCCAACCGTAAGCCGGCGCAGCTCTCCGGCGGCCAGCAGCAGCGCGTCGCCCTGGCCCGGGCGCTGGCCAGCCAGCCCAAGGTACTGCTGCTCGACGAGCCGCTTTCGGCGCTGGACCTGAAGCTGCGCAAGGAAATGCAGATCGAGTTGAAGCGCCTGCAGACGGAGACCGGCATCACCTTCGTCTTCGTCACCCACGACCAGGAAGAGGCCTTGACCATGTCCGACCGCATCGCGGTGATGGACAGCGGCAAGATCCTGCAGATCGGCTCGCCCACCGAGATCTACGAGCATCCGCAGCGCCGCTTCGTCGCCGACTTCATCGGCGAGACCAACTTCCTTGAGGGCCGCATCACGGAGGCCAACGGCGCGGCCGTGGCGCAGCTGGCCTGCGGCCACAACCTGACCCTCAACGGGCCCGGACAGAAGGGGTCCGGCGGCGGCCAGCGGGTGACCTTGGCGGTGCGCCCGGAGCGCGCCGAGATCGTGCCGCCGCAAGGCGAGGGCCTGCCCGCCACGGTCGGAGCCGTGGTCTACATGGGCACCGACACCACCTATCACCTGACGCTGGCAGACGGCACGCCCTTCACCGTGCGCAGCCAGAACCACGAGGGCGCGCGCCTGGACCTCGCCAGCGGCGCGGCGGTGAAGATCCGTATCGCCCCCGCCGCCATCCAGCGTCTGGCGGACTGACCGCCATGACCGGCTCCGCAACCAGCAAACGCTTCCTGCAGATCGCCCCGGCGCTGGCGATCATCGGCTTCTTCATGCTGGCGCCGCTGGGCCTCATGGCCTACGTCTCGATCCTGGAGAAGGGCCTGAACGGCGGCGTCGTCTGGGACCTGCACACGTCCGAAGCCTACGTGAACTTCATCTTCGAACGCGACCTCGACGACAGCCTGATCCTCAACACCGACTACCTGCAGATCTTCGCGCGCTCCTTCGGGCTGTCGCTGCTGACCGCCGCCCTGGCGCTGGCCATCGGCTTTCCCACCGCGCTCTACATGTCGATGCAGCCGGAGGGGCGGCGCAACCTGCTGATCTTCCTGGTCACCATCCCCTTCTGGACCAACCTGCTGGTGCGCAACTACGCCTGGATCCTGCTGCTGCGCAACGGCGGGCTGGTGGAGAACCTGCTGCACTGGCTGGGCATCGCCGCCGACCAGCCCCTGGGGCTGCTTTACACGCCCTACGCCGTCTCCATCGGCCTGACCTACAGCTACCTGCCCTTCATGGTGCTGCCGATCTACGCCAGCCTGGAAAAGCTCGACTCGCGCCTCATCGAGGCCGCCTTCGACCTGGGCGCCGACCGCCGCCGCGCCCTGCTGCGCGTCATCCTGCCGCTGGCCGCGCCGGGCATCGCCGCCGGCTGCGTGCTGGTCTTCGTGCCGGCGCTGGGTGCCTACGTGACGCCGGAGCTGCTGGGCGGCGGCAAGTCGATGATGATCGGCAACCTGATCCAGAGCCAGTTCGGCGCGGCGCGCAACTGGCCCTTCGGGGCGGCGCTGGCCTTCGCGCTGCTGACCATCGTGCTGCTGGCGATGATGGTTTACCTGATCCGATTCCGCCGCGCCCCGGCGGGAGGTCACTGATGCGCGTCGACGTCACCAACCCGCTGTGGCGCTTCCGCGGCATCCGCGCGACGACCTGGGTGTTCTTCGCCTATCTCTACCTGCCGATCCTCGTGCTCATCGCTTTGAGCTTCAACGAGAACCGCCTGGCGACGATCTGGAGCGGCTTCTCGACCCAGTGGTACGGCGTCGTCCTGGACAACGACGACATCGTCCGCGCCGCCGGCAACTCGCTGATCGTCGCCTCGGTGTCGACACTGGCCGCCACCCTGGCCGCGACCCTGGCGGCGCTGGGCATGGCCAAGGGCCGCTTCCGCGGCGCCGACGGCATCTCCGGGCTCATCGCCCTGCCGCTGGTGGTGCCGGAGATCGTGACCGCCGTGGCCACCTTGCTGTTCTTCATCCTGATCGGCTTCAAGCTGGGGCTGCTGACGGTGATCGTCGCCCATACCGTGTTCTGCATTCCCTTCGCCTACCTGCCGATCCGCGCCCGCCTGGAGGGCATGGACAAGGCCCTGGGCGAAGCCGCCGCCGATCTCTACGCCAACGACTGGCAGGCCTTCCAGCGCGTGACCCTGCCGCTGCTCTGGCCCGGCATCCTCTCGGGCGGCATGCTGGCTTTCATCATCTCGCTGGACGACTTCGTCATCACCTACTTCGTCGCCGGCGCCGGTGCGACCACGCTGCCGGTCTATATTTTCGGCATGATCCGCATCGGCATCACCCCGGAGGTCAACGCGATCTCCTCGCTGATGCTGATCGTCTCTATCCTCTTCGTCACCCTGTCCTTCCTGATCGGCAGGATGCGACGGTAGCCGCGGCAACGCGGCGCCGCGTTTATAAGTCGAAATAGCCGCGCGACAGAAAATTGGAGGCTCAAATGGCATTTAAGAAACTCTTGGGTAGCGTCGCCTGCGCGGCGACCCTGGCTCTCACGATGGGGCCCCTCACCGCGGGCAGCGCCCAGGCCGAGGGCGAGTTGTTTCTCTACAACTGGTCGAACTACTTCCCCCCCGACCTGCTGAAGAAATTCGAAGCCGACACCGGCATCAAGGTGACGCTCGACGTCTACGATTCGAATGAAACCATGCTGGCCAAGCTGCAGGCCGGTGCCTCCGGCTACGACGTGGTGGTGCCTTCCGACTACATGGTCAAGATCATGATCGACGAAGGCCTGGCCGAGAAGATCGACGCCGGCTCCATGTCGAACTTCGCCAACGTCATGGCCCCTCACAACGCCCAGCCCTTCGATCCCGAGCGCAGCTACTCGGCGCCCTACATGTGGGGCACCACCGGCTTCACCTACGACTCCGCCAAGACCGGCAAACTGGAGAATTCCTGGAAGGAAGTCTTCGAGCCGCGCGACGCCCTCAAAGGGCAGATCGCCATGCTGAACGACGAGGTCGAGGTCTACAACGCCGCCGCCTACTACGTCGGCGTCTCTAAGTGCACCGAAGACTCAAAGGACGCGCAGAAAATCCTCGACGTGCTGGAGAAGCAGAAGCCCTTCGTCGCCACCTACAACTCCGATGGCACCATTGACCGCATGGCTGCCGGTGAGGTGGTCGCTCATATGCAGTGGAACGGCGCCTCGCACCGCACCAAGGAAAAGCTGCCGAGCGCGACCTACATGTACCCCAAGGAAGGCATCACCTTCTGGGCCGACAACTTCGTCGTGCCGTCCTCGGCGCCCAACAAGGAAAACGCCAAGACCTTCATCAACTGGATGATGGCGCCGGAGAATGCCGCCATGGCGTCCAACTTCACCGGCTACATGAACGCCATCCGCGGCTCCGGCGCGTTCATGGACGACTCGCTGAAGACCGACCCGGCGGTCGTCATGCCCGAAGAATTTGCCGACCGCCTGCGGCCGAACCTGAACTGTTCGCCGGCCGCGCGTGAGTTGCGCAACAAGGTTTGGACGCGCCTGAAGAAGTAAGCCGAACGGCAGGAGGCGGGCCGGGGCCCGCCTCCGCCTCTCGCCGCAGGGTAGACCCATGACTCCCCCAACCACCTTCACCCTGGCCCTCTGGTCCACCAACCTCTCGACGCCGCTGGACGGTCTCGGCGCCTGGGCCGACCATGTGGACGCCAAGATGGCCGAGGCCGCCGCCAGCGGCGCGAAGCTGCTGGTCATGCCGGAATACGCCGCCGAAGCCTGGCTGTCCTTCAAACCGGAAGGGCTCCCTTCCGACAAGGAGATCGCCTGGATGGCCGAGCAGGCCCCGAGCGCGCTGGAACTGCTGCGCGACCTGCCCGCCCGCCACGGCATCGGCCTGCTGGCCGGCACCATGCCCTGGCCGGTAGAGGGCGGCTCCACCAACCGCGCCTGGCTGCTGCTGCCCGACGGCCGTGCGATCCCCCAGGACAAACTCTCCCTCACGCCCGGCGAGCAGGAGCCGGACTACTGGAACCTCACGCCCGGCGACGAACTTCACATCGTCGAGTGGGAAGGGCTCAAGATCGCCACCTTGATCTGCCTGGACGTCGAGATGCCGGCACTCTCGGTCCTGCTGGCACCGCAGGCCCCGGACCTTCTCCTCGTGCCCTCGATGACCCACCGGCTCTCGGGCTACTCGCGGGTCTCCGGCTGCGCCAAGGCGCGCGCGGTCGAGCTGGTTTGCGCGGTAGCCACGGCCGGCGTCATCGGGCGCTCCCCCGGCACCACGCTGAACCACAGCAATGTCGGCGCCTGTGCCCTCTACCTGCCCTGCGAGCCGAGCCTGGGCATGCACGGCGTGCTGGAAGCCATACCGCCGCTGGCCGAGCACGAAGCCGACGGCCCGATGATGCTCGCCCATGACATTCCCTTTGCTGAGATCCGCCGCCTGCGCGAGACCGGCGCCGAAGTCTGGCCCGGCGCCTGGCGAGCCGATCACGTCACGCTTGTCGAGGACCCCCTTCCGTGAAGACCATCTACAGCGAAAAGCACAAGCTGCACCACGCCAAGCTGGAGCTCATCAACGGCCAGATGGAGCCCGCCGTCGAAATGCCCTCACGCGCCGAGACGGTGCTGGAGAGGGTGAAAGCATCCGAGCTGGGGCCGGTAACGGGGCCGACGCAACACGGGCTTGACCCCATTCTGAAAGTTCACGACGCCGGCTACGTGAAATTCCTCGAGAAGGCCTGGGATCTCTGGACCGCCGAAGGCCGCGACTACGACGCTCTGCCCCTGGTCTGGCCTGTGCGCGGCCTGCGCCAGATCGAGCCGGAGCACATCGACGGCAAGCTCTCCTACTTCTCCTTCGACGCCGGCACGCCGATCACCGCCGGCACCTGGCAGGCCGCGACCGCCGCCGTGGACGTGGCGCTGAGCGGCGCCGACGAGCTGCACCAGGGCGCGACCTCGGCCTTCGCGCTCTGCCGGCCGCCGGGCCATCACGCCGCCGCCGATTTCTACGGCGGCTACTGCTTCCTGAACAACGCTGCCGTCGCCGCACAATCCTTCATCGACGCCGGCGCCGGGCGGGTCGCGGTGCTGGACGTCGACTATCATCACGGCAACGGCACCCAGGCGATCTTCTACGACCGCCCAGACGTCTTCTTCGCCTCGATTCACGGTCACCCACGCCAGGAGTTCCCCTTCTTCCTCGGCTACGAGGACGAGACCGGCGAAGGCGCCGGCGCGGGCTGCAACGCCAACTACCCGCTGGCCTGGGGCAGCGGCTTCGATGTCTGGCTGGCCGCGCTGCAGGATGCCTGCGCCAGGATCGCCGCCTACGGTCCGGAGGCCGTTGTCGTCTCGCTGGGCGTCGACACCTTCGAGAAGGACCCGATCTCGCAGTTCAAGCTGAAGTCGGAAGACTACTTCGTCATCGGCCAGACCATCGCCAGGCTCGGCAAGCCGACGCTCTTCGTCATGGAAGGCGGCTACGCGGTGGCGGAGATCGGCGTCAACGCGGTGAACGTGCTGCTGGGCTTCGAAGGACGAAGCTAGCCGTCTTCACCCGTCCGCCAATCGAGCGACAGATCGCCGCCGAAATAGATGCCGTTGACCGAGAGCACGTAGATCCCCGCCCCCTCCAGCGGAAACCGGGTGCGCTGCTGCGCGTCCTTTTCCAGGCGCAGGCGGTAAACCGTCGGTTCGTCGTAGAAGAAGGCCGGCCAGCGCCAGGCGTGAACGACCAGGATACCGCGGTTGATTTCCGCATCGAGATCCAGCGTCGCCGTCTCGCCGCCCAGCGACACGACATGGCCGACCGTCACGTCGTGCTGCTGCCAGTGGATGCCGTGGCGCTCGAAGTGACCGCTGCGCAGCGAGGCGACCTGGTAGCCGCGGTTGAAGAAGCCGAGGTTGAAGTTGAAGAAGCTCTGGCCGAAGAAGGTCCAGGCCAAGATGACGAAAACTGTAACCGCGGCCCAGGTCTTGGCGCGGCCCTTAAGTTCGTAAACGTGCTTCCCCATGGTTCAGCCCTCGCCGCGGTCCGAGGCGCGCCAATCGACCGAGACGTCCCCCTGCCAGCGGTGCGCGTACATGTAGATGCGGTAGAAGCCCAAGCCCTGGGCGACAAAGTCGATGCGGCCGCTGCCGCCCGCTTCGATGATGCGCGGCCCGACATACTGCGGGCGGTTGGCGAAGGGCGGCCACTTCCATACCGCGAAGGAAACCGTGCCTTCGTTGATGGTGAGATCGTAATCAAGCGTGAGCCGCTCGCCTTCGTTCATCAGGACGTAGCCGAAGGTGGCCGAGTCCCGCAGGATCGCGGGGAAGCGGCGCTCGTAGTGGCCGCTGCTGAGCCCGGCGATGCGGTGGCCGGTGTTCGGCCCCCAGATCCAGTAGCGGAAGAAGGTGGTGACCTGGCTGGCGGCAAGGATCACCATCAGCGCCAGCCCGAGGCCGAGCACCGCCTTGGCGTTCCACTTCACTTTCTTGCCATACCGCTTCATGCCGCAGCTCTCCCGCGTCTGCTGCGAAGCGGCAAGGCTAGGCGATCCCCCTCAAAGAACCCTTAAGCTCTGCGGGCGACAAGAAGAAATTCCTTGTTGCCCTCGGGGCCGGTGATGGGGCTCTCGACGACGCCCTCGACGGTCCAGCCGGGCTGCGCCTCGACCCAGGCCCGGATCCGCGCGCAGACCTCTTCGTGCAGCGCCGGGTCGCGCACCACGCCGCCCTTGCCGACCCGCTCCTTGCCGACCTCGAACTGCGGCTTGATCAGCACCGCCATGACGGCGCCGGGCGCGGTGAGGGCGAGCGGGGCCGGCAGCAATATCTCCAGGCCGATGAAGCTGGCGTCACAGACCAGCAGGTCGACCGGCTCCGGCACCTGTTCGGCCGTCAGGGTGCGGGCGTTGGTGCGCTCCAGCACCACGACGCGGGGATCGTTGCGCAGCTGCCAGGCCAGCTGGCCGTGACCCACGTCGACGGCGTAGACCCTGGCGGCGCCGTGCTGGAGCAGCACGTCGGTGAAGCCGCCGGTGGAGGCGCCGACGTCGAGGCAGGTCAACCCCGCGGGGTCGAGGTCGAAAGCCTGCAGCGCGTGGGCCAGCTTCAGGCCGCCGCGGCTGACCCAGGGGTGGTCCTGGCCGCGCACCTCCAACGCCTGGTCCTCGGCGACGCTCTCGCCGGCCTTGGCCAGCTTGCGCTCCCCGGCGAAGACCTTGCCGGCCATGATCAGGGCCTGGGCCTTGGCGCGGCTTTCCACCAGGCCGCGCTCGACCAGCGCCAGATCCGCGCGGGTCTTAGCGACCTTCGACTTGCTCATTGCCCAACGAGACCCGCGTTGGGCAGGTAGCGCCGGCGGCGGTGGAAGCGCCAGATCACCGCAGAGGCGACGAAAGCCAGGCCGCAGGCGAGGCCCATCCAGACGCCGCGCCCGCCCAAGCCCAAGGGGAAGGCCAGCACCACCGAGGCGACGAAGCCGATCGACCAGTAGCCGCCGATGGCCAGCCACATGGGCACAGTGGTGTCGCTGAGGCCGCGCAAGGCATGGACGCCGATGACCTGTCCGCCGTCGACCAGCTGGAACAGGGCGGCGATGACCAGGAAGGCGACAGCCAGCTCCACCACCTCGGCGTTCTCCGGCGCCGCGAGGTCGAGGAAGAGCCCGACCAGGAATTGGCCGGCGAACCAGAAGACCAGCGCCGAGCAGGCCATGAAGAGGGAACCGGCGATGAGCGCCGCCCAGCCGGCGCGGGTGACGCCGTCGTGATCACGCGCGCCGGCGGCCAGGCCGACGCGCACCACCGCCGCCTGGCCCAGGCCCAGCGGCACCATGAAGGCGACAGCCGCGCACTGCAGGGCGATGGCGTGGGCGGCCAGGGCCTCGGTGCTGATAAGGCCCATAAGGAAGGCGGCAGCGGAGAACAGTCCGGCCTCGGCGACGATGGTCAAGCCGATCGGCACGCCGATGCGGAACAGCTCGAAAAAGCGCCCCCAGTCCGGGCGCCAGAATCGCAGCAGGATGGCATAGCGGCGGAAACGCCGGTCCCACCGCACGTAGCCGAGCAGCGCCAGGAACGAGAGGGCCTGCACGATGGAACTGGTGACGCCGGCACCCATCAATCCCCAGCGCGGCAGGCCGAAGTGGCCGAACATCAAGCCGTAGTTCGAGATCGCGTTGACCCCGACCGCCACCAGGGTGATGACCAGCACCGAACGCGGCCGTGAATGGGCGGTCACGAAGCTGCGCAGCACCACGAACCACAGGCTGGGCAGCAGCGACCAAGCAACGGCCTGCAAATAGTCCTCGGCCAGCAGCGCGATCGCCGGCTCCTGCCCGAAGGCCAGCAGCACCCAGCGGCCGTTGAAGATGATGGCGGTGAAGATCGCCCCGAACAGCAGCGTCAGCCAGAAGCCCTGGCGCACCGTGCGGCGCACGCCGCGGAAATCGCGCGCGCCGAGCGCCTGCGCGGTCATCGGCGCCACCACCGTGGCGATGCCCAGGCCGAAGAGGAACAGCGGGATGAAGATGTTCATGCCCAGGGCGCCGGCCGCCAGCTCCTCGGGCCCCAGCCAGCCCATCATCACGATGTCCGTGGTGTTGATGCCGATCATCGCCAGCTGGGTGAAGACCAGCGGCGCCGCCAGCCGCAGCGTCGCGAGAATCTCGCGGCGCCATAAGGCAACAGCAGAAGGCGCGCCGCCGGCCAAGGCCGCGGCGTCGGGGAGAAGTGCTCCGGACATGTTTGCACTATGCCGATTTTAACGGAGAGCGAGAACCCTCTCCGCGCGCAGAGCCGCTATGCACGGCGCCTTGCTTGGGAACCCGCCGTCAGGCCCGGACGGGCGACTCCAGTTCGTCCTGACCCAGCGCCCCCAAGACGGCGGCGAGGATACCGGCACGGTCCAGGCCGGCCTGGGCAATCTGCGCGTCCGGCTTGTCGTGGTCGATCCAGCGGTCCGGCAGGGTCAAGGGGCGGAACTTCAGCCCCTTGTCGAAGACGCCTTCCAGGGCCAGGAACTGCATGACCTGGGTGGCGAAGCCGCCAATGGCGCCCTCCTCCACGGTCACCAGCACCTCGTGCTCGCGCGCCAGGCGGCGCACCAGATCCTCGTCCAGCGGCTTGGCGAAGCGGGCATCGGCCACGGTGGTGGAAAGCCCGCGGGCCGCCAGGTCATCGGCCGCCGCCAGGGCGTCGGCGAGGCGCGTGCCGAGGGACAGAATCGCCACCTTGTTGCCCTCGCGCAGGATGCGGCCCTTGCCGATCGCCAGCGGCGTGCCGCGCGCCGGCATCTCGATGCCCATGGCCTCGCCGCGCGGATAGCGCATGGCCGAGGGGCGGTCGTCGATCAGACAGGAGGTCGCCACCATGTGCATCAGCTCGACCTCGTCGCTGGGCGCCATGATGACGAAGTTCGGCAGGCAGCCCAGGTAGGCCAGGTCGTAGCTGCCCTGGTGGGTGACGCCGTCGGCGCCGACCATCCCGGCGCGGTCGATGGCGAAGCGCACCGGCAGGCTCTGAATCGCCACGTCATGGACCACCTGGTCGTAGCCGCGCTGCAGGAAGGTGGAGTAGATCGCTGCGAAGGGCTTGAAGCCCTCGCAGGCCATGCCGGCGCAGAAGGTGACGGCGTGCTGCTCGGCGATGCCGACATCGAACATGCGCTCCGGGAAACGTTCGGCGAACTTGTTGAGCCCCGTGCCCGAGGGCATGGCGGCGGTCACCGCGACGATGGTGTCGTCGTGCTCGGCCTCGGCGATCAGCCCGGCGGCGAAAACGTTCTGATAGCTCGGCGCCTTGGGCGTGCCCTTGGCCTGCTTGCCGGTGACCACGTCGAACTTGGCGACGCCGTGATACTTGTCGGCGGCGGCCTCGGCCGGCTCGTAGCCCTTGCCCTTCTGGGTCACGCAGTGGATCAGCACCGGGCCCTCGTAGTGCGAATCGCGCACGTTCTTCAGCACCGGTAGCAGGTGGTCCAGGTTGTGACCGTCGATGGGACCGACGTAGAAGAAGCCGAGCTCCTCGAAAAGGGTGCCGCCGGTCAGAAGGCCGCGGGCGTATTCCTCGGCCCGCTTGGCGGCCATTTCGATGGGCCGTGGGAAGCGCTTGGCGAGTTCGCGCCCGATGGAGCGCACCGAAAGGAAGGGCTTCGAGGAGATCAGCTGCGACAGATAGGCGCTCATGGCGCCCACCGGCGGCGCGATCGACATGTCGTTGTCGTTGAGGATGACGATGAGCCGCGAGTTCATGGCCCCGGCATTGTTCATCGCCTCGTAGGCCATGCCCGCGCTCATGGCGCCGTCGCCGATCACCGCGATGACGGCGTTGTCCTCGCCGCGGAAGTCGCGCGCCACGGAGAATCCCAGGCCGGCGGAAATCGAGGTCGAGCTGTGCGCCGCGCCGAAGGGGTCGTAGACGCTCTCCTTGCGGCTGGTGAAGCCGGAGAGGCCGCCGCCCTGGCGCAGGCTGCGCATGCGGTCGCGCCGGCCGGTCAGGATCTTGTGCGGATAGCACTGATGGGAGACGTCCCAGATCAGCTTGTCGCGGGGCGTATCGAAGACGTAGTGCAGCGCGGTGGTAAGTTCGACCACCCCCAGGCCGGCGCCCAGGTGGCCGCCGGTCGCCGAGACCGCCTCGATCATCTCCGACCGCAACTCGTCGGCGAAATCGCGCAGCTGCTCTTCATTCAGCTTGCGCAGATCGGCCGGTTCCTCGACTCGATCCAGTAAGGGGGTGGGACGCCTGTTATGACCGATTTGTGCCACGCTTATTTCCGCTCCTGCCGCCTTGCCGGCGTCTCATTGTCACACCGAAATAATACTAACAATACCAAGTCGCGCCTGCATCCCTGCAGCCATAACCCCCTTATGGCCAAGCCCTCAAGACCGGCGAGAGACGACAAAAGCCGCCGTCTGCCTTAGAAGGTCCGACTTTTGACCGAAAAGATCAAGCCGTGCACAAGCGGAATGGACCAGTTCCCGGGCCTTTTCGCGCGCTGTCTCGACGCCAAGCTGGTCCACGAAGGTGGCTTTTCCAAGGTTTGCATCCTGGCCGGTGGGCTTGCCCAGCGCCTCGGGCGTGCTCTCCTCGTCCAGCAGGTCGTCGGCGATCTGGAAGGCCAGGCCCAGGTCCTCGGCATAGGCGACCAGGGCCTGCCGCTCGGCGGCGCCGGCCTCGCCCAGGATCGCCCCCGCCTCGCAGGCGTAGCGGATCAGCGCCCCCGTCTTGAGGCTCTGCAGTTCCGAGATCCCGGCCAGGTCCAGGCCGCTGCGCTCCGGCGAGATGTCGATCATCTGCCCGCCGACCATGCCCGCCGCTCCGGCGGCCGCGGCCAGCTGGGCGACCAGCGCGCAGCGCACTTCCGCCTTCGCATGGGTGCGCGGGTCGGACAGCACCGTGAAGGCCTCGGTCAATAGGCCGTCGCCGGCCAGGATCGCGATCGCTTCGTCGAAGGCCAGGTGAGCCGTCGGCTTGCCGTGGCGCAGGTCACTGTCGTCCATGGCCGGCAGGTCGTCGTGGATCAGGCTGTAGCAGTGCACCATCTCCAGCGCCGCCCCGGCCCTCAGCGCCTGGTCCTGCGGCACGTCGAACAGGCGGGCTGTTTCGCAGACCAGAAACGGCCTCAGCCGCTTGCCGCCGCCCAGCGCGGCATAGCGCATGGCCTCGATGACAGCGCCGCGCGGGCCCTCGACCGGCGGCAGCAGCTCATCCAGCAGGCCGGTCACGGCCGCCGCCCGGGCCTTCAGCGCTTCCTGCAGGTCGCCCTCCCCGGACGGCAGGCTCTCTCCTTGCATCTGAACGCGGCTACTCGACATCGAGGGCCTCGCTGCTCACGCTGCCGTCGGCGGAGAGGCTGATCTTCTCGATCTTGGCCTGGGCCTCGCGCAGCTTGGCATCGCAATGCCGCTTCAGCGCAGCGCCGCGGTCGTAGTCGCCGATGGCGCTGTCCAGCGTGCCCTGGCCCTGCTCCAGCTTGCCGACGATCGCTTTCAGCTCGTCCAGCGCTTCCTCGAAGCTCATTTTGCGGATATCGGCGGGAATGTCGTTGTCTGCCATACTCTTGGTCTCACTCCGTGGGGGCCCCACGCCCCCCCCTTTCACTCCTTGCGCCGCGGCGGATTCGCGGCGGGTCGCCCGCCGACCATGCCGGAAGCGCGCCCGGGAAAACAGCCCTTATAGGGCCATGGGAGGCCCTTTTGCGCCCTTTTGCCCCTTCTTTGCACCCGCAAGGCGCGGCGCGCGGGCCTTCAGCCCTCCATCAGGACACGCACGTGGGCGGCGACGCTGCGCCCGAGAGCAGTCGGGTTGTAGCCGCCTTCCAGCACCGAGACCAGCCGGCCGCCGCAGGAACTGCGCGCCAGGGCCATGAGTTGCTGTGTCGCCCAGGCATAGTCGTCCTCGGTGAAGTTCAGCCCGGCCAGCGGGTCCTCGGCATGAGCGTCGAATCCGGCGGAGATGAACAGGAACTCCGGCTGGAAGCTGGTCAGGGCCGGCACGATGTTGTCGCGCATGCCCTGGCGGAACTCCTCGGACCCGCCACCGGGCGGCAGAGGCACGTTCACGATGTTGGCGTTCACCCCGCGCTCGCGCGCCGAGCCGGTGCCTGGAAAGAGCGGCATCTGGTGGGTCGAGGCGTAGAACAGGTCGGGGTCGCCCCAGAACGCCGCCTGGGTGCCGTTGCCGTGGTGGACATCGAAGTCCACCACCGCGATGCGGTGCAGACCGTGCGCCGCGCGCGCGTGCAAGGCGCCGACGGCGACGTTGTTGAAGACGCAGAAGCCCATCGCGTGGTCCGGTTCGGCATGGTGGCCCGGCGGGCGCACGGCGCAGAAAGCATTGTCGGCCTCGCCGGCCATCACCGCATCAACCGCGGCCACCACGGCGCCAGCCGCGCGCAGGGCCGCCTCTCCGGAGCCCGGCGAAAGAATGGTGTCGGCATCCAGCGCCCGCTCCCCCTCGCCTTCGCCGGGCACCGCGCGCAGCAGGTTCTGCACGTAGTCGCCGGGATGGACCAGGGCGATCTGGCTTTCCTCGGCCCGCGGCGCCTCACGGCGCTCCAGGGCATCGAACTCCGAGGCGGAAAGCGCCTCGCGAATCGCCTTCAGGCGCACCGGGCCCTCCGGGTGTCCGATATCCGGGATGTGGCCTTCGCAGGCGCTGTGACTGAAAAGAAGAGTGGTCATAAAGCGGCTCTATAGGGCAATCGGTTCATCGTGACTCCCCGATCATAGAACCTGGAGCCCGTTAATTTAACCGAGCATTTTGCCCGGCGCGCGGCAATGGAGCCCCGCGAAGACCCGAATTGCGCGCTCTGCCGCGCCTTCAGGGGCCTGTCAGGAGTCCTTTCGCGCCTGCATCTGTGGCATTGACTCCCCCCTGAACTCGCGCCAATTGTTGAGAATAGCTGAACTTTTCCGGTGCGGACGGCGGCAGAAAGCCCCCCGCGACCCAAGGGCCCGTGGAGAGCGAACTTGATCGCATACGTACGAACGGCAAAGCGCCGCTCGGCCGTCGCCGGCCTTGTGCCGCTGGCGGCCATTCTACTGGGCCTGACCGCCGCCGCGCTTGACCCCGGCCCCGCCGCCGCGCAGCAGGATCCCTCGCGCGTGCGCGTCAACGCGGTGCGCAGCGAACCGTTGAAACAAACCGTGCCGGTGATCGGCCGCCTGGTGGCGCGCCAGGCCGGCTCCGTCGCCGCACGCATCGGCGGACCGATCCTGGAATTTCGCGTGGAAGTGGGCGACCGGGTCGCCGCGGGCGACGTTCTCGCCGTGCTAGACGACTCCATCATGCGGGCCGAGCGCGACCTCGCCGCCGCCGGGCTGGCGGTCGCCCGCGCCGAACTCAAGACCAAGCAGGCGCAGATCACCCTGGCCCAACAGGAACTGGCGCGCCTGGAGGGGCTGAAGAAGTCCGCCGCCTTCAGCCAGGCGCGTTTCGAGGACGCCCTGCAGGAGGTCGTCATCGCCCAGGCAGGAGCCAGCGAGGCCGAGTCCTCGGTGACCTCGGCGCGCGCCCAGCTGCGCCTGGCCGAGATCAACCTGGAATACACCCAGATAACCGCGCCCTACGACGGCGTCATCACCCGGCGCCTCAGCGAGGCCGGTTCCTATGCCTCCTCTGGCGAAGAACTGGTGAACATGATCGCCGACCAGAGCCTGGAGGTGGAGGCCGACGTGCCTTCCAACCGCCTGCTCGGCCTCTCGGCCGGCACCACCGTCGACGTCACCCTGGACAACGGAACCAAGTTCAAGGCGGCGGTGCGCGCCATCATCCCCAACGAGAACCCGCTGACGCGCACCCGTGCCGTGCGCTTCGTGCCGGATTTCGGGCCGCCGGATCAGGCCGCCACCGCCCCCCTGGCCAACGAGCAGTCGGTCACCGTGCAGGTGCCGATCGGCGCGCCGCGCGAGATCGTCTCGGTGCACAAGGACGCCATCATAAAGCGGCCGAACGACACCATCGTCTTCGTCGTCACCGACGGTAAGGCCCAGCCGCGCAGCATCGTGCTGGGCGAGGCCGTGGGCAGCCGCTACGAGGTGCTCGACGGGCTCGCCGCGGGTGATCTGGTTGTGGTGCGCGGCAACGAACGACTGCAACCTGGGACGCCGGTGCAAATCGAAGAGGCTTCTTGATGAACCTCATCAAGACCGCCATTGAACGTCCCATCGCCGTCGTCGCCGCCGTGCTGATGGTCGTGATGTTCGGCCTGGTGGCCCTGCAGACCATTCCCATCCAGCTCGCCCCGGACACCAACAGCCCGGTCATCACGGTGACCACCGAATGGGCCGGCGCGGCGCCGGCCGAGGTGGAACGCGAGATCACCAACCGCCAGGAAGAAGAGCTGAAGGGCATCGAGGGGCTGGAGGAGATCACCTCGCGGTCCGAACGCGGGCGCAGCCGCGTCACCCTGGAGTTCGCCGTCGGCACCAACATGGACCGGGCGCTGCTGCTGGTCTCCAACCGGCTCGACCGCGTCAACGGCTATCCCGACGAAGCCGACGAACCGACGCTCGACACCGCCGGCGCCGAAGACAATGCCATCGCCTGGTTCATCCTGACCCGCGAAGCCGGCAACGAGCGGCCGATGAGCGAATACGGCGACTTCGCCGAGAACGTCATCCAGGAACGCCTGGAGCGCGTCCCCGGGGTCAGCCGCATCAACGTCTACGGCGGCACCGAACGGGAAATCCAGGTGACCGTCGAACCGCAGGTGCTGGCCCGCTACCGCCTGACGGTCAGCGAGGTGGTCGACGCCCTGCGCCGCGCCAACGCCTCCTTCAGCGCCGGCGACGTCGACGAGGGCAAGCGCCGCTACGTGGTGCGCACTGAGGGCGAGCTGAACACCATTGAGGCGGTGCGCTCGGTCGTGGTGCGCAGCGACGAGAACGCCGCCAGCGGCCGCGTGGCCCGCGTGCTCATCGGCGACATCGCCGACGTGCGTTTCGGCTACAAGGAGGCGCGGGCCTCCATCCGCATGCGCGGCCACGCCGCCCTGGCCATGAACGCCATCCGCGAGACCGGCGCCAACGTCATCGAGACCATGAAGGGCATCCGCGCGGCAATCAGGGAACTAAACGAAGGGCCCATCCCCGCCGCCGGGCTGAAACTGCGCCAGGTCTACGACGAGACGGTCTACATCGATTCCGCCATCAACCTGGTACAGCAGAATATCTGGGTCGGCGGCTCCCTGGCGGCCATCATTCTGCTGCTCTTCCTGCGCTCCTTCCGGGCGACCCTGGTGGTCTCCATCGCCATCCCCGTCTCGGTGATCGGCGCCTTCGTCGCCATGGCCGCGCTGGGGCGCTCGATCAACGTCATCTCGCTGGCCGGCATCGCCTTCGCCGTCGGCATGGTGGTCGACGCCGCCATCGTCGTGCTGGAGAACATCTACCGCCTGCGCGAACAGGGCCGCCCGGTGCGCGAGGCCGCCTACCTGGGCGCCAAGCAGGTCTGGGGCGCGGTGCTGGTCTCGGCCCTGACCACGGTGATGGTCTTCATCCCGATCCTGGTCATGGAACTGGAAGTGGGTCAGCTGTTCCGCGACATCGCGGTGGCGATCTCCGTCTCGGTCATGCTGTCCCTCTTGGTCTCCATCACGGTGCTGCCGGCGCTCTCCAGCCGGCTGCTGGGCAACGGCGGCAAGTCGCACTCCGACCACAGCGTCACGCGCCTGCATCTGCCGGTGATCGACCAGCTCGCCAAGGGCTTCGTCGCCACGGTGGTCGGCTTCGCCCGGCTGGTGGTGCGCAGCCGTCTGGCCGCGTTGGGAACGGTGGCGGCGGTCACCACGGTTGCGCTCTACGGCAGCTGGCACTACCTGCCGAAGCTGGAATACCTGCCCGAAGGCAACCGCAACCTGGTCTTCGGAATCATCATTCCGCCGCCCGGCTACAACCTCGACACCATGGTGAACATTGCCGAGGGCGTCGAGACCGCCACGCGGCCGCACTGGACGGAGCAGGAATCCTCACTGGAGGAACCGGCGGAGGATGAAAGAACCCTGCAGGAACGGATCAGCGCCCTGCCGGGCGAACTGCTGCTGGATGTGAAGGAAAGCTTCGGCAGCCTGCTGGCGGGCTTCGGCGCCGGGGCCGGGCAGCGGCCGCCGCCGAAGATGGACCGCTTCTTCTTCGTCGCCTTCAACGCCAACACCTTCATCGGCGCCACCTCGGCGGAGCCGCAGCGCGCGGCGGAGGTCATCCCGCTGCTGGAAGGCCCAGTGTTCAGCGAGCCCGGCACCTTCGGCTTCATCAGCCAGCCCTCCATCTTCGGGCGCGGCATCGGCTCGGGACGCAAGATCGACCTCAACATCTCCGGCCAGCAGCTGGAGCCGATCCTGCAGGTGGCGCAGCAGGCGGTGGGGCGCATCGCGCAGATCCTGCCGCGCGAGAAGGGCAACCAGCTGCGCCCCAACCCCGGCCTGGAGCTGGGCGCGCCGGAGGTGCGGTTGTTCCCCGACCGCGTGCGTCTGGCCGACAACGGCATCAGCGCGCGCCAGTTCGGCGAGGCCATCGACACCTTCAACGACGGCCTGCGCGTGCTGGAGGTGACCGTCGGCAATGACCGCCTGGACCTCATGCTGCAGGGACCTGAGGCCAACGTCGTCGAGACCCAGGGCATTGCCAGCCTGCCGGTGGTGACCTCCAGCGGCGACATCCTGCCCGCCTCCTCCCTGGCGGAGATAGTCCTGACCTCGGGCCCGACGGAGGTGCGCCACCACGAGCGCGCCCGCACCATCACGCTGGAGATCCGGCCGGCGCCGGGCATCCCCCTGGAAGCGGCGCTGGAGATCCTGCGCGATCAGGTCATGGTGCCGATGGAACAGGCCGGCCTGCCGCCGGGGGTGGAGTTCACCATCTCCGGCACCGCCGACAAGCTGACCCAGACCTGGAACGCCATGGTGGTCCAGCTGGCGCTGGCCATCGCCATCGTCTACCTGGTCATGGCCGTGCTCTTCGAGAGCTTCTTCTACCCGCTGATCATCCTGCTGTCGGTACCGCTGGCCACCGCCGGCGGCGTCGCCGGGCTGGCGGTGCTGAACCTCTATACCTATCAGCCCCTGGACATGCTGACGCTGCTGGGCTTCGTCATCCTGATCGGCATCGTGGTGAACAACGCCATCCTGCTGGTCCACCAGACCCTCTATCACCTGCGCGAAGAAGGGATGGCGGCGGGCCCGGCGATCGTCGAGGCGACGCGCAACCGGATCCGGCCGATCTTCATGTCGACCCTCACCTCGGTCGTCGGCATGCTGCCGCTGGTGTTCTTCCCGGGCGCGGGCTCTGAGCTCTACCGCGGCCTCGGGTCCGTGGTGATCGGCGGCCTGGCCATGTCGGCGGCCCTGACCCTGCTGATCATCCCGCCCATGCTCTCGCTGCTGGTCGGCCTGCTGGAAGGCCGTGAGCCGGTCAAAGACCGCGCGCCGCGCCCCGACGGCCGCGGGACCCAACCGGCCCTCGGCGAATAGCGCGCGGCCCTAGCCAGCCTTGCGGATACGGAACAGGAAGACGCCATCGTCCTCCAGCCACTCCACCAGCTCGTCGCCGGTGGTCTCGCAGAACGACTGAAAATCGGCCACCGCACCCGGATCGGTGGCCTTGACCTCAAGCAGGCCGCCGGCGGCGACGCCCTTCATCGCCTTGCGGGCGCGCAGCACCGGCAGGGGACAGCGCAGGCCGGTAGCGTCCAAAAAAGTGGTAGTCACGATATTTTCGTCTCGGCTCTCGATTTTGTCAGATACGTCAGATAGATAGTTGAGGGAAAAAAAACACCCCTGCCCTTGACCATCACCCCCGGCGAACAAGTATCAACTACATGTCGTTCGGATCCCTCCTCTTGACGTCGGGCCGCGCCAGCCGCTTGCTTCGAGCAATGGGTAATGAGCGGCGTCTGGTCATCCTATGCCATCTCTGCGAGCGCGAACACTCGGTCACCGAGCTTTGCCGCCTGGTCGGGCTGAGCCAGTCGGCGCTTTCCCAGCACCTCGCCAAGCTGCGCCGGGACAACCTGGTCAAGACGCGGCGCTCGGCCCAGACCGTGTTCTATTCGGTCTCCAGCCCCGAGGTGGCGCCCATCCTAAAGGCCCTCTCCGACGTCTTTCCCTCGGTCGCCACCGCGACAGCCCGAGCGGAGGCCGCCATCGCCAGCAGGCCCTGCGGCGCGGATACCGCCGGCGAACACGCCGTCTGGCGCAAATCCAGCACCTAACGCCCCAAAAGCAGTCCAAAAAAAATCACCCTCTTCTGCACCCCGAAAGGGGCGATCTTCCGTACCATTGTTAGGAGGCGCCTAAGCGCCCCGGTGAGCCGCAACCTGATCAATTCGCATGCTTGATCGCCGGAAAAGGTTTGCGGTAAGCCTGATACCGCAGAAAACCAGTCAATAGCCCATTTCCCACCCATCGCCGCTGGGTCGAATTGCAAAAAGAGATCCAGACAGTGACCGAAAAACCACGCCTTACCTCCGCCACCCCCGATCCCATCGACATCGCCATCGGCTCACGCCTGCGCCTGCGCCGCCTGGCGATGGGGTTCAGCCAGGAGACCCTGGCGCGCGCCCTGGGCATCACCTTCCAGCAGATCCAAAAATACGAGCGCGGGACCAACCGTATCTTCGCCAGCCGTCTGTTCCATCTGGCCCGGACGCTGCATGTCCCGGTCGGCTATTTTTTCGAGAAAATTCCGGCCGAGGGCGAGGCCCCGACGCAGGAGTCCGCCGACCGCGACCGCGGCGCAGGCTCTGACGACCAGGTCGGGGCCCTGCTGGGCAAAAGCGATACCCTGAAGCTGATCCAGGCCTACAACCGGATCTCGGATCCCGGCGTACGGCGACAGATCTATGCCCTGGTGAGGACCGTGGGCGACCAGGACCAGATCGCCGATATAGCCTCCTGACCGCGCCGCGGCACGGGGACCACTCTGACCCAGACCGTTCGGTCCTGGACCACTCAATCCTGGACGCAGAGCCCCGCAAGCCGCTAAATGGGCCCACAAACGGACCCGGGGTGCCGGCGGAAGCCGCGCCCCGGGGAGATTGGGGGTCTCATGCCGGCAATCAGCGGCCATGAATTTGGCCGGGTCCGCCTGCGGCGCGCCTGGATCCTGGTCCTGCTCGTCACGGCGGCGGGCGGCACCGGAACCGCGGCGGCGCAGGACGCGAGCTATTTCTCCCCCACCTACGCCGCCTCCGACGGATCGCCCTACAGTTCGGTTTACGCCCGCACCTTCGGTGCGGGGGGGCCGCCCCCCCCCGCGTCTCGGGCGGCGGCGCCGCCGCCGGAAACGGCGCCCCTGGTCACCGGCGCCGGTCGTCCCCTCCCCGCGACGCCCGCCGTCCCGGCCGACAGCGGCCCGGATGGCAGCGTCGTCTATGTCATCGAGGACGGCCGCCTGCTGAGCTACCGGGCCGAGGACTATGCCCGCGGGCGCGGGGCCTTCGCAGGCGCGGCCGTGCCCCCGGCCGTCACCGGCTCCGCTGCCGCCACGCCGCCCGCCGACCTCTCCAGCATCACCAGCCGCCTCTACGGTGCCTCGCCCCTGGACACCGGCGCAGGCCCCGCCGCCCCGTCGCGGCCCGGCGCACCCATCCAACTCGTCCCGCCGCGCAAGCCGGCAGCCTTGGAGAACTAGACGTCTTGGCCTGCCGCTCCGGCAGTGGTAGTCCCTGCCCCCAATGCGAACCGACGACTTCGATTTCGACCTGCCCCGCGAACTGATCGCCCAGCATCCCATGGAGCCGCGCGACCAGGCGCGCTTGCTGCACGTGGGCGCCCGCGGAAGCCAAAGGGGCCTGGCGGACCGCCGCATCGCCGACCTGCCGGACCTGCTGCAGCCCGGCGACCTACTGGTCACCAACGACACCAAGGTGATCCCCGCCCGCCTGACCGGCAAGCGCGGCACCGCCGGGGTGGAGGTCACGCTGCACCAGGCGCTGGACGGCGGTACCTGGAAAGCCTTCGCGCGCCCGGCCCGCAAGCTGAGCGTCAACGACCGCATCGACTTCGGATCGGACGCCTCGGGGGACTTCGCCGCCGCGGTGATCGACAAGGGTGAAGCCGGCGAGGTCACCCTGCACTTCGACCGCCGCGACGGCGCCTTGCTGGCCGCGCTGGAAGAGCACGGGGTCATGCCGCTGCCGCCCTACATCACCCGCGACAAGACCGGCGACCCGCGGGACCGCCACGACTACCAGACCGTCTTCGCCGAGCGCGAAGGCGCGGTCGCCGCGCCCACCGCCGGGCTGCACTTCACCGAGGCGCTGCTGCAACGCATCGAGGCGCGCGGCATCGGCCGCGTGAACGTCACCCTGCACGTCGGCGCCGGCACCTTCCTGCCGGTGAAGACCGAGGAGGTCGAAGCCCACGTCATGCACAGCGAGTGGGGCGAGATCACCGAGGAGGCCGCCGCGGCGATCAACGCCGCGCGCGCCGCCGGCGGACGCGTCGTCGCCGTCGGCACCACGGCGCTGCGCCTGCTGGAGAGCGTCGCCGCCGACGACGGCCGTCTCTCCGCCTTTACCGGAGAGACCAACCTCTTCATCCTGCCCGGCTACCGCTTCAAGGCCGCCGACCTGCTGATGACCAACTTCCACCTGCCGCGCTCCACTCTCTTCATGCTGGTCTGCGCCTTCGCCGGCAAAGCGCGCATGGAGGCGGCCTACGCCCACGCCGTCGCCGAGGGCTACCGCTTCTACTCCTACGGCGACGCCTGCCTGCTGGAGCCGGAGAAGGAAACATGAAGGACTTCGGCCTGGCCTACGAGGTTTCGGCGACCGACGGCGCCGCGCGGCGCGGCCGCCTGACCACCGCGCACGGCGTGGTCAACACGCCCGCCTTCATGACCGTCGGCACCGCCGGCACGGTGAAGGGCCTGACGACGGACCAGGTGAAGGCGAGCGGCGCCGAGATCATCCTCGGCAACACCTATCACCTGATGCTGCGCCCCGGCGCCGAGCGCGTCGCCGCGCTGGGCGGGCTGCACAGGTTCATGAACTGGCCGGGGCCGATCCTGACCGACTCCGGCGGCTTCCAGGTCATGTCCCTGGAGGAGCTGCGCAAGATCACCGAAGAGGGCGTCACCTTCCGCTCCCACCTGGACGGCACGCCGCACAGCCTGACGCCCGAGCGCGCCATGGAGATCCAGGAGCTGCTCGACGCCGACATCACCATGGTGCTGGACGAGTGCACGCCCTTCCCGGCGACCGAGAAAGAGGCGCGGGAGTCCATGGAGCGTTCCATGCGCTGGGCGGCGCGCTGCCGGGCGGCCTTCACGCGGCGCCCCGGATACGGCCTCTTCGGGATCGTCCAGGGCGGGGTCTATCCGGAACTGCGCCAGCGCTCGGCGGAAGCGCTGCTGGAGATCGGCTTCGACGGCTATGCGGTCGGCGGCCTGGCCGTCGGCGAAGGCCAGGAAACCATGTTCGCGGTGCTGGAGGCGACGCTGCCGCAGCTGCCGGCCGAGCGGCCGCGCTACCTCATGGGCGTCGGCAAGCCCGCCGACATCGTCGGCGCGGTGAGGCGCGGCATCGACATGTTCGACTGTGTGCTGCCGACGCGCAGTGGGCGCACCGGACAGGCTTTCACCCGCCGCGCGACCCTGAACATCTTCAACGCCCGCCACCGCGACGACGCGCGTGCCCTGGACCCGGACTGTCCCTGCCCGACCTGCACCGACTACAGCCGCGCCTACCTGCACCACCTCTTCAAGGCCAAGGAGATGCTTGGACCGATCCTGCTGACCCGTCACAATCTGCACTACTACCAGCAGATCATGGCCGGTCTGCGCGAGGCCATCGAAGGTGGCCGCCTGGAGGACTTCGTTGCCGACTTCGAGCGACAAACCGCGGAAGGCGATATCCCTCCGCTCTGAGGATCGGGCTTCTGACGACCTGAAGGCCCGGATCCGCGCGAAAGCGCTGGCGCTGGGCTTCGACGCGGTCGGCTTCGCGCCGGCGCAGGTCGCTCCGGCGGCGCAGGCAGAATTCCTCGCCTTCCTCGACCAGGGCTGCCACGGCGACATGGACTGGCTGGCGCGCAACGCGGAGCGCCGCGCCGACCCACAGACCCTCTGGTCCGCGGCGCGCAGCGTCATCGTGCTGGGGCAGAACTACGGGCCCGGCAGCGATCCTTTGGACCTGCTGGAGCGCCGGGACCGCGCCTCGATCTCCGTCTACGCGCGCAACGCCGACTACCACGACCTCATCAAGAAGCGCCTGAAGGCGCTGGCGCGCTGGATGCACGAGGAACTGGCGGCCGAGGTGAAGGTCTTCGTCGACACCGCGCCGGTGATGGAGAAGCACCTGGCCCAGGCCGCCGGGCTGGGCTGGCAGGGCAAACACAGCAACCTAGTCTCCCTGGAGCTCGGCTCCTGGCTGTTCCTGGGCGAGGTCTTCACCGACCTCGAGCTTTCGCCGGACAGCGCCGAGAAGGATCACTGCGGCTCCTGCCGGCGCTGCCTCGAGGTCTGCCCCACCGAGGCCTTCCTCGGGCCCTACCGGCTGGACGCCCGGCGCTGCATCTCCTACCTCACCATCGAGCACAAGGGGCATATCCCCGCAGAGTTCCGCCGCGCGATGGGCAACCGCATCTACGGCTGCGACGACTGCCTGGCGGTCTGTCCCTGGAACAAGTTCGCGCAGCGCAGCAGCGAGCCGGCCTTCCTGCCGCGCGCCGAGCTGTCGGCGCCACGCCTGGCAGACCTGCTGCAGTTGGACGACGCTGTCTTCCGCCGCGTCTTCGCGGGCTCTCCCATCAAGCGCATCGGCCGCGACCGCTTCCTGCGCAACGTGCTGATCGCCGCCGGCAACAGCGGCGAGGCCGCATTGGCACCGCGCGCCGAGGCGCTGCTCGACGACCCCTCGCCGCTGGTGCGCGCCATGGCCGTCTGGGCGCTGGCGCGCCTGCTGCCGGGAAGCGCCTTCGGTGTCCTGCGCGCGGTCCATGCCGATGCGGAAGACGACGCCGCGGTGCGCGCGGAATGGCGGGCCGCGGCAGCGGAAAGCGAGGTCGCCGGATGAGACTGCACATTACCGGGGCCGCCGGGTCGGGCACCACGTCGCTCGGCAAGGCCCCGGCGGCGACCGCCACTCGGCTTTCGAGAAATTTCTCGGCTGGGCAGCGAGCTACGACAGCGGCGGGCAGGGCATGCGCAGCCGCGCCAACCACGAGGTATTCCTGAAGTCGCTACATTGTCCGGTGTTGCGGCTGGAGGGCGAAGACCCGCTGCGGCAGCAGGTCGCCACCTGCCGGGCCGCTATCCATCAGCACGGGCTGGAAAACAAGGCGAAGCGGAAGACCTAGTTCGACGGCACCTCGCCGTCGCGCAGCTTCTTGGTGATGTCGGGGGGGTAGCAGACGTAGTTGATGCGGTTCGGCTGGCTGAGCGAGCAGCCGTTCCAGAAGGTGTCCTCGTCCTTCTGCACCACGCGGCCGCCGTCGCAGCGGTAGATCGCTTCCGCCTCCACCTCCGCGGGCTCGTTGAAGGCCGGGCTGTAGCAGATGCCCAGGGCGCGCGGCTGCAGGCGCGGCAGCATGTCCCTGCCCTCGGCCTTGGCCGCCTCCACCGCCGCGTCGGAGCCCCGGACCTGGAAAGGCGTCATGGAACAGCCGGCCAGAGAAACCGAAGCGCAGATCACCAGCAGAAGGCCGAACGGCCGACAAAAGGACATGGGCGACTCCCCGAAAAAGGCCCCAAAGGAAGCGGTGCCCCTTGATACGGCAGATGCGCCTTGCCTGTCACCCGCCAAGGCCGCTTCCCGCTTATTTCACAGTTTCTTTGTGTGATCTTAAATCTTTTTACAGTATGATCTGGACAAATTAGACACTTCACCCTACCTTCATCGTGAAAATAGGTCTCGTGAAGATCGGGCTGGACGGCCCCCTGTCCGCCGGCCCGAAAAAGGCAGCCCCAAGGAAGCGGGCGTTCAAGGAAGCAGGAAAGCGTGCCATGCGGTATTTTCCGGCATTTCATGACCTTACCGCCCGCCCCAGCCTGGTGGTGGGCGGCGGCGAACTGGCCGCCCGCAAGCTGCGCCTGCTGATGAAGGCGGGCGCCCGGCCCGTCGTGGTGGCCCCCGAAGCCAATGCCGAGATCGCGTCCCTGGCCCGCCGGGGCGAGATCACCTGGCACCCGCGGCCCTTCGAGCCGGACGATATCGCCGGCTGCGGCCTGGTGATCGGCGCCAGCGGCCGGCCGGCCGTCGACGAGGCCGTCGCCGCGGCCGCCCAGAACCGCGGCGTTCCGGTCAACGTGGTCGACCGCCCGGACCTCTCCAGCTTCATTACCCCGGCCATCATCGACCGCGATCCCGTGGTCATCGGCATCTCCAGCGGCGGCGATGCGCCGATCCTGGCGCGCCAGATCCGCGCCCGCCTGGAAACCCTGCTGCCGGCGAACCTGGGCCGCCTCGCCCGCTTCGCCGGCGCCTTCCGCGGCGCCGTCACCGCCCAGATCGGCGACGGCCTGCAACGCCGGCGCTTCTGGGAGCGCTTCTTCAGCGGCCCGGTGGCCGACAAAGTGCTGGCCGGCGACGAGACCGGCGCCCGCGAGGCCATGCTCGGCCTCATCAACGGCCCGGAGACCCAGCGCCAGGATGCCGGTTCCGTCGCCATCGTCGGCGCCGGCCCGGGCGATCCGGACCTTATGACCTTCAAGGCCCTGCGCCGCCTGCAGGAAGCCGACGTCGTGCTCTACGACAAGCTGGTGGGCCCGGAGATCGTCGACTACGCGCGCCGCGATGCCGAGCGCATCTACGTCGGCAAGGCCAAGGCCAACCACTCCAAGACCCAGGACGAGATCAACGCCTTGATGGCCGACCACGCCCTGGCCGGCAAGCGGGTGGTGCGCCTGAAAGGGGGCGACCCCTTCATCTTCGGGCGCGGCGGCGAGGAAATGGACTACCTGCAGGCCCGCGGCGTCGCCGTGGAGGTCGTGCCGGGGGTCACCGCGGCGGCAGGCTGCGCCGCGGCGGCGGGCATCCCGCTGACCCTGCGCGGCACCGCCTTGGCGGTCACCTTCCTGACCGGCCACGCCCGCAACGGCGAGCCGGACCTGGACTGGGCGAGCCTCGCCTCGGGCAAGCAGACCCTGGCCGTCTACATGGGCGTCTCCACCGCCGCCACGGTGGCCGGGCGCCTCATCGAGCACGGCCTGGCCGCCGCGACCCCTGTAGCGGTCATCGAGAACGGCACCCGCCCGGAACAGAAAGTCGTGACCGGCCGCCTGGAAGAGCTGCCGCAGCGCCTTGAGGCCGCCGGCGTCACCGGCCCGGCCCTGATCATCATCGGCGAGGTTGCCCGCCGGGCGCTGGAGACAGACATCGCCACCGAACTGCAAGACGCCGCAGCGGCCCTGCCGCAGGCCGTCGCCGTCTAGAGAAAAGAGCCGCCGCCATGAGCAAGAAGAACGACAAGCTGAAGATCGTCACCGCCAACCGCCTGCGCGAGGGCGACGTCGTCTACCTCACCGACACCGGCACCTGGTCGGGCCATCTGAACCAGAGCCGCGCGACCCGCGATGCGGAGGAGCTGGAGGCCATGCTGGCCGAGGCCGACGAGGCCGTCGCAGCGCGTGAGATCGTCGCCCCCTACGAGATGGAGGTGGTCGAGGTCGACGGCATCCTGCAGCCGCTCTCGACCCGCGAGATCATCCGTGCCGCCGGCCCCACCGTGAGGGCCGACTACCGGGGAAATGAAAACCAGCGCAGCCGCGCTGCCTGAAAGGATCTTTGAGAGATGTACCGCTACGACGAGTTCGATGCGGCCTTCGTACGCCAGCGCGTGAAGCAGTTCCGCGGTCAGGTCGAACGCCGCCTCGCCGGTGAGCTCAGCGAAGACGAGTTCAAGCCGCTGCGTCTGATGAACGGCCTCTATCTGCAGCTCCATGCCTACATGCTGCGCGTTGCCGTGCCTTACGGCACCCTGTCGTCGCGGCAGATGCTGAAGCTGGCGAGCATCGCGCGCGACTACGACCGCGGCTACGGCCACTTCACCACGCGCCAGAACATCCAGTACAACTGGCCGCAGCTGCAGGACGTGCCGGACATCCTCGACGAGCTGGCCGAGGTCGAGATGCACGCCATCCAGACCAGCGGCAACTGCATCCGCAACGTGACGGCGGACCACTTCGCCGGCGCAGCCGCCGACGAGATCGAGGATCCGCGCATCTATGCGGAGATCATCCGCCAGTGGTCGAGCCTGCATCCGGAATTCTCCTTCCTGCCGCGCAAGTTCAAGATCGCCATCACCGGCGCGCCGAACGACCGCGCCGCCGTGCGCTTCCACGACATCGGCCTGCAGGTGCGCCGCAACGAGGCCGGCGAAGTCGGCTTCGAGGTCATCGTCGGCGGCGGCCTGGGCCGCACCCCGGTGATCGGCACCACGATCCGCAAGTTCCTGCCCAAGCAGCACCTGCTGAGCTACCTGGAAGCCATCCTGCGCGTCTACAACCAGCTCGGCCGCCGCGACAACCTCTACAAGGCGCGCATCAAGATCCTGGTGCAGCAGACCGGCGCCGAGACCTTCAAGGACCTGGTCGAGGACGAGTGGCAGCAGATCAAGGACGGCGCCCTCGACCTGCCGGCCGAGGAGATCGAGCGCATCGAGGCCTACTTCGCGCCGCCGGCCTTCGAGACGCTGGAGGCCAATCAGCCGGCCTTCGAGGCGCGCCGCTTCGAGGACCGCGACTTCGCCCGCTGGGTGCGCTCCAACGTCACGGCGCACAAGGCGCCGGGCTATGCCTGCGTCACCATCTCGCTGAAGCCGGAAGGCGAGGCGCCGGGCGACGCCAGCGCCGAGCAGATGGAGGTGGTCGCCGACCTGGCCGAGCGCCTCAGCTGCGACGAGATCCGTGTCACCCACGAGCAGAACCTGGTGCTGCCGCACGTAAAGCTCACCGACCTCGCCGAGGTCTGGGAAACGCTGGCCGCCAACGGTCTGGGCACGCCGAACGTCGGGCTGGTGTCCGACATGATCGCCTGCCCCGGCCTCGACTACTGCAACCTGGCCAACGCACGCTCCATCCCGGTGGCCCAGCGCATCTCGCAGCGCTTCAGCGACCTGAAGAAGCAGCACGAGATCGGCGATCTGAAGATCAAGATCTCCGGCTGCATCAACGCCTGCGGCCACCATCACGTCGGCCACATCGGCATCCTGGGCGTCGACAAGAAAGGCGAGGAATTCTACCAGATCACCCTGGGCGGCAGCGCCGACGAGAACGCCGCCGTCGGCAAGATCCTGGGCCCCGCCTTTTCCTATGACGACGTGGTCGATGCGATCGAGAGCATCGTCGACACCTACCTGGAGCTGCGCGGGGACGGTGAGCGCTTCAACGACACCTATGCCCGTGTCGGTGCAGCGCCTTTCAAGGAGAAGCTCTATGCCGCTGCTTAAGAACGGGCAGGTCATTGCCGACAGCTGGACGGCACTGGCCGAGGACGCGGCGCCCGAAGGCGACGTCATCGTCAGCCTGGAACAGTGGCAGGCCGATCGCGAGACGCTGCGCGCGCACAACGGCCGCCTGGGGCTGCGCTTGAAGAGCGACCAGTCGCCCGCCGAGCTGGCCGACGACCTCGGCCGCTTCGATCTCATCGCGCTGGAGTTCCCGCGTTTCGGCGACGGCCGCGCCTATTCCTATGCGCGCCTGCTGCGCGAACGCTACGGCTTCACCGGCGAGCTGCGCGCCGTCGGCAACGTACTGCGCGACCAGCTGTTCTTCATGGTGCGCTGCGGCTTCGACAGCTTCGAGGTAGCCGACGACAAGGCCGTCGCCGGCTGGCAGGAAGCCATGAGCGAAGTTTCCGTGCTTTACCAGCCGACCGGTGACGGCCGGCAGACCGCCTTCGCCCTGCGCCGCGGCGCGGCCAACCGCTGACCGCCCCCCGGGGCCCTGGAACCGTTATGACTCAAGCCGCCGAATCGCTTTCCCGCCCGCCCCTGGTCGTCCGCCCGCCGGCCAACCAGGACGACGGCCTGCGCCTCAGTGAACGCGCCCGTCTGCTGGAGCAACGCTACAAGGGACTGAACAGCATCCAGCTGCTGGACACGGCGATTAACGAGATCTTCGCCGGGCGCATCGCCGTGGTCTCCTCCTTCGGCACGGAGTCGGCGGTGCTGCTGGACCTGGTCGCCCAGGTCAACCGCCACACCCCGGTCATCTTCCTGGAGACCGGCAAGCACTTCCCGGAGACCCTGGCCTATCGCGACACCCTGATCGACAAGCTGGGCCTGACCGACGTGCGCAGCGTCGGCCCGGCAGCCGACGACCTGAACTGGGCCGACCAGGATGGCACCCTGTGGCGGCGCAACCCGGACCTCTGCTGCCAGCTGCGCAAGGTGCTGCCGCTGGAGCGCGCACTCTCCGGCTTCAGCGCCTGGATCAACGGGCGCAAGCGCTTCCAGGGCGGCCAGCGCCAGAGCCTCGGCCTCTTCGAGGCGGCGGGGTCGCGGATCAAGGTGAATCCCCTGGTGACCTGGGGCACGAAGGATCTCGCCCGGGCCTTCGTCGAGCGCGACCTGCCGCGCCACCCCCTGGGAGCTCAGGGTTACCCCTCGGTCGGCTGCGCGCCCTGCACCTCCAAGGTCACCGGCGACGAAGACGGCGCCGCGGACGGCTCACGCGCCGGGCGCTGGGCGGGCAGCGGCAAGACCGAGTGCGGCATCCACAAGGCCCCCTGGGCTTCGCAGGCCCCCGCCAAGGGCCTGCTGCGCTAGGCCCCAGGCGCCGCCTCAGGCCCTCCCTGGAGCCTCCTCAGGAGCCTCCCCACCGGCCCGCCCCACCGGCCCGCCCCACCGGCCCGCCCCACCGGCCCGTTAACCATAATCCCGAGTCGCTGCCAGCGACTCGGAGAGGCCTCCGGGCGGAAATCACAGAATTGTCCTCCCCGCCCGCGGGCGGTTTCCCCCAGGGCGCCGCCGAAGGCCCTCAGTATTGATCCCCGCGAGTCGCCCCGGCGCCAAGATTCAACCGACCCGAGTCTAGTAGAGGGCCTATGAATCGCCCTCCCGCAGCTGCGAGATTCATTGTAATCGAGGCGAGAATTCTTACTCGATGACCAGGCGATCCGCGGCCAATCCAAGTAAATATTCTCAAACTTCCAAGCATAACTAAGTAAATATCATCAAAAAGTAACATTATTACCAATTTCTACGGAAAACTTTTTGAAGATAGACGGGATTAATAGTTAATTTGCTCAGAATTTTATGGGAATTTATCTCAAATATAAGACGATTCTTCTTGATATGCCGGATTAAGATTGTGTAAACCTTTGGGTGTGGACGAAGCTCCTCCCGGGCCAGAAGAGCCCCTGCGGCGTCGCTAAGAACCCGAAAGGGTGACCCGCCGGCAGAGCAGGAAGGGTAGAAGGCCCAGGCACGAACCAGGGCACGTTCCACGCAATGTTCACAGGGTATTGGACGTTAGATGAACCGGATTGCAAAGACGCTGGCCGATTGGCGGCCGCACCGGGACCGTTGGCTCGCAGCCGCGCGCCACGCGTTCACCGGACAGCGCCATGCCAAGCAAGGCCTCAGTGCGAAAGCGGTTTGCTCTGCACTCAGCGCGCCCTTCGCCTGCGTCATCGCCGGCGCGGCCCTGGCCAGTGTCGCCACCAGCGACCAGGTCGATGATGCCTGGACGCGGGTGACCGCCCAGAGCTTCATTCCCGTGGACGCGAAGGACATCGACCCCAATCAGTTCTACGTGCGCCAGGTCGGCATCAGCCAACTGGACCTCGAGGAGCAGATCGCCAGCAGCTACACCCCGAACCCGGGCAAGCTGCGCCAGGAGCTGACCTGCCTGGCCCAGAACATCTACTTCGAAGCCCGCAGCGAGCCGCTGGAAGGCAAGCTGGCCGTGGCCCACGTGGTGATGAACCGCGTCGCCTCGCGCTACTTCCCCGACTCGGTCTGCGGCGTGGTGCAGGACGGCACCGACGAAGTGCTGCACCGCTGCCAGTTCTCCTGGTACTGCGACGGCAAGAAGGACGAGGTCGAGGACCAGGGCGCCTGGAAGGAAGCCACCGAGCTGGCCAGCCAGGTCTACTGGGGGCGTGCCGAGGATCCCTCCGGCGGCGCCCTGTGGTACCACGCCGACTACGTGAAGCCGGTCTGGCGCAAGGCCTTCGCCAAGGGCCCGACCATCGGCCGCCACATCTTCTACACCCGCAAGCCGCAGTCCGCCCCGACGCAGGTTGCCCAAAGCAACTGAGGGGCGCGGCCGAAGAGCACGGCGCAAACAAGGCAAACGATAAAAACATCCCGAGCGGGCCGGCGAGAGCCGGCCCGTTTCGTTTTCGCCCTGCGGGTTGATCAGCCGCGGCGCTGCAGGCGGCCGGTCAGAATGTCTTCGATGGCGTTGTAGGACTCGTCGGTCAGGCCGACGAAGACGCCGCCGAGCACCCCGTTGTCCCCAACCTCGCGGATAATCTCCACCGGCAGGCTGAGCGGCGCGCCCCGCTGCGGCTTCAGCTCCAGGCGCAGGCGGGCGCCCACGCGAAAGCTGAAGGGCGTACGGTCGGTAGCGTCCAGCGCCGCGCCGAAGCCGGCCGCGCTGAGATCGGTCAGCAGGACCTCATGGCCGTCCAGGCTGGCGTCCAGGTTCAGGCCGCGCCGCCGGTCGCGGCGGCGCTCCTTGCGCATGACCTTCATGCCGTTGCGGTTCACCCGCCCCTCCTCGTTCTTCTTGTCGCGGCGGGGATCGAGTCTAGGACCGGCTTCTATAGAAATCGTTACGCGCGGGCGGACCTGCGTTAACCATAACCGCGCCGCGCCGGCGTTTCGCGACAGCTGCGATCCAGCCATCGTCCGACTTCAACGCTGTCTCGTTTCCTGAACTAGGTTCTCGATTTCAGTCGGAGAAAGCGCCTGAAGCTCGCTGAAAGCTGCTGCCGTGAACTCCTGATCTCCCGTTCCTTCCCCACCTAGCTGATACCCGGTCGCGGATGGATAAATCACGAAGTAGAACGGCATGGCTGGATTGCCTGGTGCCGACATGACAACTACCGTGCGTCTATCGCTGCAACTGTAAACGAGCCATTGCGACTGACCGAAAGTCTTCGTGACCGGGCCGGTTTCGCAAACGAGATCTGTTTGTCCTGCCTCGGACTGCCCAGCGTTCGCAATGCTTGACGGGATCATTATCGAGAACATCAGAGCGAAGAGTCTTGCGAATTTTGTCACGGCAGCATCCCTCCAGGTGGCCACAGAGCCCACGGCGCCTCCGAGCATGCGAAGCAGTTATTAAGAAGACCTTTCGCGCTCATCAGGGTGGCATTGTGCAGCCTGCGGTCGGCTTCATTGCTTGGCAGAGCTCGGCATATCGGAGACTCCTAAGTCAACAAATGCCGCGCCACCTTGCCGGTAGGGGTCAGGGGCAGCGCCGCCTGGAACTCGACTAGGCCCGGGCACTTGCCGTCGGGCAGCTCGCGCGCCAGCCAGCCGAGCAGGTCTTCCGCGGCCAGGCTGCAGCCGTCACGCAGCACCACGAAGGTCTTGGCCTCCTGGCCCAGGTAGTCGTCGGGCACGCCGATCACCGCCGCCTCGGCGACCGCCGGATGGGCCTTCAGCACCGCCTCCACCTCGGCCGGGTAGATATGCTCCTCGCCGCGCAGGATCTTGTCGTCGGCGCGGCCCAGGATGTCGAGGCGCCCGGCCTCGTCGAAGCGGCCGATATCGCCGGTCCTGAGCCAGCCGCCGCGCAGCGTCCGTGCGGTGACCTCGGGCAGGTTGAGGTAGCCCTTCATCACCCCCGGTCCGCGCAGCAGGATCTCGCCCTGGGCGCCCGGCAGGGCGCTCAGGGCGCCGTCCGCCTCCAGCGCCACCTCGACGCCCGGCACCGCCGGGCCGACCGTGGTGGGCCTGAGGCCCCGTCCCGACAGCACCGAGCCGCCGTCCCGTGTCCCGCCCCAGGCGACGATCGAAGACGCTTCGGTGAGGCCGTAGCCGGGCACGATGGGCAGGCCGAAGCGCTCGGCGAAGGCCTCCGAGAGGCCCGCCTGCAATGGCGCGCCACCGGTGGCGCAGAGGCGCAGGCAGGACCGCACCGCCGCGGTGTCGACGCCGTCGGCGCGCTCCATGAGGTACTGGTAGTAGATCGGCATGTGCACGAAGTAGCTGACGTGCTGCTCGACGATCAGCCGCCAGATCAGCGCCGGGTCGAAGCCTTCGACCAGCACCAGGGTCTCGCCGTTCAGCATGGCGAGGTTGAGCCCGCAGACCTGGCCCATGACATGGAACAGCGGCGTCGAGATGAGCCGCACCCGCGTGCTCGCGCGCGGCGCCAGCGCCTGGTTGATGCGGGTCATGGCGAGGAGGTTCACCTGGGTCAGCTCGACGCCCTTCGGGCGGCCGGTGGAGCCGGAGGTGTAGAGCAGCACCGCCGTGTCGTCCGCCGCGTAGCCGTGGGTGCGCGCCGCGTCCGGCTGCCCCGCCATGAGGTCGCGCAGCGCCGGCGCGCCGGCGAGAGGCGAGGCCGCCGTGATATCGGCGGGAATGACCCAGGCCTGCCTGCAGGCGGGCGCCGCCTCGGCGGCGGCCAGGGCCCCTTCGCCAAAGTCGTTGCCGCCCCCGGCCCTGCCTGGGCCGTCATAGGTCAGCAGGGCCTCGGCGCCGGAGTCCTCCAACTGGAAGCGGATGTCGCGCTCGCGCAGCGTGGTGCTCAGCACCACCGCCAGGCCGCCGATCTTGAGGATGCCGTAGTAGGCGGCGAGGAAGCCCGGCCGGTTGCCGCAGGCCAGCGCGATGCGGCTGCCCGGGCCGTAGCCCGCCGCGCGCAGGCCGTTGGCCACCTGGTTGGCCAGGACCCGGATCTGCGCAAAGTCGAAGCTGTGCCCCTCGTAGACCAGGGCTTTGGCGTGCGGCTGCCGCGCGGCGGTGCCGTCGAGAAAGAACGCGACGTTCAACATGACACTCCCCCTTTGCTTCGGCGGCGTTCAGTTCTGCAGAACGCGGGCTTCGGGCCGGTAGAACCAGATGACGACAAGCAACGCGGCGAAGGTCAGCAGCGCTCCGGCAAGGTAGGGCCAGCCGACGCCGAGGCTGCCGAGGGCAAAGCCGCCCCAGACCGGCCCTAGGATGCGCGCGAAGCTGAGCACGGCGTGATTGAGCCCCATGGCCGAACCCTGCACGTTGTCCGGCGCGGCCTTCGACAGCAGCGCCTGCAGGCAGGACAGGCACATGGCAATGCCGGCGCCGAGCAGCATCAGCGCCAGAGCGACGGCGAGGTCGCTGGGCCACAGCACAAAGAGCAGGAAGCCAAGCCCCATGGCGGCGCAGGCGCCGGCGGTCACGCGCCCTTCCCCGTAGCGCCCGCAGAGCCGCGGGATCAGCACCCAGAGGCTGAAGACCGCCGCCGCGCCGGCCAGGGTGAAGGCGAGCGACACGTCGCGCGCATCCCAGGCCAGCACCCGCTGCGACCACAGCCCGAGGGTGGAGTCCATGGAGGCATAGACGAAGGACAGCACGGCCATGAGGGCGATCGGCGCGAGGCAAAGCGGCGCCATGACGATGCGTCGCGGCGGCGGTGCGATCGTGGCCGGAGCGGTTGCGGCGGGAGCGTCCTTCCCGCTGTCCTCCCGCCCCAAGGCCAGGGTCAGCAGCAGCGACAGCACCGCAAAGCCGGCGGCGCCGAAGGCGGCGCTGCGGTAGTCGTCGCCCCCGGCGCCGAGCAGCACGGTACCGACCAGGGGGCCGATGATGAAAGCCAGCCCGTAGGCGGAGTTCACGTTGGCCATGCCACAGACCCGCGTACGCAGGCAGGTGCGATCCGCCACCAGGGCCTGGATCACCGGGATCACGGCGTTGCCGACCCCGGCGCAGGCCCGCGCCAGGAACAAGAGAGAGAGGCTGTCCGCGTGGGCCAGCAGCAGGTTGGCGAAGGGCGCCGTCGCCAGAGCGAAGAAAATCACCCGGCGGCGCCCCAGGCGGTCGCTGAGCCGCCCCCAGACCGGCGCCAGCAGCAGCACCACGGCGGTATCGGTGACCAGCAGCAGGGAGACCGTCAGCGGGCTCGCGCCCAGCGCCAGGGCCTGGAACGGCAGGAAGGGATAGACGATCCCCAGGCCCACCAGATACGTCAGGGCAACCAGCACCGGCGCAGGCATGCTTCGGCTCCTTGCGGTCAGGCAGCCGGCGCCGGGCAGACCCGCATCAGCAGCGGCCCGCGGGGGCGCAGGGTGATCATCGGCTCCGGCTCCACCTTCTGGCCGGGCAGCAGCTGCAGTTCGAAGCGCTGCACGACGGCGGAGATGGCGATCATCGATTCCAGGACGGCGAAGCGCTCGCCCAGGCAGGTCCGCGGCCCGTCGCTGAAGGGGAAGTAAGCGAAGCGCTGCCGGGCGGCGTCAGATGCTTCGGTGTCGAAGCGGGCGGGATCGAAGCCTTCAGGGTTGTCCCACAGCTCCGGGCGGCGGTGCACCGCGAACATGTTCAGCATGACGTTGGTGCCCGCCGGCACGTCCAGGCCGGCGATGCGGTCGTCGGCGACCGCGGTGCGCGAAAAGGTCCACAGCGGCGGATAGAGACGCAGGGTCTCGTCGAAAACCATGCGCGTATACTTCAGCGCCGGCAACTCGGCGAAACCGGCGGCGCGGCCGCACAGCACCGCGCGCGCCTCGCCGCGCACCCGGCGCAATGTTTCCGGATGCAGAGACAGCAGGTACCAGCACCAGGTCAGGGCATTGGCGGTGGTCTCGTGGCCGGCCAGGATCATCGACTGGATCTGACCGCAGAGCTGGCGGTCGCTGCGGCCGTTCTGGTTGGCCAGCAACAGGTCGAGCAAGTCGTTCGCGGCCTCATCGCGCCCAGCGGCGGCGCGGCGCGCGGCGATGAGGTCCAGCACGAAGCGATCGAAGTCGGCGAGCGCGGCGCGCACCGCGCGGTTGCGCCGGGTCGGCAGCCAGCGCGGCACAGCGAGCGGCGACCAGATACGCTTTTCGGCGTCGCGCAGGATCACCGTCAGGGAATGGAAGATATCCTCGTGCTGGTCCTCCAGGCGCAGGCTGAAGAGCGTACGCAGGAGAATATCCAGGGTGAGGCGCATCATCTCCGGGATCACGTCGATGACCGCCCGGCGGGCAGCCAGGGCCGACCAGCGCTGCTCCAAATCCGCGACCGCTTCCTGCATGGCCGCGGTCATGCGGCGCAGCTGGCAGCCCTGGAAGCTGCGCCCCGCCGTCTTGCGCTGGGACAACCATTCCTCGCCCTCGGCGAGAAAGATGCCGTCCCCGAGGATCGAGCGCAGCACGTCGTAGAACTTGCTCTTCTCGTAATTCAGGCGGTTGTCCTGCAGCACGTGGCGTATCAGCGCCGGGCTGTTCAGCATCAGCATCTTGTCGAGGCCGATGGAAAGCTCCACCACGTCGCCGTGGTCGCGTGCGACGCGGGTGAAGAAGCGCAAGGGGTCGGCGCGCAGCTGCGGCAGCACGCCCAGCAGAGGCCGCCCCTTCAGTTTCACCGGCGTGGCGGCGGCCGGCTCCTCCAAAGGCCGGCCGACCACGAGATCTCCAGCCGAATGGTCGAAAGCCAAGCTCATGGGTCTGCTCCCTTCTCCGGCTGCCGCACGCGGCCAGGCGGCCGGCGGCAGCGCGCTTCATCGACCGCCGGTCAGTGCCGCCGGGTTATGTCGGTTTCGCCGGAGACGGCGATCTGCGCGGCGCCGTTGCGGTCGATGTTGGCCACGGACTTCTCCGACAGCGCGATGGAGTCCGACACCGCCTCCGCGGCGACGCCGATCAGGTGCGCCGCGAAATGCAGCCCGGTCCGCTCGGCCTCGATGCGCAGATATTCGAGGCAGCGCTTGATGGCCGCCGCGTCCTGCAGCGGGTTGGAGATCTTCAGTTCGATCGGTCCGTTATTCTGAGACATCTTGTCCTCCTTACTCTCAAATAGCGGCTCTCTCGGAGAGCCTTGGGGGGTCAGGGTCAGGCGACCGCCGCTTCGTCGTGGAAGGGCGCGTTGCGAATCACGGAGTGCTGGATGCCGGCCACCGCTCTCAGGCTGGCCAGCGTCTCGTGGTCCATATCGAAGCGGCCGGTGTAAGCCGCCTCTCCATTGACGCGCGCCGCCAGGGACTGCCATTTCGGCGGGCAGCCGAGACGCGGCAGCAGGCGCTCCATGCGGGCGTCGTAGACGGTGATGAGCTCGCGGATGCCAAGCGCGATGCAGGTTTCCGTCACGGCGCAGAGCAGTTCGCTGCTGGTGCGCCTGCGCGCGCCCCGGCCTTCCACGGCGAAACGGCTGCCCTCCCAGATCAGCGGGTGGTAAGGCGCCCTGGCGCCGCGCAGAAGCTGGGGAAAGACGTTGCGCAGCATGTAGGGGCCGGTGGTCGGCAGGAAGCGCCAGCTGCCGGCCAGGCGGCGCGCCTCGTCGAAGGCCAGCAGGTAGATGGGGTAGCAGTCGTCGAACTGGTCGCGCTCCTCGCCGTCCCTGGCCGTCACGTTCCAGCCCAGGCGCCGCTTGAAGACGCGGTAGCGTTGCTGAAACATCAGCCGCAACTCTTCGGCGTAGGCCAAGTAGAGGTCCGGTGTCACAACATCGATCACGGCGGTCAGCCCCTCCATCGTTCGACGGAGGGATTGGACCGCGTCGCCCGCGCCCAGACAGCCCCCCAGAACTGGGGGGGCTGCGGCGCCGCAGGCGTGCTTCAACGGACCGTGAGAGGCGGCGCGCCCGCTTCACAGATCTAGAAAAATGTTTTTAATTCAGTGAATTAAGGGACGATATAGCCCTGGATAACGGCCTTCACCACGGCGTGGTGCTTGGAGAAAACGCCGAGCTTGCGGGTCACGTTCTTCAGGTGAAAGAGCACCGTTTCCTCGGAGATGGAGAGGATCTGTCCGACCTCCCAGGCCGTCTTGCCGCGCGCCGTCCACACCAGGCAGTCGCGCTCACGGTCGGTCAGGCGCACCCGGCCCAGGTCAGGAGCGCTCTCGGCCAGGTTCAGGAAGGCCTCGTGGGTGTTGATGGCCAGCCAGACCAGATCACGATAGCTGCGCTGGTAGGCATCCTGAAACTCGCGCTCGCCGCCGCCGCCGACGATGCTGAGGGTCGAAAGCCCGCTGTCGGGGCCGTGGATGGGGATGGTGGCGCCGTCCTTGACGCCATGGTCGCGGGCCTCGTTGAGAACCTTGCGCTGGCCGTTGGAGAGATCGTTGCGGACGCCGATTTCGCGCCACTGAAAGGGCATCAGGCGGCTGACGGCAGCCTGCAGCGTCGGATCGAGATCGCCATAGTCCTGCGAGAGGTAGTGGTCCACCCAGGGGCCCGGCAGGGTGGAGAGAAACTCGTGCACCTGGTTGCCGCTGCGCGAGCCGGGCGGAACAAAGGATCGCAGTTTTTTGCCCAGAGGCGGGCGGACATGCACGTAGGCAAAGCTCTTAAAGCCCATGCCCTTGAGGACGCTTTCCAGCTTGGCCCCGATTTCCGCCGTGCTGCGCGCGCCCGAGAGGGCTTCCACATAGCTTTCGACGCTGTTTTCCGACGGTAAGGGGCTCATTCCCGCGCTCCGCACCGCCGGGAAGCCGTCTCGCAGGGGCCCCAGCGCCCCCTGCGAGACCGTGCTTCGGAAGTGACGCCGCGTCCGAAAGGTGAGAGAAGGATGAAAGGCAGGGATTCTCGGGTGGCAACCAGCCGAGTCTCCTTTCCTGTCGGACTTCCCTCGCTCACGCCCGCCGTGGCACCCTCCGTCGCTTCTAGGCCCCGATCAGCTGTCGGTCGTACGTCCCAAGGTCTTCAACAACGACAAGACCTCGGCCCGCACCTTCGCATCAGGGATTCTATAGTAAGAACTGATAAGTTGCAGCGTTTCCCGCTGGTTGGTGAAATCGGGGTCGGAGGAATGGATCGTGCTGGCCGCTGCGGCACCTGTCTCCTGGCCGCCGGCAGAACCAGATTCCCCTTCAGACTCCACACCTTCGAAGAAATAGGTCACGGGAACGCTCAGGATTCGCGAGAGCTCATAGAGCTTGCTCGCACTGATGCGGTTCGCTCCCCGTTCGTACTTCTGGATCTGCTGGAAGGTCAGCCCCAGCGCGTTCGCCAATTTCTCCTGTGAGTAGCCCAGGAACACGCGGCGAAGGCGTACGCGACCGCCAACGTGAACATCTACGGGATGGGCCTGTCTGGCCTTCCCCATTGTTTGTTGAGCAAGCATCCGAACTCCATGCTAATCAATGATTCCATGACCCCGAATACAATCTATGCGAAATAGCTAGGAAGTCACAAAGGAAAAATACCCGTTAAACTGGTAAATAGATAAACCCGACAGGGTGATTTTGCTTCCTTTGCGAGTATCAATATTTAACCATGCCGGGTATTGAAATAATTCCCGAGAATACACGGTTGCGCAATCTTGATTTAAAATCACAACCTTAGAGGGACTGACGATTGTATGCCAGAACAAAGCTCGGCAAACCGCGGCCTTGCGGCAGCGGGCGATCCCGGCCGAGGGATGGTCTGTTTTACTTAAGGAAGCGGGAAAATACCGTCAGTTGCAGGCAGGCCAGCGCACTTCGAAGCAGGTGCCGCAGTCCGGGCCGCAGCTTCCTCCGGAACACTTCAGCCGCAGGTCACCGCCCAACGCGCGGGCGGAGGAGCGGGCCACGGCGAGGCCCAGGCCCGTGCCGGTGATGCTCTCCACTTCCTTGGCGCGCCAGTAGGGCTTGAAGATATCCCCGCTCTGGTCCGCGGCGATGCCGGGCCCGAAATCCGTGACGGTGATCGTGTATTCCCCGTCCTCGCGGTCCAGCCTGACCTTTATCGGCCCCTCGCCACGCGAGTACTTGATGGCGTTCTGCAGCAGGTTCGACAGCACCGTGTGCATGGCAAGCTCGTCCACCTTGTCGATCGGCGCGCCGATGTCGTCCACCAGCTGCAGTTCCTGCTTGGACCGCAGGGCCAGGGACACCTCGCGCCACATCGCCCGGCAGAACTGGGCCAGATCCAGCACGGTCCCGCGCTCGCGGGCGCGTTCCTGGGCTGCCTCGCTGCGCCCTATCGCCAGAACGTCGTCCACCAGATGGGCCAGGGTCCTGACCGCGCGCCGGATGGTGCGCGCCTCCTCGCGACGTTCCCCCTCGCTCATCTGGTCGCCGAAGCGCTCCAGCATGTCTGCCGAGGTCCCGATCGCCTGCAGCGGCGTGCGCAGCTCATGAGAAACCATGGAGACGAAGTCGGACTTCTGCGAGCGCCTCTGCTTTTCCTGATAAAGGGAGATCGAGAGACGGCCTTCGCGCGATACCACCGTTTCCACGCGCTTGATCGCCAGGATGACGAGAAACCCGACCGCCAGCAGCGAGACGGCAAGGAAGGGAACGACATTCCACAGCATGCCCGAGCCGGGCTGATGATCGCGCCAGATCACGTGGCCCAGGACCTGGTCGTTGAGCCCCGGTACCGGACACTGGTAGTAGCCGTCAGGCGCCGGCCCGCGGATGAAGTGCAGGTCCTCGATCTGGCCACCGACGCCGGCACGGTCGAAGAAGGCCAGGTCCAGCGGCTGCACGAAGACCATGACATTTTGCGGTTCGCCGCTGAAGACCGTCGCCAAGGGGGCCACCAGGCTGGCGGCGACCAGCGTGATTTCCTGTCCATGGATGACGAAGTGCGCCTCCGGCACCTCGTCGATGGATCTTGCGCTGCGCGCCGCGGCAATCAGTTCTTCGGCGCCCTGCGGCAAGGGCTGTGCCTGCGCCGCGTCGACGTGGCGCCCGTTCTCGAAGGCGAGTCTGACCCGGTCGTCCGCCCCGATGACCCATCCGCCGGTGATATTGAAGGCGTTGTTGAGGTAGGCCGCCATACCGACCCTTGCCCAACGTTCATCGAGCGTGACCTCAGAGGTTGTGATGGCCTCGTCCCACCAAGCGTAATCGATGATCAGCTGTCGCAGGCTGTCCCGCCTGATCTGGACCATCGTCTTAACGAGGGCACGCTGAGACTCGACTTCGCGCTCGTTGAGCGAGCCGGCGCTCCAGTACAGCACGCCGGCGACCGCCACCAGCGAGACCGCGACCAGCAGAAGGATCGGCAGCAACAGATTGAGCCGGCGCCGCGCCAGCAGCGCACGGGTTGCTTCGAAACGTGAGCGAGGACCCCGCTCGCGCTCTATCGTGCTAACCATTCCCTCAAATACCTACGCTGGCCAAAATGCTCTAAAGCGTCTAACGAATGAATGGGAATGAGAATTTAGACCTCTTCCTTCAGCGCAGACACTATAAACGGATTGCGCGGTCTGGCCAGTCGCTAGAGGTCATTTTTGGCCACAAAAGACCGTGTAGAGCCACCTTTTCGGGCCGAAAACCGGCGAAGACACCGGAGAAGGGAGGCCCTGGGGCAGATTGCCCCCGCTGCTTGTGAGGGCCTCTCCGCCGCGCCTCCTGCCACGGATTTCCGGCTGGCGGGACTGGCCGCCAAAGGGCAGACTCCCGCCCGAGTCGCCGCTTCCTCATGTCAATCCGGCAACGCCAGCCCCGAAGACCAGCTTTCACAGGTACTTACGTCTAATGGCCCACGGCCCTTGTGCCGTTGCTCCAGGGGACGAGGTCTGCAAGATTTGTGAGGCGTCTGCGGCCGGAGAAAGAGCCTGACCGAATGAACCACGCGAGCGGATCCATGAAGCCCACGGCAACCCGGGCGGCCTCGGTCGGGGATTCCTCAGAGCGCCTGGGGCAACTGCTGTCCCGCTGCAGCCTTGGCGATCAGGCTGCCTTCAGTGAGCTCTACGAGGCCACCTCCGCGAAACTCTTCGGTATCTCGCTGCGTATATTGAGACGGGAGGCCTGGGCCGAAGAGGCCCTGCAGGAGGCCTATGTGAAGATGTGGCGGCATGCCGGCAGCTACAATCCAGGGCGTGGGCGGCCGATGACCTGGATGATCAACGTTGTCCGCAACCAGTCCCTGGATCTGCTGCGCCGGGCCGACTATCGCGTGGCCGAGGACGAGTGGTCCGCCGAAAAGGACCAGCGCACCAGCGCCGACAATCCCGCGGCCCAGGCGGAGACCAGCGAGGAGATGCAGCAGGTCCTGGGCTGCCTGGGCAACCTGGGTGAGGAGCAGCGGGACTGCATCCTGCTGTCCTACCACCAGGGCCTGACGCCGACCGAGGTCGCGCACCGCCTGAAACGGCCGGTCGGCACGGTCAAAACGTGGATTCGCCGCGGCCTGATCAAGCTGCGCGAATGCCTGGAGAAGAAGGGGGTGGGTCAATGAGATACGACGATCCCCAACTGCAGGAAGCCCTGGCCAGCGCCTATGTGGCCGGCGCCCTGCACGGCCGCGCGCGCCGCCGCTTCGAGGCGCTGATGCGGGCCCGCCCCGGCCTGCGCCGCCGGGTCGAAGCCTGGGAGGACCGCCTGACCCCGCTGAGCGACGCCACCCCCGCCGTACAGCCGCCGGCCCGGGTCTGGCGCGCGATTCATCAACGCATCGCCCCGAACAGCGCCGCCGCGCCGGAGCGCCGCAGCTTCTGGGACAGCCTCGCCTTCTGGCGCCCCTTCGGCGCGGTGGCCGCCGTGCTGGCGCTGGTGCTGGCGACCTACGCCGGCGTCGAGACCTTCGCGCCCTGGGAAGAAGAACAGGTCGCCGAAACGACGCCCCAGCAGGTCGCCCCCAGCTATGTCGCCGTGTTGGAGGACGAGTCGAATCAGCCGGTCATGGTCGTCACCGCCTTCAAGGGGCCCTGGCGCGTGGTCGTCGAGCCGTTGCAGGAGCTCTCGCCCTATGCCGGCAAGGCCTTCCAGGTCTGGGCGGTGGAGCGCGACAGCGGCACCATCCGCCCGCTGCTGCAGGTGAGCAGCGGCGAGGTCCTGCGCCTGCCGCTGGACGAAGACGGCTGGGCCGCCATCAAGACGTCGGAATCCCTGACGGTCACCCTGGAGGACGCCGGCGCGGCTCCCGCCGCCCCAAGCGGCCCCGTGCTCTATTCCGGTCTCTGCCTGAACCTGAAGGGCCCGACCGAGATCTAAGGTTCGCTCTGCGGCCCCTGCTCAGAGCGTGAAGGTCACCATGTGGTTGTCCCAGTGCACCGGCGCCGCGGCGGGATCGCCGAGCGCCCGCGTCTCGCCGCTCAGCGCGTTGTGGTGCACCAGCTTGCCGTAGCCGCTGGACAGCAGGAAGCCGCCCGGCTCGCCCGAGGCGGCCACGCCGCAGCCGTCGCCCAGCTCAAAAGCCCCGAGGTAGCCGCGTTCGGCCGTTGACCAGAAGGTGACGCGCCCGCCGCGCGGGGCCGAGGCCGCGAGCACCTGGCCCGAGGTGTCCATGGCCGCGCTGCCGCAGTACTGGCGCATGGCGCGCAGCACGGCGGTCTCCGCCTGCGGCAGGAAGATTTCCTCTTCGCCCCGCTGCAGGCCAACCAGCGGCACCAGGCGGTTGCGCGGGCCCTCGTACTGCATGACGAAGCCGAGCTCGTCGCCGGGCGTCGCCGCCAGGTGACGGATCGAGAGCTGGTGCAGGTCCGGCGCCAGGCGATGGTCGTGCAGAAGGTCGCCGGAGGCCGTGTCGATATAGGCCAGCGAGGGCCGCATGGTCTCGATGTTGAGCTTCTTCCTGCCCTTGTCCGGGTGGGTCAGGATGCCGCCGTTGGCCACCACGAGCGTGCGGCCGTCGGACAGCAGCAGCATCTCGTGCGGCCCGATGGCATAGGCCTCCAGCTCGCTTTCCCGGCGGTAACCGGCCTCGGCATCGTAGACGCCGATGCAGCCGCGCGCCTTGTCGTAGTCGTTCTCGCAGGCGAAGAGCCAGCGGCCGTCGCGGCTGAAGACGCCGTGGCCGTAAAAGTGATGCCCCCGGGGCGCAGCGATGCGCCGGGCGGGCTCCGGCGACAGCGGATCGAAGGCGACCGCAAAGTGGCCGGGCCGCCGCGCGAAGACGATCGCCTCGCGCCTGCCCGGGCGCCGTGCCGCGCCGTGTCCGCGGCCGGGCAGCGGCAGGGTGGCGACCACATGGCCGTCCTCGCGGACCACGCGGGCCAGGGTCTCGCCGTCCTGCCCCGCGCAGGCGCTGACGAAGTAGCGTGCGCCCGCCGCGGCCTCCACCGCCTTCCAGGGCAGGCCCCAGGCGGCGAAGAGGCCGGCGGCGCCGGCCAGGAAATGGCGCCGCCGGATCATTTTGGGCTCAATCACCGTCATAGCTGTTGAATCCGATCGGCAGGTCGAGAACTTCGGAGAGAGGACCGCTGAGCAGTCTCATAAGCTGGCCGGTTTCGACGCGGACGGCATCCAGCTTTTCCCAGCCGTCCGGCGCCTTCAGGGCCGCGACCAGGGAGTCCGGCTGCGCTTCCACCGCGGCCACCAGGCGGTCGAGCGCGGCGCCGATCACCCGGTCCAGTTCCGCGCCCTTGGGCTGGTCTTGCAGCAGCGCGGAGAAGCTGATGCCGCCGGTATCCCGGTAGAGCGCCCGGGCGGCCCGCAGGTTGCCGAGAACGTTGCGCAGGGAGCGCGCCGAGCGCCAGGACTCGGCGCGCTTTTCCCGGGCCGATTCCGCGTCGTCGCCCAGGGGACGGCCCAGCTTGTAGTCCTCCACCAGCAGCAGGGCGCCGCGCAGGGCCTTGGCAAACTCCAGCGAGGCCTCCTTGGTGTCGAAGTAATGCGCGTTGCCTTGCGCCGCCGATTTGACGACCTGCGCATAGGGCGTCTCGCCGTCGCGCCAGTCGGCCAGCAGGCCCTCGGCGATGCCGTGCAGGTTGCGGCCTATGGCCATCGCAAGCCGGCAGCCGAAGGGCGTCGCCCAGACCGCGTCTTCGCTGTCGTACAGCAGCCGCTCCAGGGCGGGAAAGCCCTGCACCGCGACGCTGCCGTTGGCGAAGGTCTGCGGCTCCAGCGCCTTGGGATCGCGCTCGGAGAGCATCTGTGCCAGGTGACGGCGCACCGTGCCGCGCTTGTCCGGCCAGAACGCGATGCGGTCGTAACGCAGGAGCAGCAGGGCGGGCCCGAAGCGCAGGTGCTGCACGGCCATCCAGGCATCCATCGCATCGTTGTAGGCGGCGGCGCTTTCACCTGTTTCGAGGCGGTCGTCGGCGCAGGCCTCCCGCAGCGAGGCCTCCAGCACCGCCGTGCGCTCGGCAAAGGCCGCATAGCGCGGGATCACGTAGTTGTCGACCACCGCAGCATTGAGCGCCGCATAGTCGGGCGTTGCCGCCGCGGCGGGCGACGCCGGGCCGCCCAGGACCAGCAGCAGGATCATCGCCGCCGTCTTGGGCCCGCGCCAGAATCGCATAGACAGATCTCCCAGGTCGGGCCGCGCCTTGTCAGAGCGACCGCAAGAAGGACAGCAGCGCTTCACGCTTTTCAGTGGGCAGGGCCACCACCTCCTGCTTGGCGGCTTCCGCCTCGCCGCCGTGCCAGAGGATCGCTTCCAGCAGATTGCGGGCGCGCCCGTCGTGCAGGAACTGGGTGTGGCCGTTCACCGTCTCGGTGAGGCCGATGCCCCACAGCGGCGCGGTGCGCCATTCCTGCCCGGAGGCCTGTCCTTCGGGGCGGTGATCCGCAAGGCCCTCGCCCATGTCGTGCAGCAGCAGGTCGCTGTAGGGCCAGATGAGCTGAAAGGACTGCTCCTCGCCCAGGGAGTCGCGCCGCGTCACGTACTTGGGGCGGTGGCAGCCGATGCAGCCGCTCTCGTAGAAGACCCGCTTGCCGGCCAGGACCTGCGGGTCGTCCAGGTCGCGGCGCGCCGGCACCGCCAGGTTGCGGCTGTAGAAGGTAATGAGCTCCAGCATCTCCGCCGAGGCTTCCAGGCCGTCGTGCTGTTTGCTGTTGCCGTTGGGCGCCTTGAGGCAATCCGCCTGCGCCGCGGTGCAGTCGCCCGAGGGCGCGGGCATGGTCGGCGCCGAGATACCGATATCGCCGTTGATGGCATGGCTGCTCTGCTGCAGCAGGGTCGGCTGGCCGGCCTTCCAGCCGAAGCGGCCCAGCACCACTTCCTGCTTCACATCGTCCCACACCAGATTCACGCGCCCGGAGATGCCGTCGCCGTCCGCGTCGTCGGGGTCGGTCCGGCTTTCGATGTCCGCGTCATAGACGGCCTCCAGCAGGCCGAGACCGATCATCGGCGGCGCCACGCGCGGCGAGGTCAGGACATCGGGGTGCAGCGGGCCATAGCCGAGGTCGGTGATCGTGTAAGTCGGCCGGCGCAGCGAGACTTCGGTGCCGTCGGCCAGCGTCACCGGCACTTCCTCGTAGGCGATCCGCATTTTGCCTTCGGCCTTGTGGCCCTTGATCGCCAGATCCTGCAACTGGCCGCCGTAAGTCGGCTCGGGGATCACGCCGGCACGGCCGCTGGCCAGCAGCGCGCGCTGTTCCGCGTCCTGCGGTGCGATGCTGAGGCGCAGGAACATGGAGACCGCCGAGTCCTCCGCCGAGGCCGGCGGGTGCCCGCGGCCGTCCTTCAGGTGGCAGCGCTGGCAGGAGCGCGCGTTGAACAGCGGCCCCAGTCCGTCGGCCGAAGTGGTCGAGGACGGCGCCGAGACCCAGAGGCGCCGGAAGAGTCCGTTGCCGATCTTGAAGTCGAGCTCGCGCTCGAAGCTCATGTTGGCCGAGGAATGGGAGAAGGCATCGCCGTTGACCGGCTTCTTCGACGTCGCCGCGCCGCCGGGCAATGGCTCAAAGGCCTCCGGGCGCGTGAAATCGTCCGTCGGCGCGACCCCCGCGGGGATGCGCGCCTTTCCAGCAGGTGGGGGGCCGGCCCCCACGGCTGCCGCCCCGCCCGCGATCAACAGAAGGGCAACGAGGGCCACACTAGGATGCTTCATCGATCTCTTCATTCAGTGCAAACCCCGAAGAGCGTCAGCTCTCCGGGGTCGTTTGGGCAGCGATCACTGGAACACGGCCTGCGGGTTATCAAGGCTGTCGGAACCCTCGAACTCGATGGCGGAGAGGTCGAGCACGGCCACGGCGCGCTCGATCGACCTGGTCTGCTCGGTCAGCGCCTGCACCACGGCCTCGATCACCGCGTTGCCCTCGGCATTGCCCTCGCCGATCATCTGGTCGTAGGCCTCGACCGTTTCGGCGCGGTCGACCATGGCCTGCATGGCCGCCTTGGTGGCCGTGAGCTTGTCGCGCAGGTCGCGGTCCACCGCGCCGTCCTTGGCGGCGACCAAGTTGGCGAGGCTCGGCCCCGACACCACACTGCCGTCAACGCGGGTGTAGCTGCCGGTGTAGACGTTGATCACGCCCTGCTGGTCGTAATAGTGCGAGTAGTGAGTGTTGTCGCTGAAGCAGTCGTGCTCTTCCTCGGGATCGTGGAGCATGAGGCCCAGCTTAATGCGCTCGCCCGCCAGCTCGCCGTAGGAGAGGCTGCCCATGCCGGTCAGCATGGTGACCAGGCTGGTGCCGGGGTCGCCCGACAGCAGGCCGTTGCGCGCCTCGCCGCCCGCGGCCCAGAGCGCCACCATGTCCTTCAGGTCGTCGACCAGCAGGCCGGTCGCCGCCTTCAGGTACTCGGCGCGGCGCGCGCAGTGGCCGCCGGTGCAGTCGCTGGTGCTGAAGTCGCTGGCCGGACGGTTGCCCGCGCCCGGGCCGGTGCCGTTCAGGTCCTGGCCCCAGAGCAGGAACTCGATGGCGTGGTAGCCCGTGGCGACGTTGGCCTCGACTTCCTCGGCCTCGTGCAGCACCTCGGCGATCAGCGCCTTGGTGATATGGCCGGCGTCGACCATCTCGCCGTTCACGCGCAGCTTTTCATTGGCGATGACGTTGGCGGTGTAGATCGGGTTCTCGTCCGACTCGCTGCCGTAGGTGGACTCGTCGACGTAGTCGATCAGGCCCTCGTCCAGCGGCCAGGCGTTGACCTTGCCTTCCCAGTCGTCGACCACCGCATTGCCGAAGCGGTAAGCCTCGGTCTGCTGGTAGGGCACGCGCGCGGCGATCCAGGCCTCGCGCGCCGCCGCCAGGGTCGCTTCCGTGGGATTGGCGATCAGCGCGTCGACCGCGCTGTCCAGCTTCTGGGCGGTGAACAGCGAGTCCTCGTAGGCCGCATGGGCGATATCCGCGTAGGTCTTCAGGACCGCCTGCTTGTCCACTTCCGCCGCGCTCAGCGGCGCCGCGAGCGGCCCCACGGCCAGTACCGTGGCCAATGCCGCGCTCCGGGCGGCTGTCTGCAACATCTTCATCGGGTGCGTCCCCTTCTCACATCGATGGCGCGTGGCACGGGTCCGGCCGGTTCCGGCAAAAACCGCAAATGACACGCATTCTTAACAAAATGGCCGGAAAATGGCCGTTCCGGCTGAAGGAACGGCCACTGAAAGCATCGGCTTATACAAGGATTTTACACGCCGACTCGCGATTGACAATCATTATCATTCGCACCATATTAAAGGCGTCAGTGAGACAAGCTCTGAGGTTCAGCCGATGTACGTTTGCCTTTGCAATGGTTATCGCGACGAGGAGATCCGGGAGGTCGCCGAGAGCGGCGTGCGCTGCGCCCGGGAAGCCTATCTGACCCTCGGCAACGGCCCCTGCTGCGGCACCTGCCTCGACTGCGCCCAGGAAATCGTCGACAACGTGCACACCCCGGCGGCAGCGAAAACCCGGCCCCAGCCGGAACTGGCTCCCGAAGCGGCCGAAGCGCTGCTGATGGCGGCGGAATAGGCGGCCCGGCCATGTACCTCTGGCGCAATCTGCCCAAGGGACAGCTCAGCGCGGTTTTGCGCTGGGTCTGCGATACGCGGCCGGCAGCCGCGCCGGCAGCCAGGCCGGAAGCTCAGACGCCCCTGCCCGCCGACTCCGGGCGCGGCCAGGAGCCTCTGCCGCGCTAGATCAATCCTCGATCAGGAACCCTCTGCCGGCTTGCTCTGGAACTGGATGTAGTTCTGCAGGCCCATTTTCTCGAGCAGTTCGAGGTTGGTCTCCAGCCAGTCGATGTGCTCTTCCTCGGAATCGAGGATCGACGTCAGAAGCTGACGGGAGACATAGTCGCTGACCGATTCGCAATAGGCGATGGCTTCGCGCAGCAGGGGTGTGGCCTCCATCTCCAGCTTCAGGTCACACTCCATGATCTCCTTGACGTTCTCGCCGATCAGCAGCTTGCCGAGTTCCTGCAGGTTGGGCAGCCCCTCCAGGAAGAGGATCCGTTCGACGAGTTCGTCGGCATGCTTCATCTCGTCGATGGACTCTTCGTACTCGTGCTCGGCCATGCGGGTGATGCCCCAGTCCTTCAGCATGCGCGAGTGCAGGAAGTACTGGTTGATCGCCGTCAGCTCGTTCTTCAGAGCCTTGTTGAGATACCCGATGACCTTCTTGTCGCCCTTCATCAGCGCTCCCTTCCCTCTATGGCTGCCCCGTCAGGATTCTCCGCCCATCCTACGCGCGGCGCAGGCCTGGAACCACAATCCATTTTTTTGCATAGACCTGCCGACCACTTGAGCCGGGGGTAACTTCCGGGGCGAAGGGGCGTCTTCAACAGCCTCCGCGACCCGAAAGCGGATCGCGGAGACCGATAAAGCAGCCGGGCCCTGACTGACCGGAAGGCCGGGAAGAAGCGGCGGCCTTAGGCCTCGCCGCGGGCGGGGTAGTCCTTCTCCTTGATGAAGTCGATGGCCTTCAGCAGCTGGTCCAGCGGCGGGCGCGCGAAAGGCATGGTCTGGATGAAGGCGGCATAGAGCGTGCCGTCCGGCTTCACCAGGAAGAGGCCCGGCTCGCTGAACTTCTCCGGCTCCTCGATCCCGATGGAGGTCTTGCCGCGGCTGGTCGAGATCGGCAGCTCCAGTTCCCGCGCCTTGTCGATGCTGAGGCCATAAGCGATAGGCACCTCGGAGAGCTCCCAGTCCTTCTTGGCCATCTCGGCACGTTCCTTGCCGTCGCCGCTCACCGCGACGACGTCGACCCCGCGCGCCTTGAACTCGTCCATGTGCTGGTTCAGGTCCTGCAGGTAGTTGCGGCACATCGGGCAGTGAACGCCGCGGTAGGCCACCACCATGCTCAGGCTCTCGGGCTTGCGCTCCGACAAGGTCCAGGTGCCGCCGTCCAGCAGCGGGAAGGACATTTCCGGGGCGGGCTGGCGTGTCTTCAACATATCTCTAGTCTCCTCATTCGTTGCGGTTCTGGAACGACCGTTCAAAAATCGGTCAAAAAAACTCAATCAAGCGATTCGAGGGCGATGCGCACCACGCTGCGCAGGGCCGCCCGCTCCGGGGCCACCTTGGCCATGACGCGCAGGCCGTTGGCCGTGGCGGTGAGGAAGCGCGCGAGGTCGGCGGGCGACTTCTCGCCGGCGATCTCGCCCTCCTTGCGGGCGCGGGTCAGCACCCGGCGGAAAGTAGCCTCCATGGCCGCCATGTTGGCGGCCACCGCCAGACGGGTGTCGCGGTCGTGCGGCGCCAGTTCGATGGCGGAGTTGGTCATGAGGCAGCCCAGCAGGCGTCCCTCGCCCAGCGAGAACTCGATGACATCCTTGAAGAAAGTCGCGATCTTCTCGCGCGCCGGCCCCGGCTCTTCCAGCTTGGCGAGGCGCTTGGCGGTGACGTGGCTGCGGTAGTGCTCGACGACTTCCAGGAACAGCCCGTGCTTGTCGCCGAAGGTGTCGTAGAGGCTGCCCCGGTTGAGGCCGGTGGCCTCCACCAGGTCCTGCACCGAGGTCGCCTGGTAGCCCTGGCGCCAGAAGACGCTCAGCGCCCTCTCCACCACTTCTTCGCGTTCGAATGTTCGGGGCCGGGCCATGGGCCGGCTTTCCTCCACGCCCAGTTATGGAACGGTCATTCCATAACCTGCGAGAGGCCTCCCGTCAAGGAAGGGACCGGAAGGAACAGGGAAGGGCGCTATTCGCCGCAGTCGCGCCCTTCCCTGCGCCCGCAAGGCAGTCGGGAGACTAGGCCTTGCGGGAGACGAACCAGACGTTCAGCGGGTCGTGGTCGAAGGTGGACTTCTCAGGCGCCTCGAAGCCCGCCTCCTTCAGCATCTCCAGCGCCGTTTCCCAGCCCCACATGGTGCCGAGGCCGTTGCCGCCCTGGCCCAGGGAGACCGGCATGCAGTGCATGCAGGAAGCGGTGTAGAGGAAAGCGGCCATGGGGAAATCCAGGTTGTTCTCCAGCTTCGCCGAGCCGCCGATGTCCTGCATCAGGTAGACGCCGCCGGGCCTGAGCGCCCCGTAGAGGCCCTTCAAGAGCCCTTGCGGGTCTTTCTGGTCGTGCACGGCGTCGAAGGAGGTCACCAGGTCGTAGGCTTCCTTCTCGTCGAAGCCGGTGAGGTCGCGCCGCTCGAAGCGGACGTTCTCCACGCCCGCGGCCCTGGCGGTCTGCTGCGCGGAGGCGATGGCGTCGGCGCAGAGGTCATAACCGGTGAAGCGGCTGTTGGGATAGCGCGCGGCCATGGCGACCAGGGCCCGGCCGCTGCCGCAGCCGGCATCCAGCACGTCGATGCCCTGAACCAGGCGGCCCGGCAGCTCCGGGGCCAGCGGCAGGATCAGATCGAAGAGCTGGTCCACCACCGTCTGGCCGCTGTCCTCGGCCATCATCTGGTGGAAACAGGGATAGTCCTCGTAGCGTGTGCCTTCGCCGGTCTCGAAGCACTCCACGATGCGGTCGTGGGCGGCGGCGATCACCGGAATGGCGTTGGCGGCCACGGCCAGATTGCCCAGCGGCGCGCCGCGGGTCAGGCAGGCCGCGTGCTCGGGCGGCAGGTGGTAGGTCCCGCTCTTGCCGTCGTAGCTGACGATGCCGCCGGTCACCATGGCGGCCAGCCATTCGCGCACATAGCGCTCCGACAGCTCCGCGGCTTCGGCGATGGCCACCGAGGTGCTGGGCGGCAGGCTGGACAGGGTATCGAAAAGCCCGGTGCGGTGGCCGAGGGAAACCATCACGGTCACCGCCGCAGTGTTGGCCATCTCGGCCACGCGTTCGGCAAAGGCCTCGGCCGCGGCCTCCTCAAAGGCCGGCAAGGCGCGTGTTGCTTCCATCATGTCGAATCTCACTCTCGAATTGGGGGCGGCGAACCCGGGTGCGGCGGGGTGGAGATTGCAAAACCAGAGCAGAAAGCGTAAGAGGTAGAAAGGCCGAAACAGAGGCATTCGTGCCACAACGGAGAAAAGCCCCCAGATGCCCGCCCCCTCAGCCAAGTCCTCCCGGGCCGCCAAACCCACCCAGACCGACAAGCCGATCCGGGTCTGCCTGCTGGCCCTGCCGGAGAGCTCCGCTTCGGTGCTCTACGGGCTCTACGACGTGCTCTCCAGCGCCGGCCGGTTGTGGTCACAGATCACCGGCGAGCCCGAGGCGGGCCCGACCATGGAGGTGGAGATCGTCTCGCCGTCGCGCGAGCCCTTCCGCTGCTGGGGCGGCCTGCCGGTCGCCCCGCAGGCGAGCCTTGCCGAGCGCCCGCAATGCGATCTCGTAGTGGTTTCCGACCTCGCCATTCCGATCGATTTCGATCCGCGCGGCGCCTGGCCGGAGAGTGTCGCCTGGGTGCGCCAGCAGCACGCCGGCGGCGCCGTGGTGGCGGCCGTCTGCACCGGCTCGGTGCTGCTGGCCGAAGCCGGCCTTCTCGACGGCCGCGCGGCGACCACGCACTGGGCCTTCGAGCAGCTCTTTGCCACCTACTTCCCCGAAGTGAACCTGAGCATCAAGGACGTGATGTTGCCGGACGCCCCGGGCGGGCAGATCGTCACCAGCGGCGGCGCGGCCGCCTGGGAAGACCTGGTGCTGCATCTCATCGCCCGCTTCTGCGGCGACGTGGAGGCCCGGCGCATGGCCAAGACCTTCCTGATGGGCGACCGCAGCGACGGCCAGCTGCCCTATGCCGCCATGGTGAAGCCGCAGCCCCACGAAGACCAGGTGATCACCGGCTGCCAGGTCTGGATCGCCGACCACTACGCCGCGCCCAACCCGGTCAGCCGCATGGTGGAGCGCTCGGGCCTGCCGGAACGCAGTTTCAAACGCCGCTTCCGCCGCGCCACCGGCTTCACGCCGGTCGCCTACGTGCAGACCCTGCGCGTCGAGGAAGCCAAGGAGTATCTGGAGACCACCGACTGGCCGACCGAGCAGGTCGGCGTCACCGTCGGCTACGAGGACCCGGCCTTCTTCCGCCGCCTCTTCAAGCGGCACACCGGCATCACCCCCGCCCGCTACCGCCAGCGCTTCCGCGGATTGAGCAAAACGACTGCCGTCGGCTAGGTCAGTAAGCTAGAGCAACGGGTCCGCGCTCGTCCGGACTTGCAGGGCCCTAGGCAACGATGATCTCCGCCGGGGTCCAGCGCTCGCGGCGGCGCTCGCGGCGTCCCGCCTCGTCCTCCGCCGAGTAGTCGGAGAGAATCAGCGTCCGCGTGAAGCGGGCGCTGTCAGCGAAGGCGTTTATGATGGCGACGGCGTAACTTCGCTCCCCGTCGGGCATGACCGCGGCCACGTAGACCCCACAGCGCCCGCAGAGATAGTAGTCGGCGGTGCCAAGGCCGAAGCGGTAGCGCTGCACGGCGCCCTCGTCATGCAGGGTAAGGGTCACCTTGCCGGCCGGGTCGGAGACGGCGCGCGAGGCGTGCTTGCGGCAGAAGCTGCACTGGCAGGCCCGCACCTCGGTCTCTTCCGGCGTCACGTCGCTTTCGTAGGTGATGGCAATGGCGCCGCAGTGGCAGCCGCCGTGGTGCTTCATGGTCGTTTCCCCTCAGCCTTGTCCACCGCTCAGCAGACGGTCCAGCAGCGCAGGCAGCTCGCCGAGGCGCTCCAGCCGGTGGAAGCGCTCGCTCTCCGGGTCTTCGTCGTGGGCCTCGTGCGCCCACAGCAAGGTATAGGGCACGTGCACGCCGTGGCCGCCCAGTTCCAGCATGGGCAGCACATCCGAGGGCATGGAGTTGCCGACCATCACCGTTCGCTCCGGCGCGATGCCGTGACGCTCGAAGATCGCGCGGTAGATGCCGGCGTCCTTGCGCGGCACGATCTCCACCTGCTCGAAGTGGCCGGCCAGGCCGGAGCGCTCGATCTTGCTGGTCTGGTCGACGATGTCGCCCTTGGTGATGAGGATCACGCGGAAGCGCCCTTTCACCGCGCCCAGGGTCTGCTCGACATCGTCCAGCAGGTCGACCGGCGCCTCCATCATGGCCTTTCCGAGCGCGATGATCTCGTGGATTTCCTCCGCCGTGACGCGCCCCTCGGTGATCTGAATGGCCGCCTCCACCATGGACAGCATGAAGCCCTTGATGCCGTAGCCGAAGAGCGCGAGGTTCTTCATTTCCACGGCGAAGAGCGCGCCGTGGATGTCCTCGCCCGGGCGATAGCGCTGCACGATCGCCTCCAGGGCCTTCTGGGTGTCCTGGAACAGGTGCTCGTTGTGCCACAGGGTGTCGTCGGCATCGAAGGCAACGGTATCGATCATTCTAGGTTCCTAACAGCCACCACCCCTTACCCGGCTTCGCCTAGACTCGACTTGCAGTCACGTCAAGGCTTCTCAACCCTCTCCCACGAAGGGGAGAGGGAACAAAACCGAAGCCTCAGAGTTGACCCTCTCCCCTCGCGGGAGAGGGAGGGGCCCGCAAAGCGGGAGGGTGAGGGGGCGTTCCTCACTCCACCGCCGTGACGCGCCCTTCCACCTTGGGGGCGACCTCGCCGGCGGCGGCGACGAAGTCCATGACCATGGTGGCCATGTACTTGGCCGCGGCGGCGTCGATCAGAGTTCTGCCCTGGGTGAAGACGGTATAGCCGTCGCCGCCCTTGGCCAGGAAGTCGTTGGTCGCCACGGTGTAGGTCGCCGCGGGGTCGAGCGGCTTGCCGTTGACGCTCACGGACTTCACGCGCTCACCGGGCGCCGCGTTGCGGCTCCAGGTCATGGTGATCCCCGAGGTGCTGGGAAAACGACCGGCGCCCTCCTCCACCTTGCTGACGCCGTGCTCCAGCGCTTCCATCACCTGCGCGCCGGTCAGCTGCAGCTTCACGGTGCGGTTGCCGAAGGGCAGCTCGGTCTGGATGTCGCGGCGGGTCAGCGTCACCCCGGCGGGATAGGTCTTGTCGCCGCGGATGCCGCCGCCGTTGGTGATGGCCACGTCGGCGGCCACGCCCTGGCGCATGGCGTCGGCGATGAGGTTGCCGATGGCGGTCTCCTCCCCGCGCACGGAGGCGCGGCGGCTGTCCAGCGGCACCGCCGACTTGCCGACGGCGATGTCCAGCTCCTTCGACAGCTTGTCGAGGTAGGCCTGCACCTTGGCGGCCATCGCCGGATCCGGGTCGACGTCCTGGGTTGAGCGGATGCGGAACTGCGGCGACCAGACGAACTTCTGCTGGCCGCGGCTCTCGACCGTGTCCATGGTCACCTCGACGACCATGAGGTTCTCACCCTGGGAGCCGGACTCCACGAAGGCGCGCTGGCCGTTGTAGTAGGTGATCTGCAGGTGGTCGTGGCCGGAGAGCAGGATGTCGATGCCGCTGTCGCCGTTGATCAGATTAAAATCTTCGGCGATGCCGGTGTGGGCCAGGGCGACCACCAGGTCGGCGCCGTTTTCGCGCAGGTTGTCGCTCAGCTTGCGCGCGGTGGCGACCAGCGGCTGGAAGGTGACGCCCTCGGCGCTCGAGATCTCCGGCGTCTCCGGCGTGGTCAGGCCCAGGAAGCCGATGGTGTAGGGCCCGGCCTCGGCGGTCCAGGTGGCCAGGGTGCCCTCCAGCAGCGTGCCGTCCGTCATGGCATTGGACCCCAGGATCGTGAAGCGCGCCTCGGCGACGCGCGCGCGGGTCACCGCCGCGCCGAAGTCGAACTCGTGGTTGCCCAGAACCATGAGATCCAGTTCCGCCTCGTTGAAGAGGTCCATCATGTGGGCGCCCTTGTCGAAGCCCGACAGCAGCGAGGGCGAGATGGTGTCGCCGCCGTGGGTGAAGATCGCGTGCGCCGCCGCCGCGCGCTCTTCGTTGACAAGCGTCATGAGGCGCGCCAGGCCGCCGCGGCCCTTGGAGTCCTCGATGCGGTCGATGTCGTTGATGTGCAGGAGGGTCAGCTTGACCGGCTCCGCTACTGCCGGAACGGCGAGCAGCACGGCAAGGGCCGAGGCGGCAAGGGCGGTCTTGATCCTGTAAGCGAGCATCATCGTTTCCCCTGTGAATAAGAGCTGAAAGAAAAACGCTTCGGCAAAAGTTCGATCAGGTTGCCTCGAAACCGCGCAGCGGCATGTCGGGGCCGCGCTGCAGCCAGTTGTCCTCGGGATAGCGGCAGGCGCCGTCGATGAGGTGCAGCGTGTAGGCATGGCGTGAGCGCGCTGAGCGGTTGGGCGCGCTGCCGTGCGGCAGTTTGCCGTGCAGCACCACCAGCGACCCCTTCGGCACCTCCAGGGGCACGGCTCCGCTCTCGTCCCAGGGCGTGGCGTCCAGTTGCTCCATCACCAGCTTGTCGCCGCTTCGCCGCCAGCGCTCACGCAGGGGCCCCGCGTGGCCGCCCGGCAGCGCCCAGAGGCAGCCGTTCTCCAGCGTCGCGTCCTCCAGGGCGAACCACAGGCCGGTGACGCTCAGCGGCTCGGTGTAGAGGAAGGTCGAATCCTGGTGCCAGCCCACCTCGCCGCCGATGCGCGGCTGTTTGAAGATATACATGGACTGCAGCAGCAGCGGCTCGGCGAGTTCCAGGTCGCCGGCCAGGGCCGCCAGCTGCGGCAGGCGCGAGAAGCGGGCGAAGACCGGGTCCAGGTCGTGCTGGGCATGGCCGATCTTGTTGATCGACAGGCGCTTGTCCTGGCGCAGCCGGCCCGCCGCGTCGAAGGCTTCCTCCTCGAAGAAAAAGCGGATCTTGTCGCCGGAGGTGAGGAAGTAGTCGTCGCGGCCGTGCACCTGCCCGCGCGTGGAGAAGATGCTGGCGACCTCGCCGGGATCGAAGGCCGCCACCAGTTCCTCCGCCCGCGCCATGAGGGCGTCGCAGTCGGCGGCGGCGATCATATCCTCCAACACCAGGAAACCGTCGCGCGCGTAAGCCTCGCGCATCTCCGCGGTCAGGCGGCCGGCCGGCGGCGCGGCGAAGCGCGGCGGCTCGGAGGTTTCATTGGCGGCGGTCGGGGCGAACATGGTGCTCAGACATCCTCCGCGGTGATGCGTTGATGAACGACCGGAGAGGGCTCCGGCCCAGTCTCGCCGATCTGGAAGGCTTTCTGAAAGACCCCCGCCGCCGCCTCGGCGCCGGCTTCGTCGGCGGGGTGGCCCACGGCCAGGGGATCGGCCGCCGAGACCGTCTGCCCCAGGGGCACGATCTCGTCGATGCCGACGGCGGGGTCGACGGCATCCTCGACGCGCCGCCGCCCGCCGCCCAGCTCGATGACCGCCAGGCCGACGGCGCGGGTATCGACCGCGCCGACCACGCCGGCCACCTTGGCCTGCACCGCCCGGCGCACCGGCGCGCGCGGCAGGATCTCCCCGGCGCGCGCCAGGAAGTCGGCGGGCCCGCCCAGCGCGGCCACCATGGTGCCGAAGCGTTCGGCGGCCCGGCCCGAGGCCAGGGCGTCCTCAGCTTTCGTTCGGGCGCTCTCGCCGTCGTCGGCCAGCTTGCCGAGCAGCAGCATCTCCGCGGCCAGCGCCAGGGTCACCTCGCGCAGGCGCGGATCACCCTGCCCGCTGGTCAGCAGCTCCACCGACTCCCACACCTCCAGCGCGTTGCCCGCCGAACGCCCAAGCGGCTGGTTCATGTCGGTGATGAGCGCCGTGGTCGGCAGCCCGGCCCCGGTCGCCACGGAAACGATGCTCTCCGACAGGTCGCGCGCCATCTCCGGCGTCGCAGCAAAGGCACCGTTGCCGGCCTTCACGTCCATCACCAGGGCGTCGAGACCGGCGGCCAGCTTCTTCGAGAGGATGGAGGCGGTGATGAGGGGAATGGATTCCACCGTCGCGGTGACGTCGCGCACCGCGTAGAGGCGCTTGTCGGCGGGCGCCAGGTCGGCGGTCTGGCCGATGATGGCGCAACCCGCCTCGGCCACCACCTGCTGGAAGCGCGCGATGTCCGGCGCGGTGTCGTAGCCGGGAATGGAATCCAGCTTGTCGAGGGTGCCGCCGGTATGGCCGAGGCCGCGCCCGGAGATCATCGGCACGAAGGCGCCGCAGGCGGCCAGGACCGGCGCCAGGACCAGGCTCACCTTGTCGCCGACGCCGCCGGTGGAATGCTTGTCCAGCATCGGGCCCGGCAGGTTTGCCTCCCGCCAGTCGATGCGCCGCCCGCTGGCGGTCATGGCGCGGGTCAGCGTCACGGTCTCCTCCGGCGTCATGCCGTTGAGGAAGACCGCCATGGCGAAAGCCGCGATCTGGCCTTCGCTGAGGCTACCCTCGGCAATGCCCGCGACGAAGGCCTCGATCTCCTCGGCCGAGAGGCGCGCGCTGTCGCGCTTGCGCCGGATGATCTCCTGCGGCAGGAAAGTCATCAGTAAGTTCGTGACACATCCGCCGGGGCGGAGGCAACCCCCAGCACCGCCAGAAGGTCGTCGAGCAGGCCGCTGGCCCCGAAACGGAAATGACGCGGGTCCGCCCAACCCTCCCCCATGATGCGGTCGGCCAGGGCCAGGTACTGCCCCGCCGTCTCGGTATCGCGGATGCCGCCGGCGGCCTTGAAACCAACGTCCATAGCACTGTCCTTGATGGCCTGCAGCATGACCTCCGCCGCCTCAAGGGTCGCCGAGACCTCGACCTTGCCGGTGGAGGTCTTGATGAAGTCGGCGCCGGCGGCGATGGCATCGCGGCTGGCTTCGTAGATCTTCTTCGTCTCGCCCAGGCGCCCGGTCTCCAGGATCACCTTCAACAGCACGTGGTCGCCGCAGGCCTTCTTGCAGAGCGCGATCATGTCCAGCGCCGCCGCGGTATCGCCCGCCAGCCAGCGGTTGTAGGGCATGACGAGGTCCACCTCGTCGCCGCCGTTGTTGACGATATCCTCGGTCTGTTTCACCGCCTCGTCGAGATCGTCGCCGCCGGCGGGAAAATTCGCCACGGCGGCGACACGGATACCGCTGTGCTCCAGCAGGCCGCGTGCCTCGGTAACAAAGCGCGGCCAGATGCAGACGGCGGCCAGCGGCCCCGGCGCGGCCAGCGCCCGGTTGCAGAGGGCGGAGACCACCGCATCGTCGTCCTTGTCGCCCAGGCTGGTGAGGTCGAGCAGGCGGATCGCCCGCTCCGCCACCGCCTTGCGCTGCTCGGCTTGGTCAGACATCGCTCAGCTCCTCCAGAAAGGCAGTCAGCAGGCGCGTCATGTCGCCGGCCGCCGCCGTCGCATGCTTCATGGTGTGTTCGTGCGACAGGCTTTCTTCCGACAGACCGGCGGCGAGGTTGGTGATCATGGAGAGCGCCGTCACCTTCATGCCCAGCAGGCGCGCCACGATCACCTCGGGCACCGTCGACATGCCGACCGCGTCGCCGCCCAGCACCTGCGCCGCCTTGATTTCCGCCGGGGTTTCGAAGTGCGGGCCGCAGAACCAGACGTAGACGCCCTCGGCGAGCGGAATGCCGAGACGCCCGGCGAGATCCAGGACCTGCCGGCGCGCCGCAGGGTCGTAGGCGTCGACCAGGTTGACGAAGCGCTCGTTGCCGGCAAGCCCGAAGAGCGGCGACACGCCGGCGAAGTTGATGTGGTCGCTGAGCAGCATGAGGCGGCCCGGCCCCACCTGGGGGTCGAGGCTGCCGGCGGCGTTGGTGAGAATCAGGCGGGAGCAGCCCAGTTCCTTCAGCGTCGCCAGCGCCAGGTTCATGCCGTCGGCGCGGCCGCTCTCGTAGTAGTGGGCGCGGCCCTGCATCACCGCGACGCGGCGCCCGGCCAGCCGCCCGAGAACCAGCGTGCCGCCGTGACCGGCGACGGAAGGCCGGGGAAAGCCCGGCAGTTCGCCATACGGCAGGCTCACGCGCTGCTTGACCGCCTCGGCCACCGCGCCGAGGCCGGAGCCCAGCACCAGCGCCACCTCCGGCGCTTCCGGGACCTGCTTGCGGATGAGATCGGCCGTCGCGGCCGCCGCCTCGAACATGCGGGCGCTCACTCCTGATCCAGGTTGTCGGGACCGAAGGAGAGCGGCAGCAGCTCACCCAAGGTCACCGTCTTGCGCAGGCCTTGCGGCCCGCAGATGTGGATCGCCACGTCATCGGCGGCGAACTCGCGCAGGCGCTGGCGGCAGCCGCCGCAGGGCGTCACCAGCTTGTCGCCGGCCCCGGCCACCGCCACCTCGGTGACGCGGGCCTCTCCGGCCATGACCATGGCCGAGAGGGCCGAGGTTTCGGCGCAGCAGCCCTCCGGGTAGGACGCATTCTCCACGTTACAGCCGGCATAGACCTTGCCGCTGGCCCCGCGCACCGCGGCGCCGACGGAAAAGTTCGAATAGGGCGCATAGGCTTTTGACATGGCGGCGACGGCCGCCTCGATCAAGTCCGCGCTCATGGACTAACGCTCATGGGCTCAGCGCTCCTTCACATAGGGCGTGCCGATGGCCTTGGGCGCCACGGCCCTGCCGATGAAGCCGGCCAGCAGCACCACGGTCAGCACATAGGGCAGCGCCTGGATGAGCTGCACCGGGATCGGCCCGATCACCGGCACCTCGACACCCTGCAGGCGAATGGCGACGGCGTCGAGGAAGCCGAACATGAGACAGGCCAGCATGGCCGGCACCGGCCGCCACTTGCCGAAGATCAGCGCCGCCAGCGCGATGTAGCCCTGCCCCGCCGTCATCTCGCGCACGAAGGCGGCGTTCTGGGCGATGGAGAGGTAGGTCCCGGCAAAGCCGCAGAGCACGCCGTCGCAAAGCACGGCGGTATAGCGCAGCCGCGCGACCGAGATCCCCGCCGTGTCGACCGCGTTGGGGTTCTCGCCCACCGCCCGCAGGCGCAGTCCGAAGCGGGTGCGGTAAACCACCCACCAGGTGAGCGGCACCATGGCGAAGGCGACGTAGACCAGCAGGTTGTGGCCGGAGATCAGCTCGCTGTAGAGCGCGCCGATCACCGGCACGTCGGCCAGCGCCTCGGCTCCCGGCAGGGTGATCGGCGTGAAGCGCGCCTCGGGGCCCACCGAGGGCGTCTGGCCGCCGCGCGCGAACCAGGCGATGCCCAGCACCACCGTCAGGCCGGAGACAAGGATGTTGATGGCTACGCCGCTGACCACCTGGTCGCCGCGATGGGTGATGCAGGCAAAGCCGTGCAGCAGCGCCAGGCAGATGGAGACGAGGATGCCGGTGCCCAGGGCCAGCCAGGCCGAGCCGCTGACCGCGGCCATGCTGGCCGCCGCGAAGGCCGCCGCCAGCATCTTGCCCTCCAGGGAAATGTCGATGACGCCGGAGCGCTCGGAGAACAGCCCGGCCATGGCGCAGAAGACCAGCGGCGTGGCGACGCGCAGGGTGGCGTCGAAGGAGAGCAGCAGGTTCAGAAGAAGGTCCGCCACGGTCTAGCCCTCCTGCGCCGCCGGGCGCTGCGTCATGCCGACGATGCGCACGTAGGTCCGCTCCACCGGGCCTTTCATCATGTAAGCCAGCGCGCCGGAGAAGAGGATCACCAGGCCCTGGATGGTCACCACCATCTCACGGGTCACCTTGGGCTCCTCGAAGGCCAGCTCGGCGCCGCCCTGGTACAGCATCCCGAACAGCAGGCTGGCCAGCACGATGCCGACGGGATGGTTGCGCCCCATCAGCGCCACGGCGATGCCGGTGAAGCCGTAGCCGGCCGTGAAGTTCAGCAGCAGGCGGTGGTGAACGCCCATCACTTCGTTGATGCCCACGAAGCCGGCCAGCGCGCCGGAGACGCACATGGCCAGCATGATTACCTTCTTCGGGTCGATCCCGGCATAGACCGCGGCGGTCTCGTTGGCGCCCACGGTGCGGATCTCGTAGCCCCAGCGGGTATGCCAGATGAAGACCCAGACCAGCAGGCAGCAGATCGCGGCCCAGACCACCGAGAGGTTCAGCGGCGAGGGCGTCACCTTCACGCCGAACCAGCCGAAGACCTCGTGCATGAAAGGCAGGTGCCCGGCCTCGGCGAACTCGCGGCTCTCCGGCGACATCGAGCCGGGCTGAATCAGCACGTTCACCATCAGGTAGACCATCAGCGCCGCGGCGATGAAGTTGAACATGATGGTGGTGATGACGATGTGGCTGCCGCGGTAAGCCTGCAGGTAAGCCGGGATCGCCGCCCAGGCGGCGCCGAAGGCAGCCGACAGCAGGATTGCCAGGGGCAGGATGACGATGAAGGGCAGATAGGGGTCCAGCGCCAGGATGCCGAGCCCCACGCCCAGGCCGCCGATGTAGGCCTGGCCCTCGCCGCCGATGTTGAAGAGGCTGGCATGGAAGGCCACGGCCACCGCCAGCCCGGTGAAGACGAAGTTGGTGGTGTAATAGAGGGTGTAGCCCAGCGCCTCGTCGTAGCCGAAGGCGCCGTAGAGGATGATCTCGACCGCCTCCAGGGGATGGACGTCGATGGCGAAGAGGATGACGCCGGAGACCAGGAAGGCCAGGGCGATGTTGATGACCGGGATCAGGCCGACATCGACCCAGCGCGGGATCTTGACGGGAGCGGTGCTCATTCCGGCTCCACCGCGATGGCGCCCGGCAGGCCGGGATGGGTGGCCAGCGCCTCCTCCTCCGTGGCCGCGTTGGCCATCATCAGGCCCAGCAGGCGCTCGTCGGCTTGCGCCGCCGGCACCTCGCCGACGATGCGACCCTCGAACATCACCAGGATGCGGTCGCTGATCGACATGATCTCTTCCAGTTCCACCGAGACCAGCAGCACCGCGCTGCCGGCGTCGCGCATGGCGATGAGGTTTTTGTGGATGAACTCGATGGCGCCGATGTCGACGCCACGTGTCGGCTGGCCGACCAGCAGCAGGCGCGGTCCGCGCGACAGCTCGCGCGCGAGCACGATCTTCTGCTGGTTGCCGCCCGAGAAATTGGCCGTCTTCAGCGCCGGCGCCTGAGGGCGCACGTCGAAGTCGGCCATCTTCTTCGCGCAGTCGCTGCGGATCGCTTCGCCGTTCATGAAGAGGCCCCGGTTGTAGGCCGGGTCGCGGTGGTAGCCGAGGATCGCCGACTCCTCGGCCTCGAAAGTGCGCACCAGGCCCATTCGCAGGCGGTCTTCCGGCACGTGGGCGACCTGCAGGGCGCGCATGGCGGCCGGGTCCAGCGGCCGCGCGGCCGAGAAGCGCTCGCCCAGCACATCGACCTGGCCAGCGGTCATGGGGCGGATACCGGAGAGCAGCTCCAGCAGCTCGCTCTGGCCGTTGCCGGAAACCCCGGCAATGCCCACCACCTCGCCGGCGCGCACCTGGAAGCTGACGTGATCGACGCGGGCGACCCCGGCGCGGTCGACATAAGTCAGGTCCTCCACCGACAACACGGTGTCGCCCACCCGGGGCGCCTGCTTGTCGACCGACAGCAGCACTTTGCGGCCCACCATCAGCTCGGCCAGTTCTTCCTTGCTGGTCGCGGCCGTCACCCGGTCAGCCACCATCTCGCCACCGCGCATCACCGAGACGTGGTCGGTGATGGCCATGATCTCGCGCAGCTTGTGGGTGATCAGCACCACCGTCACCCCCTGCTTGCGCAGGGAATCGAGGATGCGGAAAAGCTGGTCCGTCTCCTGCGGCGTCAAGACGCCGGTCGGCTCGTCGAGGATCAGGATATCGGCGCCGCGGTAGAGCGCCTTCAGAATCTCGACGCGCTGCTGCTGGCCCACCGGCAGCTCGCCGGCCAGGGCATCGGGATCGACATCCAGATTGTAGTCGCGCTCCAAACGTTCCAGTTCGGCGCGCGCCTTGGCGACGCTGGAGGTGAGGATGGCTCCCGATTCGGCGCCCAGCATGATGTTCTCCACCACGCTCATGGTGTCGACCAGCATGAAGTGCTGGTGGACCATGCCGATGCCCGCGTCGATGGCGTCGCGCGAGGTGCGAATCGGCGTCGGCTTGCCGCCGATGAGAATCTCCCCGCTGTCGGCCTCGTAGAAGCCGTAGAGGATGCTCATCAGGGTGGACTTGCCGGCCCCGTTCTCGCCGATGATGCCGTGGATGGTGCCCGGCACGACGGTCAGGCAGACATCCCTGTTGGCCTGCACCGCCCCGAAGGCCTTGTTGATGTGGCGCAGTTTGATGGCCGGCGCCGCCGCCTGGCCGGCCGCTATATGAGTCTCTTCAGCCACGAAAACCCCTGCGGCCGTCCGGGGCGTCCGCCGCGGCGGACGCCCCGGGCCGGAGCCCTAGTAGCTGCAGCTGTCGCTGGCCATGTAGTCGTGGACGTCGATCACGCCGGCGACGATGTCGGCGGCGGCCTGGTCGACCTTGGCCCGCATCTCATTGGTGATGAGGTCCTTGTTGTACTCGTCCAGCGCCCAGCCGACACCGTCCTGGGCCAGGCCCAGCACCTGGATCCCTGAGGTCCAGTTGTCGTCATGGGCGTCCTTGAAGGCCTTGTAGGCCGCCACGTCCACGCGCTTCAGCATGGACGTCAACATGGTGCCGGGATGCAGGTAGTTCTGGTTGGAGTCCACCCCGATGGCCAGTTTTCCGCTGTCCTCGGCGGTCTGGTAGACGCCGACGCCGGTGCCGCCGGCCGCCGCATAGATCACGTCAACACCGCGGTCGAACTGGCTCTTGGCCAGCTCGGAGCCCCGGGTCGGATCGTTCCAGGCCGCCGGCGTGGTGCCGGTCATGTTCTGCACCACCTCGGTGTCCTTGCTGACGTACTTGGCGCCTTGCTCGTAGCCGCAGGCGAACTTGCGGATCAGCGGAATGTCCATGCCGCCGACGAAGCCGACCTTGCCGGTCTCGGATTTCAGCGCCGCGATCATGCCGACCAGGAAGGAGCCCTCGTGCTCCTTGAAGACGATGGAGCGCACGTTGGGCAGGTCGACCACCGCGTCGATAATGGCGAAACGGGTCTTGGGGAATTCCTTCGCCACCTTCTCCAACGCCGGGGCCTGGGCGAAGCCGACGCCGATCACCGGATTGGCGCCGCGCTGGGCCATGCGCCGCAGCGCCTGCTCGCGCTGGGTCTCGTTGGTGACTTCGAATTCACGGTATTCGACGCCGGTTTCCTTCTTGAAACGCTCGACGCCGTTGAAAACGCCCTCATTGAAGGACTTGTCGAACTTGCCGCCCATGTCGAAGACCACAGCCGGATTGACCTCGGCCGCGACGACGGTGGAAAGGGGCGCCAGGGTCGTGGAAACGACCAGGGCCGCCGCAGCGGCCGTGACTTTGCGTAACATGAAGATGCCTCGCCTGAGTTCTTGTTGTTCGCTTTATTTCGCAGCGCAGCGTGCAACCGCAGCGCGGTACGCAACCGCCACGCACAAAGAAGCTACGCTACCACGAACATCCGGAAGCGCCAGTTCAAAGTGGCCTGTTTGCGCCTCAACCGGAGGCGAATTTGGGGAAAAGCGAAAAGCGGAAAAGAACACCGGGCCGAAAGAGAGCCGGGCCACTGGGGGCCCGGCTTAAGTCGGCTAGGGATCTTGAACCACTGTGAGGCTAGGATTGGCAAGCAAGCCAGGGATCCTAAACTCCGGGCGCGGGCGCCCGGCCTGGATCCGACTTAAGGGGGGCAAACCGGATCCGTGGAGTCCTCAAAGTGTCGTCGGTCGCCACCGTCCCGAAGGGCGCCGGCCATATCGCGGAACTGGCCGGGGGACTGAAGCTGCGACCGAGACAACGCACAGGGTAGAGAGCGATTGTTAGAGAGATTTGTCCGCCTGATGACAATCATGTCACAGACCGGCCCTGTCCCACGCCTGCCTGTCAGCCGCGGGCCCGCGTCAGGCCATGGACGCACTGCACCGCCGCCCGGCCAAGTTGGCCTGCCCATTTAGACCTGCCCATTTAGACCTGCCCACTTAGACCTGCCCACTTAGACCTGCCCACTTAGACCTGATTGTCACAAATAGGTCAGATCATTCTCATGCGAACGGGCCAATATGAGGCAAAAGGAAAGGAAGCGCAGCGCGAGGGGAAGTTTCGATCGGCAATCGCGTCCTCTAGAGGGACACACGGCAATCTGAAAGGCAGGACTTATGATCGAACAGCAAGTGGTCCGGAAGATCGCCGGCCGGCAACCCGCCGTTCCCGTGAACCCGCGGGAGCGGCCCCGACAGGACCGATCCGGGACAGAACCGCCGGGGCCTGAACTGCCGGGACGCGGGGCCCTGCCGGAGACCGCTTCGTTGCGGGAAACCGCCGACTGGATCACCGGTGAGCCCTCGGTGCAGGACCTCCTGCGCGACCCCCTGATCCACGCCGTCCTGCGCCGCGACGGCCTCGGCCTGCAGGATCTTTTGCAGGCCATCTCCCTGGGCCGCGCGCGCCTGGCCGCGCCCGCCGCCGCGAGCAACGCCGCCTGACGTCCCCAACTGCTAACCCCACAGGGTGATCCCGGACGCCGCGACAGCGAGCAGGCTTGCACGGCGGACACCCAGCCGCTATTGGCTGGGGCGCGCCCTCTTGGGGCGCCGGGGCAATCCGGGAAACAGCAGCAACAAGGGGTGGGTATGCTGCGGGTCGCAAGCATCGGCGAGTGCATGATCGAACTCTCGGAGACTGCCGGGGGCGGCGGAGACATGCATCGCACCTTCGGCGGCGACACCCTGAACACCGCCGTCTACCTGGCGCGGACCCTGCACGAGACGGCACCGGGCACCCCGGCCGAGGTGCACTACGTCACCGCCTTGGGCGACGATCCCTTCAGCGACGAAATGCTGGCCGCCTGGCAGGCCGAGGGCCTGAAGACCGACCAGGTCTTCCGCCTGCCCGGCCGCCTGCCCGGCCTCTACATCATCCGCACCGACACCCGGGGCGAGCGCAGCTTCCACTATTGGCGCAACGCCGCCGCCGCGCGCGAGATCTGCCGTCCCGAGCAGGCCGAGGTTTTGACCACCGCCCTCGCCGGCTTCGACCTGGTCTACCTCTCCGGCATCACCCTGGGCATCCTCGACGCCGAGAGCCGCCAGCGCCTCTACGGCCTGCTGGCGACCCTGAAGCAGGGCGGCTGCCGGATCGCCTTCGACACTAACTACCGCCCGCGCCTCTGGGAGAGCCGGGAGGAGGCGCAGGAGGCGGTGACGCAGGTACTCGGCCTGGCGGCCCTGGCGCTGCCGACCTTCGAGGACGACGCAGCCCTGTTCGGCGACGCCAGCCCGGAGGCCACGATCGAGCGCCTGTTCAGCCTGGGGGTCGAGGAAGTGGTGGTGAAGTGCGGGGCCGAGCCCTGCGTCATCGCGCGGCGCCGCGGCATCACCCGCGTCGAGGGCGAGCGGGTCGAAAAGCCGGTCGACACCACCGCGGCCGGTGACTCCTTCAACGGCGCCTACCTGGCCGCGCGCCTGGCCGGCGCCGAGCCCGAGGACGCGGCAGCCGCCGGCCACCGCCTGGCGGCCCGGGTCATCGCCACAAAGGGCGCCATCATCCCGGCCTGAACCCGATTTTCCGGCCGATCTCCGGCCCGCCGGCCCGGCCACGACCTCCGGTGCAAATTTTTCGCGCGAAAGGGCTTGAAAGGCCCCGGAAAACGGCCTAAATCCAGCGCGATTTAGCACTCCATTACGCAGAGTGCTAATTGGAACAGGCAGCGATATACAGGGGAAAACCTATGAAATTCAGACCTTTGCATGACCGCGTCGTGATCCGTCGGGTCGAGGAAGACACCAAGACCGCCGGCGGCATCATCATCCCCGACACCGCCAAGGAAAAGCCGAGCCAGGGCGAAGTGGTCGCCGTCGGCCCGGGTGGCCGCAACGAAAAGGGCGAGATCGTCGCCCTGGACGTGAAGGCCGGTGACATCGTGCTGTTCGGCAAGTGGTCGGGCACCGAGGTGAAGATCGATGGCGAAGACCTCCTGATCATGAAGGAATCCGACATCATGGGCGTGCTCGAGGCTCCCAAGGCCTCCAAGAAAAAAGCCGCCTGAGCCGTTCTTTAGGAGAGAACAATCATGTCCGCGAAAGACGTCAAGTTTTCGACTGACGCCCGTGAGCGCATGCTGCGCGGCGTCGACATCCTGGCCGATGCGGTCAAGGTGACCCTGGGGCCCAAGGGCCGCAACGTGGTGCTCGACAAGTCCTTCGGCGCGCCGCGGGTGACCAAGGACGGCGTGACCGTAGCCAAGGACATCGAACTGAAGGACAAGTTCGAGAACATGGGCGCCCAGATGGTGCGCGAGGTGGCGTCCAAGACCAACGACATCGCCGGTGACGGCACCACCACGGCGACCGTGCTGGCCCAGTCCATCGTCCGCGAGGGCGTGAAGGCGGTGGCCGCCGGCATGAACCCCATGGACCTGAAGCGCGGCATCGACCTGGCCGTGACCTCGGTGGTCGAGGAGCTGCAGAAGCGTTCGCGCAAGGTGACCGCCAACGAGGAGATCGCCCAGGTCGGCACCATCTCCGCCAACGGCGACGCCGAAGTCGGCGCCATGCTGGCCGAGGCCATGCAGCGCGTCGGCAACGAGGGCGTCATCACCGTCGAGGAAGCCAAGTCCCTGGAGACCGAGCTTGAGGTCGTCGAGGGCATGCAGTTCGACCGCGGCTACCTCTCCCCCTACTTCGTCACCGACGCCGACAAGATGCAGGCGGTTCTGGAAGATCCCTACATCCTGATCTACGAGAAGAAGCTTTCCGGCCTGCAGGCCATGCTGCCGCTGCTGGAGGCCGTGGTGCAGTCCGGCAAGCCGCTGCTGGTGGTGGCCGAGGACGTCGAGGGCGAGGCCCTGGCGACCCTGGTGGTCAACCGCCTGCGTGGCGGCCTGAAGGTCGCGGCCGTGAAGGCCCCGGGCTTCGGCGACCGCCGCAAGGCCATGCTGCAGGACATCGCCATCCTGACCGGCGGCACCGCGATCTCCGAAGACGTCGGCATCAAGCTGGAGAACGTCACCCTGGATATGCTGGGCCGCGCCAAGCGCGTCATCATCACCAAGGAAGAAACCACGGTGGTCGACGGCTCCGGCAAGAAGGCCGACATCCAGGCCCGCGTCAGCCAGATCAAGGCGCAGATCGAGGAGACCACCTCGGACTACGACCGTGAGAAGCTGCAGGAGCGGCTGGCCAAGCTGGCCGGCGGCGTGGCGGTGATCCGCGTCGGCGGCGCCACCGAGGTCGAGGTGAAGGAGCGCAAGGACCGCGTCGACGACGCCCTCCACGCGACCCGCGCCGCGGTCGAGGAAGGCATCGTGCCGGGCGGCGGCGTCGCCCTGCTGCGCGCCGCGGCCAAGCTGGCCAAGCTGGAAGCTGACAACGACGACCAGAAGGTCGGCATCCGCATCGTGCGCAAGGCCCTCGAGGCCCCGGTGCGCCAGATCGCGGAGAACGCCGGCACCGACGGCTCCATCGTGGTCGGCAAGATCCTGGAGAACAAGGACGCCCAGTGGGGCTACAACGCCCAGACCGGCAAGTACACCAACCTGGTGAAGGACGGCGTCATCGACCCGACCAAGGTCGTGCGCGCCGCCCTGCAGGACGCCGCCTCGGTGGCCGGCCTGCTGATCACCACGGAGGCCATGGTCGCCGACAAGCCCGAAAAGAAGGAGTCGGCGATGCCCGGCGGCGCGGGCGACATGGGCGGCATGGGCGGCATGGGCTTCTAAGTCTTCTGCTCAACTCCATAGACCCAACTACGACTTTCGGGGCCGGTTTCGACCGGCCCCTTTTTTGTCTCACGCCCTGTCCCGGCCGGGGGGACAGCCGGATGCGGCATGGCCCACCGCGCGACAAACCCCGGAAAACGCTTGGATTCCCACAGGCGAAACCCATATCGCTGACTATGTCCGGTACATCGCAGCAGATCCTCCAGCAAGACGACAGCTGCTGGCGCGTCGCCGCTTGTACCCGCGCGCGCGTCCTGATCGACGGCGCCGACTACTTCCTGGCGGTGCGCCGCGCCCTGCTGAAGGCCGAGCGCGAGATCTTCATCGTCGGCTGGGATATCGACAGCCGCACGCCCCTGGTCGGCCCCGGCGGCGAGAAGGACAAGGACGACGACCTGCCCGTCACCTTCGGCGCCTTCCTTACCGAGCTGGTGAAGCGCCGTCCCGAGCTGAAAATCCATCTGCTGCTCTGGGACTATTCCATGCTCTACGCCCTGGAGCGCGAGCCACTGCCCGCGGTGAAGCTGAACTGGACCACGCCGCCGCAGATCTCCGTCTGCCTGGACGACGTGCTGCCGGTCGGCGCCTCCCACCACCAGAAAGTGGTGGTGGTCGACGACGCCCTGGCTTTCTCAGGCGGCCTGGATATCACCATCCGCCGCTGGGACACGTCCGACCACATCCTGAAGAAGTCCGAGCGCCGCGACCCGCGCGGTGAAAGCTACCGCCCCTTCCACGACATCCAGATGATGGTCGACGGCGAAGCGGCCGCCGCCCTGGCGGAGTTGGTCCGCTACCGCTGGCAGCGCGCCGCCTGCGAAACACCGAAGGCGCCCCGCCCGCAAGGCGATCCCTGGCCCGAGGATTTTCCGCCGGACTTCACCGACACCCGGATCGGCATCGCCCGCACCTTCCCCGCCTATGACGGCGAACCGGAAGTGCGCGAGGTGGAAGAGCTCTTCCGACGCTGCATCACCGCCGCCGAGAAAAGCCTCTACATCGAGAACCAGTTCCTCACCAACGAGGGCGTCTGCAGCGCCCTGATCCAGCGCCTCGAGGAAAGGCCGGAACTGGAAGTCCTCATCGTGGCACCCAACGTGCACCAGAGCTGGCTGGAAGAGCACAGCATGAATGCCGGGCGCAAACGTTTCATGGAGCGCCTGCGCCAGGCCGGCGTCGACAGGCAGGTGCGGCTGGTCTTTCCCGCCCTGCCCCAGGACGACACCGGCGAGGGCGTGATGGTGCACTCCAAGATCATGGTGGTGGACGACCGCCTGCTGCGCGTCGGCTCCGCCAATCTCAACAACCGCTCCATGGGCATGGACACGGAATGCGACCTGGCACTGGAGGCGGCGAACGAAAGGGAGCGTGAGGCCATCACCAGGTTGCGCAACCGCCTGCTGGCCGAGCACCTGGGATGCGAGCGCAAGGAGATCGACGAAGTCCTCTCGCAGAATCCCTCGCTCTTCGCCCTGCTCGACCGCTTCGCCGGAGAGGCGCGCAGCCTGCAGCCGATCGATCTCAGCGACGTGACGGCCGATGACTTGAGCCGCACGGTCGGGCAGATCGCCGACCCGGAGCGGCCCATCGCCACGCCGGAGTTCATCGGCGACATGTTCGGCGCCAGCGAGGCCAAGCAGAAGATTTCGCGTCTCGTGAAACTTGCCAGCGGCGGAGTGGTGCTGCTCGGCCTGGTGGCGCTGTGGCGCTACACGCCGCTTTCCGGCTACACCGATCCGACGGTCCTCACCCGGGAACTGCAGGCGCTGGGTGACGGCTTCTGGCTGCCCGGCGTCGTGATCGCCGCCTTCCTGCTCGGCAGCCTGGTGGCCTTTCCGGTCACCGTGCTGATTGCCGTGACCGGCCTGCTTTTTTCGCCGCTGCCGGCCTTCGCCTGCGCGCTGGCCGCCTCCCTTTTGAGCGCTGCCGCCACCTACGGCATCGGACGGGGCGCCGGCGCCCAGCCGCTGCGCAACCTGGTGGGACCCAGCGTCAACCGGGTCAGCCGCGCCCTCTCGAACCGGGGGGTTATCTCGGTGGCGGCCCTGCGCATGCTGCCCATCGCGCCCTTCACCTTCATCAACCTGGCCGCCGGAGCCAGCCATGTGAAGTTCACCGACTTCATCGTCGGCACCTTCTTGGGCATGGCGCCGGGAATCCTGGTGATCACCCTGCTCGGCAATCAGCTCGGCCGGGTGCTGAGCGACCCCGAACCCGTGCAGCTGCTCCTCTTCGGCGGCTTCATCCTCGCCTGGCTGGCCCTTTCGCTGGGCCTGCAATCCCTCGCCACCCGCCTGCGCGCCCGCGGCGATGCCTGACACGAAACCCTGCCTCAGGGTGCTGACCTGGAACATCCACGGCTGCGTCGGCGGCGACGGCCACCACGACGTGGCGCGCGTGCGCGATGCCCTGGCGCGCCTGGCCCCTGATGTGGCCGCCTTCCAGGAGGTCGATTCACGCCGGCAGATTCCCGGTGTGGGCCAGGTCTACGACCTGCTGCGCGAGGCGGTAGGCGACCACGGCCACGACGCCTGGGCGATCTCCGGCGCCGACGGCTACTACGGCCAGTTCCTGGCCAGCCGCTTTCCCCTGGACGACAAGCAGGTGCACGACATCTCGGTCCCCGGCCTGGAGCCGCGCAAGGTGATGACGGCCACGCTGCACCTGCCGGCGGCGCGCCTCAGGGTCATCGCCACCCACCTGGGCCTCAGGCTCGGCGAGCGGCGGCGCCAAGTGGCGGCGCTGCAGGAGATCGTCCGCGCCGACCTCTCGGACCCGGTTCTGCTGCTGGGCGATTTCAACGAATGGCTCTGGCCCCGCTGCACACAGCGCGGCCTCTTCCGGCTCTTCGACGGCCGGACCCGCCACCGCAGCTTCCCGGCCCGCCTGCCGCTGCTGCCCCTGGACCGCATCTGGTGCCGCCCCGGCCACCTGCTGGCCCGCTCCTGGACCGCGGCAGAGGCCCGCGCCGCCTCCGACCACCTGCCTTTGCTGGCCGAGTTGGCCCTGCCGGCGCCCCGCTAATCACTGAAATTACAGCATCTTTTCGGCACCCCCTTGACGCGGATCCAATACATTCATATTTGTGAAGATATGAAACCGGATGACATGCAGACTTCGGCCACCGCGGCCGCCGAGCTGATGAAGGCGCTCTCCAGCGAGAACCGCCTGATGCTGCTGTGCCAGCTGGCCGACGGCGAGAGAACCGTAGGCGAGTTGGCGAGGACCCTCGGCCTGCGCCAGGCCGCGGTCTCCCAGCAGCTCGCCCTGCTGCGCCGGGACGGGCTGGTCAGCGCCCGGCGCGACGGCCGCACCATGCACTACAGCCTGACCGGCCGCGAAGCCCGCGCCGTCATCATGCTGCTCTACGAGCTGTACTGCGTGCCCGCGAAGCAAACGGCCGAAGCCTGACCCGACCCGACCGGGCCACAAAGCCCTACAAAGTCCGACGACAAGGAGTACCGAGAAAATGTCCGCACTTAATAAGATCGACGCGCAGAAGGCCAAGTCCCTGATCGACAGCGGCGCGGCGATCCTGGTGGATATCCGCGAAAGCGACGAGTTCGCGCGCGAGCACGTGCCCGGGGCGCACCACGTCCCCCTGTCGGGCTTCAGTCCCAGCGACTTCCCGCAGGACCGCCAGAAGATCGCCATCTTCCACTGCGCCAGCGGCGCGCGCACGGCCGAGGCGGCCCCGCGCATCCTGGGCACCGGCTTCGCCGAGGTCTACATGCTGGAGCAGGGCCTCAGCGGCTGGAAAAAGGCCGGCCTGCAGACCGTGATCAACCGCAAGGCGCCGATCGCCATCCAGCGCCAGGTGCAGATCACCGCCGGCATGATGGTGCTGATCGGCGTGATCCTGGGCTTCACCGTCTCGCCCTGGTTTTTCGCGCTTTCCGGCTTCGTCGGCGCCGGCCTGACCTTCGCGGGCGTCTCCGGCACCTGCGCCATGGCGAGCCTGCTGGCCGTCATGCCCTGGAACCGGCGGGTGATGGCGTCCGCCACCACCACCCTGGCACAGGGTTCCTAGCAGGGGGTTCCTAGCACGGGGTTCCCAGCACGGGGCTCCTAGCCGCGACTCCGCAAAGGCGGCTAGACTCGCGGGCGTGACCGCGACCCGTGAAGAAGATCTCTACGAACCGGTGAAGGCCTTCCTCGAGGGCCAGGGCTACGCCGTGAAGGCGGAGGTGCGCGGCTGCGACTTGGTCGCCCGGCGCGGCGAGGAACCGCCGGTCATCGTCGAGCTGAAGAAGGCTTTCAACCTGGCCCTGCTGCTGCAGGGCGTCGACCGCCTGGCCATGAGTGAGCAGGTTTACCTCGCCTTCGGCGCGCCGGCCAAGGCGCTGACCTGGCGGCGCGACCGCAAGAGCGTCCTCAAGCTCTGCCGGCGCCTCGGCCTCGGCCTGCTGATGGTCCACCCGGAGAAGAACCTGGTGGAGCCGCTGCTCGACCCCCTGCCCTACCAGCCGCGGCCCAACCGAAAACGCCAGGCCCTGCTGCTGAAGGAGTTCGCCCGGCGGGTCGGCGATCCCAACACCGGCGGCCAGACCCGCCGCCCCATCGTCACCGCCTACCGCCAGGACGCCCTGCGCTGCGCCGCCCTGTTGGACGCGCAGGGGCCGACCAAGGCCGCCGCGGTGGCGGCAGGCACCGGCGTCTCCGGGGCCGCCCCCTTGATGCGGCGCGATGTCTACGGCTGGTTCCTGAGGGTCGAGCGCGGCATCTACGCGCTCTCGCCCAAGGGACGCGAAGCCCTCACGCTCTACGCCGACGTCGTTGCGGAGTTGAACGGCAAAGCGCCCGCCAGAATGACTCCGGCTAGGCGCCGCCGCGCCTAGCCTGCGGCCTCGACGATGGAGAGGTGCCGCTCCGCGGCGTCTCGGGCGAAGACCAGCGCCTCGCGATACTCGGGCGAGTCATAGCAGCTCTCCGCCGCCTCCAGGCTGGGGAACTCGACCACCACGTTGCGCGGATGGTCGCGGCCCTCCTTGGTGACGTGGCGGCCGCCGCGCGCGAGGAAGCGTCCGCCGTGGCTTTCCACCGCCGGCGTCGCGCGCTTCAGGTACTCGACGTAGCCGGCTTCATCGGTGACGGTGATATGGGCGATCCAGTAGGCAGGCATGCTGCACTCCTTTCTGTTATCAGTTGGGCAGGGGCGCGGCAGTGGACTCGCGGGCCCCTTCGCGCATGGCATCGGCGACCAGGCCGTAGGCCTCGCTCCAGGCGGCTTCGGCCTTGGGGCTCCAGTTCGGCCCCAGGCCCTGCGCCAGGGTCCACAGCAGGGCGGCGCCCACGGCCTCGAAATGCGCGTCGCGCAGGCCATAGGCGGCATGACGGCGGCCGAGATCGTGCAGGACCGGCAGCAGGGCCTCCGGTTTGCCCAGTTCGTCGACGACGAAGGTCAGGGCCTCGACCAGCGCGCGGCGCTGCCGGGCCATGTCGGTGGCATGGAACAGCCCCCCTGCGGCAGGCGCGATTTCGAACAGCCGGTTGTAGAACATCTCGGCGGCCGCCTCGGCGATTGGCGTCACCTGCCGCCAGGTTTCACGGATCAGGGTCTCTTGTTGCGGAGTCATTGCAATCGTCCTCGATTTCGGTTGCATGGAGGCGCCGGCCGCCGAGGCAACCGCCGCCCGTCTTCACCTGCCCCGCAAGGAGTTTTCTTCGATCCGCGGCGGTGCTTCCCATCGTCTCCCGCGCCGCCGCAGCGAGGCCCGTTCTTTACCCGCCCGGATAAATCCCGTAAAATGAATAATAATGATGATTTAATTCTCAAATTGAGAACGATGGAACTGAGCGATCTCGTGATCTTCAAGGCGGTGGTGGAAGCCGGCGGCATCACCCGCGCCGCTGAGCGCCTGCACCGCGTGCAGTCGAACGTCACCACGCGGGTGCGCCAGCTCGAGGAAGACCTGGGCGTCGAACTCTTCATCCGCGAAGGCAAGCGCCTGCATCTCTCGCCCGCCGGCCGGCAGCTGCTGGACTACGCCGAGCGCCTGATCGACCTGGCCGCCGAGGCGCGCGAGGCGGTTCAGGATTCCCGGCCTCGCGGCGTCTTGCGTCTCGGCGCCATGGAAAGCACGGCGGCGGTACGCCTGCCCGGCCCGCTGAGCGCCTTCATGAAGCGCTATCCGGAAGTGAACGTGGAGCTGCGTACCGGCAATCCGGAACAGCTTTCGCGCGCCGTTCTGGCCGGCGAGCTGGACGCGGCCCTGGCCGCCGAGCCTATCGCCGAGGCGCACTTCGAGCAGATGACGGCCTTCGAGGAGGAGTTGGCGATCGTCTCGGCGGCAAGCCTGCCCAGCCTGAGGCCGGACCGGCCGGCGCCGGGCACCATGATCGCCTTCGAGCACGGCTGTCCGCACCGCAAGCGGCTGGAGGAGTGGTATGCCCAGCGCGGCGAGACACCGCAGCAGACGATCCAGCTCGGCTCCTACCACGCCATGCTGGGCTGCGTCCTTGTCGGCATGGGGATCGCCCTGCTGCCGAAAAGTATCCTCAGCACCCTTCCGGAGAGCCGGCGCCTCGCGGTGCATCCCCTGCCGCGCGGCCTCAACCGGGCGCGCACGCAGCTGTTCTGGCGCAAGGGTGCCGGCTCGCCCACTGTCGCGGCCCTGGCGAAAGTCCTGCAGGGCGCCTCGAAGAAGAGTCAGGCGCGGTAGTTCACGAGTTCCGCCACGATCTCGTGCTGCGCCGGCAGGCTGGACTGGGCGCCGAGGTGACGGCAGGCGAGGCCGCCGGCGACGACCCCCTGGGCCAGGCAGTCTTCCATCGCCCGGCCCGCCTCCAGCGCCGCGGCGAAGCCGCCGACGAAGGCGTCCCCCGCCGCCGTGGTGTCGACAACCTCCACCCGCAGCGCCGGCAGGCGGTGTGCCCCCGCCGCGCCGTGGGAAGCAACGCCCGCGCTCCCCAGGGTGACGATGCAGTGCTCGACGAAGTCGGCGGCCAGGCGCGCACCGACCTGCTGCGGGTCTCGCTCGTCCAGGCCCAGCTGGGCCGCAAGCTGCGCGGCCTCGGTCTCGTTGACGATGAGGAAGTCGACCTGGCGCAGCACCTCCGGCGGCACCGCCCCGGCGGGCGCCAGGTTCAGCACCACCCGCGCGCCCGCCTGCTTGGCGAAAGCCACCGCCTGCCAGTTCTCCGCAGGCGGCACCTCCATCTGCAGCAGCAGCATGTCGCCCGCCGCCAGGCCGGCCTGGCGCAGCTGCTCGGCCCGGGTTTCCAGGTTGGCGCCGCTGGCGACGATGATCAGGTTTTCACCGGCGGGATCGACGCCGATGAAGGCGCAGGCAGTGCGCCCGTTGCTCTCGGCGATGGCGGTGAGGTCGACGCCGCCCTTGCGCAGGCTCTGCAGGGCGGCCTCGGCGAAGGCGTCGCGGCCGACCGAGCCCACCATGCGCACCGCCGCCCCGGCGCGCGCGGCGGCCAGGGCCTGGTTGGCGCCCTTGCCCCCCGGCACCACGGTATAGCCCGGCCCGGTCACGGTTTCTCCCGGGCCGGGCAACTGCTCGACCTGGCAGACGAGATCGGCGTTCAGCGATCCGAAGACGGTGATCATGGGCGGGCCCGCGCAGCTTGACGAAGGCGCTGACAGTATCCGCCCGCCGTCAGCCGTTCAAGCCGCCGCGCCGCCGCCGACGACGCGTCAGAGGGCGGCCATGCGCGGCGGCTGCGCCTCCTCGGCGGCGGCGATCATGATGCCGGAGACCAGGGCGTAGACCTCGCTCCAGGCGTCCTCCACCTCGCGGGTCCAGGCCTCGCCCAGGGCGCGACGCAGGGTCCACAGCAGCGCCGCCCCGACCACCTTGTAGTGGTGCCGGCGCACGCCGTAACCCACGTGGCGGCGGCCGAGTTCCGCCAGGGTCGGCTCCAGGGCCTCCAGGCGATCCAGACTGGCCACTGCCAGGGCCAGGGCCCGCAGCAGCTTGGCGCGCTGGGCCGCCATGTCGCTCTGCGCAAAGAGGAACTCGAGGGACGGGTCGATCTCGAAAAGCCGCTCATAGAACAGCACCGCGACGGCGTCGCCGGCGGTGGCTGCCTGTTCCCAGGTGCGGCGGATCAGCAGCTTTTTCTCAGGGGTCATGGTTTCAAGTCCTTGGCAAAGAAAGAGTGCACGGCACAGCCGCCCCGCGGCCGGCCACGTTCCTGGGTCGCCCGCCGGCCGCAAAAGGTTCACCCGAAAGAAAAGAGAACGCCGGCGCCCCTTTCGGAGACGCCGGCGCCGCAAGGGGCCGCTGACCGGGCCCGCGCTTAGTCGATGCTGGGCTTCGGGCCGGTTGTCAGCCCGCCGGGGGCGCGGCCGCAGGTCACCTTCATGGGCACCCAGTCGCTGGAGATCGGCGAGCCCTTGACGATGATCATGTACTTGCGGCTCACCGAGTTGTTGAAGGTGTAGTTCCTGTGCCACTTGGCAATGCTGTTCTTACCCGAGCCGTAGGTGTAGGCCGTGTTCCACTGCGTGGTGCCGTCGTCGAGCGCCAGCATGAACTCGATCTTGTGCTTGCCCGGCTTGTTGGTCCTGAACTCGACGTTCAGAGTGGCCTTCTTCGGGCAGGCGAGGCCGCCCTTGTACTTCACGCTGACGTCGACCTCCTTCACCTCGAAGGGCTCCGGCTTGCAGACGATCCTGGCCTTGTAATCCACTACCCTGAAAGCGTCAGGAAAATCTCTCACAAAGCCATAGTGCGGGCCGTCGGCAATAAGTTGGCCTGTGAAAGGAATTTTCAGCTCTCCGACAACCTTCTCGTCCGGCTTTCCGTGCTTCTTGCAGTACCTCAGAGCCTTGGCCTCGTAGTCCTTCAGCAGGTCTCGGGTCGGGTTGAGAGAGACTTTCTTGTCGAACGTCTCCCAATGACCTTTCTGAAAGCCGTTGCTCGCGATTCTCATATCGTTGTTGGTCGGGCCCATCCAGATTTTGTACTCCTCGATCCAGGAGCGCCTGTATCCTTTGCCCTGAAGCCGGATATTGATCGGCCCGCCCTGAAGCGCCTCGAACTTGTACCTCCCCCGATGGGGCGCGAACACAAAAGTAACCGGATTTCCGAGGTGGGATTGTTGAACCGTGAAGGAGAAGTCCTTCACGGTGCCATAGGCTTCCGCAAGAGCGGGGAGGACCAGCGTCGCCGTCACGGCCAGCGCCACCACCTTAAGGGTCCTAAACATCGAAACCTCCTTGATATCAGTGTTGCAGCCGCAGCACGGCGCTGCGGCCTGGCAAGTGGCGGCGAACTGTCTTTCACGCATTGGTCGTGGTGAACCGGAAGAAGGTTCAAGGCAGACGACCCAGGTACCGGGCGCTCGCGGCCCGGCCCGTTTCAGAGCCAAAAAGACAACGCCGGCGCCCTCCTCCTGGAAAGCGCCGGCGCTTCTGTTTCTCTCTATGGCGACCCGGCGGTCAGTAGTTGTTGTTCGACGTCGGCGCGGCCTTGAAACCGCCGCCGGTGCCGCAGGTCACCTTCATCGGCTCCCAGTCACTGGAGATCGGCGAGCCCTTGACGATGATCATGTACTTGCGGCTCGTCGACTTGTTGAAGGTGTAGTTCTTGTGGAAGACGGCAATGCTGTGGTCGCCGGAGCCAAAGGTGTAGACCGTGTTCCACTGCTTCGCGCCGTCGCCGCGCACCAGCATGAACTCGATCTTGTGCTTGCCCGGCTTGTTGGTGGTGAACTTGACGTTCAGCGTGGCCTCCTTCGGGCACTGCATCCCGCCCTTGTAGTTCACGCTGACATCGACGTCCTTCACCATGAAGGGTTCCGGCAGGCAGACGGCCCTGGCGTAATGGAAGTTGTTTTTCACCCACTTCGGCGGATTGGCAGCCGACTTCAGGAGGTTCTTGCCTTCGGCGCGTAGTTTCCCGGTGAAGGGGATGGGCACCGCTTTGACAACCTTTTCGTCCAGCTTCCCGTGCTGCTGGCACTGCTTCAGAGCCTCGGCCTCATAGCTCTTCAACAGACTGCGGGTCGGTTTCAGCGAGACCTTCTTGTCGAAGCTCTCCCAATGACCCTTCTGAGTACCGCTGGTGGCGATTTCCTTCCCCTGGACGCCGTAGCCCAGGTAAATGCCGTACTCGGTGATCCAGGAGCGCCGGTAGCCTTTGCCTTTGAGGCGTATCTTGATCGGCCCGCCCTTAATCTCCTTGAACTCGTACTTTCCGTTCTTGGGCGCAAACACAAATGTAACGGGGTCTCCGAAGGCGGAATTGTCGATATCGAACGCGAAATCGTCCACACCGCCCCACGTTCTGGCCTGCGCCGAACCGGTGACGGCAAAGCTCGCCAGCGCAACCAGCGCCAAGGCTTTAATAGGTTTGAACATCGTTTGCTCCATCAGATCTATTCGTGGTCTCGCCGCAGCGCCACTATCTGCGGCGGCCCCGGAGAATTGATTGGTTCGCAGTGGTCGATACGGGCCGGACAGCGGTTCAACTCATTTTCTCGAGCAAAAGCGGGCGAAAACGGGTTCCGCGTCACGTCGGGCCCAAAAGCCGCAGTGGACATAGCCACAAAGCCGCTCAGCCAGAAGCCGCAAAACCGCAAGAGGAAATTGCAGCTTTGCCGGACCCGCAGTTGGGGCCGTGAAAAGGCAGGAAAGTCAGGGCAATGGAGCCTTGGCGGGAAATTCGTGGTAGTCAGGGAGCAAAAGGATAGCCAGCGGCAGGACAGCGGCCTTCATGACCAGTTCTCCAAGGAGTGACGATCACCTGGTCCGGTTCCGCGACCGGGGCTATGCCGTGGTGCGGGGCGTTTTCGCGCCAGAGGAGGTCGCCGCCATGACCGCCGCCTTCGACCGCATCCGCGACCGGGCCCTGGCCGGCGGGCGGAGCTGGCGCGACCGTAACGTCTACTTCTGCCTGGACGAGGAACCGGGAACGGGGACCGTGCTGCGCTACGCCCAGTGGACCGCCTGGCTGGAGCCGGATTTGGAGCTGGTGCGCCGCGATCCGCGCCTTTTCGAGATCCTGGAGCCGCTCATCGGCCGCGACATCAAGCAGATCATCAACCAGCTGCACTGGAAGCCGCCGGGCGCCAAAGCCGAGTTCGGCTTCCACCAGGACTCGCGCTCGCGCCGCCCGCGCGAGGCCTTCCGCGACCTCGCCAAGTCCTATGTGCAGACAGGCATCGCCGTCGATCCGCAGCGCGCGGAAAACGGCGCCGTGGTCATCGTGCCCGGCAGCCACCGGCTGGGCGAACTGCCCTTCGACCCGGAACGCCCCTCCATGCACGAGGCGCTCGACAAGGCCGATCTGGCGCGCCTCGGCGTCGATCCGGACAGCGTCGTCACCCTGGAGCTGGACCCCGGCGACGTGGCGCTGTGGCACGTGCACACCCTGCACGGCTCCGGCCCCAACACCTCAAGCATCGACCGGCGCTTCTACATCAACGGCTACGTGACGGCGGCGAACTGCGAACGCGGCGAGTGGGCCTTCCGCGACGGCGCGCCCTGCCCGCTGGAAGGCGAGCAGAACCTGGTCCACTACGAGGAGCTCTACACAAACCCCGGCCCGATGTTCGTGGAATGAGGTGAAGCGCCTCTTTGGGCCAATGGCATCCGCTCGATGGGGTGTCACCCCCACCCTAACCCTCCCCCATCCAAGGGGGAGGGGAACATTTGTTGAAGCCGAGCCTCAACATCCCTCCCCCCTTGATGGGGGGAGGTTAGGAGGGGGGTGGGCCTACAGACTCCCTGCAAGCGCCAGATGAGACATGCTACCGCGTCGCCACCGCGACGCCGGCGCCGATGAGCAGGCCGCCGGTGACCCGGTTCAGCCAGGTGAGCGCGCGCGGGCTTTTCAGCATGCGCCCGGCGCGGGCGGCGAGGAAGGCGTAGACGCTCAACACCGAAAAAAGCACCAGGATCACCACGGCGGAGAGTGCCACCACGTCGGGGGCGGTCAAGGCCGCCACGTCGACGAAGGTCGGCAGCAGCGCGCCGTAGAAGAGGATCGCCTTGGGGTTGCCCAGGGTGACGAAGAAGCCGATCGCGGCGCTGCGGTGGTGCGGAACCTCCGCCTTCGGCGCCTCTGGGGTTTCCATCTCGGGCAGGCTGGGGCGGCTGCGCCAGGTCTTCACGCCCAGCCAGACGAGGTAGACCGCGCCGAGGATCTTCACCGCCAGGAAGAACTCGCCCATGACGGCGGCCAGGGCGCTGAGGCCCAGGATAGCCAGCAGCAGAAAGACGATGTCGCCCAGCACCAGCCCGGCGATGGCCGCCAGCCCCGCGGCAAAGCCGCCGGTCAGCGCGCGGGCCACCACCATGAGAAAGCCCGGCCCCGGCGAGGCGGCGAGCAGGAACATGGCCAGCGTGAAGGCCAGCAGGGTTTCGAGAGACATCGACAGCATCATGATCCGGGTCCGAAGGGGTGGTCGCGGGGCCGGTTCTAGCAGCTTCTCCCCGCTTGAGGTAGGGGCTTTGGCGGCGGCGCGGAATTCGCCATAATACCCGGTAAACCAAAGCCCCGGGCCGCAGAGCCGCCGCAAAAGGGGCCCTGGAACAGGAGGACAGCCTCATGCCGAGCGAGGAGACCCCCACTCCCCCTGCGACCAGCGGTGAGGACTTACCCAAACCCGCCCCACGGGTGCTGACCATCGCCACCAGCGACATCGTCGATGCCCTGGACCTGGGCCTGCGCGACTTCCGCGCGGCGCCGCTCTACGGGCTGTTCTTCGGCGGCATCTACGCCGTCGGCGGCATGCTCATCGTGCTGACCGCCTCGGCCCTGCAGATGAGCTACGTCTCCTATCCCCTGGCCGTCGGCTTCGCGCTCATCGGCCCCTTCATCGCCGTCGGCCTCTACGAGGTCAGCCGGCGCCGCGAGAAGGGTGAGCCGCTGCAATGGGGGCCGGTCCTGGGCGTCATCTTCGCCCAGCGCCGGCGCGAGACCGGCTGGATGGCCTTCGTCACCCTCTTCATCCTGGTCATGTGGATGTATCAGGTGCGCGTGCTCATCGCCCTCTTCATCGGCCTGCACGCGCCCACCACCTTCGAGGGCTTCCTCCAGGTCGTGGTCGACACGCCGGAAGGCCTGATCTTCCTCGGCATCGGACACCTGGTCGGCGCCTTCAACTCCCTGGTGCTCTTCTCGCTGACCGTCGTCTCCTTCCCGCTGCTGCTGGACCGCGAGGTCGACTTCGTCACCGCCATGATCACCTCGGTGCGCGCCGTCTTCACCAACCCCAAGCCGATGATCGGCTGGGCCTTCATCATCATGGTGCTGCTGATGATCGCCATCGCGCCCTTCTTCCTCGGGCTGTTCATCGCCCTGCCGATCCTGGGCCACACCACCTGGCACCTCTACCGCAAGCTGGTGGCGCCAGAGGGGAGCTAGATCGGATCAGGATCATGGCCATTGGAGCGCTTGCCCATCCTTCGAGACGCACTGCTGCGCAGCGCTCCTCAGGATGAGGTCTTTGTTCTTTAACTCCACCTCATCCTGAGGAGGGCCGGCAGGCCCGTCTCGAAGGATGGGCCACAAACTCAGTCGATCAGGCCTCGTTCGCGCAGCACCGGCTCCATTGCGGAAAAGCGGCGCATCAGGAGTTCTCCGCATTCCCCGAGGGCAATCATCGGCCAGTCCGTGTACTGCTTTGAGCGATGATCGGGCTCGCTCAGCACGACCAGAAGGTCATCCCCAACCTCTTTCTTGAAGGTCTCGAGGTCAACTGACTTTCTAAAGCTGGTACCAATAAAGCTGGAACCAATCTGGTAAGCGGTCCGGATTTCTTTCTCCACGCCGCGATAGGTCGCCAAGACTTCAAAGGTGACCTCGGAGCCGTTCTTAAAGTCTTCCTCTATGCGGCTTTCGGTATGGGACCGTGTGCTGGGTTTAGGGGAACGGACTCCTATCGGACGCCCGCGAAAGATGACCTCCCCCTCTTCGAGGTAGGCTGCGTAGAACGGCTTATCCGGAACGAGCCAGCCGCCCATCCAAAGGCAGGCCCGTGCCGGGGTCGAAGAGATTCCCGCAATCACCACCGCAAGCACTGTCAGTACAACGAAGCGGGATAAACAGAGAGTCATTGCCTCCTCCCCGCCCGCTCCGGAAACAGCTTCGCCAGGCCTTCCGGCGAGGCCTCCGCGATGCCGCGTTCGGTGATGAGGCCGGTGACGTAGCGCGCCGGGGTGACGTCGAAGGCGTAGTTGGCGACGGGGCTGCCCTCGGGGGTGATGGTTACCGTCTCGATGGCGCCGGAGGTCGTGCGGCCGGTCATCTGCGAGACCTCCTCGCCGCTGCGCTCCTCGATCGGGATCTCCTTCACGCCGTCGTTTACCGTCCAGTCGATGGTCGGCGACGGCAGGGCCACGTAGAAGGGCACGCCGTTGGCCTGGGCGGCCAGGGCCTTCAGATAGGTGCCGATCTTGTTGCAGACGTCGCCGGAGGCCGTGGTGCGGTCGGTGCCGACGATGCAGAGGTCGACTTGGCCGTGCTGCATCAGGTGGCCGCCGACGTTGTCGGCGATCACCGTGTGGGGCACGCCGTGGCCCTTCAGCTCCCAGGCGGTCAGCGAGGCGCCCTGGTTGCGCGGGCGCGTCTCGTCGGCCCAGACGTGGATGGGGATGCCTTCCTCGAAGGCCATGTACATGGGCGCCGTGGCCGTGCCCCAGTCCACCGTCGCCAGCCAGCCGGCGTTGCAGTGGGTCAGGATGTTGACCGGCGCGCCCGCCGGCTTTTTCTCGGCGATCTCGCGGATCACCTTCAGGCCGTGGCGGCCGATGGACTGGCAGATCTCCACGTCCTCGTCGCAGATCGCCGCCGCGCGCTTGTAGGCCGCCGCCAGGCGATCCTCGCGCGGCAGGTTGGCCAGGGTGGCGCGCATCTCGTCCAACGCCCAGCGCAGATTCACCGCCGTGGGGCGGGTGGCGTAGAGCAGCTCGTAGGCGCGCTCGAAGCTCTCGTCGCTCGCATCCTCGCGCAGCGCAAGACAGATCCCATAGGCCGCCGTCGCGCCGATCAGCGGCGCGCCGCGCACCAGCATGGCCTTGATGGCGTGGGCCGCCTCTTCCACCGTTTTCAGGGTCACGGTCTCGAAGCGGTGCGGCATGCGGGTCTGGTCGATGATCTCCACCGACCAGCCGTCGTCGTTCAGCCAGATGGTTCTGTAGGGCTTGCCGTCGACCTTCATAGGACTTCCATTGCCTCACGTCTGCTCATGAGGCGCCATCCTAAAGGCCTGATATCAAGCTGTCACTCGGCGGCCTGCTCCACGGCCTCGGCGGGCAGGGCCTGGGGCGCCAGCAGCCAGCCGAAAACCAGGGTCGCCGTGATGGCGCCGACCAGTTGGACGACGATGAAGGCCGGCGCGTCCAGGGGCCGGATGCCGGAGAAGGTGTCGGTGAAGCTGCGCGCGATGGTCACGGCCGGGTTGGCGAAGGAGGTCGAGGCGGTGAACCAGTAGCCGGCGGTGATGTAGAGCCCCACGGCATAGGGCACCGCCGCTGCGCGGAAGCGCAGGCAGCCGAAGATGGCCGCCAGCAGGCCGAAGGTGGCGACGAACTCGGCCAGCCACTGGGCCGGGCCCGTGCGGACCTTGAGGGAGGCCTGGATGAGCGGCTCGGCGAACATGGCGTGGGCGATCAGCACCCCGGCCAGGCCGCCGAGAAGCTGCACGGCGACGTAGGCCAGCGCCGTGCGCTTCTCCATCTCGCCGCGCAGGGTGAAGGCCAGGGTCACCGCCGGATTGAAGTGCGCGCCGGAAAGCGGCCCGAAAATCAGGATCAGCACCGCCAGGATGGCGCCGGTGGCGAGGGTGTTGCCGAGCAGGGCGATGGCGGTGTTCCCGCCGGCCAGGCTCTCGCCCATGATCCCGGAGCCGACCACCACCGCCAGCAGGAAGGCGGTGCCCAGGGCCTCGGCGGCGAGGCGGCGGGGGAGGTCGGCCTGCATGGCCTCAGGCAGTCTCTGCTGGCGAGGTGCCCATCTCGCGCAGACGCTTTTGCAGGCTCAGACGGTCCAGGGCGTCGATCGGCAGGTTCACGAAGATGTCGACGCGCCTGTGGATCTGGCCATAGACGTCGGCGAAGACCTGGCGTTTCTCGGCTTCCGTGCCCCCGGCGGCGGCGGGATCGCGGAACGGCCAGTGCGCCGTCACCGGCTGGCCCGGCCAGACCGGGCAGACCTCGCCGGCGGCGTTGTCGCAGACCGTGATGACGAAATCCATCTGCGGCGCTCCGGGCGCGGCGAAGACGTCCCAGGACTTGCTGCGCAGCTCGCCCGTCGGGTGGTCGAGGCTCTTCAGCAGGTCCAGGGCATAGGGATTGACCCGGCCCGTGGGATGGCTGCCGGCGCTGTAGCCCTTGAAGCGCCCCTGGCCCAGGCGGTCGACGATGGCCTCCGCCAGAACGGAGCGCGCCGAGTTGCCGGTGCAGAGGAAGAGGATGTTGTAGACCTTGCCGGTCTCACTCGTTGAGATCATGCCGTTTCCTCCGCGCGTCTCGCCTTGTTCTTCCCGGCACCAGCGGTCAGGCCGTCACAGATTTCCGGGCGCCCGTGGCAGCAGTCGTCCAGCAGGAAGCCGACCAGGCCGCGCATGGCCGCGAAGTCCGCGGCATAGAGGATCTGCCGGCTCTGGCGCTTCGACACCAGCAGCCCGGCGCGTTCCAGCTGGGCCAGGTGAAACGACAGGGTGGCCGGCTGCACGCCGAGCTTGCGGGCCACCTCGCCCGCCGGCAGCCCGGCCGGGCCTTCACGCACCAGCAGGCGGAAAACCGCCAGGCGGGTCGGCTGGGACAGGGCGGCCAGGGCCTGTGTGGCCCGGTCTTCTTGCATGGTTTCTTCCATATTTTGATAATCGTTGAAATATCAAAATATGGCAAGCCCCTTCCGGAAGCTTTATGAGGAGGGCCGACAAAGAAGGCGGCAGGGGAAAGCAGGCCCGCCGTGAGGGGAATGGAGTACCGATGCCGCAAAGCGATGTGATTCTGGTCGTCAACGCCGGCTCTTCGAGCATCAAGTTCTCGCTCTATCCGGCCGCGGATGACGGCAGGCCCCTGGGCGGCGGCATCATCGAAGGCATCGGCGTCCAACCGCAATTCAAGGCCGAGTTCGCAGGCAAGGCTTTCAAGGACGACTGGCCCGACGGCGCCGGGCTGGATCACGAACACTTCTACGGCTTCCTGCTGGACTGGCTGGCCCGCGAAACGCCGGAGACGACAGTCGTCGCGGCCGGACACCGCGTGGTCCACGGCGGCACCGACTTCGCCGCCCCGGTGGTGGTCGATGCGGCGGTGCTCTCGGCCCTGGAGGCGCTGGTCCCGCTGGCGCCGCTGCACCAGCCGCACAACCTGGCCGCCATCCGCACGCTCAGTGAACGCGCGCCGGCCATCCCCCAGGTCGCCTGCTTCGATACCGCCTTCCACCGCTCGATCCCCGCGCGCGACCAGCTCTACGGCCTGCCGCTCGACCTGGCCGAGGCGGGCCTGCGCCGCTACGGCTTCCACGGCCTGTCCTACGAGTTTGTTGCCGGCGTCTTGCCGGACTATGACGCCGGGGCCGCGGCCGGCCGCACCATCGTCGCCCACCTGGGCAACGGCGCCAGCCTCTGCGCCCTGAAAGACGGCGAGAGCCGGGCCTGCACCATGGGATTCTCCACCCTGGACGGCCTCATCATGGGCACCCGCTGCGGTTCCATCGACCCCGGCGTGCTGATCTACCTGCTGCGCGAAAAGGGCCTGGACGCCGACGGCCTGGAAAAGCTGCTCTACAAGGAGTCGGGCCTGCTCGGCCTTTCCGGGCTCAGCGCCGACATGCGTGACCTGCTGGCCAGCGACAGGCCGGAAGCCAGGCAGGCGGTGGAGATGTTCTGCGACCGCGTGGCCCAGCAGATCGCCGGCCTGGCGGCCCTGCTGGGCGGCCTCGACGCCGTGGTCTTCACCGCCGGCATCGGTGAGCGCTCGGCGCCGATCCGCGCGGCCATCTGCGCGCGCCTTGCCTGGCTGGGCGCGGAACTCGACCCGGCGGCCAACGCGGCGGGCGAGGCACGCATCGCCGCCGCCGCCAGCCGCCTCGGCCTGTGGATCGTGCCGACCGACGAAGAATCCATGATCGCCCGGCACAGCCGCGGCCTGCTGGCCGGCGCCCCGGCGGAAACCGCGCGCGCATGACCGCCCGGCTCCTCGACGGCCTTGCGGCCCTGGCCGCGCGCTACGACGCCTACCTGCTGGACCAGTTCGGCGTCCTGCACGACGGCACCAATGTCTATCCGGGCGTGCTCGACTGCCTGGAAGCGCTGAAGGAGGCCGGCAAGCGGGTTGTCATCCTCTCCAACTCCGGCACCCGGCGCGAGGCCAACCGCGAACGCCTGGCCGGCCTCGGCATTCCGAGTGCGCTTTACGAGGACTTCGTCACCTCCGGCGAGGTGACCCGCGCTTACCTGAACTCGGCGCCGGCGGAGCTGCGCGCGGAGAACAGCGGCGGCGGCGCCCTGCGCTGCCTGCCGCTGGTCGGCGCCTCGGAGCGCGCCATCCTGGCGGGCCTGAACGTCGCCGAAGCGGCCTCGGTCGAGGAGGCCGACTTCGTCATGGTGGCGAGCTTCGGCCAGGAGCCGCCGCCGCGCGGCGCCTTCGACGACGTGCTGGCGGCGGCGCGGCGGCGCGGCCTGACGCTGGTCTGCGCCAACCCCGATGTGAAGGGGGTCAGCCCCAAGGGCCTGATCCATGCCCCTGGCGCGGTGGCCGCCGACTACGAGGCCGCCGGCGGCAAGGTGGTCTACATCGGCAAGCCGCACCCGCTGATCTATCGCCACGTGCTGCAGAACCTCTCGCCGGTGCCGCCCAGCCGCGTGCTGGCGGTGGGCGATTCCCTGTCACACGACATCGCCGGCGCCCAGGGTGTCGGCATCGCCTCGGCCCTGGTGATCGAAGGCATCCACCAGGAAGAACTGGGCGACCCGGGACAGACCCAGGCGTTCGATAGCCGCCTCGCCGCCCTGGAGCGGCGCTACCACGCCCAGGCCGACTACCTGCTGCGCCGCCTCGCCTGGTAGCCGTAGGCAGCGGGCCGCAAGAAAAAGGCGCAGCCGCCGGAGCAGCCGCGCCCTTTCGGGAACACGCTTGTCGCGAAAACCGGCCAGAGCGACCTGGCGGCTGAGGCCTAGCGGCTCTTAAAGCGGCTGCGCATCGCCAGGTCGGCGCGCGCGGAGAGATCGGCCCGCGCCGAGAGGTCGGCGCGCGAGGACATGTCGGCCCGCCCGGCCATGTCGGCGCGGGTGGTGAACTGTCCGCCGGTCATGTTGCTGGCGGCACCGATGGCCGCATCCAGCAGGATCTCCTCGAGCCAGCCGCTCGTGATCTCGATACGGATCGAAAAGTCGACCTTGTCGTAGTGCCACATGCGGACGCCTTTGAGGAACTGCTCGTCCATCATCTCGACGCCCACGTCGGCAACGCTGGTGGGCTCTTCGATCGACGTACCCTCCCCGTGGACGAGGAAGATATAGGGTGCATCGAGCTTGTAGTAGCTGCCCTCGTAGGTGAAGCCGTAGATGCGCGCCAGCATCGGCTTCTTTTTGGGATCCAGCTTGTCGGTCAACGGGTTCTTGTTCGGCGAATCCGTACCGGCACTCAGGCCCGAAAGCACCGCTTCGTCGAGCTTCAGCCCGCTGAACTTTCGCCCGAAGAGTCTCACTTGCGAACTCGACAGTAGATTTTCATCAAAGATCGAAGGTCCTCCCCGAGATTGCTTCGCACCTCTAACCATCTTCCCCTCCTATGCATCGAAGCGCCGGCGTCTGGAAGTCGCCGGGCTTCGTCCCAGTTGCAACGTCGCTTGGGCGCGGCGGATGATAACACCACCGCATCAACTAACAAGTGAACTACCTCGTCCTAACTGGACATCTACCTCACAATTGCACACGGAAACTGTGATTGAACATGCCGTACACGCGCGCGTAGGCCTCCGGATCGTCGAGCAGGGCGTCCGAGCGCGCGGCCGCCGACGAGTCGCCGCGCCGGCGCAGCCACTTCCAGCGCACCAGGTAGGGCGCGCCGCGCGGCGGCGGCGGCTGCCTCAGCGGCGCCCCCTGCAAGGCAATGCCGCGCTCGAGGAAGTTCTCCCCGAAGGCCCGCAGGTTGCCCGCCTGGCCGATCTCGGCCATGACATCCAGGAAGGTTTCGGCGAAGTCCGCGTAGGTCATATGTGCCGGCGACAGGCGCTGCCAGGTCACCGCCAGGGCGAAGCCGGTGATGTCGCGCGCCTCGATCAGCGCGTCGATGAAGGCGCCGCGGTTCATCGCGACGGCGCCCTGGTGCACGCGCTGGAAGTCGTTGAGGCTGCTCGCCACGCTTTCCCGGTCCCAGCCGCGGGGGTCCATATCCGGCGGGATGAGGCCGCGGCGCACCAGGCCGTCCTGATAGATCTCGATCAGGTTGTCGAAGACGGCGCCGGTCAGCGGCTGGGCCAGATGGTGCGCGTTGCGCTCCTGGCCGCTGGGATCGATCCACTCTCCGCCGGGCGAAAGGCGGAGCGAGGCGAGGTCCTCCATGTGGGTCTCGTTCGAGGCGACGCGGATCTGCTCGCTGCTCGAAAGTTCGCCGACCCGGTTCAGCCAGTTCAGCACATAGAGGTTGCCGCCGGTCTGATCGATCAGCTCGTCCAGCATGGACTCGAAGTGCAGGGAGGAGACCAGCGCCACCATGTCCGACATCGACTCGTGGAAGGCGAGGAACTGGGGCGTCAGGGCGTCGAAGCCGGGAATGCCCATCTCCGAAAACAGCAGCGTGTGCCCCACCTCATGAGCGATGACATCGAAATTCAGGGCGAAGGGATGATAGTCGCCGGCGCTGTTCACCCGGCCGCCGGTTTCGATGAAGCCGATGCCCGCGTGCGCGTTGTCCCAGTCGACCTCCGGCACCAGTTCGACGATGAAGCCGTCGCTGGGGTCGTACCAGGCGACCGTCTTGCCGAAGTAATTCTCCCAGATGTCGAGCGTGAAGCGTACCGAGCCGTACATATGCGCCGCGAGGAACTGGCGGCTGCCGACGGGGATCTGGTCGAAATGGCCGTCGGCGCCGGGGCGGGCGGGCCGATAGGCCGGGCCCTGATAGGGCGGCATATAGGGAAACGCGTAGGGCTCGGTCTTGTCGACGGCGTCGACCACGCGCATGGCGCCGTCGAAGGGTCCGGCGGCGATCGAGCCGGGACGCGGCGAAACCCGCACCGTCTCCGGCTCCGAGAAACCTTCCAGCTCCGGCATCTGCGCGAACAGCCGGAAGCGCGTGCCGGCGGCAACGCCGCCGATCCCGTCCAGCCTGTCCCACAGCATGGTCATGCCTTGTCCCCCACTCGACGCGTTCTTCTAACGCGACTCCTCCGCCAGCGCCAGATAGGCCTGCTCGCGCGCCAGGGCGTTGCGCAGGCTGTCGACGTCGGCAAATCCCATTTCGCGGGCGCCCTGCGCGACGTCCGACGGCGCGGCGCGGCCCAGACGGCTCTCAAAGTACCAGTCTACCAGCGCCTCGGACGAGAGCGCAGAGGGGGCAGTGCGCCCCTTGCCCAGCCTTTCGAGTCGCTCCTGCTTGTCGCGGGCGCGCGCGGCCAGCGCCGGGTAGTGGCCCTCGCTGCGCAGCACGTCGAGCAGCGCCGCCGCCAGGGCTGCGCCGGCGCTCCGCGCCCGGCTTTCCACCGCCGCCTCGTAAGCAAGCAGACGATCGAGCCCTTCCCGGTCCAGGTCGCAGTCCTCGGCCCAGGCCTCCAGCGCGGCGCGCGACAGCAGCCCGTGGCGCCGCCGCAACTGGTCCAGCGCCGCACGCCGCGCCGCGTCGTCGCCCGGCGGCGGCGCCTCCGGCGCCAGGAGCTGCAGGCGCAGCACGGCCAGGCGGCGCAGAGCCGTATAGAGATCCGGCTCGAGGTAGAGTTCCTCCAGAACCAACCCCTCCTCCGCGCCCACCGGCGCGGCCGCGTCGTCGGCCTGCTCGACGAACTGCGCCCAGAGGGTGGTGCGCTCGAAAATGAAGGGCTCGTGCTCGGCCGGCGGCTCCGGTTCGCTTTCCGCCAAGGCTTCCAGCAGCGCGCGGGCATCGGCGCGCTTCTGCGAAATGCGCCCCTGCGGCAGCCAGGCCGTGAGCGCCTCGGCGGTTGCCGTGTCCACCTCCATTTCAGCCAGCAGTTCGGGCAGGGCCGCGAAGCTACGCTCGCGATAGAAGCGGCGCTTGAAGGCGGCGACGAGGCCGTCGCGCAGCTTTTCGTCGATGAGACCGTCACGCGCCGCCGCGGCCAGGGTCTCGCGAAGATCGACCATGGCGTCCGACAGGGCCGGATAGGACAGCTCCGCCGGCCCGTGGATCACCGCCACCTCGTCGTCGTCCTCGAAGAGCTCGCTCTCGTAAGGCGTATAGGTCCCGACCCGGTAGGCCTCGTAGATCTTGCCGATGCCGATCATGCCGTGGCGCTGCAGCTCGGCAGCGCGCAGCGCGCCCATGCTGGCGGCGCCGTAGACGGGAATGCCCTGGTCAAGCGCCCAGAGAATCTCCTTGTGCCAGACCGAGGGCACCTCCTGGAAATAGCCGTCGATCACGGCAATGGCCCGCGGCCGGCGCTGCTGCACCAGGCGGTAGATGTCGCCCTGGCGCACCGGCGGGTGGTAGTCCGCCGCCAGGATCTTCTCCGCCTCGGCACGCGGCAGGCTGGGGCCCAGGAAGACCGCCGTCATGACCAGTCTCCCTCCCCCAGGCCGCGGGCAAGGGCGCGCGGGCCGGGGCGGTAGTCGCTGCCGGCGCCCTGGTAGGCGCCTTCCAGGCCGGACGCCACGACGCGGGCCACCGGCAGGCCGACCTCCGGCTTGGTGAGGTCGACCGCCACCACCTGGGTAACGCCGTCGGCGGCCAGGCGCCCCAACACCCTTTCCAGGTCGCCGGCGATGGTCTCGCCGCTGAGGTTGGGGGCGTCGTTGAAGCGGCGGCGCGGCGGGTCGGACAGCCACAGGCGGGCCGTGCGGTTGCGCGCCAGCTTGGCCGCGCTGTCGTATGACTCCGGCACGTAGTCGTCGCGCGAGCCGGCGATGCGGGTGGTGCGCGACTGCGCCGCCTCGGTCAGGGCGCGCAGCAGCGCCACCTCGCGGTCGGGATGGCAGCCGGCGCCCAGCTCCGCCTCTACGGCGGTGTCGCTGCGCTCAGCCACCGCGCAGCAGAAGACCGGCACCCCCAGGTCCGAGGTCACGTCCCAAAGACCGACATCCAGGCCGGCGCGGGCATAGTGCGCCAGCAGGGTGCGGCAGCGCACCGAGCCGATGCTCTCCGGGTCCAGCTTCGCCGCCGCGCGGGCGCTGTCGCCGCCCAGGCGCCAGAGGCTGAGGGCGTCGCGCTCGATCAGCTCGCAGAGCGCGTGCAGCGCCGCCTCGGCAAAGGTGTTGCCGGAGGCCAGGCCGTTGGTATTGGCGGGAAAGGCGAAGCTGCCCTGGGGCTGCGGCAGGGTGTAGTTGGTGGAGACCAGCTCCAGCGGCACCCAGAGCGGCGCGCCGCCGGCCAGCGGCGTGCCCTCGATCCAGAGGATCTGCTGCGCCGGATCGAAGTCGCCGAGACGCGACCGCGGCAGCCCTTCGACGTCGATCACCCGATGGTCGCGGCTCAACTCGTTGTAGGAGACCATCTTCAAGGGCGCGGTGATGGTCTCGCCGTGCCAGGTCTCCGCCGCCTCCATGAAGGCCGAAACCTTCGCCTCCTGCGGCGTCAGTCCCTTGCCCTGGGAGACCGCGATGGAGCGCGACAGCGGGCGGCAGGCCATGTAGACGGGGATGCCGATGCTGTCCAGGCCGGTGACGTTGGCCAGCCGCGTGATGCCCATGCGTTCGGCCAGCGGCAGGAAAGCTTCCAGCGTCTCTTCCGGGCTGCGGCAGCGGTGCGTGCCGCCGCGGTAGACCTTGGCGGTATCGCCGCGCGTCTCAGCTTTCGCGCCGGCGCGGCGCTGCGGGGCCGAGGCGTCCATGGCCGCTCACCCTTCCCGGCGCCGCGCGGTGGCCAGCATGGCCGCGGCGGCGGCGTAGTCGGGCGTCCCCGCCATGCCCTCCAGCCCCTGCAGGCGCGGCTCCAGGGTATCGCAGGCGTCGTCGATGCGGCCCTGGCTGCGCAGCAGGCCCGCCAGGCTGGTGGCCGCGCGCAGCGCGAGGGTGCGCGCACCCTGGTCGCTCGCCAGGTCCAGCGCGCCGCGGTAGGCGGACACCGCGGGTTCCGGATCGTGGGGCATGCGCAGCTGGAGCAGGTAGCCGACGCGGCGGCGCAGCTCCGGCAGCCAGATGCGCAGGCCCATGGCCTCGAACTCGGCCTGGGCCGCGGTCGTCTCCTCCAGCGCCTCGTCGATGCGCCCGTTCAGCGCCAGCACCTCGGCGAACATGTCGTAGTAGACGGGGAAGTCCTCGCGAGTGCCGATCAGCTTCTGGCGCTCCAGGCCCTCGCGTATTTCCGTCAGCCCTTTGGAGGGATTGCCCAGGCGCGCGTGCGCCCAGCCGGCGAAAACCAGTGCCTTGGCGCGGTGATCGGTGAAGCCCTGGTCCTCGGCGAAGGCAATCATCTCCTCGGCGATGCGCAGCACCTCCGACGCGTCGCGGCGGTAGAGGCGGTGCATGATGGTGATGTCCTTGTGGTGCATCCAGCTGCCGCCGTGGCCCAGGGCCTCCATCCAGGCCTGCGCCTGGCGCTCGGACTCCATGGCCTCCTCCGGCCGGCCCAGCAGCCAGTAGACCAGCGAACGCTCGCCGTGGCCGCAGACCTTGGCGTCGTGGTTGCCGTAGAGCGTCGCATGAGTGCGGTAGTCGCCCTTTTCATAAAGATCCAGGCCGCAGTCGATATGCTCCAGGCAGCCCTGGAAGTCGCCGCGGTTGAAGTGCGAAGCCCACTGGCAGTGATGCGCCTGCAGCAGCAGCGCCTCGTCCTTGCGCGCGCCGGCGCGGGTCAGCAGCTCGTCGGAGCGCATGTTCATCTCGTTGAAGTCGCGCGACAGGCGCCACCAGCCCCAGTAGACCGGGAAATGATCCTCGGACTCCGGCAGGCTGCGGCACAGCTCGTAGCCCTTGGCGTAGATCTCCTCCACCTCGCTGGAGCCCGGACCGTGCAGGGAGATGAGCGCCGGTCCCAGGCGGATCAGCAGCTGCAGGCGCAGGGCCTGGATCTCCGGTGTCTCGCGCAGCTGGTCCAGCGCCTCCAGGCCGCGGCGCAGGTGATGCACCGCCTCGACAATGGCCGAGCGCGCCAAGCTGATGCGCCCGGCCTGCAGCCACAGCTTCGCTGCCTCTTCGTGGCTGCCGCCGGCGGAGAGGTGATTGGCCAGCAGATCCGGACGATCAGATTCGATCTCCGGGACCAGGTCCTTCAGCGCCTGCGCCGTCGAGGAATGCAGCCGCTGGCGTTCCTCGCGCAGCAGCGAATCATAGGCCGCTTCCTGCACCAGGCCATGCTTGAAGACGAAGGTCTCCTTGCCGCGCTGATCGATCTCGCGATAGATCAGGCCGGCATCGGAAAGGGTGGCCAGGGCCGCCTCCAGGTAGGCAGCATCGAAATCACCGACCTGGGAGATCATGTCCCGCGTGAAGGAGCGGCCGAGCACGGAGCCGACCCGCGCCACCATCTTCGCCTGGCCGACCCGGTCGAGGCGCTCCATAAGGGAGTCCTGCAGCGAGATCGGGATGGCCGAACCGGCGTGGCGCCGCGGCTTGCGGCCCTTGGCGGATTGCTCGAAATCCAGTTCCACGACGCTCTTGGTCAGCTCCTCGACGAAGAGCGGGATGCCGTCGGTCTTTTCGACGATCTCGCTGACCACGGCCTTGGTGAGCGAGGTTCCCTGGGCCAGGCTGGCGATCAGCGCCTGGGCGTCCTTCACCGGCAGGCGGCCAAGCTCCAGCCGTGTCACGTGCGGCAGCGCCTCCCAGGGCGTGTAGAAAGCTTCGCGCGACGTCACGATGACGTAGATCCGCTCGCTCGGGATGGCATGGACCACCCGGTCCAGCAGCTCGATCGAGGTGGGGTCGAGCCATTGGAAATCATCGACCACAACGACGATGGGGTATTCGCGGCTGCGCGAGACGAGGTTGTCGACGATGGCCTGCAGCGTGCGCTCGCGGTTCTGCTTGGCGGCGACCTGTGACTGCGGCTGGTCGATGGAGACCGGCGAAAGCATGTCGGCGAAGATGTCGAGGCGCGCCTCGCGCTCCGGCCCCTCGCCCATCACCACCTTGTCGAGCTTGTGCCGGATGGTCGCCGGACTGTCGCCGTGGTCGATGTTGGCGAGCAGCCGGTAGCGCTGGATCAGCGGGTGCAGCGGGCTGTCCTGGTTGTAGGGCGTGCCCTGATAAGTCTGCACCATGGCTTCGTCGTTCACCTCGCGCAGGAACTGGTGGACGAAGCGCGACTTGCCGATGCCGGGCTCGCCGGTGACCATCACCACGCGGCCGGCGCCGCCCTTCACCTGGCGCCACTGGCGGCGCGCCAAGTCGAGCTGGTCGCTGCGGTCGGCAAAGGAGGTCTGGGCCCAGCGCCCGAAGGTCACGGCCTCGCTGTCACCCTGGTGCTCGCCCAGCAGGCGCCAGATGCGCACCGGCTCGGAGATGCCGTGGAACTCCCGCCGGCCGAGATCCTCGAAGTCGAAATCGTCCTGGGTCAGGCGATAGGTGACATCGGCCACCACGATCTCGTTCGGCCCGGCCATGCCCTGGACCCGGGCGGCGAGATTGGGGGCGACGCCGATGGCCGGCTGCTCCACCGCGGCGCCGGCGCCGATCAGGTCACCGACGATGACCACGCCGGAGGCGATGCCGATGCGCACCGCCAGCTGTGTATCCGCCGGCAGCTCCAGCTGGCCGATGCCCTCGGTGATGCCCAGGGCGGCATGCAGCGCGTGGACCGGCGCGTCTTCGTGGGCCATGGGATAACCGAAGTAGGCCAGGATGCCGTCGCCGACGAAGCGGGCGATGTAGCCCTCGTGAGTGCCGATGATGGAGGCGCAGAAATTCTGGTAGCGTCGCACCACGTCCAGCAGGTCCTCGGCCTCCAGGCGCTCCGAGAGCACGGTGGAGCCGACGATGTCGCAGAACATCACGGTCAGGTGGCGGCGTTCCGCGGGGACCCGCTCGCCGCCGGCCGGCGGCGCTACGGCCACGGCGGGCGTATGACCGGCGGTGGCCAGCGACTGGGCGGCGCGCAGCAACCGCTTGCGCTGGCCCAGCGTCAGGCCGAGCTGGCGCAGGTCCTCTTCGGTCAGCTCCGGAATGAGTTCGAGGTCGACGTCGTTTTCCTCGAAGACCTCGGCAAATCCGCCCAGGCCGATCGCCGTCAACCAGCGCCGAATGGCCATCGCCGCGTCCCTCTCTCGCCCCCGGATCGCCCGCGCGACCAGCATTCCGCAGCGCGCAGATTAAACCGCGGCGCGATTAGAAGCTGTGTCCGTCGTGTGGCACGGCAATTCCGCCGCCGCCGGCTCGGCCGGCAGGCTCTCTCCTCGGCGGAAATGCTGACGTGAATGCATCCCAAACCTGCGTCCCCCTTCGAGCATCTATACTACTCCCCAGGAAAACCCGTCGACGTGTTTTCTGTCACATTCTAGAGAGAATACAAAGCGATGCAGCCCAACTTCGGGAGCCCGCAACGGAACTTACGCGCCAAGCGGGAATCATTTGCTTCCAGTAACTTATACGATCCGGCTGCGGCCCGACGCCGGCGCTAGGGCGCCACGCCGCCGATCTGCTCGGTGATCTCCTTGGCCGCCTGGACCACCCGCGCGCCCAGTTCGCCCAGCCGGGTCTCGGTGACGCGCACCGAGGGGCCGGAGACCGACACCCCGGCGATGACCTCGCCGTGCTCGTTGTGGATGGTCGCCGCCACGCAGCGCATGCCTACGGTGTGCTCCTCGTCGTCGACGCCCCAACCGCGCTGGCGCGTCTTCTCCAGTTCGGCGCGCAATGCCGTGGGATCGACGATGGTCTTGTCGGTGAAGCGCGGCATGCCCTTGCGGTGCAGCAGATCGGTCAGCGCCGCGTCGTCTATCTCCGCCAGCATCGCCTTGCCGACGGCCGAGGCGTGCATCGGCGCGCGGCGCCCCGGGCGGAAGAAGGCGCGCATGGGCGCGTGGCTCTCGAACTGGGTCACGTAGACCAGTTCGTTCTGGTCTTCCACCGCCAGGTTCACGGTCTCCCCCACGTCCTCCATGAGCCGGCGCATGACCGGGCGGCCCAGGGTGACGATGCGGCGGTTGCGCAGGAAGGCATTGCCGACATTGAAGGCGCCGACGCCGATCACCCAGACGGAGTATTCCTCGTCGAAGTCGGCGAAACGGCGCTGCTGCAGCGTGGTCAGCAGGCGGTGGGTGGTCGAGGGCGCAAGGCCGACGGACTGGGCCAGGTCGGTCAGCGTCATCCCGTCGGCATCGGCCAGGCGCTCCAGAATCGACAGGGCCCGGTCGAGCGACTGGACCTGCCCGCTTCCCTTGCTGGCGTCTCCCTTGGCAGCGCCCCGGCTCTTGGCGGCGGTTCTCGGCATGGCGCGAATCTCCCTTCCCTCGGCAGGCGCAGCATAGAGGGCAAAGCCCGAAGCTGTCAGCAGGCACGTCGCAGAACGCCGCCGACGCCACTTTTGGCAGCCAGTTCCATTTTATTGTCCATTATAACAATTTGAAATACATTATGTATTTCGATCTTATTTCCATTATTCCACGATACGGAATATCATTCCATTCCTATTGACTCATGAAATTCCAAGTGGCATCTTCGCCACCCCAGCAAGAACAACACCCGAGCATCAAGTTCGGGGCGGAGGAACGACGATGACCCTGATGACCGCAGCCGAAGCCGCCGTTCGCGTCATGGAGAAGGAAGGCGTCAGCGTCGCCTTCGGCGTTCCCGGCGCGGCGATCAATCCGCTCTACGCCGCCATGAAGAAGCGCGGCACCCTGGACCACGTCCTGGCGCGCCACGTCGAGGGCGCCTCCCACATGGCCGAGGGCTACACCCGCGCCCAGCCGGGCAACATCGGCGTCTGCATCGGCACCTCGGGGCCGGCGGGCACCGACATGATCACCGGGCTCTACTCCGCCTCCGCCGATTCCATCCCGATCCTCTGCATCACCGGCCAGGCGCCGCGCGCCAAGCTGAACAAGGAGGATTTCCAGGCCGTCGACATCGAATCGATCGCCAAGCCGGTCACCAAGTGGGCCATCACCGTGCAGGAGCCCGCCCTGGTGCCGCGCGCCTTCCAGCAGGCCTTCCACCTGATGCGCTCCGGCCGGCCCGGCCCGGTGCTGATCGACCTGCCGGTCGACGTGCAACTGGCCGAGATCGAGTTCGACGACGAAACCTACGAACCCCTGCCGATCTACAAGCCCGCCGCCAGCCGCAAGCAGGCGGAAAAGGCACTGGAGATGCTGAACGCGGGCGAGCGCCCGGTGATCGTCGCCGGCGGCGGCATCATCAACGCCGACGCCGCCGATCTGCTGGTCGAGTTCGCCGAAGTGACCGGGGTACCGGTCATCCCGACCCTCATGGGCTGGGGCGCCATTGCCGACGACCACCCGCTGATGGCGGGCATGGTGGGCCTGCAGACCAGCCACCGCTACGGCAACGCCACCTTCCTGCGCTCCGACTTCGTCTTCGGCATCGGTAACCGCTGGGCCAACCGCCACACCGGCTCCATCGAGACCTACACCAAGGGGCGCAAGTTCGTGCACGTCGACATCGAGCCGACGCAGATCGGCCGCGTCTTCATGCCCGACTACGGCATCGTCTCCGACGCCAAGGCGGCGCTGGAGCTCTTCGTCGAGGTGGCGAAGGAGATGAAGGCGGCCGGCAAGCTGAAGGACCGTACCTCCTGGTCGCGCGAGTGCGAGCACCGCAAGAAGAACATGCTGCGCAAGAGCCATTACGACGAGGTGCCGCTGAAACCGCAGCGCGTCTACGAGGAAATGAACGAGGCCTTCGGCCGCGACACCTGCTACGTCACCACCATCGGCCTGTCACAGATCGCCGCAGCGCAGTTCCTGCACGTTTACAACCCGCGCAACTGGATCAACTGCGGCCAGGCCGGTCCGCTGGGCTGGACCCTGCCGGCGGCACTCGGCGTGCGCAAGGCGCGCCCGGAGCAGGAGATCGTCGCGGTCTCGGGCGACTACGACTTCCAGTTCATGATCGAGGAGCTGGCCGTCGGCGCCCAGTTCAAGCTGCCCTACATCCACGTGGTGGTGAACAACGCCTACCTGGGCCTCATCCGCCAGGCGCAGCGCGGCTTCGACATGGACTACAACGTCCAGCTCTCCTTCGAGAACGTCAACACGCCGGACCTCGGCGAGTACGGCGTCGACCACGTGAAGGTTGCCGAGGGCCTGGGCTGCAAGGCGATCCGCGTGAAAAGCCCCAACGAGTTCAAGGAAGCCTTCGACAAGGCCCACCAGTTGATGGAGGAGTTCCAGGTGCCGGTGGTGGTCGAGTTCATCCTGGAGCGCGTCACCAACGTTTCCATGGGCATGGAGATCGACGCGGTGAACGAGTTCGAGGAGACGCTCTGCCTCGACCCGACGCTGGGCCCCGATGGCATGCCGAAGGGCAAGCAGCCGGAGCTGGAGCCCGCGGAGTAGCGCCGGCGAAAAGGACCCTGCCGTTTTAGCGGCAGCGGTTCTTCATCCCGCTGTCATTGACCGGCCTTGTTGACCGGCCTTGTTGACTGGCCTTGTTGACTGGCCTTGTTGACTCAGGGGCCGCCCCACCCTGTAAGCTGTGGAAAAATTCAGGAGGATCCCCAGAATGCCTAAGTTCGCCGCCAACCTGTCGATGCTCTACAACGAGCACGACTTCCTCGACCGCTTTGCCGCGGCCGCGAAAGACGGCTTCCAGGGCGTCGAGTACCTCTTCCCCTACGCCTTCGAGAAGGAAGTCCTGGCCGAGGCGCTGAAAGCCAACGGCCTGGTCCAGGTGCTGCACAACATGCCGGCGGGCGACTGGGATGCCGGCGAGCGCGGACTGGCCTGTTTACCGGACCGGGTGAGCGAGTTCCAGGACGGCGTCGGCACCGCCATCGACTACGCCAAAGCCCTGGGCTGCACCCAGTTGCACGCCATGGCCGGCATCCGCCCCGAGCACGCCGATCCGGACAAGGTGGCGGAGACCTACATCGAGAACCTGCGCTTCGCCGCGAAGAAGACCGGGGAAGCGGGCATCAAGCTGCTGATCGAGGCGATCAACACCATCGACATCCCCGGCTACTACCTGGACACCTCCGCCCAGGCGATGATGACCATCGAGACGGTGGGCTCGGACAACCTCTTCTTCCAGTACGACATCTATCACATGCAGGTCATGGAAGGCGATCTGACGCGCACCATCGAGAAGAACCTGGCGAAGATCCCGCACATGCAGCTGGCCGACAACCCGGGCCGCCACGAGCCGGGCACCGGCGAGATCAACTACACCTTCCTCTTCGATGCCATCGACAAGATGGGCTACAAGGGCTGGATCGGCTGCGAGTACAAGCCCAAGGCCGGCACCTCGGAAGGCCTCGGCTGGCTGCGCCCCTATCTCTCCGCCAGCGCCGCGGCGGAATAAGCCGCGCCTGCATAAAAAGATTTGAGCGAAAGGAACGGAAAGTCATGGCAAAGATCGGATTCATCGGCCTCGGCATCATGGGCGCGCCCATGGTCGGCCACCTGCTGGACGGCGGGCACGAGGTCACCAGCACCGTGCACCGCACCCCGGCGCCGGACGAGCTGAAGGGCAAGGGCCTGAAGCTGGTCGACAGCGCCAAGGACGTGGCCGCGGCCAGCGACATCATCATCACCATGGTGCCCGACACCCCGCAGGTCGAGGCCGTGCTGTTCGGCGAGAACGGCGTCGCCGAAGGTCTCTCCAAGGGCAAGCTGGTGATCGACATGAGCTCGATCTCGCCCATCGAGACCAAGGTCTTCGCCCAGAAGATCAACGAGGCGGGCTGCGACTACCTGGACGCGCCGGTCTCCGGCGGCGAGGTCGGCGCCAAGTCGGCCTCCCTCACCATCATGGTCGGCGGCAGCGACGCGGCCTTCGAGAAGGCCAAGCCGATCTTCGAGCTGATGGGCAAGAACATCACCCTGGTCGGCCCGAACGGTGTGGGCCAGACCACCAAGGTCGCCAACCAGATCGTCGTCGCCCTGACCATCGAGGCGGTGGGCGAGGCCCTGGTCTTCGCCTCCAAGGCCGGCGCCGACCCGGCCAAGGTGCGCCAGGCGCTGATGGGCGGCCTTGCCACCTCGCGCATCCTGGAGATCCACGGCGAGCGTATGATCAAGCGCACCTTCGATCCGGGTTTCCGCATCGAGCTGCACCAGAAGGATCTCAATCTCGCCCTGCAGGGCGCCAAGGCGCTGGGCGTCAGCCTGCCCAACACGGCGACCGCGCAGGAGCTGTTCAACGCCTGCGCCGCCAACGGCGGGGCCGCCTGGGACCACTCCGCCATGGTCAAGGCGCTCGAACTCATGGCCGCTCACCCGGTCGCAGAAGATTCCGCCGCCTCCGCGGCTGCGGAATAATAGGGGGACTTCTTCCGAAGTAGTCTTTCCCTGTGCCTTCGACTGAAGCCCGCCGGTGCCCACCGGCGGGCTTTTTTCTTTCAGGCCTCGCGATGCGCGGCGAGGATCGCCGCCAGGGAACGCTCGATATCGTCGTCGCTGGTGGCCCAGGAAGAGACGCTGATCCGCATGGCCGCGCGCCCTTTCCAGCTGGTGCCACCGCACCAGCAGGTGCCGTCGTCCTGAACCGCGGCGATGACGCGCTGCGTCCGGGCGTCGTCCCCGAAGCAAGCGACGACCTGGTTCAGCACCACCTCGTTCAGGATCTCGACGCCGCCGTCACGCAGGCCTTCGGCCAGCCGCCGCGCCTGGCGGCAGTTGCGCTCGATCATGTCGGCCAAACCGGATCGCCCTAGCGCCTTGAGCGCCGCCCAGACCTCAATGGCCCTGGCGCGGCGTGAGCTGTCGGGCGTGACGTTCATGGCGTCGCGGTGTGTGCTGGGCAGCAGGTACGACCCGCTGATCGACATGGCCTTCGCCAGCACTTCCGCATCCCGGACCAGGGCGATCCCGGAGTCGTAGGGCACGTTCAGCCACTTGTGCGCATCGGTCGCCCAGGAGTCGGCCTCGCGGAATCCCTGGGCCAGCGGCGCCAGTTCGCTCGAGGCCAGGGCCCAGAGCCCGAAGGCGCCGTCCACATGGACCCAGGCATCGCGCTGCCGCGCCCAGGCGACGACCTCCTCGGCCGGATCGAAGGCGCCGGAGTTCACGTTGCCCGCCTGGATGCAGACGATGACGGGCCCGTCGACCGGCGGCAGCCGGTCGGCGCGCAGCCGCCCCTGCCCATCCGCTTCCACGCGCAGCACCCGGTCGCGTCCCAGCCCCAGCAGGGAAAGCACCTTGAAGAGGGAGGCGTGCGCCTCGCCGCCGACGACGACGGTCGGCTCCGGCGCGCCGAAGAGGCCCTGCCGGTCCACGTCCCAGCCGGCGCGCGCCAGCACGTGGTTCCGCGCCGCCGCAAGGCAGGTGAAGTTCGCCATGGTCGCGCCGGTCACCAGAGCGCCCTCGGCAACGGCCGGCAACCCCAGCGCCTCCTTCACCCAGCGCAGGGCCGCCGCCTCGAAGCAGGCAACCGCCGGAGAGCTGACGAAGCTGAAGCTGTTCTGGTCCCAGGCCGCGGCGAGATACTGGGCGGCCAGCGTCGCCGGCAGGGCACCTCCCGTGACGAAGCCGAAATATCGTCCACCGGCGCTGGCCACGGTGGCCGGCGACCCGTAGTCATCCAGAAAAGCGAGGACATCCTCCGCCACGCTCGGCCCGCCCGGCAAGGGACCCTCGAGCGCCCGGATCAGTCGCTCGACCGAGCCCGGAAGGGGACCTGCCTCCCGCGACGGCAGCCCGTCGAGATAGGCGGCCGCCCGCGACGCCGCTTCGCTGAGGAGATTTTGCAAGCTGGTGCTGTCCATCATGACGGGCAGCCTAGCCCCGCGCCGCAGGGACGGCAATTGCGTGCCGCTTACGCCTGCTGCCGCAACCGAAGATCGCCGGCAGCCGCTATACTTTCGGAATACACGCAATGGCATCGGGACCGAAAGCGGCTACCCTGATTCCGTAGAAGAAAACGGAGGAGAGGTCTTGATGGACGACTATTCCGTATTCGGCGAAAGAGAACGCAAGGGCTGGGCCGACGACAGCGTCGCCGAGAACTATGTTACGCGCTTCGGCCCCATTACCGACCGGATTGCAGAGCAGCTCGTTTCCGTCGTCGCGCCCGGACCTGGCCGCGACATCCTGGACCTCTGTTGTGGACAGGGCAATCTGACCGCCAGGTTGACCGAGAGCGGCGCGAAGGTGGAGGGGCTCGACTTTTCCCCGACGATGCTGGAGAAGGCTGCCCGTGCCGCACCTGCGGCGAGCCTCCGGCAGGGCGACGCCCAGAACCTCCCCTATGGCGAGGCCAGCTTTGATGCCGTCACCTGCAACTTCGGCATCCCGCATGTGCCGGACTACAATCGCGTGCTCTCCGAAGTTCGGCGTGTCCTGCGCCCGGGCGGCACCTTCGCCTTCACCTGCTGGGCCGCACCGGAAGCAAATCCCGCATTCGGCACCGCCTTGCGTGCCATCAAGACCCACGCGGACCTGTCGAGTGCGCCGCCGCAGCCGGATTTCTTTCAGTTCGCGCACCGGGAAACCGCCGAGACGCTGCTCCAGGCTGCCGGCTTCCGGCTCGCCGCTCACGACATCCTCCATTTCACCTGGCGGCTCGACGCGCCGGGTGACCTCTTCGACATCTATGCAAATGCGACAGTCGCAGTCTCCATGCTGCTGAAGAGCCAGTCTGCAGAGATCGTCGATCGCATACGCGGCGAGATGACGGCCAAGGTGGAGGCTGACTTTGCAGCGGACGGCGGCTACGTCGTGCCGGTCCCTGCGGCGATGATCGTAGCCCGCCCCTGAGCGGCCTTGCCGCCGAAGCGGTAAAGGCTCAAGCTGTTGCAGTATTACAGCTGAGTTGCGCTGCTCGCGCAAAAGCGGAAATCGGGCTTCCGCTTCGCCTGCGAGTGCCGCCGGTGCCTATGGCGCTGCGCTGCGCAACCTGAGCCTTCCCGCGACCGGCCAGGAGGGGAGAGCCGATGAAACTGGAAGATTTTTTCAATCAGCACAACATCGTCGACCTGAGCTTCTTCAACTTCCGCAACGCGATTACGGCGTGCTACTTCGCCAACAAGGAACTGCAGGTCCTGAAGGTGAACGACAACTTCAAGAGCTTCTTTCCGGTCCTCGGCAACGTCACCAACGTCTACTTTCCCGACGTGCTGGAGCAGCTTGGAGTCCCCGGTGCACAGATCGAGAACTTTGTCGTCAGCTTGAACGGCAAGGGTTCGGTCCTCATTCCCGAGATCCACATCAACCTGGACGGCGAGGACAAGGTGTTTTCCCTGCTGTCCACGCGGACAACGGACGATGTCTTTTCCTACCTGAACGGCGTCCAGGGCCAGTTCGTCGACCGCACCGCCGAGTGGAAGTTGAAGCGGGATCGGGAGGAGCTTCTGGAGCAGAAGATCCGCGACCGCGAGATCATCGAGGAGAAAAGCCGCCAACTCGAGAGCCTCGCCACCCGGCTGGCCAAGTACCTTTCGCCGCAGATCTATCAGACCATCTTCTCCCACACCGACGAACAGGCCAGCGCCTATAGTCGCAAGAACCTGACGATCTTCCTCTCCGACATCGTCCAGTTCACCGATCTGAGCGACAGCCTGGAACCGGAACGCCTGGCCAAGGTGGTGAACTCCTACCTCTCCGAAATGGCCTCCATCGCGCTCGACTGCGGCGGCACCATCGACAAGTTCATCGGCGACGCCATCCTCGTCTTCTTCGGCGACCCGGAAAGCGAGGGCGAAACCGAGGACGCGCTGCGCTGCGTGGAGATGGCGCTGCGAATGCGCGCGCGGGCGGCGGAGCTGCAGAAGTACTGGCAGAAGCTCGGCGTGTCGCAGGGTCTGCACGTCCGCATGGGGATTGCCACCGGTTTCTGCACGGTGGGGAACTTCGGCTCCGAGCAGCGCCTCGACTACACCGTCCTGGGCAGCCCGGTGAATCTGGCCTCGCGCCTGGAGGTGGCGGCCAAGCCGGACGCCATACTGGTCGACGAGAATACCCACAGCCTGATCCAGGGCCATGTTCACTGCACGAAGGTCGAGCGCATCACGCCGAAGGGCTTCGCCCGCCCCATCCAGGTTTACCAGGTCGACGACTTCCTCTCCGAGGAACACCGCAATCTACGCCGCCGCCTCTCACGCGTCGGCGAGCGGGTCGAGGTCAATGTCATCGACAGCTCGGACATCCGCGCCGCCATCGAGGAACTGCGCCGCATTCAGGAGGAATTCGAAGTGCAGTTCGCGGAAGGTCAGCGGGACGCAGGAGGGACACGCTCTTGAGAAGCAGCAGGCGCGGGACCGTGCCTCCGCCACCCTCGCGGTCCCTGAGGGGCTAGTGCCGGAAGGTCTCCGTCGCCATGAAGATGCGCACGGCGGTGGTGAGCCAGCAAAGACCGCCGAAGATCCAGGCGAACCAGGCGAAGAGATCGGGGAAGAGGCAGATCGCGACGAAGAGGGCGATGGTCTCCGTGCCCTCCGTCAGGCCGCCCAGGTAGTAGATCGACTTGGCGCCGCGCGCCGCCGTGGTGATGCCGCGCTTGGCCGCCAGGGCGGCGAAGGCGAGGAAAGAAGCGCCGGTACCCACGAAGCTGAAGATCAGGAAGGCCGCCGGCAGGGCCTGCTCGGGCCGGCCCACGGCGAAGAAGAAGGCCACGCCCGAGTAGAAGAGGAAATCGAGAACGATGTCGAGATAGCCGCCCAGGTCGCTGATACGCCCGTGGCGCGCCACCGCGCCGTCCAGGCCGTCGGCCAGGCGGTTCAGCAGGATGCAGGCGAGCGCCAGAAGATAGCTTTCCAGCGCCAGCAGCGCCCAAGCGCCCGTGCCGACGAAGAAGCCGGTCCAGGTGACGCTGTTGGCGGTGACGCCCAGCCGCGCGAGCCGCCGCCCCACTCGGTCGAGCGGTGGATCGATGATCTTACGCAGGCGGGCGTCCAGCATGCTTTCCCATACCCCGCCCGGCGCTTCCGCGCCAGGGGTCAGTCGGTCACGCTTGCGTCAGCCCCTCGGCATTCAGGCCATTTCCTTCAGCCAGGAAGGCAGAGCCTCATAGCCGGTAAAGAGATGAGCCTGCAAGCCGGCCTCACGGGCCCCGGCAACGTACTCCGACGTATCATCGATGAAGAGGGCATCCCGGGGCGCGTGGCCCAGACGCCCCAGCAGGGAGAGGAAGACCTCCGGCTGCGGCTTGGCGGCGCCGAACTGACAGGAGAAGTAGGCCCGCTCACCGAAAACCTCCAGCGCTTCGGGGAACACCATCGCGATGTGACGGCGCAGCAGGTCGCCATTGTTGGTGAGCATGGCAACCGTATGCTTCCGGCCAAGGCGCCGGGCGAGCTCCAAAACCTCGGGGATCGCGCGCATGGACTCCCGCCGCGCCCGGAGCCAAAGCTCAAGCGGCACCTCGACTTTGAGCTCACGGGTCAAGGCGGCCAGGTAGGTCTCGGCAGTGAACTCACCGGCGTCCGCGCGCTCGTCCAGGCCCGAGTCATAGATACGGGCGACGATGGTCTCCGCCTGAATGCCGAGTCCCTCGGCCATGATGTCCATGCGCCGGGTGAAATCGTAGCGGCAGAGCACGTCGTCCATGTCAAAGATAATGCAGTCGGCGTGGTCCATCACTCTCCTGTCCTTCGTCTCAGCCGATCTCTTTTCAGTCCACGTCCACGTAGCGGCCCAGGCGAACCGCCGAGGCGCCGGGGCTGAGGCGGCGTGACGGCATGATCAGCACGCAGTCGTCGTAGGGTGTGGTGACGGGCTTGTCGCCGTCATAGCCGATGACGCTGCCGGCCTTGGGGATCACCTCCAGGCCCGTGTAGTTCTCGACAAAGCGGAAGTTCTCGCTCTCGATGGTCACGGGGCCGGTCACCTCGATGAAGCGCTGCTGCGGCAGCTCGACGCCGGCCAGGCCCTCGGCGGCCCAATCCGCATCGACCATTTCGGTCACCAGCAGGAAGCGCAGGGCAGTGTGGATCGCCAGCGGCCCCGCCGCCGCCTCCCAGTGCTGGCCGCATTCCATCAGCAGGGCGTTCTTCGCGCTGGCGGGATCGGCGAAGCCCTCGTAGTCGCGCATGCGCTTGCCGGCGGCGTGGCCCGCATCGGTCACCACGATCTCCGGCAGGCCCACCGCTTTCGCCAGTTCGCGGCCCTTGGCCAGAGGCCCGGCCATCATCATCGCCGGCTGCTTGCGCTGCATGGAGTGAATGTCGAGCAGTATGTCCACGGTGTTGATGAAGGGGCGCACCGCGCGCGCCCGGGTCAGTTCCACGGACTGGCGCGGGCCACCCAGCACCTCGGCGGTCCAGAGGCGGTTGAAGTCCTCGTCGACGAAGCGCGAGGCGGTCGGTGTCGCCGGATCGAAGCTGAGGAAAGCGTCGACGTTCATGAATCCGAGGGAGAGCCTTCCGCGCAGCGGCTTCACGTCATGCTTGAAAAGCCAGTCCAGGGCAATGGCGCCGCAGAGTTCGTTGCCGTGCACCACCGCGGTGATCATCACGTGCGGACCGGGCTGGCCGCTGTCGAAGCGGGTGATGTAGTCGATGCCGGTGTTGCCGGCCTTGTAGGGCGCGATATCCGGCGGTGTCAGTTCGATGGGGTACTCGTTCTCTACGATCGGCGATGGCATCAGTCGTCTCCCTGACCAGAACTTTGCTTCATGATTTCGGATGTATCCGCCGCGCGCGGCCAGGTGGCGTCCCGCGCCAGGGGAAAGATTCCCGCGGGCGCGTGGCGGTAGGGCAGCCGCTTGAGGTCGGCGGTGCCCCAGTCCGGCGTGTCGACGATGACGATGGCCGCGGCCAGCGGCTCATAGACCGCGCGGAAATGCGTCTTGGAGCGCAGCAGCACGATGTCCTGGGCGGCAAAGTCGATGCCGAACTGTTCCAGGGCGTCCAGGTCGATGGCGGAGGTGCAGACGGAGACCACGCTGACCGTCACGCCGCCGAAGCGCAGCAGCGCCGAGGGGCCGAGGTCGATGCGCCGTCCCTTGCGCATGGGCCCCGTGCCGGTGAAAACCTTGTCGCCGGCCCAGAGCACCTCCGCTTCGGCCGCGATGGGCCCGCCGGTACGGTCGGAGGACTTACCGCCCAGGGCCACGGTGAGCCGCGCGCCCGCCCCCGCCGCCACCGCGGCGGCGGCGGTCTCCGGATCCCAGAGATAGGGGCAGTACACCGAGAGGCCCCCACCTTCCGAACTGGCACTCTCCGCGATCAGACGCTTCAGCGCCCAGGTCGAATCGTTCATGCGGTCGGCGTGTTCCAGCAGCACCACGGGCCGCGCCGCGTCCCGCGCGATCTGCTTGGCCTTGGCGAGGCCGCCGTCGAGGTCGTCGACCAGTTCTTCGTGCAGCAGGGCCTCGCGCGCGGCCCAGACACGCCCGGCCAGGCGTTCGGCTTCGCGCTGCGCCAGGGCGCGGTCGCCGTCGGCCACCACGGCAACGGAGAAGCCCAGGTCCGGGGTGTCGGCATAGGCGAAGCCGCAGAACACCGAGGCGTCGAGGATGCCCGGCACCCGCTCCGGCAGCGTCAGGGACGCGGCGACGATGTCCTTCAGCGGCGCCAGCGCCGTGGCGGTGAAGATGGAGGGCAGCACCACCGGCGGCTTCACCAGGGCCAGTTGCGGATCGGCGGCGCCGTTCAGCCTGGCCAGCAGCCAGCGCGCCGCGCGGGCGCCGGTCTCCGCCATGTCGACGTGCGGAGAGAAATGAAAGCCGAAGAGCGCGTCGCAGAGCCCGGCCGTGCGCGGCGAGAGGTTGGCGTGCAGGTCGAAAGCCACCATGACCGGCAGATCGACACCGACGGCGTCACGCAGTGCCTGCAGCAGGTCACCTTCCGGGTCGGGGCGCTGCGGCGTGGTCATGGCGCCGTGCAGGAACAGCAGCAGGCCGTCCAGCGGGCCTGCTTTCGTCACACGGCCGATCAACTCGTCGCGGAAATGGTCGAAGGCCGCGTCGCCGGCGTGGCCCGCCGCCGAGCAGTCGGTATAGACCAGCGGCACCGCTTCCGCTCCCGCCGCGGCGAGCACGTCGAGGAAGCCCCCGGCCACGGTCGCGGTGCCGGCCAGGCCTTCGGTGAGGCCGCGGCCGCGCCGCGCCTCGCGTTCGAAGTCGGCGAGGTCCGTCTCCAAAGGCAGGAAGGAGACCGATTCCAGCGCGAAGCCGCCCACGGCGACGCGCAAGCCCTGCGACCTCCCCGCCGTCATAAGGCTATCCCTCGCCCAGGTAGACGTTGCCCATGGCCTGGCCCAGATGGGCGCGCAGCGCCGCGATGAGCTGCTGGGCCGGGCGCGAAAAGCCGCGGTCGGCTAGGTGCAGCACGCCGTAGCGGTTGACCAGGCGCGGCGTCAGCGGCCGCGCCGCCAGGTCACCACGCCCCGCACCGCCCCAGGAGAGCGCGTTCAGGATGGCCACGCCCTGACCCAGGCGCACCAGATCGCAGATGGTGCCGGAAAGGTTGGTCTCGGCGCGCAGCCGCATGGGCACGCCGGCGCGGCGGAACATCTGCTCGATGCGGTGGCGCGAGGGATAGCGCCGGGTCATGGTGATGAGCGGCACCTCGGCCAGGTCCTCGACGCCGATGGCGTGCTTGGCGGTCAAGGGATGATCCGGCGGCATGAGGACGACCGAGTGCGTCTCGATCAAGGGAATGGCGTCGATGCCCGGATGGCTTTCCAGCAGCGAGGCGAAGGCCAGTTCCACCTGATCGCGCAGCAGCCAGTCGATCATCATCTCGGTGAGGCCGGTCTCCATGGTCAGCACAAGGTGCGGATGCTCGCTGAGGAAGCCGTCGAGCAGGCGGTGCAGCACCGCCTCGTAGAGCATCGGCGTAACGCCGATGCGCAGGCGCCCGGTGCCGTGGCGCCGCACGTCTTCGGCGGAGCGGCGCACGCGGTCGATGCCGTCCAGCGCCTGGCCGACGTCGATGGCCAGGCGGTGCGCCTCCGGCGTCGGGGTGAGCTTGCCCTTGGCGCGGTGGAACAGGGAGAAGCCGAGTTCCTCCTCGAACTGCTTCAGCAGGCGGCTTACCGCCGGCTGCGACACGCCCAGGTAGCGCGCCGCGGCGCTCACCGAGCCCGCCTCCATAACCGCCTGGAAAGCCTCCATCATTCGCGGCGTCGGCAGACGCCGGCCTTCCGGGTCAATCTGGGGATCGAGACTGTAGCTCATAACAATTTGTTATAGCCTCTATGATCCTAATGGCAGGTTTTGCCTGTGGGAATACGATTAGGCCCCGAATGGGCATTTCACTTTGACAGCTTCTCTAGACACTCGCATTATACCCAGGAAGGTCCCGCCGTCGAGAGATGGGAAGGACCAATAAGCAGATTCCGGGTGGGCGGCGCCCCGCCACGGGACACAGGAACAGGCGCATCAACGTCTTACGGGGAACGAACTCATGCGAAAGAGCACTCTGCTTTGCGCGGCCTCGCTGGCCGCCGTCTTGGTGTCACCGGCACTGGCGTCACCTGCCGCCGCGCAGGATCTGACCATCGCCGTCTCGGCCGAGCCCTCGGCCCTGGATCCGCACTATCACAACCTCGGCCCGAACAACGCCATGCGGCGTCACATCTTCGAGTCGATGGTGCTGCAGGACGAAAAGCAACGGCTGCAGCCGGGCCTGGCAACCTCCTGGAAGCCGCTGGACGACACCACCTGGGAATTCAAGCTGCGCGACGGCGTGACCTTCCACGACGGCTCGCCCTTCACCGCCAAGGACGTGGTCTACACCGTCTGCCGCATCCCCAACGTGGAAAACAGCCCCTCTTCCTTCACGGTCTACACCAAGGCCATCGCGGACATGCAGATCCCGGATCCGCACACCCTGATCATCAAGACCGACACGCCTTACCCGCTGCTGCCGGTCGAGGTCTCCACCTGGGGCGTGCTCTCGGCCGCCGCCAACGGCGTGACCGGCGACATCGGCTTCAGCCGCGAGGGCTGCAGCGGCACCGGCGACTACCCGAAGACCGACGACTTCAACACCGGCAAGGCCGCCGTCGGCACCGGCATGTACAAGTTCAAGGAGTACAGCCGCGGCGACAAAATCGTCTTCGAGCGCAACGACAACTACTGGGGCGGCAAGGCCGACTGGGCCACGGTCACCTTCCGGCCGATCACCAGTGACGGCCCGCGCGTGGCCGCCCTGCTGGCCGGCGACGTGGATATGATCGACAAGCCGCCGCTGCAGGACCTCGAGCGCATCAAGAGCGAAGGCTTCCAGGTTGCCCAGGGCCTCTCCAACCGCGTCATCTACCTGCACATGGACCAGGAGCAGGAGCCGACCCCGGGCGTCACCGGCACCGAGAAGAACCCCTTCAAGGATGTCCGCGTGCGCAAGGCCGTCTCCATGGCGATCAACCGCGAGGCCATCAAGGAGCGCATCATGGGCGGCGTCGCCGTGCCGGCCGGCGAGCTGCTGCCGCCGGGCATGTTCGGCTCGACCCCGGGCGCCGCGGCGGAGGAGTACAATCCCGACGCCGCCAAGAAGCTGCTCGCCGAGGCGGGCTACCCCGAGGGCTTCGGCCTGACCATCGGCTCGCCCAATGACCGCTACATCAACGATGCCCAGGTCGCCCAGGCGGTCGCGCAGATGCTGACCCGCATCGGCATCGAGACCCAGGTCGACGCGGTCACCGCCAGCACCTTCTTCAAGCGCCGGAACCAGTACGAGTTCTCCATGTACCTGGCCGGCTGGGGCTCGGGCACCGGCGAAATGTCCTCGCCGCTGCGCGCGCTGGTGGCCACCCGCAACAAGGACAAGGGCTACGGCGGCACAAACCGCGGCCGTTATTCCAACCCGGAGCTGGACTCGCTGATCGACCAAGCCCTGGCCACGGTCGACGACGACAAGCGGGAGAAGATCCTGCAGCAGGCCAGCGGCCTGGTGATGGCCGACTACGGCATCCTGCCACTGCACTTCGAGGTGACGCCCTGGGCCTTCCGCAAGGGCATCAGCTACGCGCCGCGGACGGACCAGTACACCCTGGCCCTCGGCGTGAAGCCGGCCAACTGACGGCCTGATTTACCCACGCGGGGCGGAGAGGATTCTCCGCCTCGCAGTGGTATCTTTCCAAGGTTCGACGAACCGCCAACAGCGGCAGGGCACAGCCGATGCTCGTCTACCTTCTGCGCCGCCTGGGCCAGAGCCTCTTCGTGGTCGCCGCCATGGCGGTGCTGGTCTTCGTCGGCGTCTACGCGATCGGCAACCCGATCGACATCATGATCAGCCCGGATGCCGACCAGGCGGAGATGGAGGCGGCCATCGCCCGCCTGGGCCTCGACAAGCCGCTGTGGGAGCAGTTCTTCATCTTCGTCGGCAACGCCCTGCAGGGCGACCTGGGCAAGAGCTTCGTCTACTCCACCGACGCCGTCTCCATCATCCTCGCCAAGCTGCCGGCCACCATGGAACTGGCCATGCTGGCGCTGGTCTTCGCCGTCTTCATCGGCGTGCCGCTGGGCATGATCGCCGGCCTCAGGCCCCACTCCCTCGCCGGCAAGTCCATCATGGCCGGCTCCATCCTGGGCTTCAGCCTGCCGAACTTCTGGCAGGGCATGATGCTGATCCTGCTCTTCGCGGTCCTCCTGAAGTGGCTGCCTTCGGGCGGGCGCGGCGAGACGGCCGAGCTCTTCGGCATCCCCTTCAGCTTCCTCACCCTCGACGGTCTGTCGCACATGCTGCTGCCGGCGATCAACCTGGCGCTCTTCAAGACATCCCTGGTGATCCGCCTGGCGCGCGCCGGCACCCGCGAGGCGGCCCTGCAGGATTACGTGAAGTTCGCGCGCGCCAAGGGCCTCTCGTCCCAACGCATCGTCCTGGTGCACATCGCCAAGAACATCATGATCCCGGTGGTCACCATCCTGGGCCTGGAACTGGGCAGCATGATCGCCTTCGCCGTGGTCACCGAATCGGTCTTCGCCTGGCCCGGCATGGGCAAGCTGCTGATCGACTCGATCAACCTGCTCGACCGCCCCGTGGTCGTCGCCTATCTGATGCTGACCGTCTTCATGTTCATCATCATCAACTTCATCGTCGACATGCTCTACTGCGTGCTCGACCCGCGGGTGCGCCTCTCGGAGGCCAAAGCATGACCGACGTGCTGAAAGACACGGAAACCCGGGACACGACGGCGCGGCCGCATTGGCGCGCCTCGCCCCTGCTGCGCTTCGGCGCCGAGTTCGCCGAAAGCCCCGTCGCCGTGGCTGCACTGCTGGTGACGCTGCTGCTGGCGCTGCTGGCGCTCTTCGCCGACTTCATCACGCCGCAGAATCCCTACGACCTGATGCAGCTCGACATCATGAACAACATGCTGGCGCCGGGAGAGACCACCTTCGACGGCGAGATGACCTTTCACCTCGGCACCGACGACCAGGGCCGCGACATGCTCTCGGCCATCATCTTCGGCCTGCGCCTCAGTCTCGGCGTCGGCGCCATGAGCACCGTCATCGCCCTCTCCCTCGGCATGTGCATCGGCGTGCTGGCCGCCTACTTCGGCGGAAAGGTCGATGCCGTGATCATGCGCATCGTCGACCTGCAGCTTTCCTTCCCGGCGATCCTCATCGCCCTGATCCTGCTGGCGGTCCTCGGCAAGGGCGTCGACAAGGTGATCATCGCCCTCATCACCGTGCAGTGGGCCTACTACGCGCGCACCGTGCGCGGCACCGCCCTGGTGGAGCGCCGCAAGGAGTACGTCGAAGCGGCGACCTGCCTGGCCCTGTCGCACCGGCGCATCGTCTTCCGCCACCTGCTGCCCAACTGCCTGCCGCCGCTGATCGTGGTGGCCACGGTGCAGGTCGCCAACGCCATCGCCCTGGAGGCCACCCTCTCCTTCCTCGGCGTCGGCGTGCCGATCACCGAGCCCTCCCTGGGCCTGCTGATCGCCAACGGCTACGACTACATGCTGTCGGGCAAGTACTGGGTCGCCTTCTTCCCCGGCGTGGCGCTGGTGGCCACCATCGTCGCCATCAACCTGGTCGGCGACCAGCTGCGCGACGTCCTCAATCCCCGGCTGAAGCGATGAAAGGGCTCCAGCGATGAGCGCGCCGACACCGGAAGCTCCCACCTTGGAAGTGAGGGACCTCAAGACCCACTTCTTCACCCGGGAGGGCGTGATCAAGGCGGTCGACGGGGTGAGCTTTCAGGTCGCGCCCGGTGAGGTGCTGGGCCTGGTCGGCGAGTCCGGCAGCGGCAAGTCGATCACCGGCTTCTCCATTCTGGGCCTGGTCGACGCGCCGGGGCGCATCGCCGGCGGGCAGATCCTGTTCCAGGGCCGCGACCTGGTGCCGCTGCCCGAGAGCGAGCGCCGCAAGCTGCGCGGCTCCAAGATCGCCATGATCTTCCAGGACCCCATGATGACCCTGAACCCGGTGCTGCGCATCGACACCCAGATGACCGAGGCGGTGCTGGCCCACCGCGACGTCTCGAAGGCACGCGCCCTGGAGATCTGCCGCGAGGCCCTGGTGAAGGTGGGCATCGCCTCGCCGGACGAGCGCCTTGCGTCCTATCCGCACCAGTTCTCCGGCGGCATGCGCCAGCGCGTCGCCATCGCCACCGCCTTCCTGAACGAGCCCGAGCTGATCATCGCCGACGAGCCGACCACCGCCCTGGACGTCACCATCCAGGGCCAGATCCTGCACGAGGCCCAGGCGCTGTGCCGCGAGACCGGCACGGCGATGATCTGGATCACCCACGACCTGGCGGTGGTCGCCGGCCTGGCCGACCACATCTGCGTCATGTACGCGGGCCGGATGGTCGAGCAGGGACCCATCGACGCGGTGCTGGACCGTCCGGCGCATCCCTATACCGTCGGCCTCATCGGCTCGGTGCCCAGCCGCAACCGGCGCGGCGGCAGGCTGTTCCAGATCCCCGGCATGACGCCCTCACTGTTGAACCTGCCGGAGGGCTGCGCCTTTCGCAGCCGCTGCCCGCGCGCCGACATCGCCTGCTTGGAGGAGCCGCCGGTGCACACCGCCACCGAGGGCCGCCAGGTGCGCTGCGTGCATCCCCATGACGAACCCTTGGAGGAGATGCTGTCGTGAACGCGCCGCACCCGACAGAGACGGCGGGATCGCCTGTGGCCCGGCGCCGGATTCTGGAGGCCCGGGACGTCAGCAAGCGCTTCGTCAAGCGTCTCGACCTGGCCGGCAAGATCGCCCGGCGCCTCGGCTCCTCGATCCGCGAGGAAACCGTGCATGCGGTCGACGGCGTCAGCCTTTCGGTCGGCGAGGGCGAAGTTCTGGGCCTAGTCGGCGAGTCCGGCTGTGGCAAGTCGACCTTCGGGCGCATGGTGGCCGGCATCCTGCCGCCCAGCGAGGGCACCTTGAGTTTCGACGGCAAGCCGATCTGGAACGGCGGCAGGGTGACGGCGCGGGAAACGGCCCTGGCGGTCCAGATGATCTTCCAGGACCCCTTCGCCTCCCTCGACCCGCGCATGCGGGTGCAGGACATCGTCGGCGAGGCGCCCGTCGTGCACGGCATGGTGCCGCGCAAGGAGATCGGCGACTACGTGGCGGAAGTGATGCTGCGCGTCGGCCTGGACCCGGACTTCCGCCGCCGCTACCCGCACCAGTTCTCCGGCGGCCAGCGCCAGCGCATCGGCATCGCCCGCGCCCTGGCGGTGAAGCCGCGCTTCCTGGTCTGCGACGAGGCCATCGCCGCCCTGGACGTCTCGATCCAGGCGCAGGTCATCAACCTCTTCATGGACCTGCGCGCGGACCTGGACCTCACCTATCTCTTCATCAGCCACGACCTTTCGGTGGTGGAGCACATCGCCGACCGCGTCGTCATCATGTACCTGGGCCGGGTGGTGGAGATCGCCACAACCGAAGACATCTTCGATGACCCGAACCACCCCTACACTCAGGCGCTGCTGTCGGAGGTGCCGCGCATCGAGCTGCGCCGACGTGACTACCAGCCGGTCAAGGGCGAGATCCCCTCGCCGCTCGATCCGCCGTCGGGCTGCCACTTCCACCCCCGCTGCCCACACGCGACGGAGCGCTGCCGCGCCGAGCGCCCGGCCCTGCGGGAGATTGCCCCCGGACGCTTGTCCGCCTGTCACCTCAACGACTGACCATGAACCCCAAGGACCCGACTTCGGACATCACGGGCGCCGACGCCGCGCCCTTCGACAGCTGGGCCTACGACCTCTTCGAGCCCCAGGGCGAGGAAGCGCCGCTGCTCATCGACTCGCCTCATTCCGGCCGCGTCTATCCCGCCGACTTCCAGACCCGGGTGACGGCGCTGGTGCTGCGCGGTGCCGAAGACTGGATGGTCGACGACCTGGTCGGCGAAGCGCCGCTGGAAGGCGCCACCCTGCTGGCCGCCCGCTTCCCGCGCGCCTACATCGACCCCAACCGGCGCCTCGACGACATCGACCCTGCCCTGATCGACGGCACCTGGCGCGAGCCGCTGAACCCGGGCCCCAAGACGGCGCTGGGCATCGGCCTGTTCCGCGCCAAGACCAACGACGGCAAGCCGCTGCTCGCCGGCCCGCTGTCGGTGGAAGGCCTGCAGGCGCGCATCGAGCGCTGCTGGTGGCCCTACCGCCGCACGCTGAACGACACCCTCGACCGCCTGCACGCGCGCCACGGCGCGGTCTGGCACATCGACATGCATTCCATGAAGTCCGTGGGCACGGAGATCACGCCGGACGGGCCGGGCGTGCGCCGCCCCGACATGGTGATCGGCGACCTGGAGGGTGAGAGCTGCGATCCCGCCTTCACCGCCTTCGTGGCCGAGCGGCTCATCGCCATGGGCTACAGCGTCGCCGTCAACGATCCCTACAAGGGCGCGGAGATCATCCGCACCTGCGGCCGCCCGGCGGAGAACCGCCACTCCCTGCAGATCGAGATGAGCCGCGCCCTCTACATGGACGAGGCGACCATCACCGCCACCGCGGGCTACGCCAGGCTGAAGGCCGACCTGCGCCGCCTCGTCGCCGAGGTCGCCGCCTGGACGCAGGAAGCCAAGGCGGCCTAGAACCGCCAAGTTTGACGCCACGCAATACCTACTTTGAGTTGTGAACCCTTCCCTGTCACACGACGACAGATGGAGGTGTTCAACTGCAAGGATAGGAAATGATCATGCCCGGTAAATTTGCGAGAGCTTGCCGCGCGGCCCTGCTGGCCCTGGCTCTGCTCGGTGCTTCCGTGGCCGGCGCCACGGCTGAGGGCACCAAGAGTTTCCCTACGAACAAGAATGCCATCCCGATCGTCAAGAAGACCGATCAGGGTACGACCACGCTTCACTACTCCCAGCTCGGTCCGAGGGAAAAGCGCCATATGGATCAGGTGCTCGCCGCCCTGAAGAAAGCCGAAGGGCAGCAGCCGCAGGTGAGCAAGAAGCTCGACGCAGGGCCCGGCGGGACGGTCGGCTTCGGCTGCGGCTGGAATTCCACCGGGGCCGAGCCGTACCAGTTCGGCTGCTGGCACGGCGGTAAGACTTGCTACGTCTCCCTGTCCAACACAGGCGAGGCGGATTTCGGCTGCCACGAGTGCAACGGGGACAACTGCCCGCGGAACTAGATCCCCGGCACGGACGACCCCAAAAGCAAGCCCGCTCTGCAGACTGCAGAGCGGGCTCTTCCTTTACAGACGGTCGAAGCCGCCAGCCGGGCGCCGTCTATTCCGCCGCCAAGGAGGAACTGCGGCCAGGCAGCGCGCCGCGGATGACGTAGGCCAGGGTCTGCACCACCTGCTGCGGCGTCTCGCAGACCGCAAGGGCGGCGCCGTCGACTTCCTTCAGCGCGTGGGTCAGCGCCGGGTCGTGCAGGGTGATGAGCGACTTGCCCAGCGCCGCCGCCGTGCCCGCATCGAAGGCCGCGTTCCACTGCTTGTACTTGTCGCCGAAGCGCACCACCACGATGTCGGCCTCGCCGATCAGGGTGCGGGTGCGGATGGCGTTCATGCGCGAGCCCTTCTGGTCACGCCAGAAGGGGCTCTCCTCCTCGCCCAGGATGACCGCACCGCAGTCGTCGCTGTCCTCGTGCACGGTGATCGGCGCGTCGAGGCGCACCGGCAGGCCGGCCTCGGCCACGCCCTCGGCGATCTGCTCGCGCCAGTCGGAATGGATTTCGCCGGAAAGATAAACCTTCCAGAGCCGTTCGCTCATCTTGCTGATCCTCGGGTATTGGCTATTGGGGAATGTGTTGGGCGCTGTTCTAGCACAAAGCCCCGGCCGCGACAGCCCCTCCCCCGTGAGAAATTGGTATGAAGCGCACTCCTCTGGCGCCGGATCGCAGGCTTACCGCGGCGCCACGCGCAGGGTCTTGAAGGGCTCGCCACCGCCTGGGACGACCTCGATCACCAAGGCGGTGCCGTCGTAGCATAGCCGGCCGTCCGGCAGGCCCGTCAGTTCGAAAATCGAGATCTCGCCACGGCTGAATTTCTGGAGCTCGTATTCCGCGCCTCGTTTCAGCACCACGGTGTTGAAGCCGTCATTGTCGATCCAGGGCACTTCAACGCCGGCCAGCGCCGGGTCGGCCGCCAAGTCAAGGTAGGGAGACAGGAAACAGGCAGCGTCCCAGTCTCCTTCCAGGAGACTCTCCAGGTCGACCCGGGGATTGTCCCGCGACAGCATTGCAAGCTGCTTCAGACCCGGCTCCGCGACGAAGAAGGCGCGCGGGTCGAACGAGCCGAAATGCAGCGCCACAGCGAGATAGGCGACCACGGCCGCTGCAATGACGACCGAACCGCCGAAGATCGATTTCCCAGACATGAAGCGAAGACCTCTTTCTGCCCTCTTGGCCCTGACCTTATCGCAGGGTAAGTCGCCTTGCGCCCCAAAAGGGTTCACGAAGTCGGCGACTGCCGAAAGAAAAGGCGGCCTCCTTTCGGAGGCCGCCCTTGAGGGGAGGAAAGCAGGGGGACGGCGGGACCCTTTCCAAGAAATGGGAGCCGTCCCTTGCTTTATCCGGCGCCGCCCTGTCTGACGAAGCGGCGCCGAATTCGTTACGCCGCCACCGCCTTGGCGTCGGCGCTGGCGTCGAGCGCCTGGCCGATGTCGGCCAGGATGTCCTCGATATTCTCGATGCCGACCGAAAGACGCAGGTAGCCCGGGGTCACGCCGGTGGCCAGCTGGTCCTCGGCGCTGAGCTGCTGGTGCGTCGAACTGGCCGGGTGGATGGCCAGGGTGCGCGTGTCGCCGATGTTGGCCACGTGGTAGATCATCTGCAGCGCATCGATGAAGCGGGCGCCGGCCTCGGGATCGTCGTTCTTCAACTCGAAGCCGACCAGGCCGCCGCGCCCGCCGGTCAGGTAGCGCTCGACGCGCTCCTGAGGTTCCGACGCACTCATGCCCGGATAGATCACCTTCGCGACCAGCGGATGGCCCGCCAGATAGTCGGCCACGGCCTGAGCGTTCGCGCAATGCTCGCGCATACGCAGGGGCAGCGTCTCCAGGCCCTGGATGAAGTTGAAGGTGTTGAAGGGGCTGAGCGCCATGCCGAGGTCACGCTGCAGGGTGCAGCGGGCCTTCATGATGTAGGCTACGGGGCCCATGGGCTTCGTCGCCTCGGTCCAGACCGCGCCGTGGTAGCTCGGGTCCGGCTGGTTCAGCATCGGGAAGCGCCCGGCGTGCTTTTCCCAGTCGAAGCGGCCGCCGTCGACGATGACGCCGCCGATGGAGTTGCCGTGCCCGCCGATGTACTTGGTGCAGGAATAGACGACGATGTGGGCGCCGTGGTCGAAGGGACGGCAGATCACCGGCGAGGCGGTGTTGTCGAGGATCAGGGGCACGCCCAGTTCCTCACCGATCGCCGCAACCTCGCTGATCGGGAAGACCTTCAGCATCGGGTTCGGCAAGGTCTCGGCGTAGTAGGCGCGGGTGCGCTCGTCGGTCGCCCGGCGGAAGTTCTCCGGATCGGAGGCGTCGACGAAGCGCACTTCGATACCGAAAGTCTTCAGCGTGTTGGCGAAGAGGTTCCAGGTGCCGCCGTAGAGGCCGGTGGCGCTGACGATGTTGTCGCCGGTCCCGGCGATGTTGAGGATCGATAGCGTGGTCGCCGCCTGGCCGGAGCTGACCGCGAGCGCCGCCACGCCGCCTTCCAGCGCCGCCATGCGCTGCTCGAAGGCGTCATTGGTCGGGTTCATCACGCGGGTATAGATGTTGCCGATCTCCTCCAGTGCGAAGAGCCGGCGGGCGTGGCCCGTGTCCTCGAACTGATAGGAGGTGGTCTGGTAGATCGGCACCGCCACCGCGTTGGTCGTCGGATCGGCGCGGTAGCCGCTGTGCAGGACGGCGGTTTCGGGGTTCTTGGTGAAATCCATCTTTGTATCCTTGAGATAAAAAGGGTTTAAGCAATCAGGCAGCCGAGGCACGGCGCGGCGCCGCGGCCGGCATCTCGGCCAGATGAACGTGCCGCTCGATCAGGGTGTTGACCGCCGCCGCGTGGGTCAGCGGCGCCATGTGGCCGGCGCCGAAGATCCGGGCCGCCGTCGCGTCGGGAGCAGTGTCGACCAGCTTGTCGGTCACCCGCCGGGCGACCTCAGGCGAAGTCTCGCCGGTGATGGCCAGCAGCGGCACGGCAAGGCGGGTGAGGTCGGACAGCGGCCAGGACTCGCCCAGCACGCTGGCGAAATTGCGCGTCACCGCCCGGGCCTGGGCCGCGAGGCGCTGACGCTGGGCCGCCTCGGCCCTGTCCCAGGTACCGGCGCCGTTCCAGAAGTCGACGAAGGCCGCCATGCCGTAGGCCGGCCAGCCGGCCGCCACGGCACCGCGCAGCCGGTCCCGCACCCCCAGGATGCCGCGGTAGAGCCGCATGTCCGCGTCACCGCCGCTCCCCCGGGCGTCCCGGGCCAGCAGGTGGAAGACCACCGGTTCGATGAGCGTCAGGCTGCGCACCCGCCAGGGATAGGCGAGCGCGATCTTCAGGGCGACGGCGCCGCCGTAGGAATGCCCGACCAGGTGAAAGGCCGGGGCCGACGGCCCGACCGCCCGCAGCACCGCCGCCGCCTCGGCGGCCAGGCTGTCGGCACGGTCGTGATGATCCGGCGCCGCGGCGAAGCCGTAGCCCGGCAGGTCGGGCGTCACCACCTGGCGCTTGCCGGCGAAACACTCCACAAGGGAGCGCCACTGGCCGCCGGTGGAGGCGGAGGAATGCAGCGCCACCACCGGCAGGTTGTTCCCGCTTCGACAGGCAGAGGCCTGCCTGGCGGGGAACAGATGGGTTCGGGTCCCGTTCGACATCTTCGCTATGTCCTCGGTCTCGCCCTGCCGCCTAGGCCGCCTTGGCGGTCGTGCAGGCGTGGCAGATCGCCTCGATGTGTCGATGATCGGTGCCGCAGCAGCCGCCCATGACGACGAGGTGATTGAGCAGGCGGTGCAGGTCGCTGTGCTGCTCGCCGAACTCCTGAGGGTTGCCGTCGTCCAGTTCCTCGGCCTCGTCGAGTTCGGCGTGGCTGAGGCGCGAGGCGTTGGCGCGCAGCCCCCTGATCCGCTTCACCCAGCTTTCGCCGGTGGCCAACGCCTGGCCGAAGTGGTCCGGATGGGCGCAGTTGATCATGAAGTAAACCGGGCCGTTGTCCGTCGCCGTGTCGACCGCTTCGACAGCTTCCTTCAGGGTCTCGCCGGACGGCAGACGCCCGTCGGTCTCCACGGTGAAGGAGATCACGACCGGCATGGCGGCGGCCTGGGCGGCGCGGGTGACGCCGATGGCCTCGGGCACGTTGGTCGTGGTGATGGCGGTGACCATGTCGGCCTCGGTCTCGGCGAAGGCGTTGATCTGGTCGGCGTGGTAGGCCTGGGCCTCCTCGGCGGTCATCACCTCGCCCGGGTTGTAGCCGTCGCCGCGCGGACCGATGCAGCCGCTGATCACCATCGGCGACTGTTCGGTCTCGAGGGTGCGGCGCAGATCCGCCAGCATCGCGATGGACTGCTTGTTGACCTCGGCCATGTCGGCCTTGGTGTAGCCCAGCTTGGCGCCCCAGTCGGAGGAGGCGCGCCAGGTCGGGCTCTCCAGGATGAAGCCGCGCCCGTTGTCGCGGGCGATCGTGGCGTGGGTGGTGAAATAGCGCCTGAGCGCCGCCTGACCCGATTGATCCTTCAGCAGGTCAAAGGCGGCGAAGTAGGGCAGGTCGAGCCCGTCGTGGAAAATCAGGGTGGTTTCGATCCCGCCGTCGGTCAGGAAAAGACCGCCGGAAAGTTGCGGCAGGTTGTCTCGATACTTGGCCATTGAGAGTCTCCTCACTCGATTGCAGCCGTTCGGGCCGGCAATGGCGGAGGACCCTACGCCTTCACTATTTCTGCATGATGTCCCGGCGCGGAAACAAAGGGCCGCGGCGGCGCAACAGAATTGAAACACCGCACAGCCGAAGCGGCGGCGGCCCCGAACAATCGGAAGTAGTAGGCTTCGCCCGGCGGCGTCACCGTCCCGGCCCCGCGAAACCGGCAGGGCTGTCCCCCGCAAATGCCGCCTCTTCCGCGGCTTCCGGGCGTGCTAGAAGGGCCGCCGGCGCGGGATTCCCGCAACCGCCGGTCTGCTGCGGCGTGGCAAAACCGGGGCTGATCCCTATATTGATCTGCAGGGCTTCATGATGGGCAAAGAAACAGGACCTTGCCTCTTCGATGCAATCAGACAGACCGTCCGGCGGCCGCCGGCGGCGCTGGCGCTATGACGGTAGGGGCAGGAGTCGCTCTTTGAGAACCAAGGCCATTTCCCTGCGGAGCGGTCTCGAGCGTTTTCGGCGGAGTCCTGGCGCCCTTGCGCTCTGCCTCCTCAGCGTCGGCCAGATCCTGGCGGGTCCTCCGGCGCTGGCAGGGCAGGCCCCTGAGTTCGTCGGTCCCTCGGAACCGGTGCCGGCCGCGACGGAAGAGGGGGTGGTCTCCTACCGGACGGTCCTGGAGGGCGTGGAAGACGCCGATCTGCGCGCGATTCTCGAAGGTTCCTCGCAGCTGATCGCCCTCGGCGAAAAGCCACCGGCTACAGTCGTCGGCCTGCGCCGGCGGGCGGAGGGCGATATCGAGCGGTTGGGCACGGCGCTGCGCTCCGAAGGCTACTACCAGCCGGAGGTCGATCTGGAGATCGACAGCGAAGCCGCCCCGGCCGAGGTGACGCTGCGCATAACCCCCGGGCCGCGCTACAAGCTCCAGGCCTACGACATCACCTTTGACGGCAACCCGCCGCCCGCCGAGGTCGATCAGCCCACCCTGGCCGAGATCGGCATCGAGCTCGGCATGCCGGCGCGCGCGCCCGCCGTGGTGAGCGCAGAGCAGGAACTGGTGACCCTGCTGCAACAGCGCAGTTACCCCTTTGCCCGGGTGCGCGAGCGCAAGACCTTCGTCAATCACGAGAAGACCGAGATGACGGTGCAACTGGCCGTCGACGCCGGAACGGGCGCCGTCTTCGGTCCTCTCTCCTTCACCGGTCAGGAGGAGGTCGAGGCGGACTACCTGTACCGCATCGCCGACTGGCCCGAAGGCGAGCCTTACAACCGTCGGGTGGTCCGCGACCTGCAGCGCCGCCTCGCAGCCACCGGGCTGTTCTCCTCGGCCAACGCCGAGACCGCAGCGGAGCCCGCGCCCGACGGCACCCTGCCCGTCACCGTGACACTGGTGGAGCGCGAGCAGCGGTCCATCGGCGGGACCGTCAACTACTCCAGCGATGTCGGGCCCGGCGCCGAGATCTTTTGGGAACACCGCAACCTCCTGGGTCAGAACGAAAAGCTGCGGCTCAGCGCCACGGGTTCCGAGATCGAGCAGACCGCGGAGATCGGTTTCCGCAAGCCGGCCTTCTTGCGACCCGACCAGGATCGGCTGCCCGCCCTCTCCGGCGGCTTTGAGGACAACGACGCCTATCAGCGCCAGGCCGTCGACGGCCTGCTCGCCCTGGAGCGGCCCCTCTTCGAGAACTGGCGGGCTTCGGCCGGCGTTTCCCTGGGGTTCGAGATCGAGGATGACGGCGCCGACACCGGCGAAGGCGAGCGCCAGTTCACGCTGCTGGGCCTGCCCCTGACCGCGGCCCGCGACACCCGGGACGACCTGTTGGACCCGGCTTCCGGGAGCCGCCTGCAGCTGTTGCTCACGCCTTACACCGGCGTCGGCGACGACTCGCTGCTGTTCTTCACCGCCGTGGCCGGCGGCTCGGCCTACTATGCCCTCGACGCGGACGAGCGCTTCATTCTCGCCGGCCGCGCGCGCGTCGGCATCATTCTTGGTGAGAAGAATGATGTCCTGCCCGCCTCCAGCCGCTTTTACGCCGGCGGTGGCGGGTCGATCCGCGGCTACGAGTATCAGCTCGTCGGCCCCTTGGATGATGACCAGGACCCCTTCGGCGGCACCTCGCTGCTGGAGCTGGGCGGCGAACTGCGCGTGCGCGTCACCGAGGATATTGGTATCGTGCCTTTCGTCGACGGCGGCACGGTTTACGACGAGCCCTATTTCAACAGCGGCGAAACCCTGCGTTGGGCCGCCGGTCTGGGCTTCAGATACTTCACGGGCTTCGGCCCGCTGCGGCTGGACGTCGCCTTCCCGCTGAACCCGCGCGACGGCGTCGACGAAGCGTTCCAGTTCTACGTCAGCTTCGGACAGGCATTCTGAAATGCGCCGGGCGAAGTCCATTGCGAAGTGGGGGCTGATTGGCCTCGGCGGCCTGCTGCTGCTCGGCGCCGCCGCCCTGGCGCTCGGCTATGCCTGGCTCAACAGCGAGGGCGGCCGCGCCTGGCTGGCGCGCCAGATCGAGGACGCGGCGAGCACGCCCGGCGAGATGGAACTGAGCATCGGCCGCCTGGAAGGCGCCCTGCCCGCGCAGCTGCAGGCCCGCGACGTGGTGCTGCGCGATACCGAGGGTGCCTGGCTGACCATCGCGGGGCTGGACCTCGCCTGGCGGCCCTGGGCCCTGCTCAGCAGGACCCTCGAGGTGGACTCCCTGTCTCTTTCGGGCGTCGAGCTGGCGCGCCTGCCGGCGGCGCCGGCGGAAACGCCTGAAGCGGAGGACGAAAGCGGCAGCGGCCTGCCGCAGCTTCCGGTGAAGATCCGTATCGCCCGCCTTGCAGCCGACGAGATCGCCCTGGGGGCGCCGGTGCTGGGCCAGGCCGCCCGCTTCACCCTGGCCGGCGTGGCCGGCAGCCGCGAAGACGGCAGCCTCGAAGTCGGCTTCGACCTGGAGCGACTGGACGGCGTGGAGGCCAAGCTGCGCGCCGAGCTGGACTACGATCCCGCCGGCGACGCCCTGACAGCCGCAATTGATGCCGCAGAGGCCCCCGGCGGACTCCTCGCCACGCTGCTGGAAATTCCGGACCTGCCGCGCGCCGAGATGAAGCTGAACGGCAGCGGCCCCTTGCGCGACTGGAAGGGTGACTTCGCGCTGTCGCTGGGCACGGTCGCGCAGGCAGGGGCGACGATCGGCCTGCAGCGCGATGCCGGCGGCGATCTCGGATTCAGCCTCCGGGGCCAGGCCACCATCGCGCCGCCTTCGCAAAGCGACCTCTGGGCCCTGGCCGCGGGAGACACGGCGCTGACCCTCCAGGGCGTCTGGCAGGACGCGCGGCGCCTCGACCTTGCGGAGCTGACAATCGCCAACGATCGGCTGCGCCTCGGCGCCCAAGGCACGGTGGAGCCGGAAAGCGGCGCGCTGGACCTGACGCTGAACCTGGCCGTGGACCAGGGGCAGGCCCTGGCCCGCCTGATCGACTTCGACCGCCTGGACAAGCTCTCCGCCGAAGTGGCGCTGAGCGGCAGTTTCGACGCACCCCAGGCCGAGATTGCCCTGCACGGCGAGGGCCTGGCCGGCCCGGACGTGGCGGCTGCGGGAGCCAGCGTCACGGGAAACATCACCGGCGCCGCGCAAGTGCTGGCCCTCGACCTGGCCGGGCGCATCGACGGGCCGCGGCTGCCGGGCGAGGACGCCGTCAATCAGGTGCTCGGCGCCGAACTGCCCTTCACGCTGCGAGCCAAGCTGGACCTCGACAGCCTGGTGCTCGACATCGCCGCGCTGGAGGCCGGCATCGACGCCGCGCAGCTTTCAGGCAGCGGGCCCTTCAATCTGGACGCCGGCACGGCGGACCTCCAGGCCACCCTCGTGGTGCCCGACCTCGCCAGGCTGCAGCCGCTGACCGAGATCACCCTCGGCGGCCAGGCGCGCCTGGCCGGTCCCCTCACCCTGCAGAACTACGGCAGCGATCTGCGGGCCGATCTGGCCGGGCGCTGGGATACCCCCTCCAGCGACATCGGGCTCATCACCGCCGCCGCCGGCCAGGGCCTCGACATCACCGCCCGCTTGGCCGTCGCCGACAGCGAAGTGCGCATCGAGCAGGCGACGGCCCGCTCGCCCACCACCGACCTCTCCCTCGCCCTCATCGTCGCCGGCGACGAACTGCGCGACGGCCGCTACAGCCTGACGCTAAAGGATGCGGCGGTCCTGGCGGCGGAGCTGGGCGCGGATTTCGCCGGCCCGGCGCAGGTGCAAGGCACCCTCTCCGGCCCCTTCGACGCACTCGCCCTGGCCGGCGAGGTGCAGGCCGCGGGCCTCACCCTCGCCGAGCAGAAGCTGAGCGACCTCACCGGCCGCTACGACCTGCGCCTCAAGGGCGCGGAGGTCGACGGCCCGGTCAGCCTTGCCCTCGCCAGCCCCTATGGCCGTGCCGAGGCGGACGCCGAGCTGCGGGTCCGCGACGATGCCGTGACCCTGGCGGCGCTGAGCGCCCGCCTGCCCGAGACCAGGGTCGCGGGCGAGGTCGTGCTGCCGCTGGACGGCGGCGACCCGCAGGCCGAACTGAACGGAGAGATCGCGGACCTCGGCGTCTGGCTGGCCACCGCGGGGTTGGAGGGCAGCGGCAAGGGCAAGGTGACGCTGCAATGGAACCGGGCCGGCGCCGCCGCGCCGCTGCTGGCGACGGCCGATCTCGCCGCGCTGACCCTGCGGCCCGAGCCCGACGCCGAGGCCGTGAAGATCGATCGCCTGCGCCTGGAACTGCAGGCCCAGGGGCCGGACCTGGCGCAGCCGGCAACCTTCGCCGCCAAGGCCGAGACCCTGACCTGGCAGCGCCTGAAACTGGCGCGCCTGGATCTCGACGGCAACGGCACCCTCGATGCGCTCGACCTGCGGCTGGCCGCCGCGGGTGCCTGGGTCGAACCGCTGGAGCTGCAGGCCGCGGGGCGCGTCGCGCAGGCGGGCGAAACCCTCACCGTCACCCTCGGCGAGGCGAAGGGCTCGGCCTTCGGACAGCCGCTGGCGCTGCGCGAGACCGCGACCCTCACCCTCGCACCCGGCGTGACCCGGCTGGAGGGCCTCGACCTCGCCTCCGGCGACACCCGCCTTACCGCCGAGGGCCGCCTGGATGGCGAGAACGTCACCGCCACGGCGCTCCTGGAGGCTCTGCCCCTGGCCACCGTCGATGCTTTCTGGGAAAGCGGCCTGGAGGGTAGCGTCTCGGCGACGCTGGACCTGCAGGGTCCGACCGGTGCCCCCCGCGGCAGCGCCGGCCTGACCGTCGCCGGCCTGCGTCCGCGCGGCGACAAGGACCTGCCGGCGCTGGAGCTCACCAGCACCGCCGAATGGCGCGACGGACAGGTGATGCTGGACGGCCGTCTCGGCGGCGCGCAGGTGACCGCCGCCAGCTTCAACGCCACGGCGCCGCTGCGCTTCACCGCCGGGGGCGGGCTGGAGATGCCGGAAAGCGGCGCGCTGACCGGCGCCCTCGACTGGCGCGGCGGCCTCAACACCCTGCTGCTCTTCGCCCCCTTGCCGCAGCACCGGCTCAGCGGCGACGCCGAGATCGCCGTCACGCTCCGCGGCACCGTCGGCGCGCCGCAGTTCGACGGCAGCCTCGCCCTGGCCCAGGGCCGCTACGAGAGCCTGGAGCACGGCACGGTCCTGCGCGACCTGGCGCTGCGCGCGGAGCTGGCGGGAGACAGGGTGACGCTGGCCAGCCTCACCGCCAACGACGGCGCCGGCGGCAAGCTGAGCGGCAAGGGCGAGCTGGACATCGATCCCACGCGGGATTTCCCCTTCGACGTCGAGATCCAGTTTGACAAGTTCCGCGCCCTGCGCCGCGACGACGTCACCGCGGTGGCCGGCGGCACCGTCGAGCTGTCGGGCGACGCGCAGACGCCGCGCATCAAGGGGCGCTTCACCACGGAGACCGTGGAGATCAGCCTGGCCGCGCAATTGCCGCCCAACGTGGTGAAGCTGGACGTGATCGAAGTGAAGGACGGGGTGGTGCAGGAACCCGTCGCGGAAGAGCAGGCGGCTCCGCCGGTGAACGCCGAGCTGGATATCATCGTCGACATGCCGGGGCGGGTCTTCGTACGCGGCCGCGGGCTCGATTCCGACTGGGCCGGGCGCATTGTCGTGACCGGTACCACCGCCGAACCGTCGATCAGCGGCGAGGTGAATCTGGTCCGCGGCGTGATGTCTGTTGTCGGCAAGACGTTCGTGCTGCAGGACGGCAAGGTGACTTTGCCGCAGGACGGCGGCGGCGAAGCCACGATCGACGTCAGCGCCCTCCATGAGGGCAAGGAGCTGGAAGTCACCGCGCACATGATTGGGCCCCTTAGCGAGCCGTCGCTGGAACTCACCTCCGTTCCAGAGGTGCCGCAGGACGAGATCATTTCGCGGGTGCTGTTCAACAAGTCCGCCTCGCAGCTCTCGGGAGCGGAGGCCGCGCAGCTTGCCCTCGCCCTGCGCGACCTGACCGGGCGAGGCGGCGGCACCGACGTCATGGGCTTCGCCCGCAGGACGCTGGGTGTCGACGTGCTGCGCGTCGACACCACCGCCGAGGGCAAGGCCGCGGTGGAAGCGGGCAAATATGTGACGGAAGACGTCTATGTCGGCGTCAAGCAGGGCGCCAAGCCGGAGGACAGCGGCGTCGGGGTCGAAGTGGAGCTGACGCCCAACATCACCGTCGAGACCGAGACCACCGGCGAAGGTGACAACAAGTCCGGCGTGCGCTTCCAGCTGGACTACTAGGTTCCTTCCGCAGGTCGCCCGCGCGTTTCCACCGGGATCGGTTCGGTCACCAGCAGGTGGCGGTGCGGGTAGGGGATCTGGATACCGTGCTCCTTGAAGGCGTCCCAGATCGCCAGCAGCACCTGCCCCTTCACGTTGGCGACGCCGTCCTGCGGATCGCGGATCCAGAAGCGCAGCACGAAATCCAGCGAAGAGTCGCCGAAGCCCGTCAGGTGGCAGACCGGCGGGGTGGACGGATCCACCCGCTCCGGCTTGCTCGCCGCCTCGCAGGCGATGCGCCGCACCTCATGCGGGTCGCTGTCGTAGGAGACCCCGAAGGTGATCTCCATGCGCACCAGCTGGTTGGTGAAGGACCAGTTGACCACGCGGTGGGTGATCAGGTCCTCGTTGGGGATCAGGTACTCCTTGCCGTCGCGGGTGACCACGGAGACGTAGCGCGCGCCCAGCGAGGAAATCCAGCCGTAGGTCTCGCCCAGTTCGATGACGTCACCCGGCTTGATCGACTTGTCGAGCAGCAGGATGACGCCGCTGATGAGGTTGGAGACCACCTTCTGCAGGCCGAAGCCGATGCCCACGCCCACGGCGCCGGAGAACAGCGCCAGCGCCGTCAGGTCGATGCCGACGCTGTTGAGGGCCATGACCACGGCCAGGGTGATCAGCGTGATCTTCAAGAGCTTGCCGAGCAGCACCTGCACCGAGGGCGTGAGGTCGGGAATGCCGCTGATGCGCCGCTCCAGGAAGCGTGACAGGGACGAGGCGGCCCACAGCAGCACCGCCAGGGTCAGCACGCCCTTGACCACCGTCAGCAGGGAAATGCGCAGATCACCGAAGGAAACCGCCAGGGAATCGAGCAGCGCCACCGTCGGGTCCAGCAGCCCCGTGATGTTGAGGGCGGCAATGGTCCAGGCGCTGAAGGCCAGCATGCGGGCCAGGGCCGGGTTGCGCACGAAGGTGGTGACCAGGCGGATCACCACCCAGGCGGTCAGCAGGCTGGCGATGGTGCTCAGCAGGTAGCTGCGGCTGGGCCAGGTGCTCCGCTGCATGACGGCGATCGCCAGCCACAGCAGCAGCAGATAGATGAAAGGCGTGACGAGGTCCGGCAGGGCGCGCACCTGAGCGGTAAAGCGCGCCGAGAGGGCGCTGCGGCCGATCCAGGCCTCCAGGCGCGGCCGCAGGCGCCGTCCCGCCAGCAGCGACAGGCCGAACAGCAGCACCAGCAGCACCAGCTGTCCCAGGGTCCAGACGTTGGCGACGTGCTGCACCAGCCAGTCGCCGGCCCCCTGAAGGGCCGCCGTCACCTTCTCGCTGCTTAGAAGGTTGTCGTTCAGCAGGTCGTCCATCGCCGCGCGCCGCGCTCCCGCCTGTTCCAGGCTTTCATGCTAATGCGGATTCGGGATTTCCCGAAATATCAAAGCCATGGCCTTGAGCCGCCGAAAAAGATTCTTCCGAAGGCTTCGCGGCGTTCATAGTCCCCAGCCCCCAAAAATCTTTGTTTTCGGGCGCCTTCGTCGGAAAAATAAAGTACAAATTTTATCTATTAACGATCTTTGCTTAATATTACTTAGAATTTGAAATAATTCTACATTGCAACGCTGTAAAGACTTCGGTAACCTTGCAGGCATGACTGCAATGACGCTTTCAAGACCGGCAGCCCTGTTCTGCCTCTCCGCCACCCAGGCCGCGCTCTTCGCGGGCCTGGCCTGGCTGGCCGTGGCCGGGCGGCTGAACGTGGAGGCCCTGGCGGCGGGCGTGGCCCTGGCCTCCGCCGCCCTGACGGTCCTGCTGCTGCGGCTCTACCGCCAGCAGGCGGCGGCCCGGCGCGCCTCCGCGGTGAAGTCGGCTTTCCTGGCGCAGATGAACCACGAGCTGCGCACCCCGCTGTCGGGCGTCATCGCCAACCTGGAGCTGCTGCGCGCTAGCGAGCTGACCCGCGATCAGCGCGACCTGGTCGACGGCTGCATGAACGCCGGCAAGGGCCTGCTGGGCGTCATCGGCAACAGCCTCGACCTTTCCAGGATCGAGGCCGGCAAGCTGACGCTCGCCCCCGCCGAGTTCGACCTGCGGGAGATGCTCGACAGCGTGGCCTCGATCTACCGCAGCGCGGCCCTGAACAAGCAGACCGAGCTGTCCACCGCCGTCCGCGGCACGGCGCCCCGGCGCATCGTCGCCGACGAGATGCGGCTGCGTCAGGTCCTCTGCAACCTGCTCGGCAACGCCGTGAAGTTCACCGAGGCCGGCCGCATCTGCCTGGCGGTCCGGGCCGAGCGCATCGACGCCGGCTCGGCACGCCTGCACTTCACCGTGGAAGACACCGGCATCGGCTTTCCGGCAGAAGCGGCGGCGACGCTCTTCGAACCTTTCCGCCAGGCGGACAGCACCGTGGTGCGCGACTTCGGCGGCAGCGGGCTGGGCCTGGCCATCACCCAGCGCCTGGTGGCGCTGCACGGCGGCGAGATCACCTGCACGGCCGAGCCCGGCGCCGGCGCCAGCTTCAAGGTAAGCCTCACCGTGCCGGCCTCCGCATGGGACACCGAAGAACGCGCCGCGGCGGCGCCCCCTGCCCCGCCGAGCGACCGCGCCGCGCCGCTGCACCGTTTCGCGCCCGGCGCGGCGCCCAGCCTGCTGGTCGTCGAGGACCAGCCGATGAACCGCAATATCCTGGCGCGCCAGCTGCGGCGCCTGGGCATCGACTGCGACATGGCGGCCGATGGACTCGAGGCCCTGACCCTGCTGGACCACCGCCACTACGACGTGATCATCACCGACTGCGCCATGCCGGGCATGGACGGGCTGGAACTGATCCGCCGGATCCGCACCGAAGAAGAGATTGCCCGCCGTCCGCGCGCCCGCATCGTCGTACTCACCGCCAACGCCATCAAGGGCCTGGCGGAGGACTGCCGCGAGGCCGGCGCCGACGCCTTCCTCGCCAAGCCGCTGAAGCTCACGGCACTCTCCGCTTTCCTGACGCAGGAGCGTCCGGAGGAGCCCGCCGCCGCGCCACACCACAAGGACGCGGCAGCCGCGCCCATCGACCGTGGCGTCCTGGCGGAGCTTATCGGCCGCGACGACGCGCCCTCGATCGACAGGCTGGCCCGCGATTTCTTTGAGTGCTGGCAGGAATCCCTTGCCGACATCGTCCGGCGCTACGCGGAAGCGGATGCCGAGGGGCTCGCCGAAGCCGCTCATGCCGCCAAGGGCACGGCGCGCTACGGCGCCGCCCACCGCCTGGCCGCCGGCTGCGCCCGCCTGGAGGCGCTGGCGCACGACGGCCGTCGGGCCGACTGCGCCGCCGCCCTGGAAGACCTGCAGACCGAAACCTACCGACTGCAAACATATCTGACCGATACGGGAGTGATTGGTTATGAAAACCGCCGAAGCGCCTAAACTCATCCTTATCGCGGATGACCAAGGCTTCATCCGCTCCCTCCTGGTATCCATGCTGCGTGAGCTGGGCTACCGCACCCTGGACGCCCCGGACGGCCACACGGCTTTGCAGCAGCTTGCCGCGCGCCCGGACATGGTGATCCTGGACCACCGTATGGCCAACGTAACGGGCCTGGAGATCCTGCAGGAAATCCGCTGCGGACGGACCGGGCAGCCACGTGACCTTCCGGTGCTGCTGCTGACCGGCCACGCCGACGAGGACATCGTGCGCATCGCCGGCGAGCTGGACGTCTCGGCCTTCCTGTCGAAGCCGGTCTCCAAGACGCAGATGAAGGCGCGCCTGGACATGGTCGCGAAGACGCCCCTCTCGCTGAGGTCTGCGCAAACCTACGGCATCGTCGACGTGAACCGGGCCGAGTACGTGCCCGCGCCGCGCACCACAAGCAACGCCTGGATCCTGAAGGAAGAGATCTTCCCGCCGAAAGCGCCCTACGTCACCGCGGCGGAGATGGCGCGCCGGGCCAGCGCCGCCGTCCGCGCCGCTCAGGAAGGCGAAACGCACTACAGCCGCGTCCGGCCGGGCATGATCCTGAAAAACAACCTCTACAGCAGCGGCGGGCGGCTGATCGTCGCCGCCGGGCTGGAACTGAGCGAGGACATGGTCAAGCGCCTGGTCGGTATCTGCGAGGCCAACCCCGCCCTGCACTACCTGAACGTCGCCGAACCGAGGAAATCTCAAGCGCCCTCCGCCTGACGGCTGGCGGCTAGACGATCGGCGCCTCGCCGGCCAGTTCCGAGGTCAGGCCGCTCTCGTAGGCCGCTTCGGGCTCGAAGTCGTCCAGCGACCTGGCGATGACCTGGGTGCCTTCGTGGCGCGCGATGTGGAACAGCGCGTCGCCTTCGTGCACCAAGGGAATGTTGCTGCGCCCGATGATCACACCGCCGACGCTGGCGCGCACCTCCACCTCGTTCTCGCCGAAGGGGTCGGAAACGACACCCAATATCTGGCCTTCCTTCACCGCGCTGCCCAGCGCCGCGGCCGAGCGCAGCAGCCCGCTGTGTGGCGCGCGCACCCACTTGCTGGAGCGGATGACCAGGGGGCTGGTACGCTGCGTCCTGCGGCGCGAGGGCGCCAGCATCTCCAGCGCGCGCATGACCCGCACCACGCCCTTCACGCCGGCGCGGATGCAGCTCTCGTCGAAACGCAGGGCCTCGCCGGCCTCGTAGACGATGACCGGCACCGAGAACCCCGAGGCTGCCTCGCGCAGGCTGCCTTCGCGAAAGCCGGTGTTGATAACGAAGGGCACGCCGAAAGCCTGGGCCAGCCGCTCGCTTTCAGTGTCGTCCAGGTTGGCGCGGATCTGCGGGAAATTGTCACGGTGGATGGCGGCGGTGTGCAGGTCGATGCCGTGGGTGGCGTTGGCCACGATCTCGTCCAGGAAGATCCGCGCCAGGCGCCCGGCCAGGGAGCCCTGCGCCGAGCCCGGGAAGCTGCGGTTGAGGTCGCGGCGGTCCGGCAGGTAGCGCGACTGCGAGAGAAAGCCTAGCACGTTCACGATGGGCACGGCGATCAGCGTGCCCTGCAGGCGCTTCAGCGCGGTCAGGCGCAGCAGCCGGCGGATGACCTCGACGCCATTGATCTCGTCGCCGTGCAGGGCCGCGCAGACGAAGAGGCAGGGGCCCGCGCGGCGTCCGCGCACCACGTGAATCGGCATGGTGATGGGCGTATGGGTCGAGAGGTCGGTGACAGGCAGGTCGATGGTGCGCCGCTGCCCGGGCAGAATCTCCACGCCGCCGATGACCATCGGCTTCTGGCGCGCCTTGCGCGCCGGGGCCTCCTGGCTCGGCGCCTCGGTCCGGGCCTGAGCCTTCGCCTTGGTGCCGCCCTTGGGCCCGGCCTTCTTCTTGCTGTGGGTCATGCTGTCGCTGCCAGTGGCGCCCGCAGGGCCGCCCCCTGCGGTCCCCGTCCCCTGACCCGGAGTCTCGCCTTTTGCGGCGGCGACATCAACTAGCTTGCGTGCCTGCGCGGCGGCCCCAGCTTCTAGCCGCGCCCGCGGGTACGGGTCTTGTTCGGCTTGGCGTTCTTTTCCAGGAAGGCGATGATCGCCCCGGCGACGTCCTTGCCGGTGGCCTTCTCGACGCCTTCCAGCCCCGGCGAGGAGTTGACCTCCATCACCACCGGGCCGTGGTTGGAGCGCAGCATGTCCACGCCGCAGACGTTGAGGCCCATGATCTTGGCCGCGCGCACCGCCGTGGAGCGCTCCTCCGGCGTGATCTTCACCGAGGCCGCCGAGCCGCCGCGGTGCAGGTTGGAGCGGAAGTCTCCCTCCGCCCCTTTGCGCATCATCGAGGCGACGACCTTTTCGCCCACCACCAGGCAGCGGATGTCGGAGCCGCCGGATTCCTTGATGAACTCCTGCACCAGGATGTTGGCCTTCAGTCCGCCGAAGGCCTGGATCATACTCTTGGCCGCGCCCGGTGTTTCGCCCAGCACCACGCCGATGCCCTGGGTCCCTTCCAGCAGCTTGATGACCACCGGCGCGCCGCCCAGCATCTCGACGATGTCGTCGGCGCGGCTTGTCGAATGGGCGAAGACGGTGACCGGCAGGCCGATGCCGCGGCGCGCCAGCAGCTGGTGGCTGCGCAGCTTGTCGCGCGAACGGCTGATGGCGACGGATTCGTTCAGGGGATAGACCCCCATCATCTCAAACTGCCGCAGCACGGCGGTGCCGAAGAAGGTCACCGAGGCGCCGATACGCGGAATTACCGCGTCATAGCCCTCGACCTTCTCGCCGCGGTAATACATCTCCGGCCGGTGCGAGGCGATGTGGATGTAGACCCGCATGGTGTCGATCACATCGATCTCATGGCCGCGGTCCTCGGCGGCTTCGATCAATCGCTGGTGCGAATAGAGGTTTGCGTTGCGCGCCATAAGGGCGATTTTCATGCCGGCCTCGCTTTCGGTTTGAGTTTCTTTCGGCCCGTCTTTTCGGACGCTTTGGCCTTGAGTTTTTTCTTCGACTTGCCGGAGAGCTTGGCTTTCGGCTTGCCGGACAACTTGAAGGAGCCTCCGGGGTCCACCACGAAGCGCCGGCGCACGGCGCGGCGGCCCAGCAGCATGCGAAACCCCATCTCATCACGATTGGTCAGGGTCATCTCGATGGGCCAGGACTCTTCGCCGAGCTTGATCTGAGTCTCGATAACATAGCGCTGTTCGCGCTCACCGTTCGACGATGTCACGGTTCTTTCATCGACCACCCTGGCCTCGCAATCGACGACCGGTGTGCCGCGACGCTGCACCGGGTGCAGAGAAAAGCTGACGCAGCGCTCGCCGTCACGATCGAAAGGGCGGATCTTGAAGGCATGAATCGCGGACGTACGGGCCCCCGTGTCGATCTTGGCCTTGATCCTGTCGACGCCAAGGCCCGGCAGGCCGACCCACTCGCGCCAACCGATGACCGCCTTAGGCCTCTTTACGCGTTTCACGATACCCCCCCGGCGGATGACGGACAGCCATCCGGGCGAAGCTTCGAACCGACGCTCCCCGCGGCGTTCAACACAAGCCCTGACCCAATTCACCTGTCCCCAGTCGTACCCATACGAAGCTTCGCTGCTCCTCCACAGGATAAGCATTGTTGACGACGCGCTGTCAAAAAGCCATTCGCAGAAGTCGCCGGACAGGGTGAAAAAGCTGTGAAAAAGGAAGGGCCCGGCGTCATCCGCCGGCCCCCCCGGACCACCGCATCGCGGGGCGGTTCAGTGGCGCAGCACCTTCCAGCCCCCGGCGGTCTTCATCCAGATGCCGGCCTGCCAAAGCGTTTCCTTGCCGTTGTCGACCGACATGGCGAACTGCAGCGGCGCATTGCCCGCGGCGTCCTGCACCTGGAAGGCGCGGCCGCCGAGCACCGGCGTCACGGTCAGTTCGCCGGGATCGACGACCTCCGAGGGCTGGCCGAACAGATAGTCGGTCATCTGGCGCAGCATCTCAGGCGCCTGGGGGTCGTCCAGCGTAAAGTCCCGGACCATCGGCTCCAGGTAGGCGAAATAGCCTTCCATATCCTTGTTGCGGGTGGTCTCGATGAGATCGGCAACCGCCTCCCGCAGGCCCGCGTCATCACTCGGCCCGGCCGCGAGGTAGCTGTAGGCCGGCAGGCCGCTGACCGTAAAGGCGACGCTGTCGCTGCCCGGCGCGTCCAGGACGACCGTGCCCAGCACGTTGTCGTTCTGGCCCGGATCCTTCGGCATCTCACCCCAGCAGCCCTTGAAGACCTCGGCCTTCGCGCTGGGCGTGCCGCCGTCCTGGGCGGCCAGTTCGATGGTCAGGGTGTTCTCCCCTTCCAGCAGCAGGTTCGGCGGCACGAAGTTCGCCATGTCGCTGCTGTGGTCGCGCAGCAGGGTGACCTCGTTGACGCGCAGGGTCAGCCTGCCTTGATCGCTGCCCTTGTAGGCGACGGCGATGATCTCCTTGCAGGCCTGGGCGGAAGCCGGGGCGGCCATGAACAAGGCTCCCAGGGTTCCGACGGCACTCAAGACGATGCAAAGCGGTCGAAGTTTTATAAGCATGGAAAAAGTCTCCTTCTGTGCCGCCGCGCCAGAGGCGCAGCCCGGACCACGGGCCCGGCTCGATAGAGAGTAGCGCGGCTAGTTCGCGACCGGGATCTCGCGGTCGCCGACATGCACGGTGCCGCCGTCGATGGTCACCGGCGTTTCGGCCTCGGCGACCAGGTTCATCTTGCCGATGGCGGTCAGCTGCAGGCGCGTGGACCAGCGCTCGCCATCAAAGATCAGCGCCTTGCGGGGCTTGAGGAACAGCAGCGCCGAGAAGGTGCTGCCGCCGCCGCTCTTCTCCCAGGTGACGACCACCTGCACATCGTTCCTGGTGCTGCCGATGAAGCGGTAGCTGAACCAGCAGCCTTCCGGGCAGTCTTCCTTGGGTTGCTGCGCGGCGGAGAAGGTCTCAACCAGGTCGATGCTGGCGCCGATGCGCCCCGCTTCGTCGAGCGACACCTCGAAGCTGTCACCGCAGCAGAACTGGTTGGCGCCCTGGGCGGCCAGCAGGTCGACGGCAGTCACCACCGCCCGCCCGTCGGCGGGCAGGCCGGCCAGGGCCTTGACGATCAGCGGATGAATGGCCTTGCCTTCGTAGACGAAGGCCTCGCGCAGGCAGGCCCGCGGCTTGCCGCAGCTCTCCTCGAGCTGGCGGACGATGCTTTCGGCATCTTGTGCGGCGGCACTCTGCGGGCCGCCCAGGCACAGGAACACCGCCAGGACACATCCCAGCGACCCCAGGAGGGGCGCTCTCTGCACTGCTTTTCTCATTCTCGTCTCCACCCCGAAAAGCGTGTTGCTGCCCTTTGGTCGGCCCCGGGGACCGTTGGGTTCAAAATGGGCCTCGCGTTCTATAGCTGAAAGGCCGCTCACCCGCTCACGACCAGCAGAGCGGTGCCGCCGAGGTAGATCAGCAGGACCAGCAGGCTCTCGAATCCGATATTGGCGAAGCCGTACTTCTCGCGCCGCAGCAGGCCGAGCAGCAGTACCGCCGTCAGCATGATGGTGATCGCGATGATGAAGGCCGGCTGCTGTGAGGTGGCGTGATAGATGGAACCATCGCGGTAGGCGATGTCGGAGGCCGCCACCAGGATCACATCGAAGGTGTTGCCGCCGATGATGCCGCCCACCGCCAACGTCAGGGCGCCGCGGCGCACCGCGGCCAGCGTGGTCACCAGCTCAGGCAGCGAGGTGGAAACGGCGGTCAGCAGGGCGCCGACGATGGTCTCGGAGAGGCCGGTCTTGCCGGCGATGGCGATCCCTGCCTGTCCAAGGGCGTAGCCGGCAAAGCCGACGATGACGAACAGCAAGGCGAAGCGCGCCGCCAGGACATAGAGCGTGCGGCCGCCCTGCGGCTCCTCCGGCACGTCGGTGCGCGTCTCCTCCGTCTGCTTCGGGCCCCACAGCGGCTCCTTCTGCGTCTGGGAAGCCAGCCGCATGCCGAAGAGGTAGGCGATGAGAATGACGAAGCTGGCGGGATGGCAGCCCAGCAACGTCACCGGCGGCGCCAGTCCGGCGACCAGAGGAATGCTCAGGAGGCCGATCAGCAGCGCCCCCTGGGTCAGGTTGGTCAGCGAAGCCGCGGCGTGTTCCAGGTTGGCGCGGCGGTAGGTGATGTCGGCCACGGCCAGGAAGGCGGTCTGCACGGCGATGCCGCCGACGGCGTTGCTGAGCGCCAGGTCGGGAAACCCCTGCCACGCGGTGGAGACCGAGGTGATGAAGCCGGAGAGCGACGTGCTGGCGCCCAGCAGCAACCCGCCGGTGATCGCCTCGCCCAGGCCGGTTCGGTCGGCCAGGCGGTCGGCGACCTGGGCCATGGCGGTGCCGGCGGCGGCGATGACCAGCACGGTCACGCCGAAGACCGCGAAAGCGGCCCAGAGCGGTTGCGCCAAGAGATCCATCAGTTACTCCCTGCCCTCCCCACATAGAACGCCACGCGCGCCGCCGCAAGCCGAGTTCCGGAAATTCGCGGCCGGATCAGCCCTGCATCTCGGCGATGCTCTTGCGAAAGCGAAAGGCGGCGAAGGCGAAGAACAGCCCGCCGATGGCCGCCACCAGGGCGAACTGCGGCCAGACAACGTCCAGGCCCGCGTCACGGAAGAGGATCGCCTGGGCGAAGCCCACGAAGTGCTTGGAGGGAACTCCCTCCATCAAAGTCTGCAGCCACTCCGGCTGGCTTTCGATGGGCGTCTGGCCACCGGACAGCAGGTTCATGGGCAGCGCCACCAGCATGAACAGCAGGCCGAACTGCGGCATGGAGCGCGCCACGGTGGCGAGGAAGATGCCCAGCGCCGTGGCGAAGAAGAGATAGAAGATCAATCCCATGAAGAACAGGCTGCGCGAGCCCGCCACCGGCACCTGCAGCAGCGTCTCCACCACCAGCAGCAGGCAGAGGGCGACGGCGACCAGGATCACCAGACCGTTGGCCCAGACCTTGGCCATCATGATCTCGAAGGGCGTCAGCGGCATGACCAGCAGGTGCTCGATGGTGCCGTGCTCGCGCTCGCGGATCAGCGCGGCGCCGGTCAGCACGATGGACAGCATGGTCACGTTGTTGATCACCTGCATGACGCTGGTGAACCACGAGCTTTCGATATTGGGGTTGAAGGCGTAGCGCGCTTCCAGCTCGACCGCGGTCTCGGGCGGCGCGGTACCATGCAGGAAGGTCCGCACCTCCTGCCCGATGATCGACTGGATGTAGCCGTCGCCGATGCCCGCCTGCATCATCGCCGTCGCGTCGATGTTGACCTGTAGCGCCGGGTCGCGCCCGGCCAGCACATCGGCCTCGAAGTCCGGCGGGATCACGATGACGAAGGTGTAGACGCCGAAATCCATGCCGGGATCGATCTCGGCGAAGGTGATCATCTGCGGCTCCTGAAAGAAGGGCGGCAGGAAAGCTTCGCCGATCCGCCTGGAGAGCTGCGAGCGGTCCTCGTCGACAATGGCGATGGAGGCGTTGCGCAGGTCGTGGCTCATGCCTGTCGCGGCGGTATAGATCGACAGCGAGAAGGCCCAGACCACGAGGGCCAGCAGCACCACGTCGCGGCGCAGGCTGAAGAGCTCCTTGACGCCCAGGTTATAGATGTTGGCGAGACTTCCCATGCTCAGCGCTCCTGCTTCTTCAGCAACGCCAGGCTGATCGCCGTCAGGACGGGGAAAAACAGGGCCAGCGCCAGGAAATCCTCTTTCAGTTCGGCAAAGCCCAAAGCCTTGGTGAAGGTACCCACGCAGATGTTCATGAAGTAACCGGTGGGGAAGGTCTTGCCGAAGACCGCCGCGCCGCCCTCCAGCGAGGACACCGGCTGCATCATCCCCGAGAACAGCACCGCCGGCACCATGGTGAAGATGGCGGTGCCGAACAGCGCGGCGATCTGGGTGCGGGTGAAGGAGGAGACCAGCAGGCCGATCCCCGTGGTTGCGACGACGTACAGCAGCGCGCCGAAGCTGAGCGCCAGGAAGCTGCCCTTGACCGGCACGCCGAAGAGGAAGACGGCCATCGCCGTCATCACCAGGAAGTTCACCAGGCCGACGGCGATGTAGGGAAGCTGCTTGCCGATCAGAAACTCGAAGCGGCTGACCGGCGTCACGTAGAGGTTGGTGATCGAGCCCAGCTCCTTTTCCCGCACCACGCCCAGCGCCATGAGGATGGCGGGAATGAAGATCAGCATGATGGCGATGTTCGCCGGCACCATGGCGTTGACGCTTTCGAAGTTCTGGTTGTAGCGGTAGCGGGATTCGATTTCCGCCGGCAGCTCCGGCAGGGCCAGGTCCGGCGTTTCGCGGGCCAGGTCGGCGAGGTAGCCGCGATGCAGGCCTTCCAGGTAGCCGCGCACGGTCTCGGCGCGGAACGGCATGGCGCCGTCGATCCAGCCCGCGACCTGCGGCCGGCGCGCCTGCAGCAGGTCCCTGCCGAAGTTCGGCGGAATCTCGATCGCCAGGGTGACCTCTCCCGATTTCAGCCGGCGGTCCATAGCCTCGTAGCTGTCGATCGGCGGACGCTCCTCGAAATAGCGCGAACCCGCGAAATTCTCCAGGTAGCGCCGGCTTTCCGGCGTCTTGTCGCGGTCGAAGGCGGCGTAGGTCAGGTTCTCCACGTCGAAGGTGATGCCATAGCCGAACACCAACAGCAGCAGGGCGGTGCCGGCCAGCGCGAAGGTGAGGCGGATCGGATCGCGCAGCAGCTCGCGGCCCTCGCGCAGGCTATAGGCCAGCAGGCGGCGCGGGCTGAATCCGAAGGCTCCGCGCCGCGCGCCCCTATTGTTTTCCCGCACCAGCGGCGCCTCGGCCGCTGCCGCCGGCGCCGCCTCTTCCCCGGTCGCTTCTTCGAGGTAGGCGATGAAGGCTTCCTTCAGAGTCTCGACGCCGCGCGCCGCGGCCAGGGCTGCGGGCGCATCGCTGGCCAGCACCTTGCCCGCGTGCATCAGGGAAATGCGGTCGCAGCGCTGGGCCTCGGTCATGAAGTGGGTGGAGATGAAGATAGTGACCCCCTGGTTTCGCGACAGGTCGATCAGCAGTTCCCAGAAGCCGTCGCGGGCCAGGGGATCGACGCCGGAGGTCGGCTCGTCGAGGATCAGGACTTCCGGCTCGTGGATCACCGCCACGGCCAGGGACAGGCGCTGGCGCACGCCCAGCGGCAGGTCGCCGGAGAGGGCCTCGGCGTAGTGCGCCAGATCGAAACGCTTCATCAGCTCCGCGACGCGCGGCGCGACGCGCTCGGCCGGCAGGTGGAAGAGGCGGGCGTGCAGCAGCAGGTTCTGCTCCACCGACAGCTCGCCGTAGAGTGAAAAAGACTGCGACATGTAGCCGACGCGCTTGCGTGAGGCGATGTCGTGGGAGCGGGTCCTCTCGCCGAACAGCCAGGCCTCGCCCTCGCTGGGCGGCAGCAGGCCGGTCAGCATCTTCATGGTCGTGGTCTTGCCGCAGCCGTTTGAGCCGAGAAAGCCGAAGATTTCCCCGCGCTCGATCTGGAAGCTGACGTCGTCGACGGCGGTAAAATTGCCGAAGCGCCGGGTAAGGCCCTCGGCGACGATGGCCGGCGCGCCATCGTGGTCGCGGCGCGGCGGAATCTCCAGCTTGCGGTGGCCGCGGCGCTTCTCCTCCGGCAGCAGGGCGATATAGGCCTCCTCCAGGGTCTCGACGCCCTGGGCCTGCTTGATCTCCGCCGGGCTGCCGGCCGCCAGCACCTTGCCGTCGTTGATCACCACCAGGTTGTCGAAGGCCTCGGCCTCGTTCATGTAGGCGGTGGCGACCAGCACCGCCATTTCCGGTCGCTCGCCGCGGATGCGCTCGATCAGCTCCCAGAACTGGCGGCGCGACAGCGGGTCGACGCCTGTTGTCGGCTCGTCGAGGATCAGCAGGTCCGGATCATGGATCAACGCGCAGCAGAGTCCGAGCTTCTGCTTCATACCGCCGGAAAGCTTGCCGGCGCGGCGGTCGGGAAAGGGGTCGAGCCCGGTGCTCCTCAGCAGCGTGTCGATGCGCCGGCGCCGTTCCTTCGGGCCCTGGCCGAAGAGGCGGCCGAAGAACTGCAGGTTTTCGGCCACCGTGAGGTCCATGTAGAGGTTCTTGCCCAGCCCCTCGGGCATGTAGGCGATGCGCGGCTGCGTCGCCTCGCGGTGGCGGCGCGCGGCCATGTCACCGCCCAGCACCTCGACCCGGCCCTCCTGGATCCTGCGGGCCCCGGCGATGAGCGCCAGCAGGGTCGACTTGCCCACGCCGTCGGGGCCGATGAAGCCGGTCACGCCGCCGGCCGGCAGGTCCAGCGACACCGCCTGCAGCGCCACCGTCTTGCCGTAGCGATGGGAGACGGCCTCCAGCTTTGCAGCCAGCGCCCCCATCCCGGTCACTGCCCGTCAGCCGGCGGCAGGTTGACGGCGAAACGCTCCGGCCAGGTGTTGCCGCCGCCGAGCATGACGTAGGCCTCGCCGGGCAGGCCGCTGCGCACCTTTTCGATGTGCTCGCGCAGCAGCTCCGGTGCGATCTTGACCTTGATACGGAACATCAGCTTCTCGCGCTCGCTGCGCGTCTCCACCTCGCGCGGCGTGAACTGGGCCTCGGCGGAGATGAAGGAGACCTGGGCCGGAATCACGAACTGCGGCACGGCGTCCAGGATGATGCGCGCCTCGCTGCCGACCAGCAGGCGCCCGATCTGCGCCGTCGGCAGGAAGATCGTCATGTAGACGTCGGTGAGGTCCAGCAGGGTGATCACGCGCCCGCCGCTGGCCAGCACCTCGCCCGGCTCCGCCAGGCGGTACTGCACCCGCCCGTCGCGCGGCGCGGTGAGCGTCGAGTCGTCGATCTGGGTCTGGATGAGCTCGGCCTGCGCCTCGGCCGCCTCGACGGCGCGCTGGGTGCTGGCCAGGCGCGCCCGCGCCGCCTCCAGCGCCGCCCTGGCGGTATCGCGGTCGGTGCGCCGCTGGTCGGCGAGCTGCTTGGAGATGTGGCCCTTGGCGACCAGCGTTTCCGCGCGCGCCAGCTCCTCCTCGGCGTACTTCAGCTCGCTCTGCCGCTGCACGATCTGGGCGCGCGCCTCGATGACGTTCTCCTGAGCCTGGGCGATGCTCGCCTTGGCGGCGGCCAGGGAGGCGCGCAGTTCGGCCGTGTCCATGCGGGCCAGCACCTGGCCCGCCGCAACCATGTCGCCCTCGTTCACCAGCACCTCGGCCACGCGCCCGGCGTATTTGGTGGCGACCTGCACCTCTTCCGCCTCGATGCGGCCGTTGCCGCTGGCGATGTAGTCGGGAAGCTGGTCGTGGTTGTCGCGCCACCAGAGATAGCCGGCGGCGGCGGCCAGCAGCGCGACCACGACCAGAACAAGGAAAGTACGTTTGCTCATCCAGGACCTTTCCGACCGGCAAGGCGGGCTTTCGGCGGCGTCACAGGAAGAGCCCGCTCGACCGAGCGCCTGACAGGCCGAACCTACAATGCCTCCCACCCCGCCGCAACGCGGCTCGCCGCAGCGCAGCAATGCGTTCCCGAAAGAAGGCCGGAGCCGGCGGTCGGGCCTGCGCAAGTCGGGGCTCTGCGCGGCGCGGCCTTTTGCCACACCAGCGACGCCGCCCGCCCGCCGGCGGCCTCAAGGCAGGATGTCGCCCTTGTGGTCGATGATGAAGTGGTGCAGCACCTCGGCCGCGCGGGTCAGCGGGCGGTCGCTGCGGTAGATGAGGAACCACTGTCGCACCAGCGGCAGGCCCTCGGCCTGCAGCACCGCCAGCTTGCCCTCCGCCACCTCGCTGTGACAGGTGTGCGCCGAGATGATGGCGATGCCGAGCCCGGCCATGACCGCCTGCTTGATGGTCTCGTTGGTGCCCATCTCGACCATGTTGAAGGTCCGCCCGCCGCCGATGCGGTCGAGGAAGCGGGTCATCAGCAAGCGCGTGCCGGAGCCCTCCTCGCGGGCCAGGAAGGTCTCGCTCAGCAGGTCTTCCGGCAGGATGTCAGGGTCGCCGACCAGGCGGTGGTCGGGCGCGGCCACCAGCACGTGGGGATGGTCGCCCAGGACCTCGCGCTCCACCGCCACATGGGCCGGCGGCCGGCCCATGATCAGCAGGTCGTATTCGCGCCGCTCCAGACCCTTGATGATCTCCGTGCGGTTGCCGATCGCCAGCTGGACGCGGATTTCCGGGTGCAACTGGCGGAATCGGGCGACGATGCTGGGGGCGAAGTACTTGCCGGTGCTGACCACGCCCAGGGTCACCGACCCCGTGGCCCCGGACTTCAGGGCGTCGATGCGCTGGCCGCAGCGTTCGATCACCTTCTCGATCTCGTCGGCGGCCTCCAGCAGCTCGCGGCCCACCTCGGTCGGCTCCGGCCCCTCGGCGTTGCGCTCGTAGACCGGCTGGCCGACAACTTTCTCCAATGATTTCAGGTGTGTGGTCACGGCCGGCGGAGTCACGAAGAGCTCCGCCGCGGCCTGGGTGACCGAGCCGCTGCGGATCGTCGCGGCGAAGGCGCGGAGCTGCTTCAGGGAGAGACTGCGGAAATCGACCAAAGTTTTTCTTAATCCTCTTTCCATTTTTTTAAATTTTCTTTTCGTCGATTTTCCCCGAGCATGCGGCTCCGGACAACAAAAAAGTCCACTGCCCCGGGAGGCCCTTCCCGGGGAGCCTCGAAACAAAGGACCGCCCAAGGCGGCCGCAAGAGCGCCCGAAAGGCCGCTCGGGAGGAAGGAAAATGGTCGCTGTCGCACAGCGAAACGCATCCCCTGTCGGCATGTCCCTCCCGGCCTACCTTGCCGAGACCGGCGCCGCCGCGCCCCGGCTGCAGGCCGCGGCGGAGACCGTGGCGGCCCTGGCGACGGCCGCGGTCGAAATCGCCAAGCTGACCGCGAAGGGCCCGCTTGCCGGCGCCCTGGGCGAGGCCACCGGCGCCGCCAACGCCGACGGCGACGTGCAGAAGGCGCTGGACGTCCAGGCCAACGAGCTGGTGCTGTCGGCCCTGCACGATGCGCCGGTTGCCTACTTCGCTTCCGAGGAGGAAGACGCCATCCTCACCCTGGCGCCGGACGCGCCGGTGGCTGTAGCCGTTGATCCGCTCGACGGCTCCTCCAACATCGACGTCAACGTCTCCATCGGCACCATCTTCTCGATCTTCCCGACCAACCCGGAGGGCGCCACCGCCTCCTTCTTCCGCCCGGGCGAAGAGCAGCTCGCCGCCGGCTACTTCGTCTATGGCCCCCACACAGCCCTGGTGCTGACCCTGGGCCAGGGCGTCGACCTTTTCGTGCTGGACCCGGACGACCACGAGTTCCGCCTCGCCCGCAGCGGCCTGACCATCCCTGCCGCGGCGACGGAGTTCGCCATCAACGCCTCCAATTCCCGGCATTGGTTTCCCCCGATCCGCACCTTCATCGACGACTGCCTGGAGGGCGCCGAGGGGCCACGCGGCAAGAACTTCAACATGCGCTGGGTCGCCTCGCTGGTCGCCGAGACGCACCGCATTTTCTCGCGCGGCGGCGTCTTCCTCTACCCCGCCGACCGGCGCCCCGGCTACGAGAAGGGCCGACTGCGCCTGATCTACGAGGCCGCGCCCATCGCCTTCCTGGCCGAGCAGGCCGGCGGCGCGGCCACCGACGGCATCGAGCGCATCCTCCTGAAGGTGCCGGGCGAGCTGCACCAGCGCACGCCGCTGGTCTTCGGCTGCGCCGAGAGGGTGCACCTCATCGTCGGTTACCACGTCGAGCCCACCCTGGTCCGCGATACCCCGCCGCTGTTCCGCGAGCGCGGCCTGTTCAGTTCCTGAGAGAGCAGTCGATAGCCATGTCCGTCAAGCATCCGATCATCTCCGTCGTCGGCTCCTCCGGGGCCGGCACCTCCACGGTGAAGCACACCTTCGAGCAGATCTTCCGCCGCGAGGAGATTAACGCCGCCGCCATCGAAGGCGACGCCTTCCACCGCTACAACCGCGCCGACATGAAGGCCGAGCTGGCGCGACGCACCGAGGAGGGTGACCACACCTTCAGCCACTTCTCCCTCGAGGCCAACATCCTCGACGAGCTGGAGAACACCTTCCGCACCTACGGCGAAACCGGCAAGGGGCGCACCCGCCACTACGTGCACGACGACGAAGAATCCGACCGCTACGGCGTGCCGCCCGGCCACTTCACCGACTGGCACGACTTCGGCGAGGGCTCCGACCTGCTGTTCTACGAAGGGCTTCACGGCGCGGTTAAGACCCCGGAGATCGACATCGCCGGCCAGGCGGACCTGAAGATCGGCGTGGTGCCGGTGATCAATCTGGAATGGATCCAGAAGATCCACCGCGACTACGCCTCTCGCGGCTACACCACCGAGGCGGTGACCGACACCATCCTCAGGCGCATGCACTCCTACGTCCACGTCATCTGCCCGCAGTTCACCGAGACCGACATCAACTTCCAGCGCGTGCCGGTGGTCGACACCTCGAACCCCTTCATCGCCCGCTGGATTCCCACCGCCGGCGAGTCGCTGGTGGTGATCCGCTTCAAGAGCCCGCGCGGCATCGACTTCCCCTACCTGGTCTCGATGATCCAGGGCAGCTGGATGAGCCGCGCCAACTCCATCGTCATTCCCGGCGACAAACTGGACCTCGCCATGCAGCTGGTCCTGACGCCGTTGATCATCCGCCTCGTCGAACGCGGCCGCCGGGCCAAGTGAGCCGGCACAGGAGCATCAAGGAGCTACGCTATGTCCCTCGCCCAAACCTCTGAGGCCGCCGCCACGGCAACACCGCGCACCGCCGTCGCCGCGGGCCAAATGGCCAAGGCCATCCGCGCGCTGGCCATGGACGCCGTGCAGAAGGCCAACTCCGGCCATCCCGGTATGCCCATGGGCATGGCCGACGTCGCCACGGTGCTCTTCACCGATTTCCTGAAGTTCGACGCCAGCGATCCGCAGTGGCCCGACCGCGACCGCTTCGTGCTGTCGGCCGGCCACGGCTCCATGCTTCTCTACGCCCTGCTGCACCTGACCGGCTATCAGGACATGACGCTGGAGGAGCTGAAGAACTTCCGCCAGCTGGGCGCGCGCACCGCCGGCCATCCGGAATACGGCCACGCCGCGGGCATCGAGGTGACCACCGGCCCGCTGGGCCAGGGCATCGCCACCGCCGTCGGCCTGGCGCTGGCCGAGCGCAAGCTGGCCGCCGAGTTCGGCGAGGAGCTGGTCGACCACCACACCTACGTGCTGGCCGGCGACGGCTGTTTGATGGAGGGCATCAGCCACGAGGCCATCGACCTGGCCGGCCACCTGAAGCTGGACAAGCTGATCGTCCTCTTCGACGACAACTCCATCTCGATTGACGGGCCCACCTCCCTGGCCACGTCTATGGACCAGCTCGCCCGCTTCGCGGCGGCGGGCTGGTCCGTCTTCTCCGTCGACGGCCACGAGCCGGGCGCGATCTACGACGCCATCGCCGCCGCCAGGCGCAGCGACAAGCCCAGCCTCATCGCCTGCAAGACGGTGATCGGCTACGGCGCGCCCCACAAGCAGGGCAGCGCCGCCACCCACGGCGCACCCCTGGGCGAGGAGGAGATCGCCGCCGCCCGCAAGGAACTCGGCTGGTGCCACCCGCCCTTCGAGATCCCGGAGGAAATCCGCCAGGCCTGGCGCGAGGCCGGAGCGCGCGGCCGGCTCGAACGCGAGGCCTGGAGCCAGCGCCTGGAGGCCAGCGCGCAGCGCGGCGCCTTCGTGGCGCGCGTCGCCGGCGACCTGCCGGCCGACCTGGACAAGCTGGTCGACCAGGTGAAGCGCGGCTTCGCGGCCGAGCGGCCCAAGCTGGCCACCCGCCAGTCCTCACAGAAGGTGCTGGAGGCGCTGGTTCCCGCCGTGCCCGGCCTCGTCGGCGGCTCCGCCGACCTGACCGGCTCGGTCGGCACCAGGACCGCGACCTACAAGCCGGTGACGCCCGAGGACTACGGCGGCGGCTACATCCACTACGGCGTGCGCGAGCACGGCATGGCCGCGGCCATGAACGGCCTGGCGCTGCACGGCGGCTTCATCCCCTTCGGCGGCACCTTCCTGGTCTTCGCCGACTATTCCCGCCCGGCGATCCGACTCGGCGCGCTGATGGGCACAAGGGTCGTCCACGTCATGACCCACGATTCTATCGGCCTGGGCGAGGACGGGCCCACGCATCAGCCGGTCGAGCACCTGGCCAGCCTGCGCGCCATTCCCAACCTGCTGGTCTTCCGCCCCTGCGACGCGGTGGAAACGGCGGAGGCCTGGGCCTGCGCGCTGAAGAACGACACCGGGCCCTCGATGCTTTGCCTCACCCGCCAGGGCCTGCCGACCCAGCGGAGCGAACACAGCGAGGAAAACGTGGTCGCGCGCGGCGGCTACGTGCTGCGCGAGAGCGAAGGCCCGCGCGACGTCACCCTGCTGGCCACCGGCTCCGAAGTCGCTCTGGCGATGGAGGCCGCCGAGACCCTGGCCGCCGAGGGCATCGAGGCCGCCGTGGTCTCCCTGCCCTGCTGGGAGCTCTTCAAGCGCCAGCCCGCCGCCTACCGCGCCCAGGTGCTGGGCAACGCCCCGCGCGTCGGCGTCGAGGCGGCCCTGCGCAACGACTGGGACCAGTGGATCACACCGGAAGGCGCCTTCGTCGGCATGTCCGGCTTCGGCGCCTCCGCCCCGGCCGAACAACTTTACCAGCACTTCGGCATCACCGCCGACGCCGTGGCCGCCGCGGCGCGCGGCCTCATCCAGTAGGCGCCGCGCGCTTAAGACACAAAGGAGACCTTCGATGGCACGTATCACCCTCCGTCAGCTTCTCGACCACGCCGCCGAGCAGGGCTATGGCCTGCCCGCCTTCAACGTGAACAACATGGAGCAGATCCTGGCGATCATGCAGGCCGCCGCCTCGGTGGACGCGCCGGTGATCCTGCAGGCCAGCCGCGGCGCGCGCTCCTACGCCGGCGACGTGATGATCCGCAAGATGGTGGAGGCGGTGGAGGAGACCTATCCTCGCATCCCGGTCTGCCTGCACCAGGACCACGGCAACAACGAGGCGACCTGCTACTCCGCCATGCAGCAGGGCTTCACCTCGGTGATGATGGACGGCTCCCTGGAGGCCGACGGCAAGACACCCGCCAGCTACGACTACAACGTCGCCATCACCGGCAAGGTCACCGAGACCGCGCATGCCATCGGCGTCTCGGTGGAGGGCGAGCTGGGCTGCCTCGGCTCCCTGGAGACCGGCGAGGGCGAGGCGGAGGACGGCCACGGCGCCGAAGGCAAGCTCTCGCGCGAGCAGCTCTTGACCGATCCGGACCAGGCGGTCGACTTCGTCGCCAAGACCAAGGTCGATGCCCTGGCCATCGCCATGGGCACCTCCCACGGCGCCTACAAGTTCTCGCGTCAGCCCGACGGCGACATCCTGGCCATGGACGTGGTCAAGGCCATCAACGAGAAGCTGCCCAACATCCACCTGGTGATGCACGGCTCCTCCTCCGTGCCGCAGGAACTGCAGGAGCTGTTCAACAAGTTCGGCGGCGAGATGCCGCAGACCTGGGGCGTGCCGGTGGAGGAAATCCAGCGCGGCATCAAGTACGGCGTGCGCAAGGTGAACATCGATACCGACTGCCGCCTGGCCATGGCCGGCCAGTTCCGCCGCGTCGCCGAGGAAAAGAAGGCGGAGTTCGATCCGCGCAAGTTCCTCAAACCGTCATGGGACGCCATGGAGCAGCTCTGCCGCGACCGCTTCGAGCAGTTCGGCGCCGCCGGCCAGGCCTCCAGGATCACCCCCCTCACCCCCGCGGCCATGGCCGAGCGCTACCTGAGCGGCGCGCTCGATCCGCAGATCGCCGCCGCCAAAGCCGCCTGACGGCGCCCCCCCCGAACGAAGGAGAGGAAACATGGATAGCAAGTCGCAGACCGTCACCGGCAAGGACCGCTACAAGTCCGGCGTGATGGAATACAAGAAGATGGGCTACTGGGAACCGGACTACGAGCCCAAGGACACCGACGTCATCGCCCTGTTCCGCATCACCCCGCAGGACGGCGTCGACCCCATCGAGGCCGCCGCGGCGGTTGCCGGCGAGAGCTCCACGGCCACCTGGACTGTCGTCTGGACCGACCGCCTGACGGCGGCGGAGAAGTACCGCGCCAAGGCCTACCGGGTCGACCCTGTGCCGAACGCCGAGGGCCAGTACTTCGCCTACATCGCCTACGACCTGGACCTCTTCGAGGCCGGCTCCATCGCCAACCTGACGGCCTCCATCATCGGCAACGTCTTCGGCTTCAAGCCGCTGAAGGGCCTGCGCCTGGAGGACATGCGCTTCCCCGTGGCCTACGTGAAGACCTTCCAGGGCCCGGCCACCGGCATCGTGGTGGAGCGCGAGCGCCTGGACAAGTTCGGCCGCCCGCTGCTGGGCGCCACGGTGAAGCCGAAGCTGGGCCTCTCGGGCCGCAACTACGGCCGCGTGGTCTACGAGGCGCTGAAGGGCGGGCTCGACTTCACCAAGGACGACGAGAACATCAACTCGCAGCCCTTCATGCACTGGCGCGAGCGCTTCCTCTACTGCATGGAGGCGGTGAACAAGGCCCAGGCGGCGACCGGCGAGATGAAGGGCACCTACCTGAACGTCACCGCCGCCACCATGGAGGACATGTATGAGCGCGCCGAGTTCGCCAAGGAACTGGGCTCCTGCATCGTCATGATCGACCTGGTGATCGGCTACACGGCGATCCAGTCCATGGCCAAGTGGGCGCGCGCCAACGACATGATCCTGCACCTGCACCGCGCCGGCCACTCCACCTACACCCGGCAGAAGACCCACGGCGTCTCCTTCCGCGTCATCGCCAAGTGGATGCGCCTCGCCGGCGTCGACCACATCCATGCCGGCACCGTGGTCGGCAAGCTGGAGGGCGACCCCGCGACGACCAAGGGCTACTACGACATCTGCCGCGAGGAGTTCAACCCGATGGCCCTGGAGAACGGCATCTTCTTCGACCAGGACTGGGCCAGCCTCAACAAGCTGATGCCGGTCGCCTCCGGCGGCATCCACGCCGGCCAGATGCACCAGCTGCTCGACCTGCTGGGCGAGGACGTTGTGCTGCAGTTCGGCGGCGGCACCATCGGCCACCCCATGGGCATCGCCGCGGGCGCCACGGCCAACCGCGTCGCCCTGGAGGCCATGGTGCTGGCCCGCAACGAGGGTCGCGACATCCTCAACGAAGGCCCCGACATCCTGGCCGCCGCCGCCAAGACCTGCAGCCCGCTGCAGCAGGCGCTGGAGACCTGGAAGAACGTCACCTTCGACTATGCCTCGACCGACTCGCCGGACTTCGTGCCGAGCGTCACGGCCGCTGAATAAGGAGCATCGACATGCGTATCACCCAAGGCGCCTTTTCCTTTCTGCCGGACCTGACCGACGAGCAGATCACCAGGCAGGTGCAATACTGCATCGACAACGGCTGGGCGGTGAACCTGGAGTTCACCGACGACCCCCACCCCCGCAACACCTACTGGGACATGTGGGGCCACCCGATGTTCGACGTGGCCGATGCCGCCGGCGTGCTCTACGAGCTGAACGAGTGCCGCAAGGTCTACGGTGACAGCCACTACATCCGCCTCTCGGCCTTCGACGCCAGTCACGGCTGGGAGTCGGTGAAGCTGTCCTTCATCGTCAACCGCCCCAAGGCGGAGGAAGCCGGCTTCTGGCTGCAGCGCAGCGAGGGCCAGGGCCGCAACATCCGCTACACCACCCATCCCTACGCCACACGCAAACCCGAAGGTGAGCGCTACACCTGAGGACCCCAAGTCCGTGGGGCGTAGGACAAAGGCGGGCGGTGGCGATACCCTGCTGCCGCCGCCCGCCGCTTCCCCGCTTAAGGTTCTAGGAGAACGCGATGAGCAGCGCCGAAGCCGCAACGCCGGAAGTTGAAGAGGAAACTGCCGAAACGGCAATCGACCTCAGGGCGGAGTACGAGTCCTCCGGCGTGAAAGAGGTGCTGGAGGAACTCGACCGCGACCTCATCGGCCTGGCGCCGGTGAAGAAGCGCATCCGCGAGACCGCGGCGCTGCTGCTGGTCGAGCGCGCCCGCAAGCGCCTGGGCCTCGCCCACCAGACACCGACCCTGCACATGTCCTTCACCGGCAACCCCGGCACCGGCAAGACCACCGTGGCCATGAAGATGGCCGACCTGTTGCACCGCCTGGGCTATGTGCGCAAGGGCCACCTGGTGACCGTCACGCGCGACGACCTGGTCGGCCAGTACATCGGACACACCGCGCCCAAGACCAAGGAGATCCTGAAGAAGGCCATGGGCGGCGTGCTGTTCATCGACGAGGCCTACTACCTCTACCGCCCGGAGAACGAGCGCGACTACGGCCAGGAAGCCATCGAGATCCTGCTGCAGGTCATGGAGAACCAGCGCGACGACCTGGTGGTGATCCTGGCCGGCTACGCCGACCGCATGGACCGCTTCTTCGAGAGCAACCCGGGCTTTCGCTCGCGCATTGCCCACCACATCGATTTCCCCGACTATAGCGACGACGAGCTGCTCCACATCGCCGAGCACATGCTGGACGAGCAGAACTACAGCCTGACCCCGGCGGCCGAAGCGGCGCTGAAGGACTACATCGAGGCCCGCCGCCGGCAGCCGCACTTCGCCAACGCGCGTTCGATCCGCAATGCGCTGGACCGTGCGCGGCTGCGCCAGGCCAACAGGCTTTTCGAGAACGCCGAGGGGCCGCTGGACGCCGCCGCCCTCTCGGCCATCGACGAGACCGACATCCGCGCCAGCCGCGTCTTTACCGGCGGCCTGAACGGCGCAAAGGGCGGCGAAGAAGGCGGTAGCGCATGAAGGCGGTGATCTTCGATCTGGACGGCACCCTGGTGGACAGCGCGCCGGACCTGCAGGCCGCCGCCAACCGGCTGATGCGCCAGAACGGCCGTCCGGAGCTGGACCTGGCCACCGTCACCAGCTTCATCGGCAACGGCATGGCCCGGCTGGTCGAGCGCTGCTTTGCCCGCCACGGCGCCTTGCCGGAAGATCTGCCCGCACAGGTCGCCCGCTTCAAGCAGTTCTACGCCGAAGAGGGCCACCGCCGCACCCGCTTCATGCCCGGCGCCGACGCGGCCCTGCGCCGCCTGGCCGGCAGCGGCGTGGCGCTGGGGCTCTGCACCAACAAGGACAGCGGCCCGGCCCTGGAGATTCTGCGTCATTTGCGGATCGAGGGGCTGTTCCAGGCGGTGGTCGGCGGCGACAGCGGCCTGGCCAAGAAGCCGGACCCGGCGCCGCTGCTGGCCTGCATCTCGACCTGTGGCGCGAAACCTGACGAGGCGGTCTACGTCGGCGACAGCGAGACCGACGCCCACACCGCCCACCACGCCGGCGTGCCCTTCCTGCTCTACAGCGGGGGCTACCGCAGCGCGCCGCTGGCGAGCCTGCCCCACGACGCCGCCTTCGCACACTTCGCGCTGCTGCCCCAGGTGGTCCAGGCCTTGGCCGCAAGGTGTCTGCAAGAGGGCCAGGGGCCCGCAACCGTTCTGCCGTTTCCGAAGCCGGCCAGGAAAGCGGTCTAGTCCTTGAACACCTTTTCCAGCACGCCCGGCAGCGCGTCGAGATCGGCGATGCGGAAGCGCGCCTCGTAGCCGGGCCTGGCCTCAACGTCGCGGTGCAGGCCGGTCAGGACCCGCACCGTCGGCATACCCTGCCTGTTCAGGTTCACGAAGTCCTTGGCGGGGTTGTCGGCCACGTAGACCATGTCACCCCAGCCGCAGCCCTCGGCGGCGCGGATCCGCTCGAAACAATAGGTCGACGGCTTGGCGTGGCGAAGGCCGAAGCGGTGGGTGATCATCACCCGCCGGAAGCGGGACCAGAGGTCCAGGGCCTCGACCTTGTTCTCCTGGACGATCTTGTGACCGTCGGTCACCAGGTAGAGCGGCGCGCGGCCTTCGTAGCGGTCGAGCGCCCGGCGGGCCGCCGGGAACAGCGACAGCGACGGCTTGTGATGGCGGTAAGCCTTCACCAGGGCCTCGACACCGCCCCGAGTCCGTTTGCCGTGGCGCTCCAGGAGGGCATCGAAGATGCGGCCGCGCCCCTGGCCGTCCAGCGCTTCGATCATAAAGCGGAAGGACTCCGCCGCATCCCAGCCGTATTCCCGCTCCGCATGCCGGGCGACGGCCTGCAGCCCGCTCTCGACGAAGCTGCGTTCGTCGTAGAGCGTGTCGTCGAGGTCAAAGATCAAAATCATGGAGGACAATGTCTTCGGGCAGGCGCACCTGGCGCAGTTCGCCCTCGATACGGAGGAAGGCCGGCGCGGCCTCCGGACTGTGCCGTTCGGCGAGACTCCAGTAGAGCATGTCGAGCCCGGCGGCAATGGAGGCGGTCGAGGCGCCGCCGAAGCGGCAGTTGCACTCGATGACCCGCAGCCCGCCGCCGGCCGGCACGATGGCCTGCATCACGGCGGGACCGCGCAGGTCCAGCGCAGCAAGCACCTCAAAGGCTGCGGCCTCCAGCGCGGCATCGCGAAACGTCGTGGTGATCTGGGATTCGCCGCCGACCACGCGGTCGCGGCGGCGCAGGACGAGGCCGCGCGGCGCGCCGGCGCAGTCCATCCAGGCATCGATGCTGATCTCCGCGCCCGCTTCAAAAGGCTGGAAGACCGGATCCTCCAGCCTGCGGGCATGGTCCAGCGCCGCCGCGCGCGGCAGGTCGATCCCGATGCTACGCGATCCGGCGCCGAAGCGCTCCTTCACCACGAAGGTCTCGCCCTCCAGTTCGTCGAGGTCGGTGGACGCGGAAATAAAGGGTAAACTCTGCGCCGCCCCGAAGCGCGCGAAGGCCAGCTTGTCGAGACAGCGCTCGACGCTTTCCGGCGCCGAGACGATGACGTCGATCCCGGCCTCTGCGAACGGCGCCCTGGCGTCGGCCCAGAATGCTAGTTCCCCGTCGCGCGTCGGCAGCACAGTGCCGATGCCGCGCTCGCGGCAGCCCTCCAGCAAAGTCTGTGGCGTGGCCTCGGTCAGGCGGGGCATCTGCCAGAAGCCGTCGGCGACGTAGCGCGCAGGGGCCTGCGGGTCGATGTCGCCGGCGATCACGGCGGCGCCGGGCACCGCCCGCGTGGCCGCCGACTTCATGGCCCGGACCAGCGGCGCCTTGCGGGCCGCGCTGGTGATCAGGATGTTCTCCGCCGGACCGTCCACGCCCGTCACTCCGCTACGGCGTCGTCTGCAAGGCAGCCGTGCAGCAGGGCGTCGGTCGGGCGGCCATCGATGATCACGTGGTGGCGCAGGCAGCCTTCACGACGGAAACCGCAGGCCTCCAGCGTCGCGATGTGGACATGACGTATGGCATAGGTCTCTGTGTGCAGACGCATCAGGCCCAGGTCCCGGAAGGCCAGCTCCTTCATCAGCTTCAGAAACCGGGCAAAGAGCGCGCCCAGCGCCTGGTCGCTGCGCGGCACCGCCGGATCCAGCAGGAAGGAGACCTCCGCCCGGCGGTGTTCCCAGGCGATGTGAACCAGCCCCCCGTAGCCGATCGGCTCGCCGTCCTCCAGATAGATCAGCAGGATGTTGCGCGGCTCGGCAACGGATTTGGTCGGCCAGATCTCCCGCGCGTAGTAGTCGGCCTGCTGCTGCGGCGAAATCGGGGCGGCCTGGCGCAGCACGTCGATCTGGGCGTTGCGCCACTGGCGGATCGCCTCGATATGCTGCGGCTCGACCGCGCGCACGGCATAGCGGCCGTCGGCGATCTCGGCGCGCGGCATGCAGCGGTAGCCGCCGCGGCCCTCCGGCTTCGTTACGCTGAGGCCGGCCTTGGTCATTCCACGACCAGGTAGGAGGTCAGCGGGCTCGCCGGATCGCGCCGGATCGCATAGCGCGACAGCCCCAGCACCTCTTTCAGGGCCAAGGTCTCGCCAGGAAACTCCGGCATGTTGAGTTCGTCGAAGGCCAGCACGCTGCCCTTGGTCAGGTGCGGCTGGATCGCTTCCAGGCAGCCGCGCGTCGGCTTGTAGATGTCGAAGTCGAAGTAGGCCAGCGCCACGATGGTTTCCGGGTGTTCCTTCAGATAGGCCGGCAGCGCCCGGGTGGCGTCGCCCTTCACCAGTTCGAACTTCCGCTTGTGCGGGATCGGTGAGTTGGCGTTGTGGAACTCCAGGATCGTCTCAAGCTGCGCGGCCCAATCCTCCGACACGCTGTAGTCGCCGGCCTTGGCGTGGCCGCCGTCCTCGGGCGCCACGGCGGGGAAACCCTCGAAGGTATCGAAGCCGATGATCTTGCGGTTGTGGTTGTAGGGCTCGTGAATGCCGCGCAGTGAGGAGAACAGAGCCATGTTCTGGCCCCAGCGCACGCCGAATTCCATGATGACGCCATGCACCGGCACGATCATCTCGTAGAGCTTCTGCATGAAGTTGATGCGCGAGAGGGTCTGGCGGGTCAGGAACAGCCCGATGTTGTCCAGCAGTTCGGCATCGGGAATCGGGGCGCCCCGCAGCTTGTCGACCAGGTCCTGCTTGCGGTCGGTTTCGCCCCGGGTCGAGCCCACCAGCGTCCGGATCTCTTTCTTCGCCGTCATGAAATCTCTCCTCAGCCCTTGGGCCGCATGAACGCGGTGATGTTCCGTCCCAGCCCGACGTCGGCCAGGGCGGAATAGAGGCGGTTGGCCGCCTCGGCCCCCGCCATGCCGATGATCCGCTCCAGCTGCAGGCGGGCGCGGTGCGCGGCCCCGCCCTGGGAGCGGTCGCGGACGTAGTTCGAGCCTTCGTGCGCCAGGTACAGGTCGATCGGGAAATCGGCCTGCACGTCGAGACAATCCCAGCCGGTCGCCTCGGCGGTGCGCCGCAGACTGTCGATGGTGAAATAGGACATATGGTCGGGAATGGCGATCCAGAAGCGCTCCGGGATCGCCCCGCCGGCCAGCAGGTCCTCGTGATAGGCGTTGCCGTCGTTCGGCACCGTGGCGACCAGCAGGCCGCCGGGCGCGACCAGGGAATGCAGCGAGTCCAGCAGCCCCAGGGGATCGAGCACATGCTCCAGCACGTTGCCGAGCCAGACCAGGTCGTGGCGCTCGCCCGCCTCGATCCTCTGGCGCAGCAGTGCGAAGAGATCGCCCTGTTCGACCTTGTCGGCGAAATCCGGGTTCATCGACTCGACGCCTGCCCGGCTGTGATCGACACCCGCCACGGTCCAGCCCCGCTTCGCGAAGGCCGCCAGGACAAAACCCTCGCCGCAGCCCACGTCCAGCAGGCTGCCCGTCCCGTCCCGCTCCAGCAGTTCCAGCGCACGGGCGCCGCGCTGGGTGATGCGCAGGTCGATGACCGCCAACTCCTCGGGCGGGTAGGACTTCCGGTAGCTGCTCTTTTCCTGCTGGTAGTAGGTCTTTGCGTAGTAGTCGGAGAGTTCCTCCTCGCTCGGCCGCGACACGACCTCCAGGAAGCCCAGCGCGTTGCGCTTCAGGCGCGGATCGTTCATCCAAAGATCCTCTCGTGCTTCAGCTCGGCCAGGGCCCAGTCGTCTTCGCTGTCGATGTCCTGGACGCGCAGCGCGGGCAGCACCAGGGACCCGGTGTTCGGCCCCATCAGAACCCCGTCGCGCCGGAAGGCGGCGGTGCGGAACCAGTACCATTGGCCGGCATCGTGATAGGCGGACGGCAAATCCTGGGATCGCGCGTTGAGGTTCTCCGGAAAGTTCAGTGTCACCCGCCCGTCGTCGGCGCGCCTGAGCGAGCGCCAGATCGGATAGCTGAAGGCGGCGACCGGCATCAGGACGTCGAACCCCTCTTCCAGCAGCCGCGCCTTGCCGGCGGAGAGATCCTCGGCCCGCACGAAAGGCGCCGTCGGATAGAGACAGCAGGCAAGATCGAAACTCTGCCCGGCATCCCGGTAGCGGGCCAGCACCTCGACCAGCACGTCGCTGGTCGTCGCGTGATCGTCGGCGGTCTTTGAGGAGCGCATGAAAGGAATCTCGGCGCCGCAGGCCCGGGCCACCTCAGCGATCTCCGCGTCGTCGGTACTGACCATCACCGCGTCGAACACCCCGGCCTCCAGCGCCGCGGCAACCGACCAGGCCAGCATCGGCTTGCCGCGGAAGGGGCGGATGTTCTTGCGCGGAATGCGCTTGCTGCCGCCGCGCGCCGGGATGATCGCCACAGAGGTGAGCGCGCCGCTGCTCATGTCGCCACACCTTCCCCGAGCCCGCCCTCGATCATGGAGGCATCCAGCGGCTCTCCGAAGGCCAGGTCGCGCGCGGCCTTGCGGCCGACCACCACGTCCAGGTACTTGGGCTTCATGCCGTTGCCCGGCCGGATCGAGCGGACGTTCTCGTAGCTGAAGGCCTCCCCCTTGGCGACCGGCGCCACCACATAGAGCGAACGCCGGTTGCGCAGTACCGAGGCCTCGGAACGGGTCGGCTCGTAAGCCGGCGCGCCGACGGCGGCATGCGCGATGGCCGACTCCTCGACCAGGCGCGCCAGTTCCGCCGGCTCCAGCGAAAAGGCGCTGTCCACCCCGCCGTCGGCCCGCGACAGGGTAAAGTGCTTTTCGATCACCGCCGCGCCCAGGGCAACGGCAATGGTGGCGACGGTGGTGCCGAGCGTATGGTCCGAAAGCCCGACGGTCACGCCCAGGCGCTTCTGCAGATCGGCAATGGTCGCCAGGTTGGCCTCTTCCGGCGGCGTCGGATAGGCCGCGGTGCAGTGAAGCACGACGATGTCTTCGTTGCCCTCGCCGCGCGCCGCGGCCACCGCTTCCTCGATCTCCTCCAGGCTCGCCATGCCGGTCGAGATGATCATCGGCTTGCCGCTGCGCGCCGCCTTGCGGATCAGCGGAATGTCGATGATCTCCGGCGAGGCGATCTTGTAGGCGGGGGCGCCCAGGCTCTCCAGGAAGTCGACCGCCGTCGGATCGAAGGGCGATGAAAACACCGTGATCCCCAGTTCGCGCGCGCGGGCGAAGATCTCCGGGTGCCATTCCCAGGGGGTGTGCGCTTCCTCGTAGAGCTCGTAGAGACGCCGGCCGGCCCACAGCCCGCCTTCGACCATGAACTCCGGGCCGTGGTGGTCGATGGTGATGGTGTCGGCGCGGTAGGTCTGCAGCTTCACCGCGTCCGCGCCGGCGGCCTTCGCCGCCTCCAGAATGCTGAAGGTCCGGCGGATGTCGCCGTTATGGTTCCCCGACATCTCGGCAATAATATACGGCGGATCGTCCGGGCCGATTCGGCGCCCGTCGATCTCCAACGTCCTGATCGAAGCCATAGGCCTTAACAATCTCTTACCGTCGCACCTCGCTCTAGTATCGCATAATGGTTAATTTTGTTTTCCCAAGCCTTAACACCAGCCCGGCAAGTCGCCAAAGAAGGGAGATTTTTCCGGCTTTTCCGGCCGGCCTCGGCATTCCGGGCTAGAACAGCCCCGCCCCCGCAAGACCGTCGTAGATCAGCTTAACGCCGGTCATCGCCAGGAAGACATAGCAGGCGGCATAGAAAAGACCGCTGGGCACGCGGTTGTGCAGCCAGATTCCGGCCAGGATGCCGAGGACGGCAACCGGGAAGAGCGCCGCCGAGGTCGCCAGGTTCTGCGTGGTGAAGAGGCCGAGCGCCGTATAGGGCAGCAGCTTCACGTAGTTGACCAGCAGGAAGAAGCCGACGGTGGTGGCCTGGTACTGGGTCTTCGGCAGACCCAGCGGCAGCAGGTAGACGTTGACCGGCGGCCCGCCGGCGTGCGCGGTGAAGGAGGTGAAGCCGGAGACCGCCCCCCAGAACCAGCCGCTTGCCCGCCCCGGCGCAAAGCCGGTGGTCTGGCGGCGGCGCAGGCGCTTTAGCAGGTAGTTGGCGGTAAAGCCGAGGGCGATGACGCCGATCAGCAGGCGGATCATCCAGGGCGCCATGACGTGAAAGGTCAGCGTGCCGACAGCGATGCCGACAACGGCGGCCAGGGCCAGGCGCGTCAGCACCCGCGGCTCCCACTTCTTCCAGTAGGCCCAGACCCCAACCAGGTCCATGAGGCAGAGGATCGGCAGCATGATGGCGGCGACCTACACCGGCGGCAGCACCAGCGCCATCATCGGCACCGCCAGCATGCCCAGCCCGGCGCCGAATCCGCCCTTGGAAATGCCGGCGATCATCACGGCCGGCACCGCGGCGAGGTAGAACCAGGGATCGGAAATCATAGGCAGGCGACAGATCAACTGACGGTGGGAAGGAGAGACTGGCCCAGAAGCACCCGACAGGCAACGCCCCGCCAGGCGTGCCGCGCCGCGCCGCCGGCGGCCTCACCGCGAAGTGAAACCCCGGAGCCTGGAACGACTCCGCCCCCCGCTGGACCAGGCCCCTGGGCGGTGGCATGCTAGCAGGGTCGTCCACCCCAAGGAGGTGTTGATGGTGCGGATCGGAGGTTTCCTCGCGGCGCTGCTGCTCTCAGCCCTCGCCCCGATCCAGGCACCGGCCCAAGGCTCCGCGGCTCAGGCTCGCGCGCGTATCGCGGTGGACCTGGAGCTGGTGCTGGCCGTGGACGTTTCGCTTAGCGTCGACTCCGAAGAGGCGCAGCTGCAGCGCCAGGGCTACGTGCAGGCCTTTCGCGACCCCCTGGTGGTGGACGCCATCGGCGGCGGCATCCTGGGGCGCATCGCGGTCACCTATTTCGAGTGGGCCAACTCGGCGCACACCCAACTCATCGTCGACTGGACACTGATCGAATCCCCGGCCGCCGCCGAGCGCTTCGCCGCCGCCCTGGCCTCGCGGCGCCCCGGTCCGGCGCACTACACCTCCATCAGCGGCGCCATCGACTTCGGCGCCGCCCTGTTCAAGGACAATGGCTTCGAGGGCACGCGCCAGGTGATCGACGTTTCCGGCGACGGTCCCAACAACTGGGGCGACCTGGTGATCCACGCCCGCGACCGCGCCGTGAAGAAGGGCATCACCATCAACGGCCTGCCGATCCTGGACCAGAGCACGGGACCCTTCTCGCGCTACAACATCCCCAATCTGGACCTCTACTACCGCGACTGCGTCATCGGCGGTCCGGCGGCCTTCATTGTCGTGGCCGAGGATTTCACCGCCTTCGCCAGCGCGATCCGCCGCAAGCTGATCCTGGAGATCGCCGGCTTGACTCCTCCTCCCGCCAGGCCGGTCCCGCCGCTCCGGCCCGCCCAGTTCATCGACGACGGCGACGCCCGTATCAGCCCGCCCTGCGACATCGGCGAGCAGTTGCTGCGATCTCGGAACGAAGACTTCTAGCCCCGGCCAGGATAATAAAGGAGTAGATTTTCCCAAGAGAACGCTCTTGGCTTAGTATCAGGGCCATGTCACACCGCAGCACACGATTCGTCCTCGGCGCGGTCTGCCTGCTGGCAGCGGGGCCGGCCGCCGCCATCGAGCCGACCGCGGTCGCGCGCATGGTCGAGCCGAGCATGGTGCAGGTATTGGTCGAGGGACCGGAGAGGCGGGCCAGCGGCAGCGGCTTCCTGGTCAGCGCCGAGGGCCATGTGGCAACCGCCTTTCACATGCTGCGGCCGCATATCGAAGCCGGCTGGCAACTCTTTGTGCTGGAAAGCGGCGCCGCGCCGGCGGCCCGCCACAGTGCCACCGTGGTCGGGACCTATCCCGAGGAAGACCTGGCAGTTCTCAAGGTCGAGGGCCTGGAACGGCCGCCAGTCACCCTCAGCGAAGCCGATCTGGACCTCCCGGCACAAGGCAGCGAGATCTTCGCCATCGGCTATCCGGCGGCCGGCGCGCGGCTCGGCGCCGGCGCCGGCATGAGCTTCACCGCCGGCATGGCCAACCGCATCTTTGTCGGCGCCTGGACCGCCGAGAGCGCGCGCATCCGCATCATCCAGCATTCCGCCGCCACCAATCCGGGCAACAGCGGCGGGCCAATCGTCAACCCCTGCGGCCAGGTCGTCGGTATCAACACCGAGCGCGAGATGGCGATGCTGGTGACGCCGACCGGCCTGCCGATCGTTTACGACGTCATCCAGGGGGTGTTCTTCGCCTCGCATGTCTCGGTGCTGATCGAGAAGCTGAACGAACTGGACGTGCCCTACAGCGGCTCACCGAAGGTCTGCCGCGTCATCTTCGGGGTCGCCTCGACAAACTATCCCTGGTACGCCGCGGCGGCGGTTGTCGTCCTTCTCGTTCTTGTGCTGCTCCTGGTGAAACATTGGCCGCGGCGCGTGATTCACGTAGTGGTGATCAGCCGCGATGCCGCGCGTAACGGCGCGCGCGCCCTCGGCCACCTCATCCTGCACCCGCGAGCCGGGAGCAAGCCGCGCAAGATCACTTGGAGGCTGCACTGCGATGCGGTCGAGGAGGGCCGGCCGATCGACATCGTCATCGACGAAGACGATCTGCGGCGGGCGCCGCATGGGCTGGTGATCGGCAGCGACACCGCCTGCGATCGCTGCCTGGCCGCTGACGGCATCGACCGGCGCCACGCGCAACTGGTGCCGCTGGGGGAGGAGCTGGGGATCAAGGACCTGCATTCGGAAACCGGGACGGCCATCGACGCCAAGCCGGTCGACCCCGAGAACGGCGCGGCGCTGCTCAAGCCCGGCGCTGAGCTGCGCCTCGGCAACCTGGTGTTCCGCGTGGAGCGGCGCCCCACCTCCGAAAACTGAGCCCGGGGCAGGCACCAAGCGCTTCAACCGCGCGCCAGCATCGAAAGAGCCCCGCCTCAGCCCGCCCTGCGACATCGGCGAGCAACTGCTACGCTCCTGCGACCAGGATTTCCAGTCGGCACGGCAGCGCCGCCCGGGCCGGCGATAAGCATGAGATTTTCTGCAGAATACGGCGGAATTCCGCGGATTCCCGGGCTCCGCCGCGCCTCAGCGCATTAACCTAATACTCATTCTAAGTGCCTAGTCTGTTCGCCTGTCCCAACGGAAAGGCGAGAAGGCGGGCCCGCGGAGAATGCGGCGTCGTGGAGCAGGCTGATGAAGAATGTCGATATTTCAAAGGCACTGTTCAACTGCGCCGGCATCATGAGTCTTTTTCTCGTCGGCGTGGTTTTTGGCGTCGCCCACACGGCGCCGCGCGAGGCGCTGCTTTTCATCGGCGACAGCGTCGCCAGCGTCTATCAGGAGCGGCATACGCTGACCGGCGTGCGGCCCGAGCGCTTCCTGCAGCCGGCCCGCTACGACGGCACGGGCGTGACGGTCAACGAGGTGCCGGGCGGCGACGCCGACCTGGTGCTGCTGTCGGGCTTCTTCGACGGCGGCAACGAGCTGCGCCTGATCCGCCGCGACGGCGATATCGTCGCCCGCTGGCCGGTGCGCTTTTCCGAACTGTTCCCGGACACCGACCACCTCGACCGACCGCCGGCCACCGACTGGAACGTCGACACGCACGGCGCGCTGATCGAGCCGGACGGCTCCGTGGTGTTCAACTTCGAATACGCCGGCCTGGTCAAGCTGGACCGCTGCGGCCGGGTCGCCTGGACCCTGCCGCGCCTCACCCATCATTCGGTCGAATTCGCCGCCACCGGCGGCTTCTGGGTGCCCGGGCGCCGAATCCACCAGGAGGCAGCGGCTTCGCCCTTCCCGCCGTTCCAGACTCCCTTCTCCGAGGACACCCTGCTTCAGGTATCGGCGGAGGGCGAGGTGCTGCGCGAGCTCTCGCTGCTGCAGATCATGTACGACAACGGCCTTGAGGGTCTGCTGACAGCCAGCGGCCACACTTTCTACAGGACCATGTCTTGGGACCGCGAAATCATTCACCTGAACAAGATCGCAGAGCTGCCGGCGGAAATCGCGGACGATTTCCCGATGTTCGAGGCGGGCGACCTGGCCGTCTCGATCCGCCAGCTGAACCTGATCATGGTGATCGATCCCGACGACGGTAAGGTAAAGTGGTGGCGCATCGGCCCCTGGCTGCGCCAGCACGACCCCGAGTTCAGGGCCGGCGGCCGCCTGGTGGTGTTCAACAACAACGCTTACAAGACCGCCTATCCCGTCGGCGACGAGAAGACACCGGTGGAGTACGACCGCGGGTCCACCATCGTCGAGATCGATCCGGCTTCCGGCGACTACGAGACGCTCTACGGTCATATGCCGGGACAGCAGATGCTGAGCATCGTCCGCGGCAAGGTCGAACTGACGCCGCTGGGTGGCCTGCTGATCACCGAGTTCGAGGGCGGCCGGGTCTTCGAAAGCGACGCCGCGGGCCGGGTGATCTGGGAATACATCAACCGCTACAACAGCGAGGAAGTCGCCGAGATCACCGAGGCGCGCCTCTATCCGCAGAGCTACTTCACGGTTTCGAGCTGGTCCTGCGAAGGGACGGGCGCATGACGAGCAGTTTTCGCGGCCGCCGATCCCGGCCTCTTGAGGGTGCCGCGGCAGGCCGTTCCCGCGGTGCGCCCGCCGGAGTCCGAAAGCGGCAGATCCGCAGCGAAGGCTCGCAACCGGGGCGATTATTCGCGACGCCCCGATCATCCGTCGACTAACGCTATGATCCTATTCAGTTCCACGGCCGACCGGTCCCAGACCGGTCGGGGGATCCTACCGAAAGGCGAGATGACGGATTGCGGAGCCGGCAGATGAAAAACTTCGACCTTTCGAAATTCCTGTTCAACAGCGTCGGCATCGTCGCTGTTTTTCTCGCCGGGATCGCCTTCACCGCTTTCCACCCGGCGCCGCGTAAGGTCGCCTACTTCATCAGGGACAGCATCGTCACCGTCTATGAGGAGCGCTTTACCCTGACCGGCGTCCTGCCCAGTCACTTCCTGCAAGCCGCGCGCCACGAGGGCGACGGCGTCACGGTCAACGCGCTTCCGGGCGGCGGGGACGACCTCGTACTGCTGTCGGGGTTCTTCGAGGGCAACAACCAGCTTCGCCTGATCCGGCGCGACGGCGGCGTTGTCGCCCGCTGGCCGGTCGTCTACTCCGAGCTCGTCTCGGATACGAGCTATCTGCCCTGGCCGCCGGCCGGCGACTGGAACGTCGATATTCATGGCGCGCTGATCGAGCCGGACGGCTCGGTCGTTTTCAATCTCGAGTACTCCGGCCTCGTCAAGCTGAACCGCTGCGGCAAGGTTCTCTGGACACTGCCGCGCATGACCCACCACTCCGTCGAGCCCAGCGCCGGCGGTGGCTACTGGGTGCCCGCGCGGCGCTATTGGGATGAGAATGAGGCAACACCCTACCCTCCCTTCCAGCCCCCCTTGCTCGAAGACACCCTGCTGCGCGTCTCGCAAGACGGCGAGGTGTTGAAGGAGATTCCTCTCGTCCAGGTACTCTACGACAACGGCCTGGAGCCGCTGATCACGGCAACCGGGCACAGTCTTGCCTCCTGGGGCACCTGGGACGGAGAGATTCTTCATGTCAATAAAATACAAGAGCTGCCGGCAAGTATTGCCGACGACTTTCCGATGTTCGAGGCAGGCGATCTGGCAATCTCGATCCGCGAGTCGAACCTGGTACTGGTGATGGACCCCGACGACGGCGAGGTGAAGTGGTGGCGCGTCGGCCCCTGGCTGCGCCAGCACGATCCGGAGTTCAAGGCCGGCGGCACGATCGTCGTCTTCAACAACAACGTCTACAAGACCGCTTTTCAGAACTCTGAGGAATTGACGCCGGTCACCTACACGCGCGGCTCCACCATCGTCGAGATTGACCCGGCGAGCGGTCGCTACGAAACTATCTATGGTGATGCGGAAGGGCAGAAGATGCTGACCGTAATCCGCGGCAAGGTGGAGCTGAGGCCCGGCGGCGGCCTGCTGATCACCGAGTTCGAGGGCGGCCGGGCTTTCGAGACCGACGCCGAGGGCAAGGTGGTCTGGGAATTCATCAACCGCTACAGCGCCGACCAGGTCGCCGAAGTGACCGAGGCGCGCGCCTATCCGCAGAGTTATTTCAATGTCACCAACTGGTCCTGCGGCAACTAGGCCGACTACCTGAGGAGAAAATCCCCATGCTTAGAGGAACCTTTCATGCTCTGGTGCTGGCCGCCGTACTGGCCACCCTCCCGCAGGCCGCTGAGGCCTACATCGGTCCCGGCGCCGGCATATCGGCGATCGGCACGGTGGTGGCGCTGCTCGGCGCCCTCGCGCTGATGATCGTGGGCTTCGTCTGGTATCCGATCAAGCGGCTGCGCCGCAAGATGCGCGCCGAGAAGGAAGACCGCGAGTCTCCCTCCGTCTGATGACACCCGCCGTCGCCCTCGCCTCGATCTGCGCCTTCATCGGCGCGTTCTGGCTGCTCGGCATTGTGCGCAGGGCCGCCGCCGCGCTGGCCGTGACCCGTGGCGCCCTTGCCGCGATGCGCGACGCGGCGCTGGACGAGGACGCGCGGGAGAAGGAAGTCCAGCGCGCCTCCCTGAAGTTGTTGGGGATCTTCTTCTCGATCCTGGCGCGCAGCCTCCTCGCTCTCTTCGCCTCTTTTCTGCCGATCTGGGTCGCCGACACGCTGGGCCTGGCATCCAGCGAGACGGTACTGCTGTTCCTGGCGCGCTGGGACGTGATTCTTGTCGTCTCCCTGGTGTTGCTGGCCGGCTATGTCCTCTGGAACCGGCTATGGGCTTCGAGCTGAACTACTCGGCCCTCGACCGCTGCCTGCATCGGCTCGCCTTCGGCGTGCCGGGGCTGCAGCTGACGGCGGCGGACCTGGAAAGCAGGCTCTACGCGGCGGACCTTCGCAAGGTGACGGCGGAGCGCCCGGTCTTCATCACCTCCCTGCCGCGCGCCGGCACCACCCTGCTGCTGGAGGTGCTGCACCGCTTTCCCGCCTTCGCCACCCACTGCTACCGTGACATGCCCTTCGTCATGGCGCCCCTGGTCTGGGCACGGCTGAGCGGCGGCTTCCGCAAGCGCGCCGAGCTCGCCGAGCGCGCCCACGGCGACGGCATGGAGATCGGCTTCGACAGCCCGGAGGCCTTCGAGGAAGTGCTGTGGCGCGCCTTCTGGCCGGAGAAGTACAAAGACGACGGCATCGCCCTGTGGCGCGCGGGCGACGGCAAGGAGGAGGCCGCCGCCTTCTTCGCCGAGCACCTGAAGAAGATCGTCGCCCTGCGCCGGTCCCCGGAAAGCCGCAGCGGCGAAGAGAGCGGGCGCTACCTCTCCAAGAACAACGGCAACATCGCCCGCCTGGACCTCCTCGCCCGGATGTTTCCCGACGCCAGGATCGTCGTGCCCTTCCGCCGGCCGCTGGAGCACGCCGCCTCGCTGCTGCGCCAGCACGAGAACTTCCTGACCCTGCACCGGGACCAGCCCTTCGTGCGCCGCTACATGGCCGACATCGGCCACTACGAGTTCGGCGCCCTGCACCGGCCCATCGCCTTCCCCGGCCTGGCGGAACTGACGGAGGGCCGCGATCCGCAAGGCCTCGACTACTGGCTCGCCTACTGGATCGCCGCCTTCGCGCACATCGCCGAGCAGCAGGCCGGGAACCCCAGCCGGATCCTCCTGCTATCCTACGAAGATACCTGCGCCGGCGGCCGTGCCGCCCTGGCCGCCCTCTGCGCCCGCCTGGACGTCGATCCGGGCGGCGAACTGGGTGCCGCAGCCGGTCTCTTCAAGGCCCCGCCGCCGGCGCGCGCGGCGGCCGGCGACGCCGACCCGGCGCTGCTGGAAAGAGCGGCGGAAGTGGAAGCAAACTTGAGGGCCGCAGCGGGCGCCTAGCGCCCCTGCTGCAACCGCTCGGCCGCGTCGCGGTCGAGGATGGTCTTGCCGATCGGCCAGAGCGAGATCGGCACCAGCTTCAGGTGCGCCCAGGCGAAAGGGATGCCGATAATGGTGACTGCCAGGGCCAGGGCGGTGACGATGTGGCCGAGCGCCAGCCACCAGCCGGCCAGGACCAGCCAGATGAGGTTGCCCAGCGTCCCGAGCGGGCCGGTGCCGAGATCTTCCTCACCGCTGACGCTTTCGCGCGACACCGCGACACGGCCGAAGGGCAGCAGCGTGTAGCCGGCGATATTGAAGGCCGCCCGCGCCCAGGGCAGGCCCACGATGGTGATCGCCATGAGGATCCCGGCAATTGCCCAGGCCAGCGCCATCCACAGCCCGCCGAAGAGGATCCAGAGAAGGTTCAGGAGAACGCTGAGGAGGGACATGGGTGATCGGCCTTCTTATCGCGGAAAAAAGATGCCCGGTAGGGACGCACATAGCACGGCCCCACCGGACGGGCTCACCACCCGAACGCAGTGAAACGCCCTGAGGGCGCCGAAGTCGCGATTTCCTGGAAAATTCCTGGCGTCCCCAAGGGAACTGCTATAAAAGCCAAAAACTAATTAGAGAACAATGTTTTATCGATTTTCTCGATGCGGGTTTAGTAGCAATCTTTGTAGCGCCCGGCAAGGGCGTGCCCAGGCAGCGGTCGGCTCATTCGGAACATTACGTCTTCTAGGTCGGTAGTCACCGGGCAGTAGGCCCGCGCCGGACTTGATCTATACACCCCGGGCCTTCCGCCTGGCGGATCGGGTAGCGCGCGTGGCGGTCACATCCAAAGCGTCGCGCGAAGATCCGCCAGCCACCGGAGGGGCCGCGCTGGTCCGTAAGGTGACTGAGCCCCAGGATCAGACACTGAACCAGCACAACCGAGGGCGCAAGCGGCGCAGTTCGGGTTGGCCCCAGTCGACTGGGGCAGCTCACTTCATTGAGACCCATGCGCTGTTCTTGTGCGACGATCGCACGCAGGCATCGACGAACTTCACACCCTCGACTCCGTCGCTGATACCCGGGATGAGGGTGCTGATGGTTCTTCCCTCCTGGTGCGCCCGGATCGCATCCGCCGCCTCCCTGTAGAGATTGGCAAAGCCCTCCAGATAGCCTTCCGGGTGGCCGGGAGGAACGCGAGTGGCTGGGGCAATCTCTTCCGACATGCCGGCGCCGCCACGGGTGACAACGTGAGCTGGCTGGCCGAACTTCGTGACGTGAAGGTAGTTCGGATTTTCCTGGTGCCATTCCAACCCTCCCTTGTCGCCATAGACCCGCAGCCTGAGATTGTTCTCGTTTCCGGGAGCCACTTGCGAACACCAGAGCATTCCCCTGGCACCGCCCTCAAAGCGCAGCATGACATGGGCATTGTCATCGACCAGTCGGCCCGGAACAAAGGATTGCACATCCGCGGCGAGGCATTCGCATGCGAGCCCCGAAACGAAGCAGGCCAGGTTATAGGCGTGGGTTCCGATATCGCCGGTGGAACCGCCTGCACCGGAACGGGCCGGATCCGTGCGCCACTCCGCCTGCTTGTTATGCTGTTCGACTGTCAGCCAGTCCTGCGGATACTCCACCTGGATCACCCGGATCGTGCCGAGATCACCGTTCCGCACCAGCTCGCGGGCCTGGCGCACCATCGGATAGCCGGTGTAGTTGTGCGTCAGGAAAAACAGTGCCTCTGATGTCTCCACTGCCTTGGCGAGCTTCCTGGCATCCGCCAGCGTCGAAGTCAGCGGCTTGTCGCAGATGACGTGGACGCCGCGCTTCAGGAAAGCCTTCGCGGCCGGGTAATGCACATGGTTTGGCGTGACGATCGCGACGGCTTCTATGCCGTCCTTGAGGCGGGCTTCCCGCTTGGCCATCGCCTCGAACGAGCCGTAGATTCGGTCCTCCTTGAGGCCCAGCACCCGTCCGGATTCCAAGGCTTTTCCGGGAGTGGACGACAGGGCGCCGGCCACCAGCTCATAGCGCCCGTCAAGCCGCGCCGCGATCCGGTGCACAGCACCGATGAAAGCGTCCTTGCCGCCGCCGACCATGCCAAGCCGGATCGGACGGGGGAAAGTGCTGTCTTCGTTCGCCATCGCCCGGCTCCTATCCGATACCCAGCATTCTGCGGTTGGCGCCCTCGTCGGTCGAACCGCCTGCAAAATCGTCGAATGCCTTTTCAGTTACGCGAATGATGTGTTCCTTGACGAACCGCGCGCCTTCCCGGGCCCCATCTTCCGGGTGCTTCAGGCAGCACTCCCATTCGACAACCGCCCAGCCGTCGAAGTCATTCGCCGCCATTTTGGAAAAGACCGCGCTGAAGTCGACCTGGCCATCGCCCAGAGATCGGAACCGGCCCGCCCGGTCGACCCATGACTGATAGCCGCCGTAGACGCCCTGCCTGCCTGTCGGATTGAACTCGGCATCCTTAACATGGAACATGCCGATCCGGTCCCGGTAGATGTCGATATTGTCGAGATAGTCGAGACACTGCAGAACATAGTGGGACGGGTCATAGAGCATCTTACAGCGGCTGTGGTTGTTCACCCGCTCCAGAAACATCTCGAATGTAACGCCGTCATGGAGGTCCTCGCCTGGGTGGATCTCGTAACAGACATCCACCCCCATCTCGTCGGCATAGTCCAGGATCGGGCGCCAGCGGCTGGCAAGCTCGTCGAACGCGACCTCGATCAAACCCGCCGGCCGTTGCGGCCAGGGGTAGACGAAGGGCCAGGCGAGCGCTCCGGAAAAGGTTGCGTGGGCTGAAATGCCGAGATTACTGCTGGCCGTCAGGGCCTGCTTCAGTTGGTCAACGGCCCAGGACTGGCGTGCCTTCGGATCGCCGCGCACGTCAGGCGCTGCAAAACCGTCGAATGCGGCGTCATAGGCGGGATGGACAGCAACCAACTGACCTTGAAGATGTGTTGAGAGCTCGGTGATCTCAACGCCGTTCTCTCTCGCGATGCCGATCAGCTCGTCGCAATAGGTTCTGGAGCTGGCCGCCTTTGCCAGATCGATAAGACGCTCATCCCAGCTGGGGACTTGAACGCCCTTAAAGCCGCACTCCCCCGCCCACTTCGTGATGCTTTCCCAGGAATTGAAGGGCGATGCGTCTCCCGCAAACTGCGCGAGAAACAGGCCCGGTCCTTTGATGGTTTTCATCTTAGTCCCCGTTTTGGCGTGAAAGACGGGGGTGGAGCGTATCGCGGGCTCCACCCCCGCGCCCTCTCTTAGAAGGGAGATTCCGCGAAATAATAGGACTCCGCGTTCTCCGGAGTAATCAGCGTCGCGCCCAGGATGTAGCGGCCGGCAATAGGGCCGTTGGACTTGAAATGGGCAACAGTCGCATCCATCGCGGTCGCAATCATCGATGGCGGATAGAGCACATCGATGGGGATGAGGTCGTCACCATCCATAATGCCCTTGATGATCTGCTTCATGCCGGCGCCGCCGACGACAAACATGCCGTTTCCGTCGCGGCCGGCTTGTTTGAGCGCCGCGACGACACCGATCGCAATGTCATCGTCTTGTGCCCAAACCGCATCTATATCCGGGAAGCGGGACAGGAAGTCCTGCATCACCTGAAATCCGTCATCGCGGTTCCAGTTGGCATGCTTATGATCCAGAACGTTGATTCCGGAGCCTTTAATCTCCTCCATGAATGCATCGAAACGCTCGTTGTCGATCACGGTCGGTATGCCGCGAAGAATGACGATGTTGTCGCCGTCTTTGAGCCGGCCTTTCATGTACTTGGCGGAGACGCGGCCGAGTTCGGGGTTATTGCCGGCCACATAGAGGTCCTCGATGCCGGGCTGGCTGAGCCCCCGGTCGACCACGGTAATCCAGGCCCCGGACTTCTTGACGTTCAACACCGGATCCGTGAGCGGTTCGGACTCGAAGGGCAACACGACCAAAGCGTCGATCTGATGGACGGCGACAAGGTCCTCCAGTGCGCTGGCCTGCGCACTTGGGTCCGGAGAGTTGACCAAGATAAGATCAACGTCCGGGTAGAGGGCCTCAAGGCGCTTCTCAGCAACCTCGGCATGCCAATTCATGCCGGCCGCCCAGGCATGGGTTGGGGTTGGGTAGCTGACGCCGATCTTGATCTTTTCCTGGGCCGTTGCGGGGGCGGCAAATGCCAGGACACTGGCAATTGCGGCGAGCCCGACGACTTTCCTCATAAGCATTGCTTCCTCCTCTGATGCTGCCATTTGGGCGCACCTCTCCCGTCCGGTGCGAGCCGGTTTTTTGGAATTGGGGGACGGGTCCCTATTTCTGTATTGCTTGCCTAGGTCTTTCTGCTCTTGCCGAGCCTCCAGTCGCTACGCTGCAGCAGAACCGCGACGATAATGATCAGACCCTGCATGGTTCCATTCAGGTAGTTCGAGATCATGTCGGTGAAATTCAGGATGTTGCCGATAGTCGTCAGGATCAGCGCCCCCAAGATGGTGCCGCCGATCCGGCCGTAGCCACCTTTCAGGACGGTGCCGCCGATAATGACGGCCGCAATCGCTTCCAGCTCCCACAGCACACCCGTCGACGCCGAGGCCGAGCCCAGGCGTGGCACATAGATGATTGTCGCGAAGGAGACGCAAAGCCCCTGGATGACATAAGTCAGCGTCTTGACCGCATCGACATTGATCGCCGAATAGCGGGCAACCGACTCATTCGATCCGATCGCCGTGCAATAGCGGCCGAACGCGGTTCTGCTCAGCAGCAGCCAGCCGCAGATCGCAACACCGATGAAAACCCAAACCGGGAACGGCAACCCCAGGAAACTGTCATAGTAGACAGGGCGGTAGGTGCCGCGAATGTCGAAGTTCAGCGCCAGGGTACCGCCGTCGGCGAAGTAGGTAACCAGGGACCGGTATATCCCCATCGTGCCGAGCGTGACGATGAAGGCTTCGATCTTCCCCTTCGTCGTCAGGGCTCCGTTGATCCACCCGGCGCCGATCCCCAGCACGATCGCCAGCCCGCAGCCGAGCAACACCGTCGCAACGCCGGTTCCGATGGTTTCGACCACATTGTTCATCACGATGATCATCACACCGGAGATCGCGGCGGCCATGGACCCTACCGACAGGTCGATTCCCCCCGCTGTTATGACGAAGGTCGCGCCCACCGCGATGATCCCGATAAAGGCCGATCGTGTCAGCAGGTTGGTCAGATTGCCCTCGCTCACAAAAGCCGGGTTCAGAAGGAAGCCGATCACGCAGAGCAGCAGCAGCGCCAATGCCGGGCCGAGCGTCTTCAGATCAAGCGCATAGCGTCTTGACGGCTTGCGCGCGTGTCGTTCGGGAGCGGATATCATGGTCAATGGAGTTCCTCCCGTTTCAGCCCGGCGGCGTAACGCATGATTTCGTTCTCGTTGATGTGGTCGCCGGACAGAATCCCGGTGATATGACCTTCACGCATGACCACCACGCGATGGCATATCCCGATAATCTCCGGCATCTCGGACGAGATGACGACGACGGACACGCCTTCGGCCGCAAGCGCTGCAATGAAGTGGTAGATCTGCTGCTTGGTGCCGACGTCGATGCCGCGGGTCGGTTCATCGATGACGACGATCTTCGGGTCGCACTCCATGATCTTAGCCAGCAGCAGCTTCTGCTGATTCCCGCCTGACAGTTTATCGACGGTAATCGCGGTGTCGCGTGCCCGCACATCGAAGCGACGCACGGCGCGTTCGAGCGCACGTTCTTCGGCCTTGCGGTCGATGGCGAAATTCCGCACGAACTTCGGCAGGGCGAAGAGAGTCAGATTGGGCCGCATCTGTTTGTCCAGCAGCAGTCCCTTTTCCTTGCGGTCCTTGGTCAGATACGCGAGTCCGAGGTCCCGGGCCTCCGCAACGGTCATGAGACCGACGCGTTTTCCAAAGAGCCTGATCTCTCCGCTTTCAATCGGTGCGAGTCCGCAGATCGCCTCGAAAACGGCCGTGCGACCGGAGCCGATCAGGCCTGAAAATCCGAGGATCTCCCCCTTGCGCAGGAGAAAGCTGACGTTGTCGACACCCGGGGCATAGAGGTTATCGACCTCCAGTACCGGTTCGGCATCGACATCGGCTTCATGGAGCGGGGGATAGAGATCGGACAGTTCCCGGCCCACCATCATCTGCGCCATCGTGTCCGGCGTCAGGTCCTCCGTGGGGCGCGTGTCGATCCACTGTCCGTCGCGCAGAATAGTGACGCGGTCGGCGATTGCCTTCACCTCGGCGAGCTTGTGCGAGACAAAAACGATCGCGACGCCGTTCGCCTTCAGTTTCTCGACCTGACGGAAAAAGACCTCCGTCTCCGCCTCGGTCAGAACGGCTGTCGGCTCATCCAAGATCAGAAGGCGCGCGTTGCGGCTCACCGCCTTGACGATTTCCACCATCTGCTTTTGCGCGATGGTCAGATCGGAAATTCGGTCGCTCGGCGAAATATCAAGACCGATTTCATCCAGATATCCTTGAACGGTGGCCCGCATGGACGCGCGGTCCAGAAAGCCCCGCGCCGTCACCTCCCGCCCCAGAAAAACGTTTTCTTCAACGGTCATCTGCTCCGCCAGGTTCAGCTCCTGGTGGATGAGCACGACGCCGTATTGTTCGGCGGCTCCATTGGGAGGGAGATCGGTTGCCTCACCGTCCAGCCTGATCTGACCGGAGGTCGGCTCGTGAAAGCCGGACAGGATCTTCATCAGTGTCGATTTGCCGGCACCGTTTTCGCCGATGAGCGCATGGACCTCGCCTGGACGTACATCCATGCTCACGCTGAAAAGGACTGGCACGGGGCCGAATGACTTACTGATGTTTACAGCTTCAATGATCGCCGCCGAAGCGGACGTTTCAGCTGACATCCTTGCTGCACCTCCCAAGCGCCGATTGTTCTCTTGTCCGGCGTTGGGCCAATATGTAAACGTTTTCATTCATGATGTAAACCTTTACATTGATGAATGTAAACCTTTTCATGCCCGTCCCGAGGCACTATACAGTGCGGATGCCATTGGAATCGATGATCTTTCCGGCCGCCACAGTCCTGAAATGCCGGAGACAACAAAGATGAGCGAAGCGGCAGCACGGCCGGCCACAATCGAGGATGTCGCCAAACTTGCCGGCGTTTCGATCGCTACCGTGAGCCGGGCACTCCGATCACCGGAAAAGGTGGCCGAAAGCACGCGGAAGAAGGTTGCCGCGGCCATTGCCAGAACCGGCTACACGGCCAATGCCATGGCGCAGAACCTGCGCATGCAACGCTCAAAAATGGTCTTGGTTCTGGCATCCTCAATCGCCGATCCGAATTTCTCGGGCATTCTGACCGGCCTGGAAAAAACGGCCAACGACCGGGGCTATGGTGTCCTTATCGGCAACACTGAAGGCACCATCTCACTCGAGCAGAATTATCTGCGGTTCCTGTCCACCGGAATGGCTGACGGGCTTGTTCTTCTGACCGGACATATCCCCGTGGCGGGTGAGCCACGGACCCCCTTGGGCACCCTTCCCCCGATCGTGGCCACCGAAAGGCCGGTCGATAATCCGGACATCAGCTACGTGGGCGTCGATGATACCGCTGCTTCCAAGGTGGCCACGGAATACCTGATTTCACTCGGCCATCGGCGGATCACCTATATTTCTGGAGGCCTTACGGACGTCCGCAGCGATCTCCGTCATTTGGGCTACCAAGAAGGTTTGCGGGAATCACCGGAGCAGCTGCGAGACTGGCGCGTCGAAGGAGATGGTTCCAGCGAAAGCGGCCGGGCGGCCGTCGAACGGCTGTTTATCAAAGATGACCTGCCGACGGCCTTCTTCTGCTTCAATGACAATACGGCGATTGGCGTGATTTCCGCTTTGCAGCGACGTGGATATAAAGTGCCGGAGGATTTCTCGGTGCTTGGCTTTGACGACATTCCCTTTGCGAACAATTTCACACCAGCCCTCACCACGATCCGCCAGCCACGGCACCATATCGGCGAACTGGCCATGAACATCCTGCTCGACAAGTTGGCGAACCGGTCTCTCACCGCCCAGCCGCATCTCCTTCATGGCGACCTCATTGTACGTGAGAGCTGTGCAACCTTGTCGAAACAAAGAAGCATCGTGTGATTTGCCCACATTGCGCAGCCCCCATCATGAGGGGCCGGCAATGTGCAGCTTCTGGTTCGCGAGGATCCTGGGCAGCGTCCTGATCTCGGACTTACCGATGATCTCGCGGACGTCTTGCGGCGCCTTGGCGGGGAAGTACCGGAAGTTGCCCTTGCGCTTCAGACGGGAGCGACGCGGCATCGCCTGTCGCGAACCTTGGTGTAAGGACCAAGGCGCAAGCCAGACACCATTGATCTGCCGCCGCGCCTTGGGCCATCCACAACCCGGTTCGTGCGGTTCAGGCTCGCCAACGTCAGCGCGTTCGAAGAGGCGCACATTGTCCACCCCGTTCCTGACACAGTGATGTGGCAGGCAAGACTGCCGCGGCCGCGCAGGCGGTAGTTGAGGGCCGGCCCTGGGCTTATAGTCCCGCCGACACTGTAGCAAGCGGCGAAGCCCCAGCTCGACCCGATGCCCATCGGCCGCGACGAATTTCTGGATTGAACCCCAGAGGCAGTAGGCGCCTCCATGCAGGTCCGCGCAGCAGCTGCGTGAACATCCGTTCACCAATCCAACAATCTAGAATTCAAACACCCAAGAACTCAGTGGGGGAATAGCTGCTATTCGGGGAGGATCCATATAGGGATTAAAGTACAAGAAGCAGGGCGGGCGCCTGTCGGTAAACCTCGGGACGCCAAAGCATCGAAGGTTGCCGCGCAATGGTATAGAAACCGGTCCCCCGTCAATTTGGGGAAGCGCTGCATCGAATCCTGTAGTGTATCGCTGCACCCCAAGTGCTGCACGCGGGGCGCGTCAAGGTCGCGCTGCCTACCACGCAGGCAATTCCAGATGGCATTCCGCGAGTTCGGAACGAACCCGGTCAACCATTGACCGAAGATGCGCCTCATCCGCGGTCTCACAACGTAAGACCAGAACGTCCTGGGTATTGGACGCCCGTAACAGCCACCATCCGCTCAACTCGCGCACGCGCACGCCGTCGGTGTCATCCACCTCGGCTCCCCGGGCGGCGAGCCTTGCACGGACCACCTCGACGACCTCGAACTTTCGCTCGTCCGCACAGGGGATGCGCAACTCGGGTGTGTTCACCACAGCCGGCAGCGAGTCGCGGAACTCGGCCAGGCTCTGGTCGGAAGACTGCAGGATCGAAATAACCCGCAGGGCCGCATAGAGCGCGTCGTCGTAGCCGTAGTAGCCGTCGGCCAAAAACAGGTGCCCGCTCATTTCGCCGGCAAGAGGGGCGCCAAGCTCTTTCATACGAGCCTTGATGAGAGAATGCCCGGTCTTCCACATGACGGCTTGGCCGCCGGCCGCCGCGATACCGTCGAAGAGGACCTGGCTGCACTTGACATCGCCGATAACCGGCGCGCCGGGGCGGCGCTTCAGCACGTCCCGCGCCAACAGTAGCAGAATCTGGTCGCCCCAGAGAATCCGTGCCTTTGAGTCGAGGAGGCCGAGCCGATCCCCGTCTCCGTCGAAGGCAATACCGAGGTCGCAGCCCTCGGCCAGGACGGTTTCCTGCAGCTGCTTCAGGTTCTCGGGCACCGTGGGATCGGGATGGTGATTGGGGAAATTGCCGTCGATGCGCTCGTTCAACAGAATATGCCGGCCAGGCAAGCGCGAAGCCACCGCCGACATTGCCTCTCCCATGGCGCCGTTGCCGGCGTCCCAGGCCACCTTTAACGGGCGACTGCCGGTTACGTCCTCGAGAACGCGGGCGACATAGGCGTCAAACACTGAGATGCTCTCGCTCCCCCCTCGGCCGTTCTCGAATTCCGCCGTCGCCGCAATTCTGCCGAGCTCCTGGATATCCGTTCCGAAAAACGGCGCCCCGTTCAATGCCAGCTTGAAGCCGTTGTAGGAGGGTGGATTATGGGACCCTGTCACCATGACGCCGCCATCGACGTCCAGTATATGGGATGCCAGGTACAACATCGGTGTAGGAACGCGACCGATGTCTATGACGTCGATGCCGCTGGCGGCAAGTCCGGCGGTCAAGGTCTTTGCCAGCATGGGTGAGGAATGACGGCCGTCATAGCCGACCGCGATAGCACCGGCACCCCGGCGGCGGGCGAGGCTCCCGAACGCACGACCCAGGGCCCACGCGTCGGCAGCAGAAAGCGTTTCTCCGACTACGCCCCTAAGGTCGTATTCGCGAAGGAGGGAGCTGTGGAAGTTGTACGGAGCATCCTCTGTTGACGAGCTGAAGATTTCCATCAATTGCCACCTCCTCTCGCCATTTATCATAATTCTGGAATGGTTCCCCAGGGCTCGGGTAACCAACCATTGTTTTCCAACCAACGGAACGACCTGATCCGGAATTGGCAAGATCGCCTATTCTCAAGAGCTGTCGGATGATTGTCGCGCCATAGCAGTCCTGTCGACTAGTCTAGCAATAGCCCGGCGGGCAATGACCGCGACGAACGACAGAAGTTTCCTGCCGGCTGCGCGCTTCGCAGCCCCCTCCTGCGCTTTCCTACGCGGCCCGTAGCCAGGAAAAGAATACTTCCGAAGCAGTGACATTGTTGACGCTTGCCGCCCACCTCCCTTCAATTATGGAGACAGTGGGTCCCTCAGCATCTCCCCAAGGCCAAGGACCTGTTCCTTTATGGACCATCTGGACGCTCTGGAAGCGCAATCCGTCTACATCCTCCGCGAGGCCTATGCCCGGATTGAGCCCTTGGCCATGCTCTGGTCCCTGGGCAAGGATTCCAACGTGATGATCTGGCTGGCGCGCAAGGCCTTCCTCGGCCATGTGCCCTTTCCGGTAATGCACGTGGATACCGGCAAGAAGTTCAAGGAGATGTACGAGTTCCGCGACCGCTACGCCGAGGAGTGGAAACTGGACTTCCTGCGCGAGGTCTGCCCGCCGATCGAGGAGATCGACCCCTCGCTGCCGCCGGCGGCCCGTTCGGCCGCGCGCAAGACCGAGGGGCTGCGCCAGGCCATCGCCAAGCATGAGCTGAAGGGCGTGATCGCCGGCATCCGCCGCGACGAGCAGGCGACCCGCGCCAAGGAGCGCGTCTTCAGCCCCCGCGGCGAGACCGGGGCCTGGGATTTCCGCGACCAGCCGCCGGAGTTCTGGGATCAGTACAAGACCGATTTCCCGCCGGGCACCCATATCCGCATCCATCCGCTGCTGCACTGGACGGAGCTGGACATCTGGCTCTATACGCAGCGCGAGGGCATTCCCATCGTGCCGCTCTATCTGTCGAAGGACGGCAAGCGCTACCGCTCGCTGGGCGACGAGGACATCACCAACCCGGTGGACTCCGACGCCGCCTCCATCGCCGACATCATCAAGGAGCTGCAGACCACCAATACCTCGGAGCGTGCCGGCCGCGCCATGGACCACGAGCGCGAGGACGCCTTCGAGCGGCTGCGCGCCACGGGTTACATGTAAGGGAGGGGGGTGAGAAGATGAAAGACGACGGAACCACCACCCTGACGCCGGACCAGTTGAAGGGCCAGGCTTTGGCAGAGGCAGAAACCGACGGCGCCCGGGCGCTGCACCGTATCGTGATTGTCGGTCACGTCGACCACGGCAAGTCGACCCTGATCGGCCGGCTGCTGTACGACACCGACTCCCTGCCGCCCGGCAAGGTGGAGGAGCTGGAAGCCGTCTCCGCGCGCCGCGGCATGGCGATCGAATGGTCCTTCGTGCTCGACGCCTTCCAGGCCGAGCGCGACCAGGCGGTGACCATCGACACCACGCAGATCTGGTTCAAGACGGCGCTGCGCGACTACGTCATCATCGATGCGCCCGGCCACCGCGAGTTCCTGAAGAACATGGTCAGCGGCGCGGCCAGCGCCGATGCGGCCGTTGTCGTGGTCGACGCGGAAGAAGGCGTGCGCGAGCAGTCGCGCCGCCATGCCTACCTGCTGCATCTTCTGGGCATCCGCCAGGTCGCGGTGGTGGTCAACAAGATGGACCTGGTCGATTTCGACCAGGCGCGCTTCGAGCAGGTCTCCAAGGAGATCACCGAGTACCTGGAGTCCATCGGCGCCACGCCCATGGTCATCGTGCCCATCTCGGCGCGCGACGGCGACAACATCGCCAAGCGCTCCTGGCGCACGCCCTGGTACGACGGGCCGACGGTGCTCTCCGCCCTGGACGGCTTCCACGGCCACCCGGGCGTCGGCGCCCAGCCGCTGCGCCTGCCGATCCAGGACGTCTATAAATTCGATGCCCGCCGCATCCTGGCCGGGCGCATCGAGAGCGGCAGCATCTCGGTCGGCGACACGGTGCTGTTCTCGCCCTCCAACAAGACCGCGCGGGTGCGCGCCATCGAGGCCTGGCCGGAGGACGGCAAGCCGGAAAGCGCGGCCGCCGGCGAGTCGGTGGGCATCACGTTGGACGAACAGCTCTTCGTCGAGCGCGGCGAGATCGCCAGCCACGTCGAGAACCCGCCGAAGCTGACCACCCTGTTCCATGCGCGACTCTTCTGGCTCGGCCACAAATCGCTGACCGTGGGCAGCCGCTACAAGCTGAAGCTCCTTACCCAGGAGGCGGAGGTCACGGTGGAGTCGATCGAGCGCATCGTCGACACCCAGACCCTGGAGACCTCCGCCGGTGACTCGGTGGAGCGCAACGCGGTGGCCGAGGTCACCCTGCGCAGCCGCCAGGTCCTGGGCCTCGACGACTACGGCGACCTGCCCAAGACCGGCCGCTTCGTGCTGATCGAGGACTACGACACCGTCGGCGGCGGCGTCATCTCCATGGAGGGACTGCCCGACCAGCGTCAGGCGGTCGAGGTGAAGTCGACCAACGTCATTTCGGTGGAGCACCGCCTGACCGCCGACAACCGAGCTGCCCGCAACGGCCACCATGGCGGGGTGCTGTGGTTCACCGGGCTGTCCGGCGCCGGCAAGTCGACGCTCGCCATGGAGGTGGAGCAGCGCCTCTTCGCCAAGGGCTACCAGGTCTACGTGCTGGACGGCGACAACGTGCGGCGCGGCCTCAACGCCAACCTCGGTTTCTCGCCGGAAGACCGCACGGAGAACATCCGCCGCGTCGGCGAGGCGGCGGCGCTCTTTGCCGACTCAGGCATCATCTGCATCACCGCCTTCATCTCGCCCTACCGGGTCGACCGGGACCGCGCCCGCGCCTCGGCGCCGGGCCGCTTCCACGAGATCTATATCAAGGCGGATGTGGAGACCTGCGAACAGCGCGACCCCAAGGGCCTCTACAAGAAAGCCCGCGCGGGTGAGATTCCGCAGTTCACCGGCGTCTCGGCGCCCTACGAGGCGCCGGAGGCCGCCGACCTGGAGGTCGATACCTCCACCGAGACGGTGCCCGAGTCGGTGGAGCGGATCGTCCGCTACGTGGAGAACGTCTCCACCTTTAAACGGAACGATCGGAAGCCGCCCATGCGTAGCGGCCCGCCGCCTTGCGCCTGATGCAGCAGCAAAACCCTGCCGGCCCGACATGACGGCCACTTGCTTTGGAGTAAATGATCCATGCCGATGGCGAGAAAGGGGCGCCTGCGCCTGAGCATACTTCTTTGCGGCTTTTCCGGCGCGGCCTGCGCCGTCCTGATGGCTGCCGTCCTGGTGTTCTACGGAACACCGTACAACCCCCTCTGGTGGTGGATCATGGCAGCCATTCTGCTTACAGCCTTCCTCCTGCCCCTCACACTGGTCTCCGCGATCGAATGGGTCATGGCGGGCTACCGCGACGATAGCCCAGGCTGAGCGCGATGCAGCTCCTCTCACGACTTCTCAACAGCAAGGCAAAGGTGCCAGACGGCGAAGTCATCTACGCGGTGGGAGACATCCATGGTCGTGACGACCTGCTGGGACAACTGCACGAGTCGATTGAAGCCGATCTCCAAGCGGGAGAAGCGAACCGCCGCGCCAGGGTGATCTATCTCGGTGACTACATTGACCGTGGTCCCGACAGCAAGGCGGTACTCGACCGCCTACTAGATCACCCCGTGAAGCGCGCGGAATGCACATTCCTCAAGGGCAATCATGAAGACACGCTGCTAAGATTCCTCGATGGCCAGAAGGGCGGGGAAAGATGGCTGGCGCTCGGTGCAGGCGCCACCGCCAAGAGCTACGGCGTGTGCCTGCGCAAGAACGGCGGTCACCCCCTCCCCACCGAAGCCATTCGGGAGAGAATGAACGCCGCCATTCCCCAACGCCATCTTTCCTTCCTGCGCGCGCTGAACCTCTTCCAGGCGGCCGGCGACTACCTTTTTGTTCATGCAGGAATCAGGCCGGGGCGACGCCTTGCAAACCAGGACCCGCAAGACATGCTTTGGATTCGTGGCGAGTTTCTGCGCTCAAGATGCCGGCATGAGCACGTCATCGTCCACGGACATGCAGCCGGCCGCGATGTCGTCGTGCGACGCAATCGAATTTGCGTGGACACTATGGCCTACGCAACGGATCGCCTGAATTGCCTCGTTCTGGAAGGAACGTCGCAGCGCTTCATCACCTCTGCGCTCTGACTCCGTGCTCCAACCGCTGCCCCGATTCACTCCACCGTCACCGACTTGGCGAGGTTCCGGGGCTGGTCAACGTCCGTACCCTTGAAAACAGCCGTGTGGTAGGCCAGAAGCTGAACCGGAATGCTGTAGACCATCGGCGCGATGAAGTTGTCCGCCGGCGGCACTTCGATGACGGCCTCGGCATCTCGGCCGATCTTCTCGATGCCTACCCGATCCGACACCAGGATGATCCGCCCGCCGCGTGCCAGCACCTCCTGGACGTTCGCGGCAGTCTTCTCAAAAAGGGGACCCACCGGCGCACAGACGATCACCGGCATTTGCTCGTCGATCAATGCGATGGGACCATGCTTCATCTCTCCGGCCGCATAGCCCTCTGCATGGATATAGGTGAGCTCCTTCAGCTTCAATGCGCCTTCCATGGCAATGGGGTACAAGGAGCCGCGGCCCAGGTAGAGCGCGTCGCGGGAGCCGGCGAGAGACGCGGCGACATTGCGCACCGCTCCGTCAATAAGCAAGGTGTCGTCAATGAGCTTTGGCAGACTGATCAGCGCCAGCGTCAACCTCTCCAGTTCCTCCGGCGATGTGGTTTTCCTGGTTCTGGCAACCGCCAGGGCAAGACAGGCCAGAACGGTAAGCTGGGTCGTGAAAGCCTTAGTCGAAGCCACCCCTATCTCCGGTCCCGCCAAGGTTGGCAGAACACAATCCGACTCCCGCGCAATGGCACTTTCCGGGACATTTACGATAGACAACACTGGTTGCCCCTGCGTCCTGACATAGCGCAGCGCTGACAGGGTATCGATCGTCTCGCCTGACTGAGAGACGAATACACCGACGCCGCCATTCGGCATCGGTGCTTCGCGATAGCGGAACTCCGAGGCGATGTCGATTTCGACCGGCTGACGCGCAAGCTGCTCGAACCAGTACTTCGCCACCGCTGCGGCAAGAAATGCCGTGCCACAAGCACAGAAGGTAAAGCGGCTCACAGTCGCCAAGTCGAACGGCAACTCCGGCAGCACCACCTGGGCGTTGACAGGGTCGACGAGCGAACTCAGGGTTTCACCAATCGCCATCGGCTGCTCGCAGATTTCCTTCAGCATGTAATGGCGGTAGTCGCCCTTGCCGATGAGAGCTCCGGAGAACGCGGTATGCTGCATCTGCCGCACGACCGGTTGATCGTTGACGTCATGAACTACGCAGCCCTGGCAGCTGACTTCCACCCAGTCTCCTTCTTCCAGGTAGATGATGCGATCCGTGAGGTGCGCCAGCGCCAGCGCATCAGACCCCAGGTACATCTCGCCGTCGCCGACCCCCACAGCGAGCGGTGAGCCGCGCTTGGCTCCGATCACCAGGTCGTGGCGGCCGGCGAAGACCAGCACGATCGCGAAGACTCCCTCAAGCCGCTTGAGCGCAGCGGCCACCGCATTCTGCGGACTGAACTGGCGGTCCAGAAGATCAGAGACTAGGTGCGCAATGACCTCACTGTCAGTCTGGGACGTGAAAACATGTCCCTTCGCCTCCAGTTCGGCTCGCAGAAGCTGATGATTCTCGATAATTCCGTTGTGGACCAGCGCCACGCGCTCATTGGCATGGGGATGGGCGTTCAACTCGCTGGGCGAGCCGTGCGTCGCCCAGCGCGTATGCCCTATGCCGATTGTCCCCTCCAACGGCTGTCGGTCCAGCAGCTCCTGAAGGCTGCTCACTTTGCCGACCGCCCGGCGCCGATCGATCGCGCCATTGATGAGTGTCGCAACGCCGGCGGAATCATAGCCGCGATACTCGAGCCTTCTTAGCCCTTCCATAAGGACGGGCACTGCTGGACGCGAACCGATGAACCCCACGATGCCGCACATCGCCGGCACTCCCCATTTTGTCACCAAGAAAGCCGGGAACCAAACTCGGCCAGGATATGGCCGAGAACAACTGTGAACTATCCGGCCAGCCTGGACGAGTGCGGGGCGAATGGAGGCTTGCCAAGGGTTTGGCGTACGTGATTGGCCTTCTCGCGAAGCTCTTCGGCATTTAGGATCCGGCGGCCGTCCAGCTTGAAGTGCTCATTATCGACGCGCACCACCGAGTAGTCCCGGCTGCGCAGGAAATGGATGACCACCTCGATCCCGGCGTCCAACAGTCCACCGTGGAAAGGGGTGGCTGCGGAGCGGTTGCTCACCTTCGTAACTTTGCCGTTTCCAGCAACGCCTCCACTCTTGGGCGAATGCACTCCCTGGGCCTTCGCTATCGCGTGGTGCCGCCTTTCCTCAATCGCCTGAGGATCTTCCTTTAATACTGGCGGGGCGGTGACCTTCCGTTGCTCTCCCGGTATATCATCCTCGCTGGCGGACGCCGTGGTCGCGCCGGAGGAAGTTGGCGTGCGCCCCATATGGGATGGTCGAGTGGCTTCGTGCTTTTCGACCACAGGGCTGCGCTTGCTCATCCCCAGTGCGCGCGCCCGGCTGTACAGGCTCGGCGTAGTCCGCCCCATCGCTTCGGCAATCTCTTCGAGGGAATGGTCGGAGTACCAGAGCTTTTCCAGGCGCTCGTCGTCGCCCTCGCTCCAACGCCGCTTCTTCAAGCCGCGGCCGAACTCATGAGCCTCAGCCGGAGACTCAGCCGGAGACTCAGCTGGCGGCCGCCAGTTGGCTGTGCCGCCGTTCGTCCGTGCCGACGAAGCCGCCTTGTCAATCCTTTCGCGAGGTGGCGTTTCCTCGGACGCGCCGTTGCGCTGAGCATCGGCCCGTGCAGCGGCCGCCTCCGCGCCGCGCGCCATGGCCGACGCTGATAGCCTACCCACTACACCATCATCCGGCGCGCCGGTAAGAACGAACTGCTCCATCTGGGCCGCCAGAGCAATCGCAGAACTCAAATCCGGCTGCTTATTGAGAGTGAATAATAGAAGCTCTCTCCGCAGTTCTTGATCCGCCGTAAGCTGCATCTGGATCCCCTCCCTTATGAAAATAAGGACCCCCACGGCTGATAATGCCTTGCCAACAAGGCTAAGGCTCCTTGCATCGCAAAGCAATGATTCTGATTATTTGGCGATTAGATTTCATGATCAAAATGGTTGCATATACCAGACAATTAATTGAGGCCGGAACTTCTACTATTGGTCGTATCCGAGATGTGGGGTGGCCGCCCACGCCAAGCGAGCTTACCGCGTCTTCAAGCGGAGATTCTTAGAATGAGATTGTCACGCCCACGGTCACGGCATTCTCTACGAAGCTCTCGTCACTAGCGGATGAGTCGCGGACCTGGAAGCCATATGACGCGAATGCCCGCGCATTGGAAGATAGCTGGTAGGTCAGGCCCAAGTTTGCATTGAAGGTATCATCCGTGCGGTCTTCGTCTTGAAAGTCGCTGCGCTGATAGCCACCGCTGGCAGTGAGGTCGACGGTCGAACTCAGCGGGCGCCCCCAGGCTAAATTCACCCGGTAGAATTCCTCGTCGCCAGCCGAGCCACCTTCACTAGTGCCTGCCAGGCCGCTCAGACGAAAGGTGTTGCGGCCGCTCCTGTGCTCGGCGTTCAACCGGAAAGTGCGAGTCCGCGTCGTCGCGTCCTCGAAAGTAAATAACTCGTCCTCTCTAAAGGGCTGCCCCGTCGCTTCATCGACAAGTTCGCCAGTTATCGGATCGATGACCAGACGGCCCAGGTTGGCTATCGCCCGCTGCTGCGATGTCTGCAGAGCTTCGGCGTAGCTGGCACGCAATGTGGTCTTGGGGCCGAGGCGATAGTACAAAGATGCATCGATGCTCTCATCGTCCTGCCGTCGGCCATAGGTAGCCTGGAGATCGAGATCCGGATGGGGGAACCAGTCAAATCCGACGCGCCAAGTCATGCCGTCGAAGTTGTTATCATTACTCCCGTCACCGTCGCGATACTCGTAGCCAATTCCACCTAGCAGGGAGAAGCCTTGCCAGAGTGTATAGCGGGCTCCGAAATCGGTGCTGGCCGTGGTGATGTCGCCGTTTTGGCTGCGAACCTCTTCGCCGCCCCGGTTCGTCCAGGTCCATGAGAAGGATCTGAACGCGGACCCGCTGTCGACGGTCAGGCTGCCCTCGTGGCTGAAGACGTCCGATCGGTTTCCGGCATCCACCAGGACCGGGCTGAAGCTGTAGCGCCATTCCACATTGGCAACGTCCCCCAGCCTGTGCACCACGTAAGGGCTCGCAGTCAAAGTTGCGACGAGGTCGCGATTTGCAATGCTGGCGCCCGAAGTCGAAGTGGACTGCCGGGAATCGAGCAACTGCCGGCTGATCGCGGCCCTGAGGTCGAAGAACATCAGGTCCTGCAGCACCTCGGTCTTGGAGGTGCCGTTGATGCGGGGATCGAGAGAAACCCCCTCATCATCGCCTCCAATCTGCTGGACACCGGCCAGACTGCCGTTCAACCCCACCGTCACGCGCGCGGTCTCTCCCCTAATGGAGATGTTCGGGCCGGCACGAGTGACGAAGCCGGCTTCGCGATCACCACTGGGCCCCTGATCTATGTTGTCGCTGAAGGTCTGACTGGCACTGGCGCCGTAGGTCACGTGCCACTCGCCTGTGAAGAACCCTTTTGGAATGACAATCACATCGCCAGGGCTGAGAAGCGTATTAGCTGTCGAATCCCCTTCCCTCACCAGATCGGCGAGACGCACGGGTATCTCCCGGCGACCATCTTCGCTGCGGCGCAGAATCACGGCAGCGTTGCCATCCGCCTGGCGGGACAGGCCGCCCGCAGCGATGATGGCATCGAGCAGGGTGATGCCGCTCCTGTAGGCAATCGCCATAGGCTCCACGGCGTCCCCCACGATCCGGATCTGCTGGCCGAGGTCCCCAAGTCCGGAGCCAACCGTCACCAAGACCAGGGGATCCTGCAGGTATGGCGACAGTCTGGCCTCTATCGCATCGGCCAATTCCATAGGCGTCTTGCCTGCGGCAGGGAGATCCTCGACCAAGGGGATCGAGATGCGGCCGTCCGGACGCACGGTGACCGCCGTGGACAGTTCCGGTTGCCGCCAGACGGTGATTTCCAAGGCGTCACCCGGACCGATCAGATAGGTTGGCGGTTCAGCGGGAGCTGCCTGCGCAAGGGGGCCGAGCATCCAGATCAACAGATGGGCGAGCAGCCCGAGCAGCAATGAAAATGCGCGCCAATGCTTCGCAACGATGCCGTGCATCGGCTGGCTCGTGAGCTGAAGAGCGGGTCCCGACAATGCTCCCCCCCAAATCGGTCTGCCTGAAAGGCGATCGGGCGAACTTTGTAAGATCACTGCAGCCCCTGCCGTCGCTACGATCATTTCCGGATCACTTATGAACCGCCGAATTCACGTAGACAGGTAAGGTCTTGCGAAACTGTAGAATGTCCGATCAGCCAAATCCATTGTTTCCCGCCTCAGCAACTCTCCGCGACCAAGCCGAACCGGCAAGGCTGTGGGGTGTCTGAAGACGCGGAATTGACATGCCGTTGCTTCCCTGCGGCACCGAACACCTGATAGAATTCGCTCAACGGCACCGGCAGCCGCCATCTTCCTTGCCGCCGCGGATTGGCAATTGGAAACTCGCCGGACTTGGGAATAATGTTCCCCAGGCCAAGAATGACAATGCAGTCTGCGACAGTTCCTAAGTTTGGGATCGCTGCAGCAATTTTGCTGGCCCTGTTCGCTGCCCGGCCCGCCGGAGGGCAGAACGGTCACGTTATCGTGCACTGCCTGGATGAGGTTCTCGGGATCGTCCAGGACACGCTGGCCGACGACTGCAAAGGTCGGGTGGCTACGGAGGAAGAGGCCGTAACCGCCCGCAATCAGCGGCGTGACTACATCCAGAAGGTCTTGGCGAACCCTGGGAATAGCAAGCTGAAGGGCAAACGTCTGGCGAGCAGCGGATCCGGTTTTTTCGTCGACGACGATGGTGGCGTTCTCACCAGCCGTCACCTTGTCGAAGACTGCATAGAGGTGACTGTAGCGCCCTCGTTCGGCGCGAAGGCCCTCGTCACTTCGATGGTTTCCGACGACAGGGCCGACCTTGCCTTGCTGCACACTGGAGCAGCGCCTACCGGTATTGCCGTCCTTGCCCAGGACGGCGGACCAGCTGTTGTGGGGCCCGCATTTATTGCGGGATATCCCGAGCAGGGCATGGTGAGTCTGATACCCGTTCTCACCGCCGTGGAAGTTCTGCGGCGCGAATCCCATACACCTCGCGGTCCTGCCATGATCGTGAGAGGGGATGTCAGAAGGGGAGGCAGCGGCGGGCCGCTGCTGGATACAGGCGGCAATGTGATTGGCGTGGTTGTCGCGAAGGTTGACACCGTGGCCACGTACAACGCCACCGGAAAGGTCGTACGCGACATCGGTTTCGTTCTACCCATCGACAGAGTGCGGAGATTTCTCGATGCGCAGGACGTCCGCTACCACAGCGGCCAGCGGCGACCGCTTCAGCCGGAGGAAAGGCTCCGGCAGGACACCCGCCCTTTTATGGTGCAAGTTGGCTGCTGGAAATAGCTAAACGGGCTCTTCGTTCCACAGGCCTCTGATCGCGAAGCGCGGCTGACGGCAGAACGCATTGCATCGGCTTTAGCGATGTCTGAGACTGATCTCGGCACTTCTACAGGCGGGTAGCTCAGAGGCAGAGCGCTCCCTCTACACGGGAGAGGCCGGAAAGTTCGATTCCTTCCCCCGCCTACCAGCCTTTCCCACCGCCGCCTGCCTGCTGTCGGTTTCCTCTGCTGTCCCCTTCAGCGATCGCAACAGGGTGTAGACCTCGACGGGGTCTGAAGGACGGCCGCCCAGCTCCCGCCTGAAGAAAGAGAAAAATCGATCCATGCAGTCGAGGAAGGCTTCCAGCTCCGCGGCGGAGGATACGTAGGGCGTCATCCCAGGTGCCAGGGAGGGAGAATGATAAGTAAATGAAAAGACGCGGCAGCCTTGTTCATACAGGCTGCGGGCCAGGCGCATGTTGGCAGCGAGATCGACGCCCTCCGGGGTCAGGCGGATACGCTCCAGTATGCCGCTGCGGGCCAGCACCGCCGGCACGCGAAGGCGCAACCCTGCACGGCCGCCGACGCGGGGAAATATTCTGGGGCCTGCCGACCGCAGAAAGCCGCAGAAACCGCACGAAAGGGGAATTTCAAGCAGCCTCCCGCCGTCGCCGAACCAACCCGGCTGGAACCCGTTCTCCGTGAAATCCGGCCCGCCGTCGTCGCCAAAGTCCGTAAAGGGGACGACGCTCATGTCGGTCGTATAGCCGAGTTCCTCAAGGATTCCGGGGGTAGCAGAGCCGATGCCGTAGCGGCCCGCCTTGTATGCCACGGGGCGAGTTCCGAACGCCCGCACGATGGCTTCGGTCAATTCCGCCAGCTTCGCTCTTTCGAGGGAGGGTGATAGATTTCCTGGATAGGAATTGGCAGCGTTGACGGTCTCCAGATAGGGCGGATTTACCCAGGGGTGCAAGTGAGCGCCGATCCGGCATTCGCCGCGGTCGGCAAAGGACTTCAGCACGGCTACAGCCGCCGGACTGGTGGCGACCGGGTAGTCGACGACGTAGGTCGGCACGATGCCATGGCGCCGAAAGATCTCCTGCGCTAGGCCCTGCGCCGCAACGGAGTGGACGCTCGTATTCTCCCGCCGATGGGGCAAGCGCCAGTCGAACTCCTCCTCGGTGTCGACCACGACCAGCAGAAGCGGGGCATGGCTTGGCGGCAGTTCGGCAGGCCCGCCCCTTGGGCCGTCCGACGTATCGAGAAAGCTGTCAGGTCTCATTGAATGGCAGCTCCTGGCCTTGCCGCGGCATAAATAGCAAACGGCCTCTCACCAATGGAAAGCGTAGTTCCCCGCCAATCACCTTGTCTTCTCAGATGAGCAGATCATGAGCACCTCGAGAGCCTTTCGGCCGGAGACACCGTAAAAAAACTTTACACCTCCGGCATCGAGGTAAGAGGACGCTCACCCATTTTGCCGCGTTTTCCGGCACATTTCACAATCGGCACGAAACCTGCGTAAAGATCATCGTAGCCTCTCGCGGGCCGTTTCGGGACTGGAGGACGCAGAAGTGGAGAACGCAGAAGTGTAAGTGCCTCTGCGCACCGCACAGTGTGATTGCCTTGATGCACATTCTTGGACAACCTGACATACACTGTAGAGCGTAGGGTGGTAACATAGCGCAGCAAAGCAGGACTGCTGAAATGGCTGACGAAGTCCGCTCTGACGTTGAGACCGGCGACCGCGGGCATGCCTGCACTTCCGCATCCGGGCCCGCACCTCAGGCCTCGACGGAACAACAGGCGCGCCGTGAAGCGAGGCGTCGCATTCTCGCTGGTGGCCTGGCTGGGGCGCCATTCGTGGTGACTCTCACCTCTCGCCCCGCCTTCGCGACCTATTGCTCCCCCTCGGCAACTACATCGGGCAATCCATCCAGAGCCGCACTGGCCATCTGTAGCGGGTTAACGCCAGAGTGGTGGTTCTCTCATCCGGATGACGTCGCCAACTGCGGAATTATCGTCGGCCCGTGCAATCCGCTTTATTACGATGGGGCAACCTGCTCCGACTATTCGGTTCCCACCACGACGGAGATACAACAATATCTTTCATCGAATGCGAGCACTCTTAGCCCCGACGAGAAGCGGGCCCTGAATGCTTACAAGGATTTGATAAATAACGAATATCCTAATAGTCCGCCTTTCGGCACACCGTTTTCCGACATCTTCGGCACAGGGCTCCTTAACGACGAATTCACGACAATAATGCAGTCCCTCGGCGCCGGAAACGGCTTGGATATGGCCGCGCAATGCTCTGCGGCCTATCTGAATGCCGTCAAGTTCGGCAAAGAGGAATACGGTATGACTCCCTCCGAAGTTGTTGCGTTCGTGCAGGCAGGGTGGCCGACCTACGATATGCAGGACATGCTCACGACGATGAATGGCCGCAGTTGATCCACATGGCCGCAACACTGCGTCCCATTGAAAACTTGGACACAACCAGCCTCTCCCAGAAGGCAGGCAACGAACGGGCTTGGCAGATCGACCGGAATCACCTCGGGCATTGGCAATGCTGGGATGGTGAAGTGGTCATCTATGACGACCTATCCGGCGATACTATGATGTTGGATGTTGTAATGTCGGGCGCTTTTCTCCGCCTTCTGGAGGCTCCGGCGACCCGCGCCGAATTGACCGATCATCTCGCCAAGCAGTTCGATCTTGATTCAGATCGACAGCTGGCCTGCTATACGGAACTCGTTCTGGAGAAATTCCGGCGATGCGGCCTGATTGAGCCGGTCCCCAACACGGCAACCCCGCCGCGCAGTGTCTGATCGAACTACCGAAACAACGACAGCTGCCTGATACCGTCTCTCGCGCCTGGCGCCCACTGGCGAAACATCTCCAAATTCCATAGTTTATGAAATCGATACCGGTGATCGCCGGGCCGGCGGATCTTCGTCTTGCGCCCGAAATCGTGGCGGCAGATCATATTGCGCAATTGGAAATCGTTGGCGGCTCGGCAGGGTGACAGCGTTGAATGGGGTTCACCTGTTCGGCATTGCAAAGATCCGGGGTACCGCTGAACGAGTATCGGCTGCGCGAGCGCTAAAACAGAGGCCTTGCTGTTTTCGAGGCCGGGAATGCTCAGTGACTCTTTCCTGCTGGCCCAAAGACGAACTGATCATGCGGCTTAAAGGGCCTGGCGTGAGCCTCAAAACCGGCCCCTTCATAAGCCGCATTCGAACGCGCCTGCCCGCAGTTATTGACGGGATAGCCCTTCTCTACGCGGACTATCCGGTCTCTGAGGCAGAGGGATTCGCCGACTTTCATCTTGCCCTGACGCAGCCTCCGGGCGCGAGACGCTGGTTCCGCCCGCAGGCCCTCTTCGAGTTTGACGGCGTTTCCTTGTTCAAGCCCCTGCCCTTGACACAGGCGCTACCTATGCTCGAGTGGGGATTGAACTGGTGCATCAGCAATCACGCGCACCACTTCCTCATCATCCACGCGGCCGCCATCGAGCGCGACGGTTGCGCCGTCATACTGCCGGGCCCGCCGGGCTCGGGAAAGAGCACCCTCACGGCCTTCCTTACCGGCAATGGCTGGCGGCTGCTGTCGGATGAGCTGGCGCTGCTGTCGCTCGACGACGGGCGCGTTACTCCCCTTGCCCGGCCGCTAGGCCTCAAGAACCAGTCCATCGACCTTATCGGCCGGCTTCTGCCCGGCGCCCGGATGAGCCCACCCTGCGCCGACACGACAAAAGGCACCGTCGCTCTGCTTCAAGCGCCGCAGGATAGTGTCTTCCGCAGTGACGAAACGGCTCACCCGGCCTGGATTATCTTCCCCCGGTTCATGCCCGGCGCAGAAGGCCAGCTCCAATCGCGCTCCAAGGCGCGCACTTTGATCGATGTCGGTCACAATGCCTTCAACTACAGCATTCACGGGAAGCGCGGCTTCGAACTGCTGTCCCACCTGGTGGACAGTTGCGATTGTTATGATTTCCGCTACAGCAGCATGGACCAGGCGTGTCGGACCTTTGACGCCCTCGCGCCGGGCGGCGCCGCTTTCAAGGCTGCCTCGGCGTGACACCGCCTCGCAACTCTCGTGCCCCAAGGGCGCTGTTGACACACATGCTGGGGAAACCGGAGCGAGTCACCAGCCTCCCCCTCGATCTCTGGGATCTTGCGATCCGACAGGCACGAGAGGCCGGCGTCCTGGCCCGGCTTTGCTTTCAGCTCGAAGATCTCGGCATCCTGGCGCAGCTACCCGAAAAGCCGCGTGAACATCTGGAGGCCGCAAGGACCCTCGCGTTAAAACATGCCCGCGATGTTCGCTGGGAGGTGACCTGCCTGCGCTCCGTGCTGGCGGAATCCGGAGTGCCGATCACCTTGCTGAAGGGCGCCGCCTATCTCCTGGCCGACCTGCCGCCCGCGCGTGGGCGCCTATTCGCCGACATCGACATCATGGTACCCCGGACACGACTGGAAGAAGTCGAGCGCCTCCTTCTGCATGCCGATTGGGTCCCTATGGTCAAAGACCTCTATGATCAGCGCTACTACCGACGCTGGACCCATCAGATCCCGCCCCTGCAGCATGTACTGCGCCACAGCGTTCTTGACGTCCACCATACCATCGTGCCGCCAACCGCCCACGCTCCTGTCTCGGCCGCGGTCCTGGCGTCCGAAAGCCTGCCCCTCGACGACGATGGGCAGCTGCATGTCCTGGCACCGGAAGACATGGTTCTGCACTCCGCGGTTCATCTCTTCAATGAGGGCGAATTCAATCGAGGGCTACGCGATCTCTTGGATCTTCACGACCTGCTGAGCCATTTTGGCCGCCGCCCGGCATTCTGGGATCGCCTGACAGGGCGCGCGGAGGCACTTGGCCTGACCGGGCCGCTGTTTCTTTGCTGCAGATACCTCGATCGCGTCCTCGGCGCGCCGCTGCCCGACCGAGCTGGGGAGGCGACGTTGCAGTGGCAGCCTTCGACATTGAAACGCACAACCTTCGACGCCCTGTTCGATCGCGCCCTGCTGCCGGACCATGAGAGCTGTAATGATCGATTGACCGGCGCCGCCCGCTGGCTCCTCTACGTGCGCGCCCACTATCTCCGCATGCCCCTTCATCTGCTGCTGCCGCATCTGGCACGCAAGAGCCTGCTGCGCCCCGCGGACGTACGGGAGGAGGAAGACCGCCGGCGCCGACAGACACGGATCGAGCAGCTCCTCCGGACGATGTCTCCCCCGAAGAACGAGACGGATCGCAGGCAAGCCATGCAACGCAGCGACCAGATCGGCATCGGTAGCGAAAGCTGACACAGTTCACGTAGGCTGAACGCGTCTATACTACTCAGGTTTCGTCAGTATGCCGGCCAACGATTGGCATCTGCGCCATTAGCATAATTCGGTTTTGCTGATGATTATTTTGATTGTTCGCGGATACGGCGCGGCTACGCCTGGTAAAGGCATTTCATGAAGTACACTGAATTTTTCAATCTCGGGGATTACCCCTTCAACCTCACGCCGGACCTCCGCTTTTATTATCGGAGCCAATCCCAGCGCCGTGCCTTGGCGTATCTGAGCTTTGGGCTGAGCAAGGGCGAGGGCTTCGTTGTCATAACCGGCGAGATTGGGGCCGGGAAGACCGTCTTCATCGACTACTTCCTCAGTCAGCTGCCGCAAAACGACGTCGTGACGGCAACCATTACAAGCACGCAGTTCGAAGCCGACAGCTTCCTGCGCATGGTCGCTTCTGCGTTCGGCCTGCAGCAAGCGAATGCCGACAAAGCCACGGTGTTCCGGCACCTGGAGGAATTCCTCCGGGACACTCACCGCCGCGGCGTCCGGGCCATTCTGATAATCGACGAGGCGCAGGGATTGCCGGTATCGGCCCTGGAGGAACTGCGCATGCTCTCGAACGTCTACCACCGGGGCCGGCCCATGCTTCAGGTCTTTCTCGTCGGTCAGCCGGAGTTCCGCCGCAATCTGGCCGGACGCGGCCTGGAGCAACTGCGCCAGCGCATCGTCGCCATCCACCACCTGACGCCTCTCAAGGACTCCGAGACGCGCGAATACATCCTGTTCCGCCTGACCACCGCAGGTTGGGCAGATGATCCCGCAATTGCTGCCGAGTGCTTCCCGCTCATTCATCAGGAGGCGCGAGGCGTCCCTCGACTTGTAAACAATCTATGCGACCGCCTCTTGTGGCATGCCTTCATTGAGGAAAAGCACGCTATCACGGTCGAGGATGTGGAAATGGTTATCGGCGACATGCGCCTCGATGCGAGCGGACTGACGCTGGACGGCGAACCATCCCCCGAGATCGACCTGGGAGTCGAACCCGAAGAGGCGGACCAGTTGGAAGAGGCTCACCGCAGGGACTCCGCCTCGGCCGGAACGGACCGCGTCGTCGGCTTTCACGCGTCTCACGGTAAGGATAACTAGCGTGGGGTGGTGCCCCCCGCGAACGCACCGCAGGCAGAGACAGGTCATTTCTTTGACGACTGGTGAGAACCGCCTGGGCTCGCGGAAGACGTGGGAGAAGGGAAGATGAGCGTAAACAGCACCTCTGCCCATACCGGCGCGATGACCGTGGACGTGGAAGACTATTTCCAGGTGGCGGCACTTGCCGAGAAGGTCCGGCGCGCGGATTGGGACAGCTATCCCTGCCGCGTGGAACGCAACGTCGATCGCATCCTGGCGATGTTCGCCGAGCGACGGGTGCGCGCGACGTTCTTTACGCTTGGTTGGATTGCGGAACGCTACCCCTTGCTCATCCGACGGATCGTTGGCGCAGGACACGAGCTCGCCAGCCATGGCTACGAGCATGTCAAAATCCACAATCAGGCCCCGGACGCCTTTCGCCTGGATATCCGCCGCACCAAGGCAATTCTCGAGCAGATCAGCGGTCAGCGGGTCAGAGGCTATCGCGCCGCGAGCTTCTCCATTGACCAGCGGACGCTCTGGGCTTTCGACGTCCTGGCCGAAGAGGGCTACGACTACAGCTCCAGCGTATATCCCATCAGACACGATCACTATGGAATGCCCGACGCCTCGCGCTTCGCATTCCACCCGAGCGATCGCCATCGCATTATCGAAATCCCGATCTCCACGCTGCGCCTGTTCGATCGCAATCTGCCGAGTGGTGGTGGCGGCTATTTCCGGCTCCTTCCCTATGGCGTGTCCCGCTGGGCCCTGCGCCGCATCGGCGAGCAAGACGGGCAGCCCACGGTGTTCTTTTTCCACCCCTGGGAGATCGATCCCGAGCAACCGCGCATAGCAGGCCTCTCCCTGCGCTCGCGGTTTCGCCACTACGTGCACCTGGGCGCGATGGAGGAGCGCCTGCGCGCTGTCTTGAGGGACTTCTCCTGGGACCGCATCGACCGGCTCTTTCTATCCAAGGAACTTGGCGAAGAATGCCCCGCGACTTCACCGACAGCGTCCAGGTCAATTGCCTAGACGGCACCGATCCCGCGTGGGACCGCTTTGTCGAAGGCCGGCCGGAAGCTACGTTCTTTCATCTCTCCGCCTGGAAAGCGGTGATTGAGGAAAGCTTCGGACATAAGTGCCACTACCTTGTCGCGCGCCAGGCGGGCGAAATCGTCGGGATCCTGCCCCTGACGCACGTGCGCGGCCGGTTGTTCGGCAACAGCCTGCTTTCAAACGCTTTTGGCGTTTACGGCGGGCCCCTTGTCGCGACACCCGCCGCCCTGGCGGCCTTGGACGACGCTGCGCTGACGCTGGCCCAGGACCTCCGAGCAGAACGGATCGAGTACCGCCTGCGAGAACCGCAACACCCGGACTGGCCGACCAATCGGACGACCTATGTCACCTTCCGAAAGGCGATCGAGCCAGACCCCGCGAGGGCGATGGCGGCCATTCCGCGCAAGCAGCGTGCCATGGTCCGTAAGGGCATCAAGGAAGGCTTGGTTGGCGAGATCGACACCGATGTGAGCAGGTTCTATCCGCTTTATGCCGAGAGTCTGCGCAACCTCGGCACGCCTGTCCTCGGGCGGCGCTATTTCGAATGCTTGAAAACCATCTTCCGAGACGCCAGCGAGGTCGTCACCATAACTTTGGGAGGGCGGCCGCTCGCCAGCGTTCTCTCCTTCTTCTTCCGCGACGAAGTGCTGCCGTATTATGGCGGCGGCTGCAAGGCAGCGAGGAACCATGCCGCCAATGATTTCATGTATTGGGTGGTGATGAGCCGCGCCTGTGAGGCGAGGTTGGGTGTTTTCGACTTCGGCCGCAGCAAGGTCGGAACCGGCTCTTATGCCTTCAAAAAGCATTGGGGGTTCGATCCGCGTCCCCTGCACTATGAGCACCGGCTGCTTCGTCTCAATGATGTTCCCGACATCACCCCCCTTAACCCACGATATGGCCTGATGATCGCTGCATGGCGGCGCCTGCCATTGGTCGTTGCCAATACCATCGGACCCTACATTGCGCAGGAACTGGCGTAATGGCGTCTGTCCCGCAGTCGGAACACGCAGACGAGCTGGAAGTTGCCGACGATGCTGAGGCTTGTCCTCGCGGGCAGACCAGACCTGAAGCTGAGCGGCGCTCCGAAGGAAGGGAAGCCACCCTGCGTCGACCGCCGTCCCACCCGGCGGGACCACGAGCGGGCATTGAGACTCCCTGGGCCCGCAGCCTCATAATCTTCGGAGCGGCCTCCATAGGACTGTTCTTTGCGTTTCGACAAGAGATCGCCGCCGCAATTGCAGTGTGGTCGAGCTCCGCAACCTTCGGTCACGCTTTTTTCATTGCTCCTATCAGCCTTTTGCTTCTCTTCGGCCAGCGCCATCGCCTGGCGCTGCTGCAGCCGGCGCCAACTCCATGGGCTGCCGTGCCGATTGTCCTCCTCACGCTGCTATGGGCATTCGGCGCGCTGGCAAATATCATGGTCGTAAAGCAGTTCGCTTTCGTGGGACTTTGGCAGTCCCTGTTCCTGCTGGTTCTGGGTTGGCCGATCACACGGCTAGCGCTCTTTCCCCTCTTCTACCTGTATTTCGCGGTGCCCTTCGGTTCATCGGCCATCCCCGCGCTCCAGGATGTGACGGCACAAATCGTCGTCCACCTTCTGCGGCTCTCGGGCATACCGGTGTTCCTCGACGGCTACTTGATCCAAATTCCCTCGGGAAGCTTCGTGATTGCCGAGGCCTGCTCCGGCGTGCGCTATCTCATGGTCAGCGTCGCTCTCGGCGCCCTGGTAGCCCATCTTCTCTTCAGATCGTGGGCACGACGGATCGCTATTCTTGGGTTGTCTCTCGCCGTGCCGATAGTGGCCAACGGCCTTCGCGCCTACGGGATCGTGATGCTCGCCCACCTCAGCGATTATCGGATTGCCGTAGACATCGACCATGTCTTCTACGGCTTTCTCTTCCTGGGTGTCGTGACTCTCAGCCTACTGGGCATCGCTGTGCTTTTGCGCGACCGCGTAGACCGGACGGCGCCAGCAACACTCGACGCCCAGGATCCGGGCCAGCGACAGCGGGACAACATGGCGCGCCGCCCCCTCGCGACTTCGCTTTTGGGGAGCGGTTTGACGTTGGTGGTCATCCTTCTCGCGCAGGCCTGGACGGCTGCAGCTAAGGAGCCGCCGGCCGGGCCGCTTCCAGATCTCCTTCTGCCGCAGGTTGCGGCTCCCTGGCTGGCGGCCGCAGGCGACGAAACCGGATGGACGCCTCGCTTCCACGGCAATGACCTGGCTCTCAAGGGCAGCTATGCCCTGGGCGGCAAGACGGTCGATCTCCATGTCGCCTATTTCAGCCATCAGCGCGAGGGAGCCGAAGCGGTTAGTGATGTGCATGCGCTTGGCGGCTCCGGCAAAGAATGGCACGCGCTGGAGATCAGGAACGCCGTGACCCGGATTGCCGGACGGGAGCATCCTCACACCCGCATGCTCCTCGCCAGCCGCAATGAAAGCTATATCGTATGGTACTGGTATCGCATTGGCGGGCAGAACACGAACTCGCCTTTCCTCGGCAAGCTACTGGAGTTCAAGGCGTTGGTCTCCGGCGGCGACCAGAGCGCCGCCGTTATTGCCATCGCTTCCAGAGTGACGGAGGATGCACAACAGGCAAATGCGCTTATCCGGGATTTTATGAACCAAGCCCTAAATAGCGACGGCTCCCTGATGCAGATCGGGACCTCGCGAACAGGCGCCGGGACAACCGCTTCGCCATGACAGCCGGGAGTGTCTCACGCCTCACCCTCCTTACGAGTTCCTTTGCACTGGGATATAGCGGGAATGTGCGGCCTTGTAGGACTCTTCAATAGCGTTGCAACCCGGTCGATCGACCGGAGTCTGCTGCAGACGATGACCGACAGCCTCGCGCATCGGGGACCGGACGGGAGCGGTTTCTACGTGCATGACGGCATCGGGCTCGGCCACCGTCGCCTGTCAATCATTGACCTCGCTGGCGGCCAACAGCCCATGCACAACGAAGACGACACCGTTTCTGTCGTCTACAACGGCGAGATATACAATTTTAGAGAGTTGGCGAAGTCGCTGCGCAACCGCGGCCATCGGTTCCGCAGCTTGTGCGACACCGAGGTAATTGTACATGCCTGGGAGGAATGGGGCGTGGACTGCGTCAAACGGTTCCGCGGCATGTTCGCCTTTGCCCTCTGGGACAGTAACACGGAAACCCTGTTCCTTGCCCGGGATCGTCTGGGAATAAAGCCTCTGTACTATGCAGTCCTGCCGGACGGGCAGCTAGTCTTCGGCTCGGAGTTGAAGGCGCTGCTCTGTCACCCGGCCCTCACGCGGGGCTTCGACGTCCAGGCTATCGAGGACTACTTCGCGTTCGGCTACATTCCGGACCCGAAGACGATCTATTCCAGTGTGCGCAAGCTGCCGCCGGCTCATACCCTGGTCTGGCAAAGGGGAGCGCCGTCACCTTCGTTGAAGCAATACTGGGAGATCTTCTTCCAGGCGAACACACAGCTGCGCGAGGCGGATGCCTGTGCCGAGTTGCGCGAGCGAATGGGCGAGGCCGTCAAAATCCGCCTCATGGCGGACGTGCCGCTTGGCGCGTTTTTGTCCGGCGGTGTCGATTCCAGCAGCGTCGTCAGCATGATGGCGCGCCATTCGGCGGGTCGCGTGAACACATGTTCGATCGGCTTCGATGTGCCAGAATTCAACGAAGCTGACTATGCCGAAACAGTGGCTCGGCACCTGAACACCGATCACCGTGTTCGGAAAGTATCCACCGACGCTTTCGATCTGATAGAGCGCATGTCGACGTTCTACGACGAGCCGTTCGCCGACAGTTCGTCAATGCCGACCTATCAGGTCTGCCGCCTCGCGCGCGAGAAGGTGACGGTGGCGCTTTCCGGCGACGGCGGTGACGAAGCCTTTGCCGGCTACCGCCGTTACCGTTGGCATCATTATGAGGAACTGGTACGCGGCAGCCTCCCCCGATCCCTGCGGCAGCCGCTCTTCGCGCTGCTTGGCCAGGTGTATCCTAAACTCGACTGGGCGCCACGGGCACTGCGCGCCAAGTCGACCCTGCAGGCGCTGGCCCGAGACAGCGTTGATGCGTACTTCCACAGCGTATCGATCTTGGACCGCCGTCTCCGCCGCAAGCTTTTCTCCGCGCGCATGCTTCGCGATCTTCAAGGTTATGACGCCCGTGACGTCCTTGCGGACGTGCTCCGGGACGCACCGGTTGAGCATCACCTGGATCATGTTCAGTACGCGGACCTGAAGACTTACCTGCCGGGAGACATCCTGACGAAGGTCGATCGCGCCAGCATGGCGACTTCCCTTGAAGTGCGCGTGCCCCTGCTTGACCACGAACTCCTGGAATGGGCGGCTACATTGCCGCCCACCTTCCGACTTCGGGCGCGGGAGGGAAAGTACCTGCTGAAAAAAGCCATGGAAGACCAGCTGCCCCGGGAGGTTCTCTATCGCGAGAAAATGGGCTTCTGCATTCCCTTAACCCGCTGGTTCCGTGGGCCGCTACAGGCGGTAATTCGCCAACGGCTGCTTGATGGCATGCTGCAAGAAGTCGACTTGTTCGACATGGGCTTCGTGAAGCGCCTCCTGGACGAACACGCCAGCGGAGTCAGCGACCACAGTGCCGCGATCTGGGCACTGCTCATGTTCGAATCGTTCCTCGGCAATGTAAACATGAAGACGGCAGCGCACCAGAACGGACAGCGCGCTGCCGGCTCGTGACGAAAGCCCGGAGCGAATCCCCATCCCGCAACGCTCTCCTGGAGAAACAGGAATGGACAGCAGCGAAAGAATCGCAGTGGTCGGCCTGGGCTACGTCGGACTGCCCCTGGCGATCGCACTCGCCGCTCACTTTGAAGACGTGGTGGGCTTCGACGTCAGCCGGAAGCGCGTCGAGTGCCTGGCGCGGGGCGAAGACTGGACGGGAGAAGTTGATACCGAGGTGCTCCGTGCCTCGCGGCTCAAAGTCTCGGCCGACCCGGCGAGCTTACGCAATCGCACCTTCTACGCGGTCACCGTCCCCACCCCTGTTGACAGCAACCATCGACCGGACCTCGGCGCCGTCGAAGCAGCTTGCCGGACAATCGCCGCACATATGACACCCGGTGCCATCGTTTCGCTGGAGTCGACCGTATATCCGGGCGTGACGGAGGAAGTCTGCGGGCCGCTGCTCAGCGAGGTTTCCGGCCTCGTAGCCGGTGAGGATTTCAAGCTTGCCTATTCACCGGAGCGCATCAATCCCGGCGACCACGAACACGTACTGGAGCGGATCGTGAAGGTCGTGTCGGCACAAGATGCTGAATCGCTCGACCGGGTCGCCACGATCTATGGTTCGGTAACCAGTGCCGGCGTGTATCGCGCCTCATCCATTAAGGTCGCCGAAGCGGCAAAGGTGATCGAGAACACGCAACGCGACCTGAACATCGCCTTGATGAACGAGTTTGCCATCATTTTCGATCGCATGGCCATTCCGACACGGGACGTCCTAGCCGCCGCCGCCACGAAATGGAATTTCCTGTCTTTCTCTCCGGGTCTTGTCGGGGGTCACTGCATTGGCATTGATCCGTACTATCTAACGGCCAAGGCAGAGGAGGTCGGCTATAACCCGGAAGTGATCCTTTCCGGCCGACGCATCAACGACGGCATGGGCGCCTTCGTCGCTGGGCGCGTGGTCAAGATGTTAGGCCAGAGGGGCCGGCTGAGCGGATCGGCGAAGGTTGGGATCCTCGGCCTGACCTTCAAGGAAAACGTGCGCGACCTGCGCAACAGCCGTGTTCCCGATATTGTGAAGGAGCTGCGTGAGTACGGCATTGAAGCACTCGTGCATGATCCGATGGTCGATCCGGCGCAAGCCGAAGCTGAGTTTGGGATAAAGCTTGCCGATGCCTGCGACCTGATGAACCTGCACGCGCTGGTGCTCTGCGTCCCACACCGGTCAATCATGATGGGAATGACGCCCTGCCTGACCGACCGCCTGGTGGAGGGCGGCATCCTTGTCGATGTCAAGTCGGCGCTCGAACCTGCGACCTTGCCCCCGTCTATCCACTATTGGAGCCTGTAGCGGTGCACCGCTTGCGCAGTTCGGAACCAGGGGGAGGCTGCAGCCATGATCTACACAGTCACAAAGACTCTGGTATTGCCGCCTTCCAGCTTTTTCATTCTTTTCCTTCTGGGGCTGCTAATAAGGAAATGGCGGCGCACTGCAGGTCGGGTATTTCTGTGGGGTTTGCTCACGGTGGTCTACCTCAGCACCACTCCTTTCGTTGCCGGCGAGCTCATGGCCCCTCTACAACCCTATCCGGCGGTCGATCTACAGCATCCTGACGCCGACATCGGCGCCGTTGTGGTGCTCGGCGCCGGAATTTACTTCGGCGCGCCTGAGTACACTCTGGCCGGGGCAGGCGACGCGCCCGGCATCACCGCCGATGGCCTCACTTTGCAGCGCTTGCAATACGCCGCCTTCCTGGCGAGGCGCACGGGCACCCCTATCCTGGTCACCGGTGGCTCTTCCGGTGCCGCGCCGCAGTATACCGTGGCCGACGTGATGAAGACGACGCTGCAGCGCGACTTCGGGGTGGAGAGCCGTTGGATCGAGAGGGCGTCGCAGTCGACGCTATCCAATGCCCGCCTCTCCGCGACGCTGCTTCGAGACGCGGGCATCCGCCGGTTCTATCTGGTGACGCACGCCTGGCACATGCCGCGCGCCATGGCTTCGTTCGAGGGCCTGGGCGTCGAGCCCGTTCCGGCACCCACCCGGTTCATTTCCCGGTCGACGTTGTTCTGGCGCGACTTTATACCGTCGGCCGGCGCCTTCCACACGACCTATTTTGCTATGCACGAGTGGCTGGGTTTGTCGTGGTACTGGCTGCGCCGCCAGGGTCATCTCGGCCCGGATTGAGGTACAGGGGCGGAGCGGCGATTCCGGACCGGCCCTAGAAGCCGTGACTGGCGAACCACAGTTCCAGCATCATGAGGTCCCACACCAGGCCGTCGTACGGCGTTCGCGCAGGCCGCGCGTGTTGCCTCCTTACCTCGTCTATGAAGCCGCCGCTGATAATATGGCGCCCGCGCAAGCTGCCTAGACTGTCGTAGGCAAGCTCACGAAGTCGAGGATCGTCCCGCGTCCACTCGTAGAACGGCATTCCGAAGCCGTGCTTTTTCTTCGCGATCACCTCTTGCGGCAGAAGATGCCGGAAGGTGTCCTTGTAAAACGCCCTGAGGCGCCCGTCCTTCAGAAGCAGCTCCGGCGGAATGGTGGCGCAGAAGGCGACAAGATCGTCGTCGAGAAAAGGAAAAGCGACATCTATACCGGCGAGATCACACATACCGGTCACCTTCTTCAGGTCCGCGTCCGCGAGCGCATACTTGAGATCCAGATGCATCATTCGCAGCAAGGGGTCCTCTGCGGCGGCCCCCAAGTAGGCCTGACGCAGTTCCCGCCAGGGTGCGTCAAGGTCAAGCGCGGGGAGTATCTGCGGATCGAATACCTCCGCCATGCGGCCGGGCTGGTAGAAGTTGTAGGCCTCAAGGCGCTCCGGAAGAGGCATCTCCGCGCGCAGAATATGCTGCTGCGCTCTCCTGCAAAGCCTCGTGCTGCACAGCAATGGCAGATGGAAAATCACCGACTTCAACGCGATGCGCAGAGGCTTCGGCAGGCGTTGATAGCGGCCCTGCTTCAACTGCTCAAGATAGCGGGAGTTGCCGGCCAAGATCTCGTCGCCGCCGTCGCCGGCAAGCAGCCTTGTCATGCCTGCCTCCCGCGCTTGGACGGCACAGAAATAGGCCGGCAGGGCCGAAGAGTTGCCGAAGGGCTCGTCGTAGTAGGCAGCTATCTTCGGCGCCATCATGGCGGTCGCTTCCGCGGTCAGATAGTAGCGATGGTCACGCGCGCCGAAGCGGCGGGCGGTCGCACCGGCGTAGTACATCTCATCGTAGGGTGCTTCCTCGAAGCCGATGGTGAAGGTCTCCACCGGCCCCGGCGTCACCTCACTCAGCATGCCGGTGACCGTAGAGCTGTCGAGGCCGCCGCTGAGAAAAGCTCCCGTAACCGCCACCTCGTCGCAGGATACGGCCCCGTGCACCGCGCGGCGCACCTGCGCCACCAGCTCGTCACCAAACTGCGTCGGGCTCTTCCGCCTATCGGGTACGAAGGGCATCTGCCAGTAGCTGGCCACCCGGCTCCGCCCGTCCTGCCACAGAAGATATTGCGCCGGCTCCAGCTTTCGCTGCGCTTCGTAGATGGTGCGCGGAGAACGGCAAACGAAGGCGTGGAGATAGCCGTAGACTGCCTGCAGCGACACACTGGACTCGACTTTCGGATGGGCGCGCACCATATCGGCGGTGGTGCCGAACACCAGCCCCTCCGTCGCTACGGCGGCATAGTAGAGACGATGGATGCCCATCCGATCTATGGCGAGCAATACCCTGCGTCGCTGCCGGTCGAGGATGGCAAAGGCGAATGCTCCCGTGATGCTGTCAAAAAGCTTCAGGCCGTGCTCGAGGTAGGCGCGCCGCAATGCCCAGGCCGCACCCTTCTTCTGCTGCTCCTTGATCAAGGCGGCATCACGCCAGTCGACCGTGCCGACGATGACTACCCAGGGGTCCTCTGCGGTGCAGAGATCAGCCTGCGGCGCGGCTGTCGTTACCCAGGCAGCGGCGGGCCCACTGGCAACCCGACCTTCCTTCAGCCGTCGGCCACGGAAGGCAGCAGACATGGTGTCCAACATTGCCTGGGGTGGACGGTCGCTGTCGCTCAGGGCCAGCCAGCCGCAAAAAGCGCTCATGGTCGCACTATACCAGAACTTCGATGGCGGTCGGGTGGCTGAGAAAGGCGCTCGGGCTGGCAGTCCGGCCGTAGGCGCCGGACTGGAAAATCACCACGAGGTCATCCACCTCCGCGGCCGGCAACTCGCAGCGATCGCCCAGAAGGTCAAGCGGCGTGCAGAGACAACCGACCACGGACGCGACCTCGGTCGGCACGGCGTCGAACTTGTTGCCGATCGCCACGGGGTAGTTGCGCCGGATCACTTGGCCGAAGTTGCCCGAAGCCGCGAGTTGATGATGCAGTCCCCCGTCGGTCACCAGGAAAATCTGGCCTCGCGATTCCTTGCGATCGACAACGCGCGAGACGTAGACGCCGGCTTCTCCGACAATATAGCGACCCAGCTCCACCACCACCTCGGCCTGCGGCTGCCGCTCAGAAACCCGCTCGGCGAGCAGATGCAGGTTTTCGCCAACCTGCCGGATATCCAACGGCTCGTCCTTTGGAAAATACGGGATACCGAAACCGCCGCCGATATTCAGGTAGCGCAGCGGCCGCCTTGCCTGCTCTGCAAAACCGAGCACGAGCTCCACGCTCTGCCTTTGAACGTCGCAGATGATGTCGGACCGCAGGATTTGCGAACCGGCGAAGATATGAAATCCCTCGAACTGCAGGCCGGCACTGGTGATTTGACCGAGTAGTTCTGGCACGCGCTCCTGGTCGACGCCGAACTGCTGCGGGCCACCGCCCATGCGCATGCCTGCTCCCTTGAGGACGAAGTCCGGATTGATCCGCACCGCCACCCGCGCCGTATATCCGCTGTCCTCGGATAGCCTCGCTACGCGCCGCGCTTCGTTCTCCGACTCGATCTCGACGAGAATACCGGCGGCAATAGCCTGTCGAAGTTCGGAGTCGGTCTTGCCCGGTCCGGCAATGGCGACGGCGGCAGGATCCATCCCTGTGTCCAAGGCCGCAATCATCTCGCCGGCTGAGGCGACATCAAACCCATCCACCAGGGGCTTCAGGTGCTGGAGGACGGCCGGCATGGGGTTGGCCTTAACGGCGTAGTGGAGCCTCACGCCCACCGGCAGACAACCGCGCAGCAGCGCCACGCGCTCGTCCAGCAGCTGCCGATCGTAGGCAAAAAAAGGGGTTTGGCCTACGCGGTCCGCCAGGCGTGTCAGGCTCTGCCCACCAAGCTCGAGGCAGCCATTGCGCGCACGCCAATGCTTCATGGCTGGGTGCATGCCACGGCACCCTCGGGCAACGCCTGCTGCGGCATGAACACTCCGGCGAGCTCACGGGCCAGCGCCGGCCGATCGATCTTCCCATTGGGGTTGCGCGGCAATTGCGTTCGCTCCACTACAAGCGCCGGCAGCATGTACAAAGGCAGATTGCCGCGGCAGGCGGCCAGGATGGCGGCCTTAGAGAGCGGCCCGCCATCTTTGGGCCTGGCAACCACCGCAATGCCCTGTCCCAATTTCGGATGCGGCAGACCAAGGGCCACTGCCTCCTCCACGCAGCCGGTGGCATAGATGACCTCCTCGATCTCCGTCGCGCTTACACGGTAGCCCGACGTCTTGATCATTTCGTCACGCCGGCCAACGTAATAGAGAAAGCCCTCCTCGTCCTGCCGGACGATGTCGCCGGACCAAACCGCCAGTTCCTCGCACGGCAACTCCGCCGGGCGCCCCGGCACAGACCGGAAGCGCTCAGCCGTGGCTACCGGATCGTTCCAATAGCCTAGCGACACCAGGGCGCCCCGGTGCACGAGTTCGCCCTCTTCCCCCGGCCCGCAGAGGTCACCCTGGGCGTTCACCACCAGAACCTCTGCGTTGGGAATCGCCTTGCCGATGGAACCGGGCCGACGATCAACCTCCGCCGGATCGAGATAGGTAGAGCGGAACGCTTCTGTCAGGCCGTACATCAGGTACGGCTTGGCGTAAGGAAAGATTTCGCGCAACCGCTGCAGCAGGGGCAAGGGCATGTGGCCGCCCGTGTTCGCGAAGTACCTGAGGGAACGACCTGCGTCGTCGGACCAGTCCAGCTCGCTCAGCTGAAACCAAAGCGGCGGCACCCCGGTGAGGCCGGTGACTTCCTCGCGGGCACAGACGCGCATCAGGTCGCTCGCCACGAGGTAGTTCAGCAGGACCAGTCTGGCGCCTACGCAAAAGGCGGTGGTGACCTGGCTCAGGCCGGCATCGAAGCTGAGGGGCAGTGCGGAGAGAATGCAGTCGTGCGAGCTATTATTCAGGTACTGGCTCACGCTTTCGCCGCCAACCACCAGGTTGCGATGCGACAGAACGACGCCCTTCGGCCGGCCGGTGCTTCCTGAGGTATAGAGGATCGCCGCCATGTCGAGATCGATCATCCGCGGATGGCGCCGAGAGAGGGGCGCCGCCTTCAGCGCCCCCCATGGCACCACCGTCGGGTTGTCCGCCCGCCCCTGTTCCTCGTCTCCCTGCGCGTCGACTAGCACCACGTATTCGAGGCTTCGGCACTCGTGGCCGTGAAGGTCGAGAACCCGCAGGCGCTCGCGGGAGGTGATGAGGACGCGCACGGCGCAGTCGGTGAGAATGTGATGCACCTGCGGCGGGCGCAACACCGGGTTGATCGGCACAAAGACCGCTCCGGCAAGGGACGCACCAAAGAACGCCGTTATGGTCTCGACACGCTTTTCCAGCCAGATGCCAACCCGCTCACCTCGGGCGACGCCTAGTTGCCCCAATCCTGCCGCATGACTCTCGACCTCGCCCCAGAGCTCTTCATAGGAAACGCTGTCTTCCTTCAAGGCCAAGGCTGTCGCCTGCGGCCATCGTCTTGCGCCACGCAAAAGAAAGTCGTGAAGGACCTGGATCATCGGACCTGCCGCATTCGCAACTGATTTCGCAAAGCATGACAATGACACTGCTAGCTGCCGCAACGGCTTGTCAATTCAAGACAACGGTTGCGCCAAGAAGCGCCGCCTCCGGCGCAGTTCACTCGCGCCCCTTTACCGTCTTTTTGGGTTTTGCAAGGTTATGGAAGGTCGGTCCGTCGGCCGGAATGATAAATGCCAGCGCGGCGGAAGCGAGGCGAGCATAAGCTGGCAGGGACCGAGCCGCAGGAAGGTGGCTTGGCCGGCGACGCGTGCGCCGAGGCGTGCGTGAGATGCCAGTGAGGTCGGGTTGAAGGCCGAGATGCGGCTCCAGCTGAAGGCTATGCCGCGCTGGCGCAGATAAGCGTTGGCCTCGTCCCATAGCCGGGCAAAACCGAGACCACTGCGGTGCGCCGGCATCAAGTAAACGTCAAAATCCCAGGATGCTTCTCCCGCCGGTGCCGGCCTGTAGCGGCAGCGCACCTCGTCCTCGTCGTAGGGCGAAAGGCAAAGCCAGAGGCAGCCGATGACATCTTCCTCCTTGAAGGCCGCAAAGCAAACCGCGCCCTGGCTCGCACGGTATGCCAGAACGGCCTCATCAAGAGGCAGCGCCATGAGACGCCGGTCCTGCGGGTCGAGTTGACGCACAACGATTGAGCGGCCGCGTCGAGCCGCGAGCAGCGGCGCGGCAGGGACGGGTTGCGCAACCAGGAGATAGCTGTGGACTGCCATAAGCCCGCCTGACTTGGCGCTCGCGCGTTGCATCAGGTAGCAGAGAGCGTGGGACAGCCCGAGTTCACGCACGAGCCTTCTGAATTTGCATAGCAAAGATGCCGCCACCAAATCAGATTCCGTTGCCAGAATGATATGTCGCCGCAGCCAAACTCCGAGCGATCTCACTATGTGGATTTTCTCATCACTGCGCTATCTTGGAATCGCCAGGCTCTTGCTGCCGGGCTGGGATGACCGCCGGCGAGACACAATCGCGGCGCCGATTGAAACCTCGGGGAGGACCGATGTCCGTCATCGATGACGTGCGACGCGTATTGCAGGAGGTCTTGCAGGTGGGCGACCGGATGGTGGTTCTGGACCCCTCGACACCGCTCTTCGGCAGCATCCCGGAGTTCGATTCCATGGCGGTGGTTGCGGTGGTTACGGGTCTCGAAGAGCAGTTCGACATCCAAGTCGACGACGATGACATCTCGGCCGAGGTCTTTGCGACCTTGGACAGCCTTACCCGCTTTGTCGAAAGAAAGCTCGTTGCCTGACGGCGATGCAAACGACCGACATGCAGGCGCTCTTCCTTGAAGGTTGCGCAGGTACGCTCTTTGCGATCTACCATCCCGCTCGACCCCGACGCCGAGTCAAACTGGGTTTGGTGTATCTGCCCCCCTTCGCCGAGGAGATGAACCGCTCGCGTCGCATGGCCAGCCTGCAGGCGGGCCGGCTGGCGGCGCTCGGGATCGATGTGCTCCTTCTTGATCCCTTTGGGACCGGGGACAGCGCAGGCGATTTCGGCGATGCCCGCTGGGAGATTTGGCGAGAGGACGCAAAGACTGCGATCGCCTGGCTGAAAGAGCGCAGCGGAGCCCGGGTCGGCCTCTGGGGCCTGCGGCTCGGCGCCTTGCTGGCTGCCGAGGTCACGTCGGAAGCGGCCCAGCCGCCGGCCTGCCTGCTGCTGTGGCAGCCGATCCTCTCGGGTGATCGCTTCCTAACCCAGTTTCTCCGCCTACGCGTGGCGGCCGGTATGGACAAAAGCTCCGAAGCAGAGACCACCAAGGAACTGCGGGCGCGCCTGTGGCAAGGAGAGGCTTTGGAAATTGCCGGCTACGAACTGGCCTCGCCTCTGGCTCGGGCAATAGCGGAGCGCCAGCTTGCCGGCATGCTGCAGCGCCCTGAGGAACTGCCGCTTGACGTTCTGGAGGTCAGAGCAGGCGACGATCCGGCGGTCGCCCTTTCCACGCGGCAACTGCTGGAGGAGCTCGGGAATCGAAAGCGGCGGTTACGCGCCCATGCAGTCAGCGGCGATCCGTTCTGGTCCCTTCAGGAGATCACCGTGGCGCCAAAACTTCTCGAGGCGACGGAGGCTCTGTTTCGAGCATGACCCGCGCTCAGCCGCAAGAGCGAGCACTAACCTTTACCTGCGGCACTGCCACGCTGGTCGGCATTGTCCATTTGCCCGCCGTGGCGGCCCGGCGCGGCGTCCTGATCGTGGTCGGCGGGCCGCAATACCGCATCGGCAGTCACCGCCAGTTCCTGCTGCTGGCACGCACCCTGGCCGCGCATGGTGTTGCGGCAATGCGCTTTGACCATCGGGGCATCGGCGACAGCGGTGGGACCTACCCCGGTTTCGAAGCGCTGGACGACGACATCGGCACCGCGGTCGATGCCTTTCTCGCCGCCTGTCCTGAACTGGAGGAAGTGGTGCTCTGGGGTCTCTGCGATGCCGCGTCGGCAATTCTGTTCTATGCCCACCGCGATCCCAGGGTAGCGGGAGTGGTGCTGCTGAATCCCTGGGTGCGCACGCCGCAGAGCGAAGCGGCTGTCTTTCTGCGTCACTACTATCTGAGACGACTGATGGCGCGCGATTTTTGGCGCCGCCTCCTAACGGGACAAGTGAAACCTCACACGGCAGCCACATCCCTGATGCAACTGCTGGCCCGTCGATTCCGCACCACCCGGCCTCCCGACTCACACGCGCCGCTGGCGGATCGGATGGCCGAGGGCTTTGCCCGATTTGGCGGACCCGTGCTGCTCATCACGAGCGGCCAGGATCTGACGGCAAGAGAGTTCGAGGATACGGTACAGAAATCGGAGACTTGGCGCCGACTGACGGCCGAAGTGCGGGTCCGGTGGGAAAAACTGGCGCCGGCCGACCACACGTTCTCGCGCCGCACCTGGCGTGACAAGGTTGCCTGCTGGACCTTAGACTGGCTGCGCGGCTGGTGAAAGGAGTTGCAAAGTGCTGTTCTCGATCGCGTTTGGCGTTTTCATCCTGTGCATCGTTTACGTTGTATTCTGGAGCATAAAGAACGATGCGGCACCGTCGATCAGGGAGCAGGCCGGTTTCATCCGGATGCGTGTCCCGCAGAGCCCCCGTTCCGCGAAAGGCAAGCGCAGTACCAGTGTTCCGCCACCCCCTCCCACTGTGCACGCTCCGTCGCCGCCGACGGGCCGCAGGCGGTAGCTGCCTCACCGTCGCCCCCTTCTCGAGTCGTGATTGCGACGCTTTTTGGTACATGAAATAGTTGAATCGCGGCGCGAATTACTATCTCCGCCCTTATTTCGACTGAATGGTTCATGCCAGCCTCAGAACATTTACCTAAAAACCACCGCCCGACCCAAAAAAAACCAGTAAACCGCAAAAGATCACAACGGTTCGGGAGAAAGCCGATTATCATCCACTAACTCTTTTGGATTTGCAGTTACCACAGAATTGCTGGCCCTAAAACACTGCCTACGGCGCTTTTGGGGGAGTGCGCCAACTTCCACAATTCGTCACCGCACCCGCCAAGTCCTTGCGGGACGCCTCTTTTTGTCGCGATCCCTTCGGGGTCATTTGCGCGCGCGAAGAAATGGGCCTGTCCGCAACAAAACGCTGTTTGTGGCAAATAAAAGCCTTTTGGCTTTCCCGCCAAGAAAAGAACGACTGGTTAATAATTTGTTGTCATCCGCCAGCGATTCTTTCCGTTGCGCCCCGCGCATCTCCGCTACCGACTCCTAGGCCACGGAAAAAAATGGGATCTCAGCTGCCTCGTCACCTCCACGACCACCCCGCCCTCACCACATTGCAACAACCGATAAGCAGCATACCGGAAGCGGCAACGCCTGCCCCCTCCAGCAAACGACTTGAGGTTTTGTGTCACTTCGATGAGGTGTTCAGCGAGTCCCCGGTTTCAACCTCACAGGACGCGGAGGCTGCCTTTCGACTGCGTTACCTCGTCTATTGTTTGGACCGTGGATTTGAAGACGCCGAAGCTTGTCCGAACGGGCTGGAGCGAGACGGCTACGACGACACCGCGCTGCATTGCCTTCTCAGGGAACGAGCCGGCAGGCGTCCGCTGGGTACCGTGCGACTGGTTCCCGCTGCGCACAGGACATCGGGGATTAAAGCGCTTCCTCTGGCCGAGTACGCCCCAAAGGAAAGCATCGACGTTCTCAGGAGCCTGCCCAAGGCGACGACTGCAGAGGTGTCGCGCTTCGCGATTACCCGATCGGCGCGGGACATTCTCTGGCAATCGCAGGAAGCCGTCCGGGACAGATCCAGTCTGTCCATGCGTGCTCTGCAAAGTAGCGGCAAGCTGCTGCCGTACATGTCACTCGGACTAATTCGTGGACTGGTGCGCCTCAGCATGAAGCACGGAATCACGCACTGGTGTCTTGCGGCGGAACCGAGCCTGCTTCGGCGCTTACGCGGCTTCGGGTTGCATTTTCAGAATGCCGGTCCGCTGGTCGAGCACCGGGGACTGCGGCAGATCTGCTTTGCCGACCTGCAGGCCCTGCTCGCTCGCGCAGAAGTCGAGCAGCCGGAGTTTTGGGATATCATTACGGTCGGCGGTTTTCTGCTCTCCAGTGCATACGGAAAGTCCGTGGCCTGAACGCCGCTGGCCGATTCGCCACTTGCCGCAACTCGGTTGGCACTCGCTTTCGTGCTGAGGACGCCACCCTAAACCGTCGCGAACGCATGGGCGCGACTTGCAAATCCATTCTTTTTTGGTCGTAGCACGGCCCGCCTCCCAGCAGCAGTTTCGCGCCGCAGCCTCTGCATTTTTTGTGGTTGAAACGTCGCCTGAAATCTGTGTTGAGAGTGGCAGCGCCGCGACGGCAGTTGCTTTTTTTGTTTGACGGTATGATTGTGACGTCAGGGTCACTCCCAAACTCCGGAGTTCCAATGGCGCCGGAAAAGGTCACGCCTACGCCTCCAGGCGCTGGGCCGAAACGGAACGTCGCAATGCCGCCTGCCCGGGACAGCTATCGGCAGTATTTCGAGACTGTAGTGGTTGGAGAGGAGGATGATGCACTGCGTGACGCAGCATTTCGCCTGCGCTACCAGGTCTATTGCATTGAGAATCCCTTCGAAGATCCTGCAGACAATCCGGACGGCCGAGAGCGTGATACCTACGACGAGCGTGCCGTTCACTGCCTCCTGCTGCACCTACCTACCCACAGCTGGGCGGGTGCGGTGCGCCTGATCCTGCCCGACCAGAATGCTCCCGAACACAGCTTCGCCCTGCAACAGGTCTGCACGGATCCTACCATCTTCCAGCCGGAACTCTTTCCAGTGCAGGAGATGGGAGAGATCTCCCGCTTCTGCATCTCCAAGGAATTCCGCAAACGCCAGGGCGATTGGCTGTACCCCCGCAGCAACGAGCCAGAGCAGAGAGAGCATCAGCGGCGCATCATTCCCAACATGACGCTCGGCCTGATCGAGGGCCTTGTGCAGATCAGTCTCGACCACGGCATTTACTACTGGTGCGCGGTGATGGAGCGCCCCCTGCTGCGTCTCTTGGCTCGATTGGGCATTCATTTCAAGGACATCGGCCCCCTGGTCGATTACCACGGCCACCGGCAGCCCTGTCTGATCAAGCTCGACACCATGCTGACCCAGGTGCAAACGGAGCGGCCGGACGTTTGGGACATCCTCACCGACGGCGGACAACACTGGGATCGCCTGGTGAGTCTGCAGTCCGGCCGCTCCGAGTGAGAATCTTCGCCACGCTGAGTCATCGCCGACCGTCAGCAATGGATGTTTGTTTGGATGATCGACAGCGACTTCGAGTATGACCGGGCATTCGACCGCAACATCGGCTGGATCACCGCGGATGAACAGCAGGAGCTCCGCCGCAAGCGGATTGCCATTGCCGGGATGGGCGGCGTCGGCGGCGCCCATCTGCTGACTCTGACGCGCATGGGAGTCGGCGCGTTCAACATCTCCGACATGGACATATTCGAATTGGCGAACTTTAACCGCCAGGCCGGCGCCGCCGTCTCGACGATAGGCCGCCCGAAGGTTGAGGTCATGGCCGAAATGGCTCGCGACATCAACCCTCAATTGGAGATCGAGAGCTTTCCCGAAGGAATCACCGAAGCCAACATCGACGCTTTCCTCTCCCACGCCGAACTCTTCGTCGACGGGTTCGATTTCTTCGTTCCCGGTATTAGGGCGAAAGTCTTCCGTCGCTGCGCCGAACTCGGTATCCCAGCCATCACTGCCGGTCCCATCGGCTTCGGAACCTGCTATCTCATCTTCCTGCCCGGCGGCATGACATTCGAACAGTACTTCCGTATGGAAGGCCTGCCGGAGGAGCGCCAGTACGCGCGGTTTCTGCTTGGGCTGGCCCCGAAGGGGCTGCACCGAAACTACCTTGTCGATCCGAGTCGGCTGAACCTCGTGGAACGGCGCGGCCCCTCCTCCGCCGCCGCGGTACAACTCTGTGCCGGCGTCGTCGGCGCGGAGGCAGTCAAGATCCTCTTACGCCGCGGTCGCATTCGCCCCGCCCCCTACTACCATCAGTTTGACGTCCATCAGGGCCGCTTCGTCTGCCGACGCCTTTTCCTCGGCAACGACAACCCGTTGCAGCGTCTGAAACTCAGGGCGGTCGAGAAGCAGATCAAGCGGCTGCTGCACGGCAGGTGACACGGCCCGGCGACAAGGCGCCGGTGACGTGTCAAAGAACTTTACTGCCCCACCCCTTCCCGACCAGTCAGCCATTTTCGATTATGGAACAATAGGATAGGATCCCCCCCAGCTTTTTGAAGAGCCGCCGCCCCTTTCCGGCAAGACACAGCCCCCAAACGCCCCCCGGGTCGTCGTAAGACATTTTTACAGTTTCTGCGCCGGCGTTCGCCGGGTTTCGGCGCCTTCTTATTTCTCCCCAATATATCAATGCCTTGACGGTCAATGTCAGATTGGCACGCGCTTTGCTTCCTATAGGAACCAGGCACCGCCGTGGGCGATGCCAGGGATAGTGAGGATAGGTCTGTAGCGCCGCCTCTTGCCGCTGCAGCAGACCAAAGGAGATCGGAAGCATGAACAAGAAAACACTTTTCGCTCCGCTGTTCGTGGGCGCCATGGTCTTCGGGCTGGCGGGAGTTGCTCATGCCGACGCCGTCTATATGGATTTCAGCGCCGGCGGCGGCGTTGATGGCCATACTGACCTGGACGGGATAATCGATCCCGATCAGATAACGGAATCCTTCGACCAGCTCGGCGTCTTCGCCAACACGACGACCACCCAGTTCGACAGCGACGGGGACAGCATGCTGAGCGACGGCGACGCCTTCTCGGACAGTGGCCACCTGAACGTCACGGGCTTCATTCCCGGCGGCGGTGGCGACACCGAAGGCCTGAATAGCCTCGGCGGCTACCAGTTGACGGCGGAGTGGACCGGCCTGACCGGCACCTCGACAGCGCTTTCGCCCAACCCTGAGGATGCCGGCGAGCTGATCGGCAATATCACCTACGACGCGGTCGGCAATACGACCTTCAATTTCTACGTCGACTTCGGCGTGAATGGCGCCGGCCGCACGAATTTCGACTATGGGGCGACCATCGCTGAAACCGACGACGTCGACGCGACCTTCAACGACGGCACCCTGGTCCTCTCCGTGTTGATCGTCGGCGGCGAAGGCACCAACGTCTTCGATGCCGCCACCGGCGACTTCCTGCGCGGCACCTCAACGCTGATCGGCGAAGTGACCTTCGCCCTGGCGGACTTCTGGTTCTTTGTCGACGGCGATCTGGATTTCAACGATCTGCTCGGCAGCCTGGTCGAGATCGCGGTCTTTATCGACCAGAACACCGACAACGTGATCACCACTCCGAGCGCCTGCTTCCTGGCCGGTACCTGTGAGGAGGGAGACGCGCTGTTCACGGTGGACTCGGACCATGACGGCAGCATTGACTTCGTGCTGCAGGTTCCGGAACCGGCATCCCTCCTGATGTTCGGTGTCGGCTTCCTGGCACTTGGCGCCATCGGCATTGCCATCCGCCGGCAGTCCCCGCAGGCGTAAGGGGCCTGCTTCGCAGAACCGATCTCCTGGTTTCATAAAAGAAAGAGCACCGGTTTCCGGTGCTCTTTCTCTTTGCCGAAATGGTATGAGTCCTATGGCCAAAGCGGCCGGCCACCACGGACTGCAGCAGAGAGGGGCTCTGACTCCCGGCCGCTGACTGTGCCACTACAGAGGCCGGCAACAGACCCGGGCCCCGAAAAAGGGGCGGCTTACTCTCCTGAGGCTTCAGTCGCCGACCTGCTGAAGCATGCCACGAATCTTGTCATGGTCGGACGCCAGCCTCTCGTCCAGAAGAAGCGCCTCCAGGATCTGCCTCGCCTCATCCTTCTGGCCTGACCGTCCGAGCGCCTGGGCAAGGTGGTAGCGATACTGAGGATTCTCCGGCGCCTTCGCAGCCGCATCTGCGAAGAGACCCTTCGCTCTGAGCGTGTCGCCGCGCTCCAGCAGCAGCCACCCCAGGGTATCCATGACCCAAGGCGTTCCCGGCGCCAGCCTGTTGGCTTCTTCGGCATATTCGAGTGCCTCATCCGGGGCCGCCTTCTGAAGGAGCCAGGCCAGATTGTTCAAGGCAAGGACGCTGCCGGGATGCAGGCTGTGCACCGCCCGGAAAGCGGTAGTCGCGTCATCGACACGGCCCAGCTGAGCGTAGGACTGCGCCACGGCTAGCAGCATCGGAACGTCTTTGGGATTCCTGTCCAACCAGTCTTCCCGCACCGCGACGCTCGCATCCCAGTTGCGCGCCCGCCAGTGCGCCTGCGCAAGGTTTTCGACAAGGTCCCGGCTTGCCTGCAATCCCGAACGATCGAGGGCCGCTTGCAGCAGCCTCGCCGCCGCGCCGGCATCGCCCTGCCGAAGATCCATCCAGCCTTCCTGTGCCAGCACCTCGGGATTGTCAGGGTGTGCCGCCTTGAGCTCCGCCATTTCCCTTCGGGCCTGCTCCAGCTCGCCGTCAAGCACCAGGAAACGCACGAGCGCAACCTGCGACGGCAAATGCTTGGGGTCGATCTCCAGAGCACGATTGAGCTGGGACTTCATCTCCGCGTGCTTTCCGGCCAGGCCGTAAGCCCTGGCCAGCAGGTAGTGTGCCTCCACCGCCTCGGGAGCGAGCTCTACAAGTCGCCCAAACGTCGAGATCGCCTCATCGGTCTGGCCGGCCTGCAGCTGCGCTTGACCGACAACGCCGAGAAACTCCCTGCTGTCGGGGTTCTGGGCCAAACCGGGCTCTGCCGCTTCCAGGGCCTTCAGGGCGGCCTGATTGTGCAAATAGAGCAGCGCGAGCCTGAGTCGCGGGGTCGGCAACGTCGGCTGGGCCGCGACGGCCCTCTCCAGCCAGTCCGCTTGTGCTCTGACATTTCCGGATTGCCCGGCCAGGGAGGAGAGGTCCAGCATCGCCAGGTAGTTATCGGGTTGTCGTGCAACGAGGCCCTGCAAAAGTGTCTCGGCCGTCTCCAGATCACCGTCCTGCGCCTTCAGCCGCGCCAGGTTCAGCGTGGCATCGGTCGAAGCTGGATCCAAATCCACGGCGCGCGAAAAGGCCTTCTCCGCCAGTTCCTTCTCCGAACGTCCGAGGTGCGCGAGGCCGGTGAGGACCAGCAATCGGGGGCTATCCGGTTCGTTTTCCAGCAGGCGCTGCGCGTTCTCCAGGGCCAGGTCGAATTCGCCGGCTCTCAGCAACCCCAGGATAAGGGCGACCTCATTGGGCTCGGTGCCGCTTGCCTGGGTGCCGGTGGGGCCCTCGGACCCCGCGGCTGGCGGCGTGCCGGCGACCATCTGTGAGGTCCGGCCGGCACCGAGTCTGACCAAGCCGAGCTGCGATCGCAGCACGGCGTCCTCGGGAGACGCAGCCACGGCTTCGTCCAGATATTGGATAGCTGCATCAGTGTTGCCGGCCAAGGCCTCGGCGGTTCCCATCATGGCAAGCACTTTGGCGTCCCGCGGCTGCTCAGTGAGCAGAGGCCGCAACGTCGCCTTGGCCGCCGGAACATCCTTCAATTCCAAGAAGGTCGCCGAGAGGACTATGCGTGCCTGCCGGTCTTCCGGCACTGTCTGCAGATACTGGGTCAGGCGGGCGGCGGCCTGCTCGTAGAGGCCGAGCGAGTAAGCACTGATGCCGGCAACATTGAGCGCCATCGTGTGATAGCGGTTGATGGCCAGGACCTCATCGGCGGAACGCTTGGCCGCTTCGAAGTTCTTTGCCGCCAGTTGAACGACACTGTCCTGAAACAGCACCAGGCCGCTGTTCGGCTGGGCCGCCTTGAGTTTCGTCATCTTCGCCAGGGCGCCCTTGACGTCCCCTTCGGCAAGTGCGGCCCGGATCACGCCGAGGCGCGGGAGCAGCAGGATCGGGTTGAGTTCGACAGCCCGCTCGAAACGCTGACGGGCGATGTCGTACTTTCCATCGCGGAAATACATCTCGGCGTCTGCCGTTATGATATCGGCGTTCTCCGGTTCCAGCGCAAGCGCCCGATCCAGCAATTTGCGGCTCTTCTCCGGCTGCTGACGGGCGAGTGCAATGGCGGCCTTGCCACGGTACGCCAGGGCGTGCGGCGCCAACGCGAGGACCGAGTCATAGGCTTCTTCCGCCTCACCGACTTTTTGAAGAGCGAGCAAGGCGTCGCCCCTTGCCACGATGAGGTCTCTCTGCACCGGCGTAGAGCCCCCTGCCTGACCGGTAGCCTCCGACAAGACCTCGCTGAAGGCGCCCTGCCCCAGGCGGGCATAAGCAATCATGAGATCAAGCCTCTCGTCATCGGCGCCAAGCTCGCGGGCCCGCAAGAACGCGGTCTCCGCTGCTTGCGGGTCCCCGATTTTAAGGTAGATCTCGCCCAGCAGTATCCGCGCCGGCGCGCTGTTCGAGTCAGCCTGAAGGGCGTTCTTGATTTCGATAAGCGCGGCGGCGGTATCCCCGGATTCCAGATACTGCTGCGCCCTCCGATAGCTTTCGCTCTGCGCAGCCGCTTGATCAAAGGCAGCTGCCCCGAATAGCAGGAAGCTGCCGAGCAGAAGCGTCACGCCGAGCAGCCTAAATCCCTGTGAAAGCGGTCGCTGTGAAAGACGGCGGAATGATAGCGCGCTCGTAAGCGGCGGACTGATCCTAGGCACGGACTTTCCTCCTTCCCGCTCGGGTGCGGCCACAGGATGCCCTCCGGACCAACAGCCGTTGCATTGTCCGACCCAGGCGGCCTTCAGTTGGGCGCCAAGGCCCCTTGGATTGCAGAGCAGGGCCGCAACAGACATCTTTCAGGGACGCCCAAGGGGTAGCAAGTCCGATTCAGGTGAGATATTCGATCAACCTGCCGATACAGGCCGCCATTCTGTCGCTGCGCTCTTTATGATAATCGACAACTCCATTTCATAAGGCGCGAGAGCCACGCCATCGGCTTTGCCTGAAACCGAAGCCGGGCGATATTGACTGTCTGAAGCGGCAGAGCAGCGGCCCGTGAGAAGGCGTGGCGCTCTCGAGGCCGCATAGGCTAGCGGCCGGGTCACCGTTATCCGGTTGTGCGTCGTCCGATCAGGTTCCGGGGCGCTGAAACAAAGTGACAACAGCATTCGATCAGCTCGGCTACATCGCTACCGTTGGGGGCTACCTGGCGCTCGCCCTGATTTACGTTCTCTGGGGACGCTGGGCGTGGCCGGGGCATGCGTTCGTCCTGGCCACCTTGATCACTGCCGCCTGGGCCGGCGCAGCGCTGCTCTACCCCCTGCCGCCCGAACTGTCTTCCCTGGTAAGCCTGTTGCACCACCTCGCCTCCCTGGCTTGGGTCCTGTTCCTCTGGATGCTGATCGCCCTCAGCGCGGAGATGCGGAACAACCATCCCCGCCGCATTCGCCTGGGGTGGCTGGTCATTGCCGGGTTGACAGCCGCGACCGTCGTCATCGACCTCCTGCACGCCTTCTCGGAACAGCCGCCTACAACGCTGACAATCGGCCTCGGGTTAGTCATCTCGGCCGGCGGGCTTTCGCTTACCGAGACCGTCTTTCGCAGCTTCCGGCGCGGTGATCGCTGGGGCGTGAAGTATCTCTGTCTCGCAGTCGGCGGCATGTTTGCCTATGACGTCTTCTTTTTCGCCGACGCGCTGCTCTACCGCTCGATCGATGAGGCATTCCTGGGCGTCCGCGGCTTCGTCATGCTGTCTCTCGTCCCTCTCTTCGTCATTAACATCTTCCGCGCCGAGGCCCGGCATCTTTCCCTGGCCCTCTCCTCCCAGATGGTCTTCGGCTCGACTGTGATAGTGGTGACCGGCGCCTACCTCGGCCTGATGGCGCTGGCGGCCTACTATATCCGCGACTACGGCGGCAGCTGGAGCCAAGCCGCCCAGATCATCTTCGTATTCGCCGCGATCCTGCTGCTTTGCGCTTCCCTGCTGTCGGGGACGCTACGCTCCTACATCCGACGCTTCCTGGCGGAGCACCTGCAAAAGCAAAAATTCGACTACCGGCAGGAGTGGCGCCGCCTCCTGCAGAGGATTTCCGCCAGCGACCAGGAAGACCCCCTCGACCTGCGCGTGGTCAAGGCCCTGGCCGACCTGCTGGACAGCCCGGCTGGTGCCCTCTGGATGGTCGAAGGCTCCGGCTTGGCGCTCGCAGCGACCTGGAACCTTCCGGCTTCCAGCATGGCCGGCAGTGACGCCATCCAGGTGATCTCCACCTTCCACGACCACGAGGAAGTTCTGGATCTCAGGCATCTCGACGAATTTGCCCATGACCGGGATAGGCCACGGCTGCCGCCGGCCATCACCGAGATCGACACTGCCCGCTTCCTGCTGCCGCTGTTTCATCACGACAGGCTCATGGGCCTCGTGCTGCTGGCCGCGCCTCGTGTGTCCAGGCGCCTCGACCGGGAGGATATCGAGCTGGTGACCATGGCGAGCCGCGAGGCTGCAGGTTACCTGTCCGAGCAGCGCGCGGCCCGCGCTCTGGCCGAGACTCGCGAGTTCGAGAAGTTCAACCAGCGTTACGCCTTCGTCACGCACGACATCAAGAATCTGGTCAGCCAGCTCTCACTAATCGTGCAGAATTTTGAGAAATTCGGTGACCGGCCGGAGTTTCAACAGGACATGCTGGCGACGGTCAAGTCCGCGGTGGAGCGGATGAACCACCTCATGGCGCGCCTAAAGGAGGAACCGGATACCGCCAGCCTGGAAGGTGTGGCCGTGTGCCCCCTGATCAGGGCAATCATCGGTGAGAAGTCCCTCGCAAGCGCAGGCGTTTCCTTCAACTGCCCGCCCGACCTCGCAGACCTCCAGGTCAGGGCGGATGTTCGGCGGGTGGATGCCATCCTGCGCCACCTGTTCCAGAATGCCATCGAATGCTCCGGCAACCGCGGGATCGTTGTCGGCCTGAGCCAGAGCAGAAACACCGCGGTCATCGAAGTGCGGGACTCCGGCAGCGGCATGGATCTGGCGTTCATCCGCAACGAACTGTTCCGGCCCTTCAGCTCCACCAAGCGCGGTGGCATGGGAATCGGCGCCTTCCAGTGTCGCACCTATGCCCGAGAACTGGGCGGCGACCTGGAAGCCATCAGCAGTGTCGGCGCCGGCACTACCATGCGAGTCACCCTGCCCGTGTTGCAAGAGATTCAAAACTGTGCTGATTGAACGGAATGGCTGAGCACAAACGTCCCAAGCTCCTGTTGGTGGAAGACGACCAAGGCCTGCAGCGCCAGCTGGCCTGGGCATTCGACGACTTCGAAGTGCTGAAGGCGGAGGATCGGCCAACGGCGGAGGCGGTGCTAGACCAGGAAAAGCCGTCGGTCGTTCTGCTCGACCTGGGCCTTCCGCCGGACGCTGACGGTCCCAGCGAGGGGTTGGCAACCCTGCAGGCCGTGCTGCGGGCCTCGCCCGATAGCAAGGTCATAATGATGAGCGGTCAGACCGAGCGGGAGTTCGCACTGAAGGCGGTAGCCCTTGGTGCCTATGATTTCTACCAAAAGCCGCTCTCCGTGGATGAGATACGGCTGATCGTCGGTCGCGCTCAGCGCCTCTATGAACTGGAGCAGGAGAACCGCAGGCTGGCACGGCACCAAGGCGGCACACCGCTGCCCGGTGTATTGACCTCCAATCCCGCCATGCTGGAAGTCTGCAGCGACATCGCTGCCCTCGCGGCCACGAACGTCTCAGTCCTTGTCGTCGGCGAAAGCGGCACCGGCAAGGAGCTGCTGGCCCGGGCCCTCCATGAGTTCAGCCCGCGCGCCAAGGGTCCGTTCGTCGCGGTGAACTGCGCGGCAATTCCCGAAACTCTGCTGGAGAGCGAATTTTTTGGACACGAGAAAGGCGCCTTTACAGGCGCGTTCAAGACCACTACTGGCAAGGTCGAATGCGCCAACAAGGGCACGTTGTTTCTCGACGAGATCGGCGATATGCCACCACCGCTGCAGGCTAAGCTGCTGCGCTTCCTGCAGGAACGCACCATAGAGCGCGTCGGTGGCCACCGGCAGATACCCGTTGATATTCGCGTTGTGTCGGCAACCAACCAGGATCTTCAGGCAATGATCCAGGAAGGTTCTTTTCGTCAGGATCTTTACTATCGCGTGAGCGAAGGTGTCGTCGAGATTCCGCCGCTGCGCGACCGCCCGGAGGACGCCGCTCTGATTGCCAACAAGCTCGCCCGCGACTATGCGCAGGAACTCGGCCGCAGACCGTACAGCCTCAGCCGGTCAGCTTTGGCGGCCATTCTCGCGCACTCCTGGCCCGGCAATGTCCGCGAACTGCAGAACTGCATCAAGCGGGCAGTGGCCTCAGCTGCAGGCCCGGTGATCCCGGCAAACGATCTGCGCCTTGGCGGCACGTCGGAGACGGCGGAAGGCCCGCTGACGCTGAAGCAGGCTCGCTTCCTCGCCGAAAGCAAGGCCCTGCGCCAGGCTCTCGCCATTGCCAACGGCAACATTTCGGAAGCGGCCCGGGTGCTCGACACCAGCCGGCCGACGCTCTACCAACTCCTCAAACAGCACGCCATCGAGCCTTGAGGGTCGCTGAAGGGCCGCTAGGCGCTGCACCGCTTTCCAGCGCTGTGGCGTTCCAGACAGGCTCCAATGATACTATCCAGCTTGGCCAGGGATACCGCCCAACTGTGGTGCGACTCCACGCGGGCCCGGCCGGCAACGGCGAAAGCCTGCCGGGCAGCGGCGTCCTCCATCAACCAGAGCAGCTTGTCAGCGTAATCCTGCGGCGACTGGGCGACCAGCAGATGCTCTTCCGGGACCGCATCCACCCCGCCGGCGGCCTCCGGGCTGGTCACCACCGGTACCCCCATGGCCATGCATTCAAGAATCTTGTTTTGCGTACCGCGCGCGATTGCCAACGGCGCCACGTTCACAGCCGAGCGCCGAACCGGCTCGCGCACGTCAGGCACAGTACCGGTCACAGTGACGCCTTCGCGTTCACCCAGCCGCCTGATTCCGGCGGAGGGCTCAGCGCCGATGATCGTCAAGGTTGCTGACGGCCTTTGCCGCCGGATCGCCGGAAATACCTCGTCGCAAAAGAACAGCATAGCCTGCTGGTTCGGGAAATAGTCCATGCGCCCGACGAAAGAGATGGCATCCGGGTCGTAAGACTTCGTCGACGGCGCGAAATAGCTCTGGTCGACGCCGTTGGGAAACCAATCGCACGGCGTCGTTACCTGCAGCCTGCGCAGCGCCTCCAGCTCTGCCCTGGTGGTACAGGTGCAGAAATCGAACTGATGAGTTAGCGCCTTTTCCGCCGCTGCCAGCTTTCTGCCCTCCAGCCAGTAACCCAACGACAAGGGAAATGGCTTGAATTGCCGGTACACCAGCCACTTCTCGGAATCGATGTCGCCGAAGTCGAGAATCTTCGGAATGCCCGTAACCTGGCGAACATAGGGTGCAACGGAAGAGCAATGCACGAAGATAAGATCGAACGCTTCCCGCCTCAAACGCTCTTGGATGCTGCGGGCGAGCGCCGGAGAATAGAAATATCCCATCGAGGACGGATACGGTGTCGGAAGGCGCGCGATCATCCGCGCCCAGGCGGCCGGTGCCCTCACCTCACCCATGACATAGTCGGCGCAGTGCGGGGCGATCCCTTGCCCTGCCGCCGCCTCCTCCGGCGAGCGCGCCAGAGAAGCGACGACGACTTCGTGCTTCCGGCTCAAATGCCGGATCATGTTGAAAGGACGGATCTTCCCACCGCGGGCCGGTGGAAAGGGGAAACGGTGGCAGAGATAGAGGATCCTCATCCGGCGACCGCGACCTCCCCGCTCAGCTCGTCCGCAATGTCGCTGGCGGTCCGGCCATCGAGATAGATCTGCGCCCAGATCTCCAGGTTCAGAAGCGCCAGCAGGTGGTCCGTGTGGTCTTCTCGATTGGCCATGTGGAGAGCGATGGTTTCCTCAACCACCGGCCAGGACAGAAGCCCCCGCCTTTCCACCGATTGCTTCGACAGGATGTGATTCATCATCGGCTGGAGATCGCGCTTCAGCCACGCACCGAAAGGCGCCCCGAAACCGCGCTTCTTGCGCTCAAGGATCTCGAGCGGCAGCACGTCGCCTAGCGCTCGCTTCATCAAGCTCTTGAGATTGCGCCCGTCGATGCGCAACGCCGCCGGCACCCGCGCCGCCAGTTCCACCAGATGGTGGTTTAGAAGCGGCACTCGGCACTCCAGAGAGCTCGCCATGGTCATTTTATCCGTCAGCATCAGCAGGTCGTTCGGCATCTGGGTCATGAGGTCTACCCGCATTAGCCGGTTTAGCCCGTCGCCCGAAGTCGCTACCGAGAATGCTTCGGCCAAGCTGTCTATTCCGCCCGCGCGCCCGTTCTTAAGAAGCCGTTCCAGGCTATCGGGCCCAAAAACCTGCACGTAGCTGCGATAGCGCTCCTCGAATGGCAGGCTGCTCGATGCGACGAAGGTGCGGGCATAGCGGGCGATCCCCGACAGCCGGCCGTGCCGATCGCTTGGCATGGACTGCACCAGAGGCGCGATCAGGGTGTCACGCATCCAGGCAGGAAGACGTCGGTAGTAATCAGCGTAGTAGTCGCCGAGATAACGGTTGTATCCACCGAACAGCTCGTCGCCGCCGACACCGGAGAGGATCACCTTGACGTCCCGCCGTGCGAACTCGCTCACCAAGTAGGTCGTGACCGCGGCGGAGTCGGCAATCGGCTCGTCGAGATGCCAGGCCAGCATCGGCAGCAAGCGGGCGACCTCCGGACGCACGATGACTTCGTGGTGGTCGGTGGCGTACCGCTCCGCCGTCAGGCGGGCATAGGGCAGCTCGTTGTAGACCTCGCTGGCCGCGTCCCCTTTGAAGCCAATCGAGTAGGACTTGACCGGCCTCTCGCTGTGGCGAGCCATAAACCCGACGATGGCGCTGGAATCGATGCCCCCACTGAGGAATGCGCCCAGCGGAACGTCGCTGACCATCTCGGAAGCGACCGCGGCCTCGATGGCGGAGGAAAGCGCCTCAGCCCAGTCCGCTTCACTGAGGGAGCCGTCGGCCTCCGCCGGACTCTGCCAGTACCTCTCGATACGATAGCCGCCGTTCTCGCAGATCAGAAGACTGGCCGGAGGCAGCTTGCGGATGCCCTGGAATAGACTCTGGTGGTTGCCGCTGTAGCCCAAGGAGAGATAGTCCTGCAGCGCTCCTTCATCCACGGTGCGGCTGACGCCGGGAACGGTCAGCAGCGCCTTGATCTCGGATGCGAAGATGAGCCGGCCCTCGTGCTCGATGTAGTAGAGCGGCTTGATGCCGAGACGATCGCGACCGAGAACCAGGCGCCGGCGCCGCGTGTCCCAGATGGCAAAGGCGAACATGCCCTCCAAGCGGGTCACGAAGGCGGTGTCATGATGCTGAATGAGATGAACCAGCACCTCCGTATCGCTGCCGCAACGGAAGCGCACCCCGGCGGCCTCCAGTTCGCGGCGGATTTCCCGGAAATTGTAGATTTCACCGTTGCAGACGGTCCAGATGGTTTCGTCGCCGTTGGCGATCGGCTGGTGACCAGTCCTGAGATCGATGATCGACAGCCGCCGCATACCCATCGCAAAGCCGCGATCCCAGTAGCGGCCCTCGTCGTCCGGCCCACGGTGGACGGTGACCTTCGCCATGGGATCGAGAAGAAATGGACTGCAGTCCGCAGGCGCCCGCAGCGCCACCATGCCGTATATGCCGCACATGTCGCCTTCAGGCTCCGTTTTTCCCGTTCACCAGACGATCGTAGATCGGCGCGTAATGCTCCACCACGGCATCCCAGGTGCGCTCGGCCACCACGTAGCGCCGCCCGGCTGCCCGCATGGCCGGCCAGTCCTCCTGCCGGTCGATGACCTCCGCCAGTTTGCACGCCAGGGCGCCGGCGTCGTCCGGCTTGAAGAGGTAACCTCTCTCGCCGTCCACCAGAAGTTCCCTGTGGCCGCCAACATCCGAGGCCACCACAATAGAACCTTGCGCCATCGCCTCTAACGGCTTCAAGGGGGTGACCAGGTCCGTCAGCCTCATACGGTGACGGGGGTAGACGAAAAGGGTAACGAGGTCGTAATAGCGCTGCACCTCCTCGTGAGGCACTCGGCCGGTGAAGACCACCCGGTCCGCTATACCCAGGCGGCCTGCCTGCTCGACCAGGCGCTCCTTCTCGGGCCCGCCGCCGACCATCAACAGCTTGACGTCCTGCCGATCACGAAACAACCGCGCGGCGCCTTCCATCAAGAGATCCAGCCCCTCGTATGCATAGAAGGAACCGATGAAGCCGAGAACGACACAGCCGTCGAGCCTCAGAGCGAGCCGCAAGGCTTCATCTACCCGCCGTCGCATGGAAAACCTCTCCGCATCTACGGCGTTCGGCACCACCATCACCCGTCCCGACGGCAGGCCGCGGCTGAGAATGTCCCGCCTAAGACCCTCGCAGATGGTGGTGACGGCATCGGCCCGTCGCAGGACAAAGGTTTCCAGGTTGCGTGTGGTACGGTAGCGCAGGTCGCCTTGGCGGGCCGTGCCCCAGTCCACTGCGGCGTCCTCCCAGAGGGAGCGCACCTCATAGACCATCGGAAGGCGGTGACGCCGTGCCGCCTGAAGCGCGGGGATGCCGTTCAGCACCGGCGAATGAGCCTGAACGATGTCCGGGCGGGTTTCCTCGATGACCTCATCGAGGCGACGGAGGGTCCTGTGCATCTGGGCGAGTTCGCGCAGCAGCGGCAACCGCTGCGAAACGGCAGCCGGCGGCCGCGTGCGGTTGAAGGTCCAGCCATCGACCCTGTCGACCGGCCCGTTGAAGCTGTTTTGCTTGGGAGTCGTCATCTGGACCGTTTCCCAGCCCCGCTTTCGCTGGGCCGCCAGAATTCCGATGGTGCGGAAGCTATAACCGCTCTGCAGCGGCAGAGAATGGTCCAGAAGGTGAAGGATTCTCACCGCCGTTCGCCTCCCCGGCTGTCAAGCGCCACCGCCATTGCCCTACCAGCAGATTCCTTCATAGTCGATGCCTGGACGGTTCTGCAGAGCCGCCACACCCTGCAGATCAATGACGCTCCGGCCAACCGCTGCCGCGGCGATTTTCGGCACGACATCTCTCGGGGCGTGGCCGATTACAATGGTTCCGGCGCCATTCAGGGTTCCATCGATAGAGTTGCTCACCAGACGATCGAGGTGCGGGATCTCGCACCTGATGTATTCGAGGTTGGTGCCTGTGAGCCGTCCGAGATCCACCGAGCGGTCAAAGATGGCGAGGTCAAAGCCCTTTCCAATCAACCGTTCCGCCAGGGTCACAAGCGGCGACTCCCGCAGATCGTCGGTCCCGGGCTTGAACGCGAGCCCAAAGAGCGCCACCTTGCGCCGCCCACGCCGCTGTATCATCTCCAGGGCCCGCTCGACGTGCTGCTGGTTGCTTTCGAGCACGCTGGTCAACATCGGCAGCGGCAGGTTCGCGGCCCTCGCCATATCCGCGATGGTGCGCAGTTCCTTGGGCAGGCAGGAGCCGCCGAAGGCGAACCCAGGGCGCAGGTAGGCGGAAGAGATGTTGAGAAGCCGGTCTTCGCAGAAGATTCGCATTGCCTCGCGGGAATCGATCCCGAGTGTTTTCATCAGCACGCCCAGTTCATTGGCGAAGGCAATCTTCACGGCGTGAAAGCAGTTGCAGGCGTATTTCAGCGACTCTGCCACTCGCGCCGTCGTCGCAATGAATGGCGCATCGAGACCGGCGTAGAGCGTCGCCAGCGCCTGGCAGCCTTCCGTTCCCACCCCCCCGACCACAGTGAAGGGAGGGTGGAAGAAATCCTTGATAGCCGACCCTTCCCGCAGGAATTCCGGATTGGAGCAGAGAGTCAGCTCTTCGCCTATCTCGCGGCCAGCCGCCTCCTGCAGCAGGCGGGCGATGCGCCCGTCAGTGGTTCCTGGCGCCACGGTGGAGCGTATCACCACGCAGTGCGGCTCCTGCTTCCGCCTAATCTCGCGGCCGATTGCTTCCACCACAGACTCAACCGCGGTCAGCGACTGGCTTCCGTTGGTGTCGCTCGGTGTCCCTACCGAGATCAGGGAGATTTCGCTCCCCATGACCGCCGCAGAGACATCCTCGGTGGCCGAGATCATGCCCGCCGCATGGCCTTTTGATATGAGCTCGGCCAGACCCTGCTCCACAACCGGCGAGAAGCCGGCGTTGATCATTTCAATCTTCGAAAGATTGATATCGACGCCGATAACCTTGTGACCAAAATGGGCAAAGCAGGCGCCGGACACGGCACCGACATAGCCGAGGCCAAAAATTGAGACATTCATTGTGTCGACTTGCGGCCTCTCTTCTGCGGTCAATGGGTCTCACAACTGCCACGACACCTGCAAACCAACTCGCTCCGCCCCATCGCCATTACGGGTTGCCGCCAAATGCCGCTTCCTAGCCGGACGGCGCTGCCGCACCTAGCCCCCCGCTCTCTGCTCTGCAAGAATTGGTGCTCCTTCACAGCATGCTGGAGGTGAATTTTGGCTTCAACCGGCCAGAACTCGACCGCCGTTATCGTAATGGGACCATTCCGCTCCGGCACCTCTCTGGTTAGCGCGATCCTGGCCGGTCTCGACGTATACTTCGGTCCTGCCGCAGAGGCCTCTCCCCCACCGGACCGCTTCAATCCGCTTGGCTATTTTCAGCGCCGTGAAATCGTTTCCGCAAACACAAGATTTATCGCTTCCGCGGGGGGAACCCAGGCCAATCCCGGAACCCCGGACAAGCTCTTCGAGAATGGTGACTGGAAAATTCTCGCAAGCACAAGCATCCCATGGGTGGAGAACGCCGCGTCGTTCGGAATGAAAGATCCCCGCTTCAGCACCACCTTATGGTCCTGGGTCCAGGTCGGCCGCCTCAAGCGGGACGGATTGAAAGTGATACGCGTAACACGGCGCCTGGAGGCAGCCGCTGCGAGCGTGATGAAGCACAGAGAGGTGAGGGAATACTGCGGAAACGACTTCAGCCGGTCCCTGGAAATGACGGAAGCCTACGACGTCAATTCCGCATGGACCGCGGATCACCTCGGCATACCGGTATGCCAGATTGCTTATGAAGCCCTGATCGGCGATCCGACGCAGGAAGTGGCCCGTCTGGCCGACTATCTCGAGGTCCGGGAACCGGCCAGGATCAAACGCTGCGCCCGCCTCATCGGCAAGCGGCGGGCGCTCTTGGACCACTATGTTCGGAAGGTCTCCCACCCCGCACTTCTGGCGGACACGATCGCAAGAACCGTCAAGGCGAAGCTGCCCGTCTCGGGCTGACCAGCGGTGGCGGCGGCAATTATCATAGTCTTCGCCGGTTATGAAAGGGACCGCCCCCCTGCGGCAAGCCGCTAGCCCAGCATTTCCCCCGCCCAGCGCAGGAACCCGGTATCTCCCAGGCCACACCCCAGACCGACCTGAAACATCTCGAAGTTCCACCCGACATTACCTTCGACAATCGACGCTCCCTCGTCGGTCACCGCGATATCCCAGCCGATCGACGTGAGGCCGGGAAGAGACGACTGCGCAAGAACTGCCACGGCGAGGACGTCACTCCAGTGGGGAATTGGCCTCCCCGCGATGATCTCCTGATTAACTGGGTGCCGCTGAAATCTTCCCTTGCAGAGATCCCTAGCCACCGCCGCCTTCAATGTTCCCCGCTCCATATCGACACCGGAAACCAGGCCGCCGGCCCAGTACGCGTCTATCACCGCACCGCCCATGGGTATCTTGAGCAGAGCACCGATAACAGCCGGCCCTGTTTCAGCGGACAACACAGTGACGACGCGAAAGGTTGCCAGTCCTTCGCCCGCCAGCGCTTGAAGATCTGCATGGTTCCGGAGAGCCGGCTGCAGGATGCAGTGCCGCTTTCCACAGTCCACCAGGAACTCGCTCCGCGCGAGCGTTCGGCCATTGCTGCTCCAACTGTCGGTGCGGCTGCGGTACCGCCAAAGCTCCGCCCCACTGCCGCCGAACCGGTCCGGGGGCTTCCTAAAAAGATCCACCCCGGGAAGTTCCTTGTGATCGCCGAACCATGCCGCGGGGGCTCCGTCGTTGGAGAAGGAGGCCACGATTTCAGGAGTCGGCAGGCCGGCGCTCTGGCAGTGCCGGAAAAACCGCACCTTGTTGTTCGCGATGCGTACCTCCTTGCTTCCGGGCTGCGTCGCTCTGAGGATCGCGTCCTTCTCACGCTGGCAGAAGTAGAGGGGGACCGCCCGCGTGGAGGGACAATTGAACAAGTGCAGGGAAAAATAGTCCGATGGCGCGACGTTGTAGCGATACAAGGCGTGGAGGCTGCCGAACATCTGTCGAACGACCGACACGGCGAAATGCCTGCGGACGCATGCCCCATTCCGCGCCAGGAATAGCATGCACAACGACAGGCCGACGCCAGGCCACAAGATCGTGCGCAGAACCGGCAGCAGCCTGGATGAAGCCGCATTCCGTTGCGCACGGAAAGCCAGGTCGTGCAATCTTCGCACCGAGTCGGGGCAATCGCTATAGAACCAGGGCAGGTTGTACGCGCTTGTCTCGCATTTCTTGAGAAATGCCAGAAAGGCATCCAGCGCCTTGCCGAACCGCGTGGCCTCTGTCGTGCGTGTCACATACAGGTACTCGGCCAGGTTCAGCTTGATGAGCGCTGCGAGACGACGATCTATGGACATCCACCGCCCCCCAGAATTTCCAGCCAACCACAAGCGTCCTGCACTTTCCGCGGTGACATCGGATCGCGGGTGCTAGCATAGGCGGCGGGTGGTGGAGTGGCCAACCGGAGCGGCAATGATATATGGAAATTGTCATTCTTTACTCCCGTAACCCGGCCATCGGCTTGAAGGTTCTTTATTGCCTCAGCTATGCCGGTAAGAGGGTTGAAGTCATCGCCGCGAACCCTGCCAGCTACCTGAAGTACTCCCGCTATTGCAAAGGCTTCCACGCCATCGGTGCGGCAAACTCGGATCGGCACCGCCGCCGCCTGGTGGAGCGCATCAATGCCTTGTCCCAGGCCTACCCGGTCGCCGCGGTGCTGGGTGACGACATTGCATCGCATGCGCTTCTCCATGACATCGCCGGCGACATCACGGCGCCGGCCTTCGCGCCCTCGACGGGCGGCCTCCTGCAGGTCTGTCACGACAAGTGGTCGTTCTACACGCACCTGCTGCGCCATGGTCTGCCTGTGCCTCCCTCCGCGCAGGTGGAGAACCTGAGCAGTCTGACGGAAGCCGGAACCGCCGCCGTGGGCTATCCGCTGCTGGTGAAGCCACTAAACGGAGAGTCCGGCCACGGGATCCGGCGCTTCCATGACTATCCCACCCTCCGGCAGTACCTCATGAAGCCCGGCCCCTACACGGCCCTGCCGTTGAAGCTGCAGCGCTTCATCGTCGGATCAACCATTGGACTGTCCTTGCTTGCCCTCAACGGCGAGATCCTTTGCTACGACATCCAGCGCCACGCGGAGGACGGCGCCCGGATTTTCGAAGACCACCCGGCGATCTTGGAAATCGGCCGGCGCATCGTCGCTCTCTTCGGCTACGGCGGCCCCGGCCATATTGACTTTGTTCAAGAAAGCGAAAGCGGCCGGTTATACGCCCTCGAATTCAACTGCCGGTACTGGTACAGCCTGCCGGTATCCCTGTGGCACGGCGGCAACTTCCCGGCCCTCGCCGTGGACTTGGCGCAGGGCCGCCGGATTCCCTTCTCCCCAACTCGGCCTGGCGCCTACTTCCAGCCGGGAACCGTTGTTGCCATGGCCCGGCGGCCCTGGCACCTGGCCCGACTGGACCGGGCCAACTGGCGCGGCTTCTACCAGGCGGTAAGCGATCCGCTCCCACATCTGGCATCCCACCTGAGGCATTGACCCCAGCGCGGCCTCCCGCCGTCTGAACGCTCCTTAGCCGGCTCGAAGCGGGCGCTAGCGCTTTGGCAAAGACTTCCGGCCACGTTCCTGCGGAGCGCGATACTGGCCACGCAAGATGTGCTTCAAATGCGTCTTCAGTTTAACGCGCGAGAGTTGGCGATCAACAAGGTCGGCCAGGCGGCGCGTCCCGCAATGGAGCCGCACCAGCGTCCGGTGCCGCGTTGTCGCTCGCAGGTAGTAGACGTTTCCGCAGAGGACTTCCTGAGTAGCAAACAACCGCTTGTGTTCCCCCTCGCCCTCGGTGAAGTCGAAGATCCGGTGGCATTGCTCGGCGAACAGGGATTCCAAGGCGAGCAGCTGCAGGATGGTGCCGGGAGACAGAACTGCGTAGGCGGGATCGAAGCCAAGGCGGCCGTAAATTACGCGCCCGTCGACAATCGGGAGATACAGATAGCTGATCGGCTCTCCGCCGAGAAAGAGAATGAATCCGCGCACCTGCCCTGACTCGGCGCGCGCAAGCATGCCGGCGACGAAGTCTGCGTCATCGGGAAGTCCGGCGTCGAACAGCTTCTCCTGATAGGTCCGCCTGGAGACCTGCCGTGCCGTGAGGTGGAACTCTTCCATTTCGCGGGCACTGCGATAGACACGCCAGTCGATCGTTCCGGCGGACGCCTCTCGGAACTTTCTGAATTTTCTGCGGAATGTTGAACGGGTCTTACCGGAGAACTTGCTCATGTAGTTGTCAAAGCCGGTGGTCAGGTCGATGAACCTCCGACGGAACCGGCTCTCGATATAGCGGACCGTCGTGCTCGAGAACCGCAAATCCGGCTCCTCACCCCGAACAATCTGGGACGGCCTGTAGAGTCCGTCCACGCCTTCCGGCAGCGCTGCCGGATCCGGCACCGTCTGCCCCAGGGGATCGCCGGACCAGTGCTCCACTTGCATGTCGAACACAGCAGTCCACAACCTGAAAGGCCCGAACCAGAACTTGAGCTCAACCTCACGCCGCGACGGCTCGTGGCCGGCATCCGCCGTGGCCCGGCGCGGTGCTGCGCATTGTGCGCCAAGAGCGGTTTGATTCTGCATCGTTCCGCCTATCCCATCCAGGTCAGCGGCGGGAAGCGGTCGTTCACGAAATTCTCCACCGCGCGCAGGGTCGAGGATAAAGCCCTCCCGTGCAAGGACACCGCTTCTTCCGGCTCGATACCGGCCTCGGCGATGCGGCCCATGGGCACGACCTCGAAGCGATCGGCGGCTTGCGTCAGAAAGTGGCATAGCTGCGCAAACCGCCGCTGCACGACCGTGTTGGCCCGCAGCCGAGAAAAATCCGGGCCAGACCATTTCACGAACTCGAAGGGATGCGTGACAACGACCGCGACCGTGCCGCCCGCCCTATTCACCGAAATCAGAAGGTCGCGCAACTCATCGAAGCTGCATGCCGAGACCTGCAGCGGCCTGTACCGTCCGCGTCCGACGGGCCCGCGGTCGCGAAAGCAGGTGACAGCCAGCTCGGTGACTCCCGCAACACGGTGGACACCGCCGCTGAAGCGAAGCGCCGCCTCCTTGGGCGGGGCGACCGCCAGGCAAACATTCGACCCCAGTTTCAGGCCCGCGCGGCGCATCGCTCGGTAGACGCTGGTCGACACGGAAAAATTTCCGGTGCGAAGACACAGAGGTGGCCTTCCGCACCACTTCTCGATGCGCTCACTACCGGCGGCGATCAGCTCCACCAGGCGATCCTCGGGCAACTCCCTGCAGCGGTCGTTCACACTCGCGTAGCGCGCTCCCTCGAAGCGGCTCCACACCGGATGGAGATGCAACTGGATGTCCTGTCCTTTTTCCCGCAGCCACCTGACGTAGCCGCCCATAGCGTCTTCGGGAAAGCAAGACAGATGCACGGTCTCAACAAAGAAGGATGCAGTGAGGCCGTGAGCCAACAGCGTGTCGACAACGAAGCCGAGCGCTTCACTCCTGCCGTTCACCGCGCCCCACACCGGTTCGTGCAGGAGAGGCTTGTAGCGCGCCGGGTCGGCGAAGGCGCCGGCTACAGACGGTTCCGTATCAACCGTGATGGCCACCTTGGTTCTCATGGACTGCCACAAGTCCCCGGGCGCCACCGCGCGATCGATGTCTGCGATATTCGAGGCAGCGCCGCGCACATCAGCTCAACCTCGATACGCTGTGCCTCGCGTTCACCATCGCCAGTCGCATGTACTCCCTGGACTCATACCGCAGATAGTCCCGCCAGCGAACGCTCCCTCCATTTCCCGAGAGTTCATAGCCGTATCTCTGCAGCCGGTCGCCGGCCAGCCCTTCGAAGACACGTAGATCGTCGGCGGACATCTGGCGCCGCCACTTGTCGAAGTTGGCCGATTTCTTGCCGTCGGCGATTTCTGCGGCAGCCGCAGCTACCTGTGCCTCCGCCGGGGGGATACGGAGGAATTGGCGCATCCCTTCAAGGGTCTCCCAGGGTTGCCGGAGCAGGTCCTCATACTTGAGCACGTGCAGGCGGTCCGGGCCTAGCTTCTCCTCCATCCGTCCGAGATCCGTCAGGGCCCGCATCCAGGCTTTTGCAGCCGCGTAGCAGGAACTCGGGCCCCAGCGCGTCTTGACGATCGAAAGGGCCACGTCCCGGCCGTCGCGCACGATGGAGAGATATTTCGCCTGCATCGGAAAGAGCTGGTGCAGCAGCGGAAAGTGACGGCCGTAGTCCGGGTTCTTGTTGCCTACCCGTGAACATCCCTGCAGCTCCGCCATGCACTGGAAAACGGAATAGACGACCCCGGCATAGCTGCGCTCTTGCATCCGGCTGAGGATGAGCTCGGGAGTGACATCAAAAGGATTTCGGCGGTACTTGTGGCGCGCGATCTCCAGCATGCGACATTGCGAGACGTCTCGCGCCAGTCTTTCGAGATTGGCATCGTCGCGCAGGTCTCCGTAGGCCGGCAGGCGGCGCGCCCACTGCGCAACGAAGGTGCCCTCCGGGCCCATTCCATAGGAGAAATGGCGGTAAAGAAGATTGTTCAGGATCGTCGTGCCGCTCCGGGCAGCGCCGAAAACAAAAAGAATCGGCCTGTCCATGTGCGAGGATCTCGTTTCCAGCGGTTCTTCCGCCATCCCCTTATCCTTGGCTCAAGAAGCTACATCCTGCTTTCTGTAGTGTCGCTGCATCTACCGCCACTCATTGTAGCGATCACCGAGGAGAAAATGGCAAGGCTTCACACTGGATTGGGAACCAGGGTCTCGGCGACCACGAGATTGCGGTACCATACGAAAAAGGGCGGATGATCCTCCTTAGGCGTCTTGTTGTATAGATGCGGCATCAGCCAGATCTTCCCGATCAAGTCCCTGCCTTTCGGATCCACCGCATAGAAATCGTTGTCTATTACCAGCCGCTGGCGTCCAGCGTCCTGACCTTCGATACCGGCCCAGATACTGACGTGACTCAGCTTCGTCGCGCCTTTCTCCCGGTTCGACTGCCATGGCCCGAAGCGCAAGCGGACCTGAATCGTTATCCATCGATCGTCGATCAGCCGAAAGCACGTATCGGGGCTATTGTTCCATGTCTTTTGACTGCCGTCATTGCGGATGCGCGGGCAGTAGTAGAGTCCGTTCGGCTGCGAGTCGCCCTGGCGGCGTCCGCCGACACGGCCCAGACGCTGCCCGAAACCCTGGGCGCGAGGGCAGCGGTGAAATCCGTGGAGACTGTGATCTGTCCCGTGATTGAGCGCGATCTGAATCCGGGTACAGGCATCCGCCGTGAACCCTTCCTGATCTCCCGTCGAGATCAGGGCGATCTTCGATGCAGTGCACCGGCCCTCGCCGCGCTTGCTCAGAAAACAGCGTCGCTGCTTTCGATAACCCGCACTCGACGGATCGCAATCCGTCCATATGAAGGTACAAGAATAGCGGACCTGGAACTGGATAAAGACTTCCTGTGCCGGAGCACCGGCGTCCGCGGGTCCTATCTGGAAGGAATAGTCCGGGCTGAAATTGGTGGCGAAGTTCCCGGCGGCGCCGGAACCTGATCGGGAGGGGAAGGTAAAACGCAAGCCACCGGTCACGGGATCGGCGGAAGGCACTTCGGCATCCGGCAGCTTGGATCTCTGGCTGACCCGTCGCCAGCCACCACGTCTTTGGGGCGGGCCCGCCTCGACTACCCGCCCGCGGTAGAGCACCTCTCCACTTCCCAGCGGATCACAGAGCACGGCCGTGCTGCAGACGCTCTCCCAGCTCGCGGAGGCTTCAATCTCAAGCGGAACCGCCCAGCCATCGTCTTTGTGCGGCTCCGAAACAGGCGTGGGCTTGGCGTTGACCGTGCCGCTGGCCGCAGGCATCGCCGCTGCTCCGGGGGCAGGCAAGGCACGAGCGGCCGGCTCTTTCGGCCGCCTGTCCGTGGCCGGCGCGGCGGCGCCCTTGCGCAGATGGGCCGCCGAGGAGGTCAGCTGGCCGGGATCCGGAGTTGCGTTGCCACCGAGCCGGTAGAGCACCATACCCATGTCGGCATTTGTGATGCCGAAAAACGTATCCAGTTCAGGGATATAGGCCCACTTTGAATAGACCCTTCCAGGTTTGCCCCCTCCCCTGTGGGCGCGGTAGGCATCGCCGCCGGTCTGCATCTCCCAGGCTTGCCCGGTCTGCGGGTTGACCGTCACGATGCGCGTATTGCCGTCCCAAAGGACCAGCAGGCCGGAAGCGTGCTGGGCCATGCCCCAGGCCTTCTTGCCCTGCTTCTCCCACTCAGCCACGACACGCCCGCTGATCTTCTCGGACTGGGCGCCGGATGACGGGTCCGGCAACTGGTAGGCGACGAGGCGATCCCTGGTGCGAGCCTCGACCACCGCGTAGATGACCCGTCTCACGTGGTCGAAGACGGCCGTCCCATCTATGTAGCTGCCGAAGGGGTCCCGCCTGAACGACCGCACGAGGGTCCGCGACCGGGGATCGATCTCATGCCAGCCGTTCTTCCGGCCGACATGGACAATAACATTGCCGGTGGCCGGATCGATCACTGCGCGGGAGAACTTGGCATAGCGATCGAGCTCGGGCATCGGCGTCCAGCTTCGGCGGTGGGCGTCATATTCCCAGGCGGACTGCCCCCCGGTCCCCGAGGCGCAGTATTCGACCGTGCCGAACAGCCAATAGCGATCGATCTTGGGGACGTACACGAAACCTTGATAGGTATGGGTCGCCGGCGGCCCCTCGGCGGGCGCCGGGCAGGCATCAGCGACACCGTCCCCGTCGCTGTCGCTCAGCATCGGTCCGGTGAGCGGTTGCGGATCAGTTTCTCGCATCCAGGTCAAGCTGGAGAAATCGAAGGCATAGACCTCGTTGCCGCCATAGTCCGCGTGGCCGCCACCGTGCAGGCGCAGCTCACCCTTTGTTCCGTCGAATGCCGCGCCGTTCCAGGCAGACAGCACCGCACCGGAGCGGTGGCATTTGAGCTCGTCGCAGAAGGAAAATTCATCCTTCCGCACGAGACGCGGCCGCAGTTCGCTGCCCGGAATGACCGCGAAGTCACCCGGCCCCGGAAGCAGCGGGACCAGGTTCTGCCAAACCGGGAGATCGGTCTGTACCGGTGAAATCTTGTCAAGGAGAAGAGATTCTCGGGATTCCATCGCGGCCACCGGTCCCGCGTCCTGCACCGCTTGCCTGCCGTGCCCGGCCTCGTTCCGCTCGATCTCGCCCCGCCAGGCCTTGCTTTTGGCCCTCTTCGCGACTGCCCCTTTCGCCTCGCTTTCAGGGGTGATTGCCGTGCCGGGAGTGTAGGTTGGTGCCGGCGGCAGGCCCCCCGCCAGAGGTGCGCCGTCCTGCGCCGATGCCGTGCCGATAATTATGATAATGGGCAGAGCAATGCTTGCCGAATGCAAAGCCCAGCGGCCAAAGCTCATCATCCTGCTACCTGAGGCGCGGGGCACAAGAGGCTCCTTCCCTGCCGTCTATCGTAGCCTTGGAGCACCTCGGCTTCGGTCGACATTCACAATCGGGACATGCCAAGCTGAGCCGATTGCTACGAGGAAAACAAGTAAGGTGAGAGCTTGCAACCGCATGCCTTGCAATTTCTCTCGGAACGTTTTCCGGATGCAAGGCACCAACATCGATAGGAGGTCGGGATCGGCGACGGGCGGCATTCAACCGGGCATTTTGCTGGCCGACCTGAGTACAAAAAGACTTTGCAGCAACAAGGCCCGCCGCGCTCCCCTCCGCGGCTGCCCTCGTCCTCCGTTCTGCGGGCCGGCATCATGGTGCCGAATGACGAAACCGGGAGGTTCGCATTGAAGATGCAGGGTACAGGCGGGCAACAGGCGCCATTCCGTGTGCGGACCTACCGTAGCTTCGAGGAACTGCCCGGCTGCTATGCTCACCTCCTGGATGATATGGCCAAGATCAATTTTTCTTTCAGCAGGGCTTGGTTTCTTGCATTTGCGCGCACCGCTCTGCAGGAAGGAGCGACACTTCGGCTCTATGGCGTTGAATCCACGCACTCTGAGGTGCAGGCCCGCGGGCTGTTCGTGGCCCAGACGCCGGCCGCGCGCCGTGGTTCGTTGCTCCGCAACCGGCACCTCGGAAAGCGAACCCTCTCCGGGCTGACGGGGTACCAGACCTATCTTTTCGCGCCGCTCGTGCGCGACGAAGATCCGGGCTACGAAGGAATTTTTGATAGCCTGGCCGCACACTTGCGCGGCGAGCGTCCGCAATGGGAAGTCATTGAGTTCGCAGCGATGGACGCCGAAGCGCACAGCTATGACGTCCTGATGGCTGCGCTCCGCCGCGCCGGTTTTGCGGTCCGCGGCTACCCACATTTTCTCGGTATTTTCGAACCGACGCGAGGACAGGATTACGACGCCTACCTGACCAAGCGGCCTGCATCGGCACGCAAGCAGATCAAGAATTACGAGCGCAAGGAACGCAAGCTCAGGCAGAGAAACAGCTTCAAGTGGGACCTCTTCACCTCCGAAGCCGGGCTCGACCAGGCCCTAAAAGACTATAATGCCGTGCTGGAAGCGAGCTGGAAGGAGCCGGATTACCATCCGGGCTTCCTGCCCGCGTGTATCCGGGCTGCCGCGCAGGCCGGCACCCTGCGCCTTGGAATCGTCTACCTGGACGGTCGACCGGCCGCGACCCAACTGGTATTTCTCGCCGGTCAGCGGGCACTCTTCTACCGGACCGCCTACGATCCCGCGTTTGCAAAGGTTTCGGTGGGAGCCATCGGTAAGCTGCGCATGGTTCAGCATCTGCTGAACGAGGACCGCCCGGTGGACGAGTTCGACTTCGGCCGGGACCGGGAAAGCTTCAAGAAGATCTGGGCGTCGGAAGAGCGTACGCGCTGCGGAATCATTGCCTTCAACCTGCGGACTCCCGGCGGATGGCGCGGCCTCGCGGAGCATCGGCTTTTCGAGTGGAAGGACTGGTTCGGAGAGATGTCACGGCCGCTCCGCAGTAAGCTCAAAGACCTGAAGCAGGGGCACAGCCCGCAGCATGCCGGAAATTGAATTCCCGCTCCGTCTAGGCATCCACATCCACCGCCGGACGTGCTTCCGCAAGCCGCCTGAGATGGCTCCTTATGGCCTCAGCCTCCCCAGCCGGCAGGTTTCTAGTTTCGCCCGCCGCAAAGCTCGCCGGGATCCCGTGACGCCGCTTGAGCGCCGGTCCCTGGAACCCTTCGCTATAGAAGCCGGCGAAGGCCTCGAGGTTCGCGGCCGGTTGCCGGCAAAAATCCTCATAGTGCACATCAAAGAACGCCTGCCGCCCCAGCATCCGCCTGTCGCTCTCGATCTCCGCTTCGGTAAACACAACCTGTTGGCATAAATGCTCGAGGGGATCGTCGGTGACGATCTCGTGGGCGTTGTGAGGCCGATACGACTGCCACAGCCTGTCTTCATCATCGCGGGACTGGAAGATCTGCCAGCGTGATCTGACCATTTCGAAAGGGTCCCGGTGCATGCAGACGAATACAGCCTCGGGAAAAATCTCAGCCAGCGCCAGGATGCGTCCGCAGTTTCTCTGCGTCTTGTTGATGAATGGGGCCGCGAATGCGTCCTGGAAACGGCTTATCACAGTGCGGACCTCCCGCCTCTGCCGCGGCGTCAGAACCCCGTTCGGAATGCGCTGAGGCTCATTGCGAAACCACTGGGCCCAGATCTTGGTGCCGTCGCTCGGCCCCCTGCCCCCTTCGACATGCCCCCGGTTGCTGAGAAAGGTGTCCGGCGGGTCGCAGCCGCCAAAGGGCGATAGCAGGATCGCCTGGCAAACCGGGCTCTCCGGAAACCGTGTCATCGCATTGGAGAAGTAGCATAGATCGAAATAGCGCGTCATTGCCTGGTACAGCAGCGTCGAGCCAGAGCGCGCCGGCGCAACGATGAAGATCGGCCGAAAGGACGGCTCCCGATCCCGCGCGACCAGCTTCCGCTCGAGTCCGGTCATCGCACGCTCCAGGGGACGTTTTACGGCTTCCTTGATCGACATAGGGCTCACCCGCTGCTCCGCAAACGGCTCGGCACCTGATCCAGAGCAATCATGTGGCGCTCATCCCGCCTGACCTCCCACAACAACTTCCCGCAAGAAGGACTCCAATTTCAAAGCCTGCTCTTCATGTGTAAAGCCGGCACTGACGCTGGGGGGCAGATTTGGAAGCCTGCCCAGCGCTTCCTTCTCGGCAGACCACCGCCTGAGCTGCGCGGCGATCTCGTCCGGGTCTGTGGTGACCACACCTGCCGCGCGCTCTTTCACGATCGCTCCGGGAACGCCCTCACGATAGCCCAGCACGAGGATCGGGCGGCGGGCACCGAGATATTCGAAGAACTTTCCCGGCACGTTGCCCTGCTCCGATGGGCTGTCGTGCTGCAGCAACAGCAAGATGTCGGAGCTGTATTGCTGCCTCAGCGCTTCGTCATGGTCGACCCTTTGGTACACTTCCACACAGTCCTCGATACCGTGCTCCCTGGCCATGGCGGGCATATACTGAGTGGATAAACCATAGAAGACGACCCGCACCTTCTCGCGCAGGTCGTCGGAGCGGGCAATCGCCCGGAACAGCGGGCTCGGGTCCCTTCTGCCCCGATAGATGCCTCCCGTATGCAGGATTCTCAGCACTTTCGGATCGGGCCAGCCTTCCAGCGCTTCCGCGGGGGCGTCCGCCGGATCATAGCCGTTGTAAATCACCTCGACCGGCTTGCCGTACTTTGCGCGATACGCCTCCGCCCAGGGACCGGATACAGTCGTCAAAGCGCTCGCCTGTCCCAGCACCCTGCCTTCCAGCCAGCTTTCGAAGCGATGCCGCAGAGGGCCGGGTGGATAATAGGGATCGTCGGACCAGCGGTCCCGCAGCTCCTCGACCAGCGGGATGCCCGTGGTTCTGCTCAGGCCTTGCCCGACCAGCAGCGCCGAGAATGGCGGACCACTCGCAAAGATCACGTCCGGCCTCCAGCTCTCCAGTAACCGGCGGCCGGCGCGGCGCGCCAATGGCACCCAACCGATTTGCCCGTCGGGAATGTTCACGGCGCGCTGATACATGGCGGAGAGCTTCCCGCCGTACTTGCTTTCCCTTTTTTCCGGCGGTCTCGGCTCCTTCCGCTCTACCTGCCGCAAGCGCCGGTCCGGTGCTCTCGCTGCCGAGCCGTCCGACGGCCGCCCCCGAAACGGTGCCATCAACCTGCGCTTGATAGTCCCGGGAATGGCATTGATGTCCCACCAGTCGCTGCGAACGACCTGCTCGTCGGGAATCTCAAGGGGGAGCGTCGCGGCATACGGCAGATCTCTGGCGGTCAGCACGCGGACCTCGTTGCCGGTCTTTTGCAGGTACTTCGCCAGCTTTCCCAGCCGCACGGCGGCGATCGTATTGGCTGGAGGGAAATACCAGCAAACGAACAGAACCTTCAAATCGACCTCCGTCGATGTCGATTGATCTGGCTGGCCCCCGCGAGCTTGGCGCGTTCCGAAACAGCCCGATGCGGCTGTCGTGGCGAGCAGCAATCGCTATCGGGACTGCTTTGCGACGAAGTCCGGATCAAAGATCCTGGCTCCCGCTTCCTGGATAAGATGATGGGCCATGTAGCTGTTCGGTTCAATCAGCAGCGGACCGTCCGGCGAGATGGCAACGTCCCAACCGAGATGGCGGGGATAGGGCAAGAGCCGGTGGACGGTCTTCGTCAGCTCCAGGGCCTCGGTCAGATAGGGAACCGGGAAATCCGCAATCTGCTCGCCACTGTCCGGATGATGGGTAAAGCGATGCTCATTGAAGATTTCGACGAAAGTGCCCGTCCGCCCTGTTTCCAGGTCGACGGCGGCAATCATGCCGCCGCCAGTCGCATTGTCGATTTCGCTGTTGGCCCGGCCGACCTTGAGAAGCGCACTGACGACCTTGGCCACGCCCTCATCATCCAGGTAGGTAATAATGCGCAGGCAATTCACCGAGCTCCCATTGAGGCGCGCCAGGTCCGGGTGTTGGACGATGCGGTCCTGAATCAGCCACCTGATATCCCTCGCGCAGAGCCACTCGAAGAAATCATGGAGGCTGGCTGCTTCACCACTGGCGCGATGGACCCATTTTCGCTCCTGGTCATAGCTGTCGATGAGTACGACGTCCGCGCCGTGCGCACCCGCAGCGGGCTTGAAAACCAGGCTTCCGCCCTTTTCGGCGAGGAATGCGTGCAGCTCGGCCTCTGATCTCAGGCTGCGTCCGTTGCCCTGAACTCCCCAGACCGGGTGAAAGACCCCGTAGCATTTCGGGCTCGGCAGATTGAAGTTTTCACAGAGATTGCCGAAGACCCACTTATCAAAAGGAAACACGCCGGGATGCTTCTTGTTCAGCCGGCGGACCCAGGTTGCATACTTGACGGAATTGATAATTGGTTTGGAAAGGCCTCTGTACAGGAAGAAGACATAATAATCCTTGGCGCCATACCCCTTTAGCCTGTAGAGCAAGATCTGCAGCATTTGCGCCAGATAGCCCTTCCCGGAGGCTCTCTTTACATCTCCTCCATGCTCCCAGATCAACTTGACCGTGTCTTTGAAATATCCAGCCATGCCGCCATCCCGCCACGGACGACAATCAAATCATCCGCAGCAATGAATCATCATTCGTAATTCGACCTTCTTGCAGTTATGCGGGGTCAATTCTAGTTCTCTGGCCCGGCGGTAGCCATCAAGTTTCAAAGCGAGAGCGAGGCCGGCGCTTCGCGCCGGACCACTCCAGCGGCTACCCGAGAAGCTTCGGTCATCCGTGCCCGAAACGCTCTCCCCCCCTCAGATGGCATAGCCGCAGCGGCGGATCAGCTCAAAGAAGCCGCTCAGTTCGGCCTCAAACTCGAGCAGCGAAACACGCTCGCTGTCGAGGAAACGGGGCAGCTCGTAGGGCGAGTCTCCCCTGCGCGTGAAGCCGGCCTTGATGGTCGTCGCGCTGACGATGCCAAGCCGTGGCAGCCACGAGATCTGGCGCTCGTCGTAGTCGCCGCTGGGATAGCAGAAATGCCGCAGGGCCGGATTCCCGACCGGCGCCAGGGCTCGCCGGTTATCCGCGATCTCGGCCTCAACGGCTTCATAGCTCTGTGTCGGAAAACGGTGGCGGTGGCTGTGCAACTGGATATCGACGCCACTGGCCTGGAGTTCACGGGCCTCCTCAATGCGCATGAAGGCGCAGAGCCGCTCCTGCTCTATCCAGCAGGCATCGATGCCAAGGGTCTCGCAAAGACGGCGGAACAGTTCCTGGCGCGCTTCTGCACTGCCGAGGCTATCCGCGAAGTCGCCCAGCCGGCGGCGAAGTTCCTCGCGCAGGCGGGCATCGGCGATGTCGTAGCGGCCGCCCAGTTCATCGGACACCTCTGCGAGATCCAGAGTCTGGCGTCCTGCTCGCCATAGTACGTAGTTGACAGCAACATTGAAGACCTGGGTCTCTTTCTCGAGATAGTAGCTGGCGATGTAGAGCGTGGCCGGGAAACCCCTCTTCCGCAGCACCGGCGCCATTTCGCGGTAGGTCCCGAACCAGCCATCATCGATGGTGATGACCGTCGCCCCCTTCGGCCAGTCGCCGGACGGCAGCCCGGCTATGGCGGCATCCAGGCCTATCACCGGATAACCCTGGCGAGCGAGGAAATCCATGCGCCCCGCAAAGGTCTCCTTGCTCATGAAGAGGCCGGGACTAAAGTGATTCTCGTCCCGCAGCGCAGCGCCATGATAGCAAAGGATGCGGAGATCCCCTGCTGTAAGGCGCCGTGCCAGTAAAAACAGGCCGGTCAACTTGGCGAGGCGCAGAATTATCCGAAGCAGCGGCTTCTTCATCGCCCGCAACCGGCCGTCCGAGACGCCCGGCATCTCTCTTCGCAATAGCCCATGAGCCAATCATCCCCCGCTTACGATTGCCGACGCATGCCAGACCGGGCAATCATATATCGGATGTCAGGAGTACCCGAGCTGCCGCGCTTGTGGCCAAAGTATATCTATCCTTGCTCGCATCACGTGGGAGAAAGGTGCCATGGCCGTCCCGCCTAGGGCCGAAGCCATGCCGGTCCTGGTTCCGGAGGCCCATGCGCTCGGCATGTTGGCCGCTATCCGCTCGCTCGGGCGGGCCGGCTATCCGGTTCACGCCGCTTCCCCGCGAGCAGATGCAATCGGCTTCGCCTCGCGATTCTGCGCCGTGAAGGAGATCTGCCCCCCTTACGGCAGCCCTGACTATACCGGCTGGCTGCGCGGTTATGTCGCTAGCCAGGGTATCGGTGCCATTGTTCCCGGTGGCGCCCTTTTGCTCGCCATCGAACCCTGTTTCGACGAATTCCGGCACTTGCTGCCGATCGCCCGGGACCGGCAGGTCGTCTATCGGGCGCTGAGCAAGGTGGAGGTTTTCGAGGCTTTCTGCCAAGCACCACCCAGCCTGGGCCTGCTCAAGCACCACCCTCCCACGCTCGTCATCGACCGCGCAGCCGCCCGGCTGTCACAAGACGATGCCGCGCACTTGGGTGAGCCCCTCTACCTGAAGGCAGATGCCCGCCATGCCGCTCCGGGAGCAGACGATATGCTTTGCGGACCGTTGCAGGCCCAGGAAGCCGTGGACGCCACGCTCCGGGCGCTGCGAACCTATCGCAAGGTCTTGCTGCAAGGCGGCGTGACCGGCCGCCAAGCTGGCGTTACGCTGCTGATGGACGCGGGAGGGACGGCCCTTGCCTCCAATTGCTTCGTCGACGTTCACCCGGACCCGACGCGCTGCGGCACTATGAGCCTGCGGCGCACTTGGCAGAATCACCACTTGGTGAAAGATGCGGTGCAGCGCCTGCGTTACCTCGGCTGGCAGGGGGCTGCGATGCTTGAATACCGGATCCGTGACAACGACGGCAGTTTCGATTTCATAGAGCTCAATCCGCGTTACTGGCAGTCGCTACATCTCGACCTGCTCGCCGGCATCGACTTTCCCCGCCTCCAGATGGCATGGTTCGAAGGACGGCCGCTGCCGCCGCCCACCTGCGCCCGACGGGTTACCTGCGGCGATCTCTGGCCGGGGGAGCTGACGCGCATGCTCGAAATTCTGCGGTCGCCGCGTTTCGACGCCGGCCTCCGCCTGCGGGAAACGGCGGCCTTCCTGCTGCGGCTGTGCAATCCAACCATTGCCTCGGACTACGCCTTCCCGGGCGACAGAGGGGTCTACTGGCACCGCGTGGCCGAGGTGGCCCTCGGCTGGCTGCGCCGGCCGCAAAAACTCAAGGACTAGCAATAGTTACACTCCCGCTGCAGAGGGCGCAAAGACAGGCATGGGTGCATTCTTCATTGCAGGCAATGACTCGTCAGCCAGATGGCAGGCTCTTGACGCAGCCCACCGTGCTGCGGGATTAGCCTTGGCCAGGAGGGTCGAGATCGGCGGCCACACGCTCTTCCAATACCGCAAGCTTGACGGCGAAGGCGGGCTCTGCGTGGACACCCCCGACGGCGGTTTCGCCTGCCTCACCGGCCAGCTCCTCTACCGCGGCACTATCGGCGACGAAGCCCTGCGGCTCTATTGCGCAGACCTGGCACAGAACGTCGTCGACCAGGAGAGAGTCATTGGCCAGTTCGCCCTTCTACTCTGCAAGGACAAGGGCATTCGGCTTCTCACCGATGCCATGGGATTCTTCCAGGTGTACGTGAACCGTGAGGGGGAAATTGCTTCCAGTTCGTTCTGGGCACTGCTGGAACTGGCGCCCAGGCTTTCCATCGACACGACGGGCGTCTATCAGTACGCGTGGAACGGCGCCACTTTCGGCGGCAGGACCTTCATCAGCGAAATTCGGCGCCTTCCTGCAGGTGCCGACGTTGTGTTTGGCGAGCGGATGACGGTTGGACGCGGTTCCGCTCCTCCCACACCGCCTCGCGAGACCGCCATGTCGTTCGCGGAACTGGTCGATACGCACAGCCAGCGCCTCCGCGCTCTCTTCGCAGACCTTGCGAAAGGTTTCGATGGCCGTCTGCACGTTTCCTTCTCCAGCGGATACGATTCGCGCCTCATGCTCGCCGGGCTCAAGGCCGCGGGTCTCCGGCCCAGGCTCTTCGTCTACGGCCAGGAGCACGACTCCGATGTAGAGATCGCCAGGCAGATCGCAATCGGCGAGGGTCTGGTGCTGAACGTCATCGACAAGAGCCGCCTGGTTGACTCCGACACCGCTTCCTCGCTGAGCCGTCAGAAGCGCGATTTCATTCGGTTCGATGCCTGGAAGGTAGACGGCATCTTCGACGACGGCGCTGACGCGGTGGACCGAATGTCCAGACACGTCGACGGTGCTGTACCGCTCAACGGATCTCTAGGTGAGATCTACCGCAATTTCTTCTATATACCGGACGGCGAGACGGCGCTGAAAGCCGTGGCCGACAGCTTTTTTTCCGCCTATGCGCCGGGCGCCTGTACTGAGCGGTTCCGTGCCGCCGCTTACGTGGACGCCCTGGTACGCACCTTCCAGGAGGAACTGCACAGCCAGGAGCACTGCGTCTCGCGGGCCCAGGTGGAGCGACTCTATCCGCTCGTGCGCGGCCGCTATTGGACCGGCCGCGACGTGAACCTCAACCTGCGCTTCGGCCGCATGGTCTTCCCTTTCATGCAGGCGCAAGTCATCGCCGGTACGGAGGATATTCCGCTCTCATTCAAGAACTACGGCTATCTGGAATCAAAGGTCATCGAGCGCCTCGCCCCAGAGCTGGCCGCCTATCCGAGCGGCTACGGCTATCGCTTCTGCGATCCGCCACCGCTGCGCCATCGTGCCCGGAACTGGCTGACGCTGTTCCGACCACCCTCGCTCCGACGCCGCTCCTATCGCCTGCGCTTCGCGCGGCGGATGGCATTCCCCCCCTATCTTGGCCAGCAGCACCTCGCTCGCTTCATGGACACGGAAATGCCCTACATGCGGCGCTTTTTCCACCCCTCACGTCTGCACGACCCCGACGCCTTCAACCGAGTCGCCACGATGGAGTACCTGTTCCAACGCTACAATGCACAGGAATAGCATGCCCGATCCGGTCAGACGGCCGCCGCCTTGCGGAACCGGGCTCTCAGCAGACGCCACAGAATCACCAGCAGGGCGATGGCCAGCGTCACGATAGCCGCCAGTTTCCCCAGCACCCAGGCCAGGCTCCAACCCATTTCTCTGACCTGTTCCTTCACTTCGACATCGGTCGGCCGCGGCACGAAAAGAAAACGCGGATGCCTGCCGAGGAGTATTGCCGCGGTCATCTCGACCGAGCGGGGAAGGGCTTCGGTTGCTCGGACGACGGGATCGGCATCGTAGGAATATACATTGTTGCCGAGCACGAGGAACAGCCGCGGCATGCCGCGCCGGTACCACGCCAGCGCCTCGTCGACCGACCGGAATCCGAAGCGCTCCGGCACTATCTTCACCACCTCGATCTCATTCGCACGGGATGCATCGAGCAGCGCGTCACGGAACTCCAGAACCGACAGCGGAACACCGTTGTTCCGGTCAACCACGTAGAAGGAGATGAAGCTGTCGATGAGGACCCACTTCTGCAGCAGTGGCTCCCATACTTCGTTAAGGGCATGACCATTGGCCATATTCTCCCAGGCGAAGCCCCACTCTCGCACGTCGAGACCGGCGGCGAGCGCAAGCGCATTAAAGCTCTGGGTGTAGTCGGAACAGTAGCCGCCCAGTCCACCAACTATCTTCTCGTAGGTTTCGCGAGTGTTCGCCTGGATTGGCGGTCCCCTTCGCGAGGTCTCACGCAGATGCCGAGCCAGCCGCACCGCGGTCGCCAGGGGCGGCTCCGACTGACCACCGCTTGGCCGGAGCCGGTCGACGATCGCGGCAAAGTAATCCGGCACGGGAAGGCTCTCCCACTGGAAATCGGTAGGAATGCGGTCCGGGCGCCACGTGGTCTGAGCCGGGCTGCCTAGTTCGGCCACCATGGCGTTGCGGATCCGCACCGCATCGATCGAGGCTTCACGCGTCGGTGCCAGCACCAGGCGCCCAACATCGAGGCTCAGCACCAGCAGGAGCGTCACCAGCACGATAGGAACGGCTATTCGCGCGATAGCGGTCATTTCTCCGCTGCTTGCCCAGAAAGGTTTGCGAATGCGGTGCAAGCCCGCCCTGGCTGGTGACGATAGACCCGGCGCGTTCCTTCGGCCACTAGGCCGCTTGCGGACTATCATAAATTATCATAACGCATCGCACGGCTGCCCGGCGACGCCGACCGGCTCGCCGACGCCCTCAGCAATCGACAAAGCGGGTCACACCGCTGCAGCTCCAGCAGTTAAGCTGGCGGGAGCGCGCCGCGGTCAACGGCTGCAAGCCCCGACCCCAACGCTTACAGGCTGCACTCCAACATGCGGAAGAGCCATCGCCCATGCGCGACCTCTTGATCCTCCTTCTGATCTTCTCGGTGGTACCGATGGTCTTTCTGCGGCCCCACGTTGGCATCCTCGCTTGGTGCTGGATCTCCTATATGAACCCCCATCGCCTCACCTGGGGCCTTGCCTATGAGTTCCCGGTCGCAATGGTCGTGGGTATCGCCACGCTGATTGCCTGGGCCCTTTCCAAAGAATCCAAGAAACTCCCCTTGAATCCGGTATCGGTTCTCCTCCTGGCGTTCGTCTTCTGGATGTCCTTCGCCAACCTCTTTGCCATGGTCCCGGACCTCGCATTCCAGAAGTGGACCCAGTCCATCAAGATTCTTCTGATGACCTTCGCAACCATGGCACTCATGAGGAATCGCGAACGACTGCACGCGTTGATCTGGATCATCGTTCTGTCTCTGGGATTCTATGGTGCGAAAGGCGGTCTTTTCACGGCCCTCGGCGGAGGCGCGTCGCGCGTCTGGGGGCCGCCGGGGAGCTTCATCGCCGACAACAACGCCCTGGCGATGGCATTGATCATGTGCTTGCCGCTGGTGCGTTACCTGCAACTACAAACGGAATCGAAGCTGATCCGTATGGGGCTCTACGGCCTCATGATTCTCTTCGCGCTTTCCATTGTCGGAAGCCAGTCCCGGGGCGCCTTTCTCGGCGGCGTCGCAATGGCCGGCTTCTTAATCATCAAGTCGCGCCAGCGTTTCATCATTTCGCTGCTAGTCGCCGGGTTCATGACTGCTGGCGTCTTCTATGTGCCGCAGCATTGGATTGACCGCATGAAGACGATCGAGACCTACCAGCAAGACAGCTCCGCGCTCTCACGGCTGGAAGTCTGGCAATTCGCCATAAAGGTCGCCAGGGACCGTCCGCTGACCGGCGGCGGATTCCGTGCGTCTTACAACGACGCCATTTATCTGAAATATGTACCCGACGCTCGCAAAGGACGCGGGCGAAACTATCACAGCGTATATTTCGAGATTCTCGGCGAACTCGGCTACGTCGGCCTGCTTATCTATCTCTCGGTGCTTTGGGCAGCGTGGCGAAGCGGCAGCCGGGTCATCGCTCAGACAAGGAACCGGCCGGAATTGCATTGGGCCTGCGATCTCGCCCGCATGGTTCATGTCTCCCTTGTCGGGTTTGCCATTGCCGGCGCCTTCCAAAACCTCGCGTTCTTCGACCTCTATTTCCATCTCATCGCGATAGTGTTCCTGGCTGGGCAAATTGTGCTGATAGAGCTGGCAAAAGAAGGCTCCGCCGGCCGTCCGCTTCCCGCCGGTCCCCGGCAGGGGACGAGGCCGCACGCTTTGGACGGCCATGCAGCAGGCTCTTAGGGCCAGTTGTCCGTCATGCGGCCCTCTACGATCCCAACAAGTCCACTTCCCTCCGGTTGGCGTCGATAGTGAACTTCGCCGCCCAGCTCAGATACTCGAAGCGACCATAGGCACCCTCCACGGGAAACGAACCCTTGACGCCGCCGCGGATATTCTGCGGGCCCTCAGTACGAACGGTACGACGCACGAAAGCATTGGCCCGCTGACCCGCCTCGAGATAGAGGGGGTCGCCGGTGGCCTCAAAGAGATAAAACCAGCTCTCGGCGATCTGAGAGATGCCGGTCAGGCAGGCCCAGTCTGCGGCTGCGGTCCAATCGCCATTCAATCTTCCGGCAAGGGAGCCGTCGGCTCGTTGCGCGCTGATCAGCCCTTCCCCGGTCTTGCATGCTGCCGCAAGAAAGCGCCGCTCACCCGATAGCCGATGCGCCTCGACAACGCCACGAAGGTAGTAGCCCAGGGTGTGGGTCAACGGTCGGGACGGCCGGTTGAGGCAGCAGTCGGCCACCCAGCCGTTCTCGGTTTGTTTGCCAAGCGCCCAGTCCACCTGCCGCAGCCCCGCTATGCCGTACCCCTCTCCCGGCGCCAGGCGCTCTGCCTCGAAAAGGGCCCAAGAGACATGCGTTTCATAGGCCTTCTGGCCGGCGGCAGCGTAGGGAGTCGGGTGACTGCGCCAGCAGCCGTCCTCATCGAGTGTATCGCGAAGGAAGCGGGCTGCTGCATGCATATTGTCGTGATATCGGTCAAAGGCCCGTACGCCGGCACAGAAGCCGAGCAGAACCTGCCCGGTGTTGAAAGTCACCGGCCGCTTGACCGGTGCGTCGATCTTGCCGCCCTGAATGCCGCCGCCTTCCAGCTGGATTGCGGACAACCAGTCCAGCATTCGGCGGGCACGCTCCCGGTGGTCGTTGGCGCCCGCTTCGTCCAACTGCGCAAGGAATGTCGGGACGATGTAGCCCGTGGTTTCGGGATAGGAGGTCGACCAGCCCGAGATCAGACTGAAGTCCCGCGCCACACCGCCGTCGGCGCTCAATGAGCAATCCTGGGCGCGGGCCAACCAGGCAAGGCCGGCATCGATTACCGCCGCGCTTCCCGGGTCCTCGGCCGGCAAGCCCCGGCGGTCGCGATCGCACTCCGCGCGCGCTTCCCTGGGCAGGCGCCGACGGGAGAGAGCATTATGCAGAGCCTTCAGCACCGCTTTACCGATCCCTTCCGCCCTGTGCCATCACTTGCGTTTCAACAGGGTATGGTAAACCTTCAGCGCCCGGCTGGCTATCGTCGGCGACATATGCTCGCGTTCGTAGCCAAAGAGATCGAGCGTTTCTCCGGCCAGCTGTTCGAACACAATGCGCTCCGACTTGGACAGTTGCTTCTTCCACTTTTGCAGCTTGCCTGGGTCCGGCGGCTGAACAGAGTTGCGGTGCCACTTGAGGCTTTCACGCGGCACCACACTCTCAGCATCGGCCCAGTAGTTCAGCATCGACGGGTCGTAGTCTTCATCAATAAACGTGCAGATTTCGCGGAGCACCTCTTCCGGCCGACGCACGAGATCCTCATAGCGAACCTCAAGGAAATCATCGCCCAACACAGCTCCGACCTTGTGCGCAATCGTCGTCTTCCATTGCCAGTCAAGCACCAGCTTCGGAAGGTTTCCGGACATCCACTCGATTGATCTTTGCGAAAGGACGACATCGCGGCCGTCCCGGACGAGATGCACGATCTTCGAATGGGGAAAGATGCGGCGAATGATATCTATATCCGGGGTGTAAAAGGGCGTCTTGTCGCCCCAACGCACCTTGCCCCGGGCCGCGGCATAGCACCGGTAAATCGCGTCGACGAAGTCCTTGTAGTCGCCGATCTCCCTGGCCAGAACCGCCTCCGGGTCGGCGATCAGGTTGCCACGCCGGACCAGCGGATGGCGCGCGACGTCGTCAAGCAGCCTGCGAGCGTTGTCCTTGCTGCCGAGATCCCCGTAATCGCCCAGCCGCTGGAAGTAGATCGTGATGAAGGCGGTCTCGTGCGGAATGGCCAGGTTATGATGATTGTTGAGCATCAGTCGCAGCATGGTCGTGCCGGAACGCTGCGCGCCGAGCAGGAAGATTGGCGGCTTTTGTTCTTCGGCGCTCAAGGCTGCACCTGCTCCCTGGCTTGCGGCGGCGCTCATTGGCCGGCGTCTCCCCGACAATCCACGATCATCGCCCGCTTGCTTCCATCCGCACGCGCCATGATCCGTGCCCGCATCGGCGGCGTGCGATCAAACTGCCGCCGGAATCGCTCCAGCGGCGGATAGCTGGCATTGCAATAATAGCGGGGAACGAGCCGCAGGCCGCAATAGCGTGTGAGAAACTTGCGCAACGCCATGCGGCGGCCGAAGCGGGTTGCGCTGTCATTGTCGAAGATCAGGGCCATGCCCTGCGGTGCGAGGGCCGCAATCATCATCTCGCAGGCTTCCGCCTGCCGGGAGCGCGGCAGCTGCTGTATCACGTCATAGGTAAAGATCAGGTCGAATCCCACGGAGAGTCCCTCGAAGGCATAGCTCTGCCGGTCCAGGACATTTCCGGTCCGCAGGTCGTCGGGCAGCGCCAGCCCTTGCAGCTTCTCCCGTGCCACCTCGACCATGCGGTAAGACAGGTCAAACCCGCAGAGGCGCAGCGGGTTGAAGCCGACGAGCGAAAGCTGCGCGTGCAGAAAGGTGAGCCAGGCGCCCGTTCCACAGCCGCAGTCGAGCACCGTGAGCGGCTTCTTCCACGGTAACTGCTGCCGGACCTCCCCGAGCACGTTGGCGACAAAGGTTTTTGCCGCCGGGGCATGATCAAAGTCCGCGTCGTAAACGCCCCGTTCGACGAGGCTGTCAAAGCTTCTTCTCTGCCCTTCGATCAGGTTGTGGGCCACGAGGTGCGCTCTCCCAACTTGCGTGCCTGGCGCTCAAGCAGCGATTCACGTTTGAACCCGAGCCTGCGGCGCAGCCGGCGAAGGCGCCCGCCCTGGATCAGGTAGTACCAAAGATCGAGCAGGTAGGCGGCGGCGGATCGGGGGACCTCGTCATAGGCTTCGTAGCCCCAGTCCTTAAGCGCCCGATTCGCAACACCCTCGAAGACGATGCGCTGGCTGCGGGTCATCTGCCGGCGCCACCGGCCTACCTTCGACTGTTGGGGCGGGCACGATATGGCCGGCCAGAGCCAGCGCCGACCTCTTGGAATCTTGTCCTCCACCATTTCGGCATAGCGCAGCATCTGCTCTTCATAGCTGACACCGATGAAGGCGCAGATACGAGCAAGAGTCGTCTGGGTGTCAAGCACCAGATCCTCAAAGCGGACAGTCATGTAGCGTGACGGCCCGAGAATATGCCCCATTTTCGTATTGGTCGCCGTGCGATGGACCCAGGCGCGAGCGCACTCGGCAATGTTCCCGGCACCGTAGGGCATAGTCTGGTGCGACAACGCGACATCACGTCCGTCGCGGATTATGTGAAGGAAGCGAGCGTCCTCGAACCAGGCGTTGACTACATCCATGTTGTCCAGGGTCGCGATGTCCACGTTGGCCCAATAAGGTTTTCCCTTCGCCCGGGCATAGGCCTCGTGGAAACGCGCGACGATCGCACCGAAGTCACCCAAAGGCAAGTCGGCCAGCAGAACCTGACGATCGAGCTCTGCGTCCCACAGCTTGACTCGCTCGTGCGCCAGGATCGCGTCGACGAGGCGGATGACATCGTCTCTGGTGGCCAGATCATTGAAGCGGCCTTGCAGCCGCTCGGCGAACTCAAGCCACATGCCGGTCGTGGCCAGAGGAACAGCCACCCTCGGATGGGCACCGATCAACATCGACAGCAGTGTGGTGCCGCTACGCTCCATCCCGAACAGGAATGTCGGCGCGGTGGCAACTTGGGGCAAGGCGGCGCTTGAAACCGGCGCCTTTCCCTTTTCGCTCTTGGTATCCATGAGCTGCCCAGTCTGCGCCGTAGAAGTTTTCATGCTGCATCCCACCTGCCGCGCATTGCTGTCATCCCGGGGCGTCAACCGCGGCCCGAGGCCACCCAGTGGCCACAGAGGCCGCCCCTGTCGGCGCGATGGACCAGGCGGAGCCATGCGGGAGGCGTCGCCTCCGGATCGGCGGCCCCCAACGCGAGCCCGAGGCTGCTTGAGGTGAGCCTCCGCAGCCCCAGGGCGCGCAGCTGAAGGACGCTGTCGCCGGCAAGCTCAAGCCACAGGCCCTCGCCGTCGAACTCGATGTCGAGGAAAGGATTCTGCAGCACAGTTGACAGGCGCCCGAAGACGGCGATCGCGCACCTTTCTTCCTGGCGCACGACGATCGAGATCCCCGTATCGCCGGCCGCTGGCACTTCCAAATGGGGCGGGCCTTCGCCGCCGCAGAGGCCAACCGCGAAGGCAACCGCGGCCGCTCCTGGCTGCAGCCGGCAGATCAGCTGCGGTGCCGCCTCGATCTGGCCATAGCGGCGCGACACCCAGCCCGCAGGCGGCTCTTTCTGTCCTGCAATGCAGTTCATGGAGGCGATCCCCTGCGAGGCACAGAAATAGGCTGTACGGCCATCCAGCCGCACGGCTGCCCGCCGGCTCGAGGGAAGGCTGACCGCCGCTTGCGGAGCGAACTGCCAGTGGCAGGCCAGGTCCGCGTCGTCGGGCAGGGATGGCGGCAAATCATAGACCAGGGTGTAGCGGCCGGGAATGCGCAGGATGCCGCGCCGCCATCCATTCAACGGGCCTGCTTCCTGCAACCGAGCCTCTGCCCACCCCAGGACACCCTCGAGGGAGCGCCACCTCGTGACCGCCCGGGCACCGCTGTCATGGTCTCGGAACCGTCCCTTGGGCCGACCCAGCGGATCATGCCCGCCAAGCACGGGCCCGTTGTGGCCGGCAGGACTGCGGAAATAGTGGCGTGGAGCGAACGGGCCGCCATCAGGCATCAAGCTCGCGGCCGCATAGGAGTACGTGCCTGCGGGCTCGAGCACCGCCTTGCCTTCCACATTCCAATACACCGTCAGCAGGTCGGACATGGCGTGCCCGGGAAAGACGGGAGTGTCCGGTCGCGGACCGCTACGAAACAGCAGGTAGTCGTCCCTCTCCTCATCCCGGAAAGCCACGTAGCCTCCGCTCGAGAAGATCTCTTGCTGGCCTAGCGTCTGCAAGCCCGTCACCGGCAGTGGGAGTTCGATGCCGCGTAGCGCAACCAGCAGCCAGTGGGCACGTTCCGCCCCTGCCGCTGTTTCGGCGGTCTCTTGGAAGCTGCGGTCGAACAGCTCGCGATAGAGGATGCGCCACGCGCCACGGGCCCAGCTACTGCCCGCATCCAGCGGCAGAAGCGGGTCGTCGGTTGTGTCGCCCAAGGCGAAACCGTTTCCGTTGCGATCCGCCAGCGCCGCCTGGAACCTCAGCATACGGGCGATCATCTTTAGTACCGGGGCCGGCGGCGGCTTTCCACGCCGCAAAGCGATGACGAGATAGGCAAGCGCCAACTCGCAGCCCAACTCGTGATAGTGCAGCGACTGCTCGAAGTTAGTGCCATCCTCCTGAAACTGCCGGGCCAGCTCGGCATGCCAGGCCTGCTCCAGCGTATCCGGCGTCTCCGGCGTCTCCGGCCCGGGGACGAGTTCCGGATAGCAGACTGACAACAGCCATGCGGCAAAACTGTCGGCCAGGCGATGATTATTGGGGGCCGCCTCGCCCAGCCGGGGGGCCAGATGGCGGCAGTCGGCCGCAAGGACGTGAAAAAGCTGCAGGCAGATTTGGGCAGCCGTCTCGTCGCCGTCCTCGGCCTTCGCGGCGAGAAACGGTGCCGCCCAGGTGAGGGCGAGCAGCCGATAGACGACCACCAGGTTTGAGAAATAGGCGTCTCCGGTCCGTTCCGCCATCTGACCCTGGCGGATCCACCCCGCCAGGGTGGCCTGCAGCGCGGGAAGGACGTCCGCTCCCAGGCAGGCCGCCAATGCCAGACGCGGGAGGAAGCCGAAGCGGTGCGGCCGCAGTCGGTACAGCCGGTCACTGCACGGGAGTCTCGACAGCGCGGGCCAATCCAGACCGCCGGCAAGCGGACCTGCCTGCAAGGCATAGACGGGCAGGCCCTCATTGCAAAACCGGAGAGTTTCCGCGAGCAATTCCCGCCGCCAAGACTTCTTGTCGCACCGATAGACCGCCGCGGCTCGCCTCGCCTCCGCCAGGCTGAGAAAACCGGCCGCAGCTAGGCGCGTGCGGAAGAACTCAATACAGAGGGCCGGGTCCCCGACGTTGTTGGGTGCCGCGCCCTGCCAAGCGGTCAGTGACCCTAGAGGCCGGCCATCGGCCGGCCAGAGGGGCGAACGGCTCGGCCAGAGCCGCATCACAGACCGCTTGAGGCCGCTTAGGTATTGCTGGGCGTACACCATTGTCTCACAGAAGCCTAGGGCATCAACTCCGAGTGAACTGCTTCCCCATGAACAGTGCAACGTGCGAAGCTCAGCTCATGGCACCCGGCGGGCGGCGGGTTGATTATTTTTGTCAAACCATGGAAGGGAAGCCACGGGCTTATCATTGGGTTATGATCCGCGCTGTCGCGATCTTCCTCGTCTGCACCCTCTACAGCGCGCCGCTGCTGGCCGCAGAACTGCCGCTGCCGCAAACCCCGATCTATAATCCAGCCTCCAAAAGCTACTTTCAGTTGTTCAAGGACAACGTCTATCCGGGTCACTGGATGGCGGCTCGAGAACGCGCCAGCATTAAGGCGTACAAGGGCGTGCGAGGCCGCCTCGCGGTGGTTGACAGCTGGGAGGACCACAAGTTCCTGCTGGAAGCGTTCGGGCTGACCAAACGCAGGGTGAGTGTCTGGATCGGCTTGCGCTACTGGTGTGCGGCCCGGCTGCTGCAGTGGGAGGACGGGCGCCTCTTCGAGCCTTCGGAACCGACAATGTTCCGCCTATGGCACGCGGACTGGTCGCGCTCCGACAGCGATGCCTGCAACATGTCGAAATCCGGCAAGGTCGGCTTCGCGCCGGTGTACTACCGGACCATCGGCGCCATCACCCGCTGGCAGGCTGTCGGTGCCGCCAAGTACTTCCGGTACTATCTCGTCGAGTTCCCCACAGGCGGCGAATGAGCGGTGTCAACCGGCCGACGCTGCTGCAGAAATAGGGTTGATCGCCCAAGGCAACATGGCAGGTTATTCAATTGCCAGTACCGATAACCGTCAGATAGATCGGGCGCAATTAAGGGATGTTGGGCCGCAATGATACGACAGAACATCCACCTCATTGTGGCGGCCCGACCCAACTTCATGAAAGTCGCCCCGCTGTACCACGTCCTCAAGCGTCAGGATTGGTGCCGGGCCGAGTTGGTCCATACCGGCCAGCACTATGATGCCAATATGTCCGATACCTTCTTCTCGGACCTCGGCCTGCCGCCGCCGGACTATCACCTGGGCGTGGGAAGCGGCAGCCACGCCGAGCAGACTGGCGCCGTCATGGTTGCTTACGAGGAAATCTGCCTGCGGCACCGTCCCGATTGGACAGTCGTCGTCGGCGACGTCAACTCAACCCTCGCCTGCGCGCTGGTCGCCGCAAAACTGTGTATTGCTCTGGCCCATCTGGAGGCCGGCCTGCGCAGCGGCGACCGCACCATGCCGGAGGAGATCAACCGCATCGTCACCGACCGTCTCGCCGACCTTTTGTGGACGCCCTCAAGCGATGGCAATGATAACCTGAAGGCTGAAGGCATCTCCGGCGAGCGCATCGAGCTGGTCGGCAACATCATGATCGACGCTTTTGAGCTGCAGCGCCCGCAAATCGATTCGCTTTGCGTGGCGGAAAGGTTTGGTGTCGAGCGCGGTCGCTACGGAATCGTCACCCTGCACCGCCCTTCCAATGTGGACGACCGGTCGAGCCTGGCACAGATCATCGATGTGCTGATTGCAACGTCTCACCGACTGCCTCTCGTCTTCGCTGTCCACCCACGCACGCGGGCACGCTTACACGACTTCGGACTCGATGCCGCGCTGGCGCGACAGGATGGCATCCGCTTGTCGGAGCCGTTGCGATACAACGAGTTTATGAACCTGGCCTGCGGCGCCCGACTGGCGATCACCGACTCCGGCGGGATCCAGGAAGAAACCACCTACCTTAACATTCCCTGCCTGACGCTGCGCCCCAATACGGAGCGGCCGATCACGATAACCCAGGGCACCAACAGACTGGTCCGGCCGGATACCCTGGCTGAGATGGTCGATCAAGCGCTAACCGGCGGACTGCGAACGACACGGCACCCGGCGCTGTGGGACGGCAAGACGGCGGCACGGGTGGCGGAAAGTCTTTTCCGTCATTCGGGGCGCGATCTCACCAGGACCTGCGCATGACCGGGCATAGGTCGGGACATGGAAGCTGAGACGCTTCAAGAGCGAGGCGGCAGCCTCAACCGACGCATGGTCCGCGGTGCGACCTGGATGATAGGGTTGCGCTTTGCCGACCGCTGTGTCGGCTTTCTCAGCACTATCGTGCTGGCGCGTCTTCTGATGCCGGCCGATTTCGGCCTTGTTGCCCTCGCTACGGCATTAATGGCGGCGGTTTCCGTTTTCAGCGAGTTCGGCCTTGAGCTGGCATTAATTCAGAATCAAGAAGCCGACCGCCGCCACTATGATACGGCCTGGACTCTCGGGCTGCTGCGCGGCTCTGTGGCCTGTGCCGGTATCTTGCTCGCAGCGCAGCCGCTGGCTGCCTTCCTCGAGAACCCGCGCCTTGAGAACGTCATCCTCGTACTTGCCGTCGTGCCGCTCCTGCAAAGCCTCAACAACATAGGAACGGTGGCGTTCAGGAAGGAACTTACCCTCAACAAGGAGTTCGTTTTCCGGATTGTGCCACGCATCGCCGGCGTGATCGTAACCATAGCCCTCGCTTTCATTTGGCGGAACTATTGGGCGCTGGTCGTGGGCACCCTTTGCGGCAGGTCAATGCGGGTTGTCATGAGTTACGCCATGCACAACTATCGGCCGCGACTATCGCTCGCCGCATGGCGAGAAATCATGAACTTCTCCAAGTGGATCGTCCTGACCGGCATCGCTGCCTTCATAAACCGCAAAGCCGGGCATTTTTTCGTCGGGAAATTCCTCGACGCCGCGGCAGTGGGCGCCTTTTCCATTGCGGGCCAGATCGCCAATATGGCCGCCGCGGAACTCATCGCCCCCGTCAAGCAGGTTCTCTTTCCCGGCTATGCCCAGATCGCTCACGACGTCGCAGCGCTTCGCAGAGCCTTTATCGACGCTTACGGTCTGCTGGTTCTTGTGTCACTACCTACGGCGGTCGGTATAGGGCTTACCGCCGAATACTACGTTCCCTTGCTGCTGGGACCGAATTGGATCGGGGCGGTCCCGCTGATCGAGATCCTGGTCATCAGTAGCGGCCTCCGGTCGCTCAGCAGCCACGTCCGGCCGGTCTACCTCGCCATGAACCGTCCTCGCCTTGGTGCTTACGCCTCCGCCGGGCGCGCTCTGGTGTTCCTTCCGGGCCTCTACTTCGGCCTCGTCGAATATGGCATCATCGGCGCGGCAATCGCTCATGCCGTTGCCCAGGTGGCGGTCCTCTTCTGCAGCCTCTACTACATGCACAGGCTGCTCGCCCTTTCCTTTTCGGAACTTTTGCGGGCAAGCTGGCGAGCGCTCTCGGCCTGCCTGCTCATGGTTGCTACTCTCCTCGCCCTGAAGGCCGCTCCACCGGTTCAGGGCGACGGCGCCATGGTCGCTCTCATCCTGCTTTCTGCATCAGTCGGCGCCGGCGTCGTCGTGTACATCGCAGCAGATCTTCTGCTCTGGTGGTGCTGCCGCCGGCCGGCCGAAAGCTCGGAAAGCTACCTGATCGGCTACCTGCGGGACACGATGCGCCGGCGTAAAGCCCCGGTCATCGCCCGCGCTGCGGGCAAGGGCATCTGAAATGCAGCATGAGCCGCCCCAGATTTTCGCCTTCGCTTCAAACGAATGGCACACACCGTGGTGGATGGCGCGCCAGCATCTCTTCACCCGCCTCGCCAGGCGCGGATGGGCCGTGGTCTACAGCACAGGTCCGCAATCTCTCTGGGAGCGCCACACCGACAAGTGGCGCAGGGGCGGATTCGTGCACAACTGCGAGCGCGTGGAAACCGGCGGAAGCGAGGCGGTGATCGTCGATCAGCCAGGACGGTGTCTGCCGCTGTGGCGTGAAGGGGCATGGAACACGTTCGCTACAGGTCGCCATGCCCGCCACTTGCTGCGGGCCGGAACCGGCAAGAGCGGCCGCCTCGCATATCTGTGGCATCCACGCTTCTGGCCTTACGTCGAGCTGCTTGAGGCCGACTACGTCGTGTATCACATCCACGACGCCTGGAACTCGGACGCTTGGGCGGACCACCTGAAGCGCCGTCACGAAAAGTTGGTACAGCGCGCCGACCTGATCATTGCAACAGCGGAAAACATGTCGCGAAACCTGCCGGGGATAGGCCCCGGCGGTGCGCGCATATTGCCGCATGGCGTCGACTTCGCGGCGGTCACTGCGGGGGCCGGTGCCGCCTGCCCGGCAGACCTGGCCGCCATTCCCCGCCCTCGAATCGGTTACACAGGACGCGTGAATCTCAAGCTGGACTTTCCGCTTATCGCCGACCTCGCTGCGCGACGCCCTGAACTGCATTGGGTCTTCGTCGGCGCGACAGGCATCGGCAATACTTTCAGCTTTGATGCCCAGCCGAAGGTCAAGGCGGAGTGGGACCGGGTAAACAGCCTCGACAACGTGCATTTTCTCGGCGTCAAAAACAGGCGTGAAATCCCCGCCTACCTCCATGGCTGCGATATCCTGAGTCTGCCATTCAACGCGTCCTGCGTGGGTTTTCCGACAAAGCTCTACGAGTACCTCGCATCCGGAAAGCCGGTCATAAGTTGGAACGCGGAAACCATGTCTCCCTATTCCGAAATGGTACATATTGCATCCACGTGCGAGGAATGGTCCGCGGCCATCGAGGACGCTTTGACCACCGGCGGGCGCGGTACTCCTGAGGCGCGCCGCTCACTCGCACGCTTCGGCGACTGGAACCGACGCACTGATCAACTTGAGGATTGGCTCCGAGAAGTAATCGGCGGGGATTCTGCACAGGCGGCTCAATGACGCCGGTCAGCTGCCGGCACCTGCCGCCGCCCGCGCAGCGGTTTGGCTTCCGGAAGAGTCGGCAATTCTGACGGTACAGACGCCCTTCTCGAACTCGTCCAGGTCGGTGCGAAAGTTCAGGCTGGGGAAATTCCGGCGCCACTCGGCAATGACTGCCAGTTCTTCCGGTCTGCCCGCATCATCGATGAAGACCGCCCCACGGAAAGACAATCGGGGAAACAGCACCGGCCCGGCTGGATAGCGCGGACTGGTGCCCGTCCGCGCCGGCGGGCCGTCGACAATAACGAGATCGATCACCAGGTCCGGAAGCTCGTGCGACCTGTACCAGTTGAAGGCTCGGCCATCGACCTGGCAGGGCTCCAGCGGTGCATCCAGCACGCTTCCCCACTGGCTCAGGCCCTGCCGATCCAGCTCTTTGCGCGTCTGTTCGGCAAACTCCTCCATATGCTCCAGGCTGAAGAGATGCCCCTTACCGTTCAGCTGCAGGCAACGCGATATGACTATGGTAGACAGCCCGCTGCCGCACTCGACGACGACTTCCGGCTTTTCCCGCAAGATGTGATCTGCCAGCAGCTTCAGAAAATCCGGGCTGGCCGCCTTGCCCCCAGCCGGCGGCAGGCTCCTGGCAAAGGAGAGATCTTGCTGCAGCGCTTGCAGGCACTGGATTTGGCGCATCTGTTGGCGAAAGCGGCGATCCACCGTGTGCTTCAGACGATCGGCCATGCGAAATACCCACTGGACCTTTCGGAGCAGGTAGAGATTCAGGCTGATCGACAGGCCCAGCAGAACCACGATCGCGGCAAGAAAATAAGTTTGCACCGGCTAGACCCTCCCTGCGTGTTCGACTCGCCGCGCGCCTTGCCGTTTTAGCGTTCCTTCTACGAGGTCGTAGCCGCGCTCTGCCCGGACACATCCTGTCGACACCAATGCGTAAGATCGCGGTCCAGCAGTTCACTGAGGCGCTCGACATCGGGGCGAAACAGCTGCTGCAAACTCGCCCGCGTTATTGGCGACATCGGTGGCGCCTTCTCTTCGACTCGATTGATCTGATGGAGCCGCCACCGAAGCGAGGCCGGCAGTAGCCTGAGCGGAGACGACGGGCTCTTACCGATACGGTCCAGCCCCTTCAGGCGCGGCTTCCTCTTCTTGTTGTATGTCACGAACCGTGGCACATAAGTCTCACGGACTCCCAGGAAGGCAAGCGTCCTGAAATAGGCTTCCGCGGTGTTGCTCGAAAACTCGTCGAAGATAATGACCTGGACCTGCTCCTTGCCGAATGCCCGAAAGTAGCGCGCGACCTGATCGCAATAGAGTGGGACCTGGCTGTACAGAAGGCCCTCAGGGAAATGCGCGGCCCTCGGCACGCCTCTGCCGGCGGCCCGCTCCTCCTCCAGGCCAAGCGCCTTGTCGAACGACCGGGTGTCCTCGTTCCCGGTCGAGAGAAATTGGCGATGCAGAGAATGCACCATTTCGACCGGATTTCTTAGCATGATCAGAATCTTAGCGTTTCTGTCAAACTCGCTGATCTCGTCGGCAGCGGTCTTGGAATAGAGATACCATACGGTCTTCTCGCCCACGATCTTCTCCGGGCCGCACCCGGAAAAGATCCCGAGATAGTCCTCGATGGCCACGGTCCTCTTCGTGTGGGAAGTCAAATCGCGCCCAAAGAAAATCGGCTCTCTTTTCTGGGGCATCGCAATTTCGGGATGCTGCCCCAGGTACATCTGCATTGAAGTGGTGCCCGACTTGGCGGCTCCCACAATGAAGAAGTTCGGTCGCCTCATGGCCCGTCCATCAGGAATAGATACGGCGGTTCCGAGTTCCGCCCAGCAGCCCGCCTGGCACCGCCATTTACGCTGCGGATTGACCGTCCAGCTCCTTCTTAGCGCCATAGCCGTAGTAGTAGTAGGCGTCATAGTAGGAGCCGAAGCCCGTTTTGCCGAAGCCACCCGTAGTGCGATTGAGGATGAGACCGAGGTTTGGACGCTCGCCAATCAACTCCAGCGCACTGCTCACCGATTCCCTCTTGGTACGGCCGGCCTGAACGACGAAGACCACCTGGCCCATGTGGGCGGTCAGCACCACTGATTCGGTTGTCGCCAAGATCGGCGGGGAGTCGAAAATCAGAATCCGATCTTCATAGCGGTTGGAAAGTTCCTTGATGATGGCGTCCATACGGGCGCTGGCCAGAAGTTCCGTGCAGCGGTTATCCAGTTGGCCGGCGGGAATGAGCGACAGTTTTTCTATGTTCGTTCTCAGCATTACCTCACCAATGTCCATACTGGGGTCCCGCAGTACGTCGACGAGTCCCTTCCTGGCACTTATGCCGAGCTGGCGCAGGGCGTCCGGTTTGATGAAGTCCGCATCGACCAGGACCGCGCGCAGATCCTCCTCGGCGGTAATCGACATTGCCAGATTGATAGCCGTTGTCGTCTTTCCCTCGGTCGGCAGGGCGCTGGTGACTATGATGGTGTTGCCAGGCCTCCCTTGAATCTCCCAGCGCTGGCTCAACACCAAGCGTTTGATAAGTCTGAACTCCTCCACAGTGCGGCTTCGCTCGACGCCCGGCGTCAAAATCCCGCGCTTGGCGAGGCCTTCTGTGGCGATCGTGACCAACTTCGACCGACGCCGGCGGCGCCCCTGCTCTCCCTCCGCTGCCTGCTTCTTTGCAGCGTCGTCAATCTGCAGGGCCGCTTTTGGTGAGAGGTCGGCGCCCGGCGCCGCCTTCTTGCGTTGACCACTGGCGCCCTCGGCGGCCAGCTTCGCGGCCGCCCGCTCGATGAGTGAGGCCGACCGCGCTTCCAGATCGCGCTTGCCATTGCTTCCCCGAGTCTCGTCCGCCACGTCACCTTGCTCCCTATCAATTCAGATGGGCTGCCAGCAAATCGGAGATATCCCTGAACTTATTAATCACGAAGCTCGTTCCGCTCTCGATCGTGTCGACTCCCGGTTTGCCGGCGACGATCGTGCTCAAGCCGTACTGCTGCTCGATGACAAGCAGGATGCCGAACGTTCCGACGAGAGCGGCAACACCCGAAAGGAGGATGGCCGCGCTGGACCCCACTGTCACGACAGGCCGCTTGGTGTCTGAGATGGCGCCCAGAACCCGCAGGCCGGTAAAGTCGCGAAGCTCCGCAGCCGACTCGAAGCTTGTGTCCAGGAGCGCCAGAACAAGCGCCACCCCCAATCCCGCGCAAAGAGCGACTGCCAGAACAGCGCTGAGGTATAGCGGTCGGTTCGGGCCGATCGGTTTGGAGGCCACGACAGGCGGGTCAATCAGACGATACTGCACCTGCTGGCCTATGGCATCGCGGCTGCGCGACATTCGGGCCGATTCACGCCTGGACAGCAACTCGTCGAAACGCGCCTTGACGATTCCGTAATCCCGATTCAATCTTTGGTATTCCGCCTCTACCTGGGGAACGTCCTCCGCCTTGGTGGCCAGCGCATCTGCCTCCTTGCGCGCCGAGGCGGCACGCCGTCTGAGGTCTTCCACCTGCGTCTCAATCTCGATCAGCCGCAACTGTATCTGGCCGTATACGGGGTTGGGTGTTCCAAAAGCCACCGTTTCGGCAACGCCGCCGCCGTCGTCGCGCTTCGCCGCCTCTGCAAGCGCATTCTGTGTCTCTTCCTGCTTTACGAGTAGTGCAGCCAGTTGCCGGCGCAGCGATACCACGTCAGGATGCTTCTCCGTATAGCGAGAGCGCAGTTCGCGCAACTGGGCCTCGATCGCCACAATTCGGCGCTCCGTATCATCCGGTGGGCCAGTATTAAGTAGTTCGGAGGGCAATGTTTCGGGAATGCTCTTCAGTTCACTGCGCAGGTGGTTGCGCTGCGCAATGGCTACCTCCAGCGACTGTTCATACTGTTGCTTTAGGTCGTTAGCCGCCCTTGCGCGCGAGAGGTAGCTGCCTTCCCCGAGGACGACGTCAATATTCTCCTGCTTGAAGCGGGTGAGTCGATTCTCCGCCTCGACCAGCCGGGCCTCGTAGTCGGCGATCTGACGATCGATGAATTCCTCTGCAGTATCCAGGTCCTGCCGGCTTTGCCCGAGATTGCTCTCCACGAACAGAGCCAGAAGCGCTTCGACGACTTTGTGGGCACGATGCCGGTCGCTGTCCCGGAACGAAATCGTGAAGATGTTCTGGCGATCGGAGGAAATGGAGGTGTCCCGTACCAACTTGTTAATGACGGCCTGCATTTGGGCGTCGCTGCTGACCGACAGATCATAGTCTGTCTCGTGCGCTACCTTGATGAGATTGGGCCGGCTGAGCAGCGTCTGCTTTATTAGCTGCACCTGCGTGCGCAGGTCGATCTGTACGGCAATGCCGCGCAGCAAAGGCTGCAGCACGCTGGAGGTGTCGACATAGATGCGGCTTGAGGACTGGTAGATGCTAGGCAGGGAGGCGACGACCATCCACCCGGCGATGGCTATTACCCAGGTAGTGAGCAGCGCGACATACCGGCGCTTCCACAGCGCATTGAGGTAATGAAAGAAGAGCTTGTAGAACTCTATCACCCCGTCTCGCTCCGATCGCTTTCGCTTCCGACACCTATCAATCTACTGTCGACTTTTGATATGATAGCGCCTGAAGCATTATCATTTGACGAGCCGAGATCCGCCGTGGCCTCGTTGCCGATAGTGTAAGACGAGTGCGATCCCGGCGTCTAACAACCATCTGAGTGGCGCCGGTTAAGTATCTCTCTGAACAGCGCGATCTGACCCGCCGTTGTGGCATCCCAGGTGAAATTCAGCGCGTGTGCACGCGTCTGCGCGCAAGGTACCGGCGCGGCCAGAAGCCGACGGATCGCTCGGGCAAGGCAGTCCGCACGCCGCTCGGAGAGGCAGATGCCGGCTATCGGCGAATTAACGATCTCGGCCACATCGGAAACCCTGGTTGTCACCACGCGGGTACCGCAAGCCATCGCCTCCAGCAGCACATTGGGCCAGCCCTCGCGCTCCGAGGCCAACAGCAGCAGGTCGGCGGCACTGTAGACTTCCGGCATGCGCTTGTGGGGCACGCTGCCCAGGAAGCTGACGCGGTCGGCGACAGTCAGATCCCGCGCCAGCAGCTCCAGCCGCCCCCGCTCGGGGCCGGTGCCAACGATCCAGAGCGTCAGCCCGGGGATCTCCGCGAGCGCCGAGATGGCCAAGTCGTGCCCCTTCAACGGCACCAGGTTCCCGACCGAGACGACAAGCGGCCGGGGCGGTGGCTGTCCGGCCCGCCTGTACGGCGTCCTCGGGCGAAAGACGGTGGGGTCGATGCCGTTGCGCAGGACCGTGATGCGTGATCGGTCCACACCCAGCCTTGCGAGGCGTTCCGCCAGTGCGCTGCTTACGGCAATCACCCCGTCTGCGCGCCGGGCGGCTTGCCGAATGAGGCGCCGGGGCAGAAAGAAGTCCGGCAGCAGGTTCACGTCGGTCCCACGCGCGGTCACCGTCACCGGCAACCCTGCAGTCCGGCCCAGCATAACCGCGGCGACACCGTCGGGATAGAGATAGTGGGCATCGATCAGGTCGAAGCGTCTCCCTTCTTTCTGTAGGCGCCCCAAGGCGCGACGCGCGCAATCATAAAGCAGGTAGGGCGCCATGCTCATTCCGACCTTCGGAATGGCCAGATAGCGCGGATGGTCGATCTCTAAGCCAAATCGGGCTTCATGCAGTGGTGTCCTGGCAAAGGACGCGTAGGTGCCGAAGCGACGCGAGCGGAAGGGAAAGTATGGCACGGGCGCCAGCACTCGTGCCGATACTTCGCCGGAAGCGACAAGCTGCCGCAGACGGTTTTCCACAAAGACGCTGTACTGCGGCCTCTCCGTGTTCGGGTAGAGAGTCGTGAAAGTCAGGATGCGCAGGTTGCCGCCGCCGCTCGGGCTCGTCACCGCCTTGCCTCACGCTGCGCCCAGGAGGGCATCATAGGCTACGACCATGGCATCGAGGCTGTATGCCACCTTGGCGCGTTCCTGATTCCGGTAGCCGAGCGCCTGCCGGCGTCGCGCATCGCAAGCGAGAGCCGCGAGCGCGCCGGCAAGCGCCTCTTCATCGTCGCGTGGGACAACCAAGGGCCGGTTCTCGGGCGCCACGATGCGGCGCACGTCGCCGACATCCACTGCGGCGATCGGCCGGGCTGCCGCCATCGCTTGCAGAAGGCTATTGGGCATCTGCTCCGTGTCCGACGAAAGGGCGAAAACATCCAGGCCGCGCAGTACCGCGGGAACATCCTCCACATGTCCGAGAAAAGTCGTGCGCCGGGCGATTCCCAGCCGCTCGGCCGCGCGGCCCAGCGCCTCACGCTCCGCGCCGTCGCCTGCAATCACCAGCCTGCAGTAGGGGCTTCCAGGCAAGCGCGCAAAGGCCCGCAAGAGCCGGCCCAGGTTCTTTTCCGGCCGCAGGGGTGCAACGGTACCGATAACGACGGTCTCAGGACCGGCGCCGACGGCCGCCAAGGGCCTACGTACGCCCGCCTCACCACTATACCTGAGATGATCGACCCCGTTCGGAATGCGAATCAGCTTGGACGGCGGCACCGACCAGGCCGAAGCGGCAATCTCCATCAGCGTGGCGGAAGGAACCACCAGCTTCCGGACGCGGCCTAGCGCAACACGGCGAAAAAGGTTGCGCCGCCACAACTGACCATTTCCCTCCTCGACACCAAACCCACTTTCGAAATGGATATGATCGCAAACGCCGAACAGGCGGTTTGCCAGCGCAACCTCGATGGCGCCCCAATTGTAAGTCAACAGCAGGTCCGGCTCCGCCTCGCGCACCAAAGTCCGCACCGACGCCATGCCACGCAGCAGATTGTACCTCGGCAGGGTGAGGGGCCGGAGATCTACAACGGCATGCGACGCCAGCCTCTCGGCAGCGGCAAAACAGCCATCGAGCGCTACTACAGTGTGGCGGAAGCTGCCGGTCAGGCCGTTGATGACATCACACATGCGGATCGGCACCCCGCCATGTCCAAAGCTTGCAAAGACATGCAGAAGATGTCGCGCATTCGCCTGGCGGCGATCAGGCGAGATGGCGACGCTGCCGGCCGGTACCGCAGTCAAGCGAACCTACCGCGCCCCGGCGGGCCAGAGAATGACACGTACTGTCTGGATGACGATGAAAAGATCCAGAAGCAGGCTGTAGTTCCGCAGGTAATAGAGATCGTACTGCAACTTGGCCAAGCCACCCTCGACCGAATCACTGTAGATGTAATGCAGCTGCGCCCAGCCGGTTATACCCGGTTTCACACGGTGGCGCTCTCTGTAGTACCGGATGTGCTGCTCCAGTTGGGCGACAAACTCGGGGCGCTCCGGGCGCGGACCCACAAAACTCATCTCTCCCTTGATCACATTTATGATTTGCGGCAGCTCGTCGATGCGGAATTTGCGTATGAGGCGCCCGACGTCGGTGATCCTGGGGTCATTCTGCGCCGCCCAGACCGCATTGCCGTCCGGCTCCGCATCAACGGCCATGCTGCGAAACTTGATGATTTCGAAGAGTTTGTTATTCAGCCCGACCCTAGTCTGCCGATAGAACACCGGGCCGGGGCTCTCCACGCGGATTGCCAGAGCGGTGGCGCCGGCAAGCGGCAGTGTCACGATCAGCAGAGCGACACTCAGCAAGACATCGAGTATACGCTTAACGCTTCTCTGCACGCTCCCTCCACTGAAGCCCTCGGCGAAAACAAACCAGCTGGGCCGCAGCGTATTCAGATCGCAGCGCCCCGTCTCGCGCTCCATGAACGTCAGAAAATCATAAATCGGTATGCCCGACAGCTTGCAGTCCATCAGCTCGTCGATTGGTGTCATCCCCCGTCTCTCCTCGACCGCAACCACGATCTCGCTCACCCGCCGCTCCAGACAAAGCTGCGGAAGCGGCTTGAAGGGTTTGACGACGCGCGACGCCGACACCTTGACGTGGTTGCCCTCGATGTCGAGAAAGCCGACGCATTTCAATCCGCAGCTCTCGGCGGAATTCTCTAATTCTTCGATCTCTGCGGCCAGCTCGCCGGTACCCAGAACCAGGACGCGTCTGGCAATAAGGTTCGTATCCACCAGGCATAGAAAGGCGTAACGCAGCAGAAATGCCGCCATCAGCGAGAGGAGCAGGCCAATGAAGATGAGGCCTCGCCAGACGGCGAGCGACGGCCAGAGGTAGAACACGACCGACAGCACCAGGAATGCGAGGCCAAATCCGAGGATGGTGCGAATGAAAACGTCGCGAAAACGGGTCGAGTTGCGCGCATGATAGAGCCCCATTGCGAACAGGGACCCGGTGCATGCCAATGTAAAAGTCACCGCGTCCCAAAGGTGGTAGCGAGGCAGGCCACCCAGCCCGGCCAGCCCCCCTTTCTGAAGGAGTGCGGCCAGATAAAATGCCGAGCAGAACGCGGCCGCTTCACCGATCATCAGGAAGATGAACGGTTGTGTAATGTATTTTTGCGGCAGCCTGAGGAACATCGGCCCTCGCCGAGATGGCGTCTACAGATATGTCTGGCGGCAGCACCACAACCAAACCCACCGTGGGCCGCACCTTATCGAAATATCATAAGAATCCGGCCACCTCCCTAGGGCCGACTTCACGGAACATCTTACAGGACAGGTTAGGCAAGACTACGGTTCAGTAGGGGCTGGGCTACGTCGCGTCCCCTTTCACCTTCCAGGCAGTCACCCGCTGCTCCCAGTGAAGCGCCGTCCGCAGAATAACGTCGAGGCTGTCGTACTCGGGAACCCAGCCGAGAACGTCGCGCAGGCGCGATGCCTCGGCGATCAAGCTACCCACATCGCCCGCCCGTCTCGGCGCATTGCGGATCGCAAGAGGTCTTCCGGCTATGTGCTGGATCGCGTCGAGAACCTCGCGCACGGAGTGTCCATGCCCGTATGCGCAGTTCAGTGTGAGGTTCTCGCCCCCGCGCCACAGATGCTCTAGAGCGAGCACGTGCGCATTCGCTAGGTCGCTGACGTGGACGAAGTCGCGCACGCAGGTGCCGTCGCGGGTATCATAGTCAGTGCCGAAGATCTCCATCTCCGGCCGCTTTCCTACCGCCACCTCGCAAGCCACTTTGATTAGATGGGTGGCGCCGGGCGCCGACTGGCCGGCACGACCGGCGCAGTCCGCTCCGGCCACGTTGAAGTAGCGCAGGATCACGTACCGTAAACCATGCGCGCGCGCAGCATCCCGCAGCATCCACTCCACCATCAACTTTGATCTGCCATAGGGATTTTCCGGGCGGGTTGGGGCCCCCTCCCCCACCGGGTTCACGTCCGGCTCCCCGTAGACCGCGGCAGTCGAGGAGAAGACGAAGGAGGTGATTCCATGGTCGACGCACGATTGCAGCAGAGCGCGACTCTTGCATGTATTGCTCAGGTAGTAGGAGAGCGGCGCTTCCACAGATTCGGGCACCACTATTTCGCCGGCAAAATGCATCACCGCCGTTACGGAATGACCTTTGATAATCCGAGCTATTATCGTCGGGTCACCGGCGTCCCCCTGGTAGAAGGGGACGTCGTTCGGCAACACCTCCCGGTTACCCTTGGAAAGATTGTCGAGAACCACAATCGAATGGCCTGCCTCCCGGCACGCCAACACCGCGTGGCTCCCGATGTAGCCCGCCCCGCCGGTAATGAGAACGCTGCCTGTTTTCATAGTGACCCCCGTCGAATCATCATTGATAAATCATGATCGCCCCGCTCTTCACATGAGATTCCGGCGGCGATCCTTGATCGGGTGTGCGCGTTGACAAGGTTGCCAGGCGAGAAATAGCATTTTAGCCAGGGAGCAGGTAAACGGCACAACCAGTCCCTTGATGCCAGCACCTGCGAAGGCGTTTCTTCAAGCTGGGTTTACTTTCTACGTCCCGCAACCCCGGGGAAAAAGAGCTCCCCGGGTAGTATCGGTCTCTTGCCAAAAAGAAGGCTTCGGCAAGAAGCCAGATGGGAGAGGTTACGATGTCAATCGATGTGATTCACCGGGCCACTAGCAAGTTTCCTCGTTCGGTGCGCCGTTTCCGCTCGCTCCTGGCACTCTCGACATTGGTGCTGGGGTCTTTTTCCGGTTACTGGGTGCTGATAGAGTACGTGCTGCCATAGCGGCCCGCCGAGAGGACGCCTGCTGTGATCCGGACCCTTTCCGCAGCGTGCTTCATGCGGCCGGCCGCGCCAGCATCAGAAGCCCTTCCATTCGGCCGCGCCCGCGCCTACGGGGGTTGCGGCGACAAGGAGTTCTGCAGATGTTTCGAGGCGGACTGAAGTTCTTCACTGCTCTGGCCGGGACCGTCCTGATAGGAGCCGCCTTAGTCGCCTGCTCAAGCAAGCCCGACGTACCGCCAGCAGAGGCTGGAGTTCCGGAACTGCCGCCGCTTTACCAGATCGGCGCCGGAGACGGATTGACGATCTTCGTCTGGCGGAACGCAGAACTGACCACTTCAGTCACCGTGCGGCCAGACGGGCGAATCTCCGTTCCCCTCATCGAGGATCTTTATGTTGAAGGGAAAAACCCCAGCGAACTCTCCAGAGAGATCGAGTCCAAGCTCGGTGTGTACATCCAAGACCCTCTCGTCACGGTCATGGTCGGCGGGTTCGTCGGGACCTTTCCCCAGCAGGTTCGGGTCGTTGGTGAAGCCGCCACGCCGCAGGCCATTCTTTATCGCGCGAATATGACCGTGCTCGACGTCGTCATCGCCACAGGCGGCTTGACGGAATTTGCCGACGGCAACAATACGACCCTGGTGCGTGCGCAGGGCGACCAACTGGCGGAATACCGCGTGCGGCTTGATGACTTGCTCGAAGACGGCGACATCTCGGCCAATGTGGCCTTGCTCCCGGGCGACATCCTAATCATCCCGGAGACATTCTTTTGATGCCGGTGCCTGCGGCCTGCACGCCAGCTGGGCCGCAGGGCGTCGTTGGTATTCTCGATCATATCTCGCAGCAGCAGAGGGGCACATCCCTCGAACGATCCGGTGCGACGATCGCAGCAGGCTCATATCCGGATTGGCCGGGTATGAATTGCCTCAGGCCACAGTCGGCTTGTTGAATGCGCTTTTTGCCATGGTGAAAGAGGTCTGAGAACCCAGCATGGCCAGATCACAGCAGATTCATCCCATCGTCCTCGCCGGCGGCAGCGGAACCCGACTCTGGCCGATATCCAGATCACTGCATCCGAAGCCCTTTGTTTCCCTGGCCGCAGAACGGACTCTGTTGCAGATGACCGTCGCACGACTGGCCGACCCGCAGCGTTTCACTGCTCCCCTGGTCGTGTGCAACAAGGCGCACCGATTTCTCGTCGCCGAGCAGCTGCAACAGGTAGCCGCCACGCCCCAACACGTCGTGCTGGAGCCGGTGGCCCGCAATACCGCGGCTGCAGCCTGCACGGCGGCTCTCCTGATCGCCCGCGAGAACCCGGATGCCCTGCTCATGCTTGTGCCCTCGGATCACCTTGTCCAGGACGAGAAAGGATTCCTGGAAGCCGTCGACTGCGCCACCGCGGCAGCGGAAAGCGGCTGGATTGTGACCTTCGGCGCCCGGCCGGTCCGCCTGGAAACCGGCTATGGCTATATTCAGAAGGGCGAGAGCCTCGCCGAATTCCCCGGCAGCTTCCGCATCGCCCGCTTTGTGGAGAAGCCAGACCGGTCCACCGCCGAGGGCTACCTGTCAAGCGGCCAGTACCTGTGGAACAGCGGCATGTACCTGATGTCGGCCAGGCGGCTGCTAGCCGAGATGGAACGCTACGAAGCGTCCATCGTTCTGGCTTGTCGGGGGGGCCTTGAAAGGGGCATCGCTGACGAGGATTTCCTCCGCCTCGACGAGGACGCGTTCAGTAGTCAACCGAGCCTCTCGTTCGATGTAGCTGTTTCTGAGCGGACGAGCTATGGTGTCGTTGTCCCCATTGATATCGGTTGGTCCGATGTCGGCTCCTGGGAAGCCCTTTACCGGGTCACGGGCAAGGACGACCACGGCAATGTACTGATCGGCGACGTCGTTGCAGTTGACTGCAACAACAGCTATTTGCGCAGTGCCGCCATGCCGATTGCCGCCCTGGGCCTGGACGGACTCACGGTAGTAGGCACCAGGGACGCTCTTCTTGTCTGCCCACGTGAGCGGTCGCAAGACCTCTCACTTATGGTGAGGCATCTGGCAGAGGACCCGCGCTATGCATCTCTCGTCCGCGGAGCCGAGAGAGAGGCAAAGGGCTGAAGTCGAGGAACAGCGGGGAGTTGAGGCAGCAGCATATGGCAGAAGGCAGCTACTCGCGGGTACGACACGTCCGGTGGCTGCGCAGTCCCTTCTGGTGGCGCGCCAGGCGGAGACTTGGCGGTGCCCGGCACTGGGTCGAGCAGATCCTCTATCGTCTTTACGAGCATCGCCTCATGGAGCAGCTGCGCGAAGGCGAGCTGCCGCGACACATTGGCATCATTCTGGACGGCAATCGACGTTTTGGTCGGCGCCGGAACATCGAAGATCCTCGCGCCCTCTATGCCCTGGGCGCCGACAAGCTGGACGAGCTACTAAGCTGGTGTACGACTTTGGAGATTCCGGCGATCACGCTCTGGGTCTGTTCAACCAAGAACCTGCAACGTCCCGCTAGAGAAGTCTCGGGAATCCTCGCGGCGATCCAGAACAAGCTGTCGCAGCTTGCCGTCGATCCCCTCATCCATCAGCACCAGGTACGCGTCCGCGCTGCGGGGCGCCTGGATCTTTTACCGACCTCCACCCGCGCGGCTATCGAGGCTGCGGAGGAGGCGACGAAGGAGCACGGGACCCTCGTCCTGACCATCGCCGTCGCCTATGACGGCCGCGAGGAACTCGTTGACGCGCTGCGGTCGATCTTGCGGAAGACGATTGACGAGGCCCGAAACCCCGATGCCGCAGTTGACGAGATCTCGACCGAAACCATCGCCCAGCATCTCTATGTTCCGGACCTGCCAGATGCGGACCTCATCATACGAACCAGCGGCGAGCTCCGGCTTTCCGGCTTTCTGCTGTGGCAAAGTGCCTACAGCGAGATTTATTTCACGGAGATCGACTGGCCCGAGTTTCGCAAGATCGATTTCCTGCGGGCCTTGCGCGCCTATCAGCGCCGGCACCGGCGTTTCGGTCTCTGACCGGCCCGGGCCGCCTCCGCCTTTGCCGCCGCAGGGCGGGCCGTCCGCCGGATTGCCATCCGGCGGCGCAACCGTAGGCAGGAGATAGAGCATGCAGATCAATCGCCGCTCGGCTCTCGCGGCCGCCGCCGCCCTACTCGCCGGCTTCGGGAGCCGGCCAGGGCACGGCCGTGGCGAGTCTCTGACCGCCACCCCATCCACCTACCTGGACAGGGCCGCAGACCTTCGTGCCGGCGACCGCTTGCTGCTCACGACCGGCACCTATCGCCGCAGTCTCATCCTGAGTGATCTCCATGGCGCTCCGGGCAATCCCATCGTCATCCAGGGGCCCGCGGACCGATCGGCTCGCTTCCTTGCCCAGCGCGGCCACAACACCGTCGAGCTCCGCAATGTCTCCCACCTCGAACTTCGTAACCTGACGTTGGATGGCGGTAACACACCGGGGGTTGACGGTGTGAAAGCCCATGCCCTCACCCATCACGTCACGCTCGAGAACCTGGAAATCGTTGACCATGCAAATCACCAGCAGACCGTCGCGATCAGCACCAAAGCGCCTGCCTGGGGTTGGGTAATCCGGAACTGCATTATCCGTCACGCCGGTACCGGGCTCTATCTCGGGAATTCCAATGGAGCCGCTCCCTTCGTGCACGGCCTGATTGAACGGAACTTGATCGTCGATACCATCGGCTACGGTCTGCAGATCAAGCATCAGGGCGAACGGCCGGAAATCTCCGACATGCCGACACAGGCAGGGTCGACAATCATTCGTCAAAATATCATAAGCAAGGCCCGACAACCGCAGGCGGGCTTCCAAGGTCCCCGCCCCAACCTTCTGGTCGGCCACTTTCCGCCTCTGGGCGCCGGGATCGAAGATATCTACGAAATCTACGGCAACCTGCTCTATCAGAATCTCGTGAATGAGCCCTTATTCCAAGGAGAGGGCAACGTCGCCTTTCACGACAATCTGCTGGTGAACCACCATGGCGACGGCCTGTGGATCCAGCCCCATCACAACCGCCCGCGGAAAATTGCGGTCTTTCATAATACGATTGTTGCAAAAGGAACCGGCATACGCATTCGCGGCGGCGATCCCGACTTTCGTCAGATTGTTACACGAAATGCGGTGTTTTCGGAGCAGCCAATCGACGGCGGGGAGCAATGGGACAATTTCGCAGTCGGCTATGCTGCAGCCGGCTCTCACCTCCGGGCCCCCTTTGGCGACTGGCGGGCACTTGACTTGCGTCCACAACCCGGCCGGCTGCGAACCCCTGCATCCGACAGCCACCTCCTTGCGGCTTATGCGGATGCCGAGATGGACTTCGCAGGTAATCCACGTGACGACACCTACCTCGGTGCCTATGCCGGCTCCGAGGTTCCCAGGCAGACACTGCTACCCATTCCGTCTCAACTCTAGTCGCGACGAATGCGACACAACGATAAATGCCGCTTAATAGCTTTGACCTGCTCTCGTCTTTCGGCTCAGCATGTTTGCAGGCACTTGAACAAAAGTGACCTGCATGACGACCGAAAGGAGTGCGGACAATGGACGCCACGGCCAGAAGCAGGAGCGCAGTTCGCTATGATATCGGCGATCACGAAGATCGCCCCTGGGGCAGTTGGCGCGTCGTGGATGCCGGGTCTGCATTCATTACCAAGCGCGTCGAAGTGGGCACCGGCCATCGACTGTCGCTGCAGTTCCACCGCCACCGATCAGAGCATTGGATTATCGTCGCAGGTCGCGGTGAGGCCACTGTCGGCGAGACCCGTACGAAGCTGCAGCCAGGCGACCACGTCGCCATCCCCTGTGGGGCGAAGCACCGTATCCATAACACCGGCGCCGAACCCCTGGTCTTCGTCGAGGTTCAACTCGGGGAAACTCTGGACGAAAGCGATATCACACGCCTGGACGACGACTACGCCCGCTGACCGCGTTCCCACGGCAAAAGCTGACACGCCGCCTCGCTTGGACAACTGGGGAGCATCCCCATGGCGGACGCCTTTATTCGCCCTCGCGGTTTTCGCCACAAGCTGCAGCACTTTGACCGCCACGCCGCCGGCGGCCCAGGACTATCGGCCATCTCCCCTTCCGGCCGCGGAGATTGTATCGCTTTCCGGGCCGGAGACATGGCAGGGGTCTCTCGTCGGCCCCCGCACCGCCGGCCTTGACGAACCTCGCCCGCCGGCATTGAAGACCGTGCTGGTGCGGACGACGAGTGACCTGCGAGCCGCTGTCCGGACTGCCACGCCCGGAACTGAGATCCAAATCCAGCCGGGCACCTATGATTTCTCGGGCGCCAGCATAAAGGTCGACCAACCGGGTCTTCCGGATCGACGCATCGTCCTGCGCGCCCCTGCCGTAGGCGGTGCCCGGCTGCGGTTCGCGCTCCTCGACGGATTCCACATCATCGCCCCCTATTGGACGTTCGAAAATTTGGTCATCGAGAGCAGCTGCGACGATGACAGCCATTGCGAGCATGCCTTCCACGTCGTCGGCGACGCAGTGGGCGTCGTCATACAGAACAATTGGGTTGTCGACTTCAATGCCGCCGTCAAAGTGAATGGCAAGGCAGGACGTTTTCCGGATGACGGGCTCATCCGCCATAATGCCTTTCTCAACAGCCGCCCGAGAATTACCGACAAACCGGTCTCTCTGCTGGATCTCGTGTCAGTGAGCCGCTGGAGGGTCCAGAAGAACCTGATTGCCGACTTTGCCAAGGTCGGCGGCAACCACACGAGCTACGGTGCCTTCTTCAAAGGTTCGGGGGAAGACAACATCTTCGAGCAGAACCTCGTACGCTGCGAGGCCGGTCACTCCGGGCTCTATCGTATCGGCTTCTCCTTCGGCGACGGCGGCACCGGCCGTCGCTTTTGCCGTGATGCGCGCTGCGAGGTCGAGCACAAGAGAGGGATAGCGAGAAACAACGTCATCATGAATTGTCCCAACCATGCCGGCATCTATCTGAATAAGAGCGCTGATACACTGATCCATAACAACTCTCTTGTAGCCACAAGAGGCATCCTGCTGCGAGGGCGCGGCACGTCGGCGACCATTCGCAACAATATCGTGGATGGCGACCTTCGCGCAGTTGAGGGAGCCACCTTTACTTCGGAGGGTAACATCCTGGCGCCGCCAGATGCGGCACCGTTCGACACCGTCAGCCGCGACGTCTACTTCAATCTCCAGCTCGGCGATCTGCGGCTGAAGAATCGCCAAAGCGTCATCGGCCGAGGAGTGGCCATCCAAGATGGCGGGCTGGACCTCTGCGGCCGGCCCTACGAAGCGGGTCCGCCGGACATTGGCCCCCTTCAGTCCAGGGCACAGGGCAGCTGTTCGAACCGTCTTTGGTGAAGCTCGTTGCCGGTGGAGACATTACCGGGCCAGCACTAAAAATACCAGGACAGCCGGATCTCGATGAAGGAGTCGTGGGCGAAGCCGTTCAGCAGGTCGTTCTCGTCGATGTTGTCGTAGATCTGGCCTTCGATCTCCAGGCTCAGTCTGTCGTTGAGGCGGCGCTCGAACTCGACCGAGAAGACCCGCTCCTCCTGGTCGAGGTCCAGGATGACGCCGGCCAGCAGCGTGGTGTCCTCCACGTCGTTCAGCGTCAGCCGGGTGCCGAGGAAGA
>NZ_JACSDK010000013.1 GCF_014925385.1 Pelagibius marinus | reverse complement strand
TCTTCCTCGGCACCCGGCTGACGCTGAACGACGTGGAGGACACCACGCTGCTGGCCGGCGTCATCCTGGACCTCGACCAGGAGGAGCGGGTTTTCTCGGTCGAGTTCGAGCGCCGCCTCAACGACAGCCTGAGCCTGGAGATCGAAGGTCAGGTCTTCGACAACATCGACGAGAACGACCTGCTGAACGGCTTCGCCCGCGACTCCTTCATCGAGATCCGGCTGTCCTGGTACTTCTAGTCCTTGAGCAGATCAGGTGTCGTGTGGTACCGCGCCCAGGGTGGCGGAGAGCACGCGCTCCTCGCCCTCCGGGTCATGTCCCTGCGCATCGCCAGGATTGAGCTGACGGACCTGGTACAGCTTCTCGTCCTGAAAGGCGCTGTGGAACGTGTGGGTTTCATTGCCCACAGGCGTAGCGTCGGCGATCTGTCCGGCCTCCATCTTGGCCGCGAGCAGACGCGCGCGGGCGGCCGAGGGCGCGCGGACGATGACTTCGAGCCAGATCGGATGATCCAGCCAACGCGAGTCCCCGTAGCGCGCCGAAGGCGTGATGAGCCAGAGAGTCATGGCGGCCTCCTTTCGTCTCCTGGCACGACGCAGGTCCGCGATTCCTGGATAGAGAGGAAGCACCTGAAAAACAGGCGTAGCGCCGCGGCAACAGCCCGCGGCGCCCGGCAGCATCCTGTCGCCGGCCGTCCAGCGATTCACATGAGCACACGGCCGGGGCATTTCCAGGGCAAGTAAAGTCCATCCGCCGCCGGGGCGACGAGAGGCCCTGCTCGAAACGCGGACAAGACCTACTTCAGGTTCCACATCTGCCGCTTGATCAACCACTGGCCCGAAGGCTGCTTCTGCAGCAGCCAGGTCTTCGTCGCCTTGAAGGATTTTCCGGTGCCGCCGTAGTGGGGCACGGTATTGACCTCCGCCTCGGCGATTCCGTAGACCCAGTCATCGCCCACCGGCAAGGCGTCCAAGGGCCTGGACTGGATTGTCCACTTGGCGACGTCGTAGTCCTTCTGCTCGCTTTGCGCGATGGCTTCCGGGCCGTGCTCGGGCTCCGAGCCGGGCGGCACCCGTATCGCATCCTCGGCGAACAGCTTGCCGTAGGCGGCGGAGTCGTTCGCGCTGACCGCCGCCTGGTAGCGCGCGCACATCGATTTCACGACTTCCATGGGATCGGCCATGACTCCCTCCGTTGTGAAAACGTTTCGTCTACGACCCCCGGGAGATTTCGCCGGACCCGGCAGGCTCGCTGCCGGCAATACTGAGCTTCGAGCCTAGCGCCGGGAAAAAAGCCCGGCAAGTTGAGCAGCCTTTTCGGGCCGCACGCTGAAGGCGCGGCCTCGAAGGCCCTGCGGTTCTTGTAGCGGGAAGCGGTGCCTACTCGGCGGCCTGGCGGGCGGCGAGCAGGTTGGCCTGGACCTGGGAGAGGTGGCGCAGCATGGCCTGGCTGGCGCCGTCCATGTCGCGTTCCTCGATGGCCTTCACCAGCAGCTCGTGCTCCTTGAAGCTGTGGTGGTCCTTGGGCGGGCGGTCCACCTTGTCGCGCAGGCGGCCCCAGACCACGGCGCGGCGCACCGCGTTCAGCGTGTCGAAGAGAGCCAGCAGCACGGTGTTGTGCGCCGCCTCGGCCACGGTGCGGTGCAGGCGGTTATCGCAGTTCTCGTACTGGCGCCAGGTCTGGGCCTGGCGCGAGGCCTGCATGCACTGCCTCAGCTCGGCGATATCCCCGGCGGTGGCGTTCAGCGCCGCCTCGCGGGCGATCTGCGGCTCGATCAGCAGGCGTGCCTGCATCACCTCGCGCGGACTGGTCAGGGCGGCAATGCCGGCGACGTCGGAGTATTCCTTGGCCGGGCGGGTGCCGATGAAGGTGCCCTTGCCGACATGGCGCCACAGCTCGCCGTTGCTCTCCATCACCGCCAGGGCCTTGCGCAGCTCGCCGCGCGAGACGCCCAGGATGTCGCAGAGCTCCCGTTCCGGGGGAAGGCGGGTGTTGGCGGGAAGATCGCGCTGCGCCAGATAGGCGCGCAGCTGCGTCAAAGCTCCCTGTCCCTGATCCATGCCGACTCCGTTCTACTGCCGCGGACCTCCGTCCGCCGGCTCTCGTCCATTGGCCAAATTGGTGCTCCCCAGCCCAGGCGCACACTAGGCGTAGCCTATAACGCAGTCAATTGCGGCTGACCAATATAAATCAATTGCGGAACCAATCAAGAATTGGTTAGGCTTTGGTCCTCAGCAATAAGGCCTGCCGCCCGCCGCCCGCAAAACGACGGCGCCAAGAAACGCGCAGGCCGGGGAGGAAAAATCATGCAGCAAGTAAGAAACGTCTTTCGGCGTAGCGTCGCCGCGGCCGCGATGGTCGGGCTCTTGGCGGGTTCGGCGCTCTTGGCCCCACCGGCCGAGGCGGCGGAGAAAGTCCGCGTCGCCCTGGGCGACGTGGTTTCCGTGGAAACCCTGGCCTTCCTCATCGCCCTGGAACGGGCCAAGGACCGGGGCGTCGACTATGAGATGACTTCCTTCGCCAAGGAAGAGCTGGCCATTCAGTCGATCGTCAACGGCCAGGCCGACCTGGGCGTCGGCACGCCCTACTCGGTGATCCAGAAGAGCAAGGTGCCGCTGAAGGCGATCTTCCAGATGTCGCGCCTGGTGTTCTTTCCGGTCGCCTCGAACGACATCCAGTCCTGGAAGGACCTGGACGGGCAGCCTTTCACCTTCCATGCCCGCGGCACCGGCACCGAGGCCATCGGCAACATCATCGCCAAGCGTGAGGGCATCGAGTTCGGCCCGCGCAGCTACGTGCCCGGCTCCGAGAACCGCATCATCGCGATGATGAAGGGCCAGATTAATGCGACCATCGTCGACCTCGCCAACAAGAACAAGCTGTTGGAGATGGCCGGCGACAAGTTCCATGTGCTGCCCGGCGTCAGCGAGGTGCCCAGCGACGAGCTGATCTTCGCCAGCGAGAACTGGATCAACAGCAACACCGAGCAGGTGAACATCGTCGTCGAAGAGCTGCTGAAGCTGTGGCACGAGATGAAGGACAACCCGGCGATCATCGAGGAGGAGCGCGCCAAGCGCAATCTGCTCGCCGACCAGCCGAAGGAAATCCTCGCCGAGGTCGTGCCCTTCTATACCGAGGGCGCCAAGGAAGGCCTCTTCGATCCGGCCGGTGGCGGCATGGCGGCGGCCAAGGCGGACTTCGCGTTCTATACCGAGGCTGGCCAGCTGCAGGGCCCGGCGGAGTCCCTCAAAGTGGAGGAATACTGGAACCTTGAGCCGTTGAACGCGGCCAGGAAAAAGCTCGGCCTGTAACCAGTACGCAGGCGGAGAACTTCCTTGCAAACACCCACCTCATCCCCGGCCCTGAGGGCGGAGGGGCAGGCCAGCCCTGCCCCCGCCCGCCCTGCAGGGACGGGGCTTTCTTCCGGCAGCGACAGCGCCCCGCCCGTCGCGCCCGTCGCCCTGCCGGCCCCCAACGTTATGGCGCAGCTGGTCAGCCACCCGCTGTTCCTGCGCCTGGTCTCCGTCGTCATCGTCTTCAGCGCCTGGGAATACGCCGGGCGGGTGCCCATCAGCCCCGCCTTTCCGACCTTCCTGGAGACCATGGACGCGCTCTCCGGCCTCGTCGCCGACGGCACCCTGTTCCAGGCTTTCTGGATCACCTTGCAGCCGCTCGCCATCGGCCTTCTCGCCTCGGTGGTCGTCGGCGTGGCCTTCGGGGTCACCATGGGCCTCAACCGCCTGGCCGAATGGTTCGGCGCGCCGCTCTTCATCATCGCTCAGTCGGCGCCGCTGGCCGCGCTGATCCCGATCCTGACCTTCGCCTACGGCATCGGCCTGACCGCCAAGGTCATGACCGTCTGCATCATGGCGATGCCGGTGATCGTGCTGAACTCGTTGAACGCCGTGCGCCACACGCCGCTCTCCCTGCTGGAGATGGGGCGCTCCTTCCTCGGCTCGCGCTGGCAGGTGATCTGGAAGATCGTGCTGCCCGCCGCCGCGCCGGTGATCTTCGCCGGGCTGCGCCTGGGCTGCGCCGCCGGCTTCATCGGCGTCATCCTGGCCGAGCTGCTGATCACCCCGACCGGCATCGGCGACATCATCACCTACAACCAGTCGATCGCCGAATACGCCAAGATGTACGCCGCGATCTTCTCCATCATCGTCTTCTCCGTGCTGTTCATCGAGCTGATCGAGCGCCTGGAGGTGACCCTCTTCCGTCCCGAAAAGCGAGCCACCCGATGAACGCCGCAACCGCAGAAGCCATCCCCGCAGAGCCCCGCGCCATCGTCGAGGTGGAGGACGTCTCCAAGGTCTATCCTGGCGGCACCGAGGCGCTGAACCACGTCTCCCTGGACTTCCCGGAAGGCCAGCTGACGACGCTGCTGGGCCCCTCCGGCTGCGGCAAGACCACGCTGCTGAAGATCATCGCCGGCCTGATCCCCGCCACCGGCGGCGAAGTGCGGGTCGACGGCAAGGTCGTCACCGGGCCGGGGCCGGAGCGCGCCTTCGTGTTCCAGGACTTCGCCCTCATGCCCTGGGCCAACGTTCTGCGCAACGTCGCCTTCGGGCTGGAGCTGCGCGGCGTCGCCCGCTCCGAGCGCGAGGCGGTGGCCGAGAGCTACATCGGCCAGGTCGGCCTCAAGGGCTTCGAGAAGGCCTATCCGCATGAGCTTTCCGGCGGCATGCGCCAGCGCGTCGGCCTGGCCCGGGCGCTGACCGTCAACGCCAAGGTGCTGCTGATGGACGAGCCCTTCTCGGCGGTCGACGAGCAGACCCGGCGCAAGTTCCAGGAAGACCTGCTGGAGCTGGTGGCCCGTGAGCGCAAGACCTTCCTCTTCGTCACCCACTCGATCGAGGAGGCGGTCTACGTCTCCGACCGCATCGTGCTGCTGTCGCGCCGCCCGTCGCGCGTCTCGCAGATCGTCGAGCCCGACATCCCGCGTGGCGACGATCCGGAGGCCATCCGCCGCGACCCGGCCTACATCGACACCGTCGAGGAGATCTGGCAGGGCCTGAAGAAGTACCTGGACGAGGGCGTGTGATGGTCATCGGCAAGATCCGCGTTCCCCTCTTCTGCTCGCTCATCATCTGGGCGGCGCTGTGGGAGGTGGTCGGCCGCAGCGGGGCAAGCTTCATCATCCCGCCGCTCTCGGCCGTCTTCGCGCGCATCGTGGAAATCGTGCCTACCGCCACCTTCGCCGAGGCCCTGTGGATCACCGGCAAGGCCTTCCTGCTGGGCAACGCCATCGCCATCGCGGTCGGCGTGCCGCTGGGCGTGATCATGGGCCGATCGATCATCGCCGACCGCGTCTTCCTGCCCTGGGTGAACCTTTTCCTCTCGGCGCCCCTGACGGCGCTGGTGCCGGTCATCATGGTGATCTTCGGCCTGGGCGAGACCACCATCGTCATGACCGTGGTGCTCTTCGCCGTGTGGATTATCGTGCTGGACGCCCGCGCCGGGGTGCGCGGCATCTCGCCCTCTCTGGTGGAGATGGCCCAGGTCTTCGGCGCCAACCCCTGGCAGGCCTTCGGCAAGATCTACATCTACGCGGCCCTGCCGGAGATTCTCTCCGGCATCCGCCTGGGCATGATCCGCGCGGTCAAGGGTGTGGTCATCGGGCAGCTCCTGGTCTCCATCATCGGTTTCGGCCGGCTCTTCGAGCTCTACTCTTCGCGCTTCCTGATGGAACATTTCTGGGCGCTGCTCTTCGTGCTTTTTGCTTTCGCTTTCACTCTGAACGAAGTACTTGCCTGGCTTGAAAGAAAGGTCGACTACTATGCCGCCGCCCGACACTAGCACCCTGCATTCTTCTGGAGACGACAAGACCATGAGTTTCGTGATTACGCCGCCCAAGCCCGCCGTGATCCCGGTGCGCGGAAGCGACGCTGTCTTCCCGGTCCACCGCATCTACTGCGTGGGGCGCAACTACGCCGCCCACACCATCGAGATGGGCGGCGATCCCGACCGTGAGGAGCCCTTCTTCTTCCAGAAGAACCCGGACAACCTGGTGACCGGCGGAGGCGATTTCCCCTACCCGCCGCAGTCGAGCGACGTGCACCACGAGATCGAGATGGCCGTGGCCCTGTCGAAGGGCGGCAAGGACATCCCGCTCGACAAGGCCATGGAGCACGTCTGGGGCTACGGCGTCGCCCTGGACATGACGCGGCGCGACCTGCAGGGCGTGGCCAAGAAGGCGGGCCGGCCCTGGGAAGTGGGCAAGGCCTTCGAGCACTCGGCCCCCTGCAGCGACCTGGTGCCGGCCAGCGAGATCGGCCACCCGGACAAGGGCGCCGTCTGGCTGAAGGTCAACGGCGAGACCCGCCAGGAGGGCGACCTGGGCCAGATGATCTGGAAGGTGCCGGAGATGATCTCCTACCTCTCCGGGCTCTTCGAGCTGGCGCCGGGCGACGTCATCCTGTCGGGCACGCCCTCCGGCGTGGCCGCGGTCAGCCGCGGCGACGTCCTGCACGGCCACATCGACGGCGTCGGCGAGCTGCACAGCAAGGTGGTGTGAGCCCGCCCTTCGGGGCGGCTAGGGGGCGGGCGCAATATCGCCTGTCAGGATATAGCGCCGCTCCGTCTTGCTCGGAAACTCAATCTTCAGGGAGCCTACACCTCGCTGGGCAGCGAACTGCCCGGTCCCGCCGGCCAGTTCCCAGAGGCCACTGTTGACGACCTCGGCCTTGCCGTCGGCGCCCTCGACAAAGACCGCCTGCAGCCGCCAGCGGAAGTAGGCAATGTCGCCCCCGGTCGTGGTCGCGACCACATAGCCGCTCGCCTCGCCGCCGACCTCGCCGGTTACGTCGTGCATCCCGTACTCAGCCACCGCGGCGCCTTCGAAGACGCCCTCACCCCCGGCGGTGCCTTCGCGCAGCAGAAGCGTGAGGAAATGCCGCTTGTCGTTCTCGAAATTGAGGGAGATGTCCTCTGTCGTAGTCAGCACGGCATCCAGGGTCATCGGCTCGGCACCGGCCTCAGCCGCAGCGAAACAGAGAGCCGAACCCAGCATGATCGATCGCAGAAGTTGCATAGTGCTGGTCCCTTCATCCATTCAAAGAAAAATGAACGCAACCCCCGCACTTGTTCCGATGCCGCCTCGCTCAATTTCTCTCTGCACCAAGGCGTCACCGGGAGGAAAGCCTAGTCACCGTCGATGATGCGCGTCAAACCGGCGAACTACAGCTGGGCCGCAGCACTATCCAAGGTTTTAACTGCGTCCCACTGATCTATGAATGGGCACATCGGCGCCCCCCGGATCCGCATCGAGGGACGACAAACCCGGTACTTCTTCTTCCCGCATGGATTTCCCTGCCGTTCGCCGATAGTCTTTCCCGCGAGGGGGACAGACCTTGGAACGTCGTCTCACCACCATCCTTTCCGCCGACGTCGTTGGCTACAGCCGGCTGATGGGGGAAGACGAGGCCGGCACCCTCAAGGCTCTCAAGACACTCCGCCGGGATCTCATTGACCCGAAAGCGCAGCAGTATCGTGGGCGCACCGTGAAACTGATGGGCGACGGGGCGCTGATGGAATTCGCCAGCGTCGTCGACGCGGTCTCCTTCGCCACCGAGGTCCAGGCGGCCCTGCACCATCCGGAAGCCGCGCTTTCCGAGAACCGGATCGTCTTTCGCATCGGGATCAACATCGGCGATATCATCGTCGAAGGCGACGACATCTATGGTGACGGCGTGAATGTGGCGGCGCGCCTGCAAGAGCTTTGCGAACCCGGCGGCGTCTGGATCTCGCGCAACGTCTTCAACCAGGTCAAGGGCAAGCTGGACCTCACCTTCGAGGACCTGGGCGAGCGGCAGGTCAAGAATATCGCCGAACCTGTCACCGTCTATCGTGTCGCCCTCGACGACAAGGCGGTGGCGCTCCTCACGCCAATCGCCGCCGGCACCACATCGCCGCGGCGCGGGTTTCGGCCGGCCATCGCCGCCACTGCGATATTGGGCCTCGCCGCACTCCTGGCGATTGCATGGTGGCAGTCCTGGCTGCCTGAGAAGGAGCCCGCTTCTGTTGAGCAGATGGCTTTTGCCCTGCCGGACAAGCCCTCCATCGCCGTCCTTCCTTTCGACAACCTCTCCGACGACCCGGACCAGGAGTATTTCGCCGACGGCATGACCGAGGACCTCATCACCGACCTCTCAAAGATAAGCGGTCTTTTCGTGATCGCCCGCAATTCCTCCTTCGTCTACAAGGGGCAGCAGGTCAAGGTGCGCCAAGTGGCCGAGGCTCTGGGCGTGCGTTATGTGCTGGAAGGTAGCGTGCGCCGCGTCGGCGACGAGGTCCGCATCAACACCCAGCTCGTCGACGCCACGACCGGCGGGCACATCTGGGCCGAGCGCTACGACCGCAAGGTGGAAAACATCTTCGCCGTCCAGGACGCGATCCTGGAGAAGATCGTCGACGCGCTGGAACTGCATCTGACTGAGAGGGAGCAATCCGAGAGCGCGAAGACTACCAGTCTCGAAGCCTACGACCTTGTGCTGCGGGCGCGGAAGCTCCTCACCCGCTTCGACAGCGAAGCGGCGGCCGAAGCACGGGACCTGCTCCAGCGGGCCATCGAGCTCGACCCGGCCTATACCGAAGCCCACAGCCTTCTGGGCTTCAATTTCTTCGACGAATGGCGTGTCTGGGGAAGGGGACGCGACGAAAATCTCGCGCAAGCCCAGAAGCTGGCGGCAAAGGCTGCCGAGCTCAGTCCCGAGGATCCTGCCCCCCACGTGCTGTTAGCGATGATCTACCAGTGGCGCCGCGAGTTCGGCGCAGCCGAGGCGGAAATCAACAAGGCGCTCGCCCTGGAGCCGCGGGAAGCCATAACGCTGAGCAACCTCGGCTCCGTGCTGGTCTATGCGGGACGCGGCGAGGACGCCGTCAGCGCTCTCACCCAGGCCATCCGGCTCGACCCCTTCCATCCCCCGAACTATCTGGAATGGCTCGGTAATGCCTACTGGCTCCAGGACCATCCCGATCTCTGCGTCGAGGTCGCCGAGCGCGGCGTCGCTCTCGACCCCGATTATGTCTCCCTGCACGTGGTCTTGGCGGTGTGCTATGGCGCGCTCGGCACGATGGATAAGGCGGAGGCCGCCGCCACCGAGATTCGGCGGATAAATCCCCGCTTCACCTTGCAGGCCTATGCCGCCTATGTCCCCTACACCGATGATCGCGACAGAGAACGCCGCGTCGAGTTGCTCCGCGTGGCAGGCGTGCCGGAGTAAGACAGGAGTATGGCCGAGGGGCCATTCGGGGAAGCCTCTTGTTGTAATTCTACCGCAATTGCGACTGGAGGCAATTCCGGTGACAAGCGGCAGAGGCACCCGGCATGGAATCCCGCTGACCTTGGGCCATACCCTCCAGGCGCATGAATGGTTCCGTTTTCGTATCGGCGACGCGCATTGAGACCCGCCGAATACGAGCGGGGTGCATATCATGGCCAGCTTCAAGCTCGATATCAGTGAAGAGCGCCTGTGGCGGGGCGATCAGCCACTGCCGATCAGCAACAAGGCGTTTCAACTGCTGCGCCTGTTCGTATCCAATCCCAACCGTCTGCTCACGAAAAATCGTATACTCGAAGACGCCTGGCAAGGCCTCTGCGTGTCGGAGGGGTTGATCAAGGAGTACGTCATGATCTGCGCCAGGCCCTGGGTGACGACCCCCGAAACCCGCGGTTCATAGAAACGGTCCACTGCCGGGGTTACCGGTTTCTGGGCGGCAATGGAGAAGGCGAATTCATCGTCCGCGAGGCGGCGAATCCGGAAACCAGGGTTCGGCCTGCCTCCGTGACCATTCTGCCGTGCGCGAATATTACCGGCGAAGATCGCTGGACAAGGTTCAGCCGCGGGCTGGTCGACGACCTGGTCACGGAGATCGGGCGCTACCCCGATTTAATGGTCATCGCGACTGCGGCGACGTCCTGCACGGCCACATCGACGGCGCCGGGGAGCGCCCCAGCAGGGCCGCCTAAGCCCGCCCGATTCCCCGCGACCGCCCCCGGGACCCGCTCCAGGGTCCCGGGGGCTTTTCATATCGGCGTCAGCCTTTCGGCTGGATGTTCTGGTTCATGCGGAAGAGATTGGCCGGGTCGTACTTCGCCTTGACCTCGGCCAGGCGCTTGTAGTTCGGGCCGTAGGCCGCCTCGACGCGGTCCGCCTCGTCGTCGGGCATGAAGTTGATATAGACGGTGCCGACCGCATAGCGGCCCATGGTGTCGAAGAGGCTGCGGGCCCAGCCGACGCAGTCCGCGTCCTGCTCCGCCTCGCGCCAGCGCGTGTGCACATTCATGATGAAATGCGATTTGCGCTGCGGGTAGGCGGTCGCGTCCTCCGGCACGCGGCTCATGGCGCCGCCGACGTGGGCGATGAAGACCTCGCATTCCTCCGTCGGCAGGGTCTTGATCGCCGCCAGCAGGTCGTCGATGGCCGCGTCGGAGAGCTCGGCGAAGTCATGGCTCTTCCAATAGTTCCGCGCCCCGGGCTCCAGCAGGGGATCGAAGGCCGCCTGCCAGCCGGTGAAGGGATGCGGCGCCACCACGTCGGCGATGGGCTTGCCGAGCCCGCGCAGCTCCGCCAGCGCCTTTTCGCCCTCGGCCATGTCGCCGCAATAGCAGACGGCGAAGACCAGCACTTCGCGCCCGTGCCATTCCTCCGGCAGGAAAGGTAGCGGCGGGGCCTTGCGCAGCACCACCCAGGCGGTGAGCTCGTCCGGCGCCGAGGCGGCGATGTCGCGGTAGGCCTGCAGCAGTTCCGCCGCGCCGTCCAGCGGATGCACGACAAGGCCCGACAGGACTTCCGGGCCGACGTCGTGAAGCCGGAACTCGAAGGCCGTCACGATACCGAAGTTGCCGCCGCCACCACGCAGTGCCCAAAAGAGATCGGGGTTCTCCGTCTCGCTGGCCCGCACGAGATCGCCGTTGGCCAGCACCACGTCTGCTGCGATCAGGTTGTCGATGGTCATGCCGTACTTGCGCGTGATCCAACCGAAGCCGCCGCCGAGGGTGAGCCCTGCGACTCCCGTCGTCGAATTGATACCGACGGGAAGCGCGAGATTGAATGCCTGCGCCTCCTTGTCCAGGTCGCCCAGGGTGGCGCCCGGCTCGACCCAGGCGGTCTTCTTCTGCGGATCGACGCGCACCGAGGTCATCGTCGAGAGGTCGATCATAAGGCCGCCCTCGCAGACCGCGTTGCCGGCGATGTTGTGGCCGCCTCCGCGCACGGCGACGACAAGATTGTGGTCATGCGCCAGCGCCACCGCGCGCCGCACGTCGGCGGCGCCGGCGCAGCGCACGATGAGGGCCGGACGCCGGTCGACCATCGCGTTCCAGATCGCGCGTGCCCCGTCGTAACCCTCGTCCTGCTGCAACAGCACGCTTCCGCGCAGTGCTCCCTTCAGTTCCTCCAGCGCCTCATCGGTGACCTGATGGGGCTTCCCGCTCTGCGTCAATACTGATGCGTCTGGCATTCTCATCTCTCCCCTGTATTTGTTCTGACCGAACTCGGGACCCCCGGGGAGATTACCTGTGGCTTCCGAACAACGGAGCCGGTCAATTAGCGCATCAACGTCGAACAGCGGCAACGGGCCCAGGGTTGTGACACCCCGGGCGGTTCGCTCAACGCGCTGGCGAAAGGCAGGGCCCGGCCATTTCCGATTTACGGTGAGTGGGGATTCAGGGGCGAAGCCGCGGTCGAGGCTCAGTGCATGTCGCGCGGATCCGCGCCAAGGCCGCCGAACTTCTCCGGATTGCGCATGATGTAGATGTTGCTGAGCGCGCCTTCCTCGTCGAAGCCGAAGGTGATGGAGGCGTGGATCGTGTCGCCCTCCATGATGACCAGGCCCAGGACGCCGTTGATCTCCGTCCTGACCTGCCGCCACTGCGGCCAGGACCGCCCCAAAATCTTGGTGATGAAGCCCAGCACCTCCTTGCGGCCGCGCAGCACCCGGCTGGCCGCGGTAGCCTTGCCGCCGCCGTCGGCGCTCAGCGCGATGTCGTCGGCCAGCAGGGCGCTGAGGCGCTCCGTCGCGCCGCTGTTGACGGCCAGCTGGAAGGCGTCCAGCAGTTCCGCCTGGCGGGCCGGCGGCGCCACGCGGCGCGCCTCTTCCCGGCGCAAAGCGGCTTGGGCCCGCGACACCAGCTTGCGGCAGGCGGCCTCCTGGATCCTGAGGGTCTGCGCCACCTCGGCGTAGTCCTGGTCGAAGATCTCGCGCAGCAGGTAGGCCGCGCGCTCCTTGGGCGTCAGGCGGTCGAGCAGCAGCAGAAAGGCGGTGGTGACAGAGGCCGCCAGCTCGACCGGGCTCTCTGCGCTGGCCGTCTGCAACGGCTCCGGCAGCCAGGTGCCCACGTAGTCCACGCGGGCGCGGTCGGCGGCCTTCAGCAGATCCAGGCAGCGGCGCGTGCAGACCGTGGTCAGCCAGGCCGGAGGGTTCTCGATCTCGGCCTGGTTGGCGGCCTGCCACTTCAGGAAAGTGTCCTGCACCGCGTCCTCGGCTTCTGCCAGGGAGCCGAGAATGCGGTAGGCCAGCCCGCGCAGGGCGGGCCGGGCTTCTTCGAAGGTCGCGAGGCCTCTGTCGTCGATCATGGTTTGGCCACTTGCCTAATGCGCCGCAATTCCCATGCGGTTCCACAGATTGATCATGGCGATGACCGCCGTCAGGGTGGAGGCCTCCGGGTCGGAAAAATGCTCCAGCAGCCGCGCCTTGACGGCGCTGTGGTCGGCGCCGCGGTCCAGAGTGGTCAGCGCCTCGGTCCAGGCCAGGGCCGCCTTCTCCTTCTCGCTGAAGTCGTCGACCTGATCCCAGACGACCAGCCGGTCGAGCCGCTCGTTGGTCTCGCCGTCCTTGCGCGCTTCCTCCGTGTGCATCTTCACGCAGAAGGCGCAGCCGTTGATCTGCGAGGCGCGCAGCTTCACCAAATGGCGCAGCATCGGGTCGATCCCCTGGGCGGTGATGGCCTGCTCGACGCCGCCCATGGCCTGGTAGACGGTGGGGATCTGTCGGCGGAAGTCGAAAGCCTTGGTCTGCAGCATGGTGTCCCTTTCTCCTTGCGATGAAACGCTGTTACGGAGACGACGAGCGGGCGGCCCGGCTTGTGACGCGCCGGCAAAAATTTTTCAGGCGCCGCGCAGCAGGTCCAGGTCGACGCCGTCCTCGGCCTGCAGGACGTGGTCGCGCCACAGGCGGCGCCAGCCGCGCTCGGCGCCGACCCCGGGCGGCGGCGTGAAGGCCGCGCGGCGTTCGGCCAGCTCGGCTTCCTCGACCAGCAGGTCGAGGCGCCGCTCCTTCACCGAAAGGCGGATGCGGTCGCCGTTCCTGACCAGGCCGAGCGGGCTGCCAAGCGCCGCCTCAGGCGAGACGTGCAGCACGATGGTGCCGAAGGCGGTACCGCTCATGCGAGCGTCGGAGATGCGCACCATGTCCTTCACGCCCGCCCTGGCGAGCTTGGCCGGGATCGGCAGGTAGCCGGCCTCAGGCATGCCGCTGGCCAGCGGCCCGGCGTTCTGCAGCACCAGGAAGTCGTCGGGGGTGACGTCCAGGTCGGGATCGTCGATGCGCGCGGAGAGGTCCTCCAGGGAGGAGAAGACCACGGCGCGGCCCTCCCGCTCGAAGAGTTCGGGCGTCGCCGCGGCGCGCTTCAGGATCGCGCCCTTGGGGGCGAGGCTGCCGCTCAGCGCCACCAGCCCGCCCTGGGGCGAGATGGGATCCTCCGGCGGTCGCACCACCCTGGGGTCGACCCAGGGGTCGCTCTCGTCCAAAAGCTCGCCCAGCGTCTTGCCGGTGACGGTCATCACGTCGAGGTGCAGCTGGTGCTTCAGCGCGCGCAGCACCGCCGGCGCGCCGCCGGCGGCGTGAAGGTCCTCCATGTAGTGGGCACCGGTCGGTTTCAGGTCGACCAGCACCGGCGTCTCCTCGCTGAGGTGGTTCAGCAGGTCCATGTCCAGCGTCAGGCCGAGCCGCCCGAAGATCGAGGCCAGGTGCACCACGGCGTTGGTCGAGCCGCTGATCGCCAGCAGCACGCGCAGCGCGTTCTCGGCGACTTTCGCGTCGATGATCTTGTCGAAGGTGAGGTCGCCGCCTTTCTCATCCATGGCCAGCTGCGCGGCGCGCAGGCCGCTGGCCTCGGCCTGGCGCAGGCGGTCGGCGTGGACGGCGGGCACGGCGGCGCCGCCGGGCAGCATGAGGCCCAGGGCCTCGCAGAGGATCGCCATGGTGCTGGCCGTGCCCATGACCGCGCAGGTCCCTTGCGTGGTGGCGAGGTTGCCCTCGATCTCGCGAATCTGCTTGTCGTCCAGCCCGCCGGCGCGGTACTGCGCCCAGAAGCGCCGGCAGTCGGTGCAGGCACCCAGGCGTTCGCCATGATAGCGCCCGGTGGACATGGGGCCGGTGGCCAGCACCACGGCGGGCTTGCCGGCGGAAATCCCACCCATGACCAGGGCCGGCAGGGTCTTGTCGCAGCCACCCACCAGCAGCACGGAATCCATCGGCTGGGCGCGGACCATCTCCTCCACGTCCATGGCCATGAGGTTGCGGTACAGCAGGCTGGTGGGATTGAGGAAGACCTCGCCCAGGGAGGTGACGGGGAATTCCAGCGGCAGGGCCCCAGCGGCCAGCACGCCGCGCTTGGCCGCCTCGACCAGCTGCGGCACGCCGCGGTGGCAGTTGTTGAAGCCGCTGGCGGTCCAGGTGATGCCGACGATGGGGCGGTTCAGCATCTCCTCGGAATAGCCCATGGAGCGCGCGAAGGAACGCCGGAGATAGGCCGCGAAGTCGGGGTCGCCGTAGTGGGTCAGGCCGTTCAGCAGCCCGCGCTTCTTGTTCTTGTCCATCCGTCCTCTCGCTGCCTCGCCGGCAAGCAGGCGCACGACGCCCATGCACTGCGGCGCGGCAGTTTAGCGGCCAGCGACCATGCACGCACTGCTGAAGCGGCCCTTTAGTTGAAACGCCGGGTTGATTTTGTCATCGCGAGAATCACGACGGTTTGATTATCACCTCCTTAACGAGTGCAACCTATCTTATCAGCAACCTCACCGGCAGCAATGCAACCGCGCGGCCCGCTTCCGCGGGCCTCGGGCGCTGGAAGGGAGGCCGTTGGAGCTAATCAATGACTGCTGAGACATGCGAAAATGGTCCTCTTCGCCGCTTCCTGACAGTCAGCAACAAGTTGGCAGCCTTAGGAGCGATCGGGGTAAGCATCGGCTTCGTCATCGTCATCTGGGTCCAGAACAATCATACCCGCTCGTTGCTCTACGAGACCGAGCTGCAAGATAGCATCCGCATGACGGAGGTCATCGCGGCGCAACTCTACGGGCCGCTGCGATGGCGCAAGCCGTCGATCGCTCAGGACACCTACGACTCAATGATCACCCACAGGGACTTGCACGTCGTGGCGGCCGTCACCCTGGACCGTCAAGGAAACGTCGTGACCACCTACCAGCAGAACTCTTCGCAGCCTTTCAACTTCCAAGAGCTTCGGCTGAACGCGGGGGCCGATCTCCGGCTCGACAGCACCTGGACGGCAGAGCTGGACGGCAAGCTCGTTGTCGCAACACCGGTCACCTCGCATGACGGCCGCAAGCCTGCCGGAACTTTTGTCGTCGCCTGGAGCCTTGCGGAGATCGACCGGGCGATGCGGGCAATGTTCCTGCGGGCGGCCTTCATTACTATAGTCCTCTTCGCGGCCTTCACGACCCTGTCGCTGGCAATCGTCCACCGCCAACTGAGCGACCCCCTGACCCAGCTGACTCAGGCCACCACACGAATAGCCAACGGAGACAAGACTTTCGAAATCCCCTGCACAGACCGCAGGGACGAAGTCGGCGATATGGCCCGCGCCCTGGTCACTTTCCGGGAGAACGTCGCCCTGATCGACCGGCTTACCGCCGAGCAGCAGCAGCAGACTCTGCGGCTTTCCAATGCCCTGGAGAAAGAGCGCGAATACAACGCCTTGCACCGCGAATTCGTCTCCATGGTCTCGCACGAGTTCCGCACACCCGTCGCAATCATCGACGGCGCTGCCCAGCGTATCGAACGGCGGGTCGGCAAGGACACGGAGGACCAGCTCCGCGAGCGCACAGGAAAGATCCGCAGCGCCGTTGTGCGCATGATCGAGTTGATCGACAGCACCCTTAGCGTATCGCGCATGGAGGCCGGCACCATCGAGCTGGAAGCTGCCGAATGCGACTTCGCGGCGCTGCTTCGCGAAGTCTGCCAGCGCCAGCAGGAGATTGCCAAGCATCACAAGATCGACCTGACCATCGCCGACCTGCCGTCGCGCATTTTGATCGACGCCAAGCGCATGGACCAAGTCCTCACGAATCTCCTATCCAATGCAGTTAAGTACGCACCCGATGCGCCCGACATTGCCGTCAAGGCCGGCACCGTGGGCCGAAATGTTGTCGTTTCGGTACGCGACCGCGGCCTCGGCATTCCCGAAGCCGAAATGCCGAAGCTCTTTGAGAAGTTCTTTCGTGCCAGCACCTCGGCTGGCATCCCGGGCACCGGTATCGGCCTGCATCTCGTCAAACACCTGGTCGAACTGCATGACGGCAACATCACCGTGGACAGCACCGAAGGAAAAGGTTCCACATTCTCGGTCACAATTCCCACTAGATACGGTGAAGCGGATGCGGCGGCCTCCGCCGCTCTTTCCGCCTGATATGGATCAATCTGGGACAGCGAAGGACACCCCCTAGCCATGGTCAAAATTCTCTGTGTGGAGGACGAAGCCGCTCTGCGCGAGGACCTAGTAGAGGTTCTCGAAGAAGAAGGCTACGAAGTGGCCGTGGCGTCGAATGGCAGCGAGGGGCTACGCCTGCTCACGGACTTCAACCCCGATCTGATCCTCAGCGACTGCCTCATGCCCGTCATGAACGGCATCGATATGCTGCAAGCCATCCGCAGCGGCCAACCTCGTTTCGCCACAACCCCGGTCGTATTCCTCTCGGCTCATGCCCAGAAGGAGCAGGTCGAAAAGGGCGTCGGTCTTGGCGCACAGCACTACCTCACCAAACCTGTCGACTACAGCGAGCTGGTAAAGGTACTTCGAAGCTTGCTCGAAGCCCGCAGCCGTGAAGCGCGAGGCACGCCGGATGAAGACTCACCCGCCGTGCGGCCGCCAAACGAAAGGAAGTGACATGTCGGCAACGATTCTCTGCGTCGAAGACGAAGAAGATCTGCGCAAGGACATCGTGGAGGAACTTCGCGATGCCGGCTATAACACACTCGAGGCCGAAGACGGCAGCACCGCGCTCGAAACCATCCTGCAGCAGAAGCCGGACCTGGTCATCAGCGACATCACCATGCCGGTTATGGACGGCCATGCCCTTCTGGCGGAACTGCGCAGCAAGCATCCAGACAAGTGCGACCTTCCTTTCCTCTTTCTAACCGCGCTGGCGGACCGCGAGCACATGGTCAAGGGAAAGAAGCTGGGTGCCGACGACTACCTCACTAAGCCGGTCGACTACGAGCTGCTTCTCGCCGCCGTGGAGTCGCGCCTTGAGCGTGTGTACCAGGTAGCTGCGCGCCAGGAAGAGCAGCTGGTCCGGGTCTACAAAGCGGCATCCGATTCGACAAGCCGCAAAGCGGACCCTCCACCTTGCACGGGCGCCACCCCCCACGATCGAGCCAACTCAGACACTGACGAGGTCAGGCGGAATGAGACCGCTAGCGGGAAAGACGTCGAGCAACGGCTTAAGGATCAGGTCAAGGCCACACCAATGAAAGTGGTGGCCGGCCGTGTGCAGCTCCTCGGCCTCGACGAGTTGAAGGCCACCATGGGCGAGCGCTGGAAGCGCCATGGCGAAATGGTCCTCAGCCTCATCGAGCAGACGCTCGAGAAGCGCCTCGCCCCAACTGACGTCTATCAGCGCGATAGCAGGGACAACTTCACCATCTGTTTTGCAGAGCTGAGCGAAGCCGACGCGGCCTTCAAGGCGCGCGCCATCGCCGACGAAATTCGATCGAAGATCCTCGGCAAGGACGTGGGGTCGGGCGCCGCGCAACTGACGGCGGAAGCCGACGCATTTCTCGACGAAATCGTTGGGACTGGCAGCGATCAGCCGGCCTTGACGGTCCATGGCGAGGCTCATGAGATCGAACTCGGCATTGACGACGTCAAGGACAGCGATGACCTTATCGGGCTACTGACGGCGCGGCTGGAGGCAGCGGCCGAGCGCGCGAAGCAGGCCGAACGCGCAATCTTGATGGAAATCGCCGACCATTCCACGCTCCAGCTGCATGAGATCGTGACTCAAGGCGGCGCGCCCACGCCATTCCGATTCGCCGCGTTTGACCAGGACACCCTGGAAAAGATCGAGAAGATCCGCAGCCACCGCCCGGCCTCCGAGGACCTGGTCCGCGACCTCGACGTGCTGATGCTTGCAAAAGTCGCTGAGGAGATATTCAGCCGGCCACCCGGCAAAAACATCGTCCTTGTCACGAACATTCACTTTTCGACAATCGAGAACAAGCGGCGCCTCGAACACCTCAAGACCGTCTGCGACACGCTCACAGAGCCGGCGCGCGCTGCCTTGATTTTCAATATCGTGGAGATTCCAGGTGAGCTGTTGCCGGCGAAGGTCGCCGAACATTTCCTCAGCGTGCGTCACTACTGCCGCGCCATGATGGCGCAGTGCGCGGCACCCAAGCTTGGCAACATCGACCCGCAGATGCTCCGCACGCCGATTCTTACCTTCAAAACCTGGGAACTCATCAAGTTCCTTGCTCGTGAGCCAGAAACCGTTTCGGCCTTTATCAAGCAACTGCGCCGGCAGAAGCTGAAGCTTCTCGCCTACAGCGTTCCCGGCCCGCGGGAGGCGGCACGGCTAAGGCGCCTCGGCGTCAGCTTCCTGTCGCAGGAATAGGGTTGGCCGTCAGGCCGCCCGCTGCCGTTCCCGGGTCTCGCGCCAGCGCGCCAGGGCTTCCTCGATGACCTCCGGCCCCGCGCCCGGCTTGTGTGCCTCCTCGGCCAGGCAGCGCCGCCAGGCGCGCGCGCCGGGCAGGCCGTTGAAGAGGCCCAGCATGTGGCGCGTGATCGACTTCAAGGGCACGCCGTCGCTTAACTGCCGTTCAACGTAGGGCAGGAAGTCGGTGACAATCTCCTCGCGGCTGCGCGGGGCCGCCGCCGCCCCGAAGAAGCGGCTGTCCGCCTCCGCCAGGATGTAGGGCGACTGGTAGGCGGCGCGGCCGATCATGACGCCGTCGACCTTCTCCAGGTGAGCCTCGGCCTCGTCCAGGCTCTGGACGCCGCCGTTCAGCACGATCTCCAGCTCCGGGAAGTCGCGCTTCAGGTCGTAGACCACGTCGTAGCGCAGCGGCGGCACCTCGCGGTTCTCCTTGGGCGAGAGGCCGCTCAGCCAGGCCTTGCGGGCGTGGATGGTGAAGGAGCTGCAGCCGGTGGCCGCGACCTTCTCCACGAAGGCCGTCAGGTCCCGGTAGGAGTCCTGCTCGTCGACGCCGATCCTCGTCTTCACGGTGACCGGCACATCCACCGCGTCGATCATGGCGGCCACGCAGTCGGCCACCAGCGCCGGCTCGGTCATCAGGCAGGCGCCGAAGCGGCCGCGCTGCACCCGGTCGCTGGGACAGCCGAGGTTCAGGTTGATCTCGTCGTAGCCGCGCGCCGCGCCTGCGCGCGCCGAGGCCGCCAGGTCCTCCGGCTCCGAGCCGCCGAGCTGCAGGGCCACCGGGTGCTCGGCCGCCTCGAAGGCGAGAAAGCGGTCGTGGTCGCCGTGCAGGATGGCGCCCGTCGTCACCATCTCCGTATAGAGCAGCGTGCGCTTGGAGATGGCGCGCAGGAAGGCCCGCTCGTGGCGGTCGGTCCAGTCCATCATGGGCGCGACGGAGAGCTTTCGGCTTAAGCTATTCATTTTACTAAATAATTTAAGTTCGAGACCGGCAGCGCCACGTTATCCCGCTTTCCCCCTTGATATCAAGACATTGTCTGCGCGGTCCTGCAGGGCTTTGACGGCGGCCGGTTTCAGGTGGTGGGGGCGGGCGGTGCCTTGGGTGCGAGCCCAAATCAGCCCGGCTTCCTCCAGCACCTTCAGGCGGCGGCAGATGGCGGGCTGGTTGATCGAAATCGGCCGGGCCAGATCCTGCACCGTCGCCTCACCCTCCGCCAGCCGCGCGATGATGGCGCGGCAGGAGCTGGCCGGCCATCACGGCAACATCGGCAACCCCTCAGTCGATCCCGGGCTGATGATCCGCATGCTGATTATCGGCTACTGCTTTGCCATCCGCTCGGCGTGGCATCTGTGCGAGGAAGTCCACCTAAATCTGGCCTACCGCCGGTTCTGTCAGCTGGCTCTGGACGGCAAGGCGCCGGATTACTCAACCGTCTCGCGCTCCGACCCCGCACCTTTCACTCCACATGTGACAGCAGCGCGGGAACACCGAGGAAGTAGCTGCAACTCACCAGCATGTTGCGCGGGGTCTCGAGGGTCTGTGGGATCTCGCGGAGATAACCGGGCAAGTCGGCCTGCGGGGTCACGCCGACCGTCACGGCTGCCCTCCCTCTGGGTGCCCTACGCGCAGACAGGTCTCCTGCCAGTGACTTCCAGGTTCATCGCTGTCGCCGGCCAGGCAGGCAACCCGTCAGCCGTGCGCTTGCACCCGATTTGGACACCGCAGCGCATTGTTTTCTGTGTTAACTGGGGGGTTCAGTGACTAACCGAGCGGGAAATGGCAGGCGTGGCGACGCCCATCCGTCATGGTCAAATGAGGCGGCTTCTCGGTCCTGCAACGGTCCTGGGCAACCGGGCAGCGCCCCGCGAAATCGCAGCCCTTCGGCCGGTTGAGCAGGCTCGGCACCTCGCCCGAGATCGACACATGCACGCGGCGGCGGTCGGGATCGGGTTGCGGCACGCCTTCGACCAGCGCCCGCGTATAGGGATGAACCGGCCGCGCGAAGACCTCGTCCGTGGGCCCCTCCTCGACGATGCGGCCCAGATACATGATCGCCAGCCGGTCGGCGATATGGCGCACCACGGGCAGGTTGTGGGTAATGATCAGATAGCCCAGCCCGTGCTCGGCCTGCAGATCGGCCATCAGGTTGAGAATCTCGCCCTGAACCGACACGTCCAGCCCGGCGGTGGGCTCGTCGGCGATGATCAGCTTGGGGTTCAGGGCCAGGGCGCGGGCCACGCCGACGCGCCTTGCCTGCCCGCCTGACAATTCATGCGGATAGCGCGACAGGAAGTGCTTGGGCAGCCGCACCATCTCGGCAAGCCGCTCGGCCTCAGCATCGAGGTCGACGCCGGCGATGCCGTGGATCTGGAAGGGCTCGGTGATCAGGGCGCGCACGGATTTGCGCGGGGAAAGCGAGCCGACCGGGTCCTGGAACATCATCGCCATGTCCCGGCGCAAAGGCTTGAAGCGCCCCTCCGGCATGTTGCGGATGTCCTCTCCCTCAAAGCGCACATGGCCCGCCTGCGACGGCAGGAGGTTGAGCACGCAGCGCCCCAGCGTCGTCTTGCCCGAGCCGCTTTCGCCCACCAGCCCGACAGTTTCGCCAGGGGCGACCGACAGGCTGACATCCAGCACCGCGTCCACATGGCGCTGGGTCAACCCCTTGAGCCGCGCTTGGATGGGCCCGACGACCTCGAACTGCACGCTCAGGTCCGAGATATCGAGGAGCGGGGCGTCGCGCTGCGCGCGGGCGGGCTTTGCGGCTGTGCCCTCGCCCTGGCCCACGGTCATCACGTCCAGCGGCGGCGGCCAGCTCGAATCGCGGTGCGGCCCGTCCAGAAGGTGACAGCGCGCGAGGCTCATCTCGCCGCGCGCCACGTCCGGCGGCAGCGTCTCTCGGCATACCGGCAGCACCCGCTGGCAGCGCGGCGCGTAGATGCAGCCCGAAAGCGCCTTGGACAGATCGGGAATGTCGCCGGGGATCACCGGCAGCTTGCGCGACACGTCGTTGATCCGCGCCGGATCGCATTCCAGCAGGGCGCGGGTATAGGGGTGCTGCGCGTTGTGGAAGATTTCGCGCACGTCTCCCGCCTCGATCACCTCGCCTGCATACATGACGACCACGTCGTCGCAGAGTTCGGCAATCAGGCCCAGATTGTGCGAAACCACGACGATCGTCGCGTCCAGCTCTTTCTGCAAGTCCTGCAACAGGTGGATGATCTGCGCCTCCATGGTGACGTCCAGCGCCGTGGTCGGCTCGTCCGCCAGCAGGAGTTGCGGTCCCGTGAGCAGTGCCATCGCAATGCCTGCGCGCTGGCGCATCCCGCCCGAGAAGTGATGCGGATACTGGTCGATCCGCCTGTCGGGATCGGGAATGCCCACCTTGCGCAACATTTCAACGGCCATATGGCGTTTCTCGGTGGCGGAAACGTTGGGGCGCCGGTAGAGGATGTCGAGCATTTGCCGGCCATAGGTCAGCACCGGGATCTGGCTGGTCATCGGGTCCTGGAAGACCACCGAGATCTCCTCGCCGCGGGTGGCGCGCAGTTGCGCCTCGCTGGCATGCAGCAGGTCGCGGTCGCCGAAGCGGACCTCGCCGCCCATGACATCGGCGTTCTTGGCCAGAAGCCCCAGGAGTGCCCAGAGCACCGTGGACTTGCCCGATCCGCTTTCGCCGACAATGCCCACAATCCGGTTCCTGCGGATCGGAAAGGAGACGTCGCGCAAGGCCTTGACCCGACCGCGCGGGGTGCGGAAATCGACCGACAAATTGCGCACATCCAGCAGGGTCTCGGGGGCGTGTGCTGCATCCTGTGGCATATCAGCGTCCTTTCCCCATACGTGGATCGAAAATGTCGCGTAGCGCCTCGCCGAGGAATGTGAAGCCCAGCGTGGTCAGGATCAGCGGGATGCCCCCGGCGATCACCATCCAGGGCGCGTCACGGATCACCAGGTAGCCTTCGTTCAGGATCGTGCCCCAGCTGGCAGTGGGCGGCGTCACGCCAAGGCCCAGAAAACTGAGCCCGGCCTCGACGGTGACCACAACCGGCACATCCATCGCGGCCAGGATCAGCAGGGGCCCGACCACGTTTGGCATGACGTGATGCAGCAGGGTGCGCGTCATGCTGGCGCCCAACGAGCGTTCGGCAAGGATGAAATCGGTATTCCTCAGCGTCAGCGTGGCGGTGCGCGCCACCCGCGCATATTGCGGGATCGAGGTGATGATCACGATCGCCAGCACCACGGCCAGGCTCGGCCCGGTCAGCGCCACGGTGGCCAGCGCCAGCACGATGGTCGGAAAGGAGCGCACCGTGTCGAAGACCAGCAGCAGCAAACTGTCCAGCCAGCGCGGCCCGAACCCGGCGATCATGCCGAGGATAAGTCCGACGGTCAGGGCGACAGAGACGCCGATCGCCGCGATCTTCAGCGCCACGCGCCCGCCAAACAGGATGCGCGACAGCGTATCGCGCCCCAACTGGTCGGTGCCCGCTAAATGGTCCAGCGTCGGACCAGACAAGCGCGCCGGCACGTCCAGCGCATTGGGATCATATGGTGCCAGCCAGGGCGCGAAGATGGCGCTTGCGAAGAACACGGCGACGAGGATCAGCCCGGTCAGGCCCTGCCAGTTGGTCAGGAACATGCGCAGCTTTTCGCGGCGCTCGCGGGCGGCGGATTCGCGGGTCTCGGCATCGGTCACATGATCGGAAAGGCCCGATACATCGACGGCCAGGATCCCGGTTTCGGATTCAGAGCGATTCTCGGACACGGGGATCAAACCAGGCTATGAGGGTGTCGGAAAACAGGACGACGAGGACATAGAGGCCGGTGGCCACCAGAACCGCACCCTGCACGATGGGGAAGTTGCGCGCCATGACGGCGTCGAAGATCAGCTTGCCGAGACCCGGGCGAGCAAAGATGATCTCGGCGAAGACGGTCGAGGAGATCATGCCGCCAAAGCCCATGCCGATCAGGGTGATCGTGGGCAGGATGGCAACGCGCAGCGCGTAACCGAAGATCACCCGCCGGGGCCGCAGGCCGAAGGCGCGGGCCGAGCGGATATAGTTTTCGCCCATCACCTCGAGCATCGAGGCGCGAACCATCCGCGCGAGATAGCCCACCCAGCTCAAACCGATGGCAAAGGCCGGCAGGATCAGGTGGATCAGCTGGTCGCCGACTTGCCCTGGCTCGCCCGCCCCGATGGCCGGCAGCCAGCGCAGATGCACCGCGAAGATCAGCAGCGCCCAGATCGAGACCAGGAAGGAGGGCACGGCGATGGTGCCCACCGACAGTATTCCGGTCACCCGGTCGAGCCAGCTATTGGGCCTGACCGCCGCCAGGCAGCCCAGCGGGATGCCGAGCAGCACGGCCCAGCCCATCCCGACGCCGACCAGCGACAAGGTAAAGCCGATCCGTTCCAGGATAATGGCGGTCACCGGCCGGTCTGAAAACACATCCAGTCCCAGATCGCCGGTCAGCGCATTGCCGATATAGATCAGGAATTGCCGCCAGACCGGCTCGTCGAGATGCATCTTCTCGGCATAGCGCGCAATGGCCTCCTCGGTCGCACGCGGCCCCAGCGCGATCGTCGCCGGATCGCCGGGAATGAAATAGAGCAGCGAGAACAGCACCAGGACGACGAGCCCGATCACCAGTGCCGACAAACCAAGGCGTTTGGTAAGATAGTAAAGCACGGACGACCTCCCCTCGACCGGGTTTCACCTTGCGGCCCGCGCGGCAGGGCGCGGGCCGGTCCCAAGGCGGGCGATCAGCCCTTGGCGAACCTGCGGTAGTTCAACTCGCCCGACGGGGCGGCATTCACCGTCACGCCGCTGCTGTGCACGAAGGCCTCGGGCTCATGGTTGATCCAGACATAGGCGCCGGTATTGTCCATGATTTCCTGCATCCGCACATAGATGTCGTGGCGCGCCTGCGGGTCGGTCTCATTGATGCCTTCCTCGTAGAGACGGTCGAACTCCTCGTCGGTCCAGCGCTCCCAGTTCCAGACGCCAACCTGGTTCGAGGTGAACCACTGCGACGCCTCATAGGGGTCGGGCGTGGTGCCGAACCGCATCAGCCACAGCTCCAGCTCCTTCCAGGTCTCGCCCTTGCTTTCCTGGCCCATCTCCCAGAACGGGCCGCTGTCGAGCGGCAGGACATTGAGGGTGATCCCGACCGCCGCGAGGTTGGCCTGGATGATCTGGGCGGTGAGCATCCGCTCCTGGTTGTTCAGCGTGCGCAGGGTCAGTTCAAGACCGGACACGCCGGCCTCTGCCAGCAATGCGCGTGCTTTCTCGGGGTCATAGCTGTAGCCGGCGCTGTCGCGCTGGCCGATTAGTCCGGGGCAGATAATGCCATATGATTTCGCCGTCGTGCCGGAGTAGGCGCCCTGCAGGATCGTGTCCACATCGACCGCATGCTGAATTGCCTGTCGCACGCGAATATCCTGCAGCTTGGGGTGCTGAGTATTCATGCCCATCCACATATATTGCAACTCACCGGCCACCGCGATGCCGGCGCCGTCGGGCATGTCCTTGGTATAGCGCGCCAACGTGTCGGCGCCGACCCTGGTGCAACCCAGCTCCCCGGCCTCAAAGGCCAGTTCCGCCGCCTTGATCTCGGTGATCACATTGCATTCCACGCGTTCAAAGGCCGGTTTCGGCCCGTTCCAGTCGGGGTTGGCGGAAAACACCGCACGCTGGCCCGGTGTTGCTTCATAAGTGTAGGGACCGCAGACTGCGGGGAATTTCGTAGTGAATTTGCCACCCGCATCGGCCATGGCCTTTTCGCTCAGCACCGCGCCGGGGCCGTGGCAAAGCGTGATCATGATGAAGGGCGCAAAGGGTTTGTTGAGCACAATGGTGCCGGTGCGTTCGCTCGTCGCTTCAACATGGTCCAGCGCGTCGAAATAACCCGACCAGTCGGTCTCTTTCATGCGCTCATAGGAGTACTTGACGTCCGAAGCGGTGACCGGCCCGTAGCCGTTTGACCATTGCAAGCCCTCGGCCAGTTCGAAGTCGATATGTGTTGCGTCGCGTTGTTCCAGCTTGGTGACGAAATAGGTGGGCTCCCAGGTGAAGGTCTCACCGTCCCGCGTATATTGCGCGAGGAAGGGCAAGCATTGTTTCTGCGCCTCGATCTCGGAGTTGCCAGTCATGAAGCCGGGATCCAGCACGTTATTGTCGCGGCCGATCCTCAGGCGTAGCGTGCCGCCGGTCTGGGCAAAAACGGCCGTGGTCCAGCTTGGGATCAGGCCAACGGCCCCCAGCGCGGCCGTTGTGCCGAGAAATCCCCGGCGGGTTGTTTCTGTCTGTTTCATTGACGTGTCCTCCCTAGACATTCCTTGACCGGAGCATTGCATAGCGATGCAAACAGTCAATTTCGCATCATTTCGCGACCTGACGCAAAATACACGTCTACTAACTTACATATGGTCGCGCGGAATTCGCTCTTCCCATTGTTTTTCCGCAACAAGCGTATCGCCCTCCCAAGCACGCAGTTCGGCGGTGATGATGAAATCAATGGCGTCTGTGCGCAGAAGCGTCCGTGTCTCGGTTCGCACCGACCAGTCGTAACGGCTGAGCCCGAAGTGCCACTCGGTGCGCCCCCATGCCGTAGTCACATCGTCCAACCTGACGCCGTAGGTCTCGTATCCCTGCTTATGCAAGGTGATGTCGTTTGGAAGCAGACGCGTGAAGCCGCATCCATCGGCGATCTGCATCTGGATTTCACCATTCGCCGCATCTTCGACGATGCGGAACCAGGATTCGGGTTCGGCGATCTGCTCTGTCGGCAGCGGCGATCCGGCCGCGGGCACTTCGAACTCGGCCAAAGTGTCATCGAGCGCAGCGGACGGGCGCAGGGGCAATTCCAACGCGCTGCCCTCGGTATGTACGCTCAGCGTCACGGGCTCGGGTGCGGGCCAGATCATCGGGAAATAGCTGCTGGATAGCGCGAGCCGAAGCCGATGCCCGGCAGGCAGGGCCTGCGCGACGTGCTTCATGGGAATGGTCACGTCATACACCTTGCCAGGCACCAGCAACGTGGGCCGGTCATGCCCCCGAAGGTGATTGAGGTTGAACACGCCAAAGGACAGGCGCGTCCCGCGGCCATCGGGATGCACATCCACCAACCGCGCGGCGACCTGCGCCACGGGCCGATCCACGCTGAGGCGCAGATGCACATTGGCGTCGCCCGCGAAGGCCAGCCCTTCCTCCGGGATCTCAAGCTCGAAACACAGGCTGCCCGCATCTTCGCGCCGTTGATCGACCGGCGCATCCCCCGGCTTCGCGTAACCGCACCATTTGCCGGAGGCCATGCCCACATCCGCCGGGCTGTGGTAGTTCAGGATCCCGGAGCCCTCGGGGCGAGCCTTGGACAACCCACCCTGCGGCGTCAAGTGAAGTAGAGTCCGCACCACGTGAGGCGAAGGCCAGCTCGGCTCGGCGATCCAGCGGCCAGGGCGGGCCTTGTAGTGGCCCTGCGGCGGCACACTGTCCTGGATATAAAGCCGGAGCATCGGCTCATCCATGATGCCGGTCTCGTGGCCTTTGAGCCATTGATCCCACCATCGCAGCTCCTCTTGGAGAAAGCCAATGGCCGGCCCCGGCTCGCCGATATGCGGGTAGCGATGCGCCCACGGTCCCACCAGTCCTTTCTTGGGCCCCTGTAAATGCTCCATCAACCGAAAGACGCTGCGCGGATAACCATCGGCCCAGCCCGAAACCGCATAGACCGGGACCTGCACCTTAGACCAATCCTCGCAGATCGAGCCGTGCTGCCAGAACGCGTCGCGGCGCTGGTGCTCCAGCCAGTTCTTCAGCCACAGCCCGCTGCCCTCCAGCCGCTCCAGCCACATGTCGCGCCATTTGTCGCCAACATTCGCCGGGTCCGGCGGCAGGGTGTTCCGCCCAAACATGATGGAGGCCCAGCTGAGCTGCTCGCCCAGAAGGCAGCCGCCCATGTAATGGACGTCGTCGGCGTAGCGGTCATCGGTGGAGCACAGCGTTACGACCGCCTTCAATGCGGGCGGCTGGAGGGCCGCTATCTGCAATCCGTTGAAACCACCCCAGGAAATACCGATCATGCCAACGTTGCCGTCGCACCACGGCTGATCCGCAATCCAGGCTATGGCATCGCACCCGTCCTGCAATTCCTGCGGCAGGTATTCATCCACCATTAAACCTTCGGAATCCCCTGCTCCGCGCAGATCCAGCCGAATCACTGCATAGCCATGCCCAGCCAGGTAAGGCTGCATGGAGGCATCGCGTGCAGCAGTGACGTCATTCTTGCGATAGGGGAGATATTCCAAGATCGCAGGCACCGGGGCATCTTCCGCCCCATCCGGCATCCAGATTCGCGCCGCTAGCTTACAGCCATCGGGCATCGGGATCTTGGTATGAAGGATTTCCTTAATTTTATGAGGAAAATTTTTAATGAGCTCCACTTGCCTGCCTTTGGATTACCGCACAACTCGGGGTGTCCCCGTGGCTTGAATCCTTACGGCTGGATTTGGAGCGAACAATTTCGCAATCATTCGCGAATTGACGCGGATATTGCTTCACTTTAACAATAAAGCATGTCTGATGAGCTCCGTCACAACCTCTCCCTGCTATGCAGCTACCACTCCTCGATTGCCGAGGTGTGCCGCAAGCTCGGCATGAACCGCCAGCAATTTAACAAGTACCTCGCGGGCAACTCACACCCCTCGCGCGGCAATATGCGACGCATCTGCGATTTCTTCGGAGTGTCGGAGTCCGAGTTATTGATGGAGCCACAGCAGTTCGAGGATATCGTCGCCCTTAAGCGCAAGCCGCTCCAGAGGGAAGCGCTCAGCAAGCCGCTGCGCCACCTCGACAGGCTTTATCAACGCAGCCAGGACCTGGAGAAATACACAGGCTATTATTTCCGCTATTTCTTTTCCTTTGGAAATCCGGGAAAGATAATTCGTTCGCTCGCGCTCATCTACAGAGAGGGCGGCAGATTCTACTGGAAAAACATCGAGATTTTGCGCGACCCTGAAACCGGGCTTTCGAATGGCTTGAACAAATATGAGGGAGTATTGTTCTACCTTGCCGACCGCCTTTATATTCTCGAATACGAAGCGATCGAAGTGAATTCGGTTACGCAAGCAACGTTTTATCCCAGCCACCGTAGTCGGATTGGGCTCTTGTTTGGCATCCAAACCGGAGGCCCTACTCGGCGGGGGCGCAAACCCGGTGCCTCGAAGGTTGCGCTAGAATATCTGGGCCGCGACATCGATGTTCGCCAGGCTATGAAGCGCACCGGGTTGTTCGAACCCGGCGATGGATCGCTACGACCAGAAATTCTGTCATTGATCGAAAACACCATAGACCCCTCGTCCTTCGTCCTGGATGTGGCAGAACCCTGAGGCTAGGCAGAGGTTTTGAGTTGGGGAAGATCGCGGAGAGTTGCGAGGTGGCCAACAGACAATCACCAGCCTCAGTTAAGCGGTTCACCCCGTTGAATTGGTGACCAGGAAGGTTTTCTTGTTCCGGCCCCGAATTAGAGCCACGGCTTGCAGTTAGGAATATCGGTGCCTTGGGAAAATCGGATGCAGCGACAAGTACAACGAGGGTACAACATCGAAAACACGAGAACCCTTAGTATTTAATTTTACGGCGTTTTTCGAAACGCCCGTCCAGTCCATCATCGGCGCGACGGAGAGCTTCCGACTTAAGTTATTCATTTCATTTGATAATTTTAGTTCGACGCTAGCAGCGCCACGTTATCCCGCTTTTCCCTCTGATATCAAGACCTTGTCTGCGCGGCGCTTCGACGGCAACTTCGCAAAGCTCGTGGTGCGGATGCACACATAGTGCACACGAGACGTATGTGGGGTAGCTCAAACTCTTGGCCTTGCTGGATTATCGGTCCAGACGGTCTAGAACGCGACGCGGCCAGGTGGCGGCACACGTCCTTGTGCACACGAAGAGGTCGTGCATGGCGGGACCCAAACCGCTGGTGTTGAGGTGATCTCGGCCCCATCGCGAACGGGGCCGCGGTCCGGCGCCGGCCGACTGTCAGGTGATTACCGTCTCAGAACATCCGTAGAGTTCGCAGAGCTGCTTGAGCACGGTGATGGCAGAGTGTTGGTGGAGGCGTAAACTCTTATGGGGCTTCAGTTTCCGTCTCCGCGTAGCCCTGCTCGCGAGCGCAGGAACTGCAGAGCGTCTTGAGCCAGGTCATCCCGCGGGTCCGCCCCCTGTTCCCACAAGTCTCGCAGATCCCCGCGCTCATCGCCTCGGCGAGTTCTACGAGAGCAAGCACCTCGTCGCTGCAGGCACCAAGATAGAACCGCAGGGTTCCGTACTTCTCTTTCACCTGGAGTGCGGTGAGCGGCAGCGGATCGTCGGACTCGCCGGCCGGCTTCAGTTTGGAGAGCTGCGCGCAGAGCGCATCCAGCAGATCGAACCAGCCGTTGCCACACTCGAAACCGAATGCCATCGCGGACTTGTCGGGCGCCGCGCCGTAATCGGCAAACAGCTTCGGATACCTCTCGATCAAGTCTCGCTCGAGTGCGGGGCTCATGGCGACCTCGACGCGTAACTCCTGTGGGGCGGGACGGGCAAAATAGCAAACCGCAGGCGACGGATCGACCTATTGCCAATGTGGCGTAGCCACAAGATATGTAGTTATTTTCGACCCATGTATGTATTTTGTGGCATATTTCGATTTCAATGAAAGAAATTCGACCATTCCGTGGTATGGTAAATATCGACTAGGCGGGCCTCCTTGGAGGTCTCTTCGACCTTGATGAAAGAATTTCGACCGATGGAGCTCAATTTCGCCACGCCAACGACGTTCCAGGACCGGCTTGTCCCGAAGGGCAAGAGGCTGGCCGGCTGGGCGGCACTGGTTTACGGCCTCGGCATTGCCGCGCCGGTCCGGGCGGTGAGCACCGTTGCCGGTGGCCATATCAAGGGCAGTCACCGCGCAGAAGGCGACTGGACCATCTTCGACAAGCGCTACTGGCCGGGCGACAGCGTCGCCGACCATATCAGCTTCGCCCTTCGCCATGAGCAGTTCGACCCTCTCGTTCTCAAACGGGTGTTCGATGCCGTGGATCCGGACGTCATCGCGGAGTTCGTCAGAAAAGCACCGACCGGGACGGTCGCGCGCCGGCTCTGGTTCTTCTACGAGAGCATGACCGGCAAGCGGCTGCCGATCGACGACGCGCCAACGGTGACGGCCACCGAAGCGCTCGACCCGAAGACTTATGTGACAGCGAAGCCGGTGGTCTCGAAGCGGCACCGGGTACGGGATAACCTGCTCGGGGCGGGCAGCTACTGCCCAGTCATCCGGCGTACCTCGGCGCTCGAGGAATATGGCGCACGTGCGCTCTCCACGAAGGCCGCCGAAACATTGGGGCGCACCAGCGGACAACTCGTCGCTCGCGCCGCGAGCTTCCTGCTGCTGGCGGACAGCCGCGCCAGCTTCGCGATCGAAGGCGAGCGCCCGCCACACAACCGGCTGGAACGATGGGGTCGTGCAGTCCTCCAGGCCGGCAAAAATCCTCTGACACTCGACGAGCTGAACCGACTGCACGGTGTTCTGATCGAGGACACACGTTTCATCCGGGCCGGTCTGCGCCCCGACGGAGCCTTCCTCGGCGAACGCGATGAAAACGGCGATCCCCTGCCGGAATTCATTGGTGCGCGGCCGGACGACCTGCCGGACCTGCTGGACGGCTTGCTCGCCGCCAATGATCGGATGAGCGCGAGCGGCATCGATCCAGTGCTCCAGGCGACCGCCACGGCGTTCGGCTTCGTCTACGTCCACCCGTATCAGGACGGGAACGGACGCCTGCACCGCTGCCTGATCCATCACGTGCTGGCCGAGCGGGACTTCACGCCGCAAGGCATGGTGTTTCCGGTCTCGTCGGTCATGCTCGACCGGATCGACGACTACCGGCATACGTTGCAGGGGCACTCTGGTCCGCTGATGCCTTTCATCGACTGGCGTCCGACCGCAGACCGCAATGTCGAGGTCCTGAACGAGACGACCGATCTTTACCGATACTTTGATTGCACGGACGAAGCCGAATTCCTCTACTCCTGCGTCGCGCGCACGGTCGAACACGACCTGCCGGAAGAGATCGACTATCTGCGCCGTCACGACGAAGCGCAGCGGCGCATCATGGAGGCGGTCGAGATGCCGGACCGCCTGGCCCAGGACCTGATCATGTTTATCCGGCAGAACAACGGCAAGCTGCCGAAGAGACGCCGCGAGAAGGAGTTCGCTGCCTTGACCGATGAGGAAGCGGCACACATTGAGGCGATCTGTGAAGAGGTCTTCAGTGATGGCGGCGGCTGACGCGAGCGGGACCAAAGTAATCACCCAGTCTAGACCAGGTGCCGAAAGAATGCTGGACTCGATCCCCGCAGGATCCGCAGGTGCACAATCTGTCAATCCTTCGACTGGCAGAGAGCGACCTTACCGGACCGGCAGCCGGTTGAAGGAAGCAGAAGCACACGCCAAGGAGGGCAAGAAAGATGACCAAGATCGGAGAAAGCTCCGGTAACGTCTACGTCGACCTTGGGTTTCTCGATGCCGAAGCAATGCTGGTCAAGGCCCAGCTTGCCGTGAACATCGGCCGGATCATTAAGCGGCGGAAGCTGACTCAGAAGGAAGCCGCGGCGATGATGGGCCTGAGCCAAGGCAAGGTTGCCGACATGCTGCGCGGCCGGTTCCGGGGCATCAGCGAAGCCAAGATGCTCGACTGCCTGACGGCGCTCGGCAATGACGTCGAGATCCGGGTGAAGCCGATCCGGCGGCGCAAGACGCCTGGAAAAATCAACGTTGTCTATGCGAGCTAGATCACGGCATTGAGCCCCGACGAACAGCGGGCTCAGGGTTCAACGGCGGCGGAGCAGATCTGCTCCGCCACCCTTTGTGCACAGGGTCGTGCACGGCGTGGCTTAAGCCGTTGCCCGCAAGCCCCAGTCGCTGCTGCCGGGAAGTAGACGTCTCCCGGCGTGGCACGGCACGAGAGTCGCGGTCACTTCGAACGCGCGCTCCTCGTCCTACCCCCAGCGCCCAGCAGCCTACCGGCGTCATCCTTCGGCAGCCGCTGACGTCCTAAGCTCCCGCAGGTCGCGTCCGCTGCGTGACGCAAAGCGGACCAAGAGTTGTTGTTCGCGCACTTCACCTTCGTGCCGATTCTGTTGATTTAGTCGGCCTTGAATGCGGTCCGGAGCCGTGATTCCGTCTTCCTAGGGTGTTGGCGAGGAGGACTGAGCGATGATGGGAACACATGCGGCGCCGGATCGGCTGTTCTACGACTTCTGCTTGGATGATCACGTTCCGGCTGACCACCTGTTGCGCCAGATCGATCATTTCCTCGATCTTGGCAGCGTGCGGCGGGAACTGGCCGGGCACTACAGCACCATCGGCAGGCCCTCGGTCGATCCCGAGTTGATGATCCGCATGCTGATCGTGGGCTACTGCTTTGCCATTCGCTCGGAGCGTCGGCTGTGCGAGGAAGTTCACCTGAACCTGGCCTACAGGTGGTTCTGCGGCCTGGGTCTGGATGGCAAGGTGCCTGATCACTCGACTTTCTCGCGCAACCGCCACGGCCGCTTCCGGCAGAGCAACATCCTGCGCCACCTCTTCGAGAGCGTCGTGCAGCGCTGCATGATGGAGGGTCTGGTTGGCGGTGAGGGTTTCGCGGTCGATGCCAGCCTCATCCAGGCCGACGCCAACAAGCAGCGCTCGGTGCGCGGGGATAAGTGGCGCCTCGAGGAGATCCCGGCCGATGCCGGCCAGGCAGTCAGGGACTACCTGGCCCACCTTGATGACGCCGCCTTCGGGGCGGCCACCACGGTGACACCGAAGTTCGTCTCACCCTCCGATCCGGCCGCCCAGTGGACTGGCGCCCAGCGCGGCCCGGCCTTCTTTGCCTATGCGACGAATTACCTGATCGACACGCAGGACGCAGTGATCGTCGACGTCGAGGCGACGCGGGCGATCCGCCAGGCCGAGGTGGGAGCCGCGCGCACCATGATCGACCGGACGCGCGAGCGCTTCGGTCTGCATCCCAAGCGGCTTGCCGGTGACAGCGCCTATGGCGCCGCGCCGATGCTGGCCTGGCTGGTCAAGGAACGGGGCATCGCTCCGCACATCCCCGTCTTTGACAAATCAAAGCGCGAGGACGGCACCCTCTCCAGAGCCGACTTCACTTGGGATGACGTGCGCAACCTCTATGTCTGCCCCACCGGCAAGACGCTCAAGACCACGGGTAAGGTGCACGACGGCCGCACCCTGCTCTACAGGTCCAGCAAGTACGACTGCGAATCCTGTTCTCTCAAACAGAGATGCTGTCCCAAGGCCCCACATCGCAAGATCCCACGCGATATCCATGAGGACGCCCGCGACGTCGCCAGAGCCCTCTACGACACGCCCGCCTTTGACCAGTCGCGCCGTGAGCGCAAGCGCGTCGAGATGCTGTTCGCCCATCTCAAGCGCATCTTAAAGCTGGGCCGGTTGCGGCTGCGAGGACCTTGTGGCGCGCACGACGAGTTCCTGCTCGCCGCAACGGCCCAGAACCTGAGAAAGCTCGCCAAGCTCAGACCAGAGCCGCCGCCATGTGCTAAGCCAGCATGAATGACATGAGGATCTGATTCACCAGCAAAGTACCGGAACACCCCCGTCCCAAGAAAACCGGCCAGAAGGCCGGCACCGGATGTCCGCTACTGTCAGAAGCGGACACCAAAACCGCGTCACCGAGGGACTAAATCAACAAAAACTGCCAGTAGGAGACTTGCACGCCGGTTCTGCGCCGCCCACGGACGCATAGATGAAGTGTTCGACGCCCGCAGCAAAGGCGGCATTAGCGGCGGCGATGCCGGTCCGCGTCGATTCTCTGACCTGAAGCGGGATGTCGACGGCATCTCCGGGAGAATGCTCACATTGCGCCTGCGAGGTCTTGAGCAAGATTGCCTTGAAAAGCGCACCGTCTACCCCGTCGTTCCGCCAAGGGTCGATTATGAGCCGACATCTCTCGGACTCTCTCTGCGAGCCGAGGGTGGAGGCGATTCGACTGAGGGGAAGTAAGTCTCCATCAGGGGATAGCAGACAATCGGGATTGGGCGCTTTGTGGAACTCTCGATCAGAAAGATTAGGCCCTCGCCGCCAAGGAGGCCATCGGGCTACCTCACGTATTCAGCACCGGTGATGTCCACTGTGCAACCGGTTGCGTGGCGGCAGCGGCCCGAGGCCAGGAAAGCGACCATCGCAGCCACATCCTCGGGCGGTGTCACTTCCCGCAGAGGCAGAGCGGCAGTCACTGCCTCTTCGCCGACCGTGGCGATATGCTCCTCGGCCATGGCAGTCCGCACCCACCCCGGCGCAATGGCATAGGCGAGGATGTTCTCGTGGGCATAGCCCCGGGCGATCCCCTTGGTCAGTGCCAGAAGGCCGCCCTTGGCCGCGCCGTAGGCAAGGTGTTCCGGCCCGTCGCCGCGATGGGACGACCGGCTCGCCATGTTGACGATGATCCCGCCACCGATGGCCTGGAAGTGCCGGATCGCATGGCGGCAGAGGTCGGCTGGCGCCTGAAGGTTCACCTGGATATTCTCGGCCCAGCTCCGCACCCATGCCGTCGCATCATCCAGCGGCGAGGCCAGGTAAATGCCCGCGTTGTTGACCAGCACGTCTATCCTGCCGTGGACCGCTAGTGCCTCGTGCCAGAGCCTGTCGGCACCGGCCGGATCTTTCAGATCGGCCCGCACAAGATGTAGGCGCTCGGGATATTGCTTCTGCATCGCCTCGGCATACCCGGCATTGCGGCCGAAATGCCCGATGACATTGGCGCCCCCCACATGGATCTCAGCCACGACGGCCGCGCCGATGCCGCGCGTGGCGCCGGTCACGAGAATGGTCTTGCCTTTCAGATCGAACATGTGGGCTTTCCTCTACGCTACCGCCTGTGCGCCCGTGATCTCCACCAGCGCGCCGCACAGGTAGGGCGCCTCATCGGAGGCGAGGAAGGCGACCAGGGCGGCGATCTCCTCCGGTTCGCCGATGCGGCCGTAGGGGACGAGAGCGTTCAAGTCGTCAAGGCTGCGACCGGTGCGCGCGAGGTTCGATTCGAGCATCGGTGTGCGCACTTCACCGGGACATACCGCATTGACGCGGATCTTCTGCGGTGCGTAGTCCCGCGCCAGGTTCCGGGTGAAGGCCGCCACCGCCGCCTTGGAGGTGTTGTAGGCGATATGGCCCGGTGCCGGGTAAAGCCCCCACTGCGAGGCGGTGTTCACGATCGCGCCACCGCCGGCCTCGATCATGTGCGGCAGCACCGCCCGGCAGAGATGGAACATGCCATGGAGATTGATGGCGAAGGACGCCATCCAGTCCACCTCGGTGAGGCTCAGCAGGTCACCCCGTCGGTTTACCCCGGCGTTGTTGCAGAGGACATCCAGCCGCCCATGCGCGGCCACCACGCGCTCGATCATCGCCCGCGCCGCCGCGCCGTCTGCGATGTCCACTCTCTCCACGCTGGCGCTGCAGATCTCCCCAGCCAAGGCCGCCGCGGCTTTGGCATTCAAGTCGCAGATCACCACCTGCGCCCCTTCGGCGGCCAACCGCCGGCAGATCGCCGCGCCAATGCCGCCGGCGCCGCCGGTCACGAGAGCGGTTTTGCCAGAGAACCTACCCGTCACGCTGCCGCCTTCAGGACCGCGGCAAGCGTCTCGCCGATCCGGTCGATTTCGTGCTTCTCGATGATCAGCGGCGGCGAGAGCGCGATGATGTCGCCGGTCGTGCGGATGAGCACCCCTTCCTTATAGGCGGCAAGGAAGGCCTCGAAGGCCCGTTTCGTCGGCGCGCCCGGAACCGGCTCCAGCTCGATGGCGCCGATCAGGCCCAGGTTTCGAATGTCGATGACATGCGGCAGGCTCTTCAAGCCGTGAAGCATCTCCTGCCAGTAAGGGGCCAACTCGGCCGCCCTTTCGAAGAGCGCGTCCTCACGATAGGTGTCGAGCGTGGCGAGCCCGGCCGCGGCCGCGATCGGGTTGCCGGAATAGGTGTAGCCGTGGAACAGCTCGATGGCGTTTTCCGGCCCCTGCATGAAGGCCTCGTAGATCTCCGCCGTGGTCAGCACAGCGCCCATGGGGATGACCCCGTTGGTGAGACCCTTGGCGGTGGTGATCAGGTCAGGCTGCACGCCGAAGAAGTCGGCTCCGAAGGCCGCGCCGAGGCGCCCGAATCCGGTGATGACCTCGTCGAAGATCAGGAGGATGCCGTGCCTGCGCGTGATCTCGCGCAGGCGCTCCAGGTAGCCCCTGGGCGGCAGAAGGACACCGGTCGAGCCCGCCATGGGCTCGACGATGACTGCGGCGATGGTCTCCGCCCCATGCAGGGCAACCAGCCGCTCCAGATCGTCGGCGAGATGGGCGCCGTGCTCGGGCTGGCCGCGGGTGAAGGCGTTCTGCTCGGGGAGGTGTGTGTGCGGCAGGTGGTCGACGCCGGTGAGCAGGCTGCCGAAGAATCGGCGGTTGTTGACGATGCCGCCCACCGAGATGCCGCCGAAGTTCACGCCGTGATAACCGCGCTCGCGCCCGATCAGCCGCGTGCGGGAAGAGTCGCCCTTCGCGCGGTGATAGGCGAGCGCGATCTTCAGCGCCGTCTCTACCGACTCCGAGCCCGAGTTCGTATAGAACACATGCGCCATATTCTCCGGCGCGATGCCGATGAGCCGGTTCGACAGCTCGAAGGCCTTGGGATGCCCCATCTGGAAGGCCGGGGCGTAGTCCAGCTCGGCCACCTGGGCCTGCACGGCCTCGACGATCTTCGGGCGCTTGTGCCCCGCATTGCAGCACCAAAGGCCGGCGGTCCCGTCCAGCACCTGCCGGCCGTCAGAGGTGGTGTAGTACATGCCGTCGGCGGCGACGAACATGCGCGGGTTCTTCTTGAACTGCCGGTTTGCCGTGAACGGCATCCAGAAGGCGTTCAGATCGTTGGGTGACATGACGGACATGGTTGGGTCCTCAATGAGTATTGTCAGGCGGTCCCGCCCCAGGTGTCGGAGAGCATGAAGCCGGTCTGGAAGGGGTCGCTCGGGTCCAGACCGATCTGGCTCATCGTGTAGATCCAGCACTGCCCCGACACCCGGTTGCGGGTGGCGGCATAGGGACCAACCCGGGCCTCGCCGATGAATTCGGTGATGAACTCGCCGCCGATGATCGAGCGGGAAACCACCACATCGCCCGGCTTCATCCTTCCTTCGGCGTACCGCACGGCGACATTGGCGTTCGACCCCGTGCCGCAGGGCGAGCGGTCGACACGCCCGGGGCGCAGGGTGGTACAAGTGCGGATGGCCCCGTCAGGCTCATCGCTGCGGAACATGACATAGGCAAGTCCGTTGAGGGCCGGCGTGGTGGGGTGCAGGATCGCTGTCGTCGCGGCGATCCTGTCGCGCAATGCCACGCCACTGGTCGCCAGGGCGCGGGCGTTCTCCGGCGCGATGGTAAGGCCCAGCTGGTCCACGTCGACCAGGGCGTAGAAAACTCCGCCGAAGCAAAGATCGTAGGCGACCGATCCCCACAGGTCTGTGTCGATCCTGGCGGCTTTTTGCGCCACGAAGGAGGGCGGCATATCGAGGGTGACCCGCAGGACCTTCGCGTCCTCGCATTGAGCCACAGCGCGCACGAGCCCCGCGGCCGTGTCGAGCACCACCACGGTCTCCGGCTCGATCATCTGCTTCATGCCGGTCTCCAGCAGCGCCGTGACCGCGCACATGGCGTTGGAGCCCGACATGGCATGAGCCTGGTCCGGCTGCAGCACGATGAAACCGGTATCGGCCTCGGGCGTTGTCGCCGGCGTGAGCAGCACGAAAGACCCCGCCGGGCCGCTTCTCGGCTCCGAGCACAGCAGCCGGCGCAGGCTGTCGTCCACCTCGTTGATATGGGCGAGCTTGTCGGCCATGGTCGCCCCGGGGAGGTCCAGCACACCGCCGGTCACGACGCGGCCGATCTCCCCAGCGCAATGCACGTCGACTGTCTGGAGCATCCGTGTCCAGCGCATCGCCTATTCCCTCAGATACCAGCCCCAGGGGGCCGAACGGTCATAGGTGGTGATCTGCTTGGTCTCCAGGTAGTTGTTCAGGCCCCACTCCCCGAGCTCGCGGCCGATGCCCGACTGCTTGTAGCCGCCCCAGGGCGCCTCGGTGAAGGTGGGCTGTGAGCAGTTGATCCAGACGATACCGGCGCGGAAGGCGCGGGCCACGCGGTTGGCGCGCTCCAGGTCGTTGGACATGACCGCCGCGCCCAGTCCGAAGCGCGTATCGTTGGCAAGGCGCACGGCCTCTTCCTCGCTCTGGAAGGTCCGGATGCAGACCACGGGTCCGAAGATCTCCTCCTTCCAAATCCAGCTCTCGGTGGGAACCTCGGCAAAGATCGTGGGCTCGACGTAGCAGCCCTGCTCCAGACCTGCGGGCACGCCGCCGCCGGTCACCAGCGTCGCTCCTTCGGCCTTGCCACGCTCGATGGCGGCCAGGACCTTTTCGTGCTGACCCTGGCTCACGAGCGGGCCAAGCAGCACGCCCTCCTCCAGGCCGTGCCCGATCTTGATCTTGCGGGTCTCTTCCACCAGCCGCTCCATGAGCCGGGGATAGATCGACTCTTCGATCAGCACCCGGGAGGTGGCCGAGCAGACCTCGCCCTGATTCCAGAAGATGCCGAAGAGGATCCATTCCACCGCTTCGTCGACCTCGACGTCGCCGAAGACCACCAGGGGTGACTTCCCGCCCAGTTCCAGGCTGATGGTCTTGATGTCCCGCGCGGCCGCCTGCATGATTTTCGAACCCGTGGGGACCGATCCGGTGAAGGCCAGCTTGTCGACGCCCGGGTGCTCGGTGAGCGGCTGCCCGGCCTCGGGACCATACCCCGTGACAATGTTCAGCACACCGGCGGGCAAGCCCGCCTTCTCCGCGATCGATCCATACTCCAGGGCGGTCAGGGGCGTGAGCTCCGAGGGCTTCAGCACCATGGTACAGCCCGCCGCCAGGGCCGGCGCCACCTTCCAGGCGGCCATCAGCATCGGGAAGTTCCAGGGGATGATCGCGCCGGCGACCCCGACGGGCTCCCTCACCGCCTTCACGGTGAAGGTCTCCATCGGCAGCGGGATGTCCTCTTCGGCGTCGTTGTCCAGACGCTCGGCCAGGTCGGCGTAGAAGTGGAAGCAGCCCGCCGTGTCCTCGATGTCCCAGACCGCTTCCGGCAGGGGCTTGCCGTTGTCGCGCACCTCCAGGTGGGCGAGTTCGTTGCTGCGCGCGGCGATCTCGTCGCCCATCTTGCGAAGGATGCCGGCGCGTCGGGCCCCGCTCATACGCGGCCAGGGGCCGTTGTCGAAGGCTTCGCGCGCCGCGGCGACGGCGGCCTCGATGTCCGCGGCCCCGCCCCGGGCCACCTGGTGGAAGACTTCGCGGTTCGAGGGGTCCACGACGTCGAATATCGCACCGGATTTCGCGGGGCTCCACTTGCCGTTGATGAAAAGCTGATTCTGCATGGAAAACCTCACATGTGGCGGGTCACGCCGCCGTCGACGCGCAGGCTCTGACCCGTGATGTAGCTGGAATCGTCGGTCAGCAGGAAGGCGGCCGCCTTGGCCTGCTCTTCGGCCCGGGCCAGGCGCCCGAGCGCGGACATGTCGGAGAACTTCTGTGGCAGGTCCAGGCTGTCGGTAAAGCCCGGCAGCAGGCAGTTCATGCGGATATTCGCAGGCCCGTAGCGGTCCGAGTAGAGCTTGGTGAAAGACGACACACCGACGCGGTAAACGCTGGAGGTCGGGAAGACCAGGCTGGGCTCAAAGGCCGAAAAGGTCGTGATGTTGACGATCGACCCGCCACCCTGCTTCTCCATGATCGGGGTGACCAGCTTCGCCATCCGAATGACTGGCTTGAGGACCATCGCGTTGGCCTTGTCCCAGTCTTCCTCCGAGATCTCCAGAAGGTCCCCCTTGGGCGGACCGCCGACATGGATCAGCACCGCATCGATGCGGCCATAGGTTTCCATTGTCAGGTTGAAAATCGCCTGCAGGTCCTCGGCGCTTTCGGCCACGCCACGGCGGGCCACGCCGCCCAGCTCCGCGGCCAGCTTCTCGCAGCTCTGCGAGGGCGACATTAATGCGAGTATGTAGCCGCGCGCGTGCATCTCGCGGGCGATAGCAGCGCCCATACCGCGGCCGCCGCCGGTGATCAGACAGACTTTGTCGGTCATAGCGCTCTCCTTCAGAAACGGTCGGGCCGGTAAGTGGCCAGGTTTATGTTGGGCGCCCGACCCCCGGCGATGTCCTTCACATACCTTGCCGTCGTGGCCCCGAGCGTCACGCCGAGCTGTCCATGACCGGTTGCGAAAATCACGTTGGGAGTGCCCGGCGCCCGGCCGATGATCGGCTTGGTATCGGGCGTCAGAGGGCGACGGCCCATGCGCCGCTCAGCCGAATGAGACTGCAGGTCCGGCAATACGCGCCTGGCCTTTGCCACCAGGATGTCGGCCCGATTCCAATTGGGCCTGGCATGGAGATTGGCGAATTCGATGCCGCCCGCGACCGCAAGACCGTTTTCATAGGGCGTGATGCCGAAGCCGCCCTTGGCATAAATCAATGCGTGGGTCACATCGACGCCCGGCTCCCTGAGGAGGGTCTGGTAGCCGATGACGCCTTCCATCTGGATCTTCACCCCCAGTGCTTTCGCCAGCTTCTTGGACCAGGCGCCCGCTGCGATCACGAACTCGTCGCCCGTCACGGTTCCGCCCGAAGCGGTACGGACCGCCTTGACCTGATAGCCATCGCGCAGAAAGCCCACCGCCCCCACCGGTTCTACCACGCCGCCTCGCGCCGTGAAGGCCTTATGCAACTCGACCACGAGGCGCTTTGGCTCCGTCACCGAGCGCCAGTCCCGGAACACCGCGGCGCAGGCGAAATTCCCGGCGATCGCAGGTTCTATCTCCTTCGCCTCTGCCCCCGAAATCTCATCGATCTGGAAGCCGAGGTCCCGGCGCATGTCATGATACAGACCCTCCCGCGCCAGCTCTTCGCGATCGTCATAGAGTTCAATCACCGGGGTTTGGCGCAGCAGGTCCGACAGGTCATAGCGCGCCAGCAAATTCTGCAGGTCCGACAGCGCCCGCAGGCTCAGGGCCGAGATATCCTCGCTGATGGCCTTGATGCGCGACATGCGGGAGTTGCTCAGAAACCTCAGAAACCAGGGCAGCACACCGGGAATCGACGAGGCCCGCAAGGTCAGCGGGCCCAGAGGATCCAGCAGCCATTTCGGCACACGTTTCAGGGTGCCGGGCTTCGAAAGCGGGATGACCTCGCTCACGGCGATCGAGCCGCAGGAGGCCCAGCTGGCCCCCTCGCCCACGCCCCCCGGCTCCAGCACCGTTACCTGGTGACCGTCATGCTGCAGTTCCAGCGCGCAGCAGATCCCCACGATTCCGCCGCCGACAACGACGACATGGCTCATTTCGCAGTGTCCAAAAAGGCTCTGCCAGGGGCCACCAAAGGTGGCTCCGCAAAGCGGGTTACCAATTCAGGATTGGCTCCATTGCCGCGCGGAATTCGGCCTTTTCCGCATCCGACAGGGGTTGCAGCGGCCCACGGCAATTGCCCACCGGTACGCCCTGCAATTCGCAGCCATACTTGACCTTCTGCACGAACTTGCCGGTCTCAAGGCTGTTCATCGCCTTGTAGAGCTTGGCCATCTTGTCGCGCGCCGCCTCAAGGTCACCGGCCTTGAAGGTGTTGTCGAGGTCGACACAGGCCTTGGCCATGCAATTGCCCGGACCACAGATCCAGCTGTCGGCGCCCCACAACATGAAGTCGAGCGCGATGTCGTCCGACCCCGAAACCAGCTGCACACGGCCGTTGTAGCGGCTGTAGATGTCCACGGCGCGCTGCAGCACGCCGGAGCTTTCCTTGATGCCGATCACCCGAGGATTGTCCGCAAGGGCGTCGATCACATCAAAGGTCACTTCGACACCGACCTTCGGCGGGTAGTTGTACATCACCAGGTTCACGTCGACGGCATCCAGCACAGCCTGATAGTGCTTGATGAGCTCATCTTCCGCCGGCATGGCGTAATAGGGCGCCGACAACAGGACCGCGCGATAGCCCAGGTCGTAGGCGCGCTGCGTATGCTCGATCACCTCGCGGGTGGACCCGGCATTGGTGCCTGCAATCAGGAGTTCGTCGTCGTTGGCGAAGTCAGCGACGAACTTCAACACCTCGGCACGCTCGTCTGCGGTCATGGCGTTGTACTCCCCGGTCGAACCGTTCGGCACCCAGCCGGAACAACCGGCCTCGCGCAGATGCACCAGCAGCGCCTCAAAAGCCGTGAAGTCAATCTTGTCGTTCGCATCGAAGGGGGTAACGAGCGCCGGCATGACTCCGCTCAGTTTCATTTCGCATATCCTTGTTGGTTAGGGATGTAGGTGAGGCATCTGCGCCTTCGGCCCTTCACTGTGCCCATGGTCGCTACGCCAATATCTGGCTGAGGAATGTCTTGGTTCGATCGCTTTTCGGATTCACAAAGAACTCTTCGGGCGGACCCTGCTCGACGATCTCGCCGTCGGCCATGAAGATCACCCGGTCGGCCACCTGCCGCGCAAAGCCCATCTCGTGGGTGACGCAGACCATGGTCATGCCGTCCTTGGCGAGCCCGACCATCACGTCCAGGACTTCCGAGATCATCTCCGGGTCGAGCGCGGAAGTCGGCTCGTCGAAGAGCATAATCTCGGGCGCCATGCAGAGCGCACGGGCAATCGCGACGCGCTGTTGCTGGCCGCCGGAAAGCTCGCCGGGATACTTATGTGCCTGCTCGGGGATCTTGACTCGCGTAAGGTACTCCATCGCGGTCTTCTCGGCCTCCGCACGCCCGATCTTCCGCGCCAGGATCGGCGCGAGTGTGCAGTTCTCCAGAACCGTCATATGCGGGAACAGATTGAAATTCTGAAAGACCATTCCGGCCTCTCGGCGGATTTCTTCGATGTTGTCCACGTTGTCGTTCAACTCGATTCCGTTGACCTCGATGACGCCGGACTGATGTTCCTCCAGCCTGTTGATGCAGCGGATCAAGGTCGACTTTCCGGAGCCCGACGGGCCGCAGATCACGATCTTCTCGCCTCGCGCGACCTCAAGGTCGATTCCCTTCAGCGCATGAAAGTGACCGTAGTATTTATTCATGGACGCGATACGGATGGCGGGTGCAGACATGGGAAAGCTCCTTTATCGGCGACCGACGCCGAGGCGGCGTTCCAGATAGGCGCCGTAGCGCGACAGAGAGAATACGAAGACATAGAAGATCAGCGCGACGAAGACGTACATCTCGACCACCGCGAAATTCCATTCAGCGGTACCGGAGGCTGCACGCCCCGACGCCATCACGTCGAAGAAGCCGATGATCGTGACCAGCGACGTTTCCTTGAAGGTAATGACAAACTGGTTGATCGTCGGCGGCAGCGCATTGCGGAAGGCCTGCGGCAGTATGATGTAACCGATGCGGTGCCAGTAGCCGAGCCCGAGCGCTTTCGCGGCCTCTTCCTGACCGTTCGGCAGTGCTTGCATGCCCCCGCGGATGATCTCGGCCTGATAGCAGGCAAAGAAGAGCGCATAGCCGACGATCACGCGGTAGAGCTTATCGCCGATGGCCCAGTCGGGCAGCACGAAAGGCATGACGATGGCGAAGGTGAACATGATCGTCAAAAGCGGCAGGGACCGGATCGTGTCGATGACGAGCGCCATCGTCCTGGCGATCCACGGCAGCTTCGAGCGGCGCAGAAGCGCGAAGATGATTGCAAGCGGCATGCCGAGCAGGCTGACCGCGGCAAAGATGAATATCGTCAGGGACAGGCCGCCCCAATTCTGTTCGGTCACCTCGGCCAGGCCGAGGAATCCGCCGCGCATCAGCACGTAGAAGGTGGCAAAGCCGACAACCCACAGGACCGGCAGCCGCCTGGCCGACCAGAACCAGGGGATGCAGGACAGGATCGCCACGACGACCATTGCGATGCAGGCGATGCCCGAGCGCCACTGCTCCTCAAAGGGATAGAGGCCGAACAGGACGATCCGCCAGCGCGTCGAGACGACTGACCAGCACGCTCCACCCTCCAAGTCTTCGCGACAGACATCTCCCTGGTTCGGGCCGAAGACCGCGTCGAGGACTCCCCAGTTGACCAGTGACCACACGATCCAAGCGATGAACGCCGCGAAAAGGACAGTCACCGCGGCATCGAGGCGGGTGGCGAAGTATTTTTTCTTCAAGACACCCAGCACGGGCTGACGTGAAAGTGCCGCAGGCATGACAGAAGCGGTCATGATCTCAGATCCTCAACTGCGTGCCTCTGAGCTTGATCGCGTCATTCACGCGGTTCAGCACCCAGGCAATCGTATAGTTGATGATCAGGAAGCCTCCCATCAAGATCGCGATGAGTTCCAGCGTCTGACCGCTCTGGTTGATCGCGGTCGAGGCCACCATGAAGAAGTCGGTGAAGCTGATGGCGATGCCGATCGTCGTGGCCTTGAATAGCCACACATATTGATTGATGAGCGTCGGCATCACGATTCGAATGGCCAGTGGCAGACGGATTCGACTGAAGATCTGCCAGCTCGTGAGACCGAGCGCATGTCCGGCTTCGCCTTGCCCCTTGGGCACGGCGTTGAACCCCGCGCGAATGATCTCTGCAATATAGGCGCCGCCGTAGACACCGATTGCGATGATACAGGCCATCAACTCCGGCGAAATGCGGATGCCTTCGCGGAAATTGAGGCCGCGCTGCTCAGGAATGCTGAGAAGCGATGTCTCCGGTATCCGCCCGATCCACAGGATTACTATGGCCAATACGACTGCAGCACCCCACAATAGGCGCCGCTCGCGGCCGGCTTGCTTCAGGTCAAGGTCCGGCCAGCGCTTCGCGCGGAACCGGAGCGCCAGCGCCATCGCGGTCATTGTGATGACCGCGGCCACAAAGACTGATTCGCCGGTCACATTGAGGCCGGGGATGTAGATGCCGCGGCCGGTGAAGGCGATGCCGCCGAGAATCGGCGTCGCTTCCCTGGCCGACGGCAGGGAAAGCAACAGTGTGTACCAAAAGAGAAGTTGCAGGATCAGGGGGATGTTGCGGAAGGTCTCGACATAGAAAGTGCCGACCAGCTCGGCCATTCCGTTGCCGGACGTGCGCATGACGCCGATGGCCACGCCGATCAGGGTGGCCAGCGGCAAGGCGATCGCGCCGAGGAAGAGCGAATTCAGGATCCCGACCACGATCGCTTTCCAGTAAGGGGACGAGGTCGAGTATTCGATCAGGGAGAAGCTGATCCGCCAGCCGGTGGAACGCTCGAGAAAGCCGAAGCCGGACGTCAGTCCCTGCGCTTCGAGATTGACCCGCGCGGTCAGTGCGAAGACCACGACCACTAAGACGATCGACCCGACGAACGCAATCTGAAGAATACTGTCGCGGACACGCCTGTCCTTCAGGATGGCAGTCATGACGTGATCCTCTTGGTCGGCACTACGGAAGTGCTGGGTTGAGCTGGCCCGGGCTCCCGATGGCGCCCGGGCCGAACTACTTGCTCAACGTCAGTCGACGATCATCGGGTAGAAGACGCCTCCGGCGTTGTAGAGCGCATTAATGCCGCGCGGCAGGTTGTAGGGAGACCCGGCACCGATGTTGCGGTCGTAGATCTCGGCGAAGTTACCGACCTCTTTGATCATGTTGTAGGCCCAGTCGTTCGGCAGACCGAGGCGATCGCCATAGCCCGGCGAAACACCGAGGAACTTGGCCACAGTCTCGGACGGCGGGTTGGCACGGATATCGTCCACGTTCTCGCTCGTGATGCCTTCCATTTCGGCGAACCACAGCGATGAGAGCATCCAGTTCTGAACATCGAGCCAATCCGGGTCGCCCTCGGGCACGATGATGCCTTCAGCTTCCAGCGCGATGACGTCGGGCAGGATCACATGGCTTTCGGCACCATCGGGCGCATCGACGCGACCGGCGGCAAGGCTCGGCGCCCATTCCACCTGGCCGTCGCAGCGGCCCTCGTAGTAAGAATTGCGCAGTTCATCACCGTTCTCGAAGGTCAGCAGCTCTGCCTCGATGTCATGGGACTCGAGGTAGGTCGCGGCGGCGCGCTCGGTCGAGGTGCCGGCCCCCACGCAGAGAGTGCCGCCGTCGAGATCGGCCACTGTCTTCGCGCCCAGCTTGGCATGCGCCATCACCTGGAAGGCGCCGATGAAGTACGGGCGGCTGTAAGCCAGGTTCAATTCGGTGTCGCGGCTCTGGGTCCAGCCAGAGACCTTGATCACCACATCAATGTCCCCCGACTGCAGCGCCGGCCAACGCTGAGCCCAGCTGATCGGAACAATCTCCAGGTGGCCTTCGGACTTGCCGAACAGGCCGGCAGCCAAAGCGCGGCAGAGGTCGATGTCGACTCCCTTCCAGTTACCCTTGTCGTCCACCTCTGCAAAACCCAGGAACGACCCGTTGTGGCCGCTGCAAAGGAGCGATCCCCGTTCGAGCACCGTGGTCAGGCGGCTGTCGTTAGCGACCTGCGCGTGAGCGGCTTGCGTTGCCAGCGTTATGGCGGCAGCGGCAACCAAGCCCTTGATCAGATTCCCCATGAAACACTCCCGTTCTTGCTTGTTTGCTGTGTCTTGTCGACACATAGCATGCAAGATTGTTGTCGACATTTTGCCGACACGTCAATACCTTTGTTGTGGGATGATAATCTGGTGTAGGACCAGGGACCGGTCAGGCGTGGATCAACGGAACCGCGCACAACCGGGGAAAAGAGATGAAAATGTTTGAAAAACAGACACCTGCGCAAAGACAAGCAAAAGGCCGTGGCGCGAAGTTCGTCTACGAGCAGTTGCGCCACGAGATTCTGACGCTCAAGCTGGCTCCGGGCTTCCCGCTGGACGAGACCACACTTGCGCGAAGGTTCGCCATGTCCCGCTCGCCCATTCGAGAGGCTCTGGTGCGCCTGTCCGCGGACGGCCTGATCGAGATGCTCTCCAACCGCTCGTCGCTGGTTGCCCCGGTCGACATGGCGAATTTCCCGCGCTACGTGGAAGCGCTGGACTTTCTCCAGCGCATCAATACGCGCCTGGCTGCCAAGTTTCGCAGCGCCGAAGACCTGGAGCGCATGCAGGTCCGCGCCGAGGCCTTTGACAAAGCCTGCGCCGCCAACGACTACCTGCAAATGTCAGCGACCAACCGGGACTTCCACATGTCCGTGGCGGAAGCGGGTAAGAACCCCTACCTGACGCGGGCCTATGGGCAGCTGCTCGATGAGGGGCGCCGGATCCTGCACATGCACTTCGACTACCTGCGGTCTTCGACCACGGACCACATCCTGACGTCCGAGCATTTCGACATGATCGAGGCCATCCGACGCCAGGACGTCTCCGAAGCCGACCGCCTCGCCCATGATCACACGCGCCAGTTCCATGACCGCTTCATGAACTTTCTGCAGGCGCAGTATCACGACGACTTCAGCTTCGAGGTGTTCTCCGCCACGAAGGACGCCGTGCAGAATGACAGGGAGCTGTCAAAGCTGAGTTAGACAGTGGTGGCGGCTCACGCGGCTGGAACCTCTCTCCAGCCGCGAGCAGCACCGGCTCTTCGGCGGGCTTCTTACCCCATCGTCGGCATGGCGAAGTCGGCCCCCGCGTAGATGCCGGACGGCCAGCGGGTGGTGATTGTCTTCAGGCGGGTGTAGAAGCGCACGCCCTCGGGCCCATGCATGTGGTGGTCGCCGAACAGGGAAGCTTTCCAGCCGCCGAAGGAATGGAAGGCCATGGGAACCGGGATCGGCACGTTGACGCCGACCATGCCCACTTTTATCCGATGGGCGAACTCCCGGGCGGCGTCGCCGTCGCGGGTGAAGATGGCGGTGCCGTTGCCGAACTCGTGCTCGTTCACCCACTGCGCCGCCTCGGCATAGGTCTTGGCGCGCACCACCGAGAGCACCGGGCCGAAGATCTCTTCCTTGTAGATCGTCATGTCGGTGGTCACGTGGTCGAACAGGCTGGCGCCGATGAAGTACCCGTTCTCGTAGCCCTGCAGGCTGAGGTCGCGGCCGTCGACGACGAGCCTGGCGCCCTCGGCGACGCCGGCGTCCACGTAGCCGCGCACCTTGTCGCGGTGCTGCCCGGTGACCAGGGGCCCCATCTCGGACTCAGGGTCGGTTCCCGGGCCGATCTTGAGGGCGCGGACTTTCGGCTCGAGCTTGGCAACGAGGGTATCGGCCGTCCCCTCGCCCACCGGCACGGCCACCGAGATGGCCATGCAGCGTTCGCCGGCGGACCCGTAGGCCGCGCCCATCAGGGCATCGACGGCCTGGTCCATGTCGGCGTCCGGCATGATGATCATGTGGTTCTTGGCACCACCCAGGGCCTGGCAGCGCTTACCGGCCGCTGTGGCGGTCTGGTAGACGTAGCGGGCGATCGGCGTCGAGCCGACGAAGCTCACGGCATCGATGTCGGGATCCTGCAGGATGGCGTCGACGGCCTCCTTGTCGCCTTGGACCACGTTGAAGACGCCGTCGGGCAGCCCCGCCTCCGTCAGCCATTCGGCCAGCATCAGGGAGGCGGAAGGGGCGCGCTCGGAGGGCTTCAGGATGAAGCAGTTGCCGCAGGCGAGCGCCACCGGGAACATCCACATCGGCACCATGGCCGGAAAGTTGAAGGGCGTGATGCCTGCCACGATACCGAGGGGTTGGCGCAAGGCGTGACTGTCGACGCGCGAGCCGACGTTCTCGGTCATCTCGCTCTTCAGCAACTGCGGCGCGCCGGCGGCGAACTCCACCACCTCCATGCCGCGCTGGATCTCGCCCTTGGCATCGGACAGCACCTTGCCGTGCTCCGCGGTGATGACGGCAGCCAACGCGTCGATCCTCTCCTCCAGCAGGCGCAGGAAGCGGTTGAGGATGCGGGCCCGGCGCAAGGGCGTGGTTTCCGCCCAGGCGTCCGCGGCGGCCTTGGCCGATTCGACGGCCGCCCGCACGTCGGCGGCGTCGGCCAGCGAGACCTCGCCGCTCTGCTCCCCGGTGGCAGGATTGAAGGATTGCATCGTCCGGCGCCCCGCGCCGGCCACCACCTGCCCATTGATGAAGTGCTGGATTACCTTGGCCATTTCCGATCTCCGCTGAGCAGCTCAGGACCGCCGCGCGGCCCCTCGCATTGACGAACCGGGGCACTATTGCTTGCGAAGGGGCGCACAAAAAGATCACACTTGGAACAACCATTGTGCGGAAATTAAAGTCATGGACTGGAACCACCTGCGCGTCTTTCTGGCCGTCGCCCGCCGGAGCCAGATCCTGGCAGCGGCCCGTGGCCTCGGTCTCAATCACGCCACCGTGGCGCGCCGCCTGAACGCCTTGGAGGAGTCCCTGGGGTTGCCGCTGTTCGAGCGGCGGCCCTCGGGCTCCACCCTCACCGAGGCCGGAGAGCGTCTGCTCCAGGTGGCAGAGCGCATCGAGACGGAGATCCTCGCCATCGCCGAGGACGCCCGGGGCCAGAGCGCCAGCCTGTCAGGGGTGGTCCGGGTGGGGGCGCCCGACGGACTCGGCACCTTCTTTCTCGCCGCTGAGCTCGGCGCGCTTCAGGAAGCACACCCGGATCTGGTGATCGAACTCGTGCCCCTGCCGCGGGTTTTTTCTTTGTCCAAGCGGGAGGCTGACCTGGCCATCTGCCTGGATCCGCCCAAGGAGGGAAAGCTGCTGGTGTCGCGCCTGACGGACTACACCCTCGGGGTCTACGCCTCACGCCGCTACCTCGACGCCCATGGCACGCCCGAAACGGAAGAGGACCTGGCCGACCATGTCGTCGTGACTGGTGTCGAAGATTATGCCTATGCCTCTGCTTTGGACTACGCGGGCGCTCTGTCGAAGTGGGCGCGCCGGGAGTTCCGCTGCGCGAGCGCGGTCGGACAGGTCGAGGCGGTGCGCGCTGGCGTCGGTATCGGCATCCTGCACGACTTCGCCGTTCGCGGCGCGCCGGATCTCGTGCGCATCCTGCCGGCCATTTCATTTCGCCGTGCCTACTATCTCCTGAGCCACCCGGAGACCCACAACCTGGCGCGCATCGCGCTTTGCCGTCAGCACTTGGTGCGGCGTTTCAAGGAGGAGCGAGACCGCTTCGAGGTCGTGATGGCATCGCAGTAGGGGGACGTCAAAATTCCTCGCGGCCAGGGCGGTGGTCACCTCCAATTCACAGGTCTTCATGCTGTGGTTCTCAAGCGACGGCAGTGCGCACCGCTGTCAGTAATCAAAGGTCGATGGAGATTGTCCCCTTGGGGTCACGAGCCGAGATTTGTGGCCACCGTGAGAACGTCAGCTTCCAATGGGCGAGCGGAACTCACGGCAACGTGGCGACCCGAAATCCGATAAGGCAGGGCTCGGATTGGCGAGGCGCGAAGGCTCGCCAAATCTGAGGCGAGCGTGGCACATTCCTGTCCACGTGCTTTGCAAGCATCTGATTCAGCTGGATAAATCTGGCGACTTGGAATCCAGGCTCCCAGCCAAACCCTTGATTTCATTAAAAATCTGGCCATCCGCGAGCGCATCGAGACCGGTCGCTACGACAAGGCCAGCGATTACCTGAAGGACCTGCTGGCGAGCCATCAGGTCGAACTCCCCGATGACAGCCTGGAGTTCAGAAGTCCCTACAGGCAACCGACGCTACCATATGGCAGCGCCCGAATTGCCGCGTTGTTCCTTCCAAATGCCCAGCTTCTCCTGGGCGGAGCGGTCCGAGAAATGGAACAGGATGGCGTCCTCGGATGCCTTCAGCGTTCGCCATTTCCATCCAGGCAGAGCCATGACGTCGTTCCGGTGCAATTCGAAGGTCTGTCCGTCCAGGTCAACCTTCACAGATCCTTCCGAGACAACCAGCCCCTGATTGTCCGTCGCGCGATACGGTTGGGTAGCCATCCCTTTTGGCAAATGGGAGAGCCACGCACTGATCATGGGCATGACCCAGCCGCCGTCGAGCGGGTTCGCATAGCGCAGCGCGTAGCCCAGATACGGATCGGGCTCGTTTGACTTCTTCAACGACAGCAGGCTGTCGCGAGCGCGTTCGTAAGGATAGGAGAAGATTGGAGAGGTTTCTGCAAAAGGCGAATACGGCGTCATCGGCAGCATGCCGGATCCGAATTCCGCCAGCGAGTGACCGTCGGATTTCGTGATCGCCTGTTGGTCCTCGCCCAACTCCTCCGAGAACCCACATTCGAAGACATTCACAAGCGGCACGTCAAGCACGTCAATCCAAATGCAGGGGCCCTCACCATCATGGCCGTGGTCGTGCCAGGCTCCGCCGGGCGTGATGACGAGGTCTCCCCGCTTCATGTCCGCCCGTTCCCCGGCCACGGCCGTGTAGCCACCATCACTTTCGAGGATGAACCGGAGTGCACCAGCAACATGACGGTGCGCCGGAGCGGTCTCGCCCGGCAGAATGAGCTGCATCCCCGCATAGAGCGTCGAATTAATACGTGACGTACCTTGAAGCGCCGGATTTTCGAAGACCAGGACCCGCCGCTCGGCCTCCTTCGCAGTCAAAAGGTCGCCGGCTTCAAGGAGAAGAGGGCGTACCTCATCGAACCGCCAGACGTAGGCCTGCGTCTTGTTCTTGGGCTCGGGTGGAACGAGCCCCTTCATTCGCTCCCAAAGCGGGACAAGCGAGCCTGGATCGAGCCTCGCATAAAAGTCCCGGCGTGTTTTGGTCGTGTTTGACATGAATTAGCTCCGTGACTTGGGATGTTAGCCCGTCCGCCCATGCAAGATGTCATCGATGTTCACGGTCATGTGCCCTCCGTTCAGGCGGGAAACGCAAGCGCACAAGCAGTCATTCCGCGCGCGCTCCATCGGGCTCAGGAAAACGTCACGATGATCGATATCCGCGGTCGCCTCGACGACATGTACCTTGCACAGTCCGCATTCGCCCCGGCGGCAATCGCTGAGAACATCGTGACCACTGGCCAGCAATGCATCGAGCAGGGTCTCGTCTTCGCTCACCCCAATCGTCCGGCCGGTCTCGGCAACGGTGACCTGAAACGGACGGGTCGGATGAATGCCGGAATTCGCGAAAGTCTCGTAGCGCAGGTTCTGAACAGGAAGCTCACGCTCCGCCCACGCCGACTTCATCGCCTCCATCAGCCCCTGCGGCCCGCACATGAAGACGACGGTGTCCATCGATACCGTTTCGAGCAGCTCAGGGATGTCGAGAAACCGTTTGTCGGAATCGTAGCGCATGTCGAGGTTGTCGCCGAGCACCTCTCGAAGCTCGGACACGAAGGCGGCTTCCTCGGCCGAGCGCGCGCAGTAGATCATCCGTACCGGCTTGCCGGTCCGCTTTAGCGTCCGGGCCATACCGGTCATCGGAGTGACGCCGATCCCACCGGCAAGTACGACGAAGTCGGAAGCCAGGTAGGTTGGAGGCATCGCATTGCCGTTCGCCGAAATGTGCAAGCTGTCACCCGGCTCCAGCGACCACATGTATCTCGATCCGCCCTTGCTCTGCTCTTCCGACTTCACCGCGATTGTGAGTTTGTCCGGATGCCTTCCGTCATCGACCACCGAATAGGACCGTGTCATGATCCGATCACCCTTGGGCACGTCGAATGTCACGTGCGCACCCGCTTCGAGGTTCAGGATGCCCGACGGGACGTCGAACCGGATCATACGGATGCTGGACGCGACGTCCCGAATCTCTGCCACTTGCCCGGTTACGTCCAAACTGTCGGCTTTCATGGTATCCTCCCTTGAGCGGCACGACGGAACCTTGCCTCCGCGGTGCCGGCGCTTGACGTCAGACCGCCCGCCGCATGGTAGCCTGCTCCGCCTCAATCATTTCTGCCACTTTCCGCCGGGCCCACGCCCCTCCAGCATCGATGTTGAGATCGTAGAAGGTCTTGTCGGGGTTGGCCTCAATGGCCTGCTGCTGAGATTCGAGGATGGCTTCGTCCTGAGCAAAAATCTTGCGGACGCCCTCGCGCCAGATGGTGGTCCGGCTTTGGTTGTCGATGTCGAAATTGCGATTGGCCGCCCAGAAATAGTGGGTGGTCGTTTCGGTTTCGGGGGTGATCGCGAAGGTGATGTAGCCATTCACGCCCTGCGAGCGGTCCCCTTCGGGCGCTCCTGTGCCTGCCGGCGCGACTCCCACGTCGAGCGCAATGGTCGATGGTGCGGTGAAGTGGATGATCTGCCAGCGATCGACGGGTCCAGGTTTGCCGAGTTGCTCGCCCCAGAATGCCGGCGGCTCCTGGTTCAGGATCCACCTCGTGACTGTCGCCGTGCCCGGACCGTGGGTCGTCCGGAATGGCGCTTCGGCCACCGCGTCGTTGCCGATGGAGCCCTGGTGGACGAAGGTCTCATGCGTGAGGTCCATCAGGTTGTCCACGGCGAGCAGGTAGTTGGCCTTGAGGTGCAGCGTCGTGCCATCTCCCGCCCATTCTGGATCGTCGTTCCAGTGCAGGTCGGGGATTAGGTTCGGATCCGCCAACGCAGGATCGCCCATCCAGACCCAACATAGCCTGTGCCGGTCGACCAACGGATATGTGCGGACGCAGGCGGACGGATTGATGGTCTCTTGCGAGGGCATGTGGACGCAACGCCCGCCAGGTTCAAAGACCAGACCATGGTAAGGGCACACCACGTTGTCATTCACCACCTTGCCCTTGGACAGGGGGGCAAGACGGTGCCAACAGGCATCGTCCATGGCAACCGCGGTGCCGTCCTTCTTGCGGTAGAAGACCAATGGCTTGTTACATATGCGCCGCGGCAACAGGCGTCCCTCGGCGATCTCGTAATCCCACGCAACAGCGTACCATGTATTGAAAGGATAGGTTCTCTCAGCCATCTCCGGCCCTCCTTCCTGAATGGTGTACGGACTCAGCGCATGAGACCGGGCAGCCACAGCGAGAGCCCGGGAATACCGATCAACAGCGCGGCGCGCACCAGATCGGCTGCGACGAATGGGAGCACACCCTTGAAGACGGTGAATATCGGGATGTCAGGCAGAACGCTGCGAATAACGAAGATGTTCATGCCGACGGGGGGCGTGATCAGCGAGATTTCGATCACGACGATCACGACGATCCCGAACCAGATGAGATCAAAACCGAGGCCTTGGACGATCGGATAGAAAATTGGAACTGTCAGCAGCATCATCGAGATGGACTCGAGGAAACAGCCCATGACGACGTAGAGCGCGACAATTGCGAGCACTACCATGAGGGGCGCAACCTCGAGCTCCTCCACCCAGGCACCGAGATCCTGGGGAACACGGGCGACATTCATGAAATTGGCGAACAGCAACGCACCGATCAGTATCGCCAGCAGTGCAACCGACGTGCGTGCGGAGTCATAGAGTGTGTCGAAAATGGACCGGAAGGTCAGCCGACCGCGACCGAGCGCAATCAGGAAAGCACCTCCTGCCCCGATGCCCGCTGCTTCCGTCGGCGTAAAGTAGCCAACATAGAGCCCTCCCATAACAATGATGAAAAGGAGTAGCATTCCCGCGACACCACGCAGTGCGACGGCCTTGTGGCGCCAGGTGGTGCGGCCGGCCGGTGCCGCGGCGGCGGGATCAATATGTACCCAGACGCTGACCGCACCCATGTAGAGCACGATACCGAGCAGTCCTGGGACGATCCCGGCGGCGAACAGCGCGCCGATATCGGTTTCGGTCATGATACCGTAGAGCACGAGGGCAATGCTCGGCGGAATCAGGATGCCGAGCGTTCCACCTGCGGCAACGGCACCGGCCGACAATGCCTGTGAGTATCCGCATTTGCGCATCGGGGGGACCGCGACCCGCGACATCGTCGCGGCTGTCGCCAGGCTTGATCCGCATACGGCACTGAACCCGCCGCAGGAGGCGATGGTCGCGAGCGCCAGGCCGCCTTTCATACCGCCGAACCAGGTGTGCGACGCCTCATACAGGTCGTCGGAAATCCCGGAGCGCGCGACGAGGTTTCCCATCAGGATGAACATCGGGATGACGGCGAAATTGTAGCTCATCACTGCGTCCGATGCGGTGGTTCCGACGCTCTTGAGTGCCGGGGTCATCCCCACGATCCAGCCGAAGCCGAGGGTGCCCACCAGTCCCAACGCGAAACCTATCGGCATGCGCAGCAAAAGAAGGGCGAAGAGCAGCGTGAATCCGATCAAAACGATCATGTGTTCTGCTCATCTTCTGATGGGTGCAACGTGGCCGATGTCGCGCGTGTGATCGCCAGCGCCAAACAGACGGCCGCGGTCAGCCCCGTGAGGATCGCCATCACGCGTACGATGGGCGCTAGGGGCCAACCGAGGAACATCATGACCGAGGTGAACATTTCCAGCGTGTCGGCCTGCACCCAGAGCTGCCACGCCGCCACGCCAACAAGGACGGTGGACAGAAGGTCAATCGCGACACCGATTGCCTTCCCGGTCGGTCCATCTTCCATGAAGGGAACCAGATCGACCGTGATATGCTCCCGGCGCAGCGTGACGAAGGGCAGCGCAATGTAGAACATGGTGCCGACAGCGATCTGCGTGAGTTCGAATGCTGCCGAAATCGGTGCCCCGAACTGGCGGCCGATCACGTCCACGAACGTGATCGCCACCAGTCCGGCCATCAGCGCGCTCGCCGCGATCTTGAACGCCACCTCAATTTGAGTGACGAGCTGTGGATACATGGCTCAGCCATCACTGCCGGAAAGGTCACGATAGGCTTTCAGCACCGCCGCGCCGTCGACGCCCTTGGCATCGACTTTCTCAACCAATTCGGTTTCGAGGCTGTCGAGCTGTTCGTGCAAATAGTCGAGCAGTTCGCCCTCTGGCACCGAGATATCGATCCCCGCGTCACGTGCCTTCTGCACCGCTGCATCCTGTTCATCCTGCCAGACCCTGCCCAGCTTGCGCGCAAGGGTCTCACCAGAGATCGACATGATCGCCTCGCGATCCTCGGGCGAGATCTGGTTCCATTTCGCCTCGTTGACCACGAGGAACATGGATGCGTTGTAGAGTCCCCCAGGCACTGCCATCTCGTAGGACACGAATTCCTGGATATGGAAGTTGAAGAGCGCCTCATCGGTGAGGGACACACCGTCAACGATTCCCTTCTCGAGCGCTTCGCGCATTTCAGTCACCGGTATTCCGACCGGGGTGGCGCCAAGCCGCGCAATCGCGTTTGCAACACCACTGTTGGTGGACCGGATCTTAAGCCCCTGGAAATCTCCGGGCGCTCCGATCGGCCGGACCCTGTTGAAGAGTTGTCCCGGCGGCTGGGTGTGCACCGTTAGCGTGTGGACGCCCGGATGCATGCCCGCAGGTTCGAGAAACTCCTTGAAAACTCTCCAGTAAGCCACCGAGTTTTTCTCGGCATCAGTCGAGTGAAACGGCAGCTCGACCATTTCGCTCAGAGGGAATGTGCCAGGCGTATAGCCATGAAGCCCCCAGGTGATGTCCGCGATACCGTCGAGCGCGAGCTGATAGTTGCGCGGCGGTGGCCCAAGCGGTGCGGCCGACTTCTCGACGACCACGCGCCCTTCGGTAACGCGCTCGATCTCTTCGAAATAGGGGTAAAGTCCCCGCTCGTTCATGAAGTAAGTCGGCGGCAACCACTCACTGTAGCGCAACGTCACCTCTTGGGCGTGCACGCCGTTCGCAGCAAGCGTCACGGCGGCGGCCATAGCGCCAAATGCAATTCGTTTCATACTTTCCTCCCCAGTTGTTCTATTAGTTCAAGCTGTGGTGCCCACCGCCCTTTCCTCCAAGGGCTCGGTGCCCCCATCATCCCGCCATGTCGGTGATATCCCGTAGAGCCAGGACATGCCCTGGTAGTGCCGTTCTTCGGGCCACGAACTCAGCTCCGCATTCCTGAAATCGCGCGCGGCACCGCTGGCGTGATAGATTTCTCCGTAGAGGCGCGCGGTCATTTGCACGCGTGTCGTGCGCAGGTACCGCGCATCCCGATAGCGGAGGAACGCCTTTTCGTAATCGCCGCATTCATTGACGAGCATGTCCGCGAGACAGACCGCATCTTCGACGGCCATGTTGGCGCCTTGCGCCAGATACTGGAGCATGGGATGTGCCGCATCGCCGAGAAGTGCGATGCGTCCTTTCACCCAGTCACGGATGGGCTCGCGGTCGTTCAGAACCCACATCCGCCAGCTATCGATCTTGCCGAGCAGCGTCTGCACCTCGTCGCACTTGTCGGCGAACTTGGCGTGGAGTTCCTCCGGATCGCCCTCTGCGTTCCACCCCTCGACGAACCTGTCGGAATGGAATACGGCAACCAGATTGAAAAGATCGCCACCACGCAGCGGATACTGGACCAGGTGGGTTTTCTCGCCGGCCCAGAGCGTCATAGTGTTGGTGCGAAGTTCGTCGGGAATCTCCGCAGCGGGGAGGACTGCGCGGTAGGCGATATGGTCCGCCGGACGCACACGGTCTCCGGCAATCAGCTCGCGCGTCATCGAGCGGATGCCATCCGCTCCAATCAGGCTCTCCGCCGAAAATACGCGGCCGCCTTCGGTTGTCACCTCGACGCCGTGCCCTGCTTCCTGGATATCTGTTACCCTGGAATTCACGCGGAGCTGCACGTTGTCGGATGCCTGGCAGCGGCGCAGCAACACAGAGTGCAGGTCTGCCCGGTGGATCACCGCATAGGGATAGCCAAATCGCTTGCGAAATTCCTCCGCCGCCCTGATCTTTGTCACTACCTCGGCTGTGATGCTGTCGCGCATCATGAGGTGGTCGGGAAACGCGGAGACGGCGTTAACGTCGTCTACGATGCCGAGGCGCCCGAACATCTTGTAGCTGTTGGGTCCGAGCTGGATGCCGGCGCCGATCTCGGCGAATTCCTCAGCCTGCTCAAGAACGGTCACCGATTTACCGATAAGGGACAGGGCATAGGCAGCGGAGAGCCCGCCAATGCCACCTCCGATGACGATCACATTCCGATCAAGTTTCGGCATGCTTCCTCCCTTCAGGCGAGCACTTCGATGGACATTGCGCCAATACCGTCGAAAGTCGCGTCCATTCGGTCGCCCGCCACGACCGGCGCCACGCCTTCGGGTGTGCCGGTAAAGATCAGATCGCCGGGGTGGAGCGTGTAGAAGCTCGAGGCGAATTCGATGAGTTCACCGACCCCCAGAACGAGGTCCCTGGTGTTGGCCTTCTGGCGAGTCTCGCCGTTCACCTTGAGCTCGAACCCGAGATTGCTCGGGTCGGGAATCTCGTCGGCCGTCACGAGCCATGGCCCAAGGACCGAATAGGTATCCAGCGATTTACGGAAGCTGCGGTCCTCCGGACCGCGGACAGTCATGTCGAAGGCGATGGAGTACCCCGCCACGTAGTTGAGCGCGTCGGAAGCCGATACGTTCTTGGCCGTCTTTCCGATGACGACCGCCAATTCGATTTCATGATCGTTGCGTCGGTCCGGCATGCCGATCCGCACCGCCTCGGCGGGGCCGATTAGAGAGGAGTTCGCCTTAAGAAACAGCCCGATCTCGCGAATTTGGCGCATGTGCGCCTCATTGCCGTGATGGAGATCGGCCTGCTCGCGCACCTCATCGAGGTGCTTCTTATAATTCACCGGCGCCGCGATGATCTTGCCAGGATTGGCGACCGGCACTTCGAGCTTTACCTCGGATACGCGACGACGCGGTGCCGACGGAACCGCGCTGCGAACCGCAGCCAGAAGATTCGGCAACTCGGCAACCATCAGGTCGTGCTGGGGGAACGGGTACGAAAAGGATGGCAGCTTTGCGAAGCAGTCGGTCACGTCTGCCACTTCGTCGCCGTCCACACATCCGATGCGGCCCCCATCGAATCGACAGATCTTCATCTGCACCCTCCCTTCGCCTCAAACCGTCAGAGCACTGTCGGTTGACAGCTATATTTTATCGACAGGATACTGTCAATCAGGTGATTATGGGGACGTGATGGGCCGAGAAATGCAGGGTCGCGGCGCAACAAAGGTATGAGAGAAATGAGCTTTTGGAGCGGAGATGCGGCCAACAAGACGCCGCCCAAGATCGACGACATATATGAATCGCCGGGGCATCTCGTCAGGCGTTGTCAGCAGATTTCGGTATCTTTTTTCGCCGAAGAACTAGGGGAATTCGGTTTGACCCCAATCCAATACGCGTCGCTGCTGGCGATTCGAGATCAGCCTGGAATCGACCAACGGAGCTTGAGCAAGATCATCGCGATTGACCGTTCGACCGTGGGGACCGTCCTGAAGACGCTGGAGAACAAGTCCCTGATTCACCGCACCGTTCCGACAAGCAATCAGAGAATTAAGACCGCGACGATCAGCGAGGCCGGTGAAAAACTCCTGCTGGAGACAACGGAATCTATCGCGGCAGTTCAACGCAGGCTTCTTGAACCGCTCGACGAAGATGAACAGGCAATATTTCTCGGTCTTCTGTCCAAGCTCGTTCACGTCAACAACGCGTATAGCAGGGCGCCACTCGATCTGACAAAGCGCAGTCTGTTTCTGGCTAAAAATAAAGGCGAAGCAGAAGCTGCAGGCTCACCACGCGGATAGGTGAAGATCTGCGACCTCCCCTGGAGACACTGGTGTGGCTCATCTTGATCGCAAAGGCAGGATCCCGCCAACGCGCCAAGAATAGAGCGCGATGCCCCACGTTCCTTTGGCTCGTGGCAGGGACCTGATTTGGCGCGCCCTGAGCCAATCGACCATTCGGACCCTTGATCGCTGTATCCCCCTTCCAGCTAGTTTTGAGCAAGGAATGAACGCGCAGCCGCGGGCCGAGAGCTCAGCGTGATAGCTGCATGCCGTCCGGCGAAGCCGCCGCAATGGAAAATCGAGGACTCACGGCTGCAGCGTTCAACGAACTCCTGGCTCTATCTGCGACGGACATCGGGGCCTTAGCTCAGGAAACAAGACAACGCTGAAGCCGGCAGTGGCCAGATCGCCGAGTGCGCCGGTGCGAAGCAATGGTGCAGCGTTTGCGATGGAATGTGGCGCTACTTCCGCACCGGGTCAAAAGCAGACATCCAAACCCCAACCGGCCGAAGTCCGCTTCGTGCCAGCAGCGGAAGTCCCCGAAAGCGCCTTAATCCCACTTAAGAAGGCGGAGGCCGCCGCGTCGTGCGCAGCTGCGCGGCGGCCTCGTGTCCGACTCGGGTTCGGGGGAATGCCCGGATCGGTTCGTCGAGGGTCAGATGTTCTGGCCGCCCGACACTTCGATGCGCTGCGCGGTGACCCAGCGATTGTCCGGGCCGAGCAGGCTGGCGACCGCTGGACCGATGTCCTCCGGCAGGCCGACGCGGCCGAGCGCGGTCATCGCGGCGAAAGCCTCGTTATAGGCCGGCGTGTCGCGAACGGCGCCGCCCAGGAAGTCGGTCTCGATCGCGCCCGGCGCGATGGTGTTGGCGGTGATGCCACGGCTGCCGAATTCCTTTGCCATGTAGAGCGTCAGGATCTCGACGGCGCCCTTGGCTGCCGAATAGGCCGAGAAGCCCGGATAGGACACGCGGGTCAGGCCCGACGAAAAGTTCACGATGCGGCCACCATCGGCCATCAGCGGGAGCAGCGTCTGGGTCAGGAAGAAGACGCCCTTCACATGGACGTTGAACAGCTGGTCGAACTGCGCTTCGGTGGTCTCGGCGATACCGGCCATCTCGCCATGGCCGGCATTGTTGACCAGGTGGTCGAACGTATCGCGGCCCCACGACTGCAGCGTCGCTCGGACCTTGTAGGCGTAACCGGCAAAGGCCGAGATGTTGGAGACGTCGAGCTGGATGGCGACCGCTTTGCGGCCCAGCGCCTCGATCTCGGCGACGACTTCACGGGCTTGGTCGGCGCCGTTGCGATAGGTGAAGATCACGTCGCCGCCGTGGCGGGCGATGCTGATGGCGGTGTTGCGGCCGAGACCGCGGTTGGCGCCGGTAACGATCGAAATGGTGGTCATCGAAGGCTCCATGGTTGGCTGGTGTTTGGGCTATCCGCACTATGGTCGACCGATCCGGAGCCGTGTTGTCGAATCCTCGGCCATTCTTGCCTATTCCTATTAAGACAGGGCCTGACCGCGTGCAGGACGCGATCGACCGCCGCGCCGGCTGAGCCGAGATAGTTGATGACATCGCAGACACGATCGCTGCGTTCGCGCGCGCAGCCGCCGATGCCAAGAGGCTCGGCTTCGATGTGGTCGAACTCCATGGCGCCCATGGCTATGTGATCGACCAGTTCTTCTGGTCGGGCACCAATCGTCGCGATGACCGCTATGGCGGAGCGACGATCGCCGAAAGGTCGCGGTTCGCGGCCGAGGTCGTCGCTGCGGTGCGTGCCGCGGTAGGGCCGGCGTTCCCGGCCATTCTTCGGCTCAGCCAGTGGAAGCCGCAGAGCTTTGGCGCGCGCCTTGCCACTACTCCTAACGAGATGGCCCAATGGCTCGAGCCTCTGGTCAGCGCCGGCGCCGGCATCCCCCATTGCTCGCAGCGCCGCTTCCGGGGGCCGGAATTCCCTGAAGTCGACGGCGAGACCGGACGCAACTTGGCCGGCTGGGCGAAGAAGCTGACCGGCGCAACGACGATCAGCGTGGGCGAAATCCTTGGCGCTTTCGGCGGCTAGAACTTGCCTTCCTAGATTGACGACGGCGATATTACCAGCAGGCGAGTTCGCTTAGGCTGAAAGGCACGTGACCGCATCACGGAGCGGAGATGGCGGCTTGCTCATACCTCCGGTATTCTTGCCTATCCCTCCTGAGGCATTGCTTGCCAGGGTGGCGGGATCTATCCTGAGCTTATGACACACACATTGCTCGAGGCTGCCAAGCGCTACGCGCAGGCACATGCGGATGCCGACGGTGTCGCCGTCACGCCAATCTCGGGCGTGACAGTTGTCCGGCAAACTTCCCCCAGCGCCCTACAATACGCGGTATCAAAGCCGCTTGTCGCTCTTGTGCTGCAAGGCGCCAAGCGAGTGACGGTGGGAAGCGACACGTTTGATTTTGGCGCGGGCGAGTCGCTCCTGATCACGGCTGATGTGCCCACCGTGAGCCAAATTACTCGGGCGAGCGTCCGTGAGCCCTATCTCTCGCTCGTGTTTGATCTCGATTCCGCTGTGATCGAGAGCTTGGTGGTGGAAATGGGGCCAACCCCGTTCCTCGCTGGCGCTCCGGTTCGCGTCGACCCGACCGAGATGGAAGTTGCCGATGCTGCCTTGCGCCTTCTCCGCCTTCTCGACCGGCCCGCATCCTTGCTGATCCTGGAGAAGCAACTCATCCGGGAGCTGCATTTCTGGCTGTTGTTGGGCCGCCATGGAGGGGCAATCCGAAAGTTGGGCGTTCCGGAAAGCCATGTTCAGCGCGTGGGTCGGGCCGTCGCGCTCATCCGTGATAACTTGGCTAAGCCGCTCAGAGTGGAACAGTTGGCAGCGGCGGCCGGGATGAGCCAGTCGTCGTTCCACGAGCACTTCCGTGCGGTGACTTCGCTCTCGCCCCTCCAGTTTCAGAAGCAACTCAGGCTGATAGAGGCACGGCGGCTCATGCTTGCGGACGGCCAGATGATTAGCAATGCCGCCTATGCGGTGGGATATGAGAGCATCCCGCAATTCACCCGCGAATACGGCCGGATGTTCGGATTGCCCCCGGCGCGCGACATGAAGGCCGCCAAGATGCGCCTTCGGACGGTAGCGTGACGGGACTTCTCAGAAGCAGCGGAGGGGCAGGACGACTTTCATGTCTTGTCCTACCGCAGTTCGGCACGTCACAAGGCTAGTTGTGATTCGGCCGTTGGAAGCAAAGAGCGCTTTCTAAAGCTACCTCCATGGGGCGTCGCGGAGCCAGCCGCCGGGCTGGCGCCCCCTATTGGTCGCGGGGCAAGCTGACAAGTCGATTTCCGCATTATCTAATTTGCGGCGAATGGCTAAGAGTTCGGCCACGATCCCGTCCAGTTGGTCTCGTGATCGACCCGTAGCGGCGACGACACCGGCTACCTCGCGCCCTTTCTGCCAGATCCCCTCCAGAAGTACCGGCGCCCGGCTCAAGGTCACTTGAGTCCGCACCGAGTCACGAACTGACCTTCAGCCAGCCCTGAATGGATTTCCGGTAAGCGCCCCTTAGCTGACACACTCGGCAATACATCTGGTCTACGTCGCCTGCCAGATGCAGGGCGGACGAGTGTACCGATCCTGAAGAGAGCAGCTAAGTGTCAGGAGGAGAAACGCGTTTGCAGTAGGACCGGGTTCGGCCTGACTGGCCACGGCGATCAGTCTTTAAGCCGGTCCAGGAAGCGCCGCAGGTTGGCTTCGGCGAAATCCAGGATCACGTCGTCGACCCGGACATCATCCACCACCTTGGAATTCGCATCCGTGACCACGATCTCCCTGCAGACGAAGACCTCCGCCAGCATCCCTTGCAGCGAATACTTCAGGTGCGCCTGGGCACGCACTCCGCCCAGGGCGCCGCCCGAGACCACCGTTTCAGCCGAAGCACGTCTGGTCGATCCACACGCGTCTGCAGCTGGACGGCCGCCTCCGTGATCTGGCTCTCTTCAACCTCGCTGTAGGCAGCAAGCTCCGCGCCTGCGACCTGGTCCGGCTCCTCGCCGAGGATGTAGCTTCCCACGGATACGCCGCCCAACGAGCTACCGTCCAGCAGAGGAAGACCGGCCGACCGGTTCGGTTTGAGATCACAGAGCAGACCCGAGACGCGGTGGATGCCTATCTGGCGGCGACCAAGAGGAAGCCCGGGCTTTGGCTGTTCCCCGGCCGCCGCGGCTACCTGCCGTTCAGTGCATGCGGCGGCGCGCTGCTCTTCCATCTCTTGAGCAGGCTCTACGAGTGCACCAGCGTCATCATCACCACCAACTTGAGCTTCAGTGAATGGGCGAGCGTCTTCGGCGATGCCAAGATGACGACCGCATTGCTCAACCGCCTGACCCATCATTGCCATATCATTGAGACCGGAAACGACAGCTTCCGGTTCAAGAACAGCTCAGCCCATCAGGCTAAAACCGGGAAGGCGAAAAACAGCAACTTGACCGTCGCACCAGAACCGAAAGACACATGTGAGGCAGGTTTGTTCCCAGCGGGAATCAACACCGCATGTCGCCTTTCCCAGCTAAAACCGGTGCAAAACGAATTGGAATTCCGTATTATTCTATTGTTCGTACAAAATCTGGTCAAAGGTAGTGGTTCCAAGCTACGATGACGCATAATTTCAGCGGCTAAAATCAACACAGGAAGACCAAACCTTTGGCACGCAACCAAAGTCAGCCCAAATATCGGATCGTGGAGGACTATTTGCGCTCCCGGATCAAGTCTGGGGAGTTTCCCGTCAATGGTCTACTGCCGACCGAAGAGATGCTCTGCACAAGGTTCGGTGTCAGCCGTGCGACGGTGCGGACTGCGCTGGCGAACATCCAATCCGACGGCCTCATCGTCCGAAGCCCGTCAATCGGTTCCCGCGTTGTCTCCGCCGACGAACACAAAGCGTTTCAAGCCGGCTGGAAATCGGTCGAGGATCTGCTGCAACACACGAAGGCGGTGCGACTCCATGTGAAATCGATCGAGGAAATCGTTCTGGACGAAGAAACCGCAACGAAAATTGGGTTCGGACCCGGCCGCAGCGTCGTCAGGGTTGGGGGCGTCCGCTGGAATCAGAGCGAGACCGCCGCACCGATCTGTCTCGTCGAGATCTTCTTCGACGCCCTCTACAACGGCATCGTCGACCAGATCGGATCGAAGAGCGTCCCCATCGCAGACCTGATAGAAGACCGCTATCACGTCCGTATCGAAACGATCCGACAGGAAATCTCGGCGACCGTCATTCCGAAAGATGCGGCGGAAACCTTGAGAGCCGTCGAAGACAGTCCCGCTCTGGTCATCGAACGATGGTATTCGGACGCAAACAGCAGGATGTTCCAGATGACACGAACGCTCTACCCGGCCGACCGGTTTCGGTATGTCGTGGAGTTCGGTCGGGCCCATTCCGTCTAGCCAGAATTCTTTCCAGGGCCTCTGTCGCCGAGCCTCCGCTCCACCGCCGCAAATCGCGCCATCGGCCCCAATTGGCCTTCGTCAGCGAGTGAGGTTGCTCAACAAATTTTGGAGGAATAGGCAAGCATTGTCAAAATTCCTGCAACTCTCCTCTATCCGCCTGCCTCATATACGGACGGTCACATGCAATCCGGACGGCCCGGTTCCGGGACGCTCAAATACAGGAGACCGGCCATGTGTAAGATTTCCCTCGTCACCGGCGGCAGCCGGGGCCTAGGGCGCAACACGGCCCTCAGCATCGCGCGGCACGGCAGCGATGTGGTCCTCACCTGCCTCAAAGGTTCCGACAATGCCGACGAGGTGGTCAAGGAGATCGAGAAGCTTGGCCGCAAGGCCTTCGCGGAGATGACCGCACTCGGCCGTGTCGGCCTTCCGGACGATATCGGACCAATTATCGCAAGCCTGTTATCCGAGGAGAACCGCTGGGACAATGCACAGCGCATCGAAGTCTCGGGCGGCCAGGCCATCTGATACGACCGGAGAGCGCAGGCCCGCGCCGAGCCAGCACGGGCCTGCTTGCCAAAATAATCAGGCGAGCGTGAGCCCATGCTTTGAAATGGGGAGGGAGTGGATCTCGATCCCCATTGCCCTTTCGAGGGCGTGCGTCAAGGCCGGGGCCGTCGCCGGCATGGCCGCCTCCCCCACTCCGCCGATCGGGTCACCGTTCGCGATGATGGTAACCTCGACGGGCGGCATCTGCGCCAACTCCAGCATTCTGTAGTCCGGAAAATTCTCCTGCGCGACGACGCCGTCCTCCACCGTGATCTCCCCGAAAATCGCCGCGGACAAGCCGGTGACGATCGCAGACTCCATCTGTGCGCGAACATTGTCCGGATTGACCACGACCCCGATATCGGCAACCGTCGTGATCCGCTCGATCCGAAATCTTGAGTCCGCGTCCTTCGAGATCTCGATCACATGCCCGACGATCGAGCTGAAGGACTCGTGAACCGCGACCCCTTGGTACCAGCCGGGCCGCGCCGTCCCCCAACCGGACTTCTCCACAAGGGTCTTGAGCACCGCGCGGTTCCGGTCGGACTTCATCAACCGCAGCCGAAGGTCGACCGGATCGGTTCCTCCCGCAGCGGCGAGTCGATTGACGAATGTCTCCATCATCCAGCCATTTGCAGAATGGCCGACCGACCGCCAGAAGCCGACGGGAATCGGCGTATTGCACATGCTGAAGACCGCATCGACATTTCCGCCCATGTCGTATTGACGGGCATAGGGCAAACCTGCAGGCGACGCGCCATCCGCCAATCCCTCGACATTGGTATGGTCGACATCGCCTTTGGCCAGGTTCGGGACCGAGCGCGCGAGTATCGAGGAACCTGCGACATGCACGCGGAAGCCGCTAACGTTACCATCGGCGTCGAGCGCCCCCTGCAAGCGCGCGACCGACCCCGGTCGATAGAAGTCCCGACGCATGTCCTCTTCCCGTCCCCAAAGCACCCTTACGGGACGGCTGACGGCTTTCGATACGAGGGCGGCATGGATCGGCAGGTCCAGTTCGAACCGGCGTCCGAGGCCGCAGCCAAGGAAGGTCGTATGGCAGACGACCTTTTCCGGCGGGAGGCCGGCGGCCTGGGCGACGAAACCCATCAGGCCCTGGGCCTGGGTAGGCGCCCAGACAGTCAACAGGTCCGGCGTGAAATGGGCCGTTGCGTTCATCGGCTCCATCGTCGCATGCGCCAGGTAGGGCACCTCTAGCGACAGGTCGACGGTCTTCGCCGCGGTCTCGAATGCCGCTGCGCTGTCACCCGACGATTCGACGGAGACACCCTTCCCGTCCGCGACGGCGCGTCGGAACGTCTCGAATGCTTGCGCCGTCGAATAAGCGCCCCCGTCCCCCGTGTCCCAATCTACCCGCAGGGCTTCCACGCCCTTGCGCGCCGGCCAATAGCCTTCGGCAACCACGTAGACGACATCGTCGAGCGCCACCACATCCGTCACGCCCTTGACAGCCAGGGCGGCACTGTCATCTACGGCCTTCACCTTGCCGGTGAATGACGGGGCGAAAAGCGGGACAGCCGTAAGCATCCCGTCGATCCGGACATCGATCCCATAGACCGCGGACCCATCGATCTTCAGGCGCGTATCCGCCCGCTTAATGGACTTTCCGATCACACGCCATTCCGACGGATCCTTGAGCAACACCTGCGCCGGCTCGTCGAGTTGCGCGGCCCGCTCCACCAACTCCGAATAGGCAAGGGTTTGACCATTGGCTGGATTAACGACCTTGCCCTTGCGTGCAGTGAGGGTTGCCGGATCCGCGCCCCAGGCCTCGCCCGCAGCCGCCTTCAGCATTTCCCGCGCCTTTGCGCCGACCTGACGGGCCGGTTCCCAGAAAGCGCGGATCGAGAAGCTCTCCGCCGTGGTCTGGAAGCCGTAGATGGGGTGCTTGAACGCCGCGGATGCGGTCGGGGAGTAGATTTCCACCTGCTCCCAATCGACTTCGAGCTCTTCCGCGATCAACTGGGCCATGGAGGTCCAAATGCCCTGCCCCATTTCCGACTGCGGTTGCGCGATCCGCACGCGCCCGTCCGCCTCGACGCTCAGCCACGCGCCGAGCGTCACCGATGACCGATTCAAGGCGGCGCGACCAGCACCAGGCAGCGAAAATCCGAGAACCAGTGCGCCGGCTGATGCCGCAGCGGACTTGAGCACCATCCGACGGGAAAGATCTGTGTTTGCATTCGACATCATCGCTTTCCCCCAGATCAAATCGACCGGACCGCCGCATGTATCGCGGCACGGACCCGATTGTAGGTTCCACAACGACAGATATTCGACATCGCTTCGTCTATATCGGCGTCGCTCGGGCTACGGCTCTCATTGATGAGGGCTGTCGCCGCCATGATCATGCCGGACTGACAGTAACCGCATTGTGGAACATCAAGGTCCAGCCAAGCTTGCTGAATCGGGTTGAGCGATTCTTCGGACAAAGTCTCGATCGTGCGGATATCCCATCCGGCGGCATCCGCCACCGAGACGGAGCAGGAGCGTATCGCTTCACCGTCGGCATGCACGGTGCAGGCCCCACAGGCCGCGATCCCGCATCCAAACTTCGTTCCCGTCAGACCCAGATTGTCCCGGATGGCCCACAGCAGCGGCGTGTCGCCGTCAATCTCCAACCTGTGCTCGGCACCATTCACCTTGATCGTCACGCTCATAACTTTCCTTCCCTTTTGCCAAAGCCCAAAAGCCAGTCGCTCTTCGAGGCGACCCTAGACCGTCCTGCCCCCATCGATTGGAAACTCGACCCCCGTGATAAACTCCGCCTCGTCGGATGCGAGGTAGAGCGCCGCTGACGCGACGTCGGACGGCTTGCACAGGCGCCCGAGCGGGATTGTCGAAATGAACTTCTGCCGGTTCTCCGGCGTATCGGGCACGCCCATCAGTTCCGCGAGGAGCGGTGTGTCGCCGGCAACGGGGCAGAGGGAGTTGACCCGGATCTTCCAAGGGGCCAGCTCGGCCGCGAGCGACTTGGACATCAGGTTCACGGCGCCCTTCGACGCGTTGTACCAGGTGAGCCCCGGCCTGGGCCGAATACCCGCCGTCGAGCCGACATTCAGGATCACGCCACCCCCGGCATCGCGCATCACCGGAACGGCCGCCTGAATGAAAAGGTAGATGGACTTGACGTTCACCCGGAACACCCGGTCGAACGCGGCCTCATCGGTTTCGAGCAGAGGCTGGTTGAGATGCGTGGTGCCGGCGTTGTTCACGAGAACCGTGGGCGCGCCGAACGTCTCCACTGTCTCGGCGACGATCCTCCGGACATCTGCGGCGGAGCCGACGTCCCCCTCGACCGCGTGGGCCGCATCGCCGATCTCGGTCGCGACCCGCGCCGCCGCATCGCCGCGCAGATCCGCGACGACGACTTTGGCGCCATGCACGGCGAAAAGATGGGATGTCGCCTCGCCGAAGCCGCTACCGCCACCGGTGACGATTGCGATCTTGCCCGCAAGGCGGCCAGCGGTGGATTTGGCCGTTGGTGTTTCCAGAGCACACATGTCTTATTCCCAAAATTCAGGTTAAAGGTTGGTCGCTTCAGCCATCCGTATCGATTCGTCGACCCGCGGTTCCACTAGCTCAGATAGAGAGATTGAAGGCGATCCTCGTCGATCTCGTCGGGCGGCGCGTGCAGGACGCTATGCCCTCGGGAAAGGACGTAGACGTCGTCTGCTATCTCCATCAGCCGAGGGACGGTCTGCTCCGCCACGACCACTGTCATTCCGAGGTCCTGGTGGAGGCGTTCCACGATCTCAAACACGGACTGCACCATGACCGGGGAAAGCCCCAGACTGGGTTCGTCCAGCATCAGAAGCCTGGGCTGGATCATCAGGGCCATCCCAATGACCAGCATCTGCAGTTGCCCGCCGGAAAGTACCCCAGCCGGCCTGGCGTAGAATTCCTCCAAGATCGGAAAATAGGTGAGGACGAGTTGAAGCCTATCTTCCGCCCCTTTGGAATGACGGAACGATGCGGCCTTCAAGTTCTCTCCGACTGACAGGTTCCTGAAACACTGCCGCCCGTCCTGAACCAGGGCGATCCCGGAACGCGTGATCGCGGCGGGATGCTTGCCGTTCAGCAGCACGCCATCGAAGACGGCCTTCCCGCTCGCGATCTCGCCCTGTTCGAAGGGGAGCATTCCGGCAATCGCCTTCAGCAGCGTCGACTTGCCGGCACCGTTGGGGCCGAGCAACGCGACGATGCGACCTTCCCCGACCTCGAAATCGATACCCTCCAGGGCGGCGATCACCGAGTCGTATCGGACGCTCAATCCACTGACATCGAGCATGACGGAATGCTCCCCTCCCTGTTTGCTACTCTGCGTCAATCCATTCCCCGACAGCGGTATAGCTTCCGCCCTTGATTTCCGAGATCCGTGCCTGGGTCGGGCCCTGGTGGTTAGCGTAATTGACCACCGGCGTGATGCCCCCCGTGTCGAGCGAGGGGAGGTTCTCCATCTCGTCACGAACGGAATTGCGGAAGGCGACCAGATCGTCCGGAACGCCGCCCGCCTTCTTCACCGCGTTGCGGATGGCTGTCGACATGGCGATGCCCTGGTACCAGCCCTTCATGTAATAGGTATCGCGCTTCTCGATGGTGTTGCTCTCCCCGTACTTGTTGATGTCCTTCATCGCCGGAATGTCCGATCCAAAATCGGCATAGAGCTGAATCGACCTGAAGCCTTCGGCGGAAGCACCGAGCTGTTCCGGGATCGCCGGAGAAATGTTGTACATGTTCCCCATGAACAGGCTCGCCGGGAGGCCGACCTTCGCCGCATCGCGAAGAACCACCAGCATCTGCGGCGTCGAGGCCTGGACGAACACTAAGTCCGGATCGATGTTCTTCACGCGAAGGATCTGCCCGGTGAGGTCCTGGGTATCGAAGGGAAACTCGATCTGGTCGACCAGTTCGAGGCCCATTTCCTCGATTGCACCCGACTTGCGGACCACTTCCACCGGGGCACGGCCGTATTCGTTATTCGCGTGCATGATGACCACGCGCTTCCCGCCGGCCTTGGCCGCGGACCGCAGGCCGATCAGGATCTGTTGCTCGTAGGTCGGCCCCGCCATGAAGATGTACGGAAACTTCTTGGGGTCGAGGACTTCGCTGGAATGCGAGTCGGTCATGAACGGCACGGCATCGCTCTGGATCTGATCCCGCAGCGATTTGACTGCGCCAGTCGACCACCCGTTGATGAAGACAGCGTTTTCTTCCGACACGCAGCGTCGATAGTTCTTCTGTTCCTCGTCAAGCTTGTAGCGGCCGTCCAGAAGCACCGTGTGGACCTTGTGGCCCTCGATACCGCCTTCCGCCTCGTTCAGGTATTCGAAGTAATCACGGGCGCCGTAGGACATCCCGTTCACGAGCGCGTCCGGTCCGGTGATCGTCCCCCAGATGCAGACGTTGATATCCGCCGATACGGCATTTGACGGGCTGGCGAGCAGCGCGCCGAACGCGGCGATGACAAGTGACTTTCTCATGGCATTCTCCTCCTATTGTGTAGTGCAGCTGTCATACGTCCTCTCACAGCCGGGCTTGGGTCATTTCCAAGTCGGAGGCTGAGGATCTCTTGTTGTTGGACAGCGGGCCGGACGTGCGGCGCAGCCGCCGAACGGCGCGGCTTGCCAGGGAATTGAGGCCCCGCGGCTCATGGATCAGGAACAGGATGATCAGGAGCCCGAAGACCATTTCTCGAAGCGCCGCGGTTTGAGTGGCCGCGCCGAAGGTTTCGCCGATGCGTTGCGCCACCTCCGGGAGCAGGACGACAAACCCCGCCCCGATTACCGCACCCGGCAGGGAACCCAGCCCGCCGACGATGATCATTGCGACATAGTCGACGGAGAGAGCGATCTCGAAGGCTTCGGGCGCGGCGATCCGGCTCGTAAAGGCCAGAAGCCCCCCTGACATGCCGGCAAGGAAGCCGGATATGGCGAATGCCCACAGCTTTGTGCGCGCCACATTGACACCCATCCCCCGCGCGACGATCTCGCTATCCCTGATCAGGATGAAGCGTCTGCCAAGATCGGTCCGCAACAGGCGCGAGACCGCAATCAAGGACATCACCAGCAAGCCAACCGCTATTGCGGCATAGCCACGGTCGTTCGACAGGTCCAAGCCGAAGAAGGGAGCAGGCTGGATGAGCAATCCGGAGACGCCATGCGTCCAAGGTTCGATCAGTCTGAACAGATATTCCAGGATGAACTGCGCGGCGAGTGTGGATATGGCGAAGTAGAGACCGCGAAGACGCAGGGCGGGCAGCCCGATCATGACACTGACGAATGCCGTTACGATCCCGGCACCGACAAGCGCGACGACCATGTCCTGACCGGCGTTGCCGATGTTACCGGCGGCGTAGGCGCCTACGCCCAGCAAGCCGCCATGACAGAACGAAATCTGGCCGCAATACCCGATCAAGAGATTGAGGGCCAGCGCGCCGATCGAGGCGATGGCAACAACGTATACGATATAGGCGCCGTAACGCCCAAGCCCCGGCAGGACCACCATGACCGCCAACGCGACAGTGATGAGAATTATGATTTGACGCAGTGACATGTCTATACCCGCTCCGATTCCTTTGTCCCGAAGATTCCCTGCGGCCGTACGAGTAGTACGAGCACCAACAGGGCGTATGGAATGACCTGTTGCAGGGTCCCGACCGAGTAGATGTCGGTGTGCTCGCGAAGAAAGCGCTCGATCGCGGGAGTAAGCACTCCGTCCGTCACGGCTTGGAGAATGCCGAGAACAAGTCCCGCAACGACCGCGCCCGGCAGGCTTGTCATTCCACCCAAAACGATGACCGGGAAAGCGACGAGACCGATATTCGACAGACCGAGAGAAAGACCGTTCAGGGAGGCGAGCAGCGCACCGCCGAGGCCGGCCAACATGGCTGACGCCGTCCACGCGATGGTCACCTGATTGCTGACATGGATCCCGACGGCGAGCGCGGCGCGCGTATTGTCTGCCGTACAGCGCTGCATCAGCCCAATCGGCGTGTAGTGGTAAAAGGCGAGGAAACCCGCACAGAGGATGGCTGACAGCAAGAATGCGGCAATGTAGTTGTAGGTCATGAAGATCCCGCTGAGCTCGATCGCCCCGATCGGGAACAACGCGGGAAATCCGATCTGATCGGGTCCCCAGATCAAGAGACAGACGGCGCGGAACGTGATCAGGATTCCGAGTGTCGCCATCATGACGGCAACGACAGGCGCCTTCAGCATAGGGCGAAGAACGAGGATCTGGGTTAGCGCACCGAGCCCGCCCATTACGGCGATTGCGAGGACCAAGGCAATCACCGACGGCAGCCCGACAGAGGTCAGTCCATATGTGATGAAAGCCCCGAGCATGGCGTAGCCGCCTTGCGCGAAGTTTACTACGCCGGAGCATTTGTAGATCAGAACGATGCCCAAAGCGATGAGTGCATAGACACTACCGATAGCGATACCGGCGACAGCGAGTTGCAAGACGAACATCGCTAATCTCCCAGATATACCCGACGGACTTCGGCGTCGGATTGCGCTGCCTCACCCGAGCCGTCAAAGATCTTGCAGCCCTCCGCCATCACGACGACGCGGTCGCAGGTGCTCATGACCACGTCCATCTTGTGCTCGACCATGACGACTGCGCAGCCGAGCAGATCCCGGACCTGCTTGACGAAGCCGGCGAGCGCGAAAGCCTCGGCAGGCGCAACACCGGCAACGGGTTCATCCAAGAGAAGAAGGTCCGGTTCGCTTGCGAGTGCGCGCGCGATATCGACCGCCTTTCGGTGGCCATAGGAGAGCATCTGGAGGGGACTGTGACGGTGGTCGGCCAGGCCCAGCGGCTCCAGCAATCGTTCCGTCAGTGCCTCATCGTCGGCGCGGCTCCCGCAAAGGAATTCACGCAGGCCCCGCGAATGGCCGTGCACAGACCGGCCGACCTTTACGACATCCAGCACAGTCAGATCGTTAAGGGAAGCGACATTCTGAAACGTTCTGCCCACCCCGATCCGCGCGAGGCGGCTCGGCGAGTGACCAACGATATCCTCGTCGCGCCAGCTGATTGTCCCTTGCGTCGGGACATACGTGCCGGAGACCGCGTTTATGAAAGTGGTCTTTCCGGCACCGTTCGGGCCAATGAGCCCGACGATCTCGCCGGCATGAACGTCGATGCTCATGCCGCCGACAGCAACAACGCCGCCAAACCGGACCGTCACATCACGGGCCTTCAACATGGCACTTTTCCTTCCCTTTTCGATCTACGCGCCGGTTTGCCCCGCATCGCCGAGCCCCCTTTTGTCCGTTTGTTCGTACAAATTCAAATTTGACCGACTCCCTTTTTGGCTAGTTCCGTGTTTCACGGCTTGTCAGACCAGATTGGGGAGATAGGGCGGCGACCTAAGGGGAAGGCTGCCTGACTCCTTCCCCTCCAGTAACGTCCCCCTTAGCGCTGGCTCACAAACTTCGTCTTCTGATACGGCTCGAGGATCGACTGCCCCCCCTCCGTACCATATCCGCTCTCCTTCCAGCCGCCGAGCGGCACCTCCGGGATATGCGTGGGAATATCGTTGATGCCGACGGTTCCGACCTGGAGCGCGTCGGACAGCCGGCGCTGTCGGGAAGCGTCATTCGTGAAGAGATAACCGGACAGACCGTATTCGAGCCCGTTTGCCTGGCGCAGCATCTCGTCCTCGTCATCGAAGCGGATGACGGGCGCAAGCGGCCCAAAGGGTTCCTCGTTCAGGATCTTGGCGTCGTTCGGAACGTTTGCCAGAACCGTCGGCGCGTAGAAGTTCCCGCTGTTCCCGACACGGTGCCCACCGGTCAGAATGTCGGCGCCCCTGGCGCGGGCATCCTCAACGAGTCCGGATATCGCCTGGAGCCGCTTCTCGCTGGCAAGCGGGCCCATTTGGGTCTCCGCGAGCGCGCCGTCGCCCACGCGAATTTCCTTGGCCCTGGCGACGAACCGGTCGAGGAAGCGATCGTGAACCTCGTCTTCGACAAAGAAGCGCGTCGGGCAAATGCAAATCTGTCCTGCGTTGAAGAATTTTTTCGGGACGAGATAGTCGGCCAAAGCCTCCGGATCCGTGTCCTTGCAGACGATCACCGGCGCGTGTCCGCCGAGTTCCATGGTCACCGGCTTCATGACTTTTCCGGCTTCCGCGGCGAGGAGCTTCCCGACGGGAATGGAGCCCGTGAAGGTGATCTTCGAAATCTGAGGCGACGGTATCATATAGGACGAGACTTCCGACGGGACGCCGAAGACGACACCGACAGTGGCGGGAGTGACGCCGGCTTCAAGGAGTGCCTGAACCAATCCGAGAACGGAGGCCGGCGTCTCCTCCGCGGGCTTGCAGATGATCGAACAACCGGCACCCAAGGCACCAGCGAACTTCTTCGCAGCGAGGGCCATGGGAAAGTTCCAGGGTGTGAATGCGGCAACGACACCAATCGGATGCCGTTCGATCACGATGCGGTTCCCTATATCGCGACCGATCAGGCCGTCCGCGGTTATCCGACGCGCCTGCTCACCGCCCCATTCCATGAAGTCGGCGGAGCGGTCCACTTCTGCAATTGCCTCCCGCAAGGGCTTGCCCTGCTCATGCGTCATGGCAAGACCGAGGTCTTCCTTGCGCGAACGAAGAATATCAGCTGACTTCTTGAGGATCGCCCCTCGCTGCCACGGGGTGACCGAGCGCCACTCCGTCAAGCCGCGCAAGGCTGTATTCATTGCATCGTCCAGATCATCGGTCGTCGCATGGGTGACGCGCCCAATCGCCTCACCAGTCGCGGGATTCAGGACATCTTGCCAATGTCCGGCCCCACCAACTCGCTCTTCCCCGTCGATCAGCAGCTTATAGTCCTGCATCGTAGTACGTTCCCTTGTCCTGCAATTCACCAGCCGTTCACCGGCCGGCATCAGACGCTTAGAGCGGAAGCCTTTCCATTGAGCCGGTCCGGGTCGAGCACCTTGCCCAGGTGTTCGTCGAAAGCGGCCGCGTCCATCAGGCCGCTTTGCTCCACCACCTCTCGGATAGGCCTGCCGGACACCGTCGCATCACGGATAAGCCTCGCCGCCACGTCGTATCCGAGCACCGGCGCCAAAACAGTTCCAAGAACGGGGGACGTCTCGAGCGACAGCCTGAGTCGGTCGCGATCGGCTTGCAGCCCTTCAATGCACCCCGTCGCGAGGACACATTGCGCATCAGCCAAAAGCCGAATGGAATTGATCGTCTCGTTCAGAATGAGCGGCTTGCATGTATTGAGCTGCAAAGTTCCGGCCCCACTTGCCGCGACAACCGCCGCAGAGTTACCAATCACCCGGAAACAGGCCTGAATGACAGCCTCGCATACTGTCGCATTCCGCTTTGAAGGCATGGCGGAGGACGACAAGCCCTCATCGGGCAGGAGGATCGACGGAGGCCCAGCGAGACTGGAGGTCAGCAACCGAATGTCGTTGCATGTCTTCAGAATCGCGGTGGCCAGCATGTTCAGGGCGCCGCACAACCCTGCAAACGCATCGTGTGCCGCCATTTGCTGCGACGGAACCGCGCTGGGACAAAGCGGCACTCCGGCAAAGCTGGAAAGGTCTTCGCAAACGATCTGAGCGAACTGCGGCGATCCATTCACGCCGCTTCCGCTGGCCGTCCCCCCTTGCGGCAATTCGCGGAGGCTTAGGGCGTGAAACTCAATCGCGTCCCAAGCCGCTTTGATCTGAAGTTCCCATGTCTGAAACTCGTTCCCAAGTGTGATCGGCAGCGCATCCTGGAGATGTGTCATGCCGAGCTTGATATGGTCGCGAAACTCCGTCGACCGTGTGGAGAGGGCTGAAACGAGCCTCTTTGTCGCTGGCGCGAGCATACCGAAGACAGCGCGGAGAGCGCAAAGATGCATGATTGTTGGGAAGGTATCGTTGGAAGACTGTCCGAGGTTGACGTGATCGTTTGGATGAACAGGCGCGCGCTTCCCGATTGGCTGGCCGAGATACTCGTTCGCGCGATTGGCGATCACCTCATTGGCGTTCATATTCGTCTGGGTACCTGAACCGGTCTGCCAGATCGGTAATGGAAACTGGTCGTCGAACCGCCCATCCCTCACCTCTTCGGAAGCCGAGATTATCGCCGTCGCGATATGCTCCGGTAATTTGCCAAGCACGCAGTTGGCGCGCGCTGCTGCTGCTTTCTGGGCACCAAAGCAATGAATTACATCAACCGGCAGATACTCGTCCCCGATAGCAAACAATGCGCGCGACCGTTCAGTCTGCGGCCCCCAGTAGGAGCCGGCTGGAATCTCAATCTCGCCGTATGCGTCCGTTTCGGTCCGAACTTCCATCGTAAGCACCCGTTGAATTCGCAACCTCGTTTTGTCCTATTGTTCGGACAAAGTCAATAGTTACTTGCCCCCGGGTTTGATACCACTCGTTAGTTCAGACTGCTGTGGCCTGGCCGTAAGCGACAATCTGGCCGGAGTTCTTGGGCTTCGGAGGGCAGATCGACCACACTAGGCGACATCGTTTGCGGTGCTGGCAGTCGGTATCTGCGACGGACATCGGGGCCTTTGCTCAGGAAACAAGACAACGCTGAAGCCGGCAGTGGCCAGATCGCCAAGTGCGCCGGTGCGAAGCAATGGTGCAGCGTTTGCGATGGAGTGTGGCGCTACTTCCGCACCGGGTCAAACACGGAAATCGGGACTTGAGCAGGAGTGGCCCGCTTGTTGGCCGAAAGCGGACCAACCGCTGCCTACCAGCCGAATTTGAGCCTCGGCCCTGTTCGTTTACGGTCGCAGCCGCGTCTCCGGCGCACGGATTATGCGTTAATTCCGATAATCCAGATTTATTGACTCTAGCGCATATTGTCTGTTTATGCGTCAATTCCGATATTGACAATTTATCGGATCTGGGTCATAACCCGCTCCATGACAGAGCTTGCCCGCACACCACGACAAATCGGCAACCTGGTGCGCCGCGCCCGCAAGCGGCGCGGCTGGAGCCAGACGCAGCTCGGCGAAAAAACCGGCCTGCGCCAAGAGACGATTTCCCTCATCGAGACAGGCAATCCAGCGACCAGGCTGGATACCATTCTCACGGTCCTGGCAGCGTTGGACCTTGAATTCCGGCTTGCCGCTCGATCGAAGGGCCAACCCTCGGATATCGAGACGCTGTTCTGATGGCCCGCCGCCGCCAGCACACTCCGCTGCTCCTCTATCTGAACAACCGCCTCGTCGGTCAACTGGCAAAGGAGCCGAGCGGCGCGATCGATTTTCGCTATAACGCCAGCTGGCTGAACTGGGAGCAGGCAATTCCGGTCTCCCTCTCCCTGCCGCTGAGGGAAGATCCCTATCGGGGCGAGCCGGTCGCGGCCGTGTTCGAGAACCTGCTCCCGGACTCCGAGCCCCTGCGTCGACGCGTCGCCGAAAAAGTCGGCTCCCGCGGTACTGACGCGTATAGCCTCCTTGCCGCGATCGGCCGCGACTGCGTGGGCGCTCTGCAGTTCGTCGCTGATGGAACAGGCGAAGGAATCGACAGCACCGAGATTGAAGGCGAGCCCGTCGATGAGGTCGCCATCGAGAAGGTGCTACGCAATCTGGCCCAGGCGCCGCTCGGTCTGGACCGGGACGACGACTTCCGTATCTCGGTCGCCGGCGCCCAGGAAAAGACAGCGCTGCTCCGCTATGAGGGACAGTGGCTCAAGCCGCGCGGCACGACGCCGACAACGCATCTTTTCAAGACTCAGATTGGCCAACTGCCGAATGGGATCGACCTCTCCAACAGTGTCGAGAACGAATACTACTGTCTGAAGCTTTTCGAAGCGTTCGAGCTTCCGGTCAACAAGGCCGAGATCCAAACGTTCGGCGAGACGACGGCGCTGGTCATCGAACGATTCGACCGCCGCTGGACCCGAGACGGCCGCCTCCTGCGGGTGCCGCAGGAAGACTGCTGTCAGGCGCTTTCCATCCCGCCTTCACGCAAGTATCAAAGCGACGAGGGACCCGGCATAGTCGACATCTTGAACCTGCTCAAGGGCAGCGACACGCCGGCGGAAGATCAGAAGCTGGTTCTGAAAACACAAATCCTCTTCTGGCTGATTGGAGCTACGGACGGCCACGCCAAGAACTTCAGTATCTTTCTTCGCCCCGGCGGTAGCTATTCTCTAACACCGCTCTACGACATCCTCAGCGCACAGCCGAGCCTTGATGCCGGCCAGATCGAGCGCAAACAGATGAAGCTTGCGATGTCGGTCGGCGACAACAACCGCTACCGCATCGACCAGATCCACAGCCGCCACTTCATCCAGACCGCAGAGCGTGCCGGCCTGCCCAAAGCCATCGTCCGCGAGGCCATCGAAGAAGTTCGGGCACAGACGGACGACGCCATCACCCAAATGGAAGCGGCGTTGCCGCCTGGCTTCCCCGAATACATCCACGAGTCGGTCAGCGCCGGCCTGCGCACAAGGTTGCCGAGTCTGGCATTACCGCAGGCCGCAGCCAAATAGAACTGTCCGCTCGTTCGCCTGCGCGCGAACCGGCGCCCTCGCGACCTCCCAACCCGCCTTACGGTCGCCCGACGTCGCACTCCGACCATCTCGGTGTCGTCAGCCGAGCCGCTGTCATTGCACAAGTCGCTGCACACGCCGTGCACACGGCATGGTCTAAGTGGCTGAAATGTAGCGCATACCCCGCAAGTCCATCATCGGCGCGACGGAGAGCTTGCGGGAAAGGCCGGTCATGCCCTCTATCTACACTGCCGGGCCGCCTGGGGCCATACCCCCGGCTTGCGGCCGGGACAGACGCGACCCCACCGCTTTCCCCGTTCCAGCGAATGGGCGCCGTCGTTGCCCCTTAGCGGAAGCGGAGATTTGCCGGTCCCAGCTGATCCACGGAAGTCACGCCCATGAGTTTCATGCCGCGTTCGATCTCCGCCCGCATCAGGCCCAGCGCGCGTTCCACGCCCGCCTGTCCGGCCGCCGCCAGCGGATAGAGGTAAAACCGGCCTCCACCCACGGCCTTTGCCCCCAGCGAAAGCGCCTTCAGAACGTGGGTGCCGCGTTGAATGCCGCTGTCCATGATCACATCGACCTTGTCGCCCACGCCATCCACCACCTCCTTCAGCTGGTCGAAAGGCGCGCGCGATCCGTCGAGCTGCCGGCCGCCGTGGTTGGAAAGCACGATGCCGGTGCAGCCGATCTCGGCCGCCCGCTTCGCGTCCTCGACCGTCATGATGCCCTTGAGGCAGAACTGGCCGCCCCACTCGGCCACCATTTCGGCGACGTCGTCCCAGTTCATCGCAGGGTCGAGCATCTCGGTGAAGTAGCCGCCGATCGAACTTGCACCCCCGCTCATATCGACGAACTCCTCGAGCTGCGGCAGGCGGAAGCGTTCGTGGGTGACGTAGTTGATCCCCCACATCGGCTTGATCGCGAACTGGATCATGCCGCCCAGCGTCAGACGGAAGGGGATCGAGAAACCGGTCCGCAGATCGCGCTCGCGGTTGCCGCCGGTGATCGAATCCACTGTCAGCATCATGACCTCGACTCCGGCCTCCTTGGCGCGCTGCATCATCGCCCGGTTGAGCCCACGGTCGCGATGGAAATAGAACTGATAGACCTGCGGATTCTTGTGCTTCTGCCGCAGCTCCTCCAGGCTGACCGTGCCGAGCGACGAGACACCGAACAGGGTCCCGTATTTCTCCGCCGCGGCCGCCACGGCGCGCTCACCGCGATGGTGGAACAGCCGCTGCAGCGCCGTCGGCGAGCAGTAGATCGGCATGTCCAGTTTCTGGCCCATGACGGTCACCGACATGTCCACCTCGGAAACGCCTTTCAGCACCGAAGGCAGCAGGTCACAGCGTTCGAAGGCGCGGGTGTTCTCGCGTTGCGTGACCTCGTCGTCGGCGCCGCCGTCGATGTAGTTGAAGATCGGCCCCGGCAGTCGCTTGCGCGCCAGCTCGCGAAAGTCATGGTAGTTGTGACACTGCTTCAAGCGCATGACCAAGCCTCCCTAGTAAGCGACCGATGGCAACCAGGTTGCCAGCGCCGGCCAGAGAAAGACCAGCGCAAGGCCCAGAAGCTGCAGAAGGACAAAGGGAACGATGCCGCGATAAATGTCCGCCAGCCTGATCTCCGGTGGGCAGACGCCCTTGAGGTAGAATAGCGCAAATCCGACCGGCGGTGTCAGGAAGGACGTCTGCAGGGTAACCGCGACGAGGATAACGAACCAGATCAGCGTTGGTTCGTCCAGCGTGCCGAAGCCGGGCACGGCGACTCCCAACCCGTCGACAATGGGTCGCATGAGCGGCAGGACGATCAGCGTGATCTCGATCCAGTCCAGCACGAAGCCCAGGAGGAATACGATGAACAGGATCATCATGATCGTCCCGGTCGCGCCCAGGCTGGTGCCGAGGATCATCTCTTCGATCAGTTCATCGCCGCCCAGTTCGCGCAAGACATAGGAAAAGACCGTCGCGCCGAGGAAGATCGCGAAGATATAGGCGGTCGTGTTGAAGGTCGCCTTCAGTACCTTCACCAGCTTGGCGAGAGTCAGCCGCCTGTAGAACAGTGCCAGCATCGTCGCCCCGAAGGCGCCCACGCCCGAAGCCTCGGTGGGGGTCGTCAGGCCCGCGAAGATCGAGCCCAGAACAGCGAGGATCAGCCCCAGCGTCGGCAGCACGGCGATCAGCACGTCGCGGACGGCGGCCCAGTCGGGAGCGCTGGCGCCCTCGGGCGTCGGCGCCGCGTCGCGCTTGACCAGCGCGATGATAAAGATGAACAGCATGTAGAGCATGCCGATGATCACCCCGGGGAACACGGCGGCCATGAACAGATCGCCCACCGACAGGGCCATCTGGTCGGCCATGATGACCAGCATGATCGACGGCGGGATCAGGATGCCCAGGGTGCCGGAGGCCGAGACCACGCCGGCCGCCAGGCTGGGGGCATAGTTCTGTTTCATCATCGACGGCAACGACAGGACGCCCAGCAGCACCACCGAGGCGCCGATGATCCCCGTTGAGGCGGCGAGAATGATCCCGATCACGGTCACGGTGATGGCGAGCCCCCCGCGCACGGTACCGAAGAGACGCTGCATCGAGGACATCAACCGTTCGGCCACACCGGATTCGTCCAGCATCAGACCCATGAAGATGAACATGGGCAGCGCCACCAGAACGGCATTCGACATGGTGGCATAGATCCGGTTCACCACCGCACCCAAGGTCAGATAGTCGAGCCCGGTCAGTGTCTCTTCCAGGCCGGTCCAGTTCATGAGACCGTTGTCGTAGAGGTAGGCCAGGCCGCAAAAGGCGATGCCGGTGCCGGCCAGCGCCCAGGCCACCGGGAAGCCGGTGAACAGGGTCGCGATGAAGGTCAGGAACATCGCGATGACCAGCTTTTCCTCCGTCGTCTCGACCAGCAGGGCCAGGAGGACGGCGACACAGGCGAAACCGGCAGCCGCCAGCAGCACCGGCATGAGCCCTTTGCCTTCCCGCTCCTGTTCGGGGTTGGCGATGAGCGCATGGATGTCGTGGATCAACCGGGCAGAGGCCGCAATGGCCAGCAGGACGAAGCTGGCCGGAATGACGCCTTTCAGTATCCAGCGGGCCGGCAGACCTGTGGGACTGTCGGAGCGTTCGTTGACCCGCAGGCTTTCGGCGAAATAGTCGTATCCCTGATCGACCATCAGGTAGATGAACGGGGCGAGCAGTGCCAGGATCCCGATCACCTCGACGATCCGCTGCGCGCGGCGGCTGAGCAGCATATGCAGCAGGTCCACCCGCACATGGCTGTCGTTGACCAGCGCATAGGAGATGCCCACCATCGTGACCAGCCCGTAGAAATGCCACTGGATTTCGTCGAGCTTCGGGTAGTTCTGGTTCAGGAAGTACCGCAGGGCGACCTGCGCGACGATGGCCGCGATCAGCAGGACGTTGACCCACATGACCGCACTGCCTATGGCCTTCACACCGCGGTCCAACGCAACGGCAAGCGGCTGCCTGTCGCGGTCGCGATGCTCCTGGATCTCCTCGTAGGTCTGGACAGGGTCCTGCGGCGGCAAAGTCTCGTCGGCCATCGCATCCTCCTTGGCGCAAGCGTTCACGCACCTATCGGCGCCGCCGCGATGCGCCCATTTTCGTCCGCGTTAAGGTGAAGGGGCGCCGGGCGGGGCCCCGCCTCGGGTCGGACCGGCGCAGGCCAGGCGGCCTGCGCCGGGTGGCCCCTACTGGCGCGGCAGGAAGGCGTTGGCCTTCCAGATCGCGTAGCCGTCGCGGAACTGGTTCATGTCCGCCAGAACCTTGGCGAAGAAGGCGTCATTCGCCGCTTCTTCCTTGGCGACCTCCTGCCAGGCTGCCCGGTACAGGTCGAGCATCTCCTTGCTCCAGGTCTTGATCGTCACGCCGTTGTTTTCGACGTTGTCGTTCATGGCGGCATATTGAACCGCTTCACCCTCGGCATAGCTGTCGGCCATCGAGGCTTTGCAGGCGTTCTCGATGATCGCCTTGTGCTGGTCCGAGGTTTCTTTCCAGACATCCTTGTTGATCAGCAGTTCGAACACGGTCGCCTGCTGGTGCCAGCCGGGAAAATAGTTGAACTTGACCAGCTTGTGGAAGCCGAGACGCGCATCAACCGCGGGCATCGAGAACTCGGTCGCGTCGATCGCGCCCTTTTCCAGCGCCGGGAAGATCTCGCCGCCGGGCAAAAGCGACGTGGCGACGCCGAGTTTCTGCATCACCTTGCCGCCCAGTCCGAAGAACCGCATCTTCAGGCCCTTCAGGTCTTCAGGGCCGTTGATCTCCTTCGCAAACCAGCCCGAGGTCTCCGGCGCGATGATGGCGCAGGGAGTGACTTTCACGTTGAAGCCGGCCTGGTCGTACATCTCCTGATAAAGGTCCAGGCCGTTGCCGTAGTAGAGCCAGGCCATGTATTCGCCGGCCTCCGGCCCGAAAGGCACGGCGGAGAACAGCGATGCGGCCGGGATCTTGCCGGCCCAGTACCCGGCGGTGGTGTAGCCCGAGTTGATCTTGCCGGATGAGACTGCGTCCAGGATCTCGAAGGGCGGAACCAGCTTGCCGGGTTCGTAAACCTTCATCTTCAGCTTGCCGCCGGACATCAGATCCAGCTGCTCGGCCACGCGGGGGATCGGCGAGCCGAGGCCAGGCAGCGCGGTGGAAAAGGCGATCGGGGTCTTCAGCAGCAGCTTCTCGGCCGCCGATGCCGCCGGCGCGGCAAGTACCGACGCAGCGACGGTTATGGAAATCAGAATTTTTTTCATTGAACTCCTCCTCTGTTTGAACATCGGCCATCTGCAGGCGGCCTTAGGCGTCAGAGCATAGGTAAATATTATTTACCACTATGCTCAGTCAACAATTTAATTTACCTCTTATGATTTCGTTCTTTGCCGCGAGTCGGCACGCAGAGACGAGGGTGGTGAGTGGAGCCGCGCGGAGGAGCACGCGATCGAGCGGTGGAGCGTCAAGCATTTCCGGTTAAAATCAGGGAATTAGCCTCACCGCTATCGAGCGATAGGTGGACGGACGGCGCCCTTGAAATCCGCAGCCGACTGGTAAATATTGTGAACAACAAGTTCCCTGATGAGGGTGACCAGGCATGGAACCAGCAACCCCCTTCGAGCGCGTTGGCCACGAGACGATCGCCGAAGTGGTCGTCGAACAGCTCGAATCAATGATCGTCGACGGCATCCTGAAGGAAGGGCGGAAGCTCCCTTCCGAACGGGAATTGGCCGAGATGATGGGGGTGTCACGCCCGAAGCTGCGTGACGCGCTGCAAGTACTCGAAGACCGCAATCTCGTGGTGGTGCGGCACGGCGAAGGCACCTTCATCGCGCCGCTTACGGGCCGGGCGATGTCACCCGCCCTGCTGTCGCTCTATGCCCGGCACGGCGAAGCCTTTTACGACTACCTCGAGTACCGGAGCGAGCAGGAGGCCTTTGCGGCGCGCCTGGCCGCCGAGCGCGCAACCACGTCGGACAAGGAACGTCTCGCCGAGATCATCGGCGATATGAAGGAATGCTGGGAGAAAGGCGACGAAGAAGGGGCGCGTCACGCCGACTTCCGCCTTCATGCGGCAGTCGTCGATGCCAGCCACAACGTCACGCTTATTCACATGATGGCATCGATCTATGACTTGACCCGGCAAGGCCTCTTCTACAATCGCGACCTGCTGCGCTCCATGGACGGCTCTGGCAAGGCATTGCTGGATCAACACGAGGCCATCGCAAAGGCGATTATCGAAGGCGATCCGCAGCGCGCCGCGCAGGCCGCCAGAGCTCATCTGGATTTCGTGGAGAAATCGATCCGCAAGGGCGAAGAACAGCAGAGGCGCGAGCTCTCGGCCCGCAAACGCAGGCAACTGGCGCTCTAGCCTTCCATTTGGCCGCCGAAGCGCCCGGGCCACCCTCAGCCTTGGTTAAGGCCCAGTTCGCGCTGCAGCTTCTTGGTGAGCCCCAGGGAAACCAGGCGGTGGGATTCCTTGAGGTAGTCCCGCAGGGCCTCGTCATCGAGGCCCGGGGTGTCGTAGTGCTGGATCCACTTCATGCCGCGCGAGGCGAGATAGGGCGCGGGGCGGAGGCCCGGCTGCTCCTTCAGGACGTCGTAGGACAGCGGCGAGACCTTGAAGGTGAAGCGCGGCTGGCCGTCCTCGCCGTCCCAACCGCCGATGGCGAAGACCTTGCCGCCCACCTTCCAGACGTCCGAGCCGCCCCACTGCACCACGTGGGTGGTGGCCGGCAGGGCGGCGCAGAAGGCGTTGAACTCCTCGTAGGTCATGGGCAGAAGGATAGGCGCAGCCGCCCGTGGCTGTCGACCGCGCCTAGAGATGGATCTTGAAGGCCGCCCGCAGCACCGCGTCGGTCGCCGGGTCGATGAAGGGCGCCTGGGATTCCGCGAGCAGACGATTCTTGCGTGCCGTCGCCTGCTCAATCAGGTCCGGCCTGCCGGCCTCGGCCCAGCCCTTGGGGCTGCTGCGGTCTGCCACCGCCGGATAGACGTACTCCGTCTGCATCAGGCCCAGGGTCTGGGCGTGGCCCAGGTAGTGGCCCGGCCCGCTCAGGCAGACCTCGCGCATGGCCTCCAGGCTGACGGCATCTTCGCTCACCTCGATGCCGCGCACGCAGCGCAGGACCTGGCCCAGCATGTCGTCGCCCAGCACCAGGGACTCCAGGCAGAAGCCCAGCAGCGAGGCATGCATGCCGACCGCCTCGTAGACCATGTTGAGCCCACTCAGTCCCGCCATGACGTTGGAGATGGCCTGCTCCCAGCCGGCCTGCATGTCCGGCAGCTTGGCATCCGCCATGCCGGCAGCGGCGCCGCCGGGCAGGCCGTAGAAGTGGTGCATCTGGGCGCAGCCGGCGGTGAGCAGAGCCTGCTCGCCCGAGCCGCCGGACATGGCGCCGGTCCTCAGGTCCGAGACGAAAGGCCAGGTGCCGAAGATCGCCGGATGCCCCGGCGCGACGGCGTTCACGTAGACCACGCCTGCCAGGCACTCCGCCACCGCCTGAACGATGGCGGTGGCCAGCGGCGCCGGGGCGGTGGCGCCCGCCTGCCCGGCCGAGAGCAGCAGCACCGGCATGCCGCCGCGGATACAGGCCTCCATGGCGATGCAGCTCTCCGTGGCGAACTTCATCGGCGGCACCACGAAGCAGTTGGAGTTGGAGACGAAGGGCCGCGCCCGCCAGGCCGCCTCGCCGCCGGCGAGCAGGTGCAGGAAGTCGAAGCCGCCGGCGACATGGGTGGGATCGGAAAAGCTGGTGCCCACGTGCTTCGCCGTGCCGGCGCAGCAGGCATAGAGCGTGTTGATGTCCAGCTCGAAGTTGTCGGCGATGTCGCGGCAGACCATCGCGCGCTGGAAGAAATGGACGTTGTCGAGGGCCTGGGTGAGGCGCGCGGCGTCGTAGAGGTCCTGCACCGTGGAGTCACGGTACTCGCGCCGTTCCACGTCGACCACGTGGACCGCCGCCCCGGCGGTGCCGAAGTGCACGCGGCTGCCGGAAAGCTCCAGGTCGTGGGCCGGGTCGCGGCCGTGCAGGGTGATGTTGCGCGCGGCCAGGGCCAGCATGTCCTCGACGAGGGCGCGGGAAAAGCGCAGGCGCCCGTCGTCGCCTTCGACGGCCCCCGCCGCGGTCATGGCCTCGACGCCGGAACGCGGCGCATCGGCCAGCCCGATGGTCTCCAGGGCATCCAGGGCCGCCGCGTGGATGCGCTGCACGCCCTCCTCTGTCAGCGGCCTGTACTGGCCGCCGGTCAAGCCGGCGCGCACCGGGCGCAGGTCCTGCGCCAGGGGCGCGGCGCGCAGCGCCTGGCGCGCCGCCCGCCCGCCGCTCCGGCGGCTTCGTTTTTCCGGGGAGCTCTGTTCGGCAGCGGTCACGACTTCAGCCTTTCGTTGCGGGGGTCCCACAGCGGGCCCTCGGGCTGGACGACGGCGGCGCAGCGCTCGCCGAAGATCTCCACTTCCAGACGCGTTCCCGCCGCCGCCAAGTCGCTGCGCAGGACTCCCAGGGCGACGGACCTGCCGACGCGGTGGCCCCAGGCGCCGGAAGTGGTCTCGCCGACCACGCTGTCGCCCTGCCACAGGGTCGACATGTAGGGCGCGTCGCAGTCGCCCGCCTCGACGACGAGAGTGACGAAACGCTTTGTGGGCCCCTTCCCGCGCTCCGCCAGCAGGGCCGCCTTGCCGACGAAGTCCGGCTTGTCCCACCGGATGAAGCGCTCGAGCCCGGCCTGCAGCATCGTGTAGTCGGTGGAGAGGTCGCCCTTCCAGGCGCGGTAGCCCTTCTCGATGCGCAGGCTGTCGAGGGCGAACATGCCGAAGGGCTTCAGACCGAGCGGCTGCCCCGCTTCGGTGACCGCCGCGTGGACGTCGGGCAGGTCATCGACGGCGGCATGCACTTCCCAGCCCAGTTCACCGGCGAAGGAAACGCGGATGAGGTCCACGGATTTCCCGGCGATCTGCGCCGTCTGGTGAGTCAGCCAGGGACGCGAGAGATCGGCCTCGCAGACCGCTGCCAGGATTTCCCGGGACTGCGGTCCGCTGAGGATCAGCGTCGAAGTGCCTTCGGTCTCGTCGGTCAGGGAGAGCCCCGCCGGCAACCGACCTTTCAGCAGCTCGTAATCGTGTGCCTGGGCCGCGGCGGCGGTGATGAGAGTCATCAGGGTCTCCGAATGCCGCGCCACCGACATCTCGGTGACGATACGCCCGCCCCGGTCGGCGAAGTAGGCGAGACCGATGCGGCACGGCGGCGGCACCGCGCCGGTGATCTGCTGCGACAGCCACTCGGCCGCGCCGGCGCCTTCAAGATTGAAGCGGGAGAAGCCCGGCAGGTCGAGCAGCCCCACCCCGTCGCGCACCGCCAGGCATTCCTCGCGCACCGCGGCGAACCAGGCGCCCTCGCGCCGGAAAGTCTGCGTGGCTTCCTCGCTGGTGTCGTCACCGGGCCGCGCGAACCAGTCGGCGCGCTCCCAGCCGTTGTAGGCGCCGAACTGGGCACCCGCCGCCTTCAGGCGCTCGTGGATCGGCGAGAGCTTCTTATCGCGCCCCGCCGGCCAGGCATGGTGCGGGAAGTGGATGGCGTATTCGTGGCCGTAGACCTCCATGCCCTTGGCGATGCAGTAGTCGCGGTCGCAGAAGGCGGTGAAGCGGCGCGGGTCGCAGGACCACATGTCCCATTCGGTCTCGCCCTCGGTGACCCACTCGGCCAGCACCTTGCCGGCGCCGCCGCCCTGGCAGATGCCGAAGGTGAAGACACAGGCCTCGAAGGCGTTGGGCACGCCGGGCATGGGCCCGATCAGGGGATTGCCGTCCGGCGTATAGGGGATCGGGCCGTTGATAATCTTGGAGAGGCCCGCCTCGGCAAGGACCGGCACCCGCTCCATGGCGTCGGCGACGTACCACTCCAGGCGGTCGAGGTCGTCGGGGAAGAGCTGGAAGGAGAAGTCCTCCGGCATGGGGTCGTCGGGCGCGATCCAGTGGGCCCGGCAGTTGCGCTCGTAGGGGCCGAGGTTCATGCCGTCCTTTTCCTGGCGCAGATAGTAGGAGCTGTCGACGTCGCGAAGAAGAGGGAGTTTGCGGCCGGTCTCCGCCGACCAGGCCGCCAGCTCCGGGATAGCGTCGAACAGCAGGTACTGGTGGCTCATCACCATCATCGGCACGTCGCGCCCGAACCACTTGCCGACCTCGCGCGCGTAGTAGCCGGCGGCATTGACCACGATCTCGCAGTGGATCTCGCCCTTGGGCGTGGAGACCACCCAGTCGTCCTTGTCGCGGCGCACGCCGGTCGCCGGGCAGAAGCGCGCGATGGTGGCCCCCAGATCGCGGGCGCCTTTCGCAAGTGCTTGCGTCAACTGCGCCGGGTCGATGTCGCCGTCGTAGGGATCGTAGAGCGCGCCGGCCAACTCGTGGGTCTCGGCGAAGGGATAGCGCCCGCGGATCTCCTCCGGCGTCAGGATGTCGAGCTCCATGCCCTGGTAGCGGCCCATGCCGACCACCCGCTTGAACTCCCGCAGGCGCTCAGGCGTGTGGCCGAGGCGGAGCGAGCCGGTGACGTGGTAGTTCATCGGATAGTCCACGGCCTCGGCGAGGCTGCGGTAGAGCTCGGCCGAATAGCGCTGCATGTTCATGATCGACCAGGAGGACGAGAAGGTCGGCACGTTGCCCGCCGCGTGCCAGGTCGACCCGGCGGTCAGCTCGTTCTTCTCCAGGAGGATGCAGTCGGTCCAGCCGGCTCTCGCCAGATGGTAGAGCGCCGACACACCGACCACCCCACCGCCGATGATCACCACCCGGGCCTGGGCCGGAAGGCCGCTCTTGGTCTCGTTCACGCTTCCCCCGCTCGCTTTGGGACCTGCCGATTTCGGCAGTATCCGGCGGCTTCGCGGCGGCTTCAATTGATTCGACGACGGTTTATTGATCGAGAAATTCGATTAGACTGGCCGATAATCCCGGCAATGGGGGTGACCATGCAGATCGAGCTTCTCGACACCTTCCTCGACCTGATCGAGACCAACAGCTTCAACCGCACCGCGGAGCGCCTGGGCCTGACCCAGTCGACGGTGTCCAGCCGGGTGAAATCCCTGGAGACCGCGCTCGGCAAGCGCCTCTTCACCCGCAGCCGCGCGGGCACGCAGCCGACCGCCGCCGGCCAGCGGCTGGTCGACCACGCCCGCGCCATGCGCCGAGAGTGGAACGAGGCCCGGCGCGCGGTGAAGCGCAGCGGCGACTTCGCCCAGCTGCTGCGCATCGGCATTCAGAACGATCTCGCCGCCAGCCACATCGGCGACTGGGTCTCCGAGTTCCGCAAGGCGCTGCCGGAGACATCCTTCTATATCGAGCTCGACTACTCCATCCAGATGAGCGCCGACGTGCTGGCCGGCGAGCTTGACCTGGCGGTCCTCTTCACACCGCGCCACCTGCCCGACCTGCACTACGAAAGTGTCGGCGAGATCGCCTACCGCATGGTCAGCACCCAGGCGGCGCGCCTCGCCGAGGTCGACCGCGAGCGCTACATCTTCGCCAACTACTCGCCGGCCTTCGACAGGGCCCACCGCCAGGTGGTGCAGGACTTCCCCGACGCCCCCGTGGCCAGCGGCCAGAGCGCCGCGGTCTGCGGGCTCCTGAGCGCGCTGGGCGGCAGCGCCTTCGTGCTGGAGGAATCGGCGCGCGACCTGGTGGCGGCCGGCACCTGCCGCTACGTCGAGGACGTGGCGCCGATCCCGCAGACGGTCTACCTGGCCACCCACCTGCGCCACCGCCACGTCCACCGCAGGCTGCTGGCTATCGTGCGCCGCTATTTTGCGCGGGCAGGCTGAGCGGCGGTGGGATTGTCCGCCGCAAGGGGGCTATTCCGGGTAGCCGCCCTGCCAGCCGCTGTGCCCTGCCAGGCCCTGGCGCGCGGCGACGCGGCCTTCCGCCTGGTCGTCGATCAAGCGACCGATCTCCTCATAGAAAAGGCTCGCCGTCGGCGAGAGGTGGCGGCCGGCGCGGGTGATCATGGCGTAGGGGCTGACGTCGATGCGTTCGGCCAGGTCCAGCAGGGTGACGGCCGGGCTGAGCCCCGGCGTTCCGGCGAGCAGCGCCCCCGTCTCATCGGAGACCGGCACCACGGCGTCGGAGCGCCGCACCATGCTGAGCGACAGCAGGATCGAGGTGGAGACCAGGGACACGCGCGGCAGCGGCAGGCCGTGGATGGCGAAGCTGTAGTCCATCGCCCGGCGCAGCGGCGTGCCCGGCGGCTGCATGACCCACTCGAAGTCGGTGAGCGCCGCCAGCGCCACCCGGCGCTCGCCGGCCAGGGGATGGTCGTGGCGCACCAGCAGCCGCACCATCTCGCCCTGCACCGGCCGCACGTCGAAGGAGGCAAGGTCCATGTGGCCCGGCACGCGGCCGATGACGAAGTCGAGCTGGCCTTCCAGCAGGCGCGGCACCAGGACGTCGGAGGTGCCGACCTCCACGTTGGCTTCCAGGGTCGGATGCTCCGCCTTGAGGCGCTGCAGGGCCGGCACCACCAGGTTGATGGCGGGCGCCGTGACCGCGCCGATGTAAACCGTCCCGGCCATGCCGGCGCTGATCTCCACCACGTCGCGCCCGGCCTCCGAGAGCTCGGTGAGGATGCGCCGGGCGCGCTCCGCCAGGGCGCCGCCGGTCTCGCTGAGGTGCACGCCCTTGGGGCCGCGCAGGCAGACCGGGGCGCCGAGGATGCGCTCCATCTCCGCCAGCATGCGCGAGGCCGCCGGCTGCGACATGTTGAGCGCCCGCGCCGCGGCGGAGATCTGGCCGGTGTTGGCCAGCGCCAGGGTGAGCCGCAGATGCGGCAGCTTCAGGCGCCGGGCGATACGGTCGGCCGCGTCCGACAAGGCCTTGTTCTCCCAGTTTTTTCGGCCAAAGGGCCGCAGAGGATTTATATACCAGAAAAGTCATATCACCTGTTAAAAATATGATTTGATTGGTATGGGATTACCGACCACCCTGCGATTACGGAGCAGCGCGTCGCTGCACCCCGCCAAGTCTGCGCTGCTGGCGCGGCAACTAAGAATAAAGTCCGGCGTAAAGCCGGGCCGACAGGGCAAAGGAAGGAATGCTTCATGAATCGGATTACATCACTTTTGGCGTCACTCGCCGTGGCCGCCGGCGCCTTGTCGCTGTCGACCGCCACGCCGGTCCTGGCGCAGGACAAGGGGACCATCGGGATCGCCATGCCGACCAAGTCGTCGGCACGCTGGATCTCCGACGGCAACTCCATGGTCGAGCAGTTCGAGGCCGCCGGCTACAAGACCGACCTGCAGTACGCCGAGGACGATATCCCCAACCAGCTGGCGCAGATCGAGAACATGATCGTCAAGGGCGTCGACGTGCTGGTCATCGCCGCCATCGACGGCACCACCCTGTCCAACGCGCTGCAGCAGGCCGCCGACAGCGGCATCAAGGTCATCGCCTATGACCGCCTGATCCGCGAAAGCGGCAACGTCGACTACTACGCCACCTTCGACAACTTCAAGGTCGGCGTGCAGCAGGCCAGCTCCATCGTCGACGCGCTCGATATGAGCAAGGGCCCCTACAACATCGAGCTGTTCGGCGGCTCGCCCGACGACAATAACGCCTACTTCTTCTACAACGGCGCCATGAGCGTGCTGCAGCCCCTGATCGACGAGGGCAAGCTGGTGGTGCGCTCCGGCCAGATGGGTATGGATACCGTCGGCACCCTGCGCTGGGACGGCGCGGTGGCCCAGGCGCGCATGGACAACCTGCTGTCCGCCTACTACAGCGACGCGCGCGTCGACGCCGTGCTGTCGCCCTACGACGGCCTCTCCATCGGCATCCTCTCCTCGCTGAAGGGCGTCGGCTACGGCAGCGCCAGCCAGCCCATGCCGATCGTCTCCGGCCAGGACGCCGAGGTGCCTTCGGTGAAGTCGATCCTCGCCGGCGAGCAGCACTCCACCATCTTCAAGGACACCCGCGAGCTGGCGCGCGTCACCGTCGGCATGGTCGACGCCCTGCTGCAGGGCGGTAAGCCGGAGATCAACGACACCACGACCTACGACAACGGCGTCAAGGTCGTGCCGTCCTACCTGCTGGAACCCGTCGCCGTCGACGGGACCAACTGGGAGAAGATCCTGATCGATTCCGGCTACTACACCGTCGACCAGATCAAAGGATAGCACTAGAGTTCTTGCGTGCATCGGCTCCGCCCCCCGGCCTCGGGGGGTGGGGCTGAGCCACGACCCCAGCAGAGGGGCGGAGCGGGTCGCATGGATGCCATTCTGGAAATGCGCGGGATCACCAAGACCTTTCCCGGGGTCAAAGCGCTGGACAACGTCAGCCTGAAGGTGAAGCGCGGCGAGATTCACGCGCTGGTCGGTGAGAACGGCGCCGGCAAGTCGACCTTGATGAAGGTGCTGAGCGGCGTCTACCCGCATGGTTCCTACGAGGGCGACATCGTCTATGACGGCGAGGTTCAGAAGTTCCGCGGCATCGCCGACAGCGAAGGCGGCGGCATCATCATCATCCACCAGGAACTGGCCCTGGTGCCGCTGCTCTCCATCGCCGAGAACATCTTCCTGGGCAACGAGATTCACCGCGCCGGCTCGATCGACTGGCCGGCGACCTACGCGCGCGCCGACGAACTGCTGCGCAAGGTGGGCCTGAAGGAGCCTTCCTCCACCCTCATCACCAACATCGGCGTCGGCAAGCAGCAGCTGGTCGAGATCGCAAAGGCGCTGTCCAAGCGCGTGAAGCTGCTGATTCTCGACGAGCCGACCGCCAGCCTGCAGGAGAACGACAGCCAGAAGCTGCTGGACCTGCTGCTGGAGTTCAAGGGCCAGGGCATCACCTCGATCCTGATCTCCCACAAGCTGAACGAGGTCAGCCGCGTCGCCGATTCCATCACCGTGCTGCGCGACGGCGCCGCGGTCTCCTCCCTGGACTGCCACGCCGAAGCCATCGACGAGGCGCGCATCATCAAGGACATGGTGGGCCGCGACATGGCGCACCGCTATCCCGAGCGCACCCCGCAGGTCGACGGCGTCCTCATGGAGGTCTTCGACTGGACCGCCCACCATCCGCAGCACCCGGACCGCCAGGTGGTCAAGGGCGTGAACATGACCGTGCGCCGCGGCGAGGTGGTCGGCATCGCCGGGCTCATGGGCTCCGGGCGCACCGAGCTGGCCATGAGCCTCTTCGGGCGCAGCTACGGCCAGAACATCTCCGGGCGCGTGAAGATGAACGGCGAGGACGTCGACGTCTCCAGCGTCGGCCGCGTGGTCGAGGCCGGCATCGCCTACGTGACCGAGGACCGCAAGGCCCTGGGCCTGGTGCTGGACGAGACCCTGGCGAAGAACATCAGCCTGTCGAACCTGGAGCAGGTCTCCTCCCACGGCATCATCGACGAGAGCGCGGAACGCAAGGTGGCGCTGGACTTCCGCGACGCCCTCAACATCCGCACCCCCAACGTCTTCCAGAAGGTCGGCAACCTTTCCGGCGGCAACCAGCAGAAGGTGGTGCTGTCCAAGTGGCTCTTCGCCGGCCCCCAGGTGCTGATCCTCGACGAGCCGACGCGCGGCATCGACGTCGGCGCCAAGTTCGAAATCTACACCATCATCAACCAGCTCGCCGCCGAGGGTAAGGGCGTGGTGATGATCTCCTCCGAAATGCCGGAACTGCTCGGCATGTGCGACCGCATCTACGTGATGAACGAAGGCGAATTCGTCGGCGAACTGAGCGCGGCGGAGGCCAGTCAGGAAAAGATCATGAGCATGATCGTAAGAGGCAAGCAGCCATGACGACCCTATCTTCCGAAATCGCCGAGACCCAGAAAACCCACGTCTCGGTGGGCGACTACCTGAAGCACCACATCCGCGACTACGGCATGCTGGTCGCCCTGGTCGTCATCATGGCCTTCTTCCAGATCTGGACCGACGGCGTGCTGATGAAGCCGCTGAACCTGACCAACCTGTTCCTGCAGAACAGCTACATCATCATCATGGCGCTGGGCATGCTGCTGGTCATCGTCTGCGGCCATATCGACCTGAGCGTGGGGTCGGTGGTGGGCTTCATCGGCGCCCTGGCCGCGGTGATGATGGTCAGCTACGACCTGCCGGTCATCGTCACCGTGCCGGTCTGCCTCCTGGCCGGCGCCCTGATCGGCGCGGCCCAGGGCTACTGGATCGCCTATTGGCGCATCCCCTCCTTCGTCGTCACCCTGGCCGGTATGCTGGTCTTCCGGGGCCTGACCCTGGCGCTGCTGGAGGGCCAGTCCATCGGCCCCTTCCCCAAATCCTTCCAGGCGCTCAGCTCCGGCTTCATCCCCGACCCCTTCGGCCTGGACTTCAAGCTGCTCTCCCTGCTGCTGGGCGTCGGCGTGGGCGCGGGGATGATCATCTTCGGCCTGCGCGCGCGTGCCAAGCAGGCGCGCTTCTCGCACCTGGACGAGCCGCTGAGCTTCTTCCTGGCCAAGAACGGCATCATCGCCGCGGCGATCATCTACATCACCTACCTGCTGGCCACCTACAACGGCCTGCCCAACGTGCTGATCACCATGGCTGTGCTGATCTCCGCCTACACCTTCTTCACCAACAAGTCGGTGCCCGGCCGGCGCATCTACGCCATCGGCGGCAACGAGAAGGCGGCCAAGCTGTCGGGCATCAAGACCGAGCGCCTGACCTTCCTGACCTTCGCCAACATGGGCATGCTGGCGGCGCTCGCCGGCCTGATCTTCGCCGCCCGCCTCAACACCGCCACGCCCAAGGCCGGCGTCGCCTTCGAGCTGGACGTCATCGCCGCCGTCTTCATCGGCGGCGCCTCCATGTCCGGCGGCGTCGGCAAGATCATCGGCGCGGTGATCGGCGCCTTCATCATGGGCGTGATGAACAACGGCATGTCGATCATGGGCGTCGGCATCGACTGGCAGCAGGTCATCAAGGGCCTGGTGCTGCTCGCCGCCGTGATCTTCGACGTCTACAACAAGACCAAGGGCGAGAACTGAAGCGGCTTACCAGATGACCGTAACCGTCCAGGGGGCGCTGGCGGTGATGGCCACGCGGTAGTGCTTGGCGCCGCCCACCTTGATGCGCCCCTGGCCCTGGCCCGTGGTGGCGCCCGCCGCGGCGGTCTTGGCCGTGCTCGACAGCACCGTGGCGCCGCCGCCCTCGCCTGCCGGCGCCTCAGCGGTCGCCACGTTCACCGCGAAGCTGCCGCCGGCCGTCCGCCATTCCAGGGTGAAGGGCCCCTCGACCAGGAGCACCCGGTCGCCGTCGCCCTCCAGGGTCTGCGGCGTCCCGGAACGGGCCAGCGTCTCCGGCTCAGCGGCCTGCAGGGGGCGGCCAGCAGGGGGGCGGCCAGCAGCAGCGCCAAGCCCAAGGCGAGGCGCCGGGGCAGGCAAAGACGAGCGAAAAGGCGGTCTGTCATGGCTCCGGTCCCGGTGGCGTGTCCGGCCAAGACTAGCCCGGGGCCCGTGGCCGCGGCCACATCCCCTTGGGGTTATCCCCAGTCAATGCCCATTCCGCGCGCAACCTGCACAAGTTATGCTCCCATCAGCGCGGGCGGGCGCGGGAAAGGCCGGGAAAGGCTATGCCTGCCCCATGGCATGGGAATTGCTCCCTGTGCAGTTTCAGGCTCCGCCGAACCGGAAGTGGGAGACACAATCAAATGTTTTCGTTGAAGACCCTGCGCAGCGCCGCCACCCGTTGGTCCCTGGCCGCCGTCCTGGCGCTGGCCGCCACCCAGGCCCCGACCCCGGCTTCGGCCGACGAGATCGGCATCAAGTTCACCCTGGACTGGAAGTTCCAGGGCCCGACCGCGGCCTTCCTGGTCGCCGCCGACAAGGGCTTCTACGCCGAGGAGGGCCTGGACGTCTCGATCGACAGCGGCAACGGCTCGGCCGGCGCCGTCACCCGGGTCGCCAGCGGCGCCTACCAGATGGGCTTCGCGGACATCAACGCGCTGGTGGACTTCAACGCCAAGAACCCGGGCCAGTCGGTGAAGGCCGTGATGATGGCCTACGACGCGCCGCCCTTCTCCCTCTTCACCCTGAAGAAGAACGGCATCGAGAGCGCCGAGGACCTGGTGGGGCGCAAGCTGGGCGCGCCGGTCTTCGACGCCTCCTACAAGCTGTTCCCCGCCTTCGCCCACGAAACCGGCATCGACGAAAAAGCGGTGGAGCGGGTCAACATGGACCCGGCCCTGCGCGAGACCATGCTGGTCCAGGGCCAGGTCGACTTCATCTCCGGCCACTTCTTCTCCTCCATGCTGGACCTGAAGTCGAAGGGGGTGAAGGAAGAGGACATCAAGTACTTCCTCTACGCCGACTACGGCATGGACTTCTACGGCAATGCCGTCATCGCCTCGGGGGCCTTCATCGCCGAGCACCCGGCCGCCGTGGCCGCCTTCAACCGCGCCACCCTGCGCGGCTGGAAAGACATCATCGCCGACCCCGAGGGCGCCATCGAGATCGTCGCCAAGTACGACGCCCTGATTGAAAAGTCCCTGGAGCTGGAGCGCCTGAAGCTGGCCCTGAAGGTCAACGTGCTGACGCCCTACGTGAAGGAGCACGGCATCGGCGACGTGGTCGAGTCCCGCCTGAAGAATTCCATCGCCCAGCTCGCCCTGGCCTACGGCCTGGAGACGACACCGGAGCCCGCGGCCATCTGGACCTCGGAGTTCCTGCCGCCGGCCGAGGAGCGTATGCTGGCCAAGTGATGCCCGATTTTCTTTCCTTTGCCGCCTTGCGGCCGTCGCTGTGACGGCCTTCATCGAACTGAGCGGCGTCACCATGAGCTATGGTGGCGCCGCCGGCGCGCTGCCGGCCGTCGCCGACGCGACGCTCCATATCGAGCGGGGCGAGTTCGTCGCCCTGGTCGGGCCCTCCGGCTGCGGCAAGTCTTCCCTGCTGAAGATCGTTTCCGGGCTCGCCAAGGCAAACAGCGGCCACGCCCGTATTGACGGCCGGGAGATCGCCGGCTCCCAGGCGTCGGGCGGCAGGGCCTCGGTGGGCATGGCCTTCCAGAACGCCACCATGCTGCCCTGGCGCTCGACGCTGGAAAACGTGCTGCTGCCGCTGGAGGTCAGCCGCGACACCCGCGCCACCTTCCGCCGCAAGAAAGCCGAGCACATCGAGGCCGCACGCAACCTGCTGAAAGTCGTCGGCCTGGAAGGCTACGAGGATCACGCGCCCTACGAGCTGTCGGGCGGCATGCAGCAGCGCGCCTCGCTGTGCCGGGCGCTGATTCACGGGCCGGAGCTGCTGCTGCTCGACGAACCCTTCGCAGCCCTGGACGCCTTCACCCGCGAGGAGCTGTGGGACGTGCTGCAGAACCTCTGGCTGCAGCGCAAGTTCACCGTGATCCTGGTGACCCACGACCTGCGCGAGGCGGCCTACCTGGCCGACCGCGTCTACGTCATGAGCAAACGCCCGGGCCGCATCGTCTACGAGCGCCCGGTGGCCCTGCCCCGGCCGCGCAGCCTGGAGACCACCTTCGAGGAGGACTTCGTCGCCCTGGTGCACGTCCTGCGCGACCACATCAGCGAGGTGCGGGCGGCTTGATCTCTTCCCTGAAACTGACCCCGGTCAAGCTGGCGCCCTGGGTCGCCACCATCGGGCTGTTCATCCTCTGGGAGGCCGCCTGCCGCCTCTTCGCCATCCCCGAGTTCGTGCTGCCGGCGCCCAGCAAGACGGTGGCGGCGCTGATCGAATACGGGCCGGCGATCTGGCACAACGCCTTCTACACCTTCTGGGTCACCTTGCTGGGCTTCGCCCTGGCCGTGGTCTTCGGCCTGGCGCTGGGCATCGTCACCGGCGCCTCGGCGCTGGTCTATTCGGCCATCTATCCGCTGCTGGTCGGCTTCAACAGCATCCCCAAGGTGGCCATCGTGCCGGTGCTGGTGGTGTGGTTCGGCATCGGCACCATCCCGGCGGTCCTCACCGCCTTCACCATCTCCTTCTTTCCCATCGTCGTGAACGTCGCCACCGGCCTGGCCACCCTCGAGCCCGAACTGCGCGACGTGCTGCGCGCCCTGGGCGCGCGCAAGCTGGACATCCTGCTGAAGGTCGGCGTGCCGCGCTCCATGCCCTACTTCTTCGCCTCGCTGAAGGTCGCCGTCACCCTGGCCTTCGTCGGCACGGTGATTTCCGAGACCGTGGCCGGCAACGCCGGCATGGGCCACCTCATGCTGACCGCCGCCTCCAGCTTCCGCGTGCCGCTGGTCTTCGCCGGCCTGCTGGTCATCGCGGTGATGGGCGTCGGCATGTACGCGATCTTCGCGCTGGCCGAGCGGCGGCTGGTCGGCTGGGCCTTCCGCGGCGCCGAGCAGGCCTGAGCGCGCCACCGGTCCCGAAAACGGCCCGGCAAGAAAGCGCGGTTTCCCGCCACGATGGCCTCCCGGCTTGCGGCCCCCGGCCCAAGGTGCTTCTTATCGGGCCCACAAAGACCGGTGGGGGAGGTGACAGGTGGCGGGCGCAGAGCTCAAGGAAACCTACGGAAGCATGGCGGTGGCCCGCGGAGTCGCGGAACTGCGCGCGGTCGTCGGCGGCTGGAAGCGGGCCGGGGAGCGGGTCGGCGTGGTGCCCACTATGGGCGCCCTGCACGCCGGCCACATGGCCCTGGTCGAGGCGGCGCGGCAGGACTGCGACCGGGTCATCGCCACCATTTTCGTCAATCCCAAGCAGTTCAACCGGCCCGACGACCTCAGCAGCTACCCGCGCGACGAGGCCAGCGATGCGGCCAAGCTGAACGCGGCCGGCGTCGACCTGCTCTTCACGCCGCCGGTGGAGGAGGTCTATCCCGAAGGCTTCCAGACCAAGGTCTCGGTCCCTGTCCTCTCCGACTGTCTCTGCGGCCTGACCCGGCCCGGCCACATGGACGGCGTGGCCACGGTGGTCGCCAAGCTGTTCCTCATGACCGCCGCCGAGCGCGCCTACTTCGGCGAAAAGGACTACCAGCAGCTGCTCGTCGTGCGGCGCATGGCGCGCGACCTCGACATCCCGGTGCAGGTCGTGCCGGTGCCTACGGTGCGCGACACCGACGGCCTGGCGCTGTCGTCGCGCAACGCCCTGCTGAGCGCCGAGCAACGCGCCCAGGCCCCCGTCATCCACCGCACCCTGGCGGCCATGGCCCGCCGGCTGGCCGCCGGCGAGACGGTCGCCGAAATCCTGGCCTGGGGCCACACCGAGCTGACCGCCGGCGGCATCGAAAACCTCGATTACCTGCAGCTGCGCGCCGACAACAGCCTGGAGGAACTGGTGAAGCTCGACCGCCCGGCCCGCCTCTTCGTCGCCGGCTGGATGGGCAAGGTGCGCCTCATCGACAACGTCGCGGTTCCGGTGGGGGCTTAGGTGCGTTTTCCGCCCAGGTCCTTTCGCACGATCGACGTATCAATCATTTGAGTCGCGGCATTTTCGAGCCTCGCTACGGCGTCGTAAATGGCATCCCAAATACCGGCCTTTCTCCGCTTGTTGAAGCGGTTATAGCAGGTTGTGTAGGGGCCATACTCTCCAGGCAAGTCACGCCATGGCGCGCCCGAACGCAAAATCCAGAAGATGCCGTTGAGAACGGGGCAAACAACATCCCACTCATACTGGGATAGCTCATAGCGCATCAGTAATCCCAATCATTCAACATTTTTATTGAATAATGGGCTCTTTTGCTTTATTTTACAAATTTGTTGAATGACTGAGGGGACGAAATGGCACGACAAGCGCGAACAGATTTGGATGGTGTGTTCACGGCCCTGGCCGATCCTACAAGGCGGGCGATCTTGGCTCGGCTCGCGCAAGGCGACACCTATGTAACGGAGCTGACCGAACCGCACGACATGTCTTTCGCCGCCGTCTCACGACACATTCAGGTGTTGGAGAGCGCCGGGCTTGCGAGCCGCATCAAGGAAGGGCGCAAAATCCGTTGCCGCTTCAACCCGGCGCCGCTGCGTCAGGCCGAAGACTGGATCACACGCCAGAAACAATTCTGGGAAGGGACGCTAGATAGCCTTGAGCGCTTCGTTCTCGATACGGATAAATCCGGGGGGCGAAGATGACCGACAGCCAAATACCTTTGATTGTTCGGAGGACAATTTCTGCTGAGCGCGAGCGGGTTTTCGATGCGTTTTCGAATGCGGAATCGCTATCCCATTGGTCTACGCCGCGTGCGGACATTATCGTTGACATAGAAATTTTGACCTTTGAGATCGGCGGCAGATTTCGTTTTCGCTATCGAATGCCTGATGGCCGTCGGCCAACGGTTAGCGGCGCCTATGAATGCATTGAGCCGCCGGTCAGGATCGGGTTTTCCTAGATTTGGCAGGCGCCCGATCCGCTGGCCAACATTCCCATGCGCATTCTCGTCGAGCTTGTGGACAACGGCGGGGAAACGGAAGTTGCAATTACTCATGAGGGGCTGCCGTCCGATCGGGCATGCAGCATTCATGAGAGCGGATGGGAGGCCGCGTTGATCAGCCTGCAACGCTATCTCGATCTAGTAGGTCGTAAAACTGTGGCGCAAAAAGAAGTAAAGGCATCCATATGAGAGAGCTCGCGTTGTTGACGTTTACGACCCTCGACGGCGTGATGCAGGCGCCTGCCTTACCCGAAGAAGATTGCTCGGGAGGTTTCAGTCACGGAGGCTGGGCTATGCCGTGGTGGGATGAGGTCATGGCGCAAGTGCGCCATGAGGCAATGGTTGAGCCCTATGATCTTCTGCTTGGCCGGAAGACCTATGAGCTATTTGCTTCGCACTTTTCAGAACTTGAGGGCGACGACGAAGCGAGCATGATGAATGCCGCAACAAAATATGTGGCGACAAACACGCCGAAAGACCTCGACTGGAAGAATTCGATCCCAATCACCGGTGATGTCCCGGCGCAACTTGCTCAGTTAAAAACGCAAACTGGCCCGCTGTTACAGGTTCATGGGAGTTGGGCACTAATACAATCGCTGTTCACACACGACCTCGTGGATGAGATTCGTCTCTGGACTTTTCCAGTGATGGTCGGTCCCGGCAAGCGTCTCTTCGGTTCCACCGCTGCGACCAAACAAGAACTCGCGCTCACAAAGTCGGCGACAACGGCGAACGGTGTCGTGATGAGCATCTACCGGTGTAAACGCCGCTCAACCTCAGCGGGGCCTGGACGATGATCAAAGGCGCCGCTGCTCTCTTCCCTCATACTGTGCAAGCCGCCCGTGTTTATAGTGTCTCGCCCGAGACGGCGTTTAACGCCTGGACCGACCCGGCGTTGCTGGAAAGATGGTTCGGCCCGCCTGATTACCGCGCCGAAATCCTCACGCATGACCTTTATGTGGGCGGTGCGTGGCGGTTTCGGATGATCGGCGCCAATGGCGATTGCTCTCATCATTTCGGAACATTTCTCGAAATCGATCCGCCTCGCCGGCTTGTATTCACGTGGGCATCCGAGGAGTTGGTTGAGGGCTGGCGGGATGAAACCGGTGCGCCGACACGCGTGACCGTGGAATTCTTTCCCCGCAACGGCGGTGTGGAAGTTTGCGTCAGCCATGAACAGCTTCAGTCGGCAGAAGCGCGCCGCGCGCTCACCGGCGGTTGGGCTGGTGGTCTGGAATCGCTTGCCGTTCTTCTGGAAGGGGGGCGGGCGCGATGAAGCTCTATAATGCCAATTCCGGCAACACCAAGCGGGTACGAATTTTCATTGCCGAAAAAGGCATCGATATTCCGCGCGTTGATCTTGAGCTTGGCGTCGATACGCGCGCGCCGCAATTCCTGAAGATCAACCCCCTTGGCGAAGTTCCGGTGCTGGAATTGGATGACGGTCAGATCATCACCGAAAGTCTCGCCGTCTGCAGGTATCTCGAAGCGGCTTTCCCTGAGCCAAGTCTGATGGGACGGGATCCCGCCGAGCAGGGTCATATTGAGATGTGGAGTCAGCGGATATACGGGCAGTTGTTTATGACCTACGGCTTGCTTGTCCGGCATTCCATTCCGCTCTTTGCGGAGGTGGTCGATCAAATCCCCGCCTTCGCCGAAAGCCTGAAAGCGGCCATTCCCGGGAAATGGTCCTGGCTCGAAACCGAGATGGCGGATGGCCGTGCCTTTATTGCTGGAAACACATTTTCCATGGCTGATGTACAAGCCATGACAGTCCTTTGGATTGCGGATGCGTTGAAACTACCCATACCGGCACACTGTCATCACGCAACAAGATGGGCGGCTGCGATGAGATCACGCCCAAGCTGGAATGCCTAGTCGTCTTTATGAGTACACGACCTAGTCCTAGTCGCCCGGTCGGGCGACGCGGGACCGACACCCGATGTGCTCCGACCTTGCAGTAGATCTAACCTTGAGAGAGGGCCGACTCCGGGCTCGAAGCAGTCATCGCTCCTGTGCGGAAAGCGCGTCCTGACTCTAGACTTTCGCCGCCTCACTGCGCGACCATAGGACCGTAGTCAGATTACGGACAAGAACCTATGGGCCTAGCCCTGAACGCCGCCGGCGGCCTCGGCATTTTTCTCCTGGCCATGGCGATGATGACCGAAGGCCTGAAGGTCTTCGGCGGCGAGCGCCTGAGGCGTTCCCTGCAGCGCTGGACCTCCTCGCCGCTACGCGGCGTGGCGGCGGGCGCCTTCATCACGGCGCTGGTGCAGTCGTCCAGCGCCGTCACCGTGGCCACCATCGGCTTCGTCAACGCCGGCGTGCTGTCGCTGCAGCACTCGCTGGGCGTTATCTTCGGTGCCAACGTCGGCACCACCATGACCGGCTGGCTGGTCAGCCTGGTCGGCTTCAACTTCAAGATCGAGGCCTTCGCCCTGCCGATCATCGCCCTGGGCGTCGCCCTGCGCGTGACCCTGCAGGAAAAGCGCCTGCGCGGGCTGGGCGAGGCGCTGACCGGCTTCGGCCTGTTCTTCCTCGGCCTTTCGATCCTGAAGGACAGCTTTTCGGAGGTCGCCGCGACCTTCGGTACCACGACGCTGGCCACAACCGCCGTCAGCGGCGTGGGCGGCATCGCCCTCTTCGCCCTGTTCGGCCTGATCGCCACGGTGCTGACCCAGTCGTCCAGCGCCGCCATCGCCCTGATCATCACCGCGGCCAGCCAGTCGGTGCTGGGCCTGGGCGCGGCCGCGGCGGCCGTCATCGGCGCCAACGTGGGAACCACCTCGACCGCCGCCTTCGCCGTGATCGGCGCCACCCCCAACGCCAAGCGGGTGGCTGCCGGCCATATCCTCTTCAACGCCGGCACCGGCCTGATCGCCCTGGCCATCCTGCCGGCGCTGCTGTGGGGTGTCGAGGCGCTGGGCGAACTGCTGGGCCTGACGCGCCAGCCGGCCATCGTGCTGGCCCTGTTCCACACCGTCTTCAATCTGCTCGGCGTGGCGCTGATGCTGCCCTTCATCGGCCGCCTCGGCCGCTTCCTGTCGCGCCATTTCACCACCGCCGAGGAGGACATCAGCCGGCCCCGCCACCTGGATCGCACCGTCGCCGCGACTCCGGCCTTCGCCGTGCCGGCCCTGGAGCAGGAACTGCGCCGCATGCAGGACCTGGTCTGCGGCACCGGCCTGGCGGCCATCGCCGGGCAGAAGGACCGCGCCCGCGTCATCGAGCGCCGGGCGGAGGCCATTGCCCAACTGGGCCGGGCGGTGGCGGCTTTCGCCGTCGAGGTGCGCATGGAGGGCATGTCCCGCACGGTGGCGGAGTATCTGGCGCGCCTGCTGCGTGTCGCCCGCTATCTGGACGAGGCCGCGACTCTGCTGTCGCGGACCCACAGCCTCAGTATCGAAAGCCACCGCATCACCGACGACGCCACCCAGGCCAGCGTGCTGACCCTGCTGGCCTCGGCCCAGAGCTGTCTCATGGTCTGTGCCGAGACCGGCTACGAGAACGACTGGCGCGAACGCCTCGACGAAGATCAGCTCGACTTCGAGGCCCGCTATCAGGAAACCAAGGCGGTGGTGCTGCGGGCCGCCGCCGTGCACCTGCTGTCCATCGAGCAGGCCGATCACCTGCTGGACGCCATGAGCAGCACCCGGCGCATGGTCGAGCAGCTGGTCAAGGCCTCGCTGATGCTGCTGGACGAGATCGAGACCAGGGCACAGGAAAACGGCGCAGCGGAACAAGCGCCCGCCGAGGAGGAGCTGCAGCAAAGCGGCCGCTGACGCCGCGGGCAAAGCGCGTCAGTGCCGGCCCTTGCGCTTTTCCCTGTGCTTGCTCCTGTGCGTATCCTTGTGTTTTCCGCCCTGCGTTTCCTTGCCCTCCAGGGCGCCGACGAGTCGGCGCAGGATCACGCCGCGCGCCTTGTCGTCCGCCGCCTTTTCCAGGCGCTCGCGCAGATCCAGGGAGAATTCCGCCAGCTCGTTGTGCCAGTCGCGCCCGCGCAGGGATTCGCGCGCCAGGCGGTGCGGCACCGGGCGGAACTGCACTTCGCCGTCGCCGGACAGCAGGTCGACCACGTCATCGAGCTGCGGCACGATGATACGCTCCGCCGGGACGCCTTCCTTCTCCAGGGCTTCGCGCAAGGCCTCCAGCGATTCCTCCTCGCCGTGGGTCAGAAAGACCGCCGACTTCACCGGCAGGCGCTGCTTCACCCAGTCGACCAGCTGATCTCCGTCGGCATGGCCGGAGTAGACGTCGATCTGGCGGATCGCCGCCTTCACCCGCAGGTCCTCGCCCTGAATCTTGACGGCGGAGACGCCGCGCGCCAGCAGCGAGCCCAGCGTGCCTGGCGCCTGGTAGCCGACCAGCAGGACGGTGGCGTCGCCGCGCCAGAGGTTGTGCTTCAGGTGATGGCGGATGCGCCCGGCATCGCACATACCGCTGCCCGCCATGATGATGGTCCCGCCGGCAAAGCGGGCGATCATCTTGCTCTGCTCCACCGACTCGGTGAAGCGGATATTCGGCCGGTGGAAAAGGTTCGGGACCCGGGCAATATCCTCCAGCGCGTCGGCATTCTTCTCAAAGGCGCTGGTCGCCTTGATGGCCAGCGGCGAGTCGAGGAAGACCGGCACCTTGGGCAGCTCGCCGCTGTCGAACAGCAGTGTGAGGTCCAGCAGCAGCTCCTGCGTGCGTTCCACGGCGAAGACCGGGATCAGCAGGTTGCCACCGCGCGCCAGCGCCGACTTGACCTCCCGGGCCAGGATCGCCCGGCGCTGTTCGGGGGTGGCGTCCTGGCGCTTGCGCCCGCCGTAGGTCGATTCGCAGCAGACGTAGTCGAAGTTGTCGGGCGCCTCGGGGTCGGGATGGAACAGCTTGTGCTCCGGGCCGATATCGCCGGAAAACAGCAGGCGGCAGAGCCGGCGGTCGCGCTGCCCGGTGGCGATCTCCACCTCGATGGAAGCGGCCCCGAGGATATGGCCGGCGTTCCAGAAGCGCACGCGCACCCCCTCGCCGGCCTCGCGCCAAGTCTCGTAGGCGACCGTGGAGCAAGCCTTCAGGGCTACGTCCACGTCGTCGCGGGTGTACATCGGCTCAACCGCCGCCTTGCCACGCTGAACATTGCGGCTGTTGAGGCGCATGACCTCGCTTTCCTGGATATAGGCGCTGTCGGGCAGCATGTAGGTCAGCAGATCGAAGGTGCCTTCGGTGACGAAGATCGGCCCGTTGAAGCCCTGCTTGACCAGCTTGGGAATCAGCCCCGAGTGGTCGATGTGGGCGTGGGTCACGAGCAGGAAGTCGATCTTGGCGGGATCGAAGGGGAAGGCGCCGTAATTCAGTTCCTTCAGGGTCTTCGAGCCCTGGAACATGCCGCAGTCGACAAGGAACTGACAGCGATCGGTCTGCATCCAGTAGCAGGAGCCGGTCACCGTGCCGGCGGCCCCGCAGAACTTCAGCAACATCGGGCGATCCTGACAGGTGATTGCGCTACGTCTCTGCCATAGCCCTTCCGCCGGGCCGAGTCAAAGAACCTGGCCCGGCATCACAGCCGCCGCTATTCGGCGGTAATGAAGTTGGGCTCCGGCAGCTCGACCCTCCCGCCGCCCTTTGTGTCGACCTCGTCGACCAGGTCGATCCAGGCCGCCAGGTCGAAGTGGGGCGGCTTGTCGCCGAAGCATTCCTGCTTCACCTGGGCGAAGAGGCTGCGGGCCTGGTCCAGGCGCTCCCCGCGCCCGTCCCAGGCGGTGTTCCCCTGCAGCAGGTCTTCCGTCGCCGTCGACAGCAGAGCCACCAGGGCGCCGTCGTAGGCGTTCATCAAGGGCATGACCCGCGGGACCGAGACCGGCCAGTCGGCGGGAATGGCCGGGGCGTCGTTCTGCCAGGCCCAGATGGCGCGCAGCAAACGCCAGTCCTTCTCGGCCGCGGCGTAGTCGCCGGCGTCGTGGTTGAACCGCGCGCGCATGTAGTGGTAGGGCACCTCGACCAAGCGGTCCAGGGCCGCCAGGTCGATGGCCGAGCCCAACAGGTGGATGGCGCCGTTCACGCCGTCGCGGTCCTCCGCCGCGGTGGGGCGGCGGCGCAGCAGCTCGCCCGCGGCGTCGCGCGGCCGCGAACGGGCGAGGCGGGCCCAGAGATAGCGCTCCAGCGAGACCTCCCAGTTGCGCCGGCCCTGCTTCTCGTAGTGCTCGACCCGGCGCAGGGTCGGATCGGCCAGGGGATTCAGCTCGAAGCCCTCCCAGTCGACCTGCCAGCCGACGTAGCTGCTGTGCGGGCTGGGTTGGCGGTCGCCGGTGGTCATCCAGACCTGATCGCGCCAGGGGCGGCGCTGGGGGTCGGCCAGCACGATGCTGCCGAGTTGGCCGTAGACCTTGCGCGGCACACGGCCAAAGGCGCGCTCGGCGGCCAGCGGGTCCGGCGGATGAGGCAGCTGCCGGCGGATCTTCTCCAGGCTGCCGTCGCGGCTGGAGGCCAGCCAGTCGATGGCCCAGCCAACGTCGATGCGCTGCTGCCCGGCGTCGGCCTTCAGCGCCGCGGAGACCGAATCGAAGCGCGCGTGGGTCTCCAGCCACTTGCCGAAGGTCGGCGTGAAATGGTTGTCCTCCCCGTCGAAGACGCGCTCCATCATGTCGTGGTGCAGGAAGTGGTTGGTCTGGGCAACCGCCTCGCCTTCGTGCCTGGTGACGCGCACCCGCTCGCCGTTCACCTCGATGCGGCGCACCTTGCCGCTCTTGGCGTCGGAAACGAAGAAGGTCCAGGCGGCGAAGTGGCGGGTGTCCTCGGCGATGGCGACCGCGTCGTCGACGCTGCCCGCCTCGCGCAGCATGCGCTGCTGCACGAAGGGCGCGATGTCGCCGCTGTCGAACAGAAAGCCGCTTTCCACCTCGGTGGTCGACATCTGGTGCAGGGAGACCGCGATGCCGGCGTCGTTGAGGCCGCTGATGCCGCCCGGGTAGATCAGACCGGCGGTGCCGAAAGCCGCGTACTTGTGCCAGGCGGCGTTGCCGCCGGTCTCGTCCAGCAGGGACAGCACCGGCGCCTTGTTCCAGTTGTAGAGATCGGCGTCCAGGTTACGCGCGTGCAGGTGCAGTCCTCTGGCGGCCAGCGGCGCCGGCACCGCAAAGCCGGTGCAGGCGAAGTCGACGCGGTTGTTGGGCCCGCCCAGGGCCTGCAGCACCCGGGCCACGTCCTTCTGCTTGGCGGTGTCCTGCTGCGCGGATTCCAGGTAGCTGCGCGCCTCCGGATCACTGAGGCGGGAGAGCACCAGGGCCAGCACGCCCGGCGCCTTGGCGGCGCGCAGGCCGGGAATGGAGAAGGCGTGCAGCACCCCGTCGACGACGTTGCCCACTTCGATGGCGATGAGCGCGTCGCGTACCTCCAGCTCGGAGAATTTCGGGTTGGGCCGGGCGTCCCGGTAGCCGGCGGCCAGGCCGTCCACCGCCGCCTGGAACTCGTCGCTGGAGTGGGCCAGCACCCGGTCGCTGTAGGCGCGGTAGAGGGCGGAGGCGACCTGGCTGAAGAGGTCGCTCTCCAGGTTCACGCTGCGGGCGATGGTGGAGACGATCTCCGGAAAGGCGCCGGTCTCGATCTCCTGCGCCAGCAGGCGGCCGTGGTCGTAGGCCATGTCGGGAAAGCTGCCGCGCTGCTTCAGGAAAAAGAACGGCTGCCCGCCGACCCTCAGGCGGCGCAGGCTGCTCTCGGCCCGGCCCTCGCCAGGCCCCAGGGTCACCGCGGCCTTATCCAGGCCCTCGATCCCGTCGCTCATCGACCTATTCCCCTTCTCCCAGGCTTACGGACCGCCCCCGTGGGCAGGACAAGATAGCAAAGAGCGCAGATCGCGGCCCCGCGCCGTGGGGGAAATCACAGTTAGAACACATCGCCGGACAATTCGTGCCCCGAATCAAGGCCTTGAGACGGATCAACACGGGCTCTGGCAAAACCGGGCCTGTTGCGCTAAATCCAAGTCCGAGCCCCCATTTCGCGAGAAAGAGCCTTACTCCATGACCCACGTCCCCCACGAACTGCACGAAGAATTCCCCGAGGCGGCCGAGACCCTGCACAAGCTGAAGCTGGAAAATCACCACTTCGCCAAGCTGGCCGACGAGTATCACGAGGTTAACCGGGAAATTCACCGTATCGAGGCGGACGTGGAAGCCGCCTCCGACGTCCGGGCCGAGAACCTGAAGAAGCGCCGCCTGGCCCTGAAGGACGAGATCGCCGGGATCATCCAGTCCAGCAGCTAGGCCCCCCTGCAGCCAGCGGCGGCCCGGTCGGCCGCCAGCTCGGCCGGCTCCGCCGGCAGAAGCAGGTCGTCCTCCCCCACCACCGCCTCGTAGAACTGGCCCACCAGTACCATGTCGACCGCCTCGCCGCCGCGCGAGAGCGGTAGATGCAGGCGCTTGGTCCAGTGGAACTCCTTCTCGGCCCAGCGGAAGTTCCCCTCCGAATAGACCGGCGCGGCGCGGCTGACCACCAGGGTGTAGAGACGTCGGGCGAACGCCAGGGTCGACCCGCTGGTCAGTTCCTCGATTGTCAGGCCGGTGTAGTCGAAGCCGTGCGCGGCGACGATCTCCGTGCCGACCAGGCGGTAGCGGATGGCGCGGCCGCCGTCGCCCACGTCGGAGAGAATCAGGTTCTTCAGCAGGCGCGGCATGGCCGTCGGGTCGAAGGCGTCGCGCGGCATGCCGATGCCCTCGCGGCTGTGCTGCAGCCAGTGGTCATAGAGTTCCCGCAGGCCCGGATGGGCGATGTGGCGGCGGAATGAGGGCGCCTGCGCCATGGGCTTTCCTTCGGCTCGCGCCTGGATACTCTTTCCTCGGTCCGGCGGACTGCGCGACGTGCCGAATGCCCTTCCGAGGCAAATGAGTCTACACAAAGTCGACGTCGGCTGTCAGGTTTCTTGTCGATAACTCCATCGGGCGCGGCCTGCACGAAAGGACGAGATATGGACAAGATACGTTGGGGCGTTCTCAGCACCGCCAAGATTGGTATCGACCTGGTCATCCCTGCCATCCAGCGCTCGCGATACGGCAGGGTGGCGGCGATCGCCTCACGCGAGCGGGACCGCGCGGCGGCGGTGGCGCGGGACCTGGGCATCGAAAAGGCCTACGGGTCCTATGCCGAACTGCTGGCCGACCCGGATATCGACGCCATCTACAATCCGCTGCCCAACAACCTGCACGTCGACCTGACCCTTGAGGCGGCAGCGGCCGGCAAGCCGGTACTCTGCGAGAAACCCATCGCCATGAACGCCGCCGACGCCGAGCGCCTGCGCGCCATCGACGGCAAAGTGCCGGTCATGGAAGCCTTCATGGTGCGCTTCCATCCGCAGTGGCTCTGGGTGCGCGAGCAGATCCGCGCCGGCGCGCTGGGGGAACTGCGCGCCATCCAGTGCTTCTTCTCCTACACTAACCGCGACCCCCAGAACATCCGCAACAAGATCGAGACCGGCGGCGGCGCGCTGCTCGACATCGGCTGCTACCCGACGGTGATCAGCCGTTTCCTCTTCGAGGGCGAGCCCGAGCGGGTCTTCGCCCTGATCGAACGCGACCCCGACTTCGGCACCGACCGTCTGGCCAGCGCCATCCTCGACTTCGGTGACGGGCGGCGCAGCGACTTCACGGTGTCGACGCAGGTGACCGCCTATCAGCGCGTCCATGCCGTCGGCACCAAGGCGCGCCTGGAAATCGAGATTCCCTTCAACGCCCCGCCGGGCGGGGAGACACGGGTATTCATCGACGAGGGCACGAAACCCGGCGACGGCCTGCGCAAGACCCAGACCATCGCCGCCTGCGACCAGTACAGCGAACAATGCGATGCCTTCGCCCGCGTGGTGATGGGCGAGGCCGAACTGCCCTACGGCGTAGAGGACGCCGTGCAGATGATGCGTATCCTCGACGCCCTGTTCCGCGCCGGCGACAGCGGCACCTGGGAGAGACCGGGCGGATAGCCGTACACAAGGCTCAAAGGTCTGTCGCTTGACGCTGTGAGGCGTGGATCGCACAGTGTGCCGCACAGGCCAGCGCTCCCACCTTCAACGGCGAAAGTTCCATTATGCTCGAGATCTGGTTCTCGCTCGGATACGTCCTCCTGCTTGTCGTGCTCCTTTTCGCTTTCATACTATGGCGTTCCGGGGGCGTCGCCGCGTCGATCCTGGCGCTCGTCGTCGGGATCGCGTGCTGGTCCTGGTGGGAATACGCAAGGCCGACCTGGACCACCGGCTTCGTCAGCGGCACCGAGGTGCGCCGGACCGATCCCGATGCCCAGGGAAGAACGCGGGACGTGCAGTACGTCTATATGAGAAACAAGGCCGACGCCGGGGTCGAGCTGGAGAACGAAGATTCCTGGTGGTGGTTCAAGCGTAACAGCGAGCGGGTATTCAACGACGCCAAGACGGCGTCGGATCGAAAGACAGAGGTCACCGTCATGTGGAACCGCTGGCGCTCGCAGCTCTTCTCCTGGCACCCGAACATCATCGCGATGGGACCCGCCGGCTCATGGCCGCTGTGGTCGTGGCGGACGCTGACGTTCTACGGTCTCTCTGTCGTGCTGTGGATCAGCTACTTCTACGCCTTCACCTGGCTCCACAGACGGATCAGCAGGATCTGAGCGGTCGCGCAGCGGCAGCCGCGATAGTCGAGCGTCCAGGCAGAATCAACTCTTCCGGGCTTTTCCTAAAAGATCTCGCGCCCCTGACGGTATTCCAAAACAAGTATACGCACGACTACGGCGTGTATTTCAGTAAATACGGCGAAATATTCTGTCTTTTCATCAAAGAAATAGAATTTTTTAAACATTAGCGGTCTCCATTAAAGACCTCTCGACGAAGACCCGGCTTCCAACGCCGAGCCGCCGGGGTATGGGATGGAGAAGAAAATGTCCAAGATCCGCATCACGATCCGCGGTAGCCTGCTTGCTGTCAGTGCCCTCTTGGTGGGCATCGTCGTCGTCCTGACGACCAACAGCGCCCTCGACGCCTGGCGCCAGATGAGCGAGGCGCGGCTGGTACAGGCCAACAATCACACGGCCGACCTGTTCCTGGAGAGTGCCGCCAACTGGGCGGCGGAGCGCGGCATCACCAACGCCGCCCTGTCCTCCTGGGACGCCGCGACGCCGGAGCAGCGCGAAGCCATCGACCAGCGCCGGGCAGCCTCGACCAAGGCCTTCGAAGAGGCCCTCGTCGAGCTGGAGAAGGAGCCTGAGTTCGCCGGCAAGGACGATCTGGTGGCAAAGCTGAAGGCCGCCTACCAGAAGGTCGTGGAGCTGCGCAGCCGCGTCGATGCCGATCTTGCGAAATCGAAGATCGAACGTGACGCCGAGGTCACCAAGACCTGGGTGCCGACGATGACCGGCCTTATCATGACATCGCAGCACCTGCGCCAGGTGAGCCAGTTCCGGCCGGACACCATCGCGACCCAGATCCAGATGCTGAGCGACCTGAAGCAGGCGCTGTGGGTGATGAGCGAATACGCCGGGCGCGAACGCGCGGTGATCGGCGGCATCCTCTCCTCAGGCTCGCGCATCGAACCCGCAGCTCTGCAGCGGCTCGCGAATTTCCGCGGCCATCTTGAGCAGGCCTGGAACCAGGTGCAGATCTATCTCGCCTCGGAGAACGCCTCGCCGCTGATCGTCGAGGAAGCCAAGAAGGTCGAGGAACTGTTCTTCGGCAGTTATCAAGAACTCCGCCTGAGCATCTACGAGGCCGGCCTCGCGGGCAACGGCTACCCGGTCAGCGCCGGCATATGGATCGAGAAAGCAACGGGCGCCATCAACGAACTGACCAAGATGGCGAGCATTGCCGGCGACGTGTCCAGCGACTTCGCCGGACGCTCGGCCGCAGGCGGCCAGAAGTCGTTCTTCCTTCACGCGGCTCTGCTGGTCCTCTGCCTGGGCATCGGCGGCATCGCCTTCTGGGTTGCGATCTGGCGCGTCGCCAAGCCGATCCGGACCATGACCGGCGCCATGACGCAGCTGGCCAAGGGCGATCTGAAGGTGGATGTCCCCGGGATCACGCGGCACGACGAGATCGGTGAGATGGCGCAGTCCGTCCAGGTCTTCAAGGAGAACGCCATCGAGACCGAGCGCCTGCGTCAGGAGCAACAGGAAGCCGAGAAGCGCGCCGAGGCCGAAAAGCGCCGGGCGATGAACGAGCTGGCCGACAAGTTCAGCGCCGACGTCGGCGAAGTGGTCGAAGCGGTGACCAGCGCCAGCACACAGCTGGAGACCACCGCCCAGTCGATGAGCTCGGTGGCCGAGCAGACCAGCCAGCAGGCGGGGGCCGTCGCCTCCGCGGCCCAGCAGTCCGCCGCCAACGTGCAGACCGTGGCCTCGGCGAGCGAGGAGCTGAGCGGTTCCAGCCAGGAGATCGGCTCGCAGGTGTCGGAGTCCGCGAAGATGGCGAAGTCGGCCGTCGACGAAGTCTCCAAAGCCACCGACCAGGTGCAGGGACTGGCTGAGGCCGCGGAGAAGATCGGCGCGGTGATCGATCTGATCCAGGACATCGCCGAGCAGACCAACCTGCTGGCGCTCAACGCCACCATCGAGGCGGCACGCGCCGGCGAGGCCGGCAAGGGCTTTGCCGTCGTGGCCCAGGAAGTGAAGTCGCTCGCCACCCAGACCGCGAAAGCGACCAGCGACATCGGCGAGCACATCTCCCGGGTGCAGTCGGAGACCAAGGAGGCCGTCGGCGCCATCGACGCCATCGGCAGCACCATCACCAAGATCGACGAAGTGGCCGCCTCCATCGCCTCGGCGGTCGAGGAGCAGATCGCCGCGACCAGCGAGATCTCCCGCAATGTGCAGGAAGCCGCCAACGGCACCCAGGAGGTGACCGAGAACATCTCCGGCGTCAGTGAGGGTGCCCAGCAGACCGGCACCGCCTCCGAGCAGATGCTCTCGGCGGTGAGGCACCTGTCCAGTCAGGCCGACGCCCTGCGCGGCAAGGTGGACAGCTTCCTGAGCGAGGTGCGCAGCGCCTGATCGGGTGAGCGCTCAGGCGCGGGCGTCGTAGGGACCGCCCGGCGTCAGCGACAGGCCGGTAAGGGTGCGGTCGAGGTGGCGGCTGCGCCAGGCCAGCAGCTTCTCCGCCATGGCCACACGCACCGCCTGGTAGTTGGCGTCCTCGACCACGTTGCGCAGTTCGTCGGGATCCTGCTGCAGATCGAACAGCAGCGGCGGCAGGCCGGCGAAGTGGACGTACTTGTAGCGCGCGTCGCGGATCACGGCGAGCGAGCAGTCGTCCAGGTCGAGGCCCAGAGCCGACTGGGACCTGCCGCTCGATACCTCCCGAAAGTCGAACTCCCAATGCGCCTCCTGGCGCCAGGCCGCCGGCGTCTCGCCGCGCAGGAAGGGCGCCAGGGAAACGCCGTCGGCGGGCCCGGCGCGCTCGGCGCCGGCCGCCTGCAGCACCGTCGGCAGCACGTCGACCGCTTCGGTGAAGGCGGTCACGCGCCCGCCGAAGCCTTCCGGATGGCGCGGGTCACGGACGATCAGCGGGATGTGGTAGGCCTGATCGAAGTAGCCGAATTTCCCCAGCGTCCAGTGGTCGCCCATCATCTCGCCGTGGTCGGAGGTGAGGACGATGATCGTATCGTCCCAGGCGCCTGCCGCCTTCAGCCCCTCGACGAGGCGGCCGATCTGGCGGTCGACCTCCGAGATCATGCCCCAGTAGGTGGCCCGCACATTGCGGAAGGCCTCCTCGGGCCAGTCGGCGACCAGGCGCTGGCCCTCGTCGAGAAAGCAGAAGCTGCCCCCCGCCGTGCGCTCCAGCCAGTAGGCCAGGTAGGGATGCTGCGCCGCCTCCTCCCCCGGCGAGGCAGCGCGCCGGAAGGCCGGTCCCGCGGCCGGGTCGTAGAGCGCGTTGAAGGGCTCCGGCACCACGAAGGGCGGGTGCGGGCGCAGGAAGGAGATGTGGGCACACCAGGGTCCGTCCTTGGGCTGGCCCGGCAGCCAATCGAGGAAGGCGTCGGTCAGGAAGGCCGTCTCGGTCTCGTCCTGGCTGAAGCGCGGCGGCTGCGTCGTCGGCAGCGCCGGGCGCCCGCCGGCCGGCAGGAAGAGGTCCCAGGGGTCGGCCGGCAGCTTGTGGCCCCGTCCCTGCATCCAGGCGAACCAGGCGGCGTTGTCCTCCGGCAGCTTCACTTCGGCGGTAAAGCCGGGCAGCACCTCCTCGTAGGTGGTCAGGCGCGGATCGTCCGGCGTGGTGGTGCGCGGGTCCACCGCCTGGTCGGTGTAGCCGAAGAGGGTCGGCCGGTAGCCCACGCGGCCCAGCGCCCTGGCGAGATTATCGTGGCGGGCGTCCAGCGGTGTGCCGTTGCGCAGCACCCGGTGGTTCATCTGGTAGAGCCCGGTGTAGAGCGAGGCCCTGGCCGGCGAGCAGGGCGCCGCCTGGGCGTAGTGTCGCAGGAAGCAGGTGCCCGCGTCGGCCAGGACGTCGATGGCCGGGGTGCGGACCACCGGATGGCCGGCCGGGCCCAGGCAGTCGCCGCGCCACTGGTCGGCCGTGATCAGCAGGATGTTCGGTGTCATCGCCGGATTCGCCCTTTGCGGTCTCACCTCTGCCCAAGAGGCCGCCGCCTTTCACCACGCTTTGCGCCGGCTGGCAACCTTCCACCGCAGAGCGAAGGCCACCTCAGGTCTAAGAAGGTGATCGCCCTTCTCCCTAGAGTAAACAGTCGACGCAGAGATTGAGCCAAATCATTCAGAATTTAACCGGAAAGCAAGCCCTTCCTGGCTGAATCGCCGATCGGAAGGAAAGCTTGCGCATGGCACCCCACAAGTCCCTCAAGCAACCGCGAAAACAGCCGACCCGGGCCCCGCTTCGCATCGGCAGCGGCGCTCTGGCGCTCGGCCTGCTGCTGGCGGTAAGCACCCTGCCGGTCTTCGCCGCGGCCGATCTGCCCGGCGCGGCCAGCGGCACCCTGGCCGCGGTCTTCGCGCCGGGAACCGATCGGGCAGCAGCCCTGGCCGCAGTCGCCGAGGCGGACGGCCTGGTGGTGCGCGGCGGGGGATGGGGATCGGTCCTGGTCGCCCGCAGCGACCAGGCCGGCTTCGCCGCGCGGCTGCGCCGCGCCGGCGCCTGGCTGGTCGTCGATCCACGCAGCGCCGCGGGCTGCCTGATCGCCGGCATACAGCAGACGAAGAATTAGCAACTCGCGCCACCGATAGGTCGACAAGATGCTCAAGACGATTGCCTCGGCAACGATGAACGCCGCAATCAATGCCTCCAGCGACAACGCTGAGGGCATTGCCGCCATCCGCCGCACCGCGGCCAAGTGGTCCAGCCTGCTGATCTTCGCGGTGGTGCCCGCCGTGGCCGCCACCGCCTGGCTGAACGGCAACGCCTGGCTGGCGCCGACCCTGGCGGCCCTGGTGGTCGCCGTCTTTGCGTTGGGCGTCTGGAAGGCCGTCGGCGGCGATGCCGCCACGACCCGCTACGTCATCGCCGTGGCCACCGTGGTGCAGGTCTCGCTGATGGTCCTGGCGGCCGCCGGTCCCTGGCAGATCGACTTCCACATGATCTACTTCGCCGCCCTGGCCATGCTGGTCGCCTTCTGCGACTGGCGCACCATCCTGGTGGCCGCCGCGGCGACCGCGATCCACCACCTGAGCCTCAACTTCCTGATGCCCTGGGCGGTCTTCCCCGACGGCGCCAACTTCGCCCGTGTGGTTTTTCACGCGGTCATCGTGGTGCTGGAGGTCGTGGTGCTGATCCTGCTCAGCCACAAGCTGGTCAGCCTCTTCGACGGGGCCGCCGCCGCCGTGGAGAAGGCCGAGGCCGCCGCGGCCGAGACCGAGAAACTGGGCCGCGAGCAGCAGGCGCTGCAGGCCCGTACGGCCGAAGAGCGTCAGGAACTGCTGCAGTCCCTGGCCGACAAGTTCGAGGCCAAGGTGAAGGGCGCGGTGACGCAGATCCGCGCTTCCCTGGACGACATGCAGAGCGAGACCAAGGTCATGCTGCAGCGCGCCGAGGAGACCGAGGGCACGGCGACGCAGGTCGCCGGCACCGCCGACACCACCGCCGAGAAGATGGACACCATCGCCGGGGCGGTCACCGAGCTCTCCGCCTCGGTCAGCGAGATCACCGCGCGGGTGCGTGAGACCGCCGACATCGCCTCCCAGGCCGAAGGCAAGACCGACGTCACCACCGAACAGGTCGCCGAACTGGCCGACGCGGTGGCCGGCATCTCCGAAGTCGTCTCGCTGATCGCCGAGATCGCCGAGCAGACCAACCTGCTGGCCCTCAACGCCACCATCGAGGCGGCGCGCGCCGGCGAAGCCGGCAAGGGCTTCGCCGTGGTGGCCAGCGAGGTCAAGGGCCTGGCCACCCAGACCGCCAAGGCGACCGAGGACATCACCGGGCGCATCGAGAAGGTTCAGGGCTCGACCAAGATCACCGTCAACGCCATCAGCGAGATCCGCGGCATCATCAACCAGCTCAACGAGCACGCCGTCAAGATCGCCGGCGCGGTCGAGGAGCAGGACGCGACGACCCGCGACATCTCCCGCAACATCCAGGACGCCGCCGGCGGCAGCCGCGAGATGAACGGGGCCATGGCCTCGGTGCGGAAAAACTCGCAGACCACCAGTCAGTCGGTGAACAAGGTGATGGAGGCCTCGACCCTCGTCACCCGCCACACCGCCGAACTGGACGAGAACCTCTCCGATCTGCTGAACGGTCTGCGCGCCAACGGCAGCTGACCCGGCCCTTTGCGGGCCTTTCCCGGGACTTTCCCGCCCGACAGACCTGCAACGCGCCGCCTGACGGCTTGCCTCGGGCGGCGCGTCTGCCTATGCCTAGTCGTCGCGGGCATTCAGCGGCGAAAGGACGAGGTCAGGCATGAAGGACGTGAAGCGGGCTTGGCAGCGCATGCTCTCCGGACGGCGGCTCGACCTGCTGGATCCTTCGCCCCTCGACATCGAGATTGAAGACATCGCCCACGGCCTGGCCCGCGTGGCGCGCTGGAACGGACAGACCAGCGGCGATTCGGCCTTCTCGGTGGCGCAGCACAGCCTGCTGGTGGACGACATCGCCGGGCGCCTGCGACCGAAGCTGGATGCGGCCGGGCATCTGTCGGCGGTGCTGCACGACGCCGCCGAATACGTCATCGGCGACCTCATCACCCCCTTCAAGGCCGCTGTCGGGGTCGACTACAAGGCCCTGGAAGCCCGGCTGATGACGGCGGTTCGCCTGCGCTTCGGACTGCCGGCGCAGGAGCCGCAGGAGCTGAAGCATCTGATCAAGCGCGCGGACCGGATCGCCGCCTACCTGGAAGCGACCCAGCTGGCCGGATTCTCCCCCAGCGAGGCACGCCGCCTCTTCGGCCATCACAAGCGCTTCGACGACATCACGCTGAAGCCCTGGCCGCCGGGCAAGGCAAAGCGGCTCTTCCTGGATCGCTGCGCGGCCCTCGCAAAAGGCTTATAATCAAATCGTCGAGGTGCTAACCTGCGCGTGGGGGAGGTTGGGGACTCTTCCATTATGGGTCGCAACTTGGAGAAATCCGGCCCAACGGGCCTCCGCAAGAGAGGCTGTGGGTGCGGGGGCAGCAGGTATGTCATTCGCGGAAATACTGGACGAGCCGCTGCTCGCCGAGCTGTATTCCTATTGGACGGAACGTAGTCGCGGGCGCAAGGTGCCGACCCGCGCAGATATCGATCCTGTCGACATTCCGCAGCTTCTGCCGCATCTGACACTCACCGAGATGGTCCCGGCCCAGACCGCCAGGGGCTTCCGCATCCGCTACCGCCTGGCCGGCACGGAAATCGAGTCGCATTTCGGCTGTCCGCTTACCAACCGCTACCTCGACGATCTGGTGACGGGCCCCTTCGTCGACTTCGCCATGGAACTGCACGAGCGGGTCAGGACCGAAAAGGAGCCGATCTACACCGAGGTGCTCTTCGGTTCGGACGAAGCCGAGGCGCTCTACGCCAAGCGGCTGATGCTACCCCTGAGCGAAGATGGGCAGACGGTGAACCTCATGCTCGCCGGCGTGCTCTTCTTCAACAGAAATCCCAGCGCCCGGAAGACGATTCTGCACTCGCACAAACAATTCAGCAGCACGGCGGTTCACACACCCCGATGCTCTTTTTCGTGACCATCCATTTCAAGAAGAGGCGGCATGTTCTCCTGCGCCGGGGGCCGCTCCAGAAGGCCGGTCTATATATCGCGCAGAAGAGAAGAATATCATCGCGTTTCAACGAGAAATTGGGGTTGAATAGGGTTTCATGGGATGACCCGCGGGGGGTAGCCGCAGGTGTGGGAGCCGGGAATTCCTAGGGACGATATGCATCGGGTGGAGACAAGAAGGGCGGGGAAAAAGGCCATAGGGCCCCTTGAAGTCACCGAGGGCTTCGAGTTTTGCTCGCCGGTACTGACGCAGGCACTGAGCTACTGGCTGATGATCAAGGGTGACGCGCCTTTCCCGCGGCGCGCCGATCTCGTGCCTGAGAAGCTCGTGGCCCTGTGGCCGCATATTCTCATGGTCGATGTCATCGACGACGGCACCGACTACTTCATCCGATTGTTCGGCCAGTATCTCGTCGACTCCTACGGCGAGCAGACGGGGCGCCTGTCTTCCCAGGCCAGGGTGCCGGAACTGGTCCGGGAGCGCTCGAAGCAGCTGTTCGACGCCTGCGTCGCCCATGCCGGGCCCGTCTACGCCTACTGGCCGGAATCCGCGGCCCGGCGGCGCGCCCATGTCGATGTCGAGGCTCTCTGCCTGCCGCTGTCCAGCGACGGAAGGTCGCTGGATCGCCTCATGTCTCTCAATGTAAACTCGCGCCGAGAGAGGAAGAAGTAGCCTCCGGCTCCGCGTCGCGCGGCTCCCTGCCCCGGCGGGGAGCGTCACCATCGAACGACCGAGCGGCCGGCTGCGAAGGGGACGCGCCAAACCTTGTTTTCGTCACTTCCGGAGCCCTCGATGCTCCTGGGAATCGCCCTGCTTTCGCTGTTGATCTGGGTCTACCTGCTGACCCTGCGCGGCGGATTCTGGCGTTCGGCCGAGCGCCTGACCGGCAGCCCAAGGCCGCGCGATTCCCAGCCCGTGGATTCGCGGCCCGGCGGCTCCTGGCCCGCGGTCACCGCCGTGGTGCCGGCCCGCAACGAGGCCGAGGTCATCGCCGAGAGCCTGACCTCGCTGCTGGAGCAGGACTATCCCGGCAGCCTGACGGTGCTGCTGGTCGACGACCACAGCGACGACGACACCGCCGCACTGGCCCGCGCGGCGGCGCAGCGCAGCCGCCATCCCGGGCGTTTCGAGCTGCTGCGCGCCGAGGCCCTGCCGCCGGGCTGGACGGGCAAGCTCTGGGCCCTGCAGCAGGGATCGCAGGCCGCCGGGACGGCGGGCGACTTCCTGTGGTTCAGCGACGCCGACATCCACCAGCCGGCCGATACGCTGCGCCGCCTGGTCGCCAAGGCCGAGACCGAACGCCGCGACCTGGTCTCCCTCATGGTCGCGCTGACCTGCCAGAGCTTCTGGGAGCGCCTGCTGATCCCGCCCTTCATTTACTTCTTCCAGAAGCTCTACCCTTTCGCCTGGGTGAAGGACCCCAAGGCCAAGACCGCGGCGGCGGCCGGTGGCTGCATCCTGCTGCGCCGCGCGGCCCTGCAGCGAATCGGCGGCGTGGCGGCGATCCGCGACGCGTTGATCGACGACTGCTCCCTGGCCGCGGCGGTGAAGGCGAGCCGCCCGCCCGAAAGCGGCGGCATCTGGCTGGGCCTGGCCGAGGGTGCCCGCTCAATCCGCCCCTACAGCGGGCTGCGGGCGATCTGGGACATGGTGGCGCGCACCGCCTACACCCAGCTTCACCACTCCCCGCTGCTGCTCGCCGGCACCCTGGCCGGCATGGCGCTCACCTACCTGGCGCCGCCGCTGCTGCTGCTCGCCGCGCCCTGGCACCAGCAGCCCTGGACGGCGATCATTGCCGGGTTCACCTGGCTGCTGATGAGCCTCTCCCTGCTGCCGACGCTGCGGCTCTACCGCCAGCCCTGGTGGATTGCGCCTTTGCTGCCGCTGGCCGCTGGCCTATACAGCGCCATGACTTTCGATTCGGCCTGGCGTCACTGGCGCGGCGTCGGCGGCCAGTGGAAGGGCCGCGTCCAAGGCCGCCACGCGGGCTAGGGCCTTTGGCACACCCGGCCCTGCCCGTCTATGATTGAGCTTGATGACTGAGACCCGCGACAGCTCCACCGGCAACAGCGCCCCCGGCGTCGAAACGCCGTCCGGCAAGGGCGCGGCGGACGAGAACTTCCCCGTCGGCTCCTGGCTGCTGCCGGCCGCGCTGCGTCCGCACGTCGCGACCTACTACGCCTTCGCCCGCGCCATCGACGACATCGCCGACAACCCGGAACTGGCGCCCGAAGACAAGATCACCCGCCTCTCGGCCTTCGAGGCGGAACTCACCGACCCCGCCGCCGGCCCCACCACCTCACCGCGGCCCGGTCTGGAAAAGGCATCGCACCTGCGCAAGAGTCTGGCCGCCACCAAGATCACCGCGGCGCGCGGCACCGACCTTATCGCCGCCTTCAAGCAGGACGCGGTGAAGCTGCGCTACGCCGACTGGGGCGAGCTGATCGGCTACTGTCGGCTCTCGGCCAATCCGGTGGGCCGCTATCTGCTGGACCTGCACGGCGAGGACCCGGCGGGCTACGGCGCCTCCGACGCGCTCTGCACAGCCCTGCAGATCCTCAACCACCTGCAGGACTGCCAGGACGACTACCACGACCTCGACCGGGTCTACCTGCCCGGCGACTGGCTGGCCGCCGAGGGCCTGGACGTGACGGTGCTGGACCTGACGGCGAGCCCGGCCGGCTTCCGCCGCGTGCTGGACCGTTGCCTGGATGGGGTCAACAGCCTGCTGCAGGAGGCCGAGACCCTGCCGGGCCGGCTGCGCTCCACGCGCCTGGCCATGGAATCGGCGGTCATCGTGCAGCTCGCCAAGCGGCTGACGGTCCTGCTGCGCCAAGGCGACCCCCTGGCCGGGCGGGTCGCCCTCAGCCGCGCCGATTTCATTCTCTGCGGCCTCAAGGGCGTGCTGGGCGTGCAGTTCGGGCGCCTCTTCGGGCGCCAGCAGCCGGCAGATCAACGGGGATGATGGAACAGGCATGACCACCGCCGCGACGATCGAAACCGCGCAGGCCCACGTGCGCGAGGTGGCGACCCGCTCCGGCTCCTCCTTCCTGTGGGGCATGCGCCTGCTGCCGCGCCCGCGCCGCGAGGCCATGTACGCCATCTACGCTTTCTGCCGCGAGGTCGACGACATCGCCGACGAAGGCGGCACGCCGGCGGAAAAGCAGCAGGCGCTCGCCGCCTGGCGCGAGGAGATCGAGCGGCTCTACGCAGGCGCGCCCAGCCGGCCGACGGCCGAGGCGCTGCTGGGGCCGCTGCGCGACTATGGCCTGCCCAAGGAAGAGTTCCTGGCCGTCATCGACGGCATGGAGATGGACGCCCGCGAGGACATCCGCGCGCCCAGCCTGGCCGACTTCCGCCTCTACTGCCGCCGCGTCGCCGGCGCCGTCGGGGTGCTGTCGGTCCATGCCTTCGGCGCCACGGAGCCGGAAGCGCGCGAACTGGCGCTGGCCGAGGGCGACGCCCTGCAGTTCACCAACATCCTGCGCGACGTGGCCGAGGATGCCGGGCGCGGCCGCCTCTACCTGCCGCGCGAGCTGCTGCAGCGCCATGGCATCGAATCGACCGACCCGATGACGGTGTTGGCCGACCCGCGCCTGCCGGCGGTCTGTCGCGACCTGGCGGCCCTGGCCGAGGCGCGTTTCGCCGAGGCCGAGCGCCTCATGGCCCGCTGCGCGCGCGGCCCCATGCGCCCGGCGCGCATCATGCTGGCCATGTACCGCCGCCTGCTGACCCGCCTGCAGCAGAACGACTGGCAGGACATCACGCTGCGGGTCAGCCTGCCCAAGGCGGAGAAGCTCTGGGTCGCCCTCAGGAGCTGTTTCTGAGCCATGACAGAGACAGCTTCCCGCGACCGTCCTTCCCGGGGCCGCGTGCACGTCGTCGGCGCCGGCCTCGCCGGGCTGTCGGCGGCGCTGCGACTGGGCAAGCTGGGCCGACCGGTCGCGCTCTACGAGGCCGCGTCCCAGGCCGGCGGGCGCTGCCGCTCCTACGTCGACGCCAAGCTGGAGCGCAGCATCGACAACGGCAACCACATGCTGCTGGCGGCCAACACCGCCGCCCTGGACTTCGTCGCGGAGATCGGCGCCGGCGACACCCTGACGCGGCCCGACCGCGCCGCCTTTCCCTTTCTGGACCTGGCCAGCGGCGAGAGCTGGACCGTGGAGCCCAGCAACGGCCCCATCCCCTGGTGGATTTTCAGCGCCGCCAGGCGCATCCCCGGCACCGCCGCCGGCGATTACCTGGCCGCCTGGAAGCTGGCCTTCGCCGGCGCGGACGATACCGTCGCCGACTGCCTGGCCAAGAGCGGAGGCGACAATGGTCCCTTGTGGGAGCGCTTCTGGGTGCCGCTCACCGTGGCGGCCCTCAACACCCACCCGCGCGAGGCCTCGGCCCGGCTGCTGTGGCTGGTGGTGCGGGAATCCTTCGCCAAGGGCGCGGCCGCCTGCCACCCCTTCATCGCCAGAGACGGTCTCAGCGAGACCTTCGTCGACCCGGCCCTGGCGGCCATCCGCGCCCAGGGCGGTGCGGTCGCCTTCGGCCGGCGCCTGCGCGCCCTGACCTTCCAGGCAGACCGCGTCACCGCGCTGGACTTCGGCGAGCAGCAGGTGCCCGTCGAGCCGGGGGAGGCCGTGGTGCTGGCGCTGCCGCCGGCGGGCGCCGCCGACCTGCTGCCCGGCCTGCAGGCGCCGCGCGACGCCCGGCCCATCGTCAACGCCCACATCCGCCTGCCCGAGGGCGCCACCCCGCAACGCCGGCTGGCGCCCGACCTGCCGATCCTGGGCCTGGTCGGCGGAGCCGCCGACTGGCTGTTCCTGCGCGGTGACGTCGTGAGCCTGACGGTCAGCGCCGCCGAGGACCTGGCCGAGCGCCCCGCGGAGGAGGTCGCGGCACTGCTGTGGCGCGACACCGCCCGGGCCCTGGGGCTGGACTCCCAGGCCGAGCCCCTGGTCCGCATCATCAAGGAAAAGCGCGCCACCCTGGCCCAGACCCCGGCGGCCCTGAAGCTCAGGCCCGGCCCGCGCACCCGCTGGCGCAATCTGGCACTGGCCGGCGACTGGACCGACACCGGCTACCCGGCGACCATCGAATCGGCCGTACGATCAGGCACCGCCGCCGCACGGCTGCTCGCAAAGCCTTGATCCCCGCCGCGTAGCGCCTGCCCCCGCAGCGCCAGGGGCTTGCCACAGCCCCTCCGCTTGGTCAGAATTCCCACCGGCGAACCGCTGATTCGCAGGCGGCGTCCGGGGGAACAAAAAGGCGCTCGAAGGAAGTCGACGGGGGATTTCGGATTCATTGCATGAGGCCTTGCGGCTGAACAAGAAATGACCAGTAGTACCGTAGCCAGAGATCCCAGCGCTGCCACCGCGCGCCCCTGTGCACCCTGTCGGCCCGCCCCCTGTCAGCCCACCCCCTGTCAGCCCGCGCCCCTGCCCGATATCGACGCGGTCGACGCGCTGGTGAACGAGATGCGGGCCGCCCTGCGGGCCGAGCAGCGCCCGGACGGCCATTGGCTCTTCGAGCTGGAGGCCGATGCCACCATCCCGGCCGAGTACATCTTCCTGCAGCACTTCCTGGGGCAGACCGATACGCCGAAGTTCCGCGACATCGAACCGAAGCTGGCCATGCACCTGCGCGCCATCCAGGGAACGGACGGCGGCTGGCCGCTGTTCCACGACGGCGATATGGACATCTCCGCCAGCGTGAAGGCCTATTACGCCCTGAAGCTGGCCGGCGACGATCCCGAGGCGCCGCACATGCGGCGCGCCCGCGACGCCATCCTCGCCGGCGGCGGCGCCGCGCAGTCCAACGTCTTCACCCGCATCGCCCTGGCCCTCTTCGGCCAGGTGCCCTGGCGTGCGGTGCCGGAGATGCCGGTCGAGATCATGCTGCTGCCGCGCTGGTTCCCCTTCCACCTGTCGAAGGTGTCCTACTGGTCGCGCACGGTGATCGCGCCGCTGCTCATCGTCATGGACAAGAAGCCGGAGGCGGCCAACCCGCGCGGCGTCTCCATCCGCGAGCTCTTCCTCGAAGCGCCGGAACACGCGCACTACCAGATGAACGCGACGGGCAGCCCCCTGGGCGCCATCTTCGCCGGCATCGACCGGGTGCTGCGCCTCAGCGATCCCCTGCGCCCGCGCGCCAAGCGCCAGAAGGCGATCCACGCGGCCATGGAGTTCGTCAAGGAACGCCTGAACGGCGAGGACGGCCTGGGCGGCATCTTCCCGGCCATGGCCAACGCCGCCATGGCCTTTCACGCGCTCGGCTATGCCTGGGACGACCCGGACTACCGCCTGACCCGCGAGGCCATCGACCGTCTGCTGTTCTACCGCCAGGACGGCAGCGTCACCTGCCAGCCCTGCCTGTCGCCGATCTGGGACACCTGCCTGGCCGCCCACGCAATGCTGGAGGCCGGCGAGCCGGGCGACAGCGACACCGTCATCCGCGCCTTCGATTGGATGCTGGAGCGCGAGATCACGGAAGTGCGCGGCGACTGGGCCTGGCGGCGCGCAGAGGCGCCGGTTGGCGGCTGGCCCTTCCAGTACAACAACGCCCACTATCCGGACGTCGACGACACGGCGGTGGTGGTCATGGCGATGGACCGCGCCGGCTCCGAGGCCAGCAAGGGAGCGATGGAGCGGGCCGCCAAGTGGGTCATCGCCATGCAGAGCAAGAACGGCGGCTGGGGCGCTTTCGACGCCGATAACGCCTTCGAGTATCTGAACCACATCCCCTTCGCCGACCACGGCGCGCTGCTCGACCCGCCGACGGCGGACGTCTCGGCGCGTTGCCTGTCCATGCTGGCGCAGCTCGGCTACGGCCGCGACAACACCGTGGTGCGCCGCGGCCTCGACTACCTGCGCCGCGAGCAGGAGGAGGACGGCTCCTGGTATGGGCGCTGGGGCGTCAACTACGTCTACGGCACCTGGTCGGTGCTCTGTGCCCTCAACGCCTGCGGCGAGGACATGCAGGCGCCCTATGTGCGCAAGGCCGTCGCCTGGCTGAAAGATCGCCAGCAGGCCGACGGCGGCTGGGGCGAGGACTGCGCCACCTACTGGCTGGAGCGCCGCGACGAGGTGAAATCCTCCACCCCTTCCCAGACCGCCTGGGCGCTGCTCGGCCTCATGGCCGCCGGCGAGATAGAGAGCGACGCCGTCAAGCGCGGCATCGCCTATCTGCAGCGCCTGCCGCGCGAAGGCGCGCGCTGGGCCGAGGACTATTGGACGGGCAACGGCTTCCCGCGGGTCTTCTACCTGAAGTACCACGGCTACAGCGCCTACTTCCCGCTCTGGGCCCTGGCGCGCTACCGCAACCTGATGCAAAGCAATCAGCGGCGCGTCAGCTACGGCATGTAGCCCGGGCCAGCGCGGTGGATCCTGCCCCACAGGCTGCAACTTCCCGCAAGATCGGTGTCGTCACCGGGCTGGCTTCCGAGAGCGAGGTCGCCGCGGTCCTGCTCGCCGACGCGGCCCTGGAGGCCGAGGTACTCTGCGCCGGCGCCAGCGCGGCACGGGCCGCCGAGCGGAGCGCCGAGCTCATCGCCAGCGGCTGCCAGGCGCTCTTGAGCTTCGGCATCGCCGGGGCCCTGGCCGCCGACCTGGACTGCGGCGACCTGATCGTCGCCCACGGCCTGCGCGACCCCGAGGGGACAGACTACATCACCGACGCCGCCTGGCGCGGCCAGCTCGTCGCGGCGATGGAGGACAACGCCCTGCTCTACAGGGAGGGTGCGATCCTGGGCAGCCCGCGCACCTTGCGCAGCCCCGCCGACAAGGCCGCGGCTTTCGCGGATAGCGGCTGCCTGGCGGTGGACATGGAATCAGTGTCCGTGGCCGCCGCCGCCGCGGAGGCCGGCCTGCCCTTCCTGGCCGTACGTGCCGTCGCCGACAGGGCCAAGGACAGCCTGCCGGCGCTGGTGGAGAAGGCGGTGAAGCCGGACGGGCGGCCCGACGTCGGCCGTGCGCTCGCGACGCTGCTGCGCCGCCCGACGGAAATTCCGGCGACGCTCAGGCTGGCGCGCCAGAGCGAACTGGCGCTCGCCCGCCTGCGTATGCTGGAGGACGTGAAAGAGGTGCTATTCGGCCGCTTCTGAGGAAGAGCCGGGCTTCTGCTGCACCGGCTGCTTCTGGGCCTCGGCGACGAACTCCTCGAAGGTGTACTCCGCGGGGCGCTGCTTGGAGAGATCGATCTCCGGAGCCATCTCGCCCTCGGTGGTAACGCCGTTCAACGCCACCTTCAGAGCCTTCAGCGGATGCGCCACGGTGTCTGCCACCGCCGTACCCTCATAGCCGCAGTGGACCATGCAGTTGGCGCACTTCTCGTAGTGGCCGGTGCCGTAGCTTTCCCACTCGGTCTCTTCCATCAGCGCCTTGAAGGTCGGCGTGTAGCCCTCGTTCAGCAGGTAGCAGGGCCGCTGCCAGCCGAAGACATTGCGCGTCGGGTTGCTCCAGGGCGTGCACTCGTAGGACTGATTGCCGGCCAGGAAGTCGAGGAACAGGCTGGACTGGGAGAAGCGCCACTTGCGCCCCTTGCCGCGGCGGAAGACCTCGCGGAACAGCTCCTTGGTGCCGCGCCGGCTGAGGAAATGCTCCTGGTCGGGCGCACGCTCGTAGGCATAGCCCGGGGAGATGGTCACGCCCTCGACGCCCAGATCGCGGGCGAAATCCAGATACTCGGCGACTTCGTCGGGCTTGGCGTTGTTGAAGAGGGTGCAGTTCACGTTCACGCGGAAACCGCGGTCGCGCGCCATCTCGATGGCCTTCACCGCGCGCTTGAAGACGCCCTTCTGGTCGACCGCCCGGTCGTGCTCCTCCTCCAGGCCGTCCAGGTGGATGGAGAAGGTCAGGTACTTGCTGGGCTTGTACTCGTCGATCTTCTTGGCCAGCAGCAGCGCGTTGGTGCAGAGATAGACGAAGCGCTTGCGCTTCACCAGCTCCTCGACGATCTGCGGCATCTCCTTGTGGATCAGCGGCTCGCCGCCGGGGATGGAAACCACCGGCGCACCGCTCTCCTCCGCCGCCTCGATGCACTCCTCCACCGAAAGGCGGCGGTTGAGGATATCCTCGGGGTAGTCGATCTTGCCGCAGCCCGGGCAGGCCAGGTTGCAGCGGAACAGCGGCTCCAGCATCAGCACCAGCGGATAGCGATCGTTGCCCTTCAGGCGCTGCTTCATGATGTAGGCGCCGACGCGCAACTGCTGAATAAGGGGAACCGCCAAGGCGTCACTCCGGGGAAATGAGGGGAATCGCAGGCAAATACCGTTTTTCCGGGCGACAGTCTAACGCTTTTGCGCCGCAACACCACCCTACAGACTGTGGGGATTTAGGGGCACTTCGCCGCCTGAGCGGCCCCCCGGGTCCCGAACCCTGGGCGCCGGGGCCTTAAGCCAGATAGCCCGCCTGCTCGAACCAGCCGACCGCGTCGCGCAGGGCCTCCCTGGCCGGGCGCGGGCGGTAGCCGAGGCAGCGGCGCGCCTTGGCGCTGGAGAAATACATTGGTTTAGCGGCCATTTTCAGGCCGTCGACGGTCAGCAGCGGCTCCTGCCCGCCGGCCACCCGCGCCCAGGTTTCGGCGGCATAGGCCAGGGGGAACAGCGGGCGGCGCGGCAGGCGCAGGCGCGGCGCGCGAACCCCGCGCAGGGCCGCCACCTCGCCCAGGATTTCCCCCAGGCCCAGGTCCTCGCCGCCCAGCACGTAGCGCTGGCCGACCTCGCCCCTTTCATAGGCCGCCAGGTGGCCCGCCGCGACGTCGTCGACGTGCACGACGTTGAGGCCGGTATCGACGAAGGCGGGGATCCGGCCCCGCGCCGCCGCCAGCACCATGTGCCCGGTCGGGGTCGGCTTCACGTCGCGCGGGCCGATGGGCGTCGAAGGATTGACGATCACCACCGGCAGCCCGGACTCGCGCTGCAGACGGCGGACCTCTTCCTCGGCCAGGTACTTGGAGCGCTTGTAGACACCGATCATGTCGTCCAGGCCGACCGGCGTCTCCTCGTCGGCCGGCGCCCCGGCGGCCGCCTTGCCCAGCACCGCCACCGAAGAGGTGTAGACGATTTTCTCCACCCCGTGGCGCAGCGCCAGTTCCATCAGCCGGCGGGTACCTTCAACGTTGGTGTGGAGCATGGTCTCGGGCCGGCGCACCCAGATGCGGTAGTCGGCGGCGACGTGGAACAGCGCCTTGGCACCCTTGACGGCAGTCTCCAGGGACTCGCCGTCCGTCAGGTCGCCCTCCACCACATCGAGAGCCAGGCCTTCCAGGTTCCGCCGGTCGCTGTCACGCCGCACGAGACACCGCGGTCTCTCGCCGCAGGCGACCAAGGCCCGCACCACGGCGGAGCCGACGAACCCCGTGCCTCCGGTAACGAGAATGGTCATAGGTACCAGCTTGCCCCCTATCCGGCGCGACCACAAACCACAAATGTCTTGCACCGGACGGCGCGGCCCGTACATGTGAAAGAGCCTGAAATTGGGAAAGCGCATGCGATCGCTGCTACTTAAGGTTTCCATCCTGATGTTGCTGCTCCTACCGGCGCCGGCCACCGCCGCCGAGACGCCCCCAGGCAGTCCGAGCGCCACGGTGGAGCGGCTGAACGCCGCCCTGCTGGAGGTCATGCAACAGGCCGAGGCGTTGGGCTTTGCCGGGCGCTACGCCGAATTGGAGCCGACCCTGACCGAAATCTTCGATTTCCCCGCCATGGCGCGGATCACCCTGGGCAGCCAGTGGTCGCGGCTCAGCGATGCCCAGCAGGCGGCCTTCACCCAGGCCTTCGCCGATTACAGCGTCGGCGTCTTCGCCGACCGCTTCGACGGCTTCGGCGGCGAACGCTTCGAGGTACTGGGCGAAGAGGAAGCGCGGCGCGGCGCCGTCCTGGTGCGCAACCAGATCGTCAAGAGCGACGGCGAGGCGGTGGAGATCAATTACCTGACGCAACCCCAGGACGACGGCAGCTGGCGCATCGTCGACACCATCCTGGGCGGCACCGCCTCGGAGCTGGCGGCGCGGCGCGGCGAATACAGCAGCATCATGAGGAAGCTGGGTGTCGAGGCCCTGATCCAGACCTTGAAGGACAAGACCGCCGGCTTCGCGAACGACTGAGACTTCACGCGTTCCGCAACCGCATTTGGGCTCCGGCCGGCCAGCCCCTATATAGAGGGGCAATGACCGCAAAAAGACCTGCTGGGGAGGGGAGAATCCATGCCGGGACCGCTGGACGGCTTCAGGGTCGTCGATCTGACCACCATGGTGTCGGGGCCGCTGGGCAGCATGATCCTGGCCGACCAGGGCGCCGACGTGGTGAAGGTGGAGGTGCCGAAAGGCGGCGACCACACCCGCCAGGTGGCGACGCGCCGCAACGGCTATTCGGCCTCCTTCCTCAACAACAACCGCAACAAGCGCTCCATCGCTCTCGATCTCAAGACGCCGGAAGGCCTCGAGGCGCTGAAGCGGCTGGTGCGCGATGCCGACGTCTTCCTGCAGAACTTCCGCCCCGGGGTCACCGACCGCCTCGGCCTCGGCTACGAGGATCTCAAGGCCATCAACCCGCGCCTGGTCTACGTCTCCATCGCCGGCTTCGGCTTCGAGGGGCCCTTCGCCGACAAGCCGGTCTTCGATCCCCTGATCCAGTCGCTCAGCGGCCTCACCACCGTGCAGGCCGGCTCCGACGAGGAACGTCCGCGCCTGGTGCGCACCATCCTGCCCGACAAGCTGACCGGCTTCGCCATGTCCCAGGCGGTCTGCGCCGCGCTGCTGGCGCGCAGCCGCAGCGGCGAGGGCCAGCACGTGCGCCTCTCCATGCTGGACACCGTGCTCGCCTTCCTTTGGGGCTCCGACATGGGCGGCCACACCTTCGTCGGCGACGAGATGGAAAAGGAGGAGGCGCAAAGCTGGATCGACCTGATCTACGAGACCCGGGACGGCTACATCTCCGTCGCCGTCATGCGCCACAAGGAATGGCTCGGCCTCGCCGAAGCCGCGGAGCGGCCGGAATGGACCGAGGACCCGCGCTTCCAGGACTCCGAGGGCCTGGACAAACACAAGCACGCGCGCCTGGAGCTGACCCAGGAGGTCTTGCGCGAGCGCACGACGGCGGAGTGGATCGAGCGCCTGGAGGCCGCCGGCGTGCCCTGCGCCCCGGTGCTGACCCGGCGCGAGGCGATCCGCCACCCGCAGGTCCAGGCCAACGGCATCGTCTTCGAGAACGACCACCCCGCCGCCGGGCGCCTGCGCCAGGCGCGCAATCCGGCGCAGTTCTCCGCCACGCCGAATGAGCACCGCTTCGGCGCCCCGGCGCTGGGCGGGCAGACGCGGGAAATCCTGGCGGAGGCCGGCTACAGCCCCGCCGAGATCGATGCCCTGATCGAGAACGGCGGCGCCGCCGAACCGCCGCGCGCCGGAGAGGACGCCGCATGATCGATTTCTACTACGCCCCCACGCCCAACGGCTGGAAGGTCGCCATCCTGCTGGAGGAACTGGGCCTGCCCTACACCACGCACCTGCTGAAGCTGGCCGAGGGCGATCAGTTCAAGCCGGAGTTCCTGGCCATCAGCCCCAACGCCAAGATGCCGGCCATCGTCGACCACGACGTCGAGGGCGATCCGGTCAGCGTCTTCGAGAGCGGCGCCATCATGCTCTACCTGGCCGAGAAGACCGGGCGCTTCCTGCCCGAGGGACCGCTGGCCCGCAAGGAGCTGCTGGAGTGGATGTTCTGGCAGGTCGGCAACCAGGGGCCCATGGCCGGCCAGCTCAGCCACTTCAAGAACTACGCGCCCGAAGGCCAGGACTACGGCTTCAAGCGCTACCTCGGGGAATACGAGCGCAACTTGGCGGTGCTGGAACGGCGCCTCGAAGACCGCGACTGGATCCTGGGGGATAGCTACACCATCGCCGACATGATCGCCTTTCCCTGGGTCTTCATCGCCAAGCCGTTGGGCTCCTCGCTCGACGACTTTCCGAAAGTCGCGGACTGGCGCCGGCGTATCAAGGAGCGCCCGGCCGTGCAGCGCGCCATCGACCTCTACAAGGACCGTCAGAACCGCGGCCAGCACACCGCCCAGAGCAACGCCCTGCTGTTCAACCAGGGTGCCCGGCACCTGAAGGGCGCGGGGAACTAGCTCGCCGCCTTGACAACCGCCGTCGACAACCTGGGGTCAGTTGCACGCCCGGCGCCGATTGGCGATCCTCGACGCTTGCCGGGGGTCACGGCCACGAAGGGTTAGATCATGGGGCTATCGGTCATCGGCGCCGGCTTTGGGCGCACCGGCACGCTGTCGCTGAAAGGCGCGCTGGAACAGCTGGGCTTCGGCCCCTGCCACCACATGGCGGAAGTCTTCGCCCATCCCGAACAGATTCCCGTCTGGAAACAGGCCACCGCCGGCGCTGCGGTCGATTGGGACAAACTCCTGGCGGGCTATCGCGCGACCGTCGACTGGCCCTCGGCCTACTTCTGGCGGGAACTGGCCGGGTTCTATCCGGATGCCAAGGTCCTGCTCAGCACGCGCGACGTGGATGCCTGGTACGCGAGCTTCAGCAACACCATTCTGAGGCTGATCGCCGCGCAGGACGAGGTCACCGTGCCGGCTGTCCGCGCGGCCTTGGAAATGGGCGCCCCCCTGGTCTCCACCAAGGTCTTCGGGGGCCGCGCCGACGACCCGGAGCATGCCAAGGCGGTGTTCCGCGCCCATGAGGCGGAGGTGTGCCGGACCATCCCGGCTGAACGCCTGCTGGTCTTCGACGTGCGTGAAGGCTGGGAACCGCTCTGCGCCTTTCTCGGCGTGCCGGTTCCCGATGGCCCCTTCCCGCGCCTCAACGACGCCGAGCAGTTCAAGGTACTGACCGGCGGATAGCCCCCCGAGACTCAGATCTCGATCACCAGCTTGCCGAAGTGGCCGGCGGCTTTCATCGTCCGGTAGGCCTCGGGCGCGTCTTCGAAGGCGAAGCTGCGGTCGATGACCGGGCGCAGCTCAGCCGCGGCGATGGCCCGGTTCATGTCGCGGAAGAGATTGCGCGAGCCGACGTAGATGCCCTGCACGGTCAGCGACTTGCTCATGATCGGGCGCGGATTGACTTCGCCGCCGGCGAGGATGCCGATAAAGCCGATGGTCCCGGCGATGCGGGTGGCGGCGATGGACTTCTGCAGGGTGCCGGCGCCGCCCACCTCCACCGTCAGGTCGACGCCACGGCCTTCGGTCATCTCCAGCACCGCCTTCTCCCAGTCCGGCGTGCTGCGGTAGTTCACCGTCTGCCAGGCGCCCAGGGCCTTCGCCTTTGCCAGCTTCTCGTCGCTGGAGGAAGTGATGATGACCCTGGCCCCCATCAGCGTGGCGAACTGCAGGGCGAAGATGGAGACGCCGCCGGTGCCGAGCAGCAGCACGGTGTCGCCGGCCTTGAGCTTGCCGACGGGCACCAGGGCGCGCCAGGCGGTCAACCCCGCGCAGGGCAGCGTCGCCGCCTCGGCGAAGCTCAGGTGGTCGGGGATCTTCACCAGGCCGTCGGCCCGGAGGTTGCGTTCCTCGGCTAACACACCTTCGATCTCCCCGCCCATGGCCGAGGCCATGGCCTCCGCCGTGCAGGGCCCGTCGATCCAGTTCTGGAAGAAGCAGCCGGCAACCCGGTCGCCTGGCGCGAAACCGGTCACGCCGGCCCCCACCGCCAACACCTCCCCGGCGCCGTCGGAGTTGGGGATGCGCGGCAGTTCCACATCGCGCGCCACCGGGTCGCTGATCACGCTGAGATCGCGGTAGTTGATGGCGTTGGCGCGCAGGCGGACCCGCACCTCGCCGGGGCCGGGATCCGGCAGTTCGAGTTCCGCCAGCTTCAGCCCGTCCAGGCCCTCGGTGTTCTCAATCTGCCAGGCGCGCATCGTCGATTTCTCCCTCTCTAAAGACAGCGCCGATCATAGCCCGACACGGCCCAGCCGCAATGGGCGACCCTTTCCCTGGCGGCCACTGCGGGGCTCTGCTAAAGCCATGAGAGCGATTCCGGGGGGGAAGAGTAGAAATGCCGTTGCTGACCACCACCATCGGGGCCTATCCCAAGCCGAAGTCCGTGCGCATTCCCGACTGGTTCGACCCGGGCGCCATGGACTCCAGCGTCGCCACGCGTGATTACGTGCAGGCCATCGTGAAGCTGGGCGCCGAGGCGGAGAAGGTCATCGCCCAGGGCGTCAAGGAGGTCATCGAGGATCAGGTGGCCTGCGGCATCGACATCCCCACCGACGGCGAGGTAAAGCGCGAGAACTACGTGCACTATCACTGCCGCCACCTGGAGGGCTTCGACTTCGAGAACCTGACCCACCGGGTGCTGCGCGGCGGCGCCTACGAGACCGACCTGCCAACGGTGCGCGGCCCGGTGAAGGTCAAGGCGCCTTTCCTGCCCGACGACTGGAAGCTGGCGCAGTCCTTCACCGAGCGCCCGGTGAAGATGACCCTGCCCGGCCCCATGACCATCACCGACACCACGGCCGACGAACACTACGGCGATCCTATCACCCTCGGCCGCGACCTGGCCGAGGCGCTGAACCGGGAGGTCCTGGCCTTGGCCGGGGCGGGCTGCACCTACATCCAGATCGACGAGCCGCTCTTCGCACGCAAGCCCAAGGAAGCGCTGGACTACGGGTTGGAGAACATCGAACGCTGCTGGCAGGGCGTGCCGGCCGGTGTCACCAGGACCCTGCACATGTGCTGCGGCTATCCCAACTACCTGGACCAGGAGGACTACGTTAAGGCCGACCCGCGCGCCTACTTCGATCTTGCCAAGGCCGTCGACGAGTCGCTGGTCGACGCGGTCTCCATCGAGGACGCCCACCGCCACAACGATCTCTCGCTGCTCGACCTGTTCAGCGACACCACGGTGATCTTCGGCGTCATCGCCATCGCCCGCAGCCGCGTCGAGACGGTGGAGGAAGTGCGCGAGCGCCTGCAGGTCGCGCTTGAACACCTGCCGCCGGAACGCCTCGTCGCCGCGCCGGACTGCGGCCTGGGGCACCTGGGCCGCGAGCTGGCGATGAAGAAGCTGAAGGTGCTGAGCCAAGCGGCGAAGAGCATCTAGCCGCGAGGCGCCTATGACCCGGACCATCGATCAGCCTACGCTCACGGCACCGGACCACGAGAGCCATCCGCTCGGCGCCTGGCTGGTCTTCGCCTCCGCCGTGGTGTGGAGCCTGGGCGGCATCCTGGCGCGGCTTGCCGAGATCGAGAATCCCTGGACCACCATCTTCTGGCGCGCCGGCACGGCGACGCTGTTCCTGCTCGCCTTCATGCTGCTGCGCGACGGGTGGACGGGCACTGCCGCGCTCTTCGCCCGCATGGGGGCCGCCGGAGTCGCCGTCGGTCTCTGCTTCGCCATCGCCTCGACGGCCTTCGTCGTCGCGCTGCAGTTCACCACCGTGGCCAACGTACTGCTGATGCAAGCCGGCGTGCCGCTCATCGCCGCGCTCATTTCCCGCGTGCTGTTCGGTGAACCCTTGCGGCTGGTGACCGGCCTCGCCATCGCCGCGGTGATCGCCGGTGTCGCGGTCATGGTTTCGGACTCGCTGACGGGGCGGGTATCTGCCCTCGGCGACGGTCTGTCTTTGCTGATCGCGCTTTCCTTCGCCACTGCGACCGTCATCACCCGGCGCAAGGCCGGCATCCGCATGACCCCGGCAGTCTGTACCGGCTCGGCCATCGGCTGCGCGGTGGCGCTGGCCATGAGCCTCGCGACGGCCGGCAGCGTGGCGGTGGCGGGCTGGCAACTGCCCATCCTTGCCGTGTTCGGCGTGACCCTGGGGCTCGGCATGGCCCTCTTCACCCAGGGCGCGCGGCTCATCCCCTCCGCCTTCGCGGCTCTGCTCGGCACCGCCGAGACGATCCTCGGGCCTCTGTGGGTCTGGCTGGCCCTCGATGAGACGCCGACGCCGCGCACGATCATCGGCGGCGCTATCGTGCTGACCGCGATCGTCGGCTACCTGATCTGGCAGATCGCCAACCAGCGCAAGATCCGCCGCACCGCGCCGCCAGCCCTGTAGCGCTAGCGTCCGGCGCCCTGCAGGTCGCGCCCGCGCGGCAGAGGCCTGGGATACCTGGGCCGCGAGCCGGCGATGGAGAAGCTGGAGTAGCTGAGCGAGGCGGCGAAGAGCCTCTGAGACCCGCCGCGCCCCCTGGCCGGCGCTTATGCCGTAGATTCCTTCAGGGCAGTTCCCTAATCTGGTCGCTCAGAGAGGCGCTTAGGGGGGCGCTCATGGAGCATCGCCTGGCAGCCATACTGGCCGCGGACATGGTCGGTTACAGCCGGCTGATGGCGGCCGACGAGTCGGAAACGATCGCGCGCCAGAAGGACCTCCGCGACGCGCTGATCGACCCGAGGATCGCCCGTTATGGCGGCCGCATCGTCAAGACCACGGGCGACGGCCTGCTGGTCGAGTTCGCCAGCGTGCTCGACGCCGTGCAATGCGCCGTCGAATTGCAACTCGCTCTGCAGGACCACGAGTCGACGGTCGGCGAGGAGCGACGCATCCGCTATCGCATCGGCATCAACCTCGGCGACATCGTCATCGACGGCGACGATATCCTGGGCGACGGCGTCAACATCGCCGCCCGCCTGGAGGGGATTGCCGAGCCCGGCGGCCTCTGCCTCTCCGACGTCGTCTATCAGAACGTGGCGAACCGCCTGGAGGCAAGCTTTCGCGACCTCGGCGAGCAGCACCTGAAGAACATGAGCCGGCCGGTCCGTGTCTGGAGCTGGTTATCGGAAGCGGCCGGCGCCGCCGGCCCCGCGGCGGCGCCGCACGAACCCCTGCAACTTCCCGACCGGCCCTCCATCGCCGTCCTGCCCTTCGACAACATGTCGGGCGATCCGGACCAGGACTACTTCGCCGATGGCATGGTGGAGGAGATCATCACCGCGCTGTCGCGTATGCGCTGGCTCTTCGTCATCGCCCGCAACTCCAGCTTCACCTACAAGGGCCGCGCGGTGAACGTAAAGCAGGTCGGCGAAGAACTCGGCGTGCGCTACGTGCTGGAAGGCAGCGTGCGCAAGGCCGGCAACCGGGTGCGCATCACCGGACAGCTGATCGACGCCGCAAGCGGCACACATCTCTGGGCCGATCGCTTCGACGGCGCACTGGAAGACGTCTTCGAGCTGCAGGACCAGATGACCGCAAGCGTCGTCGGCGCCATCGCGCCGCGCCTGGAACAGGCCGAGATCGAGCGCGCCAAGCACAAGCCGACCGAGAGCCTGGACGCCTACGACTACTACCTGCGGGGCATGGCGTCGGTGCACCTCTGGAACAGGGAGGCAAACCGCGAGGCGCTTGAGCTCTTCTCCAAGGCCATCGAGCTGGATCCGGACTTCGCCGCGGCCTATGGCATGGCGGCACGCTGCTACTCCATGCGAAAGGCCAGCGGCTGGGTCGCCGACGCCGAGGCGGAGATCGCCGAGACCATCCGCATGGCGCGTCAAGCGGCTAAGCTGGGCAAGGACGATCCCGTCGCCCTCTGCACGGCGGGGGTCGGCCTCGCCTTCGTCGCGGGCGAGTTGGAGGAAGGCGCCGGCCTGATCGAGGAGTCCCTCGATCTCGATCCGAACCAGGCCTGGGCCTGGTTGTTCAGCGGCTGGGTGAAGGTCTGGCTCGGCGAGCCCGAAGTCGCCATCCGGCACCTCGAGCACGCCATCCGCTTCTCGCCCCACGACCCGCACATCTTCGCCATGCACTCCGCCATTGCCTCGGCGCATTTCTTCGCCGGACGCCACGCGGAAGCCCTGGCCTGCGCGCAACGGGCCTTGCGTGCGAACGCCCACCTGCTGCTCGCGGCCTGCGTCGTTGCGGCCAGCGCCGCGCTGCTGGGAAAGACCGAAGAGGCGCAACAGGCCATGGACGACCTGCGGCGACTGGCCCCGACTTTGCGGCTTTCAAACCTGCAGAGCCTTTTCCCCATCCGGCGCCCCGAGGATTTCGCGGCCTGGTCGGAGGCTCTGCGGCGGGCGGGACTGGCGGCCTGAGCCTGCGAGCAGGCGGTTAGGAAGCTCAAAGTCCTGAGCAAGGCGGCGAAATGCGTCCGGCCGAGACTGTGACTTTCTCCTGACATTCGAGCCACGGCCTCTGGCAGTCCGGGATGAATGCCGGGTGTCGGGCGTCGGTCCTGTCAGAAGCTGTTGCCCATGCCAATGTATTGTTCGCTGTCGATCCGTCTGCCCGTCCTGGCCGCCGCTCTGGCGCTGCCGGCGCTGGTCGCCTGCTCGGAGATGCGTGTGAGCGAGCCCGGCCGCACCGCCGCCGAGCAACTGCTGTTCTCCAGTGCGGTTGACAGGGTCTGCGACAGCCTCGCGATTCAACTGCCCGAGAACGCCAAGGTTTTTGTCGACTCCAGCTACGTCGAAGGTACTGACAGCAAATATCTGGTGGCGAGCCTGCGCGACCGCATCCTGCGCCACGGCGGCAGGCTCGTTGACGCGCGCGGCGACGCCGATGTGGTTTTCGAGCCGCGCATCGGCGCGCTGTCGGTCGATCGCAAGAAGACGCTGGTCGGCATTCCCAGCATCCCGATTCCGATCCCGCTGGCCGGCGAACTCAACATTCCCGAGCTTGCGCTGTTCAAGCGGGACCGCCAGCAGGGCGTGGTGAAGCTGGCTTTGATCAGCTATGACGCCGAAACGGGCGCCCTGCGCAGCTCACAGGGTCCGCTCTATGGCTTCTCGCAGCGCACCGACTGGGTGGCGCTGCTGTTTGTGGGGTGGGAAGACAATGACCTCATGCCCGAACCTCAGAACGACGACTGGGTGGGCGAAAGCACCTTCGACGGCATCCTGCCCGACTACGAGGCCGGTCCTTAGAAGAGGCCGCCGCCAGGCGACACCGGAGACTGCGTGCCATCAGTTTTGCGCCCTCGCCGACAGATATCCGGCCTGCTGCCTTGAACCGGGGCGCCGCGCGCGGCTAGGCTGAAGGCAAGGCTGCCGTCAGTGCGGCCGTCTTCTCAACTCGGGGGACAACGCCTTGGAAAAGATCAACATCCAGTTCACGCTGTTTTCCGCCTTCTACTCGCCGCTGATCTCCACCATGTCCGGCGGCTTCCTGAAGGAGGAAGGGCTGGACCCCGAGTGGTCTGTCGCCCAGCCCGGCGTCTCCGCCATCCAGGGCCTGGTCGAAGGCAAGGCCCACGTGGTGCAGTCGGCGCTCAGCCAGGCCTTCGGGCCGCTGAACGAGGGCAAGACGCCGCCGGTGGTGCACTTCGCCCAGGTCAACGAGATGGACGGCTTCTTCATCACCGGGCGCGAGGCCGACCCGGACTTCACCTGGGACAAGCTGGAAGGCGCCGAGGTGGTGATGTTCAAGGGCGGCCAGCCGCGCGCCATGTTCAACTACGCCTGCCACAAGGCCGGCATCGACTTCGACAGGATCAAGCCGATCACCCCGGGCGGCGCCGCCGACATCGACAAGGCCTTCCGCGACGGCCAGGGACAGTACGTGCAGCAGCAGGGTCCCTTCCCCCAGCAGCTCCAGGCCGACGGCATCGGCCACGTGGTGGCCCAGGTCGGCCCGCAGATCGGCCCCTGCGGCTTCTCCAGCCTGGCCGCCACGCGCGAGTGGCTGCAGACCGACATGGCCAAGGCCTTCGTGCGCGCCTACAAGAAGACCCGCGCCTACATGAACGAGACCCCGGCCGCCGAGATCGCCAAGGCGGAGAAACCCTACTTCCCGAAGATCGACGAGGCGGTGCTGGCCGACTGCATCGCCACCTACCAGAAGCTCGGCTGCTGGACCCCGCACGTAGAAATCACCGAGCCGGCCTACGAGGTGACGCTCGACGTCTTCGAGTACAACGGCCTGATCAAGCAGCGCTACGCCTACGATCAGGTCTGCGTGAAGCCGCCGGCGGGCTGAACCGCCGTCCTGCATTATCATGAATGGGCACGACCCTGCGGGAGATCCACGTCGCGGTCCTCCATGCACCTCTGTCGTCCCAGGGCTTGACCCCGGGACCTATTGACGTATGCCCAAGGCGATAATTACGACGTATAGGTCTTCGCCTGCTGCAAGCACCCGGGGCTCTAGATGGGCCCAATCATCAAGCGGATAAGGCATTGGGTCCCGGCAACAAGTGCCGGGACGACAGCTTTGGCGTGGCAAGTCTGAGGGTGACAACGTGAGGGAGTGACCTAAGCCTTCCGCGTTCGCTCCAGAATCTCTATCGGGCCTGCACGGTGTCAGCAGCGAATCAATCAGTTTTCCGTCTGCTGCTCGTCAAAGAAGGCGAGCCCTGGCGTCAGGGTCTCGATACCATCGAACGAGTCCAGCTCGTCGATCTCTTCAGCGAAGAGCGTCGGAGGATCGGAAGGATCGTTCAGCACGGCCTCTCGCAGTCGCGTATCCTGACGCAGCAGGTCAACGGCCCGTTCTTCGGCTTCGGTTTCGTCCTCGGCCTCGACGTAGCGGAGTGTGTAGAAGCCCAGCCGCTGCGGCGAATCTCCTGCATCGATCAGAAAGTTGTCGCCCCGGAGAAGAACACTGAACTTCTTCATCGACACCTGATCGCACCTCAGGCCTTCAGCGCCTGTTCCAGGTCTTCCACCAGGTCGGCGGCGTCTTCCAGGCCGACGGAGAGGCGCAGGAGGCCGTCGCTGATGCCCAGCTCGGCGCGGGCCTCCGGCGAGAGGCGCTGGTGCGTGGTGGTCGCCGGGTGGGTGACGAGGCTCTTGGAATCGCCGAGGTTGTTGGAGATATCGATCAGCCGCAGCGCGTTCAGCAGGCGGAAGGCGCGGGCCTTGCCCCCTTCTACCTCGAAGGCCACCAGGGTGCTGCCGCCCTTCATCTGGCGCTTGGCCAGCTCGGCCTGCGGGTGGCTGGCGAGGCCCGGATAGAGCACCCGGGTGACGCCGGGCTGCTGCTCCAGGAACTCGGCCACCGCCAGGGCGTTGGCGCAGTGGCGCGCCACCCGGATGTCCAGCGTCTCCAGGCCCTTCACCATGACCCAGGCGTTGAAGGGGCTCATGGAGGGGCCGGTGTGGCGGTAGAACATCTGCAGGTGGTCTTCGATGAAGGCATTGGTGCAGAGCACCGCGCCGCCCAGGGTGCGGCCCTGGCCGTCGATGTGCTTGGTGGCGGAGTAGACCACCACGTCGGCGCCCAGCTCCAGCGGGCGCTGCAGCACCGGCGTGGCGAAGACGTTGTCCACCACCACCGTGGCGCCGGCGGCGTGGGCCAGCTCGCTCACCGCCTTGATATCGATCACCTCCAGCGTCGGGTTGGAGGGCGTCTCCAGGAAGACCGCCTTGGCGCCCTTGGCCAGGGCCCGCTCCCAGGCCGCGAGATCCGTGCCGTCGACCAGCTCGCTCTCGACGCCGAAGCGCGGCAGCAGCTCGGCGATGATGTAGGCGCAGGAGCTGAACAGCGCGCGCGAGGCGACGAGGCGGTCGCCGGCCTTGAGCTGCGACATCAGCGAGGCGAAGACCGCGCCCATGCCGCTGGCCGTGGCGCGGCAGGCCTCGGCGCCCTCCATGAGGCGCAGGCGCTCCTCGAACATGGAGACCGTGGGATTGGCGTAGCGCGAGTAGACGAAGCGGTCCTTGTCGCCCTTGAAGGCGGCCTCGGCATCCTCGGCGGTGGCGTAGACGTAGCCCGAGGTGAGGTAGAGCGCCTCGCTGGTCTCCTCGAAGGGGCTGCGCGCCAGGCCGCCGCGAACCAGTTCGGTCTGCGGGCGCCAGCGGCGGGTGGTGGTGTTGTCTTTCGGCATGATCTTGTTCTTCGTTGTCGGCCGGGACATCCCGGCCCGCTTGTTCTTATCCCTCGTCCTTACCCTTGGGCCCAGGGCAGACCGGCCACCTTCCAGCCGCCGACGCTGCCGCGGTGCATGGCGCCGTCGCGGTCGCCCTCGAAGCCCTCGGCCACGTTGTAGCAGGGCCCGAAGCCGGCGGCGGTCAGCGCCATGGCCGCGGCGCGCGAGCGCGCCCCGGAGCGGCAGATCAGCAGCACCGGCTGGTCCTTGGCGACCCCCTTGGCCGCGACCTCTTCGACGAAGCTTTCATTATGCGACATGTCCGGAAAGACCTGCCAGGAAACGCAGAGCGTCTCCTTGCCGATGCCGTCGAGGCGCGGTACGCCGACGAAGCCCCACTCGGGCATCGTCCGCACGTCGACCAGCACCGCCTTGGGCTCCTTCTCCAGCAGCTCCCAGGCTTCCGCCGGGCGCAGATCGCCTGCATAGCCTTCGTTCATGACTCGCTCTCCATCTCCCGCCCCCGGCCCCTCCCATCGGGGCCGGCCTGTGGTTCAAACCCATCGTTTACTGGGGCGGGGAGTTTAGGCCCCGGGCGGGCAGACGCAACAGCCTATTTCACACCACGAGAAGCAGCGAGCCCAGAAAATCCCTCAAGTTCTGAGGAAATAGTCCTCGGCGAAAAGCAGGGTGGTGGGATGCAGGCGGAAGCCGCCCACCTTCTCGGACATGACGGTGACGACCGAGAGCCAGGAGGGCTGCACCATAGGACCAACTTCCTGCATTCGGAGCTCGATCTGGCGCATCACCTTGCGCCGCGCGTCGATGTCGATCTCCGCCCCGGCGCGCTGCAGCAGCGCGTCGGTCCGCGGGTCGGAGAAGCCGGTGGAGTTCCACGGCACGCCGGAGCGCACGGTGAGGTCCAACAGCATGAAGCCGAGGGGACGCGGTGCCCACTCGACGAAGGCGAGCGGCGCCTTGTCCCAGACCTCCCAGAAGCGGGGCGGCGGCAGGATCTCGATGGTGCAGCGGATGCCGGCCTCGGCGTACTGGGCCACCATGGCCTGGACGGCGTCCAGCTCCCACTGCGGCCAGTTCTTGCAGGTGATGGTGACCTCGATGCCCTCGGGGTAGCCGGCCTCGGCCAGCAGGGCGCGGGCGGCGGCCGGGTCCCGCAGCAGGACCGGCAGCGGCGCGTAGCCGGGATGCACCGGCGCCACTAGGTGGTGCTCGGCCGGCTCCCCGAAGCCGCGCAGGGCCAGGCGCGTCACCTCCCCGGCATCGATGGCCAGGCGCATGGCACGGCGCAGCCGCACGTCGTCGAAGGGCGGCCGGTCGACCTTCATCTGCAGCATGGCGGTGGCGGCGGTGCGGGTCCGGTGCACCTGCAGGCCCGGGCGGCCGGCCAGGGCCTCGGCGACGGCGTAATCGCAGCGCACCAGGCCGTCTACCTGGCCGGAGACCAGCGCGCCGCTGGCCGCGGCGGGCTCGTCACCCAGGTCGATGAAGACCAGCTCGTCGAGCAAGGCGCCGCGCGGCCCCGCGTCCTCGCGGGCGCGCAGCACGGCCCGCTCGCCCACTTGCCACTCGGCCAGCCAGAAGGCGCCGGTGCCGTTGCTGCCGACGCCGAAGCGCCCGTCCTCCTCCGGGTCGAGCATGACGTTGGTGTAGTGAAAGAGGTGCTCGGGCACCGCCAGCTGGGGATGCTTCAGATTGAGGCGCACATGGAAGTCATCGACCTTCTCCACCGCCTGGGCGTCCCAGAGCTGGTGGGTGGCCTCGCCGTCCTGCAGCTTCTCGGCCAGCATGTAGCCGCGCATCAGGCCGACCGCCGAGGAGCCCGTCGCCGGGTCGAGGATGCGGCGCAGGTTCCAGATGACGTCGTCCGCAGTGAAGCGGCGCCCGCTGCGCCAGGTGACGTCGTCGCGCAGGAAGAGGTCCCAGGTCTTCAGGTCCGGGGCCACCTGCCAGTGGGACAGCAGGTGCGGGCGGGTGATGTTGTCGAAGCCGGTGCGGGTCAAAGGCTCGCAGACCTGGTGCACCAGGTTGGCCGGCTGCAGCCAGGCCAGGGCATGGGGGTCGCCGAGGGCGTGCACGCGCCCGCCGAGCGTCAGGCGCCCGCCGCGCGGCGGCATCGGCGAAGCGGCCGCTGCCGGCTGCGGTTCGCCGGCCAGCGCCGCGGCGGCGCCTGCCGAGAGACCCAGCAGGACCGCCAGGCGCAGAAAATCGCGGCGCGCCAGCCGTCCGGCGGCAAGCTGCCCGGAGAGTTCGTCGATCAGCGGATGTCGGCGTCCTTCGCCCATCCCGGCCCCTTTCCTGCGGCAGAGGCCAGCCTTGCGGAGCCGGCCGGCCGCCGCGGCGCCGACGAGAACAACCGCCAACAACCCCTACCCTGACGCGCCATGATAGGCGTGGCCCGAAAGCCAAGTCTAGGCCGGCGGCGTTTGCCCGGGTTCGGCGGATTTCAAGGGATTGGCCTGGTCGGCGAAATGGATCACGTGCTGCGGGAAGGGGATCTCGATGCCGGCTTCGCGGAAGGCCTTGTCGATGGCGAAACGCAGGTCGCTTGAGATGATCAGGCGGTAGCTGACCTCGTTGGTGAAGCAGCGCAGCTCAAAATCCAGGCTGCTGTTGCCGAAGTTCATGAACAGCACCTGGGGCTCCGGCGAGGTCAGCACCTTTTCGTGGTGGCTGGCGCAGTTCAACAGCACCTCGCGAACTTTCTCGACGTCGGAACCGTAGGCCACGCCGACGGAAATCTCGATGCGGCCGTAGGTGTCCTTGTGGGTCCAGTTGATCACCGAGGTCGAGATGAACTCGGAGTTCGGAATGATCACAGAGGCGCGCTGGAAGGTGGTCAGCTCCGTGGAGCGCACGGTGATGCGTTTCACCAGGCCCTCGTTGCCGCCGACCAGCACCCAGTCCCCCGCTTTGATCGGCCGCTCGATGAGCAGGATGATGCCGGAGACGAAGTTGCTGACAATGGCCTGCAGGCCGAAGCCGATGCCGACAGAGAGGGCGCCGGCGATCAGCGCGATGTTGGAGAGGTCGATGCCCAGCGCCGAGATGCCGAAAACGGCGGCCAGCAGGATGCCGATGTAGCCGAAGCCGGCGGAAAGCGAATTCTGGACGCCGGTGTCAAAGCCGGTCTGCGGCAGCACCTTGCTGGTAAGGAAGCGCTGTCCCAGGCGGGTGATCAGCAGGATCGCCCCGAAGACCGCCAGGGCAACGGCGAGGTCGGAGAAGGAAATCGTCACGCCGCCCACGGTGACGCCGGACAGGATCCGGCGCGCCTGCGCCCAGAACTCGCCGAAGGGCGAGGACCAGATGGCGGCGATGATCAACGCGCCGAGCAGCAGCAGGCTGGCATCCAGCAGGGCGCGCAGCCAGAACTTGATGCGGTTGCGCGCCACGTGGCGGATCTCCAGCGCCTCGCGCATGAAGCCGGAGCGCAGGCCGGCGCCGATCAGTTCCCGCGCCAGCCCGCGCAGGATGGCCAGCGCCGCCAGGGTGATGATGCTGAGCAGCAGGTTGGTGACCAGGAAGTCGGCCAGGTCGGCATAGCCGAGCAGCGCGGCGAAAATGCTGACGACGGCGGCCAGGGCGACGAGCCGGCGCACGAAATGCCAGAAGGCGGACTGCGGCGCCGCTGCCGCGGGGGCCGCCCCGCCTGCCTCGGTCTCGTCTTCCTCGGGCTGGCGCGCCACCCGATGCCAGAAGCGCTGGCGCGACATATCGATCAGCACCAGGGCCGGCAGGAAGCTCAGCAGGAAGGTGGCCAGGGAGTAATAGCTGTCGGAGACGCCGATCTGGGCGTGCGCCGCGGTCATGAAGATCCGCACAGCGAAGAGGGCGGCCAGCAGGGTAAATCGCCAGCCGAGCTTGCGGGCGTTTTCCGGCGAGACCGGCAGCAGCCGCCACTGCGGCAGGTCCGGCGACAGCACCGCGTAGGGCAACGCCCAGGCCAGGCTGAAGAAGGCCAGAACGGCGAAAAGGATGGAGATCAGCGCCCAGAACAGGCTGTGCTCCGGCGCCCTGCTGGCCCAGGCGAGGTAGAGCAGGCCGCCGAACATCAGCGCCGGCACGATGCCCCGGGCGACGGCATTGGCGATCGCCGCCACCAGCCGGGTGCCGTAACTCGGCTCGCTGACGCCCGGGTCGCGGCCATAGCGGCTCAACAGCCAGTGGCGCAGGAACCAGCCGACCACCAGGGCCAGCGCCAGCAGCGCGGCGATGCGCAGGGACACCGTCTGGCGGCGTTCCGCCTCTCCCAGGCTCTGCCACCAGTCGAGCGGCGAGCGCAGCATCTTCTCGACGACGCCGAGAAACTCGGGAAGGCTGGGCCGCAGCGTCTCCGACGACCAGGGCGGCGGATAGGTGCGGAACAGGGCCTCGAAACGCTTCTGCTGGGTGAGCGAACCGGCCAGCTTGTCCAACTCGTCGGCCCGGACGATGGCCAGGTTGGCCTGGCTGACCTTCGCCTTGAGCTGTTGCAGTTCCCCCTGCAATTCCTGGCGCTGCCGGGCCATTTCCGGCGCCTCCGCCGGCGCGCCCTCTTCCGGCGCCGGGCCAAGCGCTTCAAGACGCCGCTCCAGGTTCTCGACCAGCGGCTGCAACGCCGCGGCGGCCTGCTCGGCCTCCGAGCGGATGCCTGCGGTCAGGTCGAGAAAGCGGTTGGCGTTGTCGGCGGTGGTGTCGACCCGGTGCAGCTGCTGTTCGATCAGGTCCAGTTGGCGGGTCCACTGCTCGGACACCACCGCGGAGATCTCGCCGGGCACCCCGCCGCCGGCGGCGGGGTCCGCCGGCGCGGCCTGCTGCCCGGTCGTCTGCCCCCCGGCCGTCTGCGCCCCGGCGCAAAGCGGCGCCGCTGCCAGTCCCAGGCAGGCGGTCAAAAGCAACAGGAGGTGAAGGGCGGCGCGGCGCAAGACGAGGTTCCTCTTGGAGAACTCAGGAATACCTAACATGGCGGCTTCGCACTGTGAAAGCCGCCCTTGCACCGCCATGTCGTTGTTCTAGTCTGCAGGGCTCAGAAAGCTCAGGCGATTGAACGGAAAGACATGGACAGCAGCAACCTGGCCAACGGCGGCAGAATTCTGGTGGATCAACTGGTGGCCGAGGGGGTCGACCGCGCCTTCGGCGTGCCCGGCGAGAGCTACCTGGCGGTGCTCGACGCCCTGCACGACACGCCGGAGATCACCTATCATCTCTGCCGCCAGGAGGGCGGCGCGGCCATGATGGCCGACGCCTACGGCAAGCTGACCGGGCACCCAGGCATCTGCTTCGTCACCCGCGGGCCGGGTGCGACCAGCGCCAGTGCCGGCGTGCACGTCGCCTTCCAGGACTCCACGCCGATGATCCTCTTCATCGGCCAGGTCGGCCGCAGCATGACCGAGCGCGAGGCCTTCCAGGAGATCGACTACCGCCGCATGTTCGGCCAGATGGCCAAGTGGGTGGCCGAGATCGACGACGCCCAGCGCATCCCGGAGATGGTGAGCCGCGCCTTCCACACCGCCACCTCGGGCCGCCCCGGCCCGGTTGTGCTGGCCCTGCCGGAAGATATGCTCTCCACGCCGGTGCCGGCCCCGCTGATCGCCAGGCCCTACCACGCCAGCGCCGGCTACCCGGACCCGGCGCTGATGGCGGAGTTCCGCCAGCGCCTGGAGCGGGCCAGGCGGCCGCTGATCATTGTCGGCGGCGGCGGCTGGAACAGCGAGGCCAAGGCGGGGCTGGAGGCCGTCGCCGGCGCGGCCGGCCTGCCGGTCGCCGCCTCCTTCCGCTGCCAGGACTACTTCGACAACACCCACGAGAGCTACGTCGGCCAGGTCGGCATCGGCGTCGACCCCAAGCTGGCCGCCCGCGTGCGGGAGACCGACCTGCTGGTCCTGTTGGGCGCGCGCTTCGGCGAGATGACCAGCAGCGGCTACAGCCTGATGAAGATCCCCAACCCGGATCAGCCGCTGGTGCACGTCTATCCCGACCCGGAGGAACTGGGCCGCGTCTACCGCCCCGACCTGGCGATTCAGGCCGGCGGCGCCGCCTTCGTGCGCGCCCTGGGCGAGATGGCGCCGCTCGACGGCAGCGCCTGGAAAGACTGGACCGCCTCGGCGCGCGCCGACTACCTGGCCCACCACACGCCGACGGAGATTCCCGGCAAGCTGCAGATGGGCAAGGTCATGGACTGGCTGCGCGAGGCCCTGCCGCCGGAGGCCATCATCACCAACGGTGCCGGGAACTACACCGGCTGGGTGCACCGCTTCTACCCTTTCCGCCGGTTCCGCAGCCAGCTCGCGCCGACCTCCGGCTCGATGGGCTACGGCCTGCCGGCGGCGGTGGCGGCCAAGGCCGTCCACCCGGAACGCCCGGTGGTCTGCTTTGCCGGCGACGGCTGCTTCATGATGCACGGGCAGGAACTGGTGACCGCCGTGCAATACGGCCTCAACATCATCGTCATCGTGGTCAACAACGGCATGCTGGGCACCATCCGCATGCACCAGGAAAACAACTATCCGGCACGGGTCAGCGCCACCGACCTGGTGAACCCGGACTTCGCCGCCCTGGCGCGCGCCTACGGCGCCCATGGCGAGGTGGTGGAAAAGGACGCGGACTTCGCGGAGGCCTTCGCACGCGCCCAGGCCAGCGGGAAGCCGGCGCTGCTGGAGCTGCGCCTCGACCCGGAAGCGATCACGCCCAGCGCGACCCTCAGCGGTCTGCGCGCCAAGGCCCAGGCCAGCAGGTCCTGACCGCGCGTTTCGAAGAATGAACTGAGGTCGCCTAGGGGTAGTCGCAGCGGTCGGCGGTGACGGTCAGGAAGCCGCGGGCCCCCGGCAGCGCGGTGAAGCGGAACTCGTTGTCGCCGGAAACCACCGAGTAGTGCAGCGGCAGCGCGCCCTTGGCGGTCACCGTCTTGCCGCCCAGGTGGGTGAAGGCGAGCGTGAGCGGCTTCTCCGGGTCATACCAGGCTTCCAGGTTGCCGCTGGAGTCACGCGCGGCTTCGCCTGCGGCGGTCACGGTGATGCTGCGCTCGCCGAAGCTCACGGCATCGTTGGCGCCGCCCTCCTGCAGCTCCGTAGTGACGATGAAGCGCTTGGTCTCCGGGTGCTCGTCGCAGACCCGCGGCTTGTCGGCCGCGGATACGAGGAAGGCGAGGCGCTCCTGATCGGCGCCGGCCTCGAGCTTCTGCTGCACCAGTTGCATCATCTCGCGCACGAAACCGGTGGGCACCTCGCGCTGGTAGCGGGCCTCCCAGCCGGAGATGGTCTCCCGCGCCTTGGCCAGGTCGGTGGCCAGCGCCGCGCTCTGCTGCTGCAGGCCGGCCACCTCCGTCTCCAGCGTGGCGATCTGCTCCTTGGCCTTCACCACCTCGTGCTCGGCGAGCTGGGAGCCGAAACGATAGGAATAGGCGCCGGCGGCGATGATCAGCGCCAGGGCCAGGGACCACTTGGTCATTCCCCACCAGAAGCGGCGCCGCCGCCGCTGCCGGTTTTCATGCAGTCCGAGAGACATGTTCCGATTAACGCCTTTGCATCAAGTTTCTAGCGCGACTCGTGGCGGGCTTGCCGGCGCAGCCGTTCGGCGCGGGCGGCGTGTCCCTTCCTGCTGCGGAAGGGCCGCTGTCGGCTGCGGGCCGGCATAAAGACCTAACCAACTGAAATCGCATATTCTTTGTTCGTGATCGGTGCTTTTTCTACCACCGCCTCCGACGCCAGGCAAGCCGCAGCCTCCGCTCTCCCCCGCGTTCACTCGAAGAGAAGACGCCTTTGGCCGCTCCCGACGCGCCCCGGCCCGTTAACCGAAGCTTACCGCTTGCCCCCGTAAGCTGACAAAGCCGCCGGGGTGACAAAAAAGGGACGCCGCGCCCGCCCAGGACGGCGTCATGACAGTGTTGAAGCAGGTTTTCCTGATGGCCGATAAGTCCGACGACCCCCGCCGCGCCCTGCTGCGCCAGCTTGCCCAGCTGCGCGGGCGTCTCGACCCGGCCGCCCTCAACCACTTCCTGGAAAAGGTCGACGGCTGGGAGCCCTACGACCGCGAGTCGGCGGGCGAGGCCGTGCGCCAGTTCCTGGTGACCCGCACCGACGGCGGCAAGTTCCAGCAACGCCTGCGCGACGAACTGAAGAAGAAGAAACAGCAGGACTCCTAGGCGCCGCGCGGCAACGTCAGTCCCACCAGACAGCCAGCAGACGATACCCCGGCTCCAGCTCCGGGCTGGGCCGCAGGGTCTCGGGCTGGACTTCCCAGATCTCATCCGGCCCCAAAGGCTGAAACCAGGCCTCAACCGCTTCGTCGTCCTCGCTGGTCGCCAGATAGACCTTCTCGGCATAGGGCCAATCGCCGCCTTCCCGGTCGTCCACTTCCCAGATGGCAATAACGAGATCGGAGACGTCGGCGCGGTCGCGGATCGACGAGAGCACCTCGCGGAAACGCGCAAGGCCCGGGTGCTGCGGCAGGTTCGCCCCGATCGAGCCGAGGTCGTCGTTGCCCTCGAAGAAGTCCTCGATGCCGACGACCGCTTCATGGTCGCCTTCATCGGAACCGCCGATGGCCTTGATTTTGGCGATCAACGCCGCCCGTTTCGCCTGATCCATGCATTCCCCCGGCAGGCGTGCCGCGCCCGTCGGCGGCACCCGAAGCTATCACAGCCCTGGCGGGAAATCGCTCCGCAATTGCCCCAGCGCCCGCAGCGCGCATGGCAGCCATGAGCGCGCTCAGGCGAAAGTGAGTTGCCGTCCGTGAGGCGCAGTCCCTATCTTCCGAGGTCCACAACGCAAAGTATCGGCCTTGGAACTCTCCTCGCTTCTGATCTTCGCCGGCGCACTGATGGTCGCGGCCGGCTCGCCCGGCCCCAGTATCGCCGCCCTGGTCGCGCGCGTGCTGACCGGCGGCTGGCGCGGGGTGCTGCCCTTCCTGGCGGCCATGTGGATCGGCGAGGCGATCTGGCTGTCGCTGGCCGTCTGGGGCCTGGCCGCCATCGCCGAGAGCCTGCAGCTGCTCTTCACCGTCATCAAATACCTGGGCGTCGCCTACCTGCTCTACCTGGCCTGGCGCATGTGGTTCGCCCCGGCAGAGGTGAAGGACGCGGCGCTGCCGACCGCCAGGTCGGGGCGCAGGCTCTTCGCCGCCGGCATGGCCGTCACCCTCGGCAATCCGAAGATCATGGTCTTCTACCTGGCCCTGCTGCCCGCCATCATCGACCTCGGCTCCGTGACCTTGGCCGGCTGGGCCGAGCTGACGGCGACGATGCTCGCCGTGCTCACCGCTGTCGATCTGGGCTGGGCGCTGCTGGCGGTGCAGGCACGCCGTCTGCTGAAGACTCCGAGGGCGGTGCGGGCGGTCAACCGCCTCAGCGCCGGCGTCATGGCCGATGCCGCCACCGCCATCGCCGCCCGCTAACTTCCTCCCGTCCCGCCGCTGCTATTCGGCCGCCGCCAGAGCGCCCTCGCCGGTCAGGCAACGCCGCTCAGCCTTGAAGAGTAACTGCAGGGCATCGGCGACGGCGCGCACGGCCGGTTCGCGTAGCATGTCGCGGTGGCTCAGCAGATGCTGAGGCCGACAGATTCCCTCGATCGGCGGCGTCAGCCGTACCAGCCGCGGATCGTTGTCCGCCAGGCAGCAGGGCACCACCGCCAAGCCGGCACCCGCCGCCAGAGCCTCCAGCACCACATCCATGTCGGTGGAGCGCAAGCGCGGCGGCCGCGCCAGGCGGGCATCCAGCCATTTCTTCTGCCGTGGGAAGAACAGCCGGTCCTCGCTGAACCCGATCCATTCACAGTCCCGGTAGCGCGCTTCTGTCCGCGCCGCAGGCTGCGCGGCGACCAGGTCGCGGGATCCATAAACGGCATAGGCGACGTCGCCCAAGCGGCGCATCACCAGATCGGCCCCCTCCGGCAGGCACTCACGCACCTGCAGATCGGCCTCCCGGCGCCAGAGGTTCACGTCGGCATGGGCCGGCAGGATTTCGATTTCGACACCCGGCGCGGCGGCAAAGAGGCGGTCCATCCGCTGGGAGAGAAAGCGCGATACCGTTTCCATGGCGGAGATCCGCACCGTCCCCCGGGCTTCTTCCGGCAGGGCCGGGCGCAGCCGCGCCACCGCGTCGGCGGCCTTCGCCATCTCGGCCACCAGCGGGATCAGGCGCTGGCCGGCCGGCGTCGGCGCCAGGCCGCTGGGCAGGCGGTCGAACAACCTGGCCCCCAAGGCTTCCTCCAGAGCCCGCAGCCGCCGGCTGGCTTTCGGCTGGCTGATGCCGAGATGCCGGGCCGCCCCTGAGAGGCTCAAACACTCAGCAGCCGCATTGAGGACCCTGAGATCGTCCCAATCCATTGCCGCCAGATCGCCTTCCGAAGCCATCGTCCTGCCCCTTCCATGCCATGCACAGTTGAATGACAGATATACCATAACAGCATCTTCCATTCATCAGCGTTATAGCCGATGGTCTCCTCGCTGCGGCGTCGTCAGCGTCGTCATTCCCGGAAATCAACCGAGAACCCTGGAGAAAAGCGCCCTCGTGTCCCGCGATCTCGTCAAAGCCATGGCCTGGGCCATCGTCGCCGCCTTCCTCTTCGCCTTCATGTTCATGCTGCCGAAGCTGGTGAGCGATGCGGTGCCGCCGCTGCAGGTGGCCTTCCTGCGCTACTTCGCGGGCTTCATGACCATCCTGCCGTTCTTTCTGGGGACCTATGGGCCCCGCGAGAGCGTGGCGCAGGTGGTCGGTCCGGCAAAGCGGCGGCTGAACCTCATGCACGCGCTGCGCGCGTCCTGCGGCGTCGCCAGCGTCGCTTTCGGCACCTATGCCGTGACCCATATTCCCCTGGCCAACGCCCAGTCCATCGCCATGACCAACGGGGTCTTCGCAGTGCTGCTGGCCGCGACCTTCCTGCGCGAGCGCCTGACGCTGCCGGATATCGGCGCCGGTATCGTCTGCCTGAGCGGCGCGGTGATCGTCGCCGGGCCGGACCCCGGCGCGCCGAGCTGGATTTCGCTGGGCGCGCTGGCGGCCCTGCTGCAGGCCTTCGCCTGGGGTGCCGAAGTGGTGTTCCTGCGCTTCGCCGCAGTGAACGACACACCCCAGCGCACCCTGACCCTGGTGAACGGCAGCGCCTGCCTGGGGCTTCTGCTGCTCACCGCCTGGCTGTGGGAGCGCCTGCCGCTGCACGACCTGCTGATCCTGCTGGCCATGGGGCCGCTCGCCATCGTCGGCCAGTACTGCAACATCCGCGCCTTCCGCATGGCGGAGACCGCCAAGCTGGTGCCGATCAAATACAGCGGGCTGGTCTTCGCCGCCCTTCTGGGTCTGGTGTTCTTCGACGAATGGCCACGTCCCGCCGCCATCGCCGGGGCGGCGATGATCTGCGGCGGCGCGCTCTACCTGGCCCGCCACAAGCCGGTGCAGGCGGCCGCGCGGGTCAGGCCTTAAGTCGACAAGGTCAGCGCGCCTTGGAGAACTCCTCGAACCACTCGGTCAGCGCTTCCGCATCTACCTCGCTCGCAGCCAGGGCGACGATCATCTGAACGATGGACGCCTCCGGCGGTCTGAAGTCATGGCCGTTGAGCGAGAGGAAGGTCGCCGCCGCCAGGATGCCGCTGCGCTTGTTCCCATCCAAAAAAGGATGGTTCTTCACGATGCCCAAGCAGTAGTCGGCGGCCAGCGCGAAGAGCGACACACCTTCTTCATAGGCTGCTCTGTGCTGAGGCCGCGCCAGGGCGGACTCCAGGAGGCCCGCATCACGTGTGCCGTCCGTGCCGCCGAAGCGGGCAACGGATTCGCTGTGCAGGGCATGGACTATCGCCAGGCTCAGCCAGCGTGGCTCGCTCACTGGGCCAGCTTCTTCATGGCATTGGGGTAGCGGTGCATGAAGTCGCGGGCCGCGTCGAGCGCCTCGGCGAAATCCGGGTCGTAAGGCGTCAGTTCGATGCCGTCGCGGGTTTTCACGACGAAGAGGCTGTCGCCTTCCTTCAGCCCCATCTCACGGACCTGCTCCGACAACGTGACCCCCAGGGAGTTGCCGATTTTGCGGATCTTTACAGAGTCGCCCATGGCGCTCGCCCTCCGAAGGTGGAAGGGCCACTGTATCACAGACGTATAATTTTACATCTGTATAATTCTGCCTTGGAGATCAGCTCAACAGCAGGGAATCGCTGTCCAACTCCTCGCCGCGCACCTTGGTGAAGAGGGCCATGAGGTCGCCGACCTGCAGGCGCGCGCGCTCCTCCCCGGAGACGTCCAGCACCACCTGGCCCTCGTGCAGCATGAGGCTGCGGCTGCCCAGGGACAGGGCCTGGCGCATGGAGTGGGTGACCATCAGGGTGGTCAGCTTTTCGGCCTCCACCAGGTCGCGGGTCAGTTCCAGGACGAAGTTCTGCATGCGCGGGTCCAGCGCGGCGGTGTGCTCGTCCAGCAGCAGGATCTTGGTCGGCCGCAGTGTCGCCATGACCAGGCTGACCGCCTGGCGCTGGCCGCCGGAGAGCAGGCCCATGCGGTCGCCGAGGCGGTTTTCCAGGTTGAGGCCCAGGCGCGCGATCTTGTCGCGGAACTCGTCCCGCCGCGCCAGGGTCAGCGCCTTGCCGAGGCCGCGGCGCGAACCGCGCGAGGCCGCCAGGGCGAGGTTCTCCTCGATGGTCAGGCCCTCGCAGGTGCCGGCCAGGGGGTCCTGGAAGACCCGGGCGGCCAGCGCCGCGCGGCGCGGCGACGGCCAGGAGGTCACGTCGGTGCCGTCGATGACGATGCGCCCGGACGTCGGCGGCACCTCGCCGGTCAGGCAGTTCAGCAGGGTCGACTTGCCGGCGCCGTTGGAGCCGATGACGGTGACGAATTCGCCGGCAGCGATCTCGGTGGAGAGGCCCTGCAGGGCGCGGGTCTCCATCACCGTGCCGGGGCTGAAGGTGACCTTCAGGTCTTCGACCCGGATCATGCGCCGCCTCCCCCGCCGTTCACCCCGTTGCGCCGCGCCAGCAGCGCTTTGAAGGGATTGCGCGCGCCCGGCAGGATGAGGGCCAGGGCCACCAGCACGGCGGTCACCAGGTTCAGGTCCGCCGAGGTCAGGCCCAGGTAGTCGGCGTTGAGCGCGAAGGCGATGGCCAGGCGGTAGACGATGGAGCCGAAGATGCAGGCCGCCACCGCCATGACCACGCCGCGCACCCGGAAGATCGCCTCGCCGGCGATGACCGCGGCCAGGCCGACGACGATGGTGCCGGTGCCGATGGTGATGTCGGCAAAGCCGTTCATCTGGGCGAAAAGCGCGCCGCCGAGGGCCACCAGGCCGTTGGAGAGCGCCATGCCGGTGGCGGTCACCTTTGCGGTGGCGATGCCCTGGGCGCGGGCCATGCGCGGGTTGGCACCGGTGGCGCGCATGCCCAGGCCGTACTCGGTGATCAGGAACCAGCCCAACAGCAGCGCGACCACGGCGATCACCACCGCCCCGAAGAGGGGCTTCAGGTAGAGCCCCGAGATGCCCAGGCCCTCGAAGGGGGTCAGCACCGTCGGCTCGGTGATCAGCGCCAGGTTCGGGCGGCCCATGATGCGCAGGTTCACCGAATAGAGCGCGATCATGGTGAGGATCGAGGCCAGCAGGTGCAGAATGCCGAAGCGCAGGTTGAGGATGGCCGTCACCAGCCCGGCCAGCATGCCGGCGACGATGGCCAGCCCCGTCGCCAGATAGGGGTCGACCCCGTCGATGATCAGGGTCGCCGCCACGGCGGCGCCCAGCGGGAAGCTGCCGTCGACCGTCAGATCCGGAAAATTCAGGATGCGGAAGGAGAGATAGACCCCCAGGGCGACGAGAGCGAAGACGAAGCCGATCTCGATCGCCCCGAGGAAGGAGACTAGGTTCATGCCGCCCGCCGCGCCCCGCGGGGCGCGGCCTCATCAAAGCCGAAGGATGGGGCGCTTACTGCACCACCTCCTTGGCTTTTGCAATGACGGAGTCGGGGATGGTGACCCCCATCTTCGCGGCCATGGCGGGGTTCACATAGAGCTCGGTGATCTCCACGCCCTCCACGGGGATCGTGCCCGGGGCCTCGCCCTTGAGGATCCGGACCACCATCTTCCCGGTCTGGCGGCCGATGTCGTAGTAGTTGAAGCCCACGGCGGCGATGGCACCGCGCGGCACCGAGTCCGTGTCGCCGGCATAGACCGGGACCTTGTTGTCGACGCCCACCTTCACCACCGCCTCGAAGGCCGAAACGATGGTGTTGTCGGTCGGCACGTAGATGACGTCGGCCTTGCCGACCAGGCTCTGGGCGGCGCCCAGCACCTCGGAAGACTTGGTGGCCGGCGCCTCGACGATGGTCAGGCCACGCGCCGGGGCCTCCTTCTTGATCAGCTCCAGCAGGGTCACCGAGTTGGCCTCGCCCGGGTTGAAGGGCACGCCCACGATCTTGGCGTCGGGGCTGATCTGCTTGATCAGGTCAAGGTGCTTGCCGATGGGCGAGAGGTCGGACATGCCGGTGACGTTGCCGCCCGGCATCATCGGGTCGCCGACCAGCTTGGCCCCCACGGGGTCGGTCACTGCGGTGAAGACCACGGGAATGTCGTCGGTCGCCGAGACCACGGCCTGGGCCGAGGGGGTGGAGATCGGCACGATCACGTCCGGCGCCTCGCCGACGAACTTGCGGGCGATCTGCGCCGCCGTGGCGGGGTTGCCCTGGGCGCTTTCGTAGAGAAAGCGCAGGTTCTTGCCCTCCACGTAGCCGGCGGCGGCCAGCTCGTCGCGCACGCCGTCGCGCGCGGCGTCCAGGGCCGGATGCTCGACGATGGCGGTGGTCGCCACGGTGATCTCCTGGGCCCCGGCGGAAAGGGTCAGTCCGGCGGCGGTCAGCGCGGCCGCGGTCAGGCCGGTAATGGCGGTTCGTAGACGCATCTTGGTCTCGCTCCCTGGTGTTCTTATTGGGCGCCCGGCGGGCGGAATTTCAGACCTTTGGCTTAGCATGCAAACGACCCGCCGTCCAAGGCCCTCGCGGGGACCGCGCGGTTCCGCCGCCGGTTGCCGTCCGGCCGGGCGAAAGATTAAACTCGCCCGCAAATCCCCTCCCAGGGCCTGGAATCCTTCCAGGAATCCCAAGAACGCCCCGCGAAAGGTGCCCCCTATGGAAACCCGCAAGCTCGGCCGCAGCGGCCTCTCCGTCTCCCCCCTCTGCCTCGGCACCATGATGTTCGGCGACCAGACGGACGAAAAGGCCGCCCGCCGGATCATCGACCATGCCCGCGACGCCGGGGTGAACTTCATCGACACCGCCGACCAGTACGCCCAGGGCAAGTCGGAGGAGATCGTCGGCCGCGCCATCGCCAAGGACCGCGATTCCTGGGTCCTGGCCACCAAGGGCGGCAACCCGGTGAAGGACAGCCACGCCAATTCGCAGGGGCTGAGCCGCAAGTGGCTGTTGAAGGCCATGGACGACAGCCTGGCCCGCCTGAAGGTGGATTACGTCGACATCTGGTACCTACACCTGGACGACTACTCGGCGCCGCTGGAAGAAGCGGTCAGCGCCGTGGCCGACGTGCTGGGCTCCGGCAAGGCGCTCTACTGGGGGGTCAGCAACTTCCGCGGCTGGCGCATCGCCGAGATGGTCCACCTGGCAGCCCAGGCCGGGATCGACAGGCCGGTGGTCTGCCAGCCCTACTACAACGCCATGAACCGCATGCCCGAGGTGGAGATCCTGCCGGCCTGCGAGTACTACGGCCTGGGCGTGGTGCCCTACAGCCCGCTGGCGCGCGGCGTGCTGACCGGCAAGTACCAGCCCGGCAAGGCGCCGCCCAAGGGCAGCCGCGCCGGCCGCAAGGACGCCCGCATGATGCAGAGCGAGTTCCGCGAGGAATCCCTGGTCATCGCCCAGAAGATCCAGAAGCACGCGGAAGCCAAGGGCATGACGGCGGCCGACTTCGCGGTCAACTGGGTGCTGGCCAACCCCATCATCACCTCGGTGCTGGCCGGCCCGCGCACCCTGGAGCAGTGGAAGGGCTACCTGGGCGCCCTCGATCACGGCTTCGATGAAGAGGACGAGGCGCTCTTGAACTCCCTGGTCGCCCCGGGCCACCCCTCGACCCCCGGCTACAGCGACCCGCGCTATCCGCTGACGGGCCGGCCGGGGTGGTGAGCTCCCAGTCCAACGCCGATATTGCTGCGCGGCTTCGACTCCTGACGGCGGAAGAAGGTGGAAGGCCTGCTCCAATCGAGGCGAACTATCGGCCCCGATTCTATATCGGCGAATTCTCCAGCGATATCGCCATCAAGTGGATTTCCGGCTCGGGAAAAATGAACCCAGGCGACGAAGCCGACACAACGATTGTCTTCGCTTCTCCTGAGAACGTTGCCTCTTGCCTAACGATCGGAGCAAAGTTCGAACTCAAGGAAGGTTCACGCACAGTCGCTACGGGAATGATCACGGACGTCTGGAGACGAAGCTGCTGATGCCGTTAAAGCTGGAGTATGACAAACTGGTCCGCAACGCCCGCGAGGCCGTAGTCGGCGAGAACCCAAAGGATTGACCGGCGCCACCAACTTCCAATGTCACCCTCGGGCTTGACCCGAGGGTCCATGGTAGAGCCAGGCGCCCGGCTTCTCCCATGGATCCCGGATCGCGCTCGCGAACGCTCGCTTGTCCGGGATGACAACCGAGCGTGATCCGGAAACAACGGAGCGGCACCTTGTGAACGGCAAAGCGGCATTTCGTGTTGGCCTGGCCGGCCCGCTCACTTGGCCTGTTCACTCTCCCGGCCCCACCAGAGGACCCACCAGACCATCGCGCCGATGAGGGCCGCCGTCACCAGGGTGGCCGCGAACCAGATCCCAAGCAGGGGGAACGACAGCCGGTCGACGGGGCCGGTCAAGAGCAGATGGCCGGTCTTGGCGAGCAGCAGGAACAGGGCAGCCAGCACAGCGGCAGCAATGTAGCTCCATCTGGAGTGGCGCCACCACCTGCCGAGCGCAAAGTAAAGCGGCAGGATGGTGAGCCAGGCCACCGGAACCGTGGGCAGGATCATCTCCGACAGCACGCCGGCGACCACCGTCGGGATCATCAACCCAAGCCCGGAGAAGACGGCGCTCAACAGAACGGTGGTGATGAAGGGAATTGTGGGGACGACAAGAACCGCGAGCAGCCAGCGCAGCGGCAGCGGCCAGGACCCCAGCCTGAGCGAGCGCCGGGCCATGGCGCCCCCGCCCGCTCAGTCCCCCACCGCGCTCTTCACGGCGCGTTCCAGGTCGTCGATGGGGACGAAGGTGGACGTCTGCTCGTTCATCGAGATCACGTCGAGATCGACCAGGGCGCTGCGCGCGGTGGCGCCCAGCAGGCCGTCGGCGGCAACCCCGTCGCTGCTGAGCGGCAGCACCAGGCGTTCGCCCATGGCGATGCGGTCGGTGCAGCGGTAGATGGGCCCGCTGGCCAGCAGGGCCGCCTCGTCGTGGATCACTCTCAGGAAGTTCTTGTTGACCACCAGGAAGCGGTCGCCGGCGACGAAATCCGACAGCAGCCGTCCGGCGACCGAACCGCCGAAGATCTCGTTCACCTCCTCGCCCGCCAGGCGATAGCGGAAGGTGCCGGCGGCCGGCTCGTACTCGCTCAGCCAGATGATCGGCAGCACCGGCCCCAGGCAGGCCGGGTCGATATCCCGGCGCGACGGCATGCGCTTGTCCCCCCGCACCTCGAGATAGTGCGTCAGGAGGGTCCGCAAGGCTTGGCTCTTGATGGCTGGAAGCATGGTCCGCTGGCTGAAATCACGATGCACAACCGCTAAGGCATTGCCGGCGGGTACGATGGCAACCCCTGCGGCGACACGCCCGGGAGTGACCATAGCACAGGTAAGTCCCGGGGCATGCCACTTATGGCGGAAAATCCCCGGCCTGCGCCCCCGGTCCGCGCCCCTGGACGCGCCCACCGGCCCCTGCCAGGATGCGCCCAAGTCATCGCCTTATCCAGGTCACCGCCGAACCCCCCAGGGACCATGCTGGAAACCGCGCTCGTCGCCACCGCCACCTTCTTCGCGACCATGGGCCCGCTCGACGTGGCGGCGCTCTTCGCCGCGCTGACGCCGCACAACAGCACCAAGGAACGGCGGGCCATCGCGCTCAAAGGCACCCTGATCGCGCTGGGCATCCTGCTGGCCTTCGCCGTCTTCGGCGACTCGCTGCTGCACCTCTTCGGCATCTCCCTGCCGGCGCTCAGGACCGCCGGCGGCATCCTGCTGCTGCTGATCGCCATCGACATGGTCTTCGCAAGGCCCTCCGGCGGCGTCACCACCACCGAGGACGAGAACCGCGAGGCCACGGCCAAGGCCGACATCTCGGTCTTCCCCCTGGCCACGCCGCTGATCGCCGGGCCGGGCACCATGGGCGCCACCATCCTGCTGGTCGCCGACGCCGAGGGTGATCCCGCGACCATCGCCATCGTCGTCGGCTGCCTAGCCGGCATGCTGCTGGCCACCTTCGTGCTGATGCTGATCGCCGTGCAGATCCAACGCCTGCTGGGCGTTACCGGCCTGCACGTCGTCGCCCGCGTCATGGGCGTGCTGCTGGCCGCCCTGGCCGTGCAGTTCCTCTTCGACGGCATCGCCAGCAGCGGCCTGCTGGGCGGCTAGTCTTCGCTTAGTCACCCTTCGAGACGGCGCTGACGCGCCTCCTCAGGGTGAGGTCCAGCTATGAATCTCATGGTGCGGAGCCCGCGCCAGCGGGCGTCTCAAACGATGAAGCCGCAGCTCTCAGGCGGCGCTGATGCCGCCGTTGACCGAGATCGCCTGACCGGTGATCTTGGCCGCGCCGGGCCCCGCGAGAAACACGATGAGCTCGGCCAGATCCTCCGCCGTGGTGGGCCCCAGGTCGGCCAGGGGCCGCGCCTTCTCGAAGAGCTTCTTGGAGAAGGTGCCCTCGGCCATGAGCCGGTCGGTGAGCGCGGTACCCTCCACCAGCGAGGGGGTGATGGCGTTGGCGCGGATGCCGTTGCGCTTGCCCTCGATGGCCAGGCCGCGGGTGAACTGCACGATACCCGCCATGACCGCGCCGATGACGCTCTCGCCCGGCGTCGCCACCTTGGCGGCGTCGGAGGCAAGGTTGAGGATGCAGCCGCCGCCACCCTCCATCATCGCCGGCAGCACCGCGCGGCAGGCGTTCAGCGTCGGCGCCATGTCCTCCATGAGGGTGCGGTTGATCTGGGCGATGGGCTGGCGGAACAGCAGCTCCGGCAGGTTGTTGCCGCCCGGCGAGCAGACCAGCAGGTCGATGCCGCCCATGCCGGCCAGCGCCGTCTCCGCCATGTCCTTGGCCGCCTTGGGGTCGGCGCAGTCGGCCAGCAGGGCCGCGATCTCCGCCTCGCCCTTGAAGCGGCGCAGGTGGTCCACGGCGGCGGCCGCGCGCTCGGGATTACGGCCGACCAGGCGCAGGCGCGGCACGCCCGCGCGGATCAGGGCCTCCGCTGCCGCCAGGCCGATGCCCGAAGTACCGCCGACGATCACCGCCGACAGCTCCGAAAGCCGCTTGATCTTTGGCCGCTTCGCCCCGCGCATGTCGCCCCTCCGTTCTGGTCCGCGCAGCAGGGGAGCAGTTTCGACGGGCGCGCGCAAGAAGCGGATAGAGGCCCCGGGGCCCGGCTGCTGAAATCTGCCCGTCCCGCTTCCTGGAGTAGACCTGATGATCGACTTGCGTTTCGTCGCCCTCGACAGCGACCTCGTCCAGACCTGGCGCCGCGGCGCCCCCGACGCCAACGGCCAGGCGCCCGAGCGAATGACTTCCGACGGCGGCGGCAATCCCTGCCGCCACTGCCTGGACGACATCGCCGGGGACGCCCCCATGCTGGTGCTGGCCCACCGCCCCTTCCCCGGCCCGCAGCCTTACGCCGAGGTCGGCCCCATCTTCGTCCACGCCGAAGACTGCCCGCGTTACGGCGAGACGGCGGGCAAGCCGGGGATCTTCGTGCGGCGCGAGGTCATTCTCATGCGCGGCTACGGCCACGACGACCGCATCGTCTACGGCAGCGGCAAGGTCATCCCGACCACGGAGATCGAATCCCGCGCCGCCGAACTGTTCGAAGACCCGGAGATCGCCTACATCCACCTGCGCTCGGCCAGCAACAACTGCTTCCAGTGCCGCCTAGAGCGGGGATAGCGGGCGGCCAGGGCCGGCCTCGGCGCCTCTTACTTCTGCGCCAGGACCCGCGCATAGCGGGCCAGTTCGCCGGAGGGGTAGTCGGGAAAGGCCCGGAAATAAGCGAGATAGCCACCCAGCCGGGCGCGCTCCTCCCGCAGCCTTGCCGGGTCGAGGGCGGCCTGGTGGAACATGGCCCGCACGCGCCGCCGCATCCGGCGCGGCGGCAGCCCGCGTTCGTTGACGATGACGCCGGTCACGCGCTGCTGCTGGCCGGCGGAGAGGATGCGCGACTTGTCCTCGTTCACCGGCAGCGTGAGCGGCTCGCCCGTCAGCCCCTTGCGCGCGAACCAGGCCGCAAGCTCCACGTCCTCCCGCACCGCCCCGCTGATCGTGATGTCGTCGGCATAGCGCGTGTAGACGAGGTCCAGCTCGCTGCACAAGCGGGCCATGTTCTCGTCGAAGCGGCGCAGGATCAGGTTGGAGATCATCGGGCTGGTCGGCGCGCCCTGCGGCAGGGCGTTGCGCCGCGTGCAGAGACTGCTGAGGAGGCGGCGGGCATCGGCGTTAAGTAAGGCGGTGTCCTGGAATGCCTGGTCGACGAGGTAACCGCGCAGCGAGCCGAAGAAATCCTTGATGTCGATCTTCGCGACATAGGGCTTCGCCAGGTGGCGCCGGGCGTTGGTGATGGAATTGCGCAGCTCCCCGGCCTGCACCGCCGGCACGAAGGAATGCACCGTGTCATGCACGGGCTGGCCGCTCAGGATGTGGTGCAGCACGAAGCGCTGGGTCACCTTGAGGAAGATGCGCGGACTCTCGATCCAGCGCTTGCCGCCGCCGCGTTTCGGGATCGCAAAGCTCCGGTAGTGCCGGTCGTAGCGGGTATCGCGCAGCCAGCGCAGAAACTGCAGGGAAACCCCGAGAGAAAGGGCGATACCCTGCGGCGAGAGACGCAACCTGGACACCATTCCACTCGTGCCGCCGGCAAGGCGCAACTGCTCGAGGCTGTCGAAGGAAAGGAAACGGAGCGAGGTGTCGCGCGAAAGCGCCAGGGGGCTGGTTCGACAGTGTCGGGACCACAGACGATGGCGAGCAACCGGCCACGCCCGCGTGGGCGGTTGGTTGCCATCGTCCTCGGTCGACCCAAGGGGTCGGCCGAGTGAATCGATGAGAGACCTTAGGTTTGAAGGCGGCGAAGCGCCGCCCGACTCCCCTTCGCGTCCCTCGCGCGACATCTCCATGATGCGCGCGCGGGGACCGTGAAGCAAGAACAGCCGGGTCGTATCCCGCGTGGCCCTGAGCCGGGGGCTAAGCCTGCGGTTGCCCGCGGCGGTCATTGAATAGCGCCGGACCGGATTCGCCTGCACCGGCAGGATCGCGCCCTGGCGCTGCAGCGCCTCGACGGCCTCGGAAATCTCGCCGGCCCGGGGCCGTTCGAGATCCAGCGCCATGCCTTCGGCAGCGGCGGCGTCGTGGAGCAGTTCCAGGATGCAGAACACCTCCTCGGCGGAGGCCGGCTGCAGAATGCCCAGCATGGTCAGCACGATTTCTTCGCTCGCCAGCTCGCCGGCGCGGGGGGAAAGGCCGAGCGTGCCGAGCGCCGCGCCGCTTGCCGCGCCGTACAGCAGGGCGCGCAGCAGCGTGCGCCGCTTGACGCTGGGAAAAGGCCAGACTGTCGGTTCTTCGGTCCGCATCGATCCAACGCTCTCAGTTGCGTGGATGCGCCGGAACCCGGCTCTAACGGCCGAGCCTACACATTGAAATCACACCCCGCCAGTTTCCCGGGGTTGAAAGACCCGGAATTCACTGTGCGGGACGGAGCGGGCAGCGAGCGGGCGTGACGCGCAGCGTCAGACCAGAAAGAGGCGCTGCACCGCCAGGAACTCGGCGCGGTATTCCTGCGGATCGGCGGTGAAGACCGCCGCGGTGCGCTGCCGTTCCGCTGCGTGGTAGACGGCCCCGACGCTGCCCGGCCCGGCGGCGGAATGGCCGGCCAGCCGGCGCGGCGCCGTCATGCCGTCGCACAGCACGTCCCCCATCATCAGGCCCAGGCCGTAGCCGGTGGTTCGCCAGGGCCGCCCCGGCAGCGGCCCGCCGATAGGATGGCGGTCCAGCAAGGCGGTCCGCGACGCAGGCGACAGCAGGTCGCCGGTCAAAATCCGGTGCAGGGCCAGCGCCGCCTCGCTTGCCGGGCCGATGACACAGCCGTGGTAGACCCAGCCCGGATCGTAGCCGTGGTTGCCGGCGAAGGCCGAGCCGTCCATATCCGCCACCGTCTCGGCCAGCCGCGCCTGTGACAGACCCAGCGGCTCCAGCACCAGGGCCTGCAGGACGGCGTGCAGCCCGGCATCACAGCGTTGTTCGACAAGCTGGCGCAGCAGCAGGTAACCGACGTTGGAGTAGGCCCAACCCTCGCCCGGGGGATAGCGCAGGTCCTCCGGCGGCACCCGGGCCAGCAATTCGTCGCGGGACCAGGGTGTGTCGCCGCGGGCCACCGCGTCGTGATAGGCGCGCAGGCCGCCGTAATTGCCCACCCCGGCGCGGTGCTGCAGCAGTTGACGCGTCGTGAAGGGATAGCCGTCCAGGGGCGCGTCCAAGGCCACCTCGCCGCGCTCTTCGAGCCGCAGCACGGCAACGGCGATCAGCGTCTTGGTGAAAGACCACCAGGGCACCACGGCGGTCGAGGCCCCCGCTTCAAGGATCCCCTCGTCGTCAACAACGGCGATATGACATTCGGACATGTAGAAGCGGTAGCACGCCCCGACGCCACAGCGCCATCAGAGAACCCAGGTGCGCCTAAAACGCCGCTTCCTTCATTTCCATGAGCGGGGCCTTGCCGGCCATGATGGCGGCGAAGTGGCCGGAGCTCTTGGGCAAGAGACGCTGGAAGAAGAAGCGCGCGGTGGCGAGCTTGGCCTCTCGAAGAGCCTCAACGATGCTCACTTCAATGACGAGGATCACTCCCAGCGTTGCTTCCGCTTCGCCTGGCTCTTGAAGACAGAGGAGTAGGACAGGACCCTAGCGCGCAGAAGAAATAGCCGCCCCTCGCGCGTTCGGGTATTCACGATCTCGCAGCGCCCCAAGCGCGCCGACCAGGACCTCTCCAGCATTTTCAGCGCCTCCTTGCTGGCGCTGATCTCAGCCGGTATCGCGTGGTAATCCACCTGCCTCACGAAGCCGCGCCGGTGATAACGGATCAGGATATGCCGTGGGTTGCCGATCTCTCCGAAAAAGGTCACCGACGCCTCTGCGAAGCGGACTTCATCCAGATGTGTGCTGCCGGACAAGCGGCAGTAGGTCCTGTCGCCGGGGCCTCCTTCTTCCTCGACACGCACGTCCATCGTCCGCCTGGGCTGATCCAGGACATCCGCCACGCTCAAGGCGTCCAGCAGGCAGCGCCCGATGCTCACCATGTAGCGTCTCGGCGAGCCCGCCGTGATGCTGTACCAAATCGCCCTGCTGTGATAGAGCGCCGCACCGAGCAGGCCCAGGCCGAGAACCACGAGTGCGATCCGCCAGCCCGCGCGCAAGGTATGGAGCGATAGCAGAGCGACCTGAAAGAGCGCACCGATTAAGCCCGCCAGGGCCCAGCCCAGCGCGACGCGCCGGATACCCTTGGGCCCTTCAGGCGGCGGCAGCACCGCACCGGTGGTCGGCTTCTGCAGTTTGCCCGCATCGAAAAAGACCTCCGACCAGGCCCGCGCCACGGCGGCGCGGTCGGCGGCCCGCTTCAGCATGACCGCATTCCAATCGCGAACGGCTGCCACCGTCCAATGCCGCGTCTCGATGCCCAGCCGGATAATCCCTGACTCGATGACCGGAGGCTGGGTGTGGGAGACTCCGGCAAAGCCCGCAAAGCGGCGGAACAGCGCAATCGCGTCGTAACCCAGCCGCGACGGCGCCTCGTCCAGGGTACCGCTTGCCAACGCCTCGCGCCGGTGCGAGCGCAGCAGGTCCCACAGCGACTCCTCGACGTTCAGCAGCTCCGTTCCCGGCGGCAAGATCGTCGCCAAATGCCAGATCGCTGCGACCTTGTGCGGATGGCGTTTGGATTTCCGGATCGCCCGGCCTCGCATCTGGTTCGACAGCATGTAGCTCTTGACCGAGGTTGCGAGGACCAAGGAGTTCGTCGCCGGAGCGTCCCAGCCTTCGCCAAGCAACGCGGCGGTGCCGACGAGACAGCGCAGGCTGCCCTGCTCGAAGAGACTGGTGACGACCTGAAGGCGCCGCGAGGTCTTGCCGCCCTCTACCAGCACTCGTGACCAGCCGGGAATGTGTGGAAGGGGCTGGAAGGTGAGCTCAGTTTCCGCCAGGCCGTGGCCGATCGCCTCGACACGGAAGTCCGGGATCACGGTGTCCGGGATCACCACCCAGCTGCCGGTCACCATGGCGGGGCGCAGCAGCGGCGCGAGACCGGCTTGCCCCAGGCGGCGCAGGATGGGGCCGGCACCCAGCGCATCGCTCGACTGATCCGCCGGCCGAGTGATTGCCGCGGCGCGGACGTAGTCGGTCAGCACGACCAGCCGCAGCCCCTCGCCCAGGGTGGCGGCCTCGGCGCGCGCGATGGCTTCGATGCTGTCCAGTTTCGCGGCCGTTCCGGTCAGCGCGCGGGCCAGGTGCTCGCTCTTGCGGAGGCGCACGCGACGGCGCCAAAGGGCGCCGACGGCGCGCAGTTCGCGGCGCAGACGCTCACCCATCTCGCCAGCGGAGAACGGCGGCTCGCCGATCACGATCTCCTGGAACAATGCCTCTAGAACGCGCGCACCGGGCGCTGGAACTTCGGCCGCCTTGATACCCAGGATCTCCGGCCCCGGCGACGGCAACGGCTGGCCATTCGACTTCATCACCGCCAGCAGGCCGCAGTAGGCGCCGGGCCTGGCCAGAATCTCCGCCTCCCTGGCCTCCGGCTCGGCGATCCAGTCGTGCTCCCGGACCCAGGCAAGGACGACCGGATCGCGGGCCCAGCCATAAGCCAGCTGCTCCACCTCCCGGGCAAAGGCCTCCAGGCTGGCGATGACGGCCTCTTCGGCAACGCTGAAGTGCACGAAATCCTGATGCGGGCAAAGGTCGCCCTGCTTCACCAGTTCGGGAATAGAGATTTCCGCGTCGACGGGCCCGCAGATCTCGGCGTATCGGTCCCATTCCGCCGGCTCGACATCATAGGGCGGCGTGGCGGTCAGGCTGACGACATGCAGGCCGGGCCGCCGCTCCTGCAGGTAGGCGATGGCGTCCTGCAGGCTCTCCCACCAAGCCCGGCGCAGGTGATGCGCTTCGTCCAGGACCAGGGTTTCGATCCCGGCGCGGTCGAGCGCCTGCAGCAGCGCCTCGCCCGCTGCCGCCATTTCGGCGGCCTTGCTGTCCTCCTCCGCCCTTTCATCGTCGGCGTCTTCAGTCTCGGCACTCTCGTCAGCCTCATCTTCATCGACAAGGCCGCGCAGCGCCGCGTGCAGAGACTGGTAGGTGGTAGAGGTGATCCAGCCGGGCGTGGCGATCCGGGTCCCCCAGCCCGCCGGCCAGTTGCCGTCTTCCGCTTCGAAGAGATCGAACAGACGCGCGAGCCACTGGTCGCGAATGGCGCGTGTAGGCGAGAGAATGAGTGTCGGACGGCCGAGGCGGCAGACCACCTCCAGGCCCAGCACCGTCTTGCCCGCACCGGGCGCCGCAACGATGTTGAGCCGCGCGTCATCCAGGTGGCCTTCCAGCTCGGCCAGGACCCGTGCCTGGTAGGCGCGCCACTTGCCCACAAAGCGCACCCTCGGAAACGCGGCCGCGCCCGTCTTGGAAATCGTGTCCACGCCCCCGATGCCTCTCCCCGCCAGACTGGAAGGACAGGCTATCGGGCGTCTTCTGCGCAAACAACCGGCAATTGTGTCCGGCGATCGCTCACGCGTCCTAGAACGCCGCTTCCTTCATTTCCATCAGCGGCGCCTTGCCGGCCATGATGGCGGAGAAGTGGCCGGAGCTCTTGGGCAAGAGGCGCTGGAAGAAGAAGCGCGCGGTGGCCAGTTTCGCTTCGTGGAATTCCGCCCGATCGCCTTCCAGGTTCGCCAGGCTGGCTTCCGCCATGCGGCACCAGAGATAAGCCAGCGCCGTATAGGCGAAGAGGTTCAGGTAGTCGGTGGCCGCCGCGCCGGCTTCCTCGGGATCTTTAAGGCCCTGCTGGCCGATCCACAGTGTCGCCTGCTGCAGGCGGCTCAGGGACTTGGCCAGCGGCGCGACGAACTCGGCCAGCTCCGGCTTGGTCATGCCCTCTTCGATGTAGTCCTGCACCGGATGGAAGAAGCGGCGCAGCAGGCGGCCCATGTTCTGGCCCAGCTTGCGCCCCACCAGGTCGAGGGCCTGGATGCCGTTGGCGCCCTCGTAGATCTGGGCGATGCGGGCGTCGCGCACCAGCTGTTCCATGCCGTGCTCGCGGATGTAGCCGTGGCCGCCGAAGACCTGCATGCCGATGTTGGTCACCTCGAAGCCGGCGTCGGTGAAGAAGGACTTGATGATCGGCGTCATCAGGGCGACCAGGTCGTCGGCCTCCTGGCGCCTGGCGTCGTCGGGGTGCTTCTCGGCCACGTCGACGGCGATGGCGACCCAAAGCGCCAGCGCCCTTGCGCCTTCGTTCAGCGCGCGCATGGTCAGGAGGTTCTTGCGCACGTCAGGGTGCACGATGATCGGATCGGCGGGCCTGTCCGGCTGCTGCGGCCCGGCCAGCGAGCGGCCCTGGAGCCGTTCTTTGGCGTAGGCCGCCGCCGACTGGTAGGCGGTCTCCGCCAGGCCCAGGCCCTGGATGCCGACGTCCAGGCGCGCCACGTTCATCATGGTGAACATCTTGGCCATGCCGCTGTGCGGTTCGCCGACGAGATAGCCTTCGGCCTCGTCGAAATTCATGACGCAGGTGGAGGACGCCTTGATGCCCATCTTGTGCTCGATGGAGCCGCAGGCCACACCGTTGCGCGCGCCCGGCGAACCGTCTTCCTTCACCAGGAACTTGGGCACGATGAACAGCGAGATGCCCTTCGATCCCTCCGGCGCGTCGGGCAGCTTGGCGAGCACCAGGTGGACGATGTTCTCGCTCATGTCGTGCTCGCCGGCGGAGATGAAGATCTTGGTGCCGGTGATCTTGTACTTGCCCTCCCCGACAGGCTCCGCCTTGGTGCGGATGAGCCCCAGATCGGTGCCGCAGTGCGGCTCGGTCAGGCACATGGTGCCCGACCAGCGGCCGTGGATCATGTTGGGCAGGAAGGTCTGCTTCTGATCGTCCGAGCCGTGCAGCTCCAACGCGTTGCAGGCGCCGTGGGTCAGGCCCGGGTACATGCCGAAGGAGATGTTGGACGAGCAGATCAGCTCGGTCATGACGAACTGCAGGGTCTTGGGCAGGCCCTGGCCGCCGTAGTCCGGGTTCAGCGACAGGCCGTTCCAGCCGGCCTCGCAGAAGGCCTCGTAAAGCTCCTTGAAGCCCTTCGGCGTGCGCACCACGCCGTTCTCGAAGGCGCAGCCCTCCTCGTCGCCGGAGCGGTTCAGGGGCAGCAACTCGTTCTCGCAGAACTTGGCGCCTTCCTCCAGGACCGCGTCGACCAGCTCGCGGCTCGCCTCTTCGCAGCCGGGCAGGCCCGCCACCTGCCCCTCGTAGTCGAGCAGGTCGTAGAGCAGGAAGCGGATGTCGTCGAGCGGGGCCGTATAACTCACCATCTGATCGTTCCTAGTTCCGCAGCATCAATTGCGAAGGGGTTTCCCGGTTTCAATCGTGTGCTCGACCCGCGCCATGGTGCCCGGCGTCCTGACCAGGCGCATGAAGGCGGCGCGCTCCATCTTCAGAATGTCGTCTTCGCTCATGGCCTCGGTGAAGTCGGCCTTGGGGCCGCCGGTCAGCACCTCGGCCAGCTCGCTCGCCACCACCATGTCGTGCTCGGTGGCGACGCCCTTGGCGTAGAGATCGCGCAGGGCAAAGGCCAGCGAGGCCTTGCCGGAGGGCCCGGGCAGGAACAACTCGGCCGGTTCCGGCGGCCGGTAGCCTTCGACCAGATCCAGCGCTTTCTGCTTGGCGTCGGCCAGCAGGCGCTCGCGGTTGAAGGTGATGTGGTCGCTGCCGCGCAGGAAGCCCAGCTCCTTGGCCTCGTAGGCCGACTTCGCCACCTTGGCCAGGCCGATGGTCTCGAAAGCGGCGGCCACCGGCGGCATGGGCCCCTTGGGGCGCTTGGGATCATGGGCGTAGCGGGCCAGCAGCTCCTTGCAGCCACCCCAGGCCGGCACCACGCCGACGCCGGCCTCGACCAGGCCGATGTAGCTTTCGGCATGGGCCTGCACGGCGTCGGAGGCCAGCAGGATCTCGCAGCCGCCGCCCAGCGCCAGGCCCGAAGGCGCGGCCACCACCGGGAAGGGCGCGCGCTTCAGGGCGGTGTAGACCTTCTGGCCCTCGGCCACCATGTCCTCGATCATCGGCCAGGCGCCGACGTTGGCGGCGAACATGGCAAGACCCAGGTTGGCTCCGGCGGAGAAGTGCGAGCCTTCGTTGTAGATGACCAGCGCCTTATAGCCCTTCGGCACGATCTCGATGGCCTTGGCCATGATCTTGAACACCTCGGGGTCCATGGTGTTCATCTTGGTGTGGACTTCCAGGCAGACGACACCGTCGCCGATGTCCCAGAGGGAAGCCGAGCCGTTCCTGGCCAGAGGCTCGCCCTTCAGCTTCACGTCGGAGAGCAGCAGCACGCCCTCGGCACGCTCCACATCGGCGTAGTCGCCGGCGACGGTGAGGTACTGCTGGCGGCCGTCCTTCACCCGGTAGAAGCCCTCGGCGGCCGCGGCCTTTTCCAGCAGTTCCGGTATCGGACGGCCCTCTTCCTTCAGGCGCGCGGCGACGTAGTCCACGCCGATCCTGTCGAGCAGCTCGAAGGGGCCGAATTTCCAGTTGTAGCCCGTGCGCAGGGCGCGATCGACCGAGGGCACGTCGTCGGCGATCTCCGGCAGCAGCGAGGCGGCGTAGCTCAGCACCTGGGACATCACCGCCCAGGCAAGCTGCCCGCCCTTGTCGGCGTGCTCGACCAGTGCCCTGGGGCCGCCCTTGCGCGCGGCGGAGACGGAACTCAACGACACCTTGGCCGCCGGCGCGTAGTCGCCGGTCGCGAGGTCGACGGCTTCCTTCACCTTGCCGCCGCCCTCCCGGTTCAGGCGGTAGAAGCCGCCCTTGCCCTTACGGCCGGTGTAGCCCTCGGCGATCAGCTTTTCCAGCAGCGGGAAGGGCCGGCGCAGAGCGTGGTAGGCGTCGTCCTTGGCCAGGGTCGCGGCCATGGAAGCGTCGACCTTGGGCATGAGGTCGAGACCCACCAGGTCCAGGAGCGCGAAGACGCCGGTCTTGGGAACGCCCAGCGGGCGGCCCAGAACGGCGTCGGCCTCCTCCACCGTCACGCCGCGGTCCAGGGTCTCCACCACCGCGCACTGCAGCCAGAAGGTGCCGATGCGGTTGGCGACGAAGCCCGGCGTGTCGTGGCAGTGAACGATGGCCTTGCCCAGCACGCGGTCGCCGAAGGCGGCGATCTCCGCCACCGCCTCGGGCCGCGTCCTCTCGCCGGCCACCAGTTCCAGCAGCGGCATGTAGCGCGGCGGATTGAAGAAGTGGGTGATGAGGAAGTCGGCGCAGAAGCGTTCCGGCATGCCCTCGGTCAGCAGCTTCAGCGGCAGGGTCGAGGTGTTGGAGGAGACGATGGCGCCGTCCTTGCGGACCTCTTCCAGGCGGCGGTAGAGATCGCGCTTGACCTCCGGGTCTTCCAGCACCGCCTCGATGATCCAGTCGCAGTCGGCCAGCCTGTCGAAGTCGTCTTCCAGGTTGCCGGGCGTCACCAGCTTGGCGGCGCGCTTCCACATGAAGGGTGCCGGGTCGGCCTTCAACTGCTTTGCGACGGCGCCCTCGGCCAGCGCGCTGCGGTTCTCCGCACCTTCCGGCACGATGTCGAGCAGCAGCACCGGAACGCCGGCATTGGCGAGATGCGCGGCGATGCCGGCGCCCATGACGCCGGCGCCGATCACCGCAGCCTGTTGAATGGGCATCAGGCGGCCTCCAGGATGGTGGCGATGCCCTGGCCGCCGCCGATGCACTGGGTCGAGAGCGCGAACTGCTTGCCCTCGCGCTGCAGCAGCGCCGCCGCCTTGCCGGTGATGCGCGCGCCGGTGGCGCCCAGCGGATGGCCCAGCGCGATGGCGCCGCCGTCCAGGTTGGTCTTCTCCAGGTCCAGGCCCAGTTCGTCGGCGCAGGCCAGGGCCTGGGCGGCGAAGGCCTCGTTCAGTTCGACGATGTCGATGTCGCCCACCGAAAGCCCGGCGCGCTCCAGCGCCTTCCTGGTGGCGGCCACCGGGCCGATGCCCATGACCTCGGGGTCGCAGCCGGCGACGGCGATGGACTTCACCCGGGCCAGCGGCCTCAGGCCGTGCGCCTTGGCGTAGTCCTCCGAAGTCACCAGCACCGCCGAGGCGCCGTCGGTCAGCGGCGAGGAAGTCGCCGCGGTGACGCTGCCGTCGGTGGCGAAGGCGGGCTTCAGTTCGCCCAGGGCCTCCATCGAGGTGTCGGGGCGGATGCAGCCGTCGGCCTCCACGGCCGCGCCGTTCACCTGCACCGGCACGATCTCGTCGGCGAGCTTGCCTTCGTTGCGCGCCACGGCGGCCCGGCGGTGGCTGAGCACCGCCAGCTCCTCCTGGCGGGCGCGGGTGATCTGGTGGCGCCGCGCCACGTTCTCCGCCGTCTCGCCCATGGAGATGTAGGCGGCGGGGAAGCGCTCGGCGAGGCCGGGGTTGAGCAGCGGGTTGAAACCGGCCATGGGCACGCGGCTCATGGACTCGATGCCCGCGCAGATGAAGGCCTCGCCGGCGTTCATCTGGATGTTGCCGGCGGCCATGTGGATGGCCTGCATGGAGGAGCCGCAGAAACGGTTCACCGTGGTGCCGGCGACCGAGATCGGCAGCTCGGCCAGAAAACCGATGAGCCGCGCCACGTTCAGGCCCTGCTCGCCCTCGGGAAAGGCGCAGCCGACGATGAGGTCTTCGATGTCCTTGGGCTCGACGCCGGTCCTTTCAAGCAGGCCGCGCACCACCTGCGCCGCCATCTCGTCGGGGCGCAGCTTCACCATCTCGCCCTTGTGGGCGAAGGTGAAGGGTGAGCGGGCATAGCCGGCGATCACAACGTTCTTTTCCATCGTCTAAAGACCTTTCGTCTCTTCCAGCGGCGGCGATTCGCCCGCCGGACCCTGTTCATTCTGCTCTTGTCCCGCGTGCTTGGCACGCTCTTCGTCGTGCTTCGCGCGCTCGTGAGCAATCAGTTCCTTTTTCGACAGCTTGCCGATCATGGTCTTGGGCAGCTCTTCGCGGAACTCCACCTCGCGCGGCATCTCCATGGGCGACAGCTTGTCGGCGAGGAAAGCGCGCAGATCTTCCTCGTTCAGCGTCTCGCCCTCCTTCAGGCGCACGAAGGCCTTGGGGACCTCGCCGCGGTACTCGTCGGGCTTGGCGCAGCAGATGACCTCGGCCACCGCGGGATGGCGGTGGATGGCTTCCTCGACGTGGCGCGGATAGACCTTGTAACCGCCGGAGACGATGACCTCCTTAAGGCGGTCGATGAGGTAGGTGTAGCCGTCCTCGTCCATGTAGCCGACGTCGCCGGTGTGCAGCCAGCCGTGGCGCAGGGTCTCGGCGGAGGCCTCCGGACGCTGCCAGTAGCCGGCCATGACCTGCGGGCCGCGCAGGCAGATCTCGCCGCGTTCGCCCAGCGGCACCTCCTGGTCCCGGTTGTCCAGGGAGCGGATGACCACCTCCGTGCCCGGCAGCGGCAGGCCGATGGAGCCGACCTTGGTGGAACCGGCGATGGGGTTGCAGGTGACCACGGGCGAGGCCTCCGAAAGGCCGTAACCTTCGAAGAGGCGCCCGCCGGTCAGGTTCTCGAAGCCCTCGTGCACCGGAGCCGGCAGGCCGGCGCCGCCGGAGATGCAGACCTCGATGCAGGAGAGGTCGTAACGCTCCAGCTTCGGGTAGTGCAGGATGGCGTTGAACAGCGTCGGCACGCCGGGGAAGAAGGTGGGCCGGCGGCGCGCGATGGTCTGCAGCAGCGTTTTGATCTCGAAGCGCGGCATCAGGATGATCTCGCCCGCGAGCCGGATGCCCAGGTGCATGTTCACCGTCATGGCGAAGACGTGGAACAGCGGCAGCACCGCCAGCACCCTTTGCGTGCCGGGCTCGACGCCGATGAACCAGGTGTGGAGCTGGCTGACGTTGGCGGAGATCGAGCCGTGGGTCAGCATGGCGCCCTTGGGCAGACCGGTGGTGCCGCCGGTGTACTGCAGCACCGCCACGTCGCCGATGCCGACCTCGGCGGGCGTGAAGTCGCCGTCGTTGTCGATCAGCCTCGAAAAGCGCAGGTAGCGGTCGTCGCCGGCGGGCGGCCTGGCCAGCTCGCCGCGCTTGGCGACGGCGAAGAGCTGGCGCGTGGGAAAGCGCAGGATGTCGCCCATGGCGCCGACGATGATCTTCTTCAGCGCGCACTTCTTCCGGGTGTCGGGGGCCAGCGCCGAGGTCAGCTTGGGCAGCAGCAGCTTCAGGTCCATGGTGACGGCGAACTCGGCGCCGGAATCGGCCAGCAGCTCGTGGACTTCCTCCTCCGCGTAGAGCGGGTTCACGTTGACCACGATGCCGCCCAGCTTCATCACCGCGAAGTAGGCGACCACGTAGTAGGGAGTGTTGGGCAGGAAGAGCGCGACGCGCGTGCCCTTGGCGACGCCCAGGTCCTGCAGGCCCTTGGCGGTGCGGGCGACCAGGTCACCGACCTGGGCATAGGAATAGGACCGGCCGAGGAAATCCAGGCAGGGACGTTCGCCGAAGGCCGCCACGGCGCGGTCGAGCGCCAGGGCCAGCGGTTCCTGCAGAACCGGCTCATCCCAGGCGATGCCCGCCGGATAGCTGCGGTCCCAGGGGCGCGCGCCCTGCGCCGCCCGCGGGTGGTGGGCATCCCAAAGGTCGGTTTCGGGACCCAGGGTCATCTTCCAACCTCGCACCTAGTCGCCCCCGCAAGACCCCTGCTTCGGGGCAGCCCGCCGGGGGTGCAGCAGGCTACCGGGTCCTAACGCGAGGGTAGCGCCGAACTCCCTTACGATCGGTAAGGATCGGGCGCTTAGGTTAAGCAGCCGTTAACCATTAAGGTCGGCACTTTTTCGGGCGCTTTCAAGGGAGAGCGCACCCCGCCCCCCATGTCATCTGTGGAATATTCAGGGCCGCAGGACGGCGGCCCCCTGCAGGCGCCCCCGGCGCAGGTCGTCGAGGGCCCGGTTGGCCTCGGCCAGGGGGTAGTCACGGACATGGGTCTTCACCGGCACCTTGGGGGCCAGCGCCAGGAATTCCTCGGCATCACGCCGGGTCAGGTTGGCGACCGAGCGGATCTGCCGCTCCTCCCAGAGGATGCGGTAGGGAAAGCTCGGGATGTCGCTCATGTGGATGCCGGCGCAGACCACGGTGCCGCCGCGCGCCGTGCGCCTCAGCGCCTCGGGCACCAGGGCCCCGACAGGGGCGAAGATGATGGCGGCGTCCAGCTCTTCCGGCGGCGCCTCGCCGGAAGCTCCGGCCCAGGTGGCGCCGAGGCCGCGGGCGAAGGCCTGGGCCTCGTCGTCGCCGGGGCGGGTAAAACCGTAGACCTCCCGCCCCTCCCAGAGGGCGACCTGGATCATGATGTGGGCCGCCGCGCCGAAGCCGTAGACGCCCAGGCGCTTGGCCTCGCCGGCCATGCGGTAGGCGCGGTGGCCGATGAGTCCGGCGCAGAGCAGCGGCGCCGCCTCGCAATCGCTGTAGCCTTCCGGCAGGGCGAAGCTGTAGCGCGCGTCGGCAATGCAGTAGTCGGCATAGCCGCCGTCGATCTGGTAGCCGGTGTAGCGCGCCGCCCCGCAGAGGTTCTCGCGCCCCGAGGTGCAGTAGCCACAGGCGCCGCAGGAAAAGCCGAGCCAGGGCACGCCGACCCGCCGGCCCAGAGCAAAGGTCTCGACTCCCTCGCCCAGGGCGTCCACCGTCCCGACGATCTCGTGACCCGGCACGATGGGCAGCTTGGGGTCCGGCAGCTCGCCGTCGACCACGTGCAGGTCGGTGCGGCAGACCCCGCAGGCCGCCACCTTCACGCGGATCTGCCCGGGACCCGGTTCCGGGCGCGGCAGATCGGCGGCCTCAAGCCTTCCGGCCGCCTTTTCCCGCAGGACCATCGCGTGCATGCTATGATCGTCCGCCATGGCCGCAGCATAGCCAGACGGCGGCCGAGGCGCTAATGATGCAGATCATGCCCCCTACAACCCCGTGACCTACCGCGAGACCAGCCCATGACCGAAATCCTGCCGGAAGTCAGCGACGGCGAACTGCGCAAGATCGAGATGCCCGGCGACAAGACCTTCACGCTGACCATCGAGACCCATGACAAGGATACCTGCACGCTGAAGCTCGAAGGCGTCGAGCATCTGCGCTGCAATAACCTGCTGCTGGGCAACGTCATCTTCGACGTCCAGAAAATCGAGGCGCCGAACCTCAGCGACCTGGCCCGCGTCACCTCGATGGAAAACGCGGTCTCGGAAAAAGGCCGGGATTATCTCAGCGATCTGCGCGCGGCCGTACAGAAGGGTGAACTGACCTTCCTGCGTCTGGAATCGTCCTACGGCTGTCACCTGGACGCGCTCTGCCGCAGCTACACCACCGGCTGACTTCAAGGAACCACTGCAATGACATCCCCGACCGGCGCCGGCCTCACCATCCGCCTCAGCCCCAACGACAACGTGGTGGTGAGCCGCGCCGAGATCCTGGAAGGCACCGAAGTTCCGGGCGAAGGCGTCACCACGGCGAACCGCATTCCCACCGGCCACAAGGTCGCGACCCGCGCCATCGAGAAAGGCGCGCCGGTGGTGAAGTACGACCAGGTGATCGGCTTCGCCACCAAGGATATTGCGCCCGGAGAGCACGTCCACGTGCAGAACTGCGGCATGGGCGAGTTCGACCGCGACTATGCCTTCTGCGAGGGCGCGAAGCCGACCGAGATGGTGCCGGAGGGCGAGCGCGCCACCTTCCAGGGCTACCGCCGCGCCGACGGACGGGCGGGCACGCGCAACTACATCGGTATCCTGACCTCGGTGAACTGCTCGGCCACCGTGGCGCGCTACATCGCCGAGGCCTTCAACAGGACCGGCATCCTGGACGAGTTCCCCAACGTCGACGGCGTCTGCGCCTTCGTGCATTCCACCGGCTGCGGCATGGCCGACAGCGGCGACGGCTACGAGGCCCTGCAGCGCACCCTCTGGGGCTATGCCCGGCACCCCAACCTGGCCGGGGTGCTGATGGTGGGCCTCGGCTGCGAGGTGAACCAGATCCCCTTCCTGCTGGACGCCTACGGCCTCTCGACCGGCGAGCGCTTCCAGACCCTGACCATCCAGGAGACCGGCGGCACCCGGCGCACGGTCGACGAGGCCATCGAGCGCATCAAGGCCATGCTGCCGGCGGCCAACGCGGCGGTGCGCGAGACCCTGCCGGCCAGCGAGCTGACCCTGGCCCTGCAGTGCGGCGGGTCGGACGCCTATTCCGGCATCACCGCCAACCCGGCCCTGGGCCAGGCCGCCGACCTGCTGGTGCGCCACGGCGGCACCGCGATCCTCAGCGAGACGCCGGAGATCTACGGCGCCGAGCACCTGCTGACCCGCCGCGCCGTCAGCCGCGAGGTCGGCGAGAAGCTGATCGAGCGCATCCACTGGTGGGAGGACTACACCCGGCGCAACGGCGGCGAGATGAACAACAACCCCTCGCCCGGCAACAAGGCCGGCGGGCTCACCACCATCCTGGAGAAGTCGCTGGGCGCGGCGGCCAAGGGCGGCACCACCAACCTGGTCGGCGTCTACAAGTACGCCGAGCCGGTGACGGCCAAGGGCTTCGTCTTCATGGACTCGCCCGGCTACGACCCCTGCTCGGTGACCGGGCAGGTCGCCTCCGGCGCCAACGTGGTCTGCTTCACCACCGGGCGCGGCTCGGTCTTCGGCTTCAAGCCCTCGCCCTCCATCAAGCTGGCCACCAACAGCGCCATGTACGCCCGCCTGTCCGAAGACATGGACATCAACTGCGGTGGCATCGCCGAGGGCGACAGGACGATCGAGCAGGTCGGGCGCGAGATCTTCGAGAAGGTGCTGGAGATCGCCAGCGGCACACCCTCCAAGTCCGAGGCGCTGGGCTTCGGCGACGCCGAATTCATTCCCTGGCAGATCGGCGCGGTGATGTGAGCGAAGTCGCCGGAGAGCAGGAGCAACAGCAGGAGCCGGGGGCCGCGCGCGTCGCGGCCGGGGACCTGGACCGTTTCGTCCGCGCGGTGCTGGCCGCCGCCGGCGCCGACGAGGCCTCCGCCGAGGCGACCGCCCGTGCCCTGGTCGGTGCCTCGCTGCGCGGCGTCGACAGCCACGGCGTGCGCCTGCTGCCGCATTACGCCAAGGTGGTCGAGGGCGGCCGCGTGAAGGGCCGCCCCGAGATGCGTTTCGAAAAGACCGCGGCGGCGGCCGGGCGGCTGGACGCCGACCACGCCCTTGGCACCGCCGCCGGCTACCGCGCCATGGAAGAGGCCATGACGCTGGCCGCGGAGGCGGGGGTCGGCGCCGTCAGCGTTTCCAACTCCTCCCACTTCGCCGCCGCCGGCTGCTACACCCTGGCCGCCGCGGAAGCAGGCTACATCGGTCTCGCCACCTGCAACGCCACCAGCGCCGTTTTGGCGCACAGCGGGCGCGAGGGCTTTCACGGCACCAACCCCCTCAGCTTCGCCGCGCCGGTCGCGGGCGAGCGCCCCTACCTCATCGACATGGCCAGCAGCTCGATCCCAATGAACCGCATCCTGCAGTACCGCGCCCTCGACAGGGAGCTGCCGGCGGAGGTGGTGGTGGACGACGCGGGCCGCATGACCCGGGACCCCCACGCCGCCAAGTCGCTGCTGCCGCTGGGCGGCAGCGGCTACGGCTACAAGGGGGCGGCCCTGGCCGGCATGGTGGAGATCCTCTCCGCCGGCCTGAGCGGCATGTGTCTCAGCCACCAGATGGTGGAGATGTTCCAGCCCCCCTGGTCGGAGCCGCGCCGCCTCGGCCAGTTCTTCCTGGCCCTGAAGCCCTCGGCCTTCGTCGCCGAGGACATCTTCCAGGCCCAGCTGCGCGAATACCTCGACTCTTTGCGCGGCCAGGCGGCCCTGCCGGGCGAGCGCGTCATGGCCGCCGGCGACCGCGAGTGGGCGGTGGAGCGGGAACGCAGCGCCGACGGCATCCCCCTCGACGCGCCCAACTGGCGCATCTTCGGCGAGCTGGCGGCGGCCCGGAGTATAGAGCCCCTCTCGGCGCTTTAAGGGCACGGGGTCGTCAGGCCCCCTCGCCTATGGCAAGCTGCCGCCAAAGATCATCGTTCCCGGGGAGGAAGAAGGCATGGAATTGAAGCAGAAAGCGCAGAAGGCGGTCCTGAACATCGAGGAAATCGTCGGCGCCACGCTCTCGCCTGGCCAGAGAGAGGCCATCGACAAGATCATCGAGGAACTGGTGATCGAGGCCATGCGCGAGTGCGAAGCCTCCTACGGCCACGCCGCGCGCAACGTCTGCAGCGAAGACGAGGACATGGCCCATAAGATCGGCCGGGAGATCGAGCAGGCGCGCGAGGCGCTGATCGCCAACCTGGGCGGCCTGCGTTAGCGGCGCATCACTCCGCCGGCTTGGCGCAGGCGCCCTGCGCCAGCCCCCAGGAGCCCAAGGACGGCAGATTGGGCGCAGGGCCCAGGCCGCCGCCGGGCGCCGCGGCCGGAACGGCCGCCCTCCGGGCCTTGGAGGCCGTGAAGCGCTGCCAGGCCCGCTCGTGGAAGAAGAAGACCACCGTGTTCACCGCCGGCTCGATGAGGGCGACGCCGGTGGAGATCGCCACCGACCCGGTCAGGGCAAAGGTGACGGTGAAGCCGACGCTGAAGTGCAGCACGGCGAAACTCAGGGTTTTCACCAGATCCAGCCTCATCTCACGGTCTCCTCGGGTCGGTTCCAGGCCTCTTATATAGCTCAATTGCGAATGATTATCAATTAGGATAATTCTAAATCGCATACCGAAAGGGTATTTGTAGTCCGTTTGACAACCCGGCCCAAAGCCCGGGAAACTACGCTTTTCTGGACAGAAGGAACACCTCGGAGCAGTGGCCATGCCCCAGCCCACACCTGACATCGAAGCGGAGATCCGCTTTCTCCCCACCGAGGAAGGGGGCAAGAATATCCCCTGCCGCAGCGGCTATTTCCCAAACCACGACTTCGGACTGCCCGGCAGCCTGAACGACGCCCGCCACAGCTTTCCCGATGTCGAGGAGGTGCGGCCAGGCGATACGGTGAGGTCGGAAATGACCTTTCTGGCGCCCGAACTGCAGCGCGGGCGCCTCTATGAAGGTTTTGACTTCACTGTGCAGGAGGGCAACTGGATCGTTGGCTATGGGCGGGTGACCAAGGTGCTGAACCCGGACCTCCTGCAGCCCGTGGGCTAACGGCTCTCGCGCAAGAAGCTGCGCCTCCCCAACCCGCCTTGCCCCTTGAGCTCAGGCTACCATACTAGTATAGAACAACGTCGAAACGCCTGGCGCAGACCGGGCGGCGAGACACGGGAGACGACATTTCATGGCCGAGGCCCTGCGACTGCACGAAGACCGCCTCTTTCCGCCGGACCCCGCGATGCGGGCGGTGGCGCGGCGGCTCTACGACGAGATCAAGGACCTGCCCATCGTCTCCCCGCACGGCCATACCGAGCCGCGCTGGTTCGCCGACAACGCGCCCTTCGGCGACCCCGCCGAGCTCTTCATCATCCCCGACCACTACCTCTTCCGCATGCTCTACAGCCAGGGCGTGAAGCTGGAGGACCTGGGCATTCCGCGCGCCGACGGCGGGCCGGTGGAAACCGATGGGCGCAAGATCTGGCGCAGCTTCGCCGGGCACTATCATCTCTTCCGCGGCACACCCTCGCGGATGTGGTTCGACCACGCGCTCTCCGTGGTCTGCGGCATCGAGGAACGCCTGACGCCGGAAAGCGCCGACCGCATCTACGACCAGCTGAGCGCCCGCCTGGCCCAAGACGACATGCGCCCGCGCGCGCTCTTTGAACGCTTCGGCATCGAGGTGCTGGCGACCACGGAATCGCCGACCGACGACCTGGCCCACCACCAGGTGATCCGCGACAGCAACTGGAACGGCCGCGTGATCACCGCCTTCCGCCCCGACCCGGTGGTCGACCCGGACTTCGAGGGCTTCGAGGCAAACGTCGAACGCCTGGGCGAGATCACCGGGGAAGACACCGCCACCTGGGACGGCTACCTGGCCGCCCTGGCCCAGCGCCGCGCCTTCTTCGCCGAGATGGGCGCCACCTCCAGCGACCACGGCCATCCGACAGCGGCCACCGCCGACCTGGGCAGCATCGCCGCCGCGCAGCTCTTCGAGCGCATCCGCCGGGGCAAGAGCTCGGCCCAGGAGCACGAGCTGTTCCGCGCCCAGATCCTCACCGAGATGGCGCGCATGAGCCTGGACGACGGCCTGGTCATGCAGATCCATCCCGGCTCCTTCCGTAACCACAACGCCCGCCTCTTCGCGGACTTCGGGCGCAATGTCGGCGCCGACATGCCGCTGCCGACCGACTACGTCACCGGCCTGAAGCCGCTGCTCGACCGCTACGGCAACGAGCCCGGCCTCTCGATCATTCTCTTCACCCTGGACGAGACCAGCTACAGCCGGGAGCTGGCGCCCCTGGCGGGCCACTATCCCTGCCTGAGGATCGGTCCGGCCTGGTGGTTCTACGACAGCCCCGAGGGCATGCTGCGCTACCGCAGGGCGCTGACCGAGACCGCCGGCTTCTACAACACCGTCGGCTTCAACGACGACACCCGCGCCTTCCTCTCCATCCCGGCGCGCCACGACGTCGCCCGCCGCGTCGACTGCGCCTACCTGGCCGAGCTGGTCTGCACCCACCGCCTGGAGGAGGACGAGGCCCTGGAAGTCGCCCACGACCTGACCTACCGCCTGGTGAAGCAGGCCTATAAGCTGTAGCCCATGACAAAAAGATTGAGTGAAGCGACACGCGGCGCGCTGCCGCGCGAGGTGGCCCAACCGGCCTACGACCGCGCCGCCTGCGGCATCGGCATCGTGCACCTGGGCCTCGGCGCCTTTCACCGTGCCCACCAGGCGGTCTACACTGACGACATCCTTGCAAAGCACAGCGGGGACTGGGCGATCCACGGCGTCAGCCTGCGCGGCCCCGGCGTGCGCGACCAGCTCGCCCCGCAGGGCGGCCTCTACACGCTGGCCGAGCGCGGCCCCGAGGGCGAGGCGCTGCGCGTCATCGGCGCCGTCAAGGCCGTGACCTTCGCCGCCGAGTCGCCCGAGGCCCTGATCCAGCGCCTGGCCGCGCCGCAGACCCGCATCGTCTCCATCACCGTCACCGAGAAGGGCTACTGCCACGACCCGGCCAGCGGCAAGCTGCGCCCCGAGCATCCGGACATCACCCACGACCTGGCCAACCCGGGCCGGCCGCGCTCCCTGCCCGGCTTTCTGCTGGCGGGCCTGAGGGCGCGCAGGGCGGCGGGCGCGAAACCCTTCACCCTGCTGAGCTGCGACAACCTTCCGCACAACGGCCGCCTGCTGCGCGGCCTGATCCTGGAGCTGGCGGCGCTGGAGGACCCGGGCCTCGCCGCCTGGATCGAGGACGAGGCGCGCTTTCCCGCCACCATGATCGACCGTATCGTGCCGGCGACGACCGAGGCCGACCGCGCCCGGGCCGAAGAACGCCTCGGCCTGCGCGACGAGGGCCTGGTGGTGGCCGAGCCTTTCACCCAGTGGGTCATCGAAGAAGACTTTGCCGACGGCCGCCCGCCCTGGGAGGAGGCCGGTGCGGAGATGGTGCGCGACGTCGCGCCCTACGAGGAGATGAAGCTGCGGTTGCTGAACGGCAGCCACTCGCTGCTCGCCTACCTGGGCTACCTGGCCGGCTACGAGACCGTGGCCGACACCATGGCCGACGCCGACTTCCGCCGCCTGGCCAAGTGCTTCATGGACCGCGAGGCGGGGCCGACCCTCAAGCTGCCGGCCGGCGCCGACCTGGAAGGCTACAAGGCGGCCTTGATCGAGCGCTTCGCCAACCCGGGCCTGCAGCACCGCACCTGGCAGATCGCCATGGACGGCAGTCAGAAGCTGCCGCAGCGCCTGCTCGGCAGCCTCCGCCAGCGCCTCGACGACGGCGCGCCGATCGACATCCTGGCTTTGGCGGTGGCCGCCTGGATACGCTACGCCGGCGGCCAGGACGAGAGCGGCCGCGAGATCGACGTGCGCGACCCGCTGGCCGCGCGCCTCGGCGCCGTCTACGCAGCCGGCGCCGCGCCCGCCGGGATCGTCGAGGGCTTCCTGGGAATCTCCGAAGTCTTCGACGCAGAGCTGGCCGCCGACCCTCGGCTGCGCGCGGCCGTCACCGCGGCGTTGCAGTCCCTCGTCGACCACGGCAGCCGCGCCACCGTGGCCGCCGCGCTGCAAAGGCTGGAAGTCTAAGAGTCCTCGGCTGCGGGCAGCACGCGGATCGCCTCGGCCACCGCCAGGAAGAGATGATAGAGGCTGCTGGAGGGCATGCCCTCGCGGATCAGGTTGCCCTCGCGGTCGACCTGCTCGCGCCAGCGCGGATGGTCGAGCCCGGCAAAGGTGCGGAACAGGCCGCCCAGCAGCAGGCCAGCGCCCTCGGCCGCCGAGTCGTCCCCAAATCGTTCGTAAACAGCCAAGCAGGCCTTCACCGCCTCGGTCTGCGCCCAAAGTCTTTTGCTGCCGCCGCCCAGGACCCGGCCGGCGGGATCCAACTCCTCGTAGACCACGAAGGGCGCCGCGCCGGCGCGGTCGATGCCCTTGTCCCAGGCCCAGTCGAAGAGCGGACGCATAGCCGCCGCCGCGCGGTCGTCTTGCGCCAGCCCGGCGTAGCGGTGCAGCAGCCAGACCCATTCGAAGTGATGGCCGGGTTCGCGCCGCCGCCGGCCCCCAGGGCCTTCCGGCTGCGGGATCTCGCGCCAGTCGCGGTCGAAGTACTCAATGAGCTGGCCGGAAGTGGCATCGAAGAAATGCCGCTCGAAGAGGCCGAAGATGCGCTGCGCCTGCGCCAGCCACCGCTCGGCGCCGCTGGCCTCATAGAGCGCCAGGAAAGCTTCCAGCAGGTGCATATGCGGATTCTGGCGCCGCGGCAGCGGCAGGGCTTCGCCCGGCGCCACTTCCCACTCGGCATAGCCGTCGAAGGCGCCGTCGCGGGTCTGCCCCAGGTGCGCATCCAGGAATTCGATGGTCTGCTCGGCGCGCTTCAACACCCGCGCATCGCCGCCGGCGCGGTACAGCCAGGCCATGGCCAGCAGCATGAAGGCGTGGTCGTAGCTGTCTTTTGTCCGGTCCAGCGGCGGCCCGTCGCGGCGCAGGCGCTGAAACCAGCCGCCCGCCTCCCGGTCCCAGGCGTGGGCTTCAAGGAAGTCGAAGGCCTGCCGGGCGCGCGCCAGGCCGACGCCGCTGTAGCCGGCGTGGGCGGCGTGGGAAAAGACGTAGATCTGGCGCGCCTGCACCCGGACACGGGTGAAGTCCGCCGTGCTCGGCGTGCCGTCGGGCTCGAATTTCTCAACGAATGCGCCGTTTTCCGGGTCGAATCCGGTCTCGGCCCAGAACGGCAACAGCACCTGCGTCAGCCAGGGGTGCAAAGGCTCCACGGGGAAAGCTTCGGCCGCTTGTGACATTTTTTGGCGGAGCGGTTTCTGGCTGCAGACGGGGCGGGTTGGCGCCTCCATACTGCGATGCCCTTCACAAAGCAAGCTGTCAGCAACGCGCGGCGAGGGCCCGCGGCGGGCATTGCAGGAAATCTGCAACGAACGGTCAGTTGCATCCGCGAGGCCGGCGGGTACTATTGCGCAGGTTTAGTGGCCTTCATCCAGTGCTCCCAGGATGGAATGGGAGCATCAGGTGGGAAAACGGGTCCGCGTCTGCGGAGAGGTGCATTCTGGCTTCGCAAAGCGGTTCAACGGCTCGGCGGTCCTGTCTTCCCGGTTATGGGGGCGCGCGCCAAGCCGAAGCGGCATGAATGGGAATCATGACGGCCAACCAAAAGCTATCGGGCGGCACAGGCTACGCTCTCGAACGCATCGAGATCTTCCGCGATCTCGATCCGCGTGAGATCGAGCGCCTGACGCAGCGCGTGAACTGGCGGAACTACACGGCCAACCAGCAGATCATCGGCCACCAGGAAGGCTCCACCGACGTCTACTTCATGGTCTCCGGGACCGTGCGGGTGATCCTCTTCTCCAGCGCCGGCAAGGAAGTGGCCTTCCGGGACATCCACGCCGGCGAATGCTTCGGCGAGTTCGCGGCCATCGACGGCGCGCCGCGCTCGGCCAACGTCATCGCGCTCAGCGACGTCATGATCGGCTCGGTCTCGGCGGAGACCTTCCGCTCGATCCTGGAGGAGTTCCCGGCGGTCTCCATGGCCATGCTGACGAACCTGATCGGCACCGTCCGCTCCTTGAGCGAACGCATCTTCGAGTTCTCAACCCTGGCGGTGAAGAACCGGATCCATTCCGAGTTGCTGCGCCTGGCCCGCGAGAGCGAGCGTGACGGCAAGACCGCGCGCATCTCGCCGGCGCCGACCCACGCCGACATCGCCAGCCGCATCTCCACGCACCGCGAAGCGGTGACCCGCGAGCTGAACGACCTGACCAAGAGCGGCCTGATCTCGCGCGACGGCCGCACGCTGATCATCAGCGATATGGAAGAGCTGGAACGCCTGGTCCACGACGTGACCGGCGATTGAAGCGGCGCTTTTCGCAGCCCGACACCGGTGAAAAGGAGAAGCCCCGTCCGATGGGCGGCGGACGGGGCTTGGGCTCACCTTAGAAGGTCCGTCATCGTGGCTTGAGGGAGGACCTCCACAATGACGCGCCCAAGGTAGACGCCGTGGCCCCGCCGCTCTGTGGGATAAGTCACAAGGCGGCGCAGAAAACGCCCCTACCGATAGAAATTTGCGGTTTTCCGGGAAACATCACCGTCTGCAACCGGCTGCTTCGGGCCCGATCGGGACCGCCGGCTACCCCCTAGGTAGTACTATGCCTGTGCCAGGGAACGCGGAAGTGCAGCGTGCTAGGCTTCGACCAGCCAGGGTGCGGAACGGGCCGAGGATGGTCCAGGCGCCCGACTTTGAGGGTTCACCTTTGGTTGGAGGTCCTGTCCAGATGAACGATTCGCACGTCCGTGACTCCCAGGAAGAGGCCGCGCCGCGGCAGCGCCGCTGCGCCGTGGTGGCGGCCGGCATCGAGCCCGGCCCTCTTCTGGACGCCTTGCGCAGCGTGCCCAACACCCGCGTCGGAGACATCTGTATCTTTCCCTCCAACGGCCGGGGCGAGCCGGAGGCCGACTACCTTATCCTCGCCGCCAACGACGGCAGCCGCTTCCACGGCCTGGAGGACCAGATCGGGCGCTGGTCGGGCCAGCGCACGCGGGTGCTCCTGGCTGTGCCGGAATCAAAGTGCGCCATGCTGGGCGAACTGCCCGAGCGCGCCGACGGCCTGATCCTGCTGGACCGCGGCCTGAACTACCTGGAGGAAAGCCTGAAGCTGGCCGAGGACGGCTATTCGGTCATGCCAGCCGCCGGGAGCGGCAGCAGCGACAACAGCGTCTACCTGGAAATGCTGGCGCGCCTCAGCGACGGCGAGAAAGCCATCCTGGCCCTGCTGGCCGAGGGCGACAGCAACCGCAGCATCGCCGAAGCGCTGGAGGAGAGCGAAGCGCGGGTGAAGTCCATGGTCCGCGCCATTCTGATCAAGCTGGACTGCCGCAACAGGACCGAAGCGGCGGTGCTGGCCGCCACCGTCTTGCTGCCGCTGCTGGAGTCTCTGCAGCAGGACGGCGCCAGAAGCGTCAAAGACAAAGGCAACGGCAAGGATCACGACGGCGGCGTCTGGGACTAAGCGCTGAACGCCGCGGCAGCCCGCGGGGCCCCAGACATCGGCGCGCCGAACCCGAAGAGGCCAGCGCGCCCCGAGAGAGCAAGAGAACGAAGATGGGCCAGGTTCGCCTAGCCCATCATCTGCGACATCACCACTTCCTTGGACGCCGGCGCGGAGACCGGGGCTTGCTCGGACTTGCCGAAAGGCAGGCCGGGAGCCAGGCCGTGGTTCAGCGCCCAGATCGCCGCCTGGGTCCGGTTGCCCGCCTTGATCTTGCGCAGCAGGCTCTTCATGTGGACCTTCACCGTAGCTTCGGTGATGTCCAGACGGTTGGCGATCACCTTGTTGGCGTCACCGTTGACCAGGCAACGCAGGATCTCCAGCTCGCGGTCCGACAGACCGTAGTTCTCGATGCTCTTGCCGTTGACCGACTGCACCCCGGCGGCCCCGTTGATGAGCGCGGCGGCAAGGTCGGTCGGCATGACCTTCTGACCCAGCATGGCCAGCTTCAGGGAGTGGATCAGCGCTTCCAGCGAGATGTCCTTCAACAGGAAGGCCGCGGCCCCCGCATTGAGACAGCCCGCCAGGGTGCGCGGATCGCGCTCGTCAGTCAGCACGACGACCGGCGTCTCGGGCAGATCTTCGCGCAGCTGGCGCAGATCCTCGACCACCTCGGAGAGTTCGTCGCGCAGTTCGATGAGGATGAGTTCCGGCGCGTCTTCGGCCTCCTCCATCGCGCCGACGCAGAGCGCCTCGCCGCAGACGTTGAAGGAACTGCCGCGCAGTAAGCTCTTCAGCCCTTCCAGGAACAGCCGGTTTCGGCCGATCAGCAGTGTGTTCACTTCAGACATGGTATTTGCTCTCCCTTCCCCTTTAGGCGCCACCAACCCCTTGGCGTCAACCTCCGACAGGCCGGATCCCCAGCGTTCGCCCAGGGGGCAAAGGAATCCGCGTGTCGCTGATAGGAGAAGGCTACGCTGCGACCGGTGGAGGGTCTGTGCGGATTACCACATAAGAGAGAGCTTGGATTTTTCACATTACGGCCAAGCATTTAGCCCGAAAATCCCGGCAAATGGCCCTCGATTCTCCCGCAAAAGCCCTCAAGAATTCCGGCCCGGCGCCCGATATCTCACAGCCTGAAAGCCTCAGTCCCACATCCGCCAATGTTTCAATTGTTTCAGGACCCGCGCCGCAAAGGCGCGGCAAGGGCGCTCCGCCGCCTTCCGGCCGGCGGCCGCAACTAGCTGAAATCTATAGATTTCCGCCGCCGGGAAGCGGAAACGTCGTGGCGCGGCCGGGGGCCGCGCAGCCCGCGGCGGGGCGCGAACAATTGATACCGAAACCCCGGGGCTGCGACATCGGCAAGAAACAGCGCCCCTCTATATCTCCATCCTAGCGACTGAACGGCAGGCCGAGAGAGGACCCGGCGGCCGGCGGTCCGGGCGAGCAATCAGCAATCGACGAACCTGGTGACGTGACATGAGCAACTCCGAAGTTTTCGGCTCGCCGATGATCCTGACCGGCAACAAACCCGTCAGCCCCTTCGGCGCGGCCCCCTATGCCCCGCGACGCGACGCGATCCCGGCGCGGGCGATCCGCCGGCTGGGCGGTTTCCTGGGAACCCTGCTGCGGCGGGCCTTCGTTCCCAACGACCAGACGCGGCGGATCCGCAAGACCGCTGTCGCGCTGTCCCGGCTCGATGACCGGACCCTGCGCGACATCGGCCTGAACCGGGCCTCGATCATTTCCTCGGCGTGCCAGGCGGAGTTGCAGCGCAGCCCCCGCTCCGGGCGCCAACCTTTCTAACCCTCTACCCGGACGGGCCGCCCGCAGGGGGAAGCGGCGGCCCGCCCGGAACGCCGGCGGGGAACGCCTGCGTCTGCAAAGCCACCTTGGGCAGGTCATGGGATGGGAGAACCCTCAAAGCGTGCGGCGTCGAATGAGCGGCTGACCGGCAGTTCAGCGCCCCGGCCGCCGGTCGCCAAGCTGCCTTTTCTCTGGTGCGCCCCTCGGCTAATCTGCTTGGCGCCCCCGGCAGGCAGCCCGCCTGCGCCTCCGGACCGCCCCCGGGATAGCGTTCGTGCGGTGAGGCAGGGGGCCGCGCAAGGGGTCGCCATGTCCGCGCCGAAATCCAAAACCCGACCGCAGGAACCGCCGCCGCAGGGGACCGACTCCGATTTCCTGGCGCTCATGGCGGCGCGGCTGCCGGCGGTGTTCTATCGTGGCCGCCTGGAGGCGGAGAGCCTGCGCCTGGACTCGGTGAGCGGGCGCGCCGAAGAAATCACCGGCCACGACGCCGAGATGCTCTGCGCCGGCGACAACCCTTTCGACCGCCTGATCCACCCGGAAGACCGGCCCGCCTACCGCCAGGCCCTGCGGCAGGCCGCGGCCGACGGCGGCGCCAGCCTGGACTACCGCCTGCAGCGGCCCGACGGCACCACCGTCCGCTGCCGCGACGAGATCGCCGTTGCGGCCGGCGCGGTGACCGGCATGCTGCTCAGCCTCGGCGCCGCGCGGCCCGAGGTGCTGGAGGAGGAAGAGATCCTGCGCCAGCGGCGCAGCATCATCGATCAGGCCTCCCACCCCATCGTGCTGTCGGATACGCAAGGGAACATCACCGCCTGCAACCGTGCCGCCCAGTCCCTCTTCGGCACCGCCTGCGAAGAGGTCGCCGGGCGCAATTTCGCCGATGTCCTGCTGGCGCCCGAAAGCCGCGCCGCCTACCGCGACACCCTTGCCGGGCTGCTGGCGCAGCCGGGCGAGGGAACCGCCCCCGCCGCCCTTTCCCTGACCGCCTGCCGCAATGACGGCGGACTGCTGCCGGTCGAGGTCATGGCCAGCGTCATCACCCTGGCCGGCGTGCGCAGCGTGGTGACCGAGCTGCACGACATCAGCGAAAGGATCAATGCCGAGGAGGAACTGGAGCGGGTCTGGCGCCTGCTGCGCGATGCCGTCGACAACATCCCCAACGGCTTCGCCATCTACGGCGAGGACCAGCGCCTGATTCTCTGCAACGCCTCCTACGCCTCGCTCTACGACGCCAGCCCGGAGGACATGGTCGGCACATCGACCCTGGAAAACTACCTGAGGGGCCGGGCGAAGATGAAGATCTTCGACGGCCGGGCGGTGGACGCCAGTACGGAAGACGAAGACGACGGCATCTGGCTGGACAAGGTCATCGCCGCCGAGAAGGAACCGGTGGAGTTTCAGCTGCACGACGGCACCTGGCTGCAGACCTCGACCCACCCGATCCACGGCGGCGGGCGCGTCTATGTCCGCACCGACATCACGAAGCTGAAACGCATCGAGGAATCGCTGCGTCAGAGCGAGCAGAAGTTCCGCGTCCTGGTGGAGAACAATCCTCTGCCGCTGTGGCTCACCGACACCGAGAGCGGCGAGGTGCTCTACCACAGCCCGGCCGCGGCGGAGCTGCTGGGCTACAGCTGGCCGGTCACCGAGCACTACCGCTCCGAACGCTCCTTCGCCTCGCCGGAGGAGCGCGCGGCCTGCACCGACGAGCTGGTCGAGAAAGGCCGCCTGGACGGCCGCGTGACGCGGCTGAAGAAGGCCGACGGCAAGGAGTTCTGGGGCGCCGTCTCGGCCCGCCTGGCGAAGATCGGCGAGCGCACCTTCTCCATCGGCACCGTGGTCGACCTGACCGAGCAGATGGCCAAGGAGGCCGAGCTGCTCGAGGCCCGCGAGACCCTGCAGGACGCGGTGGAATCGCTCTCCGAGGGCTTTGCGCTCTACGACGCCAAGGACCGCCTGGTGATGTGCAACCGGCGCTACCGCGATTTCAATTTCATGAGCGCCGACGCCCTGCAGCCGGGCGCCCCCTGGCTGGACTTCATCCGCGTCGGCGCCGAGCGCGGCCAGTACGTCGGCGCCGAGGGCCGTGTCGAGGAATGGCTGGAGGAGCGCAAGAAGCTGCGCCACCAGTTCTCCACCGAGATGGAGTTCCAGCAGGCCGACGGGCGCTGGTTCCAGTTCTCCAACCAGCCGACCCGACAGGGCGGCATCGTGGTGACCCGCACCGACGTCACCAACCGCAAGGAGATGGAGCGGGCCCTGCGCGAAAGCGAAAGCCTGGTCCGCTCGATTCTCGAGTCCTCGCCGGTGCCGGTGGCCATGGTGCGGGCTGAAGACGGGCTGGTGATCTACGAGAGCCCGGCCTCGCGGCGCGTCTTCGGGCAGATGCAGACCTCGGGCGAGCCTTCCTACATCCGCGATCTCTACGTCAATCCGGAAGACCGCCTGCGCTACCTGGAACTGCTTCGCAGCCAGGGCACGGTCGAGGGCTTTGAGGTGCAGCTGCGCCGCTCCGACGGCCAGATCATCTGGGTCTCACTGACCGCCAGCCTCATCGAATACCAGGGCGAGGAGATGATTGTCGCCAGCGCCCACGACCTGACGGAGCGGCGCGCGGTGGAAGAGCAGATGGCCCGCCAGCGCGAGGCGCTGTACCAGAGCGAGAAGCTGAGCGCCCTGGGGTCGCTGCTGGCCGGCGTGGCGCACGAGCTGAACAACCCGCTGTCGGTCGTCGTCGGCCATGCCCAGTTGATGAAGGAGACCGCGAAGGATCCGCGCACCGTCCAGCGCGCCGAGAAGATCGGCAACGCCGCCGACCGCTGCTCGCGCATCGTGAAGTCCTTCCTGGCCATGGCGCGCCAGCGTCCGCCGGAGCGCCGCGCTGTCGACCTCTGCGACATCGTGCAGGCAACCCTGGATGTCACCGGCTATTCGCTGCGCACCGCCAACATCGAGGTGGACCTGGACATCGGCCCCGAAGTGCCGCCGGTCTGGGCCGATTCCGACCAGCTGAACCAGGTGGTTACCAACATCATCGTCAACGCCCAGCAGGCGATGATGGAAGTCTCGGGTCCGCGCGTGCTGACCATCCAGGGAACCTACGACGCCCCGCACGACGAGGTGCGTCTGCGCCTGGCGGATACCGGCCCCGGCATTCCCGGGGAGATCCGCAAGCGCATCTTCGAGCCCTTCTTCACCACCAAGGACATCGGCGAGGGCACCGGCGTCGGCCTTGCCGTCAGCCACCGCATCGTCGAAGCCCACGATGGCCGCATCCGCGTCGACAGCACGCCGGGCAAGGGCACCGTCTTCACCCTGGTGCTGCCGGCCAGCACCGAGGAGACCGAGACGCCGGCGGAGAGCCAGGCGGCGGCGGCCGACAGCCCCAGTGTCCGCGTCCTGATCATCGACGACGAGCCGGATGTCGTGCAGACCCTGGCGGAGATTCTGACGGCCCAGGGCCACGACGTGATGACGGCCGATTCCGGCATGCGCGCGCTGGACCTGATCGAAGGCCACACCTTCGACGTCATCCTCAGCGACGTGCGCATGCCCAAGCTGGACGGACCAAGCCTCTATGCCGCGCTGGAGCGCAAGGACCCCAACCTGCTGCGCCGCACCGCCTTCGTCTCCGGCGACACGCTCAGCCCCTCGGCACGGGTCTTCCTGCAGCGGGTCCAGCGCCCCTTCATCGAGAAACCCTTCAACCTGGACGAGGTGCGTGGCCTCATCGCGCAGATCCTGGCCGAGCAGGCGCAGGGCGCCCCGCACAAGGCCCCATGAACAACGCGGCAGTCCCCTTGATTTAAGGAACACATGGCAATGCAAGGGCAGAAGCACATTGTCGTCGTCGACGACGAACCCGGCATCCGCGAGACCATCCAGGAATACCTGGAGCTGCACGACTTCCGCGTCACCCCCGCCGACGGCGGCGAGGCGCTGCGCGAGGTGGTGGACGAGAACGACGTCGACCTGGTGCTGCTCGACATCCGCATGCCCGGCGAGGACGGCCTTTCGCTGGCGCGCTACCTGCGCGGCAACAGCGACGTCGGCATCATCATGCTGACGGCGGCCGGCGAGGTGGTCGATCGCATCGTCGGCCTGGAGATGGGCGCCGACGACTACCTGGCCAAGCCCGTCGACCTGCGCGAGCTGCTGGCCCGCATCAAGGCGGTGCTGCGCCGCGCCGAGAAGATGCAGGCGGCGGAAGGCGACGACGAAGCCGCCGACGCCCGCCTGGCGCGCTTCGGCCGCTTCACCCTCAATCTCGACTCCCACAAGCTGTTCGACTCGGAAGGCGGCGAGGTCCCGCTGACGGGCATGGAGTTCGACCTGCTGAAAGCCTTCGCCGACAATCCCAACCGGGTGCTGAGCCGCGACCAGTTGCTGAACCTGGCGCACAACCGCGACTGGGAGCCCTTCGACCGCTCCATCGACATCCGCATCGCCCGCATCCGCCGCAAGATCGAGAGCGACCCCGCCAAGCCCCAGGTCATCAAGACCGTGCGCGGCGCCGGCTACATCTATTCAACGGCGAAGGGCTGATCCCGCCAGCAGTTCTGCGGACGCGGGCCGTCACTGCGGAATACGGTCTTCGTAGGCCTCCTTGAGCGCCGACCAGCCGGACCAGAACGTGGCGGGTTCCGTACCGGATACCTCGGCGACCAGGAGGTCGAGGTGCATGTGCCAGCCCGCGCTGACGCCCACCTTGCCCGAGCGCTCGACAAGGCCCCTATGGGTCACCGTGAGCAGCACCCGGTCGCCCTTCGGCTGCAGTTCGAAGGTCACGTCACCATCGCCCCAGGCGATCGTGAGGCTGTGCGGAGGGTCGAACGCGATCACCCGGCTTTCCAAGCGGTGCTCGGCGGGAAAGCTGTCGGGACGCGGGTCGTTCGGGCGGCTGAGGTCGTCGTTGCGCCAGACCAGCTCCAGCGGCGCGCCGGGGCTCAGCGTCATCTCGCCCGAGGCGAGCCACTTGCGGCGCTTGTCGCTCTCGGTCAGGTAGCTCCAGATCCGCTCCACCGGGCCTGGCAGCCAGCGCTGGATCACAAGGGTCGACCTGTCGGTCAGGGTGCCGAAGTCATCGGCCTGGTTTTGATCAGTCATGTCGCATCTCTTTCGGTCTTGATAATTCCGGACTGACGGAAGCCGGCGGCGCTCAACGCTCCTCCACGCAAAGGACATCGCGATAGGCGCAGAGCTTGTCGAGAAGGTCTTTCTCCGCGGTAAGGATCGCTTCGCTCTCAGCAGAACCGACGACCTGGATCATGTAACTCTGCGCCGGATGCCCTTCCGCGAAGATAAAGGGATAGCTCACGTCTGCCGCCAGATTGGCGGCGATATCCTTGTCGGTCAGATTCGGGGCATAGAACATGAGATGCGGCATCGGCCTGGTGTGGACCTTCATGTCGGGAAGCATCCAGGTGCGCAACACCGGAGCGACCATGTAGGAAAGGCCGGGCTGTTCAGGCGCCGTATAGGTTCCGTTGCCGTAGCGCGCCTCGATTTCCGCCTTCAGCGCCTCGGGGGCCAGCCCCTCGATCCGCAGCGCCGCCACGTCCATCAGGACCTTGAAGTAGGTCTCGACCCCGGCGGCGTCGTAGCACAGCGGCACATAGATATCGTTGCGGTACTCGGCCTGCTCCCAGGCCGTCCGCGACACCATGCAGGCGACGCCGTTGCTCCCCTCTTTGGCGACTTCATAGCCTTTCGCGGGATCGAGCAGGTAGACCGTCGCCTCCGCGCGGATGTGCGCCGGCGCGGCGCTGAGCGCGAAGCGGGTTTCGAGGTCGGCGGGCATCTTCTCGATAGCGGTTCCAGCGGTGCCGGCCGCGGCAGTGGAAAGTATCATCCCACCCAGGCCGAGGCCTGCGGCTATTGCCAGGCAGGCGAGTGATTGTTGGCTGGTCATTCGTCTTCTCTTTTCGGGGGATCGGAGAGCTCGGAGGCATTCTGGGCGTCTTCTTCGCGAAGGAGGCGTTCCAGGGTGTCGAGCTTGCGTGTCCAGAACTGCTCGTAGAAAGCGATCTCGTCATGCGCGCGTTCCAGCGGCGCGGCCTCCAGGTGGCACACATGGGTCCGCCACCGGATCTCGCGGCGAATGAGGCCCGCCTTTTCCAGGACCTTGATGTGTTTCGAGGCCGCGGCGAGCGACATCGGATGCGGTTCCGCCAGTTCGCCGACAGTGCGTTCGCCGGCTGCGAGGTCGCGAAGCATCCGGCGCCGGGTCTCGTCGCTGAGGGCATGGAAAATGGCATCCATCGGGTGGGTTTCTCGTTCAACCATATTGTTAAATTAAAGCCGCCCGGCGGATCAGTCAACAAAATAGTTGAATGATAGATTCTGCTGTCCGTGGCGGAGGGACCGCGCGGTAAAGTGCGCCGGCTAGCGGTCCCCGGGCACGCCGTAGCGTGGTGCGGCTGAGGGGTCCAGCGCCCGCGTCACATAGGCCTCGAGCTGAGGCTCGTAGAGCTGCCAAAGCTTGGTCAGCTCGGCGACCGGGCAGTTCTCGGTCCAGTCGACGCGCAGGTCGGCGATCGGCCAGTCGACCTCACCGACGACACTCAGGCCGGCCGAATGGACCGGGCCCGCCTCACCGCCGGCAGCGACGGCGGCCTGCAGGGCGGTCAGCAGCCTGGCGGCAAGGTGCCCGCGGCTCGCCAGGAAGGCGTCGACGATCACCTGCGGAATGGAGTCGGTGGTCAGGAGATTGCCGCCGCTGGCGACGCCGCGGCCGCGCGCCTCGCCGACGATGCCCAGCGCATGGGAACCGGAATAGACCGCCGATCCGCCGCGCCCGTCCACGGCGATGAGCTGGCGGTAGGCGATATGCTCCGCCGTCTTCGCCACAGTTGCGACGGCGTCCTCGGCGCTCGCCCCCTCGCCCAGCAGATCGAGCAGGCGCGTTCCCAGTCTCGGGTCCGTGATGTTCTGGCTCAGCACGGCCCCCGTGCGCGGGCGGACGAAGGCACACCTGGCCGCAACGGCCGGTGACGACGACGAAACGGCGACGCCGAACATGCCCGTGTCAGGGCAATGCGCCGCAATGGAAAACGTCATGGCCGGGGTTCCTGTGGTTCATGCCGGGAATGATCCGGGTATGAGGCTTCGGCTTTCTCCTCCGCGGCAGGACGGTAAGCCAGGTACTTGCGCTGGGTGGCGATATGGTCCGCCAGGAACTTGGCGTCGTGCCAGACCCCCCAGATGAAGGAGGATCCCCGCCGCGACAGCCAGGGCAGCCCCAGGAAATAGACCCCGGGCTCAGATGAAACCCCGCGCTGGTGCTTCGGCCTGCCGTCCCGATCGAAGGCGTCGACCTTCAGCCAGCTGAAATCCAGCGCAAAGCCGGTTGCCCAGATGATCGAGGCGATCCCGGCCGCCGCCAGGTCCAACGCAAGAAGGGGATCGGCCATGCAGGGCGGGTCCGGCGCGAACTTGCGGGCCTCCGGCTCCTCCGGAAGGTCGAGGCCGTTGCGGGCGACATAGGCGTCGGCTTCGGCCAGGAGCGAGAGGTAGTAGGCGTCGCCTTGCGCGATATTGTCCCCCAGATCCGGCGCGAAACTCAGCACGCCGTCCTTGAAGGCTTTCGTCAGGCCGACGAGGTTCATCCCCTGCTCGGCAAGACGCCGGAAGTCGACCGTATGGCCGCCCTGGGCGCCGCTCACCGCAATGGTGACATGTTCCGCGCCAGCCTCGGGGGTCTCGGCATCCCACTTGCCGAGAACCCCCAGCCACCAGACGAAGTCGCGCCCGCGATAGCTGCGTGGCGGACGCTGGTGCGGGCCGACCGAGAGGTAGACGGGCTTTCCCGCCCGCAGCAGTTCCTCCGCGATCTGCACCCCCGACGATCCCGCCCCGACCACCAGCACCGCACCTTCCGGCAACTGGCCGGGGTTCCGGTAGGCGCTGGAATGGATCTGCAGGACACCCGCCTCTTCAGGCACGATGGCCGGGATGACGGGGTGCTGAAACGGCCCGGTGGCGGCAACCACGCAGTCGGCTTCGATCACACCCTCAGAGGTTTCGACACGGAAGCCGGGACGATCCGCATGCCGTCGCACCTCCCTCACCTCCACACCGCAGCGCAGGGGCGCCGCGATCATCTCCGCGTAGGCGACGAAGTAGTCCGCGACCCTCTCCTTCGGAGGAAAAGCATCGGGATCGATCCCGGGAAAGGTCATGCCCGGAAACCTGTCGTGCCAGGCCGGGCCGTTGGCGACCAGGGAGTCCCATCTTTGCGAGCGCCAGCGTTCGGCAATGCGGTGCCGCTCCAGAACCAGATGAGGTACACCGCTCTTGCTCAGGTGCTCGCTCATGGCCAGGCCCGCCTGGCCGCCGCCGACAACGAGGGCCTCTACTTTCTCAGCGGACATGCGTGGGCCCCCAATGGTTCGGCTTTCCAAGTGTCTCGGCGGATCTGCCGCCAGTCTAGGGGATACCTTCGACCGGGAAAAATATGAAATCCTCCCGCCTCGGCCGCCTCGCCGAGAACAGCGTCTGATAGGGCTGGAGGGCGCAGCCGAAAGCCGTCAAGCTGTCCCGGCCGGCAGAATGGAGAGCCGAAGACCCCCGCAGTTCCCTTCACCTCGTGCCTGATCCGACGGAGACCGAGATGGCCCATACCCGCATCCGCAAGTTCAACACCAAGGACACCTATCCGGAACAGAGACTGGACAACGACTTGTGCCAGGCGGTGGTCACGACCGGCGGCAGGACCGTCTGGCTGCGCGGTCAGTGTCCGCAGAACCTGGACGATGCGGTGAACATCGACAGCCACGATCCCGCGGCGCAGACCCACAAGGTGATGCAGAACATCCAGCAGCTGATCGAAGAGGCCGGCGGCGGCATGGAGCACCTGGTGAAGATCGTCGTCTACATCACCGACGTGCGCCACCGCGAGGCGGTCTACCGCACCATCGGCGAGTACATCAAAGGCGTGCACCCCGTCTCCACCGGGCTGGTGGTGCAGGCCCTGGCCCGCCCCGAATGGCTGGTCGAGATCGACGGCACGGCGGTGATTCCCGACGAGCCGTCATAATCCGTCGTTTCCCGCCGCTATCGCCACGGCCTGCAGATCGAGATTTTGCCGGAGAACTACGGGGGGCTGGACTAGCGAAGCGACTCCCTCGGCACCAGGAACTCTACACGCAGTCCGGGCGCATTGTCCGCGAGGGTCACCTTGATCCCGTGCAGCCCGGCGATCGAGCGCACGATGTTCATGCCCAACCCGTTGCCATTCGTGCGGCGGCTGCGGTCGCCGCGGTAGAAGCGTGTGAAGACCCGCTGGCGCTCTGCTTCCGGTATTCCCGGGCCTGTGTCGGCGATGACCAGGCGGGCGCCGTCGGTGGCAGGGGAGAGCGACAGCGAGATTTCGGTGCCGGACGCGGTGTGAACAATGGCATTTTCGAGTACATTGGCGATCATCTGCACGAGTAGGGCGCGGTCGCCCTGCAGCTGCACCCCCGGAGCGATTTGGCTGCTGAGGCGCTTGCCGCTCTCCGCCGCCATCACTTCATAGGTTTCCGCCAACTCGCCGGACAGCGCCGAAAAGTCGAGAGTGCGGAAGCCCGCCCGGCGCGTGCCCGCCTCGATCTCGCCGATGCGCAGCAGCGCGTCGAAGGTGACGAGCAGCGTGCTGATCTCGGACTTCACCGCCTCGATCTCAGACTCGAGCTCCGCGCCCGCCGGCCGGCGTTCCTGCAGCGACTCCAAGCGGTTGCTGACCCGGGTCAGGGGCGTGCGCAGATCGTGCGCGATGCCGCTCGACACGTCGCGGATGTTGCGGGTCAGCGCCTCGATGCTGTCGAGCATGGCGTTGATGTTGGCGGTCAGGCGGTCGAACTCGTCGCCGCTACCGCGCAGCGGCGCGCGCTCGTGCAGACCACCGTCGCGGATGCGCGCTGCCGTCGCGTCGATCGCCTCTATGCGCCGCAGCACCATGGCGCTCATCATGGCGCCGCACAGCAGGGCCAGCGGTAGCGAGATGGCGAGCGTCCAGCCGGTGCCCGCGACCATCAGCTCCCAGGTGTCGTGCACCTGTTCCAGGTCGCTCACCACCGCCAGCCACGACCCGTCCGGCAGCCGCTCCGCCCTGCCCAGCCATTCCTCTTCGTCGTCCTCGCCCACCGGCACGAATTCGAACCAGTCGCTCTCGAAACGGGAGAGGCCGAGGTCGCCGAACAGCGCCTCTCCGCTTGGCCCGGCCAGCTGATAGGATAGGCCGGTCTCGCCCGTCTTGGCCGCGCGCGCCGCCAGCGCGTTTAGGAGCGTCTCCCGCCCCTGCGCCGCCTCGGCCGCCAGTGCGCGCAGCTCCTCGGCCACCTCGTCCTTCAGCTCTGCCCGGAAGATCGCCATCGCTGCGGCGCCGCCGGCGAAGATCACGGTGAGCGTGACGACGACGAAGACCGCCGCATAGGCCATCGTCAGGCGGAACGAGGCCGAGGCGAAGATCTTAGTCGGGCGCCGTGAGAACATATCCCGATCCTCGGACGGTCTTGATCAGTTCTGCCTCGAAGGGCTTGTCGATCTTGGTGCGCAGCCGGCTCATGTGGGTCTCGACGACGCTGGTCTTCGGCTCGAAGTGATACTCCCAAACGTGTTCGAGCAGCATGGTCCTGGTAACCACCTCACCCTGGTGCTCCATCAGGTATTCGAGCAGGCGAAACTCGCGCGGCTGCAGCTCGATGCGCTGGCCGGCACGCTCCACCCGGCGGGCAAGCCGGTCCAGCGTCAGATCCGCCACCTGCAGCAGGTTGCTGGTCGCGGCCATCGGCGGCCGCCGCACCAGCGCGCGCAGCCGCGCGCGCAGTTCGGCAAAGGCGAAGGGTTTCACCAGGTAGTCGTCGCCGCCGGCATCAAGGCCGCTGATTCGGTCGTCCAGCCCGCTGAGAGCGCTGAGAAACAGCACCGGCGTGGTCACCTCGGCTTCGCGCAGCAGCCGTACCACGTTCAGCCCATCCATGCCGGGCAGAAGCCGGTCGACGATCAAGACGTCGTAATCGCCGTCGCCGGCCAGGAACATCCCATCGCGGCCGGTCGCGGCACGGTCGATCATGTCGCCCTGCTCCCTCAGGCCACGCTCGATGAATTCGGCCGTTTCGTCGTCGTCTTCGATCAGCAGTACTTTCAAAGCACCTCGCACCTCCGTCGCGGGGCCGCGGACAGGGAGTCTACACCACCTGCCGCGGCCCGCCACAGCCTGAGCGTGCGGCCGGAGTGCGCGGCTGCCGCCCCGGCACGCCTCAGAACACGAAGCTGGTCTCGTCGATCTCGGGCGCCTGCACCCCCGCCAGCAGGATCGAGCCGGCACCCAGGTCGATCTGAGTCCCGGACGCAATCTGCTGAATGGTCAGATCCTGGAAGGTGAGTGCCGTGGCGCTGAGATCGATGCTGTCGCAATCGGCCTCGAAGCCGTAGACGATGTCGTCGCCCTCGTCGAGGCCGAAGGAGAAGACGTCGCTCCCCAGGCCGCCGTTCATGCGGTCGTCCCCGGCGCCGCCGGTCAGCGTGTCGTCGCCGCGGCCGCCGAAAAGCCAGTCGTCGCCGTCATCGCCGCACAGCCGGTCGTCGCCGGCGCCGCCGAACAACCGATCGTCGCCATCACCACCCTGCAGCCCGTCACCGCCGCGGCCGCCGAAGAGCCGATCATTGCCGCCGAGGCCGAGCAGAATCTCGTCCTCCCTGCCGCCGATCAAGTGATCGTTGTGGTTATCTCCGACAATCAGGTCGTCGAACTCGAGCAGGTCTTCCGCCGGGTCACGGCTGACCGCGACCAGGAAGTCGTTGTAGTCGCCGTCGAAGTCCGGATCCGTGATGCGCAGGTCCTCGAAGCCGACGACGGTGAGGCCGTCTTCCCCTCCGACATCGAGGCAGTCGAAATCCAGCTCGGTGGCCTGAGAGCCGGCCGCCGGATTGAGGAAATTGAAACCGTCCTCGCCACCCAGCGCATGAAAGCCCTGGATCGGCAGGGGCACGCCCTCCTCGTCGGTGATCAGCGGCGCGAGGTTGTCGTCCAGGGTCGCGGCCTCGCCGGTAAGGAAGTTCTGGAAGTAGAGACCACCCTCCTCGAACTCGGAGAGGTCGAGGGGGTAGTCCTCGACATCGGAGATCAGGAACAGGCCGAGCCCCTGGCCTTCTTCCAGGTCGACTTCGATCTGCTCGCCGAACTCCAGGTCTTCCGAGCTGTCGAAGAGGATCCAACCCTCGCCGATCTCATGCGTCTCCAGGTCGAAAACGTAGGCGCCGAGGGCGCTCTCGTAGAGAGCTTCCTGGCCGAGATAGGTGACGTAGAGCGGCGAGTTTGGCGTGAAGTCCTCGATGTCCGGGTGGTCGACGTCCTCGCCGAGGGCGCCGGGGCCGGTCTGGCGGATGCCGATCAGCTCGACGCTGAGCTCCGGCTCACCTTCCTCGTCGATATCCTCCTCGGTCAGGATCTGACCGACGCCGGGGGCATAGTACTTGTACTCCAGGACATCGGGTTCCAGGGCGGTGGTGTCCTGGGTCTGCAACACCTGATCGAAATCACCGAAGGCGATGGAGACATCCTCGTCCGTGCCGAGCACGAGCCCCTCGTCTTCGGCCTCGCCGGCAAGGAACTCCTGGTAGTAGCTGTCACCCACCTGCGGGTCCGCCGGCATGGCCCAGCCGGGCAGCGCGCCGTCGACGCCGGTCTCCCAGGAACCCTCCGTGCTGGTGGCGATGTACTGCCCGTCGTCGTCGTACTCGTAACTGTAGGACAGTTCGCCGAGGTACCAGACGTTGCCGTCCGTGTCCTGGGCATAATAGTCGAGAGTGTCCTCGATCAGCACACCGTCCAGGTAGCCGGTATCATGCACCACGACGACCTGCACTCCGTCGATGCTCGTCGTTTCGAAGGTGACGAAGACGTCGTTGCTCTCGGTCTCGGTCTCGCCGCTGTCTTCGTCCACCTTGCTGCCGCTGTAGCTCAGCACACTGCCTTCGATGAGCGGGAAGTAGGTATTGTCGACCGGCGCTCCGGGCACGAAGACCGCCGCCCCGTAGTTGGGAAGGATCGCCATTTCTCGTCCACCTTTCTCCGGGCTCCTCCCGACCAGCGCTGCAATACGCGAGAGGAGCTTCCGACCGGGTCCACCGAACCGGCGCTGGCCCCTGCAGTCTGCGAGCACCGGGCTTACCGCAGGACAGCCGCGCACCTTACGGATCGGTAAGGAACCTGCTGCACTGCACCTATGTTTCACGGTGCTGCTCGCTTCTGCCTTGACATGACACGTGGAGGAGCGGCCATCATGCAGTCAGGTCAGAGAGGGGTCCGAGATCACCGAAGAGGGCTTTCCGGCAATGCTAAAGATACGGCATGCGCGGCGCCCCGCCTTCGGTCCGCTTGCAGCGCTCTCCGCCGCGACGCTGCTATGGGCCCCACTGGCGCTGGCCCAGGAGCAGCAGGAAGAAGAAGAGCTTGAAGACCGCCACATCCTCTTCGACATCGAGAACCCGCCTGAGCTCAGCTACCGGCTCACCGAGCAGCTGTCCTTCGGGGCGGCACTGGACAGCGAATTCAACTACGAAGGCGACTTCGATCTCGACGCCTCGGAGGATCAGGACCTTGCCCGCCTGAACCCCGAACTCGCGGTCAGCTTCGGACTCGACGTCTCGGAGAACATCTTCGCCTACCTTGAGGTTCACCTGGAAAGGGATTTCGATTTCCGCGCGCCGGGCGACGAGCCCGATCCGGAAACTAAGCTGATCGTTGACGAGGCCTACCTGACCTTTTCGGATATCGTCGAGAGCCTCTCCCTGCAGGTGGGCCGGGCGCGCCTGCGGGACCGGCGCGAATGGTTGATGGACCAGGAACTGGATGGCCTGCGCACCTTTCTGCGCCTCAGCCCCTTTGGTCTGGAGCTGGCCGCCAACCGCGAGCAGTTCTTCGACTACGACCTGCTGCACAAGGACTCCATCACCGCGATCGACAACTACCTGGCCAAGCTGCGCTACAGGCCCGATGAAACCTTCGAGGCGAACGGCTATGTCCTCATCCGCGACAACCGGGACGCCGACGCGGACGACCTCACCTTCCTCGGCGTGCAGGCCATCGCCGACTGGCCGGGCGGCGGTGGATGGTGGCTGGACAGCGCTTTTGTATTCGGCCGCGAAGACGAAAGCCAGGTCAGCGGCTTCGCGCTCGACGCCGGCGTTACCGTGGTGTCCGACGCGCCGCTCGGGCTGTCGGGCACCCTGGCCGCCGCCTTCGGATCGGGCGACAGCGACCCGGAGGACGGCCATGACCATGCGTTCCGCCAGAGCGGCCTGCAGGAGAACCAGGATGGATTCAACGGAATCACGCGCTTCAAGTACTACGGCGAGGTCCTCGATCCCGAACTCAGCAACCTTGTCGTGCTGACCGCCGGGCTCGGCCTGCGCCCGAGCGAAGGCAGTTCGCTCGATCTCGTCTATCATCGCTACTGGCAGCCTCAGGCGGCGGACTTTCTGCGCGAAGCCGCGCTGGACGCGGATCCCGGCGGGCGCCACCACCACCTTGGCGACGAGATCGACCTGGTGCTGGGCTTGAGCGAGATCGAAGCGGTCGATATCGAGGCGGCTGTCGGAGTCTTCCTGCCGGGCAAGGCCTATTCCGCAGAGAACGACGCTGCCTTCCTAGCCAGAGTCGAGGTCAGCTTCGACTTCTAGAAGCGGCGCGAGGCGGTCGGTTGCCCTCACCCCACCGGCTGGAAGCTCTCGGCCCGCGCCATGTTCCAGAAGCGGGTGTAGTCGGACTTTTCACAGTCGCCGTTGATGAGGGCGCCCTTTCCAGCGTCCAGTAGGCTTCCTCGGCGGAGAGGGTCTCGCCGTTCTTCTGGCGCACCATGATGTGGCGCGGCTGCAGGTCGTCGGGCTTGTCGAAGCCGGCGGCCCCGACGATCTCGGCAAGCCGGTCGACCTGCGCGAACTGCTGGCCCGCATCAAGACCGTGCGCGGCGCCGACTACATCTACTCGACCGGGAAGAGTTGACGGCCTTCACAACCGCCATCCCGGGCGAGCCAGGCGAACTCAAGGCTGAGGCTTTAGCGGAAATGCGGCGATGACCCTCTAGCCGCCGGCCGGATCGTCTCTGGGTACTCGTTCCGGCACCGACGCGATACCGCAGATGTCCGTTGCCCTCCGACTTCCACTACCCGGCGAAGACCATCTGTGATCCCGGCTTGATCGGCGCAGGCCCGGTACCCATATATGCGGTGTGGTCATGAGCGCTCGGCAGAAGCACCAAGACCGGTGCGGGAGGGCCGCTATGATGATCAAAGATCTTCTGCAAAAGCAACGCGGGACGGAAGCGACAATCGGGGCCCAGGCCAAGGTCGCTGAGGCGGCGGCCTTGCTGGCGGCGCAACATATTGATGTGGTTGTCGTCTGCGATTCCGAACACAGGGTCCTCGGCGTCGTCACCGAGAGCGACATCTTAGGCGACATCGTGAATTGCAAGGGAGGCGCATACCTCTGCAACGCCCCGGTTTCCAAGATCATGGTGCAGGAAGTTGCAAGCTGCAGCAGGAAAGATGATCTGGATGACGTTCGGGCAATGATGATTGAGCGGGGCCTGCGGCGGGTTCCGGTTGTTGATGGCGATGGCCGGTTGATCGGTCTTGTCAGTTTGCGCGAACTTCTGCTCCACCAGTACCAAGCGGCTGAGATCGAGGAAGGTGACCTCGAGCACTATTTCTTCGGGGTCGGATATCAGTAAGCCTTGATCCGCGGCTGTGACGAGGAGACGGACAATGCTCGTTGAGACAGCCCTTCGCAAGAAAGACAGAGAGGCCGCGACAATGCCCTCGGATGCGACACTTGCCGAGGCCGCCGCGATGCTTCTGGACAAGCATGTCGGCGTCATCGTCGTCTGCGACAACGAAGGGCGGGTGCTGGGCATCGTTACCGATAGCGACATCATGCGGCACATCGCCTGTTGCCCGGGCGAGACGTGCAACTGCGGGTCGCGCATCGATGCCGTGATGACCCGTAAGGTCGTCACTTGCAGGCCGGATGAGACGCTCAGCGATGCTTGGTCGCGCCTGGACAGCCACGGTCTCAGGCGGATCCCCGTAGTCGGTGAGGATGAGAAGTTCCTGGGCATCATCAACCTGCGGGACATCTTCCATCTGCTCCGTCATGAAAAGCAGTTGGAGGCCCATGAGTTCGAATTCTTCATTGCTCCGCCGGCGGCACGCGGAGAGGACATGCCGGAAGTCCTGAATATCCTGCACGAGGAGCACCGCAGAATCGGATGCGTTCTTGTGTGCCTGCGGCATCTCGCACAAAGCCTCGGCAAAATGGAGCATGAGGTGGACAGCGGATTGCTTTCGGCGATTCTTGACTACATGGATGCCTTCCCGGACACGATCCACCACCCCAAGGAAGAGCGTTTCCTCTTCTCTGCCCTGCGCCGCCGGAGGCCCGGCGAGTCGGAAGTGATCGACCAGTTGGTCAAGGAACACGAGACCGGAAAGCTGCTGCTTACAGGACTTCGAGCCACGCTGCCGGACCTGGCCCGCGACCCGGCCAGCCGCGAGCGCTTTCGGCAGGCGGTGAAGCACTACGTCGAATTCGAAGGGGCGCACATGCGCCAGGAAGAGAGGGTATTCATGCCCCTGGCGGCAAGGTACTTGACGGACGCGGATTGGCGGCAGATCGCCGCGGCCTTCAGGCGCGACAGTGATCCCCTGTTCGGGCGGGAACGCAGGGCAGAGTTCGAAAAGCTGTACCGGCACATTCTTCACGAGCTGCCCGACGCGCCGATCTTTCACCATGCGGCTTGACCCGCTGGCGAAGCGGCCCCGGAAACGGTTTAGCGTCTGGGCGGGCCCGGCCGACCGCCGGGTCCGCCCTACCGAGTCCGCCGCCGGGACTGGCTATTGGACGCCGAGGATTTCCTTGGCCTGAGCCAGGGTCTCCACCGAGGCGGCGTGCTGGCCGCCCTGGTGCAGGCGCTCGCCTTCGTTGCGCAGTTCCATGACCTGCGCCTTCTGGTCGGCGCTCAGGCTGGCCGTCTGCAACGCCTGGTCGATCTTGGCGATGTCGGACGGGCATTGAGAGGCGAAGGCCGGCCCGGCAAGGGCCAGGGACAGGAGAGCCGCGGATACAAGTGCTTTCATCTCGAACTTCCTCCAAGGATGGCTGTGAAGATCAAGGCAGAGCGGCAAGCCCAAGTGAACCCCATCCCCCCGTCCGGCGGCCAGGGCCATTCGCGGGCCAAGGGGCAGCGGGCGATCACAAACTCGTGATCGCCTCAGCTTTCGGAGGCGTCGGGCCGCTGCGCGGCGGCGCCCAGCCAGGACACCTTCTGCCGTGCCTCATCCAGCGCCGCCTCGGCGCTTCCGAAGACCCGCTCCCCGAAGAAGCCGACGGGAAACCAGCCGCGGGCGTCCTCCACATCGCGGCGGTATTCCTCGAAGCCGAAGGTCCCGTCCGGCCGCCGGAAGACATCGACGCAGCGGCTTTCGCCCCCTGCGTATGAACTGGGCGCATTGATCGACGCCACCACCTTGTTCTTATGCTCCACGCGACGATTCCACTTCGCCTTCCCGCAACTCCAGGGTCATGAAGGCGCTGAAGGGGTCGAGGACATAGTCGGCGAAGGGCCTGCAGGTGGCGAAGCCGAAGCGGCTGTAGAGCCCGCGCGCCGGGGCGAAATCCTCGGTGGCGCCGGTCTCCAGGCTGAGGCGCCGGTAGCCGCGCGCGCGCGCCTCTTCCAGGATGTGCTCCACCATGCGGCGCGCCACGCCGCGGCCGCGCGCCGCCGCCGCCGTGTGCATGGACTTGATCTCGCCGTGGGTGGGATCGAGCTGCTTCAGCGCGCCGCAGCCGAGCAGCGCCGGACCGTCCCAGAGCGTCCAGAAGGTGACATCGGGCGATCGCAACCCATCCAGGTCCAGCGCGTGCACGCTCTCCGGCGGCGAGATCGACCGCATGAGGTCCAGGTGGGCTTCCAGCAGGGCCAATATCTCAGGCCCGCTGAGGTCGTCTTCTCGGATGATCATGGGTGGACTTACAATCATTGCTCTTGGTGAACCAGCCGGAAGTTGCCCCAGTCGGCCCGCAGCGCGCAAGTGGCAACAACCCCTCACCCTCCCGCTGACGCGAGCCCCTTCCTCTCCCCGCAAGTGGGCCGAGGGGCAAAAAAACGAACCCTCGCCCCCTGAAAGGGGGAGAGGGTTGCGCAGTCTTGGTGAGCGAAGCGAGCCTAGACGAAGCTGGGTGAGGGGGTGGGCGCGCGGCGCCTTACGCCACCCGCCTGCCCGCGGTATAAACCGTGCGGATCACCGGGTGGTCGCCGACCTGGCGCACGCGCAGCAGGTCGGCGCGCTTGCCCGGGGCGATCTCGCCGCGGTCGTCCAGCCCGGCGGCCCTGGCGGCGTTGAGGCTGGCGATCTTCACCGCCTCGGGCAGCGACATCCCGACGTCATCCTCGGTGAGGCGCAGGGTGGCGGCCAGCAGGGAGATCGGCACGTAGTCCGAGGCCAGCACGTCCAGCAGGCCCGCCCTGGCGAGGTCGAGGGCCGAGAGGTTGCCGGACTGGCTGCCGCCCTTCACCACGTTGGGCGCGCCCATGATGGTGGTCATGCCGCGTTCCTTGGCCGCCTCCGCCGCGACCATGGTGGTTGGAAACTCGGAGAGGGTCATGCCCAGGCGCGACGCCTCCTCCACGTGCTCCGGGGTCTCGTCGTCGTGGGCGGCCACGGGGATGCCGCGCTCGGCCGCCATCCTGGCCACCGCCTCGCGGTAGGTCGGCGCGAAGGTGCGCGAAGCCTCGGCATCGCGGCGGAAACGCTCGTCCACCTGGTCCGCGGGCACGTGGAACAGCTTCACCAGAACCTCGCGGTACTTCTCCGGGTCGGGAAACTGGCGCTGGCCGACGGTGTGCTCCATGACCGAGACGAGCTGCAGCAGCGGGTGGTCCATCTGCGGGGCGATCTGGTCCAAGAGCGTCGGGTCGGTCACCTCGCAGCGCAGGTGCAAGAGGTGCTGGCTGCGGAAGACGCCCAGCTCCTCGCCCTTCTCCACCGCGGCCATGATCTCGCCCAGCAGGTCGCGGCGGGTCTGGTCGGCGTCGCGCAGGCCGACCACCAGGGAATCGAAGACCGTGGTGATGCCGGCCGCCGCCACCTGGGCGTCGTGGGCGATGGCCGCCTGCAGGGGCTCCCAGTGGACGCCGGGGCGCGGCACCACGTGGCGCTCGCAGTGGTCGGTGTGCAGGTCGACCAGGCCGGGGATCAGCAGCTCGCCGCCGCAGTCCAGGGCGTCGCCCGGCACGGCGCCGCCCTCCTCCACCGCGGTGATGACGCCGTCTTCCACGGTGACGCTGCCGCGGAACACCGCCTCGGCCGTCACCACCTCGGCGTTGGCGAGACGCAGCGAGTTGTCTTCCGCCGAGACCAGCCGTTCCATAAATTCTTCCTGCAGCATCACATCACCCGTTTTGCGTCACGCCAGACTGTCTTCACGAAGGGCTGGTCCCCGATCAGCGCCACGCGCAGCAGATCGGCCTTGAGGCCCGGCTCGATGCGGCCCCGGTCGTCGAGGCCCGCCGTCGCCGCCGGGACGGCGCTGACCGTGGCTACAGCTTGGGGCAGATCCAGACCGTGCGCCGGGTCGGCGAGACGGAAAGCCGCCTGCACCAGGCTAGCCGGTACATAGTCGGAGGCCAGATTGTCGAGCAGTCCTTCGGCGGCCAGCTCCGCCGCCGATACATTACCGGAATGGGACCCGCCGCGCATCAGGTTCGGCGCGCCCATGATGATTTTCATACCATTGTCACGCGCCGCTTTGGCCGCCGCCAGGGTGGTCGGAAACTCGGAAACGGTGATGCCCAGCTCGGCCGCTTCCGCCACGTGCTCCGGCGTTTCGTCGTCGTGGCTGGCCAGCGCCAGGCCGCGCTCTTTGGCGCGCCGGGCGAGGTCGCGGCGGTTGCGCGGCACCGTGTACTCCTGCGCCGCCAGCAGGCGCTCGATGTGGGCGTCGGCCTCGGCCTCGCTGAGCTTCAGGTTCTTCATCGTGCGCTCGCGGAAGCGCCTGATGTCAGGATATTGGCGGTGGCCCGGGGCATGGTCCATCAGCGACATCATGCCGACGGCGGCGTGGTCTGCTACCGAGTCGAAGAGCTCGACCACCACCTCGTCGGTCACCTCGCAGCGCAGATGCACGATGTGGTCGGCGCGCAGCATGTCGTTGTCGCGGGCCTCGCGCACCGCGTCGATCATCGGGCGGAAGATCTCGCGGCGCTCCGGATGCTTGATGCTGACCCCGACGCAGACGCAGTCGAAGGTGGTTGTGATGCCGCCGGCGGCCATCTGGGCGTCGTGCGCCATGACGGCGGAGACCATGTCCCAGCGGGTGCCGGGGCGGGGCAGCACGTGCTTCTCGAAGTGGTCGGTGTGCAGATCGATCAGGCCGGGCAGCAGGTAGTCGCCGCCCAGGTCCTCGGCGCCCTTAACGGGGGTGGCGCCGGAGGCCACCTCGACGATCCTGCCGTCGCGCAGCCGCAGGGAACCGTGGACGACCTCGTCGGCCAGCACGATGCGGGCGTTGCTCAGGACTTGTTCGCCTGACGTTTTCCGGGGCATCAGGCGACGGCCCTTTCCTTGGAGAGGTCGAAGACCCGGTCGGCCACGGCCTCGCGTACCTCGTCGTCGTGGAAGATGCCGACGATGGCCGCGCCGCGCGCCTTGGCCTCGCCGATCAGGTCCATGACCACGGCGCGGTTGCCGGCGTCCAGCGAGGCGGTCGGCTCGTCGAGCAGCAGCACGGGATAGTCGGCCACGAAGCCGCGCGCGATGTTCACGCGCTGCTGCTCGCCGCCGGAGAAGGTCGCCGGCGCCAGGTCCCACATGGCCTCGGGGATGTTGAGGCGCGCCAGCAGCGCCTCGGCCTTGGCGCGGGCCTGGTCCAGGTCGGCGCCCAGGGCGTGCAGCGGCTCGGCGACGATATCGCGCGAGCAGATGCGCGGGATGACGCGCAGGAACTGGCTGACGTAGCCGACGGTCCGGCGCCGCACCTCCAGCACCCGGTGCGGGGCAGCCCCGGCCATGTCGACCCAGTCGTCGTCGTGCCGGACCCAGACCTGGCCGCTGCCGGGCTTGTAGTTGGCGTAGAGCGAACGCAGCAGCGTCGACTTGCCGGTCCCCGAGGGGCCGTAGAGCGCCACGCTTTCCCCGGCGGCCACCTCCAGATTCAAGTTGGAGAAGACCGGCAGGCGCGCCCCGCCCTGCACATGCAGGACGAAAGCCTTGGAGAGGTTCTCGACGCGGATCACCGCATCCTTCTTGTCATCTGTCATGTCGCTCATACCTGCAGCACCGAGGAGACCAGAAGCTGTGTGTAGGGGTGGTGCGGGTCGTCCAGCACCTGGTCGGTGAGGCCCGTCTCCACCACCTTGCCGTCCTTCATCACCATGAGGCGGTCGGCCAGCAGGCGGGCGACGGCCAGGTCGTGGGTGACGATGATGGCAGAAAGCCGCAGCTCGCGCACCAGCCCGCGCAGCAAGTCGAGGAGTCGTGCTTGGACGGAAACGTCCAGGCCGCCGGTAGGCTCGTCCATGAAGACCAGGCGCGGCTTGGTCACCAGGTTGCGGGCGATCTGCAGGCGCTGCTGCATGCCGCCGGAGAAGTGCTTGGGCTTGTCGTCCATGCGGCCCAGGTCCATCTCCACCTTGGTCAGCCAGTCCTCCGCCTCCTGGCGGATGGCGCCGTAGTGGCGCGCGCCCACGGCCATGAGCCGCTCGCCGACGTTGCCGCCGGCGCTGACGTCCATGCGCAGGCCGTCGCGCGGGTTCTGCATCACCACGCCCCAGTCGGTGCGCAGCAGCAAGCGGCGCTCCGGCTCGGAGAGAGCGTAGATATCGCTGAGGCCGCGTCCGCGCAGGTCGTACTCGACGATGCCGTTGGTCGGCGCGAGGCGCGCGGAGAGGCAGTTCAGCAGCGTGGTCTTGCCGGAGCCGGACTCGCCGACGATGCCCAGCACCTCGCCGCTGTGCAGCTCGAAGGAGATGTCGGAGCAGGCCAGAAGATTGCCGTAGGCGTGGGTCAGGTTGCGTACGCGCAGCAGAGGCGAGGAAGTGTCCACGATCACGCCTCCTCTTCTTCGGCGGCGCCTACCGCGGCCGCGTAGGCCCTGGCCGCCGATTCCGACAGCTTGCCTTCGTGGCCCTCCGCGCGCCGCCGGGCGCAGTAGTGGGAGTCGGAGCAGACGTACATCTTGCCGCCCTGATCGTCGAGGATGACCTCGTCCAGGAAAGTATCCTCGGCCCCGCAGAGGGCGCAGTCCTCCTCCCACTGCTGGACCGCGAAGGGATGATCGTCGAAGTCCAGGCTCTTCACCTTGGTGTAGGGCGGTATGGCGTAGATGCGCTTCTCGCGCCCGGCGCCGAAGAGCTGCAGGGCCGGGAAGTCGTCCATCTTGGGATTGTCGAACTTGGGGATCGGCGTCGGCGACATGAGGTAGCGGTCGCCCACCATCACCGGATAGGAATAGGAGGTCGCGATCTCGCCGAAGCGGGCGATGTCCTCGTAGAGCGAGACCTGCATCAGGCCGTACTCCTTGTAGGCGTGCATCTTGCGGCACTCGATCTCGCGCGGCTCCAGGGGGCGCAGGGGTTCCGGCTGCGGCACCTGGTAGACGATGATCTGGTCCTCCCTCATGGGGTCTTCCGGCACCCGGTGGCGGGTCTGCACGATGCTCGCCTCCGCCGTCGACTCGGTGGTCGGCACCTCGGCCACGCGGGCGAAGAAGCGGCGGATGTTCACGGCGTTGGTGGTGTCGTCGGCGCCCTGGTCGATTACCTTCAGGGTGTCGTCCCTGCCGATGATGCTGGCCGTCACCTGCATGCCGCCGGTGCCCCAGCCGTAGGGCAGCGGCATCTCGCGCCCGCCGAAGGGCACCTGATAGCCGGGCACCGCCACGGCCTTCAGGAGGCAGCGCCGGATCATGCGCTTGGTCTGCTCGTCCAGGTAGGCGAAGTTGTAGCCGTCATCGCCTTCTGTCGCTTGCTGCTGTGCGGCGCTCATCACTCGGCGGCCTCCTGCTGCTCTTCGTCGTGGCGCCTGCGCAGCGAGCGGATGAGCTGCAGCTCCGACTGGAAGTCGACGTAGTGCGGCAGCTTCAGGTGCTGCACGAAGCCGGAGGCCTCCACGTTGTCGGAGTGGTAGAGGACGAACTCCTCGTCCTGGGCCGGGTATTCCACGGTCTCGTCCAGCTCGCGCGCCCGCAGCGCCCGGTCCACCAGGGCCATGGCCATGGTCTTGCGCTCGCAGTGCCCGAAGGAGAGGCCGTAGCCGCGGGTGAACTGCGGCGGCCGCCCGGCGGAGCCGGCGAACTGGTTGATCATCTGGCATTCGGTGACGGTGATCTCGCCCAGCTCGATGGGAAAGCCCAGCTCCTCGGGCACGAACTCCACCGCCACCTCGCCCAGGCGGATCTCGCCGGCGAAGGGGTGGTTGCGCCCGTAGCCGCGCTGGGTGGAGTAGCCCAGCGCCAGCAGGAAGCCCTCGTCGCCGCGCGCCAGGTTCTGCAATCGCAGGTCGCGCCCGGCGGGAAAGCGCAGGGGTTCGCGGGTCAGGTCCGCGACGGCGCCCGCGTCGCCGTCCAGGGCGGTCTCCTCCTCGATCAGGCCTTCGTGGTTCAGAATGTCGGTGACCCGCGGAATGCTCTCGTCGACGCCGGCCTCGGCGGCCTCCGCCTCGGGCGCGCCGACGCCCTCCTCCGCCGCCAGGGCGAAGTCGAGCAGGCGGTGGGTGTAGTCGTAGCTCGGGCCCAGCACCTGGCCGCCCGGCAGGTCCTTGTAGGCGGCGGAGATGCGCCGGCGCACCGCCATGCAAGAGGTGTCGATGGGCTCGCTCTCGCCGAAGCGGGTCAGCGTGGTGCGGTAGGCGCGCAGCAGGAAGATCGCCTCCAGGAGGTCGCCCTGGGCCTGCTTGATGGCCAGCGCCGCCAGGTCGCGGTCGTAGAGCGAGCCTTCCGTCATCACCCGGTCGACGGCGAGCTGCATCTGCTCCTTGATCTGCGCCAGGCTCAGCTCCGGCACCTCGGTATCGCCGCGGCGTTCCTCTGCGATCAGCTTGTGGGAGTTGAGGATGGCCTGCTCGCCGCCCTTCACTGCAACGTACATGGCTTCAGCCCTCCGCCAGGATGCTGCGCGGCAGGCCGACGACGCTCCGCCCGCAGGTGAAGAAGATATCGACACCCAGCGGGAACTGCGCCGCGTTCAGCCGCCAGTCGTTCCAGAACCAGTCCGGCAGCCCCGCCGGCCGGATGGTCGCCGTCTCGCGGATGCCGGGGCCCTTCAGGGTGACAGCCGGCCCCTCTTCCAGGCTCGGGACCTGCAGCAGCAGGCTGGCCGAGCTGTCCGGGTACTGGTCGCGCCCCTGGGCGAAGAGCGCCAGGCGCGGCATGTTCTCCGGGTCGGTCACCAGGCCGAAAGCGGCGTCCTGGCTGCGCTCCACGAGGGGGCAGCCGCAGTGGAACTTCAGATAGGCGCGCAAGGGCGGGGTATCGGCGATCCAGTCGATCCACAGCGGGGTGTCGTAGTCGAGCAGCGTCAGCGCCACCGCCGTGGTCGCCGGGTCCAGCGGCTCCGGCCCCGCGACGTCTCCGGGCAGGGTCACCGGCCGGCCCGGATGGGCCAGCGCCGTCAGCAGGCCGCGGAAGATGTGCTGGGAGTCGTGCACAGGATCGGCGAGGCCGGGCCTCAGCTCCGCGGTGTCGATGCCGCCGCTGGCGTTGAGTGAAGTTGCCAGTGCCATCACGCGTTCTGCCCCCTATTCGTTTTCGCCACGCACCATGGTGAAGAAGTTGACCTTGGTGGAATTGGCCTTGCGGCTGCGCGCCGTGCGGCGGTCCAGGTGGGACGCTTCCAGCGGCGCGATCACGCTGTCCTCCAGCTCTCCGCGCCGGCCCTCGTCCTGCAGCAGCGCGTCGAAGAGCGCCGCCAGCTCGGCATGGCGCTTGGAACGCCCCTGCACGTACCCCAGACCCGCCTCTCCGGAGGCCAGCCGCAGGGCGCAGCGGGTCACCGTCATCTGGCCGAGGTTGAAGCGGCCGCCGGTGCCGCCGGTGCGGGCGCGGACCATGACCATGCCGACCTCCGGCCGGCGCAGCCAGTCGTAGGCCGGCTTTTGCGCCAGGTCTTCCCAGGCGCTTTCCAGTTCGTTCAGCTTGGCCTTGGCCAGAACCGACATCCAGCGCCGGCGTGCCGCCTGCGCCGGATCCCGCTCTCCCGGAGCCGACTGGCCGTCCCCTTGCGGGGCGGCCGAGCGTGGAGCCGCATCCATTAGACAAGTCCCATATTCGTCTAGACGTCTGTATGTTTTGATGTTAGAAGGGGCGCCGAAGAGATGTAAAGCAGAACTTCATGAAACTTGGATGACGGAACCGCGAAAAGAGGATGGCGGTGATGACCTTGCAGAGGCGTGACGGCGTGGCGCTGTGGCGCCAGATCGCCGAGACCCTGGAAAGCGACATCAAGGCGCAGGCCTTCGCCCCCGGCAAGCAGCTGCCGACGGAGGCGGAGCTGGCCGAGCGCTTCTCCGTCAACCGCCACACGGTGCGCCGCGGCATCGCCTTCCTGGAGCAGGAAGGGCTGCTGCGCGTCGAGCAGGGCCGCGGCACCTTCGTGCAGGAGCGCATGGTCGACTACAAGCTGGGCAAGCGCACCCGCTTCAGCGAGAACATCGAAAAGCAGTCGCGCATTCCCTCCGGCGACCTGGTGCGGGCCATCACCCTCAGCGCCGACGAGAGTCTGGCCAGGAATCTGCACCTCCGCAAAGGCGCGTCGGTGGTGCTGATCGAGAGCGTCGGCAAGGTGGACGGCCGGCCGATCTCGGTCGCCGCGCACCATTTCCCGGCCAAGCGCTTTCCTGAGATGATCGAGGTCTACAAGAAGACGCGCTCCATCACCAAGGCGCTGGCCCACTACGGTGTCGAGGACTACACGCGCAAGGAAACCCGCATCACCGCGCGCCTGCCAACCGCCAACGAATGCCGCCTGCTGGAGCTGCCGCGCAGCCAGCCGGTGCTGGTCACCGAATCGGTCAACGTCGACGCCGAGGGGCGCGTCGTCGAATACGGCTGGGGCCGCATGGCCGCAGAGCGCGCCCAGCTCGTGGTACAGCCCTGATCACATTCCCTCTCGCGCCACCACCCCGGGTGTCATGCTCGGGCTTGTCCCGAGGGTGACAAGGGGCGCGGTCGCCGCATCGCCGCCTAGACCGCCACGAGCTCAATGACCGAGCCGGAACTCGTCTCGGATCAGGGGGCACCGGACTCTCTCATGAAGGCAGACCATCGAACCCGCAGACACTGTCCGCCCCTGTCAGGCCAGCATCAGGAAACGGAGCCGACCGTGAGGCGATGACGACAGCCGCTGAGTGCCAGGACGAACGATTGGCGATTGCCGGAGGATGTCCGCTGAGCGGATAAAGCGGACGCTCCCCCATGGACGCCTGCTCACAAGTGCGCCTGCTCAGGCAAATGAAGCCCTCACGGGGAACGTCGTCAGCGGCCGCGCTATGCCCAGCCAAGCTGGGCCAAGGAATGCCCGTCGTTCCAGATCTTCGTCATGTGCCGGATCTTGCCGCCGTCAAACTCCATCGAGTAGACATAGTCGGCCGCCAGGGACCTGCCAGTCGGCGCGACCGGTCCGCCGTCACCGGTGTGGGTGCCGTGAAACACACCATAGGCAAGAACAACATTGCGCGCTTCGTCCGCGGCAAACCCCTTCAGTTCATAGTCCCCGTCCGGGATCGGGGTCAGAAGCCCTCTCATCCAATCGGTATAGCCTTCGAGCGTCGTCGTCTCGGACAGCGCGCCCGACTGACAGGAAAAACTGGCCGTGTCATGGCACCAGGCTTTGCAGACCTCCCAGCCCTTACCGGCTTCGCAAGCTTCAAAGAAATTCTTTGCGGTATCAGTGATCGACATGCTTGTGGTCTCCCCTGTCCTAAAGTGTCTCTTCGCCACGTTTCCAAGCCGCGTCAGGAGCGACAGGAACCCGATAAGGACATTTTAGAACGGCCATTTTAAAATGTCAATTTTACAAAAGGCCGGCGCCCGCGTCAGCGGGAGTCACGAGAGAATCGCATGACGAATTGTGTCATAAAGCTTTGGTATTTCAGCTTTTTTGCTCTTATGCCGTCCATAGAGCACAAGGCCGTGGACACAGCACATGACATAGCTTGCAAGAGCTGCCGGATCCTTATCCTCGGGCAGTTCGCCGGCAGCCTGCGCACCCCGGAAAGCCGCCTCAAGATGTGATTCCATTGCGACGCAGAAGTCATCGATCATCTCTGACGCCTCAGAACTGATCGCATGTTTCTGGGTCATATGATTCATCATCAGGCAGCCCTTGTACTCGTCCCTCGACGCCCCCGTCACGACGCTCTGGAGAAATTTGAACACCCCGTTCAAATTCGGCTCCTTGGACAGCATCTCGAAGCGAGGTGAAATGACATTGCCCCGGTAATGCTCCAGGGTGTTGGCGAACAGTCCGTCCTTGTCGCCGAACTCCTTGTACATGCTTGCCGTATTCATTCCGGTCGCCTGAGCCACTTCACCTATCGAGGTGGCTTGGAAACCGTTCCGCCAAAACAGATGCATCGCCTTTTCCAGCACGTCTTGGCGCTCGTATTTTCTGTTTCTTCCCATAGCAAGAAAATAGAATACTCGTTTTAATATTTCAATGGCGCTGCAGAGGTTGTGTCCGGGTTTCGAAAGGCAGCGCGTCGTCGAATACGGCTGGGGCCGCATCGCCGCAGAGCGCGCCCGGCTCGTGATGCAGCCGCAGCGGGTTGCGCAGTTCCCCTGCGGCTCATCGGATCACTTGGCCGCTCCTCGCCCCGCTGTCATCCCACAGTCGCCCCGGGCGTGATCCGTCCTCGTCGCACCGCTCGCAAACAGAATTGATTCAATCTGGCTGCAAAGGCTTCTAGGCCTTGGGTTCGTGGCAAACCGCTTCGACATTGTGGCCATCCGGGCCAATGACGAAAGCCGCATAGTAGTTCGCGTGGTACTGCGGTCGCAGACCAGGCGCGCCATTGTCTTTACCGCCCGCCTCCAGAGCCGCGCGATAGAATGCCTCGACTTGCTGGCGATTTTCGGCAGCGAAGGCCAAGTGAAGATACGCCGGCTTCTCCTCGGTTTGGAACAGGCACAAGGAAGACTTGCCGTCGGAGCTTAGCTCGACACCCCACGGCCCCTCCGCGACAACCGCTAAGCCGAGCGGCTCGAGTGCCTTGAGGAAGAACGCTTTGCTCGCTGCATAGTCGCTGACTCCGAATACCACGTGGTCAAACATGGGGTCTCCTGAGGTGTGTGAGTCCGCGCGAGGCCTAACGTGTTTTGCAGGCCCGGGCAAGCGCATGCGCCGATAACGAACCGGACGCCGGAGCGAGTGCCAGTCCTCGCCAGCTTGACTGTCTGCTGGGTCCAGAGTTCGCTTCTACAGCGCAGCGTAGGCTGCCGCGATCTCCGCCGCCAGGCGCGCGTTGTTCAGCACCAGGGCGACGTTGGCGTCCAGGCTGGCGCCGCCGCTGAGCTCTTCCAGGCGCGCCAGCAGGAAGGGCGTGACTTCTTTGCCCTGGATGCTCTGCGCCGCCGCTTCGGCCAGGGCGGTGTCGATGTGGCCGGCGATCTCGGCGGCGGGGATCTCCGCCTCCGCCGGGATCGGGTTGGCGACCACCAGGCCGCCGCCCAGGTTCAGATCCCACTTGGTGCGCATCACGGTGGCGATCTCCGCCGCGCTGTCGCGGCGCAGCGGCACCGCCAGGCCCGAGGCACGGCTGTAGAAGGCCGGCAACTCGTCGCAGCCGTGGCCGATGACCGGCACGCCCAGCGTCTCCAGCACCTCCAGGGTCTTGGGCAGGTCGAGGATCGCCTTGGCGCCGGCGCAGACGACGGCGACCGGCGTGCGCGCCAGCTCCTGCAGGTCGGCGGAGACGTCGAAGCTCAGCTCGGCGCCGCGGTGCACGCCGCCGATGCCGCCGGTGGCGAAGACCCGGATGCCCGCCAGCGCGGCGCAGATCATGGTCGCCGCCACGGTGGTGGAGCCGACCCCGCCGGCCGCCAGCACGGCGGGCAGGTCGGCGCGGCTCACCTTGGCCACGTCCCGCTCCCCGGCCAGGCGCTCCAGTTCATCCGGCTCCAGGCCGATGCGGATCCGCCCGTCGAGGATTGCGATGGTGGCCGGCACGGCGCCGCCGGCGCGCACCTCACGCGCCACCGCCCGCGCCGTCTTCAGATTGCGCGGCGCCGGCATGCCGTGGGTGATGATGGTGGATTCCAGCGCCACCACCGGCCGGCCGGCGGCTAGGGCCTCCTGCACCTCCGGCAGGATCTCGACGAAGGGCTTCATCACGCGCTGATCTGCTCCAGTCTCTCGGGCGTCAGCTCGGCGCTGACGCTGTCGGTGGTCTCCACGGTCAGGCGGGCCGCCGCCAGCGCCCGCCGCCCCGCGCTTTCCAGGTCCCGGCCCTGCAGGCGTGCCGCCAGGAAGGCCGCCGCCAGGGCGTCGCCGGCGCCGGTCACGTCGACCAGGCGGCCCGGCAGTGTAGGCAGTTCCACAACCGCCCCGGCCCCGGCGAGGCAGATCCCCGCCGCGCCCAGGGTGAGGACGACCTCGCCCGCCCCGGCCGCCAGCAGCGCCTCCGCCAGAGCCGCGGGCGCGGCCCTTTCCGGGTCCAGCCCGGTCAGCACCGCCGCCTCGCGGCGGTTCACCAGCAGGAAGTCGCAGGCCGCCAGATGCGGGCGCAGGCGCCCGGCTTTGGCCGGTGAGACGCCGATCGCCGCCATCCGCCGCCCCTTTTGCCGCAGCCCGGCCAGGAAGGCCAGGGTCTCCTGCGGCAGGTTGCAGTCCGCGATCAGCGCCTCCGACTCCCAGACGCTCTCCGGCAGGTTCCGTATCAGTGCCGGGGTGATCTCGTCGTAGACCCGCATGTCGGCGACGGCGACCAGCATCTCGCCGTCGGGCTGCAGGGCGATGAGGTGGAAGGCGGTAGGCGCGGCCGGCGAACGGCTGACGCCCGCCAGCCCCAGGGGCGAGGTCCGCAGGCCCGCCAGCAGGGCGTCGCCCTCGGCATCCGCGCCCAGACGCGTCACCAGTTCGACCTCCGCGCCGAGACGGCAGAGGTTCTCCGCGACGTTGCGCGCCACGCCGCCGGGACAGCTCTGCAGCTCCGCCGGATTCGAGGCCCCCGCAACGAATGGGGCGACACCGCGCGCCTTGCGGTCCAGGTGGCAGGCCCCGACCACGGTGACCCTGAGCGGCCTGTCGCTTTCCAAGCATTCCTCCCCTTCGACTTTGCCGACCGGCGCAGCTTCGCCGAGGGAGGCCCCATAGGCAACCGGGGAGGCAAACGCTAGGGCACCACCCGAAAAACGCCACAATGATCGTGTTTCTGGAAGCCTGCCAAGGGACCGGAGGCTGAGAAGCCCGGCCCGTCCCGGCAACTTCGCCATGGAATGCCGGGGCGCTGCGGGGTATATCGGTCAGTGAATGAACTATGAGTTGAAGACAGAGGCAGGGCCAAGGCGGCCGGCCCCGCGCGGCGCAGGGGCCGTGCGTCTCATCAAAGGTTTGGCGCTGTGCCTCGCCCTGGCGCTCGCCGGACCGGTCCTTGTGGCGGTGGCGACGGCGCTTCCTGCGCTGGCCCAGCAGAATCTGCATACCCCTGGGGACGTCGCGGCCAGCCGCGACCGCGTGCTCGGCGACAGCCGCTATCAGACCGAGAAGCCGGAACCCGAGGTTGCGCCCGAGGTCGACCAGTGGACCATTCCGCCCTGGCTGGTCGACACCATCCTCTGGGGCCTGGGCGCCGTGGTCGCAGGCATCATCCTCTTCTTTCTCTTCAATCTGGCCCGCGAGCTGCTTGAAAGCCGTCTCGGCATCAAGCGCAGCCCCAAGGTGGCGCCGGCCGAAGCGGCCAAGGTGCAGGCGGTGCCGCCGGCCCGCCGCGAGGCGGAGCACCGCACCCTGGCCGAGGCCGACGCCCTGGCGGCCGAAGGGCGCTTCAGCGAGGCCATCCACCTGCTGCTGCTGGTCGCCATGGAGCGCCTGCGCCGCGAGCTCGGCCCGCGAGTCGCCCCGGCCATGACCAGCCGGGAGGTGCTGCGCCTGAGCGCCATCCCCGGGGAAGCCACCGCGCCGCTGACGCGCATGGTGGCCCTCTCGGAGATCAACCACTTCGGCGGGCGCAGCGCCAGGGAGCCCGAATACCGCAATTGCCGCGACGACTTCCTGCGCTTCAACGGCATGGAAGGGACGCCGGCATGAGGCCCCCATGCAGGGAGAACGCCCGATGAGCGCGCCGCCCCGCGGACCCTCGGGCGACACCTTCAGCCTGCGCGCGGTCGTCCTGCTGATCGCCGCCGGCCTCATGGCCTTCACCGCGGCGGCCCTGGTCGCCATCTATTCCGACCCGCAGACCGAAGGCACCTACGGCACCAACGCCTATTCCTACTCCGCCATCGGCCACCGGGCCTGGACCGAGATCCTGCAGGACCTCGAGGTTCCGGTCCTGCTGAGCCGCAACGACTCCGCCGCCAAGGCCTACGACGGCGGCGGCCTGCTGATCCTGGCCCAGCCTTACAGCAGCACCGACGCCATCGAGTCCATGGAGCTGATGTTCGACACCGACCGGGTGCTGCTGGTGCTGCCGCGCTGGTCCGGCTTTCCCGGCTATGAGAACCGCACCTGGATCAAGTTGCTGCGCGAGCTGGAGGTGAAGGATGTCGAGAAGATCCTGCACGTCGTCGACGAAGACGCCTCGATCGTGCGCAGCGAAGAGACTCCGGACTGGCGCCGCATCGCCTGGGACAGTGCGCCCAGCCTGGACGGCGCCCAGCTCATCAAGTCCGACACCATCACGCCCATCGTCCACAGCGACGCCGGCGTGCTGCTGGGGGAGTACAGGGTCGGGGACACCACCGTCTGGGTCCTCTCCGATCCCGACATCATCAACAACAGCGGCATCGACGAGGGTGACAACGCCGTCTTCGCCGTGGCCATGGTCGACGCCCTGCTGCAGGGCGGCGGCGCGGCGGTCTTCGACGAAACCAGCCATGGCTTCACCCTGTCGCCCGATCTCTGGAAGGCGCTGCTGAGCTTCCCGCTGAACCTGGCGGTGCTTCAGGGTCTTTTCGCCGCCGCCATCCTGGTCTGGGCCGCCGCCGGGCGCTTCGGCGCGCCGTTGCCGCCGCGCCCGCGCCTCAAGGCCGGCAAGCAGGTGCTCATCGCCAACACCGCCAGCCTCTTCGAGTACGCCGGAAATCTGGCCGACATCCTGAAGCGCTACCACGAAACCTGCCTGCACGACCTCGGCCGCCACATACACGTGCCCCGCGATCGCCGCGGCGCCAAGCTCACCGACTGGCTGGACCGGACGGGCCGGGCCCGCGGCACCAGCGAGAGCTATAGCCAAGTCTACGACGCCGTTGCCACAGCCATCAACGGCCCGTCTATCGCGGTCCCCGCCCTGCTGCGCGCGGCACTGCGCCTACACCGTTGGAAACAGGAGATGATTCATGGACATAGAGCCGATCCAAACGGTCTGCGACCGGGTGCGGGAGCAGGTTCGCAAGACCGTGGTCGGACAGGACGCCGCCCTTGACCTGATGCTGGTGGCCCTGCTGTCAGAGGGTCATGTCCTGCTGGAAGGGGTGCCCGGCACCGCCAAGACGCTGCTGGCGCAGTCCTTCGCCAGGTCGGTGAACCTGGACTTCGGGCGCATCCAGTTCACGCCTGACCTGATGCCGGGCGACGTGCTGGGCACCAACCTCTTCAACTTCCAGACCAGCGACTTCAGGCTGACCAAGGGGCCGGTCTTCACGCAGATCCTGCTGGCCGACGAGATCAACCGCACGCCGCCGAAGACCCAGGCCGCGCTGCTGCAGGCCATGCACGAGCGCGCGGTGACCATCGACGGCGCGACCTACTCGCTGGGCGACGACTTCATGGTCATCGCAACCCAGAACCCCATCGAGCAGCAAGGCACCTATCCCCTGCCCGAGGCGCAGCTCGACCGCTTTCTCTTCAAGCACATCCTCGACTACCCGGCCCGCGACGAGGAGCGCGCCATCGTCGCCCGACACGGCCACCGCACGGTCATGCCGGACCTGTCCAACTTCGGCCTGGAGGCGGTGGCCGACAGCGCCGCCCTGGCGGAGATCCGCAAGGTCATCGCGAGCCTGCGCCTTTCCGACGAACTGATCGACTACATCGTCGACATCGTGCGGGCGACACGCGAGCACGAGTCCCTGGAGTTCGGCGCCTCGCCGCGCTCGGCCAACATGATCGCCACCGCCGCGCGCGCTTTGGCGGCCATGCAGGGCCGCGACTACGTGATCCCGGACGACGTGAAGTTCATCGCCCTGCCGGCCCTGCGCCACCGCGTCGTCCTGGCGCCGGGCGCCGAGATCGAGGGCCTGGTCGCCGACACCGTGATCCGCCAGGTCCTCGACCAGATCCCGGCGCCGCGATGAAGCCGCGCGGACCGAGGAAAGGAAGCGCCGCATGATCCGGCCGACGCCGCGCGCCGTGGCGGCCTTCGCCGCCGGCATCCCGCTGGCTTTCGCGCTGCTGCTCGCGGACCCGGACCTCTGGCCCTATGTCCCGGCCTATCTCTTCCTCGCCTGCTTCGCGCTGCTGGCCGACGCCGGCCTGGCCCTCTCACCGCAACGCCTGAGCGTCCAGGTCAACCTGCCGCCGGCGCTCTACATCGGGGCACCGGAGGATTTCCAGGTGCGCCTGGAACCCACTTCCTACCGCCGCCCGGTGGTCGAGCTGCTCTGCGACGTGGACGACAACCTGGAACAGCCGCCGCGGGCGGTGGCGCCGCTGGATCCGGAAGAGGACACCCTGGTGTCCTTTCCGCTGCGTGCCAGGCGCCGCGGCAAGGCGCGGGTCGAGCGCCTCTGGCTGCGCTGGAAGGGGCCGCTGGGACTGGTCTACCGCCTGCGGATCATCGAGGTGGGCAACGAGATCGCGGTCACGCCCAATACCAAGGCGGTCAAGCACATGGCCCTGCAGTACGCCGACCCCATGGCGATCTTCGGGATCAAGCCGCAGCGCCAGCAGGGCGAGGGCTCGGAGTTCGAGGCCTTGCGCGAGTACGTGCCCGGCCTTGACCCCCGCTCCATCGACTGGAAGCACTCCGCGCGCCACCTGAACCTGCTGTGCAAGGAGTTTCGCAGCGAGCGCAACCACCAGATCGTCCTGGCCTTCGACACCGGTCATCTGATGAGCGAGCCGCTGGAGGGGCTTACCAAGCTGGACCACGCGGTCAATGCCGGACTGCAGCTGGGCTACATCTCGCTGCGCGCCGGCGACCGCATCGGCGTCTACGGCTTCGATTCCCAGGTGCGCCTCTTCAGCCAACCGACCGGCGGCATCGGCACCTTCTGGCGCCTGCAGCGCGCCGCCGCCGAGCTGGACTACAGCAGCGACGAGACCAACTTCACCCTCGGCCTCTCCTCCCTGGCCGCACGGCTTGACCGCCGTTCCCTGGTGATCCTGCAGACCGAGTTCGTCGACACCATCACCGCCGAGTTGATGCTGGAGAACGTCGAGCGCCTGGCCGGGCGTCACCTGGTGGTCTTCGTCTGCCTGCAGGATCCGCAGCTCGAAGCCACGGTCGACGGGGAACCGGGCAGCCTGGACAGCCTCGCCCGCTCGGTCATCGCCGAGGAGTTCCTGCGCGAGAGGCGGGTCGTCTTGGAGCGGCTGCGCCGGCTTGGGGTACACTGCCTGGACGTGCGGGCCGACCAGATCGGTACCGCGCTCATCAACCGCTATCTCGACATCAAGCGCCGCGAGTTGATCTGATGAGTCTGGCCCCGAAATCCTCCCTGAAGAGCTACGAGTTCCGGCGCGAGCGGGAGAAGAGCTGGCGCGAGTTGGAGGACATGGTCCGGCGCGCCGAGAAGCGCGGCCTGAAGTCGCTGCCCGCCGAGGACCTGCTGCGCCTGCCGACGCTCTATCGCGCCACGCTCTCCTCCCTGTCCGTGGCGCGCGCCATCTCCCTGGATCAGAACGTTCTGAACTACCTGGAGAGCCTCTGCTCGCGCGCCTATTTTCAGGTCTACGGCCCGCGCGCCAGCCTGCTGGAGCGGATCGCCAGCTTCCTGCGCTACGGCTTTCCCGGTGCGGTGCGCGAGGCCCGGGGGCCGATCCTGCTGGCCACGGTCTGGATGGTGCTGGGCAGCGTCATCGGCTTCCTGCTGGTCCAGGGCAACGCCGACTGGTACTACACCTTCGTCGGCTGGGACATGGCCGGCGGCCGCACGCCCGCGGCCTCCACCGAAACCCTGCGCAGCGCGCTCTACGACGGCGCCGACAGCGCGGCGGACAGCCTCTACGTCTTCGCGACCTACCTCTTCTCCCACAATGCCGGGATCGGCATGTTCGCCTTCGCCCTGGGCTTCGCGCTGGGCATCCCCACGGTGCTGCTGATGTTCTACAACGGCCTCACCCTGGGCGCCTTCCTGGCGCTCTACGATTCCCGCGGCCTGGCCTGGGACCTGGTCGGCTGGCTTGCCGTGCACGGGACGACGGAACTGCTGGCCATCGTGCTGTGCGGCGGCGGCGGGTTGGTGCTGGCCAGCGCCATCATCTTCCCCGACCGCGAGACCCGGATGGAGAGCCTCGCCCGCCGGGGACGCGCCGCCGGCACCCTTATCATGGGGGCGGTGCTGATGCTCTTCGTCGCCGGCCTTCTGGAAGGCTTCGCCCGCCAGCTGGTGACCGATATCACGGCGCGTTATGTCATCGGCGGCACCATGCTGGCCTTCTGGCTCACCTACTTCACCCTGAGCGGTCGAGATTCGAGTGGGAGGGAGCGGCACTATGACGACGACTGACGCCGCCGCCCAAAAGCCACAAGGATCGCCTCCAGGCCCCAAGCTGACGGGCGTCGCTCCGGAAGGCCAGGCCCGCGTCCACAGCGAGCGCCGCATCCTGACGCCCGAAGGCGTGCCGCTGATCTTTCAGCTGGCCCAAAGGGGCGAGCGCGCCGCCGCCGTCATGATCGACCTTGTGATCATGGTAATCGCCCTGGTCGTCTTCGTCGTGACCATTGCCTTCACCCTCTCCGAATTCGGCATCGAGGGCGTGGCGATCGGCATGGCGATCCTGGCGTCCTTCATCATCCGCAATTTCTACTTCATCTTCTTCGAACTGCGCTGGCAGGGCCAGACGCCCGGCAAGCGCGCGCTGGGCATCCGCGTCATCGACCGCAAGGGCGGCTATCTGCGCCCCGGGGCCGTGTTTTCGCGAAACCTGCTGCGCGAGGTGGAGCTGTTCCTGCCGCTGACCCTCATCTTCGGTGTCGGCCTGGGGGGCAGCAGCGGCTGGGTCTACTTCCTGACCCTCGGCTGGGTCGCGCTCTGCCTTTTGCTGCCCTTCTTCAACAAGGACCGCCTGCGCGCCGGCGACCTGGTGGCGGGCACCTGGGTGGTGTCCTCGCCCAAGGCGCTGCTGCTGGACGACGTGGCCGCCGGGGCCCGGCGCGACCAGGGCAGCGCGGTGGTGCTGGACCCCGAGTTCCCCTTCACCCGCAGCCAGCTGGAAATCTACGGCATCTACGAGCTGCAGACCCTGGAGGAGGTGCTGCGCCAGCGCGGCCCGCAGAGCGGCGAGACCCGGCGCGAGGTGGCCAAACGCATCCAGCGCAAGATCGATTGGGCGCACGGCGACCGCGCCGCGCGGAACGATATCGAGGCCGAGCGGTTCCTGAAGGCCTTCTACGCCGCCCTGCGCGCCCACCTGGAGGCGCGCATGCTGTTCGGTGAGCGCCGCGAGAACAAGTATGCCGGAAAGCCAGGGGGCAAGACCGGCCCGAACGGCAACGGCGCCCCTCCAGGCAAGACTTAGTCGAAGACGGCAGCAATCTCCTCGACGCCGGTACCTTCCTTGACTCTGCGCAGCTGGTGATAGGTGACCGCGCTCGCCACCGCACCGAAGGCGGTGAGCGAGGCCGAATAGAGCAAGGTTATCGCCATCGACAGGAGGAGAGCGTTCTCGTAGTCCAGGAATGGGTCAATCCCCCGCTCAAAAAAGACCTGGGCAAAGCCAATGATGACGATGATGCCGAAGACTTTCCACCGCTCACCGGAGGTGAGTGCGGCACTGCGCGAAAGGCTGTCTTTCACCCCGGTCTTCTCGACCACGGCGGCGGGCACGGCGACCCAATACATCGCCGCGAAAATCAACCCTGGCACCACGAGCAGGAAGAGACCGAAGATCACGATGAGGCCAGAGACAATGGCCACGGCGAGCACCGGCACCACGGATCCGAAGCCGCCCGCGAAGTTGGCGGCGAACCCGGTCTTTTGCCCTCGCAGGTCACGAAAGGTGCCGTAGACCACTGCCGCGTGGACGATAAAGCCGAGCAAAGACTCGAGTATCGTCAGCCCGAACTGAAGGGCCGCCGGCGGGATGGACTGGATGAAATTTCCCTCCCAGACCAACCAGCCTGCGAGCAGGTAGGCCGGAGAGATCAGCAACAGGGCCAGCGCGATAAAGGGAAGGCAGTTCCGCCCGAAAACTTGAAGCGACTGACTGAGTACAGCGCCGCTTCCGAAGTCCGTATATGTCGTATCGCTCATCGGATATCAGGACGCTGTGGGACCTGGCGCGGCAGCCAGGTCCCACCAACACGACATCAATCGAAGACCGCCGCGATCTGTTCGGAGCTGACGCCTTCCTTGGCCACGCGCAGGTCGTGGTAGATCACCGCGCCGAAGACGGCGAAGAAGGCCGTGGTGACGCCCGACCAGACATAGAGCACGATGATCGCGAAGATCGAGCCGTCCGGTACGAGAACCGGCAAGCCGGCAAGACCCAGCACCCAGGCGATCCCCATCATGACGATGTAAAAGATCACCAGCAGCGCGAAGATCCGCCAGCGGTTGCCCTTGGTCAGTTCGGCGCTGCGCTTGATGCTGCCCCAAATGCCGGGACGCTCCACCACGGCGGCCGGAACCGCGGCGGCGGTGATCACGAAAACGATGATCCCGGGAATGATCAGCAGCATCATGCCGATCGCCCCCATGATGGTGATCAGGATGGCGACCAGGATCACGGGAACCACGGCCGCGAAGCCCCGAGAGAGACACTCGCCCAGCCCGGCGGGGTTGCCGCGCAGGTAGGCGACGGTTCCGTAGACCACGGCGCCCATCGCGGCATAGGTCAAGACCATGTTGATCAGCACGGCGATGAGGTAGCCCACGCCGATCGCCTGTGGCGGGCTGGCCATGCCGCCGCCGGCAAGCAGGTTGAAGATCGGCAGCGGCAGGAGAATCAGGAAAGAGATGATGAGAAAGGTGACGAAGTTGGAAAACAGCGATGCGAAAGTTCGGCTGAAAACACCGCCGATGCTTATGGCGCCCGACGACACTGCGCCGCCGCTGGTAGAATCACTCATGGAATAAGCCCCCAGTCACGAAAAACAGTGAAACGCGAGAGAACTCTCGGCCCTTCCCGGTGGCTCCGCGTCAGGCCGACTTCACCCCCGAGTTCTCGGCGCGCCGCCGATTATAGCCGCAACGCAATCTAGGGTCGATACCTTGCAGGCCTCCTAACCATTTCGCGAATCACGCCTGTTGCACGCCTCAGGCGGCGACGGCGGCGGCGATGTGCTCGGCGAAGGCGCGGGTGCCGAGCGCGCCGCCCAGGTCGGGCGTTCGGGTTTCCGGCCGGGCGAGGGCGGCGTCCACGGCGCCGTCGATGGCCCGCGCCGCCGCGCCGCAGGGGGCAAGGCCACGCTTGTCGGCGATCCAGTCCAGCAGCATGGCCGCCGAGAGGATGAGGGAGGACGGGTTGGCCCTGTCCTGGCCGGCGATGTCCGGGGCCGAGCCGTGCTGGGCCTGGGCGCAGCAGAGGTCGTCGCCGGCGTTCACCGAGCCGGCGAGGCCCAGGCTGCCCGACAGCTCCGAGGCCAGGTCGGAGAGGATGTCGGCATGGAAGTTGGTGGCGCAGATCACGTCGTAGCGTTCCGGATGGCGCACCAGCAGCGCCGCCATGGCGTCGACGATGACCTCGTCGGTCTCCACCTCCGGGAACTCCTTTGCCACGGCGTGGCAGGCTTCGAGGAACAGACCGTCGCTGAGGCGGAAAGTGTTGGCCTTGTGGATCAGCGTCACCTTTTTGCGCCGCTTCATGGCCAGCTCGTAGGAACGCCGGGCGATGCGCGCGGAGGCCTTGCGGGAGATCTTGCGGATCGACAGCGCCGTGTCCGGGTCGGTCATGAACTCGGCGCGCCCGGCGAACATGTTGCGGTCGGGGTAGAAGCCCTCGGTCGCCTCGCGCATGATCACCAGGTCGAAGTCGCCGCCCTTGGCCGGCAGGCCGGGGCGGGTGCGCGCGGGCCGCACATTGGCGTAGAGGTCGAGCTTGCTGCGCACCACGCCGGAGATGTTCACCCCGCCCTCTTCCGGGGCCGGATAGTCCAGGTGGGAGATGGGCCCCAGGATGATGCCGTCGCTGGCCCGGGCGCGCTCCAGCACGCCGTCGGGCATCGTGGTGCCGTGTTTGGCCAGCGCCTTCAGGCCGATTTCCGCTGCCTCGAAGTCGAGGCCGAGGCCGAAGCGGCCGTCCGCCGCCTCCAGCACTTTCAGCGTCGCCTCGGTGATCTCCTCCCCGATGCCGTCGCCCGCCATGACCAGAAACTTCACCGCCCCGCCCCTTCCTCTCTGCAAAGATCAGGGCGGCACTATAGTGGGGCGGCGCCCCGGGCTCTAATCGAAAACGGCGGCGGTCTCACTCAGCTCAATACCTTCATCCAGACCGGCGAGCTGTTCGTGCATGATCACCGGCAGTGCGAAGAAGAACACGTTGCCGATCGGCACGAGGTAAAGGTAGGTGCTGACCGGCAGTTCCGCCCTGCTCATGTCCGGCGCGAAGACGCCGATCAACACGGCTCCGGCGATGGCCACCGGAATGAAGAACAGGATGTAGACCGCGATGATGCGCAGACGCGAGCCCTGGGACAGGGCCGCGCTCTGCCCGAAGCAGTCGACGACGCCCCCGTTGTCCAGCGCCGCGGAGGGCATCACCACGGTGAAGATCAGGGCCAGAACAGCCATGATCAGAAATGGGATGAGCGCCAGGATCGGGGTTATTGTCCCCAGAACGTCGGTCAGCACGGAAAGGAGCGTCACGCCGACGGCAATGCAGAACGATACGCCGAGAACCGTCGGCAGGTATTCGACGGTGTCGCCGATCGCCGGCAGAACCGTCCAGCTTTCACCCTGCTGATCGCGCAGGCGGGTGTGGACCATAACCGCGGTGACAAGGCCCAGCAGCATGACCTCCACCGCCGTCATCAGATCGGTCTCCCAGCTCGCGCCTCCCATCATCGCGGCCTGGAAGGACTCGGGCCGCAGCAGGCCGTAGAGGACCGTCGGCAGATTGGCCAGCAGGCACAGCAGGAAGAAAGCCGGAAAGTGCCGGAGACCGAAGACGAACGTCCGGCCCAGGGTCGCGAAAACTCGCAGCGTCATAACAGCGGTTCCTTCCTTGCGGCGTAGTTCGGCCGAAAGGACGACCCCTGACAGGCGGATCCCTTGGCCGCAGCGTTAGGACCAGAAGCCTGCCGAAAAAAGCTTAAAAAATTACAACCGCAAGTAGCTCGACTCTCTGCAGATCTCGCCGTCCCCGCCCCCGGCGCAGGTGGCGTGGCCGCCCGGAAGCGGCGGCCTAAGTCGAAAACCCCGGCCGTCCGCTCGAACTCCAAGTCGTCTCCCAGTTCGGCGAGCTGTTCATGGATCGCAACTGGAACTGGGTACAGAAAAGCGCTGCCGAGGGCACCGGCTAGGAGAATCCACAGCATCGGCAGGTTGCCGCTCTGCAGATCTGTCATCACGTCCGCCGGCAGCAGCGCTGCGGCTATAACGGCGACAATACCGAAAGGCAGCATCATCAGGATGTAGACACCGAGGATGCGCAATCGCGAGCCGGCGCTGAGCCGTGCGCTCTGCCACAGTGCCTCGAACACACCGCCCTCGGAAACCGCAGCGCAGGGGATCGCCACGCAGAATATGAGCTTCAGGATGAACATCACCACCGAGGGCACGGCCGCCGCAACAGGGTGCAGCGTTGCGAGGTACATCCCCAGCCCGCCGAAGGCGAGGGAGACTGTTGCAACGACGATCGCAACGCCGAGAATCATCGGCGCCCGTTGAAATGAGTCACCGATGGCCGGCAAGACCGTCCAGGCCTCTCCCCGGCGGTCGCGAATCATGGTCCACACCATAATGCTCACGACCATACAGGCGATCACGATTTCGAAGAAGGACACCAGCATGGCGACCTGCCATCCCTGCCCTGCGGTCTGGCTGAACAGAAGGCGCGGCGCGCCCACCAGCAGGCACAACAGGTAGAACACTGGCAGGTGTCGCAGGCCAAAGCCGAAACAGCGGCGGACCGCCTTCATCACACCCAGTTTCATCGAAACGGCTCCTTCCTCGCAAACGCGTTGTCCGCGCGCCGCCGCGGGAAGGACCGCCCCCGCGGCAGGCCGTGAAGCCTGCCACCTGGACGTTAAGAAAACACAACCGAAAGTGGATCGTAATTGAAGAAGTTTCGCTGGAACTCGCCGCCTAAACCGCCTTGCTGTAGCGCCCGCCGGCGCCGAGATAGGCGTCGAAACAGGAGGCGATGAGGCGCACGGCGCGCTTGCCGTCGTCGGTCACCCGGACCTTGGAGCCTTCGACCGTGACCAGCCCCTCGCCGGCCAGCGGGACCAGGCGCTCCAGGGAGTCGGAGAAGTCGAAGCCGGGCCGCCCATGGGCCACGGCCTGGGCGCGCAGATCGACGAAGAAGTTGCACATGAGGGACTGGATGACGTCGCGGCGCAGCCGGTCCTCCGGCGTCAGGCCGACGCCGCGCGCCACCGGCAGCTTGCCGGCCCGCAGCGCCTTGGCATAGGCCACCAGGTCCTTCTCGTTCTGAACGTAGCCCTGCGGCAGGGTGCCGATGGAGGAGACGCCGAGGCCGAGCAGCACCTCGGCCTGGTCGGTGGTGTAGCCCTGGAAGTTGCGGTGCAGCCGGCCTTCGTCGGCATAGCGGAACAGCGGATCGTCCGGCAGGGCGAAGTGGTCCATGCCGACGGCGCGGTAGCCGCGCAGCAGCAGCACGCGCTCGGCCGCCTCGGCCTGGGCGAGGCGCTCTTCCGCGCCGGGCAGCGCCGCCGTGTCGATCATCTTCTGGTGCTTCTTCATCCAGGGCACGTGGGCGTAACCGAAGACCGAGACGCGCTGCGGGTGAATATCGGCGGCCAGCGAGGCGGTCTGCTTCACGTCCTCCAGGCTCTGGTGCGGCAGGCCGTACATGAGGTCGAAGTTCAGCGCCGCGATGCCGGCCGCGCGCAGGGCTTGCGCCGCCGCGGCCGTGGTCTCGAAGGGCTGCAGCCGGTTGATGGCTTCCTGCACATGGGGGTTGAAGTCCTGCACGCCCAGGCTGGCGCGGTTGATGCCGGCAGCGGCCAGCGCCTCGGCCTTCTCCGCCGTCAGGTGGCGCGGGTCGATCTCGATGGCCAGCTCGGCCGCCGGCTGGAAGTCGAAGACCTCGCGCAGCTGGCCCATGACCGCGGTGAAATCCTCGGCCGAGAGGATCGAGGGGGTGCCGCCGCCCCAGTGCACCCCAGTGACCGGGCGGTCTCTTCCCAGCACGCGGCCCAGCAGGGCGATCTCCTGGCGCAGCAGGCCGACATAGGCGGCGATGCGCTCGTAGTTGTTGGCCACCGCGGTATGGCAGCCGCAGTACCAGCAGAGCTGGTGGCAGAAGGGCACATGCAGGTAGAGCGACAGCGGCGCGCCGAAGCGCAGCTCTTTGAGCCAGCTGCGATAGAGGCCGCCGCCCACCGCCTCGCTGAAGTGCGGGGCGGTCGGATAGCTGGTGTAGCGCGGCGCCTGGGCCTCGGCGAGGCGAATCGGGATGCTGGTCATGGCGGCAAATCTAGCCGCGGTGCGGGCCGGCGGCATTGACGGAGGTCAATCGGCGCGAAGGGTGAAAAATGGCGGAATTCTGGGGCTTAGCGACGCTACCGCCCCCTCACCCTCCCGCTTGCGCGGGCCCCTCCCTCTCCCACGAGGGGCGAGGGGCTACCCACTTACTTTCCCTCTCCCCTGGTGGGAGAGGGTTGAGAAGTCTTGGCGAGCAGAGCGAGCTTAGACGGAGCTGGGTGAGGGGGATCCCGACGCTCAGGCGCTTGCCCGCCGGTCCTCGCGGATCATGTCGGCGGCCTTCTCGGCGATCATGATGGTGGGGGAGTTGGTGTTGCCGGAAGTGATGGTCGGCATGACCGAGGCATCGGCGATCCGGAGGCCCTGGAGCCCGCGCACCTTGAGGCGGGCGTCCACCACCGCCTGGTCGTCGTCCCCCATCTTGCAGGTGCCGACGGGGTGGAAAATGGTCGTGCCGATATCGCCGGCCGCCTTGGCCAGGGCCTCGTCGCCGTCGACCTGGGCGCCGGGCTTGTACTCCTCCGGCTTGTAGCGGGCCAGCGCGGGCGCGGCGCAGATGCGCCGGGTCAGGCGGATCGCCTGGGCCGCCACCTGGCGGTCGCCGGGTGCGGAGAGGTAGGCCGGCTTGATGACGGGCGCGTCGCGGAAGTCGGCGCTGCGGATGTGGATGCTGCCGCGGCTCTCGGGGCGCAGGTTGCAGACCGAGGCCGTGAAGGCCGGGAAGTCGTGCAGCGGGTCGCCGAACTTGTCCAGGCTCAAGGGCTGCACGTGGTATTGCAGGTTCGGCGTCTCGCGCGCCGGGTCCGACTTCACGAAGGCGCCGAGCTGGCTGGGCGCCATGGAGAGCGGCCCGCTGCGGTTCAGCAGGTACTCCAGCCCCATCATCGCCTTGCCGAACAGGCTGCCCGCGCGCTGGTTCAGGGTCACGGTGCCCTCGACCTTGAAGATCATGCGCATCTGCAGGTGGTCCTGCAGGTTCTCGCCGACACCGGGAAGATCGTGCGCCACGTCGATGCCGTGCTCCTTCAGCACCGCCGGGTTGCCGATGCCGGAAAGCTCCAAAAGCTGCACCGAGCCGACCGAACCGGCGGCGAGGACCACCTCACCGCGCGCGGTGATTCGCCTGGGACTGTCGCCCTGCAGGAAATTCACGCCGGTGACGCGCTTGCCGTCCAGCACCAGGTTCTGCGCCTGGGCGTGGGTCAGCACCGTCAGATTCGGGCGGTCCATCACCGGCTTCAGGAAGCCCTTGGCGGTGGACCAGCGCACGCCGCGTTTCTGGTTCACCTGAAAGTAGCCGCAGCCCTCGTTGTCACCGCGATTGAAGTCGTCGGTCGGCGGGATGCCGCTCTCCGCCGCGGCCTCGCGGAAGGCGTCGAGGATCTCCCAGGACAGGCGCTGTTCCTCGACGCGCCACTCGCCCTCGCCGCCATGGAACGCGTCGCCGCCCTGGTAGTGGTCTTCGGAGCGCTTGAAGTAGGGCAGCACCTCGTCCCAGCTCCAGCCGGCGTTGCCGAGCTGGCGCCAGTGGTCGTAGTCGCGGGCCTGGCCGCGCATGTAGATCATGCCGTTGATGGAGGAGCAGCCGCCCAGCACCCGGCCGCGCGGGTAGTTCAGCGCCCGGCCGTTGAGGCCCGGCTCCGCCTCGGTCTTGTAGCACCAGTCGGTGCGCGGGGTGTTCTGGGTGTAGAGGTAGCCGACGGGAACGTGGATCCAGAACCAGGAGTCCTTGCCGCCGGCCTCCAGCAGCGCCACCTTGACGTCCGGATCGGCCGACAGCCGGTTGGCCAGGCAGCAGCCGGCCGAGCCGGCGCCCACGATCACATAGTCGAACTCCCCGGCGTCCACCCTATGGTTGTCCTGCCGGGCACTTTCTGAAGGCATTCCCTCGTCCCCTCGCCCGCTTATGGCTGCGAATTTCAGACGAGGGGACTATAGCGCGCCGCTTCCGGGCGCGGAAAGTCTCAGCCGCCCTCCCCGGCCACCTCGCGGCGGCGGGCCAGGACGGCGGTGATCTTCGGCCCGATCATCGGCACAAAGAGCACCAGGGCGGCGATGATCAGGATCGAGAGGGTCAGGCCGCGCTCCCAGAGGAAGACCCAGCTGTCGTTGTAGATCGCCAGGGCGCGGCGCAGGTTCTCCTCCATCATGCCGCCCAGGATGAAGCCCAGCAGCATGGGCGCCATGGGGAAGTCGAGCAGCCGCAGGCCCACGGCGGCGACCGCGAAGAGCACCATCAGCTGAATGTCGAAGGTGTTGAAGGAGACGAAGTAGACCCCGATCAGCGAGAAGAAGACGATCAGCGGCAGCAGGATATTCGAGGGAATGGCCAGCACCCGCGCGATGTAGGGGATCAGCGGCAGGTTCAGGATCAAGAGGATCACGTTGCCGATGTACATCGAGATGATGACAGACCAGAAGACGTCGGGGTTCTCCTCGAAGAGGCGCGGGCCGGGCTGGATGCCGTAGGACAGCAGCGCCCCCAGCATGATCGCCGTGGTGCCGGAGCCGGGGATGCCCAGCGTCAGCAGCGGCACGAAGGAACCGGAGCAGGCGGCGTTGTTCGCCGTCTCCGGCGCGGCCAGGCCGCGCACCGAGCCCTTGCCGAATTCGGCACCCTTCTTGGGGCCGGCCAGGCGCTGTTCGATGCCGTAGGCCAGGAAAGAGGCGATGGTCGCGCCCGCCCCGGGCAGCACGCCGACGAAAAAGCCGAGGATCGAGGAGCGGCCGACCACCGGCGCCATCTCCTTCAGTTCCTCGCGCGGGATCTTCATGGAGCCGAGGTTCTTCTGCGCTTCCATCTCGCGTTTGCGGTCGGCGTCGCTCTTGGGCTTGAGAATCGCCATCAGCGCCTCCGACAACGCGAAGGTCGCCATGGCCAGCAGCAGGAAGGAGATGCCGTCGGCCAGGTCGATCTGGCCGAAGGTGAAGCGCGGCACGCCCACCCCCTTGTCGGTGCCGACGGTGGAGAGCATGAGCCCCAGCACCGTCATCAGCAGCGCCTTCACGACGTTGCCCTTGCCGGCAAAGGCGGCGACAGCGGTGAGGCCCAGCACCATCAGCGCGAAGTAGTCGGTGGACTGAAAGGCGCGCGACACCACGGCCAGCGACGGCGCGGCGACGAGCAGCAGGATGGCGGCAATGGTGCCGCCGGAGAAGGACGAGTAGGCGGCGATGGCCAGCGCCTTGCCGGCCTTGCCCTGGCGCGCCATGGGATAGCCGTCGAAGGCCGTCGCAACGGTGCCGGCGACGCCCGGCGCGTTGATCAGGATCGACGAGGTCGAGCCGCCGAAGATGGCGCCGTAGTAGACGCCGGCCATGAGGATCAGGCCGGTCGCCGGATCGAAGCCGTAGGTGATGGGGATCATCAACGCAATGGCGGAGATCGGTCCCAGACCCGGCAGCATGCCGATGAAGGTGCCGACGAAACAGCCGATCGCAACCATCAGCAGGTTGATCGGCGAGGCGGCGGTGGAAAGTCCCTGGAGAATGCCTTCGATCATCGGCTGAGATCCATGAATTCGGGCCAGGGCGCGATGTAGACGCTGAGGACCTGGGTCATCAGCAGCCAGAACAGCACGACCAGGGGAACGGAGACGCCCAGCAGCACCAGCCAGCGGCGTTCGCCGAGAATGAAAAATCCAAAAGCCAGGAACAGGCTGGTGGAGATGAGAAAGCCGGCCGGCCGCACGGTCAGGCCATAGGCCACCATCAGCAGGCAGATCAGCCCCGCGGTGCCCCAGCGGTAGCCTTTCGCCTCGATGCCGGCATCACTGCCGGGCTTCAGCAGCAGAACGACCGAGAGCACGACCCCCAGCACCGCCAGCACCTCCGGCGCGGTGCGCCCGGTGAAGGCGGCCTCGGCCTGAAACGGCAAGAGCCGGATGTCGTCGATGCGCGACCAGTAGAAGATGCTGAAGGCCAGCAGCAGCAGCGCGCCGATGCGGTCACGGGTCAACATGGCAATCCCCCAACGTTTGCCGGGCGTCGTTGTTGTGATTTCCCGGCAAGGCTTCCCGGCTGGAAAGCGGGGGCCGGAACCTTTGAGCTCCGGCCCCCTCAGATACCCTAGTGGAATCTCCCCTGCCGGGGAATTTCCTATGCGGGAGGGTAACTCCTTACAGGAACCCGAGTTCCTTCATCAGATCACCGATCTGCTTTTCCTGGCCTTCCAGGAAGGAAACGAACTCGTCGCCCGGGTGGTAGATGTTGACCCAGCCGTTGCGGGCGCGGACCGTTTCCCACTCCGGGGTGCTGTACATCTTCTTCAGGGTCTCCTGGTAAGCCATCTGCTTTTCCTTGGAGAGACCCGGAGGGCCGAAGAAGCCGCGCCAGTTGACGAACTCGGTGCCCTTGGAGCCCGCCTCGTCGCAGGTCGGCACGTCCGGCGCCGCGTCGACGCGCTTCATGGAGGTGACGCAGAGGATGCGCACCTCGCCCTGCTTGGCCAGGTCGACGGCCTCGCCGAAGCCGGTGGACAGCGCCTTGATCTCGCCCGACAGCAGGCCCGCCATGGCCTTGCCGCCCGCGTCATAGGGGATGTACTTGACCGCCGTCGGCTTGGCGCCGGCGCCCTTCATCACCAGGGCGGCGACGATGTGGTCCATGCCGCCGGCGACCGAGCCGCCGCCGATGGCGACGTTCGAAGGATCGGCCTTGTAGGCCTCGACCAGGCTGTTGAAGTCCTGGATCGGCGAATCGTTGTTCACCACGATGGCGGCGTAGTCGCCGATGGTCGAGGCGATCGGGGTCAGGTCGCGGAAGGACTGCGGAAAGACCTTCTGCAGCGAGCGGATGACGATCGGCGTGGAGTTCACCATCAGGGTGTCGTCCGCCTTGTCCGCCGTCTCGATCAGGTGGGCGATGGCCTTGCCGCCGCCGCCGCCGGACATGTTTTCGAAGGAGGCGGTGCCGCCCAGGCCGGCCTTGGCCAGGGCCCCGCCGGTGCCGCGTGCCGTCCCGCCCCAGCCGCCCCCGGCGCCGCCGGGGATCAGGAAGTGGACTTCGTCAAGGGACTGCGCCTGCGCGGCGCCTGCGCCCAAGGCGGCCGCCATGGCGACGCCGGTGGCCGCCGCAATCACCGCGCGGCGGTTCATGGGAAACTTTCGCATTATTTCCTCCCAATGCATTATTGACGGGACTTCACCCGTATTTGCCAGGATCGACCATAACGCGGGAACCTGTCGCCAACCTGTCGCGCGCGAAGCAGAGGAAGCGGGAAGAGGTGCGGCATAAACACGAGGTAGAATAAGCCCCGATGCGGCTGCTTCTGGTAGAGGACAACGAGGACCTGGGCGATGCGCTGGAACGCCACTTCCGCGCCGACGGCCATGCTGTGGATTGGGCGCGCACGGCCCCGGAGGCCGAGGACTACCTGCATGCCGGCGGCAGCGAGTTCGACCTGGTGGTGCTGGATATCATGCTGCCGGGCGGCGACGGCCGCCAGATCCTGCAGCAGATCCGTAGCAGCGAAAGCGACCTGCCGGTGCTGGTGCTGACCGCCCGCTCCCAGGTCGCCGACCGGGTGCACCTGCTCGACCTGGGCGCCGACGACTACATGACCAAGCCCTTCGAGGTGGCCGAGCTGGACGCGCGCTGCCGCGCCGTGGTGCGCCGCCGCCACGGCATGTCCCAGAGCCTGGTTCAGCTCGGCGCGCTGGAGCTCGACGCCGCCGCCTCCAGCGTCACCGCCGCCGGCCAGCCACTGGACCTGCGCAGCCGCGAGCTGCGCCTGCTGGAAGTGCTGCTGTCCTCGCCCGGCCAGGTCTTCAGCAAAGCCCAGCTCATGGACAAGCTCTTCGGCCTGGCCGAGGACGCCAGCGAGAACGCCATCGAGGTCTACATCGGCCGCCTGCGCCGCAAGATCCACAACGGCGGCGTGGTCATCGAGACCGTGCGCGGCCTCGGCTACCGCCTGCGCGAGGCCACGCCCGAAGACGGTGAGGGGAGCGGCGAATGACCGCTTCTCCCATGAAGTCGATCCCATGAGCACGACCTGGTCCCTGCGCCGCCGCCTGCTGGGCCAGCTGCTGCTGGTCTTCTCCGGTCTGGCCGTGCTGCTCTACCTCTCGGTCCAGGCGGTGGCCGGGCGCGCGGCGGATTCGACCCAGGACACCATCCTCGGCGCCTCCGCCATCGCCATCGCCGAGCAGGTGCGCGTCGCCGAAGGCGCGCTGACCGTCGACCTGCCCTACGCCGCCCTGGAGATGCTGGGCCTGGCCGGCGAAGACCGGGTCTTCTACCGCATCGCCACCAGCGGCGGACAGCTCATTACCGGTTACGACGATCTGCCGCCCGGCGCGCTGCCGGAGCAGGAGGACACGCCGCGCTTCTTCACCACCCGCTACCGCGGCGACACCGTGCGGGTGGCGACCGCGCGGCGGTCGATCCTCACCAGCGACCAGCGCGAGTCCGTGCTCATCACCGTGGCCCAGACCCGCGAGGCCTTCGGCACGCTGACCACCAACATCGCGCTCTCCGCCGCCGGCGTCGGCCTCGGCTTCCTGGCCCTGGCGGGTTTCCTGGCCTGGGTCGCCATCTCCCGCGCGCTCAAGCCCGTGCACGAGATCGAACGCGCCATCGCCGAGCGCGCCAGCGACGACTTCTCGCCCCTGGAAACGGCCGCGCCGCGCGAGATCGAACCGCTGGTCGACGCCATCAACGACTTCATCGAGCGCCTGCGCAACACCCTGGACACCAGCCAGCAGTTCATCGCCGAGGCGGCCCACCGCATCCGCACGCCCCTGGCGGCCCTGAAGGCCCAGGCGGAGGTGGCCCTGAGGGGCAATGGTCAGGCCAGCGAGGAAAGCCTGCGCCGCATGCTGCGCGCCGCCGACGAGACCTCGCAGCTCACCACCCAGATGCTGACCCAGGCGATGATCGCCTACCGCGCCGAGCGCGCCGAACGCCAGCCGCTCTCCCTGGCCGCCCTGGCGCGCACGGCGGCGCGCGACCTGGAGGTGGCGGCGGAGATGCGCGGCATCGACTTCCGCCTCGACCTGGACGACAGCGCCGAGATCCTGGGCGACGAGATCGCCCTGCTGGAGGCCATCCGCAACGGCCTCGACAACGCCATCAAGTACGGCCCGGCCGACGACTACGTTCAGATCACCGTCACCGGCGGCAAGACGCCGGAGATCGTCATCGCCGACCACGGCCCCGGCATCCCGCGCCAGGACCGCGACCTGGTCTTCGAGCGCTTCCGCCGCGGCGGGTCCGCCAGCGAAACCCCAGGCGCCGAAACCAGGGGCGGGAAAACCATGGGCTCCGGCCTCGGCCTTTCCATCGTCCGCCAGGTCATGCTGGCGCACCGCGGCCGGGTGCGTCTGGAGGACAACGAGCCCCAGGGCCTGCGCCTGCGCCTCACCTTCTCCGCCCCTCGAATCCGATCATGACCCGGAAAGCGCCCATGTTCCGTCTTGCCGCCACTTTGCTGCTCCTTCTTGTCGCTGCGCCCGCCGGGGCCGTGGAGATCGAGGACCGGCGCAGCTATCCGGCGGTCGAGGAAGTCGGGGCCGCCAGCACCCTGCACATCATCGGCACCACCGAGGCCGAGGTGATGGAGGGCCTGATCCGCGCCTACCGCAACCGCTACCAGGACGTGGCCGTGGTCTACGACCAGGCCACCAGCCGGGTCGTCTACGAGGCGGTCGAGCAGGACGTGAAGGTGGGCGACAGCCCCTACGACCTCGCCATCTCCTCGGCCATGGACCTGCAGATCAAGCTGGTGAACGACGGGCGCGCGCGCCGCCACGTCTCCACCGCCACCTCGCGCCTGCCGCGTTGGGCGACCTGGCGCGACCGCATCTTCGGCTTCACCCGCGAGCCGGCGGTCATGATCTACAACCGCCAGGCCTTCGCCGAGATCGCGGTGCCGCGGTCCCGCTTCGAACTGCTGAACCTGCTGCGCCGCACGCCCGGGCTCTTCAAAGGGCGCATCGCCACTTACGACCCCAACGTTTCCGGCCTTGGCTTCCTCTTCGCCACCCAGGACAGCCTGCAGTCGGACACCTACTGGCGGCTGATGGAGATCTTCGGCAACCTCTCGGCGGAACTGTCCTGCTGTTCTTCGGAGATGCTGGACCGCGTTGCCGAGGGCGAGATCGCCCTGGCCTACAACGTGCTGGGCTCCTATGCCCAGGCCCGGCGCGACGCCGGGGCGCCCATCGGCATCGTGCTGCCGCGCGACTACACCCTGCTGATGGTGCGCACGGCCCTGATCCCGGCGACCAGCGACAACGCCCAGGCGGCCGGCGACTTCATCGATTTCCTGGTCTCCGAAGAGGGCCAGCGCCTCATCGAGCACCAGGCTTTCCTGAGCCCGGCCCTACCCGAAGGCGACGACGGCACCCTGATCCCCATCCGCCTCGGCCCCGGCCTGCTGGTCTACCTGGACGCCCTGAAGCGGAAAGCCTTCCTCTCGGAATGGGCCAGCGCCGTCGAGGAGCGCCGCTGATAAAACCTTGGCAGCGGGCTCCCGGGACCTAGATAATCAGCGCAACCATAACTCGCCGTCAGGAGAGAGATTTGCCCCTTCTGTCCCGCCGCCGCCTGCTTCAGGGCGGCCTGGCGCTTTCCGCCCTCGGGCTCGGCCTGCCGCGTCTGCCGGCGCTGGCCGCCGAACCCAGGATCCTGACCGCCGGGCCCGGCGAGGCGCTGCTGCTGGAGGCCGGCCAGCCCAAGACCCGCACCTGGCTCTACGACGGCGTCTCCCCCGGCCCGATCATCCGGGCGCGCCAGGGCGAGGAGGTCTTCGTGCGGCTGAAGAACGGCCTCGACCAGCCGACCACCATCCACTGGCACGGCATCCGCATCGACAACGCCATGGACGGCGTCGCGGGCCTGACCCAGGACCCCATCGCCCCGGGCGAGACCTTCGACTACCGCTTCACCGTCCCCGACGCCGGCACCTTCTGGTATCACCCGCACAACCGCTCCTGGGAGCAGGTGGCGCGCGGCCTCTACGGCCTGCTGATCGTCGAGGAAAAGGACGGCTGGGGCGGCGCCAAGCAGGACATCGCCATCGTCGCCGACGACTGGCGCCTGGGCGAGGACGGCCAGCTCGACGAGGCCTCCTTCGCCCACATGATGGACTGGAGCCATGCCGGGCGTCTCGGCAACACCCTGACGCTCAACGGCCAGGATCAGCTCGACATCCCGGTGACCAGCGGTGAGCGCATCCGCCTGCGCCTCTGCAACACCTGCAACGCCCGTATCCTGGAGCTGCGCATCGAACATCCAGGCATCTGGGTCGTCGCCGAGGACGGCCAGCCGGTGCCGCCGCGCGAGCTCACCGACGGCTACATCGCCCTCTCACCGGGCGAGCGCGTCGATCTGATCATCGATATGATCCTGGACCCCGGCAGCACCGCGACCATCACCGAGGTCAGCGCCGATCAGCGACTCGTCGCCGGGCACCTCGTCTATCATCCCAGTGACCAGCTCGTTCACACAAAGCCTTCGCCGGTGCCACCGCCCGCGCTCCCCGCCAACCCGCTGTCGACAAATCTCGACCTCGCCGGCGCGCAGGCGGTCGAGCTGCTGCTGGAAGGCGGGGCCATGGGCAACATGGCCCAGGCGACCTACCAGGGCGAGACCCTGGCGATCCGCGATCTGGTCGGCAAGGGTCAGGTCTGGGCGCTGAACGGCACCGCCGGCATGACCGACACACCGCTGTTCAGCGCGCCGCGCGGGCGCAGCGTCACGATTGATATGCGCAACGACACCGCCTGGCCGCACGCCATGCACTTCCACGGTCATCACTTCAAGGTCGTGGAGCGCAACGGCAAGCCGACCGGCAGCGAGGCCTGGAAGGACACCGTCCTCCTCGAGCGGTTGGAGAGCGCCAAGATCGCCTTCGTCGCCGACAATCCCGGCAAGTGGATGATCCACTGCCACATGCTGGAGCACCAGGCCGCCGGCATGACGACCTGGTTCAGGGTCGAAGGCTAGATCCGGAAAAGCCTGCACCGCGGACCAGGGCCATCTAAGTCCGCGGTGCAGTGAAGCACGGGGTCAATGAGTGGGGGATTTCCCCCGCGCCTCGTCAGGAAAAGCGCTGTCGCGCTTAGCCGTTGTCACCGTCCGTCTGCGGGCCACGCATCTGGCCGGGGCCCTCGCCGGGGCCCATACCCCTGTGGCGGCGGAAGTCGTTGCGGTCGATGACGCCGTCCTCGTTGCGGTCCATGCGGCGCACCATCTTGGCGAAGGGCGCCTTGAACTCCTCGGCGGTCACCTTGGCGTCGCCGTCGGCGTCAAGATCCTGGAAGCGGTCGACCATGCGCTCGCGCATGGCGTCGAGCCACAACTGCTCGTACTCCTGCAGGGTCAGGCTCTGGTCGCCGTCGCCGTCGAACTTGCCGAAGCGCTCGGCGCGGGAGGAGTCGATCTCCTCCTGGCTCAGCTTGCCGTCGTCGTTGGCGTCGAAGGCCTCCATCATGCGGAACCCGTGACGCCCGCCGCCGTGGCGGCCGTGCCACCCGCCACCCGAGTGATGGCCGCGCATGTGGTGGCCGCCATAGGCCTGCTGCGTCATCTGGGGCGCAGCGCCGTCGCGGCCCTGCCAGCGGCTGTCGGCCTGGGCCGAGACCACCGCCGTCGCGCCGATGCCGGCCAGAGCCACAAAAGCCACCGCGAGTTTCGTTGTCTTTTTCATTGGGGGATACCTTTCCGTCTGTCTTGCCTGGTCTGGGGAGGACCACTCTGTCTTGAGCTTCTTCCTGAACTACGCGGCCAGGCCGCGGAGCATCCCCGCCGAAAGGATCTTTTCTCAGGCCCGCCAGGGCATTGGGCCCCCAAGCCCCGCGCAGCCTTCGCGATGCCGCCCGGTCCGAAGCGGCAGGCCTAGCGGCGCCAGTCGGCCCGGAGCGGCAAGGCGGCCAGGCTCGGCAAAGTTGCGATTGCACGATCTGGCTGCACGCAGCGGATTCGCGGTAGCATCTCCGTGAAGAGCCGGTCCCACGAGCGTATCGGCCAGCAACCCGTCATCGGATCAAGACATGGCAAAGGAAACGCAGCTCCTGGAGGTGTGCGGCCTGGCGCCGGATTATTCAGAGGCCCTGGTCAGCAGCGGCCTGGTGGACGACGTCGCCGATCCCTCCCGCCTGGAGCCGCGGCCTTACCGCTACGCGGAGGGCGAATACATCTGCCGGCACGGCGATCCGGCCCGCTGCCTCTGGATCATCGTGACCGGTTCAGTCGCCATCAAGGAGCGGGACCGCACCCTCTTCGTGCGGCGGCGCAACGAGGTGATCGGCGAGCAGCACCTGGTCGGCAACGGCTACCAGCGCAGCTACGACGTCGTCGCCAACGAAAGCTGCGTCGAAGTTCTGGTCATCGACAGGGAAAAGATCGAGAACCACCCCGAAGCCGGCGTCCTCTGGAAGAACATCGCCAAGATCATCTCGCTGAAGCTGCGCAATGCCAGCCACAAGACCTCCTCGCTCAGCCGGCAGCTGGCCGACGACACCCGCATCCTCCATGCCTACACCAACGAGTACGCCCTGAGCCGGCGCCTGCGTGCGGGCAGCGACCATCAGATGTCCTACGCCGTCGACCGCGCCATCATCTGGTTCTCCGACATCGTCGACTTCAGCCGGCACACCCTGAACACGGCTCCGGACCGCATCGCCGACATCGTCCAGCGCTTCTTCAACGCCCAGTCGCTGCCGATCCTGGGACGTGGCGGACACATCGACAAGTTCATCGGCGACGGCCTCATGGCCTTCTGGGTGCTGTCGGGCAGCGATGGCAACGCGCGAAGCGACTGCGTGCAGGCCCTGCGCGCCGCCGAGGAGGCCGTCAAGGCAGTCGCCGCCATCAAGATCGGCGCCGCGCCGCTGTCGCTGCGCGTGGGGCTGCACGTCGGCCTGGTGCTGAGCGGCGACTTCGGCTCCACCACCCGGCACCAGTTCACCCTCATCGGCCGGGAGGTGAACAAGGCGGCCAGGCTGGAGCAGCTCCACGCCGAGGATGTCCTGGAGGCCCCGGAGAACCTGGGCGCGATCCGCATCAGCCGCGAGTTCCAGGACGAACTGGGCAGCCTCGACCGCAAGAAATACGGCAAGCGCCTGGTCGCCTGCGCCAAGAACATCGGCGAGATGGAATTCTTCACCAGCTAGAGGCCGGCAATCAGGCGTGCGACCTCCAACGCGAAGACCGCGGCACAGACCAGGCAGCCGCAGAGGCTGATCCAGCGGGGAAAGGTCACCGCCCCGGCCGGCGCGGGCGCGCGCGCCTTGAGACGCCATAGCGCCAGGTTCACCGTGGCGAAGATCACCAGCGTCACCAGGGAAGTGCCCCGCGCCAGGGTCTCCAGGGGCAGCAGCAGGGCGAAGCCGGCCACGGCCGCCGCGACCGCCAGCGTCGCCTTGACGGGCGTGCGCCGGCGGGCATGCACCTGGGCGAAGAAGGGCGGCAGCCAGCCCTGGGCGCTGAGGCCGTAGAGCACCCGCGCGGCCATGATGATCTGGATGAGGGCGCCGTTCAGCACGGCGACGATGGCGATGAGGCTGATCCAGGCGCCGGAGCCGCCGGTGGTGCGCTGGATGAAGAGGGCGAGCGGCGCGTCGCTGACCGCCAGATCGTCGACCGGCACCGCCAGCACCGCCACCAGACCGACGAGGAAGTAGAGCACCGAGGTCAGGGCGAGGGTCAGCAGAATCGCCGCCGGCATGCTGCGCTCGGCGTCCTTCACCTCCTCGGCCACGTTGACCATGTCCTCGAAGCCGATGAAGGCATAGAAGGCCACGACGCCGGCGGAGAGCAGGCCGAGCCAGACGCCGCCTTCCAGGGAGGGAACGATCTCCGTCCAGCGCTGGGGCAGGGTCGCCAGGGCGTCGTGTCCGCTCCAGACGACGAAGATCAGCCCGCCTGCCTCCAGCAGCGTGACCGCCGCGGCCAGCAGCGCCGATTCGGTGATGCCCCAGGCCGCCACCGCCGCGAGGGCGGCGACGATGAGCAGGATGCCGAGCCAGGCCGGCAGCGCGGCCAGTTCCTGGAAATAGCCGACGAAACCGCGCGCCAGGGTGGCGCAGGACACGATGCCGGCCAGGATCACCAGCAGGCCGACCGCAAGCGCCAGCCAGCGCAGGCCGAAGCTTTCATGAACGTAGACCGCTTCGCCGGCGCTGCGCGGCAGGCGCGAGGACAGCTCGGCGAAGGAGAAGGCGGAAAAGGCGACCAGGGCCGCCGACAGCAGGAAGGCGAAGGGCGCGTGCAGCCCGGCATTGCCGACCACCTTGCCGACCAGGGCGTAGATCCCGGCGCCGATGGTGGTGCCCAGGCCATAGAGCACCAGCAACGGCAGATTGAGGCCACGCTTAAGGGATGGGCCGGGTTTCAGCGATGGTTCACCGCCCATGCGCTGCGCGGCCCCCGGCTATTCGGCCGGTCTGGGCAGGGTGCAGCCGAGGTTGCGCAGGCGGCCGTCGCTGAGCCCGTAGACCAGGCCGTGCACCAGCAGGGGCTGGCCGCGCTTCCAGGCGTCCTGGACAATGGGGGTTTCCGCCACCCGCTGCACCTGCGCCATGACGTTCAGCTCGCACAGCCGGTCGAGGCGGGCGCGCTCGTCGGCGAGGTTCTCCAGTTCCCCGGCCTGGTGGGCGGCGATGTCGCGGATCGGCTGCAGCCAGTGGTCGATGATGCCGTGGCGCTCCCCGTCCACGGCGGCGGCGATGCCGCCGCAGCCGTAGTGGCCGGTGACAATGATCTCCTGAACCTTCAGTGCCTCGACGGCGAACTGCAGCACCGAGAGGCAGTTCAGGTCGCCCGGGTTCACCAGGTTGGCGACGTTGCGGTGGACGAAGACCTCGCCCGGCTCCAGGCCGGCGATGACGTTGGCGGGCACGCGGCTGTCGGAACAGCCGATCCAGAAGTAGTGCGGCCTCTGGATTTCCGACAAACGCTTGAAATAGTTTGGATTCTCGGCAATGTGCCGGGCCGCCCACTCGGCGTTGCGCTGTAGCAGTTCCTTCAACGAATTCCCCTCGCCCCCAGTTGGCATATCCGGCAAAGCCCGCCGGTTCCCTTGGGAATTCGGCCGACTCGAACGGAAATCAAGCTTTCGGGAGCACATTAGCCTTTGCGTCCCGGGTGATCCAGCGGGCGCAGGAGGCCCGTCGGGAAGCTCGGGCCGGCTGAAGACCGTGTGGGGTTAAGTCATAGGCTCGGGGGCCAGGCTCTCCAGCGGCCACTGCACTGAGACGCTGGTGCCCTCGCCGGGCGTGCTGTCCACCGAGAGGACGCCACCCAGCAGGTCGACAAGCTTCGTACAGATGTAGAAGCCGAGTCCGGTTCCCCTTTCGCCGCGCAGCGCCGTGGCGCTTCCGTCGGACAGGAAAGGCTCGCCGATCTTGGCCACGAGTTCCGCCGGCATGCCGACGCCGTTGTCTGTCACTGAAAATTGCACGTACTTGCCCTCCGACAGGCCCCACCGCAGATCGATAGAGCCTCCGTCGTCGGTGTGCTTGCAGGCATTCGAGACAAGATTGTTCATGATCTGAATCAGCGCGCGCCGGTCGGAGACGATGGTCGGCATGCCCTCGGGTGGCGCCGTGACGCTGATCTGCAGGTCCTTGTCCCGGGAGATCGGGGTGAAGGTCGCCAGTACTTCTTCCGTCAGCTCGATCGGATCGAAACGCTCGGGCTTCAAGTTGTACTTGCCGCTGTCGAGCTTCGCGGTATCGAGGATGTCGTCGACGATGGACAGCAGCAGCCGGCCGCCTTTGTGGATGTTCTCCAGGTAGCCCCGGTAAGTCTCGTTCTCGAAGGGACCGCTGACTTCACCGAGCACCATCTCCGAAAAACCGAGGATCGCGTTCAGCGGCGTTCTCAGATCGTGGCTGATGTTGGCCAGGAACTCCGACTTGCTCCGCGCCGCGGCTTCGGCCTGCTCCATGGCGTTGCGGAACACCTCTTCCTTGTGCTTGATCTCGGTGATATCGACCTGGACGCTGACGAAGCCGCCACCGCTCATGCGCCGGTCGGTGGTCTTCAGCCAGCGGCCGTCTTTGAGCTGGACGATAAAGGACCCTTCCAGGCTGCGGCGGTATTCGGCCTTGCGTTCCAGGTAGGCATCGCCATCGCCATACTCGTCGCCAACGACCACGTGGCCGCGCGCGACGTCGATCTTCCCCAGCTCGGCAAAATGGACCCCCGGCCGCGCTTCCTCTTCGCTGTAACCGTAGAGTTCCCGGAAGTTGTGGTTGCAGGTGACGAGCCGCCCCTCCGCGTCGTAGATCACGATCGCTTCGGAGACCGCCTCCAGCGCTTCGGCGAAAATCGCGCCGTCGCCGGCCGCGTCGAGTTGCTTGCGCAGGGCACGACATTCGGCGCGCAAGTCATTCAACCTGCGGTCCTCGGCTTCGTCGCAGGCTGGGCGACGACCATCGACGTCTGCCTGAACAGTCGCGCCTGATTCTCCAGGCGAAGTGGAAAACTCCATGCGGCGAGCCGCTACCCTCTTTTCTGCTTCCGTCGACAGCCGGTCGCCGCCAATTTCGGAATATTTCACACGTAGTAGATGCAGATAAGCGGTGAAGGAACAGTTAAGCCGACAGCCGCCAATTGGGCCGCGAAAGCGCCTTCGGCGGCAGCCATATGTGTGCCTTCAGAAGCGGCCGAGCAGCGTTTTCGCCCGGTAAGGCGCGCCGCCCGAAAGGTACGATCCGTTTCAGCATGCTGACTTCGCGATACCCCTCGGTTCGTTCGACAGCACCCTGTGGTTGAAGGGTCGCTTGCGGCGACCATCACCAACGATGCTTTGAATCGAGGAAAGACACAGATAGCGGCGGGTGAAAGGTACCGGTAAGAGTTGAGAATCGACCGAAACGCGGTGGCAAGTTCAACTCCACCACCGGAGACTCATCTTATCGGGCAAGAATACGGGTATAGTTCCGGAATGAAATCCGTTCGGCCGCCATTGGGGCCGAGTTTGGAGATGATCGAGATATTGCAGGTTAGGTTTCCGCTATCGACAGAAAAAGGAGAGCGCGATGTTCTTGCGAAAAGCCATTCTCGCTTCCCTGGTCGCGCTGGTCTCCGCAGGATTTCCCCTTGGCGCACAGGTAAAGGCGCAGGAGTTCCAGCTTTTTCGGATCGGAACCGGTGGGATCGGCGGCACCTACTACCCGATCGGCGGGCTGATCGCGCAGTCGATCAGCAACCCGCCGGAGGCGCGTCCCTGTGATCAGGGTGGCAGTTGCGGCGTTCCGGGGCTGGTCGCCGTTGCTCAGTCGGCCAATGGTTCAGTCGCCAACATCGACGCCATCGCGAGAGGAAGCCTCGAATCCGGTTTTGCGCAGTCCGATATCGCCTTTTGGGCTTACACGGGGACCGGTATCTACGGCGATCAGGACCCGGTGACATCGCTTCGTGTCATTGCCAATCTCTATCTGGAGAGCATTCACCTGGTGGCCCGCAAGGGTGCCGGAATCGCCTCGGTCGAGGATTTGAAGGGCAAGCGGGTGTCCCTGGACGAGCCGGGTTCGGGAACATTGGTCGATGCCCGCCTCATCCTCGAGGCCTACGGCCTATCCGAATCGGATTTAGTGCCACGATACCTAAAGCCAAGTCCGGCCGCTGCCTTGATCGGGTCCGGCGAACTCGATGCCTTCTTTATCGTCGCCGGCTACCCAACAACATCGGTCGTCGCGCTCGCGTCCGATGTCGGGGTGGACCTGATTCCGATATCGGGATCGGAAAGGGATGCCCTGATCGCGCAATACAGCTTCCTTGCAAAAGACGTTATTCCCAAGAGCACCTACCCGGGAATCGACGAAATCGAAACCGTCTCGGTCGGCGCCCAGTGGCTGGTCGGCGCCGGCGTTTCCGCCGACCTTGTCTATGAAATTACCAAGGCGCTATGGAATGACGCTTCCCGCAAGCTGTTCGAAACCGGGCACCCGAAAGCCAAGGCCATAACCTTGGAGACCGCATTGCAGGGCATCAGCATTCCGTTGCACAGGGGCGCAGAGCGCTACTATCGCGAAGTGGGGATGATAAAATAGACCGACTCATGTGACCCAGGGACAAGAGCAACCCGCAGCTGCCGGCCCAAGGCCGCTGCGAGTTCGCAAACCTGAAGGTCGCAGGTGAAGCCCCCAAGCTGGGCGACGCTTCGTTGTCCGAGTAGCGGTCAAGCGCGCAAGGCGGACTCCGGTCCGATGGCAGCGTTTGGATCTTTTGAGAGATCACATGAAGATTGGGTTTTTGCCGGGCTTTAAGTTTCCCAACCTCGCAGTCTGGGTGGTCGCCATGGCGATTCTCCTCACCGTCCCGGTTGCCTATTTCGTGCATTCCTCCATTGAGCAGATTCGCTCTGACATTCCTTTGACATTGTCTCAGCAGGAGCGGGACATCGTGCTCCTTCTGCATGACCTGGGAGACCTGGCCCAGGCGGTTCAGCTTGCCCGTGCAGACCCCGGGAGCGAACGGAATGAGGCGGTTCTCCAATCCGTCGATGCTGCCCAAGCGAAGCTGTCGGAAATCCGCAGCACGTACAACTTCGACAACATGATCGGCGCCTCGGCCGTCTACGCTGTGGTCAATCCTGCGCTGTTTGATATCAGGTTGTGGCTTACAGAGGGGCTCTATGGCTTCACTCCAGGGTCAGATCAAGTCTTGAGCCTGGTCGAGAGCCGCGCAGCCGGTGCCTTCAAGGATGCCAATCGTCTGCTGCAGGACGCGGGGCAGCATTCGAACGCCATGCTGCGCCGGCAGGCTGATCGAATCGAAAGGCTTCGAAACGGCCTGCTTTCAGTCCTCCTGGCCTTGGCAGTGCTTGGCCTGCTTCTCATCATCTACACCTACCGTCGGCACAAGGCGGAATTGGCCCTTGTCGAAAGCGAAGCGCGCTTTCAGCAATTTGCCATGATCGGATCGGATCACTTCTGGGAGACGGGTCCGGACCACAGATTCACATATATTTCGGACACCGCCAAGACAGCGACGCATGATCGTGGAACGCGGATTGGCGGCCTTCGCTGGGATTTCTCGGCCGACCTGAAGTCAGCCCCCGAGAAGTGGCAGCGCCATAAAGCCATGCTGGAAAGGCATGAACCTTTTCGGAACTTCGTCTACAAGCTTCATGATCAAGATGGACGGCTCTACTATTGCTCGATCAACGGAGACCCCCTGTGTGACGAGGACGGCAAGTTCGTGGGTTATCGGGGTACCGCGACCGATGTCACCGCCCGCAGCCTGGCCGAAGCACGGGTCCGCGAGCTGTCCGCCGCCGTTGAACAGGGGCCGGCCGGTATCGCCATAGCCGATCCTACGGGCCGCCTGATTTACTGCAACGAAGTGTTCCTGCAGATCATCGGTTTCGACCGGGAGGCCGGGGAGCGCGCCTATGCTGATCTGACGATGACGGACATCCTGCCGAAGGACGTCTGGCAGAGGCTGATCGACTCGATTCAAACCGGCGGTGTCGGCCGGGAGGAGGTCTTGGCGGATCGCTTTTCCGCTGGATCGTACTGGGGGTTGATTTCGGTCGCCAGCATCAGGTCTGTCGACGAGGCAGCCGGGAATCTGGTCGTCGCCATGCAGGATATTTCCCGAGAAAAAGCCGAACAGCAGGAGCGTGAGGCACTCGAGCGGCGCCTGCAGCAAACTGGAAAGATGGAGGCAGTCGGTCGTTTGGCCGGCGGCATCGCCCACGACTTCAACAATCTGCTCGGAGCCGCCATGGGCTTTTCGCAGTTCCTGGTCGATGATCTGCCCGAGGGCTCTGAACAGCAGAAGTATGCCGAGCGCATTATCAGGGTCAGCGAGAGAGGCAGGGACCTTGTCGAGCAGTTGCTGGCCTTTGCCGGCGCCCGCGATACTGAACGACGGGTCCTCGATCTGGCCGCGGTGGTAGAGAGTTGCCGCGATCTGCTGGATACCTCTCTGCCCTCCTCCTCCTCCCTTGTGGTCGAGATTGGCGACCGGCCACTTCCTGTTCTCTGCAACGCGGGACAGATTGATCAGATATTGCTCAACCTCTGCCTCAACGCCAGGGACGCCCTGGGCAGCACGCCCGGGACGATCGCCATCAAGCTGTCGCAGATCCGCGTGACCCGAAAGGCCGGCCGGCGCGTAGAGCTAAGCGGAACGGGCAAGCTTGAGCAGGGTCGCGACTACGCCTTGCTCTCTGTCTCCGACACGGGGGGCGGTATGGATGACCAAACGCGGGCAAGAATCTTTGAACCATTCTATACGACAAAGACACTCGGGCGCGGCACCGGCCTTGGCCTTGCGGTGGTCCACGGCATCGTCGGCTCGTACGGAGGCGCTATCTGCGTCGAAAGTGAGCTCGGAGAGGGCACCACCTTCGAAATCTACCTGCCTCTTGAGAAGGCTTTACCCGAGGCGCGGACGCAAGAAGCTGTTGCGGAGAGAAGCTTGTTCGGCAACGAACGCGTTCTTGTTGTCGATGACGATCCGGATCTGGCCCAAGTGCTGACGACCGGATTGCGGCGCTGCGGCTATGAAGTGATGTGTTTTACCAGTCCGCATGAAGCGTTTCGCACGGTCAGAGAAACGCCCGAGTCGTGGGATTTTGTGGTATCCGACCAGGTAATGCCGGGAATGACCGGGCTCGCGCTGATTTCGAAGCTCAAAGAACTTCGGCCGGAACTGCGGGCAATCCTCTACACCGGGTTCGACGCGGAGATCACCGAGAGCATTGCACGCCGGCAAGGAGCCGATGCCTTGCTTCACAAGCCGGTCAGTCCAAACAAAATCGTGGCGCAGATTCGCGAGATCATCGACAAACAAGGAAAATCCCCATGAGTGGCACGCCCCCGCCCCGCGGGCGGATATAAGCCGCAGCATGCATCGCTGCGCTCTCCGGCGCAGCAGCTCTAGCGACCTTCAGTTGCGCCACACTCGAGGCATTGTTCGATGGTTTCTATCAAGACCGCAGGATCAATGGGCTTTGCAATGCAGGCGAACGCACCAAGAGCCTGCATGCACCTCAAGTAGGTCTGGTTGTAACCACTCAGACCGATAACTACAGCTTCCGGGCTGCAGTCCTTGATTTCAGAGATGAGCTGAATGCCATCAACTTCCGGCATAAAGATATCGCTTAACACTACCGATACGGGATGGGCGCGGATGTACTCGAGGGCTTCATCCGGCCGCAAGAATGCGACGCAGCGAAAACCATGGCGAGCCAGCAAGGCGACCAGGTAAGCGAGGATGTCGCAATCATCATCGATTACAACGATTCTGGCCGGGTGCCGATCTGGTGAGAGACTTCCATCCATGTCGCCAAACTAGCGAAGAATCGTTAATTTTCAAACTGGTCATCAGCACAGCATGCCATCGTCTAGGGTACCTGCAACCGCCTGCATACCTTCGGATAGGTCCTCTATCCCTTCGGATAGTTTTCATATACCCAGGGATAAGAAATCCCTATCATGACTGAACAGTTGAAAGAGCCCTCGCTGGCGGTCCGAGACGGGCTGACACGCTCTGAAAGGCTGCTGTCACCCCTAGAGTGACGGCCGGAGGGGAGGGCACGGTTTTTGGCAAATTCGGAGATCGGCTGAGGTTTGGCCCATGCGCGCCATCATCGCTGATGACCATCCGTTATATCGTGAGGCAGCCGGACTACGTCTGCAGCGGCAGCTGCACGACTTGGAGGTCATCGAGGTCGGCAGGCTCGACGAACTGCTGGCTCTGGCTGGGACTGAAGGCGAGCCGATTGAATTGATCCTGCTTGATCTGCGGATGCCCGGCATGCAGGGCGGTCAGACGATCGAGACAGTTGTAGAGGCGTTTCCGGAGACTGCCGTTGCTCTGGTGTCAGGCGCCGCGGCTTACGAGGATATCAAGTGCGCCATTGATGCCGGGGCAAAGGGCTTCTTGCCGAAGACCCTGCCCTCCAAGCTGTTCGCCGGGGCAATCGCCGTGATTTTGGCTGGTGGAAGCTACTTGCCCGCCGAGACCCTTCAGATGAACGGGAAGGTAAGCGCCAACCCTGCCATTGACGATATCGATGCCGGCGCGATTCCCGATGAGTTGACACCTCGCCAGCTGCAAATTCTTGCCCAACTGGCCTCGGGTGCGACCAATAAGGAGATCGGGCGCGGTCTCGGGATCGCCGAAGTGACGGTAAAGATGCACATCCGCCAGATCCTTCGGAAAATAAACGCGCGCAACCGGGCAGAAGCGGCTTCGATTGCGACGCGCGCAGGGTTGATTTGAACTCGCCGGACCGGGCAGGCACCGCTGTGGACTGCCGGGAGACGCTTCTCGGCTGACCGCCCTTCACCCGAGTTCGCTTTCAGAGAAGCCGTCCGCAAATCTCGATCAGCAAAGGGGAGGAGGCAAGGTGCCGCTGGTGCGGCGCCTCCGGCTCGGCCCGAGGCTCGCGGCCCTTTGGCGAAAGCCGATGGCAGCCCGAAACGTCCCCCGGCCCAGCGCAAGTCTGCAGTGCCGTGTGATCGGAGCGCGCCCGATTGTCCGCTCCCGGCAGCCCGGGGACGCACATCTCACCCACGTGACGTGTTGCAGGAGAGCCTGGAAACGGGCTCGTCTCTGCAGACAGCGGCGGGGATCCGCTCTGCCTGCGCTATCCTTTCCGCCCCAGGCGATCCAGCAGGCGCAGCAGGTCGCGCTGCTCATTGTCGGTGAGGCCCGCCAAGGTCTCGCGGGAAATAGCCGGACCTATTTCGACCAGATCGCGGGCCAGTTCGTGGCCGTCGTGGGTCAGCTGCACCAGGCGGCGGCGGCCGTCGGCGGGGTCGGTGCGCACGGCGACCAGGCCGCGCTGGGCGAGACGCTGCACCACGCCCAGCACCGTGGCCGGGTCCATGGCCACCAGGTCGCCCAGCTTGGTCTGGGCGATCTCGCGCCGTTCCAGCAGGGTGACGAGCACGGAGAACTGCTGCGGCGTCAGGTTGCGCGCGCCGATCTTCGACTGGAAGACCTCGCTGGCGTACTGATGGGCGCGGCGCAGCAGGAAACCGATCTGCCGCTCCAGCCGGTAGCCGCCGGGCGGCTCGGTGGTCACCGCCTCGGGCGGCGGCTTGGATGTGGGCGCGGAGCTCACGCGACCTCCGCCCCAACGACTTCGGCCAGGGTTTCGGCCGGCGGCGTGTTGCGCGAGCGCCCGCATCGCACCACCCCGTCGATGATGACCATGGAGATGCCCGGCAGGTCGCCCAGGCGCACCGAGTCCAGCAGGGTCTTGCCGGCGGTGTGCTGGGCCTTGTCCATGATGACGAAGTCCGCCGCCCGGCCGACCTCGATGAGGCCGCAGTCCAGCTCGCGCATCCGCGCGGTGTTGCCGGTGGCGAAGCAGAACACGGTCTCCGCCGGCACCTCGCCGATGGCGGACAGCAGCGAGATGACGCGCAGGATGCCCAGCGGCTGCACGCCGGAGCCCGCCGGCGAGTCGGTGCCGAGGATGATGCGCTCCGGCTGGCCCAGCTCCATGGCCGTGCGCATGGCGTAGAGCGCCGCCAGCTCGTTGCCGTTGTGGACAATCTCCACCGCGCGGCTGCAGCTCTCGCAGAGGCAGCGGATCTGGGTCAGCGGCAGGGCGGTGTGGCCGCCGTTGATGTGGCCGATGACATCGGCATCTGCTTCCAGCACCACGTCGGCGTCGATGAGGCCGGAACCTGGGATCGAGGGGCCGCCGGTGTGGATGGTGCTCTGGATGCCGTACTTCCGCGCCCAGGCGACCATCTTCTTGGCCTCCTCGCCCTGCTTCACGCCGCCCAGGCCGACCTCGCCCAGCAGCTTCACGCCGGCCTCGGCAAGCTGCTTGAAGTCCTCCTCCTCCATGCCCTTCTCGATGACCGGCGCGCCGGCGTGCACCTTCACCCCGCCGAAGCGCATGTTGGAGAAAGCGCGCTGGGCGGTGATCGCCAGGGCCTTCAGGCCGACGATGTCCTTGGGCCGGCCCGGCAGGTGGACCTCGCCGGCAGAGATCATGGTCGTGACGCCGCCGTTCAGGAAGGAGTCGATCCAGTTGATCTGGCTCTGGCGCGGCGTCCAGTCGCCGAAGACCGGGTGCACGTGGCTGTCGATCAGCCCCGGCGCCACGGTCGTGCCCTTGGCGTCGACGGTCTTGTCGGCGCCGGCCGTGTCGACCTCGACGGCCTTGCCGACCTCGGCGATGCGCCCATCCACGGCGACGATGGTGTCGGCGTCCAGGATCGGCTGCTCCAGGTCGCCGGACAGCATGAGGCCAATATTCTTGATGACAAGCTTCTCGCTCATGGCAGGTCTCCCTTACACCGCCAGATACTGCTGGCGGACCTCGTCGTTCTCTTCCAGCTCTCGCATGGAGCCTTCGTAGCGGATGTGCCCGGTCTCGATGACGTAGGCGCGGTCGCTGACCAGGCCGGCGAAGTAGAGGTTCTGCTCCGACAGCAGCACCGGAATGCCCTGTGCCTTGATCTCCTTCACCACCTTGATGATCTGCTCCACCACCACCGGGGCGAGGCCCTCCGAGGGCTCGTCGAGCAGGATGCAGCCCGGGTTGCCCATCAGGGTGCGGGCGATGGTCAGCATCTGCTGCTCGCCGCCGCTGAGCGTGCCGCCGGGGCGGTGGCGCGCCTCGGCCAGGTTGGGAAAGAGGTCGAACATGTCATCCGCCGTCCAGTTTCGCGTGCCCTCCCGGGCCGGCTGCCGGCCGCAGTCCAGATTCTCCTGCACGCTCAGGCGGGTGAAGATACGCCGCTCCTCCGGCACGTAGCCGAGGCCGCGCCGGGCGATGCGGTTCGCCGGCTCGCCCAGGACCTCCTCACCGTCGTAGGCGATGGAGCCTTCCGTCACGCGCACCATGCCCATGATCGACTTGATGGTGGTCGACTTGCCGGCGCCGTTGCGCCCCAGCAGCACCACGATCTCCCCCTTGGAGAGGGTGAGCGAAACGTCGGTCAGGATGTGCGCCTGGCCGTAGTAGCTGTGAATGCCCCTGATCTCGAGCATGGCCCTCAGTCCTTGGGCTTCTTGTCTTGGCCGTAGACCTGGCCTTCGCCGAGGTAGGTCTTCAGCACCAGGGGGTCGCTCCGGATCTGTTCGGCGTCGCCCTCGGCGATCAGCTCGCCGCGGCTCAGCACGATGATGCGGTCGGCATGGCTGAAGACGATGTCCATGTCGTGCTCGGTGAATAGCACGGCGACGTCCAGCTCGTGCGCCAGGCGCGCGGCGAGACCCATGAGCTCGACGCGCTCGCGCGGCGCCATGCCCGCCGTGGGCTCGTCCATCAGCAGCACCCGCGGCTCGTTGCCCAGGGCCACCGCCAGTTCGACCCGCTTCAGGTCGCCGTAGGCCAGCACGCCGCAGGGCCGGTCCGCCTGCCCCGCCATGCCCACCATGTCGAGCAGCTGCAGCGCCTTGGCGCGGTGACGGTTTACCGCGCTCCTGGTGAAGGAGAAAAGCTCGCGGGCCTGGCTCATGAGCACCATGGCGACGTTCTCGGCCACGGTCATGGAGGGGAAGGTGGCGGTGATCTGGAAGGTGCGCCCGACGCCGCGCCGCCAGATCTGCGCCGGCGAGCGGCCGACCAGCTCCTCCCCGGACAGCTTCACGCTGCCCCGGTCGGGCCGGATCTGGCCGTTCAGCATGTTGAAGCAGGTGCTCTTACCCGCCCCGTTGGGGCCGATGAGGGCCAGCAGCTCGCCCTCGGCGACCTGGAAGTCCACGTCCTTCACCGCTTGCACGCCGCCGAAGGCCTTGCTCAGGCCGCTGACCGACAGCGCCGGCGACCCGGCGGTTCTCGCTTCGGCGAAGCTCATGCGCGCTGCTCCCTTTTCGGTGTGGCCGAGCGCAGGTCGCCGGGCGAGGCTTCCAGCTTCAGGTAGCGCCCGACGTGGTGCCGCGCCGCGCCGCCGAGGCCCTGCGGGAAGAGCAGCACCAGGGCGACGATGACCACGCCCAGCAGCAGGCGCCAGTATTCGAAGGTGATCAGCTCGTCGTGCAGCCAGGTGAAGGCGGCGGCGCCGACCACCGGGCCGGAGAGCGACTCGATGCCGCCCAGCAGCACCATGAGCAGGGCGTCGAAGGAACGCGGGATCGACATTTCGTCCGGAAACACGGAGCCCTTGGAAAAGGCAAAGAGGCCGCCGGCCAGGCCTGCCATGACGCCGGCGAAGACGAAGGCGGCGAGCTGCTGGCGCTTGATGTCGATGCCGATGGCCGCCGCGCGCAGCGAGGAATCGCGGGTCGCGCGCAGGCCGTAGCCGAAGGGCGCGAAGACCACCCGGCGGATCAGGAAGATTCCCGCAGCCGCGACCACGAAGGCGACGTAGTAGTAGGTTGCGGTGCCCGAGGCCCAGGCCGCCGGCCAGATGCCGAGCAGGCCGTCGTCGCCGTTGGTGACATCAGACCACTGGAAGACCACCGACCAGGCGACCTGGGCAAAGGCGAGCGTCAGCATGGCGAAGTAGACGCCCGAGAGGCGCACGCAGAACCAGCCGATCACGAGGGCCAGCAGCCCCGCACCGAAGGGCGCCAGGAGCAAAGCCAGCTCAAAAGGCGTGGCGGCGTAGGTGACCAGCAGGGCCGCCGCGTAGGCGCCGCCGCCGTAGAAGGCGGCGTGACCGAAGGAGACCAGCCCGCCGGTCGACATGAGGAAATGCAGGGAAGTGGCGAAGAGCGCCAGCACCAGGATGTCGGTGACCAGCACCAGGATGAAGTCGTCGACCAGCAGCGGCAGCAGCGCCAGCAGGGCGATGACCACCGCGACGAAGATCTTGTAGTGCGGGCCCGCGGGCAGCACCACCTCGACGGGTCCGGTCTCGGTCTTCTGGCCGATGGTCTCGGGCCGGCCCAGCAGGCCGGTGGGACGCACGATGAGGATCACCGCCATGAGGATGAACATCAGCACCAGGGTGCCGTTCGGCCAGACCAGGATGCCGAAGGTATTGAGCTCGGAAATCAGCACGGCGGCCAGGAAGGCGCCGAAGATGGAGCCCATGCCGCCGACCACGGTGACCACGAAGACTTCCGCCAGGATGCCGAAGTCCATCAGCAGGTTGGCATCGCCCTTGGGCAGCTGGATGGCGCCGCCCAGACCGGCCAGCGCCGAGCCCAGCACGAAGACGCCGGTAAAGAGCAGCGACTGGTTGACGCCCAGGGCGCCGACCATCTCGCGGTCCTCGGTGGCGGCGCGCACCAGCACGCCCCAGCGGGTCCGGTTGAACAGCAGCCAGAGGCCCAGCAGGACAAGCGGTCCGATGGCGATCAGCGCCAGGTCGTAGACCGGCATGGGCACGTCGAAGATGCGCACGATGCCGCTGAGGCCCGGCGCGCGCGGACCCAGAAGGTTCTCCGCCCCCCAGTACCAGAAGACGACGTCTTGGATGACAAGGATGACGCCGAAGGTCGCGATGAGCTGGAACAGCTCCGGTGCCTTGTAGAGCCGCCGGAGAATGATCACCTCGACCAAAAGCCCGACCAGCCCGACCGCGATCGAGGCAATCAGCAGGGCAACCCAGAAGCCCAGCGCCCCGCCACCCAGGTTGCGCACCAGGGAATAACCGAAATAGGCGCCCAGCATATAGAAGGAGCCGTGGGCGAAGTTCACCACGCGGGTGACTCCGAAGATGATCGACAGGCCCGAGGCGGCGAGGAACAGCGCCGAGGCGCTCGCCAGCCCGGAAAGGAACTGCGCCAGGTAGACACCCATCAGGCGGTCTCTGTCATCTGCGGTAAATCCATCAAAAGACGCGGGCGGCCGATGGGGCAGGCGCCGTCCTGGCGCCCGCCCCAAGGCGGCGGGGTGGCCTCAGCCGCCGTTGGCCGGACGCAGCGTCTTCACCACTTCGTCGGACGGCAGGTAGTCACCGCCCTTCTCGTAGGTCCAGTCGACCATGACGCCCTTGCCGTCCTTCACCGTGGTGGTGCCGACCCAGGCCCCCATGGTGGACTGGTGGTCCAGCGCGCGATAGGTGATGGCGCCGGCCGGCGTATCAAGTTCCAGGCCCTCGAAGGCCTCGACCAGCGCCTCGGTGTCGGTGCCGCCCGCCTTTTCGAGGGCCGCCGCGATGGACAGCATGGCGTTGTAGCCGACCAGGGAGCCGACGCGCGGGTAGTCGTCGAACTTGGCCTGGTAGGCCTCGACGAAGGCGTTGTGCGCCGGGGTATCGATGGCGTACCAGGGATAGCCGGTGACGATCCAGCCTTCCGGCGCTTCGGGGCCCAGCGGATCGATGTATTCCGGCTCGCCGGTCAGAAGCCCCAGCACCGTGCGCTCCTTGAACAGCTCGCGCAGCGTGCCTTCACGCACGAACTTCGCGAGGTCGCTGCCGAAGGTGACGTTGTAGATGCCGTCCGGCTTCACGGACTCCAGCGCCTGCGCCTCGGCGGCGGCATCGATCTTGAAGAGCGCCGGCCACTGCTCGCCGACGAACTCGACGTCCGGCACCTTGGCCTTCAGCACTTCCTTGAAGGCGGCCACGGCGTCCTTGCCGTAGGCATAGTTCGGGGCAATGGTCGCCCAGCGCTTGGCACCCGTCTTGGCCGCAGCCTCAGCCAGCATGGCAGCCTGCATGTAGGTGCTGGGGCGCAGGCGGAAGGTGTAGCGGTTGCCCTGGGCCCAGACCAGGGAGTCGGCCAGCGGCTCCGCCGCGAGGTAGAGGCGCTTCTTCTGGCCGGCGTAGGAGCCCAGCGCCAGACCGACGTGGGAGAACAGCGAGCCGGAGATCAGCACGACGTTTTCCTTGGTGAAGAGCTCCTCGGCGTAGCGCACCGCCTCGCCGGGCTTGCCCTGATCGTCGCGGGAGACGATCTCCAGCGGCTTGCCTAGTACGCCGCCCTTGGCGTTGATCTGCTCAATCGCCAGCTCGGCTCCCTGCTTATAGGGAATAGTGAATGCCGGCAGGTTCTTGTAGCTGTTGATGTCGCCGATGCGGATGGTCTCCTGGGCGCCGGCAACGCCCGGCGCAATGACGGAAGCGGCGAGTACTGCCGCCCCCAAAACCTTTCTGATCCCCATGTTTTGCCTCCTGTTGGTCTATTCGCTGATCTGTCGCCGGTTCTTCTCATGCTTTCCCGGCTTCTCTCAATATCATGTTCGGGCTTGAGCCGAGCATCCATGGTCCAACCGCACTGGGTGTCGCGCCATGGACCCTCGGATCAAGCCCGGGGGTGACGATTTGTGCAATCGTTGCGTCATAACGTCACGACACCGCTTGCATCGCGGCCGCATCTTCCGCCGGGGTGGTCTCCTGCGCAGCCATCTCGGCGATGATGCGGCGCAGGTGGTTGGGCCCGCGGTCGATGGCGATGCGCACAGGCCGGCGCGCCGGGGCCTTGGCCTCGCGTGCCTGGATCGTCTCCAGGATCGCCTTGTCCTCGGCGAAGGCGATGCGGAACTGCTCGTTCATGCGCTCGCCCATCCCTTCGTCATCCAAGGCGATGTTGCGCAGGTGCATCCAGTGGTCGACCGTGCGCGTCTCGGAGACCGGCGTCAGGAAATGCAGCGCGAAGAGCCGCACGCCCTTGTCGCGCTCCTCCTCGCCGATGGCCTCCTCGGTGGCGGCGCTGCCGAAGTCGATGACCGCCACGTTGGGCGCGTGCAGATAGTAGTAGTGCCAGCGATCGACGTTGCCGGCGAAATTTCCGAAGGCCTTGAAGAAGCCGACCGGCGGCGCGTCGCGGATCCAGCGCCAGGTGATCACCGTTTGGCCCTGGCGCGCGCAGTCGATGGGCACGTCCTCGCAGGCCGGGTTGCCCAGCGTTGTCGGGTGAACGAAGCTGACGTGCGCCGGGTCGCAGAGGTTGTCGGCCACCGGCAGGTAGTTGCATTCCAGCTCCAGGGCGTCGCCGTGGTGCGGCGCCCAGTTCGGGTCGGTGAACTCCGGCATGTCGAAGACCAGCTCCGGGTCGGCTTTCTCCGCCTCGCCCATCCAGATCCAGACGATGCCGTGGCGCTCATGCAGCGGATAGGCGCGCACCCAGGCCGAGGACGGCAGGTTGCTCTGGCCGGGAATGCGCACGCATTTGCCGTCGCAGCCGAAGGTCATGCCGTGGTAGCCGCACTCCACCGCGTCGCCCTTCAGCCGTCCCTTGGAAAGCGGCAGGCGCTTGTGCGGACACTCGTCGGTCAACGCCACGGCCGCGCCCGCCTCGGTGCGGTAGATGACGATGTCCTCGTCCATGATGGTGAGAGGCGTGAGCTCCCGGCCGAAATTCTTCGACCAGCCGGCGACGTACCAGGCATTGCGGACGAACGTCATGCTCTCTCTCCTTTCCTTCGTGGCCGGGACCTAGTCCCAGTCCGGCGCGATGGTCACTTCCATGCCGTCCAGCGCCGCTGTCATCAGCACCTGGCAGGACAGGCGCGAGGTCGGCGCCACGTCGAAAGCCTCGTCGAGCATGGAGAGTTCCTCCTCGCTCTGCGCCGGCAGCTTCTCCAGCCACTGCGCGCCGACGTAGACGTGACAGGTGGCGCAGGCGCAGCAGCCGCCGCATTCGGCTCGGACGCCCAGATCCTCTTCCGTCAATACCTGCATCAGGGTATCACCCTCCTGAAAGGGCAATTCGTGGTTGCCGCCCTCGCGGTCGGTTACCTTTACCTTCATGCTACCTTGAGCCTCTGTTGCAGTTCGCTGGACGACGTCGTGTACTGGAAGCGCAACTTCTTGTCCGGGTGGACGTAGTGGAAGGCCTGCTGCGCCATCAAGGCGGCCTCGTGGAAGCCCGACAGGATCAGCTTCAGCTTGCCGGGATAGGTGTTGATGTCGCCGACCGCGAAGATCTGCGGCACCGAGGTCTCGAACTTCTCGGTATCCACCGCGATGAGGTTCTCGTTGAGGTTCAGCCCGAAGTCGGCGATCGGTCCCAGCTTCATGGTCAGGCCGTAGAAGGGCAGCAGGGTATCACAGGGCTCCACCCACTCGCCCACTTCCGATGATTTCAGCTTCACGCCGGTCAGCGCGCCGCCCTCGCCTTCCAGCCCGGCGATCTGCGCCACCTGGAACTTGATCTTTCCGGCCTCGGCCAGGGCGCGCATCTTCTCCACCGAATCCGGCGCGGCGCGGAAGTCCGGGCGGCGGTGGACCAGGGTGACGCTGGCCGCGACGGGATGCAGGTTCAGGGTCCAGTCCAGGGCGGAGTCGCCGCCGCCGGCGATCAGCAGGTGCTTGCCCCGGAAGGTCTCCATTTTGCGCACGGCGTAATGGACGGAACTGCCCTCGTAGTCCTCGATCCCGGGGATGGGCGGCTTCTTGGGCACGAAGCTGCCGCCGCCGGCGGCCACCACGATGACCGGCGCCTCGATCTCCATGCCCAGGTCGGTAGTCAGCAGCCAGTTGCCGCTCTCCAGCTTCTCCAGCTTCTCGGCCATCTGGCCCAGGTGGAACTGCGGCTCGAAGGGCGCGACCTGCTCCATCAGGCGCTCGACCAGCTCACCACCGGTGACCACGGGCAGCGCGGGGATGTCGTAGATCGGCTTTTCCGGGTAGAGCTCGGCGCATTGGCCGCCGGGCTTGTCCAGGATATCGACCAGATGGCACTTGAGGCCCAGCAGGCCCAGCTCGAAGATCGCAAAGAGACCGACCGGGCCGGCGCCGATGATCACCACATCCGTGGTCACGCGTTGTTCCGTCATCTCGTCTCCAATCCCCCGAGCAAACCCCTCAGCGCAGGCCGTCCTCGCCCTTCACCTCGGCCGTGGTCAGGCCGCCGACCCGCGGCAGCGGCCGCCCGGAATCGGTGACCGCGATGGCGACCACGATCTCGCCGTGGCGCGGGGCATCGGGCACCCGCACCTCCATGCCGTCGAAGTGGCTGCGCACATAGGCGGCATCCTTGTGGCCCAGCGGCACGTCGATGGCGCTGCCGATACCGCCCATCTTCTTCGACGAAGGCACCAGGGCCGCGCCCTTCTCCACCGCCTGGCGCAGGGGCTTGCCCATGCGCGGATGCAGGATGGCCGCGGCATGCTCCAGCTCGCCGCCCTCGCCGACGATGGCCGCCTTGCCGTAGCTCTCGATCTGGGGCGGCGCCACGCCCAGGGCCGCCACCGCCTTCTCGCCCAGGGTCTTGCCCAGCTCCTCGCCCGCCTGCATGAGGACCTCCAGGTCCTCCTCGTAGCGGTCGGTGAAGGGATTCTCGATCACCGCCAGAGCGGCGGCGCGGCGCGTCGGCGGAGAGATCGCCTTGCCGATCTCCTTCTGGGTCTCCTCGACGATCACCACGTATTTGCGGACTTTCACTGGCATTTTGGGACCCTCATCGCAAACCATCCTCCCCCTTGATGTCTTCCACGCGCAGGCCGCCCATGCGGTCGTGGATGCGCGCGCCGCTGGTCATCGCCAGGATGAACACCAGCTCGTCGGCCTCCGGCGCGCCGGGCACACCGACTTCGACGGCGTTGAAGTGCCCGCGCACGTAAGAGGCGTTGATATGGGTGATCGGCACGTCGATGCGCGCGCCGACCGGGCCGACCTTCTTGGCCGAGGGCACGATGGCCCTGGCGTCGCCCAGAAGCTCGCGCATGGCGTAGCCGCCGGGCACGTGCCACAGCGCGCCGTGCTCCAGCTCGCCGGCGCCGCCGACGATGGAGGCCTTGCCGAAACCGGAAACGCGGCTCTTGTCACCTCCCATCGCCTTGACCAGCCGTTCGGCTATTTCGAGGCCCAGGGGCTTCAGCTCCTCCATGTAGGGCTGCAGCTCCTCGACGTAGCGCCCGGAGAAGGGATTGGCGATGACCACGGCGGCGGAGCCGACCAGCAGGGGCGTGGCCGCGACGGGCCCGCCCTCGTGGTGGATTTCCTCGACGTTGGTCGTGACTTTGCGAACTTCGACGGCCAAAACGTGTTTCCCCCTCTAAGCCGCGCTCGGCAGGCCGGACAGCAGGGGCAACGCCCCGACGGTCTCCGCCTGCCCCCGCAGAAACAGAACCGCCGCTTCGACGAGGCCGGCGGCCAGCATCTCCGCGGCCGCCGCCTGCCCGCGCCGCAGCGCCGCCGCGATTTCCGCCTCGGTCAGCCTGCCGACGGCGACGGTGACCGGGCGCGCGCCGAGATCGCTCTCGGGGTCGATCTCCTCGGCCGGGCGGCGCACCACCAGCGCATGGCCGGGCAGGTCGACCGCGTTGGCGATCAGCGTCGCGGCGACGTCGGCCTCGGCGGCCGTGCGCGCGAAGACCGTCACCGCATCGGCGATGCCCAGCGAGAAGCTGCGCCCGCCCTGTCCTTTGGTGGCGCGCCCCGAGGTGGCGATGCCACGGACCGGCAGCTCCGCGCTGATGACGGCCCTACCGTCCAGGTGCGGGCCATCCAGGCGCGGACCGGCGACCTGCGCGATCAGGCCGCAGGCAAGGCTTTCGCCGGGCGTCAGCTGCAGGGCGATGTCGCCGCCGTTATTCACATAGGCGCGGGTGAGGTCCGCCGCCCCGGTCATGGCGGCCAGCACCTGGTCGGCCACAGCCCCCGCGACCGCGGCCATGGGGGTGACGAGCGCGGCGCGGTGAGGTCGGCAGACCGCCGCCATGCGCCGCGCCACCGGGCCGGAAAACGGCGGTGTGTCCTGGCGCAGCGGCCGGCGCAGCGCCGTCAGCTCCGCAACCAGGTCCGGCAGGACGTCCTGGAAGCACTCCGCCGCCGCGTCGTAGGCCCGCCGCACCGCCGCGCGCGGGCCGAAGGCCTCGATCAGCAGGTCGATGGGGCCTTCCTGCAGATGCAGGCGGCCGTCCGGCAGGTCGTGGCGGAGGAGACTGGGACGCGTCATTCAGACCCCCGCCTTCTTGCCCGGAAGCTTGTTTAGCGGCGACAGCGGCCAGGGGTTCTCCGCCTTCAGGTCGGTCAGGCGGATGCGCTCCCCGGTGCCGCGGGTCTTGATGACGTCGGCCAGGGACTGCACCGACTTCATGTGGCCACCCAGCTCGGCATAAACCTCGTGCGGCATGGTGAACTCGATCGGCCCGACGATGGCCGGCGTCGGCACGTAGCCGAAGGCATTGTCGGGCATGTCCATGACGTCGACCATGATGGTGATGCCGCCGCCCGGCCAGACGTAGGCCTTGGCGCCACCGGCGGTGACGCGGGTCAGCGCATCCTTCACCGAGCGGGTCAGGCGTACCGGGTTCTCCGTCGCCCCGGCGCGCAGGCTGCCGCCCGCCCCGGCCATGAACAGCACGGAGGCCAGCGCCGGTTCGCAGTTCTCGCCGATGCGGTCGACCACGACCTGCACGGCCTCCGGCATTTCGGCTTCCTGGGGTTTCAGATCTTCGTCCAGCTCGAACCAGGCGGCGTGCTCACCGGTGGTGCTGACCATCAGCAGGCGCAGGCCCGGCCAGGCGGTCTTGGGATCGATCTTTTCGATGATCGACAGAGGGTCGCTGATGTTGGTGCCGCCCCAGCCGGTACCGGGCTCGGCCACCTGGAAATAGCGGCCCGGCGTCGAACGGCGCCCGCGCACGCGAATGCCGCTGGGCTTCATATCAAGGAACTTGCCCGCCTGGTGCTCGGTCAGCACGCCGGTGATGTGATCGTCCACCACGATGACCTCGTCCACCTGGCCGACCCACTGCTGGGCGAAGATGCCGATGGTGGCCGAGCCGCAGCCGACGCGCATGCGCTCTTCCTTGACGCCGTTGATGATCGGCGCCCTGCCCGCCTGGATGGTCAGCTCGGCGCCGCCGTCGATGGTGAGGTCCACCGCCTGCTTGTTGCAGAGGTCGAGCATCATCTGGCAGGTGACGTTGCCTTCCTTCTTGCTGCCGCCGGTCAGGTGCCGCACGCCGCCGAGGGCCAGCATCTGCGAGCCGTACTCGGCGGTGGTGACGTGGCCGACCTGCTCGCCCTGGCAGCGCACGGCGGCCTGCTCGGGCCCAAGGTGGCGGTCGGTGTCGATCTTCACCTTCACGCCGCAGTAGCTGAAGATGCCCTCGGTCACCACGGTCACCATGTCGACGCCTTCCACCTTGGACGACACAATGAAGGGCGCGGGCTTGTAGTCGGGATAGGTGGTGCCGGCGCCGATGCCGGTGACGAAGGCTTCCGAGCCCTGGACCAGGTTCCCATCCCATTCCGCCCCAGCCCCTTCGGTGGCCAGGAAGGGCACCATCTCCGCCTCGCGCTCGGCCGCCTGGCGCGCCAGCAGGAAGGGGTCCATGCGCACCAGGGCGTTGTCGACATTGCCATAGCGATCGCAGGCCCCGGTCTTGCCCGGTCGGATACGGCAGAGCACCGGGCAGGCGTCGCAGACGACGATGTCCCCGTTCTTGTTGTGGGCGTTCTTGCCGCGGCCTTCAGTCTTTTCGGCTTCCGTCGCGCTCATCTCTTGGTCCTCACACGATGCCCGCTTCGCGCAGAGCCGCGCGCACCCGGTCCGGCGTCGCTGGCGTGCCTGTCAGCCGCAGGCCGGTAGCCTGGTAGACGCCGCCGAAGATCGCCGGCGCGGTGGCGATCAGCGAATGCTCGCCCACGCCCTTGGCGCCGTAGGGGCCCAGCGGCTCCGGGTCTTCCACCAGAATGCTGGTGATCTCCGGCATGTCGCCGAAGGTGGGGATCAGGTAGTCGTGCAGGTTCTCGGTGCGCCCGGGCAGGTACTCCTCCATCAGCGCCAGGCCCAGGCCCTGGGCGATGCCGCCGTGGATCTGGCCTTCCACCAGGGTCGGGTTGACCGCGCGGCCGACGTCGTGGGCGGCGGCCATGCGCAGCACCTTCACCGTCCCCAGGTCCAGGTCGACCTCGACCTCGGCGATCTGCGCGGCGAAGCCGTAGGTGGCGTAGGGGTCGCCCTGGCCGTTCCCGTCCAGCGGCGAGGTCGGCGGGTCGAAGGTGCCGCTGCCGCAGAGCACGTCGCCGCGCGCATCCTCCGGCAGTTCCGCCAGGTCGAGGCTGCGCACTTCGACACCGTCGTGCACGTGCAGCTCTCCGTCCTTCAGTTCCAGGCGCGCGTCCTCGCCGGCATTGGCGAGGCGCAGGATCTGGGCGCGCAGGTCGCGCCCGGCCAGCTCCGCCGCCTTGCCGGAGATGAAGGTCTGGCGCGAGGCCGAGGTCTTGCCGGCATCCGCCGTCAGCGCCGTGTCGCCCATGACGACGCGCATCTCCTGCACCGGCAGGCCCAGCGCATCGGCGGCGATCTGCGCCATGATGGTGTTGGAGCCCTGGCCGATGTCGACGGCGCCGTTGTAGAGCGTGAGCTTGCCCTCGCGGTTCAGCGCCACCGACATGGTCGAGGGATTGGACATGGAGGTGTTGCCGCAGCCGTACCAGACGCAGCCGACGCCGACGCCGCGGCGCCGGCGGGGGCGGGGGCCCGGGTGAGGCCCGCGGGGGGGGCGCCCCCCCCTCCCCGCGGGGGGTCGGCGCCGTTGAAAGCCTCGGCGGCGGCCCGCCACTCCTTCCAGGTGGGTCGCAGGGCCTCCAGGCAGTCGGCCAGCCCCGCCGAGGCGGTCAGCACCTGGCCGGTGGCCGTGGCGTCGCCGACGCGGATCGCGTTTCGATAACGGAACTCCAGCGGGTCGAGACCGAGCTGTTCGGCCAGGTCGTCCATCAGCGCCTCGTGCGCCAGGGCGGACTGCGGCACGCCGAAGCCGCGGAAGGCGCCGGCCGGCGGCGCGTTGGTGAAGCGCCCGACCGAACGGGCCAGGACGTTGGGCACCTTGTAGGGGCCGCTGCAGTGGACCGGCACCCGGTCGGCCACCGTCGGCCCCCAGGAGGCATAGGCCCCGGTGTCGAAGTCGCCGTCGAAGACCAGCGCCGTCAGCTTACCGTCGGCATCGCAGCCGGCCCGCGCCGTCACCCGCGAAGCGTGGCGCTTGGTGGAGGAGGCCATGGATTCCGGCCGCGTGTATTCGCAGCGCACCGGCCGCTCCGACAGCCAGGCGGCCAGCCCCACCAGGGGATGCAGCGAGAGGTCCAGCTTGCCGCCGAAGCCGCCGCCGCAGGCCGAGGGGATGATGCGCACCTTTTCCTTGTCGAGGCCCAGGATGGCCGCCGTCTCGTCGCGGTCCATGTAGGGCGCCTGGGTGGTCACCCAGACCTCCAGCACATCGCCCTTGCGCTCGGCATAGCCGGCTTCCGGCTCGATGTAGGCGTGCTCGATGAAGGGCGTGGCGGTGCTGATCTCCGACGTCAGCGCCGAGGCCGCCAGGGCCGCCTCGGCGTCGCCCTTGTTGACGAAGCCGCGCGCCAGCACATTGTCGGCGCGGCCTTCCTGGACCAGCGGCTGGCCCTCGGCGCAGAAGTCGGTGACCGCGTCCTCCGGCTGCCAGGTGATCGGCAGCTCCTCTTCGGCGAGCGACCAGACGGCGGCGCGGCTGCCGACCAGCGCCAGCACCGCCTCGCCGCGGTAGCGCACCCTTCCTTGGGCCAGCACCGGCTGGTCCTTGATGTGCGGATAGACGCCGAAGGCCTTGCTGCCGGGGATGTCAGCGGCGGTGAGGATACGCTCCAGCCCCGGCGTCTTCGCCACCACCGCGTCGAGGTCGCCCAGGGTGAAACTGGCGCGGGCATGCGGCGCGCGGACGACGCGCAGCCACAGCGCGCCTTGCGGCGCCGTATCGGCGCCGTAGAGCTCGGCGCCGGTCACCTTGGCCAGGCCGTCGGTCTTGGCGAAGCGCGCGCCGACGGCGCAGCCGACATCGGGATCGGTCAAGGGGACATCAGCCGGGGTCGCTTCCGCCGCGGCGCAGACCGCCTCGACGATCTTCTGGTAGCCGGTGCAGCGGCACAGCACGCCGCCCAGCGCGTCCTGCACCTCCTGCTTGGTCGGAGCGGCGGCCCGCTTCAGCAGCGAGGTCGCGGCCATCAGCATGCCCGGCGTGCAGATGCCGCACTGGGCCGCGCCGTGATCGAGAAAAGCCTGCTGCAGGCGCTGTCCCTCCGCGTCGCCGGCAAGACCCTCGACCGTCATCACCTGCCGCCCCTCGACCTGGCCGCAGGCCATGAGGCAACTGCAGACCTGCTCGCCGTCGACCAGCACCGTGCAGGCGCCGCAGTCGCCGGCGTTGCAGCCCACCTTGGTCCCGGTAAGGCCGAGCGCGTAGCGCAGCCCGTCGCTCAGCCGCTCCAGGGGATCGGCGCTCAGGGTCACCGCCTCGCCGTTGAGGGTGAAGCGGATTTCCTGCCCGCCTTCGGCGGCGGGCTGCTTCAGCGCGGCGTCCATCACGCGGCCTCCTGCGACAGCAGGGCCTCGACCCCGCGGCGCAGCAGCGCCACGGCGGCCTCGCGGCGATAGTCGGCGGTGCCGCGGATATCGTCGATCGGTGTCAGCGGGTCAAGCTGCTCATCGCCGATGCGTGGCAGCAGGTCCTCGTCGAAAGGCCGCCCCTCGAGGGCCGCCTCCACCGCCGGCAGGCGCAGGGCACGCGCGGCGCAGGAGCCGACGGCGACCCGGGCCTTGCTGACGTTGCCCTTGTCGTCGAGATCGATCAGCAGCGCCGCCATGACGATGGAGATCACCAGATACTTGCGCGCGCCCAGCTTCAGGAAGGTGCTGCGCGCCCGCGCGGATAGCTTCGGGATGTGCAGCGCCGTCACCAGTTCGTCGGGACGCTTGGCGGTTTGGCGGTTGCCGAGGATGAAGTCGTCGAGGGCCAGGCGCCGCGCGCCCGCTTGCGAGGCCAGTTCCACCTCCGCGTCCAGGGCCAGCAGCGGCGGCACGCCGTCGGCGGCCGGCGAGGCGTTGCAGAGGTTGCCGCAGAGGGTGCCGGCGTTCTGGATCTGCACGCCGCCCACTTCGCGCGCCGCCAGCTTCAAGGCCGCGAAATAGGGCGGCAGCGGCGCGTGCAGCAGGTCGCTCCAGGTGGTCAGCGCACCGATGCGAAGGGAGTCGCCCTCTTCGGCGATGCCGCGCAGCCCTTCCAGGGCGGTAATGTCGAGAACTTTGCTCTCAGGGGGGCGGCCCCCGAGACCGCCGGCACGCGCAGGATAGAAATCGGTGCCTCCGGCGAGGACCGTATAGCTGCCGTCCGCCATGGCGGCGACCGCGTCTTCAAGCCCCCTGGGCCGAAGATAACCTGGGCGAAGATAACACCCCACCAGCCGAACTCCCCTGTCCCATGAGTTCGTTGTTATTTTTGTTTAGTATGCAAGATAAAGCACCGCTGTCAATTGCCGCTGGCGACGGAGACTCGCCCGATTCCGTCATTGGATCACGTATTTTCCCAGAGAAGCCTTGAGGTAAGTATCGGGAAAGGCGGTAAGAATCCCTGCCGGCTCCCCTGATTTGAATTTTATTTTGTATGCAAAGTTATTGTGTTTCTCGCTAGCGGAGCTGGTCCTGCAGCTCGGCAGCCGCCTGCCGCAGCAGGTCTCGGCAGTGCTCTTTCTGGCCTTCGGTGAACTGCGCGGCGAGGCCGGACAGACAGAGCGCCCCCTGAAAGGCGCCGCCGGCATCCAGCAGCGGCACGGCGACGGCGGCGATGAAGGGGTCCCGTTCGCCCTGCGAGACGGCGTAGCCGTCGCGGCGGAGCTTCTGCGCGGCGCGGCGCTGTGTGTCCGTCGCCGGCTTTTCCGTGTAGGCCAGCAGCACCTTGCCCGCCGCGCCGAGGGTCAGCGGCAGGCGCGCGCCCTCTTCCAGGTGGTGGCGAATTTCGCGCTCGGAGTTTTCGCGGTAGAGGCAGGTCCGCGTCTCGCCGCTGCGCAGGTAGAAAGACGCGGTGAAGGAAGAGGCGTCGCGCAGGCGCCTGAGCGCCGCGCGGATGAGGCCGCCGTGATCGGCACGGTCGCGGTAGAGGGCGCCCAGGCGCGCCGGCGCCGGGCCCAGGCGAAACGCGCCGTCATCGCCGCGGACCAGGTAGCCGAAGCGCTCCAGCGAGCGGGCCAGGCGCAGGATGGTGCTCTTGTAGAAGCCCGTGCGCGCGGCCAGCTCGGCCAGGCTCAGCTGCGGCGCGCCGTCGGCGAAGGCCTCCAACAGGGTCAGGGCCCGCTCCACCGCTTCCACCCGTTCTTCCGCCATGCCGCCCCTCATATATTCTGTCAGACAGAACGATTTCGCCCTCAACGACGCTATGCCGTTGCAGCAAGCAGAACACAGCCGCAGCCTGCCGCCAAGACCTACGACACCCGCTGTGCCGGGAACCTCCTGGGGAAAGACCATGCCAGCCTTCCTGAAGGGCGTGCGCGTCCTCGATCTCACCAACGTGCTGGCGGGGCCCTTCTGCTGCCACCAGCTCGCCCACCTGGGCGCCGACGTCATCAAGATAGAGGTGCCGGGCAGCGGCGACCTGGCCCGCCAGCTCGGCGCCGACGCCGAGCTCAACGCCCGTCACATGGGCGTCTCCTTCCTGGCGCAGAACCCGGGCAAGCGCTCGCTCACCGTCAACCTGAAGAGCGAAGCCGGCAAGGCGGTCTTCCTGAAGCTCGTCGCCTCGGCCGAGGTGGTGGTGGAGAACTTCCGCCCCGGCGTCATGGACCGCCTGGGCGTCGGCTACAAGGTGCTGAAGGAGGCGCGGCCCGGCCTCGTCTACTGCGCCATCTCCGGCTTCGGCCAGGACGGCCCGGCGCGCGACCTGCCGGCCTACGACCAGATCATCCAGGGGCTTTCCGGCGTCATGTCGATCACCGGCGACGCCGAGACCGCGCCCTACCGGGTCGGCTATCCCATCGCGGACACCATCGGCGGCATGACCGCCGCCTTCGCCATCGCCGCCGCCCTCGCACGACCTGACAAGACGGAAGCGACCTTCCTCGATGTTTCCATGCTGGAGGCGACGCTGGCGACCATGGGCTGGGCGGTCTCCAACTACCTGGTGGCGGGCAAGGCGCCGGCGCCGCTGGGCAACGAGAACGTCACCGCCAGCCCCTCGGGCACCTTCGCGACGGCCAAGGGCCTGCTGAACATCGCCGCCAACAAGCAGGAGCAGTTCGAGGCGGTCTGCCGCGTGCTCGGCCGTCCGGCGCTGGCCGCAGACCCGCGCTTCAGCGAGCGCCAGGGCCGCCTCGACAACCGCGCCGCCCTGAAGGCCGAGTTGGAAGAGGCGCTGGCCGCGAAGAGCGCGCTGCAATGGGAAGCGGAGCTGAACGCCGCCGGGGTGCCGGCCGGACGGGTGCTGACGGTGCCCGAGGCCTTGGCCAATCCGCAGCTGCGCGACCGCGGCATGATCGGCGACTTCAAGGACGTGCCCGGCGTCGGCCGCGACCTCCGCCTGCTGCGCACCGGCTTCAAGGTCGACGGCCGAACGCCCAGGGTGACGGCGCCGCCGCCGCGGCTGGGCCAGGACACGGAGTGCCTGCTGCGCGAACTGGGCTACAGCGCCCGCGAGATTTCCCGCCTGGCCGAGGAGAAAGCCATATGAGCGACCAGAACCATGACCCGACGATCGCCGCCGACGCCGCCTGGTGGGCGACCGGGATCATCGAGATGGAGCCGGGGGTCATCCGCTACCGCGGCTATCCCGTCGAGGAGCTGATCGGCAGGGTCTCCTTCGCGCAGATGATCTGGCTGCTGCTGCGCGGCGAGCTGCCGGGCAAGGACGAGGCCGAACTGCTGGACATCGCCCTCATGTCCGCCGTCGACCACGGCCCCCAGGCGCCTTCCATCGCCATCGCCCGCATGGCCGCCACCTGCGGCGTCGGCCTCAACAACGCCATGGCCTCGGCGGTCAACGTGCTGGGCGACGTGCACGGCGGCGCCGGCGAGCAGGCCATGACCTTCTTCCAGGCCGTCGCCGCGCGCTGCGATGCCGGGGCGAGCCTGGAAGAGGCCGTCGAGGCGGAACTGGCCGCCTTCGCGGCGGCGGGCGGCAGGTTCCTGCCGGGCTTCGGCCACCGCTTCCACCCCATCGACCCGCGCGCGCCGCGCCTCCTGGAGATGGTCGATGTCTATGCGAAGAAGGGAGCCGTGAGCGGGCGCTTCGCCGCCATCGGGCGCGCCGTCGAGAATCACCTCGCCGCTGAGAAGGGCAAGCGCATCCCCATGAACATCGACGGCGCCACGGCGGTCATCTACGCCGAGCTCGGCTTTCCCGCGCCGCTGGCGCGCGGCCTCTTCTGCCTGTCGCGCTCGGTGGGCATCCTCGCCCACGCCTGGGAGGAGTCGCAGTCGGGCCTGCGCAACAAGGGGCCGATCCCGCGCGAACGCCTGTGGCGCTACGACGGCCCGGCCAAGCGGCCGCTGCCGGAGGCAGATTAGGGCGCGCCTTCATGGGGGCCGGCCCCGGTGAAGCAATAGCTTCGTCCGGTTTTGGGGGGCGAACAGACACGGGACTCACGGACCGGATAGTTCGCCAATGTGCCAGGAGGTGACATTGCCTGCACGTCGACCCGATGAAGTGGCACGCATATATCAATCGGTACCCTTCTCACAGGTGACAAGCGCGCCTGACCCGTCGCCTCCACTATTCCAAAACAACGACGGCTTCCACCTCGAAGAGCATGGGGTCGATTGCAAGCTTGGGAACGGGAATCAGGGTCTGTGCCGGCAGCGCCTCTCCGAACACTTTCTTGACGTTTCTGGTGAGCACCTCGAGCTTGGATATATCGTGATCGACCACGAAAACCGTGAGCTTGGCGACCTGATCCGGCCTGGCACCCAGCGCATCGAGGGCGCTGCGCAAATTGGCGTAGGCCTGCTCAACCTGGGCAGCGAAGTCGGGTGACAAGGCGCCCTTCCTGTCCTGGCCGCCCTGCCCGGAGATGTAGGCCACCCGGGCATTGGTAGGAGTGATCACAGCAGTGCTGTAGCCATTGGGCGATGGGTCGTAGAGGGTTTGCGGATTGACGATGGTCAGCTTGATATCCTTCCCGGCCGCCGTCGTCGCAGTGGAAATTCCCATGATGATTAACCCTCCGATGAACAGACTCTTGATTGCGCGTGACATGACTTTCCCTTGGCTCCGCGGACCGCGCGCAACGTAGCGCGCGGCCGGCAAGACTGAACTCTGATCCCCACCGCCAGATTGTCTCGTACAGCGTACGAGACAATCTCATGGTACACTGCACGAGTCAATCGGTCAGGATCGACATTCTTGGCCTTGCCGACCAAAATCGAGTTTCTGGCCAGCGAGGAAGATGGATGACAGCCAAACGTAGCGGTGCCCAAAGCAAACGGTCTCAACGGAAAAGTGTGTCATCCCAGGCCGAGCAGGCGCCGCGCGGTGAACCGCCTCTGTCCCGCGAACGCATCGTTACAACCGCGGTAGAACTGCTGGACGCCCAAGGCGTGGACGGATTGACGATGCGGCGGCTGGCCGATCGCCTCGGCTCGGGCGTGATGAGCCTCTATTGGCACGTCGACAACAAAGAGGATGTCCTCGATCTGGCGCTCGACTCGGTACTCGCGTATCGCGGACCGCCGCAGACAGTTGAGCCTGAAGACTGGCGCGGCGAAGTCGTTCATGTGCTCGAAGACTGGCGCGCCAGTATGCTGCGCCATCCTTGGGCGGCAGCGCTGTTGCCGCGCCGGGCGCTGGGCCCGAACACCCTCAGTCGCCTGGAACTGCTGAGCAAAACCCTGTCCGGAGCCGGTGTGGCGGACGCAGACCTGAACGTAGCGATATGGTCGCTCTGGAACCACGTGATGGGCGCTACCATTACCCGGGCGAGCTTCGACCTCTCGGAAGACGATAGGGCCGCCGCACAGCAGCGCCTTGCACACCTTGATGAATGCTACCCGACAATTGAACGCTCTCGTCTGCTGTTGGATGACGATTGGGACGGCGCGTTCAGGGAGGGCCTCGATTTCCTGCTTGATGGCCTCGCCCTGAGGCGATGAACATTTGTCATTTCCTGAACGAGACGGCGCCAACCACCGCAACACGCCGCGCCAACGCCGCGGGTGATCGAGTAAGCTCCGACCACGGTTCCTTTCGCACCTGTCCCCCCAACAGACCAAGATGTCCGAAACGGGTCAAAAGCAGACACCAGTCCGAGCCGTTCTAATCGTCCGCAATGTGCCAGAAGCGGACGTTCCAAGGCCTTTCGAACGACATGGATTTTGCGGTTGTGCGCCGGAATTCTCCTGAACGAGGAAGGCACAGCGTGGAACGCAGGCTCGCTGCAATACTCGCCGCCGACGTGGTCGGCTATAATCCCGCAATCGTTGCTACGCGACACCATAGCCCACCCGGCTACAGTTCCCTCCTGGACGATCTCAGCGAGGAGGGTGCAAGCCAGGCCTGTCGGCACTTGCGAACGCTTGCTATCTATTGCCTTGTCATGCCTCCGATGGTCCTCAACGGCCCGAAGACGATGTGGCGTTAGTGATGAGGCTCTTCGCTGTCTGCTGACTCAACTCGCTGAAAGCCGGCCGTGAGATGGCCGCGTCCCATCGATAGATGCGCCGCACCGAAACGCGCTTCGTGAGGGAGCTTCCCATCAACAGTGGGAGCCTATGGGGAGTAGACCAGCTGTCCAGGCTTCGTCACATCGCTTTCCTATACTCGGTCGGTGTACGCTGAGTCCGCCATCGCCATCGTTCTCACTGGGTCACTTCGCTGTCACCAGAGTCACCGCGACAGCTCCTCCAGCAAAGCCGCAGCCGCCGGCCGGCTGGAAAACGGCTGGCTTTCTGCCAGGAGAGACTGCAACAGCTGGCGAGCTGCTTGATTTTCGCCCTTTCGGCGGAGGGCCTCCGCATAGTGATAGGTGATGTCGGCGGTCGCTGGTGCTGCTTTGTGCGCCTGCCTGAGTAGTTCTGCAGCACGATCGATCTCACCTTCATCCAGCAGGATCCAACCCAAGGTATCCATGATCGCTGGTTCGTCTGGAGCTAACTCGAGGGCCCTCTCCGCATGCGCTCGTGCGCGTCTGTCGCCGGCCCGCCGATAGAGGACGGCAAGGTTATTCCATATGATTGGATTGTCGGCCGCGGCTTCCTTGAGGCGCTCATATGAGGACCGCGCCGCCTCTAGATCGCCTGCGGCGAGGTACGCCTCGGCAAGCTGTTGCCGGGCTTCGATCGATCCGTCACTGATCTCCACAAGGCGCTCATAACTCTGAACAGCAGCAGCCGACTGGCCCGCCCTACTTTGAAATCGCGCCAGAGCCAAAAGCACCTGCGGATTGCGCCGTTGTCTTTCTGCAAGACCCTCCATGGTCGCGATTGCCGCCGCCATACTATCCGCTGCCGCTTGATGTTCTGCCAGTGCGATTGACGCCCTGAGGCTGTTGGGGTCCGCCTCCACTGCGCTGACCAGCCAGCGTCCTTTGGCATCCTGGTCGCCACGACGATTAGCGAGCGCGGCCATTCCCAACAGCGCTGACAAATTTCCTGGTTCCACGGCCAAAATCGCATCGTACTCGGCCTCAGCGCCCTCAAAGTCACCGGCTTTCGCCTTGAGACTCGCCTGATTAGCGCGCGCTGGGTGATAGCTTGGGTCTATGGCCAATGCTTCTCCGAAGGAGGCCCGAGCCCGATCCAACTGGCCAAGCGCCGCATACGCACCGCCCTCGAGATTTGCCGCTATGGCACTCTGCGGAAAGCGCTTGCGCAGTTCCTGCGCCACATTCAATGCACTGTCGAAAGCACCAGACCGCAAATGCGAATATGCTAGGGCATAGCCGATGGCACTAGCATCGACCCCAAGATCGAGCGTGGCATTGAGGGCGGTCAATGCCTCATCCCGCTGGCCTGTCGCCAAGTAGCTAATGGCCAGCTGGCTTAGTATGCGCGGATCCTGAGAAGTATTCTCCGCTGCCCGCCGAAGCACACTGGCTGCCTTGGCAGCCTGGCGATCACGAAGATATGCATCGCCGAGCAGAAAGAGTATCTGCGGGTCGTCTGGTGCCTGCGTCAGAACCGGCTCGAGTAAACCGATGGCCTCAGGAAACGCATTCAAGCGCAAAAACGTTGCTGCCAGAAGTTTCTTTGCCGGAAGGTTCTCTGGCTGCTTCCAGACAAAGCGAAGGAGCCAGGTTCTTGCAGTTTCGAAATTCCCGGAAGCGTAATAGACGACGCCGAACAAGAACTGCGCCGGCAAGAAATTTTCCAAAGACAGCGAGGCACTCTCCAATTCCTGCCGTGCTGTCTTAAAATCGCGCTGCCGAACCTTGATCAAAGCCCGCAAATAGGCAGCGAGGGGTATTTCTGGCGCGATTTCGCGGGCGGATGCTATCGCCTGTTCCGCTTCTGCATCGCGATCAAGCGCGATGAGAGTGGCAGCGCGCCCGATGTGCGCACGCAATATAGTGGCAGCCGGCTGCGACCTCTGCTGGACGATTTGCCCAAACAGAGCGAGCGCGCCCTCATGCTGGCCGCTTAATCGGCGCGCTTCTGCCTGCAAAAGCAAGGCTTCAACGAGGTTCGCTTCAAGCGCTAGGGCTGTCGTGGCGTAGGTCTCGGCTTCCTCAAAATTCCGTGTCGCCATTGCGATTTGGGCCAGGCCAAGGTGGATACGAGCATGCTCGGGCTTCTCTCTTGCTGCTGCGTCGTAAATTGAACGAGCGGTCTCGAATTGACCCAGACCTATGTAAGCTTCGGCACGCAGCAACATCATCTCGAAGTCGTTCGGGGGCGCTAGAGCCTCTACCGGGAACTCGCCTAGCAACTCCTTAAAACGCCCCTGCAAAAGCATGGCTCGTGCTAGAGGGACCATGACGCGCGCTTCATCAGTGCCGTAGTGCTTGGCGGCCCTCAATTCCTTTTCAGCAGAGCCACCGTTTCCGAGTTGCAGATAGACCTCTCCTAGAAGCAGTCGGGCCGCTGGGTTCGTCCGGTCTTGCTGCAGTGCGTTCTTCAGTTCAATGATGGCTGCGCGCAGATCTCCCGCTTCGACACGCTTTACTGCAGACTCGTAGTGGGCTCTCGAAGCATCTGACTCCATTTTGGCAAGCGCCGGAGCGGCATAACCAAGAATAACGCCGCAAGCAAATAGTATGGCGCTAAGGCGGGCCCACGATAAGATAAAGGGGTGATCTTTGAGGATGAACATTGATTAATCCGCCATTCCGTTGCCAGTAGAAGCAAGCGATGACTGGACAACCATATTCTGGCCAGTCTGAATCTTCTCTCTGCCCAAAAAGGCATCGTGACATCCCAGGGCGTGTACTCATTAACGGCGGCAGCGTCGCAATACGTAGGAGTGTCTGCTCCTGAGGGAACTCCAGACCTTATGTCCGCGTCTTGGCATGTCGCAGATTAGCCAAAAGCTGCCAATTAGTAGCCACAAATTTT
>NZ_JACSDK010000012.1 GCF_014925385.1 Pelagibius marinus | reverse complement strand
CAAAAAAATATTACACCTTATGCATTCCGCGGATCGCGGTCGCGCTAATCCGTTGAAAATAAACGTTCCTAAAAAATGGCCTGAATCTTGCTTCACTAGTTGCGAAGGTCCGCGGCATCGAGGGCATAGCCGGGGCAAGGGGAGAGGCTGCGATGCTGGTTCGAAATCTGTTTGGCGCGCTGTTCGGGGTCGCACTTCTGATGTTTCCGCTGCAGGCGCATGCGGTTCTGATCAGCCATAACGGAACCGATGGATTTTACTCCGGCTCTGAAGAAGTCGATGTGTACCTGAACGACTATGCCGTAGAATTTCCTGGGTCAGATCTTTTCGATCTGGACTGCGGTTCATCCATTACTTGCATATACAAACGGTGGGATTCTTTCTCGGAGGGCGACGTTCACGACATTACCTTCACGGAGGAAAACTCTGAAGGAGAAGTCGTATTTTTCGAGACTGTCTTTAACTTCACCGAGGATCCTTGGTCTGATTATCACGTCGAATGGGAGGGTGAACTCGTAATATTTCTTGTGGGTTTATTTGCGATCGATGGCGATGGTAATGTTGTAGACGGCGCGTTTCCGGACTTTGATCTTGCTGATAACTCTCTTGATATTTATTTTGATTTTCCTTTTATAGAAGATATAATTGGTGAAGAATTTTCCGTAGGTCTTTTTTACGGTGGAATATTTGCTTTTGGCGAAGACTCCACATTTGTCCTAAGCCAATATCCAACGCTGCCGGTACCCGAGCCGGGGACGGCGGGACTGTTCTTAATCGGGCTCGTCGGGCTAAGCGTGATTTGGCGCCGGCGGCGGAAACAAGACGCAGCAGTATAGAACGTCCACTTTGAGAGAATTTCAGGCGGCGGTCCTTTGCGACCGCCGTTTCGTTTTGGCATGTCCGTCATGGGTCAAACTGCGACATTTGGCGGGCGCATGCGGATGTCTGCTCCTGAGTGAATTTCCGACATGAACCGATCCGGGTTGAGTTGCGGGGTGATGCCGTGATTCAAGCTCCGAAAGGAGCCTTGAAACATGCGATACGCCCTCTCTGAGAGAGAATGGAGCATCATTCAACCGATCCTGCCCGACAAGCCACAATCCACTTATGGCTGGGCGTTTATGAGTCCACGTCCTAGGGGGTGCTGCGGACGGAAAAGCCCGAGCTCAGGCATTCCCTTGTCCAGCACCTGGACTGAAATACCTGGAGCTGCCCTTAGGCCCTTTTCGACGAGATATAGACCGACATTTCTCGCGAGCATGGCGTCACTCATGTTGGCTATCGAAACTTCCGGGCACTTTGTCTGCAAGCAGCCGGATGTGAGGTCGTTTTTTGAACTTTCGCCATCCTTAAGTCGGCCAGCCGCTAGATAGCCCCTTCGGTGCTGAGCGGCCAAAACCTGCCTTACGCAGGCCTATTAATGAAACAGGTTCTACCTTAAACCAGCATCTCCGAAGGATTTCCACCGCGTTACTCAAGCTATGAGCGGAATACATCTCTCTTACGGCGGTACGCGGCAACACCAAATGCTGTGAGGCCGAATCCAAAGAGGGCAAGTGACGCTGGTTCCGGTACCGCGATCGGCAGTTGGAGCGAAGAAATTCTCAGTAGGTAGCTGTCACCGGCATCCATCGCGTTTCCAGTGATCATGCCCTGTAATGCGAACGAATTAAACTCACCCACACCGATCACGTAGACACCCGCGAGAGCGAAGGTGTAGTCAATTTGTGATAGCAGCCCCAGGCCGCTGTCGTCGTCAAGTGCGAGCAGTGAGCCCGCAAGATCGAACAGGAAAAGTTCTGTGTCGAAATTCGCGGCATCAAACTCAAACCTGAACGTCTCCCCGGCCATAACCGAAAAGTCATAATAGTCAAAGGTACCGTCGCCGGTTGCCGCAATAAGCGCTTCGCCATCGGACAGGGCACTGTCTATATTGAAGGCGCCGTCGATGGAGTTGCCGTCGGTCAGGTCGACCTGCAGCGTATAGGTGTCCCCGGCGTCCGGGGCGTTGCCGGTGATGCCGCCGGGGGAGC
>NZ_JACSDK010000011.1 GCF_014925385.1 Pelagibius marinus | reverse complement strand
AGCTGCCGGAAGACCCGAAGTCCTGCGTGATCTGCGACAGCAGTCCCGCGCCGCCGTCGTCGTCCTGCGCCACCAGGTTGCCGGCCGAATCGTACAGGAACAGCTCGGTGTCGAAGTTGCCCGCGGTGGTCTCGAAGCTGCCGCTCGTCACCGCCGCCACGCCGTCGATGGTGGCGTTCGAGACGAAGACGTCGAAGCCGAAGTAATCGAACGATCCCGCTCCATCAGCGACGATCGTGGCGCTGGAATCCGCAAGAGCCGGGTTCAGGTCATATGCCGTCGAAATGGTATCGCCGCTGATATCGACCTGCAGCGTGTAGGTGTCTCCCGCGTCCGGGGCGTTGCCGGTGATGCCGCCGAGGGAGCCGACGGAGTTGAACTCGCCGACGCCGATGGCATAAGTGCCCGCGGAACCGAAGTCCTGCGTGATCAGCGACAGCAGTCCCGCGCCGCCGTCGTCATCCTGCGCCACCAGGTTGCCGGCCGAATCATACAGGAAGAGCTCGGTGTCGAAGTTGCCCGCGGTGGTCTCGAAGCTGCCGCTCGTCGTCACTGCCGCGCCATCGATGGTCACGGAACCGATACCGAAACTGAAGTAATCGAACGTGCCGTCGCCGCTGCCGTTGATCGTTACCCCGCCGCCGGTGATGCTCTGCGCCGACGCGATACTGTCGTTTGGCTCCACTTCGGCAATCGTCTGGGCATAGGATGGACCCGAAGCACACGCCAAAGCAGTAGTCACACCCAAAACAATCGTTGCAATCTTAGTATTGCACATTTTCTATTAATCCGCTTGTTTTCTTATGCAACTCAACTCTTATTGGACCAGCACTTATTGTTTTCATTACTAAGCAAATATTATTCCATTTTCTATAATATAATCATATTAACTAGTTAGATCGTCCGGATTTGCGGGGTTGGCTGAACCTGTAAATTATCCCGACAGCCCCCTTGCACACCGCGCCACTTCGGAGAGCCGAGGCTTCGGCAGGCGAGACAAGAGGCAGGGACCTAATCGCCAGTCAGCAATTCGATGCCTTCTTTGCCTGGACCGACTATCTGGCTGATGCCGATCCGTACGTTTCAAAATGTCTGAGGTGAGTCAGGTTGAGACGTCTCGTCGCCAGAGCCTAGGCGCAAAATGTCTGAATTGACCTGCAAGCCGACGTCGCGAGGCTCGACCGCCAAAGCGATGCCATCTTTCGCACTTCAAGCGAAGGAGGCAATCATGCCTGAACCCAATGATTCAGATGCTCCGCCGTGTTGCTCTCCTCTCCCACGGGACGCCCGAATTCTTGCGAACAGTCGACGCTATGAGAACTTTCGGCCTGCGCCGCTGTAGAACCAATCGTCGGGATAGGGGTACCACCAGTCCTGCACCGCCGGCTCTGCGTCGATGATCACCATCTTCGACTGGCGGAAAGCATCGAGGCCCTGGCGGCCCAGTTCGCGCCCGACGCCCGACATCTTCCAGCCGCCGAAGGGCAGCGCGTCGTTGTCGATCAGCGGGTTGTTGACCCAGACCATGCCGGCCTCCAGGGTCTCGGCCGCCTTCATCGCCTCGGCCAGGGAGGTGGTGAAGACCGAGGCGCCGAGCCCGAAGTCGGAGGTATTGGCCAGCTCCAGTGCCTCGTCGAAAGAGCCGACCTTGCAGACCGAGGCCACGGGCCCGAAGACCTCCTCGCGCATGATGCGCATCTCCGGGGTCACGCCGGTAAGGATGGTGGGCTCGTAGAACCAGCCGGTGTTGAAGTCCGCCGGCACCCGGCCGCCGCAGACGGCGGTGGCGCCGGCTGCCAGGGTTTCGTCGACGAGGGCCATGACCTTGTCACGCGCCGCCTGGCTGACCAGCGGCCCGATCTCCGATTTCTCCAGGCCCGGGCCGATGCGCAGCGCGCGCGCGGCCGCGGCGAAGCGCTCGATGAAAATATCGTGAATTTTTTCCTCAACGTAAAAGCGCTCGGCCGAGGTGCAGATCTGGCCGGAGAGGTGGAAGGCGGCGGTGACCGAGCCGGCCACGGCGACGTCCAGCGGCGCCTCGGCGGAAACGATCATGGGGTCGCTGCCGCCGGCCTCAATGACGCAGGGCTTCATCCGCTCGGCACAGGCGACGGCGACCTTGCGGCCGGTGGCGACGCCGCCGGTGAAGGCCACCGCGTGGGTGCCGCTGGAAGCGATGAGCGCCTGCGCCGTCTCGCCGCCGCCTGGCAGGCAGGACACCAGCCCCGGCGCCAGCAGGCGGAAGTGCTCCATGAACTTCAGGGTGCAGAGCGAGGTCGCTTCGGCCGGCTTGACAATGCAGGCGTTGCCGGCGGCCAGCGAGGCCGCGACGGTCCAGCACATCAGGAGGATCGGAAAGTTGAAGGGCATGATGTGGACGCTGACGCCGTAAGGCTCGTAGCGGGCGTACTGGAAAGAGCCGGCCTGCGTGGTGCCGGCGATCTTGCCGGCCTCGTCGCGCGCCATCTCCGCGTAGTAGCGGAAGATGGCGGCGCAGTTGGCCAGCTCGCCCGTCGCCTCGGGATAGGGCTTGCCCATCTCGCGCACCATGAGCACGGCGACATCGTGAAAGTCGTCCTGTTCGATGGCCTCGGCCAGGCGATGCAGCGCCGCCGCCCGGCTCTTGGCGTCGAGGCGCTTCCAGTCCCGCTGCGCGTGGTTGGCCTCTTCGACGACGGCCTCGACGTCGGCAAGGCCACAGCGCGCCACCTGCCCCACGGTCTCCTGGGAGGCCGGGTCGACCACGGCAAAGCTGTCGCCGCCGCGTGGAGATCGGAACTCGTGGCCGGCGAAGAGGCAGGGGATTGCAGGATCGAAAGCGGACATGGTGGCGGCCTCAGCGGATCATGTAGACTTTGCGCACGGTCTCGTGCACCCGGCAGGTGCCTTTCCAGCCCTTGGGGAAGAAGGCGGCGGTGTCCGGCTCGATCTCGATGACCTCCCCGGACTCGTGGGTGTAGGTGCAGCGCCCCGCGAGGAAGTGGCAGAATTCGTCCTCGGTCACCTCGCAGTTCCAGTAGCCGGGCGTGCAGATCCAGATACCCGACTCCGGCGAGCCCTTCGGCCCCTTGTAGAGCAGCTTGCCGGAGGTGCGGGACTCGCCTTCGATCATGGTCGGGATCGGCCCCCAGTCCACGGTATCGGTGATTTCCAGGGGATTGCGCATCACCGGAGTCTCGGTCTGCGGGGTATTGGTCTGGGTCTCGCTCATCTTCACCTGTTCCTTGCTCAACGCAGCATGTAGACGCTGCGGATGGTCTCGAAAACCTCCACGGTGCCGGCCCAGTCCTCGCGGAAATGCACGACCATGCCCGGCCCGACCTCGATCACCTCGCCGTCGTTGGCCTTGTAGACCGCGCGTCCTTCCAGGAAGTGGCACATCTCGTCGCGCGGCAGGGTGAGGCGCCAGCTGCCCGGCGTGCAGATCCACAGTCCTGCCTCGGGTAGGCCGTCCTCACCCTTCCACAGCAGGCGGCCGCGGTTCATGGAGCGCCCGTCGATGGGCTCCAGGTGGCCGCCCCAGTCGGTCATCTCGCCGTTCCAGGTCGAAACGCCGTGGATATGTGGGGCCGAGGACTTGAAGTTCGCGCTCATCACGGGTGTCACTAAGGTCGTCATGCCAGCATGTAAAGGTTACGCAGGGTCTCCAGCACCTCGCATTCGCCGGTCCAGCCGCGCGGGAAATGGACGACGGTGCCGGGGCCTACCTCGATCACCTCGCCGCCTTCCGCGCGGTAGATGGCGCGCCCGGCGACGAAGTGGCAGAACTCGTCGGCGGGCAGGGTGAGGCGCCAGCGCCCCGGCGTGCAGACCCAGAGCCCGACCTCCGGCTGCCCTTCCGCACCCTTCCACAGCAGGCGTCCGCTACTGCGACTCACCCCTTCCACCGCGTCCGGCTGCACGCCCCAGTCGGCGAGGTCTTCCGCCCAGGTGCTGGCGCCCGCCAGGTGCGGGGCGGAAGCGGCCAGGCTCGCCGGCAGGGTTCCCGCTTCGGCCATGCGTCAGACTTCCTGCACCAGCTTGTCGAGCAGGCCGGCCGCCTTGGTCGGCCCGTGGCGGCTCTGCATGTGCGCCGAAGTGGCTTCCAGCTTCGCCTTCATCTCCTTGTCGCTCAGCAGCTTATCGAGCGCGGCGATGAGCTCCTCCTCGGTCCAGTTGGCCCGGTGCATGTGCAGACCGTGGCCCGTTTCCTGCACCCGGGTGGCGTTGTCGTGGCCGTCCCAGACGAAGGGCATCACCAGGGCCGGTTTACCGAAGTAAAGGCACTCGTTGAAGGAGTTGTTGCCGCCGTGGTGAATCACCGCGTCCATCTGCTTGATGACCGAAGGCTGCGGGAACCAGCTGTCGATCTGCACGTTGGGCGGCAGGTCGCCGTGCTGGTCCTTGTAGTCGCCGACGTTGACCAGGGCACGCAGTTCCATCTTGCCGACGGCGGCGATGATGCGCTTGAGCTGGTCCACGTCGCCGGAGCCGAGGCTGCCGAAGCTGACGTAGATGATCGGCTCGTCGTTGTGCGCCTGGAAGGTGGGAATTTCGTAGGGCTTCTCGTCGCGCACGCAGCCTTCCAGGTACTGGAAGCATTGCGGATCCAACGGATTGCGGCGCTTGAACTTCACCGGCTCTGGATAGAGCAGCAGGTTAAGGAAGGGCGAAGCCTCGAAGAATTCGCCCAGGGGATAGGGCTCTTCGCCGCAGTCCTTCAGGAAGGCGTTGAACTTCTCGTGGCAGGGCTTCACCACTTCCTTGAACCTGGCGTCGAACTTCTCGAAGCAGGAGCGGTCGTTCTCGCCGCAGCCGGAGAGGTGCGGCGGAATGTCCGGGTCGACGATCTCGTTCTCGGAGCAGGAGATGATGCGCACCCAGGCCTTGCCGTTCTCCTGCGCGTAGCGCTTGATCGCCGGGAAGAGGATCACGTTGTCGACGCAGACGACATCGGGCTTCACCTTGTCCAGCACGCCCGGCAGGTCCTTCTCCGCCCAGATCGCCGTGTCGACGATGGCCTCCCAGCATTCCTTCACGTAGTTGTCGAGCTGCTCGTAGGGGGTCTTGTTGAAGTTTGGGATATGGCCGTTGATAAAGTCGGACCAGTACTTCGCCATTTCCTCCGGCGGCATGGGCTCGGACATGTTCACCAGGTGCTCCTCGAAGCCGTAGCCCGAATAGACCCCGCCCATGCCGGGGTCGGTCAGGAACACCGCCTTGTGGCCCAGCTTCTCGCAGGCCTGCGCGATGCCGACCGAGTTGAGGGCCGGGCCAAAGGCGGCCTCGGGGAAGAATGCGATGGTCTTCTTGTCGCTCATGTCGCTGCCTCGCTGTTCGCTTCTGCTCGTTTCTTCGGGTTGTCACATCGCCAGGACGCGGGTGTGGGCCGGCGCCCAGCAGCACCACACGTCCTGGCCCGCTTGCCAGTCGCCCTCCTCCGCCTCGCCGGCGGGCAGGCGCACCAGCACGCGCGCGCCCGCTTCGCCGCCGGCGCTGTCGACCGCACCGCGCACCTCAACGTGCACATTGAGGTCCTGGCCGTGATAGGCGATGTCGACGATGCGCCCGGGCACCGCATTGAGGCTGCCCTCGGGACGCTGCGGCGCGAGGCGCAGGCGCTCCGGGCGTACCGCAGCCACGGCGGGGCCGGCGAGCTCGACGCCGCCGGGAGCCGTCCCGGTCAGCACGCCGTCGCCGAAGGCGACTTCCGCGCCGCGGCCCTGCCCCGCGAAGAAGTTCATCTTGCCGATGAAACCCGCGACGAAGCGGCTGGCGGGATACTCATAGAGCTCGCGCGGGGCGCCGACCTGCATGACGCGGCCGTCCTTCAGAACGGCGATTCGGTCGGCCATGACCAGGGCCTCCTCCTGGTCATGGGTGACTATCACGAAGGTGATGCCGACCTCGTGCTGCATGCGCTTCAGCTCCAGCTGCATCTGCTCGCGCAGCTTCTTGTCGAGGGCGCCCAGCGGCTCGTCGAGCAGCAGCACCCGCGGCCGCTTGACCAGAGCACGGGCCAGGGCGACGCGCTGGCGCTGGCCGCCGGAGAGGTGTTCGGGCTTGCGGTCCTTCAGGGGCGATAGCTCCGTCATCTCCAGCATCTCGCCGACGCGCCGGCGGATCTCGTCGCGTCCGCAGCCTTCCATCTCCAGGCCGTAGGCGATGTTCTGCGTCACCGTCATGTGCGGGAACAGCGCATAGGACTGGAACATCAGGTTGACCGGACGCCGGTTCGGGCGGACCGGTGTCATGTCGCGGCCATCCAGCAGGATGCGCCCGGCGTCGGGCCCGGTGAAGCCGGCGATCATGCGCAGCAAGGTGGTCTTGCCGCAGCCCGACGGACCCAGCAGCGCGAAGAACTCGTTCTCGCGCAGGTCCAGGTCGACGGCGTCCACCGCCGTGATCTCGCCGAACCGCTTGGTCAGCCCCTCGATGGCGATCACTGTGGGCCGCTCGCTCATACGCCCACCACCCCCTTGTTCGCCCGCTGGGCCAGCAGCACCAGGGTGAAGCTGACCAGCATCACCACCGTGGCCATGGCGTTGATCTCCGGCGTCACGCCGAAACGGATCATCGAGTAGATCTGCATCGGCAGGGTGGTGGAGGACTGTCCCGCGCCGGCCGTGAAGTAGGCGATGATGAATTCGTCGACCGAGAGGGTGAAGGCCAGCATGGCGCCGGCCAGAACACCCGGGAAGATCATCGGCAGGATTATACGCCGGAAGGTCGTCGCCTCCGAGGCGCCGAGGTCCACTGAAGCCTCGAAGACCGCCCAGTCGAAGCTGCGCAGGCGCGTGCGCACAACCGCGCAGACGAAGGCGATGTTGAAGACCACATGGCTGAGGATGATGGAGTGCAGCCCGAGCGTGAAGTCGAGCAGCGTGAAGAAGGACAGAAGGGCGATGGCCAGCACGATGTCGGGGATGATCATCGGGGCGAAGAGCATGGCCTCCAGCCCCGGTCCGCGGCGGCGGTACTCCATGCCGACGGCCAGCAGCGCGCCCAGCAGCGTCGCTAGTACGGTGGAGATGACGGCGACAATCAGGGTGTTCAAGGCGGCATTGATGATCGCCTGACTCTCCGCCAGCGCACCGTACCACTTCAGCGAAAATCCGGTCCACGCCGTCGGCAGGCCGGCGCGGTTGAAGCTCAGTACCATGAGCACCGCGATGGGTACGTAGAGGAAAAGGTAGACGAGGCGCAGGTGGGCGCCGAGCCAGAAACGGGCCGGGCTAGGCATGGGCAATTCCTCCCTCGCCTTGTGCTTTGCGCACCAGCATGGCCTGCGAGAACAAGAGGATCATCATGATGCCGATGAGGATGAAACTGAGGGTCGCGCCGAAGGGCCAGTCGCGCGCCGTGAGGAACTGGTCGTAGATCACGTTGCCGACCATCTGCAGGCGCCCGCCGCCCAGCAGGTCGGGCGTGATGAAGTTGCCGATGGAGAGTACAAAGACGAAGACCGCCCCGGCCGCGACGCCGGGCAGGGTGAGCGGCAGGGTCACGCGCCAGAAGGTGCGCGGCGCCGAGGCGCCAAGATCCTCCGAGGCCTCCAGAACCTCGGGATTGAGGCGGCTGATAGACGAGTAGATCGCCAGCACCACGAAGGGCAGGTAGTTGTAGACCAGCCCGGTGACGATGGCGAACTCGTTGTAGAGCAGCGGCAGCGGCTCGGAGACCAGCCCGAGCCCGGCGAGGCCCTTGTTCACCAGGCCCTCGCGGTTCAGCAGCACAATCCAGGCGTAGGTGCGGATCAGGTAGTTGCTCCAGAACGGCAGCATGACCAGCACCAGATAGGCGGTCTGCCGGCGGGCGGGAGCCCGCGCGATCGCGTAGGCCGCGGGATAGCCGATCAGCAATGCGATGACGGCGGCGAGCCCCGCCACCTTGGCTGAGGTCAGGAAGATCGAGAGGTAGAGCGGATCGATGGCGCGGGAGAAGTTCTCCAGCGTGAAGATGTAGTCGATCCCGCCGTAGACGCCACGCTCGAAGAACGCGAAGACGAGGAGCATGCCGCAGGGCACGACCAGAAAGAGCGCCAGCCAGGTAAGGCCGGGGCCGAGCAGCAGCCAGTCTCTGAGCAGTGAGCGGGGCATAAGGAGGCTCGTTGCGCGGCGGCGCCGCCGCCCCGGGCGTCACCGGTGATGGGCGGCGGCGGCCTGGGCGTCCGGCTTACCTAGTTGGACGCCAGGATTTCGGTCACGGTCTTAGAGAAGGCTTTCTGGCCCGCGCCGAGATCGCGAAGCTGCTCCTGCTTCAGCAGTTCCTCGGGCGTCATGCCGAGGTTCGGGAACTGCTCGACCAACGCCGGATCCAGCGCATCCATGGCTGCCTTATTGGGCACCTTGTAAAGGATGTTAGCCGGCACCCAGGCACCGTTGTCGGCCTGCAGGATGAAATTGAGGAACTTGTGCGCGGCCTCCTTGTTCTCCGAGGCCGCGGTCACCACCATGGTGTCGACCCAAAGATCGGAGCCTTCCTCGGGAATGACGTACTTGATGTCGGCGTTCTCGGCGATGCCGTAGTTGCACCAGCCGTCCCAGGCGTGCACCAGAGAGGCCTCGCCGGACACCAGCTTGGAATAGAAGGTGGTGTCGTCGTAAGCCAGCAGGTCCTTCTTTGCCGAAATCAGCAGTTCCTTGGCCGCTTCCAGGTCGGCCGCGTCGGTGGAGTTCACCGACTTGCCCTGGGCCAGGAAGGCGGCGCCCATCAGCCAGCGGTCGGTCGACAGCATGGTCACCTTGCCCTTCAGGGCGTCGGCCGGCTGCAGCAGGTCCATCCAGCTGCCCGGCGTCTCGCCGACTAGGTCGGAGCGGTAGCAGAGGCCAGTGGTGCCCCAGGCATAGGGCACGGAGTGCGTGTTGCCGGGGTCGTACTCCAGCTTCATGGCCTCCGGGTAAAGGTTCTTCATGTTGGGGATCATGGCGTGGTCGAGCTCGGCGACCAGCCCCAGGTTCTTTAGCGCCTCGACGAAGGGCGAGGACACGAAGAGCACATCGTAGCCCTTGCCCTTACCGGCCACGACCTTGCCCATGATCTCCTCGTTGGTGGCATGCACCGCCAGCTCGGCCTCGATGCCGGTCTCAGCGGTGAAGCGCTCCAGCATGTCGGAAGGCATGTAGCCGTCCCAGTTGGAGATCACGATCTTTTCTGCGGCACCGGCCTGCGCCGTGACGGCGAAAACCGCCGCGCCAGCCAGCAGCGCAACGCTTAACTTATTAAATGTCCGCATTTTCCCTGACTCCCATTCCCTGCGGCGTCCCTGTTGCCCCGCTGTTTTGCGGAGCCTTGCGGCGCCTCCGGCCGGTGAGCCCGGCTTCCCCGAGGGCGCCTCGCGAGATCACCATGCTGTATTGATTTGTGAAAAAGTACAATAGACATCAGGTGAAACGGCGGTGATTCTACCCTGGCGTGCAGTCGTGACGGCGGCACGCGCCTGTTGTCAAACCCGCGTCAGGCGGCGGTGTGCCAGGGCCCGAACCTTGTCGAAGTTGGGGCGGACCTCCTGCGAGACCTCGATGTGGCGGCGCAGCAGCTCGGCGGCGCGGGCTCGGTCGCCGGCCTCCAATGCGTCGAGGATGGCCAGGTGCTCGCGGCAGGAGTCGCGCAGGCGATCGCGGTCGTTGTAGTTCTCGTACTCGCTTAGCCGGCGCAGGCGGGTCTGCAGGCGGATGGCGTGGGCCAGGAAGCGGTTGCCGCAGAAATCGCCGACGGCCTCGTGAAAGTCGGCGTCGATCTCGAAGATCTCAGCCATGGGCGCGTTCTCGATGCCGCCGCTCAGAAGTTCCGCGTGCCGCGCGCGCAAGCGCTTCATGCGCTTGGGATCCGGGCGGAAACCCGGTTCCAGCACCGCCGCCGGCTCGACCAGCAGGCGGAACCTGTAACTCTCGTCGTAGGCGCGGGCGTCATTGAGCACCGGACCGAAGACATAGCCGCGCCCCGGCGCCCGCTCGATGACACCGTCCTCCGACATCTGCGCCAGCACGCGGTTGGCGGTGGCGCGGTCGCAGTCATAGCGGCGCATGACATCGCTGACCGCGACCTGCGGCGGGATGAGGTTGGCGAAGCGCGCGCGCACCAGGTCGCGGTAGATCGCCTCCTCGGCACTCTCGGGGAGGTCGATCGCAGCGAAATCGGAGCTGCCGGCATCCAGGGCGAGGAAATAGCCCTGCTTTGGCGCCGGCTCGACCACGCCGCGCTTGGCCAGCAGGGAAAGCGCCGCGCGCACCGGGGAGCGGGAAACGCCGAGGCGTTCCGACAGCTTCACCTCGGGCAGGTGAGTTCCCGCGGCCAGCCCTTCGCGCTGTGCAAACTGCATGATGCGCCGGGCCAAGGCCGCCGTCCTTGCACGAGGTGCCGTCATCGGCCGTTTCCAGACTCAGTTCCCGATTGAAGAAGGTCTTCCTGGCATGTGAACACATTAAGTCTGAAATTCAGCGGGGAACAAGTCCCGGGAGCACCGGGCCGGAACCCCGCCGGTTTCCGGGTTGAACCGAGGGACGCAGCGCCGGCCGGCAAAGGCCTGCCAGACCGGCCGGCCCGTTCGGGCCTGCGCTTTGCTAGCTGGCCTGTTCTTCGGCCTTCACCACCGCGCCCTGCTTGCGCTCGCGATAGGCGACGTAGCACGAACTGACGAAGAGATCGCACGGATCTACTGGCGCGATCATGGCGTGCCCTCCCTGGGTCTGCGTCCCTACATCGTCTACGGCGTCGGGCGCGACCAGGGAGAAACCTCGGCCTTCACGCGGGCGATGCACGCCGCCGCGCTGGGTGAAGCCTACGAGATTCCCTTCAGCGGCCGCTTTTGCTTTCAGTATACTAGCGACGTGGCGGAGATCTTCATCCGCTGCGCCGAGAACGCCATCGAAGGTGCCTTGACCAGCGACATCTCAACTAGACTGGAGAGCGTGGAAGACGTCGTCGCCGCCATCCGAACTGAGCTGCCGGAGGCGCGCATAAGCGTCGCCGACCGCTTCCGCCCGGGCCCGGAGGCGGGCTTTGACAACGGCCCGGTGGAGCGGTTGCTGGGAGAGGTGCCGGCAACGCCCCTGGCGTCAGGAGTCAAGGCCACCATCGACGGGTTCAGGAGAACCACGGCTGCTTCCGAGGCCGAGGCGCAAAGCCTCTGAGCGTCGGCAAGGATCATGGTGTTCCTCGAGCAGAATCAGGGGTTTCCCCGATTATATAGAATGTCGACCAGACACCTATGGAGATATCAGGTAGCTCCGCCGCCACTGGCGTTGATCATCTGACCCGTCACGAAGCGCCCGGCGGGCGAGGCGAGGAAGCAGACCACGGCGGCAATGCCCTCGGGTTCGGCCATGACACCGGCCGGGATCCCGGCCAAATGCTTGGGTCGTTGCCTGAGCGCCCTTCCTCCCGAGTCGAGCCGGGAGAGACGGCGTTGGCGGTGATGCCATGGCCGGCGAATTCCGTGGAGAGCGCTTTGGTCAGGCCCCAGAGGCCATGCTTGGCAGCGGAAATCGGCGCCCCTTCCGCATAGCCGCGAGTGGCCGTCATGCCGGCAATGTTGATCACCTACCCCCAACCGCGCGACCGTGCCCGGCAGATGGGCCCGGACAGTGATCAAGGCGGAGGTCAGGTCCAGATCTATGACCTTCTGCCGCTCGTCGTCGTCCAACTCCGGAAAGGGCTTGCGGGGACGGATGGCGGTGTTGTTGACCAGGAAATCGACTGTCTGAAAGCGGCCTAGCACTTCCTCTGCGATGACTTTTACCGACTCGACCGTGCTCAGGAGGAACGTTCCGGAGTCTTCCAGATAGTCGTGGCGGACCGCGAAGGGGCAGATGAGAGGTCGCCCTGGAAAATGCGGAGCTCTGTGCCATCGAGGTTCCATTGGTTACAGCACAAAGACCGCGCCGGGTCAGAAACAGCCCCTCTGCAGGCGAGGGACTATGGTCTGGTCACTACCAGTCAGTAGACATTTCAAGCGATGTGGGCCTGCAGTGTCGGCTAACCACTAAGAAGCAGAAACACCCACGAACCTTGCGGCACCGCCGCTTCGTGCCAATAGGAGAAGTTTACCAGCCGAAACGCCAGCGACGATGACAGGAAGGATCGCCCCTCTATCAGGGCAGGTCACTGGATAATGAGCCGCCAGGGTCGGCGGAAGACAACTTCTCCTGCCCCGCCTTCATCCCCGCGAGTTCGAACGAAGCCGCGAGAAACCCCAACGTCAGATTGGATGCGTTTTGCTCTCCCTGCAGAGGCGATACCTCTGCGGCCGACCTCAAAGCGACTGTCGAGTTGAAAAAACCATTACATCGCTGTCCCCGGCGGAAGAAGCGCCCCGCCAGCCGCCCGCGCCGCGGCCATATCCATACCCACAAAGCTGAAGCAGCCAGTGAAGACGCGGCCCAGTTGTCAGGACGAACCTGGAATCAGGGCTCGGAACGAATCGGGAAACTTGCGAAGTGTTCACCGAAGAAGTGGGAAGTAAAGACTTTCCAAACCCGTTCTCTTACTTGATTTTCAGGAAATTATGGCGCGCATGCAACGAGGGCCAACGTCCATAGCCTGATACCATTCGTCGTTGCCGGAAGCAGCTATTGAACTGCTGGCATGGCCAAGGTCCGCAGGTGCCATTCCGCCGCTTCTTCAACAGCATCCGACTTCTGCGCCTGAGGGCTTCGAAGCATCTCGGTCGTCGTCGAAGAGCAGACCTGCGCCCACTCTGCGTCCAGCGGATGGCCGTAATGCGCCTCGATCCTGGCGACCCAGCGGCTGAGTTGGCGGATATCCTCTGCGTCGAGGCAGAAGCGCGCAACCTGCTCCTTCGGCGTCTCGGCGACAAAGGACTGTCGGCAGCCGCTTTTTCCCTGCAGATCATCCTCTACTACTTGGCACCCAGATTCTTGGCGAAAATGCCACTTCATTGACTCTTCCGTTTGTCGGAAATCGCCGCTTAATTCGGCCATCGATGTATACAAGGCTGGATGGGCGATTGTATCAATCGCCTAGCAACACGGACTTGCGCGGTTCGAATAGAACTTTGCAATGTTTTCAGGGGTGAGAATTCTCATCGTTGAATATCTCCCCGCACCGCGTCAATGCAGGTCGTCAATTCGCCACATCGGCGAATTGCCGATCGGAATGCTCCTGAAATATGGCCATCGTGGAAGATTTGCCGGTTGCGAAGCAGGTGGCGGTGACACAGCCAGGGAGTTATGTCGTTTCGCTATCGAATTGGGCTGCGGCTACCTCCCGAGCCTTCTCGACAAGACGGCGTTGAAGGCGTGCCTACGACCTCCGACCGCAAGCTGTGCGAAGCTCGAAACCGGCGACCGGCATTCGGCTTGCCCTCATCGAACTGAATGCGGAGGCACCAAGGTACCGTCGAGCACAAAGCTGTCAGCAAGAACCCGACCTCGATCTGACGGAGACCCGGAACAACCTGTGGAAGCCTGCCAGATAGTGACTTGGCCGGACGCCGTCTCCCATCCAGGCGCAGGGAATGACGTCGTCATGCGGCCGCCGCTCCCTGCCGAGCCGACTCAGTGGGGGTTGGACGCCCGCATCGACCGCTATCTGCGAGCTGCCGGAACTTCCGATCAGGCCTTGCGGCGGCGCCTGACCGCCGTCGTCGTGCACGATCTGCTGAGCAGGGGCGCCGAAACAGATTGGGCAAAGATCGTAGCGGCCGTTGACCGCTGCCTAGCCAGCGAGTTCAACATGTCGGCCGGCAGCGAGGCGATGCCGAGTTCTCGTGGCCGCGTTGCCCTCGTCCTTGCCGGAACAACTACCGCCTGCGTGGCCGACGTCCTCGGCGCAGATTGGGGTACGCCACCACGCCGCCATCGAGATTTACGACCACAGGATCTCTCGCTTTGGCGTCCCAATGCCGACTGGCTTCTGCGCCTTCGGCCAAGCCGGTCGGTTCGGGGCATAGTCGCGTGTCTCTGCTCGCTCGCAGTGCTCATCTTCCTTTGAGCGAGCACCAACCAGAAGTCTAGCTGAGACGATCCGTGCCAAGGCGCGCTGCCGCGCGAGCCGGTTTCCGCGTGCTGATCGGTCAGCCGGCTGGCTCGGAGCGCCTCCATATGAAGTCCGGGAGTTCCTTCAGGATCGCGGAGCGCCATTCCACGCTCTCCTCTTGCGGTGCCTGCGGGTGTTTTTGGTGCAGCATTGCGCCGTCGGGCGTGCGCACCAAGTGAAGGGTTCGCGTGTGGAAGGCCTCCAGACCGGGGCGGTGTCCGATGCTCAGCACCGAAGCGTCGCTCAGTTCGTCGTCGAAAATGGACATTACGCGGCGCTGGCTTACCTCGTCCAATGCTGAGGTGGCTTCGTCCAGAAATACCCAACTCGGCTCGTGAAGCAGCAGCCGCGCGAAGCCGATAAGCTGCTGCTGGCCAAGCGAGAGGCTTTTGTCCAGCCGCGCCTGGACATCCAGCGCCTCCACGAAATCGGCCAGGCCGACCCGCTTCAGCACGTCTTCCATCTGTTCGGTCGTGAAATTGTCCGGCGACTCCGGGTAGGAGATCGCCGCACGCAGCGTGCCCAGCGGCAGGTAGGGCCGCTGCGGCATGAACATCATCTTGTCGGTACCAGGCAGCCGGATGGTGCCGCTGCCCCATTTCCAGAGGCCGGCGACCGCCCGGAACAGCGTGCTCTTGCCGGCACCGGACTCCCCAACGATCAGCACCCGCTCGCCGCGCCGAATCTCGACCGTCGCCTCGGCGATGACCACGCGCCCGTCGGACAGCAGCACGCTGACGTCCTCGAAGCCAAGCATTTCTTCCGAGCCCCGGGTCACGTGGATGCTCTCGATGCTGTCGTCGATCTCTTCCAGCTTCGCGACCGCCGCCTTGAAGGCACTGACACGCTGCAGCGTCGCGCGCCAGTCGGCGATCGGCGGAAAATGGTCGACGAACCAGCGCAGCGATGCTTGCACTTGATTGAACGCGCCGACCACCATCATCAGACCGCCCAGCGTGAGGCCGCCGCTGAAGTAGCCGGGCGCGGCCACCACGATCGGCACCACGATGGCGATCCAGCCGTAGCCCGAGGTGATCCAGGTCAGGCGTGCCAGCTTGCCCGAGAGCTGGCGCATCGACAGGATGACACGGTCCAGGTTGCCCTCCAACTGGCGCCGCTCGTCCGGCTCGCCGCCGAACAACGCGATACTCTCGGCGCTCTCGCTGACCCGCACCAGGGCGAAACGGAGGTCGGCTTCCCTGGCATAGCGCTCGGCATTGAGGTTAATCAGTGGGACTCCGACCCGCCAGGTCAGGAAGGAACCGATGAAGGCGTAGAGCAGGGCGCACCAGACCATGTAGCCCGGAATGGAGAAGCTGGTGCCCTCGTAAGTGAATACGACGTCGTCCGACAGCACCCAGAGGATGCTGATGAATGTGACGAGCAGCATGCCGGCCTGCAACAGACCGACGCCGAGTGTCGTCGAGAGTTCGGTCAGCTTGCGTGTGTCCTCTTCAATCCGCTGATCGGGATTGACGCCGATCTGCCCGGCGAGGCCGAGGCGGTAGGCACGTCCGGCGACCAGCCACTCGTCGAGCAGGTGGTGGGTCATCCACTGCCGCAGGCGGACCTTCAGCATCTCCTGCATCCAGGTCTGCCCCACGACGAGGGCCAGCAGCGCCCCAACGATCCCGAGGAAGATCAGGAGTTGGTTGCCGAAGACGCCGAGGTTCTGCTGCTCAAGTGCGTCGAAGAAGGCGCCATGCCACTCGTTGAGCTTGATCTGACCGATCATGTTGCCGACCAGCAGCACGATGATCCCCGCGGCCAGCAGCCCAATGCGGCCACGAAAGGCCGAGCGCCAAAGCGGGCGCAGCAGCGCCCAGCACTCGGCAAAAGCGCTCTTACCCCTGTATTCGTAGGCCGGTGGCTGATACTCGCCCGGTAAGGTGGAGCCCGAGACATCCGCCGATCCCGCCCCGGCATGCCCGTTCGCCGCGGCAGCCGCCGTCACCTTGCGCGACCGCCGAGGCGCAGGAGGCGCCTGCTCTGCTGCCGATGATTTTTCGATATCGACGTTCTCGCTCAGTGACACTTGCTCATCCCACTCAAAGTCTAGAGAGACCAACGGTGCGATGGAGGCTGCAGCGCCATCCGATCCATCCTGCACCGGGGAACCACCTGATCCCCGGCCTCGATTGTTAACCACCATCGGTTACGGATTTCTTAACGTGTGTTAAAATTGTGTCGCCATTTTGGCCGTCGTTAGTCAGCGCTAAACTTTCTCCGTGCTCTGTGACCGGACTCACAAAAATCTCCGATCTTTCAGGGAGTAAGATGAATGTCAGCGGGCCGCCAGGACCTGCCTGCGACTGGCCTGCACCGACCTGCAGCCCACCGTTGTTAAGAAAGCCCGATAACCATTTTCCTTAACTTTCCCGACTGATAGTTCAACCATGGATTACAGTGCCGATCTGGAAGCCTGGGTCGAAAAACAGGCGCACATCAGCGCCGCCGCCATGGAGCGCGCGATCTCCGCAACCGGGCTGATCCGGCGGCGCCGCGTCTTCGGCCAAGTGGTGGTGCCGGCGCCGGGATCGGTGCTGGCCTCGCCGGTCATCGCGGACTGGGATCCTGAGCCCGACTACTTCTTTCACTGGGTACGCGATTCGGCCATCGTCATGCGCACGGTCGCCGACCTGATGGCGGCCGCGACAAGCGGCAGCGAACGCGATCGCTGGCGCCGGCACTTCGAGAACTTCGTGCGGTTCAGCCTGCAGCTCTGCAGCCTGGACGGCGGCGCCTTCCTGGCCGCGAGCCATCATCGCCAGGCGACACAGCGGGACTGGAAGAAGCACCTGCGCCCCGACGCCGAGATCCGCCGGCTCTCGGGGGACAGCCTGCTGGGAGAGCCGCGATTCAATGCGGACGGCACGCTCGACGTCCTCCGCTGGTCACGGCCGCAGTACGACGGCCCGGCGCTGCGGGCCCTGGCCTGCCTGACCTACCTGGCGGCCGGCGCGCAGCCTGACGCGGATCTGCGGCGCCTGCTGGACATCGACCTGCGCTTCACCCTGCGCCACGCCGACCTCCCTTGCATCGGCCCCTGGGAGGAGTTTGGGCAACAGGCCCACCACTACTACGTGGCGCTGGTACAGCTCGCCGCGCTGGTGCACGGCGGTGACCGGGCGGGTGATGCGGCGGAGGAATGGGAAGCCGCCGAGGACCGCCTCCGCGCCGGACTCGCGCAGCACTGGTCGTCCCGCTGCAGCGTCTACGCCGCAATCCGGGATGCGCCCGGCGAGTCGGCCGAGGATCTCGTCGACGCCGCACAGCTGCTGGCCGTGCTCGATGCCGACCTGCCGGGCGGCCCGCACAGCGTGCAGGACCCGAGAGTTCAAGCAACCCAGGCCGCCCTCGAGCAGCTTTTCGCACGAGACTTCCCGATCAACCACGACCTTCCCCCGGGACGGGCGCCGGCTCTCGGCCGGTCACGCGCCGACCGCTACTTCGGCGGCGGCGCCTGGTACCCGACGACGCTTGCCGCGGCGGCGCTGAACTACCGCCTGGCTCTATGTCCCGGCCAGGACCGGGCGGCGTTGCTGGATCGCGGCGATGCCTTCATGGCGACTGTACGGCACCTCACTCCCGAAGATGGCGAGCTCTCCGAACAGGTCGACCGGGAGACGGGCAGTCAGACCTCGGCGCGGCACCTGACCTGGAGCTACGCGGCATTTCTCGGCGCCGCTCGGCTGCGCGACAAGGCGAAGGAAGCTAGGTCTCCGACCCTTCCAGCCGCGGGCTCTCGAAGCCCAGGCGGCTGAGCCCCGCGCGGACTTCGGGGCAGCTCATGAAAAGCTCCCAGAACAGCCCGGAACGGTGGTTCTCGATCATCACCACGATCGGCCCCTGATCGATGCCGATGTTGCCGTCGGCGACCCACCCCCGCGTGCGGTTGAAAGAGTCGACGAAACCATGCCGCCCCCAGATCTCCTCTCCCAGGTCCTCGTAGAAATGCCGCAGCGCCGCCATGGACTCCTGCGGCGTGTAGGGCATGGCCGACAGAGCCGCCGTGGGCGCGATGACGCCGTGGTCGTTCTGCGGAGAGAAGGCGCTGTAGCCGGCATCGCCGTCGCAGGCGGTGAGTCCCCAGCAATCCGGGCCGTAGCCGTCGTGGCCCTTCGGATTGGCGATGCAGTGCGCGCGGTTGATCCGTGTGTGGGCGACGTTCTGGGCCCAGTAGTCGGCATAGCGGTCACGCAGGCCGCGCGGGTCGAGCCCGAGGAAGGAATATTGGGAGAAGAACAGGGGCCCGCCGGCGGGCGGCCCCAGGGGCAGTTCGATGCCGTAGTAGCTGCGGCCGTTGCGGAACTCCGGACTGTCGGTCCAGCCGTTGTGATAGGCCGAGGGCGCGACCGGGTGGGTCGGCGAGGCCGCGGCCAGGACGTAGGTAATGAGACACTCGTTCCAGCCGCGGATTGCATGATCCATCGCCCAGCCGTGACGCGGGCTCCAGTGCCAGTAGAGGACGTCGCGGCCGCCGCGGGTGTGCCAGCCCCAGTCAACGGCCTGCCACAGCCGGTCGACCCCTTCGCGCAGCCGCCTCTCCCGCGGCGCCGGCCCGGCGAAGTACTGCCGCGCGCAGAGCAACCCCACGATGAGGAACGACGTCTCGACGAGGTCGGGACCGTCGTCCCTCGGGGCAAATGGCACGATCGCGCCGCTGCCGCCGTGCAGGAAATGCGAGAACACGCCGTGATGGCTTTCGGCGCGATCGAGGAAGCCGACGATGCCCTGGATACGGTCCAGCACTTCAGGGCGCGGCAGAATTCCGCGCTCGGCTCCCGCCAGCAGCGCCATGATCCCGAAGCCGGTGCCGCCGGTGGCGACTGTTTCCAGATAGTCATAGTCGTAAACTCGCACGCTGTTGCTGCGCTCGCGCGCCATGCCGCTGACCGGATGCGCGAAATCCCAGAAGTACCGCAGAGTCTGCTGCTGGACGATGTCGAGCAGTTCGTCATCAGGCAAGCCTCGCCGGATCGCCGGATCGGCCGCGTTGCTCATGCCTCCGCCTGCCACTCGATGGTCCCGGCGCAATGAGTCTGCGAGCTCGGCCCGACCTCGACAACGAATCTTCCCGGCTCCCATAGGGATTCAGGCGCACCCAGGCGCTCGGCGCGGAAGAAGCGCAGCTCGGCGACGGTGATCTCGAAGCGCACACGCTGAACCTCCCCCGGCTGGAGCGAGATTCTCTGGAAGCCCTTTAGTTCGCGCACAGGGCGCGACCGGCTGGCGACGGGATCCCCGATATAGAGCTGAACGATCTCCTCGCCGGCGAAGGACCCGCCATTGCGCAGCATGACGGTCGCCGTCAGCACATCACGCGCACCGCGCAACTTGGTCTTGTCCAGCTCCAGCGGGCCGTACTCGAAGGGGCTGTATCCGAGACCGTGGCCGAAATGATAGAGCGGCGTGTGCGGACCTTCCAGCCGGCAGGCCGTGGTGAACTTCCGGAAGACGTGCCCCCCCTCTTTATTGACCTCGCTGTCGCCGGCGACATCGATGCCGATCTTGTCGATGGGCCGGCCCGTCGGCGCCTCGGCATAGCTGAGCGGGCACTGCCCGACACTGCGAGGGAAGCTCATGGCGAGCTTGCCCGAAGGGTTGACGTCGCCGAAGAGGACATCGGCAATGCCGTTGCCGGCCTCGCTGCCGCCGAACCAGGCATGCAGGATCGCGTTGGCGTGCCGGTCCTCCCACTCCAGCGCCAGGGGCCGCCCGCTCATGGTCACCACCACCAGCGGCTTGCCGGTCCCCTGCAGCGCCCGCAGCAATTCTCGCTGGCTGCCGGGCAGGCCCAGTTCGCTGCGCGTCGACGATTCTCCGGAATGCTCCTTCGCTTCACCGACGCAGGCGATCACCACGTCGGCACCCGCGGCGATGGCGACGGCTTCTGCGATGAGGTCGGCCGGCGGCCGGGAGTCGATCGTGACGGTCTCCCCGAACACATTGAGGCGCGCGGCCAAGTCCGGGTCATCGACGATGTTCGCGCCGGGCGCGTGAAGAATGCGGCAACCTTCGCCCGCCACGGCTTGCAGGCCTTCCAGCAGGGTAATGCTGTCCTCCGGCCGCGCGGCCGGCGCCCAGGTCCCCTGCAGGTTCGAGCGGTCCTCGGCCAGCGGGCCGATCACGGCAAGGGTGCGGCCATCCCGAGCCAGCGGCAGGACGCCGTCATTCTTCAGCAGGACGCAGGCCTTGGCCGCGGCGTCACGCGCCAGGCGGCGGCTCTCGGCGGGCAGGCCCGCGGCATGGGACTGCCCTTCTTCGAGACGCTGGAAAGGGTAGTCGAAGAGGCCGAGCCGCTGCTTGGCCCGCAGCACGCGCCGGCAGGCCGCGTCGATCTCCGGCTCGGCGATGCGGCCTTCGGCCAGCAGTTCGGGCAGGAAGCGCAGATAGAGGCCGCTCATCAGGTCGATATCGACGCCGGCCGCGAAGGCGAGGCAGGCCGCCTCTTTTTCGTCCGCGGCCACGCCGTGGTGCATCAGTTCCAGGATCGCCGTGTAGTCGGAAACGATCAGTCCGTCGAAGCCCCAGAGGTCCCGCAGCAGCTCGCGCAACAGCTCGCGGTGCGCGGTGCAGGGGATGCCGGCAAGGTCGTGGAAACCGACCATGACGGCGCCGACGCCGGCATCGACGGCCGCCTTGAACGGTGGCAACACAATGTTGTGCAGGCGATAGGAACTGGCGTCCACGGCATTGTAGTCGCGCCCGGCCTCCGAAAGGCCGTAACCGGCAAAGTGCTTGGCCGTCGCCATGACGCTGCCCGGCCGGGACAGGTCACTCTCTTGGTAGCCTTCGACCATGGCCCGGGCGAAAGCGGCGGCGAGCAGAGGGTCTTCACCCGGGCTCTCGGCGCAGCGGCCCCAGCGGGCGTCGCGGGAGACATCCAGCATCGGGGCCCAAGCCAGCGATATACCCTCGGCCGCGGCCTCCGCGGCGGAAAGGCGCGCGGTACGACGCACCAGCGCCGGATCCCAACTACAGGCGAGAGCCAGCGGTAGCGGAAACACCGTGCGATGGCCGTGGATCACGTCGAAAGTGAACAGCAGCGGTATCCCCAGGGGCGACTCCTCGACTGCGATTCGTTGCAGTTCGCAGAGGTAGGCAAGGTCGCCGCCGCCGGCGAGGCTGCCGACCTCCCCGCGACGAATCCGGCTTTCGATATCGGCCACAGCGCCACCGGCGCCCGTGGTCACATTGCCCTGCGCCTGCGGATGATTAAGCTGCCCGACCTTATCGGCCAGACTCATGCGTTGCAGCAGATCCTCAACGAAGTCAGGCATTCCGTTCCATCGTCAATCGCGCCCGGAGCATAGTCTAGTGCGCTCACCGCGGCATCAAGGACTGTCAACAGATTGCCATCCGATAACACAAGGGCGTAGTCGAATGCTTCCCGATCGTAGCGGCGCACGTAATCCGCCCTTGTCGCGTTTCACGGGCCCTGCGGTTCTGGAGAAAATGGAAAGTGAAGACTCTTCTACCCTGTTATCTTTTCGACTGTCAGGGAGTTTGGCGCGCTCGGGAAGGTTCGAACTCCCAACCTCCCGCCGTAATCAGACACGGAAGAGCCGAATGTTCGATAATCTACAGTCTAAATCATGCGGTTATGAGAATTCAGTTTCTACTCCAGGCCTCTCATTCCCTCTTAATCATTCCAATCGGTTATCAGGCGTAGCGGAAACCACATGGGGCGCAATGCGCCCCTTGCCTGACAACTCCTCCGCATCAGAAGCGGGCACCCCAGTCCACTTGGCGACAACTCTGCCCCGCGGCGGGTGGTGGCCACGCGGTGCACCCTTTGTCTCAGCTGTGTCGGACAACCCATGACGTGCGTTCAGCCGCTATGCGCCAGTGACGGAAAAGCAAGCAGGCCGACCGCCCGGCCCTCACGGCAAACCTCGAAGTGCAGGTGGTGGCCGCAGCGCTCAAGGGCGCCGGGTGGCTATTCCTTGTGCGCTGAATAACCGGCTTCCTCCAGGCCGCCGGCCCCATCAACGAGAATGTCAATGAATACCAGCAAAGCTAGCGCGTGGTGCGGGAGGAAACCCTATAGCGTGACAACGATGAAGAATACGCCGATTGCGCCGAGAATGCCGAGCAGCACCCAAAGTGGCGCCTTATCGCCAGCCGGCAGCTCGGCATCATGGCGATACTGGTGCCTATAATCATCGGATAGTGGCCCCGGATTGAATGGATCGGGCATGGACATGAGCTTTCTCCTCCCCGCCGATTGTGAAGCGGGCTTGGACTTCTTGCCTTACCCGCTACGACGATTGACTCCGCGCTTTATTCCACGCCGCCACTGAGACCCTGCCTCCCCTTCTGGAAACCGCGGCTTGATCTGAAGAAAGGACCCCACCCAGTCCAACGTTCCTGCCTGCCCCCCGCCAGGCCGCAGAACCGAGGCTCAATGTCCAAAAGTCTCCTTTGGGTCAGCAGCGGACGTTTAGAAACGCAACATTCGGGGTCCGCTTCGTGCCGATACCGGCAGTCGGAGCGATCCATGAGATTGAGCTTCCTCAGCGTCCGTCTATCCCTTCCCGCACAATCACCCGGCTGCCTCAATCGTCTAACTCAACAACCGGACTTGGCTAAGGGGGTATAATCCAACCCAATTCTTTGGATCGCCAGAAGTTGGAGTTTCCGGCACTCGCACTCAATCGGCGGCCGGCGGTGGTTCGACAGCCGACAGGAACACGTAGCTAGCCCGTGTTGCTGATCAAGGCCGGAAAACGCTGACGCTCGACGTCGAGACTGTTACAAAGCTAAAACCAATGGATTCCCAGCAGTGGCAGCACCCGCTGAAGGATCGCCCCCAAACAGACCAGCACCACGAGCAATTTGAGAAGATTTCTCAGACGGCCATCATTGACGAACTTCTCGATAGCCCAAAAGCAAATTGCGCCGACGACGCAAATAATCAGAACTCCGATTAAGACATAAAGCATGGCAGATACCTATGTTGGTTTTGCAGCGCGCCTCAATCGGCAAAGTTACAACACTAACCATAGATTTTGCGCTTCGATAACTCAACTCCTCGATGGGCCTTCGACGCCGTGCCGCACAGACCACTCGGCCACAGGCCGCCGGCGCCGGCTGCAATCGTGGCCAATACCTTAAAACCTCCATACCCTGAAAACGTCCGGACTCTCTCACGGCAATCGGGCCACTGATCGGGCGCAGGTCAATGCAACGAAGGTCGCCTGCGGGTCAGGTTGTGACATTGGTCTATCACGACCTATCCCCGAGATGTCTGAAATGACTTGAAAGCCGACTTCTCGAGCCTCGGCAGTCAGCGCGACGTCATCCTTTCGCACTTCAAGAGAAGGAGGCAACCATGACTGAACTCAATGATTCAGGTGCAACAAGCGCGCCGACCAGCCCCTGGAACAAGGGCAAGCTCATAGGCCCAAAGCCGCTGCTCCAGCCGAAACACGTCTGGTCGATCCGCACGCGTCTGCAACTGGACGGCCGTGTCCGTGACCTGGCCCTCTTCAACCTCGCTGCAGACAGCAAGCTCCGCGCCTACGACCTGGTCCGGCTCCGCGTCGAGGACGTGGCACCTCACGGCTACGCCGCCCAACGAGCCACCGTCCAGCAGAGGAAGACCGGCAGGCCGGTTCGGTTTGAGATCACAGAGCAGACCCGAGACGCAGTAGATGCCTATCTGGCTTCGACCAAGAGGAAACCCGGGCTTTGGCTGTTTCCCGGGCGTCGCGGCCAGCCCATGAATACCCGCCAATATGCGCGCCTGTTGGATCACTGGCTCGCAGAGATCGGGCTGGAGCCGGCCCTCTTTGGCACACATTCCCTCAGAAGGACCAAGGCGACCTTGATCTACCGGCGCACGGGCAATCTCCGGGCCGTCCAGCTCCTGCTTGGTCATGCCAAAATTGAGGGCACCGTCCGCTAGCTAGGTGTGGAGGTTGATGACGCCCTCACCATTGCCGAGCAGGTCGACGTCTGATTCCTGGAGCAGAGCCGACATGCTCTGCCCTCCTCTCTAGCTCCGGGTCGTGCCAGAAGCAGCTCTTTCATTCGCCGCCTAAAACTCTTCCTTTGGCGCTCTTTGTATCGGCTATCCAGCCAGGAAGATCAGCTGCCGGCATTGGCCGCACGATGTAGTACCCTTGGACGGCATCGACTCTCCGCGCGGCAACAAGGCGCAGTTCGCTTTCGGTTTCAACCCCCTCGGCGACGATTCCCAGTTTGAGGTTTTTGGCAAGCCTGATGATCGACGCCTGCATCGTACGCGTCGCCTTGTCTTCCGGCGCGCCTGAGACGAATTCCCGGTCTATCTTCAGTTCTGTGAAAGGAATGCGCTTCAGCTGCTGCAACACCGAGGCCCCGGTTCCAAAATCGTCGATCGCCAGGGCGACGCCCTTCAATCGCAGGCGGCTCAGGGTCTCCAGGGGTCGTGCGATATCGGCCATAATCTGGGTCTCGGTGACTTCCAGGGTGATCAAAGAAGGCGGAACGCCGGCGCTTGAAGCGGTATCCAGAACGAACTCGGGAAAGTCATACTGGTAGAGATCGAGAAGAGAGACGTTGATGGCAAGGCTGAAGTTGTGACCATCGGCCAGCCAATTGCCATGCTGCGCGAGAGCCTTCCTGACAACAATCTCGGTCAGCTTATTCATGAGATTGTGCTGTTCCGCGACAGGAACCACCGACGCCGGGTTGACTAGGTCTCCGCTGCGATCCCGCCATCGCAACAGAGTTTCCACGCCCGTTACTTCGTTGGCGCCGATCGACACCTTTGGCTGGAACGCCAGTTCGACCGCATCGTTATCCAGGCCATAGTGCAGGGCGTCGGGCGTGAGCGGCTGAAAACTGAGGCGTGGACCGCTGTTGGAAGCGGGAGCCGACTGGGCCAGCAATTCCCTCAGCGCCGCAAACGTGAATGGCTTGGAAAGGGAGCCGACAATCCGCAGCCCATGCGCCCGGCCCAAGCGGACCGCGGTGCTCAGGATACTCATGTCGTGCCCGCTCAGCAGGACAACGGTTGGCGACGCCTCCCGCTCTGCGAGGTGACGGAGGAACTCGATGCCATCCATCCCCGGCATCTCGAGATCGCAGAGCACGCAGTCAATCGCATTGGAGTCGAGGATCTCGAGGGCCTGCTCGCCGTCGTGAGCCTCGAAAACATCCGCAGCATCTAGCTTCTCGGAGTAGCGCCTCAACAAACCGATAAGGGGCTCATTGTCGTCGACAATGAGAATCCTGGCATATCCGAAGTCGGACTGCCGGTCACCTTGCCGTGGGCGCCCCCGTCGGCCGGATCCGTTTCGCCGCTGCGCGTTCTTGCCATCCGTTGGCCTATCCATCACCGGCTTTCTCCTTGGATTCCTCACTCAGGAGAACTGCCCCTCACTTCCCAGTCTACGACCCTGCCGCCCCACAATCTACTGGTGTGCAAGCCTTTCTATTACTACCGGCTTGGCGGCTGTCAGCGCCTGCTTCGTCTCGCCATGGCACCCCCCGGGCCAGCAATCCCGTGCTGCCGCGAGGGTGTGCAGCAGTCGGCGCTTGCCGGTCGTGCCCGGCTGTTCCGGCATCTGCCACAGCGATTACACAGCTCTCCATGCGCTCCAGCGTGCCGAGGCCGGCGCTGCCGTGCCAGCCGTCCGTTCGGCGAAGCAGTAGCGCGCTTCAGGCTGCCCGTGGCCCTCTTGGCGCGGACCATCGGCCAACTAGCGATAGCGTCAGCTTTGATCAGAAAAATGATTGACGAGCAGGGATGAATTCCTCCAAAAATAGTAAAATTGACCCTGCCTCTCCAAGAGGTTGCTGCCGGTGGGAGCTGTGAAAACATAGGGTGACGACGCCAAGTCGGAGTTGCTGGGTAACCGACCTGGAGTGTGTATGTTCGACGACCAAAGACCGCGCGGCAGTCCGATGGCTTTTCCGGCGCCGCGGCATTGGACGATTTCACTTTCGGCTGCTCCGCGCCTACGCGGAAGCCGGTCCTTTCTGTGGGCAGGGGTCGTCCGCCGCCCTGCTGCGCTTGCTGAGAGCCAGGCTTCATGACCCAGGCACCGAGTCGGGAGGCGTACTTCCGTGCCTTGCTGGAGTCCGCGCCCGATGCCGTGGTGATCGCCGACGTCGCCGGCCGCATCGTTCTGGTGAACGCTCAGACGGAGCGTCTCTTCGGGTATCCGCGGGCGAACCTCATCGGCGAGCCCGTCGAAGTCCTGGTGCCGCAATCCCTGCGCAAGCGCCACGTCAACTACCGCGACACTTTCATCGCCGCGCCGCGCGTGCGTCCGATGGGTGAAGGCCTCGAGCTTTCCGGACGCAGGGCCGACGGCAGCGAATTCCCGATCGCCATCAGCCTCAGCCCCGCGGAGACGAGTGACGGCGCTCTCATTATCGCCGCTATCCGCGACGTGACGCATACCAAAGAGGCGGAAAAGGCGCTGCGCGACCGCGAGACGCGCTTCCGGGCACTGCTCGAGGCGGCGCCGGATGCCATCGCGATCGCCGACACCGAGGGGCATATTGAGCTGGTGAACGCGCAGACCGAGCGTCTGTTCGGCTATTCGCGCGACCAGTTGATCGGCCAGAAGGTCGAGGTTCTCGTGCCCGAGCGCTTTCGCGAACGCCACGTCTTCCATCGCACCGGCTACGTCGATGAGCCGCATGTCCGTTCCATGGGCGAAGGACTGGACCTGCACGGCAGGCGCGCGGACGGCAGCGAGTTTCCGGTGGCGATCAGCCTCAGCCCGCTGGAGACCGCCAAGGGCATGCTCGTCATTGCGGCCATCCGCGACGTTACAGAGCGCGACAGGATTGAGCGCGAAGTGCAGAAGCTGAACGAGCAGCTAACGCGCGACAACAGGGAGTTGGCCGCCGTCAATCGCGAGCTCGAGTCTTTCAGTTATTCGGTTTCCCACGACTTGCGGGCGCCGCTGCGCGCCATCGACGGCTTCAGCCAGGCGCTGATGGAAGATTGCGCCGACGCGCTCGACAATACCGGCCGGGATTATCTCAACCGGGTCCGGCGGGCAGCCCAGCGCATGGGAGGGTTGATCGACGACCTCATCATGCTCTCCCGCGTCACCCGCGCCGACACCCACATGCAGGACGTCGACCTCAGCGCCCTGGCTGAGCGCATTGCCCAGAATCTGCGGGAAACCGAGCCGAACCGCCAGGCGGACTTCGCCATCGCACCCGCCCTCCTGGCGCACGGCGATGCGCGTCTGCTGCAGATCGTCCTGGAGAATTTGATGGGCAACGCCTGGAAGTTCACCGCCGGGCGGGTGCCGACCCGCATCGAGATTGGTCGCTGCCGGCACGACGGAGCAGATGCCTTTTTCATCCGGGACAACGGCGCCGGTTTCGACATTGCCCATGCCGATCAGCTCTTCCGCGCTTTCCAGCGCCTGCACGACGCGCAGAGCTTCCCGGGCACTGGAATCGGCCTCGCCACGGTGCAGCGCATCATCCACAAGCACGGCGGCCGCATCTGGGCCACCGGAGAGGTCGACAGGGGCGCGACCTTCTACTTCACCCTGTAGCGGAGCAACGCGCATGTCGGAAAAGACAATTCTGTTGGTGGAGGACAATGCGGACGACGAAGCGCTCACCTTGCGCGCCTTCGCCAAGAACAACATCAAGAACGAGGTCGTGGTGACCCGCGACGGCGCTGAGGCGCTGGATTATCTCTTCGCGCAAGGCGCCTATGAGGGCCGCGATGTCTCGATATTGCCGCAGCTCGTGCTGCTCGATCTCAAGCTGCCGAAGATCGACGGCCTGGAAGTCCTGCGCCGGATCCGCGGCGCTGAGCGGACGAAGTTCCTGCCGGTGGTGATCCTTACCTCCTCGCGCGAGGATCAGGACCTCGTGGAGGGATACCGGCTTGGCGCCAACAGCTACGTGCGCAAGCCGGTCAACTTCGACGAGTTCCTCGAGGCGGCCCGTCAACTCGGCCTCTACTGGCTGCTGCTGAACGAGGTTCCGCAGCGGACGTCGGGATAGAACCACGAAGGCGGGCGCATGGGTAGGGACATAAGCGTTCTCCTTGTTGAGGATTCGCAGGATGATGCCGATCTGCTGATCTGGGAGCTCAAGCGAGGTGGCTACAACCCGCAGAGCCGGCGCGTCGCCTCGGCGGCGGAGTTCACCGCCGCGCTCGACGGTCAGGCCTGGGACGTCATCCTCTGCGACTACACGATGCCGGGATTTAGCGGCGCCGACGCGCTGCGGCTGCTACATGAGCGCGGCCTCGACATTCCCTTTATCTTCGTGTCCGGCACGCTTACCGAGGAGATGGCGGTGGCGGCAATGCGGGCCGGCGCCCACGACTACATCGTGAAGGATCGCATAAAGCGGCTGGTGCCGGCGGTCGAGCGTGAGCTGCGTGACGTCGCGGCTCGCCGCGAGCAGAGGCGCGACAGAGCCGAGCGGGAGGCCGCAGAAAGGCGCTTCCGCGAGGTGCTCGCCATGGCACCGGATGCCATCGTGGCCACGGACGAGAGCTTTCGCATCACCATCTACAACCGTGCGGCCGAGACGCTCTTCGGCTACGCCAGCGAGGAAGTCTTCGGCCAGCCGCTCGACCTCCTGGTGCCCGCGCGCTACCTCGACGCCCATCGAGGCCACATGGCCGATATCGCCGCTGCACAGGGGGCGACGCGCCGCATGAACGAGCGCATCGACATCGTCGGCAAGTGCAAGGACGGCAGAGAGTTCCCCGCCGAGGCGGCCATCTCGAAATTCGCGGAGGCCGGCAGTTCGACCTTCATGACCGTGATCCGTGACGTCAGCGAGCGCCGGGCCATGGAGGCGCAGCTGCGCCAGTCGCAGCGGATGGAGGCGGTGGGACAGCTTACCGGCGGCCTGGCACACGACTTCAACAATCTACTCACCATTGTGATCGGGAACCTCGACCTGGTGACCGAGAGCCTCGACAAGCCGGAGGAAGCCGCCAATCTTGCCCGCACGGCGCTTGATGCCGCCCTGCGGGGCGCCACGCTCACCCGCCAACTCCTCGCCTTCGCGCGCCGTCAGCCGCTCGAGCCCAAGGCCTTCGACATGAACAGGCTGGTCGAGGAGACCCTGGCGCTGCTGCGCCGCACGCTGGGCGAGCAGGTGGAAATCGAAACGAAGTTCTCGCCGGACCTTCACCCCGTACTTGCCGATCGGGCGCAGATCGAGTCGGCCCTGGCCAATCTGGCCATAAACGCGCGCGACGCCATGCCGAACGGCGGATGTCTTTGCATGGAGACGGCCAACAAGATGCTCGACGAAGACTATGCGGCCGTCAATCCGGGCGTGGAGCCGGGCAGCTACGTGATGCTGGCTGTCTCCGACAGCGGCACGGGAATAGATCCGGACGTCGTGGAACGGGTTTTCGACCCCTTCTTCACGACCAAGGCTGCCGGACAGGGGACCGGCCTCGGGCTCAGCATGGTCTATGGCTTCGCCAAGCAGTCCGGCGGCCATGTGAAGATCTACAGCGAACTGGGGCACGGTACGACAGTGCGCCTCTACCTGCCCCGCGCCGATGCGTCGGCATCCCCGTCCGACACTCCCGAGCCGGCGGAACCCGCGGTAAGAGCGACCGGCATCAAGGTTCTCGTGGTCGAGGACAGCGAGCAGGTGCGCAAGGTGGCAGTCAACAACTTGGCCGGGCTCGGCTACATCGTCACCGAGGCGTCCGGTGGCCAAGAGGCCCTGAATTGCCTCGAAGCCGACGAGACAATCGACCTTTTGTTCACCGACGTGGTGATGCCCGGAGGCATGTCGGGACCGGAGCTCGCAGAAAAGGCCCGCGTGCTGCGCCCTGGCCTGAAGGTGCTCTTCACATCCGGCTATGCAGAGATCGCAATCGAGAACGGATCGGCCTTCGGCTTGAAAGGTCACCTGTTGAGCAAACCATACCGAAAGAGAGACTTGGCGCTAAAGCTGCGGGAGGTAATCGAAGCCGAGGACGATTTAGCATGACAGAACGCCAGCTCCTGATGTGTGACGACGAACCGGAAATCGGCGCTTTCGTGCGGCGCATCGCCGAGGATCTTGGCTACCGAATGCACTTCACATCACGAGCGGACGACTTCGGCGCGCTCTATCGCGAAATCCGCCCCGATGTCGTTATCCTCGACCTGGTGATGCCTGGAATCGACGGCATCGAGCTGCTGCATTTTCTGGCGGCGGAGCAATGTCGCGCGCGCATTCTGCTGATGAGCGGCTTCAACCCAAAGATGCTCGAGGCCGCCCAGCTTCTGGGCGAGGCACATGCCTTGGAAATGGTGGGCGTGGTATCGAAACCCGTGCGCGTCAGCGAGCTGCGCGCCCTGTTGCAGGATATAAGAAGCTCATAGCTATGGGTTAGCCGAAGGTACAGCAGTTCACAGGATTCTGCCGGGCCGGGAACTCCGGTTCGCTGGTCCGCATTCAGCACTCGGACAATCGACCGCTTTACCGGCAGATTTGTTAGAGAGTTTCCGCACCGGGTCACTCAGCGACCTGGACGCTGGCGTCGGTGACGTCCGCTGCCGGTGAAAACCCGGAAGTCAGTCGCCGGTGCTGAAGCTGCCGGAGTGAATGTTTGAGAGAAATGCCCAGGTACGCCTTCTTAGGCAATCGACCCCGCCGGAGCGATCTGCCTCCGCTTGGGGCGGAGAAAAGGGGGGATGAGCTACTTCTTGACCTCCTCCGCTCCGGGTGTTCGGATTTGAGGCAGAGAAACGGTCGTTTTACGGGAGCCTCGGCACCATCGAGGCCCACGGCGAAAACGGCGCCTTGACGGGGAGGAAATCATGACGGCGACGGGTGTGGCGGCGGCGGACCAGGAGGCGACCCTTTATCGCCATTACATCGACGGGGACTACGTCGATCCGGCCGGGGGGGCCTGGCTGGACAGCGTCGACCCCTACCGCAACGAGGTCTGGGCGCGCATTCCCCGCGGCAGCGCCGAGGATGTGGACCGGGCGGTAGCCGCCGCCAAGCGCGCCATGACGACCGGGCCCTGGGCCGGGATGTCCGCTTCGGCGCGCGGCAAGGTCATGCGCCGGATCGGCGACCTGGTGGCCGAGAACGCCGAGCGGCTGGCCGAAATCGAGGTGCGCGACAACGGCAAGCTGATGACCGAGATGCTGGGGCAGCTGCGCTATCATCCGGAGTGGTGGTATTACTTCGCGGGCCTCGCCGACAAGATCGAGGGCGGGGTCGTGCCGATCGACAAGCCCGACCATTTCGCCTTCACCGATCACGAGCCGGTGGGCGTCGTCGGCGCCCTGACGGCCTGGAACTCGCCGCTGATGTTCATCGCCTGGAAATGCGCGCCGGCCCTGGCCGCGGGCTGTTCGGTGGTGGTCAAGCCATCGGAATTCACCTCGGCCTCGACGCTGGAGTTCGCCGCGCTGACGCGCGAGGCGGGGCTGCCGGACGGGGTCTTCAACGTGGTGACCGGGCTGGGCCAGGAGGCCGGCGCGGCCCTGGTCGAGCATCCCGACGTCTCCAAGATCACCTTCACCGGATCGGACGCGACGGGGAAGAGGATCTATGAGGCGGCGGCCAGGACCATGAAGCGGGTGAGCCTGGAGCTCGGCGGCAAATCGCCGAACATCATCTTCGCCGACGCCAATCTCGACGCCGCCGCCGCCGGGGCGGTGTCCGGAATCTTCGCCGCCACAGGGCAGACCTGCATTGCCGGATCGCGGCTCCTGGTCCAGAACTCGATCAAGGAGGAAGTGACCGAGCGCCTTGTCGCCATGGCGCAGACCGCGAGGATCGGCGACCCGATGCAGCCCGACACCAACATCGGGCCGGTGACGACGCCGCCGCAGTACCGCAAGATCCTCGACTATATCGAGATCGCCAAGGGCGAAGGCGCGCGGCTGATCGCCGGCGGCGGGCCATCGGATGCGGGCCCGCAATTCGTCCAGCCGACGATCTTCACCGACGTGACCAACGACATGCGGATCGCGCAGGAGGAGGTCTTCGGGCCGGTGCTGTCGATCATCGGGTTCGACGACGAGGAAGAGGCCATCCGCCTCGGCAACGACGTCATCTACGGTCTCGCCGCCGGTGTCTGGACCAAGGACATCGGCCGGGCCCACCGCATGGTGAAGGCGCTGAAGGCCGGCACGGTCTGGGTCAACACCTACCGGGCGATCAGCTACATGATGCCGTTTGGCGGCATGAAGCATTCCGGGCTGGGACGCGAAAGCGGGATCGAGGCGATCCGCGAGTATCTCGAGACCAAGTCGGTTTGGATCAACACCTCCGACGAGGCCCCCGGCAACCCCTTCGTGATGCGCTGAGCCCCCGCCGGGACGCCGCGCCGGGACGTCAATCCTCCGCGCTGCCGTCTTCGGCTTCCGATCGCCGCCCGCTCTCGGGTTGGCTGTCGAGAAGCCGCAACGCCTGGGTCAGGCTTTTCCGGGCGGCCTCGCGATCCGCGGCGGTCATCGCCGCCAAATCTATGTCCAGCCGGAGATGGCTGTGCATCTCGTGGACGCCGCGCCGGGCGCCTTCCGGCCCGTCTTGCGAATCGAGTACGGAGTAGGTCGCGACGGGATAGGCAATGCCCTTGACTTCGACCTCGCCGCGCTCCTCGCAGGCGATCTGCGCATTCACATGCGCGAAGGTTTCGTAGGAGATCAGTAGTTCGCCCGGCGCCGCCAGGGTCTGGAGTCGCGAGGCGATATTCACCGCGCCGCCGATGATCGTGTAATCCAGCCGGTCCTCGCTGCCGAAGTTGCCGACGGTGCAGTAGCCCGTATGGATGCCCATGCGGACCTGCAGGGGGTTCTCGATCCCGGCCTCGCGCCACAGGTCGTGAAGCTCCCGCATCCGCCGCCTCATATCGATCGCCATTTGCAGGCACGCCAGGGCATCCTCCCGGACGCCGCGCGTCTCGGGGTCTCCGAAGAAGGCCAGGATGGCGTCGCCGATATACTTGTCGATGGTGGCGCCATGCTTCAGCGCGATTCGCGACATCTCGGTGAGGTAGTGGTTCAGGAGCTGCGTCAGCTCCTCGGATTCCAGCCGGTCCGCCGTCTCGGTGAAGCCCACGATATCGGAAAAGAAGACGGTCAGCTTTTTGCGGCTGCTGGCGACCTTGACTTCCTGGCGGCCGGCAAAGATGGAATCGTAGACTTGGGGCGAAAGGTATTTCGCCAACTGCTTGGACAGGCGTTCGAGCGCCGTTGTCTTCTCCGCCAGTTCGGCTTCGCGCTGATCGATGACGCCCATGTAGTGCGCCATCGCACCGGCGATCTCGCCGATTTCGTCGGGGTAGGGATCGGAAAGTCCGTGCTGCCGGTCTTCGGCATAGTGCAGGAGAGACTGCCGCATCCTGTCGAGCCGCCGGAACACCCGCTTCCGCAGGACTTCCCAAACCAGGAGGGCGCCTGCGCCCAGCACGATGACGATACCCAGGATAACGAAGAGCGTGATCCTGGTGGTCTCGTTGACCAGCCGGACCTGGGCCTCCAGCTCCGAGCCCGCACGCCAGAACTCGTTGCTGGCACTGCTGAGCAGCCGGTTGGCGATCAGCGAGTTCTCTTCGGCCAGCGCTTTGATCTGAAAGGCGTTCGACAGCTGGGCGGATTTCTCTTCCAGGATCTTCTGACGCGATGCCTGCCACAGCTCGGTGATCGCGCGCGCCGCTGCCGCAGGCCCGGAGGGGTCGGTCATGGCGTCCGCCGGAAGCGCCTCCAGCCGCCGCGTCAGGGCTTCAATGCCGGCCTCCACCTCACGCCGGTTGCGCGCGAAGCGGGCCCGGTTCACGTCCAGCAGCAGGGCGCTGACCTGCGAGATCGCCTGGGTCGCCAGGGCCGCGGTTTCCGCGTCCTTGGCGTTGTCGCCGTCACGCAGGGAATTGAGGATCTGCGTGAACTTCTCGCCCTGCGCTTCGAGGCGCCTCCCGACGGCAATCTGATTGTCCACCGCAGCGGTCAGGCCCGCCAGGTTGGAGATGAGCAGATCGGCGCTCCGCCGCAGGGCCTCGACGCGCTCCGGCCGGGTGAAGAGCCTGTCCAGCTCCTCGATCAGCGCCCGCTGCGAGCTCTCCTTGTCGCGGATGCGCGCCAGCAGCGTATCGAACTCCGAGCGCGTCGGGTTCATGCTGAGCGCCGGCGCGATGGAGCTGGTGGCCGAGGCGTCCTGCGAGAGCTGGGCGAGCTTGACCAGCCGCGGCAGGGATTCCTCGCGCAGGCGGTCGAGTTCCCGTTGAATCTCGAAGAGCCGGAGGCCGATCAGAATCAGGCCCAGCGCGAAGACCACGACGATGCCGGTCAGGATGGCGAACAGCAGGGTGGAGATCCGCTGACGCATTTTGATCGGCACTCTTACCGGATCTTCCACCGGCCCGGCCTATCGGAACGGCGGTGCGTAGATCAGGCCTCCGTCGCGCCACAGCCGGTTGAGCCCGCGATCGATCTTCATCTGGCTGCCTGCCCCGAGATAGCGGTCGAATATCTCGCCGTAATTCCCGGCCCCGGCGATGACCTGCCGGGCCCAGTCCGGCGCCAGGCCCGCCGCGGCGGTGCCCTCCACCTCGTCCACGCCGAGAAGCCGGCGGACTTCCGGGTCGGGACTGTCCAGGTGATCCTTGTAGTTGGTCCGGGTGATGCCCTTCTCCTCCGCCACGACGGTGGCGAAGATCGCCCAGCGCACGATATTCGCCCAGGTCATGTCACGGGTCGACACATAGGCGACCAGGGGCTCTTTCGAGATGATCTCGTCATGCAGGACATAGCTGTCCGGGTTGTCGAAGGCCGAAGAACGCATCGTCGCCAGCGCGAAGCGGTCGGTCGTCAGCAGATCGCAGTGGCGGGAAAAGAAGGCATCGTTGCGCCCCTGCGATGACTCGAACGGCAGGACCTCCCAAGCGAGACCGTGCCGCGCGATGAAGTCGTTCAGGTTGCCGATGGTCGTCGTCGCCCGGGACACGCAGACCGACGCGTCTGTGAGCTCGCTCAAGGCCCCATCGACGGCGCCGCGATGAGACATGAAGCCCTGGCCGTCGTAATACAACACGGCCGCCGGCGTCAGCCCGAGCGAGAGATCCCGGGAGAAGGTCCAGGTCACGTTCGAGACGTAGATATCGGCGTCGCCTTCGGCGACGCTCTGCAATCCGACGCGGATCAAGGTCGGCGACATTTCGACGGTTGTCCTGTCGCCGAAAACCGCGAGCGCAACCACTCTGCAGAATTCCGGAAAGAAGCCCTCGTAGCCTTCCGGGCCGATGCGGGTATCGCCCACCAGCCGGTTGCCGATCGAGCACTTGACGTAGCCCCGCGCGCGCACCGCGTCGAGAACGCTTTCGGCAGCAGGCGCGTGGTTTGCGCCGAGCGAGACAGCCAAAGCGGTCAGGGCGATGAAAACTGCAGGCGTTTTCATGGCGGTTCCCCTCGATGCAGCGACGATATCATGAGCCGCCATGCCTGCGAACCGGGCAAACCGCCGCTGCCCGGATCACGCGAGTCCGGGACCGGCTTGCGACCCTGTATCAGACCTGCGTGCGAGGCCGGCCGGACCCCGAAAGCACTGCGCCGGCACGGGGGGCCGGCGCCGGACCCCAAAAGCGAAGCGCCGGCAAAGATGCCGGCGCTGAAGCTGTCGGAATGAAAGTCTGAGAGAAGTGCCCGGGCGCGTCTTGGCTTGGGGTCGGCGCCCGGGGCGGCTCTTCGGACTAAACGATGGCGTAGACCACCATCAGCACGCCCCACACCGCGAAACCGGCGATGAACTGCTCGACTGTGGTCCGTGTGCTCGTCTCGTATGTTTCGCTGGTCATTGTCTTCTTCCCGTTTCGGCGGGGGCCCTGGCCTGCGAGGATTTCTCTCCTCGGGGGGCGCGGCCCACCGGATGGCTCGCTGTCCTGACTATGAATATAGGCAGCGGCCGCCCGAGCCGGTGTGCGGAACCCCACACTCCGCGGAGATTGCCGGGGAAGCCATTGATTCGGCGGAAGATTTTTCGGGATCTTTAATGCCGATTGCGCGCAGAAAGTGATGTGCGCCCCGAGGCAGGAAGCCGGAGGTTTTGAAGAAGCCCGTGGCCGCTGCTCGCGCCAGCCGGCACGATCTGCGGGTCGCTTCGACGAAAGCGGGACGTCTCGTTGCGGTGGGCCTGGTCTGATGGACTTCAGTCCAGCGGATGCGATGCTGACCTGCCCCGGGTCTGGCCCCGCTCGTTCGTTCAGATCGCGGTTGTTCCGAAAACGACCTGGCGCCAGGTGCCAAAAGCGAAGCGCCGGCATTTCCTGCCGGCGCTGAAGCTTTCGGATTGAAATTTCGAAGAGGTGCCCGGGCGCGTCTTGGCTTGGGGTCGGCGCCCGGGCGGCTCTTCGGACTAAACGATGGCGTAGACCACCATCAGCACGCCCCACACGGCCAGGCCGGCGATGAAGTGCTCGACTGTGATCCGTGTGTGCGTCTCGTGTGATTCGCTGGTCATTGTCTTCTTCCCGTTTTCGGTGGGGGCTCTCGGTCCTGGAGGATTTTCATCCTCGGGAGGGGCTCGGCCCACCGGATTGCTCGCTCTCCTGATGATGAATATAGGGAGGGGCCGCCCCTGACGATGTGCGGAACCCCACACTCCGCGGAGATTGCCGGGGAAGCCATTGATTCGACGGAAGATTTTTCGGGATCTTTAATGCCGATTGCGCGCCAAATCTGTTGTCCGCCGGGGCCGATGAACCGCCGGTAGCGGCGCCCTGCCGTCCCCGCGCCCGCTAAAGTGGCGCCGCGGCCGGGCCGGTCCACCGGGCCGCAAGCCCGGCCGGGCCGGGCGCCTCAACGCACCGAACTGAGGAGGCCGCGGTCCGCGAAGGGGAACAGCACCGCCAGGGCGACCAGGCAGACCAGGCCGAAGGCGATCGCCGCCCTGGCGCCGGGGCCGCGGCTGCCCAGCCGGTAGACCACCAGCAGCAGGACCACCGCCAGCAGCGCCACGGCCAGGCTGACCGCGTTGGCGAGGGGCACGCCCAGGGCGGTGGCGGCGCTGGGCTCCATCTGGTTATGGACGATGGCGGCGGCCGTGATGCCGAGCGCCCCCAACAGCAGAACCACGCCGACGACCACGCCGATCATGGCGCGCTTCCTTGTCCCAAGTCGCCCGGGCGTTGAGATCTTGAAGCGGCTTGCCCGGCCGGCGCTCCGCGCCGGCCGGATAACGTCCCTTCGATCACTGCGCCACCGGCGCGTCGACGAAGGAGATCGTGGTGTGGCCGCCCGGGCCGTCCTTGCTCTCCACGCCGTTGCGGATGCTGCCGACCAGCTTGTCCTTGCCGGGATCCATCTGCACGGTGACCAGGCCGCCGTCGGTGGTGATCTTGCCGGCATGCAGCGCCGCCACGCAGACGAAGCTGGCGAAGGCGTAGGAATCCGTGCCGGAGATGCGGCGCAGCTTCTTGCCCGCCGGGGCCGAGGCGCAGTTGAAGGTGAACTGCTGGCCGACCAGGTCCTTGTTGGCGAGACCGGTGGAGGTGAACTTGGTGTTCCAGTCGATCCGCTGGATGTAGGGCTGCTGGGCCGCGTCGGCGGCAGCCGCCGTCTTCGCGTTCACGAAGACGATGCTGCGCTTCGTGCCCGGCAGATCGGCGCTGGCGATGCCGTTGCGTTCGGAGCCCTGGTAGGACTCGAGACCGGGATTAAGCTGCAGGGTGATAAGGCCGCCGTCCGTGGTGATCTCGCCGGCGTGCAGCGCCGCGACGCAGATCGGGTTGGTGCTGGGATAGGCGTCGGTGCCCTGGATCGCCTCGTCCTCGTCGCGCAGGCTGCGCGGCGGGCACTTGGCGGTGAAGCGCTGGCCGACGAACTTGTCGCTGTCCATCTGGAAGTGCTTCAGCGGGGTATTCCATTCCAGTTCCGGAACCATCGGCGACTGGCTCTGCGCGGCGGCGCCGTTCGCAAAGCTGAGCGCCAGGGTCAGACCGACCGTGGAAGCGGCGGCAAGGGCGGTGAATTTCCTGTTCATTGGACTCGGATCTCCTTTTGGATTTCGGCAATTGGGCCGGCGGAGCCTGAGTGCCATCCGGAAAGTCGCCCTGAAACCTCGTCACCGACGGCCGACCGGCGGCCGCGCTGGCGCGCCGCCTTAGGCTGGTCGTATCGGCGAAGGATTCGGTTCAAAGAAACTTTCTGGACGGACGCACCAATTGCACGTTCATCCACCCCTGCGCGCGAAGATAGCGATCCCCGCGGCGATGACTATGGGAAAAGTCACACGACGCTGTTGGGAAAATGCAGGAAGCGATTTCGGGGTAGCGGCGCTAATCCCGCCCGGCGCAGTGTGCGCAGCGGCCGTGCAGTTCAACCGTCATGCGGCGGGTCTGGAAACCGTTGCGCCCGACCTCGGCGGAAAGCCTTTCTTCCGAGGGCAGCGAGAATTCGGCCACCTCGCCGCAGTCGTCGCAGATCGCGAAGCCGGCCGCCGCGTCCGCCTCGTGGGCGCGGTCGTGGTGGCAGCAGGCGACGAAGGCGTTGAGGCTCTCGATGCGGTGCACCAGCTCGCGCTGGCCCAGCGTCTCCAGGGCCCGATAGACCTGGACGGGCGCGCGCAGGCCCTCGCCGCGCAGGGCATCCAGCAGCTCGTAGGCGGTCATGGCCTTGCCGGAAGCCTGCAGGCGCTCCAGCACCAGTTGCTGGTTGCGGGTCAGCTTGCGGCCCGGGCTCTGCGCCGCCGTCATCGCGCGCCCTCCCGCCCGCCGCCGCGCCGGCCGCCGGAGCGGTTCAGGGCCAGCGGCAGCAGGCCGCCCAGGAACAGCAGCAGCGCCGCCACCACCACCGAGGGGCCCGAGGGCGTGTCGAACTGCAGCGAGCCGAAGAGGCCGAGCGCCACCGCGAGGGCGCCGAAGCCCGCGGCCAGCAGGGCCATCCGTTCCGGGCCGCCGGCAAAGCGCCGCGCCGTCGCCGCCGGGATGACCAGCAGCGAGGTGATGAGCAGGATGCCGACGATCTTCATGGCGATGGCGATGACCGCCGCCATGAGCACCATGAAGGCGAGGCGCGTGCGCTCGGGATGCAGCGCCTCGGCGGCGGCCAGCTCCTCGCTGACCGTGCCGGCGAGCAACGGCCGCCAGATCAGCGCCAATATGCCCAGCACCGCGGCGCCGCCGCCGTAGATCAGCGCGATGTCGAAGCGCGAGACCGCCAGCAGGTCGCCGAAGAGATAGCTCAAGAGGTCGATGCGCAGCCAGGCCATGAAGGCGACCAGCACCAGGCCCAGCGCCAGCGTCGAGTGCGAGAGAATGCCCAGCAGCGCGTCGGTGGGCAGGGCCACCTGGCGCTGCAGCAGCACCAGCGCGAAGGCCACCGTGGCGGTGATGGCGAAGACGCCGAGGGTGATGTGGATGTCGAAGAGGAAGGCCAGGGCGACGCCGAGCAGGGCCGAGTGCGCCATGGTGTCGCCGAAGTAGGCCATGCGCCGCCAGACGATGAAGCAGCCCAGCGGGCCCGCCACCAGCGCCACCCCGATGCCGCCGATCAGGGCGCGGGTGAAGAAATCGTCAAGCATGGGCGTCATCCGGCATCGCCGCCGCTCCCCTGCCCCTGCCCGTGGCTGTGCCCATGGTCGTGATCTTGGCCGCAGGACCCGTGATCATGATCGTGTTCGGGCACGACGCGGCCCCCGTCCGCTGTGCGGACCACACGCCCATCTTCCAGGTGGACGTGGTCATGGTGGTGGCGGTAGATGGCCAGGGCCGAGGCCGCCTGGGCGCCGAATAGCGCGCGGTACTCGGGGCTCTCGGTCACCACCTGGGGCGTGCCGGAGCAGCAGACGTGGCCGTTGAGACAGACCACGGTATCGGTCTGCCCCATGACGATGTGCAGGTCGTGGGAGATCATCAGGATGCCGCAGCCCAGGCGCTCGCGGATGTCGTGGATCAGCTGGTAGAGCGCGATCTCGCCGGCGAAGTCGACGCCCTGCACCGGCTCGTCCAGCACCAGCAGCGCCGGGCGGCGGATGATGGCGCGGGCCAGGAGGGCGCGTTGGAACTCGCCGCCGGAGAGCTGCTGCACCGGCGCCTCGGCCAGGTGCTCGATGCCCACCTCCTGCAGCGCCGCCCGGATCTCCGCCGCGCCGTGGCGCCCGGTGAGCGTCATCAGCCGGCGCACTGTCAGCGGCATGGTCCAGTCGATGGTGAGGCGCTGCGGCACGTAGCCGATGTTGAGGCCGGGCCGGCGGATCACCTCCCCGGCGCTGGGCTCCAGGATGCCCAGCAGGGCGCGCACGGTGGTGCTCTTGCCGCTGCCGTTGGGGCCGATGAGGGTGACGATCTCGCCGGGGCGGATCGCCAGGTCGACGCCGCGCACCAGCCAGCGGCCGCCGCGCTGCACACCGAGCCCTCTCACCTCGATCAGAGGCGCAGCCGGCGCGGCGGCAGGCTGCGGGACGGTCTGGCCCGGCGTTTCATTGCTTGCGGTCAGCGACACGGTTTGAACCTCTGGCACGGGTGCCGACGACCCAGAGGGATCCAACAGGTATTGGCCCAATAGGTCATTGTCAGGCTGGACTCCGAACGTTATATCATTACATTTTCTGTCCGCCCAGAACTTTATCGAGAAGGGTTCCCATGCGTCGACCCCGCCTTTGGTCCTGCTTCCCCGCCGCCCTCGCCGCCCTGGCCCTGGCCTCCGTCCTGCCCGCGTCCGCCGCGCCGGTCACGGTGGTCACCTCGATCAAGCCGGTGCATTCCCTAGTGGCCGCGGCCATGCAGGGCGCGGGCACGCCCCACCTGATCGTCGAGGGCGGCGCCTCGCCGCACAGCTACAGCCTGAAGCCCTCCGACGCCGCGGCGCTGGAAGAGGCCAAGGTCGTGGTCTGGGTCGGCGAGAGCCTGGAGACCTTCCTCGCCTCCTCCATCGCCACCCTGGCCCAGGACGCCGAGGTGGTGGAACTGTCCGGGATCCCCGGCCTGAAGCTCCTGCCCTACCGCGCCGGCGGCGCCTGGGAGGCCCACGAGGAGGAGGAAGAACACGACGAATCGCACGGCGACGGTGAGCACGGCGAGACCGACATGCACCTCTGGCTCGACCCGGACAACGCCAAGGCCATCGTCGCCGCCGTCGCCGAAGCCCTGACCCGCGCCGATCCCGACAACAGCGGCATCTACCTCGCCAATACCAGGATCATGTCCTACCGCCTCGACCAGCTGGTCCAGGAGGTCGAATACGACCTGGCGCCGGTGAAGGACGCACCCTTCGTCGTCTTCCACGACGCCTTCCAGTATTTCGATACCCGCTTCGCCCTCAACAATGTCGGCTCGGTCACCGTCGACCCGGACCGCCAGCCGGGCGCCGCGCGCCTGAAGCAGATCCGCGCCAAGGTCGCCGAACTGGGCGCGCGCTGCGTCTTCGCCGAACCGCAGTTCGAGCCGCGGCTGCTGGAAGTGGTGACCGAAGGCACGCAGGCGAAGGTCGGCCTGCTCGACCCCCTGGGCGCCGACATCCCCGACGGCCCGGAACTCTATTTCGAACTGCTGCGCCGCAACGCCGCCGCCCTGAAGGACTGCCTCGGCTGAGCCGGATGAAGGGGGGCTAGAACGCTTCCTGCAGCAGGGCGAAGTAGTCCGCCTCGCTGGCCAGGCGCGGGTTGGTGGCGTGGCAGTGGTCCTTCAGCGCCGCCTTGGCGATCGCCGGCAAGACGGCCTCGCCGACGCCCATGGCCGAGAGCGTCGCCGGCAGGCCGATCTCGGCGTTGAGCCGCGCGATCACCTCGTCCGGCGCGCCGCCCAGCAGCACCGCCAGCTTGTCCCACTTGGCGCCGATGGCCGCGCGGTTGAAGCGCAGCACCGCCGGCAGCAGCACGGCGTTCAGGGTGCCGTGGTGCAGCGACAGGCCGGGCAGCGCGCCCAGCGGGTGCGACAGCGCGTGCACCGCGCCGAGACCCTTCTGGAAAGCCATGGCGCCTTCCATGGCCGCCATCATCATGTCCCAGCGCGCCTCCTTGTCGCGGCCGTCGGCGACGGCGCGGCGCAGGGCGCCGAATCCGCGCGCGAGACCTTCCAGCGCGATGGCCTCGGCCGGCGGATTCACCGCCGGCGACATGTAGGTCTCCAGGCAGTGCGCCAGGGCGTCCATGCCGGTAGCCGCGGTCAGCTGCGGCGGCAGGCCGTAGGTCAGCTCCGGATCGCATACGGCAATGCTGGGCAGCAGCAGCGGCGAGAGCACGCCGAGCTTGCGGCCGTCCTCCATGATGATGACCGCGCCGCGGCCGACCTCCGAGCCCGTGCCCGCCGTGGTCGGCGCCGCGATCATCGGCGGCAGCGGCCCCTTGATCTTCGCCACGCCGCCTTCGACGGCCGCGTAGTCCGCCAGCGGCGGGGCGTGCACCGCCAGCAGACGCAAGCCCTTGGCGAGGTCGATCGACGAGCCGCCGCCCAACGCGACGATGCCGTCACACTTTTCCGCCTTGTAGCGCTCCAGCGCCTCCAGCACCGCCGCCTCGGTGGGATTGGCCGGCGTGCCGTCGTAGACCGCCGGCATCGTGGCGAAATACCCGCCGATCTGCGCGGTCAGACCCAGGGCGGTCAGGCCCGCGTCGGTCACCAGCAGCGGGCGCGTCATGCCCAGCTCGGCGCAGAAGTCCGGCAGCTTCTTCGCCAGACCTTCGTCGAACTCGATGCGCGTCAGGTAGGAGATGGTCGCCATTACATGGTCTCCGGTTGGCGTTCTCGTGGCTTCGTGCTTCTCGCGTAGCGGCACTGCGAAGGTTATACCTATACATCTTCGTCGTCCCGGGGCTTGTCCCCGGGACCCATTGGCAGCTACGCGTGGCAATGCCCTACTATGTTTACATCCTTGCAAGCCGCAAGAACGGAACGCTCTATATTGGCGTAACCAACGACATCGCCCGAAGGGTGCGGGAACACCGACAGGGCCGAGGTTCGCGCTTCGTCCAGAAATACAATGTCACGCGACTTGTCCATGTCGAGACACACGAAGCGATCGAGCGGGCGATTCAGCGCGAAAAGACAATGAAGGAGTGGCCTCGCGCCTGGAAAGCCCGGCTAATCGAACGTGGCAACCCCGAGTGGGAAGACCTTTACGACCATCTGAACGGATAGGGCAATGGGTCCCGGCAACAAGTGCCGGGACGACAGCTGTACAGGTGAGAAGGTCGTGCATCAATTGCTCGGCCAGACCTACCCCAGCACCGAGAAGCTGCTGTCGGGGTTGATCTCGCGGCGGCGCGAGAAGGTCGCGGTGTCGATGGTGCGGTCCAGGTGCTTCAGCTGGAAGGCCAGGGGCTTGCCGTCCTGGTCGCCGCCGCCTTCGACGTAGCCGATGAGCGCGGTCATCAGCCGCCCGGCGACGCCGGCGTTCTTGAACTGATTGCCGCTGGTGCCGATGGCCATGTAGAAGCCGTCGATGCAGGAGCGGTCGTAGATCGGGATCCAGTCCTCGGTCACGTCGTAGAGATCGACCACGCCCTTGGGGCTCTGCGACACCGGCACATTGGGCAGGCGCTGGGCGTAGCGGTAGGCCTGGGTCACCGCCTGGTCGGTGAGGTCGCGGTTGTAGTCGTCCGGGTCCACCACCTCGCGCGGGTCGCACTCCGGGTCCTCGCTGCCGACCAGGATGTGGTTGCCGGTCTCCGGGCGGATGTAGCAGGCGATGTCGCTGTCGGAGACGACGATACCGTCCTTCTCGAAATTCAGGCCGTCGGGCGAGTCCAGGTGCACCACCTCCTGGCGCAGCGGCTTGGTGGTGATGCGCATGTCGGCGTCGGCGCCGACGAGTTTGTTGATCTGGGAGGAGTGCGGCCCGGCGACGTTCACGACGACGGGCGCGGCGATGCGCGTGCCGTCGTCCAGCACCACGCCTTGCACCCTGCCGTTCTCGACCGGGATCTCCACCACCTTCCTGTTGAAGAGGAAGCTGCCGCCGGCGGCTTCCGCGGCGCGCTGCAGGTTGTGGCTGGCGAGCTGCGGGTCGCTGATGTAGCCGGCGGTGGGAAAGAACACGCCGCCGTCAATGGCGCCGCCGCTGGGCTCGCCGAAGTTCGGGTCCTCCATGCGCCGCGCCGGCCAGAAGGTCTTGAGATCGTAGCCGGGAATGGCCTGGCGGATGCGGTCGGCGTCCCAGTGCTCGTGCGGGATGTCCAGCGCCTCGACGTGCTTCAACACCGCGGCCAGGCCCTTGTTCTGCTCGGTCTTCATGATCAGGCAGCCGCAGTGATGGAAGATGGCGTGGCCGCGCTCGTCCGCCACGCCCAGGTAGCCGGGCCAGTCCTTCCAGTCAAAATAGCCGTCGTAGGCCATGGCCGTGCCGTCCAACGTGGAGTAATGCACGCGGATGATGGCGCAGGAGTTGGAGGTCGGGCCGTAGCCCGCCGCCGGCAGGGCGTCGACGTTCAGCGTCTTGTACCCGGCGCGGGCCATTTCCATCCCGATGGCGGCGCCGATCACCCCGGCGCCGATGATGACGGCATCGTAACTCCTAGATTCGCTACTCGCTGGCATGTGCATCCCTGCTTTTTCTGACGCGGCTCTATCTCACCCTGCCACTAGCCACGGCGGCCGGGAGCGGTCAAGCGCAGGAGCGACGTGATTTTCTCACCCCTGCTCCGCCGCGACCTCGCGGATCGCCTTCATGAGGATCTGCAGGCTTACCGAGGCGGGCATCTCCGCGCGCTGGGTGAGGCCGACGGGGCCTTGCGCCGGGGTGGCGTTGACCGGCAGGCGGGCCAGCAGGCCCTCGGCCAGGTCATCGGCGACCACCCCGTAGGAAATGATCCAGACCGCCTCGGTGGTTCGGGTGTAGCGCCGCGAGAAGTCCGGCGAGACCGACTCGATGACCTCGGGCAGGCGCGCCACCCCTTGGCTGACCAGCAAGCGGTCGACCTCCGGGCGGATGATCGAGCGCAGGGTTGGCAGGATCACCGTGAAATCGGCGAGCTGGCCCAGTTCCACCGTCTCGTGCGCCAGCAGCGGGTGGCCGGGACGGACGACGAAGACCACCTCCTCCGAATAGAGGTATTCGAAGGCCAGGGCCTGCATGGCGCGCGGCGCGGCCAGGCGGCCGACCACCAGGTCCAGGTCGCCCTGGCGCAGCTCGTTCAGCAGCAGCTCATTGGGGCCGGTTATGATGCGCACCGTGGCGCCCAGGCCCTCGGCCTTCGCGCGCAGCACCGCCTGGGGCATGATGCGGTTGGCGCTGGTCGGCAGGGCGCCGATCGCCAGGGTATGGCCGCCGCGCGCCTGGGCCTGGGAGACCGAGTCGACGCCCTGGCGCAGGGCGGTCAGCGAGGCCCCGGCATAGCGCTGGAAAGCCTCGCCGTAGCCGGTCAGGAAGACGCCGCGCCGTGAGCGCTCGAAGAGCGCCACGCCCAAAATGTCCTCAAGATCGGCGATGGCCTTGGAGACCGCCGGCTGGGTGATGGCCAGGGCCTCCGCCGCGCCGCCGAAGCTGCGCCGGGCCGCGACCTCCAGGAAGCAGGCCAGGTGGCGGATCTTGATGCGGCTGTCGGGCGCCACTTTTCATATCCATTTGGTTATGAATGAATGAGAACATAGCATTTTAAATATGGAAATAGGTATGGAATGATCGCGTTCAGGAATGGACGAGCGGTGTTCCCCCTCACCCTCCCGCCCCAGGGGGTTCGTTGGGCGGGGCCCTCCCTCTCCCACCAGGGGAGAGGGCACTCTCAAGCGGCCTCGCCTTACTTTCCCTCTCCCCTTCGTGGGAGAGGGTTGCGAAGCCTTAGCGAGATCGAAGATCGAGCTTAGGCGAAGCTGGGTGAGGGGGATCTTCAGCCCGCAAGCCCCCTAAGAGGGACTGCAGGCATATGCGGAGGAGATAAGTATGGATTTCAGGGTGCTGAACGGTGTCGTCCTGCACGTGGAGGACCTGGGCCCGGCCGACCGGCCGGCGCTGGTCTTCGCCAACTCGCTGGGCACCGACTTCCGCATCTGGGACGACGTGGTGGCGCGGCTGATCGAGCGCTTCCGCATCGTGCTCTACGACAAGCGCGGCCACGGCCTGTCGGAGACCGGCGACAGCCCCTACAGCATCGACGACCACGTGGCCGACCTGGCGGCCCTGTTGGACGACCTGGCGGTGGAAAACGCCATCATCTGCGGCCTCTCCGTCGGCGGGCTCATCGCCCAGGGGCTCTACGCCAGCCGCCCGGACCTGGTCGCCGCCCTCATCCTCTGCGACACCGCCCATAAGGTCGGCACCGCCGAGGCCTGGGCCGAACGCATGGCCGCCGTCGAGGACGGCGGCATCGCGAGCATCGCCGATGCGATCCTTGAGCGCTGGTTCACGGAGGAATTCCGCGAGAGCGATCCGATCGCGCTGCAGGGCTGGCACGCCATGCTGACGCGCACGCCGGTGGAAGGCTACCTGGGCACCTGCGCGGCGCTGCGCGACGCCGACTTCACCGAAGAGGCGAAACAGATCGCGGTGCCGACGCTCTGCGTCGTCGGCGAGGAGGACGGCGCGACGCCGCCGGAGCTGGTGCGCCAGACGGCGGACCTCATCCCCGGCGCGCGCTACGAGGTGATCGCGGGGTCCGGGCACCTGCCCTGCATCGAGCGGCCCGCACAGCTGACCGAACTGATCCTCGACTTCACAGAGGGCAACAATCTTGTCTAAGAGCACAGGTTCTGACGACACGCGCAGGAGCGCCGGCCGCAAGACCCGCAGCGAGGTGCTGGGCGAGGCCTACGTCGCCGCCTCCGACGCCAAACGCAGCGGCTTCAACGCCGACTTCCTGGACTTCATCACCGAAGGCGCCTGGGGCTCGGTCTGGTCGCGCCCCGGCCTGACCCGGCGCGAGCGCAGCATGATCACCATCGCGCTGCTGGCCGCCGGTGGCCACTTCGAGGAAGTCGCCATGCACGTGCGCGCCAGCGCCAACACCGGGGCCAGCCCCGAGGACATCAAGGAAGCGCTGCTGCACGTCGCCGTCTATGCCGGCGTGCCGGCGGCCAACCAGGCCTTCAAAGTGGCACAGCAGACGCTCGAAGAAATGGGTGGGGACAACAAACAAGGCAAGCAGGAGACCCGGAAATGACCACGCCCCCCAAACCCTACTCACCACGCGATTGGAGTTCGCACCCTCCGATCATCGCCCCCGACTACAAGTCCACGCCCCTGCGCGGCGCCACCAAGCCGCTGATTCCGATCCGGCAGAGCCTGTCCGAGCTGACCGGCCCGGTCTTCGGCCAGGATTCCCTCGGCGAGCTGGACAATGACCTGACCAAGAACGGCCGCAAGGACGGCGAGCCGCTGGGCGAGCGCATCATCGTCTCCGGCAAGGTGGTCGACGAGCTCGGCCGGCCGCAGCCCAACATGCTGGTCGAGGTCTGGCAGGCAAACGCCGCCGGGCGCTACGTCCACAAGGTGGACCAGCACAACGCGCCGCTGGATCCCAACTTCTTCGGCGGCGGGCGCTGCGTCACCGACGACCAGGGCGTCTACCGCTTCTACTCCGTCAAGCCCGGCGCCTATCCCTGGGGCAACCACCCCAACGCCTGGCGGCCCAACCACATCCACTTCTCGCTCTTCGGCCCCAGCATCGCGACGCGGCTGGTGACGCAGATGTACTTCCCGGGCGACCCGCTGCTGGACCTCGACCCGATCTTCCTGTCCTCGCCGGAGAAAGCGCGCGACCGCCTGATCTCGGAGTTCGACCTGTCGCTGACGGAGGAGGAGTTCGCGCTGGGCTACCGCTTCGACATCGTGCTGCGCGGGCCCTGGGAAACCCCGATGGAAACGGCGTGAGGCAAGACCAATGACCAAAGGACAAACCCCTTCGCAGACCGTCGGCCCCTACTTCGCCTACGGCCTGACCCCGGAACAGTACGGCTACCCGCTGGCCTCCATCGCCTCGCCGGACCTGCGCACCCCCGATGTCGAGGGCCGGCAGATCCGCATCGAGGGCCGCGTGCTGGACGGCAAGGGCGAGGCGATCGACGACGCCATGATCGAGATCTGGCAGGCCGATCCGCAGGGGCGCTACGCCCACCCGGCCGATCCAAGCTACAACAAGGGGCGCGGCAACATCGCCTTCAAGGGCTTCGGGCGCTGCGGCACCGGCACCGACCCGGAAAATCGCTTCATCTTCGACAGCGTGAAGCCCGGCGCGGTCGATGACTCCCAGGCTCCGCACATCAACGTCATCGTCTTCATGCGCGGACTCTTGAGCCACCTCTACACCCGCATCTACTTCGCCGACGAAGCCGATGCCAATGCGAAGGATCCAGTGCTGCTAAGCGTGCCCGAAGACCGCCGCGACACCCTGGTCGCCGCACGGGAAGAGTCGGGCGGCACCGTGGTCTACCGCTTCGACATCCACATGCAGGGCGAAAACGAAACTGTCTTCTTCGACGTGTGACGAGCCCTCGATGAGCCTCCTGCCTTTCGACAGCGCCTTCCTGGCCCCGCTGCTCTCCGACGCGGAGACGGCGGAGCTGCTGGACGACCGCGCGCAGCTTCGCGCCATGCTGGTCTTTGAAGCGGCGCTGGCGCAGGCCGAAGGGCGCAGCGGGATCATCCCGGAAGACGCCGCCGCGCGCATCGCGGCGGTGGCCGAAAAGCTGGAGATCGACCCGGCCGCCCTGGCCGAGGACTCGGCCCGCGACGGCATCCCGGTACCGGCCCTGGTCGCCGAACTGCGAAAGGCGGTCGCCGAACAAGAGGGGGGCGGAGAGGCGGCACACTACGTGCACTGGGGGACGACTACTCAGGACGTCATGGACACGGGGCTCGTCCTGCGCCTGCGCCGCATCCTAGACATCTTCGACAAACGGCTCCTGGAGCTGGGCGACAGCCTGGCCAAGCTGGCCGACGCCGAGCGCACCACCGTCATGCTGGCGCGCACCCGCGGCCAGCAGGCGACGCCGACGTCCTTCGGCCTCAAGGTCGCTGGCTGGCTGGCGCCGCTCGACCGTCACCGCGCGCGTCTGGCCGAACTGCGCCCACGCCTGGAAGTGCTGAGCTTCGGCGGCGCGGCCGGCAATCTCTCCGCGCTCGGCGAGCGCGGCACAACCGTGGAAGCAGCGCTCGCCAAGGAACTGGGCCTGGCGCTGCCGCCCCTGCCCTGGCACAGCCAGCGCGACGGCCTGGTGGAACTCGGCAACTGGCTGGGCCTGGTCAGCGGCAGCCTCGGCAAGCTGGCCGGCGATATCCTGCTGCTGTGCCAGAACGAGGTGGGCGAGCTGCGCGAAGGAGCCGGTGGCGGCTCCTCCACCCTGCCGCAGAAGCAGAACCCGGTGCGCTCGGAAGCCGTGCTCTCCCTCACCCGCCACGTGGCGGGCCTGACCGGGCAGATGCAGATGACATCCTTCCACGCCCACGAGCGCGACGGCGTCGCCTGGCAGATGGAATGGCTGGTCCTGCCGCAGATGCTGGTCGCCACTGGCGCGGCCCTGCGCCGGTCGCTGGAGCTGCTGGACGGCCTGCAGGTCGACCGCGCGAAGATGCGCGCCAATATCGAGGCCACCGGCGGCCTGACCCTGGCGGAGGCGGCGAGCTTCGCCCTCTCGGCCCACCTGCCCCGCCCCGAGGCCCAGGCCCTGGTGAAAGACGCCTGCAAGGAAGCCATCGCCTCCGGCCGGCCCCTCATGGAGATCCTCGCCGAGCGCAGCGAGGCGCCCGTCGAGTGGCAGGCCCTGGCCGATCCGGCACTGCAGCTTGGCGCCGCCGAGGCCTTCATCGACCGCGTCCTGCACCAGCGGCGCTGACGCCCCTCACGACATCACCCTTCACAGCCTCCCGTTAACCATATATGGGCGGCCCGAAGCGCTTCTCGATCACGTCCAACGATATAACCGATTGTGAGTTTTCTCCGGAAACCCACCAATTACGCGAGCGTCACGGAGATTTCTTCAATTGAAGTCTTCAATTACAGATTGCGGACCGTTAAGCTTTCCTTAGCCATACGTCGGCACAAGGGGGGAGCGACGTTGATCGGGCGATATCCACGAATTCCGCCTGGCGGAGGCCGCTGTGCGGGTCTCCGGCCCGGCCACACAGGCTGTGCTGCGGCTTGCCCGCCCGCCGCCCGCGAAACCGTGCGCTTCCAGCCCCCTACCTCCCGGATCTTTGCCCAGTCTTTTGAAGGTCAGTCGTAGTCCATGAAAAAGCTCTTCAGTTCCTCCGATGAAGCCAGCAGCGCCCTTGGTACCCGCGGCGAATTCCTCGAGGAATTGAGGGAGTCTTTTGCCGAAAGCTTCGCCTACGACCTCTTTGACTGGCTCAGCCTGCCGGGCTCGCAAAGCGTCACCTTCAACCCGCCGCGCTTCATGGCGGCCGCGAAGGAGGCTGCTCGCGGGCAGGACGAGACGGACGATCCCGTCAGCCAATACACCAGCAACGCCGATATCCCGATCTATCTGACCGGCGAGGTCGTCACCGTCGGCGATCCCGGCAGTGTCAGCCCGCAGACCGCGGTCTCGGGCCCGCTCGTGCAGGTCGACGACTTCCGCCTCGATGCCCGCTTCGCCGGCATCGACGGCAGCGGCTACACCATCGCGGTGCTGGACACCGGCATCGACCTGGACGACCCCTTCTTCGGCCCCGACCTGAACAACGACGGCATCTCGGACCGCATCGTCTACCAGTATGACTTCGCCGACAACGACGGCAACGCCGGCGACTTCGACGGCCACGGCAGCAACGTGGCCAGCATCGCCGCCTCCTCCGACTCCACCTACACCGGCATGGCGCCGGGCGCCAACATCGCCGCCCTGAAGGTCTTCAGCGACGCCGGCGGTTCCGGCGACTTCGGCGACGTCGAAGCGGCCCTGCAATGGGTCATCGCCAATGCCGAGGCCTACAACATCGTCAGCGTCAACATGTCGCTGGGCAACTTCGCCGCCTACGACATCCCGCAGCAGCTTTTCGGCATCAGCGACGAGATGGCGACCCTGGCGGCCATGGACGTCATCGTCGTTTCGTCCTCCGGTAACGACTTCTTCCCCTTCAACTCCGTGCAGGGCGTTTCCTACCCGGCGGCCGACCCCAACTCGCTCTCCGTGGGCGCGGTCTACAGCGCCGACACCGGCGGCTGGGAATATCAAAGCGGCGCCATCGCCTATAGCACCGGGCCGGACCAGATCACCCCCTTCAGCCAGCGCGACGCGGAACTGAGCGATATCTTCGCGCCGGGCGCCGCCATCACCGGCGCCGGCGCCGGCGAGGAACTCGTTCAGGTTCACGGCACCAGCCAGGCCGCGCCGCACATCGCCGGCATCGTCGCTCTGGTCCAGGAACTGGCGGTGCAGGAGGTCGGCCGCAAGCTGAGCTTCGACGAGATCCAGGCGCTGCTCGACGGCACCGGCGACACCATCATCGACGGTGACGACGAGGACGACAACGTCACCAACACCGGGCTCGCTTTCCAGCGCGTGAACGTGCTGGCCCTGGGCGAAGCGATCCTGGACCTGGCCGCCCCCGTCGACGGCGAGCGCGATCCCACCTATTTCCAGGTCACCGCCCTCGACAAGTCGCAGGCCGAAGGCGACAGCGGGGGCACCAGCTACAGTTTCCTCATCACCCGCAGCGGCGACCTGAGCGAGGGCGACAGCATCGACTACAGCGTCGCCGGCAGCGGGGGCGACCCGGCCGATGCCGGCGACTTCCTGGGCGGCAGCCTGCCCGGCGGCAGCGTCTTCTTCGGCGCCGGCGAAACCAGCAAGCTCGTCACCATCCAGATCGCCGGCGACATCGAGGTCGAGGCGGACGAGACCTTCGAGCTGACCATCAACAGCGTGCCACCCAACGGCCAGGTCATCCTGCCCAGCGACGAGGCCACCATCGAGAACGACGACAGCGCAGGCGGCGGCCCGGTCGTCCTGCTGCAGGCCGATTTCGACGGCAGCGGCGACACCGGCGGGTTCGTCTACCGGGACGACCTCTTCGGCGGCAACAATGGGGCCTATGCCGACGGCGGCTGGGAGGACCAGGGGCTGACCGTCACCCTGGGGGGCATCAACAACTCCGTGATCACCGGCATGACCGGCGGCTGGGAGACCAGCATCACCCTGGACGAGGACATGGAGGTCAACCTCTCTTTCCTCTACGAGATGATCATGGAGGAGCAGTACGAGGCCGACGAGTACTCCCAGGTGCTCGTCAGCATCGACGGCGGCACCCCGATCGTGGTCGACGAGATGGCCGGCAACGGCAACGGCGGCCCCGACGAGACCACCGGCCTGCAGACCTTCATGGCCAGCCTCGGCACCCTGGCCGCCGGCGATCACACCCTGGCGATCGGCCTCTACAACAGCAAGAAGACCTGGCGCGACGAATCGAGCTACCTCACCATCGACGACGTGACGGTGACCGGCACGGCGTCCGCGCCCGCAGTGGCGACGGCCGCGACCACCTTCGACAGCTTCTTCGCCATCGCCGCTGACGACGCCGTCAAGGCCGAGGGCGATGCCGGCACCACGGCCTACAGCTTCACCGTCACACGCAGCGGTGACACCAGCGGGGCCGCCAGCGTCGACTACAGCGTCACCGGCAGCGGCATCAACGCCGGCGACTTCGTCGGCGGAACGATCCCCAGCGGCAGCCTGGCCTTCGCCGCCGGCGAGACCAGCAAGACGCTCACCATCGAGGTGGCCGGCGACATCGCCATCGAGACCGACGAAGGCTTCGGCGTCGTGCTTTCCAACCCCTCGGCGGGCGCCGCGATCACCACCGCCGGCGCCGTGGGCATCATCCTGGACGACGACGATCCGGCAGCGGCCGCGACCTCCTACGCGATCGCCGCGCTGGATGCCGTGAAGGCCGAGGGTGACGCCGGCCTGACGGACTTTACCTTCACGGTGACGCGCAGCGGCGATGTCTCCAAGGCCGGCCTGGTCAGCTATGAAGTGACCGCCGGCGACACGGATGCCGGCGACTTCGCCTACGGCATCCTGCCGCACGGCGCGCTGTTCTTCGCCGCCGGCGAAACCAGCAGAACCATCACCGTGCAGGTCGCCGGCGACGTTGAGTCGGAAGGCAGCGAAGACTTTGCCGTCGCGCTCTTCGATGCGCTGGGCGGCGCGGACATCACCGCCGCGACGGCCAACGGCACGATCGTCAACGATGAGCCGGGCACTTTCTACGAGATCAGCGCCCTGGATGCCGTCAAGGCAGAAGGTGACCTCGGCCCCAAAGCATTCACCTTCACAGTGGCGCGCAGCGGCGACACAGCAGTTGAAAGCTCGGTAGATTACGGCGTCTACGGCACGGCCGGCACGGCGGATTTCCTCCTTGGTCGCCTACCCAGCGGCACCCTAAACTTTGCGGCGGGCGAAGCGAGTAAGACACTTACCATCAACATTGTCGGCGATACCGACTTCGAGTCGGACGAAGTGTTCAACGTCACGCTCAGCAACCCGTCGCTTGGCTCGGAGATTATTTCAGGGTCTGCGCAGGGCACGATCCTGAACGACGATCCAGCGCCCCCGGCGAGCACTTTTTCTATCCATACCCTTGTGGGCTCGACCAACGACGAAGGCGACGTCGGCACCACGCCCTTCACCTTCATGGTTCAGCGCTACGGTGACACATCGAGCGAACAGTCAGTGGACTATGCCGTAACCGGCGGCGTTGCGGACTTCTATGACTTCCCGGGCGGTATCCTGCCCAGCGGGTCCGTCACCTTTGCTGTCGGCGAAACCCAGAAAACGATCACCATCGATGTTGCCGGCGACGTGACGCTGGAAAGCCAGGAGACCTTCACGGTCTCTCTCAGCAATCCTACGGGCGATGCCGGGATCTCTTCTTCTGCCGGCAGCGCCAACGGCACGATCCGCTCAGATGAGACTATCGATACACCATCGTTTGCGATCCAGGCCGACAGCCCCTTCGACGCAGAAGGAGATAGCGGCTCTTCGGCCTTCACCTTCACCGTCACTCGCAACGGCGATCCGACCGGCACCGTTTCAGTCGACTACCAGGTATCCAGCAGTGAAGCGGACGCAAGCGATTTTGCCGGTGGCCTCCTGCCCGCCGGCACGCTTATCTTCGTTCCGGGCGAAATCAGCAAGACACTGACAATCGACATCGCCGGCGACGCGGCCGTCGAGAGCCATGAGGCCTTCACGGTTACGCTGGTCAATCCGTCTGCCGGCACCGGTATCGCGCGCGGCTTAGCGAGCACCATCATTGTTAATGATGACGCAGTCGCTCCCTCCGCCGCTGCTGTCGAAGAGACAACAGGCGACGGAGCAGCGGCAACGCCTGACGCGGAGATTCAGGCCACCGCAACCACCTACATAGGCTTGAACGTTGCCGCCCCCGTGGAAGAGGGCAACGAAAGCAACTCCTTCTACGAGGTGACGGTGACGCGCAGTGGCGACACCTCCGCCACCGACCTCGTCGACTACGTCGTCCGCGGCATCGAGGCAGACGCCGCAGACTTTCCCGGGGGCGTTTTTCCCAGCGGCACGATCTCCTTTGCTCCAGGAGAGATCAAGACAATTCTCCGCATCGAGATAGCCGGCGACACTACCCTCGAGATGGACGAGACGTTTCAGGTCGACCTCTTCCCTCAGACGCCAACGACAGTCTTCAACTACAACTACGGCACCGGGACAATCGTCAATGATGACCCGATTTCCGCCTCGGTTGCGCTGTCCATTGAAGTTTCGAGCGGCTGGACGCCAGAGGGGAACTCAGGCCTCGTTGAGCACAAAGTTGAGATCACACGCTCCGGTGACTTGAGCGAAGCCGGTTGGGTCGACTACGCCGTTTCGGGTTACGGGGCCGATCCTGCGGACCCGGATGACTTCGTCGGTGGCTTCCTCCCGCAGGGGCGGATCTACTTCCTGGCGGGCGATGAATCCAAGACCTTCTCCCTCTATACCGTGGGCGACCGTACTGAGGAGGCGCTAGAGGAGTTCTCCGTTACGATTGTCGATACGTCAGGCGACTGGTTCCTGCTGAACAACAATGCGGTCGGGGGCATCTTCAACGACGACCCGCCGCCGCTGCTGAACACCCTGTCAATCGCTCCGCTGGATGCCGTCAAGGCAGAGGGTGACGCGGGCGCCACGACCTTCACCTTCGAGATCACACGTGGCGGCGCGGCCGAGGGTACGACAACCGTTCACTACCAAGTCTACGACAAGCAGTTCTACGGCGACGTCGAAGCCAACGATTTCGCCGGCGACATCCTGCCAGCAGGGACCGTAGTGTTCGCCGATGGCGAGACCAGCAAGACCGTCAGCGTTGAGGTCTCCGGCGACACGCTTTTCGAACTCTTCGAGGACTTCGTCATCCGGATCTACGCCGATGAGGGCGACACGCGCGTGCTTGACAGCCAAGCCGTCGGAATTATCCAGAACGATGATGCGGCACCAGGCATTTCAAGCTTTGCCATTGCGGCTACCGATGCGGTCAAGGCCGAAGGCAGCTCCGGCACGACGCCCTTTACATTCGAGGTAACGAGGAGCGGCGACACCACGAGCAGCGGGTCCGTGGACTACCGCTTTTCGAGCTCGTCCCAATCGCTCGATGCCACGCGAGATGACTTTGCCAACTTGCCGACACAGGCCCAGACGATCTACTTCGACCCGGGAGAAACGAGTAAGACGATCACGCTGGAAGTCAATGGCGACACCGACGGTGAACGTGACGAGAACTTTGCACTTGAGCTCGTCAATCCCTCGTTCAATGCCTCGATTACGACCGCGACCGCCAGCGCCACCATCCTGAATGACGACGTTTGGGTTCCAGATTCGTACTTTTCCATTGCCGCGACGAATGCCGTCAAGGTCGAGGGCAACGCGGGCCTCAACACCTTCACCTTCACTGTGACCCGGAGCGGCGATACATCATCTCTCGAATATGTCGACTATGCCGTAACGGGCGGGCCCGCTGACGCTGAGGACTTCTACTATGAGCCGAGCGGCACTCTTGCTTTCTCGCCGGGCATTACCAGCCGCACCATCTCGATCTCCGTCGCGGGCGACACCCAGGTTGAAAATAGTGAGGATTTCATTGTCAGCCTTTCGAACCCGTCGCCTGATGCCGGGATCGATGTTGCATCCGCCACAGGCACCATTCTTAACGACGACGGCCTGCCGCCGGGAGACACATATTTCGCAATCGTGGCCAACGGCACTTCAAAATCTGAAGGCAACTCCGGGTCCACTCCCTTCACATTTACCGTCTCACGCATCGGCGACGTGAGCGCCGCAGGCTCAATAGACTATTCCGTCATCGGTTCAGACGTCGATGGAAGCGACTTTGTCGGGGGGACTTTGCCCAGCGGCACCCTAAGCTTCCTCGCCAATCAAACGAGCAAGACGCTGACCATCTACGTTCAAGGCGACAGTGTCGCCGAATACAGCGAAGACTTCTCCGTTTTGCTTGAAAACCCCTCTTCCGGCAGCGAGATATTGTTGGGCGTCGCCAACGCTACGATCATCAACGATGACATTGGCGGCCCGCCGACCTCCTTCCTCTGGATCCGTGCCACCGATCCAGCCCATGAGGAAGGCGACGCTGACACCACTACCTTCACCTTCGGCATTGAGCGGAGGGGTGACTATCACCCGGCAGGCTCTGTCGATTACTATGTGTCCGCAAGGACGGCCGACGCCTCCGATTTCCCCGGCGGCGTGCTGCCGAGCGGAACGGTTTTCTTCGCCGAGGGCGAAACCTTCAAGACCATCACAATCGAGGTTGCCGGCGATACGGATTTCGAAAGCAACGAGGAATTCGGTATTACGTTGACCAACCCCTCGGATGGCCTTGATGTTGCCCTGGACTCTGCCCGGGGGACCATCTTCAACGACGATGCGCCGCCGCCCGGTGAGAGCGCCGTACTCCTGGAAGCCGATTTCAATACCGGCTCCGGAGGCATGGACGGCTTCAACTATTTCGACGGCGCCTTGGGTATTTCCGGCGGCTCAAACTATGTCCATGGTAACTATACCGGCGAGGACCTCCGGATTTGGCTGGGCGGCGTCGACAACAACGAGGTGAACGGCGCCTCCGGCGGTTGGAAGAACGATTTCTACGTGCCTGAGGCGATGGAGGTCACGCTCACCTTCGATTATCGGATGGCGCAGTCGGGCGAAATGGACACCGGCGAGTTCACACAGCTGCTGTTCAACATCGACGGTGGGCCCGTTCAGCTGGTTGACCAGCTGGATGGCGACAGCGGCAGCTCCGACAACGACTTCGTTGACCCGACGACCTATCAGGTCAGCCTGGGAGTGCTGGAGGAAGGCTATCACACTCTGGTTCTCGGTGGGTATCTCAACCACAAGGACGCGATCAACGAAGAGAGCGAGATCTTCTTCGACAACGTAGTGGTCACGGGTGATTTCCCACAGCCGGTGGCAACCTCCTTCGCCATCGCCGCCGAGGACGCGGTCAAGGCCGAGGGCGATGCCGGCAGCACCGCCTTCACCTTCACCGTGACCCGCTCCGGCGACACTTCCGGGGCCGGTTCCGTCGATTGGGCGGTGAGCGGCGCGGCCGTGGACGGCGCCGACTTCGGCGGCAGCCTGCCGAGCGGCACCGTGGGCTTCGCCGCCGGCGAGGTCAGCAAGACGATCACCGTCAACGTCGCCGGCGATACCGACTTCGAGGGCGACGAGGTCTTCACCGTTACCCTCTCCAACCCCTCGGCGGGCTCCGAAATCACCATCGCAACCGCCGACGGCACCATCCTCAACGACGACCCGGCCCCGCCGTCGACCTTCTTCGCCCTGGCCGCCGAGGATGCGGTCAAGGCCGAGGGCGATGCCAGCAGCACCGCCTTTACCTTCACCGTGAGCCGCTCCGGCGATTTTTCCGGGGCCGGTTCCGTCGATTGGACAGTCACCAGCAGCGAGGCCGACGGCAGCGACTTCCTCGGCGGCAACCTGCCGAGCGGCACCGTAAGCTTCGCCGCCGGCGAGGCCAGCAAGACGATCACTGTCAACGTGGCCGGCGACACGGATTTCGAGGCCGACGAGGACTTCACCGTCACCCTCTCCAACCCCTCGGCGGGCTCCGAAATCACCACACCGAGCGCCGGCGGCACCATCCTCAACGACGACCCGGCCCCGCCGTCGACCTTCTTCGCCCTGGCCGCCGAGGACGCGGTCAAGGCCGAAGGCGATGCCGGCACTACCGCCTTCACCTTCACCGTGACGCGCTCGGGCGACACCTCCGGGGCCGATTCCGTCGACTACGCCGTGCAGGCGCCCACCACGGCGCTGGAGGCCGGCGCAGACGATTTCCTCGGGGGCGTCTTGCCGAGCGGCACCGTGAGCTTCGCCGCCGGAGAGACCAGCAAGCTCATTACGCTGCAGGTCGTCGGCGACACCGACATCGAAGCGGACGAGCTGATTTGGATCCGGCTTTCCAATCCTTCGGCAGGCGCGCAGATCATCTCCGTCAGCGCCGAGGGCACCATTTTGAACGACGACAGCGCCCCGCCGCCGACCGTCCTCGCCATCGCCGCCGAAGACGCGGTCAAGGCCGAGGGCGACGCCGGCACGACGGCCTATAGCTTCACCGTCACCCGTTCCGGCGACACTTCGGGGGCCGAGTCCGTCGACTGGGCGGTCAGCGGCAGCGATGTCAACAGCGCCGACTTCGGCGGCAGCCTGCCCGGCGGCACGGTGAACTTCGCCGCCGGCGAGGTCAGCAAGACCGTCAACGTCAACGTTGCAGGCGATACCGACTTCGAGGCAGACGAGACCTTCACCGTCACCCTCTCGAACTCTTCGGCGGGTTCCGCCATCACCACCGCCAGCGCCGAGGGCACCATCCTGAACGACGACACGCCGCCGGTGGGGCCCGTCACCGTCATCGACGAGAGCTTCGACAGCGACAGCGGCAGTTTCACCTACGCGGACAACAGCTTCGGCGGCTCGGCCGGGGGCGACGCCGACGGCAGCTGGGACAGCGGCGCGCTGCGGGTCGATCTCGGCGGCGGCAGCAACACCACGGTCACCGACATGTCCGGCGGCTGGACCACCAGCTTCACCCTGGACACGGAAAGCGAGGTCTCGCTGTCCTTCCTCTACGAGCTGACCCAGTCGGAGCAGTACGAGGCGGACGAGTACAGCCAGCTGCTGGTCAGCATCGACGGCGGCGCGCCGATCCTGGTCGACAGCCTGACCGGCAACGGCAACGGCGGCGGCGCGCAGAGCACCGGCCCGCAGACCTTCAGCGCGGTGCTCGGCGTCCTGGCGGCCGGCGACCACAGCCTGACCATCGGCGGCTTCAACAACAAGAAAACCTGGTCCGACGAGTTCACCGACCTCACCATCGACGACGTGACGGCGACGGCCACGCCGACCGCGCCGCCCGAGCCCATCGACACCAGCTACGCCATCGCCGCCGACAACGCGGTGCTGAGCGAGGGCGACGCCGGCACCACGATCTTCACCTTCACCGTGACCCGTAGCGGCGACCTGGTGCAGAACGGGAGTGTCGATTTCACCGTCGTCGGCTCCGGCGGCGCCGCGGCCGACGCGGACGACTTCCTGGGCGGCCTGCTGCCCGGCGGCAGCATCATCTTCGACACCCCCGGCGTGAGCGAAGCGACGATCTCCATCGAGGTCGTCGGCGACACCGACTTCGAGGCCGACGAGGGTTTCACCGTGATCCTCTCCAACCCGGCTGTGGGCGGCGAGATCACCGGCGCCTCCGCCGGCGGCACGATCCTGAACGACGATCCCGAGCCGACCGGGCCGGTGACCCTGGTCGAGGCCGACTTCAATGCCGGCGGCGATACGGGGGGCTTCGTCTACAGCGACGGCGTCTTCGGCGGACCGGCCTCCCAGTCCGACGCGGACGGCAACTGGTCCGGCGGCGCCCTTACCATCGACCTCGGCGCGGGCAGCAACAGCACGGTAACCGACATGTCCGGCGCCTGGGAGATCGACTTCTCCCTGGCGGCCGATATGGACGTCTACCTGACCTTCAGCTACGAGCTGCTGATCTCCACCCAGTACGAGGCCGACGAGTACAGCCAGGTTCTGGTCAGCATTGACGGCGGTGCGCCGATCACCGTGGACGAACTCTTCGGCGACGGCAACGGCGGCCCCGACCAGACGACAGGTCTGCAGGCGGCGGCGCTGGACCTGGGCAGCCTGGCGGCTGGCGACCACAGCCTGGCCATCGGCGGCTACAACAGCAAGAAGACCTGGTCCGACGAGTACACCGAGATCACCATCGACGACGTCCTGGTGATCGGCACGCCCCCGGCCGGCGGCAGCGAGGCGGCCCCGGCGGGCCTGGTCACCGGCGGCGGGGCCGAAGCCCAGCCCCTGGGTCTCTCCGAGACGGAACTGTTGGCGACGACGGGGTTCTAGGGATCAGGATTGTCGTGTATTTTCGCGCTGAGCAGAACCTGCTCAGCTACATCGGCGTTGCTCGCATCCCGGAATTTCCGCCACTTCTCTTCCGGGGGCATCTGGAGGAAAGCTGCTCCGGGTCCCTTCTTCTCGAAGATCAGCGCCTCGACAAAATCCAACCCGGTCACAACCACAAGCGTGTCTCCGACCCATCGCTCGAAAGCGCTGACGAAAGCGCCGGCATAGTTCACACAATGTCCGATTCCCAGTTTCGAATCGAACAGGGAAAATCCGGACTCCCCCCAATAGCCAGCAAAGCTCCTGCAGAAATGTTCGTGAACAGCCCGAGCCGTGGCGTTGCGCGGCACGACCAAGGCCTGGCTGCGGTCCTCCCACTCACCCGGCTCGCCTTCCGGTATCAGCTCGACGATAAAGACCAGTATATTCGCTTGCACGTCCTTGCCGGCAAAGCCGTCGAGAAATGTTTCGCCGAAGGGATGATCTGGGAATTTCCGACGAAGTGCCTCGTTGCCACCAAAGCGGACAAACTCCACCTGCCGCCTCTCCGGCGCATCTTCGGGGAGGTCGCGGAACTGCGGGCGCTCGTAGAGCGAATAGCTGTTGGGGATCGACACCTCGAGCTTGCCGCCGAAGAGCTTATGCACCGTCGTGGGACGCTGGACGCAGGCGGTGATCCCCGCGAGGATTACAGCGAAAACGAAGAAGCGCAGCATGTATCCCCCGCAACGGCTGGCGGCTTCAGAACGTCGCTACCTTGCCGGGAGAATGCGGCGGAACTACGGCGGGGCCGTTACCACAGCGTCTTCTGCGCCCGCGCCGGCCATTCCTCGTCGTAGGCGGCGCCGCCGACGCGGTCTTCGCTCTGGGCGGCGAGGATCTGGCCGGGGGTCGGCAGGGACCTGGGGTCGACGTGGCGCTCTGGGTGCCACAGCTCCGAGCGCAGGATGGCCCGGGCGCACTGGAAAAACACCGTCTCCACCGTGATCACCAGCACGCTGCGCGGCGCCTTGCCCTGCGCTGTGAAACGATCCAGCAGGGCCGGATCGACGCTGATCACGGCGCGGCCGTTGACGCGGATGGTGGAGCCCGAGCCGGGCACCAGGAACAGCAGGGCGACGCGCGGGTCGTGCAGCACGTTCCTCAGGGAATCGATGCGGTTGTTGCCGCGCCGGTCCGGCAGCATCAGCGTCTTCTCGTCCTCGATGTGCAGCACGCCGCCCAGCTCGCCGCGCGGCGAGCAGTCGAGGCCGCCGGGACCGCTGGTCGCCAGGGCAACGAAGGGCGAGGCCTCGATGAAGCGGCGGTACTGCGGCGTGATGCGGTCGGCCTCCTTGACCAGCGAGGCCTCGCCGGGCCGGCCATAGATTGCTTCCAGTTCTTCAGGGGTGGTGATGGTGGACATAGCGGTCTTCCGGACAAGTGAAGAGGCGCACTAAAGCACCGCCGACGTCCCTGGCGGCATGAAGGTTTCGTGAAAGAGGCCTACTTGATCTCGATGTAGAAGGTCGCCCAGGGCCAGCGCAGCTCGTCGTCGGCGGTCAGCGCCCGGCCATCGGGATAGGTGTAGACAACCCAGAGCGGGCCGCGCTGTCCCAGGCCCAGGGGCCTGCCGTCCTGGCGGAGGCCGACGACCCAGTCCAGGCCCTGCAGGTCGTCCCAGGAAATCTCGCTGGCGTAGCCGTCCAGCGCCACCAGGGTGACGGTCTTGCCGGCACCGCCGACCGCACCCACCAGGTCGCGCAGGTAGGGCCCCTGGACGTAGACGGGCTCCGGCCAGGCGTCGAGGTTGATCTCGACCGCGTGCATGCCCAGGGCCGCCAGCATGGCCGTGTCGAATTCGACCGCCTTCTCGAAGCTGCGCTCGTGGTACTTCAGAAAGAAGTCCTTGTTCGCGTCGAAGGCCGGCCGGTTGGTGTTTTCGATGGCCCCGGCGACGGTCACCACCACCGCGCCCTCGGGCCGCTCCAGCTCCGCCGCCTGCGAGGATCCACCGAAAAGCACGAAAACACAGAGCACCGCGAAAGCGCGCAGCAGCAGCATTCTCTTTTCCTCTCTCATCACGGCCTTGCCAGAAAGCTGTCAATTGAAGGTGTTCAGTTGAAGGCGATCTGGGCCTTCATCACCTGGCTGCGGTCGCCGGCCAGCTCGAAAGCGGCCACCGCGTCGTCGAACTTCAATGTGTGGGTGATCAGCGGCTTCACGTCGATGAGGCCCTTGGCGATCATCTCCACCGCCAGGGCGAACTCCTCGTGGAAGCGGAAGGAACCGCGCAGCTCCAGCTCCTTGCCGGTGATCTGCATCATCGGCAGCGTCATGTCGCCGCCCATGCCCAGCTGCACCACCACGCCGCGTGGTCGCAGCGCGCCCAGGCCCGCCACCAGAGCCGCCTGGGCGCCCGAGGCCTCGTAGAGCACGTCGAAGGTGCCCTTGTCGGCACCGTAGGCGGCAAGGGCGTCCTGTTCCTTGACGACGTTGATGGTGCGCTCGGCCCCGGCCCTGGCCGCATGGACCAGCGGCTGGTCCTCGATGTCGGTGGCGACGATCTCCGCCGCCCCGGCGCGCCGCGCGGCCAGGATGGCCAGTACCCCGATGGGCCCGCAGCCGGTCACCAGCACCCGCTTGCCCAGCAGCGGTCCGGCCCGCCGGGTGGCGTGCAGGGCGACCGACAGGGGCTCGGCCATGGCGGCCTCGCCGGGGCTCACCCCTTCGGCCTTCACGCATTGGCTCGCATCGACCAGCAGCGCCTCGCGGAAGGCGCCCTGGATGTGGGGGAAAGGCATGGCCGAGCCGTAGAAGCGCATGTCGAGGCAGTGGTTCGGCGCCCCTTCCAGGCAGTAGCGGCACTTGCCGCAGGGCCGCGAGGGGTTGACCGCCACCAGATCGCCCACCTCAAGGCCCCCAGGAACCATATCGGCCACGCCCGGGCCCAGTTCGGCGACGCGGCCGGAGACCTCGTGGCCCAGCACCATGGGCTCCTTCAGGCGCACCGGCCCGAAGCCGCCGTGGTTATAGTAGTGCAGGTCGGAGCCGCAGATGCCGCCGGCAGCGGTGCGCAGCAGCACCTGGCCGGGGCCCGGGGCTTCCTCGCGCCAGTCGTCGGCGCGAAGATCCTTGGGGGCGTGAACTACGAGCGCGCGCATGGCCATGGCTTTCGCGGTTGGCAGGGGGGTCCACGAGAGTGCCCAAGCCCCGGCCTCCTGGCAAGGGGATGCGTCGTCTCCGGCCTAAGGAGTCGTCGTCATTTCCATCCGGCTGATCTGCTGGTCGCCGATCTCCCGCAGCAGCTTCAGCCGCATGGCACGGGCGAAATCGTCAAAGTCCCAGGCCGTCTCGACAAAGGCGCCGGGCCCGCCGATCACGTGGGCCCGGAAGAAGGACGTCAGGTCGGCCTTCAACTCCTCGATGGCCAGCCCGTTGATGACGACGCCGCCCGCGACAATGTCGTCGCGCACCGCCAGGGTCGGGGGAAGATTGTCCGCCTCTCCATTGCCCGCAAGGTCGATGACCCGCCGTCTTCCCATGACGGGAGAGCTGTCGAACAGGCGGTAGGCGAAGGCCAGGGCGGCATGGATCGTCGTGCTGCCGCGGAAGCTCCTTCGTGGCATTCGCGCGACCTCATCCGCGAAGGCATCCATCGATTCCCGGCTTTGCAGCCGCCTCCAGGGAACGGCGACAAACTGATGCTCCGGGCCGGCCCAATGAAAGACGGTAACGACAATTCCGCCCCGCGCCTGCGATATGGTGTCCCGTACCGCGGGGTCGCGGAAGGCGGCGGCCGTGCCCGATCGCTGCAGGGCGTATTCCTCGTCGTCCACGCTGGCCGAGACATCGACCGCCAGAACCAGCTCCAGCTCGACCGAGGTCGCCGCAGCCGGCGGTGACGGCAGCGTCAGCGACAGAACGACGAGTGCAACGATGGCGACGCGCCACACAGTCCGGCTCCGTCCGACTGTCCGGGGACCCCACCATCATCCGCCCAGGCCGCCGGCGCGTCTACCAACGGCCGGTTGACGGGCCGGCGCCGATGCCCGACAACAACCGCCTGCCTTCCGGAACAGGATACCCGCCATGCAGTCCCTCGCCCTCTTCGATCTGACCGGTAAACGCGCCCTCATCACCGGCTCCAGCCGCGGCATCGGCTTCGCGCTGGCCCAGGGCCTGGCGGGCGCCGGCGCCCAGGTGATCGTCAACGGCCGCGATGCGGCGCGCCTGGGCGAAGCGGCGGAAGCTTTGAAAGCGGAAGGTGCGACGGTCCACCTGCTGGCCTTCGATGCGACCGACCACGGCGCGGTGAAGGCCGCTGTCGACGGCTTCGAGGCGGAGACCGGCGCCATCGACATCCTGGTCAACAACGCCGGCATGCAGCACCGCACGCCGCTGGAGGACTTCGAGCCGGCGGACTTCGAGCGCCTGATGCAGACCAACGTCACCACGGTGTTCAACGTCGGCCAGGCCGTGGCCCGCCACATGATCAGGCGCGGCGCCGGGCGCATCATCAACATCTGCTCGGTGCAGTCGGCGCTCGCACGCCCCGGGATCGCGCCCTACACGGCTTCGAAGGGCGCCGTCGCCAATCTGACCAAGGGCATGGCCACCGACTGGGCGAAACACGGCCTGCAGGTGAACGGCCTCGCCCCCGGCTACTTCGAGACCGAACTGAACTCGGCCCTGGTCGCCGACCCGGAGTTCTCCGCCTGGCTGGCCAAGCGCACCCCCGCCGGGCGCTGGGGCAAGGTGGAGGAACTGGTCGGCGCCGCGATCTTCCTGGCGGGCGAGTCCGCCAGTTTCGTCAACGGCCACATCCTCTACGTGGACGGCGGCATCACCGCCAGTCTCTAGCCCTTCCCTTGCCAGGGCGACAGCCGCCGGGGCATGATCGGGGCAACAACAAGAGCAGATGCCCCGGGACAGAAACATTGGTCGCCCAGCCCCATGAAGCGTCCGGGCCGCGCTGGCCGGACGAGGTATTCTCCTTGCTGAAAGAGTTCGACGTCCGCCAGGTGCCCTACGTGCCCGACGGCGGGCTGGCCGAGCTGATCCTCGCGGTGCAGGCCGAGCCCAGCATGCGGGCCATCTCGCTCACCACCGAGGAGGAAGGCGTCGCGCTCTCTGCCGGCGCCTGGCTCGGCGGCCAGCGCAGCGCGCTCCTCATGCAGTCCAGCGGCGTCGGCAACTGCGTGAACATGCTCTCGCTCATCAAGACCTGCCGCTTTCCCTTCCTGAGCCTGGTGACCATGCGCGGCGAGTGGGGCGAGTTCAATCCCTGGCAGGTGCCCATGGGGCAGGCCACCCCCGCCGCCTTCGAGATGATGGACGTGCAGGTGCTGCGCGCCGACCACCCGGAGGAGGTGGGCGCGGTGGTGCGCGCCGGCGCCAAGACCGCCTACGAGGGCGGCTCGGCGGTCGCGGTGCTGCTGTCGCAGCGCCTCATCGGGTCAAAAGAGTTCGTGAAATGAGGGGAGGTCGCAAAATAAAAGGCCGCCTGGACCGACGCGAAGCCGTCGCCGCCCTGCTGGCGCCACGCCGCGACACCCTGGTCGTCACCGGCCTGGGCGCCGCCACCTACGATGTCGCCGCCGCGGGCGACCACGAGCGCAACTTCTATCTCTGGGGCGCCATGGGCGGCACCCTCGCCCTGGGCCTCGGCCTCGCGCTGGCGCAGCCGGAGGTGCCGGTGCTGGTGGTCACCGGCGACGGCGAGATGCTGATGGGCCTGGGCAGCTTCGCCACCCTCGCCCAGCAGGTCCCCGGCAACCTGACCGTCGTCATCCTGGACAACGGCCTCTACGGCGAGACCGGCCAGCAGGAAACCCATACCGCCGGCGCCACCGACCTCGCCGCCGTGGCCAAGGCCTGCGGCATTGCCGACAGCACCACGCTCACCACCCTGGCCGAGGTCGGGACGCTGGCGGCGCGCGCCCATGCGGTGGGCAAGCAACCGACGGTCGCCGTGGTCAAGATCGCCCGGGAAGACGCGCCGCGCGTGGTGCCGGTCCGCGAGGGCGCCTACAACAAGTCGCGCCTGCGCGTCGCCCTGGGCCTCAGCGCCGACTAACCCCCACCTAACCCTTGTAGACCACCAGGTCGATCTCCACCCGGGCGTCGCGGGCCAGCGCGGTGACGCCGACGGTGGTGCGCCCCGGCAGGCGGGCGTCGTCGGGGAAGTACTCGGCGTAGATCTTGTTCATGCCGGGGAAGTCGCGCTTAAAATCGGTGAGGTAGACCCGCGCGAAGGCCGTGTCGGCCAGGCTGTAGCCGCAATGGGCGACGATGCGCTCCAGGTTCTTGAAGACCAGCCGCGTCTGCGTCTCGATGGCCTCGGGCATGGGCGCCTCCATGTCGTCGGGGTCCACCGGCAGCTGCCCGGTGACGTAGAGGAAGGGCCCCGCCTCCACGGCGTGGCTGTAGCGCGCGCCGGGCGGCGCCGGGGCGGCATCGGGGGCGTTCAGGTGCTTCAGGGCCATGGCTTCAACCTCTCTCGGGTGGAATTGCTAGGATGCCGTCTGCTTCGCGACGCTGCGCAGAGCCTTCAGCACCAGGTCGGTGACCTCGGGATCGCCGGCGGCCGGGTAGACCACGTAGGCGGGATAGTGGAAGACCGGCGCCTGGGGCACCAGCTTCAGATGCCCCTCGACCAGCGGCGCGGTCAGCAGGCGGCGCGGCAGGTAGGCCGAAGCGCGGTTCTGCAGCAGGTATTTCAGGCCCAGCGAACCCAGCTCCATGTAGAGGCCCGGCGTCACGATGTCCGGAAAGTTCAGGCTGTGATCCACCTGAAACTCCGGGCCCCAGTCGATGTAGATGTAGTTGCGGCCCAACCTGCTGCCGGGCTTGCCGCCTTGCGCCCCCGCAGGGCGCGGCTCGCTGGAGACCAGCACCAGCTCTTCCTCGAACAGCAGCTCCACCTCGAAGCCGGGCCGCCCCTGGGGCGTGTACATGACGCCGAAGTCGAGGGTGCCTTCCACGAGGCGCTGCATCAGCGCCGAGGAAATGCCGGAGAGGGTGCGGATCGCCACCTCCGGCGCCTTGGCCCGCATGCGCGCCAGCCAGTCCAGCAGGAAGCCGTCCCAGAGGCTGTACTGGCCGCCCACGGTCAGGGCCGCCTGGTAGCCCGGCGGCAGCGACACTTCGAGCCGCGCCTGCTCCCAGACCCGGATCATGGCGACGGCATGCTTGTGGAACTGCGCGCCCGCCGGGGTCAGCACCGCCCCGGCCTTGCTGCGCTCGAAGAGCGGCTTGCCGAGCCGGTCTTCCAGGGTGCGGATCCGCGTCGAGACGGTGGACTGGGTCACGTAGACGCGCTTGGCCGCCTCGACGAAGCTGCCGCTGTCGACCACGGCCAGGAAGGTACGGGCGAGATCGATGTCCAAGACCGGGGTGCCCCATGCAACCAGGATAAAATTAGCCATGAAACCCGCCGTCAGGCAGGCGAAGGCGCTATATTTGTTTCATCGATATTAAACTGCAATAAAATTCGTTTGTTAAATGGATAGAGCAGGCGCATCTTCCGGGCATCGGCGAATTGTCGCCGTCTATTGGAGCCCATCAAAATGGCATTCGGCAAATCCACCAAATCGGCGGGCGGCAAGAGCGGCTCGTCCTCCGCGTCCCAGGTGAAGGCTGCCCCCAGCAAGGGCGCCGGCACCGGCAAGTCGGCTGCCCCCAAGAAGTAGGCTCTGGTCCCCCGACCAGGGAATAAGGGGCTGAAGCGCCCATGACGATTTCCCGCTTGGTCCAAGGCTTCGCCATGGCGCTCGTCAACGCGGATAAGCTCCCGGCTCACGCCCACGGGTCCCCCGCCCGGCTATCCGCAGCGCGCGGCGCTTCGTCCCGCCGACAAACTACCGCCCGGCTGCCGTAAACGGCGGCAGGGAAAGGGCAACCGAACGAGGGGGCGGCCAGCGAAAACCGGCCGCCCCCGCCCTCGTTGAAGCCTTCCCCGGAATCTTCCTGCAGGGCTACATCCAACGCGCAATCATGCGGTGCTGCACGTTGGCCTGGGCGGCGACGCGGTAGTAGGCGACGAGCTCACGCAGCGGCGCCGAAAGCCGGTCGAAACCGGAGATGAAGGCCACCACCACGCCGATGGTGGTCTGTCCCTGGATCACCATGAAGCCGCCGATCAGCAGCACGCTGAGCGGCGCCAGGGCGCTCAGCAGGTTGTTGGCCGCCTTGAGACCGAATTTCAGCAGGAAGCTATGCAGGCGGTTGTCGTAGATGCCGTCGAGTTGGCCGGGCAGGTCGCTGTCCTCCAGGCTACCCTCGGTCTCCGGCAAGGCGGTGAGGCTGTCGCCGAGGGCGCGCATCATGCGTACGCGCGTGGCGATCAGGCGATTGATGCGGCGCTGGAACAGCGGCACCAGAACGATCTGCGGCAGGATGAAGACCAGGGAGACCAGGGCGACCAGGGGCTCGACGGCGATCATGTAGCCGCCAACGGCCAGCAGCATCGCCAGATTCGTGCAGGGCTGCGACAGCCCTTCACCGACAAAGCCGCCAAGCTTGTCGACCTCCTGGCCGATGACCGAGACGGCCTCGCCCGCCTCGCCATTTCCCTTCGGCTCCGCGCCGGCCTGGCGGCATTCGTAGATGCGCGAGAGATGCGCGCGGTTGTAGCGGATCGCGCTCTCGCTCAGCCAGCCCTGGTACATGCGCAGGACGTACTTGGTCAGCCCCTGCATCAGCAGGACCGCAAGGTAAAGTCCGGCGAAGAGCCACAGCAGGTTCAGATCCTCGTTGCCGATGACGCGATCGACGATGCGCCGCTGCAGTTCCAGCGGCACCGCGGTCAGCCCGGCCGTGAGCACGGCGAGCAGGCAGATCGTGACCTGATGCCAGCCGCTCATTCGCCAGACGTAGCGCAGCAGCGTCGCGGCGGGCGTGTCGTCGCCAGAGCGGGGTATCTTGCGCGGGGGAATCAGGAACTCGGGCATCTTGGGAACTCCCGGTGAAGTCCTGGCAGGTGAAGTCCTGGTGGGTAGAGGCTCTGGTGCGTCACGCCTCGCGCGCCTGTTCCTCGCGCAGACCCCAGGCGGTCAGCGCGGCCAGCGCACTCATGATGGCGAAAACCGCGAGCACCGTCGCCTCTCCGGCGGCCTGCGCCAGGAAGCCGAAGGCGCCGCCGGCCAGCAGCAGAATCCCGATCACGCTGTTGGAGAGCGCCGTATAAGCGGCGCGGTCGTCGCGCCCGGCCATGTCGACGATATGGGTGGAGCGGCCGAGGCGTACGCCCTGATAGGCGATCATCAGCACCAGCAGCAGCGCCGGGGCGGCGACGCCGCCGGTCAGCTGGCCCGGGGCCCACCATCCGACGAGCGCGCAGAGCGCCAGCACCGCCGCCGCGACCAGGGCGGAAAGCAGCAGCACCTTGCGGCTCGACTTGTCGGACAGGCGTCCCCAGACATAGCCGCCGCCCATGCCCGCCAGGGCCGAAGCGACGACGAAGAGGCCGAGCTGGCCCAGTTCGCCTCCCCCCTCGCGCCCGGCCAGCGCCAGCAGGTAGGGCGGCGCCAGCGCCGTGGCGGTCAAAAGGCCGCGGGTGGCGATGAAGCGCGTGAGCTGCGGGTCGCGCCACAGCAGGGAGACCTGTTCGCGCGCCACGGCAATGGGATCGCCGCCGCCCTCTGTGGCGCCGGATTGTTCGGCCAGGGTGGCGAAGACGGCGGCGGCCAGGATCCAGAGCCCGGCGGCCACCGTCAGGGCCGCGGCGATCGTCGCCAACGATTTCTCCAGCAGGCCGAGACTGAGCAGCAGGCCGAAGGCCAGCACCAGGGCGGCGGCGATGCTGCTCGCCGTGCCGGTCGCGGTGCCGCGGGTCGCCTTGGAGACCGTCTTGCCGAGTACGTCCTTGTAGCTCACCGAGCAGGCCGCGCGCGCGCTGGCGAAGACCGCCAGCAGCACCAGGATCGCCCAGCCGGCTGCCGCGCCGGTCAGGGTCAGCGCCGCCGCGGCCATGCCGAGCAGGCAGAGCCCCTGCACCAGACTGCCGCCGGCCCAGACCCACTTGCGCTGCGGCAGGCCGCGCACCGTGGCGGCGATGAAGAGCTGCGGCAGCAGGGCCCCGGCCTCGCGCAGCGGCACCAGAAAACCGATCATGAAGGCCGGCGCACCCAGCGCGGTCAACAGCCAGGACAGCACCAGCTTCGGGTCGACCAGGCCGTCGCCGGTCTTGGTCGCCGCCAGGCTGATCACGTGCTTGGTGAAGTTCTGCGGCTGCTCATCGCAGGCCTCTTCGGGAATGTCGCGGCAGACCCGGCCGTCGTCCTCGCTGGTCAGCAGCTCGTAGACCGCCTGCTGCGTTTCCTCGATGCCCACATCGCCCCCGAAAAATCGTTTTCTCCACGGCACTTAGAAGTATCGGTCGCGGTCGCGCCGGGACAAGGCCCGGCCTGCCGACTGCGCCCGAAACCTGAGGATTCCCTGGCTTTCTTGCCCTTTGATATGTTTATTTTCCGAATATCAGGAAATTTCGACAACTAACGCAGATTAGAGTATGCTGTGGGCCGGAGTTGAGGGGACCAGGTGATGCAGGATTTCGGGGCGGCCTTCGGCCAGGCCTTCGCCCTTATTCTGTCGGGCGACGCCGACCTGATGGAAATCATCGCGCTGTCGCTGCGGGTGACCATCCTGGCGGTGGCCATGGCCTGCGCCATCGGCTTGCCGCTGGGCGCCCTGCTCGCGGTCGGGCGCTTTCCGGGCCGCGGCGCCGCGACGGTCTTCGTCAACGCCCTCATGGGCCTGCCGCCCGTGGTGGTCGGCCTGGGCGTCTACCTGCTGCTGTCCAGCGCCGGCCCCCTGGGGGTGCTGCAGCTGCTCTACACCCCGACGGCGATGGTCATCGCCCAGACCATCCTGGTGACGCCCATCGTCGCCGCCCTCACCCGCCAGGTGGTGGAGGACCTCCACGCCGAGTACGACGAACTGCTGCGCTCCATGGGCGCGCGCCGCCTGGGGGTCATCGCCACCCTGCTGTGGGACGCCCGCTACTCGCTGCTGACCACCGCCCTGGCCGGTCTCGGCCGCGCCCTGGCCGAGGTCGGCGCCGTCATCATCGTCGGCGGCAACATCAACCACGTGACCCGGGTCATGACCACCACCATCGCCCTGGAGACCTCCAAGGGGAACCTCTCCCTGGCGCTGGGGCTCGGCATCATCCTGGTCGGCCTCTCCATCCTGGTGAACGGCCTCGTCATGGGGCTGCGCGGCAGCGCGGCGCGACTGGCCTATGCATGACGCCCTGACCAGCCCGGCGCGCCAGCGCACCACCGCGGCGGCGCCGGCCGGCGCCATCTGGCCGGTGGCGCTGGAAGACGCCAGCTTTGCCGCCGGCGACAAGACGTTGATCGACCGCCTGTCGCTGCAGCTGACCCCCGGCTTGCGCAGCATCGTTATGGGCCCCAACGGCGCCGGGAAGAGCCTCCTGCTGCGCCTTGTCGCGGGCCTGCTGCGCCCCAGTGCCGGGCGCGTCACCTTCGCCGGACAGCCCCTGGACGAGACCCTGCGCCGCCGCGTCGCCATCGTGTTCCAACGCCCGGTGCTGCTGCGCCGCTCGGTCGCCGCCAACCTGACCCACGCGCTGAAGACCTACGGCGTGCCGCGCGGCCAGCGGGCACAGCGCCTCGACGAACTGCTCTCGCTCGGCCAGTTGGAGAGCATCGCCGACAGCCCGGCCCGCGTGCTCTCCGGCGGCGAGCAGCAGCGTCTCTCCATGGTGCGCGCCCTGGCCGCGGAGCCGGACCTGCTGCTGCTCGACGAGCCCACCGCCAGCCTGGACCCCCAGGCCACCGCCGCCATCGAGGCCCTGGTCAGCCAGGCCGCCGCCAAGGGCGTCAAGATCGTCATGGTCACCCACGACCGCGGCCAGGCGCTGCGGCTGGCCGACGAGGTGCTGTTCCTGCACCGCGGCCAGCTGGCCGAGCGCGCCCCGGCCGAGACCTTCTTCGCGCAGCCGCAGTCGGCGGCGGCGCAGGCCTACCTGGAGGGCCGCCTGCTTCTCTGAACCCAAACAGATCAGTCTAAGAATACGGGAGACGCTTAATGATCAGACGTTCGTTCCTCACCCTGACGCTTCTGGGCGCCGCCGCGGCGACCGCCGCCGGCCTGGCCTTCACCGGGCCATCCCAGGCCGAGGACAAGTTCATCGTCGTGCAGTCCACGACCTCGACCCAGAACTCCGGCCTCTATGACTACCTGCTGCCGATCTTCACCAGAGAGACGGGCGTCGAAGTGCGCGTGGTCGCCGTCGGCACCGGCCAGGCGATCAAGAACGCGCAGAACTGCGACGGCGACGTGCTGCTGGTGCACGCCAAAGCCTCGGAAGAGAAGTTCGTGGCCGCCGGCTACGGCGTCAGCCGCGCCGACGTGATGTACAACGACTTCGTCATCGTCGGCCCGGGCAGCGACCCGGCGGGCATCGCCGGCGGTAAGGACGTCACGGCGGCGCTCACCAAGATCAAGGACAGCAAGGCGGTCTTCGCCTCGCGCGGCGACGATTCCGGCACCAACAAGAAGGAGATGGCGCTCTGGAAAGCCGCCGGCATCGACCCGACGGCGGACAGCGGCAGCTGGTACCGCGAGACCGGCTCGGGCATGGGCGCGACCCTCAACGCCTCCGTCGGCATGGGCGCCTACACCATGTCCGACCGCGCCACCTGGATCGCCTTCGGCAACAAGGGCGACTTCGAGATCGCCGTCGAGGGCGACGAGCGCCTGTTCAATCAGTACGGCGTCATCCTGGTGAACCCGGAGACGTGCGCCAACGTGAAGGCGGACCTGGGCCAGGCCTTCATCAACTGGATTCTCTCCGACGAGGGCCAGTCCGCCATCGCCGACTACAGGCGCGACGGCAAGCAGCTCTTCTTTCCCAACGCCAAGATGAGCTGAGGTTCAAAGTTCCCGGGGTCGTGCCCTGCCCTTTCCCGGGTGGGGCGCGAACGAGGGGTGAATGGCCTCGTGCCGCAGGGCTCGCTCAAGTCCCATCTGCCGGCAGGGGGCCATTCATTTTCCATTCAAGCGATCAGGCGGGACGCCGCGCGGCGAAACGGACCACTTCCGCTTCGCCCCGGTGCCGGGGGCCTTCGTCGAGCCGCACCTGCCCGGCCAGGGCCTCGATCACCTGCAAGCCGGAAGTCGCCGCGCGCAGCTCCTCCAGGTCATAGAGCCGGTCGGGGTCGTCCGGCCCGATGCCGGGCCGCGGGCCCTGCGCCTTCGAAAACCCCTCCACCAGCAGCCAGCCGCCCGGCGCCAGCGCCGCCGCCGCGATCTCCAGCGCGCGCAGCCTGAGCGCCTGGGTGCCCTGCAGATAGATCACGAAGACCGCATCCCAGGCCTCGCCCGGCGCGGGCGACCACTCGGCAAGGTCGGCGACGATCCGCGTCACCGCGACGCCGCGGCGCCGGTCCAGGTCCTCCGCCCGCTCGGTCGCCACCGCGGAGCAATCCACCGCCGTCACCGCCAAGCCCTGCGCGGCCAGCCAGGCGCCATTGCGCCCGTCGCCGTCAGCCAGGGAGAGCACGCGCCGCGCCGCGAAGTCCGAGCGCGCGCAGACCATGCGCAGATACTCGTTGGGCGCCTCGCCGAAAGGCGGCTCCGTCGCCGCCCGGTAGCGCTCGTCCCAGCGCTCCGCCGAGGAAGTCTCGTCTGTCATGATGTCAGGGCGCGTTCCAGACCACCCGGCCGTGGCCGGAGAGATCGTAGCCGCCCAGCTCCGCCGCCTTGGCGGTGAAGGCCGAGGAGCCGCAGAAGCTCAGCAGCCGCTGGAAGGGCGGCTCGAACCAGGCGTGGCGGTCGACCACCAGGTCGAAGCGCTCCTCCACCGTCGGCAGGAAAGCCAGGCCGAACTGGCGGGCCATGGCCTCCAGCCCCGGCGCCGCTTCAGCCTGCCCGGAAGCGACGGCCGCCGCCGCCTCTGTCTCGGTGCGCGCGACCTCCACCAGGAAATCGACCTGCGAAGGACCGAGCCCGGCTTCCGCCAGCAGGTGGTCGAGCAGCAGGCCGGCCCCGGCCGAGGCCTGGCGCCGGACCACGCGCCGGCCGGCCAGGTCGGCGGCCGAGGTCACGCTGCCGTCCAGGGACTCGGCAAGCAGCAGGCCCTGCTGACGCCGGGCCCATTCGACCAGCACCACCGGGGCGCCGCCCAGGGCCTCGCGGACGTGGGCGACGTTCCAGTCGCGCCGCTCCGGCTCGTAGACGTGCAGGCCGGCCAGTGCCGCCTCGCCCGCCCGCAGGCGCTTCAGCCCGTCCAGGCTGCCGTCGAAGAAGGTGGCGAGGCCGGAGCCGGACTCGCGGATCGCCCAGTCGAGCAAAGGATCATGGCTGCCTGCGGCGATGTTGGCCGGCGCGGTCTTCGGTCGTGCAACCTCGCCGTCGGCGCCGGCCAGCCAGGCCTCGATCTCCGCGCGCGGGAACAGCAGCTTGCCGGTCACCCGGCGGCAGGGGATGCCGCCGGAGGCCGCCAGGTCGTAGACCTTGCGCTCCTTCACGCGCAGCAGCTCGGCAACCTCGCGCGTGGTCAGGAAGGTGGGCTCGGAACCTTCGACTGTCATGCCCTCTTCCTTAGACGTTCCATCGGAAGCGGGAAAGCCCCCTTGGCGTGCGCGGCTCTCAGGTCTCGCCCCAGACTTCGCCCGCGACGTCGACGCAGCGCGCCAGCTTCTTCCACTGGTCGTCCTCGGAAAGCTGGTTGCCGTGCGCGGTGGAGGAGAAGCCGCACTGGTGGCTGAGGGCGCACTGGTCGAGCGCCACGTACTGCGTCGCCTCGTCGATACGCTGCTTCAGCTCGTCCTTGGATTCCACCGCCGGGTGCTTGGAGCTCATCAGCCCCAGGACCACGCGCTTGCCCTTGGGCATGAAGCGCAGGGGCGCGAAGTCGCCGGAGCGCTCGTCGTCGTACTCCAGGAAGAAGCCGTCGATGCCCATCTCGTTGAAGAGGATCTCCGCCACCGGCTCGTAGCCGCCCTGGGCCACCCAGGCGCTCTTGAAGTTGCCGCGGCAGAGGTGGACGCAGACCGTCATGTCGTCGGGGCGGTCCTTGATCGCCTCGTTCACCAGGCGGCAATAGAGATGGGTCAGCTCGTCGGGATCATCGCCGCGCGCCGCCGTCCGCTCGCGGATCGCCGGGTCGCAGAGGTAGGCCAGGTTGGTGTCGTCCATCTGCAGGTAGCGGCAACCGCGCGCCGCCAGGTCGTTGATCTCGGCCCGGTAGGCGGCGGTGAGGTCGGCGTAGAAGGCCTCCAGGTCGGGATAGACCTCTTCCGAGATCGCCTGGCGGCCGCCGCGGAAGTGCAGCATGGAAGGCGCCGGGATGCAGACCTTGGGCGTGCGGCTGACGACGCTCGCCAGGTAGTCGTAGTCCGCGCCCTGGATCGACGCCACGTGGCGGATCGGCTTCTCGACGTGCATGGTCGGCGGGCGGAAGCCCACCTCGGTGCCGTCGTCCCGGCGAAAGGCCGCCGTGAACTCGCCGTAGGTCACGGTCACGCCTTCCAGGCGCTCCAGAAAGTCCACGTGGAAGAAGGTGCGGCGGAACTCTCCGTCGGTGATGCCTTTCAGGCCGACTTCTTCCTGCTTGGCGACCAGTTCGCGAATACATTCGTCCTCGACCTCGCGCAGGGCCTCGGCGCTCAGGTCACCGGCGGCATGGCGCCCGCGGGCCTCGACGAGACGCTCGGGGCGCAGAAAACTGCCGACGTGGTCAGCGCGAAAAGGGCGTGTACCGTGCATCAAAAAGCCTCCTGGTCTGTTCCGCTTACCGCGGAATCGTCGCTTCCCGCCCTGAAAGGCGGCGCAGGGGGTAGCCCCCACACCTTCTCGGTAGCGCGTCTTGCCGCTTTATACAACGCCCGGGCAGTCCTTGGGCCCGGGCAGTCCTTGGGCCCGGGCAGCCCTTGGGCCCGGGCAGCCCTTGGGCCCGGGCAGCCCTTGGGAAAGTGCGATCTGCGTCAAAACCGGGGCCGCCGCAGCGGCGCAGAGAGCGGGGTTGATCACGAGACATGGAAGCATCAAGCTAGACCCCAAATGAAGTCCGGCCGGGCAGCAGAAGCCGGACCTGAATAAGATCGCCCTCCCGAGGCTCCAGGGCCCGAGGCTCCAGGGCCCGAGGCTCCAGGGCCCGAGGCTCCAGGGCCCGAGGCTCCAGGGCCCGAGGCTCCAGGGCCCAGGGCTTTAGGTCTTACCGGGAGAGGCGTCAACGGGAGGCTATCATGAAAAGAAACGTTTCCTTCGCGCTGGCGTTCGCCCTCGCGGCTGCCGTCACGGTTTCGCTGCTGCCGGCGGCACAGGCGCAGGAAGTCACCCTGCGCCTGCACCAGATGCTGCCGCCCCAGGCGGCCATTCCGGCCAGGGCCTTGACGCCCTGGATCGAGAAGGTCGAAAGCCAGTCCGGCGGGCGCATCAAGGTGGAACACTACCCCTCGATGCAACTGGGCGGCGCGCCGCCCGCGCTCTACGACCAGGCCCGCGACGGCGTGGTCGACCTGATCTGGACCGTGCTGGGCTACACGCCGGGCCGCTTCCCGAAGTCGGAAGCCTTCGAACTGCCCTTCATGGTCACCACCGCGGAAGTGACCAGCCGCGCCTTCCATGAATACGTACTGGCCAACGCGCTGGACGAATTTAAGGACGTGCATCCTATCGCGCTCCACACCCACGGCGCCGGCCTGCTGCATGTGCGCGGCAGCGGGGTGCACAGCCTGGCCGACATGAAAGGGCTGAAGATCCGCACGCCGACCCGCGTTGCCGCCGGCCTGCTGAAGAACCTGGGCGCCACCCCGGTGGGGATGCCGGTACCCTCGGTGCCCGAGTCCCTGTCGAAGGGCGTGATCGACGGGGTCGCCATCCCCTGGGAAGTGACCCTGCCGCTGAAGATCTCGGAACTGGTCGACAGCCACACCGACTTTTCGGGGCGCCACGGGCTCTATACCTCGACCTTCATCTTCGCCATGAACCGCGACTCCTACGAGCAACTTCCCGCCGACCTGAAGAAGGTCATCGACGACAACTCGGGCCCGGAGGTCGCCGCCCTCTTCGGGCGGGCCATGGACGAGGTCGACGTGATTGGCCGCAGCGTCGCCGAGAAAGCCGGGAACAGCATCATCACCCTGGACGACGCGGAGACCGCACGCTGGCAGGAGGTCGCGGAGAAAACCAAGCTCGACTGGATCGCCGAGATGAAGGGCAAAGGCATCGACGGCGCCGCCCTGGTGGAAGACGCGCGCAGGCGGATCGAGAAATACAGCGGCCAATAGGGCCCGAACATGGCCAGGGAACCGCTTCGCCGGCGCGGAGGCCGCCCCCTCGGCGCGCGCCCCATATCACAGGCGTGGAAAGCGGGATGCCGGAATTCGCGGTCTCAGGTTCGATTTATCCAGGAATTTGTCCGAAGTCCCCCTTCCGCCCCGGCCGCCCCGGTGGCTGTAATGCGCCAAAAAAATAGGAAAAGAACGGGCAAGGGTGGGTCTTCGGCTATTACTATGCTGGTTGGAATTGTCGGGGGCGGGTCCCGCTGGCGGACGCCCGCGCGAAACGAATAGACTGCGCCCTGCCGCGGGCGGTCTGCGATACCCCCCGAAGGGGAGCTGTATCGGGCTGAACAGGATGGAAAGCTCTTTTGGGGACCTCGTCTATGCGATCAAGGATTGATCGGGCCGTCGAACGCATCGCGTTCTGGACCGCGATGCTCGGCGGCGTGGCGCTGATCGCCGTGCTGGTCCTGACCGTCGTCAGCATCATCGGGCGCAGCCTCATCTTCGCGGGTCTGGGCCCGATCCCCGGTGACTTCGAGCTGGTGGAGGCCGGCACCGCCTTCGCCGTGCTGACCTTTCTGCCGCTCTGCCAGTTCCACCGCGGCCACGTCACGGTGGATCTCTTTCTGTCGCGCGCGGGACGCCGCCCCAACGCCGTCATCGACGTGATCTCCAACCTGTTGATGACCGGCGCGGCCGCCGTCCTGACCTGGCGTCTCTACGACGGCATGCTCGACAAGCGCTCCTACGGCGAGACCACCTTCATCCTGCAGTTCCCGGTCTGGTGGGGCTACGCCGCCTCCCTGCTGGGCGCCGCCGCCTTTACCCTGGTCTGCGCCTACACCGTCGTGCGCAGCCTGCGCGAGACCCGGACGACCCACGGCGCGCGAAAGATCTCCGAGCGATGAGTCACCTGGAACTGGGTCTCTGGTCCTTCCCGCTGCTGCTGGCGCTGATCTTTCTGCGCGTGCCCATCGGCCTCGCCATGCTGCTGGTCGGCTTCTTCGGCACCTGGCTGGTGACCGGCAGCTGGACGCCGATCCTGGCGCAGATGAAGTCGCTGACCTACGACACCTTCTCCAACTATTCGCTTTCCATCGTGCCGCTGTTCCTGCTGATGGGGCAGTTCGCCACGCGCGGCGGCATGTCCCAGGCGCTGTTCAAGGCGGCGGAGACCTGGCTGGGCCACCGCCGCGGCGGCGTCGCCATGGCCGCCGTGGGCGCCTGCGCCGGCTTCGGCGCCATCTGCGGCTCCTCGCTGGCCACGGCGGCCACCATGGGCCAGGTCGCCCTGCCGGAGCTCAGGCGCTACGGCTACTCCGGCGCGCTGGCGACCGGCTGCCTGGCGGCCGGCGGCACCCTGGGCATTCTCATCCCGCCCTCGGTGGTGCTGGTGATCTACGCCATCCTCACCGAGCAGAACATCATCAAGCTCTTCATGGCGGCCATGGTGCCCGGCGTGCTGGCCGCCCTGGGCTACATGATCACCATCGCCATCTACGTGCGCCTGAAGCCGGACTCGGCCGGCCAGCGCGAGCCCGCCGACAGGGGCGAGCGGCTCTCCGCGCTGGTCTCCGTCTGGCCGGTGCTGCTGATCTTCACCCTGGTCATCGGCGGCATCTACCTCGGCTGGTTCACCCCCACCGAGGGCGCCGCCGTGGGCGCCGCCGGCACCGGGCTGCTCGCCTTCTTCAACGGCGGCCTCACCTGGCGCGGCCTCGGCGAGTCGATCACCGGCACGGCGATCTCCACCGGCATGATCTTCTTTATCGTGCTGGGCGCGGTCGTCTTCAACGGCTTCCTGGCCTTTTCCCAGCTGCCGCAGGAGACCGCCAACTATGTCGCCACGCTGGGGGTCAGCCCCTGGCTGGTGCTGGTGCTCATCCTGGCCTGCTACCTGGTCTTCGGCTGCGTCATGGACTCCCTGTCGATGATCCTGCTGACCATCCCGATCTTCTTCCCCATCGTCTCGGTCCTCGACTTCGGCCTGCCATCGGAGGAGCTGGCGATCTGGTTCGGCATCGTCGTGCTGATCACGGTGGAGGTCGGGCTCATCACGCCGCCGGTGGGCATGAACCTCTTCGTCATCAACTCCATGGCGCCCGACGTGCCGCTGCCGCGCACCTACGGCGGCGCCCTGCCCTTCGTGCTCAGCGACGTCATCCGGATCGCGATCCTGATCCTCTTCCCGACGATCACCCTGGGGCTGGTGCGGCTGCTCTATTGAGCTAGAGTGCCGGGCATGAACGACGACCTTCTCGATCTCGACAGGCGCAACGGCCTGCCGGCGGAATGGCTCACCCTGCTGTCGCGCCACCCGCGCAGCAGCTGGCAGAGCCCCGGAACACTAGGCATGACCGCGCAGTTCTGGCTCGACCGCCACCAGGCCTTCCGCCAGCTCGGCCAGGCGCTGCAGGACAGCATCGAGGCTCTACGCGCCGGCCGCAGCGCGCCCGAGGATTTCCAGGCGGGCTTCGTGCCGCGCCTGCGGCTCTTCCTCGGCGAGCTGAACGGGCACCACCAGGTCGAGGACCTCCACTACTTCCCGGTCTTCCGCCAGGCCGAACCGGATCTCGCCCCCGGCTTCGAACTGCTGGACCGCGACCACCAGACCTTGCACGCCGAGCTGATTGCGACGGCCGAGGCCGCCAACGCCCTGTTGCAGGCGCTCGCCCGCGATCCAAGCGCCGCGGAAGGCCCGCTGGAGACCTACGCCGAGATCAGCGGCGACCTGCTCAGTGGCCTGCTGCGTCACCTGGACGACGAGGAAGACCTTGTCATTCCGCTGATGATCGAGCTGGGGGAGATTGGCTGACGCCTCGGGGGGCAATGAGACGCCTTTACTCAGAGGTCCGCTCAGTCTCTCGCTGCGAACACAGGCAAGAGGGCGCTTTTGGTCTTAGATGTGCCAGGAGCGGAGATCAGCGAAAACGGGGCGCCTGTGGCCCTCTTCATCGCCGTTGGGGGCAGGGGACCGATCTTGCACCGCAAGTATAGAGCACAAGAAATACTGTCCTCACATTAAATATCCATCCGTCACCATGCTGAATAATGTTGGCACTGTGATTTGATCATGGGTTTCTTTTTATTGAAGTTAAATCGAACAAATTCGATAAACAATATTATTTTTAGTTGTTTTATCTGAAATTACCTCTATATCTCTTATGGCGCCACGGTATTTCCGAAATAATTACAGGTATTTTTATGCCCCTACGGCTCTCGGGACAATCAACGCGACTGCCATGCCCGGTCAAAGACGAGCCCCCGGTCGGCGCGCTGGCCATATCCCCTGACGCGCCCCTGCATACAGTGCCGGGCAGCGCCATCGTCTATTGCGAAGCGAATTTTGGCTCAATCGACGGCAAAACCGCCAACGGGCTGGTTCGTTACTCGCAGAAATACGAAATTCTCTCGGTTATAGATAGCTGCAAGGCCGGCCATGACGCCGGCATGGTGCTCGATGGAACACCGAAGGCTATCCCCATCTGCCGCGATCTTGCAGCCGCTCTGACACATGCCGGAGGTGTGCCCGACTATTTCATTTTCGGGATGGCGCCGGCGAGCGGTCTGCTGTCGCCTCAGGAGCGCGCCATCCTGCTCGAGGCAATGGGGCACGGGATGAACATCGTCAACGGTTTGCACGAGTTCCTCAGCGAGGATCCGAAATTCGTGGCGGCCGCGGTGTTGGCAAACGTAACGATCCTTGATGTCCGCAAACCGCGCGCGCTAAAGGGGCTTCGGACGTTCAGCGGTCGCATTGCCGAAGTCACCTGCCCACGTATCGCCGTGCTCGGCACCGATTGCGCCATCGGCAAGCGCACCACCGCTACCATCCTGACCCAGGCGCTCAACGATCGCGGCGTGAAGGCGGTATTGGTCGGCACCGGCCAGACAGGCCTGATCCAGGGCGCGCGTTACGGAATAGCGCTCGACGCCGTCCCGTCACAATTCTGCGCCGGCGAGTTGGAGGCCACTATTGTCGAGGCGTTCGAGGCGGAAAACCCCAACATCATCGTCGTCGAAGGTCAGGGCGCGCTGAGCCATCCCGCCTACTCTACCTCCTCATTTATCCTGCGCGGGAGCTGCCCCGATGGGGTCGTGCTGCAGCATGCACCGGGACGCAGCCATCGCTGTGACTTCGCAACGATGGCAATGCCGACTCCAGCCAGCGAAATCAATCTCATCGAGACCTTCGCCGACACAAAGGTCATCGGCCTGACGATCAACCATGAAAACATGACCGGCGCAGAGATCGACACCGCGATCACCCGCTACGAAGACGAGCTCGACATCCCCGTCACAGACGCCCTGACCCGTTCGCCGGAGCGCTTGGTGGACATGGTACTCGCCGCTTTTCCCGCGTTCGGCGTTGCGTTGACTGCCGGGGCGGGATGACGGCCCCACGGCTGGAAATCGACCTCGATAAAATCCACCACAACGCCCGCACTCTGGTCGACCGACTGGGCGCACGAGGCATTTCGGTCACCGGCGTCACCAAGGCGGTCCTCGGCGCGCCCGAAATCGCCGCCGCGCTGATCCGCGCCGGTGTGGTGGCTCTGGGCGACTCGCGCATCGGAAACATCGCGACCCTGCGCGGTGCGCGCATTGTCGCGCCGATAATGCTGATCCGATCGCCGATGCTGAGCCAGGTGGAAAAGGTCGTCGCGCAGGCCGAGACCAGCTTCAATACCGAACTCGACGTCGTCAGCGCACTATCCCAGGCCGCAATTGCGGCGCGGCGCACGCATGGCATCATGCTGATGGTCGAGCTCGGTGATCTGCGGGAAGGCATCATGCCCGGCGACCTTGAGTCATTTGTGCATGCGATGCTGGACTTTCCCGGCACCGCGCTTAGGGGTATCGGCACCAACCTCGCCTGCCGCAGCGGCGTGGCACCGGACGCCAGAAACATGGCCGAACTGTCGGTGCTGGCCGATTCGATCGATGCTACCTTCGGCCATCGACTTCGCCCCCGGCTCGGGTCTGCCGCCGGTTCCGGGCTCGAGATCGTCTCGGGCGGCAATTCGGCTAATCTCCAATGGGCTCTGAGCGGCGCCGATACGGGTCGGATCAACGATCTGCGCCTCGGCGAAGCAATCTTGCTGGGCTGCGAGCCGCTGCGTCGTCAGCCGATCGAGGGTTTGTACACCGACGCCTTCACGCTGATCGCCGAAGTGATCGAGACGAAGGTCAAGCCGTCAAAGCCGTGGGGTGATATTGCCCAGACCGCGTTTGGCGCGACGCCGACCCCTGCCACGGACCGGATTTCCGAACCCGCCGCCGAACAGAGCCGCACCACGCAGACAATCCTTGCCCTTGGGCGCCAGGATATCGATCCGGACGGCCTTCTTCCGCCTGCCGGAATAGATATTCTCGGAGCCAGCAGCGACCATCTCATTGTCGATTCCGGTGGCTCCCGTCTGTCCGTTGGCGCCGAAGTCCGCTTCCAGCTCAATTACAGCGCGCTGCTCCGCGCCATGACGTCACCCTTCGTTGTCCAGGTAGTGAAGACAGCCAGTGGTTGCCGCCAGTCCAAGACGAAGCAGCCTCCAGAAAGCGTGCAATTGGAATTCCAAGCTGCCAGCTGACGCTGCTGGCGCGCCATCCGCGCGAGCGCTGGCAGGACCCGGGGGCACTCGGCATGACCGCCGCCTTCTGGCTGGAGCGCCACGGCGCCTTCCGCAGCCTGGGCGATCTGCTGGAACAGGCGACGCAGCGCTTTCTCGGCGGCGGTGTCGAGGCGGAGGAGTTCCAGGGCTTCTTCGTGCCGCGCCTCAGGCTGCTGCTGGGCGAGTTGAACGGGCACCACCAGGTGGAGGACCACCACTACTTCCCGGTTTTCCGGCGCGCCGAGCCGAGCCTGGAACGCGGCTTCGACGCGCTGGACCGCGACCACGTGACCCTGCATGCCGATCTCCACGCCACCGCGGAAGCGGCCAACGCGCTGCTGCAGGCCCTCGCCCGCAGGCCCGACGTGGAAGCGCCGGCCGCGGCCTACGCCGAAACCAGCGCCCGCCTGCTACGCCGCATGCACCGCCACCTCGACGACGAGGAAGACCTGGTCATTCCGCTGCTGATCGAGCGGGGGGAGATTGGCTGACGTCTCGGGGGGCAATGAGACGCCTTTTCTCAGAGGTCCGCTCAGTCTCTCCCTGCGGAAGCAGGCAAGAGGGCGCCTTTGGTCTTAGATGTGCCAGGAACGGCTCTTGTCTGCATGTCAGAGGGCCATCTTCAGACGCGGACCGATTTCAGCGAAACCCTCTTTCAAGTAGAAGCTCAAAGTACGTTCCCACGCTGGTTGGTCGGGAGCACCAACTTCCAAACGCGACCAACCGCGCGCCTCTCCAACCTTCTTTGCCGCTTCAATAAGCCTTAGGGCTATCCCCTGAGATCGGTACTCCGGCGTTACGTACAACTCTGTGATTTCACCGAAACGCCCCCTGGCGTAAATCGCAGCGCATTCGTTCAAACATAACACCCCAACAGGTTCCTGATCTTTAAAGGCGATAAGGCCCGTCACTACCCCCGAGGCCATAAGTTCTTTTGCGGTGGCAGTCAAATCATTGAGTGAAGGCCCTTGACCATCAGCAAGCTCTTTCAAAAGGTTATGGACCAACTTCCCAACGATCGGAGCATTTTCAACTTCCGCTTCGGCAACAATAAAGTTCGTCTCTGTCGGCATTTCTTAATGGTTTTCCTTGGCAGTGGGTCGCAATGCAATCTCGATGATCCCGAAAATTCGCGCACGCATCAACTGTCCGAGATGGGTCAGATGTGGACGTCCGGAGGTCGCCATAGGTCGTCCGCTTTGAAGTCAAGCTCTGTCCTAAAAGTTGGCGCCGCTTGGGCTACAGCGCCGTCATCCGCACCCGGAACGCCGACGGGCTTTCCCCCGTCGCCTTGGCGAAGACGCGGGCGAAGTAGGCCGGGTCGCTGTAGCCCAGCATGTAGGCGATCTCCGCCACCTGCATGGTGGTGTAGGCCAGGGCGCGGCGTGCCTCCAGCAAGCGCCGCTCGAGGACGAGCTGCGAGGCCGGAACGCCGGTCAGCGCCCGGCTGACGCGGCTGAGGTGCGTCGGCGTCACGCCCAGGGCGCGCGCGTAGTCGGCCAGGGCGCGGGCGCTGCGGTAGTCCTGCTCCACCAGCGCCTGGAAGCGCGCCAGCAGCTCCGCGCCCGCCTGGGGCGCAGCGCCGTCGCGCGCCGCCTCCCGGGCCGCCTCCTGGGCCAGTGCCCGGGCGAACCAGGTGGCCAGCAGCCCGACGAGAGACGCCAGGGCCTTGTCGCGGCCGAGCCCGCTGCCGGCGAATTCGCGGGCCACCGCTTCGAAGATCCAGGCGGGGGACTGCTCCCGGTGAATGAGGGGCGGACGGATCAGCGCCGTGCGCGCCAGGGCGGCGCGCAGCGGCGCCGCGTCGGCCAGCTGCTGGGCCAGGGTGGCCACCGGCAGCGTCACCACCCAGCCCTGGGTGCCGGGCCGGAACTGGAAACCGTGCACGCTCAGGGGCGGCAGGGAGATCGCCGCCGCAGGGGCCAGGGCGTGGCTCCGGCCCTCCAGCGTCGCCTCGCCGCCTTCTGCATTCTCTTTCGGCGGTTCGATCCAGAAGAACTGGTGCAGGTTGTGGTGGCGGTGCGGCGCGATGGTCCAGTCGTGCAGGCTGGCCCGCGCCGGGATCGATTCGCAGTGCAGCACGTCGGGAAAGGGCGCCTGCCCGGCCTCGCCCCCCTGGCGCCCCGGGGCCTCGCCGTAGAGGGCGAAGTTGGGAATTCCCGCCTCGCCGGCCCAGGTGGCTTTATGTTCGATCTGTCCAGGAATTTGTCCGAAGTCTCCCTTCCGCCCGCGCCGCCGGAGGCGCTGTAATGCCCCAAAATAAGCAAAGTTGCCCGGAAAGGACAGTTCTTCAGGGATGCGTGCCCAGGTTGGAATCATCGGGGGTGGGCCGTCGGGCCTGCTGCTCTCGCAACTGCTGCACCTGCAGGGGATCTCCACCGCGGTGCTGGAGCGGCGCAGCCGCGCCCACGTGCTGGGGCGGATCCGCGCCGGGGTGCTGGAGCAGGGCTTCCAGAACCTCATGCGCCAGGCCGAGATCGCCCAGCGCATGGACCGTGAGGGCCAGGTCCACACGGGCGTCAACATCGCCTACCAGGAAGACCGCCTGCGCATCGACCTGGAAGGCCTGACCGGCGGCAAGACCGTCATGGTCTACGGCCAGACCGAGGTCACCCACGACCTCTACGAGGCCCGCGACGCCCTGGACGGCGTGGTCATCGACGAGGCCGAGGATGTCACGCCGCACGACCTGCAGAGCGACACGCCCTACCTGACCTTCCGGAAGGACGGCGCCGAGGAGCGCCTGGACTGCGACTTCGTCATCGGCTGCGACGGCTTCCACGGCGTCAGCCGGCAGTGCATCCCCGACGACGTGCTGCAGAGCTTCGAGCGGGTCTACCCCTTCGGCTGGCTGGGGGTGCTGTCGGAGACGCCGCCGGTAAACGAGGAGCTGATCTACGCCCGCCATGACGTCGGCTTCGCCCTCTGCTCCCTGCGCGGCCCGCAGCTCAGCCGCTACTACGTGCAGGTGAAGGCCGACGAGAACCCGGACGACTGGTCCGACGACGCCTTCTGGGAGCGCCTGAAGGCGACCATCCCGGCCGAGGTCGCCCAGCGCCTGGTCACCGGCCCCTCGATCGAGAAGAGCGTCGCGCCCTTGCGATCCTTCGTCGCCGAGCCGCTGCGCTGGGGCCGGCTGTTCCTGGCCGGCGACGCCGCGCACATCGTGCCGCCGACCGGCGCCAAGGGGCTGAACCTCGCCGCTTCCGACATCCAGTACCTCTCCAGCGCGCTCATCGACTGGTACAAGAAAGGCGACAGCAGCGGCATCGACAACTACTCGGCGCGCGCCCTCAAGCGGGTGTGGAAGGCCGAGCGCTTTTCCTGGTGGATGACCTCGCTGCTGCACAGGTTCCCGGAGAACGAGGGCTTCGGCGACCGCATCCAGCGCGCCGAGTTCGACTACCTGGCCAGTTCCAAGGCCGCCCAGACGGTGCTGGCCGAGAACTATGTCGGCCTGCCGTACTAGGAACCCGCACGGCGGGCCGCCTCATCGGGAGACTTGACCCGCGACACGGCAATCAGTTTACATAGTAAACAATAATCAATGACGCCCGGTCCTCGCAGACCGGGACGCCTTGGGAGGAGACCTCATGACGTCGTTTTTCAAAAACCTTTGCGCCGCCGCCCTGATCGCGGCGGCGTGCTTCGCCGGCCAGGTCGGCCCGGCCGCCGCGCAGGAGGTCACCCTGCGCGTCCACCATTTCCTGCCGCCGCCGGCGCCGGTGCCCAAGAACTTCATCACCCCCTGGGCGGAGAAGATCGAGAAGGAATCCGGCGGGCGCATCAAGGTCGAGATCTATCCGACCATGCAGCTGGGCGGCAAGCCGCCGGCGCTCTACGACCAGGCGCGTGACGGCGTGGTCGACGTCGTCTGGACCCTGCCCGGATACACCCCGGGCCGTTTCCCCGGCACCGAGGCCTTCGAACTGCCCTTCATGCCGGCCAGCGCCGAGCAGACCTCGCAGGCCGCCTGGCGTTTCTACGAGAAGTACCTGACCGACGAGTTCAAGGACGTGCACATGATCGCCGTGCATGTGCACGGGCCCGGCCTGCTGCACGTGAAGGGGGACGGCGTCGCCAAGCTGGAGGACATGAAGGGCCTGAAGCTGCGTGGGCCCACCCGCCAGGCCAACGCCCTGCTTTCGGCGCTGGGCGCGACGCCGGTGGGCATGCCGGTGCCGGCCATGCCGGAAGCCCTCTCCAAGGGTGTGATCGACGGCACCGTGATCCCCTGGGAGGTGACCACGCCGTTCAAGGTGGCCGAACTGGTCGACAGCCACACCAACTTCGCGGGCTCGCGCGGGCTCTACACCTCCTTCTTCGTCTTCGCCATGAACAAACCCAAGTACGAATCCCTGCCCGCCGACCTGAAGGCGGTGATCGACGCCAATTCCGGTCTCGAGACCTCCAAGTGGGTCGGCCGGGTGATGGACGAAGGCGACGCCCCGGGCATCGCCATCGCCAAGAAGTCCGGCAACAAGATGCTCACGCTGGACGAAGCGGAAGTCGCGCGCTGGAAGAAGGTGGCGGCGCCGCTGGTCGACCAGTGGATCGAGGAGATGAACGCCAAGGGCTACGACGGCGCCGCCATGGTGGCCGACGCCAAGGCGCTGATCGCCGAGTACGCGGGCGCCGAGTAGGCTGTCCGGAAGAGCGGAGCTGGGAACGTTATGACCGTCCTCGTCGCCGGCGCCGGCATCGGCGGGCTGACCCTCGCCCTCTCCCTGCACCAGGCCGGAGTGCCGGTGAAGGTCTTCGAGACCGCCACCGAGCTCCGGCCGCTGGGGGTCGGCATCAACCTGCTGCCCCACGCGGTGCGCGAGCTGGACGAGCTGGGCCTGCTGGCCGGGCTGGATCGCCTGGGCGTGCGTACCGCCGAGCTGGCCTACTATTCCAAGCGCGGCCAGCTCATCTGGTCGGAGCCGCGCGGCGAGGCCGCGGGCTACCGCTGGCCGCAGTTCTCCATCCACCGCGGCGCGCTGCAGATGATGCTGCTGGAGGTCGCCCAGCAGCGCATCGGCAAGGAGAACATCGTCCCCGGCTGGCACCTCGCCGACTGGCGGGAGACCGGCAAGGGCATCACGGCCGCCTTTATCGACAAGAAGACCGGCAAGCCGCGCGGCGCGGCCGAGGGCGACCTGCTGGTCGGCGCCGACGGCATTCACTCCAGCCTGCGCCGGCGCTTCTACCCCGACGAGGGCGCGCCGATCTGGAACGGCGCCATCCTGTGGCGCGGCACGGCGCGGGCGAAGCCCTACCTCACCGGACGATCGATGATCATGGCCGGCCACGAGTTCCAGAAGTTCGTCTGCTACCCGCTGTCCGAACCCGACGAAGACGGCAAGGCGCTGATCAACTTCATCGCCGAACGCAAGTTCGCGGCCGACCACGCATGGCGGCGCGAGGACTGGAACCGTCCCGGCGATCCGGCCGATTTCCTGCCGCAGTTCGAGGACTGGACCTTCGACTGGCTGGACGTGCCGGCGCTGATCCGCGCCGCCGAGGCGATCTACGAGTATCCCATGGTCGACCGCGATCCCCTGCCCCACTGGACCGAAGGGCGGGCGACGCTGCTGGGCGACGCGGCGCACGCCATGTATCCCATCGGCTCCAACGGCGCCTCCCAGGCGATCCTCGACGCCCGGGTGCTGACCCGCGAGATCCTGGCCCAGGGCGCAACGCCCGCCGCCCTGGCGTCCTACGAGGCCGAGCGCCGCCCGGCCACCGCCAAGATCGTGCTGGCCAACCGCCAGAACGGGCCGGAGCAGGTGATGCAGCGGGTCGAGGAGCTGGCGCCCGACGGCTTCCGGCGCATCGAGGAGGTGCTGACGCCGGGCGAGCTGGAAGAGACCGCCGCGAACTACAAGAAGCTGGCCGGCTTCGACAAGGACGCGCTCAACAGCCGCCCCTCCATCGTGCAACTGCCCCAAGGCGCAGCATGAGCAAAGGCGGCACGTCATGAGCAAGGGCAGCGCCGCAAAGCACGAAAAGACGCTGAGCACCGGCCTGCTGCACGACGCCCTCGGCCACCTTTTCCGGCGCAGTCACCTGCGCAGCCAGCAGGCCTTCGCCAAGGCATTCGACGGCAGCGATCTTTCGCCGCTGCAGTACGGCATCCTGGAACTGGTACTGCTCAACCCCGGCCTCACCCACGGCGAACTGGCCGAAGGCATGGTGACCGCGCCGTCGGTCGTCACCACCGCGATGAAGCCGCTGCTGGAAGCCGGCTTCCTGGTGAAGCGCGCCGCCGACGACGACGGCCGGCGCGCCGGCTATTTCCTGACGCCCTCGGGCTCGGCCTTCTTCCTTGCCCTGCGCGAGCGCATCCTGGAAGCCGAGGAACTGCTGCTGGCCCCCCTGAACGAAGGCGAGCGCCAGGCGCTGAAGCGCCTCTTGCGCCGCCTGACCGCAAGCAGCAGGCTGTAGGTCCGATCCGACCCTCAGGAAGGCAACCTTGCCGCACGACGATCCCCCACCCGACGACCCTGCCTCGCCCACCTGCTACGCGCGGGAGCTGGACGAGGCCTGGCTGAAGCCGCTGAGCCCGGAAGAGCGGGCCCGGCAGGTGGCGCAGTGGCGCCGCGAGGAACGCGCGCGTCTGGTCGCCCTGCGCGTGGCGCGCCCGGCCGAGGAGCGTCAGGCCATCGCCGACCAGGTCGGCCGGGAACTGGACCGCCTGATCGCCCCGGACGCCGTGGTCGGTCTCTACTGGCCGTTCCGCGGGGAATTGGACCTGCGCCCCTGGATGCGGGATTTCGTCGGGAAGGGCGGACGCGCCGCCCTGCCGGTGGTGGTGGCCAAGGACCAGCCGCTGGTCTTCCGCGCCTGGACGCCGGGCTGCCGCATGTCCCACGGCGTCTGGAAGATCCCCATCCCCGCCCAGGGTCCCGAGGTCGTCCCCGACGTGGTCGTCGCGCCGCTGGTCGGCCACGACCCGAACTGCTACCGTCTGGGCTACGGCGGCGGCTTCTTCGACCGCACCCTGGCTGCCTTCGCCGAGAAGCCGCTGGCCATCGGCGTCGGTGACGGCAGCGGCGCCATCGCCTCGATCTTTCCCCAGGCCCACGACATCCCCATGGACGTGATCGTGACCGAGGCCGGGCGCCAGGACCGCCGCTGAGCCACAGAGTTCTGAAAGAGGGGCCGCCATGCCCGTCGAGCAGATCACCGTATTCGGAGGCACAGGTTTTCTCGGACGCCGGATCGTCGACCGCCTGCGCCGGCGCGGGCTGCGGGTCAGGGTGGCCGGCCGCAAGGCCGGGACCACAGAACCATCCGGCTCGGCGACGCAGGAGTTGTCGGTGGTGCGGGCCGATGTGCGCGACGCCGCCTCGGTCGACGCAGCCGTCGCCGGCGCACAAGGGGTGGTCAATGCCGTCGGGCTGTACGTGGAGCGGGGCGAGGCGACCTTCCATGCCGTCCACGTCGAGGGGGCGGGAAACGTCGCCGCCGCCTGCCGCCGCCACGGTGTCGAGCGGCTTGTCCAGCTGTCGGGGATCGGCGCCGACCAAACAGCACGCTCGGCCTACATCCGCTGCCGCGGCGAAGGCGAAGCGGCCGTGCGCGCCGCCTTCGAACAGGCGACCGTATTCCGGCCCAGCGTGATGTTCGCGGCCGACGATGCCTTTCTGAACACACTGCTGCCCCTCGTGCGGCGACTGCCCGTCATCCCGCTGTTCGGACGCGGCGACACCCGCCTGCAGCCTGTCTTCGCAGAGGACGTTGCCGAAGCAGCGGTGCGGGTCCTTACCCTGAAGGAACCTCCCGCTCCCCTCTACGGTCTGGGCGGGCCGCAGATATACAGCTACCGTCAACTCCTCAAGCGGCTGATGGACTTTGCCGGGCGACGGCCTCTCCTTCTCCCGCTGCCCTTTCCGCTTTGGGACACCCTGGCGCTCGCCGCCGGCGTCCTGCCGAGACCACCGCTGACCGAGGGCCAGGTGGCCCTGATGAAGCAGGACAACTTCGTGCCGCCCGACCTGCCGGGACTCGATGCCCTGGGGATAAAGCCCACGTCGATAGACGAGATCCTCCGGCGCGACTTCGCGCCCGCGAAGACTAGCTGACCAGCAAAGCGGCCTGGCCCCGGTCGCCCCGGCTGTCGCGCCAGCAGACCTCCAGCAGGTCGCCGGCGCAGATCTCGTCGACGGCCAGCACGAAGAGGGGATTCTCCGCCACGTTGGCGCCGGTATAGATCTCGCCCACGGCCGCGCCGTTGCAGCGGCAGGTCAGCTTCTCGATGCAGTCGGCGGCCTCTGCGCCGGCTGCCTTCATGGGATGCCGCACCAGGACCTGAACCTCGTTCAGCAGCCCCTGCCGCCGCACCCGCATCCGCGTCGTCTTTTCCATGATCATCCTCCCTTCTTTTCGAGCCGGCCGAAGCCCATGCCGTAGCCGCCGCGGGTCACCTTGATCCGGCGCGTGGCCGAATAGAGGCCGCTCTCGCTCAGGACATAGGCGACCACCGGGGAGCTGCGCTGCAAACGCAAGCGCAGGCCGAAAACCCCCGCCGACCTCTGCAGGACCGCCAAGGCCACGAGCGGCCGTTCCGCGTCAGGGGCGGTGATCGCGATCCCCTGCGCCGGCTCACGGCGATAGGCCGCCCGGACCATGATGGCCTGGCCCGGCGTGGCGAGATAGGGCGCGATCAGGTCCACCGCGTCGCTCGGCCGGGCAGTCAGCCCGGGGAAGAGCCGGGCGAGCACCTCGTCTTCGCTGTTGGCCGCGAAAGCGGCGGCGGCACCGTCGCCCGCCCACGCGGGGACGATCGCTCCGCCGACCAGCAGCGCGCCGCAGGCCGCCGCACCCATGAGAAAGTCTCTGCGTTCCATCTCCTCACCTCCGTCAGCTTGCTTTGCCAAACACCGCAGCGAGGCTAGGGGGACGCGGCGAGGAAGTTATGATGATTTGCTGGTTTTATTCTGGATTTTAGATTATCATTTAAAATCAGTAGTTTAATAAGGGTGGTCTCAACTTTCCCTTGTCCGGGACTTGGGGGGTGGCCATGAAAAGCCAGTCCGGTTTCATCGATCTTCGAGGACCTTACCGGATCGGGTCTTGCCGCGTGGATCCGGCGACCGGCCGGATCCAAGGCGGCGACTGCGACGTCAGATTGCAGCCGCAGGCCATCAAGGTTCTCACCTATCTCGCCGGCCGGCCCGGCGAAGTCGTCCCGAGGTCGGAGATCGAGGACGCCATCTGGCAGGACCGCGTCGTGGGCTACGACGCGCTTACCAGCATCATCTTCAAGCTGCGCAAGGCGCTGGGTGACGACCCGAAAGAGCCGCGCATTATCGAGACCCTGTCGAAGCGCGGTTACCGCCTGCTGGCGGCGCCGCAGCCGGACACTGGGCAGATCGGGGAAGAAGTCGCGGAGCAAAGCGACGGCACGCCACCGCGGCGCCGCTTCGGCGGCCGGCCCCTCCGCGCCACCGCCGCGGCCATGGCGACCGCCTTCCTCGCGGCGGGGCTGTTCTGGCTCACCAGCCGCGATGACCAAGTGGAGGCCCCCGGGCCGCTTGCCACCCGAAGCGCCGTCGTCGTCCTCCCCTTCCAGCAGCTCGGCGCGCTGGACGGCCGGGAGCACCTGGCCGACGGGTTGACCGACGACCTGACGACGGCCTTGGCGAAGTCGCGAAACCTGCTGGTCATCGCCCGCGACTCGGCCTTCGTCTACAAGGACGGCACTGTCGACTACAAGGAGGTCGCGCAGCGCCTCGGCGTGGACTACATCCTGCGCGGCACCGTCCGCGGCAGCGGCGAGGGGCTGCGGGTCAACGTACAGCTGGTCGATGCCTCGAACGGCAGCCATCGCTGGGCGGAAAGCTTCGACAGCGATGCCGGTCGCATCTTTGACGTCGAAGACCGGGTGCTGCGCGCCGTCGTTCCGCTGCTGACGGAAGAAGCGGGGTCGGCCGAAAGCGAGCGCCTGCTGGTGGCGCGCACCTCCAGCGCCGCGGCCTACCGGGCCTTCCAGCTTGGCCGGCAGCACTTCTACCTCTACCGGAACAAACCAGAGAACGCCAAGGCGCGGAAGTTCTTCGAAGAAGCACTGACGCAGGATCCCGACTTCGCCATGGCGCATGCTATGCTGGCCTGGACCTACGTTTTCGATGCCGTGAACGGCTGGGCAAGCGATCGCACGGCGGCGCTGCGGCGCGCCGATGAGGCGGCCCGGCTGGCGATCGCGGCGGACCCGGAAATTCCGCTGTCCTACTTCATCACCGGCCTGGTGTTCCGCGAGCGCGGCGAAGACGTGAAGGCCATGGTGGAGGTGGAGAAGGCCCTGGCGCTCGATCCCAACTACGCCAACGCCCATGTGCTGCTGGCCACGCTGTTCTACTACGCCGGCCGCCCGGCCGAGAGCGTCGAGCGCCTGAAACAGGCCATGCGGCTCAACCCGCACCACCCCTTCAATTATCAGTTCCATCTGGGCCAGGCCTACTTCGTGCTGCGCGACTACGACAAGGCCATCGAGGCCCTGCTTGCCGGCGTCGAGAGCAACCCGGCCTCGGAGCGCCTGCACATCTGGCTCGCCGCGTCCTATGCCCAGGCGGGCCGGATGGACGACGCCGACTGGGAAGCCGAACAGGTGCGCATCCTCAACCCAGATTTCTCCCTGGCGGCCATCACCGAGGCCTTTCCCTTCAAGGACCCCGTCGACCGCGACCATTTCGTCGCCGCCCTGCGCAAGGCGGGCTTCTCCTAGGCAGCGCTCGGCAGAGCCCGGGTTTCAATCGTCCCAGGGGCTGTGCTAAGCCTTTCGGGCCGCAGCAGATCCAAGAAGAAGACCCTGAGGAAAGGCGCCCTATGGCCGGCCCAGAGCAAGGCACAAGACATCCGCAACTGACCGACACCCTGGTGGCGCGCCGCCGTCTGGCCGGCCGCCTGCGCCGCACGCCGCTGATCGCCTCACCCAGCCTCACCGCCCGCCACGGCGCAGCCGTCCACCTGAAGTGCGAGCACCAGCAGATCACCGGCGCCTTCAAGCTGCGCGGCGCCACCAACGCGGTGCTCGCCCTGCCGCCGGACCAGCGCGGCAAGGGCGTCACCGCCGCCTCCACCGGCAACCACGGCCGCGCCCTGGCCCATGCGGCGCGCGCGGCGGGCATCCCCTGCATCGTCTGCATGTCGGCCCTGGTGCCGGCCAACAAGGTCGAGGCCATCGAGGCCCTGGGGGCGGAAGCGCGCATCGTCGGCCTGTCCCAGGATGACGCCCAGGTGGAGGTCGACCGCCTGGTGGCCGAAGAAGGCATGATCGCCCTGCCGCCCTTCGACCACGCCGACATCATCGCCGGCCAGGGCACCCTGGGGCTGGAAATGCTGGAGGAGCTGCCGGAGGCCGAGACCCTGCTGGTGCCGCTGTCGGGCGGCGGCCTCATCGCCGGCGTCGCCATGGCGGCCAAGACGGTGAAGCCCTCGATCCGCGTCGTCGGCATCTCCATGCAGCGCGGCGCCGCCATGCACGACAGCCTCAAGGCGGGACACCCGGTGCCGGTGGAGGAACTGCCGACCCTGGCCGACTCCCTGGGCGGCGGCATCGGCCTCGACAACCGCCACAGCTTCGCCATGGTGCGCGACCTAGTGGACGAGGTGCTGCTGGTCAGTGAAGAGGAAATCGCCGGGGCCATTCGCCATGCCTACGCCGAGGAACGCCAGGTGATCGAGGGCGCCGCCGCCGTGGGCATCGCCGCCCTGCTCACCGCGCCGCATCCTGATTGGGGCGTCACCATCGCGCTGCTCAGCGGCGGCAACATCGACATGACCCTGCACCAGCGCATCGTCGCCGGCGAGAACCCGGACCTGCTGGCCGAGCGTCAGGCGCAATTGACGGAGGCTGCGCGCCATGCCTGAAGTCAGCATCCTGAACGAGCCGGACCTGCGCGACCTGCTGAGCCTGGACCGCGACGTCGTCACCTGCATCGAGGAGGCCTTCAAGGCGCTGGCCACCAAGGCGGTCATCATGCCGCCGGTGCTGCACCTGGAGATCGCCGAGGCCAACGGCGAGATCGACGTGAAGACCGCCTACGTGCCGGGCCTCGACTCCCTGGCCATGAAGATGAGCCCCGGCTTCTTCGACAATCCCAAGATCGGCCTGCCCAGCCTCAACGGCCTCATGGTGGTGTTCAGCGCCAAGACCGGGATGGTGGAAGCCATCCTGCTGGACAACGGCTACCTGACCGATCTGCGCACCGCGGCGGCCGGCGGCGTCGCCGCCGACTGGCTGGCCCGCAAGGACGCGAAGACCGCGGGCATCGTCGGCGCCGGGGTGCAGGCGCGTCTGCAGCTGAAGGCGCTGAGCCTGGTGCGCCCCCTGGAGAGCGCCCTGGTCTGGGCGCGCGACGGCGGCAACGCCGAAGCCTGCGCCCAGGAGATGACCGACGCCCTGGGCATCCCGATCAGCGCCTGCGACGACATCGGCGCCCTCTGCGCGGAGAGCGACGTGGTGGTGACCACCACGCCCTCCAACAAACCGCTGATCACCCCGGAGCATCTGCGCCCGGGCCTGACCCTCATCGCCATGGGCTCCGATGCCTCCTACAAGAACGAGGTCGCGGCGGAAGCCCTGGCCGCCGCCGACACCTACGTCTGCGACCGCCTGAGCCAGGTGCGCCTGCTGGGCGAATTGCACCACGCCATCGAGGCCGGCGCCGTCGACGCCCACGCGGTCTTCCCGGAGCTGGGCGAAGTCATCGCCGGCGACAAGCCGGGCCGCGAGAGCGAGGCGGCCTGCGTGCTCTGCGACCTCACCGGCACCGGCGTGCAGGACACCGCCATCGCCACCCTGGCCGTCGCCCGGGCGCGTGCTGCGGGCGCGGGCACGGTGTTTCAGTCGTGACGGCGGCGAAGGAACCTCCGGTCGCAGCAAACCTGGAACGACGGCCTGCTTTCAAACAGAATGGTCGGCGAAGACCTAACCCATAGCGGGACACCGAATGTTCCACAGGACCTACAGACCGCTGATCAATAGCGAACTGCACAGATTCGCGGGATTTGAATCCAAAGCCACGGACTTTGACTCCGGGTTTTCCGTCGCCCGGGTAGGCAGGACGACCGAGGGCGGAGGCCCTGACCCGGATTTTTACGACATTTTTGCCGTTGAGTTCAAATCCGAGAGGTTTCTTTTCAAGGTCGAGGCGCGGGCCCCGGAACTCGGCGAGATCAACGGCCATACGATGGTATCCGTTGGCACCTCCTTTTGCGACCATGACCCGGTCACGAAGGAGTCCCCTCGAATCAGCAGCTCCTTCAAGCCGTCGAACCTGAACCCCCTCTATACGACCGTATATGACTTTTGCGATGTCGAGGAATTCGACCTAGTCACCCGTATTCTCACTGAAGGGGTTAGGCGTCTCAATTTCTCGTGCGACGCCGAGCGCTACGAAAAAAGACCAGTGCAGTATTGTGCGGAGTTTCGCTTCCGCGACCCGCCGAGCGGCTTTGGGCCGGAACAACAGCTGGCGGAAAACCGAAAGAGAAAAGCGCCCGGCCCAACCCTTGCATCGCTGCTCGCGATGAAACAGTACATCGATACGAGGCGCTTTATAGAAGGGTCTTCGACTCTCTCCAAGGAGTTCGGTGAGCGCAGTTCCTTGGCGTCAACTCTGCTGCCGAGAGAAGGAGAGATCAATCGATCCGTAACGTCGAAGCGTCGCAACCTTACCGAGGAAGCCCGGGTCTGGATCGAAGAGAACGACAGGACCCTGCCGCCCGAAGCCGTGCTTGCTGCGCTGGCGGACCCGTCAAACGCAGCGAAGCTGACGGACCTGGAATGGGTACTTGCCCAACTCGTTGCTCTGGAGCCAACTGCTGCGGTCTATCCGGATTACACGCCGGGGTCCCCGGTCAACCTGGAGAAGGTGATCTCAGAGCCGTCAGTCCAAAAGATCTTCCGCTCGATCTATACTGATCAGTTCAACACCTGTATCGAATCGTTCGATACCTTTTTCTCCCAGATTATCTTCGCACTCACCACCCCCTACATCATCCGACGAAACCAAGTCGCGGCATCACAGATGAAAATGCTGCGCGACAGAGCGAAAGAGGACCTGGAAAAGGAGGCTAGGATACGCGCCGGGTTGCAACAAAGGCGCGTCCCAGGCCCTGACCATTCCGACTGATAAGATCTAACAGGCGGCGACTCCTTCTCTCGTCCAAATGGAGCCAGGATGCGATCTTCATGTGGCGTCGGCATTCGACGTTTTCGGATTCTCGCGCCCCTGCCAGCGCCAGCAGGGAGCTTGCTTCAGTCTTGAGGCCTCGCTGCTTCGCGCGGGCCTCATCGCCCCCTTGGAGTTGACTCCGGCACCAGGGATTGCTATCAACCGCGCCCACGGCGTCTTCGGGCGCCGTCCCTTTCGAGAACGAGGCACGCGCATGATTGAGCGCAAGGAAGATACCCTGGGCATGACGCCCCGCCTCCTCGTCCCAGCGACCGCAGACTAGCGGTTCCGGCCGGGCGAGGCCCGGCCTGTCATCCCCAAACGAATTGAACAAGAACCACCTTCCGGTGGCGCTGCGCGCTTGCGCGCGTCCGGCCGCCCGAAGGCGACGATCGGATGACCGATGGACGAAAGATCACTGCTGCTGGGACTGCTGCACCTTGCCGTGCGGGACGCCCCGGCCGACTCTCCGCTGGCGAAGGCGCTCCTGGCCTGGTGCCGGGACAGGGCCCATGTGCTTGGCCTGCCGGTCGCCCCGGAAAAGGCGGAGGAGTCCGAGGAAGATACGAAGAAGCGGCCCCGCCTGTGGCTCCGGCGGAAGCCTGAGCAGAAGCCCGAGGAGAAGCCGGCGCCGCCCGCCGAGGCCTGGGCTGAGCTCGCGCGCGACATCGCCGCCGCCCGCACGGCGGCGCCGGCGAAGCCTTCGCCTGTGCTGGTCCTGACAGCGCGCCTCGCCGCGCTGCTGGCGCTCGACGCGGCGGAGACGCGGCTGCTGCAGACAGTGGTGGCCTGCGACCGCCTGCGCCATTGCTCCGCGCTCTGCCATCTGCTGGAACGCCACGGCGCGGAAACGCCGCCGCTGCTGCTGGAACTGGCGGGCATCGAGTCTCTCGAGGCCCTGCGCCAGACCAAGTCCGTGCAGCTCAACCTGATCGACCTGTCGATCGGGCGGCACGACACGACGCCGACCCTCCGAGCGATGCACTGCGTCCACCGGCTGCTGAACCGCGCGCCGATGAACGACGAGGCGATGATCGAATGCCTGGTCGGCACGGCGGCGCCCGCGCGCCTGGCGCTGAGCGACTTCGCGAGCCGGGGCGAAGAGCTGTCGCTGCTCCACCGCCTGCTACGCGGGGCCCTGAGCGACAGGGCCGAGGGCATCAACATCCTGCTCTACGGGCCGCCGGGCACCGGCAAGACCGAGCTGGCCAAGGCGCTGGCGGCGGCGGCCGGCGCGCGCCTCTATGCCGTGGGCGAGACCGACGGCTATGGCGACGAGCCGGAGCGCTGGGAGCGCGTCGACGCCTTGAAGCTGGCGCAACAGCTTCTGGCCCAGCGCCGCGACGCAGTCCTGCTGTTCGACGAGATGGAAGACCTGATCGGCGACGCCTACCGCAACACCGACAACCGCATTTCGCGGCGGCCGGGCTCCAAGGTTTTCGTGAACCGGCTGTTCGAGAGCAACGCCGTGCCGACGATCTGGACCAGCAACTCCATCGAGAACATCGACCCGGCCTACCTGCGCCGCATGACCTACGTCATGAAGATGGACCTTCCTTCGCCGCAGGCACGCAAGGTGATTCTCGGCCGCATCGCGCGGGACGAGGGCCTGGAGCTGTCGCCCGGCGCCATCGGTCGCCTGGCCGAGACCGCCAGCGAGTCGACCGCCGTGGCGCGCAACGCCCTGCGCACGGCGCGCCTGCTGCAGGGCGGCGAGGAAGAGACCAGCCAGGTCCTGGAGTCCCTGGTGACGGGCCTGCGCTACGGCCGCCGCCTGCCGCCGGGCGGGGGCGCGGAGCGCGACCTCGACCTCGGCCTCTACCAGTCCGACATCTCCATCGCGGCGCTCTTCGACCGGCTGTCTGCCGCGGGCGCGCCGGCCGACTTCTCGCTGCTGCTGACCGGCCCGCCGGGCACTGGCAAGACCGCGCTGGCGCGCCATCTGGCGCGGCAGCTCGACCGGCCGCTGCTGGTCAAGCGCGCCTCCGACCTGCTGTCCAAGTGGATCGGCGAGACCGAGAAGCTGATCGCCGAGTCCTTCACCGAGGCGGCGGAAAGCGGCAGCATTCTGCTGTTCGACGAAGTCGACTCGCTGCTGTCCGACCGCGGCCGCGCGGAGAAGACCTGGGAAGTCAGCCAGGTGAACGAGCTGCTGACCTGGATGGACAGCCATCCCTTCCCCTTCGTGGCGGCGACCAACCACGCGGCGCGGCTGGACAGCGCCGCGCTGCGCCGTTTCGTCTTCAAGGTGAAGCTGGAGGCTTTGGGCCCGGCCGCCGCCGCGCGGGCCTTCGAGGTCTTCTTCGACCGGCCGGCGCCGCCGCGCCTGGCCGAGATCGCGGGCCTGACGCCCGGCGACTTCGCCGTGGTGGCGCGCCAGCTGCGCTTCCAGGAGGACGCGGCCTCGCCCGAGGCCATCGTCGGGCTGCTGGCCAAGGAAGCCGCCGCCAAGCCGGGCACGCCGGGGCGCATCGGCTTCCGCCCGCAACCCCGGCAGAACGCCTAGCCGGCCCGGTAATCGGGCCGGCGGGCACTACGGCGCGTCTCTGCCCCCTTGACAAATTTGGACAGTCGTCCTAAATCAATACCCTGAATTTGGACGTTCGTCCTATACCCTCGTTTCGGACCCTGGGAGTGCTTCATGGCCGCAGACCTCTTCGCGCCCGTCCAGCTGGGCGACCTGACCCTCGCCAACCGCCTGGTCATGGCGCCGATGACGCGCAACCGCGCCGGCGCCGACGGGGTGGTGCCGCCGCTGATGGCGGCCTACTACCAGCAGCGCGCCAGCGCCGGGCTGATCGTCACGGAGTCCGCGCCGGTCTCGGCCCAGGCCATCGGCTATCCCTTCACCCCGGGCATCTTCACCGACGCCCAGGCGGCGAGCTGGCTGAGCCTTACCGATGCCGTGCACTCGGCCGGCGGGCGCATCTTCATCCAGCTGCAGCACTGCGGGCGCATCTCGCACCCCAGCCTGCAACGGGACGGGGAAACCCCGGTCGCGCCCTCGGCGCTGCGCCCGGCGGGCCAGGCGGTGACCTACAGCGGCATGCAGGATTTCGTGACGCCCCGCGCCCTGGAGACCCGGGAGATCGCCGGCATCGTGGCGCAGTTCCGCCAGGGCGCCGAGCTGGCCCGGCGCGCCGGCTTCGACGGCATCGAAGTGCACGGGGCCAACGGCTACATCATCGACCAGTTCCTGCGCGACGGCAGCAACCAGCGCGGCGACGCCTACGGCGGCAGCGCGGCGAAGCGGCTGCGCCTGCTGAACGAGATCCTGGAGGCGGTCTGCGAGGTCTGGCCGGCCAATCGCGTCGGCCTGCGCCTGACACCCGAGAACAGCTTCAACGCCATGTCGGACTCCGACCCCCAGGGACATTTCGAGTACTTCGCCGAGCAGCTCAGCCCCCGCGGCCTGGCCTATCTGCACGTCCTGGAAGGCGACATGCTGACCAAGGCCAGTAGCGTGGACTACCGCGCCCTGCGTGCGAAGTTCGACGGCCCCTACATCGCCAACAACGGCTATGACCTGGCCCGGGCCCGGGCGGCGCTGCGCGAGGGCGCGGCCGACCTGGTCGCCTTCGGCACGCCCTTCCTGGCCAACCCCGACCTGGTGCGGCGCTACCGGGAGAGCCTGCCCCTGAACGAGGCCGACAGCACCACCTTCTACGGCGGCAGCGAAACAGGCTATACCGACTACCCCACCTACCGCAGCGCATACGTTTCGGCGGCCTGAGGCAGAGGCGCCGCCGGACCCGGAGACAAGACCATGAGCGAGAAGACCACCCGCGAGCAGATCGTCGAGGCCGCCGATGCACTGTTCTACCGGCAGGGCTATGACCACACCTCCTTCGCCGACATCGCTGAGGCTGTGCAGATCTCGCGCGGCAACTTCTACTACTACTTCAAGACCAAGGACGAGATCCTGGACGCGGTGATCGAGCAGCGCCTGGCCGACCGCCGCGCGATGCTGGCGCGCTGGGAGGCGGAGACGGAATCGCCCGCCGAGCGCATCCGCTGCTACATCAAGATCCTGATCACCAACCAGGCGGACATCAAACGTTACGGCTGCCCGCTGGGCACGCTGTCGAGCGAACTGGCCAAGCTGAACCACGAGGCCCAGGGCGAGGCCAAGGCGCTCTTCACCCTGTTCCGAACCTGGCTGCGCCGCCAGTTCGAGGAACTCGGCCACGGGGCCGAGGCCGACGCCCTGGCGCTGCACGTCCTCGCCGCCAGCCAGGGCGTCGCGACCCTGGCCAACGCCTACCAGGACGACGCCTTCGTCCGGCGCGAGGTGGAGGGGCTCTTCGACTGGCTGGACGCCCGCCTCGCGGAAGCGAAGAACACCGGAAAGAACGGCGCCCGGCCACGCAAGCGCCAGGCCGCACCCTAGGAGACCTCGAGCGATGTTCATCGTGCAGCTCAAGTTCGCGGAAAACAAAGGCCAGGCCGGCCAGTTCATGGAAGGCCACAAGGCCTGGCTTCAACAGGGCTTCGACGAAGGCGTCTTCCTGCTGGCCGGCAGCCTGCAGCCCAATGACCAGGGAGGGGCGGGCGGCGGCGGCATCGTGGCGCACAACACCTCGCGCGAAGACCTGGAGGTCCGGGTGAAAGCCGACCCCTTCGTCGTGGAAAAGGTCGTCAACGCCGAGATCATCGAGATGACGCCCTCGCGCGCCGACGAGCGGCTGAGCTTCCTGGTCGAGGCCTGAGGCATGGGCAACACGGTCGAGGGGCCGGACGGCAAGCCGCGTTGCCGCTGGTGTGCCGCCGCCCCGGAGTTCTTCGTCTACCACGACAAGGAGTGGGGCTTTCCGGTCGCCGACGACCGGCGCCTCTTCGAGAAGCTCTGCCTGGAGGGATTCCAGTCGGGCCTCAGCTGGCGCACCATCCTCGCCAAGCGCGAGAACTTCCGCGCCGCCTTCAAGGACTTCGATTTCGACAAGATCGCCCGCTTCACACAGCGCGACGTCGAAAGGCTACTGAAGGACGAAGGCATCATCCGCCACCGCGGCAAGATCGAGGCGGTCATCAACAACGCCAAGCGGGCCCGCGAGATGGTGAAGCAGGATGGCTCGCTCGCCGCCTTCCTCTGGCGCTACGAGCCCGACCCAAAGACGCTCGGCAAACCGCAGACCGCCTCCACCTCGCCGGAGTCGGTTGCGCTGTCGAAGGACCTGAAAAAGCTGGGCTGGAAGTTCGTCGGCCCGACCACGGTCTATGCCTTCATGCAGGCCATGGGCCTCATCAACGACCACGTCGAGGACTGCGCGATGAGAGCCAAGGCCGAGACGGCGCGCAAGCGGTTCACGGTGCCGACGAATCGGCAACAGTAACCCAGTGAACACTGAAAGAAGGCAGCTTTGTTATCAGGACCAACCGTGTTCATGAATTTCGACCGCGCGATACCGCTTGTTCTCAGCGATAAACACATTGCGCTTTTCATCGAGAAACGCACCGAAGATCCGTAACTTGGTACCAGTTGGGGCCTTCCGCCCCCATTTCGCTTTCTGAGTCTCTTCCTTCTCCCACCGCTCATTTTGTATTTCTGCTTTGTCGTCCTGAGGAACACTCCACTCTCCTTCACATTCCGAGCAGAGGTTCTTGTTGACCTCTGCAAGCCAGACTTTCGCCGAAGGTGAGCTCAGAGACTCCTTTGCAAATTCGCTGCGAAAGCGATCGCAATTCGACTCCGCCCATTTGAGAAGGATTGGAGAAAGTCGACGGATGAATTCATCATTTGCCTGGCTACCGCAATATGGAGACTGATAATAGGCCCCTCGGTATCCATGTAGCGAGTTAAAGAACTTGTCGAAAAGCGGGCAAGTGATCCTAATGCAAAACACAACTCGGCTAAACCGATTGTCGTCGCAACATCGGTCATCATGGCAGCAGCCAATCGACATATGCTCGACGACTTCTTGCGATATGACGTCAAACGACGGCGCATTAAGAAGCCGCGCCCTTCGACCTGAGGCTACCGTATCGGCATATCCCCAATCAGACATGTAGTGAAATCCCTCCACGGGTATTTGGCCTAGCCAAATCGGATTCCAGCCCTAGCCCACTGCCGGCGTGCCGAGCAGGTTGCGGACGTTTTCCACCTGGCCCAGGGCCCAGGTGAGTTCCTGGCGCTCGTGGGCCGGCATCTCGCCGGGGGCGACCTTGTTCGACAGCGCGACGCCGTGCTGGATATCGCGCAGCTGCTGGCGCAGGATCGCACCCAGCAGGATCTTGTGCGCATCAATCAGTTTGCCGATGACCCCGGCATCGAAGGCGCCGAGCTGACGCACCGCCTCCAGGCGCTCCGGCGTCGAACGGGCGTCGAACTTGTGGGTCAGCGCGACGATGCGCGCCGCCGAGAAGATCGGCATGAGGCCGCTTTTCTTCAGGTCGATGCGCCCGTTTTCCAGCCGCGGACGCCCCAGCCAGTTGAGCGGCGGGCGGAAGTCGCTGGCCTTCAGGGTCATGGCCATGAGGAAATCGCGTGACCCGCCGGCCGCCGTCTGAGCCTCGTCGTAGAGCCTCTCGGCCAGGGCGCGCTCGCCGTAGACCGGCACGGCGTCGAAAAAGATATCGCTGTTCAGCAGATCCTCGGGCCGCGCCTTGGTGATCCAGGTCTCCAGGCGGTGGCGCCAGCCGGCCACGTCCAGGCGCCATTCCGGCTTGGACGCCATGATGCCGCCGGGGCAGTAGATCACGCCGGCCTCGTTCAGCATGTCCGCGACCAGTGTGCCGAGCCGCTCGAACCAGCGGTCGGCCTCGCCGCCCGGCTCGCCTTCATCGAAGATGACGGCGTTGTCCTGGTCCATGGCCAGCAGGCTCTCGCCACGCCCGCCGGAGCCCAGCACCATCATGGCGTAAGGCCGGGGCGGCTGGCCTTCGCCGCGCTTGGCCATCTCCGCCTCCGCCAGCTCGCAGGCGCGCCGCGTCAGGGCCCTGAGCTCGCGCGAGATGATGGCGGCGATGTCGCGGGGGTCGGCCTCCTCGAAAACCAGGCCGCGCGCCACGGTGGTCAGCTCCGACCAGATGCGGCCCAGGTCCCCGGGGCTGGCGGCGCGTTCCAGGCTGTCGCCCAGGGAGAGCGCGTCGCCGGCGCGCTGGCGCAGCAGGTCGCGCGCCGAGATCGCGCCCACCAGCTTGCCGTCCGGATCGCGCACGCCGAGGTGGCGGAAGCCGCGCTGCGACATGCTGGCGATGGCGCGGTAGACGAACTCCTCGCTCTCCACGGTGACCAGCGGCCCCTTGGCGTAGTCGGAGATCGGCGCATCGCGCACGCCGGCGACGTTGCTGTTGAAGGCGCGCAGCAGGTCTCGCTCGGTCAGGATGCTGTAGCTGCCGCCCGCCTCTTCCGGATCGACGAAGACCGAGGAGATGCCCTTTTCCATCATCAGCGCCAGCGCCTCGCGCACCGGCGTCGTCGGCGGCAGGGTCACCGCCGGGAAGCGCATGACGTCGTAGACCCGGTGGCGGTAGGGAAAGCTGTCGATGCGGGCGTATTCGGCGACGCTTTGCGGGGCGATGCGGCTGTCGCGCAGCACCTCGTGCCAGCCGGCCTGGGCCTCTTCCTCCAGGCGGGTGGTGAGGTTGCGGCAGACCCGCTCGGCCTGGGCCAGGGTGACGATGCCCTTTTCCCTGAGCCTCGGCACCAGGGCCGTGAAGATCCGCGCCGCGGTCTCGGCGTCGCCGAGGGCCCGGTGCCGCTCGCCGACCTCGACCCCCAGCCACTTCGCCGCCAGTTCCAGCGACTGGTTCGGCAGGTCCGGCGCCACCAGTTGAACCAGGTGGCGCACGTCGATGGAGCGCGGCGCCTGCCAGTCGAGACCGTGGCGCTGGTGCTCGGCCTTCAGCACCGCCAGGTCGAAACCCAGGGCATAGCCGATCACCAGGCGGCGCCCGACCCATTCGCTGAATTCCGGAGCGACCGCCGCGAAGGCCTCGGCCCCGGCCACCTCGTCGTCGGTGATGCCGTGGATGCGGATCGAGGCCGGCGGGATCGGAATGCCGGGGTTGACCAGCCGGGCAAAGGGTTTGTCATCGCCGCCGCCGGCCTGCAGGCGCACCGCGGCAATTTCCACGATGCGGTCCGTGGCGACGTCCAGGCCCGTGGTCTCCAGGTCCAGCGCCACCGCGGGCACGGCGCCCAGCGGCAGGCCCGAAAGGCTGTCGTCGGCCCCGCGGAAGCTCATGGCCGCTTTATCCCCCGGGGACCGGAGGCGCCGGCTCCCCCGCCTGCGCTTCCGCTGCAAGGGCGGCGCCGTCGATGCGCTTTTCCAATTGGCTGCGCACCTCGCGCCAGGCAAACCTGACGGAGTTCCGCACGATTTCCTCGTCGAACTTCTTGAGCTCCGGCGCGATGGGCGCCCAGCGCACCAGCGCCGCCGGGCTTTCACTGAAGAGATCGGTGCCGCTGGCTCCGTCGTGCCAGTCAAAGAAGGCCAGGCGCCGCTCGAAGGCGGCCAGCGCCTCCGGCGGAGAGAAGCCCTCCACCCCCGCCGCCTGCCCGGCGTTGTCCGCCAGCCCGCGCTCGTAGCAGGCGAGCGCCGCCCGCCGGCGCAGGGCGTCGTCCAGCGGGGCGTCGAAGAAGGCGCGCCGCACCGCGAAGATCGCCATGTCGGAGAGGCAGGCGGCGAAGACGTGCATTTTGGCCACGTTGATGGAGGCGACGAAGATGTCGTCCTCGAACATGCTGGGATAGCGCGTGCCCATCCGGGTCTTCAGGTAACCGTAGAGGGTCTTCTGGGCAATGAAAGCCGCACGTGTAGAAACGAATCGGGAAAGGCCCGAAAGCGAATCGATCGGTTCCGATTCGCGCCGGATTGTCAAACGAGCGATGAATTCCGGTAAAAACGCCCGTGCCGTCTTCAGGCTTGGGATCACCCGCAAAAACCCCCTGTTGCGCCAGTTTCAGCCGACTGGCCTGCCGGCCCGACCAAAATTCGACGGTCTACCTTCATTATTGGTATTACAATGCTACCCATTTTTGTACAATCTTGGCGTGATCCCAGTCATCCGCCAAGGGGGTCACAGTAGTGGGGTAAGATACAATAATTAATGCGGGGGATAACATGCCTGAAATCAGCCAAGACGCTAAACAGCGCCATTGGGCCAAGACGCGAAGTCTGACGATCTTGGTCCTGGCGCTCTGGTTCATCTTCTCATTTATAGTTCCCTGGTTCGCCAAAGACCTTAACTCGATGACCTTCATCGGCTTTCCGCTGGGCTACTACTTCATCGTTCAAGGCTCGCTGATCGTGTTCGTGCTGCTCATCTTCTTCCAGAACTGGCGGCAGGACGCGATCGACGACGAGGCCGGTGTCGGTAGCGAGAGCGATCAGCAATAGGGGAAGCCATCATGATAAAAGGAAGCTTTATCGAAAACCTCGGCCGCGTATACGCGATGTATACCGGCGGGTTCTTGGCCTTCGTCATCCTGATGGCCATTCTTGAACTGTTCGGTGTGGGCGCCAACACCATCGGCATTCTCTTCGTGGCCTTCACCGTGGTGATCTACGCGGTCATCGGCTGGCTCTCCCGCACCATGCAGGTTGAAGCCTACTATGTCGCCGGGCGTGAAGTGCCCGCCGTCTACAACGGCATGGCCACGGCGGCGGACTGGATGTCCGGCGCCTCCTTCGTGGCCCTGGCCGGCGGCATCTACTTCGGCGGCTACGGCTACCTGGGCTTCGTCGTCGGCTGGACCGGCGGCTATGTGCTGGTCAACTCGCTGATGGCGCCCTACCTGCGCAAGTTCGGCTGCTATACGGTGCCGGACTTCATTGGCACCCGCTACGGCGGGAACTTGGCCCGCTTCTGTGCCATCGTCGTTCTCGTGGCCGCCTCCTTCACCTACGTGACCGCGCAGATCAACGCCTCCGGCACCATCGCGGCCCGTGCCCTGCACATCCCCTTCGAGGTGGGTGTCTGGGTCGGCCTTCTCGGCATCCTGCTGTGCTCCATGCTGGGCGGCATGCGGGCGGTGACCTGGACCCAGGTGGCCCAGTACATCGTGCTCATCATCGCCTACGTGGTGCCGGTCGTCTGGATGTCCAACGTGCAGGGCTTCGGCGTCATTCCACACTTCAGCTACGGCGATGCGGTGCAACGCATCCAGGAACTGGAGCCCGTAGTGGGGCTGGGTACCGCCGCCACCGAATCCTTCGCGGGCTTGCGGATCCTGACGACACCGCACAACGATCCGCAGGGGGGGCTGGACAGCTGGAAGTTCGTTACCCTGGCCTTCTGCATGATGGCGGGCACCGCCTCGCTGCCGCACATTCTGATGCGCTACTTCACGACGCCATCGGTTCGCGCGGCCCGCAAGTCGGTTGCCTTCTCGCTGTTCTTCATCTTCCTGCTGTACTTCACGGCGCCGGCTCTGGCCACGCTGACGAAGCTGCAGCTCCTCGATCCGACCTTGCCGACGGCCATCATCGGACAGTCCTTCGAGGCGGTGAGCAGCCTGCCCTGGATCCAGAACTGGTCGAGCGTCGGGATGCTTGCGCTTTCCGACAGCAACGGCGACGGCATTCTGCAGCTGAACGAGTTCTTCATGCGGCCGGATATCGTCGTGCTGGCAACGCCGGAGATCGCCGGCCTGCCGTACGTCATCTCCGGTCTGGTCGCCGCCGGTGGCCTGGCTGCCGCCATGTCGACGGCCGACGGCCTGCTGCTGGCCATCGCCAACGCCCTCAGCCATGATCTTTACTACAAGATCATCGATCCGAAGGCCGATACGCGTCACCGCCTCATCGTGGCGCGCGTCCTGCTGATCGCCATCGGCGCCTTGGCGGCCTTCATCGCGAGCTTGAAGCTGACCGGCATCCTCGGTGCAGTGGCCTGGGCCTTCTGCTTCGCGGCCTCCGGCCTGTTCTTCCCGCTGGTGCTGGGCGTCTGGTGGAAACGGGCCAATACCCAAGGCGCGATCGCAGGCATGGTCTGCGGTTTCGTCGCCGGATCGGCCTACCTCTACTATGTCTTCCCTGGAGGCATGGGCGGTACGCCTTGGCTCGGCATCGACCATCTGCGCTTCGCGATCATCGGCATGCCGGTGAGCCTGGTCGCCATGGTCGTCGTCAGCCTGATGACCCCCGCACCTGATGCGGAAACCCAGGCCATGGTGGACGAGGTTCGCGTGCCTTCGGGCAAGACGATCCTCGGTGCTGCCCACTGACCTGAGTTACAAAGCAAGTGTGAACTGGGGTGGCGGAGTTTCTCCGCCACCCCTTTTTCTTCCTTCGACGGCTTCTTTGAGTTAAGCAGTCCCGATGACCGATCCGCTTTCCACTTTCCCGATCTGGGTCGTGGCGATCGACTACGCCCTCGGCGTGGTCATGTGGACCCTGATTGGAAGGGTCGCCATGAACCTCTTCCTGCCGGTCGATTCCGATTGGTTCTTCATGAAGGCTTTCGTGAAGCTGACCAACCCCATCCTCAGGGTCTTCAAGCCGGTGACGCCGGGCTTCCTGATCGAGCCGCTGGTGCCGCTCTTCGTCGCCTGGTTCTTCTTTATGGTCCGCTTCTACCTCATGCCCTGGCTGCTCGGCTATTCGGTCATGGGGATGCTGTCCTTCCCCCTGGAAGGCGATATCGCCTACGTCATCTACGACCTGCTCAACAAGCAGTAGCGCCGGGCCGGCGCCTGCTAGAGCGCCGCCAGCACCGCCTTGGTGACGTCGGCGCTGCCGGCCTGGCCACCCATGTCCGGCGTGCGCGGCCCGTTCTCCGTCACCGCCTCCACCGCCTTCATCAGGCGCTCCGCCGCCGCCGTCTCGCCCAGGTGCTCCAGCATCATGGCGCCGGTCCAGAAGGCGCCCACCGGGTTGGCGATGCCCTTGCCGGTGATGTCGAAGGCCGAGCCGTGGATCGGCTCGAACATCGAGGGCACGCCGGGCCCGGGGTTGATGTTGGCGGTGGCGCCGTTGCCCAGGCTGCCGGTCAGGGCCGAGGCCAGGTCGGAGAGCACGTCGGCGTGCAGGTTGGTGGCCACCACGGTGTCGATGTCGCCCGGGTGGGTAACCATGCGCGCGGTCATGGCGTCGACCAGCTTGAAGTCCACGTTCAGATCCGGGAAGTCGGCCAGGACCTCGCGGCAGACCGCGTCCCAGAACACCATGCCGTGGCGCTGGGCGTTGGACTTGGTGACCACCGTCAGGCGCTTGCGCGGGCGGCTCATGGCCAGCTCGCAGGCGAAGCGGCAGATGCGCGCGACGCCCTCACGGGTGAAAACCGAGACATCCATGGCGGTTTCCAGCGGCAGGCCGGTGTGGACCCGCCCGCCGACACCGGCGTATTCGCCCTCGGAGTTCTCGCGCACGATCACCCAGTCGATCTGCTCGCCCAGTTCGGGGCGCAGCGGCCCCTGCATGCCGGGCAGCAGGCGCGTCGGGCGCACGTTGGCGTATTGGTCCAGGCCCTGGCAGATGGCCAGGCGCAGTTCCCAGAGGGTGATGTGGTCGGGAATGTCCGGGTCGCCCACGGCGCCGAAGTAGATGGCGTCGAAGCCGCGCAGGGTCTCGACGCCGTCCTCCGGCATCATGCTGCCGACCCGGCGATAGCGGTCGGAGCCCCAGTCGAAGCTCTGGCTCTCGAAGGTGAAGCCGCCGTCGGCCTCGGCCACGGCCTGCAGCACCTCCAGGCCCGCTGCGATGACTTCCGGGCCGACGCCGTCACCCGGCACCACGGCGATCTTGTGCTTCTTCATGCTTCGTCTTTCCGCTGTCCGCGCCCGCGCCGCAGGTCCGGCCGGGTCATTTCCTCAAGGCGGAGATACACCATACGGGCCCCGAAGCCAAACGGCGCAGCCCCAGAGGATCAGGCGGCAGACCAGCCGTGCCCCGCGGCTTCCGCGCCGGGCCGCCCGGCGATAAACCCGTTGGCGAAGACGATCTCAGGCAGGTCGCCTGCCAGCGCCTCCTGCGCGGCCTCCGGTGCAAGACGTCCGTCGAGGGTTTCCCGGAACAGGCGCGCCACCGCCACCATGTCGCAGTCCTGGGGCGAAAGGCGCAGCGCCGCCACCCCGGCCGCCTCAAGGACCTCGATATCGCCGAGCAGGCCGGCATAGGCGAAGGACAGCGTCTGCACGCCGTTGATGGCCAGAAAGTCCTCGCCGTCCAGGGTTTCCACCGGCAGGCCGTCGGGATCCTCGCCGCAGACGAACTGGCAGGAGTCCTTGGCCAGGCCGTGCACCCGGGCGTGATAGCAGCGCCCGGAAATCGCCAGCGGCAGGCGCCCGAAGGCCCAGACCTCCGTCGCGATTCCCCGCGTCTTGCCGGCGGCGGCCAGGGTCGCCACGGAGGCCAGCGGCAGCTCGGGCGGCAGGCAGACGTGGCGGGCGCCGCGACTTGCGAGGAAGGCGAGCGTGCCTTCGTTGTAGACATTGACCAGCGGCCCGACCGCGAAGTCCCGGTCCGCCGCCAGATGAGCGAGCATCGTCAGGTCGTTGATCTCGACGTCGAAGTCTTCGCCGGCGGCCAGATCGGCACAGAGCCGCTGTTCGCGGGCCAGGGTGACCAGCGCCAGGGAGGACAGCACGACGGTCTTGCCGCCGCGCTGCAGCCGCTCGATGGCTTCCGGAATGCGGTCGGCGTAAAACGGCAGGCGCTTGGAGCAGACGACCTCGCCCAGGCAGACACGGTCCAGCGGCGCCTCGTCGGCGATGCGGGCGTAGAAGTCGCTCCAGCGCTCCGCCGGCCAGTTGAACAGCAGCGGCCCGAGTGTCAGCTGGGTCATGGTCTTCTCTCCTTCCTGGGGAGCCGCAGCTAGCGCCAGGTCTTGCGGTAGGCGCCGGCGGTCGTCGTCTGACCCTCGCTCAGGCGCCGCAGTTCGCCCGCGGGGATGGCGCGGCCTTCGGCCTGGGCGTCGACGGCGCGGCGAAAGCTCGCGACCACCGCCTGGGTGTAGGAGCGGCTGCGCTGGCGCCCTTCGATCTTCAGCGCGGTCACGCCGGCCTCGGCAAGTTGCGGCAGCAGCGTGGCCGCGTCCAGGCTGACGGGGTCCTCGAAGACATGGCCGCGCTTGCCGCCGGCGCTGAAGCACCCCTTGCAGAGGGTCGGATAGGGCGCCGGCTCCCCGGCGGGCACCCGGTCGATGGTGAAGTTCCCGAGGCGGGAAACCAGCTCGCCGTCTTCTTCCTGATAGCGCACATGGCTGGCCGGCGAACAGACTCCGTGCATGTTCGGCGACTTGCCGGTGGCGTAGGAAGACAGCGCGCAACGCCCTTCGGCCATGACGCAGAGTCCGCCGAAGACGAAGACCTCGGTCTCGCAAGACACCGCCGCGTTGATGGCGGCGATCTCCTGCACCGTCAGGACGCGTGGCAGGACCACGCGGCGGACGCCAAAGGCCTCGACGTAGAACTCTATGGCCTGGGCGTTGGCCGCCGCCGCCTGGACCGAGAGATGGCGCCGCAGGTCCGGGTGCCGCTCGGCGGTGTAGGCGAGGAGGCCCATGTCCGCCAGGATGACGGCATCGGCGCGCAGCTGCGCGGCGGTGTCGACGGCGCGGTGCCAGATTTCCTCGGCACCGGCGCGGGGAAAGGTGTTGATGGCGACCAGGACCCGCGCGCCGCGCTCATGGGCGTAGTCGATCGACTCCGCCAGCTCCTCCGGGGAGAAGTTGAGGCCGGGGAAGTTGCGGGCGTTGGTTTCGTCCCTGAAGCCGCAGTAGACGCAGTCGGCCCCGGCCTCGACCGCCGCCCGCAGGGCCGCGGGCGTGCCGGCCGGGCAGACGAGTTCAAGCCTGGCGCCCTCTCTCCTGCCCTCCATGCCTAGCTCTCCGCCCGGACCAGGCTGACGCCGGTGAGGCGGCCGGCCTCGGAGAGAACACCGCGCCCGACGCGCTCCACGACGCCACCGGCCGGGCCCAGGAGTCTGGCGGCTTCGGACAGCAAGTCGATTTCCGCGTCGTCGAGGGCATTGCGCAGGGCGAGAACGGCCTCGGTGTCCCCTTCGACGACGATGTCGCGGGAAAAGAACAGGGCATCGCCGTCGAAACTGCCGTGGATCATGCCCAACAGCGCCGCCAGAGGGCCGGCAATGCGCGCGTCCCACGGCCCCAGGCGCGCCCCCGAGACCGCACGGCGGCAGAGATCGATGGACGGCCGCTCCGCCGAGGGGCGCAGGCGGAAGATGAAGGGAAGGTCGACGGCGTCGATGAGGTAGACCTTTTCGGCGTGACTGCCGAGTCGGCGGAAGATCGCCGGACGCTCCGCCGCAAAGCGCGCCACCACCCGGTTCAAAGCGAGGCGCAGGGGGAACAGCGGCAAGGGCCGGAGCAGAAAGCGCAGCGGTTCTGGAAAAAGGGGAATACCTTGGACCTCAGACATGGGGGCATCATCCAAGGGATTCGCCGCCGCTGCCTTGCGCTAGCGCAATGACAGGCCGTTCCCAGCTGCGGTTCGAATTGGAAGGGTGAGAGGCTGAAAGTGCCGCCGCCGGCCGCCGCACCCCTCATGGGCAGGTCGAGCCGTTGGTGAAGCTGACCGAACCGGTGGAGCCACCACCGCTGCAGGTGCCGCTGATGATAATGTTGCCGGTGGAGGCGGCGGTCACGAAGGCCGTGCCGTTGGCGCTGATTGTGAAGTTAGCAACCCCGCCGGACGAGCTGAAAGTGTTGCCGGCTACGGTGACGTTGGTTTCCGTCGTGCCGCCAGCGCTCAAGAAAATGCCGTACGTGATACCGCCAGTACGCGCGTCCGTTGCCGTCAGCGTGTTGCCGCGGATCAGCAGCGTGTCGATGTTGCCGGCCGTGGCGATCGCTGCCGCCTCATCCCCGCTGGTCGAGGTGGCGGTGAGGGTGTTGTCGAGGATGGCGACGTTGTCGACGCCGGCGACCAGCACCGCATCGGTGGTGATCCCGCTAGTGTTGCTGACCGTCAGGCCGGAGAGCGTGCTGTCGTTCGCCATAGCGACGGTCCAGTCGGTGATGGCGCCGGCGATGGTGGCGGCCGGCGTGGCAAGCGCCGCGGTGCGGCCCGACGGGGTCTTCACCGTGACCGTCCCCGCCCCCATCAAAGTCTGGCCGTCCTGCAGCGTCGTGGCGGCGGTCGTGTTGAAGGTGCCCGACAGGATCACCGTCGCGTTCGCCCCGGCCGCGGCGACCGCCGCCGGCAGGGCCGCGCCGCTGGTGGAGGCACTGCTCAGCACGGTGAGGGGGCGCCCGTCCGCCGTCTCGGTCGCCGTCTCCACTGCGCCGAAGGCGCCGGCCTGGGCGACGATATCGACATCGCGGATCACCGGGACAGTCATGCGCCGCTCCTGGGCGGTCAGCCGGCGCGCGCGCTCCCTTTCCGGCTGCAGGGGGATGCGCAGGCGCAGGCTGGCGAAGCCCTGGCCGCCGCGCACCTCGTCGTGCTGCCACTCGGCGCCCAGGGTCAGCCGCGCCCCGTCCCAGAGATAGGGCACCTCGTAGGCGGTGAACTCGGCGCGCAGCCGCGGGCCCGTCACGTCGGGCACATCGCCGTCGTCGGGATCGTAGAAGGTGAAGCCGCCGGCGTAGAGCCTGAGGTCGAGGGGGCCCTCCGCCTCGAAGACCGGCAGCCGCCAGCCGACCTCGGCATCGAAGCCGCGCAAGGCGTGCTCCTCGCCGGCCCGGACGGTGATCGTCGAGCCCGACAGGGTCGCCGTGTTGAGACTGTCCAGCGACTTCACCGTCTTGCCGACGGGCCAGTAGGAATTGGCGCGCAGGTCGAAGTCCTCGCCCAGCGCCTCGGCGCCGAAGGTGAGTTGCTGGTAGGAGTGGCCGCTCTCCGTGCGCCGCAGGTCGAAGTAGCCGTAGCCGCCCAGGTTCCAGCCGCCGCCCAGCATGTGCCGCAGCCCGAGGCCGACGTTGCCCTCGCGCGAGTCCCGGTCGTCGAGCCGTGTGCGGATATCGCCGAAGAACAGCGTGGCGTCGTTCTGCGCCAGCGGTATGAAGATCTCCGCCTCGCCCAGGTTGCGCTTCGTCCCCGCCTTGCCCTCCAGGTCGATGTGCGCGCCCCACTTGTCGTCCGCCGCCGCCGGCGAACCGGACAGCGCGAGCAGGCCGGCGGCCGCGATCGCCCCCGAAAGCTTCCTGGATAGCCTCATGCTTTGCTCCCCCTCATGCCCCGCCGCACCCGGGCCGCACCCGGTTAGCGCCTGTTAACGGCAATGGCCGTTCCTGGCCCCCTGCCAAGCCGCGCCGCCGGCCGTTTTCTTGATAGCGAAGCGGGGGCCTTGAGCGGAGCGCCGGCATATATGGACGAGGGGCCGATTTATATGAGCGGGCGCAGAAAGGTCACACGACGACGCCTTGCATCACGCGCCGGTCCTGGGATTAATACAGGCAAGCCGCAGTTCATGGATTGGCGTGTAGCGTTGCGGTTCCCGGGGGGTTGAAGCGGAGCCGAAAACGCGACGTGGGCATAGACAAGTTCAATCAATGGCTGTTGGAAAGCGACGGTGAGGGTAAGACCGTCGCTGTCGCCCAAGTGGCGCAGCTCAAAGACGACAACTGGGACGCCGCAATCGAAAAGCTGGAAGTGTCGGATGGCGTTCGCCTGTACCTGACTACGGCGAAGGTCCATCGCGACGTGACGGTGACGCCGCGGGCCGACGTCTCCGGCTGGCTGGGCTCTCATTTCACCGTCGAAGGCGAGCTTACGCTGAAGCTTCCCGGCAACCCCGCGCCGGAAATAGACATCGATCCGCAACACGGAGTCGCCTTCCGCGCGATCGACGATTGGGCGGAATTCCGCCTGCCGGAGGGCCAGACCATCCGGCACATCGCGTGGTCGGCGGACTGGATCGTGATGGCGCGCCTGCTGGGCGGCGACATTCCCGAGGAGTTGGGCCGGTTGTTCGGCGCCGCCGCGGACACGACGCCGCATTGGCCGCTGCGCACAACAACGCTGTTGCGCAAGCTCGGCTGGCGCCTGTTCCGGAGCCCGCTGACGGGCCCGCTGCGCCGGCTCGAAACCGAAGGCGCGCTCCTGGAGATCGCGGCGCATCACATCGGACAGATGGTCCGGCGCTCCCCGCGTGAAGACGACGGCACCGACAGCCGACTTTCGCGCCACGAAAGACAGCGGCTCACGCGAGCGCGCCACCGCCTGATCGCCGACATGCGCCAGCCGCCGAGCCTGAGCGAGATCGCCACGGAGGCCGGAATGGGCGAAAGGCGCTTGAACGCGGGCTTCCGCGAGCTGTTCGGCATGACCGCGTTCGAAATGCTCCGCAATGAGCGCCTGGAGCACGCCCGCCAGGTCCTGGAAACCGAGGATATTCCTCTGAAGGTCGTGGCCCACCGGGTCGGATACAGGCACGTCACCAACTTCATCAACGCCTTCACCCAGCGCTACGGGACCCCGCCGAAGCGCTACCTCCGCGAGCTCGCGGACGGACAGGAAACGACGGCGGCGGAGGATGGCGGACACCTGGAGGCCGCAGACCGGTCCCGGTCTCCCGAGCAATAGGAAGGAGCCCCGAGCGGGTTCCTTTTCCGCCGGTGGCGAGCGCAGGTGAGAGATCCGGAAGTCCCGCGGCCTGCGAGACCGGCAATTGTCGCCTTCGGGAATCAACCGCTATCGTGTAAGACCTGACGGGTTGTGGGAAAGCCCGGCCGGACGCTCCGCCGCAGAGCGCGCCACCACCCGGTTCAAAGCGAGGCGCAGGGGGAACAGCGGCAAGGGCCGGAGCAGAAAGCGCAGCGGTTCTGGAAAAAGGGGAATACCTTGGACCTCAGACATGGGGGCATCATCCAAGGGATTCGCCGCCGCTGCCTTGCGCTAGCGCAATGACAGACGCCGCCTCGCTGCTTCAGCCGGGCGGCGTCTGCGCCAGGGCGAAGGCCGCCCGCTCCTCGGCATCGAGCTGGGCGATGAGGCCCTGCTCCCAGGCCAGGTAGGCCCGCGAGGCGTCAAGGTTGCCGTCGTGGCGGTCGTGCACGAACCAGAGGAAGTCGATGGCCTCCTCCCGGCCCGGGCTTTCCGGGCTGGCCTCCACCTCGGCGCCGGCGGCGCTCAGGGCGTCCTGGCCGCCGCTGACGGCGAAAACCGCAGCCTGTCCCAGCGCGCGCAGCTCGGCTGCCGCCAGGGCGGTCACCGCCGCCTCGTCGCCGACAAGATAAACCGCCCGGGCGCGGTCCAGCGGCAGGCGGTCCAGGCGCGGGCGGATGCCCCAGAGCGCGCCGGCGGCATGGCCGACCTGGAAGGCGGTCGAGGCGCGGACATCGACCAGCTGCGCCTCGCCTGCCCGCACCGCCCGCCAGGCCGCGGCGGCCTCCACAGGCTCGACCGCCGGCAGGGTCGGCGCCCCCTTGCCCGGCGGCAGGGCGGCGAGTTCCGCATCGAAGCAGGCCACCGCCACTTCGTAGCCCAGCTGCCGCAGCCAGAAGGCGGCGATGGCGCCGCGCAGGCCCAGGTCGTCCAGCAGCACCAGGCGGGCGTGGCGCACCCCGACCCACTGGTCGGTGGCCTGCACCAGCTGTCCGGAGAGGGCGGGAATGAAGGCGGGCGCCGGGGCCGCGGCGATCTCCTGCGGCGCGCGCAGGTCGAAGAGATAGGTGCTGCGCCCCGCCTCGGCGCGCCAGGCCTCCACCGCCGCCCGGTCGGCCACGGCGATCCCCTGGCGCGCCAGCAGCACCTCGGCGCGGGCGCGCGTCGCCGCCGCGCCCGCCGGGTCGAGCTCCGGATACGGCGCCGGCGTGTTGCCGCGTTCCAGCTTGTAGCCGGCGAGCTGCCAGCCCTGGGTGCCGTTCTCCAGGGCATAGACCGGCGCCTCGACGCCCGCGAGCCGCAGCCCGAGCGCCCCGACGATGCTGCGGGTCCGCCCGGCGCAGGTCACCACCACGGGTGTCTCGGCCTCCGGCGCCGCAACCGGGAAGCGGTGCGCCAGCTCGCCGTTGGGCAGGCAGACGGCGCCGGGCACGCGCATCTTGGCGTACTCCGCCGGCGGCCGGCAGTCGAAGAAGCGGATGACGCGACCCTCGTCCTGCCAGCGCTTCAGCATCGGCGCGGTGATGGTCTCGGGATGCCAGGCATGCTCGGCCAGTTCCCCCAGGGTCTTGGAAGGCACGTTCACGCCCTTGAAAACACCGAAGCCCGCCGCCGCCCAGGCCGCCACGCCCCCGCCGACCCAGGCGACGTCGCCGTAGCCCAGGCTTTCTAAAGTCTGCGCCGCGCGCGCGGCGACACCGTCGCCGCCGTCGATGAGCAGCACCCGGACGCTACGCCGCGGCGCCAGGGCCGCGATGCGCGCTTCCAGGCGGCTGTAGGGGCAAGGTATGGCGAAGAGCGGATGTCCCTCGCCGAATTCACCGGCCTCGCGGACATCGAGAAAGGCGATCTCCGCACCGTCGTGCACCCGGGTCTTGGCCTCGACGGCGGAAACTTCACGGCTCACGGCAGATGGCTCCTTTACAAGATGCGGGGCCCAGCATGGCGCGATCGCCGCCCAATTCAAGAATGAAGGCGGTCGACAGGCCCCGGCCAGGCATTCTATAGGACAGGGGCAGCTGCCCGCGTCCCAATCACGCCCGCCAGACCGGAACCCGCCATGCGCATCGTCGAAATCCGCGAGACCGTCGTTCCGATCTCCTCCCCGATCCGCAACGCCTATATCGATTTCTCCAAGATGACCGCCAGCGTGGTCGCCGTGGTGACCGATGTGGTCCGCGACGGAGAGCCGGTGGTCGGCTACGGCTTCAACTCCAACGGCCGCTACGCCGCCAGCGGCCTGCTGCGCGAGCGCTTCCTGCCGCGCCTGGAGGAGGCCGATCCCGAAAGCCTGCTGAACGACGCCGGCGACAACCTGGACCCGCGCCGGATCTGGGCGGCGATGATGAGCAACGAGAAGCCCGGCGGCCACGGCGAACGCTCCGTCGCCGTGGGCGTCGTCGACATGGCGGTGTGGGACGCCGTGGCCAAGATCGCCGGGGTGCCGCTCTACCGCTACCTGGCCGAGACCGAAGGCGACGGCACGCTGGACGACTCGGTCTTCGTCTACGCCGCCGGCGGCTACTACTACCCGGGCAAAGACCACGCCCAACTGCAGGAGGAGATGCGGCGCTACCGCGGCCTGGGCTACGAGGTGGTGAAGATGAAGATCGGCGGCGCGCCGCTGGCCGAGGACATCGCACGCATCGAGGCGGTGCTGGAGGTGGTCGGCGAGGGCAGGTACCTGGCGGTCGACGCCAACGGCCGCTTCAACCTGGAGACGGCCATCGCCTATGCCGAGGCCATGGCGCCCTACAAGCTGTTCTGGTACGAGGAGGCCGGCGACCCGCTGGACTACGCCCTGCAGGCCGAGCTGGCGAAGCACTATGAGGGGCCCATGGCGACGGGCGAGAACCTCTTCTCCCACCAGGACGCCCGCAACCTGCTGCGCTACGGCGGCCTGCGGCCCGACCGCGACTGGCTGCAGTTCGATTGCGCGCTCAGCTACGGCCTGGTCGAGTACCTGCGCACCTTGGAGCTGCTCGGCGACCATGGTTTTTCCCGGCGCAACGTCGTGCCCCACGGCGGCCATCAGCTGTCCCTGAACATCGCCGCCGGGCTGAAGCTGGGCGGCAACGAGTCCTACCCGGAGGTCTTCGCCCCCTTCGGCGGCTTCGCCGACGACACCAAGGTGGAGAACGGCCGCATCGCCCTGCCCGACGCCCCGGGCATCGGCTTCGAGAAGAAAGCCAAGCTGATCGCCTGCCTGCGCGAGGCCACCGAGACATGAGTGACCAGGTCACCATCGCTACCGGGGACCTGCGCCGCCTCGCCGCCGCCGCGCTGACCGCCGCGGGGGCTCAGGCGGCGCAGGCGGCCGCAACCGCCGAGGTGCTGGTGGAAAGCGACCTGCTGGGCATCACCACCCACGGCGTGCAGCGCCTCGCCACCTACTGCCAGCGCCTGCGCCAGGGCGGCATCAAGGCGGCGGCGCAGATCACCGTCGAGCGCAAGGCCCCCTCCCTGGCGCTGGTCGACGGCGACAGCGCCCTCGGCCAGGCCGTCGCCCTGACGGCGCTGGAAAGCGGCCTGGAGATGGCCGCCGAGACCGGCATCGCCTACGTCGGCTGCCGCAACTCCAACCACCTGGGCGCCCTGGCGCCCTATGGCCTGAAGGCCTGCGAGAAGGGCTTCCTGCTGGTCGGCGGCAGCAACGCCGCCAGCACCATGGCGCCCTGGGGCGGACGCGAGGCGCGGCTCGGCAACAACCCGCTGGCGGTGGCCGCGCCCTGCCCCGAAGCGCCGCACTTCCTCCTCGACATGGCCATGAGCGTGGCGGCGCGCGGCAAGGTCCGCCGCGCCGAGCGCGAGGGCCGCCCCATCCCCGAGGGCTGGGCGCTGGATGCGGAGGGCCGGCCCACCACCGATCCGGCGGCGGCCCTGGCCGGCTTCCTGCTGCCCTTCGGCGGCCACAAGGGATCGGGCCTGTCCCAGGCCGTCGACCTGCTGGCCGGCGTGGTGACGGGGGCGCGCTTCCTCACCGACCTTTCCTCCGGCATCGGACATCTGGACCGGCCCAGCGGCAGCGGCCACTTCTTCCTGCTGATCGATCCGAAGCGCCTGCTCGGCGCCGGGGCCTACGCCGCCGCCGTCTCCCGCTTCCGCGCCCTGGTGCAGGAGACGCCGCCGGCGGACCCGGCCGCGCCGGTGCGCATTCCCGGTCAGCGCCAGCAGGCCCAACGCGCCAAGGCCCTGCGTGACGGCATCGAACTGCCCCAGGACCTGCTCGCCCGGCTCGAGGCCCTGGCGGCCGGCGCCCCAGACTGAGAGTTCTCTAAAAAAGACCCCTGCCCGCCAAGGCCTGCGCCGGTGCTAGACTGTCCGGCGTCGAAGGCATCCAAGCGCGAGCGACACCATGAACGACGAGAAACCGGCCCGGGAGAGCGCCTGCCCGCAGGTGATCTGCCCCGCGCCGCAGCAGCGTTGCCAGCCCCTGCCGTGGCAGGCTCCGAAGGACCTGGCGGATGACCCGGAAGCCTTGAAGCGGGTGCAGGCCCTGCTGGCCAGCCCGAGCTACCGCCCGGCCGACGAGGACAGCGACTTCCTGCGCCGCGACGACGCACGCGCCGCGCGGCTGGGCCTCGACTACCTGAAGCCCGAACTGCTGCTGCGCGAGCAAGGCATCCGCCACACCATCGTCGTCTTCGGCAGCACCCGTATCGTCGAGCCGGCGGCCGCGCGGCGGCGGGTCGAAGAATTGCAGAAAGCCCTCGCCCGGGCGCCGGGGGACAACGAGCTGCAGCGCGCGCTCGGCGCCGCCGAGCGGGTGCTGGACCGCAGCTACTACTACATGGTGGCGCGGGAATTCAGCCAGCTGGTCAGCGAAGCGGCGCAGCACAGCGGGCGCGACGGCATCGCGGTGATGACCGGCGGCGGCCCGGGCATCATGGAGGCGGCCAACCGCGGCGCCTTCGAGGCCGGCGCCAAGTCGGTCGGCCTCAACATCACCCTGCCGCACGAGCAGTATCCCAACCCCTACATCACGCCGGATCTCTGCCTCAGCTTCCACTACTTCGCCCTGCGCAAACTGCACTTCCTGCGCCGCGCCAGGGCGCTGGTCGCCTTTCCCGGCGGCTACGGCACCCTGGACGAGCTTTTCGAGACCCTGACCCTGGTGCAGACCCGCAAGATGAAGCCCCTGCCCGTCGTCCTCGTCGGCGCCGAGTTCTGGTCGCGGGCCATCGACTTCGATTTCCTTGTCGAAGAAGGGGTCATAGACCCGGAGGACCGGGAGCTTTTCTGGATCGCCGAGGAGGCCGAGGAGATCTGGGGCGGCATCCAGGAATGGCACCGCATCAACGGCGAACCGCTGTTCGACGGCAAAACCTAAAAAGAGCGCCGCCTCCGCCAGGTCCACAGATCAGGGAGGAACAGACTGAGATGTTCGAATTCATGCCCGAAAGCAGCGGCAGGGTCCTGGGGGTCACGGCGCACGGCAAGCTGACCGACGAAGACTACAAGCAGACCCTGATCCCCAGGTTCGAAGCCCTCTTCAAGCAGCACGGCAAGCTCAAGGTGCTGTTCTCTATGGCCGATGACTTCGAAGGCTGGGACCTGGAGGCCGCCTGGGACGACGCCTCCTACGGGCTGAAACACCGGGCCGACTTCGAGCGCATGGCGGTGGTCGGCGGCCCCGCCTGGGTCGACTGGTGCGTCAAGTGGGCGGGCTTCTTCATGGAGGGGGAGATCAAGGTCTTCCCCGCCGACCAGCTCGACCAGGCCTGGGCCTGGCTGCGGGGCTGAAGGCTCGAGCCCCACCACCTGGAGCCAAAAAAAGGCCCCCGATTTGGGGGCCTGTTTTGTTGGTTGCGGGGGCAGGATTTGAACCTGCGACCTTCAGGTTATGAGCCTGACGAGCTACCGG
>NZ_JACSDK010000010.1 GCF_014925385.1 Pelagibius marinus | reverse complement strand
CCTCCCCCCCCACCTGCCCCCGCCGGAGCCGCCGCGGCGGCGAGTGAGCCCGGTGCAGGGCCCCGCCCGGCCCAGCCGGGCGGGGCCTTTCGTGTTCGGTCTGCCCCAAGACTGCCCCCAACAACACCCAGGGTAAGGGTGGGGTCGGGTGTTCAATTCACCCCGGCGGCACCATTTATCCCACTGAAATCACTATGAAAATCGACGCCGCTCGAAATCGGGGTTCTGCACAGAAATGCGGAACGCGGCGCGAACATGCACGAAAAACCCGGGGAAAACCCGGGGAGAATGTTTGCTGGCTGTTCCGGGCAGACGTTCAGCAAAGAGCGTCAGTCCAGACTCGGAAATCCCTGGCCTCTCGCCGAAGAGAGCTGCGCAGAGTTGGTCTGAGGACGCCGTTGAGGCGGCTTCAGCCCGTTGACGCCTTCAGTTGCCCCTTACCTTTGCAGGCGGGGTATCTGGTACACCCAAGAAAGGCGCCATATTGCCCGTTCCGCTCCACCAGCCAACCATCAGAGCACGACGGGCAGGACGGATACCTGGCACCGCAGCTGCAGATCATCTCTTCTCCACTCGGGCCGCCTCTGGCTGGAATATCGCGGCCACAGACACCGCAGGTCGGGAGCGAAGCACCACAGAGGTACCCATGCTCACAGACAAAGCGACGCCTGCCATTGCCGGCCTCTTTCGGAACCATTCTGCCCCCACAGGCCGCACACTTGTGCTCAGCGAGCCCCGCCTCGCCAAGCAGTACGACACCGTACTCGGCGCCCTCGACCAGCTCCCGCACAAAGACAGAAGGCCTGTCCTGAGCGGCCAGAATACTCACCGACTGCCGTGCCCGGGTAAGAGCGACGTAGAACAACCGGCGCTCTTCGGCATGCTCGAAGGCCTCCGGCGCCGGCAGGACCATGTCGAGCAGCGGGTCATCGACGATCGCCGAGGGAAACCCAAAGCGATCGGCCTCGACCTTCAAGATAATGACATGGTCGGCTTCAAGCCCTTTGGAAGCGTGCACGGTTAAGAAGCGGATTGATAGCTCCGGATAGTCCGCCTCCAGCTTGGAGAGATTCTTCGGGCAGACATGGTGATAGCGGCCCAACAGCAGCACCGATGGCACTGCCTGTGTACGGCCGCTGGATATTCTCCCCCGAATGTCCTCGAGGGTGGCCCTGAGCGCCGCCTCTTCCTGGCCCCGGCCGTAGTAGGCTACCTTGATGGCCGCGGCATCGGCCGTCCCTGCCGAGATCACCTGCTTTTCGATCTGCGAGGGGTTTTTGAGCACAAAGCTGCGTGCCGGCAGTGCGATCTTGTCGACGCTGCGGAACGTGCGCCCGAGATCCACCAACCGGTGGATTCCAGTGGCGCCAGCAAAGGCGCCGCCGAACTCATCTCCGAAATCACGCATCAGGTGGATGTCGGAGCCGGAAAAGCGATAGATCGACTGCCAATCGTCCCCCACCGCGAAGATCCTGGCGTCCTCGTGTTGTGCTTTCAGCGCCCGCAGGAGTTTCGCCCGGCCTTCCGAGATATCTTGAAACTCGTCGACCAACAGGTGCCGATAGGGGCTCTTGTAGCGGCCGGCTGCCACATGATCCGTGGCGCGGGCAATCATGTCCTCGAAGTCGATCCGATCCGCCAGGCGACGCTGATACACCAATAGCACCGGGTCGAAAATGTCGAGAAATGCCTTGTTCCGTCGTGCCTCTGCGCCTGTTTCACTGCGGCGGCGGCAGGCCTCCAGCGACAGACCCGCGCCCTTGAAGTGCCTGAGGAAGGTACCCAGGGTTTGCGTGAAGGCGTCCACCCGACCGAGCTCATTCAGCTTCTCAAAGATTTGCTCGGGCGGGATCGGCGCCGGCGTGGCAAAAGGCGCCAGCTTTTCGGCGAGCGCCTCAGTGAGACGCCCTTCCATGCGTTCGTAGCTGTAGGTTTCGATGAGGGTGGTACCGTGCTCCTGGTGAACCTGACGCTTCCAGATCATGTCTTCCAAGTAGCGTTCACGGTCGACAAAGGGCGCCGTCGTCAGACGCTCCTTGCCGTCTGGCCCACGCTCCTTGCGGACACCGAAATGCTCAATGTAGACACCACTTTCTGACAGGCGGAAGTCTGGCGTATAGGCGCGCCGATTGTTGCCAGGGAGGTCATGCTTGTAGGCCGGCTCGTAGACGTAGGCGATCCCATTGAGATAGAGCCAGTTGGCGATCTCGCACTCTTCGAAACTCCGCACCACCTCGCCCTGGAGCGTGCGCAGCTCGTGGGACTCTATGTATTGGTAGTAGGCGTCGCGGGTCTTAAAGTCCCATTCGCTGCGGTAGGGCCAGAAGAACTCGGAAAACCAGCGAAGCACGAGACGGGCCGTTGCCTCGCTTCGAACAATCTCCTGCTTGAGAATATCGCGCAACAATGCCCGGAACTGCACATCGTCGCTGGCATGAGGCGCCAGCGCCGGCGCCTGGCCCTCGGCCTCCTTGATGATGCTCAAACCCAGCGCATGAAATGTCCTGGCATCGACCGCCGCGCCACTGCGCGTCTCGATCCGGCTCGCCATCTCCTCGGCCGCCTTGGCGCCAAACGCCACCAGGAGGATCTCGTCCGACTGGCGGATCCCCTGGCGCATGAGGTAGGCGGCCTTGGCGACGATGACGCTGGTCTTGCCCGAGCCCGCCCCGGCGAGCACCAGCGTCGCATCCTCATCGCTCACCACGGCCAAACGCTGCTCGGGGGTCAAGGGGTTAGATTCGATACTGTCCAGGAAGACCGCGGTTTCCCGCAGTTCGGTCCCTATGAAGGTTTCGATCGCGGCGTCGCGCAGTCCGGCGGGATCTTTCGCGAACGCTGCAATGGCCGCCAACCTCTGTTGTTGCTCGGGGCTGATGAAGTCGCCGGGAACCTGCGTCGGGATCCTGGAAAGCAGGGCAGCCGCTCTCTCCAGATAGGGGACCAAGAGGCAGGCCGCCGGATAGCGCCGGGGCGCCGACAGACGTTCGACGACCTGCGAAAGCGTACGCAGCTCCGGATCGATCTCGTCAAAGAGCTCTACGACGTGCTGGCGCCACGCCGCGTTCGCCGCTTCAGCGAAGCTCTCGGCGGCTTCCCGCCTAACGCCGAGGAGCTGGAGACTCGATCCGTCGGTGAGCGGCAGCAGAAGCCCGCGGAACCATAGCCGCCTCGTCACGGCCACCGGACCAGCGAAATCGCGAAAGGAGACCTCCTGCAAAGAAGGTCCCAGAACCTGAAGCCCCGCTTCGTTCAGGCAAAGGCCACGGGCTTCCTCACCGAGGAGGCGCGAAATCAGGCCAGCAATCTTGCTTCTTTCGATCTGCGTCATTTACAGGCGGATCGCCGCTTGGAGCGTGCCCCTCTCATTCCATCGTGTGCAGGTGCGGCATCTGGAAGTGGGCTACTTCACCCTGCCTAGCCGCCATCGCGCCCCATCTCTGTACCTCAAAGTCCTTACCGGCAGCACCCGCGGAGCTGCCAGAACACCTCTGCGCTGTGATCGCCGCCGAAGAGTGCCTCCCCCATGATTAGCGTTGAGTAAACGACTCGCCGGACCTTGAGCCCCTGTCCCCCAGCAGAAGGTAATGCGAACAGACTCTACCGACCAACGGCCCGGATCTGGGGGCTGGGTCACCAGCAATGTGCGCATGCCAAATGCGAGGGGTCGAAGCTGAGTAGCGAGACGCCGCGCTCCGTTTACAAGAGTCTGGTCAGGCGATGCCGGACACGCGCCAACCAAACTGATGGTTGCAATGCAATTGTGTGGAAGAGCACAATAGCAGGGGTGCATCATGGCGAGCCGTATCTTCAAAGCAGCAGGAATCATACGAACAGGATTCGAATACCAGGACCTGATCGGCATCGACCTATTGATAAAATTCTACCGCGAGCCAGACCGCTATCTGTGGGTAGAGCTGGAATCGGAAGACGAAAGTGCAGAGTATCTTGATGACATCGTCGCCGCGCGCTCCGACGGAAGTTTCGAGTTTATCCAGGTTAAGTTCACAGTTAATCCCACAGAACACCGTCTCGACTGGCAATGGCTGTTGGCAAAGCGTCCGAATGGCACTTCGCTCCTGGAGAAATGGGCTCGATCGCTTGATGCTGTCTCTAAACTTGGGCCGGTTCACTCTGCACGTTTAAGAACCAATCGGATCCCGACACAACGCTTCGAAGCCTGTCTGATGGATGGCTTTATCAATTTTGATTCCATCGATGAAGCGGACCGGCCGTTGGTCGAGGTAGAGCTAGGCGGCGAACACCGCGCAAGAGCTTTCTTTCGCCACTTCCAGTTCTCCCATTCGGAACCCCTGATCGATCATCTAGAGAATACGCTACGAAGCGCACTCGTTCCCACTGACACAACCAGCGAAGGCTGGCTAACACTCAGAGAACAAGCACGGCGTTGGGCAACGCGAAAACGAGAGCCACAACCCGATGGGAAGATTACTCATCAACATCTTGTCCAGATTATTACGAAGCGGCGTGCGCAGCCGATTTCTCAGGATTTTCTTGTACCTGACGGCTATAGCCCGCCAAGCAACGAGTTTCACGCCAACTTCAACGAACAAGTTCTCAGAAAACGCGGGCGCCCCATTATTCTTTGGGGAACACCTGGTCGCGGGAAGAGCACCTACCTAAGCTACGCGGTTGACGCGCTTCAGAAGAGCGACATTCCAGTTATCCGACATCACTATTTCCTTTCCCTTGACGATACTACGAACGACCGCCTCTCATTTCCGGATATTGCCACTTCCCTGATGGACCAGATGATCGTGCGTTATCCGGAAGCGGTGACGGGCTTGGAGGAAGAACACAATAATCTTCGCAAATGGATTGAGGCATGTGGCGCGCATTTCGCTAAGAAAGGCAAACGGTTCGTTGTCGTGGTCGATGGTTTGGATCACGTTTGGCGAGAACAAGGCAACATCGCGCAAATGGAACAGTTGTTTGCTTATCTTCTTCCTTGTCCTGCAAACGTAACCCTGGTGGTTGGAACACAGCGTGTTCCAGACAACCAGCTGCCCTTCCGACTGATTCAGAACGCAATTGAGGACAGCTGGATCGAAATCCCGCCAATGAGCTTGGGAGCCGTCCAAACCTGGATACGCGGGCAAAACGTTGCCGGCAGAATCCGTTTACGCGAGTACACCCATGCAACCAACACAGAGGAGCAATTGGGAGAGATCGGAGAGGCATTCTTTGAGATATCCCAGGGACATCCGCTGCACCTGATCTACTCGTTCGAGGCCTTAGTTCGCCGTGGGACTTTGTTCAGTCCAGACGAGATTCGTCTTCTGCCTACCTGTCCAGACGGAGACATCCGCAGGTACTACCAAGGTCTGTGGGGACGCCTATCCCCAACAGCAAAGCTGATCATACATTTGATAGCTGGTTCTGATTTTCACTGGCCACCCCTCGGCATTCGTCGCTGCGCGGGCCCTCCCGACGAAGTTGATCACCTTCTGGAATATCGACGGAGTGGCGTAATCCCGTTTCACGGAAGCATCTTGGCATTTGCAAGAGAGCAGCTGGATCACACAGCGTCGTTCCAATCGCTCTTGCCTGGAATTGTAGAATGGTTGAGAGCGGAGGCGCCCGAGTATTGGCGATGGGGTTGGCTGTGGCTGATGCAGGCAAAGAATGGAGACTACGCACCACTGGTGAAAGGGACGGTCAGAGCCTGGGTGGTCGGCTCGTTGTCCAGAGGCTGGCCTCCAAAACAGATCATAGCAATTCTAGCTGAAGCAGAACGGAAGGCATTTGCGGATAGAGACTATTCGCGGACAATAGAAATTCGCTCACTGAAAACGCGAGTGATGAATGGCCCTGAATACCAGATGAGCCGATACGATGAATTCCAGGAAGCAGCGATCCGCTTGGCAGGCAACGACCAACAGATCGTCAATATGGTTGATAGCCTTCCGACGTTGACAGAAAAAGAAATTGTGTCGCTTGCAAGATCCGCATCAGGCGACGCGCTCGAGATACGGCGTGAGTGTCTCAACGAACTTGCACGCCGGGTCAACCTCTGGATCAGCCTGCGGCATCGCCCTGGTCGCGACTTTGATGCCTTGGTTGGCTATTTCTTCGAAGTATTGGCCGTTGCCCCAGAAATCAAAGTAGAATCGGTGCTGCGGTTCGTTTCCGGCTTTCGCGACCCCAATGTGCTTTTTCGGAGGCTCTCAAGCTGTCTAATTCGAGAAAGGCGTTTCGTCGAGCTAATGGAAATTCACCGACGCATTAGGTCAAAAGCAAGAGAACCTTGGCGATTAAGCATCCAGGACGGCTTGGTTCGAATAGCAGCACTTGAGGGCATCAATATCGCAGCTCATTTTCGACCGCGGCGCTCGCCGGTCACGCCATTAATGTTGTGCTGGCTGCACTATCATAAGGCAGGAGTACAACCTCCTTTGGCTATTCCGCAGGCCCCCGATAGCCTTCTCAAGGAAAACTATTCATATGGACGCAACATCGCGCTAGAAAAATTCTTCCACGACGCGTTTTTCACCGCGTTGGCTAAAGCGCTCACCGGGACAGCCGCTTCATCCCTACTACCGGTTAATTCGTCGGGAGAGCCACGATGGATCGACGCTGCGGTTGACACTCTTGAGCAGTGTGCAAGAAACGTTGCCGCGGGCGGGGCACAACTTTCATTCTCAGCGCCGTACTTTGCGACGGAGGAGATGCCCCCTGTAATCGGCGAACGGCCATCTAGCACGAAAGCGACACAGTATCACGCCTTCACGCAGGCGCTCCGGCATATTGCGATTGATCTTCATTGCCTAAAGAGCCCAGCCGGTCGGACGCCACGGATCGGCAAGGAGGAGATGGAGATCGCCCGCCGTTCTGAACATTGGAATGAGAGAGTATGGATCTCAGAACAAGTCCAGGAGAGGTTGACACTCCTGGATACCGAGTCAGCAGAACAAACGCTTCTCGCCGCAATGGCGTCTGAGAACGACACCGTTACTGAGTTTAATGAGCGAGCCGACAACTGGACCGAACTGTCTAAGTTTGCACTGCTTTACGGTTTGGCGCGCACCGATGAGCTGGTGTTCAGGGCCGCAAATTGCATGGTGGGTTACGGGTGGAGAAAAGATCTGTGGCTCAATGACGTCCTGGAGGCAATCGCCGATGTTCACAGAAAGGGGGCAGCCAACGGCCTAGGTTGGCTGAAATTGTTGACCCCGATAGTCGAGCAGATTACCAACTTCACCGACGGCGACGAGACAGATCATATAAGGTCTGAATTGATCAACACTCTCGCTGTTGTTGCTCCTACCAGGCTTCCGGACTTCTACGCACATCACATTTCGCAAGACGAACATCGCTACGCAGAGGAGACTCTATCCGCCTTTAGCAAGCTTTTGGATTTCTCCGATCCGGCAAGCGCTGCCCTGGCGCACACATTCGTGGAGCCCGTGGATATCCTCACGCTAGCGAGACTTCGTAAGGAAGGGGATGCTGTGGCTGGCCGCCTCGAAAGCGATCAGATTCGCTTCCTAGGAGGCGTCCCACCTGACCGGGACACACGGTCGGATGGAAGCAACGACGATTTCCTTTGGGGAGGCACCGCTCCTGACATTACTCGATATGGGCCGACAGAGTTCGCCACTTTGCTAGAGAGCGTATCCGATCACACACTCGGGTATGAGCTGCGGCGAAAAGCATTGCGAGATTGGCTGCTCTATTGGAAGGAGAAAGGAAAAGCAGCTGATGCGCTGGGGACACTTTGTAGCTATTTCGACTCTGAAGAGAACCCATACTCCGCAGAGGACCTCCTAGATACAGTTTTCCAGGTGAGCCTTGAAGTCGAGGGCAAGCAGGCCGCTTATCGATGGCTTGTAATGGCTCAAATTCATCACCGGGGCTGGCAAAGCTATTGGTCTTCTAGCGAGGACAATCTGCGTCGCCTTGGTTGGGCGGCCACTCACTACATCGATAAGTGGGCCGACTTTATCCAGGATACCTCAAAGCGGACAAAGTACTGGGAAGACCGAAAGTACGATTTCGCCATTGGAACGAAATATCTGGTGCACTTCCTCCTCTTAGCGGGTCAGAATGAATTAGCAGTCAAATTTACCGACCGCTGCGTCCGAATCGTTGTCGAAGAGGTCTCGGACCAACCGATTCCGGCGTGCCCATGGTTTCAGTAGATTCCTCCGAATCCACGCTAAGGATGTTGATCGAGCGTCTCAACTGGCCGGTTCGCTTGGTTCGGTGGCGCGCTGCCCGTGAGTATGGGGCTCTGCTTGCATCAAATACTCACTCGAAGAAGGCGCGCGGCATCTTCCTGGATTGGCTTTCGAGCCGCCAGCTCGAAAGCCAGGTCACCTCCGCTCTGAGCGTCTTGCTATGTACGCCAGAACGCGGCCTACCCACATTTCGAGAGATTGGAGGCCATATCTCGCGGCCTTCTCTCCTTTCAGAGTTGCTTCTGCAGTTTGTATACGGCTGGGGAAATGCGATGGGCGGGTGGGAAAGATGTCACTCGGGCGAAGCCCCTCCCTCATTTGAAGCAACTCAGTATTTTCACGATCATAAATCTGCGCATGTCCCTCCTATCCTTAGCAATCAACTTGCTATGCTTGAGAAGACGAGTGGATTCCCATTCGAGCGGCAATGGGCTTTTGAATGGCAACAGCTAACAGAGAAGACCGGTACACCGAAATCGGGCTATCCCTACTATTTTGTGGACGCGATTCTTAGTCAATCAGGAATTCACGGGCAATTTAGCCAAGCCCAAGCCGACGTCTTTAGCTCGGCCTTCCTAAGGACACTCGCCTGTGCGGTTGATTGCTGGGACATGCCAGCCTCAAAGGCTGCCTTTACTTCAATGTACACACTTCCCGCCAACCGCGGACTTCTCAATGTGGATCCTATCGATCGACCGACCTGGCTTAATGATCTGCCTGAGAAATGCTGCGTGCCTGGCGTGCCGTTGGAGCCACTCGTCCGGAGAATGGTCGCTACTGCGATCAATTGTCCGAGCATGCGTCCGATTAACTTGAAGATTCCAATCTCCGCGGACATCACAGAGTTTGGCGAATTAACGATATCGGCAATCCTCGCTAGCCCCGATTTCATCCCCGACCTTACCGGGCAGCACACCACCCTGCTCAGAGCTCTTCCCTGGGAACTCGCAGATCGTGTCACGTTCTCTGGCAAGGTCGCCAGGGAGGACATCGCCACATATACTTCGCGGGGCATCGCTGGGGCAGCGGCACCGCTTTGCCTAGATATCTATCCGCTACCGAGCGGGTTCTGGCACAATGACTATTTTCAGATAGGAGTATCGTTCCCGGCGCCGTACTTCGATCAACAACAAATCGCAGTGGTAGATGGCTCAATCCAGATAAGGACCGATGACCGTGTGATTGGGCACTGGCGTGTATGGCACGACCGCTGGACGCCGCTTTACGCAAGTAGCGGAGGCACCCGATGTGGAATGCTTACCGAGCTGCGAGAGAGGGAGCTTGCAGAGACCTTGAACAGAAGTGGCATGCAACTTGGATGGTTTGTCGAGCTTAATGCTTGGAAGCGTGAGGCTGAGCACGATAACTTCTCAAGAACGCAACGCCGCGACTTCTTTTTTGACTGAGCCATATTTCTCGGTATTTGTATCCCAATTAGGAACCGCCGACGTTCTTCCTTTCTGCAGCCCGTTCCGCTTTACGCTGCTTGACGCTCGTACCACCGACACCTGCCGAAACCTGCGATTTTACCTGATCCATCAAGCGGCGCTTAAGTAGCTTCACAAGGTCGTCGCCCGAGGCAATACCGAGAAGATCTTCCCCTGTCACGATGAGCACGGTCTGACCCTCCGCCATCGCGGTCGTAACGTGAAAAAAGCCTGCCGTCCGGTCATCGGCGTTGCCCGTGATTCCCTCAAGTGCAACGAAAACCCCGCTTCGACGTCCTTTATCTTTCAAGGTGGTGGCGAAATAGCGCAGTTCGCGACCATCCACCGCACACGACCAACCTTTACACTCGACGATCAGGGGACAGTCAAGGAAGTGCAGACCATCGAGCGGACGCTCATTCATGAAATAGAGATCGATTTCTTGTGTGCGATAGTTGCTTGTGATGTCCTGATCTTCAAGGGACAGTCCAGGCACGGCGCGGAAGATAGTAGCAATCAGTGCTTCCAACCGCTTACCCTTGCCGCTGGAATTGTTGGTCTCCGCCCGTATAGCTTCAATTTCAGCGGCAATGTGAGATGGGTCAAGTGCTGTCATCGCTTGCCCCAGTCCTAAAAGCAGCGAGGCGTCGCCGTTTGGCGACATCCGCAACCAATGTGCCCTTCTCGAGATTGTCGATAAGCGATTCTGCCGCATAGGCAAGAACTCGCGGCGTTTCGTTCAGTGAGGGCGGTGTGCGCCGTCGATCGTGATCATACACGACGAGCGCAATTCCAGAATTGGTGCGCCCGACCAAGCGATCGAGTCGTTGTATCGCATGTTCAAGATTCTTCACGACGCTTCCAGTTCCGCCGCGATAGACCTTGCACTCGACAATGATCGGCCCGCCCACCTCAAAAGCGAGATCGTTTAGCCAAACGATAAGGTCGGATTCATACTCTTTGACAGCGGCCGCCTTCTCGCCCGCAAACTCGACGTCACCGTCCGCGCGGCGAAAAATCTCCGCCACTAGCTCTTCAAACCTGAACCCTCGCCTAGGGCCCGTAGTGGACCGCAACGCCTGAAGCCTCTTCCTCGCCCATCCAAAGTCTCCGACTGGCGGAGCTGTTGGTTTGCCCGGTTGACCGCTCTCCGTTGGCCTAAGAGAGGTGGATATGCGGGCGAATCGGTCAACGTCCCCTTTTACCTCATCAAGGTGTCGGAGATCGGGCAACCGGATAAACTCAACGCCTCGGAAACGCAGAACCCCCGACAAGTTTGGTTCCTGCTCGCCGATGCCGAGGACAAGTGCCGGCTTTCGGAGGGCATATGCCATACCAAGCTCGAACAGAACGCCTGCCGATTGGACGGGCGGCATAATTGCAATCACAAAGTCCACCTCGGCGAGGTGACGCAGCAACTCGTCCGAGATTGTTTTGTTGGTGGGGCCCTCTACTGCGCGGGTTACCTCTAGCCCGAGTTCGGCCAGAAACGTGGCAACTTGCCCCGCCCCCGATTTTGCGGGAGCAATCAGGTAGCAACGCTTGCGCGCGCCCTCTCCAATACTCGCTTTGCTCACCGACTTCTCTCCTCTTCACCTTCCTGAGTGTATGGGATTGCATAGCCATAAGGGAGGACAAAACGAGAGGAATTGGCCATTTGGATTTCCCCCGATGGCTCCACTAGATTGGGGCGGCGCTATTGCGGAATCCCCACAGCGCAAGGACGGGCACGCCCTGGAGCTTAGGCAGCTCCGAGTAGCCTTAGAAGATTCTATGAGAGGATACCAATTCAGAAAGGTCAGGTTTCGGCCGTTCCCGATAGGCTAAAGGCCCACGACCGCAGCAGATTCCGTCCCTCAATGTCGTCAAAGGTTGCGGCCCCACCCGTTTGTAAAATAGCCCGAACCCGTTTTGCCGTTTCATGGGTCGGCGGCCAGTACATTCTTTCCGTGACGATGCGCGGCGTGCGGATATCCAAACGGAGACCTATCCCGGAAAGTCCTTTATCCATTTCTTCCCGGTCGGCGTACTGGCGCAGGGCTATGCCTTCTGATGGAATTTCTGCCTGGGCCTGAATGTGCAGCCTCTCTTTCTTGCCGGTCTCTGCCCGCGCCAAACCGGCCGTGCCGACTTGCCCGGGCAGGTTCGCTACATAGGCACTAACTTGCACATCCCCGATGGCGCATTCGCCCGACTCCAGCGTGACGAAAACCGTATGCTCGCCAAACTCGCAGGGAATTTTGCCGGCCAGCCAAAGACACCAGATCACATGCCATGTTGCGGTAATTGGGTCTTTTGCACCGCGCGGGGCTTTTACGCAGATCGCCCCATCAGGCGCCGAGCCAATCGGGAGGTCCGAAAACATGCTCGTCGCCATCCAGGTTGCCACCCAGAACACTACTCCGTGAAGCACCTGCTGAATTTCCACCGCCAGCCGGTCCTCGGATAGACCTTCGGCAGTCAGCAACTTGATGCCAGCTGTCTTTGCCCGAAGCAGCGCGTCGGCCGTATAACCCGACGCTGCGACGTAAATTCCGAATTGCACCGGTATGCCGACATCGTGCAGTACGCCTATAAAGGAATCGATGTCCTTGATACCGACCCTTTCGCCATAGTTCTTACATTCGATGGGGAACTGGACCGGGCAATCGCCGAACTCCTCACCCGCCACGGTAAGCAGCACATCGATTTGCCTTGTCCGGCCCGAGCCGTCAGTAACAGGCAGGCGCACATCGTGTTCAACCTGGTCGCCAACTATCTGATGCAGATCTCGAACCAGCTTTTCGAGAAAGTCCCCTTTTCGCTTTGAATTGCTCATTCTCATACCAATTGCATTTTTTTACGGGCATGCTTGCCTGCATTGACGATATCATAGCGCTCATCGTTACTGTCAGCGGCGCTGGCCGCCCGCTATTCTGGAGCATGACCGGCCATCGATCTACGCCTGCTTTGCGTGTACGCGTTGTTTCTGAGGTCGATTACTGGCAGCGCGACACGGATGGCGAGTTTATTATCCAGGCGATCGTTTTCCTGCCGACATCTTCCGAATTCCTCTAGCAGCAAAAGCTCTAATGGCCATGGAAGTAGAACGGCAGCTATGCGGATCACCGCACAAATCGTGGCGAAGTTGGAGCAGGGATTCGACCCGGCATCAGGACACTCAATTAGCCGGGCGATCTTTTAGGATCTTTGCTCCGCGGATAGGTTCTCTCTTCCTGAATTCGACCGTTTGACTTCTTGATTTTCACAGAGCCGCCGGCGCCGCCAACCGCGTTTTGAAGGACACCGCCTGCGGTTGCTTCAGCCTTGGTTTCGAAGCGGCGCACGGATCTGCCGGAGCCATCTGCCTTCAAAACCCAGTCATTGTTGTTCTTGTCCCGAGAAAGTGTGAACTTTGGTAGCCTAGGCATTGCAAATACCCTCCTTCGGTTTTCCATTGTCTTTGGATCCCCTAGTCCTTGCCCGCATTTCCGGCGAGCTTAGCGAGGTGCTTCTCGCAGGCGACCTTGACCAGCTTGTGGAGGCGCTGGGTGCACTCACCAAGCCAGAGCAGCGCCTCTCGATCGATCTGATAGTGCTTGGAATAGCGCGCTTTGACGTAGGCTTCGACCAGAGTGTTGAACCACGCGCGGTGGGTCGCCTGCTCGCGCGGCCAGGCCTCGACCAGGCTCCGATCCTGGTCCTCCGCCAGAGAGCGCAGGAATTTGATGTTGTGCGCTGGCGGCGTGTAGTTGGTCAGCGTCAGTAGTAAGCACGAATAAGCATTCTCGACCGCTTGGTGCATCATGAAAGCGGCGAGCTTATTGCTCCCTCTTTCTAGGTATGTCTCGACGCCAACAAGGAACTCTTCAGCGAGAAGAAAGCGCTCCTCGCAGTGCTCCTTGGCCGCCTCGTACGCCTCCTTCGGCGAACGGGGCCGAGGCTCGGCAAGCGGCTCGTCATCCAGCTCGTAGAGGACGATGCCCTCCTTGCGGATGTCCGTGAAGAAATACTGGCCCCTGCGGATGGCCTCATTCACTTCCCGCCGGCTGTGCACGATGAAGCTGACCGGCGTCTTGATGCCCCGGTCGTGCATGAAGCGGTCGCTGGCCTTGTTCCAGTAGGGCTCGAACTCGGCCAGCTTCTTGTTGTTGACGATGATCAGCAGATCGAAGTCTGAGCGGTAGCCCTTGGTGGTGTGCGGCTCGTCCACCCAGGAGCCCCGGGCATAGGACCCGAAGAGAATGACCTTGAGGATGCGCCCGCGCTTCTTCCAGTCGGCGCTGGAGCCCTTGAGGGCGTCCTCGAACTCCTCATGGAGGATCTCCAGCACCCGCTCCAGTTCGCGCTGCTTCTTCGGCGGCAGGTGATCCAGGCTGAACTTCATCTTCGGGAGGGGGGCCGGGTTATCGGGAGGAGCCAATTTCGACCTTCGATTGTATACAGCCGGTGGAGATGGGGGAAGAGGTCAAAGACAGCAAGCGCGCCTGGCCGTCAGGCCGAGCCCGAGACTCGGAGCATGCAAAGGTATTCTACGGCAAAGGCACGCCCATCACATCCTGTGTGTCGGACGCGCCTCCGCCTTGCCTGGCATTCGATCTTCCCGCCGGCCAGCTTCGAGACGGACCAACGAAGGGCAGCCCGCTAGAGACAGGGTGGGCCCGAAGGGCGTCCGCATTCCATTTTTTCTGACTCTGGCGCCGACCTCCCCTCTTGGACGTGCCATCGGGTTTCCGGGCGGTGCCATCGAGTAAATCCGTAGTGCCATCGGGTTTTCAGGGGGGTGCCATCGAGTTTCGGAGGGGGTGCCATCGAATTTCGGACCGTGATAAGGCAAGTGCCATCGAATTTCCCGAGATGGCCCCCGTTAAGTCCTTGTTATTCCATGACCAACAACAATCAACATGTGGGGCAGGATACGCATTTTGTCATGACAAAACGCCAGGCCGGCTGCCCGCTGAAGCGGCCGGCCAGACCCGCCAAGATCGACGCAGGAAGCGGCGCCAGGCGGGTAGCTTACCGGCCCCTGCAGGGCCGGTGCTGAGGCGAACCAGGAAGGAGGCGCGCGTGCCGAGATCGAAAATCGAAGTCCGCTTGTCGCCCGAGCAGAAGGCCCGCTTAAAGGAGGCCGCCGACCGGGAGCGACTGACCATTTCCGGATTCGTCGTGGCGGCGACCAATGCCGCGATGACCAGGCAGCCTTTTTTGACGCGCGAGGAGATCGACGCGCTCGACCAGCTCCGCGAACAGCTGCGCCGCGCCGGTATTAACCTCAACACCCTCCTCCGTGAGCTGCAGGCCTTCAACGGAGGATCCAGCCGGCGCCCGCCTTTCGATGAGCATTTCGGCGAGGTCAAGACTGACCTGGATGGCGCACTGGGCCAGATCCGCGCCTGGCTCCAAACGAAGATTTAGACAAATGCCGTCTTTCTCCGAGCGTGATGAAGACTTCGACTTCGAAAAGCGCGGCCGCGCCGTCAACGAGGCCCAGCACGCCAAGGCCGTAGAGGCCCGTACAGCCCGCCTGCTGTCCCTGGAGACCCGGGCGGCTTCCGGTAGCCGTGTGATCGCCCCAGGGCGCTCCAGGAGCCCTCAGGGCGCCGGCGGCACGACGAGCCCAAGAGCCTCCAGGAGCCGCGAGAGCGTCCTGAAAGTGATCGGCTGGAGCAAGTCCCAGCACAGCGCCAGGAACCAGGCGTTCTATGTCACCAGGACTCGGGATGCCGACAATCCATCTCAAATGCTGTCGATCGAGAACGAGAACGGCGAGCGTATCGAGGGCAAGGAGGCCATCGCGGCCGAGCTGGCGAGCTGGGAGTTGGAGCCGGCGGCGGCGAACCGCTCGAAGGCCTGGGAGCAGGCCTCCCCCGAGGACCGCGCCGAAATGCGGGCCGACCAGGCGCTAAAGCGCCGCCAGTCGGTACACCTGATCTTTTCCGTCCCGGCCGACCGCAAGGCCGATGCCCGGAAGCTCCAAGACGCCGTCAGGGCCGGCCTGGCCGCTACCTTAGGTGCGAAGGGGCATCGCTACGTCTTTGCGATCCACAGCGACCACTCCAGCCGGCCTCACGCCCATATCCTCGTGAAGGCCCGAGATGAGGGGTTTGGCGGCCGGGGGAAAAGCCGGCGCCAGCTCCGCCTGAACCCGGCCGATCTGGATGTCCTGCGCCAGGTCCTCACTGCCGAAGCACGATCCCAAGGCCTCGATGTGATCGCGACCCGCCGTCTCGATCGCGCGCGCACCCGCAAGGAGATTGCCAAGGGCCGGGCGCCGCTACGGGAGAACCAGACCAGAGGGAAGCTCTGGCGGGCCCAGACCCGCCAGGGCTCGATCTTCGAGGCCAAGGCACCGAACTGGTACGCCCGTCACGGCCTGGACTACGAAGCCCGCCGCCTGCGGCCCACACAAGCCCTGAGAGAAGCGCGACCAAGCGGACGCCCGGGGCTTTTCTCGCGCATGACAAGGGCTCTCAGAGGCTCGAAATCGACCGCGGCTCCTTCCAGGTCCCCTGCCCTTTTTGAGAATCCCGCTCTGCGGCGCCTCGATGAGCGGTTCAGCCTCACCCACGCCGATCCCAAGGCAGCCCGCGACTCTTTCGCGGCCATGTACCGCGAAGCGCCCCGCCTGGCGACCTGGGCCATCAACCATCACCCGGAGGCCTTCGGGCAGTCGACTGGAAATCCGGGGGCTCCCTTTTCCGGCCGGGTCATGAACGCCGCCCTGCAGGCTTTACCACCGGCCGACCGGGTGAATTCGGCCGAACTGGCCCGCAGCGCCGGGCAAGCCGACGAGCTGCGCCGGCGGCGGCTCCAGGCACGAAACCAGGAGACCGCCAGGCGAGACGCCGAGGCGGCAGCTCGCCACCTGAACGACTTTGCCGGCCAGATCGAGCGGGACCCGGCGAAAAAAGCCCTTGCTGAGGAGATCCGCATTCTTGCGCGCGGCGGGGCTCACGACCGGACCAAGGCCGCGCAGATTCAGAAACCCATCGAGGAGGCCCGGAAGCGGCGTCCTCAGCCGCGTGGACGTCGCCGCGGCCGAGGAGCTAACATCGACCGCTGACGCGACCCGCATTCTTTTGCGGCGGCCATGTCACAAGAGAACTTTTTTGGGTGAATATACAGAGAGCAACGTCCGGCGCCTCGAGGCGGGCTGTTGCCAACTCCGCCCCCCTATTGCCCGAAGAGCCCGGCAGACTTACCCCTGCCGCCCAGAAGCGGAAATCCTCGTCCCCATCATCTAGGTGAGCTACTTCAGCACAGGAAGCCGCTGCGTCGGCGGCACTCACGCCATAACTTGCTACCAGTCCGCGCGCCGCCTGCTCTGGTGTCGCGACATCCCAGAAACTGTTCCATCCTTTTGCGCCCTTCAGCGTTGCTCCTCCCCGTTCAGTTGGCCGGTCGCGTCCGACTGGATGATCACATCGCGGATCCGACACCACACCACCGCGCCGTCCGGCTCGCCCTTCTCAAAGAGGCAGTTCGCCCGCTCGTCGGGTTCCTTGGCGGCCTTATTGCCAAAGCGCTTCATCATCACACGCGCTGATCGCCATATATCGATATCGGGAACCTTTCCCGGGCGAGTACCCTGCACGGAATTCGCGACAGAGCTTGTCACCCGGAAAGCGGGCGCTCCCGCCGGCCACAAAATCACCCGTCTCGACGAACTCATGCCGTGGCATTAAGCTGCGACCGCAGCGCAACCGGGACCAGCGACTGCGCGCCAATGAACCTCCGCCGGACGGTCACACATCCTCGTCTTAAGTGTTTTCTGACAAGGTACGGCAAATGAAAATTATCAGCACTGTCAATTTCGAGCTACCTAGTATCGATAACTACATCGAGTATCTCTCTGATTCGTCGCTGCGTGACTACGATATCGCAGTTTTTAATCCCGAGTTTCCTTACCTATCGAGGATTGATTTTAGTGGCGGAGGATCATGTGTATCGATCGAGGGCGGTTCCCTGCTCGCCAAGGCTATGGCGCATTGGCGGAACGAAATCAGGGACGCCTTGCAGTCTGGGAAGACTGTCTTTGTGCTCATGAGCAGTTCAGAGAGCGATAGCATCGCAGTCAGCTCCACGACGCTAAGGAAAGGTTACCGCGATTATAGTACGCAGGAGGTGAACAATTATGATGCACTACCCATTCGCCTCGACCTAAGGAATGCCAAAGGTCGCCGATTCAAGGTCACGCAGGCTCACTACCGTGAGCTCCACGCAGCAATCAAGGATATTGCGGAGTATAAGGTCATCATCAATTCAGCGCTGACCCAGACGTTGTTTTCGACTAACGATGGAAGCGGAGTTCTTGGTGGGGTCGTGCGCATCAAAGGTCTTTCTGGGCACTTAGTACTCCTACCCCATTTCGATTTATCCGAGATGACTGAAGAAGGCGAAGAAGGTGAAGTGTGGACCGCCGAAGCCATCCAGATATCAAAGCGGTTCATCGGACAGCTCGTTGCAATTGACAAAGCTCTAAGGGCGGAGCTTGGGGGAACCCCAACGCCGGGATGGATTGAGTCGATACGACAGCCCGCAGGTGTCGCAAAGATCGATCGCGCAATAGCCAAAATCGAAAGAGAGATATCGGCCCTAGAGGAAACCAAAGAAGAGAAAATATCCGAAAAGGCTAGGCTTCGAAAGTATGAGGCATTGCTGTACGAGAATGGGAAAACCTTGGAAGACGCGATCGAAAGAAGCCTGGAGCTGCTCGGTTACAAAGTCGAAAATTATAGGAATGGGGATATCGAGATAGATCACGTTATTGTTGGGCCGAGCGGCATTAGAATGATCGGCGAATCGGAGGGTAAGGACAATTCGGCAATTGATATCACCAAGTTTCGCCAGCTCGAATCCAATATCAATGAGGACTTCGCCCGAGAAGACGTAGATACTCCTGCAAAAGGGGTCCTATTCGGCAACGGATACCGGCTGGTTGAGCCAGGGAAACGCGAAAACGAATTCACAAAAAAATGTCTAGTCAACGCCCAGCGGCTCGGTACTGCATTGGTAAGGTCCAGAGATCTGTACGACGTGATCGTGCATGCTCTAGATAATCCCAAGGATGAAGCATTCAAAGAGAAGTGCCGGGCGGCTATCGAGTCGACGTATGGAGATGTCGTAATCTTTCCTGTCGCTGATGACGCGTAAGCCTAGAGCTCGTCAAGGCTGGGCTCCACCCCAGCCATTCTCCGGTACTCATCTTTTCCCCCTAATAGACAGTAGAACCCAAGCCGTACCCCGGGCGCCTAGTTCCGTTGCCAGCGGCAATACTCTTGCAGCTTAATGCACTCGGCGCCACGAACGCCGATGCTTTCGAACGTCGCCATAGAGACCGCCCAAGCGCCCTGTAAATCCTCGGCCTTGGTCAGTTCATCGTGAGCGGCCGGTTAACCCCGTCTGCCGTGGCGTCATTTGAGGGTACCCGTTTCGCAGCAGATTTTTGCAATTGAATGGGTAGCGGGCGCGTCGATTGCTTGGCACTCGGTGCATCAACTCGCAATTGTCGCTTCCACGGAACTGTACAGAGCTGTAGCGGGCCCGGGAGCGAAATCTGAGAGGGCGTCATTCAGATCGGCCCCGCTGCAAGGCGCGGTGGAGGCTTTTCTAGGGAGCACCTGCTTTGCCGACCGGATTATGAAAAGCAGGGCAAATTACGGTTCAGGCATTCGGGCCAAACGGTCTACACATGCGCTGTCGCTGCCATCAATGAAAGCCCCTACATGAAGGCTCATCGCAACATCTACGATGAAGCTACCACCAGCATCACTGCCGAGCTCGACGCCTACGCCGCTCTGGCCATGCCAAGACCGGGTGAACTGTCATCGAAGATCGGTTAGCCAAATCTCCGAAAAGCCAATTGAGATCAATAGCTGGAATTTAGCAGGTTAGCCAATGTAAGTTATTGATTCTTCTGGAAAGAGGTAATCCCACCCCCTCCGCCACACCTAAAGACCCCCGGCGGCGCTGGGTGTCCTTTGGCGTTGGGGATACGGATGAGGTGACGGACCCAGATTCGTGCCTAAGTCCCCGCCATCAGATCCAGCCGGCTTCCATTTGCCGTGAATGTGCGGTCAGGGCGTTGCGCATCAGGATCGCGGTCGTGACGGGGCCGACGCCACCCGGAACCGGTGTGATCCAGCTCGCCACCTCCTTCACCGCGGCAGTGTCGACATCGCCGACGATGCGCGTCTTTCCGTCCTCATCGGCGACCTGGTTGATCCCGATATCGATGACGGCCGCGCCGGGCCGCACCAGGTCCGGCCCGATAAGATGCGGCTTGCCCACGGCAACGATCACCACATCGGCTCTGCGCGAATGTGAGGCAACGGAGCGCGTCAGGTGATGGCAGACCGTGACCGTAGCGCCTTCCGCCATCAACATCATGGCCACAGGCTTTCCGACGATCTCGGAATGGCCGATCATCACCACTTCCAAGCCCTGCATGTTGAGGCCGGTTTCGCGGATGAGCTGTATGGCAGCGGCAGCGGTGCAGGGAGCCAGCGCGATATCGTTGTAGATGATGTTGCCGATGGAAGCGGGGTTCATGCCCTCGACATCCTTCAGCGGATGGATCGCCCCCTGCAATGATCTCAGATTGATGTGCGCCGGTACCGGCCTTTGCAGGATGACACCAACAACGCCGGCATCGTCGTTCATTTCCGTCAGGGCGGCCTTGCATTCCGCCTGCGTTATGCTTTCGGGCCAGGCGCGCTTCTCAAATTCAATCCCGCAACCGGCGGCAGCCAGCGCCTGGTTGCGAATATAGATATCCACCTCGGGCGTGGCACCGATGCTGATGGAGACGAGTTTGCCGACCGGGCGGCCCTCCGCACCGAATTTTTCGACTTCGCTCGCTACTTCCTTCAAAATCCTCTGCTGCACGGCCCGACCGTCAAGCATCCGGTGGCTCAAAATCGTGTCTTTCAGGCTTGTACTCAATTCCGGACTCCCAAGCGGCTGTCAGCCGGTTTGCCCGGCGGCTGGTTGAGGCGGCGTTCGCCGCGAGACAGGCAATTGCTCAGAATCCGAGGCCCGCAATCTAAGCTGCCAGCGACAAAACTTTCTCCTTTTCCGACTGTTGCCACGCGGCTCTTCGCAAAGCCTTGCCGGAACTGACGTCCCCTCAGCCATGCAACCGGAAAGCGGCTGGCCTGAAGAGTTATTGAATGCCTCCGGTGAGCTCTACTGACCATGCCATGTGACAACTCTGGGGCCGCAGCAGACCCAAAATAGCTACAAAGTCCCCTAGGCCACTGTTCTTAATGAAAACATGTAATGACAGCACCACTATTTTGTGGGGCCTTCTCTCCTACTCCGTGCCTGCGGCCGTTGCCCAAACGCGGTTTAAGCAGAACGCTCGGATCTCGAAACAGCCCTTTGCCCCGAGGGGAAGAAGCGGCGGCCCGGCGCGAACAGCTTCGGGGGTGGGAAAGGAGCCCTTCATGATCAAGTTCGGCGAAAACCTGGCTAGGCCGTCAAGGGCGTGAAAAGTTCTAATCTTCTTCCAGGAAATGGAAAAGCGCGCGCACGCCATCGGATTGCCGGCGCGTCGCATTTGCTCCCAAGAAATACCCGCGCCCGGTTTCAACCACCGTACTGCCGAGAACCTGGAGACCGCCGGCGGAAAGCTCCGCGTCGATTATGCCGTGACTTCCGAGCGCCAGGCCTCGCCCCTCGGTGGCGAGGCCGACCGTCTGCGCGTAGTTCTGGCAACGGTGTAATTGGGCGTGCCGCAAGACAGTTAAGCCGCTTTCCGCGATCCAGACTGACCAATTGACCCAGTCGGGCGCAAGGCGGTCGAAATTCAACAGCACCAAACGTGACGCCGTTTCGGCATCGAGGCCACCGAGAGAATCATCGTCGATTAATCCCAGGGACCTCAGATAGCCCGGCGAAGCCACCGGAACCAAGCGCTCGGAGAAAAGCAGTTTGCAGTCCCACCCGGGTGTGTCGCCATAGCCGTATATGATGGCAAGATCGTTTCCGGTGTCGATGATGTCACTCAAACGGTCCGACGTGCGCGTTTCCACGGCTTGCGCAGGGTTGGTCAGACTGTACTTCTTCAGGCGCGGACTGAGCCAAAAGTGGGAAACAGAATTATTGGCCGCGATCTTTATGATCTCCACGCGGTCGTCGCCGAAGTTTTTGCAGGCGCTGTCTAAAAATTCCAACGCCATGACCGTTTTATCGTAGAGCGCGGCGCCCGCGTCGGTAAGCGCGAGCTTCCGACCCTCCCGCTCGAACAGGGCCGTTCCCAGGTGCGTTTCGAGCTCGCGAATGCGTTTGCTGACCGCAGCCTGGGTGACGTTCAGTTCCGCCGCCGAATGGGTGAAAGAGTTCATACGCGCCGCTGCCTCGAAAAATATCAAGGCATCCAGCGGGGGGAGCGACGAACGGTAGCGTTTCATAACTTAAAGTATTGCAAAAGGTCGAATATTTGTACAGTGGGCAAAATTGCCGCAGCAAACCAGATTCCTGGCCGGAACATCGTAACTTCCAGTGCAGGAAAAGATGGCTAAATGAACATGCTGGATTGGCACGCAAAAAGCAGCAGCTTATCCGGCTTGTTGCCCTTGAACATGTCGTCGGTAAACGCGGACATCGACCACGGCGCCGTTCGAAGATACCGCCTCGGCAGGCTGCGCCAAGAGATGGCGCAGCGCGACATAGCCGCCGTCATCTTGTCGGACCCGATCAATATCCGCTACGCCACCGGCACGCGGAACATGCAGGTGTTCTCACAGCGCAACGCGCCCTCGCGCTATCTGCTGGTGACCCCGCAGCGCACAGTTCTCTATGAGTTCACCGGATGCCTGCACCTTGCCGCCGGCTTCGAAACCGTCGATGAGGTTCGCCCCGCCTTGACCGCAAGTTTTGTCGCCGCCGGGCCGATGGTGGCGGAAAGGGAACGGGCCTGGGCAGAAGATATCGCGCGCCCACTGCGCCGTCTTGTTGGCCGGGGCGTGCGGGTCGGCATGGAGAGGATGAACGCCGGCGCCGCCTTTGCGTTGCAGGAACTCGGTTACGTGGTCGTCGATGCGCAGGAGCCAGTCGAAATGGCCCGCGCCATCAAATCGACTGAGGAGATCAAATGTGTGGAAGCCTCGCTCCGGGCGACGGAGGCCGCCGTCGGCAAGCTGCGCGAAGCAATCCGGCCTGGCATTACGGAGAATGCGCTGTGGTCGCTGCTCCACCAGTCTGTAATCGAGCAGAACGGTGACTACTGCGAGACCCGGCTTCTGAACTCGGGCACACGGACGAACCCGTGGTTTCAGGAAGCGGGGACCAAGGTCATCGGGGAAAACGAACTGATCGCCCTTGATACGGATGTGGTCGGTTGCCACGGCTACTATTCGGATTTCTCCAGGACCTTCCATTCGGGGCCGGGAGAACCGACACAGGCGCAGCGGACGCTATACAGCGTCGCCTACGAACAGCTCCATCACAACATCGGCATTCTCCGCCCAGGGATGACCTTTCGCGATTACGCCGAGAAATCCTGGGATATCCCCGACAAGTACTTTGCCAACCGCTACTACATCTCCGCTCATGGGGTCGGCATGACGGGCGAGTATCCCTACCTCTACCACCGCGCCGATTTTCCGTCAGCGGGTTACGACGGCGTCCTCAAACCCGGCATGACAATCTGTGTCGAAAGCTACATTGGCGAGAACGGCGGCGCCGAAGGCGTGAAGTTGGAGCAACAGGTGCTGATCACCGAGACGGGCTGCGACCTCCTGTCGAGGTTTCCGTTCGAAGCGGCATTGCTTGATTGACGCAACGGCCGGCTCGGACCTGGAAACGATGATCAGCTCAACTTCCATCACCATGGTCGATTCCGCCGTAGGACCCGGCCTACGACAGAGCGCAGGAGAGTACTTTGCCAGTCGCAACGATCTCTCCTCTCATGCGGTCGGCAGACAGGAGCGTAACTCTACCTCTGCCACCGTGCCGGTTTTCGAGCGGCGACTGGTGACGGCGTTATCGAACTCGGAATGACATTCTGTGTGAGAGCATTTCCAAGGAGGCCATGCAAATGGTTGATCTGCTTATGGAGGGCTTAGTTATAGCGCCGTCGCGGCTCGGCAAAGCCGTGGCCGGCAAGCTGCATCCGTCCAAACGCAAGAAGCGCGCCCTAGAGGTCATCGCCGCCATGTCGATGATCAACGATCACACTTTGCGCGATATCGGCCTTTATCGTGCCCAGCTCGGTGTCGTCAGCGAACTGTCAGACCAGGAGATCCGCAGCTGGTACAGGGCACGCGAGGTAGCGAACGAGGCCGGGGGAATGCCGCATTGCCGGCCGAGCCCGGTGAGCGAGAGCGAGGTATCGCGTTGGATAGTCCGGAGGAGGACGTGGGAATGACAGGGGAGATGCAGGCAGGCAGGCCGGACTACCGCTTCAAGGAGCCGGATGCGGCTGGGCATTATGCATACACGCCGGAGGAAGACGCGCTCTGGGGCCAGCTTTTCGCGCAGCAGATGGCCTATCTGCCGGGACGGGTTGCGCCGGATTATCTCACCGGGGTCGAGGCGCTCGGGCTGACAGCGGCACATGTGCCGCAGATCAAGGAGATCGACGCGCGGCTGGCGGCGCTGACGGGGGCCGGTGTCGAAGGGGTGCCGGGGATCATCCAGCCGTCGCAGTTCTTCGCGCTCCTGTCGGCGCGGAAGTTTCCGGTGGCGACCTTCCTCAGACGGCGAGAAGAGATGGAGTTCTGCGAAGAGCCGGATATCTTCCATGAGGTGTTCGGGCATTGCCCGCTTCTGACCAATCCCGCCTATGCCGCCTTCATCGAGAAATTCGGCCGACTCGCCGTGGCCCTTGGCAAGCCCTACAGCTGGCGGCTGTTCCGCCTCTTCTGGTTCACGGTGGAATTAGGCATGATCCGGACGCCGGAGGGGCTGGGGGCCTTCGGTGCCGCCATCGTATCCTCTCCGGCGGAGGCGGCGCATGCGGCAAGCGGCCGGGCCGAGATGCTGGATTTCGACCTGATGACGATCTTCCGCACGCCCTACCGGATCGACATCCTACAGCCCGCCTATTTCGTCATCGACACCTTCGAGCAGATGGTGGCGGCGCTTGACGGTGATATCGCCGGGATGATCGACGAGGCCAAGCGGCTGGGCGACTTACCGCCGCGGTTCGAGGCGGCTGCCTGAGGAATTCCTGGGAGGCTTAGCCCTTTTGTGCGAGAGGGCTCGCGCGCTCAGGCATCCTCGACCAGAACTCCGTTGCCGAATGTCTCAGCCAGGACGAGCCTCCCTCATCGCGCGCCCCGATCGGGCTGAGATCCTCCGTGTATCTTCTCTCGCAGGGTTGCGGCAGCTGTCCGAAGTCCGGCAACTTCGCAAGTCTGATGGTGAATCGTTGGCCGGAGTAGCTAACATCAACAATCACCATGGACCACTCACTGTGGGCCCCTCAGCGAGGACGCCACCAGAATGACCCAGGCCCGAATGCTCCACCCCGCACGGCGCGCCTATCGCGGCGACCTCACCGATCCGGCACGCTGGGCTGCGTGGGAGCCTCGAAGGGGCGATATCCTGGTTTCTACGCCGCCGAAATGCGGGACGACGTGGGCGCAAACGATCCTCTCCATGCTTGTCAGTGGCGGGCCGGATTTGCCGGGCAGGCTCCCGGATCTGTCGCCCTGGATCGATGCCGATCTCGGCGTTCCCGCAAGCGAGGTCGCGGCCGCGTTGGCAATGCAAGGAGAGAGGCGGGTCGTCAAAACACACACGCCCGCCGACGGATTTCCCGTCTGGGATGGCGTCACGGTGATTGCGGTCTACCGCCATCCGCTCGACGTCTTTTTCTCGCTGCGCAAGCACATCGTCAACAGGGTGAGCGCCGAAGAAAGCCACCCGATGCGCCTGCCGGTGCCGGCATCGATCAGGCATTATCTGAATGGCGAGGTCGATCTCGACGACTTCGACAACGACTTCCTGAGCACGCTGACGCGGCACTACGTCGAAACTGCCCTGTCCGGGCGGCTGCCCGAGCTTCAGCTTTTTCACTATGCGGATATGGTCCGCGATGGACGGCGGACCGTCGAGCGCCTTGCCCATGCCGCAGGGATCGAGGCGGACAACTCGCTGATAGAAAGCGTCACCGAAGCGACAAAATTTGAATCGATGAAGTCCCGCGCGGCGGACTATGCGCCTGTCGGGGGGACCGGGTTCTGGAAATCAGATGCTGCATTCTTTGATTCAGCGACTTCGCGGAAATGGGAAGGGCACCTTTCTCAACAGGAACTCCTGCTTTACGAGGCGCGGCTCGCTGAGCTTGTGCCGGATCGTCTGGAGAGGGCCTGGCTAGAGCATGGCGATCAGGCGGCGATGGACCCACAGCAGCGAGAGCGGAGCCAAAGGTGAACGTGTGACAACTGTGAGGCCGCTGCGGAACTGAAATTGCGGCAAAGTTCTCTAGTATGTTGTTCTTAACGACAACATATAACGGCAGCACCACTATTTGGTGAGGCCTTCTCTCCAATTTCGTGCCAGCGGCGGTTGCCCAAACGCGGTTTAATCAAAACGCTCGGATTTCGGAACAGCCCTTTGCCCCGAGGGGAAGAAGCGACGGCCCGCTATGCACAGCGGCCGGCTTGGGAAAGGAGCCTCTTCATGATCAAGTCCATCGCCAAGATAACCGTCCTCGCCGCCGCCCTGCTGGCTTCCGCCTGCACGGCGACGAACCTGGAGTTCGACAGGATGACCGGCACGGCCTTCCCGCAGGACCAGACCGTCAGCGGCGACACGGTGAACCTGGAGAGTATCTACCTGGATGCCGGCCGCCTGCTGATCGTCCAGGAGGACGACATCAACATAGCGCCGCTCACCGGCGCGACCGGCACGCCGCAGAACTGCATCTCGAACGCCGAGCTCGATTCCCTGATGTCCGCCAACCGCAGCAGCCAGATCGGCGTCGTGACCTACCCCTGCGGCCTCAACAACGCCGCTACCTGCACCCGGTACCAGGTCTATGGCATCGTCGTGGATCACTTCGGACGCTCCGGCGGCAGCGGAGCCTGTTCGACGACGCTCATCGGACGCATGTGGCGCACCGGCGACCGCAGCGCCTTCGCCATCTTCTACAAGAACAACACGGTGCAGACCAACGGCATGAAGTACCTGCGCAGCGCCGCCCATGAAATCGGCCACGCGCTGAACCTGCATCACGACGACGGCGACGGCAGCCAGACCATCATGAACCAGACCAGCGTGGTCGGGAACTCGTTCACCTTCGAGTTCTCGACGCAAAGCCAGACGCACCTGGACGACCACCGGGACGTTTGCGCCAATGCCGGCACCGGCGGCTTCGGCGAAGTAAACGCCACCCATGCCGGCTGGACGGGCGCCCATGGCTCGTCCGACCCGAGCTGCATGTGAGAAGAGGGAGGCGACCATGAACACCACCGCCACACGACGCCTGAACCGCCCCTCGTCCCGCGGCCTTCTCTGCCTGCCCGTCGTGCTCGCCGCCGTCTGGTTGCTCGCCACGGCCCTGCCGGCTGCCGCCCAGGCCCCCGGGGGTGCGCTTCGCCTGACGCTCGACATCGGCAAGCCGCAGGTCGTGGTGGGCGAGCCGGTCTACGCCACGCTGACCCTCACCAACACCAGCAAGCAAAGCCAGCCGGTCTTCCCCGACCTCTATCCGGAAGTGGGCGTCGGCGCCGTGGCGATCAGCTACCAGGGTCGCAGCGCCCTTTTTGTCCCCATCGGCGTGGATGACGTGGAAACCCAGGTCAGCGAACTCGCGCCCGGGCAGTCGATCAGCGCCACCTTCGCCATATTCTACGGCGCCGGCGGCTGGACCTTCCCGGCGCCCGGCAGCTACCAGTTGACCGGCCACTATCGGCATCCCAGCCTCGGGGAAGACCGGGAGCTCCGCTCCGAGCCGGTCACCCTGAACGTCGCCGCCGGCGGGCCGGCCGGCGACCTGCTGACCGAGGACAGCAAGGCCGGCGACGAAGCCGGGCTCTTCATGCTGTGGGAAGGCGGTGACCACCTGCGCCGCGGGATCGCCCATCTGGAGACCCTGATCGAGCGCTATCCCGAGCAGATCCAAGCGGACTACGCCCGCCTCGCCCTGGGACTGAGCCTCAGCCGCGGCTTTCGGGACTATTCCATCGGCAAGGTGCGCCCGCCCGACTATCAGCGCAGCCGCGCGCTGCTGTCGCGGCTGGGCCGGGCGCCGCTACAGCCCTTCTCTGCCCTGCAGCTGCAACTCGCCCTGGCGCGCATCGGCCTGGCCCTGAACGACACGCCGCAGGCACAGGCCTCCGCCGACCGCGCTTCGGCGATCGTGCAGGACCGCCCGGCCTTCGCCGACCGTCTCGACCTGGCCGTGGAGGTGGAGCCGCGCCTGGGGCCGCTGCTCAAGCGCTGACAGAGGTTACTTCGCCTTTCCGGACGTAGCACGGCGGGTCGGTGTCAGTGTTCTGGCGGGTGGGCCAGGCCGAGCAGCATTGTCACCTGGCCGCGGTCGTCCTGCAGCGGCGCGAGCACGACTTCGTAAGCGACCTGGTCCTGCTCCGGCCAGCGCAGAATCTCGTGCCGGACCCAGACCGCGCCGGCGGCCGCGTCCCGGTATTGCTGCCACAGCACACTGTAGCCCTCGCGATCGGGAAACATGTCGCTGATCCGCTGGCCGGTGTGCTCTCCTTCGATTGTCACGATCTTGGTACCGACCAGACGGAACCGGAAGTCCAGCTCCCCGCCCCCGCGCAGCACATCGACGATGAAAATGTAAGGCAGCAGGTGCGGGATATCTTCCGGGTGGATGTCCTCGCGCCGGGGAAAGGCTTGTCCGGTTTCCGAAGACGGGCATTTCGAAAGCCAATAGGCCAGAAACTCGCGCCCCAAGGGCAGGATCGGGGCGTCCTTTTCCAGCCAGGCCTTGGCGTTCGTCCTCTCATAGCCGACGCCGAAAGGCAGGGGTCTTCCCCCTTTGCCGAACTGCCCCGTCATTCGTCCTGCGGCAAGCGATAGAAAGCGCGCCAGATCTGGTAAAAGGGCGCCAATTCTCCCAGAAGTTGCGGATCGCAATTCGGGCGCAGGCGCCGCATCAGCAAGCCACCTGCCGCAGAGTCTATGAATTTCTCGAAGACGAGCCTGGTCTCGCCCGAATCCGATGGTCCGCCTGGCCTTAAATTCATCCGCTCCTCATTCCGGCGTATTGCCTCGCGGTATCCGCGAAAAGTATGGCCGCTGCCTCGCGCCTTCCGCAAGCAATACTCCGAGCACTACCATTGCGTGCATCCGCCCGCATTCCGGCCCCAGCCGTCGCCCTCGAGCGAAAGCATGCCGCGAACGGACAGGCCCAGCCGGCCCTCACCGGCTGAATGGAACGACAAGCGAAGTCTGAGCGGCGCCCAACTTAGGGGCTTCCAACGCCAAGCCGCCCTCCCCTAGACTTCCGCCCTTCCGGCGGCCCCGCCCCTTTCTGGCGGCTGACGCCTTCGCAGGAGCAAGTATGGTACCGACGTTGCACTTCAGCCGCGCGGAGTTTGCGGCCCGAATCGAGAGAACCCAGCAGGCGATGGAGCGCGAGGGCATCGACGCCCTCATTATCAGCGACCCCTCCAACATGGCCTGGCTGACCGGCTATGACGGCTGGTCGTTCTACGTGCACCAAGCCGTTGTGCTGCCGGTCGACGACGACCCCATCTGGTTCGGCCGCTCCCAGGACGTCAACGGCGCCCGGCGCACGACCTGGCTGGCGCCGGACCGTCTCGAGAGCTACGCCGACCATTACGTTCAATCGACCGAGCGCCATCCCATGCAGGTGCTGGCGCAAGTCATCGAGCGCCGCGGCTGGGGCAAGCGCCGGATCGGCGTCGAGATGGACAATTACTATTTCAGCGCCGCCGCCTACGCCAACCTGCAGCAGGGCCTGCCCGACGCGACTTTTCGGGACGCGACTTACCTAGTGAACTGGCAGCGCGCCGTGAAGTCGGCGCAGGAACTGGCCTACATGGAGCACGCCGCGCGCATAGTCGAGCGCATGCACGAGAGAATCTTCGACGTGATCGAGCCAGGGATGCGCAAGAACGACCTGGTGGCCGAGATCCTGCACGCCGGCGCAAAGGGCACAGAAGAGACCGGCGGCGACTATGCGGCGATCGTGCCGCTGCTGCCGTCCGGGCCCGACGCCGCCGCCCCGCACCTCACCTGGGACGACCGCCCCCTGAAGTCCGGCGAGGGCACCTTCTTCGAGATCGCCGGCTGCTACCGGCGCTACCACTGCCCCCTGTCGCGCACGGTCTTTCTGGGCAAGCCGACGCCGCAGTTCGTCGAGGCCGAGAAAGCGGTGCTGGAGGGAATGGAGGCGGGACTAGCCGAGGCGCGGCCGGGGCGGGCCTGTGAAGACGTCGCCAAGGCCTTCTTCGCCGTGTTGGCGCGCTACGGCATCGAAAAGGACAACCGCACCGGCTATTCCATCGGGCTCAGCTATCCGCCCGACTGGGGCGAACGCACCATGAGTCTGCGCGCCGGCGACCGCACGGAACTGCAGCCGGGCATGGCGTTCCACTTCATGACCGGGCTGTGGCTCGACGACTGGGGCTTCGAAACCACTGAGAGTATCGTCGTCACCGAGGAAGGCGCGCGCTGCCTGGCCAAGGTGCCGCGCAAGCTCTTCGTCAAAGACTAGCGTTCTTTAGAAACCAGGGTTCTTCATGGCCATCAATCCGATTTCCTGTTCCCTCGACTTCGACCAAGACGGCGTCCAGCACGGGCATCTGAAGCTGCCCTACTCGCGCGACGATTCCGCCTGGGGCGCCATTCTCATCCCCATCACCGTCATCAAGAACGGCGACGGCCCGACGGCGCTCTTCACCGGCGGCAATCACGGTGACGAGTACGAAGGTCCCGTTGCGCTGCTGGACATGGCGTTGAATCTGGAACCATCGGAAATCTCCGGCCGGGTGATCCTGCTGCCGATGATGAACTACCCGGCGGTGCGCGGTGGCCGGCGCACCTCGCCGATCGACGGCGGCAACCTCAACCGTCTGTTCCCCGGCAAGCCCGACGGCACCATCACCCAAAAGATCGCCGACTACGTCACCACGACCCTGCTGCCTCTGGCCGATGTCATCGCCGACCTCCACTCCGGCGGTAAGACGCTGGAGTTCGTTCCCTACGCGGCCAGCCACCGCCTGCCGCAGGACCCGGCACTGGAAGCGCGCTGCACGGCGGCCATGCAGGCCTTCAATGCGCCCTACTCGATGATCATGCTGGAACTGGACGCGGTCGGAATGCTGGACACGGAAGCCGAGGCCCGCGGCAAGATCTTCGTCACCACCGAGTTGGGCGGCGGCGGAAGCACCACGCCCCAGACCGTGGCCGTGGCCAAACGGGGCCTGCGCAACATCCTGCAGCACGTCGGCATCCTGCCGGGCAAGGTGGCGATGAAAGAGAGCTTTCAGCTCGACATGCCCGACGAGCGCTGCTTCGTCACCTCCGAGCATGCGGGCATGCTGGAATTCATGGTGGAATTGGGGGCAAGCGTCCGCGAGGGCGACATCATCGCACGGGTCTACGACCTGGACCGCAGCGGCTGGCGCCCGGTCGAATATACGGCCTATCGCGATGGTGTTGTGGCCGGGCGGCACTACCCCGGCCTGGTCCAGAGCGGCGACACCCTGGCGGTCATTGCCGTCCCGCAGAACTGAACCGCCGGCAAGCGAAAAGAGCCGTGGGGCAGCCCCCACGGCTCTTCGCTACGACGGTGCCTATTGCCAACCGTTATCGATGGCCGAGGCTTCCTGATCCGCCGGCAGGGAATCGCCCTCGCCTTCGATCTCCTCTTCGTTGAAGAAGTCGTCGGCCCCGCGGCCACGCCCACGGCCCCGATGGTCGTCGCCTTCCTCTTCGAGCTCACCCAACTCGCCTTCTTCGCCGTGCTCGCCATGCTCGCCAGCAAGGTCGTCGCCACCACGGCCCCGGCCACGCCCGCGGCCACGGCCCCGGCCGTGATGATCGTCGTCGTCGCTCTCGGCTGATTCACCGCCCTCGCCGTGGTCGTCGTCGCCCCGCTCGCCGCCCCGGTCGCCGCCCCGGTCGTGACCACCACGGTCGTCGCCGCCGCGATCGCCACCACCACCACCGCCACCACCGCCGGACTCGCCGCCCTTGTTGTGAACGACATAGCCGCCGGCGATATAGGTGTGATCGCCGTCGAGCAGCAGGTTATAGACGCGAAGCTGCGGGTCGGCATCGACGCTGTCGATCCGTTCCAGGGGCAACAGGCTGGTCTCCAGTTCGAGCGCCAGAGCGAGGTTGCCGAACGCGCCGCCGCGCTGCGGCATCGCCACGGTCACGAGGTCACCACGGCTCAGGCTCGCCACTCTCAGCGCCGGGTTCTCCTCCGCCGTCGCGGCCGGGTCGAGGGACTTCCAGCCCGCCGGCGTCAGGAAGGGATGTTCCGCCGTCACGAAGGCCGCACCGCCGTTGAAGGCATAGAGCTTGCGCCCGGCCAGCCGTGGCCGTTCCACCGCCACCACGCGGTTCACCTGCCCGCGACCGCTCATGACACGGTCGCCGGCCTTGATATCGCAGATGCGCTTCTCACTGCCGTCGGCCATGAGCACGAGAGTCTCTGCCGTGAAGCAGCTCTTCGCCTCGGCCGTCTGCAGGGCCACGTCCGGTCCCTGCCAATCGACCGAGACGGTCAGAGGCGCCGCCGCGAGGGCGAGGCCGAGGATACTGGTGCTGGCCAGAAGCCGAAAATGCCCGGTGCTTTTCTTCGCAGACATTTGGTATCTCCCATCCATAAGAGTGCTGATACTTGGACAACACTTCATGCCGGGAAAACGATCCCGCGCCAGGAGATTTTTTTATTTTGGATTTAGTTCAAATTACAGATCGGACCACATGCGAAGCAGGTTCGCATAGATCTTGAACGCGATATCCGTCTCCTCGGCATCCGGCTCGGCGTTCATGAGGCGCCGGCGCACCTTGTCGACGTCGTAAAGAACCTCGCGCCGCGCGGGATCGGCGATATAGCTCTGCACCCAGGTGACCGCCGCCAGCCGCTCGCCCCTGGTCACCGGCTTTACCCTGTGCAACGTGCTGGAGGGATAGACCACCGCCGAGCCCGCCGGGAGCTTCACTTCCTGCGGTCCATAGGGGCTGGCCATCTCCAGCTCCCCGCCATCGTAGTCATCGGGACTGCTGAGAAAGACGGTGACCGAGAGATCGCTGCGCACCTTCTCGCCGCGGCCCATGAGCGCGTCATCGACGTGCAGACCGTAGTCCATCCCCGGGAGGTAGCGGCTGAACAGCGGACGGTGAAGGGATTTGGGCAGAGCGACCCGCTGGAATTCCGCATTTGCCATCAGGGCATCGACCACCATCTTGTCGATGACCTTGCGGCTGGCGTCAGTGTGGCTCAGCTGCTCGTTATGCTTGACCCGCTTGGCGCGGAAGCCGGCGGTTTTCTGACCATCGACGAACTCGCCTTCCGCCACGGCCTTTCTGATCTTCTTCAGGGCAGGCCAGTCCAGTACCCCGTCGATTGTCGCAAGCATGCACCCTACCTTATGACCTTATCGGCTTCCACAAGCCGTCATCGTCCCTGCAGGCCGTGCGTTGCCGGCGGGCCCGTCCGTCAGGGCCCGCATCTACCACTTCCACGTATTCCCGGCAATAGAAGCCGGCGGAGCTGCGATAGGTGCGCAGCGGCGTGATCTCGCCGCGGCTGCCGTCCTCGACATAGCTCCATGACAAGGTGGTCCGGCTGCGTACCGTCTCCAGCGCCTCCTGGACCGTGTTGCGGGCCAGCACCTCGGCCCGCGGCGCCAGGGCGTTGTAGACCGGGTCGCCACGCTCCGGCGCCGGAGACTGGGCGCAGGCGCCCAGCAGGAGAAACATGACACTGCCCGCCGTGGAAGGCAGCGCCAGGTTCAGCTTGCCGCGCGCAGCCATCACTTCCACCCCCGACCGATCAAATCCGCTTCTTCGGCGGGAGAGAGGTCCCGATCCGCGCGTCCTGGATCGCCAGGGAAGAAGTCGTCGTCGCCGCGCTCGCCGCTTTCGCCGGCGTCGTCGTCATCGTCGTCATCATCATCGCCGGACTCGCCGCCTTCGCCGCTTTCCCCGGACTCGCCGCTCTCGCCGCTCTCGCCGGACTCACCGCCACCGCCGCCGCTTCCGCTGTTGCCGCCGCTTTCTCCACCACCACCTTCGCCGCCGCCGCCATCATCGCCACCGCCATCGTCGCCCCCCTTGTTGTGGACGACAAAGCCGTCGGCGATGTAGCTGTGATCACCGTCGAGCAGCAGGTTATAGACCGTGGTCTCGGGATCGGCGGCACAGGCGCTCATGGACTTGAGGGGCATCAGCCAGAACTCGATCTCGCGATCCCGCGCCAGGTTGTCGCCGCCGCCCTGCGGCACCGCCGGCCGCGCCATGGTCAGCAGGTCGCCGGTCATCAGGGCCGCCACCTGGAGCGCGGCGTTCTCGCGCGCCGTCGCCGCCGGGTCGACGGCCTTCCAGCCGGCCATGGTCAGGAAGGGGTGTTCGGCGGTGACGAAGGCGCGGCCACCGTTGAAGGCGTAAAGCCGCCGGGTGCCCAGCCTTGGTGCCTCGACGGTCACCACCCGATTGACGCCGCCGCGCCCACCGCGCACCAGGTCACCGGGCCGCACCGCCTCGATCGGGCGTTCGCTGCCGTCGGCCATCAGCACCTTGGTGCCGGCAACGAAGCAGGAACTCCCCGATTCCGCAAAGCTCAGGGACGCGCCGCCGATCTCCGGGTCCAGCACGATCGGTGCGGCGGTCAGCGTCAGGGCAACGATGCTGGTGGTGGCCATTAGGCGGGTCAAAATGACCCTGTTCCGGCGTTTCATCGCAATAGGTCCCTCGATCGACAGTGGGCCGGGCCTCCATTGGAAAGCCCGGAATACTTTAACAACCCTCAAGATTGTCTTTTCATCCGGATTCCGTCCATCATCGAAAGAAAATACGTTCCACAACGCAATTCTACCCGATTCGGCCGGATGGAACCGCCCGCCCAGGTGTTGTCAGAGCGTTGGGGAGCAGCATCGCGCGTTCGTCGCGCACTGCTGGCGGAGGGAACAACGCTTGGACGAGGGCATCCGTAAGGAAATGATCGCCGTCTTACCGCAGCTGCGACGTTTCGCCTATGGGTTGACCGGATCGATCCCCGATGGGGACGATCTGGTTCAGGCGACCTGTGAGCGGGCGATCGCCAATCTCGACAAGTGGGAGATCGGCACCCGGCTGGACAGCTGGATGTACCGGATCGCCCAGAACCTGCACCGCAACGCCCTGCGGGACAGCGCCTCACGCGCTCGCAAGCTGCAGGCCCTGGGCGACGAGTTGGAACACAGCAGCGACGGCCGGCGCGACCAGGAAAACCGCGCCACCCTGCAGGCCGTCCGCCACTTCGTCGAGCGCCTGCCCGAGGACCAGCGGACGATCATGCTGCTGGTCTGCGTGGAAGGCCGCTCCTACAAGGACGTCGCCGCGATCACCGGCCTGCCCGTCGGCACCGTGACCAGCCGCCTGGGCCGGGCGAGAGCGGCCTTGCGTGAACATCTGTCCGAAGGTCCCCCCGCTGCCGGGGAGGAGGCGCCGCAACCGGACACTCGATTGGAAGGAGGCGTGGGATGACCAAGCGTCTCGACCCTGAAAGCATCGCCGCCTATGTCGACGGTCAGTTGGAGCCAGAAGCCATGGCTGGAATTGCGGAACACCTGATGCAGGACCCCGAGGCCCTGGCCCGGGTCCGCGCCCTGCACGGCGACTGCGCCCTGCTCCGCGCCGCCTACCAGGAGGCTGCCGAGGCGCCGCCGCCGCCGGAACTGCTCGCCGCCATCGACCGCGGCTTCGCCGAACGGGCACAGCGCAGCCGCAGGGCCGGTCCCTCCCCGCGCTTCGCCCTGGCCGCCGCCATCGCGCTGGCCGTGGTCGGTACGCTGGCCGGCTACCTGGCCGGGGAATACCGGCTGCGCAGCGAGCTGGAGGTGATCGCCGCCCGCCAGGCGGAAGACCAGCGTATTCTCGCCGCCGCGATCGAACGGGCCCTGGAGCACACGGCCTCCGGCGAGCCGGTGGCCTGGCAAAACCCCGACAGCGGCAGCTATGGGCAGGTGATCCCGGTGCGCACCTACCGCAGCAAGTCGGATCACTGGTGCCGGGAATACCTGGCTTCCAAGGTGGCCAACGACATAGAGCAGAAGACCCGCGCCATCGCCTGCCGCGCCGGCGACGGCGACTGGGTGAAGGTCGAGGAACTGTATCACGAGAGCTAGGCTCCCCTAGCTCTCCTCCTGTCCCCGCAATGACCGCTTCACCACGGCCTTGAAGGTCAGGCCCTGAACGATGATCGAGAAGATCACCACCGCGTAGGTGATGGCGAGGATCGGCGCCTTTTCCGGGCCTTCCGGCAGGGAGAGCGCCAGGGCGACGGAGATGCCCCCGCGCAGGCCGCCCCAGACCAGCACGGGGATGGCGCCCTTGGTGAAGGTCTGACGCAGCGACAGCAGGCTGAGCGGGATCGACACGCCGAAGAAGCGCGCCAGCAGGACGATGGGAATCGCCAGCAGCGCCGCCTCGGCGGAGATCAGATCGACCCGCACCACCAGAACCTCCAGGCCGATCAACAGGAACAGCATCGAGTTCAGGATCTCGTCCAGCAACTCCCAGAAATTCAGCAGGTGCTCCCTGGTCTTCTCGCTCATGGCGTAGGCGACGCCGTGGTTGCCGATGAAGATGCCCGCCACCACGACCGCGATAGGTCCGCTGACGTGAATAACCTGGGCCAGAGCATAGGTCACGGTCACCAGGGCCAGGGTGATCATGATCTCCAGGTTATGCTCGTCCAGGCTGGCCAGGGCGCGGTAGGCGATGTAGCCGGCGATCGCACCCAGCAGGGCCCCGCCCCCGGCCTCCTGGGCGAAGAGGCGCGCCACCTCCAGGGGGCCGACCTCGGCGTGCGCCCCGCCGGCGGCGATGGCGACGACAATGAGGAAGACCACCACGCCGACGCCGTCGTTGAAGAGCGATTCCCCGGCGATCTTGGCCTCCACCGAGGCCGGCACCTTGATGGTCTTGAGGACGCCCAGCACCGCGACCGGGTCGGTCGGGCTGATCAGCGCCCCGAAGGCCAGGGCCCAGATGAAGGGGATATCCAGGCCCAGCAGGCCGAAGACCAGCCAGGAGAGGGTTCCCACGACGAAGGTGGAGATCAGCACCCCCAGGGTCGCCATGGCGCTGATGGCCGCGAGCCGGCTGCGCAGGGCCGTGAGGTCGACGTGGAGCGCCCCGGCGAAGAGCAGGAAGCTCAGCATGCCCTTCAGCAGGGTGTCGTCGAAGTCGACCTGGCGCAGGGCGGCGGTCACCGGCCCGTCGACGTCGGTCGCCGGGAAGGCCAGCTCGAAGGCCACCAGGGCCAGGGCCGCGCCCAGGGCGATCACCATCAGGCCGATGCTGTGCGGCAGGCCCAGGAGCTTGTGGTTGATGTAGCCGAAGAGCGCGACCAGCCCGAAGAGGATCGCGATAAGCTCGAAGATCGACAGCGCCACGCCGCCCCCCTTAGCTGTTGCTCAGAGGGTTCTTATCCGTTTTGCCGCGGCGCGGCAATGCATCGGGGAGGGGCTGGAAAAGAAAGCTACTCCGCCGCGTCGACCGCCTGCTTGGTGTGCTTCTCGCGCGCCTCGGTCTCCTTGTGGGCCTTGGCGACCGCGGCCTGGGCCGCCTCGGTGTGGGCGAACATCTCCAACTCCTCGTCCTCGCCGTGGTCGGTGACCGGCGTCAGGGCCAGATCGCTATAGCTCCGAGTCGCCGGATCGCGCTTGATCTGCTGGCACCTGAGCCAGAGCCGGAGGGCGAACCAGGCGAAGGGGCCGTAGGTCGTGACCATCTCCCACAACCGGCGCGGATAGAAGACGAAGGGCGATTCCAACGGCAGGCCGGCACGGCGCTGGCCGCGCACCTTGCGGCGGAAGTAGCCGCCCTGCAGCGGGTGGACCTTCTCGTAGCGGATGCAGCCGGCAAACTGCAGGGCATGCGCCCAGATGCGTTCCGGCTTGTTGCCGCTGACCACCATACGCCGCATCAGCGTGTCCAGGTGCTCCTCCGAGTAATAGAGCTCCCAGGCTTTGTTGTAGATGCCCTGCCACTCCTCCTTCGACATCAGCGAGTGCCCCGTGCAGACGTGCTCCAGGTCATAGATGTTCATGTCGGGGTCCATGGGGACGCCCTTCAGGTAGAGGTTCTTATGGTCCTCGGAGCCCGGCAGCGGCGTCAGGCAGAAGAACTCCAGGATATCGATGGGCAGTTCCTTCTTAATCACCTCGATGTCGTGGACGATCTTCTCCGGCGTGTCGGCCGGGAAGCCCAGGATGTAGCCGGCGTAGGTCAGGATCTGCTGCTCGCGCCAGGCCTGCAGCATCGCCCGGTATTCGGTGATGCGGTTCTGGCGCTTCTTGGCCGCCATCAGGTTGTCGGGGTTGATGTTCTCCAGGCCGATGAAGACCCGCGCCACCCCGGCCCGCTTGGCCTTGGGGATGAAGTTCTTGATCTTGTGGCAGAGGGTATCGACCTGGATGATGATGGAGAACGGCAGGCCGGTCTCCTCGCGCAGGTCGCCCAGGCGGTCAAAGATCGCTTCCCAGTTCTTGTTGCGGGCAAAGTTGTCGTCGGTGATGAAGAAGCGGCAGATGCCCTGCTTGATGTTGGCGCGCACCAGGCGCTCCACGTCGTCGGCCTCGCGGAAGCGCGACTTGCGGCCCTGCACGTTGATGATGGTGCAGAAGGAGCACTGAAAGGGGCAGCCGCGTCCGGCGTCGAAGCAGGCCACCGAGCCGCCGTAGCGCCGCACCATGCTCTCCGGCAGATAGGGCGTCGGCTGGCCGTCCATGCCCGGCAGATCGTTCATGTAGTTGTAAATCGGCTTCAACTCGCCCTTCAGGGCATCGAGATAGAACTCGTGCAGCCGCCCCTCGCCCTCGCCGGCATAGAGCGTGATGCCCAGGTCGAGGGCTTCCTGCAGGTCCGGCGGCAACTCGGGCAGCATGGCGATGCAGCCGCTGGCGTGGAAGCCGCCGATGGCGACCTGCAGGCCTTCGGCGCGGAACTGGCGCGCGATGTCGAGGGCGCGGGGGAACTGGTTCGACTGGACACCGACGAGGCAGACCACGCCCGTCGTGTCCGGCGCCTTCAGGCGCTCGGTGATCTCCTGGATCGGAATGATGGTGTTGGTCTCGTCGTAGCCGTTGAGGACCACTTCGACGTCGTCGCCCAGCAGCTTGCGGTCGATCACGTCCAGCGTGATGCCGTAAAGGCTGGACAGGGTGTTGGACGGAACCCAGGCCTTGGCCCACTGGATGACGTAGCCGTCGTCGTCATAGTGCGACGGCTTGATCAGCTCGATGACAAATTGCTTCTTCCGGCCGTCGGTAGTCATTAGGCCCCCCAAGCCAGGCAACAATTACGAAAACTAACGCAATTCGCTTAGCAAACCTAGGGATAAGGGTCAAACGGCCGCCCCGGCTGAGCGAATCGATGCCGAATCGGGGCTGCAGCGCCCTTGCCGACGAAAATTGCCGGAAAGCGGCCCTCTGGAGGCGGTAGAGGGCCGCTCCCGGGGTCTATTTGACGGTGACGGTGATCTGCTTCGACATCACCGGCGGATTATGCGGGATGTGGCTCCAGTCCCCCAGCACCAGCTGCAGGGTATGGCTGCCCGGCGCCAGTTCGATGCTGGCTTCCGTCTGGCCGCCGCCGAAGTGCTTGTGGTGGTCGTCAGCCGGGATCGGCTCGTTCAGGGCATCCCCGCTGGGCGTCGCGGTATCGATCAGCAGGTGATGGTGCCCGGTCTTATCCTTCTCGGTGCCGGCCGGGGCGACGCCCATGCCCTTCAGACCGAAGCGCATTGTGACCGGCGAGCTGACCGTGGCACCGTCCTGTGGCGAGATGAAATAAAGCGCGGCGCCCGCCGGCGCCGGGGTCTCGCCGGCCAGGGCCGGTCCGGCAAACAGGGCCAGCGCGGCCGCCAGGATCATGCTGCGCATTCTTCACGTACTCCCATGTGGTAAATTGCACTGCTGCCCGACCTAGCACGGCAGCTACGAAGGGCAAGCAATGCATAGCGGGCGGACTGAAAGGAAGTGCGGAAATGGGTACTTCCCCGCCCTGTCCCTAAATCTCCGTCAGCGGCCCGTAGGCCTCCGGCCGGCGGTCGCGGAAGAACTGCCAGAGATTGCGCACCTCGCGCACCTTGTCCATGTCCATATCGGCGGTGACCAGCTCGTCCTGGTCCTCGCTGGCCTCAACCAGGAACTCGCCGCGCGGGTCGACCACGTAGCTGGAGCCGTAGAATTTGCCGATGTTCCAGGGCGCCTCGGTGCCGACGCGATTTACCGCGCCGATGTAGCAGCCGTTGGCGACGGCCGAGGCCGGCTGCTCCAGCTTCCAGAGATACTGGCTGAGGCCCGCCACGGTGGCCGAGGGATTGACGATGTATTCGGCCCCCGCCAGCGCAAGCGCGCGCCAGCCCTCCGGGAAGTGGCGGTCGTAGCAGATGTAGACGCCCAGCTTGCAGTAGGCGGTCTGGAACATCGGCCAACCGGAGTTGCCGGGCTTGAAGAAGAATTTCTCGTAGAAGCCGGCGACCTGGGGAATGTGGGTCTTGCGGTACTTGCCCAGGTAGCTGCCGTCGGCGTCGATCACCGCGCAGGTGTTGTAGTAGACGCCGGTGATGTCCTCCTCGTAGATCGGCACCACGATGACCATGGAGTGCTTCTTGGCGTACTCCTGCATCAGCTTCACCGTCGGGCCGTCGGGGATCTTCTCCGCCGCGCCGTACCACTTTGCGTCCTGGCTGGGGCAGAAGTAGGGCTGGTTGAAGACCTCCTGCAGGCACAGCACCTGCACGCCCTTCTTGCCGGCCTCGTCGATCAGCGGCAGGTGCGCCTCGTTCATCTTGTCGCGGATCGCTTCCGGCGTGTCGCTGGTATCCGCCTTCAAGGCCATCTGAATGAGGCCCGCCCTCACCGTCGCCATCTCCTGGTCTCCCCTATTGCTTTCGGCGCCTGTCGCGTCCCTGATCTCCTGGCGGCGCTGTCCGCGTCGCATCGCCGGAAGATTTGACCATTTGGTCAGGTTCTCTGGCAAGGGCTTCTTGCGGTCGAGGTCGTTCGTTCGCGTGTAACCAATGGCGGAAAAGGGCTTCGCCGCTGAAAAGCGGACTCGCATCGCCCCGCGACTTCGTGCAAAATTGACCAAACGGACAAGTTTCTGAGAGGCCGTCGAACGGCCCGGGCTTGCCGGCAGGGACAAAGGCGGCGCCGCGCACAACGTGCACCTGGGGCGCCGCTCGTGGCGAAAAGAAACAGGGACTTAGGAGGGACATCCACCATGGCCATCTTGATCCGGGGCGGCACGGTCGTCACCGCCGACCATTCCTATCGGGCCGACGTGCTGACGCAGGACGACAAGATCGTGGCCATCGGCGAGTCCCTGGAAGCCCCCGGCGACGCGGAGGTGATCGACGCCGGCGGCGCCTACGTGCTGCCCGGCGGCATCGACCCGCACACCCATATGGAGTTGCCCTTCATGGGCACCGTGGCCTCGGAGGATTTCTTCTCCGGCACCACCGCGGGCATGGTCGGCGGCACCACCATGATCATCGACTTCGTGATCCCCAGCCCCAAGCAGGACGTCATGGAGGCCTACCACACCTGGCGCGGCTGGGCGGAGAAGGCCGCCGGCGACTATTCCTTCCACGTCGCCATCACATGGTGGGACGAGACCGTGAAGGAGGCCATGAAGACCCTCACGACCGAACACGGCGTGAACTCCTTCAAGCACTTCATGGCCTACAAGGGCGCCATCATGGCCGACGACGAGGTGCTGGTGAACTCCTTCAGCCGCGCGCGCGAGCTGGGCGCCATCTGCACTGTCCACGCCGAGAACGGCGAGCTGGTCTTCCACCTGCAGAACGAGATCCTGAAGCTCGGCATCACCGGGCCGGAGGGGCATCCCCTCTCCCGCCCGCCGGAGGTCGAGGGCGAGGCCGCCAACCGCGCCATCCGCGTCGCCCAGGTGCTCGACGTGCCGCTCTACATCGTTCACAACTCCTGCAAGGAGTCCCTGCAGGCCATCACCCGGGCCCGCAACGAGGGGCAGCGGGTCTACGGCGAAGTGCTGGCCGGCCACCTGCTGGTCAACGACGAGGTCTACCGCGACCCGGACTGGGACACCGCGGCGGCCCACGTCATGAGCCCGCCCTTCCGCCCCAAGGAGCACCAGGAGGCGCTGTGGCGCGGGCTGCAGGCCGGCATGCTGCAGACCACGGCCACCGACCACTGCTGCTTCTGCGCCCCGCAGAAGCGCATGGGCCACAACAACTTCACGCAGATTCCCAACGGCACCGGCGGGGTCGAGGACCGCATGCACGTCCTCTGGCACCACGGCGTCAACTCCGGGCGACTGACGATGAACGAGTTCGTCGCCATCACCTCCACCAACGCGGCCAAGATCTTCAATATCTACCCGCGCAAGGGCTCGATCTCCATCGGCGCCGACGCCGACATCGCGATCTGGGACCCGGAGAAAGAGCGCACGATCTCCAAGGACACGCACCATCAGAACGTGGATTACAACATCTTCGAGGGAATGACCGTCAAGGGCATCAACACCGTTACGATCAGCCAGGGCAAGGTGGTCTATCAGGATGGCGACATCCGCACCGAACGCGGTGCCGGGCGCTACGTCGACCGTCCGACCTTCGCACCCTACTACGAGGCCGTGAAGCGCCAGCGCGAGGCCAAGACACCGGTGGCGGTGGACCGCATGTAACGTACGACAACTCCAATAAATTAACGGGAGACAGGGGGCATGACATCTCTGAAACAGGGAAACGGTTGCGCGTTGCTCAAGAGCGCGTTCGGGCGGCGTAGCGCCGTGAAGGCTATCGGCCTGGCCTTCGCGGCCGTGGCCGCCTTCGGCCTCAGCGGCGAAAGCGCGCTGGCGCAGGAGAAGATCAAGGTCGCGGGCATCTACACCGTGCCGATCCAGCAGAAGTGGGTCGGCACCTTGCACCGCGCGCTGGCCGCCGCCGAGAAGCGCGGCGAGATCGAGTACAGTTTTTCCGAGAAGGTGCCGAACACCGACTACGTCCGCGTGATGCGCGAGTACGCGGAAGGCGGCGTCGACCTGATCGTCGGCGAGGCCTTCGGCATCAGCCGCGAGGCGCGCAAGGTGGCCGACGATTACCCCAAGATCGCCTTCCTGATGGGCGATCCGGGCGTCGAGCACGGCAGCAACTTTTCGGTCTTCGACAACTGGATCCACGAGCCCTGCTACCTGATGGGCGTGGTGGCCGGCACCATGACCAAGACCAACAAGATCGGCATGGTCGGCGGTTTCCCCATCGGCGAGGTCAACCGCCTGTTCCACGCCTTCATGGCCGGCGCCAAGTCGGTAAACCCCGATGTGGAGTTCAAGATCTCCTTCATCGGCTCCTGGTACGACCCGCCGAAGGCCAAGGAATTCGCCTTCGCCCAGGTGGAATCCGGCGTCGACGTGCTCTATGCCGAGCGCGCGGGCGTGGTCGACGCGGCCCGCGAGAAGGGCATCATCGCCTTCGGCAACGTCAACGACATGAACAAGCTGGAGAACGGAACCGACGTGGTGGTCGCCTCCGCCCTGTGGCACATGGAGCCGGCCATCAACTACGCCATCGAGCAGGTCAAGGCGGGCACCTTCAAGGCCGAGAACTACAAGGAATGGACGATGATGAAGGCCGGCGGCGCCTCCCTCTCGCCCTTCTACGAGTTCGAGGGCAAGGTCCCGGCGGAAACCAAGGCCAAGATCGACGCCCTGGCCGCCAAGATCAAAGCGGGCGACATGGTCGTCGAGATCAACGACGAGGAGCCCAAGTCGACTTTCTAGGTTGAGGTTCAGAGGGCGGACAAATCAAAAACGGGGCGGCGGCGAGAAATCGTCACCGCCCCGTGCCGCTTGCGCTATGATCGGGCGGCAATCGCCCCGGAGCCCCGGGGCCAGGGGGAACTGGCAATGCCAGAGGTCAAAGACACCGCGCCGCAAGGCGCCGGCGCCCAGCCGGTATTGCGCCTGAGCGGCATTACCAAGCGCTTTGGCGGGCTGACCGCCAACGACGCCATCTCGCTGGACCTGAAGTCCGGCGAGATCCTGGCCCTGCTGGGTGAGAACGGCGCCGGCAAAACCACCCTGATGTCCATCCTCTTCGGCCACTACGTCGCCGACGAAGGCCATATCGAGGCCTTCGGCAAGCGCTTGTCCGCCGGCTCGCCCAAGGCCGCGATCGCCGCCGGCATCGGCATGGTCCACCAGCACTTCACCCTGGGCGAGAACCTGACCGTGCTGGACAACATTGTCCTCGGCACCGAGCCCCTCCTCGCGCCGCGCCGGAATACCGCCAAGGCGCGCCGGCGCATCGCAGAGCTGGCCGAGCACTTTGGCCTCAGCGTCGACCCCAAGCGCCTGGTGCGCGACCTCTCGGTGGGCGAGCGCCAGCGGGTGGAGATCCTGAAGGCGCTCTACCGCGGCGCCCGTGTCCTCATCCTCGACGAGCCGACCGCCGTGCTGGCCCCTCAGGAGGTCGAGACCCTCTTCACCACCTTGAAGACCATGGTGGCCGAGGGGCTCTCCATCATCTTCATTTCCCACAAGCTGAACGAAGTGATGGCCGTGGCCGACCGGGTAGCGGTGCTGCGCCTGGGCAAGCTGGTGGGCGACTTCCCCATCGCCGAGACCAGCAAGGAGGCCCTGGCCGAGGCCATGGTGGGCCACGCCATTGAGATGCCGGAGCGCAAACCGCAGCCCCTGGGGCCCGTGGTGCTGCAGCTGGCCGGCGTGACGCTGCGCAACGAGCAGGGCAAGGCGCTGCTGGACGAGCTGCACCTGCTGCTCTGCGGGCGCGAGATCCTGGGCATCGCCGGGGTTTCCGGCAACGGCCAGGGGGCGCTGGCCGCGCTCATCTCCGGCCTCGCCCTGCCCGACGAGGGCGCCTTCGAGATCTTGGGCCAGCCGGTCAAGGAGACCTCGCCGCTGGCCATGCAGGAGCACGGCGTCGGACGCATCCCGGAAGACCGCCACGCCACCGGCGTCATCGGCGACCTCAGCGTCGAGGAGAACCTGATCCTGGAGGCCGCCGGCAGCCCGCGCTTCTGCAACCTGGGCTTCCTGAAAGGCGGCGTGATCCGCCGCAACGCCCGCGAGAAGATCGAGCGCTTCGACATCCGCGGCGCCGATCCCACCACCACCACCCGGGCGCTGTCGGGCGGCAACATGCAGAAGGTCATCCTGGCCCGCGTGCTGAGCGAGCAGCCCAAGGTCATCCTGGCCAACCAGCCGACCCGCGGCCTGGACGTCGGCGCCGCCGCCAAGGTGCAGGAGCTGCTGTTCGAGGCGCGCGCTGAGGGCGCCGGGATCCTGCTCATCTCCGAGGACCTGGAGGAACTGCTGCAGGTCTCCGACCGCATCGCCGTGCTCTACCAGGGCCGCCTCTCCACGCCGGTGGCGGTGGAGGAAGCCGACCTCAAAACCCTGGGACTGCTGATGTCCGGCCACGGCGAGTTCCAGCGGCAGAAAGGAGCACACGGCCATGCGGCTTGAGCCCCGGGCCCATGTCCCCTTCTGGCTGAACATCACCGCGCCGCTGGGCGCCGTCGTTCTGGCCTTCGCCTTCTGCGCCCTGCTGATCCTCTGGGCCGGGGCGCCGATCATTCCCGCCTACACGGCACTGGTGAAGGGGGCCTTCGGCTCGACCTTCGCCCTCACCGAGACCCTGACCCGCGCGGCGCCGCTGATCTTCACCGGCCTGGCCGCCGCCGTGGCCTTCCGCGCCAAGCTGTGGAACATCGGCGGCGAGGGGCAGCTCTATGCCGGCGCCCTGGCCGCCACCTACTTCGGCACCGGCCTCGTCACCCTGCCGCCCTACCTGATGATCCCCTTGCTCTTCCTGGTGGGCGCCGTCGCCGGGGGCCTGCTGCTGCTGGTCCCGGTGATTCTCAAGCTCAAATTGCGCGTCGACGAGGTGGTGACCACGCTGCTGCTGAACTTCGTGGTCCTGCTCTTCGCCAACTACCTGCTGTTCGGTCCCTGGAAGGACCCGCTCGCCATGGGCTGGCCCCAGGCCGCGCCGATCATCGACGAGGGCGTGCTCAGCCCCCTGGTGCCGCGCATGCGCCTGCACCAGGGCTTCATCTGGGCCATCGCCTTCGCGGTCTTCGCCTGGGCCTTCATCCGCTTCACCAAGTGGGGCTTCCAGATCCGCGCCGTCGGCTATAATCCCGAAGCGGCGGCCTTCGCCGGCATGCCGATCGGCGCCACGGTGCTGCGCACCGCCCTGCTCTCCGGCGGCCTCGCCGGCATGGCCGGGGTCTGCGAGCTGGCCGGCCTCAAGGGTTATCTCACCCTCGATATCTCGCCGGGCTTCGGCTACACCGGCATCGCCGTGGCCATGCTGGCGGGCCTGCATCCCCTGGGGGTCATCGCCTCGGCCATCTTCATCGCCGCCATCTACAACGGCGCCGACGCCATGAGCCGGGCCATGTCGATCTCCAACTACCTGGCCGACGTGCTGACCGCCACCGCCCTGCTGCTGGTGCTGGCGAGCGTGCTCTTCGTGCGCTTCCGGCCGCGCCTGCGTTAGGGGACCAACGCGATGGAACTGCTCGACATCTTCATCACGCTGGGCTTCTGGGGCGCGCTGGTGCGCATGGCCACGCCGCTCATCTTCGGCACCCTGGGCGAGCTGATCTGCGAGCGCGCGGGCGTCCTCAACCTCGGCATCGAGGGCATCATGACCATGGGCGCCATGGTTGCCTGGATGTGGGTCTACCAGGGCGGCGACCTCTGGACCGCGGTGCTGGTGGCCGCCGCCTGCGGCGCCCTCTTCGGCCTGCTGCACGCGGTCTTCAGCGTCTACCTGGGCCTCTCCCAGCACGTCACCGGCATCGGCATCACCCTGCTGGCCGCCTCGCTCAGCTATTTCGTCTTCCGCATGCTGCTGCCCGACGTCACCACGCCGCCGAAGATCGAGCCCTTCAAGCCCTTCGCCATTCCCGGCCTTTCGGAGATCCCCTACATCGGCGAGGTGCTCTTCACCCAGAGCCCGCTGACCTACCTGGCCTTCATCCTGGTGCCCATCGTCGGCTATGGCCTCTACCGCACCCCCTTGGGGCTGGCGGTGCGGATGGTCGGCGAGAACCCCATGGCGGTGGAGGCCCAGGGCATCGACGTGCACCGCCTGCGCACCTGCGCCGTCATGCTGGGCAGCGCCTTCATGGCCGTGGGCGGGGCCTTCCTCACCATCTCGGTCTTCGATGCCTTCTACATCGGCATGATCAACGGACGCGGCTGGATCTGCATCGCCCTGGTGATCTTCGCCTCCTGGCGGCCCGGCAAGGCGCTGGCCGGCGCCCTGCTCTTCGCCGCCTTCGAGGCCCTGCAGATTCGCGTGCAGCAGGCCTCCTCCGCCGTCATCCCCTACCAGTTCTTCCTGATGATGCCCTACATCCTGTCGATCCTCGCCATGATCGTAATGTCGCGGCGCGCGGCCTACCCGAAGGCGCTGCTGGTGCCCTTCCGCAAGGGCGAACGCTAGGAGGAGGAGACCATGCTCGATCTCATCGTTCGCAACGCCACCCTGCCCTCCGGCGAGACCGGCCAGGACATTGCGGTGCAGGACGGCCGCATCGCCGAGGTGCGCCCGCAGATCGAGGCCGAGGCGGCGGAAACCATCGACGCCGCCGGCCACCTGGTCAGTCCGCCCTTCGTGGACAGCCACTTCCACATGGACGCGACCTTGAGCCTCGGCCTGCCGCGTCTGAACCAGAGCGGCACCCTGCTGGAGGGTATCGCGCTGTGGGGCGAGCTGAAGCCCGAGCTGACCGTCGAAGCCATCAAGCAGCGCGCCCTCGCCCTCTGCCGCTGGTCCATCGCCCGGGGGACGCTCGCGATCCGCAGCCACGTCGACATCTGCGACGACCGCTTGCTGGCGGTGGATGCGCTGCTGGACGTGCGCGAGGAAGTGAAGGACTGGATCGACCTGCAGCTCGTCGCCTTCCCCCAGGACGGCTACCTGCGTTACGGCAAGTCGCCGGCGAACCTGAAGCGCGCCCTCGACAAGGGCGTCGACGTGGTGGGCGGCATCCCACACTTCGAGCGCACCATGTCCGACGGCGCCTTTTCCGTGCGCCTGCTCTGCGAAGTCGCCGCCGAACGCGGCCTGCTGGTCGACATGCACTGCGACGAGTCCGACGACCCCCTGTCGCGCCACATCGAGACCCTGACCTTCGAGACCCAACGCCTGGGGCTGCAGGGCCGCGTCACCGGCTCCCACCTCACCTCCATGCACTCCATGGACAACTACTACGTCACCAAGCTCATGGCGCTGATGAAGGAAGCCGACGTCCACGCCGTCGCCAACCCGCTCATCAACATCACCCTGCAGGGCCGCCACGACACCTATCCCAAGCGCCGTGGCATGACCCGGGTGAAGGAACTGCTGCAGCAGGGTATCAATGTCGCCTTCGGCCACGACTGCGTCATGGACCCCTGGTATCCGATGGGCAGCCACGACATGCTGGAGGTAGCCCACATGGGCCTCCACGTCGGCCAGATGACGGGCGTCGCCGAGCAGCAGGCCTGCTTCGCCGCCGTCACCGGGAACGGCGCCAAGGTCATGCAGCTCGACGGCTACGGCCTGAAGCCCGGCTGCCACGCCGACATGGTGATCCTCCAGGCCCAGGACGTGCTGGAGGCTCTGCGCCTCAAGCCCGCCCGCCTCGCCATCATCCGTCGCGGAAAAGTGATCGCGGAGACTCCGCCGGTGAAGGCACAGTTGAAGGTGCTGGGAAACGAGGCTATCGATTTCCTGAAGCGGTAGCGTAGGACAATTCGATGTTCGGTGGCTCGAAGGAAAAGCGCTTCTGGAACTGGTTTCAGAAGAACGAGGATCGCCTGTTCGACGTCGTGACGGCAGGAGAGACGATATGTAATGACCTGCAACGGCGGATGGCGAAAGTTGATCCGTACCTGACCTTTCTGTTCGGACCTGTAAGAGATGATGGAAAGCGCGAGTTCATCATCAGCGCCGACGGTATCAAAAGGTCATTCCCGGCGGTCGAAGCGCTGCATGACGCGGCACCGGAACTGCCCCGTTGGGTCTGGATCAAGTATCGGCCAAGGCTGGGCATGAGCGACCACATGGTCCTCGAGGGCCGCGAGTATTCCTCGAACGACGTCACATACAAGATGTACGAGGATGACGGGAAGGTGGGGCTTGAGATCTTTATGAAAGGCCTGACGGAAGAGGATCGCAAGTTTCATCAGGAAATCGGAATGCTGTTTCTCGATCACGCACTGGGCGAATATGACGTAGAAACGAGGGTCGGTTTCATCGAGTTCATTTCCGCAGCCGACGAAAGAGCCGACGACGCCTCGCCCCTGGCGGATCTGGCGGAGAATTTCGATCGGTATTTTGAGCAGCGGAATAAAGGCCTTCACTAGCCCATGCCCTCCCTCGACCTCTCCTTCGTCCGTTCCCAGTTCCCCGCCTTTTCCGAGCCTTCCCTGCAGGACTGGGCCTTCTTCGAGAACGCCGGCGGCTCCTACGCCTGCGGGCCGGTGATCGAGCGGCTGAACCGCTTCTACCGCGAGACCAAGGTGCAGCCCTACGGCCCCTTCCCGGCCTCCAGGCGCGCGGGCGAGGAGATGGATGCGGCGCGGGCGCGGCTGGCGGGCTACCTGAATGTCGCCACCGACGAGGTGCACTTCGGGCCCTCGACCACGCAGAACACCTACGTCCTAGCCCAGGCCTTCCGGGAGATGCTGGAGGAAGGCGACGAGATCGTGGTCACCAACCAGGACCACGAGGCCAACTCCGGGGCCTGGCGCAAGCTCGCCGACAGCGGCGTCGTGGTGAGCGAATGGCGGGTCGATCCGGAAAGCGGCAAGCTGGACCCCGCCGATCTCGATGAGGTCCTGACCCGCAAGACAAAGCTGGTCGCCTTCCCGCATTGCTCCAACATCGTTGGCCATATCAACCCGGTGGCGGAGATCTGCGCCAAGGTGCAGGCCGCCGGGGCGGTGGCGGTGGTCGACGGCGTCTCCTACGCGCCACACGGCTTTCCCGACGCAAAGGCACTGGGCGCCGACATCTACCTCTTCTCGCTCTACAAGACCTACGGCCCGCACCAGGGCCTCATGGTGGTGAAGAAGGAGCTCGCCGAACGCCTGCCCAACCAGGCGCACTTCTTCAATGCGGGCAGTGTACTGAAGCGTCTCACTCCGGCCGGGCCGGACCACGCGCAGATCGCCGCTTCCGCCGGCATCGCCGACTACTTCGACGCCCTGCACGCCCATCACTTCAGCGACGAGGTGGGCGCCGCCGAGCGCGGGCGGCGGGTGCACGGCCTGATGGCGGCGCAGGAGAAGGCCCTGCTCGGGCCGCTCCTCGACTACCTGCGGCAGCGCAACGACCTCCGAGTGCTCGGCCCCACCGATCCGGCCGAGCGGGCGCCGACTGTCGCGCTGCACCCCAAGAACAAGCCCGCCGAGGCCGTGCTGGAGGAACTGACCAAGCGCGGCATCGCCGCCGGGGTCAGCAACTTCTACGCCTACCGCCTGGTGCAGGCCCTGGGGATCGATCCGGAAACCGGCGTCCTGCGCCTCTCCTTCGTGCACTACACCGCGCCGGAGGAAATCGACAAACTGGTCAAGGCCCTGGATGCCTCTCTCTAGCAGGCCGCCTGCCGCAGAAAAACTTGCGGCGGCTCCCAGGAACCGCCGCCTTGCAGACCGGGACCTTCTGGCTCAGTCCGGCAGCTTAGCCGTTCTGCTGCCAGAGAAAGTACAGGAGCAGCGCCGCGCCCAGCATGACCCAGGGCACCCAGCTCGGCGCGGCCGCCTTGGACTTCGCGCCTCCGGATTCATCGCCTTGCGGGGACTTCGCCGAAGTCCCGCTGCGCCTCGGCAGGAAGCCCACCAGACGAACGGCGATGGCGCGCTGGTCCGCCGCCTCCCAGTCGCCCCCGGGAAGACCGGAAATCGTCTCCGTCAGTGCGGAGGTCGCCGCTTCCTTTGTCAGGCCGGACAGACGGGCGGCCTCGGCCCAAGGATCGAGTCCCAGCCGCGCCAGCGCCGAGAGCACGGTGAGTTGCAGGCCGCTCTTCTCCTCGCCGACATAGGCGAAGAGGAAGTTGTTGAATTCCGAATGAACGAGCGAGTATTCCGGGCGCAGGGTCATGGCGCACCTCTTTCAGGATGATCGGCAGCGCCGTGGTCGAGCTGTCGGCGCCTCGTCGGAGCCATGGATGCCACGCCTGGCTTGTCGCCGGCAGGTCCATTTCTCTGTTCAACCATATGCTTTTCTTTCGAATTAGCTGAAATCATATTCAGCCAAAATATACATGGCTATTTTTGAGATATAAACAACACCTGTTTTTTGCCGCTATACATAGCGAAAACTATTCGGGCGCCAGGTGATTTATTCGAGTGCTATTCGCCTCGCCCTTCGGGACGTCGCCTGACGGCGGCTCACCGTGGTGAGAAGCCGGCGCCGCGGGCTTATCGTACCGCGCGGCCGCCCGGCACGATTTGTGATCCACCGGTCTGCTTTCCGGGCCGCTTTCGATTGTCAACAATCGTCCCCTTCAGTGCTAAGCTGAAAAGAAAAAACGAAGGCACCTGAGGGAGGAAAGCATGCATTGGGCGCGGTTCCGCCGCGGCGACCATGTGGGATATGGCCAGCTCGAGGGCGACAGTCTCAAGGTCTATTCAGGCGACATCTTCGACGGGGCGTCCCCCACCGGCCAGACCGTGAAGGCGGCCGAGGTCGAGCTGATGACGCCCTGCGACCCCAGCAAGATGATCTGCCTGTGGAACAACTTCCATGCCCTGGCGGCCAAGCTGGAGGTGGCCGAGCCGCCGGAGCCGCTGTGGTTCCTGAAGGCGCCCAGCGCCTTTACCGCCGGCGGTACCACCATCAGGCGGCCGGGCAGCTACGACGGCCCGGTGGTCTACGAGGGTGAGCTGGGCATCGTCATCGGCAAGGAGTGTCGCGGAATCTCCGAGGACCAGGCAGCCGAGCACATCTTCGGCTACACCTGCGTCAACGACGTGACCGCGGCCAAGATCATCCAGAAGGACCCGACCTTCGCCCAGTGGGCGCGCGCCAAGAGCTATGACGGCTTCGGCGCCTTCGGGCCGATGATTGCCACCGATCTCGACCCCATGACGCTGTCGATCCGCACCGTCCTGAACGGGGACGAGCGGCAGAACTACCCGGTCGCGGACATGATCTTCCCGCCCCACCGGCTGGTCAGCCTGCTGTCCCACGACATGACGCTGCTGCCCGGCGACGTTATCGCCTGCGGCACCTCCATCGGGGTCGGCTCCATGAAGCAGCCGAAGAACGAAGTGAGCATCGTCATCGACGGGATCGGCGCCCTGATCAATACCTACCTGAACGAATAGAACCTGCCGCCAAAGGCAGGCGTTCGAAGGCTCGGAAAGCAAGCCGCGGCAACAGCGGCGCAAGACAGAGGAAAGAAGACCATGAGAATCTGCGTAGTCGGCGCCGGCGCCATCGGCGGGCTGATGGCCGCCAAGCTGTCCCAGGCGGGGAATGATGTCACCGTCATCGACCAGGGTGCGCACCTGACCGCCATTCAACAGAACGGCCTGAAGCTGATCTGGGAAGACGGCAGCGAGATCGTCGCCAAGCTGAAGGCCGTCGGCTCGGCCAAGGAAGCCGGGCCGCAGGACCTGGTGATCCTGGCCGTGAAGGCGCACTTCCTGGACCAGGTGGCGCGCGACGTCGAGGCCCTGCTGGACAACGACACCATGATCATGACCGTGCAGAACGGCATGCCCTGGTGGTACTTCCACAACTTCAAGGGTCCCTTGAACGGCACGCGCCTGAAGAGCCTCGACCCCTCGGGCGTGCTGGACCGCTACATCCCCGGCAACCGCATCGTCGGCTGCGTGGTCTACCCGGCCGCCGGGGTGACCGAGCCCGGCGTGGTCAAGCACGTGGAGGGCGACCGCTTCCCTGTCGGCGAGCTGGACGGCTCCGAGAGCGCGCGCGTCCAGAAGCTGCACGACCTGCTGGTCGAGGCCGGCTTCCGCTCGCGGGTGCTGGACGACATCCGTTCGGAGATCTGGCTGAAGGCCTGGGGCAACCTCTCCTTCAATCCGATCAGCGCGCTGACCCACGCGACCCTGGAGGATATCTGCACCTTCCCGGAGACCCGCCAGCTTGCCGCCACCATGATGGCCGAGGCCCAGGTCATCGGCGAGAAGCTGGGCGTCCACTTCCGCCACACCATCGAAAAGCGCATCGACGGCGCCCAGTCGGTCGGCAAGCACAAGACCTCCATGCTGCAGGACGTGGAGGCCGGCCGCTCGCTGGAGACCGAGGCCCTGATCGGCGCGATCCTGGAAATGGGCAAGCTGGTCGAGGTCTCCTCGCCCGCCATCGAGGCCATCTACGCCTGCGTGAAACTGCTCAACAAGACCATGCTGATGGAGGACGCCGGCGTCGCGCTGAAGAAGGCCAGCTAGAGCCGATACCGGGGGCGGCTTGCCGCCTCCCTTCGCAGATTCCGGCAACTTGCGGTTGGCCGGCGCGCGTTGTCATGTACCTGATCCCCCCGATGCGCCGGCCGTTGCCCCTTATTGCTGCTTCAGACCGTTATCGTCTAAGCTACAAAGAAGTCGACATTCACTACTGGGGAAGCTGGTGAGATGTCTGATTTTGCTGCCGCAGGCCTCGAATCGAGCCCCTTGCTGGCACCCAACAAGAAGATCGTGATCTGCATGGACGGGACTTGGAACGAGCCCGAGGAAGAGTCCAGCAATTCCAAGTTCAAGCAAGAGCCCACCAATGTCTTGAAGGTCGTCCGCGGTGTGAAACAGCGGGACAGCCGGGGCACGGCACAGATCACCTACTATCATACGGGGGTCGGAACGGACGCCGGCTTCTACGACAGGTTTATCGGCGGCGCTGTGGGTGCAGGGATATCGAACGATATCCAGGATGCCTACCGCTTCATCGCCAACAACTATCAGTCCGGAGACCGACTCTACATTTTCGGTTTCAGCCGGGGCGCCTTCTCCGCCCGTTCGCTTGCCGGGTTCATCGGTTCGATAGGGCTGATGGACAAGAAGCACCTCGCCTGGCTGCCCGAGGCCTACCGTCTGTACCGCACCGAAAAGAACAAGCGGCAGACCTCTGAAGAACAGAGGGTACTCGACGACCTGGGCATCAAATGCGTAAAGAGCATTCCGATTCACTTCCTGGGCGTTTGGGACACGGTCGGCGCGCTTGGCGTACCCACGCCAATGCTACAGCGCCTGTCCAGGAAGTGGGTCAGCTTCCACGATACGGGTCTGGGAAAGGACGTGAAACACGCCTACCACGCCCTTGCCATCGACGAGCGGCGACGGCCCTTCAAACCCGATCTATGGACCTCCATGGGCGACAAGGACCATGTGGTCGAGCAGGTCTGGTTCGCGGGCGTGCACTCCAACATCGGCGGCGGCTACCGTAACAGGACCCTTTCCGACATCTCCTTGAAATGGATGGCTGACCGGGCCGAGGAATGCGGGCTCGAGTTCAAAGAGCACCTTCACACTCTGGAACCCAGGGAAATATCCAGTGGCAAGGTGGAACCTTCTTACTCCCTCGCCTACAAGGCGCTTCGGGCGCTCAATGTGCTACCGTATGACCGGGAAATCGGTGATAAGCAGATCGGTGATGAAAAGAAGAAGACCGGCGTCAACGAGTCTGTGCACTGGACGGCGGTCGAAGCGCTGGATCGCCAGCTTCCCATCGATTTCAGGAAATCCGAGGCCCAGCCCTACGCCTCTGCAAACCTGGCACGCGCCAGGGGGGATAAATTGCCCATCTGGGTGAAAGGGCGAAGAGGCCGGATCTGGAACTACGAGGCGGAAGACGCCGCGAGCAGCGTCGCCTGAATCCGCTCGGCAAGCCCTCCGGCACGTCAGGTTCCGATCTTCTCCAGATCGAAGGGCGTGGTCTGGTAGAGGTAGTTGATCCAGTTGGAATAGAGCAGGTGGGCGTTGCCGCGCCAGGTGTTGACCGGCTGCTCCGACGGATTGTCGTGCGGGTAGTAATGCTGCGGCAGGCCGATGGCCTCGCCCTTTTGCAGGTCGCGGCGGTACTCGGCGTCCAGCGTCGTTGAATCGTATTCCAGGTGATTGAACATATAGACTTGGCGCAGGCGCCTGTCGTGCACCAGGCAGAGCCCGGCCTCGTCTGAGTCGATCAGCACCTCCAGGTCCTCATGGCCCTCCAGGTCCTCGCGGCGGTTCTCCGTATGGCGGGAGACCGGAATGTGGATCTCGTCGTCGAGGCCGCGCATCAGCAGCGAGGTGTGGTCCAGCACCCGGTGGGTGAAGACGCCGAAGCGCTTTTCCGGCAGCTGGTGCTTGGGCACGCCGTGGAAATGGTAGAGCGCCGCCTGCCCGCCCCAGCACAGCGCGAAGAGCCCGTGGACGTGAGTCAGCGACCAGTCGAAGATGCGGCACAATTCGTCCCAGTAGGTCACTTCCTCGAAAGGCAGCTGCTCGATGGGCGCGCCGGTGACGATCAGGCCGTCGAACTTCTCGTCGCGGATGTCCTGCCAGGGCCGGTAGAAGTCCAGCATGTGTTCGCGCGGGGTGTTCTTGGGCACGTAGCCCTCCGGCGCGAAGAGCGTCATCTCCACCTGCAGCGGCGTGCCGGCGAGGACCCGGGCGATCTGGGTCTCGGTCTCGATCTTCTTCGGCATGAGGTTCAGCAGGGCGATCCGCATCGGGCGGATATCCTGCCGGATGGCGTCGGTATCGCGGATGATGAGCACGCCTTCGCGCTCGAGCGACTCGCGGGCCGGCAGGTCATGGGGAATCTTGATGGGCATAATCTGGCTTCGGTACTGGGGGGCTCCTGGTCGCCGGCCCGGCGCTGCAACCGGCGGCGACCGGGACTATACATGAACCGGCGGCAACATAAACTACCCCGGATAAAGGGATTTTCAGCGAAAAAGAGCCGAAAACCCTAGGGCGCTAGCCGGAGGCGTCGGGCCTGATGTTCTGGTTCATCCGGAAGAGGTTCGTCGGATCGTATTTGCGCTTCAGCGCCACCAGCCTTTCGTATTTTCCGGGCCCGTAGGCCTCCGCCAGCCGATTGCCGCCCTCGTCGCTCTCGGTCCCCAGGTAGTTCACATAGACCCCTTCCGACTCAAAGGGCTTCATTGCCTGCCATGTCTCCCGGACCCAGGTACGATTGGCCTCGTCCTGCGCCGGGTTCTCCCAGCCACCGATAATCAGCAGGTTGTAGGACGAGCCGCGGTGGTCGAAGACCGCGCTCTCCCGTGGAATCCGGGAGACGGCACCGCCGAGGAACTCCACGAAGACCTTGGAACTCGGCGATGGGCTCTTGCGGGCCTGGGCAACGACGGTCTCGGCGGCCTCTGCCGGCAGGCTGTCCAGGAAGCTGGACTTCCAGTAGTAGCGCAGCCCCGGCGGCGAACCCGCATCGAAGAGCGTCTGGATTCTGCGGTAGGGGGTCGCTGCGAAGGTATCCAGCAGCGGCTGGCGCGCCTGCCGCAGGGGCTTGAGCACGGCCTCGCCCTGCGATGGTTCGTCGTTGTAGACGCCGATGAGGGCCAGCACTTGCGCGCCGTCGGGCGTGGCGACCAGTCCCGCCAGGCCGCCCAGAGCATCGGGGGCCTGCGCCATGAAATCGCGGAACCAGAGGAGCATTTCCTGCGCCTCGTCCAGGGGATAGAGCGTCATGCCCGCGAAAACCGACGGTCCTACCGGATGCAGCTGGAATTCGAAGGAGGTGGCGATCCCGAAGTTGCCGCTGCCGCCCTTGAGGCCCCAGAAGAGATCGGGGTTCTCGTCCTCGCTCGCCCTCACCCGATCACCCGCGGCCGTGACCACGTCGACGGAAACGAGATTGTCGCAGGCCAGCCCGTGGGAGCGGCTGAGCCAGCCGATACCGCCGCCCAGGGTCAGCCCCGCAACCCCCGTGCCGCTGATCAGGCCTCCGGTGGTCGCAAGTCCGAAGATCTGTGTCTCGGCATCGAAGTCGCCCCAGGTGGCGCCGCCGCCGGCCCGGGCGCGGCGAGTCCCCGGGTCTGCGCGCACATAGCGCATGTCGGAGAGGTCGATCATCAGGCCGCCGTCGCAGACCGCGTTGCCGGCCACGTTGTGGCCGCCGCCCTTCACGGCGATCAGCAGATCGTGCTCCCTGCCGAAGTTCACCGCGGCGGCGACATCGGCGGCGCCGGCGCAGCGAACGATCATCGCCGGGTGGCGGTCGATCATGCCGTTCCAGATAAGCCGTGCCTGATCGTAGCCGGCCGACGCGGGGAGCAGCACCGACCCCCGGAGATCCCCTTCCAGGGCCTCGATCGCAGTCGAATCGACCTTCACGCTGGCAGCATCTCTCGCCGCCATTTCAAAAGCGCTCATTGTTTCCTCCGAACGGAAGGTTGATGGTAAAGCTGCTCACTTCGCGCGACGCTGCCCCAAGACGCCGATTGCCGCCCGGCCCAACGCAGATGATCGGCGAGGCTGGCGAAACCGCCGGCCGGGTTCCACTTGCCCTTCGCCGTCTCCCAGGCCGCGAGCCGCAGGCCCGAACGGTCGAGGCGGAGCGGCTCGTCGTGGCGGCTGTCCAGCACCCAAAGGTCGCGCACCACCAGCACGGCGTGGCCGTGCCCGCCGACCCTGGCAATGGCGAGCCGCAGCGCCCCGCGCGGCACGCCGGCCTTCAAAAGCGCGGTGAGCTTACCCAGGGCGTAGTCTTCACAGTCCGACCCGGCGCCCCAGACGTCCCGCACCTCCGGCCGATAGCTCATGGAGGCGTTGACCCCGCGATTGACGCGGTCCAGCAGCTCCAGATCGACGGGCCAGCTGTCCCAGCCGGTGAATGCCAGCTCCGGCTGCCGGGCCAGCAGCTCGCTGTGGGCGGGAGGCGATGGATAGTAGGGATCCGCCGCGGCAGAGACAGGCAGCAGCAAGCACAGAACGAAGGCAAGGGCCCGCATAAGACACCCCCCGATCACAGCGTGATCCGGCGAAGGTGGCAGACCCCTGCCCCGCTGGCGCGACTTTGTCTGCCGCGCTACGGGCTCCGTGTAGTATCACCCCAGACCGCTAAGGCCGTGAAGCAGCCGGGAGTTGTTTGGCGAAGAAATGTCAGGCGATGCCGGACGCGCCTCTCCGCTACCGCAGTTTGAACCGCCAAGCTCGCTCCAACCCTGCGGCGGCGCCTTTCCCCAAGGGCGTCAACGGCGCCTTTCTCAATCAAGTATCGGTTGGGTGGCGGGAGCGGCTGCGCCTCTTCGGACTCCCGCGACACCGCCACGGAAAAAGGGGGAGCGCCCCGGCGCTCCCCCTCCCCCCGAACCTCGGTCCGGGTCTTCCAACAGGCTTTCGAGGACGCCTACATCCCCATGGCCTTCTCCCAGACCTCGTGGGTCCAGGCGCCTTCCGGCTTCTTGGTGATGACCGGGGTCGACTCGTTGGACAACAGGGTGTCCACCGTGCGGTCGTAGTCGGCCGGATCGAGGAAGCCCAGCTTCTCGCTGCCGAGCAGCTTGGCGATCTCACCCATCATGCGCTTCTGGTGCTTCTCGGTCTGGGCACCGGTAGCGTCGTTCTCCAGCACGATCTCCGCGGCCTCGTCGGGATGCTCACGGGCATATTCCCAGCCCTTCATGGAGGCCTTCACGAAGCGCGACATCTTGTCGACGAAGGCGGCGTCCTTGAGGCTGTCCTCCAGCACGTAGAGACCGTCCTCCAGCGTCGCCACGCCCTGGTCCTCGTACTTGTAGACGATAAGGTCGTCCTCGGTCAGGCCGGCGTCGATGATCTGCCAGTACTCGTTGTAGGTCATGGTGGAGACGCAGGCCGCCTGCTTCTGCAGGATCGGGTCGACGTTGAAGCCCTGCTTCAGCACCGTGACGCCCTTGTCGCCGCCTTCGGTCGGGATGCCGAGCTTGGCCATCCACGACAGGAAGGGATACTCGTTACCGAAGAACCAGACACCCAGGGTGTGGCCCGGGAAGTCCTTCGGCGAGGTGATGCCGCTGTCCTTGCGGCAGGTCAGCATCATGCCCGACTTCTCGAAGACCTGGGCGATGTTGACCAGGGGCACGCCCTTCTCGCGCGATGCGAGCGCGGAGGGCATCCAGTCGATGATGACGTCGGCGCCGCCGCCGGCGATGACCTGCGGCGGGGCGATGTCCGGACCGCCCGGCTTGATGGTGACATCGAGGTCGGCTTCCTCGTAGAAGCCCTTGTCCTGGGCCACGTAGTAGCCGGCGAACTGGGCCTGGGTCACCCATTTCAACTGAATGGTCACGGCGTCCGCCGCCGCGGCGCTGCCCGCGGCCAGCAGCAGCCCCGCCCCTGCCGCCGCGCCCAAGGCATTTACATACCACTTACTCATTTCGCCTCTCCTCTTCTCATGAAGGTTCATTTTTGTCCTAAAGAAGGCTTCCTCGCCTCATAGCCGGCCACGTCCTATTTGTTATTCCCCTATTGTCGATAGGACGGATGCCAGAAAGTCGTGGTCCGCTCGGCAAGCGCCAGCAGGCCGTAGAACAGGGACCCGGCCACCGCCGCCACCGCGATGGTCGCCCAGACCATCTCGACGTTCATGCGGCCGATCTCCGTGGAAATGCGGAACCCCATGCCGACGATGGGCGTGCCGAAGAATTCGGCCACGATCGCGCCGATCAGCGCAAGGGTGGAGTTGATCTTGAGAGCGTTGAAAATAAAGGGCAACGCGTTGGGCAGCCGCACCCGGATCAGGGTCTGCAGGTAGCTGGCGCCGTAGGAGCGCATGAGGTCGCGCTCCATGGCCTGGGTGGCGTGCAGCCCTGCGATGGTGTTCACCAGCATGGGGAAGAAGGTCATGATGACCACCACCGCCGCCTTGGACTGCCAGTCGAAGCCGAACCACATGACCATGATCGGCGCCACGCCGACGATGGGCAGCGCCGAGACGAAGTTGCCCAGCGGCAGCAGGCCGCGCTGCAGGAAGGGCACGCGGTCGACCAGCAGGGCCACCAGGAAGCCGCTGCCGCAGCCCAGCGCGAACCCCGAGAGTACCGACTTCAGGAAGGTCTGGTAGAAGTCGGCCCAGAGCGTATGGGTGGAGGCAGCGAAAACCTGCGCGATGAGCGAGGGCGCCGGCAGCAGCACCGAGGGCACGCCGAAGCCGGTCACCAGTACCTGCCAAAGGTAAATCAGCCAGGCCCCGAAGAGCGCCGGCACCAGCAGACCGAGGGCGCGCGGCGCCTCCCGCTGCGAGGCCGCCTCCGACAGCAGACTCAACGCCCGCCAAACCAGAAAGCCGAGGCCGATGACATATATCCAGATGCCGAGTGCTCCAGGACCGATGGGGGCAGCAAGAACCGAAGAGTCATCAAAAAACGGGAAGAACGCGCGCCCGATGACCAGGAGTGGTGGAATGGTTCCGAGAACGGCGGCTAAGGTCAGCAGAACAGAGGCTTTGGAAGGGCTCGGACGCATCCAAAGATAGGATGCAATCAACAAGAAAGCCGCAATGACAGGCACTACTAGAATACCGCCGCCGCTCCATTCATCGAACCAACCTAGGGAGAGTGGCCCCCGCTCACTGCTGAGCTGAAAGATATCCACGGGTAGCAAAAAGGCCACCAAGGTGCAGCCCACATAAAGCAGACAGCAGAGGTCAGTCCGCAGCCGGGCGGCGATCTTCATCCCTGCACCCCCATGCGCTTCAGCACGAGCTTCTCTAGCCCGCCCATGGCGGCGACCAGCAGGCCGGCCATGGCGGCGGCGGTCAGCAGCGCCGCCCAGATCTGCACGGTCTGGCCGTAGTAGGAGCCGACCAGCAAACGAGCCCCAATCCCGGCCTGGGCGCCGGTCGGCAGCTCGCCGACGATGGCGCCGACCAGGGAGATGGCGATGGCGACCTTCAGGCTGGCGAAGAGGAAGGGCACCGAGGAGGGCCAGCGCAGCTTCCAGAACACCTGGTTGGTGTTGGCCGAGTAGGTGCGCATGAGGTCCTGCTGCAGCGGGTCGGGCGAGCGCAGGCCCTTCACCATGCCGATGGTCACCGGGAAGAAGCAGAGGTACATGGAGATCAGCGCCTTGGGCACCAGGCCGGTGAAGCCGATGTTGCCCAGCACCACGATGATCATCGGCGCGATGGCGAGAATCGGGATGGTCTGCGAGGCGATGACCCAGGGCAAGAGGCTGCGGTCCAGGGTCTTCACGTGGACGATGCCCACCGCCAGCACGATGCCGAGCACCGTGCCCATGACGAAGCCGAGCAGTGTCGAGGAGAGCGTCACCCAGGCGTGGTAGACGAGGCTGCGCTTGGAGGTGACCTTGCGCCCCAGGATCGACTTGTCGAGTTCCACGGCGACCTGGTGCGGCGCCGGCAGGATCGGCCGCTCCATGGCCATGGAATCCTCGACCAGCTGCGAGAAGGACCAGTCGACGTCACGGCGCTCGTAGCCGTCGATCAGCAGCGGGGCATTCAGCCAGACGGTGCCGAGGTACCAGAGCACGAAGAGAAAGAAGACGACGACGGCGAGCGGGCCGCCGCGGCCGGCGAAGACGCGGGACAACCATCCCGGCGCGGCAGCATGAGGCGAGTTGAGCGCCTCAGTCGTCATAGCTGTGCCCCGCGCGCAGCCCCTCGCGCACCCGGTGGGCGATCTCCGCGAACTCCTTGCTTTCGCGGGCGTCCAAGGTGCGGTCCGGCGGCAGGTTGCAGTCAATGATGTCGGTGACGCGGCCCGGGCGCGGCGACATCACCACGATCTTGGAAGAAAGGAAGACCGCCTCGGGGATCGAGTGGGTGACAAAGATCACCGTCTTACCGGTACGCTCCCAGAGGCGCAGCAGCTGCTCGTTCAGGTGGTCGCGGGTGATCTCGTCCAGAGCGCCGAAGGGCTCGTCCATCAGTAGCAGCTCCGGCTCGAAGGAGAGCGCGCGGGCGATGGAGACCCGCTGCTGCATGCCGCCGGAAAGCTGCCAGGGGAACTTCTTCTCGAAGCCCTTCAGGTTCACCAGGTCCAGATAGCGCGCCGCCCGGTCTTTGCGCTCCGCCGCGTTCATGCCCATGATCTCCAGGGGCAGCATGACGTTGCGCTCCACCGTGCGCCAGGGATAGAGCGCCGGAGCCTGGAAGACGTAGCCGTAGGCGCGGCCCAGGCGCGCCTCTTCCGGGGTCACGCCGTTCACGGAGATCCGGCCGGCTGTCTGGCGCTCCAAGTCGGCGATGACGCGCAGCAGGGTGGTCTTGCCGCAGCCCGAGGGGCCGATGAAGGAGACGAAATCCCCGGCCTTGACCGTCAGGTTGACCTCGGAGAGCGCATAGACAGGACCGTCGGCAGTCTGGAAGGTTAGCGAAAGGTCTTCAACCTCGATGACAGGTTTCGCCGCCTGCCCCGCGGGTCCTTCCGCCGCCTGCTCCTGCCGCATAACCGCCTCTATCGCCATCCCTTAGTCCCCTCTGGCGGGGGTGCGGCCATTCCGACCCTTTCGAACCCAAAGGTCAAGCACTGGCCCGCTCCAGCATGGCATAAAGCAGCACGTTGCAGCCCGCCGCCAGGTCCTCCGGCGTCGCGCTTTCGCTCTCGTTGTGGCTGACCCCGTCCTCGCAGGGCACAAAGATCATGGCCGTGGGCGCCACGCGGCTGACATAGCAGGCGTCGTGCCCGGCCCCGGAGATGATCTCCATGTTCTCGTAGCCGGCATCGCCGGCCGCCTGCTTCACCGCGCCGACGCAGTCCTTGTCGAAGACGATGGGCGGCGAATACCAGATCATGTCGACATCGGCGGAGATCCCCGCCGGCCCGCAGATCTCGTCGCAGGCCGCGCGCAACTCGGCTTCCATGGCGCTCAGCGTCTCGTCCTCGGGGTGGCGCAGGTCCACCGTCAGGAAGACGCTGCCGGGGATGGTGTTCCGCGAATTGGGGCTGACCTGCATCATGCCGACGGTGCTGACCGCGTGGGGCGGATGGGCCAGCGCGATCTCATTCACCTTCGTCACCAGCCTGGAGGCGGCGACCAGGGCGTCCCTGCGCCGGTTCATCGGCGTCGTGCCGGCGTGGGACTCGGCGCCGGTCAGCGTCACCTCGAACCAGCGCTGTCCCTGGGCGCCCGTGACCACGCCGATGGTCTTTTTCTCCGCCTCCAGGATCGGCCCCTGCTCGATATGGGCCTCAAAGAAGGCGCGGATCGGATGGTCGCCCGGCGTCTGGTCGCCCAGGTAGCCGATGCGCTGCAGCTCCTCACCGATGGTCTTGCCGTCCACATCGGCGCGGGAATGGCCGTAGTCCAGGTCGAAGACCCCGGCGAAGACGCCGGAGGCGACCATGGCGGGGGCGAAGCGCGAGCCTTCCTCGTTGGTCCAGACCGCCACCTCGACCGGCGCCTCGGTCTCGATGTTGTTGTCGTTGAGGGTGCGGAGGACTTCCAGGCCCGCCAGCACGCCGAAGACGCCGTCAAACTTGCCGCCGGTGGGCTGGGTGTCCAGGTGGCTGCCGGTGGTGACCGGCGGCAGGTCGGGATTCTTGCCAGGCCGCCGGGCGAAGATGTTGCCCATCTTATCCACGGCGATGGAGCAGCCGGCCTCCTGGCACCAGCGCACGAAGAGGTCGCGGCCTTCCTTGTCGAAGTCGCTGAGCGCCAGGCGGCAGTTGCCGCCGGCCACGCCCGGGCCGATCTTCGCCATCTCCATGAGGCTGTCCCACAGGCGGTCGCCGTTCACTTTCAGGTTCTTGGGGTTCTGCGCGTCCATAATCTCTCTTACTCCGCGGCCTTCTGGTTCATCGGGTTGCGCGGATCTTCCTTCCAGTTCAGATAACCCTTGCCGTTGTCCACCTCGACCATGGAGATGCAGCCCTCCACCGGGCAGACGTGCATGCAGAGGTTACAGCCGACGCATTCCTGGTCGATCACCTCGTAGCGGCGCAGGCCGTCCGCTTTCTGCGCCGCGATGGCCTGGTGGGAGGTGTCCTCGCAGGCGATGTGGCAAAGGCCGCACTTGATGCAGAGGTCCTGGTCGATTTTGGCGACGATCTCGTAGTTGATGTTGAGATACTGCCAGTCGGTGACGTTGGGCACGGCGGCGCCGCGGAAGTCGTCCAGGGTCCTGTAGCCCTTCTCATCCATCCAGTAACCGAGGCCGTCGATCATGTCCTCGACGATCTTGAAGCCGTGGTGCATGGCCGCGGTGCAGACCTGCACCGAGCCGGCGCCCAGGGTCATGAACTCGGCCGCGTCGCGCCAGTTGGAAATGCCGCCGATAGCGGAAATCGGCAGGCCGGCGGTCTCCGCGTCGCGCGCGATCTCCGCCACCATGTGCATGGCGATGGGCTTGACCGCCGGGCCGCAGTAGCCGCCGTGGGTGCCCTTGCCGTCCACCGTCGGAGTCGGCGCCATGACGTCCAGGTCGACGGAGGCGATGGAGTTGATGGTGTTGATCAGGGACACCGCGTCGGCGCCGCCGGCCTTGGCGGCGCGGGCCGGGCCCAGAATGTTGGTCACGTTGGGCGTCAGCTTCACGAACACCGGCATGCGGGTGTGGGCCTTGCACCAGCGCGTCACCATCTCGATGTACTCGGGCACCTGGCCGACGGCCGAGCCCATGCCGCGCTCCGACATGCCGTGCGGGCAGCCGAAGTTCAGCTCCACGCCGTCGGCGCCGGTGTCCTCCACCTGGGCCAGGATGGCGCGCCAGTTCTCCTCCTCGCAGGGGACCATGAGGGAAACCACCATGGCGCGGTCCGGCCAGTCGCGCTTCACCTGCTTGATCTCGCGCAGGTTCACGTCCAGCGGCCGGTCGGTGATCAGCTCGATGTTGTTGAAGCCGGCCATGCGGGTGCCGTTGTAGCTCATCGCGCCATAGCGCGAGGAGACGTTCACCACCGGCGGGTCCTCGCCCAGCGTCTTCCACACGACACCGCCCCAGCCCGCCTTGAAGGCGCGCACCACGTTGTATTCCTTGTCGGTCGGCGGGGCCGAGGCTAGCCAGAAGGGATTGGGCGACTTCACGCCGCCGATTTCGCAACGAAGGTCAGCCATGTCTCGTCTCCCCGGAACGGCTCGTCGTCCCGCAGGGGACGCGGCCCGCCTCGCCCTTCGAGACGCGCCGCTGCGCAGCGCTCCTCAGGGTGAGGCTCGATTTTGGATTGATTGACCTCATGCTGAGGAGCGAGCGCGAGCGAGCGTCTCGAAGTACGGGGTCAATCATGCGCTGATCCGTCGCCATTTCGCTCCCCATTACCCGCGCAGGAAGCTGTTGATGGCCTCGGCGGCCAGCTTGCCGTCCTGCACCGCGGCGACGGTCAGGTCCGCGCTGATGGCGACGCAGTCCCCGCCGGCCCAGACGCCGGACAGCGAGGTCTGGCGCTCGACGTTCACGGCAATCTTGGCGCCGTCCATCTCCAGCAATTCGCTGCCGCCGTTGGCCTGCGGCAGCATGGTCTGGCCGATGGCCTTGAACAGCATGTCCACGGGCAGGCTGAAGACGTCGCCGGTGCCGGCCAGGCGCCCGCCTTCGTCGAGCTGCGTGTACTCGAAGATCACGTCGGTGATGTGGCCGTTCATGCCGCGGATCTCGCGCGGCTGGGCCCAGTGCTTGATCTTCACGCCGTTGACCTGGGCGAACTCCTGCTCGTGGTGGGTCGCCGACATGGCCTCAGCCCCGCGGCGGTAGACCAGGGTCACGTCCTCGGCACCCAGGCGCTTGGTCTGCACGGCAATGTCGATGGCGGTGTTGCCGCCGCCGATGACCACCACCTTGCGGCCCACCGGCAGGGCTTTGAGGTCCGCGCTCTGGCGCAGCTCGGCGATGTAGTCGACGGCATTGTAGACGCCTTCCAGGTCCTCGCCCTCCAGGCCCAGCTGACGCACCCCACCCAGACCCATGCCCAGGAAGACGGCGTCATAGTCGCGTCTCAGGTCGGTGAGCGTGAAGTCGCGGCCAAGAGCCTGATCGTTGCGGATCTCGATGCCGCCGATCTGCAGCACGAAGTCCACTTCCTTCTGGGCGAAGGCGTCGGGCAGCTTGTAGGCGGCGATGCCGTATTCGTTGAGCCCGCCGGACTTCGGCTTCGCCTCCAGGATCACCACGTCATGGCCCAGCACGGCCAGGCGATGGGCGCAGGCCAGGCCCGCGGGGCCGGCGCCGATCACGGCGACGGTCTTGCCGCTCTTCTCGGCGCGGCTGAAGGGATGCACCCCGGCGTCCATCACGGCGTCGGTGGCGTAGCGCTGCAGCAGCCCGATCTGCACCGGCTTGGCCTCCTGCGCGTTGCGCACGCAGGCCTGCTGGCACAGCACCTCGGTCGGGCAAACCCGCGCGCAGGCGCCGCCCAGGATATTCTCGTCCAGAATGTCCTGCGCCGCGCCGCGGACGTTGTCGGTCGAGATCTTGCGGATGAAGCTCGGAATGTCGATGCCCGTCGGGCAGGCCTCGACGCAGGGCGCGTCGTAGCAGAAGTAGCAACGGCTGGATTCGATCAGCGCCGCCTTGCGGTCGAGCGGCGGATGAACGTCGCTGAAATTCTCCGCATAGGCGGACTCCGGCAAACGCCCAGCCCGGATGTCCGGTTGGTTCCCCATCTAGAACTCCCTGATCATTTGACGGCAAACGCTCTTGCGGCGTCTTGCGTCCTTGTCGGTCTTGACTGTAGCGTTGTCCTGACCAAGCGGTCAATTAAATTTGACCAAGTGGTCAGGTTTTGATTCACTTGCGGGCAGGGGCAATAATCGGCGCAGTTCAAGGGTCGAACGCAGTCGAACAAGGGCCGCCGGCCCGGCGCAAGAGCGGGAGTGGAGATGTCCGAGACGGTGGCCAAAGGCGCCGACGCGAAGGAAAACGGCGCCAAGGATAGCGGCGGCAAGGACGACTCCTCGCCGGGCCACATCCGCATCAAGAATCGCGCCCTCATCCTGACCGCCGCCGAGGAGGTTTTCGCGACCCAGGGCTACCGCGGGGCCACCACCGCGGCCATCGCCCAGAAGGCCGGCCTGCCCAAGGCCAACGTGCATTACTACTTCGGCACCAAGGAGGCGCTCTACCATGCGGTGCTGGAAGACATCCTCGGCCTCTGGCTGGGCGAGCTGGACCGCATCACCGAGGACAGCGAACCGGCCACGGCGCTGGCCGCCTACATCCGCGCCAAGGTCCGCCACTCGCGCGAACGCCCCCTCGCCTCCAAGGTCTACGCCAACGAGATGATCCGCGGCGCGCGCCACACCCGCGACTTCCTGAAGAACGAGCTGCGCAACCTGGTGAAGGAAAAGGCCAAGGTGCTGGAGGCTTGGGCCAAGGCCGGCAGGATCGAGCCGGTCGAGCCCATCCACCTCTTCTCCGTCATCTGGGCGGCGACCCAGCACTACGCCGACTTCGAGGTGCAGGTCGGCGCCCTGGTCGGCCGGCGCCAACTCGCCGCCAAGGACTACGACGAAGCGGCCGAGACCGTGGTGCGCCTGGTGCTGCGCGGCTGTGGCCTGCCCTACCAGCCCGGCATCGGGTCCTGAGAACAGAGAGAGCGAAAAATGATCAAGGCGGTAATCCTGCTGAAGCGCAGGGACGACATGACCCTTCAGGACTTCTCCGACTGGATGCTGAAGGAGCACGTGCCCCTGGCGCTGAAACTCGACGGCCTGAAGCGCTACCAGGTGAACATCGCCCGCGAGGACGGCAGCGACTACGACGGCGTCAGCGAGCTGTGGTTCGACAGCGAGGAAGCCATGCTGGCCGCCTACGGCACAGAGCACGGCAAGGCGGTGGCGGCCGATTCCATGGCCCACGTGAAGGACCGCAAGCGCATCGTCGTCGACGAGCACCCCTTCACCCCCACCGCCTGAGGAGCGCGCCCAAGATGTCCGTGGTAGTGCGCCTGGGGACCGCGCGCGCCGAATGGTGGCGCGACGCCCTGCAGGACCTGCTGCCGGAGGTCGAGGTGCGCCTCTGGGACGATCCCGGCGACAATGCCGAGGTCGAATACGCCGTGGTCTGGAAGCCGCCGGCCGGCGGCCTGAAGGCCTTTCCCAACCTGAAGTGCATCGTCTCCATGGGCGCGGGCATCGACCACCTGCTGGCCGACCCGGAGCTGCCCCTGCACCTGCCGGTGATCCGCACCGTGGGCTCCGACCTGCGCCAGCGCATGCGCGAATACCTGGCCCTGCACGTGCTGCGCTTCCACCGGCGCCTTCCCGACATCGAGGCGGCGCAGCGCCGCAAGGCCTGGGATCAGATCATCACCCCGCCGGCCCCGCAGCGTTCCGTCGGCGTCATGGGCCTCGGCAACATGGGCGCCGACGCGGCCCGCACCCTGGTCGATCTGGGCTTCACGGTGCGCGGCTGGTCGCGGCGACCCAAGCGCCTGCACGGCATCAAGTGCTTCCACGGCGAAGAGCAGCTCGACGACTTCCTGGCGCGCAGCGAGATCCTCATCTGCCTGCTGCCGCTGACCCCGGCCACCGAGGGCATCCTGAACCGCCGCCTCTTCGCCAAGCTGCCCAAGGGCGCCTGCATCATCAACGTGGGGCGCGGCCGGCATCTGGTGGAAAAGGACTTGATCCCGGCGCTGGATTCCGGGCAGCTGGGCGGCGCGACCCTGGACGTGCTGCACGTCGAGCCGCCGGCGGAGGACCATCCCTTCTGGATCCACCCGAAGATCCTGCTGACGCCGCACATCGCCAGCCTCATCGACCCGGAAAGCGGCGCCAAGGTCATCGCCGAGAACCTGAAGCTCTTCATGGCCGGCAAGCCGGTCCCCGACATGGTCGACCTGAAGCAGGGGTACTAAGCCGCATGACAAGCGATCTGTCGCTGCAGGAGGCCCTCGCCGCGCGCCGCAGCAACCGCGATTTCACGGGACGGGCCGTGCCGCTGGAAAGCCTGCAGCGGCTGGTCGGGGCGGCGCAGGGCGTGACCGGCGCGGAGGGCCAGCGCACGGCGCCCTCGGCCCACGCCCTCTACCCGCTCGGTCTGCGGCTGGTGGCGGGCGAGGTCGAAGGGCTGGAAGCGGGGCTCTACGAGGTAGAGGCAGAACAGGCGCCCAGGCTCCTGAAGGCCGGGGACCTGCGCCCTGCCCTGCAGGAAGCGGCCCTGGAGGAGCAGCCCTGGGTCGGCGGCGCGGCGGCGATCCTGGCCATCTGCGCCGACATGGAGGCCGTAAGACAGCACTTCGCGGAGCAGCCGCCGCTTGGCGAACGCGGTTCGCGCTACGTCTACATCGAAGCCGGTGCTGCGGCGCAAAACGCGCTGCTGCAGGTGGCGGCCGACGGCCTGGGCGGGGTGCTGGTGGCCGGCTTCGACGACCAGGCCACCGCAGAGGTGCTGGGCCTGGAAGCGCCCTTCGCCCCGCTGCTCTACCTCTGCCTCGGCTGGCCAACCCAGGCGGAATAGCTGCTGGGACTTCTCAATCGGGTCCGGGCACTCTATCGTGTCCCTTTGCTGCTGACCCGGGGAAGGGGAACGGCATGCCAAGAGGTTGGGGCATCACGATCTTGACCGCCGCAGCGCTGTGGATGAGCACCACGGCGGCCGACGCCCAGCCCCCGGAACCGGCCTACCTGCTGGTCGACGCCGAGAGTGGCACGGTACTTGAGGCCGAAAACGCCACCCACCCCTGGTATCCCGCCTCCCTCACCAAGGTGATGACGGCCTATATGGTTTTTCTGGCCATTGAGAAGGGCTGGCTCACACTCGACGAAAAAGTGACCGTCTCGGCAAAGGCGGCGACCCAGCCGCCGACCAAGCTGGGCCTGCGCACCGGCCAGGAAGTCCGCGTCGCCCTGCTGCTCGAGGCAATGATCGTGCGCTCGGCTAATGACGCAGCGGTCACCCTGGCCGAGGCAGTCAGCGGCAGCGAAGAGCACTTCGCGATCTCCATGACCCGCCAGGCTCGCAAGCTCGGCATGTCCCAGAGCTTTTTCCGGAACGCCTCCGGTCTGCCGCATGCGGGTCAGGTGACCACGGCCCGCGATCTGGCCATCCTGGCCCGTGCCCTGATCCGCGACTACCCCGCACACTTTCACCTGTTCAGCAAGTCGCACGTCTCCATCAGCGGCCTCGGCGGTGGTTCGACCAACGGCTGGATGAGGGCCTATCCTGGTGCCGAGGGCATCAAGACCGGTTTCACCTGCGGCTCCGGATACAACCTGCTGGCGGCGGCGACGCGCAACGGTCGCCGCCTCATCGCTATCGTGCTCGGCGGCCGGACCGGCGGCGAGCGCAATGCAATGGCAACGCAGCTCATGGACTCGGGTTTCGCCATGTCGGCGGAGCAGGCTTCGGGCGCCTTTCGGCTCTCCGCACTGCGCGGGCAGGCCCGCAGCGACGTTCCCTACGTGCTCGCCGACGGCCGCTGCCCCGTGGCACCCAGCCCCGGCAGCGAAGTCCTGGCGCAGGGAACCTTGCCGGGTTGGGGCCTGGTCTTCGGCTCCTTCACCGACCGGGAAGTGGCCCGGGCGACCATCGAGGGCAACCAAGCTGCTTTGAAGGAAGTCATCAGCCAAGGCCGTCCGGCAATCATTGCCAAACGACGCGATGTGCCGCCGAGCTATAGCGCCCTCCTTGTCGGCCTTCAAGAGGCCGACGCAGGCCAAGCCTGCCGTCACCTGCAAGAGCTCGGCGTCTACTGCCTCGCCATACCGCCCAAACTGCTGAACAATCCGCATACCCTCTGGCGGTGAACTGAGTCGGGATCTATATCGAGGCCGGCGCCGCAGAGGTGCTGTGCCTGGAAGCGCCTTCGTCCCGCTGCTCTACCTCTACCTCTGCCTCGGCTGGCCGGCACCGTCTTCCTGAAGCAAGGGGATTAGCCGCCGGGTCATTGGAGCTATTTCCGGCGCCGAGGCTTCTCATCCCGCCCGCCGCGGCCTATCCTGCGCGCTTTGCTGTCGTCCGGGGGGCTCTCGTCCGGGGGAAGGAACAGGGAACAGCATGCGAAAGGCTTGCGGCATCGCGGTCCTGACCGCCGCGCTTCTGCTGTGGATCGGCCCTGCGGCGGCCGATGATCGCCGCCCGGAACCCGCCTACCTGCTGGTCGACGCCGAGACCGGCGCGGTGCTGGCCCAGCAGCAGGCCACCCGGCCCTGGTATCCCGCCTCCGTCACCAAGGCGATGACCGCCTACATGGTCTTCGAGGCCCTGGCCGAGGGCCGCCTGACGCTGGACCAGAAGATCACCGTCTCCGGGCACGCGGCCGCGCAGCCGCCGACCAGGCTGGGCCTGCGCCGCGGCCAGAAGCTGGCGGTGCGCCAGCTGCTGCAGGCCACGATCGTGCGCTCGGCCAACGACGCGGCGGTGGCCCTGGCCGAGGCGATCAGCGGCAGCGAGGCCGCTTTCGCCGCCGCCATGACCCGCAGGGCCCAGGCCCTGGGCATGAGCCAGACCGTCTTCGCCAACCCCACCGGCCTGCCCGACCCGGCGCAGGTGACCACGGCGCGCGACCTGGTGATCCTGGCGCGCGCCCTGATCCGCGACCATCCCCAACACTTCGGCCTGTTCAGCAAGTCCTTCGTCTCGGTCGGCGGCCTGGGCGGCGGCTCGACCAACGGCTGGAAGAGCGGATATCCCGGCGCCGAGGGCATCAAGACCGGCTTCACCTGCGGCTCCGGCTACAACCTGCTGGCCTCGGCGACGCGCGGCGGCCGGCGCCTCATCGGCGTGGTCCTGGGCGGCGCCACCGGCGGACAGCGCAACGCGCGCATGACCCGGCTGATGAACGACGGCTTCGCGCGCAAGGTGGTCGGTCCCGCGCCGAGCCTGGACGACCTGCCGCGCCGCGCCATAGGCAGCGCGCCCTATGTGCTGCCGGGTCCGCGCTGCCCGGTCTCCCAGAACGCCAAGACCGCCGACCTGATGGACGGCGAGCTGCCCGGCTGGGGCCTGGTCTTCGGCTCCTTCGTCAGCAAGGACGAAGCCGACACCCGCATCGCGGAGAACCGGGCCGCGATCAAGGACGTGGTCAGCGGCGGCCAGAGCGCGGTCATCGCGCGTACCAGTATAGCCACCCACCGCTACAGCGCCCTGCTGGTCGACCTGGACCGGCAGGAGGCCGGCTCCGCCTGCCGGCGCCTGCAGGAGCTCGGCGTCTACTGCCTCGCCGTGCCGCCCAAGCTGCTGAACAACCCGCAAGCTCTCTGGCGCTAGCATGAACCGCCCGGACGCCCCGGCCACCGCGCGCGAGAAGATGCTCGCCGGCCTGCCCTACAACATCATGGACCCGGAACTCATCGAGCTGCGCGAAAGGGCAAGGCGCGCGGTTTACGCCTACAACCGTTCGGAGCCCATGGAGGCCGACCCGCCGAGCGAAATCCTGAAGGGCCTGCTCGGCGGCTTCGGCGCCGGGGCCTTCGTCGAAGCGCCCTTCCGCTGTGCCTATGGCGTGAACACCTACCTGGGCGAGGAGACCTTCCTCAACGCGGGCTGCGTGATCCTCGACTGCGCGCGGGTGGAGATCGGCGACAAGACGCTGATCGGCCCGGCGGTGCAGATCTATACCGCCGAGCACCCGCTCGATCCCACCGCGCGGGCCGCGGGCACGGAAACCGCCAGGCCGGTGATCCTGGGGCGCAACGTCTGGATCGGCGGCGGCGCCATCCTGCTGCCCGGGGTGACCCTCGGCGAGAACGCGGTGATCGGCGCCGGCAGCGTGGTGACGAAGGACGTTCCCGCCGATTGCGTTGCGGCGGGCAATCCTGCCAAGGTGATCAGGCAGATCACGGAGGAGCGATCATGACCGACACAAGCGGCCTGACCCAACTCGGCCAGGCCACCACCCTGCCCGAGAGCCCGGACAAGGCGGTGCTGGAGCGGGTGCCGAATTCGCAGCAGGACATCGATTACCTGGTGCGCTTCACGGCGCCGGAGTTCACCTCGCTCTGCCCCATGACCGGCCAGCCCGACTTCGCCCACCTGGTGATCGATTACGTCCCCGAGGCCTGGCTGGTGGAGTCCAAGTCGCTGAAACTCTACCTCGGTTCCTTCCGCAACCACGGCGCCTTCCACGAGGACTGCACCGTCGCCATCGCGCGGCGCCTGGTGACGGAACTGGCCCCGCGCTGGCTGCGCATCGGCGGCTACTGGTATCCGCGCGGCGGCATGCCGATCGACGTCTTCTGGCAGACCGGCGCGCCGCCGAAGGACCTCTGGCTGCCCGACCAGGGCGTGGCCCCCTATCGCGGCAGGGGCTGACGCCCTTGGGGGTTCAGAACGACACGCAGGAGGCGCGTCCAGGCGCCTGCTCTCCCCAAGTCACTTAGAGCTACATGTACGCCATGCCGACGGCGACCAAGGTATAGGCCCCGTTAAACACGGACAGCGCCGCGGCAGGGATCCGAGCGCCCTTGAGCCGGATGAGAAGTGCCAACAGGATTGAGATTTCAAACACAATGAAAACCAGGCTGACGTAGTCGACCCACTTCGAAGGCGACACCGCCTGAAGCAAGAATGCCGCCCCAAGATAGAACACCAAATAGAAGTGCCCCAAGAAGAACGGGACGAAAAACCACAGCAGTTCCTTGCGTTTGCTGCGCAGTCCCATGACCAGACCGCCAATCAGGCTGAGGAGACCGACCCACGCCACGATACTCATGAAACCGAAATCAATGTGGAGTAGCCGAAAATACATTATCGGCACCGCGACAAAGAGCCAGAGCCCCACGGAGACCAGTACCATTGCTCTTGCGCTTCCTCAGAACGACACACAGGAAGAACTGTCCAGGCGCATGACGCTTTCCTGGTCGAAGCCTTCCTTATAGGCGGCGCGGATCTCCTCAATGGCCGCTTCGCTCTCGGCGGAGGGCTGATAGAGGATCACCAGCATCTTCGAAGTCTCGCGCGCGATGCGGCCGGTGTCGTGGCGCCACTGGCCGCGGGCGGTGAAAACCGACAGGCCGTCGGGAAAGCGCGGCGTCACTTCCTGATCCAGAAAGGCGGCCCACTCGGCCTCCCCGATCAGCGTGCCGTCCTGGCGCTGCAGCCCGAAGAAGAGCTCGACGCGCGCCATCGGCAAGGCTTCGGCGCGGCAACTCTGTCCCCCCTGCGCCCGGACATCGCCGGACAGGCCGGCGGTCAGCGCGAGCAGGAACACCCCAACGACAAAAGCTCTGTACGTCCCCATGGCTTCATCCCCTCTTCGCATCCCGTCACCCAATGGCCGCCGAAGAATCCGGCACCCCGCCACCGGGCAGGATAATCTGACCGCTACCACCACCGCCGAGTCCCACAGAGTGAGACGTTACTACCTGAGGGACCCCAATTTCCGCATTCTCACACAGAAATTGGGGATTCCTGTTGAAGTGATTTCGGGCCCTGTGACAATCTCCATATGGTTTATATGGTTTTTCACCAATTCTACTCCAACTGCCCCCCGGATTTCCTGTGAAACGTTTTGACTGGCTTGAGAGTTTCGAACTGCGCGTTCCCGAAATCGATGGCGACCACCGCGCCATGCTGGACCTGATGAAAGCCATCCGCGCGGCCGCCGCGGCGGGCAACCGGGAAAGGGTCGAGCATTTCATGGACCGCCTCTTCGCCCTGACCCAGAACCATTTCATGCGCGAGGAAACCCTGCTGCTGCGCTGGGGCTATCCCGATGCGAAGATGCACGTGACCTATCACCAGCGCCTGCTCGACCGGGCCAAGGAAGTGCGCCGCGCCTGCGGCAAGATCGAATCCCAGGAAGCCTTCGAGGAATGCTGCGAGGAGATGATGACCTTCCTGGTCGACGACGTGGTGCGCGGCGACATGAAGATGAAGTCCTTCCTGGAAACCAACGACCTGACCCTGCCGGACTAGCTCGGCCGAACCGTCTTGAGCGGCCGCCCGGCAACCACCTTTCCGGGAGGGCACTGCCGCCGTTCGTCCCGACGTGATCTTTGCGTCGGCGCTCACTCACGCGAGGCGGTCCTTCGCTCAGCCGGCGCGCACGCGAGAGTGGAAATCATCAAGAAATCATTGGTCTACATGCATTCGGCGGTGGCTCCCGTCATTTGCCTTTGTTTAAATGGTGTTGCCGCGTAAGTGCCTCGAGGCGATTCCGGCTCGCTTGATGATCAAGCGCCCCCTGACGCCCGAGGGCTTCAGATGGAGGCACTGCATGAAAGCGAACGACCCCCATTCCCGATATCAAACCCCGCTTCATACCGCCGGAGCGGCAGTCATCCTCTGCGCAGGACTTCTGTTCAGCGCCGCGCCCGCCTTGGCGGACGAGACATGCCAGTCGCCCTACATGGCGAAGATCACCGGCGAGGAAGAGTACGTCTATGTCTGGACCCTGGGCATGGAGGGTGTCGGCGACGGCTCCGACAAGATCGTCACGGTCGACGTGCGCTCCGGTTCGCCGACCTTCGGCAAGGTGGTCGATGTGGACTCCGTCGGCGGCCGCCACGAGGCGCACCACGGCGGCCTCACCGACGATCGCCGCCACTACTGGGTCTCCGGCCTGGACAGCAACATGATCTTCCTCTTCGACATCGCCAGCGACCCGGCGAACCCGAAGCTGGTCAAGACGATCAACGACTTCGAGGCCAAGAGCGGCGGCGTGGTCGGGCCGCACGGCGCCTACGCCCTGCCCGGCCGCATGCTGATTTCCGGCCTGTCGAACTCCAAGAAGACCGGGCAGACCGCACTGGTCGAATACACCAATGACGGCGACTACATCGCCACCCACTGGATGCCGACCGCCGATAACCCGATGGGCGCCATCAACGGCGAGAAGGCCGACGGCTACGGCTACGACGCGCGCGTGCTGCCGCGGCGCAACGTCATGCTGTCCTCCTCCTTCACTGGCTGGGAAAACTACATGCGCCCGTTGGGCGAAGTGGTGAACGACCCGGAAGCGATGAAGAAGTTCGGCGGCAGCATGGTTCTCTGGGACTTCCACGCCCGCAAGCCGCGCCAGGTCTTCGAAGTGCCGGGCGTGCCGCTGGAAGTGCGCTGGGCCTGGGGCGTGGATCATAACTACGCCTTCACCTCCACGGCGCTGACGTCGGAGATCTGGCTGGTCTACGAGGACGAGAACCAAAAGTGGCATGCCAAGTCGGTCGGCAAGATCGGCGATCCGGCGAAGCTGCCGCTGCCGGTCGATATCAGCCTCTCGGCTGATGACTCGACGCTCTTCGTCGACAGCTTCATGGACGGCATGACGCGCGTCTACGACGTCACCGACCCGCACAGCCCGAAGCTGATCTACGAGAAGAAGATCGGCAGCCAGGTAAACATGGTCTCCCAGAGCTGGGACGGCAAGCGGCTCTACTACACCTCCTCCCTGCTGGCCAACTGGGACAAGGGCGGCGAGGACAACGAGCAGTTCCTCAAGGCCTACACCTGGGACGGCAAGGAACTGACGCCGCGCTTCGAGATCGACTTCCTGGCAGCGGGCCTCGGGCGGCCGCATCTGATGCGCTTCGGTTCCTCGGCGCTCTATACCTACTGATGACTCCGGGAGGAGAGGTCTCGAGCCTCTCCTCCCACACCATCACGAGATGCAAATGAGAACCCTGTGCTTCCTGGGCGCGGCGCTGCTGGCCATGGCGACGCCTCTCGCGGCGGCGGCTCACGAGTCCAGCCTGAAGATCGAAGGCCCGGCAGACGCCTACGTCTACGAGCTGGCGCCGCCGGGCAGCTACGACCTGCCGCGCATCGGCAAGGCGGCCGATGCCAGGCTGCTGGACGAAGACGGCGAGACGGTCGAGTTGGGCGACCTCTTCAAGGGACGCCTCACCCTGCTCACCTTCATGTACCTGCGCTGCGGCGACGTCTGCCCCATCGCGGCGACGCGCATGGCCGACCTGCAGCTGCTGGCGGCGGAGGACCCGGCCCTGGCCAGGCAGCTGCAGCTCATCTCCCTCAGCTTCGATCCCGCCCACGACACGCCGGCGCGCATGGCCGAGCACGGCCGGGCCATGCGCCTGCCCGACCCCGCCGCGCCGGACTGGCTGTTTCTCACTGCGGAGAGCCAGGCTGCCATCGCGCCGGTGCTGAAGGCCTACAACCAGCCTGTGGGCCGCAAGGCCGATCCCGATGACCCCAGCGGCCCCTTGGCGCACCTGCTGCGCGCCTTCCTGGTCGACGGAGAGGGCTACATCCGCAACATTTACAGTGCCGACTTCCTCGACCCGCGCCTGCTGCTGAACGACCTGAAGACCCTGCAGATGGAGGCGCACTGACCACCCTCACGCCCGCGGCGTCTCGGCCTTCACGCCCTCTTCCTCCAGATTGAACGGCGCCGGCGTCGCTGCGCCGGCGACCGGCTGGGATTTGTCGGCCATGCCCCAGCAGCGGCCCGTCGCCGGGTCGCGGGCGACACCGGAGGGGCAGGAATAGAGCTTGGGGAAGACCAGCTGCTGGGCCACCTCCACGGCGAAGTGCTTCTTCAACTCGGCGAGCGCCGCCTCCCCCATGGCCGGGTCGGCGCGCACCGAGCCGCGCGCCGAGGCGTCGATGCGCGGTGTGTGGAAGGCGTCTTCCAGGCTCATGCCGTAATCGAGCAGCAGGGCCGTGAGCTGCGCCGTGCAGGGCACGATGTGGTTGGCCCCGGAAGCGCCGACGGCGAAGATCGCCTCGCCGTCCCGTGTCGCAATCGTCGGGCACATGTTGGAGGAGTTGATGCGCTTGCCGCCGGCCAGCGACACCGGGTTGCCGGGGCGCGGGTCGAAGTAGGCGACGGCGTTGTTCATCAGCATGCCCGTTGACGGCAGCACCACGCCGCTGCCGAAGCGGTTCAGCAGGGTGTAGGTCAGCGCCACCATGTTGCCCTCGGCGTCCACCGCGCTCATGTGCGAGGTGCAGCCGCCCACCTGCACGCCGCCGGGCTGGTCCAGGCCGACTTTCTTCTTGTGGGTCTCGAAGGCCGCATCCAGGCCGCGCGCGTAGGCGATCCAGGTCTCCGGCCCGACCGCCGCGCCGGGGTTCAGGTTGGCCTTGACGTAGCCCAGCATGTCGAGCAGGCGCGGGCCGCCGGAAACCTCCCCCGCCGTGTGCACTTCGGCCCCCCGGTGGCTGCCGCTCAGCGGTTCCAGTTCTTCGGCTTCGTAGGCCGCCAGGTCGTCGACGGTGATCTTCGAGCCGCCGGCCTGCAGGTCGCCGGCGATAGCCGCGGCCAGGGGACCTTCGTAGAAGGCGCGCGGCCCCTCCGCCGCCAGGGTCCGAAGCGTCGCCGCCAGAGCCGGCGGGGGGCGCAGGCTCCCCGGCGGAGCCGCCACGGCGCCGGGCAGGTAGAGCTCGGCGCCCGCCGGGTCGCGGCGCAGCAGGTCCATGGCGAGGCCGATCTGCAGAGTGCCGTGCCAGTCGATGGGCAGGCCGCGTTCGGCCAGGCGGACGGCCGGCGCCAGGATCCGTTCCCAGGGCAGCTTTCCGTAGTGCCCGACCGCGAGCCCCAGCCCGGCGACGGCGCCGGGGACGGTGATGGAGCCGTAGCCGCGCTCGTTGGCGCGGCCCTTCACCCCGGGGTAGAGCATCAGCGAAAGGGGTTCGGCGGGGTCCAGGGGGTAGTCGGCGCTGTCGATGCCCTGGGCCAGCACGCCCTGGAAATTGACCACCCGCGCCCGCTTCTCCTTCGCCTGCCAGATGACCATGAAGCCGCTGCCGCCCAGGCCGCACATCCAGGGCTCCACCACGTTGAGAGCCATGGCGCAGGCCACGGCGGCGTCGACCGCGTTGCCGCCCTCGGCCAGCAGGGCGGCCCCGGCGCGGGCCGCCAGCCAGTGCTGGGACGCCACGGCGCCTTCTTGCGAGGTGACGGCGGCCTTGCGGACCTGCCACTGCTCGACGTTCTCGTTCACTCTGGGACTCCCCTTCCTTGACGGCCATCGGCTCCCGATTCTAAGGATGAAAAGGTAAAGCGCGGCGCGCGCGGAGGCCAGCCGGGAGGACGAAAGGCCCCCGCATCCCTTGACGGTTACATCCGCGCGGCCCCCTTATGGCGCAAAGTGCAACAATACCCTGCGCGGCGCCGCCTCCGGCCTGGAGGCCCGGGCGCCGCAGGCGGCCAAGGAAAGGAAGAGACATGAGCGGCAAGGCTTTCGCCTCCCAGGCGGACCTCGAGGAAAAACAGGTCACCTTCGACGAACTGGGCGAGGGCCTCTACGCCTACACGGCCGAAGGCGACCCCAATACCGGCATCATCGTCGGCGACGACGGCGTCATGGTGATCGACACCCAGGCCACCCCGGTCATGGCCCAGGGCGTCATCGACCGCATCCGCGAGGTGACCGACAAGCCGATCAAGTACGTGGTGCTCAGCCATTACCATGCCGTGCGCGTGCTCGGCGCGTCGGCCTACGGCGCCGAGCACATCATCGCCAGCCGCGACACCTACGACCTGATCGTCGAGCGCGGCCAGCAGGACTACGATTCCGAGGTCGGGCGTTTCCCCCGCCTCTTCCAGTCGGTGGAGACGGTGCCCGGCCTGACTTGGCCGACCCTGGTCTTCGAAAAATCCCTCACCCTCTTCATGGGCAAGCGCGAGGTGCAGATCCTGCAGCTCGGCCGCGGCCACACCAAGGGCGACACCGTGGTGTGGCTGCCCAAGGAAAAGGTGATGTTCGCCGGCGACCTGGTCGAATACGGCGCCACCCCCTACACCGGTGACGCCTACCTGCAGGACTGGCCGCAGACCCTGGCCAATCTGCGCGCCCTCGGCCCGGAGAAACTGGTGCCCGGGCGCGGCGCGGCGCTGAAGACCGCGAAGGAATGCGAAGACGGCATCGCCGGCACCCAGGCTTTCCTGACCCAGATGTACCAGTCTGTGGCGCAAGGCGTGGCCGACGGCCAGGAACTGAAGGACATCTACCGCGAGACCTTCGCCAAGCTGGAGCCCGACTTCGGCAAGTGGGTGATCTTCGAGCACTGCATGCCCTTCGACGTCACCCGCGCCTATGACGAGGCCTCGGGCATCAAGGACCCGCGCATCTGGACGGCCGAGCGCGATCAGGAGATGTGGCGGGCCCTCGAGCAGGACTGAAGCGGGGCGTCATGCCGAAGACCTACCAGAACCCGCGCTATCCCTACCGGCGCTCCGCCGATCAGGACAGCGCGGGAGCCCACCACCCGGTGATCATTGTGGGCGCCGGGCTGGTGGGCCTCACCGCCGCCGTCGACCTGGCGACACGCGGGGTGCCCACGGTGGTCCTGGACGACGACGATACGGTCAGCTTCGGCTCGCGCGCCCTCTGCTTTTCCCAGCGCACGCTGGAGATCTACGACCGCCTCGGCCTGGGCGACAGGCTGCAGGCCAAGGGCGTCACCTGGAACCGCGGCAAGGTCTTCTTCAAGGACCGCCTGATCTACAGCTTCGACCTGCAGCCCGAAGGCGGCCACCGCTGGCCCGCCTTCATCAATCTGCAGCAGTACTACCCCGAGCAATGGCTGGTCGAGCGCGCCGAGGAGAGCGGCCTGGTCGACCTGCGCTGGAAGAACAGGGTCACCGGGGTCTCCCAGGACGGCGACACCGCAACGCTCAGCGTCGAGACACCGGACGGCCCCTACCAGCTCACCTGCGACTACCTGCTGGCCGCCGACGGCGCGCGCAGCCAGGTGCGGCGCTGCTTCGGCCTCGCCTTCGACGGCCAGGTCTTCCAGGATCACTTCCTCATCGCCGACGTGGTGATGAAGGCCGATTTCCCGACCGAGCGCTGGTTCTGGTTCGACCCGCCCTTTCACCCCGGCCAGTCGGCCCTGCTGCACAAGCAGCCCGACGGCGTCTGGCGCATCGACCTGCAGCTCGGCTGGGACACCGACCCGGAGGAGGAGAAGAAGCCGGAGAACGTCATCCCGCGCTTGAAGGCCATGCTGGGCGAGGAGGTCGACTTCGAGCTGGAATGGGTCTCGGTCTACACCTTCCAGTGCCGCCGCCTCGAGCGCTTCCGCCACGGCCGCGTCTTCTTCATCGGCGATTCCGCGCACCAGGTGTCGCCCTTCGGCGCGCGCGGCGGCAACGCCGGCGTGCAGGACGCCGACAATCTCTGCTGGAAGCTGGCCGCGGTGCTGGACGGCCGCGCCAGGGAAAGCCTGCTCGACAGCTACGAGGTCGAGCGCATTCCCGCCACCGAAGAGAACATCCTGCATTCGACGCGCAGCACCGACTTCATCACCCCGAAGAACGCAATCAGCCGCGCCTTCCGGGATGCGACCCTGGAGCTGGCCGCCGAGCTACCCTTTGCCCGCGCCCTGGTAAACAGCGGGCGCCTGTCGCGGGCCTACTGTCCGCCGCACGACGGCCCGGGACCACTAGGCCCCAATTCCCTCGTACCGGGCAGCCCCTGCCCCGACGCGCCCCTGCAGCGCGGCAACCAGCGCTCCTGGCTGCTGCAGCAGCTGCAGGGCGGCTTCTTCGGCATCTACTTCACGAATCAGCCGCTGACCGAGGAAGAGAGGGGCAAGCTCGCCCGCCTGACTGGCGACCACCCGGACCTGCAAAGCCTCGTCATCGCCCGGCAGGGCTGCCGGACCCCGGGGCTGTGGCAGGACTGCGACGGTCTCTTCGAGGCCCGCTACGGCGCCACCCCCGGCAGCTTCACCCTGGTTCGCCCCGACCAGCATGTGGTGCAAAGCTGGTCCGTGCTAGACTGCGAAGCCGTGGCACGCAGCCGCGCCGAGGCCTTGTCGTAGGAGTGCCCCGTTTCATGACGTCGCACCTCGTCACAGATCCGAACATCGACGCGCCGGACGAGTTCTACGCCGCGCTGACCGAGCTGCACCGCGACCTGGATGATCCCGAGAGCGCCAAGGTCAACGCCAAGCTGATCCTGCTGCTGGCCAACCATATCGGCGACGCCGTGGTCCTGAACGAAGCCATCGCCCTGGCCCGTTCCAAGCCGGGCGCATGAGCGGTCCCTTTCCCGAGACGGCGCCACCCGCCCCGGCGCAGGTCCTGCGCGACCTGCTGGCCGGCGTCGGCCTGCCGGCGGAGCTGGCTGATGACGTCGACCTGACGGGCAGCGAGCCGGTGCTGCCCTCCAGCTTCGCCGTCGGCACCGTGGCCCAGGTCAGCATCGCCGCCGTTGCTGCGGCAGCCGCCGACCTCTGGCTGTTGCGTGGCGGCCGGCGCCAGGACATCGCCGTGAACATGCGGCACGCCGCGCTGGAATACCGCAGTGAGCGCTATTTCACCACCGACGGCAACCCGCCGGGGCGCGTCTGGGACGCCATCGCCGGCACCTACCGCTGCAGCGACGGCCGCTGGGTGCGCATCCACACCAACTTCCCGCACCACCGCGACGGCGTGCTGGAGCTGCTCGGCTGCGACAACGCCCGCGAGTCCGTGCAGGCCGCGCTGGAGCGCTGGGAGGCCGCGGCCTTCGAGGACGCCGCGGCGACCCGCGGGCTGGTCGCCACCATGATGCGCAGCCCGGAGGAATGGCTGGCGACACCGCAGGGCGCGGCCCTGGAAAATCAGCCGTTGATCAGCCTGGAGCGCATCGGCGACGCGCCTCCGCAGCCCCTCGGGCAGGTAGAACGGCCCCTGGGCGACCTCAAGGTGCTGGACCTGACGCGCATCGTCGCGGGGCCGGTCGGCTGCAAGGCCCTGGCAGCGCATGGCGCGGAGGTCATGCGCATCGCCTCGCCGAAGCTGCCGTTCATCTCGGCTGCGGTGAAGGACTATGGTCGCGGCAAGCTCTCAGCCTACGCCGACCTGGAGACGGAGGACGGCCGCGCCGACCTCACTGCTCTGGCCAAAGAGGCCGACGTCTTCGTCCAGGCTTATCGTCCCGGCGCCATCGCCGCGCGCGGCTTCTCGCCGGAGGCCCTGGCGGCCCTGCGTCCCGGCATCGTCTACGTCTCGCTCTGCGCCTACGGCCATGCAGGTCCCTGGGCCGCGCGGCGCGGCTTCGACTCCCTGGTTCAGACCGCCAGCGGCATCAACCACGCCGAAGCCGAGGCCGCCGGCAGCGAAGGCCCGAAGGAACTGCCCTGCCAGGCTCTCGACCACGCTTCCGGCTACCTCATGGCCCTGGGCGCCATCGCCGGCCTGAAGCGCCGCGCCGAGGAAGGCGGCAGCTGGCATGTGCGCGTCTCCCTGGCCCGCAGCGGCCGCTGGCTGCAGAGCCTGGGCCGCGTCGCCGGCGGCCTCGACTGCCGCGATCCAGCGCCAAGCGATGATCTTTTCGAAGAGAGCGAGTCCGGCTTCGGGCGGCTGCGCGCCATCCGCCATGCCGCCCAGCTCTCGGAGACTCCCGCCCGCTGGAAGCGTCCCTCGATGCCGCTGGGCAGCCACCCGCCGCGCTGGCCCAAATAAGGATGGCTGCTAGAATCTTGTCTTCAGGCCCAGGGTCACGAGGTTGCGGCTGAAATCCTCCTCCGCCACATCGGACCACCTCTGTTCGTAGCGGTAGTCCGCCGACAGAGATACATAGGGGTTCAGCAGGTATTCGGCGCCGACGGCGAAGATGGCGCGGTCATCGTTGCGGTCGAGATCGCGAAAGTCATCGTTGATATAGCTCGCCTCCGCACCCAGCAACACGTTGCGCTGCAGCTCGTGCTGCAATTCCAGACCCGCGCTGCTCTGGGTCTTCGAGGACGCGCCGGGTTCACCGGTGGCGATGTCGCGCCGCGCCGCCCGCGCCTTCACCGTGGTCATGGGCGTCACGTACCACACCGCTTCGCCGCCGAAGATCAGATCTACGGCGTCGTCGAAGCGCGGATCGTCGTAGTCGTTGGCGACGAAACCAACGTTGAAGTTCAGATGGAAGAGGCTGGTCACTTCGGTCTTCAGGCCGATGGTCGATCCGGCAGCGAAGGCATCGCGGTCGGCGCCGGTCGAATCGAGCTCATCGAAATCGCGCCAGCGCAGGAAAGGCTCCAACACCACGTCGGTCTTGGCCGAAACCTCGTAGCCCAGCGGCAGCCCGAAGCGGAATTCGGTGCGGTCCCGGTCGTCGTCGCCGGAGGAGATGTAGTCGTCACGCCTGACCGCGCCGTTCACCCCAAAGAAAGCCCGGTTGGCCCGGCCGATCAGCTCGGCGCGGGTCGCATAGCGGTCGAACTCCGTCGGCTCCTCGTCGCCGGCGTCTTCCGGATCATCACGCCCGATCACCCGGCGGCTGTATTCGGAGGTCAGGGTCGCCGTGCTGCGTTCAGCCAGGTCGAGGCGCAACTCGGGCTTCACCAGAAACTCGGTGCGGTCCTGCTCGTCGTTGTCGAGGAAGCTCTGATGGCGCAGCTGTCCCTCGATAGAGAGCTCGTGGCGCGACCATTCGCTGCGCGCGGTCAGCGCCGCGGCGATGGAGGTGATGAGGTCCGCCTCCTCGTCGCTGTCGTCGGCAAAGATGTTGTCGTCATAGGTCTCCGACACCCCGGCCCGGGGGAAAAGGCGGAAGCCACCTAGGTCGAGACCTTTGGCGTCGTAGCCCGGGCGCGTCCGGTCGAAGACGGCCACCGGCCCTTCGCCCTCCTGCGCCACTGCGGCCGACGCCAAGCAGGCCCCGGCCAGCACGGCCAGGGCAAGAACGGGCGCAGGGCGCGGCCCGCCATATGTCCCCCAGGTGACGATCTCGGCCGCCTAAAAGTAACGCTCGTAGACGTTGATGACGTCGCCGGGTTCGACATAGGCCAGCGGATCGGCGCGGAATTCCGACATCCTGCCGTCGACCATGCGCGTGATGGAGACCTGGTCCTGGTCGGCGCGGAAAGTATAACCGCCACTCATGGAAACCGCGGTCAACACGGTCATCCGCGGCACATAGGGATACTGACCCGGCGCCTTCGTCTCCCCCAGAATGTAGAACGGCCGGTAGTTCACAATCTCCGCGGTGACGTTGGGCGACACCAGAATACCGTCACTCAGCCGGGCGGCGATATCTCCTTCCAGGGCCGGCAGACTCCGGCCCTCGGCTTCGACGGAACCGACCAGGGGCATCGTAATGGTGCCGGAATCGCTGATAAGGTACTCCTGGCTCAGTTCTTCCTGCCCGAAGACCTGAAGGCGTACCCGGTCCCCCGCGCCGAGGCGGTAGGGCCCCTCCTCGGCCGCCGGCAGCGGCGGCAGGGACGAGACGCCGGTGCAGCCGGCCAGCAGCAGAACCAGCCCAAAGAGCGCGCCAAGGCGCGATGCATTGGCAGCAATTGTCATGAAGTTCCTCCCAGTCAGTCGGCGGCGCCCGCGAGCTCTTGGCGCGGCGGCGCAGCGGGCCCCGCGCCGGCCGGCAGAGCCGTGACGGGCCAGGCTTCCGCCAGCCGCAGCAACGCTTCGCCGAGGTCCGCCACCCCATCCAGAGCGTCAAGGACCGCGGGCTGCAACAGGTAGAGCCCCGCGGCGGCGCGGGCGATGGCGGTGAAGGTACCTTCCCGCAGCAAAGTTTCCTCGTTGTCGATGACCGCCAGATTGCCGCCATGGCGGCGGTAGGCGGCGAGCAGACGCGCCACCGCGCCGCGCCCGGCGGTGGCCAGGCTTTCCGGCGCCAGCACCACAAAGGGCTCGGTCCCGATCAGCGTCCGGGCCGCGCGGAGCGCCGCCCCCAGGCCGTTGCCGCCGGGGCTGCGCGATAGCACCACCTGCTGCGGCAGTCCGCCCACCGGCGCCAGGGCGGCGCCGTCACGGGTGAGAAAGACCAGTTCCATCAGCCCCGCGGAGAGCGCCTCCTCAACTGCCTGCTGGATGCCCTGGCGTTCAACGGCGGGCAACCGCTCGGCAAGGGCACCGTAGGGCAAGGAGGTGACCGGGTTCGCCTGGCCCGGCGACGTTCCGAAACCAAGAACGATAACTGCTTTGCGGGGCATGGGCGCCGCGGCCGCCGACGGCAGGACGGTGCTCATCAATAGGCCTCCTGGTCGCCCAGCATCACCAGGGCGGTGCGCAGCAGAATCTTGAGGTCCAGGGCAAGCGACCAGTTCTCGATGTAAAAGAGATCGTACTCGACGCGACGCTCGATCTTCTCCAGGGTGTCGGTTTCCCCGCGCCAGCCGTTCACCTGGGCCCAGCCGGTAATCCCCGGCTTTACGCGGTGGCGCGCTGCGTAGACATCAACGGCTTCCTCGTAGAGCCGCCCGGCGGCCTTGGCCGAGGTGGCGTGGGGGCGCGGCCCGACCAGCGACATGTCGCCCTTCAACACGTTGATGAGCTGGGGCAACTCGTCCAGGCTGGTCTTTCGCAGGAAGCGCCCCACCCGCGTCACCCGGTCGTCGTCACGCCGGGTCAGCACCTCGGCGTTCACGTCGGTCCGGTCCTGGCGCATGGTGCGGAACTTCCAGCATTCGAAGAGGTCGTTGTTGAAGCCGTAGCGCTTCTGCCGGAAAAACACCGGGCCCGGTGAATCAATCTTGATGGCCAGCGCCACCAGCGCCAGCAGCGGCGCGAAGAACAGCAGCAGGCCGCCGGCCAGGATTCGGTCCTCCATGCTCTTGGCCACGAAGGACCAGCCGGAAATCGGCCGTTCGAAGAGCTGCATCATCGGCAGCCGGCCCACCGTTGTGAAGCGGCGGTCGGGAAAGCTGAAGGCGGCCAGGTCCGGCGCCAGGCGGATCGGCACCGGCGTCTGCTCCAGTTTGTTCACCACTTCGCGCAGCCGCGTGTCCGCCGTCCAGGGCAAGGCGACGATGACCTGGTCGACGAGATCGCGGCGGATCAGATCCACCAGGTGATCGACACTGCCGAAGACAGGCAGCCCCTCGCTTTCCCGCGGCACCCGGGTCAGGCGGTCATCGGCGAAGCCGATGACCTTGGTGGTGACGTCGCCATGGCGCTGCAGATAGCCCGCCAGACGCCGTCCCTGGTCGCCGGCGCCGACGATGACCGTGCGGTTGGCGAAGCGGTCGGCGACCGAGAGGCCGCGCACCCACTGCCTCAGCACGATCCTCCCGGCCACCAGCCCCACGCCGCCGCCTGCGAACCACGACAGGGCCCAGACACGCGAGTAGGTGTCGGAGACCTTGACGAGAAAAGCGGCGGCGAGCAGGACACAGAAGGTCACTGTCCAGGCGGTGCACAGCCCGGCGAAGGGGATGCGCCGGGTGTAGAGGAAGTCATCGCGGTAGACCTCGAAGCGATGCAGCATCAGGGTGGCGAACAGCATCGCCAGAACAATGGCCCCGAGGTATTGACCGGACTGCAAGCTGGGGCCCTCGGTCTGGCGCAGGAAAAAAGCGATCAAGCCAGCCAGGCCCAGGATCATCAGGTCGCAAATTCTGAACGTGAGTTCCAGAACGACCCGCGAAATCGGCCTTACGTCACGCCTGCTTCTTCTCAGGCCAAGTGCCGCGAGCGCAGCTCCCATCGCAATCTTCCTCTGTCCAGTCCATGGTCGCGGCCCGCCTGACGACGGGCCTGGCTCTTCAGGTCAGTGGCACTGCGATCCTCAGGTCATTTCCGCTGCGCGCCGGCCGTTCTCATCCGCGGCTCATTCGCCAACGAACGCCTCGATCACCTGTGCGACCGAGACATCCCCTCAATACTGCACCGCAAAAAACTAACACTCTTGGCGGTGCCGGATTGTGATTTCACGTAGTCTAAGTTGTGGCTTTTTGCGGATATCGCGCGGTGTCGTAGGTAGCTAGCTGGATTTGTGCTTGTGCGAAGGATAACGTGATACCTCTGCCTCATCAGGCTTTATCGAGCTTCGCTGAATTGCACTCTCCGCGCATTCAAAGGTCGCGTTGCCAATGACGGCTCACGGCGTTACAGGCAGCCTCAAACGTGAGCCGCAGGCGCCTGCCCGCCTGGCTCAGGACGACGCCGGCACCACGCTCGAGCGCGGCGCCGACTGGCCGCGCGCTGCGGAGCGGCTCTTCCTCATCTTCGTGCTGACCATCGCGTCCTACGCCCTTTCCCTGCAGCCGCAGGTTCAGACGCTTGCCTGGTACCTGGCCTACCTGGTCGCGCTCGCTCTCTTCCTGCTGCGCTACGGCGCCTTCCTCGAAAGTGCCTGGATCGCGGTTCCGCTGTTGATCTGGCCGCTGGCCGCGGGCCTCTCCTACACCTGGTCGGACGCGCCGGGGCAAAGCCTGCGCTCGGCCGTGCAGCTGACCATGACCGTGCTGATCAGCTTCTATCTCGGCGCCCGCTTCAGCCTTGCCGACCTTGCCCGCGCGCTCTTCATCGTACTGGCGGTGACGGGCCTCCTCTCCCTCGCGGCGATCCTGGCCAAGAGCGGCTTCGCCTACGACCACAACGGCATCCCCCGCGGCATCTTTCCGCACAAGAACGTGCTCGGCGGACGCATGGTCCTGCTGCTGCTGTGCTGCCTGATGCTCTTCGCCGAGGGCTGGCGCCGCCTGACCATGATCCTGGCGGCGGCCCTGGGGACGTTCCTCATCGCCTTAAGCCAGTCCGGCACCGCCATCGTCATGGCGCTTGGCCTCTGCGCCCTGGCGCCATTGCTGCTGACCCGCCACGCGGCGGCACCGCTGCGGCTCATCGCCTATCTGGTCGCGCTCCTTAGCTTCGCGTGCCTTGCCTGGGTCTTTCTGGCTTTTGACCTGGACCCCGTCGCCCTGGCGCTGCAGGCGCTGGGCAAGGAACCGACCCTGACCGGTCGCTCGGAGCTCTGGGCCTTCGCCGCCGAACTGATCGAGGAGCGCCCTCTGCTGGGCGGAGGCTATGACGCCTTCTGGCACGGCGGCGTTTTTTCCGCCGGCAGCTACCTGCAGCATGTCGTGCAGCAGGAGATCATGAACTTCCACAACAGCTACTTGGATATCGCCGTCCAGCTCGGTGCCCTGGGCCTGGCGATTACCTTGCTGTTCCTGCTTTTCTTCGCCTGGCGGGCATTGGCGCTGCTACACCGGTCGTCCAGCGCCATCGCCGCCCTGCCGGCCTTCTACCTGGCCTTCGTCACCGTCTATTCGCTGAGCGAGTACGCCCTCTTCCGCCAGCACGCGCTGATCCAGATCCTGCTCGGCGCCTTCTACGTCTCGGCCGTCTTGGCCCTGCCGGATCCCAGGCGGCGCCAAGCCTCGCCCGCCAACTGGCCGGAGACATAGCTGAAGACGTGCCAGCCCCGCAGACTGGCCCCCAAGGCGCCCAACCAGGCCCCGCGCTTTACCGCGTCGATAACCACTCGCCACTGCAGGCGCTGGTCGATGCTCTGCTTGTGCGCCTTCAGGGCCGCGCGGAAGGTCGGCGAAGCCCCCTCCGAATTCTCCAGCAGGCGCTGATCGACCTGCTGCAGGCGGCGCAGGTCTTCGGTCGAATGGCGCGCAGTCAGAGAGTCGTCGCGCAGACGGTAGCGGTAGAGCGGTTCCTGCAGCAGATAGAAGCGCGCACCGGCGGAAAGGCAGTCGAGGTAGAATGCGAAGTCCTCGGCGAAGCGCAGTTCCTCGTCGTAGCACAGGCCCCTCTCCTCCAGGAAGGCGCGGCGGATCAGCGGCTTTAGAAAGCCGTAGCTCTTGCGCGGCCGGGCCGGGTCGGGAAGGTTGCCGCGCAGGAACTGGGCGGCGGAAAGCATCGCGCAGTCGGCGCCCTCGCCGGGCGGCAGCATAGGTTGCGGCGCGCCCCTGGCGTCGTCGAGCAGCAGGTTATCGGCCAGCAGGTCGGCGCCATGGTCGCGCGCCGCGCCGACAAGCCGGGCCAGGCGTCCGGGCTCGAAGGCGTCATCCGCGTCCAGCAGCGCGATCCAGTCGCCCCGCGCCGCCGCCAGGCCCAGGTTCCGCGCCGCCGCCGGCCCGCCATTGCGCGATGCCGCGATCACTGTCACCCGGGAATCGGCCGCGGCGAGGCCCTGCGCCAGCTCCAGGGTGCCGTCGCCCGAGGCGTCGTCGATGATGATGATCTCGATGTCCCGAAGGCTCTGGCTTTGCGCCGAGGCGACGGTCCCGGCCAGATAGGCCTTGGCCTTGAAAGCGGGAATGACGACGGAGACGAGCGGCATGACGCAGTTCTTTCCTCGTGCCGTGCGTCAGTGTCCGAAGGCGCGACGGGCAACCAGCCGCAGCTCGCCCCAGACGAAGTGGCGCGTGATCACGATGCCCAGGAGCCACAGCGCCGCGCTGGCGGCGACAATGGTCAGCAGCTCCGGCAAGGTCAGGCTGCCGCGCCCGCTAAGGTGGAACGCCAGGGCCGGCACCGCCGCCAGCAGAGCGACGAAGCCGGCGCGCAGATAGCAAGCGGCGAAGCGGCGCAGCCCGACGCCCAGCAGCGGCCTGACGGTGATGAACACCAGCACCATCAGGAAACAGGCGGCGGCGACACGAGAGATGGCGAAGGCCTCCAGCCCCAGGCTGGCGCCGTAGGCGCCGGTGCTGAGCGAGAAGGCGGCCGCCAGGCTGCGCAGGCGCAGGATCGCCCCGGCCCTGCCGTAGGGGATCAGCACCTGTTCGGGCTGCGGCAGCAGGGTCAGCAACGCGTGGGACAGCAGAATCCAGGGAAAGATCTGGCCGGCCGGCCGCCAGTTCTCGCCGTAGACCAGAATGATAAAGGGTTCCGCAATCAGGCCCATGGCCAGGAAAGCAGGCCAGACCAGCACGGTGTTGGCCGCCACCAGCTTCTCCGCCGCCGCGGCAATAGGACGGCCCTTACGGATATCCTCCGACCAGGCCGGGGTCAGCACCCGGGAGACCGGCGCGAAGATCCCCTGGCGGAAGATCCGCGGCACCTGGGTCGCTCGGCCGAATTGCGCTACGCCCGCGGGACTCATGAAGGCGCCGAGCAGGAACTTGATGCCATCGGCGTTGGCCGTGGCGATCAGGGTGCTCAACGACAGCGTTCCGCCGAAGCAGACGATCTGGCGCCAGTACGTCAGCGAGGGGCGCAGCCAGCGGCGGTCCCGCACCGCCAGCAGGCACAGCAGGCTGTGCAGGGTGGTCGAGGCCAGCAGCCCCCAGGCGAGCGCCATGGAGCTGTAGCCCAGGTAGGCCAGCAACACGCCCAGGCCGGAATTCACGAAGGAGGACGCGAAACCGATGTTGTGCAGGGCCTTGAAGCGCATCTCCCGGGACATGAGGGAAAAGGCAGGCGCGCCGATGGGGGAGACGATGAAGCTCAGCGCCAGCACTGCCATGACGTCGGCGATACTCGCGCGGTCGTAGAAGTCGGCCACCAGGTGCCGCCCGAAATAGAGGCCCAGGCCGAGCGACCAGGAGATCAGCAGCATGACCCCGAAGGAGGAGCGGATCTTGTCCAGGTTTAGCTCGGGCTCGCGGATCAGGTAGTTGCCGATGCCGAAAGTGCGCAACGAGATCAGCACCGCCGCCGCCGACATGGAGAGCACGAAGACGCCCATCTCGTCCGGCGTCAACAGGCGCGCGATGAAGATCGAGGCGACGAACTGCAGGCCGTACTGCAGCGTCTGCTCGCTGAAAGTCCAGGCTATCGATCGGCGGATATTCAGCGCAGGGGTTCCTTCCTTCTCGGCGCCACCACCCTCAGGCGGCGAACTCCTGGTTGATCTCTTCGGCAAGGACTCTGAGCTGCCGCTTCCGACCGGCGAGCACCTCTTCCTCGCTCAGCAGCGGCTCGCCCTCGCGCATCAGCTTCTTCAGGCGCCCCTCGATGCGCCGCCGCCGCAGGGCGCTGACCAGGACCCGCGGCAGGCGCGCCGCGGAGGTCAGGCCGGCATCGGAAAAGCGCGCACCCAGGTAGACCGGTTCGTAGGGCACGCCGACCGAGCCGCACCAGTCCTGCCACTTGAAGCGGTTGTGGTGCATGATGTGACAGCACAGCCAGGGGGTCCGCATGGTGTCGGCCAGGATCGCGCCGTGCATGGCCTCGGTCAGGACGTAGCGGGCGCGGCTGATCGCGCCGACGAAGTCATCGTGCGGCAGATCCGGGCTCACGTAGTCGAGCCCCAGGTTGCCGCAAATCTCGCTCAGCCCGCGGCCGATGGCGCGGGCGGTGTGGACGTGCGGCACGAAGGCGGCGCCCCGGCGCTGCCTGGCCGGCACCGCATCGTGGAAATCCGACAGCAGGATCGCGCCGTCGCAAACCCCCTTCTCCGCGTCGATTCCCATCAGGGCCGCCGTCTTGGGTCCGCGCACGCAGGCCACGCGCCAGGAGGCGTCGAGGCGGTTCTCCAGCTTTTCGTAGCCGGCGCCGGAGGAGAAGATGACCTTGCGCTCGTAGCGCTCCAGGGCGGCGATGTTGCGGTCGTTGAGGATGCTTCCGATGCCCATGATGCAGACATGCGGACTGTCGATGATCCGCCGGGAGAAGAGCTTCTCCAGCAGGAAGGGGTTCACGTCGTCGCCGAAGTTGCGGGTGCCGAGCTGCTCGGAGAAGCGCTTCCAGTAGTGAATCGCCATGGCCTTCACCCCGCCCCGCTGTAGGGTTCGTCGGCCGCCTTCGGCGCGCCGGCCATCATTTCCCGCCACTCCCGCGCCCGCCCGCAGGTCATGGCGATGCCGATCATCTCGTCGGCCGCCGCATAGCTGTCGCCCCTCACCCAGTGACCGAGCGCCCGCAGCCCGTCACGCGGGAGGGTGCGGAAGAGATAACGCGGATAGCCGAAGAGCCGCGCTCCCGCCGCATCGAACTGCGCCGGATCGTTGAGTGTCATAGAGCGGCCGATGCGGTAGTAGCGTTGAAAGACCGGGCGCAGGCCGACCTGCTGCGGCCGCACGATGTGGCGCAGGCGCGCCGCCGGCAGGTAGTGGGCCTTGTGTCCTCTCGCCAAGGCTGCCCGCACGAAGGCCGTATCCTCTCCGCCCCCGGAAGAGACCGTGCCGGAGAAGTTGACGCCGGCGCGCTCCGAGAACCGCACTGCCTCGATGACCCGGCGCCGGACCATGAAGTTCAGCCCCTTGAAGAAGATCGCCGGCACCGGCCCCTCCGGCTGGCCGCTGGGCGTTCCCGCATAAGAACGTCCTTCCGCCGCCAGGCGTTCGAGCCAGGCCGGCGGCGGCTTCTGCCAGAAATGGCGCACCTGCCCGGCGAAGAGATCGGCCTCCGGCTGCCGCGTGGCGCCCTCGGCATAGGCCAGCAGCCAGCCCTCATCGGGCAGCACATCGTCATCAATGAAGACGACGAGGTCGCCGGAGACGGCGTTCAGTGCCTTGTTGAGGGCGGAACTCTTACCCCGGCGCGGCTCGGTCAGCAGGGTCAGCGGCAGTTCGGTGGCGGCACGCGCCAGCAGATCGCGCGTACCGTCGTTGCTGGCGTTGTCGACGGCGATGATCTCCATGCCCGCCGCCGGCACCTTTACGCGCGTCAGGGCCTCCAGGGTCAGCGGCAGGGTCGGCGCGCCGTTGTGGGTGGCCATGACCACGGTGATTTTTTGGGAGGAGGTCATTCGCGGCTCCCGACGGGCTGCAGGCCACGCGGCTTCAGCAGCCGCACCGCGCCGTCGCTCCAGCGCCGGGGCACGACGAACTGGGTAACGAGGCGCAGCGCATAGGCGGTGGAGATGTAGCCCCTGGTCCAACAGCGCCACAGCGTGCGCAGCACCACGCCGGGGCTGTGCCAGACGTAGGGCGGCGCCTTGGAGGCAAGCTGGGCGGCGAACTTGCGCCGCGTCGCCCAGGGCAGGATGTCGCCGACCGTCTCCAGCCAGTCGAGAGACAGCAGGAACTTCGGCCGGTGGCTCATGCGGTCGGCGCGATCGTCAGCGTGCCAGCGGCTGAGCGGCTCCGGATGGAAGCGGAAGCGCGCCCCCGCCTGTTGCAGGCGCAGGCAGAAGTCCACGTCCTGGTGGATACGCAGGCCGTCGGTGAAACGCACCTTGGCCGCCAGCGCCCGGCTCATCAGCAGCGTGGAGGTGTGGATGAGGTTGCCCCGCCAGGGAAAGAGATAGTCGCCGACGGCCTCCCCCTCGCCCAGCGGGCGCTCCGGCAGGGTCATATGCTCGTAGCCGCGGTCCAGCACCACCTGACTGTAGTAGACGGCATCCTGTGGCCGTCCCTCGGCGACGTAGCTCTCCATCTGTCGTGCCAGCTTGTCGGAGGTCCAGACGTCGTCAGAATCAAGGAAAGCGACGACCTCGCCAGAGGCCGCGTCGATGCCGGCGTTGCGGGCCGTGGCGCCGCCGCCGTTGGTCTCCAGGGCGACCCAGCGCAGCACCTCGCGCCCCGCCGGCGGCAGGTCGAGCGAGACCGGGCGGGTCGAGGCATCGTCGACCACGACGATTTCCACGGCCGGGTAGTCCTGGGCCAGCACGCTATCCACCGCGCGGCGCAGTTCGGCCTCGCGGTTGTAGTTGGGGATGACGACGCTGACGAGCGGCTGCGGGCTTTTCAGAGAATTCACGCTTTGCTCCCCAGGCTGATGGCCTTCAATTGCCGGAGCAGCCGCCGCGTCGGGTAATAGGCATCGGGCAGGCGGTCGCGGAAGGCCGATTGCGGCCACCGTAGGGCGCGCGTCAACAGGCTGCCCAAAGAGACGTCTTTGGGTTGGAAATCGCTGTAAGGAGTCCGCGCAAGATACTGAAAATATGCATTTTTATAGGGGTGGGAATTGCTGAAATGCCAGGGCTTCGAAGGGGTCGTGTAGTGCACGATCCCCGGATCCTCCAACAGGCCCCGGAACTGGGGATAGCTGAGGGACAACTGGTCGGGCTCGGTCCACAGCATGGAGGTCTGAAAGTTCCAGAACGGCGCCAGTTCCCGGACCTCTCCACAGAAAACCGCGTTGAGGGCGTCCTGATCGTGGGCCCAGAGATGGTCGTGGTGCGCTTCGATGAAGCGGATCAGGCGCGCCGTCCCGTCCAGCTCCCGCCAGCGCTTCAGGTTCATCAGCAGGACGCCGGCGTTGAAGTAGTCGGCGCCGGCCGGCATCTCCAGATCGCCATGGCGCACGAAGAAGGGGTTACGCACCGCACCCAGCACAGTGTTGCCGAGCTCCGACTGCCACAGCGCCGCGATGTCGTGACGCACCACCAGATCGCAGTCCAGGTAGAGCACCTTCTCGACGCTCTCCGGCAGGATCTCCGGAATGAAGATGCGCAGATAGGACGCGTGAGAGATGTGGTTGTCGGTGCGGAAGTGGCTGTAGCGGGTGATGTCGAAAGGCTGGAAGGCCAGGGTGACGTTGTCGAAGCGCCCCGCCAGGGCCTCGATCTTCCAGCGGTCGGCCTCGGCCATGTTGATCGTCACCACCAGGATGTCGAAGCGGTTGGCGGGGTTGTTCTCCAGCAACGACACCAGGGTCACCGCCAGGTGCTGGCTGTAGCTGCCGTCGACCCCGAAGATGAGCTTGATGGGCGCGCCGGCCATGGTTTGAGTGCCTCCTGCCTTCTCCATCATCAGCCGGCCATCTTGATCGGGTCCTGCGGGGCGCCGCGCAGGCTGTCACTGAGGATCGCCACCAGTTCGGCGAGTTGTCGCCGTGGATCGATCTCGGCACGGCCGGCGTGGGCCTGTGCCGCCGCCGAGGCCGCGCCGTAGACCGCACGGTCGCGCCAGTATTCCCGCAGAACCGCCGCCCAGGCCGACGCCGGCGCATCGTGCGCCAGCACCCGGCCTCCGGGGCCCACCGCCTCCGCGAGGCCGCCACGGTCGCTGGCCAGCACCGGAATGCCGCTGAACTGCGCCTCGGTCACCACCCGCCCCCAGGCCTCCTCCCACTGGCTCGGCACCAGCAGGGTGTGGGTGGCCTGATAGATCTGCCGCATGTCGTGGGTGCGCGGTTCCAGGTGAACGTTGACCTGCGCGGCCACCCGCTTTTCCAGGGCGAGCGCCTCCTCCCGGTCCATCGGCCAGCCCTCGACGAAGCAGAAGGGGATCTCCGGGCAGAGCGCGGCGATCTCGAAGGCCAGGTCGACGCCCTTGACCGGATGGGGATTGACGAAGGTGACGTATTTGGGCGCCCGTGGCGTGGCATAGCGCTCGGCACGGAACAATGGCCGGATAACCCGCGGCGTCGGGCCGAAGGCAGCGCGGAAGCGTTCGGCCACGAACTGCGAGTTGGCGATATAGGTAAGATCCGGAAAGTCCGCCGGATCACCGCCCAGCTCGTGGAACTCCACGTCGCGCAGATAGACCACAGTCGGCACGCCGGAGGTCCTGAAGGCCTTGGCCATGCGCAGCGGCTCACCGGCCTGGACCAGCACCACGTCGGGCTGCTCTCGCGCCAGCGCCGCCTCCGCGTGGTGGTCGGGAAACCAGGCGCGTTGCACCGGATATCCGGGCAACTGGTCGCCCAGCAGCGGCTCGCGGCGCAGCTTCATCAGCACCCGGTTGCGCAGAGCCAGCCAGCCGTTGCCCTGCAGCTGCGCCAGCACCGCGCAGTCGTGTCCCTGCTCGCGCAGCGCCAGAATCAGCTCGTGGCTGCTCGACTCCGATCCCCCGACCCGCTGGGGCAGATAACCGTGGCCGGTGGCGAAGAGTATCTTCATGCAGTCTTGCTCCCCAAAGCAGACGAAACTGGTTCAGACAAGGTGGCGGCCTCCCGGCAGGCGCTTGCGCAGGCTCTGCAGGCCATAGAAGGCCAGAAAAGGCGTCAGGTCGGGATGACGCGCGAAGATCGCGCCGGCATCGCGCGCCCGGCGCCCCTTCACCGCGTCGACGAAGCGGGCGAATTGGATGTGGAGATCGACGGAACGCTGGCGCCGCTCCAGCGCGCGGTCCAACGCCGCGTCGGCGCCCGCGCGAGCACGCACCGCCCCGTTGGCGGCGCTGAGACGCTGCAGGTCCAGCAGCGAGAGGCCGCGCGACAGAGATCCTGGCGTCAGCCGATAGTCGTAGCCCGCTTGCCGGTCGGCGGCGAAGCGCCCACCCGCCATCAGGGCGTCGAGCAGGAAGTGGAAATCCTCGGCGATGCGCAGGTCTTCGTTCTGGCGCAGCCCATGCCGCACCACGAAGTCACGCCGGAAGAGCGGTTTCAGGTAGCCGAGCTTGAATCCTGGCGTGAGAAAGTGGTTGCGCTGCACGAAGGTCGCCGCCGTCAGCGGCGTGGCGAAGAGCTTGTCTTCCGCCGCCAGCGCCCTGCCCTTGTCCCGCCCCTCGGCGCTCACCAGGCGCAGATTATCGGCAACGATGTCGGCCTGGCGCCGCTCGCCCAGCGCCACCAGCCGGTCCAGACGGTCCGGCGCAAAACGGTCGTCGGCGTCGAGCAGCGCCACCCAGTCGCCCCGCGCGGCAGCCAGGGCGCGGTTGCGCGCCGCGGCGGCGCCTCCGTTCTTTTCCATGTTGAGCACGCGCACCCGCGGATCGGCGACGGCCGCCCGCCGCGCAAGTTCGCCGGTGGCGTCGCGCGAGGCATCGTCGGCGACGATGACCTCCACCTCGCTGAGCGTCTGATTGAGGACCGAGCCCAGGGCGTCGCCCAGCGTTCCGGCGGCGTTGTAGGCCGGCAGCAGGACGGAGACGCGAGGGCGCTCCCCCTCGCCCTCAGTAGTATTTGCGGAAGCTGCGGTCTGCATAGCCCACCATGTAGGGGTTCGATTTGGCGCTGCGGGTCAGCTTTGCCTGGGTCATGACCACGCCGGAGAGATGCGCGCGCCCGCGGCGCAGTCGCTCCAGGGTCGTTGCCACGAAGCGGCGCGGGGTGCGCCGCCAGCGCACCACCACTACGGTCTGGTCGGCCAGCTCCGCCAGGGTCGCGGCGTCGGAGACCGCCAGCACCGGCGGCGCGTCGAGGCAAACCAGGTCGTACTGCCGCGCCGCCGCGGCGATGAACTTCGCCAGCTTGGGCGACCCCAGCACCATGTGGGGATCGCCGACCTTGGTCCCCGGGCGGATTACCGAGAGCGGAGTATCGTCATCGCTCTGCACCACCTGCTCCAGAGGACAGTCGGAAAGGATGTAGTCGGACAGCCCCAATCCTTCGCGCGCCTTCGAGGCGCGCAGGTCGCAGTCGATACGCAGCACGTTGAGGCCGCCACCGGCCAGTGAGGTGCAGAGGCTTTCCGAGAAGACCGACTTCCCCTCGTTGGGCGCCGAAGAAGTCACCAGCAGCACGTTGCCCAGGCCATAGGCGCGGCGGTCGACCCGCAGGGCTGCGTAGACGCCCTTGTGCGCCTCGGCGAAGGCGGAATTCGGCTCCGCCCGCAGGAAGCGCTCCAGAGCAGGCCCCCGGACCTTGGCCCGAGACACGCCGGGGATCACCGCCAGGACCGGCAGGCCGGCGGCGAGCTGCAGCTCCTCCGGGCTGCGGAAACCCGGCACCGCCAGCTCCAGCAGCAGCACGATCAGGCCGCCGATACCACCGCCCAGCACCACGGCGACTGCGTAATTCAGCTTGGTCTTGGGAAAGGAGGGTGCGGTCGGAATGCTGGCCAGCGAGAGGATTCGCGACTGGGCCTGGTCATAGGTCAGCTGCGAGGTCTCCTTGTAGCGGTTGAGGAAGCTCTGGAAGACCTCCCGCGTCGCTTCGGCCTCGCGCTGCAGGGCGCGCAGCCTGATCTGTGCGGCATTGAGGGCGTCGGAATCCTGCTGCAGGCCGGCCTGCGACGCGCGGATCGAGGCGAGGCGCTGCTGGGCTATGTCCTTTTCGTTCTGCAGGCTGGAAAGCAGGCGCTGCGCCTCTTCCAGCATCTGTTGCTGGCGCTTGTCCAGTTCGGAGCGCAGGGTCACGACCTTGGGGTGCTTCGGCCCCAGGGTGCTCAGCAGCTCCGACTCTTCCTGGCGCAGGCGCATCTCCTCGAGACGCAGTTCGTCGATCACGGTCGAGGCAACGCCCTCGAAGGCCGCGGTATCACCGCGCGCATTCATGGCTGCGCGCAGGCGCGAGAGCCGCTCGTTCACTGTGTCCAGTTCGAGCTGTGCCTCGATCTTCTTGCGGTTGACCGCGAAGATCTGTTCGGCCAGCAGCTCGCTGTCGTTCTCGGAAATGATCGGCGTGGTCTCGCGGAACTCCTCCACCGCCCGCTCCGCCGCTTCGACATCGGCGCGCAGTTCGTCGATACGCCCGCCGAGAAAGCTGTTGGCACCGGCCAGGGCCTCGGCCTTCAACTGGACCTGGTCGTCAATGTAGGCGCGGGCGACCGCGTTGGCGATCTGCTGCGACAACAAGGGGTCGCTGCTGGTGTAGGACAGCTTGATGACCCGCGAAGCGCCCTGCACGGCGACGTCGAGGTTGGCGAGGAAGCGTCCGACGATGCGCGTCTCGCCCCAGTTGCGGCGCGTCTCCTCCGGCGGCAGGTCCCAGGTTGCGCCCGGCGCCTGCGCCAGGGACAGCGCCTGCGCGCTGCCGCTCTCGCCCTTGAGCCAGGCGATCACCGGCTTGAAAGCGCCCTTGACCGCCGCCTTCACTTCGTCCAGCAGGCTCGGATCATTCGCCGCGAGCGAGGGATTGAACTCCGCCAGGGCCGCCAGGCCGAGTTTGTCGACGACCCGCCGCGCGACCGTCGGCGATTTGATGACCTGCACCTCGCTCTGCATGGTCTCCAGGCTCATCGGCAGGTTTGAGATCACGGACTCGATCTCGATCACCTTCTGCTGGCGCGGTTCGACGATAATCGAGGCGGTCGCCGTATAGCGCGGCGCGATCACGCCGTTGGCAATGATCGCCGCCGAAAGCGCCACGACGAGACAGGCGAGGATGATCGCCTTGCGTCGCCACACCACGCCCAGGACCTGCAGCAGCGACAGGCTCATCAATCCTGCTTCGCCGCGCGCCTCGGGCGCCGCTTGTCGTCGCATGGTCATTGGAGAGGAAGGCTCCAAAGGGGTCGCTCCCGGGTTGTTTGGCCGTCGCGCTCGGTGGATTTCTTCGAACCTAGCAAAGACATCCCGGGTCGAGCCGACCGGCCCGCAGATGCTTGCGAAAAGTCACAAAGCCGGTCCTGCTTCATGTGCCGTGCACCTCGCGATACTCGACGTAGTCCCGGCCGAAGCTGCTGGAGAGGATGCCGCAGCCGCGGCACAGCGTGTAAAGCGGCCTGACGATGCGGTCCTTGCGCCCGAAGCCCAGCACCAGAAGATTGCACGCGAACAATGCGCCGCCGACCGCCACCCGCGCCAGGCCGCGCAGCACGTTCACCGGCCGCCGCCAGACGCCCCGGCGCCTTCCGCGCAGGAACAACGCCGCCTCGACGTTGCCGGTTCGATACCAGCGCCGCAGCAGCCAACCGAGGCGGGCGCGGCTGGGCGGCACGGTCTCGTAGACCACCGCGTCGGCGGCAAAGACAATGCGCCCGCCGGCGTCCAGCAGGTCGCGAAACAGCATGGTGTCTTCGCCGCCGGTCAGCGCGAAGCGGTGATCGAAGGCGAGCCCGAGCGACCGCAGACGCTTCAGGTCAATGAGCACGTTGGCGGTGTGCGCGTCCTGCAGCTCGGCGCCGTCGGCAAAGGGCGGACTCTCGAAAAAGCGGCCGGCGACCAGCCAGGAGGGCGTCTGCTGCGGCAGCAGCGGCTGCACCGGGCCCAGAACCGCCGTGGCTCCGCTGCGCTGCTGGGCCGCCAGCAGGGCCGCCAGCCAGCGCGGTGCCGGCACCTCGTCGTCGTCGATGAAGGCCACGAAGTCGCACTTCAGCGCCAAAGCCTTGTTCAAGGCGGCATTGCGGGCATAGGTGATGCCGCGCTGCGGCTCGCAGAGATAGTGGAGCGGCCAGGGCATCGCTGCAGCGGCGGCGCAGACCTGTTGCCGGGCCGCCGCCTCCGGGCTGTTGTCGACGATGACGATCTCTATGGCGAGCGGACCTGACTCGTCGCGCGGCGCCTGCAGCCCGGCGATGGCGTCCAGCAGGCGGTCCAACCCCTCGGGGCGCCGGAAGGTCGCGGCGCAGAGCGCTACACGCATGACACAGGCTCCCCACAGGGCCCGCGATAGACTCGCCGCTCAACTGCAACAGCCGCCCCGGAGAGCCCTACGAGATGATCTCTACCCTCCGCCTGCGCCGCGCCCTTCTCTTCACCTGCGCGCTGTTCTTGGCGGGCAGCGGCGGCGCGGCGGCGCCGGCGGCCTTCCGCGATCCCCTGGACACCTTCGACCGCGGCCTTTGGCTGAAGTCGCACGACTGGGCCAACGGCTGGGAAAAGGTGCAGACCGGCTGGCTGCGGCAGAACCTGAGCCTCGGCGACGGGCGCCTGCGGATCAGCCTCACCGACCAGGAGGTGGCGGGGCGTCCCTTCGCCTCGGGCGAATACCAGACAAAATCCTTCTTCGGCTACGGCCGCTTCGAGGCGCGGCTCAAGGCGGTGGCCGCGCCCGGCGTGGTCACCGGCTTCTTCACCTACACCGGCCCCACCTTCGACGCGCCGCACGACGAAATCGATTTCGAGTTTCTCGGAAAATCGCCGCGCCAGGTGCAGCTCAACTACTACACCGGCGGTATCGGCGGACATGAAACCCATATCGATTTGGGGTTCGACGCCTCCGAGGACTTCCACAGCTACGCCTTCGAGTGGCGGCCGGACGCGATCCGCTGGTTCGTCGACGGCCGCCTGGTGCACGAGGAGACCGGCGCGCGCGGCCCCCTGCCTGCCGCCCCGGGCAAGATCTACCTGCACCTCTGGGCCGGGCGCGATCTGGACGGTTGGATCGGCCGCTTCGCCTATCCCGGCCACCCGCTGGTGGCGGAGGTCGACTGCGTGGCTTTCCGCCCCCTGGGAGACGGCGCGCCAGGCTGTGGTCCCCGGCCCCATGACTAGCCCGGCTTCCGGCTGCTGGCCGGCAAGTCCCAGGTCTGAAACCTCTCGCCCCGGCGCGATTTGAAGAGCCCGATGCCGGTGGCCGCCATGGCCCGCAGGATCTCCACGGCCTTGGCCAGCAGCATCGGAACGCCGGCACGCCCGGCGCCATAGAGCAGCGCGCCCGCGGCCAGGCCTGCCAGGGCCAGAAGCGCGAGCCCCTGCATCACCAGCCAGGCGGCGGCGGCCAGGGCGCCCAGCGCGAAGAAGTAGATCCCGAACCAGCGAAGCAATTTGTGGGAGATGTACTTGAAGCGGTCGAGCCGCGACAGGCGACGCAGCCGTGGCGACAACAGGCGGTGGCAGTTGAAGGCCTGGCAGGCGATGCGGATCTTGCGCTTGAACTCGTCCGCGCTGTCGGTCGCCGCCCGTTCGTAGGCCAGCACAGCCGGATCGCGCAGCACCCGGTGGCCGTCGCAAAGAATGCTCAGCGAGACGAACATGTCGTCAATGATGTCCGGCGGCACCGGCGGATAGAGCGCCCGGCGTACGGCGAAGAGCGCACCGTCGGCCCCCATGGTCGAGCCGCTGCGGCTCTCCAGGGCCTTGATGCGCTCTTCCAGGCGCCAGTAAAGCGAGCCCGTAGCCGCCGTCGCGCCTTCGTCCAGATTGGTATAAATCAGGTTGCCGCAGACGCAGCCGACCAAGGGATCGGCGAAGTCGCGGCGCAGCGCCGCCAGGCTGGCGGGATCGACCATGACGTTGGCGTCGGTGAAGACGATGATGTCGCCCGAGGCCGCCTGTACCAGGGTGTTCATGCCGTGGCTCTTGCCGTGGCGCGCCTCGGCGGCGAAGACCCTGATCCAGTCCGCTTCGGCCTGCAGCAGCGCCGCCGTGGCGTCCGAACTGCCGTCCGAGTAGGCGAGGATCTCCAGCTCCGGCTCCACCGCGCGCAGCGCGCGCAGGTTCTCGATCTTCACCGGCAGCACCGCTGCCTCGTTGTAGGCGCAGAAGGCCAGCGACAGCCGCGGCACCGCCGCCTGGCCCGCCACGGGTCGCAGCGGCCGTTCCGGCAAGCGCGCCAGGATCAGCGGATAGAGCACATAGGGATAGACCATGGCCAGGGCACAGAGGCCGCAGAGCCCGAGCAGCGCGATCGACAGCGTACTATCCATTCGGATGCTCCGACGCCCGGGTCTGAAGCAGCGGCGCCGCCGTCTGTCGCTGCGGACCGAGCGGCAGGCTGAGGATCAGCTCGCAGAGGTCCTGCGTATCATAGAGGTCGCAGAACTCCTGGCGCGGCAGCGATAGGATGTGGCTGCGCCGCGCCAGGTGTTCGTCGATGGAGTACCAGCGCAGGAAGGCGATGAGGTTCTCCACCTCCGGCGCCTCGAAGGTGTAGCCGAGTCCCAGCTCGCGCACCTTCTCACCGGTCCGGGTGTCGCTGGAGGTCAGCGCCACGCTGCCGAAGTAGCCGCCCTCGTAGATCCGGTTCGGCAGCAGCCACTTGGAGTTGGTGCCCTCGTCGAGGAAATCGAAAGCCCAGGTGAGGTGCACCCGCCCATAGATCTCCGCCAAGTCGTCCGGGTTGCGGTACTCACCGCCATAGATCATGTTCGGATGGCCGGCGATAGCCTCCTGAAAGACCCTCAGGCCGGTCTCGGTGGGCACACCGCGCAGGTAAATCTCCACCTTGTCCGGCAGGGCCTCGGCGATGCGGCACAGCATGGCGAGACTCTTGGGGCACCGCAGTGTGCCAAACCAGCCGATGACCCACTTGTCGGGCGCCGGGCGCGGGGCGCAGGCGGCCGCCGGTGTCTCGACCGGACGTTCCACCGCCGCGGCCTGGGCGAAGCTGATCTTGTTCTCCAGCAGGAAGACGCGCCCGCGGTAGCCCTGGCGGCTGCGGAAGTAGTGGCTGTCGAAATCCGGGGAAGAAACGACCAGAAGCTTGCAATGCTTGAGCAGACGTCGCTCGGCCCAGCGGAACAGCAGCGAGGCCGGTCCCCTGCCGATGAACACCCGCTGCACGTCGAGCACCTCGTAGACCAGCGGCGCCGAGGCCCCGGTCAGCAGCTTGGCGGCCAGCGCCAAGGCGCACATGTCGATGTTGCGGGCGTAGAAGAAGCGTACCCGCCGCAGCTCGCGGCGGTGGCGCAGCACCCTGGGCAGGGCCAGAAGCATTGCCAGCAGGCGTCTGCCGTAAGCCCGGTCCGCCGTCACGCCCAGATGGACGTTGTCCCAGAAAGGTGTGAAGTCCTTGCCGAACTTGTCGCGGCGGAAATTGAAGCCGAGGACACGCAGGCCGAGACCCGAGAAAGCGCGGATCCGCTTGATGACCGTACTCTCCGTCCAGTCGTGGCCGAAGAAAGCGACGCTGCCTGTGAAGGCAATTTCCTTGTCGGGCACCGCGGCGGCGCGGCTCTCAGGCTTGCTCACGCGAAGGCTTCTCCTCTGTGGCCGGTGGAATGGACTTCTCCCAATTGACGGCGGAAGTGATGATCTGTTCCAGGTCGTCGAAACGCGGCGTCCAGGCGAGCGTCCGGCGCAGAGCCGTCACGTCGGCCACCAGGATCGGCGGATCGCCCGGACGCCGGGGGCCGACCGTGGGATTGAGCGGCCGGCCGACGCAGCGCTCCACCGCGGCCAGGACCTCCTTCACCGAATAGCCGTGGCCGTAGCCGCAGTTGAGAATGCGGCTCTCCCCGCCTTTCTCCAGATAGGCAAGAGCGGCCAGGTGCGCGTCGGCCAGGTCGGAGACGTGGATGTAGTCGCGCACGCAGGTACCGTCCGGCGTGTCGTAGTCGTCGCCGTAGATGGCGATCGATTCCCTCGTGCCGGCGACGACCTGGCTGGCGATTTTGACCAGATGGGTGGCGACCGGCCCGAGCTGACCGCTGCGCCCTTCGGGATCGGCGCCGGCGACGTTGAAGTAGCGCAGGGCGACGAAGCGCAGTCCCGAAGCCGCCGCGGCATCCTGCAGCATCCACTCGGTGACCAGCTTGGTGCTGCCGTAGGGATTGATCGGCAAGCTCGGCGCATTCTCTGGAATCGGCGACACTTCCGCCGCCCCATAGACAGCGGCCGTGGAGGAGAAAATGAACCGCCTGATGCCGGCCTCCACACAGGTCTGCAGCAACTTGGCGCTGGTGCCGACATTGTTCCGGTAATAGGCCAGCGGCTCGCGCACCGACTCCTCGACCAGAATGCTGCCGGCGAAGTGGATCACCGAGCCGACGTCGTAATCGGCGAGGATCGATGCGACCAGGGCCTGGTCGCCGGCGTCTCCTTCTATGAAGGGCACGTCCTCCGGCACCACGCGGCGCGCGCCGGTCGAGAGGTTGTCCAGAACAACCACCGGACGTCCCGCATCGCGCAGCGCCAGCACGGCATGGCTGCCGATGTATCCGGCCCCTCCGGTGATCAAGGTTGCATCTTTGACTGCCATTGCTGGATTACCTCACATTACTAGACGTTGTCCGTGTCCCCGACGTCCCGTCTGGCGTGCGACAATCACCCGGCACCGGCACGACGCCGGCACCGCTGGTCGGTTGCTCCTCCCGTGATTGCCGCCGCGGGAACGCTCTGCAGACTAACAGATGCCCGGTCGAGCCTGGCGAGGGTGACTCGCCTGTGAACCCTGTTCCCGTGCGGCCAAGTTTTCCGGCCCGATTGGCTCGGGCCTGGTTGATTTCCAGTTCCAATGGCAACTGTGAGTCTTATCTGGTTCGCGCGCCGTGGCTTGTAGCATTTGTTGGACAGATTTGGGGCTAACGACGCACACTCCGGTACCCGGGACTTTCAGGCGATGACGCCATGGTTGCTTGGAACCGGTCAGTGGGGGAGAATTGATCAAATCCGACGCGCCGCAGGCGCTATCTTGGCAGGCGACGGTGTTACAGGTAGCAATCGATTCTTTCGAGCAACGGCTGCGGGCCGATGTGCTCAAAGCGTTGTACAGCAACTGGCGGCGCTTACGCAGGGGCCGACCGGCGCCGGCGCGCAGCGATATCGACCCGAACGAGATCGGCAGCGTCCTGCCGCACATCGGTCTCTTCGATGTCGAAGCGGCGCCGCGCCGCTACCGCGTGCGCATGATGGGAAACCAGATCGTCAACTGGTACGGCTGCGACCTGACCGGGCGCTACCTGGACGAGGTCGATTTCGGCATCGGCGGGACCGGTACCTTCGAGATCCTCGACCAGGTGGTCGACAAGATCGCGCCCGCCTACATGAGCGGCGAATACACCAAGCATGACGGTCGCAAGATCCGCTACGAGCGGCTTTTCCTGCCGCTCTGCGACACAGCCGACAACGTGACGGCGCTGATCGGCGCCGCTGTGCGCCTGCCCGCCGGCGCCCCCATCCTGGGTGACTGCCTGGATATCTGACGGCCCAGGCGCCTCCTCAGCCGACCTAAACGGATTGATAACGAATTGTTAAGATTCTGAGGCCACCCTTTTTTGCAGGTTGCGGCGAAAGGCTCGCCGCACCGCAGCTCAACAAAGGGATGGGCAGAAGCCTTGGCTAAATCGGGTGTTTCCACGGCCCCAACACGGACGCAGAACCGTCGCGAGTGGCCCCGCTACGCGGCTGAAAAGAGCTTTGCCCTGGCCGCGAACGTGGACGGCAAGGTTCTGCTCTGCACCGTCGCCGATGTCTCCCTGGGCGGCGCCAAGCTGATCTTCGACAGCGAGCCGCCGAAGCTCTCCTCGTCCGGAGACGCCACGGTCGAGCTCAACCACCCCGACAGCGGGCCTGTCCACTGCGCCACGGTGTGGCAAAGCGCCAAGGAAATCGGCATCGAGTTCGATTTCTCGGAAGACTCCCTGGGCCTGATCTCGATCTGCATCCGCAACATGGTCGACCTGGAGCGCCACCCCGAAGCGCTGGCCGGGTAGCTTCTTTCCGGCGTCGCGCCGGATTCTCACTCATTCTTGTCGGAGATGCGGCCCGCGCCGCCGTCGGCCGCTATTCGGAAGCGACGACCGACTTGCGCTCCCGCCTCCAGGTTGAAGAACCTGAATCGGTGCACGAGTCATTGGCAGGCTGCTGCGGCGCAACGTCCTCATCCTGATCGTCACGCTCGCTCAGCACCTTGTTGAGGGAACGGAGCGGTCGGCGAAGATAAGGACTGATGAAGGTTGCACGGTTCCCCGAGCGAAACTTGCTCACCTGACTTTGCCCTGCTTTTTTGCGTGATATCTGACGGTTGAGAAGGATGCTCGCACCACCCTCTGAACCTGTCAACGAGACCGCCCCCCGGCGGCCTGTGGAACTTGGGGGTAACTCGAATTCAACTTTAGCTTCAATGATTAAGGCTAGCCGGGCGGCAATCGCCACGGAGGGCGCATCTTCCACGCCATACTACCATTGCGTGAAGATGGACTATTCTCTATCCCAGCAGGGCACGGCGCCGCCCTGTCATCCGTTCAAGCAGGGCAAAGAGGTCCGCATTGCCGTCCACTTCGCCGCTGCGCAGGGCATCGCGGATCGCTTCGCGGGGCCCCTGCGGGCCGTCCGCCGGCGCGCCGTCGAGCCCCGCGGCGAAGGCTTCCAACTCACCAGCTGTCGCCGCCGCATTGCCTGCGCCGAGGTCCATCTCCTGCGCCGCGATCTTCATGGCGTTGGCGATCAGCCGGGCGCGGTAACGCGCATCTCCCTCCAGTGTCGGCAGGACAACGTCCAGCAACTCGCGCCGCGCCAGATGCAGCAGGCGAACGCCGTCGGCCTCCCCGCCTCCTTTCCCCTGTCCTGCACTCATTCGCTTGCCTTCCATTGGTCGGGGCCGCACTGGCGAAGGATCTCCTCCTCGATCGCCGGCGGATAGACACGGCCCGTTAGCGCCAGCTCCAGCGAGTCCTCGCCGCCGGACAGCGTGCGCTCACCCTGCTGCAGGGCGATCACCGCCCAGCGGATGTGGGCCATGACCTCCCAGAAGGCCACGGCCTGGGGATCGATGCGCCGGCCCGAGACGGCCTCGTACTCGTGGTAGAAGGGCCCGCGCGGGGCGATGCCGCCGGCCTCCAGCTCCGGATGGCTGTAGCGCCAGCAGGCGGCGCAGAACCAGCCGATGTCGGTCATCGGGTCGCCCCAGTCGCAGAACTCCCAGTCCAGGATCCCGGTCAGGCCGTGCCGGTCGACCATGTAGTTGCCGGTGCGGAAATCCTGATGCACCAGGACCGGCCCCTGTGGCTCGGGCGCGTGCAGTTCGCACCATCTGAGTCCCCACTCCAGCGCCAGGTAGCTGCCGCCCAGCGCGTCGAGATAGGCGCGGTAGCGCGCCACGGCCTCCAGGGCCGGGTCCGCCGAGGGCGTGCCGAGAAAGGCAAGTTCCTCGCGCGGCGGCGTCACCGAGTGGATGCGCGCCAGCTCCATGCCCAAGCGCCCGGCCAGTTCGTCGCGGTCGCCCCCCAGATCGCTTTCCTTCATCAGGCGGTGCGGCACTGCGGTGCCCGCCACCCGGCGCATGATGTAGAAGGTCTTGCCCAGCACCGACGGCTCCTCGCAGAGCCACAGCGGCTCCGGCACCGTCACGCCGGCCTGCTGCGCCACCTTCAGCAAAGCGAACTCCTCGGCGCGGCTGCGGCTGACGGCGACCGTGGACGGCGCATCCGTGCGCAGCACCGCCTCCAGCGGGCCCGCCATGGGGCCGCCGTGGATCACCAGGTCCAGCAGCCAGTTTTCCTGGATGGCGCCGCCGCTGAGCGGGCGGGCGTCGACCACCTCCACGGCTTTCGCCCCCGCCGCCTTGGCCAGAAAGGCCTCCAGCGGTGCCTTGCGCCCGGCCAGGCGCGATTCCTCCAAGGTCGTCGTCATTCCCAACCCCAGAAGTCCAGGCCGTCGCTCAGGAAGGCCCGCGCCAGCACCATCTTGTGCACCTCCGAGGCGCCGTCGACCAGGCGTGCCTGGCGGGCGTAGCGGTACATCCACTCCAGCGGCGTGTCCTTGGAATAGCCCTTGGCGCCGAGCAGCTGGATCGCCGTGTCCACCGCCTTGTGGAGCGTGTCGGCGACCTGGATCTTGGCCATGGAGATTTCCTTGCGGGCGAAGTCGCCGCGGTCCAGCTTCACCGCCGCCCGCATGGTGAGCAGCCGGCCCAACTCGATGGCCATGGCAGCCTCGCCGAGCAGCCACTGCACGCCCTCGTGGTCGGCAAGCGGAATGCCGAAGCTCTGGCGCTCGGCGACGTGCGGCCGCGCGATCTCCAGGGCCCGCTTGGACATGCCGAGCCAACGCATGCAGTGCGTGAGCCGCGCGGTGCCGAGGCGGATCTGCGTCACCTTCAGACCATCGCCGACATTCATCAGGCGGTCACTGTCGGGAACGCGCAGGTCGTTGAAGCGCAGCTCGCAGTGGCCGCCGTGCTCCTCCGGCCCCATGATGGGGATGCGCCGGACGATCTCCAGCCCCGGCGTGTCGCGGTTGAACAGGAAGGCCGTCAGGCCCTTGCGCGCGTCGTCGGAGGTGCGCACCACGGCGATGAAATGCTCGGCCTCGTCGGCGCCGGTGATGAACCATTTGTGCCCATTGAGAACCCAGTCGTCGCCTGCGCGCTCGGCGCGGCTCAGCATCAGGCCCGGGTCGGAGCCGGCGCCCGGCATGGGCTCGGTCATGGCGAAGGCGGAACGCAGCTTGCCGTCGACGATGGGCTGCAGCCAGCGCGCCTTCTGTTCGTCGGTGGCGACCTTCTCCAGCAGCATCATGTTGCCGTCGTCGGGCGCCGCGCAGTTGAAGACCACCGGCCCGAAAATGGAGCGGCCCATCTCCTCGTAGCAGGCCGCCATGCCGGCGACGTTCAGCCCCTGCCCGCCGCGCGCCTTGGGCATCTGCAGCGCCCAGAGCCCGGCGCCCCTGGCTTTGGCGCGCAACGCCTCCAGCTTCGCCGGCGCGATGTTCTCGTGCTCGTCGTAGGCCGCCGGGTCGGCCTCCAGCGGCATGATCTCGCGCTCGACGAAGTCTCTGATCTTCAGCCGCAGGTCTTCGACTTCAGGTGCCAGGGAAAAGTCCATATCCAGTGCTCACTAAAACTAGAGGGCAGCCGACTGGCCGCCGTCGATGACGATGACGCTGCCGGTGATATAGCGGGACGCCTCGGAGGCCAGCAGCAGCAGGGCGCCGTCCAGGTCTTCCGGCGTGCCGAAGCGGCGCAGCGGCACCCGCTTGCGTAAGGACTCCCCCGCCGGGCTGGTCAGGAAGTCGCGGTTGATCTCCGTCTCGATGTAGCCCGGCGCCAAGGCGTTCACACGGATCCCGTGACGCGCCCACTCCACGGCCAGAGCGCGGGTCAGGTTCACGAGGCCGCCCTTGGAGGCGCAGTAAGCCGGGATCTGCGCCGCCCCGGCCAGGCCCAGAACCGAGGCGGTATTGATGATCGAGCCGCCATGGCCGAGGCGGACCATGTGTTCGGCCACCGCCTGGGCCATCAGCCAGGCGCCCTTCAGGTTGGTGCCCACCACCTGGTCCCAGTCCGCCTCCTCGACCTCCAGGGCCGCCTTGGTGACGGCGACGCCGGCGTTGTTCACCAGGATGGAGATCGGCCCCAGCTCGGTCTCCGCCGCCTTCACGCAGTCGGCCACCGAGGCCGGGTCGGTGACGTCGAGGCGCAGCGGAATGGCGCGCCCGTCCCGCGCTTCGATCTGCTTTTCCAACTCCACCAGCGGCTCCAGGCGGCGCGCGGCAATGGCGACCTTGGCCCCCGCCGCCGCCAGGCTGCGCGCCGCGTGGCGGCCGAGCCCGCTGGAGGCGCCGGTGACGATCGCCGCCTTGCCGGAGAGGTCGAAGGACTCCAAGGGCATGGTCACAGCTCCGCCGCCCGCGCGCGCAGCACGAACTTCTGGATCTTGCCGGTGGAGGTCTTGGGCAGCGGTCCGAAGACCACGCTGCGCGGCACCTTGTAGTGGGCCAGGGCCTCGCGGCAGAAGGCGATGACCTCCTCCGCCGTGGCGCGCTCGCCCTCGCGCAGGGTGACGAAGGCGCAGGGGGACTCGCCCCACTTCTCGTCGGGGCGCGCCACCACCGCGGCTTCCAGCACCTTGGGGTGGCGGTAGAGCGCTTCTTCGACCTCCAGGCTGGAGATGTTCTCGCCGCCGGAGATGATCACGTCCTTGGAGCGGTCCTTCACCTCGATGTAGCCGTCGAGGTGGCAAACCGCCAGGTCACCGGTATGAAAGTAACCGCCTCGGAAGGCCTCCTCGGTGGCCTTAGGGTTCTTCAGATAGCCCTTCATCACCGTGTTTCCGCGCAGCATGATCTCGCCCAGGGTTTCTCCGTCGCGGGGCACCGGCGTCATGGTCTCCGGGTCCATGACCACGGCAGCCTCCAGGGTCAGATAGTTCACCCCCTGGCGCGCCATCTTGGCCGAACGCTTCTGCAGGTCGTAGCCGGCCCATTCGTCCTGCCAGGCGCAGACCGTGGCCGGGCCGTAGCACTCGGTCAGGCCGTAAAGGTGGATGACGCGGAAGCCGTTCGCCTCCATGGCCTCGATGACCGCGCTGGGCGGCGCCGCGCCGCCGGTGGCACAGTCAACGATCTGCGGGAACTCCACCTTCACCGCCGCGGGTGCGTGGGCCAGCAGGGTCAGCACGATGGGCGCGCCGCACATGTGGGTCACGCCCTCGTCGCGGATCAGCGGATATATCACCGCCGGGTCGACCTTCCTGAGGCAGACATGGGTGGCGTTGGCCGCCGTCACGGCCCAGGTGAAGGTCCAGCCGTCGCAGTGGAACATCGGCAGGGTCCAGAGGTAGACCGAATCCCTTCCCAGGCCGAAGGTCAGCATGTTGCCGACCGCGTTCAGGTAGGCGCCGCGGTGATGATAGACCACGCCCTTGGGATTGCCGGTGGTGCCGGAGGTGTAGAGCAGCGACAGCGACTGCCACTCGTCCAGCGGGTCGTCGAAGGAGTCTCCGGGGTCGCCCTCGGCCAGCAGGTCCTCGTAGGTGAGTTCGCCCAGCAGCTCGCCGCCTTCCGCCAGGGGGTCGTCGATGTCGACCACCAGGGGCCTGGCCTGGGTCAGCTCCAGGGCTTCCTTGATGACCGGTGAGAACTCCCGGTCGGTGAGCAGCACCTTGGCCTCGCCGTGCTCCAGGATGAAGGCCAGGGTGCGGGCGTCGAGGCGGATGTTGAGAGAGTTCAGCACCCCGCCCATCATCGGCACGCCGTAGTGGGCCTCCAGCATCGGCGGGATGTTGGGGGCCATGACGGCGATGCAGTCGCCGCGCGTCAGGCCGCGCCGCCTGAGCGCCGAGGCCAGGCGGCAGGCCCGCTCGTGAAACTGGGCATAGGTGAAGCGCTGGTCGCCGTGGACCACCGCCAGCTTGTCCGGATAGACCGCCGCGGCGCGCGTCAGGAAGGTGACCGGCGTCAGCGGAGCAGAGTTGGCCGCATTGCGGTCCAGCCCCCGGTCGTAGATTCCGCCCGCCTCTTGTTTCCCCAGTTCCGCTCCCACCGTCCCCATCGGCATTTCCCCGGATTTCAAGCTTTCGTGACCCCCTTTTGTCTGGTGGCCTTGGCTGCGGTATGGTTGGGGCGAAGACCCGGCAGGTCAAGCCTGCAAGCGCCGGGAAAAGAGGCAAAGCCGTCATGATTCAGATCGACATCTTCTCCGACACCATCTGCCCCTGGTGCCTGATCGGCAAGCGGCGCCTGGAAAAGGCCCTGGCCGAGCGCCCGGGCCTGGAGGTGGCCATCCACTGGCGCACCTTCCAGCTCAACCCCCAGATGCCGGAAGAAGGCATGGACCGCCAGGCCTACCTCTCCATGAAGTTCGGCGGCACCGAGAACGCGGGCCTGGTCTACGATCGCATCCGCGAGGCCGGGGCCGAGGACGGCGTCGACTTCGCCTTCGAGGCCATCAAGCGCACCCCCAACACCATCGCCTCCCACCGCCTGATCCGCTGGGCCGCGGGCCAGGACAAGGAGACCGAGCTGGTGGAGACCCTGTTCCAGGCCTACTTCTTCCGTGGCGAGGACATCGGCGACCTGGACGTGCTGGTCGCCGCGGCCGAGAGCGTCGGCCTGGACCCGATGGAGGCCCGGGCCTTCCTGGAGAGCGACGCGATGAAGGCCGAACTGCAGGACGAGGACCGCCAGGCCCGAGGCCTGGGCATCGACGGCGTGCCCTGCTTCATCTTCAACGGCCGCCACGCCCTGGCCGGCGCCCAGCCGCCCAAGATCCTGGCCCAGATGCTGGACCTGGCCCAGCAAGAAGCGGCCGAGGCGCCGGCGGAGTAAGCGCGGACGACAGCCCCCTCACCCTCCCGCTGCGCGGGCCCCTCCCTCTCCCACGAGGGGAGAGGGCCAAACTACAAAACCCTCTCCCCTTGCGGGAGAGGGTTGCGCAGCCTTGGCGAGGGACGCGAGCCTAGGCGAAGCTGGGTGAGGGGTATGGTTCCCCCTACCCCTCCACCCCGAAATCCTCGAAGCGGTCGATGGCCGCGCGGTCGTAGCCGAGGCTCGCCACCATGAGCTGACGGGTGTAGGGGTGCTCCGGCGCGTGGCTCTTCAGCCGCTCGACGGAGAGCTCCTCGACCACGGCGCCGTTGTTCATCACCGCCAGCTCGTCGCACATATGGGCGACCACGGAGAGGTCGTGGCTGACCAGGATGTAGGTCAGTCCCCGCTCCTGCTTCAGGCGCTGCAGCAGGTTCAGCACCTCTGCCTGCACCGAGACGTCGAGGGCCGAGGTCGGCTCGTCGAGCAGCAGGATCCTGGGTTCCAGGATCAGCGCCCGGGCCACGGCGACGCGCTGGCGCTGGCCGCCGGAGAGCTGGTGCGGGTAGCGGAAGCGGAAGGACGGCCCTAGTCCCACTTCGCCCAGAACCTGCTCGATGCGCCGCTCCGCGTCGCCGAAGCCGTGGATCGACAGCGGCTCCATAAGGATGCGGTCGACGGTGTGGCGCGGGTGCAGGGAGCCGTAGGGATCCTGGAAGACCATCTGCACCAGCTTGTAGAAAGCCTTGTCGCGCTTGGGCGTCTGCGCCTGGCCCGCGATCACGACCTGCCCGGTCCAATCGTGGTTGAGGCCACTCAGCGCCCGCAGCACCGTGGACTTGCCGGAGCCGGACTCGCCGACCAGGCCGAAGGTGGCGCCCTCCGGCACCCGGAAGCTGACGTCGCGCACCGCCCGCACCTCGTCGGCGCCCTTGCCGAAGACCACGTCGAGGCCGCGGACATCGATCATGCTGGAGGCCTGGGCCGCACCGTTCACAGCCCGTGCTCCATCCAGGCGGGATCGCGCTTCAGCACCGGCAGGTCGCGCCCGTCGCCGTCGATCGACGGCAGGCAGTTCAGCAGGCCCCGCGTGTAGGGGTGCTGGGCGGCGGCCAGGTTCTTGGCGTCGCAGACTTCCATCACGCGGCCCGCGTACATGATCACCACCCGGTCGCAGAAGGAGGCCACCAGGTTCAGGTCGTGACTGATGAAGACCAGGCCCATGCCGCGCTGGGTCACCAGGTCGTCCAGGATCGCCAGCACCTGCAGCTGCACCGTGACGTCCAGGGCGGAGGTGGGCTCGTCGGCGATCAGCAGGTCCGGGTCGGGGATCAGCATCATGGCGATCATGATGCGCTGGCCCATGCCGCCTGAGACCTCGTGCGGATAGGCGCGGTAGACGCGCTCGGGATCACGGATGCGCACCGCCGCCAGCATGTCCAGCGCCCGCCGCCTGGCCTCGGCCTGCGGCACCTTCTGATGGGTGCGGTAGGCCTCGGCGATCTGCTCGCCGACGCGCATCACCGGGTTCAGCGAGAACTTGGGATCCTGCATCACCATGGAGATGCGCTGGCCGCGGATCTCGCGCATCTGCGCCTCGCTGGCGCGCTGCAGGTCGACGCCGTCGAACTCCAGCCGGCCGGCGGTGACCACGCCGGGCTTGGGCACCAGGCGCAGGATCGATCGCCCGGTCAGCGACTTGCCGGAGCCGGACTCGCCGACGATGCCAAGCTTCTCCCGCCCCAGCGACAGGCTGATGCCGCGCACCGCCTCGACCAGGCCCTTGCGGGTCGGGAAGCTGACCTTCAGGTCTTCGATGGTGAGCAACGGCTTGTCCGTCATGCCCCGTTCCTCATGACTGGCCCCCGCTCTTCGGGTCCAGCACGTCGCGCAGGCCGTCGCCCAGCAGGTTGAAGCCCAGGCTGACGATGAAAATGGCGATGCCGGGCACGGTGGCGACCCACCACTGGTCGAGCAGCACCTTCCGCCCGGCGGAAATCATGGCACCCCACTCCGGCAGCGGCGGCTGGGCGCCGAGACCCAGGAAGCCGAGGCCGGCGGCGGTCAGGATGATGCCGGCCATGTCGAGTGTCACCCGCACGATCAGAGAGGAAGTGCAGAGTGGCACGATATGCGACCAGATGATGCGCAGCCGCCCGGCGCCCTGCAGGCGCACCGCCGAGATGAAGTCGGAGTTGCGGATGGTGATGGTCTCCGCCCGGGCGATGCGCGCATAGGGCGGCCAGGAGGTGATGGCGATGGCGATGATGGCGTTCTCGATGCCGGGACCCAGCGCCGAGACCAGGGCCAGGGCCAGCACCAGCTTGGGGAAGGCCAGGAAGATGTCGGTGATGCGCATCAGCACCTTGTCGACCCAGCCGCCGAGATAGCCCGCCGTGGTACCGACCGCCAGGCCGATGGGGGCGGCGATGATCGCCACCAGGATGACGATGTAGAGTGTCAGGCGGCTGCCGTAGACGATGCGCGAGAAGATGTCGCGGCCAAAATCGTCGGTGCCGAACCAATGCTCGGCCGAGAAGTACTGCAAGCGGTCGGCCAGGACCTGGGCGTTGGGGTCGTAGGGGGCGATCAGGGGCGCGAAGACCGCCATGAAAATCAGCGCCAGCACGATGCCCAGGCCCAGCATGGCCAGGTGGTTCGACCGGAAGGACAGCCAGGCGATGTAGAAGCGGCCGAGCCGGGCCTGGTTGCGCGAGCGCGGCGAGGAGCTGAGCAGCCAGGCGCGCCAGCCCAGGGCTTGCAGGCTTTCGCTCTCGCCGCTCATCGCGCCCTCGGATCGAGCAGCTTGTACAGCAGATCGGACAAGAGATTGATCCCGATGAAGACGGCGCCGACCACCATGGTGGCGCCCAGCACGGCGTTCATGTCGGCGTTCAAGAGCGATTGGGTCAGGTAGTAGCCGAGACCCGGCCAGGAGAACACGATCTCGGTCAGCACCGAGCCCTCGAGCAGGTTGGCGTAGCTGAGCGCGATCACCGTCACCAAAGGCACCCGGACGTTGCCCAGGGCGTGCACCCAGATGACGCGCCACTCCGGCACGCCCTTGACCCGCGCCGTGGTGATGTACTCCTGGCTCAACTGCTCCAGCATGAAGGAACGGGTCATGCGGCTGATATAGGCGAGGCTGAAATAGCCCAGGATGGATGCCGGCAGGACCAGGTGCCACGCGGCGTTCCAGAAGATTTCCCACTCCCCGGCCATGGCCGAGTCGATCAGCAGCACGCCGGTCACCGGATCGACAAGGCCGTCAAAGAAGACGTCGAGCCTTCCCGGTCCGGGCACCAGTTCCCCCCAGGGCCAGCGGGCGTAGAATATGAGCAACCCCATGAGGCCGAGCCAGAATACCGGGATGGAATAGCCGAGCAGGCCGACCACGCGGATCACCTGGTCGGGCCAGCGGCCCTGGTAGACGCCGGCCAGCACCCCCATGGGCACGCCCAGGATCACGCCGAAGAAGGTCGCCACGGTGGCCAGTTCCAAGGTCGCCGGGAAGACCCGCTTGATGTCTTCCAGCACCGGATTGGCGGTCAGCACCGAGTTGCCGAGGTCGCCTTGCAGCACGTTCCACACATAGATGAAAAACTGCTGATAGAGCGGCAGATTGAGGCCGAGTTCCTCGCGCACCCGCTCGACCACGTTCTCCGGCGCGCGGTCGCCGACAATGGCCAGCACGGGGTCGATCGGCACCACCCGCCCGATGATAAAGGTGACGAGCAGCAGGCCGAGGAAGGTCAGCAGGACCGTCGTAATCAGATTAACGACGGTACGCAAAGGAGAAGGCAGGGACAGGCCCTTAAAGCCCGCCCCTGCCCTGGACAGTCTGTCCGTCTGGTTGGTCACGTAAGGTCAGGTCCTTTTTACTGCAGACCTATTCCTTGGTGACATCTTTATAGCGGTTGTCATCAAAGGATGGGCCGATGATGAAACCCTTGGTGTCGGCGCGCACGCCCGCCACTTCGATCTGCTGGAACATGATTACGAAGGGCGAAGTCGCCTGGTGGGCCTTCTGGATGTCCAGGTACATCTCCGCACGCTTGGCCGGGTCTCGCTCCAGGACGGCCGCGTCGGCCAACTTGGTCATCTCGGGGATGTCCCAGGCATTGCGCCAGGCCAGCGGCTTGGACTTGGCATCGTCGGAGTTGTCCGGGTTGCGCGCGAAGGTGTCGGCGTTGGTGTGCGGGTCCTGGTAGTCCGGGCCCCAGCGGCCGATGTAGATGTCGTGATTGCGCGCGCGGTACTTCGTCAGGGTCTGGCCGCCGTCACCGGGGATGATCTCCAGATCGACGCCGCCCTGAGCGAAAGTCGCCTGGATCGCCTGCGCCATCTCCATGATCGGGGAGGTGTTGCGGGTATCCATGGTGACCTTGAAGCCGTTGGGGTAACCGGCCTCGGCCAGCAGTTCCTTGGCCTTATTGATGTCCAGCGTATAAGGCGTCGCTTCCAGGGCGCCGAGGAAACCCTTCGGCAGGAACGCCTGGTGAATCGTCATCAGATCCTTCACCACGGTGCCTTCCATGCCCTTGTAGTCGATGAGGTACTTCAGGGCCTCGCGCACCTTCGGCTTGGAGAGCGCTTCGTTCTTCTGGCTCAGGCCGAGGTAGTAGATCGCGCCCTTGACGCCTTCCTGGATGTAGGTGTCGGGGTTGTTGCGCACGGTGGACAACTGGTCGGGGCCGAGGTTACGGGCGATGTCGATGTCACCCTTTTCCAGCAGAAGCTGCTGGGTGGCCGGCTCGACGATGTGGCGGATGATGACCCGCTTCATGGCCGGGGCGCCGCCCCAGTAGTCGTCGTTGCGGTCGAGGGTCAGCGACTCGTTGGGCTTCCACTGGCGCAGCTTGAAGGGACCGACACCGGCGTAGTTGGTCTTCAGCCAGTTGTAGCCCAGGTCGCCGTCCTGCTCGTGCTCCATGACCAGCTTCTTGTCGACGATCGAGGAGATGGTCGCGGTCAGGCAATAGAGGACAAAGGTCGGCGCATAGGCCTTGTCGGTCTCGATCACCAAGGTCATGTCGTCGACCGCCTTGATCTTGTCCTTCACGTTGTCCGCGGTGAAGCCGAACTGGGTGAGGATGAAGGCCGGCGACTTGTCGAGAACGATCGCGCGCTGCAGCGAGAAGGCGGCGTCCTCGGCGGTCATCGGGTTGCCGGAGGGGAAGACGATGCCGGGACGCATCTTGAAGGTGAAGGTCTTGCCGTCGTCGGAGATGGTCCACGATTCGGCGGCCACACCGTAGATGTTCGACACGTCCTGGTAGTCGTAACCGATCAGGCGGTCGTAGGTGTTGCCGGCGAACTCGGCACCGGAGAACTCGAAGATCTCGGCGGGATCCAGAGTGATGATGTCATCGATCTGGAAGGCCATGACCAGCGCGTCGCGCGGCGTCTTGGCTTGCGTCGGGGCTGCGGCAACGGCCATCAGGGCCGCTACGACACAGACAAATAGCTTCCTCACGTTAAGTCTCCCTGTATGTCGCCTCCTCAGGAGGCCTTGAGAACTTTGTGGAATTCTTTGCGGCACTCGCGTGCGAGACCGACCATTGTAACCAGTCCATTGACTTGGTCCATAGCCGATCGCAACAAGAAAAACTGATTTGTACCAGTACAATAGGTCTCAGGCGGCGAGCTTCACCAGCTCGTCCAGCATGAGACGCACGCCGCGCACCCGGGCATCCTCGCTGTCCCAGGCGCGGCGGTAGACCAGGGTGTGGTCCGGCCGGAGCTTCACCTCCCCGGCCTGCTTCTGGATGAAGGCGATGAGCCCGGCGGGATTGGCGAAGCTGTTGTTGTGGAAGGTGACGGTCGCGCCCTTGGGCCCGGCGTCCAGCCGCTCCACCCCCGCCTCGCGGCACAGCCGCTTGATGGTCATGATCTGCAGCAGGTTATCCACCTCCGCCGGCAGCGGGCCGAAGCGGTCGACCAGCTCCGCCGCGAAGGCGTCGATCTCCGCCCGGTCGACCAGGGAGGACAGGCGCCGGTAAAGGCCGAGTCGCAGATGCAGGTCGGCGACGTAGCTCTCCGGGATCAGCACCGGCATGCCGATGTTGATCTGCGGGGTGAAGGTCTCGGCCGCGGCCTCCGCCGCCTTGCCGCCGGCCCGCGCGGTGGCCACGGCCTCCTCCAGCATCTGCTGGTAAAGCTCGATGCCGACCTCGCGGATATGGCCGGACTGCTCCTCGCCCAGCAGGTTGCCGGCGCCGCGGATGTCCAGGTCGTAGCTGGCCAGCTGGAAGCCGGCGCCCAGGCTGTCCAGGGTCTGCATGACGTGCAGGCGCTTTTCCGCCGCCGCCGAAAGGATACGCCCCGGCGGCAGGGTCAGATAGGCGTAGCCGCGCTCCTTGGATCGACCGATGCGCCCGCGCAGCTGATAGAGCTGAGCCAGGCCGAACATGTCGGCCCGGTGCAGGATCATGGTGTTGGCCGTCGGGATGTCGAGGCCTGATTCGACGATGTTGGTGGACAGCAGGATGTCGAACTTGCGGTCGTAGAAGTCGGTCATGACCTCTTCCAGCTGCGTCGGCGGCATCTGGCCGTGGGCCACCGCCACCTTCGCCTCCGGCACCAGCTTGGCGAGGCGCTCCTGCACCTCGGCCAGGTCCTTGACCCGCGGGCAGACGTAGAAGGTCTGCCCGCCGCGGTAGTGCTCGCGCAGGATCGCCTCGCGGACGATCACCGGGTCGTAGGGCAGCACGAAGGTGCGCACCGCCAGGCGGTCGACCGGCGGGGTGGCGATGATGCTCATCTCCTTCACCCCGGACATGGCCATCTGCATGGTGCGCGGGATCGGCGTCGCCGTCAGGGTCAGCACGTGGACGTCCTCGCGCAGGGCCTTCAGGCGCTCCTTCTGCTTCACGCCGAAGTGCTGCTCCTCATCGACGATCAGCAGGCCCAGGTCCTTGAAGGCGATGGACTTGCTGAGCAGCGCGTGGGTGCCGATAACGATCTCAACGCGGCCCTTGGCGAGGTCCTCCTTGGCCTGGGCCGCTTCCTTGGCCCCGACCAGGCGCGACAGTTGCGCCACCTGCACCGGCAGGCCGGCGAAACGCTCCTTGAAGGTGCGGAAGTGCTGGCGCGCCAGCAGCGTGGTCGGCACCACCACCGCCACCTGCTTGCCGGTCATCACCGCCAGGAAGGCGGCGCGCAGCGCCACCTCGGTCTTGCCGAAGCCGACGTCGCCGCAGACCAGCCGGTCCATCGGCTTGCCGGCCGCCAGGTCGCTCAGGGAGTCCTCGATGGCGCGCAGCTGGTCGTCGGTCTCCGGGAAGGGAAAGCGCGCGCAGAATTCGTCGTAGAGGCCTTCCGGCTTCTCCATCGGTTCGGCGGTCTTGAGGGCGCGGGCGGCGGCCACCTTGATAAGCGCCTCCGCCATCTCCTTGATGCGCTCCTTGATGCGCGCCTTGCGCGACTGCCAGCCGACGCCGCCCAGGCGGTCCAGTTCCACGCCCTCGCTCTCGGAGCCGAAGCGCGACAGCACCTCGATGTTCTCCACCGGCACGAAGAGCTTGTCGTCGCCGGCGTAGATAACCTTCAGGAAGTCATGGGGGGCGCCGCTGACGTCCAGGGTCTGCAGGCCCTCGTAGCGGCCGACGCCGTGGTCGACGTGGACCACCAGGTCCTGCTCCTGCAGGTCGGAGATCTCGGTGAGAAAATTCTCCGCCCGGCGCTTGCGCTGGGCGGCGCGGGCGATGCGCTCGCCCAGGATGTCCTGCTCGGTGAGGAACAGGGTCTCGCCGAAGCGGAAGCCCTTCTCGACGGCCAGGGCGGCCAGCCCGACCTTGTCCGCGGGCAGGCTCTCCAGGGCGGACCAGCCGTCCAGCCCCGCGCCCGCAATCCCCGCGTGTTCCTGCAGCAGATGGGCCAGACGGTCCAGCGCGCCGGGGCTGAAAGCCGTCAGCACCACCCGGCGCCCCTCGGCCAGTTCCTTTTCGATGTCCGCGCCGACCGCGTCGTAGATCTGGCCCTGGGTGCCGCCTGACTGGGCTGCCGCGCGCTGCTCGGCATAGTCCAGGCCGGGGCGGCCGCCGGCGTCACGCACCGCCGCGCTCTCCGGTGCCGCGAAGGGGGTGAACTGCCCGCCCGGCCGCCCGGCCAACCCGGCGTCCCATTCGGCGGGATCGAGATAGAGCGCCTTGGGCTCCAGGGCCTTGTAGACCCAACCGCCGCTCTCGCCGCTACCTTCCAGCTGCTTGCGGGCGTCATAGAAGTCCAGGATGGTCTCCCGCCGGGTCTCGCGCGCTTCCACCGCCTGATAGTCCAGGGTGGCGCCCGCCTCGGGCAGGTAGTCGAAAAGAGTGACCAGGCCTTCGTGATAGAGCGGCAGCCAGTGCTCCATGCCCGGATGGGCGCGCGCCGCGCTCACCGCCTCGTAGAGCGGATCGTCGCGGGTAGCGCCGAAGAGCTCGCGGTAGCGGGTACGGAAACGCTCGACCGCGCCGGGATCGAGGATCACCTCGCTGACCGGCTTCAGGCTCAGGCGGTCCACTTTGCCGGTGGTGCGCTGGGTCAAGGGGTCGAAGAGGCGCAGGCTCTCCAGGTCGTCGCCGAAGAAGTCCAGGCGCAGTGGCTGCTCCTGGCCCGGGGGGAAAACGTCGACAATGCCGCCGCGCACCGCGAACTCGCCCGGCTCCCCAACGGTTTCGACCCGGTAGTAGCCGTTTTCGGCGAAAAAGCCGTGCAGGCGGTCGGCCGGGATCGTCGCCCCGGCCTCCAGCAGCACGACTCGCCCCGCCAGGGCCTCGGGCGGCGGCACCCGCTGCAGCAGGGCGTTCACGGTGGTGATGACGGCCTGAGGGCGCGTGCCCACCGGCTCCATCAGCCGGGTCAGCACGTCCAGGCGCCGGGCGACGATGTCGCGATGCGGGCTCACCCGGTCATAGGGCAGGCAGTCCCAGGCCGGGAAGATCAGGGTCTCCACCTCCGGCGCGAAGAAGGCCAGGCAGTCGGCCATGCGCTGGGCCTGGGTGTCGTCCAGGGCCACGTGCAGCCAGCGGCGGGAGGGAGAATCGGCCAGCAGGCCGGCCAGGATCAGGGCGTCGACCCCCGGCGGCGCGGAGGCCAGGGTCGGGCGCGAGGCAGACTCCGCCTCTAAAGGGGAGTCGGCGATCACGGATTCCGTCATCAATTCTCGGCAGTTCTAAAGCAAAGGGACGTCAGCGGCCGGGCGCGTGAAACTCGAAGGCCAGCAGCAGCTTGGTCACATCATGATCGTAATCGGCCGGTGGGGTCGTGCGGCCGAGAATCCAGTCATAGACGACCGGTTCCGGCACGTCCAGCAGCGCCTCGTAGCGGTCGAGCTGATCCTTGCCGAAATCGCCCAGGTGGGCGTCGGCGAAGCTGCCCATCAGCAGGTCCATTTCCTTGGTCCCGCGGTGCCAGCTGCGAAAGCGCAGGCGCTTGCGGCGGTTCTCGGTGGTTTCGGAGTCTTTCATATCGCCTTAGGATATAAAGCGCTCAACCCCGTTTGTCAGGCTCTTCCCGGCCGGTTCCCTTGCGTCCCGAGATACTCTTTCCGCTTTTTGCGCCCGCCACCAGCCTCTCCGGGGTCGGGCCGCGCTTTGCCAAGCTGTTCGAGAGCCTGACCGGCGGCCCGGCCGTCCTCGACCTCTGCTGGCACCTGCCCAGCGGCGTTATCGACCGGCGCTACGGCCCGCCCCTGGCCGAGGTGATCCCCGGGCGCATCGCCACCCTGACGGTGGAGGTCGACGAGCACCGCGCCCCGCCCAGCAAACGCCTGCCCTACCGCGTCGTGTGCCACGATTCGAGCGGCAGCCTGGAGCTGGTCTTCTTCCACGCCCACCGGGACTACCTGATGAAGATGCTGCCGCCCGGCCAGACCCGGGTCGTCAGCGGCAAGGTGGAGGTCTTCAACGACCGCCTGCAGATGACCCACCCGGACCACATCGCCCCGCCGGAGGAGGCCGAGCGCCTGAAGGCGGTGGAGCCGGTCTACCCGCTGACCGCGGGCTTGAGCCTCAAGGTGGTGAGCAAGGCGGTGCACGCGGCCCTGGAGCGCCTGCCGGAGCTGCCCGAGTGGCTCGACCGCGGACTCAAGGACCGCGAGGGCTGGCCCGACTGGCACGAGGCCCTGCGCCGCGCCCACAACCCGCGCGACGAGGCCGACCTCTCGCCCCTGGCGCTGGGGCGCCGGCGCCTCGCCTACGACGAGTTGCTGTCCAACCAGCTGGCCATCGCGCTGGTGCGCGACCGCCAGCTGAAGCAGCGCGGCCGGGTGCTGAAGGGCGACGGCCACCTCTGCGACAAGGTGATCGCCTCCCTGCCCTTCCAGCTCACCGGCTCACAGCGCCTGGCCCTGGCGGAGATCAGCGCCGACATGGCGGCCGAGCACCGCATGCTGCGCCTGCTGCAGGGCGATGTCGGCAGCGGCAAGACGGTGGTCGCCCTGCTGGCCATGCTGACGGCGGTGGAAGCCGGCGGCCAGGCCGCGCTCATGGCACCGACGGAGATCCTGGCGCGCCAGCACTTCCAGACCATCGAGCCCCTGGCCCAGGCCGCCGGGGTCGGCCTTACGCTGCTGACCGGTCGCGACAAGGGCAAGGCCCGTCAGGCGATCCTGGAGAAGCTGGCCGCGGGCGAGACCGCCATCGTCGTCGGCACCCACGCCCTGTTCCAGGAGGACGTCGCCTTCAAGGACCTGGCCATGGTGGTGATCGACGAACAGCACCGCTTCGGCGTGCACCAGCGCCTGACCCTGACCGGCAAGGGCAAGGCGGTGGACGTGCTGGTGACGACCGCCACGCCGATCCCGCGCACCCTGATGCTGACGGCCTACGGCGACATGGAGTCCTCGCGCCTGACCGAGCGGCCGCCGGGGCGCCAGCCCATCGACACGGCGACGCTCTCCCTCGACCGCCTGCCCGAGGTCATCGACGCGGTCGACCGCGCGCTGACGCGCGGCGCCCAGGTCTACTGGATCTGCCCTCTGGTGGAAGAGTCGGAGAACAGCGACCTGGCCGCCGCCGAAGACCGCTACCGCGCCCTGCAGCAGCGCTTCGGCGAGCAGGTGGGCCTGGTACACGGGCGCATGAAGGGCCCGGAGAAGGACGCCGTCATGGCCCGCTTCGCCGCCGGGGAGACCGGCGTGCTGGTCGCCACCACGGTGGTCGAGGTCGGCGTCGACGTGCCCAACGCCACGGTCATGGTGATCGAGCACGCCGAGCGCTTCGGCCTCGCCCAGCTTCACCAGCTGCGCGGCCGGGTCGGGCGCGGCAGCGGCAAGTCGAGCTGCCTGCTGCTGTGGCAGGGACCGCTGGGCGAGACCGCGCGGGCGCGCCTGAAGATCCTGCGCGAGACCGACGACGGCTTCCGCATCGCCGAGGAGGACCTGCGTCTGCGCGGCGCCGGCGAACTGCTCGGCACGCGCCAGAGCGGCCTGCCGGAGTTCCGCCTGGCCGACCTGGCGGTACACGGCGACCTGCTGGCCACCGCACGCGACGACGCCCGTCTGATCCTGGACAAGGACCCTGAACTGGCGGGCGACCGCGGCAAGGCCCTGCGCGTGCTGCTCTACCTCTTCGAGCGCGACGCGGCGGTGAAGTACCTTCGCTCCGGCTGACGGCGGCAGCGCGGAAACAGGCTCGACGGTGTTCAACCCTGAATGGGGAAACCCCGGGATTTCCACCCGCGCACCGGGGAATTCGAAGGCGCGGTTAAGGTCTTCTTAGGCAGCTCTGCAAAAGACTGGGGCTCTCCGTGCCACAGAGAGCAGCTTTGAGTCATGACTGGTTTCGTCAGCAGCGAACGACGCCTCATCGAACGGGTCGAGGAATACTGGAACTACCTGCGCCGCGACCGCGCCTTCCCCTCCACCGCGGACATCGATCCCGTGGAACTGGGCGACGACTGGTGCGACTGCTTCGTCATGAGCCCGAGTCAGCCGCCCGAGGACGCCGCCTTCCTGTTCATCGGCCCGCGCCTGCTGGAGAACGCGCGGCTGCCGGAGAGCTGGTCCAAGGATGCCGAGCGCCACGTGCGCGACTGCCCGCCGGGCTCGATGATCGCTCGTTCGGTGCGCTACGTCGATCACGTGCTGCAGCAACGCATCCCGGTGAAGGTTTCCGAGGTGTTCGAGGAACGCGACGAGGAAGTAAGACTGCGCGGCACGCTGTTCCCGCTGTCCTCCGACGGCGAGCGGATCGACGCCGTGCTCGGTGCGGCCAACTGCGCCCGCCTGGAAGATCTCAGGGTCAAGCAGCCGGCGGCCTAGAGCAACCCGCGTCCGGGCGGACGCGGACAAGCTGCTCTAACTTTGCAGGATAGGTTCGAGGCCGACCCTCTCAGCCACTCTTCGCCAGCGGCGGCACGGCCCCTTCCTGGAGCGCCGCTTCGCCGGCCGGCGACTTCGGGTCGGGCGGCGTGACGATGCCCCCGGAGACCACCATCTTCAGGCCCTCCTCCACCGTCATGGAGAGGATCTGCGTCTCCTTGCGCGGCAGGAACAGCAGGAAGCCAGAGGTCGGGTTCGGGGTCGTCGGCAGGAAGACGTTCACGGTGTCGTCGGGCGTCAGCTCTTGGATACCGCTCTCCGCCGGCCCGGTGATGAAGCCCACGGCCCAGCAGTTCTTACGCGGGTATTCCAGCAGGATGACATCGCGGAAGGCTTTCGACTGCTCCTTGAAGACCGTCTCGAGGATCTGTTTCACCGCGCTGTAGAGGCTGCGGATCACCGGCATGCGAGCCAGCAGCCGCTCGCCGGCGGCAATGAGGCTGCGCCCGACAAAGCCGGCGGTAAGAAACCCGATCATGATGAGGCCCAGAACGACAATCACCACGCCGAGCCCCGGGATGGAGAACGGCAGATAGGTCTCGGGGTTCCACTGATAGGGAATGTAGGGCGTGACCTTGCTGTCGACGAAGGTGACGAACTCCCAGGCCAGCCACGCGGTGATGGCGATGGGCGCCGTCACGAGGATGCCGGCGAAGAAGTAGTTGCGCAGGCGCAGGATGAAACCGGGGCGGTGCGGCTCGGCCTCCGCCTCGCGGCGCCGGCGGCGGCGCGGCTTCCTCGGTTCCGGTTCCGCCTCCGACACCTCGTCGCCCTGGGCGGCGAACTGGGCGGCGGCCTGGGCCTCAACCTTTGCCTTGGCGGCCTCAGCGCCCTCTGCGCCTTCCAGGCCGTCATGGTCCGGCACCACGATACCGCCGGAGATCACCAGCTTGATGCCCTCCTCCACCGTCAGGTCCAGGTGGTGGACGTCGGCCTTGGGCACGAATAGCAGAAAGCCGGTCGTCGGGTTGGGGGTCGCCGGCACGAAGACGTTGTAGACCGTCGCCGCGGTGAGACGCTGCACCTCGCCCACGGTCTTGCCGGTGATGAAGCCGACCGCCCAGCAGCCGGGCCGCGGATACTCGATCAGCACGACCTCGCGGAAGGCGACGGACGACTTGGACAGCACCGTCTCGAAGACCTGCTTGGTCCAGCTGTACACCGAGCGCACGATGGGCACCCGGCTGACGATCCTCTCGCCGATGTGCATGGTCATGCGCCCGAGGTAGCCGGCGGCCAGGAAACCGATGAGGGTCAGCGCGATCAGCGCGACGATAAGGCCCAGCCCCGGCACGCCGAAGGGCAGGTAGTATTCCGGGTTCCACTGCGGCGGGATGATCGGCGTGATGCGGTCGTCGACGAAGGTGATCACGCGCCAGGTCAGCCAGAAGGTAATGCTGATCGGGGCCGTGACCAGCACACCCGCCAGGAAATAGTTGCGCAACCTCGCGGTCGCACCGTTCTTGATCTTCTCCGACTCGGCCACCTGGTGTGGCTCCTTCCTCAAACAACGGCGCGGCGCGGCCGTTGCCGCCCGCTTTCCTGTCCGCCCTACCCTGACAGATGCGGCAGGGATCAATGGTTTACAAACAAACCCTGAGGTATTCCCTGACCACCTTCTGCACGGGCTATGATATGGGGGCCAGCCTCGAAAGTACCAGGGGCTGTCTCACCCCTCCCTGAGTCCCCGCAGAGTCCACCTGCAGGGCCTAAAGAAACCCTAAAAGCGCCTCCAAGGTCTCCGCCGGCGCCTCCTCGGCGAGGAAGTGCCCGCACGGCAGGGCCCGGCCCGAGACCTCGTCAGCCCGCTGCGACCACAGGTCCAGCACATCATAGCAGAGCTCTATGACGCCCAGTTGTCCCCAGAGCGCCAGCAGCGGCGGGACGATCTTCTCGCTGCGGTCGGCGCGATCGTGCTCCAGGTCGATGCCGGCCGCCGCGCGGTAGTCCTCGCAGGTCGCGTGGATCGTCGCCGGATCCCGAAAGCAGCGCTTGTATTCGGCCAGCGCTTCCTCGGTGAAGCAGCCGCCGACCTTCGACCAGGCGCCGATCTTGCGTTCCAGGTAGTAGTCCGGGTCGCCGCCGATCATGCGCTCCGGCAGGTCGAAGGGCTGGATCAGGAAGAACCAGTGATAGTAGGCCTGGGCGAAGAAGCGGTCGGTGCGCTCGTACATGTCGAGCGTCGGCGCGATGTCCAGTACCGCCGCCTTGTCGACGCGCGCGCCGTGGTCGAGCAGCAGGCGATGCGTGACTCTGGCGCCGCGGTCGTGGCCGACGACGCTGAAGCGCTCAAAGCCCAGCGCGGTCATCACCTCGGCCTGGTCGCGGGCCATGGCCCGCTTGGAATAGGCGGCGTGGCCCGCTTCGGAGCCCGGCGGGCCGCTCTCCGGCTTGCCGCTGTCGCCGTAGCCGCGCAGGTCGGCGCAGACCACCGTGAAGCGTTCGGCCAGGGCGGGCGCGATCTTGTGCCACATAACGTGGGTCTGCGGATAGCCGTGCAACAGCAGCAAGGCCGGCCCCGCGCCGCCGACGCGCAGATTGATCTCGGTCTCGCTCACGGCGAGCCGCCGGCTCTCGAAGCCTTCGAACATCCAACACCCCGCCCTGCTACGATCCTGCAAGGCTGGACGCTTTAACCGGGGGCGTCAATCTGTCTGGAGAAGATCAATAGACGTCTTTCGGGGCCTGGGGCCCGCCCTCCCGGAAGGCCCGGAGAGGGGTTGGTGCGGCTGAGAGGACTCGAACCTCCACTCCCTTGCGAGAACTAGCACCTGAAGCTAGCGCGTCTACCAATTCCGCCACAGCCGCATCGCTGTGTATCAGGTGGGAACCCACCTTCTTGTTTCCAGAGCCCGGGCGAATGGTGCGGCTGAGAGGACTTGAACCTCCACGGGGTTTCCCCCACAGCGCCCTCAACGCTGCGCGTCTACCGATTCCGCCACAGCCGCAGGTGTCCGCTGGCATGGCCACCGGCTCGGAGCGGGAGTTATAACGTTCTCGCTCAAAAGGGCAATGGAAAATTCGGCCCCTAAACCGCCTTTCTTGAGGCCCTGAAAAAGGGCTGGACGCGGGTCCCGCCGAGACGCCACCATCGCCCCGCCGGGAGGGGTCGTCCTCTGCCCGGACCGCCCCCGCAGCCGCCCCCAGGATGCCGAGCACTACCAGATGAAGACCGCCGTCATTATCGCCCTTCTCGCCGTTTTCCTGCTGGTCACGCTGCTGGCCGGCATCTACCTCTGGTGGAGTCTGAGCGACGTCGACATCAGCCTGCACGGCCTGCTCGCGATGACCCTTGGGTCGGTCCTGTCCCTGGCGCTGGGCGGCGGCCTGATGTTCCTGGTCTTCTACTCAAATCGTCGTGGCCACGATGACGAGCATCATCGCGGACCGCTGAATTAGCACGGCCGCGAATCGGGCTTCTCCTTTGATGCCAAGCCACTAGGCCCGAAAACCTGCGGCTTGACACAAAAAGATCACCCCTCTTCCCCTCATTCAGAATTTAGTCTTAAATATAGGGCGAGCCTGCAGGAATTCGTGACCCTGCCTCCCTGTACGACTTCATGTCTACCAACCCCCGAAGACGGCCGGGGTTATCGAACATCCTGCAGGCTCCCTTACCTCTCCCGCCCCAACCTCACGTTCTACGACGGCTCCACCCGGCCGTGCCGCCGGCTTTTCGTGCCGCGCCGCGTCGTCGCTGCGTCGAGGCCACCGCCCTTCGCCGACCCTGACCGGAAAGGTCGAAAGACGCTTGTCCTGCGAATGAGGCCCGGTCATCATGGCTTATGGATGAACCAGTCCAGTTCGATGTTTCCGTCTTTCGCGATCGCCTGATCGCCCGCCGCAGCGAACTCCTGGATTTGGCAAAGAGCAGCGCCGACAGCCGGAAGCCGGTCGAATTGGACCAAACGAGGGTCGGCAGGCTGTCTCGCATGGACGCTCTGCAGAACCAAGCCATGTCCCTGGAGGCCGAGCGTCGCCGTCAGCTGGAGCTGCAGCGGATCGAGGCGAGCCTCAAACGCATCGAAGAAGGCGACTACGGCTACTGCGTGACCTGCGGCGAGCAGATTCCCCTGCGTCGGCTGGAACTCGATCCCACCCTGCCCACCTGCATCGACTGCGCCAGCACCGGGGCCAGCAGCGGAACCGGCAACTGACCCGATGATCCGATGGAAGCACCTGGTTCCCCGTGGCTTCGCGACGCCCCGCCTTGACCTGGGCCCGGGCCTCGCCCCTGTCCTTGCCTGCGTCCTCGCCGGCGCCCTGGCCGCCACGCTCGCAGCGCCCCTCGGCAGCGCACAGGAAAAGGCGCCGGCGACCGAGTGCTGGCGCGGCTGGGGCTACCTGCTGGACGGCCAGACCGGCGGCTATAAGAGCCAGGAGATGCTGCTGGTCACCATCGGCGCCCCGGTGTGGGAAGTCGGCCGACCGGTGGAGCTGTTCCTCCTCGATAGGGCCAGCGGCCTGATCTCCGAGATGCCCTCCTTCACCATCCTGCCCGAGAACCCCCGCCAATACTTCCGCGGACGGCTCAATTACATGGACACCACCGCCGCCATCGAAGGCTCCGGGGACCGCATTGTCGTCGGCCTCAGCCACATCGAGCCCGCCAAACCGGGCGTTCCAGCCAAGGAGCGCTACAATCGCTGGGCCTGCGGCTTCCCAGAAGAGTAGCCTCCCCAAGCGGACATGCCGCCGCCGCTTCCATCATTTCGAATACTTATATAGCATTTATCTCGATATTTACTCGAATACTGAAGAATATGGTTAACGTTTTATAAATGCTTTCTTGACTTTTTCTCTAAAATGCCGATAATTTCCTTCATGGTTCTTTAACCAAAGCGGCGCTCCTGAAGGCGCCCAAAAGGAGAAGGCGGCGAGATGTTGGCGGTATTGCAGTGGATCTACGGTCCCAACGCAGAATCCGACCCCTACTACCAGGTCATGCACGACCTCATTGCGCTCCTGCCCTGGTGGTATCCCCTCATGTGGGCGGTGATCATCGGCAGCGTGGTAACCTGGCGCCTGGGCCGGCGCTGGCGCCGGCGCAGCCAGAACCGCGTCGGCCTGCGCCGCGTGCGGACGCGGGTGCGCAAGCTGGCGGAGATGCCGGACGGCGGGCCCTGGCTGCCGACAGCTGCCAACGACGACCTGCCGGCGGGCGTCAACCGCCAGATGGCCGCCGAATAGGCCCTCACCACCGCCCTCCCGTGGGTTCGCGGGGGCTCCGCGCCCCCGGCAGACCCGCCCCCCCGACCCGGCCTTGCCGGGTCGGCCCTGCCCGCCCACCCCGCCAAAGCGACTAAAAACCTAGAGACCCCGGAAAAATCGGCGGAAATCCGCTCCCGGCCGGGCCCGTCAATCTGGCCCGGCGCTTGCATTTCTCCTGGTGGCCCCGGCTTCCCCTGGGGCGGCAACCGGGAGAGCACGAATGACCCTGGCAGACCTGATCGCACACGACAGCCACGATAGGGGCGGCAGCCTGCAGTGGTTCCACCGAACCAGCGGCAAGCCGAAGGAGCGGCTGCGCATGCTGGAGGACGCCCTCGCGGTGCCGGAGCCCGATCCCGAGCCGTTGTCCGCCGGCGCCTTCGTCGAGCAGATCGAGGACACGATCCAGGAACACTCCAAGCGCGAGATCATGTCCGTGCTGGTGCAGCTGAAGCAGAGCGAGATCCGCGCCCTGGTGCGCCGCGCCGCGCACGCCAAGGGCCGCTACCTCGCCGCGCTGATGGAGATGCCGCGCACCCAGTGCAGCCGCAAGACCGCGGTGGAGGAACTGGCCCTGGCGCGCCAGGAATATGAGGAGCTGGAAAAGGGCCTGGAGATGCTGCGCCAGCTGATCCTCGACAACGACGTCCAGATCAACGGCGTCAGCTGAAGCGCCTCGGCCGGGCGGTGGCCTGGGCCCGCCCTCGTCCGGAATGTCGCGGCCCCGGCCTTTCTGTCGGAAGTGGAGCGGCCTGCCGGCCCGGTGCGGCGCGAGCCTAGTTCAGGTAGAGGACGTCGCTGTCGGGCTTGGGCATCTGCAGGATGACCGCCTCGGAGTTGCCGCTCAGGCGGCTCAGCAGTTCTTCAGTCGCCTTGGGGCAGGCGTTGACAACATCCAGCGCCAGGTCGCCGTTCGCGTTAACCCGCGCGAAGATACCCGCCTGAAAGGCATCGAGAATCCAACGCGCCGCATCGAAGGTATTTTGACTGGTCATCGCTCAACCTCATTCATGCTCTCGCACGGGCTATAGCCTGCACCCCTTCCTTTAACGTTCGGTTACTAAACTGCCTGCCAAAATTCCCCCGAATACGTCCGGAATCAGAGGGAATCCTGCGCCTCGTCGCCCCCTCGGTCTGTGCGCTTTGTCACGTTGCCGGGGCTGCCGCTTCAGCCGGTTTTCCTGGGAATTCTGTCGCACGACCCGGCGCCGATGACATCGCTGCACAACTGCGTGAGCAGTGCTACCGAATTTAAGGAATGGGGCCATATGATCCTTGCCCGGGGGAGAATGCCGGCAAGAGATATTCACCAGGTGAGGTTCCCTCTGAGAGATCAAGGAACCGAAGAGGACAGCCATGCGACTCGCTGACTTCGTACCGTGGAACGACCGCGCGGGCCGCTTCTCGCCGCTCCATGGGCTTGCCTTCACCGTGGCGGTGCTGCCCGCTCTATGGATCGCCTACGCTTTCCTGACCGGCGCCCTGGGGGCCGAGCCCCTGAAGGCGGCAACCCTTCTGACCGGCACCTGGACGCTCTATTTCGTGCTCGCCTCGCTCGCGGTGACGCCGCTGAAGTCGCTGCTGTCGTGGTCGCGGCTGATCAGCATCCGCCGCCTGCTCGGCGTCACCGCCTTCGGCTACATCGCCGGCCACTTCGCCCTCTACATCCTGGACCAGGACGGCAACCTGGCCAAGGTCGCCAGCGAAATCGCCAGCCGCGTCTACCTGCTGATCGGCTTCGTCGCCCTCACCGGCCTGACGGTGCTGGCTGCAACCTCTTTCGATGCGGCCATGCGCAGGCTGCGCAAGAACTGGAAGCGGCTGCACCGCGCCATCTATGTGCTGACCGCGCTCGGGCTGCTGCATTTCTTCATGCAATCCAAGACCGACGTCTCCCAGGCGGTCCTGCTCAGCGGAGTCTTCTTCGCGCTGATGTTGCACCGGCTGCGCGCCGTCCCCGCCACGCCGCTCGGTGTCCTCGCCGTGGCGCTGCTCGCGGGCCTGGGCGCGGCGACAATCGAGTTCGCCTGGTACGCGGCCGCAAGCGGCGTGCCGGCCGAGCGGGTGTTGCTGTCCAACCTGGACTTCAGCTACCAGATCCGGCCCATGTGGATCGTCATGGCGCTGTCCGCGCTGCCGCTGCCGCTTCAGGCGCTGCGGTGGCTGACAAAGCGCCTGCAGGCCGCCCGCAGCTGCGACAATCTGCCCGGGAACATTTCCCTTGCCGGGGCCGAGCAGCGCACCAATTCTTGAAGGCAGGAGCCCCAATCCGCCGAGGATAGACGGCCGTGCTGAGCCCCAACGACAAGATCGCCCTGCGCTTCGTGGTGCGCCACCTCACCATGGGGCTGGGCGCCGGCGCCCTTTTCGGCCTGGCGATCCTGGCCAGCGACCTGGCCGGGCTGCGCAGCCTGGCCTTCAACAGCGAAGCGCCCTGGCTGGTCGTCTTCCTGCTGTTCTTCGGCCTCTTCATCACCTTCGGCGGCGTGTCCCTGGCCGCCAACCTCATGCTCATGGACCGCGACACGCCGGAGCAGTAGGACGCGCTCGCAGCGCCGACGCCTGAAGCCTCCCACCCGAAGCCCTGCGGCTGTATCATATGTCCTCTCATAGCGCACCGCGCAGAGGGCTCAGGCCGCCATGCCGCTCGATGACTTCACCATTCGCCCGGGAAAGCCGGAAGACGCCGAGTTCCTGTTGCCTTTGATCAACCGCGCCGGCGAAGACATTCCCGAGCGCATCTGGGCCCAGATGGCCGGGCCCGGGGAATCGTCTTGGGAAGTCGGGCGCGCCAGGATCCTGAGCGAAGACTCCGGCATCTCCTATCGGCACAGCTGGATCGCCGAAGCCGAGGGTCGGCCCGCAGGCTGCCTCATCACGCGCGCCCTGCCCGATCCTTCGCCCCCTCTTGACCCCGACCTCCCGCCGCTCTTCGTGCCCCTGCAGGAACTGGAGAATGAGGCGCCCGGAACCGGTTACGTCTACGTTCTCTCGACACTGCGAGAGATGCGCGGGCGCGGCATCGGCACCCGGCTGCTCGGCTTTGCGGAGCGCTATCGCGGACCCAGGGGCATGAGCCTGATCGTCGCCGACAACAACACCGGCGCCAAGGCCCTCTACGAGCGCTGCGGCTACCGCGAGGCCGCCCGCCGGCACATGGTCAAGGACGGCTGGGACAGCCCCGGCAGCGAATGGATCCTGATGCTGAAGCCCTGAGACGCCCTGCGACCCCGCGAGAACCCCCGCACTGTGGCGCAGGTACAAGTGCTGATCGAGCAACAGTACTCAATACAACGCCGTTGAACTGGCATCATTGCCAGTCTGCTCCGGAAGTGCTTATGCTCAACGGGGGCGCGCTTTAGACGTTTCTCTATTGTATTTATATTCGGAAGCTTCTGATGCCACCTTGCGGCGAATCGAACTTGTTCGAGAAACAGCATCGTCTGATTGATGCAAGGGAGCTTCCGCCGCAGCATCCTGTGCGCGTCTTCTATGACTATTTCCTCTCGAAGCGCGGCCCCGACGGATACCTGGATCGGTCGAGCTTCGATCCCGCGGACAATCTGAAGCTTCTGCCCTGGGTGCAGATCCTGGAGGAGATCGAACCGGACGTTTTTCGCCACCGCGTTGTCGGAACCGCCATCGTCGCGCTGCTTGCCCGGGACAATACCGGCAAGCTGTTCGGCGACGGCATTACCGCCGGGTCGAAGCAAGCACGCACCGAAGAATTTCGAACCGCCTTGGCCACCGGCGACCCGGTTCTCTCCACCTCGGCCCTGATGCAGGAGGACCGCAGCTTCATCAAGGTCTTTCGCGGAGTCTTCCCCGGCAGAGCCGGAGAGACCCGGCTGATCTACCTGCCGGTGGCCGCCACCGACGAACGCCTGAGCAGTTAAGGCCCAAGCACGGACGAACCGGCGGAGACCGGCATTCACTGGATATGGTGTCGCTGTGGCCGGCGGGGCGGCCGGTGGGGGTGGTGAGCCCGGCAGGGATCGAACCTGCGACGCCCTGATTAAAAGTCAGGTGCTCTACCAACTGAGCTACGGGCCCCCAAGGGAGGGGTTGGCGCCTTGTTCGGGCGCGGCGGGCGCACCTTAGTGGGCACTTCCCGCCCGGTCAACCAAAGAGGGGCGGTCCACCAAAGACGGAATCTCCTCTAAATCTCGTCCTTGAAGGTCTGGCGGCGGCGGTCGTCGCCGCCGCTGCGCTGCTCCACGTCGAAGCGGTCGCGCAGGCGCTCGGCCACCGGCAGGCTGACGAAGCTGCTGATGTCGCCGCCCAGGCGCCCGATCTCCTTGACGAAGCGCGAGGAGATGAACTGCTGGCGTTCGGAGGCCATGAGGAAGACCGTCTCGACCCGCGAGTCCAGCCGCGCGTTCATAGCCGCCATCTGGAACTCGTACTCGAAGTCCGAGACGGCGCGCAGGCCGCGGATCAGCAGGCTGGCGCCGACCTCGTGGCAGAAATCGATCAGCAGGTTGTCGAAGGCACGCACCTGCACCTCGGCGCCGTGGGTGTCCATGGCGGCGATCTCGTCGCGCACCATCTCGACCCGCTCGTCGATGGAGAACAGCGGCCCCTTGCCGGCATTGCGCGCCACGGCGATGACCAGACGGTCGGCCACCTTGCAGGCGCGCCCGATAATGTCGCGGTGGCCGTTGGTGATCGGATCGAAGGTGCCGGGATAGACCCCGACCAGGGGAGCGCTCATATTCCGGGCCCTCTTCTCATCGCCCTCAACTCGTGACGGTCGTCTCGCGCCTAGGTCTCTTCCGCAGGGGGCATGGCGTCGCCCGCGCTGCCGCCGGCCTCGTCCTCGCCCTCCTCGTCCTCATCCTCGGAGAGATGCGCCACCGATACAATACGCTCGCTCTTGTCGATACGGAACAGCATCACGCCACGGGTGGTGCGCCCGGCGATACGGATGTCCTCGACGGGGCTGCGGATCAGCTTGCCGCCGTCGGTCACCAACATGATCTGGTCGCTCTCCTCTATCGGGAAAGCGGCCACCACGCTTGACTCCACGCCGCCGCCGCGCGCCAGGTCCAGGTTCCCGATGCCGCGGCCGCCACGCCCGGTGACGCGGTACTCGTAGGCCGAGGTGCGCTTACCGTAGCCGTCGGCGGCGACGGAAAGCACGAACTGCTCGCCCTCGGCCAGCTCGGCGAGACGTTCCTGGCTGAGCTCGATCTCGGCGCCTGCCTCCGTCGAGCCGTTCTCCGAGCCGCCGTTCTCGCCGCGCCGCTTGGCGTTGGCGTAGCGCAGGTAGGCGTCGCGTTCCTCGGTGCTGACGGTCTCGCCGGAGCGCAGGATCGACATGGAGATGACCTTGTCACCCTTGCCCAGCTTGATGCCGCGCACGCCGGTGGAGTTGCGCCCGGCGAAGACGCGCACGTCATCAACGCCGAAGCGGATGCAGCGCCCGCCGGCGGTGGCCAGAAGCACGTCGTCGTCCTCCGTGCAGGTACGCACGGAGACCAGCTCGCCGTCGCTCTCCTCCAGCTTCATGGCGATCTTGCCGTTGGCCATGACCCGCACGAAGTCGGAGAGCTTGTTGCGTCTTACGTCTCCGGCCGAGGTGGCAAAGACCACGAACATCTGGTCCCAGGTGGTCTCGTCCTCGGGCATGGGCATGAAGGTCGTGATCCACTCGCCCTCCTGCAGCGGCAGCAGGTTGATCAGGGCCTTGCCGCGGGCCTGGGGCGTGCCGATGGGCAGGCGGTAGACCTTCAGCTTGTAGACCATGCCGCGCGAGGAGAAGAACAGCACCGGCGTATGGGTGTTGCAGACGAAGACCTTGCTGACAAAATCCTCGTCGCGCGTCGCCATGCCGGCGCGCCCCTTGCCGCCGCGGCGCTGGGCGCGGTAGGTCGACAGCGGCACGCGCTTGATGTAGCCGCCGTGGGTGACGGTGACCACCATGTCCTCACGCTGGATAAGGTCCTCGTCTTCCTGCTCGAAGCCGGCCTCGACGATCTGGGTGCGCCGCGGCGTCGCAAAGCGCTCCTTCATGTCGATGAGCTCGCCGCGCAGCACCTCCAGCAGGCGCGCCCGCGATCCCAGGATCTCCAGGAAGCCCTTGATCTCGGCGGCGATCTCTTCCAGCTCCTGGGCGATCTTCTCGCGCTCCAGGCCGGTCAGGCGCTGCAGGCGCAATTCCAGGATGGCCCGGGCCTGCAGCTCGGAAAGCTGGTAGGTGCCGTCGGCCGCCACCTCGCGGCCCGGCTCGTCGATCAGCTCGATGAGCGGCGCCACGGTTTCTGCCGGCCAGCGCCGGCCCATCAGGCCCTCGCGGGCGGCCACCGGATCGGGCGCGGCGCGGATCAGTTCGATGATCGGGTCGATGTTTGCCACGGCGATGGCCAGGCCGACCAACAGGTGGGCGCGGTCGCGGGCCTTGCCCAGGCGGAAAGCGGTGCGCCGGGTGACGACCTCCTCGCGGAAGTCCATGAAGGCGGCGATGATCGCCTTCAGGTCCAAAAGCTCCGGGCGGCCGCCGTTGAGGGCCAGCATGTTGCAGCCGAAGGAACCCTGCAGCGGCGAGTAGCGGAACAGCTGGTTCAGCACCACCTCGGGCTCGGCCTCGCGGCGCAGTTCGATGACCACGCGCAGGCCCTGGCGGTCGCTTTCGTCGCGCAGGTCGGCGATGCCCTCGATGGTCTTGGCGCGCACCAGCTCGGCGATGCGCTCCAGCATGCGCGCCTTGTTGACCTGGTAGGGCACTTCGCTGACCACGATGGCATTCCGGTCCTTGCGGACCTCCTCGATGGAGGTCGCCGCGCGCACGCGCAGCGACCCGCGGCCCGTGTGGTAGGCGTCGCGGATGCCGGCGCGCCCCAGGATGATGCCGCCGGTCGGGAAGTCCGGGCCCGGCACCAGCTCCATCAGCCGGTCGATGGAAATCTCCGGATCGTCGATGTAGGCGCAGCAGGCGTCGATCACCTCGCCCAGATTATGGGGCGGGATGTTGGTCGCCATGCCGACGGCGATGCCGCCGGCGCCGTTGACCAGCAGGTTCGGGAACCGCGCCGGCAGGACGATCGGTTCCTGGGTGGTTTCGTCGTAGTTGTCCTGGAAATCGACGGTGTCCTCGTCGATGTCCTGCAGCAGCGCATCACTGGCCGAGCGGGTCAGGCGCGCTTCGGTGTAGCGCATGGCCGCCGCCGGGTCGCCGTCCATGGAACCGAAGTTGCCCTGGCCGTCGATCAGCGGCAGGCGCATGGAGAAATCCTGCGCCAGGCGGACCATGGTGTCGTAAATGGCGCTGTCGCCGTGCGGGTGGTACTGACCCATGACGTCACCGACCACGCGGGCCGATTTGCGGTAGGGCCGGTTCCAGTCGTAGCCGGCCTCCTTCATGGCGTAGAGGATGCGCCGGTGCACGGGCTTCAGGCCGTCGCGCACGTCGGGCAGCGCCCGGGCCACGATCACGCTCATGGCGTAATCGAGGTAGGAGCGCTTCATCTCCTCCTCGATGGTGACCGGCGTTATGTCGAAATCGGAAGTCGGCTGTGACGGATCAGACAAGAGAACTGCCTTGAGAAGACGCCCGGGCACCACGCCCGGACAACGGATTGCCTGGCCCCCTTGGCCTGGTCAGGTGGGGGCCGAAAAACACCTCAGAAAACGGTTGGATCAGCCGGGTTTTCCCTGGTCCCCAACCTGCGGGCATTCCGAAGGCAAGAGGCCTCGGATAACCCGCGGGAATCCCCCGCGAATCGTAGGTTCGACTATAGCAATCCCGCCCCGCCGCGACAACATTCTCGGCGCCGGAGATAGCGTAAATCTATTAGCTTTTTCAATGACTTACAAAAGCCGCTCCGGCGCTCAATGGAAACGCCACGGCGCAGGCGCGAAGTCACCGCCGGAAGGCTGCGATCGGGCCGTCCGGCAGACCGGTTTCAACGCATATTCAGTTGATTGCGACGGCTGCCGCTTCTACCCGCCGCCGGCGGGCCTGCAGCCGCCCCTAGAAGGGGATTTCATCGTCCAGGTCGCTGCCGCCGCCACCGCCGCCGGAGCCACCGCCGAAGCCGCCCCCGCCGGAGCCGCCGCCGCCGAAGCCGCCGCCGGCCCCAGGACCACCGTCGTCGCTGTAGTCGGCTCCGCCGCCGTCCTGGCGGCCGTCCAGCATGGTCAGTTCACCACGGAAGCGCTGCAGGACCACCTCGGTGGTATAGCGGTCCTGGCCGTCCTTGTCGGTCCACTTGCGGGTCTGGAGCTGGCCCTCGATGTAGATCTTGGAGCCCTTGCGCAGATACTTCTCCGCTACTTCGCAGAGTTTGTCGTTGAAGATCACGACCCGGTGCCATTCCGTGCGCTCGCGCCGCTCGCCGCTGTTGCGGTCGCGCCAGGTTTCCGAGGTAGCGAGGGACAGGTTGGCGACCTTGGTGCCGTCCTGGGTGCTGCGGATCTCCGGATCGCGCCCCAGGTTCCCCACCAAAATGACTTTATTCACGCTGCCCGCCATACCGATTCTCTCCAGTTTCTGCGATTTTCGACCTCAAGTGGCGGCGGACTCTAGCGTCCTGGCAGGGCCCTGTCAGCAATCCCTTATCCACAAGGACCGCAGCGCGATCCGGGGCTCGATTTTCCGCCTCCCATCCTCCATATTGACCCTATCGGCGGCCCGCCGCCACCGGTATCCCGAAGCACCGGTCATCCGACGAACCCGAGCCCCCTTAAGAGCCCACCGAGAGGCTGTGCCGAAGTCATGCCAAAAGGCCTGGAAGGTCCTGTGATCGCGATCCGCGGCGCGCGCGAGCACAATCTGAAAAACATCGACGTCACCCTGCCCCGCAACGAACTGGTGGTGATTACCGGGCTTTCAGGCTCCGGCAAGTCGTCGCTGGCCTTCGACACCATCTACGCCGAGGGCCAGCGCCGCTATGTCGAATCCCTCTCGGCCTACGCCCGCCAGTTCCTGGAGCTGATGCAGAAGCCGGACGTGGATTCCATCGAGGGCCTCTCCCCGGCGATCTCCATCGAGCAGAAAACGACGTCCAAGAACCCGCGCTCCACCGTCGGCACGGTGACCGAGATCTACGACTATATGCGCCTGCTCTTCGCTCGGGTCGGCGTGCCCTATTCGCCGGCCACCGGCCTGCCCATCGAGAGCCAGACGGTCAGCCAGATGGTCGACCGGGTGATGGAGATGGACGAAGGCACCCGCCTCTACCTGCTGGCTCCCATCGTGCGCGGGCGCAAGGGCGAGTACAAAAAAGAGCTGGCCGAGCTGCAGAAGCGCGGCTTCCAGCGTGTGAAGATCGACGGCGAGTTGTACGAGATCGAGGACGCCCCGGCGCTGGACAAGAAACGCAAGCACGACATCGAGGTGGTGGTCGACCGCCTGATCGTGCGCAAGGGCATCGAGACGCGCCTGGCCGACTCTTTCGAGACGGCGCTCCACCTGGCCGACGGCCTGGCCTTCACCGAGGAGGCAAAGAAGGGCGGCGAGATCACCACCTTCTCGGCCAAGTTCGCCTGCCCGGTCTCCGGCTTCACCATCGAGGAGATCGAGCCGCGGCTCTTTTCCTTCAACAACCCCTTCGGCGCCTGTCCTTCCTGCGACGGCCTGGGCATCACCCTGTTCTTCGATCCCGACCTGGTGGTGCCGGACCCCAAGGCGCCCTTGAGCGGCGGCGCCATCGCGCCCTGGTCGCGCTCGGCCACGCCTTCGCCCTACTACCAGCAGACCCTGGACAGTATCGCCCGCCACTACAAGACCTCGACCCGCACGCCCTGGGAGGAGCTGCCCGCCAAGGTGCGCGACGTGATCCTCTACGGCTCCGGCAAGACCGCCATCACGATGAAGTACGAGGACGGTCTGCGCAGTTATAAAACCACCAAGTCCTTCGAGGGTGTGATCCCCAACATGGAGCGGCGCTGGCGCGAGACCGACAGCGACTGGGTACGCGACGACCTGGGCAAATACCAGAGCAACAAGGCCTGCGAGGCCTGCGGCGGCCACCGCCTGAAGCCGGAGGCCCTGGCGGTGAAGCTGGACAAGCTGCACATCAGCGAAGTGGCCGAGTTCTCCGTCGCCAAGGCGGCCGCCTGGTTCGGCGCCCTGAACGCCAAGTTGGGCAAAAAGGACCAGGAGATCGCCGCGCGTATCCTGAAGGAGATCAACGAGCGCCTGACCTTCCTGGTCGACGTCGGGTTGGATTACCTGACCCTCAGCCGCGGCTCGGCCAGCCTCTCCGGCGGCGAGAGCCAGCGCATCCGTCTCGCATCGCAGATCGGCTCGGGCCTGACCGGCGTGCTCTACGTGCTGGACGAACCCTCCATCGGCCTGCACCAGCGCGACAACGCGCGCTTGCTGGAAACGCTGAAGCGCCTGCGCGACCTGGGCAACAGCGTCATCGTGGTGGAGCACGACGAGGACGCCATCCGCACCGCCGACTACCTGATCGACATGGGCCCGCGCGCCGGCGTCAACGGCGGCCAGGTGGTCGCCATCGGCAAGCCCGAGGAGGTCATGCACCACCCCGAAAGCCTGACCGGCCAGTACCTGACCGGCCTGCGCCAGATCGAGGTGCCGCGCCAGCGCCGCGAGGGCCATCCGGGTCAGGAGATCAAGATCCTGGGCGCCACGGAGAACAACCTGCAGAACGTCGAGGCGGCGATCCCCATGGGGACCTTCACCTGCGTCACCGGGGTCTCGGGCAGTGGCAAGTCGACCCTGATCATCGAAACACTTTACAAGGCCCTGGCCCGGCGCCTGCACAAGGCGCGCGCCAATCCCGGCAAGCACGAGGGCATCGAGGGCCTGGAATACCTGGACAAGATCATCGACATCGACCAGTCGCCGATCGGCCGCACGCCGCGCTCCAACCCCGCTACCTACATCGGCGCCTTCACGCCGATCCGCGAGTGGTTCGCCGGCCTGCCGGAGTCCAACGCCCGGGGTTACAAACCGGGCCGCTTCTCCTTCAACGTGAAGGGCGGACGCTGCGAGGCCTGCCAGGGCGACGGCGTCATCAAGATCGAGATGCACTTCCTGCCCGACGTCTACGTGCAATGCGACGTCTGCAAGGGCCAGCGCTACAACCGCGAGACCCTGGAGATCACCTTCAAGGACAAGTCCATCGCCCAGATCCTGGACTTGACCGTCGACGAGGGCGTGGAGTTCTTCAAGGCCGTGCCCTCGATCCGCGTGAAGCTGGAGACCCTGCAGAAGGTCGGCCTGGGCTACATCCACATCGGCCAGCCGGCCACCACTCTCTCCGGCGGCGAGGCGCAGCGCGTGAAGCTCTCCAAGGAGCTCTCGCGGCGCGCCACGGGGCGCACCCTCTACATCCTCGACGAGCCGACCACCGGCCTGCACTTCGAGGACGTGAAGAAGCTGCTGGAGGTGCTGCAGGCCCTGGTCGACCAGGGCAACACCGTGGTGGTGATCGAGCATAACCTGGAGGTCATCAAGACCGCCGACTGGATCCTGGACCTGGGGCCCGACGGCGGCGACCGCGGCGGGCGCGTCGTCGCCGCCGGCACGCCCGAGGAAGTCGCCCAGGTGGCCGAAAGCCACACCGGCCACTACCTGGCCCCCTACCTGCGCACGGCCAAGCCGAAGAAAAAGCGGGCATGACCGAGGCAGGGGTGAGCTGCCGCCTGGCGTCGGCCTGCGACCACGAAGCCGTCGCCGGCCTGTTCCACGAGGACGGACGGCACTACTGGGGCGACGCGACCCCGGACCGTGAATCCATGGGCGCCTATGTGCGCGAGCAGGTTCTGGCCGGGCACGCCAACGTCGAGATCCTGCTGGCCGAGGCCCGGGACAAAGCTGTCGGCTTCGCCAGCTTCGCGGTCGTCCACCCGGCACCGGACCTGGGCGGGCAGCTGTTCATGAAGGACCTCTTCGTGACGGAAGCCGCGCGCAGCCAGGGCGTCGGCGAGATCCTGCTGCGCGCCCTGGCGAAGATCGCCGTCGAGCGCGGCTGCGTGCGCCTGGACTGGACCGCGGAGGACTACAATTCCCGCGCCCTCGACTTCTACGACCGCCTCGGCGCCCGCCGGCTGACGGAGAAGATCTACTTCCGCTTCGACGGCGCGGCCTTGAAGGAGTTCGCCGCCAGGAAAGAATAGGCCCTACTCCGCCGGCTCCGGCTGGACGGCCCGCGCGGCCCTGAGGCGCCGGGTGACGCCGCGGATGGTCACGTAGAAGACCGGCGTCAGGAAGAGCCCGAAGAAGGTCACCCCCAGCATCCCGGAGAACACGGTCACGCCCAGCGCCTGGCGCATTTCCGCGCCCGGGCCGGTGGCGATGGCCATGGGCAGCACGCCCAGGATAAAGGCGAAGGCGGTCATCAGGATGGGACGCAGGCGCAGGCGGCAGGCTTTCACCACGGCCTCGACCGCGCTGTCTCCGTTGTCCTCGGCCTGCTTGGCGAACTCGACGATGAGGATGGCGTTTTTGGCCGCCAGGCCCACCAGCACGATGAGGCCGACCTGGGTCAGGATGTTGTTGTCGAAGCCGCGCAGGGTGATGCCGAGCAGGGCCGAGAGCACGCTCATCGGCACGATGAGGATGATCGCCAGCGGCAGGCTCCAGCTCTCGTACTGGGCCGCCAGGGCCAGGAAGACGAAGAGCACCGAGAGCGCGAAGATGAAGACGGCGGTGTTGCCGGTATTGCGCTCCTGATAGGCCAGTTCGGTCCACTCGAAGTCGGTGCCCGGCGGCAGCACCTGCCTGGCCATGCCCTCCATGATCTCCAGGGCCTCGCCCGAGGAGACTCCGGGCGCCGCGTTGCCCTGCACCGGCACCGAGACGAACATGTTGTAGCGCTGCACCAGGTTGGGGCCGGAGACCTCGCGGATCTCCACCAGGGTGCCGAGCGGCACCAGCGCGCCGCGGGCCGAGCGCACCTTCAGGCGCAGGATGTCCTCCTTCTCCATGCGGAACTGCTGGTCGGCCTGGGCGCGCACCTGGTAGATGCGCCCGAAGGCGTTGAAGTCGTTCACGTAGGAGCTGCCCAGGTTGATCGACAGGGTGTCGAAGATGTTCTCGATGGGCACGTCCAGCATGCGCGCCTTGCGCCGGTCGATGTCCAGGTAGAACTGCGGCGAGGAGGCGCTGAAGGTGGTGTAGACGCCGGTCACCCCGGGGGTTTGGGCCGCCTGGCCCATGATGGCATAGGCCGCGCCCAGCACCCGGTCCATGTCGGCACTGTTCAGCTCGCGCAGCTGCAGCTTGAAACCGCCGGAGCTGCCCACGCCGCGTACCGGAGGCGGCGGCACGGCGATGACGAAGGCCTCGCGGATCGACTGCAGGCGCCCGTAGAGCTGGCCGATGATGGCACCCGCCGCCTGGCCCTGGGCGAGACGCTCCTCGAAGGGCTCGAAGCCGGCGAAGACCACGCCCGCGTTGGTGGCATTGGTGAAGGTGGCGCCGGAGAAGCCGGCGAAGGCCACCGCGTTGCGCACCCCGGGGGTGTCCTGGATGATCTGGGAGGCTTCCTGCACCACCTTGTCGGTGCGCGCCAGCGAGGCGCCCTCGGGCAGCTGGATCACCACGATGGCGTAACCCTGGTCCAGGGTCGGGATGAAGCCCCGCGGGGTAGTCTGCAGCATGTAGACCGTGGCGCTCAGCAGTCCGGCAAAGATCAGCAGCATGGCGGCCAGAACGCTGCGGCGGCCGACCAGGAACTGCACCACCCGGCCATAGAGCTCGCTCAGCTTGTCGAAGCCCTTGTTGAAGCCCTCGGAGAAAACACGGCCGACGACCGCCAGGGGAAAGCGCGAAGGCTTGCCGCCATGCGGCTTGAAGAGGATCGCCGCCAGCGCCGGGGAGAGCGTCAGGGAGTTGACCGCCGAGATGATGGTCGTCACCGCGATGGTGAGCGCGAACTGCAGGTAGAACTGGCCTGTGATACCGGGGATGAAGGCGACCGGCACGAAGACCGCCACCAGCACCAACGAGATGGCGATGACGGCCGAGCCGACCTCATCCATGGTGCGGTGCGCCGCCTCGCGCGGGCCGAGCCCCAAGCGCATGTTGCGCTCCACGTTCTCGACCACGACGATGGCGTCGTCGACCACGATGCCGATGGCCAGCACCATGCCGAAGAGGGTCAGCATGTTGATGGAAAAGCCGAAGGCCTGCATCACCGCGAAGGTGCCGATCAGGGAGACCGGAATGGCCACGATGGGCACGATGGCCGTGCGCCAGGACTGCAGGAAGATCAGCACCACCAGAACGACCAGGATCACCGCCTCGAAGAGCGTCTCGTAGACTGCGTCGATGGACTCGGCGATGAACTCCGTCGGGTTGTAGACGATGGTGTAGTCGATGCCCGGCGGGAAGTCCTGTTTCACCCGCTCCATGGTCGCCTTCACGGCCTCGGCCGTCTCCAGGGCGTTGGTGCCCGGGCGCTGGAAGATGGCCAGCGCCACGGCGGGTTTGCCGTTGAGGTAGCTGTTGGTGATGTACTCGCGCGCACCCAGCTCGACACGCGCCACGTCCTGCAGGCGGATCAGGCGGCCGTCGTCGCCGGACTTCACGATGACCGAGCGGAACTCCCGTGGGTCCTCCAGCCGGCCCTGCGTGGTCACCACGTACTGGAAGGCGTTCTGTCCCGGATTGGGCGGCGCCCCGATGGAACCGCCGGAGACCTGCACGTTCTGCTCGCGCAGGGCGTCAACCACGTCGGCGGCGGTCAGCGCGTAGGCCGAGAGCTTTTCGGGATCGAGCCAGACGCGCAGGGCGAACTCGCGCTCGCCGAAAAGGATCAGGTTGCCGACGCCGTCGATGCGCAGCAGCAGGTCGCGCACCCGAGAGCGCGCGTAGTTGGAGACATAGAGCTGGTCGTAGCTCTCGTCCGGCGAGAGCATATGCACCACCATCATCAGGTCGGGCGACGACTTGGTGGTGGTGACGCCCAGGCGGCGCACCTCTTCGGGCAGGCGCGGCTCGGCGATGGCGACCCGGTTCTGAACCAGCACCTGGGCCTGGTCCAGGTCGGTGCCCAGCTTGAAGGTGATGGTCAGCGCCATGGCGCCGTCGGCGGTGGAATAGGAGGACATGTAGAGCATGTCCTCGACGCCGTTGATCTCCTGCTCCAGGGGCGTCGCGACGGTCTCGGCCACCGTCTTGGCGTCGGCGCCGGGATAGCTGGCGCGCACCACGATACTGGGCGGCGCGATCTCCGGGTACTGGGCGACCGGCAGCTGGCCGTAGGCGATCAGGCCGACGATCACCAGCACCAGGGACAGCACCGTCGCGAAGATCGGCCTGTCGACGAAGAAATGGGCGAAGCGCATGGCCGCCTCCCTACTTGACCGCGGCGACCTGCGGCAGTTCCTTGAACTCGGGCGTGACGGTGGCGCCCGGGCGCACCCGCATGAGGCCCTCGACGACGATGGTCTCCTCGCCGGTCAGGCCCTCGCGCACGACGCGGTAGCCGTGCAGGCGCGGCCCGGGGCGAATCTCCTGCCGCGACACCTTGCCGGCCTCGTCCACCACATAGACCAGGCGCTTGTCCTGGTCGGCGGTGATGGCGCTGTCGGGCACCATGACGCCGCGGTAGGGCAGCGAGCCCGGAATGTTGATGATGCCGAAGAGGCCAGGCTGCAGCACCAGCGCCGGATTGTCGAAGACGGCGCGCACCCGCATGGTGCCGGTGTCCTGGTCGACCTTGTTCTCGGCGAAATCCAGGGTGCCTTCGAAGGTGCCGTCGCGCGCGTCGGAAAGCCTTACCTTCACCGGCAGCGCGCCCGCGCCTTCCTGCAGCGCCACGCCGCGCGCCCTGGCGTCGCGGGCATAGGCGAGGAAGGAGCGCTCGTCGATGTCGAAGTAGAAGTTGATGGGGTCGATGGCCACGATGGTGGTCAGCGTCGTGTCGTCCGGCACCACCAGGTTGCCCACCGAGATCAGGTTGCGGTCGATACGCCCTGCAATGGGCGCGCGGATCTCGGTGTATTCCAGGTCCAGCTTGGCGCTGTCCAGCGCCGCCTTGGCGCCTTGCACCTGGGCCAGGGCGGCGACGTATTCCTGCTGGCGCTCATCGAGGGCGCTGACCGAGATGTTGCCGCGCGTGGAAAGCTCGCGGGCGCGCTCCAACTGCTTCTTGGTGTATTCGACCTGGGAGCGGGCGATCTTCAGGTTCGCCTCGGCCTCGCCCACGGCGGCCTTGTAGGGGCGCTGGTCGATGGTGAACAGCAGGTCGCCCTTGGCGACGATGGCGCCGTCGGTGAAGTGCACCTTCTCCAGGTAGCCACCCACCCGGGCGCGCAGGTCGACCTCGTCCAGGGCCTCGAAACGGCCGACGAACTCGTCGTCCTCGACGATGTCGCGGACCACCGGCTTGGCCACGGTGACTTTGGGCGGCGGCGGCGCGGCCTGCTGGGCGGCGGCACCGCTGCCCTGCTCCCCGCAGGCCGCCGTCAGCCCCAGGAGAGCCACGCCCAGAATTCCCCCAAAAACACTGGGGATGGCCCGCGGCGCGCGCGGGCTCTCGGCTTTCACGATCATTTGCATACCACTGCCTCTCACTCAGACGCCCCCGGCGTCGGCAGGAAACTGGGTAGTTTACTTATACTGCGTCGCAGCAATTGCAAGACCTGCGGTGGTAAGGGGGGATTGCGTCTCTTGCATAGCCTGCCCAGGAGCCGCAGATTTACTGGATGAGCGCGCCTCTCACGACGAGTCCCGGCCCGACCGATGACACGGTCCTGACGCCCCAGCTCTGCCTCCAGGGCCGCGAGCAGGCCCAGCCGGTGATCGACTGGCTGCTGTCCGTGCGCCTCAAGCAGACCCCGATCACCCTGCTGTTCGACGGCTTCCTGCGGCAGTTGAACGCCGTTGGCATTCCGGTCGACCGCTCGACCCTGCACCTACCCCAGCTCCACCCGCAGCTGCGCGCCCGCACCGTGCTGTGGGAAGGGGAAGCCGGCGGCGCCATGGAGATTCCGCGCGCCCACGGCATCGAGGTGACGGACTACTTCCTCGACAGCCCGATAAGGCTGATCTTCGAAGGGGGTCCGGTGGTGCGCCGGCGGCTCGGCCACCCCGACTGTCCCGCCGATTTTCCCATCACCCGGGATCTGAAGGCCCAGGGCTACAGCGACTACACCGCCCGGCCCCTTCCCTTCAGTACCGGGCGAACCAACTCCCTGACCCTGGCGACCAAGCACCCCGAGGGCTTCAGTGGCCTGGATATCGCCACGGTGGAGGCGGCCATGCCCGTCTTCGGGACACTGCTGGAACTGCGCAACGCCTATCGTACCAGCAAGACGCTCATGGAGACCTACGTCGGCCAACGCAGCGGCCAGCGCGTCCTGGCCGGCACCATCAAGCGCGGCGATGTGGAGCGCATCAACGCCGTGCTCTGGACCTCCGACCTGCGCGACTTCACCGGCCTGTCCGAGACCCTGCCGATGGAGGAGGTCATCGTCCTGCTGGACGAATACTTCGAGGCCATGGCCGAAGCCATCGAGGCCAACGGCGGTGAAATCCTGAAGTTCATCGGCGACGCCATCCTGGCGATCTTCCCGATCGAGGAGAAACACGCCGGCGATCCCTGCCGCGCCTGCATGGCCTCCATGGTCGCCGCCCAGGCCGCTCTGAAGAACGCCGAACGCCTGCGCGAGGAACGCCGCGCGGCCGGCAAGGCGGAGTTCCGCTGCGGCATTGCGCTGCACGTCGGCGACGTCATGTACGGCAACATCGGCGCCGCCGACCGCCTGGACTTCACGGTGATCGGCCCGGCGGTGAACCTGGTCAGCCGCATTGAGGCCCTGAACCAGGACCTTGCCGTGCCGCTGGTTTACTCGGCCGCCTATGCCGAGCACTGGACCGGCCAGAGCCGCAGCCTGGGGGTCCACAAGCTGAAGGGGATCGCCGAGCCCCAGGAGGTCTTCACCCTGGAAGACACCAGCGGCCTGCCCTGCCAGGACTGAAGCCCTAGCGGTCCGCGACGCAGGGACTTTCAGCGGCGGCCCGGCGGCGCTATGGTCCGCCCATGACCGACAGCAACATGAAGCCCATCCACGTCATCGGCGGCGGCCTGGCCGGCAGCGAGGCCGCCTGGCAGATCACCCGCGCCGGCCTGCCCGTGGTGCTGCACGAGATGCGCCCTGAGCGCAAGACCGACGCCCACCAGACCGAGGGACTGGCGGAGCTGGTCTGCTCCAACTCCTTCCGCAGCGACGACGCCGAGAACAATGCCGTCGGCCTGCTGCACGAGGAAATGCGCCGCCTCGGCTCCCTGATCATGACCTCCGGCGACGCCACCAAGCTGCCCGCCGGCGGCGCCCTGGCGGTCGACCGGGTGGCCTTCTCCGACCGTGTCACCGCGGCGCTGGAAGCCGACCCGCTGGTCACCATCGAACGCGGCGAGGTTGACGGCCTGCCGCCCGAGGACTGGGACTCGGTCATCGTCGCCACCGGCCCCCTCACCTCGCCGGCCCTGGGCGAAGCCATCGGCAAGCTCAGCGGCACCGACTACCTAGCCTTCTTCGACGCCATCGCGCCCATCGTCTACAAGGAGTCCATCGACTTCTCCAAGGCCTGGTTCCAGTCGCGCTACGATAAGCCGGGCCCGGGTGGCGGCACCGCCGACTACGTGAACTGCCCGCTGACCCAGGCGCAGTACGAGGCCTTCATCCAGGCCCTGCTGGACGGCGAGAAGACCGAATTCAAGGACTGGGAAAAGTCGACGCCCTACTTCGAGGGCTGTCTGCCCATCGAGGTCATGGCCGAGCGCGGGCCGGAGACCCTGCGCTACGGGCCGATGAAGCCGGTCGGCCTGCACGACCCCCACAGCGACGCGCGGCCCTATGCCGTGGTGCAGCTGCGCCAGGACAACGCGCTGGGCACGCTCTACAATATCGTCGGTTTCCAGACCAAGCTGAAGTACGGCGAGCAGGTGCGCATCTTCCGCATGATCCCCGGCCTGGAAGAGGCCGAGTTCGCGCGCCTGGGCGGCCTGCACCGCAACACCTTCCTGAAGTCGCCGGAACTGCTGGACGGCCAGCTGCGCCTCAAGGCCCAGCCGCGCCTGCGCTTCGCCGGGCAGATCACCGGGGTCGAGGGCTATGTCGAGTCCGCCGCCATCGGCCTGCTCGCCGGCCGCTTCGCCGCGGCCGAGCGCCTCGGCCGGCCCTTCGCCCCGCCGCCGCCGACCACGGCGCACGGCGCCCTGCTGGCGCACATCACCGGCGGCGCCGCGGCCGACACTTTCCAGCCCATGAACGTGAACTTCGGACTCTTCCCGCCGCTGACCCCGCCCGAGGGCAAGCGCAAGGTGAAGAAGAAGGACCGCAAGCCGGCCTATTCGGCCCGCGCCCTGGCCGACCTCGACGCCTGGCGCAGCGAGAGCGCGGCGGCAGCGGAGTAGGCTTCAGGCGGGGATGCCGACGCTCTTCAGGGCGTCCTCAAGAACCGGCGACATGTCGGTCCAGGCCGCCCAGTTGCCGGTCAGGTCGCGCCATTTCGATATTCTGAAATCGGGGTTCTGCGCCTTGAAGCTTTCCGCGACGGCGCGGGCCTCGCCGGTTCTCCCCAGGCGCACCAGGGCGGTCATCCTGCACATCTGAAAAAAGGTGTTCCGCGGGCTCTTCTGCAGCCCCTGGCCGGCGTACTTCAAGCTGTCCTCGAAGCAGTTCAGGATGAGATAGGCCTTGGAAATGGCCATCTCGCAGCGGAAGCTCTGAGGGTCGCTCGGATTGAGCCGCAGCGATGTCTTGGCAAGCTCGATCGCTCTGCGGGCATCGCCGTGATAGGACTCCAGCAGCGCCAGGCTGGCCCAGGCCCAGGCGAAACTCGGGCACTGCCGCGTCACCTCCTCGACCAGCGCGATCGCGCGGTCTTTCTGATCGCTCATGAAGCCGATCGTGTAGCCGGCGTAGGCTCTGACCTCGGCGTCTGCCTGGGGGCTTGCGAGCGCCTCCTCCGCCAGGCGCAGCGACAGTTCGCGCTGCGCCTGGGAGGGCGCCACGAACTGCCAGCCGATGAGGGTCGTGCACCAAGCCCTGACCGCCTTTGCTTTCGCGTAGTCGGGAGCGTTGGCGATGGCTTCGTCCAGCAGTTCGATCGCGGCGTCGATCTGCAGGCCGTTCAAGGCGGCGCGCGCTCTCAGATAGATATCGTAAGCCGTCAGGCTGCTCGGGGGCTTGCGGGTGGCGCGCCCGATCTCGGCGAGCTGGATCTCCGGGCCGATCGCGCTGACCACGCCTTCGGTGATCTGGTCCTGGAGGTCGAAGACGTCCTCGAGGTCGGCCTGAAAGCGTCCGGCCCAGATGTGGCTGGCGTTCTCCGTCTCCACAAGCTGTCCGTTCACGCGCAGGCGGTTGCCGGCGCGCCGGACGCTGCCCTCCAGGACATAGGCGACACCGAGGTCGCGGCCGACCAGGCGGACGTCGATCGACTTTCCCTTGTAGATGAAGGAGGAGTTGCGGGCGATGACGAAAAGCCAGGGAACGAAGGACAGGGCCGTAATGATCTCCTCGCTGAGGCCGTCCGCGAAGTACTCCTCCGCCGGGTCCCCGGAGATGTTCGTGAAAGGCAAAACCGCGATGGAGGGTTTCTCCGGGTGGCCCTGCGCCTCCGCGTCCCCCGCTTTGCCCACCGGGGTGATGCCGCCGAGAAAGCGGTAGCCGCGCCCGCGTACGGTTTCTATGAAGCGGGGCGCCTTGGGATCGTCGCCAAGGGCAAGCCGCAGATCGTGGACATATTCCTTGATCAGTCCCTCGGACACATAGACCTCGCCCCACAGGGTTTCGAGAATGTGATCCTTGGTCAGCAGGCGGCCGGGGTTCTCGACGAAGAGTTGCAGCAGCTGAAAGGCCTTGTTGCCCAACGCGACGGGCTGATCGCCGCTCCAGAGCCTCTGATCCTCGATATCGAGCTTCAGTTCGCAAGCTTGCAAGTCACGGACTCCGCCTGTCTTCAAGCCATTCCGGGCATTGACGCTTCAAACTCCACCGAAACTCCACGGTGGCTAGACGAACCCTGTCGCGTCATTGGCGAAGATAGCACAGGCCCGGCGTTTCGGTCATTTCACGGCAGACGCGCCGGCTGAGAGCCATTTTCAACAGAGCAACCTGGGAGCAAGGATATGTCGTCCTCGACCACGAGTTATATCGTCTGTGCGGGCCTGCTTTTCGGCACCGCGCTCGTCACGGATGCCGGCCGCCCCCTCGCCTTCGAGCCGCCGGTGGCCAAGGAGGGATTCAGCTATCCGGAAAGCTACTGCACGAACCGCGGCACCCGGATCGAGCTCGGCGAGCTTGCCTGCCTCCGGGTCAACGGAAAGGCCTTCGTCGCAAGTTGCGGCATGCACCAGAACAACCCGATGTGGCGGAAGGTCCAGGACGGCTGTCCGGCGCAGCTGGAAAAGGCATCGGGGATGGCGCCCGCCGCCAGTCCGGCAGGCGATGGCGGCAACCAATAGAAGACGGCCTCTCGGCTAAAACCGGCCGCGCCAGTTGCCCCAGGCCAGGCGCCAGACGCGGCCCGGCGCCGGGGCCTGCACGGCGGCGGCGAAAGGATCACCTCCGGCCTTGCGCAGGCGCTTCAGGTAGAGATCGCCCAGGCGCGCCAGCAACAGCGCCGGCAGGGCCCGGCGCGGCACCTCGCGCGCGCGGCGGCGCGCCGCCTTCAGGTGCTGCGCGGCGGCGTCCTGCAGGACCGCGGTAACCCGCCGCAAGGCCGGCGAGGCACGTAGTTCGAAGACCTCCTGCAGGTCGACCCCGGCATCGGCGCAGAGGTCCGCAGGCAGGTAGGATCGTTTCTGGCGGGCGTGCAGCGGCAGCGCCCGCAACAGCCCGAGATAGGCCCATGCGGGCCCCAGGTGCTCGACGGCTTCACGGCTGGCCGCGTCCTCCGCCTCCAGGACCTGCAGGGCCAGGCGCAGCAGCGCCGTCGAGGTGCCCTCGACATAGGCGCGCAGGGCCTCCAGGTCGGCCGGCGGTTCCGCTTCCAGGTCGAACTCGCGGGCGTCTATCACCTGCTCCAGCAGGTCGCGCCGCAGGCCCTTGGCCCCGATGCAGCGGGCCAGCGGCGCCACCACCTCGTGCTGGCGCGGGCGCCCTGAAAAGACGCCTTCCAGGCTTTCACGCCACCACTGCAGGCGGATCTGCCCCAGCATCGGCTCACTCACCACCTCCGCCGTCTTCGCCACTTCGTGATTGAAAGCATAGAGGGCGAAGAGCTGCTCGCGCTCAGCCTCCGGCGCGAAGAGGCTGGTGAGATAGCGGTCGCGGTCGTGGCGCTCCACAAGGGCGCCGCAGACGGAGAGTCCTTTCATCGCGGAGGGCCTTTGAGTTCCGAAGTTGATCGGGCCGAAGCCGTTCGGGCGCCCTCTTGGCAAGTCATGAAGTAAACCCTAGACTTAACCAAGGCGACTCCAACCATTCTATTTGCGAGATTCACCGCCGCAGCAAGAAAAAAGAAAATCATCCCTGCGTCATCAAAGAGTACGCGGTGGGCGATAACATAGGAGAGTGTAAATGGCTGGGATACTCACCTCACTCAGAAACACGGTAATAGCAGGCTTCGTCTTCGCGATCGTTCTGTTCCTAATCTATTACAGCGTTCAAGGCTACGATGGCTACGCATTCGGCGCCTTCTTCTTCCGCTGGCTGCACGTGCTCAGCGGCGTCATGTGGATCGGGCTGCTGTGGTACTTCAACTTCGTGCAGATCCCCAACATGGGGAAGATTCCCGACGAGCAGAAGCCGGCCATCAGCAAGGTCATCGCACCTGCCGTTCTATGGTGGTTCCGCTGGGGGGCCATGGCAACCATCGTGACAGGCCTCATCCTGGCCGCCTTCAACGGCTACATCCTCGAGGCGATCTCGCTGGGTCTCATCGACGGTGTGCCGAAGCACAGCATGATCGGCATCGGCATGTGGATGGGCGCAATCATGTGGTTCAACGTCTGGTTCGTCATCTGGCCCAATCAGAAGCGGGCCCTCGGAATTGTCGAGGCCGATGCGGACAGCAAGGCCAAGTCGGCGCGCACCGCCATGCTGTTCTCGCGCACCAACACCCTGTTGTCGGTGCCGATGCTGTTTGCCATGGTCTCGGCACAGAACCTTTTCTAGCGCCTGCACATTTTCTGGGCAGCCGCACCGGCAACGCCACGAAAATGGATGTCCTGGGACCGGAGCCGCAAGGCTCCGGTCCGTTTCCCGGCCCACGAAATCGAAAATTCACGCTGCGGCGCGCCACATCCGGCGATTGCTACTGGAACTTTTTGCGTAACTGACTAATTGTCCCTACAAGGAGAACAACCCGCGCCGGCCTGGACAAGGCCGCACGGGTTTTTGTTGGACAACAAAGCATCGAGAGAGAGATTGGCATGGCGTTCGAGCTTCCTTCACTGCCCTATGCGCAAGACGCACTGGAGCCTCACTATTCGGCCAACACCCTGAGCTTCCACCACGGCAAGCACCACCAGGCCTATGTGACCAAGCTGAACGAGCTCATCGAGGGCACCGACAACGCCAAGAAGTCCCTCGAGGAGATCATCACGTCCAGCTCCGGCGGCCTCTTCAACCAGGCTGCCCAGGTGTGGAACCACACCTTCTTCTGGAATTCCATGAAGCCGGGCGGCGGCGGCGCGCCGTCGGGCGCCCTGGCCGCGGCCATCGACAAGGCCTTCGGCAGCCTCGACAAGTTCAAGGAAGAGTTCAAGACCAAGGGCGTCGGCCAGTTCGGCAGCGGCTGGGTCTGGCTGGTCAAGGACGGCGGCGATCTGAAGATCGTCACCACCGCCAATGCGGAAACCCCGATGACAAGCGGCCAGACCGCGATCCTGACCTGCGACGTCTGGGAACACGCCTACTACCTGGACTACCAGAATCGTCGGCCGGACTTCCTGCAGTCCTTCCTCGACAACCTGGTGAACTGGGACTTCGCGGCGGCCAACTTCGACGCCGCCTGAGCCCGACCCGGACGAAAGACAAAAGGGGCCCCCGCTGATCCGGGGGCCCCTTTTTGATTCCCGCCGGCCGGCTCACCCGCCGGTAGAGCTCATGTCGGGCTCGGGCTCGACCGCCGCCGAAGTCGGCAGCCGCGCTTTCAGAAGGCCCTGGCGATGGTGCTCCAGGTCGCTTTCTTCCTTGTAGTGCAGCGTCGCCAGGTAGTCGTCCACCGTGAAGTCCGGATTCAGCTCCAGAACCATTCCGGCCTGTTCCTGCGCCGATGCATCGTCGCCCTGCAAGGCAAAGGCAGCCGCGAGGAAGGCATGGTGGAACTGGTCCGGATGTGAAATGCGCTGGAAAGCGGTGATGGCCTCGTCATAGCGGCGCGCCACAAAGTAGGCCCGCCCCAGGTGGTTCCAGAAGCGCTCGGGGTGATAGGGGTTCAGCCGGATCGCCTTCTTGATCCACTCGATGCCCTCTTCCGGCCGGCCCAGCCAGGTCAGCAGTTCGCCGTACTGCACGACGATCAGGTCGTCGTTGGGATTGAGGTTCAGCGCGCGCTCCTGGTGGTAGGTCGCCTTGTCGAAGTCGCCGTGGGCGATGCTGGTCGCGGCGAGGATGCGGTGGACGTCGCTGTCGTTGTCATCCAGCGCCAGGGCCGTTTGCAGGGCCTCCGCCACGCGCCTCCAGGTCTCGTCGCGGTCGGCGCACCAGCCGTAGACCCAGCACTGCCCCATCACGCAGGCTCGCCAGGCATGGGCGTGGGCGTAGTTCGGATCCAGAGCCACGGCGCGGTCCAAAAGGCGCAGGGCCTCGGCGTTGGCCTCAGGTTTCGAGCGGTGGTGCAGCACCTTGCCCGCCAGCAGGCTCTCGTAGGCGGCCATGTTGTCCGTCGGCTTGTGCTTCACGCGCTCCTGGCTCGCCGCCTCGATGCGTCCTGGCAGGATCGCCACGATGGTCGTGGTGATCTCGTCCTGGATGGCGAAAATGTCCTCCAAGTCGCGGTCGTAGCGCTCGGCCCAGATGTGGCGGTCCGTTTCGGCGTCGATCAACTGCACCGTCACACGCACGCGGTTGCCCGCCTTGCGCACGCTGCCCTCCAGAATGTACTGCACGCCCAGGGCCCGGGCGACGTTCTGGATGTTGGCGGTCTTGCCCTTGTAGACGAAGGCCGAGGTGCGGGAGATGACAAAGAGGCCCCGGAACTTCGACAGGCCGGTGATGATGTCCTCGGTCAGCCCGTCGGCGAAGAACTCCTGCTCGGCATCACCGCTCATGTTGACCATCGGCAGCACGGCGATCGAGGGCATGTCGCCGGCCGCCGGTGCGGCCCCCGCTTCGGGCGCCGCGGCCGGCGCCGCGGCCTCACCATTTTCCAGCAGGACGCGGAAGACGCGGACCTTGCGTGACAGGTTCTTCACGCTCTGCTCGCCCAGGTCCTCGAAAGCGACATCGAGGCGCTCGCCCAGCTGGTCGCGCACCGCGCGCGAGATGCAGATGCCGCCCACATCCGCCATGGCCTCCAGCCGCGCGGCCAGGTTCACGCCGTCGCCGAAAATGTCCCCCTCCTCGGCGATCACGTCACCCAGATTGATGCCGATGCGAAACTCGATCCGCTGGTCTGGCGGAACGTCGGAGTTGCGCCGCGCCATGCGGCGCTGGATCTCTGCTGCACAGTTCACGGCTTCGACCACGCTCTGGAACTCGACCAGCAAGCTGTCGCCGCCCGTCTTGATGATGGTGCCGCCGTTCTTCGCGATCGCCGGATCGATGAGTTCGATGCGATGGGTCTTGAGGCGGGCCAGAGTGCCCGCTTCATCGGCCTCCATCAGCCGGCTGTAGCCGGCCATGTCGGCCGCCAATATTGCGGCAAGCCGCCGTACCATGGCCCCTCCCTTGCCGGCGCCAATCCGCCTGAGCAGGCCTAGCTTAATCGTTTATCCTCAATTGAGCGACAGGAACTCGCCGTCACGCAGAGGTTGTGATTCAGTCGACGGCGATGAGGGCCGCGGCGACCCGCCGGTCCTCGGCCACCAGCACGTTGTAGGTGCGGCAGGCCGCGCCGGTGTCCATGGGTTCCAGCGCCACGCCACGCGCCCGCGCCGCCGCGCGCAGCTCCGGCTCGATGAAGGCCATGGCCGGCCCGCAGCCGAGCAGCAGCACCTCGATCGGCGGGGTCGCCGCCAGCACGGGCTCCAGGCTGTCGATGCTCAACTCGCCAATGGCGCCCAGCGCCCAGGCACCGGTCCAGTCCGGCAGTACCAGGATGGAGCCGCGGTAGACTGCGCCGGTGACCGTGAAGCCGCCGCCGCCGTAGCTTTCGATGATCTGGCGTCCCTGGGGAATGAGCGGTGTAACGTCCATGACCGCTCCTTTCGTTCGGGTCCGTTGGCTTTAGGACGACGCTTCGGCCGTCTCTGCTTCGGTGTCTTCCTCGTCCGCACCGCCGCGGCGCAGCTTGATGAAGGTCAGCAGCGGCACCGCCAGCCCGACCGAGGAATAGGTGCCGATGGCCACACCCCAGATGAGGCCGGCGCTGAAGCCCCTGATGACCTCGCCGCCGAAAAAGAACAGCGCGAACAGGGCGAGCAGCGTGGTCAAGGAGGTCAGGATGGTGCGCGACAGGGTCATGTTGATCGACCGGTTCAGCACCTCGGGCAGGGGCAGCTTCTTGTAACGGCGCAGACTCTCGCGCACCCGGTCGAAGATCACCACGGTGTCGTTGATCGAATAACCGGCAATGGTCAGCACCGCCGCGAGAGTCGCCAGGTTGAACTCGATCTGGGTCAGCGAATAGAAGCCGATCGTCGCGACGACGTCGTGCACCAGGGCGATGAGGGCGGCGACGCCGAACTGCCATTCGAAGCGCAGCCAGATGTAGACGCCGATGCCCAGCAACGCCAGCACCGTGGCCAAAAGACCCGCTTCCTTCAACTCGTCGCCGATCTTCGGGCCGACGAATTCCTGCCGGCGGATCTCGATGCCGGAACCCAGGGCGTCCTTCACCGCTTCAATCGCCAGGATCTGCTGCTGCTCGTCGCCCTCCTGCTTGGCGATATTGATCAGCACGTCGGTCGGCTCGCCGAACTGCTGCAGCGAAACCTCGCCGACACCCAGGGCGTTCAGGCGACCGCGCAGCTCGCCCAGATCGGCGGGCTGCGGCGTGCGCACCTCCATCAGAATGCCGCCGCGGAAGTCGACGCCGAAGTTCAGGCCCTGTGTCAGGAAAAGACCGATAGAGCCGAGAAAGAGCGCCGCCGAGAAGATGAAGAACAAACCGCGGCGGTGGATGAAGCCGAAGTTCAGCTCGACCGGAAGCTTGCGAATAAGAGCCATAACGTCGCTTCCTAAAGCGCCAGGGCCTGCGGCCGGCGGCTGCGCAGCCAGGCGACCACCAGCAGGCGGGTGACCATGATCGCGGAGAACATGGAGGTGATCAGGCCCAGCGACAGGGTCACGGCAAAGCCCTTGATCGGGCCGGAACCGAACTGGAACAGCAGCAGCGCCGCGATCAGCGTGGTCAGGTTGGAGTCGAAGATGGTCTTCATCGCGCGCCGGTATCCCGCGTCCACCGCGGTGACGGGGCCGCGCCCGGCCCGCATTTCCTCACGGATGCGCTCGAAGATCAGCACGTTGGCGTCGACCGCCATGCCGATGGTCAGCACGATGCCGGCGATGCCCGGCAGCGTCAGCGTCGCCTGCAGCACCGAAAGCGCCGCCATCAGCAGGATCAGGTTCACGAAAAGCGCGACGCTGGCCAGGGCGCCGAACAGGCCGTAGGCCCCGACCATGAAGACCACCACAAAGATGAGCCCCAGCACCGAGGCGATCTCGCCGGCCAGGATGGAGTCGGCGCCCAGGCCCGGGCCAACGGTGCGCTCCTCCAGGTAGGTAATCGGCGCGGGCAGCGCGCCGGCGCGCAGCAGCAGCGCCAGGTCCTGCGCTTCCTGCGTAGTGAAACTGCCGGAGATGATGCCCCGCCCGCCGAGGATGGGCTCGTTGATGACCGGCGCCGAGATCACCTGGTCGTCGAGAATGATGGCGAAGAGCTTGCCGACGTTGTCGCGGGTGGCATCGCCGAAACGCTTGGCGCCCTGGGCGTCGAAGGCGAAGGAGACCACCGGGCGCCCCTGGTCGAAGGTCGCGCTGGCGCTGGTCAGGCTGTCGCCCGAGACCATGACGCGCTTGCTGACGACATAGCTGCCGGGCAGACCAGAGCGCCCGCTGTCGGCGGCGGGCAGTTCCTCCGAGGACGGCGGGATCGGCCCGCCGGGGCGCACGTTCTCGTTCACGAAGCGGAAGGTCAGCACCGCGGTCTTGCCGATGATTTCCTTGAGCCGCTGCGGATCGTCGAGGCCCGGCACCTGGATCAGGATACGGTCGTCGCCGTGGCGCTGGATCGAAGCCTCGCGGGTGCCCAGTTCGTCGATGCGGCGGCGCACCACCTCAATGGCCTGGGCCATGATCTGGTTGGCGCGGGTGCGCGTCTCGGCCTCGCTGAAGGTAACGCGGATGACGCCGCTATCATCGATATCGATCTGCAGCCCTTGGCTCAGGCCGGCGATCGCGTCACGCGCCTTGTCCGCATCGGCCGGGTCGGCCAGGGTCGCGCCCACGCTGTCGCCGAGGTCGCCGAGATCGCTGTAGCCGATGCTGTCCCGGGTGAACTCCCGGCGGATGTCCTCGGCCAGGTTCTCGCGGTCCTCCGCGAAGACGTAGTCGAGATCAACCTCGGAGAGCAGGTAAACGCCACCGCGCAGGTCGAGCCCGAGGCTGATCTGCTGGTGCGGCACCCAGCCCGCGGACTCGGCCATCTGATCGGCCTGGTCGCGGCTGAACAGCAGGTTCGGTGACGCATAGATGACCCCCAGCAGAACCACCAGGAGGATCAGGATGACTTGCCAGCGCGGAAGATGAACCATCGAAGGACGCTTTCTAGAGCGGTCTCGGCCTTGAAGCGGGCTTAGGACTTGTTATCGGGCTTCTTGCCGCCAAACAGGCTGCCCAGCAGGCCACCGCCCAGCAAGCCACCGGGCCTGCCGCCCGGATCGTTGGCCGGCCTGGCCCCGCCGTCGCCCTTGCCGGGCGCGGCCTCGGTCTTGCTCAGCACATCCTGAATGGTGTGGCGCATCACGCGGACCCGCACCCCCTCGGCCAGTTCGACCATGGCCTCGGCCTCGTTGACCACCTTGGTCACGGTGCCGATCAGACCGCCGGCCGTGACGATCTTGTCGCCGCGCCGCAGGGCGGAGACCATCTCGCGATGTTGTTTGACCTTCTTCTGCTGCGGACGGATCAGCAGGAAGTAAAAGACGATGATGATCAGGAAAATCGGCAGGAGGGACGTGAACATGTCCGCTCCCCCGGCTCCTGCAGCCTGGGCATAGGCGGGCGAAATAAGCATACTTAGACCTCTTCCGAGCAGTCAGACCGGCGGACTATAACGGCAAGCGCACGAATTGCAACGTCACCGGACGCCGGCCGAGGTTCCGCCCCGATCCCCGCCCGGCCGCTTGACCGGAAGCCCACGCCGCAATAGATTTCGCGGCCAAAATCAGCCTGTTAAAGTCCGTTCCTTGGAGCATAGATGAACAGCCCCGATCGTGACAACCTCCACCCGGTTCTCCAGCGCATTGCCGAGGCTCTGGAGCGACTCGCCCCTGCCCCTTCTTCGGCGGTCGCCATGGACGGGGCCGACGCCTTCGTCTGGAACCCCGAGCGCGACCGGCTGGACCCGGTTCACCATGTAAATCGGGTCGACATCACGCTTCTGCAAGGCATTAGTCGGCAGACCGAGACCCTGTATCAGAACACCCGGCGCTTCGCCGACGGGCTGCCGGCCAACAACGCGCTGCTGTGGGGCTCGCGCGGCGCCGGCAAGAGCTCCCTGGTGAAGGCGGTCCACGCCAAGGTGAACGACGACCGCGGGGACGGCCCCCGCCTGGCCCTGGTGGAGATCCACCGGGAGGACATTCCCAGCCTGCCACAGCTCCTCTCCCACCTGCGCGGCGTCAAGCGGCCCTGCGTGCTGTTCTGCGACGACCTGAGCTTCGACGGTGAGGACGCCAGCTACAAGTCGCTGAAGGCGGTGCTGGAAGGCGGCATCGAGGGGCGGCCGGACAACGTCATCTTCTACGCCACCTCCAACCGCCGCCACCTGATGCCGCGCGACATGATCGAGAACGAGCGTTCGACCGCCATCCACGCCTCTGAGGCGGTGGAAGAAAAGGTCAGCCTCTCGGACCGCTTCGGCCTCTGGCTCGGCTTCCACAACTGTGACCAGGACACCTACTTCGCGATGATCGAGGGCTACGCCAAGCGCTACGGCCTGGACCTGCCGAACGAGCAGCTGCGCGCCGAGGCCAAGGAGTGGTCGGTGACCCGCGGCGGGCGCTCCGGCCGCGTCGCCTGGCAGTACATCCAGGATCTCGCCGGCCGCCTGGGCAAGCGCCTTGACGACTGAGGTCGCAGCCTACGGCTGTGGGGCCTCGTCGCGGTCGTGCGGGCCGTAGTCGCGGATCACCGAGGCGACCCGCAGGCGGTAGTTCTCGAACAGCTCGTGGCGGCCCCGTCCCTGCGCGGCCTGGTGCTCGCTCTGGCGGCGCCAGCGCGCGATGGACTCCTCGTCGCGCCAGAACGACAGCGAGAGCAGCTTGCCCTCCTCGGTCAGGCTGGAGAAACGCTCCACCGAGATGAAGCCGTCGACCTGCTCCAACTCGGCGCGGAGCACGGCGGCGATGTCGAGGTAGGCGCCCTTGTGCGCCGGCTTGGGCCAGACTTCGAAGATCACCACATGCATAGGGTCCGGTCTCCCTTACGTCTTGCGCGGGCCTTTGCGGCTGCTGCGTTCCTATCCTCTTAGCAGGCCCTGCGAGCCCTTGCCCAACTGTTTGATCTTCTGCACCGTCGTCATCATGGGAACATCCAGCGGCGTCACCCGCTCGGCGGCCATGAGGGCGACGCTGCCCGACCAGGGGTTCGGCGCCCCCGGCAGGTAGACCACCACCTGCCCGTCGGCCGTGCGCTCGATCTCGAAGGCGATCTGGGCATTGTCGTCGAAGCGTGCCAGCACGGTCTTCATGCTCTCGTCGCCCTCGGCCTGAACGATGCTGCCCGCCATGCCCTTGATGAAGTGATAGACGGGAAGCCGCTCCAGAAAGCGCCCTTCCAGACCCTCGACCAGCTTTGCGGAGAGGCGCGCCTTGGCGACGAGGCCGGCGACGAAGCAGAGCACCAGGATCAGCCCCACTTCCAGCAGGTTGGCCAAGGCGATCCCGCCGACCGTGTCGACCGGGATGAAAGCGGACAGTGGCTGGGCGATCACACGCATGATCTCGAGAGCCTTGCCCAGCACCAGCACCAGCACCAGGATGACGAAGGGAATGAGGAAGACCAGCCCGCCGACCACCGTGGTCCGGATAAATCGGGTCCAACCAGACATTCATGCCTCCCAGCGCCTTTTGCGCGGCTTTGACCTGAGTCCCTGGGATCACCGGCAGGCGGCGCTCGTTCGGTGCGGACGGCCAAGCTGGAGAGCCGAGCACCCCGGCGGGTGTCGCCGTCCGGCACCTTACCACTCTCGCGGGAGTGCGGGCCGCTAATTCGCGGCGGAAGCCGTGCGCGGCGCCAGCTGGGTCTCCGGATTGACGGCGCGGGTGCCGCGGCGCACCTCGAAGTGCAGCTGCGGACGCTCGACATGGCCGCTGCTGCCGACGCGGGCGATGGTCTGGCCCTGGACCACCCGGTCGCCGGCGGCGACCAGCAGTTCCTCGTTGTGGGCATAGGCTGTCACCCAGCCGCCCGCGTGCTTGACCAGCAGCAGCTTGCCGAAGCCCTTCAGCTCCTCGCCCGCATAGGCGACCACGCCGTTCTCGGCGGCGCGCACCGGGGTGCCGCGCGGCGCGGCGATGTTGATGCCGTCGTTGTGCTCGCCGCCCTTCTTGGCCCCGAAGGACGACAGCACCCGCCCCTGGACCGGCCAGTGGAAGGAAGAGCCGGCCCGCGCCGGCGGATTGGCCAGCGCCGCCTGGGTCTCCGCCTTGGAGCGCGGCGGCTTGCGCAGCCCCTTGTTCATCGCTTCCCGGTCAGCTTCGGGCGGTGTCGCTTCCCGTGACGCCACAGTCGGCGCGGCGGGCGCGGCGGCCGGCGGCGGCGCGTAGGCGACCGCCGTGGCCTCTGCCCCTGCCGCCGAATCCGGCGTCGGCAAGATCAGCTTCTGGCCCAGCGGAATGCTGTAGGGCGGCTGGATTCCGTTGAGGCGCACCAGCTCGCTGCGGTCGATGTTGTAGCGGCGCGCGATGTTGAAGACGGTGTCGCCGGCCACGACCTCGTGCACCTGCGCCTGCGGGATGGTCAGCTGCTGGCCGATGGTGAGGGCATAGGGCGGCTGCAGCGCGTTGGCGTCGATGACCGCGCGGATCGGCAATCCGAAGCGCCGGGCGATGCCGTAGAGGCTGTCGCCCTTGGCCACCACGTAGCGGCCGCCGGCGGGCGCCGCCGCAGTTGTCGCCGCCACCTGCTGGACCGGCTGCGGCTGCGCGGCGGCGAGCGGCTTGGCCACCGGCTGCGGCGCCAGAGCCTGCTGGCCGACCTTCGGCAGCGGCGCCAGTTCCTGCACATCGACGGCGGCGGCGGGTTGCGCCGCGGCGGTCTCCACCGGCAGATCCCAGGCGGCCAGGTCGGCCGGCGGCGGCGGCTTACGCTGCGGCAACGCCGGCGGGTCCTTCGGCGTCACGAAGCCGACGGGGCGGTAGTCGGGCGTGGCAAAGCAGCCGGCCAGCAACAGAGCGGCGGCTGCAAGGGCCGCAGGCGCCAAGCCAAAGGGGGACATCCTTCGCCGGGTCTCGGTCATGCCAGTCCCTCGCTGCGCTGAATGAAACCGGAGGTGAGGCCCACGGCGTCGTCCGGCACGCCTTCGACCAGCGGCACGAAGCGCACGTCGCTCAGGTGCTCCTCGACCAGGCCGTCTGCGGTGCGGGTCAGGCGCAGCAGCGCCTGGTCGCGCGAAGTCCGGCCGACGGGCAGCACCATGAGGCCACCCTCGGCAAGTTGATCCACCAGGGCGCCGGGCCGGCCGCCGGCGCCCGCCGTCACCATGATGCGGACGAAAGGCGCCTGCTCGCGCCAGCCCTTCCAGCCGTCGCCGTGGCGGGTGGTGATGTTGTGCAGGCGCAGCTCGGTGAAGCGCGCCTCGGCGACCTGCAACAGCTCCTTGAAGCGCTCGATGGTGTAGACCCGGCGGCACAGCCGCGACAGCACCGCGGCCTGGTAGCCGGAACCGGTGCCCACTTCCAGCACCTTGGTGCGGCGGCTGGCGCGCAGCGCCTGGGTCATCAGGGCCACCACCTGGGGCTGGCTGAGCGTCTGCCCCTGACCGATGGGAATGGCCATGTTCTCGTAAGCCTGGTGGCGGAAGCTTTCGGGCGTGAAGGCCTCGCGCGGGATGCGCTCGATCGCGGAAAGCACGTCGGTATCCGCAATCCCGGCGCGGCGCAATTCCATGACCAGACGGATCTTGCGCGACGCCACCATCAGTCGAAGATCCCCTGCATCTTCTTCATGGTCCCCCGGTGCGTCAAATCCAGGTGCAGCGGCGTGATGGAGATTCCCCCGCGCGCCGTCACCGCCAAATCTGTGTCCTTGTCCTTCGACTCGTCGACCTGGTAGCCGCCGATCCACACGAAGCGGCGCCCCGAGGGATCCTCGCCCTCGGTCACCGTGGTGCCCTGATCGCGGCGGCCCTGGCGGCAGATGTGAATGCCTTGCACGTCGTCCGGCGCCACCGCCGGAAAGTTCACGTTGACCAGCAGGTCGCGGCGCCACTCCATGGCCGCCAGGCGGCGCACGATGCCGGCCAGGAACTGCTCGGCCACCTTCCAGCGCACGATGCCGTCGGCCTGGCGCTGCTGGCTGAAGGCGATGGCGCGAATGCCCAGCAGCGCCGCCTCCATGGTCGCGGCCACGGTGCCGGAATAGGTGACGTCCTCGCCCAGGTTGCCGCCGTCGTTGATGCCGGAGAGCACAAGGTCCGGCGTATGATCGGCCATGATGCGATGGTGGGCGACCAGCACGCAGTCGGTCGGCGTGCCGTCGACGGAAAAGCGCTTGGCGCCCAGGCGCCGCTCGCGCAGCGGCCGGCGCAGGGTCAGCGAGTGGCTGGTCGCCGACTGCTCGGTCTCCGGGGCCACCACCCAGACGTCGTCGCTCAGGGTCTTGGCGAGCTTCTCCAGGATCTTCAGGCCCGGCGCGTGAATGCCGTCATCGTTGGTGACCAGCACCCGCGCCTTTTTGAGATTGAGCGCCCCCTTAGCCATCGGCAGCGATCACCTCCAGGCCGCCCATGTAGGGACGCAGCGCCTCGGGCACCTCGATATTGCCGTCGGCCTGCTGATAGTTCTCCAACACCGCGATGAGGCAGCGCCCCACCGCAACGCCGGAACCGTTCAGAGTGTGCACGAAGCGCGTGCCCTTCTCGCCTTCCGGCCGGTAGCGCGCCTTCATGCGCCGCGCCTGGAAGTCGAGGCAGTTGGAGCAGCTGGAGATCTCGCGGTAGGCATCCTGACCCGGCAGCCAGACTTCGACGTCGTAGGTCTTGGCCGCGGAAAAGCCCATGTCGCCGGTCGACAGCACCATGGTGCGATACGGCAGGCCCAGGCGCTGCAGCACCGTCTCGGCGCAGCCCACCATGCGCTCCAGTTCGTCGGCGGATTGCTCCGGCGTGGTGACCGAGACCAGTTCGACCTTCTCGAACTGGTGCTGGCGCAGCATGCCGCGCGTGTCGCGCCCGGCCGAGCCGGCCTCCGAGCGGAAGCAGGGCGTCAGCGCCGTGACCCGCATCGGCAGGGCCTCAGCAGCAACGATCTCCTCCGCCACGAGGTTGGTCAGCGGCACTTCCGCCGTCGGGATCAGCCACAGGCCGTGGGTGGTCTTGAACAGGTCCTCGGCGAACTTCGGCAGCTGGCCGGTGCCGTAAAGGATCTCGTCGCGCACCAGGAAGGGCGGCGCCACCTCGGTGTAGCCGTGCTCGCCGGTGTGCAGGTCGAGCATGAACTGGGCCAGCGCCCGGTGCAGGCGCGCGATCTTGCCGCGCATCACCGCGAAGCGCGCACCGGAAAGCTTGGCCGCCGTCTCGAAATCGAGGAAGCCCAGCGCCTCGCCCAGGTCGTAGTGCTCCTTGGCCTCGAAGTCGAACTTGCGCGGTTCCAGGTGGCTGCGCAGACAGACGTTGGCGCTCTCGTCCGCGCCCTCCGGCACCTCGGGCAGCGGCGCGTTGGGCAGGCCGCTCAGCAGATCCTGCAGCTCGGCGGCAAGCTGGCGCTCACCCTCCTCGGCCGCGGCCATCTTGTCCTTGATGCCCGCCACCTCGGTCATCAGAGCCTCTGCGTCCTCGCCCTTGCGCTTTGCCTCGCCGATCGCCTTGGACGCCTCGTTGCGCCGCGTCTGCATGGTCTGCAGATCGGTCTGCGCCTCGCGGCGCTTGGCATCGAGGGCGAGAACCACGGCCGACAGCGGCTCCAGCCCGCGGCGCTTCATCGCCGCATCGAAGGCTTCGGGTTCTTCACGGATCCAGCGGATGTCATACATAGAGGCACGCGACTCGGGTTTGTTGCAGGCGAATCGGGCCACTTATACGGCCCCGCCAGCGCCCCTGTCCACGTTCGACTGCCCCGATTCGCCCAAGAAATGCCCCAGGAATCCAGGGCTTAGCTTCACCGACCGGGCCAAGGCCGGAGTCGAAACCGGTGTTCCGATTCGGAAAGTGCCGCCGACTTAAAGTAATTTCTGAAGAAGGCGCGTTTACGGATGTTAACGCCTCAGGCCGCGGCCGGCCCCCGGGCCCTGGTCTTGGGCTGGTCGACCAGATAGTCCGTCAGCACCGCGCCGACCCACATGGCGGTCAGCGCCAGCCAGGCCGAGACCGCGAAGGTGGAGCCGCCGGTGACCCCGGCGCCGATGGCGCAGCCGCCGGCCAGCATGGCGCCGAACCCCATCATGGCGGCGCCGCTGAGATAACGGCGCATGGACTTGGCGCCCTCAAAGCCCTCCAGCTTCCACTCGCGCGCCAGCAGCGCCGCCAGGGCCGCGCCCAGGAAGACGCCGGGAATGAGCCCGACGTCGAAGTCGACGGTGTCGGAGGCGGTCATAAAGAACATCAGTGTGTCCGCGGAGGGTCCGGAGAAGGTCAGGCTCTCGACCGAGACCGGGTCGAAGGCCTGGCTCGAGACCGTTGCCGTCAGCAGCCAGCCCGCCCCCACCGAGAAGCCGACGCCAGAGCCGAAGACCAGCACCGGCCAGGCGATACCCGCGCGCCAGGAGGCGGCGAGCGCGATGAGGGCCAGCACAGCGCCGATGGCGACACCGGCATAGGGGCCGAGGCCGAGAAAGCTGGTGAGCTCGATGTTTGCCGGCCCGGTGACCCAGAGCCCCGCCAGGGCCGAGCGCGCCGGGGCCAGCACGCCGTAGAGCGACATCTGCGCCGTCACCGCGAAGACCAGACCGGAGAGCAGCGCGCGCAGATTGCCGCCGGCGGCCAGCACCAGCAGCCGCCCGGAGCAGCCGCGCGCCAGCACCATGCCGGCGCCGAAGATCAGCCCGCCCAGGATCGCGCCGGAGAGCGAGCCGGGCGAGGACAGCCAGCGCGCCTGCTCCAGCGGCACCAGGCCTGACAGGGCGAAGGTCTGGGTCCAGAACACCGCCGTCGAAAAGCACAGCAGCCACACCGCCATGCGCGGGCCGAGCTGGCCACGGGCGAATTCCACCGTCGCCGCGCGCAGGCAGAAGCGGCTGCGCTGGGAGGACACGCCGAAGATCACCCCCACCGTCAGCCCGACCAAGGCCGCGGCCCCGGTGTCGCCGGTGATGTCGAGTATCCAGTTGATATCCATAGAAAAACGGCCCACCACGGTCGGAATCCCCACCTTTTTAGCGGAAAATCCCTACCGCGACCTTGATTCAGGTCAGAAACGGGGATCAGGGGGCCGGCGGGACCTTGTCGTCGTCCTCGTCCTTGGCCTCGGCGTCCTCGTCGTCGTCGAAGTCCTCGAGGTCGTCGTCGCCGAACTCGTCCTCGTCCTGGGCCTCGGCGCGCTTCTTCTCGACCATCTTCGCCATGATGATGGAGATCTCGTAGAGCACGATGATCGGCACGGCGAGGCTGAGCTGGCTCAGAGGGTCCGGCGGGGTGAAGATCGCCGCGACGATAAAGACGCCGACGATGGCGTACTTGCGCTTGGCGGCCATGCCCTTGGAGGTGGCCAGGCCGACGCGCGCCAGCAGGGTCATGACGACCGGCAGCTGGAAGCACAACCCGAAGGCGAAGATAAGCTGCATGAGCAGCGAAAGGTACTCGTTGACCTTCGGCTCGAGCTGGATCGGCAGAGAGGAGTCCGTGCCCGGTACCTCGAAGCCAATGAAGAACGTCGCCGCGAAGGGGAAGATGATGTAGTAGACCAGCGCCCCGCCCGTGAAGAACAGGAAAGGCGTGGCCACCAGGAACGGCAGCAGCGCCGACTTCTCGTGCTTGTAGAGCCCCGGCGCCACGAAGAGCCAGAACTGGGTCAGAAAGACCGGGAAGCAGATGAAGGCCGCGGCAAAGAAGGCCACCTTCACGTAGGTGAAGAAGACCTCCGTCAGCGCGGTGAAGATCATCCTCCGGAAATGTTCCGCGATGCCGTGTTCCAGCATCACGTCGGCCAGCGGCTGGGCCAGGTACTGGAAGATCGGCTGCGCGAAGTAAAAGCACACCAGGAAGACCACCAGCAACGCCACGACCGAATAGAGCAGGCGCTGGCGCAACTCGATCAGATGATCGAGCAGCGGCATCTTCTTGTCTTCGGGGGCTTCCGTCACGGTGGTCATGCGGTCTTCTTGGACCCTTCGTCACCGGCGGCCGGGACAGGCTCGCCGCCGCCCTCGGCAGTGCCGGCCTGCGGGGTGTCTTCCGCGGCCGGTGTCAGGGAATGGGCCGGCGCCACGTTCGCTGAAGGCATCTTGGCCGCCGCCTTCTCCGCATTGCTCTCGCCGTCCTCGGAGGACGAGGCGCTGCTCTCGCTGCGCGCTTCCTTCTCGATGGCGCGTACTTCGCCGCCGACCTCGTCGTCGGGGTCGAGGGCGTTGGAGAGCGTGCGCTGCAGATTGCCGCCGCGGGTGGCTTCCAGGGCCTTTTTCGCGTCCTCCAGCTCCGCCTCGCGCACCATCTCGTCGATGCCGGACTGGAATTCGCGCGTGAGTGAGCGCGCCTTGCGCATCCAATGCGCAATGGTCTTCATCGTTTTTGGAAGGTCTTTCGGTCCGATTACAACGAGGGCGATCAAGGCGATCACCGCCATCTCGGACCAGCCGATATCAAACATGGGCGCCCATCATCGCGAAGGCACGGCGCAAGGACGCGGCCGGCCCGGCCTCAGCCGTTGGCCGCCTTGTCCTTTTCCTCGGAAGACGACATGGCGGCGCTGTCCTGGTCGATGACCTTGGGGCTGTCGCCGGCCGTCTCTTCTTCCTTCTTCTTGCCTTCTTCCTTGAGGCCCTTCTTGAAGGCGTTGATACCCTGTCCCATGTCGCGCATCAGCTTTGGAATCTTGCCGCCGCCACCGAACAGAACAAGCACAACAACCAGCACGATGAGCCAGTGCCAGATACTAAAGGTTCCCATTCCGGGATCTCCCTAAATTTCGACGTAACCGCCTCTTGAGGCGGACTATCGCAAAAAGCCCCCGCCGCCGCAACGCTCCTGGACAACAGGGTTAATGCCCCTCACGCGGAAAAACAAAGGCTTGCGCCCGGTCCAGGGCGACCGCCAGACACTGCCGTTCCGGAGGCAGGAAACGCCCCGGCACCCGGGCATGGAAATGAGGCGAACCCTCGGGTAATTCAAGGCTGCGCAGGTGAATGAGGCTGGTGCGGCCCATGAGCCGCGCGGCCATCACCGCCACGCTGTGCGGGGGCACCGGGCAGCCGTCGTCCACCGGGGTCAGATGCAGGGCTTCCGGGCGGATCAGCACCTGCACGGCGCTGCCCTCGGGCAGATCCCCGGCCCCCACCGCGCCGAAGGGCGTGGCCACTTCTCCCGCCTCAACAATGCCTTCCAAATGATTGATTTCACCAAAAAAAGAGGCGACGAAGGCGTCGGCGGGCTCGTAGTAGAGGTTGGCCGGCGTGCCCTGCTGGACCAGGCGGCCGTCGCGCATCAGGGCGATGCGGTCGGCCATGAACATGGCCTCCTCCGGGTCGTGCGTGACCATCAGCGTGGTGGTGCCGCTCTGCTTGAGGACGTGCAGCGTGTCGTCACGGACCTGCTGGCGCAGCCGCGCGTCCAGGTTGGAAAAGGGCTCGTCCAGCAGCATGACCCGCGGGCGCGGCGCCAGGGCGCGCGCCAGGGCGACGCGTTGCTGCTGGCCGCCGGAGAGCATGTGCGGATAGGCATCGCCGGCCGCGGCCATGCCGACCAGCGCCAGGGCCTCGCTCACCCGGCTGCGGCGTTCGGCCGCCGCGAGGCGGCGCAGCCCGAAGGCCACGTTGTCGGCCACGGAGAGATGGGGAAAGAGGGCGTAGTCCTGGAAGACCAGGCCGACAGAGCGTTCCTCGGGCGGGCGCTCGCGGCCCTCGCCGGCGACCACCTCCCCGTCGATCAGCACGCGCCCCTGCTGCAGCGGCTCCAGGCCCGCGGCGACCCTGAGCGCCGTGGTCTTGCCGCAGCCCGAGGGCCCCAGCAGACAGACCACCTCGCCCGGCTCCAGCGACAGGCTGAGGTCATCGACCGCCAGCAGTTCGCCGAAGGCATGGCTCACGTGGTCCAGGGATAGCGACGACATTGGGAAAGCTCAGCGACGGCCGGCCGCGCGGGTCAACCTGTGCTCCGCTGGGGCTCGTCTTCGGAGTCCACCGCGCCGGCTTCCTCCTCTTCTTCGTCGCCCGCGAAAGCGGCCTCTTCCAGGTCGTCCTCGTCGAAGCCGGCTTCTTCGGAGTCTTCCGCTTCGAAGTCCTCTTCCTCAAGGCCGGCGTCTTCGGGTCCACCGGCACTGGCATCCGCAGCGACGTCCCCGGCCGCCTCCCCGGCGGCCTCGAGGACCTCGTCCTCCAGGTCGTCGGCAGCGTCCTCGGCGTCGCCCTCCTCGGCCGCCGCCGAGAGATCGACTTCCTGCGGCAGCATGTCCTCGCCAAAGGTGGCGTCCAGGAGTTCGCGCTCGCTGCCCTCGATGATCTCGCTCTCGTACTCGTCGTCCTCGTCCTCCTCGACCTCTTCCGGCGCGATCTCGCCGGCGGCCGGCAGCAGGCCGCGGTCGCTGAGCGCGGTCAGCGCCGGGCGGGTATCCAGCAGCCCCGCGGCCTTCAGCTCCTCGACACCCGGCAGGGCGTCCAGCCCTTCCAGCCCGAAGTGATCGAGGAAGGCATCGGAAGTGCCCCAGGTGACCGGACGGCCCGGCGTCTTGCGGCGCCCCTTGGGTCGGATCCAGCCGATCTCCAGCAGCGCGTCGAGCGTGCCCTTGGAGAGCGCGACGCCGCGCACCTCCTCGATTTCGGCGCGGGTCACGGGTTGGTGGTAGGCGATCACCGCCAGGGTTTCCAGGGCGACGCGCGACAGCTTGCGCACCACCTTGTTCTCCAGCTCCATGCGCGGGGAAAGATCCTCGGCGGTGCGGAAGGCCCAGCGCGCACCACGCTTCACCAGGTTCACGCCACGGTTGGCATAGAGTGCCTGCAGGTCGTTCAGCAGCGGCTCCAGCGCCACGTCCTCGGGCAGGAAGCGGGCAAGCTGCGCCGGCGCCAGAGGCTCCGCGGAGGCGAAGAGCAGCGCCTCGACAAGCCGCAGGTTGTCGAAGTCGGTGGCGCCCGTCTCGGACTCGCCCGACTCGTCATCATCGGACTCCTCGCCGTCGGACTCCTCCTCTTCGTCTTCCGCCGAGGCCTCGACCTCGTCGTCTTCCACGGCGTCGTCTTGGGGATCCTCGGCCGCCATCTCGGCCTCCGGCAGTTCCGCCTCGGCAGCTTCCGGCATATCGGTTTCAGGGGTCTCGGAGGTCATGCTTGCTCCTGTTGCTCCTCGGCGGCGCTGCGCAGGTAGATGGGACCGAATGTGCCATCCTGGCGAATGCGCAGCTTGCCTGCCTTACACATCTCGAGAGTCGCCGCGAAGGTCGAAGCCAGGGCCGAACGCCGCAGCAGCGGGTCCCCATGGATCTGCAACTCCGGCGGCAGGAAGGACGACAGCGTGCGCCAGCCGGGGATGGCGCCGAGCATGGTCGACAAACGGGTCACCGCCTCGTCGACGGAGAACAGCTCGGTCGCGCGGATCTGCAGGTTCTTCGGCCCGGCCTTGGCGCGCTGGCGGCCGTAGGCCTTCAGCAGGTCGAACAGCGTCGCGTCGTAGGTGGTGGTGGTGCGGGTCTTCACCCGCTCCGGCGTGCCGCGGCAGAAGATATCGTTGCCCAGCTGGGGCAGCGCCATCAGCTTTTCACCGATGTCGCGCATGGCCTGCAGGCGCTGCATCTGGAACTTCAGGGCGGCAGCCATCTCGGCGCCGCTCGGCTCCTCCTCGGTGCCGGTCTCCGGCAGCAGCAGGCGCGACTTCAGGTAGGCCAGCCAGGCCGCCATGACCAGGTAGTCGGCGGCCAGCTCCAGGCGCACCGCCCGCGCCTCCTTCACGAACTCCAGGTACTGCTCGGCGAGGTCCAGAATGCGGATGTGCTTCAGGTCGACCTTCTGGTCGCGCGCCAACTCCAGCAGGACGTCGATCGGACCGGCATAGCCGTCCAGTTCCAGCAGCAGCCGGTCCCGGGTCGCGCTGCGCGCGCCCTCGATCCCCTCCTCGAAGGGAACCACGTCACTCACGGCTGAAACTCCTCATTCGGCCCTTCAAAAGGCATTTCTCCTAGGACAGACCCGCCAACCAGGTGAAAAACGGCATCAGCCACATCACCGGCGTGCGAATCACCAGATCGAAGAAGGACAGGTTAGCACCAAAGGCCCGGCCTGCGTAGGGCAGCAGGAAGAAGGCCGCGATCAGCAGAATCAGGCCGTAGCGCTCCATCTTGGCCAGCGGCACGGCCAGGCTGAGCGGCAGGACCCCGACGGCGATGCGCCCGCCGTCCAAGGGCGGCAAAGGCAGCAGGTTCAGGACCGCCAGGATCAGGTTCAGGAAGATCGAGTTCAGCAGCATCTGGCGCAGCCACTCCGCCGCCGGGTCGGGAAACAACCCGGCCGGGTGGAACAGCAGCGCCGAGAGGACCGCCAGGATCAGATTCGACAGCGGCCCGGCGGCGGCCACGTAGACCATGTCGCGGCGCGGCTTGCGCAGGCGGTGGAAAGCCACCGGCACCGGCTTGGCGTAACCGAAGACGAAGGGCAGCGGCGAGATGTAGAGCAGGATCGGCAGCACGATGGTGCCGAAGGGGTCGACGTGCTTCAGCGGGTTGAGGGTCACGCGCCCCAGCTTGTAGGCCGTGTCGTCGCCGTAGGACCAGGCGATGATCCCGTGGGCGGCCTCGTGCAGGGTGATCGCCAGCAGGATCGGCAGGATCCAGGTCGAGATGGTGTAGGCCTGGGCCGAGAAGTCGATATCGAGAAGGGGCATCAGGCGATATTCATGATCGCTTCCAGCCGCCGCAGCAAGGCCGCAGAATCGACCGCTTCGGCGGGGCCGAGGCGCGCCCGGCCGGCGGCGATGCGGCGCTGGGCCTCGGCCGTCAGCGGCCCGACGGCAGCAGCCACCTGCTCCATCTCCTCGGGCTTGCCGTTGCAGTGCAGGGCGACGTCGCAGCCGGCGCCCAGGGAGGCCTCGGCGCGCTCCCCCAGGCTGCCCTTCAAGGCCTCCATGGAGAGGTCGTCGGACAGCAGCAGGCCGTCGAAGCCGATCTCGCCGCGGATCACCTGGGAGATCACGTCGGGCGAAGTGGTCGCCGGGCGTTCCGCGTCCAGCGCGCTGTAGACCACGTGGGCGGTCATGGCCCAGGGCGCGTCGGCCAGAGCCTTGAAAGGCTTGAAGTCGGTCGCCTCCAGCTCGGCCTTGCCGGTGCCGACCACCGGCAGGTCCTTGTGGCTGTCGACGCGGGCGCGGCCGTGGCCGGGAATGTGCTTCACGATCGGCATGACGCCGGCCGCCAGCATGGTCTCGCAGACCACGCGGCCCAGGTCGGCCACCAGTTCCGGATCGCCGCCGAAGGAGCGGTCGCCGATGACGTCGTGGGCGCCGGGGAACTGCAGGTCCAGAAGCGGCACGCAGTCGACGTCGATGCCCAGGTCGGTAAGCTCGGCGGCGAGCAGCTGGGTGTTCAGCTTCAGGGCTTCCTGCGCCCGCTCCCGGTCGTGGCTGGCCAGGCGGCCGAAGAAGCTGGCCGGCGGCGCGTTGCGCCAGTGTGGCGGCTTCAGCCGGGCGACGCGTCCGCCCTCCTGGTCGATCAGCACCGGGGCGTCGTCACGCCCGACGCTGGCGCGCAGCGCGGCCACCAGGTCGCGCACCTGCTGCGGTGATTCGCAGTTGCGCTGGAAGAGGATGAAGCCGAAGGGATTGGCGGCGCGGAAGAAGCTTTCTTCGTCGGCGCTGAGACTGAGCCCCGCGCATCCGTAGATGGCCGCGGAGGGCGTCGGCGGGTCGGCGGTGTTGGGCATCAGCGTTGTTTGACGAGGCAGTCCTGGTTGCGGGCTTTCAATTGGGCACAGACCTTGGCCGCCACATCGCGGTTGGCGAAAGGCCCGGTCTGGACGCGGTAATAGGTCGTACCCTTCACCTCGGCGGCCTCCAGAGACAGCTTGCGTCCGCCGAGTTGGTCAGGGTGCGCTTTCTGGAGGCGCGCCCACTCCTGGGACGCCGCCGCCTCGGACTTCACCGAGGAAAGCTGCAGCACCACGTCGCCTTCGGTCAGCGCCGCCGTCTGGGCAGGCGCCGCCGTTTGCCCATTCACCGTTTGCCCATTCGCCGTTTCCAGGGGCTCCTGCTCCAGCAGCGCGGCGATCTGGTCGCCGCCCTCGGCGGGCGCCGTCTCCGGCTTGGGGATCGGCTTGACGATGCCGGCGTCGGCCGTCTCCACCGGCGCCTCCGGCGGCGCCGGGATCTCGGCCGGGGCTTCCGGCGCCTCGGCCATCAAGGGCGCTTCCGCGGCCTCGGCCGGCAGCGGTGCCTCGCTGCCTGCCTGGGCCATTTCTGACGGGGCCGTCTCGGAGGGAGCGGTTTCAGGCACTTCGGCCATGGGCTCGGGCGGCTGCGGCGTCTCCGGGGCCGGCAGCAGCCGCTCCACCTGGGGCGCCTCCGCGCCCGCGGCGCCTTCGTTCAGGACCAGCTTGTCCTGGTAGGGCACTTCCATGCCGCCGGGCTGCTCCGGCTTCACCTTCTCCGGCATGGGCTCGGCGCGCACCACCGGCAGCTCCTCGCTGGCCATCTTGCCGGTGCCCCAGGTATAGGCGTACCAGACGATGGCGCCGAAGCAGAACACCGCCGCCAGGGCGGTAACGATGGGCACCAGGCTGCGGCGCTCGCGCAGGTCGGCTTCCAGCTCTGCCGTGTCATCGTCAAAGGCGGCGCTGCGGCTGTCGCCCTCGCGGTCCTGGCCGTAGATGATGCGCCGCATGCCCTCGTCGCTGAAGGGCGGCGAGCCCGCCGTCAGTTCGTCGTCGTCGCCATTCCGGCCGCGTCCAGGCCCGCTCGCCATCTAGCGCATCTCCTCAACCGGCGTGACGCCGAAAATCTCCAGTCCCGAGGCGATCACGAAAGCGGTCGCCTGCACCAGGGCCAGGCGCGCCGCCGTCATTGCCGGGTCGTCCGGCAGCAGGAAGCGCAGTTCCGCATTGTCCTTGCCCTTGGTCCAGAGGCCGTGGAAGGCACCCGCCAGATCGTAGAGATAAAAGGCCACCCGATGTGGTTCGTGAGCATCCGCCGCGCTTTCAAGCAGACGGGGCCATTCCGCCAAGAGCTTAATCAGATCAAGCTCCCCCGAGTCGGTCAAGCGATTGAGGTCCGAGCCCGCCAAAGACACAGGATCTAGGGAAACCCCCGGCATTTCCGCCGCCGCGTGGCGCAGCACCGAGCAGCAGCGGGCATGGCAGTACTGGACGTAGAAGACCGGGTTGTCGCGGGACTGCTCCATGACCTCGACCAGGTCGAAATCCAGGGTCGCGTCGTTCTTGCGGGTCAGCATGATGAAGCGGACCACGTCCTTGCCCACTTCCTCGATGACCTCGCGCAGGGTGACGAAGGTGCCGGAGCGCTTGGACATCTTCACCAGCTCGCCGCCGCGCTTCAGGTTCACCAGCTGGCAGAGCTTCACGTCCAGATCGCCCTTGCCTTCGGTCAGGGCCTTCACGCCGGAGGTCATGCGCTTCACGTAGCCGCCGTGGTCGGCGCCCCAGACGTTGATCATGGTGGCGAAGCCGCGGCGGAACTTGTCCAGGTGGTAGGCCATGTCGCCGGCGAAATAGGTCCAGCTGCCGTCGGACTTCTTCAGCGCCCGGTCGACGTCGTCGCCGAACTGGGTCGCCTTGAACAGCAGCTGCGGGCGCGGCTCCCAGTCCTCGGGCGTCTTGCCCTTGGGGGGCTCCAGCACGCCGGTATAGGTCAGCCCGCGTTCCTCAAGAAACTTCAAGACCTCCTCGACGCCGCCGGCCGCGACCAGCTTGCGCTCCGAGGAGAAGACGTCCTGGTGGACGCCAAGGAAATCCAGGTCGGCGCGGACCAGGTCCATCATGGAATCGATGGCGAACTGGCGCACCTCCGGCAGCCACTCGGCCTCGTCCTTGCCGAGCCACTTGTCGCCGTCGCGCGCGGCCAGGGCCTTGCCGGTCTCCTTCAGGTAGTCGCCGGGATAGAGGCCCTCGGGAATCTCGCCGATGTCCTCGCCCAGGGCCTCGCGGTAGCGCAGATAGGCCGAGCGCGCCAGGGTGTCGACCTGCCCGCCGGCGTCGTTGATGTAGTACTCCTTGGTCACCTTGTAGCCGACCTTGGCCAGCAGCCCGGCCAGGGCGTCGCCGACCACGGCGCCGCGGGCGTGGCCCACGGTCAGCGGCCCGGTCGGGTTGGCGGAGACGTACTCCACGTTGACCGCCTCGCCCGCGCCCATGTCACTGTCCCCGTAGGCCGTGCCTTCCTTCAGGATCTCGGCCAGGCGCGCGTACCAGACGCCGGGAACCAGGCGCAGGTTGATGAAGCCGGGGCCGGCAACCTCCACCCCGGTGACGTCGTCCAGCTTGCCGAGGCGCGCCGCCAGGGCCTCGGCCAGGTCGCGCGGCTTCCTGCCGGCGGGCTTGGCCAGCACCATGGCCGCGTTGGTCGAGAGATCGCCGTGGCCGCGCTCGCGCGGCGGCTCCACCGTCACCCGGGCATAGTCGAGCCCGGCGGGCAGCTCTCCGGCGCCGGCCATCTGCTCAAGCTCACCGACAACAATATCCTTGAAGTACTTGAAAAGGTTCATGCGTTCTTGACTCGAAGATCGAAATTCTTGGTGTGCTCGTCCAACGCGTAGCGATCGGTCATGCCGGCGATGTAGTCGGCCACCAGCCGCGCCCGCCCGGGCTCCGGTAGATCCCGCGCCTCAGCCTGCCACTCGTCGGGCAGGCAGTCGGGCCGGGCCAGGTAGTGCTCGAACAGCTCGCGCACCACCCGCTTGGCCTTGGTGGTCATGCGGTTGACCTTGTAGTGGCGGTACATGCGGGCGAAGAGGAAGGACCGCAGCGCGCGGTCGTTCTGGCGCATCTCGTCGGAAAAGGCAACCAGCGGCGCCGCCAGGGCCCGCACCGCCGCGGCCGAATCCGGCCGTGTCTCTGCGACGCGCCGGCGCGTCTCGGCCAGCAGATCGGAGACCATGTGGTCGATGACCCGGCGGATGGTCTCGTGGATCACCCGGCCCTCCTCCAGGCCCGGATAGCGCCCCCTCACCTCGGCCAGCACCGGCCCCACCAAGGGCAGTTCCTTCAGGTCGTCGAGGGAGAACAACCCCGCCCGCACGCCGTCGTCGATGTCGTGGTTGTTGTAGGCGATGTCGTCGGACAGCGCCGCCACCTGGGCCTCGGCGGAGGCGAAGGTCGCCACCTCCAGGTCGCGCTTGTCGCGGCAGTAGGCGGCTACGGTGGCCGGCACTTTCTCGCCTTCACGTGCCGCCGGGCCGGTTAGCGGGCCGTTGTGCTTGACGATGCCCTCCAGGGTCTCCCAGGTCAGGTTGAGGCCGTCGAACTCCGCATAGCGCTGCTCCAGCAGCGTCAGGATGCGGAAGGTCTGTTCGTTGTGGTCGAAGCCGCCGTAGGGCTCCATCGCCTGCTTCAGCGCGTCCTCGCCGGCGTGGCCGAAGCAGGTGTGCCCCAGGTCGTGGGCCAGGGCCATGGCCTCTGCCAGGTCCTCGTTGAGACCCAGGGCGCGGCTGATGGAGCGGGCGATCTGGGCCACTTCGATGGAGTGGGTCAGCCGCGTGCGGTAGTAATCGCCCTCGTGATAGACGAAGACCTGGGTCTTGTACTTCAGGCGGCGGAAGGCGCCGGCATGGACGATGCGGTCGCGGTCGCGCTGGAAGCAGGTCCGGGTCGGGCTCTCAGGCTCCGGGATATCGCGCCCGCGGCTGTCCTCCGGCCGGCAGGCGAAGGCGGCGGGCAGATTCGGCTGGGGCGTATCTTGGCGCGACATGGGCGCGAACCTACGGCCTTGGCTTGTGTTACGCAATGGCGGTTTTCTGCGCCTTTCGGGGGGCTGCCAGGGGGCCCTCCGGCGGATATTTGACAAGCCCGGAGAAGTCCCTACATCTTGAGGGTCAACCACAGGTGATCCGGGGCCGGAAAAGCCGGCCAAGGCTCTAGGGAAAGTTATGACCACAGCGGCAGACAGCCTGGAATTCTCGCTCACCGAGCGCGCGGCCAAGCGCGTCGCCTTCCTGATCGAGCAGGAAGGCCAGGAGGGGCTGATGCTGCGCGTCGCCGTCTCCGGCGGCGGCTGCTCGGGCTTCCAGTACGGCTTTTCCTTCGACGATACGGTCAACTCCGACGACCGCACCTTCGAACGCGACGGCGTCGTGACGGTGGTCGACGAGACTTCCCTGGAACTGCTGAACGGCGCTCAGGTCGACTTCGTCGAGGACCTCGGCGCAGCCTCCTTCCAGATTAAGAATCCCAACGCCACGTCTTCCTGCGGCTGCGGTTCCTCCTTTGCAATCTGAGCGAGGCTTGTCGCGATGACAAGCATCGCCACCTGGAACGTCAATTCCATCAAGGCGCGCCTGCCCAACGTGCTGGACTGGCTGAAGTCGGCCAAGCCGGACGTGGTGCTGCTGCAGGAGTTGAAGTGCATCGACGACAACTTCCCGCGCCTGGAGATCGAGGAGCTGGGCTACAACGTCGCGACCCACGGCCAGAAGACCTACAACGGCGTCGCCATCCTCTCCAAGACGCCGCTGGGAGACGTCATGGTCGGCCTGCCCGGCGATAAGAAGGACGAGCAGGCCCGTTACGTGGAAGCGACCATCGGCGACCTGCGCGTCGCCTCGATCTATCTGCCCAACGGCAACCCCATCAAGACCGAGAAGTTCGACTACAAGCTGGCCTGGATGGAGCGGCTCATCAAACACGCCGAAGGCCTGTTGGCCAGCGAGCAGCCGGTGGTGCTGGGCGGCGACTACAACGTCATCCCCCAGGACGAGGACGTGTACAGTCCGGCCGCCTTCGCCGGCGACGCCCTCGCCCAGCCGGAAAGCCGCAGCCGCTTCCGCACCCTCTTGAACCTGGGCTTCACTGACGCCCTGCGCGCCCTGCACCGCGAGCCGCACCTCTACACCTTCTGGGACTACCAGGGCGGCGGCTGGCAGAACGACCACGGCCTGCGCATCGACCACTTCCTGCTGTCGCCCCAGGCCGCCGACCGGCTGGAGGCCTGCGAAGTTGACCGCGAACCGCGCGGCAAGGCCAAGGCTTCCGACCACACGCCGGTGGTCTGCCGGCTCAGGGATGTGGTCGGGCGCGACCCCGGCTGATCTGCCGGGCCGCCCATGCCCTTCATTCCGCTGCACGACACCACGCCGCGCTACCTGATCGCGCGGCCCTGGACCACCTGGGCGCTGATCGTCGTCTCCGCGCTGGCCTATTTCGGCCAGGTCTCGGGTCCGCCGGAGTCCAACCTGCAGCTCATCTACGGCCTGGGCGTGATCCCCGCGACCCTGCTGGGCAGCGCCGAACTCGCCCCCGGCCTCAAGCTGGTCGACCCGCTGCTGACCCTCATCAGCTACCAGTTCCTGCACGGCGGGTTCGCCCACCTGGGCGGCAATATGCTCTATCTCTGGGTCTTCGGCGATAACGTCGAGGACGCCATGGGCCACGGCCGCTTTCTGATCTTCTACCTGGCCTGCGGCGTGGCCGCGGCCCTGACCCAGGTCGCCGTCGAGCCCACCGCGGCCGCGCCGCTGATCGGCGCCAGCGGCGCCATCTCCGGGGTCCTGGGCGCCTACCTGATCCTGCACCCGCGCGCCCGGGTGCTGGTGCCGATCGGCTTCATCCCGCTCTACCTGCCGGCCTGGCTGCTGCTGATTTTCTGGTTCGGATTTCAGTTCTTCGCCGCCTTCGGCGGGCCCTCGGCGCAGAACGTCGGCTGGTGGGCGCACATCGGCGGCTTCGTCGCCGGGCTGCTGCTGATCTTCGTCTTTCGCTACAGGGCGGTGCCGCTGTTCGGCCTGGGTGATCCGCCGGGCGGCGTGACGCTGAGGCGCGGCGCCACGTGGCAGCGTCGCGACAACTCGGAGTCATCGAGAAAGAAGCGCGGCTTCCGGAAATAGGCCCGCGTCAGGCCGAAGCCTTGATGGCCGGCAGCAGGTCACCGAGGATGCGGGCGATCTCGGCCGGCTCCGCCTTGAACTGCAGGCCGACCACACGGCCGCGCTGCCACATCACGGTGGCTTCCAGGCCGTCGAAGCGGTCGCCGAACAGCGTGACGCTGCCCGAGCAGTCGTGCTGCTGGCTCAGCGCCACCTTGGCTCCGCCCAGCGACATGTTGAGGATGGTGCAGTCCATCTGGCCGGGACCGCCTTTCAGGGTTCCGGGCCACAGCACCGAGCGGCGCAGGTAGCGGCGGCGCCCCTCATCGTCGCCCATCTGGGCGAGCAGTTCCTGAAAGACCGAGTCCTGGGTTTCCGGGTCGCCCTGGAAGCGCAGATCGGCGTAGTCGCCGTCGCTGTCCACGACGCGGCAGGAAAGCTGGCCGAAGCCTTCGATCGACAGGAAGACCTCTTTGGCCTCCTGCAGTTTGCCCTCCTGACACTCCCCCCCAAAACGGACTTGGGCACCCTTGCGCGACAGCTGAACCACCATGCAGTCCAGCGTCTCGGCGCCGTATTGCAGCTTGCCCGGCTGGTCCAGGGCAACCTGTTGTTCAACTAGAGTCAGTTCTACCATCGCAGCCACCTGCCAAGGCCCCCGCCTCGTTGTCCCCGGGGCCCCATCTCCCCGAATCAAAGGTGCCCGGGCCCGACACCCGGTCCTGATCACTTCCGCAGGATTAAGTATTGCGCCGGTCTGTTAACAAGTGGCGAAGAGCGCAAATCGCTGCAAATGCTTGGAAAATAGCCCGCCAGAGGTCCCGGATTCCGGGGCTTTCCGGGGGCGCGGCAACGGCCGCCGAGGGGCCTATTCGGCCGCTGCCGGGTCCGCCGGGGTGAAGACCGGGCCGCAGGGCATGATCCTGAGGCCGGGACGCAGGCGGCGGAAGGCCAGCTCGCGGTTGTCGAGAACCACCGGCCCCGGAGAGACCACCACCAGCACAGCCTCCGAGAGCGGCTGGAAATCGGCGCGGAAGTGGACCGAGGACTTGAGCGCCAGGATCTTCTGCGCCGCCGGCTCGATGTCCAGGTGGCGCAGCATGGCCTGGTCGGCGAGCTGCACCTTGGCCGAAGCCACGGCCACCTTCACGCCGTCCTTCTCCAGCAGCGCCGTGGGGCCCAGCTTCATGTGAGCGCCCTTGTAGAAAGGGCCGGTGCCGGTGCACTGGCCGTCGCCGAGACGCAGCACCTTGAAGGTCGCCTCGTAGGGCGCGTCGCCCGGCACCCCGGAGCGGCCGCCGAGGGCCAGCGCGACCTCGGCTCCCTCGCCCGCCGCATGCGCGGCTTCCGCCGCGGCGGGGTCGTAGAGGTTGGCCAGCACCGCGCCCTCCGCCCGCTCCTCGATGAGGGCGCGCAGCAGGCCCGTGGTGTCGGAGTTGGCGCCGCCACCGGCATTGTCCTGGGCGTCGGCCAGCACCACCGGCTTGTCGGTATGGCGGGCGATGCGCATGGCCTCGCGCACCGCCTCGGCCGGCTGCAGCGCCTCCAGCGCGAAGGCGGACTCGCGCTCGATGGCGGCCTCGTAAAGGTTGGCCGCCGCTGCGTCGGCGGCTTCCTGGGAGGTGCCGTAGGCGACCAGCGAGGCGCCGGCGCCGGGAAAGTCCGCCGGGCAGAAGCCGCAGGCGAAGGAGACGCCGGTGACGCCCGGCTCCTGGGCCAGCAGCTTCACCTCGCGGTAGACCTCCTTGGCCGGGCCCTCGTAGGTGCAGCCGCTGGTCAGCGGGATCATGAAAGGCATCTGCCGGAAGGCCTTGAAGCGCCCGCCCTCACCCTTCAGCAAGGCATCGAGGTGCTGGGCGCAGCGCCGCCCGGTAGCGGCCATGTCGACGTGCGGATAGGTGCGGTAGATGTCCAGGCAGTCGGACAGTTCGACCATCTCCGCCGTCACGTTGGCGTGCAGGTCGAGGCTCACCACCAGCGGCAGGTCGGGGCCGACCAGGTCACGCACCCGGCGCAGCAGCTCGCCTTCGCCGTCGTCGACATGCTCGGCCACCATGGCGCCGTGCAGATCGAGGTAGAGCGCGTCCAGATCCTTCAGCGCCGCCAGGTCTTCCAGCAGCATGGCGGCGATGCGCTCGTAGGCGTCCTCGGTCACATGGGCCGAGGGCGTGGCGTTGGTCCAGGTGAGCGGCAGCAGCTCATGGCCCTGCGCCCTGGCCGCCTCGACGAAGCCGGCCACCGGGATGTTGATCCCGGCGATGGCGTCGAACAGGGCCGCGCCGCGGGTCAGCCCGGGCCAGGCGCCGGGCTTCAGGAAGTCGTCATAGGTCGCCTTCGACGGGGCGAAGGTGTTGGTCTCGTGCTGGAAACCGCCGAAGGCGATGCGGGCCATGATCCCTGACTCTTCCCTGTCCTCAGATGTCCGCGTAGACGTGGGTCTCGGCCTTGCCGCCCGGATGGGTGACGGCGCCCTTGTAGGCCGGCCCCACGGTCGCGGCATAGCGCCAGATGGCGCCCGACTGATAATCGTGCTCGCGCGGCTGCCACTTCTCGCGGCGCTTGGCGAGCTCCTCGTCGGAGAGCTCGACCTCGATGGTGCCCGCCTCGGCGTCGATGACGATGATGTCGCCGTTCTCCAACAGGCCGATGGGGCCGCCGACCGCGGCCTCGGGGCCGACGTGGCCGATGCAGAAGCCGCGCGTGGCGCCGGAGAAGCGGCCGTCGGTGATGAGCGCCACCTTGTCGCCCATGCCCTGGCCGTAGATCGCCGAGGTGGTGGAGAGCATCTCGCGCATGCCCGGGCCGCCCTTGGGGCCCTCGTAGCGGATGACCAGCACCTCGCCTTCCTTGTAGTCACGCGCCTCGACGGCGTGGAAGGCGTCCTCCTCGCAGTCGAAGACGCGGGCGGTGCCGCGGAACTTCTGGTTCTTCATGCCGGCCACCTTCACGATGGCGCCCTCCGGCGCCAGGTTGCCGCACAGCCCGACCACGCCGCCGGTCGGCGTGATGGGATCGGAACAGGGCCGCACGACGTCCTGGTCGCTCGGCAGGGTGACGCCTTCGAGCTGCTGCTCGATGGTCTTGCCGGTGACGGTGACGCAGTCGCCGTGCAGGTAGCCGCCGTCCAGGAGGGCGCGCATGATGACCTGCACGCCGCCGACCTCGAAAAGGTCCTTGGCGACGTAGCGGCCGCCGGGCTTCAGGTCGGCGATGTAGGGGGTGGAGCGGAAGATATCCGCCACCGCCTGCAGGTCGAAGTCGATGCCCGCCTCGTGGGCGATGGCCGGCAGGTGCAGGCCGGCGTTGGTCGAGCCGCCGGAGCAGGCCACGACACGCGCGGCGTTCTCCAGCGCCTTGCGGGTGACGATGTCGCGCGGGCGGATGCCCTGGGCCAGCGCCTGCATCACCGCATGGCCCGAGGCCTCGGCGTAAGCGTCGCGGGACTCGTAGGGCGCCGGGGCGCCGGCCGAGCCGGGCAGCGCCAGGCCGATGGCCTCCGACACGCAGGCCATGGTGTTGGCGGTGAACTGGCCGCCGCAGGAGCCGGCGGAGGGACAGGCCGCGCATTCGACGGCGTGCAGTTCCTCGTCGGACATATTGCCGGCGGAGTGCGCACCCACCGCCTCGAAGACGTCCTGCACGGTGATGTCCTTGCCCTTGTAGCGGCCCGGCAGGATGGAGCCGCCGTACATGAAGACCGAGGGCACGTTGAGGCGCACCATGGCCATCATCATGCCGGGCAGCGACTTGTCGCAGCCGGCCAGCCCCACCAGGGCGTCGTAGCAGTGGCCGCGCATGGTCAGCTCGACGGAATCGGCGATCAGGTCGCGGCTGACCAGGGAGGACTTCATGCCCTGGTGGCCCATGGCGATGCCGTCGGTGACGGTGATGGTGCAGAACTCGCGCGGGGTGCCGGCGGCGGCCTTGACGCCGCGCTTGACCGACTGGGCCTGGCGCGACAGCGAGATGTTGCAGGGCGCGGCCTCGTTCCAGCAGGTCGCCACGCCGACGAAGGGCTGGGCGATCTCCTCTTCCGTCATCCCCATCGCGTAGTAGTAGGAGCGATGCGGCGCGCTTTCCGGGCCGACCGAGACGTAGCGGCTCGGCAGCTTGGATTTGTCGAAGGTCGGCTTGGAATCGAGTGGCATGATCGAACGCTCCCTCTGAGATCCCTTGGTTTTCTTGGTGATTTAGCGCGGAGAATAGCGGGCGCGCCCGGGCGCCACCACCGCGAAATACGAATGCCGCTATGCGCCCAGCTGGAAACGGGAAAGGGCCGGCTAAGCCGGCCCTTTCAAGGGACTGTCCTGGGCCTTGAGCGTCAGCCGCGCTTGGCGAGCAGCTTCCAGGCCAGCGGCAGGCTGGCGGCCACCAGGGCCAGCTTCAGCACATCGCCGGGGATGAAGGGGATGAGGCCCCACTCCAGGATCGGCTTGTCCCAGCCGAAGAGCACGCCCAGCCACAAGAGGCCCGGCACGTAGAGGATGACGTTGCCGGCCAGCATGGCCAGGGCCGCGGTGACCACGCTGCGGTCCCAGCCGCGCTCGGCCAGCCAGCCGCAGGCCGCCGCCGCCAGCACATAGCCGGCGAGGTAGCCGCCGGTGGGGCCGGCCATGTAGGCCAGGCCGATGCCCTTTTCCGGGGTGCCGGCGAAGACCGGCAGGCCCATGGCGCCCTCGGCCAGATAGAGGATCACGGTGGCCGCGCCCAGGCGCCAGCCGAAGGCCATGCCGATGGCCAGTACGCCGAAGGTGCCCATGGTGACCGGCACCGGATAGAAGGGCACCTGGATCTTGGCGCAGGCCCAGAGGAACAGGGAGCCGGCAACTGCCAGCAAGGAAGCCCGCAGCAGGCCGTTCATCTGCGCCAGTTTGCCCTGGCTGGGCCACAGCGCCGCCGCCAGGGTGTCGTGGCGCGCCTGCAGGTCGATCATGGTCATTTTATGCCGTCCCCTTCATGCCAATGGTGTCCAATGGTGTCTTGAGCGTATTCGCTGCCCCTCTTACAGCGCCCGGCGATAGGTGCTGTCAAGTGTCAGGTCTTTGCGCGGCCCCGTGACATGCCAGATCACGCGCCAGGTATCGGCGTCCAGAACCGAGAATTCGCCCTGGTAGCGGTCCGGGTCGCAGAGGTGCGTGCAGGCCCAGGTGCCACTGGACAGATCGAGATCATGGAAGAAGCGGCCGTCGCGGAAGTGGACCGTCGCGCGATCCAGCGCGGGAAAGCTGTAGCGGTAGGACTGTTCGGCCGGCCCCACATGCTCGCCGATCGTCAGGCGGCCTTCCTCGCGGTAAAGCAGGTCCCCCTCCAGCGGCGCGAAGAGCGCCTGGCCGCTGAGCCGGCCCTGCTGGCCGGCCCGGCGATCGTCGAGCCGCCGCTCCAGGGCCCAAGAGCCTTGAAGAAACTCCTTCAAATCACTGATCTGAAAGAAATTTTCTGCAGACTCCACAGCTGTGCTCCACCGGGTTATGCAGAGGCGAGACGCTCCAGGGCGCTCTGCAGCTTGGTCATGGTCTGCTGGCTGTCGGCCAGGCGCTCACGCTGCTCGGCCACCACGTCTTCAGGCGCCTTCGCGAGGAACTGCTCGTTGGAAAGCTTCTTGTCGAGCTTGGTGATCTCGCCCTTCAGCTTGTCCATCTCCTTCTTCAGCCGCGCCTGCTCCTGGTCCAGGTCGATGACCTCGGCCAGCGGCAGCACCAGCGAGCATTCGTCCAGCACGTCCTGCACCGAGCCCTGGGGCACCGGCTGGTCGAAGGTGATGGTCTCGACCCGCGCCAGGGTCTTGATCAGCGCCTCGTGGTCGCCGATCCGGGCCTTGGACCCGGCCGAAGCGTCATTGACGATGAGGGCGATTCGCGCGCCCGGCGGCACGTTCATCTCCGAGCGCACGGCGCGGATCTGGCCGATCATGCGCACCACCCAGCCCAGCGTCGCATCGGCCTCGGCGTCGGTGAGGCTCTCGGCGAAGACCGGCCAGGCCGAGGTGATCATGAGACTGCTGTCGCCCTCCCCGGTCTGCTGCCACAGCTCCTCGGTCAGGAACGGCATGATCGGGTGCAGCAGGAAGAGCGCCTGGTGCAGCACCCACTGGGCGGAGGCGCGGGTCTCGGCCTTGGCCGCGGCGTCTTCGCCCTGCAGCAGCGGCTTGGCGAACTCCAGGTACCAGTCGCAGTAGGTGTTCCAGATGAACTGGTAAAGCGCCTGGGCCGCCTCGTTGAAGCGGTAGTCCTCGATGGCGCGGCGCACCTTGGGTTCGGTCTGGGCCAGCTGGCTGACGATCCAGCGGTTGACGCGCTGGCTGTTGGCGGCGGGATCGAAGTCGGCGTCGTAGCGGCACTCGTTCATCTCGTTGAAGCGCGCCGCGTTCCAGATCTTGGTGCAGAAGTTGCGGTAGCCCTCGATGCGGCTTTCCGCCAGCTTCACGTCGCGCCCCTGGGCGGCCAGGGCGGTCAGGGTGAAGCGCACGGCGTCGGCGCCGAACTTCTCGATCAGGTCCAGGGGATCCAGCACGTTGCCCTTGGACTTCGACATCTTCTGCCCCTTCTCGTCGCGCACCAGGGCATGGATGTAGACGGTGTGGAAGGGCACCTTGCCGTCCATGAAGTGCAGGCTCGACATCATCATGCGCGCAACCCAGAAGAAGATGATGTCGAAGCCGGTGACCAGCACGTCGCCGGGGTAGTAGCGCTTCAGGGCCTCGGTCTCCTCCGGCCAGCCCAGCGTCGAGAAGGGCCAGAGCGCGGAGGAGAACCAGGTGTCCAGCACGTCGCTGTCGCGGGTCAGTTCCACCGCCTTGCCGTAGTGCTGCTCGGCCAGGCCAGCCGCCTCGGCCTCGTCGTGGGCGACGAAGACCTCGCCGTCGGGCCCGTACCAGGCCGGCACCTGGTGGCCCCACCACAGCTGGCGCGAGATGCACCAGGGCTGGATGTTACGCATCCACTCGTAGTAGGTCTTCTCCCACTGCTTGGGCACGAAGACGGTCTCGCCCTGCTCCACCGCGGCGATGGCGGGCTTGGCCAGCTCGGCCGCGTTCACGTACCACTGGTCGGTCAGGTAGGGCTCGATGGCCACGTGGGAGCGGTCGCCGTGCGGCACCATGTGACGGTGGTCGTCGACCTTCTCCAGCAGGCCCTCGGCCTCCATGTCGGCGACGATCTTCTTGCGGGCGTCGAAGCGGTCGAGGCCACGGTAGGCCTCCGGCACGCCGTCGTTCAGGCGCGCGTCGCGGTCGAAGACGTTGATCATCTCCAGATCGTGGCGCTTGCCGACCTCGAAGTCGTTGAAGTCGTGCGCCGGGGTGATCTTCACCGCGCCCGAGCCCTGCTCCGGGTCGGCGTAGTCGTCGGCGACGATGGGGATGCGCCGGCCGACCAGCGGCAGGATGGCGTGCTTGCCGACCAGGTCCTTGTAGCGCTCGTCGTCCGGATGCACGGCCACGGCGGTGTCGCCCAGCATGGTCTCCGGGCGGGTCGTCGCCACGGTGATGAAGCGGCCCTCTTCCCCTTCGATGGGGTAGCGGAAGTGCCAGAGGTGGCCGTTCATTTCCTTCTGCTCGACCTCCAGGTCGGAGATCGCGGTATGGAAGCGCGGGTCCCAGTTCACCAGGCGCTTGTCGCGGTAAATCAGGCCCTCGCGGTAGAGGGTCACGAAGACCTTCAGCACCGCCTCGGAGAGGCCCTCGTCCATGGTGAAGCGCTCGCGCTGCCAGTCGCAGGAGGCGCCCAGGCGGCGCAGCTGCTTCAGGATGGTGCCGCCGGACTGGTCGCGCCACTTCCAGACCCGCTCGATGAACTCCTCGCGGCCGATGTGCTTGGTGTTGCCGAGGGCCAGCGGCAGGCCGCGGTCCAGCTCGATGCCTTCCTCGCCCAGCTGGCGCTCGACCACCATCTGGGTGGCGATGCCGGCATGGTCGGTGCCCGGCTGCCACAGCACGTCCTTGCCCTGCATGCGCTGGTAGCGGACCAGGATGTCCTGGATGGTGTTGTTCAGCGCATGACCCATGTGCAGGCTGCCCGTCACGTTGGGCGGCGGGATCATGATGGTGAAGGGTTCCTTGGTGGCGTCGAACTTGGCCGAAAAGGCGTCCGCGGCCTCCCAACGGGAATACTGCCGATCCTCGACCTCGTCGGGCCGATAGGTCTTATCCAGCATTGCTGGCGGTCCTCTTGAACTGTCGCTTTGGCGCGCCCCCGGCTGCGAGAAATGGCGGGAACGCTCGATTTAGCGGAGGGGTCTAACAGATGGCAGGCGACAGCGCCATAGCAACAGGCCGCTACCCGGTCAGATCACCTCTCTGGCGAGGGCTCTGACCGCCCGGTATGCCGTGATTTTGACGGGTTTCCGGGGAGCCTACTGATCCTCGGCGCGTCGTACCATCTTGCGGATCTCCTCGCGAACAATGCGTTCTACCAAATCGGGGAGATTCTCGTCCAGCCAGCCCTTCAGTTCCGGGGCCAGGGACTCGCGCACCAGTTCCTCGAGGGTCCGCCCGCCGCCGATGGCGATGGCATCGCCCTCGCGGTTGGCCATGGCGGCCTTGCTGATCGCGGCCAGGGAGGCCGTGGCGGTCGCGGCGGTTTCCGCCGAGACATACTCGCTGCCGCCATCGGCCGGCGCCAATTCCTGGCCCAGGGAGGCCTCGCTGGGCGCCTCCTCGGCCGTGATTTCCTCGGCAGGCTCCTCCGCGGCCCCTTCAAAGGCAGCGTCTTCTTCCGCAGCCGCCTCGGCCGGAGCCTCCTCCGCTTCCGCGGATTCCATGGGCTTCAGCAGTTCTTCGGCGGGCTCCTCGTCGTCCGGCGCGGCTTCGGTCTCCTCGTCGGGCGCCGCAGCTTCCTCAACAGGGGCTTCCTCACCCTGGGCCTGCTCTGCCGGGGCTTCTTCCTCGGCAGGCGCGGCGGCCTCTTCGGCGGCCACCTCAGGCTCGGGCTCGGGCTCGGCTTCGGGCTCGGATGCTGCCGCCTCGGCAGCGGCCTCGGCCTCCTTCTGGGCGGCCAGATCGACGACGCTGCCGTCCTCGGTGACCATCTTGGTCAGGTCGAGAATATTGTCAGCCCCTTCGGCCCCGGACTCGGCGACCGGCGGCGGGGCAGCAGCCGGGGCCTGCTCCGGCGCCGGCGCGGCGGGCGCAGGCGCAGCCTCTGCCGCCGGGGCCGCGCCCTCGGCGGGCTTGCCCTCTTCGGTCTCGTCCTCGGAGATAATTCGGCGGATGGAGGCGAGAATTTCCTCCATCGTCGGTTCGTTTTGCGCTTCCGGCTCGCTCATACCACTCCGGCCACTCAGTCTCCAAAAGCCCAGGCCGCCTCTTCACGGCAAGGGTCTTGTAACATTGGATAACCGGAAAGCGGAAATTTTCTGTTAACCAAACCACCGCCCGGCTGGGCGGTTTTTGGGGCCGAACCCTACTGTTCGCCGGTCAAACCGCCCTGGAAGCTCTCGACATCGGAGCCCGGCGCGTCCAGGCCGAACCACTTGTCGCGCACCGCGTTATAGTCGGATTCCGGGTCGTAGATGGCCGTATTGAGCCCCAGACTACTGGCTGTCATACGTCCGATGGCGCTGAAGACTTGGTAGGTGGCGACGATCTCGTCACGCTGTGCGCTGACCAGGCTGACCTGCGCGTCCAGCAGTTCCTGCTCGGCGTCCAACACGTCCAGAACCGTACGCGCACCCACGGCGTTCTCCTGGCGTACGCCCTCCAGGGCGATTTCATTGGCCCGCACGCTCTGCTCCAGGGCGCTGATCTGGGCCCGCGCGGTGAGCAGGCTCTCCCAGGCCGACGTCGCGTCTTCGCGGGCCTGGCGGAGCGCTTCGCGGACCAGGAGCCGGCGCTGGCTGGCCACCTGCTTGGATTCCCGGACCCGGCTGGAAACCGAGCCCTGCTGGTAGAGCGGCACCGAGACAATGGCCAGCACCTCGGCGCTGGTGCTCTCGCTGGTCCGCGAGGAGCGCTCGTGCTGGTAGCCGACCGAGCCCTGCAGATTGATTGTCGGCAGCAGTTCGCCCTCGACCTCACGGACCGAGCGCAGCGCCGCGAGCTCGTCGTAGTTGGTCGCCCGGACGTTGGGGTTATTGCTCTCGGCGGCGCTGACCACGTCATCCAGGGTCCTGGGCAGTTCCGCCGGCAGGGCGGGCTGATCCAGGCGCTGCGGGTAGATGCCGATCACGTTCTCGAAGGTGGCGCGGCTGGACGAGAGGTTGCCCTCCGCGCCGATGCGGTCGGCCGTCGCGCTGGACAGGCGGCTTTCCGACTGGGCCACGTCGGTGCGGGTCAGTTCGCCGACGTCGAAGCGGTCCTGGGTCGCCTCCAGCTGGCGGGCCAGCACCTGCTCGTTGTTCACGTTGAGCGTCAGGACCGACTGGTCGCGCCAGACGTCGGCATAGGCCGTCACGGCGCTGAGCAGCACGTCCTGCTCCGTCGACTCCAGCCGCGCGCGTTCGGCCAGCACCTGGTTTTCGGCCCGATCGGTCCCGGCGACGGTCCGCCCGCCGCGGTAGAGCGGCTGGGTCAGCACCAGTTCGCCGCTGGCCGGGCTGCGGCCATCGTCGTCACCGGTCGGGCGGATGTTGTCGTCATAGGCCTTGCCGCCTCTGCCTTCCAGCTCCACCAGCGGACGCCAACCGGAGAGTGCCTGCGGCACGCTTTCATTGGTGGCGCGCAACTGGGCGCGCGCCGCGCTCAACGTGGGATTGGACTGGTAGGTCTGGATCAGCGCCTCGTTCAGAGTCTGCGCCGCCGCCGGCGCCGTGCCGAGGCCACCCAGGATCACCACGCCATGAATTGCAACCAGAGCCCCTGCAAAAGCGCGCCCCTGCCGCGCTGCTTTCATCGATCGCATGCGTACGCTTCCCCAATTTGCGAATGAGATCCACCGGCCCGCCGCGAAGCCGGCCCGATTCCTTACTTGAGCCGCAACGGGCCACTCTTCAAGTACGCGCCGTGCGGCGGGCTCATCCCCGAAACCCCGCCGCCCGAAAACGGCCTTAAAAGACGAAGCCGACCTCACGCTCGAAGCCCGGCAGCAACGGCGTCGCGGCGTCGAAGAGAACCCGGGCGGAAAAGCTGTCGCCCGAACGCTGGACCAGCGTGCCGCGGCCGATGCCGGCCTCGTCGCAGACCACCGCCGCCAGGCGGCCGCCGTCACTCAGCTGCCGCTTGACCGTATCCGGCACCGCGCTGACCGCGCCTTGAAAGACGATAACGTTGTAGGGCGCCTGCTTCTGGTAACCGACGTTCAGCGCCCCTTCGACGACCACAGCGTTGTCGACATCAAGCGCATTCAGCGTCCGATTCGCTTCGTCCATGAGCTGACGGTCGCTCTCGACGCCAACCACCGTCTCGGAAAGCTGGGCCAGGACCGCGGTGGAGTAGCCCGTGGCGCAGCCGACATCCAGGGTGATATCACCGGGCTGGGGGCCGGCGGCCTGCAGCAGGCGGGCCAGGACCATGGGCTCCATCAGATAGCGCCCGGCCGCCACCTCGAGATCCTCGTCAATATAGGCGATGCCGCGCTTCGCCTGGTCGACGAAAAGCTCCCGCGGGACGGCTTCGAAGGCCGCGATAATCCGCTGGTCCGTCACCTTGTTGGTGCGGATCTGGCTCTCTACCATATTGAGGCGTGCTGCTGCGAAATCCGTCATGTCACTTATCGTCGCTCTGGCCGTTCGCTCTGCTGCGGCCTAAAGGCCGATACGGCTTTGGTTTATAAACGCCCAAGCGCTCGAAAACAACGCAGCAGAACCCCCCGTCACCCGGGTCGCGCAGTCAGCTTGACCCGAGCCGGAGCCGGAAGTATAGCTTCGCCCCTCCACCGACGGCCCGGTGGGAGAGTGGTCATCCAGAGGATTGCAAATCCTTGCACGCCGGTTCGATTCCGGCCCGGGCCTCCACCTTTCTTCTTCTCGATCAGGGCCCGCGACGGCGACCGCCGCTAGCGTGCCATGGCCAACAGCAGGCTGTACCAGCCGTAGCCCACCGCCGAAAAGAAGAAGGCAAAGGTGCCGAGCGCCGCCACGGCGCTGACCAGACGTTCCCACCTTGGCGGCTGAAAGCCGTTCATCTCCGAACTGTACATCTTGTATCTCCCCAGAACGGGCACCCCGCCGGGGCACCGATGACGTTGAGGACGAAGCTTAGGGCGGCTTCTGGAGAAGTCAAGAACAAATCATGAACATTATGATCAATCCCTGCGGTTGCCGGTGCCCCGTCCCTGCCCTTAAACTGCCTGGAGATCGGATCCAACTGTCCGCCGAACACTCGGCGTCAGGCGACGGCCCGTCGAAAATCAGCCGCCGCAGCGCCGCTGCTAAGCCGGATCAGCACGCGGGAGCCAAGGCCATCCGCCAAGACATTCTCGTCTGCCTGCCCGAGCACCTGCACCCGGTGAGCCAGATGTTCCTGGAGAACTGGCTGGCCGGCGAGATGACCACGGCCGAGTTTCTGCGCTGGTTTCACATGCCTAACTCCGCCTACCTGCCGGTCGCGAAATGCGTCCTGGCGGTGGTTGCCGGGGCCTGAAGCGAGGGCTCCCCGGGCCGGCAGGCCCGCCGGGCCAAGCTGTGATTTTTCTGCTGCAAAAACTTTGCAGCGCCGCGAGCGGTTTGATATAACCCCGCTTCGCCGCGCCGGGTCCACCCGGCAAAGCCGATCATATCCTGATCCGCGGTAGCTCAGTTGGTAGAGCGGGTGGCTGTTAACCACCATGTCGCAGGTTCGAGTCCTGCCCGCGGAGCCATTCAGAAAAGGGCCCAGGCCGCATGGCCGGGGCCCTTTTCCTTTCCCGCGGCGCCCCTCGATCTTGCCGCAGGCTCACAGCGCGTCCCAATCCGGACCCTGCGCAGACTGCGCAAAGTCTCCGGGGCCCCTCAGGCCCCGACCGGGTGACGCCTTGCAGCAGAGCGGCCCCCCGCCTGGTCCGATCCAACGGGCGCGCCCGAGCGACGCCGAGGGCATCGCCGCACGGCGGCATGCGCCGGGCCTGCGACAGGCGACCTCTTTCAACAGCCGACGACGTTGATGCCTCTTGAAGAACGACTTCGATTTGCTCGAAGATGCGCGGCGGCAGCAACCGCCGTCGAGTCGCATGCCCCACTGGGGGATGGGCCGGCGACAAGGAAGCGACCGTAGTGATCCGTGTGAAGTATTCCGCCTCAACCAGCTCGTCCAAGAGACACTAGGAGCAATCAGGGGGACCTGCATGGCAACCAAACGTACCGCCGCGAAGAAGACCGGCGCCAAGAAGATCGCCGCGAAGAAAACGGCCGCCAAGCGCAGCAAGGCGGCCAAGGCCGGCGCCCTTAAAAGCGAAGTGAAGAAGAAGGCCGCGGCCAAGAAGACCGGCGCCAAAAAGATCGCCGCGAAGAAGACGGCCGCCAAGCGCAGCAAGGCGGCCAAGGCCGGCGCCGTGAAGAGCGAAGTGAAGAAGAAGGCCGCGGCCAAGAAGGCCGGCGCCAAGAAGATCGCGGCGAGCAAGCGGGCAGCGCAAAAGGCTGCCGTGCGCAAGGCCGCGCGCAAGGCTGCCTCGAAGTAATCGAGGGCCGGCCGGGCGAACAGCCAAGCCAGGATTCTTCAGCAGGTTGCTGCGCGGACAGCCACCGCATGCCTACGCCGGCAACCTGCGAAGAACTAGCATTGCTGCTCAGCGAATTCTGATCATCAATCTGCTTGCAGATCACCCTCTGCTGGGGCAGCTTGCGCGCGACCCAGCGCCGGCATGACGCCTTCTTGCGCGCCGCTTGCGGAGACCCGACCGATCTTCTCGACCAAACTTCCCTTCCCGTCGCCTTCCTTTGCCCGATGGCGCGAGGTCGCCGAAGGCGCCCGCGGCTATCTGGCAAGCCCGGAGGCGCCCATGCTGCTGAACGCCTGGCTTGCCGCCGGCAAGGGCGCGCAGCCGCCCAGCCGTCGCGACCTGGCACCGGAATCGATGCCGCGGATCCTCTCCGACATCTGGCTGATGGACTACGTGCGGGAAGAGGCACGCCTGCGCTATCGCCTGGTCGGCGAGAACATCCGGGCGCGCTACGAGTTTCCCCTGACGGGCGCCTACCTGGACGACACCCTGGCCGAGGAAGCCCGCGAAACCGTCGTCAGCTACTTCCGCGCCTGCGTAGAACGGCCGGCGATCTGCCTCGTGGTCGGGCGCCTCTATCACGAGTGGCAGCGTCCGAGTTACGGCGAACGCCTGCTGCTGCCGCTGCTGGACGAAGACGGTGCGCCGGAAGGGCTCATCGGCATCACCATCTGCAAGCAGACCTTCCCCAGCCGTACGATCGCCGAGGAGCGCGCCAAGCGCATCACCTGCATCCTGCCGCTGGACGGCTCGGCCGCGACGGAAAAGGAAGGCGTGGTCCCGGTTGTGTTCAGGAACTGAGGCCTGTTCCTGCCCTAGAGAGCCGCCAGACGCCCCAGCAGATCGACGACGTCCGCCGCCTCCTGATAGAGCCCGAAGCCGAAGCGCAAGCGGCTGCCGCGATAGTCGCTGGCCACGCCCGCGGCCGTGAGGCGCGCATGCAGGTCCGCCGCCGCCGCTTCACCGCCCAGGTCGAAGGTCAGGAAGTTGCCGCAGGGCAGCTTTTGTGGATCGAGCAACAGGCGCTCCAGCGGCAACGCAGGGCTCGGCCGCGCCTTCAGCCCCGCGAGGAAGCGGTCCTGCAAGGCACGCGCATGGGCGTGGATGCCCGCCGCGTCCAGCCCCAGTGCCTCCAGCAAACGCAGCACGGCCCGCATCCGGTAAAGTCCTACCGGGTCGAAGGTGGCGCCGAAGAACCGGCCGCCGTCCTCGGCGTAGGCGATGCCACTGCCGCCGGCCTTGGTCAACTTCCCGAAGGCGGCATACCATCCGGTGTCACGCGGACGCAGCCCATAGCCCGGCGGCGCGTGCAGGAAGCACACGCCCTCCCCTGACATGGCGTACTTGTAGCCGCCGGCCAGGTAGAAGGCCCGCGCGGCGATGCCGCCCAGGTCGCTCGGCCGCGCCAGGAAGCCGTGGTAACCGTCGATCACCACAAAGGGTTCCGCCGGCAGGCCGTCCAGCAGGGCTGCCAGGTCGGTGAGCGCAAAGCCTGAATTGAAGAACACCTGGCTGACGAAGATCATGTCGTGACCGCCCTTCGACGCGGCCGCCGCGAAACGTTCGGCGAAGCTGTCGAAGGGCTCGACCGGCACCCGCGTCACCTCGGCCAGGCCGTCCTCCTCCAGCCGTGCGATCTGGCGGGTGAAGCTGTGGAACTCCCCATCGCTGGTCAGGATGCGCGGCGGCCGCTCGGCCGGCAGGCAGGACAGCAGGCGCTTCACGAGTTCATGGGTGTTGGGCGCGAAGGCGAGGCTCGCGGGATCGGGCAGGTTCAGGTGGCGGGCGATGCCGCGCTGCACCTCCGGCATGACCTCGCCCAGGACCAGCTCCCACTTGCCGCCGGTCAGGCGCGCCGCGTCCTGCCAGCACTGCACCTGGGCGTCGAAGGTGACGTCGGGCCAGTAGTGGTGGCTGTGCGCCGCGAAATGCAGGCGTCCCGGCGCGGCCTCGATGAAGCGCTGGAAGTGCGCCTTGTAGCTGCCGCTCACCCCATCCCCCTTACGGCCGGCCCGCCGAATAACTGTAGCCCATGACGTTGCGCAGCGGCTCGGGCAGCGGCGGCAGCGCCGAGCGCGGGATGAGGAAGGTCGAGAGCGCGAAAAGGTCGCCGAAGACGCGGTAGCGCCGCGCCGCCTCGGCCAGGTAGTCGTGGCCGGAGGAGCCGCCGGTGCCGAGCTTCATGCCGATCATGCGCTGGGCCATGAGAGCATGGCGATAGCGCCAGGCGGTCATGGTCTCGTCGATGTCCATCAGCAGGCTCAGCAGGCGGAAGGGCAACTGCAGCACCGGCTCGTCGCGGTAGAGGTTTATGAACAGCGCCGCCTGCAGGGCCCGCCAGGAGAGGCGCCAGGCCCCCTCCTTCACCAGCTCCGCATGGCGCGCCTCGTCATAGATCGCCTCGAAGCGCACCCGCGCCGCCTCCAGGGCGGCGAGGCCGGCGGTCTTCTCCTCCTCGGCGATCTGGGCGCTGCCCCTGAGGGTCGCCGTGTCCTGGTCCAGCATGCGCGCCACGGCGGCGCGGTAGGCCTCCTGGAACTTGTAGCCGCCCAGCTCCACGAAGGGCGTGCGTTCCAGCCAGGCCTCGATGCGGTCGCTGAGGTTGGGCCGCTTCTCCGCCTCGCGCAGCTTCGCGCGATCCGCTTCGCTGAGGCGGGCGTCGAAGGGCTTGGCCTCGAAGCCAATGCGGTCCTGCCGGCGCAGGCCGAGCCCCATCTCGATGAGGCGGAACTGCAGCGACTGGAAGCCCGAGGACGGGAACAGCAGGTCGCGGAACTCCAGGAAGTCCAGCGGCGTCATGGTCTCCAGCACGTCGAGCTGGGCGATCAGCAGCTTCAGGACGCGCTCGATGCGCTCCAGCGCCGCGACCGCCCGACCGATGTCGCGGTCGTCCAGGTTCTCGGCGGCGAAGATCGCATCGATCCGCGTCATCTCGTGCAGGATCTGCTTGAACCACAGCTCGTAGGCCTGGTGCACGACGATGAACAGCATCTCGTCGTGGGCCGGCTTGCCCAGGCGCACGCTTTCCGGCGCCTGGGCGCCGAGCAGCCGGTCAAGCTGCAGGTAGTCGGCGTAGTAGAGCGGCTTCTTCTCTTCGCTCACGACTCTGGTCCTCCGGCGGCGGTGCCACCGCCAGCGAAGCCCAAATCGCGTAGCCGATCAAGGCTTGCCGACAAAACAGACCTGGGCAATCGGCGGCAGGTGTGTGCTCAACAGCCGCCAGGACTCTCCGGCATCCTCGCTCAGCCACAGGGCTCCGGTGGTCGACCCCATGATGAGCGCCCTGCCGTCTCCACCTACCGCCAGGGCATGGCGGTAAACCAGGTCGAAGGCCGTCTCCTGCGGCAGCCCTTTCGAAAGGGTCTCGAAACTGGCACCGCCGTCGCGCGTGCGGGTCACCACGAAGCGGCCGTCGACCGGCACGCGGCACGCGTCCTTTACTGCCGGAACGAACCAGGCGGTCTTGGGGTCCTGCGGATGGGCCGCGACGGCGAAACCGAAGGCCGAGGGCGCCACCTCCTTGATTTCCGTGAAAGTGTGGCCGCCGTCGTCGGAGCGGAAGATGCCGCAATGGTGCTGGCACCAGACCGTGTCCGGCGCAGCCTGGCAGACCGCCAGGCGATGCGGGTCTTGTATGGTGGGATCGTTCCGCCGGTCCGGCGGCATGTAGTCGGCGGCCAGCCCCTTGCCGCCCAGGGTCCAGCTTTCCCCGTCGTCCTCGCTGATCCAGACACCGCCGCAGGAAATCCCGACGACGAGCCTGCCGTTATCATCGACGTTGATGGAATGGATGCCCGGATCGTCGTAGCCGCCGCCGAACCATTCGCTGCGGGAGGGCTGGTTCCAAAGGCTCTCGACCAGTTCCCAGGACTCGCCGCGGTCGTCGGAGCGGAAGAGGCCCCCCGGCAGCGTGCCGGCCCAGAGGCGCTTGGGCTGTTCAAGGCCGCCGCGGGCCAGGGTCCAGATGAACTTCAGGCTCGCGGCGTCTTCGCCCTCGCCCGGTGGATAGGCGGGGACCGGCAGTTCCGTCCAGGTTAGGCCGAAGTCGTCGGAACGGTGCAGCTTGGCCCCGAAATGACCGAGATTCAGGGCCGCGTAGATCGCCCCATCTTGCTCGTTCTGCATTACGGCGGACACCGGATCGCCGAGAAAGCCGACGGGACGCGGGTCGCCCGCCACGCCATTGAATCCAACGCCGAAGAGACCCTTGCGGGTCGCCACCAAGATATGCTCGCCCATCTCTGCCTACCCACCTGAAAGTGCCTGGAAAACAAACACCTCATCGTCGGGACGCACGGCATCGCTGAGGCCCTCGCGATCGGTGATGAGCACCGAGTTCACGAAAACGTTCACGTGGCGCCTGAGGCGGCCCTGGTCGTCGACGATGTAGGAGCGCAGCAAGGGACGCTGCTCGAAGACCGCCGCCAGCACTTCGCACACCCGCGCACCGCTGGCTTCAAGCGACGGCACGTCGAGATGGCGCTGCAGGTTGGCGGTGAACGTCACACGTGGCATGGCGCGCTCCTCAGGCAGGAGCCTGCCTCCGTCGCGCAGTGAATTCAATTGCCAACAAACTGACAACAGTGCCCAGGAGCGTCGGCGTATTTCCGCAACTGCGAAGAAGGCGCCGGCCCGTTAGAGCCCCTCGGCGACGCGCAGCAGGTAGAGGCCGTAGTCGTTCTTGCGCAGCGGCTCGGCCAACGCCCGCAGCGCGTCGGCGGTGATGAAGCCCTTGCGAAAGGCGATCTCCTCCAGGCAGGCGACCTTCAGGCCCTGGCGATGCTCGATGGTCTGCACGAACTGGGCGGCGTCGATCAGGCTGTCGTGAGTGCCGGTGTCCAGCCAGGCATAGCCCCGGCCCAGGCGCTCGACCTGCAACTGCCCGGCCTCCAGGTAGCGCCGGTTGAGGTCGGTGATCTCCAGCTCCCCGCGGTCCGAGGGCTTCAGGTCGGCGGCGATATCCGCCACCTGTTCGTCATAGTAGTAGAGCCCGGTGACGGCGAAGCGCGACTTCGGGTGGCGCGGCTTTTCCTCCAGGCTGACCGCCCGCCCGGCGGCGTCGAACTCGACCACGCCGTAGCGTTCGGGATCGGAGACCTGGTAGCCGAAGACCGTCGCGCCCTGGCGCAAAGCGGCGGCGCGCATCAGTACGTCCTGCAGCCCCTGGCCGTAGAAGATGTTGTCGCCCAGGATCAGGCAGCACTTTTGACCGGCGATGAAGTCGCGGCCGATGAGGAAGGCCTGGGCCAGGCCCTCCGGCTTCGGCTGCACGGCGTAGCTGAGGTTGATCCCCCACTGGCTGCCGTCGCCCAGCAGCTCGTGGAACAGCGGCGCATCGTGCGGCGTGGTGATGACCAGGATGTCGCGGATGCCCGACATCATCAGCACCGACAGCGGATAGTAGACCATCGGCTTGTCGTAGACCGGCAGCAGCTGCTTGCTGACCGCCCGGGTCACCGGATGCAGCCGGGTGCCGGAGCCGCCGGCGAGAACGAGACCTTTCATACCTTCCCCCTTAAGCCCTGGCCCTTTTCCTGCGGAACCAGCAGTTCCTGCAACACAGTCGACAAACCGCGCCGCCAGTCGATCGGCCCCTGCCCGAAGGTCACCTGAAACAGGCCGGAATCCAACGTGGAATCCGGGGGGCGACGCGCCGCGGTCGGATAGTCCGAGGTGGCGATGGGGCGCAGCTTCGGCCCCTCGCGGCCGGTGATCTCCTCCTGCCCGATGAAGATCGCCTGGGCGAAATCGTACCAGGAGGTGCGCTCCGCCCCGGCGCAGTGATAGGTGCCGTAGGTCGTCTCGTCCAGCCGTTCGGCCACCACCAGAACGGCTTCGGCCAGGGCCGCCGCCGGGGTCGGACAGCCGTGCTGGTCGGCGACGATGGAGAGTTCCTCGCGCTCGCCGCCGAGGCGCAGCATGGTCTTCACGAAATTGCCGCCCGCCGCGCCGAAGACCCAGGAGGTGCGCAGGATGACATGCGCCGGCAGGGCCGCGCGCACCGCCGCCTCACCCGCTTCCTTGCTGCGGCCGTAGACGTTCATCGGGTGGACCGGATCGTCCTCGCGATAGCCCGCGCCCTTCAGGCCGTCGAAGACATAGTCGGTCGAGAGGTGGATCAGCGCCGCGCCGCTGTCGCGGCAGGCCCGGGCCAGGTGGGCCGCGCCGTCGCGGTTCACGGCCATGGCCAGCGCTTCCTCGCTTTCGGCCTTGTCGACGGCGGTGTAGGCGGCGGCGTTGATCACCGTGACATAGCCGCGCCCCAGCGCCTGCTTCACGGCGGCGGCATCGGTGATGTCGAGCTGCTTGCGGTTGAGGGCCGTCAGGGCCAGGCCGCGGCCCGCCGCCAGCTTGCGGACCTCGTGGCCGAGCTGGCCCTCGGCGCCGAGCAGCAGAAGCGGCCCCGCCGCGCTGTCCCCCGCCGCGGACATCTATCCCGCTTTCTGATCGGCTTTCGACAAGCCGAGGCGCTCGCCGGCGTAGCGGCGCTCCAGGATGCCGCGCCACCAGTCCTGATGCTCAAGATACCAGACGACGGTCTTGCGCAGGCCGGAGGCGAAGCTCTCCTGCGGCGTCCAGCCGAGCTCGCGCTTGATCTTGGAGGCGTCGACCGCATAGCGCAGGTCGTGGCCCGGCCGGTCGGTGACGAAAGTGACGAGGTCGCGCCGCCCGCCGCCGCCCTCGACCGTCTCGGCACGCGGGCTGAGCTCGTCGACCAAGTCGCAGATCATGTGGACCACGTCGATGTTGCGCATCTCGCTGTCGCCACCGACGTTGTAGGTCTCACCGACACGGCCTTGCGTCAGCACCGCGACCAGCGCGCGGGCGTGGTCTTCCACGTGCAGCCAGTCGCGCACGTTCTCACCCTTGCCGTAGACCGGAAGCGGCTTCTCGGTCAGCGCATTGATGATCATCAGTGGAATCAGCTTCTCGGGAAACTGATAGAGGCCGTAGTTGTTGGAGCAATTGCTGGTCACCACCGGCAGGCCGTGGGTCTGGTGCCAGGCGCGCACGAAATGGTCGGAGGACGCCTTGCTGGCGGAATAGGGCGAGTTCGGCTTGTAGGGTGTTTCCTCGGTGAAGTGGCCCTCCGCCCCCAGGGCGCCGAAGACCTCATCGGTGGAGATATGATGGAACCGGAATGCGGACTGCGCCGGCCCTTCCAGCGCGCGCCAGTAGTCCGTCGCCGTCTCCAGCAGGCGGCAGGTGCCGACCACGTTGGTCTGGATGAAGTCGGCGGCATCGTCGATGGAGCGGTCGACGTGGGATTCAGCGGCCAGGTGCATCACCGCATCGGGCCGATGCGCGGCGAAGACCTCGCGCAGCGCCGGACCGTCGCAGATGTCGATCTTGGCGAAGGCGTAGTTCGGGCTCTCGCCCGCCTCCTCCAGGGCCTCGGGCGTCGCGGCGTAGGTCAGCTTGTCGACGTTCACCACCGCTGCAGCGCCCTCGCGAATGAGGTGGCGGATGACGGCGGAGCCGATAAAGCCGGCGCCGCCGGTGACCAGGATCTTCATGCAGCCCCCTTCGCCGTCCTGCGCCCACCCCAAGGTGTTCCGGATGAACTTCCCAGACAGGCTGCAGAAAACCTTCTAACGCCCTTGGTCATATTGGAAAACCCTTGATAAATCCCTTAGCCCCGGCCAGGCCCGATCACGCTCCGACAGCATCGTGCCGGCCTCCGCCGGCCAGTCGATGCCGAGTTCCGGGTCGTTCCACAGCAGGCCCTGCTCGGCCTCCGGCGCATAGAAGTCGCTGACCTTGTAGAGGACCTCGCTGCCCGGCTCCAGGGTGCAGAAGCCGTGGGCGAAGCCGACGGGAATGAAGACCTGGTTCCAGGCCTCGGCGGAGATCACGGCGCTGACGTGCCGGCCGTAGGTGGGCGAGCCGGCGCGCAGGTCGACCGCCACGTCGAAAACCGCCCCGCGGATCACGCGCAGCAGCTTCGCCTGGGCGCGCGGCGGCACCTGGAAGTGCAGGCCGCGCACGGTGCCCGCCTCGGCAGAGAGGGAGTGGTTGTCCTGAACGAACTCCATGTCGATGCCGGCGGCGGCAAAGGCCCGCTTGTTGTAGGTCTCCGAGAAGAAGCCGCGGTGGTCACCGTGTCTGTCGGGCTTGAGCAGCATTACTTCGGGAATGGCCAGGCTCTCAACGTCCATGAATCAGATCTCGTAGCGAACGACAGCAGGAAAGGCACGGGCCGGCACGCGCCGGCGTGGCGCCCGAGTCTCGCGCTGGATCATACTTCAATTCGGCTGATTGTGCTCAGACGCCGCCGGCCTTATCCACCACGGCACGTTGGGCGGCCCCCTGGGCGCCGGGCAGGGCCGGCCGGCTCAGCGACATGATCTGGATGCCCTGCGCGGCGAGATAGGCTTCGGCGGCGGCGCGCGCCGATGCGTGCGAATCCTCGAAGCCCTCGGCATAGAACTCACCCTGGTGTTTCCAAGCCACGCGCCAGCGGTAGCCCCGGCGTCCGCGCGGGCCGTTGGGGCCGGGGTTCCCCGGCCAAGGTTCGACAACGAGATTGTAGTTCTTGAGACCGTGCATCCCGACGCAGCCTCATTCCCCGTGGCGCAGGCAGAAGGAGTCTTGGCTCTGATTGCAACAAGGTCACTATAATCGATGTGATGAGGAGCCGTGAGGAAAAATCGGCGGGTTTCCTCAAGAATCGTTCGTGCGGGAATTTAGAGGGGGGCTTCCCAAGAACCGGTTCGCCCGCTACATCAAGGGTCTAGGGATATGGGACGCCGGTCTGCTGGGAATGCCGGCGCGCGCCTCGCCCTCAGGGGCGCGACATCTGCGACAAAGGAACTCAATAACTTATGAGAAATCTGGAACTGCCCGGCCGCTCGGTCGCCCGCGCGCTGAACGGCATGGCGGCGACTTCGCACAGCCTGGCGACGCTGACGGCCATCAACGTGCTGCAGGAGGGCGGCAATGCCATGGACGCGGCGGTGGCGGCCTGTGCGGTTCAGGGCGTAGTGGAGCCTGAATCCACCGGCCTGGGTGGTGACTGCTTCGTGCTCTTCGCCCCCAAGGGCAGCAGCGACATCGTCGCCTTCAACGGCTCGGGCCGGGCACCCCAGGCGGCCACCGCCAAGTGGTTCGCCGACCAGGGCATCGACAAGATCGAGCGTTATACCCCCCACGCCGTCACCGTGCCCGGCGCGGTCGACGCCTGGGCTCAGCTGCTGCGCGACCACGGCACGCGCAGCCTGGGCGACCTTCTGCAGCCGGCGATCCGCTTCGCGCATGAGGGATACGCGATCACCGAGCGCGTGGCGACGGACTGGGCCGGCGAAGTCGAGACCCTGTCCCACGACCCGGCGGCCAGCGGCATCTTCCTGCCGAACGGCAAGCCGCCGGCGCTGGGCAGCATCCATAGCCAGCCGGCCCTGGCGGCCAGCCTGGAGCTGATCGCCGAGCAGGGCCGCGACGCCTTCTACAAAGGCGCCATAGCCGAGGACCTGGTGGCGCACCTGAAGGAGCTGGGCGGCCTGCACAGCCTGGAGGACTTCGCCGCCGCCGGCGGCGAGTACGTCGATCCGATCAAGACCGGCTACAAAGGCTACGACGTCTACGAGTGCCCGCCCAACGGCCAGGGAGTCATCGCCCTGCTGCTGCTGAACATCCTCTCCGGCTACGACCTCCCGTCCCTGGGCGCGATGAGCGCCGAGCGCCTGCACCTGGAGATCGAGGCCACCCGCCTCGCCTACCAGACGCGCAACGCCTATGTGGCCGACCCGGCCCAGGCGGAGGTGCCGGTGGAAATGCTGCTGTCGGCCGACTACGCCGCCGAGCTGCGCGCGGCCATCGATCCCAAGCGGGCCACGGCGCCGAGCGCCCCGGCACCGGTCGCCGCCCACGCCGATACGGTCTACATCTGCGTGGTCGACAAGGACCGCAACGCGGTCAGCTTCATCAACTCCACCTTCAGCTCCTTCGGCAGCGGCATCTGCGGCCCGAAGACAGGGATCATCCTGCAGAACCGCGGCACCTCCTTCTCCGTCGATCCGGAGCACCCCAACTGCATCGCCCCGGGCAAGCGCCCCATGCACACCATCATCCCCGGCATGGTGGCCAAGGGTGAGCGCGCGGTCATGCCCTTCGGCGTCATGGGTGGACAATACCAGGCCTGCGGCCACGCGCGCTTCCTCACCAACCTCTTCGACTACGGCCTGGATGTGCAGCAATCCATGGACCTGGCGCGCAGTTTCCCGCCGCCCGGCAAGACCGAGGTGGAGGCCGAGAGCGGCGTGCCGCGCGAGGTGCTGGCCAAGCTGGAGGAGATGGGCCACCGCTTCTGCCCGCCCGACAAGCCGATCGGCGGCAGCCAGGCAATCCAGATCGACTGGGACCAGGGCACGCTGGCCGGCGGCTCCGATCCGCGCAAGGACGGCTGCGCCCTCGGTTACTAAACACCCTCCGGACCAAGGAGTTCCGCCGTGACGCTCGACCCCGCCCTGCGTGAAGCCTACGAGAGCATCACCACCGCGACCATCACCACCATCCTGCTGAAAAAGGGCCTGCGCAACGTCGGCCTGCGCGGACCGAAGCCGCTGCGCTCCTGGGGGCGCCTGGTGGGCCCCGCCTTCACCCTGCGCTTCGTGCCGGCGCGCGAGGACCTGGCCACCCCGGCCTCCTGGTCGTCGCCGACCTCCACCCGCGCCGCCATCGAGGAAATGCCCGAGGGCGTCATCACCGTGGTCGACGCCCTGGGCGTGCAGGACGCCGGGATCTTCGGCGACATCCTCTGCGCGCGCATGCGCAAGCGCGGCGTCACCGCCCTGGTCACCGACGGCGTGCTGCGCGACCGCGAAGGCGTGGAGGACAGCGGCCTGCCGGTGTGGTGCAGCGGCATCGCCGCGCCGCCCTCGGTCGCCGGCCTGACCTTCGTCGGCTGGCAGCAGCCCATCGCCTGCGGCGGCGTCGCGGTCTTCCCCGACGACCTCATCGTCGCCGACAAGGACGGCGCCGTGGTGGTCCCCAAGGACCTGATCGAAGAGGTCGCCGCGCTGGGCATCGAGCAGGAGCGCCAGGAAGCCTGGATCATGAAGGAGGTCCAGAACGGCGCCAAACTGCCCGGCCTCTACCCCATGAACGAGGAAACCCGCGCCCGCTACGAGGCGGAGACGAAGAAGGGCGGCTGAAGCATTTGATTTGGCATCGCAAGCGACGGGTCCAAGGGACTAAGGTCTCCGCATGAAACTCTTCGAGTGCCAGGACTGCGGCCAGCTGCTGTTCTTCGAGAATACGCGCTGCGAGCGCTGCGGACGGCTGCTCGGCTACCTCAGCGACCGCGCGGAACTGAGCGCCCTAGAAGCGACGGGAGACAACACCTGGCGCGCCCTGGCCGCGCCAGGCGACCTGTTCCGCTTCTGCGCCAATTCCAATTACGACGCCTGCAACTGGCTGGTGCCGGCCAACAGCGGCCACGCCTTCTGCGCCGCCTGCCGGCTGAACCGGACTATCCCCGACCTCCATGTCGCCGATAACCTGTTGCTCTGGCAGCGTATGGAGGCTGCCAAACACCGGCTGGTCTATGCCCTGCTGCGCCTCGGACTGCCGCTGGTCAGCCGGCACGACGATGCCGAGAAGGGCCTCGTCTTCGATTTCCTGTCGGACAGCGGCACAGCATTTCAGGAAGGCCCACAGGTGATCACCGGCCATGCCGAGGGCCAGATCACCATCAACCTCGCCGAGGCCGACGATGTCGAGCGCGAACGCCACCGCCGCGAGATGGCGGAGACCTATCGCACGATCCTGGGGCACTTTCGCCACGAGATCGGCCATCACTACTGGGAGCGCCTGGTAAGCGGCGGCGTCTGGCACGACAGCTTTCGTGAGCTGTTCGGAGACGAGCGCCGCGACTACGGGACCGCCTTGGAGGCACATTACACCGGGGGACCGCCGGCTGACTGGCGGGAACACTTCGCCAGCAGCTACGCCAGCGCTCATCCCTGGGAGGACTTCGCGGAGACCTGGGCGCACTATCTGCACATGGTGGATACGCTCGAAACAGCCGCGGCCTTTGGCCTAGAAGTTGACGCCAAAGCCGGCCGCCTGTCGCCGTTGAAGATGAAGATCGATTTCGACCCTTACCGCCACGGCGATTTCGATGCACTGACCGCAGCCTGGCTGCCGCTCACCTCGGCGGTGAACAGCCTCAATCACAGCATGGGCCAGCCCGACCTCTATCCCTTCGTTCTGGCGCCCGAGGTCATGGGCAAGCTTCGCTTTGTCCATGGCCTCGTGCACCAAGCAACGACCTAGAACTGGTCGGCCAGCTTCGCCATGCAGGCGGTCGCGACGGCGCGGTCCGGATCGTCCGCCCCAGGCATGGTGGCCCAGCCGGCGTCCATAATCATGCCGCTGCGCTTGTAGCTGCTGGCAGCTTTCAGCTGGGCGAGGGTCTCGGTCATGCGCGGGTCCTGCTTGGACTGCTCGAGACAGACCGGCACCAGAGCGGCGACGACTTCATGGCGGGCCTTTTCGGCCGCCATCTTTTCGGCGGTGCCGCCGGTCACCCAGCCGCCCCAGGAAAATCCGGCAATCGCCAAGGCGACGGCGCCGACTGCGGCACCATAAGCTGCGGGTTTGAGCCATTCGGGAGCGTTCATATCAAGGTCCTCCAATTAGGGAAAAACCACTTCTCCCTTTATATTTAGCATTCTACAGGAAAACACAAATTAATCACGGTATTTATTTTCTGAATATATGAAATATTGAAATATTCCTATCTCATCTAGTTGAATTGTATCATCATTATTTTTGCTATTTATATATTCATCCCGCTACCACACAGACGGTCGTCGTCTTCGGCAACGGCAGTGCTCCACAAAGGCCGGGCTCCATCAGGGATCGCACACCACCGTGGGTCCTACCGGCCCGGAGGACGTGCCGGAATCAGCTCCGAAAAGCCACGCCGCGGCTCGCCCGCACCGGCCTACCCGATCTCGGCAGCTTCTGCGGGGCCGGCTTGGCGCCGCACTTCGGGCAGGTCACGGTCTTCTTGTTCAGGTCGTAGTACTTGCATTCGCAATCCGGGCAGAGATGCTTGCGCCCGCGTTCCGATCTTTCCATTTCTTCAATCCTCAAATGGGGAAAAACACCGGCTCCGGCCGCTTTCAGCGGCCCCGTCATGGCGTGCCGGGCATGTCTGAGACGTCAGCGCCGGCCGCCAGAGCTGCTGGCCCGCACCGGCAGGCCGCTGCGCCAGGCACTCGAGCTCTTGCAGCGCGTGCAGATACGTTCGCCAGCCCATTGGCTCTCGAAGGCACCCCGGCAGCGCAGGCATTGGCGGACCTTGGGGTCGTCCTGTTTCAGTTGGTCGTCCTGCAGGTCGCGCAGCGAAAACTTGGTCATGGCCGATCCTTCGAGCGTTCGCACAGGTTCGCCAGATCCTCGAGGGTCCGGGCGATAAGGGCCTGGCGCTGCGGCTCCTGCGCTTCCGACGTGGCAGCAAAAAGCTCAATCAGGTACTGCGCCTTGACGGCCGCCTCCTGCCAGCTCTCTGCCGGTTGGGAGAGCGCCTTTTCCAGTTCTTCCTGACGCACGCGCAGCGCCTTCTGGTCGAGCTGGAATTCATAGAGCCGCTGTCGGCGGATCTCGGTCTCTTTCATAGAGGTGAAACCGCGATGAGCATCGAGGTCGACAGGATTGTCGGTCATGGCAGCACGCAGATGCCGTCTCGCTGCTCGAAGGGCCGGTCACACTCCCAATCATTGCCGGAATAGTCGAGGTGGGCGTTCTCCGGCATCGTCACGAGAAGACAACCGTCTTCGGTCGGGCTATAGCCTCGTTCGCATTCCCAGCCCGACCCGTAGTTGGATTCCGTCAGGAAACCGTTGCGCGGCACCTGGATGGCGATGCAGGTCTGATCGGCTTCGCGATAGCCACGATTGCAGTTCCAGCGGACCCCGGAGGCATCAAGGTGGCCGTTGGCGGGCACCGGAATGGCAACGCAGGCCCCCCTGACCTCCTGATAGCCGCGCCGACATTCCCAGCCACGCCCGTAGGAGGTCCTCGTCGCGAAGGCGTTGACAGGGACCGAGATTGCGACGCAGGCGCCGTTGGACTCACGATAGCCGCGATTACATTCCCAACCGTTTCCGTAGCTCTTTGCGGCGGCGTTGACCGGCAGGCTGCCCGTTCCCGCGGCCGCGGGTCCGACGATGGCGGCAAGGCTCAGCAGCAAAGGAAAAGCCAGAAGGAGAAAGGCACGATGGAGGCGCTTCGCGTTCATGCAGTTGGACCTTTCTCGAGGGACGGCCTAAAGGCGCCAAACGGCACATCGCTTCCGCAAAGGAAAACAGGTTCGATGACGCCGCCCTACGAAGCCCTCCAGGACCCCAGGGGTCGGAGGCAACGTCGTGCCGCGGCGCGGCAGGGCGAAATACTAGAAACAATATATAAGTTCTACATATCGACTTTCAAGATTACTTACATTTTTTCTGAATTAATTAATTACTATTTTCCATTACGAAATCAAAGTTGAAGATTCTATTCAACAATATAGATTCGGATAAACCGGCAATCCCGCCGGCGGTTCAAGAAATCGCGGCCGTCAATGCTCCGCAAAGGCGGTCGACGGCTTGAGCACCGGCGTCCCCGACCCCAATGGGCGCTATTGCGTATCAGATTGACTTCTGCGGGATAGTCTCTAACGTTCCAGCATACGCGACGCACATGTCGGATGCTGCCTAATACAGCGGAATACCGACTGCCTTAGATATCCGATGACATTGTGAGCGTTCACCGACCGCCTTTCGCCGACTGCGGCAGGCGGTCTTCAGACTCCCGTCAGAGGAAAAGCGCTATGCCGACTGGTACCGTTAAGTGGTTCAACGCCACCAAAGGATTCGGTTTCATCGAGCCCGAGGACGGCTCCAAGGACGCCTTCGTGCACATCTCGAGCGTTGAACGCGCGGGCCTTACTTCGCTGCGCGAAGGCCAGAAGGTCTCCTACGAACTGCAGCCTGGACAGAACGGCAAATCTTCCGCCGAGAACCTGTCCGTTATCGAATAGGCATCGGTCGCGCTCCGGCCTTACCACGGAGCGCCCGTTTGAGTTCAGCTTAGGAGATCCGGCCGGTCGGGCCGGGTCAAACTGTGGCGTGCGCTTGCCGCCATCCCTTGATTGCCTGGCTTCCCGGCGCGGCTGCCGCAGCCGCCCTCCGCCAATTGTCCCGCGCAGCGGGGCGGCGGCGATTTTCACCCGGCGCTTGCCGGAGTAGACAAAGGAGTATCGCGATGTGGAAGCCGACCCGCTCACGGGCCGAGCAGCAGTTCGCCGCCGGCCAGAAGCAAGACCAGACGCTGATCAAGCAGAAGGAAAAGACACAGCGCGAGCGCGATGACCGTATGGCGCGCCTGCGCGACCTGCGCCTCGCCAAGGAGGCGGCTGAAGCGGCTGCCGCCGATCAGCCGGAAGGCGCCCAGAGCGCTCCGGCCCTGGAAGCCGCCACGGCCCCCGAGACAGCCGCCACGGCCGTGGCCGAGCCCGACCCGGAAACCGAATCCTCCGCTCCGCGCCTCCCCCGGGTCCATCCGCACAGGTCCTGAGTTTCCGGACCCCCTATTCACGGCCCGCCGGCGCCCCCCCTTTCTCGCCCTTGCCTGGGCAATTTTCCCTGCCTAGGCTTCGCGCATGGCGTTTGGAAAGCTCATGCCCCGCTACCGCCTGCGCCCCGGCAAGCCGTCGGATGCGCAGGGCCTCTTCGCGGTCCACGACCGGGCCGTGCGGGAGCTTGCGCGCGGCGTCTACAGCGACAGCCAGGTGGAAAGCTGGGTCCAGGGCAACAGCCCGGAGCGCTATGTCGCGGCCATGCGCGAGGACGGCGAGCTTTTCCTGGTGGCGGTGGCGCGGCTGCGCGGCATCGTCGGCTTCTGCGCCTACAAGGGCGAGGAGGTCCGCAGCCTCTACATCGACCCCGACTGGTCGCGGCTGGGCGTGGGCACGTCCCTGCTGCAGCGCGCCGAGGCGGCCATCGCCGGTGCCGGCCACGCCAAGGTGGTGATCGGCGCCAGCCTGGTCGGCCTGCCGTTCTATGAATCACGGGGCTACCGGGTGATCCGGCACCGCCACTGGCGCTCCCGCGGCGGCCTGATGATCCCCGCCGCCGACATGGAAAAGCCGCTGCAAGAGGCTTCCCTCTGCGACCAGGCCCGCCAGACGGGCTGAATTCAGGAAGGCCGCGTCAGAGCGGCTGCAGGAGCGGCGGCGAGCTCTGGCAGAGCGTCTCCTCGATCGCCGTCAGGAAGCCCTGCCCCACCGTCGATTCCGGGTCCATCTCGCGCAGGATGCGGCGGAACACCGTGCTGCCTTCCCGGAAGCTCCGCATATGGGCCACGGTCTCCCGCGCCAGGCGCTCGCCCAGCGGCCAGTCATCCTGATAGACGCCCGTGTCCGCAGGGACGGTCCAGTAGTGCCAGCCGCCTTCGGCGTCCTTGGTGACGGTGGGAAACTTCAGCCATTCATCCTCCCACCAGGCCGAGGCGCGGGCGGCCTCGCGCACGGCCTCGTCCTCTTCCCGGCGGTAAGCCTCGAGATCGAAAACGTCTTTTTCTGCGGCCATCGGGGGGCTCCCTTCATCGAAGCATCGGGCGGTCTAAACCGAGAAGTACTTGGCCTGAGGATGGTGCAGGACAATGGCGGAGGTCGACTGTTCCGGATGCAACTGGTGCTCATCGGACATTTCAACGCCGATCTCGCCCGCCTTCAAGAGGCTCAGCAACTGCTCCTGGTCCTCCAGGTTGGGACAGGCCGGGTAGCCGAAAGAGTAGCGCGACCCACGGTAGCCCTGCTGCAGCATGGCGTCCAGGTCGCGGGAATCCTCGTGCCCGAAGCCCAGTTCGCCGCGGATGCGCTTATGCACGTACTCCGCCAGGGCCTCGGCCATCTCGACGCCCAGGCCGTGCAGGTAGAGGTAGTCCTGGTAGCGGTCGTCGGCGAACCACTCCCGCGCCACGTCGGAGGCGTGCTGGCCCATGGTGACGATCTGCAGGCCGAGGACGTCGCGCTCGCCCGATGTGACGTCGCGCACGAAGTCGGCGATGCAGAGGCCGCCGGCGCGCGCCTGGCGCGGCAGGGTGAAACGCCCGACCTCGCGGTCGTGGTCCTCGGGGTCGAAAAGGATGACGTCGTTGCCCTCGGCGTTGGCCGGCCAGTAGCCGTAGACCGCCTGGGGCACCAGGATGTCCTGCTGCTTGCAGACGTCCAGCATGCGTTTCAGCGTCGGGCGCAGCTCCTTGCGCGCCCAGGCCATGTATTCCTCCAGGGAGCGGCCCTGCTTCCGGAAACCCCACTGGAACTGGTAGAGCATGCGCTCGTTGAGGAAGGGCACCAGGGCGTCGAGCGGCACCCGCGCCAGCACGCGCGGCCCCCAGAACGGCGGCTCGGGGATCGCCACACCGGCGGCCAGCTCGTCGCGGCGCAGGCGGGTCTCCTCCAGGTCGACGGGCCGCTGGTCGGCGCGGTTCGGCGTTCCCAGCGTGCGATTGTTGTTGCTGGGCCGCGCCTGGCGCTTTTCCTGGCGTTCGCTGACGAGAGCGCCGAAGTCGCCGTTGACCACCTTGTCCATCAGCGAGAGGCCGTCAAAGGCGTCGCGGGCGTAGGCGACCTGCCCGGTGGCGTAGGCCGCCGCGCAGTCGGTCTCCACGTAGTTGCGCGTCAGCGCGGCGCCGCCCAACATGACGGGCACCTTCACGTTGTCCTTGGTCATGCGCTCCAGGTTCTCGCGCATCACCACCGTGGACTTCACCAGCAGGCCGGACATGCCCACCGCGTCGGCGCCGTGCTCAACCACAGCGGCCAGGATGTTGTCGATCGGCTGCTTGATGCCCAGGTTGACCACCTTGTAGCCGTTGTTGGTGAGGATGATGTCGACCAGGTTCTTGCCGATGTCGTGCACGTCGCCCTTCACCGTGGCAAGTACGATGGTGCCCTTTTCCTGGCCTTCCACCTTCTCCATGAAGGGTTCCAGGAAGCGCACCGCGGCCTTCATGGTCTCCGCCGACTGCAGCACGAAGGGAAGCTGCATCTTGCCGGCGCCGAACAGCTCGCCCACCACCTTCATGCCCGCCAGCAGGTGAATGTTGATGATGTCGAGGGGCGAGTGCTTCTCCAACGCCTCGTTCAGGTCGTCCTCAAGCCCCTGGCGGTCGCCGTCGACGATACGGTCCTTCAGGCGGGTCTCCACGTCCTCGGCCCGGACCCGCTTCTCGCTGGCCGCCGCCGTGCGGCCCTCGAACAGCTTCATGAAGGCGTGCAGCGGATCGTAGCCTTCCGCGCGGCGGTCGAAGATCAGGTCCTCGGCGACCTTGACCTCCTCTTCCGGGATCTTGTGCAGCGGCATGATCTTGCTGACGTGCACGATGGCGCCCGTGAGGCCGCGCTTGATGGCGTGGTCGAGGTAGACCGAGTTCAGCACATGCCGCGCCGCGGCATTCAACCCGAAGGAGATGTTAGAAAGACCGAGCAGGATCTGGCAGTCCGGCAGCTCGCGCGCAATGCCTTCGATGGCCTCCAGAGTCCAGAGGCCGAGTTTGCGGTCGTCCTCGTTGCCGGTGCAGATGGTGAAGGTCAGCGGATCGATGATCAGGTCGCTGGCCGGCAGGCCGTGCTTCACGCAGGCGAAATCGTGCAGGCGCTTGGCGACCTCCACCTTGCGCTCCGCGCTCTTGGCCATGCCCTCCTCATCGATGGTCAGCGCGATGACCGCCGAGCCGAAGCGACGGGCCAGCTCCAGGCGCTGGTGGGCCGCTTCCTCGCCGTCTTCGAAGTTGATGGAGTTGAGGATCGGCTTGCCGCCATAGAGCTTCATGGCCGCTTCCAGCACCGGCAGCTCGGTGGAATCGAAGACCAGCGGCGCCGAGACCGAGCCGCGCATGCGGGTCACAACCTCGGTCATCTCGGCCATCTCGTCGCGGCCGACGAAGGCGGTGCAGACATCTACGGCGTGAGAGCCCTCGCGGGTCTGCTCAACGCCCATGGCCACGCAACCGTCCCAGTCGCCGACCTCCTGCAGTTCACGGAACTTCTTGGAACCGTTGGCGTTGCAGCGCTCGCCGATGGAGAGGTAGGCGTTCTCCTGGCGCAGGCCGACCTGGCTGTAGAGGGACGCGAGCGACGGGACCCAGAAGTGCTGGCGCTGCTTGGGCGCCGGGCGCAGCTTGCCCTCGTCACCCGCGCGGCGGCGCAGCATGGCGTCCAGAGCGGCGATGTGTTCGGTGGTCGTGCCGCAGCAGCCGCCGATGAGGTTCACGCCGTCTTCCTCGATGAAGCGGTCGAGCCAGCCGGCGAGTTCCTGGGGCTGCAGCGGATAGCGGGTCTGGCCGTCGACCAGTTCCGGCAGGCCGGCGTTGGGCTGCACCGAAAGAAAGCCCGGCCAGTTCTCCGCCAGCCATTCCAGATGCGGCGCCATCTCCTGCGGGCCGGTGGCGCAGTTCATGCCCATGACCGGAATGTCGAGGGCCTTCATCACCGTGGCCGCGGCGGCGATATCGGCGCCGACCAGCAAGGTGCCGGTGGTCTCCACCGTCACCTGTACCATGATCGGCAAATCCGCGCCTGCGGCCTTGCGGGCGAGTTTGGCGCCGTTCACCGCCGACTTGACCTGCAGGGGATCCTGGCAGGTCTCTATAAGGATGGCATCGACGCCGCCGGCGATCAGGCCCTCACACTGGGTCCCGAAGGCGTTTTCCAGGGCGTCATAGTCGATGTGGCCCAGCGAGGGCAGCCGGGTGCCGGGCCCGACGGAGCCCACCACGAAACGGTCGCGCCCGTCGGCGGCGAAGAGCTCCGCGGCCTCGCGGGCGATCTCCGCGGCGCGGCGGTTGATCTCCAGCGCACGCTCGCTGAGGCCGAACTCGCCCAGCGTGATGGGGGAACCGCCGAAGGTGTTGGTCTCCACCATGTCCGCCCCGGCTTCGAAGTAGCCGCGGTGGATCTCCCGCACGATGTCCGGGCGCGAGAGGTTCAGGACCTCGGTGCAGTTCTCCTGGTCCCAGTAGTCCTCCGCCAGGGAGAGGTCCATGGCCTGGACGCGGCTGCCCATGCCGCCGTCGCAGAGCAGGACACGGTCGGAAAGATGATCGAGGAAACGACTCACGAAAGGCCTCCGGCCAAGAGCTTAGGCTGCTCGTTCTGGAACTGACCCGAACGCGCGTCGTTGCGCAGCAGGCGGCACAGGGCGCCCGTCAGATCGGCCCGGTTCAGGGTGTAGATGTGGAAGTCCTCGACGCCCCGCGCCGCCAGGTAGCGGCAGAGGTCGGCGGCGACGGAAACCGCCACCGGAAAGCGCACCGCCGTATCCTCCTCCAGGTCGCCGTAGAGGTCGATCAGCCACTGCGGCATGGCGGCCTTGCAGCTCTCGGCCATCTGGCGGGTGCGCTCGAAGTTCACGATCGGCAGGATGCCGGGAACGATCGGCGCGGTAATACCCGCCGCCCGCGCCCGGTCCAGAAAGCGCAGGTAGTCGTCGGGGTCGAAGAAGAACTGGGTAATGGCGCGGCTGGCGCCGGCGTCGATCTTGCGCTTCAGGTTGTCCAGGTCGGCGGCGGCGTCGCGCGCCTCCGGGTGCACCTCGGGGTATGCCGAGACGGAGATGTCGAAGTCGGCCACCCGCTTCAGGCCCGCCACCAGGTCGGCGGCATAGGCATAGCCCTCCGGGTGCGGAACGTAACCCTGGCTGCCCTGCGGCGCGTCGCCGCGCAGGGCGACGATGCGGCGGATGCCCGCTTCCCAATACTGCTCGGCGATGGCGTCGATCTGCGCCCGGCTGGCGCCGACGCAGGTCAGATGCGCGGCCGGTTCCAGCTCGGTCCCCTGCCGTACCCAGTCGATGGCTTTGAAGGTGCGCTCCTGGGTCGTGCCGCCGGCGCCGTAGGTCACGGAGACGAAGTCCGGCGCCAGCGCGGCCAGCTTGGTCGCCGCCTCGTGAAAACGCGCTTCTGCGGCCGGCGTGGCCGGCGGAAAGAACTCGAACGAAAAGCGGGGCAAGGCGATGTCTCCCTTCGATCCGGAGGGGCCGGAGGCGGAATTGCGGGTCTTGCGGCGGGCGTCGGCCAAGAGCTTGTCTCCCCCTACGCCGCCCGGGAACGGTCGCGCAGCTGCGGCTGGCGCGCCGTCCAGATGCAGATGGTCAGCGGATCGCCTTTCAGGCGCCGGCAGCCTTCCGGCTTCAGCCCGGCGGCCTTAAGCCAGTCGGCCATCTTGTCTTCCTCGAAGCCGAGCCAACGGTGCTCGTGCTCGCTGCGCAGCATGTCCAGGCCGTGGGCCTGGAAATCGACGATGAAGAGGCGCCCGCCCGGGCGCAGCACCCGCGCGGCTTCCTGAATGGCCGCGGCGGGGCGCTCCGCGTAGTGCAACACCTGATGAATGGTGATCGCGTCGAAGCTGCTTTCACCCAGAGGTAGATGATGCATGTCGCCTTTACGCACCACACAGTTGCGCAGGCGCGCCCGTTCCAGCTTGGAGCGCGCCAGCAGCAGCATGTCGGGCGACATGTCGATGCCCACGGCGTGTTCCACCTTGTCGGCGAGGATCTCCAGGATGCGGCCGGTGCCGGTGCCGATGTCCAGCAGGTCGCTCACCTTCTCCTCCCCGATGAGCGCGCTGAGCTGCTTCTCGACCTCGTCGTCGTGCACATAGAAGGAGCGCAACTCGTCCCACTGCTCGGCCACCTTGCGGAAGTAGTCCTCGGCGCGCTGGGCGCGGTCGCTCATCAGCGCTTCCAGGCGCGCCAGATCGCGCAGCACCGTCGGATCATTTTCCGGCAGGGCGTCCACCAGCGTCTGCGCCAACGCCGCCGACGACCCTTCGTGCGCCAGACGGAAGTAGACCCAGCTGCCTTCACGGTTGCGATCCAGCAGCCCGGCATCGGTCAGCAGCTTCAAGTGGCGCGACAGCCGCGGCTGGCTCTGGCCGAGAATGTGGACCAGATCGGACACCGTCAGATCGGCATGGGCGCAGAGCACCAGGAGCCGAAGCCGGGTCGGTTCGGCAGCCGCCTTCATGGCGGAGAGAAGGTTGTCCATGAGCGCCCTCCCCGGGGTGCCGTTCCATCGGATCAAGATGCTATAATAAGGATATAAAGATATCGTTATGTCAAGCGAAGATAAGGGGCGGCGAGCGCCTACAGGCCGCGACACAGGGGGATTAACCCAAGGTTCCCAGGCAAGACCGCCTTTCCCTGGTATCCGCGGGAGAGCGTTCTTAATTATGATTCGTTAAACCGCACAACGTTATGATTCGGCATGGTCCAGGTTCTGCATCCGCAGTCGCGACCGCGTATCGGCCTCGCCCTCGGCAGTGGGGTGGCGCGCGGCTGGGCGCACCTCGGCGCCATCCGAGCGCTCAGCCGTCATGGCATTGAACCCGACGTCATCGTCGGCACCTCGATCGGCGCCGTGGTCGGCGGGGTTCACCTGGCCGGCAAAGCCGACGCCCTGGAAGCCTGGGCCCGCGCTCTCACGAAAGTGCGCATGATCTCCTACATGGATTTCCGGGTGCGCAACGGCGGCATGATCGGCGGCCGCCACCTGGTCGATGCCTTGCGCGAGAACATCGGCGAGCTTCGCATCGAGGATCTTGGCATTCCCTTCGCGGCGGTCGCGACCGACCTGGTCACCGGCCACGAGGTGTGGTTGCGCGAGGGCGATCTGATCGACGCCATGCGAACCTCCTTCTCCCTGCCCGGCGTCTTCGAACCGATGGAGCACGACAACCGTTGGCTGGTCGACGGCGCCCTCGTCAATCCGGTTCCGGTTTCAGTCTGCCGGGCGCTCGGCGCGCAGATGACGATCGCCGTCAACCTCAATGCCGACATCATCGGCAAGGAGCGCCGCGCCGGTGCGCCGGTGCCCACGGTGGCCGGCTTCGACCTGCTGAATGAGCTCCAGCAGGGCGAAGAATCGTCGAAGCCGTCGCGAATCGGGACTCTGGCCCGCCGCCTCTTCCGGCGCGAACCGACCCACCCGAGCATGTTCGGGGTGATGATTTCGTCTCTCGGAATCGTCCAGGATCGCATCTCGCGATCACGCCTAGCCGGCGAACCGCCCGACGTTCACATCACCCCGCGGCTGGGTAACATCGGGCTCTTTGAGTTTGATCGCGCCGACGAAATCATCGCCGAAGGCGAAGCGGCGGTCGAACGAGTCCTCCCGGACCTGCACGACGCCATCTCTATTTTCGGTCAGGACATGCACGTCGGCGACAACTGAGTCGGCGGGTGAATCGACCGGCAAACCGGCGGAAGATTCGGCTGATAAATTGACGCCCGATCGATCGCTTGCACTGCCCCCTTCACCACTGAAAGCAGCCCTGAAAAGAAAGCGGCGACCACCGTGTCGATGGCCGCCGATTTCAATTTTCGCTCTACCGTTTCCGGTAGTCAGAGGCGGCACGAGACCGCCTCTGATGTCTTTGTAAGACCTTGTTTTAACTGCCAATTTTCGGACAGCTGTTGTCGGCTGTCTACGTCTTGGCGGTCTTTTTCCTGGTCGCTTTCTTCTTGGTAGCCTTCTTCTTGGCGACCCGCTTCTTAGCGACCTTTTTCTTAGCGACTTTCTTCTTCGCGACCTTCTTCTTAGCAGCCTTCTTCGCAGGCCGCTTCTTAGCGGTCTTACGGACGGCCTTCTTTTTCGCGACCTTCTTCTTAGCAGCCTTCTTCTTCGCAGGCCGCTTCTTCGCAGCTTTGCGCACGGTCTTCTTGGCGGTGCGCTTCTTAGCGGTGGTCTTGCGCGTCGTCTTCCTGGCGGCGCTCTTCTTTTTCGCAGCCGTCTTCTTCTTGGCTGCGCGTTTCTTAGCCGGCGCTTTCTTCTTCGCAGGCTTCTTCTTAGTGCTCTTGGTTGCCAATTGTCTAATCCCCTAACGTAAGAACGAATCCGGTGATGCCACCCTGCGATGCGAATTGTGCCTTCTTGACGAAGCACTGACAAGAAAAGAGAGAACATAACGAAGCAATGAGCAAGCGTTTTCTCATCGACTGAACGGCACCTCCCCAGACGACTTCCAGCATCGCGACAAGCGAGTCATCGTCTCGACGCGGATAACGCACTGCTCTTTGCTTTGCAGGCGACGCCGCGACACGAGTCGCGGGTAAAGTTCATCGACGAATTGCTTAACGATTTCTGTCGCGACACATCGCCTCGGCCGCCAGGTCTAGGACACCTTGTGCAGGGTGGTCGCCGGACTGCGCGCTGACCTCGTGAGAACCGTCAAGCTTCGTCTACGGAGTCGATTCTTCGACCTGCATTTTCGTCTTCGCAAAGTATCGGCGGTGCGGTCGCGACATCCGGGCAACGACTCTTTTTCCGGTCGTCGCGATCGCACGCCGGGTCGCTTTCCCTTCTTCTGCCGTCGCATGTAAAAACGGGAACGACGCCTTCTCCAAGTGCGCCTCCCGCGGGCCGCCGCCGAGGAGACCACGCATCCTCTTTCCGATGCCCAGGGGCTCCCGCGCCGTTCCACCAGCGAGGCCGTGCGCCTTCATCGCCCCGGCAAGACCGCCGGCCCGGGATCGCACCGCTTGGCAGTGCTCGAACAAAGCGCCGGCGATGCCACTTCCTTGACTCTTCCGCCATCTCGAACCGGCGGCTTATATCGGGGCTAACGATGCAATCAAGGCCCTTAAGAGGCCGCAATTTCAATCGCCTAGCCCTGCTTCGCGGCGCGGAGCCTCTCAACCGCTGGAACAAATCCGGGGCACGCAGGTCTGTATTTTCAGCGACGTGCCACGCCACAGGAGAGCACCCGACCGTACAAGCCCCGGCAGCGCTTCGGCGGCCCCGGGGAAGCAGATTGGCCGGATGCCCCGGACCACTCGGCGGGCCACTTTATTGAGAGGGAAAGCGTGTCATCTCGTTACTTCGACCGGCGGAGGTTCCTTGCTGGGGCAGGCGTTGGCTGCCTGCTGCCGGCCGTGGCGCGGGCCGAAACCAACTGGACCCTTGCCATGCCCGGCGCCGGCTTCGGCTTCGAGCAGGTCAACGACATGGCGGCCTCCCTGGCCGAAACGCCCATGCGGGAGAACGCCATGCCGCTGCCGGAGGCCATGGCGCAGCTGACGCCGGAGCGATACCACGCCATCCGCTTTCGCGCCGAAGCCAGCCTGTGGCGCGACGAGAGTATGCCCTTCCAGGTCCAGTTCTTCCCCCGCGGCTCCTACTTCCATCACGCCGTCGCGGTGAATGTGATCGACGGTGACAGTGTCGCCCCGGTGCCCTACGCGCCCGGCTTCTTCGACTTCTCCGGCGCCGACATGGCCGAGTTGCCGCCCGAGGATCTCGGCTTCGCCGGGTTCCGTCTCATGTACCCGCTGAACGGCGGGGACCGCCATGACGAGCTGGCGGTCTTTTTGGGCGCCAGCTACTTCCGGGTCCTGGCCGCCGGGCAACACTACGGATTGTCGGCCCGCGGCCTGGCCATCGATACCGGCCTCGCCAAGAAAGAGGAGTTTCCCTACTTCCGCGAGTTCTGGCTGAAGAAGCCACAGCGCGGCGCGCGCAGCATGGAGATCTTCGCGCTGCTGGACAGCCGGAGCCTGACCGGCGCCTACCACTTTCGACTGACGCCCGGTGCCGAGACACAGATGGACGTGCGCTGCTGTCTCTATACGCGCAGCGCGGTGGAGAAGCTCGGCCTCGCGCCCCTCACCTCCATGTTCTTCTACGGCGAAAACACCACCCGGCCCATCGACGACCTGCGCCCGGAAGTGCACGATTCAGACGGCATGCTGCTGGCGACCGGCCGCGGCGAGTGGATCTGGCGCCCGCTGGCCAATCGCGACGCGCTTGAAATCTCCTCCTTTGCCGACGAAAGCCCCCAGGGCTTCGGCCTGATGCAGCGTGACCGCGACAGCCGCCACTACCAGGACCTGGCGTTCAACTACGAGCGCCGGCCCTGCGCCTGGGTGGAACCCCAGGGCGCCTGGAGCAAGGGCGTGGTGCAGTTGATCGAGATCCCCAGCGATTCCGAGCGCTACGACAACATCGGCCTGTTCTGGGTGCCGGACCGGCCGGTGGAGCCGGGGCAGGCCTGGCCCTTCGCCTACCGCCTGCGCTTCGCCAGCAGCTATCCGGACTTTCCCGCCAGCGGCCGCGCCCTCGCGACCCGGGAAGCCAGCGGCAGCGACGAGGGCCTGCGCCGCTTCGCCATCGAGTTCGGCGGCGGCCCCCTGGCCGAGCTCGCAGAGGGGGCGCCCGTGCAACTGGTGGTCAGCGCCTCGCCGGGAAAGATCCTGCAGGCCAGCAGCCGCCGCAACGCCGCGACCGGCACCTGGCTCGCCCATTTCGAGCTGGATCCCGAAGGAGAGGACGCGGTGGAACTGCGCGCCTTCCTGAAGGACCAGGACCACGCCTTGACCGAAACCTGGAGCTACCTGTGGAAGCGCAGTTGATCGATATGTCTCTTGAGTGGAGCCTGTCCGGCAACGGCAGCGGCGGGTCGCGCCCGGCCACGTTGGGCGAGCGGCTCGACGCCTATCTGCGTGCCGCCGGCGCCGAGGACCCCGCGCGCCGCAGGCACCTTATCGCCGCCACCCGGCAGCTCCTGGCCGAACGCGGGAGCGATGGCCCGGCCGCCCCGGCCCGCCCCACCTGGGCCGAGATCATTGCCGCCGTGGATGCCTGTCTGGCCGCCGAGATCTGCACAGTCGGACCCGGAGCGCAGAGCGCCCGCGGCCGCGTGGCGCTGAAGCAGGGCCCAGCCGTCAATCCCCAGACCGAGGACGAATGGGGCACGCCGCCGCGACAACGCCGCCGTATGCACGCCCAGAGCCTCTCGCTATGGCGCCCGCAGTTCCTGGGCGACGCCGCCTGGCTGTACCGCTACCAGATCAGCCGCTCCACCCAGAGTCTGGCCGCCTGCCTCTGCTGGCTCGCGGTCCTCATCATCCCCTGAGGGCTCGGCCGGTATGCCCGCCCCGGCAGACGCCCCTCCCCGCCTCCGCCGCCAGATCCTGCTGCTCCTGGTCCTGGCATCGACCGCAGCGGCAGCCCTGGTGCTGGGAACCATCCTGGCGGCGGAAGGCTTTTCGCTGCTGGAACTGGGCATCCTTTTTCTTTTCTCCGCGCTCTTCGCCTGGATCAACACCGCCTTCTGGATCTCCCTCTTCGGTTTCGCGGCGCACCTTCGGAGACAGGCCCGGCGGCGGCCGGACACCACGGCGGCGCATTCCGACCGGCCCGGCGCCACCGCCCTGGTCATGCCGATCTACAACGAAGACCCGGAACGCGTCGCCGCCGGGCTGCGGGCCACCCTGGACTCGCTCTGCGCGCAGCAGCCGGAGGGCCGCTTCGACGCCTACCTGCTGAGCGATACCACGGACCCGGACATCTGGCTGGCCGAGGAGCTGGCCTGGAGCCGCCTGAACCGGGAGTTCGCCGGCCGTGTTTCCGTCTTCTACCGCCACCGGCCGCGCAACCTGGCGCGCAAGAGCGGCAATATCGCCGACTTCTGCGAGTCCTGGGGCTACCGCTACGACTACATGGTGGTGCTCGACGCCGACAGCGTCATGTCCGGCGCCTGCCTGATCCAGCTTGCAGAGCGCATGGACGCCAACCCGCAGGTCGGCCTCATCCAGGTGCCGCCCCTGCCGGTACTGCGTGAGTCCCTCTTCGCACGCAGCCAGCAGTTCGCCAGCAGCGTCTACGGCCCGCCCTTCGCCGCCGGCCTGGCCTATTGGCTGGAGGGCGATTCCAACTACTGGGGCCATAACGCCATCATCCGGGTCGCCCCCTTCATCGAACACTGCGGCTTGCCCGAGCTGCCCGGCCGCGAGCCCTTCGGCGGCGAAATCCTCAGTCACGACTTCGTCGAGGCGGCGCTGTTGCGGCGCGCGGGCTGGGAGGTTCGACTGGCCGACGACCTGGGCGGCAGCTTCGAGGAGCCGCCGCCGACCCTCATCGACCACGCCAAGCGCGATCGCCGCTGGTGCCAGGGCAACCTGCAGCACCTGGGCGTGGTCGCCGCGCGGGGCCTGCGGCCGCTCAGCCGCCTGCACCTTGGCATGGGGGTGATGTCGTACCTCTCCTCCCTGCTGTGGCTGCTCCTGCTGGCGCTTTCGGGGCTGGAGGCCTGGCGCCAGGCGGGCACCGAGCACAGCTACTTCATCGAAGGCGACCTCTTCCCCAACTGGCCGGTGTCCTATGCCTTCGAGGCCACCACCCTGCTGGCCATCACGCTGGCCATCCTCTACCTGCCGAAGGTCATGGGCTATCTCACGCTGCTGGCCGACCGGCAGCGCCTAGCGGCCCACGGCGGCGCCTTGAAGGCCGGTCTCAGCGTCGCCCTGGAGAGCCTGCTGTCGATCCTGCTGGCGCCCATCCTGATGCTGTTCCAGAGCGGCTTTATCGTCTCCATCCTGGCCGGGCGCAGCGTGCGCTGGGCGCCGCAGCAGCGCGACGACGGCGAGACCTCGTGGCACGAGGCGGTCGCCGCCCATGGCGGCCATACCGCCCTCGCCCTGCTGGCCGGCGGCGTCAGCTACGCCTTCATCCCCGAGTTCTTCTGGTGGCTCACCCCGGTGCTGGCGGGCCCGCTGCTCTCCATTCCGCTGTCGCGCTTGACCAGCCGTGCCGACGTGGGGCGCAGGCTGCGTGACCGGGGCCTGTTCCTCACCCCTTGCGAGAGCGCCCCGCCGGACGTGCTGCAGCGGCTGACGCAGGCGCTGGCCGCCCGGCAGCCGGCGGCGACGCCGGGTGAGCCCTCGCTCTTCGAGCAGGCGATCAGCGATCCTTTCCTCAACGCCCTGCACCGCACCCTGCTGGAGCGCGAGCCCCGCGCCAAGAGCGAGCGTCTGCGCCTTGACGGCCTGATCGCCCGCCTGCAGGAAGGCGGCGCCGGCGGCCTCAGCCGGGACGAGAAGCGCGATCTGCTGTGCGACCCCACCTCCATGGCCACCCTGCACGCCCTGGCCTGGCAGGCGCGCGAGTCCGCCGCCGCGGGCTGACGCCCGCTCAGCCCTTGCGGAAGACGAAGGCCGCCAGGGCGCCGGCGGCGACGGCCAGCAGCACCGCGATGATGCCGTAGAGGGCGGAGTAGTTGTAGGCGAAGAAGAAGACGTCGGCGCCCAACCCGGCCTTGCGCACGATCAGGGGCGTGGTCTGGGCATGGGTCACGCGGCCGTCCTGCAGCATGAAGACTTCCACGTCGTAGAAGCCGGTCGGCACGTTGGCCGGGAAGTGCAGCCGGGTGCGGAACAACTGCCCGCCGAGGAAGGAGATGTCGCTGGCGCCGGTGGCGAAAAGACCCTGACGCTGCTTGTTGCGGATCAGCGCGGCGCGGAACACCTTCAGATCGGCCTCGCTGATGCGGTCGTCGAGGCTGCGCAGACGCAGGAAGTGGGCGCCCATGCCATGGCGCATGCGCGTCACCTCGCTGGCGATCTCGTCCAGGGGCGCGCTGCTGCGCACGGCGTAGAAGCTCGGCACCCGCTCGAAGATCACGCGGCGGTCGTTGACCCAGACGCCGGCGTAGCGGCCCTTGCGCCAGACAGTGGTCTCCTCCTCCGGCCCGCGTACCACGACCACCACGTTGCTTTCGGGCTCCACGGTGCCGAAAAGCAGCACGTCCGTGCCGACGAAGCCGGTGGTGATCTGGATCTGGTGCTCCGAGAGATCGGCGATCAGCGGCGTCTGCGCCGCCCCCGGCATGGCCAGGAACAGCACGGCGATGGAGAGGAAGACGGCGCGCAGGTTCATGTCAGTGCGCCCCCGCCGAGCCGATGGCAAAGAGGTCTTCAGGGGTCACCACCAGATCGAACAGCAGCTTGCCGCAGACCCCCAGCACCATGAGCGCCAGCAGGATCCTCAGCTGCTCGCCGCGCAGGCGGGTGCCCGCGCGGGTGCCGATCTGGGCGCCGATGACCCCACCGGTCAACAGGATGAGCGCCAGTACGGCATCAACGGTCTGGTTCTGGGATGCCTGCAGAAAGGTCACCGTCGCCGTGACGAAGATGATCTGGAACAGCGAGGTGCCGACCACCACGGAGGTCGGCATGCCCAGCAGGTAGATCATGGCCGGAACCATGATGAAGCCGCCGCTGACGCCCATGATGGCGGCCAGCACGCCGACGATGAAGCCGATGAAGACGGGCAGCAGGGCCGAGATGTAGAGCTTCGACTTGCGGAAGCGGATCTTGAACGGCAGGCCGTGCATCCAGTGGTGCTGGTGCAGCTTGCGTTTGACGTCTCCCTGACGGCGGCGGCGGAACAGGGCGCGGCTCGCCTCCAGAAACATCAGGCCGCCGACGATGCCCAGAAAGACCACATAGCAGAGGGAGATGACCAGATCGAGCTGGCCGGCGCCGCGCAGGACGGTGAAGAGCCAGACGCCGAACAACGAGCCCAGGGTGCCGCCGGCCAAGAGCACGAAGCCCATGCGGAAGTCGACATTGCCGCGCCGCCAGTGCGCCAGCACGCCCGAGACCGAAGAGGCGACGATCTGGTTGGCCTCCGTGGCCACCGCCACCGCGGGCGTCACACCGATGAAGATCAGCAAAGGCGTCATGAGGAACCCGCCACCGACACCAAACAGCCCGGAAAGAAACCCGACGGCACCGCCCATGCCCAAGAGAAGAAAGACATTCACAGAGATCTCTGCGATGGGCAGATAGATGTTCATCAAAATCGGCTTTCGATCGGCCGTGCGCCGCAGGGCCTAAACTTTAGTGTTCCGAGCTTAGCTTTCGTAGATACAGCATTGCAATAAAAGCATTCTTAATCATGCGTCCCAAGGGCAACTATTGTCCAACCCAGGTCACGCACGGCTCTCCCCGTAGTAAAGGGTGACCACGTGCTTGGCCTCGGCGAAGAAGAGCCAGCGCTCCACCGCCAGCCCGGCGGCCAGCAGCGGCAGGCTGGCGAGGGCCGCCAGCAGGCTGCCGAGCCCCGGCGCCGCCTGGCCCACCACGATCAGCACGAAGGGTGCCAGGAAGCCGCCCAGCAGCGTCAGGCGGCGCAGCTTCTCGGCGTGCTTGCGCGCAATCCTGAAACCCATCTCCTGCATCAGATAACTAGATTCGCTGTGCGGCGCTTCAAGGAGGCGCACCCGGCCCTGCGGCCCCAGGCCAGTCGCCGACTCCGCGGTGCCGGCGGGCTCGCCATACATCACATTGCGCCAGTAGAGCACCTTCACCAGCCCCGCCAGGATGAACAGAGCCGCCGCCATCCAGGCGAAGGCGCCGTTGTGCGGCAGCCCCCAGAGCTGCAGCAGCAGGTTCAGCAGCACCGCCCCGGAAAGCGCCGAGAGCACCAGATAACTCGGCAGTGTCCAGGGCGAGGCCCAGGCCCGTATGGTCCTGAGCGAGGCATAGATCATCGCCGTGCAGATCACCGTTACCAGGCAGCAGAGGCTGGCCAGCAACCCCACCACCGCCAAGGTGTCGCTGTTGGTCCCGTCGACGATCCAGTAGAAAGCGAAAAGCCCAACCGGCAGGAAGGTTACGACCGCCGCCACGCCCTCGCGCGACAGCCAGGAAGAGCGCCACTGGGTGAGCGCCCGCCAGGCCCGCTCCGGGTGACCGAGGTGCAGGGTGGAGGACAGCAGGCCCGTCACCACCAGTCCGAGGCCCAGGGCGAAAGCCGCGAGGCCGAACCAGCGCTCGGAGGGCAGGACGCCGAAAGCCGCCAGCAGTCCGAGCCAGGCGAGCAGCCCGTAGCCCGCGCCCGAGGCCGTGGTGAAGAGAATGACCGATTTCGCCGGATGCACCGCTGACCCCCTTTCCTAACGACTCAGCACCCGGTCGACCCAGCGGGCCAGCAGACCGGCCGCTTCGCCCTCGGGCGTGGCGGGCTGCAGGGCGGCGCCGGAGTCGACCGCCGGCGTCTGGCGCTTGGGGCGCGGCGGCAGGTAGCGGTTCACCGGCTTGCACTCCTGCTCGGGCATCAGCTCGTAGCCGCCCCGCGCGGCCACCAGCAGCGAGACCTCCGACTGCGGATCGCCCAGGTCGCCGAAGTGGCGCGCCCCGGCCGGGCAGGTCGAGACGCAGGCCGGGGCGCGGCTGCGCGGGTCCAGGTTCTCGTTGTAGATCTTGTCGACGCAAAGCGTGCACTTCTTCATCACGCCCACGTCCTCATCATATTCCCGCGCGCCGTAGGGGCAGGCCCAGGAGCACAGCTTGCAGCCGATGCAGGCCTCGGCGTTGACCAGCACGATGCCGTCCTCCTGGCGCTTGTAGGAGGCGCCGGTCGGGCAGACGGTGACGCAGGGCGCCTCCTCGCAGTGCAGGCAGGACTTGGGGAAGTGGACGGTACGGCTGTCGCCGGCCTCGTTCACCACCTCGAAGGTGTGGATGCGATTGAACCATACGCCGCTGGGGTCGGCCCCGTAGGGGTCGCTGTCGGTCAGCGGCGCGGAATGGCCGGAGGTGTTCCACTCCTTGCAGTTCACCGCGCAGGCGTGGCAGCCGACGCAGATGTCGAGGTCGATGACCAGGCCCAGCTTCACCGGGCCGGCATTGCGCGGCAAGCTGGTCATGCGCCGCCCTCCCCGCCGCCGCCCGGCTTCTTCACGTTGCCCTTGCCGTCGGCGACGCCGGGTACGGTCACCGAGACCTCATGGCGGTTGCCGATCCATTCCTGGAAAGGCGTCCCCTGGCCCGCGACGGCGGCCCTGCGGTCCTTCAGCTCGGCGCCGTAGCGCAGCTTGCCGCCCTCGTCGAGGCCGCGCCGCGGCGGCGCCTTCACCGCTTCCATCAGGGGGTCGGTCGCGCCTTCTTCTCCGGGCCGGCAGCGTTCCAGGCGGACGCGCAGGTCGTACCAGGCGGCCTGGCCGGTCACCGGGTCGGAGTTGGAGTAGCGGTGGCCGCCCTCGCGCTCCGGCAGCAGCTCCGAGATGATGTGGTTCAGCAGGAAGCCGCGGTTGCTCTCCGGCGCTTCCGGATCCAGGCCCCAGGCGCCGCGGCGCTTACCGATGGCATTCCAGGTCCACACGGTCGACGGATTGACGCCGTGCATCAACCGCACCTGCCCCTTCACCCGGCCGTGCGGGCTGACGACCCAGACCCAGTCGTCGTCGGCGATGCCGAAGCGCGCCGCTGTCTCCGGATGCACGTAGAGGCGATTGCGCGCGGTGATCTGGCGCAGCCAGGCGTTCTGCGAACCCCAGGAGTGGTACATGTGCATGGGGCGCTGAGTGATGGCGTGGAGGGAGAAGTCCTCGCCGTCCAACGCTTCCTCCTCCATGGGCGGATACCAGATCGGCAGCGGGTCGAAATAGGCTTCGACGCGGGCGCGCTCGCCGTCGGGCGGCTGTACCTTGCCGTGTCCGCGCGCCGCCAAGCGGAACTTCTGCAGGATCTCGCTGTAGAGCTGCATCACGATGGGCTCTTCCGTCGGGATCCAGCCCATTTTCTTGGCGAAGGCCAGGTAGCTCTTGTTGGCATGCTTGAAGTAGAGCTGGTCCGGCGACAGCTTGTGGGTCCAGAAGCAGCCGTTCTCGATATAGCGCTGCAGCTGGTCCGGGTTCGGCGCGCCGGTGCCCTGCTGCTTGCCCTCGGGGCCGCGCCAGCCGGCCAGCGGGCCGATGCCGGGGGTCCGCTCATGGTTGGCGATGTAGTCCGGGTAGCCGCCGGGATACTTCGGCTCGCCGTCGAGGTAGACGAAGGTGGGAAGCTGCAGCCGGCCGGCCAGGTCGATCAGGACGTCCTGAAAAGGCCGCACATCGCGGTCGGGCGCGCAGACCGGCTGGCGGATGGCGTCACCGGGACCGTGGGCGCTGCTGATCGGACGGTCCAGCAGGGAGATGCAGTCCCAGCGCTCCAGGTAGGTGGTGTCCGGCAGGATCAGGTCCGCGTAGGGCACCATCTCCGAATAGTAGGCATCGGAGTAGATGATCTTCGGGATCTTGTAGTCGCCGGTCTCCGGGTCCTTGTCCGTCAGGTACTTCAAGGTGCCCTGGACGTTCATGGAGGAGTTCCACCCCATGTTCGCCATGTACATCATCAGCACGTCGATCGGATAGGGATCGCCGGCCCAGGCGTTGTGGATCACCATGTGCATCAGGCCGTGGGCGGCCAGCGGAAACTCCCAGCTGTAGGCCTTGTCGAGGCGCGTCGGCCGCCCCTCGGCGTCTACCAGCAGGTCGTCCGGGCCGAGCGGAAATCCCAGCGGCATGCCGGGCAGCGGCCGCTCCGGCGCCGCCGTCTTGCCGGCCGGCAGGGGGCTGGGCGGGATCAGCTTGGGGAACGGCGCCTTGTAGCCGAAGCCCCCGGGGCAGTCGATGGAGCCCAGCAGCATCTGCAACAGGTGGATGGCCCGGCAGCTGTGGAAGCCGTTGGAATGGGCGGAGATGCCGCGCATGGCATGCATGGAGACCGGGCGGCCGATCATCTTGTCGTGTTTGCGCCCGGCCCAGTCGGTCCAGGCGACATCCAGCACCACTTCCTTCTCGAAGGCGGCCTCGGCCAGTTCGGCGGCGATGCGCCTGATGGTGGCAGTGGGAATGCCGACGCGCTCGGCCACCGCCTCCGGCGCGTAGACCGGGTCGAGGTAGCGCTTGGCCAGCAGTTCGAAGACCGGCACCGCCGCGCGGCCGTCGGACAGCGCAAAGCGCCCGACCACGGCGGCCTTGGCGGTGACGTCGGCGGTCGGCACCGGTTCCCCGCGGGCCGTGTCCCAGCACAGCGTCGCGCCTTCGGGATTGCGCAGGAAGAGCCCGTCCTCCGGGCCCTCGGGGTCGTCGATCACGAGCCAGGTGGCGTTGGTGTAGCGGCCGAGGAAGTCCCAGTCGATCTTCTCCGCCTTCAAGAGCTCGTGCACCAGGGCCAGAACGAAGAGGCCGTCGGTGCCGGGGCGCAGGCCGATCCATTCGTCGGCGATTGCCGAATAGCCGGTCTTCACCGGGTTCACCGAGACGAACTTGGCCTGGCCTTTTGTCTTCATGCGGCCGAGCCCGGCCTTGATGGGGTTGGAGTCGTGGTCCTCGGCGACGCCGAACAGCATGAAGTAGCGGGTATGGTCCCAGTCCGGCTCGCCGAACTCCCAGAAGGAGCCGCCGATGGAATAGAGCCCGGCAGCTGCCATGTTGACCGAGCAGAAACCGCCGTGGGCCGCGAAGTTCGGGGTGCCGTACTGCATCGCCCACCAGCCGGTCAGGGACTGGCTCTGGTCGCGGCCGGTGAAGAAGGCAAGCCGCCGGGGATCGGTCTGGCGCACCTCGCCCAGCCACTCGCTGGCCAGCGCCAGGGCCTCGTCCCACTCGATCTCCTTGAATTCGCCGCTGCCGCGCTCACCCGTGCGCAGCAGGGGCTTGGACAGTCGCGCCGGCGAATAGTGCTGCATGATGCCCGCCGACCCCTTGGCGCAGAGCACGCCCTGGTTCACCGGGTGGTCGGGGTTGCCTTCCAGATAGCGGACCTTGCCGTCTTTCAAGTAGACGTTGATGCCGCAACGGCAGGCGCACATGTAGCAGGTGGTTTGCTTGATCTCGTCGGCGACTTCCGGGCAGGTATTGACGGCTTCCTGACCGGTATCCAACACACTCCTGACCATCGATCCTCCCAGTCCCGCCCGGCCGGGTTCGCCCCTGGCCGATAGGCTGCCGCGGTTTTCCACTGATCCCGCCTGCCGCTGCGGCACCCTGCCGCCGCCACAGCAAGGGTACCGAGCCGGGTGCCACGGCCGGTCTTCTGTACCACAGCTTAGTGAAACGCCTGTCTGGCGCTTCTAACCAATTGCCTTGGCGAAGATAACAGGAATCCTGGGCGATTCAGCCCCTGGCCCCATAAATTGTTGCCACTTGGATACACAAAGTACCCCACCGGCCTGTTCCTGAGGCCAGGGCTTTCTCAAATGTGGGAATTCACCGCGCCGGGCCGGTGGCCCGGCCCTCTCCCCCGCGGGCGGAAAAAAATATCGCCGGGGGTGAAACGACTCGCGGCCCGCGCTCGTAGGTATAGACAGCCGGCCCTCGACGGCTTCGCTCAGCGGCGCCGGCAAAAGGCGGTCTTTTGGATGGAGACCGTCCGACACGAAACTGAAGCAGCGGACCTATCCCCTGCCTTCAGGCGAAGTGGCCACCGCCTGCGGCAGAGCGGCGCTAAGGGCGGTGGCCGCTTCCAGCCCCCTCCTGCCCGTCGCCCCCTTCACCAATTCGCCGGCCTACACCCAGCCGCCGTCGACGATGTAGCTCTGGTTGGTGCAACCGCCGGAATCCTCCGCCGCGAAGAACAGCACCGCCCGGGCGATATCCGCCGGAACGAGTTTCCGCTTGAGGCACTGGCGTTCCATCAGCTCGGCTTCGCTGTCCGGCGTCAGCCAGAGGTCGATCTGGCGCTGGGTCATGATCCAGCCCGGCACCACGCAGTTCACACGGATATTCTTCGGTCCCAGGTCGCGCGCCAGGGATCGGGTGAGCCCGGCCACCGCCGACTTCGACGTGGTGTAACACGGCATGCCGCCTTGCCCGATGATCCAGGAGACCGAGCCCAGGTTGACGATGGCGCCGCCGCCGGCGGCCTCCATGTCCGGGTAGATGGCCTGCGCGGCGAAGAACTGATGCTTCAGGTTAACCGCGACCCGGTCGTCCCAGTATTCCGGCGTCACCTCGTCGATGGCGTGACGCTGGTCGTTGGCGGCATTGTTGACCAGCACCGTGATGGGACCGAGCGCGGCGCGCACCGTGCCGATGGCGCTGCGCAGGGCCTCAATGTCGCGCAGGTCACAGTTCACGTAGACCGGCTTGTGGTGCCCCGCCGCGGCCATCGCCTCCACCAGGTCGCCGGAAGCCGTGTCGTCGATGTCGACAAAACCGACCTTGGCGCCCTGCTGGCAGAAGTGCTCCACGATGGAAGCGCCGATCCCGCTGCCGCCTCCGGTGATGAAGACGACACGGCCTTTCAGGCTGGGATAGATGGCGGTCATAGCGGGATCCTTTCGAAAATATATCGTTCCGGCGGAAATAAGCTTGAGGCGGGGACGGCCTAGTGCAGCTCGGCAAGCTCCTCGGGCGTCTCCTCCTCCGGCAGCTTGCCGAGGATGATCATGCCGAGAACCTCGTCCTTGGTCACCTTGGAAGTATCGCGGGTGCCGACCAGGCGGCCGTTCTTCATCACCGACACGCGATCGGAAAGGTCGAAGACGTCGTGCAGATCGTGGCTGATGAGAAAGATGCCGATGCCTTCCTTCTTCAACTGCTTGATCAGCTCCGCGACCATGGCGGTCTCCTGCGGGCCCAGCGCCGCCGTCGGCTCGTCCATGATCAGGATCTTGGCGTTGAAGAGAATGGCACGGGCGATGGCCACCGACTGGCGCTGGCCGCCGGACATGTTCTTCACCGGATCCTTGATGTTCTTGAAGTTGGGATTGAGGCGGTGCAGCACGGCACGCGCCTCGTGCTCCATGGCGTCGTCGTCCAGCAGCCCCAGCGACGTGCGCAGCTCGCGCCCCAGAAAGAGGTTGGCCGGAGCGTCCAGGTTGTCGGCCAGCGCCAGCGTCTGATAAATGGTCTCAATGCCGTAGCGCCGGGCGTCGCGCGGCGTCTCGATGGCCACCTTCTCGCCGCTGATATAGATCTCGCCGCTGTCGGCCGGATAGGCGCCGGCCAGCATCTTGATCAGGGTCGACTTGCCAGCCCCGTTGTGACCCAGCAGCCCAACCACCTCGCCGGGATATAGGTCGACGGAGACGTCGTCGACCGCGTGCACGCCGCCGAAACGCTTGGAGATGTTGCGCATCTCCACCAGGGGAGCAGATGCCGGGGGTGTGGACATGTTCCTCTCCTCAGCGCCGGTTGCGGTTGTAGACGACGTCGAACCACACCGCGCAGATCAGCACCAGGCCGATGACGATGCTGCGCAGCGAGCTGGAGACGCCCAGCAGCACCATGCCGTTGTCGAGGCTCTGCATAATGACGGCGCCCAGGATGGCGCCCGGAATGGTGCCCAACCCACCGGCCAGCGAGGTGCCGCCGATCACCGCCGCGGCGATCACGTTGAGCTCCGCCAGGGTGCCCATGGAGTTGGTGCCGGCATTGAGGCGCGCCGTGGTGACCACCGCGGCGACGGCGCAGAGCATGCCCATAACCACGAAGATCATGATCGTCGTGCGCTTCACATTGATGCCCGAGAGCGCCGCCGCCTCCGGGTTGCCGCCCATGGCGAAGACGTAGCGCCCGAAGGTGGTGAAGCGGGCGACGAAGGTCATGACGATGACCACCGCCAGCAGGATCAGCACCGGCACCGGGATGCCGCGCGGGATGTCGCTGCGCGGCTTGGTGTAGGCGTTCATCACTATGACAAAGCCGATGATGAGCGCCGACCAGGCGCAGATCATGGCGATCTCGGCCCACAGCGGCTTTATCGGGAAACCGTAGCGGGCGCGCTTGGTTCTGGCCTTCAACGAGAAGAACACCACCGCGGCCACGGCGATCAATCCCAGCACCCAGCTGGGCGTCGCGCCGATGGACCCGTCGACGCCGCCGCCGAGCAGCTGGTAGACCGGGTCGAGCGGCGCCACCGTGCGGCCGTCGGTGATCTCGAAGGCGCCGCCGCGGAAGATCAGCAGGCCACCCAGGGTCACGACGAAGGCGGGCACGCCGCCGTAGGCCACCCAGGCGCCCTGCCACAGCCCGACCAAAGCGCCCAGCGCCAGCCCCGCCACGATGGTCAGCGGCCAGTTCCAGGCGGCCCCCAGGGGAAAGACCTCGACCTGCAGGAAGGCGATGGACATGCCGATAAAGCCCAACACCGAACCCACCGAGAGATCGATGTGGCGGGCGACGATGACCAGCACCATGCCGGTCGCCATGATCCCCACGGCAGATCCCTGGACCGCCAGGTTGAACAGATTGCGGGGCGTCAGGAAGAGGCCGCCGGAGAGAAAATCCAACACGACCCAGATGACGACCAGGGCCCCCAGCATGGCCAGAAGGCGCGTATCAAGGCCGGTCAGGCGAGAAAACTGCTCGACCGCCCCCAGGCGTAAAGCCGTGGGCGCTGCCGCCTCCGGCTCGACTTCTTTGGCTTCGACGTGACTCGCCATGGCCTACCTACATCTGCAACGGAACTTGGATGCGCTGGAAATCCGGGAGGGTCGGGCGCCCGAGGCTGCCCGACCCTTCCGGCCTTTTCAGGTGAAAAGCCTTGCTTGCAGGCGCAGCCTACTTGCAGGCCCCGGGCGCCATGCCGCCATCGACACCCTGGCAGACCACGTCCTGGCTCACCCAGCCGGCTTCGATCACCAGGTCAAGGTTGTCCTTGGTGATGGGAATCGGCTTCAGGAAGATGGCGTTCATCTCGACGCCCTTGGGCCCGCCGCTCCACTTCTCGGCGCCGGCGATCGCCGTCGGCCCGGTGCCCTTGGCAAGCTGCACGGCGATGTCCGCCGCGGCCTTGCCGAGCTCGCGCGCGTCCTTCCAGACGCTGACCGTCTGCAGGCCCCTGGCGACCCGGTTGAGGGCGGCATGGTCGCCGTCCTGGCCGGAGACCGGCAGGCCTTCCAGGCCCTGGGCCGTCAGCGCCGCCACCACGCCGCCGGCGGTGCCGTCGTTGGAGGCGACCACGGCGTCGATCTTGTTGTCGTTGGCGGTGAGGATCTGCTCCATGTTCTTCTGGGCGTTCTCCGGCAGCCAGCCATCGGTGTACTGCTCACCCACAACCTTGATCTTGCCGGCATCGATGGCCGACTGCAGCACCTCGAGCTGGCCCGAATGCAGGAAGTCGGCGTTGGGATCGGCCGAAGAGCCCTTGATGAAGACGTAATTGCCTTCGGGCTGACGCTTCAACACTTCGCGGGCCTGGATGCGCCCGACTTCCTTGTTGTCGAAGGTCAGGTAGAAAACGTCCGGCACCTCGATGAGGCGGTCGTAACCGACCACGGGGATGCCCTCGGCCTTGGCCTTGGCGACAGCCGGCACCACGGCGGAGGCATCCTGCGCCAGAACGATCAGCGCATTGGCCCCGCGGGCGATGAGGCCCTCGATATCGGCGATCTGTTTTTCGTTGGAGGACTGTGCGTCGGCGGAGATGTACTTCGCCCCCAGCTTCTCGAGCTCCGCCTTGATGGCGGCCTCGTCGGTCTTCCAGCGCTCTTCCTGGAAGTTCGACCAGCTGACGCCGACCACCAGATCCTGCGCCAAGGCGGGGACCGCCGCCAGCGTCACACCCGCAGCGACAATCGCCGCGGAAACTCCACGCATGAAACCTTTCATCACTTCCTCCCTGTTGGTGCCGCGGCCCGGCTTGCGCGCCACGGTTGTTCGTTCAGGCGACTCTTCATTCTTGCGGGTCATAGTTGACGTACGCACACGCCCTGTCAACAGGCTGAATTCTTAACTTCGTTAAAGGTTCCGGGAAGCCAAATGATGGGATTACATCATTCCAATTGGGGGCCCTCTTCGTCCCCCGCCGCGAATGCCCGCGCGCAGCGGCACGACGCAGGCAGGCGCCACGGCGTACGGAAATTCAACAGGTTTGGGATTACTCCTGGCCGCAGGGCCAGTTCTCCGGCGCACTGAGTCCCGCAGGCAGCTTGGTCGTGCCGTCGCCGCAGGCATCATCGAGCTGACGCTGGGTGAGACCCTTTACCCCCGAGAGATCGGCGCCTTCAAAGTGTGTCAGGTAGGTATAGGCACCGGTGAAGTCGCTGCCGGCCAGCTTGGCGCCCTTGAAGACCGCGCGGGCGATCTCGGCGCGCTTCAGGTTGGCCCCTTCCAGATTGGCGTCGGCAAGGACGGCGCGTCCCATTTCGGCCTTCGCTATGTTAGCCCCGGTGAAGTCGGCGCCGGTGAAGTCCGTGCGCCCCATCTCCGCCTTGCTCAGGTTCGCTTCGCGCAGCACGGCCCCGCTGAAATCGGCGCGATCGCCGCTGGACTCGATGAGCACCGCCTGGGACAGGTCGGCTCCGGCCAGGCGCGCGTGCTCGAAATTCGCCTCGCTCAGGTCGGCACCCATCAGCTTGGCCCCGGCCAGATCGCTGCGGCTGAAATCGGTGCGCAGGAAGGTGCCCTTGCTGAGGTCGCGCTCCCGCAGGATCAGCCGCCGCTTTTCGCACTTCGTCCAGTCGACCCCGGCAGCCGGACTGTCACCACAGCCGGCGGAAACCGGTCCCGACAGCAAGGCCAAGGAAAGCGGCACGGCCACCAGGCCGAGCGCAAAGCTGCGAGTCGCGTGTTTCATGCCGCTGCCGGGCTCCGAACTGTTGCGTATCTCGGTAGGATGGTAGCGAAGGACCGGGGCCTTGAACAGCAGCGCTCGCTCCCTCGTGATCGAAATTTGCCATACAACCCAAGGGTCTCGCCCAACACCCCTTTCGCGCAACCCGGCATCGGCCCGCCGGCGCGCATTGCACCAACGACCCGATTGACTGCCTCCGCAAGCTGGTTCAGGGTAGCGCTATCAAAAAGAGGAGTACCTGACGCGGCTCAAGGGTAAGAAACACCGCCGTCAGGGTCCAAAGGCAAAAAAGCAAAAATCTGCCGGCGGCCGTGCTCTCGCAGCCTGGCCCCGGCACTAGGGAGGAAAAGGTATGCTCACGAAATCGATTTTCGGAATGAGCCTGGCTGTCCTATTGGCCGCCGGGACAATCTCGCAGGCTGTAGCCGCTGGCCCCGAGAAAGTGGCCGGCCCCGGCGCCGATCCAGCTTGCTTCGCACCGGTATCCGGCGAGACGACCTATTTCAAGTGGCCTGCCCGTAATGGGCCCTACAAGATTGCGCTTGTTAACGGATTCATCGCCAATGACTGGCGAGTGCAGATGATCGCCGTCGCCAAGGCCTATGCCAGCCAACCCGAAGTTGCCAAGGATATCAAAGAGTTCAAGGTCATCTCGGTGGGTGAGGACATCGCCGCCCAGATCGCCGCGGCCAACAACTTCATCGACCAGGGCTTCGATGCCATCATCATCAACGCCAACAACACCGCCGCCTTCGGGTCGGTGGTCCGCAAGGCGAACGCCGCCAATGTCGTGGTGCTGTCGTTCGACAACGTGATCGACGATCCGAACCAGATCGCCATTAATGTCGACCAGAAGGGTCTGGGTCGAGCCGCTGCCGAATTCCTGCTGTCGAAGACGAACGCCAATCCGGCAAAGTTCCTGCACGTGCGAGGCCCCGCCGGCCAACCGGTCGACATCGCCCGCAACGACGGCTTTCATGAAGCGATTGGTGCGTCCGGACGTACTGTCGAAGTGACGGACGTCGTCGGCAACTGGGCGCCGGGCGACGCACAGAAAGTCACTGCCGACGCTATCGCCGCTGGTGGCGTTTTCGACGGCATCTATGTACAGGGCGGGTCGCAAGGCACGGCTACGGCCATGCTCGACGCGGGCAAATTCACCGCGCCGATCTCCGGCGAAACCGAGAATGCCTTCCGCCAGCTCTGCAACGACAAGAACCTGACCTGCCAATCCGGTGGCACCGGCCCGGCGCAGTCGTCTGTGACGATAAAGACCGCCATTGCGGCGCTCAAAGGTGAAGTCGTTCCACAGAGCATCGCCTTGCCGACTTCCATTTCCTACGCGCCGTTCAAGGAAGGTGTCGACGTGTTTCCGTCGCTGCCGGGCAGCTTCTTCGCAGGCAATAACTTTGAAGCCTGCAACATCGGCTTTACAGCCGAGGAGATCGCCTCCCAGACGGGCGAAAACAACTAAAACCGCATAGGGTTGGCGTGCAGCCGGTGACGAGATCACCGGCTGCACTTCTTTGTACGGGAATTCCGAAGTGGCTGATTCCGGTCCGACACCTCTGCTGCGCATGTCCGGCATCACCAAGCACTACGGTGGTGTTCGCGCGCTGGAGAACGTGCATTTCGAGGCAAACCGGGGAACCATTCACGCCCTTCTCGGCGAGAACGGTGCCGGGAAGTCTACTCTGATCAAGGTCCTGTCCGGTGTGGTGCAACCCGATTCCGGGACCATAGAACTCGACGGTCAAGCGGTCGAATTCGCCAATCCGACCGAAGCGAACGATGCCGGCATAGCCTGTATTTTTCAGGAGCTCTCGCTGCTCCCCGACCTCACGGTCGCCGACAATATCGGCATTACCCGCCCGCCGAAGCGCTTTGGCCTGATCGACTACCGGGCCCAGCGCCGTCTGGCAGAAGAGGCTCTCGCCCGCGTTGGCGGAGAGGGAATTCATCCCTCGACGACCGTGCGCGAACTGTCGCTGTCGCGGCGGCAGATGGTTGAGATTGCCAAGGCCCTGGCCCGCAATCCAAAAATCCTCATCCTTGACGAAGCGACCTCGGCGCTGACCGCGGCCGACGTCGAGAAAGTGTTTGTCATGCTGCACAAGCTTCGCGAGGAAGGCATGGCGATCATCTACATATCGCACCGCATGCACGAGATCGCCGAACTCGCCGACGTGTGCACGGTCTACCGCAATGGCCAAAAAGTCGAAACGTTCAAAGCCGGCACCAAGTCCGACAACGCCATCGTCGAAATGATGATCGGGCGCGAATATGAAAGCGTTTTTCCGCCCAAGACCGACAAGAAGCTCGAGGCGGCGCCCGCACTCAAGGTTCGTGGCTTTAGCTGGCAAAACGAGTTGGATGGCATCGATCTCGATATCCGGCCCGGCGAGATCGTCGGCCTGGGGGGCCTGGATGGCCAGGGCCAGCGGCAATTGCTGCTCGGCCTGTTCGGCACCCTGATCGGAGCCACGGGGTCGGTGGAGATCGACGGCAAACCGGTCAAGCTGTCGAGCCCGAAGCGGGCCAAGTCCGACGAGATAGGCATGGCGCTGATCCCCGAGGACCGTAAGAACGAAGGTCTGATGCTGCCCATGACCGTGCGCGAGAACCTGTCCTTCGCCTCCATCGAACAGATCAGCCGTGCCGGTGTTGTTAATCTCAAGGCCGAAGAGGCGGCGATCGACGAGATGATCGACCTACTCAAGATTCGATCAGACGGCATTGACGGGCCCGTTGGCGCGCTATCCGGCGGCAACCAGCAGAAGGTGGTCATCGGCAAATGGCTGATGACCAGGCCGCGGATCATTCTGCTCAACGATCCCACCCGCGGCATCGATGTCGGCACCAAGCAGGAAATCTATCAACTCTTGCAGCGGCTTGCGTCGGAGGGCGCGGCCATTCTGTTCTACTCGACCGACTATGACGAGTTGATCGGCTGCTGTGACCGCGTATTGGTCATGTATGGGGGCACTATCGTTCGAACACTTGCCGGCGACCAGCTCACCGAGACCAATCTGGTTTCGGCAGCCCTCAACCTTCCAGCCGGTACCGATGAGACTGCTTTGGCAGCACGCGCACGAGAGGTTGCGACATGAACGCCCCCACCGAAACAGCCGGAAGCGGGGCCGGCACGGGACGCCGCAGATTCGAAATGCGCCTCTCGGTCGCCCAGCGCGGTATCCTGGTCGCAATCGCGATCTTCGCGGTTATGTTCATGGCCTACGCCTGGAAGCAGCCGGGCCCGCTGACGGCCAACATCGTCAACACCGCGTCCAACAAGGGCGCGTTGCTGGCTCTGGTCGCGATGGCGCAGACACTGCCGGTATTGGTCGGAGGTCTGGATCTGTCAGTGGGCGCCATCTTTGTGCTTGCCAACTGCCTGGCCTCGACAGTCGTTGTCGGCAATCCGGTTTCGACGACGTTCGGGATCCTGGCGGTGCTATTGGTGGGACTTCTGTGCGGCACGATCAACGGAGCCATCATTGTCTACGGTCGGCTGCAACCGCTGATCGTCACCCTCGCCATGGGGGCGGTCTACTTCGGCATTTCCCTGGCCCTGCGCCCTCAGCCCGGCGGATCGGTCAATTTCGAACTCGCCGACTTCATGACGAACTCGACCCTGGCCGTACCGCATTCAGCGATTTTGCTGCTTCTTGTCGTCCTGTTCATCTGGATACCATACCGGCGTTCGGTGCTGGGCCGTGCGGCCTATGCAATCGGATCGGCCGAGCAAGCCGCCTATATGTCCGGCGTGCCGATCGAAAGGGCGAAGATCCTCGCATTCGCCCTCTCGGGCCTGCTGGCCGCAATCGGCGGGCTGTTATTGACGGCGATCACCTATTCGGGCGCGGCGAAGCTGTCGATCGCCAACGATTACACGCTTAATTCAATCGGCGCGGTGGTGATTGGCGGCACATCGCTGTTCGGCGGCGTGGGAAGCGCCATCGGGTCGATCTTCGGCGCTTTCGTCATGCGGACCGTCGGCGATCTGCTGATCGTCTTTGACATCAACCCGGTCTTACAGCCGCTGTTTGTCGGGATCGTTCTGCTGGTCGCCGTCTGCATGGGCTCCCTGCGCGTACTGCGCATCAAAAACAAACTTGATCTGTATCGATAGGACACCGGGAATGGTGGTGTTAAGAGTCATATTCAGGCAATTCGACCGGGCGACCCTGATCGCTTTTGCCTGCATCGTTGTAATCCTTCTTATCGGCGCGCTGGCCGAGCCGGCATTCCTGTCGTCGGATTACCTTCTGCAACAGCTTCATGTCGCCGCCTTTCTCGGTGTCTCGGCCACGGGCGTGATGCTGGTCATTCTGCTTGGCCATATCGACCTTTCTATTCCCTGGACAATTGCAGTCGGCGGCATGATGGCGACCGGCGCAGCCGGTATCCTCGGTCCCGAGCTGGGCGTGGTGCTCGCCATTCCCTTCGGCATTCTGTGTGGGGCCGCCATCGGCGCGATCAACGGACTGGGCGTCGCCTATCTGCGCGCCCCCGCCATGATCTTCACGCTCGGCATGAACGCCGTCGCTCAGGGACTGATGGTGTATCACACGGGCGGCTTTGCGCCGCAGGACCGAGCGACGCCGTTCATGCGCGAGCTCACGGTCGGGCATCTCGTGCCCGGCTTGCCCAACCCGCTGTTGATCTGGATCGTGCTGGGCGGCGCCACCATGTTCATGCTCAACCGGACAACGCTCGGCCGGCAGATCTATGCGATCGGCAACCAGGAAAGGGCGGTGTTCCTGAGCGGAGTGGATACCCGCCGGGTGATCATGATCTGCTTCGTGATTTCGGGCGCCTGCGCCGCCGCTACGGGCGTGCTGCTGGCCGGTTGGGCCAACCGATCCTACCAGGCCATGGGGGATCCCTATCTGCTCCCGACCATCGCCGCCATCATTCTCGGCGGAACCAATGTACTCGGTGGTCGCGGCAAATATACCGGTACCGTCGCCGGGGTTATTCTGATCACCATCCTGCAATCAATGCTTTCGGTGGTGCAGCCCCAGCGTTATTTCGCACAGCTTGGCCTCGACATACCCGCCGATACGTTCCGGCAGGTGGTCTTCGGCCTCGTCATTGTTGCCATGTTGTTGCTCTATGGCCGCCAGAAGGCTTTGCGCTGACTGGCATTTGAAACCTCGGCGGCGCTGGTCTAAGGCCGGAGTCAGAAGATGCCGGGGCAGTCATGGGCAATGTGTTGGACTGCGGGCCGCCGCCGTGGCCTTCACGAACGACTTGTTGAAGCATACCCTATAGTACTGGTTGTTCTATCAAGCTTTTTGATAACGGATAAGACGAGGTTCGCAGTTCTGCTTCCAAAGCCGGAATCTGGGCTTTCGCACAGGTAACCGGCCGAACTCAAAATTGGGGAGGATCTAATGTTACAGAGAATAATCATCGTTCTCGTTGCGCTAATCTTGGTCCCAGTTTCACAAGCCTCAGCTCAATCGGGCGCCTTGGAGAAGGCAGTCGGCGGCTATTCCTTCGAAGAGGCAGCAAAGGAAGACCCCGCCACCAAGAACTTCCACTCCAACGACGGCGTTCTGACCTTCGCCATCGTCACGCATACTGCCGGGAACGGCTTCTTCGATCCGGTCTATGTCGGCGCGACCGTCGCCGGCAACATGATCGGCGCCAAGATCCTGCTCCTGGGATCCGAATCGCCGACCGACGATCCGGCACGTGAAATCGAGATCCTGAATCAGATCATCCAGGACCCGAAACTCGACGGCCTCATCCTGACCACGCCACAGGTCGGGGCCTACGACGATATCGTCAAGACTGCGATGCGGAACGGAATTCCCGTTGCCACAACCAACTCCTACGACGGCACCATCCATAACCGCAGCGGCATCAGCCATACCGGTCAGGATGCCTCGGCCGCGGCCATCGCCGGCGAGGCCCTGGTCGACTGCCTGATGGAACGGGGCATCGAGTCCGGCTCCATCCTGCTGCCGTCGTCGACCGCCATGGGCAACATCGAGGTCAACAACCGCGTAACCTCCGCCTTCAACGCGGTCGTCACGAAGCTCCAGGCCATGGGCAAGCTTCAAGACTTCAAGGTGGATGCCGGCCCGGAGAACACCGGCATCGACGTCAATCCCAACGATCCGGTCAACGGCATCGTGGCGCTGTTCGAATCGCGGGGCGACGTGGTCGGCGCCTTCGCGGGGAACAATGTGTTCACACCGGCGCTCGCCAAGGCGGTGGATCAGATGGGCAAGACCGGCGAGATCTGCGCCTACGGCTTCGACCTCGGCCCGGCCCAGCAGGAAGCCCTGCGTTCCGGCGCCCTCACCGGTGCCCTTGGCCAACAGCCGTTCCTGCAGGGCTTCTGGCCGGTCATGCAGCTCTACCTGCAGATCGACCGCGGTATCTCGGCGGCCAATCTCGACACACGCGCGCAGCTCGTGACGCAGGAGAACGTCAGCGCCGTCGGCAGCCGCTACGAGAACTAGAACCTGTTCGTTCATTACGGCATCGCCGTGGGAGGCTGAGAAGTCTCCCACGGCGCTTCCCGGGCCGGGCTGAAACTCGAAAGGGACAAATGGTCGCGCACGACACGAGCCAGAGCCGGCGCCTGCCCACCGAAATCGTTGGCGGCTGGGATCTCGGCCTGCTCGCCCTGATGGGCCTGCTCTATCTCGGCGGCGTGCTCGTCAATTCGACCTACTTCGGCTCGATCGACGCCTTCCACGCCCTGCTGCGCGACACAGCCCGCTTCGCCGTCATGGCGGTGGGCATGACCTTCGTCATCGTCAACAAGGATCTGGACCTCTCCGTCGGTTCCACCTACGGGCTGGTGGGCGTGGTTTTCTCCGTGGCCTTCGCGCCGACCTTCTACGACCTCGGCCCCACGGCGGCGATCCTGATCTGCCTCTTCCTCGGCACCGCGATCGGCCTGATCAACGGCGTGGTGGTGACCGTCCTGCGCGTACCGGCCTTCATCGCCACTTTGACGATGCTGCTAATCGGCCGCGGCATCATCCTGGGCCTCACGGGCGGCAAATCGATTCTCTATTCAACCAAGGCAGGTGAGTTCCCGGCCTTCTTCAGCCTCGGCGAGACCAACGTCCTGGGCTTCAACAGCCAGATCCCCATCGCCCTGGTGGTGATCGCCCTGGGCGCCTACGTCCTGGCCAAGACGCGCTGGGGCTACGAGACCTTCGCCACCGGCGGCAACGAGCAGGCGGCGATCTACGCCGGCATCCCGACTCGCTGGGTCCGCATCCGCGCCTACCTCATCTCCTCGCTCTGCGCCACCATCGCCGGCCTGATGGCCGTCGCCCAGGACAAGGGCGTTACCTCCCAGGCGGGTCTCACCGCGGAGCTCATCGTCATCGCGGCGGTGATCATCGGTGGCGCCTCGATCCTCGGCGGACGCGGCCGGGTGATCGGCAGCAGCCTCGGCGCCCTCTTGACCGTTCTGATCGACAAGGTGCTGCGCGAAGGCGTGCCGATCACCCGCACGATTGAGATCAACGGCGTGGAGTTCGAGGTCAACGCCGTCTCCTCGCTGCCGGTGGGCGCCGTGCCCGTATTCCTCGGCCTGCTGCTGCTCACCGCCGTGCTGATCGAGCCCTACGTCATCCGCCGCCGCTTGCCCGCGCGCCTCTGGGCATGGCTGCGCAGCCGGCCACCGCCGCCGGCGATCGAGGCCGGCGGCGTCGCCCTGGAAGGCGCCCAGACCACAGGCTCTACCGCCAGTGACAAGGCGCTCACGGCACGCGGATTCGGCAAGTTCCTGGCACGGCGGGACTCCCTTGCCATCATCCTCGTCGTGGCCTTGTGGCTGATCGGACTCTATCTGCGCCCGGACTACTGGTGGCACCTGCCGAACACCTTCGCCATCCTCCTGAACTACACGGAACTCGCCATCCTGACCGTGGGCCTGACCTATGTCATCGCCTGCGGCGACATCGATCTCTCTGTCGGCGCGGTCCTGGCTTTGGCCGGCAGCACCGCGGCCTACTTCCTCAAGGTCCTCGGCGCCGATCCGATGACCGCCGTCGCCATGGGAATGCTCGTCGGAGCCGCGGCCGGCGCGATGAATGCCCTGGTCGCTGTCTCCTTCGGCCTGCCCGCCTTCATCGCGACGCTGGGCATGTACTACATCGCCCGGGGCCTCGCCGCCTGGCTGGTCGCCGGCCAGCAGCTGACCGGCTGGAGCGAGGACTTCAACCTGCTGGGCCGCAAGGTCGGCGACATCCTGAACTACCTCGACCTGCCGGCGCTGCCGGGCCTGCTGCGGGCGGTCACCGACGTGGTCAGCATCCAGACCCTCTGGCTTCTGCTGGTCGCCGTCATTGCCGGCGTCATCCTAGCCTACACGACCTTCGGTCAAAGCGTCTATGCCACCGGTGGCAACCGTCGCGCCGCCGACTACGCCGGCATCAACACAAAGCGTGTGCGTTTTACCGCGCTGATGCTCTCGGCGCTCTGCGCGGCCATGGCCGGCATCATCAATGTCGCCTTCTTCCGCAGCTTCAACCCAGTGGCCGGCCAGTTCCGCGAACTGGATGCCATCGCCTCGGTGATCATCGGCGGCGGCTCCATATTCGGCGGCTACGGGACGATCATCGGATCACTGGCCGGCGCGGCCGTGATCACGCTGATCCGGGCACTGCTGCAACTGAACATCATAACCGCCAGCGGCGAGTCGATCGTCCTGCCCCAGCACTGGGTCAATGTCTTCATCGGCGCTATCCTTATCGTGGCGGTCATCAGCGACATCTGGATCCGCCAGGCCAACATCCTGGGCCGGCTGCGCAAAGCCCTATTACGACGAAAACCGACACCGCGAGTGACCACCCGTGCCTGAACACACTGCAGAATCGCCCCCGATTGTTGAGATGCGCCGGATCAACAAGACCTTCGGTGCGGTCCAGGCGCTGATTGACGTGGATTTCAAGCTTCAGCCTGGAGAGATCCTCGGTCTGGTTGGCGACAACTCGGCGGGCAAGTCCACGCTGATGAAGATCCTCACCGGCGCCTACCAGCGCGATTCGGGCGACGTCCTAGTCGCCGGCAAAGGCACCGACTTTCGCAGCCCCCACGAGAGCCGCGAGGTCGGCATCGAGATGATCTATCAGGATTTCGCGCTCTGCGGAAACATGGACGTCGGCCAGAACATCTTTCTCGGACGCTGGCCGCGGCGGGGCCTCTTTGTCGACCGCAAGAAGATGTACAGCGACGCCGGCGAGGTCCTGCAGCGCCTCAAGGTGGACGTCAACTCGGTCTACCAGAAGGTCGAGAGTCTGTCCGGCGGCCGCCAGCAGTCGGTGGCGATCGCGCGCGCCATTTCCTTCGAACCAAAAGTAATCATCCTGGATGAGCCGACCGCCAACCTTTCGGTCATGGCGACCGAGCGGCTGCTCGAGACCATGCTGGAACTGAAGAAGCACAACGTCGCCCAGGTCATCATCAGTCACCGGCTGCAGGACATCTTTGCCGTCGGCGACCGGGTGATGGTTCTCAAGAGAGGCCGGCACGTGGGTGAGCGCGATGTCAGCCAGTCCACGCAGGAAGAGGTTCTGCGCCTGATCGTCCAGGGCGACGCCGAGGAAAAGACTCAGGCAAAATGAGTCGAGTTGCGGGTCCGCGGACAGGAAAAAGGTAGGAAGTAGGAACCCTCTCCCGCCACCTTTCCTCTTGTCACCCTCGGGCTTGTCCCGAGGATCCAGGGGTGACCGTTCGCGCGCCTGCCCTGGATGCTCGAAACATGTCCGAGCATGATAAAGTGGCTACGGCCACTGCACGCCGCGGCGATTCAGGTAGATGGCGTAGAGCGAGGTGGTGGCGGTGATGAAGAGGCGGTTCTTCTTGGGTCCGCCAAAGGTCACGTTGGAGACCACCTCCGGCACCTTGATCTTGCCCAGCAGCTCACCCTTCGGGGAGAAGCAGTGCACGCCGTCGCCGGCGCTGGACCAGATGTTGCCGTCCTCGTCCAGCCGGAAGCCGTCGAAGAGGCCGTTGTCGCAGACCGCGAAGACCTTGCCGCCGGTCAGCTTGCCGTCCTTGCCGACCTTGAAGGACCGGATGTGGCGCGGCCCCTCCGGATCGTGGGAGGCGCCGGTGTCGGCAATGTAGAGGGTCTTCTCATTGGGGGAGAAAGCCAGGCCGTTGGGCTTGTCGAAGTCGTCGGCGACGATCTCCACCTTCCCGGACTTGAGGTCGATGCGATAGACGTGGCAGGCGCCGATCTCGCTCTCGCCCTTGTGGCCCTCGTAGTCGGAGAGGATGCCGTAGGGCGGATCGGTGAACCAGATCGAGCCGTCGGACTTCACCACCACGTCGTTGGGCGAGTTGAGGCGCTTGCCCCGATACTTGTCCGCCAGCACGGTGATGGAGCCGTCCCACTCGGTGCGGGTGACGCGCCGGGCGCCGTGCTCGCAGGAGACCAGCCGCCCTTCCCGGTCGCGGGTATGGCCGTTTGCGTAGTTGGAGGGCCGGCGGAACTCGTTCACGCCGCCGCCGGGCGTCCATTTCAGCATCCGGTCGTTGGGAATGTCGCTCCACAGCAGGAAGTCCCCGTCGCAGAAGTAGACCGGCCCCTCGGCCCAGAGCGTGCCCGTGTAGAGCTTCTCGAGCTGGCAGTTGCCGTTGATGTAGTCGTTGAAGCGCGCGTCGCGCGGGTCGTATTCCGGGAACATCTGCTGCTCCTCCCCCAATTTTGCCGGGCATTCTGCGCCGCGTTGTTGCTCGGAAGTGTAGTCAAGGTAGCGCTAGCTGCCAATCCGCATAAGGACTTAGCGGGTTATGCACCGTCGGCGGGCCGGCCTGACTCTTGGGCGTCGACTTCTCGAGAAATTCTACCCAAACTAGATGCCGGGGAGATCGGCCGGCGCAAGCTAGGCAAACCCCGCCGATTGTTCGGGTTTCGGACAACCACAACGGCGAGGTGCGGTTATGCGGAAAATTCTTTGCTTCTTTGTCTTGGTCCTAGCTGTCGGCGGCCTCGCCCGGCCAGCTGCCGCCGGGCCGGTGGGTGCCGCCCTGGGCGAGATGGGCGCCAGCCCGCAGGTGCAGAACGCCGGCGATGCGCTGCAGAGCGAGCTGACGACCTGGGCGACCAAAGGCGGCGCGACACGCGGCGCCAGCGGCGCGCTCGGGGAGTTGGCGCTCAATTCCGGCAACCTGATCTGCAGCGCCTGGATCATCGGCTTCCGCACCAAGATCCGCGACATGATCATCCAGAACACCGGCATGAGCGGAGACGAGCAGATCCGGCACCAGCAGCTCATTCAACAGGCGCAGCGCTTCGCCGCGCAGCTGGAGCTCGAATGCACTCGCGTCGGCCTGCTCGGCAACACGCCGGGCGGCGGCGCTTCCGGCGGCGGGACCCCCGCGGGCGGCGACGAGATGCTGCCGGAGCCCGAGAACGCCGGGAGTACGCTCAACCGGCGTCCCGGCGAGACGGTAGCCGATGCGATCTGCCGCCACCGCTGCCAGCCCTATCTGAACCGGCTGCAGGACGAGCAGCGCTGGCTCGCCGAAATCGAGCAAAGCAAACAGAGGGCTGAGCGGCGGGTCCAGGAAAAGCGCGCGCGCGCCGAGGAGTGGCGGCGGAAGGCCCGCGACTGGCAGGCGGAACTGGACGGCCTGGAAAAGATCACCTCGGTTGCCTACAACGGCAACTGGCCCCAGAGCCGCAAGGACGAGTGGGTGAATGCACAGACCCGGAGCCGCTCCCTAGAGCGCGCGGTAAGCGACGCGACCGACCGTTTCGGGCGGGCCGCCGCCGAAGAGACTACCGCCCGGGCGCATCTTCAGAGTGTCAACTCTGTGCTGGCCCACCAGCGCCAGCGGGTCCAGCAAGCGCAGGAGGCCTACAACGCCTGCCTGCGGCGCTGCCTGCAGCAGGCGGCGGATGCGAAGGACCCCACCACCATCACCTGCCCGGAGCCTCCGGCGCACAAGTCGGTGTCGGTCGGGCCCAACGACAAGGTCGGCTCAAGTGCGCAGCTGGGCCAGGACATCAAGAAATCGCTGGGCGGCGGCGGCGGCCTGGGCGGCCTGCTCGGCGGCGGCGGCGGCAGCACCTTCGGCAGCAAGAAGCCGAAGACGGTGCCGAACCGGGCCGGCGGCGGCAAGCAGCCGAAGACCCAGGACGATCCCATCGACGACGGCGACAAGGTCGCCCAGGAGATCGGCGACACCGAACTGGAGACCGGCGCGATGCTGGTGAGCGACGGCCTGCTGGTCAGCACCAGGATCGAAGACTCCCCAGGTGACGGCACCTTCCAGGCGGTCTTCCTGGAAGACGGCCAGGGCCGGCGCATGACGCCCGACCGCTACGAGATCTACGACCTCTGGCGCGAGTGGACCCTCACCGTCTGGTGGACCTACGATCGCTGGGTCGACGGCCAGCACGTCGAGCACAAGGAAGGCGGCTGGTCGGAAAGCGGCCGCGAGACCGCGCAGATTGCCGCGCTGCAGCCCGGCAGCGCGCAGGAAGAAGGCGTGTGGAACCGTCTCGGCTTCTCCTCCGCCGCCAAGGGCGTCCAGGGCCTCGGCGCCCACTTCGCGCTCAAGCCGGAAGACCTGTCGGAGCCGGTCGACCTGGTGATCCACACCACCCTGCCGGAGGAGGACCCGGTGACCACCCAGCCGATCGTCTACCGCCTTTCCCGGGGTGAGGGCTCGGAGGTGAAGCTGGAGCCGGTGACCGAAACACTGGCCGTGGCGAACGACTGCTATTAAAAGCAGGAGGATGTCGATCCTCGTCCCAGATGTCTTCAACGATCCGATGGAATACCTCCAGGCGGAGGCTGTCCTGCGGCGTCTCTTCGACCGCATCAAATGTGAGGAATATCAGGGACCAATGTGGACCCGGTGGCACACTTATACTTTTAATAGCGGCACACGTCTCTATGGCGATGGTTCGCCGGTCTACACGCAGTTCTGCGAAGAGCGGCGAAAAGGGATCGTCATCTGGTTGAAGGATGCCGACAAGATGACGGGATATGGTATTCAGCCGGAAACCTATTTCGAGTCCTGTCTGAAAGTCGCCGATCCCGATTTTGCCAGGATCGATGAGCTCGAAGTGAATTGCGTCCTCTCCGATGAGAACTTGGAACAAGTAGAGAATCTGATCCGCCTCTACATGGTCGATGACGTGACGTCGGAAGCTCTGGAAGCGGTCATCGAGGAACGTGGTCTCGGTTTCCGGAACCCGCCGGACTGATACAATCTCCGCTGTCGTCCCGGCACTTGTTGCCGGGACCCATTGCCCTCTCCGCGCAGGGATGGCGGGATATCACCGCTCGCTGATGCCAATGGATCCCGGGGTCAAGCCCCGGGATGACAATGGAGACAAGGGGGGCTAGCTGAGATAACTCAATGCAACGGGCTGAGGTTCTCCAGGAACATCTCGGCGCAGGCGGTCCAGGAGTACTTGAGCGCGTGTTCGCGGCAGCGCTCGGGGGCCAGCCTGACGGCCTCGCCCACCGCCAGGCCCAGGTCCTCGTTCAGCGCCCCGACCCCGACCCCGTCGACGATGTCCAGCGGGCCCGGCACCGGAAAGGCGGCGACCGGCAGACCGCTGGCCATGGCCTCCAGCATCACCAGGCCGAAGGTGTCGGTCCGGCTGGGGAAGACGAAGACGTCGCCCGAAGCGTAATGCGCGGCCAGTTCCTCGCCCTGCTTGGCGCCGGTGAAGGTGACATCGGGGAACTCCGCCTGCAGCTCGGCGCGCTGCGGTCCGTCACCGACCACCACCTTGGAGCCCGGCAGCGGCAGCTCCAGGAAAGCCTTGATGTTTTTCTCCACCGCGACGCGGCCGACATAGAGGTGGATCGGCCGTGGCAGGTCGAGGTCCGCCAGCGCCTTGGGCGCGTCGGGGCGAAACAGCGCCGTATCGACGCCGCGGGTCCAGTCGACCAGGTTCTCGAAGCCCTGGGCCTCCAGCTCGCGCTTCATGGATTGGGTCGCCACCATGATTGCCTTGGCGGGCCGGTGGAACCAGCGCATGAAGGCGTAGCCCCAGGAGACCGGCACGGGCAGGCGCGCGCTGAGATATTCGGGGAAGCGGGTGTGGTAGGAGGTCGTGAAGGGCAGCCCGCGCTTCACACAGTAGTTCCGCACCGCCAGGCCGATGGGTCCCTCGGTGGCGATATGGATGGCGTCGGCGCCAATGGCCTCGATGCGCCGGGCCAGGCCGAGGCCGGGCAGGATCGCCAGCGGGATTTCCGGGTAGGAGGGACAGGGGAAGGTGCGGAACTGCTCGGGGCAGATGACCTCGAAGACGTGGCCCTGGGCCTCCAGCTCCTCGCGCACGCGATTCAGGGTCCGCACCACGCCGTTGATCTGCGGGTACCAGGCGTCGCTCGCCAGCAGGATCTTCATGGGTTTCAAGCGGCCACCGTCACCGGTTCCAGCATCGGGAAGGCGCGCAGCTCCGCCCAGGGCAGGATCTCCAGCCGGCCGTCCATATGCTCGACCAGGGCGGTGCAGCTCTCCACCCAGTCGCCGTCGTTGATGTAGAGGATACCGTCGATCAGGCGCATCTCGGCCAGGTGGATGTGGCCGCAGACCACGCCGTCGACGCCCTGGCGCCGCGCTTCGTCGACCACCGCTTCCTCGAAGTTGCTGATGAACTGCACCGCGTTCTTCACCCGGTGCTTCAGGTAGGCCGAGAGCGACCAGTAGCCGAAGCCCAGCTTGCGCCGCAGGTAGTTGAACCAGGTGTTGACGTGCAGCATGGTGACGTAGGCCCAGTCGCCCAGCAGCGCCAGCCAGCGCGCGTACTTCACCACGCCGTCGAACTCGTCGCCGTGGATCACCAGCAGGCGCTTGCCGTCGGCGGTCTCGTGGATCGCCTCCTTCCTCACCTCGACGCCACCGAAATGGCTGCCGAGGTAATCACGCAGGAACTCGTCGTGATTACCGGGCACGTAGACGAGGCGCATCCCTTTACGCACCTTGCGCAGCAGCTTCTGCACCACGTCGTTGTGCGCCTGCGGCCAGTACCAGGTGCGCTTCAGACGCCAGCCGTCGACGATGTCGCCGACCAGGTACAGGGTCTCGCAGTCGGTGTGCTTGATGAAATCCAGCAGGTAGTCCGCCTTGCAGCCCCGCGTCCCCAGATGGACGTCGGAGATGAAGATCGTGCGGTAGCGCGAAGGGCGCGAATGAGGTGCCAGGCCGTCCATGTTTCGACTCCGCAGGTGTCGAGTAGATCGCAAAACTCAGCGAACTTTCTGCGGCTTATAGCAACATGTTGTTGCAGTACAAGGGCGGGACAGCCAAGTAGACGCAAATATAATGGCAGCTTCACGACACCGTCATTGAAGTGCCACATTGACTTTGTCTTTGGTTAATTTTCGACATCGAGTCACTGCCGATGGCGTCTCCTGAAACACGGCGAGCACGACTCGGCAAACCAAAATCACCGTCATGCCGCCGTCATGAAACCGTAGGCTTTTGAGGCCTGTACGCCGCCTCCGTCGCTGGCTACAAGAAGGAAGCAAGAGTTTCGACGCAGATAATCCGGGCCACGACGTGACCGATACCTCATCGCCCCAGCCCCGCTATGCGGTCTACTACGCACCGCCGCGCAGCGCCGCCCTGTGGCAATTGGCGCAGAGTTGGCTGGGGCGCGACTGTGAGAGCGGCGAGATCCTGGAGCGGCCGGCGCTGGACGGTGTGAGCGCGGAGGACGCTGAAGCGGCCACCGGCAGCCCGCGCCACTACGGCTTCCACGGCACCCTGAAGGCCCCCTTTCGCCTCGCCCCGGGCGTTTCGCTCCGGCGCCTGCACGACAGCCTCGGCGCCTTTGCCGCCGCCCGGCAGCCGTTCCAGGCGCCGCCGCTGAAGGTCTCGGCCATCGGGCCCTTTCTGGCCCTGACCTTCTCGACACCATCGCCGGAGATGGAAAGCCTGGCCGCCGCGGCGGTGCAGGAACTCGACCCCCTGCGCGCGCCGCTGAGCGACGCGGAGCTGCAGCGCCGCCTCGCCGGCGGCCTGTCGCCCCGCCAGGAGGAACTGCTGCGAGCCTGGGGCTACCCCTACGTGCTGGAGGAGTTCCGCTTTCATATGACCCTGACCGGCCCGATTGCCGAGGAAAGCCGTCGCGAGGTGCTGCGGAGCAAGCTCACCGCCCTCTTCCGCCCGGTGCTCGCAGAGCCCGTTCCGGTCGGGGAAATCTCTCTCTATAGTCAGAACTCGGCCGAGAAGCCCTTCACCCTGGTGGACCGATTCCGCTTCGGCGCCGGACCAACCGCCTCGGTGGAGGGAAGCGCCGACAGCGTGGAAGGACCCGTGATTTCATGACCCAGTCTCCCGAACCCCAAATCCACGGCGGCGACGCGGCGGTCACCGACCCCATCGGGCATCTTCTTTGGCTGCTGGAGGAACTGGGGGGCGACCGCTACGGCGGCGAAGAGGTGACGCAGCTGGCTCACGCGCTGCAGTGCGCCACCTTCGCCCAGCGCGAGGGCGCCTCCGACAGCCTGGTCGCCGCCGCGCTGCTGCACGACATCGGGCACCTGGTGAACCCCAAGGACGAAGACGCCACCCTGCGCGGCATAGACGCCGCCCACGAGAAGGTCGGGGCCAACTACCTGGCGCGCTGGTTCGGCCCGGCGGTCACCGCGCCGGTCGCCCAGCACGTGGCGGCCAAGCGCTATCTCTGCCAGGCCGAAGACGGCTACTTCGATCGCCTGTCGGAAGAATCCGTGCGCAGCCTCGCGGTCCAGGGCGGTCCCTTCGACGCCGCGCAGGCCGCCGACTTCCTGGCCCGCCCCTACGCCCAGGACGCCGTGGCGCTGCGGCGCTGGGACGAGTTGGCCAAGGACCCGGAGATGGCGACGCCCACGCTGGAGGCCTTCCGACCGGTGCTGGAGCGGGCCGAGCGCCGGGAGGCCTGAGATGCCCCAGGCGGGCCGCAAGACCGGTCATCTGTTCCTGGTGGTGGGCCCCAGTGGCGCCGGAAAGGACAGCTTGATCGAAGGCGCCCGCCAGGCGCTCGCCGGCCTGCCGCAGTTCGTCTTCCCCCGGCGCGTCATCACCCGCCAGAGCGACCCGGCCAGCGAGGACCACTTCACCCTCAGCGAGGCCGAATTCGACGTGCAGCTGGCCGCCGGCGCCTTTTTCCTGCATTGGGGCGCGCATGAGCTGCGCTATGCCCTGCCCGGTTCCATCGCCGATGCTCTTGCCGGCGGCAGCACGGTCATCGCCAACGTCTCGCGCAGGGTGATCGACGACGCGCGCCGGCGCCACCCCGCCACTACCGTGGTCTTCGTCACCGCCCCACAGGAGATTCTGACACAGCGCCTGCTGGCGCGCGGACGCGAAGATGCCGCGGCGGTGAAGCGGCGCCTGGCCCGCAGCGCCGCCCTGCCCGCCGGCGCCAACGTGGTCACCATCGTGAACGACGGCCCTCTGGAGCGCGCGGTGGAGCGTTTTCTCGCGGTGCTGAAGGCCCCCGCCGAGACCTGAGCGGGCGACGGGACCACAAGCCCTATTCGCCGACGAAGCCCTCGCAGGATTCAGTCACCGTGTTGTAACGCCCACAGGAAACCGGCGGGCGCCAGTCCGCGGTCAGCTTCGCGGTAGAAGGCAAGTAATCCGACCAGGCGTCGGCCGCGATTGTTTCCGGCGACTCCCACACCACCTTGAACTGCCCGTCGCCCTGGATCTCACCGACAAAAGCCGGCTTGGTGATGTGGTGATTGGGGAGCACGGTGGCGATGCCGCCGGAAAGGTTGTCCACGGAAAGGCCGACCATTTCCTTCAACACCGCTTCAATCTTAGTACTCTGCGCCTGCTCCACCGCCTTCACCCAGAGCCTGAAGCCGATGAACTGGGCCTCCATGGGGTCCTTGGTGACTCGGCGCGGGTTCTGCGCAAAGTTTTGCCACAGCTTGATATAGGTGCGGTTGAAGGCGTTATCGACGGACATGAAGTAGTTCCAGGCTGCCAAGTGCCCGGCCAGGGGCGCGGTATCGAGACCGACGAGTTCCTCCTCGCCGACCGAGAACGCCATGATGGGGATGTCCCTGGCGCTGATCTGCGCCCGCGCCACTTCCTGATAGAAATAGATGTTGGACTCGCCGTTTATGGTCGAGACGACCGCCGCCCTCTTGCCTTGCGATCCAAAGGCCACGATTTCGGCGACAGCGTCATGCCAATCCCGCTCTTCCAACGACGCATAGCGCACCAGGATGTCTTCTGCTGCGACGCCCTTACCCCGCAGATAGGCGGAGAGGATGCCGTTGGTGACGCGCGGATAGACGTAGTCGGAACCCAGCAATACCCAGCGCTCGATGCGGCGCGCGCCCATCAGAAAGTCGACAGCGGGTAGCGCCTGCTGATTTGGGGTCGCGCCGGTATAGATGATGTTGCGGCTGGACTCCTGCCCTTCATATTGCACGGGATAGAACAGCAGTCCGTTCAGCTCCTCGACCACCGACCTGACGGACTTTCGGCAGGACGAAGTCCAGCAGCCGAAGATCGCGACCACACCTTCCTCTTCGATCAACTCGCGGGCCAACTGGGCGGCGACTTCCGGATCGGAAGCGGGATCCCTTTGGATCGCGACGATTTCCCGGCCCAGCAGTCCGCCGTTCTTGTTCTGCAGCTGGACCAGCATCTTCAAGGAGTCTTTGAGGCTGGTCTCCGAGAGCGACATCTCGCCGTTGAGCGAGTGCAGGATGCCGATCTTGATGACCTCCGCCGCCTGTTGCGCCTGCGCCGCTCCGCCAGAGAGCGCAATAGAGACGCCTGAAACAAGGACAATCCGTCGAAGAATCCGCATTGGCTGCATCCGCTTCTTCTCCAATCTACCCCCTTGCACCAGACGGCCGGCACCTTTGCGTGTTGGCCTCCCTCTATGCCGCCTTTGAAGTCAAATAATCCTCGATGCGCACGTCGTCGATCTGCTCTTTCGTCATGTAGCGTTTTGCGTAGGCACGATAGATGCCCGACGTCAGGAAGAGGTTGAAGAGATCCGGATCGACGTGTCCTTCGTCGGCCATGCCCGACATGATCTTGATGGCGACCGACAGGGACTTCCCCTTCTTGTAAGGACGGTCCGCGGCGGTCAGCGCCTCGAAGATGTCCGCAATGGCCATCATGCGGGCAACGGGACTCATCTGGTCGCCCGTGAGGTTACGGGGATAGCCTTTGCCGTCGATCCGCTCATGATGACCGCCCGCAAGCTCCGGCACGTTGCGCAGATGGCGCGGATAAGGCAGGGCCGAGAGCATAATGATCGTCTGAATGATGTGGTCGTTGACCTTGTAACGTTCCTCGTCGCTGAGCGTGCCCCGCCGCACCGCGAGATTGTAGAGCTCGCCGCGGTTGTAGAGATGCTCCGGCTGCTTCATCTTGAAGCCCCATTCATTCTCTTCTCCCAGTACCTCGCGCTCCGGCCGCCGGACAATGTGGTCAGGGCGGTCGGCGAGCAGAGATTCGACTGCCGGCAGGACAGGGCGAGGCGTTGACAGCTTGCGCTTGCGCTCGTCGTTGGAAATTCCGATGGTGTCATCCAGGGTCCGCGTCCAGGTCCGCCCAGCGATTTCATGAAGCCGCTCGATCTTGTCGTCGCTGAGGAACTCGCCGCCCTCGTTGCATTGCGCCACGAAGTCGAAGTCCTCGTCGAGCTGGCGCCAGGTCTCGTCGCGGACCGCTTCGGCCGCCGCCGGATCTTTCCCCGCCATAACCGCCACCAGCCTCGCAATCTCCGCGTCTCGCTTCAGCACCTCGAAGCGCATGCGGACCTCGTGGATCCGGTCGTAGATGGTCTCCAGCTTGGTCGCCTTGTCGACGACGTATTCCGGCGAGGTGATCTTGCCGCAGTCGTGCAGCCAGGCGGCCACATGCACCGCCTCCCATTCGTCCTCGCTCAGCGCAAAGTCCTTGAAGGGGCCTTCCTGCGCCCCTTCCGCCGCTTCGGCAAGCATCTTGGTCAGCTCCGGAACGCGTTCGCAGTGGCCGCCGGTATAGGGGCTCTTCGCGTCGATGGCGCCGGCGATGAGCGCAATGAAGGCCTGGAAGAGCATCTTCTCCGTGGCGATGAGCTGTCGCGTTTCCAGGGACACGGCGGCAATACCGGTGAGCGCGCCGACGAGCGCTTGGGCGCCATGTGACGCGTTCTCCGCATCGAGGAAAAGGATCGCGCCGATATAGTCATCCTTGCGGTCGCGCAGGGGATAGCAGAGCGCGTTGGGAAAGGTATCGTTGCTGTCGATCGCCGCCAAACCCGGCAGCCCCATCTCGTCAGCCACGACCGTCCCGGTCAGTGCTCTGCGCTGCCCCGCATCCAAGGTCCGACTCACCAGGTCGGGAACCGGATCGGCGCTCTCCTTCCTGACCTTCAAGAGCTCGATATTCTCACCGTCCTTAAACGCAACGGGGGCGAGACCGTCGACCTGTTGAGGCACGACGTAGAGAACCGCCCTGTCCACCTGAAGGACGGCCGAGAGTTCGCTCAAGATGGTTGGCTGCAGGGAAGTGAGGTTTTTCTCGCGGGAAATGAGATCGAGTAGATGAGAGTAGCGGTTCAAGGTCGCCTGCAACGACTGGAAGCCTTCCGTCAGGTTACGAACTTCCGCTATCCAGGAACGGTTGGATAGCGGCGTGTCGTAGTCGAACTTCCGAAAGCGATCGGCAGCAACCGTCAAATTCACCAGAGAGCGGCTCATCGAGAAGGCGGCGATGAGCGTCAGCAAGAGGGCGACGACGAAGACCAGGGCCGAGAACATCAGCATATCCCGCAGCGTTTCGTAGGCCTCGGCGAGCAGCTCGCGTTCCGGAATGGTGATGATCAGGTTATGCGGGCTGCCGCCTCGCAGGTTGACCAGAAAGTTCCAACCGAGATAGGCCTCGTCGCCGACTTCAAATCGCCGCAGACCTTCTCTTTTCAGGCCTCCCCCACTGAAGACGCGCACCGGCTCCGAATCGAAATCGCCGAGGCTCTTCATTTCCAAGGTTCCGTTGAGCCTGGACACGACCAGGCTGCTCGCATCATCGGCGGCGATCACGTGGCCGTTTTCAGTTGCCAGCACAACGCGGGATGAAGGTGTCGGCTTGCGGGCGCTGAGCAGATCGGCCACCGAGGCAAGGCTGTAGTCGGCCCCCACGACGGCGTCGGCCCGGCTGCTGCTGATCGCGAAGGTAATCCCCAGCTCGTGCGTCGTCGCGAAGATATAGGGCTCCGTCCGCGCGACCCCGATGGTCACGAGTGCCTTGCGGTACCACGGCCGCAGGCGTGGATCGAATTCGTCCGGGTAACTCGGCTTAACGACCTGGCCGACGATATCCCCGTTGCTGTCGAGGTAAATGAATCGCCCGTCAACCGATCCGGGCTCCCGGTCTATGCTTTGGACTATGTAGTGAACGTTGTCGCCGACATCGAACAGGAAGTGCTCCATCGTCGAGCGAAGGCGGCGCACCATGAAGAAATCGCCGTCCCGATAGCCGACGTAGTAGGCGTTGACTCCGCGCGAAGAATCCAGCGCCTGGGCAAAGACAGGCAGGTGATCGAGACGCCCGTACCACTTCGTCTCTTCATTAACCTGGTGCTGGCCGATGAGGGCGACCCCCAACTCGACGGGCTCAATGATATTGCTGAACGCTTGGCGCACTTCTGTGGCCGCGCGCTCGGCAAGTTGCGCGCCATCGTTCTCCATCAACTCCGTCGTGCGCTGATAGCCGACCCAGGTCAGCACCGCGACGGTCACGATGGTCAGGAGACCGAAGAGGGTCGATAGATGTACGACCAGCGGTAGGGCAAAGACTCTCATCGGCGCTCGTCCTCATCTCGACCAAGGGACCGATTAAGCGACCAAAAAAAGCACGCCTCCACGCCACTTACCCCTTAAGTGGGAAAAATCATAAGCACATCTCTTCCGGGAATGAAAGACGAATCAGCTACCTAAAGGAGTGTGCGCGCCCCGTTTCGCCTCATCTCGCGGCTGTCATGGACCGCTTTTAGCCGGACCAGCAGGGTACCAGAGACAGCAACTTTCACTTGTTTTCTAGATTTATCAATAAATCTAGGCGCGATTCCATCGCCGCCGTTCCGCCCAGCCGCATAATTCGCGACGGCGATGAAACCCCGCAGCGGGGAAACCCGTAACTGGAAGCAGGAAGCCACCCGCGCTTGCCGCGAATACCCCAAAGGGGTATTTGCCACAAAAGCTCTTTTGGTTAAGGAAGCGTTATATGTTTGCCGTCGAGAGTCCCGTCGTATCGTTCTGCGCCCGCCTTTCCGGGTGCAAAGAGCGCCTGAGCAAGAAGGCCGATCTCAACATGGACAAAGAGACCATTTCCGAGGATCCGCGCCGCCTGATCTGCGACGCCCTGGCCGACATGCTGCCCTCAACCGCGCAGGAAATCGCCGAGGCCACAAGGCTGGATCCGGTGACAGCCGCCGCCTGCCTGGATGAGCTCGTCGCGCGCTACCGGGTCATGTTCAACCCCTTGACCAAGCGCTTCAGCCTGCCGAAAGCCTGGCCCACGTCGGGCATCGCCGCCTGAGGCCCCGCCTCGGGCGGGCACCGCGCTTGGCCACCGGATTTTATACTTAGCGACCCGTTAACCGCTTTTTTCCATCTACCTGCTGTACTTCGGGCCAAGGAGCACGATCGATGCTGTTTTGGCCATGCTGTTCAGACGCCTGATCGCCGCCCTTTTCGGGCTGGCCTTCGCCGCCGCTGCGCCGGCGGCGGCGGATGATCTCGCCGGGACGTCGCTGGCCTCGCGCGATCATCCGATGCCGATCGGGACGGACATCAACATCATCACCGCCATCGATGTTTCGGATTCAATCACCCAGCAGGAAGAGAAACTGCAGTACGACGGGCTGTCCCGCGGCGTGGTCGACCCGCGCTTTCTCGCACGCGTTGCCGAAGGCCTGGAACAGCGTGTCGGGTTCCTGGTCTTTACCTGGTCCAGCGGTGGCGACATCAGGATCGTCGTGCCCTGGACGGTGATCGAGGACCGCGCCGACGGCGCCCGGGTAGCGGCCCTGCTCGACGCCGCGCCGCGGATCGACCGCAGGGGCTTCGGCATGTTCCGCCCCTCCAGCCTGGATCAGGGCGCGCGTGGTATGACCGATATCGCCGAGGCCGTTAGGTCCGCCCTGCAAATCAGCATGACCGCACCCTTCTCCGCCGGCCGCTCCGTGATCAACGTCCTCAGCAACGGGGTCGACAACAATGGCCAGAACCCGCAAGTCGTGCGCGACGAGGCCATTCGCCAGGGCATGACCATCAATGGCGTGGTCTTCGGAAACATGCCGGACCTGCCCGACTACTTCCGCCGCAACATCGTCGGCGGGCCCGGCGCCTTCCTGATGACCGTGCAAAAGCCGGCAGACCTGCCGATAGCCCTGGAAAAGAAGTTCTGGCAGGACCTCATCGCCGGGCTGCCCGAGTCCGCCGCCGGCTGACCCCTGCAAAGACCTAAATCGCGGCGATGCCCGCGGTCTGGGCGGCCCAGCGCGCCGCGTCCTGGCGGTAGCGCCGGCTCAACGGGCTGGACGGCTTCAACTCGATGCGCTCGTTGGCCAATCCCCGCAGCAGGGCGTAGTGGCCGTCCCGGCGGGCCGCTTCCAGAAGGGTCAGGTCGAAGACATCGCGCTGGGCGTGGCTGCCGCCGAAGCGGTTGAGACGGCTGCGGATCGGCCGCAGCAGGCTGAGGCAGGTGCTATAGTCGCCACGCCCAAAAGCGCGCAGAGCCGAACACAGCGGATAGCCGACCTCCCAGGTCATCCGCGCATTTCCGGTGCTGCTGGAGATCGCCTGCTGCTGGGCCGCGAGCAGGGCGTCGGCGGCCCGATCCCGGCCGTCGGCGACGAAAGCCATCATCGCGTGGGCGTCGTTGAAGGCGTAGAACCCGTCGGTGGCCAGAGGTTCCCAGGCCGCGGCAAGTTCGTTCCAGCGATCGCCGGTGTCGATGCCGCGCAGGTAGAGACGCCACAGCAGGGCGGAGGCGTCCACGAGGTCCAGCACCACCTGCGAGCGCTCGCCGCGCAGCGGTCCGTCATAGAGCGCCAAAACCCGGTCGACCTGCTCCAGTTCCAAATGGAACAGCGCTAGATGCCACCAGTTGTGTACGGCGAAAAAGCTGTTCGTGGCCCAGAAGCCCTGGCGCCCCGTCATCCAGTCGATCCCCTCCTGGGCCCGCCCCTGCATTTCCATGACGTGCGCCACGGCGTGCTGCGCCCAGGCATCGCAGGGATTGAGTGCGATGGCACGGCGTCCCGCCTCTTCAGCGCGCCTATAGTCGCCGCACTCCTCCAGACCGAAGGCGTACATGCCGAGCAGAGCGTGATAGCCCGAATCGTCGGGCGACCACTCGGGCAGCACGCGCGCCACGTGATCGCGCAGGTTGCGGGCATCGCCAACGAAGAAGTCCGCCAGGTGCAGCGCCTGCACCGCCAGAGCATCGCGCGGATAGTCGATCAGCACATCCTCCAGAGCACCGATCGCGCCGTCCCAGCTGCCTTGCAGAAACTGACGCAGGGCAACCAGGTGGCGGCGTTCGCGCGCGTTGCTGGGCAGCGAAGCCGCGGCGTCGAAACTGGCCTGGACCTCGGGGGCGGCCTGGGCCTCCGTCGACAGGACAAAGACATAGGCGCGCAGGCAATGAGCCATAACGAAATCCGGGCTCTCGGCCAGGGCCTCGTCGATGGTCGCCAGCGGATCGCCGCTGTAGCACTGCAGTTCGGCCAGCGCCTGTTCATAAAGAGCGATCGCCGCCGCCGAGGCGCCGCTCACCGGTTCTCCTCTCGCATCGACACGAGTGATCATCATTTCGGTTTCAACCCTTCACACCACCTGCGGCTTACGACACTGGCTTACAGTGTCATGCCCCTCCTCTACCGCTGAAAGGCGACGCTTCCTTGTGCGAAAGGTCACAGAGCTACAATTGAAACCGAATACCTGCGGCGGCAACCGCCCGGCGGCCTACTCCGACGCGTCGTTAAGCGTCCAGTCGTAGGCCGTGCCGTCAATATCGCCCGCCGCCGCCAGCTGCCCCGCCAGTTCGGGTCCGGCATAGCGGCGAAGGTGCGCCAGCAGGGTCTCGGTGGAGCCGCCAAAGTCCTCCAGGAACCAGTCGTAGATCTTCGAGACCGTGACCTCCCCGTCGGCGATTGTGACCCCGCGCGGATGATTGATGTAGACCCTGGCGGCTTCTTCAAGCTGGCGATCGACCGTCTCCCCACGGTAAGCCTCGCGGGCCAGGTTCGGACAGCCCAGCGAGGCGCAGTTGACCGCGTAGTGAACCCTCGGGTCGCGCCAAATCGGCCGCAGGATCCGATGCTCGATGTCGTTGAGGGTCAGGGCCTCGCCCTCCACGGTGACCACTTCCGCGTCCCAGGGGCCGTCGGCGAACCACCCGGGGGAGATGTCAATGTCCCGGATCGTCACCACGGGGTAGTGTTGCGCCACCACCTGCAGCGTCACCGCGTTGTAGAGATTGATCCAGTAGGCGAGCTGCTGGTCACGGTCGTAGGCAGAGACCTGCACCGCGGCCAGGTCCGCGACGATCCCCGCCAGCGCGTCCGCCGCCGCGAGGCCACGGTAGTCGACCCGGTTGATGCCGTCGCCACCACTGATCACGACCCGCCGCAGCAGGGCGTCCCAGGCGGCAAAGTCGAGGCTTTCCCGGCTGGCAGGGTCGTGGCGTTCCCAGCGCGGCCAGAGGTCCGCCGAGGGGGCGAAGAGGCGCTCGGACGAGGTAAAGCCGCCGAGGGGCAGGATAAGGAAAAGCAGCAGGGCAAGCCGGCGCATGGGCGTTCCGAAGGTCTGGGGACGACAATTGCCGCAGTCTGCCGCCCTTCACCCGCCAGGCAAAATCAACCTCCCGCGAGCGGCCGGCCGCCTAGGGCTCGATGAGGTTCTGTGGCTTGCCGTCCAGGAAAGCGACGATGTTCTCCGCCGTCACGCGGTACATAGTGCCGTAGTTCTCCCGCGACACATAGCCGACGTGCGGCGTCGCCACCACGTTGTCCAGGCGGCGCAGCGGGTCCTCCGCCGGCAGTGGTTCCTCGTCGAAGACGTCGAGAACGGCGCCGCCGATGCGCTTTTCCTCCAGGGCCGCCAGGAGGGCGGTGCGGTCGATGATCGGGCCGCGCGAGGTGTTCACCACCCAGGCATCCGGCTTCATCAGCGCCAGTTCCTCACTCCCCACCAGGCCACGGCTGCGGTCGCTGAGCTTCAGGTGCAGGGTGATGAAATCGGCCTCGCGGAACAGGGACTCCTTGTCGACCGCCTCGGCCCCGCACTCCGCTGCGCGCTCCGGCGTCAGGTTCTGGCTCCAGGCGATGACCTTCATGCCGAAGACGCGGCCGTAGCCCGCAACCAGGCTGCCGAGCCGGCCCAGGCCGACGACGCCCAGGGTGGCGCCGTGCAGGTCGCGCCCGAGGCCGGCCTGCCAGCCGCCTTCGCGGAAGGAGCGGTTTTCCAGGTCGAGGCGCCGGGCCGCCGCCATGATCAGCGCCCAGGTCAGTTCCGCCGCCGCATGGGCCGAGGACGGTGTGCCGCAGACCGTAACGCCCAACTCCTTGGCCGCCGCCACGTCCACCGAGGCGTTGCGGTGGCCGGTGGTGACCAGCAGCTTCAGCTTGGGCAGGCGCTCCAGCAGAGCCTTGGGGAAAGGCGTGCGCTCGCGCATGATGCCGATGATCTCGAAATCCTGCAGCCGCGTCACCAGGGCATCCGGATCGGTGATGGTGTCGCGGAATACCGTGACTTCGGCCTGCGCCTGCACCGCCGACCAGTCGGCGCAACTCAGCGCCACCCCCTGATAGTCGTCCAAGAGGGCGACCTTCATATGACTTCCCCTATCCTATGCTTCCTGCCGCGGGGTATTAGTCCTTGTGCATCTGGATGGTCTGGTCGTGGCCGGCGCCCTTGTAGAAATCGTAGATTGCCAGCCCACAAACAAGAACGACCACGGCGATCAGGTCCGGCTCGCGCACCCACCAGACCAGGATTCCCAGGAAGGCGATCACGAGTGCCATGGAGAGAACCGCCAATACCTTGTCGGTCAGGGGCATTTCAAATCCTCCTTACGCGCCTTGCCGCGCGGCAAGGCTCCAAGCAAGCAACAATCATTCACTATCCGCCGCCACTTGCGCCGAAAGCCAGTGGGCAGCGCGCAGCAGGCGGGCGTCGTCGCCGCGCCGTCCCACCACTTGAACGCCGATCGGCAGCCCCGCTCCGCCCTGCAACAGCGGCAGGGTGACGGCAGGCGTGCCGCAGAGACTCCAAAGGGTACAGAAGGTCGGATCGCCCGTCGACGAGAGGCCCTGCGGCGCCTCGCCGACCGCGGCGGGCGTCAGGATGGCGTCATAGCGCTCGAAGACCTCGCCCAGCCCGGCATTCAGGACCTCGATCCACTCCACGGCCAGATTGTAGTCGACGGCCAGGACTTTGCGGCCTTCCTCGATGGCGGCACACATGACATCGCTCAATTGATCCCACCCCTTCTCGTAGTAGGGGGCCAGGTTCTTGGCGAAGCCCGCGACCATGAGAAGGCGCAGCAGGTCGTGCGCCTGGGCGAAGGCGGAGGGCAACGCCACCTCGTCGCAGGCCTCGCCCAGGAAAGCGCGCAGCTCTTCCAGGCCGTCGCGGGTATCGGCGGAGGCCGCTTCCCAGGTCGGGCCTTTGACCAAAGCGAAGGAGGGCCGCAGCGGCGGCGCGCTGCGCGCGGTTTCCTGGAGACGCGGGTGCGCCATGGGGCGGGTGTGCGCATCCGCCGGGTCGTAACCGGCGATGACGTCGACAAGCAGGCCAGCATCCTCGACGCTGCGGGCGAAGACACCCACCGTGTCCAGGGGCGGCGACTGCGACAGCAGACCGTGACGGGAAATGAGGCCGTGGGTCGGCTTGTAGCCCACGACGCCGCAGAAGGACGCTGGCCGGATCACCGAACCGTTGGTCTGGGTTCCGACGGCCAGAGGCACCTGCCACGCCGCCACCGCCGCGGCAGACCCACTGGAAGACCCGCCGGGTGTATGCTCCGGATTGTGCGGGTTGCGCGTCTTGCCCGGCGCATAGAAGGCCAGCTCCGTGGTCACGGTCTTGCCGAGGATAACCGCGCCCGCCGCGCGCAGACGGGAAACCAGCGTTGCGTCGTTGCGCGATTTGCGCCCGGCATCGATGACCGTGCCGTTCTCCGTCGGCATGTCCGCGGTGTCGATGATATCCTTCAGCCCGACCGGCACACCGTGCAGGGGGCCAATGGGAAAGCCCAGTCCGCGTTGCTCGTCCCTCTCCTGCGCCTGTTTCAGGGCATAGTCCGGATCAAGGTAGGTCCAGGCCTGCACCGCTTCCTCGCTCGACGCGATGCGGTCGAGGCAGCGTTCCACCAGTTCGACCGAGCGAAGACTGCCCGCGGCGATCTGCGCGGCCTGCTCTGCCGCGCTCAGGTTCTCCGGTGAGGCTAGTTGATCCACCACACTACCTTTTCCATCAGTGCCCATAGACCTTCTCGGGCAGCCACAGGGCGATCTCCGGGAAGACGTACAGCAGGAACATGGCCAGGAAGACCATCGAGAGGAAGGGCAGAACCCCCTTGAAAATCTCCACCAGCTGCACGTGTGGCGGCGCGACGCCCTTCAGGTAGTAGGCCGCCATGGCCATAGGCGGCGTCAGGAAGGACGTCTGCAGGTTCAGCGCCACGAGGATGCCGAAGAACAGCGGGTCGATGCCGAAGTGCGGCAGCAGCGGCAGGAAGATCGGCACGAAGATGATGATGATCTCCGACCACTCCAGGGGCCAGCCCAGCAGGAAGATGATCAGCTGCGCCATCAGCAGGAAGGCCAGCGGCGAGAGGTTAAGGCCCAGCACGAAATCGTTGATGAGCTGCTCGCCGCCGAGATAGGAGAAGACCGAGGAGAAGGTCCAGGAGCCGACGAAAAGCCAGCAGACCATGGCCGACGTCCTGACCGTCAGGTAGACCGACTCGCGCAGGCGCTGCCAGGTCAAGGCCCGATAGGCAACGGCCAGCACCAGACCACCCAGGGCGCCGATGGAGGCCGCCTCCGAAGGCGTCGCCAGGCCGAAGAGAATAGCGCCCAGCACCGAAAGAATGAGAAAGGCCAGCGGGAAGAAGGAGGTCAAGAGCTGGAAAGCCACCTGCCCCGCGGTGATATGCTCGACCTCGTCCGCCCGTGGCTTGGGCGCCAGCTTGGGGTTAATCATGGCGCGACCAATGACATAGACCATGTAGAGGCTCGCCAACATGAAGCCGGGGATGATGGCGCCGGCATAGAGCTTGACGATGGAGACGTTGGAGGTCGCCGCATAAACGATCAGCATGATGCTGGGCGGAATCAGGATGCCCAGGCAGCCGCCCGCACAGATAACGCCCGAGGCGAAGCTGGTGTCGTAACGCGCCTTCAGCATCGCCGGGAAGGCCAGCATGCCCATCAGGGTCACCACCGCGCCGATGATGCCCGTTGCCGTGGCGAACATGGCGCAGGTAGCCAGGGCGGCCACCGCCATGGAGCCCGGCAGGCGCCGCGAGGCGATGTAAAGCGTGTGGAACAGGCGGTCGACGATGTTCGCCCTTTCGACGATGTAGCCCATAAACAAGAAGAGCGGCACCGCGGTGAGCACATCGTTTGCCATCACCGAATAGGTCTGGTTGACGAAGAGGTCAAAGATCCGGTTGTCGAAGATCGTCCTCATCCGCTCCGGGTCGTAATAGGCGTAGTAGCCGAAGCCGACGCCCATGGCCATCAGCGTGAAGGCGATCGGGAATCCGAGCAGGATGACGATGATGAAGATGCCAAGCATCATCACCGCAATTTGAGGATCAGTCATCGCGACGCTCCTGGGTGTGAACCACGTCGATGGTCTCTGAGCCGTGCCTCAGCACCTCCTTCTCGTGCTCGCGCAGGAGTACATTTTCCATTTCTTCGACATCTTCCTCGGAATACTTCGGCCATGCGCCTGTTCGAATGCAGATTACCGAGCGAAATACCTGCGCGATTCCCTGAATCAGCAGCAGGATGCCGGCGGCGATAATCACCGTCTTAAACTGGAAAATCGGCACGTTCGCGGGGCTCATAACACTGACCTCGGTATAGCTCCAGGAGCGCGCGGCGTACTTCCATCCGGCAAGGATCAGCGCGATGACGCCGGGGAAGAAGAAGAAGAGATAGAGTATCAACTCCACGGTGGCCTGAACCTTCGGCTTCCACAGCCGGTAAACGAAGTCGCCGCGCACGTGGCCATCGCGTGACAAGGTATAGGCGCCTCCCATCATGAAGAGCGTGCCGTACATCATGTAGCTGACGTCGAACGCCCAGGAAGTGGGATCGCGCAGCACGTAGCGCACGAAGACCTCATAGCCCACGCCAAAGGTCATGACCAGGATCAACCAGGCGAAAGCCTTGCCGAACCAAGCCGACACTTTGTCGGCGAAGTGGATATACCCTTCCATGGAGCGCCTCAAATAAAGTAGATCAGCCGGAATGCGTTGTCTTAAGGCGAGGGCGGCACGATAGGGTGCCGCCCTCTGTCACCTCATGGCTTCGACCAGCTTCGGTTAGAAAGTGATCTTGCCCGGGAAGTAGTGCTTGTAGGCCAGCTTGTAGTCGGCGGAGTTCATCAAGTCGTAGAAGGCAACCCGCTCCGACCAAGCCTTCTGGCTGTCGACCACCTTCTTGAAGAAGGGATCTTGCGTCAGGGACTCCAGCGTCTTGTCCCAGGAGACCAGCTGTGCCGCCATGATCGACTCGTCGGTGCGGTAGACGTTCACACCGTCATCGTTGATCAGGGTCTGCAGATCCTTGGAGTAGCTGTCCATGGCCATGCCGTAGTTGGCGGTGTTGGCCGCCTCGGCCGCGTACTCCAGGATGGCCTGCTGCTCCGCCGGCAGCGATTCGAAGAGATCCTTGTTGAAGATGATCTCGAAGAACTCGGCCGCCTGGTGGTAGGAGCCCATGTGATAGTGCTTGGAGACGTCCTGAGCGCCGAACTGCCTGTCCGACGTGGGATTGTTGAACTCGAAAGCCTCAATCACGCCACGTTCCAGCGCCGGCACGATTTCACCGCCCGGAAGCTGGGTCACCTTCAGGCCCATGCCCTGCATGATGTCCGTGGCCAGGCCGACGGTGCGGTACTTGAGGCCCTGCATCTGCTCGACGTTTTCGATGTGATTCTTGAACCAGCCCAGCGGCTGCGTCGGCATCGGCATGGCGAAGAAGCCGACGAGATTGAGGCCGAGGATATCCTGGGTCAGTTCCTTGTAGAGCTCCTTGCCGCCACCGTAGTGGATCCAGGCCAGGATCTGCGAGGCGTTGGCGCCGAAGACCGGACCGGTGCCGAACAGCGAGGCGGCCTTGTTCTTGCCGTACCAGTAGGCCGTCACCGTGTGGGCGGCATCGAGAACACCGTCGTTGACCGCGTCCTGAACCTGGAAGCCCTTCACCACGGCACCGGAGGGCAGATAGTCCATCTTGAGGCGCCCGCCGGACATCTTCTCGACGCGCTCGGTGTACTGCCGGGCCATGTCGCTGAAGACATCCGAGGCCCCCCAGGAGCCCTGCATCTTCAGAGTCTTCGTCTGGGCCCGCGAGACGTTCGGCATGGCAATGGCGCCGGCCGCCACCGCGCCGGCGGCAACGCCGCCGCCTTTCAGCAGCTTACGGCGCGAGAGTGATTTGGTTTCAGACTTGTTCTTCACAGCTTTCCTCCCTTTTTTCATTGTTGGCCCGTTGTGGGCCGGCCCTTTACGGACTTTGGCTGGCATCGAGTTCAGACGTCACCAACCCGTCAAAACTAGCACAATTCGTCTCAGATTCTTGTGCAAATCCACAAATCGTGAACGCGCCGCAATACCGCGAGCAGAGCCGGTCATACCCCTGCCGGGTTGCCCGGCACCGGCGGAAAACCGCTGCCGCCGTGGCATTGCAGGCATTTGCATGAACGGATTTTCGTGGACGCAGGGGGTGTCGACTTACGGTTCGACGGCCAGGCTTTAGACCGAGCGATACCGGCGCTTTTCAACGCCCTGCGGCGCGCTGCTGCTTTCCTCCCCAAAAACCATTTCGTTCCACCGCCTCTGTTCCGAGGCTTTCATCGTGGCGAATTCCCGCAGACCGGAAACCCGTTCCATACTGCACGACATTTCTTTGTGACCACAACAGAAATTGGTCAGAAATTGGTCCCGCAGCGGGTTGTTTTTCATACCAATTTCCCGTTTGGAGGGCGTTGTCCATTGTGCGGCATCGCACTATCGCAGATGCAACCAGGGTCAGCAGCAATCACCGGCTTGTTCGCCGCGACAGCTAGCCAGGACCATCGGGAGCCGACACGGCGCTAATTCGCACCGCGCGGCTCCCCTACCCCAGCATGCGCTCGCGCCTGGGGTCGAAGAGCGGCTCCGGTTGCAGCTTTGCCGCGCGGTGGTCGCCGAGGATCTCGATCTCGAAACCGCCGTCAGCCTTCGCCAGCTCGGCCGGCACGTAGGCCAGCGCCACCGAGCGGTCGACCCAGTGGCAGTAGCCGCCGGAAGTAACCCAGCCGACCACCTCGCCGTTGTGCCAGACGGGCTCGTCGCCGACGACGTCGGCGCCGTCCGCGTCCACCGTGAAGGTGACGAGGCGCAGCTTGGGGCCGCCGGCCTCCTTCTCCTTCAGCACGGCGTCACGGCCGATGAAGTCGTTCTTGCGCAGGTCGACGAAGCGGTCGAGGCCGGCCTCGGCGGGGGTGTAGATCGGGCGGTACTCACGCGCCCAGGTGCCGTAGCTCTTCTCCAGGCGCAGGGAGAGGATGGCGCGAAGGCCGAACTGGCGCAGGCCCAGGTCCTCGCCCGCCGCCAGCAGGTCGTCATAGAGGCGGCGCAGGCCATCGGGCGCCACCCAGAGCTCGTAGCCCAGGTCGCCGGTAAAGTTGATCCGGCCGACCCAGGCGGGCGTCATGCCGAGATCCATGCGGCGGAAGTCCATGAAGGGAAAAGCCGCATTGGAAACGTCGTCGTCGGTGAGCCGCGCGAGCAGTTCGCGCGACCTCGGCCCGGCGATGATGAAACCCTGAAGATCGCGGCTGCGGGACTGCAGGCGTACGCCGCTTTCCGGCAGGTGCTGCTCGAACCAGCGCAGGTGATAGTCCTCGGCAGGGCCCGAGCCGAAGATAAAGAAGCGTTCCGGCCCCGCCTTGGCGACGGTGAAGTCGCCGATGATCTTGCCGCCGGGGTTCAGCATCGGCGTGAGCACCAGGCGGCCTTCCCGCGGCATGCGGTTGGCCAGCAGCTGCGAGAGCCAGCCCTCGGCCCCAGGGCCCGTCACCTCGTACTTGGCGAAGATGGCCGTCTCCGTCATGCCGACCGCCTCGCGCACCGCCTTGCACTCGGCCTTCGCGTGCTCGAAGGCATTGGAACGGCGGTAGCTCGGCGTCTCCACCGGCTCCTCTCCCTCGGGTGCGAACCACAGGGCGTGCTCCATGCCGTAGGACGCGCCGAAGACGGCGTTCTCCTCCTTGAGGCAATCGTAGATCGCCGTAGTACGCAGCGGGCGCGCCGCCGGCAGCTCCTCGTTCGGGAAGGTGATGCGGAAGCGCCGGCCGTAGTTCTCCCGCACCTTGGCGTTGGTGTAGGCCATGGTCGCGAAGTCCCCGAAGCGTGCCACGTCCATCGCGAAGACATCGAAGCCCGGGTCGCCCTCCACCATCCAGTTGGAGAGCGCGAGGCCGACGCCGCCGCCCTGGCTGAAGCCCGCCATGACGCCGCAGGCGACCCAGAAGTTCTTCAGGCCGCGCACCGGGCCGACCAGAGGGTTGCCGTCGGGCGCGAAGGTGAAGGGCCCGTTGATGACCTGCTTGATGCCGGCGGTCTCCAGCGCCGGGAAATGGTCGAAGGCAAGGTCGAGATTGCCGGAGATGCGGTCGAGGTCCGGCTGCAGCAACTCGTGGCCGAAGTCCCAGGGGGTCTGCTTGGGCGACCAGGGCACGCAGTTGCGCTCGTAGGTGCCCATGACGAGGCCGCCACGCTCCTGGCGCATGTAGATCTCGGCGCCGAAGTCGATGCAGTGCGGCAGCTCCTGGGCGCGTCCGCTCACCTCCGGCATCTCGTCGGTGACGAGATAGTGGTGTTCCATGGCCAGAACCGGCAGTTCCAGGCCGACCATGCGGCCGACCTCGCGCGCCCAGAGGCCGCCGCAGTTCACCACGTGCTCGGCCTTGATCCCGCCCTTGTCGGTAACGACCTCCCAGCCTCCGTTGGTCAGCGGCTGCAGGTCGACGACGCGGGTGAAGCGCTCGATCTCGGCGCCGCCGATGCGCGCCGACTTGGCGTAGGCGTGGGTGACGCCGGAAGGATCGACATGGCCTTCCATCGGATCGTAAAGAGCGCCGAGAAAGCGCTTCTCGTTGATCAGCGGATGGCGCTCCTTCGCTTCCTCCATCGAGATGAGCTCGGTCTCCAGGCCCAGCACCCGCGCCTTGCCCTGGGTCACCTTCAGGAAGTCCAGCCAGTCCGGCGTGTCGGCCAGCATCAGGCCGCCGGGCATATGCGCGCTGCAGGACTGGCCGGAGATCGCCTCGATCTCCTTGTACAGGTTGATGGTGTAGCTCTGCAGCTTGGCGACGTTGGGATCGCTGTTGAGGGTGTGCATGCCCCCGGCGGCATGCCAGGTGGAGCCCGAGGTCAGCTCGCTGCGCTCCAGCAGCACGACGTCGCGCCAGCCGGCCTTGGTCAGGTGGTAGAGGACGCTGCAGCCGACGACGCCACCGCCGATGACCACGACCTGAGCATGGGATTTCATAAGTACTTCCTTGTTTTAACGCCTGTTCCTATCTACCCGTCACAGGACCTGCCAGGTTCAGAAATAGTCGGCTGGCCCCCGCTTTTCAGGCCCGCCAGCGACCATCCGTGGCGCGTAGAGGATAAGGGACCGGGGCCTGTCCGACAGAGGGAAATGGAAGAAATCCCGCGCCACCACGTCATTCTTGCGACGGCGTCCGTAGCTGCCGGCTTGCCACCGTCCTTTGCCCGGAAATTGCCCTTGGCCGGGGTGCGGCGCCGTCGCCTAGTTTCTGGGCCCAGGGTCCTGCCAGCCCCTTCCCCCGAAATCCGGACCAACAGCATCGCGAGACCATCTTATGCCGAGACCGTTTTCCAGACGCAGGCTGCTGGAACTTGCCTCTCTGGGAGCCGCCGTAGGCGCCGCCGGTCCGGCCCTCCTGGGGCCACTGGAAAGCTGGGCGCAAGGCGGCGGTCTCCACTTCGGCCCGGCCCGGCCCTTCAGCTTCGAGGCGCTGACGCAGCGGGCGAGGGAAACCGCCGGCAGAGCCTACCAGCCGCCCTACCGCCCAGCGCCGCAAGTCGTGGAGCAGATCGACTACGAGGCCCACGGCAAGATCCGCTTCGATCCGGACCGGGCGCTCTATGGTCCCGAGTCTGGCGGGCCAAAGAGCGCCTACCCGGCGACCTTCTTCCACCTGGGCCGCTTTTTCGGCAAGTCGGTGAAGATGCATGCGCTGGCGAGCGGCCCGGGCGGCATGGAGGCGCGGGAAATCCTCTATTCGCCTGATTACTTCGAGATGCCGGCAGACTCCATCGCCCGCCGCCTGCCCGAGGATTCCGGCTTCGCCGGCTTTCGCCTGCAGGAGTCGATCGGGCGCGACGCCGGAAAGTCCCAAGACTGGTGGCGCAGCCACGACTGGATCGCCTTCCTCGGCGCCTCCTATTTCCGCGCCATCGGCGAGCTGGAGCAATACGGCCTTTCGGCGCGCGGCGTCGTGGTGAACCCAACGCTCTCGGGGCCCGAGGAGTTCCCCGATTTCACCGAGTTCTACATCGCCCCCGCCGAAAAGGCGGGGGACCCGGTGGCGGTCTATGCCCTGCTGGACGGCCCCAGCCTCGCCGGCGCCTACCGCTTCTCCCTCACCCGCGGCGCCGGGGTGATCATGGAGGTGGAAAAACACCTCTTCCTGCGCCGCGACGTGGCCCGCCTCGGTCTCGCGCCCTTGACCTCCATGTACTTCTATTCGGAGGGCGACCGTCCCGCCCGCATGGACTGGCGCCCGGAGATCCATGACTCCGACGGCCTCGCGCTGTGGACCGGCGGCGGCGAACGCCTCTGGCGGTCGCTCAACAATCCGGAGCAGGTTACCCTCTCCTCCTTCTTCGACGACAATCCGCGCGGCTTCGGCCTGCTGCAGCGGGACCGCGACTTCGACCACTACCTGGACGGCGTCCACTACGAGCGCCGCTCCAGCCTCTGGGTCGAGCCCCTGGGCGACTGGGGGCCCGGCAGTGTGCAACTGCTGGAAATCCCCACCGACGACGAGATCCACGACAACATCGTCGCCTGCTGGGTGGCGCAGGCGGCGGCCAAGGCGGGCGACAGCCGCCACCTGACCTACCGCCTGCACTGGTTGGCCGAGGAGCCCTACCCGGCCCGCGACTTCGCCCGGGTGACGGCCACGCGCCTGGGCCGCGGCGGCCAGCCCGGCAAGCCGCGTCCGCCCGGGCTGACCAAGTTCGTGGTGGACTTCGAAGGCGGACGCTTGCCGGGCCTGAACGGCAAGAGCGAACCGGAGCCTGTGGTCACCGCCTCGCGCGGTGAGGTCTCCCGCGTCTTCGCCGAGCCGGTCCCCGGCACCAAGGCCTGGCGTGCCGTCTTCGATCTCGCGGTGGAGGGCGAAGAGCCGGTGGAACTGCGGATGTACCTCGCGCTGGGAAAAGAACCGCTCAGCGAGACCTGGCTCTACCAGTTCCGCCCGGCCCGCGGCCCCCGCAGCTGACCCGGTCAGGTCGCTGGCTGCAGCTGCCAGGTCTCGATCACCCGGCTTTCCACCAGGGGACCGGACTCGGCGTCGAAATTCTTAAAATGATCGCTCGCCAGGTGAAGATCGAAAGCGGCCCGGTCGTCATAGAGTTCGTAAAGAAACGCCATGGCCGGGCGCGCGTCGTCGAAACAAACGTCGAAGCGCCGGCAGGACTCTTCCTTCTCCAGAGAATTCTTCGCTTGCTGAAGAACCACCCGACGGAACTCGGTCACCGCTTCGGGCTTGATATTGAAAACGACCGTCACTGCGAGCATTTCGCATCCTCCGCCGTTGAACGGTGGCGATCCTATCCGGAATTCCCGAGAAGCTGAACCTTCCAACGCGAAAGCCCCCGGTCGCGGTGACACGGCGATGGCTTGCGCCTTGATCCCGGCGCCGGCAGTTGCCTATTGTTTCCGGCTCCCACTCGGCATCGGGTCTTCAGGGAGGAGCCAAGTGTCCGATCAAGATCCATCCGCTGACGACTCTGGGCACCAGACGACCAAGGTGTCGGACCTCGTTGAGCAGCCCCAACTCCGGCGGTTGTTCGATTATTGGTGTGCAAAGCGCCATGGCGCGCCGATTCCAAAGAAAAACGACATCGATCCGATCGACATCAGCTGGGCGCTGTCGCGTATTTTCCTGGTCGATTATATCCCTGGCGAGGGCTTCGTTTACCGCCTGGCCGGCAACGAAATCGCGCGTGTCTTCGGACGCGCGAATCTCAAGGGCCTCAATCTGCGCGATTTCGTGAAGCCCGAGCGCCTGGTGATCGTAGAGCGTGCCTGGCGGCGTGCCATCGAGCAGCAGTGCGTCATTTCCATGAAGGGAATGGTTTACTACGGCGCCGACCGGACCGGCCACGGCGGCCGCCTGATACTGCCACTGAGCGGCGATTCCGGAAAAGAAGCAACCAGCCTCCTGGGCATGACGGTCTGCGAATGGGAACATAGCGACACGCCGGCAAAGATGCGGCAGCCGGACGTCTACTTCCTACCCGTCACCGATATTCCCTGAACCTCCGCCTTTTCCGCATCAGCTCCAGGGAAAGGGGCTGTGGGAGACCGGGTGGAGATCGCCTTCGGCGTAGCGCGAGAAGCGGAAGGGCTTCAGCAGCTCGGGCGTGCCGTTCAGCATCTCCTCGGCCACCAGCTTGCCGACGCCGATCATCTTGTAGCCGTGGTTGGAGTCCGCGATGACGTAGGCATTCTCGCGGAAGCGGTCGAAGACCGGGAAGGAGTCCGGCGTGAAGCAGCCGATGCCGCCCGAGGGCTCCTTCTTGTAGAGGCCGATCTTGCCCTCGAAGCGCTTGTGGCAGTGGGCCAGCGCCGAGCACCACATGTGCACGAATTCCGGCGAGGCGACGAACTCCGGCGAGGACGGCCCGTAGGGGTCGATGGCGACATCGTCGACCGGCGTGGTGACCTCGTAGGGCGAAGCGCCGCCCTGCACGCCGTTGAAGTGGAAATCCGGCTTGTAGTAGATGCCCCAGAGCTGGTCGGTGATGAGTGAGCCGTCGACGTCGCTCATGAGTGGTGCGTCGGTGTCCACGTGCATCACCGGCGGCATGGCGCCGTCATTGGTGGTGAGATAACCCGGCTCGACGCCCAGCACCCCCTCCTCCAGCTGCCAGTAGCGCCACATCGGCACGTCCGGATGTTCGCTGCCGTCCTTGCCTTTGATGGTCACGCTCTTGGGCAGCTCCAGCATGTCCCAGAAGTCGCGCACCCAGGGGCCCGTGCCGATGACCAGCTGGTCGCAGGCGATGCGCCCCTTGTCGGTCTCGACGGCGGCCACGGCCTCCGAGTTGTGGCCGAACTCGAAGCCGGTGACGGTGACGCCGGTCAGGACGCGCACGCCCAGCGCCTCGGCCTTGTCGGCGAGCCCGTAGAGCGCCGCGGTGTTGTTGGCGTAGCCGCCCTTCTTCTCGTGCAGGACCGAGGTGATGCCCTTGGCCTGCCAGTCGTCGAAGAGGCCTTTCATGTAGCGCTCGGAGTCCGCCGCGCCCTCGACGAAGACCGACTCGTAACCGATGGCCTGCTGCTGCTGGTAGATCGAGGCGACGTCCTCGTGCATCACCTCCGGGCTGATCTGCATGTAGCCGACGGGATGATAGCTGTAGGCCTTGGGGTCGCTCTCCCAGACTTGGACCGAATGGGCCATGAGCTCGCGCATGGCCGGCTGGAAGTAGTTGTTGCGCACCACCCCGCAGGCGATGCCGCTGGCCCCGGCGGCGATGCCGCCCTTGTCGATGACCAGGACGTCCTTGCCGCCGCCCTGGCCGCGCGCCTCCAGCGCCTGCGCCAGGTGCAGCGCGGTCGAGAGACCGTGGATGCCGGCGCCGATGATCACGTAGCGGCTGCTGTCGGGAAAGGCCATGTAACTGCTCCAAGAGGCTGATTTCCCGCAGAGACTAAGACCTTTCCGGGGCCTTGGGCGCACAATCGGCGAGAACGATAACCCTGCATCGGCAGACCCGATGGAGAGGAAAATCAGAGGATCGCAGGTCGCTTTGTGGATAGAGTGAGCCGAAGCACATCGCGGCCCCAGGATCCCGAGGCGGCAGGCATGGAAGTCAAAGAGCTTTGGACCGATGCGGACTTCGAGCAGATGGGCTGGCACGACTGCCGCATCTACTCTGTGCGGTTTCCGGACAACGAACACCGGCTAAAGCTGGATATCGACTATATCTTTCGCTGGGAAAAGCTGCCGGAGAACAGCTTCCGGTTCTGGGTCTCGCCCTGCGAACTGGTTTTCCGGAACGTGTCGGATTTCAAGGCCGGGATCGACTTCAAGAATTACATGCAGCTCTTCATCATGGAACTGAAGCGCGGCGATCCGCGCCCCTCCGCCAACGGGCAGGTCACCCTCCGGGACTACGAGATCGACTGCGACAACGGCCGGATCTCCTTCGCGGCGAGCGGTTTCGAACAGCGGGTCCGCGAGCAGCCCCGGCCGATCGGCCCGGAGCAGGACCTGGGCCGCTAGCCTCACCATCACCCCTGCCGATCCCGCGGATTGAATAATCCGATACTGCCGCCCGGCGCTGGACCCGGGCGCAAAGTCGCGCCCTAATGGCCCCATCTCAGTTCCCGGGAACCCTTGAGCATGGCGCGTTATTCGGTCTTTTCGCTGCTCGGCAACGCCTTGAGCGGCAACAGGAAGTGGGAGCGCGTGTGGCGCTCGCCGGAGCCCAAACCGGCCTATGATGTGATCATCATCGGCGGCGGCGGGCACGGCCTGGCCACCGCCTACTATCTGGCCAGGAACCACGGCATCACCAACGTGGCCGTCCTGGAAAAGGGCTGGCTGGGCGGCGGCAACATCGGGCGCAACACCACCATCGTGCGCTCCAACTACATGCTGCCGGCCAACGCCTATTTCTACGAACACTCCATGAAGCTCTGGGAGGGCCTGTCCCAGGACCTGAACTACAACGTCATGTTCTCCCAGCGCGGGGTGCTGAACCTGGCCCACACGCCGAGCCAGCTCGACGCCTACGCACGGCGCGGCAACGCCATGCGCCTGCACGGCATCGACGCCGAGCTGCTGGACCGCGACCAGGTGGCGAAATACGCGCCCGGCATCGATATGTCCCAGAACACCCGCTTTCCCGTGGCCGGCGGCCTGCTGCAGCCGCGCGCCGGCACCGCGCGCCACGACGCCGTGGCCTGGGGCTTCGCCTACGGTGCCGACCGCCAGGGCGTCGACCTCATCGAGAACTGCGAGGTCACCGGCTTTATCCGTGAGGGCGGCGCCATCGTGGGCGTCGAGACCTCCCGCGGCGCCATCCGCGCCGGCAAGGTGGGCGTCGCCGTGGCCGGCAACTCCTCGGTGGTGCTGCAGAAGGCAGGGCTGAACAACATCCCCATCGAAAGCCACGTGCTGCAGGCCTTCGTCACCGAAGCGCTGAAGCCGCTGATCGACGGCGTCGTCACCTTCGGCGCCGGGCACCTCTACATCTCCCAGTCGGACAAGGGCAGCCTGGTCTTCGGCGGCGACATCGACGGCTACAACTCCTACGCCCAGCGCGGCAACTTGCCGATCGTGAAGCACGTGGCCGCCGCCGCCGTGACCCTCTTCCCCAACCTGGCGCGGCTGCGCCTGCTGCGCTCCTGGGGCGGCATCATGGACATGTCGATGGACGGCAGCCCGATCATCTGCAAGGGGCCGATCGACGGCCTCTACATCAACGCCGGCTGGTGCTACGGCGGCTTCAAGGCGACCCCGGCCTCGGGCTGGTGCTTCGCCTCGACCATCGCCAACGACGCGCCGCACGAACTGAACGCCGCCTTCACCCTGGAGCGCTTCTGCCAGGGTCGCGTGATCGACGAGCGCGGCGCCGGGCCGCGCCCCGAACTGCACTAAGGAAGCCGCAAGAATGCTGATCCCCTGCCCCCACTGCGGCCCGCGCGACGTGGCCGAGTTCACCTACGGCGGCGACGCGACGAAGGAGCGCCCGAATCCGGATAGCGCGACGGCCGAGGACTGGTGCGACTACGTCTTCCACCGCGACAACCCACGCGGCCGTCACGTCGAGTACTGGCACCACGGCCAGGGCTGCCGCCTGTGGCTGAAGGTGGCGCGCGACACGGTGACCCACAAGATCGAGGGCGCCGAGGTCGTCGGGCCCTGGGCCGCCGCCGCGCCGAAGCAAGGGCGGGACGTGGCATGAGCGGCTATCGGCTTTCTTCGGGCGGGCAGATCGACCGCGCCAGGCCGCTGAGCTTCGCCTTCGACGGCAAGCGCTACCAAGGTTATGCCGGCGACACCCTGGCCTCGGCCTTGCTCGCCAACGGCGTCGACCTCTTCGGGCGCAGCTTCAAGTACCACCGCCCGCGCGGCCTCTTTTCGGCCGGCGTTGAGGAACCCAACGCGCTGGTGACGCTGCGCAGCGGCGCCCGCGCCGAGCCCAACACGCGGGCGACAGTGGTGGAGCTCTACGACGGCCTGGAGGCCAGCAGCCAGAACCGCTGGCCCTCGCTGGCCTTCGACGTCATGGCGATGAACCAGCTCGCCGGGCCGCTGTTCTCGGCGGGCTTCTACTACAAGACATTCATGGGCCCGACGCGCAAGGCCTGGATGCTCTACGAGTATTTCATCCGCAAGGCGGCGGGCCTGGGCGCCGGCACGCTGCTGCCCGACCCGGACCGCTACGAGGAAATGAACGCTTTCTGCGACGTGCTGGTGGTCGGCGCCGGCCCGGCAGGGCTGATGGCCGCCACCGCCGCGGCCTCCAGCGGCGCGCGCGTCATCCTCGCCGACGAGCAGAGCGCGCTCGGCGGCAATCTGCGTGGCTCGGCCAGCGCTCAGGAAAACCTTGCGGGACTTGCCGCGCTCGACAACGTCACCTTGCTGGCACGCACCACGGTCTACGGCTACTACGACGACAACACCCTGGGCGCCGTCGAGCGGGTTGCCGACCACGTCGCGGCGCCGGCGGAAGGCCAGCCGCGCGAGCGCCACTGGACGATCCGCGCGAAACAGGTGGTGCTGGCCACGGGCGCCATCGAGCGGCCCATCATTTTCGGCGACAACGACAAGCCGGGCGTTATGCTGGCCGACGCCGGCCGCCTCTATGTCGAGCGCCACGGCGTCGCGCCGGGCCGCCGGGTCGCCGTCTTCGCCAACAACGACGGCGCCTACCGCAGCGTTGCGGCGCTGACCACTGCGGGCGTGGCCGTGAGCGCCATCGTCGACGCCCGCCGGGAGATCGGCGCCGAGGCGCAGGCCATCGCCGCGGCCAGCGGCGCGGAACTGCTGTTGGGTCAGGTGGTCACCCGTGCTCTCGGCGGCCAGCGGCTCAGCGGCATCGAAGTCGCGGCTTTCGATCCCGTCCAGGGCGCGCGCGACGGCGCCCAGCGCCAGATCAGCGCCGACTGCCTGCTGGTCAGCGGCGGCTGGACCCCGACCATCCACCTGGCGAGCCAGGCCGGCGGCCCGGCGCGCTGGGACGACAGCCTGACCGCCTTCCTGCCCGGCGAGGCCTCGCAGCCCTGGCGTGCCGCCGGGGCCTGCCAGGGCACGCTCGACAGCGCCGCCTGCTTCGCCGAGGGCGCGCAGGCCGGGGCGGAGGCGGCGCGGGCCTGCGGACTCTCGCCTAACCCGGTGTCCCTGCCCGGCGCCAAGACTGAACCATTGGCGGACGTGCCCTTGCCGGTGTGGGACGCGCGCCCGCCGCACGGCAAGGGCAAGGCCTTCGTTGACCTGCAGCACGACGTGACAGCCTCGGACATCAGCCTCGCCCACCGCGAGGGCTTCCGCTCGGTCGAGCATTTGAAGCGCTACACCACGCTGGGCATGGCCACCGACCAGGGCAAGACCTCCAACGTCACCGGCCTGGCTCTGATGGCACGGGAGCGCAAGCTCTCAATCCCCGAGGTCGGCACCACCCGCTTCCGCCCGCCCTACACGCCGGTCTCCCTCGGGGCCCTGGCCGGCCAGGCGCGCGGCAGCCACTTCCGCCCGACCCGGCGCACGGCAATGCACGACTGGCACGTGGAAAACGGCGCCGAGATGCAGGCCGCCGGCCTGTGGCTGCGCCCGCGCATCTACGCCCAGGGCAGCGAAACGGTGGAGCAGGCCTACAGCCGCGAGGCGCGCCAGGTGCGCGCGAGCGTCGGCATGGTCGATGTCTCGACCCTGGGCAAGATCGACGTGCAGGGACTGGACGCCGCCGAGTTCCTGAACCGCGTTTATTCCAACGGCTTCCTGAAGCTGCCGGAGGGCAAGGCGCGCTATGGCCTGATGCTGCGCGAGGACGGCTTCCTCTGGGACGACGGCACCACCTGGCGGCTCAGCGAAACCCAGTTCCTTATGACCACCACCACGGCCAATGCCGCGCCGGTCCTCTCCCAGCTCGAATTCCTGCTGGCGGCGGTCTGGCCGGAGCTGAAGGTCGCGGTCACCTCGGTCACCGAGCAGTGGGCGGGCATGGCGGTCTCCGGCCCCAAGAGCCGGGAGGTGCTGGCCAGCGTCCTCGACGACCTCGACATGTCGAACGAGGCCCTGCCCTTCATGGGCGTGCGCAAGGGACACTTGAATGGTCTGCCGGTGCTGGTGGCGCGGCTCTCCTTCTCCGGCGAACTGGCCTACGAGGTCTACTGCGGCGCCCATCACGGCGAGGCGGTCTGGAGCCGTATCCTGGAGGCCGGCAAGCCCTTCGGCATGATCCCTTACGGCGTCGAGGCGCTGGGCACCCTGCGCATCGAGAAGGGTCACGTGGCCGGACCGGAGCTGGACGGCCGCACCACGGCCGAGGACCTGGGCCTCGCCGGCATGACCTCGCGCAAGAAGCACTACATCGGTTCTTCGATGCTGAAGCGCGAGGGCCTGACCGATCCGGCGCGCCTGAAGCTGGTCGGCTTTGTCTCCGCCGACGGCGGCAAGATCCGCGCCGGCGCGCACCTGGTCGCCGCCAACGACACCTCTTCTCCGCCGCGCAGCCTGGGGCACATCACCTCCACCACCTACAGCCCGGCCCTGGAGAAGTACATCGCCCTCGGCCTGCTGGAGGACGGGCCGGAGCGCGTCGGCGAGAAGCTGGTCGCGACCTACCCGCTGAAGAACATCGACGTGGACGTAGAGGTGGTCTCTTCTCACTTCTTCGATCCCGAAGGGAGCCGCATGCATGTCTGAGGCAATCTCCCCGGCCGTCTCGCCCTTGCGCGGCCACAGCGAGGCCCGCGTTCCCGCCGGCGACGCGGCCGTCACGCTCACGGAGCGCAAGCTGGTTTCCCTGGTCCAGGTGGCCGCCTGGCCGGAGACCGCCGAGCAGGTGGAGGGCATCCTCGCCTCCCTCATCGGCTGCGCCCCGCCGCAAGGCCCTGCCGGCTCCAGCGGCGACGCCGGTGGCGCCATCCTGGCCCTCAGCCCAGGACGCTGGCTGGTCGAAAGCGGCGATCCGCGCCTCGCCGCCCGCCTGGGCGAACAGATCCCGCCGGCGCTCGGCGCCGTCGCCGACCTCTCGCATGCCCGCATCGCGATCCGGGTGAGCGGGCCGAAAGCCGCCTGGGTCCTGGCCAAGGGCCTCGCTCTCGACCTGCACCCGCAGGCCTTCCCACCGATGAAGGTGGCGCAATCCGCGGTCCACGAGGTCGGCGTTGTCGTCCGTCGGCTCTCGGCCGACAAGCTTGGGGGGGACAGCTTCGACCTTTATGTCTACCGGGGCTTCGCGCTATCGTTCTGGGACTGGCTGACCGAGGCGGCGGCCGAGACCGGTTACCGCGTCGACCCGCCCGGCAGCGCCTGAGGCCGTTCCCACGGCCTCATCAGAAGGGGCCGATTGTTCGATGGACTTGCCGCAGGGCTTCGACCTGAAGTCAATCCGCGTCTTCGTCATGGTGGCGGAGGCCGGCGGCATGACATCGGCCGCCAAGCAGCTGGGACTCACCCAGTCCAGCGTCTCGCAGATCGTCAGCAACCTGGAAGAGGCCCTCGGCAGCGCCCTCTTCGACCGTTCGGTCCGCCCCCTGGCGCTGACCGCCGCCGGCACCACCCTCTACGAACGCGGCCGGGCCATGCTGGCCGAGGCCGGCGACCTCTACCGCGACCTGCGCGATCGCGAACTGAAGCAGCTTTCCAGCCTGACCCTGGCCATGGCCGAGAGCATCGCCAACTCGGTCGGCCCGCAGCTGGTCGCCGAGCAGCGCGGCCTCGCCAAGCGCTGGCGCATCTGGGCCGGCATCTCGCCCGACAACCATGCCCTGCTGATGAACCACACGGTGGACGCGGTGGTCACCACCACCGACGAGCTGGACGGCGTCGAGGGCCTGGAGAGCCATCCCATCCTGACCGAGCCCTTCGTGCTGGTCTTTCCCGCGAACTACGACGGCCCCAGCGAGCCCTTGGAGGCGCTGACCGGCATGCCCTTCGTGCGCTACTCGCTGCGCTCGGCCATCGGCCGCCAGATCGAAGGACAGCTAAACCGCCTGCGCCTCAACGTGCCCATCGACGCCGAATTCGACACCGCCATCAGCCAGTTCTCAGCGGTGGCCGGCGGCATGGGCTGGAGCATGACGACGCCGCTCTGCCTGCTGCAGGAAGCCGGCCGTCTGGAGCGCCTGCGGATCGAACCGCTGCGACGTGGCCGCTTCTCGCGCCCCGTCTCTCTGGTCGCGCGGCGCGGCGACCTGGGCGCGGCGCCGGAAGTGCTGGCCGCCGCCATCCGCGACATCCTGCGCCGCCGCCTGCCGGAACTCTACGCCACCCTACCCTGGCTGGCGGCGAGCATCGTCTGGCCGGAGGAAACCGCCCCCGCCCTGCGCAGCATCGAGGGGCGCGGCTGAAGGCTCAATTCGGGGGAGAACATGGCACGGCTGCACGGCAAGCGCGCGATCATCACCGGCGGCGGGAACGGCATCGGTGCCGCCGCGGCCATGCTCTTTGTGCGCGAAGGCGCGCAGGTGGCGATCCTCGACACCGACCGCGAGGCGGGGGAACGCGCCGCGGCGGCGGCCGAGGCCGAGGGCGGCGAGGTCCTGTTCCTGCAGGCCGACGTCAGCGAACCGGAAGACGTGGAGGACGCCATCGACGAGGTGGCCGGCACCTTCGGCGGCCTCGACGTGCTCTACAACAACGCCGGCGGCGCCACGGCGCGCGATGGCAGCTTCCTCGACATTCCGCTGGAGGAATTCTGGCGCACGGTCTCGGTGGACCTCTACGGCACCTTCCTGGCCAGCCGCATCGCGGTGCCCTACATCCAGGAGGCCGGCGGCGGCGCGGTGATCAACACCACCTCGATCCGCGCGCTGAAAGGGACCCGGGGCGCCGACGCTTGCTCTGCCGCCAAGGGCGGCATCATCGCGCTGACCCAGGCCATGGCCCTGCAATGCGGGCCGCTGGGCATCCGCGTCAATGCCATCGCGCCGGGCCCGGTGCTGACCGACCGCACCCGCGCCCAGGGGATGACCGACGAGATCGACCCGCAGTGGCGCGTTCCGCCGGGCCAGCCCCTGGAGGTGGCGGAGCTGGCGCTTTTTCTCGCCTCCGACGAGGCCAGCCTCATCAACGGCGCCATCATTCCCGCCGACGGCGGCGCCGCCGCGTTTTAACCGCCCTCCTCCCGGCCTTCCACGGTCGACAGGCGTCTGTGGTTCGACTAGAAGGGAGAGACGGTCCCGCCGCGCTGCAGGTAATGCGGTTTTCGGCCCGATCTGATCCAATTCATCGCCCTGGCGCTTCCTGCCCCTCCGGCAAATGAGAGGCGTTGCGGGAACAGCAGTAACCTCGTCTTAAGAGGGAAGGCTCTAAGCCCGCCGCATGGAAATTTACCTCCCCATCGCCGGCATCTCCGAGAACCTCTTTCTCATTCTTGGCCTCGGAGCGGGGGTCGGGCTGATCTCGGGCATGTTCGGCGTCGGTGGTGGCTTCCTGCTCACCCCTCTTCTCATGCAGATCGGCATCCCGCCGCCGATCGCCGTCGCCTCGGCGGCCAACCAGGTTGTCGGCGCCAGCGTCTCCGGCTGCATGGCGCACTGGGCGCGGCGCAACGTCGATCTGAAGATGGGCATGATCCTGCTGCTGGGCGGCTTCGCCGGCTCGACGATGGGGGTCTGGGTGTTCCGCCTGCTGCGGACGCTGGGCCAGATCGAGCTGACCATTCAGCTCTGCTACGTCGTGCTGCTAGGCGCCCTCGGAACCCTGATGCTGGTCGACGCCCTGAAGATGTTCTACCGCCGGGGCAAGGGCGGCGCGGTGGCAACGCGCGGCGCCCACCGCCATACCTGGATCCACCACCTGCCCTATAAGATGCGCTTCCGGCGCTCGAAGCTCTACATCTCGGCGCTGGTGCCGGCCGGGGTCGGCTTCCTCGTCGGCTTCCTCTCGGCCATCATGGGCGTAGGCGGCGGCTTCGTCATGGTGCCGGCGATGATCTACCTGATCGGCATGCCCTCGACCGTGGTGGTCGGCACCTCGCTGTTCCAGATCATCTTCGTCGCCGCCAATGTCACGGTACTGCAGGCCGTCACCAATCAGACGGTCGATGCCCTGCTGGCATTGCTGCTGCTGATCGGCGGTACGGTCGGCGCCCAGATCGGCGCGCGTGTCGGCGCGCGCCTGCGCACCGAACAGCTGCGCGTCCTGCTGGCCCTCATGGTCCTGGCCATGAGCATCGAGGTCTTCCTGGAACTGGCCGTCCCGCCCGACGACGTCTACGCCATTACTTCCGAAACAGGTTAGTCGGCGCGGAACTTCGCCAGCGCCTTCAGCAGGCCGACGGTCGAACTGTCGCGGCCTTCAGCCTCCGACTCCCCTTTGACCATCGGCAGCAGCTCTCCGGCCAGTTGCTTGCCCAGTTCGACGCCCCATTGGTCGAAGGAGTTGATGCCCCAGATGCGTCCCTGCACGAAGACCTTGTGCTCGTAGAGTGCGATGAGGCGGCCCAGGGTGCGCGGGCAGAGCTTGCGGTAGATCAGCGTGTTGGAAGGCCGGTTGCCGGGGAAAACCTTGTGCGGCAGCAGCGCCTCGATGCGGCGCTCGTTCAGGCCGGCGGCCGCCAATTCCTCCCGCGCCTCCTCGGCGGTCTTGCCGCGCATCAGCGCCTCGGACTGCGCCAGGCAGTTGGAGACCAAGAGCGCGTGGTGATCGCCCAGGTCCTCCTGCGGTTCGGCGGCGACCAGGAAGTCGCAAGGGACAACGTCGCTACCCTGGTGCAAAAGCTGATAGAAGGCGTGCTGGCCGTTGGTGCCCGGCTCGCCCCAGACCACGGGGCCGGTCGCCTCGGTCACCGGATGGCCGGTCAGGGTCACCCCCTTGCCGTTGGACTCCATGTCGAGCTGCTGCAGGTAGGCGGTGAAGCGCTCCAGCCGCTGGTCGTAGGGCAACACGGCATGGGAGCCGAAGCCCCAGACATTGCGGTACCAGACGCCGAGCAACGCCAGCACCACCGGCAAGTTGGCGGCCAGAGGGGCCGAGCGGAAGTGCTCGTCGATCTCGAAGGCACCTTTCAGAAACTCACCGAAACGCGCGGGCCCGATGGCGATCATCACCGGCAGGCCGATGGCCGACCACACCGAGTAGCGCCCGCCGACCCAGTCCCAGAAGCCGAAGATGCGGGATTCGGAGATGCCGAAGCCGGCGACCGCTTCCAGGTTCGTGGAGATGGCGGCGAAGTGATCGCTCACCGCCGCCTCGCCCAGAGCCTTGACCAGCCAGGCCCGCGCCGAGCGCGCGTTGGTCATGGTCTCCTGGGTCGTGAAGGTCTTGGACGCGACGAGGAACAGCGTTCGGCGCGGGTCCAGGCCCTGCAGGGTATCGCTGAGGTGCGCCCCGTCGACGTTGGAGACGAAGTGGCAGCGCAGCTCCGGCCGCCCGTAGGGTGACAGCGCGCGGGTCACCATGGCGGGCCCGAGATCGGAGCCGCCTATGCCGATGTTCACCACATCGGTGAAGCTCTCCCCCGTGGCGCCGCCGATGGCGCCGTCGCGGACCGCATCGGCAAAACCGCCCATCGCCGCCAGCACCTCGCGCACGTCGCCCATGACGTCGTGGCCGTCGACCAGTACCGGGCGCTGCGAACGGTTGCGCAGCGCCGTGTGGAGGACCGCCCGCCCCTCGGTGCTGTTGATCCGCTCACCGCCGAACATGGCCTCGCGGCCGCCCTCAACGTCGGCGGCCCGCGCCAGGGTCAGCAGCTTCTCCATGGTCTCCGGCAGGACGAGGTTCTTGGAGTAGTCCAGCAGCAGGTCGTCGAGCTGCAGCGAGAAATGCGTGAAACGCTCCGGATCCTCGGCGAAGAGATCGCGCAGCCGCAGGCCCTTCATCTCCCAGTGATGGGCCCGCAGGTCCTCGAAGGCTTTCTCAACGGCTGCCGTCATGATGGTCTCGGTCCTCAGGCTGTCAGTCCGGCCGCGTCGCGGGCCAGGGCCTCGATCTCGTCCCAGGCCCCGGCAGCGACCTTGTCGCCCGGCGCCACCCAGGAGCCGCCGACGCAGACCACGTTAGGCAGCGCCAGATAGCTGCCGGCGCTGGCGCGCGAGATGCCGCCGGTCGGGCAGAAGGTGATGCCGGCCAGCGGCGAGGACAGCGCCTTCAGGTAGGCGACGCCGCCCGCGGGCTCGGCCGGAAAGAACTTCTGGAAGGCATAGCCCTGCTCCAACAAGGTCATGGCCTCCGAGGCCGTGGCCGCGCCGGGCAGCAGCGGTACCGGGCAATCCTTCACCGCCGCCAGCAGATCCAGGGAAGCGCCGGGCGAGACCATGAAGCGGCAGCCGGCGTCAGCCGCCTGAGCCACCTGCTTGGCCGTCAGCACCGTCCCGGCCCCGACCACCGCGTCCTCCACCTCGCCGGCGATGGCGCGGATCGATTCCAGCGCCGCCGGCGTGCGGAAGGTCACCTCGATGGCCTTCAGACCTCCGGCCACCAGGGCCCGCGCCAAGGGAACCGCGGTCGCCACCTCGTCGATCACCAGGACCGGCACCACCGGCGCCAGCTTGAGGACCGCTGCGATCCCCTTTTGCCGTTCTGTCACAAACCCCCTCCGAAAACGTGCGCCCCCTGGTCGGCGGGCCCTGCCGCCGCCCTGAAGGATGCAAAAAGTTCGCGCCCAAGGCCAGCATGGCTGGCCGAGAGATCCGCCTGGACCGCCTCGCGCGCCGCCCAGTCTGCCTCCGGGACCAGGGCCGTCAAGATCCCGGCCACGGCGTCGAGGCGCAGCATGTCGCCCTCGCGCAGCTTGGCGATGGGCCCGCCCGCCGCGGCCTCCGGCGTCACGTGGATGGCCGCCGGCACCTTACCAGAGGCACCGGACATGCGGCCATCGGTCACCAGCGCCACCTTGAAGCCGCGGTCCTGCAGCACGCCCAGCGGCGGCGTCAGCTTGTGCAACTCCGGCATGCCGATGGCCTGCGGCCCCTGAAAGCGCACCACGGCGACGAAATCCTTCTCCAACTCGCCCGCCTTGAAAGCGGCCATGAGATCGTCCTGGGATTGGAAGATCACCGCCGGCGCCTCGATGACGTGGCGTTCCGGCTTCACCGCCGAAACCTTGATGACCGCGCGGCCCAGGTTGCCGTCCAGCATCTTGAGGCCGCCGTTGGCCGAGAAGGCCTGCCCCAGCGGCGCCAGGACCTCTTCATCGTGGCTCCGGGCGGCCGCCGGCTCCCAGACCACGGAGCCGTCGTGGGTCAGCGTCGGTTCCTGGCGGTAGGATTCCAGCCCCTGCCCCCAGACCGTGGTGACGTCGCCGTGCAGCAGGCCGCCGTCGAGCAGTTCGGCGATCAGGAAGCCCATGCCGCCGGCGGCATGGAAGTGGTTCACGTCGGCCAGGCCGTTGGGATAGATGCGGCACAGCAGCGGCACCACGTCCGACAGATCGGCGATATCGTCCCAAGTGAGCTTGATGCCCGCCGCCGCGGCCATGGCCACCAGGTGCAGGGTGTGGTTGGTGGAGCCGCCGGTGGCGTGCAGGCCGACCACGCCGTTGACCACCGCGCGCTCGTCGATCATCTCGCCGACCGGCGTGTAGGCGTTGCCCAGCGCGGTAATGGCCAGCGCCCGCTTGGCCGCCTCCGCCGTCAGGGCGTCGCGCAGCGGCGTGTTGGGATTGACGAAGGAAGACCCCGGCAGGTGCAGGCCCATGATCTCCATCAGCATCTGGTTGGAGTTGGCGGTGCCGTAGAAGGTGCAGGTGCCGGGTCCGTGGTAGGACTTGGACTCCGCCTCCAGCAGCTCGTCGCGGCCGATCTTGCCCTCGGCATAGAGCTGGCGGATGCGCGCCTTCTCGTCGTTGGGCATGCCCGAGGGCATGGGGCCCGCCGGCACGAAGACCGCGGGCAGATGCCCGAAGGAGAGCGCCGCGATCACCAGGCCCGGCACGATCTTGTCGCAGACGCCCAGGAAGACAGCGGCATCGAACATGTTGTGGGACAGGCCCACGGCGGCGGCCAAGGCGATGACGTCGCGCGAGAAGAGCGACAGCTCCATGCCAGGCTGGCCTTGCGTGACTCCGTCGCACATTGCCGGCACGCCGCCGGCGACCTGCGCCACGCCGCCGGCGTCGCGCGCCGCCTGCTTGATCAGCTCCGGGAAACGCTCGAAGGGCTGGTGGGCCGAGAGCATATCGTTGTAGGCGGTGATAATGGCGAGGTTCGGCACCACGTCGCCCTTCAGCGCCGTCTTGTCGGACAGGCCGCAGGCGGCAAAGCCGTGGGCCAGGTTGCCGCAGGAAAGCGTCGTTCGCCGCGGACCGCTCTCCCCGGCCCCGCGGATCCGCTCCAGGTAGGCCTGGCGGCTGTCGCGGCTGCGTGCCTTCAGGCGATCGGTCACTTCGGCCACACGGTCATGCAGGGTCATCGACTGTCTCCTTGCTCCTTCGGTGGCTATCGGTGCCTCAGGGGCACCAGTAGATGTCCAGCGGCAGCCCGGGCGAGCGCAGTACGGCGCGCAGCGGCATGTCCGCCACCGGGCCGTCCTGCAACGCGGTCTTCAGCACCGCCGCCTTCTCCGCCCCCTCGATGTGAAGATAGACGCTGCGGGCCGCCACGATGAGGGGCAAAGTCAGGGTGATCCGCGGCTCTCCCGCGCCCGGCGCGCGCTGCGGCAGCACCAGGGCGCTCCCGGCCGGGTCGATCGCCTCGGCCAGGCGGTCGCCGCCGGGAAAGAAGGAGGCCGTGTGCCCATCGCTCCCCATACCAAGAACTACGGCATCAAAAGGCAAGGGCAAGGCCGCGATGCGGTCCGAGACCTCGCGCAGCCCCTCTTCCGGGCCGGGGTCCGCGGTGACAAGGCTGACCACCTCGGCCGCCGCCGCAGGTCCCTGCAGCAAGCCACGTCGCAGCAGCGCCTCGTTGGAGCGCGGGCTGTCAAGCGGCACCCAGCGCTCGTCCACCAGCGTCACCGACACCTTCGACCAGTCAAGCTCCTGCCGCGACAGGGCGGCAAAGAAGAGCTCGGGCGTGCGGCCGCCGGAGAGCGCCAGGCAGGCCGCGCCGCGCGCCGCAAGGCCCGCCCGCAGATTGTCGGCCACCGCTTCCGCCAGAGCCGCGGCCAGGTCCTGCGGCGTCTCAAAGTCGTGACGCGACATGGTCACCTGAGGGCCCTGCGGCCCCATCAGGCCACGTCCTCGTACCAGGTGCGCCCGTCGCGTTCGATCAGGGCCACCGAAGCGCTGGGCCCCCAAGTTCCCGAGGTATAGGGCTTGGGCGCATCGCCCTTGCTCTTCCAGGTCTCCAGGATGGGGTCGATCCAGTGCCAGGCGGCGTCGACCTCGTCGCGGCGCATGAAGAGGGTCGGGTTGCCGCGCACCACGTCCATCAGCAAGCGCTCGTAGGCGTCCGGATTGCGTCCCCCGAAGGCCTGGGCGAAGGACATGTCCAGGGGCACGTGCTTCAGGCGCATGCCGCCCGGGCCCGGGTCCTTGATCATGATCCACAGCTTCACGCCCTCGTCGGGCTGCAGGCGGATCACCAGGTGATTGGCCGCCACGCTCCCGGCGTCGCTGCCGAAGATGGAATGGGGAATCTCGTGGAAGGCGACGACGATCTCCGAGACCCGGCTGGCCAGGCGCTTACCGGTGCGCAGGTAGAAGGGCACGCCGGCCCAGCGCCAGTTGGCGATCTCCGCCTTCAGGGAGACGAAGGTCTCGGTCAGGGAGCCGTTGCCGATCTCCTCCGAATAGGCCTTTACTGCACCGCCGGCCGAAGCCCCGGCAGCATATTGCCCGCGTACCGTCAGGCGCTCGACGCTCTGCCCGTCGATCGGCGTCAGGGCCTTCAGCACCTTCAGCTTCTCATCGCGCACCGCGTCGGCGTCCATATGGGTCGGCGGCTCCATGGCGACCAGGCAGAGCAGCTGCAGGATGTGGTTCTGCACCATGTCGCGCAGGGCGCCCGCGGTGTCGTAGTAGGCCGCACGCCCCTCGACGCCGATGTCCTCGGCCACGGTGATCTGCACATGGTCGATATGGGCGTTGTTCCACAGCGGCTCGAAGAGGGCGTTGGCGAAGCGCAGCGCCATGAGGTTCTGCACCGTCTCCTTACCCAGGTAGTGGTCGATGCGGTAGATCTGGTGCTCGTCGAAGACGGCGCCCACCGCTTCGTTGACAGCCTGGGCGGTCTTGAAGTCCTTGCCGATGGGCTTTTCGATCACCACGCGGGATTCCCGGCTGTTGAGGCCGTTGCGCGCGATGCCCTGACAGATCGGCCCGAAGAGTTCCGGATTGACCGCCAGGTAGAAGACCCGGATGAAGGCGTCGGCGTTACCGAGCCGCGCCTTGAGGTCCTCCCAGCCATCCTCGCCGGCCCCGTCGACGGCGACGTAGCTGACCCGGTCGACGAAGTGGTCGACCTGGCTTTCATCCCGGTCCTCCGGGGCCACGAAGCGCTCGATCGCCTCGCGGGTCTTGGTCTTGTACTCGGCGTCCGACATCTGGCGGCGGGAGACGGCGATGATGCGGCTGGGCCCGACGATCTGCCCGGCCTGGTCGCGGTGGAACAGCGCCGGCAGCAGTTTGCGGAACGCCAGGTCGCCGGTGCCGCCGAAGACGACCAGCTCGAAGGGATCGACGGGAATGGTCTGTGCGGTCAAGGGCGTCTGTCCGGTAAGTTATTGGTGTACGTAGGTTTTGGCGGCCGGCACCGACCGGCGTCAGCCTACCTGAGGATGCTTCCAAGGCTACACCGATTCGGCGGATAATAAATCAACCTTGTTGATGAAACGGCGCTTTGTACCTGATTCTGCCCCGCCTTGCCAAGCCTCTTTTCGGAAGACTCCCGGAACAGCCGTCAGGCACGCATTGACCCCGCCGCCCGCAGCGCCAAGTTTAGCCACAGTCAGCACTGCCGGGAGCAACGCTTGTGACCAGGGCCCTCTTCTCGCTTTCGAACGGCTTCATGACAGCTTCGATCGCCGGCGCGTTGCTCGCGCTGGCTGCCTTGCCCGCCGGACCCGCCTTGGCCCAGGACCGCGTAGAGGCCTCGGAGCAGGCCGCCTTCCGTGTCGTGACCCTGGCCAGAGGCCTGGACCATCCCTGGGGCATGGCCTTCCTGCCCGGCGGTGGCATCCTGATCACCGAGCGCACAGGCCAATTGCGCCTCTTCAAGGACGGAAAGCTGCAAACGAAAGCGATCCCCGGGGCGCCGCAGGTCGCGGCGCGCGGCCAGGGTGGGCTGCTGGATGTGGCCCTGCATCCGGACTTCGCGGAGAACCGGCTTGTTTACCTGTCCTACGCAGGGGCCGGCCCCGGCGGCGCCGGAACCGAAGTGGCCCGTGCCCGCTTCGACGGCAACAAACTAGACGAGCTGGAAGTAATCTTCCGCGCAGAGCCGAAAACGCCCGGCGGCGCCCACTACGGTTCTCGCCTGACCTTCGACCGCAGCGGCCGGCTTTACATCAGCCTCGGCGACCGCCGCAACTATATGCGGGAGGCACAGAACCCCGCCAATCACCTGGGCAGCATCATTCGCCTGGAAGACGACGGCGAGATCCCCGGAGACAATCCCTTCCTGGGCGTCGATGGCACGCGCCCGGAGATCTTCAGCTACGGTCACCGCAACGTGCAGGGCCTCGCCTTAAATCCGGCCAGCGGCGAGGTCTGGGCGCACGAGCACGGACCGCGCGGCGGCGACGAGGTGAATATCCTGAAGGCCGGCGCCAACTACGGCTGGCCGGCCATCACCTACGGCATCGACTACTCCGGCGCCATCATCTCCGACAAGACCGAGGCGCCGGGCATGGAGCAGCCGGTGGTCTATTGGGTGCCCTCCATCGCGCCCAGCGGCATGGCTTTCTATGACGGCGATCTCTTTCCGCAATGGAAGGGCGACCTCTTCGTCGGCGCGCTGGCCGGCCGCCACCTGCGGCGGCTGGAACTGGTTGGGGGCGAGGTGACCGGCCAGGAGGAGCTGCTGACAGGGCTGCGTGAGCGCATTCGCGACGTACGCAGCGGCCGCGACGGCTACCTCTACCTGCTGACCGACAGCCGCAACGGCCGGCTGATCCGCCTGGAGCCCGGCAGCCCCTGACAAGGCGTCGTCGGCCGTCGGCTCACTTGTGCTCCCAAGACACCTCTCTACCACTGCGATTAGGTTAACGGGAAAACTGCGGGGAAACCCCTAGATTCTGCCTCATTGGGGCAAGCGGCCTTCCCAGGCAAACGGCGGGATTTGCGCAGGACCGTAAAGCGGCGGCGCGGGTTCTCAAGCCCGCTCCCGGTCGATAGTTTCCTTTGAACCCTTTGGTGCCCCCTGCCGACTTATGGGCAGAAGCGGGGGGATATCCCTATTCCGGACCGCGATCTAAGCCTTTTTGTGGGAGTACAGCATGCCTTCCTTCAAGACCTTCACCCTGGGGGCCTCGGCCCTTGCCCTTGGCTTCGCCGCCCTGACCGCTCCGGCCCTGGCCGGCCAGACCTCGGACCACGTCTACAGCATTCAGCTGTCCCAGGACGGGATCAGCGGCGCCGTCAACATCAAGAACGTCTCGGCTAACAAACACGTCAACGCGGTGGACATTCAGCCCACGAACCCGAACATCAGCATCTCGATGAGCGGCTGGGTCAGCTGCGAGAAGCCGCCGGCACTCGCTGAATCGCGTCTCTTGCTCAGCGGGACCAAGATGTACTTCGGAACCTTGGGGCTGGGGCACGAGCAGATCTGGGAACTGAACGTGCTCTACAAAGCGGCCTATCTGCCGAGCCATGCCGGATGGGACCGGGCCAACCCTATTGCTAAGGCGCACAAAGAGACCACTTCGGTGGACCAGGACCCCTTCGTGGTGCCGCTCGCCAAAGTCAAGAACGGCCCCGCCAACCTGCGCTTCGACCCGGTGGCGATCTTCAATCAAAAGCTCCAGGATCACGTGAACGGCGGCGGCGACAAGGTTGCCTTCCTGCGCCAGAACCACAGCTTCTCCGTCGACCGTCCGATCAGCCTGGGCGCCACCTGCATGTACCACTACAACAATCCGAACAAGAACACGATGGGCGGCGCTTGGGAGACCGTCATGGTGCCGCTTACCATCCATTACGAAGGCGATCCGGCGATCAACGACACGCCGGTCCTGAACGCGCAGATCGGCGGCAATACGCCGAACGGGTTTCAGGCCGGTCCCTCACCGCTCAAGATCACCAGCATGACCTTCCAGCCCAACCTGCCGCTCTACGCCGGCGCCTGCCCGGCGACCCGCACGATCCGGGTGAACTACATGGGCCAGGGCAAGGGCGAGATCCGCATCCGCATCAACGACGGCAGCGAGACGATCCACGACTCCCAGAAGATCGCCTTCGACTCAAAGAACGGCAAGCAGTTCTACGACTTCGAGATCGAGTTGCCCAAAGTCTCCAAGTTCGACCTCAACAAAACAGTCGTCCATAACCTGCGGGTCTACGTGCGCGGCAAGGACGCGGACGAGCAGATCTGGCCGAGCCACTATCAGCCGATGGACACGGCCGTGTGGAAGCACCGCTGCACCCCGCAGGTGAACCCGGTCCTCGGCGGCGGCGTGGTCGGCGGCGTCAAGCAGGGCGGCGGCGCCAGCCCCACCCCGGCCGTGAAGCCGAAGCGGGCCGAACCGGTCGACCCGACCCCGTCCCGGCCTGCGCGGGCCGAGTAAGGACGGCGAAGCAAAACGGGCCCCGGAGGCGAAGAGCCGCGGGGCCCGTTTCATCTGCAGCGGCCGGGACCACAGGTTCCCGGCCGCCCGCATGAGGGGGTTGCGGCAACGGCACTGGGCTTTTCGGCCAGCAAGGGAGTAGTCTCGGCATCCTTTCCCGAACTGCCGGACGACACAGCCCCTCTCGGATGACCGATACCAGCCTCGCCAAGCCCGCCCTGCGCCTGCCCGAATTCGTCGCGCTCTTCTCGCTGACGACCTCGCTGATCGCGCTCAGCATCGACGCGATCCTGCCGGCGCTGGGCGACATGGGGCAGGCACTGGCCGTGGGCACCCCCAACGACACCCAGCTCATCGTCACCCTCTTCATCTTCGGCATGGTCTTCGGAGAGCTCTTCTTCGGGCCGCTGTCGGACGCCATCGGGCGCAAGAAGGCGATCCTGCTGGGCCTCGCCATCTACGGCGCCGGCACCGTGATCGCCATGACCGCCGGCAGCCTGGAGCAGATGCTGCTGGGGCGGATCGTCCAGGGCATCGGCGTCTCCGGCCCGAAGATCGCCAGCCGCGCGCTGATCCGCGACCAGTTCGAGGGCGCCGCCATGGCGCGCATCCTGTCCTTCATCATGATGGTCTTCATCCTGGTGCCCATGTTGGCCCCGGCCCTGGGCCAGGCCGTGCTTGCCGTCGCCGACTGGCGGGGCATCTTCAACGTCTTCCTGGCCATCGCCGCCGTGGTCGCCCTGTGGATGCAGCTCCGCCAGCCGGAAACCCTGACGCCCGAGCGGCGCATCCGCTTTTCCCTGGCCTCGATCCTGGCCAACGGTCTGCTGATCGTGCGCCACGGGCCGGTCATGGCCTATACCTTCGCCGCCGGCTTCCTCTTCGGCGCCCTGCTTCTCTACCTCAGCACCGTGCAGGCGATCATGGTCGACCTCTACGGCGTCGGGGAGCTCTTCGCCCTCTACTTCGCGATCCTGGCGCTGGGCATCGGCATCGCGTCGTTTTCCAACAGCCAGATGGTGCTGCGCTTCGGCATGCACCGCCTCGCGGTCACCGCCCTGGTGGGACTCATCTGCTTTGCCGCCCTTCTGCTGTTCCTGGCGCTGTCGCACGGCGGGGTGCCGCCCTTCCCGATTTTCATGACGCTCTGCTTTGCCATCTTCTTCTGCAACGGCCTGCTGTTCGGCAACGTGAACGCCATGGCCATGCAGTCGCTGGGGCGCGTGGCCGGGCTCGGCGCCTCGATGATCGCCTCGATCTCCAGCCTGGTCGCGGTGGTCCTCTCGGTTGTCATCGGGCGCTTCTACGATCAGACGGTGGTGCCGCTCACCATCGGCTTCCTGATCGCCGGCGGATGCTCCCTGGTCCTGGTGCTGGCGGCGCGGCGCAGCCGCCAGGGCGAGGTCTGAGCCACCGGCGCGGAAAGCCAAGTCCCGTCGCCCAGAGGCTTGCCGCCGTCCGCCGCCTGGGCTAATGCCGGAGCGACACGCTTGGCGCAGGACCCGTTATGACCGCTACCCCCGTTCCCTTCTCGCTCAACGCCGTGCCGGAGATCCATTTCGGCCCCGGCCGCAGCCGGGCCCTGGCCGACGACGTGCAGGCCGTCGCGCCCGGCGCCGACAAGGTGCTGCTGGTCGTCGACGCGGCCCTGGTCGAGCTCGGGGTGGTCGCGCCGATCGTGCAGGACCTGGAGGCAAGCGGCGCCACGGTCGGGCTCTATGCCGATATCGCCGGCGAACCCAAAGCGGCGCAGATCGACGCCGCCGCCGAAGCGGCACGCCGTCTGGGCGCCGGAGCCGTCGTCGCGCTGGGCGGCGGCTCGGCCCTCGACATCGGCAAGGTAGCGGCCGCCATCGCGCCCGCCGGGGAAGCGGCCCTGCACTACGCCCTGGCCGCCCAGCCGCTGCCCGCCGGGGGCCTGCCGGCAATCTGCCTGCCGACGACCGCCGGCACCGGCTCGGAGCTTTCCGCCACCAACATCTTCACCGGTCCCAAGGGTAAGAAGCTGTGGATCTGGGGCCAGGAGACCAAGCCCCGGCGCGTCGTCCTGGACCCGGAACTGACGCTCTCCCTGCCGCCGCAGCTCACTGCCTGGACCGGGCTCGACGCCTTTGTGCACGCCCTGGAGGCCTGCACCAACCGCCGCGCCAACCCGGGCAACAGCCCGACCTGCCACAAAGCCCTGGCGCTCGTCGCCGGGGCGCTTGAAACCGCCGTGACGCAGCCCGGGAACCTGGAAGCGCGCGGCGCCATGCTGCTCGGCTCGGCCTTCGCCGGGATCGGCATCGACAACTGCGGCACCGCCGTCGCGCACAATATCTCCCACGCCCTGGCCGGGCTGGCCCCGGTCCACCACGGTCTGGCCACCGCTCTGGGCCTGGAAGCCACCCTCGCCTGGTCGGTCGAGGCCGATGCCCAAGAAGCGGATGGGGGCTCTTTTGCCGCCGCGGCGCGGGCCTGCGGCCTGAAGAGCGCGGAAGAGCTGCCCGCCTGGTACAGCGACCTCATGACCCGCTGCGGCGTCGCGCGCCGCCTGCCCGAGGCCTTCCGAAGCTTCGACAACGCAGCCCTGGCCGCCGAGATGCGGGCCGCGGAGAACCGGCCCATGCGCCTGGCCAGCGCGCGCGAGGTGACGGAAGCCGACATCGATCGCTTCTCCGGCGCTATTATGGCCCTCGCCTAGAATCGCCCGACCGAGAGCCGAAAGAGCGCGGAGCCGCCCATGCCGATCATTGCCCGCATCGACGTCAGCCACCACCGCCTGCCCCTGGACCCGCCTTTCGTGGCGAGTTGGGACGGCCGCCCGCGCCAGCACTTCGACGTCACCGTGGTGCGGGTCACCGACAACGAGGGGCGCGTCGGCATCGGCTCGGGCGACCTGCTGCTCGGCCTGCAGGGACACGAGGATCTCTTCATCGGCCAGGATCCCCGCCGCGTGGAGCGCCACTACGAGGTGCTGTCCCATATCCAGTTCCACTACGGTCGCTGCTGGCCGCTGGACCTGGCGCTCTGGGACCTGACCGGCAAGATCACCGGCGAGCCGGTCTGGCGCCTGCTGGGCGGGCGCAGCGACCGGGTGCGGGCCTATGCCTCCTCCGGTGTGCTGCGCGACCCCAAGGCCATGGCGGAGACCGCCGAGCGCTTCGCCGAAGCCGGCTTCGGCGCCATGAAGGTCCGCTTCCATCGCGGTGACTGGCGCGACGACATAGCCGCGCTGGAATCGGTGCGCGAGCGCATCGGCACGCGCCTGGAACTGATGGTGGACTGCAATCAGGGTTGGCGCATGCCCTGGGACACCGAGGCTCCCTGGACGCTGAAGGACGCCATCGCCGTAGCACGGGAACTGGAGCGCCTGGACGTCTACTGGATGGAGGAGCCGCTGCACCGCGCCGACCGCGCGGGGCTGAAGCGCCTGCGCGACAGCGTCGACCTGCGCATCGCCGGGGGCGAGATGACGCGCGAGCTTTACGAGTTCCGCGACCTCATCGCCGAGGGCTGCCTCGACGTGGTGCAGCCGGACTGCGCCCTGGTCGGCGGCATCACCGGGCTGCGCCGGGTGGCGGTCATGGCGCGGGAGTTCGGCATCACCTTCACGCCGCACACCTGGTCCAATGGCTTCGGCGTGGTGGCCAACACCCACCTCACCGCCGGGCTGGGCGAAACCGCCTTCATCGAGTTTCCCTTCGACCCGCCGGAATGGGGCCTGGAGCGGCGCGACTATCTGCTGGCCCACCCCTTCGGGCACGTAGACGGCTGGCTGCAGCTCGGCGAGGCTCCCGGCTTCGGCGTCGAGCTGGACGAAGCGACCCTGGCGGCGACCAGGGTCGGATGAGTCATTGGCGAAATATCGCCCATAACGTGTACGCTTCCTCCGCTGATCGATTAAGGGTGGATTCACCAAAATCCGCCAATATGACCACCCCCGGTAGACAGGGACCGGCAGGCAACAACAATGCTGCATGGCAGCTCAGCAGGGCTTCACGCGAAGGGGTTCACGCGTGTTCGACGGTAAGTCACTCGACAGCGGCGATCGGACCGGCTGCCGGGCCTCCGTTGAGGAGGCCCTGGAAGCCATGCACGTGGGCTTTTCGATCTTCGACGCAGAGCTGCTTCTGGTGACAGCCAACAAGGCCTGCCTGCGCCTGCTCGACCTGCCCCCCGAGCTGGGCCGGGCCGGCACGCCCCTGGAAGCGATTTTCCGCTTCAACGCGGCGCGCGGCGAGTACGGCGAGGGCGACGCCGAAGCGCAGGTCGAAGAGCGCCTGACCCGCGCGCGCAAGTTCGAGGCCCACAGCTTCCGGCACCACCGCCCGGACGGTACGGTCCTGGAAGTCACCGGCGAACCTCTCGCCTCCGGCGGCTTCGTCACCACCTATGTCGACGTGACCGAAGCGACCCGGGCCCAGGAAGCGCTGCAAGACAAAGAGAAGGAACTGACCCGCTACCTGGAGGACATCGACCTGGAGCGGGCCATGGTCGAGCAGCAGGCCGGTCAGGTGGTCGAGATGGCGGAGCAGCTGTCGGTGCAGAACAAGGAGATCGAGGAAAGCCGCAAGCAGAGCGACTTCCAGGCCCGGCACGACGAGCTGACCGGCCTGCCCAACCGGCGCTACTTCACGGAATTCCTGGAACAGGCCCTGCTGGTGGCCGGCCAGGCGGGGACCGGCAAGGCTCTGCTGTTCATCGACCTCGACAATTTCAAGCCGGTGAACGACATCCTGGGCCACGACGAGGGCGACGCGCTGCTGAAGAAGGTGGCCCTGCGGCTGACCTCCGGCCTGCGCGACAGCGACTTTGTGGCGCGCCTGGGCGGCGACGAGTTCGCCGTGATCGCCGGCATGAGGCCGGGCAGCAGCATCGAGGGGATTCGCCTCGTGGCGGAGCGCCTCTTGGAAGCACTCAACATCACCATCGAGGAAGCCGAACCGCCGATCACCGTGGCGGCCAGCATCGGCATCGCCCTCTTCCCGGACGACGCCGCCGGCCACGACGAACTGCTGAAGCAGGCCGACCAGGCCATGTACGAAGCCAAGGCGACCGGCCGCAGCCGCATCGTCTTCGCATCGCAGCTTGCAGAGGCCTAGGGACCGGAAACCTCCTTCAGCGTATCGCGGTAGGCCGCGTTGTCGTCTCCAGCGAACTCCACCGCCTTGCGGGCGGCAGCGACCGCTTCGTCACGGCGCCCCTGGCGGCTCAGTGTATAGGCGAGGTTGTTCCAGGCCGCCGGGTGTTGCGGCGCGCGCTGCAGGGCGGCGCGGAACGCCTCTTCGGCGGGTGCGAATTGCTCCAGCGCGAAGAGAGCATTGCCCTTGCCGATCCAGACTGCCGGCTCCTGCGGCCAGCGGACGGACGCCGTCTCGTAGGCGGTGACCGCAGCCCGATATCGCCGGGCCTGTTCCAGGCCGGCCGCGGCAATCAGGACCGGTCCGGCCCCGGTGCTGGCCGGCAGCTGATCCGGCGGCAAGGTCAACAGGGCCCAATGTCCGCTGCGCGCCCAGGTTCGCTCGAAGGCGTCCAGCGGCGTCACCAGGCGCTCGGTCGTTCCCGAATGGAGGATCAGCACCCGCCGGTCGAGATCGTAGCCGACCGCGACGGCAAAGTGCCACTGCGGCCACCAGTCGAGCGCCAGGTTCTGGAAAACGATCGCCGGGTTGCCGGCAGCCAGCTCGGTCAGAAGATCACGCAGGTTGCGCAGCTCCACGGCGAGACGGCCGTGGCGCCGCGCAGCGGCGACGATATCAGGGGCCAGGGTCCCCTCACGGCCCGGTGTGTAGACCTGGGAAACGAGGTCGTCAGGATCTTGCTCCACTCCGGACCAGGTCAGCGTCATCGCAAGGGCCGCCGGGCCGCAGTAGTAGTCCGTCTGGGGGAAGAAAGGTGCTTCCTCCAGCAGGACCTGCCGCGGGAGATCAGCCGGATCCTCCACAAGCCGCGCCGTCTGCGGCGCGGTGCAGGCCGCCATCGCGAGCAGCAGAAGGAAAAGCGGCAGCCGGGCCGCCATGGGGAACGCCCCCCGCCGCACTCAGTTGGCGCAGCGGGTGAAGTTGAACACACTCGTCAGGCAGAGCAGGTCGGTCACCAGCAGCACGAGAAAGATCAGCACGATGGCGCCGACGATGACGCCAATAGCGTTCTGACCCGCGGGAAGCTGGTCGATCTGCGAGGTCAACTGCGCTACCTCGGCGTCGGAGAGCGCCGCCACCCTTGCCGCCGCCTCATCCGGATCGACGCCCTGGCGGCGGATCTCTGCACGCACATCCTCTCGCTGCATCAGGGCATTCAAGCGATCACGGTCGCTGGCCAGTGAACTGTCACCGGCGACGACGTCGCCGGTTGAGATCATTGCCGCCTGAGCCGGCACGGCAACCAGTGACTGGAATCCGAGCGCGGTGACAAGGAGAACGATGATCAGGTGCTTCATGCTGGGCTCCCTTTTGCAGCGGGCGGCCTTTCCGCAACCGCCATCGAATCTTCGGGAGTCTAAGCAACACGCCGGATTTGCGACAAGATGGGTTGGCTGACCGGGCGGACTGCCGCGCCAATTGACGCAGCTTTGCCCCAGCGCAGCGCGAAGATATGCGACCACAAGGCGATAGGGACGGCCAGGGCGCGACCTTAACCTGTACCGCCCTCCGCGGATCTTGCTTGTCCCGCCGCTACTCCGCTGCCGCGGAAACGTCCATTTTGTCGACCCGCGCCGCGCAGAACTTGAACTCCGGAATCTTGCCGAAGGGGTCGAGCTGCGGGTTGGTCAGCATGTTGGCCGCCGCCTCGTTGAAGCAGAAGGGGATGAAGACCATCTCTTCGGGCACGTCGCTGTCGGCGCGAACGTGCAGCGCGATCTCGCCGCGGCGCGTCGACACCTTCACCATGTCACCCGGCTCCAGGCCCATCGCGCGCAGCTGGCGCGGATGCAGGCTGGCCACGGCCTCCGGCTCCAGGTCGTCGAGCACCGTGGCGCGCCGGGTCATGGCGCCGGTGTGCCAGTGCTCCAGCATGCGGCCGGTGGTCAACACCATCGGATAGTCGTCATCCGGCAGCTCGTCCGGCGGCACCAGGCCGGCCGGCACGATCTTCGCGCGGCCGTCGGCGGTCGGGAAACCCTCGGCGAAGAGAATCTCGTTGCCCGGAACATCAGGGCCGTCCACCGGGTAGGTCACCGCATCCTCGCGCACCAGTCGGTCCCAGGTGATGTTGTTCAGCGAGGGCATGACCTCGGTCATCTCGGTGAAAACGTCCTTGGGATGGCTGTAGGTCCACTCCAGGCCGAGGCGCTGGGCGAGTTCCTGAATCAGCTCCCAGTCCTGGCGTGCCTCGCCCGGCGGCGGCGCCACCGGCCGCGCGATCTGCACCTCGCGATTGGTGTTAGTGAAGCTGCCCCACTTTTCCGCGTGGGCCGAGGCCGGCAGCACCACGTCGGCATGCCAGGCGGTCTCGGTCATGAAAATGTCCTGCACCACCAGATGATCCAGCTTGGCGAGGGCTTCGCGGGCATGACGCTGGTCCGGGTCGGACATGGCCGGGTTCTCACCCATGATGTACATGCCCTTGATCTGCCCGGCGATGACGGCATCGACGATCTCCACCACCGTCAGTCCGCGCTTCGGATCCAGCTTGGTGCCCCAGAACTTCTCGTAGTGCTCGCGCACCTCGTCCAGTTCCACCGACTTGTAGTCGGGATAGACCATGGGAATAAGCCCGGCGTCGGAAGCGCCCTGCACGTTGTTCTGGCCGCGCAGCGGATGCAGGCCGGTGCCGGGGCGGCCGATCTGACCGGTGATCATGGTCAGCGCGATGAGGCAGCGGGCGTTGTCGGTGCCGTGCACGTGCTGCGAGATGCCCATGCCCCAGAAAATGATCGACCGCTCGGAACGCGCAAAGGTCCGCGCCACGTCGCGGATGGTGGCGGCATCGATGCCGCAGACCTTCTCCATGGCCTCGGGCGAGAAGTCCTTCACCATGGCCTTCAGGTCTTCATAGCCGCTGGTATGCGCCTGGATGTACTGCTCGTCGGTGAGCCCTTCCTCGATGATCGTGTGGATCATCGCATTCAGCAGCGCCACGTCCCGGCCCGGCTTGAACTTCAGGTGCTTGTAGGCGTAGCGGTCCATCTGCTGGCCGCGCGGATCCATGACGATGATCTTGGCGCCGCGCTTGGCCGCGTTCTTCAGGAAGGTGGCCGCCACCGGGTGGTTCTGTCCCGGCCGCGCGCCGATGATGATCATGCAGTCGCTGTCCTTGGCGGCACCGAAGGGCGCCGTCACCGCGCCTGAGCCGATGCCCTCCATCAAGGCCGCCACCGAGGACGCGTGGCACAGCCGCGTGCAGTGGTCCACGTTGTTGGTGTGGAAGGCGGTGCGGATCAGCTTCTGGAAGAGATAGGCTTCCTCGTTGGAGCCCTTGGCCGAGCCGAAGCCGGCCATGCCGGAGGGGCCCATCTCGTCATAGACCTTCTTCAGGCCCGCCGCCGCCTTGTCCAGCGCCTCTTCCCAGGTCGCCTCGCGGAAGTGAGTCCAGGGGTTCAGCGGATCGACCTGGTCGTCCCAACGCTTGGGCGCGTCCTCGCGCCGGATCATCGGCTTGGTGAGGCGCTGCTTGTTGTAGATGTAGTCCCAGCCGAAGCGCCCCTTGACGCAGAGACGGTTCTGGTTGGCCGGGCCGTCGCGCCCGTCGATGTAGAGGATCTTGTCGTCCTTCACATGCACCGTGGTCTGACAGCCGACGCCGCAGTAGGGGCAGAGGGTGTCCACCGAGCGGTCCGCGAATTCGACCCGGGTGCCCTTCTCGTCCAGCAGGTTGGCTTCCATAAGCGCGCCGGTCGGGCAGGCCTGCACACACTCGCCGCAGGCCACGCAGGTGGAGCTGCCCATGGGATCGTCGAAGTCGAAGATCACCTTGGCGCCGTGGCCGCGGTAGGCCATGCCGATGACGTCGTTGACCTGGACTTCGCGGCAGGCGCGCACACAGAGGTTGCAGTTGATGCAGGCGTCCAGGTTCACCGCCATGGCGGTGTGGCTGTTGTCGGGCGCCCAGGTCTCGCGCGCCGGGAAGCGGCTCTCGGTGACGCCGATGTCGCTGGCCCAGTTCCAGAACTTGCTCTCCGGGTCGTGCGAGGTGGCGCGTTCCGGCTGGTCGGCGACCAGCAGTTCGAAAACCATGCCGCGCGCCTTCTCGGCGCGCTCGCTGGCGCTCTTCACCACCATGCCCTCGCGCGGCTCGCGGATGCAGGAGGCGGCCAGCACGCGCTCGCCCTCGATCTCCACCATGCAGGCGCGGCAGTTGCCGTCGGCGCGGTAGCCCGGCTCCGGCGAGTAGCAGAGGTGCGGGATCTTGGTGCCGTAGCGCGATGCCGCCTCCCAGATGCTCTCGCCGGGCAGGGCCTCGACTTCCTGGCCGTCCAGGGTGAAGCGGACCACTTCCTTCTTCGGGGCGGAGGTCATGGCGGTCATTTCAGCTCCTCCGGGAAGTACTTGAGGATCGAGGACAGGGGATTGGGCGCCGCTTGGCCGAGGCCGCAGATGGAGGCGTCGCGCATGACCTGCGCCAGTTCCTCCAGCAGGGAGACGTCCCAGGTCTTGCGGCTCATCAACTGCACCGCCTTTTCGGTCCCGTTGCGGCAGGGCGTACACTGGCCGCAGGATTCGTCCTCGAAGAAACGCATGAGGTTGAGCGCCGCGGCTTTCAGGTCGTCCTTGTCGGAGAGAATCACCACGGCGTGGGAGCCGACGAAGCAACCGAACTTGTCGAGCACGCCGAATTCCAGCGCCAAGTCGCCCATGGAGGCCGGCAGGATGCCGCCCGAAGCCCCACCGGGCAGATAGGCGCGGAACTCATGCCCCTCGGCCATGCCGTCGCAGTACTCGTCGATCAGTTCCTGGACCGAGATGCCGGCCGGCGCCAGCTTCACACCGGGCGACTTGACGCGGCCCGAGACGGAATAGGAGCGCAGACCCTTGCCGCCGTTGCGGCCGTGGGAAGCGAACCACTCGGCCCCCTTCTCCACGATGTCGCGCACCCAGAACATGGTCTCCACGTTCTGGTTCAGGGTCGGCTTGCCGAAGAGGCCGACCTCGGCAATGTAAGGCGGGCGGTGGCGCGGCAGGCCGCGCTTGCCCTCGATGGATTCCAGCATCGCCGACTCTTCGCCGCAGATATAGGCGCCGGCGCCACGGCGCAGTTCCAGCGGGCAATGCTCGGTGAGGCCCGCGGCCTCCAGCTTGGCGATCTCGCTGCTCAGGATCTCGCGGACCGCCGGATACTCGTCGCGGATGTAGATGTAGCAGCGCTCGCAGCCCACCGCCCAGGCGGCGATCAGCGCGCCCTCGAGAAAGCGGTGCGGATCGCTCTCCAGGTAGTGGCGGTCCTTGAAGGTGCCGGGCTCGCCCTCGTCGCCGTTGATGGACATGAGGCGTGGGCCGGGATAGCCGCGCACGATTTCCCACTTCTTGCCGGTCGGGAAACCGGCACCGCCGAGGCCGCGCAGGCTGGCGTCGGAGAGCGCGGTGATCAGTTCCTCGGGCGTGCGCTTGCCGGCCAGGCAGGCGCGCAGCAGCGTGTACCCGCCCCCGCCTCCATAGGCGGCAAAGTCGGTGTAGTCCGGGATTACCGCGTGGTGACCGCCCGCGGCGGCCGCCGCCAGGCTCTCCACCGTGGCGTTGTCGACATGGCGGTGGCCGACCTCGGCCACCGGCGCGCAGGCGCAGCGGCCCATGCAGGGGGCGGCCACGACACGGACCTGGCTGCCGACTTCCTGGGGCAGCGCCTTCAGAATGTCCTGGGCGCCCATCATCTCGCAGGTGATGGAATCGCAGACCCGGATAGTCAGCGGCGGCGGCGGCGTCTCGCCGTCGAGCACGATATCGAAGTGGGCATAGAAGGACGCCACCTCGTAGACCGCGGACATCGGCAGCTTCATCTCCTCCGACAGCGCCCGCAGGTGGCGCGCCGAGAGATGGCCGTAGTTGTCCTGAATGAGGTGAAGATGCTCGATCAGCAGATCGGGCCGCCGCGGCTTGTCGCCCAGCAGCGCCTGAACGTCGTCCAGCGCCTCGGCGTCAAGCTGACGGCCCTTGGGCGTGAATGGCGCCTTGCGGCGCCCCGAACCCGGATGAATCTGCCGCTCAAACGGGCGCGGCGTTCCCTCTGGCATAGACTAGTCTCCGATCCTGATACGTCCCCCCGAAGGAGGCCGTCCTACCCTGCCGACCGGTGTCGCTGCTGACTTCACCGTTACCGACTCTTTCTTCCGTATTTGCACGCTGCCCTGGGAGAACGACCTCCCTCAGGCCCGTGCCGCCTGACGCACGGTCAGGCCGATTTCCGCCGCCGAGGTCGCGATGGTGACACCGGCTGCACGCAAGGCGTCGATCTTGGCCGCCGCGTCGCCCTGGCCGAAGACGTTCACCGTCCCGGCATGGCCCATGCGCCGCTCGGTCGGGGCGTGCAGGCCGGCGACATAGGCGACGACGGGCTTGGGCGCCGGATTGGCGCTCAGGTAGGCCGCGGCCTCCTCCTCGTCGCTGCCGCCGATCTCGCCCAGCAGCACCACGCACTCGGTATCCGGGTCCTCGAAGAACAGCTTCAGGCAGTCGACGAAGCCCATGCCGTGCACCGGGTCGCCGCCGATGCCGATGGAGGTCGACTGGCCCAGGCGATAGGTGGAAATCTGCTCGATGACCTCGGAGGTCAGCGAGGCCGAGCGCGAGGCGATGCCGACCTTGCCCGGACGTTCCAGGTGCGCCGGCATGACGCCGATCTTGCAGCGCCCCGGGATCATGATGCCCTGGGAGTTGGGGCCGATCAGGCGGGTGTTGGAGCTTTCCAGGCGCTGCTTTACCCGCACCATGTCCAGCACCGGGATCCGCTCGGTCACGCAGACCAGCAGCTCCATGCCGGCGTCGATCGATTCGATGATGGCATCGGCCGCGTTGCGCGGCGGTACGAAGACCGCCGAGGCGGTCGCGCCGGTGGCCTCGCGCGCCTCGGCAACGGTGTCGAAGACCGGCAGGCCGAGATGGCCGCGCCCGCCCTTGCCCGGCACCACGCCGCCCACGACCTTGGTGCCGTAGGCGATGGCGCGCTCCATGTGATAGGTCGCCTGGGCGCCGGTGAAGCCCTGGCAGATGACCTTGGTGTCGCTGTCGATGAGGATCGCCATTACGCCGCCTTCCTGCCGGCGGCTTCCACCACCTTGGCGGCCGCCTGCCCGAGGCTCTGGGCAAAGGTCACGGGAATGCCCTGCGACATGAGGATCTTGCGCGCCAGCTCGCCGTTGGTGCCGGCGGCGCGGACGATGAGCGGCACGCGCAGCCCCTCCTCCTTGCAGGCCGCGGCGATGCCTTCGGCCACGGTGTCGCAGCGCAGGATGCCGCCGCCGTAGATGTTCACCAGGATGGCGCGCACCTCCGGATTGCGCAGCAGCAGCTTGAAGCCGTGCGTCACCTGGGCGCGCGTCGCCTCGGGACGGATGTCCATGAAGTCGGCGGGCTCGCCGCCATGTTCCTTCAGCAGATCGACCGTCGCCAGGGCCAGGCCGGCGCCGTTGCCCATGACACCGATATTGCCTTCCAGGCGCACGTAATTGAGGTTGTAGTCCCGCGCCTCGAGCTCGGCCGGGTCGACCTCCTCCTCGTCACGCAGGTTGGCCAGGTCCGGGTGGCGGAACTGGGCGTTGTCGTCCAGCACCATCTTCACGTCGAGGGCCAGCAGCTGCCCCTCGGCGGTGACCACCAGCGGGTTGATCTCGATGAGGCTGGCGTCGAAGTCCTGGAAGGCCTTGTTGAGCGCCTTCATCAGGGCCACCGCTTGATCGGCGGCGGCGCCATCCAGGCCGAGCTGACCGGCCAGGGCCGCCGCCGCTGACTCCTGCACGCCGTCGACCGGGTCGACCACCAGGGAAAGCATCTCGTCCGGCGCCGCGGCGAGGCGCGCCTCGATGTCGTTGCCGCCCTCGCGCGCAGCGATGATCGCCACCCGCCCGGCAGAGCGGTCGATCAGGGTGGCAAGGTAGATCTCGCGGTCGTAGCTGACGGCCTGCTCCACGTAGACCGAGCGCACCAGCTTGCCCTTGGCACCGGTCTGCGGCGTTACGAGGCGGCGCCCCAGCAGGCCCGCCGCGGCTTCGGCCACGGCCTCTGGTGTGTCGCAAAGCTGCACCCCGCCGGCATCCTGGCGCAGCCCGGCATGGATCTGCGCCTTGACGACCCAGCGGTCGCCACCGATGTCGCGGGCGGCCTCAGCCGCCTCCTCGGCGCTGCGCGCCAGCCGCCCGGCGGGGCTGTTCACGCCGTGCCGCCGCAGCAGTTCCTTGGCTTGGTATTCGTGGAGGTTCATGGATCCGCCCGCCTCATCATCCTTGGAAGCTAAATCAATGACTAAGACAGCGTTCTCTCACGGGGTCTGAGGTTCAGCTCTGTGGCATATGGTATACCAGAGACCACGCCTCAGCAATCGTTTTTCTCCTCTCAGACGCTGCTCAAGCCCCATGGATACCCTATCGGCAAAGCCAGGGACCATAAGGCCTTCGGCGGAGGCGGGCCCGAGCTGCCGCGGGCCCGCCCCTTCCGTGTCAGCCTTCCGACGCCCCGGCCGTAGCGGCCTCCTTCTTGGGCATGAACTTCCGGATAACCGGCACCAGGACCAAGCCGACGGCGCACAACAGGATAATGCCGGAGATGGGCCGTTCGACGAAGGTCATGGGATCGCCCTGAGAGGACAGCAGCGACTGCCGCAGCGAGCGTTCCGCCAGGGTGCCGAGCACGATGGCCAGCACCGCCGGCGCCACGGGATAGTCCAGCTTGCGCAGGATGTAGCCGGCGACGCCGAAGATCACCATCAGCCAGACATCCGACAGCAGCGCATTCGGGGAATAGCCGCCGACGAGGCAAAGCACGAAAATGATTGGCGCCAGGATGGTGAAGGGCATCACCAGCACCTTCACGAAGACCGGAATGAAGGCGACGTTGATAATCACCGTGAAGATGTTCGCCATGTAGAGCGAGCCGATCAGGCCCCAGACGAAATCCGGATGCTCGACGAAGAGCAGCGGCCCCGGACGCAGGCCCCAGATGATCATGCCGCCCAGCAGGATCGCCGTGGTCGGCGAACCCGGAATGCCGAGCGTCAGCATCGGCAGCATGGAACCTGTGGAAGCTGCGTTGTTGGCCGATTCCGGCGCCGCGACGCCGGTGACATTACCCTTGCCGAAGGACTCGGGGTCCTTGGAGAAGGTCTTCGCCAGGCCGTAGGCCATCAGCGAGCCAGGGGTGGCGCCGGCCGCCGGCAGAATGCCGACGATGTAACCCAGCACGCCGCTCCATATCGCGGTGAAGAAGTAGGTCTTGGCCCGCTTTATGTTGTCGATGATCGAGCGGAAGGTCGACTTTACGTAGTTGACCTGCATCGAGCCGCCGCTCGTTTCCATGGTCCAGAGGATCTCGCCGATGCCGTAGATGCCGATGGCGAGCACCAGGAAGCTGATCTGGCGCTGAAAGGCGGCGAGGTCGAAGAACACCAGGCGCGGCTTACCGGAGATAATGTCGTAACCGACCGTCGCCAGGACCAGGCCGATGAAGATCGAGAAAAGGGTTTTCGGGATATCGTCGCCGCCCAGACCGACGAAGGTGGCGAAGGCCAGCACCATGAGGGCGAACTCCTCCTGCGGGCCGAATTTCAGGGCGAAAGCGGCGAGCGGCGGAGCGGCCAGGGTGAAGAGCACGACGGAGACAGTGCCGCCGATAAAGGAGGCGAGCGCCGCCGCCATCAGTGCCTGGTCCCCCTTGCCCGACATGGCCAGGGGTCTCCCGTCGAAGACCGTTGCCACGGCTGTCGACGCCCCCGGTATGCCCAGAGTGATCGACGAGATGGCGCCCCCGTACATGGCGCCGTAGTAGATCGCGGCCAGGAAGATGATGGCCGCGTTGGGCGGCACCAGGAAAGTGAGCGGCAGCAGGATCGCCACGCCGTTCACGGAGCCCAGGCCCGGCATCGCACCGACAAAGAGGCCCACGATACAGCCGACGATCATCATCGCCAGATTGATCGGCTGCACCGCCTCGACCAAGCCGAGCATGAGAGGTTCGATGATAGTTTCCATGTCCGATTACCGCCTGCGTTTCCTTATTTAGTCCCTGTGTATGCGAACCGGAGTTGTGATCCGGCGCATCCCCCCGATAGGTCCGTCTCAGACGTCAGTAGATGAGGTCATAGAGCGGGTAGTAGAGCGGCTCGAGTGCGGACACGCCCTTCGGCAAAGGGGTGCTCAGCGCCCACTCGAACAGACAGAACATGACGACTGGCGCGCCGATCGCGAGCGACATGGTCATTGGCCAGGAGTGACGGCCCAGATAGCGGACGAAGGCGATCATGAACAGAAAGACCGCGATGTACATGCCGATGAAGTACGTGCCCAGCAGCAACAGCACCAGGCCGACCACCACCGGGCCGACGATGGCCACGGTATCCGCCGTCATGAAGAGCTCGTCCGAGCGCGACTGCGGCGTCACCCTGCGGAACCACCGGATGATCGTCCAGATGCTGGTCCCGAGCATGCCGGTCGCCAGCCAGAACGGCCAGGCGCCGCCGCCGGGGCCACTCTTCGGCACCCAGCCGACATTGAGCTCCGTGCTCTTCCACATGATCCCAGCGGACATGATGGCGAGGACAATCGCCACCAGCAATTCGGCAGTACGAACCCTCATACCGGCGCCTCCTTAAAACGCGCAGCTACGAAAACGAACAAAAATGTAAAAGATTGGGTCCGGACGCGGCCCTATGCCGCCATACTCTTAACTCACTGCGAGGGTCCGGGGGGTGATCCGGATATCACCCCCCTTCCCCGTAGCTACGCTTACTCGCCAGTGATGGCCTTGGCACCGACCTTCGCGATCAGAGCCTCGTGGCGCGCCAGCTGCTTCTTGTGGAATTCAGCCAGATCGTCACCAGCCACCCAGTTGTCGCACATCAGACCTTCGTCCGTGCAGAAGTTCTGCCACTGGTCGGAGTTGAAGACCTTCTCGAAGAGGCTGATGTAGAACTCCTGAGCTTCCTTCGACATGCCCGGAGGCGCATTGAAGGAACGCTGCATGAAGTAGACGATGTCGTGACCCAACTCCTTGGCCGTCGGCACGTCCGGGAAGGCCGCAAGACGCTCGTCGGTGAACTGCACCAGCGGCCTGCTCTGCCCCGCCTTGTAGAAGGACATCTGCTCAGACGGGTTGTTGACCGTCGAGGCGATGTGCTTGCCGATCAGGTTCTTGGCGACAGTGCCGCCACCCGGGAACGGAATGTAGGTGATGTTGTTGATACCGTACTCGGCCTGCAGCATGGCGAAGAGGATCGAGTCCTCCTGGCCCTTGCCGGTGCCGCCCACATTCCAGGTGTCAGCCGCCTTCACAGCCTTCACCCAGTCGTCCAGCGAGTTGATGCCGGAGTCGGAAGTCACCCACAGCTGGAAGGTATCCAGCGCCATCAGGCCGATCGGCGTGAACTTCGTCACGTCCACACCCAGGCCTTTGTTGATGATCGGGGTGGTGTAGTAGCTGTTCAGCGTGACGAGAACGGTGTGATCGTCACCAGCCTTGTCCTGCAGGTAGCGCAGGGCCTCGGCGCCCGAACCGCCAGGCTTGTTGATCGGGATGAACGGTCGCGGAGACAGGTCATTCTGGTCGATGATGCCCTGGATCAGACGCGCAAGCTGGTCAGCACCGCCGCCAGTACCCGCCATGATGATCATCTCGACAGGCTTTTTCGGTTCCCAAGCCTGGGCCGGCGTCACAACGCCCGACACCGCAACACTCAGGCCCAGCGCAAGCGCGCACCCGGTCAGAGCTCTTCTGGTAACTGTCATGCTGATTTACCTCCCGTGGTTTTTTTTGAATAGGTTTTCAGGGTATTCCCCATAAGGTTGAAAACCCAGTACAAACTGAACCTCGAACCTTATCCTTTTCGTTCTTCTTAGCGTTCCATAGGCACGTCATGGGCATCCATGGTGTGTGGTATACAAAATACCGTGAGACGCGCCTCAGGTCCACTCTTCTTATTGCCGAAAGAGAAATTAGAGAGATTTATTGCAGCGCAATATTTCACGATACGTAAATCTTCCTGATTCTCGTCCGTTACTTTTCTTAAAGCTGAACAGGGACTTAAGCATCCTACTTCGGCTCTTCTTGCCGGCAGCGTTGCCGCTGGACGGCTACCCCTGTTCGCATGCGCGTTATCCGAGCTGCCGGCAGCGCGCCACGACCAAGCATAACTCCCCTCGGACAAACCGGCGAGAGGTGGCTTTGGTCTGGAAAATAAACCAGAGGTTGATAGAGAAGAAGCCATCGGCGCCGGCACGCCATCTGCCGGACGATACACATCGACGTGTGGACCCGGGCGCCGCATTACCTGCCCTCCGCGACGGCCGCCGAAGGCGACCGCCGGGCGCAACCGGGAACAACCCGATCCCTAGTGCATAAGCAGGATCGGCAGGTCAGCGTGATCGACAACATACTGCGTCACTCCGCCCAGGATGAGTTCGCGCTGCCGGCTCTGGCCGTAGGCCCCCATGAGCAGGCAGTCGGCGCCGGCCTTCTTGGCGCCGGCAAGCAGGACCTCCCCCACCGAGGAGGAGCCGCGCTTGAAATCCTGCACACTGCAGGACACGCCGTGGGATTCCAGATAGATCTTGGCTTCCTCCGCGGAGATCGGCTGGGCCTTCTCCGAAGACGCCAGCAGCACCACCGCATCGGCCTCCTTCAGGATCGGCAACCCGGCGGTCAAGGCGCGCGAGGCTTCGCCGCTGCCGTTCCAGGCGATGGCGACCTTGGCGCCGACCTCGGAGACCGGCTTTGCCGGGCACATGAGCACCAGCTTACCGGATTCCAGCAGCGCGGCCTGCAAGGTGTTGAGGCCGAGGTTCTGCTCGTAGTCGGGCTGCGGCACCGCAATGAGGTCGACCAGGCGCCCGCGCAGGCCGATCACGTTCGCCTGCTTGCCGGTGGCCTCCCGCCAAGTGGCCGAAACCGCGTCCTGGGGCCAGGGGAAGTTGTCGACCTCTGGAACGCCGTGGCTGGCGCAGTAGTCGTCGAAGAGCTTGCGGACCTTGCCCTCTTCCTCGTCAGCAAGGCTGCTGGCGGAGCCCACGATGCTCTTGCGCAGGCTGGAGGGAAGAGGCACGCCGTAGGGGATCATGTCCTCCGGCTTCGGCCGGCAGTGAAGCACTTCCAGGTGTGCATTGTGGCGCTTGGCCAGGCTCAAGGCATGATCCAGCACACCCTCACCCTTGCCGTCGCCGCGTACCGGCACCAGTATCGAACGCAATGTCATCCCGCTTCCTCCCTGTAAGCCCGCTTCGGCTTATTCTTGCAGGTACTAACCGCACCCTTCGGCGGCCGGGGTTTGTCCCTACCCCTTTGCCGGCCGCCGAGGGCGTAAAACGAGCCGCTAGAAGAGGCCCTCGATCATGCCGGCATCGTCGAGCCGGATACTGTTGGCCGAAGGCACCCGCGGCAGCCCGGGCATGGTCATGATCTCGCCGCAGATGGCGACGATGAAGCCGGCGCCCGCCGAGAGGCGCACCTCGCGCACCGGCACGGCATGGTCGCTGGGCGCGCCGCGCAGGTTCGGATCGGTCGAGAAGCTGTACTGGGTCTTGGCCATGCAGACCGGCAACTCGCCGTAGCCCGCCTCTTCCCACTGCTTGAGCTGATCGCGCACCTTCTTGTCCGCGATCGCCCCGGAGGCGCCGTAGATCTCCTTGCAGATCGTGTCGATCTTCTCGAAGAGCGGCAGCTTGTCGTCGTAGAGCGGCTTGAACTTGGCCTCACCGGAGTCGATCAGACCGACCACCTTGTTGGCCAGTTCCTCGGTGCCTTCGGAGCCCTTGCCCCAGTGCTCGCAGATCACCGCCTCGACGCCCTGGCTCTTGGCGAACTCCTGGATCGCCGCCAGCTCGGCCTCGCTGTCCTTGATGAAGCGGTTGATGGCGACCACCGCCGGCACGCCGAACTTCTTCACGTTTGAAATGTGGCGGCCCAGGTTGGCGCAGCCCTTCTTCAGGGCGTCGACGTTCTCATCGCCGAGCGCGTCCTTGGCGACGCCGCCGTGCATCTTCAGGGCGCGCACCGTGGCCACGATAACGACAGCCTCCGGATTGAGCCCGGCCTTGCGGCACTTGATGTCGAAGAACTTTTCCGCGCCCAGGTCGGCGCCGAAGCCGGCCTCGGTGACCACGTAGTCGGCCAGCTTCAGGGCCGTCTTGGTGGCGGAGACCGAGTTGCAGCCGTGGGCGATGTTCGCGAAGGGACCGCCGTGGATGAAGGCGGGATTGTTCTCCAGCGTCTGCACGAAGTTCGGCATCAAGGCGTCCTTCAGCAGCACCGTCATCGGGCCGTCGGCCTTCACGTCGCGGGCGTAGATCGGCTCGCGGTCGCGGGTGTAGGCGATGACGATGTCGCCCAGGCGCCGCTGCAGGTCGGCCAGGCCGTCGGCCAGGCAGAAGATCGCCATGATCTCCGAGGCCACGGTGATGTCGAAGCCGGTCTGCCGCGGGAAGCCGTTGGCCACGCCGCCCAACGAGGTGATGGTGTCGCGCAGCGCGCGGTCGTTCATGTCCAGCACCCGGCGCCAGGAAACGCGGCGCGCGTCGATGCCCAGCTCGTTGCCCCAGTAGATATGGTTGTCGATCAGAGCCGAGAGCAGGTTGTGGGCCGAGGTAATGGCATGGAAGTCGCCGGTGAAGTGAAGGTTGATGTCCTCCATTGGCACCACCTGGGCATAGCCGCCGCCGGCGGCGCCGCCCTTCATGCCGAAGCAGGGGCCCAAGGAAGGCTCGCGCAGGCAGATCATCGCCTTCTTGCCGATGCGGTTCAGGCCGTCGCCCAGCCCCACGGTCGTGGTGGTCTTGCCCTCGCCGGCCGGCGTCGGGGAGATCGCCGTCACCAGGATCAGCTTGCCGTCCTTGTTCTTCTTGATGGACTCCAGGTAGTCGAAACTGACCTTCGCCTTGGTCGGCCCGTATTGCATCAGGGCCTCCGCCGGCATGTTCAGCTTCGCGCCGATCTCGGTGATCGGCTTCATATCGGCTTCGCGGGCGATTTCGATGTCGGACTTTGACATAGCGCTATTCTGCCTGTTTTCTGATGATTGCTGTCTGCCCCGGCGAACCGGGGCGCTCCCTGCTTAGCTGCCGAGTTTTGCCCCTTCGGCAAGGCCGGCCTTCGCCGCGAAGTCGCCGGCGGAAATTTTCTTGTCGTCGTGCGGACGCACCCGCTCGACCCGGATGGCGCCGCCGTTCGCCGCGACGGTGAAGCTGTCGCCGTCGACGGCCAGCACGCTGCCCGGCTCGCCGGTGCCCTCCACCTTGCGGCAGTCGAAGATCTTCAACTCGTTGCCGTTGCAGGTGGTCCAGGCGCCGGGCTGCGGGTTGGTGCCGCGAATCAGGTTGTAGACCTCGTCGACCGGCTTCGACCAATCGATCTCGGCGTCGGCCTTGCGGCACCAGCTCTCGTAGGTCGCCTTGCTGTGGTCCTGCGGCGTCTTCGTGACCTTGCCCTCGCGCACTAGGTCGACGCACTCGCACATGGCGTCCACGCCCATGGGGAAGAGGTGGTTGAAGTACAGCGTGCCGAGGGTATCGTCGGGGCCGATGTCGACCGTCTTCTGCATGATGATCGGACCCTCGTCCAGGCCCTCGTCGGGCTCGAAGATGGTCAGGCCGGTCTGCTTCGATCCCATGATGATCGGCCAGTTGATCGAGCTGGGCCCGCGGTGCAGCGGCAGCAGCGAGGGGTGATACTGGATGGTCCCCTTGGTCGGCAGGTCGACGACGTCCTGGGGCACGAACAGGGTCACGTAGGCCATAACGCAGAGGTCCGGCTCGAAGGAGGCCATCAGTTCCTTGGCCTCCGGCGTTTTCCATGACGACGGCTGGTGCAGCGGCAGGCCCTTTTCCAGGGCGAACTCCTTCAAGGGGTCGGTCGGCCGCCCCTCCTTGTCGGGCGCGCAGAACACACCGACGACGTTCTCACCCCGCTCGAGAAGCTTCTCGAGCACCGCTTTACCGAAGGCCTGCTGGCCGTGGACGACTATCCGCATCCCCGTATTCCCCGTATGTCTTTAGACCAATGGTCTTGATTGCTGATGAGCGTTGATTCGCGTCGCGGCGTCTGATCTCGCCGCGACGCCTAACATTCACTCGGCGGCAGCCTGCTCCGGCATATCGCCGAGCGCACCGCTCGCCCAGGTATCCTGCACCTCCTCTTCGGAGAGGCCGAGAACGTCCTTGAGGATCTCGTTGGTGTGCTCACCCAGCAGCGGCGAGCGCTGCACATCGGCCGGCGAGGCGGACAGCTTCACCGGGCAGCCCACGGTCAGGTACTTGCCGCGTTCCGGGTGATCCACCTCGACGATGGTGCCGGTCTCGCGCAGGCTCGGCTCCTCAGCCAGCTCCTTCATGGAGAGGATCGGACCGCAGGGAATGTTGAGCGGATTGCAGGCTTCCATGACCTCGAACTTGGTCTTGGTCTTGGTCCACTCCTCGATGGTGTCGAAGATCTGTGGAATCTTGTCGAGGCGGGCCTCCGGCTTGGCGTAGCCCTCCTGCTCCTTCCACTCCGGCTTCCCGATCAGGTCGCAGATGTTGCCCCAGACCGCGGCCTGGGTGATGAAGTAGACGTAGGCGTTGGGGTCGGTCTCCCAGCCCTTGCACTTCAGGATCCAGCCCGGCTGGCCGCCGCCCGAGTCGTTGCCGGCGCGCGGCACCGCATCGCCGAATTCGATGCCCTGACCGAACTGGCTGTACTCCTTCAGGGGGCCGTGCTCGAGACGCTGCTGGTCGCGCAGCTTAACCCGGCAGAGGTTCAGCACGCCGTCCTGCATGGCCGCCAGGACGCGCTGGCCCTTGCCGGATTTCTCGCGGTGGAACAGCGCCGTCACGATGCCGAGGGCCAGGTGCAGGCCGGTGCCGGAGTCGCCGATCTGGGCGCCGGTCACGGTCGGCGGGCCATCCAGAAAGCCGGTAGTCGAGGCCGAGCCGCCGGTGCACTGGGCGACGTTCTCGTACACCTTGCAGTCCTCATAGGGGCCGGGGCCGAAGCCCTTGACCGATGCGTAGATCATGCGCGGGTTGATCTTCTGCACGTCGTCCCAGCCGAAGCCCATGCGATCCAGCGCGCCGGGGGCGAAGTTCTCGACCAGCACGTCGCAGGACTGCACCAGCTTGGTCAGTACTTCCTTGCCCTTGTCGCTCTTGGTGTTGAGCGTGATGGAACGCTTGTTGTGGTTCAGCATGGTGAAATAGAGGCTGTCGACATCGGGGATGTCGCGCAGCTGGCCGCGTGTGGCATCACCAACGCCCGGGCGCTCGACCTTGATCACGTCGGCACCGAACCAGGCCAGAAGCTGCGTACAGGTCGGGCCGGACTGGACGTGGGTGAAATCGAGAATACGGACGCCTTCTAGAGCTTTCATCTTGTGCTCCTGTATCTTGAATAGCTGGCTCTGCCGAGCCTGATTATTTTTTGGAAACCACGCTCTGCGGGTTGAGATTGCCGATGCGCCCACTCTCGGTGCCGGCCTTCTCGTCGATCACCGCGTTGACCAGGGACGGCTTCCCGGAGGCCAGGGCCTCCTTGACGGCACGGCTCAGCTCGTCCGGCGAGGTGGCGTAGTAACCGACGCCGCCGAAGGCCTCCATCATCTTGTCGTAGCGGGAGTCCTTGACGAAGACCGTGGTCGCGACGTCGGAGCTCCCGGAGGGATTGACGTCGGTGCCGCGGTAGATGCCGCCGTTGTTGAAGACGACGACACAGACCGGCAGGTTGTAGCGGCAGATCGTCTCGATCTCCATGCCCGAGAAGCCGAAGGCGCTGTCGCCCTCGACGGCCAGCACCGGGCAGCCGGTCTCCACCGCCGCGGCCACGGCCTGGCCCATGCCGATGCCCATGACGCCCCAGGTGCCGACGTCCAGGCGCTTGCGCGGCTTGTACATGTCGATGATGGAACGCGCGAAGTCCAGGGTGTTGGCGCCCTCGTTGACCAGGATGACGTCCTGGTTCTCCGCGATGACGTCCTTCAGGGCGCCCAGCGCGCCGTGGAAGTCCATCGGTACGTTGTTGTTGCGCAGGCGCGGCGCCATCTTGGCGATATTGCCGTCCTTCTTCTCCTTGACCGCGCTGGTCCACTCGGCCGGCGGGGCGGTCCAGTTGTCACCCATGCCCTTCACCAGGGCGGAGACGCAGGAGCCGATGTCGCCGACCAGCGGGGCCGCGATCTCGACGTTGCTGTCCATCTCCCTGGGGTCGATGTCGATCTGCACGAACTTCTTCGGCTCCGTGCCCCACTGCTTGCCCTTGCCGTGCGACAGCAGCCAGTTCAGGCGTGCGCCGATCAGCATGACGACGTCGGATTCCTTCAGCACCAGAGAGCGCGCCGGGCCCGCGGACTGCGGGTGGTCGTCGGGCAGCAGGCCCTTGGCCATGCTCATCGGCAGGTAGGGGATGCCGCTTTTCTCGACCAGCGCGCGGATGTCGTCGTCGACCTGGGCGTAGGCAGCGCCCTTGCCCAGGATGATCAGCGGCTTCTTGGCGCCCTTCAGCACCTCCAGCGCCCGCTTGACGGCTTCCGGCGCCGGGATCTGGGCCGGCGCGGCGTCGATCACCTTGACCAGGGACTTGCGCCCGGCCTCGGCGTCCATCACCTGGCCCAGCAGCTTGGCCGGCAGGTCGAGGTAGACGCCGCCGGGGCGCCCGGAGACGGCTGCGCGGATGGCGCGCGCAATGCCGATGCCGATGTCCTCGGCGTGGAGAATGCGATAGGCCGCCTTGCACAGCGGCTTGGCGATGGCCAGCTGGTCCATCTCCTCATAGTCGCCCTGCTGCAGGTCGACGATCTCGCGCTCGGAGGAGCCGCTGATGAGGATCATCGGGTAGCAGTTGGTCGTGGCATGGGCCAGCGACGTCAGGCCGTTGAGAAAACCGGGCGCCGACACAGTCAGACAGATGCCGGGCTTTTGGGTCAGGAAGCCGGCGATGGCGGCGGCATAGCCCGCGTGCTGTTCGTGCCGGAAGGACAGAACGCGCAGGCCCTCGGCCTGCATGTAGCGGCCCAGATCCGTAATCGGGATACCGGGCACGTTATAGATCGTCTCAATGTCGTTGAGCTTCAGCGCGTCGATAACGAGGTGAAAGCCGTCTGTGAGTTCCTGCGGTTCGGCGGCTTCGCCAGAAGCGAGCGTGTCGAGAGCCGGATCGCTCATGCGTGTCTCCATAGTTCCATGTTGCCTCCGAGGCGCACCGCTATTGGCTGCGGCTTCCGCCAGGTATTCATTCAGTCCAGATAGTCGACGTGCTTTTCGATATGCGCCGCCAGATTCAAGGTGTGCTCGCGAGACAGCCGTTCGGCCAGCTCCGCATCGCGCGCCTCCAAAGCTTCGATGATGTGCATGTGATCGATGATCGAGCGGTTGGCGCGGTCCTGCTCGTTGATGGTGCGCGCGCGAATGCCCTTCATGTGCAGGAACAGGCGATCCGCCGTCTCCTTCAGCAGCGCGCAGCCGCTCATCTCCAGGATGGCCTGATGGAATTCGATGTTGCGGTCGGAATACTCGTCGATGTGGGCCTGCATCTGGCCGTTCTCGAAGGAGGTGAAGATCTCGCGCAGCGAGGCGATCTGCTCGTCGCTGGCCTTCTCCGTGATCAGGCGGCAGGCCATGCTCTCCAGGGCCGCCCAGACGGTGATCATCTCCAGGATTTCCTTGCGCGTCTTGCGCACGATGAAGACCCCGCGGCGCGGGATCACGGTGACCAGGCCTTCCTGCTCCAGACGCGCCAAGGCCTCGCGGATCGGCGTGCGGCTGATGCCGAGCTGTTCGGAGAGCTGCCGCTCGTCGAGCTTCAGCTCGGCGTCGTCGGCATAGATGTTCATCGACGTGATGCCGTCGCGCAGCGTCTCGTAAATATGCCCCTTCAGGCTGAAGGTGTTTTCGATCGGCTTGAATTCGAGCTTGCTCGGCAGCATGGCGACCTTCAGCGTTAAAGAGCTTCGAGAAAGGGTTTGCACCGGCGTGCGCCCGAGGGCGTCTGGTTCGTGGTATACATTAGCCCAGACACCAGGGGGCGACAACAAGAATCCCGTTATGAAAACGCCAAGAAGTTATCCACAGAAGCGATCCTGCTTCTTAGATAACGAGTGATAACATCCTGTCATCACAGAGAACTCTGACCTTGTTGCAATGCAAACAAGAGACGGATCAGGCTGGGCTTCGCGCGCCTTGGCGGGCGCTGCAGGGCCAATTCAGGGGCTCTCCGGACCGGGATTCAGTCCGATTTTCCGACCTCAAGGAATGTTATCACGCAAAAAGACATCGATGCGGATCCGTTCCTGGTCGGCGACGAAGTCGAAGCCCTCGCAGGCCGAGAGCAGCACCCGCGCGGCGCTGCGCGCCTCGTGGCCCGGGTCCTGGTTGATGACGGCGTCGATGGTGCCGCGCACCAGTTGCTTGCGGGTAAAGGGCGTGAGGTCGTGGGCGATGAAGACGATGTCCCGCTGCCGGCCCGCGGCCTCCAGCGCCCTGACGATGCCGCGGTTGCCGGCGCCGACATTGTAGATGCCGACCATGTCCGGGGTCTCCGCCAGCAGCGCCCGGGTAACCGCCTCGACCTTCTCATAGTCGTCGCGTCCCTCGCGCACCGGCAGCACCTCCAGGTGCGGGAACTCGCGGGCCATGATCTGTTCGAAACCGAACTGCCGCTCGACGTGGTCGCGCAGGGCGAGCGAACCGGCGATCAGGCCGACCTTGCCCGGCCCCTTTTCGGGGGAGCGCGGTCCGACGAAGCGCCCCAGCAGCATGGCGGCCGTGCGCCCGGCGGCGGTGTTGTCGATGCCGACGTAGTGGGCGCGCTTTGAGCCCGGCGCGTCGGAGACCAGGGTCACCACCTTGACCCCCGCCTCCACCAGGCCGTTGAGGGCCTCGCGCACCAGGGGGTGGTCCAGGGCCACCACCGCCACCCCGTCGTAGGAGTCGCCGAGGGACTCCAGTTCGTCGGCCAGGGCCTGGGCGTCGAAGACGTCGACCTGGTGGACGGAGATGCGCACGCGCTCCACCGACAGGCGCTGGGCGGCGGCCTCGACCTCCGCCTGCAGGTTCTGCATGAAGGTGTTGGTGCCCTTGGGCAGGATGAAGCAGAAACGGTAGTCGCGCGCCCGCGCCAGGCGCGCGGCCAGGCGGTCGGGCTGATAGGCCAGCTTGTCGGCCGCCGCCTCGACGCGCTGCACCGTCGCCGGGCGCACGCCCGGGCGGCGGTTAAGCACGCGGTCCACGGTGGCGACGCTGACGCCGGCCTCCCGGGCGACATCCTGAATGGTGATGCGCAACTGTCTTACCTCCCTGTCGGGGGCAAGCATGGCAGGCGGCGATGAAGGGCGCAACTCAGTAGATGAGGTTATAACCTCGCCGCAGCCTCTTCGCGAAAACGGCTCAGGAGCGCTCGAAACCGCGCTTCAGCTCCCAGTCGGTGACCCGGCGGTCGTATTCCAGCTGCTCCCACTTGGCGGTGTGGACGTAGTGGTCGATGACGTTGTCGCCGAAGGCCGCGCGCAGCATCTTGGACTTCTCCAGCGCCGTGATCGCCTCGCGCAGGGTCTTGGGGATATCGCGCAGCTTCTTGCCGCCGGAATAGGCGTCGCCGGAATAGGGCTCCGGCAGGTCCAGCTTCTCCTCGATGCCCGCCAGGCCCGCCGCCAGGAGCGCAGAGAAGGCGAGATAGGGATTGAGGTCGCCGCCGCCGACCCGGCATTCGATGCGGATCGCCTTGGAGCCCTCGCCGCAGAGACGGAAACCCGCGGTGCGGTTGTCCAGGCTCCAGATCGCCTTGGTCGGCGCGAAGGTGCCGGCCTGGAAACGCTTGTAGGAGTTGATGTAGGGCGCCAGGAAATAGGTGATGTCGTCGGCGTACTTCAGCTGCCCGGCGACGAACTGGCGCATGGTCTTGGACATCGTGTAGTCGGCCTTGGGATCGAAGAACAGCGGCTTCTTGCCGGCCTTGTCCCACAGCGAGGCGTGGATATGGCAGGAGTTGCCGGCCAGCTCGTAGTTCCACTTGGCCATGAAGGTCAGCGCCTTGCCCTTCTGGTGGGCGATCTCCTTGCAGGCGTTCTTCAGGATCACGTGGTTGTCGGCCATGGGCAGGGCCGCGTCGTAGCGCACGTTGATCTCTTCCTGGCCGGGCCCCCACTCGCCCTTGGAGTTCTCCACCGGGATGCCGGCGCCCTGCAGGCCCTTGCGGATGGCCCGCATCACCTCCTCCTCCTTGGTGGTCTGGAAGATGTGATAGTCCTCGATGTAGTAGCCCTCGGTCTTGAGGTCCTGAAAGTGCTTCTGGTGGGCGCTCTCGTAGGTCTCGTCGAAGAGGTAGAACTCCAGCTCCGAGGCCAGGAAGGGCTTGTAGCCCTTCTTCGCCAGGCGCTCGACCTGGGCCTGCAGGATAGCCCGCGGCGAGTGCGGGATGGGCGCGTGGTGGTGATGGTCCAGCACGTCGCAGAGCACCAGGGCCGTGCCCTCCAGCCAGGGCAGCACCCTGAGGGTCGAAAGGTCGGGCTTGAGGACGAAGTCGCCGTAGCCCTGGGCCCAGTTGGCGGCCTCGTAGCCCGGGACCGGCTCCATGTCGATGTCGTTGGCCAGCAGGTAATTGCAGGCGTGGGTCTCGTCCTCGGCGGTATCGACGAAGAACTCGGCCTGGAAGCGCTTGCCCACCAGGCGCCCCTGCATGTCGACCATGCAGACCAGCACGGTATCGATGGCGCCGTTGGCGACGTTTTCCTTCAACATCTGAAGAGTGATAAGACCTGACATCGGAATGGAACTCCGGTTCGCAAAGATCGAGGGGGCGGGCGCCCCCTCACTGGAATGAAAAATGACCCCGCACAATAATCGCCCGGATGCCGCCGGTCGAGGCTCGTTAGGAGGCAGCGGCGGCCCCGGCCTGCAACTCTCCGGCGCAGTCCCGCCGGGCCATCAGTTCCCGTCGTGGAGGCGGTGGTTGATGCCCGTCAGGCCGCGCCGCGCCTCGTCGTAGAGCCCGAAAAGCCGGCCGTAGGCCGCGTGGCGGCCGGCGTCCGGGCGGTTCTCCTCGATAATCTTGGCGCAGCGGCGCACCGCCTCCTCCGGCGTGGCGAAGACGCCGCCGCCGACCCCGGCGACCAGCGCCGCCCCGAAGGAGGCGTCGCCGTTGGCCGGCACCTTGATGGTCAGCCCGGTGACGTCGGCGATGATCTGGCGCCAGGTGGCGCTGCGCGCGCCGCCGCCCAGCAGGCGCATGTCGCCGAAGGTCGCCCCCGACAGCTCCTTGGCCGCCAGCAGCACGTCGTTGAGCGCGAAGGCGATGCCCTCGTAGCAGGCCCGCGCAAAGTGGGCGCGCGTATGGCCCAGGGTGAGCCCTATGAAGTCGCCGCGCAGCTTGGGGTCCCAGTGCGGCGCCCGCTCGCCCATCAGGTAGGGATGGAAGATCAGGCCGTCCGAGCCCGGCGCGATGCCGCCGGCCAGGCGGTCCATCTCGGCGAAGGCCGTGTCCTGGGGCAGATCGGCGAAGAAGGTGTCGCGCACCCAGCGGTGGGCCGTGGCGCAGGCGTTGATGCCGGAGGCCATGTACCAGAGCCCCGGCAGGATGTGCGGATAGCAGGAGACCGGCGGGTGCACCTCCGGCCGGTCGCAGGCCAGGAAGACCACGCCGGCCGTGGCCAGCTTGATGGCCCCCTTCCCCGCCTCGATGGCGCCGGCGCCGTAGAGCTCCACCGTGGTGTCGTTGGAGCCGATCACCACCGGCGTGCCGGGGGCCAGGCCCGTCGCCCGGGCCGCCGCCTCGCTAACCTCTCCGGCGATGGCCTCCGGCGCGTCGACCGGCGGCAGGGTCGCCATGTCCCAGCCGATCAGCCCGCAGATGTCCGGCGACCAGCCGCGGGTCTCGACGTCCGACATCAGCGCGCCCAGGACGTCGGAATAGTCGGTCGCCCAGTCGCCGGTCAGGCGGCCGCGCAGCCAGTCCTTGGCGATGTAGAGGCGCCGGGTGCGGGCCACCGCCTCCGGCTCGTGCTTCTGCAGCCAGGCGAGCTGGCAGAGGCTCCAGGTCGGGTTGGCGCGGTTCAGGCCCGTGGCGATGATCATCTCGCCGGCGCGCGCGTGCAACTCGGCCGCCTCGGCGGTGCTGCGCTGGTCGTTCCACATGATGGCCGGGCGGATCACCTCCCCCTCGGCGTCCTCCAGCACCGCGATGTGGGCGCCCGCCGAGATGCCGACGGCGGCAATGTCGGCGGCCGGCAGGCCCGCCTTCTCCAGCACCTGGGGCACCACCGTGCAGAGCGCCTGCCACCATTCCGCCGGATCCTGCTCGGACCAGCCGGGCTTGGGGTTCGCGGTGGTGATGGGCGCCGCGGCCTCGGCCAGGGTCGCGCCCGCGTCGTCGATCAGGGTCGCCTTGAGGCTGCCCGCACCAAGGTCGACGCCGAGAAGGACGGTCATAGGGGGCCGCCTCCCGCCGCCTCGTCCAGGGGCGTGACGTAAGCGGCATGAATGCCGCCGTCGACCAGGTAGCCGGCGCCCGTCACGTAGCTGGCGGCGTCCGAGCAGAGGAAGAGCGCGACCTCCGCCACCTCGACCGCTTTGCCGAAACGCCCCATGGGCATGTGGACACGGCGGCGCTCCAGCTTCTCCTCGGTGTCGAAGAGCTGGGCGGTCAGCGGTGTGCCGATCGGCCCCGGCAGCAGGGCGTTGGCGCGGATGTTGCGGCGGCCGTACTGCACGGCGATCTCCCGGGTCATGGCGAGGACGCCGCCCTTGGAGGCGGTGTAGGCCAGCTGCGGTACCGCCGCGCCCATGACCGCCACCAGGGAGGACATGTTGAGGATGGCCCCGCCGCCGGCCCGCTGCAATGCCGGCAGGCCGAAGCGGCAGCAGTGGAAGACGCCGGTCAGATTGATGGCGATGGTGCGGTCCCAGACCGACTGCGCGGTGTCCTCCGGCCCGTTGTCGCCGTTCAGCATCACCCCGGCGTTGTTGAACAGGGTGTCAACCGCGCCCAGGCGCTCCTCGGCCGCGGCGATCATCGCGGCCACCGAGTCGGGGTCGGCCACGTCCACCGTGATGGCGGTCGCCGTGCCGCCGGCCGCGACGATCTCGCCGGCCGTGGACTCGGCGGTCCCGGCATCAACGTCGGCCACCGCCACCGCCGCGCCTTCGCGGGCGAAAAGCAGCGCCGCCTCCCGGCCGATGCCGGCGCCTCCGCCGGTGATCACCGCGTGTTTGCCCGCCATGCGCCCTGCGCTCATCGAAGTCCCCCTCCAGGTGCCAGGGTCCGGGTGGGCTTTTGCCGAGAGGCCCGATACCCTCTTTCCGGCGAAGGTAGCTTGCACCACTTGGCAACTGCAACATAATGTTGGCAGGTACCAACCAACAAACGGCATGTGATTCATCAAGGAGGCAAAAATGGCGGGGGATGAGGTGAAGGAGATGATGGCGGCGCTGAAGAAGATGGGCGCGCGCTACGTCCGCTTCGAACTGCCGGATCTGCACGGGACCAGCCGCACCAAGGTGATTCCCGTGGGCAAGGCCGAGAGCTACGCGCGCAAGGGCCTGAACTTCTACGGCGGCACTATCGGCCTCGACACCGCCTCCAACGTCATCGGCGGCAGCGGCGTCCACGAGGAGGTCAGCTATCGCGACCAGATGCTGATCCCCGACGCTTCGACCCTGCGCATCGTGCCCTGGCTGGAGGACACCGCCAAGGTGATCTGTGACGCCTACTGGGAGCCCGGCGTGCCGGTCGGCGGCACCCCGCGCACCGTGCTGGCCAACATGCTGAAGCTGGCCGACAAGGCGGGCTACAAGGTGATGATGGGCCACGAGTTCGAGTTCTATCTCCTGGAACCGGACACCAAGGAGCCACTCTTCGGCGGCGTCCACATCTTCAACGCCGTGCGTAACCAGTACGTCCCCTTCCTGGACGTCCTGCTGGACGTGCTCCACGAAGCCGGCATCGACGTGATCACCCACAACTGCGAATACTCGCCCTCGCAGTTCGAGATCAACTTCGGCCCCGGCGTCGGCCTGGAAGGCGCCGACAAGGCCTTCACCTTCAAGAACGCGATCAAGGAGCTGGCCCACCGCAGCGGCTACCTAGCGACCTTCATGTCCAAGCCAGCGACCGACATGGCCGGCTGCGGCTGCCACCTGCACATCAGCCTGCTGGACAAGAAGACCGGCAAGAACGCCTTCTACACCAAGGGCGCCAAGGACGGCATGAACCCGCTGATCCGCAAGTTCGCCGCCGGCCTGCTGGCCCACGCCAAGGCCATGCAGCCGCTGATCAACCCGACGCCCAACTGTTATCACCGCCTCAAGCCGCACACCTTCGCGCCCTCCAACATCTCCTGGGGCATCGAGGACCGCACGGCCATGGTGCGCATCAAGGACGCCGGGGAGGAGAACTGCCACATCGAGATGCGGGCCGCCTCCGGCCTCTCCAACCCCTACCTCTCCATCGCCGCGGTGATCGCCGCCGGCCTGCTGGGCATCCAGGACAAGGACGAACTGCCGAAGCCCTCCGAAGGCCCCTCCGAGGAAGACCCCCGGCACAAGAAGCTGGCCGGCAGCCTGGAGGAATCCCTGGCCGCCCTGAAGAAGGACAAGGCCATGCAGGAGATGCTGGGCGAGGACTTCGTGAAGCTCTTCACCACCGTGAAGCAGGCCGAGCTCGACCGCTTCCGCAGCCACGTCACCGACTGGGAGCGCGACGAGTACCTGGAGCTTTACTGACTGAGGCTCCGCCGCGAAGAAGCCAACACCTCCCTAGCGAGATTGAAACGTAATCCCCTATAATCGTCCTGTGGTAGTGGTGCAGGAAGCCTTCGACCGCACCGCTGCTGCAGGATGATGAGGATTGCAATGACGCCCGAAGACCTCGACACAGGTCTGCAGAACCTTTTGAAGGCGCACGGTGTCGAGCTCACCCTCCGGGACGGGTGGCTGCGGAGCGGCGACGGTTATCCAGCACTGCGCGCGGCTTGGTATCCCCACCCCAATGACACCGGCCGCTTGGACATCCAGGTCGCCTTGCAGGACGGGCGCGTCATCGAAGAGTGCTTTGCCGGCGTCGGCGAAGGCAGCGAGGGATTGCACGATGCCCTGCGCAATTTCTCCATGAGCTCCCTTCATGTGCTTCTGGCGGTGCTCTGGGACAGGCTGGATGGGGAGCAGGTGGACGTCGAGGAGTGGCAAAGCGGCTCGGCAACATGGAAAGCCTACATAGGAGCCTTCGTGCATCGCGTTTCCAGCGACCCGGACGTCGAGTACCCCAACAACGCCTTCGAGGTCGTCCAGCACGCTGCGGAGAAAGAAGCCCTGGCCCCGGGCCTGCACTGGATCCGCACCTTCTTCTGCGACGTCGGAAACGGTGAGACGGTCATCGAGGCCCTGTTGGACAATGACACCTGGGCCGCTGGAGCCGAGGCTTACGCGAGGCTCGAGTGGCAGAAGGGCAAAGGCTTCTACAGCCTTCGCAACTTCTTAATGCTTGAGGTCCCGCAGCAAACGACGACGAAGGGAACGGGTGTCTGGAGCCGTACGGTCAACTGGCTGGTAAGGGGGAAAGCATCCTGAAGTTTCGCCCTCCTGCTCCTCTTCGGCGCACCAGAAGGGCTCCCGCGACTCGAGTCGCGGTGACCGATTCGTCCCGAAACTCCGCCTCCAGAGTGGATTCCGGCGTAACTGTGGCCGTCTCGCAGTAGGGAAAATGACGCGGCATGCCAAGCGCAGCAGGCAACCAAAGCAAAGCAGCCCGGCTCCGCGCGAGCACGCCTCCTGAGACAGAATCATCTCTATAAATCAATATGATAAACAAGCATCCGACAGCGGAAGCCCTATAAACTAGGGGTTTCCGCGCCGCGGTGGTCGGGCTGCTGCAAGGGGCCTGAAACCGCAAGCCCTTTATTCCAGGGAATCGGCAGACGTTGACCTTTTCGCCGGGCCTGGCGTATCAGGCGGACACATCGGCACCCCGCAAAAGGAACCCTTGAGATGGCCAAAAAGCCCGCGAAAAAAGCCGCGAAGAAGTCCGCGGCGAAGAAGCCCGCTGCCAAGAAAGCAGTGAAAGTCACCGCCACCCCGGCCGGCTCCAGCGACCGCGAGAAGCTGGTCGAGGTCATCAAGGCCGGCACCGGCTGCACCAACGCCGCGGCGCGCGACACCGTGACCGCGATGCTCGGCACGATCTCCGCCTCGCTGAAGAAGAACCAGAAGGTCCAGCTCCCGGGCTTCGGCACCTTCATGGTCACCAAGCGCGCGGCGCGCAAGGGCATCAACCCGCAGACCGGCGCGCCGATCAAGATCAAGGCCTCCAAGTCGGTCCGCTTCAAGCCGGGCCAGACGCTGAAGGGCTCGCTCTAAGCCTCTCCCCTGCCCGAGGGATGGATGAGGACTTCCGGCCTCAAGCCGGAAAACAATTCGGCCGCGGAGACCTCCAGGGGTCGCCGCGGCCGTTTCAGTTTGCCCGGTGTCGAGCCGGGACAGGCTCAGGCAGAGAGACGCTGATTCTCCGAAAGCTTGGCATCGACGGTCGCGACGACCGCGTCGATGGCGGGATTTTCCATGCCCAGGGACTTGCCGATCAGCTGCACCAGCATGTCGACGCGCTCGATGGCCGGCGCGCCGGCGGCCACCGCGCGGGCGGCCGAGGACGGCTTCAGCAGGTTCTCGGCCGCCTTGGCGTATTTCTCGAAGGGCACTTGGTCGGCCGGGTCGGCGCCGAGCTTGCGGGCGATGGCATCGACGTGGGCGTAGATGCTGCGCGACAGTTCCAGGTCGCTGTGCACGGCCTCGCGGATCGGACGCGGCTCGCCGGCGGTGATGCAGCGGTAGTTGCCGGTCAGCAGCATCGACCACTTGGCCAGGGGCACGAAGAGCGAGTCGAAGACGCGCAGCTTCACCGGCACGTCCTTACCGTCCAGGCGCACGGCGGCGATGTCCGCCTCCAGCTGCTTCAGCAGGGCGTTGTGCTTGGGATCGTCAAAGGCCGCTGCCTTGAAGTTGGTCGGCAGGCCGACGTGCAGCACGTTGGGCTTCTCCTCGGGCGGGCGAAAGGCCTGCGGGTCCGGGCTGCACAGCGTCATGAGCTCCGGATCGAAGCGGTCCCAGACGCGCGGCGTGGTGAAGCTGCGCTCCAGCTTGGTGCTGTCCAGGCCGGGGATGCGCTTCAGGTAGGCCAGCGGCGGCATGTTCATGATGGAGAGGCAGGGCACGCCCGCCTCGGCGATGCGGACCAGAAGGGTCCAGATGGCGTGCACGCCGTACTGCGGCTCCTGCATCGCCAGGCCCACCAGATCGTACTCGCTGGGGTCGACCTCCTCCGGCGTCTTGGCGTCGAGGGTGCCCGGCAGGTCGGCCGAGCGGATCGCGCGGTGCGCGTCCTCGTCCTTCAGCTTGATGCGGACTTCGGTGCCCTCGGCGTTGATCAGTTCGGCCGTCTGCGAGCGGCAGACGAGGGTCACGTCGTGACCGGCCATGAGCAGCTTGGTGCCGAGGAGCGAGCCATAGGAAGCGCCGAGAATGAGGATCTTGTGGGCCATCTGTTCTTTTCCGTTTTGTTTTGTATCGACCCCCGGGGAACTGTCTTTTGGGGGCTCTGCCAAGTTTGGTTGATGACGAACAACCTAACCGCGTCCGGGGCAGCGCGCGAGGATTCTCGGGTTTATGTGTTGTGTGTTGACACAACAATTTATATAATCTGTTAATTTGTTAATTTCAGACTCAGGCCCATGCGCAAGACCCTGATCGGCCCGCGACTTCGCCAGCTGCGGCGCGAGCACAAGCAGACCCAGGCGGAAATGGCCAAGGCGCTGGGCGTCAGCGCGGCCTATGTGAACCTGCTGGAGAACAACCAGCGCAGCCTTTCTGTAAAGATGCTGCTGGCCCTGTCCGACGCCTACGGCGTCGACTGGCGCGACCTGATCAAGGACGAATCCTCCACCCTGCTGACCGACCTGAGGAACGCGGTCCAGGACCCGATCTTCGGCGGCAGCGCCCCCGACCTGCAGGAGCTGCGCGCGGCCATCGACCATGCCCCGCGCGTGGTCGGCCACTTCCTGAAGCTCTACAGCAGCCACCGTTCGGCCCTGGAGAAGATGATGCGCCTGGGCAGCGAGCGCATGCCGGACAACCTGCTGTCCTCCTCGCCGGAGACCATCATCCACGACTTCTTCCGCGACCACGCCAATTACTTCGACGAGCTGGAGCAGGCAGCCGAGAAGCTGCGCGCCGCCGAGCCCTGCGACGCCGACGACGTCTACGCCATGCTGAAGGGGCGGCTCTACAACGTGCACGGCATCGAGGTGCACACGGCCCCGGTGGAGGAGATGAGCCAGGCGCTGCGCATCTACGACGAGGCGGACTCGGTAGTGCACCTCTCCGAGGCGCTGGACCACCAGAACCGGGTCTTTCAGCTCGCCCATGTGCTCTGCCTGGTGGAACTGGCCGAGGTGCTGGAGAGCCTCACCGCCGGCAGCGGCATCCGCTCGGAAAGCGGCCTAGCGCGCTGCCATGTGGAACTGGCCAACTACTTCGCCGCCGCCTTCCTCATGCCCTACGAACCCTTCCACGCGGCCGCCGAGCGTACCAACTACGACGTCGACCGCATCGCCGCGGCCTTCGGCGTCTCCTTCGAGCAGGTCTGTCACCGCCTGACCACCCTGCAGCGCGAAGGCGCCAAGGGCGTGCCCTTCTTCTTCCTGCGCGTCGACAAGGCCGGCAACGTCACCAAGCGCTTCAACGCCACCTCCTTCAACCTGGCCGAATACGGCGGCGCCTGCCCGGTGTGGAATATCCACACCTCCTTCCGTACGCCGGGGGTCATCGTTCCGCAGTTCGTCGAGCTGCCCGACGGCGAGCGCTTCTTCACCATCAGCCGCACCACCGACCGCCCGGTCTTCAGCCGCGATTCCCAGGACCGCCGCCTCGCCCTCTCGCTGGGCTGCGAGTTGGAGCATGCCCACCGCCTGGGCTACGCCGCGCCCTTCAACATCGCGGACGACGGCCTGTTCAGCCCCATCGGCATCAACTGCCATCTCTGCCCGCGCCAGGCCTGCTCCCAGCGCGCGCACCAGCCGCTCTTCACCGAACTGCCCATCGACACCAAGCGCCGCGGCAACACCCGCTACGAGAGCTGACACCGGCGCCAAGGGTCGCCCCTCCTTCCCCTTCTCGTGCCTTCCCCTTCTCGTGTAAGACAGGAAGCAGAACACGAGAGGGAGGAAGCGCTTTGCGGATCGCGATTGTGGGCTGCGGGGCCATGGGCTCGGTCTACGCCGCCCTGCTGGCCGACGCCGGCAACGAGGTGCTGGCCATCGACCGCTGGGAAGAGCACGTCGAGGCGATGAACGCCGGGGGCCTTCACGTCGAGGGCGCCAGCGGCGACCGCACCGTAAAGGTCGCGGCATCCACCGCGCCGCCGGCCGGGCCCGTCGATATGATCGTCGTCGCCGTGAAAGCCGCCGACGCCGCCGCGGCGGCGGAAGCGGCCAGGCCGCTGCTCGGCCCCGAGACCCTGGTGGTCACCATCCAGAACGGCCTGGGCAGCGCCGAGGGCGTGGCCGCCGCGTTGGGCGCCGATCGCCTCATGGTCGGCATCGCCGGCGGCTTCGGCGCCTCGTTCAAAGGCCCCGGGCACGTCCATCACAACGGCATGAAGACCATCCGCATGGGCGCCTACGCCGGCCTGCCCTATGACCGCGTCGAAGCAGCCGTGCAGGTCTGGCGCGACGCCGGCTTTGCCGCCGAGCCCGCGCGCGACATCGCGGTGATGCAGTGGGAGAAGCTGATCTGCAACGTCGCCTACAGCGCGCCCTGCACCCTGACCGGCCTCACCATCGGCCAGGTGATGGAGGACCCGGACATGGGCCCGATCAGCCGCGCCGCCGCGACGGAGGCCTGGGAGGTGGCGCGCGCCGCCGGCATCGCGCTGACCATCGAGGATCCCGTCGACCACGTGCGGACCTTCGGCGCCGCCATCCCCAACGCCAAGCCCTCCCTGCTGCTGGACTTCGAGGCCGGGCGGCGCGGCGAGATCGACTTCATCAACGGCGCCATCCCGCGCGAGGCGGAAAAACTCGGCCGCCGGGCGCCGGTCAACGCGACCCTCGTGGGCCTGGTCAGATTCAGGGAACGCGGCTTCTAGGCTGCGCCTAGGCCACCACCGTCGTCACACCGGCGGCCTTGGCCGCCTCGGCCAGGGGGGCCGGCAGGGGCTTGTCGACCACCAGGTCCGTCAGGCCGCTGAGCGGCATTACGACCTCCAACAAGCGGATGTTGAACTTGGTGTGGTCCATCATGAAGATGCGACGCTCGGCCCGGCGGAACATGGTGCGCTTGATCCAACAGGCCTGGGAGTCGACGTCGGTGATGCCGCCCTCGGTGATGCCGCCGGCGGAGGTGAAGGCGACGTTGGCGTGGAAGCGCTCCAGGTACTCGCAGGTGTCCTGGCCGTAGACGCCCCTCTCGTGCGCCGAATAGGCGCCGGGGCAGAGGATGACTTTGACCCGGTTGGAGACGCCGACCGCCTCGGCGATATCCAGGCCGTTGGTGATGATCGTCGCCTCGATGCGCTCGGCGGCGATCTTCTCGGCCAGGTGATGGGTGGTGGCGCCGGAATCGATCATCACCACGTCGCCCGGCGCGATGGCCTGGATGGCCACCGTGACGATGCGCTGGCGCTCTGCGACCATGGCGGCCGTACGCTCGCCGACCGAGGGCTCGCGGCCCATGGGCGCGGCGGCACCGCCGTAGGTGCGCTCCACCAGGCCGCGCGAGGAGAGGTCGTCGATGTCGCGGCGCACCGTCTCGGTCGAGACGTTGAAGGCCTCGGCCAAGTGCGAGATGCGCACGGTGGGATTGGATTTCAATTCGGCGATGATGCGGCGATGACGCTCATCGCGGTCGAGCCGACCGTTGGTCTTCACCGGCTTCAACTCCGCCTTCGGAGCGCCCCTGCTCCCGCTTTTGCCCGGCTTGCCGCCGGTCTTCGTGGATACCGCCATGCAGATACCGTCAGGCCGCCGTTCTCAAGGCGGCCGCAGCCAGGATGTCCTGCAGTTGCGAGCCCAGCGCGCCCTTGCGCGGGCTGAAGGAGCCGTCGAAGGCGGCAGAGCCGATGGTGAAGGCGTCGGCCCCGGCCTCCGCCAGGGCGCGGATGCGCTCGGGGGAATCGACGCTGCCGGCCACCACAAGGGTGCCCTTGGTGCCGCGGCGCGCGGCGCGCACCAGGTCCAGGGGGTCGGCCTCGGTGGCGCGGTAAGCCAGCAGGTCGGCGCCGGCGCAGCCCATGGCCTCGAAACGGCGACAGTCCGCCTCCACGTCGCCGGGCTTGCCGCCCAGTTCGGTGGGATGGCCGACCGGCTTGCCGGGAAACGGCAGGTAGTCGATCCCGCTGCCGTCCAGAATTTCGAGAATCTCCTTGGCCTCGGTGCCGCCCATCACCCGGTCGACGCCGATCTTGCGCGCGGCGCGGGCGGACTCCAGGCAGGCCTCCTTGGTCGAGGAGACGACCTCCAGGTAACTGACCGCGCCGGCATCCTTGATGCGGCGGTTCAGCTCCACCAGGGTGTCGAAGTCGACACCGATATCCTTGAACCCCATGTGCTTCACACCAGCCCGCGCCACGGTCTCGAATACCTCGAGACAATCTTCGACCGTCTGGTCGGCGCGCGTAAACATGAAAATGAAATCAATCGGGGGTCGCGTCATGAAGGGCCGTTCTCCACATCGAAACTGGGACCTGCCAATCCGGCATCCGGATAAGGCGCCGAAGGCGGCAGGTGCAAGCGCCTCTTGGCCGGGACTCTCGCCGGGCGCCTTGCATCGGTTATGCCCCAAGTTCGTGGCGAGTACAACAAATCATGTTGGAATTACCAAATTTTGCGTGGTACCTTCATCACAACGAAGGAACAGGGATTCATGGGTTTACGACACAATTCGGGAGGCGTGATCATGCAGTTCGACCGTCGCAGTTTGTTGAAGTACTCCGCCGCCGCGGGCGCCTTGGGCCTCGCCGGCCCCTTCGCGGGACAGGCCTTCGCCGCGCGTGAGAAGGAACTGAACATCCTTTGTTGGGAAGGATACAACTCCGACGAGGTGCTTGACCCCTTCCGCCGCCAGACCGACGCCAACGTCAGCGCCGAGAGCGGTACCTCCGATCCGGACATGATCAACAAGCTGCGCGCGGGTGAGATCAACGTCTGGGACGTGATCAACCTGAACCAGCCCTGGGCGCGCGACCAGATGTGGCCGGAAAAGCTCATCAAGCCGTTGCCGAAGGACCGCTTCGAGCCCTACTTCGCCAACATGATGGCGCCCTTCAACAAGGACTACGAGTGGTGCTACACGGCCGACGGCGAGAACCTGCTGGGCATGGTGCAGCGCTTCGGCCCCTTCAACTTCGTCGTCAACACCGACAAGGTGAGCCGCGCCACCGCAGAGGACGAAGGCTTCAACCTCTTCAACGAGGCCTCCAATTCCGGCAAGTACGGCATCCTCACCTACGACAACTGGAACATCTACCACATGTGCATCGGCGCCGGGCTGGACCCTTTCGTCAAGCACAGTGAGGCCGACATTGCGGCTTACGAGAAGGTCGCCCGCGCCTGGTTCAAGGGCGCCAAGCTGCTGACCGACGATCTTGTGGCCATGAACCTGGCCCTGATCAACGGCGAGATCGACTTCTACCTGACCGGCGGCACCTATACCTCCAGTCCGGCGCGCCTGGACGGCTACTCCAACATCCGCGGCATCACCCCGAAGAAGGGTCCCATGGCCGGCGGCAAGGGCGGCATCACCTGGGTCGAGGTCACCTCGGTGGTCAACAACCCGCAGGGCTCGCCCCTGGCCTACGACTTCCTGGAATACGTCCAGAACCCGGAAGTCTGCCACGCGGTCGCCTTCGCCGAGGGCACCTACAACCCGGTGACCCAGATGGGCAACCCCAAGGTCTTCGAGAAGTTCTCGAGCGAGGAGTTGGACGCCATCCAGTGGGACAGCCTGGAGGAAGAGCTGTCCAACACCGTCGACTACCAGATCAACCCCGACTACGACGTGATGAACAAAATCTACAACGAGGCCAAGCGAGAGGCCTAAGATGGCTATGGCCGCCGCGGGTCCGGCTCCGGCCGCTCCCGCGGCGGCTGCCGTTGAGGCGGCGTTTTCCAGTTTCGAGCCAGAGAGAGGTGCCGTGGCCGACCCTATCCTGAGGCTGTCCCAGCTATCGAAGCGCTTCGGTCAGTTCCAGGCCGTCAAGGAGATCGACCTCGCCATCGAGGAGGGCGAGTTCTTCACCATTGTCGGGCCCTCGGGCTCCGGAAAGACCACCCTGATCCGCATGCTTGCCGGCCTTGAGGAGCCCTCGGACGGCGAGATCGCGCTGCGCGGCCAGCGCCTCAACGAGACCCCGGCCAACCGGCGCCCCACCTGCATGGTGTTCCAGTCCCTGGCCCTCTTCCCTCACCGCACGGTGGGCCAGAACATCGAGTTTCCCTTGAAGATGCGCGGCATCCCCGCCAACGAGCGCATGAACCGCGCCCTGGAGCTGATGCGCCAGCTACGCCTGCCCGAGGACTACTACAAGAAGCAGGTCAACCAGTGCTCCGGCGGCGAGCGCCAGCGCATCGCCCTGGCCCGCGCCCTGGCCTTCGACCCGGAGATCCTGTTCTTCGACGAACCGCTCTCGGCCATCGACTTCCGCCTGCGCAAGACGCTGGAGAAGGAGCTGAAGGATATCCACCGCGAAACCGGCAAGACCTTCATCTACATCACCCACTCGCTGGAAGAGGCCATGGTGATGTCCGATCGCATCGGCATCATGCGCGCCGGCGAGCTGGTCCAGGTCGGCGCCCCCGACGAGATCTATTCCCGGCCCGCCAACCGCTTCGTCTCGGAGTTCATGGGCGAGGTCAACGTGCTGGAGGTCAAGCGCAACGGCGGCGGCCTGCACTGCCCGGCCCTCGGCACCGACCTCGCCGCACCCGACATCAACGGTTTCGACAGCGGTTTCCTGGTGATCCGGCCGGAATACCTTCGCTTCCTCGCCCCCGGCGAAGAGGCCGAGAACCGCGTCGAGGGCGTGCTCTACAACGAATATGCCCTCGGCAGCCGCATCCAGTACCAGGTGCGCGTCGGCGAGCAGGTTTTCCTAGTCGAAAAGCTGCGCGAGCAGCGTTACGGCGGCCAGCTGGACGACAAAGTGGCCATCGGCTGGGACGCACGCGACAGCGTGCTGGCGCCGGAATGAGCCGCAGATGAGCAGCGCCAGCGACACCATGACGGCACAGCCCACCATCGCCACCCAAAAGATACCGCGGCGGCGGCGGCTCGTCAGCCCCGGCCTGCTGGCCGCCCTGCCGGTAATCATCTTTCTGTGCGTCGCCTTTGCCGCGCCGCTGCTGGCCGTGCTGGGCTACAGCTTCATGCCGGAGAAAACCTTCGAGCTGACCCAGGCGCCGACGCTGGAAAACTACCTCGCCATCTTCTCCAACAGCTACTACCTCTCCTTCACCAAGTCCCTGGGCCTCGCGCTCACCACCGTCGTGCTGCTGCTGGTGATCTCCTGGCCCATCGCCTACGGCATGGCCAAGATTTTCGGGCGTTGGGCCAACTTCCTGACGCTGGCCATCATCATCCCGCTCTTCGTCTCGGAGAACATCCGCCTCTTCGGCTGGGTGCTGTTCCTCATCAAGGGCGGCGTCATGCTGGGCGGCCTCAAGGCCTGGTTCGGCATCGATGGAGAGTCCATGCTCTACGAGGTGCCGGCCATCGTGCTGGGGCTGGTCTACGTCTACCTGCCCTTTGCCCTCTTCCCCATGGTGCTCGGCGTCTCCATGGTGCCGCGCGAAGTGACCGAGGCGGCCTTCGACATGGGCGCCTCGCGCTGGCAGGTCTTCCGCGAGGTGGAGCTGCCGCTGGCCATGCCGGGCATCCTCATCGGCGGCCTCCTGACCTTCATCCTCTCGCTGGGCTCCCTTGCGGAATCGAAGATCCTGGGCGGCCAGGCGGTCATCATGATCGCCGACGAGATCGAGACCGCCTTTACCTTCGGGCAGAACTGGCCGCTGGGCTCGGCGCTTTCGATGCTGCTGATTCTCTTCTCCGGAACCCTGGTGCTGACCCTCTTGAACTGGATCGACCTGGACAAGATCCTGGGCCGCGGCAAGGGAGGCAACGGTGACTGAGCGTCAGAAGAAGCGGGTCACCCACGGCCTGATCATCACCTGGACCGGGGCGCTGCTGGTCTTCCTCTACCTGCCGATCCTCTGCGTGGTGCTCGCCTCCTTCTCCAAGGCGCGCTACTTCCGCTTTCCGATCCCGCGCTACGACAGCGGCTGGTACGAGAAAGCTTTCGAGTCGCTGACCGTGCGCGACCTGGTCTCGACCTCGCTGTCCATCGCCCTGCTGGTGGCGCTGGTCTCCGTGGTCCTCGCCTTCTTCGGGGCCCTGGCCTTCGCCCGCTTCGACTGGCGCGGCCGGCGGATCTACCAGCGCCTGGTGCTGCTGCCGATCTTCTTTCCCCAGGCCGTGCTCGGCCTGGCCCTGCTCATCTGGTTCTCGACGGTCGGGATCATCCCCGACTGGCGGACGGCGGTGATCGCCCATCTCGTGTGGATCGTGCCGATCGTGACCCTCGTCATCTCCATCCAGGCCTATTCCTTCGACCCCGCCTTAGAGGAGGCCGCCTTCGACCTCGGCGCGACGCGCTGGCAGACCCTGAAGGAAGTGACGCTGCCGGTGCTCTGGCCCGGCGTCGTCTCCGGCGCGCTCTTTGCCTTTCTGCTGTCCTGGGGGAACTTCCCCCTCTCGCTCTTCACCACCGGCGCGGACCAGACGGTGCCTGAATGGCTCTATGCCAAGATGGTCTCCGGCTACACACCGTTGGTGCCGACCCTCGGCGCGCTGACCACGGCCAGCGCGGCCGTGGTGCTGCTGGTGGGCTATCTGTCCTGGGTGTTCATGAGGCGTGCACAAGGGAGATAACCGATGATGTCTGCCGTCGAACTGGAAGAAAGTCTGCGCGGCCAGCGCATCGCGTTGGAGGAGATCCCGCTGATCGACTTCGGCTCCTTCCTGACCGGGGATCTGGCCGCGCGCAAGGAAGTGGCGGACAAGATCGGCCACGCCTGCCGCAACATCGGCTTCTTCTACCTGACCAATCACGGCATCTCAGAGGCCCTGCTGGCGCGCACCTTCGCCGAGGCCAAGCGCTTCTTCGACCAGCCGATGGAAAAGAAGCTGGAGATCGACATCGAGAAGTCGCCCTGCCACCGCGGCTTCTTCAAGGTCGGCGGCGAGAACCTGGACCCGGCCAAGCAGAGGGAGGCCGGCGACCTGAAGGAAGGCATCAAGATCGGCCGCGACCTGGCGCCCGACCATCCGCTGGTGGCGGCGGGCACGCCGCTGCACGGCGCCAACCTCTGGCCGCAGCACCTGCCCGGCTGGCAGGGCTCCATGCAGTCCTACTTCGACGCCCTGGTCGGCCTGGGCAAGCAGATCATGCACGCCTTCGCCCTGTCGCTGGACCTGGACGAGTGCTACTTCGACCGCCAGCTGACCGACCCCATGGCGACGCTCGGCCCCCTGCACTACCCGCCGCAACAGGGCAGCATCACCGAGAAGCAGATCGGCGCCGGCGCGCATACGGACTTCGGCTGCCTGACCATCCTGGCGCAGGACATGAACGGCGGCCTGCAGGTGAAGAACGCCGCCGGCACCTGGATCGACGCCACGCCGGTGCCCGGCGCCTTCGTCATCAACATCGGCGACATGATGGCGCGCTGGACCAACAACCTCTTTGCCTCGACCCTGCACCGGGTGATCAACACCTCCGGCGGCGAGCGCTACTCCATCCCCTTCTTCTTCGATCCGAACTTCTCCGCCGAGGTGACGGCGCTGCCGACCTGCGTCACGCCTGGAAATCCGCCGAAGTTCCCGCCTACCACCGGCGGCCAGCATCTGCTGGACATGATCAACGCCACCTTCGATTATCACCGGGAAAAGACCGGCAAGCATTGAGCAAGAGCTGATCTCGATGGGCTACGACTTCTCCCTCTCGGCCGGACGCGCGGCTCTTCTGGTTGTCGACCTGCAGCGCGGCTTTTGCGACCGCAAGGTCAGCGAGGCCCTGGGCTTCGCCAGCAGCGACCACTTCTGGTACCGGGTCGACGACCTGGTGCTGCCCAACGCCGGAAAGCTGATCAAGGCGGCGCGCGAGGCGGGCGTCGAGGTCATCTACACGGTGATCGAGGCCCTGACCGAGGACGGCCGCGACCGCAGCCTGGACCACAAGCGCTCCGACTTCCTCATCCCCAAGGGCTCGCCCGGCGGCGAGGTGATGGCGCAGGTCGCGCCTCAGGGCGACGAGATTGTGATCCCGAAGACGGCCTCCGGCATCTTCAACGCCACCAACATCGAGTACATCCTGCGCAACCTGGGCGTCGAGCGACTCTGCGTCTTCGGCGTCTACAGCCACCAGTGCGTCGAAAGCGCCGTGCGCGATGCCTCGGACCGCGGCTTCCTGGTGACCCTGGTGCCCGATGCCTGCGCCGCCAAGTCGGAAGAGCAGGAAGCGACTACCGCCGAGGGCATGAAGGCCTACGCCCGGGTTGCCACGACGGTGGAGGTGCTGAAGGAGCTCGGTGCGAAAGGGGCGTCGGCCGCATGAAGCGCCCCCTCGTCGGTGTGACCGCCGACTACCGCACCTACAGCAACGCGCCCTACCACGTGGTCGGCGATAAGTACCTCCGCGCGGTCTGGGAGGCCTCCAACTGCACGCCGATCATCATCCCGGCCATGGCGGAGAGCCAGGAGACAGCGGAGCTGCTGGACTCCCTGGACGGCCTGCTGTTCACCGGCAGCCCCTCCAACGTCCACCCGACGCGCTACGGCCACACGCCCAGCGAACACTACGAGCCGCACGACGAGGCGCGCGACGCCATGACCTTCCAGCTCATCGAGGCAGCGCTGGAAAAGGGCCTGCCCTCCCTCTTCATCTGCCGCGGCTTCCAGGAGCTGAACGCGGCCCTGGGCGGCACGCTCTATCCCAAGCTGCAGGAGGTCGAGGGCCGCCTGGACCACCGTCAGCCCAAGGACGACGACCCGGACGTGCGCTACGGCCTGCGCCATTCGATGAGTTTCACACCCGGCGGCCAGTTCGCGCGGATCGCCGGCGCGACGGAGATCCAGGTGAACTCCCTGCACGGCCAGGGCATCGACGAACCCGCCCCGGGCATCGAGGTCGAGGGCCTCGCCCCCGACGGCACCCCGGAGGCCGTGACCGTGAAGGGCGCCAAGCGCTTCGCCCTCGGCGTCCAGTGGCACCCCGAGTACAAGCCCCTTGAAAACGACTTCTCCACCCGCCTCTTCCGCGCCTTCTCCGAAGCCGTCCACGGCAAGGCCTGAGCTTCCTTCCCGCCCCAACCTCCACCCGATACGGTTGCATTTGACTTGAAACCGTAGCAGGAATTTGCGACCCCTAGGGAAACCAATTTCGACAGGGGAAGTTCGGGGTGGCCGAAATTCGGAAACTTTTCACGGCGGGCGCAACCGCACTGGGGTTGCTCACTGTAGTGACTGGCTGCGCGGGAACGCCACCAGGCGCCAGGCCCATGACGGAATCCCGAACATCCCGTTTGGTGAGTGCCGTTCTCGGTAATGTGGACGAAATCTATATTCGGGAAACCCACCCCGCGGACCTGGTCGCGGCGGGCTTTGAACACCTGGAAGAAAGCTACCCCGAAACTGACTTCACCCGGGAAGGAGACTTCTTCGTCGCCTACGTCAACGAAGAGGCTGTCTTTCAGTTCAAGGCAACGCCGCCGAAAGGCGCCTGGGACGATTGGGGTGAAGGCGTTGCTGCCGCTTTGGCTGAAGTCGAGCAGGCCCGCTCCAACGAGGCTGAGGTAGACCTGACCGACCTGAGCGACGCCTTTGTCGAGGGCGTCATGGGCGGCCTCGACGAGTTTTCACGCTACGCATCGCCAGCAGCGGCGCGCGAGAATCGCACGCGGCGGGACGGGAACTCAGGAACGCTCAGTATAGGAGTTGAGCGTGGCGACGACGGGAAGTTTCATGTGGACTACATCTACAGCGTCGACCTATTGGAATCAGGGACGCTGCGGCGCGGCGATACCCTGCTCTCGGTTGACGGCACTGTGGTCGAACCGCTGTCCGAGCCCGAAGTCATGCAGCTGTTCCGTGGTGAAATCGGCAGTGACGCCGAGCTATCCGTTCTGCGTGACGGCGCAGCGCAGCCCCTGAACCTGACGGTGCGGCGCGAAAAGTGGGGCGCCCACTCCGTCGCCGGCCGCCTTGAAGGCGACATCCTGCGCATCGTCATGATCCAGTTCGACGATCTCGGTCAAAAAGCCCTGAGGAAACTGCTGCTCAAGGAGGCAAGAGCCCCTGAAACAGCGGCAGTCATCCTCGACTTGCGGGGCAATCCCGGCGGGCTTCTGAGTGCTGTCGTCGAATCCGCCGACGATTTTCTCGCGAGCGGCCCGGTCGCCACGATTCACGGGCGGCACAAGGACAGCCATCAGAGCTTCAAGGCCAAACCATCTCCCGTGGCAATGCGGCCGATGATTGTGCTCGTCGATGAAAGTTCAGCGGCCGGGGCGGAAATCCTGGCGGCAACGCTCCAGGAAAACCACGCCGCGCTGGTGGTCGGAAGCATCACCTACGGATCCGGCACGATCCAGACCGTAATGCCGCTGCCGAACCTAGGCGAGCTCATCCTCACCTGGGGAGAGGTGCACACCGCCGGCGGCTACCGCCTCGACAAGCGCGGCGTGATGCCAACGGTCTGCACCGGCGGAAGCGCAACGACCGACGCGGTGCTGGCTGAACTGGGCAGCGGTCGCGGCACCATCGACCGGGCCACGCGAACCCGCGACATAGACCCGGAAGACGCAGAAGCCATCGAAGCTTTTCGCGCGCTTTGCCCGCCCCGGAGCGGCGATACGGACATCAGCCTGGAGGTGGCGCAGGCCATTCTGGCCGACCCGGCGCTCTATAAGGCGCTCGTGACCGGCGACCGCCAGGAAACTGCCGCCCTTCGCTGACCAGCCCTACACCGCCAGATCGTTCTCGATCACGTGGTCGGCGATGGCGCCGGGGGTGGTGAGCCAGACGGCGTCGCGGCGGGCGGCGATGTGCTCCAGGGCGCGGCGCAGGTGGCGCAGGCGGTAGGGCTGGCCCACCAGGTAGGGATGCAGGGCGATGCCCATGACCAGGGGCTGGGCCTCGGCCTGGGTCAGCATCTCCTCGAAGTTGTCGAGGATCAGGTCGGTGAAGTCACCCGGGCTCAGGCGGTGCAGCGGGATGGCTGGAATGTCGTTGACCTCCTGCGGATAGGGCACGGCGAGAAGGCGCCCGCCCCGAGTCTTCAGCCAGATCGGCTGGTCGTCGCCGCACCAGTCCAGCAGGTAGCGGTAGCCGGCCTCCTGCAGCAGGTCCGGCGTCACCGGGCTCTCGGAGATCCAGGGGCCGAGCCAGCCGGCCGGCGCCCTGCCCTCGGCCTCGGTGAGATCCGCCGTGGCCTCTTCGATGAGCGCCCGCTCACCCGCCTCGTCGAAGGCCGCCTGGCGCTCCGAGTTGCTCCGCCCGTGGGCGACGATCTCGTCGCCGCGGGCGCGGAAGGCGGCCACGACCTCGGGACAATAATCGTAGATCGCCGAGTTCACCAGGACGCTGCCGGGCAGGCGGAAGGTGTCCAGGATCTCCAGCAGACGCCACACGCCGACCCGGTTGCCGTAGTCACGCCAGGCGTAGTTCAGCACGTCCGGCTCGCCCAGAGACGGCGCCAGCTTGGCCCCCAGTCCCTCGCCGAAGGCGAAGTGCTCCAGGTTCACGCCGATGTAGACCGCCAGGCGCTTGCCGTTCGGCCAGTCGTAGACCGGCCGGTCGGTGATGGCGCTGTAGCCGTAGCGCCCGTGTGTCGGCAACTTTGTCGGCAGCGTCATCGCCGGCTCCCTGCTGTTGCGATACCTATTTGGGCTTATCTGCCCGCCGGCCGCAACGCAGGAAGCTCACGCGGGTGGCGCCACCTTCTGCTCGATGGCGCCGAAAATCGACTGCCCCTCGGCGTCCAGCATTTTTATGCGAACGGTATCGCCGAAACGCAGGAAGGGCGTCTTGGCTTCACCGTGCAGCAGGGTCTCCACCGTGCGCTGCTCGGCGATGCAGGAATAGCCGCGCCCGCCCGCGGCCACCGGCTTGCCCGGGCCGCCCTCGGCATCGCGGTTGGAGACGGTGCCGGAGCCGACGATGGTGCCGGCGGAAAGCCGCCGGGTGCGCGCGGCATGGGCGATCAGCGCCGGGAAGTCGAAGGTCATGTCCTCCCCCGCCTCGGCCTTGCCGAAAGCCTCCCCGTTGAGACTGACCAACATGGGCAGCTTCAGCTTGCCGCCATCCCAGGCGTCGCCGAGGTCGTCCGGCGTCACCGCCACCGGCGAGGCGGCGCAGGACGGCTTGGACTGGAAAAAGCCGAAGCCTTTGGAGAGTTCGCCGGGAATGAGGTTGCGCAGGCTGACATCGTTGACCAGCAGGACGAGGCGGATGGCCGCGGCGGCCTGCTCCCGGCTTGCCCCCATGGGCACGTCGTCCAGGATGACCGCCACCTCGGCCTCGAAGTCGATGCCCCAGGACTCTTCGGCCATCACGATGGGCTCGCGCGGCCCCAGGAAGACGTCGGAGCCGCCCTGGTACATGAGCGGTTCGCTCCAGAAGCTCTCCGGCATCTCGGCGCCGCGCGCCTTCCTGACCAGGGCCACGTGGTTCACATAGGCCGAGCCGTCGGCCCACTGGTAGGCGCGCGGCAGCGGCGCCATCAGGTGGTTGGCATCGAAGGAAAAGGCGTCCTCGCGGGCGTGGCGGGCCAGGGCGTCGGCCTCGTGCGCCAGCTTCGGTGCGACCTCCGCCCAGTCGTCCAGCGCGGCCTGCAGCGTGTGCACCGTCTCGGCCATGACCGCGCGCTCTAGGTCGGCCCGCACCACCAGCAGGCGGCCGTCACGCGACCCGTCCTTGAGGCTCGCCAGCTTCACGACGTCAGCTCCTTACGGCTCACCGTTGAAGTGCTTTTCCAGGCCCGCCCAGCAGTCTTGATATAGCGGATCAAGAGTCTCCAATCTCGCAGCAAATTCAGTAATTTGCTGTGGCAATCTCGTCTCAAACATGAAAGCGAGCGTACCGCTCTGCTTTTCCGGCTGCAGCTCCTCGGTGGAGGCCTTCTCGAAGGCCTGGTGGTCGGGGCCGTGGGGCAGCATGCAGTTGTGCAGGCTCATGCCGCCGGGGACGAAACCGCCCGGCTTGGCGTCGTAGACGCCCTCGATGAGGCCCATGAATTCCGACATCACGTTGCGATGATACCACGGCGGGCGGAAGGTGTTCTCGGCCACCATCCAGCGCTCGGGAAAGATCACGAAATCGACATTGGCCGTGCCCGGCACCGCGGTCGGCGCCGTCAGCACCGTGAAGATCGAGGGGTCGGCGTGGTCGAAGAGCACCGCGTTCATCGGACAGAACTTCTTCAGGTCGTACTTGTAGGGCACGTAGTTGCCGTGCCAGGCGACGACGTCGAGAGGCGATTGCGCGATCGCGCAGGTATGGAAGGCCCCGCCCCACTTCACCGTGAGGCTCGAGGGTTCCTCCCTGTCCTCGTAGGCGGCCGCGGGCGTCAGGAAGTCGCGCGGGTTGGCCAGGCCGTTGGCGCCGATCGGCCCCAGGTTGGGCAGGGTCAGCGGCGCGCCGTAGTTCTCGCAGACGTAGCCGCGTGAGGGGCCCTCGATGGGCTCGGCGCGGAAGGTGACGCCGCGCGGGATGACCAGGGCCTCGCCCGGCCCGACCTCCAGCATTCCGAACTCGGTGGCGAAGCGCAGGCTGCCCAGCTGCGGCAGCACCAGCAGCTCGCCGTCGGCGTTATAGAAGTACTCCCGCTCCATGGCGGCGGTGACCAGGTAGACGTGCGCGGCCATGCCCGTGTGCGTGGTGATGTCGCCGGCAGTGGTCATGGTGCGCAGGCCGGTCAGGAAGGTCAGGTCTTCCCCCTTGGGCAGCGGCACCGGGCCCCATCTGAGCTGGCCCAGCGGCAGCCGGTCCCAGGCCGGGTCCGGCGGCGAGATCCAGTAGTGCAGGTCGCGCAGGGCGAAGCGCCCCTGGTGCTTCACCGAGGGGCGGATGCGGTAGAGCCAGGAGCGCTTGTTCTCCGCCCTGGGCGCGGTGAAGGCCGAACCGCTGAGCTGCTCGGCATAGAGCCCGTAGGGGCAGCGCTGCGGCGAGTTCTGGCCTTCCGGCAGGGCGCCGGGCAGCGCCTCGCTGGCGAATTCGTTGCCGAAACCGGAGAAATAGCTGAGCGGCATGGCGGACTCCCAATAAGTTTGCGGCCAGTCAGCGGCGTGGCTTGCTGGCGACGGCCCTGTTGTGATAGTTACATTTGTAACTATCAAGAACCCCTCCCGAGAGGCACCAGAAGCCCTATGGACCTGCGACTCGAACGCTTCCTGCCCTATCGACTGAACAGGGCCACGGCGGTGGCAAGCAAGCAGTTTTCCCGCATCTACCGCGACGAATTCGGCCTGACGGTGCCGGAATGGCGGGTGCTGGCGACTTTGAGCGCCCTGGGGACCGCCAGCGCCAAGGAGATCGGCCGCGATTCCGCCATGCACAAGACCAAGGTCAGCCGTGCCGTCGCCTCCCTGCAGCAGCGCCGCTGGGTGAGCCGCGAGACCGATGATCTCGACCGCCGCATCGAGCACCTGTCGCTCACGTCAGCCGGCAAGAGCGCCTTCCGCCGCCTGGCGCCCAAGATGCTGGCCTTCGAGGAGCAGATCATGGCCCGCCTCTCCCCCAAGGAGCGCGCCGAGATGCTGCGCGGCCTCGCCCTGCTGGAAAAGGCGCTGGGAATTCCGGCTATCGAAGACGCCGAGGAAAAGGTAGTCTGAAGCCGAGATGAAAATTCGGGCCGGTTTCTCCCTGGGCTATGACTGTCCGCAGCCGACGCCGATGCTGCTCACCCTCCATGTCCATCCCTCGCGGCAGCCCGACCTCCTCACCTCCGACAGCCTGACTTTCGACCCGCCGATCGAGGCGGCCGACTACACCGACAGTTTCGGCAATATCTGCACGCGGATCGTGGCCCCCGCCGGCGTCACCACCATCTCGAGCGCCTTCGAGATTTACGACAGCGGCAAGCCCGACGAAGTCGCCGAGGACGCCCGGCAGCACGAGATCATGGAACTGCCGGACGAGGTGCTGCAATACCTGCTCGGCAGCCGCTATTGCGACACCGACCGGCTGGCGAACCTCGCCGGCACCCTGTTCAACGACACGCCGCCGGGCTGGGCGCGGGTGCAGGCCATCTGCGACTACGTGCACCAGCACATCGTCTTCAACTACATGAACGCGGATTCCTGGCGGACGGCCTATGGCGGCTACAGCGAAAGGACCGGTGTCTGCCGCGACTTCGCGCACCTCGCCATCACGCTGTGCCGCTGCATGAACATCCCGGCGCGCTATTGCACCGGCTATCTCGGCGACATCGGCGTGCCGCCCGACGGGGAGCCCATGGATTTCAGCGCCTGGTTCGAGGTCTACCTCGGCGGACGCTGGTACACGGTCGACGCCCGCCACAACAAGCCGCGCATCGGCCGCATCCTCATGGCCCGCGGCCGCGACGCCACCGACGTCGCCCTCGCCACCATCTTCGGCCCCGCCCTCATCGCCCGCTTCGAGGTGGTGACGGAAGAGGTACCGGAAGCGTAGCTTCCAGGAGCCGACACCCGGCGGCCCCCTCACCCTCCCGCTAACGCCGCCCCCTCCCTCTCCCACGAGGGGAGAGGGTCGCGCAGCCTTGGCGAGGCACGAGCCTAGGCGGAGCTGGGTGAGGGGTTGCGCAACGTCATAGTCTCGCCATCTTGTTGGGGCAGGTAAGACCGCACCCATTCAAAGATCGCGTGGAGATGCGCCCTTTGCCCCTATCGCGCAGTCTGCTGCGGCAGCAGCCAGGAATGGCCTTGTGGGCGACGGCCCTCTCCTTCTGGCTCGCGGTCGGGCCGGCACAGGCCGGCGTGTCCGGCGAACTGTGCCATGTCTACAATGAGCATGACAGCGATGTTCCGCCTGAGATCAGAGAGATCTTTGCACAGAATCCAAATATCCCTGTCCGGGCCTGTGCCCTCCCCGGGGACTGGGCAAACGCCACATACAGATTAATCCTGCCGCCCTTTCGCGGGGATCTCGGCGTCTGCCAGTACGTCACCAGCCCGGTAGTCAGAGAAAATGGAGCCTGGACATATCGTCCCTCCTCGGACCGCTTAACAGTTCAGCGTGACACGGTGCGCATGATGGCCTCGGAAGAGGAGTGTCCGTCCTACACCGACCGAAGATACGTTGTAACAAACGACATATCAGAGGGGCTCTTCATGGCGGCAATGCGCTTTTGGGAGCGGATGTCGTCCGGAGACACCGTCGATGCAAGCATCGCCTCTTCCGAAGTTCAGTCCACTCCAGGATTCAAGACACTCATGGCGGCGCTTGAGACCGATCGCCAAAAGCAGCACTCGTGGAAGCCCGCTAGCATCAGTCGTTTCGCTCCTGATCCCATCAGGGAGCCAATACACTATTCAATACAAGTGAATGTGTCGAAACAGGGGTGGCTGCTCATAGTCGACTTCATCGATGGCGATCTGCGTCTCCTGGAGGTCCACAGCATCATCTACTAGTGCGGACACCCGAGGATGTCGTCGAGGTGGATTGCCGGGGCAAGCCCGGCAATGACAGAGAAGAGTGTCGCACGGTCGCTGCCGAATTGAAGCTGTCGTCCCGGCAGTTGTTGCCGGGACCCATAGCTCCGGCGAACGGAGTTCTGCATTGACGTGGATCCCGGGGACAGGCCCCGGGATGACATCTGTGGGGTGGCTAGACGCCCAGAAACCTGTCCTGCAGGGCCGCGTCGGCGGCGAGGTCGGCGGCGCTGCCGTGCCAGACCGAGGCGCCCTTCTCCAGGATCACGCAGGCGTCGGTGAGCGGCAGCAGGTCCTTCAGGTTCTTGTCGACGATGAGGATGGCCTGGCCCCCGCCCTTCACGTCGCGGATGGCAGCCCAGATCTCCTGCCTGATCACCGGGGCCAGGCCCTCGGTGGCCTCGTCGAGGATGAGCAGTTTCGGGTTGGTCATGAGGGCGCGGCCGATGGCCAGCATCTGCTGCTCGCCGCCGGAGAGCGTGCGGGCGATCTGCCCGGCGCGCTCGCCCAGGCGCGGGAACAGCGCGGTGACGCTCGTCATTTCCCAGCCTTCGCCTCTGGCCGTGGCGACGAGGTTCTCGCGCACCGTGAGGTTGGGGAAGCAGCGGCGGCCCTCCGGCACCAGGCCGATGCCGAGCCGGGCGACGCGGAAAGCCGGCAGGCCGGCGATCTCCCTGTCTTGGAAGCGCACGCTGCCCCGCTTCGGCGGGGTCAGGCCGCAGAGCGAGCGGATGGTGGTGGTCTTGCCCATGCCGTTACGGCCGAGCAGCGCGACGAGCTGCCCCTCGCCCACGCTCAGGTCGACGCCGAACAGCGCCTGGGAGGCGCCGTAGAAGGTTTCGAGGCCGCAGGCCTGCAGCATCATGGAACCCCCGCTTTCCGGTGCAGGTGGTCGCCGAGGTAGGCCTCGCGCACCGCGGCGGAGGCGCGGATCTCCGCCACCGTGCCGGTGGCGATGATGCGCCCGTAGACCAGCACCGAGATGCGGTCGGCCAGGGCGAAGACCGCGTCCATGTCGTGCTCGACCAGCAGCATGCCGGCCTCGGTCTTCAGGCTGGCGAGAAAGGCCGTCAGCTCCTTGGTGCCTTCCGGCCCGAGGCCCGCCATGGGCTCGTCGAGCAGCAACAGCCTGGGCCGCAGTGCCAGTGCCATGGCCACCTCCAGCAGGCGGCGCTCGCCGTGGGACAGCGCGCTCACCGGATCGTCGGCGCGCAGGGTGAGCCGCACCCGGTCCAGCACGCCCAGCGCCTCGGCCCGCAGGGACTCGTCGCGGCGCACCGGTCGCCAGAAGCCAAAGGCTCCGCTCGCGCGCGCCTGCACCGCCAGCATCACGTTGCGCAGCACCGAGAACTCCCAGGCCAGGGAGGAGACCTGGAAGGTCCGTCCCAGCCCCAGCCGCGCGCGCCGCGCCACGGACCAGCCGGTGACCGCCTCGCCCAGCAGGGTGACCTCCCCGGCGTCGGGGGTGAGGCCGCCCGCGATCTGGGAAATGAGGGTCGACTTGCCGGCGCCGTTGGGGCCGATAAGGGCGTGGATCTCACCGGGCCGCACCGTCAGGTCGACACCGTCGGTGGCCTTCAGCGCGCCGAAGGCCTTGTGCAGACCTTTCAGGTCGAGAAGCGCGTCAGTCATGGCGTGCCTTCCCGGCCAGCAGGCCGATGACGCCGCCGCGGGCGAAGAGCACCACGCTCAGCAGGACGAGGCCCAGGACCAGCTGCCAACGGTCGGTGAGGCCGCCGATGAAGCTTTCCAGCAGGATGAAGAGCGCCGCGCCCGCCAACGGCCCGAAGAGCCGCCCGACGCCGCCCAGGATGACGAAGATGATGATCTCGCCGGAAAGCTGCCAGGACAGCATGGCCGGACTCACAAATCCGTTGAGCTCGGCGAAGAGCGCGCCGGCCAAACCGGTGATCATGGCCGACAAGGTGAAGGCGGTGAGCTTCACCGGGAAGGGCGCGATGCCCAGGGTGGCCAGGCGCTCCGGGTTCATGCGCGCGCACTGCAAAGCGGCGCCGAAGCGCGAGTCCACCAGGCGGTGCAGCAGGTAGATGACGCCCAGCAGCAGCGCGTAGCAGACCAGGAAGAAGGTCAGCGGGTCTTCGGCCTCGATGCCCGGCAGGCCGCTGCGCAGATAGATCGAAAGCCCGTCCTCGCCGCCGTAGGTCGGCAGCGAGATGGCGAAGTAGTAGATCATCTGGGCGAAGGCCAGGGTGATCATGATGAAGTAGACACCCGAGGTGCGCAGCGAGACGGCACCAATGCCCAGCGCCACCACGGCCGTCACGACCAGAGCGACCGCCCAGATGACCAGCATGTGTTCGCTGCCGCCGATCTCCAAGGGCCAGGCGATGAAGTGCGAGCCTTCGAAGCCGTGCAGCGCGGCGACGCCGGCGACGTAGCCGCCCAATCCGAAAAAGGCGGCGTGGCCGAAGCTCACCATGCCGCCGGTCCCCAGCGCCAGGTTGAGGCCGACGCCGGCCAGTGCCAGGATCGCCACGCGGCTGGCGAGCGTCACGTAGAAAGGCTCGTCCAGCGCCACGGCAATCAGCGGCGCGGCCAGCAGGGCCAGGGCCAGCACGGCATTGACCAGGTTCTCTCGGCTGAGTTCAGGCCCCATAACTTAAGCGTCCACCGGGAAGAGTCCCTTGGGTTTGAAGGCCAGCACGCCGGCCATCAGCAGGTAGATCGACATGGCCGAGAGCGAGGCGCCGACCGAGGTGGCCTCCGACGGCGGCAGGATGAGCCCGAAGAGCTGCGGCAGGAAGACCCGTCCCAGGGTGTCGGTGACGCCCACCAGCACGGCGCTGACCAGCGCCCCCTTCACCGAGCCGATGCCGCCGATGATGATGACCACGAAGGCGAGGATCAGCACCGGCTCGCCCATGCCGACCTGGACCGACTGCAGGGCGCCGACCATGCCGCCGGCCAGTCCCGCCAGCGCGGCGCCGAGAGCGAAGACGGCGGTATAGAGCGTGCGGATATCGACACCGAGGGCGCCGATCATCTCCCGGTCCGACTCGCCGGCGCGGATCTGCATGCCCAGGCGCGTGCGCGCGATCAGCAGGTAGAGCCCGACGGCGGTCACCAGGCCGACGCCGATGATGGCCAGGCGGTACGCGGGATAGCCGCCGCCCCCGGGCAGCGGCACCGCACCCGAGAGAACCGGCGGGATATCGAGATAGAGCGGCCGGTCGCCGAAGACCCAGCGCGCCAGCTCCGAGAAGATGAGGATCAGGGCGAAGGTCGCCAGCACCTGGTCCAGGTGATCGCGGTCGTAGAGCCGGCGGATGACGAGCACCTCGACCAGGGCTCCCGCCGCCGCCGCGGCCAGGAAGCCGCCGCCGAGGCCGAGCCAGAAGGAGCCCGTCTGCCCCGCGATCCAGGAGCAGAAGAAGGCGCCGACCATGAACAGCGAGCCGTGCGCCAGGTTGATCAGTCCCATGACGCCGAAGACCAGCGTCAGCCCGGCGGCCATGAGGAACAGCATGACGCCCAGCTGCACGCCGTTCAGAAGCTGCTCGATGAAGAAGGCCGCGGACAAGGGACCGCCGTCGCTCCGTTGGTTGAAAACGCGAGGGGCCGCTGTAAAGCGGCCCCTCGCAGGTCACTGCCTTCGCAGGCTACATCTTGCAGTCGCCGACGTAGGCATTGGCGTGCTGCTTCAGGCCGACGCCGACAATCTTGTTGGTCAGCACGTCGCCTTCCTTCACCACTTCGCGGACGTAGATGTCCTGGATCGGGTGATGGTTGCTGGCGAACTTGAAGGCGCCGCGGACCGAGGCGAAGTCGGCTTCCTCCAGCGCCTTGCGGAAGGCGTCCTTGTCGCCGATGCCGCCCGCCTTCTTCCAGGCCGCGAGGATCAGGTTGGCCGCGTCATAGCCCTGGCTGGCGTAGAGCGACGGCAGGCGGCCGTATTCTTTCTGGAAGGCCGCGACAAAGGCCTTGTTGGCCGCATTGTCGAGGTCCTTGGACCACTGGGAGGTGTTCTTGACCCCCAGGGCCGCCTCGCCCACCGCGCCCAGGATACCCTGGTCGAAGGAGAAGGCCGGGCCGAAGACCGGCACATCGAGGCCCGACTGGGCGTACTGCTTCATGAAGGCGATGCCCATGCCGCCGGGCAGGAAGAAGAAAATCGAGTCCGGATCGGCCTCGCGGATCTGCGCGATCTCGGCGGCGTAGTCGCTTTGGCCGAGCTTGGTGTAGATCTCGCCCGCCAGTGCGCCGGTGTAGTAGCGCTTGAAACCGGTCAGCGCGTCCTTACCCGCCGGGTAGTTCGGCGCCAGGATGAAGGGCTTCTTGTAGCCGTTGTCCTGAACGTAGCCGCCCATGGCCTCGTGCAGGTTGTCGTTCTGCCAGGCGACATTGAAGTAGTTCGGATTGCAGCCCTTGCCCGCCAAGGCCGAAGGACCGGCGTTGGGGCTGATGTAGAAAACCCCGTCCTTCACCGCCGCCGGCACCACCGCCATGGCCAGGTTGGACCAGATAATGCCGGTCAGGATGTCGACCTTGTCACGCTGGATGAACTTGGTGGCGATCTGCTTGGCGATGTCCGGCTTGCGGGCGTCGTCCTCGACCAGCAGCTCCACATCGCCGGCGCCGGCCTCATTCAGCGCCAGCTGAAAGCCGTCGCGCACATCGATGCCCAGGCTGGAGCCGCCGCCGGACAGGGTGGTGATCATGCCGATCTTCAGGTTTGCGGCCTGGGCCGTATTCTGGGCCGCGCCCAGGGCCACACCCAGCCCCAAGGCCGTGCCGGCCGCCAGGGCGAGCACGGCGCCCTTGTATCCGTTCCTCATATTAAACCTCCGGTTCTCCCCGAGAGGCGCCTTGGCGGGCGCCTTTTGATTCTGCCCGAAGCCCGGTCGCCAGGCCCCGAAGAACCCAAGGATATACCGCGTTCAGCCCGCTTTCGCCATAGCGGCGGCGGCGCTCAGACCGGCATCATCTGGGGGCAGCCGCGGGTGGGATGGCGGGAAAGGACGACCTGCAGGTCGAAGGCCCGGCGCACCAGGTCCTCGGTCAGCACCGCCTCGGGGGTTCCCGCGGCGGCCAGGGCGCCGCCGTGCAGCACCACCAGGCGGTCGGCGTACATGGCGGCGAGGTTCAGGTCGTGCAGGATGGCCAGGACGCCGATGCCGCGCGCGGCGGCCCGCCGGGCGGTCCTGAGGGTGGCGTGCTGGTGGGCCAGGTCCAGGCTGGAGGTCGGCTCGTCGAGCAGCAGGTAGCGGTCATGGTGGTGCCGCTGGCCTTCGGGGAAATCGATCTGCGCCAGTGCCCGGGCCAATTGCACCCGCTGGCGCTCGCCGCCGGACAGCGTGGTGTAGACACGCTGGGCCAGATGCGTCACCTCGGCTTCCGCGAGGCAGGCCTGAGCGATGAACAGATCCTCCTCCCGCGAGGAGGTGCCGGCGTGGGGCGAGCGGCCGAGCAGCACCACCTCCAGCACCGGAAAGCCGAAAGAAAGCTCGGAGTGCTGCGGCAGCACGGCGCGGCGCCGCGCCAGACGCGACGGCGGCCAGTGGGCCAGCGCCTTGCCCTCCAGCGCCGCCTGCCCGCCCTGCGGCGTCAGCGCGCCGGACAGCACCGAGAGCAGCGTCGACTTGCCGGCACCGTTGGGGCCCAGCACCGCCACCACCTCGCCCGGCGCCACCGCGAGCGAGGGTCCCTTCAGGACCTCGGCGGTGCCGAAGCGCACGTGGATGTCGTCGGCCCGCAGCGTCACCAGCCACCACTCCCGCGCCGGCGCAGCAGCAGCCAGATGAAGAACGGCCCGCCGACACAGGCGGTGAGGATGCCGATGGGCAGCTCCGCCGGCAGCACCAGGGTGCGGGCGAAGAGATCGGCCAGCAGCATCAGCGCCGCTCCGAAGAGGATCGAGGCGGGCAGCAGCAGCCGGTGGTCCGGCCCGGCGACGAGGCGCACCACGTGCGGCACCACCAGACCGACGAAACCGATAACACCGGTCAGCGCCACCGCGGCGCCGGCCGCCAGCGCCGCCATCACGACGATGCTGCGCTTGGCCCGCTCGACCCGAAACCCCAGGTGCCCGGCTTCGCTCTCGCCCAGCAGCAGCGCGTTCAGCGGGCGCGCGAAGAAGGTCAGCGACAAGGTGCCGGCCAGAATGAAGGGCGCCGCGGCGCCGAGGCGGCTCCAGGTGATGCCCCCCAGGCTGCCCAGCATCCAGTAGTTCAGGTCGCGCAACTGCTGATCGTCGCTGAGGAAAACCATGAAGCCGATGCCGGCGCCGGTCATGGCCGTCACCGCCACCCCTGCCAGCAGCATGGTCGCCACGTCGGTGCGGCCGTCCCGACTGGCGATGCTGTAGACCAGGAACACGGCGATCAGCCCGCCGCCGAAAGCCGCGAGCGGCAGCAGCAGTGCGAGCGGCACGACGGCCGTCACCCCGGAAAGGCTGCCGCCCAGCACGATCATGGCCGCGGCCGCCAGGGCCGCGCCGTTGGAGACCCCGATCAACGCCGGATCGGCCAGGGGATTGCGGAACAGGCCCTGCAACGCCGCGCCGGAAGCCGCCAGGGCAGCACCGACCAGGATGCCGGCGACGGCGCGCGGCAGCCGGATGGCCAGCAGCACCGCTTCCTGCTGGCGCGTGAAACCCCACGGCAGTTCGACCCCCGCCTGGGCGGCAAGGATCGTGACCGCCTGTTCCGGCCCGATGGCCAGGGCGCCATAGCCCACCGCCAGCAGGAAGGCGGCGGCCAGCCCGGCGCCGAAAAGCCAGAGCGCCAGCAGGGCGCGGCGCTGCCGGGCCCGGGCCACCACGGAAATATCCACCGCCAGGGAACTCATCGCCATGCTAGGGAGATCTCAGAGGAACGGTGATCGCCGGGTGCAGGCGCTTGCCCAGCTCGGCCGCAGCTGCCGCCGTGCGCGGCCCGAAACCGAGCAGCAGCAGGCTGTCCATCACCACGATGTTGCCCTTGCGCCCGGCCGGGGTGAGCGCGATCTCGGGGATCTGCAGCAGGCCTTCCCGGCCGCCCAGCAGGTCCAGCGACCGCGTGGTGACCAGCAGCACCTCCGGCGCCGCCGCCACCGCCGCCTCGGGCGACAGCGGCTTGTAGCTCTCGAAAGCGTCGATGGCGTTCTCACCGCCGGCCAGCTCGATGATTCCGGCCGCCGAGGTATCCCGTCCCGCGGCCATGGGCACGCGGCCGTTGCCGATGGACAGCAGGAACAGCACCCGCGGGCGCGCGTCGACCTGCGCGAAGGCCTCGCGCACCGCCTGCAGCTTCACCTCGAGTTCGATACGCAGAGCCCGGCCCGCCGGGCCGGCGTCCAGCGCCGCCGCCACGAGATCGATCTTGGCCAATGCGCCTTCCGGCGTCGGCTCGTCCGGGATCAGCACCACCGGCAGCCCGGCATCACGCAGCTGGTCGAGCGCCGCCTGCGGCCCGGCGTCCTCGATGGCCAGCACGAGGTCCGGTCCCAAGGCCAGGATCGGTTCTGCCGAAAGCTGGCGCATGTAACCCACGTTGGGAAGCTGCCTGGCCGCCGCCGGATAGAGGCTGGTGGAGTCCACGGCAAGAAGACGTTCGCCCAGGCCCAGGGCATAGACAATCTCGGTCACCGAGCCGCCGACCGCGACAACGCGCCGTGCGCCGGTGACGGTGGTCTCCTTGCCGGTGGCATCGACCAGCGTCCCCGCGCCGGCCGCGCCGACACCGGATAGCACGGTCAGCAGGACGGCCGCGGCCAGGAGGCCCCCCGCGAGCTTGCGGATCATTGGACGGCCACGCCTTGCGGCGGCAGGGCGTCGACGAGGGCACGCCACTCGGCCAGTTCCGCTTGGCCCTCGCCGCGCTCGCCGAACATCCAGGCGATCTGCCGGCCCTCGCCGTCATAGATTTCCAGCGAGGTGACGATGCCGTCGCGCGTCGGCTTGCGCACCACCCAGGCCTCGGCAACGCCGTCTTCGCGCAGGTGCAGGTTGAAGCCCGGGTCCAGCACGTTGAACCAGGGGCCGACCTGCTTGAGAGTCTTCACGGGGCCGCTATGGATCTGCACCACTCCCGGGCTGCCGACGAAGATCATGATCGGCAGTGCCGCCGCCGCGGCCTGCTCCAGGGCTTGGCGGAAGCTGCCGGGGGCAACCCGGTAGGCCTTGTCCCCACCGGCCAGGCGGAAGGCCTGCAGGCGGCCGGCGCCCAGATCGATGAGCATCTCGCGGAAATCGTGAACGTCCTGCAGCGCTTCCCAGCGTTCGCGCAGCGCCGCCCGGTCGATCAGGTGGTCCGCGCGGTCAGCCGGCGCCGGAGCCGCCGGGGCGACCTCGATCCCCGGCGACTGCTCGCCATGCAGATGCTTCGTGACCAGGGCCTCGTAGGCCGCGGCCTTGTCGTCCTCGCGCAGATAGACCTTGTGCACGGCCATGCCGTCGCGGTCGAAGAACTGAAGGCTGTGGCGCGCCTTGCCGTGGGCTTCCTCGGTCACGGCGAAGCCGAAGTGCCAATGATTGAAGAAGACCCGCAGGTCGATCTCCCCGTTCAGCACCAGCCCCATGTCCTTGAAGGCCGAGACCTTGTCGAAGCGGCCGGTCTTCTCGTGCACCGCGCTTTCGTTGCGGGTCAGCACCATGACGGTGCCGAGCCCGGGCAACTCCTTCAGCAGATCGGGCCAGGGGCCGTCCAGCCGGCGCACCCCCTCTCCGCAGCGCGCCGCCAGAAGTTCCCCTTCGGACACGCCCAGCCGGGCGGCGGCGTCGCGGGCCCTGAGCCCCGGCTCTTCATCCCTCAGCGCCAGCCAGCGCTGCCTCAATGCCGGGCCGCCGCCCTGCAGTTCCGCTTCCTGCATGGTTTTCTCTTCCTCCTGTTCCTCTACCGGTCACCACTTCAATGAGTAGGAGACCAGTGCCTTGAAATTGCGCCCCTGCTCCGGCACGCCGACGAAGACGCGCTCGTAGTCGGCGTCGAAAAGGTTATCGACGCCCAGGTCGACCCGCAGGCCCTCCAGCGGACCTTCCGCCGGCTGCCAGGCGAAGAAGATGTCGTGGACGTTGTAGGCGTCGCGCTCCTCGCTGGGGTCGTCGACCTTGTCGAACTTGGCGGCGAAGGTGCTGCGCCAGCCGACCAGCGAGTCGATCTCCGGCACCTTCACGCCGCCGATCACGGTCAGGCGGTCAGCCTTCAGCACGCCCAACTTCTCGCCGGTCTCGCGGTTCTCGCCGTCGATGGTCGACCAGCCGAGCGACCCCAGAAAACGCTGTCCGTCGTAGCCCAGCTCGATCTCGCTGCCCCAGAGCTTCGCCTTGGGTACGTTGGTGGAGTTGGTGGTGCCGTCGCAGTCCCCGGGGATGAAGGGATTGCAGTCGATGAAGAGTTCCGGCTGGTTGACGCTGAGATCGATGAAGTCCTTGCCCCAGATGATGAAGTGGGAGGCCTTGATCTCCAGCTTGTCGCGGTCCTGCAGGACATCGTCGAAGCTGAAACCGCCGCCGAACTCGAAGGTCTGGGTGCGCTGGGGATCCAGGTCCGGGTTGCTGACGAAGCGGTTGGTGACGCCGGCGCCCACCGGAATCTCGAAGTGCACGCCGCTCATGTAGAGTTCGTCCACCGAGGGCGCGCGAAAGGCGTGGCCGTAGCTGGCGAAGAAGTTCAGCCACTCGACCGGCAGGTAGGCCAGCTTGATGCTCGGCGAGACCGCCTGGTCCTGGTTGTCCGCCGCCAGGTCGCTGGTCGAGCGGTAGGAGTCGAAGCGCAGCCCGGGAATGATGAGCACGTCGCCGGGCAGCACGCCGAAGGGCTCGGCGATGGCGAACTCGCCCTGGGCGAAGAGGCCGAAGAAAGTGGTGTCGGCATCGGGCACGCCGTCCCGGTCGCCGCTGGCCGAGGCGCCGTCCTGGACGTCACGGTAGAACTCGCCGCCGTAGGTGAAGGTGGCGCCGATGTCGTCACTCAGCATGGCGCGCGAGCGGTTGTCGAGGCGGAAGCCGACGGTGTCGACGTCGCGTTTCAGCACCTCGCCTTCCGGGCCTGCCCCCAGATCGTCGAGGCGCAGCTCGTCGGCCTGCGCCTGTGTGTAGTAGGCCAGGACGTCCAGGTCGAAGAGGTGGTCCTGCGGATTGTGGTAGCCGTAGGCGGCGCGGAAGGTGTTGGACTGGATGTCCTTCTCGACGATGTCGTCGCTGCCCAGGCCCTGCCCGTTGCTCGGCTCCTCCGCGGTGTTGTTGAAGGAAAGGAAGGAACCTTCGATGCGATGGTGCTCGGCGAAGGTGTAGCTCGCCTTGGCGAGGCCGGAGAGGATGTCGTCGTCGCTGTTGTCGAGCTCGCTGCCGTCGCCCAGCTCAATGGAGCCGGAGTCCCGCTTGGTGACGCTGCCGACAATGTCCAGGCCCTCGACCGGCTTGGTGTAGCCGGTAAAGGTGCCGGCGCGTTCCCGGTTGGCGGTTTGGTAGCCGGCGGAGACCGTCGCGCCCACGGTTTCGTCGCCGGTCAGCAGGTCGCCCGCGTCGATGGTGCGGAACTCGATGACGCCGCCGGTGCCGCCGCTGCCGTAGAGCGAGGAAGAGGAACCGCGCAGCACCTCGACCGACTTGAGGACGCTGGGATCGATGAAGAAGCGGCCGTCGTGACCGGAATCGTAGTTCTGCCGCGCACCATCGAAGAGAATGATCACGTCGGGGCCGGAGAAGCCGCGGATGGAGGGCGCCTCGCCGGTGCGCCGCGGCCCGCCGAAGAATTCCACGCCCGGCACGAAGCGCAGGATGTCGTCGGGCGAGGACGGCTGCAGAAGCTGGATGTCCTCGCGGTCCTGCACCGTGACCATGCCGGGATATTCGAACGACTTCAGCGGATTGCGCGTGGCGGTGACCGAGATGGTGTCGCTGGGCGCCTCGGCCTCCGCCGCCTCCCCGCTTTCCGCCACCGGTGTTTCCTGCGCCACCTGCTCCGCCGCTTCGCCCGGCGGCGTCGGCTGCGCGCTCCCGGCGGCGGCCCGGGCGCCCGGCGTCAGCGCCGCAGCGGCCAGACCCAGGGCCATGCCCAGCGCGAGGGGGCTCGCCCCCCAGAATCGATTTCGACCAACCATGTAAACTCCCCCTCGGCCCCTTGGTTCGGGCTGTTGCGGAAAGTCCGGGCTGGCTGCCAAAGGCGGTGAGGCCGGGTGGCTGGCTGGGACTGTTCAGATGTATCCCTATCCGGCACGCAAGCCGGAACGACGGCTATTTCGTGAGGATCAGCTTTCCCTTGCTGGTGCAGCGCAGGCGGTAGTCATCGCCGTCATGCTCGATGATGACTTCCTGGGCGTCAGCCAGCAGTTCACGGCTGCGGAGCCGGCGCGGCGCGGCCTTGACCGGCCGCCCGTCCCCTGCCGGGACTTGCTGAGATTTGACGTTCATGCGCTTTCCACTGTCCCCACTGCGGCGGCCCGCGTGGCGGCCTCACTCAGCCGGCCATGGCGTCCGTCGCGGGCAGCTCCAGCGGGCTGTGCCCGGCCCGCCGTCTGCCGCTTCACTCTTGATACTGCGAGTGACTCTCATTTGCAACATCAAAACGCCTGCGCTCAAGGCCTTGCCATCCCTTCCGCGGCCGCCCGGTGCGACCGGGGAGAAATGGCCCTCGACCCGGACTGACGAAACCATACAATCCGGCTGCACGAGCAAAACGGTAGCAATGCCAAAACCGGGAGGACATCAGTGGACAAGGAACGTTTCGAACTCGGCCTGAAGCAGCGTAAGGCGACCCTGGGCGATGAGTATGTCACCAAGGCCCTGGACCAGGCCGACGACTTCAGCCGGCCCTTTCAGGAAGCCATGACCGAGTGGTGCTGGGGCTTCGGCTGGGGCGACCCGGCGATCGACCCGAAGACCCGCAGCCTGATGAACCTCGCGATGATCGGCGCCCTCAGCAAGATGCACGAGTGGGAGACCCACTGCCGCGGCGCCCTCAATAACGGCTGCAGCGTCGAGGAGATCCGCGCCGTCTGCCACGTCATCGGCATCTACTGCGGCGTGCCTCAGGCCATGGAGTGCTTCCGCGCCGCCCGCAAGGTGCTGACGGAAGCCGGCAAGATCTAGCTGTCGAGCCGAGGGGTAGAGGAGATACACCCGGAAGAGGGCAGACCCTATTGCACCATGCGGGCCGGCAGGCCGGTCTTCGCTTCCTTGACCGTGCCGAGGACCGGATAGCCCTCCACGTAGATCCAGTCGCTCGCCTTGGCGGGCTCGTGGCAGGCGACGCACTCGGCCTGGAAGTCCTCGGTGACCGGCGTGGCGGGATCGGTGGCGTCGAAGTAGGCCCAGCCCCAGCCCTCGCCCCACAGCGGATTCTCCGCAAAGCGTCCGGAGGAATCCTTCACCATGACGAACCAGCCGGCGCGCGCGGCGGCGCGGGAGACATGGCCCGTCGTCATGTCCTCGCTGACCGTGGAGAACAGTTCCTTCACCAGCACGCTGCCCTCGGGGAAGTCACCGGTCCGGCGATAGGCCTCGATGACGCCCGGCTGGGCGTAGACCACGTGGAATTCCGCCGCCCCGCCGCCGGGCTCCTCGCCAGCGATGGACCAGCTGCCGAGCAGGCGCCAGTCGGCGCCGTAGTCGACCGCCGGCACGCGGATGTTGCCCTCGGCGTCGACCGCCGCCTCGTAGCCGGGCAGATAGCCGCCTTCCTGGGCGCCTGCCGGGCCCCGCTCCTGGGCCGCCGTGGCGGCGGCGACGATGAAGATGCCCAGCAGGATGAGCGCCAGGGCCAGGGCCAGAAATCTTGAGGAAAATGTACGCATTTTGGGGGCTTTCTTGGCTGAACAGGGGGAACTCCACTCCAGAAGCTGTGCCCGAAAACCCGCCTTTACAAATATAAGTTTCTCACATATCGATAACTGATAGTTATCGTCAGAAAGGCCTTTTCGTGGAGCTCTACCAGGTCCGCTACTTCCTCGCCGTCGCCCACAGCCTGCACTTCACCCAGGCGGCGGAGGAGGCCGGCGTCTCCCAGCCCGCCCTCACCAAGGCGGTGAAGAAGCTGGAGGAGGAACTGGGGGCGCCCCTCTTCCTGCGCCAGGGCCGCCAGGTGCTGCTGACCGACTTCGGCCGCGTGATGCGCGAAAAGCTGGAGCGGGTGGTGGCGGCGCGCGAGGAGGCCGAAGAGGCCGCGCGCCAGTTCCTGAAGCCGGCTGAGATCCGCCTCAACGCCGGGGTCATGTGCACCCTCGGCCCCAAGCCCCTGCTCGGCTTCCTCGACCGCTTCCGCCTGGAGCACCCCAACATCGAACTGCACCTGCGCGACGTCACGGCGGCCAACGCCGTCGAGAAGCTGACCGGCGGCGAGGTCGACTGCGCCATCCTCGCCTGCCCCGCCGGCAAGCTGCCGGCGCCGCTGAAGGGCAAACGGCTCTACCGCGAGCGCATGATGATCGCCTTTTCCCGCGACCACCGCTTCAATACGCAAAAGCAGGTGCGCTTCGAGGAACTGGACGGGGAGCGCTACATCGACCGCCTGCACTGCGAGTTCCGCTCCACCTTCCTGGACGAGGTCGGCGGCCACAAGATGGAACTCAGCTTCCCCTATGCCAGCGAGCGCGAGGACTGGATCCAGGCGATGATCGCCAGCGGCATGGGGATCGGTCTGCTGCCGGAGTTCTCTGTGCTACAGCCGGACCTCGCCCGGCGCCCGGTGGTCGAGCCCAGGCTCTACCGCAGCGTCGAGCTGGCCTATCTGCCGGAGCGCGAAACCGCACCCGGCGTGAAAGCCCTGCTCGACCTCGCCGGACGGCACCTCTGGCCACAGGCGGCGGGCGACTAGAGCCGCGGCGAGGTCCAGGACGCGGTTTCAGCGATCGCGTGCAGACGCCGCGACGATGCCGTCGTTGGCGCCACGGCATAGTCCTGCAGGTCGCGCCCGGCGCCGCTGTCGTGGCGGGCCGCCAGGCCCAGACTCCCGAAATGCCGCGGCTTCTCTCTGCCTATGCCGGAAAGGCTGCGCAGCAAAGCGGCCAGCTGCGCAGTGATGCGGCTCCGCTGCGAAGCTGCGGCGAAACCGTTGGTTTCCTGGGCTAAAGCGAAGCGCGACATGGCTTCCTCCATCACTGAAATCGGGCTTGGAAGGAATCTAGGCGTTCCGCGTATTCAGGATAATATGGTACGTTCGAAATAGATAATCCCGAAAATTGGGACACTAATCATGAACCTGCACACCGCCATGTCCGTCTTCGTCGAGGTCTCCAAGGCCGGCGGCTTCGCCGAGGCCGCGCGCAAGCTGGGCATGTCGACCACGGCGGTCAGCCGCCACGTCGCCGACCTGGAAAGCGAGTTGGGCGTCACCCTGCTGCGCCGCACGACGCGCCACGTCAGCCTGACCGAAGCGGGCAACCGCTACCTGCCGCGGGCGGCGACCCTGTTGGAGGAACTGGCCAGCCTCAACGCCGAAGTCAGCAGCGCCGACGCGACACCGCAGGGCCGGCTGCGCATCACCGCTCCGCCGGCGGTCGGCAACGACTGGATCACCGAGTTGGCGGTCGACTTCGTGGAGACCTACCCGGAGATCGAGCTGGAACTCGACCTGACCGAGCGCATGGTCGACCTGGTCGAGGAAGGCTACGACGCGGCCATCCGCAGCGGCCCCTTGCCGGACTCCTCGCTGATCGCCCACCGCATCGTGGAGATGCGCTACGTGCTCTGCGCCAGTCCGGCCTACCTGAAGACCTACGGCGCACCTCAGCAGGCGGAAGACCTCGCGGCCCATCGCTGCGTCTATTGGTGCGGTGGCGCGATGCCCGGCAACTGGCCACTCACCCGCGACGGCGTGCCGGTCCAGGCGCCCCTGCGGCCGCGCCTGCGGGTCAGCAACTTCGCCGCTCTGCTGGAGTCCGCGCGCCGCGGAATCGGGCTCGCCGTGCTGCCGCTGATCACGGTGCGGGAAGATCTGGAGACGGGCCGCCTAGTCCATGTCCTTCCGGACTGCGAGGCCGACCACGGCATGCTGAGCCTGGTACGCCCGCCAACCCCCTTCGAGCCGGCAAAGCTGCGCGTCTTCATCGATTTCATCACCGGGGCGCTACGCGCGCGGGCCGAGGGCCGCGCGTGATCCGCTCGATCTTCACGAACGCCGACACAGCTTCACCTCAAGGCCTAAGCGCCGGGGCCAACCTTTCGTTCCAGTAGCGATGATCGGCGGTGTGCGTCGAGAACTGCCAGCCGCCGAGCCCGCCGAAGTCCGCGCCATAGCGGGACACCAGCGGCGCCACGATCTGATCCCGCACCACCTCGGGCGGCTGAAAACCGTTGCTCGCATCATCCCGGTAGATCGGCAGGCCGACGAGAGTTTTCTGCGCCGGCCAGGCAAAGCCCAGGACGCCGCCGGTGATCCCCGCATAGGAAACCGGGAAAGGGTCCTTTTCGGCACCGACAAGATGGCTGGCGATGGGGAGGTCGAAATCCGGGTTGTTGTAGTACTGGACCATGATCCAGTCGATGTCGGTCCCGGCCTGGCGCAGAATGTCGAGGTAGGGACCGCCGTGCCAGCGCGGATCCAGATAGGGCGCCTGCGGGGCATGGGTGATCAGCGCGCCCTCCGGCAGGGCCTTGCGCAGTTCCCGGCTCAGAGCCACGAGAAAGGCCCGGCCGTCGAAGGCGCCCTTCGCGGGCGGGCGCTGCAAGGCCGCGTCAATCTCGAAGTCAATGTCGACGCCGTCCAGGCCGTGCTCGGCAACAAAGCCGGCAAGCACGGCGGCCAGCGCGGCTTCCCGGCCGACGGCCGGACGGTAGGCCTCCAAGCGCATGTCGCCGCCGCCGAAGGAGATCAGCACCTTCTTGCCGTCCGCCTGCAACCTGCCGACCGCCGCCAGAGGCGCCTCCAGGCGTGGATCGGGCGCCAGCTTAAGGCCGCCCGACAGGGTCACGAAGGAAAGGATGACATGGCTGTACGGCAGCCCGATCAGATCCTCAGCCGGGCTGACATCGGAATTGTAGTAAACGACAAACCTGGGCGTGCCGGTGCTCTCCGCCGCGGCGGCGCAGGGCAGAAGGAGAAGGAAAAGCAGGCACAGCAGGCGCACGGAGGTTTTCCTCTGAAGAATGGCTTGGCACAGGCTAGGTTTTCACCCGCGCCATCTGCGGATCATAGAGCGCCTCCAGGTGCAGGGCACAAGGAATCCGTTCCGCAGCCACCTCCAGCTCATAGCTGCCGGAGGTCAGGAAGGCCTCGTCAACACCCACAGCGCTGGGCTTGGCTCACCGTGACCAGGCTGCTGCCGCCGTCGTGCTCGATCGTGTAGGGGGCGTTGGTGGCATGCCCCTCGCCTTCCGGCCAGCGCGCGAAGACCCGGTAGTCGCCGCTCTCGGCCGCGCTGTAGGTCCAGCTCGCCGTGCGCACTGCCGAGGGATCGGCGGTCAGGCGCACGGCATCGGCGATGACCCTGCCGTCCGCCTGGTCGGTCAGCACCACCGAGCCTGAGCCGTCGCCGGGGAATAGAATTGGCCGCAACCGGCTCACAAGTGACCATGGCGTAGAAATCGTTGCCCTTCAGCAATGTAATATTGCTGCCCACAACTCAGCACTAACCTTCACTTGCTATCTTCTCCTCGTACCAATTTCGCCAAGCAGAGAGCATTTTTTTCCGTCTCGGCTCATCGGCTTTAGTGTAGCCTGCCACGAACTGTTCGCTATAACCGACATCCAGCCCGGTGATCAACCTCAGGGTCTCCGCCGGAATGAGCGATGCATGGAGGTCGAAAGGTTCTTGCTCCATATGCCTGAGCAAAATTGGGATCTCAAAGATGCTATAGATTCCTTCCTTGGCCAGATCATTTAAGCGAGTCAAGCAAACGCCATTTTTGCTTAACTCAATGACCGAGAGCTTGCGTTCTGGCGGGATCTCGCGAGATAGGATGGCAAGAAAAATTGGAATTGAATCCTTTCCAAGCTCCATCGCCTGTGCCGAAAGAAACCTGAAATCCTCATTGTTGTCTGTCGCCATCATCTTGTCGAAAAGGTCTCCTGGCGGCCGCGTACACCCTGCGAGAAGGAACGTCACAGCAATCACACAAAGCACCTGTCGGAAAACGGAGACTCTCATTATTCCTCACCAACATTAAGGTTTGTAGGTCGTCCATCCCTTTTTCGGATTATCGGGGACCATGCGAACGGCCCCCTTGTAGTCGCTCCGAATGTTACTCGGCTCAAAATGAGTTGGACTCTGCGAACCTGTCACCGGCCTTCCAAGATGCTTTGCAAGCGCTTCAGCGAATGAAGTATCTCCATCACCTGTGTTGCAGCCAAAGAGCTGAATCGTCGCGCCGGGCTTAAACAAATCTGGGTCAATCTCCTCGATTCTCGCCTGGCCGCCGGGAACATAAGAGAGCCACCACCCCGCACCATCAGAATAGAGACTGTTAATCGTTACCCCTTGGTTAAAATAGACGCCGTCCGACGCGCTGTGCGCAAATACTTGAAGGCCGTCGACACCATTGTTTCTAGATGCATAGCTCTCAATCGCTTCAACAGCTTCATCTCCGGTCCCAACGTGTACGATTTCATTGCAACCGCAGTTCTCTCTATCCCACGTCTTGGCTGCCAGTTCGAATAATTTGCCCAACCCACCATTCTCGCCTATGAGAATGAGATCGAGTCCTCGCGGGTCAATCCTTCCAATTGGATTCCCGCCCACATACCCATAGGTGTTGAGCCCGCCCCCCAGTCCAATCGGGTCGCTCTGGATGTATCGCCCCAGCGCCGGGTCGTAGTCTCGGAAATAGTCGTAGGCGAGGCCGCTTTCGGCGTCGGCGATCTGGCCGGGGAAGCGCAAGGGGTTCTGGCTGAAGCCGCCCGTGGCCACCGCCTGCCCGAAGGGCGTCTGGTCGCGCCACCACAGCACCTGGGCATTGGCATCGGTCATCGCCTGCGGCGTGCCCAGGTGATCCGTATGCAGGTAGGCGACGTCCGTCGCCCCGCCCGGCCCGCCGACGAAGCGGATCGCATCGGCCGCCACGCTGCCGTTGGCCTTGGCCGCCAGCGTCACCGTCGGGTTGCTCAAAGGATCGAAGGCATAGCTTCCGAGGTAGTGCCAAAGGCCGCCGCCGACCCGCTGGTTCACGGTCACCGCCGCCGTGCCGCCGCTGTGGACGATTGAGTAGCTTGCGTCCGTGGCCCGCGTCTCATCGGCGGTCCACTTGGCATAGACCTGGTAAGTGCCGCTGGCCGGCAGGGACGGCGCCCAGGTGACGGCGTCGCTCAGCGGCTCCACCTTCACGATGTAGAGCGCGTCGGCCACCACCGTGCCGTTGGCGTCGTCCGTGAGGGTGATTGCGTAGTCCTGCCCGCCGGTGAAGCTGAAGACCCCCAGCTCGTTCCACTGCCCGCCGCGCAGACCTACACGTTAGGGTTCATTGCTGGACGAAGAACGGCTATAGCGTTCTTTGTCCGGATCTAGATCTGGGTACTGTCGAACAATCTGCATCACGAGATCATACGCCAAGAGACTCATTGCTTCTGCAACTTTCTCCCTAAATTCCTTACGCTCCGTCTCATCAACAATCTCATAGGTCAACGAAGTGATTTCGTCAAACTGTGGTGCCATTGCTTCGATTGTAGCAAGGAGCTTAATTGCGGTCTTTCGTTCCATCTTCAATCCCCGTCACATTCCACTTCTCCCATTTAGTAGTCGAAACATCCCTGTTCGGCCATACAGTCTCGAATACAGACTCTCATGCCGCTGGGTGTATTGCTGCGTCCACCAGGGAGCGAACTAGGATCATCTGCGAACTGCCGGGAGCATTTCTTCAGGCACTCCTGACGCACCTTTTCACAATCGGGCGCTGGGCAGCTTCCCCCGCCACCACCCTTGTCCGGTCCAAAACAAAGCTGCGGAATAATGGAACAGATTTCAAATAATATCGTCCCTTGCGGGTCCACAAACCTAATCGGATTCCCCCCCACATACCCATAGGTATTCAGCCCACCCCCGAGCCCGATCGGGTCGCTCTGGATGTAGCGGCCCAGCGCCGGGTCGTAGTCGCGGAAGTAGTTGTAGGCGAGGCCGCTTTCGGCGTCGGCGATCTGGCCGGGGAAGCGCAGGGGGTTCTGGCTGAAGCCGCCCGCCGTCACCGTCTGCCCGAAGGGCGTCTGGTCGCGCCACCACAGCACCTGCGCATTGGCATCCGTCATGGCCTGCGGCGTGCCCAGGTGGTCGGCGTGCAGGTAGGCGACGTCCGTCGCGCCGCCCGGGCCGCCAGTGAAGCGCCTAGGTTTTCACCCGCGCCATCTGGGGATCATAGAGCGCCGCCAGGTGCAGGGCACAGGGAACCCGTTCCGCAGCCACCTCCAACTCATAGCTGCCGGAGGTGAGGAACCCCTCGTCGACGCCCGCCGAGTTGCGCACGTAGCCGTAGCCGATGGGCTTGCCGACGGTGTGGCCGTAGCCCGCCGAGGTCAGCCAGCCGACACGCTGGCCGTCGCGGTAGATGGTCTCGCGGCCCAGCAGCACGACCTCGGGGTTCTCGACGGTGAAGCAGGCCAGCATCTTCTTCACGCCGCCGGAGACCTGCGCCTCGATGGCGGCGCGGCCCTTGAAGTCGATATTCTTCTTCAGTTTCACCGCCCAGCCGAGCCCGGCCTCGACGGGCGTGTGGTCAGGGCCGATGTCACTGCCCCAGGCGCGGTAGCCCTTTTCCAGGCGCAGGGTCTCGATGGCGCGGTAGCCGGCATTGGCCAGGCCGTGGCCCTCGCCCGCCTTCATCAATGCCTCGTAGACGTTGACCGCGTACTCGGTCGGCAGGTGCAGCTCCCAGCCCAGCTCGCCCACGTAGGTGACGCGCAGGGCCAGCACGGGGCAGCCGGCGATGCCGATGCGCTTCGCCGTGCCGAACTTGAAGCCCTCGTTGCTGACGTCGTCGCGGGTCACCTGCGCCAGGATGTCGCGCGACCTGGGGCCCATGAGCGACAGCACCGCGTTGGCCGAGGTGACGTCGAAGAGCTGCGCGTTCATGCCATCCGGGATGTTGCGCTTGATCCAGTCGAAGTCGTGGGTGGCGAAGCCGGTGCCGGTGACGATGTAGAACTCGTCGTGGGCCGTGCGCGCCACCGTCAGGTCGCACTCGATGCCGCCCTTGTCGTTCAGCATCTGGGTGTAGGTCAGCGAGCCCACCGGCTTGGCCACGTTGTTGGCGCAGATCCACGACAGCGCGTCCTCGGCGTCGGGGCCCTTCAGGACGAACTTGGCGAAGCTCGACTGGTCGAAGAGCACGGCGGCCTCGCGCGCCGCCTTGTGCTCGCGCCCCACCGGCTCGAACCAGTTGGGGCGGCCAAAGCTGTAGCGGTCCCTGGCCTCCTCGCCCTTGGCCGCATCGGCGTACCAGTTGGGCCGCTCCCAGCCCAGCTTCTCGCCGAAACAGGCGCCCTGCTCCTTCAGGATGGCATAGAGCGGTGAGCGGCGGCAGGGCCGCCCGCTGTCGTGCTCTTCCGAGGGCCAGGCGATGGTGTAGTGCTTGCCGTAGGCCTCCAGGGTGCGGGTGCGCACCCAGTCGGTGTCGAAGTGCGGGCGCCCGAAGCGGCGGATATCGACGGGCCAGAGGTCGTAGGGCGGCTCGCCGGCGTGAACCCATTCGGCCAGCGCCTGCCCCGCGCCGCCGCCGGCGGCGATGCCGAAGGCGTTGAAGCCGGCGCCGACGAAGAAGTTCTTCAGCTCCGGCGCTTCACCCAGGATGAAGTTGCCGTCGGGGGTGAAGCTCTCCGGCCCGTTGATCAGCTCGCGCACGCCCGCGGTTTCCAGCGCCGGTACGCGGCCCAGCGCCAGTTCCATGAGCTGCTCGAAATGGTCGAAGTTGGAATCCAGCAGCGAGTAGTGGAAGCCCTCGGGAATGCCGTCCATGGCCCAGGGAATGGGGTTGGGCTCATAGCCGCCCATGACCAGGCCACCGACCTCCTCCTTGTAGTAGGTCAGGCGGTCGGGATCGCGCAGGGTCGGCAGCTTCGACGGCACGCCCTCGATGGGCTCGGTCACCATGTACTGATGCTCGACCGAGACCAGCGGCACGTTGACGCCGACGGTGGCGGCCAGGCTGCGCGACCACTGCCCGGCGCAGCAGACAACCACTTCGCAGTCGATGCGCCCCTTGTCGGTCACCACCGCCTTCACCTTGCCGTCCGCAACCTCGACGGAGAGCACGGCGGTATCCTCGAAGATCTTCACGCCGTTCTGGCGTGCGCCTTTTGCCAAGGCCTGGGTGATGTCGGCGGGATTGGCTTGGCCGTCGGTCGGCAGGAAGGCGGCGCCGACCACGTCGTCGACGGTCATCAGCGGCCAGAGCTCCTGCGCCTCTTTCGGCGTCATCAGGTGCATCTCCAACCCGAAGGAGTGCGCGGTGGTGGCCTGGCGCTTGACCTCCGTCCAGCGTTCCTCGTTGCAGGCCAGACGCAGGCCGCCGTTCATCTTCCAGCCGGTGGCGAGTCCCGTCTCCCCTTCCAGAGTGTTGTAGAGCTCCACTGAGTTGCCCAGCAGCTGCGTGATATTGGCGTTGGAGCGCAGCTGGCCGACCAGCCCGGCGGCGTGAAACGTCGTTCCGGAGGTCAGCTTGTGGCGCTCGATCAGGACCGTATCGGTCCAGCCGAGCTTGCCGAGATGGTAGGCGGTGGAACAGCCGACAATGCCGCCGCCGATGACGACCGCTTTTGCCGTGGAAGGAAACTCTGCCATCTTTATCCTCAGCCTTATCAGCTTTGCTGAAATTCTTTAACGGCGGCCTGAAAGCGCGCCAGGTTCTCGGCGGTGTAGGCCGCGTAGTCGAAGTCGATGTCGGAATGGATTTCGGAGACCATGGACCACAGGGTCTCGCGCAACAGGGAGGCGCACTTCATCGCCTGGTAGCGCCGCCGCAGGCCGTCGTCTGCCGGCTTCTCGAAATAGGTTTCCAGCATCCAGTCTTCCTGCGTGGGCGAGAGGCCGTTGTTGGAGGCCAGTCCGCCGAGGTCGAAGAGCGGCGAATTGAAGCCGGCATAGTCCCAGTCGATGAGCCACAGGCGCTCGCCGTCGTCGATGAAGTTGGCGGGCAGCAGGTCGTTGTGGCCGAAGACCATGGAGACGTCGCCCACCGCTTCCTCCAGCTTCTGCGCCAGGGTCAGCAGGGCCGGCAGCAGGCTGGCATGGGCGCTGTCGCCTTCCTTCAGGGTCCAGGCGTAGTCGCGGATCACGTGGAAGACCCAGAAGGCCAGGGCTGGCCCGCGGAGGAACTTCGGCAGCTCGCGGTGGCACTTGATGACCAGCGGCAGGGCGCGCTCCAGGGTCTCCTGGCGGCGCAGGTCTTCCTCGCCCAGGGTCTTGCCGGCGATGAAGTCGATCACCAGCACGCCGGGCTCGTGATAGACCACCGCCGGGGAGATCCCGGCTTCCGCTGCGGCGCGGCTGGCCGCCAGCTCGTTGAAGCGCATGACCTGGTGGATTGGGATGTCGTCGCCGACGCGCACCACGTACCTGCGCCCGGCGTCCTCCACCAGGAAGTTCACGTTGGTGATCCCGCCGGAAAGCGGCTGCGGCTCGACCTTGCCCTGCCAGAGCTTCAGCGACGTGACTTTCTTGCGCGGATCGGTCATGTCAGCGGCCTCCTTCCGCGGCCAAGCCGAGGCGCGCGCGGGCGCGCCGGGCCCCGGCGGCGATCAGGCGGTCGGCAATGATGGCGATGAAGGCGACGGAGACGCCGGCGACGATGCCGCGCCCGGTGTCCGCCTTGGTCAGCGCGATGTAGACCTCCTGGCCCAGGTCGCGGGTACCGACCAGCGCGGTGATCACCAGCATCGAAAGGGCCAGCATGATGGTCTGGTTGATGCCCAGCATGATCTCCGGCAGGGCCAGCGGCAGCTTGATGCGCCACAGCAACTGCCAGCGGGTGCAGCCGGAAACCGTGCCGGCCTCGATGAGCTGCGGGTCGATGGAGCGGATGCCGTGGGCGGTGTAGCGCACCGCCGGCGCCAGGGCATAGAGTACCACGGCGATCATCGCCGAGAAGTCGCCGACCCGGAACAACATGACCACGGGGATCAGATAGACGAAGCTGGGCAGTGTCTGCAGGGTGTCGATGAAGCCGCCGATGAAGCGCCCGGCCTTCTGGTTCTGCGCCGCCACGACGCCCAGCGGGATACCCATCACCGCGGCGATCAACACCGAGACGCCGCAGAGATAGATGGTCTCCATGGCATCGGTCCAGAGGCCGTTCACCAGGATGAAGCCGGACAGCAGGAAACAGAGCAGCGCCAGCTTCCAGCGCCCGAGCTGCCAGCCGGCGAGCGTCACCAGCAGGATGAACCAGGGCCAGGGCACGCCCACCAGGAAGCGCTTCACCGGCACCAGAAGGTTCAGCACCATGAAGGTCTTCACCGCCTCCAGCTGGTCGAAGTAGTTGACGTTGATGGTCTGGACCAGGTTTTCCCAGAAGGCCCCGGTAGTGATCTGCGCCGTCGCCGGATAGCTCTGCAGCACCGGCAGCACAAGGCCCAACAGGCCGGTCGCGAGGATCACCGCCAGGGTCGCCAGGGTGTAGGGATGGCGCTTCGCGAAAGACGGTGCAGTCTCACCGTGCTCGGGCGGCGGGCGGTTCACGAAGGCCTGGCTCAGGCGGTCCAGCGCGATGGCCAGCACCACGATGGCGACGCCGGCCTCCAGCCCGCCGCCGATGTCGAGGCGGCGCAGCGAGGTCAGCACGTCATAGCCCAGGCCGCCGGCGCCGATCATCGAGGCGATGATGACCATGTTCAGGGACAGCATGATCACCTGGTTCACGCCCACCATGAGGCCGGGCATCGCCGAGGGTACCAGCACCCGCCAGGTCATCTGCCGGCCGGTACAGCCGACCATGGTGCCGAACTCGCGGATTTCCGAGGGCACGCCGCGCAGGGCCAGGGTGGTGATGCGCACCATCGGCGGCATGGCGTAGATCACCGTGGCGACCAGCGCCGACACCGGCCCGAAGCCGAAGAGGAAGAGGATCGGCACCAGGTAGGCGAAGATCGGCACTGTCTGCATGAGGTCCAGCACCGGCGTCAGCACGCGGTCGAACCAGCGCCAACGGTAGCCGCCGATGCCCAGCAGCAGGCCGCCGCCCACGCCCAGCGGCACGGCGATGAGGATCGAGGCCAGGGTGACCATGGCGCTGTCCCACTGGCCGAAGACCGCGAGGTAGAGGAAACAGAGGCCGACGAAGACCGCCAGGCCGATGCTCTTGGCGTAGTGGCCGATGGCCGCGACCACGAAGACGACGGCGATCCAGGAAAGCGGCGGCAGCCACTGCACGGCCTCGTTGCCCAGGCCCTGCACGAAGCCGCTGACCAGCACCGCCTTGGCCAGGTCGTAAGGCTGCTCCAGCAGCCAGGCGATGCCGCGGGTCAGGTCGGTGAAGCTGAAGAGCCCGAAGTGGGCATCCTCCACCAGCCACGACATGAAGGCGCTGATGTCGGTCTTCATGGAGATGCGCAGCTCGCGCGGCACCTTGACCAGCCAGCGCGCGTCGAGCGCCTTGGAGAGGTCGCGGCTGGTGTGCGCCAGGACGAAGGTGGCCAGCCCGAGCAGCAGCCAGGTGAGCGCAGCGGGCGAGACCGGCAGCGCCTTCGGCTTGGGGGCGGTGGTGTCCAGCGCCGGCTCGGCCATCAGCCCTTCTCCCGGCCGATGAGGGTGTCGATCACCGCGCGGCGGTCGAGGCTGCCGACGACGGCACCCGTCTCGTCGACCACGGCGAAAGGCTTGCCGGCCGCTTCCACCTGGTCGGCCACGGCCTCGATGCGGTCGCCGGCGGCGACCTGCCCCGCCACTTCACCGCCGGGTGGGCCGGGCTGCATCACCGCGCGCACGCTCAGCACCTTGGCGCGCGGGATATGCCGGGTGAACTCGGCCACGTAGTCGTCGGCCGGGGCCAGCACCAGCTGCTCGGGCGTGTCGACCTGGATCACCGCGCCGTCCTTCATGATGGCGATGCGGTCGGCCAGGCGGATGGCCTCGTCGAAGTCGTGGGTGATGAAGACGATGGTCTTCTGCAGCATGGACTGCAGGCGCAGGAACTCGTCCTGCATCTCGCGGCGGATCAGCGGGTCGAGCGCCGAGAAGGGTTCGTCCAGGAACCAGATCTCCGGCTCCACCGCCAGGGAACGGGCGATGCCGACGCGCTGCTGCTGGCCGCCGGAGAGCTCGCGCGGGTAGTAGGCCTCGCGGCCCTTCAGGCCGACCAGCTCGATGATCTCCAGGGCGCGCGCTTCGCGGGTGGTGCGGGCGACGCCCTGGACCTCCAGCGGGAAGGCCACGTTCTGCAAGACCGTGAGATGCGGCAGCAGGGCGAAGTGCTGGAACACCATGCCCATCTTGTGACGCCGGATCTGGATCATCTCGCGCTCGCTGGCGCGCAGCAGATCGGTATCCTCGAAAAGGATCTCGCCGGCCGTCGGCTCGATCAGCCGCGACAGGCAGCGCACCAAGGTCGACTTGCCGGACCCGGAAAGGCCCATGATGACGAAGATCTCGCCCTGGCGGACCTCGATGTTGGCCGCGCGCACCGCGCCGACGAGGCCGGCGGCCTGGATTTCCGGCAGGCCGGGGGCCGTCGCCTGCGCGGCCAGGAAGCGCTCGGCCCCCTCCCCGAAGAGCTTCCAGACGTCGCGGCACGCCAGTTTGACGGGTTTTTCCTGCATCATACCCTCGAAGTTCCCCTGTTCCGGGGAACGATGAGATACCCGGCACCCGAACTCAATGGCCGAACCCAAATCTTTCTGTGATGGATGCTCTGACCGCGGCCGCCGCCCCGGCGGGCCGCCCGGCCCCCGGAGGGCGGCCGGCGTCTCCCGCGGGATCACGCCGGTCGCCTCCCAGACCCCTGATCGCTCAGGGGCAACACACGCAGGGGGTCCTGCTGCGCATCTCGTCGCGGATCACTTAATCCAGCCGCTCCAGGTCGCCTCGTTCTTGGCGATCCAGTCGGCGACCACGCCGTCCAGGTCCTTGCCGTCCAGATCGACGGCGGCGACCATGGCGCCCATTTCCTCGTTGCTCACCTTGAAGGCCTTGATGGCCGCGTAGGCGCCCGGCCACTTGTCCTTCACGCCGGCCCAGGAGACCTTCCAGATCGGCCCGCGCGGCTTGCCGCAGTCGTAGGCCATGTCCGGGTTGTCGCCCCAGGCGGGGTCGCCGTAGCACTCGGCCGTATACTTCGGGAACTCGACCCACTCTCCCTCGTACTTGATCGGCGCCCAGTGCGGCGCATAGACCCACAGCAGAATCGGGGCCTTACGCTGGTAGGCGGACTCGAGCTCGGCAAAGAGCGCGGCGTCGGTGCCCGCGTGCACCACCTCGTAGTCCAGTTCCAAGGCCTCGGCGCGCTCGTCGTCGAAGCCGCCCCAGGTCACGGGGCCGCCCAGGTAGCGGCCGTTGGGCGCGGTCTCCGGCGTGGAGAAGGCCTCGGCGCAGTCGTTCAGCGCTTGCCAGTCGGGCAGGCCCGGGCATTTCTCCTTCATATAGGCGGGGTACCACCACTCCTCGATGGCCTGCATGCCGGTCTCGCCAAGGTTCTCGACCTTGCCGGTGGCCGTGGCCTCATCCATGGCCTCACGGCCCGTGGTTTCCCAGATTTCCATGGCGACGTGCAGGTCGCCGGTCTTCAGGCCCGCGAACTGCGCGATGTAGTCGGCCTGAACGTATTCGACGTTGTAGCCCGCCTTCTTCAGCACCTCGCCCATGAGCTTCGTGGTGATGAGTTGGCCCGTCCAGTCGTGCAGCGTCAGCTTGATGGGATCCTTGGATTCCACCTCCGCCAGCGCGCCCCCGGCGGCCCCCAGACCGACCGCCAGGCCCAACCCGGCGCCCAGCAGCATCTTCAGATGTGTCCGCATCCTACCGTCCTTCCCGTTCCGATTCTTCTTAGCCTCATATTCCCCGGCTCCCGGCAGAGGTTGCGGCCGGGAGCGGGAATATTCTTCTGCCGATACCCACATCTGTCAACGCTGGATATGTGGTTTTGTGGGTTTTGAGGCATTTTTAGTTGCCCGCCGGGGCCAGGATGCGAAATACTGGCGGCAATGCCACGCGGGAGGCCGTCACGCCCGGGGCAGCCGCTGTCGTTACCTGCCCATGGGTTTCAAGGAATGCATTCAACCCACCGCGAGATGGAGATTCTCGACGAACTGAAAGTCTCCGGGTCCTGCCGTATCCAGGACCTGGCGCGGCGCCTCGACGTTTCCGAAGAGACCATCCGGCGCAATGTGAAGAAGCTCGCCGGACGCGGCCTGGTGCGCAAGGTGCACGGTGGCGTCTACCTGCCCGATGCGGTGCAGGAAGCCCCCTTCGCCCAACGCATGGACGAGAACCCCGACGCCAAGCGCCTGATCGCCGGCCAACTGGCGCGGATGATCAAAAACGGGGATTCGCTGATCCTCGACATCGGCTCCACCACCGCCTACGTCGCCCGCGCCCTGCGCGGCCACCACGACCTCTTCGTGGTCACCAACTCGGTGGCCGTGGCGCAGATGCTGGCGACACGCAACAACAACCGTGTCTTCATGGCCGGCGGCGAGCTACGCGCCCACGACGCCGGCGCCTTCGGGCGCGAGGCCATCAACTTCGTGCGCCAGTTCTCGGTGCAGTACGCCGTCCTTTCCGCGGCCGCCATCGACGCCGAGACCGGCTTCATGCTCTTCGACCTGCAGGAGGCGGAGTTCTCACGCGAGATCCTGCAACACGCCGAGAGCTCCATCATCGCCGCCGACGCCACCAAGTTCGGCCGCCGCGCCCCGGTGCGCATCGAAGACCCCAGCGTGGTCGATACCCTGGTCACCGACGCGCCACCGCCAGCGGACGTCGCCGGCTTCCTGGGCGAGGCCGGCGTCAATGTGGTCGTCGCCGAGCCGGCGGAGCAATAGCCGCAATTCAGATCAGCCGACGGACCAAAGCCTAAGATTAGAGGAGTCCCTCCCGTGAGCGCGCCCACCGCCGCGGAGCTGCTGCAAGCCGCCCGTGAGATTACCGCCGCTGCCGCAGCCGAGCCGTTGCACCACTACCGCGCCGGTTTTTCTGTCGAGCAGAAAGCCGACGAGAGCCCGGTCACCATCGCCGACCGCGAGACCGAGGCGGCGCTGCGCCAGGCCATCGCGGCGCGCTTTCCCGACCACGGCATCTTCGGCGAGGAGTACGGCAGCGAGGGGCTGGAGCGCGAGTTCGTCTGGGTCGTCGACCCCATCGACGGCACCAAGTCCTTCATCTCCGGCTCGCCCCTCTTCGGCATGCTGGTGGCGGTGCTGAAGGCGGGCAAGCCGGTCGCCGGGATCATCCGCATGCCGGCCTTGAATGAATGCTACGGCGGCGCCCTGGAGAGCGGCAGCGACCGCGACGGCACGCCGATCGCCTGCCGCCGGGGCGTGCCGCCGGAAAAGGCCTTCCTCTGCATCAACGAGGCCAACGGCCTCATGGCCGACCACCCCGCCGTCTTCCAGCGCCTGATGCAGTTCGGCGCCTACCAGCGCCTGACCTACGACTGCTATCCCTACGCCCAGCTCGCCGGCGGGCAGATCGACGCCGTGGTGGACTACAACCTGCAGCCCTATGACTACCTGCCGGTGGTCCCGGTGGTCGAAGCCGCCGGCGGCGTCATCACCGACTGGGAAGGCCGGCCGCTGACGCTGCAGTCCGATGGCCGCGTGGTCGCGGCGGCCAGCGCGGAGATTCACGAGGCGTTGCTACGGACCGTCGCTGGCTCGCTTTCGTAATCTTATTGTTACCTGCGGCTGAACAAACAATCGCCGCAATCGACCTCTCAACTCACAACCCTCCGGTTCCTGTTGGAGTGATTCTGAGATGCTGAGAACGCTGCGCTTCTGCCTCCTTTTCCTACTATCAGGAAGCTCGGCCTGGGCGGGCATACCTATCGACAAGTCCGTAACCTGCCCTGTCGGTGGCGAGGAATTCACAATTACAGGCACGGCAAGCTGCACCACCATGGGCCGGACCATGTCATTTCGGCCACAAACTTCCTGCGATTTCATCACCAGACTTCCCGTCTGCCCGTCGAACGGGCTTCCGATATTTGATGAATTTACCGAGGACCAGATTGCCGAGCTAACATCGTTCCTGAAATCCTCCGAATTTAAGGAAATCAAGGCGCTTCCACCGTGGCAAAGGGCGTATGCCCTCGCCGTTCATCTCGGCCAATCGGAAACGGAGGAAGCATTCTGGCTGCTGCAGAATTCGATGTGGTATGAAACGGCTTCTTTCTTTGAGAGCCGGATCGCGCTGGATCAACTGCTTCACGAAGCCGAGTTTGAGCTGAAGCGAGCGCCCGAGAACACAAAGCCATATATAAACTCCGTACTCGCCTATGCCTTGGCATACGTGGGGCGGATAGAAGAGTCGAAGGAGAGGTTGAAGCTCGCTGAACAGGCCCCCGGCGCGCCGGAGTATCTGCGGAAATACATCTCCGCAATCAGGGCATGCCAAGCCGATATCGCGTCTGAGAACTGTCAGCCTAACGCCCGCATCAACCCCTAGCCAACCGTCATCCCTTCGTGAGTACCGTGATCGAATGGCCGGAATTTCATCAACTTCCATCCCTGACCACTTCGTGGCCGCTCGCAGATCAGGCAGGGGCCGCGCGCTCCCAGAGAACATAGGCGGTGCCCGGGTGCCCGTGGAAGGTGGCACCGGTCGCGCTCAGCTCCAGCCGGTCGCCGTCGAAGCGCACCCGGCGTATCTGCTCGCTCCCGACCCAGTTGGGGCAGGAGGCCTGCGTCACCTTATGGACGACCACGTCTCCCCGATAGTCGTAGGGGCCGGCGTAGGAGATTTGCGACTTCATCGCCGCCGTATCTTCCTCCGGCGTGCCGCCGAAGGGATCGTTTGCCGCGTAGAGCCGGCGGTTCGCGGCCGAGAGATGGACGAAGACGAAACCGTCGCCGGAATAGCTGATATAGCCCGTCGCCCCCTCGCCCAGCGGGAAGGTCTTTTCGCCCTCGTCTGTAACGTTGTACCAGTGGATCAACTGCCAGGTCCCGACCAGCGGATTGCTTGGCATTGGCATGTGTCACCCCCCTTGCCCTGCAAAGAGACGACTGCTGTTCATTGACCCCGGCCCAGGTTCGCACAGCGCGCTTGTCGCGTCAGCCAAGAACCGACCCGCGGCTGGAAAGCCCTGCCGTCATCCCGCCTTCACCGCTGCCACGTGCCCGGCAAAGGCCGGATCGTTCATCAGCTTCTGGCAGCGTTCGAAGCGGCCGACGGAGTAGGCCCAGAAGTCCTCGGCGGGGTTGCCGTTGGAATGCTGGATGAGGCCCCAGAGGGTCCACAGCAGGTCGCACATGGCCTTGTAGATGACCATGCGCCCCATCTGCGCGGCTGAAGGCGCGCCGCCGCAGTAGGCTTCCATCATCTCGGCATCCTGGGTCGCGTCGAAGCCGGCCTCGACGGAGAGGTCGCCGAGGTCCCAGAGGGGATCGTTCATGCCGGAATACTCCCAGTCGACGACCCACATCTGCTCGCCGTCGTCGAGGAAGTTCTCGCACAGCGGATCGCAGTGGCAGGGCGCCAACGCCGCCGGATTGGCGTCCAGCGCCGCGCGCACCGGCTGCGCCGCCTCGACCACCGCGTGGTAGCCCTCCGGCAGTTCGGCCTTCTGCTTGTCGAGGATGCCCAGGTAGTCGTCGATCATGGCGAAGAGCTCGAAGCGAAAACGGAATTCCTTGCCGCAGCCGTGCATCTGCTTCAAGGCGCGGGCCGCGCGGGCGGGAGAGCCCGGACGCGCGCGGAACTGCTCCGGCGACATGGTGACGATGCCGTCTATGAAGCGGGTCATCATGACGCCGGTCTTGGCATCGCCGTGGATCACCTCGGCGGAGACCCCGGCTTCCGCCGCCACCCGCGCGTTGTGCAGCTCCACCTCACGGTCGATGTAGTCCTCGGTGCCCTTGCCGGGAATGCGCAGGATAAAGCGGCGGTCTCCGCCGAAATCCAGCTTGTAGACCAAATTGGTCATCCCGCCCTGACGCTCCAGGGTGAAGTCCTCCGCGCGCGTGGCCTCGAAGCCGGGAATCTTCCGCAGCGTCTCCAGCGCCACCTGCTTGCCGTCACTCGCCTCCGTCATGACACCCCCATCGGTCATGCCTGCCCCCTTTTCTGCTCTTCCCTCAGGCTTTCAGCCTCTCGTTCTGCGGATCATACAATGGCCCGGCTGCGCGCCGAGCCTTGTAGTGTTCGCCGAAGGCTTCGATATCGAAGTCTTCCTCTTCCGACAAGCCGCTCGGCAGATAGCCGTAGAGCACCGTCTTGCCCAGCGTCGTGCCGAAGCCGGCGCTGGAGACCAGGCCCACCGTCCGGCCGTCTTTCAGAATGGTCTCGCCGCCGAAGACCGGCAGGGCGTCGTCCACCGTGAAGGTGCAGAGCTTGCGCGCCACTCCCTCGGCCTTCTGCCGCTCCAGCGCCGCGCGGCCAATGAAGTCGCCCTTGGACTTCAGGTGGACGCGGAAGCCGAGCCCCGCCTCGTAGGGGCTGTAGTCCGGCGTCACGTCGGCGCTCCAGTAGACGTAGCCCTTTTCCAGGCGCAGGCTCTCGATGGCGCGGTATCCGACGTCACGGATGCCGAGCGGTGCGCCTGCCGCCTGCAGCGTCTCGTAGACGTGCGCCCCGTACTCGGTGGGAATGTGCAATTCCCAGCACAGCTCGCCGACGTAGCCGATGCGGATGGCCAGCACCGGCGCCGCGGCGATGGTGATCCGCCGCGCCGTGGCGAAGGGGAAAGCCTCGTTGGAGACGTCTTCCTCGGCGGCCTGGGCCAGCACCTCGCGCGCCTTGGGGCCGCAGAGGTTCACCACCGCCTTGCCGGAGGTGACCTCGATGAGGAAAACCGAGCCGTCCGCTGGAAGGTGGCTTTCAATCCAGTGGGCGTCATGCACGCCGAAGCCCGAGCCGGTAACGATGTAGAAGTGATTTTCCCCCAGGCGCGTCACGGTGAGGTCGGCCTCGACCCCGCCGCGCTCGTTGCAGAGCTGGGTGTAGATGACCGACCCCACCGGCTTGTCCATGTTGGAGACCGCGAGGCGCTGCAGGGCGTCCAGCGCGCCGGGACCGCGCAGCTCGAACTTCGAAAAGCTCGACTGGTCGATGAGGGCCACTCCCTCGCGCACTGACCGGTGCTCCTCGGCCACGTAGGGCTTCCAGTTCTGTTCGGCGAAGCCGGGTTTGTCCACCGGCTCCACCCCTTCCGGGGCGAACCAGTTGGGCCGTTCCCAGCCGTTCTTGGAGCCGTAGACCGCGCCGCGGGCCTTCAGGATCTCGTAGAGTGGGGAGCGCCGGATGCCGCGCGCCACCTCGCTCTCCTGGCCGGGATAACGCATCTTGTAGTGATGGGCGTAGTGCTCCACCGCGCGCGGGTACATAAAGGCGCGGGTGCCGTGGTGGTAGCTGAAGCGGCGGATGTCCAGCGGCCAGAGGTCCAGGCTCGGCCGGCCCTCCAGGATCCACTCGGCCATGATGGCCCCGGCCCCGCCGCCGGCGGCGATGCCGTAGAGAAAGCCCGTGGCGACGAAGAGGTTGTCCAGCTCCGGCGCCTTGCCCATGACGAAATCGCCGTCGGCCGAATAAGGGATCGGCCCGTTGATGAGCTGGCGCACGCCCACCGTGTTCACCACCGGAGTCACCTGCCCCGCATAGGTCGCCAGCGGCTCGAAACGGTCGAAGTTCTCCGGCAGCAGCTGGCGCGCGAATTCACCGGGAATGCCGTGATCGCCGAAGGGAACGGTGTCGTCCTCGTAGCCGCCGATGACCAGCCGCCCGCCGGCATCGGGCTTGTAGTAGACCAGGCGGTCGGGATCGCGCAGGGTCGGCAGGCCCTTGGGCATGTCGGGGATCGGCTCGGTCACCAGATACTGATGCTCCACCGCGCAGGCCGGCACGTTGACGCCCAGCTTCTTGCCCAGCTCGCGGCTCCACATGCCGGCGGCCAGCACCACGGTCTCGGCGCTGTAGTCACCGTCGTCGGTCTGCACCTCGGTGATGCGGCCATTGGTCACCGTGGCATCCAGCACCTTCTTGCCCTGGACGATGGTCACGCCCTGGCGGCGCGCGCCGGCGGCGATGGCCTGGCAGAGGCTGGCCGGGTCGACCTGGCCATCGGTCGGGATGAAAGCCGCCCCCAGCACGCCCTTGGGATCGATCAGCGGGAAGAGGTCATAGGCTTCCTGGGCGGTGATGACCTGCATCTCCAGGCCGAAGCTGCGCGCCATGGTCGCCAGGCGCTTCACCTCCATCATGCGGTCGGGCGAGCAGGCCAGGCGCAGGCTGCCGACCTTCTTCCAGTCGATGGCCTGTCCGGTCTCCGATTCCAACCGATCGTAGAGCTCGACTGAGCGCTGCAACATGCGGGTGGTATTGCGCGAGGAACGCAGCTGGCCGACCAACCCCGCCGCATGCCAGGTCGCCCCTTCGGTGAGGGACGCCTTTTCCAGCAGAACGATGTCTTTTTCGCCGGCTTTCGCCAGATGGTAGGCGATGGAGCAGCCGATGATGCCGCCGCCGATGATCAGAAACCTGCAGTGAGTCGCGCCCGACACGTCCTAGCCCCCAGACAACCCGAGTGAAAAACCCAGCCTGGAAACTCTGCCGAAAAACCCACATTAGTCAACAATAAGCATGTGAATTTGTGGCAATGAGCGCAAGAACGTTCGTAGTCCTGCGGTCGGCGGCGGCAATCCCCCCGCTAGAGGCGCGCAAGAAAGTTCAGGTAGCGGCCGACCGGGCCGGTCAGACGCAGCGGCGCATCGGTCACGGCGAGGCAAAGGCAATCCTCCCCGTCGTCGGCCACGGGGCGATGGTCGACACTGGGGTCGGCCACCGCGACGTCGCCGCGCAGGTAGTGCCCCGAGGCGTCGGTAAACCCGCCGGCCAGCAGCAGCGTATACTCGCTCCCCTCGTGGGTGTGCTGCGGCAGGGTGGTGCCGGCCTTGATGCGCAGAAGACGCGTCCTGAAGCCAGGGAAAGAGGTCAGCAAGGCGGCCTCCGACACGCCGGCGCGGGTCTTCCAGGACAGCGCTTCCAGATCGTCGCCCAGGTAGTCGCGCAGCGGACGCGGCACCAGACGCCCGGCCCGCGACGGCGGCGATGTGGTGGCGGACGCAGCCTCCAGGTTGTCGGTCACCTCCAGGCGCGCCAGGGCGTGGTCCATGGCCCCGGGCGCCATAGCCTCGCCCTCAAGTCCATCGAAGAGAGCGCCGCCCAGCGCCTCCAGGCGTGCTACTTCCGCCTGGCAGTCGCGGCACAACGACACGTGGCTCGCCACCAGCAGGGCCACCGGCTCCGGCAGGGCGCCGGAGGCATAGTCCATCAGGAGTTCGGACTCCGGATGATATGCGGGCATCAGTCTCTATCCTTCATCATGTCGCGCAGCTTGCGCATCGCCAGTCGGAGGCGGGATTTCACCGTCCCCAAAGGCAAGTCCAATTCCTCGGCGATAACGCCGTGCGATTTATCCTCAAAGTAGGCGAGCCGCATGAGCTCGGCCTGTTCTTCCGGCAGGCGGTCCACGGCCCGGCGCAGGGCGCGCGCCTGGCGGCGGCCGTGCAGCCGCTCGTCGGCGGGCGGCCCCTCTTCCGCCTTCAGGCTCGGATCTTGCGGATCGAAGTCCGGCCGCGCTTCCCGCCGCAGCATGTCGATGCGCCGGTTCCGCGCGATGGTGAAGATCCAGGTGCTGGCGGCCGCCTTGTCGCGGTCGTACTGCCCGGCCCGGCGCCAGACCGTCAGCATGACGTCCTGGGCCAGGTCCTCCGCCACCTGACCATCGGCGCCGCTGCGCCGCGCGAAGGCCTTCACCCTGGGCGCAAACTGCGCGAAGAGCTGCTTGAAGGCCTCCCGATCCCGGCGCGTGGCGATGGCCGCGAGAAGTGCCGCCGGATCCGGATCCGCCGCGACGGCGGCTCCCGCCGTCCCTGCCGCTTCCGCCCGGCAAACCCCGTTGTGACCAGGGGCCAGGGCGACGGGCGGACGGTCCTCGCATCCAGGGGCCTCGCGGGCGAGGCTTTGCTCCAGGTCCATACCGGGTAATCCCTTCCTACCTGCGTATGATACGCGGCCCCGCCCCGGCTGGATCACTCCGCCGGGCGGCATTTTCTCCTCCTAGAATTCTGCTAAAACCCACTGCGGAATGCGCTTTTTTGTGATCCAGCGCCCCCTCCTCGACGTAATCCCCTGCATGAGCCGATCGACGTCCGCGCCTTTGCCGGACTGGGCTTCTGGGACGTTGGAGAAGGACACTAGAGGCAATGAAAGTTGCGGTTGTGGGCGCCGGGATCGCCGGCCTCGGAGCGGCCTGGGCGCTTTCGCAGAAACATAGGGTAACCGTCTTCGAAGCCGCCGACCGTCTGGGAGGTCACGCCAACACGCGCAACCTCTGCCTTGACGGCCGCCGCTGCCCGGTCGACACCGGCTTCATCGTCTACAACGAGATCAACTACCCACAGCTCACCAAGCTTTTCGCCCATATCGGCGTGGAGACCCAGGCCAGCGACATGTCCTTCTCGGTATCGCTGGACAGGGGCCGCAGGGAGTACGCGGGCTCGCTGCCGGGCCTGCTGGCGCAGCCTTCCAACCTGCTGCGGCCGCGCCACCTGGGCATGCTGTACGACGTGGCGCGCTTCTACCGCTCGGCGCCGGCGATACTCGAAGACGCCTCCGGGTGTGAGAAGACCCTGGGCGAGATGCTGGAGGAAGGCGGCTATAGCCGTGCCTTCGCCGAGGAGCACATCCTGCCGATGGGCGCGGCCATCTGGTCTTCGACCCTGGCGGACATGCGCAACTTCCCGGCCCGCAGCTTCGTGCGCTTCTTCGTCAACCATGGGCTGCTGCTGCTCGGCGAGCGTCCGCAGTGGCGCACGGTCACCGGCGGCAGCCAGGAATACGTCCGCCGCCTGAGCGCCGGCTTCCGCAACCGCGTCCGGCTGAAGTCGCCGGTCACCGGCCTGCGCCGCACCGCCGCCGGCGTCCTGCTGCGCAGTCCCTACGGCGGGGAGGAGCACTTCGACCATGTCGTCCTGGCCACCCACGCGGACCAGACGCTGCAGATCCTGGGCGACGATGCCGGCCAGCGCGAACGGGAGATCCTGGGCGCCTTCCGCTACCAGGAAAACCGCGCCGTGCTGCACAGCGACATCAGCCTTATGCCGCGCCGGCGCAGCGTCTGGTCGAGCTGGAACTACCTGGCCGAGACGGCATCGCGGACGCGCGGCGGCGACGCGGCGACCTGTGTCAGCTACTGGATGAACCGCCTGCAGAACCTGCCCGGGACCCAACCGATCATCGTCACCCTGAATCCGCTGCACGAACCGGCCGCCGACAAGGTTTTTGGCGAGTTCACCTACGACCACCCGCAGTTCGATGCCTCGGCGCTGCGGGCCCAGCGGAACCTGCCTGTGATCCAGGGCGAGCAGCGCACCTGGTTTTGCGGCAGCTATTGCGGCCACGGGTTCCACGAGGACGGCCTGCAGGCCGGCCTCGCCGTCGCCCGGGCCCTCGGCGCCGCCGCCCCCTGGGCCGACGAGGTCGAGCCGGCCAGCCCGGCGGCCGCGACCGTACAGCCCCTCGAACCGCTGCAAGCCGCGGAGTGACCCTTGCAGGCGTCGCGATCGCCCCTCCCCGCCAACTCCGCGCTCTATTTCGGCAAGGTCGTGCACAAGCGCCTGCGGCCCTTCGAGCATGTCTTCAGCTACCGTGTCTTCTCGCTTTACCTGGACCTCGACGACCTGGCGGCCTGCGGCCGCCGGCTGCGTTGCCTCTCCCACAACCGCTGGAACCTCTTCAGCTTCCACGACCGCGATCACGGGCCGCGCGACGGCCAGCCCCTGAGGCCCTGGATCGACGCCCGCCTGGAAGAGGCCGGGATCGACCTGGCCGGCGGCCCTGTGCGCCTGCTGTGCTATCCGCGCTTGCTCGGCTACGTCTTCAATCCCCTGTCGATCTGGTTCTGCCACCACGCCGACGGCAGCCTGCGCGCCCTGCTGTACGAAGTCAGCAACACCTTCGGGGAGAGCCACAGCTACCTGCTGCCGGTCGAGGCGGCGCAGCGCGGTGGCGGCCCCGTTCTCCAGAGCGCCGAAAAGCGCTTCTACGTCTCTCCCTTCATCGGCATGGCCTCGCGCTACGATTTCCGTCTGACGGTGCCGGGCGACAAGCTGGCCGTGGCCATCCGCCAGGAGGTGCCCGAGGGCGGCCAGCTGCTGGCGCGGCAAAGCGGCCGGCGCCGCGACCTCAGCGACCGCAACCTGCTGCGGGCCTTCTTCGCCTACCCGCTCATGACCGTGAAGATAATCGCCGCCATCCATTGGGAGGCCCTGCGGCTGTGGCGTAAGGGGGCACGGGTCGAACCGCGGCCGCAGGCGCCGCAGCAGCAGGTGACCCTGGTCGGGCCCGCCACGCCAGCGGCCGCCGAATAACCTCCCTTCCATTCAAACGACGGAAACGACAGCGACAGCCGATGCACGCAAGAACGGTTATCGAGCAAGACGAACACTACGGCAGCCTTGCGGAAAGAGTGGTCCTCGCCCTGGCCGCGCGCCTGCGGCGCGGCTCCCTCATTCTGCATCTGCCGGATGGCCGCACCCGCCTGTTCACGGGTGAAGAAGCCGGCCCGCAAGGCGAAATGAGCCTGCGCCACCCCCGGGTCTTCCGGCGTCTGCTCGCCGGCGGCGACATCGCCCTGGCCGAGTCCTACATCGACGGCGAGTGGGAGTCTCCGGACCTGACCGCCCTCATTGCCCTGGGCGCCGCCAATGAAGAAATTCTCGGCCGCACGCTGGCCGGCAATGCCTGGGCGCGGCTGCTCAGCCGACTCTTTCACGCCTTCCGCCCCAATTCGAGGCGCGGCTCGCGGCGCAACATCGCCGCCCACTACGACCTGGGCAACGACTTCTATGCCGCCTGGCTGGACCCCGGCATGACCTACTCCGCCGCTCTCTTCGACTCACCCGCCGACGACGACCTGGCGGCCGCGCAGGATCGCAAGTACCGCCGCATGGCCGAGCTGGCGGGCATTGTCCCGGCGCATCACGTGCTGGAGATCGGCTGCGGCTGGGGCGGCTTCTGCACCTGGGCGGCGCGCGAGATCGGCTGCCGGGTGACCGCGATCACCATTTCGCGCGAGCAGTATGACTTCACCCAGGCGCGCCTGCGCAAGGAAGGCCTGGAAGACAGGGTCGAGCTGCGCCTGCAGGATTACCGCGACCTGACGGAGACCTTTGACGCCGTCGTCTCCATCGAGATGCTGGAAGCCGTCGGCGAGGCCTACTGGCCGACCTATTTCGGGCAGCTGCACGACCGGCTCAAGCCCGGCGGGAAAGCGGCTCTGCAGGTCATCACCGTCGCCGACGAGCGCTTCGAGCGCTACCGCCGCCACATCGACTTCATCCAGCGCTACATCTTCCCCGGCGGCATGCTGCCGTCACCCGGAAAGCTCGCGACGCTGACGGCGACAGCGCGGTTCGACCTTTCCCGCGTCGAGCGTCACGGCGACGACTACGCCCGCACCCTCGCCCTGTGGCGCCGCAGCTTCGAAAGCGCCTGGCCGCAGATCGCAGAGCAAAGCGGCGGCGGCTTCGATGCCCGCTTCCGTCGCCTGTGGCGCTACTACCTGGCCTACTGTGAAGCCGGATTCCAGGCCGGCCGCATCGACCTGCTGCACCTGGGTTTGCAGCGCGGCGGGGACACATGACGGGCGGGGATAGCGCGGGCCCAATCCCTTGCTTCCTCATCGAGGAATATTTTGCCGGAAAGACCCGGGCCTGGGGCATCTTCCAGGACCGCTTCGGCAAGCTGCGCCGCCAGTTCGTGGTCGACATCGACGGCCGGTGGGACGGTGAGACACTCACCCTGGCGGAGGACTTCCTCTACGACGACGGTCAACGCGAGCGGCGCACCTGGCTTATCCGCAAGACCGGCGCCCAACGCTACGACGGCACGGCGGACGGCGTCGTCGGCAGCGCCGAAGGCCGGCTCCGCGGCAGCATGCTGAACTGGCGCTATCGCTTCGCCCTGAAGGTCGGCAATAACACCTGGACCGTTCACTTCGACGACTGGATGTTCCTGCAGGGCGACGGCGTCATGATCAACCGGGCGAAGGTCACGAAATTCGGCATCAAGCTGGGAGAGGTCACCATCGCCTTCACCAAGGTACCCGCCGCAGAACCCGCGGGCTATTGCCCTTTCCCCGCGAAAGCGCAGCGCCCTAGCCGACCGACAGCCGGCGCTTGACCAACCTCGCCAGCCCGCGCAGCAACGGCACTGTCTCGTAGACCTGCCCGGCGTCCCAGTAATCGATCTGCGCTGTGACGCGCCCCTCGGCGTCAAAATGCACTTCGCTCATGCCCAGAATGCGCATCGTCTCTCCCTTTGCGCGGCGGAAGGCGAAACGCCAGCGCAGGTAACACACCTCCCCGGCCAGAGCATGGCCCGTGACCTGGAAAGCCGGCTGGCCGATATCGCGGAACATCTTCTCCAGAACCCGGCGGTAAGCGGCAAGGCCGGACACCTCGTTGAAGGGATCGCGGAAGTGGACCTCGGGAGCGCAGAAGTCCGCGAGACGGTCCAAATCCACCGGGGTCATGCCTTCGCAGAAAGCGATGTAGCGTTCAGCCGCCGCCGCCGGGGTCATGACGGCTGTCGCTCCTTCGGCAACAAGCGCCGGGTCACGGCGAAGCCCAGCGGCGCCGGCAGGCAGCGCAGCAGCTTCATGATCCAGACCAGGCGCTTGGGGAAGGATATCTCGAAGCGGTCGCTTTGCAGACCGCGGTAGAAGGCCTCCGCCGCATCTTCCGGCGCCATAAGGAAGGGCATGGGAAAGGCGTTGCGGTCGGTCAAAGGCGTGCGCACGAAGCCAGGATTGACGATCTGCACGATAATCCCCAGCGGCGCCAGTTCCACGCGCAGGGCCTCGGCCATGTTGATGAGCCCGGCCTTGGTCATGCCGTAGGCCGCAGCCGTCGGCAGGCCGCGATAGCCCGCCACCGAGGCGACGATAGCGATTCGGCCGCGGCGACGTGCGATCATGCCCGGCAGCACCGCAGCGAGGCTATAAACCGTGCCCATGAGGTTGAGCTCTACAAGGCGGCGGAAATCCTCCACCTTCAAATCCCGGGGGTCGACAGGCTGATGGATACCGGCGTTCAGCACCGCCTGGCCGATGGGGCCGGCCTCGCGCTCGATCTGCGCCACAGCGGCGCGCAGCGCCTCCGGATCTTCCACGTCCAGGGGAAAAGGCCGAATCAGGCCGCCACCGGCTTCCGCCGCCAGTGCCGCCAGCTTGTCGCGCCGCCGGGCCGAGGCGGCCACAACCTGCCCGTCCTGCGCCACGCGACGTGCCAGCGCGGCCCCCAGGCCCGAACTGGCACCGGTGATCCAGACAACCTCTGTCACGGAGAACTCCCCCTGAATGCGCCGATCGAGTTCTCTATACGCGCCCGAGTCAGACCTGGATCATCTGCCCGGAAGGTCCGGCAAGAGGTCGCTAGGGGCGGACCAGGGTCCAGCCCTCCTCGTCCAGGGCCAAGAGATGGGCCACACCGGTCTGTACGATCTCCGTACCCTCGATCAGCTCCGGCTTCACGCCTTCATTGCGGGTCATGGAATCCAAGGTGTTGCCGCAGGCTTGGAAGGAGACGTTCACCATGGAGAGCATGAAGTTTTCCAGGCGCTTGCGCACCGGCGAGGTGTCGGCGCGCAGCATGTGGAGACCAGCGTTGTAGGCGACGATCTGGATTTCGACCTCTTCGCCGATGGCGCTGTAGTGGCGCGACACGTTGGCGGCCACATCGAGGACGCTGTTCATCTTGTCCATCTCGGCCTCGGTGATATAGAGGGCCAAGCGATGATAGCCGTCGGTGCCCTGGGCCGCCGCCTGGGACGTGGCCCCGCCGGCCGCCACGGCAGCACCGAGAAGCGTGCCAAGAACCATCGACCTCAGAATGCGCAGCATAAGTGGCCCTCCTCGCCCAAGAAAAACGCCCGGATTCTTGGAACCCGGGCGAGGATACTACGACAGGACAGCGCACGGTAAAATGCGAAGCGCCTCACATCTGGGTGAAGGAAGGAGCCGGAGGGGCGCGGTCAGTCGACCGCGCCGCCACCCTGCTCGTCGTCGCCGCCCTCGGGCGTCACGTCCAGCACCCGCGCCCGCATGGTGATTTCGGCCGGGCCCGGCTTGCAGTCAGTCATGCAGGGCTCGTCCTTCTTGGCGTAATGCGCTTCTTCCTCGCGATCATCCATGAAGAAGTTGCCTTCGTTCGGCAGATGAATCTCGGTGAAGTTCTCGCTCGACAGCTCGAAGTCCTCGTCGCTGACCACGTCGTTGAGATACAGCAGATAGGCCGTGACCGCATAGACGTCGTCGTCGCTGAGCGAGCGGGCGTCGCCGAAGGGCATGGCCCGGCGCACGTAGTCATAAACCGTCGAGAGATAGGGCCAGTAGGAGCCGATGGTCTTCACCGGACGCTCCGCCTTGAGGGTGTCCTGCCCGCCCGCGAGCACCGGCCAGCGGTCGCGGCCTTCACCGAAGTCGCCGTGGCAGACGGCGCAGGCCTCGGCGAAGATTTCCTCACCCTGAGTGACCGTACCCTTGCCCTTGGGCAGCCCCGTGCCGTCGGGCCGGATGTCGATATCCCAGGCCGCAATCTCCTCCGCCGTGGCCTGGCGGCCAAGGTGGAAGACCCCGTGGGTCGGCCGCGGGGCGTCGGCCATGTTGGTATCGGCGGGCGCCGAGACAGCTGCGGCCTGCTGGGAAGGCCCAGCCGCCGGCTCGGCTGCGGCCGCCGATTCAGTACCTTCAGAGAAGGTTTTCAGATAGGCAATGACGTCGGCCCGGTCGTCTTCCTTGCGCAGGCCGGCGAAGCTCATGCGATTGCCCTTGATGTAGTCCTTGGGCTTTTCGAGATAGGCCGCGAGGGACTCCTCGTCCCACACGATGCCTTCCTCGCCCGCCGCGACCATGGCCTTGGAGTACTTGAACCCCTCGGCGGAGCCGGCGGTGCGCCCCATGATGTCGTTCAGGTGCGGGCCAACCTTGTTCTTGGCGCCCTCGCCCACCGCGTGGCAGGCCTTGCACTTCCTGAAGACTTTCTCGCCCTTGGCCGCGTCGCCCTCGGCGGAGGCCGAGGCCACGGGAATCAGCAGCGCCAGGGTTGCCGCGGTTGCGACCTTAAGAAACTTCGACATTCTCGACCACCCCATCCGCTTTCACGTACCAGGTTTGAATTCCGTTGTTGTGATAGATCGAGTTCTCGCCGCGAGCGAGGCGCAACTCGTTCTTGGTCGGCTGCACATAGCCGTGCTCGTCCATGGCACGCGACTGCAGCAGCAACTCCGAGCCATCCCAATCGATGTCCAGGTAGAAGCGGTGCAGCGCCTTGTCCAGGCTCGGCCCGTCGATGCGCGCGGTCTTCCAGTTGCGCCCGCCATCGATGCTGACGTCGACCCGCTTGACGGTGCCGTTGCCCGACCAGGCGAGGCCGGAGATCACCAGCGGCCCGCGGCCGTGAGTGACCGGCGCCTGCGGGCTGGGGTTGGTGATGACGGACTTCACGTCCATGACCCAGGTGAAGCGCCGGGCCTTGCCGTTGGCCAGCAGGTCCGTGTACTTCGAAGTCTCCTCGCGATGATGCCAGGGCTTGTCGCCCACTTCCAGGCGGCGCAGCCATTTCACCCACATGTTGCCTTCCCAGCCCGGCACCACGAGGCGCAGGGGATAGCCCTGCTCCGGGCGCAGCGCCTCGCCGTTCATCTTGAAAGCGACCATGCAGTCGTCGAGCGCCTTTTCCATGGGGATCGAGCGGCTCATGGCGGAAGCGTCGGCGCCCTCGGCCAGCAGCCACTTACCACTGGTCTTGACGCCTGCTTCCTCCAGGATGGTGCGCAGCTTGACGCCGGTGTAGACGACGCAGTGGACCATGCCGTGAGTGAACTGGCAGCCGTTCAACTGGGCGCCGCGCCACTCCATGCCGGAGTTGGCGGCGCACTCAAGGAAGTAGACCTTGTTCTCACGTGGGAAGCGCTTCAGGTCCTCCATGGTAAAGACCAGCGGTGTGTCGACCAGCCCGTCGATCATCAGGCGGTGCTTGGCCGGATCGACATCGGCGATGCCGGCGTGATGACGCTCGAAGCAGAGGCCGTTGGGCGTGATGATGCCGTCAAGCTCGTGCAGCGGCGTGAAGTTCACCGAGGAAACCGGGTCCGCCGTCAGCCAGGCCACATTGCGGCGCACCACATGCTCTTCGTACTGCGAAGGCGTGCCGTAGGGGCGCGCATCGACGCCGTCGCCCAGGTAGCGGTTCCAGTCCTGGACCTCGGTGATCGCCGGGTCGCCGGCCGCCGCCGCGGGCCGGGCCTGCAGGCCGGCCATGGCCGCCCCCGCGCCGACGGCAAGGCCGGTGGTCAGCAATTGGCGCCGCGAGGGGTTCGCCACGCCGCTCGTCCGCTCCGCCAGCTGCGGAATTGACTTCTTCCTGCCGGATAGGCTCGACATTCATTCGCTCCGAAATCTCATGGCGCAAGCTGCGCCGCTTAACCGAATCTCTAGCCGACCACCTGGACCGACTGGTTCTCTTCCACATGAACGTTGGGGTTCTTCTGCAGATGGGCCTCGACCACATCCCAGATCGGCGGGCCCTCGGTGCCCTCGTTGACCGAGGCCCAGCCGGCGACCACGTAGTCGCGCGCCGGGTCGATCTTCTCGCCGCTGGCGAGCAGCGTCATGTCCGAGATGCGCGAGCCGATTTCCTTCGCCGGATCGATGCGATACCCCATACCGCCGACGCGCACCATGTCGCCGCCCTGCTGGTAGTAGGGGTCGGGGTTGAAGAGGTTGTCGGCCACGTCTTCCAGGATATCCTTGACCAGCTGGCCGCTCATGGTCGAGCGGTAAGCCTCCGGGTAGGTCATGGAGCAGGCGTTGTGGACATCCTCGACGGTGATCGCCTGGCCCGGCAGCAGCGAAGTACCCCAGCGGAAGCCCGGCGAGAGGGCGATCTCGGCGTCGCGCTCGGCAAGCAGCGCCTGGCAGATCAGGTCGTCGAAGGTGCCGTTGAAATTGCCGCGGCGGTACAGCAGCGAGTCCGTGCGTCCCAGCTCGCGCTGCAGTTCGGCCTCGTAGGGCGCGCGCAGCTTGTCGATCAGGGCCGCCATCTCCGGGTCCGGCGTGATGACGTCGGAGAACACCGGGATCAGGCGGTAACGGTAACCCTTCACCGCGCCGTCGGCGACGTTGAGGTCGACCCGCGAGACGAACTTGCCGTTGGATCCGGAGGCGATCAACATCGTCTTGCCGACCATCACCGGCTCCGGCAGGGCATCGTGAGTGTGGCCGGACAACAGCACGTCGATGCCTTCGACGCGGCTGGCCAGCTTGCGGTCGACATCGAAGCCGTTGTGGGAGAGCAGCACGATGACCTCGGCACCCTCCTCCTTCGCCGCCGCGATGTTCTTCACCACCTCTTCCTCGCGGATGCCGAAGCTCCAGTTCGGGATCATCCAGCGCGGGTTGGCGATGGGAGTATAGGGGAAGGCTTGGCCCAGGACGGCGATCTTGACGCCGCCGCGCTCGAAGATCTCGTAGGCCTTGAAGGCGGGCTCCATCCACTCGTCATCGAAGATGTTGCCGGCCAGCAGCGGGAATTGCAGTTGCTCGACGATTTCGTTCACCCGGTCGGTGCCGTAGGTGAATTCCCAGTGCGCGGTCATGGCGTCGGTGCCGAGCGCGTGCATGATGTCGACCATGTCCTGGCCGGCGGTCTCGTTCGCCGTGTAACTGCCCTGCCAGGTGTCGCCGCCGTCCAGGAACAGGGTCTTGTCCTCGCCGCGCTCGGCGCGTACCCGCTTGACGATGGTGGCGACGCGGTCCAGGCCGCCCATTTTGCCGTAGGTCTTAGCCAGGGAGACGTAGTCCACCGAGGTCAGCGCGTAGGCTTCCGGGCTGCCGGGCTTCAGATTGAACATCTTCAGGAAGTCTTGGCCGGTCACATGCGGCGGCAGACCTTCCACCTCGCCGACACCCAGGTTGATAGACGGCTCGCGGAAATAAAGCGGCTTCACCTGGGCATGGATGTCGGTCACATGCAGCAGCGTGACGTTGCCGAAGTCCTCCGCCGCCAGCAGATCTTCCTCGGTAATCGCCTGCTGGGCTGCGGCCTGGCTCCAGCGACCATGCATCCCCGGCCCAAAAATGGTCGCCAGGGCTACCGACGCCGTGAGGAAATCGCGTCTCGAGAACATAAAATCCCTCTCTCCCTGTCCGCGCAATCACGCCGACGGACAGGACCGTCAAATAGCAAATCGAGAATGTCCGGATCCGGCGGCGGCGTTTCTACCGCCGCCGGTCCGTTACCACTTACTGCCGGACGGCCGGGGTCTCGACCGAGAGGCCGGTGCCGCGCCAGGTCACGTAGACCTCCAGCGCCATCAGCTCGTCCGAAAAGGCCGCCGGGTATTCCGCGCGGGTATCACGAATGCAACCGCGGAAACGGTTGTGCAGCGAGACCATGTTGGCCTGCTTGAGCCGGTAGGTCGGGAAGCCGTTGACGTTGCCCTGGCTCAGGTGGTCAGCGCGGATGTACTTCCCGTTGTTTTCCTCGTGGCAGGAAGCGCAAGAGAGGTTCAACTGACCCGTACGGGTGTAGTAAAGCTCCTCGCCCTTCTTCCACCAGCTCTGCAGATCGCCCTGGCTGAGGTCCATCTGGACCGGCTTGCCCAGCGACTGATGCTTGATGTAGGTCGTCAGCGCCTTCTGCTCCGCCGCGTCGAACTTGTAGGCCTCTGCCTTCAAGTTGTTCTCACGGCACTTGTTGATCTGCAGCTCGAGGTTGATCGGGCGCTTCGCGTCGGCATCCCACTTGGGATAGGCCGTCCCGACCCCTGCCATTGTCTCCGAGGCGTCGCCGTGGCAGGAGGCGCAGGACTTGCCGGCCTCGCCTTCCACGGTGTTCCAGATCTCCTCGCCACGCTCGACGTAGAGCATGCCGGGATTCTGGAAGGAGTCGGCCTCCAGAGCGCGCGTCTCCGGCGTGCGGAACAACCAGCCGGACATCACCTCGTCGAGCGGATGATCCTTAGGCGCCGCGGTCCGCGTCACCATCGTCATCTCGCCGTCGATGACGAGTTCGTCGTCGGCCGGCTCGGCACTGACCACCGAAATGGCCATTCCGGAGGCAGCTACGGCGGCGGCAGCCGCCAGGATTATTCTATTTTTCAACACATTCCCTCCCGTTTGTGCCTCACCCATCCGGCCGGTCCGTTGTTCTGCTGTTGCGGCTCCGGCCATCCATAGCTTCGGGGCCTACTTAACCTCGATGCCCTGCTCGTGGGTGTAGACGTCACCGCTGTCGTCCACCCAGGTGAACTTAAAGGTGCCGCTCTCCATCACCTTGGCATTGAACTCGAAATAAGGATTGGCCGAGATCGCCGGTTCGAGGTCGCAGGAGAAGACGGGCTTTCCTTCGAACTCGCAGGTGAACTTGTTGATGATCTTCCGCGGAATCACGTTGCCTTGCTTGTCTTTGCGCTGGCCGGATTCCATCTTGTGGCTGATCAACGTCTTGATGGTGATCACTTCGCCGGCAGAGGCCGACTTCGGAACTTTCACGCGGGGTTTGGGCGCTGCCATTTTCGTATTCCTCGCTTCTCGATCAGCCGCCGCAGCCGCCGATCGTGACCTTGACCTGCTTTTTGTCCATGAAGACCGAGCCGTCGTTCATCTTGGCGACCGCGATCACGTTCTGGGTGCCGGCCAGACGCATGCGCGTCGTCGCACTCGCTTCGCCGCTCATCGGCGAGAAGTGGAAGGTGGCGACACCCGGGTTCGGGTTGCCGTCGGCCAGCAGGGTGACCGATTCGACGTAGGAGCTTTCGGTCATATCGCTCTCCACCGAAACCGTGATCGGCACGGTGTTGCCGTTCTCGGCGATCTCAGGCGCCTTCAGGCTGATCTTGCCGCTGCCCGGCGATTTGCCACCGGTGAATTCCTTGAGCATCTTCTCGGTGGCGGCCTCGTCGGCGAATGCCGGCGCGAACGCCATGAAGGCGGCGGCCCCCGCAGACAGTCCGAGCGCCTGGCGTCGTGTCACTTGCATTGGTGTTCTCCAGTTGGGCTTGTCGGTCACTTCAGCGTGCCGAGATAGGCAACAATCGACTCGACCTGTTCGGCGGTCAGGATCGTCTTGCCGACGAGGTCCTCGCGGACGTTCTGGCCGACCTCCAGCGAATAGAAGCCGGGCATCACCGTCTGTTCGCCGAAGACCGCCTTGGAATTGACCACGATCGCGCGCAATTCCTCCTCCGACCAGCGGCTCGCGACGCCGTCCAGCGACGGGCCCACTTCACCGTGGAAAAGCTGTTCGCTCATGTCGGAATTGGCATGGCAGGCCAGGCAATTGCCCAGCTTGCGGTTCGCAAAGGCCTTGCGGCCCTCGGCAACGTCGCCGGGCGCGCCCGTCAACGACTTGGCGACCACCCCATCGACGACCATCACGTCGTTCGGGGCCGTGTCCATGGCCGCGGCCGTCGTGATGCCGGCGAAGAGCGCGGCGGCGGCAAGGGAAATTCGTGCTGCAATCATGGGCGTCGTTCCTCTGTTTTCTCGTCCGCCGCGTTAGGTGCGGCGGTTGTTTTGTGTAACTCTAACGACCGAGCGGCAAGCATTCAATGCATAAATTGCAATTCTTGAATATGTCGTCGCCCCGCCCCTCAAACCCGCGGAAAACCTTCCTTTGGCAGCGCCCGCGGGCCGCGCGTCCGCCCGGATTTGCCGAGGATCATATACCTCGGCCCAGGGGCCCCCGCCTCTAGTCTGTGTTCTCGATCCCCGCCGCCGCGCGCTCGCGAATCCGCCGGGCGTGGTAGCGCTGGAAGTCCTCCTCGGTCTCGTAGCGCTTCTCGCGCACCCAGGTGAACATGTCGAGGAAAGTGCCCTTGTGGAAGGCTCCCGGCATCATCGCGACGGCGGCCTGGGCCGCGCCCTTGCTGCCGTCTGCCTGCTCCGGCAGGAACAGGACCGTCGGGGTGAAGAGGACCCCCCACTTGCGCACCGCGTCCTTCTCCCGCAGCACCTCGCCGTCCAGGTCGGTGATCTCCTGGTCTCCGTGCAGGTCGTACTGGACCATCATGAAGTTGGCCTTGATGTAGTCGCGCACCTGGGGATCGGTGAGGATCTCCTCATGAACCTTGCGGCAATAGATACAGCCGCGCTGCTCGATGATGATCGCCAGCCGCTTCCCCTCTTCCTTTGCCGAGGCGAGATCCTCCTGGATGTCCTTGAAAGTCAGGGAAAACCACTCCGGCTTGTGCAGGCCGTCGTCGCCGAGAGTGACCGCCCCGGCCGCCGAGGCGGGCAGACAGAACGCGAGAACCAGAAGCAGGCGTTTCAGCATTTCACTCCTCCTCATCCGATGTTCTGAAAAGCGGGGAACGTATTCAGCAGCCAGTTGGCGATCTCCACCATCTGGCCGGTCATGAAGAGAATACCGGTCAGCACCAGAATGCCCCCCATCGCCATTTCAATCTTGTGCATGTGCCGTTTGACGCGCGCCGCCCAGCCGAGAAAATGGGTGGCGAAGACCGCCGCCAGAAGGAAGGGCAGCCCGATGCCCAAGGAATAGACGGCCAGCAGCACCGCCCCGCGGCCGGCCGTCGCCTCCGCCCCCGCGACGAAGAGGATGGCCGCCAGCACCGGCCCGACGCAAGGCGTCCAGCCGAAGGCGAAGGCCAGGCCCATGACGTAGGCGCTGACGACGCCGGTGGGCTTGCGGTTCACCTGGACGCGCGCCTCGCGATAGAACAGCGCGATGCGGAAAACGCCCAGGAAGTGCAGCCCCATGATGATGATGATGGCGCCGGCGATGATCGACAGGACGTCGAAGTAGTGGGCGATCGACTGGCCGATGACGCTGGCCGTGGCGCCCAGGGCAACGAAGACCGTGGTGAAACCCAGGACGAAGCCGACGGCGGCCAGGATCAGCCGGCGGGTCGAGTCGGCCCCGCGCGCCTCGTTCTCAAGCTCGTCGAAGGTCAGGCCCGCCAGATAGGCCAGGTAAGGCGGCACGATCGGCAGAACGCAAGGGGAGACGAAGGAAATCAGACCGGCCAGAAAGGCGCCGCCGTAGGTGACGTCAAACATTCAGCGAAACTCTTGGAAAGCTGCCATAGTCTGTCGAAACTCCCCTCTTCCCCGGTCTGACCGCCGGGTTTGCAATACATGCATTAATTCATATATATTATAACTATTCAATCGGGATTCCACGCCGTTGCGACAAATGACTGCCTTTCGGTTCTGCCTCGCCCCGCTGATCCTGGCCGCCGCCCTGGCCGCGGGAGCCTTCGGGCTGCCCGCCGCCGTCTCCACGGCGGGGGCCGCCGAGCTGGTCATGCTGGAGCGCCCGGGCTGTGCCTGGTGCGCCCGCTGGAACCGCGAGATCGCCCCCATCTATCCGCTGACCGAAGAGGGCCGCCGCGCGCCGCTGCGCCGGGTCGACGTGACCCAGCCCTGGCCGGCGGACCTGGGGGACATCGCAGGCGACTTCTATACCCCCACCTTCATCGTGGTGGAGAACGGCGCGGAGGTCGCGCGGCTGCGCGGCTATCCGGGCGACAATTTCTTCTGGCCGCTGCTCGGCGAAATGCTGGGCAAGCTGCCGCCCGAGGCCGAGGTCGCGCCCGCGCGGGCGGATAGCAGCTAGGGTACGGCTCGTGTATAGTCGGCACCGGTCGCGGCAGAGACGCCGCGACGGCTGCCACAAGGGTTTTCGGGTCAGCAGTGCTTGCTGGACAGTGCGACGGAATTACAGATGGTCGACCTAACCTCCAATGCCGCCACCATGGACATCGATGTCCTCATGGACCAGGCGCGCAAGGCCGGCGACCTTCTCAAGGCGCTGTCCCACGAAAGCCGCCTGCTGATTCTCTGCATTCTGGTCGGCGGCGAGAGGTCGGTTTCCGAGCTCGAGGAAATCATGAACATGCCGCAGGCGGCGGTTTCGCAGCAGCTCGCCCGCCTGCGCTTCGACCGGCTGGTGAAGACGCGCCGCGAGGGGCGCATGGTCTACTACTCGATCGCCGACGACGAAGTCGCCCGCCTTGTGGAACTGCTCTACGAGTTCTTCTGCAAGCCGGCGCAGGAACAAAGCCGCGAAAAGTAAGCGGCCCGACGCCGGCGCCAGAACCCTGGCCGGCGTCAAACAGTGACCCCTCTGGCGCGAAGCGCGCGGAAGGGTCGAAACCAAGGGGAGGAGTCGATGCAGGACGTCGGCTGGCTGTTACCAATCGCCGGAGGACTTGCCGGGATCGTCATCGGCGCCGCCGCCCGGCGCGACCGCTTCTGCACGCTGGCGGCGCTGGAGCGCTTCTGGTACGCCAACGACAGCAGCGGCCTCAGGACCTGGATCCTGGCCGCGACAGTGGCGCTGATCGCCACCCAGGCCATGGCGCTGACCGGCCTCATCGACCTGCAGCGCAGCTTCTATCTCTCCTCGAACTTCGGCTGGACCGGCGCCATCCTGGGCGGCCTCGCCTTCGGCTTCGGCATGGCCCTGGTGGGCACCTGTGGCTTCGGCGCCCTGGTGCGCCTGGGCGGCGGCAGCCTGCGGTCCCTCGTTGTGCTGCTGGTGCTGGGCCTCTCGGCCCTGGCCGCCCAGCGCGGACTCATCGCCCAGGCCCGCGTCGCGGTCGTCGACAACCTGGCCGCCGACCTCAGCTTCGCCGGCGACCAGTCGCTGGGCAGCATCGCCTCGGCCCTGCTCGGCTTCGACGCACGTCTGGCCGTGGCCTTCGTCGTCGCCGGCCTGCTGCTGCTGTGGATCTTCTCTTCCGCCGACTACCGCCATCGCCTCGGCAACATCATCACCGGCGGCATCATCGGCCTGGGCGTCGCCTTCGGCTGGCTGGCCACGACCTGGGTCGCGCAGCGCGCCTTCGAACCGGTGCAGATAGAGGCCGGCTCCTTCGTCGTACCGGTGGGCGACACCCTCATCCAGTTCATCGCCTTCACCGGCGTGCTGCCGGACTACGGTGTCGGTCTGGTGGTGGGCGTCGGGCTGGGCGCGGCGCTGGTCGCCTGGCGCAAGAAGGACGTGCGCTGGGAGGCCTGCGACGACGCCCGCGAACTGGGCCGCCACATCGTCGGCGCCTTCCTGATGGGCACGGGCGGCGTCTTCGCCATGGGCTGTACCATCGGCCAGGGCGTTACCGCGGTTTCGGCCCTGGCGATTTCCGCCCCGGTCGTAATGCTCTCCATCGCCATCGGCGCGCGCCTCGGCCTCGCCTATCTGCTGGAAGGCTCGATCTGGAGCGTCTTCCGCATCACGCATCACGAGTCGGCGGAGTAGCGCCACCAACAGCCTTCATGGGAGCGGACTGCGCTGGGGCGGTCCGCGGAGAGGGATCACCACCATAAGAAGCGGCGGCCGCTCAGCCGCCCCAGCAAAGAGAGAGGAACAACGATCGTGAAAAGTATCCGACAGCTTGCCGCCTCCGGGGCCGTCGCCCTGGGTCTCCTCACCGCCGGCAGCACCGCCGCCAGCGCCCAGGACGAAGCCCTGGTCTCCTTTTCCGTGATGAAGCCTGAGATCGCCGTGAAGCTGGCCCAGGCCGCCATGGAAAGCTGCCGCGGCAAGGGCGCCCAGGTCGCCGTCGCCGTGGTCGACCGCTTCGGCAATCTGCAGATGATGCTGCGCGACCGCTTCGCCGGCGCCCACACGCCCGAAACCGCCCGCCGCAAGGCCTGGACCGCCGTCAGCTTCCGCAACGACACTCTGGCGCTCAGCGAGATCGCCAAGCCCGGCGCCGAGGCCTACGGCGCCAATTTCATCACCGAAGCGCTGATGCTGGGCGGCGGCGTGCCGGTCGAGGCGGCCGGCAGCATCGTCGGCGGCGTCGGCGTCTCCGGCGCACCGGGCGGCGACATAGATGACGCCTGCGCCCGTGACGGCATCGAGGCCGTGACCGCCGACCTGGCGTTCTGACGGCCCTTAGGCCGCTGAGGTTTTGCTCTCGGAGCCGAGGCCGCCGGTCTTCTCGATGAAGGCGGCGATCTCGGCGACGCCCTGCCCGCCCTTCACCTGGGCGAAGACGAAGGGCCGCGCGCCGCGCATCTTCTTGGCGTCGCGGTCCATCACCTCCAGGCTGGCGCCGACCAGCGGAGCCAGGTCGGTCTTGTTGATGACCAGCAGGTCGGAGCGGGTGATGCCCGGCCCGCCCTTGCGCGGGATCTTGTCGCCGGCCGAGACGTCGATCACGTAGATGGTGATGTCGGCCAGTTCCGGGCTGAAGGTAGCGGCCAGGTTGTCGCCGCCGGACTCGATCAGCACCAGGTCCAGGCCGGGGAAGCGCTCGCGCATCTCGGCGACGGCGGCGAGGTTGATGGAGGCGTCCTCGCGGATCGCCGTGTGCGGGCAGCCGCCGGTCTCCACCCCCATGATGCGTTCCGGCGGCAGAGCCCCCGAGCGGGTCAGGAACTCCGCGTCCTCACGGGTGTAGATGTCGTTGGTAATGGCGGCGATGTCGTAGCGCGCCGAAAGCACCTTGCAGAGCGCGTCCATCAGCGCCGTCTTGCCGGAGCCGACAGGTCCGCCGATACCGACGCGCAAGGGACCAGATGTGGTGGGTCCTGAAGCTGAAGCAGTCATGAGCGGAACAACCTCGTGTACTGGGTTTCGTGTTTCATCGCGGCGAGATCGGCCAGCAGCCCCGCGCCCCCCAGGTCGGCGAGCGGCGTGGTCAGCGCCATGGCGGCGGTCTCGGCCACGGCCGGCTCCAGGGCGGCGATCGCCTGCTGGCCGGCACGCTGGCCGAGCGGAATGAGGCGCACCCCGGCGGAGACCAGGTTGCCGGTGAAAGCGTGCAGATAGGCGTGCAGGCTGGGCTCCAGGCCAAGGCCATGCCCGGCCGCCGCCACCGCCACCACCACCGGGTAGGCCAGCGGGCCGTCCCAGGCCTCCAGGAAGCGCTCCAGCGCCGCGCAGGGCCAGGCGTCCAGGGTGGCCTCGGTGAAGGCGCGGCCCTGCGCCGTGGTCTCCAGATGCCGTTCGGCGGAGGCCGTGAAGGCGGCGCCCAGGGCGGCGACCTCCGCCAGTGCCGCCGGGCGTTCCGCCAGCCTGTGAGCGTAGTGGAAGAGAATGGCGTCGTTGCGCCCGGAGCCGTAGCGCAGCAGGTCCGCCAGCCAGATCTCCAGCGCGGCGGCGTCGGTGACGGTCCCCTCCTCCACCGCGTACTCCAGGCCGTGGGAGTAGCTGAAGGCGCCGACCGGGTAGCCCGGCGACAGCCAGGTCATCAGGCGGTAGAGCCCGGCGTGGTCCAGCGTCTCAGTCATGGCCGTGCCCCCCATGACCATGACCGTGGTCATGTGAGTGCGTGCGGCCCTGGCCGTAGGCGCCGCCCTCCGGATCGAAGGGCGCTTCGATGATCTGCGTGCGCGCGCCCATCTTCTGCAGCATGTCCAGGATGACGTGGTCCTCGCGGATGCGCAGGGCGTCGTTCAGGATCTGCGTCGGCAGGTGCCGGTTGCCCAGGTGCCAGGCGATGCGGACCAGGGGCAGGTCGTCGCCGGCGCGCACTTCGATGAGGCGCTCGGGCGCCGCCTTCACCGTAACGAAGCCGCCATCTTCCAGCAGCAGCCCGTCGCCGTCGGCCAGCGCCACAGCTTCGGGCAGGTCGAGCAGGAAGTCGAGGCCCGCCTCACCCTGCATGACGATACGCCGGCGGTGGCGGGCATCGAAGTCCAGCACCACGCAATCGCGCGCCGACCAGGGCTCGTAGCTCCCCGCCGGTATGACTTCGGTGGCGCGCAGCATCCCCAAGGCCTCCTCAGAACAGGAAGTAGCGCTGCGCCATGGGCAGCACTTCCGCCGGCTCGCAGGTAAGCAATTCCCCGTCGGCGCGCACTTCGTAGGTCTCGGGGTCGACTTCGATGGCCGGCGTGTAGTCGTTCAGCACCATGTCCTTCTTGGTCACGGTGCGGATGCCGGAGACCGGCAGCAGCTGACGATCGAGATCGAGCTGGCGGCCGACGTCGGCCTCCGCCGCCGCCTGGGAAACGAAGGTCACGGAGCTGGCCGTCATGGCCTTGCCGAAGCCGCCGAACATGGGACGGTAGTGCACCGGCTGCGGCGTCGGGATGGAGGCGTTGGGATCGCCCATGGCCGCGGCGGCGATGGTGCCGCACTTCAGGACCAAGTCCGGCTTCACGCCGAAGAACATCGGCTTCCACAGCACCAGGTCGGCCAGCTTGCCGACCTCGATGGAGCCCACCGCCCCGGCGATGCCGTGGGTGATCGCCGGGTTGATGGTGTACTTGGCGATGTAGCGCTTGACCCGGAAGTTGTCGTTGTCACCGCTTTCCTCCGGCAGACGGCCGCGCTGCTTCTTCATCTTGTCGGCGGTCTGCCAGGTGCGGATCAGCACCTCGCCGACCCGGCCCATGGCCTGGCTGTCGGAGGCGATCATCGAGAAGGCGCCGAGGTCGTGCAGAATGTCCTCGGCGGCGATGGTCTCGCGGCGGATGCGGCTCTCGGCGAAGGCCAGGTCCTCCGGGATCTTCGGGTCCAGGTGATGGCAGACCATCAGCATGTCGAGGTGTTCGTCCACCGTGTTCACCGTGAAGGGCCGCGTCGGGTTGGTCGAGGACGGCAGCACGTTCTGCTCGCCGCAGACCTTGATGATGTCCGGCGCGTGGCCGCCGCCGGCGCCTTCGGTGTGAAAGGCGTGGATGGTCCGCCCCTTGAAGGCGGCGATGGTGTTCTCGACGAAGCCCGACTCGTTCAGCGTATCGGTGTGGATGGCGACCCCGATGTCGGTCTCCTCGGCCACGGCCAGGCAGGTGTCGATGGCCGAGGGCGTGGTGCCCCAGTCCTCGTGCAGCTTCAGGGCGCAGGCCCCGGCGTGGATCTGTTCCAGCAGCGCCTCCGGCTTGGAGGCGTTGCCCTTGCCGAAGAAACCGAGGTTCATGGGAAAGCCTTCGGCAGCCTGCAGCATGCGGTGCATGTGCCAGGGCCCCGGCGTCGCCGTGGTGGCGTTGGTGCCCTCGGCGGGGCCGGTGCCGCCGCCCAGCATGGTGGTGACGCCGGAATAGAGCGCATCCTCCATCTGCTGCGGGCAGATCCAGTGGATGTGCGCGTCGATGCCGCCGGCGGTGAGGATGCGCCCCTCGCCCGCGATGGCTTCCGTGCCCGGGCCGACGATGATGTCGACGTCCGGCTGCACATCGGGATTGCCGGCCTTGCCGATGGCGGCGATGCGGCCGTCCTTCAGCCCCACGTCGGCCTTCACGATGCCCCAGGTGTCGACGATGAGGGCGTTGGTGATCACCGTGTCGACGGCGCCCTGGTGGCGACCGGCCTGGGACTGGCCCATGCCGTCGCGGATCACCTTGCCGCCGCCGAATTTCACTTCCTCGCCGTAGGTCGTGAAGTCCTTCTCGACCTCGATCACGAGGTCGGTGTCGGCCAGGCGCACCCGGTCGCCGGTGGTCGGGCCGTACATGGCGGCATAGGCGGCGCGGTCGATCTTCACAGCCATGTCCCTAGCCCTCCAGCTTGCCGTTGATCTCGGCGTTGAAGCCGTAGACTTCGCGGCCGCCGGCATAGGGGATCAGCGTCACCTCGCGGCTCTGGCCCGGCTCGAAGCGCACCGCCGTGCCGGCGGGAATGTCCAGGCGACAGCCGCGCGCCTTGTCGCGATCGAAGCTGAGCGCCCCGTTGGTCTCAAAGAAATGATAGTGGGAGCCGACCTGCACCGGGCGGTCGCCGGTGTTCTCCACCAGCAGGGTCACGGTCTCGCGCCCCGCGTTCAGCTCGATGTCGCCGGCGGCGACCATGATCTCTCCGGGAATCATTGTCTCGCCTCCTAGCGAATGGGCTGGTGCACGGTCACCAGCTTGGTGCCGTCGGGGAAGGTCGCCTCGACCTGGATCTCGTGGATCATCTCGGCGACGCCCTCCATGACCTGGTCGCGCGCCAGCACCGTGCCGCCGTCGCGCATGAGGTCGGCCACCGAGCGGCCGTCGCGCGCGCCCTCGACCACGTAGTCGGAGATGAGGGCAATGGCCTCCGGATAGTTCAATTTGCAGCCCCGTTCCAGGCGGTTGCGCGCCACCATCGCGGCCATGGCCACCAGCAGCTTGTCCTTCTCGCGCGGTGTCAGGTTCACGCCTTAACCTCCCTTACACACTCGTCTTTTCACTCTACACATGCCAGAGCCGCGGCAGCGCCGCCGGCAGCCCCGCCAGCCGCGCCCGCGCCGCCGCCCAGAAGGCGCCGTAGCTGCGCCGCACCGCCAGGGCCTCGCCCAGGAAGCGCCCGACAACGAGGCCGTTGACCGCCGTCAGGGCGTGCTGCGCCCCCGCCGGCTCTTCCGGCAGCAGCTCGCGCAGCGCCTCCAGCTGCGCCGCCGCGTCCTCGGCGGCATAGATGAGGCTGGCGAAGGCGGTGACGCCGCCCAGGCAGGCGGGCGAGGCCAGCGGCGCGGCCAGGTCGCCATCCGCATGCAGCGCATCGGCCCAGACCAGCTTGCCGCCGCGGCGGAGGCGCCAGCCGTCGTGAATGAGTCCGCGGCTCAAACGTTCGCCCGAGGCGCGGCGCCCGAAGACCAGGAACTCACCGGCCAGCACGCGGGCGCCGGGGGCGAGTTCGATGTTGGTGTCACGGCGCAGGCGGGCGCCGTCGAAGAGGATGGTTTCCTGGGGCAGCCATTCCAGCCAGGCCCCCGCCGACGCGCTCAGCCCCACGGTGATACGGCTGTCCGCGCCCAACGAGCGGTAGATCTTCTCCGCCGCCTGGGGGTAGACGCGCAGGGCGCTGCCCGCGCCGGCGGTGATCTCGATCCGCAGGCTGTCGCCGCCGACCACGCCGCCGGACGTCGTGATAAGGCTCGCCTCGAAGATGTCGCCGCGCCCCGGCTGCGGCAGTCGCAGGCTCAAGGGGTCGCGCTGGTGCAACTCGACCAGCCGGGTGATACCGTTGTCCGCGCGCACGCCCAGGGCCGCCTCCCCCGCGACGGCGGTGCGGCGCAGGGCGATCACTTCCGCCCCGGAGGCAGGCAGCGGCGCTTCAGACAGCGATGTAGCGACGGACATCCGCTTCAACCATTTCCTCGCCGCGGCCCGCGAGCACGATCTCGCCGCGGTCCATCACAGCATAGCTGTCCGCCAGGTCGCGGGCGAACTCGAAATACTGCTCCACCAGCAGGATGGCCATGTCGCCGCGCCGGGCGAGCAGCCGGATCACCCGCTCGATGTCCTTGATGATCGAGGGCTGGATGCCTTCGGTGGGCTCGTCCAGCACCAGCAGGCGCGGGCGCATGACCAGCGCCCGGGCGATGGCGAGCTGCTGCTGCTGGCCGCCGGAGAGGTCGCCGCCGCGGCGCTTCAGCATGTCCTTCAGCACCGGGAAGAGCTCGTAGATCTCCGCCTCCACATGGCGCCGGTCGCGCGGGATGGCGGCATAGCCGGTGCGCAGGTTCTCCTCCACCGTCAGCAGCGGAAAGATCTCGCGGCCCTGGGGCACGAAAGCTATGCCCCGGCGCGCGCGCTGATGGGGCGCCAGGCTGCCCAGCGTCTCCTCCTCCCAGACGATCGCGCCGCTCTTCACCGGCTGCTGGCCGCAGATCGCGCGCAGCAGGCTGGTCTTGCCGACGCCGTTGCGGCCCATGACGCAGGTCACCTCGCCCTTGGCCGCGTTCAGCGAGACGCCGCGCAGGGCCTGGCTGGCGCCGTAGAAAAGATCGATGTTCTGCACCTGCAGCATAGGTTCAGCGCCCCCTACCTAGCGCCCGAGATAAACTTCGATGACGTGCTGGTTGTTCTGCACGCTCTCCAACGAGCCTTCGGCCAGGACCGAGCCCTCGTGCAGCACCGTGACGTGGCAGTTCAGCGCCTTGATGAATTCCATGTCGTGCTCGACGACCACGACGGAGTGGTCGCGGGCGATCTCCTGCAGCATCTCCGCCGTCTTGGCGGTCTCGGCGTCGGTCATGCCGGCGGCCGGCTCGTCGACCAGCAGCAGTTCCGGGTCCTGCATCAGCAGCATGCCGATCTCCAGCCACTGCTTCTGGCCGTGGGACAGGTTTCCGGCCAGCCGGCCGACGTGATCCGTCAGCGCGATGCGCTCCAGCACCCGGCCGATGTGGTCGCGCTGCTCGCCGCTCAGCCGGGCGAAGAGGCCGGTGAAGACGTCCCGCCTGCCCTTCTGCGCCAGCTCCAGGTTGTTGAAGACGCTCTGGCTCTCGAAGACCGTCGGCTTCTGGAACTTGCGCCCGATGCCCAGGTTGGCGATGGCCGCCTCGTCCAGCTTGGTCAGGTCGATGCCGCCGTCGAAGAAGACCTCGCCGCTGTCGGGGCGCGTCTTGCCGGTGATGACGTCCATCATGGTGGTCTTGCCCGCGCCGTTGGGCCCGATGATGGCCCGCAGCTCCCCCTCCTTCACATAGAGGCTGAGGTTGTTCAGCGCCTTGAAGCCGTCGAAGCTGACGGTGACGCCGTCCATGTAGAGGATGGTGTCTGCCGCGGGATGGGGCGCGGCCGCCGGCTCCAGCGGTTCGGCCTCGGACTGGATCATAACTTCTCGCACCGGGGCTTCACTCACCGGGCATCTCCTGCACCTTCGCTTGAGCTTTCGGCTTGAAGCCCCCCGGGAGCCGCCCGCGCAGCTGATCCAGCGAGCCGACGATACCCTTGGGCAGCAGCACCGTGACGGCGATGAAGAGGCCGCCCAGGAAGAACAGCCAGATGTCCGGCGCCGCACCGGTCAGATAGGTCTTGGCGTAGTTCACCAGGATGGCGCCCAGGATGGCGCCGTGCAGGTAGCCGCGCCCGCCGACCGCCACCCAGATGACGATTTCGATGGAGTTGGCCGGGGAGAACTCGCTGGGGTTGATGATGCCGACCTGCGGGACATAGAGCGCCCCGGCGATGCCCGCCAGCATGGCCGAGACCGTGAAGACGAAGAGCTTGTAGTACTCGACCCGGTAGCCGAGGAAGCGGGTGCGGCTCTCGGCGTCACGGATGGCGATCAGCACGCGCCCGACCTTGGAGCCGATGATCCAGCGGCACAGCAGGTAGGCGAGGACCAGCATCACCGCCGTGGCGACGAAGAGCGCGGCGCGCGTGCCGTCGTCCTGCAGGTCGAAGCCCAGCAGGTCCTTGAAGTCGGTCAGGCCGTTGTTGCCGCCGAAGCCCATGTCGTTGCGGAAGAAGGCCAGCAGCAACGCGAAGGTCATGGCCTGAGTGATGATCGAGAGGTAGACGCCCGTCACCCGCGAGCGGAAGGCGAACCAGCCGAAGACCAGCGCCAGGAGACCCGGCACCAGCAGCACCATCAGCAGGGCGAAGGGAAAGGCGTCGAAGCCGTACCAGTACCAGGGCAGTTCCTTCCAGTTCAGGAAGACCATGAAGTCCGGCAGAATCGGGTTGCCGTAGACGCCGCGGTCGCCGATCTGGCGCATGAGGTACATGCCCATGGCGTAGCCGCCCAGCGCGAAGAAGGCGCCGTGGCCGAGCGAGAGAATGCCGCAGAAGCCCCAGATGAGGTCGACACTGAGCGCCAGCATGGCAAAGCAGAGGTACTTGCCGAGCAAGCTGACCACGTAGGTCGGCACGTGGAAGGCCGAACCCGGCGGCACCGAGAGGTTCAGCAGGGGCACCAGCACCGCGACCAGCAGCAGCACCGCCAGGGTGATCTTGGCGCCCAGCGGCGAGAGCAGGTGGTTGCGGTCATTCGACAAGATCATACGTCAGGACTCCAGGGCCCGGCCGCGCAGGGCGAAGAGGCCGCGCGGGCGCTTCTGGATGAAAAGGATGATGGCGACCAGGATGAAGATCTTGGCCAGCACCGCCCCGGCATAGGGTTCCAGGAACTTGTTCACCAGTCCCAGCGAGAAGGCGCCGACCAGCGTGCCCCAGAGGTTCCCCACCCCGCCGAAGACCACCACCATGAAGCTGTCGATGATGTAGCCCTGGCCCAGGTTGGGACTGACGTTGTCGATCTGGCTGAGCGCCACCCCGGCCATGCCGGCGATGCCCGAGCCCAGGCCGAAGGTCATGGCGTCGACCCAGCCGGTGCGGATGCCCATCGACGACGCCATGGGGCGGTTCTGAGTCACCGCGCGCATCTGCAGGCCGTAGCTCGAGCGCCGGATCAGCGCCATCAGCGCGGCGAAGACCAGCAGCGCGAAGAGAATGATCCAGATGCGGTTGTAGGTGAGGACCAGGCCGCCGGTGACCTCCCAGGCGCCACTCATCCAACTCGGGTTGCCGACCTCGCGGTTGGTCGGACCGAAGATCGTACGCACCGCCTGCTGCAGAATGAGGCTGAGTCCCCAGGTCGCCAGCAGGGTTTCCAGCGGGCGACCGTAGAGCCAGCGGATGATACCGCGCTCGATCCCGATGCCGATGACGCCGGTCACCACGAAGGCGATGGGCACCGCCACCAGCAGCGAATAGTCGAAAGCCCCGGGGAAGGAAGCACGGAACAACTCCTGGACCACGAAGGTGGTGTAGGCGCCCAGCATCACCATCTCGCCGTGGGCCATGTTGATGACCCCCATGACGCCGAAGGTGATGGCGAGCCCGATGGCGGCCAGCAGCAGCACCGAGCCCAGGCTGATTCCCTGGAAGATGTTGGCGATGAGGCTGGCGACCGCCAACCCTTCTTCGATCGACTTCAGCGCCGCCTCGGCGGCGGCGCGCACGGCGGCATCGGCCTCCGTGGGGTTGCCGTCGCCGTCGGTCACCAGGACACCGGCGGCCAGGGTGCGCACTTCCGGGTCGGTGAATTCGCCCAGCACCTGCAGGGCGGCGACGCGGGTCTCCGTATCCTCGGATTCGGCCAACTGGGTGGCGGCCAGGGCGCGACGCAGGCGCGCCTTCACCGTGGCGTCCGTTTCCTTGGCGATGGCCGCTTCCAGAGCCGGTATCATTTCGACCTGGGTGCTGCGGAAGACGGCGTCGGCCGCGCGGATACGCGCTGCCGGATCCTTGCTGCCCAGCGTCAGGGCGCCCAGGCTGCCCTTCACCAGTTGGCGCAGCTTGTTGTTGATCTTGATCTTGGAGACGTCGCGCTTGCCGACTTCCCCCAAGGCCTCGCCGGTCAGCGCGTCGATAATTCGGTAGCCACCATCGGAATCCTCGCCGATCACGATGCGGTCGTCTTGGTCGGCGATAAAGAGGTTACCCTCCAGGAAAGCCTCCAGGATCGGCACGGCGCGCTCGTCGCCCCCGGCGACAATGCGCTCCACCGCTTCACCCTTGGCGTTGTAGGATTTCTCCCGCAGGCCGTCGAGGTCGCCCTCCAGATCGGCCAGGGCCGCCGTCGGCAGCAGGAGGCCCAGGGCGAGAACCAGGCAACGCAGTGCACGGACCATGCGGGTGGGAAACATCGGATTCTCTATTCGGTAACGGGCTTGGTCAAAGAGGCATCGGGGGCGGGCCGCCAGAGCCCGCCCCCGCCACCGGGGTTACTGCTTCACGTACTTCGGTTCTTCGCAGTTGCCGCAGACCCAGGGAAAGGTCCAGTCGGCGGTCAGCTTGGCGCTTTCCGGGATGAAGTCGCTCCAGGCGTCGCCCACGACTTCCTTGTCGGTCGACCACACGGTCTCGATCATGCCGTCGTCCTGGATCTCACCGATCAGCACCGGCTTGGAGAGGTGATGGTTGGTGTTCATCACCGCCGTACCACCGGTCAGGTTCGGCACGGTCTGGCCGTACATCGCCTGGCGCACCGCGTCGACCTCGGTGGTGCCGGCCTGTTCAACCGCCTGGGTCCACATCTTGAAGCCGATGTAGGTGGCCTCCATGGGATCGTTGGTCACGCGCTTCTCGTCGCCGATGAAGGCATGCCAGGCCGTGATGAACTCGTCATTCACGTCGGCCTCGACGCTCATGAAGTAGTTCCAGGCGGCCAGGTGGCCGACCAGCGGGCCGGTGTCGAGGCCCGCAAGCTCTTCCTCACCCACGGAGAAAGCCACCACCGGGATGTCCTCGGCCTTGATGCCCTGGTTGCCCAGTTCCTTGTAGAAGGGAACGTTGGCATCGCCGTTGATGGTGGAGACCACCGCGGTCTTCTTACCCTGGGAAGCGAATTCCTTCACCTCGGCCACGATGGTCTGCCAGTCGGAGTGACCGAAGGGCGTGTAGTTCTCCATGATGTCGTCATCGGAGATACCCTTGGCGTTCAGGAAAGCACGCAGGATCTTGTTGGTGGTGCGCGGATAGACGTAGTCGGTGCCCAGCAGCACGAAACGCTCGGCGCCGCCGCCGTCTTCGCTCATCAGATACTCGACCGCCGGGATCGCCTGCTGATTCGGCGCCGCGCCGGTGTAGAAGACATTGCGCGAGCTTTCCTCGCCCTCGTACTGCACCGGGTAGAAGAGCAGGCCGTTCAGCTCCTCGAAGACCGGCAGCACGGACTTGCGCGAAACCGAGGTCCAGCAGCCGAAGACCACCGCGACCTCTTCCTTCTCGATCAGCTCACGCGCCTTTTCGGCGAACAGCGGCCAGTCGGAGGCCGGGTCCACGACCACGGCTTCAACCTGCTTGCCCAGCAGGCCGCCCTTCTTGTTGAGATCGTCGACCATCATCAGGACGGTGTCCTTCAGCGTGGTCTCGGAAATCGCCATGGTGCCCGACAGCGAGTGGAGCACCCCTACCTTGATGGTCTCGGCCGCCTGAGCCGCCGAGACGCCGGCGAGAGCAGCAGCAAAAGCCGCGGCGCTCATCGCCCCCCTGAGAACGGATTTCATTGTCTAATCTCCGCTAGACGTTGATGTTGCACCGCAAAAGTGTGAAGAAATTGACCGCAAACTGTCAAGTCTTATTCAAATAAAAATGCCACAGAGTCATAAATTGTTCTTGTTCTCACTTGCTTTCTGGAAATAGGCAAGCCCCGCGCAAGCTTAGTATTACTTGCGCGTTCTCGATCAAGCCAAGCGGCTCTAAATAAAGCCCAGTCGCCTGGACCGACTGCGGCATCAAGCGCGTTGACGCACTTGCCGACGCCGCGTATTGCCGAGGAGCGGGCTGCTGGTCAGTCCGCTAGAGGCTGATGTTGCACACCTGACGCCTCGGGCCCCTGGGTGCCTGCGCGCACCCGGGGGCTTCAGCCTCAAGGCTTCCCCGGCGATCCCTAGTGTTCTCCCCCTGCTTCCCTTTCCCTCAAAATCTCGACCATTTCCTTGAGGCCTACGTCGCGCCGGCTGCGCAGCGAGACGTAGACAAAGATCATGTCGGCACGCTCTCGGACCATGTTGGCCGGGAACGGCAGGTAGACGAGCTCCTCAGCGTTGAAGGCCGGCGAGGCGGTGCCGACCTGGTAGGCGTAGCGCAGCTCCACATCGACCAGGCGCAGCACCTCCCCCTCGGACCCATGCAGATGCGAGGGGATGCGCGCCATGCGCAGGAAACTCGGCTTATCCTCGGCGGCCTCGAAACCTTCCATCAGCGCGTCGGCCAGCAGGCTGTCGTCGTCGCGCGTCTGCCCCGGCGCCGCCGCGTGGGGGTCGGCGTGGGGGTGCGAGTGCAGGTGCTGGTGCTCGGGCGGATGGTTGTGCCCCTGCGCATGGCCATGCCCGTGATCATGGGAGTGGCGGGCGCTCATGCCGCGCCTCCCGCGGTGAAGTCCACCGGCTTGTCGATGATCGACTTGTGTGCGCCCAGCTTGTTGTGCGCCACCAGGGTGCCCAGCACGTCGACCATGACGCGGGTGGCGAAGAGCGAGGTGATGTCGGAAGTGTCGTAGGGTGGCGAGACTTCCACCACCTCCATGCCGCAGATACCCTCGGCGGCCACCTTGCTGACCAGGCTCAGTGCCTCGCGCGGCAGGAAGCCGCCGGGCTCCGGCCAGCCGGTGCCGGGCACGAAGCCGCAGTCGACGGAATCGATGTCGAAGCTGAGGTAGACCGCGTCGACGCCGTCCCAGGCGGTCTCCAGCGCGATCTCGGCCACCTTGTCGATGCCCAGGCGCTCTACGTCAGACATGGAAATGATAGTGGTGTCGCGCTTCCTCGCCTCGACCACCGCCTCGCGGGGGACCTGCCAGCCGCCGATGCCGATCTGCACCAGGTTCTTGGCCGGCACGTTGTCCAGGTTGGTGGCGTGGAACCACGGCGTGGTGTGCATGCGCTCGTCCAGGTCCTTTTCCTGGATGTCGGCATGGCGGTCGAAGTGAATGATGCCGATCTTCTTGGAGGTGCACTGAGCGATGCCGCGCACGGTCGCAAATCCGATGGAGTGGTCGCCGCCCATGATCATCGGCAGGGCACCGGAGGAGAAGACATGCCCCACGGCCCGCGAGATCTGGTCGAAGGTCTTCTCGATGTTGGCCGGGATGGTGAAGACGTCACCCACATCGCAGAGCGTCATCTGCTCGCGCAGGTCGACGCCCATATCGTAGTTGTAAGGCGTGTAGAGCGCCGAGATGCGGCGGATACCCTGCGGTCCGAAGCGCGTGCCCGGACGATAGGTGGTGCCGCCGTCGAAGGGCACGCCCATGACCGCCGCGTCGTAGTTCCCGACCTCCGCCACGTCTTCGGTATAGGGCGCCTTCAGGAAGGTGTTGATGCCGGCGTAGTGCGGCAGCTCGCCCCGGGCGAAAGTGGAGATCCCGCGGTCCTCGATACTGTCGGCGGCGGCCAGGCCGACGCGCAAGGCCCACTGGCGCTCCTTGCGCCAGCCGTCCTCCGGCAGATCCGCTTCCTTCAGCGCAGAACGCCAGCCCTGCAGCTGCATCTTGTCGAAGTCCGGGTGGTGATGGCGGCGGCGTTCCAGCGGGGCGGCCTCGCCACCGGCGATGCGGCTGGTGCGGCGGCTGATGTCACGGGAGAGCATTGAGGGGTCCTTCGTTCCTTGAGGGTTCTTTGTTCAAAGCCTCGGCCTTGGCTTCCAATTCCGGCGGCAGCACGTCGCGGCGGTCGATCGGCAGGTCGTAGGTGATGGTGGCGCCGTAGGCCTCGGGCGCTTGCGGGTCCCAGCGCAGCTTGTCAAAGACCAGCAGCCGGGTACCCAGCTTGAAGCCTTCCTTCAGGTCGTGGGTGACCATGAAGATGGTCATCTTCTCCTCCTCCCAGAGAGAAAGGATGATTTCGTGCATGGTCTGCCGGGTGCCGGGGTCCAGCGCGCCGAAGGGCTCGTCGAGCAGCAGCACCTTGGGCTTGGGGATGAGCGCCTGGGCGATGGCGAGGCGCTGCTGCATGCCGCCGGACAGGGTCTTGGGATAGGCGTCGCGCACGTGCGACAGTCCGACACGCTCCAGCAGGTGGGCCGCCTCTTCCTTGGCACGACGGCGCCGCGCGCCGAAGAAGCGGCCGCAGAAGGCGGAGGCCTCCAGTTCCATCGGCAGGATCACGTTCTCGATTACCGACAGGTGCGGAAAGACGGAGTAGCGCTGGAACACCACGCCGCGATCGGCCTGCGGCTCCTTGGCGATGGGAGCGCCGTCGATGCGGATCTCGCCGCCGCTGGGCTGCTCCTCGCTCAGCAGCAGGCGCAGGAAGGTCGACTTGCCGCAACCGCTGGCGCCGACAATGGAACAGAACTCCTGCTGCGCGACCTCCAGGTTCACCCGCTCAAGCACCGTGAAGTCGCCGTAGCGGACCGACAGGTTGCGAACGGAGATGAGGCTCATAGCCCGCGCTCCCCCGGCTGCCAGTCGAAGGCGCGGTCCGACAGGTGGCGCAGCGCCCAGTCGATCATGAAGGCCAGCAGCGTAATCCAGGCGACATAGGGCAGGATCACGTCCATCGCCAGGTAGCGGCGCACCAGGAAGATGCGGTAGCCGAGCCCCTCGGTCGCGGCGATTGCCTCGCTGGAGATGAGGAACAGCCAGGCCGGGCCCAGCGACAGGCGCAGGGCGCTGACCAGACGCGGCAGGGTCTGCGGCAGGACCACGCGAGTGACGATCTGCCAGGTGGAGGCGCCCAGCGTTTGCGCCTTCACCAGTTGCTCGCGCGGCAGGGTGGCGACCGACATCGAGAGGTCGCGGACCATGAAGGGCGTCACGCCGATGACGATCAGCATCACCTTGGCGACCTCGCCCAGCCCGAAAACGATGAAGAGGATCGGCAGGATCGCCAGCGGTGGCACCATGGACAGCACGGCCACGACCGGCGCGAAGGCCGAGCGCGCGAGCGGCAGCAGGCCGATTGCCACCCCGGCGACCAAGCCGAAGCCGGTCGCCACCGAGAGGCCGATGCCCAGTCGCAGCAGGCTTGCGAGCGTGTCGTCCCATAGGATGTAGGTCCCCTTGCGCGGGTCCGGCTGGAAGGCGAGGCGGTTGATCGCGTCGACGAAGCTCTGCACCGAGGGCAGCAGCTTGTCGTTCGGGTTCACCGCCAGGCGCGCGTCGGAGGCCATGAGGTAGGCGGCGGCCAGGAGAATGAAGGGCAAAGCGCCGAGCAGGACCTGCCCTGCCCGTCCCGGCCGCCGATTGATCAACCTACCCATGAGGCCGCCGACACCCGGCCGTCCTTACAGCGCGCCCGCGGCCGCCATGCCCATGTAGTCGACGTCGAAGCGCAGCTTCGTATTGCCGCTGTCGCCCAGCGTGCCGCCGCCCGGGAAGGTCATGCCGACGTAGTCGGGGCTCGGTGCGCCCTCGCCCAGGATGCCGTGGTCGAAGAGGAAGTTGCGCACCACGTCCATGGTCTCGGCCAGCTTCTCGCTCTTGGCGAAGTCGACCGCCTCGGCGGGCTCGTAGAACATCTTGGTGGTGGCGAGTTGGGCGTCGTAGCCGGCCAGGTCGGTGCCCGACTTCTCGCCCATGAAGCTGCGCGCCGCCTTACCCTCGGCGTCGTCCTTCATCATGATCGACATGGTCTCGTACCAGGCGCCGACCAGTGCCTTGCCGAAGTCCGGGTTGTCGGCCAGGGTCTCGGTGTTCACCACCATCATGTCGATGATCTCGCCGGGGATGTCTTCCGAGGTGTAGAGCACCTTGGCGCCCGGCTCGGCGGCGATCTCGCTCAACAGCGGGTTCCAGGTCACCACCGCCTCGACCTCGGCGGTCTTGAAGGCGGCGACCATGTCGGCGTCGGAGGTATTGACCACCGTCAGATCGCGCTCGGCGATGCCGGCGGAATCCAGCGCCCGGGCCAGCAGGTAGTGCGAGACCGAGAGCTCGACCAGGTTCACGTTCTTGCCCGTCAGGTCGGCGATGCCAAGGTCGCCCTTCACCACCAGGCCGTCGTTGCCGTTGGAGAAGTCGCCGAGGATGAGAGCGGTGGAATCGAGCCCGCCGCCGGCCGGAATGGACAGCGCGTCCATGTTGGTCATGACGCAGCCGTCGAAGGCCCCGGCGGTGTACTGGTTGATGGACTCGATATAGTCGTTGATCTGCACGACCTCGATCTCGATGCCGTACTTCTTGGCCCACTTGTCGACGATGCCCTTCTCGGCCGCGTAGGCCCAAGGCATCCAGCCCACGTAGATGGACCAGGCAACGCGGAAGCTCTCCTTCTTGGCCGCCAGCGCCGGCTGCCCGGGCAACGACACCAGAGCCAGCATCGCCACCAGGGCGCAAAGCAGCCCCTTCGCAAAAATCTTCGAGGAAACGTAACGCAGCATCCCAAACCTCCTGTTCGATCTCGTTCTTATCGATCGGAGGTCTTGGGCCGGACCCAGAAACACCTGAAGAGGGACTCCTGAAGCTGGCCTCAGACCTCTTGCAGTGATCTCCCGGGATTTTGGCCCGCCGTGTGTCCGGAACGATTGTCGGCCCCGGAGTGCATCTCTCGGACCAGTCACCGCCACAACGTGGCAGCCGGAACCCTAGACGCCCTGCACTGCGGATAAGAGCAAGGGCCGTGCCAGACGCCGCGCTGTCGCCCGGCCGCCGAAAAACAGCGGGAATCCTGAGATGCCGGAAAATACGTAGACGAACGTTCGCCTTAAAACGACCGTTCGCGAATGTCTAAATTTTGAGCAAGAGCCGGTCGCCGCCCAAATTGCAGGCAGTTTATCAGAGAGCGCTCAGCGCTTCTTGCCGCCGCGACCCGGCGCCCCTTTGCCGGGGCCGCTGCGCTTGCGGGCGGCGGTCTTGCCGGCGGCGGCGCGCTTGCGCCGCGGCGCCGGCTTTGCGGGTTTTTGCGCGGCCTTGGCACGTGGGCCGTAGCTCTTGAACTTCTCCACCACCACGGCGATCTCGTCGTCCGGCAGCACCGTCGGATTTCCAAGGGCGCGCGCCAGGACAAACTGCTTGGCCAGGGTTTCCACCTCCCCCGCCAGCCAAAGCGCGCGCTGCAGGGTCGGGCCGGTGGCGATGACGCCGTGGTTGGCGAGCAGGCAGGCACTGCGGCCTTCCAGCGCCGCCAGCGCGTTGCGCGACAATTCCTCGGTGCCGTAGGTGGCGTAGGGCGCCACCCGGACTGTCGGCCCGCCGGCCGCGGCGACCATGTAGTGCACCGCCGGGATCTCCAGCCCGCAGATCGCCATGGCGGTAGCGTAGGTGCTGTGGGTGTGGACGACGGCCCCGACCTCGGGCCGCGCGGCCATGATGTCCAGGTGGAAGCGCCACTCCGAAGAGGGCGCCAGCTTGCCCCCATAGGCCCCGCCGCCGCTGTCCAACGGCATGGCGACGATGTCGGCCGGCTTCAGTTCCTCGTAGGGAATGCCCGACGGCGTGATCAGCATGGATTTGCCGTGGCGCGCCGAGACGTTGCCCGAGGTGCCCTGGTTGATCCCCTGGGCGTTCATGGCCAGGCAGGCATCGATGATGGCCTGGCGCAGCTTCTGTTCTTCCCTGGTCATTTTCCCTGCCTTCACGAACATTCCGGCGCGGCGGCACTATGCGCCGGGCGGGCGCACCTTGTCGAGGCCGCCCGATCCCGAAAAAGTGAACGAAACCTAGTCCTTGGTCGGATAGGGGCGCGCGCCCGCGCCCTCTATCCTGATGGCAAAACATAGGACGGGAGGAGACGATGCCTGCGCCCTGGAGGTTCCTCTGGCTGCTCATTCTGCCGCTGCTGGCCGCCGGCGCCGATGCGGCGGAGCTGAACCGCGCCGGGGTGGCGGCGGAACTGGCCGCCGCACAGAAGGAGGGTCGCGCGCCTGCGCTGGCCGGGCGTTCCCTGGCAGGCCTGGACCTGAGCGGCCTGGATTTCTCCGGCGCCGACCTCAGCGGCGCTGACCTCTCGGACTGCGACCTGCGCCGCGCCAAGCTGGCGGGAGCGAAGCTGGTCGAGGCCAACCTGTCAGGCGCGCGGCTGAACCTGGCCTGGATCATGGCCGCGGATTTCTCCCGCGCCGATCTGTCGGGGGCCGTTCTGGAAACCCTGGTCGTTTCGCAGGGCATGGATATCCAGCCGGCCGAAGCGGTGAAACTCACCGGCGCCAATCTCTCCGGCGCCAAGATGACGGCGCGCTTTCACTTCGCCGACCTGCGCGGCGCCGACCTGTCCAAGCTCCATGCCTCGGCGGACATGCGCAACCAGTCCATGGGCCTGATCCGCACGGAATTCGCCAGCGCCGATCTGACCGGCGCGACCTTCGAGGGTGCCGAACTGGGCCGCGTCGACTTCAAGTTCGCCAAGCTGAAGGGGGTCAACTTCCGGGGAGCCGACCTGCCCCACGCCGACTTTGCCGGGGCCGAGTTGACCGGAGCCGACTTCACCGGCGCCAACACCACCGGCGCCGTTTTCGACAGCGCCGTGCTGACCGGCGTGAAGGGCCTCAAGCTGCCGTAAGGCTGGAAGCGCTCAGTCGCGCTCCGAGCCCGGCGCCTTGGTCGCCCAGATGATGCTGAGCAGCAGGCCCTTGGCCCGGGGCAGCACCACCAGGACCAGGGCCAGGGCGACCAGCGGCCAGACGACCATGGAGACCCAGTCCGGCCACGTGCTGAAACGCTCGACCGAGAACATCAAGGGCACGACGATGTGCCCCACCACCAGGATGGTCAGCCAGGGCGCGGCGTCATCGGAGCGGATGTGCCCCAGATCTTCCCCGCAGGCCGGGCAGCTCTCCACCTGTCGCAGGTAGCGGGCAAAAAGCCCGGCTTCGCCGCAGGACGGGCAGAGGCCGCGCAAGCCCCGCCACATGGCAGCGCCCAGCGGCGGACGCGGAAGCTCTTCGTGCTCTTCGATCATGGGGCTCTCAATAGGGCTGCGCCGCAGGGCCGGTTGATAGGTCCCGCATAATGCCGCCTTTCGCGGCCGGCGACCAAGGCGCAATGGGTCGCAGGCCGGATCCCGTGCTCAGGAACCAATAAAGCCCCCTGGTTTTTCCAGGGGGCTTTATTGGTTGCCGGGGGCAGGATTTGAACCTGCGACCTTCAGGTTATGAGCCTGACGGGACATGTCCAATATAGCATTGAAATTCAACGAACTTCCTAAGACGGGTGATAGCCATGTGCCACTCCTGTGCCACGGCGCGCCACAGGACTCCCTCACCCATGAGGCCCGCACGCGAGCACCGGGACCGACATTCCCTTGCGTGCCAGCTTGAGTGCATTCGTGATCATCTAGCTCTGCTTGCCGGCGCGAGTTCCACAAGCAACTGATCAAGAGCCGGACATTCCGATGCAGACGAAGGCGCGGGCGGCAACAATGCGCTAGTCGCGGCCGCGCCGCTGCCAGAGGTCCAGCATCTTGCGGTAGTTTGCGGCGATGGCCTCGACAGTCAGTTCGTCGCTCGCCGTCCCCGCCAGCCAGGCTTCCGCCGGCGCCTGGAATATGCTGCGTCCGACAGCAAAACCTTTGCACAGCGGTTGTCCTGCCGCCGCGTCGAACCCCGATTTCAGCGTCTCGATCGGCGCATTGAGGCCGAGCAACAGCACGCCCGCACAATAGGGGTCATGGGCCTGGATCACGCTATCGATCGCGCGCCAGGCGGCCGGACTGGGCGGCGGCAGCTTCCACCAGTCGGGGAAGATGTCGCGGGCGTAGATGTTCGCCAGCGCCCGGGCCAGGGTCGTATCGTCGCTGGGCCGTCCGGCCGGCGGGATCACCTCGATCAACAGCTCATGTCCGGTATCCCGGCAGGCCTCGTGCAGCATGGCCAGCCGGTCCTCCTGCAATCGCCGAAGGCCTTCGTCGTCGTCCGGGTGGTAGAAAACCAAGCACTTGGCGACATGGTCGACCGGCCAGGTTCTGAGTGCCAGGCCGAGGTTGTCCCCCGCTTCGAATTCGAGCGGGATCGAGCCCGGCTTTTCCACGGGGCGGGCAACCCACCAGCCGTTGCCGGACATGCCGTTGAGTACCGCCTCCCCATAGCGGTCGTCGACGATGACGCCGCGACCGGCGTCTCCGTTGGCGGCCTGGGCGGCTCCTCGGGCAATGAGTTGCTTCAGCGTGGTCAGCCGATTTCGGTCGCCGCCCGTCTTCTCCGCCAGGTCCTCCAGTTGCGCACGATGATCGAAGGCCAGCGACCTGACTTCCTGCCACTGCTGGCGGCGGGTCGTGGCCTGGTGCAGGTGGTTCAGCCGGGCGTTCTCGCGGATCGGCGTCACCCCCTCAGGGTCTGAAAGGAAGGTACTCAGTTCCGCCCAGGTCGGGATCGCCGGGGAACAGCCGTGGCGGGAAACGACGAGTGCGCCGGTGGCATTGGCAAGCCGACAGCAGACCTGCCAATCCTCGTCGCGCAGCCAGCCGCGCAGGAAGCCGCTCATGAAGCCGTCGCCGGCGCCCAGGGTGTTGAACACCTCGACTTCGACACCCGGCACCGAGACACCGGCGTCGAGGTCGTCGGGTATCGCCTCGGGGAAGACGACGCAGCCGAGCGCGCCGCGCTTGACCACGATGGTCGCCGCGGTCAATTCCCGAATGTTTTTCACGGCCGACAGCGTGTCGGTGATACCACCGGCGATGTGGATCTCCTCTTCCGTACCGATGACGAGGTCACAGTCCGGCAGGATACTCTGCAGATGCTGCGTCACCTCGGCGGAGGCGACGAAGCGCCCCTCGCCCTCCGCGTGGCCGACCAGCCCCCAGATCACGGGGCGGTAGTCGATGTCGAAGACCACCCGGGTACCGGCCTCCTTCGCTGCTCTGATGGCGGCGCGGCTCGCCAAGTCGACACCCGGCTGGGAAAAGTGGGTGCCGGTGACGACCAGCGCCCTGGCCGAGGCGATGAAGGCCGGATCGATATGCTGCTCGCGCAGCGCCATGTCGGCGCAGTTGTCGCGATAGAAGATGTGCGGGAAGTTCTGGCGATCGCGGATGGCCAGGAAGACCAGGGCGGTGAGCCGTTCCGGATCAACGGTGATCTGCGACGTGTCAACGCCTTCGCGGCCGAGGGTCTCTACGACATAGCGGCCGAGCTGTTCGTCGCCGACCCGTGTGATCAGGGCCGACTTCAGGCCCAGTCGCGAGGTGCCTATGGCGATATTGGCCGCACAGCCGCCGACGTACTTGGCAAAGGTCTGCACGTCCTCCAGGCGGGTGCCGATCTGCTCACCATAGAGGTCGACGCAGGAGCGGCCCAGGCAGATGACGTCGAGGCTGCGTTTCGTCATGGCGAGTCTCCCCGGTTGTTTTCCCGCTCTGCCATCTTCTGGCCGACGGTCACCATGAGCGTCTGGGCCAGACACAACGGCGCGACGAGCGAGCGGAACGGCTGGTCGCCCTGGTCCGGCACCTCAAAGGAGACGCTGGCCGCCATCGCCAGGGGGCTGAGCGGGCTGTCGGTGATGCCGACGATGGGTACGCCCGCCTCGCTTCTCTCACGGGCGATATCGATCACGTCCTGGCTGTAGGGCGTGAAGCTGATGGCGAGGATGGTGTCGCTGGGCCGCGCCTGGGCGGCCTGCTGGTGCATCAGCCCCCCGGTGCCGTCCAACAGGCGATAGCGCTTTTCCAGGCGCCCCAGGGCATAGGCCAGGTAAAAGGCCACCGGAAAGGCGCGGCGCTGGGCCAGCAGGAAGACCTCTTCGGCGGCAACCAGCCGGTCGGCAGCGGCGGCGATCGTCGGCCGGTCGATGGAGTCGCGCAGCGCCTGCAGCGAGGCCATGCCCTCATCGACGAAATCGTCGAGCAGCGACTCCGGGCCTTCGCCGCGGTCTTTCGCCATGGAGCGGATGCGATCGCGGTAGCTCACCGCGCCGGCCATGAGGCGCGAGCGGAACACCTGCTGCATGGTGGTGAAGCCATCGTAGCCCATGGTCTGGGCAAAGCGCACCATGCTGGACGGCTGTACGCCCGCGCGCTTGGCAATGGTGGCGACGGTTTCCAGGGCGATGTCGTTCGGATTTTCCAGGGCGAAGCGGGCGATCGACTGCAGTTGGCGGCTGAGCGAGGCGTAGCGCCCGGCAATGGCCGATTTCAGCTCCTCATAGTCCGCCGGGGCTTCGACCAGTTTCTCCGTCAACGTCGCTTTATCGCTCATTGTCAGCCTACCTCACCTGAATTCCTGAATCTCCGTGACGACCGACGCCGGGAAGGGAGCGCCTGCGCCGACGCAGCCTATAAAGCGTTCTCTATAAAGAACATAAATTTTTTTTGTTGACTAGATAGAATATTCTTTTCAGCATAGTTCATCGAATAAAAATTCAAAGCATCGTTCAGGGGGGGTGCCTTCATGTCCACCAAAATCGGCTTCATCGGCGTCGGTCTGATGGGACATGGCATCGCCAAGAACCTTCTGGAGAAGGGCTATCCCGTGACCGCCATGGCGCACCGCAACCGCGCGCCGCTGGAGGACCTGCTGGCGCGCGGGGCACAGGAGGCCGCCACGCCCAAGGCCATCGCCGAAGCCGCCGACGTGGTGATGATCTGCGTCACCGGCGCGCCCCAGGTGGAAGCGATCGTCTATGGCGAGAACGGCCTGCTGCAGGGATTGCGCGACGGGCAGACCGTCATCGACTGCACCACCAACCTGCCGGCGATGACCGAGCGCCTGGCGGCGGACTTCGCCGCGCACGGTGTCACGCTGGTCGACGGCCCCCTGGCCCTCACGCCCAAGGAAGCCGAAGAAGGCAAGCTCAACTGCATGATCGGCGCCTCGGACGAGGTCTTCGCCATGGTGAAGCCGATCTTCGAGTGCTTCTGCCAGAACATTGTCCATACAGGCCCGACCGGCTCGGCGATCAAGGTCAAGCTGATCTACAACTTCCTGGCCATGGGCATCGTCGGGCTGATCGCCGAGACCATGTGCGCCGTGGCGGCGGCCGGGATCGACAAGCAGCGCTTCTACGACATCATTTCCGCCGGCGGCGCGAACTGCGGGATTTTCCAGCGCATCATCACGCGCGCCATGGAAAGCGGCGACTACGACGGCCTGATGTTTTCCGTGGCCAATGCCGCCAAGGACCTCACCTACTACACCCGCATGACCGAAGACTTTCCGCTCACCGGGAATCTGGGCAACGCGGTCCAGCACGCCTTTTTGCAGGCTAAGAACATGGGTCTGGGCGACGACTACGTCGGCGCCCTGATGACGGCGCAGTCGCGCCTCAATGGAGTGGAGATTTTCAAGACCTGACCGGCCGCCGCCCATCGAAAAGGAGGCGCGGCGGAGATCTAACAAGGCCGACAACGGCCGTGGGCGCGCAAGAGCGCCACAACACGAGGAGGAATCTCATGTCCAAAAAGACGTCAGTTACGCGCCGCTCCGCGCTGAAAGCGCTCGGTGGCGTGTCCTTGGGCGGAGCCGCGTTCTACGGCCCCTGGAAGCACAACCGTGTCTATGCCGCGGCCAGCGACAAGCCGCTGAAGATCGGCATCACCTCCGACGCCTCGGGCCAATACGCCAATTCCGGCGCCTCCGATCGCCGCGGCATGCACATGGCGATCGAGGAGTTCAACGCCAAGGGCGGAATCAACGGCCGCAAGATCGAAACCATCCACATCGACACCGAGACGACGCCCGCGACCGGTTCGCGCGCGGCAGAGCGCCTCATCTCCCGTGAGGAGTGCGGCTTCCTGATCGGCGCGGTCAGCTCCGGCGTCGCCAACGCGATCAGCCAGGTTGCCCAGAAGTACGGCTGCGTCTATCTCAATACGAACTCCTCGTCGCCGACGGAATCCGGCGAGAACGCCCACCGGGTGAAGTTCGTCTGGGACGGCAACGGCAACAACTTCGCCCAGGCGGCGGTAAACAACGCCATGACCGCCTACGGCAAGGACTGGCTGTTGCTGACCAACGACTACGTCTGGGGACACAATACCTCCGCTGCCACACGCAAGCTGGTCGACAAATACGGTGGCTCGATCGTCGACGAAATCCTGGTGCCCCAGGGCACGCGCGACTTCTCGTCGATCCTGCTCAAGGTCCAGCAGGCCAAGCCCTCCGTCGTGGCGGCAGCTGTCGGCGGCGACGACCAGAAGGCCATGCGCCAGCAGGTCGCTCAGCTCGGTCTGGGAGAGAACATGGCCTGGATCAACAACCAGCAGGACTGGCCCGACGTCTACGGCCTGCCGCTGGAAAACCTCTTCGGTGTCTTCGGCACCACCTGGTACTATAAGCTGGGTCTGCCGGGCGTCAGCGAATTCGTCGCGCGCTATCAGGCAATGTATCCCGAAACCGCCATGCAGGTGCCGGGGAATGTCTTCTACAACGGCTACATGGCAACGCGCGAACTGCTGAGCGCTTGCGAGCGCGCCGGCTCGACGAACAACATCAAGGTGATTAAGGAGCTGGAGCAGCTCAAGGTCTCGGCCGAGGATCGCATGCAGCATCACGATGCCTGGATGAACCCCAACACGCATCAGATGCAGCAGACAATCTATCTGGCCACGGCCAACCATGGCGCCGAGGACAAGGACGACATGTTCAAGATTCTCTCCAACTCCAGCCCCGAAGCGGTTCAGGACAAGACGGCAGACGCCGCCGCGAATCTGGAACCCTACGAGGCCACACCGAGCTACGAGGCCTGAGTCCTCCCGGCCCCGCCGGCCCGGCCTCCGGGCCGCGACCGGCGGGTATTCTCGAAGGCGATGACATGACGCAGGCTCACTTACCAACCCAGGCGGGTCCGGACTGATGGACGCACTGCTCAACCTGCTGCCGCACATCATCAACGGCATCAGCCTCGGCCTCCTCTTCGCGCTGATCGCACTCGGCTTCATGCTGATCGTGGGGGTGATGGAACTGATCAACCTGGCGCATGGCTCGCTCTTCGCGCTGGGCGCCTATGCGGCGATGCTGATCATCTCGCCCGATCCCGCCTGGTTCGGCCCTCTGGGGCAGTGGTACCTCGGCCTGCCGCTGACGTTGCGTTACATTGTGGGGATCGCCCTCGCCCCGGCGCTGGTCGCTATCGTCGGTTTCGGCCTCGAGTTCTGCATGCGGCGCACCTACGGCAAGGACCCGCTCTACGGCCTGCTCCTGACTTTCGGCGCGGCCATGGTGCTGGAAGAGTCCATCCGCCTGTTTTGGGGTTCCGGTGAACAGGTCATGCCGGTCCCCCAGGCCGTCAGCGGCGCCTTCCTGTTCGGCGACCTGATTTACTCGCGCTACCGCTTTTTTGCCGCCGGCTTTGCGGTGGCCGTCATTCTGCTGGTCTGGCTGTTCCTCGAGCGCACCCCCTATGGTGCCATCATCAAGGCCGGCGCCCACGACAGCGAAATGGTCCGCGCCCTGGGCATCAACCTGACGCGGCTGCGTCTCTACGTCTTCGGCTTCGGCGCGTCCCTCGCCGCCATCGCCGGCATCGTCATGACACCCATCTGGGGGCTGCGCCCTCATGTCGGCGTCGATGCGGTGGTGCCGGCCTTCCTGATCATCGTCCTGGGTGGCGTCGGCAGCTTCTGGGGCGCCGTCATCGCCGGCGTTCTGGTCGGGCTGGTGGTCGGGCTGACCGGCGCCTATGCCTCGGAGTGGTCGCTGCTGTCCATGTATCTGCTGCTGATCGCCGTGGTGACCTTCCGCGCCCGCGGCCTCTTCGGCAAGAAGAGCATGCTGGAGGCCTAGTGCGATGCAGCAGACCAAGGCGCAGCCGACGTTCTGGATCACCCGCCAGATGCTGGTGCTCTTCGCCGTGCTCGGCACCATGCCGCTCTGGGCCGAGTCCGTGGGGCTCTATCAGTACCTCGGCGTTGAGATCGTCATCTGGATGATCTTCGCCCTCGGATTCAATCTACTGCTCGGCTACACCGGCCTGCCGTCCTTCGGCCATGGCGCCTTCTTCGGCCTGGGAGCCTATGCCTTTGGCCTCGTCCAGCATGAGTTGGCCGTCAGCCTCTGGCTCGGGCTGCTGGGCGCTGTCGCTCTGGCGGCGGCGGGTGGCGGACTCGTCGCCTGCTTTCTGTCGCATCGTCGGGGCATCTACTTCGCTCTAATGTCGATCGCCTTCGGCCAGGTCTTCTGGTTTGTCGCCATTAAATGGCATGCGGTAACCGGCGGCGAGGACGGGTTGCTCAACATTCCGCGTCCCGCTTTCGATTTCGGCGTTGGGCACTTGGCGCTCGACAACAACACCGCCCTCTTCTACTTCGTCCTCGCAGTCCTGGCCGTTGTGATCATCGGCCTCTGGCGCCTTGTCCACTCGCCCTTCGGCAAGGTGATCCAGGCGGTCAAGCAGAACGAAATGCGCACCGCCTTCGTCGGCTACAATGTCTGGCTCTTCAAGTGGTCGGCCTTCACCATTTCGGCCGCCGTTGCCGGTCTCGCCGGCGGGCTCTTCGCCATGGCCCAGGAGAGCGCCTATCCGGACGTCATGAGCCTGCACGCCTCCGGCTTCGTAGTCATGATGACCCTGATCGGCGGCGGTTTCGTCAGTTTCTGGGGACCGGTCATCGGCGCCGCCGTCTTCTTCCTGGCACGGGACCTGCTGGGCAGCATGACCGAAACCTGGCTGCTGTGGTACGGCCTCATGTTCATGGCCGTCGTGGTGTTCAAGCCGGAGGGCATCGCCGGCGCCTGGCAGGATATGGTGAAGCGCCGCAGCTCCGGACGTGAGCGCGGCGGCCATGCCGGCGCCGCTTTGGCTGCTCAGCTGAAGAGGTAGACCGATGGCTCTTTTCGAAGCCCGCCACATCCACAAGCGCTTCGGCGACCAGGTTGTCCTCGAAGACATCAGCCTCGCCTTCCAGGAAGGCACCATGAACGGCATCATGGGGCCCAACGGCGCTGGAAAGACCACGTGCTTCAACGTCCTTACGGGGCGCTTCTCGCCAGAGCGCGGCAGCGTCAGCTTCGCCGGCGCCGACATTACCGGCCTCAAGCCCCGCGAGATCGCGCGCAGGGGCATCGCACGTTCCTTCCAGATCATGAACCTCTTCGACGACTACAGCGCCATCGAGAACGTCCTCATCGCGGTGCCGGAAGTGCGCGAGAAGGGCTTCAACATGGTGCAGCAACTCAACGGCGGCAGCAGCGCCATGGACAAGGCCGCCGAGGTGCTGCGCAAAGTCGGCCTCGCCGGCCGGGAGCAGGAGAATGCCGCTGCCCTCTCTTACGGAGAAAGGCGCGCCTTGGAGATCGCTGTCGCCCTGGCCGCCGAACCGCGCCTGCTGTTTCTTGACGAGCCCACCTCCGGTCTCGGCGCCGAAGGTACCGCCCGGCTCTTCGATCTGATCGCTGAGTTGAAGGAGAGCTACACCATCGTCGCCATCGAACACGACATGGCATTTCTCTTCGGCCTGGCGGATCGAATTTCGGTCATTCATTGGGGCCAGGTCATCGCCCAGGGCACGCCGGACGAGTTGCGGGCCAACAAGTGGGTCCAGGCCTCCAACCTGGGAAAGCTGGCATGATCCTGGAAGTTGACCACATCGATACCTTCTACGGCGAGACCCAGGCGCTGTTCGAGGTTTCGCTCAATGTCGGGGAGGGCGAGGTGGTGAGCCTGCTGGGGGCCAACGGTGCCGGCAAGACCACAACCATTCGCTCGATCCTCGGGCTGACACCAGCCGCGGCGGGCCAGGTGCGCTTTGACGGGGCCGACATCACGCACGAGCAGACACACGAGATCGCCCAGCGCGGCATCGGATGGGTCCCGGACGACCGGCGTGTCTTTCCGACCCTGACCGTGGCCCGAAACCTCTCCATCGGCCGGAAGAAGACGCGCTTCCGCCCCTGGGAGCTGAAGGACTGCTTCGAGATCTTCTCGGCGCTTGAATACCTCATGCCGCGGGAATGCGAGAATCTCTCCGGCGGCGAGATGCAGATGGTTGCGATCTCGCGGGCGCTGCTTGGCGCGCCGGGCCTGGTGCTCTTCGACGAACCCAGCCAGGGCCTGGCGCCCAAGGTGGTTCAGGACGTCATGAAGACCATCTCCCGCCTGAAGGCCGAAGGAGTCTCGGTGCTGGTCGTCGAGCAGAATGCCCGCAGCGCCCTGGAGGTTTCCGACCGGGTTTATGTCATGGACCTCGGGCGCATCGTCTACGACGGCCCGGCGCCGGAGCTCCTGGTCGACGACGACAAGCGCATTTCCCTGCTGGGAGTCTGAAGCATGAACGATGCCTTTCTTCACGTCGACCGGCTGACCAAGGTCTACCAGCGCGGTCTCCTGGCACGGCAGGAAACCTTCCGCCTGGAAGCGGACTTTACGGTACGAGAGCCCAGCATCATCGGCGTCATGGGGCCCAACGGCTCGGGCAAGACCACGCTCTTCGAACTGATCACAGGGTCCAACAGCCCGACCTCGGGTCATGTCAGGGTGCACGGCCGCGACATTCACCGCATCCGCTACCGAGAACGCGACCGCCTCGCCATTCATTATCACCAGTCCTATCAGGTGCGCCACTTCAAGCGCAGCCTGCCGAACTTCCTGCTCGAACACGCCGGCAGCGACTATCCCATGGTACACCTCTTCGACGAGCCGCAGTTCAACACACAGGACGGTTATATCGGCTTCATGCTGGAATTCTTCCAGAAGCTGCGGCGGGAGGGCCGCCTGGTCATTGTATGCCTGCACCCCAACGAGCCCTTCCACCTCGACATTCTTCGGGAAATCTGCGAACGCTTCATCTTCGTGCAGAAGGGCCAGGTCAGCGAAGCGCCGGATTTCGACACCCTGGTGGCCCGCCCCGATGTCAGGACCTACCTGGGACGCCTCGCCCCGCGGGCGGCGTGACGGGCGATGTACGGCGGCACAGCGGAACTCGACGGCAAGCTCGCCATGGTCACCGGCGCCGCCGGGCCGACGGGCCTGGCCATCGCCCGGGCCCTGCTTGAGCACGGCCTGCATGTGCTGCTCGCCGACATCAACGCCCGGCGTCTCGACGAAGTCTGTGAACCGCTCGGCGCTGCCGCGATCCCCATCCCTCTCGATGTCGGCGATCCCGACCAGGTCGCGGTTGCCTGTTCCGGCATTCGCGGCGACTTCGGCGAGGTCGATATCCTGATCAACAACGCGGGCGTTCTGTCCAACAACAAGGCGGCGGAGACCACACCGCAGGAGTGGCGCCGGCTGATGTCCGTGAACCTGGACGGCGCCTTCTTCCTGGCGCGCGAATGGCTGCCGGGGATGAGGCGGCGGCGCTGGGGCCGCATCGTCAATATCTGTTCCCTGGCCATGAAAACCGGTGGCCTGACGGCGGGCACGGCCTATACCGCCTCCAAGGGCGGCATGGCGGCCCTCACCTTCTCGCTGGCCCGCGAAAGCGCGTGCGACGGCGTTACCGTCAACGGCATAGCGCCGGCCTATATCAGGACGCCCATGGTGACCGAACAGCTGGATGAGGCAGCACGCGAACGGCTTTTGCAGGAGATCCCGGTCGGGCGTTTCTGCGAGCCCGAGGAAATTGCCTTCCTGGTCTGCTATCTCATTTCGCCGCTTGCCGGTTTCGTGACCGGCGAGATCGTTGACATCAACGGCGGTCTGCTTCTGGATTGAGCGATCACAGCCTGCAAGGGATGGAGCCGCCCTCATGGACCAGATGACGCCCACGGTCGATTTCACTGCCGCCCTCGGGCCGGACTTCGACCTCACCGGCAAGACTGCCTTCATCCCCGGCGGCTATGGTGGCCTGGGCGAGGCCATTGCCTGGGGGCTCGCGCTGCGGGGCGCGCGGGTCGTGGTCGCCGGCCGCCATCGCGACAGGGGCGAGGCGCTGGCGGAGAAGCTGAAGGCCGCGGGGCATGACGCCGGCGCCGAGGTTCTTGACGCGACGCAGACCGCGGAAATCCGGGGCGCTGTCGACCGCGTGGCCGAACGTTTCGGCGGCCCGGATATTCTGGTGAACTGTGTCGGCATCAACATCGAGGAAGCCATGGTCGACGTCACCGAGACTTCCTTCGATGAGGTCTATACCGCCAACGTTAAGTCGGCCATGTTCCTGGGTCAGGCAGTAGCGCGGCGCCAGATCGCCGCCGGGTGCGGCGGCAAGCAGGTGCATATGCTCTCGGTCAGCTCGCACCGCGGCTTCTTCGGGCGCGGCTACTCTGCCTACTGCACCAGCAAGGGCGCCCTGGTGATGCTGGTGCGCCAGCACGCATTGGAACTGGCGCAGCACGGCATCTGCGTGAACGGGGTAGCGCCGACCTACGTGATGACGGAGATGATCCGCGAGAAGATGGCGGACCCCAAGCTCGCCGAGGAACTGCGCGCCAGCATCCCCGCCGGCCGCATTGCCGAGCCGGTCGATGTCGCGGGGCCGACGGTCTTTCTCTGTTCCCCGGCCGCCGACTTCGTGACCGGCCAGGTCCTTTATGTGGACGGAGGCATTTCAGCCAACCGATGAAAGAACTACTGAAAACGCATAAGTTCACCCCGCCCGTCGACCGCGCGGCCGTCGCCGCCGAGTGGGAAGCGCGCGGATTCTCCTGCGACCTCTTCGTCGACCCGCCGGGCCAGCGCTGGGAAGACTTCTCTCATGCGACCGACGAACTAGTCGCTGTGGTCGAGGGACGCCTGGAGATGGAGATCGACGGCAAAGTCGCGATCATGGAACCGGGCGACGAGGTCTTCATCCCGGCCCGTGCAGTGCATTCGGTGCGCAACATCCATCAGGGAACAAGCCGCTGGCTCTACGGCTACGGTCAGGTGATCGTTGGTTGCGGGGGCGGGATTTGAAGCTGCGCAGTCTGCGCGCGCTAAGGCGCGCTTCGACCTTGCTGGCGCTTACGCGGCCCCACTGGGGCCACGGTCGCTCGCAAGCCTTCAAGTTATGAGGAGGTTCAGAACCACAGGAGGTCGCGGGTTCCGGCCCCACCGCCTGGAGCCAAAAAAAAGGCCCCCGATTTGGGGGCCTGTTTTGTTGGTTGCGGGGGCACGCTATCAACTGTGCCGAAACCCCAGACGCGGTCCAATTTGAACCAGACGCTGGTGGGCAAGGGGATATGTCGGACGGCGCGAGGCCGGCGCTACGATAAAGTCGAATCAGGTCGTCAGAAATCGTTAACTTTATGAGAATATTCATCCGAAGCTGAATTTAGCGTCCATGATGGCGCAACACAGACAGGGCCCATGGCATATGTAAAGCGACAATCGCCGCGTGCCGATTGGTGGAGGTCGACTATGGTGACTTCGGACATTTGCTTTAGTTTTGTTGTTCCCTTGTATAACGAAGCTGATGTCTTGCCGCTGCTGTTCGAGCAGTTCCCCTTCTACGTATACCGCTGACCGAAGCGGTTTCCGGATGATTTCAAGGAGTGCGACACCAAAGACAGTGTATACCGGTAGGCGAGTCCGTCGTAGCGAAGCTGGTCACAGGGACCTGGAAGTGACGGTTGGGGGCTGCAAATGTGAATCCCACTCGCCAAGCGCGCAGCGACCGGGCCGTATAAGCGGCCATCTGAGGGAGCAGCATCAGCGGCCGCGCCACCGCACGACCTTCTGCTGCAGCGGCCAGCTGCCGTATCGCCGACTGGCGCGTGACGGCGCCTCACTTGCCCAGGAAGGCTGCTATCTGCGGGCCGGCCTGCGCGATCGAAAGCACGCCGTCTAGGTGGCCGCGGGTGCCCTCCAGTTCCACGACCTCGACCGGCGTGCCGTCCGACTTGATGAGCGTTGCCGTCTCCCGCACCGCATTGCCGGGGAAAACCTGGTCTTCGTCGGTGTGGATGATCAGCACCGGACAGTCGATGGCCAGCAGGCCTTCGTAGAGGGACCTGCCGTGGCCGGCGTAGAACAGCTGATTGGCCTTCACCAGATAGAGAAAGTGGTTGGCGTCGGAGGTCTTGGCGCGCGCGGTGCCCGCCCCGTCCAGAACCGCTTCGATCTTGTAGACGTTATCGAAGGAGTCCGCCGGATCCTTGGCCTCGTCAGCCCAGGCACGCCCGAAGACGCCGTTGGACCACTCAGGGCTCTGGGCATGCAGGGTAACGATCTTCAAGGCCTCGGCCAGGCCCTTCAGCGGCGGCTCCGCGCCATAGTAGTCGCCGCCGTTCCAGTTGGGATCCAGCTTGATCGGCGCGGCCCAGATGTTCAGCCAGGCGATGAGGTCGCCGCTGGTCCAGCCAGCGCCGATTACGGGAACGACGCGCTCCACCATTTCCGGATGGGTGGCGGCCCACTCGTAGGCCTGCAGAGAGCCCATGGAGGCGCCCATGACGGCGTGCAGCTTTTCAATGCCCAACTGGTCGAGCAGGGCCTTCTGGGTCTCGACGAAGTCGCGGATGGTGAGGATCGGAAAGCTCATGCCGTAAGGCTTACCGGTTTCCGGGTTGATGCTTGCCGGTCCGGTGGTGATGACCTTGGGATTGTGGGCACCCAGGTTGACCGGCGTGTCCACCGAGATGACGTAGTACTTGTCCGTGTCGATCGGCTTGCCGGCGCCGATGATCGGATCCCAGTAGCCGGGCGCCTTGTCGTCGGCGGTGTAGCGGCCGGCCGCGTGGGAGCTTCCGGAGAAATAGTGCGTGACGAGAATGACGTTGTCCTTGGCCTCGTTCAGCGTCCCGTAGGCCTCCCAGCCGAGCGTCATGTTCTTGATCGGCGCCCCGCCCTGGGTGATGAATTCCGGGATCGTGAAGCTCTGCTTCTCCACCAGCGGCTCATAGGCCTGAGCCGGGACAGCGGCGAAAAAGATCGCGCCGGCCAGGAAAGCGGTTCTTCTCAGCATGCTTTTCCTCCTTGGGGTTCCCTCTTGTAGGTTTCTGCAAGATGAGCCAATAGACGGCACAACCGAAGTGACCTTATGTGGGCGGGCGCGCTGCCCGTGGTTGCACGGGTCGCTCATGGGCCGGCGTTCTGCAGGAAGGCCTTCGCCTCGTCCTGGGTCTCGAAGATGTGGGGCGCCACCTGGCGGGTCAGCATCCGGCCCAGCTTCATGCGCAGGAAGGCGCTGGTGGCGTAACGTGAGATACGATTGTAGTAACTGTCCTCCAGATAACGGACCAGCTCTCCGTAGTCGGATGTCAGCTCTTCGTCGATGCGGAAGGAGCCGTAGTTCACGATCACGTCGACGAGCCGGCCGGCTTTGCGGCAATGCGCTTCGACAGCGTCACGAATCGCCGCGATGTCCGCCTTGCGCCGGATGTGAAGATTCTCAAAATTGAGGAACAGCGTGCTGCGGGCCGGATCGTAGGAGATGCGGTCCTCCAGCTTCATGTCGAGCAGCAGGTCCCTCAGCCCCATCGCTTCCGGCAGGAAGATCCGCGGGTCCATCTCCTTCGGTGAGTTGACCCGCGGCACGAAGTCCATCTGCGCCAGGATGTCCCGTTCGAGGTCGACCCCAGGTGCCACCTCGGTCAGTTCCAGGCCCTCTTCGTCGAGCCGGAAGACGCAGCGTTCGGTGACGTAGAGCACGGGCTGGCGCCGCGCCGCCGCGAGGGCGCCGCTGAAGGTCACCTGCTGGACCGCCGCGATGAATTTCCGCGAACGGCCCTCCTGGGAGAGGGCGAGCCTCCCCTCCTCCGGCCCCGCGACCAGCCCGCCCACGGTGAAGGTGCCGGCGAAGACCAGGCGCCGCGCGTTCTGGCTGATGTTGATGAAGCCGCCCGCGCCGGCCAGCTTCGAGCCGAAGCGGCTGACGTTGACGTTTCCCTGGTGGTCGCATTCAGCCATGCCCAGGCAGGCGAGATCCAGACCGCCGCCGTCGTAGAAGTCGAACTGCTGGTTCTGGTGAATGACGGCATCGGTATTGACCGCCGCCCCGAAATCCAGCCCCTTCGCCGGCACGCCGCCGATGACGCCGGGTTCGGCCGTCAAGGTTATGTCGTCCAGCAGGTTCTCCTCGGCCGCAACCGCGGCAACGCCTTCGGGCATGCCGATTCCCAGGTTGACCACGCCGTTGGGCGGCAGCTCGAATGCGATCCGACGGGCGATCACCTTGCGCAGGTCGTACGGCAAAGGCTCGAGGCTTTCGAGCGGAACCTGAATCTCGGCGGAATAGGACGGCGAATAGGAAGTCGCATAGGTCTGCCGGTGATTTTCCGGCTGCGACAGCACCACGCAGTCGACCAGGGCCCCCGGCACCACCACCTGACGCGGATCGAGGGAGCCCTGGCGGGCGATGCGCTCGACCTGGGCGATCACCAGTCCGTTGCTGTTCTTCACCGCCATGGCCATGGCCAGGTTGTCCAGCACCAGCGCCTCGCGCTCCATGGTGATGTTGCCCGAAGGATCGGCGGTCGTGCCGCGCAGAAAGGCCACCTGGATGGGGAAGGCCTTGTAGAACAGGGCCTCCTGACCGCCGAGCTCAATCACCTCCACGAGGTCCTCGGGCGTGGCGGCGTTGATCTTGCCACCGTCCAGGCGCGGATCGACGAAAGTGCCGAGCCCCACCCGCGAAACGGTTCCCGGCTTGCCGGCGGCGATGTCCCGATAGAGGTGGGAGATGCAGCCCTGCGGCAGGTTGTAGGCTTCGATACGTCCTTCCAGGGCGAGGCGGCCGATCTTGGGGATCAGGCCCCAGTGCCCGCCGACCACCCGCTTGAGCAGGCCGTCGTGGCCCAGCCGGTTGAGGCCGCGCTCGCCGCCGTCACCCTGGCCGGCCGCGAAGACAAGAGTCAGGTCCCTGGGCCGGCCGCTGTCGAGGAAACGCGCTTCCAGCCCGCACAGCAACTCGTCCGGCGTGCCGATCCCGACGAAACCCGAGGTACAGAGCGTATCGCCGTCCTGGATCACCGCGATGGCGTCCTCCAGCGAAACGACCTTGTTTCTCATTCCGCCGCCCTCCCGCTCAGGGATCCTGCTTCCGCTTGCCGACGGACCAGACTAGGTTGTCGAGCACGCCCTGATAGACCTGCTGAAAGGACCTGACAGCCAGGAATTCGTTAAGCACCTCCGAGTCGAAGGTGCCGGTCCACTCGATGGTCGCCGTCTCGTCGTCGTTGTCGGTCACCCTGACCTCGACGGAAGCGTTGGAGATCGGCAGCGGGCTTTCCACGATGGCGTAGCTGTAGATCCGCTGCCCGTCATCGCGCCTGTCCAAGCGCTCGACGAAAACGCCGGCGCCCGCCAGCTGGACCCTACGGATACTGCCCACCCGATCGCCGTCGCAGGCCAGGATCTGCGCCAGGGGATTCCAGCGGTTGGGCGCAGCAAAGTCGCTGATGATGCGCCAGAGTTGCTCGGGCGGCAGCGCGACGTCGGATTTCAGGACCAGTTTCGGCACTTTCATCTTCCTCAAGCGGGACGAAGAGAAATCACTTCACGTCTTCGGGGATCGGCACCAACAGGACCGGGCGCTCCACCCGGCTTACGACCTTCCGCGCCACCGACCCCAGGAGCGTGCGATAGAGGCCGGGGTGGCTGTGCGTCCCCATGACGATGAGGTCGGGCGCCAGCTCGCGGGCCTGCTCAACAATCACCTCTGCCGGGTGGCCATCGACGATGCGGATGTCTTCGACGCCCTCCTCCGCCGCGCCGCCGAGCTCCGCCAGACAGAAGCGGTCGATGCGCTGCTTGATGTCGCTGCGCAGCTTGGCCAAGCCTTCAGAGTGCAGCTGCTGCAGTTGTTCCTGCGGCAGCATGTTATGCACCAGGGTCTGCGCTGTGGGTCCCAGGGGCTCGATCGCATGCAGGAAGACGATGCCTGCATCGAACTGCCGTGCCATGGCTACCGCCTGGGCAAAGACCCGGGGTGCGCTGTCGCCCAGGTCGGTAGCGTAGAGGATTCGGCGCATTGTCGGCAGCACCATGGGAAGCCCCCTTTCTAGTTGCCGTAAGCGACGCTCGGCAGCCAGGTGACCAGGTCTTTCCAGATGAAGACCAGCACCAGGCCGGCAAGCTGCAGGAGGATGAAGGGAATCACGCCCTTGTAGATGTGCGCCACGGTGACGCCCGTCGGCGCCACGCCCTTCAGATAGAACAGCGCGAAACCGACCGGCGGCGTCAGAAAAGAGGTCTGCAGGCAGACCGCGAAGAGCACCGTGAACCAGACCAGGTCGAAGCCAAGGTTCGCGATCACCGGGCCGACCAGGGGCAGGATGATGAGCGTGATCTCGATCCAGTCGAGAAAGAAACCGAGGATGAAGGTGCAAAGGAGCACCGCGATGACGATGCCGTTTGGCCCAAGTGGCAGGCCCGTCAAGAAAGCCTCGATCAGCTCGTCCCCGCCCAACCCCCGGAATACCAGGGAGAAGGCAGTCGCGCCCAGGAAGATGGCGAAGATGAAGGCGGTGGTCTTGGTGGTCTGCTCGCAGACCTCCCGGAACACCGTGAGGTTCAGCTTCCTGTTGGCCCAGGCCAGCAGCAGTGCGCCGAAAGCGCCGACACCGGAGGCCTCCGTTGGCGTGGCCAGGCCCAGGAAGATGGTGCCGAGCACCGCCAGGATCAGCCCGGCCGGCGGCAGTACCGCCCAGAACATCTCCAGGATCGCCTTGCTGGTAATGGGCTCCACGTGCTCGGGCGCCGGCGCACCATCCGGCACAAGCCAAGCATAAGTAAGCATGTAGGTGATGTAGATCACGCCCAGCAGCACGCCGGGGATCAGCGCCCCCAGGAAGAGGTCGCCTACCGACATGGCCAGGCGGTCGGCCATGAGGACCAGCATGATGCTCGGCGGGATCAGGATTCCCAGCGTGCCCACGGAGCAGACCGCGCCAGCCGCGAAGCTGGGGCGATAGCCGTTCTCCAGCATGACCGGCAGGCCCAGCAGCGACAGCAGCACGACCGAGGCGCCGATGATACCGGTGGAGGCCGCAAGCAGGATGCCGATGAGGGCGACGGTCACCGCCATGCCGCCGCGCACGCGCCCGAAGAGCCGTACGAAGTTGTTCATCAGCTGGGCGGCGATGCCGGAGCGGTCCAGCATCAGCCCCATGAATATGAACATCGGCAGGGCCACCAGCACCCAGTTCTTCATCACGTCCCAGATGCGGTCCACCACGGCGGAGGTGTAGGCCCAGTCGATGGTGTAGAAGGAGTCGGCCAAGAGGTCGGTATGCTCGGCGACGAGCCAGCCGATCAGAGTGAAGATCACGGCCACACCGCCCAGGACCCAGGCCACGGGGAAGCCCGTGAAGAGCAGCAGGATGAAGCTCATGAACATGAGCACGCAGAGGATTTCGCTGAATTCCACGGCCGTTACCCCTTTGCCACTGTGTTCTTGCCGGGCCGGGGCCGCACCGCCGGCCAGCCGAAGAGCAGAGCTGTCACCCGGCTGAGCCGCGAGAGCGTGGCCACCAGCAGCAGGAAGAAGCCGAACGGAAGCACCGCCTTGATGACCCAGCGGGCCGGCAGCCCGCCTGGCGATTCGGAAACCTCGTTGATCGAAATGGAGTAGATGACGAAGGGAACCGCGTACCAGAGAACCAGAACCGCGAAGGGAACGAGAAAGAAGAAGATGCCGAAGAGCTCGATCCAGGCCTTCGTGGGCAGACTGAAGTGCTCATAGACGACATCGACGCGCACGTGGTCGTCGGCCTCCATGCAATAGGCGAGCCCAAGGAGGAAGCCGAATGCGTAGATATGCCACTGGATCTCCTCGAACTCGATCCGCCCCTCGCCCAGCACGTAACGCAGCGTGACGTTGAGAACGATGACACCGACCAGGGCCAGCCAGATCCAGGAGGCCCAGGAGCCCAAGCGGCGCACCTGGCGGTCAAGGTTGGAAGAAAAGGCGGTGTGCGGCAGCTCGGCATGATGGAGCAACTCATGCAGGCGGTCATGATCGTCTGGATGATCCACCTCAGCCGGGGAGGCTGTTCTGATATCGTCGGTCATGGTTCCCTGCTTCTCCATCGCATTGAGGCCGAAAGGCTGCCGCACACCTGAGTTGGGGGCCAAGGGTCAGAAGTTCCTGGGCAGGTAAGCCAGGCCCTTCCAGTACTTGTAATCGGCGGAAAAGGCCTCCTGGGACTCGTAGACCTTCTTGAAGAGGGCGTCCCTCGCCGCCTCTTCCTCCATCACTTCCCTGGTGATGCCCTGCAGCTCGTGCAGGATGTTCTCAGGCAGCCTTCCGGCGGTGACGCCCTTGCCGCCGAAGCCCTTGATCACTGCACCCTGGATCGCCTCGCCGTGCGACAGGTTGCGCATCACGCCGGCGGTGCAGGCCATATCGATCAGCGCCTTGGTGCTGTCTTCCAGGCCATCCCAGACTTCCTTGTTCACGACGAAGTGGAAGGCGGTGTAGGTCTGGTGCCAGCCGGGGAAGTAGTTGAACTTGACGACCTTGTCGAAGCCGAGCTTCTGGTCGATGGCCGGCATGGAGAATTCCGAGGCGTCGATGGCGCCCTTCTCCAGGGCCTGGAAGATCTCGCCGCCGGGCAACATGGTCACCGAGGCGCCGACCTTCTGCATGACCTTGCCGCCCAGCCCGGCGAAGCGGATCTTGAGCCCCTTGAGGTCGTCGAGGGAGTCGATCTCACTGCGGAACCAGCCGGCGGTCTCCGGCCCGATGATGCCGCAGAGAACGGGGTGCACGCCGTGCTCGGCGTAGACTTCCTCGCCCAGTTCCTTGCCGCCGCCGTCAAACCACCAGGCGGTGAATTCCCAGGGCTCCATGCCGAAAGGCCGGGCCGCGAAAAGCGGTGCCGAGGGGATCTTACCCTGGTCGTAGCCGATCCAGGTGTAGCCGGCTTCGATCTTCTTGTCCTTCACGGCGTCGGTGATGCTGAAGGGCGGCACCAGCTTGCCCGGCTCGAAGACCTTAAACTGCACGGCGCCGCCCGAAGCGGCTTTCAGCGCGTCGGCGACGTAGACGATGTTGTCGCCGAGGGCCGGCAGATTGGTGCCGAAGGCCACCGGCACCTTCCAGCGAATTTTCTCTGCCGCCTCGGCAGTGCCCTGGGCCGCGCCCAGGGTGAAGGCGAGCAGGCCTCCCAATATCACCGCCGGCCGCAAGGCGCGCGCGACTGTGAGGGAATTCGATTCCGTCATCTTGCTGAGTTCCTTTCTGGTCTCCCCGCAAGTCGGCCGATGGCGCGCCATGGAGGGCGCCACCGGGACAGGCGGTCTTCCGAATTGCTTGTGGTGAGCGGCGGGAAAGGGGAAGGCCTCGCCGGGACGCGCCGCGCAATGGCGGCACTCCGGACGATCGGCACCATAGGTGACGCCGACTGTGCGAGACGGCGGCCCAAATGGGGGCATTTGACTCCTCCCTCCCCGCTTGGCGGGTCTGCAGCTCGCTCATAGGGACGGCGAGCCTTACCCTCAGAAGAGCAAGCCCCGTGCCAGACGCCAGCCTGGCGGCCAAGTCGTTGATTAAATAGGCATTAGTGGGAAAGGCTGGAGACGCGCCACCGCCGGCGGACTGTCCGGCTTATCGGACAGTCACATCGCAGATTTCGGGTAAGGCTTTGAATTAATTGTGGATTTCTGGAATGTCCGGATCTCGGTCACTCAATGACCGAGAGTCGGACAGATTCAACTCGTTGATCTTTTCGTAGAGCGTGGAACGGGAGATCCCCAAGAGCCGCGCTGCCGGCGCTTTCTTCCCCTTCGTGCATCTCAAGGCCTCGCGGATCGCTTCACGCTCCAGGTTGGCGAGGCGCTGCGGCAGGCTCGGCGAAGCCGAGGGAGCGCTGTGCCGCGCCGCGCCGGCACGCCGCGCTCCGGGCAGCAAACGAAGGAAGATCTCGCTGGAGATGACGTCCTCATCAGTCTCCAGGCAGGCCTGCTCCAGCAGATTGCGCAGCTCGCGGATATTGCCCGGCCAGGCGTGGTCCTGCAGGACCAGAACGGCGGCGCTGTCGAGCTCGCGGACCCGCGTGTTGTGGGCGGCGGCGATGCGCTCGAGCAGAAGCTCGGCCAGGGGCCTGATGTCGACGAGCCTGTCCCGCAAGGGAGGAACATGGATCGGCAGTACGTTCAGGCGGTAGTAGAGATCGCGCCGGAAGCTGCCGTCCTCCACCTTGGCGGTGAGATCCTGGGAGGTCGCGGCGATGAGTCGCACATCGACCTTGCGCAGCTCGTTCGACCCAACGGGTTCGATCGCCTGCTCCTCCAGGACGCGCAGCAGCTTGGCCTGCAGTTGCAGCGGCATGTCGCCGATTTCGTCCATGAAAAGCGTGCCGCCGTCGGCCAGTTCCAGCTTGCCACGCCGTCCCTTGCGCTCGGCCCCGGTATAGGCGCCGGGTGCCACCCCGAAGAACTCCGCCTCGACCAGGCCCTCGGGAATGGCCGCCATATTTACGGCGACGAAGGAGCGCTGTGAGCGCGGCGAAGCGGCATGAAGGGACTGCGCCAGCAGTTCCTTGCCCGTTCCGGTTTCACCCAGCAGCAGCACCGGGCTGGCAAGGGGCGCCACCTTGCGCGCGCGGCGCCGGATTTCGACCATCGCCTCGCTGACCCCGACAATGCTGGCGATGCTGTAGCGGGTGCGCCGCGCGGCGACGAGTTCCGCCTCCATCGACGTCAGCTTGCTATGCAGCTTCTCGAACTTGCCGATGAGGGGCTTCAGGTAGTCGAGATTGTCGAAGAGCACGAAGCCGACCGCACCGATCACCGCGCCGCCGGCATCGTGCAGCGGCAGGCGGCTGACGACGAAGTGCCGCTTGCCGAAGCGCATGATGTCCACCGGGATGGGGTTACCCGACTGCACCACCTCGCGCATCAGGCTCTCGGGAATGACGGACTCGATCTCCCGGCCCAGGACGTCGTCCCCCTCGGCCACCCCCAGGAGGCTGCGGTACTTCTCGTTAATCCAGACAATACGGGCGTTGCGGTCCACCGAGATCGCGCCGTCGCACATGGTCTCGAAGACTTCGAAAAGGCTCTCGACCGCGCGGGCATGGATGCCCGGGATCTTCTCCGATCTCCAGCCCTCATTATTCGATGGTTCTTTTGCGTCCATGGGCACTACCGGTTTGACCTCTTGATGCTGCAATCCTAGCACCATTGCTCCCGACTTCCATCATCGCGAAGCTGCCACAGCACCGCCTTCACTTCCGCACAACAGCCCACCTTTTCTTCCGGAGGTCATTCCAAGCCTTCTGTAATGCTCTCCTTTGACAAGCGGCTTGTCGCGCTCAGGGTGCGGCGCAGCCGAGGGCCATAGCGGAACTGCTTTCTCTATGACTGCGCAATTCCCGGTCCGCTTCGGGTCGAAAGCAGATGCCAGTCCGGGCAGTTCAATTCGCTCGCGATGAGCTGGGACCAGACCAAATTCTGCGCGTCGAAACAGTTCGACCGTACTCCCAGTGGGCCGGGAAATCGTTCATTGGAACTGTATGAGGGTTTTCCCAGTCACGGGAGGGCGGGGATTTGGATTTCTGCCCCCACCAACGACAAAGGCCCCCGATTTGGGGGCCTGTTTTGTTGGTTGCGGGGGCAGGATTTGAACCTGCGACCTTCAGGTTATGAGCCTGACGAGCTACCGG
>NZ_JACSDK010000009.1 GCF_014925385.1 Pelagibius marinus | reverse complement strand
CAGGCGGGCGGGGGCCACCCCCCGGGCTGTCGCGGCGGCGCTTTCCGGGTCCTGCGGGCCCCCGCCGGCGGCGAGGATCCGGGCCGCCACGGCGCGGTAGATGGAGCCGGTGTCCAGGTAGGCGTAGTTCAGCGCGGCGGCCAGGCGGCGCGCCAGGGTGCCCTTGCCGGCGGCCACGGGTCCGTCGACGGCGATGATCATGATTCTGCGATCTCCGCCCCCAGGCCGGTCATCAGCGCGGTGAAGTCCGGGAAGGAGGTGGCGATCGGGGTCATGTCGTCGATCTGCACCGGGCGCTCGGCGGCCAGGCCCAGGACCAGGAAGCTCATGGCGATACGGTGGTCCAGCTCGGTCTGGATGGCCTGGTTGTTGCCGCCGGGCGGGCGGCCGCCGGCGCCCTGGACGACCAGGGTCTCCGGGCGCTCCTCCACCTCGACGCCGCACAGCGCCAGACCACGGGCGGTGGTGGCCAGGCGGTCGCTTTCCTTCACGCGCAATTCACCCAGGCCGTGCATCACCGTGCGCCCCTCGGCCACGGCGGCGGCCATGGCCAGCACCGGGTATTCGTCGATCATCGAGGGCGCCCGCTCGGCCGGCACCTCGACGCCCCTCAGCTTGCTGCCGCGCACCAGCAGGTCGGCGACCGGCTCGCCGCCCTCCTCGCGGGCGTTCTCCAGGGTGATGTCGCCGCCCATCTCCTTGAGGGTGGTGATGAGGCCGATGCGTTGCGGGTTCATGCCGATGGCGGTCAGCCGCACCTCCGATCCCGGCAGCAGCAGCGCCGCCACCAGCGGGAAGGCCGCCGAGGAGGGGTCGGCCGGCACCAGCACCCGCCGGCCGGTGAGCTCCGGCTGGCCGGTAAGAAGAATCTCCTGCGCCGGGTGGCCCTCGTCGTCGATCTCGCGGGTCACAACCTCGGCGCCGAAGTGGCGCAGCATGCGCTCGCTGTGGTCGCGGGTCGCCTCGCGTTCCACCACCCGGGTGGTGCCCGGGGCATTGAGACCGGCCAGCAGCACGGCGGACTTCACCTGGGCCGAGGGCACCGGCAGGCGGTAGTCCAGCGGCAGGGGGTCGCGTGCGCCGATCACGGTCAGCGGCAGGCGCCCGCCCTCGCGGGCGATGAAGGTGGCCCCGCAGTCCGACAGCGGCTCGGTGACGCGCGCCATGGGGCGGCGGCGCAGCGAGGCGTCGCCGGTCAGCACGGCGGTCAGCGGGTGGCTGGCCAGGATGCCCAGCAGCAGGCGCGCGCCGGTGCCGGAGTTGCCCATGTCCAGCACGTCCTCGGGCTCGCCCAGCCCCCCGACGCCGCGCCCCCAGACGTGCCAGCGCCCCTCGGCGTCGCGGCTGATCTCGGCGCCCAGGGCGCGCAGCGCCGCGGCGGTGCGCAGCACATCCTCGCCCTCCAGCAGGCCGTCGATGGTGGTCTCGCCGACCGCCAGGCCGCCGAACATCAGCGCCCGGTGCGAGATTGACTTGTCGCCGGGCAGGCGCAGGCTGCCCGAGAGCGCGTCGCTCGGCCTGGCTGTCATGGGTTTCACGGGATTGGAATTCCTTATTCTGGGCAGGTTTTGGGCGAGCTTTGTTGGTAGGCGGCGATGACCCGGCGTTGGCCGTCAATTACCTTTTGACAGCGATGCACGATCATGGCAATTGCCACGCCCAGCCTGTGAACTGCAAGACCTTTGGATGGAGGATCGCGCTGGTGGCTAATCCGAAGTGGGGAACCAAGCGCATTTGTCAGGGTTGTCAGACCAAGTTCTACGACCTGCAGAAGTCACCGATCGTCTGCCCCTCTTGTGGCACCGTATTCGATCCCGAGGCCCTCTTGAAGTCGCGCCGCGGCCGCAGCGCGCCCAAGCCGGAACCGGCGCCCAAGCCGAAGAAGGCCAAGGCGGCGCCGGTGGCCGACGACGACGATGACAGCGAGACCGAGGACGACGAGGACTTCGACATCGACGATGCCGAGGCGGATGCCGCCGTGGGCGACGACGACGACGAGGATTTCATCGAGGACACCTCGGACCTGGGCGACGACGACGACATGAGCGACGTGGTCGTCGGCGACAAGGACGACAAGGACGACACCTGAAGCCGGGGCTGTCGCGCGCCGTTAGGACAAGAGTAAGGCTTCGGTCCGATACTCGCGACCCGGCCCTGCCCCTGCAGGGCCGAAAGGCCCGGAAAACGGCCCCTTCGAGGGCTCGCAATTTTTCCTTGCCTTGACCGGGCGGGATACCTAATTTCCCGCATCACGCCGCCGGGCGACGCAGTCAACCGACAGGTTCGGGCGCCGGCGGTTCCCATGGGGCCGTAGCTCAGTTGGGAGAGCGCTACAATGGCATTGTAGAGGTCAGGGGTTCGACTCCCCTCGGCTCCACCAGTTTCCAGAACCCCCGGTCCGGCGGCCGGGGGTTTTGCTTTTCCCAGGGCAGCCAGATGCTATTGCCCCATCGCTGAATTGACCAAATGGGAAGGCAATTACCAGCTTCGATGGTGCCTGGATCCGGTGGTCAGATACGAAAAGGCAATGGAATTGGCCTCAGGGTTCATCAATTTCATCAGACAAGAGGGATGATGGGAACCGCCTTCGTGAGAGCCAAAGCAAGAGCAGGAACGGAAGTGAGTAGATTGTTCCTGCCACTCCGAGACCAATCCTATCACTTGTGGAAATCGGCACCGGATCGAGTTGGAACGCGAGTTGAAATTGCATCACTAGACTTGGAAACAGGGCAACCATCACAGCCCCTAGTCCGACGAGAATAACGAGCGACAGAAAAATTTTGAACGTTCGAACGATGCTCTTCGACGGTGTTCGCACCGAAATCGATGAGAAAGTGCCTGCCCTAATAAGAGCTGGTAGGAGCGCATGGAGTGCCGACGGTAAAAGAGGTCCACCGAATTCCATGCCCTTCGGCATCCCAATAATTGTTCCAGAGCATTTAGGTCGCGGTTCCTTGCCAGTGTGAAGCACACGAATGAGAACCCCGTCGCCACGGTCTAGAAACGAGAATTTGTACCGTAAGATATTTCGCTGGTCCCCCTCTATTAAAAGTCTTGATTTATTCGCTTCACGGCTGCGCTTGACGATTTCAGCTTTCAATACTTCTGAGTCATTCCCAAAATCGAAAACTATTGGGTCTTCTTGGACTACATCTTCAGCGCGGACCGCTTTTGCGCCATGATTCCAAATCACGATTTGCGAAAGCGTCACACGCGGGACTTGGCTTCCTGCGTATTGAACAGCCACTTCATTGGGTAGCAATCCACCGCCTGCTTCGATAAGGCGCTGCCCCGATGCTTGAAAGATTAAGCGAGGCCCGGTTCTTCGAACCGTCTGATAAATGGCAATTGCAACCCCTAGAAGCCCAATCGCAATGCCTAACCAAGATTGTTCAAACAGATAGCTGATGGTCTCCATCTTGGCGTGTGCCTCCCAACCTTATGTGTAACCTAAGGTCGGATAAGTTTTTTGATCAAGAGAATCTGTTCGGCAGAGGTTTGTTTAGAATTTGCTGGGGTGCATCCGGAATCCAGCTGCGATGGCGTAGCTCCTTGGCCCCCGTCCTTGCCCAAACCCGGGCTTTGCCCTATTCGAGAGCCCGACAATTCCGGGTAGGGAGGCTCTTTCATGTCCAATCGCAAGCACCGCATCGCCGTGATTCCCGGCGACGGGATCGGCAAGGAAGTCATTCCGGTGGGCCAGCGCGCCGCCGAGGCGGTGGCCGGCAAGCACGGCTTCTCGCTGGAGTGGGAGGACTTCGACTGGTCCTGCGAGCGCTATGCCGAGACCGGGGCCATGATGCCCGAGGACGGCATCGCCCAGGTGAAGGAGTTCGATGCCCTCTACCTGGGGGCGGTGGGCTTTCCCGGCGTGGCCGACCACGTCTCGCTCTGGGGTCTGCTGATCCCGCTGCGCCGCGAGCTGGACCTCTACGCCAACGTGCGCCCGGTGCGGCTGCTGCGCGGCATGACCTCGCCGCTGGCCGGGCGCGGGCCGGAGGACATCGATTTCATCGTGGTGCGCGAGAACGTCGAGGGTGAGTACTCGGAGATCGGCGGGCGCTCCTACGGCGGCACCGAGCAGGAGATGGTCTCCCAGCTCTCGGTCTTCACCCGGCGCGGCACCGACCGCATTCTGGAGTATGCCTTCGAGCTGGCCAAGAAGCGCAAGCGCCGCCACGTGACCTCGGCGACCAAGTCCAACGGCATCGTCCACACCATGCCCTACTGGGACGAGCGCTTCGCCGCCATGGCCAAGAACTACCCGGACATCGAGACGGCGCAGTACCACATCGACATCCTCACCGCGCACTTCGTGCAGCATCCGGACTGGTTCGACGTGGTGGTGGCCTCCAACCTCTTCGGCGACATCCTCTCCGACCTCGGGCCCGCGGTGGCCGGCTCCATCGGCATCGCCCCCGCCGCCAACCTCAACCCGCCGCGCGAGTTCCCCTCGCTCTTCGAACCGGTGCACGGCTCGGCCCCGGACATCGCCGGCCAGGGCGTGGCCAACCCCATCGCCGCGGTGTGGACGGCGGCCATGATGCTCGAGCATCTGGGCGAAGACGCAGCGGCCGCCGAGCTGGAGGCGGCCATCGAGACGGTGCTGGAGGATCCCGCCGCGCGCACCCGCGACCTGGGCGGCACCGCCGATACCACGGCCTGTGGCGAGGCGGTGCTGAAGGCCCTGGTCTAGGGTTGAGGGGCCTGGGGCTCGAGGGCTTAGGGTTTAAGGGCGGCGGCCAGCGACCGGCGATACTGTGAAAGCAGTTCTTCGGGGATCGTCGAGAGGCCTTCGAGAGGCTGCAAATACTGCGTCTCGATCCAGTCGTGCAAAGCCTGGTCGACGAAGACCTCCTCCGCGGCGACGTCATTGGGGGCGAGCAGGGCGGTGACCGGCTGAAGCGCTTCATCGCTTGCGAACTCGACGAGGCGCCTGTTGAGCCCTTTCATGTAGACGTCGACAAAAGGCTTCATGCGCTCATACTCCGGGCCGCACAAAGCCTTGTATTCGCTGAGGCTTTCGTAGCAGTCCGTTGCCGCCGTGGCGAAGCGGTTCAACTGCGCCAGGAGCGGCGTTCTGTTGCCAAGGCTCTTGTTCAGGGACGCGCCCGGTCCGTTGAGCTGTGCAAGGGTCTCTTTTGACGGCTCGGGCATCGAAAGGCGGGCGGCGTATTTGGCCCAGAAGTCTTCCGGGGCATTCCTCAGTTCGTCCGCCGAGAGAACGACGATGCTGTCCCAGTACTTCTGAAAGGTGTCGATCATGAAGCGCAGGTCGAGAATCGCCTCGCACAGCTTGCGCTGGACGCCGAGGAACTCGGCATAGGAGGCGTGGCCGCCTTCCTTGATGGTTTGCTCGTGTACGGCGCGCAACAGGGCGACCGGATCGCGGACGATGATCAGGACCCGGCCCGAAAGCCGGCCTTCTCCCAACACCCTGGCCGCCAATTCCTGCAACGGCTTGATGGCGGCCTGCTTCTCCGGATGATTGAGCCAGCCCCAAGTGAGCCCTTCCGAAGAGAGTACGTTGTGTTTCCGCAGGACTCTCGGCGGGGCCTTGAACTGAATGGTCTGGCCGGCGCTTCTCTCGGCGACGGTGCGAAGGGCCCTCACGATGGGCGACGAATCGAGCAGGTGGTACGTCGTGTCGTCGAACCAGAGCTGCTGAAGATAGGTGCTCGCGCACTTGGCCAGGCCGATATGGATGAAATCCACCGGATAGTCCTGCTGCCCCTCGATCGACGGGGTCTGCGCGGGCTGGACCGTCGTGTGGCTCAAAAGAATGTCTCCGTTGCTTGCGTCAGCAGCTGACGGGGTGCGCCGGGTGACGCCCTCCGGACGCCTCGGCTGTTACCTCATTTCGCGGTCAGCAAACCACGAGGTTTCTTAAATTCCGTTAACCCAACCGCGGCTCGACGGGTTCTTGACCGTCCCTTTACTGGAATTTAGATACTCTGCCGCCGTTCTGACCTCCAAAGGCCAAGAAGGAGCGCCTGTCCCGATGCTGTCCAACCTGCTGTGGAAGAAGCTTGCCATCCGTTTTGCCGCCGTCGCCGCCCTGGCCGCCGCCTTCTGTCTGCCGGGCGAATCCGGCCTGGCCCACTCCAAGGGGCCCAAGATCATGCCGGCGAACGGCAGCGAGCTTAGCGAAGCCCCCGAATCCCTGAACTTCGTCTTCGCGCAGCCGGTGCGGCTGACCGCGGTGCGCCTCTACGACGGCGCCGACAGCGAGGTCGATTTGCCCGGCAAGCGCAGCATCGAGGCCGCCAAGGAACGCCGCATCGAGCTGCCGTCGCTGGAGGCCGGCGCCTATCGGGTGGAATGGCGCGCGCTCTCGGCCGACGGCCACCCGGTCGACGGCGCCTTCAGCTTTGCCATCGTGCCCGCCCAGTGACGGCCGCCGCCGGTGGTTGAACTCTCCCTTTCCCCGGTCGAGGCGGTCAACCTGGGCGCCAAGGTGCTGGCCTACGGCGCCGCCCTGGCCGCGGTCGGCGCCCTCTCCTTCATCGACACCTTCCGCGGCCAGCTTGCCGGACCGGAGATCGCCGGGGTGAAGCGCCACCTGCTGCTGCTGGTCGGCCTGACCCTGCTGGCCTCCCTCGGCACCCTCTACGTCACGGTGGCGCTGCTCAACGGCCTGGGGCTCGCCGGCGGCTTCGACCCGGAACTCTGGACCCTCGTGGCCGGCACCGCGGCGGGCGAGGCCGTCTGGGTGCGCTTCGGCGGTATGGCGGTTTTGCTGCTGGGGCTGTTGTTCGGACCGCTGCGCCTGGCGGCGGCGGTCCTCGGCGGCCTCATCGTCGCCGCCTCCTTCGGCTTCGTCGGCCACGTGCAGGACGATCTCCACTCCGTGCTTCTGCACGGCCTGCTCATGCTGCACCTGCTGGCCGTGGCCTATTGGATCGGCAGCCTCTGGCCGCTGCTGCGCCTGGCCACGGCGCCGGAGCCGCAGCGTGTGGCCCAGGTCATGGAACGCTTCGGTCGCCTGGCGGTCTATGTGGTCACCTGCCTGCTGGCCGCCGGGGTGGTGCTGGCCGCCCTGCTGCTGGACGGCCTCTTGCCGCTGTTCACCACGCCCTACGGACGCCTGCTGCTCGCCAAGCTGCTGCTGGTCGGCCTGCTGCTCTGCTTTGCCGCGCTGAACAAGTGGCGTCTGGTGCCGGCCCTGGCCGCCGGCGCGCCGGACGCCGGGCGGCGCCTGCAGCGCTCCATCGCCGTGGAGGCGGGTCTGGTCGTGCTGATCCTCGGGGCCACGGGTCTGCTCACCTCCGCCTTCTCGCCCGCTTGACCTTCCACTTGCTGGAAAGTGCAGCTTGCCGGGCAAGAAGCAACCGACAGGCAGGACCAAGGTGCAGAAATCACGCGTGATCGTCATCGCAGTGGCCGTACTGATCGCCCTCGGCGCGGCGGCGGCCTACACCTACAACCCCTTCGGCTCGGGCGGTGGGGCCGGCATGGATCCAGGGGACCGCGACAAGGTGGCGCTCGGCGCCCAGGTCTACGCGGCCAACTGTGCGTCGTGCCACGGCGCCGAGCTGGAGGGCCAGCCCGACTGGCGCCAGCGCCGCGCCGACGGCCGCCTGCCGGCGCCGCCGCACGACGTCAACGGCCACACCTGGCACCATCCCGAGGCGCAGCTCTTCGCGCTGACCAAGTACGGCCCGGCGGCGCTGGCCGGCGGCGGTTACGAAAGCGACATGCCGGGCTACGAGGGCACGCTCAGCGACGAAGAGATCTGGGCGGTGCTGTCCTATATCAAGAGCCGCTGGCCGCGCGAGGTGCGGGCGCGCCACGACCAGATGTCGCAGCAATGACCAGATGTCGCAGCAATGATCAAAGCAGGAGAAGCAATGTGAAGAGAAACGGACTCGCAGCTCTTTTTGGACTGGCGGTGCTGGCTGCCGTGACACTGCCCGCCGGCGCGGAGACCACCGTGCCCTATGCCGGCTGGCAGACGCGCGACATCAAGGCGCTGTCGCCGCAGCAGGTCGACGACCTGCGCGCCGGGCGCGGCATGTCGCTGGCTCTGGCTGCGGAACTGAACGGCTATCCCGGCCCGCGCCACGTGCTGGACCTGGGCGCGGCGCTGGGCCTTTCGGCGGAACAGCGCGCCCTCTTCGAGGATCTCTTCGGCGAGATGCAGGCCGAGGCGCAGCGCCTGGGCGCTGCGATCCTGAAGCAGGAAGCCGCCCTGGACCAGGCCTTCGGCAGCGGCGGGGTCGAGGATGGCGAGCTGCGCGAACGCCTGGCGGCGCTGGGCGCGCTGCAGGGTGAGCTGCGCTACGCCCACCTGCGCACGCACCTGACGGCCCAGGCCCTGCTCACGCCGCAGCAGGTGGCGCGCTACAACGCGCTGCGCGGCTATGGCGCAGATGCGGGCGGGGGCGCGTCCCACGGCGGGCACGGGCAGCAGCCGGCCCGCCCCTGACCCCGGCGCGGATTTTCCGCGCGACCTTCGTTGCAGACCACCACGATCAACCGCCGCGCGCTCGCACGGCGGCGCAGGCTGCTGCGCGTTCGTCCGGCGCGCCGCGAGGCGCCTACTCCCTTGGAGGTATGCTGCAATTTTGCAGATCGCTTGTGTGGCTTCACGGCTTCCGCTTTGGCGAGGCTGACTGTATCTCATTGCGCAGGAACACAGCCGCCGGGATTTGCGCGGCTGACGCCGGGGAACACAGCACATTTTTCTCCGGGCCGGATCGCTTGCGATGGGTTCTGCGATTTGTTGGCGCGGTTAATTGAACTGAATTCGCTGCCGGCGCGACCTGCGTCCTGTTCGCCGGGAAATTTTTGTCACCAGTCAATTTTCAAGTTGGAGGTCGATATGAAACTTCGAAGCATTTTCTTCGCCGGTCTTCTGGCGGTTATGTCGGCGCTGGCCATCGGTACGGCGCTGAGCCCGGCTCCCGCCGAAGCGGCGACCTGCGCGCTCTACGACGGCAAGTGGAAGTGTGGCGGGGCGACGTTGAAGAAGGCCAAGGCGGCCTGCAACGTGACCACCGGCAACTTCGAGCACAGCTGCGATAGCGGCATCAACGTCTGCACCTGTGCGACGCGCTCGACCAAGCGTCCCGGGACCGACATCACGAACCTCTCGACCGGCGACGGCGGTGGCGACACCGGCGGCATGACGCTGAAGAATACCCGCTAGGTCAAGCGCGGCCCGCGCCGCCACCCAATCCTTCCCCCCGCCGTTGCCGGCGGGACTTGCTCCCCTCCTTGCCCACCTCGAGGCGCGGCTTTCCCCCGCGCCTCGTTTTCTTCCCGCATCACCGGTGATGCGACCAAGGTGCTATTGGTCGAAGGGGCGGTGAGCCCCGATACTGTGGTCTCTACGGACGAGTCCTCCCGCTAGCTTCTGGGGGAGGGTGATCGTTCGGTAGGGCGTACTCCGAGAACCTCCCTGACACTCCCTCTATGGGGGTTGAGGTCCTAAGCCTGTTGCCTTTGGCCGGCGCCGCTGACGCGGCGCCGGCCCTTTCTTTCTTCACGGCGGCCCGGCGGTGAGGGGCTTGGCGAAGCTCTGCTTCGCTGGGGCTTTGAAAGGGCCCGGCGGCGCGCCTACACTCGGGGGCGCTAGCGCCCCTCCGAGGAGACTGCATGCCACGCATCGTCGCCGAAACCACCCCCTGGCAGGCCGCGCCGCGCGCCCTGCCGCCCGGGCGCGCGGTCTTCGCCATTGGTGACGTGCATGCCCATGCCGACCACCTCTGGAGCCTGCAGGAGCGCATCTCCGGCATCATCGCTCTGGAACTGGGCGAAGAAGCGGTCTCCGTGGTGTGGCTGGGCGACTACGTCGACCGCGGCTGGCAGCCGCTGGAGACTCTGGACCTGGTGGCGGCGGGCCTCGGCCAGCCGGGGGTGGAGGAGATCCGCCTCGTCGGCAACCACGAGATCTTCCTCATCGAGGCGGCCAGCGGCGAGGACGTCAGCCTGCCGCGGCTGCTCAACTGGTGGCGTTTCGGCGGGGCGGAAACCCTGAAGACCCTGGCGCCGGAAGCGCGCATCGAAGAGCCGGGCGAACTCGTCGCCGCGCTCAGCGAGAGCCTGGGCCCGGGGCGCCTGGACTTCCTGCGCGGGCTGGCCCTGCAGCACCGCATCGGCGACTACGTCTTCGTCCACGCCGGGCTCAACCCCGAGCGCCCGCTGGAGGCGCAGGAGGAGCAGGATCTGCTGTGGATCCGCGAACCGTTTCTCAGCGGCCGGGACTGGCCGCACCCGGTCACGGTGGTCCACGGCCACACGCCCGAAGGGCCGACCGCCCTGGACCACCGCATCGGGGTCGACAGCGGGGTCTTCTCCAGCGGCCGGCTAAGCGCGGTGGAGTTGCGCGGCGATCGCCTGCGCTTTATTTCCACGCGAGAAGAAAACTAATAATTTCAAATACATACGCTCAGCCTGCGTTGTTAGCGCAGGTTTGATCCTGGCTTGCCTTTTAAGCAAGCCCTAAGGGTTTGAACCATAGAATTGTTCTGGAGACCCAGTTAGAGCGCCTTGAAGATCCCTGACGATCCTCTGGGGGACCGCTGCGGCAGAGAGGCCGGCCGCCGGCCGGACGGGGAAGGGCACTGATGGTGCAGGCCAAGGAAATCCGGAACGTCGAACTCGTTCTCAGCGAAGCCGAGCAGCTTCGCGAGCAGCGCGACCGTTTCCTCGCCTTCGCCTTCGCCGCTTCCGATCTGCTGCTGGAAGTGGGCGACGACAGCCTGATCCGTTATGCCGTGGGGGCCACCAACCAGCTGCTCGGCGGTTCGCCGCAGGAGGTCGTCGGCCAGGGCTGGCTCGACCTCTTCGTCGAGGAGGACCGCCCCCTGCTGGTTTCCAAGATCGGCAACCTGACCCCCGGCAAGCGCTGCGGCCCGGTCCTGGTCTCGGTGCGCCCGGCAAAGCGTGAGCTGGGCGACGGCAAGCGGCGCCTGCCGCCGACCATCAAGGTGGTGTTCAGCGCCTGCCGCATCCCCGACCACGAAGATGTCATCTACTGCACCATTACCGTGGCCAACATCCCCCAGGCCAAGTCCGCCCGCGCCACGGCCCAGCGCAGCGACAACGGACTGCTGAACCGCGCGGCCTTCGAAGAGGCGGCGACGGAGACCCTGGAGGCGGCGCGGGCCGCCGGCCAGGACGTCGAGATCACCTTCATCGAATTCGTCGGCGCCGCGGGCTTTCGCGAGCGCCTTGGCGGCGAGCGCTGGAAGGCCTTCTACGCCGATGCCGGCAATGTGCTGCGCGAGGGCGCCGTCGATGCCGACTCCGCGGGCGCCATCGCCGACAACCGCTTCGGCTTCGTGCACCAGGCCGGCGCCGCCATCGGCAGCGAAGTGCGCCGCCAGCTGGCCGAGCTGGCTCGCGCCTTCGATCCGACCGGCAGCGGCCTGAACGTGGAGCAGGCCACCGTCGCCGCCTCCGCCGAGGAACTGACCAGCGAGGAGGCCGCCCAGGCGCTGGTCTACACCATCAACAAGGTCGCCGCCCAGGGCACCGCCAACCTGGCCGCCGACAACCTGGCCGCCTCCTTCCACGAGCAGGTGATGGAGACCCAGGACCGCATCGCCGCCTTCAAGGCGGTGGTGGCCGGCAACCGTTTCGACTTTGCCTTTCAGCCCATCGTTGACCTGGAAAACCGCGAGATCTCCCACTTCGAGGCGCTGACCCGCTTCGCCCACGGCGAGTCGCCCTACCAGACCATCGTCTTTGCCGAGGACGTGGGCCTGATCCAGGAATTCGACATGGCCTGCTGCCGCCGCGCCATCGCCTTCATGGCCGAGCGCGCCGAAAGCTCGCCGATCAACCTGGCGGTCAACCTCTCGGGCCTGTCGCTGCAGAACGACATCTTCGTCGAGGCGCTGATGGAGCTGCTGCGCCCGCACGCCAACCTGGCCGGGCGCCTGATGTTCGAGGCCACGGAATCCTCGCGCATGCACGACCTGGAACGGGTCAGCCGGGTCTTTATCGCCATGAAGAAGCAGGGCTTTTCCATGTGCCTGGACGACTTCGGCGCCGGGGCCGCTTCCTTCCAGTACCTGCGCGCGCTGGAGGTCGACTACGTGAAGATCGACGGCACCTACACCCGCCGCCTGCTGTCCTCGGACCGCGACAGCCTGATGCTGCGCAACCTCTGCGACCTCTGCGCCGACCTGAACATCAAGACCATCGCCGAGATGGTCGAACTGGACGACCAGGTCGGCAAGCTGCGCAGCCTGGGCGTCCACCTGGGCCAGGGCTACCTGTTGGGCCAGCCGGCGCCGCAGCCGGTCTTCTCCGGGCCGCCGGCGCGGGCCCGCCAGGCCTCCGGGGACTGAGGCCGCGGCCCGCCCCCATTTCCTTTTTTTAAAGCGCGTATAGTGGTGTGCATCGTTCAACGCCAGGTTTGGCTTTGCGGCTTGATTGGGGGTCTCGGGACCCCCATTTAAGATAAGGCGGCGCCGCTTTTTGGGCCGCTGGCGGACGGATGACCCCCGGGTGTCCGCGCCGTGCAACGAAGGATAGCCTTGCTCAAAGAGGAGGAGGATCCTCAGTCCATGACCCGTTTGTCTCTCTTCAACAGCCCGCTCCTGCTCGGATTCGAGCCTTTTGAGCGGGCCATCGACCGAATTTCCAAGACCGCGGACGGATACCCGCCCTACAACGTCGAGCAGCTCGGCGAGAACCGCCTGCGCATCACCCTGGCGGTCGCCGGTTTCACCGAAGACGACCTTTCAGTTCAGATCGAGGACAAGCAGTTGGTGATCCGCGGCAAACAGTCCGACGATCCCGAGCGCGTCTACCTGCACCGCGGCATCGCCGCGCGCCAGTTCCAGCGCAGCTTCGTGCTGGCCGAGGGCATCGAGATCACCGGCGCCCGGCTGGAACGGGGCCTGCTCCACATCGACCTGGAGCGCCCGCTGGTCGAGCCCGAGGTACGCACCATCAAGATCGACACCCAGGACCGCGCCGACGGCAAAGGCCCGGTCATCGAAGATGTTCGCCAGGACTAGCAGGCGAAAGGAAAGCTAATGAACCAGCAGGTCACCTTCACCGAACTCTCGTCCCAGGACTTCCTGTTGCTCGGCATCAACAACATCGCCTACGTGAAGAAGGGACAGCGGGACGACCGCGAGGTCTACTTGATCCACTCCGCCGACGGCGCCGAGATCACCGCCCTGGCCGACCATGACGTCGCCTTCGCGGCGGTGCGCCAGAACGGCATGGAGCCGCTCAGCGCCCACTAGCGCCCCAAAGGGGCGCCAGGCCCTGCGCCGGCCCCCAAAAAACGAAAGGGCCGCTCCCCTGCCGGGAAGCGTCCTTTTTTCGTCAGCGGCCCGCGTGCCGGCTCAGGCGGCGTGGCTGGCCGGGCTCTGGGTCAGCAGGGCGAAGATGGCCTCGCTGCTGTCGGTGCCGCGCAGCTTGTCGCAGACCGCGCGGTCGCGGAACAGGCGCGAGACCCGCGCCAGCGCCTTCAGGTGGTCCGCCCCAGCGGTTTCCGGCGCCAGCAGCACGAAGATCAGGTCCACCGGCTGCTCGTCGATGGCGTCGAAGTCGATCGGCGTCTCCAGACGGGCGAACAGGCCGTAGAGGCGGTCCAGCTCCGGCAGCTTGCCGTGCGGGATGCCGATACCGTGGCCGACGCCGGTGGTGCCCAGGCGCTCGCGCTCCATCAACACTTCGAACAGGGCCCGTTCGGGCTGCCCGGTGAGTTCGGCGGCCTTCTTGGCCAGTTCCTGGAGAGCCTGCTTCTTGCTGGTGACGCGAAGGTTCGCGATCACGCTCTCAGGTAGGATCAGGTCGGAAATATCCATCAGCAACTCTATAGGTCCTCGTCCGGTCACTCCCCGCGGTTTCCGCGGGGATCGATCCAGCCGATGTTTCCGTCGCTCCGCTGGTAAATCATGTTCAAGCCGCCATGCGCGCTGTTGCGAAACATCATCGCGGGCAGGTTCCCCAGGTCCATGCGCATGACCGCTTCGCTTACCGTAAGCGTCGGAATCTCTGTTGTCATTTCAGCCACCACGGCCGGCTGGCCGTCGGCGCTGCTCTCTTCTCCTGAATCTTCCGGGCCCTCTCCGGCCAGGATGTACTGCTGCGCGGGTAGCGAGGCTCCCTCCGCAGGCTTCGAATTGTGATCCCGCAGGCGGCGCTTATAGCGACGCAGTCGCTTAGAAAGTCGGTCCGCCGCCGCATCGAATGCGGGATAAGGTTCGTTCGCCTCCCCATGGGCTTCCAGATGTATGCCGCGGCCCACATGGGCCGACACCACGGCGCGGTAGAGGTGCGCATCCCGCGACAGCGTTACGATAACCTCAATCGCATCCCCGAAGTATTTGTCGAGAATCCGCGAAAGGCTTTCATCAACGTGCGTTCGCAGCGCGTCACCGACGTCCAGCTGCTTTCCTTTAACGGAGAGCTGCATAACCGCTTTTGTGGATTGAATAGAGGTGGCTGACCACCTTCACAGCATGCCCTATAGCCAAGGCGGGCGCAACATAGAGACGGCCCCAGGTGAAGTCAATAGCCTGTCTCGGGTCGTTATTTGTACCCGTCTCTTCCAGAGATAATGTATGAAAATCAATCGATTATGCCTGATCGGTCAGGACGGCCTTCTCCCGGCGCCGCTGCACTGAGGAGGGGATTCTCATGGCTTCGCGGTACTTGGCCACCGTGCGCCGGGCGATGTCCACCCCGTCCTTGCGCAGCAGTTCCACGATGGTGTCATCGGAGAGGATTTTCTTGCTGCTTTCGCCCTCGATCAGCAGCTTGATCCGGTGACGCACGGCCTCGGCCGAGTGGGCCGTCCCATCGGATCCGGCGATCGCCGCGGTAAAGAAGTATTTCAACTCGAACGTGCCGCGCGGCGTGGCCATGTATTTGTTCGAGGTCACACGGCTGACCGTCGATTCGTGCATCTCGATTTCGGTGGCGATGTCGCGCAGGGTCAGCGGCTTCATGTGCTCGACGCCCTGGCGGAAGAAGGCGTCCTGCTGGCGCACGATCTCGCTTGCCACCTTCAGGATGGTGGTGGCGCGCTGGTGCAGCGCCTTGACCAGCCAGTTGGCCGACTGCAGGCGCTCGTTCAGGTATTCGCGTTCCTTCTTGGAGCGCACCGACCCCGAGATCTGGGCGTAGTAGTCGGAGTTGACCAGCACCCGCGGGACTGTCTCGCTGTTCAGTTCGACGATCCAGCCGCCCTTGCGGTCGGGGCGCATCAGCACGTCGGGCACCACCGGCTGCGCCGTCTCGCCCTCGATGGACAGTGCCGGGCGCGGGTCCAGCACCTTGATCTCGGCGATCATGTCGGCCAGGTCCTCCTGGTCGACGCCGCAGATCTTGCGCAGCTTGGCATGGTCGCCCTTGGCCAGCAGCTCCAAGTTCTCCACCAGGGCCTGCATGGCCGGATCGTATCGGTCGCGGTCCTTCAGCTGCAGGGCCAGGCACTCGGCCAGCGAGCGGGCGAAGATGCCGGTCGGCTCGAAGCCCTGCATCACCGCCAGCACCGCCTCCAGGCGTCCCGGCGGGCAGCCGAGCTGGGCGGCCAGTTCGTCAAGGTCGCCGCTCAGGTAGCCGCTGTCGTCCAACTGGTCGATCAGGCAGACGCCGATGGCGCGGTCGGTGGGATCGAAAATTTCCAGGTGCAATTGGTCGGTCAGGTGCTGGCGCAGGGTGACCGACTCGGCAAGGCGCTGCTCCAGGGAGAAGTCGCTCTCGTCGCCGCTGCCCGAACCGCCGCGCTGGGCGAAGGCGGGTTCGGCGCTGGGGCCTTCCCAGCTGGCGCTGCCGGTGTAGACGTTGTCGTAGTCGGTATCCAGCGGCTCGTCGCTGGAGGACGGCAGCTGCTCGGCGGTGGAGCGCTCCAGGGAGTCCGGGTCGGCGGGGGTATCGAGATCGGAGGAGTCGGGGCCGGCGGCGGAGTCGTCGCCCCCGATGTCGGAGGCGTGCGCAAAATCGTCCTGCTGGTCGGGAGAGGGTCCCTCCAGCAGGCTGTCGTTTGCGCCGTCGTCGCGGTCGAGCAGCGGATTTTGCTCGAGCTCCCGGTCCACTTCCGCCGCAAGTTCCAGGTTGGAAAGCTGCAACAACTTGATCGCCTGCTGCAGCTGCGGCGTCATGACCAGAGATTGGCGCTGGCGCAGTTCCAATCTTTGTGTCGCCGCCATATCGCTTAACCTTTTAGAGGCTAAACCTTTCGCCCAGGTAAACGCGACGGACATCCTCGTGGGCGACGATCTCGTCCGGGGCGCCTTCCATCAGCACCACGCCGTCGTGGATGATGTAGGCGCGGTCAACGATCTCCAGGGTCTCACGCACGTTGTGATCGGTGATCAGCACGCCGATGCCGCGGTCCTTCAGGTGCGAGACGAGGTCGCGGATGTCGCCCACGGCGATGGGGTCGATGCCGGCCAGCGGTTCGTCGAGCAGGATGAAGGCCGGCTGCGAAGCCAGGGCGCGGGCGATCTCGACACGCCGCCGTTCGCCGCCCGACAGCGCCACCGCCGGGGTGCGCCGCAGGTGGGTGATGGAGAATTCGGCCAGCAGGTTTTCCAGCGCCACCTCGCGCTTCTCGCGCACCGGCTCGATGACTTCCAGCACGCCGCGAATGTTTTGCTCCACGCTCAGGCCGCGGAAGATGGAAGCCTCCTGCGGCAGGTAGCCGATGCCCAGGCGGGCGCGGCGATACATCGGCATGTCGGTGATGTCGTGGCCGTCCAAAGTGACCCAGCCGTAGTCCGGCGCGATAAGGCCGGTGACGATGTAGAAGCAGGTGGTCTTGCCGGCGCCGTTGGGGCCCAGCAGGCCGACGGCCTCGCCCCGCTGCAGCGACAGGGTGACGCCGCGCAGCACCGGCCGCTTCTTGAAGCTCTTGCCGATGTTGACCGCCATCAGTCCGGCGTTGTCGGTGACCAGCCGCGGCTTTTCGCCGATCGCGGCGCCCTGCCCCGTGGCGGCGCCTTCACTTACCTTCTGTGTTTCGTCGACCAAATCAAACTACCCCAATCTGTACCTGCCCCGATCTGTAGAATGCTGCGGGCAATCCGCGGGCACTGCCGCGGCCCTACTGGGTGCCGCCCGTCTCCGCTGCGCCGTCGTCGGAAGTCTCCTTCTCTATTTCCTTGGTCGCGCGCGGCAGAACCAGGGCCTTCACCTGTCTGGGCTTGTCCTTGCTGCCCGGCGGCGCGCCCAGCAGCTTGCTGATGCCGGTGGCCATGTTGACCTCGGCATAGTCGCCGTCCAGCTGGTTCTCACCCTGGGTGATCTTCACGTCGCCTTCCAGCGTCGCCAACTCCCGCTTCACATAGTACACGCCTTCACGCCCGCGCGCGTATTCCTTTGCGGTCATGATCTCGACGTTGCCCGCGGCGTCGATGCGGTGCACCTCGAGGTCGCCGGCGGCGTTTTCCTCGAAATTGGCGGTCAGGACGTCGGCCTTGATCTGCTTGTCCTCGTGGGTCGCGTGCGCCTTGCCCCGGGCCACAGCTTTGCGCTGGCCTTCCCAGTATTCCAGGCTGTCGCGCGCGGTCACCACGTCTTCCTTGCTGATCAGGCGCAGGTCCTCGCCGGTCATGATGAAGACCTTCTCCTCCAGCTTGTACTGGCCCTTGTCGCCGAAGACCGAGCCTTCCGGTGAGTTGATGCGCACGTTGCCGGCGGCTTCCAGCAGGTAGATCTCGCTGCCGCCGCCCTGGGAGAAGAGGGAGTCCTCGCCGGCGGGCCTCTCTTCGCGCTCGCGGTAGTAGGCGGTCAGGACGTCGGCCAGCACCTCGACTTCGCCGCTGGCGGCGCGCGCGTTGCCGCGTGCGACGTAGGTCTTGTCGTTGCGGTTCCACTCGATGCCTTCTTCGGCGTTGATCTCCAGCGGCTCGTCGCTCTCGCGCAACTCGGCCGCCGTCGACTGCGCTGCGGCCGGGCGCAGCGGCAGCGCCGCGAGGCCCAGCATCAGGGCGGCGGCCAGCGCGGTCGTCAGCACAGCGGCCAGCATGGGGTGCTCCGCCGGGACGGGACGCGGCCGGGCCGTCAGGCGCAGGGCGACGGTCATTGGTCCGCCTCCGCAGGCGTGCGTTCCTCGGCAGAGCCGGTGGCGGCGTTTTCTTCTGACAACTTGTCCTTGGCCTCCGGGTAGATGAGCAGGCGGCTCTTGCCGGTAAAGAGAATGACCTGCCCGCGTTCGCTCAAGCGGAAGCCCTCGGACTGCAGTTCGCCGGAGGGGCCGGCGCCGCTTACCGCCGTGTCGCCGCTGGCCGAGCCGTCCTTCAGGTCAAGGGTCGCCTCCTCGGTAACCATGTCGAAGCCCTTGTCGTGCGTCAGATGCACCTTGCCGGTCAGGTCCAGGATATCCGCGCCGCGGTTGTAGTGGCCGACGCGCGCGGAGAGTGCCACCAGGTCGCCCTCGGTCGTCTTGATGTTCGCCTTGGGGTGCTGCAGTTCGACCAGGTCCTCGTTTTCCGGGGACTGGGTCGCCAGGTCAGCGGCGATGTTGAAGGGCTGGTTGTTCTCGTCGACGCCGCTGTAGCGGGCGTTCAGCATGTTCAGGGTCTTGGCGTGGTCGCGGGCGATCTTCGCGAAGTCGAGGCCGGAACGGCTGACGTCGGGCATGAGCTGCGGCCAGGCGATGACCAGCAGCACCAGGCCGGCGGCCAGCGCCGGCAGCACCAGCTTCATCGAGCTGACGAAGAGGCTGTAGGTGTTGCGTCCGGAAAGCCGCGGCGGTTGTCGCCCTTTGCCCTCGCCCTGCGGCGGGAGCGCGGCGCCGCGCGGCCTGGCCGGTGGGGAGTGGATTACGGTTTCAGCCACGCTTGCCGCCCGCCAGCTCAGACCACGCCTGCGCGCAGGCAGTCGTGCATGTGGAGAATGCCGATGGGCCGCTCGGGCGAGCCGTTCTCATCGACGACGAAGAGGCAGAGGAAGGGCGGGGTGGAGGTGTTCATGAAGGCCACGGCTTCCGCCGCCAGGGCGTTGGCGCGGATGGTGCGCGGCTTCGGCGTCATGATGTCGCCGGCCCTCAGGGCCAGGATGTCCTGTTCCATGTGACGGCGCAGGTCGCCGTCGGTGATGATCCCGATCAGCCGCTTGGCCTCGTCGATGATGCCGACGCAGCCGAAGCGCCCGGTGGTCATCGCCAGGATGGCCTCCTTCATGTTCGTGTCGGGGCCGCAGAGCGGCAGATCGTCGCCGCCGTGCATCAGGTCGCTGACGCGCAGCAGGCGCTTACCCAGCGAACCGCCCGGGTGGAACACCTTGAAGTCGCTGCTGGAGAAGCCCTTGCGCTCCAGCAAGGCCACCGCCAGGGCATCGCCCAGCGCCAGCATCATGGTGGTGGAGGTGGTCGGCGCCTGGGTCACGGCGCAGGCTTCCGGCGCGCCCTGTGCCTCGCCCGGAAGGATGATTGCGATGTCCGCCGCCTCGGCCAGGGCGCTGTCGTCGCGCGCGGTCATGGCCACCAGGGGAATGGCGAAGCGCTTGGCGTAGGTGATGATGTCGCTCAGCTCCAGCGTATTGCCGGAGTTGGACAGGGCGATGACCGCGTCTTTCTGGGTGATCATGCCCAGGTCGCCGTGGCTGGCCTCGCCGGGGTGGACGAAGAGGGCCGGGGTGCCGGTGGAGGCCAGGGTCGCCGCGATCTTGCGCGCCACGTGGCCGCTCTTGCCCATGCCGGTGACGATAACGCGGCCCTCGACTTCGCCCAGGCGGGCCACCGCCTCGGCGAAACCGCCGTTCAGGCCGGCGGCCAGGGTGGTCAGGGCCTCGGCTTCGACTTCCAGAACGCGGCGCGCGACCGCCAGGTCCGCGGCGCTGTCCGGCGTGTCGGAGTCCACCGGCCTGTCCGATTTCAATGTAGACTTCATGCCATCTCTTCTCGTGGGGGCGTGCCGCCCGCGCCGGCCGGATCGCTTCTTCCGGTCCTACGTGGCGTGCCCGCGCGGCATCCCCCTTGCCACACCTCGCAGGACCGTTCGCAGACTAGCACAGTCGGCCCCACGCCTTAAAAGCCCCAAGCGCCCGATTCCCCATAGATTCAGGGGCGGATTCGGGGCCCGATTCGGGGCGCTCCCTAGAGGACCATCTACGAAAGATTCCTCCGGGTCAATCAACCGGCTGCCGCTGAGGCGGGGTCGAACTAGTGGGCGAAGATGTCGTTCTCGTTCCACCCGGCGATGTCGAGCGCCGCGCGCGTCGGCAGGAACTCGAAGCAGGCCTTGGCCAGCTCCGTGCGGCCTTCGCGCGCCAGCATGACATCTAACTTGGCGCGCAGGTCGTGCAGATACAAGACGTCGGAGGCCGCGTAGGCGAGCTGTTCCTGGCTCAATTCCGCCGCGCCCCAGTCCGAAGACTGCTGCTGCTTTGAGATTTCGGCGCCCAGCAATTCGCGGCAGAGGTCCTTGAGGCCGTGGCGGTCTGTATAGGTGCGGACCAGCTTGGAGGCGATCTTGGTGCAATAGACCGGGGCGCAATCAACGCCGAGGTAGCGGCGAATCGCCGCCACGTCGAAGCGGGCGAAGTGGAAGATCTTGGTCACCCCCGGGTCGGCCAGCAGCGCCTTCAGGTTAGGGGCGTCGTAGTTTCCCTTGGGAAACTGCACCAGGTGGCAGACCCCGTCGCCGGCCGAAAGCTGCAGCAGGCACAGCCGGTCGCGGGACAGGTCCAGACCCATGGTCTCGCTGTCGACGGCGATGCTGTCACCCAGCGCGAGTCCGGCCGGCAGGTCGCCTTGGTGGAGGTGAATTTCTGGAGGTGCCACGAGGAGTGTCTGCCTTGGATAGGTCTTGGGGAAAAAGCCGTACGAATCCTGCAATCGCGGGCCCTTGGCGCGGCCCGCCGCCCAACATAGGCGGTCAATTGAGGCTGTCAACTTGATCCCAGGCTTTGTATATATCGCCCGCAGGCGGGCCCGGGTGCCGGAGACGGCATCGGAAACGGCGCCGGAGGAATTTCCGGAGCGCCGGCCGGCCCTTGGGTTTGGCATTTGGAGAGGCGGGGCATGAGCGCCAGGCGCGGTGGCATCGTTACGGTTTTCGGCGGCTCGGGCTTTCTCGGGCGCTATGTGGTGCAGCGTCTGGCGCGCGAGGGCTGGATGGTCCGCGTTGCGGTGCGCCACCCGGGCCGTGCCGCCTTCCTGAAGCCCCTGGGCGATGTCGGCCAGATCACGCCGCTCTGCGTGCCGCTGCAGGACCCCGCGGCGGTGGCCGCGGCGCTGGATGGTGCCGACGCGGCCATCAACCTGACCGGCATCCTCTTCGAGCGCGGCCGGCAGAAGTTCCAGGCGGTCCACGCCGAAGGGGCCAAGGCCATCGCCGCGGCCGCGGCGGCGGCCGGCTGCGAGGCGCTGGTGCACGTCTCGGCCATCGGCGCCGGGCCGGAGGCGCCGGCCGCCTATGCCCGCTCCAAGGGCGAAGGCGAGGCGGCGGTGCGCGCGGCCTTTCCCGAGGCCGTCATCCTGCGCCCCAGCGTGGTCTTCGGTCCCGAGGACGGCTTCTTCAACCGCTTCGCCGAGATGGCGCGTTTCTCCCCGGTGCTGCCGCTGATCGGTGGCGGCAAGACCCGCTTCCAGCCGGTCTACGTGGGCGACGTGGCCCGCGCGGTGACGACGGCGCTGAGCGATCCGGCCTGCCGCGGCAAGGTCTACGAGCTGGGCGGCCCCAGGACCTATAGCTTCAAGCAGCTGCTGGAACTGATGCTGAAGACCATCAGGCGCAAGCGGGTGCTGGTGAACCTGCCCTTCGGCCTGGCCCGCCTGGAGGCGACGTTCCTGGAGCTGCTGCCCGTGCCGCCGCTGACCCGCGACCAGGTCACCCTGCTGCAGCGGGACAACGTGGTGACGCCGGGCGCGCTGACCCTGGCCGATCTGGGCATCGAGGCGACGGCGCCTGAAGCGGTGATCCCCGGCTATCTGGACAAGTACCGCCCGGGCGGGCGCTACAACCAGTCGGCCGATCTCTGAGATTCAGGGGTCAGGCCGCGCCGCCGTAAGCCCGGCCCCTAGGCGCCTCCGACGCCGTAAACCCACCACAGCAGCACGCCGCCCAGCAGGATGCGGTAGACCACGAAGGGCGTGAAAGACGCCCGCCTGAGCCAGCCGATCATCAGCACGATGGCCAGGAGCGCCACGCCGAACGACAGCACGACGCCGACCAGGGCCTCGTGCCCCAGCGCCACGTTGCCGCTTTCATAGAGGTCGTAGCCCGCCAGGCTGCCGGCGCCGAGGATCGCCGGGATGGCCAGCAGCAATGAAAAGCGCGCCGCCTCGACCCGCTCGAAACCCAGCGCGCGGGCCGCGGTCATGGTGATGCCGGAGCGGCTGGTCCCCGGGATCAGGGCCAGCACCTGGGCCAGGCCGATGACCAGGCTGGCGGTCAGGGTCATGTGGTCGATGCGCCGAAAGGTCATGGCGCTGCGGTCGGCGATGAACAGCACGATGCCGAAACCGATGGTCGCCCAGGCGACCACCGCGGTGTCGCGCAGGATGGCGGTGATGTGGTCCTTGAACAGGCCGCCGACGAGGATCAGCGGCAGGGTGCCGACGATCACCAGGACGGCGAGGCGCGCGCCCGGCGTCCAGCGGCCCACCGCCAGGCGGGCAATGCCGCCCGCCATCTGCCCGATCTCGCGCCAGGCGTAGAGGCAGACCGCCGCCAGGGTGCCGACGTGGACGGCGATATCGAGGGTCAGGCGATCGGACGCGGCCTGCTCGACGCCGCTCATCTGGGCGGCGTCGAAGACCTCCCAGGCCAATACAAGGTGCCCGGAGGAAGAGATCGGCAGGAATTCGGTGATGCCTTGAACGATGGCCAGGATGACGACATGCAGCAGCGACAAGGGCGGGTTCCGGTGGCGGTTGTCGGTCGGGCAAAAGGGTGCGGGCGGCGACCGGCGGCTTATAGCACCCCTTGGTTAACGATCCCATCGGGCAATTTAGTCTCGGATCGGAACTAGTTTTTCGGAAAACTGTCGCCGAACCGGGGTGGTTTTTGATATAAGGAAGGGCCTTCGGGCAAGATAGGTCATAAATATTGTCCTATTCTGTGTTTTTTCCTCGCAAGCTGCGGGGGCTTCGTCTATAGACGGGCGCCCCTGGTGATTTCGGGCGCTCCGCCATCGGCGGCGCCCTGGGACACCGACGCGGACTTCATCGCCGGGACTGCGGCCTTCCGCTCAAGCGCAAGGCGCCGCCGCCCCCGGGGGCGGGGCAAACGCCGCTGCAAGACCCGGCCAGGGCCCGCTGGACATCGGTTCAGCCAGGGCCCGGCAAAGGGGGGCGGCTAGGATCGACTGAGAGAGTTTAGGGACGTAAAGCCTATGGCCAGCCGGATGTTGCAGTTCGTCAAGCTTGCCCGCGCCATGCCGGAAAAGCGCAGCGCCGAAGCGCGCCGCCGTGACTTCGACGAGATCTACGACGAGTACGATCCCGAGGCGGCGGCGAACCAGGCGGGCCGCTGCTCCCAGTGCGGCGTGCCCTTCTGCCAGGTGCACTGCCCGCTGCACAACAACATCCCCGACTGGCTGATGCTGACCGCCGAGGGCCGCCTGCAGGAGGCCTACGAGACCGCTCAGGCGACCAACAATTTCCCGGAGATCTGCGGGCGCATCTGCCCCCAGGACCGGCTCTGCGAGGGCAACTGCGTCATCGAACAGGCCGGCCACGGCACGGTCACAATCGGTTCGGTGGAGAAGTACATCACCGACACTGCCTGGGAGAAGGGCTGGGTCAAGCCGGCCAAGCCGCCGCGCGAGCGCGCGCAGTCGGTCGGCATCATCGGCGCCGGCCCGGGCGGCATGGCCGCTGCCGAGCAGCTGCGCCGCAAGGGCTACCAGGTCCACGTCTACGACCGCTACGACCGCGCCGGCGGCCTGCTGATCTACGGTATTCCCAACTTCAAACTGGAAAAGGAAGTGGTCGAGCGCCGCGGCGATCTGCTGGAGCGCGGCGGCGTGCAGTTCCACCTCAACTACGACGTCGGCGGGGCGGAGAGCTTCGCCGCCCTGCGCGCCAAGCACGACGCTGTGCTGATCGCCACCGGCGTCTACAAGGCGCGCGACATCAAGGCGCCGGGCAGTGGGCTGCAGAACATCTTCGCGGCCATGGACTTCCTCACCGCCTCCAACCGCAAGGGCCTGGGCGACGAGGTGCCGGCCTTCGAGGACGGTACCCTGGACGCCAAGGGCAAGTCGGTGGTGGTCATCGGCGGCGGCGACACCGCCATGGACTGCGTGCGCACCGCGGTGCGCCAGGGCGCCAAGTCGGTGCACTGCCTCTACCGCCGCGACCGCGCCAACATGCCGGGCTCGCAGCGCGAGGTGGCCAACGCCGAGGAGGAAGGCGTCGATTTCGTCTGGCTGTCGGCGCCCGAGGCCTTCCTCGGCGACGACAAGGTGACCGCCGTGCGCGCCCAGCGTGTGCACCTGGGCATGCCCGACGCCACCGGCCGCCAGACGCCGCAGATCATCGAGGGCTCCAGCTTCACGGTGGAGGCCGACATGGTGATCAAGGCGCTGGGCTTCGATCCGGAAGACCTGCCCAGGCTGTTCGACACCAGCGGCCTGGAGGTCACCCGCTGGGGCACCGTGCTGGCCGACTTCAAGACCAAGATGACCTCGCTGGACGGCGTCTTCGCCGCCGGCGACATCGTGCGCGGCGCCTCGCTGGTGGTCTGGGCGGTGCGCGACGGGCGCGACGCCGCCGAGCAGATGCACAACTACATGCAGGCCAAGGCGGGTGCCTCCGCCGTGGCCGCCGAGTAAGGTTGGGGGAGAGAAGATCATGACGGAACAGAAGTCCCTCACGCCCGCCGGGCAGCGCGAAGACTACGCGGCCGCCTGGAAGCGCAACGCCGAGAAGCTCTCCAGCTACGGCCTCTACGATCCCCGCGACGAGCACGACGCCTGCGGCGTCGGCCTGGTCGCCTCCCTGGACGGTACCCCGCGCCGCGACGTGGTGGTGGCGGGCATCGAGGCGCTGAAGGCGGTCTGGCACCGCGGCGCCGTCGACGCCGACGGCAAGACCGGCGACGGCGCCGGCATCCACCTGCAGATCCCGCAGGACTTCTTCCGCGAGCACGTGGCGCGCACCGGCCATGAGCCGGGCGAGGAGACCCTGGCCATCGGCATGGTCTTCCTGCCGCGCACCGACTTCGGCGCGCAGGAGCGCTGCCGCGTGCTGGTCGAGCGTGAGATCCTGAACTTCGGCTACCGCATCTACGGCTGGCGCCAGGTGCCGGTGACCACCGAGATCGTCGGCGAGAAGGCCAACGCCACGCGCCCGGAGATCGAGCAGGTCATGATCGCCAACTCGCGCGGCGTGCCCGACCCGCAGTTCGAGATCGACCTCTATATCATCCGCCGGCGCATCGAGAAGGCGGCCGAGCTGGAATCGATCCAGGACTTCTACATCTGTTCGCTGTCCTGCCGCTCGGTGATCTACAAGGGCATGTTCCTGGCCGAGCAGCTCTCGTCCTTCTACCCGGACCTGCTGGACGACCGCTTCGCCTCCAACTTCGTCATTTTCCACCAGCGCTACTCGACCAACACCTTCCCGACCTGGCGCCTGGCCCAGCCCTTCCGCATCCTCGCCCACAACGGCGAGATCAACACCCTGAAGGGCAACGTGAACTGGATGCAGGCGCACGAGTGCCGCATGGCCTCGGAGACCTTCGCCGATCACGTCGAGGACCTGAAGCCGGTGATCTCCGCCGGTCTCTCGGACTCCGCGGCCTTGGACGCGGTGGCCGAGCTGATGGTGCGCGCCGGGCGCGACCTGCCGATGGTCAAGACCATGCTGATCCCGGAGGCCTGGGGCCAGGACCCCTCGCTGCCGCCGGCGCACCGCGATCTCTACAGCTACTGCAACGCGGTGATGGAGCCCTGGGACGGCCCGGCCGCGGTCTGCGGCTTCGGCGGCCGCTGGGCGGTCGCCGGCCTGGACCGCAACGGCCTGCGCCCCCTGCGCTACACCATCACCAACGACGGCCTGCTCTTCGCCGGCTCCGAGACCGGCATGGTGCGCATCGAGGAGCACAACGTGGTCGAGAAGGGCCGCCTCGGCCCGGGCCAGATGATCGCCGTCGACCTGCAGGAGGGTAAGCTCTACCACGACCGCGAGATCAAGGATCACCTGGCCAAGCAGAAGCCCTTCGGCGAGTGGATCGCCAACGTCACCTCCATCGACGACCTGCTGCGCCCCGACCACGGCGAGCCGAGCCGCTGGGAGGGCGAGGAGCTGCGCCGCCGCCAGCTCAACTACGGCCTGACCATGGAAGACCTGGAGCTGATCCTGCATCCCATGGTCGACGACGCCAAGGAAGCCATCGGCTCCATGGGCGACGACACGCCGCTGGCCGTGCTGTCGGACCGCTACCGCGGCATGCACCATTTCTTCCGCCAGAACTTCAGCCAGGTCACCAATCCGCCGATCGACTCCCTGCGCGAACGCCGGGTCATGACCCTGAAGACGCGCCTCGGCAACCTGGGCAACATCCTGGACGAGGACGAGGCGCAGCTGCGCCTGCTGCAGCTCGAATCGCCGGTGCTCTCCAACGCCGAGTTCGATGCCATGGTGCAGCACATGGGCGACGCCGTGGCGAGCATCGACTGCACTTTCCCGATCGACGGCGGCGAGACCGCGCTGGCGGAGGCGCTGGACCGCATCCGCCAGGAAGCGGAAAACGCCGTGCGCGAGGGCTGCGAGCACGTGGTGCTGACCGACGAGGCCGTCGGCCCGGGCCGCGTCGCCATCCCGATGATCCTCGCCACCGGCGCGGTGCACACCCACCTGGTGCGCCAGAAGCTGCGCACCTTCATCTCCTTGAACGTGCGCTCCGGCGAGTGCCTGGACGTGCACTATTTCGCGGTGCTGATCGGCGTCGGCGCCACCACGGTGAACGCCTACCTGGCGCAGGAGTCGATCGCCGAGCGCCACCGGCGCGGCCTCTTCGGCGACCGCCCGCTGGAGGACTGCGTGCAGCGCTACATCAAGGCGGTGGACGACGGCCTTCTGAAGATCATGTCCAAGATGGGCATCGCGGTGATCTCCTCCTACCGAGGCGGCTGCAACTTCGAGGCGCTGGGCCTGTCGCGCACGCTGGTGGACGAGTTCTTCATGCCCATGCCGTCGCGCCTGTCGGGCATCGGCCTGATGGGTATCCAGGAAAAGGTGCTGGCGCTGCACGCGCGCGCCTGGGACGAGGACTTCGTGGCCCTGCCGGTGGGCGGCTTCTTCCGCTACCGCCGCGGCGGCGAGAGCCACTCCTGGGAGGCGGGGCTGATCCACACCCTGCAGCACGCGGTGGCGACGGATTCCTACACCACCTACCGCAAGTTCTCCGAGGGGGTGCACAGCCAGCCGCCGAACACCCTGCGCGACCTGCTGGACTTCAAGGTCGAGGGCATCGCGCCGGTGCCGATCGAGGAGGTCGAATCGATCACCGCGATCCGCAAGCGCTTCGTCACGCCGGGCATGTCGCTGGGCGCGCTGTCGCCCGAGGCGCACGGTACCCTCAACATCGCCATGAACCGCATCGGCGCCAAGTCGGACTCCGGCGAGGGCGGCGAGGACCCGGGCCGCTTCACGCCGCACCCCAACGGCGACAACGAGAACTCGGCCATCAAGCAGGTCGCCTCCGGGCGCTTCGGCGTCACCGCGGAGTACCTGAACCAGTGCCGCGAGATCGAGATCAAGGTGGCCCAGGGCGCCAAGCCCGGCGAGGGCGGCCAGTTGCCCGGCTTCAAGGTGACCGAGATGATCGCCAAGCTGCGTCACTCGACGCCAGGCGTGATGCTGATCTCGCCGCCGCCGCACCACGACATCTATTCGATCGAGGACCTGGCGCAGCTCATCTACGACCTGAAGCAGATCAATCCGGACGCCAAGGTCTGCGTGAAGCTGGTGGCGCGCTCGGGCATCGGCACCATCGCCGCCGGCGTCGCCAAGGCCAAGGCCGACGTGATCCTGATCTCCGGCAACGTCGGGGGCACCGGCGCCTCGCCGCAGACCTCCATCAAGTTCGCCGGCGTGCCCTGGGAGATGGGTCTCTCGGAGGTCAGCCAGGTGCTGACCCTGAACCGCCTGCGCCACAACGTGACCCTGCGCACCGACGGCGGCCTCAAGACCGGCCGTGACGTTGTCATCGCCGCCATGCTGGGCGCCGAAGAGTTCGGCATCGGCACGGCCTCGCTGGTGGCCATGGGCTGCATCATGGTGCGCCAGTGCCACTCCAACACCTGTCCGGTGGGCGTCTGCGTGCAGGACGAGGCGCTGCGCAAGAAGTTCACCGGCACGCCGGAGAAGGTGGTCAACCTCTTCAGCTTCATCGCCGAGGAAGTGCGCGAGATCCTGGCCCGCCTGGGCGTGCGCAGCCTCAACGAGATCATCGGCCGCACCGACCTGCTGATGCAGGTCAGCCGCGGCGCCGAGCATCTCGACGACCTGGACCTGAACCCGCTGCTGGTGCAGGCCGATGCCGGCGACTTCCCGACCTACTGCACGCTTCTGGGCCGCAACGAGGTGCCGGAGACCCTGGACGCCCAGATCATCGCCGACGCCAAGCCGCTGTTCGAGGACGGCGAGAAGATGCAGCTGCAGTATTCGATCCGCAATACGCACCGCGCCATCGGCACCAAGCTGTCGTCGCTGATCACGCGGCGCTTCGGCATGACCGGGCTGAACCCCGGGCACGCCACCGTGCGCCTGCGCGGTTCGGCCGGACAGTCGCTCGGCGCCTTCGCGGTGCAGGGCTTGAAGCTGGAAGTCTTCGGTGACGCCAACGACTACGTCGGCAAGGGCCTCTCGGGCGGCGAGATCGTGGTGCGGCCGCTGACCTCCAGCCCGCTGGCCAGCAACGAGAACACCATCATCGGCAACACAGTGCTCTACGGTGCCACCGGCGGCAAGCTCTTCGCCGCCGGCCAGGCGGGCGAGCGCTTCTGCGTGCGCAATTCCGCCGCCGTCGCGGTGGTCGAGGGCTGCGGCTCCAACGGCTGCGAGTACATGACCGGCGGCGTCGCCGTCATTCTCGGCTCGGTGGGCGCCAACTTCGCGGCCGGCATGTCCGGCGGCATGGCCTTCATCTACGATGTCGACGACGTGCTGCCCGAGCGCATCAACCCTGAGAGCGTGATCCATCAGCGCGTCGAGACCGACTACTGGGAGGCCCAGCTGCGCGAGCTGATCAGCGAGCACTGGCGCGAGACCCAGTCGGCCTTCGCCCAGCAGATCCTGGTCAACTGGGCGCACGAGAAGGGCCGCTTCTGGCAGGTGGTGCCGCGCGAGATGCTGGAGCGCCTGGAGCACCCGGTCACCCGCGAGGCGGCGGCCGCCGCCGGCGACTAGGGACCAGACCTGATAGCCGGGGGCGCATGCGGCATGGCTGAAACCGCGGAAGCGGGTGTTGTACTGCGGCCCACAGGCCCGGACGACCTCGACTTCGTGCTCGCCCTGGAAGCCCGTCCGGACTATGGCGTGTTCATTCTGCGCTGGAGCCGCGAAGAGCACCTGGCGGCCCTGGACGATACCGATCGGCGCCACCTGATGATCTGCGGCGCCGCAGGGGAACCGCTGGGGTTTGTTCTCCTGGCGGGGCTGGCGAAGGGGGGCGGCTGCATCGAATTGCTGCGCATTGCCTTGGACCGGCCCGGCAAGGGCACCGGAGGAGCCGCGCTTTCCACCCTCTCCGCCTATGTCTTTGAGGAGCTTGGGGCACAGTCTCTTTGGCTCGACGTCTTCGCGGACAACGCGAGGGCCCAGCGTGCCTATCGGCGTGCCGGTTTCGCCGAGGACGGCGGGTCGCGGCCGACCGCTGAGCGCGGCGGCGAGACGGTGCCGCTGGTGGTCATGACTTTGACCCGTGCGGCCTTTGCCGAACGGGAGAAGGCGCGCGCCGGCCTGCGCCGCTAAAGGCTACTGTTCAGGCCCAGGCGCTGCCCGTATAGTCCGCGCCCATGCGCCAGCTCTATCACATCGCCATCGATCCCGGCTGCCGGACGATCCGGGTCCTGCTTGCCGAGAAGGGCCTCGACTGCGAACTGCGTACCGAAAAAGTGTGGGAGCGGCGCGAGGTCTTCCTGCGCCTGAACCCGGCGGGGCAGGTGCCGGTCTTCATCGACGAGGACGGCACCACCATCGCCGGTACCGCGGTGATCGCCGAGTACCTGGAGGAGGTCTATCCCGAGCCGACCCTGCTGGGCCGCGATCCCATCGACCGTGCCGAGGTGCGGCGCCTGGCCGAGTGGTTCGGCGGGAAGTTCCACCGCGAGGTCACGGCCAACCTGGTCGACGAGAAGATCATGAAGCGCTTCCTGAAGCTCGGCACCCCGAACTCCGGGGCGATCCGCGCCGGTCTCGCCAACATCCACTACCATCTGGAATACATCGGCTGGCTCTGCGACCGGCGGCGCTGGCTGGCCGGCGACGCCTTCTCGCGCGCCGACATCACCGCGGCGGCGGAGCTCTCCGCCGTCGACTACCTGGGCGACGTGCCCTGGCACGACCACAGCGGCGCCAAGGACTGGTACGCCCGGGTCAAGTCGCGCCCCAGCTTCCGCACCATCCTCAGCGACCACATCTCCGGCGTCCAGCCGCCCAAGCACTACGCCGATCTGGATTTCTAGGCGGGTCGGGGCAGCGACAATGAACCAGCCAAGATCGCCATATGCCTGGGTCAACGAATACGTTGACTATCTCAACCAACCGCGCGAGAGGTCCGGGCCGCGTGAAATGTTGCCGGTCCTGGAATACATGCGCCGCTCTCACCTGCCGGCTGAGGTGGTGCTGGAATTCGCGAAGGAGGTCATGACCCGCCCAGAGTTGACGGAAGCTCTTGAGGAGCAGACACGCCTCACCACCCACAACATCCATGAGGACGACTTTGCGATTCTGGGAGCTTTTACAGGCTACTATGCATGGAAGAACGGCATAGATGACTTCCAGAAGCTGAGCCTTAACTATGGGTACGATGTTGTTCGCGATGTAATCCGCGGCGACTTGGAAAGCCTTGATTCCGATGAAGCGTTGGATCGCCTCCGCAGTTTCCCCGAAGTCGATTGATCGGAAGATCCGGCGCCCGCCCGAGCACTACGCCAACCTGCATTTCTGAGGTCGTTCTTTTTGCCGACGGCTTGAAGCGGCAAGAAGGTCACCCCCACCCTAGCCCTCCCCCATCCCAGGGGGAGGGGATTATTAGGTGCAGCAGCTCAATGAAACTCCTCCCCCCTTGATGGGGGGAGGTTGGGAGGGGGGTGGATGCAGGCGACGCTGCCTACTCCACCTTCACGTCCAGCTTGGCCAGGTTGTCCTGGGCATCCGCGGCGGCCGGGCTGTCGGGGGCGAGGCGCGTCACCTGCAGCCAGTCCTCCCGGGCGCCGGCCTCGTCGCCGGCCAGGCGGCGCAGGTTGCCGCGCTCCAGGTGCCCCTCGGCGTTGCGGGGGTCGAGCCGCAGGGCGGCCTCCACGTCGGCCAGGGCGGCGTCGGGCTGGTCCAGGTAGCGGTAGGCGCTGGCGCGCAGCACCAGGATATCGGCCCGGTTGGGGGCGTTCGCCAAGGCCCGGTCCAAATCGGCGATGGCGGCTTCGTAGTTGCCGACTTCAGCAGCCGTGAAGGAGCGGTCGACCAGCAGTTCGATGTTGTTGGGCTCGCGCGCCAGGGCCGTCGTCTGCACGGCGTAGGCGCGGTCGATCTTGCCGGCCTCCAGCCAGGCCTGGGCGGACTGGATCAGGATCGGGATCTGCAGGTGGGCGTAGGCGGGCTCCAGGCTGGCGGCCAGGGTCTCCATCTCCTGGGCGGCGACCTCGTAGTGGCCGAGGCGCATCAGGGCGACGGCGGCGCAGTGCCGCGCCGGGTCGCTGCCGCCCAGGTCGGCCCAGGTCTGGGCCGCCTCCACCGCCTCGTCCGGCGCGGTCTCGGCCAGGTCCATGCAGACGCGGTAGCGGGCCGCCTGCTCCGGGTCGTCGCCCTGCGCCCGGGCCGCGCCCGCCGGCCCCAGCGTCAATGCGGTTGCCAGGGCCCCCGCCAAAAGGGCCGGGCTTGCCGTCTTTGCCAAGAAGTTCATATCACTCGCGGGCCCAACGTCCTGCTGGTCATCAGCCTTGCGGCCGCTCTAAGGTGCGGCTCCTGAAAAGACCGCCGAAAAGACCGCCCCATCTATAGAAGAGATGCCCCTCTAAAGAAAGCGGGGCTAAAGAATGCGGGGGAGACAGGAGCCAAGATGACCGAGACCGCCGCGCCTTTCAGGCTGTTCTGCTTCGGATTCGGGTTCAGCGCCCGGGCGCTGGCGCGGCGTCTCGCGGAAGCGGGCTGGGCGGTGGCCGGCACCACGCGCTCGCGCGAGAAGGCGGCGGAACTGCGCGCGGCGGGGGTCGAGGCCTACCTCTTCGACCGCGCCCACCCGCTGGACCCGGCGGCGCTGGCGGGGACCACCCATCTGCTGGTGAGCATCGCCCCGGACGGCGAGGGCGGTCGGGCGGGCGACCCGGTGCTGGACCGCCACGCGGCCGACATCGCCGCGCTGCCGCGGCTGGAATGGATCGGCTATCTCTCCACCACCGGCGTTTACGGCGACTGGCAGGGTGCCGAGGTGGACGAGACCTCGGAGCTGCGCGGCGCCAAGGGGCGCAACCTGCGGCGCATCGAAGCCGAGGCCGCCTGGCTGAGGCTGCAGGAAGAAGAGGGGCTGCCGGTCCATGTCTTCCGCCTGGCCGGGATCTACGGGCCGGGGCGCAGCGTCCTGGACCAGGTGCGCGCCGGGCGCGCCCGGCGCATCGACAAGCCGGGGCACCTCTTCAGCCGCATCCATGTGGAGGACATCGCCAAGACTCTCCAGGCCTCCATGGCCCGGCCCCATCCGGGGCGCGTCTACAACGTCTGCGACGACGAAGCGGCGGCCGCCGCCGAGGTCACCGCCTATGCCTGCGGGCTGCTGGGGGTCGAGCCGCCGCCGCTGATCCCCCTGGAAGAGGCCGAGATGTCGCCCATGGCGCTCAGTTTCTGGGAAGACAACCGCCTGGTCTCCAATCGCCGGCTGCACGAGGAACTGGGCGTCGCCCTGGACTATCCCAACTACCGCGCCGGCCTGGAGGCGATCCTGGCGGAGGACTAGGTCGCTGTTTTCACGGTGATTTCCTCGATCGCGCGCTCCAGGCGGGCCAGGTCCTCGGGGTCCGAGAGGCGGTGCGCCGCGGCTTTCACCAGGGTTACTTCGACGTCTTCGCTCTCCAGCGCCTCGGCCAGGCGCAGGCTGGTCTGCCAGGGGACGTCGACGTCGGCCATGCCGTGGATCAGGCGCACCGGGCAGGCAAGGGGAATGGGGGCGTTCAGCAGCAGGTGGTTACGGCCCTCCTCGATCAGCCGGTAGGTGATGCGGTAGGGCGTCGCGGCGTATTCCGAGGGGCGGTCGACATAGCCGACGCTTTCCAGCGCTGCGCGCTGCTTCGGCGTGGCGCGTCCCCAGATCAGGTCCTCGGTGAAGTCGGGCGCCGGGGCGATGCCGACCAGCCCGGCGACGCGCTCGGGCCGCGCCCGCGCGACCAGGAGGGCGATCCAACCACCCATGGAGGAGCCGATGAGGATCTGCGGGCCCTCGCTCGCCGCGTCCAGCACCGCCAGGGCGTCGCCCAGCCAGTCGCCGATGGTGGCCTCCTCGAAGCGACCGGAGGACTGGCCGTGCCCGCGGTAGTCGAAACGCAGGAAATCGCGGCCCCGGCGTCGGGCGTAGGCCTCCAGGGCCAAGGCCTTGGTGCCGCTCATGTCGGACATGAACCCGCCCAGGAAGATCAGGCCCGGTCGGCCCGCCGGTGCGCCGCTTCTGGCTTTTCCCCCTGCGGTCCTGTAATAGGCCAGGACGGTCCCGTCCTCGCGCGTTAAACTTTGTGGCGGGTCGACCGGCACATCGGATTGCGGCATGCTAACTCACAATAAAGGGTTTCTGTGGCAAGCAGTTCTGTGGCATGAGCCTTTCGTGCAGCGGGAACAGCAAGGTCAATGAGCGTTCCAGACGTTAACATCGGTGTGACAGAAGTCGAAAGGGCCACGGCCAGCGGTGGCCCGGTGGTGTTGCAGATCGTGCCCAGCCTGGTGACGGGCGGCGCCGAGCGCGGCACCGTAGAGATTGCCGCGGCCATTGTCGGCTCGGGCGGCACCGCCATCGTCGTTTCCGAAGGCGGACTGATGGAGAACGACCTGAAGCGCGCCGGCGCCCTGCACCTGAAGCTGCCGGTGGCCTCCAAGAACCCCATCGTCATCTACCGCAACATCGCGCGCCTGGAACGCATCATCGAAAGCTACAAGGTCGATGTGGTGCACGTGCGCTCGCGCGCGCCTGCCTGGTCGGCCAAGGCCGCCTGCCAGCATACCGGCGCCCACTTCATCACCACCTTCCACGCACCCTACAATTTCTCCAACGCCATCAAGAAGCGCTACAACCAAATCATGGCCGAGGGCGAGCGGGTGATCGCCATCTCCGAGTTCATCGCCGAGCACGTGCGCGAAAACTACAATGTCGACCCGGCGCGCCTGCGCGTCATCCGCCGCGGCATCGACCTGGCGCGCTTCGACCCGGACCGGGTCTCGGCCGAGCGCATGATCCAGCTCTCCACCCGCTGGCGCCTGCCCGACGGCGTGCCCCTGATCCTCATGCCCGGTCGCCTCAGCCGCTGGAAGGGCCAGGCGGTCCTGCTGGAGGCGCTGACCCACCTGCGCGACATCGATTACCGCTGCGTCTTCGTCGGCTCCGACCAGGGCCGCACCGGCTACCGCCGCGAGCTGGAGGCGCTGATCGGCAGCTACGAACTCGAAAGCCGGGCCTCGATCACGGACGAGTGCAACGACATGCCGGCGGCCTACATGCTCTCCGACGTGGTGGTTTCGGCCTCGACCGACCCGGAAGGCTTCGGCCGCGTGGTGGGCGAGGCGCAGGCCATGGGCCGACCGGTGGTGGCCAGCAACCACGGTGGCGCGCGCGAGCAGCTGATTTCCGGGCGCACCGGCTTCCTATTCCCCTCCGGCGACCCCAAGGCCCTGGCCGAGGGGCTGCGCAAAGCCCTCTCCCTGGCGCCCGATGCTCGGGCCCGCCTGCACGACGAGGCCATCGCCCGGGTCCGGGCCGAGTTCTCCAAGGACCAGATGTGCGCGCGCACCCTGGCCATCTACCGCGAGGTCCTGCGCGCCGGGGCCGGCCAGCGGGCCACGCGAACTTGATGGGCCCTGGGCACCGCCCAGGGCCTCTCGGCTGACCGCACCCCTCCCGGGGCGCTGCTTGACAGCCCTTGTAATCCTTCTAAAGTCCCCCCGCTTTCTAACAGGACCCGGATTTCCGGGATTTATCATGGCAGTTACGACGCAAAGCAAGCTCTCCATCACCCTTCCCGACGGCAGCACGCGCAGCTACGACGGGCCGGTCACCGGTGGCGAGATCGCCGCTTCCATCGGGCCCGGGCTCGCCAAGGCGGCCCTGGCCGTGAAGGTCGACGGCGCGCTGCGCGACCTGTCGCGCCCCATCGAGCAGGACGCGGCGGTGGAGATCGTGACCGCCGGCCACGAGGACAGCCTGGAACTGCTGCGCCACGACTGCGCCCACGTGCTGGCCGAGGCGGTGCAGGAACTTTATCCCGGCACCCAGGTGACCTTCGGCCCGGCCATCGAGAACGGCTTCTACTACGATTTCGCCCGCGACGAGCCCTTCACGCCCGACGATCTGGTGGTCATCGAGAAGCGGATGCACGAGATCGTCGACCGCAACGAGGAGATCATCCGCGAGGTCTGGGACCGCGACGCGGCGATCCGGCACTTCGCGGAGATCGGCGAGAAGTACAAGGCCGAGCACATCGAAACCCTGGCGGACGACGCGGAAATCTCGATCTACCGCCAGGGCGACTGGCTGGACCTCTGCATCGGCCCGCATCTGCCCGCCACGGGCAAGCTGGGCCATGCCTTCAAGCTGACCAAGATCTCCGGCGCCTATTGGCGCGGCGACGCCCGCAACGAGCAGCTGCAGCGTATCTACGGCACCTGCTGGGAGACGGAAAAGCAGCTCAAGGCCTACCTCACCATGCTGGAGGAGGCCGAAAAGCGCGACCACCGGCGCCTGGGCCGGGAGATGAACCTCTTCCACATGCAGGAAGAGGCCGCCGGCTCGGTCTTCTGGCACCCCAAGGGCTGGAGCCTCTACCGCACGGTGGAGCGCTACATGCGCCAGCGCCTGGAGGCGGCCGGCTATGTCGAGGTGAAGACGCCGCAGCTTATCGACCGCTCGCTGTGGGAGGCCTCGGGCCACTGGGAGAAGTTCCACGAGCACATGTTCATCGCCGAGTCCGAGGAACGCTCCCTGGCGGTGAAGCCGATGAACTGCCCGGGCCACGTGCAGATCTTCAAGCAGGGCATCACCAGCTACCGCGACCTGCCGCTGCGCATGGCGGAATTCGGCTCCTGCCACCGCAACGAGCCTTCCGGCGCGCTGCACGGCATGATGCGGGTGCGCGCCTTCACCCAGGACGACGCCCACATCTTCTGCACGCCCGACCAGATCAACAGCGAGACGGTGATCTTCTGCGACCTGCTGCGCACGATCTACCGCGACTTCGGCTTCGACGAGCTGGTGGTGAAGTTCTCCGACCGCCCGGCGGTGCGCGCCGGCGACGACGCCACCTGGGACAAGGCCGAGCAGGCCCTGAAGGACGCGGTCGAGGAGGCCGGGCTGGACTACACCCTGAACCCCGGCGAGGGCGCCTTCTACGGCCCGAAGCTGGAGTTCGTGCTGCGCGACGCCATCGGCCGCGACTGGCAGTGCGGCACCTTCCAGGTCGATTTCGTGCTGCCCGAGCGCCTGGGCGCCAACTACATCGGCGAAGACGGCGGGAAGCACCGCCCGGTCATGCTGCACCGGGCGATCCTCGGCTCCTTCGAGCGCTTCCTGGCCATCCTCATCGAGCAGTACGCCGGGCGCTTCCCGCTCTGGTTGGCCCCGCAGCAGGCGGTGGTGGCGACCATCACCTCCGACGCCAACGACTATGCCGAAGAGGTGCGGGCCGCTTTCGCCGTGGCGGGCCTTCGCGTCGAGACGGATCTGCGCAACGAAAAAATCAACTATAAGGTGCGCGAACACTCGCTGGCCAAGGTGCCGGTCATCGCCGTGGTCGGGCGCCGCGAGGCCGAGGAAGGCAAGGTCGCCCTGCGCCGCCTGGGCAGCAAGGATCAAGAGGTCCTTGCGCTCGGCGAAGCAGTAGCTAGGATCAGGGAAGAAGCAGCAGTTCCGGGCGCAGAGCCGCCGCGGGGCCAATAGCTGTAGGTAAATTTGGTTGATGCAGCAGATTTCGGGGGGCGGTGAGCCGGGGCAAGCTCGGAAGCGCCCAGCCGGAGAGATGGGGAGGTCGCCGCTTTCGGCGGTGGGACCAGGGAAACGCCTGAATGGGACCCCCTGTAACGGGAATAAGGAGCTTAAGCGATAGCACGCCCACCCTTTGACGCCACGCCGTCCCGCGACGGACCGCGTGTGAACGACATGATCACGTCGCCCCAAGTACGCCTAGTCGACCAGGATGGAGAGCAGGTCGGCGTCGTTTCCGTCGCCGATGCGCTGCGCCGCGCCGAGGACGCCGGGCTGGACCTCATGGAGGTCTCGCCCAACGCCGATCCGCCGGTCTGCAAGATTCTCGACTACGGCCGCTTCCGCTACGAGGCCCAGAAGAAGAAGAACGAGGCCCGCAAAAAGCAGAAGGTCATCGAGGTCAAGGAGATCAAGATGCGCCCCAACATCGACACCCACGACTACGAGGTGAAGATGCGGGCCATCCACCGCTTCATCGACGAAGGCGACAAGGTCAAGGTGACCATGCGCTTCCGCGGCCGCGAGATGGTCCACCAGGACCTCGGCAAGCAGGTCCTCGACCGTGTCCGCGAGGAGATGGAAGAGAAGGCCAAGGTGGAGCAGTTCCCCAAGATCGAAGGCCGCCAGATGACCATGGTCATGGCGCCGCGTTAAGCGGCGCCCCCGGGCGGGCGGCCTCCCGGCGCCGCCCGTGGCAGCGGCCCGGAGACCCTGCGTTAACCATTTCCCCCGGCAGAGCCCCGAAACCCCAGGATTTCCGCGGGGTCCGGGCGCGTCTGAGTCCCTTGCAATCCCCCTTCCGGGGGGCTATAACCCCGCGTTCTCATAGTGAGCGGTCCGGCTAAAGGGCATGCCCAGCCGCTCCAACCGTCTGGTTTCGTTCAGAAAGGATGGAAAATGCCCAAGCTGAAGAATAAGTCCGGGGCCAAGAAGCGTTTCCGCTTCACCGCCACCGGCAAGGTCAAGTTCAAGCACTCGGGCAAGCGCCACATGATGCGCCGCCGCCCCCAGAAGATGATCCGCAGCACGCGCGCCATGAGCACCTTGAGCGATGCTGATGCCAAGATCGTCAAGCGCAACTTCCTGATTTACGCGAAGTAAGGGAGGCGACGACATGGCACGAGCAAAGCGGGGCGTAACCACTCACGCCCGTCACCAGAAGGTTATGAAGCGCGCCAAGGGCTACCGTGGCCGCGGCAAGAACGTCTATACCGTCGCGATCGAGCGGGTCGAGAAGGGCCTGCAGTACGCCTATCGCGACCGCCGCGTTAAGAAGCGCAACTTCCGCTCCCTGTGGATCCAGCGCATCAACGCCGGCGCCCGCCTTCACGGCCTCACCTACTCCCAGTTTATGAACGGCATCAAGCGGGCCGGCATCGAGCTCGACCGCAAGGTGTTGTCCGACCTGGCGGTGCGTGAGCCCGAAGCCTTTAAGTCCCTGGTGGAGCAGGCGAAGGCCGCCCAAGCGTAAGTTCTTGGGCCCTGAGCATTCCGGTAAACCAGTGACCCCCGTCCGCTAAGAGGCGCGCCCTATCGCAGCGGCGCGCCGGACGGGGCGGCAGAGGCGGATCAATGGAGAACCTCGAGGAACTGCAGAACAGCCTTCTGGATCGCGTGGCCGCGGCCGGTGATCTGGAAGCGCTGGAGTCTTTGCGCGTGGCCGCGCTGGGCAAGAAGGGCGAGGTGACCCAGCGCCTGAAGAGCCTGGGCGGCCTGTCGCCCGACGCGCGCAAGGAAGCCGGCCAGCAGCTGAACAAGGTCAAGGAAGCGGTCGCGCAGGCCCTGGAGGCGCGGCGGTCCGACCTGGAGGAGAGCGCCCTGGAGGCGCGCCTGGCCCAGGAAGCGGTGGACGTCACCCTGCCGGCGCGCCCGGCCGAGGCCGGCCGCATCCACCCGATCAGCCAGACCTTCGAGGAGCTGACGGCGATCTTCGGCGAGATGGGCTTCTCGGTCGCCGAGGGCCCGCACATCGAGGACGACTTCCACAACTTCACCGCCCTGAACATCCCCGAGGTGCATCCCGCGCGCCAGGAGATGGACACCTTCTACATGCAGCCGGCCGCCGACGGCTCCCGCAAGGTGCTGCGCACCCACACCTCGCCGGTGCAGATCCGCACCATGCTGTCGCAGAAGCCGCCGATCCGCATCATCGTGCCGGGCCGCACCTTCCGCGCCGACCACGATGCCACCCACTCGCCGATGTTCCATCAGGTCGAGGGTCTGGTGATCGACAAGGCGAGCCACATGGGCCACCTGAAGGGCACGCTGACGGCCTTCTGCCGCGCCTTCTTCGGCGTCGACGACCTGCCGCTGCGCTTCCGGCCCAGCTACTTCCCCTTCACCGAGCCCTCGGCCGAGGTCGACATCGGCTGCTCGCGCGAGGGCGGCGAGCTGAAGATCGGCCCGGGCAAGGACTGGCTGGAGATCCTCGGCTGCGGCATGGTCCACCCCAAGGTGCTGGCCAACTGCGGCATCGACCCGGAGGAGTACCAGGGCTTCGCCTTCGGCATGGGGATCGAGCGCATCGCCATGCTGAAGTACGGCTTCCCGGACCTGCGCATCTTCTTCGAGTCCGACCTGCGCTGGCTGAAGCACTACGGCTTCGTGCCGCTGGAGATCCCCTCGATGGTGAGGGGGATGTAGCGTCATGAAGTTCACGCTGAGCTGGCTGAAAGACCACCTGGAGACCGGGGCTTCCCTGAAGGAGATCACCGACAAGCTGTCGATGATCGGCCTGGAGGTCGAGGGCGTGGAGGACCGCGCCGAGACCCTGAAGCCCTTCACCGTGGCCTACGTGAAGGAGGCGCGCCCGCACCCCAACGCCGACCGCCTGCGCGTCTGCGTCGTCGACACCGGCACGGAGGAGGTGCAGGTGGTCTGCGGCGCGCCCAACGCGCGCACGGGCATGAAGGGCGTCTTCGCCCCCGTCGGCAGCTACGTGCCGGGCATCGACCTGACCCTGAAGGCCGGCAAGATCCGCGGCGAGGCCTCCAACGGCATGCTGGTCTCCGAACGCGAGATGGGCCTTTCCGACGAGCACGAGGGCATCATCGACCTGCCCGAGGACGCGCCGCTCGGCGCGCCCTTCGCCGAGGTCGCCGGCCTCAACGACCCGGTCATCGAGATCGCCATCACGCCGAACCGCGGCGACTGCCTGGGCGTGCGCGGCGTCGCCCGCGACCTGGTGGCCGCCGGTCTCGGCAGCCTGAAGCCCTTCGACAGCACGCGCCAGCCGGGCGGCTTCGAGAGCCCCATCAAGTGGCGGCGCGACCTGCCGGCCGACCGCCAGGAGGCCTGTCCCTTCGTCGCCGGGCGCTACTTCCGCGGCGTGAAGAACGGCCCCAGCCCGAAGTGGATGCAGGACCGCCTGCGCGCCATCGGCCTGCGCCCCATCTCGGCGCTGGTCGACATCACCAACTACGTCACCTACGACCTGGGCCGGCCGCTGCACGTCTTCGACGCCGACAAGGTGAAGGGCGACGTGGTCATGCGCTTCGCCCAGCCGGGCGCCGAGATCCTGGCCCTGGACGGCGACACCTACACCCTGGACGCCGAGATGGTGGCCATCCACGACGACAACGGGCCCGAAGGCATCGGCGGCGTCATGGGCGGCGAGCTGTCGGGCTGCCAGGCGGACACCACCAACGTCTTCCTTGAGGTCGCGCTCTTCGACCCGGACATGGTGGCCCGGACGGGGCGCAAGCTCGGCATCCATTCCGACGCCCGCTTCCGCTTCGAGCGCGGCCTGGACCCGCAGTCGGCGGTCTGGGGCGTGGACGTGGCCACCCGCCTGATCCTGGAGCTCTGCGGCGGCGAGGCCAGCGAGGTGGTCAGCGCCGGTGAGATTCCGCCGGAGACGCGGCGCGTCACCCTGCGCCCGGCCCGCGTTGCGGAGCTGGGCGGCATGGAGGTCGCCCCGGCGCGCCAGGCGGAGATCCTGGAGCGCCTGGGCTTTGAGGTGGCGCAGGAAAACGGCGCGATCGCCGCGGTGCCGCCGAGCTGGCGCCCCGACGTGGAGTCCGAGGCCTGCCTGGTCGAGGAAGTCATGCGCATCCACGGCTACGACGACATTCCCGAGGTCGAGCTGCCGCGCGACAGCTACCTGCCGCGCGCGGTGCTGACCGCGGCGCAGCGCCGCGTCTCGGCGGCGCGCACGGCGCTGGTCTGGCGCGGCATGTTGGAGGGGGTGACCTTCTCCTTCGTCTCCTCCAAGGAGGCCGCGCTCTTCGGCGGCGGCGCAGAGGCCCTGCGCCTGGCCAACCCGATTTCCGCCGACCTGGACGTCATGCGGCCGACGCCGCTGGCCAATCTCGCCACCGCCGCCGTGCGCAACGCCGACCGCGGCTACGGCGACCTGGCGCTCTTCGAGGTCGGCCCGCAGTACGTCGACGACACGCCGGAAGGCCAGCTGACCGTGGCCGCCGGGCTGCGCGCCGGCGAGTTCCAGCCGCGCCACTGGGCCGGCGGGGCCCGGGCGGCCGACGTCTTCGACGCCAAGGGCGACGCCGAGGCGGTGCTGGGCGCCTGCGAGGCGCCGGTGGAGAACCTGCAGGTCACCCGCGACGCGCCGGGCTGGTACCACCCCGGGCGCTCCGGCGTGCTGCGCCTCGGCCCCAAGGTGCTGGCCCAGTTCGGCGAGTTGCACCCGCGGGTGCTGAAGGCGCTGGACCTGAAGGGCCCGGCGGTGGCCTTCGAGGTCTTCCTCGACGCCATTCCGCTGCCGCGCGCCGGCAAGCAGAAGCGCAGCCTGCTGGAGCTTTCGCCCTTCCAGCCGGTGTCGCGCGACTTCGCCTTCCTGGTCGACGAGGAGGTGCCGGCGGAGAAGGTGCTGCGCGCCGCGCGCGGTGCCGACAAGGCGCTGATCGCCGGGGTGTCGCTGTTTGACGTCTACCAGGGCAAGGGCGTGGAGCCGGGCAAGAAGTCGCTGGCCATCGCCGTCACGCTGCAGCCGCGCGAGGCGACGCTGACGGATCAGGAGATCGAGGCGGTGGCGGAGAAGGTGGTGGCCCAGGTCACCAAGGCCACGGGCGGCACCCTGAGAGGCTGAGGGGCAGGGGCTGAAAGGCCGGGCTGCGGGTCCGGCGAAGGTGCAGCGCGCCGGCTGGCCGCCGGCGGCTATCGGCCATCAAAGACAAGTCATCTGCGACCCCTGAATAGCCCCTCGGTGAGGCGGCTGCGGGGCGGGTTTTCCGCTGTTCAGCGGGCCAGGCGGTACTCGCTGTCCGTGCAGCGGGCCCAAAGCTCGTCGGCCTTGCGGGCCCGCTCAACCAGTTCCTTGGCTAGCTTGATATTGCCGGCGGCTTCCGCCCGCGCGGCCAGCGCCCAAGTCATCGCGGCATATTCGCGTGCCTCGGCTTCGCTGATTCTCCGGTCCATAATGAATTTTCCCTGCCCATCAACGGGATACGGCGACACTGGCCAGGGTCGGTCGAGTGTGGTTAACGAAAGGTTAAGAACCGTTTACCTGTGGTATTTCCGCACTTCGAGTTGCAAGGATGCAACAGTCGGCTGGGCCGCCGGTGGACCCCAGGGCGCGCGAACCGGGGGCGCGCGAAGCGTGTGCGCGCGACGCGGGACGGGCGGAATGGAAGCGGGACAAAGAAAAGGCCCGGTCCTTTGTGGACCGGGCCGGGCTTTGATCTCGTGGCCTTGTCGGGGCGCTGCCTTGCGATTGACCTGCCGCTTGGGCGCCGCCGCGACCGTATCGGGAGCTACTGCCTCAGGTGCTGTACCACTGCATGCAAATGCGCGGGCCCTGATGTGCCTTGTTGCTCGCCTTGGTCTGGCGAATCGTCTTGTTGATGAAGGCTTCCAGTTCCCGGATGTGATGCTCCGGCACGCCGTGGCGGATCAGGTAGGCGCGGGACTTGCGGGCGTTCTTGTCGTAGGTCGCGAAGTCCTTCTTACCCATCGCCTCGTAAGCCTTCACCATGCAGTAGTTCTGCTGGTACCAGCGGGCCTCGTTACGCGCCGCTGCTGCGGGGGACGTGGTCGCCGCGAACACAGCGCCTGCAATCGCAATACAGGCTGCCAGGCGAAGTCCGCCACCCACGGACGTGAAAAAACTTCCCATGAAACCTCTCCGCATCGTTCGTCCTCAGTGTACTGAGGCCTGCGATTCTCCGTGCCCCGCGTTGAGATTCAGTGAAGAATCGAGACAATGCACCCCAAATCTTCGGGTAGATTAACAAAAATGCCCGGATACTCAAAGCTGAAGAAAGCGCGGCTTTCCGGAGCGGGGCGTCAGAATTCGCGTGGTGGAACTGGCGGGGGGCTGCCAATGCAACTCCACACCCCGCTCTGCAAGAAAATCTTCCGCTGCCTGACGCGCCTCCGCGTGGGTCCTGGCCGTGCCCTGCCCGAAGCGTACGCCGCCCTGCGCGCCCTCGGCCGGCCGGCTGTCCTCGTAGCGGTAGGTCACCGTCCAGCGGAACAGCCGCTCCCCCCGCTCGTGGGTAAAATTCGACTTCTCGCGCCACGGCTCGATCAGGATATTGTGGCTCTTCACCTGGGTCCTCCCCCTAACACTAGTGGTTGAGGGCTAACATGCTGCTTTGCAGAGGGTGTGTGACGACTTCGAGACAAATTCGGGCGGCGCCGGCCCGGCAGGGGGGCGACGGGAAGCGTTGATTAGCGGGGCGGCGCACCCTATCTTCCTGCGCGCCGAAACCATTCCGGCCCCGGGGCGAAATCTCCGGGACCCGTATTCCCGAGGCAGTCCGCAAGCCAGCATGACCGATCTTTCCCATATCCGTAATTTCGCGATCATCGCCCATATCGACCACGGCAAATCGACCCTGGCCGACCGGCTGATCCAGCTCTGCGGCGGGCTCAGCGACCGCGAGATGAAGGAGCAGGTGCTCGACTCGATGGAGCTGGAGCGCGAGCGCGGTATCACCATCAAGGCCCAGACCGTGCGCCTCAGCTTCACCGCCCAGGACGGCGAGACCTACGAGCTGAACCTCATCGACACCCCGGGCCACGTGGACTTCTCCTACGAGGTCAGCCGCTCGCTGGCGGCCTGCGAGGGCTCGCTGCTGCTGGTCGACGCCTCCCAGGGGGTCGAGGCGCAGACCCTGGCCAATGTCTACCTGGCCATCGACAACGACCACGAGATCATCCCGGTCCTCAACAAGGTCGACCTGCCGGCGGCCGAGCCCGAGCGGGTGAAGGAGCAGATCGAGGAGGTTATCGGCATCGACGCCTCCGACGCCCTGGAAATCTCCGCCAAGACCGGCAAGGGCGTGGCCGAGGTGCTGGAGGCCCTGGTCAAGCGCCTGCCGCCGCCCAAAGGCGACGCCGCGGCGCCCCTGAAGGCCATGCTGGTGGATAGCTGGTACGACAGCTACCTGGGCGTCATCGCCCTGGTGCGGGTCATCGACGGCAAGCTGACCCCCGGCATGAAGATCCGCATGATGGGCAGCGGCGCCACCCACCTGGTGGACAAGGTCGGCGCCTTCACGCCCAAGATGGTGAACCTGAAGGAACTGGGCCCCGGCGAGCTGGGCTTCATCAACGCCTCCATCAAGTCGGTGGCCGACTGCAACGTCGGCGACACCATCACCGACGAGCGCCGCCTGGCCGACAAGCCGCTGCCCGGCTTCAAGCCCTCGGTGCCGGTGGTCTTCTGCGGCCTCTTTCCGGTCGACGCCGCCGACTACGAGGACCTGCGCGACTCCCTGTCGAAGCTGGCGCTCAACGACTCCTCCTTCCAGTACGAGGCGGAGAGCAGCGCGGCGCTGGGCTTCGGCTTCCGCTGCGGCTTCCTGGGCCTGCTGCACCTGGAAATCGTGCAGGAGCGCCTGGAGCGCGAGTTCGATCTCGACCTCGTCACCACCGCCCCCTCGGTGGTCTACAAGATCCACATGACCAACGGCCAGATGATCGAGCTGCACAACCCGGCGGACATGCCCGACGTGGTGAAGATCGATCACATCGAGGAGCCCTGGATCAAGGCGACCATCCTGGTGCCGGACGAATTCCTCGGACCGATACTGAAGCTCTGCGAGGATCGCCGCGGCGAACAGGTCGACCTGACCTATGCCGGTTCGCGCGCCATGCTGGTCTACCGCCTGCCGCTCAATGAAGTGGTCTTCGATTTCTACGACCGCCTGAAGTCGGTCTCGCGCGGCTATGCCAGCTTCGATTACCAGATCGAGGAGTACCGCGAGAGCGAGCTGGTGAAGGTCTCGATCCTGGTGAACCAGGAGCCGGTGGACTCCCTGGCCATCATCGTGCACCGCGGCCAGGCGGAAACGCGCGGGCGCATGCTCTGCGAGCGCCTGAAGGACCTGATCCCGCGCCAGCTCTTCAAGATCGCGATCCAGGCGGCCATCGGCGGCAAGGTTATCGCCCGCGAGACCATCTCGGCGCTGCGCAAGGACGTCACCGCCAAGTGCTACGGCGGCGACGTCAGCCGCAAGCGCAAGCTGCTGGAAAAGCAGAAGGCGGGCAAGAAGCGCATGCGCAATATCGGCAATGTGGAAATTCCGCAGTCGGCCTTCCTGGCGGCGCTGAAGATGAGCGATAACTAGGCCGCGCTTCGCGCGCTGCCTCGGTTTGGACCGCTCAGCGCTTGCCGCTGAAACGCCGCTGCGTGCGTCCGCCGCCCCAGCGCCGGAACAGCAGCAGGAAGACGACGCCCGGCACGACAAAGACCGCCACCGCCGGCCACAGCAGCACGGGCGCGAAGACGTTGTCCCAGAGGTCGACGGAGATGTTGCGCTCGATGCCGGCTTGCAGGGTATTCAGGGTAAAGCCGCCGAGGGCCTGGTCGATCTCGTACCAGCGCTGGCCAAGCACGGCGAAGCCCCAGGTGCCGTTGTCGAGGGACGAGACGGCGTCCCAGCCCAGCAGCACCAGGGCGCAGAACAGCAAAAACCAGCCGATGACGCGGCCAACGATCATCCAGTCCCCCATTCCGGCCGCCGCGCCGGCCGGAACGGCCCGGATTTTTTGCCCCAGCGCTGGTTGCGGGAGGTTCCGGGTTTGGCTCCGACGGCCGCAGGCGGCCCCGAAAGACGCAATAGTAGCAGCCGCGGGGCGCCTCGGCCAACCTCCGGGCGAGACTGCGCCGCCTCGCAAGCTCTTGAAGCGGAGGGGCGATGGCCCCGCGACCCGGGAGGGAGAGAGCCCGGGGACCGGCCGGGTCGGGGCCGGAAGGCGTTGCATCGGGGCCCGGCCTCGGCTAGTTTCCCGCCCGCGCCCCCCTTGGGAGGTTCGGCGCGGGCCCGGATCACCCCTGATTCAGGATTGTGAAACCCGGTTCCGCTAAGACCTAACGGGAAAGCAGGGGACCGCGCCCGAGGAGAGGTGGCCGAGTGGCTTAAGGCGCACGCCTGGACCGCGTGGGGGCGGGAACCCCCCCCGTGGGTCCGAATCCCCCCCTCTCCGCCATACCAAAAGACCCCCGGCAGCGCCGGGGGTCTTTTGGTATGGGAAAGCGGGGTGTGGTGGACGGATCCTGGTTCGTGCCGGCGTCAGCAAGACGCCGGCGACGCCGAACACAGTGAGGCGCCCGTCAGGGCGGCGGTCAGCAGACCGCCGTCAAACCCACCCTCTCCGCCACTTCCAGGAAAAGCCCCGCCGGTTGCCGGGAGGGTTCGAACCCTCAACCCTTAAGCTGCGCGCGGAGCTCGCGGGGTTCGAATCCCACCCTCTCCGCCAGCCTTCGCTCTTCGAGCTTCGGCTGGCCTGCCCCTCAATAAAGACTGCGCGGGAAGAAGGCGAAGAGGAAGTCCTGGACCAGCTGCCAGGTGCTGCGCGTGGGCTGGTGGCGCAGCGTGGTGTCGCCGGCGATCCAGAGGACCTCGTCTTCCTCGCCGTACTTGCCGGGCTCGCCCAGTTCCAGGCGCCAGGCATTCTCCGGGCGCATGTCCACCTCCATGACGGCGGCGAGCTTCTCGGCCAGCGCCGGGCTCTCGACGATGACGCCCATCTCGCTGTTGATGCGCCATGACCTGGGGTCGAAGTTCATCGACCCGATGAAGACGTACCAGCGGTCGACCACCACGGCCTTCACGTGCAGGCCCATGAACTCCCCCTCGACCGGCGGTGTGTCGGCGAGGCGGACCTTGGTGGCGGCGTCCGAGCGCGTCTCGTAGAGCTCGACGCCGGCGCGCAGCAGGTTGTCGCGCCAGATCCGGTAATGGCTGTTCACCGCCGGCACATCGTGGGAAGCCAGCGAGTTGGTCAGGACGCGGTAGCGCACGCCGCGCTTCACCTCGCCGCCGATCCAGTCGACCACCTTGCCGTTGGGAATGATGTAGGCGTTGGTGATAATGACCTCGTTCTCGGCCTTCTCCAGCAGCCCCCGGATCGCCTGCGGCATCAGGTGTTCGACGCCGTCGTCCACCGGGTTGTCGGTAAAGACCCGGCTGCGCCCGCCCGCCATGCCGGCGGCCAGGGCGTCGAGCAGGTCCCGCCAGGTCTGGGGCTCGATCCTGAATTCGGAAAGCAAGGGGTTGCCGGCGAGCCGCCGGTTGATCGCCTGATAGCCCTTCTGCAGTTCCTCGGGCGTTACCTCGACGCCGATCGCGCCGGCGGAGGCCACCAGCCGGCTGTTCCAGAAGCGGTCGAAGACCTCCGAGGACTGGCGGGCGACGGGGCCGATGCCGATGGTGTCCAGGTCGCGGAAATTGAAGGCCGGAGAGAGACCCATGTACTCGTTGCCAAGGTTGCGCCCGCCGATGACGGCGGCGCGGTTGTCCGCGATCATCAGCTTGTTGTGCATGCGCTGGTTGGCGCGCTCGAAGTTCATCACCGTATCCAGCAGGCGGCCGCCGAAGCTGCGCGAGCGCCAGGGATTGAACAGCCGGACCTCGATGTTGGGGTGGGCGTCGACAACCGCGGCGGCGGCGTCGCGCAGCCTGGGCTCGGTGGCGTTCGCCAGCATGGTGGTGAGGTCGTCGACAAGGATGCGCACTTTGACGCCGCGGTCCGCCGCCAGGATGATCCGCTTCATCAGCAGCGCCCCGGTCTCGTCGCCCCACCAGACGTAGTACTGCAGGTCGAGAGAGTGTTCCGCCGAATCGATCAGCGCCAGGCGCCAGCGCAGGCCCTCGGTATTGCTGTTCAGCAGTTCAAAGCCCGACTCCTCCGGCCCCAGGCGGGCCTGCAGCCGCGCCTCGATGTCGGCCAGGGGGCCGCCGGGCTGCGGCGCCAGCGCGTGCTCGGGCGCGGCCCGGGGCAGATCCCGCGGCAATTCGCTCGCACAGGCCGCCAGCAACAGGGCCGGCGCCAGGGCTGTGAGGGTACGTATCATGGCCGGCTTCTTAACTGCATAGGCTGTTTCCGGACGACTTTCCCAACAGAGGCCAGTCTAGCCTGCCTGCGTAGCCAGTCATCCGGTTTCGCACCTGCCCGGCGCGGTCCGGTGCCCTGTGCCCGGCTCCATGGACAAGGCAGACGGGGGTAGGCAACAATCGGCCCGGGCCAAGTCAGCGGAGCCGGCGATGAGCGAAGTGAACCCAAAGGTCGAAGCCTTCTTCACCAAGGCGAAGAAGTGGCGCGAAGAGCTGGAGGCGCTGAGGGCGATCCTTCTCGACTGCCCGGTCACCGAAGAGTTCAAGTGGCGCTCGCCCTGCTACACCTTCCAGCAAGGCAACGTGGCCACCATCTGGGGACTGAAGGAAGGCTGCGTGCTTTCCTTCTTCAAGGGGGTCCTGCTGAAGGACACCGAGGGACTCCTCGTCGCGCCCGGGGAAAACTCGCGCTCGGTGCGCATAATCAGGTTCACCAGCGTCCCGGAAATCGCCGAGAAGGAAGCCGTCCTGAAGGCCTATATCCAGGAAGCCATCGAGGTGGAGAAAGCCGGCCTGAAGGTGGACTTCAGGAAGGACGATCTCGTGTTCCCCGAAGAGCTCACGGTCAGGCTGGATGAAGACCCGGACCTGAAGAGGGCTTTCGAGGCCCTGACGCCGGGCCGGCGAAGAGGATACATCCTCTACTTCTCTCAGCCCAAGCAGTCCAAGACCAGGGCGTCGAGGATCGAGAAATGCGCGCCGAGAATCCTGGACGGCAAGGGATTGCACGATCGGTGAAACCGACCGGCGATCAGGAATTCCGGCACTGCGGCAGGCGGCGCCCTGCAGAGTGCCGTCGGACTCTCATCCCGGCCCTTTCGCTTATGCCGGGACCAGCTCCGCCGGGATCAGGCCGCGCAGGGAGTTGCCGAGGAAGACCGCCTCTGCGGCGCGCAGCTCGTCCAGGCGGAGACGCCGCTCCTCGGCGGCGCCGGTCTCCAGCAGCTCCTCTCGCAGAACGCCGGGCAGCAGGCCGCAGGCCAGCGGCGGCGTGACGAGCTTTCCTTCCAGGCGCGCGAAGACATTGGTGATGGTGCCCTCGCAGACCTCGCCCTCCTGATTGAGGAAGATCACCTCGTCGATCCCCGACGGCAGGGCCGCCCGGGTGTCGTCGTAGAGCCGGCGCTGGGTGGTCTTCACCGCCAGCCAGGGATCCTCGGCGGCGAGACGTTCGGGGCTGACCGTCCCGTGCCACTGCGCCGGGGCCTCTCCCAAGGGGGCCGCCGTGACCTCGACCTGTCCCTGCCGGTCGAGGGTGAGGCGGCAGCGCAGGGCGGGCGCCGGGGCCGCCTGGACCGCACCGCTGAGCGCCGCCTCGCAGGCCGCGCGGTCGAAGGCGAAGCGCAGGCGGGCGCAGGTCCGCCCGGCCCGGGCCAGATGCCGCGCCAGGCGGCAGAAGCCCTCACCGGGTTCCCACCGCAGCGTCTCGATGACCTTCAGGCCGGCCGGGGCAAGTTCGTATAGCGGGCTTTCCACAAGGCCTCCTCGTATTCGGCCGGGCCGGTGCTGTCGTAGACCACGCCGCCGCCGACGTTCAAGGTCACCGCGCCGTCGTCGAAGATCGAGAGGGTGCGGATCGCCACGTTGAAGGCGGCGCTGCCGTCCGGCCCCGCCCAGCCGATCGCGCCACAATAGGCATCGCGCGCCTGCGGCTCCAGCTCGCGCAGGATCTCCATGGCCCGCACCTTGGGCGCGCCGGTGACCGAGCCGCAGGGAAAGAGCGCGTACAACAGCTCCGGCAGGCCGATGCCGTCGCGCAGCCGGGCGCGCACCAGCGAGGTCATCTGGTGCACCGTGGCGTAGTCCTCGACGGTGAAGAGTTCCGGCACCTCGACGCTGCCGATGCGCGCCACCCGTCCGATGTCGTTGCGCAGCAGGTCGACGATCATCAGATTTTCGGCACGGTTCTTGGGGTCGCTGCGCAGGAAGTCGGCCAGCGCGCGATCCTCTTCCGGGCTGGCGCCGCGCGGCGTGGTGCCCTTCATGGGGCGGGTCTCGATCACCCCCTCGGCGTCGACCCGGAAGAACAGCTCCGGCGAGCGCGACAGCAGCAGCGGGCCTTCGCCCAGGGCCACCACGGCGCCGTGGCGCACCGGTTGCAGTCGGCTGAGGGCGGCGTAGAGGCCCAGCGGCGGTCCCTCGTAGCGCGCGCTCATGGGAAAGGTGAGGTTGGCCTGGTAGATGTCGCCGGCGGCGATATAGGCCTCCACCCGGTCGAAGGCGGCCAGGTAGTCGGTCTCGGACCAGTCGGGCCGCGGCGCCGAGAGGCGCGCGGCGGCTTCGTCGCGCCGGGCCGCGGCGAGCAGCTTCTGCGCCGCTTCCTCATCGGGGCCGTCGAAGACGCCGAAACAGATGAGCGGCAGGCGGCGGCCTTGCGGCAGCAGCGGCGCCAGCTTGGGCTCCAGCAGGTAGCCCAGTTCGTAGCTGCAGGCGCCGGCCAGCCAAAGGCCGTTGTCGCGGGCCTGGCGCAGCGCCGCCAGGGCGGCGGGGACCTCTTCGGCGGACCAGGCGACAATTAGCCGCCGTGGCTCGGCGAAGAGCGCGGGGCGGCCTGTCGGGCCGGCATCGAAAAGGACGAAACGCTGTGGCACGGCACCTTATCTCCGGCAGAGCCGGCTCTGGCAACCGGTGAATCGGCCCGGATTCCGGACCATTCGGGAAGGATCCTACAGTAGTACGCCGGGCGCGCCGGGGCGATCCTGGCGGCGACCCGGAATGGCGCAGACCTGCCATGCGCGGGCCCTGCGCCGCTTGCCCGGCGCCCGGGGCGGGCCTAACTTTACGAGGCCGCAACTTTATTGGCTGGACCTGCCTCATGACCCTACGCCACGGCCGGGAATACCTGGCGATCCCCGGTCCCACCAATGTGCCCGACGCGGTGCTGAACGCCATGCACCGCCCGGCCGTCGAGATCTACACCGGTCCGCTGCTGGAGATCACCAGCAGCTGCCTGGAGGATCTGAAGCGCCTCTTCGGCACCACCACGGGCCGCAGCTACATCTACGCCGCCAACGGCCACGGCGCCTGGGAAGCGGCGCTGACCAACACCCTGTCGCGCGGCGACAAGGTGCTGGTGCTGGGCAGCGGCCGCTTCGCCACCCTGTGGGGCGACATGGCCGCCTTCATCGGCATCGAGATCGAGGAGCTGTCCTTCGGCTTCCGCAACGCCGTCGACCCGGCCGCCGTCGAGGCGCGCCTCAAGGCCGACAGCGCCGGGGAGATCAAGGCCATCCTCATGGTCCAGGTCGACACCGCCTCCAGCGTCATGAACGACGTGGCCGCGGTCGGCCGCGCCATCCGGGCCTCCGGCCACGGGGCCCTCTTCATGGTCGACGCCATCGCCTCGCTGGCCACCATGCCCTTCGAGATGGAGGCCTGGGGCGTCGACGTCGCGGTCACCGGCTCCCAGAAGGGCCTGATGTGTCCGCCGGGCCTGGGCTTCAACGCGGCGGGCCCGCGCGCCCTGGCGGCGCACCGCAGCGCCGGGCTGCGCACGGCCTATTGGGACTGGACCAAGCGCGAAGGGCCGCTGCACTACGAGAAGTACTGCGGCACCCCGCCCGAACATCTGCTCTTCGGCCTGCGCCAGGCCATCGACATGCTGTTCGAGGAAGGCCTGGAGGCGGTCTTCGAACGCCACCGCCTGCTGGGCGAGGCGACGCGCCGTGCCGTCGCGGTCTGGGCCGAAGGCGGCGTGCTGGCCTTCAACGTGCTGGACCCGGCGGCGCGCAGCAGTTCGGTCACCACCGTGCGCAGCGAGGGCATCGATCCCCAGCTGCTGCGCGACTACTGCAACGACACCTTCGGGGTGATGCTGGGCGAGGGCATCGGGGAGCTTAACGGCAAGGGAATCCGCATCGCCCACATGGGCCACGTCAGCGGCGCGATGATGCTGGGTACCCTGGGGTCCATTGAAACCTCCCTCGGCGCGCTGGGCCGCGCCCGCGGGAAGGGCGGGGACCGGGCGCCCGCCGCCTCCCTGGCCGAACCCCTGCCGGCGCCGGCCGCCGCCGCCAAGACCGACCTGCGCAACGCCGGGACCTGAGACCGGGACCTGGAGGCCGGGACGTGGAGGCGGGGCCTACCAGCTGCCGCCGCCGCCGCCACCGCCGCCACCGCCCGAGGAGCCGCCGCCCGAGGAGCCGCTGGAGCCGCCGCTGCTGCTGGGCCGCGTCGAGGCGGTGCTCAGCGTGCTGCTGAGCCCCGCGGCCAGGCCGCTGGTCGCGCGGGAGATGTCGGAGAGGCTGCCGCGGTCGCGCGTGTGGTACCAGCGCCGCTGGCGCTGTACCGCCGCTTCCCGGGCCGCCGCGCTGGCGCTGGCGGTGAAGCGCGCGGTCCACTCCTTCTCCACATCCAGCGCCATGGCGTAGGGCAGGTGGTACTCGAAGAGTTCCACCGTCATCTCCGGCTCGGCGGTCAGCATGTTGAGGCGGTCCTTCTCGGCCACCGTGAGGTAGAGCAGGTAGCCCTCGATCTGGTCCAGCAGGTCGCGGCCCAGGCGCGTCGGCGCCTTCAGCAGGAACCAGAACAGCGTCAGGTTGGCGAGATGGGCGATGACCAGCAGTGCCAGCGGCAGCCCGAAGGTGTCGTAGGTGAAGTAGAGGGCGGCGAGGCCGGGCACCATGAAGGGGATGATGAACAACAGCATGATGACCGCGCCCCAGGACAGCTTCGTCTCGCCGCGCAGCACCGCGGCCAGGTCCCAGACGATCTGCCGGGCGATGAGCACCACCGGGATGGAGAAGACGATGCCGAAGAGGCCGCCCAGGCCGATGAAGGGCAGCAGGTCGAGGTTACCGGCCCGGATCAGCAGGCCGCCGACCGCGCTGGCCACCGCCAGCAGCACGCCCAGGAACCAGAACCCCATGTTGTGACGGAAGTAGACCTTGTCGTACTCGCGGCGCAGCACATCGCCGATGCGCTTGACCGCCGAGCCGATGGCCTCCGTGTACTTGGGCCTGATGACCGTGCTCTCCTGGTCGCCGGGAAACATCGCCTCCATGACCGCCGCCTCGCCCGGCGGCAGCTTCTCGGCTGACGCTTTCCCGGGCTCGCGGGTCACGGTGTACTTGCTGCCCTTTTCGTCGATGGTCAGCAGCCCCTTGATGGCGAGGCTGGTGAGGGCGACGGTGAAAGCCTTGGTATTGCCGAAGGAGCTGCCCTGGGTGGCGGCCCAGATGTAGCCGGTGGCCGCCGGCGACAGATCCTCGGGCGCCTCGAACAGCGGGATGATCACGCCGGCCTCCGGGTCGCGGCCGACGCGGCGCCATTGGATCAGGAAGTAGAAGAAGACGACGACGAGGCCCAGGAAGGCGACCAGCGGGCCCAGGTTGTCGGCGACGGCGCGGCCCAGCTTCTCCCCGAAGCTCGGCTCCTTCACGTAGCCCTTGGGGAAGGCCACTGCGATGGTCAGCCCCTCGCCGGGCTGGAGGCTGCGGGTCGTGGCGAAATAGACCGAGCCGTCGGCCTGCACGCTCTCGATGTAGTCCTTGCCGTCTTCGCCGGCATAGCCGGTATAGCCGGCGGTCTCCCGGGCGACGGCACCCGGCGGCAGGTGGATGGTGGCCTCGGCGTGGTCGATCGGATGAGCCCAGTCGTTGCCGGTGACGTCCCAGTAGATCTCGTCGCGGGCGCTGTGGAAGAACAGTTGCCGGCTGGTGCGGTAGGTGATGCGGTAGTGGTGCAGGCCTGCGGGCAGCAGCAGGTTCTCGCGCCCGATGCGCAGGCGCACCCCGGCGGGCCCCTCGATAAGGACGTAGGGCTCCATCCCGCCGTCGCGGGACACCTTTTGCACCTCGAAGCCGACCGTGTCGCGCAGCCCCAGGAAGCCGCTGTAGGTGGTGGGGAAGTCGCGGTAGATGCCGTGCTTCCTGCTGCCCGGCGTGACCAGGAAGTCGATTTCCTCGGTCACCAGGAAATCGCCACTCTCTTCGATCACGATGTCGGCGGCGAAACGCGGGATACGGTCGGGGTCGGTGTCCTGGGCGCTGGCGGGCGGCGCCAGGCAGGCGAGCAGCAGACCCAGGAGCAAGCCCAGGGGCAGGCCGGGGAGAGAAAGGTGCCGTGTGAGGCGCATGAGGGATCTCCAGGTGAGCGCGGCTACCAGCTGCCGCCGCCGCCACCGCCGCCGCCGCCGCCCGAGGAGCCGCCGCCGGACGACGAGCTGCTGCTGGGCGGGGACGCGGCGCTGGATAGCGTGCGGCTGAGCCCGCTCGCCAGGGCGGGAGCCATGCCGGTGAAACTGCGGGGGCCGGACCTGGAGCGGTACCAGTTGCGGCCGCTTTCGGCGGCCTGCTGAACCGCGGCGCTGGCGTTCTCGGTGAAGCGGCGGGTCCACTGCTCCTCGACGCCCAGGGCCATGGCGTAGGGCAGGTGGTGCTCGAAGAGGTCCAGGGTCATCTCCGGCTCGGCGGTCAGCAGGTTCATCTGGCTGGCTTCGGCGACGGAGAGGTAGAGGCGGTAGCCCTCGATCTCGTCGCGCAGGTCGCGGCCCAGGTGGGTCGGCGCCTTCATGAGGAACCAGAACAGTACGACGAGGAAGATGTAGAGGCCCACCAGCAGCGCCATCAGCAGGCCGAACTCCTGGAAGATCAGGTAGACCCCGCCCAGGGCCGGCACAAAGAAGGGCAGGATGAAGATGCTGCCGAAGATGGTGCCGGCCAGGTTCCTGGTGTCGCCGCTCAGGGCCTGCGCCCACAGCGGTGACAGCTTGTAGGCGATCAGCGCGGCGGGCGTTGTGAAGCCACCGATGAAGATGATGCCGAAGGCAACCATGAAGAGGAACTCGATATCGCCGAACTGCAGGGTCAGCGCCGCGGCGATGCCCAGCAGGGCGAGCACCACGCCGCCCAGCCAGTGCCAGGTGTTGTGCTTGAAGTAGACCTTGGCGTGCTCGCGCTTCAGGGCCGCCATCACCTTGTCGGCAGCGGTTTCGATCTTGGCGTCGTAGGCGCGCTCGATCTCCACCTTCTCGTTGCCCAGCGGGAAGAGCCGCGAGAGGGCGGCCGCCTCGCCGCCCGGCAGGCGGGCGGGCGTCTCCCCCTCGGCCCGGGGCCGGCCTTCCAGGACGTAGGTCTTGTCGTCCTCTTCGATGGTCAGCCGTCCCTTGATGGCCAGGCTGGTCAGCGCGACGGTGAAGGCCTGGGCGGTCGGCAGGGTGGTGCCGCGGCAGCGCGCCCAGACGTAGCCCGTGCCCGCCGGGGAGAGGCCGCGCGGCGCTTCGAAACGCGGTACGATGACGCCGGCGTCGGGGTCGCGGCCGACGGCGCGCCATTGCAGGTAGAAGAAGGCGAAGACCACCAGCAGGCCGACAGCGCCGACCAGCAGGCCCAGGTTGTCGTGCAGGCCGGCGGCCAGGCGCTCGCCGCTGCCCGGCTGCGGCACGAAGCCCTTGGGGAAGGCGACGACGATGGTCAGGCCCTCGCCGGGCTCCAGCGTCCGCGTTGTGGCGAAGGTGACCGCGCCGCCGTCGCTGCGCCCGACCGTGGCTTCCGCGCCGTCTTCGCCCAGGTAGCCGGTGAAGACGGCGGTGTCGACGACCGGCGCACCGGCCGGCAAATGAACCGTCGCCTCGGAGCGGTCGATGGGATGGGCCCAGTCGTTGCCGGTGACGTTCCAGTAGACCTCGTCGGACTCCGCGTTGAAGAACAGCTGGCGGCTGGTGCGGTAGGTCAGGCTGTAGCGGTGGATGCCTTCGCCGATCAGCACGTCGGCGGCGCCGATGCGTATGCGTATGCCCGCGCCGGCCTGCTGCAGGAGATAGGGCTCCGCCCGGCCATTGCGCGTGACCTCCAGCAGCTCGAAGCCGACCCGCGTGTTGAGGCCCAGGGCGTCGCGGTAGGTGGTGGGGAAGTCGCGGTAGATGCCGTGCTTCTCGCTGCCGGGCATGACCAGGAAGTCGATCTCCTCGGTGACCGTCAGGTCGCCGTTGTCCTGGACCACGATGGTGGCGGCGAAGCGCGGGATGCGGTCGTTGTCCTCCTGCGCGGCGGCCGGTGCGGCCAGGACGAAGAGGGCGAGCAGCGCGACGAGCGCGCGCCGCAGGCAGAGGCCGGTCATGTCCCGCCCTCCCCGAAGCGGACCTCCGGCAGCACGCGGTCGGCGGCGCTGTCCACTTCATAGTACTCGGCCTCCACGAAGCCGAAACGCTGGGCGATGAGGTTGCTCGGGAAGGACCCGATCAGGGTGTTGAGGTTGCGCACCGAGCCGTTGTAGTAGCGCCGGGCCATCTGGATATGGTTCTCGATGTCGCTCAGCTCTTCCTGCAGGGCCAGGTAGTTGTTACTGGCCTTCAGGTCGGGATAGTTCTCGGCCACGGCGAAGAGATGCCCCAGGGCGCCGCCCAGGCGCGTCTCCACCGCGGCGCGGGCGCCGGCCGGGGCGTTCTCGGCGGCCAGGGCCTGGCCGCGCAGCTGGGTGAGCTCTTCCAGGGTGCGGCGCTCGTGGCTGGTATAGGCCTTCACCGTCTCCACCAGGTTGGGGATCAGGTTAGAGCGCCGCTTCAGCTGGACGTCGATGCCGCTCCAGCCTTCCTCGGTCTGCTGCTTGCGGGCGACCAGGCGGTTGTAGATCAGCACTGCCCAGATCAGCAGCAGCAGGGCGAGCCCGACGAGGGCGCCGATTACGGTTCCAAGTGACATCGGGATCTCCCACCCCTGAAATGAACGCATGGCGGTGCGGGCAAGCGCCCGCGGACCGGCCTTTGTCGATCGTCGCCTCCCGTTGGTCGCCGCGGCAGCGGGGAAGGTTCAATCATGGCTAAGCCGACTCCGCCTTTTCAGCCTTTCGGTAGTCGACGATGCGCTGCCAGCACCTCTCCGAATCGCCTGAGAAAAACACCACCAGGTCGCCCTCGCCGCCAAGGCCGAGTGCCTTGTCGATGGCCGCGACTTCATCGTCGATGGTGATGATCCGGCTGCTCTCGACCCCCTGCGCTACCAGTGCCGCCGCGATACGCTTGGGGATCTCTTCCGAGGGAAAGCCGCGGATCGACTTGAAGGCTTCGCTGTACCATTTATCGCGGGAGCAGATGAAGGTGTCGAACTGTCCCGCGAGTATCTGCGCGGTTTCGGCAATGTGCTCAGCATGGCGGTTGCCGAAGTTCGCCAGGAGGCCGATGCGCCGACCGGGCGCCTCCATGGTCTTCAGGGCCTCGCAGGCGGCCAGAACACCATGCGGGTTGTGGGCCATGTCCAGCACGGCAGTGAAAGGGTGCCCTTCGTAGATGTTGAAGCGCCCGGGATTGCTGTCGAAGGTGTTGTCGTAGCTGGCGAGCGCTGCGGCGATGCCCGGAAGAGAGATGCCGAGGCCGTAGGCCAGGCCGATCGCCGCCATGGCGTTCTGCACGTTGTGTTTCGCTGCCCCGTCCAAAGTGGCGGGAATGCCGCCCACCTTGATGACCGGATCGCTTGCGCCGGGGCGGTGCAGCAGGATGCCTGGAGCATCGTTGTTTCCGTCCAGGCTGATCGCCAGGCCGCCTTTGGCGACATGATCGAGCAGGACTGCGCCGGCGGGCAGCAGTGAAATCAGGCAGACCTCCTGCGCCGGCTTGAGCTCGGCCAAGGCAAGGCAGCGGGGGTCATCGCTGTTGAGCACGGCGAGCTTGCGGGCGGCTTCGGCGACGCGACCCTTGATCCGCGCCAACTCGTCCAAGCTGTCGATGCCGTCGGTCCCGAGATGGTCGTTCGCGATATTCAGCACCGCGCTCACGTCGCACCAGTCGAAGGCCATGCCGCCTTTCACGATGCCGCCGCGCGAGGTCTCCAGGACGGCGGCCTCCACCGAGGGGTCGCGCAGCAGCACCCGGGCGCCGCTGGCGCCGGCGATGTCGCCCCTGGCCACCGTCTGGCCGTCGATCTCGGCGCCCGAGGTGGTCACCAGGCCGACCGTCCCGACGCCGATTTCGCCGCCGGCCCGGCGCAGGATATGGGCCGTCATGCGCGAGGTCGTGGTCTTGCCGTTGGTGCCGGTGACCGCAACGATGGGGATGCGGCCATTGCTCTTGCCGGGGAACAGCCGCTCGATGATGGGCCCGACGACGTCGCGCTCAATACCGGAGGTCTGGGCCGCCACCAGGTGCGGGCGCAGGCCGGGCGAGTAGTTGACCTCGCAGATGCCGCCGCCCACCACCCGGTAGGAGCGCGAGATGTCGCGGGTCAGGAAGTCGACGCCCGCCACGTCCAGCCCGGAGATGCGCGCCGCCCGCTCCAGCATCACGCGGTTGTCGGGGTGGATAAGGTCGGTGACGTCGATCGCCGTGCCGCCGGTGGAGATGTTGGCGGTGCCGCGCAGAGGGACCATCTCGCCCTTCGGCGGGATGCTGTCGCCGGTATAGCCGCGCTTTTCCAGCATGCGCAGCGCCTCGCGGTCCAGTTCGAGGCGGTTCATCAGCTTGGTGAAGCCGATGCCGCGGCGCGGGTCCTTGTTCACCCCGGCCACCAGTTCGGCGATGGTATGACGACCGCCGCCGGTCACGGCGCCGGGAACGCGCTGGGCCGCGGCGACGATGCGGCCGCCGACCACCAGGACCCGGTGGTCGAAGCCGGCGATATAGCCCTCGACAATAACCTCCGGATGACTCTGACGGGCGACGACGAAGGCCTCCGCGACGGCCTCGTCGCCCTCCAACTGCACGCTGACGCCCTTGCCCTTGCCGCCGCGCGCCGGCTTCACCACGACGGGATAGCCCAGGGTCCGGGCCGCGCGCACGGCGCTCTCCTTGTCGCGCACGACGATTTGCCGGGGCACCGGAAGAAGCACTTCGGAGAAGATGCGGTTGGTCGTCGCCTTGTCGCGCTGGAACAGGGCGGCCGTATTGGAAACCTTGTCGGTGACCGTCTCGCGGATGCGTTGCAGGTGGCGGCCCTGGCCGAACTGCACGACGCGCAGGTTGCGCTCGACGACGAACCAGGGAATGTCGCGCCGCTTTGCCTCCTCGATCAGCGCCAGGGCCGTCTGGTCCAACGCGATGCTCCGCGCGGTCTTGAGATAGTTGTCGAGCACCTGCTTGACGTCGATCGGCTGCCGGTACTGGTGGGCCGGGCGCATCTCCGGCGGCAGCAGGCCCAGCGCGATGATGACGCCGCCCTGGCCGGCCAGCACGCCGATCTCGGGGTCGTCGTAGTGGAAGAAGATGTCCTGGACCTCGGCCCCGTCTTCCGGCGCGCCGTCCTCCTGTTTTGCCGGGGGGCGCCGCAGGGCGACCGGCTTAGGAGCCTCGCCCTCGCGGCGCTGCAGTTCGCTGGCGATGCGCCCGGAAACATAGCCCAGCGGCAGGCCCGGCGCGCGGCGCAGTTCGGCGACAAAGCCGCCGGGCTCCTCCGTCGTGCTGGGATGATCGGCCAGGCCGGGCAACAGCTTCAGCAGCGCCCTGGTGGGCTCCGGTGAGATGCTGTCATCGGGCCAGGTCACGTCAACCCGGCTCCCGAGCTGGTTCCGGGGTCCCTCAATCGCCACGCGGAGGTGGACCAGCGGGACCGCCGCGATCTCATTCGGGCCCGCATAGGCGCGTGCCTTGGTGATTTTCATGTCCGCGATTCGCCCTTTCCCCAGGGTGGGGTGAGCATAGCGGGCGGCCGCCGCCGGACCAACGGCAATTGGGCGGCATTTTCCACCGCCGGCGGGTCAGCTGCCCTCGGCCTGGACCCTTCGGCGGGCCGCGGCTTCGGCGGAGATCGCCAGGCCGCCGGCGATGAGGCAATAGAGGGCGCAGGCCAGGGCGATGCTCTCCATGCCCGCCCCGCGGTCGATGAAGAAGCCCAGGGTGGCGGGGGCCAGGCCGGTGGAGAAAACCATGGCCGAGGTGGCGCAGGCGCGGATCGCCCCCAGGTGGGTGACGCCGTAGAGTTCGGCCCAGAGCGCGCCGAAGATCACCGAGCCGCTGCCCGTGGTGAGGCCGAGCAGTCCCATGAAGAGCGTCGCCGCCGGCGCCGCGTCGCTCAGCGCCAGGGTCAGGCAGGCCAGCGTCAGGGGCACCAGCAGCAGCGGCACCAGGCGGCGCGCAGCGAAGCGGTCGACCAGGGGGCCGGCCAGCAGCAGGCCGCCCAGGGCGCAGGCGGCATAGGCGGTGAAGGAGCCGGCCAGCAGGCTCAGCGGCCAGCCCTTGCTCTCGGCCAGGTGGACTTGGTGGAAGATCAGTCCGGTGCCGATGAAGGGGCCGGCCAGCAGCGCCGGCAGGCGCAGCCAGAGGCCCGGGTCGCGCAGCACCCAGGCCAGGGCGCGGTCGCCTTGCGTGGCGCGGCTTTCCTGCTGCCGCCGGACGGCCGCGTCGCGGTCGCGCTGTCCCTTGAGCAGCAGCAGAACCAGGGGCGCCAGGACCAGCAGCAGCAGGCCGCTGCCGCTCCACAGCTGGCGCCAGCCGGCCAGCGCCAGGGCGGCGACCACCAGGGCGGGCAGGATCGCCTCGCCCAGGGTGTGGCCCAGGGTGGCGACGCTGAGGGCGCGCCCGCGCTGGGCCTCGAAGTAGCGGCCCATGGCGACCATGGCGCTGTGGCTGGAAAGGCCCTGACCGAAAAAGCGCAGGCCGAAGAGCGCGACGGCCAGGCTGGCGGCGCTCCAGGTCGCGCCCATCAGCAGGCAGGTCTCCCCCAGCAGCGCCAGGACGGCGGCGGCGAAGACCGGCAGGGGCAGGCGGTCGATCAGGCGCCCCGCCCACAGCAGCACCGCCGCCGAGGTCAGGGTGCCGAGGGAATAGAGGCTGCCGAACTCGCCGTCGCTCAGCGCGAAGTCGGCGCGGATCTCACCGGAAAACAGGGAGATGAAGAAGGTCTGCCCCATGCTGGAGCAGAAGGTCATCAACACCCCGAAGCCGAGCAGACGGCAGTGCGCGCGCAGGAAGGAGATCGACAGCATGCCCTTTACTACGGGCAAAGCGGCGGGGGGAGAAGTGCTCAGCTCGCGACCCAGAAGGCCATTCCGGTCATGGCACGGCCGCTGACCTGGCCTATAGTTGTGGGGGCTCCCTTGGCGGCGCCGCTCTGCGGTCTAGTTTTCTCTCTTGGTGCGGTGCTATCTGCGCAGTCAAACGGGGGATCTCGACGATGCGACAGTCCTTTCCGGCCTTCATCCTGTTGACCGTCCTGCTGGGCGCCGCCGTGACGGCGGGGCCGGCCGGCGCCCAGACCCCGCTGCAGCTCGGCGACGAGCCGCTGCCCGAGATTCCGCCGCAGAACCGCAGCGGCCTGCCCGTCGACCTGGAACTGGTGCTGCTGGCCGACGCCACCGGCTCCATCGACGACAAGGAGATCTTCTTCCAGCGCCAGGGCTATGCCGACGCCCTGATGCATCCCGACATCCTCTCGGCCATCTCGCTGGGCGCGGACGGCAAGATCGCCGTCACCTACGTGGAGTGGGGCGATGCCTCTTCGCAGGAGGTCGTGGTGCCCTGGACCATCATCGACGGCCAGGGCGCGGCGGCCAACTTCGCCGAGGCGTTGATGGAGACGCCGCGCCGCGCCTTCGGGCGCAACGCCATCGGCTCGGCCATCACCTACGCCCACCTGCTGATCGAGAGCAACAGCATCAACGGCTTCCGCCGGGTGATCGACCTCTCCGGCGACTCCGCCAACTCCTGGGGCGGCGTGCCGCTGGAGGCGGCGCGCCAGGCCGCCGTCGCCGCCGACATCGTCATCAACGGCCTGGCCATCCTGTGCCGCGACTGCAGCGGCCGCCCGGTCTTCTATGATCTGGAGGAAGCCTACCGCCGCGACATCATCGGCGGGCCCGCCGCCTTCGTGGTGACCGCCGACGACATGGAGTCCTTCGCCGCGGCGGTGCGCAAGAAGCTGCTGCTGGAGATCGCCGGCGTGCCCGACGAGCGGACCTTCCGCCAGCGCCTGGCCCAGGCCCAGGGCGGGGCTGGGCCGCACAAGGCCATCGACTGAGCGGGCGCACATGCTTCGAGACGGGCCTGCGGCCCTCCTCAGCATGAGGATGGGAAGGGCCTCACCCTGAGGAGCGCTCGCCAGAGCGCGTCTCAAAGGGGGCGCCACCGCTAGGGCGTCAGCGGCACTCTTTCGCCGTGCTCGGCGATCATGCGGTCGATCTCGGCCAGGGCGAAGGCGGCGAGCTGGCGCTGGGTGGCCTGGGCCTCGGGGTCGTCGTCCTCCAGATCGCCGATGACCAGAATGTTCTCGTCGTTCAGGCGGTTGGCCGGGTCGGTGTAGTTGAAGCTGCCGGCGATGATCACCGCGCCGTCGATGACCATCAGCTTGTGGTGCAGCTTGCCCAGGCCGTGCTTGCGCGAGGCGAGGAAGGCTTCGCCGCCGCCGTCGGCCACCATGCGGGTCGCCGCCCAGTCGCGGTTGCCCTGGCCGGAGTCGAAGATGCCGCGGATGCGCACGCCGCCCTTGGCCATGGCCACCAGCGCGTCGTCGATGCCGGAAGACTGGGCGAAGGTGAAGATCGCAAAGTCGACCCGATCTTTCGCCTTCAGGATCTGCTTCATGATCTCCATCTCCGGCGCGTGGTCCGGGGCGAAGAGGGCGCGCACGGTGATGCCGGCGACGCGGTTGTTGCGCGGCGAGGGGTCGTGGCGGTTGCGCACCTTGCCGAAGGTGCCTTGCCAGATCTCCGCGAACTCCTGGTCGTACTCGTTGCAGACCCACTGGTCGTGCACGATGACGATGTGATTGAGGTTCTTTTTGCTCGCATGGCTGCCCACGCCCGTTGGCGTGAAGTTGGTGGACCCGGTCAGCAGCGCGCGGCTCGGCCGGCCGCTGTCGCGGATGATGAACTTCTGATGGAAGATGTCGGGGTTGTAGTCGGTGCGCGCGTCGATGTTGGCGCGCAGCATGGCGGCGAAGAGGTTGCGGTTCTCCTCGTCCTCGCCGCCCACGGCGAAGGGGTCGGCGGGCGGGTTGTCCGCGCGCAGGTAGTCCTGCTCCAGCACCAGCCGGACCCTCACGCCGCGCTGCTTGGCGTGGATCAGGGCCGTGGCGATGGAGAGGGACTCGATCTCCTGCACCGCGACGTCCAGGGTCTTCTCGGCGGCGTCGATGAAGCCGACGATGACCTGCTCCAGGTCGTCGGGGGCGCCCAGGCTGGCCGGCCCCATGTGCAGCTCCAGGCGGTCGTTCAGGATGAATGGCATGGCCTCTCCCTTTCTCTGCTGCCCGATAGCACAGATATGTTACCGCAACGGCGCCAGGCTGCCGCACAAGTTTAGGGCGCAAAATAGTGGGCAAAGGGGGTGCCCCGGCGCGCCATGACGGCTAGCATGCGCTCCGGCGGGGGTTTTGCGTCACAGGAAAGAGGATCCAAGCAACAGTGAGTGACAGCGTGAACGATTTCATCGCCGGCCTGCCGAAAGCCGAGCTGCACCTGCATATCGAGGGCTCATTGGAGCCTGAGATGATGTTCGCCCTGGCCCGGCGCAACGGCGTCGAGCTGCCTTACGCCGGTGTCGAGGAGATCCGCGCCGCCTACAGCTTCACCCGGCTGCAGGACTTCCTGGACCTCTATTACCGGGGTATGTCGGTGCTGCAGACCGAGCAGGACTTCTACGACCTGACCCTGGCCTACCTGCGCCGCGTTGCCCGGGACAACGTGCGCCACGTGGAAATCTTCTTCGACCCCCAGGGCCACACCGATCGCGGCCTCGCCTTCGAGACGGTCTTCAACGGCATCGAGCGGGCGCTGAAAGACGGCGGGAAGGAACTGGGCATCACCTGGAAGATCATCCTCTGCTTCCTGCGCCACCTTTCCGCCGAGGCGGCCATGGCGACCCTGGAGCAGGCGCTGCCCTACAAGGACCGCATCGTCGGCGTCGGCCTCGATTCCTCGGAGAGCGGCCACCCGCCGGCCAAGTTCAAGGACGTCTTCGACCGGGCGCGGGCGGAGGGTTTCCGGACCGTCGCCCATGCCGGCGAGGAAGGCCCGCCCGACTATGTCTGGTCGGCGCTGAACGACCTCCAGGTCTCCCGCATCGACCACGGCAACCGCGCGCTGGAGGACCCGGAGCTGGTGCTGGAACTGGCCCGGCGCAGGATGCCGCTGACGGTCTGCCCGCTCTCCAACCTGCGCCTCCGCGTGGTGGAGGACATGACCGCCCACCCCCTGAAGATGATGCTGGACCGCGGCCTCTTCGTCACCGTGAACTCCGACGACCCGGCCTACTTCGGCGGCTACATGAACGACAACTACGCCGCCGTCCGCCAGGCCCTGGCGCTCACCAAGGAAGAGCTGGCTCTGATCGCCCGCAACTCCTTCGAGGCTTCCTTCCTCGATGACGCCACCAAGGCGAAGTACATTGCCGAGGTGGAGAGCTACGTCCAGGGCCAATGACGCCGAGGGCTCGTATTCTCCCCGTTGCACGGCAACCGTGATGGATCTGCATCCGCTTTACTCCATGCCAAGGCTGGAGGATGTCGCCCGTCTGGTGAGCAGGCTCTATGACGTCGGCGAGGTAACGGCCTGTGCCCTGGCCAACCGCGGCTTCAACGATGTCTACGACCTCCGTACCGCCGGCGGTGATCGCTTCATGTTGCGGATTGGAAATCGGCGCAGCCGCCCGGACGCGAACCTGGACTATGAAACGGCCTTTCTCGCCCATCTCGACTGCCGTGGCGTGCCGGTCGCAACGGCCGTGGCGACCCGCGGTGGCGAACCCTGGTGCCGCGTCCGCCTGGCCGAGGGAGAGCGGCCGACCGTCCTGTTCCGCTATCTGCCGGGGCGTGCGGCGCGGCGTGGCGAGACGCCGGACTCCTTTGCGCAGGGCAGGACGCTGGGGCAGGTCCATCGCGCCGGGGAAAGTTATGACGGCCCCCCAAGCCGCCTCCGGCTGGATATGCAACACCTGATCGAGCGGCCGTTGGCCGCCCTGCTCGCGCAGCCGAATCTGGAGCTGGCTGATACAGAGTTCATTTCGGACCTCGCCGCGCGGCTCGCAGAGCAGTTGGATGGCATTCGTGGCGATCTCACCTGGGGCAACTGCCACGGCGATTGCCACGGCCACAACGCCAGGATTTCGGAAAACGGTGCCCTTGGCCGGACAGCGGCCTTCTTCGATTTCGACGACGGCGGTCCTGGCTGGCTGGCGTATGACCTGGCCGTCTATCTGTGGAACAAGGCGCTGGTGCCTGGCACGATGCACCTCTGGCCGCCCTTTCTTCAGGGCTACCGCAGCGTCCTTTCCTTACCGCCTCAGGATCTCGACGCCACCCTGCTCTTCGTGCCGATCCGTCACATCTGGCTGCTGGGCGAATACGCGGGCCGGGCGGCGGAATGGGGCCTGGACACCATTTCCGCGCTTTGGCTTTCCCGCCAGGTGGATTTCCTGCGCGCCTGGGAAGACGATCATCTTGCCGACCGTCTCTTCTGAATCGCTCTCGCCGCGCCGGCCACATCGGCGCCTTTGTGAGGATTGCCACTTTCGGGCGGCCCTTGGCGTTGACGCCAGCCTCTCCGTCCCGCAAAAAACCCCCGCGTCGCCGCGCAGCAGAACGAGCCTCCCGGATTGCGCTTGCCGGCATCCGGGTCGCAGGGAGGGGCCCTCCAATGGAGATCACCATCAGGCACGCCGCGCCGGAAGATGCGGCGGCGGTTCATGTCATCTTTTCGCAGGACCACGTGCTGGACGGCACCCAGCGCCTGCCCTACGCCTCGCCGGACTACATGCGTGAGCGCCTCTCCGCGCAGCCGGGCGTCATCAAGCTGGTGGCCGAGGCCGAGGGCCGGGATGGTAAGAAGGAGGTGGTCGGCTTCGCCGAGCTCATCACCTATCCCGACAACCCCCGCCACCACCACGCGGGCGAGGTGAACATGATCACCGTGCACCAGGACTGGCAGGGCAAGGGCGTCGGCCGCCGCCTCATGGAGGCCATGATCGATCTGGCCGACAACTGGCTGCAGATCACCCGCCTCAGCCTCATCGTCTGGACCGTCAACGAAAACGCGATCCGGCTTTACGAGGATCTCGGCTTCCGGCGCGAAGGCGTGATGCCGGACTATGGCTTCCGCCGCGGCGCCTACGTCGACGCCCTGATGATGGGCCGCCTGACGCGGCGCGGCTAGCGGTCCCGCAAACTAAGCCGGCCGGAACCCGCCGGGCGCCGCTCCCAAGGAGGGCGCGTACCGGCGCCCGGCTGCGTTGAGCGGCAGCGGGCCGCCGGCTCTACTTCTGAGCGTTTTGATCAAAGCGAGTGCAATCGCCTTCACCTTTGTGCAGAACGCCTGGCTGACTTTGTCCGTCGCATCTTGCTGCGCTGTGCCGGCGTCGGCCGGACAGCTGTGCGAGCCGCAATTAAACGAACACTTAATGTGAAAGTGATTAGAGTGGAGCCTCCCGCAGAGAAGGGAACCACTGCGCCGGCCGCGGTACGGAGGGAAGAACCGCTATGGAGCCGAGATGATGCAGGCTGTTTCCGGGGTTGCCACTGGCGATGAGTCCAGCATTGCCCCTCCAGCCGGCACCGAGGCTTCCGGCGATGCGGGGGCCGCTCTGGCCGAAGCAGTGAGGGCGCTGACGGCGGGCAACTACGATATTGCCCTCGGCGGCGAGGATGGGCTGACCTTGGCCTTGATCGAGCTGCGCGATCGCCTGCGGGAAGATGCCCGCCATTCCCTCGAGGCGACCGTTTCCTTCTCGATGGGCGCCAGCCAGGCCATGGCCTCGATCTCTCACGTGACCGACAGCATGCGCCGCGCCGACGAGCGGACGCAGGGCATGGCTTCGGCGGTGGAGCAGATGAACTCCTCCATCCAGCAGATTTCCGACTCCGGCCGCGTCGCCGCGAAGGAGGCCGACCATTCCCTGGAAGCGGCAAGCGACGGCGTGCACCAGCTCGACAACGCTGTCTCTCAGATGCGGGAGATCACCGGCAGCGTCGCCTCGATCGACAATTGCGCCGAACGTCTGGTGTCCGCCTCGGAGCAGATCTCTGGCATTCTGGCCACCATCGACACGCTTTCCAAGCAAACCAATCTTCTGGCGCTCAATGCGACCATCGAAGCCGCGCGCGCCGGCGAGCACGGCAAGGGGTTCGCCGTCGTATCGAACGAAGTCAAGGCGCTGGCCAAACAGACCGCTGATGCGACCGACGACATTCGCCAGCGCATCCTGCTTTTGGAACAGGAAGTGGCGGCCTTGACCGATGCGGCTTCGGCCAGCCGCGAAGCCGCAGACAGCGGCACGAAAGCCATTGATGAAGCCCGCGAGCGCATGGGCACGATCGGCGACCAGGTGCGCACCGTGAACGGGCACATACGCGAGATTTCGAGCATGCTCAGCGAGCAGTCGACCGCGGTTCAGGAAATCAGCAGCAGCGTCTCGGTCATCGCCGAGCTGTCCGACCGCAACAAGCGCTACGCCGACCAGGCGATCGAGGCGGTGCGCCAATCCGAGACCACCGTCGAAGACTGCTTCGCCGAACTGGACAAGAAGTCGATTGGGGACACGGTGCTCTATCGCGCCAAGTCGGATCACTACATCTGGAAGAAGCGCCTGGCGGAGATGCTGGTCGGCCTGAATTCACTGAAGGCCGACGAGCTGGCCGACCATCACTCCTGCCGCCTGGGCAAGTGGTATGACAAGGTCGATGACGCCTGGTTCCACGGCAATCAGTCGTTCAAGTCACTGGTGGCACCCCACGAGCGGGTTCATTCCCTGGGCAAGAAGGCGGCTGAGGCCTATCAGACCGGCCGTGCCGAGGAAGCCTGGAAACTCTATTCGGAGATGGACGAGGCTTCCGCCGAAGTGGTGCGGCTGCTGGACAAGATCATCACCGGGCGTCGCAGCCGCACGGAGTGATCTGCGTCGCTTGCTCGCTCGGGCGGAAAGGAAAGGAAAAGGGCGCCGCGTCCGCGGCGCCCTTTCGCCTTTCAGGCCGTCAGGCGGCCGTTGCCGCCTTCAGGGTCACCGAGTAGAGCTCTTCGTTGTTGAGGTCTTTCAGGGTGACGGTCATCGCCTCGGTCTCGCCGTCGATGCGCACCTGGCCGAAGAACTGCAGGCCCTCGCTGGGCGCCAGGTTCGGCTTGCCGCCCGGGTTCTTGGTGTAGATCACCTGCGGACCAAAGGTGTTGTCCATCTCGCCGGGGCCGAAGGAGCCGGCGTGCACCGGGCCGGAGACGAACTCCCAGAAGGGGTTGAAGTCCTGGAACTGCGCCTTGTTGGGATCGTAGTAGTGCGCCGCCGTGTAGTGCACGTCGGCGGTCAGCCAGACGATCTGCTCGATCCTGTTGTTCTTCGCGAAGCGCAGCAGGTCGGCGATGTCGTGCTCGCGGCCCAGCACCGGCCCGTCGCCGTTGGAGCTGTTCTCGAAGGCCGGCTGGCCGTCGACCTTGTCCTTCACCTGGATGCCGATGGGCATGTCGGCGGCGATCACCTTCCAAGTCGCCTTGGAGGCCAGCAGTTCGCGTTTGAGCCACATGAGCTGATCGGGGCCCAGGAAGTCGGTCGCCGCGCTGCGCTCGGCCTGGCGGTTGGCGCTGTTGGCGCCGCGGTAGCTGCGCATGTCGACGAAGAAGACGTCCAGCAGAGGGCCGTAGGAGACCTTGCGGTAGATGCGCTCCGGATCGCCCAGGGTCGGGCGGATCGGCATGTACTCCAGGAAGGCACGCTGGGCGCGGCTGGCCAGCAGCGAGGCGCTCTTCACCTTGTAACGGTCGTCGGAGATCAGCATCTCGCCGGGGTACCAGTTGTTCAGCACCTCGTGGTCGTCCCACTGGGAGAACACCGGCACCTCGGCGTTCATGCGCCTCACATTCTCGTCCATCAGGTTGTACTTGTAGCAGCCGCGGAACTCGGCCAGCGTCTCGGCGACCTTCGACTTCTCTTCCGTGGTCAGGTTCTTCCAGATGCTGCCGTCGGGCAGGGTGACCTCCGACTGGATCGGGCCGTCGGCGTAGATGTTGTCGCCGGAGTGGATGAAGAAGTCCGGGCGGTTGTCCAACATGGTCTGGTAGCAGCGCAGGCCGCCCCAATCCAGATTGATGCCCCAGCCCTGGCCGCAGGTGTCGCCGGTCCACACGAAGTTGATGTCGCGCTTGTCGGCGGGCGCGGTGCGGAAGCGGCCGAGCGTCGGCTCGCTCATCACATTCACGTCGGCAAGGTCCTGCCACTGCAGGCGGTAGAAGATATCCTGGCCGGCGGGCAGGTCGGTGAGGTCCATCTTGGCGGTGAAGTCGCTCGTCTCGATCGCCGCCGGGCCGCGCAGGCGCCGCGCGTCCTTGAAGCTGTCGCTGGTCGCGACCTCGACCAGCAGGCGCGACGGCCGGTCGGCCCGCGCCCAGATCATGCCGCTGTTGGTGGTGACGTCGCCGCTCTGTACGCCGTGGGTGAAGACCGGGCGGTTCGACTGGGCGATGGCGGGGGCCGAGAGGCCCAGCAGGCCCGCTCCGGCGAGGCCCGCGCCGGCCGCCCCGGTCTGCAGCAGGCTGCGCCGGGTGAGGCGGAAGGTGGAACGGGCGTTAGGCAGCTGCGACATGATCTGCTCCTTGCGTGTCTTGACGTTTGTAGGCCGCGCGGATGGCGGTTGTCGATTGGCTCCCCGGCGTTGTGACTGCGGTCCTTTCTGCGTTTGGTCCAGGCCCGCCGTCGCGGGCGCTGTCCCCGAGTCGGATCCGGGCGGGGGCCTCGCGCAGTCGATAGCCTGTCGGCGTTGCCGGGCGATGTCGCTCACGCGGCAGTTTTATGACCGAAGGGTCCTGCGCTCGGCGCGCGCAGGTAGCACGTCTATGTCGTGTATTCGCGCCTGCTTCACACACCAGGAGCGGTGAATCTTCAACGTCTTTTAACGCTTATATGTTGGAATTTATATGTGCCACCAGAAGCTTAGGGGATTTTCGGCCCTTGCCGACAAAAGCGCAGTTGGCCGAGGAGCTCGAGAAGCTCCGGCGGCGCGTGGAAGAGGTTGAGCAGCTCGAAGTCGAGCGCTCCAAGGCCGATGCCGCACTGCGTGAGAGCGAAACGCGTCTGCGTGACTTCGCCGCCGCCGCCTCCGACTGGTTCTGGGAGATGGACGCCGACCTGCGCTTCTCCTTCATGTCGGAGCGTCTGCGCGAGGTCACCGGTGTCGACCCCACCAGCACCCTCGGCAAGACGCGCCAGGAGATCGGCGCCGGCGACACCGACGCCGACAAGTGGGAAGCGCACCTCGAGGACCTCCAGGCGCATCGTCCCTTTCGCGACTTCCGCTACGTCTACATCAACGACACGGGCGACCGCCAATACTGGTCGATCAGCGGTGTGCCGCTGTTCGACGATGAGGGTGCTTTCCTCGGCTACCGCGGCACCGGCCGCAACCTGACCGAGGAATACCGTGCCCGCCGCATGGCCTTCGAGGCGCAGGATCTGCTGCTGCAGGCGATCGAGCACTTCACCTCGGCGGTGGCGCTGTTCGACAGCGAGGACCGGCTGCTGCTGTTCAATGACAGCTACGTCGAGATCTTCGGCCCTGCTGCCAATTCGATCGGCCCCGGCATGACCTTCGAGGAGCTGGCGCGCCTGCAGGTGAAGCACGGCATGGTCCCCGCCGCCTTCGGGCGCGAGCAGGAGTGGATCGAAGAGCGCATCGTCCGCCACCGCAACCCGATCGAAGAGTTCGAGATGGAGCGCGCCGACGGCCGCTGGTTCCGCCTGCGCGAGGAGCGTACCGGTAACGGCGGCATCTTCCTGACCGCCACCGACGTCAGCGAGACCAAGACCATGGAGCGGGCCGAGCGCGAGATTCGCGATCGCCTGCGCGCCGTCATCGACCACCTGCCCGCCGGCCTGGTGCTGAAGGACCAGAACGGCGCCTACCTGCTGGCCAACCAGCAGTTCAGTGAACTCTACGGCCTGCAGAGCAACGAGATCGTCGGCCAGTCCGCCCACGACCACTTCCCGGCTGCCGAGGCCGAGGTGATCAACGCCCAGGACAGAACGGTGCTGCGCACCGGCATCCCCATGGAAGCGGAGATGGAGGTGTCGCGCCACGACGGGGGCAAGGTCTTCGCCATGATCACCCGCTTCCCGGTGCTGGACTCCACGGGGAACGCCATCGGCGTCGGCGGCATCCACATGAACATCAGTGAGATCAAGGAGAAGGAGCAGCAGCTGCGCGTCGCCCGCGACGAGGCAGAGCGGGCCAACCACGCCAAGTCGGCCTTCCTGGCCAACATGAGCCACGAGCTGCGCACCCCCTTGAACGCGATCATCGGCTTTTCGGAGATCATGGAGCAGGGCCTCTTCGGCCCGCTCGGCAATCCGCAGTACAGCGAATACGCCGAGGACATCCGCCGCAGCGCCAGCCACCTGCTGTCCATCATCAGCGATATCCTCGACCTCTCGAAGATCGAGGCCGGGCGCATGGAGCTGCACGAGGAGCATTTCGATCTCGCCTCGGTGGCGCAGTCCTGCCAGACCATCGTCAAGGAAGCCGCCGCCAATGCCGGCCTGGCGCTGCGCAGCCTGCTGCCCGAGGATCTGCCCTCGCTCTACGCCGACAAGCGCTCGGTGCGCCAGATCCTGCTCAACCTGCTGTCCAACGCCATCAAGTTCACGCCCAGCGGCGGCGGCGTGATCGTCGAGGCGCGGCAGGAGCCGGGCGGCCAGTTGGCCCTCATCGTGCGCGACACCGGCATCGGCATGTCGGCCGACGACATCGAGATCGTGATGCAGCCCTTCGGCCAGGTCGAAAGCGCCCACACGCGCAGCCACGACGGCACCGGCCTGGGCCTGCCGATCACCCGCTCCCTGGCCGAGATGCACGGCGGTTCCATGACCATCGAGAGCGAAGTGGGCAAGGGCACATCGATCACCGTGCGCTTCCCCGCCGAGCGCGTCGGCGTCGAAGAGCTCTACAGGCTGGAAGAAGACCGCCAGACCGCCTGAACGCCGGAGCCAGACAGCCCGGCTCTACAGCGGCCAGATCACCAGGATCACCGGCACCGCCACGGCGATGACCAGGATCTCCAGCGGCAGGCCCATGCGCCAGTAGTCGCCGAAGCGGTAGCCGCCGGGGCCCAGGATCAGGGCGTTGTTCTGGTGCCCGATGGGCGTCAGGAAGGCGCAGGAGGCCGCCACCGCGATGGCCATGAGGAAGGGGTCGGGGTCGACCCCCAGGCGCTGGGCGATGGTGGCGGCGATGGGCGCCATGACCACGGCGGTGGCCGCGTTGTTCAGGATATCCGACAGGGTCATGGTCACCACCATGACGATGACCAGCACCGCCGCGGCGGGCAGGCCGGCGGTGAGGCTCAGCACCCCGTCGGCGATGAGCGACGTCGCCCCGGTCGCCTGCAGGGCGCCGCCTACCGGGATCAGCGCCCCCAGCAGCACGATGACCGACCAGTCGATGCCGTCGTAGAGCTCGCGCACGTTCATCAGGTCCGTGGCCACCAGCAGCACGATGGCCATGCCGAAGGCGATGTGGATCGGCACCAGGCCGAAGCTGGCCGCGGCGATGGCGGCGGCGAAGATGGCGATCACCGCCGGGCCCTTGCCGCGCTTGCCGAAGTGCAGCTCGCGCTCGGCCAGGGGCAGGCAGCCGAAGGCCGGCACCAGGTCGGCCAGCTGTTCGCCCTCGCCGTGCAGCAGCAGCACGTCGCCGGGGCGGATGCGGAAGGAGCGCAGGCGCCCGTGGAAAGGCTGGCCCTGGCGTGAGACGCCCAGCAGGGTGATGCCGCGGCGGGCGAAGAGCTTCAGCGAGCTGACCAGGCGGCCGTCGAGGCGCGAGCCCGGTGTCACCACCGCTTCCATCAGGCTGGCGTCGCTCGATTTTTCCCGTGGCTCCACGCCCGAGTCCTCGCTGCCGATCTCCAGCCCCAGCTTGCTGACGAACTTGTCGATCTCGTCCGGCGCCGCCTCGATCTTCAGGATGTCGCCGGCGCGCAGCTGCTTGCGCGTGGCGGGCGGATAGGCGCGGTCGCCGCGGATCTGGTCCATGATGATCGCGTCGATGTCCTCGGTCATCTCGTCGATCTCGCGCAGCGTCTTGCCGATGTTGGGGTTGTCCTCCGGCACCGTCACCTCGGTGACGTAGTTCTCGATGTCGAAGAGTTCGCCCTTGGCGCGGGCGCTGGCGCGCTGCGGCACCAGGCGCCAGCCGACCAGGGCGACGAAGACCACCCCGGTCAGGGCAATGGCCAGGCCGACGGGGGTGTAGTCGAACATGTGGAAGGGCTCGCCGGTCAGCTCGCCGCGGTAGCTGGCGACGATGATGTTGGGCGGCGTGCCGATCAGGGTGATGAGACCGCCCAGCATGGAGCCGAAGGACAGCGGCATGAGCACCAGACTGGGTGAGCGCACCGCCTTGCGCGCCGACTCGATGGCCATGGGCATGAGGATGCCCAGCGCGCCGACGTTGTTCATCACCGCCGACATGGCCGCCGCCAGCCCGGCCAGGGCGCCGACGTGGGTGGTGGTGTTGCCCGTCGCCGGGCGCACGATCTGGGTCAGGCGGTCGATGGCGCCGGTGCCCGAGAGCACGCGGCTCAGCACCAGGACGGCGGCGACGGTGATGGTGGCCGGATGCGCGAAGCCGTTGAAGGCCTCCCCGGTCGGCACCAGGCCCAGGGCCACGCAGGCCATCAGGCTGGCGAAGGCGACCACGTCGTAGCGCCAGCGGCCCCAGACCAGCAGAGCGAAGAGCGCCAGGAGAATCGCGAAGAGAACGGCCTGATCGCCCGTCATGCCGCCAGGGATCAAGGTGTCGGGGATCATGGTCTCTGGGGTCAAGGTGCGGTTCGGCTCCCTGGTCGCGCGGATTCGGGACTCCGATTGTGTCATCGCCGCCGTACGGCTGCAAAACCATAAGCGGGAGACTGTTTTTCAGTCACTTGGCCGCCTTTCGGCGCCTCGCGCCCCGCCGGCCGCGCGGCTATGCTTAACGCTACCTTAACGCCGGCCTTTCACGCTGTCTCACAACGCTGTGAGAGGCCTTTTGCCGCGCTGCCGAGTATGCCTATCTGTGCTTGGAGCGCGACACCAGCGCCGGAGTTCCGGCGCGGCAGCAGCGCAAAGGAAAGCGAGCATGCCCAAGACCATCGAGGCCGATATCTGTGTCGTCGGCGCCGGTTCCGGCGGCCTGTCGGTGGCCGCCGGCGCGTCCCAGATGGGCGCGCGGGTGGTGCTTGTCGAAAAGGGCAAGATGGGCGGCGACTGCCTGAACTACGGCTGCGTGCCCTCCAAGGCGCTGATCGCCGCGGCCGCGGCCGCCGACAAGGTGCGCCATGCCGACCGCTTCGGCGTCAACGGGCACGAGCCGGCCGTGGACTTCCCGGCGGTCCGCGACCACCTGCGCAGCGTCATCGCCGCCATCGCGCCGCATGACTCGGTCGAGCGTTTCGAGGGCCTGGGCGTCACCGTCCTTCAGGCGGCGGCGCGCTTCACCGGCGCGCGCGAGCTGGAAGCGGGCGAGACCCGGGTGAAGGCCAAGCGCTTCGTCATCGCCACCGGCTCCAGCGCCGCAGTGCCGCCGATCCCCGGCCTGGAGAGCGTGGCCTACCTGACCAACGAGACCGTCTTCGAGCTGGCCGAGCGGCCGGAACACCTCATCGTCATCGGCGGCGGACCGATCGGGACCGAGCTGGCCCAGGCGCAGCGCCGCCTCGGCGCGCGCGTCTCGCTGCTGGAAATGGACCGGATCCTGGCCAAGGACGACCCGGAGATCACCGCCGTCGCCCGCCGCCGCCTGGAGGAAGACGGCGTCGAGATCCACGAGGGCATCGCCGTGAAAGAGGTGGCGGCGGAGGGCAACGGCATCGCGGTCAGCCTGGAAAAAGACGGCGCGCAGACCCGGCTCACCGGCTCCCACCTGCTGGTCGCCGCCGGGCGCAGGGCCAACGTCGACGGCCTGGGCCTGGAGGCGGCGGGCGTCGCCTATACGGCCCGCGGTATCGAGGTGGACCGGCGGCTGCGCAGCAGCAACAGGCACATCTTCGCGGTCGGCGACGTCGCCCTGGTCGAGGGCCTGGGCGCCTACCAGTTCACCCACCTGGCCGGCTATCACGCCGGCATCGTCATCCGCAACGCGCTGTTCCGCCTGCCCGCCAAGGTCGACTACAAGGCCCTGCCCCGGGTCACCTTCACCGACCCGGAAATCGCCCACGTCGGCCTCACCGAGGCCGAGGCGCGCGAGAAGCACGGCGACAAGGTGCGGGTGCTGACCACGTCTTTCGCCGAGAACGACCGCGCCCGCACCGAGCGCGCCGCGGAGGGCCTGGTGAAGGTGGTGGTCGGCGCGCGCGGGCGCATTCTCGGCGCCTCCATCGTCGGCCTGCACGCCGGCGAGTTGCTGCAACCCTGGGTGCTGGCCATCGACAAGGGCCTGAAGATCGGCGCCCTGGCGAACGTTATCGCGCCCTACCCCACCCTGGGCGAGGTGAACAAGCGCGTGGCCGGCAGCTACTACACCCCGAGCCTGTTCGGCGAACGCACGAAGAAGATCGTGCGCTTCCTGCTGCGCTTCGGTTGAGAAGGCAAGTGAAAGGCAAGGCATGAGCGATCTGGATCAGCGCATTGAGGTTCCGGGCGGCGGCCGCGGCAAGTCGACGGCACGGCGCCTGCTGCCGCTTGTGGTGCTGGCGGCTGCGATCGCCCTTGCCTTCCAGCTTGGCCTGCACGAGCAGGTCAGCATCGATGCCCTGCGCGAGCACCGCAGCGCCTTGAACGGCTTCGTCGCGGAAATGGGCGCCATGGCGGCGCTCGCCTTCGTTGCCCTCTATGCCGTGACCACCCTGCTGTTCCTGCCGGTCGGCGCCGTGCTGACCATTGCCGGCGGCTTCCTTTTCGGCGTTACCTTCGGCACGCTCTACGTCGTCGTCGGGGCGACCCTGGGGGCAGCCGGCATCTTCCTGGTCGCGCGCACGGCACTCGGGGATCACTTCCGCGCCAAGGCCGGCCCCTTCATGCAGCGCATGGAGGCGGGCTTCCGCGAGAATGCCTTCAGCTACATGCTGGTCCTGCGGCTCATCCCGCTGTTCCCCTTCTTCATCGTGAACGTGGTGCCGGCCTTCCTCGGCGTCTCCCTGCGCACCTACGTGGCCGGCACCTTCATCGGCATCATTCCCGGCACCCTGGTCTTCATCCTGGCCGGGGCCGGGCTGGGCTCGGTCTTCGACCAGGGCGGAACCCTGTCCCTGCAGACCATCCTTACGCCGCAGATCATCGCCGGCCTCATCGGGCTGTCGATGCTCTCCCTGCTGCCGGTGGTCTACAAGCACCTGAAGGCGCGCCGCGCTTCCGCCTGATCACTAGCCCCTCTATGATCCGGCGTTCAGGCTTGATATACCTGGAATATCGAGCGGTTCCCCGCTTCCGAGATCTTGAGCCCCATGCCTAGCCGACGGCCCCGGACCTCATGGCGGGACGACCTGTGTTCCAGGGGAGTGACCAGGGGAGAAGCGTCATGCCGTCTGCACCGAACCCGTCCGTGAAAGCTCCGCTGAAGCGCTGCGGACTGCGCGCCCTGCTGGCGCTGCTGCCCTTCCTGGCCCTGACCGGCGCCGTGACGGTCGGCCAGGTCGCCGCGCAGGACATCCGCTTCTTCCGCATCGGCACCGGCTCCACCGCCGGCACCTACTTCCCGGTCGGCGGGCTGATCGCCAGCGCCATCTCCAGCCCGCCGGGCAGCCGCGACTGCGAGCGCGGCGGCAGCTGCGGGGTCCCGGGCCTGGTGGCCGTGGCCCAGTCGACCCGCGGCTCCGTCGACAATGTGCGCCAGATTGCCGATGGCAGTATCGAGTCCGGCTTCAGCCAGTCCGACGTGGCCTATTGGGCCTACTACGGCGAGGAGCTGTTCCACGAGGGCGGGGCGCTGACCTCGCTGCGCGCCATCGCCAATCTCTATCCCGAGACCATCCATCTGGTGGTCCGCGTCGACGCGGGCATCAAGTCCGTCGCCGATCTCAAGGGCAAGAAGATCTCCCTCGACCGCAAAGGCTCCGGCACGCGGGTCGATGCCCTTCTGGTGCTGCACGCCTACGGCCTCACACTCGATGACCTCGAGGACGTTCCCCTGGCCTCCGGCGCCGCCGCCGATGCCTTGCGCGAGGCCGAAATCGACGGCTTCTTCTTCGTTGCCGGCACGCCGGCCGCCGCGGTGCTGGAACTGGCCGAAGAAGCGCTGATCGACCTGGTCCCCCTCACCGGGCCGGAGGCCGACAAGCTGCTGGCGGCCCGGCCGTTCTTCGCCCAACAGACCGTTCCAGTCGGCGTCTATCCCGGCATTCCCGCCACCGAGACCCTCTCGGTCGGCGCCCAGTGGGTGGTTTCCGACCAGGTACCCGAGGACGAGGTCTACGAGATCACCCGCGCCCTCTGGCACCCCAGCACCCGCCAGCTGCTGGACAAGGGCCATCCCAAGGGGCGCCAGATCGTGCTGGAAAAGGCGCTCGACGGCCTCGGCATTCCGCTGCATCCCGGGGCCGCGCAGTACTACCGCGAAGTCGGCCAGCTGCCCTAGGCGGGCAGGCCGATCTCTCATGGCGGTTGTCAGGATTGTCGGCTGGAAGCGTGACCTCCGGAAGATCAGCCACACCACGCTGATTCGCGAGTACGCAGGCTTGGGACTTGCCCAGTCCAAGGCGATCACCGATCGCCTCCTGGAGGGGGAGGAAGTCGATGTAGAGGTCGACGCCAGGAAGACAGAAGAATTTCTGGCCCGGCTCCGTGAACTCGGCGCGATTGCGGAGCTGGCCGCTCCCTCGGACGTTGAGGAAGGTTAAGCCTCAGTCGAACTCGGGGGCCCGGGGCTCCGCGGCCGCCGCGGCGGCCCATTCCTGCATCCAGGGGTGGGCGGTCACCGCCGCGCAGTAGGCCTCGCAGACGCCGTCCAGCTTCACGTCATAGGTGCGAAAGCGCGTCACCACCGGCGCGTAGAAGGCATCGGCGATGCCGAAATCTCCGAACAGGAAGTCACCGCCACCGCCGAAGCTTGCGCGGCAGTCCCGCCAGATATCGCAGATCCGCTCGATGTCGGCCTGCACCTCGGCGCCGACCGCATGGCCGGGATAGTGCTTGCTGAGGTCCATGGACAGGGCCTGGCGCAGGGGCGCAAAGCCGGAATGCATCTCCGCCGTGACGCAGCGCGCCACCTGCCGGGCCCGGGCGTCGCCGGGCCAGAGGCCCTTCCCCGGGAAGCGCTCCGCCAGGGTCTCGGCGATGGCCAGGGAATCCCAGATCGGCTGGCCGTCCTCTACCAGGGCCGGGACCTTGCCGGCCGGGCTGTGCTTCAGGATTTCGGCGCGGGTCTCGGGCCGGCGCAGCGGGATCACCACCTCCGTGAAGTCCAGGCCCGCCTGCCGGGCGAGCAGCCAGCCGCGCAGCGACCAGGAAGAATAGGTCTTGTTGCCAAGGATCAAGGTATAGCTGGTCATCGTCCGTGCTTTCGTTCGTCTGCGGGCCTTGTCGCCCGCATCCAGCGAGTCGACAGGGCGGCGATTTAGCGCAAATATGCGCGCGCCGCGCAAGCCTGCCGTGGCGCCTGACCCCATGAACGAACTCATTCCAGGAGCCGACCCTTGGCCAGTACCGCCTATCTTGTCGCCGATGACGAAGCCAACGCCGCTTGGGCCACGCCGATCGCCGCGGTCACGCGGGAGGCCTATGACGACTGGCTGAAGAACCAGGAGGCGCCGCAGCGCAGCTGGATCGCGGCGAGCGGCTTCCGCGCACAGCCGGGCGCCTTCTGCCTGTTGCCGGGCGAGAAGGGCAAGCTGGCGCAGGTGCTGCTGGTGATCGACGGGGAGGAAGCGATGTGGTCCTTCGCCGGCCTGCCGACGGCCTTGCCGCCAGGCACCTACCGGCTGGACCAGGGCTTGCGCCCGGGCCTCGCCTCGCGGGCGGCGCTGGGCTGGGCGCTGGGCAGCTACAGCTTCACCCGCTACAAGGAAAACCCCCGCGAATATCCCCGCCTGGTCTGGCCGAAGTCCGCCGACAAGGATCAGGTGAGCCATACCGCCGAGGCCATCGGCCTGGTGCGCGATCTCATCAACACCCCGGCCGCCGACATGGGCCCGGCGCAGCTCGCCGAGGCGGCGCGCAGTCTGGCCAAGCAGCACCGCGGCAAGTGCACGGTCCTGGCCGGCGACACCCTATTGAAGCGCAACTACCCGGCGATTCATGCGGTGGGCCGGGCGGCCGCCGAGGAGCCGCGCCTCATCGACCTGCGCTGGGGCACGCGCGGGCCCAAGGTGACACTGGTCGGCAAGGGCGTCTGCTTCGATTCCGGCGGCCTGGACCTCAAGCCCGCCGCGGCCATGAAGCTGATGAAGAAGGACATGGGCGGCGCCGCCCACGTGCTGGGCCTGGCCGCGCTCATCATGGCCGAGAAGCTGCCCCTGCGGCTGAGGGTGCTGGTCCCGGCGGTGGAGAACGCCGTCTCCGGCAACGCCTTTCGCCCGCTCGATGTGCTGCAGACCCGCAAGGGCCTGACGGTGGAAGTGGGCAACACCGACGCCGAGGGGCGCCTGGTGCTCTGCGACGCCCTGGCGGAGGCCGACAGCGAGAAGCCCGATCTGCTGATCGACTTCGCGACCTTGACCGGCGCGGCCCGCGTCGCCCTCGGCCCCGATCTGCCCGCCATGTTCTGCAACGACGACAAGCTGGCCGGCGCGATGCTGCGCCACGGCGTGGCGGAGGGCGATCCGCTGTGGCGCCTGCCGCTGCACAAGGGCTACCGCCAAGGGCTGGAGAGCAAGGTCGCCGACCTCAACAACATCTCCAACAGCCCCTACGGCGGGGCCATCACGGCGGCCTTGTTCCTGGAGAACTTCGTCAGCCCCGGCACCCGCTGGGCGCACTTCGACGTCATGGCCTGGAACGTGGCGCCGCGCCCCGGCCGCCCGGAAGGCGGCGAAGCCATGGGCCTGCGCGCGGTCTACGCCGCCATCGTCGAGCTGACGCGGCGCAGCGCCGCCAAGAAAAGCTGAGACGGCGCAATTGTCACAGCCCTGACCCCGCGCCGGGCTTGCGCCCGCATCGCGGCTTCGGCAGAATTCGTTTCGTTCCTGCAATGACAGCGAGCCGCCGTCATGGCCGCCCCGCCACCGCCGCCCGGCCGTCCCGCCGCCGGGTTCCCCAACGTGCCCCTGCTGCAGCCCAGCCAGGCGCTGACGCTTTGGCATACGGTGCTGGTCTCGGGGCTGAACCGCGCGCTGCCCGATCTCACCACGCGCCAGTTCGCGCTGTTCCTGGAAGTCTACCTGGCGCCGCCGCCGCATACGGTGCGCGGCCTGGCCAAGACCCTCAACATGTCGAAGCCGGCGGTGACCCGCGCCGTCGACCGGCTGGAGAAGCTGGAGTTCGTGCGGCGCAAGACCGATGAGCAGGACAAGCGCTCCGTCCTGGTTCAGCGCAGCGTGAAGGGCTCGGTCTTCCTGCGCGAGTTCGCCGACATGGCCAGCGACGCTTCGCGCCGCCTGGGCGGCTCGTGATCCGCCGCGTTCAGTAGCCGCGCTTCATATCGACCCGGCGGCTAATAGCCGCGCTTCATATCGACCCGGCGGCTAATAGCCGCGCTTCATATCGACAACGTGCTGCAGGGCTTCGCCCGCTTCCAGACGCTGGATGTTGGCGACCACGGCGCGCACCGCGGTCTCCGGCACCGTCATGCTGGCGATGTGCGGGGTCATGAAGACGCGGGGGTGCTCCCAGAAGGGATGGTCCTCGGGCAGCGGCTCCTGCTGGAAGACGTCCAGGGTGGCGCCGCTGATCTGGTCGCTGTCCAGGGCCTCCAGCAGGTCTTTCTCCACCAGGTGGCCGCCGCGCCCGACGTTGATGACCGCCGCGCCGGCCGGCAGCTTGGCGAAGGCCTCGGCGTTGAGGATGCCCTCGGTCTCCGGCGTCAGCGGCAGCAGGCAGACCAGGATGTCGGTCCCGGCCAGGAACTCGTCGAAACCGCCGATGCCGTGGAAGCAGGTGACGCCGCTGATCGACTTGGGGCTGCGGCTCCAGCCGGCCAGGCGGAAGCCGAAGGGCTTCAGCTTTTCCAGCGCATCGCGACCCAGCACGCCGAGCCCCAGCATGCCCACCTGGCGTGCCTCGGCGGGCAGTTGCAGCAGCTCCTCCCAGACCTTCTCGCGGCGCTGGGCGGCATAGTCCAGCATGAAGCGGTGGTGATTCATCACCGCCCAGACGACGTATTCCGACATGCCGGCGGTGAGGCCGGGCTCGACCATGCGCACCACCGGCACGCCCTCGGGCAGGTCGGGATCGCTGGCCAGGTGGTCGACGCCGGCGCCGACGGAGAAGACGGCCTTGAGGTTCGGGTAGCGCTTCAGCTCGCCCTCCGGCGGCTGCCACACCAGGGCATAGTCGATCGCCGCCGGGTCGCCGTCGTAGGGCCAGCTGTAGACCTTCAGCTCGGGGTAATTGGCGGCCAGGGCCTCGGCCCAGGCGTCGCCGCGATCGATATCGGTCTTGATGAGAAGTGCCAAGGTAAACCTGTCGGCTGAAGGGTAGGAAAATCAGGTGGAGACGACGCCTTCGACGGCTTCCAGCTCGAAAGCCGCCTTCATCAGCGCCTGGGTGTAGGCTTCGGCGGGCGCGTCGAAGATCTGTTCGGCGCGGCCCTGTTCCACCACCTTGCCGTCGCGCATGACGATAACCTCGTCGGCCAGGGCGCGGACGACCTTCAGGTCGTGGCTGATGAACATGTAGGCCAGGTTGTGACGCTGCTGCAGTTCGCGCAGCAGGTCGACGATCTGCGCCTGCACCGACATGTCGAGGGCGGAGGTCGGCTCGTCCAGCACCACGAAGCGCGGCTTCAGCACCATGGCGCGGGCGATGGCGATGCGCTGGCGCTGGCCGCCGGAGAATTCGTGCGGGTAGCGGTGGCGGCTTTCGGGATCCAGGCCCACTTCGTTCAGGGCCTCGACGATCAGCGCCTCGCGTTCTTCCTCGTTGCCGCCCAGGCCGTGGATCTTCAGGCCCTCGGCGACGATCTGGCCGACCGAGAGGCGCGGGCTCAGCGATCCGAAGGGGTCCTGGAAGACGATCTGCATGGAGCGGCGCAGTGGGCGCAGCTCCTTGCTGCCGAGCCCCTGGATGGTCTTGCCGTCGAACCGGATCGCGCCCTGGGAGGACAAGAGACGCAGCAGCGCCAGGCCCAGGGTGGTCTTGCCGGAGCCGCTTTCGCCCACTACGCCGACGGTGTGGCCCCGGCGCACGGTGACGGAGATGCCGTCGACGGCGCGCACGTAGTCGACGGTGCGCTTCAAGATGCCCTTCTTGATGGGGAAATAGACCTTCACGTCCTCGCCCTGCATCACCACCGGCGCGTCGGGCGCGGCGGTGAGGGGGCGGCCCTTGGGCTCGGCCGCCAGCAGGCGCTGGGTGTAGGGGTGCTGCGGGTTCTCGAAGATCTGCTCCTCGTTGCCCTGCTCGACGATCTCGCCCTGGGTCATGACGCAGACCTTGTCGGCCATCTTGCGTACGATGCCCAGGTCGTGGGTGATCAGCAGCAGGGCCATGCCGAGTTTCTGCTGCAGCTCCTTCAGCAGCTTCAGGATCTGCGCCTGGATGGTGACGTCCAGGGCGGTGGTCGGCTCGTCGGCGATCAGCAGGTCCGGCTCGTTGGCCAGCGCCATGGCGATCATCACGCGCTGGCGTTGCCCGCCGGAAAGCTCGTGGGGATAGGCGGAGAGGCGCTTCACCGCATCGGGGATGCCGACCAGCTTCAGCAGTTCCAGGGTGCGGGTCCTTGCCTGGTCCTTCGACATGCCCTTGTGCAGGAACAGCGTCTCGTTGATCTGCTTTTCCACCGTGTGCAGTGGATTAAGCGAGGTCATGGGCTCCTGGAAGATCATCGAGATCTGGTCGCCGCGCACCTCGCGCAGCAGCTTGCCCTCGGCGCCGACCAGCTCCTGACCGTTGAACTTGATGGAGCTGCCTTCCGGGTGGCGGGCCAGGGGATAGGGCAGCAGCTGCAGGATCGACAGGGCGGTTACCGACTTGCCCGAGCCGCTTTCGCCGACCAGGGCCACGGTCTCGCCCTTGGCGATGTCGAAGCTGACCTTCTTCACCGCATCGGCGGCGCCGCCGGGCGTCTGGAAGCGCACCGAGAGATTGCGGATCTGCAGCAGCGGCTCCATCAGTCGTCTCCTCCCGCGGCGGGGGCCGGCTTGGCTGTTTCTTCTTCGGCCGCCGTCTCCGCCGGGGCGGGGCCGCTGAACAGCTTGCGCGGGTCGAAGGCGTCGCGCACGCCCTCGCCGATGAAGACCAGCAGCGTCAGGGTGCCACCGATGACGAAGAAGCCGGTGAAGCCCAGCCAGGGCGCCTGCAGGTTGGCCTTGCCCTGGGCCAGGACCTCGCCCAGCGAGGCGGAGCCGGGCGGCAGGCCGATGCCGAGGAAGTCCAGCGAGGTGAGCAGGGTGACCGATCCGGCCAGGGCGAAGGGCATGATGGTCATGGTGACGACCATGGCGTTGGGCAGCACGTGGCGGAACAGGATGACCGGCGTGGGCGCGCCCAGTGCCTTGGCGGCACGCACGAATTCCAGGTTGCGCGCGCGCAGGGACTCAGCCCGCACGCCGGAGACAAAGGCCATCCACTGGAACAGCAGCAGCAGCGCCAGCAGCCACCAGAAGTTCGGCTCGATGATGCTGGTCAGGATGATCAGCAGGAAGAGGGTCGGCATGGAGGCCCAGATCTCGATGAAGCGCTGGAACAGCAGGTCCGTCCAGCCGCCGAAGTAGCCCTGCACGGCGCCGGCGGAGACGCCGATCACCGCCGAGATGATGGTCAGCACGAAGCCGAAGAGCACGGAGATGCGGAAGCCGTAGATCACGCGGGCGACCAAGTCGCGGGCCTGGTCGTCGGTGCCCAGCCAGTGGGCCGCGTCCGGCGGGCTGGGCGGCGGTGTGGCCAGGTCGGCGGCAACGCTCTTCTCGTTGTAGCGGATCAGCGGCCAGACCATCCAGCCCTTGTCGTTGATCAGCTCGGCGACGAAGGGGTCGCGGTACTCCGCCTCGGTCTCGAAGGTGCCGCCGAACTGCGTTTCCGGATAGGCCTCGAAGATCGGCGTGTAGAAGTCGCCGTCGAAGTAGACCAGGAAGGGCCGGTCGTTGGCGACGAACTCGGCGAAGAGAGTGAAGAAAAAGAGCGCCAGGAAAATCCAAAGCGACCAGAAGCCGCGCCGGTTCTTGGCGAAATTCTGCAGCCGCCGCCGGGTCAGCGGCGTGATCGTCATGCCGAGGAAGCGGTCCTGGTGCGGAAGGCTCGTCATGGTCAGACCTCCCGGCTCTCGAAGTCGATGCGGGGGTCGACCACGGTGTACATCATGTCACCGATGATGTTCATGATGAGGCCGAGCAACGAGAAGAAATAGAGCGTCGCGAACATGATGGGATAGTCGCGCGCGAAGGTCGCCTCGAAGCCGAGCCGCCCCAGGCCGTCCAGCGAGAAGATGATCTCGATCAGCACCGATCCGGTGAAGAGGATGCCGATGAAGGATTGCGGGAAGCCGGCGATGACCACCAGCATGGCGTTGCGGAAGACGTGGCCGTAGAGCACGCGCTGCTCGGTGAGGCCCTTGGCCCGCGCGGTGACCACGTACTGGTGGCTGATCTGGTCCAGGAAGGAGTTCTTGGTCAGCATGGTCAGCCCGGCGAAGCCGCCGATCACCATGGCGGTGATGGGCAGCACCATGTGCCAGAGATAGTCGACGATCAGCGCTGGCCAGCTGAGCGATTCCCAGTCGTCCGACACCAGTCCGGCAAGCGGGAACCAGTTGAAGTACTGGCCGCCGGCGAAGACCACCAGCAGGAAGACGGCGAAGAGGAAGGAGGGAATGGCGTTGCCGACGATGACCACGGCGCTGGTCCAGATATCGAAGCGCGAGCCGTCGCGCACCGCCTTGGCCACGCCCAGCGGGATGGAGATCAGGTAGACCAGCAGGGTGGTCCAGATGCCCAAGGATATGGAGACCGGCATCTTGCTGAGAACCAGGTCGACGACGCTTTCGTCGCGGAAGAAGCTGTCGCCGAAGTCGAAGACCACGTAGTTGCGCATCATGATGAAGAAGCGCTCGTACATCGGCTTGTCGAAACCGTAGAGCTTCTCGATCTCGGCGATGAACTCGGGGTCGAGGCCCTGGGCGCCGCGATACTTGCTCGCCGGCGACTGATCGCTGGCTGCGCCGCCGCCCTGCTGGCCGCCGCCGGCCGCCACCTCGCCTTCGCCGCTGCGGGTGATGCGCTGGGAGATGTCGGCGCCCTCGCCGGTGATCTGGCCGATCAGCTGCTCCACCGGCCCGCCCGGGGCAACCTGGATGATGAAGAAGTTGATCACCATGATGCCGAACAGCGTCGGGATGATCAGCAGCAGGCGGCGGATGAGGTAGGCGAGCATGGCGCTGGTCTCTCAGGTTGCGGCGCTGCCGGAACGGCGTCTGTAGACGAAGAAGGCGATGATCACCGCGACACCGGCCAGCAGCCACCACCAGGTCTGTCCGCCGCCGCTCTCCGGCTGCTCTTCGGCGGTCAGGTTCTGGGCACGGCGCTGCTCCAGCAGCTTCGCCTTTTCCTCGTTCCACCACCAATAGGCCCAGGAGGTTCCACTCTTGGGGATGATCTCGGGCTGCGAGAACTTGTCCCAATAAAGGATGCGGTCGACCCGGGAATGCCAGTTGGGCACGACGAAGTGATGCCACAGCAGCACCCTGTCGAGGGCGCGGGTGCGCGCGACGAGGCTTTCGCGGCTCGGTGCGGCGATCAGCAGCTCGATCAGTTCGTCGATAACCGGATCGGCAATGCCGACGTAGTTGCGCCCCGAGGGGGAGTTTGCCGACTCGCTGCCCCAGAAGTCCCGCTGCTCGTTGCCCGGCGATTCCGACTGGCCCCAGCTGCTGACAATCACGTCGAAATCGAAAGCGCGCAGCCGGTTGATGTACTGCGACTGGTCGACGAGGCGTACCCTGGCGTCGATGCCGAGGCGCTCCAGGTTGCGCGTGTAGGGCAGGACGATGCGCTCGAAGGCCGGGCTGACGATGAGGATCTCGAAGCGCAGCTGGACGCCGGTCTCGGCATTCACCAGCTTCAGGTCGCGCACCACCCAGCCGGCCTCGGCCAGCAGTTCGAAGGCCTTGGCCAGGTTGTCACGGGGCCAGCCGCTGCCGTCGGTCTTGGGTGCGTGGTATTTGGTGGTGAAGACCTCCTCGGGAACGCGCCCGCGAAAACGCTCCAGGATCTCCAGTTCCTCGCCTTCGGGCAGACCGCTGGACGCCAGCTCGGAGTTGGCGAAATAGCTCTCCGTGCGGGTGTACTGGCTGAAGAAGAGGTTCTTGTTGGTCCACTCGAAATCGAAGGCGTAGCTGAGCGCCTCGCGCACGCGCGGGTCCTTGAACTGGTCGCGCCGGATGTTCATGGCGAAGGCCTGCATGCCCGAGGTGCGTTCGTTCTCGAAGCCGCGCTTGATCAGCAGGCCGCGCTCGACCGCCGGGACGTCGTAGTCCACCGCCCAGGCCTTGGCCTGATTCTCCACGCGGTAGTCCAGGTCGCCGGCCTTCAAGGCCTGGCGGATCACCGTGTCGTCCAGGTAGTACTGGTAGTGCAGGCGGTCGAAGTTGTAGAGGCCGCGATTGACCGGCAGGTCCTTGCCCCAGTAGTCGTCGACGCGCTGCCAGTCGATGTAGCGGCCCGGCTCGAACTCGGCGATCTTGTAAGGGCCGCTGCCCAGCGGCGGCTCCAACGTCGTCTTGTCGAACTCCCTGTCTTCCCAGTAGTGCTTCGGCAGCACCGGGATCTGCCCGGCGATCAGCGGCAGCTCGCGGTTCTCGCCCTCCGAGAAGTCGAAACGCACGCTGCGCTCGCCCAGCTTGGTGGCCTTCTCGATGTTCTGGTAATAGAAGCGGTAGAAGGGGTGCCCCTTCTCGCGCAGGACGTTCAGCGAAAAGATCACGTCTTCGGCGGTGATCGGCTCGCCGTCGTGCCAGCGCGCCTCGGGGCGCAGGTGGAAGATCACCCAGGAACGGTCGTCCGGCCACTCGACGCTGTCGGCCAGCAGGCCGTATTCCGAGAAGGCCTCGTCGGCGCTGGAGGTCAGCAGCGTCTCGTAGAGGAATCCCAGACCTGCAGCGGTGTTGCCCTTGATAATGTAGGGATTGAAGGAATCGAAGGTGCCGCTGGCGCCGAAGCGCAGGGTGCCGCCCTTGGGGGCGTCCGGGTTCACATAGTCGAAGTGCTGGAAATCGGCGGGATACTTCGGCTCGCCGTGCATGGCGATGGCGTGGGACTTGTGGATGATTTGGTCCTGGGCGCCAACGGGTGGTGCAATGGCCGCAAGAGAGAGGGCAAGCACCGTGGCGGCGGTGCAGTTGGCAAGGACTCGGCGCAAAGGCGGCATCACTTCCAAAAGCTGGACCCTGTTCGTCCCCGACTTGGTTCCGACCCGGGTTGGTCCCGGTGTTGATCGCGGAAATCTTTCTCCAATTCTAAACAGAACTGGCGGGCGAATCCGCAGATAACAAGCCTCCTCGCTGAGAAGTTATGGCGAATCAGGCGCTTTGCAGCAAGGACAACGCTTCGGCGTGGCAGGCGGGGTCGCCGGCGCAGAGCACCCGTCCGTCGGTCTCCAGGCTGGTCGGGCGGCCCTGCCAGTCGGTCATGACCCCGCCGGCGCCGGTGACAATGGGGGCGTGGGCCAGGTGGTCGTAGGGCGCCAGGTTGGCCTCGACGACGATGTCGCTGAAGCCGCTGGCCAGCAGGCCGTAGTTGAAGCAGTCGCCGCCGTAGAGGGTGAGCTTGGCGGCCCCGCGCAGGCGCGCGAAGGCCGGGGCGTCGTCGCCCATGAACATCTCGGGCGAGGTGGCCAGCACCGTGGCGGCGGCGAGGCCGGCGCAGGGGCGCACCCGGGCCTCCCGCGTGCCTTTGCGGTCGGTGAAGGTGGTGGCCTGGCCGCTGGCGCCCAGCCAGCGCTCCTCCAGGATCGGCATGTCGATGAGACCCAGGATCGGCCGGCCGCCCTGCAGCAGGGCGACGAGGCAGCCGAAGAGGGGGTTGCCGGTGATGAAGCGCTTGGTGCCGTCGATGGGGTCCAGCACCCAGACGAACTCGGCCCCGGCGTTCTCGACGCCGAACTCCTCGCCGTGGATGCCGTGGTCCGGGTGGGCGGCGGCGATGAGCTCGCGCATCGCCGTCTCGGCCTCGCGGTCGGCCCGGGTCACCGGGCTCTCGTCGGCCTTGTCCTCGACCGGCAGGTCTTCACGGAAGTGGCGCTGTGCCACGGCGCGTGCCGCCGCGGCCAGACGGCCGGCGAGACTTAGGAATTCCTCGGGGCAGCGCGGCGCGCTCACCGCGGGAGCGCGGTCCGCGCCTTACTCGGGCAGCGCGGCCGGGCTGCCGCTCAGCGTGCGCAGCCAGGCGACGAGATCGGCCCGGTCGCCGACCTTGCTCAGGCCGGCGAAAGACATCTTGGTGCCCGGGGCGAAGTCCTTCGGCTTGGCGAGGAAGGCGTTCAGGTTCTCGTAGGTCCAGGTGTCGCCCGACATGCCGGCCAGGGCGTCGGAATAGCTGAAGCCCTCGTGGCTGGCGATCGGCCGGTTCACCAGGTCGTAGAGGTTCGGGCCCACCTTGTTGGGGCCGCCCTCGTCGAAGGAGTGGCAGGCGGTGCACTTCTTGGCCACCTTCTCGCCGGAAGCCGGATCGGCGGCGGCCAGCAGCGGGGCGATGGGCTCGAGCGTCGGCTCCTCCGCCACCATGGCCGTTTCGGTGCCGCCCTCGCTGGCGGCGATCACGTAGGAATTCTCTTCCAGCTCCACGTGCGGCTCGTAGAGCAATTCGGCCACGAAGCCGGAGAGCATGGCGACAACGCCGGCCGAGAGGACGGCGGCGGCGATCTTATTCGATTCCAACGAGGAAGCCATTGATAAGCCCTTGCATCCCTTCTGAACTGCGCCGGACAATAACGGCGCGAGACAGCGCTTTCAATAGTCCCTGCGGCTGGCGCCTGCAAGGCCCTGGATCGGGGGTGCGACGACGAGTCCTGCCTGCAAATCCGCCGGATTCTTGCTTTCCGGGGCGAAAAGGCGGTTTCTTTTCCCGCTTTTCCGGCCCTAAGCTGCGGCGGCCGGCCCGCCGGGGCCGCTTTTCACCGTGCCGGGTGGTCCGCTGCCCGATCCACTTAGCTCTTCTTCCGCTGTTCCGACCCTGCTGATGACCGCCCCTCCCGAAAATCCTCCCAAGAACCCGATCGTCATGATCCCGGCGCGCCTGGCCTCGACCCGGCTGCCCGACAAGCCCCTGGCCGACATCCAGGGTGCGCCCATGATCGTCCATGTCTGGCGCCGGGCCATGGAGGCCGAGGCGGGGCCGGTGGTGGTGGCCTGCGCCGAGGAGGCCATCGCCGAGGCGGTGACCGCCGCGGGCGGCCAGGCGGTGCTGACCGACCCGGCGCACGCCAGCGGCTCCGACCGCATCTTCGAGGCCCTGCAGCAGGTCGACCCGGAGGGCCGCCACGACGCCGTGGTCAATCTGCAGGGCGACCTGCCGACCCTGGACCCGGCGCTGGTGCGGGCGGTGCTGCGGCCCCTGGCCGAAGGCCCGGCGGACATCGCCACCCTGGTGGTGGAGATCACGGAGCCCGAGGAGCGCAGCAATCCCAACGTGGTCAAGGCGGCGGTCAGCTTTCCGGCGGGTCACGACAGCGCCCGGGCGCTCTATTTCAGCCGCTGCCCGGTGCCCTGGGACGGCGGGGACGACAGCCGCCCGCTCTACCACCACATCGGCATCTACGCCTACCGGCGCCCGGCGCTGGCGCGCTTCGTCGCCCTGCCGCCCTCGCCGCTGGAGCTGCGCGAGAAGCTGGAGCAGCTGCGCGCCCTGGAGGCGGGGATGCGCATCGACGCGGCCCGCGTTGACACCCTTCCCCTGGGTGTCGATACTCCCGCCGACCTGGAGCGGGCGCGGGCCCTGCTGGCGACCGCCTAGGGCCTGGATTTCCCTATGTTCCCGGGCGGTTTGGACGTTCGGGCATCCGCGACAGAGAAGGCCGCACCCTATGTCAGAGGCCACCAAGCAGGCGGCGTCAGAGAACGTCATTGCCTTTCAGGGCGTCCCCGGCGCCTATTCCGACATGGCCTGCCGGGCCGCCTACCCGGAGATGACCACCCTGTCCTGCGCCTCCTTCGAGGACACCTTCGCGGCCGTGACCTCCGGGCGTGCGCGCTACGCCATGATCCCCATCGAGAACTCCAGCGCCGGGCGCGTGGCGGACATCCACCACCTGCTGCCGGGCTCCGGCCTGCACATCATCGGCGAGCATTTCCAGAAGGTGGAGCACCAGCTCCTGGCGCCGAAGGGCGCCACCATGGACAGCGTGCAGACGGTGCACAGCCACGTGCAGGCGCTCTCGCAATGCCGCGAGTACGCCCGGCGCGAGGGCCTGACCCCGGTGACCCACGCCGACACCGCCGGCGCGGCCAAGGAAGTGGCCGAGCTGGGCGACCCGAGCCGCGCCGCCATCGCCTCCGCCCTGGCGGGAGAGATCTACGGCCTGCAGGTGCTCGACGCCAACGTGCAGGACATCCCGCACAACACCACGCGCTTCATCATCATGGCGGAGGAGCCGATCGACCCGCCGCACGACGGCACGCCGGTGATCACCACCTTCGTGTTCCGCGTGCGCTCGGTGCCGGCGGCGCTCTACAAGGCGCTGGGCGGCTTCGCGACCAACGGCGTGAACATCACCAAGCTGGAAAGCTACATCATCGACGGCAGCTTCACCGTGGCCCAGTTCTACGCGGACATCGAGGGCCACCCGGAAGACCGCATGGTGCGCCTGGCGCTGGAGGAGCTGAGCTTCTTCTCCCGCGAGGTGAAGATCCTCGGCGTCTACCCGGCCAACGACTTCCGCGGCACCGAGAACGGCGACGACTGAGGCCGGCCCTTCATCCACACTTCATTTGTCATGCTCGGGCTTGTCCCGAGCATCCAGGGCGGGTGGCGTGGCGGTTGCCCCTGGACCCTCGGCAGAAGGCCGAGGGTGACAGCAGGGGCCGCTCCTAACCCTCTTCCAGCCAGTCCTCGATCAGGCGGCGGGCGATGGAATCGCGCCGCGGCAGCTTGAAGGTCTCGTCCTCCGGCGAGTTCTTGAGGTCCGCGCGGCTGTACCACCGGGCGCTCTCGATCTCGTCCTCGGCAAGGCGCAGAGGGCCGAAGTCGGCGCGGGCGTGGAAGCCCAGCATGATGGAGGAGGGGAAGGGCCAGGGCTGGGAGGAGGAATAGGTGACGTCCTCCACCGCGATCTTCAGGCCGACCTCTTCCCAGATCTCGCGGGCGACGGCCTCCTCCAGGCTCTCGCCGGGCTCGACGAAGCCGGCCAGGGTGGAGTGCATGCCCGGCGGCCAGACCGCCTGGCGGCCCAGCAGGCAGCGGTCGGCGCCGTCGTGGACCAGCATGATCACCGCCGGGTCGGTGCGCGGAAAGTGCACGGCGTTGCACTCGGCATTGCTGCAGCGGCGCTGGTGGCCGGCCTTCTCGCTCACCGTCGGCGCGCCGCAGACCCCGCAGAAGCCGTGGCGCGCGTGCCAGTGGGCGAGGCCGCGGGCGTAGGCCAGGATGGCGCTGTCCTCGCGGTTCATGAGCGGGCCGACCTGGCGCAGGTCGCGGAAGGCCGCGGCGGCGCCGCCCAGCGGCTCGACCTCGGGCTCCTCCAGGTGCGACAGGTCGACGGCCAGGTAGACGGTCTCCTCGCGCAGGCCCAGGAAGACCGCGGTGTCGGCGCTCTCGATCAGGGTCTCGATCTCGGCGCGCTCCAGCCACACCGCCTCGGCCTCGCCGGCGACGAGGTGCAGGCTGCGCCACAGCGGCACCACCCGGGCGCGCGGGTCGGCCAGCAGCTCGGCCAGGCGCTCGGTGTCGCCGCGCAGATGGTCGGCGCGGTCCAGCGGCACCCCGGCGTAGAAATTGATCTTCGGCATAACAATCAAGGTGGCATGGCCCCGGCGGGGCTGGCAATCGCGATGTCCGCCCGCCGCGCGCATGGCCGGGTTGCATCCCCTCGGGCTCCGACCCGCGTAGTTGTCTGCGAAGGCCCGATGGGTCAGGCTTCTGGAAAGCGGAAGGAAAATGCATGCAAAGACGCCAAGCCTTGAAGCTGCTGGGCGGCGGCGGCGCGGCCCTCGGCCTCGGCCCCCTGGGGCCGTTCGGCGGCGCGGCGGCTGCCTGCGATCTGTTTCCCAGGCAGGACGGCTGGCGCTTCCTGGTGCTGCGCCACGGCAACGTGATCGGCGAGCACCTCTTCACCTTCTCGCGGCGCAACGGCGACTTCGTGGTCGACATCGCCATCGACATCGCCGTCGACCTGCTGGGCGTCACCCTGTTCCGCTTCACCCACCGCGCCGAGGAGGTCTGGCGCGACGGCTGGCTGCATTCCCTGGTCTCCGCCACCGACGACGACGGCACCCTCTGGCGGCTGGAGTCGGAGCACCGCGACGGCGCCCTGCGCGGCAAGGTGAACGACGTCGCTTTCGACGTCTCCGGCTTCGTCATTCCGGCCAGCCTCTGGCACCGCGACACGCCGAAGACCCAGGCGCTGTTCGGCACCATCGACGGGCGCATCAAGGTGGTGCGCAGCGAGGCCCTGGGCGAGGAAGCGGTCAAGGTCGGCGCGGACCGGGTCCAGGCCCGCCACTACCGCCTGACCGGCCAGCTGGAGCGCGACGTCTGGTACGGCCCGGACTGCGGCATCGCCAAGGTGACCTTCCCGGCCCGCGACGGCTCCCTCATCACCCTTGAGCGCCAGTAGGAACGCGTGGCCGGTCGCCGCAGCGGGCCGGAAAAGCGCGGAAATCCGCCAAAAAATCTTCTTTCAGGGAATCCGGAGGGGGGTCTTGTGCCGGGCCCTTCGATGCACGATATTGGGCCTGGGAGGTTGGCGGCGGACGGGCCACTCGCCAACCCGGTCAGGTCCGGAAGGAAGCAGCCGTAACGAGATTCCGGTCCGGGTCGCTGTTCCAATCTCCCACCCAAAGCTCTCACGCGCGCCGATCCGCTCTGGGCCGGGAAGATCGCCGGTTCCGCGGCGGCTTATCCCCAAAGCCATCGCCGCTTGGCCTTTGCCGGGCAGCCGTTGCCGGATAGACTGTCTCTCATGAGCGACGCCCCCAGCGACCGAGACCCCAACGGCCTTTCCGAGGGTCAGAAGGACGAGAGCCTTTACCGGGTGCTGGCGCGCAAGTACCGCCCCTCGACCTTCGCCGACCTGGTGGGCCAGGAAGCCCTGGTCCGCACCCTCACCAACGCCATCGACACCGGCCGCCTGGCGCACGCCTTCATCCTCACCGGCGTGCGCGGCGTCGGCAAGACGACCACGGCGCGCATCATCGCGCGGGCGCTGAACTGCGTCGGGCCGGACGGCCAGGGCGGGCCGACGCCCGAGCCCTGCGGCCTCTGCGCGCAGTGCACCGCCATCGCCCAGGACCGCCACGTCGACGTCATCGAGATGGACGCGGCCAGCCGGACGGGCGTCGCCGACATCCGCGAGCTGATCGAGGGCGTGCGCTACCGTCCGGTGCAGGCGCGCTACAAGATCTACATCATCGACGAAGTGCACATGCTCTCCAACAGCGCCTTCAACGCGCTGCTGAAGACCCTGGAGGAGCCGCCGGAGCACGTGGTCTTCATCTTCGCGACCACGGAGATCCGCAAGGTCCCGGTGACGGTGCTGTCGCGCTGCCAGCGCTTCGACCTGCGCCGCCTGACCCAGGAGGACCTGCAGGGCCTCTTCTCGCGCATCGTCGAGAAGGAAGGCGTGAGCGTGGAGCCCGAGGCCCTGGCGATGATCGCGCGGGCCGCCGACGGCTCGGCGCGCGACGGCCTCTCTCTGCTGGACCAGGCCATCGCCCTGGGCGGCGGCACCACGGTCGCGGCCGAGCAGGTGCAGGGCATGCTGGGTCTCGCCGACCGGGCCCGCATCTTCGATCTCTTCGGCGCGCTGGTCGCCGGCAAGGTGCCGGAGAGCCTGGACATTCTCTCTGACCTCTACGCCGCCGGGGCCGACCCCGCCGTGGTCATGCAGGACCTCCTGGAGCTGGCGCACTTCCTGACGCGGGCCAAGCTGGTGCCGCAGACCCTGGAGGCGCCGGGCCAACCGGAGACCGAGCGCCTGCGCGGGCGTGAGCTCTCGGAGAAGCTGAGCCTCGCCGCCCTGGCGCGGCTCTGGCAGATGCTGCTGAAGGGCCTGGGCGAGGTGCAGAGCGCCCCGGTGCCCCTGCAGGCCGCCGAGATGGCGCTGATCCGCCTGGCCTACGTCAGCGACCTGCCGACGCCGGGCGAGCTGGTGGAGCGCCTCAGCGGCGCCGCCGGATCGGCGCCGGCCGCCGCTGCGTCGCAGAGCGCGGCGCCGGCGCCGGGCAACGGCAGCTCTGCCGGTGGGGCGCCGGTCGAGGCGCGCGCCGGCTCCGAAAGAGGCCCCGACAGAAACTACGAGAGGGGCGGCCCCCCGCCCGCCGACAGCGGCCCCCGGGCTTCCCTGGCGCGGGCCTTGCCCGAGGAGCTGCCAGACGAGCTGGTCGTGCCGCGCTACGAGCCCCCTGAAGCGCTGGCCGAGGCGCCGCCGGCGACCGAGGCTTCGGAAACACCGCAGCCGCGCAGCTTCGCGGAGGCGGTGGCGCTGGTGCGCGATGGCGGCGAGAGCATCCTCGCCAACCACCTGATGAACGACGTGCATCTGGTGCGCTTCGAGCCGGGCCGCATCGAGATGCGCGTCACCGAGGCGGCGCCGCCCAACCTGGCGCCCCGCTTCGGCGCGGTGCTGGAGAAGGCCTGCGGCAACCGCTGGGTGATCACCATCTCCCAGGAGACGGGCGAGGCCAGCCTGCGCGAGCAGCAGAACGCCGCGGAGGCCGAGCGGCGCGCGGCGGTGATGCGGCACCCGCTGGTGCAGGCGGTGGTCGAGACCTTTCCCGACGCCAAGCTGGTGGCCCGCCGTGACCGGGTTGAGGTCGAGCGGGCCGAAGCGGCGGCGGTCGACAGAACGGATTCAGACAGAGGAGCGGACGAGGGATGAAGAACCTGGGCCAGATGATGAAGCAGGCGCAGGCGATGCAGGCCAAGATGGCCGAGATGCAGGAAAAGCTGGGGCAGCTCGAAGTCTCCGGCCAGGCCGGCGCCGGCATGGTGACGGCCACCCTGAACGGCAAGTCGGAACTGCGCGCCCTGAAGATCGATCCTTCGCTGGTCGACCCGAACGAGGTGGAGGTCCTGGAAGACCTCATCGTCGCCGCCGTCAACGACGCCAAGGCCAAGGTGGAGGCCAAGGTCGCCGAGGAGATGAGGCAGGTGACCGGCGGGCTCGACCTGCCGCCCGGCATGACGCTGCCCTTCTGATCCGCGCCGCCCCTTCCCCCGTCATGATCACCCCAAGATGATCGCTGGCGATTTAGAACGCCTCATCCAGCTGCTGTCCCGCCTGCCGGGCCTCGGCCCGCGCTCGGCGCGGCGTGCCGTGCTGCACCTGATGAAGAAGCGCGAGGCGCTGATGCTGCCCCTGGCCGAGGCCATGGCCCGGGCGGCGGAGTCGGTGACGCTCTGTTCGACCTGCGGCAACCTGGACAGCCACGACCCCTGCGGAATCTGCCGGGACCCCCGGCGCGATCCCAAGCTGCTCTGTGTGGTCGAGGATGTCGCCGACCTCTGGGCGCTGGAGCGCTCCGGCGCCTTCAAGGGCGGCTACCACGTGCTGGGCGGCACCTTGTCCGCCATCGACGGGCGCGGGCCCGACCAGCTCAACATGGGCCGGCTGCTGGAGCGGGTCACGGGCGAAGGCAAGGATGTCGAAGAGGTCATCCTGGCGCTTTCGGCCACGGTCGACGGCCAGACCACGGCGCACTACATCTCCGAGCGCCTGGCGGGCAGCGGCATCAAGGTGTCCCGCCTGGCCCACGGCGTCCCGGTGGGCGGCGAGCTGGACTACCTGGACGACGGTACCCTGACGGCGGCCATGAAGGCGCGCCGCCCGGCCTGAGAAGATGGGCCTGAGCTGCCCCGAAGCCGCCCTTGCGGTATCACGTTCTCGCCGCAATCCTCGGGCAGGATTTCTGCTACAACTCGCAGCAATGCAGCCTAGTTCCCGTCAGGAGATCCGGCCTATGCCTTCCCCCCGCCTGAAAGCTTCCGCCCTCGCGCTTGTGCTGCTTGCCTCTCCCCTGGTCTCTGCGGCCCTGGCCCCGGCCGTTCTCGCCCAGGAGGTGCCGGTGACGGCGGAGAGCCGCCGGGCGCTGACCCTGACGGTCTACAACCAGAACCTCGGCCTGGTGAGCGAGAGCCGCCGGGTCGACCTGCCGGCGGGCGAGAGCCTCTTGGCCATCGAGGACGTGCCGCGCCAACTGCAGCCGGAGACCGTGCTGCTGGGCGCGCCGGGCCTGCGTATCATCGAGCAGAGCCTGGCCGCCGACCTGCTGACGCCGCAGCGCCTCTTGGAGGCCTCCCTGGGCCAGACCGTGCAGCTTATCCGCGTCCACCCGGAGACCGGGGAGGACATCGTCGAGGAGGCCCGGGTGCTGTCGCTGGCCGGCGGCATGGTGCTGCAGTTGGGCGACCGCATCGAGATCAGCCCGCCGGGCCGCATCGCCTTCACCGGCCTGCCGGCGGGCCTGCGCAGCGAGCCGGCCCTGCTGGCCCGCGTCTTCCCCGGCCAGGCCGGCCCCAGCGACCTGCAGATCGACTACCTGACCGGCGGCCTGTCCTGGCGTGCCGACTACGTGGCGCGGTTGAACAGCGCCTCCGACCGTCTCGACCTCCAGGCCCTGGTGACCCTCACCAACGCCACCGACAGCAACTTCGAGGGGGCCACCCTGCGCCTGGTCGCCGGCGAGGTGAACCAGGCCGCCCCGGCGCCGCGCCCGGTGCTGGGGGCCATGGCGATGCAGGAAGCCGATGTCGCCCGCATGGCGCCGGCCCCGGAGATGTCGAAGGCCATGGCCGCCGCCGACCGCTACGTCTACGCCCTGCAGCGCCCGGTCACCTTGCGCCGCGGCGAGACCAAGCAGATCCCGCTGATGAGCGCCCGCAACGTGAAGGTGGTCCGCGAGTACCGCTTCGAGGGGGTGGTCAACGGCCATCCCGGCCTGGAGGAGATCGGCCCGCTGAACGCCGCGCTGATCCTGGAGCTGGAAAACGACCCCGACCTGGGCCTGGGCGCCCCGCTGCCCGCCGGCATCGTGCGCGTCTACGGGCCGGCCCAGGGCGCCTCGGGGGGTGGTGAGGACGCGACCCTGTTCCTCGGCGCCGACGGCATCGATCACACGCCCGAGGGTGAGAAGGCCCGGCTCGGCCTGGGCGAGGCCTTCGACGTCACCGCCCGGGCAAAGCGCACGGTCTACGAGCGGCTCTCCCAGCGCAGCTACGAAAGCGGCCAGCAGGTGACCGTGAAGAACGCCAAGGACGAGCCGGTGGAGGTGGTCCTGGCCGGGCAGATGCCCCAGGGCTGGCGGATGCTGGAGCAGAGCGCCGAGCACGAGCAGGAAAGCGCCAACCACCTCATCTGGCGGCTCACCGTGCCCGCCGGTGGCGAAGCCGAACTCACCTACCGCATCCGAGTGTCGAACTAGAGATTAGGCAAAATCGAGTTAATTATTCCAGGCAGAAACGGCTGATGCGCCAACGTTTCCGCCGCTTTTCTGTCATTAACTGATTTTCGCTTAATTCTCTGAAAACGACGAGCCCGCAGCGGCCCTAGTGCGTCGTCGGCGCGCCCAGGTGCGGGGGCGGCGGGGCGACCTGCTCGGCCTCGCGCTCGGCCTCTTCCAGCTCCAGCTCGCCGATCTTTTCGCCGCGGTTGAGGACCTTGTTGGCGGAGGTGCGGATGTCCTGGATGTCGCGGGAGGCCTGGTCGAAGTGGCTCTCCAGCTTGCCGACCCGCTTATCCAGGCGCAGCACGTCCTCCATCATCTTGCCGACCTCGGTCTGGATGATGGCGGCCTGCTCCCTCATGCGCACGTCCTTCAGCACCGCACGCACGGTGTTGAGCGTGGCCATGAGGGTGGTGGGGGAGACGATCCAGACCCGCGCCTTGTAGGAGGCTTCCACCACGTCGCGGAAGTTGGCGTGCAGCTCGGCATAGACCGCCTCGCTGGGCAGGAAGAGCAGCGCCGACTCGGCGGTCTCCCCGGGGATGATGTAGCGCTCCGCGATGTCCTTGACGTGGCGGCGCACATCGGCGGCGAAGGCGCGCTTGGCCGGGACGGCCAGGGCCTCGTCGCTGCCGGCGCTACGCAGCGCCTCGTAGCTTTCCAGCGGGAACTTGGAATCGATGGCGATGGCGCCCGGCGGATTGGGCAGCTGCAGCAGGCAGTCGGCGCGCCGCCCGTTGCCCAGGGTCGCCTGGAAGGCGTAGGCCGAGGGCGGCAGGGTGGCCTCGACCAGGTCGCGCAGCTGGATCTCGCCGAAGGCCCCGCGCGCCTGCTTGTTGCCCAGGATCTCCTGCAGGCCGACCATCTGGGTGGAGAGCTCGTTCAGGTTCTGCTGCGCCTTGTCGATGACGGCCAGGCGCTCGCGCAGATCGGCCAGGGCGGTCTGGTGCTTGGTGGTGGAATCGGTCAGGCGGTCGCCGACCTGCTTGGACAGGCCCTGCAGGCGCTCGTCCACGGCCTTGATGACCACCCGCTCCTGGGTCTGCAGGCGCTCGACGATGGTGTTCTGCACCGCGTTCTGGCTTTCGGCCATCTGGGCGAGGCGCCCGGCGAGGGCCGCCAGCTCCGGATTCTCCCGGGGCTGCTCCGGCGGCTTGGGGCGTAGCAGCAGCCCGGCGACGGCACCCAGGGCGAGCGCGGCCACGGCGATGACGAGGATGAGCATCAGGTCCATAGGCCCGACTCCAATGGGGGAACAGAACGCGAATCGGAGGCTAGCATACAAGGCGCGGCCGGGCGAAGGCCGTGCTTTGGAACCCTTCCAAACGGCTTGACCCGGGCCGTTTCTCGCCATACCTACAGGGCCATGGCTCTGCTCCCCATCATCACCGCGCCCGACCCGCGCCTGAAGAAGGTCTGCGCCCCCGTCGAGGCCGTGGACGACGAGATTCGCCAGCTCATGGACGACATGCTGGAGACCATGTACGCGGCGCCGGGCATCGGCCTGGCCGCGCCGCAGGTCGGCGTCCTCAAGCGCATCCTCGTGGTCGACATCTCCGGCGACGACGAGGAGGACGCGCCGCTCTTCATGGCCAACCCGGAGCTGGTCGCCGTTTCCGACGACGACGCCGCCTACGAGGAAGGCTGCCTCTCCCTGCCGGAGCACTACGGCGAGGTGATCCGCCCGGCCAAGATCCGCGTCCGCTTCCTGGACCGCGAGAACGAGATCCGCGAGCTGGAGGCCGAAGGCCTGCTGGCCACCTGCATCCAGCACGAGATGGACCACCTGGACGGTGTCCTCTTCGTCGATCACCTGACGGCGCTGAAGCGCAACATGATCCTGCGTAAGCTCCTGAAGGCCAAGAAGTCGAACACCCCCCTGGCCAGCTACGCCACGGTCTGAGGCGGGCCCCGGCATGTCCCTGCGTGTCGCTTTCATGGGGACGCCCGACTTTTCCGTCCCCACACTGAAGGCGCTCGCCGAAGCGGGCCATGAAATCGCCGCGGTCTATTCCCAGCCGCCCCGGCCCGCCGGGCGCGGGCAGAAGGAACGGCCCTCGCCGGTCCAGGCCTACGCCGAAAGCCGGGGCTGGGAAGTGCGCACCCCGACCTCGCTGAAAACGCCGGAGGCGCAGAAAGCCTTTGCCGACCTGAACCTCGACATCGCGGTGGTGGTGGCCTACGGCCTCATTCTGCCCCAGGCCGTCCTCGACGCCCCGCGCCTCGGCTGCGTGAACGTCCATGCCTCGCTGCTGCCGCGCTGGCGCGGCGCCGCGCCGATCCAGCGCGCCCTGCTGGCCGGCGACGAAGAGACCGGCGTCACCATCATGCAGATGGAGGCGGGTCTCGACACCGGCCCCATGCTGCTGAAGCGCAGTCTGCCGATCACGCCGGAGACCTCGGCGCAGGAACTGCACGACGCCCTGGCCGCGCTGGGCGCGGCCATGATCAACGAGGCGTTGGAAGGGCTCGACGACGGCAGCCTGACGGCGACGCCCCAGCCGGAGGAGGGCGTGACCTACGCCGCGAAGCTGGACAAGGCCGAGGGCCGCCTCGACTGGTCCGACGGCGCCGCGGCCCTGGACCGCCGCATCCGCGCCTTCACCCCCTGGCCCGGCGCCTTCTTCGAGGTCGGGGCGGGTAAAGGCCGAGAGCGGGTGAAGGTGCTGCAGGCGGAACCGCGCGAAGGCCGGGGCGCCCCCGGCACCGTCCTGGATGACCAGGCCACCATCGCCTGCGGCGAGGGCGCTCTGCGCCTTAAGAAGGTGCAGCGCGCCGGCAAGGCGCCGATGGCGGCCGAGGCCTTCCTGCGGGGGTTCGACCTGCCCGCCGGAACGGTGCTGCCGTGACCCGGGGGCTGGCGTGACCCGCTACAAGATCACCGTTGAATATGACGGCGGCGACTTCGTCGGCTGGCAGCGCCAGGCCAACGGCCCCTCGGTGCAGGCGGCGCTGGAACAGGCCATCCACCGCTTCTGCGGCGAGCGGGTGCTGGTGGAAGGGGCCGGGCGCACCGACGCCGGGGTTCACGCCCTCGGCCAGGCCGCGCACTTCGATCTCGTGAAGGACACCACGGCCGATACGGTGATGAAGGCGCTGAACTTCCACCTCAAGCCGGCGCCCGTGGCGGTGCTGACCGCCGAGGCGGTCGGCGGGGACTTCCACGCGCGCTTCTCCGCCATTCGCCGCGCCTACCTCTACCGCATCGTCAACCGCCGCGCGCCCCTGGCGCTGGAGCGCGGGCGCGCCTGGTTCGTGCCGCAGCCGCTCGATGCCGAGGCCATGCACGCGGCGGCACAGCTGCTGGTCGGCCACCACGATTTCACTTCCTTCCGCGCCAGCGAGTGCCAGGCCAAGTCGCCGGTGAAGACACTGGATATGCTGTCCGCTGTTCGTGATGGCGATCTGATCGAGGTGCGGGCCGAGGCGCGCTCCTTCCTGCACCACCAGGTACGCAACTTCGTCGGCTCCCTGAAGCTGGTCGGCGAGGGCAAGTGGTCGGCCGAGGATCTGAAGACGGCGCTGGAGGCGCGCGACCGTGCGGCAGCGGGGCCGACGGCGCCGGCCGCCGGGCTCTACCTCACCGAAGTGGGCTATCCGCCGCCTGCGCCGTGAGGGCCCACGTCAGCGCTCAGGTGACCAGCACCGCGACGAAGCTGACGATGAAGAAGTCGATCATGATCTGCAGCACCAGGAAGCCCGCGGCGCCGGCGGTGCTGATGTTGAGGCAGCTCTTGGCGATGAACCACTGATAGCCGATCAGGTAGCCGACCATCGCGAGGCCCAGCAGGGCGGCGAAGCCGGCCGGCAGGAAGCCGGCGACCACCAGGGTGAACATGGTCAGGCCCAGGTGGTAGGTCACGACCTTCGACCAGTTGTTGGCCGCGAGATAGCGGTAGAATGCGCGCTCGCGGTCAATCGTCTGGCAGATGTGGTAGGCGACGACCGGGAAGACGGTCCAGCTGAGACTGTAGATCAGGATCTCGGCAACGACGGTGAGGAAGCTTACCTCCTGTGCCGCCGCGTCGGCCGGCAGCAGCAGGTCCAGGAAGAAGTAGGCCGGCGCCACCAGCACGGCCGCGAAGAAGGACCGCAGCGCCGGCTCCGGCGCTTCGTCGAAGTACTGCGCGCCGGCGGCGTCGAAACGTGCCAGCCGCAAGACGCCGTACATCCGGTAGAAGACTTCCTGTCGGCTGGGAATCATCGCGGGTGATAGCGCTCCAGGACCGCGCGGTAGATGGCGGTGAGCCGTTCCAGGTGCTCCAGCGGCACCTGCTCGTCCACCTTGTGGGCGGTGGCGTTCAGCAGGCCCAGCTCCGCCACCGTGCAGTGATCCTTGATGAAGCGCGCGTCGGAGGTGCCTCCGGTGGTGCCCAGCTCCGGCGCCTTGCCGGTTACCGAAGCGACGGCATCCGACACCAGGTCGCTCCAGGGCCCCGGCGGGCAGAGGAAGGACTCGCCGGAGACGCGCATCGAAAGCTCGTAGCCGGCGCCGCGGCTGCGGTCGATCGCCTTGTCGAAGCGCTCGCGCAGCCAGGCCTCGACCGAGGCGCTGGAGTGGATGTTGTTGAAGCGCACGTTGAACAGGGCCGTCGCCTTGGCCGGGATGACGTTGGTCACCGGGTTGCCCACGTCAACCGAGGTGATCTGCAGGCTGGAGGGCGGGAAGTGTTCGTTGCCGTCGTCCAGCGCTTCGCCGACCACGGCGTCCAGCATGCGCGCCAGGTGGTGCAGCGGGTTGTCGGCCAGCTGCGGATAGGCGGTGTGGCCCTGCGTTCCGGTGACCGTCAGCACGGCATTGAGGCTGCCGCGCCGGCCGATCTTCACCATGTCGGCCAGGCTGTCGTTGCTGGTCGGCTCGCCCACCAGGCAGACGTCCAGGGACTCGCCGCGCTCCTTCAGCCAGCGCAACACCTTGCGCGTGCCATTGACGGCGTCGCCTTCCTCGTCCCCGGTGATGAGCAGCGAGATCGAGCCTTTCGGCCTGCCGTCTTTCAGGTAGCCGCTGACGGCAGCGACGAAGGCGGCGATGGAGCCCTTCATGTCGACCGCGCCGCGCCCGTAGAGCACGCCGCCGCGCGCTTCGGCGGCGAAGGGATCGCTGCTCCAGGCGGCGCTGTCGCCGGCCGGCACCACGTCGGTGTGGCCCGCGTAGCAGAGATTGGGTCCGGCCTCGCCGAGGCGCGCGTAGAGGTTGTCCGTTTCCGGCGCGCCTTCCTCGGCGAAGGGCAGGCGGTGGCAGGTGAAGCCGAGCTCTTCCAGCACCGACTGCAGCAGGTCCAGGGCGCCGCCTTCGACGGGCGTCACGCTGGGACAGCGGATCAGCGCCTGTGCCAGGGCCAGCGTTTCCACCCTGGTTCCCGTTATGCCTCGGCTGCCCGCCATGCCGCCTCCCGCCTCAGGTGCGCAGCAGGTCGTTGATGGAGGTCTTGGACCGGGTCTTCTCGTCGACGCGCTTGATGATGACGGCGCAGTAGAGGCTGGGTCCCGGGCTGCCGTCGGGCAGCGGCTTGCCGGGCAGGCTGCCGGGCACCACCACGGAGTAGGCCGGCACCCGGCCCATGTGGACCTCGCCGGTCTCGCGGTCGACGATCTTGGTGGAGGCGCCGATGTAGACGCCCATGGAGAGCACCGAGCCCTCTTCCACCACCACGCCCTCGACCACCTCGGAGCGCGCGCCGACGAAGCAGTTGTCCTCGATGATCACCGGGCCGGCCTGCAGCGGCTCCAGCACGCCGCCGATGCCGGCGCCTCCGGAGAGGTGCACGTTCTTGCCGATCTGCGCGCAGGAACCGACGGTGGCCCAGGTGTCGACCATGGTGCCGCTGTCGACGTAGGCACCCAGGTTGACGAAGGAGGGCATCAGCACCACGCCCGGCGCGATGTAGGCGGAATGGCGCACGATGCAGTTGGGCACGGCGCGGAAGCCGGCGTCTCGGAAGCGGTTCTCGCCCCAGCCGGCGAACTTGGAGGGCACCTTGTCCCACCAGTTGGTGTTCTCCCCCGGGCCGCCGGGGATCGGCGCCATGTCGTTGAGGCGGAAGGACAGCAGCACCGCCTTCTTCAGCCACTGGTGGACCTCCCAGCCCGCGCCGCCCTTTTCGGCCACCCGGTAGGTGCCGCCGTCCAGGCCGGCCAGGGCGGTGGTGACGGCCTCGCGAATCTCGCCACCGGTCTCCAGGGTGACGTTTTCGCGCGCTTCCCAGGCATCTTCGATGATGCCCTTTAACTGATCTGTCTGCATGGGATCCCGTAAGGCTGCTTCAGGCTTAATTCTGCGGCCCGAAAGCCTCCCCTGGGAGGCTTGGCCGGCGCGGCTCGGAAGATGCGGGAGGGTCGCCGCTCTGTCAATGACCCCTGGAACCCCCTGGGCGGGGCGAAAGGCCGGATTCCGGGCGCTGCCAGGGTTAAGCGGGGGTTAAGGCGAAGGGCCCCGGAAGGCGCCGTTGCGCAATGCGGTAAGACCGCAAAATGACACGGCCATTTAAGGGCATATTAAGGGCGAAAGGCGCAGATTTGCTGTCTTGAGAGAGATGCAATCATGATCGCAAAGAGGGGTTCTATGGCACGGTCGCCGGCGGTGAGCGACCCACCCGAAGCGCGTGACCCGGCAAAGGACTACCAGCGGTTGGTCGAGCAGACGCCGCCCGGTGGTCTGCTGTCCGCCGGGGGTGCCTTTGCGCACTTTCCCGGGGCGGTCCTGATCGCCGGGCACAACGGCATCGTGCTCAGCGCCAACGACCAGGCCGAAGCCATCGCCCAGATTCTCCAGGCCGGCCAGCACGAGGAGCTGCGCGCCGCCATCCAGGCGGCGCTCGGCGGCACCACCGCCCAGGTCAATCCCCTGGTGGTTGCCACCAGCGAGGTCAGGGCCGGCGAGGCGCCCGAGGGCGCCTTCAAGTCACCGGTGGAGCGTGCTTTTGACGTGGTGGTCCTGCCCTGGGCCGACGGCACTGCCGCTCTGCTGCTGGGCCGCGACGTGACCCTGGAGCGCAGCCTGCGCGCCGCCCTGGTGGAGTCGCGCCAGCGCTACAAGGACCTGGTCGAGATTTCCAACGACTTCGCCTGGGAAACCGACGCCGAGGGACGCTTCGTCTTCGTCTCACCGCGCGGGGCGCTGGGTTACGAGGCGACCGACCTGGTCGGCCGGCCGGCCCGCGAACTGCTGCTGGATCCGGAATCCGGCGGCGCTGGGGCCGAGACCTCCCCCTTCACCGCCCATACCGTGGTCGAGGAAGCCGAAGTCTGGGTGCGCAGCAGCGAAGACGTCCACCTCTGCCTGCTGTCGACGGCCCTGCCGCTGACCTCCGAAAGCGGTGCCTGGATCGGCGCGCGCGGCGTCTGCCGCGACATCACCCGCCTGCGCTGCCACGAGGCCGAGCTGGCCGAGGCGCGCAACCGCGAACGCCTGTTCTCCTACATCGTCAACATGGTGCGCCGCGAGCTCGAGCCGGCGCGCATGCTCAGCGCCACCGCCGAGGCGCTGATGCCCGCCCTGGCGCTGACCGGGATTTCCATTCATGCGCTGGTAGACGGCGCCGCCGGTGCGCGGAAATTGGGCGAAGCCCTGGCCCAGGCCGGCAAGCCGGCCGCGCCTGACGACCTGCGCGTCCTGGTGGCGCGGCTTTCCGCCGACCAGCAGGCCGTCGAACTGGAGGACGCCGCCGGCGGCCTGCTGCTGCGCGCCACGCGCTATCGCGACGAGATCAACGGCCTGCTCTGCGCCCGCCGCAGCGGCACCGGGTCCGGCTGGAGCGTCGAGGACCGCGGCCTCTTCGACAACATCGCCGGCCAGGTCGGCCTCGCCATCGAGCAGCTCGCCCGCCAGACGGAAATGGAGGTGCTCTCCATGACCGACCCGCTGACCGGCCTGCACAACCGGCGCGGCTTCGTCGAAAGCCTGGAGCAGCACCTGGCCAGGCAGCAGGGGGGGGAGGATGCCAAGGTCCTGCGGCCGGGTGCCCTGTTCTACATCGATCTGGACAACTTCAAGCAGGTCAACGACACCCATGGCCACCAGACCGGCGACGAGGCGCTGCTCGACGTGGCGGCGCTGCTGAAGGAGCAGATCCGCGGCGGCGACCTGGCCGCCCGCCTGGGCGGCGACGAGTTCGCCCTCTTCCTGGGCGGCATGGAGCGCGAGGCCGCCGAGCGCAAGGCCGAGCTGATGCTGAAGGCGGCCGAGCGGCTGCGCGGCTACTCCGGCGACGCCGATCACCTGCTGGGCTTCTCTCTGGGCGTCGCCATCTACGATCCGCGCACCGGGGAAGGTCTCGACTCGCTGCTGCGCCGCGCCGACGAAGCGATGTACGGCGCCAAGCGGGCGGGCAAGCATTCCCTCAACTTCGCCCCGGAGTTCGACCGCCGCGGCAAGCGGGAAGGAGGCCAAGGATGATGCTGGGCCTCGGGCGCAAGAAGCTGCCGGACAACCTCACCTACGAGGAGAGCCGGGAACTGGCGCAGAACGGCTCGGACAAGACCCGCGCCGACCTGGCCATGCGCGTCGATCTGCGCCCCGAGGTGCTCTACTTCCTGGCCGAGGACCCCTCTTCGGAGGTGCGCCGCCGCATCGCCGCCAACGCCAAGACGCCGCGCCAGGCCCACCTGCTCCTGGCCCGTGACGCCGACGAGGCGGTGCGCGCCGAGCTTGCCTCCAAGGTCGCCCAGCTGACCGCCCCCGACGGGCGCGGCGCCCAGGAGAAGGCGCAGCGCTTCGTCGAGCAGACCCTGGAAGTGCTGGCCCGCGACCAGACCACCCGGGTGCGTCAGATCCTCGCCGAGGCGCTGAAGTCGGTGGCCCATGCGCCGCCGCAGGTGATCCAGCGCCTGGCGCGCGATGCCGAGGACGTTGTCGCCTGTCCGATCCTGGAGTTCTCGCCGCTGCTGAGCGACGCGGACCTGCTGGAGATCATCGCCTCCTCCGGCGTATCCAGCCGTCTCTGCGCGATTTCCCGGCGCAGCAACCTGGGCGAGGCCCTTTCCGACGCCATCGTCCAGCGCAACGATCGCAAGGCGGTGACCGAGCTGCTGGCCAACGGCTCGGCGCAGATCCGCGAGGAGACCCTGGACAGCCTGATCGATGCTTCGGTGACCGAGACAACCTGGCAGCCGCCCCTGGTGGTCCGCCCGGCGCTGTCCGCCGGCGCGGTCAAGAAGCTGGCCGGCTTCGTCGCCGACTCCCTGCTGAAGAAGCTGCAGAACCGCAGTGATCTGGACCACAAGACCGCCGAGGCGGTGGCCGAGGTGGTGCGCAAGCGCATCGAGGAAGGCGCGGCCGACATGGCCGCCGCGGACGACCCGGCCGCCGAGGCGGCGAAGCTGAAGAAGGCCGGCAAGTTGAACGGCGAAGTGGTCGGCGACGCCGTCCTGGCCGGCAAGCGCGACTTCGTGCGCCATGCCCTGGCGCTCATGGCCGGGGTGGAGGTCGACTTCATCGACCGGGTGCTGCAGGGCCATTCGGCCAAGGGTGTCACCGCCCTGGCCTGGAAGGCCGGCTGCTCCATGCGCGTGGCCATGCAGCTGCAGACCAACATGGGCGGCATCCCCCCGGCAAAGGCGCTGCACGCCCGCGACGGCGAGTTCCCGTTGTCTCCCGAGGAAATGGAGTGGCAGCTCGACTTCTTCGCCAGCCTGGGCCAGGAGTAGGTCGGGGCAGCAGGCCCGGAACCGGCGCGGCCGTCAGCGGTAGGTCCCCTGGCGGTAGATCCCCTAGCGGTAGATCCCCTAGCGGTAGATCCCCTAGCGGTAGATCAGGGTGCCGATGCCGCCGCCGGTGAAGATTTCCAGCAGCATTGAATGGGGCAGGCGGCCGTCCAGGATGACCGCCGCCTCGACGCCGTTGTTCACCGCCTTCACGCAGGTCTCCAGCTTCGGGATCATGCCGCCGGAGATGGTGCCGTCCTTCTCCAGCGCCTCGACCTGGGCGGTGTTCAGCTCCTGAATCAACTCACCGTCCTTGTCCAGCACACCGCTGACGTCGGTCAGCATCATCAGGCGCGAGGCGCCGGCCGCCGCCGCCACCGCGCCGGCCACGGTGTCGGCGTTGATGTTGTAGGTCTCGCCCGCCGGGCCGACGCCGATCGGCGCGATCACCGGAATGATGTCCGACTGCTGCAGCGAGAAAAGGATCTTGGGGTCGATCATGGTCGGCTCGCCGACAAAGCCGAGATCCAGCACCTTCTCGATGTTGGAATCCGGATCCCGCTTGGTGCGGCGCAGCTTCTGCGCCTGGATCAGGTTGCCGTCCTTGCCGGACAGGCCGACGGCCCGCCCGCCGGCCGCGTTGATGGCGCTGACGATCGACTTGTTGATGGTGCCCGACAGCACCATCTCCACCACCTCGACGGTTTTGGCGTCGGTGATGCGCAGGCCGTCGATGAACTCGCTCTTCACCTCCAGGCGCTCCAGCATGCGGCCGATCTGCGGGCCGCCGCCGTGCACCACGATGGGATTGATGCCGACCTGCTTCAGCAGCGCGATGTCGCTGGCGAAGAGCGAGGCCAGCTCTTCGTCCACCATGGCGTGGCCGCCGTACTTGATGACGAAGGTCTTGCCGTTGTAGCGGCGCATGAAGGGCAGGGCCTCGGTGATGGTCCGGGCCGTGCGCAGCCAGTGCTTGGTGTCGCTGATGCTCTTCTGCGTCATCCGTGAATTCCTAAATCCCCCGCGCGGGCCTTGGGTGACGGGCCGCGGTCACTTTACCTTCAGGAGGCCGGTTCGGCCAGGGCCGCCAGGGCCGCGCGCAGCTCCGGCAGGCCGGCGCCGGTCTCCGCCGAGGTGGGCAGGCAGAGCGGATGGGCGGCCGGATGCCGGGCAATGGCCTCCTGGGTCTCCTTCACCAGGCGTTTCAGCGGCCCGGGTTTCACCTTGTCGGCCTTGGTCAGCACGATCTGGTAGGAGACGGCGTCGCTGTCCAGTTCCTCCATCACCTGGAGGTCGCTGTTCTTCAAGCCGTGGCGCGAGTCGACCAGCAGGCAGACCCGGCGCAGCTGCGAGCGGCCGCGCAGGTAGCCGCGGGTCAACTGGTTCCAGCGCGCGATGTCGGTCTTGGAGGCGCGGGCGTAGCCGTAGCCCGGCAGGTCCACCAGGATCAGCCGCCCGCCGAGGCTGAAGAAGTTCAACAGCCGCGTGCGCCCCGGCGTGTTGGAGGCGCGGGCCAGGTTCTTGCGGCCGGTCAGCGCGTTCAAGAGGCTCGACTTGCCGACGTTGGAGCGCCCGGCGAAGGCGACCTCGCTGGCGCCCAGGGGCGGCAGGTCGTTCTCGTCGGCGGCCGAGATCAGGAAGGTGCATTCCCCGGCGAAGAGAAGCCGCCCTGCTTCCAGGGCGGCTTTTTCTTCTTCGCTCAGCGCTGCGTCGGTCATGGGGTTTCAGTCGTAAAGGGGGCCGGCGTCCTCATTCGTTCTGCTCGTTCGGCTTCTTCTTGGACCCGCCGCCGATCGGCACGCCCTGGCGTTTCATGATGAAGGCTTGCTGGGCCATGGAGAGCACGTTGTTCCAGGTCCAGTAGATCACCAGGCCGGCCGGGAAGGTCGACAGCAGGAAGGTGAAGATGACCGGCATCATCAGGAAGACCTTGGCCTGCACCGGATCGGGCGGCTGCGGGTTCAGCTTCTGCTGCAGGAACATGGAGATGCCCATGAGTAGCGGCCAGACGCCGATGTTGAGGACGTGCAGTATGCCCAGTTCAGGCGCATCCCAGGGGAAGAGGCCGAAGCCGTTGAGGATCGTGGTCGGGTCGGGCGCCGAGAGGTCGTGGATCCAGCCGTAGAAGGGCGCGTGGCGCATCTCGATGGTGACGAACATCACCTTGTAGAGCGCGAAGAAGACCGGGATCTGGATCAGGATCGGCAGGCAGCCGCTGAGCGGATTGGCGCCCTCTTTCTTGTAGAGCGCCATCATCTCCTGGTTCAGGCGCTGCTTGTCCTCGGCGAAGCGCTCGCGCAGCTCCATCATCTTGGGCTGCAGCTTGCGCATCTTGGCCATGGATTTGTACGACTTGTTGGCCAGGGGGAAGAAGACCAGCTTGATCGCCACGGTCAGCAGCAGGATGGCGATGCCGAAGTTGCCGACCTGCGCGTGCAGCCAGTGCAGCGCGTAGAAGATCGGCTTGGTGAGGATCTTGAACCAGCCGAAGTCGACCGCCAGGTCGAAATTGATGATGCCGTAGGTTTCCTCGTACTGCTGCAGCAGCGGCACCACCTTGGCGCCGGCGAAAAGCCGGCTGGTCGTCTCGACGCTGGCGCCGGGCTCGACCTTTGCGGTGGGGTAGAGGAAGTCGGACTGGTAGTGGTCCCGCCCGCCCCGCAGGTTGTAGACGAAGCGGGTCTTCACGGCCGTCTGCTGTTCGGGCACCAGCGCGGTCAGCCAGTACTTGTCGGTGATGCCCAGCCAGCCGCCGGTGGTGTCCTTGGCGATCACCGAGTCCCGGCTGCCCTGATACTCATCCTTCAGATCGTCGTATTTGATGCCGTCATCCAGCGAGCCGTTGAATACGCCGACCGGGCCTTCGTGCAGGATGTAGAAGCCGAGAGTCGGTGGCGTGCCCGCCCGCGAGATCAGGCCGTAGGGCGCCATCTCCGCCGCCGCCGCGCCATTGTTCACCACGCGCTGGGTCACCGTGAAGAGGTAGTTGTCGTCGATCGTGATGACCTGCTCGAAGGTCAGGCCCTCGCCGTTGTCCCAGGTCAGCGTGACCGGCGAGGAGGGGGTCAGCGGGCCGCCCGCGGCGGTCCACAGGGTCTCGGCGGTCGGCAGCTTGACGGCGCTGCCGGAGACCGGCGCCCAGCCGAAGTTGGAGTAGTAGGCCTTCTCGGAGCCCTCCGGCGAGAGCAGCGTGATGGGCGCGCTGTTGTCGTCCAGGGTCTCGTGATACTGGGTCAGGATCAAGTCGTCGAGGCGCGCGCCGCGCAGCGCGATGGAGCCGGACAGAAGCGGCGTCTGGATCGACACCCGTGGGCTGATGCCGATGACGTCCTCGCGCGCCGGCTGGGTCGGCACGCCGCCCACGCTGGGGGCGCCCGGCACGCTGGGCGCGCTGCCGGGCACGGAGGTTCCGTCCGGCGCGGTCTGGGCCTGCTGCTGCCCGGGGGTCTGCTCGGGCGGGGTCGCCGGCGGGAACAGGAACTGGAAGCCGAAGAGAATTGCCATCGACAGGACGATCGCGAGGATAAGGTTACGCTGTTCCATTAGACTCGATGGGCTCCCAGGGGGCGGGCCTTAGCGGCCCGGTTGGTGATCCAGATGGCGACAGTCCGGGCAAAGACCAAGCCCGGATTTCTCTTCAGCTGTGGTTTTCCCGGCCCTCTCCGATACCGGGCCCGCGACTGGGTCCGGCACGGGGTCGTAGCCCAGACCGCCCCAGGGGTGGCAGCTGACGATGCGGCGCAGGGCCAGCCAGCCGCCCTTCAGCGGGCCGTGACGGGTGACCGCCTGGCGGGCGTATTGGGAGCAGGAGGGAAAATAGCGGCAGCTCGGCGGAAACATCGGGGAGATCAGCAGCTGATAGCCGCGGATCAGGGCCAGCAGGACGAAGCTCACAAGCTTCATGGCGGCCTTCATTGTGATGCCTCCTTGCGCGCGGTCCCTTTGGCAGGGCGGCGCTTTCCGTCTCTCGGGCCGCCGCTTCCACCGTGACGCTCGACCTTCACGATCGCCTGTTCCAGGTCCCGGCGCAGTGCGTCATAGGGACGCGTCAGCGTGCCGGCGCGGCCGATGACCACATAGTCGGTGCCGGCGCGGCCATGCTCGGCGAAGATCTCCGCCGCCGCGGCCCTGAGGCGCCGCTTCGCGCGGTTGCGCGCGACGGCGTTGCCGACCTTGCGGGTGACGGTGAAGCCGACCCGCACCTCCGCTTCCTCCCGGTCCCCTTGCTCGCGGTCCGCCTTGGCCTCGGCCGCACGCACGCCGGGCGCCGCCCGGTCATCGCCGGGTTGGCGCCTCGCTGCTTGCAGGACGAGGCCGGGCGTGACCCATTTGCGCCGGGCCGCCGCGACCTTGAGGAATTGGGGCCGTGTCTTGAGCCGCCCTACGGTCGGCATCATGACACTTAGGCGGAAAGGCGCTTGCGGCCCTTGGCGCGCCGACGGGCAAGGACGCGACGCCCGCCAACGGTTCCCTTACGTGCGCGGAACCCGTGGCGGCGCTTGCGAACCAGCACACTGGGCTGATAGGTGCGCTTCACGGCTGTACTCCAATATCAGGCTGAATCTCGAATTGACGGGGCTGTATAAGGGTGGGCTTGGGCTCTGTCAACGACCGGCAGGGCCGGAAGCGACGGATTCTCGTTCCCCCCGGTCCGGCGGCCTCACACCCTCTTGACTGGCTGCCGCGCCGGTCTGCGGGTAAAACCGCTGTGTCGCCCGGTTTTCCGCCATTTTTTGCCTCCGGGGGAGGGCCGGCCGCGGGGCGCCGGCGAAATTGCCTGTTAAGGTCCCGTTTACTCTGTTTCCGGCGCCATGTCCCCGCCGCCGCGGTCGTAGAAGGAGCCCGATGACCCAGCCGTCCCCCAGCCCCCCCGAACCGGGACACAACGGCGCCGGTTCCGGGCCCAATGCAAATCCAGACGGGGGACCGGCGCGGCCGCCGGCCTGGCGGCGCTTTCTGCCGCTTTTGGCGCTGGTCGCCGGGCTGCTGGCCTTCCTGGCCCTGGGCGGTCACCGCTACGTCGCCCTGGACACCCTGGAGCGGCACCGTGAGGCCCTGATGGCCCTGGTTGACGAGCACACCGTGCTGGCGCCGCTCGTCTTTATCGGGGTCTATGCGGTGATGGCGGCCTTCTCCGTTCCGGGCGCCGCCATCATGACGGTGGCCGGCGGCTTCCTTTTCGGCATCCTGGGCGGGGCCGCCTGCTCGGTGGTCGGGGCCACGCTGGGCTCCATCGCGCTGTTCCTGGCCGCCCGCACGGCCCTGGGCGACCTGCTGCGCGACCGCGCCGGCGCCGCCGTCAACCGCATGCGGGCCGGCTTCCGCGAGAACGCGCTCAGCTACCTGCTGGTGCTGCGCCTCATCCCCCTCTTCCCTTTCTGGCTGGTCAACCTGGTGCCGGCCCTGGTCGGCGTCTCCCTCAAGACCTTCGTCCTCGGCACCTTCCTGGGCATCATTCCCGGCTCGCTGGTCTACGCCTCGGTCGGCAACGGTCTGGGCGCCCTCTTCGAGGCCGGCAAGGCCGCCGACATCGAGAGCGTCCTCTACCAGCCCGAGGTATTGCTGCCTATCGTGGCCCTGATTGCCCTGTCGCTGGTGCCGGTGATCTACAAAAAGGTGAAGAGCCGCCGGAACGGGGCAAACCGCCGCTAGCAGCCCCGGCGGCGGGGCCGCCCAACGCGGGCCGGGAGCTTGCGCTCACCAAAATTTCACAGGAAGTTGAAGCGAATCGCAGGACCGTGATTCGAGATTGATCGGCGTGGTGCGCATTGTTCTCTCACCAGCGCCGGCCGCGCTCTCCGCGGCGGCGCGACAGAGTGAGAGCTTCTCTTCCCGGGGGAGCCCCCAAGAGACGGCTTGATGAGACCGAACATTATTGGAGGCAAGTAAGATGCTGAAGAAAACCCTGGTGGCGCTGAGTGTCGCGACCGTGTCGACGGGCGCCATCGCCCTGCCGCTGGCTGCGAGCGCCACCGATCTGCCGGTGCAGATCGCGGCCTGTAACCCCTGCAGCCCCTGTGCCGCCAAGGCGGCCTGCAACCCCTGCAGCCCCTGCGCAGCCAAGAAGCCGGTCAACCCCTGCAACCCCTGTGCGGCGGCGAACCCCTGCCAGGCGGCCAATCCGTGCAATCCCTGCGCGGCCAACCCGTGCAATCCCTGCGCCGCCAAGTAAGCACGCGCAGCTAGTCCTTGCGTCTCAGCGCCCGCCGATCGCCGGCTTTGCCCCCCGCCGGTGCGGCGGGCGCTGCTTTTCCTGGCGCCCTTCCCGGGGGCCGCCGAGCCGCAGATTCCCGCCGGGGCGGCCGGCATGCTATAAGCCCGATTATGTTGGGCCATAGATCGCCGGGGAACAGTCTTCGACTGCCGCCCCTCACCAGGAGCCTTTCGGCCAAGCTGCTGCTCTTGACCATCGCCTTCGTGATGCTGGCGGAGGTGCTGATCTACGCGCCCTCGATCGGCCGCATGCGGCTGGTCTATCTGGAGGAGCGCCTGGCCGCGGCCCACCTGTCGATCCTGGCGCTGGAGGCCACCCCCGACAACATGGTCAGCAAGGAGATGGAGGCCGAGCTTCTGCAGCACGTCGGCGCCTACACCGTCGCTCTGGCCAAGCCGGGGTCCGGCAAGCTGATGCTCATGGTGGAAACGCCTGAGGACATCGACGCCACCTACGACCTGCGCGAGGCCAGCTTCTTCGGCCTGATCCACGACGCGGTCATGACCCTGCTGGCGCCGCAGGACCGCCTGCTGCGGATCATCGGCCCCTCGCCCAAGGACGAGCAGACCCTGGTCGAGGTGGTAATGGACGAGGCGCCCCTGCGCGGGGCGATGCTCGACTACTCCTGGCGCATCCTCGCCCTGTCGCTGGTGATCTCCATGTTCACCGCGGCGCTGGTCTATCTCAGCCTGCACCTGCTGATGGTGCGGCCCATGCGCCGCATCACCGAGAGCATGGCCGCCTTCCGCGCCAATCCGGAGGTGGCGGCCGCGGCCCTGCAGCCCTCGGAGCGCAGCGACGAGATCGGCATCGCCCAGCGCGAGCTGGTAAACATGCAGCAGGGGCTGCGCGCCGCCCTGCTACAGAAGACCCGCCTTGCCGCGCTGGGCACCGCGGTCACCAAGGTCAACCACGACCTGCGCAACATCCTGGCCACCGCCAGCCTCATTTCCGACCGTCTCGGCAAGAGCGGCGACCCCGCCGTGCGCTCCATGGCGCCGAGCCTGGTCGGGGCCATCGACCGGGCGCTGCATCTCTGCTCCCAGACCCTGCAGTTCACCCGCGAGGGGCCGGTGCAGCTTGACCTGCAGAGCTTTGACCTGCGCGACCTGCTGACCGAAGTGCGCGAGGCCCTGGCCGAGGTCGGCGGCGGGCGCGAAGCCCTGGCCAATGAGGTCGAGCGCGGCTTCGCGGTGGAGGCCGACCGTGAGCAGCTCTACCGCGTGTTCTTCAACCTGACGCGCAACGCGCTGGAGGCCGGCGCCGCCGAGGTGCGCGTGGAAGCGCGCCCGGTGCGCGACTTCCTGGTCATCGACGTGGAGGACAACGGCCCCGGCATGCCGGAGGCCGCCAAGCAGAACATCTTCAAGCCCTTCGCCGCCTCGACGCGAGAGGGCGGTACGGGCCTGGGCCTTTCCATCGCCCACGACATCATGCGCGCCCACGGCGGGGACATCCGCCTGGAGCGCTCCGGGCCGGAGGGCACGCTGTTCCGCCTGGTCCTGCCGCTGCGCCAGGCCGGCGCCCAGCCCACGGCGAAGGCGAGCTAGCCGCCGCTAATCCAGCGCCAGAATCTGCGCTTTCAGGTAGGCGCTTTCCGGCAGGGCCGGATGCACCGGATGGTCCGGCGCGGCGCCGGAGGTGCGCAGGATGCGCCCGCTGCGCCCGGCGTCCATGAGGCCGCGCTTCACCTGCTCGGCGAAGCTCTCCAGGTCGGCGTGGTGCGAGCAGGAGGCCGCCAGCAGGTAGCCGCCTTCCGCAACGAGGGGTGCGGCCAGGCGCACCATCTTGCGGTAGCCCTTGAGACCCTGGGCCAGGTCCTTTTTCGTCTTCACGAAGGCCGGCGGATCGACGATGACCAGGCCGTAGCGCTCCCCGGCCCTGGCTTGGCGCTGCAGTTCCTGGAACACCTCCGCCTTCACGAAGCGGCAGCGCTCACTCACGCCGTTGGCCTCGGCCGCCTGGGCGGAGAGGTCGAGGGCGCCCTGCGAGCGGTCGACCGAGACCACTTCGCTCGCCCCGGCCAGGGCCGCCTGCACGGTGAAGCCGCCGGCGAAGGCGTAGCAGTCCAGCACGCGGGCATCCTTGGCCAGCCGGGCCGCCCAGGCGCGGTTGTCGCGCTGGTCGTAGAACCAGCCGGTCTTCTGGCCGCCGGCGAGGTCGGCGAAGAAGCGCGCGCCGTTCTCCTCCAGCGGCAGCGGGCCGTCCAGGCTGCCCTGCACGACCTCCACATACTCGTCGAGCTGCTCCAGTTTGCGCACGCCGCCGTCGTTGCGCAGCACGATGGTCTCCGGCGCCACCACGTCGTTCAAGGCTTCGAGCAGCAGCGGCGTGAGGAGCTCCATGCCGGCGGTGTTGACCTGCAGGCAGAGCGCTGCGCCGAAGCGGTCGATGACCACACCGGGCAGGCCGTCGGCCTCGGCATGGACCAGGCGGTAGTAGGGCACGCCGATCAGGCGCTCGCGGATCGCCAGGGCGCGCCTTAGGCGCTGTGCCAGGAAATCCTTGTCGATGGGCTGGGCCTCGTCGCGGCTCAGCGCCCGCGCGGCGATCAGCGGATGGCGGTTGAAGAAGGCGGTCGCCTGATAGCGGCCCTTGCGGTCGCAGAGCCGCACCAGCCCGCCCGGCGGCACCGCCTTGGCGGCGGCGTCCATCTCCACCTCGTTGGAATAGACCCAGGGGTGACCGCGGCCGAGGCGCTTTTCGCCGTGCGGCTTCAGGGTGACGCTCGGCAGCTCGGTGACGCTGCTGTGGGGGGCTTGGGACATCGCCGCGCAGTCTAGTCGGTGGCCGGGTGACTGCAAGACCGCTCTGCCGCCGCCTGCTCACCCTGCTTCGTCGGCACGGCGCCTTCGCGGCCCTACTTCGTTAGCACGACGCCTTCGCGGCCCTACTTCGTTAGCACGACGCCTTCGCGTCGGGGGTCCGCGCCGCCCTCCAGGCCCCCCCCCTCCGGCCCCTTGCGGATCCGGCGGATGCCGTGCAGGCCGCTGGTCATGCCGCGCACATTGACCTCGTGGCCCAGGGCCTCCAGCCCCGCCTTGGCCGCCTCGATGCCGGTGCCTTCCTCCAGGTCGGTGGCGCCGTTGCGGTTGACGAAGTTGGGCAGGGCGACCGCCTGCTGCATGGTCAGGTTCCAGTCCAGGGCGGCGATGATCGCCTTGGTCGTGTAGCCGATGATGCGGCTGCCGCCGGGCGAGCCGATGGCCATGACGAAGCGGCCCTCTCCGTCCAGCACCAGGGTTGGCGACATGGAGCTGCGCGGCCGCTTGCCCGGCGCGACGCGGTTGGCCACCGGCCGGCCGTCGACCTCGGGACGGAAGGAGAAGTCGGTCAGCTCGTTGTTCAGCAGGAAGCCGCGCGCCATGACGCGCGAGCCGAAGGCGCTCTCGATCGAGGCGGTCATGGAGACGGCGTTGCCCTTGGCGTCGACCACGGAGAGGTGCGAGGTGGAGGGCGGATTGAGCTGCGCCGGGCTGTGCGCCTGCGGCGTCCTCAGGCCCGGGCGGGCCTTGCCCATGCTGGCCGCCGGGTCGATCAGCACCGCGCGGGCGGCGAGGTACAGCGGGTCGAGCAGCTTGTCCACCGGTACCTCGACGAAGTCGCTGTCGGCCAGGAAGCGGTCGCGGTCGGCGAAGGCCAGGCGTTCGGCCTCGGCCACCAGGTGGATTGCTTCGGCGCTCGGGCTTTCGCCGGGCGCCGGCGCCAGGGCGGCGAGGTCGAAGGCCTCCAGCAGCTTCAGGGTCTGCAGCACGGCGACGCCGCCGGAGGTCGGCGGCGGCATGCCGCAGACGATCCAGCGGCGGTAGGGCAGGCAGACAGGCTCGCGCCGCTTGGCCTGGTAGCCGCGCAGGTCGGGGTAGCTCAGCAGGCCGGGATTATCCGACGCATCGCGCACGGCGTTCACGATGTCCAGCGCCACCCAGCCCTTGTAGAAGGCGTCGGCGCCGCCCTCGGCGACAAGGCGCAGGGTATCGGCATAGGCCTGGTTCTTCAGCAGGTGACCGACCGGCAGCGGGTTGCCGTCGGCGTCGTGGAAATAGGCGGCCGTCGCCGGGTAGCGCTTCAGGTACTTGTCCCCGGCGATCAGTTCGTGCAGGCGCGGCGAGACGGCGAAACCTTCCTCGGCCAGGCGGATTGCCGGCTGGAAGAGCCTCGCCCAGGGCAGCTTGCCGTGCTCCCGGTGGGCCATTTCCAGCATGCGCAGCAGGCCGGGCGCGCCGACCGAGCGGCCGCCGACCACCGCATCCCAGAAGGGCAGGGGCTCGCCCTCGGCGTCGAGGAACAGCGCCTCGTCGGCACCGGCCGGGGCGGTCTCGCGTCCGTCATAGGCGGACACCGCGCGCTCGGCGGCGTCATAGTGCAGCAGGAAGGCGCCGCCGCCGATGCCGGAAGACTGTGGTTCCACCAGGCCCAGCACCAGCTCGGTGGCAATGGCCGCGTCGGTGGCAGAGCCGCCCTCGCGCAGCATGGCCATGCCGGCCTCGGCGGCCAGCGGATTGGCGGCGGTGACCATCTGGCGCGGCAACGCCGGCGCGGGCTCTTCCACCGTGTTGCAGGCGCCGAGGAGCGGCAGCCCCAGCAGCAACGGGACGGCGAGCAGGCGGCTTAGCCGCTTCAAGGCCTCGGCGGTGACGGCAGAAGTCATGGCGCGGTCTCCCCGATCGGTTGGCGTGCTGCGGCGCGCGCAACGAAGGGCCGCGCCGATGATTCACGTTATCATCGACCGCCGCTCGCGGCTTGGCCAGGGGTAGATTTTGAAGGCGCGGTAACGCTTCAGAGATTGACGGGGATCAGCTTGCACATGTGGAGCCCCTCGACGTGGTGGCCACGTTCGAAGAGCACGGAACACAGCCAGTCGTCGTCGCTCTTTCTGCCGTTGTTGCCCACGTTGGTATGCACCGCCGTGCAGCCGTGGCGCCGGGCGATCTTCTCCAGCCCGCTTTCCAGGGCGCGGGCAACGTTGCCCTGGTCGACGATGTCCAGGGCACCGAAATGGTCGGCCAGCAGGATCGGGCCGTGCAGCAGGTCGTGAGACAGCATGTAGGCCGCCACGGCGACAATGCAGCTTTGCTCGTTGCGGACAATTAGGATACCATTCCCACGTTCGGATCCTCCGGCCAGGCGCTGGCCGGCGAAGCTGCGCCAGGCTTCCAGGTCGGCATCTGGGCAGATGGTGCGGATCAGAGGGAAGGCCTGATCCACCTCCTCCGGCAGGAGCAAACTGACATTGAGTTTCCGCACCAAACGAGTCACCTTAATCACACACAGCTATGCGCCTTTGAGACGCGGGATCAGCGCTAAGTTCGCATTCTCTAGATTGGAAGATTGACGTTCGGCGGCGTTGCGCGTCGTTGATCCACATCAAAAGAAAAAGGCGGGAAGGCTCGCGGCGCCGGTGGGGGATAAGGTGGCGGAGCCGAGTGCAGAGTGTTGTTGCTTGGAGATGGGTGGGAGATGACGGTTTTCGATTTTGACCGCGCGAGCAAGCTGGCGCCGGCCGTTGCACGGGAGCGCAAAGACGATTCGCCCTGCGCGGCCTGTTCGGTACGCGGCATGACCATCTGCGCGCCGCTGGATTCGAACGAGCTGGCCCAGGTCTCGGCTCTCATGACCTCGGTCGAGCTTCAGGCCGGCGCGCCCCTCTTCGACGAGGGCGAGGAGGCCGGCAACGTTTACAACCTCACCTCCGGCACCCTCAAGGTCTACAAGCTGCTGCCCGACGGCCGCCGCCAGGTGACGGGCTTTCTCTTCGGCGGCGATTTCCTGGGCCTTGCCACCCAGGACACCTACGCCTTCAGCGCCGAGGCGGTGACGCCCTGCCTGCTGTGCCGCTTCCCGCGCCACAAGCTGGAAGATCTCATGCAGCGTATGCCCAAGATCGAGCAGCGCCTGCTGAGCATCGCCAGCAACGAGCTGGTGGCGGCGCAGGAGCAGATGCTGCTGCTGGGCCGCAAGACGGCGCGGGAGAAGATCGCGTCCTTCCTGATGATGCTGGCCAAGCGCGCCAAGCAGCGCGGCCAGCCGGAGGACCCGGTGCTGGTGTCCATGAGCCGCACCGACATCGGCGATTATCTGGGGCTGACCACGGAGACCGTAAGCCGCACTTTCACGCAGTTGAAGCAGGAAGGCATCATCAACCTGTTGCCCAATCATCAGGTGAAGCTGGCTCAGCGCGAGGCGTTGGAGGAGATCGCCGGCGGCTACTGAGCCCTCCGGGATCAGCCGCGAGAACCCCTTGAGGCCTCAGCGTGGCGTCTGGATGATCGGCGGCACCGACATCAGCGCCGTATCCCAAGGAAACAGGATCCAGGTGTCCTGGCTGACCTCGGTCACGAAGCTGTCGACCAGGGGGCGGCCGGCCGGTTTGGCGTAGACCGTGGCGAAATGCGCCTTGGGCATGAGTTCGCGCACCTTGCGGGCGGTCTTGCCGGTGTCCACCAGGTCGTCGATCAGCAGCCAGCCCTCGCTGTCGTGCTCCACCGCCTTGAGGACGTCCATCTCGCCCTGGGAGCGGTCCTCGCGATAGCTGACGATGCAGATGGTGTCGATCAGGCGGACGTCCAGTTCGCGGGCGATGACGGCGGCCGGCACCAGCCCGCCGCGGGTGATGGCGGCGATGCCCTTGAAGGGGCCCTGCTCGACCAGCCGCCAGGCGAGCGCGCGGGAATCGCGGTGGAGTTGGTCCCAGGAAACGGGGAAAGTCTTCTGTTCGCCGGCGGACATGTCTAGGGGCCACCCTCTTCTTCAATTCCAGGCTTCTTGTTCACGGCGGCCGCCCCTGGCGGGGCGCCGACTCGAAGCGGGGATTAAAGCGGAAGTCGCGGCTGGCGTCTAAAGGCTTTTCGCCGCCAGCCGGCCTTAGCTGGTCACTTCGCCGGTGCGGATCAACTGCACCGCGGCGATCCGCCAGCTGCCGTCGGGCTGCTGCTCCATGGTGTAGATGGCGACGACCGCCTGGCCGTCGGGGCCGACGAAGCGGACCGCCTGGCCGGTCTTGCCGTCGACGATGCGGGCGTCGAGGTACTCCACCGACTGGGGCCGGTAGACCGGCTGATAGCCGCCGCGCACCATCGCCATGAAGTTCTCCGGCGTGCGGAACAGCGCGCGCAGCCGCGGCGTGGCGTAGGAAAAGGCGCGGCCCCAGTCGTCCGCCTGGAAGGCGTTCAACTGGGCCTGGATGGTGCCGAGGATGGCCCGCTGGTCGCCGGGGGCGGGCCGCAGCACGTCCTGGGCCGCGGCGCCGGTCGGGACAGCGACCCCCGGGACGGCGCAGAGCAGCGCAAGTGCAAGGCAGGTGCGGGCAAGGCGGATCATGCGGGTCTCCCGGAGGGGCTATGCCAGAAGGGCCTGCGGGAGGAACTAGGGCGATCGACGGCGGCGGCCAGTCCCCCCCCCGGAAAGCACCCCCGAAAGCCCTTCCCGAAAAGCGAGAGGCCGGCTCCGTTTCCGGAGCCGGCCTCGAGAAGCTTCGGTTGTCTGCCGGGGTCAACGCACGTAGACGTGCACCTCGTTGACCTGGGCGGTCGGGCTGGAGGTCGCCGAGAGCGTCATGCGGTCGGCGGGCAGGCCCATGTTAGTGAGGGTGCGCAGCACATTCTCCGCGTTGCGGCGCGAGCGGTTGGTGTCCAGCGCCACGCGGGCCGAGTCGCCGCCGGCCGGGGCCACTGCGACGATGTCGAAGGCGGCGTTGGGACGGCGTTCCAGGGCCGCGCCGATCACCGTGAAGAGCGCCTGCTCGTACTGCGGGTTCTCGCGGTCGAAGCGGATCACCGCCAGGGGCTGGCGGGCGCCGACCTGGCTGGCCGCGCCGCCGGCCGGGGCCGGCGCGGGCACGCCGTAGGCGCGGTTGGCCAGGCTGCCGCCGATGTACTCGCCGTTGTCGATGGCGACCTGCATGGCGGTCAGGTTCAAGCGCTCGTTGGCGAAGTAGTTCTGGGTGCGCGCGATGTCGTCGCTCAGCTCGTTGAGCAGGCGGTCGATCACCACCACGGTCTTGTTGACCTCGTCCTCCAGAACGGCGAGCTGGCGGTGGTCTTCCTCGATGGCGCCGCGCAGCTCGAAGGTGGTGCTGGTCGACTCGAGCAGGAAGGCCGACAGCGAGGCGGTGCCGGAGACCTGGCTGGCCAGGGTGTTCAGGGCGGCGATGGAGGCGCCGACCTGCTGCAACTCGGCCTGGGCCTGGTTCCACTGGGCCACCAGCTCCGGGTTGCCGGGGGTGGTGCCGACCTGCAGGCGGGCGTTCATGGCCGCCTTCAGGGAATGGTAGTTGCCGGCGAACTGGCGCGCCGAGATGCGCAGGCTCTGCAGCTGGTCGTTCTCGGCCTTCAACTGCTCCTGCAGCTTCAGGAGGTCTGTGCGCAGCGATTCGATCTTCTGGCCGACCACGGTGCCGGTAGGCCGCATGTTGCTGACCGTCGGCGGCTCGAAGACCGTATTGCCCAGGATCTCAGGCGCCTGGGCAGCCGGAACCGACGAGGCGGGAGCGGTCTCTACGCTGGCGGGCTGGGCGGCCGCGGAAGTCTCGGCCTGTGGCGCCGATGCGCTGCTGCTGACGGGCTTCTTATCTTCCTGAGGGGCGGCGCAGCCCGCCACGAAGAGAAGCGCGCCGATGACGACAGCGGTCCGGCGAAAGGGCAACAAGTGTCTGCTCGACATAGAGATTTCCGTACAGATTTCCGAGACAGCTTAACCTTAGAACTGCTCACATATTAACTATGTAAGTCTTTACAGAGTCTTGCTATCCCGCCCCCCTCGAACGATTGCGAGATAGTAGAGTATGGATTCTGGGCGTACAAGTGCCATTTCCTTGTGGTTGAGAGCGTCCGGCAGGGCGCTTCGAGGTTGGAAATCCTCGCTTTTTTGCCCTTCTCGAAGGTCTTGCAAGGGGCGGAGGCTTCGAGTAATGTCCGGCCTCTTCGCGGCGGCGGTCCCGCCTCCGCGCCGCTTCTAGCGGCTTTGATGTGCGCCCGTAGCTCAATTGGATAGAGCACCTGACTACGGATCAGGAGGTTGGGAGTTCGAATCTTCCCGGGCGCGCCATAATCCCCTGAGAATCAGCAAGAAAACGCGCTGGGAAAGTCTTCACTTTCCGCATTTCCGGATTCGTTCCGGGCCCAGGTCTCCGGTAGTTTGTGCCAGGCGGGCACGGATGCTTGGTCGCGCGACGGCTAAGGCGTCCGCTCCAGGGGGGCGCAGTCCGGCAAGGCCCAGACCAACTGCGGGACTCCGGCCACCGCGTTATGGGCTCCACCCACAGGATATCCAGAGCCTTCGCCTGATGCTTCAAGGCGCCTTGCATGCGGCAGGTTGGAGCACATCTTGCTCACGCACGCTGGGCATCGGCGTTTTGCAGGCTCAACCCGTCTCGGTCATGCCCTTTGACATCGCGGCCGCATATCCAGGTTCGACCCGTGCATCGACTACGACGCAGGCTCCCTCCTTCGCGCGGAGAAGGTCCGCCAGAGCGACGCGCGCCGCCCAATCGTCGGCGGAGCGGGACATGCGCCCCATCATGAAGACAGGATTCTTTGCACGTTCCAGGCGTGCCAGCAGGCTCTCGATTTGAGCGTCCGACGGGGACCGGTGGGTCTGGGATGGGATACGCCGCAGGACCGGGCAGGTCGGGCAGGTCGGACATCTAGGGGCTAGGTCGTGATAGACCGATGTCCCAACCTGACCCGCAGCAGACTTCTAATCGACGACCCGAACGGCATCTGGGCGCAGACCGTGACCGCGCAGACCCCGGCTAGCCCGATTTCGGTCCTGCCAGCAATCCATGTTCAAGTGCATAGCGGGTCAAGCCAGCCGTGGAAGAGATTTCAAGCTTGCTCTTGATGTTCTTTCGATGCGTTTCGACCGTGCGAACGGAAATTTCCAGCTCGCGGGCAACTTCCTTGTTGCTCTTGCCCTCGGCGAGCAACACCAGGACGGTTTGTTCACGGGAGGTAAGGGCACCTGATCTCTCCTTCTCCGCCTGTCCGGAAAGCAGCTGATGCGACACGCCCGAACTGAAGTATGTGGCGCCAGCGTGAATCGCCTCGATGGCGGTGACGATCTCGCGGGTCGGCACGTCTTTCAGGACATATCCCTGAGCTCCATACATCAGCGCATTGGAGATGTATTCCTTGTTGTCGTGCATCGAGAGGATCAGAAGCTTCGATTCCGGCAGGCGTTCCCTGATCAGTTCCGTCGCGTCCAGCCCGTTCAGGCCCGGCATGTTGATGTCCATCAGGATCACATCCGGCTTGGTGTCGGAGGCCGCACTCAAGGCGGCCTCTCCGCTGTTCACCTCGGCCACCACATGGATATGCTCGTAGTTTTCAAGACAGGCGCGGATCCCCTCCAGCACCAGCGGGTGGTCGTCCACCAACATAACCGTGATCCGCGCTTTTTGGTTCATTCTTCGCTTCCACTTTCAAGCGCTCGGTTTGAGCCTGCAGGACCGATTTGGGCAGATGGGCTTCAATGACCGCCCCCCGGTCCGAGAATTCCATCCAGATATGCCCGTCAAAGTGCTCGATGCGCTCCTGCATGTTGCGCAGGCCGAAGCCCTGGGCGCTGTCTCGGGAACGGCGGAGGCCGCTGGAACCGTTGCCGATACCGTCATCGGCGATGCGCAGAACAATCCCCGTCGGCAGGGACTCCAGGCGTAAGACAACCTTGCTGGCTTGGGCATGGCGTTCGATGTTGGTAAGCGCCTCCTGCGCGATCCGGTAAAGGGCTGTCTTGACCTCCGCCGACAGAAGATCCTTGAAGGCAACGGTCTTGATGTCCACCTCGATCCCGGTGCGCTCGGAAAACTCGGTCACCAGACTCTTGAGTGCCGGGGAGAGCCCCAGGTCATCCAGTATTTGCGGGCGCAGATCCCGTGAGATACGGCGGATTTCGCGAATGGCGTGACTGAGGCGGCCTTCACAGGTTTCAAGCGTGGACAGCAACGATTCCCCGTCTCCGTCCTTTGCCCGGTGCAAGACGGACTCCAGAACGTATCTCGCCGATACCAGGATCTGGCTGATGCCGTCGTGCAACTCGCGAGCCACACGGGCGCGCTCTTCCTCCTGGATATCGACGATCCGCTGAGTCAGCGCTTTCAGTTTCGTGTCCGCGAGGCGCCGCTCGTGGATATTGATCGCCACGCCGGTCAGGAAGACCAGGAGGACCGCAGGCACGGTGGCCAGCGCCACGATGAGGAAGGTATCCTCGATACCTTCTTCGACATCGCTGCGGATGGCGGCCGCCTGGGCAACGACATCGTCGATATAGAGGCCGGTGCCCAGCATCCATTGCCATTTGTCGAGGGCGACGGCGTATCCGATCTTGTCGGCAATCGCACCTGACGATGGCTTCTCCCACTGATAGCGATGGTAGCCGCCGCCGGCCTGCGCCTGCTTGATCAGTCCCTGGATCACCTTGTTTCCCGTCCGGTCTTCCAGGTCCCACCAGTTCTTGCCGACGCGAAATTCCTGCTTGGGATGGACGATGTTCACGCCACTGTAGTCGTAGACGAAGAAATAGCCGTCGGGACCATAGGTCATGCCGTTCAGGATCTGGCGCACCGCGTCCTGGGCCGCCGTGTCGTTGGGGCCCGCGGCGTCGTAGATGTGGCGGATCGAAGTCAGCGCCAAGCTGACGTAGTTCTGCAGCTCGGCCTGCTTCGCCGCCAGCATATTGGCTTCGAAGACCGCGATCTCCTGCTCCGACAGGTCCTTTGCCCCGCGCATCACGAGCAAGGTCACGACCACGATCGCTACGATCAGCGGCAAGGTCGCGAGCAACAGGATTTTTGATCGTAAACGCATACACTTACACGGCAACCCGGCCGATCAAACAGTGGGCCGCCGATAGTCTCCCCTGCTGTTCCCGTTTGCAGTCTAACAGATAATCCGCGGCTCTTCCGTCCGTAGTTCTTGGTATTCCCGCCGGGATACTACGCAGAGGCATAGGGGTTATCAGGCGCACCTCTACCCACTAACGCGAATTTCCCGGCCAGGGGGAGTTCGCCAGTGTGGCGCCGCAAATCCCGTCGCATTCATGGCTATGCGGCGGCCACAACAAGAAGAGCCTGATGTGCAGGCTTCTGCAAACCGGGAGGTTACGATGAAAAGGCGTCAATTTATTTCCAAAGCGGGGCTTGGTGTCGTGGGCGCCACCGCCACGCTCGCCGCACCGGCCATTGCCAGCGGCAAGAAGCAGTGGATCGCCGTGTCGGCCTTCGGCAAGGCCGGGCTGCTGGGGCAGGCGCTGGAGGAGTTCACGGCGCAGGTCGCGGCAGCCTCCAACGGGCGCCTGTCCATCAAAGCCTATCATGCGGGCGAGTTGGTGAAGCCCTTCGAGGCCATCGACGCAGTCCAGAGCGGCACCGCCCAGATGGGGTTCGGCGCTCCGTACTACTGGGCAGGAAAGTCTGATTCCATTTCCTTCGTGGCGGCGATGCCCTATGGCCTCACGGCGCAGGAACAGAACGCCTGGTGCTACTACGGCGGAGGCATCGAGATTGCCGACAAGACGGCCTATAACCCGCTGGGCCTGAAGTTCCTGCCGCTCGGCAACACCGGAAACCAGATGGGCGGCTGGTATGCCAAGGAAATTCACACGGTCGCCGACCTTGACGGCCTCAAGTTCCGCATGCCCGGCCTGGGCGGCGAAATCCTGAAGACCTTCGGCGTTAACGTGATCCTCCTGCCCGGATCCGAAGTGCTGCCCGCCCTCACCTCGGGTGCCATCGACGGCACCGAATGGATCGGTCCCGCAGCCGATATGGGCAAAGGCCTATTCAAGGTCGTCAACAACTACTACTACCCGGGTTGGCATGAGCCGGCGACAATCCTGGATGGCTTCTTCGACCTCAACGAATGGGAAGGCCTGGATGCCGACCTGAAGGCCATCGTCACCGAGGCGACGGTAGCCACCAACCTGAAGATCCTGTCCAAGTTTCAGGCCGTCAATAACGTCGCCCTGCAAAAGCTGGTGAAGGAACACGGGGTCAACATTCGCCGGTACAGCGACGAGTTGGTCCAGGCCATCGGCGCGCGGGCGACAGAGTTGCTTCCGGAGCTGGCCGCCCGCACGCCGGAGGGCAAAGAGCTGTTCAATCACATCGTCGATTTCCGCAAGGGAATGCTGGACTGGTCCGGGTACTCGGAACAGGCGTTTCTGGCGGCGCGCGGTGCGGCCTCCTTCAAGTCGGCGTAGCTGTCTTCCCAGGGGAACCTACGACCCTCGCCCTGCGGAGGTGCCGTCAGGGGAGTGACTCCCCTCTCGGAAGGACTTGGGGCTGCAATGCCACAGCCGTTGCAGCCCCATTTTTCCGCCTTTACCAACCCATCCCGGAGTGCTGACCGATGCAAACATTGTCGGCCGCCATCGACATTCTTGAATCCATAAACGACCGGATCGGAAAAGCGGTCGCCTGGCTGAATGTGCTGCTTGTCGTCAATGTATTCACCGTTGTCGTCATGCGCTATGTCTTCAGCCTGGGCTGGGTCTGGATGCAGGAGCTGTATGTCTGGACGCATGCCACGATCTTCCTGGCGGGCGCCGGCTATACGTTGCTGCACAACGGTCACGTCCGCATCGACCTGATCTATGGAATCGCCCGCCCCCGGTATAAGGCGGCGGTCGATCTCGTCGGAACTCTCTGCCTTGGACTACCTCTGGTCGGGGTGATCCTGGATCGCAGCTGGCCGATGATCCATCGGTCCTGGCTGTCGCTCGAGAAGTCGGCTGAGATCGGCGGCCTGCCCGGCTTGTTCCTTCTGAAAAGCATGATTGCCGCATTCTGCTGCATCTTTGGTTTGCAGCTTCTGGCGATGCTGCTGCGTGCCCTGCGAACCCTGGTCACGGGCGAAGCGGCCGCGGAGCAAATCGACATGGGTGCAGAAGTTGCGCGGGAGGCACTTCAATGACTGCGGAACACCTCAGTTTCATCATGTTCGGTGTCTGCCTGCTGGCGCTGGTCATGGGATATCCGGTGGCCCTGACGCTGGGGGGCGTCTCGCTGTTGTTTGCGTTCGTCGGCGACCACCTCGGGCTGTTCAACGCCGGTATGCTGATGGTCTATCCACTACGCGTTTTCGGGGTCATGAAGAACGAGCCGCTCGTCGCGGTGCCGCTCTTCATCTTCATGGGCGTCATGCTGGAGAAGTCCAACCTGGCGGGCGATCTGCTTGAAACCATGGGCAGGATGTTCGGGCGCATGCGCGGCGGGCTCGGCATATCGGTGGTCATCGTCGGCTCGCTGCTGGCAGCTTCCACCGGAATTGTCGGGGCCACGGTGGTCACCATGGGTCTCATGAGCCTGCCGGTCATGCTGCGGTCCGGCTACAGCCCCAGACTGGGGGCCGGGCTTATCTGTGCCTCTGGTACGCTGGGCCAGATCATTCCACCGTCCATCGTCCTGGTGCTGCTCGGCGACATTCTGCAGGGGGCCAACGAAATAGCTGCCCAGCGCGCCGGCAAGCTGGTCCCCGAACCCGTCACAGCCATCGATCTCTTCGCCGGGGCCCTGATTCCGGGCGTCCTGCTGGTCGGCCTCTATGTCGGCTGGCAGGTGGCCATGGCGCTGCTGCAGCCGGGCAGCTGCCCGGCGCTGAAAGGCGGCGATGCGGAAGACCGGGAGACGGTTGCGGTCCTGGAGGCGATAAAGGTCGTCCTGGCACCGGTCCTGCTGATCGTAGTTGTCCTAGGGTCGATTCTGACGGGGATCGCCACGCCGACGGAGTCCGCATCTGTCGGCGCTGTCGGCGCCACCCTGCTGGCACTGCGAGCGCGCCAGCTCAACCTCTCCATCCTGCGGGTGGTCTCGCTGCAAACCATGAAGATAACCTCCATGGTTTTCCTGATCCTGTTGGGCGCGTCCATGTTCAGTCTTGTCTTTCGAGGGTTCGGGGGGGACGTGGTGGTGGAGGAGTTTCTCTCTGATCTTCCCGGCGGGCAATTCACGGCCATGGCTGTCGTCATGCTGATCATTTTCCTGCTGGGCTTCTTCCTGGATTTCATCGAGATCATCTTTGTCGTCGTGCCGATCGTGGGGCCGATACTGATCGCCATGGGATGCGATCCCCTTTGGCTGGGGGTCATGATCGGCATCAATCTGCAAACGAGTTTTCTGACCCCGCCCTTCGGTTTCGCCCTGTTTTACCTGCGGGGCGTGGCGCCGGCGAACATGCGCACATCGGACATTTATCTGGGGGTTTTCCCGTTTATCGGGATCCAACTCGTTGCCTTGACGCTGGTCTGGATGTTCCCGGTCATAGTTACTTGGTTGCCAGAGAGGATATTCATGCCGTGACGGTCAGTTGAACCAAATCGTGACACATCAATCCCGGACAAAAGCAGCGCGGCGGATCATATCCGGCGGACGTTGAACAAGCCTGCAACGAAACATCACGGTTCGGAGATCAGCAACAACCCGGGCCAGTGTTCGCTCATGGCACCAAGCGGACGGCGCTGAGTCGGTGTTTGGTGGTCCGCTTCTGGTGCGAAGGGTCCTCGACCAGGGAGTGGGCAATTTTGCCCGAAACGGTCCAAACCAGTTTCCACTCTGCCTGATAGGCAATTGGAATGATTGAGACGGAATGAGAGACCCAGAGCGGAAACCACTTTTCCGTAATGCATTGAAATAACGTGGAAAAGTGCCATTTTTCCCGCTTTCCCGCCTCTGACTACGGATCAGGAGGTTGGGAGTTCGACTCTTCCCGGGCGCGCCATAACCCCCCGAAAATAAAATAGAAAACGGCCGGGGAAGGCCTGCGCTTTGGGCCTTGTTCCGAACCGCTTTCCAGAATCTCCGATTCGTTCCTGTGCTGCATCACAGGATGGCCGGCAAGATCGAAACCCCCGGTCCGGGCGAAGGCGGAGGCCCTGAGCCGCGGGCTGCGCGCGGGCAGGTGGCGCGCGGGCAGGTGGCGCGCGGGCGGCCGCCAGGCAATCCACGACTATCTGAACGTGAAGCTGACGCAGTTCATGCCGGCGTGACGCCTGCGCGGCGTCGGCGGCGCCCGCGTTGCGGCGGCACCGCAGCCGGGCCCGCCGTCGAGCGTATCAGGGTCTCCTTGGCCGAGGCGAGGTGCGTCCGGCAGGCGGCTTCCACCCGGGTTACGTCGCGGCTGGTCAGGGCGTCGATGTAGGCGAGGTGTTCGCGGATGGCGACTTCGTTGCGCTGGCGCTCGTCCTGCTTGTTCCACTGGTAGTGATAGTGAAAGATCATTGCGATGATCTCGTAGAAGTCCTCGACAAAACGGTTGGGCAGGGCCGCGTTGATCAGGCGGTGAAAGCGGTTGTCGAGATCGGAGAAGTCGTGGAAGCGTTGCTCGATTTCGTCGAGCAGCCGCAGGTGCTCCTCGCGCAGGGCCTCGATCTGCCGCCAGAGCGGCGAAGCGGGTGGCAGCTTCGCGAAAGCGCGCGCCGAGCGCAGCTCGAAGAGCTCGCGGATTTCGAAGAGCTCCAGCGCGAAGTCGGAGGTGAAACCCTTCAGGATCCAGCCGGCGTTGGGGCGCTTCTCAATCAGCCCGAAGCGCTGGAAGCGGTTGAGGAACTCACGGATGCTGGTGGTCGCGGTGCCGAGTTGGCGGGCCAGTTCCAGTTCGTTCACCGCGGTGCCCGGGCAGGCGTTGTCGCGCAGCATCCACTCCATGAAGCGACGTTCGACCTGGGCGCCCAGGGGCACGGTCTCGGCGTCGGGAAAGCGCTGTGTCGGCTGCACGACCGCGCGCACGCGGCGCTGGCGCGGCGCACCGGACACCGCCCCCTTGTCGGCCAGTGCGGCGAGGACCTTGCGCACCGTGGTGCGGCTGACCCCCAGGCGCGCGCCCAGGGCGTTCTCGGAGGGCAGTGCCGCGCCGACGCCCAGCTCGGCGATCAGGTCCAGCGAGTCGTTGTAGGCGCGCTTGAAGACGACGTCAGATTTCATCCCGCTCCGGCCTCTTAATTGAATTGTACTTTAATCGATAAAAAACAAATTGACCACCGGCCTAGGGTGGGTTTTTCTCGATAAGAAACAATCAAGCAAAACGGTCGGTTTGTCAGGGAGGCAAGGTGGCCAACCAGTCGGACGTCGCAACGGCCGCGCCGGAAGGTGACCGGGCCAGAGGGGGAGGCTCCGCGGTTTCGCTGGCGCTGCGGCTGCTCGGCGTGGGGCCGCTGCTGATTCTCATCGCCCTTGCGGTCGCCATCAGCCTGCTGACCCCAAACTTTCTGAAACCCGCCAACCTCAGCAATATCCTCGCGCAGTCCGCGGTGATCGCCGTCGTCGCGATCGGCCAGCACCTCGTCATCCTCACCCGCGGCATCGACCTTTCGGTCGGCGCCAACCTGGCGCTGGCCACGGTCATGGGCGGGCTGATGTTCCGCGTCACCGACTCCCCCACGCTTGTGATCCTGGCGATGCTGGCCGCCGGCACCGTGGTGGGCGCGGTCAACGGGCTGTTCTACGTCTTCGGGCGCCTGCCGCATCCCTTCATCATCACCCTGGCGACACTGAGCATCTGCAAGGGGCTGGCGCTGGAACTGAGCATCGGCCACACCACCATGCGCGGCATGCCCGATGCCATCACCTTCATCGGCGGCGCGTCGTCCTTCGGCTTTCCCAATTCCTTCTTCGTCGTCTTCGGCGTCGCCACCATCGTCCTGGTGCTCACCAAGACCATGGTCTGGGGGCGCTGGATCTATGCCGTCGGCGGCGATCCGGAGTCGGCGCGGGAACTCGGCATACCGGTGAAGGGCGTGCTGCTGTCGACCTACATGATCTCCGGGCTCTGCGCGGGCATCGGCGCAGTCGTGCTCTCCGGCCGCACCGGCGCCAGCTCGCCGCTCTACGGTAACCTGCTGGAGCTCGACACCATCGCCGCGGTGATCATCGGCGGCGCCAGCTTCCTGGGCGGGCGCGGCAACCTCGGCCACGCGCTGATCGGCGCGCTGATGATCGGCGTGATCCGCAACGCGCTCAACCTGATGAACGTGAACGTCTTCTTCCAGATGATCGCCATCGGCGTCATCATCGTAGCGGCGGTGGAGGCCGACGTGCTGCGCAACTACCTGGAAAAGCGCGCACGGACGATCCAGGCGGCGAAGACCCAATGACGGCCGCCGCGACCCCTCCCGTGCTCACGGTGCGCAACGCCCAGAAGCGTTTCGGCGCGGTGCATGCCCTGAAGAACGTCAGCCTGGAAGCCTATCGCGGCGAAGTGCTGGCGCTGCTGGGAGACAACGGCGCCGGGAAATCGACGCTGGTGAAGTGCATCAGCGGCGTGCACGCCCTGGACGAAGGCGAAATCCTGCTCGACGGCGAGGCCGCGCCGGTCCACTCACCGGCCGCCGCTCGACGCGCCGGCATCGAGACCGTCTACCAGGATCTCGCGCTGTTCGACAACCTGACGCCGGCGGAGAACTTCTACTGCGGCCGGGAGATCGCCTGGCCGCGCTGGCTGCCGCGGGGCCTGCGCTTCCTCGACCGCCGCGCCATGAACCGGGATACCGCGGCGGTGCTGGAGCGCCTCAGGGTCAAGCTGCCCAAGCTCGACGCGCCGGTGGCGCTGATGTCCGGCGGCCAGCGCCAGGCGATCGCAGTGGCCCGCGCAACGGTCTTCGCACGCAAGCTGGTGATCCTCGACGAGCCGACCGCCGCCCTGGGCCTGCGCGAGTCGCGCAAGGTGCTGGATCTCATCGTACAGCTGCGCGCGGAGGGCAACGCGGTGATCGTCATTACCCACAACATGGAGCAGGTGGTCGAGCTTGCGGACCGCGCGGTGGTGCTGCGCCAGGGCCGCAAGGTCGGCGAGCTGCGGCCGAGCCGTGCCAGCCAGCAGGAGCTGGTCTCCATGATCGTCGGTGCCGAGGGGTAACGGACCTCGCCGCCGGCAGACGGCGGAAAACGAGTCGTTCCGCTGCGGAACGATGAAAAAATGGGAGGAAATAAAATGAAACTGCGAATGCTGCTAGGGAGTATGGCGCTGCTTGCCGGGATTGCCGGCCCGGCGTCGGCGGCCGATCCGGTGAAGATCGGCTTCATTACGAAGTTTCCGGTCCCGTTCTTTGCCACCATGGAGAACGCCGCCAAGGACTATGCGGCAGCCAACCCGGGCGTTGAGATCATCTACGGCCAGGGGGCCTCGGCAACCGACATCGAAGGGCAAATCGCGCTCATCGAGTCCATGGTCATTAACGGCGTCCAGGGCATCGCCATCACGCCGGTCGATCCCACCGTGGCGCCGGCGCTGGACAAGGCGATCGCTTCGGGCGTGAAGGTGGTCCTGATGGACAACAACATTCCCGACTGGGACGGCCGGACGGCGCTGGCGACCACGGACAACTACGCCGCCGGAAAGATCGCCGGGGAGTACCTGAAGACCAAGCTGAAGGATGGTGACACCCTGGGCATCCTGGAAGGCGTGCCCGGCGTGCCGTCCCTCGACGATCGGGTGAACGGCATGCTTGAGGGGCTGCAGGGCGTCGACGTCAAGATCGTCGGCCGCGGGGCGACCAACTGCACCGAAGAGCTGGGCATCAACGTCGCCCAGGACCTCCTGACCGCCAACCCCGACATCAAGTCGATCTTCTCCGCCTGCGGTCCGCCGGCGGCGGGTGCCGCGCAGGCGATCAAGAACGCCGACCTGGACCAGCGCCCCATCCTGGTGGGCTTCGACTTCTGCTGCGGCGAAGCGGAGGCCCTTGCCGCGGGTACCGAGGATGCCACGGTCGCGCAGTTCCCGTCCAAGATGGCGGAGCTCGGCGTGGATGCCTTGGTCAAGGCCATTCGCGGTGAACGCGTCGAATCGCTGATCGACTCCGGCGCGGCGCTGGTCACCAAGGAAAACATGAGCAAGTTCCAGTAAGGAGGTGGCGAAGGCCGGCAGGTATGCCGGCCTTCGCTTTGCCGCTTGCGAAACAAGTCCGAACCGGAGGTGTCTGCGGTGGAAGCCCTTGTCTGCGTGGAACCCGGCAGGTTGGAGTTGCGCCAGTCGCCGGCGCCTGAAGCGGGCCCGGAGGCGGCACTGGTGCGCCCGCATCGGGTCGGGCTCTGCGGCACCGACTACCATATCTATGAGGGCAAGCACCCTTTCCTCGAATACCCGAGGGTGATGGGGCACGAACTGGCTGTCGAGGTTGTTGAGGCGCCTCCGGGAGCTGGCGTCGCGCCGGGAGAGATCTGCGTGGTCAATCCTTATCTCTCCTGCGGGGATTGCGTCGCCTGCCGGGCAGGCAAGCCGAACTGCTGTACCCGCATCTCGGTGCTGGGCGTGCACCAGGACGGCGGCATGGCCGGACGGCTCTGCGTGCCGCTGCCCAACCTGATACCCGCTCAGGGTTTGAGCGTAGACCAGTGCGCGACCGTGGAATTCCTCTCCATCGGCGCCCACGCCGTGCGGCGCGGCGCGGTGCGCGGCGGCGACAGGGCGCTGGTCGTCGGGGCCGGGCCGATCGGCCTCGGCGCCGCGCTCTTCGCGCGGCTGGCCGGTGCCAGCGTGACGGTGATGGACCGCGATCCCGAGCGCGCCGAAACGGCGAAGGCCGTCACCGGGGCCGAGGCGGCGTTGGCGGGGGGCGATGTCGCGCCGGCCATTGGCGAACTGACGGGCGGCGAGGGTTTCGATATCGTCTTCGACGCGACGGGCAGCCAGCAGGCGATCGAAGCCGGCTTCGAATTCGTCGCGCACGGCGGGCGCTACGTGCTGGTCAGCGTCGTCAAGGAGACGATCACCTTCTCGGACCCGGTCTTCCACAGCCGGGAGATGACCCTGCTGGGCAGCCGGAACGCCACCTCGGCGGATTTCGCGCATGTCATGTCGGCGATCAGGGAGGGGGCCGTCCCGGTCGACCGCCTGATCACGCATCGTATCCCCTTGCGCGAGGCGGCCAGCAGCATTCCTGTCTGGGCGGCCCGGAAGTCGGGGCTGATAAAGGCTGTCATCGAAATTGACTGAGCCGGCACCAAGCCGGCACCACTTTCCTCTCTGCTTCATGGCGGAGCGCTGGTGACCGTCCGCAATGCCAAACGCCCCGGTAGCCGGGCGGTTGGTGCCGCCTGATCGGGGTCCCCCCCGACTGGCAGGCCCTGGCACAAGGAGAGCATTGGACCGGGCAAGCTTGGACATCGGCCTTGGGTACGCAGGAGACACCGTCCAGGCCACGACGTTGCCCTATCCGAAAGCGTGCGAACCGGTTTCCACTCTGACCGATAAGGCTTTGGAATCACCGAGGTGGAATGAGAGTCCCTAAATGGAGACGGCCTTCCTTCTTACGCCATTCAAAATACGTATGAAATAATGACCTTGAGGCAGGCCCGCCCCTGACTGCGGATCAGGAGGTTGGGAGTTCGAGTCTTCCCGGGCGCGCCACAATCCCCTGAAAATCAGCAAGAAAAAGGGCTGGGAAAGTCTTCACTTTCCGCATTTCCGGATTCGTTCAAAGCTCCGTTCCCAGTGCCGGGGAGGGGCTCCGCTGGCCGCTTCACTTTCGGGGAACACGAGGGGGCGTGGTCCCCTTGGCTCCTCGGCGATGGGCCGGGCCACCATGGCGCGCCTGCCGGAGGGAGCGCGCGAATACCTGCTGCGGGCCTGCGCGCGCGATCCCGAGACCTTTGCGAAGATCGAACAGGGTGTCGAGTAGGCGCTGCGCGATCTCGACAGCCAGGGCTTTGTCACTTCCTTCGGCGACTGGCGCCCCGGCGTGAACGCCATCGGCGTGCCCGTGCTTTCGCTGAACCGCGAGCGTGTCTTCGGCCTCATCTGTGGCGGTCCTTCATTCACCGCCTCCGCCGAGCATCTCAGCGAGAAGGTTGGACCGCGCCTGGTGAAGATCGCTGCCGACTTGAGCGCGCCGGCGGAAGCTTCCGTCTCCGCACTCGCCGCGCGCTAGGCGCCTTCCTCCAGAAGGACACGCGACAGCCACTCGGCGGCGACGACCGGTGCCTTACCGCCCTGTACCTCCACCGTCACTGCGTATTTCAGGGTGAGTTCGCCCGGTTTGCGCTCGTCGGCCTGCATCAGGTTGAAGCGCGCACGGACTTTGGCACCCGCCGGCACGGGGGCGAGGAATCGGATTTTATCAAAGCCGTAGTTGATGCGCGCTCCAGCGTTCTTGAAGTGGGGCAGGGCGTTGCGCGCCATGACCGGCAGCAGCGACAGCGTGAGGAAGCCGTGCGCCACGGTGCCGCCGTAGGGCGATTCCTTTTTGGCGCGCGCCGGGTCGACATGGATGAACTGCTTGTCGCCGGTGACCTCGGCGAAGGCGTCGATCAACGGCTGGCCGACGCAAACCCAGTCGGAGACGCCGACTTCCGATCCCGTCAGCCCCTTCCACTCCTCGGCACTCAACGCCACGGTCGCTGTCATCGACATTCCGCTCCAAGATCCGGGTGACTTACTTGGCCGTGCGCCGGGCCAAGGCGTCAACCGAGCAGAGGCGTTGCTTGGGCCACGGCCGCGGCCCTTCAGACCTGGGTGACACCCCGGTCGCGCACGCTTTCCATCGAGACGAAGGTGGAGGTGGAGGCGACGTGCGGCAGGCGCGAGATGCTCTCGCTCAGCACCCGGCGGTAGTCGCCGATGTCGCGGGTGCGCACCTTCACCAGGTAATCGAAGCCGCCGGCGATCATGTGACATTCCTCCACCTCGGCGATCTGCCGCACCGCCGCGTTGAAGGCCTGCAGCGCCTGCTCGCGGGTGTCGGCCAGCCGCACCTCCAAAAAGGCCACGTGCTCCAGGCCCAGGCGCCCGGCCGAGAGCTCGGCGCCATAGCCGGTGATCACCCCCTCCGCCTCCAGGCGCTTCACCCTGGCGGTGACCGGCGTTTTCGACAGGCCGACCTTCTGGCCGAGCTCGATCATTGAGATTCGCGCGTTTCGCGCCAACTCGTTGAGAATGGCGCGGTCGATCCGGTCCAGCTTGAGTGGGGAAGTGTCGGCCAATTCCGTATTCCTGCGAAAGCATGAAAGATCAGGCGTTTTGCCTATGATATAGCCAGATTTGGTCAAAAGAAACGGCCTTATCGGTATATCATGGGTCGTTCGGGCCAACAGGAGTGCCAAGAGGGGGTGGATGAAGATGATCGACCTCGATCCACGATGGGACACAAACAAGCGGCGTGACGAGGCCGAGGTGTTGCAGGCCTTGACCGAGATGGCCGCCCTCGACGCCGGCGCGCGCGCCACGGTCGTCGAGCGTGCCGCGGCGCTGGTGGAGCGAATCCGCGCCGAGGCGCGGCCGGGCCTGATGGATGTCTTCCTCGCCGAATACGGGCTCTCGACCGACGAGGGCGTGGCGCTCATGTGCCTGGCCGAGGCGCTGCTGCGGGTGCCCGACGCCGAGACCATCGACGCCCTGATCGAGGACAAGATCGCCCCCTCGGACTGGAGCCGGCACATCGGCCACTCCTCCTCGCCGCTTGTCAACGCCTCGACCTGGGGACTGCTGCTCACCGGCAAGGTGCTGGAGGCCGACCGGCCGGGGATCGCGGGCACTCTGCGCGGCATGATCCGGCGCCTGGGAGAACCCGTCATCCGCACCGCCGTCGGCCAGGCGATGCGCGAGATGGGGCGCCAGTTCGTGCTGGGCCAGGACATCGAGGCGGCGATGACGCGTGCCCAGGGGAAGGAGGCAAAGGGCTTCACTTATTCCTACGACATGCTGGGCGAGGCCGCCATGACCCGGAGCGACGCGGCGCGCTACGCGAGGGCTTACGCGCAGGCCATCGCCGCCATCGCCGAGGCCTGCAGCGCGTCGGAGATCGCCGCCAATCCGGGCATCTCGGTCAAGCTCTCGGCATTGCACCCGCGCTACGAGGTGGCCAAGACCGCCAGGATCATGGACGAGCTGGTGCCGGTGGTGCGCGATCTCGCGCGCAAGGCCGCCCAGGCGGGCATGGGGCTCAACATCGATGCCGAGGAGGCCGACCGCCTGGGCCTCTCGCTGAAGGTGATCGAGGCGGTGCTGGCCGATCCCGCGCTGGCGGGCTGGGACGGTTTCGGCGTCGTGGTCCAGGCTTACGGCCGCCGCGCCCCCGACGTGATCGACGGCCTCTACGAGATGGCTGAACGTCACGACCGGCGCATCATGGTCCGGCTGGTGAAAGGGGCCTACTGGGACACGGAGATCAAGCACGCCCAGGTCGAGGGCCTGGAGGACTTCCCTGTCTTCACCCGCAAGGCCGCCACCGACGTCAGCTACCTGGGCAACGCGCGCAAGCTGTTGGGTCTCACCGACCGCCTCTACCCGCAGTTCGCCACCCACAACGCCCACACCGTCGCCGCGATCTTGGAAATGGCCGCGGGGCAGGACCGCGCCACCTTCGAGTTCCAGCGCCTGCACGGCATGGGCGAGGCGCTGCACGACATCGTGCATGCGGAGGAAGGCACGCGCTGCCGTATCTACGCGCCGGTCGGCGCCCACCGCGACCTGCTCGCCTACCTGGTACGCCGGCTGCTGGAGAACGGCGCCAACTCCTCCTTCGTGAACCAGATCGTCGACCGCAACGTTCCGGCGCGCACGGTGGCGGCCTGTCCCTTCGAAGCCCTGGAAGGGGCACCGGGCCGCTTCGAGCCGGTGGTGCGGACCGGGCCCGAGATCTTCGCGCCCGAACGGCGGAACGCGCGCGGTTTCGACCTCTTTGACGTGACGGAACTGGCGCGGATCGACGCGGCGCGCAAACCTCTCGAGCCCTGGCGGGTGCAACCGCTGCTCGCCGGGCCCGTGCAGGGCGGAGAGGTGGAGACGGCCCGCAATCCCGCCACCGGCACGGTCATCGGCGAGGTCGTCAGCGCCAGCGCGACGGATGTCGAGACGGCGCTGGCGGCGGCCCGGCCGTGGGACGCGCCGGTCGCCGAGCGCGCTGCCGTGCTGCGCCGGGCCGCGGAGCTCTACGAGCGCGATTTCGGCGAGCTCTTCGCGCTGCTGGCCGGCGAGGCCGGCAAGACGCTGCCCGACGCGGTGGCCGAACTGCGCGAGGCGGTCGACTTCCTGCGCTACTACGCGGGTGAGGCCGAGCACCTCGCCGGACCGCCGCGCGGGATCTTCACCTGCATCAGCCCCTGGAACTTCCCGCTGGCCATCTTCAGCGGACAGATCGCCGCCGCCCTGGCCGCCGGCAACGGCGTGCTGGCCAAGCCCGCTGAGACGACGCCGGCCATCGCCGCCTGGGGCGTGCGGCGCCTGCACGAGGCGGGCGTGCCGCGCGCGGCCTTGCAGCTGCTGCCGGGCGCGGGTGGCGTCGTCGGCGCGGCGCTGACCTCCGATCCGCGGGTGAACGGCGTGGCCTTCACCGGCTCCACCGCCACCGCGCGGGCCATCCAGCGCAACATCGCCCGGCACCTCGAGCCGGGCACGCCGCTGATCGCCGAGACCGGCGGGCTCAACGCCATGATCGTCGACAGCACCGCGCTGCCCGAGCAGGCGGTCCGTGACATCGTGGTCTCCGCCTTCCAGTCCGCCGGCCAGCGCTGCTCGGCGCTGCGCTGCCTCTACGTTCAGGAGGATACCGCCGACACACTGCAGGAGATGATCGTCGGCGCCATGCAGGAGCTGGAACTGGGCGATCCCTGGCGACTCTCCACCGACGTCGGCCCCGTCATCACCGAAGCGGCCCAGAGGAGTATTACCGCCTATGTTCTGCAAGCGGAGCTGGAGGGGCGCCTGATCCACCGCCTCGAGACCTTGCCGGGCGGTCATTTCGTGGCGCCCGCGCTGATCGCCGTCGAGGGGATCGGCGATCTGGAGCGCGAGGTCTTCGGCCCGGTGCTGCACCTGGCGACCTTCAAGGCGGGCCAGCTCGACAAGGTGATCAAGGCGGTGAACGCGACCGGGTACGGACTGACCTTCGGCCTGCACACCCGCATTGACGACCGGGTTCAGAAGATTGCCGATTCGGTCCACGCCGGGAACATCTACGCCAACCGCAACCAGATCGGCGCCATCGTCGGCTCCCAGCCCTTCGGCGGCGAGGGGCTTTCGGGCACCGGCCCCAAGGCGGGCGGCCCGAATTACCTGCCGCGCTTCACGCGCCGGCCGGCCGCGCGCCACAACTTCGATAAAGACATCTCCGCCGAGCCCGCGCGCGTCGCTTCGGCGCTGACCGCGCCCGAGGGGCGGAAGGCGGTCTGGTCGCGGCTCATGCCGGGGCCGACCGGCGAGCTGAACCGGCTGTTCACCTATCCGCGCCCGCCCGTGCTCTGCCTCGGGCCCGGCGCGTCGGCCACGCGCGACCAGGTCGCCGCGGTCGAGCTGCTGGGCGGTCACGCCGTCGCCGTCGAAGGGCGGCTGGCGCCGGAGCGCCTCGCCACCCTCCCCGCCTTCGGCGCCGTCATCTGGTGGGGCGACGAGGCGGCGGCCCGCGACTACGCCTGCGCGCTCGCCGAACGCGACGGACCGATTGTCCCGCTGGTCACCGGCCGGCCCGACAGCGCCCATGCCCTCTACGAGCGCCACCTCTGCGTCGACACCACCGCGGCAGGCGGCAACGCGAGCCTTCTCGCCGGCGGCATGTCCTCCTGATCGTCCCTCGGCGTCCGGATCCTCCGGGCGCGTCACCTCTCTGCGAAGCCAGCCGGGCAGTCGGATCTGAAAGGCTTTCGCCTTCCGATTCCTGTGCTTGACCAAAGTCAATTACAAGCCGTCGAAACCTGCCTGAATGGAGAGGCGGCTGGAATCGGATGTCGAATTCTTGCAGGCGCCCTTCGTGACACCCGCCGACGCGGGCACAGCCGCGGCGATGCGCGCCTGGCGCGTGGCGACCGGTTAGCCGGAGGGTGCGGCCTGTCTCCGCCATTGATCCTGAGGGGGATGAGAATGAGCGACAGCAACACACCTGAAGCGGGCGGCGGCGAAGCGGCGAAACAGGAGCCGGTGCCCGTCATGCAACGCGTTCTGGACAACCCCTTCCTTCTGCTCTTCCTCGGCGTCACGATCCCTGCCGTCCTCTACATTGTCTGGGGCGTGATGGAGGTGGCTTCCGTTCCCGTTGCCAACTGACGGCACTTCTTATCGCGAGGCAGCATCATGGCCGTTACCCCACCGACAAACCGCCTCTGGTGGAAGGAACCGATCCACGGCACCGAGCTGGGCTGGATCATCATCGCCTTCCTCTGGGGCCTCTTCATGTTCTTCTTCATGATCGCCTGGCATTTCATCGGCGAGCAGAACCTGTCGACCGAGACCTACCGCATCCGGCCGGAGAGCTATGTGGAGAAGGTCGAGGCCTTCGCCGAGGAGTACCAGGCCATTGGGGCTGACGGCGAGCCCCTTGAGGAAGAGGGGGTCCCCGTCGTTCGTCCGCCGGCCGGTGGCGATGTCTACATCCTGGCGCGGCTGTGGGAGTTCTGGCCGATCCTGGAATTGCAGAAGGGCCAGAGCTACCGCATTCATCTGTCGTCGGCGGACTGGCAGCACGGCTTCTCCCTGCAGCCGACCAACATCAACATCTCCGTCCATCCGGGTTACGAGCACGTCGTGACCCTGACGCCGACCGATAGCGGCGTCTTTGGCATCATCTGCAACGAGTTCTGCGGGATCGGTCATCACACGATGACAGGGCGCATCCGCGTCGTCGAGTAAGGGGTAAGGGCATGACCACGATTGAAGAAGGCGCCTTCGCGGCCCCGGGCATCGAAGCCAACTATCGCACCTGCCGTTTCACCGGGCTGCGGGTCGAACGCAACGCCGAGCTGCTGATCCGCGTCAACGCCGTGGCGGCGGTGGTCTTCCTGGCCCTCGGCGGGGTGATGGGACTGCTGGTCGCGCTGACGCGCTGGCCGGCGGTGCAGCTGCTGCCGGCGGAGATGTTCTATCTGGTCCTGACCGGCCACGGCGCCAACGTGCTGCTGTTCTGGATCATCTTCTTCGAGATCGCCGTGCTCTATTTCGCCTCCGCCGTGGTGCTGGGGGCGAGACTCGCGACGCCGCGATTCGCCTGGCTTTCCTTCGTGCTGATGCTCGTTGGCGCGGGCATGGCGAACTACGCGGTCCTGCGCGGCGACTCCTCGGTGATGTTCACCTCCTACCCGCCGATGATGGCCTCGCAGTGGTTCTATCTCTCGCTGATCATCTTCGCGGTCGGGGCGCTGATCGGGGTCATGGTGTTTTTCGGAACCCTTGTGGTGGCCAAGGCGGAGCAGACCTATAACGGCTCGGTGCCGCTGGTCACCTTCGGCGCGATCACGGCCGGCATCATCGCGGTCTTCACCCTGGCCTCCGGCGCCATCATCCTGATCCCCACCTGGCTGTGGTCGATCGGCCTGGTCTCCGAGATCGACTCGCTGATGTACAAGGTCGTGTGGTGGGGCATGGGGCACTCGTCGCAGCAGATCAACGTCTCCGCCCATGTCGCGATCTGGTATGCGATCGGGGCCATGGTCGTCGGTGCCAAGCCGCTATCGGAGAAGGTCAGCCGCATGGCCTTCCTCATGTACATCCTCTTCCTGCAGCTCGCCTCCGCCCACCACCTGCTGGCCGAGCCGGGCATGAGCTCGACCTGGAAGATCGTCAACACCAGCTACATGATGTATCTGGCCGTCATGGGGTCCATGGTCCACGGCCTGACGGTGCCCGGCGCGATCGAGGCGGCGCAGCGCCGCAACGGCTTCACGCGCGGCGCCTTCGAATGGCTGACCAAGGCGCCCTGGGGCAACCCGGCTTTCGCCGGCATGTTCCTCTCGCTGGTGATGTTCGGCTTCATCGGCGGCATTTCCGGGGTCGTGCTGGGCACCGAGCAGCTCAACGTGCTGATGCACAACACGATCTATGTGCCCGGGCACTTCCACGGCACGGTGGTCGCCGGCACCACTCTGGCCTTCATGGCGATGACCTACCTCGTGGTGCCGCTGATCTTTCAGCGCGACATCATCTGGCCGGGCGTGGCGCGCTGGCAGCCCTATATCTTCGGCTTCGGCGCCGGCGGCATATCGCTCTTCATGATGGGGGCGGGCACGCTGGGCGTCGCGCGGCGTCACTGGGACCTTGCGCTGACGGATGCGGCCCATGCCTTCGAGTTCGCGCCGGGCGCCTACCTCATGATGGGACTGAACGGTATCGCGGCGATTCTGGCCGCCCTGGGCGGGATCATGTTCATAGTCGTGGTTGTCGCTTCGATCCTCGCCGGTCCACGGCTCGACCGTCCGGGGGCGAAGATGGTCTTTCCGCTGCACGACCAGGGACGCGAAGCGGTGTCGCAGTACGGCAGCGAAGGCACGCTGAAGCTGCCCGGCACAATCATCCTCGTCGGCATCTTCTTCACGGCCTTCGTGCTCTACTACTTCGTGAACTGGAAGTACCTGTCCGAGCTCTGGCTGTTCCATTGAGACAAGGGAGAGCCTAACCATGATCGCTGCGCTCAGAATGACGGTTTCGATCCTCAAGCTGCGGATCGGCTCCTTCGTGGCGCTGGCGGCGCTGGTCGGAATCCTCACCGGAGGCCCGGCGCTGGGGCCGCTTGAAGCCTTGGTCTTTTCCATCGCCGTGCTGGGCGCTTCCGGCGCGGCGGGGGCTTTCAACCAGTACCTCGAGCGCGACGGCGACCGCCTGATGAAGCGTACCCGCAACCGCCCCTTCGCCAAGGGAACGTTGAAGGCGGGCGCGATCTGGCCGATCACCTTCACGGCGCTGCTGGCCGCCTCGCTGCTCATGGCCTACTCGGTGGGCGGCGCCCTGGCCAGCGTGCTGGTGTTCTGCGGCGCCGCGACCTACGGCCTGGTCTACACCGTGTGGCTGAAGAAGCGCACGGTGTGGAACGTGGTGATCGGCGGGGCCGCGGGCAGCTTCGCCGTGCTGGCAGGGGCCGCCGCGGCCGCGGCGCCGACGGAGCCGCTTATCGGGCCCGTGCCGCTGCTGCTGGCGGCGGTGCTGTTTCTCTGGACGCCGCCGCACTTCTGGAGCCTGGCGGCGGCCCGCAGCGAAGACTACCGCGATGCCCAGGTGCCGATGCTGCCGGTCGTGACCGAGCCGTCCTTCTGGGGCCCGACCATTTTCAGTCACGTGGCGGCGCTGGTGGCCCTGTCCTTCATGCCGCTGCTGTTCGGCATGGGGCCGGTCTACGGGCTCTTCGCCGCGGCCGGCGGGCTGCCCTTCCTCCGGGCCAGCTGGCGCCTGATGCGCCGGCCCGACCAGCGTCTGGCGATGGCGACCTTCCGCGCCTCGCTGTTGCAGTTTGCCCTGCTCGCTCTGGGTGTGATCCTGGACGAGGGGGTTCGATGGGCGTTCTGAACCGGGGGCTTCTGCCGGCGGCGCTGGGCGGCGTCCTGCTGCTCGCGGCGGTGCCCTCCGCGCCTGCGGCCGTGCCTCAGCTCGACGCCCGCGTCGCCTACGAGCGCAGTCAGGCCGTGATCGGCGGCAGTGTCGGAGCCCATGTACTGACCGACCGGAACGGCGCGCCCCTGGCCCTGGCCGAGCTGCGCGGCCGTCCCCTGGTCATCTCGCTGGTCTTCACCAGCTGCAGCACGGTCTGCCCGATCACCACGGACCATTTGCGCGACGCCGTTGCGGAGGCGCGCCGTGCCCTCGGGTCACAGAGCTTCGCGGTCCTGACCTTCGGCTTCGACGCCGGGCGGGACCGCCCGGCGCAGCTCAGCGCCTTCGCCGACACCCACCACCTGGACGGCGTCGAGAACTGGTTCCTCGCCAGCGCCGACGCCGACACCACGGAAGCGCTGCTGTCGGACCTGGGCTTCAGCTTGCGCTCGGCGGCCGGCGGCTTCGACCACGTGACCCAGACCACGATCCTGGATGCCGAGGGGCGGGTCTACCGTCAGGTCTACGGCGAGACCTTCCCGCTGCCGGTGCTCATGGAACCGCTGAAGGACCTGGTGCTCGGCAGGGTCACCCGCTCCCTCGCGCCGGCGGATCTCTGGGACCGGGTCTCCTTCCTCTGCACGGTCTACAACCCGCTGACCGGGGCCTACCGCTTCGACTACGGGATCTTCTTCGGCATCTTCTTCGGCGGGCTGTCGCTGCTGATCACCGGCACCGTGATCCTGCGCCTGTGGCTGGGCAACCGGCGCCTTGCGAAGAGCTTGCGCAGCCGCGCGATGCAATGATGGGGCTTCGCAGCGTACTTCGTCGCGGCTTCGACCGGGTCGAACGCGGCCTCGACCGGTTGTTCGGTCCCGACTGGAACCCGCTGGCCAACCTCGGCCCGCTGGGCTGGTTCCTGTTCTGGATCGTCGCGGGAACCGGGATCTACCTCTTCATCTTCTTCGACACCGGCGTTGTGGACGCCTATGCCTCGGTGCAGTGGCTGACCGAGGACCACTGGTTCCACGCCGGGCTCGCCCGCAGCCTGCACCGCTACGCCTCGGACCTCATGGTCCTGGCGATGCTGGTCCACCTGCTGCGTGAGTTGGTTTTCGACCGCTATCGGGGGCGGCGCTGGTTTTCCTGGATCACCGGGGTGCCGGTGCTGTGGTTCGTCTACCTCTCGGGCATTACCGGCTACTGGCTGGTGTGGGACGAACTGGCGCAGTACGTCGCCTTGACCACTACCGAGCTGTTGGACGCTCTGCCGGTCTTCGCCGAACCCATCGCGCGCAACTTCCTGACGCCGGAAAGCCTCTCCAGCCGCTTCTTCACGCTGATGGTGTTCCTGCACATCGCCATTCCGCTGCTGCTGCTGCTCGCCATGTGGATCCACATCCAGCGCATCAGCCAGGCGCGCACCAAGCCGGCGCGCGGCCTTGCCGTGCTGACGCTGGTGGCCCTGGTCGCCGCGTCGCTGCTGATGCCGGCGACCTCCCAGGCGCCCGCGGACCTGGCGACGGTGCCCGCCCGCGTCGGCATCGACTGGTTCCTCCTCAGTCTCTACCCGGTCATCGAGCTGCTGCCCGCAGGCGTCATCTGGACCGGCGTCCTGGTCTTCAGCGTGCTGTTGATCGGCCTGCCGTGGCTTCCCCGCCGCAAAGAGGCGCCGGCGGCGGTGGTGGCGCTTGACCACTGCAACGGCTGCGCGCGCTGCGTCGCCGACTGTCCCTACTCCGCGATCAACCTGGTGCCGCGCAGCGACGGGGCGCCCTTTCCCCACGAGGTCGAGGTCAATGCCGACCGCTGTGTCGCCTGCGGCATCTGCATGGGGGCCTGTCCTTCCTCGACGCCGTTCCGCCGCTCGGGCGATCTGGTCACGGGCATCGATCTGCCGGCCTACTCGCTGGCCGAGCTGCGCACCCAGGTGATCGCCGCCGCGGGCGGACTGTCGGGGCCGGGCCGCGTCCTCACCCTGGCCTGCGGCCATGGCGCCGGCGGCCTGCCGGAAGCGGGCCGCATCGTCCTGCCCTGCGTGGCGATGGCGCCGCCGGCCTTGCTCGATTTCATCATCAGCCGCGGCCTCGCCGACGGCATCTGCATCGCCGGCTGCGCCGAACGCGAATGCTGGAACCGCCTGGGCGGCGAGTGGATGCGTGAGCGCGTGGCGCGCCGGCGCGATCCCTTCCTGCGGGAACGGGTCCCGCGTGAGCGCCTGCTGGTGGTCTGGGCCGGGCCCAGCGAGACCGGCCGGCTGCGGCGGGAAACCGCGGCCTTTGCCGAACAGCTCGCCGCGCAGCCGTCCTACGACAAGGCGCGCCCGCTGAGCCAGGATGAACTGGCAAAGGGCGAGGCGACGGCCGTCCAACGGGAGCTCGCCGAATGAAGGGGCGCCTGCGGCATCTCATCCTGGGCGGCGCGGCCACGCTGGCGCTGTCGCTCGCCGTCGCCTACCTCTCGGCGGCGCCCGGCTGGCAGAGCCTGCCGGCGGACATGGCGCTGCTGCGCGTCAGCTTTACGCACAGCGGCGACCGCAGCGCCTCCTGCCGCGAGCGAACGCCGGAAGAGCTGGCCGAGCTGCCGCCGAACATGCGAATCGCCAAGGTCTGTGACCGCCGCCGGCCGCCGATCTACGTCGAGATCGAGATCGACGGCGCGACGGTGCTGGCCGAGGAGCTGCCGGCGCGCGGCATCGCCGGCAGCGGCCCGTCGCGCATCTACCAGCGCTTTCCTCTGCCGGCGGGCCGCCACGATATCGCCGTGCGCCTGCGCGACCGTCCCGCCACGCAGGGCTTCGACTATGTGGGCGAAACGCAGGTGACCCTCGTCCCGGCGCAGAGCTTCGTCATCGATTTTCGCCCGGAATCGGGCGGCTTTGTATTCAAGTGAGCCGAAGGGAGACCGTCATGGCTCCGATCGAATGGAAGCCCGAGTTCAGCGTCGGCGACCCCGCGGTGGATCATGAGCACCGCCAGCTCATCGATCTGGTGAACCGCACCGCCGGCGCGATCCTGGAGCGGCGCCCGGAGGCCGACGTCGAACGCGGCTTCGGCGATCTTCTGCGCGCCATCTCGGCGCATTTCGCCCTGGAGGAACGGCAGATGCGCGAGGCGCGCTACGACGCGTTGGCCGAGCACAAGGCCGATCATGAGCGCCTCTTGGACGCCCTGCGCGACCTCATGGACGACGCGGCCGGCACGCCGGAAGCCTCGGTCGACCGTCTCGTCGCGACGCTCGAGGCCTGGTTCGCCGATCATTTCCGGGTCCACGACTCGCGGCTTCACCGCCGCCTGGGTCCGCATTCCCATTCCTAGCGTGGGCCCTGCCGCGGCCTAGGATTTTTCATCTGCCAGCGGAAAATTCAGCGATTCCAGGCGGTTCAGCCTGTCACCTTGCCGTGGGCGAGCAGTTGGTGTTGATTCACCTCAATGCCGGAGGTGCGGGGGGAGCGGTATCAATTGCCGCAAGCACAAGGGGATAAGCCATGCGACCGAATGACGATTGGCGCGTCGCCAAGGAGTCCATACTCCTTTCGAGCGTCCCGGACCAGTTGCTTGATACCATCCTTTCCCAGACCGAGATCCGCACCTTCGGGCGCGGCACGACGATTTTTCTGCAGGGTGAGCCCGCGGAGATCGTCTACATCGTGCTGGAAGGTTGGGTGAAGCTGTTCCGCATTTCGCAAAACGGCGCCGAGGCGGTGGTGGGCGTCTTCACCAAGGGGCAGAGCTTCGGAGAGGCCGCGGCCTTCCAGAACGACGTCTATCCGGTGGGCGCCGAGGCCGTCACCGACTGCCGCGTCATGCCGGTGAGCGCCGGCCTGATCCTGGGACTGATGAAACCGCATCCGGAACTCTGCACGGCGATGCTCGCCTCGACCTTCAGGCACCTGCATGCCCTGGTTGCCCAGGTCGAGCAGTTGAAGGCGCATACCGGCGCCCAGCGGGTGGCTGAGTTCCTGCTCGATCTCTGCCCGGTCGACGAGGGCGGCTGTGCCGTCACGCTGCCCTACGACAAGGTGCTGATCGCGGGCCGGCTTGGCATGAAGCCGGAGAGCCTTTCGCGCTCCTTTGCGCGGCTGAAGGAGATCGGGGTCTGCGTCAATCAGAATCACGCGGCCATCTCGGACGTCGCGGCGCTGCGGGCCTACGTGGGCGAGGATCCCGCGATGGCCTGGAGCCGCGTCCATTGAGCGGTCGGCTGGAGGCGGTTCTCGCCGCGATCGACGCCGCCAACGCGCAAGACCCGACCGTGGAGGGCGAGGGGGCGGAGGCAGGCCCCGCCGCCCTGCTCTACGGACGACGCATGTCGGACGAGTTGGCGCGGATCTGCCCGCAGCCGAGCGAGCTGCTGCAGATCGCCGCCCGCGGCCAGCACATCGAGCGCTGGAAGATGCCGCGCAGTTCCTACCCCGAAGGCCGTCCCGGCTATCTCAAATGGCGCAAGGCGCAGGGCGCCTTCCACGCCGAGCGGGTCGCGGGGCTGATGGCGGAGGCCGGCTATCCGGAGGACGACTGCCAGCGGGCCGCCGCCATGCTACGCAAGGAGCGGCTGAAGCACGACGCCGAGGTGCAGATGCTCGAGGACGTCATCTGCCTCGTCTTCCTGCGCTGGTACTTCGCCGACTTCGCCGCGGGGCGCGACGCCGAGCAGATCGCCGGGATCGTCACCAAGACCGCCCGCAAGATGTCCGCCGAGGGCCGCGCCCGGGTCGCCGCCGAGTTCGATCTGCCGGACCACCTGGCCCAGGCGCTGGCTGTGTAGCGCGCTCGCCGCGTTGCCTGTCCCCTATTCGAACTGTTTCAGATAGGCGATCACGTCCGCGCGCTCGCCTTCCTTGCGCAGGCCTGCGAAGGTCATCTTGGTGCCGGGGATCAGGTCCTTGGGCTTGGCCAGGTAGGCATCGAGGTTCTCTTCGGTCCACTCCATGCCCTCGGCGTGCTTTTCCTGGAAGGCGTCGGAGTACTTGAAGTCCTCGACCGAGCCGACGGTGGCGCCGACGATGCCGTTGAGCTGCGGGCCGACCTTGTTCTTGGCGTCCTCGCCGACGGCGTGGCAGGCCTTGCACTTCCGGAAGACCTTCTCGCCATTCTCAGCGTCGCCGTCGGCCAGGGCCGGCGTGGCGAAACAGGCGAGGGCGCCGGCAAGAACGGCAATCTTCAATGTCCGCATGATTTCGTCTCCTTGGGATATGTCTGATTAGAGCAGGGCCTCGAGGGAGGCGTCGGGATGCGCGCCGAGCGCCACGGCGATGGCGTCGCGGGACAGCAGGCAGCAGGCGGTCGAAAGCCCGTCGGCCAGGGCGGCGCGGTCGGCGGCGACGGAAACCAGCTTCCAGCGTCCGCCCGGCTCTCCGCTGCGCGGGTCCAGGATATGGCCGACGCGCCCCGCGGGGTCGAGCAGGGTGCCGAGCGGCGCGGAGGTGGCCAGGCAGCGCTCGCCCAGACGGACCTCGCGGACGATGCGGCCTTCGGGCAGGCTGATGCCGGCGCGCCAGGGCCTGCCGTCCGGCCGCCGCCCGAGGGCGGCGATCTCGCCCATGTCGACAAGGACGTCGCGCAGTCCCATACCGCGCAGCAGTGCCGCGACGCGGTCGGCGATGTAACCCTGGCCGATCCCGTTGAAGGTGAGGGCCATGCCCGGACGGGTGAAGGCCACCTCCCGGGGCGAAATCTCGAGGTGTCGCCAGCCGCAGCTTTCCCGCACTGCGGCGACTTCGCCGGCTGTCGGGCGCCGCCGCTCCGTCGCTGCCGCGGCGTGCAGCAGCCACAGGGGCTGGATCGTCGGATCGAAGGCGCCGCAGGTCGTCCGCTGCAGCCGGTCCGACAACTCAAGCAGGTCCAGAAACTCGCCGGGCGGTGCCGTCAGCCGGCCCTCCGCGTTCAGGCGGGCCAGCAGCGAGCCGCGGCGGTAGAGGCTGAAAAGCCCTTCCAGCCGGTCTATCTCCTCCTCGACCGCGGCGAAGACGTCCGTCGCCTCGGCCTCATGCACGCCCACGAGTGTCATCGATGCCTGGGCGCCGAGGGCGGCGCCGCGCCAACGCGTGACCGGCCGGGCGGCGCGCGCGGCGGCCGGCAGCGCCGCGGTGGCCGCCGAAATGGCCAGGAAGCGGCGTCGGCTCAGACTTGGTTTCGAGACAGGTCGCACGGCGGTAGTCTATCCTTTCCAGCCTGCAAACTCTGGCGGTTTCGGGGATGATCCACCTTGACCATAGTCAAGACGGCCTTGGTTCGGATGGGGGCTCGCCCGGGTTCATGCGCGCCTGGCGGCGCTTCAGGATCGTGCAGCTGTTCGCGTCGTGATAGATCATCTGACAGCGCAGGCAGAGGACGCATTCGTTGGGGTTGATGCGGCCGATTGGGTCGATGGCGCCCACCGTGCAGAGCTTCTCGCAGAGCCGGCATTCGCGGCCGCACTGCGGGCGCCGGCTCAGCCAGTCGAAGAGCTTCAGCTTGGCGGGAATGGCCAGGGCCGCGCCCAGCGGGCAGAGATAGCGGCAGTAGAAGCGCTCGATGAACAAGCCGGCCACGAGAATCACCGCGACGAAGAGCACGAAGGGCCAGGCGCGGATGAAGAGCATCGACATCGCCGTCTTGAAGGGCTCGACCTCGGCCAGCACCAGGGCCTGCTCCATCGAATAGAAGGACAGGCCCAGGATCGCCACGAAGAGCGTGTACTTGATGACCCAGAGGCGCTCCTGCACCACCTGAGGAACCTGGACCTGGGGCACCGAGAGGCGTTGGGCGATCTCGTTGGTCAATTCCTGCAACGCGCCGAAGGGACAGAGCCAGCCGCAGAAGACGCCGCGGCCCCAGAACAGCAGACCCAGGGCGACGAAGCTCCAGAGCATGAAGACGACCGGTTCGATCAGGAAGGTCTCCCAGCGGAAGCCGGTCAGGAGGGACTGCACGAAGGCGATGATGTGGACCACCGAGAGCTGGCCGCCGGCGATCCAGCCCAGCCAGACCAGCGTCACGCTGAGAAAGCCGATGCGGCCCCAGCGCCATAGCCTGGGCCGGCGCACGAAGGATTGCTGCAGAAACAGGATCAGCGCCAGCACCGTCAGCATCAGGCCGACGCCGATGACCTCGAAGCGCTTGCGCTGCCAGGCGCCGATCCAGAGAGGCTCGACCTCCGCCAGCGCGGCGGCCGCCTGCACGAAGACGCCGGGTAGCGCATAGTCCAGCGGGATCCGCATGGCCACCTCGCCCCTTTCCGTCTCGCGGGTCGCGGTCACCTCGATGGTGAAGGGCCGGGTCGGGTCGAAGCTCGTGGTCGGCAGCCGGAACAGGCTCAGTTCCTTGAAGTCCGGGGCGCCTTCGGCCGCCAGGCGATCGAGGCGTAGGTAGTTCTCGGCGCGGACCTCAAAGGTCGCGCCGTCCTGGACCACGCGCAGACGTTCGAAGACGCCGCTGCGCCGCCAGGCCGTGCCGCGGTGCGAGTGCAGGCCGGCGGAAGCGACGAAGAGCGCCACCTCCTCCGCGCCGAGGGTCGCCACCGCGCGGGAGTAGGCTTGCTGACCCAGCAGGTTGCGACCGATCGTCGGCGGGTCGAGCAGCGCAGCCCAGAGGTCGATAAAGGGCGCCTTGCCGGAGGGGATCGGGACCTTGGCGCCGCCGAGGGCGGCCCGCGCCTGGTCGAGGGTGACGGTGGCATGGGCCAGCGCGCCCAGCGCCTGCAATTCCGCCCAGGTCTTTGCCGCAAAGCGCAGGCGGTCGATCCTGGCGCCGCCGGCTGCGCTGCGCGCCAGGGCGACGGTACGCGCCGTGCGCAGTATGGAATCCCGGATGACGCCGCTGGACACGGTGGCGCGGGCGATCACGTCGGGCGCCGCCACGCCGCCGGTCCCGGCTTCGGCGGGGGGGCGGGTCAGGTCGATGCCGGCGAAGCTGTCGATATAGCGCGCGATATCGGCCGTGGAGATGCCCAGCGTCAGGATCGGCTCGTTGTGGCGCACGAGCTGCGCCCCCGCGATCCGACCTGCCTCCGTGACGGCGACCAGGATGTCGATGGGGCGCCCGGAATAACCGACCGAGTGGGAAATTTCCCAGGTCGAGGCGATGTAGCCGAGCGGCCCGTCGGGCGAACTGACGGACCAGCCGGGCACGCCGCCCTCCTCCCGCACCACGCGCAGGGTCTCGTCGCTGCCGAAGAGGCGCGCGGCGAGAGCCGGATCCGGCTCCGCCTGTGTCGGGGCGTCCGCCCGAAGCAGATCACCGGCGGCCGGCGCCGCACCAATCATGGCGGGGGCGGCAAGAGCTACGCATGCCACCAGGAAGGCCCGGAACAGCCGCATCGGTTACTCCAATCTGTTTTGCAAACTTGCGGGGAGCCGCCGCGCACCGCCTTAACGAAAGTCAAGGCAGCCGCGCAGGGCCCCTGCCTATTCTCGCAATAGCCTCACCGGTCCTATGGAGATGGGCATGCATACCCCTCGCGAAACACGGAAAATTGCGCTTCTTGCCGGCGTCCTCTTGCCGCTGGCACTCTTTGCCTCCGGCGCCACGGCGCAGGACAAGCCGAAGGAACACGGCGACTCGCCGGCCTCGTCCTATGAACCCAGCATGACGACGCTGGGGCAGATCAACGTCGAGATTCCGGGCCGCAAGCCCGGTGATCCGGTGATCACGCCCTCGGAGTTCCAGACGGCCTCCACGATCTATTTCGAGCGCTGTGCCGGCTGCCACGGCGTGCTGCGCAAGGGGGCAACCGGCAAGCCCTTGACCACCGAAGTTACGCGCGAGCTGGGCTACCAGCACCTCAGCGACTTCATTAACTACGGCTCGCCCGCCGGTATGCCGAACTGGGGCACCTCCGGCGAGTTGACCGAGGATCAGGTCGATATCATGGCGCGCTACCTGCTGATCGAGCCGCCGGCGCCGCCGGAGTTCGGCATGCCGGAGATGCGCGCGACCTGGAAGGTCCTGGTGGCGCCCGACAAGCGCCCGACCAAGAAGATGAACGACATCGACATCGACAACCTCTTCTCGGTCACTCTGCGCGATGCCGGTCAGATCGCCCTGATCGACGGCAAGACCTATGAGATCCACACCGTCATCGACACGGGCTATGCGGTCCATATCTCGCGCATTTCGGCCTCGGGCCGCTACCTCTACGTCATCGGCCGCGACGCGCTGGTCAACATGATCGACCTCTGGATGGAAACCCCGGCCACGGTCGCGCAGATCAAGATCGGCGCCGAGGCGCGCTCGGTCGAGACCTCCAAGATGAAGGGCTGGGAGGACAAGTACGCCATCGCCGGCAGCTACTGGCCGCCGCAGTACGTCATCATGGACGGCGATACGCTGGAGCCGAAAAAGATCGTCTCGACCCGCGGCATGATCTTCGACACCCAGGAGTTCCATCCGGAACCGCGCGTCGCCGCAATCGTGTCGTCGCACTACCGGCCGGAGTTCATTGTGAACGTGAAGGAGACCGGCAAGATCCTGCTGGTCGACTACTCGGATATCAAGAACCTGAAGGTCACCGAGATCGAGGCCGAGCGCTTCCTGCATGACGGCGGTTTCGACTCGACCAAGCGCTACTTCCTGACGGCGGCCAACGCGCGCGGCAAGATCGCTGTCATCGACACCAAGGAAGGCTCGCTCACCGCCCTGCTGGAAAGCGGCGGCACCACGCCGCACCCCGGCCGCGGCGCCAACCTGATGCATCCGACCTATGGCCCGGTCTGGGCGACCTCCCATCTGGGCGACGAAACGGTCGCGCTGATCGGCACCGACCCGGAAGGACATCCCGACCAGGCCTGGAAGGTGGTGCAGCAGCTCTATGCCCTGGGCGGCGGTTCGCTCTTCGTGAAGTCGCACCCCAGCTCGAGCCACCTCTACGTGGACGCGCCGCTTAACCCGGAAGCGGAGGTTTCCGGCTCGATCGCGGTCTTCAACGTCGGCGACCTGACCCAGGAGGAACCGGAGTACACGGTTCTGCCGATCGTGGAGTGGGCCGGCATCGCCGAGGGCCAGCCTCGCGTGGTGCAGGGTGAGTTCAACAAGGAAGGTGACGAGATCTGGTTCTCGGTGTGGAACGGCCGCGACTTGGAATCGGCGATCGTCATCGTCGACGACAAGACGCTTGAGCTGAAGCACGTAATCAAGGACCCGCGGCTGATCACGCCGACCGGCAAGTTCAACGTCTTCAACACCCGTCAGGACGTTTACTGACGGGACCTCCCCTGGGGGGCGGCCATCGAGGTGAGGCCGCCCCCTTTCAGGCGGCGGGGCAAGGTAGGGAGAAGGCGATGAGGAAGCCGGGTCAGGTTTTTCTCGTGGGCGCCGGGCCGGGGGACCCGGAGCTTCTAACTCTGAAAGCCGCGCGTATCCTCGGTGAGGCGCAGGCCGTGGTCTACGACCGTCTGGTGTCGGAAGAGGTGCTGGCGCTGACGCCGCCGCTGGCGCGCCTCATACCGGTGGGCAAGGCGCCGAAGTCCCACCCCGTCCCGCAGGAGCGGATCAACGAAATCCTGGTCGAGCTGGCCTTGGACGGCCTGACGGTCGTGCGCCTGAAGGGCGGCGACCCGATGATCTTCGGCCGCGGCTCCGAAGAGGCGGCGGCCTTGAGCGCCGCCGGCGTTCCCTTCGAGATCGTGCCCGGCATTACCGCGGCGCAGGGCGCGGCGGCGGCGACCGGCGTGCCGCTGACCCATCGCGGCCTGGCAAGCGGTATCCGTTATATCACCGGCCACTGCCGCGAGGACCGCCCGCTCGATCTCGATTGGGCGGGTCTGGCCGACCCTCAGACGACGCTGGTCGTCTACATGGGCGCCGGCGCCATCGCGGAGATCGCCGCGCGGCTGCTGGGCGAGGGCCTGCCCGCGTCGCACCCGGTCATGGCGGTGGCCAGCGCGACGACACCGCAAGAGCTCCGCCTGGTTTCCAGTCTCGGCAGGATTGCCGAAGACGCGGCGGCGGCGTCTCTGCGCGGACCGGTGCTCTTCGTGATCGGCGAGGTCGTCTCCCTCTACCGCAGTTGCCCGGACACCGTCCTGGCGCTGCTCGCCACCAGCCCATCCAGGGACGCCGTCTATGCATGAGGCCTTTCCGATCCTGCTGCTCTGCGGCCTGGCCGCGGGGCCGGCCGCAGCGGCGGAATTGCCGCCGGGCCGGGCGGCGGAACTGGAGCGGCTGGTGCTGCAGGACTGCGGCTCCTGCCATGGCCTGACGCTGAAAGGCGGGCTCGGGTCCGACCTGCGGCCGGAAAACCTGGCGGGCAAGCCGCTCGACGTCCTGACCGAGATCGTCCTGGACGGCGTGCCGGGCACGCCGATGCCGCCCTGGCGCCCGCTCCTCAGCGAGGCCGAGGCGCGCTGGATCGCCAACTACCTGCTGAACGGAGGCGCTCAGTGACCCGCTTCATGGCTCTTCTCTGCCTTGTCCTGGCGGCCCTGCCGTGGCGCGCGCAGGCCGATTCCCTTCGCGCCACCGGCGACCTGGGGGTGGTGGTGGAGCGGGCGAGCGGGGCGCTGCTCATCATCGACCAGTCGGATCATGCGGCAATCGGCCGGGTCGAGGGGCTGGGCGACCTGTCCCATGCTTCGGTCGTCTTCTCGCCGGACGAGCGCTTCGCCTACGTCTTCGGCCGCGACGGCGGGCTCAGCAAGGTCGATCTGCTGACCCAGAGCGTTGCCGGGCGTGTGCTGCAGTCGGGCAACGCCATCGGCGGGGCGATCTCCGACGACGGCCGCCTGGTCGCGGTGTCGAACTACGAGCCGGGCGGCGTGCGCGTCTTCGATGCCGGGACCCTGAAGATGGTGGCGGACATCCCGACCGGGTCGAAGACCATCGGGCTGGTGGATGCGCCGGGGCGGCGCTTCGTCTTTACCCTCTGGGACGCGGGCGAGACCTGGATCGCCGACTTCTCGAAGGGCGAAGCGGCGGTCACTCCTCCCAAAATTACCCGGGTCCAGGGCATCGGCCGCAATCCCTACGACGCGCTGATCACCGCCGACGGGCGGCGCTACATCGCCGGCCTGTTCGGCGAGGACGGCCTGACCGCCCTCGATCTCTGGCAGCAGCCCCCGATCCCGCGGCGCATCCTGGCCGGCTACGGACGCGGCGAGGAACCTCTGCCGGTCTACAAGATGCCGCACCTGGAAGGCTGGGCCCTGGCGGGCGAGCGCTTCGTGCTGCCCGCCGTCGGCCGCCACGAGGTGTTGTGGATCGATTCGCGCAGCCTGGAGGAGGTCGGCCGCACCAGGACACACGGCCAGCCGGTCTTCGCCGTCGCGCGGCCGGACGGCCAGCAGGTCTGGGTGAACTTCGCCCACCCCCTGAACGACACCGTGGAGGTGATCGACACGCCTTCCGGCGAGGTCATTCACCGGCTGACGCCGGGCCCGGCGGTGCTGCACATGGAGTTCACCCCGCGTGGGCACGAAGTCTGGGTCTCGGTGCGCGACGCCGGACGGATCGACATCTACGACACCCACAGCTTCGAGAAGCTGGGCGAGGTCGCGGCGCAGAACCCCTCGGGCATCTTCTTCACCGCGCGCGCCCATCGGACAGGGCTCTAGGCGATGAGCCCGATCCGCGACTCCCTCGATCGCGCCCTGCTGGACCGCTGGCAACGCGACTTTCCCTTGGTATCGCGGCCCTTCGCCGAAATCGGACGCCGGCTGGATATCCCGGAAGCGGAGGTGCTGGAGCGGCTGTTGCGGCTTTCGGAGGCGGGGGCGATCAGCCGTATCGGCGCGACCTGCCGGCCCAACGTCGCGGGGGCCAGCACGCTGGCCGCGGTAGCGGCGCCGGAATTCCGCATCGACGAAATCGCGGAAGTGATCGGTGGGGAGCCGGGCGTGAACCACTCCTACCTGCGCGAGAACGACTGGAACATCTGGTTCGTGGCGACCGGCCCGGACCGCGACCATGTCGAGACGACGCTGGCCCGTATCCACCGGCGCACGGGGCTGGAGGTTCTGGACCTGCCCCTGGTGCGGCCCTTCAACATCAGCCTCGCTTTCGCGCTTGACGGGCCGGGGCATCTGCCGCCGGCGCGCGACGACGTCGATGCGGGCGTGCTGCTGCCGGGCGACCGGGAAATCATGCAGGGTCTGTCCACGGGGCTGCCGATCATGGCAAGTCCCTTCGCCGAGTTCGCGCGCGAGCTGGGCCGGCCGGAAGAAGAGGTGCTCTCGCGCATTGCCGCGCTGGCGGCGGCGGGCGTGCTTTCGCGCATCGGCGTGATCCTGCGGCACCGGGCGCTCGGCTGGCGCTCCAACGCCATGGTGGTCTGGGACCTGCCGCCGGAGGAGGCCGATCGGATCGGCCCGGCCCTGGCGGCGGTGTCGGGGGTGACGCTGTGCTACCAGCGCCGCCCGGCCGCCCGGGTCTGGCCCTACACGCTCTACTGCATGATCCACGCGCGCTCGCGGCGCGAGGCCATGATCGTGCTCGACCGCGCCTGCGAGGAAACGGGTCTGGCCGGGGTCCCGCACCAGGTGCTCTTCAGCCTGCGCTGCTTCAAGCAGACCGGGGCCATGGTGGCGCCTTCGGCCGGAGCCGCCGCATGACGCGCCCGCTCTATCATCCCGACGCGGTGGACCGCCGCATCATCAACGGCCTGCAGGAGGGCTTCGCGCTGTCGCCGCGCCCCTTCGCCGAGGCGGCGGCGCGTCTCGGCCTGGAGGAGGACGAGCTGATCTCCCGGCTGGAGAACCTGCGCCGGCGCGGCGCCATCACCCGCTTCGGCCCCTTCATCGACGCCGCGGCCATGGGCGGGGCCTTCTGCCTCTGCGCCATGGCGGTGCCCGACGACCACTTCGACTTGGTTGCCGCAGAAGTCAACGCCTTCCCGGAAGTCGCCCACAACTACGAGCGCCAGCACCCGCTCAACATGTGGTTCGTGCTGGCGACGGAGCGGCCGGAGCAGATCGAGGCCACTGCCCGGGCCATCGAAGCGGCGACCGGCCTGGACGTCCTGCGCTTTCCGAAGCTGGAGGAGTTCTTCATCGGTTTCAGGGTGACGGCATGATGCTGGATGCGACCGAACGCAGGATCATCGAGGCGACCCAGGCGGGGCTGCCGCTGTCGCCGGCGCCCTACGCCGAGGTGGCCGCACAGCTCGGGCTCAAGGAACGCGAGGTGATCGACCTGCTGCGCGATCTGCAGGCGCGCGGCGTCATCCGCCGCATCGGCATCGCGCCCAACCACTACGCGCTCGGCATGGTGGCGAACGGCATGTCGGTCTGGGACGTCGACGACGCCGCCGCCAGCGACCTCGGCGCGCGGGTCGGCAACCTGGATTTCGTCTCCCACTGCTACCTGCGGCCCCGCGCCCTGCCGCGGTGGCCCTACAACCTCTTCGCCATGGTTCATGGCAGAAGCCGCGAGGAGGTCGAGGAGAAGCGCGCGGAGATTGCCGCCCTGCTGGGCGCGGCCTGCCGGCAAGGTGACATTCTCTACTCGACCCGCATCCTCAAGAAGACCGGCCTCAGAATCGGCCGGCAAGGGAAGGCTTGATGTTTCGTCTGTCCCACTACATGCGCCAGCTCGTGACGCCGACACTGCCGCGCCGCCGCAAGGGCCCGGTCAAGCCGGTGGTCATCTGGAACCTCACCCGGCGCTGCAACCTGCGCTGCCGCCACTGCTATTCCGTCTCCGCCGACGTCGATTTTCCCGGTGAGCTCAGTCACGCACAAGCCATGGGGGTGCTGGAGGATCTGGGCGCTTTCGGCATTCCGGCGCTCATTCTTTCCGGCGGCGAGCCTTTGGACCGCAAGGACCTCTTCGAGATCGCGGCCCGGGCCCGCGAGATGAAGCTCTACCTGGCGCTCTCCAGCAACGGCACCCGCATCGTCGGAGAGGCCGCCGACCGCGTCGCCGAGATCGGCTTCGACTATGTCGGCATCAGCCTGGACGGCATCGGCGCCACCAACGACTGGTTCCGCGGCCGGGAGGGCGCCTTCGAGCAGGGCCTCGCCGGCGTGCGCGCCTGCAAGGAACGCGGTGTGAAAGTCGGCCTGCGCTTCACGTTGACCGAGGACAACGCCGCCCAGCTGCCCGAGCTGCTGGACCTCACCGAAGCCGAGGGCGTCGACAAATTCTATCTCTCGCACCTGGTCTACGCCGGGCGCGGCGACAAGCACCGCGGTGCCGACGCGAGCTGGCGGCGCTCGCGCGACGCCATGGACCTGCTGCTCGAGCGCGCCTGGGCCGCGGCCGAGGCCGGCGACCCGCTGGAGATCGTGACCGGCAACAACGACGCCGATGCCGTCTACTTCCTGCAGTGGGCGGCGCGGCGCTTTCCGGCGGAGAATATCACCCACCTGCGCGCGCACCTGGCGGCCTGGGGCGGTAATTCCTCGGGCGTCGGCGTGGCCAACATCGACCCGCAGGGCAGGGTCCATCCCGACACCTACTGGTCCGACTACACCATCGGCAACGTGAAGGAGCACAAGTTCTCCGAGCTGTGGACCGGCAGCGATCCCATGCTGGCCCAGCTCCGCCTGCGCCCGCGCCCCTTGAAGGGGCGCTGCGGAGCCTGCGCCTACCGGGATGTCTGCGGCGGCAACACCCGCATCCGGGCGCTGCAGCTGACCGGCGACCCCTGGGCCGAGGACCCCGCCTGCTACATGGCCGACGCGGAGATCGGCGTCGAGTCCGAGCAGCGGCTGACCGTCACGCCGTTCCGCGGGAAGAGCCATGATCCGGCGCATCGCTTCCTCTAGTCTGCTCGCCGCGGCTGTCGGCTGCGGCCTGGCGGTCCCGGCGCTCGCCGAGCCTTCGGGCCCGGCGCTTTATGAAGAGCACTGCGCGGCCTGCCACGGCGCCGACCGGCTGGGCGGAACAGGCCCGGCGCTGATCCCCGAGGCCCTCAGCCGCCTGCGCGGCGCCAAGCTGTCGACCATCATCGCCGGGGGGCGCGCGGCGACCCAGATGCCGGCCTTCGCCGGGACGCTCTCCGAGGAGGAGATCGCCGCCCTGGCCGCCTTCGTGCGCGTTCCGCTGGCGCAGGTCCCCGCCTGGGGAGCGGAGCAGATCACGGCCAGCCGGACCTTCGCGCCGGATTACACGCCGGCCGGGGCACCGGTCTTCGAGGCCGATCCGCTGAACCTCTTCCTGGTGGTCGAGACCGGCGACCATCACGTCAGCGTGCTGGACGGCGACCGCTTCACGGTCATGGACCGCTTTCCGACGCCCTTTGCCGTGCACGGCGGGCCCAAGTTCACGCCCGACGGCCGCTTCGTCTTCATCATGTCGCGCGACGGCTGGGTGCAGAAGTACGACCTCTGGAGCCTGGCGGAGGTCGGCCGGGTGCGCGCCGGCCTCAACAGCCGAAACATTGCGATCTCCAAGGATGGCCTTCACCTGGCCGTGGCCAACTACCTGCCGCGCACCCTGACGATCCTCACGACCGGGGATCTCTCGGTCGAGCGGATTTTCGACGTGGCCTCCAAGGACGGGACTACGTCGCGGGTCTCGGCGGTCTACCAGGCACCGCAGCGCGACAGCTTCATCCTCGCCCTGAAGGACGCGCCGGAGGTCTGGGAGATCGCCACCGATCCCGAAGCCGGTGCGGTCTACGAAGGCTTCGTCCACAGCTACGAGCAGGGCATGGTCGAGGCGCTGCCGACCGCCGAGGGACTCTTCGCCCTGCGCCGCATCGAGGTGACCGAGCCAATCGACGACTTCTTCTTCACGCCGGACTACCGCAACCTCATCGGCGCCTCGCGCGACGGCGCGCGCGGCGTCGTCGTCAACCTGACCGTGGGGCGGGAGATCGCCGAGCTGCCGCTACCCGGCCTGCCGCATCTGGGCTCCGGCATTTCCTGGCTGCGCGACGGTCGCAGGGTCATGGCGACGCCGCACCTGAAGGAGCCGCGCCTGACCGTCATCGACATCGAAAGCTGGGAAGTCGTCGACACCATCGAGACGCTGGGGCCCGGCTTCTTCCTGCGCAGCCACGAGAACTCGTCCTACGTCTGGTCCGACGTCTTCTTCGGTCCCAACCGCGACGTCATGCACGTCATCGACAAGAAGAGCCTCGAGATTGTGAAGACCCTCCGCCCCGTTGCCGGCGCCACGGTCGCCCATGTGGAGTTCGACCGTGACGGGCGCCATGCGCTGGTCAGCGTTTGGGAGGACGAGGGCGCGGTCATCGTCTACGACGCCGCGACGCTGGAAGAAGTGAAACGCCTGCCCATGCGCAAGCCTTCAGGGAAGTACAATGTCTGGAACAAGATCACCTTCTCGGACGGCACCAGCCACTGAGCGGCGCGCCGCCCTGCTGGTGGCCCACGGCGCGCCCTCCGCGCCGGCCGGGCCGGAGCGGGCGATCCGCGCCCTGGCGGAAAGAGTGGCGGCCCTGCTGCCCGGCGTGACGGTCGCTGGCGCGACGCTGGCTGCGCCCGGCGCGCTGGAGGCGGCGCTGGCGGCCCTGCCGGGTACGGCGCCGCTGATCTTCCCGGTCTTCATGGCCGACGGCTGGTTCGTGCGCGAGAAGCTGCCGCAGCGGATCGGCCGGACCTGCGGCGGGTCCTTCGAGATGCTGGGGCCGCTGGGTCTCGATCCGGCCTTGCACCGGCTGTGCCTGGACTACGCGCTGGAGGGCGCGCGGGCCGCCGGTCTGCCCCCTGCACGCACCACTCTGCTGCTTGCCGCGCATGGCTCGCCGAGCGACCCCGCCCCGCGCGAGGCGGTCGCCGCGGCGCTGCGCATCATCGCCGGGGCGGCGGTTTTCCGCCAAGTGCGCCCCGGCTTCATCGACGAGGCGCCGTTCCTTGCGGAGGCGGCGCAGATCGAGGGCCCGGCGCTCTGCCTGCCGTTCTTCGCCGGGCGCGCCGGCCATGTCGCGAGCGATATTCCGCAGGCCCTCGCCGCGGCCGGGTTTGACGGCCTGCTGCTCGACTCCATCGGCCGGCATGACAGGGTCGCGGCGATCGTGGCGACGGCGCTGGCCGCCCGGGCCGGACGCCGCGCGGCCTGACCACGGACGCTAGAGAAGAGATTGAGGAGGACGCGCGCGCCGCCGCCGGGAAACTGAAGAGGGAGGAAGGTCGCCATGTGTGCCGGGAACAAAGGTCCGCCGCCGCCCGAAAAGAGCCGGATCGAACCGAGTTCGACGGCGCTTCTCGACGACCCGCTCGATTTCTTCTTCGCCGAACACTTCCGTCAGCGCGAGCTCTGCAACCTGCTCGAAGAGATGGCCCGCGCCGACCGCCTGGACCGGCGCCTGGCGGCGGAAGTCATTGCCTTTTTGCGCCATGACCTGGTGCTGCACATCCAAGACGAGGAAGAGGACCTCTACCCCATGATGCGGCGTCGTTGCCCCCCGGAAGACGAGATCGAGCGGGTTTTCACCGCGCTGACGGCCGAGCACGCCGGCGGCCGTGTGCTGGCCGAGCGCATGAACACCGGCCTGGAGGCGGCGCTGCGTGAAGGGCGCGCCGGCGCGGCGCAGTCCGGCCTGCGCGAGGCGATGCTCGAATTCGCGCGCAGCGAGCGGCGCCACCTGGCGCTGGAAAACGCGGTGGTCCTGCCGTTGGCGCGCCGGCGCCTGACGCCCAAGGATCTCGAAGCCATGGCGGTTCGCATGCGCGCGCGCCGCGCGCAGGAGCCGGCGCGGGAAGGGGCATGACGAAATCGGACGAGCCGGTCCCGCCCTCGACGGCTGGCCCCGCGCTGCTGCGTGCCGGCTTTCGCGTCTTCTTCCTCGCCGCGGGGGTCTGGGCGGTGGTGGCGGTGGCAATATGGCTCTGCGTCTTTCAGGCCGCCGCCGCGCTGCCGACCGCCTTCGACTATACGGCCTGGCACGCCCACGAGATGGTCTTCGGCTACGCCGCGGCGGTGATCGCCGGCTTCCTGCTGACGGCGATCCCCAACTGGACCGGGCGCCCGCTGCTGCAGGGCCTGCCCCTGGCGCTGCTGTTCGGCGCTTGGATCGCCGGCCGCGCCGCCGCCGCCGGCTCGGCGATTACCGGGCCGCTTGCCGCCGCCGCGGTCGACCTTGCCTTTCTGGTGCTGCTCTTCGCGGTCGCCCTGCGCGAGATCCTGGCGGGGCGCAATTGGCGCAACCTGCCGATGCCGCTGGCGCTGGTCCTGCTGATCGTGGCCAATGTCCTGATGCATCTCCAGGCCGCCGGCCTGGCGGAGACGGGCGGCTTGGGCCAGCGCCTCGGCATCGGCGTCGTGGTGCTGCTCATCAACCTCATCGGTGGGCGCGTCATTCCCAACTTCACCCGCAACTGGCTGGCCCGGACGAATGCGGCCGCCCTGCCCGCCGGCTTCGGACACTTCGACCGGCTCAGCCTGCTGACGACGGCGGCGGGGCTCGGCCTCTGGGTCTTTTTGCCCGAGCATCCGCTGACCGGCGGGGTGCTGCTCGCCGCCGGTGGGCTGAACCTGGCGCGCCTGGCGCGCTGGCAGGGCCTGCGCACGCTGGCCGAGCCCCTGGTGTGGAGCTTGCATCTCGGCTTCGCCTGGGTGCCGCTGGGCCTCGCATTGCTGGGCCTGGGTGTGCTGCTGCCGGAGGTCCTGGCGCCCACCGCCGGCCTGCACGCGCTGACCGCCGGGGCCATCGGCGGCATGACGGTGGCGGTGATGACACGCGCCACCCTGGGGCACAGCGGCCGGCCGCTGACGGGGGACGGCTGGAGCGCGGCGATCTACCTGGGTGTTGCGGCTTCGGCGGCCCTGCGGGCGGCGGCTCCCCTGGCCGGGTCGGCCTACGTGACGCTGCTCTGGGCCTCGGGGCTTCTGTGGGTCGCCGCCTTCGGGCTCTTCGTCCTCCGCTACGGCCGGCTCCACCTCGCGGACTAGCGGCGCCTTGCGCCGGGATCAGAGACCCTCGGCGAATTTCCACAGGAAATAGGCGGCGCCGCAGAGGATGAAGCCTTCCATGAAGAGCTTGTGCACCCGAAGCGAGGTATTGCGCACGATCCAGCGGCCGACATAGGCGCCCGGCACGGTACAGAGGCCGATCAGTACTCCCTTGGCGAGCAGGGGCGCGCCCAGCAGGGGCGAAAAGCCGAAGACCAGCGACTTGGTGAGGTTGAGCCCGAAGCCCAGCGCCGCCACGGTGCCGACCAGGTATTCGCCGGCCAGGCCGAAGCCGAGCAGGAAGGGCGCCAGCATCATGCCGGCCCCGAAGGTGGAGCCGGAGATCAGGCCGTAGGGCACCGCGGCCAGGGCCAGCCCCTTCACGCCGACCTTGAAGTCGTGCTTTTCCATGTAGCGGCGCAGCGGCACCGAGATCAGCAGGAAGGTCCCGAGCAGCAGGGCGACCACGGCCACCGGCAGCGAGATGTAGATCACCGCGCTCAGCACGATGAAGGGCACCGCGGCGCCGAAGATCGCGGTGAAGGCCTTCCAGTTGACCGAGTGGCGGAACACCCAGACCCGCGTCATGTTGGAGACGATCATCGCCGTCGCCGTCACCGGTACGGTTTCCTTCACGCCCAGGATAGGCGCCAGGCAGATCGCCAGCAGCAGGCCGCCGGCAAAGCCGCCGACCGAGTGAAATACCGCCGTCCCGAAGGCTGCCGCGGTCACCAGCAGGACGGTTACCAGGTCCAGCTCCAACAAAGCTTCCCCTTTTTGTCGACAATCGCCCGGCCGGAGGCGGAGGGGCGGCCCGGAGGTTCTATACGTTTCCGGAGCGCTATTTTTGATCGACCGTGACGGAGTTTTCAATCCCGCGCGGATTGTCTACAATTTGTATGTGGAGAATGAAAGCCGGGATTACCGGCGGAGCGGGAGGATCATGGGGACAGAGGCGCCCAAGACGATCTTTGACAGGATCTGGGAGAGTCACGTCATCACCCGGCGCGACGACGGGGAGAGCCTGATCTATATCGACCGCCTGCTGCTGCAGGAAAATTCCTTCCACGCCTTCGACAAGATCCGCCGGGAGAACCGCAAGGTGCGCAACCCCGGCCAGGCCTTCGCCTTTGCCGACCACTACGTGCCGACCCGGGACCGGGCGCGGGGGCTCGATGCCATCGCCGACCCGGAGATCCGCAACATGGTCGAGCTGATCGAGGCCGACACCCGCGCCTACGACATCACGCTCTTCGGGCTGGGCGACATCCGCCAGGGCATCTTGCACGTGGTCGGGCCCGAGCAGGGCATCACCCAGCCCGGCCTGGTGATCGCCGGGGCCGATTCCCATACCTCGACCCACGGCGCGCTGGGCGCCTACGCCTTCGGCATCGGCTCCTCCGAGGTGGCCCACGTGCTGGCGGTGCAGGGGCTGTGGCGGCCGCGGCCGAAGACCATGCTGGTCGACGTGGTCGATCCGCTGCCGGCGGGCACCACCGCCAAGGACCTGATCCTGGCCATCATCGCGCGCATCGGCGCGGGCGGCGCCGTCGGCCACGTCATCGAGTACGCCGGACCCGGCATCACCGGCCTCTCGGTGGAAGAGCGCATGACGGTCTGCAACATGTCCATCGAGGCCGGGGCCCGCGCCGGCCTGGTCTCGCCCGACGACAAGGTTTTCGACTACGTGAAGGGCCGCCCCTACGCGCCGCGCGGCGAGGATTGGGAGCGGGCGCTGGCCTATTGGCGCAGCCTGCCGAGCGCGCCGGGCGCGGCCTACGACCGGCGGGTCGAGATCACCGGCGGGGAGGTCGCACCCATGGTGACCTGGGGCACCAGTCCGGACCAGGCCCTGGCGGTGACCGGGCGGGTGCCGGACCCGGCGGCCGAGGGCGACGCCGACGAGCGCCGGCGCATGGAGCGCGCGCTGACCTATATGGACCTGCGGCCCGGCCAGGACCTGCGCGCCATCGCCGTCGACCGGGTCTTCATCGGTTCCTGCACCAACAGCCGCATCGAGGATCTGCGCGCCGCCGCCGCCGTCGCCAAGGGCCGCCAGGCCCGCGTGCCGGCCATGGTGGTGCCCGGCTCCGGCCTCATCAAGCGCCAGGCGGAAGAGGAAGGCCTGCACGAGATTTTTCTCGGCGCCGGCTTCGAGTGGCGTGAGCCCGGCTGTTCCATGTGCGTGGCCATCAACGGCGACGGCCTGCAGCCCGGCGAGCGCTGCGCCTCCACCTCGAACCGCAACTTCGAGGGCCGCCAGGGCCGCGGCGGGCGCACCCACCTGATGAGCCCGGCCATGGCGGCGGCGGCGGCCGTGACCGGCCATCTGAGCGACGTGCGCGACCTGCTGGCGGAGGGCTGACGGCCATGGACCCTTTTGAGACCCTGAGCGCCGTGGCCGTGCCGCTGGAGCAGGCCAACGTCAACACCGACCAGATCTTTCCCGCGCGCATGATCAAGAAGCCGCGCGCGGTGGGCTATGCCCAGTTCACCTTCCACGACATCCGCCGCGACGACGCCGGCGCGCTGCGGGACGACTTTCCCCTGAACCAGGACAAGTACCGCGACGCCCGGATCCTCGTCGCCGGGGTCAACTTCGGCTGCGGTTCTTCGCGCGAGGGCGCGGTCTACACGCTGCTCGACTCCGGCTTCCGGGTCGTCATCGCCCCCAGCTTCGGCGACATCTTCGCCGCCAACTGTCTGAAGAATGGCCTCTTGACCATCACCCTGCCGGAGGCGACGGTGGCAGACCTGCGCAAGGAGATCTCCGCCGCCGCGGCTCCCCGCCTGACGGTGAACCTGGAGGCGGAAGAGATCACACGGCCCTCGGGAGAGACCCTGGCCTTCGAGGCGGAGCCCTTCCAGAAGCACTGCCTGCTGAACGGCTTGAACGAGATCGACCTGTCGCTGGAGTTCGCCGCCGAGATCGATGCCTTCGAGCAGGCGCACCGCGCGCGCCTGCCCTGGCTGGCCGTTGAAGAAGGGTGACACTGGCTATGCGCCTGCGTGAAATCAGTCTCCACCGCGTCGACCTGCCGCTGACGACGCCCTACCGCCTGTCCTACCGAACCTTCGAGAGCTTCGAGCCCCTGCTGGTGGAGGTTCGCGACGAGGCCGGGGCGGTCGGCTGGGGCGAGCAGCACATCTCGCCGGGCTCCAGCGCCGAGACCCGCGAGGGCGGCTGGGCCTTCGCGCGGGAGATGGCCGAGCAGCTGCTCGGCATGGAGGCGGAAGAGGCCAAGCGCCGGGTGCTGGCCCGCTCGAAAGAAAGCAAGGTCGCGGCCACGGCGCTGGTCACCGCCATCGAGATGCTGGAAGGGGCCGAACGCCTGGTCAACAAGACCGAGCGGCGCTTCCGCCTGCTCACCGCCTTCAACGCCAGCGAGCGCGGCGCCATCGCCGAGGAGGTGGAGCAGCGCCTGGAGCAGGGCTTCCGCACCTTCAAGATCAAGGTCGGCAAGGACCTGGCGGGGGACATCGAACGCCTGGTCTGGATTCAGGAATGCGTGGCCGGGCGCGCGACGCTGCGCATCGACGCCAACCGCGCCTACAGCCGCGAAGCGGGCTGCTGCTTCGCCGCCGCCATCGATCCGGCGGGCGTCGAGCTCTTCGAGCAGCCCTGCGCGGCCGAGGACTGGCAGGCCAACGCGGCGGTGGCCATCGTGTCGCGCGTGCCGCTGATGCTGGACGAGCCGATCTGCACCCTGACCGACATCGACCGCGCCGCCGCCATCGACGGCGTCGGCCTCTGCAAGGTGAAGCTGAAGCGCTTCGGCTCTTTGGCGGGCCTGGAGCAGGCGATCCGCTATCTCCAGGCCAAGGGGCTGGGCGCCGTCCTGGGCGACGGCCTGGGCGCCGAGATCAATTGCTGGATGGAGGCGCGCGTCGCCGACGGCCTGATCGACAACGCCGGCGAGTTCAACGGCTTCGTGAAGATCCGTCCGGAGGCGCGCCTTTTGGCCGAGCCGCTGCCCTTCAAGGCGGGCGAGATCATTCTGCCCGCCGGCTGGTGGCCGGAGATGGACCGCGAGAAGCTGCGCACCCGCTGCCTGGAGACACATCGCTTTGCGCCGCCCAGCGTCGGGGCGACGGCCTGAGACCGGCGGCGAAGAAGGAGGAAGACATGAAGGTTGTTCCCTCGGGCGCGGCCCTGGGCGCGGAAGTGCAGGGTGTCGATCTGGCCGCGCCCTTGGACTCCGCGACGGTCGAGCAGATCAAGGCGGCCTGGGACGCGCATCTGGTGCTGGTCTTCCGCGGCCAGCAGATGAGCGATCCGGACCTGCTGGCCTTCAGCCGCAACTTCGGCGAGCTCGACCCGCCGGGCCCCAATCCTTACGGCGTTACTTTCCTGCCTGAGTTTCCGGAGATCAACGTGATCTCCAACGTGAAGGACGCCGAGAACCGCCCTATCGGCAACCTGGGTGCCGGCGAGGCGGTGTGGCACGCCGACATGACCTACATCGAGACCCCGCCCAAGGCGGCGATCCTCCACGCGCTGGAAATACCGGTGGGGCAGGGCGACACCTACTTCGCCAACATGGTGGCGGCCTACGAGGACCTGCCCGCCGATCTCAAGGCCGCGATCGAGGGGCGGTCGGCGATCCACGACGCCGCGCACAACAGCGCCGGCATGCTGCGCAAGGGCTATGAGGAGATCAGCGACCCCCGGCAGACACCGGGCGCGCATCACCCCCTGGTGCGCCAGGACCCGGCAACGGGACGCCGCGCGCTCTTCCTGGGCCGCCGCCCGCACGCCTATGTGCCGGGCCTCGAGCCGGCGGAGAGCGACGCGCTGCTCGACCGACTCTGGGCGCATGCCACCCAGCCGAAATATACCTGGGCGCATCAGTGGCGGCCCGGCGACCTGCTGATGTGGCAGAACCTCTGGATCCTGCACCGCCGCGACGGCTTCGAGGAGACGGCGCGGCGCATCCTGCACCGCACCCAGATCAAAGGCGACGAGGCGATCGTCGCCTGACTTCCTGCGGCTCTCAGCCGCCGAAGCGCCCGGCGAAGTCGAGCCAGTCATCCTGCTCGACGACCACGTCGCGCTCGGGCAGGGGGCAGAGCAGCTCGGCCACTGCGCTTGAATCGCCGTCGCGGGCCAGTGCCTCCAGCACCTCGCCCAGGCAGCGGATGACGGCGCGCTGCAGGTCCGAGGGCACGATGACCAGCCGGTAGCCCAGTGCGCCCAGCTCCGCCGTCGGGGTGAAGGGCGTGCGCCCGCCGCGGAACATGTTGATCATCACCGGCCCGGTGAGGCGGCGCGGGATTTCGGCGATCTGACGTGGCGTTTCCGGGGCTTCCAGGAACAGGATGTCGGCACCGGCCTCGCGGTAGGACGCGGCGCGTTCCAGGGCCTTGTCGAAGCCCTCGACCGCGATGGCGTCGCTGCGCGCGGCGATCAGGAAATCGTCGTCGCGCCGGGCGTCGACCGCCGCCTTGATCTTGTCGGCCATCTCCGCCGCGTCGATCAGCGACTTGCCGGCAAGGTGGCCGCAGCGCTTGGGGAAGCCCTGGTCCTCGATGTGCAGGCCGGCGATGCCGGCGGCCTCGAAGCTGCGCACGGTGCGGCGGACGTGCAGCGCGGTGCCGTGCCCGGTGTCGGCGTCGGCCAGCACCGGCAGGCCGGCCGATTCCACGATCTGCGCCAGGCGGGCCGCCATCTCGGCCATGCCCACCAGCCCCAGGTCCGGCAGACCCAGGCTGCGCGCGATGGCCCCGCCGCTGGCGTAGACCGCGTGAAAGCCCGCGCGCCGGACCATGGCCGCCGACAGCCCGTCGAAGACGCCCGGCGCGAGCAGCGGGGCCTGCTCGTCCAGCAGCCTTTTGAATGCACTTCCCGGTCCCGGCATGACGCGCCTCCCTTCGCCGTGATGGAGTCGGTTTGTTCTTATCTCTGTCTACAATGCATGGGCGAAGCCTTCACCTCAATCGATGATGCACTGCGAAATTCTGCGCTTTTTTACAGGCCATTGACGTGCCGTCAATTCTCAGCGTTCATTTTTCAAGGTCATTTTGTTGACAATTTTGCCTCCAGTTGAGCATCCTGTATGTCGCCGGTCCGCCCCAGGGCGGCGGCGCGCTCGCGCGACCGCCTGGAGACCTGCCCCGCGATCAAAGCCGGTCCACGTAAGAGACCGGCGCCACAAAGGCCTAATTGGGAGGAAACCATGAAGACAGGATTGAAGACAGCTTGCCGCGGCCTCGCCGCTGCGGTCTTCGGCGTCATTGCCGCCTATGCCGCCCCGGCGGCGGCGCAGGACGAAGGCTATCCCTGCAACATCGAAGTCGTCATCCACTCCAGCTACGGCGGCGGCACCGACACCACCGCGCGCATGATGATGATCCGCACGCGCCGCGAGCTGAAGACCGACATGGCCGTCGTCGCCCATCGCGGCGGCTCCGGCGCCAAGGCCCAGAACTACGTCCTCAGCAAGCCCGCCGACGGCTGCACCGTCATGGCGCTGACCCAGTCGCACCTCTACACCATGGCCCGCGGCAAGTCGGACATGAAGATCGACGACATCGTCGGCATCGCCCGTGCCATGGACGACCCCACCTTCATCGTTGTGAACGGCAAGGGTGATATCAAATCCCTCGACGACCTGATCGCGGCCTCCAAGAAGGCGCCGCTGAACTTCGGCGTCGCCCAGATCGGCGGCACCGAGCACATCGGGCTGGCCCAGCTCGCCAAGGAGGCCGGCTTCCAGTACAAGGTCGTGCCCTTCGGCTCAGGCGCGCAGATGGTGCAGGCCCTGCTGTCGGGGGCCATCGACGCCACCCTGCCGAACGTCAGTGAAGCGCGGTCCCAGGTCGAGGATGGCGCCTTCCGCGCCCTGGCGGTGATGGCGGAAAAGCGCCTCGCCGATTTCCCCGACGTGCCGTCGACCTACGAGCTGGGCTATGAGGTGAAGACCTCGACCACCCGCGGCTACGCCGTTCTGGCAACGACGCCGCCGGACAAGGTCGGCATGCTCTCCGAGGCAATGGTCAAGGCGATGCAGCACGAGGTCTTCGCCAACTACCTGAAGAGCGCCGGCCTGACCCCGGAAGACAGCGTCGCCGGCACCGAAGTCTGGGACAAGCACCTGAAGGAGGAATACCAGAAGGCCGCCGATGCCCTGAAAGAGCTCGGCCTTTTGAATCAGTAATCAAACTTCGTTTCAGCCTCTAGGAAAACCTCATGTCCAAAGAGACTGACGGGGCCGGGGGCGTGGAGGACGCGCGATCGTCCGAGGGTGTCGCGCGCCTCCTCCATCCGGTCGATACTCTCCTGGCGATCCTCATTCTCTGCATCGTCGCGTGGCTCTACTACGAGACGACGCAGTTCGAGGAAGTCTCAGATCTCCTAACGCAGAACATCCCACCGCAGATGTTCCCACGGATTCTGCTGGTCATTGTCGCGTTGTTGGCGCTGGTGATGCCCTTCGAGCATATTCTGCTGAAGCGCAAGGGCAAGGACATCGACAAGGACCGGCGTGCGCCAGTCAAGCGCATCGCCTGGGTGACCATGGCGGCGCTGGTAGCGATCATCATTGCGGAGCAATGGCTCGGGACCTTGCTGACGATGGTGGCTGTCTGCCTGGTCATCCCTCTCCTTTGGGGTGAGCGGCGGCTGCGGTTCGTGCTGCCCTTCGCCGTCTTCTTTCCCCTCTGCGTCGCTTTCCTTTTCAGTGTTGTTCTGGGCGTCTACTTCGATCCTGGTGTGGCCGGGGTCTCGATCAGGTAGGAGCAAGTGATGGAAGCCGTTGCCGAAGGCCTCGGCCTTCTTTTAGATCCGTTCAATATCGCGCTCATTCTGGGCGGCGTCGTCATCGGCGTGCTCGTCGGGGCCCTGCCGGGCTTGAGCTCGCCCATGGCAATCGCCCTGCTGATTCCCTTCACCATCCAGTTTGAGCCGGTGCCCGCCATCTCCATGATGGCGGCGCTCTACTGTGCCGGCACCTTCGGTGGTTCCATCACGGCGATCCTGATCAATGCGCCGGGTGCGCCACCGGCGGCGGCCACCGCTCTCGATGGTTATCCCATGGCCAAGAAAGGAGAACCCGGTCGCGCCTTGGGGCTGGCGACCGTGTCGAGCGTCACGGGTGGGGTCTTCAGCCTGATTGTCTTCATCTTTGCCGCCCCGCTGCTTGCCTCGGTGGCGCTGGAGTTCCGGCCGCAGGAGTATTTCGCCCTGGCGGTCTTCGCGCTTTCCATGCTGGCCTCCATGAGCGGCAGGTCATCCCTGCGCAACCTCATTTCCGGTGCCGTCGGCGTGTTGATCGGCACGATAGGTCTGCATCTGACCACAGGCGTTGAGCGCTTCACCTTCGATATTCCGGAGTTGGAGGAAGGCATCAATTTTGTGCCGGTACTGATCGGGCTTTTTGCCTTGGGCGAGATGCTCAATCAATCGCAGGTCTTGGACAAGGCTTTCGAGCGGATCCGCGCGACAGCCACCAAGCTGCCGAGCATCAAGGAACTCAAGGAGCTCAAGTTCACCATCCTGCGTTCCTCGGTTCTCGGTACCTTCATCGGCATCCTTCCCGCCGAGGGCTCCACCGTCGCGGCCATCATGGGCTACAACGAGGCCAAGCGCTGGTCGAAGAAGAAAGAGGAGTTCGGCAGCGGCACGCCGGAAGGTATCGTCGGGCCGGAGGCGGCCAACAACGCCGCGGCCGGCGGCGCCATGGTGCCGACGCTGGCGCTCGGCATCCCTGGCAGCGGCTCCACCGCGCTGATTCTGGCGGCCCTCATCATGCACGGCTTCCGGCCGGGACCCTACCTGATCAACGAGACGCCGGAGTTCATCTACGCCATCTTCGGCGCCATGCTGGTCGCCAATCTGGGTTTCCTCGTCATCGGCCTGGTCGGCGCGAAGTTCTTCTCCCTTGTCACCTTCGTGCCGAGCCGCCTGCTGTGGCCGGCGGTCTTCGTCTTCTCGATGGTCGGTTCCTATGCCTACGGTGCCTCCATGTTCGATGTCTGGGTGATGTTGATCTCCGGCATCGTCGGTTTCCTCATGATGCGCCACGGCTTCTCGCCGGCGCCGCTGGTGATGGGCCTGATCCTCGGCAAACTGGTGGAGGAGACCTTCTCCCAGGCGATGATTATCCACGACAACAACTTCTTCAGGCTCTTCGAGAGCCCCATCGTGCTGCTGTTCTTTGCGCTGACCCTGCTCAGCCTCTCCTCGCCGCTCTGGGCCCTGTTCCGCGACAGGCGCCGCGCGGCCAAAGAGGCGACTTGAGGGGAGGCGATGAGCACGGGAGACTCATACCGGGTGGCGATCGTCACCGGCGCGGCGCGCAACATCGGCCGCGCGGCCGCGCTGGCGCTGGCGCGCCAGGGCTTCGCCGTGCTGGTGCACAGCGGCTCCGACAAGGAAGGCGCCGAGGAAACGGCGGGACTGGTCGAACAGGCGGGGCCTCCGGCCAGGGTGACGCTGGGCGACCTCACCGAGGAGGCGACGTCCGCGCGGCTGGTCGAGGCGGCCGCGGCGCTGGGCCGGCCGGCCGTCCTGGTGAACAACGCGGCGCTGCGCCGGGCGGTGCCTTTCGAGGAGATGGACCTGGCGGAGTGGCGCGCGGTCCTGGCAGTCAACCTCGACGCCGCCTTCCTGTGCAGCCGCGCCGTGATCGCGCCGATGCTGGAAGCGGGCTGGGGGCGCATCATCAACATCGGCGGCCTGTCCGGCCACAGGGGGGCGGCGAAACGGGCCCACGTGGTGGCCTCCAAGGCCGCCCTGGTCGGCCTGTCCAAGGCGCTGGCGATCGAATACGCCGGGCGCGGCGTCACCGCCAACTGCGTCGTCCCCGGCGAGATCGAGACCCGACGCGGCGCCTCGGCGGGCGCGCGCGGCCAGCATCCGGACAAGGCGCTGCCGCCGGTCGGCCGGCGCGGCACGCCGGAGGAGGTGGCCGCCGTCATCGCCCTGCTCTGCGGGCCCGAGTCGGACTACCTGACCGGCCAGACCTTCCACGTCAACGGCGGGGTCTATCTGCCATGAGCGAGGCCGGCATCCTGACGCAAGAAGAGGCGGCGCTGGCCGAGGTCGTTGCCGGCTGGGCCGACGGCCTCAGCGCGGAAGCTGTTCCCGCGGCGGTGCGCACGGCGCTGACCCGCACCCTGATGGACTCCCTGGGCCTCATGGTGGCGGCGCGGCGCGAAACCTACATCGAGTCCATCGTCCAGGCAGCCGACGGCAACGGGCCCTGCAGCATCGTCGGTCGCCCCGGCGGCTTCGACGTGATGACCGCGGCGCTGGCCAACGGCACGGCGGTTCACGGCGAGGACTACGACGACACCTTCGAGGGCACGCCGGTTCACGTCGGCGCGGTCATGGTGCCGGCCATCCTGGCGGCGGGGGAGCAGCGCAACCTTTCGGGTGAGGACCTGCTGCGGGGTCTGGCCGTCGGCGCCGAGCTGATCTGCCGGCTCGCCCTGGTCGCGCCCACGGCCATGCACCGCCAGGGCTTCCATCCCACCGCGGTCTGCGGCGCCTTCGGCGCGGCGGCGGGGGTGGCGACCGCCCTGCGCCTGCCGCCCGCGCAGATCGCCTCGGCGCTGGGCATTGTCGGCTCCCTGGCCTCGGGCATCATCGAGTACCTGGCCGAGGGCACCTGGACAAAGCGGCTGCATCCCGGCTGGGCGGCCGGTGCCGGCTGGCGCGCGGCGCGGCTGGCGGAAAGCGGCTTCATCGGGCCGCGCACGGTCTTCGAGGGCGAGCACGGCGCCTTCCATGCCTTTGCCGTGCCGGGCATCCCGCGCGACTTCTCGCACCTGGGCGAAGGCTGGGGCAGCCGCTGGGAAGTCGCCAACCTGGCCTTCAAGCCCTATGCCTGCGGGACCATGGCGCAGCCCTTCATCGACTGCGCCCTGAAGCTGCGCGATGAGATCGACGACCTCTCGGAGATCGAGACCATCGTCGCCAAGGTCGGCGAGGGGACGGTGCACCGCCTCTGGGAGCCGCGCGCCGAGAAGGCCCGCCCCTCGACGCCCTACGGCGCCAAGTTCTCGGTGCCCTACTGCGTCGCGGTGGCGCTGCTCGACGGCGGCGCGGGCCTGGAGCAGTTCACCGAGGCGCGCATCGCCGACCCGGCGGTGCTGGCCCAGGCGGCCAAGGTGACCTATGAGATCGACCCGGCGAACGAATATCCCCGGAACTACACCGGCGACCTGGTGGTGACGCTGAAGGACGGCCGGCGGCTGGCAGCGAACCAGCCCTGCCTGCGCGGCGGCCGCGGCGCGCCGCTGGAGGAGGCCGAGCTGTGGGAAAAGTTCCGCGGCAACCTGCGCTTCGGCGGCTGGAGCGACGACCAGGCCGAGGCGCTGGCCGCCTTCGCCCGCGACGCCTTCACCGCCGCGGATGCCGGTGGCCTGAAGCAAGTCGCGCGGCACAGCTAAAACCGGGAATGAGGAGACAGGTATGACCCATGTTCCGGCCTCTGAAGCCCTCTCGCACATCCGGGTGCTGGATGTGACGCGCGTGCGTTCGGGCCCGACGGCGGCCCGCCAGCTCGCCGACTGGGGGGCGGACGTCATCAAGATCGAGCCCCCGGAGAGCCTGGAGCCGGACGGGGCGCTGGGCGCCGGCCGCAACACGCCGGACTTTCAGAACCTGCAGCGCAACAAGCGCAGCCTGACCCTCAACCTGAAGGACCCCGAGGGCCTGGCGATCTTCTACAAGCTGGCCGAGAAGGCCGACGTGGTGATCGAGAACTTCCGCCCCGACGTGAAGGAGCGGCTGAAGATCGACTATCCGGCGCTGAAGGCGATCAACCCGCGCATCATTCTGGCCAGTATCTCCGGCTTCGGCCAGGACGGGCCCTATTCCAAGCGCCCGGGCTTCGACCAGATCGCCCAAGGCATGGGCGGCCTGATGTCGATCACCGGCGAGCCGGGGCGCGGGCCCTACCGCGTCGGCATCCCGCTGGCCGACCTGACGGCGGGGCTGTTCTGCGCCCACGGTATCCTGGTCGCCCTGATCAGCCGCGAGAAGACGGGCGAGGGCCAGTGGCTGCACACCTCGCTGCTGCAGTCGCAGATCTTCATGCTGGATTTCCAGGCCGCGCGCTGGCTGGCCAAGGGCGAGGTGCCGACCCAGGCCGGCAACAACCATCCCACCAGCGTGCCCACCGGCGTGTTCAAGACCCAGGACGGCGCGATCAACATCGCGGTGGCCGGCGAGACCATCTGGCAGCGCTTTGCCAAGGCCGTGGGCAGGCCCGAATGGATCGACAGCGAAGAGTACAAGGACAATGCCGCGCGCCTGGCGCGCCGTGACGAGCTGAACGAAGAGATCGAGGAAATCACCCGGGCCTGGAAGAGCGGCGACCTGGTGACCATGCTGCTGGACAAGGGCGTGCCCTGCGGCGAGATCAACCGCATCGACGAGGTCTTCGCCGATCCGCAGGTTCAGCATCTGGGCATCGCCCAGAACGCCGACACCCTGCCCTTCGGCAAGACGCAGCTGGTCGGCCAGCCGGTCATTCTGACCGGCACCCCCAGCCGCATCGTGCAGCACCCGCCGGAACGCGGCGAGCACACCCAGGAAATTCTTGCGGAGATCGGCTATGACGGCGAGCGTGTCAGCGATCTGCGGCAACGCCAGGTGATTTAGCCGGCGAAAAGGAGAAGAGGTTTATGGCGAGCGAGTCAGCGACGGATCAGCAGAGCGACAAGATGCTCGGCCGCAAGGACGGCGCGATCGGTCATCTGATCTTCAACAACCCGGAAAAGCACAACGCGGTCTCCCTGGAGATGTGGGATGCGGCGGACCGCATCCTCGACGACTTCGCCGCCGACGCAGAGGTGCGCGTCGTGGTGCTGTCGGGTGCGGGCGGCAAGTCCTTCGTCTCCGGCGCCGACATCTCGAAGTTCGAGAAGGAACGCGGCTCCGAGGATGCCGTGCACCACTACAACGAGCGCATCAAGGGCGTCTACGGGCGGGTCGAGCTCTTCGCCAAGCCGACCATCGCCATGGTCAACGGCTACTGCCTGGGTGGCGGGCTGAACCTCGCCGCCGCCTGCGACCTGCGCTTCTGCTCGGCCAAGTCGAAGTTCGGCATGCCTGCCGCGCGCCTGGCGCTCGGGTATCCCTATCACGCGATCCGCCGGCTGATTAACGCCGTCGGACCCTCGGCGGCCAAGTACCTGATGTTTTCGGCCGAGCGCATCGACGCCGAGGAGGCTTTCCGCCTCGGCCTCGTGCAGAAGGTGCTGCCGGAGGAGGAACTGGAGAGCTTCGTGGCCGGCGTTGCCGGGCGCATTGCCGGCAACGCGCCGCTGACGGTCAAGGCCATGAAGGCGATCACCAACGAGGTGCTGAAGGATCCCGAGGACACCGACCTCGCGCTCTGCGACCGCCTGGTCGCCGACTGCTTTGCCAGCGAGGACTACAAGGAAGGCCGCCGCGCATTCATGGAAAAGCGCGACCCGGATTTCAAAGGACGCTAAACGCCGCGCCGCTGGGAGGCGGAGGTCTGGCGCGCCGCGGCAAGTTCCTGGGCGCGTTCGGCCTCCATGGCGGCCAGCAGGCGGTGCTTGGCGGCCAGCACGTGACTTTTCATCGAAACGCCCGCGGCGATGGGGTCGCGCGAGGCGATGGCCTCGACGATCTGGCGGTGCTCCTCGTTGGAGATCCGCATGGAGCCGGACTGCAGCAGGCCCTTGCGCCGGAAGAGGTGCAGCTCCTTGATCAGGCTCTTGTAGAGACGCTCCAGGCGACGGTTGTTGGCGTAGGCCAGCAGGGCGTTGTGGAATTCCAGGTTCGCCGGATAGTAGCTCTCCAGGTCGCGCTCGGCGGCGGCGCGGTCCATCTTGTCCACCAGCTCGAAAAGTGAGGTGATCTGTGCGTCCGTTGCCTGGTCGGCGATCAGGCGGCCCATCAGCTCGTCGAGGGCGGAGCGGATATCGTAGACCTCCAGGGCTTCGCGCAGGTCGAGCTCGCGCACGAAGACGCCGCGGTTGGGGATGGCGACCAGCAGGCCTTCCTGGGCCAGGGCCCGGCAGGCTTCGCGCAGGGGACCCCGGCTGGTGCCGAACTTCTCGGACAGGGCGATCTCGTTCACCCTGTCCCCGCCGCGCAGCTCGCCGTTCATGATCATGTTCTCGATCGCCGCCTGGACGCGGGTGGTCAGGGGGCCGCTGCCGTTTCCCCTGCGGTCGTCGCCCCTGTGATCGTCGCCCCTGTGATCGTCTGCGCTGCTCACCGTAAACCCCTCGAAGGCCCAGCTTTGAAATCAGGCCCCTATTGTCGACGAAACGAGCCTGAACCTAAATCCAAAAATGCGCCAATTTCGGGGAAAAGACTGCTTTTGTGCCGTCTTGGTGCCCTTCTGGGCGGCTTTGGAATGTCGGCAGTCGGGGCAGAACGGCGGCGGGGCATCCAATCGACTGACGCCGCCGAAGCGCGCCGGTGTTCGATGCTCCTTCGCAGATGACCCTGGCACCGCTATGGCGCCTGCTGCATTCTAGGCGCGGGATCCGATCGCACGGAGCGGTGGTGGATGGAGTACACGATCGGCGGCGCGAACATCGTCGTCCTGGCCGTCGCCGTCTGGTTTGCCGGAACCTTCATCAACAGGAAAGTCGCCTTCCTGGAGCGCTACAGCATTCCGGTCGCCGTCACCGGGGGGCTGCTGTGCAGCCTGACGGTCACGGTCATCTACTACGTCTTTGACGTCACCATCCACTTCGACACCCGCCTGCGCGATCTGTTGCTGCTGACCTTCTTCTCGACCATCGGCCTCTCGGCCCGGATGAGCCTCTTGAAGCAGGGTGGTGCGGCGCTGGTGATCCTGCTGCTCGCGGCGGCCGTCCTGCTGATCCTGCAGAACACGACCGGCGTCCTCCTCGCCCTGGCCTTCAGCGCGCCTCCGGGCTACGGCCTCTTCGGCGGCAGCGTCTCCCTGGCCGGCGGGCACGGCACCGCGATCGCCTGGGGCGCCGTGGCGGAGGAGGCGGGGCTGCGGAACGCCAGGGAGATCGGCATCGCCTTCGCCACCTTCGGGCTCATCGCCGGCGGGCTCATCGGCGGCCCCATCGCCGAGCGCCTGATCAAGCAGAACAAGCTGCAGGCGGCCTGCCGGCAAGAGCCCCGGGGCGGCCCGGCCGCGGCGGCAGAACCGGCGGCGACGCAGAGCCTGCCGCCGATCTCCTCGACACTGGGCACGTTGATGCTGCTCGCCGTCTGCGTGGAGGCGGGCGACCTAGTGAACCAGTTCCTCTTCTCGCGCGGCGTCACCTTGCCGGGCTTCCTGACCGCCATGCTGGTGGGCATCGTCATCGTCAACGGCGCCGACCTGCTGAAGATCAGGCTCGAACCGGTTACGCGCGACCGCGTCGCCGAGTTGAGCCTGCAGCTCTTCCTCGCCATGAGCCTGATGAGCATGCAGCTCTGGGTCCTGGCCGGGGCCGTGGGGCCGATCCTGCTGATCCTTTTCGCCCAGATGGCCGTGATCACCCTCTTTGCCGTCTTCATCGTCTTCCGGGTGATGGGTCGGACCTACGACGCCGCCGTCATGGCCGCCGGCTTCTCGGGTCTGGGCATGGGGGCGACGCCCGTCGGCATTGCCAATATGAACGCCGTGACCTCGAAATACGGCCCTTCTCCGAAGGCTTTCCTGGTGGTGCCCCTGGTCGGCGCCTTCTTTCTCGACCTCTTGAACGCCCTTGTCATCAAGACCTTCCTCGGCATGGAGTTCATGCAGGCATTTTGAGCCGATCCGCGCCTTGACGCCCCTTATTGTATCCGCTTGTATACCGACAATAACACCAGGCCTCGGCGCCGGGCGCCGGCGGCTTCTGCGGTCTCAATGGGAAACCTCGCTTCATGACCCAAACGGCTATCCCGTTCCTCTTCATGCGCGGCGGCACCTCGCGCGGCCCCTATTTCAAGCGCGCCGACCTGCCGCAGGACCTCGACGACCTCTCGCAGGTGCTGATCGCTGCCGTGGGCGCCGGCCACCCGCTGAACATCGACGGCATCGGCGGCGGTGCCGCGGTGACCACCAAGGTCGTCATGCTGAGCAGGTCGGAGCGCGAGGACGCCGACATCGACTACTTCTTTGGCCAGGTGGCGGTGGAGGAGCGCCTCGTCGACTACAAGCCGACCTGCGGGAACATGCTCTCCGGCGTCGGCCCGGCCTCGATCGAGCTGGGCCTCTTCGAGCCCGCCGACGGCGAGACCCGCATCCGTATCCACGCCGTCAACACCGGCGCCCTGGTCGAGGCCGTGGTGCAGACGCCGGGCGGTAAGGTGCAGTACGAGGGCGAGGCGGCGATCGACGGCGTGCCCGGCACCGCGGCGCCGGTGCTGCTGAACTTCATGGACGTGGTGGGCTCGAGCTGCGGGGCCCTCCTGCCCACCGGCAAGCTGCGCGAGGAAATCGACGGCATCGAGGTGACCTGCATGGACGTCGCCATGCCCATGGTCATCGCGCGGGCGGCGGACTTCGGCCTCACCGGCTATGAGACCCGCGAGGAGCTGGACGCCAACAAGGATTTCTACGCGCGCATGGAGCCGATCCGCCGCAAGGCCGGCGAGATGATGGGCCTGGGCGACGTCTCCAAGTCGGTGACCCCGAAGTTCGGCATCCTCTCCAAGGCGCGCGAGGGCGGCACCATCTCGGCGCGCTACTTCATGCCCTGGAACTGCCACCCCAGCATGGCGGTGACAGGCTCCCAGTGCCTGGCCTCCTGCACGCTCACCCCCGGCACCGTGGCCGAGGGGCTGGCCGAGCCGGCGCAGGGCCAGCCCGCCGTGGTCACCATCGAGCATGCCTCCGGCAGGATCGACGTCACCGTCGACTACGAGATGAAGGACGGGGCCTTCGAGCTGCGCTCGGCCGGGCTGCTGCGCACGGCGCGGCTGCTGGCGCGCGGCGAGATCTATGTGCCCGGCGCCGTCTGGGCGGGCTGAGCCAGCTTCGGAAAAAATTGCGCTATTTCAGGGCCCTGGAAGCCTTGAACCGCGTTGCCTAATATTGTATACAAGAGAATACAAAAAGTAGGAGAGGTAACCTTGGCCGCGCCACGCGCCAACAAGATCGCCGCCCCCGCGCCCGAGGCGCTGCAGGGGAAGACCGCCTACCAGCGGCTGCTCGACGAGATCGCCTCCGGCGCCCTGCTGCCGGGCACCCGGCTGCGCGAGGTCGAGCTGGCCAACCGCCTGGGCATCAGCCGCACGCCGGTGCGCGACGCCATCCGGCAGCTGGAGGCGGACGGCCTGGTTGTCCACGTGCCGCGGGTCGGCGCGACCATCCGCACCCTCGACTACGCGGAGGTGATGGAGCTCTACGAGATGCGCGCGGTGCTGGAAGGCACGGCCGCGCGGCTGGCGGCGCGTGCCGCCTCGGACGTCGAGATCGCCGAGCTGGAAGCCCTGAACGAGGAGCTGCGCGCGGCCGAGCGCGACGGACTGCGCAGCTACGCGCTCAACAAGCAGTTCCACCGCACGCTCCTGGACGCGGCCCGCAACCGCTACCTCACCCGGTCGGTGAACAGCCTGGAGAAGACGCTGCTGATCCTCGGGCGCTCGACCCTCTCCGAGTCGGACCGCGTGCGCGAGGCCGTGGCCGAGCATGCGGAGGTTCTGGACGCCCTGCGCGCCCGTGACGCCGCCAAGGCCGAAGAGGTCATGCGCCGGCACATCGAGGCGGCGCACCGTGCGCGCCTGCGCCAGCTGCGCACCGTCGTGCTCCCGCACGGCTGACGATCCGGCGACGGCCCGCGCTGCGCTGACCTGCCCTTCATGGACGGTGAGATGGTCGGAAGATCCCTAGTTGAGACCACCTGGGATGTGGTGGTGGTGGGCGGCGGCAACGCGGCGCTCTGCGCCGCCATCACGGCGGCGGAGAAGGGTGCTTCCGTGCTGATCCTCGAAGGCGCGCCGAAGCCCTACCGCGGCGGCAACAGCCGCCATACCCGCAACTTCCGCTGCATGCACCGCGGCCCGCTCTCGGTGCTGACCGATACCTACGAGGAAGAGGAGTACTTCCAGGATCTGCTGGTGGTGACCAAGGGCAAGACCGACGAGGGCCTCGCGCGCATGGCCATCCGCGAGTCCGAGGCCTGCCTGCCCTGGATGGAGGCCCACGGCGTGCGCTTCCAGCCCTCGCTTTCCGGCACCCTCTCCCTGTCGCGGACCAACGCCTTTTTCCTGGGTGGCGGCAAGGCCCTGGTCAACGCCTACTACAACACGGCCGAGGACCTGGGCGTGCGCGCCGTCTACGAGGCCCAGGTCGTCCATGTCGGACTCGAGGACGGCCGCTTCACCCATGTGGAGGTCGAGCTGGGCGGCGAGACGCTGCGGGTCGAAGGCAAGGCGGTGGTCCTGGCCGCCGGCGGCTTCCAGGCCGACATCGACTGGCTGGCGCGCGCCTGGGGACCCTCGGCGCGCAACTTCCTGATCCGCGGCACGCCCTACAACAGGGGCGTGGTCTTGAAGGACCTTCTGGACCAGGGCGCGGAGAGCATCGGCGATCCGACCCAGTGCCACGCGGTCGCCATCGACGGGCGCGCGCCGAAGTACGACGGCGGCATCGCCACGCGCATCGACTGCGTGCCCTTCTCCATCGTCGTGAACAGGGACGGCCAGCGCTTCTACGACGAAGGCGAGGACGTCTGGCCGAAGCGCTACGCCATCTGGGGGCGGCTGGTGGCGGCGCAGCCCGACCAGATGGCTTACGCGATCATCGACCACAAGAGCATCGACCTCTTCATGCCCACGGTCTTCCCGCCGGTCAAGGCGGAGACCATCGAGGGGCTGGCCCAGCGCCTGGGCCTGCCGGCGCCGGCGCTGAAGGAGACGGTCGAGGGCTTCAACCGGGCCTGCCGGGAAGGGACGTTCCATCCCACCGAACTGGACGGGCTGGCGACCGAGGGGGTCTCGCCGGAGAAGACGAACTGGGCGCGGCCCCTCGATACGCCGCCCTACTACGGCTACCTGCTGCGCCCCGGCGTCACCTTCACCTACCTGGGCCTCAAGGTCGACGAGACGGCGCGGGTCACCGGCCAGAACGGCCGCTACGCCAATATCTGGGCGGCCGGCGAGATCATGGCGGGCAACGTGCTGGGCGAGGGTTATCTCGCCGGCTTCGGCATGACCATCGGCACCGTCTTCGGGCGCATCGCCGGCAGGGAGGCGGCCGATCATGTCCTCTGACGCAGCCACTCCATCTCTCCTGCAGTTCGCCGGCGATGCCGAAGGCGAAGCGGCCCTTGCCGAGGCGCGCCGCCAGATCGAGATCTGCAACGCCTGCCGCTACTGCGAGGGCTTCTGCGCCGTCTTTCCGGCGATGACGCGGCAGAAGGCCTTCAGCGACGGCGACATGACCCAGCTCGCCAACCTCTGCCACAACTGCCGGGGCTGCTACTATTCCTGCCAGTACACAGCGCCCCACGAGTTCGACCTCAACGTGCCCGGCATCCTGGCCGAGGTCCGCCAGGACAGCTGGTCCCGCTGCGCCTGGCCGGCGGCGCTGGGCCGCGTCTTCCACCGCCACGGCGTGGCGGTCGCGGCCGCCCTGGTCACCGGCTTTGCCTTCCTGCTGCTGCTCATCCAGTCGCTGCGCCCGGAGGCGGGGCAGGGCTTCTACGCCTTCCTGTCGCACAACGCCATGGTGGCGGTCTTCCTGCCGGCCTTCCTGCTGCCGCTGGCCGCGCTGGCCGTGGGGCTCCGGCGCTACTGGCGCGAAGTCGGCGGCAGCCCCTTGCGCGGACGCCACCTGGTCGCGGCCTTCAAGGACGCGGCGGTGCTGCGCAACCTCGACGGCGGCCAGGGGCAGGGCTGTAATTTCGAGAAGGGCGACCGCTATTCCAACGAGCGGCGCTTCGCCCACCAGGCGACGCTCTACGGTTTCCTGCTGTGCTTTGCCGCGACCAGTGTCGCGACGCTGATGCACTATCTCTTCGATATGCCGGCACCTTACGGCCTCTTCAGCCTGCCCAAGCTGCTCGGCCTGTCAGGCGGCCTGCTGCTGTGTCTCGGCACCCTGCGTCTCGCCATGCTGAAGGCCAGGGGCGAGCGCGACCTAGGCGCCCCGCGTGTCTGGGGCGGCGAGATGGCTTTCGTGCTGCTGCTGTTCTTCGTCAGCCTGTCGGGCCTGGTGCTCTACGCGGCCAGCGGCACGGCTATCGGCACTGGGGCGGTGTCCTGGCTGCTGGCGCTGCACCTGGGATCGGTGCTCGCCTTCTTCCTGCTGACGCCCTATTCGAAGATGGCGCACGGCTTCTACCGCCTGGCGGCGCTGGCGCGCGAGGCCCAGCAGCGCGAAGCAAAGCCCTAGCGCTTGCCCAGCTCCCTGGCCTTGTCGCCGCCGACCACCGAATACTGCATCGCCACCTTGCGCGACTTCTGGAAGGTCGCGAGGTCCTTGCCGCGGAAGGCGGCGTAGATCTCGGGGTTGGAGCGGCCGAGGACGGCGGCCATCTTCTCGATGACGAAAAAGCTGACCCCGTAGCGGATCATCTCGATCCACTTGCGTTCGCGGATGAGGTCGCGTTCCTCCTCGCTGAGGCCGAAGTCCTCGAACAATGCCTCGGGATTCTCGACAAAGCGCTTGCGGTGCTCCGGTTCCGTGAGCCGGTGCAGGAAGTCGTTCACGCGGAAGGCCTTGTGGCTGCGTTCCAGGGTGAAGGGGTAGGTGCCTTCCAGCTTCTCGACGCCGGCCAGCTCGTGGTTCATGTGCCGGCGATAGGCCTCTACCTCCTGCAGTGAGGGCCGGTCGCCCTGGTCCTCGTAGATCACCGTGGCGATGTTGGTCATGGAGGGCAGGTAGGTCGTGCGGTGCACACGCGTCACCCTGTCCGACAGCGCGCCGCGCATGATCAGCCACATGATGACCTCGGCGCCCTCCAGGCCGCCCAGCTCCGCATAGTCCGCCAGGCGCATCCCGGCGAGTTTCTCAGGGTCGTTCTCCAGCAGGTCGAGGAACTTCTCGTCCCAGTCTTCGTTGTTGAAGCCGCAGCGCTCGCCGTGGACCTGGTGCGACAGGCCGCCGGTGGCCATGACCGCGACCTTCAATTCGTCGGGCAGGTCGTCGTCGGGGAAGCTCTCCACCGCCTTGCGCAGGGACTGTCCCAGCCGGTAGCAGCGTTTGGCGCTGGGGATGGGGAACTGCAGCACGCCGACCTGCAGCGGCACGATGCTGCCCGACCAGCCGTCTTCGGCGTCGGCGATCATCGACAGCGGCGAGAAGCAGCCGTGGTCCAGCGGTTTGTGCTGGAAGAACGACATGTCGAACTCGTCGGCCACCAGGGCCGAGGCGATGTGGCGGGCCAGCGCCGCATGTCCCTTCAGCGGCGGCAGGTCGCGCGGGCCGCCGCCTTCGTCGGCGGGCGCGTAGCTGTCGTCCACGCCCAGCGCGAAGGCGGAGTAGTGGTCGAAGAAGAAGGAGGAGATGTGATCGTTGTAGATCATGAAGAGGACGTCGATGTCCCGCGCCTTGACCCAGCGCTTGATTTCCTCGAAGCCCACGAAGATCGGCGCCCAGGCCGGGTCGGCGGCCTTGTCGGCGTCCTTGGCGAAACCGATGGTCGGCGAGTGCGAGGCGCCGATCCCTCCGACGAGTCTGGCCATGCCGGCATTCCTCCCTTTAAGTCCGCCCGGACACTATCGCCGGGGCCATCGGGCAGCGGCCACTTCAATCTGGGTCGGCGGTATAAGAAACGCCTATTGCGCTCTTTGCCTGACGGTGATCGGACGGCTATCCTCAAAGAAAAGAATCTGGGGAGGAGAAGGCATTACATGCAGGAGCAGCTTTTCTTCAACATCGACAGCGCCGAAGGCGGGGTGCCCCGCGAGCTCGCGCCGGGAATCACGACCACGGTCTTCTCCGGCGAGCACGCGCAAATCTCGATCGTCCGCTTCGAAGCAGGCGCCAAGGGTACGCTGCATCACCACCCCGAGGAGCAGTGGGGCCACTGTCTTTCCGGCGGTGGTGTGCGCTACCAGGGCGACGAAGAGGTGGCGGTGAAGCCTGGCGATTTCTGGCGCACCCCCGGCGACCTGCCGCACACCATGGTGGCGGGCGACGCGGGCATGGTGGTCATGGATATCTTCGCGCCGCCGCGCAAGGCTTATAAGCAGGCCGGCAGCGGCTTCGCCGCCGGGGAATAGCGGCCGCGCCGCAGGGCCAATCAGGGGATCTCGGGAAACAGAGGGTCGAGGCCGGTCTCGCGGATGGCCGGCGCGGCTTCCTCGGAGGCCAGGAAGCGCAGCAGGTGTTTGGCTTCGGCCACCTTCTTCGAGGTTGCGCCGATGCCCGCGCAGAACACAAAGGGGCGGCGGAACACCGCGGGCAGCCGCCCGATGATCTTCACGCCCTCGATGGGCAGGATCTCGCTGATCTGCTGGAAGCCGAGATCCGCTTCGCCGCGCGCGACGACACGGCCCACCCGTTCGCTGTAGACGGTCCTTGCCGTCTCTTTCATCTGCTCTGCGATACCCAGGGCGGGAAAGACCTCGGTGGAGAGATAGATGCCGCTGGCGCTGGCTGCGTGCGCCACGGCGCGGGAGGCCAGCAGGGTGGCGCGGAAGGCCTCGACGCTGCCGATGTCCGGCGCCGGATCTCCGCTGCGCACCATGGCGCCGATGTGTGACTCCACGAGGTCGTAGCCGGCGTCCGCGCGGATCAAGCCCTGGGCCGTGAGATTATCCAGCGCCTTGCGGGCGAGGAAGTAGACGTCGAAGCGCTCGCCCTCGGCCAGGCGGGTCGGGATGGAGTCGTGCGCCGTGCCCAGGGAGGAGCCGAAGGACAGCTCCACCGCGCAATCGTTGGCGCTGCGGTAGAGCGGCAACAGCCGTTCAAGGGCGGCGGCCAAGGCGCCGGAGGTAATCGCCCTCAGCGGCGCCCTGCCGGTGTCCTCGCCCATGGGCGCGGCGCCGCTCAGCCCAGGACCTTGGCGAGGAAGGCCGCGCTGCGCTGGTGCGCCAGGTCGGCCGCCGCAGCCACGTAGCTCGGGCGGGCGTCGTTGGCGAAGGCGTGACCGGCCTCGTAGATCTGCACATCGGCCTCGGGCAGGTAGTCCTTCATCTGCTCGACCATTTCCAGAGGCACGTGCTCGTCGCTGGTGCCGCAGTGGCACAGCAGCGGCGCCTTCAGCGGCCGGTCCAGGTACTGCGGCAGGCGCGTGCCGTAGAAGGAGATCCCGCCGGCGACGTCCAGCACCTGGGCGGCGCGCAGGGCCAGGCCGCCGCCCCAGCAGAAGCCCATGACCGCGACCTTGCCCCCCTTCTCGCTGAGCGCCTGCACCGCGGCCTCGACGTCGGTCATGGTCTCGGAGAGGTCGGCGGCCAGCATGATGTCGCGGCCCTTCGGGCCCTGGTCGAAGGGAAAGACAGCGCCGCGTTGCTTGCGGTCGAAGAGCGCCGGGATGGCGACGTCGTAGCCGAGGGCGGCGTAGTGCGCGGCGACGCCCTTCAACTGGTCGGTGACGCCGAAGATCTCCTGCAGGATGACCAGGCCGCCCAGACGCGCGCCCCTCGCGGGCTCCATCCAGCAGTCCAGCTCATGGCCGTCGGCGGCGGTCAGCCGCGTCATCGCCCCTCGGATATCCTGTGTCATGGGCGGTCCTGTCCTTTCGCAATGGAAGTTGCGGGAGCCGCCGCCGGCGGGCGGCTCCCGCAGGGATCATTCGCCGACCGTGATGCCGGCTTCCTTGTAGTAGCGCAGGGCGCCGGGGTGATAGGGCACGGCGTTGGCCGGCGCCATCTCCGCCAGCTTGGCGCGGCCGAAGGCCCCGAAGGAGGCCTTCAGCGCCTCGTTGTTCTCGGCCACCGCCTTGGTCATGCGGTAGACCAGGTCCTCGTCCGCGCCGGCGTGGGTCAACATCATCCAGGGCACCTCGATGATGTTGGCGGCTTCCTTCAGGCCGGGGATGTTGTCGTTCTGCGCTTGCGACACGATCTTGCCGGCCGGCAGGAAATCCTTGAAGGCCTTCACGCCCTCCGGCGAGTTGTCGAGGGAGACGTACTGCAGCCCGCCGCGGTCCTGCATCTTGGCCTCGACCTGCTTGCCGGCGCCGGAGTTGAGGCTGATCAGGGTCACGTCGACCAGGCCGTCGCCCAGGGCCTGGATGCCCTTGACGAAGCTGGAGACCGGCACCTTCTGAAAATCGTCATAGGTCATGCCGCCGTTGGCCAGTGCACCGGCGATGTAATAGGGGATGATGGTGGAGGAGGTGTACTCCGAGGCGATGCGCAGCTCGCCGGCCTTGGCCTTCAGGTCGGCGATGGTCTTGATGCCGCTGTCGGCGACGACCATGAGGCCGGTGCGCAGCGGGAACATGACGCCGACCAGGCGGATGTTCGGGTTGGCGCGGTCGTAGTTGCCGGTGCCGGCGTGGGCGTACTCGGCCTCCACGCCGTTGGAGAAGCCGAAGTCGACCTCGCCTGTGTTGATCAGCGGCAGGTAGCCGACCAGCGGCTGGGTGCGGGCGGTAATGCCGGCGTCGTTGGCCACCTTGGCGACGGCCTGGCCGGAGTTGTAGGCCAGCGAGCCCTGGGCGCCGGTCGCGACGGTCACGACCTGGGCCAGGGCGCCGGCGGCCATGAGGGAACTGCCGAGCAGTCCCAGGGCAAGGGCTTTGGCGAACGTCTTCATTGGTCTTCCTCCCGTGCTGAATTTCTTTCAGTCAGTCGATTCTCTGGGTACTTGGACGTCTTGGGCGGCGCTGCGTCTGAAGTAGATGAGGCTGGCGGCAACGCCGGCGGCCGCCACGGCGCAGGCGATGTGGATCTTGTCCCAGCCCGCCGGCAGATAGCCGGCCGGCAGGGCGCCCAGCCCCAGCGCCGCGAAGAGCAGGCGTGTTGGTGTGCCGAGGCGGCAGTGGAAAAAGCCGACCATGCCCGCGCAGATGGCGGCAACCCCGATGATGGAAAGGACCGTGGCGAGGGCGATGGCGCTCCAGGAACCCTCCAGCAGCAGGGCGGGCGAGCCGACGAAGATGAAGGGGATGATGTAGGCGGCCCAGCCGACCCGCATGGCGGCGAAGCCGGTGCCCAGGGGGTCGGCCTTGGTGATGGTCGCCGCCGCGAAGGCGGCCAGGGCCACCGGCGGCGTGATCATCGACATCATGCCGAAGTAGAGAATGAAGAGGTGCGCGGCGATCGCCGGCACGCCGGCCTGCACCAGCGAGGGCGCGACCAGGGCGGCCAGCAGCACGTAGACGCCGGATGTCGGCATGCCCATGCCCAGCAGGGTGCAGATCAGCGCCGAGACCAGCAGCAGCAGGAAGAGGTTCTCGCCGATGGCGTTGACCAGCACCAGGGTGAGGGCGAAGCCGAGGCCGGTGATGTTGAGGATGCCGATGACGAAACCGGCCGCCGCCACCACCAGGATCAGGTCCACCATGGAGGTGCCGGTATCGATGAAGACGTCGCGCAACTTGGCCAGGGTCAGGCGCTGGCCGCGGTAGCCGCGCAGGAAGCCGACCAGGACGATGGCGATGGAGGCCATGAGCGCCGAGTCCTCGGGGTCGTAGCGCCACCAGAAGAGCGCGGCGAGCAGCACCCCCAGGGGTAGCGCGAAATGCCAGCCGGCGCGCAGCACCTCCGCGGCGCTGAGGACCTCGTCGTCGCCGTGGCTGATCCGGTCGCGCCCGGCGATGAGGTCGACCTGGATGAAGACGCTGACGTAGTACAGCAGCGCCGGGATCAGCGCCGCGGCGGCGACGGTCAGGTAGGAGATGTCGAGGAACTCGGCCATCAGGAAGGCGGCGGCGCCCATGATCGGCGGGGTCAGCTGGCCGCCGGTGGAGGCCACCGCCTCGATGGCGCCGGAGTCCTTCCTGGAATAGCCGCCGCGCTGCATCAGCGGGATGGTGACCACGCCGGTGGTGACCACGTTGGAGACCGCGCTGCCCGAGATGGTGCCGAAGAGGGCCGAGCCGACGACGGAGATCTTGGCGCTGCCGCCGCGCGAACGCCCGGTCGCGGCGATGGCCAGGTCGGTGAAGAAGGCGCCGCCGCCCGCGGCGAAGAGCAGCTGGCCGAAGAAGACGAAGAGCAGCACGATGACCGTGCCGACCACCAGCGGCGTCGAGAAGACGGCGCTGGGGTCGAAGCCGACGTACTGCACCAGGCGCACGGGCGTGAGCGCCTTGCCGATCAGTTGGCCGGGCACCTTGTCGGCGAAGAGCGCGTAGACCAGGAAGATCGCGACGATGACGAAGAGCGTCCAGCCGGCGCGCCGCCGGATGCCTTCCATAACCGCCAGGGTGACGACCAGCCCGATGACGGTGATCTCCGGCGGGCGGTAGGCCTGCTCGCGCAGCAGGTAGGAGAAATCCCAGGCCGCGTACATCAGCACCAGGAAGCAGACGACGGCCGCCAGGCCGTCGACCAGCCCGACCCGCGCCTTGCGGTCGCCCGAGGGGCCGAAGCGCAGGAAGGCGATGGTGAGCGCCAGGCCCAGCTGGAAGGCCAGGTACTGCTCGGTCAGGATGGCAACGCCCAGGCGGGTCGGCGTCTCGATGTTCCACAGGATGCAGGCGACGCACATCACCGCGGCCAGCACCGCGATCAGGCCTTCGCTCCAGCTTCGCTCTGTCGCCGCGTCGCTCAAGAGGCCGCTCCGGCTTCTTCGGGCCAGTAGAGGCGCAGGGGATTGTCGACCAGCAGCGCCCGCTGCAGGGCTTCGGTCCCGGCGATGCGCGGGATCCAGTCGACCAGTGCGCCGTCGTCGGGAATATGCGATTTCATGTTGGGATGCGGCCAGTCGGTGCCCCACAGCACGCGCTCGGGAAAGCGCGCGACCAGCGCGCGGCCGAAGGGCACCACGTCGTCGTAGGGCGGCCCCGCGACGGTCAGGCGCTCCGGGCAGGAGACCTTGACCCAAATGTTCGGATTGTCGTCGAGAAAGCGGATCAGCTGCTGGAAGGCTGGCGCCTCGACGCCCTTGTCGATGTCGGGCCGGCCCATGTGGTCGATGACGACGGTGCCGGGCAGGGCGGCCAGGAAGGGCATCAGCTCGTCCAGGTCGGCGGCCTCGAAGTAGACGACGCTGTGCCAGCCCAGGGCGGTGACGCGCTCGGCGACCTTGCGGAAGACGTCCTTGGGCGTGTTGTCGACCAGGCGCTTGACGAAGTTGAAGCGGGCGGCACGCACGCCGGCGCGGTCCAGCGCGGCCAGGTCGTCGTCGCCGATCTCCGGGTCCAGTACGGCGACGCCGCGGGCCAGCCCCCGGGACGCGATCAGCGCGTCGGCCAGGGCCCGGTTGTCGCGCCCGTGGCAGGAGGCCTGGACGATCACGTTGCGGGTGAAGCCCAGGTGGTCGCGCAGCGCGAAGAGCTTCTCCTTGGGGGCGTCGACGGGTGTGTACTTGCGCTCCGGCGCGAAGGGGAAGACCGCCGCCGGGCCGAAGACGTGGCAGTGCGCGTCGACGGCGCCGGGCGGCACGACGAAATCGGGCTTCTTGGGGTTGGGATGGAACGGCAGGTAGTCGGAGGTCACCCGCGCTCCTCCGGCCCCAGCCTTGCTGAGGTCGTGGGTCTCGAACTGGCCACGCGCCTGGTAGCGGCATGGAGATAAGGGGCAGACTTCTGCGCCGCCGCCATCGACTCCTCCCCTGGATCGATGTCCTCGATCGATGGTCGCGCGCCCGGCCCACCTGCCGTTTTTGCTCTTGCCGGTCATTATGTGCCGTTATCCGGAGGTGTTTCCGGACGCCGGTGCCGGGCGCGAATTTCCTGTGAAACCGTAATGCCATGGCCCGGTCTGAGGTAATAAGAAATAGCGGCGCGGCCATAAGCAGGGGATATGGCGGCGCCAGGGCTGCCGGGGCCCGTGGAATTTATGGCGGCAACGGAAGATTGGACGGCGAATCGCCGCCGGCCCGGCCTATGGTTGGTCCCATCGTCCAGGACCTTGTGAGGCTGCCGAGCTATGACCAAAACCGTGACTGTTGAGCGGGCGCGCTTGCTGCACCTCGCCGAGGCGGCGCTGACCGCCGCCGGGGCCGCTCCGCGCCACGCCGCCCTGTCCGCGGATATCCTCGTCGAGGGCGATCTCATGGGAATTGGTACCCACGGCGTGCTGCGCGTGCTGCTCTACAGCGAGCGGCTGCGCCTGGGCGGCATCAAGGCCGGCGCCGATATCAAGGTGGAACGCAAGGCGCCTTCGCTCGCCCTGGTTGACGGGGACGACGGCCTGGGGCCCGCGGTCGCCATGACCGCCCTGGACGCCGGCTGCGAGATGGCGGCGGAAAGCGGCCTCGCCTACGTCGGCTGCCGCAATTCCAACCACCTGGGCGCGCTGGCCCCCTATGCGCTGAAAGCCTGCGAGAGAGGTCTGGTGCTGATCAGCGGCACCAACGCCTCCACCACCATCGCGCCCTGGGGCGGGCGTGAGGCGCGCCTCGGCAACAACCCCCTCTCCATCGCCGCGCCCCGTCCCGCTTCGGCGGGCCCGGACGCGCCGCACTTCATCCTCGACATGGCGATGAGCGTCGCCGCGCGCGGCAAGATCCGCAAGGCGCGGGACGAAGGTGCCGGCATTCCCGAAGGCTGGGCGGTGGACGCCGCCGGCAAGCCGACCACCGACCCGGTGGCGGCTCTGGAAGGCTTCCTCCTGCCCTTCGGCGGGCACAAGGGCTCGGGCCTGTCCCAGGCAGTGGACCTGCTCTCGGGGGTCTTGAGCGGCGCGCGCTTCCTGACCGACATCTCGCCCTGGACCGACTATCCGGAGCGCCCCTGCGGGACCGGCCACTTCTTCCTGCTGCTCGACCCCGCCCGCCTGCTGGGCAAGGAGGCCTACGAAGCCGCCGTGACGCGCTTCTGCCGCCTGATCCGCGAGACGCCGCCGGCCGATCCCGCGCAGCCGGTGCAGATTCCCGGCGAGCGAGAGCAACTGCGCCGCGCCGAGGCGCTGGACAAGGGGATTGTCCTGCCCGCCGACCTGCTGGCCAAGATCGAGGCCCTGGCGAAGGGCCGAGGGACGCCTAGTCCGAGGTGACGGGATGCCCTTCGAACTGTTTGGCGCCGTCGCAGATTTCGTACCATGAGGGCTTTTCGGCGACGAACTCGTGGAAGCGGTTCTTCACGCCCGGTTCACTGTCCAGGGCATTGGCAGCAATCGGAAAGCTCTCCGCTTCCGACAGGATTTCACCCAGCGAGGTGCCGCAGGTCCTGCAGAAGCACCGACCGTACTTGTAAGGGGAAACCGGTTCGAAAAGCTGGACGTGATCCCGTCCTTGAATCCATCTCAGGTCCTCTTTTTTCACAAACACCAGGGTGCTCGCCCCGACTTTGCGGCACCTCGTGCAGTGGCACGTCGCCATCATCGACGGCTGCGCCAACAGCTCGAACCGGACCGCTCCACAGCAACAGCTTCCAGGAATCATCACCCACCTCTGCAGATTCGAACTCTGTCCAAGATAGAAAGAACATTACATGAACATTTGGGTCGGTTCAATGTGACACCGGGCTGGAAGCGCGGATCCGACGGTTTCGGTCAGCCCGTGGGTCCTGATCCTGGACGATCAGGCTGGATTTTCAGCCCTGCGCCTGGCCGAGGCCGCCTGCACCTTGGCGTCGGCGGCGATCCATTCCTGCGTGATGGCCTTCACTTCCTTCAGCAGGGTGGCCTGCACCTGGGTCGGTTTCCAGTCACGCCGCAGGGTGGCGACGATGGTGCGCCGCAGCTCGGGCAGGCCGATGTCGACGGCCGCCAGCAGTCCGGCCTCCAGCTCCGGGGTGATCTGGTGGCGCGACAGCACGGTCAGGCGGTCGCTCTCCAGCAGCAGGCCGCGCACCGAGGCCTGGGAGCCGGTCTCGATGAGGCCCTTCTCGTGCTGCACGCCGATCCGGTCCAGCAAGGCATCGCAGCTGCGCCGCGTCGGCGTGCCTTCGCGCGGCAGGATCCAGGGGTAGCGCGCCAGATCCGAGATCGAGGACATGCCCTTGACGATCAGCGGGTGATCCGCCCGGGCGACGACCGCCAGCCGGTCCTCGAAGAGCAGGTCCTCGACCACGTCGTCGGTGGCCAGCGGGCGTCCGGCGGTGACGATGAGGTCCAGGTCGCCGGCGCGCAGGCCGTGCAGCAGCTGGTCGTAGGTGCCGTCCTGGACCAGGAAGTTGGCGTCGGGAAAGGCGCGGGCCGCCCGCGCCACCGCCCGCGGCACCAGCTCGGTGCGTCCCAGGGCCAGGGCGCCGATGGCGACACGGCCCTGGTGCCGGCCGCGGGCCTCGTCCAGGTCGTCGGAGACCAGGTCGATTTCCTTCAGGATCAGACCGACCGATGCGGCGAAGTCGGCGCCGCTGCGGGTCGGCGCCAGGCCCAGGCTGGTCTGCTCCAGCAGGTCGACGCCGAGCACGTCCTGCAGCTGGCGCACGGCGCGGTGCACGGAAGGTTGAGAGATGCCCAGGCGTTTCGCGCCGGCCTTGAAACCGCCGGCGCGCGCCGTCGCCACGAAGGCGTCGAGCTGCGACAGGGTCAGCATGCGGTCGGGCAGGACAGCGCCGGAACCGCGATTGCCGCGCCCGGTGCAGACGCGCTGGGTCGCCGCGCGCAGCCGTTCCAGCGCCCGGTTGATGCGTTCCACCGCCACCTGGCCCAGCTCGGTGGGGTAGACGCCGGTGGTGCCGCGCTCCAGCAGGCGGCAGCCGTAGTGACCCTCCAGCCGGGCCACGGCCTGGCTGACGGCGGATTGCGTGACGCGCGCCGCTTCTGCCGCCCGGCTAATGTTTCCCTCGCGGACCGCCAGGCTGAAAGCCCGCAGATGGCGCAGGTTTGGCCGGTTCGCGCGTGTGTTTTGACTGCCCATGAATAGCAACATGTAATGCCTCGTACCGTGAATTTCTTATACAAACCCGACCCCGGCGGCAATACTGCCGTCCGACACCGGAACTGAGTTGCAGGAGGAGTTAATGGCTGGGCAGTCCGCCTTGGTCGTCAGCGCGCATGCCGCTGATTTCGTCTGGCGCGCGGGTGGGGCCATCGCCCTGCATGCTTCCAAGGGCTACGCGGTGACCATCGTCTGCCTGTCCTACGGCGAGCGCGGCGAGTCCGCCAAGCTGTGGAAGCAGGACGGCATGACCCTGGAGCGGGTGAAGGACGCCCGCCGCAAGGAGGCCGAGGCCGCCGCCAAGGCGCTGAACGCCCACGACATCGAATTCTTCGACCTGGGCGACTATCCGCTGGTCGCCGGCCCCGAGGCCAAGGAGCGGCTGGTCGACACCATGCGCCGCGTGCAGCCGTCCTTCCTGCTGAGCCACTCCAAGGCCGACCCCTACAACAGCGACCACCCCTATGCGACCCAGGTGACGCTGGAGTGCCGCTCGACGGCCCAGGCCTGGGGCCACAAGCCGGGCGAGAAGGTGCTGGGCGCGCCGCAGCTCTACCTCTTCGAGCCGCACCAGACCGAGCAGTGTGACTGGCGTCCCGACACCCTCCTCGACATCACCGATGTCTGGGAGCAGAAGTGGGCCGCCATTCAATGCATGGAGGGCCAGGAGCACCTCTGGAGCTACTACACCAACGTGGGCGAAAACCGCGCCAACCAGTTCCGCCGCAACTCCGGCGGCCAGGCGGGCGGCCGCGCGGCGAAATACGCCGAGGCCTTCCAGTCGATCTTCCCGCGCACGGTAGACGAGCTGTAGGAGGACGTGTGATGAGCAATCTTGTCGTCACCAACTGCCCGCGCGCCGAGCGCGCCATCGTCGACGGCCTGGCCGCCTGCGGCGTCGCCACGGTGCACGAGGCCCAGGGCCGCAAGGGCCTGATGCAGAGCTACATGCGCCCGATCTACCCGGGCGCCCGGGTGGCGGGCAGCGCGGTGACAATCTCCATGGCGCCGGCCGACAACTGGATGATCCACGTCGCCGTCGAGCAGTGCCGGGAAGGCGACATCGTCGTCGCCACCCCGACCTCGCCCAGCGACCAGGGCTACTTCGGCGAGCTGCTGGCGCAGTCGCTGATCGCCCGCAAGGTGCGCGCCATGATCATCGAGGCCGGCACCCGTGACACCGCCGACCTGACGAAGCTGGGCTTTCCGGTGTGGTCGAAGGCGGTCTCGGCCCAGGGTACGGTGAAGGAGACCGTCGGCTCGGTGAACGTTCCGATCGTCTGCGCCGGCGCCGCGGTGGCGCCGGGCGACGTGGTCATCGCCGACGACGACGGCGTCTGCATCGTCAGGCGCGAGGAGGCCGAGGTGGTGCTGGCCGCGGCCCGCGCCCGCGAGGAGAAGGAGGAGGCGACCCGCGCCCGCCTCCAGGCCGGCGAGCTGGGCCTCGACATCTACAACATGCGCCAGCGCCTGGCCGACAAGGGACTGAGGTACGTCGACCACGCGGACCTCGCCGCCGGCAAGACGGAAGGCTGATCCCTTGTCCGGCAATTCAGGAAGTTCCGGGATCCCCTGCACGATGATGCGCGGCGGCACCTCCAAGGGCGCCTACTTCCTGGCCAGCGATCTGCCGCAGGACGCGGCCGCGCGCGACGCCCTGCTGCTGTCGGTCATGGGTTCACCCGATCCGCGACAGATCGACGGCATCGGCGGCGCCGATCCCCTGACCAGCAAGGTCGCCATCGTCGAGCGCTCCGCGCGCCCGGGCATCGACGTCGACTACCTCTTCGCCCAGGTCTTCGTCGACGAAGCGCGCGTCGGCTACGCGCAGAACTGCGGCAACATCCTGGCCGGCGTCGGCTACTTCGCCATCGAGCAGGGCCTGGTGCCCGCCGGCGACCCCGTCACCCACGTCACCATCTACATGTCCAACAGCGGCCAGACCGCGGTGGCCGAGATCGCCACGCCCGGCGGCAAGCCGAGCTACAGGGGCGAGGCCCACATCGACGGCGTGCCGGGCAGCGCGGCGCCGGTGCCCTTGAGCTTCACCGACGCCGCCGGCTCCACCTGCGGCGCCCTGCTGCCGACCGGCAACGCGGTCGACGAGGTGGCGGGCACCAAGGTCACGCTGATCGACAACGGCATGCCGGTGGTGGTCATGCTGGCCTCCGACATGGGGATCAGCGGCGAGGAAACGCGCGAAGAGCTGGACGCCAACAGCGAGCTGAAGGCGCGCCTGGAGAAGATCCGCCTCGCCGCCGGCCCGCTGATGAACCTGGGCGACGTCACCGAGAAGACCATTCCCAAGATGACCATGGTCTCGGCCCCGCGCCACGGCGGCTGCGACTCGCCCCGCACCTTCATCCCGCACCGCTGCCACGCGACCATCGGCGTCTTCGGCGCCATCAGCGTGGCCACCGCCTGCCTGCTGCCGGACTCGCCGGCAGCCGGCGTGGCGGTCATCCCCGAGGGGGCCACGAAGAAGCTCGCCGTTGAGCACCCGACCGGCGCGCTCGACGTGCTGATGGAGATCGACGAAGGCGGCTCGCCGCCGGAGATCAAGCGCGCCGCCTTCCTGCGCACCGCCCGCAAGCTCTTCGTCGGCAGCGTCTTCCCCCACGAGGACGGCTAGGCCCGTCTCTGACAAGGGCCCCGGCAGGCGCTTTGGTCCTGCGTCCTTGCCGGGCGCAAAATCTCCGGTTGCTTGGCCGGTGATCCCCTTCGCGTTGACAATCGGCTGCGCTGAGGCCTACGGTGTTCTGAATTCAGAATTCAGAAATAACTCAGGTGGCAAGCATGCAGATGCCCCCCCTCGCGCCGAAGCCCGATCTCACCATGCAGACGCTGGATGCGATCCGGGCGGCGATCCTGTCCGGGGATCTGGCGCCGGGCACGCCCCTGGCGCAGGAGGACCTGGCGGCGCGCCTGGGGGTCAGCCGGCAACCCATCAGTCATGCGCTGATCCTGCTGAAGTACGAGGGGCTGGTGGTCGACCGTGGCCGCAAGGGCCAGATGGTCGCGCCGATCGACGCCGACCGCCTGCTCGGCCTCTACCAGGTGCGTGGCGCCCTGGACCGCTTGGCGGCGCGTCTGGCGGCCAGGCGGGTAGGGGCGCAGGAAGTTCAGGCTTCGACGTTGGGGGTCCTGATCGAAGAAGGCAAAGCGGCGGCCGCAGCCGGGGACATCGACGCGCTTGTCGAGGCCGATGTGGCCTTTCACCAAGCGATGTACGAGCTGTCCGGCAACCCCGAAATCGCGATCACGGCCAACGTTTTCTGGCCCCACATGCGGCGCTCCATGCGTGTCGTCCTGGAAGACCGGGAGTCATGGGGCGCCATCTGGGCCGAGCACGCGGCGATCGCCCAAGCGGTCGTCTCCGGCGACGAAGACCTGGTTGGCTCGCTTGCGGCCCAACATGCGGAAAGCGCCGGCGAAGCGACCTACCGGCGTCTCAAGAACCTGTAGGCGAAGCCCCGGTACGCCGCGTCTCGGCTTGCAGCAAAAACAAACCTAATTCCCGGAGGAGAGTCCCATGCGTTTGACCGACGAGGAACTGGAGCAGTTCGACGAGCAGGGCTATCTGTTCTTTCCCGGCAAGTTCTCGCCCGAGGAAGCAGCCCTGCTGAAACACGAAGCCGAAAACGTCTACGCGATGGAGCGCAAGGAGGTCTGGCGCGAAGCCTCCGGCGTCGCCCGCACCGCCTTCGCCGCGCACCTCTACAACGAAGGCTTCCGCCGGCTCGGTGCGCATCCCCGGCTGATCGAGCCGGTCCAGCAGGTCCTCGGCGGGCCGGTCTACATGCATCAGTACAAGGTCAATGCAAAGGCGGCCTTCGACGGCGAGGTCTGGCAATGGCACCAGGACTACGGCACCTGGAAAAGGGACGACGACATGCCGGAGCCGCGGGCCATGAACATCGCCGTCTTCCTGGACGACGTCACGGCGGCCAACGGTCCGCTGTTGTTCATTCCGGGAAGCCACAAGCAGGGCGTCGTCGAGGCGGGGCACGATCTCGAGACGACCTCCTATCCGCTGTGGACGCTGGACCGGGAAACGGTCAGGAAGCTGGCCGAGAAGGGCGGCTGTGTGGCGCCCACCGGCCCCGCCGGCAGCATGCTGATGTTCTCCTCCCTGCTGGTGCACGCCAGCCCGCCGAACATCTCTCCCTTCGGCCGGACCATCGTCTATCTCTCGCTGTGCCACGTGGACAATCATATCCGCGCCTTCAACCGCGAGGACTGGATCGCGCACCGGGACTTCACGCCGATCACCCCGCTGGACGACGACTGCCTCGACGAGCTGGTCGCCGCGCAGCGCCAGGCCGCGGAGTAAGGCCGGATGTACATCTATCAGGAGCTTGCGGCCCGGGCCGCCGCCGGGGATCCCGTCCGCGTCGGCCTCATCGGGGCGGGAAAGTTCGGCAGCATGTTTCTGTCCCAGGTCCCGACGACGCCGGGGCTGGAGGTCGCGGTCATTGCCGACCTCGCCCCCGACCGCGCCAGGCAGGCCTGCAAGGACGTCGGCTGGCCGGACGAGCTGACGGCGAAAACTCGCTTCACCGATGACGCGCCCGCCATGATGCGGGCGGGCGGCGTCGACGTGGTCGTCGAAGCGACGGGCAATCCGATCGTCGGCATCCTCCATGCGCGCGAAGCCATTCGCAATGGCCTGCACATCGTCATGGTGAATGTCGAAGCCGACGTCCTCGCCGGCCCGCTGCTGGCCGAGGAGGCGCGGAGCGCCGGTGTCGTCTATTCCATGGCCTATGGCGACCAGCCCGCGCTGACCTGCGAGCTGGTCGAGTGGGCGCGCGCCACCGGCTTCGAGGTGGTGGCCGCGGGCAAAGGCACCAAGTACCTGCCGAGCTACCACGCCTCGACGCCCGACACGGTCTGGGACTATTACGGCCTGACCCGCGAGCAGGCCGCCGCCGCCGGCATGAACAGCCAGATGTTCAACTCCTTCCTTGACGGCACCAAGTCGGCCTTGGAGATGGCGGCCATCGCCAACGCCACCGGCCTGGAACCGCCATCGGAGGGCCTTCAGTTTCCGGCGGCAGGGATGGACGACCTCGCGCATGTCCTGCGTCCGCTCGCGGACGGCGGGCAACTGGAAGACAAGGGCCAGGTTGAGGTGGTGTCCTCGCTGGAGCGCGACGGCCGCCCGGTCTTCAAGGACCTGCGCTGGGGAGTCTACGTGGTCATCGAGGCACCCAACGACTACGCCGCCGCCTGCTTTCGCCAATACGGCATGAACACGGATGCGTCGGGTCGCTACTCGGCCATGTACAAGCCGTTCCACCTGATTGGCCTGGAACTGAATATCTCGATCCTCTCGGCGGCGCTGCTCAAGAAGCCGACCGGGTCCACTCAGGGCTTTCGCGGGGACGTGGTCGCCACCGCAAAGCGCGGCCTGAAGGCGGGAGAGGTGCTGGACGGCGAAGGTGGCTTCACCGTCTGGGGCAAGCTCTTGCCGGCGGAGAAATCACTGCGGCTCGGCGGCCTGCCGATCGGCCTCGCCCACAAGGTCGTCCTGAAAGCAGATATCCCCGAAGGCCGGCCGATCAGGTGGCAGGATGTCGACGCCGACAAAACCCTGGACGCGGTGAAGTTCCGGCGGGAGATGGAGCGCCGCCTGAGGGGCCGCGCCGCCGCTTAGCCGCAAGAAGGCGGTTCCTCGCAGGACATCCGGAACCCGGGGGTTCCCCGCCGCCGCCCTCCCGGCGATCGCCCGCCTTCCGGGCCGCTAGGTCAGCGGCCAGGGCAGGCGCACGAACTCCTGCAGCAGACCCGGCGGGAAGTCGCGTCCCAGCGTGCCGGCCAGGAAGCATATGAAGCCGATGGCGATGGCCGTCAGGATGACACTGCGCAGCCAGGAGACATTTGCGCGGATGCGCAGGAAGGTGATGAAGAAGATCGTCGCCGCCAGGATGAAGCCCAAGAGGCAGGACAGCACCAGCAGGAAGGCGAACCATCCCAGCGTCGCCCAGAGGCCGTGCGGGGCGCTCGCGTCCTCGCCGCCGCGCTCGAAATCGGCGAAGAACGCATGCTTCTCCGGCGCGCGTATCATCTGGATCAACAGCGCCAAGCCGCAGACCAGGGTCACCGCGCCGACCGTGACCGGGAAGATCTTGTCCCCCATCCGGTGGATGCCGAGCGCGTCGATCCAGGCGACCGACAGGTAGCCGAGGATGCAGATGAGGAAGATCAGCGGCGCGCGCTTGCCGCCGGTCGGCGGCGTGTCCGAGCCCAGGATGTGCTTGGCCTGGCGAACGCCGATGATGATCGAAATGATGATCAGCGCCAGGATCACCAGGACGATGGGCGAGGCGACGTACTCCAGCCCGTCCATGAGGCCCTGGCGGAAGCGCGCGCCGGCGATCTGGTTGGCCATGTTCGAGAAGGACTCGGCCTGGGCCGAGAGCACGAATCCGATCAGGAAGGCCGGGCGCGAGAACTCGAAGCGGCGCAGGAAGATGCCCAGCACGCCCACCGCCATCAGCGCCGCCAGGTCGCCCAGCGACTGGCGCGACTGGAAGGCGGCGAAGGCGATGACCATGAAGAGGAAGGGGGCGACCAGGGTGAAGCGGATCGTCGTCAGTTTTGCGATCTGGTTGGAAAGGGCGATGCAGAGCCCGGCGCCCAGCACGTTGGCGATGGCCAGCGACCAGACGATCGTATAGGTGATGTCCAGGTTGTGGCGCACCATGTGCGGGCCGGGGTCGTAGCCCAGCAGGGCGAGGCCACCCAGGAAGACGGCCATGCTGCCCGAACCCGGGATGCCGAAGATCAGCGTCGGCACCAGGCCGCCGCCTTCCTTGGCGTTGTTCGAGGATTCCGGGCCGATGACGCCGCGAATCTCGCCCTTGCCGAAGCCGCTCTTCTCTTTGGTCGACTGCACCGTGAAGCCGTAGGCGATCCAGTCCACGACCGAGCCGCCGAGCCCCGGGATGACGCCGACCATGACGCCGATGGCCGAGCAGCGGATCGACAGCCAGATGTTGCGCCACCAGTCGCGCACCCCGTCGATCCAGCCTTTGCCCAGGCCGCCGGACTTGGAAATCGCCCGGTCCTGGCGCAGCAGCGAGACGATCTCGGGAATCGCGAAGATGCCCAGGCCGACGATGACCAGGGAGAGGCCGTCGATCAGGTAGGGAATGTCGTAGGTCGCCATGCGCAGGCTGCCGCCCGCGGCGGCTTCGCCGATGGTGCCGACCATGAGGCCCAGGCCTGCGGCCACCACGCCCTTCAGCGGAATGCGCCCGGCCAGGATCGCGACCATCGACAGGCCGAGGATGGTGATCATCAGCATCTCCGGCAGGCCGAAGGCGAGGATGAGCGGGCGGGCGATGAGGATGAAGAAGGTCAGGACGGTGGCGCCCAGCAGGCCGCCGAACAGCGAGGAGATGAAGGCGGCGGAAAGCGCGCGGGCGGCTTCGCCCTTCTTTGCCAGGGGAAAGCCGTCCAGCACCGTCGCCTGGCTGGCGGTGGAGCCGGGGATGCCCAGCAGCACCGAGGCGAAGGTATCGGATGTCGGCACCACGGCGATGAGGCCGACCATGAGGGCCAGCCCGGACACCGGATCCATGCCGAAGATGAAAGGCAGGACCAGCGACAGTCCGGCGATGCCGCCCAGTCCCGGGAAGACCCCGACCGAGAGTCCCAGGAGAACGCCGACGAACAGGAACATCAGCTGTTCCGGCTGGAGAATAAGAGAAACTGCCTCGCCAAGGGCGGGCAGCGCTGTCGCGAACAGGTCCATAGGTTACTCTTAGCGCAAAAGGCGCGCCGGCCCCACCCATTGGGTGGAGCCGGTCACCAAAGTCGCTTCTATTTCAGCGTGACGTCGTAGTCTGTCTTCAGCCAGTCGAGCACGAACTGCTTGGCCGAAGGTGGGACAGTGGTCGCCAGCTTCTTCGCGTTGTCGGCGGCCTTGCCGGTCATCTGCGGATCCTTGCCCAGGGTCTTTTCCGCCATCTGCGCGAAGTCGGGACGGGCATGGATCTTCTTGAAGGCGGCCTCATAGCCGTCGACGACTTCCTTTGGGGCCGTCTTCGGCAGGAAGACCATCTTCTGGGCCGGGAAGCCGGCGATGAAGAAAGCCTTCCAGGCGTCCCAGGCGTCGCCCTTGGTCTCGCAGGCCGCCGTCTTCTCGCAGACCTCCTTGAAGGTCGGGATGTCCGGGAAGGTCGGATCGCGCACGATGTTGCCGTCGTCGTCCAGCGAGCCCCAGGTCATCATCGGCACGGCCAGGCCTTCCTCGACCATCGGCACGACGCTGCGCAGATAGGCCGGCGAGGTCTGGTAGTCGATGTTGGCCTCGCCCCGCTCGAACATCAGGCGGCCGTCACCGCGACCCTCGATGCCGAAGACCGGCACGACGTTCATGCCCAGCATCTTCCAGGCCAGGTTGGCGACCAGGTCCAGGCGCGTGGCGCCCTGGCTGCCCCAGATGAAGTCGATGTCGCCCAGGTCGTCGGCGTCGCCGTCGAAGCGCTTGGCGATGTCCGGCGGCAGGTAGCTCACGCCGCCCACGCCGGAGGCCAGCACGACCTGCCAGTCGCTGTACTCGTAACGCACGCGCGGATCGCCCAGCAGGTAGGGGAACTGGGTCGAGCCCGAGGAGCCGAAGATCAGCGTGCCGTCGGCGGTATCCTGCTCCTGGAACCAGTTGGCGCCCTTGGTGGAGCCGGCGCCGGGACGGTATTTCACCACGACGGTGGGATTGCCGGGCAGCGCCTCGCTGAGCAGCGGCGCGTAGAAGTTCGCCCAGCGCGCCGAGCCGCCGGATTCCGAGAAGGGAATCACGAACTCGACGGTCTTACCCTCAAGATTGAATTCTGCTGCGTTCGAAATTGCTGGGGTTGCAAGGGCCGCGGCGGCGGCAAGGCCAAATGCCACCCCACGGGTGGTCTTAAAAACAGACATATTGTCCTCCCTCGAGTGAGTCCCGCCCAAAAAGGTGTTGTCCTGCACTAAATTTTTCCGGTGCGTGCTGCCCGGTTGATATCACCTTACTGAGGTCTCTTCCTTGCGCCAAGCACTCAGGGATTACTTATGTGCGATGACTATTACTTTCGTGTGCAATGACTTCCTGCCCCTGGCGGGAGCATGTTGAGTTGAGTTCTAATGATGGCCGCACGTCGGCCATTTGCGCTTTCCGACCGCCTCACTTGAAGGACGACATCCCATGGCCAGGCCACAGGAAGTTCCCAAGATCGATTGCTCGCCCGAGGAATGGGAGATGCGCGTCGACCTCGCCGCGGCCTTCCGCCTGGTCGATCTCTACGGCTGGTCGGACCTGCTGGCCACCCACCTCTCGGCGCGCGTGCCGGGGCCGGAGGACCATTTCCTCATCAACCCCTTTGGGCTGATGTTCGACGAGATCACCGCCTCAAGCCTGGTGAAGGTGGACCAGGAGGGCAACATCCTCTCGCCGACCGACTACACCATCAACCCGGCCGGCTTCGTCATCCACGGCGCCATCCACATGGCGCGTCCGGACGTCGCCTGCGTGATCCACACCCACACCCGTGCCGGCACCGGCGTCGCGACCCAGAAGAACGGTCTTCTCCCGATCACCCAGCACGCCATGGCGGTGATCGCCCAGACCGGCTATCACGACTACCAGGGCATCGCGACGGACGTCGCCGAGCGCGAGAGCATTGTGCGCGACCTGGGCGACAACAACGTGCTGATCCTGCGCAACCACGGCCTCCTGACCGTCGGGCGCACGGCGGGCGAGGCCTTCATGTGGATGTACCGGGCCGAGCGCGCCTGTTACATGCAGCTCTCCTTTCAGCAGTCGGGCGCCGAGCTGAACTACATCCCCGAGGACGTGCAGCGCACCACCATCGAGCGCAACAAGTTCAACAATTCCGAGAAGGGCTACCGCCCCATCGGCAAGGTCGAGTGGCCGGCGCTGCGCCGCAAGCTCGACCGTCTTGATCCGTCCTACAAGGACTGATGCGCAAAGGACGGAGGTTTCCCTCAGGCATGAGGGTCTGTTCACGAACTCGAGGCAGAGGCCGCAAGGATCTCTCCCGTTTTCCTTGCTGTGTGAGACGGGCCGCCTAGCGGTAGGGCGAACGCTGCGGACGCACCATCATCTCGGTGACGCAGGCGTTGGCCGGCAGGGTCACGGCCAAGGCCGCCATCTCGGCGATGTCCTCGACCTGGACACATTTTGCGGGATCCAGCCGCTCCGGGTTGGTCATCTGCGTATTGACGAAGCCGGGGTGCAGCAGCGTCACGCGCACGCCGTCCTCGCGGACCTCTTCGAAAAGCGCCTTGGCGAAGCCTTCCAGGCCGTGCCGGCCGGCACAATGGGCCGCCATCTTCGCCATCCCGATCTTGGCGTAGATGCCGCAGAGATAGAGGTAGGCGCCCTCGGCGGCGCGGACCGCCGGCAGAGTCAGGGCGGTCAGGCGCATCGGGGCGTGAAGGATGCCCGCGAGGGTGCGATCCCACTCCTCGAAGCTTTCGGGCGCCGTCGGCACGGAGCGGCCGCCGGCCGCCGTCCAGATCACCGCGTCCAGCCTGCCGCCGCGCGAGGCCCAGTCCGCCAGGGCGGTGACCTGCTCGGGGTCCGTCAGTTCGGCCTGAAAGCTCTCACCCGCGCCGCCGGCCGCGGACACGGCCGCCAGGGTTTGCGCCAAGGCGTCTTCCTTGCGCCCGTGGGCCAGCACCGTCCAACCCGCGCCGGCCAGGCGCACGGCGATGCCGCGGCCGATCCCGCCGCTGCCGCCGACAATCAGTGCCCGCTTCGTCATGACTGTCTCCCCTTTTGCTTCGCCCCGGGTGCCAGGGTCCGTCTTATGGGGAGATGCTAGCTTATGGTGCCGCCTGCCCGCATCACACGGGGAAGCCACTGTCCGTTCCCGCCGATCAACCCGGCGGCTGTGGGACAGGGGCCAGACAAGAGATTGCGCGGCGGCGATACTGATAATCGTTCGCATAATTTCGCGATGCCGCGGCCCGCCCCTGGAGGCGGCCGCCGCCGCCGCCTCGCCGCATGAGATCGGTGAGATCATCACCAGGCTGGTGCGTCGCGCCGCCGAAGACTATGCCGACGCCGTGGAGGACGACGGCAGCGTCGCGGAGGATTTTGAGTATCAGGCCGCCTTGGGCTTCACGCGGGCGGCGGGAAGCTGGCTGGCAAAGCTGGAGGCGACCGGCGCCCCTGCGGACAAGGTCGCGGCCATCCGCGAACAGCTGGAACTCATCGAGCCCGCCTGGCCATTGCTGGTGCCGCCGGCCCAGGCACCTGTCGAACCCTCGCTGCTCTATGGTGCCGCCGCGCGCATCGAGATCGCCACCCTGAAGCTTAAGGGGTAGCCGCCCGATCAGGGGCGCTTGTCACTGGCCAAGGGCCGCGGGGCGCGCCAAGTTGCCCCGCACAGCTTCAGCGCTGTCTTGTTTGCCTGCCTGCCATTCGAGACCGACGGGAGAGCCACGATGACGAAGCCTGTCTCGCGCCGCCTGCACGCGGCGCTCTGGACGCTGATCGCCCTGCTCACGGCCTTGCTGGCCACGGCCCCGACGCAGGCGCGGGCTCAGGAAAGTCTCGCCGGGCTTCACATCGACCCGGACAGGATTTCGGTTTCCGGGATTTCCTCGGGCGCCTTCATGGCCAGCCAGCTTCACATCGCGCATTCCGAACTGATCATGGGCGTCGGCCTTGTTGCCGGCGGCCTCTACAGCTGCGCCGCCATCAGCGTCGACGCGGAAGGCGGCGAACTCGCCGGCTCGGTCAGTCGCGCCCTCGACCGCTGCATGGCCGCCCGGCCGCCGGTCGCGGCGGCGGAGACCTTTCGTGCGCGCACGGCGGAGCTTGCCGCGGGCGGCTGGATCGACCCCCCGGACGGCCTGGCCGGCGACAGGGTCTATCTCTTCACCGGCCGGGCGGACAAGACGGTGAGCCACATCACCGTGGAACGCAGTGCCCAGCTCTATGAAGCTTTTGGGGTCGAGCCGGGGAACATTGCGCTGGAAAGCTTTCGCGCAGAACCGCCGGCGCCGGGCAGCGAGGCGGGCCATTCCTGGGTGACCGAGGACTGCTGCCAGCCCTGCGCGGTCACCGGCCCGCCCTTCATCAACGACTGCGACTACGACCAGGCCGGTGCGATCCTGAAGCATATCTACGGCCCCCTGGCGCCCAAGGCCGCGAACCTGACCGGCGAGACGATTCTCTTCGACCAGCGCGAGTTCGTGCCCGCGGGTCAGGCCGTCATCAACGGCCTGGACGAAACCGGCGCGCTTTACGTCCCGGCGGCCTGCGCGGCGGGGGAGACCTGCCGGCTGCACGTGGTGCTGCACGGCTGCCAACAGGCGCGCGAGGTGCTGGGCGATGGCTTCTACAGCAGAATCGGCATGAACGAATGGGCGGACAGCAACGGCATTGTCATTCTCTATCCCCAGGCGCACAGCGTCACGCGCGCGGACCTGGACGCCGCCTACCCCGGCCGCTGGTTCCGCAACGGTTTTGCCGTCAACCCGAAGGGTTGTTGGAACTGGTGGGGTTACGCCTACGACGACCACTTCGCGCTGAAGGATGGCGTCCAGGTCAGCGCGATTTTTGGCATGATTCAGCGGCTGACGGGCGGCGACAAGGAATAGGGCCGAGGACCCGCCGCCTCACGAGGCGCGCCCAGCTTGCCGCTGAAGACCTTTTCCCTGGTCACCACGGAGGGAGATGTATCCTCTTTGGTTCCGGCGCTCGGCCAACCATGGGCTGATCTCCGGCTCGCATTGCATCATCGGGTTGGCGAAGCCGGCGGCCTTTGTCGGCAAGGCTCTCTTTTCTTGCGGTTGGTGGCCAGGGAATGGGCTAAAATTTCACGGCTCGCAGACTGGCCAAATGGATCAGGTAAAAGCGGATGCGCAAGGCTCTCCTCATCGCTGCGTCGTTGTTCTACGCCTTCTTCGCCGCGACGTTCGCAGGCCCGGTCGCTGCGGAGCCCGTCAACGTGAACATCGGCGTCTCAGACAATCTCGGTCCGAGAATCTCCCGGATCATGGAGGAGCATCCGGACGTCTGTGAGCAGGATGACTTCTTCTCGGACCAATGGCTTCGTACGTCTTTGGAATTCGTCCTGGTCTGTCGCGCAATCCGTCTGGGAGGTCTCGAAGCGACCTACACCATCTACAGCTTCCCGAACTCCGCGCGGACGCGGGGGGAGCTTCTGGCGGGCAGAGTCGCGATCATGGTCGACCTGCCGTGGAACGATTTCGCGCAGCACGAAGACCTGTATCAAAGCGATGCCGTCTTGCGGGTCGGTGACTTCGTCAAGGGCATCTACACGCGGCCGGACCACACGGAGCTGCTGAAGGTCAGGACGCTGGAGGAGCTGAGGAAATTCACGGCCGTCTCCAGCGATACCTGGGTCTACGACTGGGCCGCCCTGCAGCGTATGAATATCACGACTTCCACCGTTTCCAGGTATGAGCTGATGGGCAGGATGGTGGAAAAGGGCAGAGCAGATTTCCTGGTCGGCGAGTTTCCCGGCGCAAGCGACCTGTCACAGTACATCAACGGCTTCAGGTTCGTTCCCGTGCCGGGCATAAAGATCGCTCTTCCCGGTTCGAGGCATGTCGCCATTTCCAAGCGGGCCCCCCACGCCAAGCAGATATTCGACGCGGTTCAGATCGGCCTGAAGATCTTGCGCGACAGGGGGCTGATCAAAAAGGGCTATCAGACCGTCGGTTTTCTCAATCCGCTGATCGAAACGTGGAAGGTCCTGTGCTGCGAGGACGTGTCCTGATCTGTCGGTCAGGCTCCAGCGAACACGCCCGACGGCCCCCGGGCCTCACGCCGGTTTGTCGCTCTTGCGGGGGAAGGCCTTTTCCATGGCTTCGATCGTGGGGAAGGCGTCGTCGCTGAGGCCGGCTTTGAGGCCCTGTTCGACAGCCCAGGCGATACGCTTGGCCGCGGCCTCCGCCATCAGCGGCTCGATGCCCATGTCGCGCAGCATTGTCGCCGCCTCGCTCATCTCCGCAGAGCGCCGCGTGCCGTGCAGCGCCGAGCGGGAGGTGAGATAGCGCGCCCGCTCCGGCCAGTCGAGGCCCGGCAGGCTGGGCTGCAGAGACTCCAGCACCCGTTGCGTGGCGCCGAACTGGCTGGCCGCCGCCACGCATTCCAGGAACAGTGCCTCGACGCCCTTGATCATGATGGAGCGCAGCATCTTGGTGGCCGAGGCCGCGCCCAGGGTCACGCCGCCGTCTTCCACGTTGAAGCCGAGGGCCGCCAGCTTCGCCGTGGCTTCCGCCGCCTTGGGGCCGCACAGCAGGATCGGCACCTTGTGGCGGTGCTTGGGCACCGGCGAGAGGATGGCGCCGTCCAGCACGTCGCAGCCGCTGGGCTTCAAGGCCTCGGCGACCGCCAGCTTGGTGCGCGGCGCCGCGGAGTTGAGATCAATGTAGATCTGGCCGGGCTTCAGGTGCGGCGCCGCGGCCTCGGCCACGGCGACGGCCTGTTTGGCGACCACGGTGGAGAGCACGATCTCGCCGGCGGCAACGGCCGGGCCCAGGTCGTCGTGGCAGACCGCGTTCAGGGCCGCGGCGGCGGCGCGCAGTTCCGCGCTGTCTTCGCCCTGCAAGCGGATGTCCCATAGATGGATTTCCAGCGCGGGGTTTTGCTCGCGCAGGCCGGTCACCATGGCCCGGCCGGCTTCGCCGAAGCCGATGAAGGTCAGGGCGCCGGGCGCGCCGTCTTGCTGCTCACTCATGTCGCTCCTCCGGATGGGCCCAGGATATAGGGCCGGCCGGCGGCGGGCGAGCCGGCAGTCGCCGCCGCTTTAGAAATTCTGTGCCGAGACGATAAGAAACGTGTGCGCGGCGGCCGCGTTCGGCCGCTCAGCCCTTTGCCGTGCCGCGCTTGTGCGCGGCCTGCTGAGCCAGCGCGACAAAACGCCGGGCGGCGGCTGAGTGATCGCTCTTGCGCGCGACCAGGCGGATCGGCGCCGTCAGGCCCGAAGGCGCGCTCAGCGGGCGGTAGACGATAGACTCGGCCTGCAGCCCACTGAGCGACTGCGGCACCAGGGTGACGCCCAGGCCCGCCGCCACCAGGTTCAGGGTTGCGGTGATGCGCGGGGCTTCCTGCTCGTTGCGCGGCGTGAAGCCGGCGGCGCGGCAGGCGCTGACGATGGCGTCGTAGAGCCCGGGGCCGGAGGCGCGGCGGTAGAGAATGAAGGGCTCGCCCGCCAGGGCCGCGAGGCGCAGCGGGCGGCGCGACGCGGTGGCCAGGCGGTGGCCCGCCGGCAGGGCCGCGACCATGGCCTCTTCCAGCAGGTCGTAGAGCGCCACGCCCTCGGCCGGCGGGATGGCCGGGCGGATGAAGGCGACGTCCAGGCGCTCGGCCTGCACCGCGGCGACCAGTTCCGACGATCCCATCTCCTCCAGGGTCACGGTGACCCGGGGATGGGCGCTGCGGAAGTCGCGCAGCAGGCGCGTGACGAAGGGATGAAAGGGCGCCGAGGCGGTGAAGCCGACGGCGAGGCGGCCGAGCTCGCCGCGTGCCGTGTGCCGCGCCCGGGCCAGCGCGCCTTCGACCTCCGCCAGGATGCGCCGTGCGTCCTCCAGCAGGCTCTCGCCCGCCTCGGTCAGCTCCACGCCGCGCGGTTTGCGGCGGAAGAGCTGCACTTCCAGTTCCGCCTCCAGCGCCTTGATCTGCTGGCTCAGCGGCGGCTGCTGGATACCCAGGCGCTCGGCGGCGCGGGTGACGTGGCCTTCCTCGGCCACGGCGACGAAATAACGCAGGTGCCGTAGGTCCATGCCATATGATTCAGATATGAATAACGGCTTATCAATATATTGGATATCTGGGTCTCGGGCCAGTAGGAAGAAGGGGAACCTTTTCAGCAAAACCTTAAGCCCCGCGCTGCCCCGGCCAGACCTCCGGCGTCTTCCGGCGCAGCGGCGCGCCGGGGCCGGGAGGAGGGAAGATGACCTCTCAATCAAAGGGCCGGAGCCAGGACGCGGACCTCGGCGTCGCCATCTCCGGCGCCGCCCGCGGTCTCTTCGCTCGCCTGAGGGTGGCGCTCGACCGTCGGGTCGCTACCCTGTTCTTCTGGTGCAGCGTCAGCCGCCGTATCGAGCAGTTGTCGGCGCTCAGCGATGCCGAGCTGAGGCAGCTGGGGTTTGAGCGAAACGAGATTGTCGCGCGGGTTTACGAAGAGGCCCGCGGCGCGCAGGACCAGCAGCGCTAGGCCCGGCGGCGCAGGGCCATGGCGGTCTCGACCCTCTCGCGGGCCAGGGCGAGGGCGGCCTCGCGCGGCGCGACCTTGTCGTCGCGGCTGGCCTCCAGCACGGCGCGGGTGTTGGCGCGCACCTTTTCTTCGATGGTCTCGAAGGCCTGGCGCTCGCCGCCGCCGGCGAATTCCACGGCGCCGCAGATGACGCCGCCGGCATTGGCGATGAAGTCGGGGATGACGAGGACGCCGCGCTGGTGCAGTGCCGCCTCGGCCTCGGCGGTGATGGGGATGTTGGCGCCTTCGACCACCAGCGTGGCTTTCAGCTGGTCGACGTTGTCGGCGCGGACCACGTCGGGGCGGGCGGCGGGAATCCAGATGTCGCAGTCGACGCCGACCACCGCATCGCGGTCCAGCTTCTCTCCGCCCTTGTGGTCTCCCAGGCTCTTGCCCGCGTCCTTGAGGGCGATAAGCGCCTCGATATCCAGGCCCGCCGGATCGGCGAGCGTGGCCTTGGAGTCGGCGGCGGCCACCAGAACCGCGCCCTTCTCCGCCAGGAAGCGGGCGGCGTGCTTGCCGACCGAGCCGAAACCCTGCACCGCGACGCGCGCGCCTTGCAGGTCCAGCTCGCAGAAATCGCGCGCCACGTCGACGGCGACGCTGAGGCCGAAGCCGGTGGCGCCGATCTCGTCCAGCGGGATGCCGCCCAGGGCCGCGGGCAGGCCGACGCAGCGGCCGATCTCGTCGTAGACCCAGGCCATGCAGGTCTCGTCGGTGCCCATGTCCGGGCCGGCGATGTAGTCCTTCACATCGGCGATGGCGTCGGCGAAGGCGCGGATCAGCGGCTCCTTCTTCTTCCGCGGCGCCCCTGGGTCGCCGAAGATCACCGCCTTGCCGCCGCCGTGGCGCAGGCCCGCCGCCGCGTTCTTGAAGGTCATGGCACGGGCCAGGCGGAAGCATTCCTCGGTGGAGACATCGGGGGCCATGCGCACGCCGCCGATGGCCGGGCCGCGCACCACGTTGTCGACCACCAGCACGGCCTTCAGGCCGCTGTGCGCCTCGTAGATGTGGATGACCTTGGCGGGCCCCAGGTCGTCGCAGAAGCGAAAGGCGTCTTCCATCGGCTCTACCTCAGGTCATTCCGGTTCCTCGAGATCCTTCACGACGGCGGCGAGGAAGCGCGAGGCCTCGCCGCCCATGATGGCGCGGTGGTCGAAGGTCAACGACAGCGGCAGCACGCGGCGCGCGGCCAGCTGGCCCGCCTGCGCCACGGCGCGCTCGGCGATGCGCCCGGCCCCCAGGATCGCCACCTGCGGCGGCAGCACCACCAGGGCGGCGTGGCGGCCGCCGAACATGCCGAAGTTGGAGAGCGTGATGGTCTGGCCGCGCAGTTCCTCCGGCGGCACGCGGCGCGCGCGCACGTCGGCCTTCATGCGCTCCAGCCCCTGGCGCAGGTCGGCGGCCGTACGCCCGCCGACGTCGCGCAGCACCGGCACGAAGAGGCCGTCCTCGGTGTCCATGGCGATGCCCAGGTCAACCCTGTCGTGCAGGCGCCGGCCCTTGTCCGTACCCAGGAACCAAGCATTCAGCGCCGGTTCGGCGGTGCAGCCGGCGACGATGGCGCGCACCAGGCGCAGGGTGGCGTCGCTGCCCGGCGCCCAGGCGTGGATGTCGGCCTCTTCCGTCACCGTGGCCGGGACCACCTCGACATGGGCCCGGGCCATGTTGAGCGCCATGGCCCGGCGCACGCCGCGCAGCGGCTCCAGCGGTCCGGCCGCGCCGATGGCGGCGGCGGCGCGTTCCACGTCGCTGGCCAGCACCGCGCCCTCCGGCCCGCTGGCCGCCACGTGGGAGAGGTCGACCCCCAGGCGCTTGGCCAGGGCGCGTACGGCGGGCGCGGCCTTCGCCCCGGGCACGGCGGCAGCTGCGGCGGTTTCCTTGGCGGCTGGCTTCGGCTTCTCCGCCGCCGCGATACTGCCGACCACGGTGCCCTTGTCTTCGGCGGCCGCGCTTTCGAACTCGACCAGCGGCGCGCCGATCTCGACGATGTCGCCGGGCGCGCCGAAGACCTTGGCGATGCGGCCGGCCTGGGGCGAGGGGATCTCCACCACCGCCTTGTCGGTCTCCACCGAGACCAGCGGCTGGTCGGCCACCACGTGGTCGCCGGGCCCGACGTGCCAGGAGACGATTTCCGCGTCCTGCAGGCCTTCGCCGAGATCTGGCAGTTTGAAGGTCGTCATGTGTAGGCCAGCGTCTCGCGCAGCTTGCGCAGGATCCGCTGCTCCGTCGGCATGTAGTGGGCTTCCAGGCGCGGCAGGGGCATCACCGTGTCGTAGCCGGCGACGCGCCCGACCGGCGCCAGCAGGCTGACCAGCCCGCGGTCGGCCAGGCCGGCGGCGATCTCGGCGCCGACCCCGCCGCTCAAGGGCGCTTCCTGGACGATGACGCAGCGCCCCGTGCGTTCCACCGAGGCGAGGATGGTTTCCATGTCCAAAGGCTTCAAGGTGGCGACATCGATCACTTCGGCCTCCTTGCCCTCGGCGGCCAGGGTCTCGGCCGCCGCCAGGGTCTCCTGCAGCATGGCACCCCAGGACACCAGGGTCACGTCGCGGCCGTCGCGGAGCGTGAAGCATTGATCGAGCGGCAGCGCCGCGCCGTCGTCGGCGACGTCTTCCTTGGTCGCGCGATAGACGCGCTTGGGTTCCAGGAAGACCACGGGGTCGGGGTCGCGGATCGCCGCCAGCAGCAGGCCGTAGGCCTTGGCCGGCGAGGAGGGGATCACCACGCGGAGGCCGGGGATGTGGGCGAAGAGGGCCTCCATGCTTTCCGAGTGATGCTCCGGCGCGTGGATGCCGCCGCCGTAGGGCGCGCGGATCACCATGGGGCAGGAGAGCCGCCCGCGGGTGCGGTTGCGCAGGCGCCCGGCGTGGTTCAACACCTGGTCGATCGCCGGATACATGAAGCCCATGAACTGGTACTCGATTACCGGGCGGAAACCCTGGGCGCCGAGCCCGACGGCGAGGCCAACAAAAAGCGATTCCGACAGCGGCGTGTCGATCACGCGGGCCTCGCCGAAGCGCGCGAGCAGGCCGTCGGTGGCGCGGAACACGCCGCCGTCGATGCCGACGTCCTCGCCCAGCAGCAACACCGTCTCGTCGTCGCTCATGGCGCGGGCAAGCGCTAGTCGCACCGCCTCGACGAGAGCCAGCTCGCTCATGGCTCGTCACCCTCGGCGTCGTTGTTGGCCGTCACTTCGTCGCGCTGCGCCTCGAGGGCGGCGGGCAGTTCAGCGTAGAGGTGGTCGAACATGGCCGACGGCGGCAAGGCCGGCGTCGCCAGGTATTCTTCCACCGCCGCCTCGACCCGGGCCGCGCAGTCCGCGATCAGCGCTTCCTCCGCCTCCTTGGTCCAGTGGCCGGCCTCGCTCAGGTAGGTCCGCAGGCGCGCGACGGGGTCTTCCTTCCAGCGGGCGCTGACCTCGGCGTCGTCGCGGTAGCGGCTGGCATCGTCCGCCGTGGTGTGGTCGCTGAGGCGGTAGGTCAGCGCCTCGATCAGCGCCGGCCCGCCGCCGCGGCGCGCCCGCTCGACGGCCTCGCCCACCACGTGGCGCACGGCGATGACGTCGTTGCCGTCGACCTGAAGGCCGGGCATGCCGGCGGCGACGGCTTTCTGCGCCAGGGTTTCCGCCGCCGTCTGCCGGGCGCGCGGCACGGAAATGGCCCACTGGTTGTTGTTGACGACGAAGACCAGCGGCAGGGCCTGCAGGGCGGCGAAGTTCATGGCCTCGTAGACGTCGCCGCGCGAGGTCGCACCATCGCCGAAGACGCAGGCCGCCACCCGCGCCTCGCCGCGCAGCTTCAGCGCCAGGGCAACGCCGGCGGCCTGGGGCGCTTGCGTTCCGACCGGCACGCAGATCGGGAAGTCCTCGCGCGGCCCGGCGTAGTCGCTGCCGCGCTCGTCGCCGCCCCAGTAGAGCAGCAGCTCGGTCATGGTGACGCCGCGCAGGAACTGTCCGCCCTGTTCGCGAAAGGAGGGCAGCAGCACGTCCTCCGGGCGCAGGGCCTCGCCCACGCCGACGGCCACCGCCTCCTGGCCAAGCGAGGAGGCGAAGGTGCCGAGGCGCCCGGTGCGCTGCAACGACACCGCCTTGGCATCGAAGGTCCGGGTCAGCACCATGGCCTTGTAGAGCCGGGTCAGCGTCTCGGCGTCCCGGGCGAAAGCCGGCAACTCGCCTTGGACTTTGCCCTGCGCGTCCAGGAAGCCGGTGTGGTCGATGCTGAAGGACGCAACCTGCGACATGGAGCGGGCGCCTCTCGCTAATGACAATTCGTTCCCAGTATGACGCTAGGCGGGCGGTCGCGCCGCCACATTGACGTGGGTCAAGCCCGCGCTCAGCGGTAGAGGTAGATGGGGCTGGTCCAGGCCAGCGTGCCGTCCTCCTGCGTCACGCGAATGAAGATCGGGTTGTCGCCTTCAGGGCGCAGCGCGATGCGCCGCGTGAAGGTCATCGTCCGCTGCGGATTCGCCGTGGGCAGGCGGAAGACCTTCAGGTAGCGCGGCAGCACGCCGCTTTCGTCGAAGATCTCGTCCTCAAGGCCGATCTCTTCCAGCGGCAGACCGCACTTCACCAGCGGCGTCTCGATCTTCAGGGTGCCGCCGTAGGGATCGGCCACCCAGAGGTCGAAGCCGCCGATGTTGCCGGTGGTCAGCGCCCGCCAGGCCAGCTCGGTCTCCGAGACCTGGTCCAGGGTCTTGTCGCGGTTGAAGAAGTTGATCGGCCGGGCGGCGACGACGCTGTTGTCGGAGAGGTGCGCGCTGCCGTCCCAGATAACCTGGCGGAAGCGGCCGCGATACTCGGCGCCTTCCCAGACGACGCGGATGCGGTTGCCCAGGTCCTCCGCGCCGTAGGGGCGCAGGGTTTCCAGGTGCTCCAGGCCGTTGAAGAGGTCGACGCGCTCGATCGGCGCGGCGGCGGCGATGTCGACCTGCAATTCCACCTCGCCCTCGGGCAGCTGGACGAAGTCGCCCATGATCGCCTCGCTTGCCGGCCGCCCTTCGCTGGGGCCGAGGCGCGGATCGTCGTGGTAGAGCGTGGCCGCGCCGCCCAGGCTGGCCCGCAGATCGATGAAGGGACGCCCGCCGTGGCCGCCGGTGGTGGCGTAGTGATGGCGCTTGCGCAGGCAGTCGAGGATCGCCGCGCGGCTCAGCTCCTCGGTCAGGAAGCAGGTCAGCCCGCCGACGGCGCCGAACAGCGAGGCGCCGGGGTAGCTGGCCCCGGGGCGTCCCTTGTGGCCGTCGGAGTTGGCGACGATGCCGACCCGGTAGCCCATCTCGAAGGCGTCCTGGACCAGCCATTCGAAGGTCCCCCAGGAGCTGTGCACCTCCATGGATTTCTCGAAGCGGCCGTCGTGGGCCATCTTCACGTCGGCGTAGCGCCCGCCGCAGTGGGCGTAGCCGACCACGTCCCACTCCTTGTTGTCGGCCAGGGCCTGGAACAGCTCGGCGGCGCTGTTGGCGTCGCTGGCGATGTCGGAGCGGTCCTCGACCAGGGCGTGGGAGGAACGCCTGAGGATGCGCCCCTCTTCGGGGAAGTAGATGTTGCGGTCGCCACCCAGGCCGGTGTTGCCGGACCATTCATAGCCGGGAATGGCGACGAAGCTGCCGGGCCGGTCGAACTCGGCGCAGAGGGCGTCGAGCTCGCGCCAGAAGGGGGTGGTGATCTGGAAGTCGTTGCCCTGGTGGCCGGTGGCGTCCAGGAAGGCGCGGTCGCGGGCGAAGGCAAAGTACTGCCGGGCGCTGCCGGTGCCGATGGTCTCCTCGGACTGGCCGTGCAGATCGCCCCAGAAATGCACCAGTGCGGATCCCTCAACGATGCGCAGGGGATTGGCCTCGGCCGCCGCCGTGCCATCCTCCTGCAGCAGGCGCAGGCGCAGCTCGCCCGGCTCGGCCAGGCTCAGCCCCTCGATCGTGGCGGCGAAGGCGCCGGGCGCCAGGCGCAGCGTCTCCGGCAGGCCGGCGACGGGCAGGTTGCTCTCCAGGCGCAGCACCGCATCGCACTTGTCCGTGGGGTTGCCCCAGAGGTCCTCGGCCCTGACCTTCAGCGCGAAGGTCTCCCCGCAGCGCCGAAGCGTCGGCAGCACGGCGACGAAGCTTTCCGGCGCGCCGGGAACGATGCGGATCGTCGGCTGCTCGGGCAGCGGCTGATAGCAGTAGGTGGCAATGGGGTCGACCAGGGTGTGGAACTCGAAGCTGTCCTCGCAGAAGGTCTGCAGGCGCATGCCGGGCGAGCCCCGGGAGCGGTCGCCGAAGGTCACCGTGATGGTGTCGCCCTCGCGCAGGAAGCCGCGCACCACCTTTATATAGAGGGTACGGTCCCAGGGCCGCACGTTGCCCTTGGGGTCGTAGTGGTACTGCAGCACGGCGGAGTTGGAGGCGACGATGGTGGTGTAGTTCGGCCCTTGCGGGTTCTCGAACTGCGGGCGGGTCTGGTCGCTGGCGAAGCGGAAGCAGATACGCAGCGAGCCGGAGTCGTCGATGCCGAACTTGCCGGCGGTGTAGACCAGGGTGAAGGTCTGGTGGCTGCCGGCCACGAAGTCGCCGTCGGGCGTCAGGGTCACCGAGCCCAGTTCCCGCGCCGGTATGGCGCCGCGCTGCGGCGTGCTGGCGAGGCCGCCGGCGGCGGGCGGCAGGGCGGCGTCGTCGGGACTGCCGAGCGGCTGGTCGGTCACGGGGTCGTCTCCTCCTAGGGGCCTCTTTACGGGCCTCTCTCTCGACCTTGCCGCCGGTCTCGCCGTGCTTGCCGGCGCGATCAGGTGGTCGGGTCGTCGATCAACGGACTGGGCTTGGCCAGGCTACGCAGGTCGTCGATCTTGGTCAGGCGAATCTCGCGGCCACTCACCTCCACGCCGTAGGGCTTCAGGGTGACGAAGGCGCGGGACAGGTTCTCCGGCGTCATGCCCAGGAGGGCGGCCAGGGTGCGCTTGTCGATCTGCAACTGGACGACGCCGGTGCCGCCCTGCTCGGTCTCTGTGCGCAGCAGGTAGTTGGCCAGGCGCTCGACGGCATTGCGCAGCTTGTGGCTTTTCAGGGATTTGACCACGCCGCGGTAGCGGGCCGCCAGTTCGCGCACCACGGCGCGGGCAAAGACCTGGTCGCGGGCGAAGATCGCGCGCACGTTCTCCGAGGGCACCATCAGGATTTTGGAGCTCTCCACCGTGCGCCCCGACATCAGGAAGGGGGCGTCGCGCAGCACGGCGGCCAGGATGAAGGTGGTCACCGGCCGCATGATCTCGATGGAGGTCTCGCGCCCGCCGTTGGCGGCGAAGAGCTCCACGCCGCCTTCGACCATGATGTAGAGGAAGTCGGCGGGGTCGCCCTCGGTGATGAGCTGCACCTGTGGCGGAAAACGTTGCAGGAAGGCGGCCTGCATCAGCTCGTCGAAATTGGCCTCTTCCATTTCGGCGAAGAGGTCCAGTTCACGCACCAAGGGTAGATCTATAGACCTCAAGGAAACTCTCCGACTCGCCTGGCCCACTCTGCGGCAAGGTAATGCCAATTCTTGATAATTATCAAGATTTCAATTTAAACATAATAATTCTGTAATACAAAAAATCCGGAAGAGAATAGAAAAAAGATATCCAAGCGCTTGTTTCAGCAATGGTTCTACAAAAATTGACCTGCATCAAATAAATCTCGTCACGGTCTGATGAATATCCCTCCGCCTGGGAGGCGGGGCCTTCCAGCCAGTTTTGTCGGGCTGCGGCAGAGGAGGGAATCATGCACGACCTGCAAGGCGTCACGCCGGGGCAACAGACGAAGGTGCTGGGCATCAGCACCTTTTCTTTTTCGGTTTGCTTCGCCGTTTGGACGATCTTCTCGATCATCGGCGTGAAGATCAAACAGGATCTCGGGCTTTCCGAAACGGAGTTCGGCATCCTGGTGGCCACGCCGATTCTCACCGGCTCCTTGAGCCGCATCTTCCTGGGGATCTGGACCGACCAGTACGGCGGCCGCACCGTATTCACGGCTGTGATGGCGCTGACCTCTATCGCCGTATACCTGCTGTCGACGGTGAGCACCTACGGGATGTTCCTGGTCGCGGCGCTCGGCGTCGGGCTGGCCGGCGGCTCCTTCGCCGTCGGCATCGCCTACGTGTCGCGCTGGTACGAGAAGGATCGCCAGGGCACGGCGCTCGGCATTTTCGGCGTCGGCAACGTCGGCGCTGCCGTCACCAACTTCGTTGCCCCCTTCCTGCTCGTGGCCTTCGGCTGGCAATCGACCGCCCAGGTCTATGCGGCCGTGTTGCTGGCCACCGCGGTCCTCTTCTTCCTCTTCACCCGTGACGATCCTGCGACGGCAGCGCGGAAGAAAAGCGGTCAGCGCCCGCGCAGCATGTTTATGGAGCTGGAGCCCCTCAAGCGGCTGCAGGTCTGGCGCTTCGCCCTTTATTACTTCTTCGTCTTCGGCGCTTTCGTCGCCCTCGCGCTGTGGCTGCCCCGCTATCTGATCGGCGTCTACGATCTTGATATCAAGACCGCCGGTATGCTTGCCGCCTTCTATGCGGTGCCGGCCAGCCTGTTTCGGGCCTATGGCGGCCACCTGTCCGACAAGTACGGTGCGCGCAAGGTCATGTACTGGACCTTCGCCGTGTCGGTGATCTGCACCTTCATGCTCTCCTATCCCGAGACCCAATACATCATCCAGGGCATCCAGGGGCCGATCGTCTTCTCGACGAGCATGGGCCTGGTCCCCTTCGTCGTGACGATCTTCGTCCTCGGCTTCTTCATGTCGCTGGGCAAGGCGGCGGTCTACAAGCACATCCCGGTCTACTATCCCGACAACGTCGGGTCCGTCGGCGGCCTGGTCGGCATGATCGGCGGCCTCGGCGGTTTTGTGCTGCCGATCGCCTTCGGCGTGATGAACGACCTGACCGGAATCTGGACCAGCTGCTTTGCGCTGCTCTTCGGCATCGTCGTGGTCGCACTGGTCTGGATGCACGTCGCAATCCGCCGCATGGAACAGGCGGCCCTCGCCGGTCAAGGTACTCAGCTGCCCGAACTGCCGGAAATGCTGGAAATCCACAAGCCTGAGCATGTGCGGCCATCAAGCGCGGTGATCGAGGACTGGCGGCCGGACGACGAGGAGTTCTGGGCCACCAAGGGCCGCAAGATTGCCAACCGCAATCTCTGGATCTCGATCCCCTGTCTGCTGCTGGCCTTCTCGGTCTGGATGGTCTGGAGCGTCGTGATCGCCAAATTGCCGGCGATCGGCTTCAACTACACCACCGACCAGTTGTTCTGGCTGGCGGCCCTGCCGGGTCTCTCCGGCGCCACCCTGCGCATCTTCTACTCCTTCATGGTGCCGATCTTCGGCGGCCGGCTTTGGACGACGATGACAACCGCTTCCCTGCTGATCCCGGCTTTCGGTATCGGCTATGCGGTGCAGGACCCGGAAACGCCTTATCTGATCTTCCTGGTCCTGGCGCTGCTCTGCGGCTTCGGCGGCGGCAACTTCGCCTCCTCGATGGCCAATATCAGCTTCTTCTTCCCGAAGAAGCAGAAGGGCAACGCCTTGGCGCTCAACGCCGGCCTCGGCAACGCGGGCGTCAGCGTGATGCAGTTCACCGTGCCTCTGGTCATCACCGCGGGCGTCTTCGGCGCGATCGGCGGGGAGCCTCAGGTGGCGGGTGAGACCACCCAACTGTGGCTGCAGAATGCGGGCTTCATCTGGGTGCCCTTCCTGATCGTCGCGACGCTGGCGGCCTGGTTCGGCATGAACGACATCGCCTCGGCGAGGGCCTCCTTCAAGGAGCAGTCGATCATCTTCCAGCGCAAGCACAACTGGATCATGTGCTGGCTCTACACCGGTACCTTCGGATCCTTCATCGGTTACTCAGCCGGTTTCCCGCTGCTCGCCAAGACCCAGTTCCCGGAAGTCGACTCTCTGCAGTTCGTCTTCCTCGGGCCGCTGGTCGGTGCGCTCAGCCGCGCGGCAACGGGCTGGATCTCCGACAAGTTCGGCGGCGGCCGGGTCACCTTGTGGACCTTCGCCGTGATGATCGCGGCGGTGATGGGGGTGCTCTACTTCCTGGCCGTCAAGGACGCGTCCTATGCTTTCTGGGGCTTCTTCGCGATGTTCATGCTGCTGTTCTTCGCAACCGGTGTGGGCAACGCTTCGACGTTCCAGATGATCCCCGTCATCATGCACCGGGAGATCGGCCGTCTGATGCCGAACCTGGATACGGCGGCGCGGCAGCGCCAGTCGGAGAAGGAGTCGGCGGCGATCATTGGCTTCACCTCGGCGATCGCAGCCTACGGCGCCTTCTTCATTCCGAAGTCCTACGGCTCGTCGATCGCCTTGACCGGCGGCCCGGAAGCGGCGCTTTGGGGCTTTGCGATCTTCTATGCGACCTGCGCATTTCTGACGTGGTGGTTCTACACGCGCGGGGGCGGCCTGCTGCACGACATCGAACGTCGTCGTGCCACGGATACCGCCGCCCACGCAGCCGCCGAGTAACCGGAGGAATACGATGAGCCAACTGCTCGACCGCCTGAACTTCTTTTCCTCGAAGTCGCAAGGCGAGTTCGCCGACGGTCACGGCGTGACCACCGGCGAGGACCGCAGCTGGGAGGAGAGCTACCGCAAGCGCTGGCAGCACGACAAGATCGTGCGCTCCACCCACGGGGCCAACTGCACCGGCTCCTGCTCGTGGAAGATCTACGTGAAGGGTGGCATCGTCACCTGGGAGACCCAGCAGACGGACTACCCGCGCACGCGGCCCGACCTGCCGAATCACGAGCCGCGCGGCTGCAGCCGCGGGGCCAGCTACAGCTGGTATCTCTACTCCGGCAATCGGGTGAAGTACCCCCTGGTGCGCGGGCGCCTGCTGAAGCTGTGGCGCGAGGCGCGGGCGGTTCGTACGCCGGTGGCCGCCTGGGCCTCCATCGTCGAGGATCCGAAGAAGCGCGCGGCCTATACGAAGAAGCGCGGCCTCGGCGGTTTCGTGCGCGCCAAGTGGGAGGAGGTCAACGAGATCATCGCCGCGGCCAATGCCTACACGGCGAAGACCTACGGACCCGACCGGGTCATCGGCTTTTCGCCGATCCCGGCCATGTCCATGGTCTCCTACGCCGCGGGTTCGCGCTACCTCTCCCTCTTGGGCGGCGTCTGCATGTCGTTCTACGACTGGTACTGCGACCTGCCGCCGGCCTCGCCGCAGACCTGGGGCGAGCAGACCGACGTGCCGGAGAGTGCCGACTGGTACAACGCCGGCTTCCTGATGATCTGGGGCTCCAACGTGCCGCAGACCCGCACGCCGGACGCCCACTTCTATACCGAGGTGCGCTACAAGGGCACCAAGTCTGTGGTGGTCAGCCCGGACTACTCCGAAGCCTCCAAGTTCGCCGATCTCTGGCTGCACCCCAAGCAGGGCACCGACGCGGCGCTGGCCATGGCCATGGGCCACGTCATCCTGCGCGAGTTCCACCTGGACCGCCAGGCCGACTACTTCGAAGTCTACGCCCGGCGCTATACCGACATGCCGATGCTGGTCCGCCTCACCAAGAAGGACGGCCACTACGTGCCGGAGCGCCTGCTGCGCGCCTCCGACCTGGACGGCAAGCTGGGCCAGGAGAACAATCCAGACTGGAAGACCCTGGCCATCGATGAGACGAGTGACGGCATCGTCGCGCCGCAGGGCTCCGTCGGCTTCCGCTGGGGCGAGCAGGGCAAGTGGAACCTGGAGGAGAAGGACGCCGAGGGGCGCGACGTGAAGCTGCGGCTCAGCCAGATCCTGGACAAGGACCACGACGACGTGGTCGATGTCGGCTTCCCCTACTTCGGCAACCGCGAGCACGACCACTTCAAGGGCACCGACCATCCCGACGTGCTGCTGCGCCGGGTGCCGGTGAAGGCGTTGAAGACCACCGAGGGCGAGGCGCTGGTCGCCACCGTCTTCGACCTCTTCGTCGCCAACTACGGCCTCGACCGCGGGCTCGGCGGCCAGCACGTGGCCAAGAGCTTCGACGAGAACGTGCCTTACACGCCGGCCTGGGCGGAGGCGATCACCGGCGTGCCGGCCGACCACATCGTCACCGTGGCGCGGGAGTTCGCCGGCAACGCCGAGAAGACCAACGGCCGTTCCATGGTCATCCTCGGCGCCGGCCTGAACCACTGGTACCACATGGACATGAACTACCGGGGGATCATCAATCTCCTGGTCATGTGCGGCTGCGTCGGACAGTCGGGCGGCGGCTGGTCACACTACGTCGGCCAGGAGAAGCTGCGTCCGCAGACCGGCTGGCTGCCGCTGGCCTTCGGCCTCGACTGGGCCCGCCCGCCGCGGCACATGAACTCCACCTCCTTCTTCTACGCCCACACCGACCAATGGCGCTACGAGAGCCTGGGCGTGGAGGAGATCCTCTCGCCGACGGCGCCGGAAGGCCCCTGGGACGGCGCGCTGATCGACTACAACATCCGCGCCGAGCGCATGGGCTGGCTGCCCTCGGCACCGCAGCTCCAGACCAACCCGCTGGAGGTCGCCAAGGCGGCCGCGGCGGCCGGCAAGGACCCTAAGGACTACGTGGTCGAGCAGCTGAAGTCCGGCGAGCTCAAGATGTCCTGCGAGGATCCGGACAATCCGGCCAACTGGCCGCGCAACATGTTCGTCTGGCGCTCCAACCTGCTGGGTTCTTCGGGCAAGGGCCACGAGTACTTCCTGAAACACCTGCTCGGCACTTCGCACGGCGTCCTCGGCAAGGACCTGGGCGAGGATGCCAGTGAGAACGGGGCTCAGAAGCCGCAGGAGGCCGTGTGGCACGACGAGGCGCCGCAAGGCAAGCTCGACCTGCTGGTTACCCTGGACTTCCGCATGTCGACCACCTGCGTCTACTCGGACATCGTGCTGCCGACGGCGACCTGGTATGAGAAGAACGACCTCAACACCTCCGACATGCATCCCTTCATCCATCCGCTGACTTCCGCGGCCGACCCGGCCTGGGAGTGCCGCAGCGACTGGGACATCTACAAGGGCATCGCCAAGAAATTCTCCGAGGTGGCGCCCGAGGTGCTGGGCGTGGAGAAGGACGTGGTCACGGTGCCGATCCTGCACGACACGCCGGCGGAGATCGCTCAGGCGATGGACGTGAAGGACTGGAAGAAGGGCGAGATCGACCCGATCCCCGGCAGGACCATGCCGCAGATCGCCGTGGTCGAGCGCGACTACCCGAACCTCTACAAGCGCTTCACCGCGCTGGGCCCGCTGATGAACAAGCTGGGCAACGGCGGCAAGGGCATCTCCTGGAACACCGAGCACGAGGTCGATGGCCTCGCCAAGCTGAACGGCGTGGTGGTCGAGGAAGGCCCCACCAAGGGCATGCCGCGCATCGAAACCGATATCGACGCCACCGAGGTCATCCTCATGCTGGCGCCGGAGACCAACGGCGAAGTCGCGGTCAAGGCCTGGGAGGCGCTCGGCAAGGCCACGGGGCGTGACCACACGCACCTGGCGGTGCCCAAGGAGGACGAGAAGATCCGCTTCCGCGACGTGGTCGCCCAGCCGCGCAAGATCATCTCCTCGCCGACCTGGTCGGGCATCGAGTCGGAGAAGGTTTGCTATAACGCCGGCTACACCAACGTCCACGAGCTGATCCCCTGGCGCACGCTGACCGGCCGCCAGCAGCTCTACCAGGATCACCTCTGGATGCGGGCCTTCGGCGAGGGCTTCTGTGTCTACCGTCCGCCGATCGACACCAAGACCGTGAACCCTGTCATCAAGTCGAAGGACAACGGCAATCCGCAGGTGGTGCTGAACTTCATCACGCCGCACCAGAAGTGGGGCATCCACTCCACCTATACCGACAACCTGCTGATGCTGACCCTCAACCGCGGCGGTCCCGTGGTGTGGATCAGCGAGACGGACGCCAGGAAGGCGGGCATCAAGGACAACGACTGGGTCGAGGCCTACAACACCAACGGGGCCCTGACCGCCCGAGCCGTGGTTTCCCAGCGCATGCACGAGGGCACGATCTTCATGTACCACGCGCAGGAGAAGATCGTGAACACGCCGGGCTCGGAGATGACGGGCCAGCGCGGCGGCATCCACAATTCGGTGACCCGCGCGGTGTTGAAGCCGACTCACATGATCGGCGGTTATGCCCAGCAGTCCTACGGCTTCAACTACTACGGCACGGTGGGCTCCAACCGCGACGAGTTCGTCATCGTCCGCAAGATGGACAAGGTCGACTGGCTCGAACGGCCCGCCCAAGACGGCCAGGATTCCTTCAGTGGGGAGGCAGCAGAATGAAAATCCGCGCACAAATCGGCATGGTGCTGAACCTCGACAAGTGCATCGGGTGCCACACCTGCTCGGTCACCTGCAAGAACGTTTGGACCAACCGTGAAGGCATGGAATACGCCTGGTTCAACAACGTCGAGACCAAGCCCGGGATCGGCTATCCCAAGGAGTGGGAGAACCAGAAGCGTTGGAACGGCGGCTGGGAGCGTACCGGCAACGGCCGCCTGCGGCCCAAGATGGGCCCCAAGTGGCGGGTGCTGGCGAAGATCTTCGCCAACCCCGACCTGCCGGAGATCGACGACTACTACGAGCCTTTCACCTTCGACTACGAGCACCTGCAGAAGGCGCCGGAATTGGAGGCCTCGCCGACGGCCAGGCCGCGCTCGCTGATCAGCGGCGAGCGCATGGAGAAGATCGAATGGGGTCCGAACTGGGAGGAGATCCTGGGCGGCGAGTTCGAGAAGCGCTCCAAGGACGTGAACTTCGAGGGCGTCGAGAAGGAGATCTACGGCGTCTTCGAGAACACCTTCATGATGTACCTGCCGCGCCTCTGCGAGCACTGCCTCAATCCTGCCTGCGTCGCGGCCTGTCCTTCCGGCGCAATCTACAAGCGCGAGGAGGACGGCATCGTCCTGATCGACCAGGAGAAGTGCCGCGGCTGGCGCATGTGCGTCTCCGGCTGTCCCTACAAGAAGATCTACTACAACTGGTCGACGGGCAAGTCGGAGAAGTGCATCTTCTGCTATCCGCGCATCGAGGCGGGGCAGCCGACGGTCTGCTCGGAGACCTGCGTCGGGCGTATCCGCTATCTGGGCGTCCTGCTCTACGATGCCGACCGCATCGGCGAGGCCGCGGCGACCCAGGACGAGGGCGACCTCTACCAGGCGCAGCTCGACATCTTCCTCGACCCCAACGATCCCAAGGTGATCGAGCAGGCCCGCGCCGACGGCGTGCCGGAGGCCTGGTTGGAGTCGGCGCGCAAGTCGCCGGTGTGGAAGATGGCGATGGACTGGAAGGTCGCCTTCCCGCTGCACCCGGAGTACCGCACCCTGCCAATGGTCTGGTATGTGCCGCCGCTCTCGCCGATCCAGTCGGCGGCGGAGGCCGGCAAGATCGCCTGGGACGACGGCCTGCCGGACGTCTCGGCGCTGCGCATCCCCCTGCGCTATCTGGCCAACCTGCTGACCGGCGGCAACGAGGCGCCGGTGGCCGAAGCCCTGCAGCGTATGCTGGGCATGCGCGCCTACATGCGCTCCAAGACCGTCGACGGCGTCATCGACGCCTCGCTGGCCGAGCGGGTGGGCCTCAGCGTGGAGCGCATCGAGGAGATGTACCACGTCATGGCCATCGCCAACTACGAGGATCGCTTCGTCATCCCGACCTCCCACCGCGAGCTGGGTGAGGACGCCTACGACCTGCGCGGCTCCTGCGGCTTCAGCTTCGGCAACGGCTGCTCGGGCGGGGCCAGTGAAACCAACCTCTTCGGCGGCCCGCGCAAGAAGAAGGTGCAAACCCCGACGGAGGTGTTCTGATGGCCAAGACTTTCAAGGTGCTTTCCCTGCTGCTGACCTATCCCGAGGCGGAGTTGCAGGAAGCGGCCGGCGAGATGAAACAGATCCTCGCCAGCGAGAAGCTGGTCCCGGCCAACTGCCTGGAAGGGCTGACCCGCCTGCTGGACGAGATCGCCGAGGGGGATCTCTACGACCTGCAGGAACGCTACGTCCTGCTGTTTGACCGCTCGCGTTCGCTGTCGCTGCACCTCTTCGAGCACATCCACGGGGAGAGCCGCGACCGCGGCCAAGCCATGGTCGACCTGGCCGAACACTACGAGCGCCACGGTCTGGTGCTGAGTGCCAGGGAACTGCCGGACTTCCTGCCTCTGTTTCTGGAATTCCTCGCCACCCGGCCGCTGCCGGAGGCGCTGGAACTGCTGGAGCAGCCGCTCGATGTCGTCGCCGCCTTGGCCGAGCGTCTGCGCAAGCGCAAGAGCGACTACGCCTGGGTGCTGCTCGCGCTGGAGGGCATCTCCCGGGGAAAGCCGTCGCAGGCGGTGCTGGATGAACTGCTCGCCGCGCCGGACGACGACCCCGAGGACCTGGAGGCTCTCGACCGCGCCTGGGAGGACCAGCCGGTCACCTTTGGCCCCGGGGCCCCGGGCGCCGGCGGCGTTTCGCCGGGCGGCGGCTGCCCGGCGGTGCGCGACACACTGGCGCGGATGGATCGTCCCGCCGATACCAAGCCTTTGTGAGGAGCACGCGTCATGGCTTCCTTCCTCAACACGCTGATCTTCGGAATCTACCCCTACATCGCGCTGGCCGTGCTGGCGCTGGGCTCGATCATCCGCTACGACCGCGAGCCCTACACCTGGCGCTCGGGGTCGAGCCAGCTGCTGCGCCGGCGCCAGCTCGTCATGGGCTCGGTGCTCTTCCACGTCGGCGTGCTCATCGTTTTCTTCGGCCATCTGGTCGGCCTGCTGACGCCGATCCAGCTGTTCGACCTGGTGGGCATCAGCCACGGCTTCAAGCAGATCATGGCCATCGTGGTCGGCGGCGTGGCCGGCGGCTTCGCGATCATCGGCGCCACCATGCTGGCGCACCGGCGCCTCTTCGACCCGCGCATCCGCGCTACCTCCAGCTTCGGCGACAACGCCATCATCGTGCTGCTGTGGCTGCAACTCGCCCTGGGTCTGGCGACCATCCCGCTGTCGCTGGGGCACCTGGACGGCAACGAGATGGTCACCTTCATGTCCTGGGCGCAGGGAATCTTCACCTTCGACTTCGCCGCGTCGAGCTACATCGCCGGGGCGCATCCGATCTTCAAGGCGCACCTCTTCCTGGGCCTGACCATCTTCCTGGTCTTCCCCTTCACGCGCCTGGTGCACATGCTGAGCGTGCCGCTGCGCTACTTCTGGCGCCCGGGCTATCAGATCGTGCGCTCCAAGCGGGCAGCCGCGGAGTAGGGCGATGCAGGAGATCCGTATCAACGAGACGACCATCGAACCGGCGGCGGTGCTGGCCGAGGCCCAGCACCACCCCGCCGACACGCCGGAGGAGGCGCTGACCGCCGCCGCCACGGCGCTGGCGATCCGCGAACTGCTGCTGCAGGAAGCGCGCCGCCGGGGCATCGAGGCCGAACCGCAGAGCGACGGCCAGGGACGGCGAGAGGCCGAAGAGGACGCGCTGATCCGCTGCCTCCTCGCGGCCGAGGTGACGATCCCGGAAGCGGACCCGGAAACCTGCCGGCGCTATTTCGACAACAACCGGGCGCGCTTTCGCAGTCCGGATCTCTTCGAGGCGGCGCACATCCTGCTCTCCGCCGCGCCGGAGGAGGCGGCGGCCTATGCCAAGGCGGTGGCCGAGGCCGAGCGTCTGATCGCCGCTCTGCAGGAGAAGCCCCAGCGCTTCGCCAAGCTGGCTGCCGAGTTCTCCGCCTGCACTTCGGCGCAGAACGAGGGACGTTTGGGCCAGGTGGCGCGCGGCGAGACGGTGCCGGAATTCGAGACCTTCCTGGAGAACCTGGAAGAAGGACAGCTCTGCCCGGTGCCGGTGCAATCGCGCTACGGCGTGCACGTCCTGCGCCTCGACCGCCGCATCGAAGGCCGGGAGCTGCCTTTCGAGGCGGTGGCGGAAACCATTGCCGATCAGTTGCAGGAGACGTCCTGGCGGCGTGCCGTCGCCCAGTACATCCGGGTCCTTGCCGGGCAGGCGCAGATCGAAGGCATCGTGCTCGACGCCGCGGAGAGCCCGCTGGTCCAATAGTCCACAAGAAAAGAAAGCAAGGGAGGCCGCAATGAGTGCCGCGCTAAGAATTCCGCCGCAGATCGAGCCGGCATCGGCGGCACTGCTCAGCGACCCCCTCGACTTCTTCTTTGCCGAGCACTTTCGCCAGCGCAAGCTGTGCAACCTGATCGAGGAAATGGCGCTGGCCGAGACCCTGGACTGGGCGCTGACGGCCGAGGTCCTGGATTTCCTGCGCCACGATGCGGTGCTGCATGTGCGCGACGAGGAGGAGGACCTCTTCCCGCTGATGCGCGAGCGCTGCCCGCCGGAGGACGAGATCGAGCGGGTGCTCTCGGCGCTGAACGCCGAGCATGCCGGCGACCGCCACCTGGCCGACATTGTGATCGAGGGCCTGGAGAAGGCGCTGGCCGCGGCGCAGCCGCCCTCGGCTCTGCCGGGACTGCGCGAGGCGATGATCGATTTCGCCCGCAACGAGCGCCGCCATCTGGCGCTGGAGAACTCCGTGGTGCTGCCGCTGGCCCGCCGGCGCCTCTCACCGGACGACCTGGTCCGCCTCTCGGCGAACCTGCTGCGCCGCCGCCAGGAAGGTGCCGGAGAGGAAAACGCATGAGCAGCGGTGAGTCGGGCCTGGACCGGCGCCGGGACTACAACGGTCCGGCTCTCTTTCGCCAAGGCTTCCGGCCCTTTTTCTTCGCTGCCGGTCTGTGGGCCGCTCTGGCCCTGCCGCTGTGGCTGGGCCAGTTCCTGGGCGCCTTCGAGTTGCCGCTGCTCTTCGGCCCTCTGGCCTGGCACGCCCACGAGATGATCTTCGGCTTCGCCGGCGCGGTCATCGCCGGCTTCCTGCTGACGGCCGTGCCCAACTGGACGGGGCGCCTGCCGGTGCAGGGGACGGCGCTGATGGTGCTGGCCGGCTGCTGGCTGCTGGGCCGCCTCGCCATGGCGGTCTCCGGCCTGCTCGGCGCCCTGCCGACCGCCGTGCTCGACCTGGCTTTTCCCCTACTGCTGCTGGCCCTGGCGCTGCGCGAGATCGTCGCCGGGCGCAACTGGCGCAACCTGCCGCTTCCCCTGGCGCTCGCCGTGCTGCTCGCCGCCAATGCCCTGACCCACCTGGAGGCGGCGGGTCTGCTGAGTTCAGGGTCGGCCGGGCAGCGCCTGGGGGTGGCCGCGGTGATCATGCTCATCTGTCTCATCGGCGGGCGCATCCTGCCCAGCTTCACCCGCAACTGGCTGGCCAAGCGCGGCGCGACAACGATGCCGCTGCCCTTCGGCAGCTTCGACAAGCTCTGCCTGCTGGTCACCGCGATCTCGCTGGTCGCCTGGGTGGCCCTGCCGGACCACGCCGTGGTGGGCGGCCTGCTGCTGCTGGCCGGTGTCCTCAACGCCATGCGCCTGGCCCGCTGGCAGGGGCTGCGCAGCCTGCCGGAGCCGCTGCTGTGGAGCCTGCACCTGGGTTTCCTCTGGGTGCCGCTGGGACTCATGCTGCTGGCGCTGGGCATCGTGGTGCCGGAGGTGCCGGCGACGACCGCCGGGCTGCACGCACTGACCGCCGGGGCCATCGGCGCCATGACGCTGGCGGTGATGACCCGGGCGAGCCTGGGTCACAGCGGCCGGGCGCTGACGGCGGACAGCTGGACGACGATGGTCTATCTGCTGGTCAACGGGGCCGCGGCGCTGCGGGTCGTGGCCTCGCTGGCGCTGGAGGCCTACATGCCCCTGCTGCATGCCTCCGGGGCGCTGTGGACCGCGGCCTTCGGGCTCTTCGTGCTGCGCTACGCGCCGCTCTACCTATCGGGGCATCGCGCGAAGGGTTAACGCCGGGGCGCCAAGCGGCGGCCTGCTCCCGTTTTCGCGCTGGTCTGCTGGGCCGACCGTCCTGCCGCTTGACCTTGCCGCTCTCCTGCGCTTGTTATTAGCAAAACAAAAAGGCATCTCGGGGAGGAGCCGCCCATCAGCACAAGGCCGGCAAGGCAAAGCCGGCATGGGATGGGTCAGGGTGTCTAACAGTTTATCGACGATGAAGATCGCCGTGGTCGACCCGCAGTCGGACCGCGCGGATGTCATTGAGGAGGGCCTGCGCGACGCCGGCTACCGTGACATCCACCACATTTCCGAGATGTCCGGGCTGCTCGAGCGGCTGAGCGAGCTCGCGCCCGACGTCATCCTCATCGACCTGGAAAATCCCAACCGCGACGTCCTGGAGCAGATGTTCGAGGTCTCGCGCCTGGTCAGCCGCCCCATCGCCATGTTCGTCGACGACAGCGACATGTCGATGATCGAGGCGGCGGTCGAGGCAGGGGTCGGCGCCTACGTGGTCGACGGCATGAAGAAGGAGCGCATCAAGAACATCCTCGCCACGGCCATCACCCGCTTCAACACCTTCTCGCGCCTGCAGTCGGAACTGCAGGCCACCAAGGCGGCGCTGGCCGAGCGCAAGGTCATCGACCGCGCCAAGGGAATCCTCATGAAGGCCAAGGGGCTCAGCGAGGAGGAGGCCTACGCCCTGATGCGCAAGACGGCGATGAGCCAGAGCAAGAAGCTCTCGGAGATCGCCCAGAGCATCGTCACCGCCGCGGAGCTGCTGTCTTGAGCCGGCATCACGTGCGTATCGGCTTCATTCCGCTGGTCGACGCCGCGGTGCTGGTGGCCGCCCGCGAGCTGGATTTCGCCGCGGCCGAGGGCGTGGAGCTGGAGCTCTGCCGCGAAACCTCCTGGTCGAACGTGCGCGACAAGGTGGCCTTCGGCCTCTTCGAGGGCGCCCACATGCTGGCGCCCATGCCCATCGCCATGCGCCTCGGCCTCGGCTCGGTGGCGCACGAGGCCGTCGCCCCTTTTGTGCTGAACGTGAACGGCAACGCCATCTCGGTCTCGCGCGAGCTGGCCGGAATCATGGGGGCCCTGCGCGCGCCGGAGAACGGGCCCAAGAGCGGCAGTGCCGCCCTGCAGGCGCTGGAGGTGATGGCGGCGGGGCTGCGCGAGCTGCACCGCAAGCGCGGCGCGCCGCTGACCTTTGGCGTGCCCTTTCCCTTTTCCTGCCACGCCTACGAGCTGCGTCACTGCCTGGCCCACGCGGGCCTGCAGACCGGCCGCGAGGTGGAGATCGTCGTGGTGCCGCCGCCGCTCATGGTCGACGCCCTGCGCGCCGGCAAGCTGGACGGCTTCTGCGTCGGCGAGCCCTGGAACAGCGTCGCCGTTGACGCCGAACTGGCGGAGATCGTGCTGCCCACCGCCCGGGTCTGGCAGTTCGGGGCGGAGAAGGTCCTGGGCCTGCGCCAGGAGTGGGCCGAATCGAACCAGGAGACGCTCTTCGCCCTGCTGCGCGCCCTCCACAAGGCGGCGCTCTGGGCGGATCGGGCGGAGAACCATGTGACCCTCTCGGAGATCCTGGCGCGCGAGCCCTACCTGGACCTGCCGGCGGAAATCATCGAGCGTTCCCTGAACGGCCACCTCACCCTCGCGCCCGACGGCCGCCAGGGGCTCTTCGAGGATTTCCTGGTCCTGCAGCGCAAGGCCGCGACCTTTCCCTGGCGGTCCTACGCCTTGTGGATCTACGCCCAGATGGTGCGCGCCGGCCAGGTGGAGCACAGCCCGGCGCGCCTGGCGGCGGTGCGCGCAGCCTTCCGCCCCGACCTCTACCGAGAGGCCCTGGGCCCCGCCGGAGTCGACCTGCCGGGGGCCAGCGAGAAGGTCGAAGGGGCGCTGGCGGTGGAAACACCGGTGGCCTCCAGCGGCGGCAAGATGTTCCTCGGGCCGGACGCCTTCTTTGATGGAACTGTGTTCGATCCCAACGACCTGGAGGACTACCTCGCCGGTGCCGCGCCGACCGGCCGCGGGCGCCTGGCGACGTGACGAAGAGATGGCCTGCGCCAGTTTGTTCCCCCTCGCCACTCCAAGCCCGTCGTCCCCGCCAGCTTTTTGCCGGGACCTTTTGCCTTTGTGGCCTCTCGCATAAGGCGGTTTGATCAGAGGCAGCTTGCGATGGTTGGCCTGTGATGGCGGCTGGATGCCTGCTGCTTACTGCCCAGCTGAAATGATTTCTTTGACAACACAACAGCGGCTTCTGACCCAAGGGCGACATTTTCAAGCCCAAAGCTTGCTGCTTCAGGTCGACTTTAAGAAATCCATGATCTGCAACTTCGTCGTGTCTGTATTTCGGGGGTGGCACAGGCGCCGGTTCTCGCGTGGATGAGCGGGAACAACCAGGTGACCGAGAGAATACCAGGCGTCTTTCATCCTACGGCGGACGATAAGGCCATGGGTGCACTAAGACCCTTTAGCACGTGGTCACCCCGGTCAAGAAATCGGATGCCGGATCCAGATACCAGATCCTTTACAGTTTGCGACGTCCAGACTTCGTCCTCACTTGCCACCTGAGCGATGCGGGCTGCCACGTGAACACCGATTCCCGCAATGTCGCTGCCGCGCTCCTCGACTTCGGCGGTATGAACACCGCAGCGTACCGCAAGACCAAGCTCGTGACTCGCGTCGCGTATGTCACATCCGCACCGAATTGCACGGGCAGGACCGTCAAAAACCGCAATGGCACCATCACCGGTGGTGTTGACGAAGCGCCCACGATGCCTGTCTAGAACCTTCCGCACCGTTTCCTCGAACGTGCCAAGTATTGAAGCCCATTGCTCGTCACCGGCGGCGATAGCCCTGCCGGTCGAATCAACGATGTCAATGAACAGAATTGTCCCCAGCTTGCGATTGGTAGACTGAGTAGCTCGCTCGCCGGTAACGAACAGTTCCACTTGATCCACGATCTGGTCCGGGTTAATGGCCACAAAGTGATCCTCGCCTTCCAGCTCGACAAAGGTCGATCCAGCAATATGGTCTGCGATGAAGCGACCCTCCTCAACTCGGGAATCTTTATCCCCACTGCGGTGCATGACCAGAGTGGGAACCTGGATCGTCGGCAGGATCTCACGAACGTCCACGAGTGAATTCATTTCGATCAAGGCACGTGCGGATCCAGGACTGGCTGATGCCCGCGCACGCGCTCCCCACCACTCTGCCATCGCCGCATCTGCGCTTGGACACATGAGGTACATGTCGTTTTCCCAACCCCACTCGCTCTCCACTTGATCCGCATAGCGAGTGCGCTCCTCCGAGGTGTAGCCCCACGGATAGTCCTGGGCGGCCATGCGACGCGCATAGGACCCGTAGATGACCAGCGCCTCGACACGCTCCGGAAATGTCGCGGCGAAGAGGATTGCCATCGGCCCGCCTTCCGAATACCCGAAGATTGTTGCTCGCCGGACGTGTGTGGCGTCCATCACTGCGCGCACGTCGTCCATGCGTGTTTCAAGGTCCGGTAGCTCACCCGGCCGGTCTGATAATCCGGTGCCTCTCTTGTCAAACCGGATGAGCCGAGAAAAAGAGCCCAGTCGATCCAGAAATCGGGCATGATCCGGGTGGGCCCAGTCCATTTGAAGATGTGAGACCCAGCCAGAAATCAGCACCATTTCACGCGGTCCACGACCGGTGACTTGATAGGCAATGTTTAGGCCGTCGCTCTTGGCGTAGCGGATTGTGTCCTTCGACATGGTTTGCGCGAGAATTTCCTTGGTGTCGGAAGCGTAGTGCACATAGCGGGCGCTTGTCTAACGACGCCTCTTGGCACACAGCGGCGGTTTTCATGGTCTCGCTGGCAGGTCGGTTACCTGGTACCTACCGGACAATGGAGGACGGTTTCACTGGGGCTCGCTGGTCTGCTGCCGTGAGACTGCAGGTCTCGGAACTGCATTCATGTGAGACGCCTTAGCCCCTCGCCGTTCGATCATCGGCTTCTAGCCGATGTACTGCTCTGCAATGGCCCGGGTCCGAGATTTCATGCAACGCTGGGAGACCGAATCTACGTAGGCCCCGGATCGCGCTCGCTTGTCCGGGGTGACAGGCTGCTGAAAACTGGCAGAAACGGGAGGAATCTCGCCCATTTCGACCCGGCGGCGCTCCCTGGTCTGAGGAGTTGCCTAAATCATAGGCACACATAAGGTGTGCATAAATTTTAGACATTTCTCGTTGACAGCCTCTTTCGCGCTGCTTTAGGGTGCACTGCAACATTCGGGGACAGGCCAATGGCGGCCGGTCCCGTCACATAGCTGATTTACAGCCTTAGCTCCGCCGCAGGAGCATCCGAGCACAGCCGCTCGACCAAGCGACCCGAACCCGGGGCGCGATTGGTCGGGCGGCTTTTTTTTGGCCTCACACAGGCCCGCGGGCCCCGGCGGCAAGACGGAGCCAAGGGCCTTGGGGCGCCGCAGACAGAAGAGAACAGGGGATCATCAATGCACATCGTTTCCACATTGCGCGGAATTGTTCTCGGGGTCGGGGTGGCCGCCGTGGCTGCTGTGGCCGCCGCCGTGGCGCCGGCCCAGGCCGAGATGCTGGACGTCGAGAAGGACGAGCTGAAGTTCGGCTTCATCAAGCTGACCGACATGGCGCCCTTGGCCATCGCCTACGAGAAGGGCTACTTCGAGGACGAAGGCCTCTTCGTCACCCTGGAGCCCCAGGCCAACTGGAAGGTGCTGCTGGACGGCGTCATCACCGGGGAACTGGACGGCGCCCACATGCTGGCCGGACAGCCGCTGGCCGCGACCATCGGCTTCGGCACCAAGGCCCACATCATCACACCCTTCTCCATGGACCTGAACGGCAACGGCATCACCGTGTCGAACGAGGTCTGGGAGATGATGAAAAAACATATCCCTATGGAAAACGGCAAGCCGGTCCACCCGATCAAGGCCGACTACCTGAAGCCGGTGATCGAGCAGTTCCGGGCCGAGGGCAAGCCCTTCAACATGGGCATGGTCTTTCCGGTCTCCACCCATAACTACGAACTGCGCTACTGGCTGGCGGCCGGCGGCATCCACCCTGGCTTCTATTCGCCCGACAACATCACCGGGCAGATCCAGGCCGAGGCCCTGCTGTCGGTGACGCCGCCGCCGCAGATGCCCGCCACTTTGGAGGCCGGCACCATCAGCGGCTACTGCGTCGGCGAGCCCTGGAACCAGCAGGCGGTCTTCAAGGGTATCGGCGTGCCGGTGATCACCGACTACGAGATCTGGAAGGACAATCCGGAAAAGGTCTTCGGCATCACCAAGGAGTTCTCGGAGAAGTATCCCAACACCACTCTGGCCCTCACCAAGGCGCTGATTCGCGCCGCCAAGTGGCTGGACGAGAACGACAACGCCAACCGCATGGAGGCGGTGGAGATTCTCGCGCGCTCCGAATACGTCGGCGCTGACGCAGAGGTCATCGCCAACTCCATGACCGGCACCTTCGAGTACGAGAAGGGCGACAAGCGTGACGTGCCGGACTTCAACGTCTTCTACCGCTACTTCGCGACCTACCCCTACTACTCGGACGCCGTCTGGTACCTGACCCAGATGCGCCGCTGGGGGCAGATCGCCGAGCAGAAGGCCGACGGCTGGTACATCGACGTCGCCAAGCAGGTCTACCGTCCGGACATCTACCTGAAGGCCGCGCGCCTGCTGGTGGAAGACGGCCATGTCGCAGAGGCGGACTTTCCGTGGGACAGCGACGGCTTCCGCGACCCGCAGAGCGAATTCATCGACAGCATCACCTTCGACGGCCGCAAGCCCAACGCCTATCTGGATCAGTTTCCGATCGGCCTGAAGGGCGGCCAGAAAGTCGAGCAGAACGTCGTTGTGGGCGGATGAACCCCTCTTCCCGCGACCTTCCCTGCCCCGGGGGCCTGGCCCCCGGGGACTTCCTTCCCCGGGACTTTTTTCCAAGAGAGATCGAAACATGACGGCCACCGACATCGACAGCGCCGCAGGGATCACGGAAAAGGAGACCGCCGCCGAGCGGCGCGCCAGACTTTTCGCGCTCATCACCAAAGCGGACATCTACCTGAACCTGGTGGCGCTGGGCTGGCTGACCCCGCTGCTGAAGATCGCCGCCGGCGAGCCGGCGCGCCATAACCTGAAGGAAGTCTGGCGCACCCTGGTGCTGCCGCTGCTGGGCATCGGCCTCTTCCTGGCGCTCTGGGCGCAGACGGCGCCCATGGTGGACACTTCCCTCGGCGCCATCCCCGGCCCGGTCCAGGTCTGGGAGCAGGTGGAGAACCTCTACGACGATCATCTGCGCGAGCGCGAGAAGGAGGCCGCCTTCTACGAGCGCCAGGACCTGCGCAACGAAAAGCTGATCGCCGCCGGCAAGGCCGACCAGGTGAAGCACCGCACCTATACCGGCCATCCGACCTACCTGGACCAGATCATCACCTCGCTGCAGACCGTGGCCATGGGCTTTCTCATCGCCACCCTGGTGGCGGTGCCGCTGGGCATTCTCTGCGGCCTCTCGCCCAGCGTGAGCTCGGCGCTCAATCCGCTGATCCAGATCTTCAAGCCGGTCTCGCCGCTGGCCTGGCTGCCGCTGGTGACCATGGTGGTCTCGGCGCTGATGTCCAGCAGCGATGGCCTCTTCGCCAAGTCCTTCATCGTCTCCGCGGTGACGGTAACGCTCTGCTCCTTGTGGCCGACCCTCATCAACACCGCCCACGGAGTCTCCTCCATCGACAAGGACCTGATGAACGTCGGCCGGGTGCTGAAGCTGTCCTGGCCCAGCAAGGTGGTGAAGCTGGTGCTGCCCTCGGCCCTGCCGCTGATCTTCACCGGCCTGCGCCTGTCGCTGGGCGTCGGCTGGATGGTGCTGATCGCCGCCGAGATGCTGGCGCAGAACCCGGGGCTCGGGAAGTTCGTCTGGGACGAATTCCAGAACGGATCCTCCTCCTCGCTGGCCAAGATCATGGTGGCGGTGCTGACCATCGGCCTCATCGGTGTGCTGCTGGACCGCATGATGTACGCCCTGCAGACCATGTTCACCTACTCGGCCAACCGGTGAGGAGACGCGGATCATGGCATTCCTTGAACTGAAGAACGTCTCCAAGGCCTACGGCGACGGCGCCGCCAGGACCTCGGTGCTGAACGACATCAACCTGGCGGTGGAGGAGGGCGAGTTCGTCGCCATCGTCGGCTTTTCCGGCTCCGGCAAGACCACGCTGATCTCCGCCATGGCGGGGCTCATCACACCGGACAGCGGCGAGGTGCTGCTGAAGGGCGTGCCGGTGGCCGGTCCCGGCCCGGACCGCGGCGTCGTCTTCCAGAGCTACTCGCTCATGCCCTGGCTGACGGTCTACGGCAACGTGGCGCTGGCGGTGGGATCGGCCTTCAAGGGCCTGTCCAAGAAGGATCGCGACGCCAAGGTGCGCCACTATATCGACATGGTGGGCCTGACCCACGCCATCGATCGGCGCCCGGCGGAGCTCTCCGGCGGCATGCGCCAACGCGTGGCGGTGGCCCGGGCGCTGGCCATGAGCCCGGAGATCCTGCTGCTCGACGAGCCGCTCTCGGCCCTCGATGCGCTCACCCGCGCCAAGCTGCAGGACGAGATCGAGCGCATCTGGGAGGACGACCGCAAAACGGTGATCCTCATCACCAACGACGTCGACGAGGCCCTGCTGCTGGCCGACCGCATCATCCCGCTGAAGCCGGGACCGGACGCCACCTTCGGGCCGGCCTTCAAGGTGGACCTGCCGCGGCCGCGCGACCGCGGCGCCATGAACCACGACCCGGCCTTTAAGAAGCTGCGCGGCGAGGTGACCCAGTACCTCATGGGCGTCGGCATGGAGCGCGGGTCCGAGGCCGAGGTGGTGGTCGAACTGCCCAAGGTGGCGCCGATCACCCAGAGCGACCCGCCGCCGCCGGCCTACCGCGAGGCGGCGAAGTCGCCCATCGAACGCAACTACGTCGAGTTCTTCCGGCTCGAGAAGGTCTATCCCACGCCCAAGGGGCCGCTGACCGTCGTCGAGTCCTTCGACCTTAAGCTGCGCCAGGGCGAGTTCGTCTCGCTGATCGGCCACTCCGGCTGCGGCAAGTCGACGGTGCTCTCCATGACCGCCGGGCTGACGCCGATCTCCGGCGGCGGCATCGTGCTGGACGGCAAGGAGGTCGACGATGCCGGGCCCGACCGCGCGGTGGTCTTCCAGGCTCCCTCGCTGATGCCCTGGCTGACCGCGCGCGAGAACGTGGCCCTGGGCGTCGACCGCGTCTATCCCCACGCCAGCGAGGTCGAGCGCCGCGACATCATCGAGTACTACCTGGCCCGCGTCGGCCTGGGCGACGCCATGGACAAGGCGGCCAGCGAGCTCTCCAACGGCATGAAACAGCGCGTCGGCATCGCTCGCGCCTTCGCCCTCTCGCCCAAGCTGCTGCTGCTCGACGAGCCCTTCGGCATGCTCGACAGCCTGACCCGCTGGGAGCTGCAGGAGGTCCTGATGGAGGTCTGGCAGCGTACCGAGGTGACCGCGGTCTGCGTCACCCACGACGTCGACGAGGCGATCCTGCTGGGCGACCGGGTGGTGATGATGACCAACGGCCCGCGCGCGACCATCGGCAACATCATGAACGTGGACATTCCGCGCCCGCGCAGCCGCAAGACCCTGCTGGAGCATCCCGACTACTACGCCTACCGGGAGGAGCTGCTCGAGTTCCTGGAAGCCTACGAGGGCGGCGCCGACCCGGCGCCCCAAAAGACAGCGAGCGGGAAAACCGTCGAAAACGAAGAAGAGGAGGCGGCCTGATGAGCGCGACGCACCAGTACCACGGTTCTGGGCGGTCCGGCCCTGAACGTCTTGTCGTCATCGGCAACGGCATGGCGGCCGGCCGGATGGTCGAGGAACTGGTGACCAAGTCTCCGGGCCTCTACGACATCACCATCTTCGGCGCCGAGCCGCGGGTGAACTACGACCGCATCATGCTCTCGCCGGTGCTCTCCGGCGAGAAGGAATATGACGAGATCATCATCCACGACGATGCCTGGTACACAACCCACGGCGTTACCCTGCTGAAGGGCAGGATGGTCACCGCCATCGACCGGACGGCCAAAAAGCTGACCTGCGAGGACGGCTTCGAGCTGGATTACGACAAGCTGCTGATCGCCACCGGCTCCAGCCCCTTCGTCATCCCGGTGCCCGGCGCCGAGCTGCCGGAGGTGCTGACCTACCGCGATCAGGGCGACGTGGAGAAGATGCTGACCGCGGCGGCCAAGGGCGGCAGCGCCGTGGTCATCGGCGGCGGCCTCCTGGGCCTGGAGGCGGCGGCGGGCCTCAGGGCGCGCGGCATGGAAGTCACCGTGCTGCACCTCATGCCGACGCTGATGGAGCGCCAGCTCGACCCCAGCGCCGGCTACCTGCTGGAGCGGGCGGTGGAGGCGCGTGACATCCGGGTCATCACCCGCGCCAATACCCATGAGATCGTCGCCAAGGACGGCCACGTCTCGGCGGTGCGCCTGGACGACGGGCGGGAAATCCCGGCCGACCTGGTGGTCATGGCCGCCGGCATCCGCCCCAACGCCTGGCTGGCCAAGGAGGCCGGGCTGGCGGTCAACCGCGGGGTCCTGGTCGACGACGGCATGGCCACCGACGATCCCGACATTTTCGCCATCGGCGAATGCGTCGAGCATCGCGGCGTCTGCTACGGCCTGGTGGCCCCGCTCTACGAGATGGCCAAGGTGCTGGCCAGGCGCCTGATGGGCGACGCCGAGGCCGCCTACAACGGCATGGCCATCTCCACCAAGCTGAAGGTCACCGGCATCGACCTCTTCTCCGCCGGCGACTTCGCCGAGGGCGAGGGGCGCGAGGAGATCGTGCTGCGCGATCCGGCGCGCAACGTCTACCGGCGGTTGATCCTGGAAGACAACCGCATCGTCGGCATCGTGCTCTACGGCGATACCGGCGACAGCGCCTGGTTCTTCCAGCTCCTGAAGGACGGCAGCGACATCGCCGAGCTGCGCGACACCCTGATCTTCGGTCCGGCCTATGCGGGGGGCTCCCCGCTGGACCCTACGGCGGCCGTTGCAGCGCTGCCGGATGAGGCGGAAATCTGCGGCTGCAACGGCGTCTGCAAGGGTACCATCGTCGCCGCCATCTCCGAGGGCGGCCACAACAGCCTGGACGCGGTACGGGCGCACACCAAGGCCTCGGGTTCCTGCGGCACCTGCACGGGCCTGGTCGAGCAGCTGCTGGAACTGACCCTCGGCGACGGCTACGAGCGCGATGCCGTGCAGCCGATCTGCGGCTGCAGCGAGCTGGGTCACGACGAGGTCCGGCGCCTCATTGTCGCCCAGGAGCTGAAGTCCCTGCCGGCGGTGATGCAGGAGCTGGGCTGGAAGACCTCCTGCGGCTGCGCCAAGTGCCGCCCGGCGCTGAACTACTACCTGCTGGCCACCTGGCCCGGCGAGTACGAGGACGACTACCAGTCGCGCTTCATCAACGAGCGCGTCCACGCCAACATCCAGAAGGACGGCACCTACTCGGTGGTGCCGCGCATGTGGGGCGGCCTGACGTCTCCCGATGAACTGCGCGCCATCGCCGACGTGGCCGACAAGTTCAACATCCCCACGGTGAAGGTCACCGGCGGCCAGCGCATCGACCTGCTGGGCGTGAAGAAGGAGGACCTGCCCGCCGTCTGGGCCGACCTCAACGCCGCCGGCATGGTTTCCGGCCACGCCTACGGCAAGTCGCTGCGCACGGTGAAGACTTGCGTGGGCACCGACTGGTGCCGTTTCGGCACCCAGGACTCCACCGGGCTGGGCGTAGAGCTGGAGAAGTTCCTTTGGGGCTCCTGGACGCCGCACAAGGTGAAGCTGGCGGTTTCCGGCTGCCCGCGCAACTGCGCCGAGGCGACCTGCAAGGACTTCGGCGTGATCTGCGTCGACTCCGGCTACGAGCTGCACTTCGCCGGCGCCGCGGGCATGCACGTCAAGGGCACGGAAGTGCTCTGCACCGTGGCCAGCGAGGAGGAGGTGCTGGAGTACTGCGGAGCGCTCATCCAGCTCTACCGCGAGCAGGCCCGCTATCTGGAGCGTATCTACAAGTGGGCGGCCCGCGTCGGCGTCGATACGGTGCGCGAGCAGGTGGTGGAAGACCACGACAAGCGCAAACGGCTCTACGCCCGCTTCGTCTTCTCGCAGAAGTTCTCGCAGAGCGACCCCTGGGCCGAACGGGTGCAGGGCCGCGACGCGCACGAGTTCAAGCCCCTGGCGCAAGTCTCACTGGAGGACGTGGCGTGATGGACATGATGGTGAGCCGCTGGATCGACGTCGGCGCGCTGGAGGATATTCCGCGCCGAGGCGCAAGGGTGGTGAAGACCCCGGCGGGCTGCATCGCGGTATTCCGCACCGAGGCCGACGAGGTCTTCGCACTGGACGATCGCTGCCCGCACAAGGGCGGACCGCTCAGCCAGGGCATCGTGCACGGCCGCTCGGTCACCTGCCCGCTGCACAACTGGGTCATCGACCTGGCGACCGGCCAGGCCAAGGCGCCGGACGAGGGCCGCGTCGCCACGGTGCCGCTGCGCTCAGAGGGCGGCCGCCTGCTGCTCGACCTGGCCCGCATGGCCAGCCGCGCCGCCTAGGAGCAAGGCGATGCCCGACGGTCTCGCGTTGAAGAAGACCCGGACGACCTGCCCCTACTGCGGGGTCGGCTGCGGCATCCTCGCCAGCGATGCCGGGGACGGAAAGGTGCTGGTTTCCGGTGACCCCGATCACCCGGCGAACTTCGGGCGGCTCTGCGGCAAGGGGGCGGCCCTGGGCGAGACCCTGGGGGTGGAAGGGCGCTTGCTGCACCCGCAAGTCTACGGCCGCCGCGTGGACTGGGACAGCGCCATCGCCACCGTCGCCGAGGGCTTCGCCAGGACCATCGCCGCGCACGGGCCCGACTCCGTCGCCTTTTACGTCTCCGGCCAGCTGCTGACCGAGGACTACTACGTCGCCAACAAGCTGATGAAGGGCTTCATCGGCTCGGCCAACATCGACACCAATTCGCGCCTCTGCATGGCCTCCTCGGTCGCGGGACACCGCCGCGCCTTCGGCGCCGACACCGTGCCCGGCTGCTACGAAGACCTGGAGGAAGCCGACCTGGTGGTGGCGGTGGGCTCCAACTACGCCTGGTGCCACCCGGTGCTCTCCCAGCGCCTCGCCGAGGCCAAGGCGAAGCGCCCGGAGCTGCGCATCGTGCTCATCGATCCCCGGCGCAGCGCCTCGGCCGAGCTGGCGGACCTGCATCTGCCGATCAAGCCCGACTCCGACGTGGCGCTCTTCAACGGGCTGTTGCGCTGGCTGGAGGAAAACGGCTGCGGCGACGACGACTTTGTCGCGCAGCACACCCACGGATTGGAGGCGGCCCTGGCATCGGCGCGCGAGACCAGCCTGGGCGAGGCCGCGCGGCTCACCGGCCTGGGCCTGGCCGAGCTGCTCGATTTCTACCGCCTCTTCACCGTGACCCCCAAGGTGGTGACCCTCTATTCCCAGGGCGTGAACCAGTCTGAGAGCGGCACCGACAAGGTGAACGCCATCCTCAACTGCCACCTCTTGACCGGGCGCATCGGCAAGCCGGGCTGCGGCCCCTTCTCGCTGACCGGCCAGCCCAACGCCATGGGCGGGCGCGAGGTCGGCGGCCTCGCCAACCAGCTCGCCGCCCATATGGACATCGAGAATCCGGGCCACCGGGCGCTGGTGCAGGGCTTCTGGCAGGCCCCGGCGATGCCGGAGAAGCAGGGCCTCAAGGCCGTCGACCTCTTCGAGGCGGTGGCGGCCGGGCGCATCAAGGCGCTGTGGATCATGGCGACCAACCCGGCGGTCAGCCTGCCCGAGGCCGACCGGGTGCGCGCGGCGATCCGTGACTGTCCCTTCGTCGTGGTCTCCGACGTGGAGCAGCGCACGGACACCGGCGACGTGGCCGATGTGCTGCTGCCGGCGGCGGCCTGGGGCGAGAAGGACGGGACCGTCACCAATTCGGAGCGCCGCATCTCGCGCCAGCGCGCCTTCCTGCCGGCGCCGGGCGAGGCGCGGCCCGACTGGAAAATCATCTGCGACGTGGCCGCGGCCCTGGGCTGGGGCGACGCCTTCGCCTACACCGCGCCCTGGCAGATCTTCCGCGAGTACGCGGCGCTCACCGCCGACGGCAACGGCGGTACCCGCGACCTCGACCTCTCCGGCTGCCTCGAGTGGGACGGCGCCGACTACGAGGCGGCGGCGCCCTTCCAGTGGCCCTTCACCGCGGGCGAGGCGGCTGCGGGCGAGACTGAGGCGGCGGCGCCCAAGCGCTTCTTCGCCGAGGGCGGCTTCTTTACCGAAGACCGCCGGGCCCGCTTTGTGGCGGTGACGCCGCCGGCCGGGGAAATCGGCGGCCTGCCCTTCCTGCTCAACACCGGGCGCGTGCGCGACCAGTGGCACACCATGACCCGCAGCGGCCGCTCGCCGCGGCTGGCCCAGCACGTCGCCGAGCCCTACGTGGAAATCCATCCGGCCGACGCCGCGCGCCTGGGGGTGACGCCGGCGGGCCTCGTCGAGCTCACCAACCATCGCGGCAGCTATCTGGCGCGGGCGGTGATCACCGAGCGCCAGCAGCCGGGCCAGCTCTTCGCGCCCATGCACTGGAACGGCCAGACCGCCAGCGCCGGGCGGATCGATGCCCTGGTGGCGCCGCGCCGCGACCCGGTTTCCGGCCAGCCGGCCCTGAAGATGACCCGCGTCACGGCAATGGCCGCGCCGCTCGCCTGGTACGGCTTCGCCGTGGTGGCGCGCAGGCCCGCCGATATCCCCGCCGACTACTGGGCGTTGGCGCGCAGCCAGGCCGGTTTCCGCCTGGAACTCGGCGGCCGCCAGGTTCCCGCGGACTGGCCGACCTTCGCGCGCCGGCTCTTCGGCCTGACCGCCGCGGAAGAAACGGTCGAGTTCCTGGCCTACGGGGACAGCGACAAGGGCAGCCACCGCTTCGCCGCCTTCGATGCCGAGGGCCGTCCGCTGGGCGTCCTCTACGTCGCCGCCGAGCCGGTTGCGGCCTCGCGCGCCTGGGTCTGCCAGCAGTTCGACTCCGGCACCCTGGAGTGCGGCGCGCGGCGCGCGCTGCTGGCGGGCCGCGCCTGCGAAGGGGACGCCGACCCGGGCCCGATCATCTGTTCCTGCTTCGCCGTGGGCCGCAACCAGATCCTCGCCGCCGTGGGCGCGCAGAAGCTGACCTCGGTGGACTGCGTCTCCGCGGCCACCTCCGCCGGCAGCAACTGCGGCTCCTGCCGCGCCGAAATCCAAGGACTGATCGATCATGTCACCGTTGAAGCCGCTGAGTGAGCGCACGCCCGATCGTCGCCCCGCCGAACTCCCGGGGCGTATCGAGCCGCTGGCCAAGCTGCCGGTCTTTGTCTCCCTGCGGGACCGGACGGCCGTGGTGGTCGGCGGCTCGGCCGCGGCGGCCTGGAAGGTTGAGCTCCTGGCCGCCGCGGGAGCGGGCGTCACCGTCTTCGCGGCAGACCTCTCAGCGGAACTGCGGGCCGTGGCGGAGAACCTGCCCGGCAAGGTCACGATCCACCGCCGTGCCTGGCGCGACGACGACCTGGCCGGCACGGCGATGGCGGTCGCCGATGTGGAAACGGAGGCAGAGGCCGCTTGCTTCGCCGCCGCGGCACGCCGGGCGGGCGTGCCCCACAACGTCATCGACAAGCCGGCCCACTGCAGCATTCAGTTCGGCGCCATCGTCAACCGCTCGCCGGTGGTGATCGGCATCTCCACCGACGGCGCCGCGCCGGTGCTGGGCCAGGCGATCCGGCGGCGCGTCGAGACGCTGCTGCCGGCCGGCCTCGCCGCCTGGGCCGCCGCCGCCCAGGGCTTCCGCGCCGGCCTGAAGAGCCTGCTGCCCTCGCCGGAGCGTCGCCGCGCCTTCTGGCGCGCCTTTGCCGAGCTGTCCTTTACCGAAGCGCCGCTGGGCGACCTGGAGGCGCGCCTGCGGGTGCTGGCCGGTCATCACGGCGCGGAAGGGCAGGGGCTGCCGGGCGTCACCCTGGTCGGCGCCGGGCCCGGCGATGCGGGGCTGCTGACGCTCAACGCCGTGCGCGCGCTGCAGTCCGCCGACGTCATCCTCTTCGATGACCTGGTCTCGGATGAAGTGCTGGACCTGGCGCGCCGCGAGGCCCGGCGCCTGCTGGTCGGCAAGCGCGGCGGCCGTGCTTCCTGCAGGCAGGAGGAGATCAACGCCCTCATGGTGAAGCTGGCAAAGCAGGGCAAGCGGGTGGTGCGCCTGAAAGCGGGCGACCCGATGATCTTCGGGCGCGCCGGGGAGGAGATCGCCGAGCTGGAAGCCGCCGGCATCCCGGTCGAGGTGGTGCCGGGCATCACCGCTGCCCTCGGCGCCGCCGCGCGCCTCGGCGTCTCGCTGACCCACCGCGACTGCGCCCAGTCGCTGCAGCTGGTCACCGCGCACAGCCGCAAGGGCGGCCTGCCCAAGGACGTGAATTGGGCCCGCCTCGCCGATCCGCGCTCGACCGTGATGTTCTACATGGGCGCGCGCACCGGCGCCGAGGCCGCCGCGCGCCTGATGGCGGAAGGCCTTGCCGCCGAGACACCGGTGGTCATCCTGACGGCGGTGTCGCGCCCGGAGGAAGAGGTTGAGACCCTGACGCTCAGCGAGCTGGCCGCGCGCGGCGAGATCGCCCACGAGCACCCGGTGCTGATCGGCGTGGGCTCTGTCTTCGCGGCGGTGAAGGCGGGGACCCGGGCTGCGCCGGTCCTGCAGGCACGCTCGGCTTAGACGCGCGCTCTTTCTATTAGACCCGCTCCAGGGCGATGGCGATGCCCTGGCCGACGCCGATGCACATGGTGGCCAGCGCCCGCTTGGCGCCGCTCTTTTCAGTGAGTTCCAGCGCCGCCGTGCCGGTGAGGCGCGCACCCGACATGCCGAGGGGATGACCCAGCGCGATGGCGCCGCCGTTGGGGTTCACCCGGGCGTCGTCGTCGGCGATGCCCAGTTCGCGCAGCACCGCCAGGCCCTGGCTGGCGAAGGCCTCGTTCAACTCGATGACGTCGAAGTCGGACGGCGAAAGGCCGAGGCGGGCGCAGAGCTTCTGCGTTGCCGGGGCCGGGCCCATGCCCATGATGCGCGGCGGCACGCCCGCCGTGGCGGCCCCCAGCACGCGGGCGATGGGCGTCAGGCCGTGCGTCTTCGCGGCGGCCTCCGAGGCGACAATGAGCGCCGCCGCGCCGTCGTTGACGCCCGAGGCGTTGCCGGCGGTGACCGTGCCGTTCTCGCGGAAGGGCGTGCCGAGCGCGGCCAGCTTCTCCAAGGTGGTCTCGCGCGGATGCTCGTCGGTCTCGACCACCGTCGGCGGGCCCTTGCGGTTGGGGATGGTGACGGCGACGATTTCCTTGGCCAGACGCCCGGTGGCGATGGCCGCTGCCGCCTTCTGCTGGGAGCGCAGGGCGAAGGCGTCCTGGTCCTCGCGGGAAACGCTGTAATCGGCGGCGACGTTCTCGCCGGTCTCCGGCATGGAGTCGACGCCGTGGGCTTTCTTCATCAGCGGATTGACGAAGCGCCAGCCGATGGTGGTGTCGTAGATCTCCGCGTTGCGCGAGAAGGCTTGGCTCGCCTTGGGCAGGACGAAGGGCGCGCGGCTCATGGACTCGACGCCGCCGGCGATCACCAGCTCGGCCTCGCCGGCCTTGATCGCCCGCGCCGCCGTGGCGACGGCGTCCATGCCCGAGCCGCAGAGCCGGTTGATGGTGCTGCCGGTCACCGTCTCCAGCAGGCCGGCCAGCAGCGCGGACATGCGCGCGACGTTGCGGTTGTCCTCGCCGGCCTGGTTGGCGCAGCCGAAGATCACGTCGTCCACGGCAGCCCAGTCGACCGAAGAACAGCGCTCCATCAGCGCCTTCAGGGGAACGGCGCCCAGATCGTCGGCGCGCACGGCGGAGAGCGACCCGCCGAAGCGGCCGATGGGGGTGCGAACATAAGCGCAGATGAAGGCGTCGGTCATGGCCGGTTCCTCAGTTCTTGCCGTGGGCGGCGGCGGTGCGCGCCTTGAGGTCGTGCAGGGTCGTGAGTTCCAGGTCGCTCGGCGGCGGCGTCTCCTCGACGCTCTCGTTGAAGCGCGCCGGCCAGCCGCAAGTCTCCTGTACCTGTTCGCGGGTCACGCCGGGATGCAGGGAGGCGACGACGAACTCGCCGCTCTCCGGGTCGGTCTTCCACACCGCGAGGTCGGTGATCAGCAGCGTCGGCCCCTTGGTGGTGAGGCCCAGCTTCTCGCGCGCCTTGCCGCCCGCGCCGTGGCCGAAGGAGGTGACGAAGTCGATCTTCTCGACCATGCCGCGCCTGGACTGCTTCATGGTGATGAAGATCTTGCCGCAGGAAGACGCGATCTCCGGCGCGCCGCCGCCGCCGGGCAGGCGCGTCTTCGGCTTGGCGTAGTCGCCGATCACCGTGGTGTTGATGTTGCCGAAGCGGTCGAGCTGCGCGGCGCCCAGGAAGCCGATGGTGATGCGCCCGCCCTGCAGCCAGTAGCGGAACATCTCCGGCACCGAGACGGTGGTGACCGCGGTGTCGCAGAGGATGCCGTCGCCGATGGACAGCGGCAGCACGTCCGGCGCGGTGCCGATGGTGCCGCTTTCGTAGATCAGGGTGATGTCCGGCGCGTGGGTGAGGCGCGCCACGTTGCAGGCGGCCGAGGGCGCGCCGATGCCGACGAAGCAGACGTCGTCGTTGCCCAGCGCCCGCGCCGCGGCAATGGTCATCATCTCGTCAGGAGTGAAGGATTGCTCGGTCATTTCGCGGCCCTCACCTTGGCGACGCGCGCGGCGAAGTCTTCCGGCGTGGCGGCGATCACGTTGTCCTGCATCCAGGCCTGGAAGCGCTCGCGGTCGGCGGCGATCTCGTCCCAGGCCAGGTAGCTCTGGTTGTCGCGCTCGTAGTAGCCGTGGGCATAGGAAGGATGCGCCCCGCCCGGCACCTGGGCGATGGCGGTGACGGTCCAGTGCGGCAGCACGCAGGCGTTGGGATGCACCTCCGCGAAGTCCTCGACCACCTCTTCCACGGTGACGATGGCGCGCCCGGCGGCGAGGACCGCTTCCTTCTGCACGCCGACGATGCCCTCGATCAGCACGTCGCCGCGCTTGCTGGCCTTCTGGGCGTGGATCACTGCGACGTCGGGCCTTAGCGAGGGCACGGCGGCCAGGACCTCGCCGCTGAAGGGGCAGGTGACCGACTTGATGTTGGGGTTCACCTTGGCCAGGTCGGCGCCCTTGTAGCCGCGGAAGACCGCCAGCGGCAGGCCGGCGGCCCCGGCCTCGTAGGCGTTGGCCATGGCGGCGTGGGAATGCTCCTCGAGCTCCAGCGGCTGCGGCCAGTCGTTCTCCACCGCGTCGCGCAGGCGGCGCAGCAGGCCGACGCCCGGGTTGCCGGCGTAGGAGAAGATCAGCTTTTTGACGAGGCCCATGCCGATCAGCTGGTCGTAGATCACATCGGGGGTCATGCGGATCAGCGTCAGCCCGCCGATGCCCTGTCGGATCACCTCGTGGGCGGCGGCATGGGGGATCAGGTGGGTGAAGCCCTCGAAGGCCACGCTGTCGCCGGCATGGAGGTTCTCGCTGATCGCCTGGGGAAGCGATTGAAAGACGGCCACGTCATCTCCTCCTCACGTTTTCCTACAAATCCCAGATTGCCGGGCCGCCCTCAAGATCGTTTGTGCGATTATTGATATTTGTTCAATTAACGCACATAATGCGCCTTCCCGGGACCCCCAGGGCCGTGAGAGCGAGGAGTTGAAAGGGCGTGGAGAAGAGCTGGCTGGCGGAGCGGCGGCCGACCGATGTGATGCAGGGCCTGGCCAAGGGCCTGGCTGTGATCGAGGCCTTCCAGGAAGGCGCGACCGGGCTTTCGGTGTCCGACGCGGCCGAGCGCACGGGGCTGGACCGGGCGACGGCGCGGCGCTGCCTCCTGACCCTCAACGCCCTGGGCTATGCCGACTACGACGGCAAGTACTTCCGCCTCGCCCCGCGCACCCTGCGCCTGGGCCACGCCTACTACCGTTCGGCCTCCCTGCCGGCCACGGTGCAGCCCTTCCTCGAAGACCTCTCCCAGGCGACGGGGGAGAGCGCCTCGGTCTCTCTGCTGGATGCGACGGAGGTCATCTACGTGGCCCGCGCCTCGCAGAAGCGGGTCATGGCCATCAACCTGACGCCGGGCAGCCGGCTGCCGGCCTACTGCTCCTCCATGGGGCGGGTGCTGCTGGCGGCGCTGCCGCCGGCCGAGGCGCGCGCGATCCTGGAGCGTTCCGAGCGCCGCGCCCACACGCCGCACACGGTGACCGATGTCGGGGCGATCATGGAGATCCTGGCCCGGGTCGCCGAACAGGGCTACGCCGGCATCGACCAGGAACTGGAACTGGGGCTCTGCTCGCTCTCGGTACCGCTCATCGACAGCGAAGGCCGGGTGGTGGCTGCCATGAACATCGGCGCCAACTCGGTGCGCAGCGCCCTGCCGCAGATGATCGAGCGCTACCTGCCGCAGCTCCTGGCCTGCCGCGAGCGCCTGCGCCCGCTGCTCGATACGCGGGTGTGAGGGCGCAGGCTACTCGGCCGGCTTGAAGTAGCCGGGATATTCCTGCTGCAGCTCCGGGATGCGTTTGACCGTGCCGGCCAGGTGGTCTCGCATGGCCTCGTGCGCCGCCTGCGGGTCGCCCGACTCGATCGCCTCCAGCACCGCCCAGTGACCCTTCATGATCCGGCGGATCTTGCCCTCGGCGGGCAGGTCCAGGCGGCGCACCCGCGTCAGGTGCCCGGCCTTGGCCTTCAGCATGGCGTGGAGGTTCAGCTGACCGACGCCGGCGAAAAGCGTCTGGTGAAAGGCCTCGTCGAGCTGGTTGAAGAGGTCGATCTCATCCAGGTTGTCGACCAGGGTGTCCTGCATGGTGAGGATGGCGCGCGCCTTTTTCAGCACCGCCGGGTCCGGCGCCTCGGCCAGGCGCCGCGCCACCTCGGCCTCCACCGAGACGCGCAGGAAGTGCGCCTCGTAGAGCTGGGCGACATCGATCCTGGTCACTTCCGTCTTGGACTGCGGGATGATGCGGATCAGCCCGTCCTGCTCCAGGCGCTGCATGGCCTCGCGGATCGGGGTCAGGCTGACATCGAACTGCTTGGCCAGGTCTACCCGGGACAGCGTGGCGCCGGGCGGCAGCTCCATGCTGACGATGCGCTCGCGCAGCGCGTCGTAGACGCGCTGGGCCGCGGGGACCGAGTCCGCCCGGTTCGACAGGAATATCCCGGCCGGGGCAAGGCGGTCTTCTGGCGTCGGCATGGCCATGGATGAACTCTGCTCGCCTCCCGGATTAGGCCCTAGGCCCTTGATCGTGCGTGGAATCTAGATAGCGCGGATTCTGCATTGATTCAACTAGTCAACTAATATATTAGTTTGATCCTGTAAGCAATCGCTGTCGCCCCGGCGGCCGCCAATCAACGAACCCCCAAGGGGAGGGAACTATGGAATTCAACAAGCTGGGTGTGTTCTCGAAAGCCCTGGCGCTGGCGACGGTGCTGGGCATTGGCCTGGGCGCTGCCGCCGAGGCGAAGACCCTGAAGGTCCAGACCTCTTCGACGGCCAGTCACTTCACGCTGGCCTTCCTCAACGACAAATGGGTGCCGAAGCTCAAGGAAATGACCGGCGGTTCCCTGGAGATCGAGCTGCTGCCGATCAAGGCCGTGGTGCCGCACCGCGAGACGCCGGAAGCGGTCTCCATGGGCATCCTCGACGGCGACCTCACCTCGATCAACTACTTCGCCGGCCGCGACCCGGCCTTCGCGCTGATGGGCGACCTCATCGCCGGCTATGACAGCGCCGACCAGATCCAGACCTACTGCGCCGACGGCGGCGGCAAGGAAATGCTGCAAAAGCTGTACGACAAGTTCCAGCCGGGCGTGCACGTGGTCGGCTGCGGCGCCTATGCCCGCGAGGCCTTCGTCTCCAAGGTGCCGATCAACAGCGTCGCCGACTTCGCGGGCGTGAAGGTGCGCTCGCCGGAAGGCCTCGCCTCCGAGGTCTTCAAGCGCGCCGGCGCCTCGCCGGTCTCCCTGCCGGGCTCCGAGGTCTACACCGCGCTGGAAAAGGGTGTGATCGACGCCGCCGACAACTCGGCCTACGCCAACAACGACGCCAACGGCCTGCACAAGATCGCCAAGTTCCCGATCTTCCCGGGCATCCACTCCACCCCGATCCTGCAGTTCACCGTCTCGCAGAGTGCCTGGGACAAGATGACCCTGGCCGAGCAGGTGGCGCTGGAGACCTGGTACCTGGCGGCCTACAACGACATGCGCCGCATCGTCGACATGGAGGACCGCAAGCTGGTGGCCCGTGACAAGGCGGCCGGCGACCTGACGGTCATCGACTGGCCGCAGGCCGAGCGCGACAAGTTCCGCGAGATCGCGGTCGGCGCCTGGAAGGACTATGCCGGCTCTTCCGAGATGGCGCAGGAGGTCTACGCCTCGCACATCGCCTTCATGAAGAAGATCGGCCTGCTCAGCGCCGACTTCTGATGGCTTGAGGTTGCGTCCTGCCCCTGGGGGGCGGGGCGCGCCTCCCTTTCTTTCCGACTTTACCTATGGCCGCCTGACCTCGCCGCCACTAGGCTCACCGTTCACGTGCCGTGCCGCGAGCCGGACGCTTAAGGCACGCCAGGGGGCGCCCTCCAGATGACCGACACGACCGAAGCGCTCGACAAGACCGACATCGAAATCGCGGCCGACGATCCTCTGCACGAGGAAGAAAGCCTGCCTTTCGAGCGCTACAGCCTCGTCGACCACATCAGTCACTTCTCCGGCGTCGCCATTTCCGTGCTCTACCTGGTGGCGGCCGGGGCGACCCTCTGGGAAGTGGTGGCGCGCTACGTCTTCAATGCCCCCACACAATGGGCCTTCGAGGTTGTCATGGTGCTCTGCGCCGCCTCCTGGATGATCTCCTCGGGCTACGTGACGTTGAAGCAGCGCCATATCGGCATCACCGTCTTCCACGTCATGGCCTCGCCGCGGGTGCGCTGGTGGCTCGACCTCTTCGCCATGGCGGTCGGCGTCCTGGCGCTCTTCCTGCTGCTCACCGACGCGGCGATCAGGGCCTACACCGCCATCGACCACGTGGAGCGCACCGGCAGCGCCTTCAACTCGCCCATGCCGATGGTCCTGAAGGTGCTGCTGATGGTCGGCGGCTTCCTCTACCTGGCCCAGTTGACCGTCAACCTGCACCGGCATTTCGAGGCCGTGGCCTGGCGCGGCGTCGTGAAGGCGGTCGGCGGCCTCATGGTCTTCTACTTCCTGGTCGCCCTGGTGGCGCACTACAGCGGCGACGACAGCATCTTCACGACCGTGCAGGGCTTCTTTGCCGGCATCGGCGAGGCGCTGGATCCGCGCCAGGCCGTCGACATGCGGGCCTACGACCTGGGCACCGTATCGCTGATCATGGTGGTGCTGCTGGTCGCGCTGATGATGACCGGCATGCCGCTGGGCATCGTCACCCTCATCGTCTCGGTGCTCATGGCGGTGGCCTTCTTCGGGCCGCGCGGGCTCTACCTGGTCTCGACCAACGCCGCGGGCCTGCTGGACCACTACACCCTGGTCGCCATTCCCTTCTTCGTGCTCATGGCCTCGATCCTGGAGCGCGCGGGCATCGCCGAGGACCTCTTCGACGCCATGTCGATCTTCGCCGGCAACCTGCGCGGCGGCGTCGCGGTGCAGACCGTGGTGGTGGCGGTGATCCTGGCGGCCATGTCCGGCGTCATGGGCGGCGAGATCGTCATGCTGGGGCTGGTGGCCCTGCCGCAGATGTTCCGCCTGGGCTACGACCGCAAGCTGACCATCGGCCTGATCTGCGCCTCCGGCGCGCTGGCCACGCTGATCCCGCCGTCGATCATCATGATCGTCTACGGACTTTCGGCCGAGGTCGGCATCGGCGACCTCTTCATGGCCGGCGCCGTGCCGGGCGTCATGCTGGCGGTCTTCTACGCCCTCTACGTGCTGGCGCGCGTGCACATCAATCCCAAGCTCGCCCCCACCGCCAAGGAGGTGGAGGCCATGACCGGGCGCAGCAACAAGCTCTCCCGCGCACGCATGAACGCGGTGCTGCTCTGCATCACCCTCATCGCCGCGGTCATGGGCTCGATCTACGGCGGCATCGCCTCGGTGACCGAAGCCGCGGCGGTGGGCTGCATCGGCGCCATCGGCGTCGCCGCAGTGCGCCACCAGATGAAGTGGCCGGTGCTGCAGGCGGCGCTGCTGGGCTCCATGACCACCGTGGGCACCATTATCTGGCTGATCCTCGGCGCGGTCTCCTTCGTCGGTATCTTCAACCTGGTGGGCGGCGGCGACTTCATGCGCTCGCTGTTCCTCGACCTCGGCCTGCCGGCCATGGGCGTGGTGCTCATGATGATGGCGATCCTGGTGATTCTCGGCACCTTCATGGAATGGATCGCCATCGTCTTCATCACCGTGCCGGTCTTCGCCCCGGTGGTGATGACCCTGGCGCCGGAGCTGGGTCTCAGCGAGGACCAGGCCAAGATCTGGTTCGGCATCCTCTTCGTGATGAACATCCAGATCTACTTCCTCTCGCCGCCCTTCGGTCCGGCCTGCTTCTGGCTGAAGTCGGTGGCGCCCAAGGACGTCAGCCTGCAGGAAATCTTCGTCTCGGTGCTGCCCTTCATCGTGCTGCAGGTGATCGGCCTGATCCTGGTGATGATGTTTCCGCAGATCGCGCTGTGGCTGCCCACGGCCCTGGGCGGCTGAGCGGAAAGGAGAACGGGATGATCGGACGCGACAGCAAGGCGGACCTGAACGCCTACGGTTTCTGGCCCTGGATCTGCGGCGTGATCCTGGCCGTGGTGCTGATCTCGATAATGTTCGCCCTGGCTCGTGGCTTTGCCTGAAGCTGGGGGCTTCGCTTGACCCCAATCGCCCCAATCGCAGGACTCCTGGCGTGACCGTGAAGAGAAAGACATACGAAGAGCTGCGCAGCGCGCGCTGGATGGCGCCGGACGACTTCCGCTCCTTCGGCCACCGCTCGCGCACCATGCAGATGGGCTACGCGCCGGAGGACTGGGAAGGCAAGCCGGTCATCGCGATCATCAACACCTGGTCCGATGCCCAGCCCTGCCACATGCACTTCAAGCACCGGGTCGCGGACATCAAACGCGGCGTCTTCCAGGCAGGCGGCTTTCCCATGGAGCTGCCGGCGCTGTCGCTGTCGGAGAACTTCGTCAAGCCGACGACAATGCTCTACCGCAACATGCTGGCGATGGAGACCGAGGAGCTGCTGCGCTCCCACCCTGTCGACGGCGCCATCCTCATGGGCGGCTGCGACAAGACCACGCCGGGCCTGGTGATGGGCGCGCTCTCCATGGGCATTCCCTTCGTCTACGTGACCGCCGGGCCGATGCTGCGCGGCAACTACAAGGGCCGGGTGCTGGGCTCGGGAACCGACGGCTTCAAGTACTGGGACGAACGCCGCGCCGGCAACATCTCCAAGGAGGAGTGGGCCGGCGTCGAGGGCGGCATCGCGCGCTCCTACGGCCACTGCATGACCATGGGCACGGCCTCGACCATGACCGCCATCGCCGAGGCCCTGGGCCTGACGCTGTCCGGCGCCAGCTCGATCCCCGCCGCCGACGCCAACCACCAGCGCATGTGCGCGGCCGCCGGACGGCGCGTCGTCGAGATGGCCTGGGCCGGCCTGACGCCCGACCAGGTGGTGACCGAGGCCGCGGTGAAGAACGCCGTCACCGTGGCCATGGCCATGGGCTGCTCGACCAACGCCATCATCCATCTTATCGCCATGGCGCGCCGCGCCGGGGTGGCGCTGGAGCTGGACGACCTGGACCGCATCGGCCATACCACGCCGGTCATCGCCAACGTGCGCCCGGCGGGCCAGGACTACCTGATGGAGGACTTCTTCTATGCCGGCGGCCTGCGCGGGCTGATGAAGACGCTGGGCGACCGGCTCGACACCGGCGTCCTGACGGTCAGCGGCCGCACCCTGGGCGAGGAGCTGCAAGGCGCCGAGGTCTACAACGACGACGTCATCCGCCCGCTCGACAGGCCGGTCTACCACGAAGGCTCGCTGGCGGTGCTGCGCGGCAACCTGGCCCCCGACGGCGCGGTCATCAAGCCGGCCGCCTGTGATCCCAAGTTCTACCAGCACGCCGGCCCGGCGCTGGTCGCCGACAGCTATGCCGAGCTGAAGAAGATCATCGACGACGAGGACCTGGACCTGGACCCGGACACCGTGCTGGTGCTGCGTAACGCCGGGCCGCAAGGCGGCCCCGGCATGCCGGAGTGGGGCATGATCCCCATGCCGAAATCGCTGCTGAAGAAGGGCTACCGCGACATGCTGCGGCTCTCGGACGCGCGCATGTCCGGCACCTCCTACGGGGCCTGCGTCCTGCACGTCGCGCCGGAGGCCTACGTCGGCGGCCCGCTGGCCCTGTTGCAAAACGGTGACATCGTCGAGGTCGACATCCCGCGCCGCAGCCTGAACATGCGTGTCAGCGATGAAGAGCTGGCCCGCCGCCGCGCCGCGTGGACCGCGCCGGAACCGCGCTACGGTCGCGGCTACGGCTGGATGTTCGCCAAGCACATCCAGCAGGCCAACGAGGGTTGCGACTTCGACTTCCTGCGAACCGAGTTCGGCCCGCCGGTCGGCGAGCCGGAGATCAACTGAGCCCAAGCCTACCTGAGATGGATACCCTGACGATGACCGAGTTGAAGCCGGAAACCCGCGACAAGCTGCTGCAGGTCTCCGTCGCCACCCTGGCGACGGCGCTGTTCAAGCGCGGCTTCCGCAACCAGACGATCCAGGACGTGCGCCCGCTGAAGGCGAAAGGCCGCAACATGGTCGGCCCGGCCTATACGCTGCGCTACATCCCGGCGCGCGAGGACCGCAACGCCATCGACGTGTTCCGCGATCCCGAGCATCCGCAGCGCAAGGGCGTGGAGGAGTGCCCGCCGGGCGCCGTGATGGTGATCGACAGCCGCAAGGACCCGCGCGCCGCCTCGGCCGGCGACATCCTGGTGACCCGCCTGCAGCTGCGCGGCGTCGCCGGCATCGTGAGCGACGGCGGCTTCCGCGACGCCATGAAGATCGCCGAGCTGGATATCCCGGCCTACCACAACCGGCCCTCCTCGCCGACCAACCTGACCCGTCATGAGGCCCTGGACCTCAACGTGCCCATCGGCTGCGGCGACGTGCCGGTCTTTCCGGGCGACATCGTCGTCGGCGACGACGACAGCGTCATCGTCATCCCGGCCCACCTGGCCGACGAGGTGGCGGCGGAAGCCCACGAGATGACCGCCTACGAGGATTTCGTCTCCGAGCGGGTGAAGGCCGGCGAGACCATCATCGGCCTCTACCCGGCGACCAAGCAGGAGAACCTGGAAAAGTTCGCCGCCTGGCGCAAGGAAAGAGGTCGCTGAGCCCATGGTTGTCGCTGACCCGTCGCCGGCCGTTCGATCGCCCGCCGAGAGATCGCCGGTCATCCGGCTCGATGCCGCCGACAACGTGGTGGTCGCCCGCGTGGAGATCGCCAAGGGCGAGATCATCGCCGGCGAGGGCGTGACCACGCTGCACGACGTGCCGCTGGGCCACAAGATCGCCACCCGGCCGATCGCCAAGGGCGAGGCTGTCCTGAAGTACAACACCATCATCGGCTTCGCCGGCGAGGACATTGCGCCCGGGTCCTGGATGCACAGCCACAACGTGCTGATGGACGACTTCCAGAAGGACTACCGCTTCAGCCAGGACTACCGGCCGACGGAGCTGCTGCCGCCGGAAGAGCGCGCCACCTTCCAGGGCATCCGCCGCGCCGACGGGCGCATCGGCACGCGCAACTACATCGGCGTCTTCATCACCGTGAACTGCTCGGCCACGGTGGCCCGGCGCATCGCCAACTACTTCGACGCGGAGCGCCTGGCCGATTTCCCCAACGTCGACGGCGTGGTGCCTTTCGTTCACGAGCAGGGCTGCGGCATGGAGATGACCGGCGAGCCCATGGACCTGCTGCGCCGCACGCTCTCCGGCTATATCCGTCATCCCAACCTGGCCGGCGCGGTGGTCTGCTCGCTGGGCTGCGAGCGCAACAACCTCGGCCGCTTCTTCGAGGAACAGAGTCTCGCGACCGGCAAGATGCTGAAGACCGTCACGATGCAGCAGGCCGGCGGCACGGCGGCGGCCATTGAGGAAGGCAAGGCCCTGGTCCGCGACATGCTGGCCGAAGCCAACCGGGTCGCCCGCGAGCCCTGTTCGGCCGAGCACATCAAGGTCGGCCTGCAGTGCGGCGGGTCCGACGGCTTCTCGGGCTTGTCGGCCAATCCGGCCCTGGGCAGGGCGGTCGACATCCTGGTGCGCCACGGCGGCACGGCGATCCTCTCCGAAACCTCGGAGCTCTACGGCATCGAGCACACCCTGACGGCAAGGGCGAAGACGCCGGAGGTCGGCCGCAAGTTCGTCGAGCGGATCCAGTGGTGGCTGGAGTACAACAAGGGCCGCGACACCCAGATCAACGGCCGCGTCTCGCCCGGCAACAACGCCGGCGGGCTCGCCAACATCATCGAGAAAGCGCTGGGCGGCTCCAAGAAGGGTGGCTCGACCGGCATCAACGAGGTCTACCGCTACGCCGAGCCGGTGACCGAGCACGGCCTGGTCATCATGGACACGCCGGGCTACGACCCGGTCTCGGCCACCGGCCAGATCGCCGGCGGCGCCAACCTGATCTGCTTCACCACCGGGCGCGGCTCCTGCTTCGGCTCCTTTCCGGCGCCGACCATCAAGCTGGCGACCAACACGCCGATGTACCAGCGCATGACCGGCGACATGGACGTCAACTGCGGCGCCGTGATCGACGGTGACAAGAGCCTGGACGAGATGGGCGAGGATATTTTCCGTAAGATGCTGGAGGTCGCCTCCGGCGAGAAGTCCAAGAGCGAGGCGCTGGGTGTCGGCGAGGACGAGTTCGTTCCCTGGCCCATCGGCGTGGTGGCGTGAAATGCTGATTTGGCATCGGTCGAACCGATGACTGCACTTGAATCGAGGAAACGATGAACCTTCCCGAAAATGCCTTCAAGCGCGCGATCCTCTCCGGCAGGCAGCAGGTCGGCCTGTGGTGCATGCTGCCCGGCAGCTTCGTGACGGAAGCCTTGGCAGGGGCCGGCTTCGACTGGCTGCTGCTCGACACCGAGCATTCGCCCGCCGATCCGCTGACGGTGCTGCCCCAGCTGCAGGCGGCGGCGGCCTATGACGTCTCGACGGTGGTGCGCCCGGCCTCCAACGATCCGGTGTTGATCAAGCGGATGCTGGACAGCGGCGCCCAGAGCCTGCTGGTGCCCTATGTGCAGACGGTGGCAGAGGCCGAGGCGGCGGTGGCCGCCGTGCGCTACCCGCCCGACGGCATCCGCGGCGTCGCCGGGCTGACCCGGGCCAGCCGCTTCGGCCGGGTACAGGGGTATGCGCAGAAGGCGGCGGAGGAAATCTGCCTGCTGGTCCAGGTCGAGACCGTGCAGTCCCTCGACGCCATCGAGGCCATCGCCGCGGTCGACGGCGTGGACGGCATCTTCATCGGACCGGGCGACCTCTCGGCCAGCCTGGGCCACCCCGGCGAGCTGTTCCACCCGGAGGTGGTGGCGGCGGTGGAGGGTGCCATTTCCCGGGTGGCCGCGGCCGGCAAGCCGGCGGGTGTCCTTACCTACGACATCGACTTCGCGCGGCGCTGCATGGATCTCGGCTCCCTCTTCACCGCCGTCGGCGCCGACCTTGCGATCCTGATGCGCGGCGTCGACCGGCTGGCGGGCGAGTTCAAGACGAGATAGTCTAGGATTCGTTGCCGGCGGCGGCTGCCGCGCGGCGATTCCCGATCGTTCGTTCTCTTTCGATCCCGAAGGGGCTGCGCGACTAGAATATGTCTGAGTCTCTGCGCACCACCGCGGGGGCGCCGGCGCAATCCGCCCGCGGCCGCCTGGCCGTCGCGGTTTGCCTGCTGGCGGTCATGGCGCTGGATCTGGCCGCGCGGCTGAGCGGCAGCGGGCTGATCCAGCTGGGCGCGAACGCCGCGGTCTTCGCCTGCGCCATCGCCGCGGTGCGCGATTACGGCCTGCGGGAGATATACCTGCTCTCGCTCTGCGCCGTGCTGGCGCTGATGGCCGCCTGGCTGCATCCCGAGCCTGTGGCGGTGCTGCTGTCGGGGCTCGACCAGGCGAGCTTCCTCATGGCCTTCCTGCTGCTCTTGAACCTGCTGCACGAGGCGGCCTCCACCTCTCCCTCGGTGGCGCGCTGCGGCGACTATCTGACCAAGCAGCCGCCGGGGCGGCGCTATTACGCCCTCAATGCCGGCAGCGCGGTCATGGCGGTGCTCTTCAACGTCGGCGTGGTGAGCTTCCTGGTGCCGCTGATCCAGCGCGGCATCCAAAGCGCGACGCCGGGCGACGCCCTGAATCCCATCCGCGAGCGCCGCCAGCTCAGTGCCATGCTGCGCGGCTTCGCCTGGTGCGTGATCTGGTCGCCGACGGCCATTGCCCCCCTGGCGCTGATGGAACTGATCCCCGGCACCGACCGGCAACTCTGGATTCTCATCGGCGCCTGCATCTTCCTCGGCCTGCTGGTGCTGGGCGCCCTGGAGGACCAGATCACCTTCCGCGCCTACAAACCACAGACCCGCCGCCAGGTGCCGACCCTGCCGCGCGCCGCCTTCCTGCGCTTCGGGCTCGCCTGCGCCTGGCTGTTCGGCATGAGCGCGCTGGTCATGTGGCTTTCCGGCGAGACCGTGGTCTTCGGCCTGATGGTCTCCTGCCCGGTGATGCTGGTCGGCTGGCTGCTGGTGCAGAACCTTGGCGCGCCGCACGGTGCCCTGGCCGCCACCGCCCGGCGGCTCGACGTCATCGCCTTCACCAACCTGGCCGGGGCCGCGCCGGTCGCCGTCACCCTGGCCTGCTCGGGCTTCGTCGGGCGGGTGGCGGCGGCGCTGATCCCGGCGCAGGCCTGGGCCCGGTTCCTGGGGCTCGACGCCATGCCCGACTTTGTCTTCCTGGCGTTGCTGCCCGCGGTCATCGCGCTGCTCAGCCTGCTGGCGCTCAGCCCCATCATGATGGCGGTCTTCTTCGGCAGCCTGATCGGCGGCCTGCCGGTGCTGCCGGCCGACCCGACCCTGATCGCGCTTTCGATCTCCTGCGGCTGGGCGCTGTCCATGACCTTCTCGCCCTTCGCCACGGTGGTGCTGCTGATCGACCGGGTCAGCGGCATCTCCTCGCGCGATCTCACCTGGGGCTGGAACCTGGTCTTCACCCTGCTGGCCGCCGCCGCCCTGGTCCCGGTCTTCGCCCTGCTGACCGGCGGGCGCTGAAACCGTCGCGCCGCCGCCAGGGCTTGCTCCGCTGTCGGCGGCGAACCTAAAGTGTCAATCTGGAGCCCGACATGACCATTCTGCCCTTTCAGACTCTCTACTTCGAAGACCTGAGCGTCGGGATGAGCGAGGTCTATTCGAAAACCGTGAGTTCCTCGGACGTGGTCGGTTTCGCCGAGATCACCGGCGACCGCAACCCGATCCACCTCTCCGAGCACTTCGCCGCGCGGACGCCTTTCAAGGGCCGCATCGCCCATGGCCTCTACACGGCCGGCCTGATCTCGGCGGTGATCGGCACGCGCCTGCCCGGACCCGGCGCCATCTACATCTCGCAGACCCTGCGCTTCCTTGCCCCGGTGAAGATCGGCGACACGGTGGACGCTATCGTCGAGGTCACGAAACTGAACGCCGAGCGCCAGCGCGCCGAACTGCGCTGCGAGTGCAGGGTGGGCGAGACCAGGGTCCTGGAAGGCGAGGCCGTGGTGAAGGTCCCACGGCGCGAAGAGGGATAAGGCGGGGCCCGGGCGTCGGCAACTGCCGCGCTGCGCGGGCGGAAATCTTCCTGTAGGCTGTGCGGCGCCGGCCGGGAGCCAACCCGGCGGCTGACGGAACAACCCAGGGAAGAGGACAGCCAAGGTGAAGGTACGCGCAGCGGTATTGGAGAACACGGAGGCCTCGGCGCCCTACGGCGACAGCAAGCCCCTGGTCGTCCAGGAAGTCGATCTGGAGGGGCCCGGCAAGGGCGAGGTGCTGGTGAAGATCGAGGCTGCCGGCATCTGCCACTCGGACCTCTCGGTCATCAACGGCGACCGGCCGCGCCCGACGCCCATGGTGCTGGGCCACGAGGCCGCGGGCGTGGTGGTCGAGACCGGCGCCGACGTCGACGACCTGGAGGCCGGCGACCACGTGATCTTCGTCTTCGTGCCGAGCTGCGGCCACTGCGGACCCTGCTGCGAGGGCCGCCCGGCGCTCTGCGAGCCCGGCGCGCTGCACAACACCGCCGGCGAGCTGCTGTCGGGCGAGCGCCCCTTCTCCAAGAAGGGACAGCCGATCAATCACCACGTCGGTGTTTCGGCCTTTGCCGAGTACACCACGGTCTCGCGCCGCTCGCTGGTGAAGATCGACCGCGAGATCCCGCTGGACATCGCCGCGGTCTTCGGCTGCGCGGTGCTGACCGGGGCCGGCGCGGTGATCAACACCGCCGCGGTGAAGCCGGGCCAGCGCGCCGCCGTGGTCGGTCTGGGCGGCGTCGGCCTGGCCGCGCTGCTGGCGGCCGTCGCCTCCGGCGCCGAGCAGATCGTCGCCGTTGACATGCAGCAGGACAAGCTGGACTTCGCCATGAAGCTGGGGGCCACCGACGCCTTCCGCGCCGATGATCCCGAGGTGGTGGCCAAGGTGAAGGAGGCGACCTCCGGCGGGGTCGACGTGGCCGCCGAGATGGCCGGCTCGGCCAAGGCTCTGGAACTGGCCTACGCCATCGTCCGGCGCGGCGGCACGGCGGTGACGGCGGGGCTGCCGCATCCTTCGGCGATGCTCTCCATTCCCGCGATCAGCCTGGTGGCCGAGGAGAAGACCCTGCGTGGCAGCTACATCGGCAGCTCCGTGCCCTCGCGCGACCTGCCCCGGCTGCTGGCGCTCTACGGGCGCGGCCGCCTGCCGGTCGACCGCCTGGTTACTCACCATCTGAAGCTGGACGAGATCAACGAGGGCATGGACCGCCTGGCCAGCGGCGCGGCGATCCGCCAGATCGTCGGCTTCGCCTAATTCTGATCAGCGCGGGAAACGCGCCTTTTCCTCGACGACGTTCAGGTCCATGTGGTTGCGCATGTAGCGCTCGGCGGCCGGGAGTTCCGGCTGGTGGTCCCAGGGAAGGAAGCGGCCCTGGCGCAGCGCGTCGTAGACCAGCCAGCGCCGCGCCTGGCTCTGCCGCACCTCGGCGTCGAAGCGCGCCAGGTCCCAGCGCTCGCGCACCGCAGCCATAGAGGCTTCGACCCGTCCGGCCTGGGCCGGATCCTCGGCCAGGTTGGTCAGCTCCTGCGGATCGGATTCCAGGTCGAAGAGCTGCGGCGGGTCCAGCTCGCAGTGATTGAACTTGAAGCGCGCGTCGCGGATCGAAACCAGCGGCGCGCAGGAGCCTTCGCCCGCGTATTCCATCAGCACCGGCGCGCGCCGCGGATTGCCCGCGGCCAGGGGCAGCATCGACTCGCCGTCCAGCGCGCCGGCGTCGTTTTCCAGGGCAATGCCCGCCAGCTCGGTCAGGGTGGGCAGCAGGTCGAGCGTTGAGACCGGCGTCGCGACGCGGCCCTCGCCGAGACCGGGCCCCCTCATCATCATCGGTATGCGGGCCGAGTCCTCGAAGAAGCTCATCTTGAACCATAGGCCGCGCTCGCCCAGCATGTCGCCGTGGTCGCTGCAGAAGATCACCACGGTGTCTTCCTCCAGGCGGCAGCGCCGCAGGATGGCGAGCAGGCGGCCGATCTTCTCATCCAGGTAGGAGATGTTGGCGAAGTAGGCGCGGCGCGCGCGGCGGACCTGCGCTTCGGTGATGTCGTAGCTGCGGAAGTCGACGGCCTCCATCAGGCGTTGGCTGTGCGGGTCCTGCGCCTCGTAGGGGATCGCCGCCACCTCCGGCAGCAGCGCCGGGCAGTCGTCATAGAGATCCCAGTACTCCTGGCGCGCCACGTAGGGATCGTGCGGGTGGGTGAAGCTGACGGTGAGGCACCAGGGCTGCGCCTCGGCGCCGCGCGCCAGGCGGTAGAGCTCGGCCTCGGCATGGAAGGCCACCTCGTCGTCGAACTCGAGCTGGTTGCTGATCTCGGCGACGCCGGCGCCGCTGACCACGCCGAGATTGTGGTACCACCAGTCGATGCGCTCGCCGGGCTTGCGGTAGTCGGGTGTCCAGCCGAAGTCGGCGGGATAGATGTCGGTGGTCAGCCGCTCCTCGAAGCCGTGCAGCTGGTCCGGGCCGACGAAATGCATCTTGCCGCTCAGCACCGTGCGGTAGCCGGCCCGGCGCAGGTAGTGCGCGAAGGTCGGCAGGGCGGCCGACACCTCGGCGGCGTTGTCGTAGACGCCGCTGCGCGAGGGCAGCATGCCGCTCATGAAGGAGGCGCGCGAGGGCAGGCACAGCGGGCTGGGCGTGTAGCAGTTGGAAAAGCGCAGCGCCCCTTCGGCCAGGGACGCCAGATGCGGGGTCTTCAGGAAGCCGGCAGGGCCGTCGGGGCAGAGCGTCCCCGTCATCTGGTCGACCATCAAAATCAGGAAGTTGGGCCGCCGGGTCATGAGCTGAGGTCCTTCGTCGTTGTGTGTCGCCGGTCAGCGCAGAGGCGGCCAGGGGCGGCCCCAGACGGGCGGCGGAGCCTGCCGGGAATCCGCAAGATAGTCATCATATTTATATCAGCTGCCGTCTGGCGCACTGTCCAAATCGCGCCAGTGGCCGTTTTCTGCGAGACTCTAAGGGGAGTTTTGAACTAGTGTAAAGGGGCGGCATGCTGATAGTTGATATAAAGAGCATTTATGTCACAGAATCCACTCGATATGGGCAGCCTGCGCCCCTTCGACGTCGTCGCCCGCCACGGCAACCTGTCGCGCGCCGCGGCGGCGCTGGGCACGACGCAACCGGCGCTGTCCTACCGCATCAAGCAGATGGAAGAACTGCTCGGCGTGCCGCTGTTCCGCCGCCGTCCGCGCGGCCTGGAGCTGACGCCCGAGGGTGAGGCGCTGCAGCTGGCGGTGCGCCAGGGGCTGGAGCGCATCGACGAGGCGGTGCAGTCGATCTGCCGGCGCGCGCGCACGCCGACGGTGCGCCTGGCCACCGACTTCGCCTTCGCCGCCTTCCGCCTGATGCCGCGGGTCGCCGACTTCCGCCGCGCCAATTCCGGGGTCGACATCCACATCGTCGCCGCCCAGTCGCTGGCGCCGGAGATCGCTGACGACATCGACCTCGCGGTGCTGTTCGGCGACCGCGACGACTTCGCCGAGGATTTCGGCGGCAGCCGCGATCTGCTGATCCCGGAGCGGGTGGTGCCGGTCTGTGCGCCGGGCTTCCTGAAGCGCTGCGGGCCGTTCACCCGGGTGGAGCAGCTGCTCGACGTGCCGCTGATCCACCTGGACGGCACGCCTGAGAGCGGCTGGCGCTGGTTCACTTGGGAGAGCTGGCTCCGCCAGGCCGGCGTCGCCGGCCACCCCCGGGCCAGTTCCCTGGGTTTCAACACCTATACCCTGGTCATGCAGGCGGTGCTGGCCGAGCAGGGTGTGGCGCTGGGCTGGTACGGCCTGGTGGACGACCTGCTGGCGACGGGCGCCGTGGTCCAGGCCTGCGACTGCACCTTGAGCAGCGAGCGCGGCTACTGGCTGCTGCGGCGCCGCGGCAAGCTGTCCCCCGAAGCTGAACTGGTGGTGGACTGGCTGAGCACCACGGAGGATCGCGCGGCATGAGCACGCCGGGCACCAGAGCTTCCCGCGCCGCGGCCGCCAGGCCTTGTCGGCTTTGCGCAATATCTGGCCGCTATCGGGGTTCATTCCCGGCCGCTTTGCATGCCATGATGGTTGCAAGCAAGAGAACGCGGCACAAGAAGTCCGCGGCGGACCAGGAGGCGATCCTGGGCACACAGGGTTTGGTGGAGCAACAATCGAATGTCTCCGCGGCAGCGTTTCCGCCTCCCGCGGGCCCCGCTTTCGCGCAGCCTGCACGGGCTGCGGCGCCCGGCGCCCACAGCCGCGCCGGCGCAGTTCTTCGAATTTCGACCGCCGTCACCCGAAGCACAGGGAGGGACGCGGTCTGACTCGAGCCGCCGGAGAACCATCCGGCAAACGAATAACCATTAGCAGGGAACAGAGAGGCAATAACAATGAACGACTATCTCAAATTTCTCGGCCGCGAGGCGGCGTTGGGCCGGCTCAGCCGGCGCGAGTTCATGGGCCGCGCCGCGGCCGTCGGCTTGACGGCGCCCCTGGCGGCCAGTCTGCTGTCCTCCAGCGTGAAGGCGGCGGGCCCGCAGCGCGGCGGCCACCTGAAATGCGGCCTGGAAGGCGGCGCCAGCACCGACGTGCTGGATCCGGCGAAGTTCACTTCGCAGTTCTGCTTCATGGTGGGGCGCAACTACGGCGACACGCTGATCGAAACCCACCCCACCACCGGTGAAGCGCTGCCGTCGCTGGCGGAGTCCTGGGAGGCCTCGCCCGACGCCAAGGTCTGGACCTTCAAGATCCGCAAGGGCGTGCAGTTCCACAACGGCAAGGAAATGACCATCGACGACGTGCTGGCGACCCTCAATCGCCACAGCGACGAGCAGTCGCAGTCCGGCGCGCTGGGCATCATGAAGACGGTGAGCTCGATCAAGGCCGACGGCGGCAGCCTGGTGGTCAGCCTGGAAGACGGCAACGCCGACCTGCCGCTGCTGCTCTCGGATTACCACCTAGTCATCCAGCCCGGTGGCGGCGTCGACGAGCCCAATGCCGGCATCGGCACCGGCCCCTACAAGGTGGCCAGCTTCGAGCCGGGCGTGCGCGCCACCTTCGAGCGCAACACCAACGACTGGCGTGACGACCGCGGCTTCGCGGAAAGCGTCGAGATGCTGGTGATCAACGACGCCACGGCCCGCACCGCGGCGCTTTCCTCCAACCAGGTTCACTTCATCAACCGTGTCGATCCCAAGACCGTCGACCTGCTGAAGCGGGCGCCGCATGTGAAGATCCAGAACACCTCCGGCCGCGGCCACTACGTGTTCATCATGCACTGCGACAAGGAGCCCTTCGCGAACAACGACCTGCGTCTGGCCCTGAAGTACGCCATGGACCGCGAGACCCTGGTGGAGAAGATCCTGCGTGGCTTCGGCAAGGTCGGCAACGACTTCCCGATCAACGAGACCTACGCGCTGTTCCCCGAGGACATCGAGCAGCGCGGCTACGATCCCGACAAGGCGGCCTTCCATTTCAAGAAGTCCGGCCACGACGGCTCGGTCCTGCTGCGCACCTCGGAAGTCGCCTTCCCGGGCGCGGTGGACGCCGCCGTGCTGTACCAGGAGTCGTGCAAGAAGGCCGGCATCGAGATCGAGATCAAGCGCGAGCCGGGCGACGGCTACTGGTCCAACGTGTGGAACGCGCAACCCTTCTGCACCTCTTACTGGGGCGGCCGGCCGACCCAGGACCAGATGTACACCACGGCCTACTATTCGAAGGCGGACTGGAACGACACCAAGTTCTTCCGGCCCGACTTCGACAAGCTGCTGATCGAGGCGCGCGCCGAGCTGGACCAGGCCAAGCGCAAGGACATGTACCGCGAAATGGCTATCATGGTGCGTGACGAAGGCGGCCTGATCCTGCCGATGTTCAACGACTTCATCAACGCCACGACCAACAAGGTCGATGGCTATGTTCACGACATCGGCAACGACATGTCGAACGGCTACGCCGCCACGCGCCTCTGGCTGACGTCGTAACCATGGTGCAGGAAAGCGGACCGGCCGGGACGGGCCGGGCACCGCAGGGAAGCCTGGCGGCGGGTCTTTCGGGCCCGTCGCCGGCCAACGACAGCGGGGCGCCCAGCGGGCGCGGCGGCGGCCTGGCGGCACTGCGCCGCCGCATGCCGCTGGCGACCCTGCTGGCCCAGCGGCTGGGCCTCAGCTTGCTGCTGCTCTGGGCGGTCTCGGTGGTGGTCTTCCTCGGTATCGAAGCCCTGCCCGGCGACTTCGCGCAGACCTACCTGGGGCAGTCGGCGACGCCCCAGGCGGTGGCCAACATCCGGGCCGAGCTCGGCCTCGACCAGCCGGCGCTCTCCCGCTACCTCGAGTGGCTGGGCGGGGTGGCGCAGGGCGACTTCGGAAAGTCCTGGGCCAGCGGCAACTCGGTCACCGAGCAGATCGGACTGCGCCTCGGCAATACGCTCTTCCTGGCCTTCTGGGCCGCCCTGGTCTCGGTGCCGCTGGCGGTCGGTCTCGGCATGCTGGCGGTGCATTTCCGCGACCGCTGGCCCGACCGGCTGATCAATGTGGTTTCCCTCGGCGCGATCTCCCTGCCGGAGTTCTTCGTCGGCTATATCCTGATCCTCTTCGTCGCCGTGCAGGGCGGCTGGGTCACCTTTCCCTCCACCGTCTATGCCGGCATGTCCTTCGGCCAGCGGCTGGAGGCCATCATCCTGCCCTGCGCCACCCTGGTGCTGGTGGTGCTGGCCCACATGATGCGCATGACCCGCGCGGCGATCATCAGCGTCATGTCGTCGCCCTATATCGAGACGGCCGAACTGAAGGGCCTCGATACCCTGCGCATCATCGCGCGCCACGCCGCGCCCAACGCCGTCGCGCCGATCATCACCGTTGTGGCCCTCAACCTCGCCTACCTCGTCGTCGGCGTCGTGGTGGTCGAGGTGGTCTTCGTCTATCCCGGCATGGGGCAATACATGGTGGATGCGGTGACGGTGCGCGACATGCCGGTGGTGCAGGCCTGCGGCCTGATCTTCGCCTCGGTCTACATCCTGCTCAACATGACGGCGGACATCCTCGGGATTCTCACCAATCCGCGTTTGAGGCACCCGAGATGAAGTGGCGCGCGATACCCTTGAGCGCCTGGATCGGCATCGTCGGCCTGGCCATCGCTATCTTCTGCGCCGTCTTCGCGCCTCTGATCGCTCCCTACGGCGAGCGTGAGGTGGTCGGCGACATCTGGCTGCCCATGGGCGGCGACTTCGTCCTGGGGACCGACAACCTGGGCCGCGACCTGCTTTCGCGCCTCATCTACGGCGCGCAGACGACGATCTTCGTGGCGCTGGCCGCCACGGTGCTGTCGTTCTCGCTGGGCGTCATGCTGTCCTTCACCGCCGCGGTGGTGGGTGGCTGGACCGACCAGGGCCTGTCGCGCATCAACGACCTGATGATGTCGATCCCGACGCTGATCTTCGCCCTCATCGTGCTGGCGGTGCTGCCGCAGGAACTGTGGATCCTGATCCTGGTCATGGCGGTCCTGGACTCGACCCGCGTGTTCCGCCTGGGCCGCGCGGTCGCCGTGGACGTCACGGTGATGGAGTTCGTCGAGGCGGCGCGGCTGCGCGGCGAGGGGCGCATGTGGATCATCTTCCGCGAGATCCTGCCCAACACGCTCTCGCCGCTGCTCGCCGAGTTCGGCCTGCGCTTCGCCTTCGCGGTGCTGTTCCTCTCGACGCTGTCCTTCCTCGGCCTCGGCATCCAGCCGCCGGAAGCCGACTGGGGCGGCATCGTGAAGGACAACAAGGACGGCATCATTTTCGGCATTCCGGCGGCGCTGATACCCGGCGCCGCCATCGCCGGTCTGGCGATCTGCGTCAACCTGGTGGTCGACTGGCTGCTGAAGCGCACCTCGAGCCTGAAGGGAGGGCGCGGCGATGGCTGAGCTGCTGGAAGTCAGGGATCTGAAGATCGGCGCCACGGCCTATCCGCCGGGCGAGCCGCCCCAGGACATCACCATCGTCCACGGCGTCTCCTTCACTCTGCAGAAGGGCAAGGTGCTGGGCCTCATCGGCGAGTCGGGGGCCGGCAAGTCGACCATCGGCCTGGCCGCCCTGGCCTACGGCCGCGGCGGCGTGCGTATCACCGGCGGCGAGGTGCTGCTGGACGGCGAGGACATCCTGGCGCTGGGCGGCAGCGGCATCCGCGACATCCGCGGGCGGCGCGTCTGCTATGTGGCGCAGTCGGCGGCGGCGGCCTTCAACCCGGCGCACCGTCTGGGCGACCAGGTGGTCGAGGCGGCGGTGCGCCACGGCGTGATGAGCCGCAGCGAGGCCTGGGAGCGGGCGAAGTACCTCTTCGGGGTGCTCGGCCTGCCGGACCCGGACAGCTTTGGCCGGCGCTATCCGCACCAGGTCTCCGGCGGCCAGTTGCAGCGCGCCATGACCGCCATGGCGCTCTGCCCGGGCCCGGAGCTCATCGTCTTCGACGAACCGACGACGGCCCTGGACGTGACCACGCAGATCGACGTGCTGGCCGCCATCAAGCGGGCCATCGAGGAAACCCACACCGCCGCGCTCTACATCACCCACGACCTGGCGGTGGTGGCCCAGATCTCCGACGACATCATGGTGCTGCGCCACGGCAACATGGTGGAGTACGGCTCGGTTCAGCAGATCATCGAGGAACCGAAGGAGGACTACACCCGTGACCTGGTCTCGGTCACCCAGACCCTGAAGGACGAGGCGCCGGACCAGTCCGACAGCCTGCTGCGCATCGACAGCGTGGATGCCGCCTATTCCGGCGACTTCAAGGTGCTGCACGACGTCAGCGTCCACCTGCCGCGCGGCCAGACCCTGGCGGTGGTGGGCGAGTCGGGCTCCGGCAAGTCGACGCTGGCCCGCGTCATCACCGGCCTGCTGCCGCCGTCGAGGGGCGAGGTGATCTTCAAGGGCGCCGCCCTGCCGCCGGAGTTCGCCAACCGCAACAAGGAACAGCTGCGCCAGGTGCAGATGCTCTATCAGATGGCCGACACGGCGATGAACCCGCGCCAGACGGTGCGCGACATCGTCGGCCGGCCGCTGACATTCTACTTCGGCCTGCGCGGGGCGGAGAAGACCAGGCGCGTCGCCGAGCTGCTGGAGCAGATCGAGATGGGCAAGGGTTTCATCGACCGCTACCCGGCCGAGCTCTCCGGCGGTCAGAAGCAGCGCGTCTGCATCGCCCGGGCCTTGGCGGCGGAGCCGGAGGTGATCCTCTGCGACGAGCCGACCTCGGCTCTCGACCCGCTGGTGGCCAAGGGCATCCTGAAGCTGCTCCTGCGCCTGCAGGCGGAAACCCAGCTTTCCTATCTCTTCATCACCCACGACATCGCCACGGTGCGGGCCATCGCCGATTCCATCGCGGTGATGTACCAGGGCCGCGTGGTGCGCTTCGGACCCAAGTCCAAGGTGCTCTCGCCGCCCTTCGACGACTACACCGACCTGCTGCTGAAGTCGGTGCCGGAGATGCGCCTGGGCTGGCTGGAGGAAGTGCTGACCACCCGGCGCATGGGGAGCGCAGGTCACTGATGTGAGCGAGCGAGCCTATCGGGTTCTCGAGAACGAATGGATCACCCTGGCGGACGGCACGCGCCTGGCTGCGCGCCTCTGGCTGCCCGAAGCGGCCGAGGCGGAACCGGTGCCGGCGGTCCTGGAGTTCCTGCCCTACCGCAAGCGCGACGGCACGGCGCCGCGCGATGAAAGCACCTATCCGGTCTTCGCGCTGAACGGCTATGCCGGCGTGCGCGTCGACATCCGCGGCTCCGGCGAGTCCGAGGGCGTCATCGATGGCGAGTACACCCCGCGTGAGCTCTCCGATGCCTGCGAGGTGATCGACTGGATCGCCGCGCAGCCCTGGTGCAGCGGCGCGGTCGGCATGATGGGGATCTCCTGGGGCGGCTTCAATGCGCTGCAGGTGGCGGCCCTGAAGCCGCCGGCGCTGAAAGCCGTCATCTCCATCGCTTCAACGGTCGACCGCTTTGCCGACGACATTCACTTCAAGGGCGGCGCGCAGCTCTCGGCCAACCTCTCCTGGGCGGCGACCATGCTGGCCTACCAGTCGCGTCCGCCCGATCCCGAATTGGTGGGCGAGCGCTGGCGCGAGATGTGGCTGGAGCGCCTGGAGGGCGAGCCCTTCATGCTGGAAGACTGGTTGACCCACCAGCGCCGTGATGATTTCTGGCGGCACGGCTCGATCTGCGAGGACTTCGACACCTTCGACGTGCCCGCCCTGGTGCTGGCCGGCTGGGCCGACGGCTATCGCAACACGCCCTTGAACGCCGTCGAGGGCCTGGGCAAAAAGGCCAAGGCGATCCTCGGTCCCTGGGTCCACAAGTACCCGCACTTCGCCTGGCCCAAGCCGCGCATGGATTTCCACGCCGTGGCGCTCCGCTTCTGGGACCGCTGGTTGAAGGGCATCGAGAACGGCGCCGAGGACGATCCGCAGGTCACGGCCTACATCCTCGACGCGCCGCGTCCGGCGGCCCGCCGCGAGGAGGACCCGGGCCGCTGGATCGCCGTCGACCGCTGGGAGGGCGCGCCGGCGGCGCAGCTGCATCTGACCGCCGACCGCCGCCTGGCCTCGGAAGCCGGGGAGGGGGGCAGCTTTACCATTTCCTCGCCGCCGGACTGCGGCACCCGGGGCGGCGAGTACTTCACCCTGAAGCCCGGCGGGGAACTGCCCGCCGACCAGCGCCAGGACGACGGCGGCAGCCTGGTCTTCGAGACCAAGCCTCTGGCCGAGCCGCTGGAACTTCTCGGCCGTCCCGTCCTGAAGGTGACGCTGAGCTGCGAGGCGGCCACGGCCCTGCTGGCGGCGCGGCTGGTGGACGTGCATCCCGACGGCACGGCGACGCGCATTTCCCTCGGCGTGCTGAACCTGGCCCACCGCGACGGCAGCGCCGCGCCACAAGCCATGCCCAAGGGCGCGGGCGTGGCGGTCACCCTGGTGCTCGATGCCTGCGGCTACCGCCTGCCGCCGGGCCATCGTCTGCGGCTTTCCCTCTCGAACGCCTACTGGCCGCAGGTACTGCCGCCGCCCGGCGCCGCGCCGCTGACGCTGGACCTCACCGGGGCGGTGCTGGCGCTGCCGCTGCTGAGCGGCCACAGAGACATCGAGGTGCCGGCGCCCGCCAACCCGGACCCCTTGCCGCACTATATCGAGCATGCCCCCATGGCGACGCGCCACGCGGTGGAGCGCGAGCTCACCACGGGCGAGACCCGCTACATCATCCACGAGGACACAGGCGCTTCCGAGCATCCGGAGACGGGCCTGGTGACGCGCCAGCTGCGCCACGAGACCTGGACCCTGCCGCTCGCCGACCCCGACAGCGCAAAGGGTGTTTGCCGCTGGACCACGCAGATGTGGCGCGGCGACTGGTCCGTGCGCAGCGAAAGCGTGGCGATCCTCGCCTGCACCCCCGACAGCTTCGAGATACTGGCGGACGTTGAAGCCTTCGAAGGCGATACCTCGATCCACCAGAAGTCCTGGCGAAAGAAGATCCCGCGCGACCTGATGTAGCAACTTGCCGAGCGCGAACTGTTGTCAGGTTAAAAGGCGGGGGTGCGACGGACCGGGTTGTGGTATGCCGTTTTGCCAATCCATAATTGCGATACTGACTCCAATTTCGAGAGCGTGTTTGCCAACCGCAGGCTTTCGACCTTCTGGAAAACGATCACCTATTAGGATCCCCACCATACAGTCGGTAATCTCGACGAAGAAATCTTCGTCGCCTTCGCCCTCTATCAGCCATCTGAACTCTCGCTCTTGCTCCCAGTCTTCTGACTTAACGAAGAAAAGATCTTTCCAGTAGAGCTTAACGTGTGCCTTGATGAACTCATCAAGGCCGAGGCTTTCTAGCTCATCAATCGAAATAGTAAGTGCGCCCGGTTTAAACGCGGGCATCTTGGGATTTCGGTATTTCACTGGGGCAGAATAAACCATCAAACTAGGTGCGCTAGCAGTAGATCTGATTTGGTGATCTAATTTTTTCTTATCGAAGACGAGACATGCCCCTCGGTAATTCTCGCCATATTGCGCCCACATGCGGGGGCGCGAATGGCCCCTCTCGTGTAGTGGGCTCAAGACATCTATTCCGGAATCCATCCTTTCCTTGGTAGCAAGAGATCTCTCCACATCTGAAACAAAGCAGCCAATTCGCCATTGGTTCTTCAGTCGCTTGTTCAGCGTGCTTCCGACAGCGTCGAAATCGTAGCTCGAAGCAACTCGTCTGAGATAGTGATAGTTGAAGCGCCAGTCTTTTGATTCTCGCGGGTCATTTACATAACGAAAGCGAGAAAATCGAAGCTTACGAGTCGGAAGGATGTGGTCGGTCAATGTGGCGGCGGACGTGTAGTGATACACGTAGCGGTCTAGGTCTTGCAGCATATACCAAACATCGCTCACCTTTTTGTTGCCTCCCCATTGTCCAGCAGCTCTCCGATCCCCCGGCACAGCGCGTCGAAGCCGGCCTTGGCGCTGGGGCTGCGGTGGCGCGCGCGCAGCCAGGCATGGACCATCTGCGGCTCTTCGCGGTAGGTGACATCGATACCGGCGGCGGCGAGGCGGGCGGCGCTGTTGCGGCCGTCGTCGCGCAGCGGATCGAAGAAGGCCGAGGTGATGTAGGCGGGCGGCAGGTCCGTCCAGTCGGCCGCGGCCAGGGGGTGGCCGTAGGGATCGCCCTCCGGCGCGCCCAGGATATCGCGGTAGTAGCGCACTTCTTCAGTGGTGAGACAGGGCGCCTCGGCCATCTCGAGGTAGGAGCCGGCCGAGAGGTCGCCGCCGGTCACCGGGTAGATGAGGGCCTGGCCCGCGAGGCGCGGCAGCGGCGTCCCTTCGCGCCAGCCCGCGGCCTGCAGCAGCTCCAGGGCGGCGGGCACCTTGCGGGCCGCGTCGCGCAGGGTCATGGCAAGCCCGGCGGCAAGGCTGCCGCCGGCGCTGTCGCCGGCCACCACAACCGGGCGCGAACCCTGGACCAGCACGGCGGCAAGGCAGTCGGTGAGGGCCAGCGGGAAGCGGTGCTCCGGCGCCAGGCGGTAGCCGGTCGCCACCACCTCGGCGCCCGTCGCCTCGGCGATCTCGGCGCAGATGGCGTGGTGGCTGTCCAGCCCGCCGACCACGAAGCCGCCGCCGTGGAAGTAGACCACCAGGGCTTCATGCTTAACCGTTGCCGAGCGGTAGCGGCGCAGCGGCACCGGGCCGTCCGGGTGCGGCGCGCTCTCGTCGCTGACGCTCAGGCCGGAAGGCAGCGGCGCGTCGAAGTTCTGGCAGAGGGCGTCGTAGCGCGCGCGCTGTACCTCGATGCCGCCGCCGATGGAGCCGGGGGGATAGAAGCGCGCGACCTCCTCGATGAAGGCCAGGATCTCGGGTTCGCTTGGAGAGGGCTTGCTCATGGAAAGTAGCCTAGCGCCCCTTCCAGACCGGATCGCGCTTCTCGGCGAAGGCGCGGAAACCCTCCATCTGGTCCTCGCTGTCGTAGAGGACGTCCACCGTGGGGAACTGGCGCTTGGTGATGCGGTTCATGGCGTCCTGGAAGGTCAGGGCCTCGGACTCGCGCGCCACTTCCTTGATGGCGGCGAAGACCAGCGGCGGGCCACTGGCCAGCAGGCGGGCAAGTTCCCAGGCGCGCTCCATGAGCTTGTCCTTGGGCAGAATCTCGTTCACCAGGCCCCAGCGCTGCGCCTCGGCGGCATCCATCCAGCGCCCGGTCAGCAGCAGGTCCATGGCGATGTGGTAGGGCATGCGCTTGGGCAGCTTCACCGTGGCGGCGTCCGCCAGGGTGCCGGCGCGGATCTCCGGCAGGGCGAAGGTGGTCTCCTCGGTCGCGAGGATCAGGTCGGCGGAGAGCGCCAGCTCGAAGCCGCCGCCCACGGCCATGCCGTCCACCGCGGCGATCACCGGCTTGTTGAGGCCGCGCAGCTCCTGCAGGCCGCCGAAGCCGCCGACGCCGTAGTCGCCGTCCACCGCGTCGCCGCCGGCCGCCGCCTTCAGGTCCCAGCCGGCGGAAAAGAACTTGTCGCCGGCGGTGGTGAGGATCGCCACGCGCAGCTCGGGATCGTCGCGGAAGGCCTTGAAGGTCTCGCCCATCAGGCGGCTGGTCGCCAGGTCGATGGCGTTGGCCTTGGGCCGGTCGAGCGTCACTTCCAGCACGCCGCCCTCGCGGCGGGTTCGCAGGACGTCGCTTTGGGGCTCAGACATCGGCGCTTTCCTTCCAGACGATGAGGGCATCCGCGGCGGCGGCACCGCGGCCTTCGGTGGAGACGATCAGGGGATTGATTTCCAGTTCCACGATAGAGCCCGCCTCGGCGAGCGCAAGGCGCTGCACCGCCTCGATGGCCTCGACCGCGGCGGCGAGGTCGGCGGGCGGTCCGCCGCGGTAGCCGGTCAGCAGCGGCGCCGACTTCAGGCCCAGGAGCGCCGCCTCGATCTCGGCGCGGGAGGCGGGCAGCAGCAGGGTCGCGGTGTCGCGCAGGATTTCCGCCAGCACGCCGCCGCTGCCCAGGGTCATCACCAGCCCGAAGGGCGGCTCGGCGAGCACGCCGACGATGAGTTCGGCCAGGGGTGCCTCGATCATGCGCTCCACGTAGAGGTCTTTGCCGAGCTTGGCGAGGTCGCCCGCCGCCGCGCGGACCGCCTGGGCGTCACCGAGGTTCAGGCGCAGGGCGCCGGCTTCGGTCTTATGGGCGAGGCCCAGGGCTTTTAGCACCACCGGGAAACCCAGCTCTTCCGCAACAGTGACCGCTTCTTCCGCGCCGGCCACGCGGCGGCCCGGCGGCACCGCCACGCCGTGACGCGCCAGCAGCGCCTTGGCCGCGGCCTCGTCCAGGGTCTTCGTCTCGCCCGGCGCGCCTTGCGCGGTCATCACCGGCGCCGGCAGCGGGGTCCGCCAGGCCGCACCGATGTCGGCGGCGGCCTCGGCGGCGGCGAGCGCCTCGTCGATGCCGGCCAGGGGCACGATGCCGCGCGCCAGCATGGCCTCGGCCTGGGCCTCGGAGATGTTCTCCGGCAGGCTGGCGACGACGGCGCCCCGGGCGTTCTGGCTTTTCAATGCCGCGGCGAAGGCTTCCAGCGTCGGCTGCCAGGCGGCGTCGGCGCAGCGGTCGCCGCGGGGAAAGTCGAGCACCAGCAGGTTGAGGTCGAAGCCGGCGGCGGCCATGGCCGAGAAGGTGACGGTCATGGCCGCGACGTCGGCCCAGATGAAGGTGTGGTAGTCGAGCGGGTTGGCCACCGTGACCAGCGGCCCGAGGCTCGCCTTCACCGCCCTGGCCTGGTCGGGCGTGAGCGCGCGGTAGGTGACGCGGCGGCCGGTGGCGGCGTCGGCCATGATCGAGGCCTCGCCGCCCGAGCAGCTGAGGGAGGAGAGCGCATAGCCGGGCAGTGGCCCGGTGACGTGCAGCAGCTTCAGGCATTCCAGGAAGGCCGGAATGCTATCCAGCCGGGCGATGCCCAGGCGCTTCAGGAAAGCGGCGGCGGCCGCGTCGGAGCCGGCCAGGGAGGCGGTGTGCGACAGGGCCGCCGCGCGCGCCGCCGCCGAGCGGCCGAGCTTCATGGCGACCACCGGCTTCTTCAGTTCCCGCGCCCTGGCGGCGACGCTCTCCAGTCCGCTAAGGGAATCGAAGCCCTCGATGTGCAGGCCCAGCGCCGTGACCCGCGGGTCCTCCAGCAGGGCGAGCGCCAGGTCGGAGAGCCCCGTCTGCGCCTGGTTGCCCGCCGTCAGCACATAGGCCAGCGGCAGGCCGCGGCGCTGCATGGTCATGTTGAGCAGGATGTTGGAGGACTGCGTGACGATGGCGATGCCGCGTTCTCCCTCCTGCAGGCGACGGCCACCGTGCTGGTCCGGCCACAGGAGCGCGCCGTCGCCGTAGTTGATGAGGCCGTAGCAGTTGGGCCCGAGGATCGGCATGGCGCCCGCCGCCTCGACCAGGGCCTCCTGCAGGCCGTTGCTGCCGGCATCCTGCCCCTCGGACTCGCGAAAGCCGGAGGCATAGCAGACGGCCCCGCCGGCTCCGGCGGCGGCCAGATCGCGCACCACCTCGATGGTGGCGTGTCGGTTCACCGCCACGAAGGCCGCGTCGGGCGCGCCGGGCAGCTCCGCGACACTCCCGTAGGCGCGGCGTCCCGCCACCTCGTCCTTCGTCGGATGGACCGGCCAGATGTCCCCGGCGTAGCCCAGGCGGTCGCACTGGCGCACCACTTCCGCCGCCGGGCCGCCGCCGATGACGGCGATGGTCCTGGGACGCAGCAGGCGTTCAAGAGAGCGCGGCGGCTTCAGCATTCCCGCTCCTAGCATCCGAGCGGGCGCAGCAGCTCGCGGGAGATGATGTGGCGCTGGATCTCCGAGGTGCCGTCCCAGATACGCTCCACCCTTGCGTCGCGCCAGAAGCGTTCCAGCGGCAGGTCGTCCATCAGCCCCATGCCGCCGTGGATCTGGATCGCCTCGTCGGTGACCCGCGCCAGCATCTCGGTTGCAAAAAGTTTTGCCGAGGCGATCTCGCGGTTGGCCGGGAGCTCCTGGTCCAGGCGCCAGGCGGCCGACAGCGTCAGCCAGTCGGCGGCGTCGATCTCCGTCACCATGTCGGCCAGCTTGAAGGAGACGCCCTGGAAGCGGCCGATCTTCTGGCCGAACTGCTTGCGCTCGGCGGCATAGTTCACGGCGTAGTCGAAGGCTCGGCGGGCGCGGCCGACGCTCATGGCGGCGACGGTGAGGCGCGTTCCGTAGAGCCAGTCGTTGGCCAGCTCGAAGCCGCGATGGACCTCGCCCAGGATCTGCGCCTTGGGCAGACGGCAGTCGTCGAAGCTGAGGATGCAGTTGTGGTAGCCGCGGTGGGAGACGGAGTTGTAGCCCTTGCGGATCTCGAAGCCGGGCGTGCCGCGGTCGACCAGGAAGCAGGTGATCTTCTTCTTCACGCCCGCCGCGGTCTCCTCCTCGCCCGTGGCGATGAAGACGATGACGAAGTCGGCGATGTCGGCGTGGCTGATGAAGTGCTTGGTGCCGTTGACGATCCAGTCGTCGCCGTCAGGCTTGGCCGCGCACTTCATGCCGCGCACGTCGGAGCCGGCGTCGGGCTCGGACATGGCCAGGGCGTCGTACTTCTCGCCGCGCGCCGCCGGCAGCAGGTAGCGCTCGCGCTGCTCGCCCGCGCAGGCCATGAGGATGCCGGAGGGCCGGCCGAAGAAGACGCTGAGCGCCATGGAGGCACGGCCGAGTTCCCGCTCCAGAAGCGTGAAGTCCAGGTGACCCAGGCCGCCGCCGCCGACCTCCTCGGGCAGGTTGGCGGCGAAGAAACCGATGTCCCGGCACTTGCGGGCGATCTCCTCGCCCAGCTCGCGGGGCACCTCGCCCTCGCGCTCGACCCGGGCCTCGTGCGGATAGAGCTCCTTCTCGACGAAGCCGCGCACGGTATCGACGATCATCTGCTGCTCGTTGCTGAGACCGAAGTTCATGACGCGGCTCCTTCCTTCACGCCCTGGGCCTGGCGCGGCTGGCCGACGGCGCGCCCGGCGCCCTCGGGCCAGTCGAGCCCGGCGTGGGCGGCGGCCAGCTCCGCCGCCTTGGCGGCGATGGCCGGGGCCGGCTCGGTGGCGCTGCGGGTCTTGAGGCTGACGTGCAGCAGCAGGTGCTCGCCGGTCGCCAGCAGGCGGCCCTCCTTTTCGCCGGGGCCGCCGTGATGGAGCCGGTGGAAGAGACGCAGCTTCTTGCCCTTGGCTTCCAGCACCTGTGTGGTGGCGGTCACCGGCTCCAGCGCCGCCACCTCGTCCAGGTGGCGGATGTGGGTTTCGACGGTGAAGTAGGAGCCGCCGTTCGCCACGTAGTCGGCGTCGACGCCGATGAGGCGCAGCAGGGCGTCGCTGGCGTCGGCGAAGCACTGCAGGTAGCGGCTCTCGGTCATGTGGTTGTTGTAGTCGGTCCAGTCGGCCGGCACCCGGATGTCCAGGGTCTGGATGGGCTGGGCGATGTCGACGTCTCCCGCGCGGGCGCCGGCGGCATCGACCAGGGAACGCTCGTAGGCGGCGAGCGTCCGCCCCGCGCCCCAGTCCTTCACCTTCAGGGCCTGCAGGATGGCGATCAGGTTGTCGTCGCGGATGCGCTCCAGCTCGCGGATGGAATACTGGCCGGACTGGGCGTCGGACTGATCGGCCACCAGGTCGACCAGCTCCTCGGTGAAGTCGGGCACGTCGGTCAGCTTGGTCCAGGGCCATTTCAGGCAGGGCCCGAACTGGGCCATGAAGTGTCGCATGCCGGCTTCGCCGCCGGCGATGCGGTAGGTTTCGAAGATGCCCATCTGCGCCCAGCGCAGGCCGAAGCCGTAGCGGATGGCGTCGTCGATCTCCTCGGTGGTGGCGATGCCATCGGTGACGAGCCAGAGGCATTCGCGCCACACGGCTTCCAGCAGGCGGTCGGCGACGAAGGCCTCGATCTCCTTCCTGACGTGCAGCGGGTGCATGCCCAGGCTGGCGTAGATCTTCTTGGCGCGCTCGATAGCCTGGGGCGCGGTCTTTTCGCCGCCGACCAGCTCTACCAGCGGCAGCAGGTAGACCGGGTTGAAGGGGTGGGCGACCAGCAGGCGCTCGGGCAGCATCATCTCGGCCTGCAACTGGCTCGGCAGGATGCCGGAGGTGGAGGAAGCGATGAGCGCGGTGGGTGTCGCCGCGCATTCGACCTCGGCATAGACCTTGCGCTTGATGTCCAGGCGCTCGGGCACGGACTCGATAATCAGGTCCGACCCGGTAACGGCCTCGCCGATGCTGGGGTGGAAGCTGAGCGCCCCTTTCTTGGGGCGCGGCGCCAGGGTCAGCTTGGCGCAGGCGCGTTCGGCATTGTCGAGCACCGCCTGCACGCGCTCCTCCGCGCCGGGCGCCGGGTCGTGGACCGCGACGTCGATGCCGTTCTCCAGCAGGCGGGCGACCCAGCCGGCCCCGATGACGCCGCCGCCGATGGCGGCCGCTTTTCTGATCGGCTTCATTCGGCGGCCCTCATGGTGGTGAACTCGATGGTTTCCATCGGCGCCTCCCCGGTTCTCAAATGGTGTTGGCCTATTTCGGGGCCCGCTTCTGAAGGCCCAGCTTGGCGCGGACTTCCTCGGGGCCCAGGACCCGGGCGCCCAGGTTCTCGATGATGGTGACGGCCCGCTCGACAAGCTGCGCGTTGGTGGCCAGCACGCCCTTCTCCAGCCAGAGATTGTCCTCCAGTCCGACGCGCACGTTGCCCCCGCCCAGCACCGCGGCGGCGACATAGGGCATCTGGTAGCGGCCGAGGGAGAAGGCCGACCAGGTCCAGTTCGGCGGGATGTTGTTGACCATCGCCAGGAGGGTGTTCAGGTCGTTGGGCGCGCCCCAGGGCACGCCCATGCAGAGCTGCACCAGCGGGTCGTCCTTGAGCACCCCTTCCTTGACCAGTTCCTTGGCGAACCAGAGGTGGCCGGTGTCGAAGGCCTCGATCTCCGGCTTGACGCCCAGTTCCGTCATCATCGCGCCCATGGCCCGCAGCATGCCGGGCGTGTTGGTCATCACGTAGTCGGCCTCGGCGAAGTTCATGGTGCCGCAGTCGAGGGTGGTGATCTCCGGCAGGCACTGACGCACGTGTTCCATGCGTTCGCCGGCCCCCGCCATGTCCGTTCCCGCAGGGTTCAGCGGCAGCGGCGCTTCGGCGGAGCCGAAGACCAGATCGCCGCCCATGCCCGCCGTCAGGTTCAGCACCACGTCGACCTCGGCGTCGCGGATGCGCTCCGTCACCTCGCGATACAGATGGACGTCCCGCCGCGGTGCTCCCGTTTCAGGGTCGCGGACGTGGCAGTGGACGATCGCGGCCCCCGCCTTGGCCGCGTCGATGGCGCTCTCGGCGATCTGCTGCGGCGAGCGCGGGACGTGCGGGCTGCGGTCCTGGGTCCCGCCCGACCCGGTGACGGCGCAGGTGATGAAGACGTCGCGGCTGGGCTGCAGCGTCATCGTGGGGCCTCCCTTGGAACGGCTTGAACGTTGGCTCGATGATGACGCCCTTGCAGTTTTGTGATTGACGATTTACGAAGAAAAGTTGATGAAAAGCGAAATTTCCCTCTTCGCGCCCGCCGACGCCTCGGCCGACAGGCCGCTGGCGGTGACGCTGCTGCTGCTGCCCGACTCCTCGATGATGTCGCTGGCCTCGACCCTCGATCCCCTGCGGGCGGCCAACCGGGTGGCCCGCCGGCCGCTGTTCTCCTGGCGCATCGTCACCCCCGACGGGGCGCCCGCCAGGCTGACCTGCGGCGTGCCGGTCCCGGCCGAGGGGCGGCTGGAGCGCGACCTGGAAGGCGATGCCCTCATCGTCGTCGCCGGTTTCAACCAGGAGCGCCATGTGGACAAGGACGCCCTGGCCCGGCTGCGCGCGGCGGCCCGCCGCTTCCGTGCCCTGGGCGGTGTCGAGGCGGGGACCTGGCTGCTGGCCCGCGCCGGCCTCTTGGACGGTCACGCGGCGACCACCCACTGGGAGGACCTGGAGGATTTCGCCGCGCGCTTTCCGGAGGTCAACGTTTTGCCCGACCGCTTCGTCGTCGACGGGCGCGTCTTCACCGCCGGCGGCGCCTCGCCCAGCTTCGACCTCATGCTGCACCTGATCCGCCGGCGCTTCGGCTATCCCCTGGCCCTGGAGGTGGCGAGCATCTTCATCTACGACGAGGCCCACGCCGCCAACGACGCCCAGCCGCTGATCTCCCTGGGGCGCCTCGCCGGCCACGAGCCGCGGATCGCCGCGGCCATACGCCTCATGGAGCAGCACCTTGACGGCCCGCTGACCACCGCGGCCATCGCCCGGCGCCTGAAGATCTCGGTGCGGACCCTGGAACAACTCTTCAAGCAGGCGCTGGGCATGGGGCCGGGCAGCTACTACCTGCGCCTGCGCCTGCAGGCGGCGCGCCGCCTGCTGCTCGATACCCGGCTGTCCATGCAGGTCATCGCCGTGCGCTGCGGCTTCGGCTCGCACTCGGCCTTTTCGCGGGTCTTCCGCCAGCACTTCGCCATGAGCCCCAGCGCCTACCGCCGGGCCAACGCCTTCTAGCGGGCGTCCTCAGTCCGCGGCGCTCTCGACGGGCGGGGGCGCGCCGCTCTCCGGCTTCTTCTTCTTGCGGCTGCCCAGCCCGGAGAGCCGCTGCATGACCACGTAGAAGGCCGGCGTGAAGCAGAGCGACATGATGGTCGCGGCCAGCATGCCGCCGACCACCGCCGTGCCGATGGCCTGGCGGCTGGCCGCGCCGGCGCCGGCGGCCACCACCAGCGGCATGAAGCCGGCGATGGAGGAGATCGCGGTCATGAGGATGGGGCGGAAGCGCAGCTTGGCCGCCGATACCGCGGCCTCGGTGATCGACTTGCCGGCCTCGTGCTCGGCCTTGGCGAACTCGACGATCAGGATGGCGTTCTTGCTGGCCAGGCCGATCAGCAGCACGATGCCGATCTGGGTATAGACGTTGTTGTCGAAGTGGCGGGCCAGCAGGGCGGCGATGGTGCCCAGGAGGGCCAGCGGCACCACCAGGATGACGGCCGCGGGCATGGCCCAGCTTTCGTACTGCGCGGCCAGCACCAGGAAGACCAGCAGGATCGCCAGGGCGAAGACCAGGATGGATTCCGAGCCGACCCGCTTTTCCTGGAACGAGATGCCGGTCCACTCGAAGCCCATGGAATTGGGCAGCTTGGTCTCGGCGAGTTGCTCCATGAGGTCGAGGGCCTGGCCGGAGGAGTAGCCCGGCGCCGCCTCGCCGGTAATCGCGGAACTGGGATAGAGGTTGTAGCGCAGCACCGTCTGGGGGCCGAGGATCTCGTCCACCCGCACCAGGGTGCCCAGCGGCACCATGTTGCCGGCGGCATTGCGCACCTCCAGGCGGCGGATGTCCTCCGCTTCGAGGCGGAAGCGGTGATCGGCCTGCACCTTCACCTGCCAGGTCCGCCCGAACTTGTTGAAGTCGTTGACGTAGGACGAGCCGAGATAGGTCTGCAGCGCGCCGAAGACATCGTTGAGCGGGATCTGGAGCGATTTGGCCTTGACGCGGTCGACCTCGGCGAAGAGCTGCGGCACGTCGGCGCGGAAGGTGGAGTTCAGGTTGCTGAGGCCGCTCTGGGCATTGCCGTCGACCAGGATCTCCTGGGTCATGCGCTGCAGTTCCTGCAGGCCGACGCCGCCGCGGTCCTGCAGCTGCATCTGGAAACCGCCGGCGACGCCGAGCCCGGGAATGGCCGGCGGCGGAAAGGCGTAAGCGATGGCTTCCTGGATCTGGCGGAAGGCGCCCTGCAGGCGGCCGAGGATGGCCTGCTGCGAGAGGCTCGGGTCCTGGCGCTCCTCCCAGGGCGTCATGGTGATGAAGACGGTGGCGGCGTTGGAGGCGTTGGTGCCGTCGATGGCGGAATAGCCGCCGATGGTGACCCAGTTGGCGATACCGGGCATCTCCGCGAGGATGCCGTCGACCTGCTGCAGCACCGCGTTGGTGCGCTCCAGCGAGGCGGCGTTGGGCAGCTGTACGGCGGCGATCACATAACCCTGGTCCTCGACGGGCAGGAAGGCGGTCGGCAGCTTGCCGAACTGCCAGCCGGTCAGGGCGAAGAGCCCGACAAACAGCACCATGACCAGCGCCGTCACCCGCACCAGCTTTTGGATCATCGCCGAGTAGCCGTTTTCCGCCGTGGTGAAGAGCTTGTCGAAACCTCGGAAGAAGGCGTTCTTTTGTTCCTTGGGCGGGCGCAGCAGCAGGGCCGAAAGGGCCGGGCTCATGGTCAGGGCGTTGATCGAGCTGAACACCGTGGCCACGGCGATGGTCACCGCGAACTGGCGGTACATCTCGCCGGTGATGCCGGGCAGGAAGGCCGCGGGAACGAAGACCGCGAGCAGCACCAGGGTGGTGGCGACGACCGGGCCGGAGACCTCCTGCATCGCCTGGATCGCCGCTTCCCGCGATTTCATGCCGCGTTCGATGTGCGCCGTCGTCGCCTCGACCACCACGATGGCGTCGTCCACCACGATGCCGATGGCCAGCACCAGCCCGAAGAGCGTCAGCATGTTAAGGGAGAAGCCCAGGACGCCCATCACCGCGAAGGTGCCGATCAGCGATACCGGAATGGTGACCGCCGGGATCAGCGTCGCGCGCCAATCCTGCAGGAAGAGGAAGAGGACCAGGAAGACCAGTCCTGCCGCCTGGAACAGGGTGATGTAGACCTCCTCGATCGATTTCTGGACGAAGATCGTCGTATCGTAGGGGATCTGATAGGTCATGCCGCCGGGAAAGCGGCTGCTTATCTCCTCCATGGCGGCGCGGACCTGGGTGGCGACATCCAGGGCGTTGGCGCCGGGCAGCTGGTAGACCGCGACGGCGGCCGAGGGGGAGCCGTTGAGCGAGGAGTTGACGTCGTAGCTCTTGCCGCCCAGCTCCACCCGGGCGATGTCCTTCAGGTAGATCGTGCCGCCGTCTTCGGCATAGCGGATGACGATGTCCTCGAACTGCTGGATGTCCGCCAGGCGGCCCAGCACGTTGACCGTGTACTGGAAGGACTGGCCGCTCGGTACCGGCGGCTGGCCGATCTGCCCGGCGGCGACCTGCACGTTCTGCTCGCGGATTGCCGCGAGCACGTCGCCGGTAGTGAGGCCGCGCGCCTTGAGGCTGCTGGGATCGAGCCAGATGCGCATGGAGTAGTCGCTGGGCGGGAAGATGAAGACTTCGCCGACGCCGGGAATACGGCTCAGGATGTCGCGGATGTTGAGGGTGGCGTAGTTGCTGAGGAAGATCTCGTCGTGCAGCGGATTATCCGAGGTCAGCGAGGCGATGAGAATGATGTTGCTGGATTTCTTCTTGGTGCTGACGCCCTGGCGCGTGACCTCCTCGGGCAGGTTCGATTCGGCCAGCGCCACCCGGTTCTGCACCAGGATCTGCGCCAGATCGAGATCGCTGCCCACCTCGAAGCTGACTGTCAGGTTGTAGGAGCCGTCATTGGCGCTGGTCGAGGACATGTAGATCATGTTCTCGACGCCGTTGACCTGCTGCTCGATGGGCGCTGCCACGGTTTCCGCCACGACCTCTGCGTTGGCGCCGGGATAGGCGGCGGAGACCTGCACGGTGGGCGGGGTGATCTGCGGGAACTGCTCGATCGGCAGCGCCCCCAGCGTGACCACGCCGGCGATGACGATGACGATTGAAATGACCGAGGAGAAGATCGGACGCTGGATGAAGAACTTCGAGAACATCTTCGCCGCGTTTCGTCAGTTGGCCGCTTTGCTGGCCTGCTGTCCGGCGCTGTTGAGCGCCGAGGCCGAGAAGGCGCTCATCTCCGCTTCCTCCGGGTCCACCTTGGCGCCGTCGCGGGCACGCTGGATGCCGTTGACCACCACCTTCTCGCCGGCGGCGAGGCCATTTTCGACAACGCGCAGGCCGTCGATGAGTTGACCGATGACGATGGAGCGCTTTTCCACGACGTTCTCCGCGCCGACCACGTAGACATAGCGGCCGGTCTGGTCCAGGCCGATGGCGCGCTCGGTGACCAGCGGCATGTCCTGGCGCTCGGCGACCGGAATGCGCAGGCGCACGAAGAGGCCCGGCAGCAGAACCGGCTGCGGTTCAGCCGGGTTGGCAAAGCGCGCGCGCAGCCCCAGCGTGCCGGTCGAGGGATCGAGCGAAGATTCGGAGAAGTCCAGGTCGCCCGTGAAGCTGTATTCCTCCTTGCCGCCGATGGACATTTCGACCCGGAAATCGTCGCGTTTCTCCGGTTGCCCCGTGCCGGTCTGGCCGCGCATGCGTTCCATGACGGTCAGGAGATCGCGCTCGTTGATGTCGAAGTAGACGTACATGGGGTCACCATCGGTGATGGTGGCCAGGTGGGTCGCCTCCGACTGTCCCACCAGGTTGCCGGCGTCCACCAGGTTGCGGCCGATGCGCCCTTTGATCGGCGCGCGGATGTCCGTGTACTCCAGGTTCAGCTCGGCCTGGCGTACGGCGGCTTCCTTCACCGAGACGTCGGCGGTGGCGCTGCGGGCGGCGGCCTCGGCCTCGTCCAGCTTGGCCTGGGAGACGTTGCCGCGCTTGATCAGCTCCGCTGCGCGCGCCAGGGCCTTGTCGGCCTCGACCTTCTGGGCCCTGGCGCTCTGCAGCTGCGCCTTGGCGATCTCCAGGTCGGCGATGTACTGGCGCTGGTCGATCAGGAACAGAGGATCGCCTGCCTCGATGAAGGTGCCGGGCGCAAAGGAGATGTTCTCCAGGGTCCCCGGCACGCGGGCGCGCACGTCGACCACGGCCGCGGCCTGGCTGGTGCCGGTGAAGTAGAGATAGTCGGTGATCTCCTGAACCGCCGGAGCGGCGACCGTCACCTTGGGCGGCGGCGGCTCGACGTAGGTATTGCCGTCATCGCAGGCCGTGAGGACGAAAAGCACAGCAAGCGCTGTAGAAAGCCGAGTTATAGCCAAGCGATTCCCCTGCCAAGCGATCGTCTGGAGGATGAAGGCACGGAATGCAGGTTAACGTAGGTTTGCGCTCGCTGGCTATCGGCTAATTAGTGCGAATGCTTATGGCGCTTTGATTGCAAAGTGGCTTTCCGCCCCGCGGGGAGCATCTCTTGACCTTCCAGTGACTGGAAGCCCTACCTAGAGGCCAAGTGCCGGCATAGGGGCCGGCTCGTGAGGAAAAGGCAGTCGATCATGGCCACCGCAACCCATCAGCATGACAGTCAAACTCCAGCGGAGGTCGTCCGCGATCCCGTCTGCGCCATGACCGTGGACCCCGCGGCGGGCAAGCCGACCTACGAGCATGACGGCCACCTCTATCACTTCTGCGCCGGCGGCTGCCGCGACAAGTTCGCCGCTGCGCCCGAGGACTACATCACCGCGGAGGATCTGGTCTGCGGCATGTCGGTGGACCGGGCGAGTGCGCGCCATGTCGCCAAGCACGCGGGCCAGCGCTTCTATTTCTGCTCCGCGCGCTGCCAGGAGAAGTTCGAGTCCGGGCCGGAGACATACCTGGCCGGCCGGCCGGCGCCGGAGCCCATGCCGGCGGGCACCCAGTACACCTGCCCGATGCACCCGGAGATCGTCCAGGACGGGCCGGGTGACTGCCCGCTGTGCGGCATGGCGCTGGAGCCCATGGGCATTCCCACCGGCGAGGAGGGCCCCAACCCGGAACTGGTGGACTTCACCCGGCGCTTCTGGATCGGCGCCGCGCTGACGCTGCCGGTCCTGGTTCTCGCCATGGCGCCACATTTCGGCCTGCCGCTGCGCGAGGCGTTGGGCGAGGGCATTTCCTCCTGGGCCGAGCTGATTCTTTCGACGCCGGTGGTCCTCTGGGCCGGCTGGCCTTTCTTCCAGCGCGGCTGGAAGTCGGTCGTCAACCGCAGTCTCAATATGTTCACGCTCATCGCCATGGGCGTCGGGGCGGCCTATCTCTTCAGCGTCGTGGCGACCCTGGCACCGCAGATCTTCCCGGCCGGCTTCCGTGGGCCGGAGGGCCAGGTTGCCGTCTACTACGAGGCGGCGGCGGTCATCGTGGTGCTGGTCCTTCTGGGCCAGGTGCTGGAACTGCGCGCGCGCGAGCGCACCGGTGGGGCTATCCGCGCTCTGCTGGACTTGGCGGCCAAGACCGCCCGGGTGGTCCGCCCGGACGGACAAGAAGAGGAGATCCCGCTGGAGGAAGTGAAGGTCGGTGATCACCTGCGGGTGCGCCCGGGCGACAAGGTGCCGGTCGACGGCCATGTGATTGAAGGCCATTCGTCGGTCGACGAATCCATGCTGACCGGCGAACCGGTGCCGGTGGAAAAGGCGGTGGGCGATCAGGTGACCGGCGCCACGCTCAACGGCAGCGGCTCCCTGGTCATCGAAGCCGAACGGGTCGGCGCTGACACGGTGCTCTCGCAGATCGTCGGCATGGTGGCCGAGGCGCAGCGCAGCCGCGCGCCGATCCAGAAGCTGGTCGATCAGGTGGCCGCCTATTTTGTGCCGGCGGTGGTGCTGGTGGCGTTGCTCGCCTTCGTCGCCTGGTCGATCTGGGGTCCGTCTCCCGCCCTGGCCTATGGGCTGGTGGCCGCGGTCTCGGTCCTGATCATCGCCTGCCCCTGCGCCCTGGGACTGGCAACGCCCATGTCGATCATGACGGCGACCGGGCGCGGTGCCCAGGCCGGCGTGCTGATCAAGAACGCCGAGGCGCTGGAGCGCTTTGCCAAGGTCGACACTCTGATCGTCGACAAGACCGGGACGCTCACCCTCGGCAAGCCGAAGCTGGTGGCGGTGCTGCCGGAGGACGGCAGCTCCGAGGACGAGCTGCTGCGCCTCGCCGCCTCGCTGGAGCGTGGCAGTGAGCACCCCCTGGCCGAGGCCATCGTCGCCGGCGCCTCGGAGCGCGGCGTGGCGATCGCCAAGGCCGAGGATTTCAATGCGCTGACCGGCAAGGGCGTGACCGGCCGGGTTGACGGCCGTGACGTGGCGCTGGGCAACGCGGCGCTGCTGGCCGAACTCGGGCTTGAGAGCGGCCACGCCGCTGAGGAGGCCGGTGCGAGGCGCGACCAGGGCGAGACGGTGATGTTCGTGGTGGTCGACGGCAAGGTCGCCGGCCTGGTCAGCGTCGCCGACCCGGTGAAGGAAACCACGCCGGAAGCGTTGAAGGCGCTGCACGGCGAGGGCCTGCGCATCGTCATGGTGACCGGCGACAACGAGCGCACGGCCAGGGCGGTGGCCGGGCGTCTCGGCATCGACGAAATCCGCGCCGACGTGCTGCCGGAGGACAAGGCGCGCATCATCAAGGAGCTGCAGGCTGGAGGCGCAAAGGTGGCCATGGCCGGCGACGGCGTGAACGACGCCCCGGCGCTCGCCCAGGCCGACGTCGGCATCGCCATGGGCACCGGCGCCGACGTGGCCATCGAAAGCGCCGGCTTCACCCTGGTGAAGGGTGACCTCAACGGCATCGTGCGCGCCCGCCGCCTTGCCGAGGCGACCATGGGCAACATCAAGCAGAACCTCTTCTTCGCCTTCTTCTACAACGCGGCGGGGGTACCCATCGCCGCGGGCGTGCTCTATCCGGTCTTCGGCCTGCTGCTCTCGCCGATCATCGCCGCGGCGGCCATGAGCCTCTCCTCGGTTTCCGTGGTGACCAACGCCCTGAGGCTGCGCCGGGTCAGGCTCTAGGACGCCGGTCACAGGCCCGCCGGTCCGCAGAAAAGGCCAGTTTTCGCGGGAACTTCCGTGCTACCGTTTCGCCTTGCCGGCCCGGGGCCGGGCGGCCAGGACCAGGAGAACCGGGGCCCTCGCCCGGCTCCCGCCCCACCGCCCGTGAAGCGGGCGGCGCCTTCGGCGACCTCGGCACCTTCCTGCCGCACGTGATTTCCGTGCTGACGGTGGGCGGGCTGGCCTCGGGCGGCGTGCTGTTCGGTTTCGGCCTCTTCTACCTCTTCACCGGCGCCTTCTACCGCCTGCCGCTTCCGGTGCAGCCCATGAAGGCGGTCTCGGCGGTCATCGTCACCTCCGGCCTGCCGCCCGGCGCCGTCGCCGCCACCGGCATGATCCTCGGCGTGGTGCTGCTGGTGCTGGGCCTGAGCGGCGCCATCGAGCGCCTGTCCCGCGCCATCCCGCCCTCGGTCATCGCCGGCCTGCGCTTCGGCCTGGGCCTCAGCTTCGCCCTCATCGGCCTGAAGCTGATGCTGGAGGTGCCCTGGCTCGGATTCGGCATGCTGGCGCTGCTGGGCGTGCTGACCTTCCTGCGCGGCTGCCCGGCGACGCTGATCGGCCTGGCCGTGGCGCTGCTGGCCGGCCAGGCGGCGGGCCTGGCGCCGCCCTTTGCGGAACTGGCCGGCGAGCTGGCGCCGCGCTTCGGCCTGCCGGCGGTGGTGCTGCCCGGCTTTGCCGAGATGGGCGCGGCCCTGCACAAGGCGGTGCTGCCGCAGATCGCCCTGACCGTCACCAACGCGGTCATCGTGACCGCCGCCCTGGCCCGCGCGCTCTACCCGGAAGCGGGCGCGCGCGTTTCCGAAAAGCGCCTCTGCCTCACCTCCGGCGCCGCCAACCTGCTGCTGGCGCCTTTCGGCGCCCTGCCCATGTGCCACGGCGCCGGCGGGCTGCAGGCGCACCACCGCTTCGGCGCGCGCAGCGGTACGGCGCCCCTGCTGATCGGCGCTCTCCTGTTCGTGCTGGCGCTGTTCTTCGCCGATGCGGCCGTCGGCCTGCTGGCCATGATCCCGCTTGCCGCCGTGGGCGCCTTCCTGGTGCTGGCCGGCGCCGAGCTGGCGATCTCCAAGCGTCTCTTCGATGCGCGGCCGGACTGCTGGCCGGCCATCGGCCTGACCGCGCTGGCCACCCTGCTGGTCGACGCCGCCGTCGGCCTGGCGGTCGGCTGCACCATCGAATTCGGCCGCACCCTGGCGCGCGACTTCGTCAGCCGCCGCGGCTCGCGCAGCGACTGACGCTTCCGCCGCCGGCTGGAAAGCAAGCAGCCAAAACGGCTTTTGCCTTACCGCTGCGGCTTTCCGCTTCTCCCCGCAACTCGCGAAGCCCTGCGGCTTAACCCCCCGGAAAACCACGACATCGCAGATCTGGCACGGGCCTTGCTGATGCTCTCTCGAACCTGAGGCGGAGTCTGTCCGTTCTCGGGGTCCAACAAGGGGAGGGACAGCCCAGCATGACCGAGACGTTCTACGAGGTAATGCGGCGGCAGGGGATTACCCGCCGAAGCTTTCTGAAATTCTGCAGCCTGACGGCGGCGGCCCTGGGTCTCGGGCCCAGCTTCGCGCCGAAGATCGCCGAGGCGATGGAAACCAAGCCGCGCATTCCCGTGCTGTGGCTGCACGGCCTGGAGTGCACCTGCTGCTCGGAGAGCTTCATCCGCTCGGCCCATCCGCTGGCCAAGGACGTCATCCTGTCGATGATCTCGCTCGACTACGACGACACCATCATGGCGGCGGCGGGCCACCAGGCCGAGGCCATCATCGAGGAGACGGTGCAGAAGTACGACGGCAATTTCCTCCTCGCGGTGGAAGGCAATCCGCCGCTCAACGAAGACGGCATGTACTGCATCATCGGCGGCAAGCCCTTCGTCGAGCAGCTGCGTTACGCCGCCGATCACTGCAAGGCCATCATCTCCTGGGGATCCTGCGCCTCCTGGGGCTGCGTGCAGGCGGCGCGGCCCAACCCGACGCGGGCGACGCCGGTGCACAAGGTGCCGGGCATCGCCGACAAGCCGATCATCAAGGTGCCGGGCTGTCCGCCCATCGCCGAGGTGATGACCGCGGTCATCACCTACATCCTGACCTTCGAGCGCTTCCCCGAGCTGGACCGCCAGGGCCGCCCGAAGATGTTCTATTCCCAGCGCATCCACGACAAGTGCTACCGCCGGCCGCACTTCGACGCCGGTCAGTTCGTCGAGTCCTTCGACGACGAGGGCGCGCGCAAGGGCTACTGCCTCTACAAGGTCGGCTGCAAGGGGCCGACCACCTACAACGCCTGCTCCACCGTGCGCTGGAATGGCGGCCTGTCCTTCCCCATCCAGTCCGGCCATCCCTGCTTCGGCTGCTCGGAAGACGGCTTCTGGGACAAGGGCAGCTTCTACGACCGGCTGACCGACGTCCACGGCTTCGGCATCGAGGCCAACGCAGACAAGATCGGCGGGACCGCCGCGGCCGCCGTCGGGGTGGCCGTCGCGGCCCATGCCGGCGCCAGCGCCGTCAAACGGGCGCGTCAAAAGGGGGGTGACAACTGATGGCGATGACACAAACGCCCAACGGCTTCGATCTCGATACCTCCGGCCAGCGCGTGGTGGTCGATCCGGTGACCCGGATCGAGGGGCACATGCGCTGCGAGGTGAACATCGACGAGCAGAACATGATCCGCAACGCGGTTTCCACCGGCACCATGTGGCGCGGGCTGGAAGTGATCTTGAAAGGCCGCGACCCGCGCGACGCCTGGGCCTTCACCCAGCGCATCTGCGGCGTCTGCACCGGCACCCACGCGCTGACCTCGGTGCGCGCGGTGGAGGACTCCCTCGGGATCGACATCCCGGAGAACGCCAACTCCATCCGCAACATCATGCAGCTCTCGCTGCAGGTGCACGATCACCTGGTGCACTTCTATCACCTGCACGCCCTGGACTGGGTGAACCCGGTCAACGCCCTGAAGGCGGACCCCAAGGCGACCTCGGAGCTGCAGCAGAGCGTCTCGCCGCACCACCCGAAATCCTCGCCGGGCTATTTCCGCGACATTCAGAACCGGCTGAAGAAGTTCGTCGAGTCCGGCCAGCTCGGGCCCTTCAAGAACGGCTACTGGACCAACCCGGCCTACCTGCTGCCGCCGGAGGCCGACCTCATGGCCGTCACCCACTATCTGGAGGCCCTCGACTTCCAGAAGGAGATCATGACCACGCGCACGATCTTCGGCGGCAAGGACACCCATCCGAACTGGCTGGTCGGCGGCGTGCCCTGCGCCATCAACATCGACGGCGAGATGGCCGCCGGGGCGCCGATCAACATGGACCGGCTGAACTACGTCTCCGGCGTCATCGACCGTTCGCTGGAGTTCGTCAACAACGTCTACATCCCGGACATCCTCGCCATCGGCTCCTTCTACAAGGACTGGCTCTACGGCGGCGGCCTGTCGGGCAAGAGCGTGCTGGCCTACGGCGACATCCCGGACCGGGCCAACGACTACTCCGCGGAGAACCTGATGATGCCCCAGGGCGCCGTCATCAACGGTAACCTGAAGGAGGTGCATCCGGTCGACCTGCGCGATCCCGAGCAGATCCAGGAGTTCGTGCCGCACTCCTGGTACAGCTACCCGGACGAGGCCAAGGGCCTGCATCCCTGGGACGGCATCACCGAGCCGAACTACGCCCTGGGACCCAACGCCAAGGGGACCAGGACCAACATCGAGCAGCTGGACGAGCAGGCGAAGTACTCCTGGATCAAGGCGCCGCGCTGGCGCGGCCATGCCATGGAGGTCGGGCCGCTGTCCCGCTACGTGGTCGGCTACGCCCAGGGCCACGAGGTGATCACCGACCAGGTGAACCGCACCCTGCGTGCCCTCGACCTGCCGGTCGAGGCGCTGTTCTCCACCCTGGGCCGTACCGCGGCGCGGGCGCTGGAGGCGCAGTGGGCGGCTGAGATGCAGCGCTACTTCATGGACAAGCTGATCGCCAACATCAAGGCCGGCGACAGCGCCACCGCCAACGTGGAGAAGTTCGATCCCGCCACCTGGCCGAAGGAGGTCAAGGGCGTCGGCTTCACCGAGGCGCCGCGCGGGGCCCTGGCCCACTGGATCAGGATCAAGGACACCAAGATCGACAACTACCAGTGTGTCGTGCCGACCACCTGGAACGGTTCGCCACGCGACAACGAGGGCAACATCGGCGCCTTCGAGGCCTCGCTCATGAACACCAAGGTGGAGCGCGCCGAGGAGCCGGTGGAGATCCTGCGCACCATCCACAGCTTCGACCCCTGCCTTGCCTGCTCGACCCACGTCATGGGTCCGGACGGCGAGGAGCTGGCCGAAGTGAAAGTGCGCTGAGGGAGGGAACGAACATGCGAAAGATCTTTCTGCCTGCCGCCGGCTTCCTGGCCGCGGCGACTCTCGCGGGCCCGGCCTCGGCCCACACCGGCGGTGCGGTGAGCGGCCTCACGGCGGGGCTTGCCCACCCCTTCCTCGGCCTCGATCACCTGCTGGTCATGCTGGCCGTCGGGCTCTGGGCCGCGGCCCAGCCGGCGGTGCGGGCCTGGCGGGGCCCGGCGCTCTTCCTCGCCTTGCTGGCGGTTGGCGGGCTCACCGGCCTGGCCGGCGGCGCCCTGCCCTTCGTCGAGCCGGGCATCCTGGCCTCCGTGGTGGTGCTGGGGGCGATGGTCTTCGCCGCCCGGCGCCTGCCGGCGGGCCTGGGGCTCGCCGTCCTCGGCGGCTTCGCCCTGCTGCACGGCCAGGCCCACGGCGCCGAGGCCGTGGGCGGCCTTGGCGGCTACTTCGTGGGCTTCCTCGCGGCCAGCGCGGGCCTGCACCTTGGCGGCTTCGCGGCCGGGCAGATGTTGGCGCGCTGGCGCTACGGCCTGCCGGCGGCGGGCCTGGGGCTTGGCCTCGCCGGCCTGGCGCTGGTCGCCGGATAGGAGGGCGCGCCATGAACGCAGAGACTTCCATCGAACCGTCGGTCGCCGCCGCGGCGGCCCATGCGCCCCACAAGGAAGAGGCGGTCTATGTCTACCAGGCGCCGGTGCGCCTCTGGCACTGGGTGAACGCCTTCAGCATCCTCGCCTTGTGCCTCACCGGCTACTTCATCGGCTCGCCGCCGCCCTCGGTGACCGGCGAGGCCAGCAACTCCTTCCTTTTCGGCTGGATCCGCGCGGTCCACTTCGTGGCCGCCTACATCCTCATCGTCGGCTTCGCCCTCAGGGTCTACTGCGCCATCGTCGGCAACAGCCACGCCAGGCAGATCTTCCTGCCGCCGGTGTGGCGCGGACGCTTCTGGAAGGAGCTGCTGCACGAGGTGCTGTGGTACGCCATGATCGCCAAGCAGCCGCTGAAGTACGCCGGGCACAACCCGCTCGCCACCCTGGTCATGCACGTGATGTTCGTCTGGGGCATCCTCTTCATGATCGTCACCGGCCTGGCGCTTTACGGCGAAGGCACCGGCATGGGGTCCTGGCAGTTCGACCTCTTCTCCAGCTGGGTGATCCCGCTGTTCGGCCAGAGCCAGGACGTCCACACCTGGCATCACCTGGGCATGTGGGTGCTCATCTGCTTTGCCGTTGTCCACATCTACGCGGCGGTGCGCGAAGACATCATGTCGCGCCAGTCGATCATCTCTTCCATGTTCTCCGGCTGGCGGACCTTCCGTGACGGCGGACCGGGCGACAACGGGCTTTGACGTTCTGAAGGTTTCCACGGGGCCGTCGACAGAACCCAACCTCTGTCAGGCACTTTCCCCCTCGCAGGGGCGGGGCTTCGGCCCCGCCCTCTTTTTTTGCGGCGGGATAAGAAGTGGTAAGCAATCTTCCAATTTGATTATGATCTGGATGGAAGGTTTGCTTCCATCGTCGGCGGCTCTCCGGAGAGTGCAGCGATTCCGGATAGTTACTTTCACCTGGTCGTTGGCATGCGTCTTGCTGTTAACCACCCAAAGGGCGCCGCAGAGCGCCCCTGAGAAAACCAAGGATTTGGGAGGGAGCCGCGATGGCAGATACGCCGTCGGTGCTTATTCTGGGGATCGGCAATCTTCTCTGGGCCGACGAGGGCTTCGGCGTCCGCGCCGTGGAAGAGCTGCACCGCGGCTGGTCCTTTCCCGACAACGTGCGCCTCATGGACGGCGGCACCCAGGGCATCTACCTGGTCCAGCACATCCGCGAGGCCGACATCCTGGTGGTCTTCGACGCCGTCGACTTCGGCCTGGCGCCCGGCAGCCTGAAGCTGGCCGAGGGCGACGAGGTGCCGAAGTTCCTGGGCGTGAAGAAAATCTCCCTGCACCAGACCGGCTTCCAGGAAGTTCTCGCCATGGCCGAGATGCTGGGCGACGCCCCCGCCGAGCAGCTCCTCATCGGCGTGCAGCCGGTGGAGTTGGACGACTACGGCGGCAGCCTGCGCCCCGAAGTGAAGGCGCAGATCGCCCCGGCCATCGAGGTGGCGCTGGACTATCTCGCCCGGCGCGGCATCACCGCCCGGCGCCGCGCACAGCCCCTCGACGACGACATCACCATCGCCTCCAGCGAAATGAGCCTGGCGCGCTACGAGGCCGGCCGCCCGGACGCGGCGGCGGCCCTGCGACAGGGTGATGCCCGCGTTCTGACGGCGGAGGGCTGGCGCGGTCCCGAGGACTTCGAGGCCGAGATCGACCAACTGCTCAGCCAGCCGGCAAGGCCCCGCTGATGTGTATCGGCATTCCCATGCAGGTCATCGAGGCCGATTTCGGCGAGGCGCTCTGCCAGGCCCGCGACGGCCGCCACCGGGTCGACACCCGCCTGGTCGGCAACCCCGCGCCGGGCAGCTGGGTTATGGTCTTCCTGGGTGCGGCCCGCGAGGTGATCAGCGCGGAGCGGGCGGCGCAGGCCGCCGATGCCCTGGAGGCCCTGGCCATGGTCCAGCGCGGCGAAGCGGGCTTCGAGCACCTCTTCGCCGACTTGATCGACCGCGAACCGCAACTGCCGGACCACCTGCGCCGGTTCCCCGAAGAAGACAAAGCCTAGAAAAACTCTGAAGGAGCAAGAGCGCATGAGCTTTTCCCCCCTGCTGCAGTCGATCATCGAACGCCACGGCTACAAGGTCGCCGACGAGGACAATCTGGACGCGGCGGCGGGCGCTCTGGAGCATGCGGCGCTGTTCTTCGCCGGCGATGCCGAGCGCATGGCCGAGAGCAACGACGTGGCGGTGATCCTGCCCGAGCTCGACAAGGCCTTCGCCGGCGCCTTCACCCCGCTGGTGGTGGCCCGCGAGGCTGAGCGCGCGCTGCAGCGCCGCTACCGCTTCAACGCCTACCCGACGCTGGTCTTTCTGCGGCGCGGCCAATATCTCGGCGCCATTCAGGGCGTGCAGGACTGGATCGACTATCTGCAACAGATCCGCGCCCTCCTGACCTCCGAGCCCAGCGACCCGCCGCCCTTCAAGTTCCCCGAAGGCTGCGGCGTTCCCCAGCAGGCCCACTGACACCGGCGGAGAAAGATCATGAGCGACACACCCATCTCTTCTTTTCTCGGCCCCGGAAGCCAGCCGGGTGACGAGGACGGCGGCCAGCTGGAATACATGCAGATGCCGGCGGCGATGATGACCTTCGCGGCCCCCGACCTGCCGGAGCCGGAGGACACGGCGGGCCTGGAAGCGGCCAAGACGGCGCTGGCGGAAGTTCTCGCCCGCCTGCAGAACTATGAGCGCGACGGCGCCCACAACATCGTCTCCCTGGCGGGGCTGGACGCCGCCAACCTGGAACTGGTGAACCAGGTGCTGGGCGAGGGCGAGGTCTCGGTGGTCGCCGGCGCCGAGCTGCAGGCCCAGGAAGCGGTGCTGGCCGGGGTCTGGCGGGTGCGCGGCACGGACGGCGAGGGCCGGGTGGTGCGCGACGAGATCGAGGTCGGCACTTTCCCGACCAGCGTGGCGGCCCTGGCCTTCAAGGACGCCCGGCCGGCGGTGACGATTCCGGAGAGCTTCGCGCCGGACGTCTTCAACGCCCCGCCGCTGCTGCCGGAGATCAACGAGCACATTCCGCAGGTGGCGGCCCAGGGCGTTGGGGGCGCTGCCCCGCATGTCATCAACCTCTCGCTGCTGCCGCACACCGAGGCCGACCTGGCGCTCCTGGCCGGGCTGCTGGGCGAGGGGCCGCTCACCATCCTCTCGCGCGGCTACGGCAACTGCCGGGTGACCAGCAGCGGCACGCACTCGGTCTGGTGGGTGCAGTTCTACAATTCCCAGGACGCGCTGATCCTGAACTCCATCGAGATCTCGAAGATGCCGGAGGTGGTCTGCGCGGCGGCGGAGGACATCGCCGAGTCCGCCGAGCGCCTGCACGAGATCCTGGAGGTCTACAGGTGAGCGAGTCCTTCTTCGCCGGGTCCTACGGCGGCGACGCCGCCAAGCTGAAGGCCGACAGCAGGCTGGAATGCAAGATCTGCTGGCACGTCTACGACCCGGCCGAAGGCGACGACTACTGGCAGGTGCCGGCGGGCACGCCCTTTGCCAAGCTGCCCGAGCACTGGACCTGCCCGAACTGCGACGGCGCCAAGGCGGACTTCATGGTGATCGAAGAGGTTTGAGTTGGACACGCCCGAAACCATCGCCGCCCAGGAAACCGCAGAACAGCTGGAACGCTGCTTCGCGGCGATCGGCGCGACGCGCATGGAGGGCGTCCCGATCCTCAACGCGGCGCTGCGGGTGCAGGCGGTGGGGACCCGCGAGTGGCAGGGCTTCTGGCTCTCGGTCCTCATCACCCCCTGGTTCCTGAACCTCATGCTGCTGCCGCGCCAGCAGGAAGAAGACGATCTGCCGGTCGGCAGCAAGCGGAGCTTCGCCTTTCCCGCCGGCGCCTTCGAGTTCATCCGCGGGCGCGAAGAGGCCCTGGGCGGCTACTGGATGTGCTCGCTCTTCTCCCCGGTCCTGGAGTTCACCGATCAGGAGGCCGCCGAGGCGACGGCGGCGGCGGCGCTTGAGGAGCTTTTCGCCGCCGACGAAGCAGAGCCGGCGGAAGCGGAGATGGCGATGATCTGGCGCGGCGAACTGCCGGCGGAGGAAGAGTCCGAACCGGAAGCGGAGGGGGCTGAGGAATCCCGGAGCGAACCCACCACCGTCAGCCGCCGCGCCTTCCTGCGCGGTCCTGCCGCGAGAGAGGAAAGCCAGGCATGAGCGGCGTCCTCTCTCCCGGCCGGACACTAGAAGGCCGCGTCGTCATCGACCTGCCGCGTGGCGCCCCGGCCCGGATCGCCTTCACCGAACCCGGCGACATCGGCGGGCTGCTGCGCGGGCGCAGGCCGGAGGAAGCACTCACCCTGGTGCCGCTGGTCTACGCGCTCTGCGGCACCGCCCAGAGCCAGGCGGCGGTCACCGCCCTGGAACAGGCCCTCGGCAGCGCGCCGTCTGCGCAGACCCGCGCGGCGCGTGCGGCGTTGACCGGGATGGAAACCCTGCGCGAGCACAGCCTGCGCATCGCCCTCGACTGGCCCGGCTTTCTAGGCCTGCCGCCGCAGGCCGAACGCCTGCGCCCGGTGATGGAGCTGCTGCCGGCGCTGACGGCGGCGCTCTTCGGGGAAGAAGCGCCCTTCGCCCTGGGCGGCGAAGCCGCCCCCGACAGGGTGGCAGCCCTCAAAGTCATCGGCACGGCGGAGGACCTGCTGGTCCGCGAGATCTTCGGCGAGCCGCTGGAAGACTGGCGGGCGCGGCGCGGCTGGGACGGCCTGCGGGCCTGGGCGGAAGAGAGTGGCTGCCTCGCCGGGCAACTGCTGGCCGCCGTGGAGGAGAACGGCTGGCGCGACGCCGGGGCGGTTCAGGCCACTCCTCTGACGGTGCCGGCGGCCGAGGACCTGCGGGCCTGGCTGAAGCACGGCGGCGAGCTGCCGCTGGCCGCCGGTGCGGCCCTGCCCGAGACCACGCCCTTCTCCCGCAATCTGGACGATCCGCTGCTGGCGAGCCTGGAGAGCGGCGGCCTGGCCGCGCGGCTCACCGCCCGCCTGGTGGAACTGGCGGGCCTGCCGGCGGTGCTGCGCGCGCTCGTTCAGGAGGAAACGCCGCCGCCCCTGCACGCGCCGCGGGGCGGAGGGGTCGGTTTCGCCGCGGTCGAGGCGGCGCGCGGCCTGCTCATTCATGCGGTGGAGTTGCGCGACGGCGCCGTCGCCCGCTACCGTATCCTGGCGCCGACGCGCTGGAACTTCGATGCCGCGGGCATCGCCCAACGCAGTCTTTCCCGATTGCCGGCGGCGGAGGCGGCGACCCGCCGGCGCCTGGCGGAGCTGCTGGTCAACGCCGTCGACCCCTGCGTCCGCCACGAAGTGAGGGCCGCCTGATGCACGAGATGTCGATCTGCCAGAGCATCCTGCAGACCCTGGAGGAACAGGCGCGGCTGCAGAACTTCTCCCGCGTCGAGCGGGTCTGCCTGGAGATCGGCCCACTCTCGGGCGTGGAGATCGAGGCCCTGAAGTTCGGCTTCGACGTGGTCATGCGCAACTCCCTGGCGGCCGAAGCCAGCCTGGAAATCATCGAGTGTCCGGCGCAAGCCTGGTGCCTGCCCTGCGCCGCCACGGTGCCCATCGGTCAACGCTTCGATGCCTGCCCGCGCTGCGGCTCGCACCAGCTGCAGGTGACCGGCGGCGAGGAACTGCGGATCAAGGAACTGGAGGTGAACTGATGTGCAACGTCTGCGGCTGCGGTGAAGGGGAAGTGCGGATCGAAGGTTCCGCCGTGCCCCATCACCATCATCACCACCACGGCCACGATCATCACCATGATCATGCCCATGACCACTGCGAGCTGCACCACTACGGCGAGGGTCCGGCCGGCGTCGCCGTGCCCGGCATGAGCCAGAGCCGCCTGGTGACCCTGGAGCAGGACATCCTGGCAAAGAACAACGGCTACGCCGCCGCCAACCGGCGCTTCTTCGCCGAACGCGGTATCCTGGCGCTGAACCTGGTCTCCAGCCCCGGCTCCGGCAAGACCACCTTGCTGGTCCGTACGATCGAGGAACTGGAGGGACGTTTTCCCGCCTACGTCATCGAGGGCGACCAGCAGACCTCGGCGGACGCCGAGCGCATCCGCGCCACCGGCGCCCCTGCGCTGCAGATCAACACCGGCAAGGGCTGCCACCTGGACGGCCACATGGTGGGCCACGCGGTGGAGCACCTGGACCCCGCCGCCGGCAGCGTCCTCTTCATCGAGAACGTCGGCAACCTGGTCTGCCCCGCCGCCTTCGACCTGGGCGAGGCGCACAAGGTGGCGATCCTCTCGGTCACCGAGGGCGAGGACAAGCCGCTGAAATACCCGGACATGTTCGCCGCCGCCGACCTGGTGCTGCTGAACAAGACTGATTTGTTACCGCACCTGGACTTCGACGTGGCAGCCGCCGTCGCCAACGCCCGCAAGGTCAATCCGGCAATCGAGGTGCTGCGGGTCTCGGCGCGCAGCGGCGAGGGCCTGGTTGAATGGCTGGCCTGGATCGCGGCGGCGCGCGAGCGGGTCGAAGCGACACAGGGCGCCGCAGCTTCTCAATTCAACGCACAAACAGGCTGAGGGGGAGAGGTATCATGTGTCTGGCATTGCCGGCCAAGGTGGTCGAATTGGGCGAGGGTGGCATGGCCACCGTCTCCCTGGAAGGCGTGACCAAGGAAATCTCCCTGGCGCTGGTGGAGGACGTGGCCCTGGGTGACTTCGTGCTCATCCACGTGGGCTACGCGCTGCACAAGGTGAGCCCGGAGGAGGCCGAGCGCACCCTGAAGCTCATGGCCGAGGCCGGCGTGCTGAGCGAGGAGGTCATGGAGCTGGCGCCCGTTCAGGGCGAGGTGCCCGGCGACGTCCAGGGGGGAGAGACGCCATGAAGTACATCCGCGAATTCCGCGACCGCGGCCTGGCCCGCACCCTGGCCGAGGCCATCGCCCGCGAAAGCGATACCGGGCGCGACTACCACCTGATGGAGTTCTGCGGCGGCCACACCCACGCCATCTTCCGCTACGGCGTGCAGGACCTCATGCCGGACAACGTGGAGTTTGTGCACGGCCCCGGCTGCCCCGTCTGCGTGCTGCCGGTGCGCCGTCTGGACGACGCGGTGGAGCTGGCCGAGCGCCACGGGGTCATCCTCTGCACCTACGGCGACATGATGCGCGTGCCCGGCACCAAGCAGCGCAGCCTGATCCGGGCCAAGGCCGACGGCGCCGACGTGCGCATGGTCTATTCCACCCTGGACGCCCTGAAGGTCGCCCGCGACAACCCGGAGCGCGAGGTGGTGTTCTTCGCCATCGGCTTCGAGACCACCACGCCGCCGACGGCGGTTGCGGTGAAGCAGGCGGAGGCCCTGGGCCTCACCAACTTCACGGTCTTCTCCAATCACGTGATGACACCGCCGGCCATGCGCCACCTGCTGGAAACGGCGGGCGAGGAAGAGGTGAAGATCGACGGTTTCCTCGGACCCTCCCACGTCAGCTCGGTGATCGGCTCCAATCCCTACAAGCCTTTTGCGGAGACTTTCAAAAAACCTGTCGTCATCGCCGGCTTCGAGCCGCTGGACGTCATGCAGGCCAGCCTCATGGCGATCCGCCAGATCAACGAGGGCCGCCACGAGGTGGAGAACGAGTACACCCGCGTGGTGACGCCCGAGGGCAACCTCAAGGCCCAGGTTCTGGTGGCCGAGGTCTTCGAGCCGCGCCGCAGCTTCGAGTGGCGCGGCCTCGGCGCGATCCCGGAAAGCGCCCTGAAGCTGCGCGCGCGCTACGCCGCCTTCGACGCCGAGCAGCGCTTCCCGCTGGCCGCCAAGGACTCCCGCGAGGTGAAGTCCTGCGAGTGCCCGGCCATCCTGCGCGGCGCCAAGAAGCCGACGGACTGCAAGCTCTTCGGCACGGTCTGCACGCCCGACAATCCCATGGGCTCCTGCATGGTGTCTTCCGAGGGGGCCTGCGCCGCCTACTGGAGCTACGGACGCTTCCGGGGCCCTGAAGAGCAGAAGAAGGGAGCGGCGGCATGAACATGATCGCCCCCAAGATGACAAAACATAAGGCCCCGGCAAAAACGTCGACGTTGCGCGGCACCGTCAACATGACCCACGGCGGCGGCGGGCGCGGCATGGCCGAGCTGATCGACAATCTCTTCCTGCGCCACCTGGACAACGCCCTGCTGCGCCAGGGCCATGACGCGGCGCTCTGCGCTGTGCCGCCGGGCCGCCTCGCGATCTCCACCGACGGCCACGTCATCTCGCCGCTGTTCTTCCCCGGCGGCGACATCGGCTCGCTGGCGGTGCATGGCACCCTGAACGACGTGGCCATGGCCGGGGCGAAGCCGCTCTACCTTACGGCCGGCTTCATCCTGGAGGAGGGCTTTCCGCTGGCCGACCTGGAGCGCATCGTCATCTCCATGGCCGCGGCGGCGCGCGAGGCCGGCGTGCCGGTTGTCACCGGCGACACCAAGGTGGTCGAGAAGGGCAACGGCGACGGCGTCTTCATCACCACCACCGGCATCGGGGTGGTGCCGGAGGGCGTCGAGATCTCGGCCCAGCGCGCGCGGCCCGGGCAGGCCATCCTGCTGTCGGGCTCGATCGGCGACCACGGGATCGCCATCCTCTCCCAGCGCGAGAATCTGGCTTTCGACACGGAGATCCGCTCCGACAGCGCCGCCCTGCACGGGCTGGTGGCCGAGATGGTGGCCGCGGTGCCGGAGATCGCGGTGCTGCGCGACCCGACCCGCGGCGGCCTCGCGGCCACGCTGAACGAGATTGCCCGCCAGGCCGGTGTCGGCATGGTCCTGGAAGAGGAAGCCATTCCGGTGAAGCCGGAGGTCACGGCGGCCTGCGAGCTGCTGGGCCTCGACCCGCTCTACGTCGCCAACGAGGGCAAGCTGATCTGCCTCTGTGACGCCGAGGACGCCGGGCGCCTGCTGGAGGTCCTGCGCGCCCATCCCCTGGGGCGGGAGGCCGCCCTCATCGGCCAGGTCACCGAGGACCCGCACGCCATGGTGCAGATGCGCACCTCTTTCGGCGGCGGGCGCGTGGTCGACTGGCTGGCCGGCGAGCAGCTGCCGAGGATCTGCTGAGCCATGAGCGACCGGTCTCTCACCCTGCCCACCATCCTGGTCATCGACGACGAGGTGCGTTCGCTTGAGTCATTGGAGCGCATCCTTTCCGACGACTTCGACGTGAAGACGGCGGCCACCATTGGCGCGGCCACCGAGGTGCTGGAGAACGAATGGGCGCAGGTGGTGCTCTGCGACCAGCGCATGCCGGAGCAGACCGGCGTCGAATTCCTGAAGACGGTGCGCGAGCGCTGGCCCGACGTTATCCGCATGATCGTCTCCGGCTACACCGACGCCCACGACATCATCGACGGCATCAACGAGGCCGGCATCTACCAGTACATCACCAAGCCCTGGCACCCGGACAGCCTGATCCTGACGCTGAAGAACGCGGTGCGCCTCTACGAGCTGCAGCGCGAGAACGAGCTGCTGGCCGTCGAGATGAAGATGTCGCCCTCGGTCGCCAAGAAGGTGGTGGTGAACCGCCGCGAGGCCCTGCGCCGCGACTACGACTTCGACGACGGCATCGTGCGCGGGCCGGACAGCCCCATGAACAAGGTCTGCGAGACCCTGCGCCAGGTCGCGCCCTACGACGTGCCGGTGGTGCTGACCGGCGCCTCGGGCACAGGCAAGGAACTGGCCGCCCGCGCCCTGCACTACGGCAGCCTGCGCTGGAACAAGCCCTTCGTGGTGGAGAACTGCGGCGCCCTGCCGGACCAGCTGCTGGAAAGCGAGCTCTTCGGCCACAAGCGCGGCGCCTTCACCGGCGCGGTGGAGGACTATGTGGGCCTTTTCGAGCGCGCCGACGGCGGCACCGTATTCCTGGACGAGATCAGCGAGGTTTCGCCGGCCTTCCAGGTGAAGCTGCTGCGCGTGCTGCAGGAAGGTGAGATCCGCCCGGTGGGCAGTGCCAGGACCCGCAAGGTCGACGTGCGCGTCATCGCCGCCACCAACCGCGACCTGGAGGAGGAGGTGCGCGCCGGCCGTTTCCGCGCCGACCTCTACTACCGCCTCGCCGGCATGGTGATCCGCCTGCCGGCCCTGAAGGACCGCCGCGACGACATCCCGGTGCTGGTCGGAGAGCTGATGCAGCGCGCCGAGGCCAAGCTCGGCAAGCAGGTGCCGGGCATCAGCGCGGAGGCCGTCGAGTGCCTGAAGGGCTACCACTGGCCGGGCAACGTGCGCGAGCTGCAGAACGAGATTCAGCACCTGCTGGTGGTGGGCGAGGAAGGCCGGGAACTGGGCGCCGAGCTGCTGTCGCGCCACATCCTGCGCGCCGCCCCGGCCGAGGAGGAGGAGGCCGCCGAGGACGTCATCGCCGGGCTGGACGGCACCCTGAAGGACCGCATCAGCCTGCTGGAGGCGCGCATCATCAAGGAGACCCTGATCCGCCACCGCTGGAACAAGTCCAAGGCGGCGCGGGAGCTCGGCTTGTCACGGGTGGGGCTGCGCAGCAAGATAGAGCGCTATGGCCTCGCCAACGTCAAACCCCTGCCGGCCCGCCGCGCGGCGACTTCCTGAGGATTTCCGCCGATGGCCTGGTCCGACCCGCACGCCGTGAAGCGCCACAAGGCAGCGCCGCACGACCCCGACCTGCCCATCGGGGCCGGCGAGGAGGCCTGGATCGAGGTGGTCCAGAAGATGGACGAGGTCTACGCCGACCTCATCGCCTCGCAGACCCTGCTGGAAAAGCAGAACGCCCGGCTGGAGGAGGCGCAGACCTTCATCAGCTCGGTGCTGGCGGCCATGACCGACGTGCTTATCGTCTGCGACCTGCAGGGCCGCATCCAGCAGGTGAACCCGGCGCTGGAGAAGCTGCTCGGCCGCCGCGAGGCGGAGCTGGCCGGGTTGCCGCTGACCGAGATCTTCGAGGCGGCGAGCCACGCCACCGTCACCGCCTTTCCCGAGCGTGTGCAGAAGGACGGGCAGCTGGCCGACTGCGAGGTCTCGCTGGTGGATGCCGAGGGCCATGCCGCGCCGCTGGCCATGAACTGCACCGCCCGGCGCGACCACCGCGGGCGCCTGGCCGGCATGGTGCTGGTCGGCCGCCCGGTGGGCGAACTGCGCCGCGCCTACCGCGAACTGGACCTGGCGCACCAGCAGTTGACCCAGACCCAGCAGCAACTGGTGGCCTCGGAAAAGATGGCCGCGCTGGGCCGCCTGGTGGCCGGCGTGGCGCACGAGCTGAACAATCCCATCAGCTTCGTCTTCGGCAATATGCACGCGCTGAAGCGCTACGGCATCGCCATCACCAGGTACCTGGAGGCCTGTGAGCGCTACGACGCCTGCCCGGAGCTGAAAGCCCTGCGCGAGGAACTGAAGATCGACCGGGTGGTGCGCGACATCTCGCCCCTGGTGGAAGGCACCCTGGAGGGCGCCGAGCGGGTCAGCGACATCGTGCAGGACCTGCGCCGCTTTTCCAGCAACCAGGAGGAAACCCAGGAAGGCTTCGACCTGGTGAAGCTGATCCGCACGGCGACCGACTGGGTGATCAAGGCCGAGCGGGTGAAGCCCCAGGTGCGCTTCGATCTGCCGGACAGCCTGGAGATGGTGGGGCGCAAGGGGCACCTGCACCAGATCATCGTCAACCTGGTGCAGAACGCCACCGATGTGCTGGCGGGGCGCGACGACGGCGCGATCGAGATTGCCGCCCGCCGCCAGGGCGCCGACATCCTGGTCGAGGTGGCCGACAACGGCAGCGGCATCGCCGCGGGCGACCTGGACAAGATCTTCGAGCCCTTCTTCACCACCAAACCCATCGGCCAGGGCACCGGCCTCGGCCTCTACGTCAGCTATTCCATGGCGCAGAAGCACGGCGGCGACCTGACCGCGGCCAACCGGCCCGGCGGCGGCGCTCTCTTCACCCTCAGGATACCGGATCATGGCCCAGCCGAAGACTAACGGCGGGAAGCGCCGCCTCAGGATGCTGTGGCTGCAGTCCGGCGGCTGCGGCGGCTGCACCCTGTCGCTGCTGGGCGCCGAGGGCCCCGACCTGCTGACCGCCTTCGAGGCAGCGAACATCGAGGTGCTGTGGCACCCCTCCTTGAGCGAGCTCAGCGGGCGCGGCGTCATCGAGCTCCTGGAGCGCATCGCCGCCGGGGAGGAGCCGCTGGACATCCTCTGCCTGGAGGGCGCGGTAATGCGCGGGCCCAACGGCAGCGGGCGCTTCCACATGATGTCGGGCAGCGACCGCCCGGTCATGGCCTGGCTCAAGGACCTGGCGCAGCAGGCGGACTACGTGGTGGCGGTGGGCAGCTGCGCCGCCTTCGGCGGCATCACCGCGGCGGGCCTCAACGAGGTGGAGGCCTGCGGCCTGGCCTACGACGGCACGGAGGCCGGCGGCCTGCTGGGCGCCGACTTCCGCTCGCGCGCCGGCCTGCCGGTCGTCAACATCTCCGGCTGCCCCATCCATCCCGACTGGCTGACCGAGGCGCTGCACCAGATCGCCGCCGGCAGCTTCACCGCCCAGCACCTGGACGAGTGGGAACGCCCGCTGGCCTACACGGTGCACCTCGTCCACCACGGCTGCGCGCGCAACGAGTTCTACGAGTTCAAGGCCAGCGCCGAGAAGCTCTGCGACCTGGGCTGCATGATGGAGAACCTGGGCTGCAAGGGCACCCAGGCGCGCGCCGACTGCAACATCCGGCCGTGGAACGGCTCCGGCTCCTGCATCGACGGCGGCTATCCCTGCATCAACTGCACGGCCCCGGTCTTCGAGGAACCGGGCCACACCTTCACCGAGACGCCGAAAGTCTCCGGCATTCCCATCGGCCTGCCGACCGACATGCCCAAGGCCTGGTTCGTGGCGCTCGCCTCCCTCTCCAAGGCGGCGACGCCGGCGCGGCTGAAGAAGAACGCGGTCGAGGATCACCTGGTGCTGCCGCCGGTCGACCGCCGGAAGCAGACGTCATGAGCCGCCTCCCATGAGCCGGCTGATCGTCGGCCCCTTCAACCGGGTCGAGGGCGACCTGGAGGTGAAGCTCGACATCGACGGCGATGCGGTGCGCGAGGCCAGGGTGGTCTCGCCGCTCTACCGCGGCTTCGAGCAGATCCTGCGCGGCAAGCCGCCGGCCGACGCCCTGGTTTACGCCCCGCGCATCTGCGGCATCTGCTCGGTCTCCCAGTCGGTGGCCGCCGCCTACGCCCTGGCCGAGACGCAAGGTGTTGTCATGCCGCCCAACGGGCGCCTGGCGGTGAACCTGATCCACGCGGCGGAAAACGTCGCCGACCACCTGACCCACTTCTACCTCTTCTTCATGCCGGACTTCGCGCGCGAGGCCTATGCCGGGGAGCCTTGGTACGCCGAAGCGGCGGACCGCTTCCGGGCGGTGAAGGGCACGGCGGCCCAGGACGTGTTGCCGGCGCGCGCCCAGTTCATGCACGTCATGGGCCTTCTCGCCGGCAAGTGGCCGCACACCCTGGGCATCCAGCCCGGCGGCTCGACCCGGGCGGTCAGCGCCAACGAGCTGGCGCGCCTCGCCGCGGTGCTGGCCGCCTTTCGCCGCTATCTCGAACGCCACCTCTACGGCGACGCGCTGGAGCGCATCGCCGCGCTGGCCTCCGCCGCCGAGCTGGCCGCCTGGGCCGAGGAGCGCCCGGCGGTCAGCAGCGATTTCCGCCACTTCCTCATGATCTCCGAGGCGCTGGAGCTGGAGCGCCTGGGCCGCGCCGGCGACCGCTTCATGAGCTATGGCGCCTACGGGGCTGGGGAGGCGGCGCTCTTCCGGCGCGGGGTCTTCACGCGCGGCGAAGAGGTCGCGGGCCTGGACACGGCGTTGATCCGCGAGGATCTGAGTCATGCCTGGTACCGCGAGGCCGACGGCCCGCAGGCGCCCTTCGAGGGCGAGACCAGGCCCGACGGAGAGCAAAGCGATGGCTACACCTGGTGCAAGGCGCCGCGCCTGGACGGCAAGGTGATCGAGACCGGGGCGCTGGCCCGCCAGGCGGTGGCGGGCCACCCGCTGATCCGCGACCTGGTGGCGGCCGGCGGCGGCAACGTCCATTCCCGCGTGGTGGCGCGCCTGCTGGAGATCGCCCTGGTGGTCATGGCCATGGAGCGCTGGGTGGAAGAGGTGCGCCCCGGTGAGCGCTTCATCGACCATGCGCTCACGCCGCAGGCGGCCCAGGGCGTCGGCCTCACCGAGGCGGCGCGCGGCTCCCTCGGCCACTGGCTGAAGGTGGAAAAGGGCGTCATCGCCAACTACCAGATCATCGCGCCCACCACCTGGAACTTCTCGCCGCGCGATGCGGCGGGCACGCCCGGCGCCCTGGAGCAGGCGCTGGTCGGCGCGCCGCTGCGCCCGGGCGAAACCGAGCCGGTGGCGGTCCAGCACGTGGTGCGCTCCTTCGATCCCTGCCTCGTCTGCACGGTGCACTGAGGAGCGACGCCATGGCCCTGCCGCTCGCCCAGACCGAAGGCCGCCGCATCCGGGTGCGCGGGCTGGTCCAGGGCGTCGGCTTCCGCCCGCACGTCTGGCGCCTGGCGCGGGACGCGGGCCTGGCGGGGCTGGTGCGCAACGACGGCGAGGGCGTGGAGATCGAGGCCTGGGGCGAAGCCGCCGCCCTGGCGGGATTCCTGGAGGCCCTGCGGACCGAGGCACCGCCCTTGGCGCGCGTCGACGCGGTGGAGGCCGAGGCCCTGGCGGGCCGCACGCCCGCCGGCGGTTTCAGCATCGCGGAGAGCGGCCAGGGCGCCGTCCATACCGGCATCGTCCCCGACGCCGCGACCTGCCAGGCCTGTCTCGCCGAGGTGCTGGACCCCGCCGACCGGCGTCACGGCTACGCCTTCACCAACTGCACCCACTGCGGCCCGCGCCTCTCCATCGTGCGGGAGATCCCTTACGACCGCGCCACCACCTCCATGAGCGTCTTCGAGATGTGCCCGGCCTGCCGGCGCGAGTACGAGGACCCGGCCGACCGGCGTTTCCATGCCCAGCCCAACGCCTGCCCGGACTGCGGGCCGCGGCTGTGGCTGGAGACGGAAGAGGGGCGTCAGGCGGTGGCGGACCCGCTGGCGGAGGCGGCGCGCCTGATCAGGGAAGGCGGCATCGTCGCGGTGAAGGGCATCGGCGGTTTCCACCTGGCCTGTGATGCCCTGAACGCCGAGGCCGTGGCGGCGCTGCGGGCGCGCAAGCGGCGTTACGGCAAGCCCTTTGCCGTCATGGCCCGCGATCTTGCCATGGTCCGGCGCTTTGCCCGGGTGAGCGACGCAGAAGCCGAGCTGCTGGAAAGCCCCGCCGCGCCTATCGTGCTGCTGCGCGCGGCAGGGGAAGCCCTGGCGGAAGGCGTCGCGCCGGGGCAGGACAGCCTCGGCGTCATGCTGCCCTACACGCCGCTGCACCACCTGCTGCTGCGCGCCGTCGGGGGGCCCATCGTGCTGACCTCCGGCAACCGCAGCGACGAGCCGCAGGCGACCGGCAACGCCGAGGCCCGCGCGCGCCTCGCCGGCATCGCCGGGGCCTGGCTGATGCACGACCGCGCCATCGTCAACCGCCTGGACGACTCGGTGATCCGCCTCGATGCGCCGGGGCCGTCAGTGCTGCGCCGGGCGCGGGGCATGGCGCCGGCACCGCTGAACCTCGCCGCGCCCTTCAAGGAGGCGCCGCGAGTCTTGGCCCTGGGCGGCGAGTTGAAGGCCACCTTCTGCCTGCTGCGCCAGGGGCAGGCCGTGGTCTCCCAGCACATCGGCGACCTGGAGGAGGTGGCGACCCACGCCGACTACCGCGCCATGCTGGCGCTCTACCGGCAGATCTACGACTTCGATCCCGAGGTCATCGCCGTCGACAAGCATCCCGACTACCTCTCCACCCAGTGGGGCGCGGCCCTGGCGGAAGAGACCGGCGCGCGCCTGGTCACCGTGCAGCACCACCATGCCCATCTCGCCGCCTGCCTGGCCGAACACGGCCTGGCGCCGGGGGAGGAGCAGGCCCTGGGCCTCATCCTCGACGGTCTCGGTTTCGGCGCGGACGGCACTATCTGGGGCGGCGAGTTCCTGGCCGGCGGCTACGCGGGCTTCGAGCGTCTGGGCCATTTCCTGCCGGTCGCCATGCCCGGCGGCGCCAGGGCCTCGCGCGAGCCCTGGCGCAACACCTATGCCCATTTGAGGGCCGCCGGGATGACCGGGCGCGCGCAGGCGGCGGGCCTGGCCGGCAGGCCGCTGGAAACCCTGGACCGCATGATCGCCCAGGGGCTGAACGCGCCGCCGGCCTCTTCCGCCGGGCGGTTGTTCGACGCCGTGGCCGGGGCCCTGGGCCTCTGCCGCGACGGCCAGAGCCACGAGGCCCAGGCCGCCATGGAGCTGGAAGCCCTGGCGCGGCCCTGGATGGCAGAGCAAACGGCCTATCCCGTGGCCCTGCTGTCGGAAGAGCGCCTGGTTCTGGGCTGGGCACCGCTCTGGACGGCTCTGCTGGACGACCTGGACCGGAATGAGATGGCGGGGCGCATCGCCGCGCGCTTCCACCTCGGCCTCGTCGACGCCCTGGCCCGCGCTGCCGCCACGCTTGCCGGGGCACAGGGACTGCGACGCATCGTGCTCTCCGGCGGGGTGATGCAGAACCAATTGCTGCTGGAGGGCCTCTCCCGCGAGTTGGGTTCGGCGGGCTACGAGGTCTTGAGTCACCGCCGCGTGCCCGCCAACGACGGCGGCCTCTCGCTCGGCCAGGCGGTGATTGCGGCGCTGCGGTGAGACACTTCCCTGCGGGCCGGCCGCGGGTGATCTCCGGCCGGCATGCGCGTCCTCTCCGGCGTGCTCAGGTCGACGATGCCTCTTGCGCCGCGCCGCCGAGGTCGAAAGCGGTCTTCTTGCTGACCGTGCGCAGGGCGAAGCTGGAGCGGATGCGGGAGACGTAGGGAAAGCGCGAGAGGTAGTTGCGGTGCAGGCGCTCATAGTCCTCGGCGTCGGCCACAGCCATGTGCAGCAGGTAGTCGGCGTCGCCGGACATCAGGTAGGAGGCCATGACCGCGGGGCAATCGCGCACCGCCGCTTCGAAGGCGTCGAGGGCTTCCTCGGTCAGTGCCTTCAGGGAAATCTCCACGAAGACGTTGAGCGGCAGCCCGATGGCCGCCTGGTTGACCAGCATGACATAGCCCTGGACGACGCCTTCCTCCTCCAGGCGCCGCACCCGGCGCAGACAGGCGGACTGCGACAGGTTCACGCGCTCGGCGAGCTCGGCATTGCTCATCCGGCCGTCCTGCTGCAGCAGGGTAATAATATTGCGATCTAGCGCGTCGAGGTCCATGGACCGCAGATAATACGTGATCTGATGGGATTTACGCAAGAATCTGCGAAAACAGGCCCGAATTGCCGCCCACTTCGCAAGGACATGCACAGGCTTTTGCGGTTATCCATCGGCATCAAGCCAAGAAACCGCCGGACCGGAGGAAAGCCATGCTGATCGGCGTGCCCAAGGAGATCAAGAATCACGAATACCGCGTCGGGCTGACCCCCGACAGTGTCGCCGAGGTGGTCGCGCACGGCCACCAGGTGCTGGTCGAGACCGGCGCCGGTGCGGCCATCGGATTTTCCGACGATGCCTATCGCGCCGCCGGCGCCGAGACCGCCGGCGCTGCCGCCGATGTCTTCGCCAAGGCCGAAATGATCGTGAAGGTGAAGGAGCCCCAGGCCGTCGAGCGGGCCATGCTGCGCGAGGGGCAGATCCTCTTCACCTACCTGCACCTGGCCCCGGATGCCGAGCAGACCCGCGACCTGGTCGCCAGCGGCGCCACCTGCATCGCCTACGAGACCGTGACCGACGGCAATGGCCGCCTGCCTCTGCTGGCGCCGATGTCCCAGGTCGCCGGACGCATGTCGATCCAGGCCGGCGCCTACTGCCTGGAGCGCGCCCACGGCGGGCGCGGCATGCTGCTGGGCGGCGTGCCGGGCGTCGCGCCGGCCAAGGTGGTGGTGCTGGGCGGCGGCGTGGTCGGCGAGAACGCCATCTACATGGCCCTCGGCGCGGCGGCCGACGTCACCGTCTTCGACAGGAACGTCGCGGTGCTGGAGCGCCTGACCCAGCGCTTCGGCCCGGCCTTGAAGACGGTCTACTCGACCAAGACCAAGGTCGACGAGGCGGTGGTCGAGGCCGACCTGGTCATCGGCGGTGTGCTGGTGGCCGGCGCCGCGGCGCCCAAGCTGGTGACCCGCGAGACTCTGGCCCAGATGCGCCCCGGCAGCGTGCTGGTGGACGTGGCCATCGACCAGGGCGGCTGCTTTGCGACGTCGCGTCCGACCACCCACGACGAGCCGACCTATGTGGTCGACGACGTGGTGCACTACTGTGTCGCCAACATGCCGGGTGGGGTGCCGCGCACCTCAACCTTCGCGCTCAACAACGTGACCCTGCCTTATGTGCTGAAGCTGGCCGACAAGGGCTTCCGCGAGGCCCTGATCGAGGATCCGAACTTCCTGAAGGGACTCAACGTCATCAACGGCATGGTCACCTTCGAGGCCGTGGCAAGCGCCCTCGACTACGACTACGTGGAGCCGGCCGCCGCCCTGGCGGCCTGAGGTTCGGCACAGGGGCCGGCCCCCTTACCCGCAGAAGGGCTGGCGTTGTCCGCGTCGCAACGGGTTCGGGGCCGGACCCGGGGCCGGGCAACGCCGTTTCCCCTGCACTAGCCCGGATTTCTCAAAGGATTGCGGAGTGTCTTCGTCCTGTCTTTTGCGAAGACGGGGCACAGCCATTACAGTCGTCCCTGGAGCGCAATGACGTTCCCGCGGAAAGTCGTTCGCGAACAGCCAACACAGCGGGGACTGATGGGATCGGAGAAACAGGCGATTCTGGATGCCGAGGGGCTGCAGGCTCTGCTGACGGCGCTGAAGGCGCGCGGCTATCGCGTCATCGGCCCGACGCTGAGCGACCAGGCCGTCATCTACGACGATATCGAGACCCTCGACGAATTGCCCCGCGGTTGGCGCGACGAGCAGGACGGCGGCCACTATCGCCTGGTTGAAAGCGGCGAGGACCGCTTCTTCGACTTCGTCGTCGGCCCGCAGTCCTGGAAGAAGTTTCTCCACCCGCCTCAGCAGACCCTCTGGCGCGCCAGGCGGGAGGGGGAGGCGGTGACCGTGACCCCGGAGCCCGCGGAGCCGGAGCGTTTCGCCTTCATCGGCGTGCGCTCCTGCGAGATCCACGCCATCGCCATCCAGGACCGGGTGCTGATCGAAGGCCCTCACGCCGATCCCCACTACCGGGCGCGGCGCCAGGACAACTTCATCGTCGCGGTGAACTGCGCCCGGGCGGCCGGCACCTGTTTCTGCGCCTCCATGAACACGGGGCCGAAGGCGGAGAGCGGCTTCGACCTGGCGCTGACCGAGATCGACGGCCCGGAAGGCCCGCTTTTTGTCGCAGAAAGCGCCAGCGCGGCGGGCGAAGACCTGCTGGGTGAGTTGCCGCGGCGACCGGCGACGCCGGAAGAGGTCGCAGCGGGCACGGCGGCGGTCGCCGCCACGGCCCGGTCCATGGGCCGCGAGATGCCGGCGGAGGACCTGCGCGACCTGCTGCTGCGCAACCTGGAGCACCCGCGCTGGGAAGAGGTGGCCGAGCGCTGCCTCACCTGCGCCAACTGCACCATGGTCTGCCCGACCTGCTTCTGCACCTCGGTGGAGGACGCCAGCGATCTCACCGGCCAGGAAACCTCGCGCAGCCGCCGCTGGGACTCCTGCTTCACCCTGGACTACTCATACATCCACGGTGGCAGCGTGCGGTCCAGCACGCAGTCGCGATACCGCCAGTGGATGACCCACAAGCTGGCGACCTGGCACGACCAGTTCGACAGCTCCGGCTGCGTCGGCTGCGGGCGCTGCATCACCTGGTGCCCGGTCGGCATCGACATCACCGAAGAGGTCCGCGCCATCCGCGACAGCGAGCGCGACCCCGTATCAGAGTCCTGAGGAGAACGGCCATGGAAGGGCTGGAACGCATCGTCAAGGAACACGTCTTTTTCGCGGACCTCACCGATGATTTCTGCAAGCTGGTCTGCGGCTGCGCCAAGAACGTGCGCTTCGAGGCGGGCGACTACCTTTTCCGCGAAGGCGATCCGGCGGACCAGCTCTACGTGATCCGCGAGGGCCGGGTGGCGATGGAGCTGAGCGCGCCGGGGCACGGCTCCATGACCTTTCAGACCGTCGGCGAGGGGGAGATCGTCGGCATCTCCTGGCTCATCCCGCCTTACCGCTGGACCTACGACGCCAAGGCGCTGGAGCGGATCCGCGCGATCTCCATCGACGCCACCTGTATCCGCCGCAAGTGCGAGGACGATCACGATCTGGGCTACGAGCTGATGAAGCGCTTCGTGCCGGTGATCATCGAGCGCCTGCACGCCACGCGCCTGCAGATGCTGGACGTCTACGGGACCAAGAGCTAGTGGCGGCGCCGGAGACAGCCCCGCTGGACCCCATGGCGCCGCTGGTCGCGCGCGTCACCAGGCGTCACCACGACGCGCCGGAGGTCTTCACCCTGGAGCTGGAGCCGGAAGACCCAGGCGCGCTGGCGCCCTTCGCGCCGGGCCAGTTCAACATGCTGACCGTCTTCGGCGTCGGCGAGGTGCCGATCAGCTTCAGCGGCGACCCCGTCGACCAGAACCGCCTGGTTCACACCATCCGCGCCGTGGGGCCGGTCTCCGGCGCCCTGACCGAGCTCGAGCCCGGGGCGGCGGTCGGCCTGCGCGGGCCCTTCGGCGTCGGCTGGCCGATGGCGGAAGCGGAAGGCAAGGACGTGGTGGTGGTGGCCGGCGGCCTGGGCCTGGCGCCGCTCCGCCCGGCGCTCTACCGCCTCTTCGCCGAGCGCGAACGTTACGGCAAGATCGTGCTGCTCTACGGCACCCGCAGCCCGGACGACATCCTCTTCCGGCGCGAGCTGGAGGCTTGGCGCGGCCGCCTGGACGCGGAGGTGGAGGTCACCGTGGATCACGCCATGGCGGCCTGGCACGGCAACGTCGGCGTGGTCACCACGCTGATTCCGCGCTGCAGCTTCGATCCGGCGCAGACCGTGGCGCTGGTCTGCGGCCCCGAGGTGATGATGCGTTTCGCCATCGCCGCTCTGATGGACGCCGGTGTCGCGGCCGACGACATCTACCTCTCCATGGAGCGCAACATGAAGTGCGCGGTGGGCTTCTGCGGCCACTGCCAGTTCGGGCCGGTCTTCGTCTGCCGCGACGGGCCGGTGTTCCCCTACGCGCGGCTGCGCGGCCTGTTGGCCCTGAAGGAGCTTTGAAATGGCAAGGGGAGAGAAGAAGCCGCGCCTGGCCGTCTGGAAGTTCGCCTCCTGCGACGGCTGCCAGCTCAGCCTGCTGGACTGCGAGGACGAGCTGCTGGCCGTCGCCGGCGCCCTCGACGTCGCCTATTTCCCGGAGGCGACCCGCGCCGAGATCTCCGGCACCTATGACCTTTCCCTGGTCGAGGGCTCGGTGACCACGGCCCATGACGCCGAACGCATCCAGGAGGTGCGCCGCCGCTCCAAATTCCTGGTGACCATCGGGGCCTGCGCCACGGCGGGCGGCATCCAGGCGCTGCGCAACTTCGCCGACGTGAAGGAATACACCTCCGTCGTCTACGCCCGGCCCGACTACATCGAGACTCTGGCCACCTCCACGCCCATCGCCGAGCACGTGGCGGTGGATTTCGAACTGCGCGGCTGCCCGATCAGCAAGCGCCAGCTGCTGGAGGTGGTCTCAGCCTACCTGGCCGGCCGCCGCCCGGTGACGCCGCCGCATTCCACCTGCATCGAGTGCAAGCTGAAGGGCAACGTCTGCGTCATGGTGGCCCACGGCACGCCCTGCCTGGGTCCCGCGACCCACGCCGGCTGCGGCGCGCTCTGTCCTTCCTACGACCGCGGCTGCTACGGCTGCTTCGGGCCGATGGAGTCGCCCAACGCGGTTTCCCTCAGCCGCCGCCTGCAGGACCTGGGCATGGACGCGGCGGCGCTGAAGCGCGTCTACCGCAGCTTCAACGCGGGGGCGTCGGCCTTCCGCAAGGAGAGCGAACGCCATGGGAAATAGGACCATCAAGGTCGATTACCTGGCCCGCGTCGAGGGCGAGGGCGCCTTCAAGGTGGTGGTGCGCGACGGCAAGGTGCAGGAGGCCGAGCTGCGCATCTTCGAGCCGCCGCGCTTCTTCGAGGCCTTCCTGCGCGGGCGCTCCATCGACGAGCTCTCCGACATCGTCGCGCGCATCTGCGGCATCTGTCCCGTCGCCTACCAGATGAGCGCGGTGCACGCGGTGGAAAACGCCCTGGGCATCACCGTCGACGGCCCCCTGCGCGAACTGCGCCGCCTGCTGTACTGCGGCGAGTGGATCGAGAGCCACGTGCTGCACGTCACCATGCTGCACGCGCCGGACTTCCTGGGCTACCAGGGCGGCATCGACATGGCGCGCGATCACGGCGAGGCGGTCAGGCGCGGCCTGGCGCTGAAGAAGGCCGGCAACGACATCCTGACCCTGCTGGGCGGGCGCGAGATCCATCCGATCAACGTGCGCGTCGGCGGCTTCTACCGTGCCCCGCGGCGGCGCGAGCTCGCGCCCCTGGCCGAGACACTGAAGCGGGCCCGCGACCAGGCGCTGGAGACGCTGCGCTGGGTCGCCGGCTTCGACTTCCCCGACCGCGAGCGCGACTACACCTTCGTCTCCCTGCGTCACCCCGACGAATACCCCTTCAACGAAGGCCATATCGTCTCCAACCGCGGCCTCGATATCGCCGCGGCGGACTACGACGACCACTTCGGGGAAATCCATGTGGCGCACTCCACGGCGCTGCAGTCGCGCATGACCGACGGCGGCGCCTACCTGGTCGGCCCGCTGGCGCGCTACAGCCTGAATTTCGACAAGCTGTCGCCGGCGGTGCAGCAGGCGGCGCGCGAGGCGGGCCTGGGCGAGGTCTGCCGCAATCCCTACCAGAGCATCGTGGTGCGCGCCGTCGAGGCGCTGCACGCGGTCGAGGAGGCGCTGCGCATCATCGCCGACTACCAGGAGCCGGAGCGCCCGGCCATGGCCATTGAGCCTGCCGCGGGCGTCGGCTTCGCCGCCACCGAGGCGCCGCGCGGGATGCTGTGGCACCGCTATGTCCTGAACGGCGACGGCACCATCGCCGAGGCGCGCATCGTGCCGCCGACCTCGCAGAACCAGGCCTGCATCGAGGAGGACCTGACCAGCTTCATCGGCGGCTTCCTGGACCTGCCGGACGAGGCGCTGCAGCACCGCTGCGAGCAGACGGTGCGCAACTACGATCCCTGCATCTCCTGCGCCACGCACTTCCTGCGCCTCGACGTCGACCGGGGCTGAGCCGTGGCGGGCGGCGGCAAGCCCTGCCGGGTGATCGGGCTCGGCAATCCGGAGCGCGGCGACGACGGTGCCGGGCGGGCGGTGGCGCGCTGGCTGGCGGGCCGCCTGCCGCCCCAGGTGGAGATCCTGGAACGCGGGGGCGAGGCGGCCGACCTGCTGGCCTGCCTGGACGGCGCCGGCGCGGTCTACCTGGTCGACGCCTCGGCCCCGACCGGCGCGCCCGGCCGTATCCGGCGCTTCGACGCCGCCGCCGCGCCCCTGCCGGCGGAGAGCTTCGCCTTCTCGACCCACGGCCTGGGCCTGGGCGAGGCCGTGGAACTGGCCCGCGCCCTGGGCAGCCTGCCGCCGCACTGCGTCGTCTACGCCATCGAGGGTCAGGCCTTCGACCCCGGCGCCCCCCTCTCGCCGCCGGTGGCCGCCGCCGTGGCCGAGGCGGGCGGGCTGCTCACCCGCGAGATCGCCGGCTGAGACTTATCCCCCGATTGGTCCGAACGACGGGTCGACAAGCCGCTGTCAGGGACTATGCTGCAGCCCTGCGCCGAAGATAGCGCTACCCTGGCGTACTTTTGCACACAAGGAAGAGACGATGAGCCTAGCCCTGACTGGAAAGCACCTGATTGCCGGCGCCTGGGTCGCCGGCGAGAAAACCTTCGAGACCTCGCCCGCGCAGGGCCCCGCCCGCAGCTACGCGGTGGGCACGCCGGGCGATGTCGCCACCGCCTGCGAGGCCGCCGAGGAGGCCTTCTGGAGCTACGGCTACTCGACCCGCGCCGAACGCGCCGCCTTGCTGAACAAGATCGCCGACGAGATCGAGGCGCGCGGCGAGGCCATCACCGAGATCGGCACCCAGGAAACCGGCCTGCCCGAGGCGCGCCTGCAGGGCGAGCGCGGGCGTACCACCGGCCAGCTCCGGCTCTTCGCCGCCCACATCGAGAAGGGCGACTACCTGGACCGTCGCCATGACGAGGCCCTGCCCGACCGCCAGCCCCTGCCGCGCCCGGACCTGCGGGTCATGCAGCGCCCCATCGGCCCGGTCGCCGTCTTCGGCGCCTCCAACTTCCCGCTGGCCTTCTCCGTGGCCGGCGGCGACACCGCCGCGGCGCTGGCCGCCGGCTGCCCGGTGGTGGTCAAGGGCCACTCGGCCCACCCCGGCACCGGCGAGATCGTGGCCCAGGCCATCGACGCGGCGATCAAGGCCTGCGGCGTCCATCCCGGCGTCTTCTCCCTGATCCAGGGCGGCAACCGCGCGGTCGGCCAGGCCCTGGTGCAGCACCCGCTGATCAAGGCGGTGGGTTTCACCGGCTCGCTGGCCGGCGGGCGCGCGCTCTTCGACCTCTGCGCCCAGCGCCCGGAGCCGATCCCCTTCTTCGGCGAGCTGGGCTCGGTCAATCCCATGTTCCTGCTGCCCCAGGCGCTTTCGGCGCGCGGCGCGGCCATCGCCCAGGGCTGGGCCGGCTCGCTGACCATGGGCGCGGGCCAGTTCTGCACCAATCCGGGCATCGCGGTGGCCGTCGACGGTCCCGACCTGCAGTCCTTCATGGCCGCGGCCACCGAAGCGCTGAAGCCGGTCGATGCCCAGACCATGCTGACCGACGGCATCGCCGAGGCCTACCGCAGCGGCCGTGACCGGATCAGCGGCGCGGCGGGCGTGCAGGAGGTGCTGACCACCACCTGCGACCTGCGCAACGCCACGCCCTACCTCTTCTCGACGACCGGCAAGGACTGGCTGGCCAACGAGGAACTGGGCGAGGAGGTCTTCGGCCCGCTCGGCCTGGTGGTCGCGGCCAGCGGCTTCGACGAGGTGGTGGAGATCGCCAAGAGCCTGCAGGGCCAGCTGACCTGCACCCTGCACATGGACGACGGCGACGCCGAAGACGCGCGCACCCTGATGCCGATCCTGGAACGCAAGGCCGGCCGCGTTCTCGCCAACGGCTATCCCACGGGGGTGGAGGTCTGCGACGCCATGGTGCACGGCGGACCCTATCCGGCCTCGACCAACTTCGGGGCTACCTCGGTGGGCACCCTGTCGATCCGCCGCTTCCTGCGCCCGGTCTGCTACCAGAACATGCCGGAGGCCGTGCTGCCCGCCGACATGGCGGTCTAGTCCCGGAAACGCGCCGGGCTCAAGGGGGCGGGGTCGATCCCGGTCGGCGCCGTCTCCTCCAGCAGCAGGCCGGCGGCCAGGCGCGCCGCGCCGGGGGCGGTCTGGATGCCGTAGCCGCCCTGTCCGGCCAGCCAGAAGAAGCCCTCGGCCGTGGGATCGAAGCCGATCACCAGGGCGCGGTCGGGCGCGAAGGTCCTGAGGCCCGCCCAGGTTCGCTCGACGCGCGTCACCTCGTAGTCGACGGCCCGGGCGAAGCGGTCCAGGCCCTCGGCCAGGTCCATGTCGTCGGGCCAGGCGTCGTGCGGGTCGACCGGCGTTTCGTCGGCCGGCGAGACCATCAGCTTCCCGGCCTCCGGCTTGAAGTAATAGGTCTCGGCCGCGTTGCCGGCCAGGGGCCAGCGCTCGACCGCGTGGCCCGGCGGGGCCGGCAGGATGGCGGCGGAGCGGCGCAGCGGCCGGAGGCCCAGCGGCTCGACGCCGGCCATGGCGGCGGTCAGGTCGGCCCAGGCCCCGGCGGCGTTCACCACCAGCGGCGCCTCGAAGACGCCGGCGCGGGTTTCGGCGCGCCACACCCCGCCGTCGCGGGTGAGCCCGGTGACCCCGGCGTTGCAGACCAGGCTGCCGCCCGCCTGTTTCAGGTGGCGCAGGTAGAGCTGGTGCAGGCGGTCGACGTCGATGTCCAGGGCGTCGGCCTCGAAGGCGGCGCGTTCGATGGCCGCGCGGCGCAGGATCGGCACCATCTCGACCGCTTCGTCAGGGGGTATCTCCTCGACGCCGGGATTTTCCGCCAGCAGGGCGTCGAGGTGAGCGGTCTCGTCCGCGCCGGCCAGCGTCAGGATGCCGCGCGGCGACAGCACGCCGGCGCCCTCCGGGTCGAAGGGATGCGCTTCCAGCAGCGGGCGGCTCGCCCGGTTCAACTGCCGCACGGCGGCGTTGCCGTAGCTCTGGATGAAGATGGCCGCCGAGCGCCCGGTGCTGTGGTAGCCGGGGTGGGGCTCGCTCTCCAGCACCACCACCTTGGCGCCGCGGGTCATCTCCGCCGCCGCCGAGGCTCCGGCCATGCCGGCGCCGATGACAATCACGTCTGCCGTCTGCGTCATGGATTCTAGTTTGTCTTGTGATCGGCTTCGAAGCCGCCGAGGAAGGCGGCGAGGTTATCACCCAGGGCGTCGCAGAGGTAGCCGCCTTCCTGGATCACGATACTGGGCAGGCCGAGCCCGGCCAGGCGCGCGCCGATCCTGCTGAAGCCTTCGGTGCTGACCGCGAGGCCGCCGAAGGGATCGCCCTCGAAGGCGTCGAGGCCGAGCGCCACCACCAGGGCGCCGGGGGCGAAGGCGGCGACCGTTTCCAGGCCGCGGTTGAGGGCCTCCAGGAAGGCCGCGTCTTCCGAACCGCGCGGCAGCGGCAGGTTCAGGTTATAGCCGGTCCCCGCGCCCTCGCCGCGCTCATGCGCGTGGCCCCAGAAGAAGGGGTAGAAGCGGATCGGGTCGGCATGGACCGAGACGGTCAGCACGTCGTCGCGCCGGTAGAAGATGCCCTGGGTGCCGTTGCCGTGGTGCAGGTCGACGTCGACGATGGCGACGCGGGCGTGTTTCTGCCGCAGCACCATGGCGGCCACGGCGGCGTTGTTGACGAAGCAGAAGCCGCCGGCCAGGTCGGTGAAGGCGTGGTGCCCGGGCGGGCGGCAGAGCGCATAGGCGGCCGGCGCGCCGCCCAGCACCGCTTCGGCGGCCGAGGCGGCGCAGTTGGCGCTCCAGCGAATCGCCGCCCAGGAGTCGGGGCCGATGGGGCAGGCGGTGTCAGCCATGTGGTAGCCGGCCTGGCCCACGGCGGAGAGCGGGTAGCTGGCCTCGCGGCGGTCCGGGTGGATGTTGGGGATGACCTCTTCGGAAGCACCGGGGATGCGCGCCCAGCGTTCGTAGATGTGCTCCAGGAAGCGGAGGTACTCCGGCGTGTGGACGGCGGCGATGGGGCCGAGGCCGTGGTCGGCGGGCGCGGCGATGTCGTGGCCGCCGGCGCTCGCGGCCTGCAACAGGCGGTCGACGCGCTCCGGCACTTCCGGGTTCGGCTGCGGCGCGCCGTTGACCAGGAAATTGCGCGGGTAGTGAATCTTCTGCCGCTCAGGCGCGGAGAATACCTTCATGCCGACGCTCCTTTCGCGCTTTCGGCCAGGGCGTCGAGCGCGTCGTCTTCCAGCACGTAGATCTGCTCCGGCGTGGAATGCCTGAGGCCCGTGCGCTGGTAGAAGCGCTGGGCGCCAAGATTGTCGTCGTCGACGGAAAGTCTGAGGTAGGCGGCGCCCCGCGCCTTTGCCAGTGCGGCCACCTCGGCCAGCAGGCGGCGGCCGAGACCCAGGGAGCGGGCGCTCTCCAGGACCACCAGGTCCTGCACATAGATGCCGCGCCGGCCGCGCCAGGTGGAATAGCTGCCGAAGAAGAGGCAGAGCCCGGCCGGCTTGCCGTCCACCTCGGCGATGAGCGCCTCGAAGGCCGGGTCGTCGCCGAAGCCGTCGCGCTCGATGTCGGCGACGCTGGAGACCACCTTTTCCGGCATGCCTCTTGCGCGCCCCAGTTCCACGACCAAGCCGTAGACCGCCTGCGCGTCGGCCTTGCCGGCCAGACGTACGCTGATCTCGGCCATCAGAAGGACACCCGGTCGCCGCCCTTGAGCTCCAGGGTCTCGCGCACCTCGTCCGGCCTGGCGGCCTCGTAGCCCAGCTCTTCCAGGATGCGGCGGATCTTCTCCACCTGCTGGGCGTTGCTCTCGGCGAGCCGGCCGCGCCCGATGCTGAGGCTGTCTTCCAGGCCGACGCGCACGTTGCCGCCCAGGATGACGCCCAGGGTGCCAAGCGGCATCTGCTGACGCCCGGCGGCCAGGACGGAGAAGCGGTAGGCCTCGCCCAGCAGGCGGTCGGCCGTCGCCTTCATGTGCATGAGCTGCTCCGGCGAGGCGTCGGCGCCGCCCAGCACGCCGAGCACGAACTGCAGGAAGACCGGCGGCTTGATCAGGCCTTGGGCCAGGTAGAAGGCGACGGTCTGGATGTGGCCGCTGTCGTAGCACTCGAACTCGAAGCGGGTGCCGCAGCCGTTGCCCAGGCGGTCGAGCACGCCCTCGATGTCGGCGAAGGTGTTCTTGAAGACGGTATCGCGCGAGGCTTCCAGGAAGCCGGGCTCCCAGTCGTGCTTCCAGTCGTCGTAGCGCTCAAGCAGTGGAAAGGTGCCGAAGTTCATGGAGCCCATGTTCAGCGAGCACATCTCCGGCTGGGCCTGCAGCGGCGCGGCCAGGCGCTCGTCCAGGGTCATCTGGGCGCTGCCGCCGGTGGTGATGTTCACCACGGCGTCGCAGGCCTGCTTGATGCGCGGCAGGAAGGCCATGAAGTGGGCCGGGTCGGCCGAGGGGCGGCCGTCCTCGGGGTGGCGGGCGTGCAGGTGCAGGATCGCCGCGCCGGCCTCGGCGGCGGCCACCGCGCCGGCGGCGATCTCGTCCGGGGTAACCGGCAGGTGCGGACTCATGCTCGGCGTGTGGATCGAGCCGGTGACCGCGCAGGTGATGATGACTTTGTTGTTGGCCATGGTCGGGCTCACGCGGCGCTGTTGGAAACGGGCAGGCCGGCCTCGGCGGCGAAGGCGACGAGGCTTTCTTCCAGCAGGCCCAGGATCTCGCCGACCTGGGCTTCGTCGACGATCATCGGCGGGCAGACCAGGAAGTGGTCGCCTTCAATGCCGCCTCGGGTGCGCCGCGAATAGATGATCAGCCCGCGCTCGTAGGCCAGATCCACCAGGCGGCTGTGGGCGTTCAGCCCCTTGGGCAGCGGCTGCATGGTCTGGCGGTCGGCCACCATCTCGAAGGCCAGCAGCAGGCCGAGGCCGCGCACGTCGCCGATGAAGGGGAAGCGCGCCATCAGGCGGCAGAGGCCGCCCTTCAGCAGACCGCCCATGCGCGTGGCGTTGCCCATCAGGTCCTGGCTTTCGATCTCCTCCAGCACCGCCAGGCCGGCGGCGCAGGCCAGCGGGTTGCCGGCGTAGGTGTAGCCGTGGATGAAGCCGCCGGCGTCCAGCACCGGTTCCACCAGGCGGCGGTCGGCGACCATGGCGCCCAGCGGCGCATAGCCGGCGGCGAAGCCCTTGGAGAGGGCGATGATGTCGGGGCGCAGGTCCCAGTGCTCGGAGGCGAGGAAGCGCCCGGTACGCCCGACGCCGCTCATCACCTCGTCGAGAATCAGCAGGATGCCGTAGTCGTCGCAGATCTCGCGGACGCGCGCGTAGTAGCTGTCGGGGGCGACCAGGGCACCGGTCGAGGCGCCGCCCACCGGCTCCATGATGAAGGCCAGCACGCTCTCCGGCCCCTGGCGCTCGATCTCCTCGCGCAGCATCTCCGCATAGCGCAGGCCGCGCGCCTCCCAGTCCAGGTTGTCGCGGTCCAGGTAGCAGGTCGGCGCCGGGATCTTGGGCATCTCCTGCATCATCGGCGCGAAGGGCGCGGTCATCGGCGTGTAGCCGGTGACGGCCAGGGCGCCCAGGGTCGCGCCGTGGTAGGAGGGAAAGCGCGAGATCACCTTCCAGCGCTTTTCCTGGCCCGTCGCCACGGCGTGCTGGCGGGCCAGCTTCAGGCAGGACTCCACGGCCTCCGAGCCGCCGGAGACGAAGAAGATGCGGTCCAGGCCCTGCGGCGCGCGCTGGGCGATGCGCTTGGCCAGGGTCTCCGCCGCCTCGTTCTCGAAGTGCAGGCGGTAGGCAAAGGTGGTCTCTTCCATCTGGCGGCGCATGGCGGCCAGGACCCGCGGGTTGCTGTGGCCGATGTTGGCCACCATGGCGCCGCTGGAGCCGTCGATGTAGCGCCTGCCGTCCTTGTCCCAGAAATAGATGCCCTCGGCGCGCGCCACGACCGGGCGGCGGTTGCGTGTCTGGTAGAAGAGGTTGGAGGGCTCGCGGGTCTGGGCTGCGGGCGCGGTGGTGGCGGTCATAAGGGCAGTGGTCCCCAAGGGTTGTTCTCTTGTCGCCAAGTCGTCACTCAGGCTTCGGGCGTCAGCAGCACGATGTCCCGCGGCCGGACATGCACGCAGACCTCGGCGCCCTCGGCGAAGGGGCGGCTGTCGATCGGGTTGATCACCTGAAGGCTGTGGGCGCCGACGGTCACGAAATATCGGGCCGCCTGTCCCTGGTAGTCAACGGTGTCGACGCGGCCGTTCATCCGGGTGGCGCCGGGCTCGCCACTGGGCTCGGTGGAGAGGTGCAGCTTTTCCGCGCGCACCACCAGGCGCACCGGCTGGCCGTCCTGCGGCACGGCGGCGCCGTTCGCGTCCGCTTCGACCTGGCCCAGGCCGCCGACCTCGACGCTGAGGCTGCTGCCGTTGTGCGCGGTGATGGTGCCGTCCAGCAGGTTGGAGTTGCCCAGGAAGCGGGCGACGAACTCGGAACGCGGGCGCGCGTAAACCTCCTCGGGCGAGCCCTCCTGCTCGATGCGGCCCTTGTTCATAACCACGATCTTGTCGGACATGGCCAGGGCTTCCGACTGGTCATGGGTGACGAAGATGGTGGTGATGCCCAGCTGGTGCTGAATTTTCTTCAGCTCGACGCGCATGTCCTCGCGCAGGTTGGCGTCCAGCGCCGAGAGCGGCTCGTCGAGCAGCAGCACGTCGGGCTCCACCACGATGGCGCGGGCCAGTGCGATGCGCTGCTGCTGGCCGCCGGAGAGCTGGTTGGGGAAGCGGTCGGCCATCTGCGGCAGCTGGACCAGCTCCAGCGCGCGGGCGACCCGCTCGGCGATCTCCGCCTTGGGCACCTTGCGGTACTTCAGGCCGAAGGCGACGTTGTCGAAAATGTTCTTGTGCGGGAAGAGGGCGTAGTTCTGGAACACGATGCCCAGGTTACGCTTGTGGATCGGCACCTCGTTGACCCGAGACCCCTTGATGAGGATGTCGCCTCCGCTGGGGGCGGCCAGGCCGGCGACCATGCGCAGGGTCGTCGTCTTGCCGCAGCCCGAGGGGCCCAGCAGGGTCACGAAGGCGCCCGGCTCGACGTTCAGGTCCATCGGCTCGACCGCCGTGAAATTGCCGTAGCGCTTGATCACCTGGCGCAGTGCGACGACGGGCTCGCGATCGCTCATCAGAGGTTACTCCGGTTCTTGCACGAAAAGGTGCGGCGGGCCGGGGGAGGGCCGGCCCGCCGCGGCCCAATAACCCAATCGGGTCAGTAGCCCTTCTGCACGCGGCCGAACTTCTTCGACCACTCCGCCTCGTTGCCGTTCCAGTAGGCCGGATCCGCGAAGGTGAGATTGGCCAGCTTGCCGGTGGGGTCGAAGGCCGGCAGTGTCGGGATCTTCTCGCCCAGGTCGACCTTGGTGGGGTCGAGCGAAGGGGGATAGTTCTGCCCCTCGGCAACCGCGATGGAAACCGACGGCTCCAGCATGAAGTTCAGGAGTTCCTCGCAGGCCTCCAGCGGGCTGCCCTTCAGCACCATGAGGCATTCCTGCCAGGCGTAGCTGTTGGGCGCGTCGTAGTAGGCGATGGGATGGCCCTGCTGCTGCAGCGCGGCGATGCGGCCCGACCAGCCCTCGGTGACGTAGATCTCGCCCTCGGCCAGCAGGCTCATCAGCTCGGCGCCCGAACCCCAGTACTTCAGCGCCAGATCGCGGTGCGCGCGGATGGCGTCCCAGACGGCGTCCATGTCCTGGATGTTGTTGGGGTTCTGATCGGTCGCCAGCGCGCCGTACCAGATGCGGGTGCGCCAGTCGCCCCAACCGCCGATCTTGCCCTTGTACTTGGGGTCGATGAGGATCTTGGCGCCCTTGTCCTCCATCTCCTGCTTGGAGATCTTCTCGGTGTTGTAGGCCAGGCCCGTGGTGCCGTAGTCGTAGGGCGCGGCGGAGAGCTTGCCGCCGGTGACGCCGCGGAAGGGCGTCATCAGGGCCGACATCACGTACTTCAGGTTCGGAATGTTGGCCTCGTTGAGCACCACGTCGTAGCCCAGGTTCACGTAGCGGGCATAGTCGAAGACGCCGGAGGCGTGGAAGATGTTGTATTCGCCTTCCTGGCCGGCCTTCACGCGGTTCAGGTATTCGTCGCCGCTGCCGAAGGTGCCGTCGACGACCTTGATGCCGGTCTTCTCGGTATAGGGGTCGAAGGCGTGCTTGCGGAAGGCTTCGGAGACGACGCCGCCCCAGCCGTCGAAGCGCACGCTCTCCGGCGTGGCGGCCATGGCCTGTCGCTGCAGTCCCTTCAGCGGCGCGCCGGTCAGCCCGGCGGTGAGGCTGGCGGCGCCCAAGAGCGTGAGGAAGGTGCGGCGGTCGAGGTCGCCGTTGCGGTAACGTTCGAGAAGTCGTTGATAGCGAGTGGTGTTATCCATCTCCCATACCTTTCCCTGTCTGGTGTTCGTGGGTTTGCGGTTCGTTGTTATCGGTCTGCATATCTTGTTATCGGAGCGCGGCGGCCATGCGCCGGGCGATGGCGACGCCCAGCAGGGGCACCGCCACGGTGATCACCACCATCACCGCGCCCAGCGCATTGATTTCCGGGCTTATGGAGTTGCGCAGCATGGCGAAGATCTGCGTGGGGACCGTCTCGACGCCGCCCGGCTTCCAGAACAGGGTGCCGGTGACGTCGTCGAAGGAAATCGTGAAGGCGAAGATGATGCCGGCGAAGACCGCCGGCATGATCAGCGGCAAGGTCACCTCGCGGAAGGTGTGAAAGGCGTTGGCGCCCAGGCTGAGCGCGGCTTCCTCGAACTCGCGGCGCACCGCCACCAGGCGGGCCTGCACGATCAGCACCACGAAGGGCAGGGTGAAGATCACGTGGCCGAGCAGCAGCAGCGGAAAGCTCTTCGGCATCTCCAGCCAGCGCAGGAACAGCAGCAGCGCGACGGCCAGCACCACCTCCGGCACCAGGATCGGCGCGATCAGGGCGGTAGTGATCAGGCTCTTGGCGCGGAAGTCGTAGCGCACCAGGGCGAGGCTCGCGAGCACGCCCAGCGTGGCGGAGATCACCGCGGTCAGTGCCCCCAGCAGCATCGAGGTCTTGAAGGCGCGCACGATGGCGTCGTTGTGCCACAGTTCGATGAACCAGCGGAAGCTGACGCCCTCCATGGGAAAGCTGCCGAACTGGTTGGCGTTGAAGGCCAGCAGGATGACCACCGCCACCGGCAGGAACATGAAGAGGTAGACCAGGACGGTGAAGGCGCGGATCAGGCTCCAGCTGCTGAAGATGTTCATGGCCGGCCTCACTTGAAACTCTTGGCGAGCTGGCCGATGCCGGCGTAGCGGGTGTAGACCACCACCACGGCGCCGAGGACGACGAGCAAGACCAGCGACAGGGCCGAGCCCAGCGGCCAGTTGAGCTGGGTGATGATGGCCTCGAAGACCAGGTTGGCGAACATGGCGTTGCGCGGTCCGCCCAGGATCATCGGCGTGATGTAGGTGCCGGCGCCGAGGACGAAGCAGAGCAGGCTGCCGGCGGCCAGGCCGGGCATCGACAACGGCAGGGTCACCTCGCGGAAGGTCTGCCAGCCGGTGGCGCCCAGCGAGCGCGCGGCGTCGGCCAGGTTGGTGTCGATGCCGTCGATGCTGACGTAGATGTTGAGGATCATGAAGGGCAGCAGGAAGTGCACCAGCCCCAGGATCACCGTGGCCTCGTTGTAGAGGATCTGCAGCGGCTCCGAGATGATGCCGGTCCACAAGAGGAAGACGTTCAGCGCGCCGCTGACCCCCAGGATGTTGATCCACGACATGGTGCGGATGATGTAGCTGATCCAGAAGGGCAGCATGAGCAGCAGGATCAGCGCCGCCTTGTGGCGCGTCGTCGAGCGAGCGATGAAGTAGGCCGGAATGTAGCCCAGCAGGATGCAGACGACGGTCGAGAGGCCGGCGATGCGCAGGGTCTGGAACAGGATGTCGCGGTAGAACTCGTCGCTCAGCACCTCGGCCCAGTTGTCGAGGAAGAAGCCGACCTGCTCGCCGCCGGCGGCGGTGCGCAGCCAGAAGGAATAGACCAGGATGAAGCACAGCGGCACGGCCAGCAGCAGGACCACCGCGGTCAGGGCCGGCGACATGAGCAGCCAGGGGCGGGGCCCCGGCGCGTCCGCGTCCGCTGCTACTGCTGCCATGAAATCTGAACCTAGCCCGGACTTCTCAAACCATCGTGGAGCGTCATCGCCTCAGGAAGCCCGCTCGATAGGAGAAGCCCGAAAAGCGTAGCAGGGACTACGGTTGAGGGCTTCGACGCAGCGTGCGGGCTTCCTGAGGCGACCCGAAGGGCGGGGCGAATTTGCTGACAGGCGGCGTCAAGCCGCTCGACCGTATTGCCGATACGCTCTTCGCGTCTTTTCTGGCCTGTCAGCAAATTCGCCTCCGTGACGCCCGCGATGGTTTGAGAAATCCGGGCTTCTGCTCCATCCGGCTTATCGCCTGCCGGTATGAGAGGGCCAGTCTTTGCCTTGGGGGTTCATTGTGCAAATAGATAAGTGCTATGCTGGTCATAGATGACATCTATGACTGCCCCAAGGAGGCCGGAATGCTTCAGGAAAGCGGCGAACGCCTGGCCCGGGAACTGGACTGGAATCTGCTGCGCACCTTCATGGTGGTGGTGCAGGAAGGCAGCGTCACCGGCGCCGCCAAGCGTCTCTACCTGCGCCAGCCCACGGTCAGCCACGCGCTGAAACGTCTGGAAACCCGCCTCGGCAAGCGCCTCATCGAGCGCGGCCCGGCGATCTTCCGCGTCACCCCGGCCGGCGAGGTGCTCTATAAGGAGTGCGTCGAGATCTACGGCAACGTCGCCCGGGTGGCGGTGCTGACCCGCGACGTGAAGGACGAGATCACCGGCCATGTGCGCATCGCCATGGCCAGCCACGTGATCTCGCCGATCTTCGACGAGGTGCTGGCCGCCTTCCATGCCGAGAACCCCAAGGCGACCTACGAGATCGAGGTCGATACCTCCGCCGAGGTGACCCGCGCGGTGCTGGAGAAGTCGGCCAGTTTCGGGCTCTGCCTGGTGCACAAGCGCTCGCCGCGCCTCGACTACAAGATGATCTACCGCGAGCACTTCGGTTTCTTCTGCGGCCCGCCGCACCCGCTGTTCGGGCGCGAGGGCCTCAGCCTCACCGACCTGAAGGGCCACGCCTCCGTCTCCTTCAAGACCGACCAGCTGGCCGACGCCCTGCGTCCCGTCGCCCTGTTGCGCGCCCAGCACGACCTCGACGACTGGGTGGTCGGCCACTCCTCCCACCTGGAGGAGGTGCGGCGGATGATCATCGCCGGGCTCGGCATCGGGCCGCTGCCGATCCACGTGGTAGCGCGCGACCTGCGCGACGGCCTGCTGTGGCGCCTGCCGCCCTACGAAAACCCGCCGGCGGTGGATATCTACCTGGTATGGAACCCCCAGACCCACCTGAACCGCGCCGAGGCCGGCCTGCTGCAGGCCCTGCGCGAGGCCATCGACGCCAAGCCGCTCAGCGCCCGCACCTACGAGTAAGCCCCCGGCGTCATCCGGCGTGGGCGGGAAAGCTTGCCGGTTTCAGCCGCAGCAGCCGCCGCCGGTCTGGACCGGCGGGCAGGGAACCGTTCCATAAGAGCAGAACACGCAGCAGTCCCCCGGCTTCGGCCTCAAGAGGGCGTTGCAGGCCTTGCAGTCGTAGAACCACTGGCAGGCGTCCGTCGGCATCGCCTCGGTGACGGCATGGCCGCAGTGCGGGCAGGTGAGCGTTGAGTGAAGGATGACGCCGGCGGATCGTATTTCCATGATCGGGCTTCCCGCCGTCTTCCGGTCAGCTTCCCGGCCGGGCCGGATAACCGGCATCGCTCGAAGCGGCGGCAATCGATGCGGCTGTGGTGATGGCCGGATCGAAGGTGACGAAGGCCGTCTTGGCCTCGAAGTCGATCTCGACCGAACTGACGCCCTCCACGCCCTCCATCGCCTTGCGGACGGTAACGGGGCAGAGCGCGCAGAACATGTTGTCGACGGTGAAGGTGACGCTTTGGAGAGTTGCCTGGCCGCCGGCGGACTGGGCCGCTGCCGGCGGGAGGGGGGCGCCCATGTGAAGCCCGATCGTCGCGAGAAGGAGAAAGCCGGCGAGGCGAGAGAGGGAAAACTTCATCAGCGGTTTGCTCCAAAGAGTGAGGTCAGTAGAACAGCGGCGCCCACCAGTTGACGGTCAGCGCCGACGCTACCAGCAGGGTTGCGATCCAGAGCGCCGGTTTGACGATCACGGAGGACCGGGGCCGGCTGCAGTGGGTCCCCTCGGCGCAGCCTGCGGCGGGCCGGAAGTAGACCTGCCGGAACCCGAGGCCGACAAAGACCAGCGCCACAATCGCGAAATAGGGCTTGAAGGGCTGCAAAGCGGTCAGGTTTCCGATCCAGGCGCCGGAAACGCCGAGAAACAGCAGGACAAGGGGAAGGATGCAGCAGGCGGAGGCGAGGACCGCCCCGACGACGCCGCCCGCGGCGAACCATCCCGGCCGATGGTCGGGTGCGGTATCGGGGGTTTCCGGCAAGGCCGTTGCGGCTTGTTTCTCGCTCATATCATTCGGCTCTCGAATTCGGGCTGATTTGATCCTAAAGTCTGTAGTAACTACAGACTCAAGGAGTTTCAGGCGATGAAGGCATTCAGCCCGGATAAAGGTCTCCTGCGGGCCGACCTGGCCCGCCGGACCGGCTGCAACCTGGAGACCATCCGCTACTACGAGAAGATCGGCATGATGCCCGATCCGCCGCGGAGCGGCGCCGGGTACCGCGTCTACGATGCGGGTCACGTATCCCGCCTGCGCTTCATCCTGCGGGCGCGCGAACTCGGCTTTTCGATCGATGACGTGCGGGGACTGCTGGCGCTGATGGACCGCGGCACGCAAACCTGTGCCGAGGTGAAGCAGCGCACGGAGCGGCACCTGGCCGACGTCCGGGCGAAGATCGCCGACCTCAGACGCATAGAGCGGATTCTCGCGGAGACGGCGTCGCGGTGTTCGGGAGACGAAGTGCCGGAATGCCCCGTCTTGGACGCGCTCGAGTCGCAGGCATAAGAGCCCGATCCGCCGCCGCCGCTTGGTGACGACTCAGTCGACGATGCCGGCCTTGCGGCAGGCGAGGGCCGAGAGCGCAAGGTCGCCCAGCGCGTGGCCGCGAAAGATGAAGGCGCTGCGTTCCTGCGGGCTCTCGCGGCCGGCGATCTCTCCCAGGACCAGGCCCGTCAGGTCGCCCGAGACGGCCTCGGGCGGGGCCAGCTTGTTGGGCAGCGCCGCTTCCTGCGCCATGTCGTCGATGACCAGACGGTCGAAGGCCGTGAAGCTCTCCTTCTTCCAGGGGGCGGCGAGATCCGTCACCGCGGCGAAGGCGCCGGGCTTCAGCCAGTCGGCGTCCAGGAAGGGCTCCAGCGCCGGTGAATAGGTGACCGAGGTGACGAGCAGGTCCGCCGGTCTTGCGGCTTCCTCCGGGGAGGCGCAGACCACCACCGACAGCCCCAGGGCGGCCGCCGCTTCGCTCAGCCTGTCGATGTTGGCCCGCCCGCGGGCGAAGATGCGCACTTCCTCCAGGGGGTAGATGTCGGCGAAGGCGGCAAGGTGGCTGCGCGCCTGCACGCCCGCGCCGATGAAGGCGGCGACGGCGGAGTCTTCGCGCGCCAGGTGCCTGGCAGCGGTCGCACTGAGGCCGGCGGTGCGCACCGCGGTGATCCAGTTGCCGTCCAGGATCGCGACGGGCAGGCCCGTGTCGCTGCTCAGCAGCGTGACCAGTCCGTTGATCTGCGCCAGGCCGCGCTCCGTGTTGCGGGGGTTGAGCACCACCGTCTTCACCGCCAGCAGCGCCGGGTCGTCGGCGGCGGCCAGGGCGGCCATCATGTAGCGGCCGTCGCCGGGCTGGATCACCGCCTTGGGGGCGCTCCAGACCGCCGAACGGGCGCTGCCGGCAATCATGGATTCGATGCTTTCGATGACCTCGCCGGTGGTGATGCCGAGGCCGGCGAGCGCCGCTTCGGAGAGAAAGGGAATGTTTTTGAGATCAGTCATGGGGCGCATGCTACCACGGCAAAACCCCGGCTTGGCTCGGCGGGCCGAATCGGCCGCTGCCGCCCGCCCCTCGAAGTCCGCAGCCCGCCTGGGGAAATCGTGTTAACTATTTATAAAGGTTGAGAAAACTTTACTCTCTCGGCATGATGCTTTTCGGGGACCGGCATTGCCGGAGTTGGTAGAGGAGACGTTCGAGGGGGACTTGTTCCACCGGGCGCGCTCTTCCGAAATGGAAGGCCAGCCCCTAGCCAGGGATGCCAAGCGGTGTCGGGTGATTCGCTGAAGGCAACCGAGCCGGCGGTGCCGCGGGAAGCTCCCGCCAAGCCGCGACGACGGCCACCTTTCGGACGCGGCTGGCGGCGTATCGCCACCCTTGGCTCGACCCTCTGCCTGCTGACCGCGCTGGGCAGCCTGGCCGTCATCGAGGCCAAGACCTCCACTCTGCAATCCGCACTCTTTTCGCGCCTGGCCGGCGAGATGACCTTCCGCGTCGACGAGGGGCCGAGCGACGTTATCGCCTTTCCCAAGGACGGGCCCTATGACCGGCGGCTCGGCTACGTCGGCCTGCCGGAGTTCATCGACAGCCTGCGCGCCGAGGGCTACCGGGTCGAAACCCAGGCCCGTGTCTCCGAGCGCTTCGACTGGTATTTCCAGCAGAGCGGCATCGCGCCCTACCGCGCCAAGTCGCGCTCCGGCCTCGCCCTGCTCGACCGCGACGGCGCGCCGGTCTTCCTCTCGCGCACGCCCGAGCGTGCTTTCGAGACTTTCGAGGCGGTGCCGCCGCTGATCGTCAAGACGCTGCTCTTCATCGAGAACCGGGAGCTTCTGACTCCGCGCTTTCCGCGCGCCAACCCGGCGGTGGAATGGGACCGCCTGGCCATTGCCTTCGCCGACCTGGTGGTGAAGAAGACGGTGACCGGCGGCCAGAGCCCGGGTGGCAGCACCCTGGCCACCCAGATGGAAAAGTTCCGCCACTCGCCGGAAGGGCGCACCGACAGCGTGGTCGAGAAGCTGCGGCAGATGATCTCCGCCAGCCTGCGCGGCTACCTCGGCGGGCGCGACACCACCGCGGCGCGCCGCCGGATCGTCGTCGATTACCTGAACTCCACGCCGCTGGCCGCGCGGCCGGGCTACGGCGAGGTGATCGGTCTCGCCGACGGTCTCTGGGCCTGGTTCGGCACCGATTTCGAGACGCTGCGCGACAGCCTCTCGGCCCCGGCCGCCGACGCCGCGGCGCTGCAGCGCCAGGCCACCGTCTACCGCCAGGCGCTGAGCCTGCTCATCGCCCAGCGGCGGCCCTCGGAATACCTGCTGGCCGGTCGCGCGGCCCTGGACCGCCTGGTCGACAGCCACCTGCGCCTGCTGGCCCAGGCCGGGGTCATCGACGCCCGCCTGCGCGACGCGGCCCTGGCCCGGCGCAACGGCTTCACGACGGCTCTGCCGGCCGCCGCCTCGCCGGCCTCGGAGCTGTCCTGGAAGGCCGCCTCGACGCTGCGCGCCCGCCTGCTCGGCCAGCTCGGACTCGGCTCGTTCTACGACCTGGACCGCCTGGACCTGACGGTGGAGACGACGCTGGACAAGAAGGTGCAGGAGCAGGTGACCGCCGCCCTGAAGAGCCTCTCCGACCCCGCCGCCCTGAAGGACAGGGGTCTGGACGCGCCGCGCCTGCTGGACCGCGGTGACCCGGCCAAGGTGATCTACAGCCTGCTGCTCTACGAGCGCGGCGCCGACCGCAACCGGCTGCGCCTGCAGGCCGACAACTACGACGGCCCCTTTGACGTCAACGAGGGCACCAAGCTCGACCTCGGCTCCACGGCCAAGCTGCGCACCCTGGTCAGCTATCTGGAGATCATCGCCGAGCTGCACGAGGAACTGCACGGCCAGCCGGTGGAGGTGCTGCGCGTCAGGGCCCTCAAGGGCGACGCGCTTACGCGCTGGGCCGCCGCGGCGCTGGCCGGGCGCCCCGAGCTGGATCTGCGCGGCCTGCTGGCCGCGGCCATGCAGCGGCGCTATTCCGCCAACCCGGAGGAGGGCTTCTTCACCGGCGGCGGGCTGCACCACTTCGTCAATTTCGACAGGCGCGACAACGGCCGCGTCATGACCGTGGCCGATGCCCTGCACAACTCGGTGAACCTGGTCTTCATCCGGCTGATGCGCGACGTGGTGCGCTACCACGTGGCACGGATCGTCGCCGAGCAGGGCGATCCGCGCGACCCCGCCTCGCCGCTGCGCGACGGCTATCTCAGCCGCTTCGCCGACCGCGAGGGCAAGGAGTTCATGCTCGGCTTCTACGATGCCTACCGCGGCCTCGACCGTGATGAGATCCTGGAGCGCCTGTCGCGCCGGGCGCGGCAGTCGGCCGCGGCCCAGTCGGTGGTCTTCCGCTCCCTGCGTCCGGAGGCCGGGCCGGCGGCGCTGGGCGCCTTTCTCAAAGAGCGGCGGCACGGACGCGCGCTGAGTGACAGCGACCTGCGCGGTCTCTACGACAGCTACGCGCGCGAGAGCTTCTCCCTCAACGACCGCGGCTACATCGCCAAGGTCCATCCGCTGGAGCTCTGGCTGGCCGCCTTCCTCAGCCGCGGGCCGGGCAGTTCCTTCGCCGAGGCCGTGGAGGCCGGCGCCCAGGCCCGTCAGGACGCCTACAGCTGGCTGTTCCGCGCCAAGATGCGGCGCGCGCAGAATCAGCGTATCCGCGTCCTGCTGGAGGAGGAGGCCTTCCAGCGCCTGGCCGTCACCTGGCAGCGGCTCGGCTACCCCTTCGACTGGCTGGTGCCGTCCTACGCCACCTCGATCGGCAGCTCCGGCGACCGGCCGGCCGCCCTGGCCGAACTGATGGGCATCATCCTGAACGACGGCCTGCGCCTGCCCAGCGGCCGCTTCGAGCGCCTGCGCTTCGCCGAGGGCACGCCCTTCGAAACCGTGATGCGCCTGCAGGTGCCGCCGGGCGAGAGGGTGCTGCGCGCCGAGGTGGCCGCCACCCTGCGCCAGGCGCTGGTCGAGACCGTCGAGCAGGGCACCGGCCGCCGGGCGAGCGGCGCCTTCAGCGACGCCGAGGGCAACCGGCTGATCGCCGGCGGCAAGACCGGTACCGGCGACCACCGCTACGAGCGCTTCGGGCGCAGCGGCGAACTGATCTCCTCGCGGGTCGTGAACCGTACCGCGACCTTCGTGTTCTTCCTGGGCGACCGCTTCTTCGGCGTTATCTCGGCCCATGTGGCCGGACCGGACGCCGCCGGCTACGGCTTCACCTCGGCGCTGCCCACGCAGTTGCTAAAGTCCCTGGGCCCGGAACTGCAGCCGTTGCTGGAGCGCGCGCCCGCGCCGCCGGCCCCGGTGCCGGCCCCGCAGCTGGTCGACGACGTCGAGGAGACCACGCCGCCGCGCCCGGGGGCGCCCTGCTATCGCACGCGGGAAAATCGCTGGAACTGCACCCTGGCCGCGGTACCCCAGTCTGCCTCGGCGGCGGCCCCGCGCGGCAACGCCCTCGCGGCGCAATAGAGGCCGCCGGAGAGCGTCTCAGTAGCGGCCGGGGTCCTGCTCGTCGGGCAGGCGTTTCAGGAAATCACGGTAGACGGCGTCCTTGGAGCGTTCGTGCAGCGCCGCCAGGGCGGCCACCGGATTTTCGTCGTAATCGATCCTGAGATTGAGGGCCGCGCCCCTGCCGCCGTCGACCAGCAGCGCCGCCGAGCGGGTGCCGCGGCTGTCGCCGCCGGCCGCCTGGCCGGCGCTCAGCGCCGCCAGCAGGCGCCCGGCCAGGTCCGGCGCCGACTCCGTCCGGTAGGCGGCGGACATGGCCTCCAGCACCTCCGGTCCCGCCAGAATGTTGCCGGCGACGATGACGTTGTCGCCTTCGAGGTGGCCCTTGAAGTCGCTGTTGGCCGTGCCGGTCCAGCCGGCGGTCGCGCCCGCGCGGTCCATCACCGCGAGCTGGCGGAAATCGCGGCCTTCGTCCTCGGCGACCAGGGTGCGCATGACGTGCGAGGCGCTCTGCCCCTTGGCCAGCAGCGGCAGGCCGCGGCGGGCGAAGAGCACGTTGGTGGTCCAGCCCTGGGTGGCCACGGCCCCGACGCCGAAGCGGCAGTGCGGCACCTGGGCGCCCACGGCGATGCTGCCGGTCGCGGTGGCGACGCCGATGGCCCCGTTTTCCGGGTCGCGGCCGATGATGGTGAAGGTCATGCCCTAGTAGGTTCCTGGGGGCGGGGTTCCTGCCGCCAGTTGTTCGCTGGCGAGCAATTTATCATGAAAAAATACGTTACATTTGAATTTATCATGCTAAATTGAAGCTGTAAACGCGCAGAAACTGCGCACAACCGATCCACCAGGGAGGCGGTAATGAAAAAAATTCTCTACGCAGCGGCTCTCGCGGCCGGCCTTGGGGCCACCGGCGTCCTCGCCGCCGGCGCCGTGCAGGCGCAGACGCCGCCGGGCGTTCTGGTCGTCGGCCAGATCGCCGAGCCGAAGTCGCTCGATCCCCATGCGGTGACCGCGGTCAACGACTTCCGCATTCTGATGAACGTCTACGACGGGCTGGTCCGCTACAAGGACGGCACGCTGGAGGTCGAACCGTCGCTGGCCGAGTCCTGGACCATCAGCGACGACGGCACAACCTACACCTTCGACCTGCGCGACGGCGTCACCTTCCACGACGGCTCCGCGCTGACCGCCGAGGCGGTGAAGTTCAACTTCGACCGCATGCTCGACGAGAACCATCCCTTCCACGACACCGGGCCCTTCCCGCTGTCGTTCTTCTTCAGCGCCATCGACAGCGTGACCGCCGAAGACGCGGACACGGTGACCTTCAAGCTGAAGGAGCCCTACGCGCCCTTCCTGTCCAACCTCGCCTATCCGACCGGCCTGATCGTCTCGCCGGCGGCGGTGAAGGAACACGGCAAGGATTTCGGGCGCCATCCCTCGGGTACCGGTGCTTTCCGCTTTGCGGAGTGGGAGAGCAACGCCAAGGTCGTCGTCGTGCGCAACGAGGACTACTGGGAAGGCGCGCCCTCGCTGGAGGCCATCGTCTTCCGCCCCATCACCGACGCCAACACCCGGGTCGCCGAGATGCTGTCGGGCGGTATCGACATGATGGTCGAGGTGCCGCCGGATTCCGTCGCCACCTTCGGCAACGACGCCAGCTACCAGGTCTACGAGCAGGCCGGTCCGCACGTCTGGTTCCTGATCTTCAACGTGAAGGAAGGTCCCCTGGCCGACAAGAAGGTGCGCCAGGCGGTGAACTACGCCATCAACAAGAAGGCGCTGGTGGAGAACGTGCTGCAGGGCACCGCGGAAGTCGCTGCCGGCCCGACGCCGCCGGCTTTCTCCTGGGCCTACAACGACGAGCTCGACCCCTATCCCTACGATCCGGACAAGGCCAGGGACCTGATCAAGGCCGCGGGCCATGAGGGCGCGGAGCTGACCTTCTACGTCACCGAAGGCGGCTCGGGCATGCTGGACCCGGTGCCCATGGGTGCGGCGATCCAGGCGGACCTCGCCAAGGTGGGTCTCAAGGTCGACATCGAGACCTACGAGTGGAACACCTTCCTCGGCAAGGTGAACCCGGGCCTGGAAGGCAAGGCCGACATGGCGGAGATGGCCTGGATGACCAACGATCCGGATACGCTCCCCTACCTCGCCCTGCGCAGCGAAGCCTGGCCCGACAAGGGCGGCTTCAACTCGGGTTACTATTCCAACCCGGAGGTCGACAAGCTGCTTGAGGCGGCGCGCAGCAGCACCGACCAGGCCGAGCGCGCGAAGCTCTATAAGGAGATGCAGGCCATCGTGCATGAGGACGCACCCTGGGCCTTCATCGCCAACTGGAAGCAGAACGCGGTGACCTCCGCCGCAGTGAGCAATTTCTCCCTGCAGCCGTCCTTCTTCCTGATTCTGAAGGACGTCACCAAGGGCTGACTTCCGCCCAGGTTCCTCCCCGGTGGCCCCTGCAGGTAGCGGGGGATCCGGGGAAGGGGCCGCCCGCCGCCCGCAAGTCGCTCCACGACCAACAGGGGAGACAGCGCCCAAGATGCTGGCCTACACGGTAAAGCGCCTGGTGCTCGCGGTGCCCGTCCTGCTGGGCCTCACCGTCATCGTCTTCCTGATCATGGCGATGATCCCGGGCGATCCCGCAACGGCCATCCTCGGCTCCTACGCCACGCCGGAGAACGTCGAGCGTCTGAACCGTCAACTGGGCCTCGACCGCTCCCTGGTGGAGCAGTACTTCGTCTGGCTCGGCAACCTGCTGCAGGGCGACTTCGGGCGCTCCTACAACCTGAACCGCCCGGTGATCGACGAGGTGCTGGAGCGTTTCTCCGCCACTCTCATCCTGGCCGGCGCCTCGCTGCTGCTCTGCTCGATCTTCGGCCTCATCGCCGGCGTCGTCTCGGCGGTGCGCCAGTACGGCTGGACCGACAAGATCGTCACCTTCTTCGTGCTGGTCGGCATCTCGGTGCCGTCGTTCTGGCTGGGCCTGCTGCTGGTCCTCGCCTTCGCGGTGACCTGGCGCCTCTTCCCGGCCAGCGGCATGTTCGCCATCTACGGCGGCGGCGACCTGCCCGACCTGCTGCACCACCTGGTGCTGCCCGCGATCACCCTGGCGGTGGTGGCCACCGGCGTCATCGCCCGCCTCACCCGCGCGGCCATGCTGGAGGTGCTGCGCCAGGACTACATCCGCACCGCCCGCGCCAAGGGGGTGAGCGAGCGCCGCGTCATCTACCGCCACGCCTTCAAGGCGGCGCTGGTCAATGTCATTCCGGTGATCGGCGTGCAGGCCGGCTTCGTGCTGGGCGGCGCCGTCTACATCGAGACCGTGTTCCAGTGGCCGGGCATCGGCCGCATGCTGGTGACGGCCATCTCGACCCGCGACCTGCTGCTGGTGCAGGGCGGCGTGCTGGTGGTGGCGGCCAGCTACGTGCTGTTCAACCTGCTCACCGACCTGCTGCAGCACCTGGTCGACCCGAGGCTCCGCTCATGACCGCCGCCGCCACCGCCACGGCCCCGGCCGCCAAGGCCGGCAGCGGGCGGCCCTCGCCGCTGAAGCTCTTCCTGCGCAACCAGCTCGCCGCCTTCGGCGCCGGGCTGCTGCTGGTCATCATCCTGCTGGTCATCCTGACGCCCTTCCTGCCGCTGCAGGACCCGGCCGCGACCGATCCGGCCAACCGCCTGCTCCGGCCGCTGGCCGAGGGCCACCTGCTGGGCAGCGACCACCTTGGCCGCGACATCCTCTCGCGCCTGCTGTGGGGCACCGGGGTCAGCCTGCTGGTCGGCCTTTCGGCCACCTCCGTCGCCGCGCTCTTCGGCTCTTCCATCGGCATTCTCGCCGGCTACTTCGGCGGGCGCGCCGACACCCTGCTGATGCGCGGCATCGACATGCTCATGGCCTTTCCCTACATCCTGCTGGCGCTGGCCATCGTCGCCGCGCTGGGGCCGGGCCTGCTGAACGCGCTCTTCGCCATCGCCATCGTCAACATCCCCTTCTTCGCGCGCAACATCCGCGGCGTCACCCTGGGCCTCGCCAAGCGGGAGTTCATCGACGCCGCGCGCCTCTCCGGCAAGTCGGACCTCTCGATCCTTCTGACCGAGGTGCTGCCCAACGTGCTGCCGGTCATCGTCATCACCGTCTCGACCACCGTCGGCTGGATGATCCTGGAGACCGCGGGCCTCAGCTTCCTCGGCCTCGGCGCGCAGCCGCCCGACGCCGACCTGGGCTCCATGCTGGGCGAGGGGCGCAAGCTGCTGATCACCGCGCCGCACGTCTCGGTCATTCCCGGCGTGATGATCTTCCTGGTGGTGATGAGCATCAACCTCTTGGGCGACGGCATCCGCGACCTGCTGGATCCGCGCCTCAAGTCCGGCGCCCTGGCGCGCCCGGCGCCGATGACGGAAGTCGACCGTCCCTCGGCGCAGACCGCACCGTCGGCCCAGGCCGTGGCGGCGATGAGCGCGAAGCAAGGCAGCGTCCTGGCGGTGCATGACCTGGAGACCCAGTTCCGCATCGGCAGCGACGTCTACAAGGCGGTGAACCGCGTCAGTTTCGACATCCGGCCCAACGAATGCCTGGGCCTGGTCGGCGAGTCCGGTTCCGGCAAGTCGGTGACCGCGCTGTCGCTGCTGGGCCTGGTGGCGACACCGCCGGGCCGCATTGTCGGCGGGCAGGTGCTGCTGCAGGGGCGCGACTTGCTGGGGCTCGATGCCGCCGGCCTGCGCGCGGTTCGCGGCGACGGCGTCGCCTACATCTTTCAGGACCCGCTGACCACGCTGCATCCGCTGTTCACCATCGGCGACCAGATCGCCGAGGCGATCCGCAGCCACAAGCCCGTGTCCTACAGGGAAGCCTGGGCCAGCGCCGTGAAGCTGCTGGACGCGGTGCGCATTCCCAACGCGGCGGGCCGCGCCTCGGCCTATCCGCACGAGCTTTCCGGCGGCATGCGCCAGCGCGTCTCCATCGCCATGTCGCTGGCCAACGATCCCGAGTTGCTGATCGCCGACGAGCCGACCACGGCGCTGGACGTCACCGTCCAGGCGCAGGTGCTGAAGCTGCTGGACCAGCTGCGCGACGATACCGACGCCTCGCTGCTGTTCATCACCCACGACTTCGGCGTGGTCTCGGAGGTCTGCCACCGCGTCGCGGTGATGTACGCCGGGCGTATCGTCGAGATCGGTCCCACCGAGGAGGTGCTGAGCGCACCGGCGCATCCCTACACCGAGCGCCTCATCGCCTGCGTGCCGCGCCTGGGCGAGCCGGGCCGCCGCCTGGAGGCCATCCCCGGCCTGCCGCCGGCGGTCAACAAGCTGCCGCCGGGCTGCGCCTTCGCCGAGCGCTGCCCCCATGCCGAAGACGCCTGCCGCCAGGGCGAGATCGATCTCGACGCCGTCAACGACGCCCACCAGGTGCGCTGCATCAAGCCGCGCAACGGGCAAGGCGGGGGGGCGGCATGAGCGCGCTGATGGAAATCCAGGACGTCACCCGCCGTTTCGGCGGCGGGCGCACGCTGCTCGGCCGGCCCAAGCCTGCCGTCCACGCGGTGCAGGGCGTCAGCTTCGAGGTGCGCCAGGGCGAGACCCTGGGCATCGTCGGCGAATCGGGCTGCGGCAAGTCGACCCTGGCCAAGCTGCTGGTCGGTCTGCAGCGGCCGACGGAGGGCGAGGTCTCCCTGGGCGGGGCCCTGCTGCACGACCCGGCGGTCTTCGACCGCCGCGCCCTGGCCAAGCGGGTGCAGTACGTCTTTCAGGACCCCTTGAGCTCGCTGAACCCGCGCAAGACCATCCGCCAGATCCTCGAAGCGCCGCTCATTCACCTGCTGCAGATGCCGGCGGCGGCGCGCCAGGACAAGCTCATGGAGATCATGGAGGCGGTGCGCCTGCGCCCCGAGTTCCTGGAGCGCTATCCTCACGAGTTCTCCGGCGGCCAGGCCCAGCGCATCGGCATCGCCCGCGCGCTGGCCGCCGAGCCGGAGGTCCTGGTGCTCGACGAGCCGGTCTCGGCCCTCGACGTCTCGGTGCAGGCCCAGGTGCTGAACCTGCTGGACCAGCTGAAGGCGGACTTCGACCTGACCTACATCTTCATCAGCCACGACCTGGCGGTGGTGGAGTCGGTCAGCGACCGGGTGCTGGTCATGTATTTCGGCCGCGTGGTGGAGGAAGGCACCGCCGGGGAACTGTTCCGCCGGCCGCTGCATCCCTACACCCGGCTGCTGCTGTCCTCCGCGCCGGTGCCGGGCAGGAAGGGCATCGGCGCCGAGGCCAGGATCGCCGAGCTGCCGGACCCCCTGGCGCCGCCGCCCGGTTGTGCCTTCGCCGCGCGCTGCCCTCATGCGAGTGATCTCTGCCGCGAAACCCTTCCGGTGCTGGAACGCGAGGGCGAATCCGCCTATGCCTGTCACCACCCGCGCAAGGGGGAGCCCTGGCCTCCGGCCAATGTCGAAGCGGCCGGGGACTAGGCGGCGGGAAACCCGAAGGCGTCGAAGAAGAACATGAGCGAGACCCTGGACAGTCCTGTCACACCCCCGGAGGAGGGCGGAAAACGGCGCGGCAAGAATCGCCCGGTGCGCATCGCCGAGGAGATCAAGGACTGGATCGTCATCCGCGGCCTCAAGCCCGGCGACCGCCTGCCCGGCGAGCGCGAACTCATCGGCCGCTTCCAGGCCAGCAAGGGCACCATCCGCGAGGCCCTGCGCGTGCTGGAGACGCAAGGCCTGGTGCGCAGCCGCACCGGCCCCGGCGGCGGCACCTTCGTCGAGGCGCTGTCGGAATCCCGCGCCATGGAGCTGCTCGGCAACTACTTCTTTTTCCAGAACCCGACCATCGGCGACATCTATGCCCTGCGCCGCATCCTGGAGCCGGAGCTGGCGGCCGGCATCGCCGGCAAGCTGGAGGAAGCCGACTTCAAGCGCCTGGAACAGATCATGCAGATCTACGAGGATCCGCCCCAGGATCTGGAGGAGGAGCGCCGCCAGCGCCATGCCGAGCTCGACTTCCACTCCATCCTGGTCGACTACTGCGACAATCCGGTGCTGGCCTTCATGTGCCGCTTCCTGCAGTCGCTGCTGCGCGACCTGACCGTCTGCAAGCGTATCTACGACGTGCCCAACCCGGATCTGCGCGAGAGCGGCCTCAGCTACCAGGTGCGCCTGCTGCGCGCCCTGCGCCGCGAGGACGCCAAGGCGGCACGCGAGATCATGTTCGAGCACATGTGCACGGCCCAGCGCTACATGGAAGAGCGCGAGGCGGTGCTGCAGACGAAGTTCCTGCAGGTTCCCGACTAGAATTTAGTGCAAGACGTAGCGGTGTTCGGCCAGGGCCGTCCGCCAGGCTTGCTTGGCGGCGCGGCGCTCTTCCGGGGTCGCCAGCGGGCCGATGTGGCCGGGCCAGTTCTCCCTCTCGACATAGGCGAAGAGCCGCAGTGCCTGGTAGCACATGACGCCCAGGGTCACCGCCTTGCCGTCCAGGCGCGCGGCCGCAAGGCGAGGGTCGTCGATGCAGCCGGCCAGCGCGCTCAGCTTGTCCTCGGTGATGGGCTCCAGCAGGCCGGCGAGGCCGGGGCGGTCGGAGAAGACGTAGTCCCGGCGGGCGTCCTGCCATTGGAAGCGACCCTCGAAGGCCAGCAGGTCGTCTTCCAGCGGCGCCGCGGCGGCCGGGCCGGACGTGCCGAGGGCGGCGCTTAGAAGCAGCAGCAGGGCGAGGAGTGGTCGGCGCAGGCCCGAAGGAGGGTTGTTCATCGGCGAAACTTCGAGTGTTGGCGAGGTGTGCTGCCCTTCAGTCGCACGAAACGGCGCCGTGGTTCAACGCCGCCGTCTCCCGGGGCGCCGTCAGACGTGGCTGCGCTGCCGGGGCAGGCCGGAGGCCAGGGCGGTCAGCGGGTTGTCCAGTACCCGCTCGGCCGGCAGGGTCACGCTCACCTGGGTGCCGAGGCCGCGGCGGCTGGTGATGGTCAGGGTGCCGCCGTGCAGCTCCGCCAGGCTGCGCGCGATCGGCAGGCCCAGGCCGGTGCCGCGGTCGCGCGTGCGCACGTAGGGGCTGCGGATCTGGCTGAACAGCCCCATGGCCTCGGGAATGTCGTCCTCGTTCATGCCGCAGCCGGTGTCGGCCACGGTGATCTTGTAGTCGCCCGTCTCCGTCACCTCACCGCTCACGGTGACCTTGCCGCCCTCCGGCGTGAACTTGATGCCGTTGGACAGCAGGTTGAGCACGATTTGATCCAGCTTCACCGGGTCGGCGCGCAACAGCCGCGCCGGGCCTTCGATGTTGCAGCTGAGCCGCAGCCCATGCTCGCGCGCCGTCGGCTCCTCGGCGTGAATGGCGGTCTGCAGCAGGTCGTGGACGTCGACGGTCTGCTCGTCCAGCTCCTCGCGCCCGGCCTCGATCTTCGAGAGGTCGAGCAGGTTGTTGATGAGCGTCAGCAGGTGGCGGCCGGAATTCCGGATGGTCGCCAGGTAGTCCTCGTAGCGCGGGTTGTCGATCTTGCCGAAGACGCCGCGCTGCATCATCTCGGTGAAGCCGATGATGGAATTCAGCGGGGTTCGCAGCTCGTGGCTCATGTTGGCCAGGAACTTCGACTTCATTTCACTGGCCAGTTCCGCCTGCTGCTTGGCCAGCAGCAGGGCGCGCTCGGTGCGCTTGCGCAGCGAGATGTCGCGCAGAGTGGCCAGGACGGCGGGCTCGCCGTTCCAGGTGGTTCGGGTGATGCGCAGGTCGGCCACCGTGTCGCTGCTGCGATGGCGGCCGATGACGATTTCCATCGTGTCACCGTCGTCGATCGGGATGCCCGGGTTGCTGCCCAGCAGGCTGGCCGGGTTGCGCCTGAACAGGTTGGCGGCGGCGGGATTGGCGAACCTGATGTGACCGCGCAGGTCGAGCACCAGCATGGCGTCGCTGTTGTCCTGCACCAGGGATTCGAAGCGGGTCTTCTTTTCTTCCGCCTGCTGCAGGCGCCGCCGGGTCTGGCAGGTCCGGGCGAAGCGCTCGATGCGGAACTTCAACCGGTGACGGAAGACAGGGTCGTCGAGGTCGGACTTCAGGATGTAGTCATGGGCTCCCTGGCGCACCGCATTCATGGCGACGAGCAGGTGATCGTTGTCGGCCAGCAGGATCAGGGGCGCGTCCGGGGCGGTGCCGGAGAGCAGATTGAGCACGTCGCTGGGACGGCAGCCGGTGAAGCCGGCCTCCAGCAGCACCGCGGCGACGTTGCCCTGGCGCAGGGCCGCGGCCGCGCCGAACAGGTTGCCTGCCCAGATGACCTCCTCGCGGAACGCGGAGGCCGCGCGCCGCGCAGCGGCGTCGTCGGCGGTGCCCTGCCGCGTCCCGGCCAGGGCGGCCTGCAGGCGGACGGCTTCTTCGTTGCCATCTGCCATCAGGAGGTAGCGCGTCGGTCTCTCCATTTACCGGTTCCTAACCAAGCTTAACCTCTGGGTTACGCCCAATTGATTAATGCTTAGTAAAGGTTCTACGCCGGATGACTATGGTGTGCCGTGACCTTTCTGGGGTGTGGCGGGCCGATTCCGAAGCCGCGGATGGTCAGGGAGTTGTGGCCGGGTTGTCAGAATTTATCATGTAAAGCAGCGGGTTATATGCTATTGCGCAACATGCCGCCGCGACGGTACTGCTGCTCCACGGTCGGGCCGGGAGGTGGTAACGGTAATAATTCCTATGGATACGGGCCGGTGATGCCCCTTTTTTCACACGCGATGCCACAGGCGGAATCGTTGATCGCCGCCGGCGCGCTGCGATACTCAACAAAGCCTCGCCCGCCCCACAAGAAGGCAGGCCCTTATGACAAAGCAGAAGGGCAGAAAGGCTGAAGGAATGGAGATGCAGTACCGAAGCGCACCGCAACGCTTCACGCAAGGCGGCCTGTGGGTCGGCCAGCGGTTTCAGGAGATGCGTAAGGCGGCCCGGCAGTGGGAGGTGGAGTCCTTCTTCACCGACTCCCGGGCCGTGCGCCACGTCTGCCTGCGCGACATCCTCGATCCGTCCCGCCGGGTGACGCTGGCCTGCTCCACCTTGATGGACCGCAGCCGGTTCCGCCCCCTGGAAGTGCGGCTGCGGCGGTCTTTCTAGCGCGGCCGCGCCCGGCGCTGCAGGGCAACCTGCGCGTAAATTGAATTTGCGCTGTCTTCGCACAATCGTTAACGAAAGCTTCAGGACCCTGGGGCATTCTTGAGGTATGTTTTCTTCATTGTTCAGGCGTTTTTCGTCCCCTTGTTCTGATCGCCGCATTGAACCGCGCGGCACCGAGGTCGATGGCCATGTTTTCATCGACGGCAAAGCCTACCCCCTGAAAGACTGGTCACGCCGCGGTTTCTCCGCCGGCGCCTACAGTGCTGAGCACTACCCCGGCGACAAGATCGCCTTGACCGTCGAGCTGGATATCGAGGACGAGGCCCTGACGTTCGACTGCCAGGCGGTCGTCATCTGGGTCGACCGCGAGCGCCGGGAACTGGCCGGCGTCTTCACCGACCTGGATCTCCGGGTTCAGGAAAAGATCATGCGCTCCCTCTTCGCGCGCCGCGCGGAGACTCAGGATCTCGGCGCCCCGCTGCACGCCTGAGCAGTCCTTCCGCGTCACCTCCGCGCCGGCGGCACTATTTCCGCTGGGGCAGCTGGGCCAGGATGGCGCGCTTCTGCTCGGCCGTGAGGATCGGCCAGTCGCGGATCTCGTCGACGTGACGCAGGCAGCCGATGCAGCGGTCGGTCCGGGGGTCGACCTGGCAGACGGAGATGCAGGGCGAGGGCACCGAAGTGTCGAAGACGCGCTGCGGACGCTGGCGCCGCCTGGGCCTGGGGTTGTCGCTGTCGGTCACGGGGCCCGGCCCCTCCTTACGCAAAAGTGATCCGCCGGCTCCCGCCGGTTTTTGCCCCCGAACAGGCGCAAGTCGTGGGAAAGGCGCGCCGGCCGCGGGACGTCTCCGGCCAACAGCAGGGCCAATAGCAGGCTCAGAGGCCCGTTTTCAAGCCCGCAGCACCCGCTTATGATCTGAAACCTACTCCGGTTGCCCTGCCGCTCGCAGCCAATGCAATGAAAGTAGAGGAACAAGCATGGTCCGGCGCCTGCGGCTGATCAGCGGTCTTACCCTCTTCTTCTATGTCCTGACGCATCTCTTGAACACGGCGTTGGGGGTGGTGTCCTTCTCCGCCCTGGAAGCAGGGCAGGAGGTTTTCGTCGCGTTCTGGCGCAGCCTGCTGCCCACCGTGCTGCTCTACACGGCGCTGCTGGTTCACTTGAGCCTGGCCTACTACGCGATCTTCCGGCGGGAGAGCCTGGCCATGCCGCCGCTCGACGCCCTGCGCTACCTCTTCGGGGTGCTGATCATTCCGCTGGCGGCGCTGCACATCCTGGGCACCCGCCTGGTGCACGAGATCTATGGCGTCGACGACAGCTATCTCTACATCGTGGCGGTGCAGTGGGGCTTCAATCTGCGCGACGCCCTGCAGCAGACGCTGCTGGTGCTGGTGGTCTGGACCCACGGCTGCATCGGCCTGCACCTCTGGCTGCGCCTCAAGCGCTGGTACCCGCGCTTCGCCCCCTACGGCCTCGCCGCCGCCGTGCTGCTGCCGACCCTGGCGCTGGCCGGCTACCTGGCCGCCGGGCGCGAGGTGCTGCGCCGCGTCGCCGCGAACCCGGACTATATCGCCGAGATCCTGGTGCTGAGCAACGCCCCCTCGACGGCCGAGCGCGACGACGTGCTGGCGCTGCGCGACGGCGTGGTCATCGGCTTCTTCGTGCTGCTGGCCCTGACGCTGGTCGCCCGCCTGTTGTGGCGCCTGTGGCAGCATCGTCAGGGCATGGTGCGCCTCAGCTATCCCGGCGGGCGCCGCGTCAGCGTGCGCAAGGGCGTGACCATCCTGGAAGCGAGCCGCAGCGCGCGAGTGCCGCACGCCTCGGTCTGCGGCGGGCGCGGGCGCTGCTCCACCTGCCGTGTGCGCGTTGGCCGCGGCGGGGCCAGCCTGCCCCCGCCGGAGCCCGAGGAGCGAAAGGTGCTGGCCCGCGTCGGCGCCGCGCCCAACGTCCGGCTGGCCTGTCAGACCGCGGTCTTCGCCGACTGTGAAATCACGCCGCTGCTGCCGCCGGCCGCCGGCCCGGCCCTGGCGCAGCCGCGCGCCGGCTACCTGCAGGGCGACGAGCGCGAGATCGCCATCCTCTTCGCCGACCTGCGCGGCTTCACCTCCCTGTCGGAGGACCGCCTGCCCTACGACGTGGTCTTCGTGCTCAACCGCTATTTCACCGCCATGGGTACGGCGGTGGAGCAAGCCGGCGGGCGCATCGACAAGTTCATCGGCGACGGCGTGATGGCGCTGTTCGGCATCGAGCGGGGCGTCGAAGTGGGCAGCCGCAACGCCCTGGAGGCGGCGCGGCGCATGGCCGAGCATCTGGAGGAGTTGAACCGCAGCCTGGCCGCCGACCTGCCGGAGCCCCTGCGCATCGGCATCGGCCTGCACAGCGGATCGGTCATCGTCGGGGAGATGGGCTACGGCCCGGCGACGTCACTCACCGCCATCGGCGACGCGGTCAACACGGCCAGCCGCCTGGAGGCGCTGACCAAGGACTATGAAGCGCAGCTCATCGTCTCGGCCCCGCTGGCCGCCCACGCCGGCATCGATCTCGCGGCCTTCCCGCATCAGCAGATCGACGTGCGCGGCCGCAGCCAGCCGCTGGACATTCACGTGTTGAAGAGCGCCCTGGACCTGCCGGCCATAGCACCTTCAGCGGTGCGCGCGGCGGAGTAGGCGGCCCCTGAAGGGTCAGCTGCCGGCCTTGGCCTTGTACTCGGCGATGGCGTTCTTCAGCTCTGTGTACTCGTCGCAGCCGAAGAAGCAGGCGTCGTCCAGCACGTCGAGGCGCTCCTCGGCCTTCGGCAGGTCGCCCAGGGTCAGGTAGAGCTCGCCCAGGTACTCGTTGGCGCCGCGGTGACGCGGCTCGAGGGCCAGGGCCTTCTGATAGTGAGCCAGGGCGACGTCGTTGTTACCGAGCTGGCGGTTGCTGTAGCCGAGGTAGTTGAAAGCGTCGGCGTTCTTGTCGTCACCGGCGACCACCTTTTCCAGCAGCGGGATGGCCTCGGCGTACTTGCCGTCCTCGACCAGCTGCTTGGCGGCGGTGTAGTTCGGATCCATCGGCTTCTTGGAGTCACTGCCGCTGTCGCCGCCCATGCCGTAGGCGGCGCCGCATGCCAAAGCAAAGGTGAGGGCGAAGGGGGTGATCAGTTTGAGTATCCGGATCATCGCTTCCTCTTCCGTTTTGAGCGACCAAGCAACTTCAAGCTCTCGCGTCGGCGCTCGCGCCACTATGCGTCGGAATGCTGCGCCGCACCAAGTACAATTGGGGTGACCTCCCCGGAGGCCCCGGACTGCTGCGGTCGCGGGCGCCTTCTTTTCATACCTACGCAGCCGCGGGCCCGGTGGATGCAGCCCGGCGGGCAGAAATTCGCGCCGGTCCTCCGTCAGCCGGTGTCCAGCTCGGCTTCCAGGGCGGCCGGATCCTCGCTGTCGATGACCCGCCGGGCGGTCTCGTAGTCGAAGCCCTGGCGGCCCAGGGCGGCCAGGTCGCGCTCGCGCCGCTCGGCGCGCTCGCCGGGGCGGTTCTCCAGGCGGTAGGGGCCGAGGCGCCGGCGCTTGGCGTAGCGCAGGGCGGCGCGCAGTTCGCGCCCGGGTCCGGCGTTCTCGTCGGCCTCCAGGGCCGCCTCGATCAGCGCCGCGGGCAGGCTCTTGGCCCTCAGCTTGGCGCGGATCATGGCCGCCGAGGTGCCGCGCGCCAGCAGGCCGCGCACCCGCTCGCGGGCGTAGCGGGCGTCGTCCAGCAGGCCCAGCCCGGTCAGCCGCGCAATCAGGCGCTCGACCGCCGCGGCGCCCTCGTCGGGGTCGGTGCCGTGCACCTTGGCGGAGAGTAGGATTTTCCGCCGCAGCAGGCGTCGCAGGTGGCCGCTGGAGCTGTCGTAGCGCTCCAGGTAATACAGCGCCGAGCGCTCCAGGCCCTCGGGCGTGGCCTTCAAGGGCTGGCGCCGTTTTCCCCGGGTTTTGCCCGCTTTGCGCCCCGCCTCCTCGTCGCCCTGCCGGCTCATGGGCGCGCCTTCGCGCCTTGCGTCCGGCGGCGGCTGGGACTATGTGAAGCGCTATGGAACATCAGACCCTCTCGCTTGGCGGCACCCGCGTCAGGCACATGGGGCGCGTGAACTGGCGCGGCCTCTGGACCCTCTACATGAAGGAAGTGCGCCGCTTCCTCAACGTCTTTACGCAGACCCTGCTGGCGCCCATGGTGACGACGCTGCTGTTTCTGGCGATCTTCACCCTGGCGCTGGGCGGCGGCGGGCGGGTCGTCGGCGGCGTGCCCTTCGCGACCTTCCTGGCGCCGGGCCTCATCATGATGGCCATGGTGCAGAACGCCTTCGCCAACACCTCCTCCTCGCTGGTCATCGCCAAGGTGCAGGGCAACATCGTCGACGTGCTGATGCCGCCCCTCTCGCCGGCCGAGCTGACCCTGGGCATGGCCGGCGGCGGCGTCACCCGCGGCATCATGGTCGGCCTCGCCGTGGGCCTGGGCATGTGGATCTTCGTGCCGGTCACCATCCATAATCCGCTCTTCATCCTCTTCCACGGCGTCATGGCCTCGCTGATGCTGTCGCTGCTCGGCATGATCGGCGGCATCTGGTCGGAGAAGTTCGATCACATCGCCGCGGTGACCAACTTCGTGATCACGCCCTTCTCCTTCCTCTCCGGCACCTTCTATTCCATCCAGCGGCTGCCGGAGACCTGGCAGATCGTGGCCCACTTCAATCCCTTCTTCTACATGATCGACGGCTTCCGCTACGGCTTCATCGGCCACGCCGACGGCAATCTGACGCTGGGGATCGTGGTCATGGCCGGGGTCAACCTCTTCCTCTGGTTCGTGACCTACCGGATGTTCGCCACCGGCTACCGGCTGAAGCCGTGACCGGGGTCGGCGGCAGCCCCGAGGCGGAAGGCGCCGCGGTGGGCGCCGCTGCGCCGGTGCTGGCCTTTCGCGCCTGGCGTCCACTGTCCTTCCGGCGCTTCAACTGGCGCGGCCTCTGGACGGTCTACTACGGCTACGGCCTGTTCCGCTTCCTGCGTTTCGGACTGGAAACCCTGGCCGGCCCGCTGGTCTCCAGCATGCTGTTCCTGCTGGTCTTCGTGGTCGGCCAGCGCAGTCTCGGCGAGATGCTGCCGGGGGTGGGCCTGAAGGAATTCATCGCGCCCGGCGTGGCGCTCTACGCCCTTGCCTACACCGCCTTCCAGAACTCCGCGGCGATGATCGTGCTGGACAAGATGGAGGGTACCATCGCCGACGTGCAGATGGCGCCGCTCAGCGCGCTGGAGGTCATCGCCGGCTTCGTGCTCTCGGCGGCGACCTGCGGGCTGATGTCCGGCGCGCTGGTCGCGCTGGGAACCGCGGTCTTCGTGGATTATTCATACTTCGATGTAACGTTTGTCCTCGGCTTTGCCGTATTGGCAGCGCTGCTCTTCGCGCTTCTGGGCACCATCGCGGGTCTCTGGGCCGAGCGCTGGGACCACTACGGCGCGGTGGAGGGTTTCCTCATCGTTCCGCTGGGGCTCCTCTCGGGGACCTTCTTCTCGGTGGAACGGCTGCCGGAGGCGTTCCGGGACTGGATCTACTTCAATCCCGTGTTCTACGCCGTCGACGGCTTTCGGGCCGGCTTCATCGGCCAGGCGGAAACCTCGCTGGCGCTGGGCGCCGGCCTGCTCGCCGCGCTGAACCTGACGCTGGCGGTGCTGGCCTGGCGCCTCTTCGCGGCGGGCTACAAGATCCGGCCCTGAGTAGCGCCGCGCTGCGGGAGCCGGCGAAAGGTGACGATTGAGGTCAGTCGGGCAATGCTGAAATCACTCCAGAGCAAGCTTTTCACGGCGCCGCTGGCGGTTCTCGCCGCGGCCTTCCTGTGGCTCACGCCGGCCGCCGCCGCGGAGAACATTCCCTTCAGCCAGGGCCTGCTGTGGCAACTGCAGAAGGACGATGCCCCGGCCAGCTACCTGCTCGGCACCATGCACTCGACAGACCCGCGTCTGCGCGAGCTGCCCAGGGAGATCGACCAGGCGCTCGACCGCTCGCAGGTCGCCGCCTTCGAGATCGTCACCGGCCAGGGCGGCGAGGCGGACATGGCCCAGGCCCTCCAGCTGCCGCCGGGCCGGAACCTGGAGGACATCATCGGCGCCGAGCTTTTCGGGCGCACCGCCGCGGCGGTGGCCGACTTCGGCGTCACGCCCGAGGGCCTGCAGCGCATGAAGCCCTGGGCGCTGAGCTTCTTCCTGGCGCGTCCGCGCATCGAGGTGATCCGCCAGGCCCAGGGTGAGCCGGCCTTCGATTTCTGGCTGCAGGGCGAGGCCCAGCGCCGCGGCAAGGCCCTGCACGGTCTGGAGAGCTATGCCGAGCAGCTCGAGATCTTCGACGGATTGAGCGAGGCCGAGCAGGTCACCCTGGTGGCCGACCTGTTGAACGATCACGAGCACATCGTGAGCCAGTTCAATGCCATGTTCCGCGCCTACCTGAAGGGCGACACCGCGACCCTTATGACGTTCGCCAACGACTACTCCGGCGTCGACGATGCCGCCGCCGCGAAGCGCCTGGCCGAACGCATGATCGACGACCGCAACCACACCATGGCCGAGCGCATGGTCCCGCTGCTGGAACAGGGCCGCGCCTTCGTGGCCGTGGGCGCGCTGCACCTGCCCGGCGAAGAGGGCATCCTCAGCCTGCTGCAGCAGCGCGGCTACCGGGTGACCCGGCTCTACTGACCGGCAGCCCGCCCGCGCATTGGGCTAAATCCCCGTATTGCCGGAATCTTAAGGTTTTCCGCCCAGGCTCACCTGCAACCGGCGATTGATCCCGCCTGGGCGGGGCAGCTGGAACTGTGCAACGGCGGAAATGCGGGATCACCATGACGCGGCATCAACACACCAGCGCCATTCTTCGTGCCTGGACCTTGTCACTCCTCGGACTAGTGCTGGTATTGGGGGCGGGCTCGGCTGCTGCCTCCGATCCTCATCCGGTCAAACATGCCGAGGGGCAGCTCTGGCAAGTTGAGCGCGAGGGCCAGAGGCCGAGTTACCTCTTCGCTCTGTTTTACTATGACGACCCGGCTCTGCGGGATCTGCCCGCGCCGGTAATGCAAGCCTTCGGCAAGGCCGAACAGGTGAGCTTCTCCTTCATTTTCGATGAAGCCGAGATGGGGCAATGGAAAGACCAGCTCCACCTGCCGGCGGCCCAGTCGCTGCGTCACCTGCTTGACGACGACACCTACCGCGGCGTCGTTGCCAGGGCGGAACGCTACAATCTCTCGCCGGCCGAAGTCGACCGGCTGGCGCCTTCTGCTCTGTCCCACATGTTCAGCTTCCCGCCGCGTCTTTGGAACGGGTTCGGCGCGCAGGATCAGTTTCACGGAAGGCGCCTGGTTGATTGGGCGCAGCAGGACGGCAAACTTCTGATCTCACTGGAAGACCCGCAAGAGGTGGCGGCTTTGCAGGACAGCGTGCCGGTGGCCGACTACGTCGCGGCTCTCAAGGTCGATCTTGCTATGGCCGGCTCGCTTGAAGACGCCTATGCGAATCACCTGAAGTCCTATCGCGCCGGCAGAGTCGACTTCATAGCGAAGTACAATGAGTTCTTTGCAGCAAACATGGGTCCCGATGCCTACGAACGGATCGAGGAGAAGTGGATTTTCGGGCGCAACCGAATGCTGGCGAAGCGCCTGAGTTCAATGTTCGAGAGCGGCGCCACCTTCGCGGGCCTGCAAGCCTTTCAACTGCCCGGGGAGAAAGGCGTTCTCTCCCTGCTCGAGAAGGAGGGCTACCGGGTCACCCGGCTCTATTAGGCTGCCGGGGTCGCCCGAATCCGCCGCAAGCCGCCGGAATCCGGGCGCTCCGGTTGACAGCGGGGGGCATTCTGCCAATAGTGTCGCCCCTTCAGCCCCGGCCGCGTGCCGTGTAAGCTGAACCCGGCCGGCCCCGGCAAGCCCGGTGCCGGCCCTAGAATGAACCGTCCCCGCCCCAGAATATGAGGCATTTCGGCCCTTTCAGGCCAAAAGGGGCCTGTCGGGCCCCTTTGCGGGCCCGTGGGGGCCTGTTGGACAAGGTATAGGAGTTCGGTCCGTGAGTGACGCCTTGATGCATACCTATGCGCGCGCCGACCTCGCTTTCGAGCGCGGCGAAGGCCCCTATCTCTATACGGCGGACGGGCGACGATTCCTGGATTTCGCGGCCGGCATCGCGGTCAATGCCCTGGGGCACAGCCATCCGCACCTGGTGAAGGTCCTGCAGGAACAGGCCGGCAAGCTGTGGCACGTCTCCAATCTCTACGAGATCCCGGAGGGCCGGCGCCTGGCCGAGCGGCTGGTGGCGAACTCCTTCGCCGACAAGGTATTCTTCTGCAACTCCGGCGCCGAGGCCATCGAGGGCGCGCTGAAGCTGGCGCGCCGCTATCACTATGCCGCCGGCCAGCCGGAACGCATGCGGGTGATCTCCTGCACCGGCGCCTTCCACGGCCGCACGCTGACCACGCTGTCGGCGGCGGGCAATCCGAAATACCTGGAGGGCACCGGGCCGACGGCCGAGGGCTTCGACAACGTGCCCTTCGGCAACATGAACGAGTTGCGCAACGCCATCCGTCCGGAGACCGGCGCCATCCTGGTGGAGCCGATCCAGGGCGAGGGTGGCATCCGCGCCGCCGACCTGGACTACCTGAAGGCCCTGCGCAACGTCTGCGACGAGTACGGCCTGCTGCTGGTGCTGGACGAAATCCAGTGCGGCATGGGCCGGACCGGCAAGCTCTTCGCCTATGAATGGGCGGACATCCGGCCCGACGTCATGGCGCTGGCCAAGGGACTGGGCGGCGGCTTTCCCATCGGCGCCATCCTGGCGACCGAGAAGGCCTGCGGCGGCATGCAGCCGGGCATCCACGGCACCACCTTCGGCGGCAACCCGCTGGCCATGGCGGTGGGCAACGCGGTGCTGGACGTGATGCTGGAGCCCGATTTCCTGCCCCATGTGCAGCGCACGGCCGAGCAGCTGCGCGGCAAGCTGGAAGACCTCGCGGCGCGCTTTCCGGAAGTGCTGGCGGAGGTGCGCGGCGCGGGCCTCATGCTGGGCCTCAAGTGCGTGGTGCCCAATACCGAGCTGGTCGCCAAGCTGCGCGAGGAAGGCCTGCTGACCGTGGGCGCGGCGGAGAACGTGGTGCGCCTGCTGCCGCCGCTGATCATCGATGCGCGTCACGTGGACGAGGCCGTGCAGGCCATCGAGCGCGCCTGCAGCACCTGGGCGAAGGCGGCGTGACATGACCGAACTGAAGCTGCCGCAGCCCAAGCATTTTCTCGATCTCGACCGGCTGGAAACCGCCGAACTGCGCGCCATGCTCGACGACGCCCTGCGCATGAAGCGCGGTGAAAGCCGCAGCGGCGACAAGCCGCTGACCGGCAAGACACTGGCCATGATCTTCGAGAAGCCCTCAACCCGTACCCGCGTTTCCTTCGAGGTTGCGGCCACGCAACTGGGCGGACATGCCGTGGTGCTGGAGCCCAGCGGCACCCAGCTGGGCCGCGGGGAGACCGTTGGCGACACCGCGCGCGTTCTGTCGCGCTATGTCGACGCGATCATGATCCGCACGACCAAGCAGTCGATCCTGCTGGAAATGGCTGAGGCCGCAACGGTACCGGTGATCAACGGCCTGACCGACGTCACCCATCCCTGTCAGCTCATGGCCGACGTCATGACCTTCGAAGAGCACCTTGGGCCCATCGAGGGCAAGGTGGTGGTCTGGTCCGGCGACGGCAACAACATGGCGACCTCCTGGATCCATGCGGCCGTGCGCTTCAACTTCGAACTGCGCCTGGCCTGCCCGGAGATGCTGCGTCCGCCCCAGTCGGTGCTGGACTGGGCGGCGTCCCAGGGCGGCAAGATTGTCGTTTCCAGCGACGCCGACGCCATGGTGCGGGACGCCGACGCGGTGGTGACCGACACCTGGGTCTCCATGGGCGACGACGACGGCGAGAGCCGTCACAACCTGCTGCAATCCTACCAGGTCGATGACCGGCTCATGGCGCTGGCCAAGCCCGGGGCGATCTTCATGCACTGCCTGCCGGCCCACCGCGGCGACGAGGTTACCGCCTCGGTGATCGACGGTCCGCAGTCGGTGGTGTGGGACGAAGCGGAAAACCGCCTGCATGCCCAGAAGGGCATTCTCGCGTGGTGCCTCTCCTGACGGATATAGGTGGCTGATGCCTGAAGGTACGAGCGGGCCGGGCGGTCTGAAGGCCGACCTCGTCCAACCCTTTCTCCTTGAGTCCTCCGGGATCCGCGGGCGCCTGCTGCGCCTGGAGAACGTCTGCGACCGGATTCTCGCACGCCACGACTATCCGGAGCCGGTGGCCCAGTTGCTGGCGGAGATGCTTGCGCTCTGCGGCGGCCTGGCCAGCCTTATCAAGTACGAAGGCGTTTTCACCCTGCAGGCCAGCGGCGACGGCCCCCTGCGCATGCTGGTGGTCGATGTCACCTCGGAAGGGGAAATGCGCGGCTACGCCGGCTTCGACCAGGCGCGCATCGATCAGCTGATCGCCGGCCTGGACAGCCCGCCGACGGTGCCGCAGCTCTTCGGCAAGGGCCACCTCGCCTTCACGGTGGACCACCAGGGCAGCCACAGCGACCGCTACCAGGGCATCGTCGCCTTGACCGGCGACACCCTGGCCGACTGCCTGCAGCACTACTTCATGCAGTCCGAGCAGCTGCAGAGCGGCATCGTGCTGGCGGCGGGGCGGCGCGGCGCACACTGGCTTTCCGCCGCGCTGGTGCTGCAGCGCCTGCCGGAGGAGGCGGTCCACGCCATCGAGGACGAGGACGACTGGCGCCGGGCCATGGTGCTGCAGGCCAGCGTGCGTGACGAGGAGCTGCTGGACGACTCCCTGGGCTTCAACGATCTGCTGTTCCGCCTGTTTCACGAGGAAGGGGTGCGCGTCTTTGAGCCGCGTGCGCTCACCGACGGCTGCCGCTGTTCGCGCGAGAAGCTGGAGAACGTCCTCCAGGCCATGCCGCGCGAAGAGATCGAGGATCTGAAGACCGACGGCGCGGTGGAGGTCACCTGCCAGTTCTGCACCCAGGTCTACCGCTTCGACGACGACGACCTGGCGCACATCTACAGGGAATAGCGCGGCTTCCGCGGGCCGGCTGGTCACGCAGATGACCCTCGCACGCCTTGATCCTGCCCGATTCCCATCTTATTCATACTTTCCGCCTAAGAAGGCACCCGACTCTTCGTCCGATTCCCGAACCATGTTCGACAGGAAGCCTGCCATGCGTGTTCCTTTCCGTCTCGCCCCCTTCGGCCAGGTCGTCGTCTTCTCGCTCTTCGCCGTTCTTGCGGCGGGCTGCGCCATGGACGACCCGGGCAACAGGTTTGCCGGCATGAGCTACGAACATCTGCCCGACATCAACCTGGATGTCGGCGATATCCAGGTCGAGCAGGCCTACAAGGCGACGACCGAGGCGCCGAACGTAGGCCACCGCTTCCCGGTGCCGCCCAAGGACGCCGCGGTGCGCTGGGGCCAGGACCGCCTGGTCGCCAAGGGTGACCGCCTGACCTTCCGCTACATCGTGCGCCAGGCTTCGGCCATCGAGACCGAGTTGCCGAAGTCGCAGGGCGTTACCGGCCTGCTGACCACCGATCAGTCGGAGCGCTATGAGGTCAACATCGTGATCGACATGCAGATCCTCGACGGCCGCCAGGTGCAGGGCACGGCCAGCGCCGAGGCGCGCCGCTCGGTCACGGTGCCCGAGGACATCACCCTCAACGAGCGCGAGAAGGTCTGGTACAAGCTGACCGAGGACACCATGAACGACCTCAACGATCAGCTGGAAGAAACCATCAAGACCGCCTTCTTCCCCTACATCGTTCTGTAGGGCTTGCCGGTCCGGGGGCTGAAATGATCGGCGTCTTCGATTCCGGCCACGGCGGCCTGACGGTGCTGCACGCCCTGACCGACCGGCTGCCGCGAGAGGCCTTCACCTACCTGGGCGACCACGGCAATGCGCCCTACGGGCGGCGTACGGAGGCGGAAATCTTCGATCTCACCCTGGCCGCGGTCGAGCGCCTCTTCGCCGAGGGCTGCCTGCTGGTGCTGCTGGCCTGCAACACCGCTTCGGCCATCGCCCTGAGACGACTGCAGCAGGACTGGTTGCCGGAGGCGGCGCCGGAACGCCGGGTGCTGGGCGTCTTCGTGCCCATGGTGGAAGTGCTGGCCGGGGTGTCCTGGCGCGACGGCACCAAGGTACCGGGCAAGGTGTCGCCCGACGGCATGGTGGCGGTCTTCGCCACCCAGCGGACCATCCATTCCGGCGCCTACCCCTTCGAGGTGGGTTTGCGTGCGCCGCACATGCGGGTGGTCAGCCAGGCCTGTCCGCAGCTGGTCGCCGCCATCGAGGCGGACGAGCCCGAGAGCGTGCTGCGGGAGCTGGTGTCCGGCTACGTCGCCGAGATGCTGCAGCAGACCGAGGGCCGCGCGCCGGAGGCGGCGGTGCTGGGCTGCACCCACTATCCCCTGGTGGCGCGGCTCTTTGCCGAGGCCCTGCCGGCGGGGGTGCAGCTGCTCGACCAGCCGACCATCGTCGCCGACAGCCTGGCCGAGTACCTCTCGCGTCACGACCGCTTCACCGCGGCGCCGGAGGCGGCCGGCGCACGCCGCTTCCTCACCACCGGCGACCCGGCCAGGGTCTCCGCCTTCGCCAGCCGCTTCTTCGGCGCGCCGATGTCCTTTGAGGCGGCCTGAAGCGCCGCTCAGCGGCTCACTTCGCGGCGCTCTCGATGAAGTCCTCGTAGTCCTTCTGGGTGATAACACCCTTGCCGCCGCGATCGAGAATCCGGAAGGCTTCGATAAACTCGATCGGCACAATCTTCTCGTCGCCGTCCTGGTCGAAGAGGCTGAAGCGATCCGGCGGCAAGAGAGTCTCGTCGCGGGTCACGAAGCCGTCGTCGTTGGTGTCGAGCAGACCCAGAAGCCGGACGCTGTTCAGCCTGAACTCGAACTCGTCGATCTCACCGTTACCGTTCTTGTCGAGAACCTTGAAGCTTCTCTCGATCCGGCTTTTCTCATCCATCGCCCGCGGCTCGGGAGCGCCGGCGGGCGCTTCGAGCTTGGCCATGGAGCCGGCGGTCGGCGCGGTCGTGCCGGCAGCGGCCGCCGCGGCTTCAGCCGGCGCTTCTTTCTGCAAGCGCTCCGCCGTCTGCGCCAGCTCGGCCGACTCGGCGCGCAACCGTTCCACCTCGTGCTCGGCGAGCGCGGCATCCTGCCTGGCCGTCTCAAGGGATGTCGTCTGCTCCCTCAGTTGACGTTCCAGCTTGCTGAGCTCAAGCTTCTGCGCCTCGATGTCTTTTGTTAAGTCCGCCAGTTCGGACCTCTTGCCCTGCAACTGCTTGTCCAGGACATCGGCGTTGGCCTCGGCAGACGCCAATTTTTTCTCGATCTCCGCCAGACTGCCGACCGCATCGGCCTGCTTCTTGAGATCGCCTTGTGCGGCGCTCAGTTCCCCTTCGGCCTCGGCGCGCCCGGCCTCGGCGCTCACCAATCTTTCGGTGAGGTCGCCTGACTCCGTGTAGAAAACATAGGCTGCCGCCCAGCCGGCGACGGCCAGAATTGCCAGGATACCCAGGATGATCTTTTGCATCGCCTGCTTCCCTGCCCAACCTGCGCTCGATGGGAGACGTGTCGATCCGAGCCTACGCCAATATGGCCCTGGAGTCGCAAGAGAAGATGCCGGCTACCCCATAGGATGCGGACTAAGTCGCCGCCCAGTCGCGCAGCTTCAGCAGAAATTTCTCGCAGGCCGCGACCTGATCCAGATCGATGAATTCGTTGGGCTTGTGCGCCTGGTCGATGGAGCCCGGGCCGAACACCACGGCCGCCAGGCCCGCGTCCTGGAAGAGGCCGCCCTCGGTGCCGAAGGAGACCACGCCCGCTTCGGCGTTGCTGCCGGAGAGGCGGCGCACCAGGGCCTCGGCGGGATTGTCCTCCACCGGCATGAGCGGCAGCACGGTGGAGAGGTGCCGGGTCTCGATGCTGGCCTCCGGCGCGAACTCGCTGAGCGCCGGCAGGACCTCGTCGCGGGCATAGGCCTCGAAGCCCTGGATGATGGCCGTGGTGTCCTCGCTGGGGATCGGGCGGAACTCCCAGCCGAAGCTGCAGTCCTGCGCCACGATGTTGAGCGCCTTGCCGCCTTCGACGAGGCCCAGGTTGAAGGTGGTGTAGGGCGGATCGAAGGGGCTGTCGGCCGGCGCCTCGGAGCGCTTTTGCGCAGCCAGCTCGGCCAGGTAGGCGATCAGCTTGCCGGCGGCGAAGATGGCGTTGCCGCCGTGGTGCGGCTGGCTGGAGTGCGCCGCCAGGCCCTTGAGGTGGGTCTCGAAGACGTAGCAGCCCTTGTGGCCGTTCACGATCTGCATGTCCGTCGGCTCGCCGACGATCACCATCTCCGGGCGCGGCAGGTTGGTGACGATGTCGTCGATCATGCTGCCGACGCCGGTGCAGCCGACCTCCTCGTCGTAGGAAAGGGCGAGGTGCAGCGGATGCTTCAGCGGCTGCGCCTGGAACTCCGGCACCAGGGCCATGGCCACGGCGATGAAGGACTTCATGTCGGCGGTGCCGCGGCCGTAGAGCCGGCCGTCGCGCTCCACCACCGTGAAGGGATCGCTGTCCCAGGACTGGCCGCCGACCGGCACCACGTCGCTGTGGCCGGACAGCACCACGCCGCCCGGCGCCTCCGGGCCGAGGCTGGCGAAGAGGTTCGCCTTGGTGCCCTCCGGATTGGTGATGCGCCGGCAGCGCGCGCCGTGGCCTTCCAGGTAGTCCTGGGCGAAGTCGATGAGCTCCAGGTTGGACTTGGCGGAGGTGGTGTCGAAACCGATCAGGCGTTCGATGAGCGCGCGGCTCTGGGGACGGATGGAAGCCATGGCAACTTTCTCAGCCCCGCCAGAAGGAGGGCGCGAGCAGGATCAGGACGGTGAAGAGTTCGAGGCGTCCGAGCAGCATGCCCAGGCAGAGCAGCAGCTTGGCGCTGTCCGGCAGGGTGGTGTAGGTGCCGGCCGGCCCGATGACATCGCCCAGGCCGGGGCCGACGTTGGCGATGGCCGAGGCGGCGCCGGAGACGGCGGTGATGAAGTCCAGCCCGGTGAGGCCCAGGCCGACCGCCAGCAGCGCGAAGCTGGCGGCGAAGAGGAAGAAGAAGCTCATCACCGAGGTGGCCACGGGATCGGGGATCGGCTTCTTGTTGTAGTAGGGAAAGAACACGCCGTTGGGCTGCATCAGGCGGTGGATCTGGGCGTGCGCCGTGGCGTAGAGCACCTGCAGGCGGAAGATCTTGATGCCGCAGGTGGTCGAGCCGGCGCAGCCGCCGACGAACATCAGCACGAACATGACGGCGACCACGAAGCTGCCCCAGCGCCCGTAGTCGGCGGTGGCGAAACCGCTGCCGGTCATGACCGAGATCACGTTGAAGGTGCTGTAGCGCAAGGCCTGCAGCGGCTCCATCAGGTCGCCGCGGTACAGCCACACCGCGGTGAAGAGGATGGCGATGGCCAGAATGGTCAGGAACCAGCGCACCTGGGTGTCGGCGAAGACCGGCCGCAGGTCGCCGCGGATGACGCGCAGGTAAAGCACGAAGGGAATCGAGCCCAGCACCATGATGCCGCTCATCGCCCAGTCGATGGCGGCGTTGTCGAAGTGGCCGACCGAGGCGTCGTAGGTGGAGAAGCCGCCGGTGGCGATGGAGGTCATGGCGTGGGCCACGGCATCGAAGCCCGACATGCCCAGCGACCACAGCAGCATCGCCGCCACGGCGGTCAGGAAGACGTAGATGATGGCGATGCCGCCGGCGATCTGCGCGGCGCGCGGCAGCACCTTGTCGGTGTCGAAAGCCTCGACGCGGAACATCTGCATGCCGCCGACCTGCAGCATCGGCAGGATGGCCACGGCCATGACGATGATGCCGATGCCGCCCAGCCATTGCAGGATGGCCCGCCACAGCAGAATGCCCGGCGGCGCGAAGTCCAGGCCGACGATGACGGTGGCGCCGGTGGTGGTGACGCCGGACATGGATTCGAAGAAGGCGTCAGCCGGATCCAGCTCCAGTTCCGAGAACTGGAAGGGCAGGGCGCCGAAGGCGGCGATGACGAACCAGGCCAGGTTGGTCATGACGAAAGCCTGGCGCACCGAGAAGCTGCCCAGGCTGGCGCGCGTGGTCAGCATCATGGAAACGCCGACAAAGAGCGTGACGAAGGCGGCCACGGAGAAGACCTGCCAGTCGGGATGGCCGACCGAGATGTCGACGATGGCCGGGATGATCATGGCCACGGCCAGGACCGAGAGCAGGATGCCGATGACGAAGATGACGGGGCGCAACTCGATCATCGCCCGGCCCCTCTGAGATCCGCCTCAACCAGGCCCGCCCGCTGCACAATCCCCCGAAGCATGATCCCCAAATCCGGGCTAGCTGCCGTCGTGATGCAGACCCGCGGGCGATCCGACCAGCGCGAGGAACTCCCGCCGCGTGGACGCATTGGTGCGGAACATGCCGAGCATGCGGCTGGTTACCATGGAGGTGCCCGGCTTGTGAATCCCGCGCGTCGTCATGCATTGGTGCGACGCCTCGATGACCACGGCGACGCCTTTGGGCTGCAACACCTCATCGATCGTGTTGGCGATCTGCGCGGTCATCTTCTCCTGGATCTGCAGGCGCTTGGCGTAGGCTTCCACGATGCGCGCCAGCTTGGAGATGCCGACGACGCGATTGTTGGGCATATAGGCGACGTGGGCCTTGCCGATGATCGGCGCCATGTGGTGTTCGCAGTGGGACTCGAAGCGGATGTCGCGCAGCAGCACCATCTCGTCGTAGCCCTCGACCTCCTCGAAGGTGCGTTCCAGCAGGTCCAGGGGATCGACGCTGTAGCCCTCGAAGAACTCCTCGTAGGCCTTGACCACGCGGTCCGGCGTGCCGCGCAGGCCTTCGCGCGAGGGATCGTCTCCTGCCCAGCGAATCAGGGTTTCCACGGCCCGCAGCGCTTCCTCGCGCGTCGGTCGTTCCGCCTGCTGCAGGCTTTGGATTTTCTGCTTGGTGTTCACGCCGCGACGGTCCCCTTCCTGGCCCTCTTCCTGGTGGTCCGCAAAACAGGCCGCCGATCTCCGCTCTTCAACAGGACCAGCCGCCCGAAAGTCGGCTAGTTGAGTTGCACGGGCTGATGCGGGCTGTCCAGCGAAAAGGCCGGAATTTCGACGTCGAAGCGCCGGCCGTCGGTGCTTTCCATCTCGTAGCTGCCGACCATGATGCCGGAGGGCGTCGTCAGCGGCGTGCCGCTGGTGTACTCGAAGGTCTCGCCCGGCTCCAGCATCGGCTGCTCGCCGACCACGCCGGCGCCGTGGACCTCCTGCACCCGCCCCATGGAATCGGTGATACGCCAGTGCCGGTTCAGCAGCTGGACCGTTTCCGAACCGGTATTCTCGATGCGCACCTGGTAGGCCCAAACATAGTGGCTTTCGGTGGGGGAGGATTGCTCCTCCAGATAGATCGGTTTGACCGTCACGCTGATTGACTGGGTCGTCGCGCTGTACATGGTCTGTTGATCCCCTTATCAGCCGGCGGCAAGGCCGGCGGTGCGCGGTGTTGGGGTCAGTCTACGCCCTGCCGGGCGGACAGGAAAGGCCCAGAGGGGCGCACCGCCGGAGGCCGGGTTTGCCTGGGGAATTGTGTGAAACCGCGGCCAAAGGCCGACTATTCGTGGAAAAATGGAATGCCCAAAAGGCCGCTCAGGGCAGATTGCCGGGGCGGTGGCCGCGTCCCGCCGCACGGCCGCCGAGGATGCGTCCCTCGGCGTCGATCTGCAGGCGCGGGCCGCCCGCATCGGCGGCGTCCTGCGGGTCGTGGGTGACCAGTAGCGTCGGCAACCCCTGGGCGCGGGCATGGTCGAAAACGAAACTGCGAAAGCGATGGCGCAGGGCGACGTCCAGCTTGGCGAAGGGCTCGTCGAGCAGCAGGGCGCGCGGCTCCGACAGCAGGGTGCGCAGCAGGGCGATGCGGGCGCGTTGACCGCCGGACAAGGTCGTCGGGTCGCGGTCGTAGAAGGCCAGCATGTCGGCCTCGGCCAGCGCCGCCTCGATGCGTTCGCGCCGGGCGCGGCGTCCGCGCAGGTCCGGCGGCAGACCGAAGGCCAGGTTGCCGGCCACCGAAAGGTGCGGGAACAGCAGGTCGTCCTGGAACAGGATGCCGATGTGGCGCGCTTCGGGCGGCGCCGCGGTCACCTCGGCGCTGTTCAGCAGCACCCGCCCGCCGCCGCTGAGCCCCGGCGCCAGGGTGCCGCAGATGTAGGCCAGCAGGCTCGACTTGCCGCAGCCGCTGGGCCCCATGACCGTGACCACCTCGCCCGGCGGCACGGTCAGGCTGACCGGCCCGATGATGTGTTTCTCACCCCGTGACGTAGGGTGCGTGATCTCCACCTGGCTCAAGATCAGGCCGCGTTCCTGGTTCAGGCTGATGACGCTCATGCCGGGCCTCTCATGCCGGAATCGCCTCCAGCCTGCGGGTGAGCACCAGGGGGCGCGGCAGGGCCAGGGCGGCGGCGAAGGCCAGCAGCGGCAGCAGCGCCTGCAGGAAGGCGTAGACGCCCATCACCCGGCGGTCGCCGCCGGCGGCCAGGCCCACCGCCTCGGTGGTCAGGGTGACGAAGCGGCCGCCGCCGGCGAAGAGGGTCGGCAGGTACTGCGCCACGCTGACCGCGAAGCCGACGGCGAGCGCGAAGAGCATGGGCCTGAGCAGCATCGGCAGCTTGACCTGCCAGAACACCCGGTTGGGTTTGGCGCCGAGGCAGAGCGCGGTGCGGGCGTAGCGTTCGTCCAGGGCGCGATAGGGATCGGCCAGAGTCAGGAAGACATAAGGCAGCACGAACAGCAGGTGGCTCCACACCAGCGCGATCCAGGTGGCGTCGATGCCGGCCTGGATGGCCAGCACCTGCGTCCCAAAGAGAAAAGCGACCTGTGGAACCAGCAGCGGCGCATAGAGCAGCCAGAGCGCGCGGTTGGAGAGGGTGAGCCCGCGGCGCTGCTCGTTCTCCAGGCAGCCGACGACCAGCATTAGGGCGATGCCGGCGGCCACCAGGCCGGTGACCAGGGTGGTGGCGGTGATGGCCGCCGCTTCGGGGGCGTGGCGTGCCCAGGTGTCCAGCGAGACATCGGCGGGCAGGGCGTCGGGAAAGCGCCAGCGCCCGGTGACGGACCACAGGGCCACGGCGGCCAGGCCGGCGGCCGCCAGGATCACCAGACCCTGCACCAGGCCGGCGCTGACCGCGCGGGCGATCCGCCCGTCGCCGCCGCGCTGCCCGCCGGCGATCCAGGCGCGGCCGGCCAGCGCCACCGCCGTTTCACCCAGGCGCCACAAGGCGATGGCCCCGACGACGATGAGCAGCTGCAGGCAAGCGCCGGCCGCCGCGACGAAGCGCATCGAAAGGTCCGGGTCGTTGAACCAGCGCAGCACCTGCACCGCCAGCGGCGGCGGCGTCAGCGGCGCCAGGATCAGCGCCATGTCGACGACCGAAAGCGAGAAGGCGAGCACGGCGTAGAGCGGCAGGCGGATCTGCCGGTAGACCGCCGGCAGCACTGCCTTCAGCCAGGCGACCAGCGGTCCGTAGCCGAGCGAGCGGGCGACGGCCAGGCGCTCCTCGGCGCGCACCTGCTCCAGGGCGGCGAGCGTCATGAGCAGCAGGAAGGGCACCTCCTTCACCACCAGTGCCAGGGTCAGCGCCAAGGCGTTGGGGTCCTGCACCGTGGCCACGTCGGGCGGCAGGTCCCAGCCGGTAGCCCAGGGCGAGACGAGACGCACCAGCCAGCCGCTGGGCGCGAGGAGGAAGGCCAGGCCCAGCGCCACGGCGGCGTGGGGCACGGCGATGAGCGGCGCCATGAGTCCGCGCACCGCCAGGATCAGCCGCCCGCCGTGGCAGGCGGCGAGAAAGAAGACGGTGAGGAGGAAGGCAAGGAGGGTCGCGAGGAGGCCGGAGATCAGGGTCAGGCGCAGGGATTCGGCAAGGCCCGGCTGTGCGAAGAGCTCACGCCAGGGCGCCAGGGTCAGGCTCTCGCCGCCCAGGGTGGGAAAGAAGCCGAAGGCGGGCAGCCAGGTGCCGATCAGTCCGGCGACGACCGGCGCCAGGAAGGCGGCCAGAGTGATCGCGGGAAGGCTGCTCAGCAAGCCGCGGCGGCGCATCTGCGGGTCTCCTGCATGCCGCCGGTCAGCGCGCGTAGCGCTTCTGCCACTCGGCCTCGATGCGCGTCATCCAGGACGGATGGGGCTCCAGCAGGGTCGGACCGAGTTCGTCCGGCGGCAGGGTGGCGACGCCCAGCGGCAGGGTCTCGAAGAGATGGCGCTCGCCGGCGGTGAGCTTTGTCATGGCCAGGACCGTCGGGTCGCCCCAGGCTTCCGGGTTCTGCTTTACCGCCTGGGCCTTTGGGCTCATGAGGAAGTTGGCGACCACCATGGCGCCCTCGGCGGCGTTGGCGTTGAAGGGGATGGCGACGAAATGGGTGTTGCCGATGGTGCCCTTGTCCAGCACGAAAGTGCGCACCGTCTCCGGCAGCAGCTTGTTGGCGATGGCCGAGGAGGCCTCGGCGGGATTGAAGGAGATGGTGATGTCGACTTCGCCGTCGTCGAGAAGCTGGCGCTGCGCCGGGCCGCCGGAGGGGAAGGTCTCGCCGCCCCGCCAGAGGTTGGGGTGCAGCTTGTCCAGGTATTCCCACAGGGGCCGGGTGAACTGCTCGACCTGGGCGTCGCTCTCGACCGGCTGCTGCAGGAAGGCCCGGTCCGGCGCCAGTTCGATCAGCGCCTGTTTCAGGAAAGTCGAGCCGAGGAAGGCGGGCGGCGCGGGATAGGTGAAGCGCCCCGGATGGGCCTCTGCCCACTCGAGGAATTCGGGGATCGATCGCGGCGTCTCGTCGACGCGGGCCGAATCGTAAGGGAAGTTCAGCTTCGCCATGCCCCAGGGCGCCTCCAGCCCGTCGGTCGGCACGGTGAAGTCCACCAGGGTGGAGGGCTTGTCCTCGACGTCGACAAGCCGGAAGTTGGGCAGCGCCTGGGTGAAGGGACCGTAGAGCAGGTGCTGCTCCTTCATGGCGGCGAAGTTCTCGCCGTTAATCCAGATGAGGTCGACGGAGCCGCCTTCCTTCTTGCCCGCCGCGCGTTCCGCCAGCACCCGCGAGACCGCGTCGGCGGTGTCGGACAGCTTCACGTGCTTCAGGGTGACGTCGTATTCCTCGCGCATCTGGTCGCCGACCCAGGCGATGTAGGCGTTGATGCGCTCGTCGCCGCCCCAGGCGTTCCAGTAGACCGTCTGCCCCTTGGCGGCGCTGACGATCTCCTGCCAGCTCCGGGTCTCGGTGCCGCCTTCGGCCGGGCCGCTCAGACCCAAGGTCGTGGCCAGGGCGGCGAGCAGCATGGAAAACAGCGGTAAGCGGCGGCGGATCATCTGCGGCAATCTCCCAAGGTTCCCGGTTCCCTCCGGGGATAGGGAAGAGCCTACAAGGCGTCCGGCGGGCTGTCACCCGCGGGCGGCACCGGATCACGGGGTGTTTATTTGGGTTTCCGTCCGGCCGCCGCGGTCTTCAGCGTCACCTTCAAGCCCGGTTCGTTGTCTTCCAGCGCCAGGGCGATATCGTGCAGCTTGGCGACGGCGGCAACCAGGCTCAGTCCGAGTCCGCTGCCCGGCGTGCCGCGGCTTGCGTCCAGGCGCACGAAGCGCTGCAGGACACGGTCGCGGTCAGCCGCCGGGATGCCCGGGCCGTTGTCGGTGACGCTCAGTTCGGCGCCGCCCTCTGCGGTCGCCGCCAGCTCGAAGCTGATGCGCCCGCCGGCGGGGCTGTACTTGATGGCGTTGTCGAGCAGGTTGGACAGGGCTTGGCCCAGCAGCTGGCGGTGGCCCTTCACGGTGATGTCCGGCGCGATGGCGCCGTCCAGCTCCAGCCCCGCGTCCTCGGCGATGGGCTGATAGACCTCCAGCAGGTCGCCGGCCAGCGCCGAGAGGTCGAGGTCGCTGAGGGTGAGCCGGTTCAGGCCCGCCTCGGCCTGGGCGATGTTGATGAGCGAGTCGAAGGTGCGCTGGATGGTCTCCAGCTCGCCGGCGGTCTGCTCCAGGGCCTCGCGGTAGGTCTCGGGGTCCTCGGCGCCTTTGCGCAGCACTATCTCGATGGTGCTCTTGGCGCGGGTCAGCGGGCTGCGCAGGTCGTGCGCCAGGCTGTCGGTGACCAGGCGCATGCCGCCCATCAGGGTTTCGATGCGCTCCAGCATCTCGTTGATGGTGGCGGCCAGGCGGTCGAATTCGTCGCCGCTGCCGGTCAGCGGCACGCGCTGCGAGAGGTCGCCGCTGACGATGTCCTGCCCCGTGGCCCGCACAGCGTCGACGCGCTTCAGGCTGTAGCGGCCGATGAGGGCGCCGCCGATGAGGCCCAGCACCACCGCCGGCAGCAGCGCCCAGGTCAGGGCCCCCAGGACGATGTCGCGGAAGTCGGCGCGCTCCACCGTGTCGCGGCCGACGAAGAGGTGATAGCCGCCGGCCAGGGTGAAGGCGCGTCCGCGCACGATGTGCTCGGCGCCGCTGGGGTCGTCGCGGCGGCCCAAAGCCACCTCGACCCAGCCGTCCTCGTCGGTGATGCGCGCGGGCCAGGTGGAGAGGTTGCCGGCCAGCGGCTGCAGGCGCGGGCCGGTCAGGAGATAGACGTTCTCGGCGCTGCCCTGCGGGCCGCTGCGCTCGCCGATCACCTCCATGAGGCGGGGCAGACCTTCATCGCGGTACTGCTCGGCCAGGCCGCGGATCTCGGCCTCCACGGTCTCCTCGGTCTGGCGCTCGATGAGCTGGGCGGTCGACCAGTAGACGAAGCCCATGAGCGCCCCCAGCGTGACGCCCAGCAGCAGAAGGTACAGCAGGGCGATGCGGAAGATCGAGGTGTGGAACAGCCTATCCATCAGCCGAGATGCAATAGCCGCCGCCGCGGTGGGTGTGGATCAGCGGCTTGTCGAAGCCCTTGTCGACCTTCTGGCGCAGGCGGCTGATGTGCACGTCGACCACGTTGGTCTGGGGGTCGAAGTGAAAATCCCAGACGCCCTCGAAGAGCATGGTGCGGGTCACCACCTTGCCGGCGTGGCGCATCAGGTATTCCAGCAGCTTGAACTCCTGCGGGCGCAGGTCGATGGGCCGGCCGGCGCGGCTCACCTTGCGGGTCAGCAGGTCCATTTTGAGGTCATCGACCTGCAGCTCGGTCTGCTGGGCGATGTTGTGCGGCCGGCGCAACAGCGCCTCGAGGCGCGCCTGCAGCTCAGAGAAGGCGAAGGGCTTGGAAAGGTAGTCGTCGCCGCCGGCGCGCAGGCCCGTCACCCGCTCGTCGACGTGGGCCAGCGCGCTGAGGATCAGCACCGGCACCGGCAACTCCGCGGCGCGCAGCGCCTTGACGATGGCCAGGCCGTCCAGTCCCGGCAGCATGCGGTCGACGATGATGGCGTCATACTTGCCGCTGGTGGCCTGGTGCAGGCCGTCGCGGCCGTCGTCGACCCAGTCGGTGGTGTAGCCGCACTCGGCCAGGCCCTTCAGGATGTAGTCGGCGGTCTTCTTGTCGTCTTCAATGACCAGAATGCGCATCGCTTCGCTGCTCGCTGGGCTTTTGCAGGCGGCTTGCCGCTGCTGCGCCCTATATGGGAATTCTTGCGCTATCGGCAACTCGTCTCTTCCGCGGGGCACTGTCCGCCGCATCGCCCTTGAGGACAAGCGCAGGGCCGTCCGGACTTTTGCCGAACGGCCCTGCTCCCGGCTTCGGGCCCCGGCTCCCCTGCGCTTTTTGGGCGGGGAGCCGTTGCGCGGGGGCCGGGCCGGCAGGAGTCCTCCCAGATGAACTGCCGGCCCTTGGTGGCCTCCGCCGAAGGGCCCGGCACAGGGCGGGAGGGGGGCGCCGGGGGCGGGCAGCGCGTCCCGGCGTTCAGTGCCCCCTATGCGACGCCGAGCTTCACGCCGAGGAAAAGATCCTGGCCGTTGCGGTTGACGAGCATCAGCACCGCCTTTCTGTCCGTGGCCTTGGCCGCCTCGACCTTGCGCTCGACTTGCTGCGGCTCGGTGACCGCGGTGCCGTCGACCTGTTTGATGACGTCGCCGGAGCGCAGGCTCTGCTGGAAGATCGAGCCCTCCTTGATGTCGAGCACCAGGACGCCCTGCAGGTTCTCGTCCAGGCCGTACTTGGCGCGGCGCGACGGCGTCAGGGCGGCGAGCTGCGCGTCCAGGGCGGACGCGTGATAGCTGCCGTCCGGTGCTTCATCGCCGCCGCCCTCGGCCAGGCGCTGGGCGCCCGGCTGGCGACCGGTCACCACGGTCAGGGTCTCGGCCTCGCCGTTGCGCCAGATCTTCATCTCGGCCTCGGATTTGGCCGGATGCTGGGCGACGACACGGGCCAACTCGCGGGTGTCGTCGATCGCTTCGCCGGCGAAGCTCAGGATCACGTCGCCGGACTTGAGGCCGGCCTTCTCGGCCGGGCTGTCGGGGGTCACCTCGGCGACGATGGCGCCGGCGGCTTTGTCGAGACCGAGCGCCTCGGCGAGGTCAGGGCTCACGTTCTGGATCTGCACGCCCAGCCAGCCGCGCTCCACGGTGCCTTTCTCGCGCAGCTGGGCGACCACGGTCTTCACCATGTTGGAGGGAATGGCGAAACCGATACCCACGCTGCCGCCGTTGGGTGAGTAGATCGCCGTGTTCACACCGATGACGTTGCCGTCCAGATCGAAGAGCGGGCCGCCGGAATTGCCGCGGTTGATGGAGGCGTCGATCTGCAGGAAGTCGTCATAGGGGCCGGCCTGGATGTTGCGGCCGCGTGCCGAGATGATGCCCGCGGTCACGGTGCCGCCCAGGCCGAAGGGGTTGCCAACGGCCATGACCCAGTCGCCGACCTCGGCCTCGTCGGAATCGCCCAGGCTCAGGGCGGGCAGCGGCTTGCCGGCGTCGATCTTCAGCAGCGCCAGGTCGGTCTGCGGGTCAACGCCGATGACCTTGGCGGGATAGACGCTCTCGTCGGTCAGGCGGACGGTCACCTCGCTGGCGTGGTCGACCACGTGGTTGTTGGTCACCACGTAGCCCGCCGGGTCGATGATGAAGCCGGACCCCAGGGCGGTGGCGTGCCGCGGGGCCGCCTGCGGCCGGCCGTGCTCGTCGTACTGCCGGCGGAACTGCTTGAAGAAGTCCTCGAAGGGCGAACCGGGGAAGTCGAAGGGCATGCTCTGCATGTTGCCCTCAGGCCTTTCGACCTCCTGGGTCGAGGCGATGTTGACCACCGCCGGGCTGACCTTCTTGGCCAGATCGGCGAAGCTCTCCGGCGCCTGGGCGGCGGCGGCGACGCCGCTCCACAGCAGGCCCGAGGCCACGACCGAGGCAGCGACCAGTCCGGCGCCCCAGCGTCGACGGGGGCGCTGGAGGGGGCGCCCGGGACCTTCCGGCCTCTCTGCGACTGCGATCTGCGACATAGCTGCACTCTCCCTTGCTTTGGCGAATGTCGGGGTGCGGGGGGAGGTCCCCGCGTCTTGAAGCTAAAGATGGGGAGGGGTGGCTGGCCTAGGGCCTACAGGAAGATTAACTCCCTGTTATCTTCGCGGCCGGGCGGCCGCGACGGTATCGAAGCGCCGCTCGTAGCGCTTGCACAGCTCCGTCGGGGTCAGGGCCTGGGCGGACTGCTCATAGGGCGAGGCGGGCAGGGCGACATGGCCCGGCAGGGCCGTCTGCTTCGCGGCCATGGGGTCCGCCATCTCTGCGGCGATGTGGTCCGCCTTCTGATCTTCCATATGCAAGATCATGTGCCCCAGGTTCCGGTTCTGCGGCATCGGCGTCACCGGCGTTTGACCTTCGCTGCCGGCGGCCTGGGCGGCGGGCGCGGTGAAGGCGGCCACGACGCTTGCCGTCACGACGGCCGAAAGAAATCGACGGCTGTTCATAGGACTGTCCTTTCCTAGCTGCGGCGTGTCCCGCGGCGGGACCGCTCTCAGGAGGAAAGGTGGGGTGTCCGGCTGTCGGTGTCCTTGCGGCCGGGTGGCATCCCGGTCATGGGGAGGCCCCGGCCGCAGGGCCTAGGGCTGGGCCGGCGGCAGCCCGGCGCGCAGGTAGGCGATGACCTGCCAGGTCTGAGCCTCGTTGAGGCGGTTCTTGAAGGCCGGCATCGCGGTGTCGAACTGCTTGCCGCCCTCGGAAATGGTCCACAGCAGGTACTCGTCGGCGGCGCCCTGGTTCTTGGTCAGCTCGGTGAGCAGCGCCGGAGAGGGGATGAGGTCGAGCCCGGCGTCGCCGTCGCCGCGCCCGCGCGGTCCGTGGCAGGCTTTGCAGTTGGCCTCGTAGATCTCGCGCCCGGCGTCGATGGCCTTGGTCACGTTGGGATAGGGGTTGCGCTGGCTGCGGTACTCGACGGGCACGCCGGCCTGGATGAATTCGATATGACGCTTGCCGCGCGCCTTGAGCTGCGCCGGGGCGTTGCTCGGGTCCCACTTGGGGCCGCCGCGGATTTCGACGTTCCAGGGATCGAGCCCGGGGATGCGCTTTTCCACGTCGTCCTGCGCCTGGGCCACGTCCTGCGCCTGGACTGCTTCCTGCGCCGGGGCGGCGCCTGCCAGCCACAGCAGCGCCGCCAGCACGAGGCCGACGGCCAGGCCGATGCGCCGCAGGCTCTCGGCGAGACAGGGCCCGGCCTTCTGGTGGATCGTCGCTTTCATGGCCAGGCTCCCTCCCGAGATCGATCGCGCCCGGCGCAGCCGGGACTTCAGGCTTAGGGGCGCAGGGTCGCAGGGACCATGATGCAAATCAAGCGCGCGCGGGCCTCAGCCGAGGATCTGCGCGGCGATCGCCATGGTGAGCGGCAGGGTGACGAAGGCCAGGCCCGTCTGGACCGTGACGATGGCGGCCATCAGCGGCGCGTCGCCGCCCAGCTGGCGGGCCAGGGTGTAGGCCGAAGACGCCGTGGGCACCGCGCCGAACAGCAGGGCCACCAGGGTTTCCGTCTCGCTCAGCTCCATGACCTGGGCCAGGGCGACGATGGCTAGCGGGAAGACCACCAGCTTGCCGAGGCTGGAGAGCAGCAGCGGCAGGGCCGAGGCGGCCATGGCGCGGACGTGGATGTTGGCGCCGACGCAGAGCAGCACCACCGGCAGGGCGGCGTCGCCCAAAAGCCGCGTCACGTCGTGGACCACCGGGATCGGGCCGTTGCCGAGGACGTTCCAGGCGACGCCCAGGCCGACCGAGAGGATGAGGGGGTTGCGCGCCAGGTCGCGCAGGATGGAGCGCAGGATGCGTTTCTCGTCCGCCCCGCGCACCAGGCTGACCATGAGGGTCACCATGGTGACGTTGGTGGTGGGGATCAGCAGCGAGGTGGCGACGGCGGCGATGGCCAGGCCGTCGGTGCCGTAGAGCCGCTCGGCCACCGCCAGGGCGATGAAGGTGTTGTGCCGCGCCGAGCCCTGCAGGATCGAGGAGGCGACCGGCCCCGGCAGGCCCAGGGCCTTCGCGGACAGCAGGCCGAAGAGCGCCGCCGCCGCGAAGGCGCCCAGGATCACCACCGCGTAGGCGCCGACGACGGAAGGCTGCAGCTCGATGGTCGAGGTCTTGTTGAACAGCAGCGCCGGCATCAGCACCCAGTAGACCAGCCGGTCGTTCAGGTTCCAGAACTCCAGGCTGGGAATGCCGCCGCGCCGCAGCAGGTGCCCCAGGACGATCAGCACGAAGATCGGGGCGATGGACAGCAGGATGTGCAGCACGGGGGAAGGCTTTCGCGGAAGGGCGGCGGCGGGGCGCCATCTTGGGACGCGCCGGACACCTTGAAAACCCCCTTGCATCGGGCCGGGGGGCTGACTAATCCTTAGGCCAGCGGCGGACCTGTCCTGGCGGGGTCGCCGATACCCTTGGGCGGGTATGATGTAATGGTAGCCTGTCAGCTTCCCAAGCTGAACGCGCGGGTTCGATTCCCGCTACCCGCTCCAACTTCCCCTCTTCGTTGCTCTGCCCTCTGCGACCGCTCGCCGCGCAGCGTCTAAGGTCTTGGTCCGGCACGGGTTTCAGACCCTTCTGGTGCGCTGCTGGGACCAAAGTCACGTATGGTCGCAGGTCTTGCCTTGGTTTATACTGCGCTGCAATAACCAAGAACGCTTCACGCAAATTCTGGGGGAAGTTCGACTTGAGCCCGATTCAAGCCGGCCGCGCCGCGCCGCCCTTCCGCAAGCTGCTGGTCGCCAACCGCAGCGAGATCGCCATCCGCGTGCTGCGCGCCGCCAGTGAACTCGGCATCCGCACCGTGGCGATCTTCTCCCACGAGGACCGCTTCGCCCTGCACCGCTTCAAGGCGGACCAGTCCTTCCTGGTCGGCAAGGGCAAGGAGCCGGTGGCGGCCTACCTCGACATCGACGACATCCTGCGCATCGCCCACGACGCAAGGGTTGACGCCATCCATCCCGGCTACGGTTTCCTGTCCGAGAACCCGGACTTCGCCGAGGCCTGCGCCAAGGCCGGAGTCACCTTCATCGGCCCCAAGCCCGAGGTCATGCGCGGCTTCGGCTCCAAGGTCGAGGCGCGCGCCCTGGCCGAGCAGGCGGGTATCCCGGTCATGCCGGCGACCGGCGCGCTGCCCTACGACGAAAAGGAAGTCGAGGCGCTGGCCGAGCAGGTCGGCTATCCCATCATGGCCAAGGCCAGCTGGGGCGGCGGCGGGCGCGGTATGCGCGTCATCGAGGGGCCGGAAGAACTGCACGAACAGATCGCCGCCGGGCGGCGCGAGTCCAAGGCCGCCTTCGGCAACGACGAGATCTTCCTGGAGAAACTGGTGCGCCAGGCGCGCCACGTGGAAGTGCAGATCCTGGGCGACAGCCACGGCAACGTCATCCACCTCTTCGAGCGCGACTGCTCCATGCAGCGGCGCAACCAGAAGATCGTCGAGCGCGCGCCCGCGCCCTACCTCAGCGAGGCCAAGCGCGCCGAGCTCTGTGACGCCGCCGTGCGCCTGGCCCAGACCGCGAAGTACGAATGCGCCGGCACGGTCGAGTTCCTCATGGATGCCGAGACCGACAAGATCTACTTCATCGAGGTCAATCCGCGCATCCAGGTGGAGCACACGGTGACCGAGGAGGTGACAGGCGTCGACCTGGTGAAGGCGCAGATCCGTATCGCCGCCGGGGCGCGCATCGGCGAGCCGGAAAGCGGCGTGCCGCCGCAGCACCAGCTGCGCCTGGACGGCCATGCCCTGCAGTGCCGGATCACCACCGAAGATCCGCTGAACAAGTTCATCCCGGACTACGGGCGCATCACCGCCTACCGCGGCGCGACCGGCTTCGGCATCCGCCTGGACGGCGGCACCGCCTATTCCGGTGCGCTGATCACGCCTTTCTACGACTCGCTGCTGGAGAAGGTGACCGCCTGGGGCGCGACGCCGGAAGAGTCGACGGCGCGCATGGACCGCGCCCTGCGCGAGTTCCGCATCCGCGGCGTAGCGACGAACCTCTGGTTCCTGGAGGCGGTCATCGGCCATCCCAAGTTCCAGAGCGGCGAGGCGACGACGCGCTTCATCGACGAGACGCCGGAGCTCTTCGAGTTCCACCGCCGCCGCGACCGCGCGACGCGCCTGCTGACCTACATCGGCGACGTCATCGTCAACGGCAACAAGGAGGTCGAGGGCAGGCCCGATCCGGGGCTCCAGGTGCGGCAGGGTCTGCCCCCGGCCATCCTGCCCGAGGTGCCGGCCGCCGAAATGGCCAAGGACCCGCCGCCGGGCAGCAAGCAGAAGCTCGACGAACTGGGGCCGGAGAAGTTCGCCCAGTGGATGCTGGAGCGGAAGGAGCTGCTCATCACCGACACCACCATGCGCGACGCCCACCAATCGCTCTTCGCCACGCGCATGCGCAGCTACGACATCACCGCCGTCGCGCCCCACTATGCGCGGCTGCTGCCCAACCTCTTCTCGCTGGAATGCTGGGGCGGTGCCACCTTCGACGTCTCCATGCGTTTTCTCATGGAGGATCCCTGGGAGCGCCTGGCCACCCTGCGCGAGGCGGTGCCCAACGTGCTGCTGCAGATGCTGACCCGCGGCTCCAACGGCGTCGGCTATTCGAACTACCCCGACAACGTGGTGCGGCACTTCATCGCCCAGGCCGCCGGGGCGGGCATGGACATCTTCCGCGTCTTCGACTCGCTGAACTGGGTGGAGAACATGCGCGTCTCCATCGACGCCATCCGCGAGTCCGGCAAGCTCTGCGAGGCGGCGATCTGCTACACCGGCGACCTGGCCAGCCCCAAGGAGACGAAGTACACGCTGAAGTACTACGTCGACATGGCCAAGGAGCTGGAAGCCGCCGGCGCCCACATCCTGGGCATCAAGGACATGGGCGGGCTCTGCAAGCCGGCCGCCGCGCGCCTGCTGGTCGAGACCTTGAAGCAGGAAGTCGGCATCCCGCTGCATTTCCACACCCACGACACCTCGGGCATCTCCGCGGCCTCGGTGCTGGCGGCGGCGGAGGCCGGCGTCGATGCCGCCGATGCCGCCATGGACGCCATGAGCGGTCTTACATCCCAGCCCAACCTAGGCTCCATCGCCGCGGCGCTGGAGGGCGGCGAGCGCGATCCCGGACTCGACCACGCCAAGCTGCGCCAGATCTCGACCTACTGGGAAGGCGCGCGGCGCTACTACCGCGGCTTCGAGAGCGAGATGCGCGCCGGGGCTTCCTCGGTCTACGACCACGGCATGCCCGGCGGCCAGTTCACCAACCTGCAGGAGCAGGCGCGCTCTCTGGGTCTCGCCCAGCAGTGGCCGGAGGTCGAGAAGGCCTATGCCCAGGTAAACAAGCTGTTCGGCGACATCGTCAAGGTGACGCCGACCTCCAAGGTGGTCGGCGACCTGGCGCTCTACATGGTCTCCAACGGGCTGACGCCGGAGGACATCGAGAACCCGAAGAAGGAGATCGCCTTCCCGGCCTCGGTCATCGCCCTCTTCCGCGGCGAGGTGGGCCAGCCCTACGGCGGTTTCCCGGAAGCCCTGCAGAAGAAGATCCTGAAGGGCGAGGCGCCCCTGACCGAGCGGCGCGGCGCCACGATGCCGCCGGCCGATCTCGACGCCGTGCGCCAGGAAGCGGAGAAGAAGGCCCGCCGCCACATCAGCGAGACGGAGCTGTCCTCCTACCTCATGTACCCGGAGGTCTTCGTCGACTACGCCACCCACCGCCGCGCCTACTCGAATACCGCGGTGCTGCCGACGCCGGTCTACTTCTACGGCATGGAGCCGGGGCAGGAGACGGCCGTGGAGATCGAACGCGGCAAGACCCTGATCATCACCTTCCTGGCGACGAGCGATCCCGACGACGAGGGCCAGCGCACCATCTTCTTCGAGCTGAACGGCCAGCCGCGCACGGTGAAGGTGCTGGACAAGGCGATCGCCGCTTCCGGCAAGATCCGCCGCAAGGCTGACGACGCCGACCCGGCCCAGGTCGGCGCGCCCATGCCGGGCATGATCGTCAACGTCTGCGATGCCGGCAGCAAGGTGAAGGCCGGCGACCGCCTCTTCACCATCGAGGCCATGAAGATGGAGACGGCGGTCTACGCCGACATGGACGGCAAGGTCGCCGAGGTGGTGGCCCATACCGGCCAGCGCGTCGAGCCGCACGACCTGGTGGTGGTGCTGGAGCCGCTGTAGGGGCTCATCCACTCGTTCGGTATCATCTGAATGCGGACAGCGATCATTCCGGGGCTTCGTTCTTTGCTCTCCTGAGTGGAAGTGCAAAGAACCAGACTCCTTCTTGCTTCCACGTCCGCCGGCTACCTGAGAAGGAAAAGCGCATGACCAATGTGCGCGATAGCCGCGAATGCTCAACCAGTGAAGTGTCGGCCCTCTTTACACGCCGGAAGCTGCCGCAAAAAGTACGCATCATTTGCACGGATTTACAGATTGGCATGGGAATTGCGGATTGTCTGAAGCTAGGTGCCATGAACGTTTCTTGGAACTGATTGCTGCAGCCAAGGCTGAGAGGGTAGGCCATGCCCGCCGATACTCGCTTCAGACGAAAGTTGGTTTTCGGAGTCGTCGGACTGCTGACGATGACCGCGGCGTTTGTGCAGGCATCGCAGCACGAGTCACAGGCAATTCCGATCTGGTCTACCGACACCGGAGGTGATGTCGACTCGACGCCGACGGTTGCGAATGGCCTCCTCTATGTTGGATCGGACAGCGGCTCGATCTATGCCCTTGACGCCTCTACGGGTCAGGTCCTGTGGATTACGAATACCGGGGGAGAGGTGAATTCGTCACCCACCGTGGTCGACGGCGTCGTCTACGTAGGTTCGGCCGACAACAACGTCTATGCTCTCAGCGCTCAGACCGGCGAGGTGTTTTGGACGACGGCAACGGGAGGGAGCGTCGATTCGTCACCTACCGTGTCGAACGGTCTCCTCTATGTCGGCTCGGACAGCGGCTCGATCTATGCCCTTGACGCCTCTACGGGTCAGGTCCTGTGGATCACGAATACCGGGGGAGAGGTGAACTCGTCTCCCACCGTGGTCGACGGCGTCGTCTACGTGGGTTCGGCCGACAACAACGTCTATGCTCTCAGCGCTCAGACCGGTCAGATTTTTTGGACGACCACAACAGGAGGCAGCGTCGATTCATCTCCTACAGTTGTGGACGGTCTCCTCTATGTCGGCTCGGACAATGGCGGAATCTACACCCTTGACGCAGCGACGGGCCAGGTCCTGTGGATTACGCTCGCTGGTGACGACGTCAACTCTTCACCAGCAGTCGCAGACAATACCGTCTTTGCTGGATCGGATAATGGATTTCTGCTTGCACTGGATGCATCGACCGGCCAGCTCTTCTGGATAACGATCACGGGGGGCGCCATCGCGTCATCGCCCACCGTCTTGGACGGGGTCGTGTATTTCGGTTCGGGTGATGGTTTCCTCTATGGGCTCGATGCGCTAACCGGGCAAATCGAATTGCAGGAATTCATCGGGGCCCCAGTCGACTCGTCTCCCTTCATCTCAGACAGCGTTCTTTATATAGGGTCGGACGACAATTTCATCTATGCGTTCGACCTGCCTGCTGTAGTTGCTGTAGCGGAGCCTGCGACGGCTTACCTGATCGGTATCGGCCTGGGCTGCCTCGTTCTTCTTTGCAGATGCGGTCACAGAACTGCGCGGGTTGGATGCAAAGCGTAGCTGGGCGCATTTGCCTCAAATGCCGGGTTTAAAATTTCCTCAAGACTCAGACGGTATTTGGTGCACCAAGGTTGTTTTAGTGAGGTGTATTACCATGCGTGCAAAGGCCGCTTTTGCCGCTTTGGCGTTGCTTTTCCCTGTGGTTTTCGCCGGTCCCGCGGGGGCCGCTTCACCGCCGGTCGAGGGCCAACAGGCCTCGGCGGACAGTCGCGTCGCGCAGATCACCATCGAGGGCTTCGAGGAGATGTTGACCGTCTCCGTGGAGGACAAGGGCGGCATCAAGACCGAAGAGGGCGATACCCTGCGCGTGGAGCTGCGCGACGAGGCCAAGGTGCTGTTCTTCACCCGGCCCGGCCACCGCGCCCACCCGGGCGTCGTCGAGGTCAGGATCGTCGAGGAAGAGAACGGCCCCGGGGTCGACACCGCCGGCTGGTGGGCCGGCGACGGCCAGGCCTTCGAAGCCTGGTTCCGCGTCTTCAAGCGCCGCAACGAGCGCCTCAGCCGCCAGTGGCAGATGGAGGCGGGCCCTTTCTAGGGGGCAGAATCAGGCGGAGGCCAGCGGCGCCGAGGAGTCTTCGTTGAAGGCCTTCAGGGTGTGCTCGAACATCTCCGGCTTCAGGTCGCGCACGATGAAGACGATGCGCGAGGCGCGCTGATCGTCCGGCCAGGCCTCCAGGCGCACCGGCGGGTGGAAGACGTGCTGCACGCCGTGGATGACGATCGGCTCATCCGCCCCCTCGACGTTCAGGATGCCCTTGATGCGCAGGATGTCGGCGCCGTAGAGGGTGATCAGCATCTCGACCCAGGAATTGAAACGGTCCCAGTCCAGCGGCCGGTCGTAGGTCAGGCAGAAGGCGCGGATCGAGTCGTCGTGCCGGTTCGGGTCGTGGCTATGCCCGTGACTGTGATGATGGTCGCCGTGCTCTTCGCCCTGCTTCTCATAGGCCTCGGCCTGCAGCCAGCGCTGCACGTCGGTGGTCTTGGTGGTCGGGTCGTAGAGCCCGGCGTTGAACAGCCGGGCCGGGGCGATCTCGCCCTGCACGACGCGCAGGATCGGCGCCGCCGGGTTCAGTTCGCGCAGGCGCGCTTCCAGGGCGGCCAGAGCCCCGGGCGCCGCCAGGTCGCTCTTGGTCAGCAGGATGCGGTCGGCGACGGCGGCCTGCTTCACCGATTCCATATGGCGGTCCAGCGTCGCCATGCCGTTGACCGCGTCCACCGTGGCGATGACGCCGTCCAGGCGGAAGCGCTCCGACAGCAGCGGGTCGCTCATGATGGTCTGCAGGATGGGCGCCGGGTCGGCCAGTCCCGTGGTCTCGATGACGAGGCGCTGGAAGGGTGGCACCTCGCGCTTCACCCGCCGCTTGAAGAGGTCGCGCATGCCGGTGATGAGGTCGCCGCGCACGGTGCAGCACAGACAGCCGCTGTTCAGCAGCACGGTGTCCTCGGTGGCCTTCTCGACCAACAGGTGGTCCAGGCCGATCTCGCCGAACTCGTTGACGATGACCGCCGTCTCCTCCATGCCCGGGTGGGCCAGCAGGTAGCGCAGCAAGGTCGTCTTGCCGCTGCCCAGGAAGCCGGTCAGCACGGAGACGGCCAGCGGCTCCTCGGGGATGGCGAGATCGTCTTCGGCCGCCATGGTCAGGCGCTCGGCCGGCAGCGCAGGTGATAGAGGGTCCAGATCGTCGCCGTCAGCACCAGGATGGCGCCGGCCTGGTGCAGCGCGCCCAGGGTGACCGGCACCACCAGCAACAGCGTGGTGATGCCCAGCGCCAGCTGGATGAGGGCCAGGATGGCCAGCGCGGCGAAGCCGCCGTGGGCGGCCGGTGCGATGTCACGGCTCAGCGACCAGAACCACAGGGCCAGGGCCAGCGCCACCGTGGCCACGGCCAGCAGGCGGTGGTTGAACTGCACCGCGGCGATGTTCTCGAAGAGGTTCACGATCCAGGGTGAGAAGTCGCCGTAGCCCAGGGGGATCAGTTCCCCGTCCATCAGCGGGAAGGTGTTGTAGGTCATGCCGGCATTGAGCCCGGCGACGAAGCCGCCGGAAGCGATGGTGACGGCCACCAGGGCCAGCAGCCAGAAGAGGGCGCGGCGCAGGCGGCCCACGGCGGGATCGTGGCTGCGCTCCGGGCGCGGCCAGAGCACGCTGAGCGCCAGCCAGAAGAGATAGCCGTAGATGACCAGCGCCAGGGCCAGGTGGGCGGTCAGGCGGTACTGGCTGACGTCGGTGCGGTCGGCGAAGCCCGAGGCCACCATGAACCAGCCGAGCCCGCCCTGGGCCGCGCCCAGGGCCAGGGCGATCAGCAGCTTCTTGCCCAGCGGCCGGTCGATGTGTCCGCGCCACCAGAACCAGGCCAGCGGCAGGGCGAAGACCACGCCGATGAGCCGACCCCAGAGGCGGTGGATGTACTCCCACCAGAAGATGGTCTTGAATTCCGCCAGGCCCATGCCCGCGTTTTCCTGCTGGTACTCGGGGATCTGCTTGTAGAGCGCGAAGACGCGTTCCCACTCGGCCTGGCTCAACGGCGGCAGGGCGCCGGTGAGCGGGGCCCACTCCATGATCGAGAGGCCGGATTCGGTCAGGCGCGTGATGGCGCCGATGACGGCCATGGCCAGGACCATGGCGGCGCAGCCCAGCAGCCAGATGCCGACGGCCCGCCGCGGGGCGGGGGCGGTCTCGGCGCTGAAACTTCCTGTGGTGGTGGCGGACATAAATCAGCCCAGGTTTCGGTCGCTGCCCCGATTGGGGGCCTGCCGACAACCTAAAGGGCGCGAAGGGGGCCGCCAAGCCCCTGCGGCGTCTTGTCGTGGCGCCTTGTCCGCCGCAGCCCGGCTCCGGCGAGCGGCGCGAAGATCCCCGCGCGCGGCGGGTCGCGACCTGCCGCGCGGCTCTTGTGGCCGGAAAGCCTGCCTCAGTGCAGCGTCAGATAGGCATCTGCGAAGCGTGTCTCGCCGGGCTTGATGATGGGAACGTTGGCCACCTTCACCGAGTGCAGCGGGCCGTCCAGGTTCTTTTCCCAGAAATCCAGGAACTTGCGCAGCTCGGGATAGCGCGGAGCCAGGTCGTATTCCTGCCAGATATAGCTTTGCAGCAGCGCGGGATGATCCGGCAGGTGATAGAGAATCTCGGCCGTGGTCAGCCGGTAATCGTTCAACTGACGAACAAAATCGCTCATCGTCCCTCCTCTCCATCCGTCCCAGAGTCCCGTAAGACTCATTGGACCCCGATAGGGACCAAGCTTGCCCACCTGTTGGATAAATCTCAACAGGATAAGCTTAATAATACAATAACTTAGCAGCCTCCACCAGGGAGTGCTGCCAATGTTCGCAGACCCTCGATAGAGGTTCGGAGAGGTTGGGGAGGCGGATCCGGGCGCTTCTTCCGAAGCAGCCGGGACGGCGCTCAGAGCCGCGTGTAGCGGGCCCGGGCGCCGCGTTCGATGGCGGCGGCCGGCAGGCGGCCGACGGCCAGGCGGTGGCGCAGCATTTCCAGCAGGCGCAGCTCTTCCTGGCTGGCCTTGCCGTCGGCTGCGGCCACGTCCAGGGCGATGGCGTAAGCGGTCTCCTTCAGCTTTTCCGGCAGGCCGGCGACGATCTGGCTCAGCACCTTCTCCAGGCCGTTGTCCTCGGAAAGCAGCTCGGCGCAGGCCTGGGCCTCCTTGGGTAGCCTTTCCAGGTCATAGTCGGCGAAAACCGGCAGGTGCGAGACAATCTCGCCGATGGTCGTCATCTCGGCGTCGGTCATCTCTCGGTCGGCCGCGGAAACCAGGACCATGGTGTGGACGAGGGCCGTGTGATGCTGGGACATGCGTCTCGCTTCTCGTTGTGCTGATGGATACGGGCCCGCGCGGGCCCTTTGCCTTCGCGGAGCGGCAGAGACTAGTCGGGCCGCGCCCGCAAGGTCAAGGGCCGGCGGCGCCCCGTCCCGCCTTGCACGCAGGGCATGGGGGGCTGCGGTCTTTGCGCTCGACAGCCGTGGGCATGGCGGGCAATGTCCGCGCCATGGGCCCGATCCTCAACGTCGTTTTCCCGATCTTCGCCATCATGGCCGCGGGCTACGCCGCCGGCTATTTCCGCATCCTCGGCGCGGCCAGCAGCGAGGCGCTGAACCGCTTCGTCTATTTCATCGCCCTGCCAGCGCTGTTCTTCGTTTCCATGGCGCGGGTGTCGCTGGACGAGGCTTTCAACCTGCCTTTCCTGGGCGCCTACGGCGGCGGCGCGGCGGCGACCTTCCTCCTGGCCGTGGTGGTGGCCAAGTTCGCTTTCCCCAACCGCCTCGGCGCGCTGGGCCTGGCCGGGCTGTCGGCCAACTTCGCCAACACCGGTTACATGGGCATCCCACTGCTCATGCTGGCCTTCGGCGAGGCGGGCATGCTGCCGGCGATCGTCTCCACGATCCTCAACGGTGCGGTCATCATGGCCTTCGGCATCGTGCTGCTGGAACTCGACGTGCACCAGGGCAAGGGCAGCCTGGTGGTGGTGAAGAGCGCGCTGCGTGGCGTCGCGCGCTCGCCGCTGGTGCTTTCCGCCGCGGGCGGGCTGCTGGTTTCGGCCTCGGGGCTGCCGCTGCCCCAGGCGATCACCGCCTTCTGCGACATCCTGGGCGCCTCGGCGGGGCCTTGCGCGCTCTTCGCCATCGGCCTCTTCATGGTCGGCAAGTCGCCCACCGCCGGCATGGGCGAGGTGTCCTGGCTGGTTCTCCTGAAGCTGGTCTTCCAGCCGCTGATCACCTGGTGGCTGGCCTTCCAGGTTTTCACCATGGACCCGGTCTGGGCCGCCGGGGCGCTGATCCAGTCGGCGCTGCCGACCGGCGCCCTGGTCTTCGTGCTGGCCCAGCAGTACGACATCTACGTGCAGCGCTCGACCGCCGTCATCATGCTGTCGACGGTGGTCTCGCTGTTCACGCTCTCGGCGCTCTTCGTCTGGCTGGGCATCGGCTGAGGCCGGTGGAGGCAGTGACCCGGCGCGGTCACAAGCAAAGCTGTTCGTGCGGTCTCAGCCGCCCTGCTGAATGACCTTGCGGACCGGGCAGGCCGGCTTGGCGGCAGCTGGTGCCGCGGCGCCCACCACGTCGTTCAGGGCCGGCTGCAGCGTCGGATAGCGGAAGACGAAACCGCTGGCTTCCGCTTTCGCCGGCACCACACGCTGGCCGCCGAGCAGCAGCTCGCGGGCGAAGTCCCCGGCGCCGAGGCGCAGCAGCCAGGCCGGCAGAGCGGCAAGCGCCGGCCGCCCCAGCGCGCGCCCGAGCGCCCGGGTGAAGTCCGCATTGCGCACCGGATGAGGGGCGGTAGCGTTCACTGCGCCCTCAACATCCTCGCTGTCGAGGGCATGGACGATGAGGCGCACCAGGTCGTCGCGCATGATCCACGACATCCACTGCTGTCCGTGGCCGAGCCGGCCGCCGAGGCCGAACTCAAAAGGCGTCAGCATGCTGGCGAGCAGGCCGCCCTCGCGGCCCAGCACCAGGCCGATGCGCAGGCGCACGACGCGCAGGCCCAAGCGCTCGGCCTTGCGGGCTTCCTGTTCCCAGCGCACGCAGACCTCCTGGGTGAAGCAGACCCGGGCTGTGTCATTCTCGGTCAGGGTCTCGTCGCCGCGCAGACCGTACCAACCGACTGCCGAAGCGTTCACCAGCACGCCGGGCCGCTCTTTGCGGTCGGCGAGCCAGTCGACCAGGCGGCGCGTGGTGCCGACGCGCGAAGCGACGATCTTGCGCTTTTTCGCCTTGGTCCAGAGACCGTTGGCGATGGGTTCGCCCGCCAGGTTGACCACGGCGTCGAGTGGCGTGTCGCTGTTTATCTGCTCCAGTCGGGTGACGATACGCAGCGGTGTCGGCAGGTCGGCGGCTTTCTTCGGATCGCGGGTCAGCACTGTCACATCGTGGCCTGCGGCGACGAGCGCAGCCACCAGGCGGCGGCCGATGAAGCCGGTGCCGCCGGTGACCAGAATGTGCCGGGGCGTCTCGGCAGGATTCACCAGGTCCAGCGGGTCCGTCTCGCGCAGCCGCGCCACCCGCCGGGCGGCGAAGAGGTCGCGCAGCCCGAAGAGGGTGACGCCGAGCGATGCCAGGGAAAGGAACCAGCTCCACAGGCCATGGCCGGTGAGGAGCAGACCTGCGGGCCGCGACGCCCAGTCCGCCAGGCCCGGCAGCAGGAGCACCAGGATGGCGCCGTAGTTCAGCGCCAGCAGGGTATGCAGCACGCGCTCCGTCTCCGGCAGCTTGCGGGTGCGGTCCTCTTCGACGAAGTCCCAGAGGGTGATCGCGACCTCGATCAGCAGCACCGCGATCAGCGCGAGCGCGAAGAAGCCCTGGGGCTGCAGCCAGGCGAGGCAGAGGAAGAAACCGCCGTAGATCAGGTTGCGCAGGGCGTGCAGCAGGAGCTCGCGGCGCTGCGACGGGCGCCAGGCGAGGCGCTCTGTCGCTTCATGGTGGAACACCATGTCGAAGGTGCCGAAGGCGATCTGCAGGGTGATCAGAGTGGCGAGCAGGGGGGTGAACATGGCTGCGCCTCCTGGATGTCGGGCCCGCTGCAGCTGCCGGCGGGACCTGTGTCGTTGAACCGAGAAACCTGGTGCAGCAATTCGCCGAGCCAGGGATGGACGAGTTGCAGAGTGAATGTGAAGCGGCCGCCGCCCAGGTCGTCGTGGCCGATGACCATGCGGCCGGGCGCGAGCCAGGACGGCAGGTCGAGGCGCCATCCGAAGGCGGTGAGGAAGTAGCCGGCGCTGCGAAAGCGCAGGCCGCCGTTCTCCTCGTGCAGCGTCAGCCCTACACCGACGCCGCAGCCGACGTATTCCTCCAAGCCCGTCGGGCCGGCGAAGCGCTTGGAGGAGTGGACGATCTGCGGAAAGCCCCTGCGCCAGGCATAGAGCCTGGTCCAGTGCTGGCCCGCGCTGCCGCAGTCGGCGGTGAGGGCGACGACGGCGGCTTCGCCGCGCGCCTCCGGCTCCAGGGGAAAGGGCGAGCCGATGAGGCGGGCGGCCTGCACCAGCAGGCGGCCGGCCAGGTTCATCCGCGTTTCGGTGATCTGTCCCGTGTAGACGACGCTCTGGCCGAAGGCGAGGCGCTTGGCGAAGCGCCTGCGGACGGCGGGCTTCAGTGCGTTCCAGGCGCGCTCGCCCATCAGGTCGCGGTAGCGCCGGTCACCGTCGGTGCCGACGGGCCGGCACGGCTGGCGGCGCAGCAGGGCCGCCGGCTGGGCGGCCGGCAGCGCCAGTCCGCCCGGCGGCGGGCCGGCGACGGAGGCGGGAGCGCAATCTGCAACGAGGGTCATAGTTCTTTTCCGTTATTTCTGTTCAGACAGAAATGCTGAGGCAAAAAAATCAGGTCCTGCCGCTCGGCGTCGGCGCGGAGTCCGGCGCGTCGCTGCGGCGTTTGCCGGGGCTCTTCTTGACCGCGGAGAGGAAGTTCACGACACGGCTGCCCATCTTCAGCAGGGCGAAGACCTTGGCCTTGGGCAGGCAAACCATCTGCTGATACCAGCGGTCAGTGGTCTCCATAAAGTCGAGCATCGCTTCCAGGCGCTGCCGGGCGACCTTGCCGACGCGCGGATCCTCGCCCCCTGCGCGCACGCAGCGGCGCAATACGGCGGTGGCGGGATCGATCTCGCGCTCCTTGCGGCTTTCGGCGATGCGCAGGACCATTTCCCAGATGTCGGTCTCGGCCACGAAGTGATCGCGTCGGTCGCCGGGCACAGGCACACGCTCGATCAGCCGCCAGCCGACCAGCCACTTCAGCGAGTTCGACACGTTGGAGCGGGCGATGCCCAGGCAGGTGGCGATCTCCTCGGCGTGCAGAGGGCGGTCGCTGAGATAGAGCAGCGCCTGGATCTGGGCCACCGAGCGGTTGACACCCCATTGGCCGCCCAGGTCGCCCCAGTGCAGGATGAACTCCCGCAGGGCAGGTGGCATTTGATCTATTTTTTCTAAAGATTCTGTCATGACAGAAATTTATGACGGAACCGGAGGGGCGTCAAGTGGCGGAGTCAAAAGCCGCAGGTTTCTGCGGTCTACGGCATGTCGGAAAGAGGGAGCCGGCGGACGTTGGGGAACGTCCGCCGGCGTGTCCCGGCCAACCGCTAGGCTTCGTCGCCAGCCGCTGGGGCTCTCTTGCGGCCCGTGATCATGGCCCGCACCAGGTTCTCGTGGTGCTTCAGGCTGGCCAGGACCACGCCCGCCAGATGCAGGCCGACGAGGACCAGCAGAAGATTGGCCAGGGCTTCGTGGAGCTCTTCGACCCAGTCTTCACCCCAGAACATGTCCAGGGTGGTCATCCAGCCGGTCAGGCAGAGCGCCGCCAGGCCGAGGATGAGGGCCAGGATCATCGCCCCGCCGGCCGGATTGTGGCCGAGGTAGCGGCGCTCCCGCCCGCTCAACAGGTCCTTGAGGTAGGCGGCGACGGCGCCGGGCGCGTGCAGGAACTGGGTGAAGCGGGCGTAACGCGGCCCGACCAGCCCCCAGACCAGGCGGAAGGCGACGAGCGCCGCCGCCGTGTAACCCGCCCAGATGTGCAGGTCGTCCCACTCGTCGGCGGAGACCCAGGCCACCGCGAAGGAGGCGACCAGGGACCAGTGGAAGATCCGGACCAGGGGGTCCCACACCCGCACCGTCGTTGTCGGAACCGTCGCCGTCATGGTCTCAGCTCTTCGACTTCACGACCGCGAAGGTCTTGGGGTCGAAGTAGACCTCCATGCGCTTGCCTTCGGCATCGGTGCCGTAGACCTCGTAGCAGCCGTCGTCGACCTTCATCTTCTTCACCTTCCAGCCCTCGCCTTCCAGCTTCTGCTGAAGGGCGGTCTGCGGCTGCCATTCGGCCTTCGGCACGCTGCACTTGTCGCTGGCGGCGGCGGAGCCGGCAGCCAGGGTGGCGGCAAGGGCGGCCGCCAGGGTGGCGGAGACAATCATGGATTTCATTGCAACACCTCTTGATGGATTGGCTTCGGGGTTTGGACGGCGACAGTTCTGCGCTTGGGCACTGACGGGAAACTGACGTGGGGAGAAAGAGTTGTTCAGCTTGGCGTAAGCTTGCTATGGGAAGTCCCCAGGTCCCTTGGAAGGGCCTCTTTATGACCCTTTTATGGCCCCTTTATATCGCCGCCCCGGGCTGGCGGCGCTGCGGCGTCCGGGGCAGCAAAGCGGGTAGGGTATGCGTGTTCTCTTGATCGAAGACGAGCCGGTTCTCGGCCAGGCGGTGCAGGAGCAGGTCGCCGCCGACGGGCATGCCGTCGACTGGGTGGCCCGCCTGGACGAGGCCGATGCGGCCCTGCGCGCGGTCGACTACGGCCTGGTGCTGCTGGACCTGCACCTGCCGGACGGCCGTGGTCTCGATCTGCTGAAGACCCTGCGGCGCGGCGGCGACCAGCGTCCGGTCATCATCCTCACCGCGCGCGACCAGATCAGCGACCGCATCGAGGGGCTGAACGCCGGCGCCGACGACTACCTGGTGAAGCCCTTCGACCTGAACGAACTCAGCGCACGGGTCATGGCGGTCTCGCGGCGCTATGCCGGCAATCCCAACCCGCTGATCAGCTCCGGCAAGCTGAAGATCGACAAGGCGGCGCGGCGCGTGTGGCGCGGCGAGGAGGCCATCGACCTCACCAAGCGGGAATGGGCGATCCTCGACCTGCTGACCCGGCGGGCGACGGCCGTGATCTCCAAGGAGCAGATGGAAGAGGCGCTCTACGACTTCGGCTCGGAGATCGAGAGCAACACCGTCGAGGTGCACATCAGCCGCCTGCGCAAGAAGCTCGGCCGCGACGCCATTCACACGGTGCGCGGCGTCGGCTACCGCCTGGGTTCGGACTAGGGGGCGGCGTGGGCGATACCCGAAGATGGAGCATCTCGCGACGGCTGATCTCCGGCCTCACCGCGGCGCTGATTCTGCTGTGGCTCGCCGCCGCCGGGGTGGCGGGCAGCATCGTCAACCACGAGGTCAACGAGGTTTTTGACAGCGCCCTGCAGGAAACCGCGCAGCGCCTGGCGCCGCTGGTGGTCAGCGGCTTTCCGGTGCCGGGGGGCGAGGACGAAGACGAGGACGAAGACGAGGACGGGGGCGATCCGCACGAAGTCCGCGTGATCGCCGAGAACCTGGAGTTCGCCGAGCACGAGGAATACCTCGTCTATCAGGTGCGCGACGCCGAGGGTCATGTGCTGCTGCGCTCCCATGACGCCCCGGAGGAGCCCTTCCCGGTGGCGCTGAAGCGCGGCCACGCGGAGGCCGGCGACTGGCGCTTCTTCACCGAGCGCGTGCCCCCGGGGCGGATCTTCATCACGGTCGGCGAACCGCTGTCCCACCGCCGCGAGGCGGTCTACGAGACCCTGGGCGGGGTAGCCGCACCGCTGGCCGTGCTCATTCCCCTGGCGGGCCTGGTCATCTTCTGGACCGTGCGCCGCAGCCTGGCGCCGGTGGCCGAGGTGCGCGCCGCCCTGGACGCGCGCGGCGGCGGCGACCTTTCGCCGATCCCCTACGAGGCCATGCCGGAGGAGCTGGCGCCCATCATCGAGGACGTGAACGACCTGCTGGCGCGCCTGGAAAGGGTGCTGGAGAGCGAGCGCGCCTTCGCCGCCAATTCGGCCCACGAGCTGCGCACGCCGGTGGCGGCCGCCCTGGCCCAGACCCAGCGCCTGGCCGCCGAGCTGCGCGGCACGCCGCAGCAGGCGCGCATCGACCAGATCGCAGCGACCCTGCACCGCCTCGGCGATCTGGTGGAAAAGCTGCTGCAGCTAGCCCGCGCCGAGTCGGGCATCGCCCTCAGGCGCGATCCCGTGGACGTCATGCCGGCTTTTCGCCTGGTGGTGGAGGAGTTCGCGCGCCGCGGCGACAACGGCGGGCGGCTGCACTTCGACGACGGCGGCCGCGCGCGGCTGGTGGCGCGCACCGATATCGACGCCTTCGCCATCGCCCTGCGCAACCTCATCGACAATGCCCTGCACCACGGCCGCGAGGGCGGGCCGGTGGTGGTCCACATAGAGGGTGACGGCTCGATCCACGTGGTCAACGGCGGTCCCGTGGTGCCGCCGCAGCGCCTTGCCACCCTGACCCGGCGTTTCGAGCGCGGCGCCGCCGAGGCGCCGGGCGGGGGGCGCGGGCCGCCCGGCCCCCCCGCGGCCCCTTCCCCCCCTCCCCCGCCGTTGCGAGCGGGGCGCCGCCGGGGCCCCGGGCGCCGGCCTGGGCCTCGCCATCGTCGAGACGATCCTCGCCCAGTCCGGCGGCAAGCTGGAACTCAACTCACCGGCGCGGGGGCGCAGCGACGGCTTCGAGGCGATTCTGCGACTTGACCTTCGTGAGCGGGCTGAGGTTCAGCCAGGCGCGTAGCGCGCGGCGGGCGCGGGTGCTGCCCAGGGCCTCCAGCCGCCCGCTGGAGAGCGCCTGGGGCAGCAGCAGGTCGCCGCGCACGATGTAGATCATGTCCGGCAGGCTGCAGGCCAGGTAGAGGTCGACCTCGAAGCCCGGGTCCTCCAGGCAGAGTTCGCACTTGCCGTCCCGATTGATGAACCACCAGAGGCGCTTGTCCTTGGGCTGGTCGGTGAACTCCACCTGCACCAGGGACTGCCGCTTGCCGAAGGCCGTGGCGTCGGCGGCGCGCTCCAGCGACCAGACCAGCAGGCCCAGATCGACCTCGCCCTCCACCAGCTGGCGGCGCGACCAGCGCTGGCCCCAGGTGCCCAGCGCCACCACCAGGGGGATGAACTCGCGCCCCGGCTCGGTCAGGTGATAGGTCCTGCCGCGCGCGCCCTTCTGCGGGCGCGTTTCGATGATTCCTTCGGCCTCCAGCTGCTTCAGGCGTTTCGACAGCAGGGTCGGCGACATTAGCGGCACGCCGCGCTGCAGCTCGGAAAAGCGCGTCGCCCCGGCCGCCAGGTCGCGCACGATCAGCGGCGTCCAGCGTTCGCAGAACAGCTCGGAAGCCTTGGCGACGGGGCAGAACTGGCCATAGCTCTTCATGGCTTCCTCCTTTGTGCCGGGCGCGAAGCTTAGCACCCCTTTTTTGACCCGGTGAACTACACTTTGTGGACTATTCAGTGCCGCGCCGCCTCTGTCAGCTTTCCGGCAGCTCATTTCATCTGCACAGGAGATCAGCAATGGAAGCCAGCCAAGCCATGGAAAGCGGCCAGCTCACCAAGACGGCGGCCGAGGTCTACGAGGAATTCTTCGTCCCCGCCCTGTTCGGCGAATGGGCGTCGCGGACCTGCGATGCCGCCGGGGCCGCGCAGGGACAGCGCCTGCTCGATGTGGGCTGCGGCACCGGCTGCGTTGCCCGCGAGGCGGCGCGCAGAGGGGCGGCGGTGACCGGCCTGGACCCCAATGAGGGCATGCTGGCGGTGGCCCGGCGCCTCGATCCCAAGGTCGATTGGCGCGACGGCTTCGCCGAAAAGATCCCCTTCGACGACGGTCGCTTCGACGCCGTCACCTGCCAGTTCGGCCTCATGTTCTTCGAGGACCGGGTGAAAGCGCTGGCCGAGATGTGGCGTGTGACGAAGCCGGGCGGACGCCTGGTGGTGGTGACCTGGGATTCGCTGGAGCGCACGCCGGGCTATGCCGCCATGGTCGCGCTGCTGGAGCGGCTCTTCGGCGAGGCGGTCGCCGACGGCCTGCGCGCGCCCTTCGTGCTGGGCAATCCGGCGGAGGTGCTCGGCCTCTTCCAGGCCGCGGGCATTCCCGGGGCGTCGGCCGACACCCAGGTCGGCAGGGCGCGCTTTCCTTCCATCGCGGACTGGGTCCACACCGACGTGAAGGGCTGGACGCTGGCCGACGCCATCGACGACGCGCAGTACGCGCAACTGCAGCAGGCGGCACAGGAAGAACTGAAAGGCTTCGCCGCTGCGGACGGGACCGTAAACTTCGATTCCCCCGCGCACATCGTGACGGCGCAGAAGGCATAGGGCGGCGAGGCGGCCGAGCGTCGCCCGCTCAGCTCTGCGCGGTCTCGTACATGAAATAGCGCCAGGGCGCGATGCCTTCGGGCAGTTCGATCGCCGGCAAGGCGATCTGGCCGAGGGCGGGATGGGAGAGGGGGCGGTCGCTGACGACGATCCCCTGCGGCGCGACCAGTTCGGTGATGGGAGCGGCGATCTCCTGTGCCAGCGCCTTGTCCGCGTCGCAGTCTTCGCTGCCGAAGTCGGCGTGCACCAGGACGGCCTGGCCGGGGCGCCGCCGCGCCATCGCCGGCAGGGTTTCCCGGAAGTCACCGAGCAGCAGGCAGTCCTGCGGCGGTGCGGCGCCGGGCGGCGCGTGCAGGTCGGCGTCGAAGGCGATGATCTCCCGACCGGCGAAGACCTGGCGCAGGTGCGTATAGGTGCGCCCCTTGCCCAGTCCGATCTCAAGCACGGGACCTTCCAGATGCTCGACCCTGCGTGCCGCCGCGCCGATGCAGGCGCGCTGCGTGATCAGGCGCGCGATCATGCGTTCAAGCCGGCTCGTCACCTGGGATCCTCCTCTGCGAAAAAGCTCTTCACCGCCGCCACCGCCTCGGCCAGGCCAACGCGCTCGGCGGTCACTTCCGGCGGAAAGGCGTCGAGCAGCCTTGAGGGAAGAGGATCAAGCAATACGAAGACGCCGCGGTCGTCGGCGCGGCGGATGAGGCGGCCGTAGGCCTGGCGCAGCTTCAGGCGGGTCAGGCGCTCGTCGTAGGCGCGGCCCCCGAAGACCTCGCGCCGGGCCTTGTGGATAATGTCGGGGCGCGGCCAGGGCACGCGGTCGAAGGCGATGAGGCGCAGGGCGCGGCCCGGCACGTCGACGCCGTCGCGCACCGCATCGGTGCCCAGCAGGCAGGAGTCCTCCTCGGCGCGGAAGATGTCGACCAGGGTGCCGGTATCCAGGCCGTCGACATGCTGGCTGTAGAGCGTCAGGCCTTCGTCGGCCAGCGGCTGGGCGATGAGGCGCTGCACCGCGCGCAGCCGGGCGATGGCGGTGAAGAGGCCGAGGCCGCCGCCGCCGGAAGCCAGGAACAGCTCGCGGTAGGCGCCGGCCAGCTGCTTCACGTCGCCGCGCTTCAGGTCGTGGACGATGAGGATGCGCGTCTGCCGCGCGTAGTCGAAGGGCGAAGGCAGCGAGAGGCGCGCGACGTTCGCCATGAGGTGGTTGATGCCGAGGCGCGCTTCGGCCGCCTGCCAGGCATCGGCGGTGTGAACTTCCTCGCCGTGGTCGCGCTTGCCGCTGTCGTCGGTGAGCGTCGCCGAGGTGATGAGCAGGCCGTGGGCGCTCTGGCCCAGGCTGGCGGCGAAGGGTCGGCTGGGATCGACCCAGTGGCGGTAGAGCCCGACGTCGATGTCGCGGCCCTCGATGCGCTCTACGGCGAACCAGTCGCAGAACTCCGGCGGGGTTTCCTCCTCCAGGGCCTTCAGCATCTCGCGCCAGGCGGCGATGGGCAGCAGGGCGCGGCTGTCCAGGCTGCGCGCCGCCGCCTCGATGCGCCGCCGCGTGTCGCTGTCCAAACTGTCGGCCTCGTCGTCCAGGCGCAGCACCAGCAGCTTGCGCAGCTTGGCCAGCGGGCTCGCCAGGGCGCCCAGGTCGTCGGCCAGGTCCTCGGCCGCCTCCAGCAGACCCTCGACCGGCGGATGGGCCGGCGCTTCCAGGCTGTAAGGCTGGTCCTGGCCGCTGGCGCGGGCGTAGACCTGGCGCCCGGCGAGCAGCAGGAAGCGTTCCGTGGCGCCCTCCGGGCGGCCTTCCTCGACGCGCTGGCGCCAGCCCTCGCCGGCCAGCACCCGGGCGGCTTTCAGGGCCTCTTCCAGGGCCTCCAGCGCCTGTTCGTCATCTCCCAGCAGGTCCTCCAGGCGGCGCTGCAGGCCGCGCATGCGGCTGCTGGCGCGCCGCCCGCCCTCGGCGCCCAGGATCCAGCGGCGCAGCTCGCGGGTTTCCAGGCCGCTCAGGTGCGCGGCGAAGGCGCTGTCGGCGGCGTCGAAGAGCTGGTGGCCCTCGTCGAAGACGTAGCGGGTCGGCAGCTGGCCGTCGTCGCCGCCGCCCATGGCCGCCTGGATGAGAACGAGCGCGTGGTTGGCGATGACGATCTCCGCCTGGCGGGCCGAGCGCACCGAACGCTCGATGAAGCACTTCTTGTAGTGCTGGCAGGCGGAATAGATGCACTCGCCGCGGCGGTCGGCCAAGCCCAGGGTGCGCAAGGGCCCGAAGAGATCGGGGAACCAGCCGGGAAAGTCGCCGCCCACCATGTCGCCGTTTCGCGTGCGCGCCGCCCAGCGCGCCATGAGGCCGAGGACAACGCCGTCCTGCGGGCGCGCCTGGGCCACCGCCTCGGCGAGGTTCAGGAGGCAGAGGTAGTTCTCCCGCCCTTTGCGGATCACCACCTTGCGGGCCCTTTCGCCCGGCTCGGGGAAGAGGCGCGCCAGTTCGTCGTCCACCTGGCCCTGCAGGTTACGGGTATAGGTGGAGATCCAGACGGCGGCCTTGTTGCGCTCGGCCCAGAGGCTGGCCGGGGCGAGGTAGCCCAGGGTCTTGCCGGTGCCGGTGCCGGCCTCGGCCAGGACCACCTGGGGTTCGCCCTCCAGTGCACGCGGGGCGAAGGCGGCGGCGGCCGCCGCTGCGTAGTCGGCCTGCTGCGGGCGCGGCTCGGAATCTTCATCCAGCAGGGTGGCGAGGCGCCCGCGGGCCTCCACGGCGCTCACCGGGCTGGTGCCGGGGGCGCCGCGCGGCGGCCGTTCCTCCCACTCGGGCAGGCGCTCCCAGACGCGAAAGCCGAGGGTGCGCTTGGGCAACTGCGCGCCGCCCGCGCCGAAACCGAGCGCCGCGACGACATAGGGGCCCCAGAGCCAGCCGGCCTGGGCCATAAGCCAGGCGATGCCGGGGGCGTCACGGTCACCGCCGCCGAGGCCGTGATTGTCCGAGGTGCCGCGCGCGCTCATCTCGGCCAGCAGGGCCTGGGCCAGTCCGGGCAGGGCGATGGCGGCAGCTTCGTTGTCTTCGGGTTTGGGCCGGCCGAGCGCGGCGGCCAGGCCGTGGGGCGTCGGCGCGCAGAAGCTGGCCGGGCGCACGAAGGCGAAGAGCTCCAGCAGGTCGTAGGCGGGGAAAGGGTCGCTCTCCAGCCGCCGCGCGGTGGCCTTCGCGTGGCACAGCAGGGGCGGGCTCTGCTGCGCCCGCCGGGCCGCCTCGCCGGGCTTCAGGCTCAGAACCTCGCCTTCCTCCGGGTCGATCCACACCGCCTGGCCGATGCCGGCCAGCAGCACCGGGGCCGCCGGCAGGCGCAGGCCAGGGGCCGGTGTTGCCGGTGGGGAGGCTCCCGGGGAGTTTTGGGGGGATGTTTGGGGCGGAAGCGACGTAGAACTCATCGTTGGACTATAACGGGAACAACTGGGCCGCGCATGCGGATAAGCTGGCGGTCTGGCACTCCCGGGGTGGAATCGGTCTATGCTGGCGGGCCGACGGGGTAGAGATCCCGGTGCCGGCAGAGGTCCGATCGAAGGAGTGGGATGAGTTTTGCCGTTGCGGTGGAAGGCGAGACCGTGAGCGGAGGCGATGCCGATCTGGGCGCCCTGCTGGACGGGAACAAGGCGGCCTGGGATCGCTTCGTGGCGCGTTATGCGGCGGTGATCTTCGCCGCCGTGCGCCGCCGGCTGGTGCCGGCCGGGCGCACCTCGGACGCGGAGGACGTGGTGCAGGATGTCTTCGTGAAGCTGTGCCAGAACGATTTCCGGCTGCTGCGCAGCTACGACGCCTCACGGGCAAAGATCACCACCTGGCTGACGGTGGTGGCCAACTCGGCGGCGATCGATCACCTGCGGCGCCTGCGCCGGCGCACCGAGGACATCGAGACCCAGCCGGAGTCGGTGCTGGCGGTCGATCCGGTGATCCCGGAGAAGGTGAAGATTCCCGACGGCCTGCTGTCGCCGCGCCAGGCTCTGGTGCTGGAACTGCTCTACCGGCGCGACATGACGCCGGGCGAGGCGGCCGAGGTGATCGGCATTGACCCGCAGACCGTGCGCTCCATGCACCACAAGGCGCTGGTGAAGCTGCGCGGGCATTTTCAGGCTGAATTGGGGGAAGAAAGTTAAACCGGGGATATTTCGCGGCGTTGCCGCGTAATACGGCTTAAGGGGCAAGAGGTAGTGAGACATGAGGGAAGATAAGACCAAGACGAAAGAGGGCGCGGCCCTCTGGCGCCGGGCCCGCGAGGCCGGGGCGCCCCCAGGGGCGGCCCAGGGGATGGAGGCCGAGGAGCCCGAGGCGCTGTGGCTGGCCGCCTACCTGGACGGCAGCCTGGCCGAGGACGAGGCGGCGCGCCTGGAGGCGCGGCTGGCCGGCGACCCGGCCCTGCTGGACGAACTGCTGGTCCTGCGCGAAACGCTGGCCGCCGGCCCCGAGGCGGCGCCGATCGGCGTCGTCGAGAAGGCCCAGGCTCTGCGGCCGCGAAGGAAGGCGCCGCAGGCGACGCCGGAGAAGGGAGGCGCCCGGTTCGGGCACCTCCTCGTCGGCTGGCTGCGCCCGGCGGTGCCGGCCTTCGCGGCGGTGGCCCTGGTGCTGGCCTGCGCCGGCGCCTTCGAGTTGGGCCGTTATCAGGGGGAACAGATGGAACCCACGCAGTCCGCCGAGGTCACCGACGGGGATTTGTCGGCCGACCTGCTGCTGGACGACCTGATCTAGTTTTTGGAAAGCTGACCCGAGATGCGTAGCAAACTCCCCTGGTTTCTGCTGGCGGCCTCCGTGGCGCTGAACCTCTTCTTCCTGGCCGGCGTGGTCTTCTATCCCCACGTGCGCGACCAGGACCATCCGCCGCGCGGGGGCGATCCGGTGGCCATGGCCGCCGAGGAATTCTCCCTCGATGCCAACCAGGTCGCCGCCCTGGAAGCCCTGCGCGAACGGATTGCCGAGCGCCGCCAGGAAGGCCGCGAGAACCGGGAAAGCTTCCGCACGATCATCATCAACGCCCTGGAGAAGCCGGCCTTCGACCGCGTCGCCCTGGCCCAGGCGCTGGAGCAACGCCGCGAAGGCTTCGGCGACAGGATCCTGGACATGACCGAGGACCTGCACGGCTTCCTCGCCGGCCTCGCGCCGGAGCAGAAGGCCGCCTTCCTGGCGCGTGCCGGCGAAGATCGTGACTTCCTGCGCCGCCTGCTCTTCCCCCCGCGCCCGCCCCGCGACCGCGACTGATCCCCGCCGCGCCCGCCGATTCGGCAAGATTGACGCTCAGCCGCGCTGGGCCGAGAGCATTGTCCGGCTAGTTTGAACCATTCTGCCGGAGCAGTTTTGCGCCAAAATCAAGGGGTTTGGCGCCGGCCATAGTGGTGCCATGGCCAAGCCGAAGCCCGCCGATGTTGGCGCAAAGTTGCCCGGCCCGAAGGGTTTTCGAGCGGCGGGCGTCCGGGGCGTCGTAAGGCTTGCCCGATGCCCCGCATCGCGCTGCGCCTTTCTCCTGCCGGTCACCTCTCCGCTCGAAAACAGAATTGCTTCAAACTAGCCGGACAATGCTCTAGTGTCCGCCCCACTTGACGGGGCGGCAGGAGGCCGCACCCGAGCTATCCATCCCGTCGGACGAGCGGAACCATGACAAGCGAGAGAGACCTGGCCGAGGACGCACGCGCCTGGCCCTTCGAAGAGGCAAAAAGAGTCGTAAAGCGCATCGGCGGGAAAACGCCGGAGAAAGGCTACGTCCTCTTCGAAACGGGTTACGGTCCCTCGGGGCTGCCGCACATCGGCACCTTTGGCGAGGTGGCGCGCACGACCATGGTGCGCCAGGCCTTCCAGCGTCTCTCCGACGTGCCGACGCGCCTCTTCTGCTTCTCCGACGACATGGACGGCCTGCGCAAGGTGCCGGACAACATCCCCAACAAGGAGATGGTGGCCGAGCATCTCGGCAAGCCGCTGACGCAGATCCCCGATCCCTTCGAAACCCACGAGAGCTTCGGGCACCACAACAACGCGCGCCTGCGCGGTTTCCTCGACACCTTCGGCTTCGAGTACGAGTTCCAGTCGGCGACCGACTGGTACACCTCCGGCCGCTTCGACGAGGCGCTGCTGCAGGTGCTGCGCAACTACGACAAGGTGAAGAACGTGGTGCTGCCGACCCTGGGTCCGGAGCGCCGCGAGACCTACAGCCCCTTCCTGCCGCTCTGCCCCAAGACGGGGCGCGTGCTGCAGGTGCCGGTGCTGGAGGTGAACCCCGAGGCGGGCACCATCGTCTATCAGGACGAGGACGGCGCCAAGGCCGAGGTGCCGGTGACCGGCGGCCAGTGCAAGCTGCAGTGGAAGGCCGACTGGGCCATGCGCTGGTACGCGCTGGGCGTCGACTACGAGATGTCGGGCAAGGATCTCATCGACTCGGTGAAGCTGGGCTCGCAGATCTGCAAGATCCTCGGCGGCCGCCCGCCGGAGGGCTTCAACTACGAGCTCTTCCTGGACGAGGAGGCCAAGAAGATCTCCAAGTCCAAGGGCAACGGCCTCAGCGCCGAGGAGTGGCTGACCTACGGGCCCACCGAGAGCCTCTCGCTCTTCATGTTCCAGAAGCCCCGGGCGGCCAAGCGGCTCTACTTCGATGTTATCCCGCGCGCGGTGGACGACTATCTCTCGCACCTCGCGGCCTACAACGGCCAGGACGAGAAGCGCCTGGAAAACCCGGTGTGGCACATCCACAACGGCCAGCCGCCGGTGCCGGGCACCAAGCTTTCCTTCGCGATGCTGCTGAACCTGGCGTCCGTGTGCAATACGGAGGACCCGGCGGTGCTCTGGGGTTTCATCTCGCGCTATGCGCCGGAAGCCTCGCCGGAGAGCGATCCCTTCCTCGACCGTCTCGTCGGCTTCGCCCTGCGCTACTACGCCGACTTCGTGAAGCCGAAGAAGTCCTACCGCGCGCCGGACGACAAGGAACGCGCGGCGCTGGAGGATCTCGCCGGGCGTCTGCGGAAACTGCCGAAGGACGCCGACGGCGAGACCATCCAGAACGAGGTCTACGCGGTCGGCAAGGAGCACGGCTTCGAGAACCTGCGTGACTGGTTCAAGGCGCTCTACGAGACCCTGCTGGGCCAGGACCAGGGCCCGCGCATGGGTTCCTTCATGGCGCTCTACGGCCTGGAGGAAAGCCTGGCGCTGATCGACTCGGTGCTGGCCGGCGAAAGCCTGCAGGCCTCGTCGTAGGTTTCCCCACAAGCAGCAGACACACACCGCTGTCGCCCCGGGACTTGTTCCCGGGGCCCATTGCCACCGGCAGCCGCCGACGGCCTCGCAGGCCTGCATCATTGCAGCGGCAAGGCATTGAATCCCGGCAACAAGTGCCGGGATGACCGTCTTGGGATACGGCAAGAGCGACGACTTGCCTTTATTGTCTCCCGTAGTGATCTTAATCAATCCGTCAGGTTTTTGCGGCAGGCATATTGCTGTCTTATTCGCAGCCCCTCGAGAGGGAACCGCCATGCAGTACTTCCGCCGCATCAAGACGGGCATCGATCCGCAGCCGCTTCTGGACGAAATCGCGTCCATCGACGGCGCCTGGGATGTCTCCACCGGGCGCCAGGCCAAGATCGCGGTGCAGCGCGAGGCGCTGTCGATTCCCCTGCGCGGCCTGCGCAAGTCGGCCATTGGCGGGCGCAAGCGTCGCGACGTGCACGAGAGCCGCTGGACCACGGGCTCGAAGCTCTATCCCCTGGCGCGCCGCTTCCTGAAGGACTTCGCCCTCGAGCAGGACGCCCTGCTCAGCCGCGCCAAGATCGTCTGCCTGCCGGCGGGCCGGCGCGTCTATCCGCACATCGACCGCGGCGCATACTACGCCGTGCGCGACCGCTATCACCTGGTGCTGCGCTCGGCCGCCGGCTCCTGGCTGAAGGCGGGCGACGAAGACGTGCGGATGCGCGAAGGCGAGCTCTGGTGGTTCGACAACAAGCAGATGCACGAGGCCTTCAACGACGGTGGCCAGGACCGCATCCACATGATCTTCGACCTGCTGCCGCGTGAGCGTGCCCAGGAGGTCTTCGGCGCCAACGTGAAGCTGGGCCGCTATACGGTGCGCGTCGGCGCCTGATGTCGGCGCGGCGCCGTCAGCCGTGCGCCCAGTCCCAGTAGGCTTCGCGGGCGGTGGTGTAGACCGGGCCGGGCTGCAGGTTGCGGTCCTCGACACGTGTGATCGGCACGACCTTGCCGTAGTTGCCGGTGGAGAAGACCTCGTCGGCTTCCAGCACGTCCTGCCAGGTAACGCGCGTCTCGTAAACCTTGATGCCGCGTTCGCGCAGCAGCGCCATGACCCTCTGGCGGGTGACGCCATTCAGGAAGGTGCCGTTGGGCGCCGGGGTGATGGCGGCGCCGTCCTTGGCGATCCAGATGTTGGCGGTGGCCAGTTCGGCGACGTTGCCGATGGCGTCCAGCACCACCGCGTTGTCGAAACCGCGTTGGCCGGCCTCGGTGAGCGCGCGCGCCGAGTTGGGATAGAGGCAGGAGGCCTTGGCGTCGGTCGGCGCCATGTTGGGGGCCGGGCGGCGGTAGCTGGACAGGCAGACGGAAAAGCCGTCGGCGGAGGGCAGCGGCGCCTCGTAAAGGGTGAAGCAGAAGCGCGTCGATTCCGGGTCGGGGGCGACGAAGCCGCTCTCCGCGAAGAGCATGGGGCGCAGGTAGAGCGCCGCGTCCTTGTCGAAGTGCTTGAGGCCGTCCTGGGCGATCTCCAGCATCTCGCCGGCGGAATGCACCGCTTTGAGACCGAAGGTCCCGGCGGAGTTGACGAGGCGCTCGCAGTGCTTGTCCAGGTCCGGCGTGATGCCCTCGAAGGCGCGCGCCCCGTCGAAGACCACCGAGGCCATCCAGGCGGCATGGGTCATGGGGCCCATGATCGGCGGGTTGCCTTCAACCCACTCACCCTCCAGGAAATGCACGGCCTTCGGAGCTGTCATGACGGTCTCTCTCAGCTGGTGTTGCGGCGCCGGAAAGAGCCTAGCGGCTTGCCCGGATCAGGGAAAGCGTTGCCCGCCCGGTGTCGCGCCGGGCAGCTATGCGTTGGAATTGTAGCGGTGACAATCGGCAGGCGGCGCCGACGGGCAGCGGTCCGCGCCGCGGCTATTCAGTGCCCGGACCAGGAAATCCGCGACACCCACTGCACCTGGGTCATTGGCAGCTCGCGCACCACGTGCTCGCGGCTGAAGGACTTGAGGCGCAGCACCCCGCCGCTGTTCTCCAGCAGCTCGGCCATCAGCAACTCGCCCTGCTGGCTGCGCAGCAGCACGCGGTCGCCGGGGCGCACCTCGGCGCCGGGCGAGACGACCACCAGGTCGCCGCTGCGGTAGACCGGAAGCAGGCCGTCGCCGGAAATCTCCAGGGCGAAGGCATGGGGGTCCGGCACGCCGGGGAAGGGCGCTTCCTCCCAGTGGCTGCGCACCGGCCGGCCTTCGCCGTCGAAGTAGCCCGGCTGGGCCGCCAGGGCGAAGCGCAGCTTCGGCAGGCGGCGGAAGCTGGTCGGGTGCTCCTGATCCTCGATCAGGCTGATGAACTCGCTGAGCGAGGCGCCGGTGGCGTTCAGCACCTTGGCCAGCGACTCCGTGCTGGGCCAGCGCTGCTTGCCTTCCTTGGTGATGCGCTTGCTCTTGTTGAATGTCGTGGGGTCAAGACCGGCCTGCCGGGCAAGCCCGGAGGGGGAGAGATTGTATCTCGCGGCGAGGCGGTCGATCGCCCGCCATACGGCCTCGTGCTCTAGCATGGGAACATTGTCTTATATGTTGACCCCCAATGCAGCAAGAACATAGTCACAGGCCCTCAACCCAAGGCAAAACAATGATATGCAATGTTTTGTCTGCTGTTGTCCGTCTCCTCTTGTTCGGGCTGTTTACTCTCGATTACTTTGGCGCACATGAATCGGGAACTGATCTACCACATTTGCCGCAAAGATGAGTGGGCCGCCGCCGAGGATTCCGGCAGCTACGCCGGCTCCTCCCAGGACCGTGCCGACGGCTTCATCCACTTCTCCGGCGCCGGCCAGGTCCGTGCCTCGGCGGCCAAGCATCGCGCCGGCCAGGATGGCCTGGTGCTGCTCACGGTCGAGGCCGCGGCGTTGGGCGAAGCGCTGAAGTGGGAGCCCTCGCGGGGCGGCGCCCTCTTCCCCCACCTCTACGGCGCGCTGCCGGCGACGGCGGTGCGACGGGTCGACGAGTTGCCCCTGGGCGCCGACGGCGCCCATGTCTTCCCGCCGCAATTTCAGGACTGAGTGAGGCCTTTGGACAGTTTTTCCCTGATCGGCCCGGCGCTGCGGCGGCTGGACCCGGAGACCGCGCACAACCTCACCCTCTGGGCGCTGGAGCACGGCCTGGCATCGCGCCGGACGGCGCCGGACGATCCGGTGCTGGCGTCAGAGGTCTGGGGGCGGCGCTTTCCCAATCCCCTGGGACTCTCCGCCGGTTTCGACAAGGACGCCCGGGTCATGGGCGCCATGCTGGGACTCGGCCTCGGCTTCGTCGAGGTGGGCTCGATCACGCCGCGCCCGCAGCCTGGCAATCCCAAGCCGCGCATCTTCCGCCTGCCCGAGGACGCGGCGGTGATCAACCGCCTGGGCTTCAACAACGGCGGCCTGGAGGCGGCGCGGGCGCGCCTGGAGGCATTCCGCAGCGGCGGGCGGGGCGGCCCAGGCAAGAATGGCATTGTCGGCGTGAACCTGGGCAAGAACAAGGACACGGCGGACGCGGCCGGCGACTACGTGCTGGGCGCCGCGGCGCTGGGTCCGCTGGCCGACTACCTGGTGGTCAACGTCTCCTCGCCCAACACGCCGGGCCTGCGCGCCCTGCAGGGCCGCGGCGAGCTGGAGACCCTGCTGGGCCGGGTGCTGGACGCCCTGGCGGACCCGGCGCCGCCGCTGCTGCTGAAGATCGCCCCCGACCTGACCGAGGAGGACAAGGCGGACATCGCCGCGGTCTGCCTGGAGCTCGGGGTCTCCGGCATCATCGCGACCAACACCACCATCGCCCGGCCCGAGACCCTGAAGGGCGCGGCGAAGGGGGAGGCCGGCGGGCTTTCCGGACGGCCGCTCTTCGAGCCCTCGACGGCGGTCCTGCGCGACCTCTACCGCCTGACCGGGGGCAAGCTGCCGCTGATCGGCGTCGGCGGCGTGTCGTCGGGGGCGGAGGCCTACCGCAAGATCCGCGCCGGTGCCTCGCTGGTGCAGCTCTACACCGCGCTGATCTACAGCGGCCCGGCACTGGTCACGCGCATCAAGACGGAATTGGCGCGGCTGCTGCGCGAGGACGGCTTCGACTCGGTCGCCGCCGCCGTCGGCGCCGACCACCGCTATTCGGGTTAGCGGACCCGGCTACAGAATCTCCAGCACGTTTTCCGGCGGGCGGCCGAGGGCGACCTTCTTGCCCTTGACCACGATGGGGCGCTCGATGAGCACCGGGTGCTCGACCATGGCGGCGATCAGCGCCTCGCGGCTGAGGCCCGGGTCGTCCAGGCCCAGCTCCTTGTAGGGGGCCTCCTTGCGGCGCATCAGCTCGCGCGGCTCCATGTCCAGCTTCTTCAGGAAGTCCTCCAGGGTCGCCGCGTCCGGTGTGTCCTTCAGGTACTCGACGATCTTGGGGTCTTCGCCCTGTTCCTGCAGCAGCGCCAGGGTCTGGCGTGATTTGCTGCAGCGGGGGTTGTGATAGATGGTCACGGCCATCGCCTGCGTCCTCCTGAAATGGCGCCTCGTTACCCCGAGGGATGCGCTGCTTTGCGGGATTCGTCAAGGGTGCCGCAAGGTTCCGTTAACTATCTTTCAAGCCTATTGGGCGAAAGTGCCCGACATGGTCCGGCACAGCATTTTTCTTTCCCGGCAGGCGGATGCTTAAACACCTCGCGATCTTCCTCTGCTACGCGGGCGGCGCAGTGGCGCTGACCCTCTTCGCGCCCTTGTGGCTGCCGCTCAGCGGCCCCGAGGCCGCCATCGGCCTGGGCCTGGCGGCGCTGATCGGCGGCGGGCTGCTGCACGAGGTATTTGCCCGCCTGGGCCGCGAATCCTTCCTGGTCGAAAAGCTGATCGGCCTGCGCCACGCCCAGAGCGAGGCATTGGAGGAGCTGAGCTGGACGCGCCGCGAGCTGGCCATCCTGCGCGAGGCGCTGGAGTCCGCCGGCAGCCTCAGCCGCTCGGGCAAGAGTGTCGACGAAGTCATTTCCGAGGTGAAGGTGCTGCAATCGCTGATCACACGCCTCGCCAAGTCCTCCAAGGCGCCGTCCCCGGCCGGCCTCGGGACACCGAAGGCCGCCGCCCCGGCCATGGCCGAGCCGGCGCGCCGCTCGGCCGAGGCGCCGCCGCGCGGCCTGCCGCTCCGCGACGATGAGGGCGGCAAGATCGCCGTCATGCCGGCCAACGCCAACCAGAGGCCGGGGGTGCTGCCGCCGGTGGCCGAGGGGCTGGACGAAGCGGCGGTGCTGGAGGTGGCCCGCCAGGCCCTGCGCGACGACCGCATCGACCTGGTGCTGCAGCCCATCGTGCTGCTGCCCCAGCGCAAGCGGCGCTACTACGAGTGCTTCTCGCGCCTGCGCACCACGGACGGCTACATGATCCTGCCGGAGCAGTACATCGGCCTGGCCGAGCGCGAGGGCATCGTCGCGGCCATCGACAACATGCTGCTGATCCGCTGCATCCAGCTGGTCCGCAAGATCCAGTATCGCAGCGAGAAGCTCGACTTCTTCTGCAACATCTCCAGCCACACCCTGGGCGACGACGCCTTCTTCGCCGACTTCGTGGACTTCCTGGAGAGCAACGGCGACCTGGCCAAGCACCTGATCTTCGAGTTCTCGCAGTCCGATTACGAGGCCTGGGACTCCGGCGCCGCGGTCTACCTGCGCCGCCTGGCCGAGCTGGGCTGCCGCTTCTCCCTGGACGGCATGCATCACCTGAACGTCGACGGCGAGATCCTGGCGCGGCGCAACTTCCACTTCGTCAAGGTCCACGCCGAGCTGCTGCTGGCCGACGCCGCCGCCGGCGAAGCCCTGGTCAACGACCTGAAGGAGCACGGCGTGCGCCTGGTGGTGGAGAAGGTGGAGGACGAGGACGCCCTGGTCGAGGTCATGGACCTGGGCGTCGACTGCGCCCAGGGCTACCTCTTCGGCGAACCCCGCCTGGCCAAGCCGGCGGCCTAGGGAACCCCAGCCTGCCGGATACCGGCGGTCCTCTCCCTCCGCAAATGCCCCTTTGCATCCCCCCCTTTGCATGAGGGGGCGGGCTGTGGCAGAAGTGGCGCGCAAGAGCGATCCTTCGCCATCAAACGGCCCCAGAAACGGACCAAGGCGCCCGAAAGCCCATGAAATCCGAGACCCTCACGACCGAGGTGCCCATCTACCCCGGCCTCTCGGCCCTGGCCGAGCGCTACGACGCCTTCATCATCGACCTCTGGGGGGTCATGCACGACGGGCTGAATGCCTATCCGGCGGCGGTGGAGGCGCTCAGGCAACTGCGCCAGGCCGGCAAGAAGTCGGTGGTCCTCTCCAACGCGCCGCGCCGCGCGGCGGTCATCGCCGGGCGCAACGCCGAGATGGGCATCCCCGAGGATCTGCCCGACCACCTGCTGAGCTCCGGCGAGGACGCCTGGCAGCACCTGAAGACCCGCCCCGATGCCTGGTACCAGGCGCTCGGCACCCGCTGCTACCACCTGGGCCCGGAACGCGACCACGGCATGCGCGAGGGGCTGGAGGGCATTGAGTTCGTCGAGGTCCTCTCGGAGGCCGAGTTCATCCTCAATACCGGCATCCTCAACGACCACGACGTGGTGGAGACCTACCGCACCTTCCTGGACGAGGGCCTGCGCCGCGATCTGCCGATGATCTGCGCCAACCCGGACCTCATCGTCATGCGCGGCGACGACATGGAGATCTGCGCCGGGGCCCTCGCCCTGGACTACGAGCAGAAGGGCGGCAAGGTGCGCTGGCACGGCAAGCCGCATCCCGAGGTCTACCGCAGCTGCTTCGCCCTGCTGGAGGGCATCGACCCGTCGCGCATCGCCGCCATCGGCGATTCCCTGCGCACCGACGTGGCCGGGGCCCAGGCCTCGGGTATTTCCAGTATTTTCATCGCCGGAGGGATCCACGGCGAGGAATTGGGCGTAGATAGTGAGGGATTGATCGACCCCGAGGCTTATGCCGCCTTCATCGCGGCGGCCGAATGGAAGCCCACCGCGGTCCTGCCCTTCATGCGCTGGTAGTGACCAGCCTGGGCTAACTCCTCGCGGTCGGCCGGAACGGAAGTCATGGCTGAACCGCAAAGCCGCAGTTTCCACTGGCGTTTTGAGAATCCGCCGCAGGCCATCTGGCCGCTGCTGGCCGACACCGTGCGCTTCAACGAGGCCGCCGGCCTGCCGCGCTACGAGGTGACCGAGACCCTGCAGGACGACGGCTCGGTACGCTACGAGGGCAGCCTGCAGCGCGGGCCCGTCACCATCGCCTGGCGAGAGATTCCGGTGAACTGGGTGGCCAACCGCTGGTTCGAGCATCGCCGCGAGTTCCGCGGCGGGCCGCTGAAGGACCTCACCGCCCGCCTCACCCTGACGGACGAGCCGGGCGGCGGCTGCCGTGGCGACTACACCCTCAGCGCCACGCCGGCCAATCTGCTGGGCCGCCTGGTCCTCAAGGCCGGCTTTTTCGAGCGCACCGCCAAGACCTTCGCCGCCCTGGCCGCCGATGCCGACCGCTTTGCCGCCGGCGCCGCGGCGCTGCCCTTCACCTTCAAGGCGCCGCGCCCGGACCCGGCGCTGAAGGCGCGGGTCGAGGCCCAGGTAGCGGAGATCGAGGCCAGCGGCCACGGCCACGGCCTGGCGGCGCGTCTGGCCGATCACCTGCTGAGCGCCCAGGAGGCCGATCTAGGCCACATCCGCCCGCTGGCGCTGGCGCGCGACTGGGGCGCCCAGCCGCGCGAAGTGATCGAACTTTGCCTGCAGGCGGTGCGCAGCGGCCTCCTGACCATGCGCTGGGACTTGCTCTGTCCGCGCTGCCGCGTCGCCAAGGCCGCGGTGCAGGCCCTCGACCAGCTGCCCAAGGGGGCGCACTGCGCGACCTGCAACATCGACTATGACCGCGACTTCTCGCGCAATGTGGAGCTGAGCTTCGCCCCGGCCCCGGCGGTGCGCGAACTGGGCACGGGTGAGCACTGTCTTTTCGGGCCCATGTCGACGCCGCACATCTGGCTGCAGCGGACCCTGGCGCCGGGCGCAGCCCTGGCCGAGCCCTGCGAGCTGCCCGCCGGCAGCTATCGCCTGCGCACCCTGGAGGCGGGACCGGAAGAGGAGGTCGTGCTGGCCGAGGGCGAGGCCCTGCCCGAGGTGGTGGTGGACGGCGCGGCCGTGCGCCTCGGCGGGGCGGGCGAAGCCGGACGGGTGCTGCTGCGCAACGAGTCCGCCGGCCCCCTGACCGTCATCGTCGAGGAGCGCCGCTGGGCGCGCGATGCGCTGACCGCCGACCGGGTGACCGCGCTGCAGGCCTTCCGCGACCTCTTCTCCGATCAGGTGCTGCGGCCCGGCGACGAGGTGGCGGTGGCGCGGGTGGCGCTGCTCTTCACCGACCTGAAGCGCTCCACCGACCTCTACGGCAGCATCGGCGACGCCGCCGCCTACCACCTGGTGCGCGATCACTTCGCCTTCCTGGGCGCCATCGTGCGGCGGCACAGCGGCGCGCTGGTGAAGACCATCGGCGACGCCATCATGGCCGCCTTCGCCGCGCCCGGCGATGCCCTGGCCGCCGCGCTCGACATCCAGCGCGAGCTCGGCAGCTTCAACGAGTCGGAAACGCGCGCCCTGGCCATCAAGGTCGGCCTGCACGAAGGCCCCTGCATCGCCGTCACCCTGAACGGGCGTCTCGACTACTTCGGCACAACGGTCAACATGGCCGCGCGCCTGCAGGGGCAGAGCGAGGGCGGCGACATCGTGCTGTCGCAGGCCGTGGCGGAAGACCCGGCGGTGGCGGCCCTGCTGCCGGGACTTGACTGCAGCGCGGAGACCACGGCCCTGAAGGGCTTCGACGCCCCGGTCGCCTTCCGCCGTATCCGCGTCTAGCGGGCTGCAACTTTCGATCTCTGGCCCCGCCGCGCGGCTGCGCTATGATGCGCGCCTCTGCGAAAGACCTATTGCGAAAGACCTTGGGGGGATTCGATGAAACGGGGAACACGGCGCAGCCTGGCGCGCCTGCTGCTTGCCGCCATGCTTTCGGCGCTGCTGCCCGCGGCGGCAGCCGCGGCCGACTTCGATCTGGCGAAACTGAAGGACGGCGGCTACGTGGTGCTGCTGCGTCATGTGAAGGCCGGCGGCGCCGATGCCGACGACTTCGACCTGAAGGACTGCCGCACCCAGCGCCAGGTCGGCAAAGCGGGCCGCGCGCAGGGTGCCGTCCTGGCCGAACGTTTCCGCGCCGCCGGGATCACCGAAGCGACGGTGCTGAGCTCGCAGTTCTGCCGCGCCAAGCAGACGGCGGAACTGCTGGGGCTCGGCCCGGTGACAGAGGAGCCGGCGCTGAACTACTTCCACTGGACCCTGGGCGGCGAGGACGAAATGAACGCGGCCATCCGCCGCCTCTTCGCCGAGATGAAGCCACCCAGCGGGCCGCTGGTGCTGGTGACCCACAGCCACGCCTTCGTCGCCCTGGGCCAGGAGAAGCCGCCCTCGGGCGGCGGCCTGGTGTTCATTCCGAACGGCAGCGCGCGGCCGGAGGTTGCCGGGTCCATCACTGCCCCGGAGTAAGGGTGTCTCCGCCGCTCTCCCCCTCACCCAGCTTCGCCTAAGCTCGATCTCCAATCTCGCTAAGGCTGCGCAACCCTCTCCCGCCGGGGGAGAGGGAATTTGTTGGGCGGCACTTTGTAACCCTCTCCCCTCGTGGGAGAGGGAGGGCCCGCGAAGCGGGAGGGTGAGGGGGACACTCAATACCCTGCGGCAGCGGGACTCTGCCGAGCGGGATTTGCAAATCTGCGGTGCCGGGCGCGTGCTAGCCTTGCGGGCATGACGGGAGATTCCGAAGCCTCTTCCCCGGCCACAGAAGCGGTTCCGGCGGGCAGCGTTGCGGCGGTGGCCCTGGGCGGCTGCCTGGCGCTGGCCGCGGCCATGGGCATCGGGCGCTTCGTCTACACCCCCATCCTGCCCTTCATGGTGGAAAGCCTGGGCCTCACCCAGGCCGAGGCCGGCGTCATCGCCTCGGCCAACTTCCTCGGCTACCTCCTGGGCGCGCTGGCCGCGGCCAAGGCCAGCCTGCCGGGCGGGCGGCGGCGCTGGTTTCTGATTTCCTTGGGCATCTCCGCGGCGACCACCGCGGCCATGGCGCTCGAGGCCTCGGTGCCGCTTTTCCTCTTCCTGCGTTTTGCCTCGGGCGTGGCCAGCGCCGTCGTGCTGGTCTTCGCTTCCGCCCTGGTGCTCGACCGCCTGGCCGCGGCGGGCCGTCCCGGCCTCTCGGCGCTGCACTTCGCCGGCGTGGGCGTCGGCATCGCGGGCTCGGCGGTGCTGGTCGCGGGCCTGGCCGCCGGCGGCGTCGGCTGGCGCGGGCTGTGGCTCGCCAGCGGCGCCCTGGCCCTGCTGGCGCTCCTCGCCGTGCTGCACCTGGTGCCGGCCGAGCGGGAACCGCCGCCGACACCCCGTCCCGCCGGCAGGGCGCGGCCCAACCCGCGGCTCGTCGCCCTCATCCTCGCCTACGGCCTCTTCGGCTTCGGCTACGTGATCACGGCGACCTTCATCTCGACACTTGTGCGCCTGACCCCGGCGCTGCAGTGGCTGGAGCCCTATGTCTGGCTGACCGTCGGGCTGGCCGGCATCCCCTCGGTGGCGCTCTGGGGCTGGGTTGCGAAGCGGATCGGCAACGGCCGGGCCTTCGCCGGCGCCTGCCTGGTGGAGAGCATTGGCGTCGCTTTCTCGGTGCTGGGCGAGGGCGCGGTGGCGGTGCTGCTGGCCGCGGCGCTGCTGGGCGGCACCATCATGGGCATCACCGCCCTGGGCCTGGTCCACGCCCGAAGCCTTTCCAAGGGCGATCCGCGCCGCTCCATGGCGCTGATGACCGCGGCCTTCGGGCTGGGCCAGATGATCGGGCCCAGCTTCGCCGGCATCGCCTACGGCATCGGCCAGTCCTTCACCCTGCCGACGCTGGTCGCCTCGGCCGCGCTGCTGCTCGCCTTCTTTCTCACCATGGAGTGGCGGCGGGGCTAGCGTCGTGGGCCCTAGCTCGCGTAGCCCACGTAGCAGAACCAATTCCCGAGCAGCAGCGCCAAGATCGCGCTGGCGAACAGCAGGGAGCTTCTGGCCGTCCAAGCGGTAAAGCGTATCGCCGCCTGGGGAAAGACCAGCAGCAGGATGCCCTTGGCCACTCCCAGCCAGCCCAAAATGGTCAGGATCACCCGCCAGTCGGCGACCCAGAGGTTGTGGAACAACAGGACCGCTACGCCGAAGACCAGGGCCATCGCGCCGGAAAGATAGTAGAGGATCCCGCCGCTCGGCAGGCTGCGCAGCATCTCGCGGTAATAGCCCTGGTTCAGCAGCAGGCCGACTCCCACCGCCAGATACAGCGGGCCGATGAGTCGCGCCAGGAGAATGGAAACGTCCATTGCCAGATTGCCTTTCGGTGGTTCGGCGGCTTCGCCGATGGCTTCAGTCGCCCAGGGCCCTGGCGGCCGGCGCGGCCTCCTGCGCTGCTTCGGCCGCCGGCAGGTAGAGGCGGAAGACGGTGCCGCGCTCGCCGGCGCGCTTGATCTCGATGCGCCCGCCCTGGGCTTCCATGTAGGAGCGCGCGATGGTGAGTCCCAGGCCGACGCCGGTGTTCTCCGCCACGAAGGAGTTGCCTTCCTGCCAGAAGGGCTCGAAGACGCGGGCCAGGCGCGCCTCGTCGATGCCGATGCCGTTGTCCTCGACGCTGGCGACGGCGAAGCCGCCCTCCTGTTGGGCGCTGCAGGTCACCGTGCCGCCGCGCTGGGTGTACTTGATGGCGTTGGAGATGCCGTTGATCAGCGCCTGCTTGGTAAGGCGGGAGTCGCAGCGCATCAGGCAGGGCGTCACCGCGCGGTTGACCAGGGTGATGTCCTTCTGCTCGGCCAGGGGCTTGAGGATGCGCAGGATGTCGCCGAACATCCCGCTGAGGTCGCAGGTCGTCTCCTCGATATCCAGGGCGCCGGCCTCGACGCGGGAGAGATTGAGGATGTCGTTGATGATGGCCTGCAGGCCGCTGGCGGCCTCGTGGATGTTGCGCGCGTAGTCGCCGACCTTCTCGACCACCTTCTCCTTCGGCAGCACGGCCAGCACCTCGGAGAAACCGAGGATGGCGTTCAGGGGCGTGCGCAACTCGTGGCTCATGTTGGCCAGGAACTGCGACTTGGCGGCGTTGGCCGCTTCGGCGCTCTGGCGCGCCTCCAGGTATTCCTGGTTGCGCCGCTCCAGGCGCATCATCAGCTCTTCGCTGTTGTTGTAGGACTCGATCAGCTCCTGCTCGTGTTTCTTCAAGGCGTCGTAGGCCTTGGCGAAGCTGGCCATCAGCATGCCGACCCCGGCGGTCAGGGTGAAGACCTGCCCGATGGCGTAGGCGGCGTAGACCATGCCGTAGGCCTCCCACATCGGGTAGAACAGGATGGAGGCGGTACGCCCGAGGAAGGCGGCGGCGATGAGGGTGTTGAGACCGCCGCCCTCGCGCAGGAACATCGCCGCGGCGGCGACGTAGCCGATGCTTATGCAGGCGGTGAGATAGATGTAGCCCTCGGTCTTGCCGAGCAGTTCGGCCAGGCCGTAGCCGGGCAGGGCGATGGCGGCGAAGAGCAGCAGGAAGGCGTAGCGCGGCGGCTGGGTCTGCTTGCGGTAGCCGAAAATGCCGAGCAGCAGCAGCGGCACGGCGACGCCCACGGCCAGGGAGGCCGGCAGCATGTTGCGGTCGACGATGACCGCCACGGCCAGGGCGAATTCGTAGGCGCTCCAGTGCAGCAGCCAGGGCGTGCGGTCGGCCGAGCGCCAGAACACGAAGAGCGCGCTGCCGATGATTACCAGCACGGCGACGTTCAGCGCCTTGATGATGAGGAAGGGATCCATGGCCCCCCGGGGCTTGCCTCCCGCGCGATCCACACCCCCCGGCGCGGCCGCACGGCTAAAAAATAGTCTAAATGTTTGTCTAGGCTAAATGATTTAACGGGTTATTAAATCGGGAGAACATAACGGAAGTCAATCACCGGGGGGTTGTGGGCGCCGCCGCAGTCCCGGACCGCGGCGGCCCTGCCGGCGGGTTTCCGCCGCTTCATGCTTTCCCCGCCATCGTTCGCGCGCTTATACTGCACCTGCGAAATAAGGAGCGCCGGCCGGGAGAAACCCTGAATGTCCCGGGGGCCGCCGGCGCCGGGAATACCGGGGAGCAGAGGGCAGAGACCATGAGCGATTGGCCGGACAAGAGCGTGGAAGACTGGCGCGCCCTGGCGTCGAAGGAGCTGAAGGGCGCCGAGCCGGAGAGCCTCACCTGGCAGACGCCGGAGGGCATCGAGGTCAAGCCGCTCTACACCGCCGCCGACCTGGAAGGCCTGGAGACGGTCGACAGCCTGCCCGGCTTCGCCCCCTTCACCCGCGGCCCCCGCGCCACCATGTACGCCGGCCGGCCCTGGACGCTGCGCCAGTACGCCGGCTTCTCCACCGCCGAGGAGTCCAACGCCTTCTACCGCGCCAACCTGGCCGGCGGGCAGAAGGGGCTTTCGGTGGCCTTCGACCTGGCGACCCACCGCGGCTATGACTCCGATCATCCGCGCGTGGTCGGCGACGTCGGCAAGGCGGGCGTCGCCATCGATTCCGTGGAGGACATGAAGATCCTCTTCGACGGCATCCCCTTGGACGAGATGTCCGTCTCCATGACCATGAATGGCGCCGTGCTGCCGGTGCTGGCCGGCTACATCGTCGCCGCCGAGGAACAGGGTGTCGGGCCGGAGAAGCTCTCCGGCACCATCCAGAACGACATCCTGAAGGAGTTCATGGTCCGCAACACCTACATCTATCCGCCCGAGCCCTCGATGCGGATCGTCGCCGACATCATCGGCTACACCTCGCAGCACATGCCGCGCTTCAACTCCATCTCGATCTCCGGCTATCACATGCAGGAGGCCGGGGCGACCTGCGTGCAGGAGCTGGCCTTCACGCTCGCCGACGGCGTCGAGTACGTGCGCGCCGCCCAGTCCAAGGGCCTGGACGTGGACGCCTTCGCGCCGCGCCTGTCGTTCTTCTTCGCCATCGGCATGAACTTCTTCATGGAAATCGCCAAGCTGCGCGCCGCGCGCTTCCTCTGGGCCGAGCTGATGCAGAAGCACTTCCAGCCCAAGGACCCGCGCTCGCTGATGCTGCGCACCCATTGCCAGACCTCGGGCGTCTCGCTCACCGAGCAGTCGCCCTACAACAACGTGGTGCGCACGGCGGTGGAGGCCCTGGCCGCGGCCCTGGGCGGTACCCAGTCGCTGCACACCAACGCCCTGGACGAGGCGGTCGCCCTGCCGACGCCCTTTTCCGCGCGCATCGCCCGCAACACCCAGCTGATCCTGCAGGAGGAGACGGGCATCACCAAGGTCGTCGATCCGCTGGCCGGCAGCTACTACGTGGAGAGCCTCACCGCCTCCATGGTGAACGAGGCGCGCAAGCTGATCGACGAGGTCGAAGAGATCGGCGGCATGACCAAGGCCGTCGAGTCCGGCATGCCGAAGCTGCGCATCGAAGAGTCCGCGGCGCGGCGCCAGGCGCGCATCGACCGCGGCGAGGAAGTCGTCGTCGGCGTCAACAAGTACCGCAGCGAGCAGGACGACCCGGTCGAGATCCTCGACATCGACAACACCTCGGTGCGCGAGCAGCAGGTCAAGCGCCTGGAGAAGATCCGCGCCGAGCGCGACGACGCGGCGGTGACCGCGGCGCTGGCCGACCTCACCAAGGCGGCCGAGGACGGCAGCGGCAACCTGCTGGACCTGGCGGTCAAGGCGACGCGGGTGCGCGCCACGGTGGGCGAGATCTCCGACGCGCTGGAGAAGGTCTACACCCGCCACCGCGCGATCATCCGCTCGGTCACCGGCATCTACGGCTCGGCCTACGAGGGCGACGAGGGCTTCAACCGCATCCAGTCGGAGGTCCTGGCCTTCGAGGCGGAGGAGGGCCGGCGCCCGCGCATGCTGGTGGTGAAGCTGGGCCAGGACGGCCACGATCGCGGCGCCAAGGTGATCGCCACCGCCTTCGCGGATATCGGCTTCGACGTCGACGTCGGCCCGCTGTTCCAGACCCCGGAGGAGGCCGCGCGCCAGGCCGTCGAGAACGACGTCCACATCATCGGCGTCTCCAGCCAGGCCGCCGGCCACAAGACCCTGGTGCCGCAGCTCATCGAGGCCCTGAAGACCCAGGGCGCCGACGACATCATCGTGGTCTGCGGCGGCGTCATCCCGCCCCAGGATTACGACATGCTGCTGAAGGCTGGCGTCTCGGCGATCTACGGCCCGGGGTCCAACATCCCCCACGCCGCCAGCGAGATCCTGGGCATCGTCAAGCAGCGCCGCAAGGCGGCGTGAGCAGAACAAAGACCGTCATGCTCGGGCTTGACCCGAGCATCCCTGGACGTGCCGCACGGAAGGTGCTGTGGAGGGATGGACCCTCGGGTCAAGCCCGAGGGTGACAGTGGTAGAGAAGGGCGAGGCCGGCCCCCTCACCCAGCTTCGCCTAAGCTCGGCCCTAGGCCTTGCTAAGGCTTCACAACCCTCTCCCACCAGGGGAGAGGGTTTGTTTTTGGTGCCCTCTCGCCTTCGTGGGAGAGGGAGGGGCCCGCGTTAGCGGGAGGGTGAGGGGGAACCCGCCCCAAGAGAATGATTGGCCCTGGGGCGCAGGGCCCCTATATCTCTCCTTAGATGCGCGCGACCACCCTCGAAAAAGACCAGCAGGTCGGCCTCGGCCAGCTCAAGGTCCTGGCCAACCTGCTGCCCTACCTCTGGCCCGCCGGGCGTAGCGACCTGAAGGTCCGCGTGGTGGCGGCCATGGTGCTGCTGGTCTGCGCCAAGCTGGCCATCGTCACCGTGCCCCTGGTGCTGAAGGCGGCGGTCGACGCCCTGACGCCGGGAGCGGCCGGGGCGGACGCCGCGGGCCTCGCCCTGGTGCTGCCGCTGGGCCTGCTGCTGGCCTACGGCGCGGTGCGGGTCGCGGCGCTCGGTTTCGGCGAACTGCGCGATACCCTTTTCTCCCGCGTCTCCCAGAACGCGGTGCGCCGGGTGGCGCTGGCCACCTTCCGCCACCTCCACGCGCTCTCGCTGCGCTTCCACCTGGAGCGCCAGACCGGCGGCCTCAGCCGCGCCATCGACCGCGGCACCAAGGGCATCGAGTTCCTGCTGCACTTCACCGCCATCTCGGTGATCCCGACATTGATCGAGGTGAGCCTCGCCTGCGGCATCTTGTGGGTCATGTTCGACTGGCGCTTCGCCCTCATCCCCTTCGCGACCATCGCCGGCTACGTGGTCTTCACCTTCAAGGTGACCGAGTGGCGCATCGAGATCCGCAAGCAGATGAACGACGCGGACAACGACGCCAGCACCAAGGCCATCGACAGCCTCCTGAACTTCGAGACGGTGAAGTACTTCGGCAACGAGGACCATGAGGCGCGGCGCTTCGACGGCGCGCTGGCCAGCTACGAGAGCGCGGCGGTGCGCAGCCGCTCCAGCCTCTCGGTGCTGAACACCGGGCAGTCGCTGATCATCGCCGTCGGCATCACCCTGCTGATGGTGCTGGCCGCCCAGGGCGTGGTGGCCGGGACCATGACCGTCGGCGACTTCGTCATGGTCAACGCCTACCTGCTGCAGCTCGCCATGCCGCTGAACTTCCTCGGCACGGTCTACCGCGAGATCAAGCAGTCGCTGATCGACCTGGAGACCATGTTCAAGCTGCTGCACTCCGATGCCGAGGTGCGCGACAGGGACGCGGCATCGGACCTCGACCTCAAGAAGGGCGAGGTGGTCTTCGAAAACGTCTCCTTCGGCTACGACCCGCGCCGGCCGATCCTGAAGGACGTCAGCTTCACGGTGAAGGCCGGCAACACGGTCGCCATCGTCGGGCCCTCGGGCGCCGGCAAGTCGACCATTTCGCGCATTCTCTTCCGCTTCTATGACGTGCTGGACGGCGCGGTGAAGATCGACGGTCAGGATCTGCGCGAGGTGACTCAGTCCTCCCTGCGCGCGGCCATCGGCATCGTCCCGCAGGACACGGTGCTGTTCAACGACACCGTCGGCTACAACATCCGCTACGGCCGCCCCTCGGCCAGCGAAGAGGAAATGCGCGAGGCCGCGCGCCTGGCGCAGATCGACGGCTTCGTGGCGGGCCTGCCCGACGGCTACGACACCATGGTGGGCGAGCGCGGCCTGAAGCTTTCCGGCGGTGAGAAGCAGCGTGTCGCCATCGCGCGGACCATCCTCAAGGGCCCGAAGATCCTGCTGTTCGACGAGGCGACCTCGGCCCTCGACACCAAGACCGAGCGCGAGATCCAGAAGTCCCTGAAGCAGGTCTCGCGCGACCGCACGACGCTGGTCATCGCCCACCGCCTCTCCACCGTGGTGGAGGCCGACGAGATCCTGGTGCTGGAGGCCGGCCGCATCGTCGAGCGCGGCCGCCACGAGGCGCTGCTGACGCGCGGTGGCGTCTACGCCCAGATGTGGGCGCGCCAGCAGGCCGCGGTGGAAGAAGAGCCCAGGCCCGCCGTTGCCGCTGCCGGCGGCGCGGCGGAGTAGCCGCGTTATCGCATTGAGCCGTAGTGTGCGGCGAGGAATTCCTCGATATCAGACAGGTCGATGGTCCACTCGGAAATGGCCTCGCCATCTTCTGTAGTCGTTTCCCGTCGCGGCACGGATTTGTAAGGCTGTGCTTCGCTAAAGGGCTTTGCCAGTTCCGCCAGGAACAGAAGCTGATTTTGAACCAGCACGCAGTCGCCGTCTCGATACAGCGGCCACCAGGTGATGAAGTTGGCTTTGTCGGGATCGTACATGGATGTGACAAGGGCTGATTTGTCTTCACCCTTGACCAGGCGTTCCAGCGCCTCCTTCCATTGGGACCGATATCTCTCCTGGTCCCAATGGGACAGGGACGCATGGAAGTCTTCCTGAAAATTCCCGAGCTTGATCGATCCCAGGGCGATCTTCTCGCCGTCCGACTCGAACTGGTCCTCGCTCAAGGTGATCCAAAAAGCTGTCATGCGTGCTCGCCCCCCTCGCCGGGGGATTGTTGCCCAATAGATGCTGGGGTCAAGCCCGGGCTCAATGATTTGAGATCAGATCAGCGCCAGTCCCACCGAGGCGACCAGCAGCACGGCGAAGGCGATGTTGGTGATGCGCGCCTTCACCGGGTCGTGCAGCAGGGCGGCGATCATCGAGCCGAAAACCAGCCAGATGAGATTCACGACCACGATGACCAGGGTCAGGGCCGCGATCTTCGCCGCCGCGTCGAGGGCGAGGTCGCCGGGCACGACGGTGTTGCCGGCATAGATCGCGCCGAGCACGGCGAAGGCCTTGGGGTTGGCGACCGCCAGGAAATAGCCGCCGGGAAAGGCCGGCGCCTTGGCCGCCGTGCCCGCCTTGGACAGCGGCGGCGCCGTGGCGATGCGCCAGGCGAGATAGAGGATGTAGGCGGCCGCGGCGAGGGTGATCGCCGAGCTCAGGGCCGGAACGGTCAGGACCACCGCTGTGACGCCGCTGGCCATGAGGCAGAGCACGGTCGCCGTGCCGGCGATGATGCCGAAAACATAGGGCAGGCCGCGCCTGGCGCCGAAGGCCGCGCCCATGGCGGCGGAGCCCAGGGTGGCCGGTCCCGGGCTGCCCATCAGCGGCAGGGCGGCCAGCCACAGCAGGCCGAGGTTGGTGATCAGAGAGGCGCCGGCGGTCGTCATGGGTTAGACTTAGGCCCGATCCTGACCCCGATCTTGAAGGTTTGTGCAGGATGACAGCGAGACAGCAGTTGGAATGGCTGCGCTACCGTGCGGCGGCGCCCGGTTTCGACTGGGCCGAGGCGGCCCTGGTGGACCTGCAGTTCTCGCCGCACCGCCACGACACCTACGCCGTCGGCGTCACCACCCATGGCGTGCAGGCCTTCACCTATCGCGGTGCGGCGCGGGCCTCTTGCCCCGGCGACGTCTTCGTGCTGCATCCCGACGAGCTGCACGACGGCCGGCCGGGCAGGGAGGGCGGCTTCGGCTACAGGATCGTCTACGTCGCCCCGGAGCTGATCGGCGAAGCGCTCGGCGGGGCCGCGCTGCCCTTCGTGCCCGATCCGCTGGCCCGCGACCGGGCGCTGCGGGCGGTCGTTCCCGCGCTCTTCCCGCATCCTGACGACCCGCGTGAGGCGCTTGCCGAGAACGACCGCGTCACCCTCCTGGCCGGGGCGCTGGCGCGGGCGTCGGGGGCGCCCCTGCGGCCGGCGGTGCGGCACCCGCGCATGGCCCGCGTGAAGGATCACCTGGCGGCGACCTGCGCCGAAGGCATCTCCCTGGCGGTGCTGGAGCGCGAGCATGGCCTGGACCGCTTTACCCTGGCCCGGCAGTTCCGCAAGGCCTACGGCGTCTCGCCCAGCCGCTTCGTCACCCTGCGCCGCCTCGACCTCGCCAAAGGCGCCATCGCCGAGGGCCGCTCCCTGGCAGCCGCGGCTGCGAGCGCCGGCTTTGCCGACCAGGCGCACATGACGCGGCAGTTCCGCGCGGCCTTCGGCACCACGCCCGGGAAGTGGCGCGCATTGTTGCACGCGGCCTGAGGCGTTAGCCTTTGCCCATGACATCCAGTGTCACAACGCCGGCTTTCACCCACCTGGCGCTGCACGTGCGCGACCTGGCGGCCTGCCTGGCCTTCTACCGGGACTACTGCGGCATGAACGTGGTGCATGAACGAAACGATGGCGGTGTGCGCGTGGTCTGGCTGGCCGAACCGGGCAGGGAGAAGGACTTCATCATCGTCATGCTGCCCGGCGGGCCGGGCCGCGACCAGGCCGAAGGCGACTTCAGCCACCTGGGCTTCGCTTTGGAGAGCAAGGAGGCCGTCGACGCCATCGCCGCGCGCGCCGAGGCCGCCGGCTGCCTCGCCTGGGCGCCCCGGCAGGAGCCTTATCCCGTCGGCTACTACTGCGGCCTCAAGGACCCCGACGGCAACTTCGTCGAGTTCAGCTACGGCCAGCCGCTGGGGCCGGGGGCAGAGGGTTAGATAAACAACCAAACTCACCCCCTACCCATCCTTCCCCCATCAAGGGGGAAGGGGCTGTTTGGTGCGGCTGCCTACTTTGAATCCCCTCCCCCTTGGATGGGGGAGGGTTAGGGTGGGGGTGACAGCCTCTCCGCATCTCGGCTCACGACGCGAGAGACTTGCATTTCGCTGCCCCTTCGGCCCATAAGCGGGGCATGACGAAACCGGGGGCAGAGGATCAGGCCGGGCTGGCCGGCAAGGTCGTGGCGGGCGACCGCCGCGCGCTGGCCCGCGCCATCACCCTCATAGAATCGACCAAGCCCGAGCACAGCGAGGAGGCCGAGAGCCTGCTGGAGGCGCTGCTGCCGGCCAGCGGCAAGTCGGTGCGCATCGGCATCTCGGGCGTGCCCGGCGTCGGCAAGTCCACCTTCATCGAGCGTTTCGGCCTGCACCTGGTCGAGCAAGGCCACCAGGTGGCGGTGCTGGCGGTCGACCCTTCCTCCAAGGTCTCCGGCGGCTCGATCCTGGGCGACAAGACCCGCATGGAGGAGCTGTCGCGCCATCCCCGGGCCTTCATCCGCCCCTCGCCCACCGGCGGCACCCTGGGCGGCGTCGCCCGGCGCACCCGCGAGGCCATGCTGGTCTGCGAGGCCGCGGGCTTCGACGTGGTGATCGTCGAGACCGTCGGCGTCGGCCAGTCGGAGACGGCGGTGGCGGAGATGGTCGACATCTTCCTCTTGATGCTGCTGCCCGGCGGCGGCGACGAGCTGCAGGGCATCAAGAAGGGCATCGTCGAGCTGGCCGACGCGGTCATCGTCAACAAGGCCGACGGCGACCTGGTCCCGGCGGCCGACCGGGCGGTGGCGGAATACTACGGCGCCCTGGGCCTCCTGCGCGCGCCCAACCCGGACTGGCGCCCGCCGGTGCTGAAATGCTCGGCCCTGCTGGACGAGGGCATCGACGCGGTCTGGGAGACCGTCCAGAAGCACCGGGAGATCATGGAGGCCAGCGGCGCCCGCGCCGCCAAGCGCGCCGCCCAGGCCGGCGCCTGGATGTGGGCCGAGATCTCCGACGGCCTCATGCGCCGCTTCAAGGCCCAGCCGGAGGTGGCTCGCGAGCTCCAGGGCCTGGAGCGCGAGGTCCGGGCCGGCAAGACCACCCCGACGGCCGCCGCCCGCCGCCTGGTGGGGCTGTTCATCGGGGATTAACTGGATTCGCGGGTAATTTCAGTCATTCCGCCTCACCCAGCTTCGGCTAGGCTCGGCTTTGTGCCTCGCCAAGCCTGCGCAGCCCTCTCCCACCAGGGGAGAGGGGTAAATTATTGGCGTGGCGAGGAAAATTCCCTCTCCCCTTGTGGGAGAGGGAGGGGCCCGCGCAGCGGGAGGGTGAGGGGGTGGCGCAAGCGGCCAGATGCTCGGGAATCGGCTTGACGGGGCCCCGCTGCTGCCTTAGAAACCAGCCCGCACCGGGTGGCGCAGCCGCCCGGTAACCTTTTTCAATGGATGCCTGCCAGCCCCTAGGGATACCGGGGCGCGGGCCACAGACCTGGGATTTGCGATCATGGCACGACGTTGCGACTTCACCGGCAAGGGCGTTCAGACCGGCAACAACGTGAGCCACGCCAACAACCGCACCCGCCGGCGCTTCCTGCCGAACCTGCAGGACGTCAGCCTGATGAGCGACGTGCTGGGCACCACCGTGCAGCTGCGCCTCTCGACCCGCGCCATCCGTACCGTGGAGAAGCGCGGCGGCATCGACGCCTACCTGCTGTCGACCTCCTCGGAGAAGCTCGGCCAGAAGGCCCGCGAGCTGAAGCGCCGCATCAAGAAGGCCGCCGAGAAGCAGGGCGCCGCCGCCTGAGCTTCAACTCGCCTCTTTAAGGGGTTCATAGAGTTTCCGAAAGGCCCGCTCCCAGCGGGCCTTTTGCTTTTCTGGAAAGCCAGGGAAGAGGTGTTCCTTGCCCTCTCAACGGGCCGGGGTATAGAGCTGAACCGGTTCTGAAAAACCTTTGAGTGTCTGGGCGCCCAGGGATTCAAAGCCCAGGACGCCGCCGTTGCAGGCATTCCGGACCTCGTGGGATACGAGGACGGTGTTGGCCTGGGCGAGACCACAAATTCGCGCCGCCATCTGCACCGCCGAACCGAAGAGGTCATTGCTCTCTTCGACGGGGTCGCCGGCGTGTATGCCGATCCTCACGTGGATCGGCGTCTTGCTGCTCTCGTTGTACGACCCGAGCTCTTCCTGAATCCTCATGGCACAGGCGACCGAAGCCGGCACATCGTTGAACGACGCCATGATGCCGTCCCCGAGATGCTTCACCTCGGAACCGCCATGCTGTTCCAGGGACCGCCGAATGATCGCATCGTGCGCCCTCAGCAGCTCCAACGCCATCGTATCGCCGAGCTGTTCCGTCATTTCCGTCGAACCGACCATGTCCGTGAACATGATGGCGCGGAAGGCCGAATCGTCGAGCGGCGCCGCCTTGGCAGCGGGCGGATCCTGGATGCGGCCGAGAAAGGCTTCGACGGCCGAGAGCTCCACGGCGATCATTTCGTTGGCGACGTGTCCATGGGCCTCCGCATGGACCCGGTCGGCCATGGCTTTGTCCGGCGCATCCACGAGACAGAAGGTCGTCCGGCGTTCGGAATCGTACCAATAGGTCAGGAACCTCACACCGTATTTGTCCTGAATTTCCAGATCCCGGATGTGCAGCTCGGCGATGTCTTCCGCGGACGCCTCGCCCACGTCGTGACGGTCCAGAAAGATCGGCATCTCTTCGGTCCCCGCTGATTCCCTTTGATCCCAGCCACGATTTGCTCAGGCCTTGAACTCGAAGTGGGGCCGGCAAGCGGACGTGGCCTGTTCGTATCGGCTTTCGATTCTCCTGCGACACCCTGCCGCCGGCTTGGCTCGCTTCGCGCTTTCGGCGACTTACTGCCCCTCAGTCGACGTGGACCTTGAAGTCCTTCTTCTCGCCGGTCTCCAGATTGTACTGAGAGCGCACGGTGTGGTTCACATGCCGGCCGTAGGTGTGCAATGACAGGGTGACCTTGTCCGTCTCGTTGCGTACCGAGTGGATGCCGCCGGTTTTCATGCAGATCAGCTCGCCCTCGTCGGCGTCGATCTCGTTCTTCACTTCCAGCTCGGCGTAGTCGGGTCGGCTGCGGTCGTCGACACGGGCGTAGCGCGTGTTGCGTTCCACGCCCTCGATGCCGGCCACCACCGCCCAGGTGCCGTGGTCGTGCGGCGGCGCGCCGCGGCCGGGCAGCCAGTTTGCGACGAAGACCGCCAGGGAATGGTCCGGTTCCTCGTGCAATAGGATGGCGTTGAAGCCCTGTTCGGCGTTGGTCACGTAGTGCTTGTCCTGCAGCCAGCTCTTGTTGACGGCAAGGCGCTGGGCCAGCGGGCCGACGCGGCGGATGATCTCGTCCTCGTCGTCGGTCTCGGCGGTGATGCGCCGCAAATCCTCGACGTAGGTTTCCAAGGTGTAGGGCTGGTCCTTGGCTTGCGGTGACGGCATGCGGCTTCCCCCTCTGCTTTGTCTAGGCGGATAGCTTAGGCGAAATCGCGGCGTGGTGGGAACGCGAACTTTGTCTGCTACCAATTCTGCGCCGAGGTGATCTCCGGCAAGTTGTCGACGGCGGAGACTCTCAACCGCCCTTCAGCAGATCGAACTGCACGAGGAGGCTGCGCTGCAGGGGGCTGAAGTTGTCGTCGGAGATGAGCGTGATCCGCGTCGTGCCGTCGCTGAGTTGGTGGACGGCCACGCCCTCGAAGTTGTCGAGGGTGAGCGGCGGGCGCAACTCGGCGATCTCGAGGCCGTCCAGCAGGGCGCCCGGTTGGATCGCGGCGAGGGGAATGCGTCTTAAGCGGGCGCTGAGGCCGCCCAGCAGGGTGAAGCGCCGCTCCAGCAGGATGACGTCGCCGGAGGGAAGCTGCGCCGCGCCGGTCGGGTAGAAGAGGCCCTTGGGCTTCAGGGCCAGGCCCTGCCACAGGCCGGCGCCGTCGCGCAGATAGACCGCGTAGCCGGTGCCGATCCTCTGGCCTTCCGTGAAGGCGAGCAGGCGGTCGCCGGCCAGCGCCACCAGGGCCTCGATGCCGCCGTTGTCCTCGGCCGCCGCGAGGCTCGCGGGCGCGGTGATCTCCGCCGGCGGTTTTGTGAGGTCGCCGCCGGGAAAGCGCCGCAGGCGGTGGTGGCGCTCGTAGGCGACCAGCAGGCTGCCGTCGGCCAGCCGGGTCAGGGCCTCGGCGTCCTGCTCGGCCTTGCCGCTCAGCAGCAGGCCCCTGGTGTCGCGCAGGGCCCCCCACTGGCCCTCGGCGATGCCGGCGAGGTTGCCGGCCTTGTCGTAGGCGAGTCGCGCGGTGAGCCAGCGCCCGGCATCGGTGACGGCGGTGATGCGCCTGCCGTCGGGCGAGATCACCAGGTCGGAGAAGCCGCCGAAGCGCGGATCCCCGGCGCTGAGCAGCAGGCCGCCGCGCCAGCGCAGGTCGCCGGCGGTGAGTTCGGTCTTGTCCTCGGCGTTGAGCCGCAGCGGCGTCGTGCGCAGTTCAAGCGGCGTCTGGGCCGCGGCGGGCGCGGAGAGGAACAGCAGGCAGAGGAGAAGGGCGGTGAGGTGCGCCGTCCGCAAGGTCAGTGAACGCGCGCGCCGCGGCGGGCGCGGGGGGCCGCCATGGCGGCGGCGCTTTCTTCCTCGAAGAGCTCGGCCAGCTTCTCCATCACCGTGCCGCCCAGCTGCTCGGCGTCGACGATGGTGACGGCGCGGCGGTAGTAGCGGGTCACGTCGTGGCCGATGCCGATGGCCAGCAGTTCCACCGGTGAGCGGTTCTCGATGTAGGCGATGACGTCGCGCAGGTGGCGCTCCAGGTAGTTGCCCGGATTGACCGAGAGGGTCGAGTCGTCGACCGGCGCGCCGTCGGAGATCACCATAAGGATGCGGCGCTGCTCGGGGCGGCCGATCAGGCGGTTGTGCGCCCACAAGAGAGCCTCGCCGTCGATGTTCTCCTTCAGAATGCCCTCGCGCAGCATGAGGCCCAGGTTCTTGCGCGCCCGCCGCCAGGGCGCGTCGGCGGCCTTGTAGATGATGTGGCGCAGGTCGTTGAGGCGGCCCGGGTTGGGCGGCTTGCCGGCGCCGATCCAGCGCTCGCGCGCCTGGCCGCCCTTCCACATGCGCGTGGTGAAGCCCAGGATCTCCACCTTCACGCCGCAGCGCTCCAGCGTGCGCGCCAGGATGTCGGCGCTCATCGCCGCCACGGTGATCGGCCGGCCGCGCATGGAGCCCGAGTTGTCGATCAGCAGCGACACCACGGTGTCGCGGAACTCTGTGTCGCGCTCCTGCTTGTAGGTCAGCGAATGCATGGGATTGACGATGACGCGGGCGAGGCGCGCGGTGTCCAGCATGCCTTCGTCCAGGTTGAAGTCCCAGGCGCGGGTCTGCATGGCCAGCAGGCGGCGCTGCAGTCGGTTGGCCAGGCGCGCGATGACGCCCTGCAGATGGGCGAGCTGCTGGTCGAGCAGCTGGCGCAGGCGCGTCAGCTCGTCGGGGTCACAAAGCTCTTCGGCTTCGATGGTCTCGTCGAATTCCGTGGTGAAGGCGTGATAGGGCTCGTTGTCGCGGGCATTGTGGCCGAACAGCTCGGGCAGCTGGCCCGGGCGGCCCGGGTCTTCCTCGCCCTCGCCTTCCATCATCTCGCTGTCGGCCTCGGCGGCCTGCGGCTCGGCGGCCTCCGACTCGTCGCCGTCGCTGTCCTCGCCTTCCATGGAGGTCGGCGACTCGGCGCTCTCGTCGCCGTCGGTCTGGGTGCCGCTGCTGTCTTCCTCGGAATCGTCCTTCTGCTGCTCCTGCTCGTCGTCGTCCTGATCCAGCTCGTCTTCCAGGCCGACGTCGATGTCCAGGTGTTGCAGCATGTCGCGCACCGTCTCGGCGAAGAGCGCCTGATCCTCGGCGCGCTTCCCCAGTTCCTTGAGGTCCTGCAGGATCTCCTGTCCCAGCAGGGGGCGCCAGAGGTCGATGACGCCCTTGGCGCCGGCCGGCGACGGCGTGCCGGTCATGGCTTCGCGGGCCAGCAGGCGCAGGGCCTCCGACAGGGGCACGTCCTCGCGGTTCTGGGCGCGGTTCAGGCCGCGCACCCGGTACTGCTCCTCCAGGGCGGCGTCCAGGTTCTGCGCCACGCCGGCCATGCGTCGCATGCCCAGCGCCTCGCAGCGCGCCTGCTCGACGGCGTCGAAGATCTCCCGCGCCTCCTGGGAGCGCGGGCGCGCATGGGCATGCAGGCCGCCGTCGTGGTGGCGCAGGCGCAGCGCCGCGGCATCGGCCTCGCCGCGCACCAGCGCCGCGTCCTCCAGCGGCAGGTTGCGCGCCGGCAGCGTCACCTTCACTTCCTTGCCGACCAGCCCCTGGCCGCGCGGCGCGTAGGTGACGTTGATGTCGTCACGCTCTGCGATCGCGCGCACCGTCGCGGCGGTGGTCCGCCGGAAGACGTCGAGCGGGTTCTCGGGCTGGCTCATCTAGAAGCGTCTCTGGTCCAGGATGCTCTCAGGTGATGTGCGCCTTGACGCCGGACTCGGGCAGCTCGCTGCCGAAGCAGCGCTGGTAGTACTCCGCCACGATGGGGCGCTCGATCTCGTCGCACTTGTTGAGGAAGGTGACCCGAAAGGCGAAGCCGACGTCGCCGAAGATGGTGGCGTTCTCGGCCCAGGTCATCACCGTGCGCGGGCTCATCACCGTGGAGATGTCGCCGTTGATGAAACCGCTGCGCGTCAGGTCGGCCAGCGCCACCATGGCGGAGACCCTTTCGCGGCCCTCGGCGCTGTCGTACTCCGGCGACTTGGCGAGGACGATCTCGACCTCCGCGTCGTGCTCCAGGTAGTTCAGCGTGGCGACGATGTTCCAGCGGTCCATCTGCGCCTGGTTGATCTGCTGGGTGCCGTGGTAGAGCCCCGTGGTGTCGCCCAGCCCGATGGTGTTGGTGGTGGAGAAGAGACGGAAGGCCGGGTGCGGGCGGATGACGCGGTTCTGATCCAGCAGGGTCAGCTTGCCGTCGACTTCCAGCACCCGCTGGATGACGAACATCACGTCCGGGCGGCCGGCGTCGTACTCGTCGAAGACCAGCGCCGTCGGGCGCTGCAGCGCCCAGGGCAGCAGACCTTCGCGGAACTCGGTGATCTGCTTGCCGTCCTTCAGCACGATGGCGTCCTTGCCCACCAGGTCGATACGGCTGATGTGGCTGTCCAGGTTGATGCGGATGCAGGGCCAGTTGAGGCGCGCGGAGACCTGCTCGATGTGGGTCGACTTGCCGGTGCCGTGGTAGCCCTGAATCATCACGCGGCGGTTATGGGCAAAGCCGGCCAGGATGGCGAGGGTGGTGTCGTGGTCGAAGCGGTAGGTCTCGTCCACCGCCGGCACGTAGTCGTTGGCCTGGCTGAACGCCGGCACCTGCATGTCGCAGTCGATGCCGAAGGTCTGGCGCACCGAAACTTCGATATCGGGGCCGCTGGTCGGCATCTCGCCGTCGCTGGCCATGGGGTCTGCTGTCGCCATGAAGTAGGAATTCCGTCGTTTGAATTTAAGGAGTTAATCAGGGCTCAAAGGCTGTTGAACATCAGTCGAAGGCCGCCTTCAAGTCCGAATACGCCAGATTGATGATTTTCAGCCGCTCTTCCGAGAGGCCGTCGCCCCCGGTGATGTCCGGATGCAGCTCCTTCACCAGGGACTTATAGCGCGCTTTGACCTCGGCCAGGGTGGCGTTGGGGGCCAGTTCCAGGGTGCGCAGCGCCTTGGCCTGGCGGGAAGCGGGCGGAAAGCGGCCCTTGTGCTGTTCCTGGTCCGCCGCTTCCTCGGTGAAGAAGCCGAAACCGTCGTGGAGGGGTCTGCTGTGCGGACCAGTCTTGCGTCCGCCGAGGCCGCCGTTGAGGGGCCAGGTCGGGCGCTGCCACACCGCGTCGCCGCGGCGAATTCGCTCGATATCGTCCTCGTCCAGGTCCTTGAAATAGTCCCAGGCCAGGTTGTACTCGCGCACGTGCTCCAGGCAGAACCAGTAGTAGCTGGTGAGGTCGTCGCGTGAGCGCGGCGCCCGGTGCAGCCCCTCGGCCGCGCAGCCCGGTCGCTCGCAGCGGCGCAGGCCCGCGTCCGAGCCGGCGTCGCCGGTGCGGTAGGGGCCTTCATGGAAGGGATTGCCGTGAGGCTTCTGGGGGGAACCGGACATCCGCAGATTATGTGGGATGGCGCGGGACCAGCGCAAGGGAGCGACGGCTCAAAACTGCGCTATTCCGGGCTGTTAGTCGATCATTGTACCGGTGTTTTCGGGGGCCTTCTCCGCCCCTTGGGCCCGGGCGGCGCGCTCGCGGCGCAAGTCGGCCAGGTTCACCAGCACCGTGCCGCCCAGGATCAGCGCCAGGCCGCCGATCAGGGTGGGGGTCAGCGGCTCATCCAGAAAGACCGCCGAGGCCAGCACCCCGGCCACCGGCACCGCCAGCAGGCTGAGCGAGGAGGTCACCGCCGGCAGGGCCCGGGTGACGCTGACCGTGGCCCAGAAGCAGAAGGCGGTGGCCAGGGGGCCGTTGTAGGCCAGGATCACCCCCAGTTCGTCGGACCAGCGGATCGCCGACCAATCCTCGGTAGACCACGAGAGCACCGCCAGGGGGACGGCCGCCAGGACCATCTGCCAGGGGGCGAGCTGCAGGGGCGAGGAGTCCCATTTGTGGGCGCGCACGTGGAGGATGGGGATCGAGCCGACCAGGGCGGCGGCCAGCAACAGGGCGTTGCCGACCAGGGCGTCGCGGCTGGTCCAGTCGAAGCCCAGGGGATTGAACAGGGCGGCCACGCCGCAGAGGCCCAGCACCAAGCCCAGCAGCTTGCGCCGGTTCATGCCCTCGCCCAGCAGCAGCATCGCCCCGGGCGTCACCCACAGCGGCGTGGTGTAGGCGAGGATCGCGGAGCGCCCGGCCCCGACGTACTGCAGTCCGCTGTTTATCAGCACCAGGAAGACCGCCATCTGCAGGCCGCCGACGGTGAAGACCACCGGCAGGTCGCGGCGCGTCGGCAGCTTCAGGCGGCCGAGGACGGCCAGCATGGCGAAGAGGCTGAGCGCGCCCAGGGTCATGCGCGCGGCGGCGAACCAGACCGGCGGCATGGACTGCAGGCCGACCTTCATGACCGGCCAGTTGGCGCCCCAGAGGACCACCACACAAACCAGCAGCAGCCGCGCGGCGGCGGGGCTGAGGGCGGCGGAGGGGGTGGTCTTGGTTGACACGAAGGCGATTCCTGGTGGCCTGCCCCGGCGGCAGTCGGGCATTGGGCGTTGTCGGACGGCCCCGATCAGGCGGACGTTGACAGACCGGGGCGGGCGACCCACTTTCTGAGCGCGCCGGTCAGGCGCAGCGGATCGTCGGTGAAGGAGCAGAGCCGTGGCAGTCGCGGAGACCATCGAACACAAACTGACGCAGGCCCTCGCGCCGCAACGCCTTAAGATCGTTGATGATTCGGAAAAGCACAAGGGCCATGCCGGCTACCGCGAGGGCGGCGAAACCCATTTCAGCGTCGAAGTGGTCTCCGAGGCCTTTACCGGCCAGAACCGCGTCGCGCGCCAGCGCCGGGTCTACGAGATCTTGGCCGAGGAACTGGCCGCCGGCGTTCACGCCCTGCAGCTCAAGACCCTGACCCCCGAAGAAGACGCTTAGCCCCCTCGCGTTTTCGCGCTGCCCGCATCGTTCCCTTACATGGACCCCCTTACATCGAGGAGGCGCCGAGGTAGGCGCGGGTTTCGCCGTCCGGGTAGCGCCGGGCAATGACGAAGCGCAGCAGCGGCGAAAACAGCTGGTCGTACTCCCGCGCGCGCTGGCCGCTGCGCCGGGTCTGCGAAATCACCAGCACCTCGAAGCTGCAGTCGCCGAGCTTCAGGGTCTCGCTGCCTTTGACCTCCAGTTCCAGGGTCGTCTTCGGGAAGGGTTTTGAGTCGGCCACCGGGATGTAGGTCAGGCTGGCGCTGGCGCCCTTCTTCAGCTCCAGTTCCCAGGCCTCCAGGTCGGCGCCCAGCATCATGTTGGCGCCGCGCTGGGAAAAGCGGCTGACCGCCAGCAGGCCGTCGTAGTAGAGGTCGGTCTGCACCACGCCGTCCGGGTAGCGGGTGCGGGCCTGCACGAAGTGGTCGTCCAGGTGCCGCACCTCGGTTTCGGCGGTGCTGCCGCGCAGGAGGAAGCCCTTGGCGACGGTGGCTTGCGTGGGGCAGGCGGCCTGCGCCGCGGCGGGGGCGGCGATCAGCATGCACAGGGCAAGTGCGACGGCCCCCTTGGTCATAAGAGAAGGCATAGTCCGGTAAGATCCTGTTGGTCTGTCGCTGGGTGAATTCGCCGGCCAGCATACCCGGATCGCGTGCGCGCCGAAAGGCGGGGGCCGTCGGCCGCCCAGGGGAAAAGCGGAGGTTGAGGTGTCGGCGCGGGGGCGCTATCCAGCAGCATGATCGAGTTCTTTGCCGCCATCGCCGTCTTCCTGGCCGCCCATGTGCTGCCGGCGGCCACGGGCCTGCGCGCCCTGCTGATCGACAAAATGGGCCGGCCGGCCTACCTGGCGCTCTATTCGCTGGTCTCGCTGGCAAGCATCGCCTGGGTGATCGCCGCGGCCCTGGGCGCGCCCTACGTCGAGCTCTGGGCGCCCAGCCGGGGGACGGCCCTGGTGCCGCTGATCGCCATGCTGCCCGCCTGCATCCTGCTCGCCGGGGCGCTCTGGCAGCCGAGCCCGCTGTCGGTCTCCTTCCGGGGTGGCCTGGCCGATCCGCGCCGCGCCGGCCTGGTGGCCCAGGTCCGCCATCCGGTGCTCTGGGCCTTCTTCCTCTGGGCCGCCAGCCACCTGGTGGCCAACGGCGATCTGGTGAGCTTCATCCTCTTCGCCAGCCTGGCGGCCTTCAGCCTGGCCGGCATGAAGCGCATGGAGCGGCGCGCGCGGGCGCGGCTTTCAGAAGCGGACTATGCGGCGGCGACGGCCCAGACGGCCGGCGGCCCGGGCGCGCGGCTGCGGCGGGTGGTGCGGCTCTTTGCTCTGATCGACCTGCTGGCCGGGGTCCTGCTCTACGCCGCGCTGCTGCACCTGCACGAGCCCGTCATTGGGCTCAATCCCCTGGCTTGGCTTTAGGGGGCCTGGCTCCGCTAGCGCCTAGTCTTCGCCGGTGTAGAACTCCGGCCAGTCGCGCTTGACGATGGGGCTGTCGGTGGCGAAGGCGTGGCAGGTCTCCAGCAGGCCCGGCCGCTGACCGGGCGGCCGCTTGGCGGCCTTGGCGGCGCGCACCGGATAGAGGGTCTGGAAGGCGACCGTGGCCATGGCGATCAACAACTCGACCAGATGGGTACAGCCTTCGACGCCGCCCAGCTGGCGGCGCACCTGCTGGGTCCAGCCGGCCTTGATCTCGCTGCCGATCATGCGCTTGAAGTTCGGGGTGATGTTGGGGCAGAGGCGGAAGGGACTGAAGTCGGTCACCGCCTCGATGTCGTGGACCTTGAAGTCTTCGTCGATGGTCAGGCGGATCGACATGTCGTGCAGCGCCTCGCCCGCCGGGATTTCGCCGCGGTCCCGGTTGCTGAAGGGATAGGTCTTGGTGTCGACGATGCGCCCTTCGATGTCCCACAGGCCGTCGGCGCGCTGATAGCCCTGGAAATCGTACTTTCGATTATGCAGACAGCTGCGCTCGGCGGGGGGCGAGAGGGGCATGACCGGGTACCACGTGGTTCTGGACAGGGAACCCGCGACTATAGGTCGCCGGGCCCCCCCGTCAAGCAAGGGGCGTCAAGCGAACCCGGGCAAGTCAGCCGTTCAGCTTGGGGGTCAGCCGGTGCCGTAGCCGGTGTCGAAGATGAAGGCCTCGCGCTGCTGCAGGTCTTCTTCCAGTTCGCGCTTGGCCGCGGCGTAGAGGTCGCGCAGCGAGACGATGCCGACCACCTCGCCGTCCTCGACCACCGGGACGTGGCGGTAGCCGGAGGTGCGCATGCGCTCCAGGGCCAGGGAGGCCAGGTCGTCGGGGCCGACCGTGTCGGGATCCGCGGTCATCACCGCGCTCAAGGGCGTGCCGTCGGGATCGAGGCCGCGCGCCACGACCCGGATCAGCAGATCGCGTTCGGTGAAGATGCCTTCCAGCCGTCCGCCGCTGCCGACGAGCACCGCGCCGATATGGCGCTCGGCCATGTTGCGGGCGGCAGCGCGGACCAGGGTGCTGCTGGGCAAAAGCTCGATCTTCTGCTGATCGACAATATCGGGCACAACCTTACGGTGCATGTCGTTTCCTCCCGCTCGCAAAGGCCAATTTGGAAGACTCAGGGAATTCAAGGGCCTGAGCCTGTGTTGCAAGGCGCTATACGGGGTGCAATTGCTTGCACGGAGACTCTACCGGTCTCTTGATACAACCAATTGTGCAGGGCATCGGAATCGGGGTCAAGCGGCACCAAAGGGGCATCGGCTCAACCGGCGCGCGAACCAGGCGCCGGCGTGATCAGCCTTGTGCCGCCTGCTTGCCGCCGTCGTCCTTGGCCGCCGCGTCGTCGGTCGGGCTGATCCGCACCGAGGTGATCTGGTTGCGCTTGCGCCCCAGGATCTCGAACTTGAAGCCGTGGAAGGTGAAGACCTGGCCGGCGTCGGGGATGCAGCGGGCCTCGTGCAGGATCAGGCCGGCGATGGTGGAAGCCTCCTCGTCGGGCAGGCGCCATTCGAAGCGGCGGTTCAGGTCGCGCAGGGTGACCTTGCCGTCGACGATCATGGTACCGTCGCGCTGCAGCTGCACGCCCTCGATGTCCACGTCGTGCTCGTCGGAGATGTCGCCGACGATCTCCTCCAGAATGTCTTCCAGGGTGACGATGCCCAGCATTTCGCCGTACTCGTCGACGACGATGGCGAAGTGTTCGTGGCGGCTGCGGAAGGCCTGGAGCTGCGACAGCAGGTCCGTGGTTTCGGGAATGAACCAGGGCGCCGCGGCGATGGCCTTGACGTCCAGCTTGTCCAGGTCGGTGCCGGCCGCCTGCACGGCGCGCAGCAGCGCCTTGACGTGCAGCACGGCGACGATGTTGTCCGGGTCCTCCTGCCACAGAGGGATGCGCGTGAAGGGGCTGGCCAGCACCGCCTCGACGATCTCCGCCGGGGGCAGGTCGACGTCGATGGCCACCACCTCCTTGCGGTGGACCATGATCTCCTCCACCCAGACGTCGCCGAGGTCGAGGATCGAGCGCAGCATCTCTCGCTCGTGACGTTCCTCCTCGCCTTCGCCCTGGTGCAGGTCGATGGCGCCGCGCAGCTGTTCCTCGGAGGCCTCGGCGGTCAGCGCGTGGCGGACCTCGACGCCGAACCCTTTCAGCGCCACGCGGACGATCATCTGGATGACCAGCGAGAAGGGCTTCAGCACCACGACGATCACGTGCATGACCGGCGCGACGGCCAGGGCCGCCCGGTCGGCGTTCTGCAGCGCGTAGGTCTTGGGCAGTACCTCGGCGAAGACCAGCACCAGGATGGTCATGCCCAGGGTCGCGTAGACCACGCCGGTGTCGCCGAACAGGGTGATCAGCACGCTGGTCGCCAGCGCCGAGGCCAGGATGTTGACCAGGTTGTTGCCCAGCAGGATGGCGCCGATGAGGTGCTCCTTCTCGTGCCAGAGGTCGTTGACCACGTTGGCGCGGCGGTTGCCGGACTGGGCGAGGTTGTGCAGGCGCGGGCGCGAAGCGGCGGTCAGCGCCGTCTCCGAGCCGGAGAAAAACGCCGAGAAGACCAGCAGCGCCAGGATGGCGCCGAAGGTGATGGCGAGGTCGATGTCCATGGGCGATCTATTCAGGTTGCTGCAGAGGCGTCATGTGTTGCGGGCGGCCCCGAACGCTGGCCCCAAAACGCTGGCGTTCATGGGCCGGGCTCTCCGCGTTCAACTGCCGAGGGTGGCGCGGGTCGTCACGCCGGGGGCTTCGTTCTCCCGGGCGAGCTGGTCGGCGTCGTTCAGGGCCGCGGTCAAGAGGGCGCGGACCTCGTCGAGCTCGACGGTGTTGTCCAGATAGGCCTCGCCGATGCCGCGCACAAGCACGAAGGTGATGCGTCCGCCGCTCACCTTCTTGTCGCGCGACATATGGGTGATCAGGCGCTCCACGTCCCAGTGGCGCGGCGCCAGGTCGGCAAAGCCGGTCGGCAGGCCGACGGCGGCCAGGTGGCGGCGCACCCGGTCGGCGTCTTCCGGCGGGCAGTGGCCGCGCTGCACCGAGAGGTCGAAGGCCATGACCATGCCCACGGCGACGCCTTCGCCGTGCAGCAGCTCGTCGCCGTAGCCGGTCTCGGCCTCCAGGGCATGGCCGAAGGTATGGCCGAGGTTCAACAGGGCGCGCTGGCCGCTCTCGCGCTCGTCGGCGGCCACGACGTCGGCCTTGGCGCGGCAGCTTTCCAGCACGCCGTGCTGCAGCTCGGCGCGCTCGCCCTGGACCAGGTCGGCGCCGTGCGCCTCCAGCCAGTGGAAGAAGCCGGCATCGCGGATCAGGCCGTACTTCACCACTTCGGCATAGCCCGCCAGCATCTCGCGGCGCGGCAGGGTTGTGAGGATCGAGGTGTCGGCCAGCACCAGGCGCGGCTGGTGGAAGGCGCCGATCAGGTTCTTGCCCTGAGGCGCGTTGATGCCGGTCTTGCCGCCGACGGAGCTGTCGACCTGGGCCAGCAGGCTGGTGGGGATCTGCACGAAGTCGATGCCGCGCAGGGTCACCGCCGCGGCGAAGCCGGCGAGGTCGCCGATCACGCCGCCGCCCAGCGCCACCAGGGTGGTCGAGCGCTCGACCTTCATCTCGAGCAGGCGTCCGACCAGGGCGCCCAGCTGGTCCAGGCTCTTGGAGCCGTCGCCCGGCGGCACGACGAGGCTGTCGTGCTGCAGGCCGGCGTCGTCGAGGGCGCGCTGCAGGCGCGCCAGGTGCAGCTCCGCCACGTTGGCGTCGGTCACGACGATCACGCGCTCGCTCTTCAGCACCGGGCGCATCAGCTTGCCGGCCTCGGCCAGCACCGTGGTGCCGATCAGGATGTCGTAGCCGCGCTCGCCCAGCTCGACGCGCAGGGACTGGTGCGGGCTCATTGCGAGGCGCTCCGGGGCGCCGCGCCCTGTGCCGCCGCGCCGCTCTCCTCGAAGTGGCGCCGCAGTCCTTTTATGACGCGCGCCAAGGTCGTTTCCGGCGGGCCGTCGACTGAATCGACCACGACATCGGCCTCGGCGTAGACGGGGTAGCGCTGCTCGATGAGGTCGTTGAGAATCTGGCGCGGGTCGCCACGTTTCAACAGCGGGCGGTTGTTGCGCCGGGAGGTGCGGCGCAGCAGCAGATCGACGTCGGCGCGCAGCCACACGGAGGTGGCGCGCTCGCGGATCAGCTGGCGGGTCTCCGGGTCCAGGAAGGCGCCACCGCCGGTGGCCAGCACCATCTTCGGTTCGTCGAGCAGGCGGGCGATGACCCGGCGCTCGCCGTCGCGGAAGGCCTCCTCGCCGTGGGCGGCGAAGATGTCCTCGATGGAGCAGCCGGCGGCGGCCTCGATCTCCTTGTCGGCATCCACGAAGGGCAGGTCCAGCGAGGCGGCGAGCAGGCGGCCGATGCAGGATTTGCCGGCGCCCATCAGCCCCACCAGGGCAATGGTGCGTGGCACGGCCAGGGGGCTGTCCCCGGCTTCCGCCACCTCTCCGCTTGTATGAACCACCAAGACTCGCCTGCTGATCGTTGCAACGTTGAAAGACCCTAGGTAAACTGCCGCATTCGCGCCAGATTCGGACCTTACCATAAAACCATCTTGACGGCACAAGTAGACAGTGTTGCCCGACCAGCGGCCGGCTCCGGCGCGGAAAAGCGTGACACTGCTGCCATTCCTGTTCACGCAGTCTTCAGCCGCACGCGACGTATTTGATGAAAAAGACCACCCTTGTTGCTCTTGTCGTTCTTGCCGGTCTCATTGTCTCCGGCGGCTTCTTTCTGCTGACCTGGGACATCCCGCCGCCCTCGGCGCCGGTCGAGAAGGTGCTGCCCGATGAACGCTTCCCCCGCTAGCCGAGGGCGCCGCCAGCTTCCGCGCGCCGCCGCCCTGTGTTGCGCGAGCGCTCTCTGGGCCGCTCTCTGGGCCGCCGCCCCCGGCGCTGTGGCGCAGGAGGCCCCGATCTCCCTCTTCCCGCCGACCGTGGCGCCGGATACGCCGCCGGCCACGGAGGGTGACCAGCCGTCGCTGCCGTCCGAGCGCGCCGCCGAGACACCCCAGGTGGAAGGCGCGGGGGCCGAGGGCATCGAGATCGACCGCCTGGGCGAGCTGGACCCCGAGGCGCTGGGCATCCTGGACCTGGGCAGCGGCGGCATGGGCCCGCGAGTCTGGGCCGGCAGCGCGCGCCCGCTGATCGAGGCCCTCGTGGCCGGGCTGCCCGCCGACATCGCCTCGCCGACCCTCCACAGCCTGGCCGCTCGGCTGCTGTTGACCAGCGCGCCGCCGCCCGGCGGCGGGGCGGCGCCCCCCACTGGCCCGACCGTGGCCGATGCTCTCGCCACGGTCCAGAAGACCGAAGCCGGCGAAAGCGACTTCCTGCGGCTGCGCGCCGAGCGGCTCTATGCCCTGGGGGCGCTGGCCGGCTTCAACCGCCTGCTGGCCCTGGTGCCGCAGCGGGTCGAGGACCCCTGGCTGGCCCGGGCCAAGGTCGACGGCCTGCTGCTGGCCGGCAAGGAGAGCCGGGCCTGCGGCGAGGTGCCCTCGGGCCTGGCCCGCTACCCGCAGGACCTCTTTTGGGCCAAGGCCCAGGTCTACTGCCAGTTTCTCGCCGAGCAGAGCGACCAGGCGCTGCTCGGGCTGGACCTGCTGCGCGAGCAGGCGCCGGACAGCGACCTCGCCTTCTTCACCCTGGCCAACGGCTTCATCAGCGGCACGCCCGGCGCGGTCGAGGCCGACGGTCTGACCCCGCTCAACCTGGCGATCCTGCGCAAGACCGGCGGCGCGGTCTCGCCCGAGACCGTGGCGAGCGCCACTCCGGCGCAGCTGCACGGCATCGCCCAGCTCACCGGGGGCGACCACGCCGTCCACGCCGCGGCGGTGGAGCGCCTGGCGGAGGTCGGGGCCCTGCCGGGCGAGCGCCTGGCCGGGGCCTACGCCGCCTTCGAGTTCACCGATGCCGACCTGGCCGACGCCCTGGTGCAAGCCGAGAAAATGGCGGCCCAGGGCGATGCCGTGCGCGGCCGCGCCCTGCTGTACCGGGCCGCCAACCGCGAGAACATGGCGGCGGCCAAGGCGGAGATCCTGCGCGCCGCGTTGCTCTCAGCGGAGGCGGACGGCCGTGCCAACGCCATGGCCCGCGCCCTGACGCCGCTGCTCGGCGAACTGGCGCCGAGCCCGGAGCTGGCGTGGTTCGCGCCCCTGGCGGCGCGCACCCTGTACCGCATCGGCCAGTTCGAGCGTGCCGGCGGTTGGATGTCGGTGCTGCGCATTGACGGCCTGAAGCATCCGGAATCGCAAGCGGCCTACGACGAGTTGACGCCGCTGCGCCGGCTCGCCGGCGGGACCGAGCCCCTGAGCGCCGGGCCCCTGAACGCCGAAAGCGCCGCGGCGGAGAGCCCGGCCGCCGCCGAGCAGCGCCTGCTGGCGCTGATGCTGTCCCGGGCGCTGGGGCAGAAGGAGCCGCTGACCTGGAACCAGCTTGCCCGCGACGAGGCGGCGACGTCGCGGCCCCTGGAGCGTCTGCCCAGTCTGCTTGCGTTGGGCGACGCGGCCGCGGAAGGCAAGCGCGGCGAGAGCGTGCTGCTGGCCGTGGAGGCGCTGGGCGTCGCGGCGCCGGCCGACAGCCATCCCCTGGCGCTGGGCTACGCCGTCTCGGCGCTGGCCGCCGTCGGCCTCGGCAACGAGGCCCGCGCCCTGGCCATCGAGGCGGCGCTGGCCGCCCGGCTCTAGGCCGATTCCATGCCCTCCGGGCCCGCCAGGAGCTCCAAGGCCGAAGCGCTGATCGACGCCTTCCTCGAAATGCTGGCCGCCGAGCGCGGCGCGGCGGCTAACACCCTGGAGGCCTACCGCCGCGACCTGGCGGCTTTTGCCGAGTTTCTCGGCAAGCGGCGGGCCCTGGAGGCGGCCACGGCCGACGACATCCGCGCCTTCCTGGGCCGTCTCGCCCAGGCGGGCATGGCGCCGCGCACCGCCGCGCGCCGGCTCTCGGCCCTGCGCCAGTTCTACCGTTTCCTGCTGAGCGAGAATTTGCGCGGCGACGACCCCAGCGCCGAGGTCGACAGCCCGCGCCAAGGCCGCGCCCTGCCGAAGATCCTGAGCGAGGAGGAGGTCGGCGCCCTGCTGGCCGAGGCGCAGGCGGGGGAGGGGCCCGAGGCGCTGCGTCTCGCCGCCCTGGTGGAGCTGCTCTACGCCACCGGCCTGCGGGTCTCCGAGCTGGTCGGCCTGCGCCTCGCCGCCGCCCAGCGCGACCAGCGTCTGCTGATCGTTCAGGGCAAGGGCGGCAAGGAGCGCATGGTGCCGCTCAGTCCGGCGGCGCGCGAGAGCCTCTCGGACTACCTGGCCGCGCGCGACCACTTCCTCGCGAATTCGGGAAAAGCGCCGGGGGGGAAAGGCGCCAAGGCGGTGAAGGCGGTCTCGCCCTGGCTCTTCCCCTCGCGCAGCGCCGCGGGACACATCACCCGCCACCGGGTCGCCCAGCTGCTGAAGGATCTGGCCCGCCGGGCGGAGATCGACCCGGCCAAGGTCTCCCCCCACGTGCTGCGTCACGCCTTCGCCAGCCACCTGCTGGACCACGGAGCAGACCTGCGGGCCCTGCAGAAGATGCTGGGCCATGCCGACATCTCGACCACGCAGATCTACACCCACGTGCTCAGCGAGCGCCTGAAATCCCTGGTTCAGGACCATCATCCTCTGGCGGCCGGTCGGAATCGGCCGGGTTGAGCGGGCGCGTCGATTCTTCCGGTTGACAAGACCCATTGGTATGACCAGTTTCCGCAGCTGAGTTGGCTGGGCTTTAGCGCCCCCGGGCAGGCCGACATTCAGCAATAGCGTTCTCTGACAAAGCAGGGGAATTTCCATGAGCTTTACCATCGTCGAGCAGGCTCCCGCGCGCCTGAACCGCAGCGAGCTGGCTGTCCCGGGCAGCAACCCGAAACTCTTCAAGAAAGCGGCGGAATCCGATGCCGACGTCATCTTCCTCGACCTGGAGGACGCGGTGGCGCCGGACGACAAGCCGCAGGCGCGCAAGAACATCATCAAGGCCCTGAACGAGATCGACTGGGGCAACAAGACCATGTCGGTGCGCATCAACGGGCTCGACACCCACTACATGTACCGCGACGTCATCGACATCATCGAGCAGGGCGGCGAGCGCCTGGACCTGATCATGATCCCCAAGGCCGGCACCGCCGCCGACATCTATGCCGTCGACATGCTGGTGACCCAGGCCGAGGAAGCGGTCGGCCGCAAGAAGAAGATCGGCTTCGAGATGATCATCGAAACCGCGTTGGGCATGGCCAACGTCGACGAGATCGCCAAGGCCTCGCCGCGCAACGAAAGCCTGCACTTCGGCGTCGCCGACTACGCCGCCTCCACCAAGGCCCGCACCACCGTCATCGGCGGCCCGAACGAGCTGTACGGCGTGCTGACCGACCCGGACGACAAGGGCGAACGCCTCTATCACTGGGGCGACATGTGGCACTACGCCGTCGCGCGCATGGTGGTCGCCGCCCGCGCCGCCGGCCTGCGTCCCATCGACGGCCCCTTCGGCGACTTCTCCGACCCCGAGGGCTTCCGCGCCCAGGCGCGCCGCGCCGCGGTGCTGGGCTGCGAGGGCAAGTGGGCCATCCACCCGAGCCAGATCGGCCTGGCCAACGAGGAGAACAGCCCCTCCAAGGCCGAGGTCGACAAGGCCAAGCGCATCCTCAAGGCCATGCGCCAGGCCCAGAAGGAAGGCAAGGGCGCGGTCTCGCTGGACGGCCGCCTCATCGACATCGCCTCCATCAAGCAGGCCGAGGTCATGGTCAAGAAGGCGCGCCAGATCGCCAAGGGCTGATCCGGCCCCTTCCAGACCTTTCGGTGCGACCTTTCAGAGCCGGCGGTCCCCTCTGCGTTGGGGGAGCCGCCGGCTTTTCCGTTCGGCCGTCGTGATCGGCCTCACTTGATTTGCCTCGCTTGATTCCGGAGAAAAATTGCGGCAAAGGGTTTCGCCGGCCGCCTCGCGCCCTACATTTTCGGGCGACAGTTAGGCGTGCCAGACGCGAAATGCTGTGTTAGATAGAGGCCCATGCACAATTTTCTCGACTTCGAAAAGCCGATCGCCGAGCTCGAAGGCAAAATCGAAGAACTGCGGCATCTCTCCGACGACGGGGAGATCAACATCGCCGACGAGGTCGAAAAGCTGCAGGGCAAGGTCGACCGCCTGCTGCGCCAGACCTACGGCAAGCTTTCCGCCTGGCAGAAGACCCAGGTGGCCCGCCACCCCGACCGCCCGCATTTCCAGCACTACATCTCGGCCCTGTTCGAGGACTTCACGCCGATGGCCGGCGACCGCCTGTTCGGCGAGGATCACGCCATCGTCGGCGGTCTGGGCCGCTTCCGCGGCTATTCGGTCATGGTCATCGGCCACGAGAAGGGCGCCGACCTCAATTCGCGCGTGAAGCACAACTTCGGCATGGCCCGGCCCGAGGGCTACCGCAAGGCGCAGCGCCTGATGCGCATGGCCGAGCGCTTCGGCCTGCCGGTCATCACCCTGGTCGACACCGCCGGCGCCTATCCCGGCATCGGCGCCGAGGAGCGCGGCCAGGCCGAGGCCATCGCCCGTTCCATCGAGGTTTGCCTGAACGTCGAGGTGCCGCTGCTGTCGGTGATCATCGGCGAAGGCGGCTCCGGCGGCGCCATCGCGCTGGCCGCGGCCAACCGCGTCTACATGCTGGAACACTCGATCTACTCGGTGATCTCGCCGGAAGGCTGCGCCTCGATCCTCTGGCGCTCCGGCGAGCAGGCGCAGGAGGCCGCGGAGGCCCTGCGGCTGACGGCCCAGGACCTCTTACGCCTGGGCGTCATCGACGACATCATCCCGGAACCCCTGGGCGGCGCCCACCGCGCGGCCAAGATGACCATCAAGGGCGTCGGCGACAAGCTGGAGGCAGGCCTGCGCGAGCTGGTCCGCGACAACGGCCTGCAGTTGAAACAGGCCCGCCGCCAGAAATTCCTGGATATGGGCCAGAAGGGCCTCGGCTGAGCCTCTCCGCCCGGAGGCTTCTCCCCACCAAATTGCAGAGCGTTGCGGCGATCGCAGCCGCCGAAGCCGGAATCGCGGCCTTTCTCCCCGGGCCGCCGGTCCGGGGCACGCGCGCCGCAACCCTTCGTCGCAATTTGGCACAGCATGGCTCTTGAATCACACCGGCGAAGGGGGACTAATAGACGGACCACCTGCGCAACAAGACTGGAATGCCGCGGCCAGCCCGCAGGTGGGGGAGGCTTTTCATAAACGGAACGGGAGAACTCAAAAGATGCTTCTCAAGAACTTTAGACGCGCCGCGCTGGGCTTCGGCTTGGCCGTGGCGCTCACCGGCGGCGCGCAGGCCGAAAAGGTCCTGCGGGTCGGCAACGACGGCGAACCGCAGTCCATGGACCCGCACTACATCTCCACGGTGCAGACCAGCCGCCTCTCCGACGACATGATCATCGGCCTGCTGACCTACGGCCAGGACGGCCAACCGATCCCCGGGGCCGCGGAAAGCTGGACCATCAGCGAAGACGGCAAGACCTACACCTTCAAGATCCGCGACCACGTCTGGTCCGACGGCACGCCGGTGACAGCCGGCGACTTCGTCTATGCCTGGCGCCGCCTGCTGGCGCCCGACACCGGCGCCGAATACGCCTCGCTGCTCTACATCGTAAAGGGCGCCGAGGACCTGAATACCGGCAAGGCCGGCCCCGAAGCCCTGGGTGTCGAGGCGGTCGACGACCAGACCCTGCGTGTGGAACTCACCGCAGCGGCGCCTTATTTCCTGGCACAGCTTGCCCACCAGACCGCCTTCCCCGTGCCCAAGCATGCGGTCGAGAAGTACGGCCGCGACTGGACCAAGCCCGAGAACATCGTCGTCAACGGTCCCTACATCCTGACCGAATGGCAGCCGAAGGTGCAGGCCACCCTGGTCAAGAACGACAAGTTCTATGACGCCGACAACGTCGCCATCGACAAGGTCATCTACTACGCCATGGAAGATCGCACGGCGATGCAGAAGCGCTTTCGTGCCGGCGAGATCGACATTGCCCGCGACATCGCCTCCGAGCAGATTGACTGGCTGCGCGAGAACATGGCCGACAGCCTGCGCATCGCGCCCTATGCCGGCATCTACTACTACGTCTTCCGCTCCGACAAGGAGCCCTTCACCGACGCCCGGGTGCGCAAAGCGCTCTCCATGGCGATCAACCGCGAAGTCATCACCGACAAGGTGCTGCGCACCGGCGAGCTGCCGGCCTACAGCTTCGTGCCGCCGGGCACCGGCAACTACGGTGAGCCAAAGTACGCCGACTTCAAAGGCAAGTCCTACGGCGAAGCGGTAAAGGAGGCCAAGGCCCTGCTGACCGATGCGGGCTACGGCCCGGACAAGCCGCTGAACATCACTCTGCGCTACAACAACTCCGAGAACCACAAGCGCATTGCCGTGGCGGTGCAGAACATGTGGAAGCAGATCGGCGTCAATGCAGAGCTGTTCAACACCGACGGCAAGATCCACTACGCCGACCTGAAGCAGGGTGATTTCCAGGTCGCCCGCGCCGGCTGGATCGCCGACTACAACGACGCCCAGAACTTCCTTTTCCTCATGGAGAGCAAGAGCGGGCCGATCAACTACTCGAAGTTCAACAACGAGAAGTTCGACGGCCTGATGGCCGAGGCGGAAGCGGTCTCGGACCTGGGCCAGCGCGCCAAGATCCTGGGCGAGGCCGAGGCAGTCGCCATGGACGGTCAGCCCGTGGCGCCGATCTACTACTACGTCTCCAAGCAGTTGATCTCGCCGAAGGTGATCGGCTGGGTCGACAACGCGCCGGACAAGCACCCGACGCGCTTCCTGGACCTGGAGCAGTAATCGCAGCTTCCTGAAGATGGACGGCGGATCCTTGGACTGGGGGTCCGCCGTCCCCTTCGCCGTTCTTCCAAGGGAGTCTGCTGGTGCTGTCCTATGCGCTGAGACGACTCGTGACCGCGGTGCCGACGCTTTTCGTCATCATCACCGTGGCCTTCTTCATGATGCGGCTGGCCCCGGGCGGGCCCTTCGACTCGGACCGCGCGCTGCCGCCGGAGATCGAGAAGAACATCAACGCCGCCTACGATCTCGACAAGCCGCTGGTCGAGCAGTACCTCATCTACCTGGGCCGTATCCTCAAGGGTGACTTCGGGCCTTCGCTGAAGATCCGCGATTTCTCGGTCGGCGAGCTCATCGCCTCCGGCGCCCCGGCCTCCATGGAGCTCGGTTTCTCGGCCATCCTCCTGGCCCTCGTCATCGGTGTCAGCTTCGGTACCCTGGCGGCCCTGCGCCAGAACAGCGGCACCGACTTCTCGGTCATGTCGGTCTCCATGATCGGTATCGCCGTGCCTAATTTCGTCATGGCGCCGCTGCTTTCCCTGGTGCTGGGCGTCTATTTCGACCTGCTGCCGACCTCCGGCTGGGGCAGCGGCGAGCTGCGCTACAAGGTGCTGCCGGTGGTCGCCCTGGCCCTGCCGCAGATCGCCTACGTCGCGCGCCTGACCCGCGGCTCCATGGTCGAGGTGCTGCATTCCAACTTCGTGCGCACCGCCCGGGCCAAGGGCCTGCGCGAGCAGCTGGTGGTGGTGCGCCATGCGCTGAAGGGCGCGATGATGCCGGTGGTCTCCTACCTCGGGCCCGCCACGGCGGCGGTGATGACCGGCTCGGTGGTCATCGAGACCATCTTCGGCGTGCCCGGCATCGGCACCTACTTCGTCAACGCGGCGCTGAACCGCGACTACCCCCTGGTGATGGGCGTGGTCATCGTCTACGCGGTGCTGATCATGCTGCTCAACCTGGTGGTCGACCTGCTCTACGCCGTGCTCGACCCCAAGGTGAGGTACGGCTGATGATCCACACCACGGCACCCGGCGACGGCCTGGCCGCCCTAGAGGAAGTCAAGGGGCGCAGCCTGTGGCAGGACGCCCTGGCGCGCCTGCTGCGCAACAAGGCGGCGGTGGTCTCCATCGTGGTGCTGGGCATCATCGCGGTCATGGCGATCTTCGCGCCGCTGTTGAGCCCGCACCCCTACGACGAGATCTACTGGGACCGCATCCAGGCGGGCCCCGATTTCGCCAACGCCCACTGGTTCGGCACCGACGGCAACGGGCGCGACATGTTCATCCGCGTGCTCTACGGCGCCCGGGTGTCGCTGGCCGTCGGCCTGCTGGCCACCACGGTCTCCCTGGTCATCGGCGTGACCTATGGGGCCATCGCCGGCTTCATGGGCGGGCGTATCGACAACCTGATGATGCGCATCGTCGACGTGCTCTATTCGCTGCCCTTCATGTTCTTCGTCATCATGCTGATGGTGGTCTTCGGGCGTAACATCTTCCTCATCTTCGTCGCCCTGGGCGCGGTGGAATGGCTGACCATGGCGCGCATCGTGCGCGGCCAGACCATCTCGGTGAAGCGCAAGGAGTTCATCGAGGCGGCCCAGGCCGGCGGCGTCTCCAACACCAAGATCATCTTCCGTCACGTGATCCCCAATGTGCTGGGGCCGGTCATCGTCTATATGACGCTCACCATCCCCCAGGTGATCCTGACGGAATCCTTCCTCTCCTTCCTGGGCCTGGGCGTGCAGGAGCCGCTGACCTCCTGGGGCGTGCTGATCTCTGAAGGCGCCAAGGTCATGGAGTTCGCGCCCTGGATGCTGTTCTTCCCGGCGGCCTTCCTGGCGGTGACGCTCTTCGCCTTCAACTTCATCGGCGACGGCCTGCGCGACGCCCTCGATCCGAAGGACCGCTGAGATGAGCAACATCCTAGAGGTCAGCAGCCTGGACACCCGCTTCGCCACGCCGGAGGGCGAGGTGCACGCGGTCAACGATGTCTCCTTTCACATCGAGGCGGGCGAGAGCGTCGGCGTGGTCGGCGAGTCCGGCTCCGGCAAGACGCAGATCTTCCTCTCCATCATGGGCCTCCTGGCCAAGAACGGGCAGGCCACGGGCTCCGTGCGCTACCGCGGCAAGGAGATTCTCGGCCTGCCGTCCCGCGAGCTGAACAAGATCCGCGGCGTCACCCTGTCGATGATCTTCCAGGATCCCATGACCTCGCTGAACCCTTACCTGCGGATTTCCAAGCAGATGACCGAGGTGCTGGTGGAGCACAAGGGCGCCGGCGAGGCCGAGGCGCGGCGGCGGTCCATCGAACTGCTGGACCGGGTCGGCATTCCCTCGGCCAAGGATCGCTTCGATCTCTATCCGCACGAGTTCTCCGGGGGCATGCGCCAGCGCGTGATGATCGCCATGGCGCTGCTCTGCGAGCCCGACCTGCTGATCGCGGACGAGCCGACCACGGCGCTGGACGTGACCATCCAGGCGCAGATCCTGGACCTCATGGCCGACCTGAAGCGTGACTTCAACACCGCCATCATCATGATCACCCACGACCTGGGCGTGGTCGCCGGGCTCTGCGACCGGGTCATGGTGATGTACGCTGGCCGGGTGGTGGAGACCGGCGGGGTGCGCGATATCTTCTACCGGCCGCAGCACCCCTACAGCCTGGGCCTGCTGAACTCCACGCCGCGCCTCGACGAGGCCGGGGCCACCCAGCTTTCCACCATTCCCGGCCAGCCGCCGAACCTGCAGGCCCTGCCGACCGGCTGCGCCTACCAGGAGCGCTGCCCTTACGTCTTCGAGGCCTGCCGCAGCCGAGAGCCCGCCTTGCAGTCCTTCGGGGAAGGCCGCGCCAAGGCCTGCCATCTGGAACGCCTGGAAGGAAAACGCCTGAAAGAAGGGGAGCCGGCATGAGCGAGACCCTGCTGTCGGTCGACGACCTGAAGGTCCACTTCCAGATGCGCGTCGGCGGCATCTTCGTCGGGCGCTACCGGCCGCTGAAGGCGGTGGACGGGGTCAGCTTCGACCTCCAGGCCGGCGAGACCCTGGGCATCGTCGGGGAGTCGGGCTGCGGCAAGTCGACCTTGGGCCGCGCCATCCTGCGCCTCATCGAGCCGACCGCCGGACGTGCCGTCTGGCTGGGCGACGACCTCGCCGCGCTGGATCCCAAGGCGATGCGGGCCCGGCGCCAGGACATGCAGATCATCTTTCAGGATCCCCTGGCCAGCCTCAACCCGCGCATGACCGTGGGCGAGATCATCGCCGAGCCGCTGCGCACCTTCGAGCCGGGCCTGGGCCGCCAGGCGGTAAAAGCGCGGGTGAAGGACATGATGGCCAAGGTCGGCCTCTTGCCGCAGATGATCAACCGCTACCCGCACGAGTTCTCCGGCGGCCAGTGCCAGCGCATCGGCATCGCCCGGGCCATGGTGCTGGGACCGAAGCTGATCGTCTGCGACGAGCCGGTCTCGGCCCTCGACGTCTCCATCCAGGCGCAGATCGTGAACCTCTTGATGCGCCTGCAGCGGGAATTCGGCCTGACGCTGATCTTCATCAGCCACGACCTCTCCGTGGTGCGCCACATCAGCCACCGCATCATGGTGCTCTACCTGGGCAAGGTGATGGAGATCGCCGACCGCGAGGCGATCTACTCGCGCGCGCGCCACCCCTACACCCAGGCGCTCATCTCCGCCGTGCCGATCCCCGACCCGGACAAGGAGCAGGCGAAGCAGCGCCTGGTGCTGCAGGGCGACCTGCCCTCGCCGCTGGCGCCGCCTTCGGGCTGCGTCTTCCGCACCCGCTGTCCCAGGGCGACGGAGCTCTGCGCGCAGCAGGCCCCGCCGCTGGAGGAAGACGGCAGCGGCGACCTGCATAAGGTCGCCTGCCACCACTGGCGCGAGTGAGCGACCTTTTCAGGCCGCTTGCCCCGCGGCTTTGAAGCCGCCCTGGATCTTCTTGGCCTGCTTCATGGCCTTGGTCGCTTCCTTCGAGGTCACCGCGACCGTAGTGTGCAGATCGGTGACGCCGCCGGTCGCGGCCGCCACGAAGAGTACCGACATGAGGTCGGTGAGGTTCTTGTCGCTCTCCATGACCACCAGGAAATCGTACTCGCCGAAGGTGACGTAGTAGTTGAGCAGCTTGCCGCCCGCGGCCTTGACCAGACCGGCGACAGCTTCTGCTCGGTCCTCTGGCTTTGCGACCATGCCTCTGATCGCTTCGCGGCTGTAATGGCCTTGTGTGATGTAGATCGTCATCTGTTCTCTCCCGACCTTGTCCCGATCAGAACCAGATGGTTTGCGAACCGACGTTCTAGAGGTTAGCACCGGCGCGGCGCGGCCCACAGCGGAAACCGCGCAGCTAGGCCAAAGCGTGGCGGCGGCTTGACCGGCCCCCACTCCGGCCCGGATACTTCCTGCAAAATGCAACGGGAGGGAAGAGTCGCCATGACACGGCTGACTGAGGCGCAGGAAGGCATCCGGGAAAAGGCGCGGGAACTGGCCGAGGCGGTGATCGCCCCGCGCGCGGCGGAGGTCGACCGCGAGGAGGCCTATCCCTGGGACAACTGCCGGGCCCTGCGCGAGGCCGGCTTCTTCGGCATGACCATCCCGAAGGACTACGGCGGCCCGGGCCTCGGCTTCCTGGAGGTGGCCCTGGTCATCGAGGAGATGGCGCGGGTCTGCGGCGTCACCGGGCGCATCGCGGTGGAGGCCAACATGGGCGCGGTCAGCGCCATCATGGCCTACGGCAGCGAAGCGCAGAAGCAGATCGCGGCGAAACAGGTGCTCTCCGGCGACAAGCCGGCGATCTGCATCACCGAACCCGGCGCCGGTAGCGCCGCGACCGAGATGACCACGCGGGCCGACAAGAAGGGCGACCGCTATATCCTCAACGGCGGCAAGCACTGGATCACCGGCGGCGGCGTCTCGCAGCTGCACCTGATCTTCGCCCGTGTCTTCGAGGACGGGGTCGAGCAGGGCATCGGCGGCTTCATCGCGCTGCGCGATCCGGAAAAGGGCACGCCCAAGGGCCTGCGCATCGGAAAGCGCGAGCCCACCATGGGCCTGCGCGGTATTCCCGAGACCGAGATCCTCTTCGAGGACCTGGAGATCCCGGAGGACAGGCTGCTGATGCCGCCGCAGGGTCTCAGCCGCGGCTTCGGCGCGCTCATGTCCGCCTACAACGCCCAGCGCGTCGGCGCGGCCACCGTGGCCCTCGGCATCGCCCAGGGCGCCTACGAGCAGGCCCTGGCCTACGCGGGCAAGCGCGAGCAGTTCGGCCGCCCGATCGCCGAATTCCAGGGTCTGCAGTGGATGCTGGCCGACATGGCGACGCAGCTCGCCGCCGCCCGCGCCCTGATCCACAAGGCCGCCGACTGCGGCAAGGGTTTCCCCGACGTGCTGGAGGCGGCGCAGGCCAAGGTCTTCGCCTCGGAGATGGCGATCAAGGTCACCAACGACGCCCTGCAGGTCTTCGGCGCCGCCGGCTACTCGCGCAACAATCCGCTGGAGCGCATGGTGCGCGACGCGCGCATGTTCACCATCGGCGGCGGCACCGCGCAGATCCTGCGCACGGTCATCGCCTCGCGCATCCTGGAGCGCAAACTGCCGCAGACGCGCGACGGCTACCTGAACCTGCCGCGGGCGGGGGAGTAGCCGCACAAGCCGTCATGCTCGGGCTTGACCCGAGCATCCATTTCCATGAAGGACCGGCTCGTGGAGGCGGCACCATGGACCCTCGGGTCAAGCCCGAGGGTGACAATTATGTCTGGGAATGAGGGTAGGCTAAGCCTTCAGCCCAGCTTGCCGTGGCAGTGCTTGTATTTCTTGCCGGAGCCGCAGGGGCAGACGGCGTTGCGCGAGACCTTGCCCCAGGTGGAGGGGTCGCGGGGATCGATCTCGGCGGCGGCGGCGCGGCTGGTGGTCGGCTGGGCCACGGCGCGCGGCTGCGGCGCTTCCGCCGGCTCGGCCCCGGCGCCCGCCGTCGCCATGGCGACGTCCTGGCGGCCTTCGTGCATTTCCTGCTGCGGGCGCGGCACGTCGATGGGCTCCTGTGGGCGCAGCTCGACGCGGCTCAGCAGGCTTATGGTCTCCTCGCGCACCTCGGCCAGCATGCTCTCGAAGAGGTCGAAGGCCTCGCGCTTGTACTCGATCAGCGGGTCGCGCTGGCCGTAGGCGCGCAGCTGCACGCCCTGGCGCAGGTGGTCGAGGGACAGCAGGTGGTCCTTCCACTGGCGGTCCAGCACCAGCAGCAGGATCTGCTTTTCCAGGCCGCGCATGACCTCGGGGCCGAAGTTGGCGGTCTTGGCCGCCATGCGCTGCTTCACCGTGCTGGCGATGCGCTCCTTGATCTCCTGGTCGGCGATGCCCTCTTCCTTGGCCCAGTCCCGGATCGGCAGGTCCAGGCCGAAGAGACGCAGCACCTCTTCGTGCAGCGAGTCGACCTGCCACTGCTCGGAATAGGCCTGGGCCGGAATGAAGCGGCTGACCAGGGCATCGATGACGTCGGCGCGCATCTCCTCGACGGTTTCCTGCACGTCGTCGGCGCGCATCAGGTCCTTGCGCTGCTCGAAGACCACCTTGCGCTGGTCGTTCATGACGTCGTCGTACTTCAGCAGGTATTTGCGGCCTTCGAAGTGGCGGGCCTCGACCTTCTGCTGCGCCTTTTCCAGGGCCTTGTTGACCCAGGGGTGGACGATGGCCTCGCCCTCCTGCAGGCCCAGCTTCTGCAGCATGGAGTCCATGCGCTCGGAGCCGAAGATGCGCATCAGGTCGTCTTCCAGGGAAAGGAAGAACTTGGAGGCGCCGGGGTCGCCCTGGCGGCCGGCACGGCCGCGCAGCTGGTTGTCGATGCGCCGGCTCTCGTGGCGCTCGCTGCCGACGATGTAGAGGCCGCCGGCGGTCAGCGCCTGCTGCCTGGCGGCGGCGATCTCGGCCTCGATCTCGGTGATCTTCTTTTCGCGGGCGGCTTCGTCCTCGATGTGCGCGGCTTCCTGCGCAATGCGCATTTCCAGGTTGCCGCCCAGCTGGATGTCGGTGCCGCGGCCGGCCATGTTGGTGGCGATGGTGACGGCGCCGGGCACGCCGGCCTGGGCGATGATGAAGGCTTCCTGCTCGTGGAAGCGGGCGTTGAGCACCTGGTGCTTGATGCCTGCCTTCTTCAGCATCTCGGCGAGCAGCTCCGACTTCTCGATCGAGACCGTGCCGACCAGGATCGGCTGGCCGCGCTCCTGGCAGTCGCGGATCTGCTCAAGGATCGCCTGGTATTTTTCCTTGGCGGTGCGGTAGACCTCGTCGTCGGAGTCCTCGCGGACGACCTCGACGTTGGTCGGGATCTCGATGACTTCCAGGTTATAGGTCTCCAGGAACTCGCCCGCCTCGGTCATGGCCGTGCCGGTCATGCCGGCCAGCTTGGGATAGAGGCGGAAGTAGTTCTGGAAGGTGATGGAGGCCAGCGTCTGGTTTTCCTGCTGGATGGTCACGCCTTCCTTGGCTTCCAGGGCCTGGTGCAGGCCTTCGGAGTAGCGACGCCCTTCCATCATGCGTCCGGTGAATTCGTCGATGATGACGACCTTGTCGTCCTTGACGATGTAGTCGGTGTCGCGGCCGAACAGCTTGTGGGCGCGCAGCGCCTGGTTGGCGTGGTGCAGCAGGCTGACGTTCTGGATGTCGAAGAGGCCGCCCTCTTCGATATGGCCGGCCTCGCGCAGCAGCTCTTCCATGTGCTCGGCGCCGACTTCGGTAAAGGTCACGGAGCGCGCCTTCTCGTCCTTCTCGAAGTCTTCCTCCGTCAGGCTGGGGATCAGCTTGTTGACGGCGATATAGGCCTCCGAGGAGTCCTCGGCCGGGCCGGAGATGATCAGCGGCGTGCGGGCCTCGTCGATCAGGATCGAGTCGACCTCGTCGACGATGGCGAAGTTGAACTCCCGCTGGACCAGGTCCTCCAGGCGGAACTTCATGTTGTCGCGCAGATAGTCGAAGCCGAACTCGTTGTTGGTGCCGTAGGTCACGTCGGCGGCGTAGGCGGCGCGGCGCTCGTCCTCGCTCAGGCCGTGGACGATGCAGCCGGTGGTGAGGCCCAGGAAGCGGTAGATCTGGCCCATCCACTCGGCGTCGCGCTTGGCCAGGTAGTCGTTCACCGTGACCACGTGGACGCCCTTGCCGGAGAGCGCGTTGAGGTAGACCGCCAGGGTGGCCACCAGGGTCTTGCCTTCGCCGGTCTTCATCTCGGCGATCTTGCCCTGGTGCAGCACCATGCCGCCGACCAGCTGGACGTCGTAGTGGCGCTGGCCGAGGGTCCGCTTGGCGGCCTCGCGCACCGTGGCGAAGGCGTCGGGAAGGATGTCGTCCAGGCGCTCGCCCTGGGCCAGGCGGCCGCGCAGCTCGGCGGTGCGGGCGCGCAGGGCCTCGTCGCTCAGTTCCTGGAGCTGCGGCTCCAGGGCGTTGATCGCCGTCACCGTGGGGTTCAGACCCTTCAGGAAGCGGTCGTTCGCAGACCCAAAGAGCCGCTTGGCGAGCACGCCGAACATGCGAGATCCTTACGATTTGGTGAGTGGCGGCCGGAGCCCCCTTTTTTACGTGGTGTGACACATAGGGCCCCGGCTTCAGGCTGTCAACGATGCTCCCGGGGGTGTCGCCCGGGGCCGCCCGCGCTCTACCCGGGGTCGATGCGCCGGCAGGCGCCGGAACGCCTGGATCCGCCCCCGCCGCCCCCTTGCGAACCCTTGTGATATGGCCCGCGCCGTGCATGATGCGTAGCCATGGCGCGTCGCAGACCCCAGAGGATTTCCCCTTTTGCGCAGAGGCCCCGGATTTCCGGCCTTTTCAGGCGCCGTGGCCGCGCTGCGGCCGTGCTGCTGCCGACCCTGCTTTCGGTGCTGATCGCGGGGGCCGCGGGCCGGCCGCTGCAGGCGCAGGAAGGGGGCGATCCCCTGCCGCTGACCCTGCCAACGCCGGGCGGCGAAGGCGAGGCCTCCGAGGCCGAGGTCGCCCGCCTGAAGGACGCGCTGAAGGAAATGAACGCGCAGAATCCCGTGGTGGCGCGGGTCAACGGGCACGGCATCCGCTGGGCGGAGGTGGTGGCCTCGGCCCAGGACCTGCCGCCGCGCTACCGCGATCAGATCGAGTCGGTCTTTCCGGCCCTGCTCGACCGCCTGGTCGACCTGCGCCTGCTGGCCGACGCGGCGCGGGCCGAGGGCCTGCGCGACGATCCCGTCGTCCGCGAGCGCCTGGCGAGCTTCGAGGACCGGGTCCTGTCGAGTGTCCTGCTGGAGCGCTATCTGAACGAGAAGGTCTCCACCGCCGACCTGCGGGCGCGTTACGACGCCCTGGTGGCGGCGCGGCGCGGCGACCAGGAGATCCGCGCCCGGCACATTCTGGTCGAGAGCGAGGAAACGGCCGAGGAAGTCATCGCCCGCCTGAACCAGGGCGAAGTCTTCATCTCCCTGGCCAAGGAACTGTCCACAGGAGCCTCGGCCGCGCGCGGCGGCGACCTGGGCTATTTCCATCCCAGCCGCATGGCGCCGGCTTTCGCCGCGGCCGCCCTGGCGCTGGAGCCCGGCGAGTACACCGCCGCGCCGGTGCGCACCGAATTCGGCTGGCACGTCATCCTGCTGGTCGACCGGCGCGCCGATAACATTCCTTCCTTTCTGGACATGCAGGACAAACTGCGCGAAGAGGCTAGGAAAGAAGCCGTCGACCAGCTGGTCTTCAGCCTGCGCCGCGAGGCCTCTGTTGAGATGTTTCCCGAGGACGGCACGTCCGGGGCGGGAAGCGCCCAATGAGCCGCCGCCCCGCAGTCTGCGAGAGAGAATTCGAGCCCGTGGAAGTTTCCGCAAAAAAAGCATAGTCGGGCCGTTGTTCATCGGGCCGCCGGGGTACGCGGCCCTTCAAGGAGAATTTTTTCATGTCTAAATCGTCTTCCGTCGTCGCCGTGGTCGTCGCCCTGCTGGTAGGGGCCGCCGGGGGCTATGGCATCCAGACCTACCTGGCCAAATCTGGCATGACCGGGCCGGGCATGGCCGGATCTTCCATGAACGAGCCGGAGGCCGCCGCGGAGTCCGAAGAGAGCCAGATGGCCGCCGAGGGCGAAGGCGCCGGCGATGAAGGCGATCCCATCGCCATCGTCAACGGCCAGAACCTTTACGAGTCCGACCTCGTCGCCTTCCTCCAGCGGCTGCCCCCGCAGCTGCAGGCCCAGGCCCAGATGCTGATGCCGCAGATCCTGGAGCAGGTGGTGAACAACGAACTGGCGACCCAGGCCGGCCACAAGGCCGGACTGGCCCAGGACGCCGAGGTGATGAGCCAGCTCGGCAAGGTCGAGGACCTCATCGTCGGCCAGACTTACCTGCAGCGCGCCATCGACGAGCAGGTGACCGACGACAAGCTGGAGACGGCCTACCAGAAGTACCTGGAGGAGAACCCGCCGCAGCGTGAGCTGAAAGCGCGCCACATCCTGGTGGAGACCGAGGACGAGGCCAAGGCGGTCATCACCGAGCTGGACGGCGGCGCCGATTTCGCGGAACTGGCCAAGGAGAAGTCGACCGGGCCGAGCGGCGCCAACGGCGGCGAGCTGCCGCCCTTCCAAGAGGGCCAGATGGTGCCCGAGTTCTCCGACGCCGCCTTCGGCATGGAGGTCGGCACCTATTCAAAGGAACCGGTGAAGACCCAGTTCGGCTTCCACGTCATTCTGCTGGAAGAGAGCTCCATGACCGAGCCGCCGACCAAGGAGGCCGTCGAGGGTGAGCTGCGCGACCAGCTTTCCCAGGAGGCCGCCGCGGCGGTCATCGCCGAGCTGCGCGAGGGTGCCGAGATCGAGGTCCTCTTCGGCCAGCCGGAGGAAGAGGCGACGCCGCAGGGCGGCGGCGAGGCCGATACCGATCCCGCGCCGGAGAACAACTAGGCCGGCCCAACCCAACCGACCAGGGATGCTGAAGATGCCTGCGACGACCTGCCGGGAAGCTTTGCCATGGCTTTAGAGGTCTCTCCCCTTGCGCCGAAGCGCTTTCCGGGCCTGCCGGAGATCGACGGCCTGCAGTTTGCGACGGCCGCCTGCGGCGTAAAGTACAGGGGGCGGCCGGACGTCTGCCTCATGGTGCTGGATCCGGGCAGCACGGTCGCCGGCGTCCTCACCCGTTCCAAGACCGCCTCGGCGCCGGTGGAGTGGTGCCGGGCGCAGCTGCCCCACGGCCGCGCCCGTGCTGTCATCGTCAACTCCGGCAACGCCAACGCCTTCACCGGCAAGACCGGGGAGACCTCGGTCAAGCGGGTGGTCCAGGCGGTTGCCGGCGCCCTGGGGTGCCGGCCGCAGGACGTGCTGGCGGCCTCCACCGGCGTGATCGGCGAGCCGCTGCCCACCGAGCGCATCATCAAGACCGTGAGGGGCCTGCCAAAAAAGCTGAAGGCCGACGGCTGGAAGACCGCGGCGCGGGCGATCATGACCACCGACACCTATCCCAAGGGTGCGCTGCGCAAGGCGGAAATCGGCGGCAATCCGGTGACGCTGGCGGGCATCGCCAAGGGCTCCGGCATGATCGCGCCGGACATGGGCACCATGCTCTCCTTCGCCTTCACCGACGCGCGCCTGCCGGGCCCGGTGCTGCAGGCCCTGCTGCGCCAGGCGGCGGACAGGACCTTCAACTGCATTACCGTCGACGGCGACACCTCGACCAGCGACACCCTGCTGCTCGGCGCCACCGGCAAGGCGAAGCATCCGCGCATCAGTGATCCGCGCGATCCGCGCCTGGCCGATTTCCGCCGGGCCTTGGAGGACCTGCTGCGCGACCTCGCCCAGCAGGTGGTGCGCGACGGCGAGGGTGCCAGCAAGTTCATCACCATCAACGTGCGTGGCGCCGCCTCGCAGGGCGCGGCCCGGCGCATCGGGCTGGCGATCGGCAATTCGCCGCTGGTGAAGACGGCCATCGCCGGCGAGGATGCCAACTGGGGGCGTATCGTCATGGCCGTGGGCAAGTCCGGCGAGCGCGCCGACCGCGACCGCCTGTCGATCGCCATCGGCGGCGTGCAGGTCGCCGAGGCCGGCGAAGTTGTGCCCGGCTACGACGAGGCGCCGGTGGCCGCCCACATGAAGGGCAGCGACATCGACATCGATGTGGACATCGGCATCGGCCGCGGCCGGGCCACGGTCTGGACCTGCGACCTGACCCACGGCTACATCTCGATCAACGCCGACTACCGGAGCTGAGCGCCGTGAACGAGGCAGCGGACGACGCCGGATGCTGGCAGGCCGACGAACGCGCCGCGCCGGCCAGGCCGATTCTGCTGGTCGCCGCGGCGGCGCTGGTGGACATCGACGGCCGGGTGCTGATCGCCCAGCGCCCGGAAGGCCGTTCCATGGCCGGCCTCTGGGAGTTTCCCGGCGGCAAGGTGGCCGAGGGCGAGACCCCGGAAGCCGCGCTGGTGCGCGAACTGCACGAAGAGCTGGGAATCGACACGCGGCAAAGCTGCCTCGCGCCCATCGCCTTCGCTTCCCACGCCTATGACGACTTCCACCTGCTGATGCCGCTCTTCGCCTGCCGCAAGTGGGAGGGCCAGCCGCACGGCCGCGAGGGACAGGCGCTGGCCTGGGTGAGGCCGGCGCGGCTCAGCGACTACGACATGCCCCCGGCCGACGTGCCGCTGGTCGCCCTGCTGCGCGACCTGCTGTAACACGGCCCGGCCCTGGCGCCGTTGCCTTCTGCGACATTTCCGTGAGCGAAACGAGAAAACTTGCTACTGGCGGTTGCTGGCGGGTAGAATGTTCAGTGCAAGTTTCTGCTCAATATTTTTATGTGATTGCTCAAGTGTCTCGTGTCTACGCTTATTAGCCGCAATATTACACTCGCGGATCGGCGAACGAGCATCCGCCTGGAACCAGAGATGTGGGACGCACTGACCGAGATCTGCACTCGGGAAGGGCGCAGCCTGCACGACATCTGTGCCCAGGTGGACAAGGAGCGTGACCAGTCCGGGCTCACCGCCGGCGTGCGGGTCTACATCCTCAACTATTTCCGTGACGCGGCGACCGAGGAAGGCCACGCCCTGGCCTTGCAGCGCCGCAACCACAACAGTGGCAACAGCGGCAAGAGCGACGGTCACGGCTGACCGGTTTTCGCGCGGGCGCGGACGGAGGGTGAATCAGCGCTTCGGGTCGGCCTTGTCGCCGCTCGGCAGTTCCGCGCTGTCCAGCGCCTCGGCCAGGCGCGCCTGCGCGCTGCCCGGGGCGAGCGGGCGCTGCTGGGAAGCGTGGGGCGTCCAGCCGGTCAGGTAGAGAATCTCAAAGGTGGCGGGGATACGCCCCTCGCTGTCCGCGTGGCGCTCCTGGTACAGCGCGGCGGCGCGCAGCAGGGTTTCGCGCCGGCTGAAGCCGCGCCGCCGGTTGCGGTCGGCGCCGCTCTCCCCCATGCCGCGCAGGTCGCCCATCAGCTTAAGCGCCGTGGGATAGGTGACGGTGATGCTGTCCATGTCGGCGACCGGCAGGGCGAAGCCGGCGCGCTGCAGCAGGCCGCCCAGGTCGCGCAGGTCGGCGAAGGGCGAGACGCGCGGCGAGACGCCGCCCTCGACCTCGCTTTCGGCCTGCATCAGCGCCGCGCGCAGCTCCTTCAGGCTCTCACCGCCGATCATCGCGGCGAGGAACAGGCCGTCCGGCTTCAGCATGCGGGCGATCTGCAGCAGCGTGCCCGGCAGGTCGTTCACCCAGTGCAGGCTGAGCACCGAGAGGACGAGGTCCAGGGAGCCCTCGGCGAAGGGCAGGGCCTCTTCGTCGGCGACCAGGCTGGGCGCGCGCGCCGCGGCCAGGCGGGCCATGGCCGGGGAGAGGTCGGCCTGGACCAGGGTCTCGATGCCGCCCAGGCCCGCCGGGTATCCGGCCAGCAGTTCGGCGACCACGCCGTGGTGGCAGCCCAGGTCCAGCGCCAGGGGGAAGCGGCGGCGAATGTCCTGCAGCCGGTCGAGCAGGCGCTCGGCCACCTCGCGGATCAGGAAATCGTGCTCGCCGATCGCGGCCGCGGCCCGCTCGCGGTGGCGGCGCAGGCTGGCGCGGTCGAAGATCTCCGGCGAGGCATTGGAGAGGCTGTCGCTCATGGCCGCACTATGGCGCGCCGGGCCGTCTGCGGAAAGGCTCCACCCGGCAACACCGCAGATTGACCGGCGACCAGGGCTCGGCCACCATCGCGGGATGTGGGGGATCAAGCAGACGATTGCGACAGAAGCGCCGCCGCGCGGGCAGGCGCCGGGGCCGCGCTTCCCCCTGCTGCGCCCCGTGGTGCGCGCCCTCGACCTGGTGCTGCCGCCGCGCTGCCTGGGCTGCGGCGACCTGGTCGAGAACCAGGGCGCGCTCTGCCCGGCCTGCTGGTCGGGCATCACCTTCCTGGCCGAGCCGCAGTGCCGGCGCTGCGGGCTGCCTTTCGCCTATGACGAGACGGCGGGTGACGAGACGGCGGGTGACGGGACGGCGGGCAGTGCCGAGGGGGGCGGCCTGGCGTGCGGCGCCTGCCTGGCCGAACCGCCGCCTTTCGAGCGGGCCCGCGCGGTGATGCGCTACGACGAGGGCAGCCGGCCGCTGCTGCTGGGCTTCAAGCACGGGGATCGCACCGAGGCGGCCGCGCCCTACGCCGCCTGGATGGCGCGCAGCGGCCGCGACCTGATGGCGGCGGCGGAGGTCGTGGCGCCGGTGCCGCTGCATTGGCGCCGCCTGTTTTCCCGGCGCTACAACCAGGCGGCCCTGCTGGCGCGGGCCCTGGCGCGGCGCCAGGGCCTGCCGGAGGTCCCGGACCTGCTGCTGCGCCGCCGGGCGACGCCCAGCCAGGGGCGCCTCACCCGCAGTGAACGCCAGCGCAACGTGGCCGGCGCCTTCGCGGTGAACCCGCGCCGCGCGAAGCTGTTGAAGGGCCGCCGCCTGCTGCTGGTCGACGACGTGATGACCACCGGCGCGACGGTCGCGGCCTGCAGCCGCGCCGCCTTGAAGGCCGGGGCGGCGGCCGTCGACGTGCTGCTGCTGGCCCGGGCGCTGCGGGATTGAGCGGGCGCCCTGAACAAGGCCCGGTCTGGACAAGCGCGGGGGGCGACACCATCTTCTCCCCTTGGGCCCCTTTGCGGGGCCGGGTCAGTCGATGGGATGGGTACCAGGACACCATGGCGAAGGTTGAGATCTATTCGAGCATGCTCTGCGGCTTCTGCTACCGGGCGAAGAAGCTGCTGGAGCAGAAGGGCGCGGAATTCACCGAGATCGACGTGATGGTGAACCCCAAGCGCCGCTCCGAGATGGTCGCGCGCAGCGGCGGGCGCACCTCGGTGCCGCAGATCTTCATCGATGACCGCCACATCGGCGGCTGTGACGAGCTCTTCGCCCTGGAGTCCAGCCACAAGCTCGACGCGCTGCTGCAGCCCGGCGCCTGAGCGCCCCTATTCCCCAGCTTCCGTTTCCTCTTCTTCCGCCGGGGCTCGCGCGCAGAGCCGCTGCACCGCCGCGGCTTTGGGCTGTTCGACAACCACGTTCTCGTAAGCGATGACGTCCAGGCGGCCCTGGAAGGCTTCCAGCAGTTCGCCGGCATACAGCAGGAAGTGCGGGTTGCTCGGCTTGCCGAAGCGCTCGTTGCCCTTGGCGAAGGTTTCGTAGATCAGCACTCCGCCGGGGGCCAGCGCCGCCGCCAGCGGGCCGAAGAGCGGCCGGTGGAGGTAGTTGGTGACCACGATGCCGCCGAAGCGCCGTTCGAGGAAGCTCGGCGGCGGGCCGCCCTCCAGGTCGCAGGTCAGGGCTTCCAGGCGCGGATCGTCGGCCAGCGCGCCCAGGCGCGAGAGGTCACGGTCGACCGCCAGCACCGGGTGGCCGCGCTCCAGGAACAGTCGGCTGTGCCGCCCGCCCCCGCAGGCCAGGTCCAGGACCGGCGCCCCAGCGGGCACAAGGGGCGCGAAACGCCGCACCCAGGGCGAGGGACCGCCGCTTCCCGGGTGTTTTTGCCCGCCTTCCGGGCCTTTCGTGGTGCTTTGACTATCGGCCTGTTTCACCCTATTTCTTTCCTGTAAGGGTTCTTGATTGGCCCCTTGGCGGACCTGTGATGGGAACTTCCGGATCGCAATGATCGTCTACGACCTCAAATGCCGTAAAGACCACGTCTTCGAGGCGTGGTTTCCCGATAGCGCCAGCTTCACCGCCCAGGCCGAGGCGGGCAAGGTCGTCTGCCCGGTCTGCGGCAGCAGGAAAGTGACCAAGGCGCTGATGGCGCCGGCGGTTGTAACGAGCCGGCGCGGCAAGGCCGAGCCGGCGGACCGCGCCCAGGAAACGCCGCAGGAGTCGCCCCGGGAGAACGGTCCCGCCGCCGCGGCCCTGGCCGACAGCGAGAAGGCCGGCGAGCTGCGCCGCATGTTGCGCGAGTTGCGCGACCATGTGGAGAAGAACTGCGACTACGTCGGCGACCAGTTCGCCGAGGAAGCACGCAAGATCCACTACGGGGAAAGCGATCCGCACGGGATCTACGGCGAAACCTCCGATGCCGAGGCCAAGGAATTGCAGGACGAGGGCATCGAGGTGGCGCGGGTGCCCTGGCTGCCCCGAGAGAACTCCTAAGAGGGAAAACTCCCAGGGGCGAAGTCTGCCAGGCCCTCAGCCCTTTCCTGCGGCCTCAGGGCGCGCGGCCACCAGCATGTAGTTCACGTCCAGATCGCGCGGCGCCAGGCGCCAGCTGTCGGTCAGCGGATTGTAGGCGACGCCGGTCATCTCCGTGACCTCCATGTCGGCCTGGCGCAGGGCGCGGGCCAGTTCCGAGGGGCGCAGAAAGCGGCGCCAGTCGTGGGTCCCCCGCGGCAGCCAGCGCAGCAGATACTCGGCCCCGACGATGGCCAGCAGAAAGGCCTTCGGCGTGCGGTTCAGGGTGGCCAGGATCATCAGGCCGCCGGGCCGCACCAGGGCCGCCGAGGCGCTGAGGAAGGACTCCACGTCGGCGACGTGCTCGACCACCTCCATGTTCATGACGGCGTCGAAACGCCCACCGCTCTCCGCCAGGGCCTCGACGCTGCCGTGGCGGTAATCGATGTTCAGCCCCGCTTCCGCCGCGTGCAGGCTGGCGATCCGGATGTTCTTCTCGGCGGCGTCCAGGCCGGTGACCTCAGCGCCCAGGCGGGCCAGCGGCTCCGACAGCAGCCCGCCGCCGCAGCCCACGTCCAGCAGCTTCAGGCCTTTGAGGGGGTTCTCGGCCAGGGGATCGCGCCCGAAATGGGCGCAGAGCCGGTCACGGATGAAGGCCAGGCGCACCGGGTTGAAGCGGTGCAGCGGGCGAAACTTGCCCTCCGGGTCCCACCAGGCCTCCGCCATGGCGGAAAACTTGGCGATCTCCTCCGCATCGACGCTCGCCGCGCCGGCGCCAGGCTGTCGTTCCGTCTCACCCATGCTTCCCTGCCTCAAACCTGTGCCTCGATCCTGCGTCCTGCACCCGTCGCGGGCGGCCGAAACCCGCCTTGCTCTTGCACTGCGGCATCGCTGCGAGTATGGATAGCCGCCGCTTTTCGGGCAACCGCCAAGGCTAGGCGCCGAAGCCCGGACGGGGACGCTGAGATCCGCCCTATCCGAGGGACTCTATCTCGCAGCATTTCGGGGGCAAGACGGCTGGGACGACCATGGCCCGTATTGTGATGAAGTTCGGGGGCACTTCGGTTGCCGATCTGGAGCGCATCCGCCGCGCGGCCTCGCGCGTGAAGGCGGAGGTCGAGCGCGGCAACGAGGTTGCGGTGGTGGTCTCCGCCATGGCCGGGGTGACCAATTCCATGGTCCAGCTGGTCAGCGACGCCGCCAACCTCGCCGATCTGCGCGAATACGACGTGGTGGTCTCCTCCGGCGAGCAGGTGACCTCCGGCCTCATGGCCGTCGTGCTGCAGTCCATGGGGGTGCCGGCGCGCTCCTGGATGGGTTGGCAGATCCCGATCCGCACCGATGATTCCCACGGCTCCGCGCGCATCGAGGAAATCGACGTGCAGGACATGGTGCGCCGCTTCGGCGAGGGCCAGGTGGCCGTGGTCGCCGGCTTCCAGGGCATCGACCCCCAGGGCCGCATCACCACGCTGGGCCGCGGCGGCTCGGACACCTCGGCGGTCGCGCTGGCGGCGGCCCTGCAGGCGGAGCGCTGTGATATCTACACCGATGTGGACGGCGTCTACACCACCGACCCGCGCATCGTTGCCAAGGCCCGCAAGCTGGATAGAATCACCTACGAGGAAATGCTGGAAATGGCCTCCCAGGGGGCCAAGGTCCTGCAGACCCGCTCCGTCGAGATGGCCATGAAGCACCACGTGCGGGTTCAGGTGGTGTCCAGCTTTGAAGATTCTCCCGGAACCCTAGTCGTCGACGAGGATGAGATCGTGGAACAAGCCCTTGTATCCGGCATCGCCTACAGCCGCGACGAAGCCAAGATCACGCTGCTGCGCGTGCCGGACCAGCCGGGCGTCGCCGCCAAGATCTTCGGCCCGCTGTCACAGGCGGCCATCAACGTCGACATGATCGTGCAGAACGTCTCGGCCGAGACCGAGCGTACCGACCTGACCTTCACGGTCAGCCGGGCCGACCTGGGGCGCGCCGAGCAGGTGCTGCGCGACCGCCAGGCGGAGCTCGGTTTCGACCAGCTGTTGTCCGATCCCAATGTGGTGAAGGTTTCCGTCATCGGCGTGGGCATGCGCAGCCACGCGGGCGTCGCCCAGCAGATGTTCACGGCACTGGCCGAACGCGGTATCAATATCCAGGTGATCTCCACCTCCGAAATCAAGGTCTCGGTGCTGATCGCCGAGGAATACACCGAACTGGCGTTGCGCGGTCTCCACACCGCCTACGGCCTGGATGCGGCCTAGAACGCCTCACGCAACACGGCGGAAACGCCGGGGGACCGGATCATGACGGGCCCGACAGGCACGGATCACGGCTGGGCGGGATCGCGCCGCTTGCTGCGGCTGCTGCGCGATCTGATGAAGGGCGGCGGCTCCAGCCAGGTGCGTCTGGACAAGGTCGTCGACCTGATCGCCCAGGATATCGTCGCCGAGGTCTGCTCCATCTACGTGATGCGCAGCGGCGAGGTGCTGGAACTCTTCGCCACCAAGGGCCTGAAGCCGGCCGCCGTGCACAAGCTGCGGATCCGGGTCAACCAGGGCCTGGTCGGCCTCATCGCCGCGCAGGCGCGCCCCGTCGCCCTGGCCGACGCCCAGAGTCACCCCAACTTCGCCTACTTCCCGGAGACCGGTGAAGAGGTCTACCAGTCCCTCATGGGCGTGCCGATCATGCGCGGCGGGCGGCTGCTCGGCGTGCTGGTGGTGCAGAACCGCACTCAGCGCAACTACACCGAGGAAGAGGTCGAGGCGCTGGAAACCGTGGCCATGGTCCTGGCCGAGCTGCTGGCCGGCGACCGTCTGCTGGACCTCACCGCCGCCACGCCGGGCGGCGAGGGCGGCGCCATGCCGGGCCGGCTCAGCGGCATGGTGCTGAACGAGGGCCTGGCCATCGGCACCGCCGTGCCGCATCAGCGCGGCATCGTCATCACCCAGGTGGTGGCCGAGGATCCGGATGCCGAGCTGACGCGCCTGGACGACGCCCTGGGCGAGATGCGCGACGCCCTGGACGTCATGCTGGCGCGCAGCGAGGTGGCGCGCGACGGCGAGCACCGCGAGGTGCTGGAGACCTATCGTATGTTTGCCGACGACCGCGGCTGGCTCAGGCGCATGCACGACGCCGTGCGCGGCGGCCTGACCGCCGAGGCGGCGGTGCAGAAGATCCAGAACGAAACCCGCGCGCGCATGGCCGCCATCAAGGACCCCTATCTGCGCGCGCGCCTGGCCGACCTGGACGACCTGGGCAACCGCCTGCTGCATCACCTGCTGCGCCTCGACGAGCGGCAGCGCGAAGAAGAGCTGCCGGATGACATGGTGCTGATCGCCGCAGACCTGGGGCCGGCCGAACTGCTGGACTACGACCCGAGCCGCCTGCGCGCGGTGGTCCTGGAGCATGGGGCGCCGACCTCCCACGTCGCCATCGTCGCTCGCGCCCTGCAGATCCCCATGATCGGGCGCTGCGCCGGCATCACTACGGAGGTGCGCGAGGGCGACCAGATCATCGTCGACGGAGAGACCGGGCAGGTGCTGCTGCGTCCCAGCGAAGCCGTGCGCGCCGGCTTCGTCGAGAGCATGGCCGCCAAGGAACGCCAGAAGGAAGCCTTTCGCGCGGTGCGCGACCTGCCCTCGGTCTCGCGCGACGGCGTCGACATCACGCTGCTGATCAATGCCGGCCTGATGATCGACCTGCCGCACCTGGAGGAGGGCGGCGCCGAGGGCATCGGGCTCTACCGCACCGAAGTGCCCTTCATGATCCGCGACTCCTTTCCCGACGTGCCCACCCAGACCGATATCTACAGCCGCATCCTGGACGCGGCCGAGGGTAAGACCGTGGTCTTTCGCACCCTCGACGTGGGCGGCGACAAGGTGCTGCCTTACTGGCGCGGCCACGACGAGGACAACCCGGCCATGGGCTGGCGCGCCATCCGTATCGGCCTCGACCGCCCGGCGCTGCTGCGCCGTCAGCTGCGCGCCCTGCTGCATGCGGCGGCCGGGCGCAGCCTTTCGGTCATGTTCCCCATGGTCAGCGATGTCGCCGAGTTCGAGGCGGCCAAGGAGCTGCTGCAGCGCGAGATCGACCGCGAAAAGGCCTTCGGCGACCGCCTGCCGGCGGAAATCAAGATCGGCGCCATGCTGGAGGTGCCGGCGCTGGCCCTGCAACTGCCGCAGCTGCTGCCGCGCTGCGACTTCGTCTCGCTGGGCACCAACGACCTGGTGCAGTTTCTCTTCGCCGCCGACCGCAACAACCCGCGGTTGGCCCGGCGCTATGACACACTGTCGCCGGCGGTGCTGACCTTCGTGCGCAATATCGCCCAGCAGGCTGCCGAACACGGCGTGCCGCTGACTGCCTGTGGGGAGATGGCCGGCCACCCGGTGGAGGCCATGGCGCTGATCGGTTGCGGCGTGCGCCGCCTCTCCATGGCGCCCCAGGCCGTCGACCAGGTAAAGACCATGGTGCGCGCCCTGGAAGTTGAGCCGCTGCAGGACTCCATAAAGCAATTATTAACTTTGCCGGATCACAGTATTCGGGAGAAGTTAAGGTCTTACGCATCGGATCGCGACATCCCGATCTAACGCGTTGCTGCGGCAGAGAGAAAATTGTTAATGTTCAGGCATGCAGTGCCGGCGAAGACGACTGCCAAGCGCGTAGCGGTCTCGACGCGCCAAAAAATTGGCGCCTGATCACAGATTTGGCGCAGTCCCCAGTCCGGAACTTGTGAGAACCCGTGGCACACCCGTTGAAGAAGAGCGAACGTAAGCGCGAAGAGCCCAAGCTCGGGGAACCGACGCAGGGTGAACCCAAACTGGGGGAACCCAAGCTGGTCGAGCGGGAAGACGCGCCTGAGATCGCCATCAAGCAGGAATTCCAGGGCGAAAGCGTGTCGGATACCCTGATCCGGGCACGCCAGCAGGTCGGCCAGGACCTGCGCTCCATCGCCGAAGTGCTCTGCATCCGCTATTCCTACCTCGACGCCATCGAGCGCGGCCAGTACGAGAACCTGCCCGGCGCGACCTACGCGGTCGGCTTCGTGCGCAGCTATGCCGACTACCTCGGCCTGGACGGCGAACAGGTGGTCGAGCGCTTCAAGAGCGAGGTCGAGGGCCTGGACAGCCAGACCAAGCTGCATTTCCCGACCCCGGCGCCCGAGGGCAAGATGCCCGGCGGCGCGGTCTTCCTGGTGGCGGCGCTGCTGTTCGCCGGTGCTTACGGTGTGTGGTTCTACCTGTCCAACAACGGCGAAAGCCTCGGCGACCTGGTCGCCCCGGTGCCCGAGCGCCTGCAGGAACTGGTCGACGGCGACCCCCGCGCCCAGGGCCACGGCGCAGACCGCGGGCGCCGCCAAGGGGACCCCGGCCCCGGCGGCCCCTGCGGCCCCGGCGGCCGAGACGCCGACGCAGAGCGCCGCCCTGCCGGCCGAGGCGCCGGCCTCCGATACGTCAGAAACGGCCGCGACGGCGACCCCGGCCGAGGAAACCCCGGCCCGGGCGGCACCCGAAGGCGCCGCGCCGGCCCCTGAAACCCCGGCGGCGCCGCCCGCCGCCGAAGAGAGCGCCCCGGCGATCGCCGCGGACAGCATGGTGACGCAGCCGACCGCTCCCCAGGCGGACCCTCTGGCGGCCCCCCAGGCGGCCGACATCTCAGGCGCCGCCGCGGAAAGCGCACCGCAGGTGGCCGTGGCGGCCCCCGAAGCGCCTGAGGCGGCTGAAACGCCGGCCGCGGCCGGCGAGACTCCGGCGAGCAGCGAGCCCTACGCGATTCCGGCGGCGCCGGACAACGGCACCCCGGCGACGGCCTTCCTCACCAACCACGAGCCGCAGGTCTACGGCGCCGAGAACGCCGACGCCCGGATTGTCCTCAAGGCCAGCCAGGACGCCTGGGTGCAGGTCCGTGACCGCCAGGGCACCCTGCTGCTGACCCGCGTGCTGCGGGTGGGCGACACCTACCAGGTGCCCAATCAGGACGACCTGACCCTGCTGACCGGCAACGCCGGCGGCCTGGAGATCCTGGTCGACGGCCGCGCCCTGGCCCCGCTGGGCCCGGTCGGCGCCGTCCGCCGCAATATCCCGCTGAATCCGGAAGCACTGCTGGGCGGCGCGAGCAACTAGCAGGCGTCCCTTTCGGGCGAATCCAAGGACCCGAGGCCGGTCCCCGAAACGGGGCGCCGGCCTCTGTCATTTCCGGCTGCCGCCTTGAAGTTTCCGGCGTTTCGGCGCATGTTGCGCTCAGGTGCCAACCGGGGCGCCGCGGCCTCTGCCGCCGGCCCGCCCGCGTTACATTTTTAGGACAGTAGGCATGAGCGTTCGCCCCTATCGCGATATTCTGCGGCGCAAGTCGCGCCAGATTCACGTCGGCAAGGTGCCGGTCGGGGGCGATGCACCGATCACCGTCCAGTCCATGACCAACACGCTCACCAGCGACGTCCAGGCCACCATCGAGCAGGTGCGCGCGTTGGAGATGGCCGGGGCCGACATCGTGCGGATCTCCTGTCCCGACGAGGACTCTACGGCGGCGCTGAAGAAGATCATTCCGGAGGTGACGGTCCCCATCGTCGCCGACATCCATTTCCACTACCGCCGCGGCATCGAGGCGGCGGAGGCCGGCGCCGCCTGCCTGCGCATCAATCCGGGCAACATCGGCTCGCGCGAGCGCGTGCGCGAGGTGGTAAGGGCGGCGCGCGACAACAACTGCTCCATGCGGATCGGCGTCAACGCCGGCTCGCTGGAGAAGGAGCTGCTTGAGCGTTACGGCGAGCCCTGCCCCGAGGCCATGGTGGAGAGCGCGCTGAACCACGCGCGCATCCTGGAGGACGAGGACTTCTTCGAGTTCAAGATCTCCTGCAAGGCCTCCGACGTCTTCCTGGCCGTGGCCGCCTACATGGCGCTGGCCGAGGCCTGCGACTACCCGCTGCACCTCGGCGTGACCGAGGCCGGCGGCCTGAGGAGCGGCACCATCAAGTCGTCGATCGGCATCGGCAACCTGCTGTGGGCCGGCATCGGCGACACCATCCGCGTGTCGCTCTCCGCCGACCCGGTGGAGGAGATCAAGGTCGGCTTCGACATCCTGAAGGCGCTGAACCTGCGCCATCGCGGCGTCAACGTGATCTCCTGCCCTTCCTGCGCGCGCCAGCAGTTCCAGGTCATCAAGACCGTCGAGGTGCTGGAACAGCGTCTTTCCCACATCACCACCCCGATGACCGTCTCGGTGATCGGCTGCGTGGTCAACGGCCCCGGCGAGGCGCTGATGACCGACGTCGGCTTCACCGGCGGCGGGCGCGGCACGCACCAGGTCTACATCAACGGTCTGCCCGACCACCGCCTTAAGGACGGCGACATCGTCGACCATCTGGTGGAATTGGTCGAAGCCAAGGCGGCGGAGATTGAAGCGGCAAAGGCCGCCGAAGACGCCGAGGCGGAGGCCGGGTCCACGGCCCCCGCCGCGGCCGCCTCTTAGCCCCTTTCTGGAGCAGATCGCTTGAGCAGCCTGCAACCCGTCAGGGGCACCCACGACCTTTTGCCCGAGGCCATGCGCCGCCACCGCAAGGTGGTGGACAGCTCACGCGAGGTCGCCGCGCTCTACGGCTTCCACGAGATGGCGACGCCGATCTTCGAGTTCACGGAGGTCTTCAAGCGCACCCTGGGCGACACCTCCGACATCGTGACGAAGGAGATGTACACCTTCGCCATGGGCAGCGGTAAGGGCAGTGCCAAGGACGAAGAGAACGCCACCATCACCCTGCGCCCGGAAAACACCGCGGGGGTGGCGCGGGCCTTCATCTCCGGCGGCCTGGCCCAGCAGGTGCCGCTGAAGGTGTTCTACGCCGGGCCGATGTTTCGCCACGAGCGCCCGCAGAAGGGCCGCCAGCGCCAGTTCCACCAGATCGGCGTCGAGCTGATCGGCGTGCCGCAGCCGCTCGCCGACGTGGAGGTCATCGCCTGCGGGGCGCAGATTCTGGAAGTGCTGGGCCTGAAGGACGCGGTGACCCTGGAGCTGAACACCCTGGGCGATCCGGACAGCCGCGCCGCCTACCGCGAGGCCCTGGTGGCCTACTTTTCCGCGCACGTCGATGCGCTTTCCGAGGACAGCCGCGAGCGCCTGACCCGCAATCCGCTGCGCATCCTCGATTCCAAGGACGCGGGCGACCGCGAGCTGGTCGCCGGGGCGCCGCTCTTCGCGGACTACCTCAACAGCGAAAGCCGCGATTTCTTCGCTGAAGTCCTCCAGGGCCTCGACAACCTGGGCATCGCCTACACCCTGAACCCGCGGCTGGTGCGCGGCCTCGATTACTACTGCCACACGGCCTTCGAGTTCACCACCGACCGCCTGGGCGCGCAGAGCGCGGTCATGGCCGGCGGGCGCTACGATGGCCTGATCAAGACCATGGGCGGGCCGCAGACGCCGGGCGTCGGCTGGGCCTCGGGCGTGGAGCGCCTGGCCATGCTGCTGGAAGCGGACATCGCGGCGCCGCGTCCCATTGCCGTGGTGCCGGTGGGCGAGGCGGCGCAGGCGACGGCGCTGAAGGTAGCCCAGGGCCTGCGCCATGCCGGCTTCGTGGTGGAACTCGGCTATTCGGGCAACCTGAAGAAGCGCCTGCAGCGCGCCAACAAGATGAACGCCCGCGCCGCCCTGCTGTTCGGTGACGAAGAGCTGGCGGCAGACAGCACCACGCTGCGCGACCTCGATTCGGGGGAGCAGGAACTCGTCCCGCTGAATAGCCTGGCCGAGCGCCTGTCCCGCCTGTCTTAGCGGGCGCGCCATGTCCCTCTCGGCGCCGGAGACCACGGAAGATCCCCTGAACCGTCTGCTGCTGTTCGGCGTCAACGCCCGCACGGTCGCGGCGCCGCTGCGCGACGCGCTCTTCGCCGAGGACCCGGACCAGGCCAGCCTCATCGCGGCCGTGAAGAACCTGAACTGCGAAGAAGCGCTGGTGCTGGCCACCTGCGAGCGCCTCGAGTTCCTGGTGGTGCCGCGGCCGGGCCAGCGGGTCGCCGGCGCGCTGCTGCAGCTCATCGCCGCCGCCGCCGGCTGCGCCCCGGCCGACCTGGCCGGGCAGAGCTACAGCCACATGGGGCCCGACGCCCTGCGCCACCTGCTGGGCGTGGCCGCCTCCCTGGACAGCCAGGTGCTGGGCGAGCCGCAGATCCTGGGCCAGGTGAAGCAGTGCTACCGCGCCGCCCAGGAAGCCGGGACCGCCGGGCCCTTGCTGGCCGCCGCCGCCCAGGCGGCCTTCGCCGCGGCCAAGCGGGTGCGCCGCGAAACCCCGGTGGGCCAGCAGGCCAGCTCCATGACGCTGGCCGCGACCCAGGTGGCGCGCGACCTCTTCGGCCGCTTCGACGGCCTGAACCTCCTGTGGGTGGGGCTCGGCGAGATGGGCGAGATGCTGAGCGACGACTTCGCCGCCGCCGGGGTGACACAGCGCCTGCTCATGCACCCTTCGCCGCACCGCGCCGAGGCCATGGCCCGGCGTCTGGGCTGCAACTTCGCGCCCTGGGAAGAGCTTGAACAGCACCTTGCGGAAGCCGATATCGTCATCTCCGACGCCGGCACCGGCCGCTTCACCCTGGGCCACGCGCAGGTCGCCGCGGCCTTGAAGCGGCGGCGGCACCGTCCGGTGCTGCTGATCGACGCCGGGGTGCCGGCCGACATCGAGCCGGGCACCGGCGATCTGGAAGACGCCTTCGTCTACGACCTGGACGACCTGGAGCGCCTGGCCAGCCGGCAGTCGGGCGGCCGCGCCGCGGCCAGCGCTATGGCCTGGGGCATCGTCGAGGACGAATTGGCCGCCTTTCTGCGCGCCCAGGCCGAACGCCCGGCCATCCCCTCGGTGGTGGCGCTGCGCCACCATTTCGATGCGGTGCGTCAGCAGGTGCTGGAAAGCGGCGAGACCGATGCCGAAGCGGCGACGCGCCTGCTGGTCAACAAGCTGCTGCACGACCCTTCCGAGGCCCTGCGCCGGGCGGTGGCGGAAGATCCCGCCCTGGCCGTGCAGCTGGAAGACATGATCCGCCGCCTCTTCGACCTGCCGCAAGGCGGGGCCGGGGCGGACAAAGACTAGGTAGGACCCCCGTGAACCTGGACGACAGCCTGAACCGCGTACTCAGCCGCTACGACGAGCTGCAGGAGCTGGTGGCGAGCCACCCCAACCCCGGCTCGGCCGATCATACGGCCATGCTGAAGGAATACTCCGACCTCACCCCGGTGGTGCAGGGCATCGAGGAACTGCGCGGCGCCCAGCACGAGATGGCCGACCTGGCCGAGTTGATCGCCGACCCCGGCTCGGACGCCGAGATGCGCGGCCTGGCGGAGAGCGAGTTCCACGAGCTGAAGGCCAAGCTGCCGGATCTGGAGCACAAGCTGAAGATTCTGCTGCTGCCCAAGGACGAGGCCGACGAACGCAACGCCATCCTGGAAGTGCGCGCCGGCACCGGCGGCGACGAGGCGGCGCTCTTCGCCGCCGACCTGCTGCGCATGTATCAGCGCTATGCGGAGTTGCAGGGCTGGCGCTTCGAGATGATGGACGCCTCGGAGAACGAGCTCGGCGGCTACAAGGAGGCCAGCGCGCAGATCTCCGGCCCCGGCGTTTTCGCGCGCCTGAAGTTCGAATCCGGCGCCCACCGGGTGCAGCGCGTCCCGGTGACCGAGTCGGGCGGGCGCATCCACACCTCGGCGGCCACCGTCGCCGTCCTTCCGGAGGCCGAGGAAGTGGACGTGCACATCGAGGAAAAGGACCTGCGCGTCGATACCTACCGCTCCCAGGGCGCCGGCGGCCAGCACGTGAACACCACCGACTCGGCGGTGCGCATCACCCATCTGCCGAGCGGCGTCGTGGTGCAGTGCCAGGACGAGAAGTCGCAGCACAAGAACCGCGCCAAGGCCATGAAAGTGCTGCGCGCGCGCCTCTACGAGGTGCAGCGCCAACAGCAGATCGACGAGCGTGCGGCCAGCCGCAAGAGCCAGGTCGGCAGCGGCGACAGGTCGGAGCGCATCCGCACCTACAACTTCCCCCAAGGCCGCGTCACCGACCACCGCATCAACGTGACGCTCTACAAGCTGGACAAGGTGCTGACCGGCGAGGCGCTGGACGATCTGATCGATCCGCTGATCGCCGCCGACCAGGCCGAGAAGCTGGCGGAGCTGCAGTGACTCTCGCTGAGGCCGTCGCGCAGGCGGGCGCGCGCCTGGCCGCGGCCGGTATCGAAGACTCCCGGCGCGAGGCGCGCCTGCTGGTCTGCCGCCTGCTGGGCGGCGGGCCGGAACTGCTGCTGGGCTCCCCGGAGCGCGCGTTGACTGACGGCGAGACCGGGCGCATCGAGGCGGCGGTGAACCGCCGCGCCGCCCGCGAGCCGTTGTCGCGCATCCTGGGGGAGCGGGAGTTCTGGAGCCTGCCCTTCGCCCTCAACGCGGCCACCCTGGACCCGCGCCCGGACAGCGAGACCCTGGTGGAGGCGGTGCTGGCGGAGGTCGCCGAGCGCGACGCCGCCCTGCGTCTGTTGGACCTCGGCACCGGCAGCGGCTGTCTGCTGCTGGCGCTGCTCAGCGAGCTGCCGGCGGCGCAGGGGTGCGGCATCGACCTCAGCGCCGAGGCGGTCGCCCAGGCCGCCGCCAATGCGCAGCGCCTGGGCCTGGCGGCGCGGGCGCGCTTTCTGCGGCATTCCTGGGACGACGGCCTGGCGCTGGCGCCGACGCCTTGGGACGTCATCGTCAGCAATCCGCCCTACATCGCCAGCGCCGAGATCGCCGCCCTGGCGCCGGAGGTCGCGGGCTACGATCCCGCCGCGGCGCTCGACGGCGGCGCCGACGGACTGGAGGCCTATCGAAGCCTGATCCCGGCCGCCGCGGCGGTCCTGGCGCCCGGCGGATTGCTCGCTCTGGAGATCGGCCAGGGGCAGGCGGCGGCGGTGGAGGAACTGCTCGTCGCGGCGGGGCTCAGGCCGTTGCGGCGTGCGCGCGATCTCGCGGGAATCGAGCGCTGCCTGCTGGCCGTCGCAGCGGCGGGGGGCTGAACCGTGAGCAGGCCGCCAAAGCGCGGAATAATGCGGGTTCCAAGGCTGAAGAGAGCCGTGGATAAGTGAAAAAAAGAGTTGGAAAGCCGGGCAAAGCCCTCTACGTTGAATGGGCCGAGCCAAATGGCTCCCGCGTCTCGGGGAGACGCAACACCACCCAAAATTAACTTGTGTGTGGTTTAGAGCTAGCGAAATCGCCAAGTGAGCGATTCCGCAGGGCGCGAGTGGCAAGAAATCCATTCTGAAGCAAAAAAGCGAACGATGAGACAAGGTTCCAATAGCGGACGTCGGCCGCGTGGCCGCACAAATCGCAAACAGCACAGTGGTGGTGGCGGCGGCGGCGGACAGTCGCGGACCCACACATTCGACAGCAACGGCCCCGACGGTCGAGTCCGCGGCAATGCCCGTCAGGTCTACGAGAAGTACCTGACCCTGGCGCGGGATGCGACTTCTGCCGGTGACCGGGTCGCCGCTGAAGCCTATTACCAGCATGCGGAACACTATTTCCGCATCCTCAGCGACAGCACCGATCCGCAATCGGGCGGCCGCCGCCAGGAAGAGCGTCAGCCGCAGCAGCCCTATAGCGGCGCCGAAGGCGAGGAAGCCAACGGCAACGCCGTGGCGGATGGCGGGGAAGCGGCGAAGGACAACGGCGTGACGTCCGCGGCGGATCAGCCGGCGGCCGAGCAGCCCGAAGTCAGCCAGCCTGGCGCCGAGCAGCCCGAGATCGAGGCCGTGCCGGCTTCCGCTGGGGCCAACGGCCAGGACGGCGGCCAGGACGCTGGCGGCGAAGCCCCACAGAAGCCGCGCCGCAGCCGCGCGCGCAAGCCGCGGGCCAGCGAAGACGGCCAGCCGCGCAAAAAGGAAGCTTCTTCCGAAAGCGAGAGCGATCCGGTCGTTCCCTGAAGGCCGTATCCCTTAATTTCATTGTGCTGATTTTGCGGCCGGAGATCCGCTCCGGCCGGCTGCAGGAAGCCGGATAGGTCTCTCTGCCCGCCGGGTTGCGGCGACCCTCTAGGCGTCGCCGACCGTGTCGCCGACCGTTATTTCGCCGCCTTCCACCACCTCCGCATAGACCCCCATATCCATGTGGCCGAAGCCCTTGCGCAGGGTCAGCGGGATGTTCATGTCGCGCTCGGCGGTCTGCGGGTTCACGTTGGTGGCCGCGCAGCGCTGGATGCGCTCGATGATCTTCAGCTTGGCGCCGCCGATACGGATCTCCCGGTCCAGCCAGGCGAACTCGCCCCAGGCCGGCAGGCCGTCGATCAGGATGTTGGCGCGGAAGCGGCGTGGATCGACCGGCTGGCGCGCTACGCGCTCGAAGTCGCGCAGGCTGGCCAGATTGATGAGGGAGACGGGCGCGGGCCGGGCGGCCTCCTGGCCGATCTCCTTGAACGCGGGCGTGCCGCGCGGCGAGCCGGCCAGGAAGCCGGCGAAGAACTGGTTGAGCAGCATCTGCCCGGTCTGGTCGCTGGGCTTGGCCGTGACGACCTGGCGGCCCTGGCGGCTGATGGTGAGCGTCGGCCCCCCCGAATTGTCTCCCGGATCGTAGGCGATGCGCAGCTGGGCCAGCCGCTCCTCCTGGGTCAACTCGAAGAAGCCGGGCTTGGCACCGGTACCGCGGCCATAGGCGATGGCGTAGCGGCGGTCTTCGGGGATTCCCTCGCCCGGCGTCAGCATGACCCGTTCCAGGGGCTCGCCGTTCAGCCCCTTCACGGGGTAGCGGTAGATCTGTTCCACGGTGGTCGACATCGGGCCTGAATTTCCCTTCTCGGCCCGGAAAGGGGCACGCGGTCGTTACGGCTTTGCTGCAGCGCAGTTCATCGCGCCGCCCGCCGCCCTGTCAAGCGGCGCCCCGGCCCTGCGGCGTTCGGCCCGCCCCGGCGGCCTGTCGGACAGACCACGCACCCCTTCCGGGCCCCCGCTGAGGCCGGAAAACCAGCCAACTCCCTCTTTAGCGTTGCTATTGATAATCATTTGCAATTAAGAACGAATCGCCTTAGGGTCCCCCTCATGCTCTTCGCTGCCGTGCTCAAGGAGACATTCCCCAAGGGGAAAGACCGGGGGCTTCGGCGGGGTAAGCATTGATCTCTCCTGATCCTACTTTTGGGCAATGACCCGCCCCGGCCCCGCAGCAGCGGCGCCGGGGCTCTTTTTTTCTCGGACGGCGCGAATGGCCATGACGTGGTCGCCTGGGGCGAAAGCAAATCGGAAGTTATGCGCTAAAGGTTCCCGGGTCTGTCGCCGCCGGAGCTAATATCCGTAAGAAAAGTGAATATAGAATCGCCGGCAGGTCGGTTTGACCCGACGCATTGCCTTTGTATAGGCTCGCGGCCTGAGTAGTTCTTTAGCTGATATAGAGCGGTGGCAGGGGAACGCGGCCGCGCAAATATAACGGGAGCGCCTCATGTATAAGAAAATCATGGTTCCGGTCGATCTGCGCCACGCGGACAAGCTGGACAAGGCCGTGGCGACGGCCGCCGACCTGTCGAATCACTACAAGGCGCCGGTGCAGATGGTGGCGGTGACCGCTTCCGCGCCCTCTTCGGTGGCCCACAATCCCAAGGAATTCGAGGCCAAGCTCAGCGAATACGCCGCGGCGCAGGGCGCCAAGTACGGCATCGAGATCGGCGCCCACGCCATCGTCAGCCCGGACCCGACCATCGACCTGGACGACAAGCTGGGCCGCGAGGCGCACGAGATCGGCGCCGACCTGATCATCATGGCCTCGCACGTGCCGGGCTTCGCCGAGCATATCTTCTCCTCCAATGCCGGCTACCTGGCATCCCACACGGACATCTCGGTCTTTATCGTGCGCTAGGGCAACCCTCGATCAGGAGGACTCACCTGATCGAGGGGAAACTGATCTATCGTTGAAGTTTGGAGCAACCTATCCGCGCCCGTGCCGGCGCGGGTTGCTCCAGCGGAAAAAAGGCTCCGCCGGGCGGCGGAGCCTTTCTCAGTTCGGAGTGAGAAGGGCGGCTCGCGTCGCCCTTCTTCATTCCGGGGGGATTAATTCGTGGTCTGCGCCGAGTCCTTGCGCGCCCGGTTCAGCCCGATCAGCAGGCTGACGCACATCAGCAGCAGCACGATGGTGAAAGGAAAGCCCGTGGAGACCGCCATGGCCTGCAGGGCGGTCAGCGCGCCCGCGCCGCCGACCAGCAGCAGGGCCGCGGCCACCAGACCCTCAAAGGTGCACCAGAAGACGCGCTGGGACACCGGGGCGTCGGTCTTGCCGCCGGCGGTGATGGTGTCGATGACCAGCGAACCGGAGTCCGAGGAGGTCACGAAGAACACGATCACCAGGATGATGCCGAGGATCGAGGTCAGCCAGGCCAGCGGCAGGTGCTTCAGCATCTCGAAGAGCTTCAGCTCCAGGGAGGCGGACTGCACCGAGGCTTGCGGATCGGCGATCACCTGGTCGATGGCGGTGCCGCCGAAGACGGCCATCCAGAAGATGCTGACGATGGTCGGCACGAAGACGACGCAGATGATGAACTCGCGCACCGTGCGGCCACGCGAGACCCGCGCGATGAACATGCCGACGAAGGGTGACCAGGAGATCCACCAGGCCCAGTAGAAGGAGGTCCAGCCCTGGGAGAAGTTGGCGTCTTCGCGCCCGAAGGGCATGGACAGCGGCACGACTTCCTTGACGTAGGCGATGCCGCCGGAAACCACGGTCTCCAGAATCGCCGCCGTCGGGCCGACGGCGAGGATGAAGACCATCAGCAGCAGGGCCAGCGCGATGTTGATCTCCGAGAGCACCTTCACGCCGCCGTCCAGGCCGCGCAGCACCGAGATGAGGGCGGCGGCGGTGATCGCCGAGATCAACAGCACGCGCGCGCCGTTGCCCGTCGGTGTGTCGAAGAGGAAGTTCAGGCCGGCCAGCGCCTGCTCGGTGCCGAAACCCAGTGAGGTGGCGAGGCCGAAGAGCGTCGCGAAGACGGCCAGGGTGTCGATGATGTGGCCGACCCAGCCCCAGACCGCCTCGCCGAAGATCGGATAGAAGGCGGAGCGCAGGGTGAGCGGCAGGTTGTAGTTGTAGGCGAAGAAGGCCAGGGCCAGGGCGACCACGGCATAGATCGCCCAGGGATGCAGCGCCCAGTGGAAGATGGTCGCGGCCATGCCCAGGTTGCGCGCCGCCTCGATGTCGCCGGCCGCCGCGCCCAGCGGCGCCCAGTCCGTGCGCACGCCGTTCTCCAGGACGGTGCCGCCCATGGAGGAACCGAAGTGGGACATCGGCTCCGACACGCCGAAGAACATGAGGCCGATGCCCATGCCGGCGGCGAAGAGCATGGCGAACCAGCCGAGGTAGGAATACTCCGGCTTGGCGTCGGCGCCGCCCAGGCGCACCGACCCCAGAGGCGTAATCACCAGCACAATGCCGAAGAGGACGAAGATGTTGGCCGAGAGCAGGAAGAACCAGTCGAAGGTCGAGGTCAGGAAGGGCCTGAGCCAGCCGAAGAACGCGGTCGCCTCCGTCTGGAAGGCCAGTGTCAGCAGGACGAAGATGGTGATGCTTAGTGCGGAAACGACGAAGACGGGATTGTGAATATCGAGGCCGAAGGGCTGTATATTGTCTTGGCCGACTTCGTATTCAGTAACCTCGGGATTGCTCATGCTTTGCCCCCCTTTGACTTTCAGGCATCTTAAATAGAGATATAGAAATCCCACAGTACTAGTGCTGGTATTCCAGCATTATCAGGCCTACATGACTGTGCAATAACTGTCGCTTGGTATGTTTTGCCTGTTCTTATTGTGAGCGGCCATCCTACAATCTTTCGAACCTAGCAAATCGCTCAATACAGTATCAATGGTTGTCAATTCGCGACAGCCGGTGGTGCCCTTTCAGAGCGATGGCGGCGGGCAGGCGCGCTCCCGGCCGCGTTCTGCCGGCGGCTTTCCCGGCAGCACCGGGGGCGGCCGGAAAGGTGGCTTTTCCGGCGGATTTTTTTGCCCCTTTCAGCTCTTGTGTCTTTTTTGCAACAGCCCCATATCTCCTAAGGAAGCCGGGCCGCCACGGCCGGCAAAGGCGGGCGCGTGCCACTGGGATGGGCGCGATCGCTGCAGTATTATGGATCTGGTCACCTGCATGCCGCTCACCGGGTGCGGGAAAGGGGAAATAGATGGATCTCAATCGCTATACCGAACGCTCGCGCGGGTTCCTCCAGGCCGCGCAAACTCTCGCCAGCCGTAAGCACCACCAACGCCTCACTCCCGAACACCTGCTGAAGGTTCTGCTCGACGACGAGGAGGGCCTGGCGCGCAACCTCATCCGCCAGGCCGGCGGCAAGCCGGAAGCCGCGGTCAAGGCCATCGACGAGGCGCTGGCCAAGCAGCCGAAGGTCGAGGGCGCGGGCGCCGGCCAGCTCTACCTGGCGCAGGAGACCAACGACCTCTTCGGCCAGGCCGAGAAGCTGTCCGAGGAAGCCGGGGATTCCTACGTGACCGCCGAGCGCATCCTGCTGGCCATCGCCATGCTGCCCGGCACCACCGCCGCCAAGGCGCTGGCCGCCGCCGGGGTGACGCCGCAGTCGCTCAACCAGGCGATCAACGCCATGCGCAAGGGCCGGCGCGCCGATTCGGCCACCGCCGAGGACCAGTACGAAGCCCTCAACAAGTATGCCCGCGACCTCACCGAGGTGGCGCGCGAGGGCAAGCTGGATCCGGTCATCGGCCGCGACGAGGAGATCCGCCGCACCGTGCAGGTGCTCTCGCGCCGCACCAAGAACAACCCCGTGCTGATCGGTGAGCCCGGCGTCGGCAAGACCGCCATCGTCGAGGGCCTGGCCCAGCGCATCGTCAACGGCGACGTGCCCGACAATCTGAAGGACAAGCGCCTCATGTCGCTCGACCTCGGGGCCATGGTCGCCGGCGCCAAGTTCCGCGGTGAGTTCGAGGAGCGCCTGAAAGCCGTGCTGCAGGAGATCGCCGATGCCGGCGGGGAGATCATCGTCTTCATCGACGAACTCCACACCCTGGTCGGCGCCGGCAAGGCGGAAGGCACCATGGACGCCTCCAACATGCTGAAGCCGGCGCTGGCGCGCGGCGACCTGCACTGCGTCGGGGCCACCACGCTGGACGAGTACCGCAAGTACATCGAAAAGGACGCCGCCCTGGCGCGGCGCTTCCAGCCGGTCTTCGTGCCGGAGCCGAGCGTCGAGGAGACCGTCTCCATCCTGCGCGGCTTGAAGGAGAAGTACGAGCTGCACCACGGCGTGCGCATCACCGATGCCGCCATCGTCGCGGCGGCGACGCTCTCCAACCGCTATATCTCCGACCGCTTCCTGCCCGACAAGGCCATCGACCTGGTCGACGAGTCGGCCAGCCGCCTGCGCATGGTGGTGGACTCCAAGCCGGAGGAAATCGACGAGCTGGACCGCCGCCTTGTGCAGATGAAGATCGAAGAAAACGCCCTGCAGAAGGAAAGCGACAAGGCCTCCAAGGAGCGCCTGGAGAAGCTGACCGCCGAGATCGCCGAGCTGGAAGCCAAGACCGAAGAGCTGACCGGCCGCTGGAAGGCGGAGAAGGACAAGCTGGCCGGCGCCCAGAGGCTGAAGGAGCAGCTCGACCAGGCGCGCAGCGACCTGGAGATCGCCCAGCGCGAGGGCGACCTGAACAAGGCCAGCGAGCTGAAGTACGGCGTCATCCCCGGGCTCGAGAAGCAGCTCTCGGAGGCCGAGGCGGCCCAGGAGCACCAGATGCTGAACGAGGAGGTGACGGAGGACGACATCGCCGCGGTGGTGTCGCGCTGGACCGGCATCCCCGTCGACAAGATGCTCGAAGGCGAGCGCGAGAAGCTGCTTGCCATGGAAGACGCCCTGCGCGAGAGCGTGATCGGCCAGGAGGACGCCATCGTGTCGATCTCCAACGCCGTGCGCCGCGCGCGCGCCGGCCTGCAGGACCCCAACCGGCCGATCGGCTCCTTCCTCTTCCTCGGCCCCACCGGCGTCGGCAAGACCGAGCTGACCAAGGCGCTGGCGCGTTTCCTCTTCGACGACGAGACGGCCATGGTCCGCCTCGACATGTCGGAGTACATGGAAAAGCACGCGGTGGCCCGCATGATCGGCGCTCCGCCGGGCTATGTCGGCTACGAGGAAGGCGGCGCGCTGACCGAGGCGGTGCGGCGTCGGCCCTACCAGGTGGTGCTCTTCGACGAGGTGGAGAAGGCGCACCCCGACGTCTTCAACATCCTGCTGCAGGTTCTCGATGACGGCCGCCTGACCGACGGCCAGGGCCGGACCATCGACTTCCGCAACACCATGATCATCCTGACCTCCAACCTGGGCGCCGACATCCTGGCGGCCCAGCCGGAGGGCGAGGACAGCGACGCGGTGCGCGGCCAGGTCATGGAAGTGGTGCGCCAGGCCTTCCGGCCGGAGTTCCTCAACCGCCTGGACGAGGTGCTGCTGTTCCACCGACTGACACGCCCGCAGATGACCGGCATCGTCGACATCCAGCTGGAGCGCCTGCACAAGATGCTCGAGGACCGCAAGATCGCGCTGGAGCTGGACGAGCAGGCCAAGGCCTGGCTGGCCGACAAGGGCTACGACCCGGTTTACGGCGCCCGTCCGCTGAAGCGGGTGATCCAGCGGGAGCTGCAGAACCCCTTGGCCAGCATGATCCTGGAAGGCAAGATCGGCGACGGCGACAAGGTGACCGCCAGCGCCGGCCCCGAAGGGCTGGCCACCAAGGGAGAGATGGTGGCGGCGGCATAAGGCCCCCGCCGGGGAGAGATGGCGGCGGCGGCCTGAGCCACCGCCTGCGAAGGAGAGGTTCATGTTCTACGACACGCGGACCGGCGACCACGGCCTGCCGCACAATCCCTTCAAGGCTTGTGTGGTGCCGCGCCCGATCGGCTGGATCACCACCATGAACGAAGCGGGCCAGGTGAACCTGGCGCCCTACAGCTTCTTCAACGGCGTGGCCGGCGATCCGCCCGTCGTGATGTTCGCCGCCGGCGGCCGCAAGGCAGACGGGCCGCCCGACGGCTCCAAGGACTCGCTGGCCAATGCCGAGCGCACCAGGGAGTTCGTCTGCAACGTGGTGACCTGGGACCTGCGCGAGCAGATGAACATGACCTCGGCCTCCGCGCCGGCCGGCACCAACGAGGCGGAGATCGCCGGGCTGGAACTGGTGCCCGCCGAGCTGGTGAAGCCGCCGCGGGTCGCGGCCTCGCCGATCCACCTGGAGTGCAGCTACCTGCAGACCGTCGACCTGCCCTCCGACATTCCCGACTCCCGCAACGCCGTGGTCTTCGGGCAGGTGATCGGCATCCACATCGACGACTCGGTGCTGACCAACGGCCTGGTCGACATGGCCAAGGTGAAGCCCATCGCGCGCCTCGGCTACATGGACTACTGCCTGGTGGAGGAAGTCTTCTCCATCAAGCGTCCGGAGGGGCCGGTGAAGAGCCGCAGCGACGCGGCGGAGTAAACTCTACGGCGTTTCACGCAAAGACTCGGAGATTCACGTAAAGCCGATTGCGGCGCGAGGCTGAGCCCAAGGCGGCCCCGTGCCGGTGGAGAAGGTCGGCTGTCCGGTTCTCAGCGGACAGCTCCTGCTGCCCGATGTGACAGCAGTTTTTGACCCATAGGCGACAATGTTGAAGGCATCCTTGCCGAAGTTGATACCAGTGGATGCCAGATTGAAGATCGCTTTGTCCATCCTTGGGGACATGGCCATGGAATCTTCACGGATCCAGGCACTTGTCTTCGCAGTTAGCTTGCCGGAAGAAGCTGTCGACCTTTCACATTATCGGACGTATGAGTCGGGGCCTTTATCGCGATGAACCGGGTCATCATAAGCGGAGGAGGAAAGCTACCACCTCCTCAGGGTCCAGCACCAAGCTTTGCGGGTTCGGCGCCTGTGTCATTAAGGCAACCATCTCGGCCGATGCCGTCTCGCCGCGCAAATCAGCGAGAGCTCGGCGTAGGCGCAGCAAGAATAACGATCCGGCGGTCTCCCGGCCCACCCGGTATAACCAGTAGACGCGGCGGACATCCTCATGTTTTTCCCTCACATAGGTTTCATGGACGACCTCGTAGCAAGTATTCTTTGCACAAAGCCGCTCGCTGGTTCTGCGCGCCGGTATCCAAGTGTCGTCCAGCGAGGCTGACCCCATAAAGTTGATTTTATAATCGCTGAACTTCTGCTCCCGTCGTTCAGCTCGAACGAGGAAGAGACTGACCTTTCCGCCCTCTACATCGCTGTAAACCGCGAGCGACTGCGCCAGGCCGCCGCGGACCCTAGGGTGCCAGGGGGCTGCTGCATTCTTGTCCAGGGCCCAGCGGCCGACAACTTCGGGAAAGCTGGGGGCAGCCGGTGCCGGCGTCCCCGCAGCACCCGGGTTTGAGGTCAACAAAGGACCCGATACCAGAATCAGGGCACAGGTGAGCGGGACGGCCAGGTTTCGAGCCGCCGTGGCCGAGGGTGCAGCCGAAGTCGACTCGTGTAGCTCGACCTGGGGCTCGCTCTTCCTACCGGCGTGCGCGTGCAAGGCGAGGAGCAGAACAAGCAGCAGGACCCAGGACAAAATCTCGAAGGGGTGGTGAGCGGCAAGCTCCATCTGCGTATGGCTGAGGTAATCGTACGAGACGATCGCGACAATGCGCGCGGCATTGGCGACGACACCCAAGACAGCCCCTAGCACAGCGAATGTGACAACGCGCCATAGCGGCAAAACGCTCAAGGCACCGAAGGTGACCCCAAGCATCGCGCCGACGATCAGGTAGGACAATCCGGCACAGTCATCGACGATCACGTAGCGATTCTGATCGACGAAGAAGGTAAAGCCATCACGCGTAAAGTCGAGCCCGACCAGCGCGCTGTATCCTGCGACGATCTCAATCGCGAGATGCCGGAGCGGAAGGAGCAGGAACTGACCCGTCGGCACGATAAAAGGTACAAGCAGCAAGCATGGCAGGAGCTGCCGGAAGCGGCCGGCACCGCAAACGGCGAGCGTCAGGCACAGCAGTGCCGCGGCTAGCGCGAAATGGCGCACTTCGGCGATTGCCAGGATGTCCCCGGCGAGCCAAAGCGCGCTGGCAGCCACCGCGAGGGCCGGTCCCCACAGGCTGGCGCGCGGCAAGCTCCGGGTGATCACGTGGCGGCGCGTCCACAGCAGAAAGGCGGCCGTAGGCATGACGATCCAACCAAAGTTGTAGGTCTTCGATTTGGACCAAATGTCGGTGATCTCGGCGATCTCCCGGTGGAACGCAAAACCAAACGCAAGCAGGGCGAGGCCGATCCCGAGTAATGTCGGGAACCAGGCCTTACAGGGTACACCGGGCGAACGCGCGGTAGAGCGCCTTGCCAGGGGCGGTTCCGGCTTGGCGTGCGGTACGACACTCATCCCCAAGTCTCCAGATTCTCAGCCTGGCCGCCCCGTTCGAGCGCGCCTTGCCCGGCCGCAGGCCGTTGTTCAGTCGGGGCCGGCAGAAAGGGCTGCAGAAGCACGCGGTCGAGGCGAGCGGAACGGGCGTCTCGGAAGTACTCAAGTCCGAGACGCTGCCGGCCACGGCTCTTCGCCACTTCCTGCCGAAAGGTCTTAAACACACGGTCCCAAAGCGTCAGCAAGATGCCGTAGTTGCTGTTGGTCTCAGGCGGGTCTGCCGAGTGGTGTATGCAGTGCACCCTTGGTGTCACGATCAGCCAGGAGAGCCGTCGGTTGAAGGCCGGGCCGAGTTCGACGTTGCTATGAGAAAACAGCGCCACGATCGACCCCAGCAGCACATAGACCCCGACGGCCAAGTCCGGCACGCCCAAGATGAAGACAGCCGACGGAAGAAAGAGCATGGAAACGCAGACTTCGAGCGGATGATGGCGCTCTGTCGTGGTGAAATCCACGTCCACGTCCGAATGATGGACCCTATGGAGCCGCCACAGCAGCGGCACGCCATGGAACAATCGGTGCTCGATATACTTCCAGAAATCCAGAAACAGCACACCGAGTGGCACGGCGATAGCTGCTTGCAAGCTCAACTTCTGGAACAAGCCACTCCCCAGCTCGCCCGCCGCCTGCGCTGCGATCAGGGCGGTGAAAGGCAGCAGCATCCGATGAATGAGGAAACCAAAGAAGAAAAGCGCAAGATTAGTCAGCCAGCGACGCCCGATCGGGGAGGTCGGGGCGCGCGCAGGCGACAGGCACTCGGCGACCGCGAATAGCGCCGCTGCACCAAAGAAAAGCGTTCCTGTCAGCGTGGCAAGGCTTTCCATGCCCTGTGTTTTCTGCAGCCGTAGTGCGAGGGTGGCTGCGGCTTACAAAAGCCGCTCCTTCAAGCCCCGGACTGATCTCAGTTGGACAGCCTACTTCTTACGGCGGGTAAGCCAGATGCCGCCGATCACGCCGGCTGCGGCAATGGCCGCCAGGCCACCGTCCACAACGGGAACAATCGTTCCGAGTTGAACCTGAGCGAATGCAGGAGACAGGGTTGCTAGCAAGCCGAGAAGGCTGAGAACCGCTAAACGCATATCAATTTCTCCCAAGGCATAATTTGGCCGTTATTTGTGTGCCACAAACAGTGTTCAGCAATATTCGTTCCATCTTGCCAAGTTATTGATTTATCGAGGATCTGCTTGCTCATCAAACAGGCCACTGCAAACAAATTTTACAGCTTCCCTGACTTGCCCCTGGTACCACTCGCTGGTTCAGACTGTTGTGTTCTGGCGGCAGGCGGCGATCTGCGCGGAGCCCTCCCTCAAAAACCGGCGCAAGTCTATCCCCTGCCTTGAAGCTGCGCAGAATGTCCGCCAGTGGCACAAAGCGGCTGTCGTCTTTCCGCCACGGATGGGGCCGCTTATTAGTGCTTAGCTGACTTCGGCGGACAGGGGCGGTGAGTGTGGCGGCCTGCTGATGTGAAGCGCCTCAACTTCCCAGGCTCGCCTAGCTAAGCTGGCTGATTACGAGGCTGACCGCCAGGGCGGCCATGACGCAGCCGACGAAGCCGTCCAGCAGCCGCCAGGCGGCGGGCCGGGCGAAGAGCGGGGCCAGTTGGCGCGCCCCGTAGCCGAGGCCGTAGAACCACAGGCCGGAGGCCGCCATGGCGCCCAGGGCGAAGGCCAGGCGCTCCTTGCCCGGGTATTGGGCGGCGAGGCCGCCGAGCAGCACCACCGTATCCAGATAGACGTGCGGATTGAGCAGGCTGAGCGCCAGGGCCGTCACCAGGGCGGCCCTGAGGCCGGCACCGCCGGGTGCGGCGCCCTCGGCCTTCAGGCTGCCGGGGTGCAGCGCCGCGGCGAAGGCGCGCAGGCTGTAGCCGGCGAGGAAGATCGCGCCGCCCCAGGCGGCGATGCGCGGCAGGTTCGGGAAGGCGTGCAGCAGGCTGGCAAAGCCGCCGGCGCCCACCGCGATCAGGGCGCAGTCGATAAGGAAACACAGGCCGGCGACGGCGAAAACGTGCTGCCGGCGCAGGCCCTGGCGCAGCACGTAGGCGTTCTGGGCGCCGATGGCGATGATGAGGCCGGCGCCGAGGCCGAAGCCTTCAAGCGCCGCTGAGGCGCTTGGAAAAAAGGCCGCAAACATTTCTGGAAATCTCCACTCAAGAAGTCGGGCGAGGCAGGCGGAAGCGGCGCCCCGCCCGCTCCCCTCTGCGGAGAGCAAGGCGGTGGCGCGAGGCTAGCCTCGGCGACGCGAGCGTTTTTCCAGGTAGTCGGCGACGATGAGGGTCATGGGTGGGGCTCAGCAGTCCCGGTCGACGGCCGAGCCCTGCTCGACCATTTCGCCCTGCGGCTCACAGGCGCGCTGCACCATCATGACACCACCCTGGGCGAGGGCGATCTGGCGCTCGATCTCGCTGCGGGTCGAGGCGAAGTCGGCCAGCTCGGCCTTCTTCAGCTTCTCGCCGCGCGGCATGGCCACCTTCAGCGGATTGACCTGCTTGCCGTCGACCATGACCTCGTAGTGCAGGTGCGGGCCGGTGGAGCGGCCGGTGGTGCCGACGTAGCCGATGACCTGGCCCTGCTTCACGCGGGCGCCCTTCTTGATGCCCTTGGCGAAGCCCTTCATGTGGGCGTAGGCCGTCATGTAGCTGCCGCCGTGGCGGATGCGCACGTACTTGCCGTAGCCGCCCTTGCGCCCGGCGAATTCCACCACGCCGTTGCCGGCGGCGTAGATCGGCGTGCCGCGCGGCGCGGCGAAGTCGGTGCCGCGGTGCATCTTCGAATAGCCGAGGATCGGGTGCTTGCGCATGCCGAAGCCGGAGGAGAGGCGCGCGCCGTCGATCGGCGTGCGCATCAGGGATCGGCGCACCGAAGAGCCGTCGGCGGTGTAGAAGTCGGCGCTGCCGTCGGCACGCTCGTAATAGAACAGCTCGGTACGGCTGCCCGACAGCGTCATGGCGGCGTAGAGCAGATCGCCGGTGCGCACCAGGGCGCCTTCCTCGTCGACGAAGATCTCGTAGAGAAACTCGAAGGAGTCGCCCTTCTGGATCTCGCGCTGGAAGTCGACGTCGTAGCTGTAGGCGCGGATCGCTTCGACCAGCACCGGGTTCGGCACCCGCTTGTCCGAGGCGGCGACCGACAGGCTGCTGGAGATCGAGCCCTCGGCGTAGGCCAGCTGGCGGGCCACCGGGCGGTCGATGGATTCGGCGAAGAACTCGTCGCTGTCGCTGGAGCGGCTGATCTCGATGTCGCGCTCGCGGCTGGGGCTGAAGCTGATGGACAGCAGCGCGCCTGGCTCGGCGGCGCCGCTGTCGGCGAAGGCGATCTTCAGTTCCTGGCCGGGCATCAGGCGGCGGGGGCTGTAGACGGGCTCCATGGCGGTGACCGCCTGGTGCGCCTGGACGCGCTCCGCGCCGGCCTTGATCAGCAGGTTCATCAGGGTGTCGCCCGGGGCCACGGTGATCTCGCGGACGATGGTGGCGGGTTCCGGCTCGACCTCTTCGACGGCCTGGATCTCCTCGGCCGCTTCGTCGGCGGGCGTCAGGGCCGCCTGCTGCAGCAGCGCCGGCGCCGCCCCTGAAGCGGTCTCGGCATCGCTCTCGCCGGGCAGGCTGTCCCGCGCGGACGAATCCTCGGTGGCCGGGGCCAGGGACGTGGGGCCGGGGACCTCGGAGGCCGCGCCGCCCTCGGCGTCGGCCGAGGTTTCCATCGGGGTGCCGCTGGCCGCCAGCGGCGTCGCCGCTGGCGCCGGCGCGCCGGCCGGCTCGACTTCGGCCTGGGCGGTCTCCGCCGTCGACCAGGAAGCTGCGACGGCTCCACCGATGAGAGGAATGGCTAAGATGGCGGGAAAACTGACCTTTTTGGCGAATCGAATCAGCGATTCGGCCTCGAATTTATGACTCGTCACGACCGACAATAGCTCCGTGGCTCGACGGGTTGGATGGCTGCCCCCCTAGGCAGAACGGATTGGCGGTAAATGTTCTACCATCAAATCGTTAACCAATTTTTGAAAATGGCTGGTCATACAAGGAGTTGTCAACCTTAAAGGCGGTTAACAGGTGGGCTTTGGGCCCTCCGAGTCCAGTTTCTGCGCGAACAGCGTAAAAAAGTTTTCATAAAGAGTTTGACAGTCCCCCGGGGGCGGCCCTATAACCCGGCCTCCCGGCAGCAAACGGCCCCCGGCCGAGCGCTGCCGCTCTGCTGTTTGACATTGTAGATTTGGAAGGGATACGCGGGCGGCGGATTGTGTCGTTTGGCATGATCCGGAGGTTCTCGGTATAGGCACTGGGG
>NZ_JACSDK010000008.1 GCF_014925385.1 Pelagibius marinus | reverse complement strand
GAGGCGCAGCCGTCCTTCGGCCAGATCAGGCCAGAGAGAGGCCGTTTGGTCCGGTCAACCAGCAGAGAAGCCAGGAACGGTACCGAGCATCAGGTTCCTGAGGAGGGTGGCATCGCTACCCGGCGCACCATTTCCTTCCCGGCCTTGAAGGTCCCGCGGCTCGCGGCCCGGCAGCCTTGCGACGGCCTTCAGCTCTCCCGCCTCTTATCGGCCGCGAGGGTCCAGTGCCTACCTTCAGACATTGGGCTTGAGTCCTCGGGGCGAGAAGGAACCATGCTGCAGCGAATGTCGCCTCTGGTGCTCCTAACCGACTTCGATAGGAGCCATGTAAAGTTCAGCTTTTGATCCTGGCTGTGTAAGAACGCGGTGCGTGGTACGATTCTCTCGCATGCATCGGGGGGAGGATCGGATGCGGCGCTTTGTTGAAGGGTTGGATCGCAGCCAGTCGACGTTATTTCCGGACTGTCTGGAGGACTGGGTCGATGAGGAGAATCCAGCCCGGGTGATCGACGTATTTGTCGATGAGCTGGATCTGGGCGAACTGGGGTTCAGCAGGATCGAACCCAAGGAGACGGGCCGGCCCTCTTATCATCCGGCGGTCCTGCTGAAGCTCTACGTCTATGGCTATCTGAACCGGGTGCAGTCGAGCCGCCGGCTCGAGCGCGAGGCCGGGCGCAACTTGGAGGTCATGTGGCTGACCGGTCGGCTGGCTCCCGACCACAAGACGATCGCCGACTTCCGCAAGGACAACGATCCGGCCATCCGCCAGGTCTGTGCTCGGTTCGTCGAACTCTGCCGCCGGCTCGGCCTCTTGGCCGAGGCGAGCGTGGCGATCGACGGCAGCAAGTTCAAAGCGGTGAACAACCGGGACCGCAACTTCACGGCAGCCAAGATGAAGCGACGGATGGCGCAGATCGAGGAGAGCGTCGCGCGCTATCTGCACCAGCTCGACAGCAGCGACCGGCAGGAGCCGTCCCTTGCCCAGACAATGAGGACCACGCGTCTGAAGGAGAAAATCGCGAAACTCAAGGAAGAGATGGGGCGCCTGGAAGCGCTTGACGCCGCGAGGCGGGAAAGACCGGACCAGCAGATCTCATTGACCGACCCCGATGCCCGTTCGATGGCGACATCCGGGCGTGGTAGCGGCACGGTGGGCTATAACGTGCAAGCAGCCGTTGACACAGAGCATCATCTGATCGTGGCCCATGAGGTCACGAACGTCGGCAATGATCGATCCCAGCTCTTTGCGATGGCCCGTAAGGCAATGGCCAGGCTCGAAGTCGACAAGCTGGATGTCGTGGCCGACCGCGGCTACTTCAGCGGCGAGGAGATCCTGGCCTGCGAGAAGGCCGGCATCACGGTCACCCTGCCGAAGCCGATGACATCCGGCAGCAAAGCCAAGGGTCATTTCGTCAAAGCCGACTTTCGCTACCTGGCGGATGAAGATGTCTACATCTGCCCGGCCGGAGAGCGCCTCAGGTACTACTTCACGAACCAGGAAAAAGGACTGACGCTGCGGCGCTACTGGACCACCGCCTGCCGAGCTTGCGCGATCAAGCATCGCTGCACCACAGGTGTTCAACGACGCATCACCCGCTGGGAGAACGAGCATGTTCTGGAGGCCGTCCAGCGGCGGCTGGACGAGAACCCACAGGCCATGCGCCAGCGCCGGGAGACGGTCGAGCACCCGTTCGGCACCATCAAGGCCCGCATGGGGGCGACGCACTTCCTGATGAAGAGGCTACCCAACGTCGCCACAGAGATGTCGCTGCACGTGCTCGCCTACAATCTCACCCGGGCCATCAACATCCTGGATTCGGGCCCGCTGATGGCGGCAATGAGGGCCTGATCGGCCCTATCCGGGCGCATCCAACCGCGGCCACCCTGTCAGATCCCGCTAACGGGCCCAACTGAGCTCCTTACAGCCTCGGTGGAGACCGAATTGGCGAGTTGATGCGCCGAGCGGCAAATTCTTGATCCGCCCGCGCCTACGTGGCCTCGCGGAGGGAGTTTCCACACGGCCAAGAACCTAAGGCGACGCTTCTCACACTTAGTCACCGAGGTTTCGGCGCAGCCACTCTTGGATCACAGGCTCGATAAGCACTCGCAGTTCCTCGTTGGCGTATCCGCACCAGTGAACTGGATGAGTTGTGTCAAAAGGTGCATCGAGTTGTCGGCCAAACCCATCCGTGAGGATTACGCCGGCGCTCTCCGCGACCGGAAATCCGGCGATGTCGTAAGGATGGCACTCAAGACCCCGAGGGATTTTGGTGCCATTCCGCCTCTCCAAGATGTCGTAGAAGAGCGGTCGCAGGTCACAACAAAACCTGTCGTGGCCAAGCATTAGCTCAACGAACTGTCCGCCGGTAGAAATATATTGATCGTCGAACACTGTTGCTTGCCCAGTCTGACCTTGGCCAAGCGTCGATTGCACGATCATTTCCATAAGCTCAGCTGCCAGCACCTTAGTTCCGGGAAAGAAGTTCGCAACTTGGCCGAATCCATTGAGTAGATCCGCTGCCCTACTCGGTCGAACGACCAGCTCAGATGACTGCTCAGTGTCGATTCGAGTTCTGTTACAGACGATGGGACGACCCTTTACGAATAGGAAATCGTCTGCCCATAGTTGCTTAGAGGGCGGCAACTCAACAATCACTGATGCTACGCTAGCCGAGAGAAAAGTGTCTTCACCGTTGTCAGGAGCTATGGCGGCCAGGAACCAAGCAGACCGCTTGTCATACATAAGGTTCCGAGTGCCATCAATCGGATCGATGAGTAGTCGGTAACGCAACGGCTGATTGGGATCGCCTGACATGAATTGACCATCACTTCCAAGTCCCTCAGCGACGATGAGAACTGGGCGAATTGCATCTGGCCAATTCTCAACAACAGCAATAATTGTTCTTTCCACCTCCCGGTCTAGTGCATAGATCGTATCGCCTGCTTGATGCCCGACGACTAGGCTATCGGTCTCAATGTCTCGGGGACCAAGAAGCTGATGGCGGACACGCTTGCCCAGTCCTATCAGCAGGTCTCCGAGATCATCGAAGACAGGCCTAAGTTCGCCGGAGTTCATTGTGTCCCGCCTTTGCCGGCGGCTTCGGGATGAGTTGTTAGAGACGAGTGACGCAAGACCGAACGTAACACCGCTATTTTCAGCTGGCCCATAACCTTGGTGCTCAAGATGGAAATCACCTAAGTCTTTCCCTGCAATGGCACAGCGGCCTGGATCTCGTCGAAGTGCTGGTAAGCCTGGTACAAACAACCCGCTCCAGCCGGCAACGTTTTAGGGTCACTGAAGCGCTGATGGATCATGTCTTTCGTAAAAGGGACGGAGAATGGAACACCTTCATCATTGTGCGCATCGAATGCAACCGGGCCGAATATGTCCTCGAAATCCTTTCTTACGAACACCATGATTGTAAGAATTTCGGGCTTCAGCGTTAGGCAATCCAATCCCATACCTGCGTAAAACAACTTCCCAAGCCCGCGCGAACATAGCCGAAAATACGGTCGAATTGAGTCTCTTTCGAAAATGTTGTGTTTAACGCGATATGGGTCGATGACTTCTTCGTCGCCATATAGTTCCTCGCCGAACTCCCGCATGACATTGGCAAAGAAAGAGAAATCTTGCTCGTGAAAGCTATCTTCCACGTGGACTGGTTGGAAGGTTCCTGCAGGCACAACGTGAACCGTATTCACAGCCTCGGCGATAGCGGAAGCATTCTCGCGAGAATGCAACCACATGATCGGATCATCGATATCTAGAAAAACGAGGAGAGTGTTAGTGCCAGGCACCATGCTGCGGTTCAAGAGGTCAAAGGGGTCTACTGGTCGCTCGAACTGAAGATGCCGTTCCTCAATGTTTGGGGTGCCCATCGCGCGATTGCCCTTTTTCGTTTTTTGGAGCAGGGAGCGCGCAAAGTCATACATCAGATATTCGCAACTATTGATGTAGTCAAAATACTTACAAGTACTGAACTCAAATCTTTGAACGCCATTCTCTTTAAAGGTTCTCGTTAATCGGTAACAAAGAGCATTTCTATAAGGTGATTTGTCAATATTTCCCTCATAGATAACTTCAACAATGTTTTCAAGATACGTTCCTTTTATAGGCAACTTTTTCGGAGTAAAGGTCATGGGAATATCAATTGACTCACCCATCTCCATATAGTTTTGCTCAACTTCTATAGGCTGTAACTGATCCATCAGCCAATTCGGAGTTACCAGGAGCGGAATAACACCGCCGAGCAGATCCACATTTCGGTTCTTGTAGTAAGTCGCTCCAACTTGAGCTAGGAACCCCCTGTTTGAGCGGATGAAACTAAATGTCCGCCGAAAACGCTCCCGAGGGTCTGGAATGAATCCAAGTTCGTTAGCTAGCCTAAAAAGACCCGAATAGTCTGGGCTGAATGTCCCCTTCTGGGGATCAAATGCGATCGCCATGAGATCACGCTCTCAGCGAGGGTTGAACCAAAAGACCCTGAGACGATAGTACACCCAAAGAAGAAAAATGCACCGAACGGTTCTAGGTAAATTGCGCAGTGTGCTCACAACGACCTTAACGTAGCCCGCCACATGCTGAATAGTTAGAATGCAAAGCGCCGTTTCTGGCACTTCGCAGAAGTGAGCGTGCCGGCCGCGTTAGTCCGGTTTGCCCCGATTAGCAGGCTTGGTTGATTGCAATTGAAAGCAAGCGGGCACCGCGAGTGAGCGTCGGTATCGGTGATTGGGGGCCCACGCAGCCAACAGCAATGAGGCCTAAGCCGCATCCGGCCAAGGCTTCATTGCTGTTGATGTCGTGCCGGGTGAGCCTCAAAGGAGGCTCATTTGCTCGGCGCCCGGGGCGGGGAAGTTCGTTGACGATGCGACCTGCTCGGGCGCGCGGTCGGGGAACTCGCAGCAGACAACTTCGCAGCGGGGGGAGACGTCGCGCCAGCCGTCCTGGTGGACCGTCGTGTCGATGCCGCAACCAGCCTCCAGGTGAACGCCTGTTTGGCGGGCAAAGCGGCGGTATTCCTCACTCTCCCGGCGCTCGTAGCAGGGAGCACCGGAGTAGACGAAGCCCGCTGACTTCTGGGGAACGATGAAGGCGCCGAAGGTCGCCAGGTCGGAGGCCAGGTCGATAATCTTGAATTCGAACTCAGGGCCACGGTAACGGGGCGCCGCCGGTGCCTTGATGCCGCGCCCAAAGGGCGGATTGGCGATGGCCACATCGAAGCCCCCCAGGGTGCGGCAGACCTCGAAGATGTCGCCGCAGATCCAGGTTGCCTCGGGGAGGACCTTCTTGCCGACCTCGACATAGGCCGGGTTGATGTCGATGCAGGTTATCTCGGGCCGCCGGTCGTGGGCCTGGCGGTGGTAGTGCATGAAGCTCAAGACGCCGATCCCGGCGCAGAGGTCGATGACCTTCGAGCCACAAATCTCAAGCTTGAAGTCGCAGGCGAGGTCCACGGGGGTAAAGAAGGCCCCGGCGGCGGTGTTCAGATGGCTGGCGCCCTCGTGCCAGTTCTCCAGAACGAACCATTTCTCATCAAAGGTTAGCTCGTCTTTCTCCAGCAGGGCGCAGGCTTGCTCGTGCCGGCGGGTCTGGTTCTTCGTGAGTTTCCCCATGTCGCTGTCCTCCGATGTTGTTCAATCCCCGAAGGGGGGTGATGCCGCGCATCAACCCCTGCCTCGTGGCGAACAGCGGAGGGGAAGGGGGCAAGGGGAATCTGCCGGGTTGGTGCGGCCCGCAGCCGCAGGCGAGGACACGGGGGCCCGGCTGATTGTCCTTGCGAGGGAAGGGGGGTCGGAATCTCCCTTCCCCTTGAAGACAGACAACCGCGCGGCCGCGACCGCGGCCGCACCCTATCTGGTGTGACCGTACACTTTGGCCGAGTGATTAAAACGGTAGTGGTGGGAGGTGGGTAGCCGTCATCTGGAAGGAAGCGATATGCCGGCGCACTATGAGTGCAGATGACTTCCTTAAAGCCGGGGAGTTCCGGTCACCTAATCATTAGAAATCTATGTCGTCCGCGTCCACTGCTTCCCATTCGACCTCGTGAAACGACTCGTCGAGTGCCGGCGTGAATGGAGGCAGTTCCGATCTATAAAAATCCTCAAGCAGAAGGGTTGCTTTACCTACTGCTGACAGTTCAACTTCGAGAATGTGAACGGCGACCTCGTTAGATCCTTCTTCCTCGCCAATGTACTCGTGCAAGCTCCAGTCGAGCCACGGAAAGAAAACGGCCATATAGTACTCTATGGTGTACGCGGGCATCCAAGCGTCAATACTCAGGTCGGCTTCGTCGTCGGGGTCATCGCTGAACACGACCTCCGCACCCCGAAAATTCAGGGTCTTGTTCACCCAGTCTTCTATTCGGAGATAGCACCGGGAATGCCCCGCGAACTGCATAATGAGTGGCAGGTCCAGCGCCAAGCGGGCGCGCCGCAAGCTGGGGAGATCGGATGCCACACCGGCCGCTATGTAGCGCTCGTGGTTCTCGTCTAAAGTCTGGTCGGTAGGAATCCCAATTGCCCAACGACCATCCTTCCCATCCTCAATCAGATGTCGCTCGATCCGCTGCCAAAGCGTAACCCCGGTGTCGGGATTGTGGAGGATCAGAAAGACCGGAAGAGAGTGGTTCGTCCAATATTCCCGGTGGCGCGCCTCACCATAAAAGACGTACTCATCACCGCGCTTACGAAAGTATGATGCCCCGGTCTTGATCTGCAATGCGATCAGCTTGCCACCAGCTTGCCCATCCGGATTTAGCTTCTCGGCTTGAGCGTCGATCCCGTAGTCGCTCGTCGGTTGTTCACGGAAAATCCACTTCAGTCTCGTGAAGATCTGCGCAACAGCGTGCATACCGGCGCGGTCGATTTGATCGGTCGAATTCGCCATACCCGGCTTTCCTCTCAACGACGAACCGCGGCCTCTTGACCAAGGCCCGAGGGCGGTCGTTTTTCATGTCTCTCCAAGAACCCCTGCACGCGCACTAGAGGGGCCCGGGTGTTGTCAGAATAAGCCGACCCTTTCCAATCGCTGACGCGAGCGCAAACTATGATGACTCTGGCTCACGTCCATGAAGCCTCCAATCTGCAAATATTGAACTGAGAACGCTTGGGGTATGCCAGATGTTGCTGGCTCTACTTTATGAGCACCTCGACGGCTTCTAAGCGATCGACCAAGCTTCCGCCAATTACCTCTTTGGGCACTCCCTGCTCAACCAAGAACCTTCCCAGTGCCGCTTCATCTACCGTTCTCCATTTTGGTACGAGATCGGCCGTCTGGAGAAACCCCTCCTTTAGCAAACCTTGCTTGACGGCGAGTATCAACTCTGGTGACGGCATATCTTGGCCATTCGCAACCATATGAGCCTGACTACTCCTGAATGCTGCTCCAAATGCGTCAATCCGACCCTCAAGGCGGGCGAGCGCCTCCCCAACCGATACCCCGCTAGCGATCTTGTCATTGAGCGCTCGTGAATCTAGGGCCACCTGCCGTACCTGCTCAGCGAGCCGTTGGGGCAACGCCTGCATGTCCTCGCGACGCACCTTTATACGAATATAGTCGTCAATCTCTGTTGCTAGTGCCAGAGCACTCATCTCGACCTTGTTGATTCGAGCCAGATCCCGACTTGTACCCTCGCGCGGCGCATCTCCGCCTGGCACTACCTTACCGGCGATATACCCTCCGTGTGATACAAGAACAAGTGTCAGGAGCGAGGAACTGAAGGTAGGGAGGCCGGCGAGCATGCCTGTGACGTCCGTGCTGTGAAAGAACTCCGCAGCAACCAGCACGAAATACACCAACCACACCACCAAGGTCAGCACGAGCATCTGCACTCTCGCGATATCGATCGTTCCCGCATTTCCTGTCTCCTCACCCCTAAAGAGGTCAGACAAGAGCGCCCGTTCGGCTGAATCGCGAGTTAGCACTTGGCCCGTTGCCATGATGGCTCCTTGCGGAGCATTTTCTCGGACGGATGCCCGGTAGACAGCGTTGTCAATCTGAGCGGGCGTCGGCTCCGCAGCGGCCTTCACGCTCAATGCAAGCGGAGCAGCAAGGACGGTTCCAACGCTTATCCCCATCAATGCAACCAGCGTCCAGTCAATAGACAACTCCACGTGCGCAGCCTCGTCGAGACTCCAACCTCGCAGCGCATTAAGCATTAGGGCGCAATAAATGGTAGGGATAGCTAACAGCGTCCAAAGCAGAACCTGAAACCGGGAGAGGCTGTAGCGATTACGCCAGTCGATTGCTAGCCCCAGCAGCTTATTCTCCATTAAGAAACCAACAGAGAACCCCAGTCCAAGAAAAACAAGTATCGAAGCAATCCACGAAACTCCTCTCGTCGTATCCGTCAATACGTCATTGCTTCCTGCCGGACCGCTACCAACGGCAAATCCTATAAATGGAGTGGATAGGAAGGCTCCCAAGCAGACCAAAGGTAAAGCCCGACGCATCGTCCTCTCCTTGTTGCTTGCGATCCTCATCCGCCCGAAGAGTTAGGGTCTCCCGCCGGAGCGGGAGGCGCTGCCGGACCGAGCGGCAGAGGCATTCCCTTCGCGAGTTCCAGGATGCGAGCGAACTTTTCCGCGTCATCCATTTGAGCTACTTCAGCCGCGCTCAAACCGACCTCTTCGGATAGGTACTTACTAATTGCTGCTCTGGTGATCTTTCCAAGATCCCCATCGACAACTAACGGCTTTTCCGGAGTATTGGCGTTTTCATCGTCGTCGGCGGAGGATATGCCACTATCCAAAATAAACTGCTGAACTTGACTAACTCGCTCTTTGACTATCTCCATCATTTTGAGAGCGAGCTCCGTCTCCGGCATTGACGCAATTGCGTCAGGTACGATTCCCTCCTCCTTTTCAAGATATTCCTTGATCGCGTTGAAGGTCGCCTCATCGATCTCCCCCTTTACCGTGACGTTCGCTCCGAATTCAGTTGATCGGAGAAATTCCTGGACTTTCCGCACTTCAGTTCTGTCCGGCTGGGCCTCAGCCTCCGGCGTCACGGTTTCCGCAGTAGATGGGCGAGCGCCAACTTGCACCTTTACGACAATTGGGGACGTTCGCTGTGACGAGTCCAAAATCTCTAACTCATATGCGCCCTGTGGAAGTCCTGTTTTCAGTCGGGCAGTAAGGACGCCACCGGTTGTAATCTCTGGCGCCTCAAGGAGATCCGCAGGGAGGATGCCGGACCATGCTGCCTTGTATGGTTGGCGACCCCCTGAAATCGTGAAGCTAACGACCACATCCTTTGTAAGCGAGGTGCCGCCTCCCTCAAGTGAAACTACGATTGGACCCGATCTGCTCACTGCGAGGGTCAGACCTTGGGCATCAACATCCACCGCGCACCTCTTTAGTGACTCTGCAGATGGGGGAGCGCTAACAAACTCCGCAATCTCTCGCACTGTGCGAATGCTCGCTTCCAATGCGGCCATCTTCATTTGGATACTTTCGATTTGACTGGCGTTGAGAGCATGCTTAACACCAGGCGCAGCAGCCGCTGCGGGTTGATCGGCTGCTTTCGGAACTGTGGGAATAGAACTTCGGAATGCTGCCTGGACCGCATCACGAAATCGCCCTGCGTCAAGCGCATTGTTGATCAGGGCTTGGGCAACTTGCGCCTTAACGTTGCTTACAGCCAAGACAAGCTGATCCCCGGCGGAATCAATCTGCCCGATCGCTTGCCTGCCCGTAGTACTACGGACTGTTTCCGCTGTCTCAATTAGGGCTTCGGCGTCCAAAACCAACTGAGGTTTTTCTCCAGGAAGACCTGCTATTGCTTCCTTAAGCTCAGCAATTTGGTTAAGTATCTTGCTTTCTACGATCTCCGGCTCACCGTCCACTATGGCCGGACCGCCAACCAATTCGATCAAAATGTCACGATATTGATAGGCATATCTTTGGCCTTCAAAGCTGCTTAGCACGCAGTTGATTGACAAGATGCCACTTGCATAGATCAATTGATCTGTTGAATTCGCAAATCGCTGTCCTGCGAGATACGTGCTGGTGCCAGCTATGGCCAATCCCAGTACGACATCAGTGTGAGCGCTAGATATTCCATAGAATGTCGCAAGGCCAGCTATCGGGATGAAGGCAAGATCCGCAAGGTTCCGAAGTAGGAACTGCTCGTCGATCTTGCTTTGGTACGCCTCTCTCAACTCATGCGCGTATGCTGCGCCCTCGCCGAGCGAGTACTGAGCTTTCAAATCACCCTCGGTTAGGCTCTCGGCGACACTGTCTGGTGTGATATCTGAACCGGTCGGAGCCCAAAAAGAGCACGACGTCGCCGTCGTGAGAAGACCAGCCAAAAGAAATGCCTTTGTCCGGCGTCGTACTACAATCTGCATCCCCCCCTCCGTACGGACTAACTCCCTTTATAATAGAATACTACTATCTCTGAGGGAGAGCTACGCTATAGTGTTGCGCTTTAGGTGTAGTCGATTTGCTTTGCCTTTCCTGGAGGAATGGGGTGCCGCGCTGCACTAAGGGAGAGCCCGCTATGGTCAACATTGCAAAGCTCTGGAAGTCAAAGTTTCCAAAAACTTGTGAATTTATTGAAGAGGGACTTCCTCGTCTTCCGTTGTCCCATGAGAAAGTGTGGAATGCCTTTCTGGTGCACAGCTGGATGGGCGAGGCAAAAGCGAGAATCGCACTACAACCCGGACAATCACTTCCATCCCTATGGTTTAAGGAATTGGGCGGATTTGATGGAATCTTCCGCTACACCAACCCCAATCTGATCGAAATAAACTCCCTCGTAGCCACCAAGTTCGAAGATGCTTACTCGCAAGCAGACGCCCAGCAATTCCTGATAGCTAAAGTCCTGCATGAGATGGTCCATTGGGCCCGTTACCCGCGCGAGCCATCTGACGCTGAGGCAGGGGTTGCTTTCGAGAATGATGCCTTTGGAAAGGTGGTTCCGCGATTTTGGGATACCCAAACAACAGGGAAAGCGCATGTCGTGTTGGAGCCCGCAGCGGCCGATGAGCGAGCGCCAAGTGAGCCCGGCAATAATGGCTTCCAGAATGCCGATATGGCCCCTGGCATGCCGAGGGGAATTAGGAACAACAATCCGGGGAATATAAAGCGCGCCGACGGAATTCAATGGAAGGGTCTGGCCGACGAAGATGATATGAACATAGTTCAGAAACGTGAAACAACTTTCTGTGTGTTCAGCGAGCCAAAATGGGGCCTCCGTGCTTTAGCGCGAGTGCTGCGTAACTATCAGCGACTGCACAATCTTCGCACGACACTCCAGATGATCAGCCGCTGGGCGCCGCCAAGCGACAACAATCTGACGCAGACGTATGCCGAGGCCGTAGCAAACTACCTAAACATCGACGTCAACGAACCAATCGACTTTGAAGCCAATGCGGACCTCGCAGTCCGCATGATGCATGCCATCATCAGGCAGGAAAACGGAACTCAACCCTATACGACTGCACAACTCCACGAGGGCTATAGGCTGAGCGCGTAGAGGCAGCCGATTTCGGTGCGAGAACAGAGGGGAGTTAGCTGCGGTTGCCACCAGCTACTATTGACCAGAAGCGAGGCTGGGTCAGTCGGGCGCTCTCGCTTGACGCGGCTGCAGAGCCAGACTAGGAAACTGGCAGTCTGCGGTGCTGCCTTGAGTTCGCAGCGTAGCGCGGCGATGTCTGCGTCCTCGATCCGGACGTGGTTGAGGTCAGAGGCATCGGCACCGTTTTCGGCAGCTCGGGCCAGGGTGGCGCAGGTGATCACTACCGAATTGGCGGTGAGTAGATGAGGCCACCATCCTTGTACTGCGCATTGATACCGCGCTGCAGTCCGATCGGCGAGTTTGCTCCGATATACCTATCGAACACCTCGCCATAGTTGCCGACCTGCTTGATAATGTTGTAGGCCCATGTACTGTTGAGGCCTAGCGCCTCACCTATGTTGCCTTCGGCGCCCAATAGGCGCCGGACTTCCGGATTGTCGCTGTTGGCAACCATGTCGTCGACGTTCGCGGAGGTCACGCCGTATTCCTCGGCAGTGATCATTGCATTCAGCGTCCAGCGAACGATGTCGCTCCAAGGATCGTCGCCTTCACGCACGAGCGGGCCTAGCGGCTCCTTCGAAATGATCTCTGGCAAGATGATATGGGCACCGGGATCGTCGAACGCCGCACGGGAAGCCGCGAGGTCGGAGGCGTCCGTGGTGTAGACGTCGCAGCGGCCAGCCAGGTAGTTGGTGCGCGCTTCTTCGTGGGTCTCGATTGGCACCGGCTCGTAGTTCATGTTGTTGAGCCGGAAGTATTCCGCAAGGTTCAGCTCAGTCGTGGTGCCGGTCTGGATGCAGACCGAGGCGCCGTCGAGCTGCCTTGCGCTGGTCACGCCAAGCGCCTTCGGGACCATGAAGCCCTGGCCGTCGTAGTAGTTGACACCGACGAAGTTAAAGCCGAGTTCGGCATCACGGCTCAGGGTCCAGGTGGTGTCGCGCACAAGTATGTCGACTTCGCCGGAAGCCAGCGCCGTGAAACGAGTTTTGCCGGTAGCCGCGGTGTATTTCACCTTGGAAGCATCACCAAACACGGCCGCAGCTACCGCCTGGCAGACGGCCGGATCGAAGCCCTGCCAGTTGCCAGCATCGTCGGTAAACGAAAACCCAGGAACTTGGGCAGAGACGCCGCACTGTACGAAACCTTCTGCGCGCACATTCTCTAATGTTTGACTTGCTGTTGCTACCTCAACCCGGTCTTCATCGGCTAGTGTAATTCCTTTCCACTCTGCGAGGACCACTCCTTCCATCGCGCCCTGATCGATGATTACGTGATCAGGCAGATCGAATTCAGCAAAAGCCTGCTCAGTACAGATAGCGCAGGCGCTAGGTGGACCTAGCAGTGTGATACGGCGCCCTGGATCAGGGGCTAGTAGCTCAATCAGATCCCCGGGCCAATAGGCGAAATCACCGCGGCAGTTGTTATCCGCTCTCCGCATAAAATTCTCGCCATAGAGGACATCACCTTTCGCACACGGAACAAACAATAGAGTACCTTCAGCTAAATGACGCGCTAGCTGGCCGGATTGTTTCTTTGCCGGCCCCACCCAAGTAAGCCCCAGCGCTCGACCATATTGATCTGTTACAAACTCCCAGTCTCCGGCTATTGCTTCCTGCGCCAAAGTCCCCACGAGAGCCAGGAGACTGAGCAGCGAGCATGATATGCGTCGAACATATGCCATGGTCTGAGTCCTTAGTTCTCGGGCCGGCTCACAGTCATAAAAATGTGTCTGTTATTGACACGGAAAATCTCCCGCGGTTCACCAAGAAGATCTCCCTGCGTTTCGTACTGCAAAAAAATAGACTCGGTATCACTCCGCCAAATCAATGCTAGTCCACCTAACTCTGATGCTCTTCGTATCGCTTCAAAGCGTTGATTAGCTCCACCCTCCTTCAAGTTTTCGACGAAGTGCGCTGTGGCATCCTTAGTGAAGAAGACGTTGACCTGGCGTGCTTCACCAGCCAGCACGGCGCTCGCGTGCTTACGTCCCACCGCTTGGCCGATCAGAACGAGAACAACTATCAACCCCGTCCACACCAACAACCGGATCAGCAGCAGGCGCGGGAGTTTTGGCGGCAGGAGACTAATCCACAATGGACTGGAAAGCCCCACAATCAGCACTCCAACGGCGCTTGCCACCAAAGCCAGTTGTGACGGGATCAAGCTCGGAACAGCGATTAAGACATTAAATGTGTATAGAAAGAATGTGTATTCATCTAGATCGAAATCAGATGACCTAATCCCAAATTGAGAGAAATACTCGCCCACATATTGCCAGCCGCAGAAATAAAAAAGTATCGCAAGCGTCGGAAACACTCGGGGCGACACAAAAAGTGCTCTGTGGATTACCCTTGCAAGCTTGCTAGCTGAAAATGAATTGATCATTGTCGCTTTCTCCCGATCGGGAATACTCGACCCAATCGACCCCCATTGAGAGAACGCTCCGCCTCAGTCTAGCCGAACTACCATAGGATGAAAGCTGCCAAAATTCATCCACAATTAATCAACATGATGCCAGTAGCTATTGCGAAGTAACAGCGTCAGCTTGTTCCGCAACCGCGCTGCGCGAAAGACCGTGACTCAGTCCCCTGATTCAGGCCGCTGGTTAGTAGCGCTACCCAAATTCGCAGTACATGACAGTATGCCTGCAAGAAAGTGGGGGCCGCCCCGAAGGGCGGCCCCGCGGTGGTTAGTCCGTCGGGTTCCAGATGATCGCAAAGGTGTCCGGATCGTCCTGGCCGGCGGCGACGCCGAGGTTGGCGTAGAGCTTGCGCGGGCCGAACTCCGGGGTGGCGAGTTGAAGCGAGACGTACTCGTTGCCGCTTGTGTTTGAGACCCGGTTCCAGGCGGCACCGACTTCAACGCCCTCCACGAAGATCAGGTAATCGGGCTGCTTGTCGGCCGTCTTGTTGGCGTTGCACGCGATCTCGATCGGCGCCTTAATGCTCAGAGTTTTGAGGTTACCCTTGAAGTCTTCGTCTGTGCGGGTGACGTACCTGATAGCTGGCATTAGGTTGTCCTCTCTCATTGGTTCGAAGGGCCTATCCCTTCGATGCCGATCGGAGAGGGCCTGGCGCAGACGTATTGAACCCGGTGGAGCGGACGTAGGGAGCACCCTGGCGGCCGGTTTTGTTGCTTCGCGATGCAAAGCCCGTAGGGCGGCGGAAGAATACCTGCCAGAAGGGTTTCAGTGCGGCTGGGTCAGGACCAGATTCGGCACTTGAAGGAGAAGGGATTGCCCGCGAACTTGGCCCCTGAGAGGACAACCCAATGCCTGCGGCTAGGCCCGTTCTTCCCGCTAGAGGAAGGCGTAGGGGCCACTGGCAGGGTGCTCAACTGGCTCTGACTGCCATATCGCTGTCCTCCGTTGCCGTGCAATCCCCGAAGGGGGGGGTGATGCCGCGCATCAACCCCTGCCTCGTGGCGAACTGCGGAGGGAAAGGGGCAGGGGGAAACTGCCAGGGTGGTGCGGCCCGCGGCCGCAGGCGAGGACACGGCCCGGCTGATTGTCCTCGCGAGGGAAGGGGGGTCGGAATCTCGCTTTCCATTCAGCACCGAAAGACCGGCGCGGCCTCCCCCAGCGGCCGCGCGCCATCGATAGAGCTTAGCGATTCAGGAAAAGGGAGCCTGTCAGGAGCCGCGCCCTGCGCGGCGGGAAGCGGCGATCGGCGGAGCGGGGTTCCCGGCGGCCCCGCACGAGCGCAGCGAGATCGAGGACGCCCCTGCACAGCCGGCATCACCAGGCCGCAGGCCTTCCAGGGGTGGGATCGTTGCGGATGGCTAAGACTTGGAAGGGCTTGATGGAGACAGGCGCTAGTGCGTCTGAGCGACTCGGCGCGATCCAGCTTGCGGCTCAGGATCTTCAGCTGACGGTAAGCGAAGTGGAGTCCGCACTTGAAGCCGCTGAGGTCCACGAAGCTGAGGCACGGCGCAAAAGTGAGGTGGTGGAAGCGGAAACGAGGTATAGATGTCAAACGCGACCAGCACGTACGGCGGTGCCCCATGGAGACCAAGGATGAGCACTCAGCCTACTGCGTCTTTCACGAGCGGCGCAGCCGGTCGAAGTGAGCCAAAGTGGACAACCGGCCTCCGGATAACAATGCAGGCGGCAGGCGTGAGATGCAGGACGACGACGCAGTGATCGTCATGGATCACTGCTGCGGCGTTGGTGTCCTCTAAGTGCTGCGGATGATGCGCGGCGTCATCGTGGCGGAAGCTAATGCCTCGAGGTCGTAGTGCTGGTAAGTCTTCGCGTTCAGCACGACGAATTCCACCTCCTCGTCGGTCACGTTGTTGTGGATCGTTACCGAGTCAGAGGGGGCAGCCGAACTGGTACTCGTCACCGTGAACTGAGGCATCGGGATGCGGCCAAGCTCGCCCGCATCGCATCGGCCGCCCTTGCACGTCGCGTACGCCCAACCAGCCGCCACCAGACTGCCAGCGAGTGCGCCAGCGCAACCCCACTTTCCACAAGTCCGGCAGAAGCCGGGCCATTCACGAGAATACTTCATCCGTTTGATTTCCTACTTGGATAATCCCTATCAAAGATATGGTTAACCCGATCGCCGGATCAAGGTGTGCGGTGGCGACCTTTTACGTGATGAGATGCGTTTACGGCGACTCTGGGATGTGCTCCGGTTGAGAAAATCATCGCGGGGGAGTGCATGCCATGAAATTCTGTCAGTCGGCGGCTGCCCTGGCCGCATTGACCCTTGGTGCCCAGCAGGCCGTCTCGAAGGTCGAGACGGCACCCGTCGCGCGGGGGGGGGCTGGTACAACACAGGCTAGGCTAAGATATTGATGTGCTGTACGCGTTTTCAAACCCCGCAGATATATAAACTATTGATTTGGCACAATTTATGCGTTCCGCCCCTGGGCACCATTCTTTCCTGAGACTTACTTGCCGCCCAGCCGCTCGATGAACGCCGTGGCCGCCGCCGGGTTCTTCACCTTGGCGCCGGAGATGAAGTAGGCGTAGACGTCGCCCTTCTTGGCCCAGGTCTTCGCCTGCTTCACCCAGGCGTCGAGGTCCTTGGCGCCGTAGCCGGCCTCCTCTTCCTCACGTGACTGCATCAAGCGGGCGTAGGTGAAGTCGGCGGTCGGCTCGTCGATGCGCGGGAAGCGCTCGTGGTCGGCATAGACGATGGCGGCGTTGTGCTTGCGGGCCAGGTCGTAGAAGGCTTTGTCCTGGAAGCTCGGGTGGCGCACCTCCAGGGCGTGGCGCAGCGGCAGGCCCTCGATGTCCTTGGGCAGCAGCTTGAAGAAGTCGGCCATGTCCTCGGCGTCGAACTTTTTGGTCTCCATGAACTGCCAATTGATCGGCCCGAGGCGCGCGCCCAGCAGGTGCAGGCCCTGGCCGAGGAAGCGCTGGATGGACTCCGCGGCGGCGGCAAGCTGCTTGCGGTTGGTGCAGTAGCGCGAGGCCTTGACCGAGAAGACGAAACCCTCCGGCGTCTCGGCGTGCCACTTCATCCAGCTCGGCTCCTTGAAGCTGGAGTAGTAGGTGCCGTTGATCTCGATGGAGGTGAGGGCGCGGCTGGCGTACTCCAGCTCGCGGCGCTGCACCAGCCCCTTGGGGTAGAAGACGCCGCGCCACGGCTCGAAAGTCCAGCCGCCGATACCGCTGTAGATCCTGCCCTTCGCCACCGCCGCTCTCCCTCTCCTGATGACCGCCCCCGCAGTCTTGGGGCCGGCCAGCCTCGGGCCATCGCCGGGGGATTGCAACTGACAACACCCCGACAGTCACGTAGCGAGGAAAGAGGAGATCAGTTGTGGCTGCTGACCGCGGCCTTGTCGGTGACCCTGGCGGCGGCGTGATGGTCGCCGGCAGGCGGCAGCAGGGCGTCGCGGGCGGCGGCGTGGAGGAGCTTGGTGGCCGCGTAGACCGAGAGGCGGAAATGCTCCGGGCGGGTCGAGACCTTGAGGGAGAAGTCCTTCTGCAGGTCGCCGCGGCCCAGCAGATAGGTGACCGCCTTGCCGTCCCGGCGGGTCATGGTGAGGGTCAGCTGCGGCGTGTCGAGGGCGTAGTCCGGCTGGGCCTCGTCGGCGCGGAAGGACTCGACGCGCAGCTCGGCGAGCAGGCCGGCCAGGCGGTCGGCAGCCTTCGCGTCCAGCGCCGGAGCCTCGTCGCCGTCGACGGGGGCCGGGTCGAGCCGCCAGCCCTCCGCCGCGGCGGCATCGGACGCCAGGCGCAGGCCGTTCACCTGGATGGCGGCGATGTCCTGCTTGGCGACCTGCAGGAAGCCGCGGTCGAACCAGTCGTCGTTGTCGACCGAGGCGTCGTAGAGGCCGAAGTGCACCGAATAGCCGGTGTCCTCGCCGGCCAGGCGCAGGTGCACCTGGCGCGGGCCCTCCGGCGTGCCGATGTAGACCGTCGCCAGGGTTTTGCCGCCGCCGGACAGGGTGAGGCGGCGCTCGAAGTCGTCGTCGGCCAGCTTGAAGCCGATCAGGGCCTGGGGGTCCGAGGCGACCGGCAGGTGCCGCTCGACCTGCAGCAGGCGGGCCAGCATGTCGTCCACCTTGCGCGCCTCGGCCGGGAAGTCGTCCAGGTCGGTCAGGGTCCAGCCGCCGCCGCTGCGCCGCAGGGTGAGCTGCGTGGCGTCGGGCCCCTCGATGGTGACCGTGTCGACGTCCTTGGCCGCGAAGTCGAAGACCGCCGGGTGCTTCTTGGCGTCGCGCACCCCGGTCTCGTGGATCGTGAAGGCGATGCCCGCGACGATCACGGTCACCAGCAGGCCTCCGATGATGGCGAAGATCTTTCCCATGCTGAGGGCTTCCTGAAAAAAACGGTTCTGCGCCGGCCCTGGGGGCCCGCGGGGTGGTAGGAGCAATAATGTTTGCGGCCCGCCCAATCTGCCCCCCGACCATGGCAGAATTTTGGCAGAAATCCGTTAACGCGGAGAAAGGGATACCCCTTTCCCCGGACGCGCACGAAAAGGCTATCATCTCCCTCCGGGCCGACCGCATCGAGGGAGTAAAGGACCATCGCGCACTGGGATAGGCTGTTCAGGAACGTGAACGTCATCGACGGCAGCGGCGCGGCGGGTTTTACCGCCGACGTCGCGCTGGCCGGGGACCGCATCGCCGCCGTCGAGCCGGCCCTCGAAGGCGAGGCCGACGAGGTGATCGAGGGCGCCGGGCGGGTTCTGGCGCCGGGCTTCATCGACGTGCACACCCATGACGACCGCGCGGCCCTGGATGCAAAGCTGAGCCTCCCCAAGGTGAGCCAGGGCGTGACCACCGTGGTGGTCGGCAACTGCGGCGTCAGCCTGGCGCCCAGCCCGGTTCGTGGAAACGGGGAAGTCATTCCGCCGATCAACCTGTTGGGCAAGCCGGGGGATTTCGCCTTTCCACGCTTCGCCGACTACCGCGCCCGGGTGGAAGAGGCGCCGGGGCCGGTGAACGTCGCCGCCCTGGTCGGCCACATGACCCTGCGCGCGCGGACCATGGACGAGCTGGAGCGCCCGGCAAGCGAGTCTGAGATCGCCGCCATGCGCGCCGACCTGGCCGAGGCGCTGGAGGCCGGGGCGCTGGGGCTTTCCACCGGCCTTGCCTATCCGCCCTCGCGCTACGCCCCGACCTCGGAGGTTGTCGCCCTGGCGCGCGACGTGGCAGCCGCCGGGCGGCTCTTCACCACGCACATGCGCGACGAGGCCAACGGCGTGGTCGCCTCGGTGGCGGAGACGATTTCCATCGCGCGGCAAAGCGGCGTGCGCACCCTGATCTCCCACCACAAGTGCTGCGGGGAGGGCAACTTCGGGCTCTCGGCGACGACCCTGGCGATGATCGCCGAGGCGCGCGAGACCTTGAGCATCGACCTCGACCTCTATCCCTATACCGCCAGTTCCACCGTGCTGCTGGCCTCCTTCGCCAGGCAGTCGAGCAAGGTCACGGTGTCTTGGTCCGACAGTCACCCGGAAATGGCGGGCCGCGACGTGGCGGAGATCGCCGCCGCGTGGGGTTGCGACCAGGCCACGGCCATGGAGCGTCTGCGCCCCGGCGGCGGCATCTATCACCAGATGGACGAAGCCGACCTGCGGCGCATCCTCACCTTTCCGCCCAGCCTCGTCGGCTCCGACGGCCTGCCCCACGACAAGCGCCCGCACCCGCGCCTCTGGGGCACCTTCCCGCGGGTGCTCGGCCACTACGTGCGCGAGCGCGGCGATCTTTCTTTGGAGCAGGCGGTCGCCAAGATGACCGGGCAGACCGCCGGGGTGCTGGGCCTGAAAGACCGCGGCCTGGTGAAGCCGGGCTATCACGCCGACCTGGTGCTCTTCGACCCGGCGACGGTGCTGGACCGCGCGACCTACGACGATCCCGAGGAACCCGCCGCCGGCATCGACATGGTGCTGGTCAACGGCGAGACGACCTACGAGGCAGGCGCGATGACGGACCACCGCCCCGGCCGTTTCCTCGCTGATTGAGGCGAAAAACCGGCAACGAGCCTTTCCGCCTGCCTCAAAATCGACACCTGGTACCCATATGCAAGCAGGGTTACGAACTGCTGCGAAGGAGCCGTCATGCGGCGAGCGGAATGGTTCAGACGCGTCGGCGGGGGTGTCATTCTCACGGCATGTCTGACGCTTGTCGGGGGGTGGAGTCTGTTTTCTCAACAGCGCGACATCCTCGATGCTGCCCGGCTTTACGGGGAGAACCAGCAAGTCTTCGAAGGCATCCGGAAACACTATCCCGGCTCATTCACTGAGGTGCGACGCATTCCGGAATTCGACGAGGCCGCCACGAGGCCGGAAAACACCGCGTTTCTGGAGAAGCTGCGGCGTTCGGTCCCTGTCGAAATCGTTATACTCACCACTCTGTTCAGAGACGGCTCGGACGTGATCAAGGTGATTATTGAAACCTACGGTCTGGCGGTCAGCGGCGGCGTTGTTGGCTTGGTCTACTTCGAGCATTTCGTCCGTGGGGAGGTCGTCGAGAAAGGCGTCGAGGTATTCGATAGTTGCGACGAGCGAGCGCTCGGCTGGCTGGAGACTGCGCGGGAAAGAGGCTATGCCGATGTCTATTGCCGCATCAACGACCACTGGTACGCCTATCAGTCGATCACCTGAGCGGCAGCACCACGTCCTCAATCGAAGTCGTGCAGGTCTTCGTGCAGCTTTTCGATGTGCTGCAGGCGGCCGCGGCCGCCGGCGCCGAGCTTCTCCATCACCGCTACGCAGAGGAAGTGCAGCAGCGACATGGCCGCGGCGTAGCGGTCGAAGAAGTCCATGCCGCGCACGCCGCAGGGGATGGTCCAGGTGGCGTGGGGTGACGGCTTGGCGGCGCGGTCGGTGATGTAGAGGATGCGCGTGCCCGCGGCGGCGGCGGCGGCCATGGCCTGGGGCACCTGGGGCAGGCGGCGGCGGAAGCCGATGACGATCAGCAGGTCCTCGGCGGAGAAGTCGGCGATCTCCTCGGCGATGGTCTCGCCGGCGGCGGGAAGCAGGTAGACGTCGCCGCGCCCCTGGATGATCTGCCAGCGCGCGTAGCCGGCCAGGTAGTGGCTGTTGCGGTAGCCGAGCAGGAAAACGCGGCGCGCCTTGCAGATCGCCGCCACCATCTCGTTGAAGGCATCGGCGCGCAGCCCCTCCAGGGTGAAGGAAATGTTCTGCAGGTCCTGTTCGATGTGCTCACGCACCCGCGCGCTGAAGCCGGATTTCTTCGTTTCGCGCTGCATCAGGTAGAGCGGCGAGCCCCAGCTCTGGGCATCGCGGGCGGCGCGGCGCGCTTCGTCGTAGTTGGCAAAGCCGATGCGCTGCACCAGCCGTGTCACCGCGGCCTTGGAGCCGCCCGAGAGCTCGGCCAGCTCGGTGGCGGAGTAGGCGGCCATCTCGCCGGGAAATTCCAGGATCAGGTCGGCGATGCGGCGCTCGCTCTCGGGCAGTTCACCATAGCTCGCCTGGATGCGGCTCTCGACGGAGGCGCCGTGGGGGCTGTCGGGCACGGCGGCCTGCTTGCCGTTGCGCGCGGCGGCAGCGCCGTTCGGCGGGCTGCGGCGGGTTTTCTTGCCGGCCATTTTCTCGGGTCCGGGTCCTGTGGCTCCGGTGAATTGTCCCCAGGTTAGGCGTCCGGGGGTTGAAACTCAAGTTTCAGGTTCCTTGACATTCCAAAAAATGAATTTCAGAGTAGAGGCAGGGCAGGAAACCCCGGGGCACAAGAACTCTGGGTGAGGCGACAACATTGCGGGATCTCGATCGAAAAGCCATACGAGCGAGCCGCCGGCTGAACTGGCTGGTGGAGCGCTTCTGCGTGCTGCTGCTGGTGCTGCTCATCCTCGATGTCTGGCTCGGCGTCCTGGTGCGCTACATCCTGCCGGTCAGCTGGACCTTCACCGAGGAACTGGCCCGCTACCTGATGATCTGGGCGGCCCTGCTGGCCGTCTCCAGCGGCATCAGCCACCGCGAGCACATCGGCATGCTGGTGGTCTTCGACCAGTTCCCGCCGGGGCTGCGCAAGTGGCTGGCCGTCGCCTTCGACATCATCGCCTTCGGCTTCTTCGCGGTCATCGCCGTCTACGGCCTCGACTTCGTCGAGCGCGGCTTCAGCCGCTACACCATGATCGGCGGCCTGCCCAAGGCCTACCCCTTCATCGGCGTGCCGCTCGCCGCCGGCCTTGCCTGCGTCCAGCTGATGCTGGTCGCCATCCACGACTTCTTTTCCGAGGACGGCATCACCGCCGCCGAGCGGGTGGAGCTTTGACACGATGATCTGGGTCGCCGTCGCTTTCTTCGGTCTTCTCGTCCTCGGCATGCCGGTCGGCTTCGCCCTGGGCATCGCCGGCATGGTCGGCATCTTCGACATGGGCGGCGGGCGCTTCCTGATGATGGCGCCGGACCGCATGTTCGCCGGCCTCGACCTCTTTCCCTTCCTGGCCATGCCCTTTTTCATCCTGGCCGGGGAGATCATGAACCGCTCCGGCATCACCACCAGCCTGGTGCAGTTCGCCGCGGCGCTGGTCGGCTGGATGCGCGGCGGCATGGCGCACTCCAACATGGTGGCCTCGGTGATGTTCGCCGGGATCACCGGCGCGGCCACCGCCGACGCGGCGGCCTTCGGCAACACCCTGGTGCCGGCCATGGTGAAGCAGGGCTACACCAAGCCCTTCGCCTGCGCGGTGACGGCGGCCGGCTCGATCATCGGCCCGACCATCCCGCCCTCGACCCTGATGGTCATCTACGGCTCCATCATGGGGGTTTCCATCGCCGGGCTTTTCGCCGCCGGCATCGTGCCGGGCCTGCTTATCTGCGCCATCTGCATGGGGGTGATCGGGCTGCTGGGCAAGCGCCTCAACCTGCCCAAGGCCGAGGGCGGGCCGAAGCTGCACGAGATCGTCTTCGCCTTCCGCAAGTCACTGCTGGCCCTGGTGCTGCCGATCTTCATCCTCGGCTCCATCCTGGGCGGCATCGCCACGCCGACCGAGGCCGCTTCCATCGCCGTGTTCTACGCCCTGGTGGTCGGCGGGTTGGTCTACCGCCGTCTGACCTTCCAGGACCTCTACGAGATGTGCGTGCGCACCGTGCGCATCACCGGGGTGATCTTTCTCATCATCGCCTCGGCTTCGATCCTCGGCTGGTGGATGACCTTCAACCAGATCCCCCAGGCGGTCGCCGAGAGCTTCTTCCTGCTGTCCGACGACCCGCGGGTGATCATCGGATTGATCATCGCGCTGCTGCTGTTCATCGGTCTCTTCATGGACATCAACGCGACGCTGATCATCCTGGCGCCGGTGCTGGCGCCGCTGACCCTGAAGATCGGCATGGATCCGGTCCATGCCGGGATCATGATCATCCTGGCTCTGAACATCTCCCTCATGACGCCGCCGGTGGGCGCCTGCCTCTTCGTGCTGGCTTCGGTGACCAAGGAGAAGATCGAGAACATCACCCGCTCGCTGTGGCCCTTCCTGGTCGCCGAGGTGCTGGTGCTCTTCGTGGTCGCCTATTGGGAGGACATGACCCTGGCCGTGCCGCGCCTGCTCGGCCTGTAGGTATCCGCTATCGCTGTCAACCAGGGGGCCGGAACCCCCAAGAAACTGAACTAGGAGGCAAAAAATGACAGTTATGAAGAAACTGACGACAACGGCCGCGGCGGCCCTGGTCGCCGCCAGCTTCGCCGGTCCTGCGCTGGCCGCCGAGGTGACCATCCGAGTCGGCCACTTGAACCCGGCCGATCCCTTCGAGAGCCACTCCGGCGCCATGACCGCCATCTTCAAGTCGCTGGTGGAATCGGCCAGCGGCGGCGACATCGAGGTGAAGCTCTATCCCAACGGCCAGCTGGGCAAGGACAACGAGGTCATCCAGCAGGTGCGCGACGGCATCGTCGAGTCGACCATCTCCTCGGCCGGCGGTATCGCCCAGCACTACCCGCTGGTCGGCGTCTTCGACATTCCCTTCGCCTTCCCGAACATCGCCGTGGCCAGCCGCGTCATCGACCAGCGCAGCGACTTCGGCAAGAAGTTCACCGGCGACCTGGAGGCCAAGACCGGCCTGAAGGTGCTGGGCATGATCGACTCCGGTGGATTCTTCGCCTTCTCCAACTCCGAGCATCCCATCGAGACGGTGGAGGACATGAAGGGCCTGAAGATCCGCACCATGACCCTGCCGACCCACAAGGCCATGGTCGACTCCCTAGGCGCCCAGGCGACCCCGCTGCCCTGGGCCGAGGTCTACACCTCGCTGCAGACCGGCGTGGCGCACGGCCAGATGAATCCCATTCCGATCATCGCCTTCGCCAAGTTCGACGAGGTCCAGAAGTACCTCTCGATCACCAATCACGTGATCACCCCCTACATCTGGACCATGAACGAGGACTTCTTCAACAGCCTGAGCCCCGAGCACCAGGAAATCGTGATGTGGGCCTCCGAGGTCGCGACCGAAGCCGGCCGCGGCGTCTCCCGCGTCATCGAGGCTTCCGAGCGCGGCCTGCCCAAGCTGGCCCAGAAGATGGAAGTCAACGTGGTGACGCCGGCCGAGCAGAAGAAGTTCGCCGCCGCCGCCCAGCCTGCCGTGCGCAAGCTGATCGAGGAGAACCTCGGGGCCGAAGGCGTCGACATGCTGAACGCCATGATGGAAGCCATCGACAAGGCCTCCATGTAAGGCGCATCGCCCTGACACGGGGAGGGGCCGGGCGCCGCGGCGTCCGGTCCCGCCACCGCGGGCAAGCGAACAAGAGACGTTATGAGCAATCTGCGCATCGACCTCGACCGCCTGATGGACCGCATTCAGCGCCTGGGGCAGGTCGGCGCCCTGGAGGGCGGCGGTGTCTGCCGCCTGGCGCTCACCGGCGAGGACAAGGCCGGCCGCGACCTCGTCGTCGGCTGGATGCGCGAGCTGGGTCTGCAGGTCACCGTCGACCGCATCGGCAACGTGGTCGGCCTGCGCCCGGGCGAGACCGACGGACCGCCGGTCATGACCGGCTCCCACATCGATACCGTGGCCACCGGCGGGCTCTACGACGGCAACCTGGGCGTCCTCGCCGGGCTGGAGGTCGTCGAGTCCCTGAACGACGCTGGGGTGACGACCCGCCATCCGCTGGCTGTCGGCTTCTTCACCAACGAGGAAGGCGCGCGCTTCGCCCCCGACATGATGGGCAGCGGCGTGCACCAGGGCGCGCTCTCCCTGGACGACTGCCTCGCGACCCGGGGCATCGACGGCACCATGGTGGGCGACGACCTGGCGCAGATCGGCTATGCCGGCGAGGCGCCGGTCGGCGGCTTCCGCGCAAAGGCCTTCTTCGAGCTGCACGTGGAGCAGGGCCCGGTGCTGGAAGAGGAGGGCGTCGAGATCGGCGCCGTCACCGGCGTGCAGGGCATCTCCTGGACCGAATACACCATCGCCGGCACCTCCAACCACGCCGGCACGACCCCCATGCGCCTGCGCCACGACGCGGGCTATGTCGCCGCGGCCATCGCCACCACGGCGCGGCAGATCGCCCGCGACATGGGCGGCGACCAGGTCGCCACCGTGGGCGTCATCGAGCTGGAGCCCAATCTTGTGAACGTCATCGCGCGGCGCGCCAAGGTGACGGTCGACCTGCGCAACACCGACGAGGCCAAGCTGCAGCAGGCCGAGGGGATGATGGCCGAAAAGCTGCGCGAACTGGCGCAGGCCGAGGGTGTCGAGATCACCGCCCGGCCCCTGGCGCGCTTCGAGCCCGTCGACTTCGACCCGGAAATGATCGACCTGGTGGCGGAGACCGCCGCCGGCCTGGGCTGCTCGGTGAAGCGCATGCCCTCGGGCGCCGGCCACGACGCCCAGATGTTCGCGCCCAACTGTCCCACCGCCATGATCTTCGTCCCTTCAAAGGACGGCATCAGCCACAATGTCAGGGAATACACCGCGCCGGCGGAGATCGCCGCCGGGGCCAACGTCCTGCTGCAGGTCATGCTCTCCGCCGCATCGCATTAACAGACCACCAAGCCGAAAGAAGATGTCCCGTATCCTCACCGTAGCCGCCGCCCAGCTGGGCCCCATCGCCCGCGACGAACCGCGCCAGTCCGCCGTGGCGCGCCTTTCCGCCATGCTGCGCGAGGCCAAGGCCAAGGGCGCGGGTCTGGTGATCTTTCCGGAGCTGGCGCTGACCACTTTCTTTCCGCGCTGGTACTTCGAGGAGCAGGCGGAGGTCGATGTCTTTTTCGAGCGGGAGATGCCCAACGCCGCGGTGCGCCCGCTCTTCGACCTGGCGGCCGAGCTGGAGATCGGCTTCAACCTCGGCTATGCCGAGCTGACGCCGGACGGCCATCACTTCAACACCTCGATCCTGGTGGACGCCAAGGGACGGATCGCCGGCAAGTACCGCAAGGTGCATCTGCCCGGCCACCGCGAGAACGAGCCCTGGCGGCCCTTCCAGCACCTGGAGAAGCGCTACTTCGAGCCCGGCGACCTGGGCTTCCCGGTCTTCGAGGCCTTCGGCGGGCGCATGGGCATGTGCATCTGCAACGACCGGCGCTGGCCGGAGACCTTCCGGGTCATGGGCCTGCAGGGCGTGGAGCTGGTGAGCCTGGGCTACAACACCCCGGTCCACTATCCCCCGGCGCCCGAGCACGACCACCTGCAGGACTTCCATAACCACCTGGTCATGCAGGCCGGCGCCTACCAGAACGGCACCTGGGTCGTCGGCGTGGCCAAGGCGGGCAAGGAGGAAGGCTGCGACCTGATCGGCGGCAGCTGCATCATCGCGCCGACCGGCGAGATTGTCGCCCAGTGCGCGACCCTGGAGGACGAGGTCGTGATCGCCGACTGCGACCTGGACCGCTGCCGCGAGATCCAGGACAACATCTTCAATTTCGCCCTGCACCGGGAGCCGGAAAGCTACCGCCTGATCACCGAGACCAAGGGCGCGGTCAAGCGCTCCGCCTGAGGCCCAGGGCGGCAGACCGCCGCCGCTAAGGCTTCGGCTCCGTGGCGGGCCTGTTGTATGCTGTCCCCTGTCCTTGCCGCTTGAAACGACCGGGGGAGAGCATGAGCGACAGCAGCACGACCGTGAGGCCGGCGACAGAACGACGCCGGGCCCTCATCTTGATTCCCGGCATGATGCGCGAGGAGCGGTTTCGCCGCCGCGACATCCTCATCGCCAACCTGGAAACCGTGGAGCAGCACCCGCTGCGGCGCGGCGAGGAAGTCAGCGCGGGCGGCGAGACCGGTCAGCGCCTGCTTCTGGAGCCGTTGCGCGGCGTAGCGGCGGGGCAGGGGGGCGAAGCCGAAGCGCCGCCCTTCGCCAGCCTCGACGTCTTCGAGGCCTACTGGGCGGACATGATCCCGGAGCAGGCCGAGCTGCCGCCCTGGTCGAAGCTGATGAAAGGGCTGGAGCTGGTCGGTTACTGGGTGTTCAGCCTGGGCTCCTGGCGCGCGGTGGTCAGCTCCCTGCGCGGCGGATCCTCCATGATCGCCATCGGCCTCATCATGGGCGGGCTGACGCTGATCGCCTGGTACGTCATGCTGGCGGTCCTGGTCGGCCAGGCGGTGGCCCCGGGCGGCGTGGTGCCCGAGGAGCTGAAGGGCCTGCCGCTGGTCAGCGATCTGGTGGCGCTCTTCGGGCGCACGACCGGCTGGCTCGCCGCCAACGTCTGGTGGGCGGTCCTGCCCTTCCTGCTGGCCATGCTGCAGGTCGACGCCCTGGTGCTGTTGGCCCGCTTCATCAAGGACTACTTCGAGAACCGCGTGGACGACAGCGGCGTCGGCCTGCGCGACCGGGTGCGCAAGCGCGTCCACGGCACGCTGGAGGCGGTGCTGGCGGCCGGCTACGACGAAGTGGTGGTGGTGGCGCACAGCTTCGGCACGGTGATCGCCACGGACATCCTGGCCGACTGGCCCCACGAAGCGGACCTGAGGCGCCTGTCGCTGGTCTCCATGGGCTCGCCCATCACCGTGCTGCGCTACCGTTCGGCCTGGCTGGAGGGGGAGCGGCGCGAGATGTTGAAGCCGCAGCGCCTCGCCACCTGGATCGACTTCTTCTCACCCAGTGACTGGCTCTGCGGCGCCGTCACCGGCCACCGCGAGAGTTTTGGGGAGGGGATGAGCCGCAACCTGAACTTCGAGGCGCCCTGGCCCCAGCGGATCACCGGCCAGACGCATCTGCTGTACTATCGCGACCCGCGCGTGCTGGAGCAGCTCGCCGGGCCGCTGGCGACGCCCGCGGTGGGACCACAGCGGGCCTAGCGGCTGACGTGGTCCTCGCCGAAGAATCGCTTGAGCGCCTGCTGCGCGTGTTCGCTTCCATGGTCGGCCGCCCGAACGAACCAGCGCCGCGACTCCTGCATATCCTGGTCATCGTGTTTGCCGAGGTGGTAGATCATGCCGAGTTCGAACATGGCGTTGATCTCGCCCGCGTCGGCAGCCTCATGAATCAGGCGTCGCCCCCGGACCGGGTCCGCCTCGGTGCCGACTCCTTCGTAGATGCCGTGGCCCAGGAGAAACTTGGCCAACCGGTGGCCGCGTCCGGCGGCGGTCTCCAGCCAGCGCAGCCCGGTACTTTCGTCGAAATCGACCCCGAAGCCTCTTGAGTAGATCACACCCAGGTCGAAGGCCGCTGCAGCGTCGCCGGCTTCCGCCTTCTGTGTGCATTGCGCCAGGGCAGCGCTCGCACTGGTGCTCTCGTAGTCTTCTCTGCAACTTTCCATCGCCGCCAGGATATCGGGTGTCATGCGCTTACGCCGTGCCGCATCGGACTTGTCGCAACGTGCTTTCAGTTCGCCAGTGAAGAGTTCAACGCTGTGGTATTTGTGGCATGTCCCGGTCCTGCGGCAGGTCCTGTCGAACTGTTGGTAGACCTTCAGCGCGCGACACTCCTTCACGGCATTCAGAGCATTGGCGTAGCCGAGGACGTATTCCGGGTCATCTGGCGCCAGTTTAATCGCTTGTTCAAAGACCGCGTAGGCGCGTTCGCGTGAACCTCCGTTGCCCAGGATCGCTCGCGCCCAGGCCAGTTGAACGTCAGCGCGCGAGGCACCGTAGATTGTCGCCCGCTCCACGTCGCGATACTCCTGCTGCCGGTAGCGCTCGGCGGCTGCAGTATCGCCGCTCTCTTCCTTGGCTCTCACCAGTTCACTCAAGATTTTGTCACTGATCATCAATCTTTGAGGGTTGTAGGGATCGAGCTTCAGAGCGTCGCGCATGGTGGTTGCCGCCTGTTCCCGCCGCCCCATGGCAGCAAGGATAGCCGCCTTGAGTTCATAGTGGGCCGCCTGGTCCGGGTCGCGTTGCAGGCCCGCCTCAAGCACGTCCAGCGCTTCTTCGTGCCGCTTCAGCCCGGCCAAGGCGCGCGCGTGCCCATACATTCCTTTGCGGTTCGGCAGCACATCCAATGCATCCTCGTAGTAGGCCACGGCGCTTTCGCAGTCGTTTCTGCCGCAGGCTTCCTCGGCTTTGAGGAGGATGCCGAAGAAGTCGAGGAACTCGTCCGAGCGCCGCAGCGTGCCGCCAAGGCGCAGCTGGTGCCAGTAGTCCGAGCTCGCGCCGCGGGAACCACCCCAGTTTGGCTCCAGCGCGCGCATGAAAGTGATGTGGAGCGGCAAGGGGTTGTCCGTCGCGGCCAGCGCCCGCTCCAGCATGACGGCGGCGTCTCGCCGCTTTCCGGTGGTGATGGCGATATCGATCATGCCCTGGAAGGCGGCGACCGACGGCGGCCCGATCTCCATGGCGCGCTGAAAGTCTCCGCCGGCCAGGTCCATGTACTTCCGCATCTCCTCGAACTGGCCGCGGCTGGTCTCGGAGCGGAAGCCCTCGCCGCGCACCACGTAGGCGAGGTGCAGGAAGTAGGCGCCGCGGGCAAGCAAGGGCAGCGCCGACGACTGCTGCTCGGCAATCCAGCCGTCGAGGAAATCCTCCAGTTGCGGGTCCGCGTAGGCGAAAGCGTCGAAGCGGTCAAGCGTATCGGTGGCGCTCTGCTGGTCTGCCGCCAAGGTCAGGCGGTAGGTCTTTTCCAGCTCGTCGTAGCGCCGTTCCCGCAGCAAGGCGATCACGGCTTCCTTGCGCGGCAACTCGCTGCTGGGCAGTACCAGCGGCCGATCGTCACGCGCGTAGAAGAACCCGCCGACTAGCTCCAGCGGGGCGAAGAGGGCTGCGGCGAGGCCCAGGGCACAAATGAAGACCCCGGCGATAAGTGGCGACCTGGACATGAATCGCTTCCCTGGCGTTTCTGGTAGAGCCAGGGTGGATGAAAACAATTTTTGGTTTCATTTAGCTTAACCGAGGGCCGAATGAAGAAAGCGCGGAATCAATCGGATTACACCGATTTCTGCCGTTTTTAGACTGGCTGGATGCGACCTACTGCGTCGCCTGCTGGCTGCAGTAGCTGAGGGAGAGGGCCATGCTGCCCTGGCTTAGGAGTTCGCTGCAGGTATCTCGCAGCAGCTGGCGGCGGTCCTCCTCGCTGCTCAGTTCCAGGGCCCTGTCGAGGTCCTGGCGCGCCGAGGAGGCCTGGCTGAGCTGGGCGAAGGACAGGCCGCGCGACCAATGCGCCCAGATGTCGCCGGGCAGCAGGCGCAGGCCGGCGCTGTAGTCGTCGATGGCTTCCTGGTAGGCGCCCAGATCGTAGTGTACGTCGGCGCGCGCGAAGAGCACCTCGGCGTCCTGCGGCTGCAGCTTGGCGGCCTGGTTGAAATCTTCCAGTGCCTCGGCGAGCGCGCGGACCTCGTGATAGGCCAGGCCGCGGTTGTGGTAGGCGGCGTAGTAGCTCTTGTCGCGCTCGATGGCGGCGGAGTAGTCGACGATCGCCGCGGCGTAGTCACCGCTGTCGGCATAGGCGAGGCCGCGGTTGTTCAGCGCCCAGGGACTCTTCGGCGCCAGCATCACCGCGTAGTCGAAGTCGGCCAGCGCGCGGGTGAAGTGGTCCTGGTCGCTGTGGATCTGGCCACGGTAGACGAAGGCATCGATGTCGTCCGGGTCGAGGTCGATGACGGCGTCGAGATCTTTGAGCGCCGCCTCGTAGCGCGTCAGGGCGGCCAATGTGCGCCCGCGCTGCAGCAGGAAATCCTTGTCGCGCGGGTCCAGGGTGACGGCGGCGGTGTAGCTGTCCAGCGCCCGCTCGTAATCGCCCAGCAGGAAGTAGGCATTGCCCAGGTGATAGAGCGCCACGTCGTAGTCGGGCGCCGCGGCCGCGGCGGCGTCGAGCGATGCGACGGCTTCGCGGTAGCGCCCCAGGTCGATCAGGGCGCGGCCCTTGTGATTGAGGGCCCAGGCCATGCCCGGTTGGAGGGTCAGGGCCTGCTCGTAGTCCGCGAGAGCGGCCGTCACGTCCCGCCGGTCGTGGCGTAGCAGGCCGCGCGCGACGTAGGCCTCAGCATAGCGCGGCGCCAGGGTGAGGGCGCGGGTGAAGTCCGCCTCCGCCGCCGCCGGAGCGCCGGTGAAGTAGTGCGCCCGGCCGCGCATGTAGAGCGCCGGCGCGTCGCCTGGCAGGCGTAGGACCGCGGCGTCGAAGTCGCCCAGCGCGGTCTTGTAGTCACCCAGCCGGGCATGGGCGAGGCCGCGGTTGTAGTAGGCGATGCCGTAGTCGGGATCGATGGCCAGGGCGACGTCGAAAACCGGAACGGCATCCTTGTAGCGGCCCTGGTGGAACAGGTTGTTGCCGCGGTTGTTGTAGGCCCAGGCGTTCTTCGGCTCGCGGCGGATGGCTTCCTGGAAATCCGCGTCGGCGCTCTCGAAGTCGCCCTGGTCCATGAAGACCATGCCGCGTTGGATGAAGGGCTCGGCCCTCGCAGGGTCGAGCTCCATGGTCTTCTTAATGTCGTGGAGGGCTTCGTCGAAGCGCCGCAGTTCGATAAGCGCGCCGGCGCGCCGGCTGAAGCCGACGACGCTCTGCGGCTCGATCAGGACCATCTGTTCGAAGTCCGTGACCGCGCGCTCGTAGAGGTCCTGGTCCATGAAGATGTCGCCGCGGCCGATGAAGGCCCAGCCGTCGAAGGGATTGAGCTCGATGGCCTTGTCGTAGTCGGCGACGGCGGCGTCGAGGCGGCCCAGCTCGGCGAAGGTGCCGGCCCGGTAGTAGAAGGCGTTGGGCGAGTCCGCATCGATCGCGATGGACTGCGACAGGGCCAGGACCGCGCCGCGCAGATCCCCGGTTTCGCGCAGTGCCAGGCCGCGGAAGTAGTGCGCCTCCGCGTTCTCCGGATCCAGCGCGACGACCCGGTCGAAGGCGTCGAGGGCGGTTTCGGCCTCAGCGCCATAGAACTGCGCGCGGCCGAGCGCCAGCCGCAGCTCGACGTCCGCGCCGCCGATCTCCAGCGCGCGGGCGTAGTCGTCGGCGGCCGCCTCGTAGGCATCGCTCTCGATGTAGGCGTCGCCTCGGTCCGACAGGGCGGCGATGCGCTGCTCCGGGGCGAGGTCCTCCCGTGCCAGGCAGTCGCTCAGGCTGGCGATGGCGTGGTCGTAGTGGCCCAGGGCGAGCGAGCGGCCGCCTTCGCTGCAGGGTGCCGGCGCCGCCGCCTGCGCTGCCGCAGGCAGAAGCACGGCGCTGAAGGCCGCCGCGGCGAAGAGGCGAGATGCAGGCATGGCCCTTGGTTTTCCCCGAAAACTGTCGTCCCTGTCACGCCCGGGCTTGTCCGGCGGGTTGGCCCCGCTGCCCGGGTCGTAGGATCGATTTTATCGGGGAATCCGGCCTGCGCAAACGCTCTGGGCCGTCGGCGTGCGGCGTTGTCGGCAAAGCCGCGCGGGCCCTGGCGGAGCATGGTTAAGCGCGCCGGAGAAAATCGGGGGCGAAAACGACGAAGGCCCCTGAAAGAAGGGGCCTTCGGAATTTCCTGGTCTTGGGGAGGCGGGATCAGGCGGCGTGGGAACGCCCCTGGCCGCCGCTGTTGCCGCCGCCGGGCTTGCCCCGGCGCTGGCCCTTGAAGGGCCGCTGGCCCCCCTTGGAGTTGCCGTTGGCTTCGCCGTTCTTCTTGGCGGCACCGCCGGAAGCGAGGCCCTTGTAGCTGCGCTTCTTGGCAATCTTCTTCTCGCCCTGCGCCTGCCCTTCGGACTTCGCGCCGGCCGGCTTACGGCCAGGGCGGCTTCCGCGGCTCTGCTTGCGGGGGCCCTGGTTGCGGGAGCCTTGCTTCCTGCCGGGACGCTCGCGGGCGTAGTCGTCGTTGGCCGGCGCCTCGCCCACGACTTCCATGCGCTGCTTGATCAGGCGCTCGATGTCGCGCAGATAGGCGCGCTCGCTGGAGTCGCAGAAGGAGATCGCCGCGCCCTCGGCCCCGGCGCGCGCGGTGCGGCCGATGCGGTGGACGTAGCTCTCCGGCTCGTTGGGCAGTTCGTAGTTGATGACGTGGGTGACGCCCGAGACGTCGATGCCGCGTGCGGCGATGTCGGTGGCGACCAGCACCCTTGCCTTGCCCTTGCGGAAGGCGTCCAGGGCTTTCTGACGGGCGTTCTGCGACTTGTTGCCGTGGATGGCGTCGGCGGAGATGCCGGCCTTATCCAACTGCTCGGCCACGCGGTTGGCGCGGTGCTTGGTGCGGGTGAAGACGATGACGCGGGCCAGCGCCGGATCCTGCAGCAGGCTCTCCAGCAGCGGGCGCTTGTCCGGCGTCATGACATGGTGCACCGACTGGGCGATGCGCTCGACGGCGACCTTCTGCGGCGTCACCTCGACGCGCTCGGGATTGTGCAGCAGTTCGGCGGCCAGCTTGGCCACCTCGCCGGGCATGGTGGCGGAGAACAGCAGCGACTGGCGCTGCTTCGGCAGGGCGGCGACGATCTTGCGCACGTCGCGGATGAAGCCCATGTCCAGCATGCGGTCGGCCTCGTCGAGCACCAGATGGCTCACCTTGTCGAGGCGCAGATGGCGCTGGTTCAGCAGGTCCATGAGGCGGCCCGGCGTGGCGATCAGGATGTCGACGCCGCGCGACAGGGAGCGCACCTGCGGGCCCTGGGAGACGCCGCCCAGGATGACGGCGTGGCGCAGGCGCAGGTCGCGGCCATAGGTCTTGAACGAGTCGCCGATCTGCACGGCCAGCTCGCGGGTCGGCGCCAGGATCAGGGCGCGCACCGATTTCGGTGCCACATGCGCCTTCTCGGCGGCCAGGTGATGCAGGATCGGCAATGCGAAGGCGGCGGTCTTGCCGGTGCCGGTCTGTGCCAGGCCCAGCATGTCGTGGCCCTTCAGCAGCATCGGGATGGACTGCGCCTGGATCGGCGTCGGGGTGGTGTAGCCCGCGGCGGTCAGGGCGCGCAGCAGGGGCCCGGCCAGGCCGAGGTCGGCAAAGGCCGGGGTGTTATTGGAAGTATCGGTATTGGTATCGGTAACGGTATTCACGAATAGAGTCCTTCTGCGCCGGGCGCGCTGCGGTTCAGGCAGGCAAAAACGCCGGGGAGCGCGTTGCCGTCATCCACGCGCACCTGGAGCAAACGGAAATTTTCTTGGGAGATGGTTCCCGCGATGAGAGGCCCAAACGCCAGAAGGCAGCCTTTCGCGCGATCGCGGGAGATCGTTGGGAGCTAAATGCGCTTTTCTAGGACCGAAGTCAAGGGAAGTTATGTTGCATTGCACATAAATTGGCGCAAAGCGGCAGGAAACCGCCAATAATTCCTGCCGCCGCTATCCCACCGACAGGCACCCACGAGGCCAGGACGCCGGGGAGGAGAGGCTCGGCCTGCAACCTTCGGTGCGTTTTGCCGCCCTGGCGGATGTGTCTATTCTCATGACCTTAGGCCTTGTCGGTGGGAGGTGCCCCAAAAGGGCGGCCGGGGGAAGCATCGAGAGGGGCGGGAAATGGAAGCACTTGTGAAGGACGCCAGAGCGTTCCTCATGGCGAGGTCGCGCCAGTTCCTGGAGGACTTCATCGACTTCGCCAGCGGCCCCAAGACCTTCCTGGGCAGCGCCTCGGTCTACAATTCCGAAAACCTCGCGCGCGCCTTTTCCTTCTTTGTGATCGTGGCCATGGTGGTCAACGCGGTCGGCATCCTCATTCTGCCGGCGGACCAGGAACTGGGGCGCCTCATCGCCTTCATCGCCGCCTACGCGGTGCTGTTCTTCGGCCTGACGCTCGCGGCCCTGCAGCTGAGCTGGCTGGTCGTCGGCGCCCGTCCGCCGCTGCGCCGGGTCCTGCTCGCTTTTCTCTACTTCATCAGCATCGGCGCCGTGCTGCAGGTCTTTCTGGCCTTCGCCGTTCTCATGATCCTGCATCCCCTTCCCGAAACAATGGCCTTGCTGGAGGAACTGGAGGCGATCCCTCCGGAAGATCTGGCCGCGCAGGATGCGTTCTTTCTGGATAACCCGGGTTTTCTGGCGCAGAGCCTGTCGATCCTCGCCGCCTTCGTGATCTATGTCCTGTTGGACCTCGCCTGGATGATCGTGGTCTGGGGCGCTTTCCGGGCCCTGGCGGAGGTCGGGCGCGGGCGCTCTTTCGCCGCCTTCTGTGTGTTCTTCATCCTCTCCTGGATCATCTTCCCGCTGTCGATCGAGTTCCTCACCGTCTTTTCGCCTGACTTGGCGGAAGCCCCGATTTAGGGAGGCTTGGCGACATGGTTCTCCGCCGCCCGCGGTGCTAGACTCCTTCGCCGCTTCGTTCCGGGAGTTCCGATATGGCTGAAGAACACGAACCCCTGATCCTCGACCTCGTGGAATGGATCGCCGCACAGCCGCGGCCCTATTCGGAAGTGATGGAGGCCTGGCGCACCTCCTGCCCGCGCCTGCCGGTGTGGGAAGACGCGGTCGACAGGGGCCTTGTCGAACGCAAGCAGGATGGCTCAAAGGATCCGCAGGTCTGCGTCACCGCCGCGGGCCTCGAGTTGCTGCGACGGAACGGCCGCGGCTCAAAGCTCGCCGTCTAGGCGCTCTCCCTCAATCCGCCACGACCTTGCGGTAGATGTGCCAGGTCGCGTGGCCCAGCACCGGCAGCACGATGACCAGCCCCAGGAAGGCGGGGATCGAGCCGATGAACAGGCCGACCGCCACGATCACGCCCCAGGCGGCCATCGGGCCGGGGTTGGCGGCGACGGCGCGCAGCGAGGTGCCGACGGCGATGGCGACACCCACCGGGCGGTCGATCAGCAGCGGGAAGGACACCACGCTGATGGTCAGCACCACGACGGCGAAGATGCCGCCGACGCCCATGCCGAGGACGATCATGGTCCAGCCGGCCTCGGTGGTCAGCACGTCGGAGGCGAAGGCGGTCAGCGAGACCGGCGGCTCCGGTCCCAGGGTCACCATATAGATCACCTGCGCGGCGCTCAGCCACAGCAGGAACAGCAGCACCAGGATCACGGACAGCACCAGGACCGGCCCGAAGGAGGGCGCGCGTATCATGGCGAAGGCGCTGACCCAGCTTGCCTCAAGGCCGCGCTCGCGCCGCCGGCTCATCTCGTAAAGTCCGATGGCGGCGATAGGACCGACCAGCGCGAAGCCGGCGGCCAGCGGGAACAACAGCGGCAGCATGCCCTGGTGGAAGACGGTCTGGATCAGCACCACGCTGATCACCGGGTAGATGATGCAGAGGAAGATGACGTCGGTGCGGTAAGCCGCGAAGTCGTCGACGCCTTTCTTGAGGGCGTCGCGCAGATCGGCAAGCGCGATGCGCCGCACGGCGGGGTGCACGGGGGCCAGGCTGTTGACTCCGTGGATGGAGCCGCCGGCCGTCTCCATGGCGGTGCCGGCTTCCCGCAGCTTGTCCATGCCCCACTCAATGGGGTTGCGAATGGTATCCATAGCTTTCCCTCACGTGTCACCGGTCGGAACCTCTTCGGGCTTTCGCCCTGGGCTCCTGGGGGTGGCCCGGCCGCTCCTTGGCGCGACGCCATCACCGGTCGCCGGCCGCAAGGGAGCCGAGACCTTATCGATTCGTTTAGAGGATAAGCCCCTCAAGCGCCTGTGTCTCTTCACAATTGGTTGTTTTTCCAGACCCTCTGTTCACCCGGGCCCTGCAGGGGCAAACCCGTGCTTGCAGCCGGCGGTGCCGCGGCACGATAGTGCCGCCCATGACTGCCGAATCGCCGAGAGGGGAAAATCCGCCGCAGGAGGGCGCACCGGTCTTCGGGCCGGCCTTCCAGGCCGAGTTGGAGGCGCTGCTGGTGTGGCGGCGCGACGTGCGCCGCTTTCACCGCGACGCGCTGCCGCCGGGCATGCTGGAACGCCTGCTGGGCCTTGCCGAGCTGGCCCCCAGCGTCGGCCTCAGCCAGCCCTGGCGCTTCGTGCGTGTGGCCAGCCCCGAGCGGCGCGCGCTGGTGCGGGCCAACTTCGAGGCCGCCAACGCCGAGGCGCTGGCCGACTATTCCGGATCCCGCGCGGCGCTCTATGCGCGCCTCAAGCTCTCCGGCCTGGATGACGCGCCGGAACAGCTCGCCGTCTTCTGCGAGAGCGCGCCCGAGCAGGGCCACGGCCTGGGCCGCCGCACCATGCCGGAGACCCTGCAGTACTCGACCGTCTGCGCGGTGCATACCCTGTGGCTGGCGGCCCGCGCCGCCGGTATCGGCCTCGGCTGGGTGTCGATCCTCGACGCCGAGGCTCTGTGCCGCGACCTGGAGGTGCTGGAAAGCTGGCGCCTCGTCGCCTACCTCTGTCTCGGCTATCCCGAGGAAGAGCACGACGACCCGGAACTGGTCCGCCGCGGCTGGGAGGAACGCCGCGCGGCGGGCGACCTCTTCATCACGCGCTAAGAGTTATTCCGGCAGCGCCTGCACGATGAAGACCGCGCGCAGCAGATCGCTCATCGGCACGTTGCCGAAGGTTCCCTGATAGATCTTGCCCACAGCCTGGGAGCGGTAAAGCCGCACCAGGGTCGTGTCGACCAGCAGGCGGAAGTCGCTGTCGCCGCGCTGCAGGGCCAGGGCATAGGGTTCGTAGGAGAAGAAGCGCTGCGACAGCGCCAGGTCCTGCGGTTTCTCGGCGCCGGCGGCGAGCATGATGAGGATGGCGCGGTCGGCGAAGTAGGCGGAGATCTCTTTGGCCTCCAGGGCGCTGCGGCCTGCCTCGTGGCTGTCGAGCGCCACCACCTGGGCGGCGATGCCGGCATCGCTCAGCGCCCGTTTCAGGCCCGCCTCCGTGGTGGTGCCGCCGCGCACCCCGACCTTCTGGCCGGCCAAAGCGACGAAGTCGGCGGGGCCGTCCTTGCGGTAGAGCACGCTGGAGCCGGTGACGAAGGTCAGCAGGCTGAAGTCGACCCGCTGGCGTCGCTCCAGGGTCACCGTGTCGGCGCCGCACAGCAGATCGACGCGGCCCGCCTCCAGGTCGATGAAGCGGCTTTCCGCCGTGACCGGCACCAGCTCCACCTTGATGTCGTCGCGCTTCAGGTGGTTGCGCACGGCGCCGGCCACAGCCTCGCAGAGGGCGACGGAATAACCGGCCACCTTGTTGTCCTTCGTCAGGTAGGAGAAGGGCGCGGCATCTTCGCGAAAGCCGAGTTTGATGACGCCGTTCTCGGCGACCCGCTCCAGGGTCGCCGCCTTGGCATCCGAGGGCGCGAGCGGCCAGATCAGGACGAAGGCGAGGGCGCAAAGCGCGGCGGCTGGCAGGCGGAAACCCATCTAAGCTCTCCCATCGGCTGCTACTGTCGGGTGAATTATTGTTTTGATTAGATCGGACCACAGAGCGGGAGGGCTGGCAACCGCTCCTCTGTGACAATCACAGGATGTGTCATTTGCGGCGCGTCGGATCGGGGCCGCGGAATAGCCGGGGACAAGGCCGGTCGATGGGGTATCTGCGCGGCAGCCGCCGGCTTCCGCCGTCCCGCCCTCCCAGGCAAAGAAAGGGTCCAGCATGCCGAGGTTCCTCCCCCTTGCCCGCCGCTATTCCTCACGTCTCTCCTTGGCCCGGGGCCTTGCGGTTGTGGCCCTGCCGTTCGCCCTGGCGGCCGGGCTGCTGCCGGGCCAGGCCGCGCGGGCCCAGCCGCTTGGGCCTGCGCAGATCGCCCAAGCCGAAAAGGCGGCCGAGGTCGGCGGCTTCAGCGCGGAGACGCTGCAGGCCTATGCAACTGCGGTTCTGAAGGTCCAGGCGGTGGACAATGCCTGGCAGCCGAGGCTCACCCAGGCCGAGACGGCCGAGGAGATCGAGAGCCTGACCCGCCAGGCGACCGACGAGATGATCGGCGAGATCGAGGCCCAGGGCCTCACCCTGCGTCAGTACAACGCCATTACCAAGGCCGCCGAACAGGACGATCGGCTCTACGACCACATCATGACATTGCTCGCCGAGGCGCGCTGACCTTCGCCCGCCGCGCCGGCCTGCAACGGAGTCATGACAGTGTAGCGGCGGCGTCACTGGTGCCAGCGGAGAGCCTGGTGGTAGGCTCGGGGCCTTCCTTCTTCGCCTTCTCCGGCGTGGAAAGCCTGCTGGAGCGAAAGCGTGCCGGATCTGCTCACCACGGCGCGTCGCCCGAAGGGTGACGTCGGCCTGCTGATTGTCGCCCTGGTCGCGGTGGTGGCCGGGACGGCCTGCTATGTCGTCAAGGGGCCGGAGATCTTCTTTTCGGTTCTCGGCGGCGACCTGACGCTGCTGCTGTCCATCGCGCCGAAAGTCATCGGCGGCGTGCTGCTGGCCGGGCTGCTGACGGTGCTGCTGCCGCAGGACAAGGTGGCGCGCTGGATGGGCGCGCGCTCCGGCCTGCGCGGCCTGGTGCTCGCGGGCCTCGCCGGGGCGCTGCTGCCCGGCGGGCCGATGATGGCCTTCCCCCTGACCGTGGCGCTGCGCGGCGCCGGGGCGGACATCGGCACCACCACGGCCTTCCTCACCGGCTGGGCGCTGCTCAACCTCAACCGCACCCTGGTGTGGGAGATGTCGTTCTTCGGCCACGACTTCGTTTTCCTGCGCTACGGGCTCAGCCTCGCGGTGCCGCTGCTGCTGGGCTTGGCTGCCCGGCTGATCTTTGCGGCTGCGGCCGCTGCCGGGAAAGAGGCCAAGAATGCCCAAAGCGAACGGGGAGGCGGCGAGTGAACATCGTCATCGCCAGCCTGCTGCTCTACGGTGCGGTCCTGGTCCTGGGGCGCAGTGCCTGGCAGCGCCACGACGGCAGCTTCCACCGCTCGCTGCAATTGGCCTTGGTGCAGGCCCGCCTGGTCGCCCCGCGCATCTTCTGCGCGGTGCTGGGCGCCGGCTTCATCGCCGCCCTGGTGCCGCCCGAGGCCGTGGCGGCGGTGGTCGGCGGCGACACCGGCGTTCTGGGCCTGCTGATCGCCAGCGCCCTGGGCGCGGCGACGCCCGGCGGGCCCATGCTGGCCTTCGCGGTGGGCGGCGCGGCCCTGGAGGTCGGCGGCGGCACCCCGCAGATCGTGGCCTTCGTCACCGCCTGGAGCCTCTACAACCTGAACCGGACCCTGGTCTGGGAGCTCTCCATCACCGGCCGCGCGGCGACCCTGCGGCGCCTGGCCTGCGCCCTGCCGCTGCCGGTTCTGCTGGGTTTCGCCGCCGGGGAAATCGCCGGCCTGGCGGCCGTGCTGCAGTAGGTGTCGCCTTCTGGCTTGGCAGTTCGCCCGGCTTGGCCAATACTATGGCCAACCGCGCGCCAGAACCTGCGGACATCACGGGCGTTATCCCCTTGGCAGAGATCGACGATTGCGGCCCCTCCACGTGACCCGGGCCGCCCGGACAGCTGTGTTTTGGTGAAGGACCGACAACGATGATTTCTGCGCTTTTCCTCGGCTTCCTCATCGGCCTGCAACATGCTTTCGAGGCCGACCACGTGGCCGCCGTGGCCAGCATCGCCGCCGACACCCGCAAACTGCGCACGGCGGTGCGTCACGGCGCCGTCTGGGGGCTGGGCCACACGGTGACCCTGCTGCTGCTGGGCGGCCTGGTGGTCTACCTGGGCGAAGCCATCCCGGAGAGCTGGGCCCAGGGCCTGGAGTTCGTGGTCGGCGTCATGCTGCTGGTCCTCGGCGCCACCCTGCTGCACCGCCTGTGGCGGGAGCGCGTTCACTTCCACCTCCACCGCCACGCCGACGGCGTCATGCACCTGCACGCCCACAAGCACGTGCGCGAAGAAAAGCACGATCCGCAGCGCCATGAGCACGCCCACCCCAAGGGCCTGCCGCTGCGCAGCCTGGCGGTCGGCATGGTGCACGGCCTGGCCGGCTCCGCCGCCCTGGTGCTGCTGGCGCTCGGCTCGGTCGAATCGGTGCCCTTGGCGCTGGCCTATATCCTGCTGTTCGGCCTCGGCTCGATCCTCGGCATGGCCATCCTCTCGGCCGTCATGGCGGTGCCGCTCAGCTACACCGCGCGGCTCTTCACCTGGGCCAACCGCGGCCTGCAGGCGGCGGTCGGCGCCATCACCCTGATGGTCGGCGGCTCCATCGTCTACGGCATCGCCATCGGCCAGTGGGGTCTGCTCTAGCCGCTGCCCTCGGAAAACATTGGCCGGGCCGGTTTGTCATTTGCCGGGCGGCCTGCTTTCATGCGCCAAACAAACCGACACTCTGCTGGGGGAGGAAATCATGGGTGACAAGCCGGTCGTCTTCGCGACGCGCAAGCTGCCGGAGGCCGTGGAGGCGCGGCTGGTGCGGGACTACGAGGCCATCCTCAATCCCGACGACAGGCTCTATACGGCCGACGAGCTGGTCGAGATCTCGGCCGGGGCCGACGCCATCCTGCCCTGCCATTCCGAGAAGCTGACCGCCGAGGTGATCGGGCGGCTGTCGGACCGGGTGAAGGCCATCGCCAACTTCTCGGTCGGCTACGACCACGTCGACACCGAAGCGGCGAAGCGGCGCGGGATCATCGTCACCAACACCCCCGACGTGCTGAGCGACGCCACCGCGGAGATCGCGATCCTCTGCATGCTCGGTGCGGCGCGGCGGGCGACGGAGGGCGTCGCCCTGGTGCGCGAGGCCGGCTGGAAGGACTGGAGCCCCAAGTTCATGGTTGGCACCCAGGTCACCGGCAAGCGCTTCGGCGTCATCGGCATGGGCCGTGTCGGCCAGGTCACCGCCAAGCGCGCCCGCGGCTTCGACATGGCGGTGCACTACACCAAGCGCAGCCGACTGGATGCCGGGACGGAGGCCGCGCTGGGCGCCAGCTACCACGCCACCATCGAAGAGCTGCTGCCCCACTGCGACGTGCTGTCGCTGCACTGCCCGGCAACGCCGGAGACGACCGGCCTGCTGAATGCCGAGCGCATCGCTCTGCTGCCCAAGGGCGCCATCGTCGTCAACACCGCGCGGGGCGCCGTGATCGACGACGAGGCACTGATCGCGGCGCTGAAGTCCGGCCACGTCGCCGCGGCCGGCCTCGACGTCTTCAACGGCGAGCCGACGGACATCCACCCCGAGTACCGCAAGCTCGACAACGTCTTCGGCCTGCCGCATATCGGCAGCGCCACGCTGGAGACCCGCGACGGCATGGGCTTTCGCGCCCTCGACAACCTGGACGCCATCTTCGCCGGCAAGGAGCCGGTCGACCGCGTCGCGTGAACCCCGCCAAGACCCTCGCAATCCCTTGTCCGGCGCCGTCGGCGCCGATTCCCGTTCGCTAAAGGCCGGACTTCGCCTAGACTAACTTCAGGTGGTAGCCGTTCGGGGAACTCGCGACGAGGGAGAGCGGGCATGTCTGTTGAGCAAAGACCATCTGATAGCGCTAAAGGCCCTATCTTTGCCGCGCTTTTCACCCGGCACCGGGCCGGGTTGGCGCTGGGGGCGGTCTTTGCGCTGGCCCTCTGCCTCGCTGCGCCGGCCGCAGCGCAGGAGCGTGTCGAGGTCAGCAGCCCCGAGGAACTTCTCGCCTTCTTCGAAAAGCTGAACTACACGCCGCAGGCCTGGGAACAGGGCATCCGCGACGTTCCGCGGGTCTACCTCATGGCCGTCGGCAAGAACTGGCGGGTCAGCAGCCAGAACATCGAGGTGATCCACAAGAAGCGTATTTTCTTCCGGGCGCTAGGGCCTCTGGTGCTGCGGGCCAACGAAAAGATTCTCGAAGACCGCGAGCGCTTGCGGATGCTGATTGAGACAAACGAGATCGATAGCGATGCTGCCGCCTGGCTGCGGGAACTGGCGCAACGCTACAAAGTCGACGGCGACCTCGACGATGTGGCTCTGGCCAAGCTTCTAGAGCGGGTCGACGCCGTGCCGGTATCTCTGGTCCTGGCCCAGGGTGCGGAGGAAAGCGGCTGGGGCACGTCGCGCTTCGCGGCCGAGGGCAATGCGCTCTTCGGGCAATGGACCTGGGGTGGCAAGGGGATCAAGCCGAAGGAGCAGCGCGAGGGCCTGGGCGATTACCGCATTGCCGCTTTCGACACGCCTTTGGAGTCGGTGGAGGCCTATCTGCTGAACATCAACAGCAACGACGCCTATAAGGACTTGCGTGAGCGTCGCGCTGCCATGCGCGTCAAGCAGGAGGATCTGTCCGGTTGGGAGCTGGCGGAGAGCTTGACCTCCTACTCCGAGCGTGGCCACGAATATGTGGAGTCGCTGCACGCCATCATGCGCGTGAACAAGCTGCAGCCGGCTGACGAGGCGGTGCTGGTCGGCACGCAGGAGTGGCTGGTCTACCCGGTGATGAAGTGATCCTGCTGGCCGGGCCTAGTGCTGGCGGGCGCGGACGATGATGCTGTCGATGGTCTCTTCGCCCAGGGCGCGGCAGGCCTCCAGGCGGTGCAGGCCTTCCTGCAGGACATAGCGCCCGTTGCCCTTGCGTACGGAGATCGGCATTTTCAGCCCTTCCTCCATGATGCTCTCCGCGAGGGCGTCGACCTGCTCGGGCTTCAAGGTGCTCTTGCGCTTCGCAGGGACGTAGATCTCCGCAATAGGGATCTTGATACTCTCCATGGTCCGCTCAACCAACGGCGTCTCCCAAAATAGTCAGCCGGAACGGCTCTTCCCCAATCCTAGTGCCAGGGGGTTAGAGGAATCCAGCCTTTGCGGCCTTTCGCGCGGCTGCGGGACGGCAGATCTTTTGCGGCAATCACTTCACCGTCATGTCATAAAAGGGCGCTAAGCCGGGCGCGCCGCCGCCCGTTCCAGGTTTGCCTTCGGATGCCCTGCTCGTGCTCGCTGTTGATTGTTTGATTATCTTTCTGAAAGGCATGGCCATCGGCCTCGCCATGGCGATGCCAGTCGGTCCGGTCGGTATCCTCTGCATCCAGCGCACCTTGAACCACGGAGTCCGGGCCGGCCTGGTCTCCGGTCTCGGCGCGGCCCTGGGGGATGCCCTGCTGGGCGCCATGGCAGCCGCCGGCCTGGCCGGGGTCACCGAGTTCCTGCTCGGCATCGAGCGGGAGCTGCGTCTGGGCGGAGGCATCTTCCTGCTCGTGCTGGCGCTGTGGACCTGGTTCAAGCACGGCGACGCCCCGGCGCCGCCGCTGCGGCCCCACGGCGCCATCGTGACGACCTTCCTGCTGGTGATCACCAACCCCATCACCATCCTGGCTTTTCTGGGTTTCTTTGCCAGTTTCCGCATCGTCGGCGAGGCCGGGCGGACCTGGCAGATCGTCGCCCTGGTGGTCGGGGTCTTCTTCGGCTCCGGGCTGTGGTGGACGCTGCTCAGCGCCGGCACCAGGCGGCTCAGCCGCCGGCTCGACAGCGGCCTCGTGGTCTGGATCAACCACGTCTCCGCCGCGGCCATTGCCGGCTTCGGGATCTATGTCCTGGCCGAGGCGACCCTTCTCTAGCCGGCCCTAGCCGCCGGTCCCTAGCCGGAGGTCCGCACCCGCTTCACCGCGTCCTGCCAGCCGGCATAGCGGTCGTCGCGTTCGGCGACCGCCATCTGCGGCTCGAAATGTGCGTCGCGCTGCCACTGGGCGGCCACGGCGTCCAGGTCGGCGAAGATGCCCTGGTTGAGGCCGGCCAGGTAGGCGGCGCCCAGGGCCGTGGTCTCGGCCACCACCGGGCGCTCCACCGCCACGCCCAGGATGTCGGCCAGCATCTGCAGCATCCAGTCGTTGGCCACCATGCCGCCGTCGACGCGCAGGGCCTCCAAGCCGCTGGCGCCGTCGGCGCGCATGGCCTCAAGCAGGTCGCGGGTCTGGTAGCAGACGGCCTCCAGCGCGGCGCGGGCGATTTCCGCCGGGCCGGTGGCGCGGGTCAGGCCGAAGACGGCGCCGCGCGCCTCGGCGTCCCAGTAGGGCGCGCCCAGGCCGGTGAAGGCCGGCACCAGGTAGACGCGCTGGCCGGCGTCAGCCTGCTTGGCCAGGCCCTCGGTCTCCGGCGCCGCGGCAATGACGCCCAGGCCGTCGCGCAGCCACTGCACCGCGGCGCCGGCGACGAAGATGCTGCCCTCCAGGGCGTAGGTGGTCTTGCCGCCCAGGCGGTAGGCGATGGTGGAGAGCAGGCGGTGCTCGGAGTGCACCAGCTTGTCGCCGGTATTGAAGAGGGCGAAGCAGCCGGTGCCGTAAGTCGACTTCATCATGCCGGTCTCGAAGCAGGCCTGGCCGACGGTGGCGGCCTGCTGGTCGCCGGCGATGCCGCCGATGGGGATGGCGCGGCCCAGGATCTCGGGATCGGTGGCGCCGAAGTCGGCATCGCTGTCCTTCACTTCCGGCAGCAGGCTCTCGGGGATGCGCAGCAGCGCCAGCAGCTCCGGGTCCCAGACCTGCTTGCTGATGTCGAAGATCAGGGTGCGCGCCGCGTTTGTGGCGTCGGTGGCGTGCACCCTGCCGCCGGTCAGCCGCCACAGCAGGAAGCAGTCGATGGTGCCGAAGGCCAGCTCGCCGCGCTCGGCCCGCTCGCGCGCGCCCGGCACGTTGTCCAGCAGCCAGGCGATCTTGGTGCCGGAGAAGTAGGGGTCGAGCAGCAGGCCCGTGCGCTGGCGCACCACCTCCTCGGCGCCCTGGGCGCGCAGCTCCTGGCAGAACTCCGCCGTGCGGCGGTCCTGCCAGACGATGGCCTTGTGGATGGGCTCGCCGGTGGCCCGGTCCCAGATCACCGTGGTTTCGCGCTGGTTGGTGATGCCGATGGCGGCGACGTCCTCGGCGCTCTTGCCGGCGTCGGCCAGGGCGCCGCCCATGACCGCGACCGTATCGCGCCAGATGTCCTCGGCGTCGTGCTCGACCCAGCCGGACCGGGGGAAGTGCTGCGGCAGCTCCTTCTGGGCCTGGCCCAGGCGCCGCCCGTCGCTGGAGAACAGGATGGCGCGGCTGCTGGTGGTGCCTTGATCGATAGCGAGAATCGTGCGTTCGGCGCTCATGCCGTCTCCCCGGGTTCTTTTTATTCGTTCTAATTATTGTCCGCGGCCGGGCCGGCCGCTTCTTGCCTTCCGCAGCCTTTAAAACTGCCGGCGCAGGATGCTGGGGCTTGCGGCCAAGATCAACCCGAAGATGGCCCCGCTTCGGCTCCGGCGATTTCTTCCAACAATTGACTTGGGTCAAGGCAGGGGAGGGCGCCCCTGCCTAGGATCACCTTGTTCGCCGCAACTGACGGAGGTGGTCCCCACCACTTTGGCCTCCATGGCGGCGGACATGGCCTTGCCCAGTCAGGCCAAGGCGGGTTCGTCCGGTCTCACTCCCGGACGAGAAGCCGTCACTCTGCAAATCCGCCCGGCGCCGATCATTCCCGGCGTCGGGCGATTTTTTTGGCCGGATTCGGCGATCCCCCTCACCCAGCTGCGCGTAGGCTCACGCAAGCGTTCGCGAACGCTCCGCAACCCTCTCCACGGTGGGGAGAGGGAGGGACCCGCGAAGCGGGAGGGTGAGGGGGCTAGCGGCCGCGCCGCTTGCGCGGGCTCTTCGGCCAGTCGATGTAGTCCGCCGGCTTGCGCCGCACCCACTTCACGAAAGCTTCGATCTCCGGATGGGCGCGCACCGCTTCCGGATCGGCATAGCCGGTCGCCAGTTCCCGCTCGTCGAAGACGCGGTGGATCATACGGTGGCAGACCACGTGAATGTCGTCGGTCGCGCGCCCGCCCGCGCTCTTCGGTACCCAGTGATGCCGGTCGACGCTGGGCCCCTCGATCATCTCCCGCCCGCAGACCGGACAGGGGCCGAGGCTTTCGTCAGCCATGCTCAGAAGTCGTTGTCTTCGAAGGCCAGCGTCGACTCGGCGCCGCGGGTGACGGCCTCGGAAAGCCCCGCCACTTCGCCCAGCAGGTTGTCCGCGTAGAAGCGCGCGGTCTTCAGCTTGGCGGCGGCGAAGGCTTTGTCGTCACCCTTGGCCGCTTCCACGGCGCTGCGTGCCAGCAGCCAGGCGCCGAGCACCGAGGCTGTGAGGCTCTGGTACGGGGTGGCCGCGGCCGCGCCCCGCTTGATGTCCTGCGCGCCCTTGTCCAGCAGCCAGGCCGTCGTTTCGTCCAGCGTCGCGATGGCCGCGGCAAGCGGCGCGCGCAGGCCCTCGTCCTCGGGCAGGCCGGCGCGCAGTTCCAGGATCAGCTGGGTCATGGCCGCGCCCTTGTCGCGCAGCAGCTTGCGGCCCAGCAGGTCGAGCGCCTGGATGCCGTTGGTGCCTTCGTAGATCGGCAGGATGCGGGCGTCGCGGAAGTGCTGGGCGGCACCGGTCTCCTCGATGAAGCCCATGCCGCCGTGAACCTGCACGCCCAGGGAGGCGACCTCGCAGCCCATGTCGGTGCACCAGGCCTTGGTGAGCGGGATCAAGAGGTCGAGGCGCGCCTGTGCCGCCGCGCGTTCGGCGTCGTCGGGTTCGCGCTTGGCGCGGTCCAGGGCGGCGGCGGCGAGGTAGGCCAGGGCGCGCGCCGCCTCGGTCCGCGCCTTCATGGTCGCCAGCATGCGGCGCACGTCGGGATGGCGGATGATCTTCACGGACTCCTTGCCGCCGTCGATGGCCTTGCTCTGCACGCGCTCGAAGGCGTAGGCGCGGGCCTGCTGGTAGGCGCGCTCGGCGATCGCGACGCCCTGCAGGCCGACGGCCAGGCGGGCGTTGTTCATCATGGTGAACATGCAGGCCATGCCCTGGTTCTCCGCGCCCACCAGGTAGCCGACGGCGCCGCCGGAATCGCCGTAGGACATGACGGCGGTCGGCGAGGCGTTGATGCCCAATTTATGCTCGAGCGAGACGCAGCGCAGGTCGTTGTGCGGGCCCAGCGTGCCGTCCTCGTTCACGACGAACTTGGGCACCAGGAAGAGGCTGATGCCCCGGGTGCCCTCCGGTGCGTCGGGCAGGCGGGCCAGAACCATGTGCACGATGTTGTCGGCGCAGTCGTGCTCGCCCCAGGTGATGAAGATCTTCTGGCCGGTGATCAGGTAGTGGTCGCCGTTGGGCACCGCCTTGGTTTTCAGCGCGCCGACGTCGGAGCCGGCCTGCGGCTCGGTCAGGTTCATGGTCCCGGTCCACTCACCGGAGATCATCTTGGCCAGGTAGTCGGTCTTCTGCCGGTCGTTGCCGTGCGCCTGCAGCAGTTCCACCGCGCCGGCGGTCAGGAGCGGGCAGAGCCCGAAGGAGAGGTTGGCGGCCTGCCACATCTCCTGCACCGCGGTGGCGAGGCACCAGGGCAGGCCCTGGCCGCCGAAGTCCGTGTCGAAGGGCAGGGCGTTCCAGCCGCCCTCGACGAACTGGCGGTAGGCCTCCTGGAAGCCGTCGGGGGTGCGCACCACGCCGTTCTCGAAGACCGAGCCTTCGCGGTCGCCCGGGTGGTTCAGCGGCGCGATGACCTCGCCTGCCAGCTTACCGGCCTCCTCCAGGATGGCGCTGACCAGGTCCGGCGTCGCCTCCTCGTAGCCCGGCAGCCCGGCGATCGCCGGCAGGTCCGCGATGGCGTCCAGCACGAAGCGCATCTCGTGGATCGGCGCCGCATAGGTCATGTCTTCTTATCTCCCGGACTTTCCTTGCAAATACTCCCTACCGGGAAGATGGAGCAGGCGCCGCCGGAAGGCAATGCAGGTGTCGCCGCCCAGAGCCTTTGCCGGACAGCTTGCGACGGCCCATGGAGGTTTTCTCGGGCCCCTGAAGGCGATAGCATGCCGGCCTCTCCGCCCGGGAGTTCGCGCGGCGGAACGGAAGAACCAGAGGACCCGGCCATGCTGAAGGACTATTTCACCACCTCCCCGACAATCAGCGCGCAGGCGGCACGGAGTGCCGAGACCGGGCCCTATCCGCCGGAGCTGAATGCCGTGCTCTCGCCGGAGGTGACGGCCAGGGCCCAGCAGGCGATCCGCGGCTGGCCCGGCTACGCGGCGACGCCGCTGCGCTCGCTCGACCGCCTGGCCGCGGACCTCGGCCTGGGCGCCGTGCTCTACAAGGACGAGAGCTCGCGCTTCGGCCTCGGCAGCTTCAAGGCGCTGGGCGGCGCCTACGCGGTGCTGCACCTGCTGGCCGGTAAGCTGGCCGAGGAACTGGGCCGGGATGTCAGCCTGGAGGATATCCGCGAGGGCCGCTACGCCGAGCAGGCCAAGGCGGTGACGGTCTGCACGGCGACCGACGGCAACCACGGCCGCTCCGTCGCCTGGGGCGCGCGCCTGGCCGGCTGCCGCTGCCGCATCTACATCCACAAGGAGGTCAGCGAGGGCCGCAAGCAGGCCATGGAAGACCTGGGCGCCGAGGTTGTGCGCGTCGACGGCGACTACGACTACTCGGTGCATTTCTGCGCCGAGGAGGCCGCCGCCAATGGCTGGTTCGTCGTCTCCGACACCTCCTACGAGGGCTACAGCGACATGCCGCAACAGGTCATGGCGGGCTATTCCCTCATGGCCGCGGAGATCCTGGACGCCTGCGACACGCCGCCGACCCACGTCTTCGTGCAGGCCGGTGTCGGCGGGATGGCCGCGGCCGTCTGCGCCCAGATGTGGATGAAGCTGGGTGAGCGCCGCCCGCGCTTCGTCATCGTCGAGCCCGAGCACGCCGCCTGCCTTCTGGCCAGTGCCAAGGCCGGCGGCCCCCGCACCGTGGAGGTCACCGAGGAGACCATCATGGCCGGCCTTTCCTGCGGCGAGGTCTCGCTGCTGGCCTGGGAGGTGCTGGCGCGCGGCGTCTCGGACTACCTCTCCATCTCAGACGCCGCCGTGGCCCCGGCCATGCGCATGATGGCCGAGGGCGCGGCCGGCGGCGGGCAGATCGAAGCCGGCGAGTGCTCCGTCTCCGGCGTGGTGGCGCTGATCGCCGTCTGCGAAGATCCCGAACTGCGCGCCCGCATCGGGCTGGACGAAAACAGCTGCGTGCTGCTGCTGGGCAGCGAAGGCGCCACCGACCCCGAAATCTACCGCAGCCTCATCGAGGCCGCTTGACCGGGGCGGGCGCAATGGACGCCGCCGCCGGGGCGCCGCCGCGCGGCTTTCCGGAGGCGGAGTTCGCCCAACGCACCGAAAAGGCGCAGGCGGCCATGGCGGAGGCCGGGCTGGATGCCCTGCTGCTTACGACCGAGCCGGAGGTGCGCTACTTTTCCGGCTTTCTGACCCAGTTCTGGCAGAGCCCGACGCGGCCCTGGTTCCTGGTGGTCCCCGCCAAGGGCAAGCCGGTGGCGGTGATCCCCACCATCGGCGCCGACTGCATGGCGCGCAGCTGGATCGACGACATCCGCACCTGGTCCTCGCCGCAGCCCGACGACGACGGAGGTTCTCTTTTGGCGCAGGCGCTGACCGAGCTTGCCGGCAAGACCGGCCGCATCGGCCTCGCCAAGGGCAAGGAGACCCAGCTGCGCATGCCGCTCGCTGACTTCGAGCGCCTGACCTGGAGCCTGCCGGGCATGGTCTTCGAGGACGCGACGGCGATCCTGCGTAACCTGCGGATGGTGAAGTCGGAACGCGAGATCGCGAAGATCGCCTACGTATGCGATGTGGTCTCCGGCGCTTTCGAGGCGGCGCCGCAGCTTTTCGCCGCCGGGCAGAGCGACATCGAGGTCTTCCGCAGCTTCAAGATCGAATGCCTGAAGCGCGGCGTCGACGACGTCTCCTACCTAGTCGGCGGCGCCGGGCAGGGCGGCTACGGCGACATCATCTCGCCGCCCTCGGGCCGAACTTTGCGCGAGGGCGACGTGCTGATCCTCGACACCGGCTGCCTCTTCGACGGCTACTTCTGCGACTTCGACCGCAACTTCGCCATCGGCCGGGCCGACGAGTCCGCGCGCCGCGCCTACGACGTGGTCTGGCGCGCCACCGAGGCGGGGCTGCAGGCGGCGCGGCCCGGCGTCACCTGCGCCGAGCTTTTCGCCGCCATGCAGGGCGTGCTGGAAGGCGGCGGCGCAAAGGGCAACGACGTCGGGCGCCTGGGCCACGGCCTGGGCATGCAGCTCACCGAGTGGCCGTCGAACACGCCCTGGGACCGGACGGTCCTGGAGCCCGGCATGGTGCTGACGCTTGAGCCGGGCATGACATTCGCCGAAGGCAAGGTCATGGTGCATGAGGAGAACATCGTGGTGCGCGAGGAGGGGCCCGAGCTGCTGACCCGCCGTGCGCCGCCGGAGTTGCCGGTTATCTGAACTCTCGGGGAAGGGGTGCCGCTTGCGTTTGCCGTTCGTCACTGAGCCGGAAGATGCCGATGTCCGCTTCGGCCTCGTCGTCCTGCAGACCGATGAGGTCATCGAGGGCGAGTTCCCCCGGCTGCTCTCCGCGCCGCTGGGCGCCGGCGGCCTGCGTCTGCACTATACCCGGGTGCCGAGCGGCCACGAGGTGACGGCGGAGAGCCTGGCGGAGATGGAGGCGGCATTGCCGGCGGCAGTGGCCCTGCTGCCGCAGGAAGCGCCCTTCGATGTCATCGCCTATGCCTGCACCTCGGGCGCCACCATCATCGGCGAGGAACGGGTGGCGGAGATCGTCCGGCGCGACCGGCCCGGCGTGGCGGTCAGCAATCCGCTCACCGCCGCCAAGGCGGCGCTCACGGCGCTGGGCGTGCCCCCCCTCGGCTCCGCCACGCCCTACGTGGCGGAGGTTTCGGAGGCCATGCGCGACAACCTGGCGGCGGCCGGCTTCGAGACGGCCGCCTTCGGCTCCTTCGAGGTGGCGGTGGAAGGCATCGTCGCGCGCATGACCGCGGAGAGCATCCTGGACGCCATCGTCGCGGTGGGGGAGGCGGCCGACTGCGACGGCGTCTTCGCCGCCTGCACCAACCTGCGCGCCGCCGGCATCATCGAGGCGGCCGAGGCGCATCTCGGCAAGCCGGTGATCACCAGCAACCAGGCGCTGGCCTGGCACATGCTGCGCCTGGCCGGCAACCAGGCAGCGCTGACCGGTTGCGGGCGGCTCTTCACCCTGCCATTGGGGAAATAGGTCAGGCGCGCGCCAGCAGGCGATCGGCGTCGCCGCGCAGGCGTTCGGCGGCAAAGTCGATGAAGCTGCGGGTCTTGGCGGCGGCGCGCCGCCCCTCGGCATGCAGCAGGTGGATCGGGATTTCCTCGTCCTCGAAGTTGCCCAGCAGTTCGACAAGGCGGCCCTCCGCCAGGGCATCGGCGACCTGGTAGGACAGCACGCGGGTGATGCCCCAGCCCGCCAGCGCGGCGTCGATCACCGTCTGCAGACCGTTCACGCTGAGCCGGGGGGCGACGCGCAGCGCGCGCCGCTTGCCGGCCTTGGTGAAGGTCCAGCTCGGCACCTCGCTGACGCTGGTGGAAAAGATCAGGCGGTGGTCGCGCAGGGCCTCCGGTGTCTCCGGGGCGGCGTGACGCTCCAGGTAGCCCGGCGACGCCACCACGACGCGCCGCAGGGTGCCGACCCGGCGCGCGGAGAGGGAGGAGTCGGGCAGCTCGCCGATGCGCAGGGCCACGTCCAGGCCTTCGTCCAGCAGGTTGACGTTGCGGTCGATGAACAGCGCTTCGGCGGTCACCGCCGGATAGGCGTCCAGGTAGTCGCGCAGGACGGGCGCCAGGATGTGCTGGCCGAAGAGCACCGGCGCGGTAAGGCGCAGATGTCCGCTGGGCGCCGTGGTGGTGCCCAGCGCCGCTGTCTCCGCCTCCTCCAGCTCGGCCAGGATCCTGACCGCGTCCTCGCGCAGCCGCGCCCCGGCTTCGGTCAGCGCCACCTGCCGCGTGGTGCGGGTGAAGAGCTGCACGCCCAGGCGGCCCTCCAGCGCCGTGACCAGGCGGGTCACCGCCGGCGGCGACATCTTGAGACGCCGCGCGGCGGCGTTGAAGGCGCCGGTTTCGGCCACGGCGACGAAGGTGGTGAGTTCGCGGAAGCGGTCCATTGTTTCATTATATGGAATAGTGAGTTCTTTGCACTTGCTATTCTTTCAGGCGTAGCGGGATGCCATCTTTAAGGGGAGCAGAATAGCCTCCCTTGCAGCCCCGAACGGAGACCGTCATGGCCCGCGCCTTCGCCGAGATCACCTTCACCCCCGCCGTGCTGGCCGAGCAGGAGCGCCAGGGCACCGCCGGGAACTACGCCAGGTTTCTCAGCCCCGAGGCGGCGCCGGCCGACGCGATCGGCCCGGCGGAGGCGGACTTCATCGCGCGGCGCGACGGCTTCTTCCAGGCGACCGTGGGCGAGAACGGCTGGCCCTACGTGCAGTTTCGCGGCGGGCCCGAAGGTTTCCTCAAGGTGCTGGACGAAAAGACGCTGGCTTATGCCGACTTTCGCGGCAATCGCCAGTACATGAGCGTCGGTAACCTGCGCGCCGACGGCCGGGTCTCGCTGATCCTGGTCGACTATCCCAACCGGCGGCGCCTGAAGGTCTGGGGCGAGGCGCGCATCGTCGACATCGAGGAAGATCCCGAACTGATCGCCGGGCTGCACGACCGCAGCTACCGCGCCAAGCCGGAGCGGGCCATCGTCATCACCGTGGCGGCGCTGGACTGGAACTGTCCGCAGCACCTGCCGCAGCGCTTCACCCTGGAGGAACTGGAGCCCGCCCTGGCGCCGCTGCGCGCGGAGTTGGAGCGTTTGCGCGCCGAGAACGCCGAGCTGCGGCGTGACGCGGCGGCCGGTGCCGGCTGAGCGCCCAATCCTGTCGGCTTTTCCGCCCTTCGAGAAAGCGTCATGTCGGAATCTTGGCGGCTTCGCACTGCCCCCGAACCCTAGGGCGCCGGGCGCGGCAACTGTAGCCGTGAGCGGAAGCCTGCTATACTGGCGCCTTGTGGCGGGCTGCAGCCGCGCGCTCTGGGGGCAAGGTGATGCGTCTCTTTCCGCTTCTACTTCTTCTTCTGTTGAATTTTGCCGTCTGGCAGCCGGTAACGGTTTCTGCCGAAACGGGGCCGGCCGCTGGGCCCGGGCTTGACGCGGCTGAAGAGGACCATCTTCTCGAGCTTGCACAGCGGTCGTGGACCGGTGACCTGGACGGCATTCTCGAGCGCGGCTTTGTCCGCGTTGCGACGGCCAACAATCCCCTCTATTTCAGCGCCGATGGCATCGACCGGCGCGGCCTGGCGGTTGAGGTCGCGCGGGAACTCGAGAAGTTCCTGGCGAAGGCGTACCCGAAGAAGGGTCGGCACATCAACGTTGTGCTGCTGCCTATGGCCCGTGACGCCCTTCTGCCTGCGGTCATCGAGGGAAGGGCGGACATTGCCGCAGCCAATCTGACGATCACAGCGGAACGCAGCGGGAAAGTCGCCTTTACCGACCCGACCAATACGGGCGTGCGCGAGTTGGTGGTGACCGGCCCTGCGGCCACGGAAGTCTCCAGTTTCGACGACCTTGTCGACATGAAGCTGCACCTGCGGCGGTCGAGCAGTTATTTCGAGCATCTGGGCGCTCTCAACGCAGAGCGCGAGGCGGCGGGCAAGGCGCGCATTCCCGTTGAGGAGATGGATGAGTATCTCGAAGACTATGACCTGCTGGAGATGGCCAATAGCGGCCTGCTGCCGGCCATTGTCGTCGACAGTCACAAGGCGGCCGTCTGGCAGCAGGTGTTCGACAAGATCAAGGTGCATGAGAACCTGGCGCTCAACGAGGGCGGGGAGATCGGCTGGGCGGTGCGCAAAGAAAATCCCGGGCTGCTTGCGGCGACGAACAAGTTCATTCAGACGATCCGCAAGGGCACCATGCTCGGAAACGTTCTGATCAAGCGCTATGTGAAGAACCCCAAGTGGATCGAGAACGTCCGTGCGGAAGACGCGCTGGGGCGATATGAGCAGACGCTCGACATCATTCGCAAGTATGCGGCCCAGTATGATTTCGATTGGCTGATGATCACCGCACAGGGGTATCAGGAGTCGAAGCTGGACCAGAGCAAGCGCAGCAAGGTAGGAGCCATCGGCATCATGCAGGTCATGCCGCAGACGGCGAAGGACCCCAACGTCAATATCCCGGACATCACGAAGACCGACAACAACGTGCATGCCGGCGTGAGATACCTGCGATTCCTGCGTGACACCTACTTCGACGACCCGGCGATCTCGCCCCTGGACCAGACGCTTTTCTCCTTCGCCGCGTACAATGCCGGTCCAGGCAACATGAACAAGGCACGGCGCCGGGCGGCGAAGATGGACCTCGATCCGAATGTCTGGTTCAACAATGTAGAGATCGCCATCGGCAAGGCGGTCAGCCGTGAACCGGTCATCTACGTCCGCAACATCTACAAGTACTATGTTGCCTACAAGTTGATCGAGAAGACGCGTGCCGGCCGCAAGTCAGCGGCGCAGTAGGCGCGGTGAGGCCCGCCGTCAGATCTTTCGTTTCATGAAGGAGTCGGGCGGCGTCCAGGTGCCGGGCACCGTCTTGTTGGCCCAGCGGCAGATCTCCTGCAGTACCGGCAGCAGGGCCTGTCCCTTCTCGGTCAGCAGGTACTCGTAGCGCGGCGGGCGCTTCTGGTAGGGCTTGCGCTCCACCAGGCCGGCGGCCTCCAGGCCCGCCAAGCGGTCGCTCAGCACCGAGGTGGTGATGGCTTCCGGCGAGTCGAGGAACTCCGCGAAGCGCTTCTTGCCGATCATCATGTCGCGCACGATGATCAGGCTCCAGCGGTCGCCCAGCGTGTCGAGTGTCGCGGCGATCGGGCAGTTCGAGCGCGACTCGCGTCTTGAGGTCCGGGCCATAGCCTCTTGTATTCCATCAATCCCGCAGTCTGTCATCTTTGGCTAGTAAATTGTCACTTGCAAGTCACTAGTCAATGACCCTATACCCTTCCTCTGTTCCGGGACGGCGGCGCCTCCCGGAGGCAACGCACAAGGGGAGCGCGATATGACCGAAACGCCTGCGAAACCGCTGACCGGGGGCTGCCTCTGCGGCGCCGTGCACTACGAGATCACGGCCGAACCGATCCTGACCGGCCACTGCTATTGCGAGGATTGCCGGCGAACCAGCGGCACCGCCCATGGCACTCATGTCATGGTGCCGGAAGAAAGCTTTGCCATGACCGGCGCGCTGAGCGCCTATGACCGGCCGGCGGACAGCGGCAATATGGTCAGCCGGCGGTTCTGCCCGACCTGCGGCTCCGCGGTCTTCTCCACCAACAGCGGCATGCCCGGGTTTTCCTTCGTGCGCGCTTCCAGCCTGGATGACCTGGATGCGGTTACGCCCAGTGCTGTGGTCTACGCAAGCCGCGCCCCGCGGTGGGATCCGGTGGACCCGTCGCTGCCGTCCTTCGCCGAGATGCCGACGGAGGCCGAACGCCAGGCGATGACCAGCCAGGAGGGGTAAAGGAAATGGCCGGCGATCAGCAGGTTTCTCTCGCCGGCGGCTGCCTCTGTGGGGCGGTGCGCTACGAGGCCGCCAGCAAACCCCTTGTGGCGGCGCACTGCTATTGCATCGACTGCCGGAAATCGAGCGGCACCGGCCACTGCACCCATGTGGTGGTGCCGGCGGCGGCGTTTTCCCTCAGCGGCGAGGTGCGGCACTACGACCACCCGGCCGACAGCGGCAATGTGGTGCGGCGGCACTTCTGCCCGACCTGCGGCTCGGCGCTCTATTCGACGAATGCGGCCGGGGGAGAACTCGTTTTCCTGCGCGCCTCCAGCCTCGACGACCCCGACGCCGTAACCCCGGGCGCCTCGGTCTACGCCAGCCGGGCGCCGAAGTGGGATCCGGTGGACCCGGACCTGCCGTCCTTCCCCAAGATGCCGAGCCAGGAACAGCGCCAGGCGATGCTTCAGCGCAAGTAGCGTGGCTGCTGACAGGTCGGAAGACTTGCCCTAACATCGCCCCATGAGCGAGATCATCAATCTGCGGCAGGCGAAGAAGCGCCGGGCCCGCGCCGAAAAAGAAGCGCAAGCCGCGGCGAACCGCACCAAGTTCGGCCGCACCAAGGGCGCGCGGAAGAAGACCGAAGCCGAGCAGAAGAAGGCCGAGCGCGCGCTCGCCGGCAAGAAGCTCGACGCCAAAAAAACCGATCTCTACTGACCCGCCGCTTTGTCTTCCGATCAGGTTTCCTCACCGCAGAACCGTCCAACGGCCGGGGGCGCTTCGCCGCTGGTCGCCGCCCTGCTGCTGACGATCTCCTCGGCCTGCTGGGGCGGCAATATCTTCATCGGCCGCGCGGTGCATGCCGAGGTGCCGCCGGTGGGCCTCAGCTTCTGGCGCTGGGTGCTGGCGCTGGCCATTCTGCTGCCCTTCGCCTGGCCGAGGGTCAGGCGCGACCTGCCGGAGATCCGCCGCCATTGGAAGAATCTGGCGGCGTTCGCCTTCTTCGGCATGGCGGCCTTCCACACCTCGCTCTATCTCTCGGTGAACTACACCACGGCAACCAACGCGGCCCTGCTGGTCGCCATCTGCCCGGTGCTCGTGCCGCTGCTCTCCTGGGCGCTCTACCGCGAGCCGATCACGCCGCGCATCCTGCTGGCCATCGCCGTCTCCCTGGCCGGCGTCACGGTGGTGATCCTGCGCGGCGACCTCGCGCATCTGCGCAGCCTGACCGTTAACAAGGGCGACTTCATCATGCTGGCCGCCGTCTTCTTCTGGTCGATGTACACGGTCCTGGTGAAGCGCCGGCCCGCCACGCTGCATCCGCAGTCGCTGCTGGCGGCCACCATGGCCCTGGCGATCGCCATGCTGCTGCCGGTCTATCTCTGGGAACACGCCTTTGTGCGGCCCATGCCGCTAACGCAGGACTCGCTGCTCACCATCGTTTACGTGGTGTTCTTTGCCTCGCTGCTGGCTTTCTTCTGCTTCAACCGCGGCATCGAGGTGCTGGGCCCCAACAAGGGCGGCCTCTTCATGCACCTCATCCCGGTCTTCGCCGCGCTGCTCGCTTTCGTCTTTCTGGGCGAGCGGCTGGAGGGTTTCCACGCCGTCGGCATCGCCGCCATCGTCACCGGCATCGTGCTGGCGACGACGGCAAGGAGTGGGGCAAAGCCGGCGCCGGGCCGCTAAGGCTTGATTACCTTGCCCGGATTCATCAGGCCCTCGGGGTCGAGCGCCTGCTTGACGGCGCGCATGAGGTCCATTTCGACCTCCGACTTGAAGCGCGCGTTCTCCTCCCGCTTCAGGTAGCCGATGCCGTGCTCGGCGGAGATCGAGCCGCCCATTTCCACCACCAGCTCGTGCACCGCCTCGTTCACCTCTTTCCAGCGGGCGAGGTAGGCTTCGCGCTCGGCGTCTTCGGGCTGCGAGAGGTTGAAGTGGATGTTGCCGTCGCCGACGTGGCCGAAGGGCACCGGGCGGACGCCGGGCACCATCTCCTTCACCAGTGCCGTCGCGCGGGCGATGAACTCCGGTGTCTTGGAGACCGCCACGGAGACGTCGTGCTTGATGGAGCCGCCTTCGAACTTCTGCGCCTCGACGATGCCCTCGCGGATGGCCCAGAAGGCCGTGGCCTGGCGCTCGTTGGCGGCCAGCGCCGCATCGCTGACCAGGCCGTCTTCGATGGCGGCGGCGAGGAATTCCTCCAGGCTTTCGCGCAGGCTGCCGTCGGCGCGCCCCGAGGCCAGCTCGATCAGCACGTACCACTCGCTCGCTTCGGTCAGCGGGTCCTCGATGCCCTCGACGTGCTTCAGCGCGAAGTCCAGGCCGATGCGCGGGATCAGCTCGAAGGCGTTCACCCGGTCGCCGGTGGCGGCGCGGGCGCGGCCCAGCAGCTCCACCGCGGCGGCGGGATCGTGCACGGCGACGAAGGCCACCTCGGTTTCCGCCGGGCGGGGGAAGAGCTTCAGGCAGGCGGCGGTGATGATACCCAGCGTGCCTTCCGCGCCGACGAAGAGGTGCTTCAGCGCGTAGCCGGTGTTGTCCTTGCGCAGGGCGCGCAGACCGTCCCAGATGCGTCCGTCCGGCAGCACCACCTCCAGCCCCAGCACCAGGTCGCGGGCGTTGCCGTAGCGCAGCACGTGTACACCGCCGGCGTTGGTGGAGAGGTTGCCGCCGATCTGGCAGGAGCCCTCGGCGCCGAGACTCAGGGGGAAGAGGCGCTTGGCCTCCGCCGCCGCTTCCTGCACCTGGCTCAGGATGCAGCCGGCCTCGACGGTAATGGAATAGTCGGTGGCGTCGACCTTGCGGATACGGTTCATGCGTCCGAGGCTCAGCAGCACCGCGCCGTCCTCGGCGAAGGGGATGCCGCCGGCGACCAGGCCGGTGTTGCCGCCCTGGGGGACGATAGGCACGCCGGCTTCGCGGCAGAGGGTCACCGTGGTGGCGACCTCCTCGGTCGTCGCCGGGCGCACCACGAAGGGCGCGGCGCCTTCGTATCGTCCGCGCTGCTCTTCCAGAAAGGGCGCCATGCCGTCGGCGTCGTCGATCACGGCCTTGGCGCCGAGCGCGTCGACGAGCCGCTGCTTCAGGGCATCCAGGTCGGGGGGCTTGGGGGCGCGGGCATCCATGGGAGGGAATTTAGAGATCACGGGGCGTCGTGGCGAGTCCGCCGCGTGCTCAGTCCTGGTCCTGGCTCCGCGGCGCCGCCGCCCGGCGCAGGCGGTCGTTGATGGCTGATCCCAGACCGGAATCGGGGATGGGCATGACGGCGATGTCGCGGACGTCGGCGCTGTCCAGGCGGTGCAGGTAGGCGAAGAGGTGCGCCGCCGCCTCGGTCAGGTCGCCCGAAGGACTGAGGTTCAGGGTCTCGACTGCGCCCGCGGGCACCTCCGGCCCGAAAGCCAGCAGGGCCTCGTCCCCGACAACATCTGTAGCGTCGAGCCGTACCGGATGCCCCGGCGCGTAGTGGCTGGTGAGCATGCCCGGCGCCTTTAACTCCAGGGATTCCGCGGCGTCCAGCGTTTCACGCACCTCTCCGGCTATCGGGGTCAGGTCTTGCGTCGTCACGGCGCCGGGGCGCAGGATGGTCGCTTCCGGGCCCGATAGGTCGAGCACCGTGGACTCCAGGCCCACGGCGCAGGGCCCGCCGTCCAGGATGAGCGGCACCCGCGCACCCAGGGAGGCGGCGACGTGGGCCGCCTCGGTGGGGCTGATACGCCCGGAGGCGTTGGCGCTGGGCGCGGCCAGCGGCAGGCCGCACTCGGCCAGCAGACGCTGGGCGAGGGGATGGGCCGGCACCCGCACCGCCTGGGTGTCGAGCCCGGCGCTGCACAGCAGGGAGAGGCGGCTTTCCGGGCGTCGCGGCAGCACCAGGGTCAGGGGGCCGGGCCACAAGGCGGCGGCCACCGCGCGGGCGCGGTCGTCGAAGACCACCTCGGCCTCGGCGGCCTCGGCGCTGGTGAAGTGGACGATGAGGGGATTGAACTGCGGGCGGTCCTTGGCCGCGAAGATGCCGGCGACGGCAGCGTCGGAGGTGGCGTCGGCGCCCAGGCCGTAGACGGTCTCCGTCGGGAAGGCCACCAGCTCGCCGGCGCGCAGCAGCGCGGCGGCGCGGGCAAAGGCGGCGTCGTCGGGCGGCAGGATCTCCGGCGCTTCGGGCGTGGGGCTTTCCGGGCTCATGGCGGCGCAGTCTAGTCGCTGGTGCGGGAAATGCATCCGTTGCTTTTTCCGCATTGCCTTTTGCCGGGGGCTGGGCCTAGATGACGCCGGCCGCACCTCCGGTGCGGTCACGTTCTCAGGGCGGGGTGGAAGTCCCCACCGGCGGTATGGATGCTTCGGCGTCCGAGCCCGCGAGCGCTTTTTCCAAGGCTCTGTCGATCCTTGGGAAGGGGTCAGCAGATTCGGTGAGAAGCCGAAGCCGACGGTCACAGTCCGGATGGAAGAGAGCGGAAGAGCGGTGTCTCCGCGCGACTTTGCGCGGGCGCACCGCTGTTTCCATCGCCCTGGTTCTTGTCTCTCGTGCGAAAAGAAGGAGCACAGCATGAATCAGAGCCACCCCCGGATTTCAGATGAAACCCTGCGCTCGCCGCGCATTGCGCTGGTGAAGGCGCGCTGGCACGGCGACATCGTCGACCAGTGCCAGCTCGGCCTGAAGCGGGAGCTGGCCCGCGCCGCCGCCGAAGACGGCGCTGCGGCCTACGGCCTCGAGGTCTTCGAAGCGCCCGGCGCCTTCGAAATCCCGCTGCTGGCCCGCGACCTGGCGCGCAGCGGCCGCTACGCGGCTATCGTCGCCGCCGCCTTCGTGGTGAACGGCGGCATCTACCGCCACGACTTCGTCGCCGACACCGTCGTCGGCGCCCTGATGCAGGTGCAGATGGACAGCGACGTGCCCGTGCTCTCCGCCGTGCTGACGCCGCACAACTTCCATGAGTCCGAAGAGCACCGGCGCTTCTTCCACGAGCATTTCAAGGTGAAAGGCGAAGAGGCGGCCAAAGCCTGCCTGGCCCTGCTGGAGACGCGCCTGGCGATCCGCGCGGCCGCCTGAACCCCTTCTCGCTTGCCGCCCGGAGCCTATGGGCAAAACGCCGCCGGCTGCTATAAGGGGCCGGAGAGTGTTCCTTTTGGATCCGGGCGACGATGATTGAATGGCTGGTGCCCGCCGACGTCGGACTGACGGCGTCGGCGGCCCTGATCGCGCTCAGCGCGGCGACCTCTTTCCTCACCGCGGCGGCGGGGATCGGCGGCGGCATCGTGCTGATTGCCGTTATGGCGGTGCTCATGCCGGCCCACGCGCTGATCCCCATTCACGGCGTGGTGCAGATCGGCTCCAATGCCGGGCGCGCCGCGATCATGATCCGGGGCGTCGAGTGGAAGATCCTGGCGCCCTTCTGCCTCGGCAGCCTGATCGGCGCGGCCGTCGGCGGGCTGACCGCCGTGCAGCTGCCGCCCGCTATCCTCAACATCGGGCTGGCCTGCTTCATCCTCTATGCGGTCTGGGGGCCGGTGGTCACCACGCCCGGACGCTTCAAGGTGATCGTCACCGGCGTCTTCTCCAGCTTCCTCACCATGTTCTTCGGCGCCACCGGCAGCTTCGTCTCGGCCATGGTGAAGTCCCTGCGCCTCGGCCGGCTGGAGCACGTCGCCACCCACTCCACCTGCATGGTGGCCCAGCACGCCATCAAGGTCTTCGCCTTCGGCCTGCTCGGCTTCAACTACGGGCCCTATGCGGGGCTGGTCATCGCCATGGTGCTGAGCGGCTTCCTCGGCACGGTGATCGGAAAGCACGTGCTGGTGAAGATGAACGACCAGACCTTCCACCGGGTGTTGGCGGTGCTGCTGTCGATCCTGGCGCTGCGGTTGCTCTACGAAGGCGTGACCCTGCTCGCGATTTTCTGATCCCCGCGCGCGCCTCCAAGCTTCCATAGTCTCTCTGCGCGGCCCTCCGCCGGCCTTGCCCGGGCAGGCGATTGGTAAAGCCAATTCGCAAATATTGGTTGACCAATTGGTGCATAAAATGCCGCCGCAACGCCACATTTGACTTATTTTTCAAGATCGTCGAAGCTTTAACCAATAACGGCGGGATCACCGCCAAACAGGGCCGCACGCACCGGCCAAAACACGCCTTGGGAGGAGGCAAGCAACAATGTCCAACTCACAACGGAACTCTTTTATCTCAAGCCTTTCGCGGCGCTCCCTGCTGAAGGCCGGCGCGGCGGCCGCAGTCCTGGGTAGCAGCGGCAGCCTGGCTTCGCGTGCCTTCGCGGCCGGCTATCCGGAGCGCAACATCGACGTCATCGTTCCGACTCGCGAAGGCGGCGGCGCCGATCGCAATCTGCGCGCCTTCACCGCGATCTGGAAAAAATACCTCGATACGAACTTCGAGCCGGGCTTCTACCCGGGCGCCTCGGGCCGCGTCGGCTACGAGGTCTACATGGGCAAGTACGAGCCCGACGCCTACAGCCTGATCTTCGGCAACATGGGCCCGGAGGTGCTGAACTGGGTGGTCAAGGAGCCGAGCTTCAACATCGACGACTACATCTATTGGGGCCGCGTCGATACCGATCCGGGCTGCCTCTTCATCGGTTCTGAGAGCAAGCTGCAGACACTCGACGACATCATCGCCGAGGGCAAGAAGCGCAAGCTGAACGTCGGCACCAGCCGTCTCGCGCACCCGGCCTCCATCGGCATGCTGGCACTGGCCGAGCACACCGGTATCGAGGTCACGCTGATTCCGCTTTCTGGCGGCAAGAAGACCGTCGCCGGGGCCGTCACCGGAGAGGTCGACTTCTCCGTGCTGACCTCCGGCACCGTCGCCGCGGCCGGCGATGCGGTGAAGACCCTGCTGGTCTTCAATGACAAGAACGTGCTGGGCGAGGCGCTGGACAACGCACCGACCATGAATGAGGTCTACGGCACCAACCTGCCGCCGATGCTCTCCTCGCGCGCCTTCGGCATCCATAAGGCGGCGGTCGACAAGCACCCCGACCGCTTCGAGATGCTGCAGTCGACCTTCCGGAAGGTTTTCGACGACCCCGAATACAAGGCCTCCGTGCTCAAGGCCAAGGGCCACTGGGAGTACGTGAACTACGGCGGCGTCGAGGAATGCGCCAAGTTCAAGCAGGCCATGCTGGAGCTGGGCGCCAAGTACAAGTCGTACCTGACCGGCAGCTAAAGCGTGTTCCGGACTTCGGTTCGGCGGGGGCCGGAGGCGCAGACCTTCGGCCCTCGCGCTCTCTTCTTCTTTGCTTTTGCCGGCTGCCGCGGCCGGTCCGGCCCGGCAGCGGGCGAGTAACGGGACAGTATCACTATGGCGTCGACGCAGGACAGCGACGAGAAGCGCCAGCTCGGGGGTGAGCTGATCATTCCCGTACTGGCTTTGGGATTCACCCTCTACTACATCGCGACCGTCGTCGACTCACCCTGGTCGGCGCAGTTGAATGCCTTCATGGTCGGCAGCGTGCTGATTCTGCTGGTGCTGATCTTCTTCGCCGTCGCGGCGCGCGCCCTGTGGCGCGGTGAGGCCTCCCTCGGCATGTCGAACCTGATCGAGCCCTACCACATCCTGCCCAAGCGGCTCGGCTTCATCGCCTTGAGCCTCGGCTATCTGATCGTCATTCAGTGGCTGGGCTTCACGCTGACCACCTTTGTCTTCATGGCCGCTTCCATGCTGCTGCTGGGCGGCGGCCGCCGCCCCATCCTCTGCCTGGTCTCGGCCACGATCATGGCCGCCGTCGCCCTGGTGGTCTTCGTGATCCTGTTCCAGAAGCGTTTTCCCAAGGGGCCGGTCGAGTACCTCGTCCAGGCCTTGAGCTGAGGGGGCGGGCGCAGGCATGGAAACCAGCTTCGCCTTCTTCACCGACCTCTTCCTGCACAGTCTTTCGCTGTGGTGGGTGATCATCCCCTCGATCTTCCTCGGCTTCATCGTCGGCGCTATCCCCGGCTTCAGCGCCGCCAATACCATCATCATCCTGCTCCCCTTCACCCTGGTGATGGACGTTGAGGTCGGTCTGGTCTTCATGGTCGCGCTCTACTGTGCCTCGCGCATGGGGGCGGGCATCCCGGCCATCCTGGTGAACATTCCCGGCACAGCCGGCGCGGCGGCGACGCCGCTGGACGGCTATCCCATGGTGAAGAAGGGGCAGGGCCAGATGGCGCTCTCCATCTCCTTCACTTCCTCCACCCTGGGCGGCCTGCTGACTACGGTCATCGCGCTGCTCTCCATGCCGTTGCTGGCGCGCGTCGGCTTCTACATGCACTCGGTGGAGATGGTGGTGGTGATGCTCTTCGGCATCTCGCTGATCGCCACCATCGCCTCCAAGGATACGCTGAAGGGACTGATCGCGGGCTTCTTCGGGCTGATGATCGGCTCGATCGGCGCCGACCACGTCTACGCCACGCCGCGCGGCACCATGGGTTTCCTGGAGCTCTACGACGGGGTGCCGCTGATTCCGGCGCTGGTCGGCCTCTTCGCCATCTCCGAGGCCTTCATGGTGATCGAGGGCGAGTCGATCCTCTCCGAGCATAGCCGCGACCGCCTGCAGACCGGCACCTGGCACCAGACCCTCGAGGGCGTGCGCATTACCCTGAAACGCTGGTGGCATGTCGCCTGGACCAGCCTCATCGGCCTCGTTATCGGGGTCACGCCGGGCGCCGGCGCGGCCATCGCCGCTTTCGTCGCCTACCAGCAGTCGCGTGCCTTCTCCAAGACGCCGGAGCTTTACGGCACCGGCCATCCCGAGGGACTCATCGCGCCCGAGTCCGCCAACAACGGCGTCACCGCCGGCACGCTGATCCCGCTGCTGGTGCTCGGCATTCCCGGCGGCGCCACGGCGGCCATCATGCTGGTGGTCATGCAGTACCAGGGCGTCAACACCGGCCCGCGCCTCTTTATGGAACGGCCGGAGCTCGGCTACGGCATCTTCATGGCCATGTTCACCACCTACCTGCTGATGGCCTTCACCATCCTGCCGCTGTCGCGCTACATGTCGCGGGTGACGCTGGTATCGACGACCTTCATGTCGCCCCTGATCATCGGCTTTACGCTGATCGGTTCCTTCGTGCCGCGCGAGTACATGTTCGACATGTACCTGGCCTTCGCCTTCGGCATCCTCGGCTACATCGCCCGCAAGACCGGCTATCACGTGGCCGCCATCCTGATCGGCGTCATCCTGGGCCCCCTGCTGGAGCAGTACATGCTGGTGGCCCTGCAGAAATCCGACGGCGATTTCCTGACGCTGTTTTCCTCGCCGCTGGGCAACATCCTCTGGGTGGCGCTGGTCGCTTCCTTGATTCTGCCGGCCTTCATGAAGCACCGGCAGCGCCGCCGCAAGAGCGTCTTCGCGGAGGGCGAGGGCTGACATGGCGGCCGCGAAGAAAGCGCTGGCCCGCAACCTGAAACGGGTCGGCCACCTGGACCTGCCGGGCGGCGGCCAGGTGGTGGTGCAGGACGGCTTTGCCTACATCGGCCACATGAAGCCACCCTTCGGTACCAGCATCGTCGACGTGCGCGACCCGAAGAACCCACGGGTCACCGCGCAGATCATGCTGGCCGACAATTTCTCTCACACCCACAAGGTTCGCGTGGCCGGCGACCTCATGGTTACCAACGTGGAGCAGAACCGGCGCCATTTTCTGCGCAAGGGCCAGCGCCTGCCGGAGCTGCGCGCGGTTTTGACCGCGGAGCTGGGGCGCCCGCCGGAAGACGCGGAGGTCGCCGCGCAGCTCGGCGTAGAGCCCGCACAAGTGGCCGAGCTCGACGCGGCACGGGCGCGCGGCTACGACGAGGGCGGCTTCAAGGTCTGGGACATCTCCGACAAGGCCAGGCCGCGCGAGCTGGTGCACCGGCGCACCTTCGGCTTCGGCTCCCACCGCTTCGACATGGACGCCGACTACGCCTACATCTCCACGGAGATGGAGGGCTACCTGGGCAACATCCTGGTCATCTACGACCTCAAGGACCCGGCCGACCCGCAGGAGGTGTCGCGCTGGCACATGCCGGGCCAGCATATCGCCGCGGGCGAGAAACCGACATGGCAGGGTTACAAGAACCGCCTGCACCATGCCCTGAGGGTCGGTGACGAGATGTGGGCCTCGGTCTGGCACGCCGGCTTCCGGGTGCTCGACGTCAGCGACATCACCAGGCCGAGAACCGTGGCCAGCCACGACTACCATCCGCCCTTTCCGGAACCGACCCACACCATCCTGCCGGTGGCCGGGACTGTTGCCGGGCGGCGCATCGCCGTGGCGGTGGACGAGGAGCACGACCACGTGGCCGGCCGCCTGCACGCCTTCCTCTGGGTCTTCGACGTCACCGACTTCGACAACATCACGGCCCTCTCGGCCTTCGACGTCAGCGAGCTGGACTCGCCCTGGGCACGGTCGCCGGGCCGCTTCGGCGCGCACCAGTTCCGCGAGAAGCTGGACGAGCCGCTGGTCTACGCCACCTGGTTCGCCGGCGGCCTGCGCGTGATCGATGTCTCCGATCCCTTCGCGCCCCGGGAGACGGCCCACTTCATTCCGGAGCCGCGCGCCAAGGAACCCAGCCCGCAGTCCAACGACGTCGACGTGGACGAGCATGGGCTCATCTATCTCATCGACCGCAACTGCGGTTTCGACATCTTGGAAATGACGGGTCGATAAGACCCGGCTGGCAAATCAGGAAGAAAGGTTGGCAATGAACGCACTGGCCGCGGAAAAGGATGTCGTCGGCGAAGAACACTGGACCAGGAAGGGGGAGGACGTCGATCTTTTCCTCTGGGAGAAGTACGTCGGCAAGCCGCAGGGCAAGAAGGGCACCGTGCTCTTCGTGCACGGCTCCTCCATGGCCTCGACGCCGACTTTCGACCTGCAGGTGGAGGGGCGGCCCTTCAGTTCCGCCATGAACTACTTCGCGGTGCAGGGCTACGACACCTGGTGTGTCGACATGGAGGGCTACGGCCGCTCCACCAAGACGCGCGACATCACCTGCGACATCTCCAACGGCGCCGACGACCTGGCCGCGGCCACGGACTACATCGAGAAGACGCGCGGCGGAGGCCCGCTGCTGGTCTACGGCATTTCCTCCGGCGCCCTGCGCGCGGCGCTCTTCACCCAGCGCCACCCCGAGCGGGTGAAGCGGCTGGCCCTCGATGCCTTCGTGTGGACCGGAGAGGGCAGCCCCACCCTGGAGGACCGGCGCAAGAAGCTGCCGCAGTTCCTGGGAACGAACCGACGGCCGATGGACTACGCCTTCGTGCAGTCGATCTTCAACCGCGACCACCCGGGCTGCGCCGAGGACAAGGTGGTGGACGCCTTCGCCAAGGCGATCTGCGCCCTGGACGACTCCATGCCCAACGGCACCTACATCGACATGTGCTCGAAGCTGCCGCTGGTCGACCCGGAGAAGATCCCCGTGCCGACGATCATCATGCGCGGCCAGTACGATGGCATCGCGGGCTTCGAGGACCTGACCAGGTTCTTCGAGAAGCTGCCCAACCCGGACAAGACCTTCGCGGTGATGTCGGGCATCTCCCATGCGTCCTTCCAGCAGAAGAACTATATGCTGGTCTACCACATCCTGGGCGGCTTCTTCGCCCAGCCGGAGCCGCTCTACAAGGGCGAGTGAGAGCGCTTACACCGTCGCGGCGGAGCGGGGCGGGCGGCTGGCGCCCAGGGCCTCGGCCGTGGTGATGGGATCGAGCTCGGCCAGGGCGTCGTACTGGCTGAGGAAGACCTTGCCGGTCATGAGGTCGAGGAAGTGGGAGCGCTTCAGCTTGTCCATCACCGGGCCCTTGACCTCGGAGAGGTGGAAGCTGACCCCGGCGTCCTTCAGCCGCTCATTCAGGGCCTCCAGGCTTTCCAGGGCGCTGGCGTCGACGTCGTTCACCGCCGCGCAGATCAGTACCACGTGCTTCAGCGCCCGGTCGGCTACCGCCATGTCATAGAGCTTGTCTTCCAGCCAGCGGGAGTTGGCGAAGTAGAGGCTCTCGTCGACGCGCACGCTGAGCACCGCCGGGCTGGTCGTCACCTGATGGCGCTTCACGTTGCGGAAATGCTGGGTGCCCGGCACCTGGCCGACCACCGCCATGTGCGGCCGGCTGGAGCGCACCAGGAAGAGCACCACCGACAGCAGGACCCCGGCGACGACGCCGGCTTCCACGCCGACGCCCAGCACCAGCAGGATGGTCGCCGCCATGGCCGCGAAATCGGCCTTGGAGTAGTCCCAGGTGCGCTTCAGGGCGCCGAGGTCGACCAGCGACAGCACGGCGACCACGATGGTCGCGGCCAGGGTCGCCTTGGGCAGTTGCTGGAAGAGGGGGGTGAGCAGCAGGGCGGTGAGGCCGATGCCGACCGCCGTCATGACCCCGGCGATCGGCGTGCGCGCGCCGGCGTCGAAGTTCACCACGGAGCGGGAGAAGCCGCCGGTCACCGGGAAGCCGCCGCTGATGCTGGCCGCCAGGTTGGCGGCGCCGAGGCCGACCAGCTCGCGGTTGGCGTTGATGCGCTCGCGCCGCTTGGCGGCCAGGGTCTGCGCCACCGAGACCGACTCGACGAAGCCGATCACCGAGATCAGAACCGCCGAGGGCAGCAGGTCGCGCCACAGCGCCAGGTCGAAAGGCGGCAGGGTGACGGGCGGCAGGCCCTGCGGGATCTCGCCCACGACCCTGACGCCCGCCTGGTCGAGGGAAAGGGAGTCGACCAGCAGGATGGTGGCGATGACGGCGGCCACCGGCCCGGCCTTGGCCAGGCTGTCGGCCAGCCGCGGGCCGAGGCCCAGCTTGATCAGCAGGGGCTTCAGCGACTTGCGCACCCAGAACAGGAAGACCGTGGCGCCGGCCCCGATCGCCAGGGTCGGGCCGTTCACCGCATCGATCTGCCCGGCCAGGGAACGGACCAGCTCCACCAGGGTGTGGCCGCCGGCGTCGACGCCCAGGATGTGCTTCAGCTGGCTGGTGGCGATGAGGATGCCCGAGGCGGTGATGAAGCCGGAGATCACCGGGTGGCTGAGGAAGCTGGCGAGAAAGCCGAGGCGCAGCAGGCCCATCAGCACCAGGAAGAGGCCGGAGAGCAGGGCCAGCGCAATAGCCGCGCCCAGGTATTCCGGCGTGCCGACGCCGGCGTAGTTGCCCACCGCCGCGGCGGTCATCAGCGAGACCACGGCGACCGGCCCTACGGCCAGCGCCGAGGAGGTCCCGAAGAGGGCGTAGCCGACCAGCGGCAGCATGGAGGCGTAGAGCCCCACCTCCGGCGGCAACCCAGCGAGCAGGGCATAGGCCAGACTCTGTGGGATCAGCATGATGGTGACGATCAGCGCCGCCAGGGCATCCCCCTGCAGGGCGGTGCGGTCGTAGTTCCGCACCCAGGCGATGCCCGGCAACAGGCGTTCGATCATATCCACGGTCCTGTCAGGCCGTTGCCGGCTTGCTTCAATTGACGACCTCGGGTTTCACCGCTTCCGGTTTGGCGAGCCATTCCTTGCCGCGCAGCATGGCCTTCCAGTAGATCGGCGGCAGGATCTTCTCCTTCAGCAGCCAGGCCAGGCGGCTCGGGCGCTTGCCGTTCAGCAGCCAGGTCGGGAAACTGGGCAGCAGCTTGCCGCCATAGCCGAACTCGGCCAGCACGATCTTGCCGCGCTCCACCGTCAGCGGGCAGGAGCCGTAGCCGTCGTAGTGGCCGATGGCGACGTTGCGGCCCATGTCGGCCAGTACGTTCTGGGCCACCACCGGCGCCTGCTTGCGCGCCGCGGCGGCGGTCTTGGCGTTGGGCGCGTTCATCACGTCGCCCAGGCTCCAGACATTCTCGTAGGTCTTGTGGCGCAGGGTGTTCTGATCGACGTCGACCCAGCCGGCCTGGTCGGCCAGCGGGCTGACGCGGATGAAGTCCGGCGCGCACTGCGGCGGGCAGACGTGCATCATGTCGAAGCGCCGCTCGACGCGCGTCACGTTGCCGTCGGCGTCGGTCTGGTCGAACCAGGCGATCTTGGCCGGGCCGTCCACTGCCACGAGGTTGTGGTTGAACTTCAGTTCGGCCTCGTACTTCTCGATGTACTCCATCAGCGCCGGGACGTAGTCCTTGACACCGAACAGCACGCCGCCGGCGTTGTAGAAGGCGATGTCGATGTGGTCGAGCACGCCCGTGCGGAACCAGTGGTCGGCCGAGAGGTAGAGGGCCTTCTGCGGTGCGCCGGCGCACTTGATCGGCATCGGCGGCTGGGTGAAGAGGGCGGTGCCGGCCTTGAGGTTCTTCACCAGCTCCCAGGTATAGGGCGCCAGGTCGAAGCGGTAGTTGGAAGTGACGCCGTTCTTGCCCAGGGTGTCGACCAGGCCGTCAACCTTGTGCCAGTCCAGCTTCAGACCCGGGCAGACGATCAAGCGGTCGTACTGAATGGCGCGGCAACCTTCCAGCAGCACCACGTTGCGTTCCGGCTCGAAGGCGGCGACGGCGGCTTTGATCCAATGCACTTCCTTGGGCAGCACCGAGGAAAGGGTGCGCACCGTCTCGTCGGCCTGGAAGACGCCGCCGCCCACCAGGGTCCAGCCGGGCTGGTAGTAGTGGATGTCGGCGGGGTCGATGATGGCAATGTTGAGGTCGGGCGCGCGCGCCAGCAGCGAGGAGGCCACGGCAATGCCGGCGGAACCGGCGCCGACGATGACGATTTCGAACTTGCCGTCGATGGCATCCGTCGGTGTCTTGCCCTGGTTGGCGATGCGCCGCACTACGCCGGACATGTCGTAGCCGGCGTTCTTGGCGGCCACCAGGATGTCGGCCAGCGGCATTTTGCCGGCGCGGCTCAGCGACCACAGGGTGATGGAACGCGTGCCGCTGCGGCAATAGGCGAAGACCGGCTTGGGGGCGGCCTCGAAGGTGTCGGCGAAGGTCTCCGCGTCCTCGTCCGTCACCTTGCCGCTCACCACCGGCTGGTAGTGCACCTGCATCCCGGCCTTGACCGCCGCCTCCTCGATTTCATGGAACAGCGGCTGGTCGTTGCCTTCGCCGTCCGGCCGGTTGCAGATGATGGACTTGTAGCCCTGCCGGGCCAGCTCGGCCACGTCGGCCGGCGTGATCTGCGGTGACACGGCAAAGGTCTTGTCGACTTTCTTTAGTTCCATGGAGTCCTCCTGAGGCCCCTTCGGGCAGTTACCCTTTTGGATGTTGTGTTCTTCGGCTCTTGCGGTCCGCCGTCGGCCCCTAGAGGGCGTCGAGGGGGATCTTCAGATAGCGCACGCCGTTGCCCTCGGCCGGCGGCAGGTCACCGGCGCGCATGTTGACCTGCACCGACGGCAGGATCAGCACGGGCATGTCCAGGGTCTCGTCGCGCTCGGTGCGCATCTGCACAAAGTCGTCCTCGGTGACGCCTTCGTGGACGTGGATGTTCTTCGCCTTTTCATCGGCCACGCTGGTCTGCCAGACGTATTCGTCGCGGCCCGGCGCCTTGTAGTCATGGCAGAGGAAGAGGCGCGTTTCGGGCGGCAGCGCCAGGATCTTCTGGATCGACTTGAAGAGCTGGCGCGCGTCGCCGCCCGGGAAGTCGCAGCGCGCGGTGCCGAAATCCGGCATGAAGAGGGTGTCGCCGACGAAGGCGGCGTCGCCGACGATATAGGTCGAGCAGGCTGGCGTATGGCCCGGCGTGTGCATCACCTTGGCTTCCAGCTTGCCGATGCTGAAGGTCTCTCCGTCTTCGAAGAGCTTGTCGAACTGCCGGCCGTCGGTGGCGAAGTCGTCCTCGGCGTTGAAAACCTTCTTGAAGACGCCCTGCACCGTGTTGATGCGCGCGCCGATGCCGATCTTCCCGCCCAGCTTTTGCTTCAGGTAGGGCGCCGCGGTCAGGTGGTCGGCGTGGACATGGGTCTCCAGGATCCATTCCACCGTCAGGCCCTGGGCCTTTACGAAATCAATAACCGCGTCGGCGGAATCCGTCCGGCTGCGGCCCGACTTGGGGTCGTAGTCCTTGACCGAGTCGATGATGGCCGCAGCCTTGGTCGCGGGGTCCCAGACCACGTGGGTTGCGGTAAAGGTCGCTTCGTCGAAGAAGGTCTTCACGTCGGGGTTCATGGCGTTCCTCTCAAAGTCTTCCCGGTGGGCCCTTAGGCCTGCTTGCTCTTGTTGGCGCTCGTGCAGATGCCCAGCAGACGGTAGGCGGGGCAGAAGCCGATGAAGGCCGTGACAAGAGGGATCACCCCGATCCAGCCCCAGGCGGTCTTCGGGCCGACGAACACCAGGGCGATCAGAATGACGCCGACGATGACGCGCAGAATGCGGTCAAGGGTTCCAACGTTGCGGTTCATGGGGGTCGTCTCCTTCAAGCTGGGGAGGGCCGGCATTGCGATGCTCTGCGCCGCAGACTAACGATCCCGCTACCGCTGATATGTGATTTAGTCACGAATGGGCGTGAAATTGCCTTGAGGAAGATCAATCGCCGGAAAGTGGCGGATTTCCGGGACTTTCCGGGGGGCGGCTCAGGCGCCGCCGGCCAGGCTTTCCAGGCCGGCGCGGTCCGCCAGGGCGATCTGGCCGCGGGTCAGCTCCAGCCAGCCGCGGCGCTGGAATTCCTTCAGGTGGCGGCTGACGACCTCCCGGGCCGTGCCCAGCTCGACCGCCAGGTCCTGATGGGTGGCGTTCAGGTGCCCGCTCTCGTCGGCGCGCTCCAGCAGCTTCTGGGCCAGGCGCTTGTCGATGCGTTCGAAGGCGACTTCCTCGACCACGTGCAGCAGGTCGGTGATGCGGCTGGAGTAGTCGGAGAAGACGAAGCGCCGGAACTCGGCGGAGCGGGCCATCAGTTCATCGAAAGCCGCCTTGGGCACCGCGACGGCCTGGACCGGGGTCTCGGTGATGCCCTCGGCGTTATAGGTGTCCTGCGACAGCAGGCAGGCGGTGGTCATGATGCAGCTCTCGCCGCCGGTCACCCGGTACAGCACGATCTCGCGGCCGCCGGAGGAGACCTGCTGCACCCGCACTGTGCCGTCCAGCACCAGCAGGAAGTTCTCGGCCGGCAGGCCGGGCGCGAAGACCGTGGTCCGGGCGGGCAGGGAGACGACCTGCGCCCGCTCGGCGACCAGCTTCTGCTCGGCCGCCGTCAGCTTGCCCAGCTCGGGAAAGCGGGTGATCCATTCGGGCGACATCGCAGAACTACTCCAAGACACGGTTCCGCGGAAGCTGCGGAACCGGCCCCATATTTTGGGGCCGGAAGCGGCCGGTTCAACCGCTGGACCATATCGCAGGGCGGGCGGCGCCGTCCACCGGCGGCGCAAAAGGGTTGTCCGGCCGGCAAATAAGGGGGGAGACCTTGGATTTGTGGGATTCCGCATAGGGTCCGGCGCCGGCCGCGGGCAGGCTCGGTCCGGGGAGCAATCAATGCGGGAGAGCCCAATGCAACGCCTTCGCATCATCTACTACAGCCTTCTCTTCTTCATCACCGCCCTGGCGATCACCAGCATCGCCAATGCCGAAACGATCATCGTGCCCAACCAGAACCTCGACGTGGTGATCGACGTCGATGCCTGCGACATCGCGGGACACGTGCTCTGCGGCGGCACCGGGTCCAGCGGGGCGGCGGCGGTCGGCAACGATTCCATCGTCGTGGTCTTCGTCTATGCGCGCACCGCCAATGGGCTGCCCATCACGGGCCTGGCCGAGGGCGACTTCTCCTTTACCGCCCTGCAAAACCCGGGGGGCATCAGCCTCGTCTTCGTGCAGAGCGGCGTCTGCCCGGCCTGCTTCGCCGAGTTTCCCGACGGCGTCTATCGCTTCGCCCTGCGCCCGGTCTCCGGCAACTGGGACGACGGCACCTACATCCAGGCGCTGCAGGTGACCTCGGGGGCCAACACCCGCCAGGTGGTGGTTCCCGTCCAGGTGCCGAACTGATCTGCCGTCTTCCAGCCTTGCCGGCGGTGGTTGCCTCGCATCGCCGCCGGCGGCATGCTGAGTCGGTAGAGTGGCTCGCTTGCGGAGCGAGGCTGACCGGGGAGGAAGAGGAATGAGCGAGACCGGGGGCTATCCCTTGGAAGGCGGCTGCGCCTGCGGGCAACTGCGCTATCGCCTGATGACCGGGCCGATGTACGTGCACTGCTGCCACTGCCGCTGGTGCCAGCGCGAGACCGGCTCGGCCTTCGTGCTGAACGCCATGATCGAGGCCGAACGGGTAGAGCTGCTGCAGGGTACGCCGGAGGTGGTGCTGACGCCCAGCGAAAGCGGCAAGGGCCAGAAGATCGCCCGCTGCCCCTCCTGCCACGTGGCGCTGTGGAGCAACTATGCCGGGGCCGGCGACAAGGTCCGCTTCGTCCGGGTCGGCACCCTGGACGACCCCGACCGCCTGCCGCCGGACATCCACATCTTTACCGCTTCCAAGCAGCCCTGGTTCGAGCTGCCCAAAGGCGCGCTCGCCTTTCCGGAATACTACGACCGCGAGGCCTGCTGGCCGGCCGAGAGCCTGGAGCGCCGCAAGGCGCTGCTCGGTGGTTGAGGCGCCGAGCTGCTGAGCGGGAAGCAGGTGCCGTCGCTGCGCCACTAGCGCGACGACCGTCATCCGAGGACCCTGCACGACTACAAGGCCGAACGGCGGCTCGGTGATCGCGCCGCCATGGTCGAGGTGGTGGCGTCGCTCGGTGACGCGGACCTTGTGGTCCTGGCTCACTATCTCGCGCATATAGCGAACTAGCCGGTCCATAAAGAAGTAGGCGGCGGCGCAGAGGAGTCGCTGACGGCGCGCAGAGGGAGAGCGGTGCGCAATGTCACAGCGATGCTTCACGGCGCGTGATACCCCATCCTTCTGCCGTGGCGAGAAGGCCCGGCAGTTCGTGACGAACCTGGGAAGGTTTGTGGCCAAGGAACGGGAAGCGCATCGTCGCTTTCGGATGCCCGGTTGAAGTCGCCGCCGATACGGCGGTTCAGAGACGCGGCACCTTCGGTTCGGAATTGAAAGTTGTTCGTCCGCCGCTGTTTCTGAAGACCTCTGCCCCTTTGCCTCCGGCCGCTCGGGTTTGCCGCTTGAGCAACCAGACACCGCTTGTCCCCGCCGTGCCTCGTAGGAGGCCGGAACAGCCCGCCCTTGCCGCGGGCCGGTCGGGGGCCTGTGGCCGAACGGAGGAATCTATCATGGCTGCCAATCAGGAGAAGGCGATGAAAGCCAGTGCCGTACCCTGCTGTCCGGAGTTGACGGAGGAGCCTTGCTGCAATCGCCTGACTTGGGACTATCGCCTGATCAATCGCATCGGCGACATTCCCGTCGAAATCAAAATCAGCGTGCTCTTCGAGCGTTGCCCGGGGCCGCTGTCCTTGGGCGACCTGGTCTATTCGACCACGCTGCTGCCGGGTGAGACGGTACGGCTGTTCACATCCAGCCGTAAGAACCGCTTTACCTTCGACAGCGAGTCGCAAGTCAGCTATCGCCACGAGCAGACGTCGGAAGAATCCTACTACATGAGCTCGATGGACCGCTTCATGTCGGACCTCTCCATCCGTGACGACATCGACTCCGACCGCTCCAGCAAGGGTTCCTTCCACACCGAAGGGAGCACGTCGGGCGCCTTGGAGACCGTCTTCGCTGGCGCCTCGGCCGAGCTCAGCGGGAACTACAGCGCCTCCTCGACCTTCGATTTCCTGCGTGAGCTGAAAAGCCACGCTGAGGGGTCCCATGAACGCTCGGTGGAAGCGACCCGCACCTCCAGTTCGGTAACAGTGGGCGAGGTGCAGACCCGCACGCATGCCGAAGGCGAGTCGGAAAGCACATTCGAGGCGGCGACGCGAACGGTTTCAAATCCCAACCGCTGTCACGCGGTGACGTACTTCGCCTACCAGATCAACAAGACGCAGATTGTTCGCTTCAAGATCCTGGCGATTACCCGGCGCGTCATCGATCCCGCCGGCGACAGCAAGGTGACGCTGCAGCCGCCGCGCTTCACGGGCGAGGTCTCGGTGATTCCGCAAGCGGTGCTGGCTACCGATACCCGGCGTGTCGCGGTGGAATCCGTCAGCCGCGCCAGCTTCGTTGCCGACCGTGCGGGCGCCGTCTCGACCGGTGGCGGCGACGTTGGCGGGCAGTTGCAGGGCGTGCAGCTCGCCAGCCGTACGCTGGCGGCGCAGCGCTTCGCCAGCGCCCAGCCGATCCCCGAGGCCGCGCGTCAGCGGGCGCTGCAGGCTGTCGACAAGGACCTGGTCGCTGCCGGCCTGATTGACAAAGTGGGCGGCAATGTGAACCCGAAGCTGGCCGCCGAGCTGTCCTTCGAACTCAAGTCCTGCCTGCCGACTCCGGCGATCCTGGTGAAGGGCTGCCTGGACGAGTGCATCGTCTGCGAGCCGGCGCGGGAGCAGGAGATTAAGCTGGAACTGGAGCGCAAGAAGCTCGAGAACGACCTGCTGGCCAAGCAGATCGCCCTGCTGGAGAAGTCGCAGGAGTACCGCTGCTGCCCGGCCGGTGAAGTCGAGGAGGAAGAGGCCTGAACGCCTTTTGAGGCCGAGGCCGGAGCCAAAGGCTCTCCTGGCTGCGGTCCGGTTTTTGGGGGCGTGCCGGGTAACCGGTACGCCCCATTTTTTGCGCGGCGGTCGAGCGCCGCTAACCTTCGTCGAAGATCGCCAGGAAGATCTGCACTACCGTCCCGTCGCGCTCTTCCGAGAAGATCGGCAGCAGCAGGCGATAGGCGGTGACGTAGTCTTTCTGGAAGATGCGGATGTGGTGGGCCAGCGGCCGCTTCGAGCGATAGACGGACAGCAACTCCTCATGCAGGTTGACGCCAAGGCTGCGGTCGATGTCGCGGGCGGTCTTGCTGGTCCAGTCCTCGCCGGTCAGGGCCACGACCTCCGTGCCGTTCAGGCGCATACGAAAGTTCATCGCGCGGTCGGGGCCGCCGTCCTCCACCACGTAGACGTCGATGTTGCCGAGCCAGGGCTTGAGGACAAAAGGGGTGAAGTCCTCCCGCGTCGGGCCTTTGCCGTCAGCGTTGAACCGCTGCCATGCAGCGAGCAGCGCCACCGCGCTCTCCGGCGGTTGGGCTTCGCTCTCGACAAGCTCAATGCTGACCATAGCGCCCCAAGCCGCTGTTTCCCCAAGACGATGCAGACCGGCCCCACCGGACGGCCTGCACTACCGCCCCGGAAAACCTTGCAGGCGTTGTTATCGCACAAACGAGGAAGCCTTGCCTAGCGCCTGGGTTGCGCGCGCCGCCCGGCGGGCCGCCTGCGTCATCCGGCCACTGTTGCCTTGAGCCGATTTGCGGCATAGTCGCGCGGCGTCGCCCCTGGCGTCGCCGGAGGGCTGTGAAAGACGGGGATTCTATGAAAAGTGAAACACTTACGGTAGCTGAAAGGGCCGCCGGCGGCATCGGATTTTTCGAAAAATGGCTCTCGCTCTGGGTCGCGCTCTGCATCACCGCGGGCATCGGCCTGGGCAACACCCTGCCGGCTGTGTTCCGCTTTCTCGCCGGGCTGGAATACGCCTCGGTGAACCTGGTGGTAGCCGTCCTCATCTGGGGCATGGTCTACCCCATGATGGTGAACGTGGACTTCGCCAGCCTGCGTCACATCGGCGAGCGGCCCAAAGGCCTGGTGATTACCATCGTCGTCAACTGGCTGGTGAAGCCCTTCACCATGGTGGCGCTGGGCTTGTTGTTCTTCGAGGTTTTCTTCGCCGATCTCATCGCCCCCGCCGACGCGCAGCAGTATATCGCCGGCCTCATCCTGCTCGGCGCGGCGCCCTGCACGGCCATGGTCTTCGTCTGGTCGCAGCTGACCCGCGGCGACGCCACCTACACCCTGGTGCAGGTGTCGCTGAACGACGTCATCATGGTCTTCGCCTTCGCGCCCATCGTCGCCTTCCTGCTGGGCGTCACCGACATCGACGTACCCTGGCAGACGCTACTGCTCTCCGTCGGGCTCTACGTGGTCATCCCGCTCATCGCCGGCATCCTGACCCGCCGCCATCTCTCGAGGGCGGCGCGGAACGGCAGGAACGGGGAGGCTGCGGTGACGCTTTTCACCCGGAAGGTGAAACCTTTCTCGGTGGTGGCGCTGCTGGCCACGGTGGTGCTGCTCTTCGGCTTCCAGGGCCATGTGATCCTGGAGCGGCCGCTGCTCATCGCCCTCATCGCCCTGCCGTTGCTGGTGCAGTCCTACGGCATCTTCATTGTCGCCTACGGTGCGGCCTACCTCTGGCGCGTGCCTTTCAACGTTGCCGCGCCCTGCGCCCTGATCGGCACCTCGAACTTCTTCGAGCTGGCGGTCGCCGTCGCCATCAGCCTCTTCGGGCTCAACTCCGGTGCCGCCCTGACCACGGTGGTCGGCGTGCTGGTCGAGGTGCCGGTCATGCTGTCGCTGGTCGCCTTCGCCAACCGCACCCGGGCGCATTTCCCGGGCTGAAGCCGCAGCGCCCTATTCGGCGTGGGCCCGCCGGCTGTCGGCGGGCGCCTCTGCCCGCTCTGTCAGGCCGTAGTCACGGATCACCTCGGCGACGCGCAGGCGGTAGTCCGCAAAGACGCCCAACCGGCCTTGCGCCTGGGCGTTGCGGTGGGCGCTGAGCCGGCGCCATTGCCGGACTGCGGCCTCGTCGCGGAAGAAGGAGAGGGAGAGAACCTTCTCCGGATCGCTGAGGCTCTGGAAGCGCTCTACCGAGATGAAGCCGTCGACCTCTTCCAGCAGCGGGCGCAACTCGGCGGCCAGGTCCAGGTAATCCTGTTTGCGGCCCTCGGCCGGTTCCACTTCGAAGATGACGGCGATCATCCGCCCTCTCCGCCGCCGTGGGGCGCCGAGACCAGCTTCACGAAGGTGCGGTCCTCGCGCAGCAGGAACTTTTCCCTCTGCGCGAAGGCGTAGTTCTCCTGCCCCAGCGGGTCGGCGGCCAGGCGCGCGCGGTAGGCTTCGTAGTCGGCCAGGCTCTTAACGTTGTAGATGCCGTAGGCCAGGGTGGTGGAACCCTCGTGCGGGGCGAAATAGCCGACAAGGCCGGCCCCGCAGCGCGGAATGGCCTGTCCCCAGTTCCGGGCGTAGTGGGTGAAGTGTTCCTTCTTGGTCGGGTCGATGTGGTAGCGGATGACGCAGGTCAGCATGGATGGCCCTCGAACGCTTGCAGCAGGTTGTCAGGATTGTTTGCAGCCGTGATCCTAGCGTCTTGTCGGTCGTTCATGCTTCGTTTAGCATCGAACTATGGGAGGCATCGACTCATGAAAGAAGGTCCCGACATCGCGCGCCTCGCCGCGCTGATCGGCGATCCCGCCCGCGCCAACATGCTGACCGCGCTGATGAGCGGCAAGGCGCTGACCGCCAGCGAGCTGGCGGCGGAGGCGGGCGTCACCCTGCAGACCGCCAGCGCGCACCTGGCCAAGCTGGACCAGGGCGGCCTGCTGCGGCAGCGCAAGCAGGGGCGGCACAAGTACTTCACCCTCGCCGGCAGCGAAGTCGCCGCGGTGCTGGAGGCGCTGATGGGGCTCGCCGCCGGGGCCGGCCACCTGCGCAGCCGCACCGGTCCCCGGGATCCGGAGCTGCGCAAGGCGCGGGTCTGCTATAACCACCTGGCCGGCGATCTGGGGATTCGCCTCTACGACAGCCTCGTCGCCCGCGGGTTTCTGACCCTGGGCGAGGCGGGCCTGGACCTCAGCGAGGCGGGTCGCAGCTTCATGCAGCGCTTCGACCTCGACCTGGCGGACCTGGCCACCCGGCGCAGCCCGCTGTGCCGCGAGTGCCTGGACTGGAGCGAGCGCCGCTCCCACCTCGCCGGCAGTCTTGGTCGCGCGCTCTTGGGCAGGTTCGAGGATCTCGGCTGGGCCCGCCGCGTCGAGGGTACCCGCATCGTCCGCTTCTCGCCGAAAGGGGAGGCGGCCTTCCGGCGCAGGTTCCCGCTGTCGGGGCAGGGCGGCTAGAGGACTGCGGCCTTGCGGTGGTCGGGGGTGTAGAAGGGAAAATTCGGGAAACGAGATCAGCCATGTCCAACGATCCTCTTCTCCAGCCCTACCGATTGAAGCACTTGACCCTGCGCAACAGGATCATGATCACCTCGCACGAGCCGGCCTATCCCGAGGACGGGATGCCGAAGAAGCGTTACCGCGCCTACCATGCCGAGCGCGCCAAGGCGGGGGTGGCCCTGACGATGACGGCCGGATCGGCCTCTGTCGCGCGCGACAGCCCGCCGGCCTTCAACAATATCCTCGCCTGGAAGGACGAGGTCGTGGGCTGGATGCGCGAGCTGACGGACGAATGTCACGACCATGGCTGCGCGGTCATGATCCAGCTCACCCATCTCGGCCGCCGCACCCGCTGGGATAAGGCCGACTGGCTGCCGGTGGTCTCCGCCGGGCACGAGCGCGAGCCTGCGCACAAGGCGTTCCCGAAGATGGTCGAGGACTGGGACATCGCTCGCATCATCGAAGACTACGCCACCGCCGCTGATCGGATGAAGGTGGCAGGTCTCGACGGTATCGAGATCGAGGCCTATGGGCATCTGGTGGATCAGTTCTGGTCGCCGCTGACGAATGGCCTCGACGCGCCCTACGGCGGCAGTCTCGACAACCGCCTGCGCTTTACCTTCGAAGTGCTGAGCGCAATCCGAAAGCGGGTCGGCGAGGCGTTCATCGTCGGCGTCCGCTACACAGGCGACGAGGACCTGCCCGGCGGCCTGACCAAGGAGGACGGGCTGGAGATATCACACCGCCTGAAGGACTGCGGCATGGTCGATTTCCTGAACGTCGTGAAGGGCCACATCGATACGGATGCAGGGCTGACCGACGTGATCCCGGTGCAGGGGATGCGCTCTGCGCCGCACCTGGAATTCGCCGGAGAGATCCGCGCGGCCACGCAGTTCCCCACCTTCCACGCCGCCAAGATACCCGATGTCGCGACGGCACGTTTTGCGATCTCCAGCGGCAAGCTCGACATGGTCGGGATGACGCGGGCCCATATGACCGACCCCCATATCGTCGCGAAGATTGTTGCCGGCGAGGAAGAGCGCATCCGCCCCTGCGTCGGCGCCAACTACTGTCTCGACCGCATCTACCAGGGTGGTGCGGCCTATTGCATCCACAATCCGGCCACCGGTCGCGAGCTGTCGTTGCCGCACAGTATCCCCAAAGCCGGGACGCGGCGTCGCATCGTCGTCGTCGGGGCCGGGCCGGCGGGCATGGAGGCCGCGCGCGTCGCGGGCGAGCGCGGTCACGAGGTGATCGTGCACGAGGCCGCGAGCGATCCGGGCGGCCAGATCCGCCTCACCGCGCAGACGCAGCGCCGCCGCGAGATGATTTCGATCATCGACTGGCGCTTCGCCGAGTGCTCGCGCCTGGGGGTGACCTTCCGCTTCAACAGCTTCGCCGATGCGGAGATGGTGCTGGCCGAGCAGCCGGAGGTGGTCATCATCGCCACCGGCGGGCTGCCCCATACCGAAATCCTGCGGACGGGCAACGACCTGGTCGTCTCGGCCTGGGATATCCTTTCGGGCGACGTGCCGCCTGGGACGGACGTGCTGATTTACGACGATGCCGGCGACTACGCCGCGCTGCAGGCGGCGGAGGCGATCGCCGCCACCGGAGCGAAAGTCGAGGTCATGACCCGAGACCGGACTTTTGCTTCCGAGGTCATGGCCATGTCGCTGACCCCTTCGATGCGCGAGCTTCAGAAGAGGGAGGTGACCTTCACGGTGACCTGGCGACTCGATGCGGTACGGCGGGACGGCAACGAACTGGTGGCCGAGATCGGCAGCGACTATGGCGACGTCACCCGCGAACGCCGTGTCGACCAGGTGGTCGTGAACCACGGCACCCGGCCGCTGGACGATGTCTACTTCGAGCTGAAGCCGCGGTCTTCCAACCTGGGTGAGGTCGACTACGAGGCGTTGGTCGCGGGGCGACCCCAGGCGGTGGCAAAGAACCCGCAAAGCGGATTCCAGCTGTTCCGTATCGGCGATGCCGTCGCGGCGCGCAACACCCACGCGGCCATCCACGACGCCCTGCGCCTGGTGAAGGACATCTGATTGAAGGTTATCTGATCAGGCGGCGACCGCCTGCCGGCGCCGGATGGTGAGGAACAGCGAGCCGACGATGACCAGGTTGAAGACCCCGGCCAGCGCGGCGTTGGCGAAGCTCACGTCGTAGCCGCCGGTCAGGTCGTAGAACAGCCCGCCCTGGTAACCGCCCAGGCCGTGGCCCAGCCAGCCGAACGCCAGGATGATACCGGTCGCCCCGGCCCGCCGCGTGGCGGGCGTCAGGGCGCGCGTGGTGACCAGCACACCGGTCATCACGCCGGCGTAGCCGAAGCCGTAGATCGGCGCGAAGATGTAGAGCAGGTCCAGGTCGGTGATCCGCGTGAAGACGAAGACCAGGACCGTCTGCCACAGGGAGGCCGTCATATAGGCGGGGATCGCGCCGATCATGTCGGCCAGCTGTCCGAAGGCGACGCGGCCGACGATGGCCGCGATCATCATGGTGAAGAGCACGCCGCCGGCTTCCGGCGCCGAGATCCCCTGGCCCTGGATCAACGGCACCAGATGCATCAGCGGCACGGCCATGCAGGTGCAGCACATCAAGACCGCGAGGCTCATCGCCGGCACGACCACATTGAGAGGCAGGGGCGGGCTGTCCTCCCGGCCGGCGGCGGCTTGGGCGCCGCGCTGCGGCGGCGCGCGCATCAGCAGGGCGAGCGGCACCAGCAGGGCCAGCGTGATGAGGCCCTGGGCCATGAAGGCGCCGCGCCACCCCAACTCGTCAATCAGGAAGGCGGTGCCGAAGGGGACGCCACCTTGTCCCATTCCCTGGCCCGCTGCGGCGATGCCGATGGCCAGGCCCGCCCCCTTGCGGAACCAGTTGCCGACCAGCGCGATCAGGGGCGCGAAGAGCGCACCGCCGCCGAAGGCCCCGGCCAGGAAGAACAGCAGGTAGAACTGCCACAGCGCCTCGGCCCAGGATGCCGCCACCACGCAGAGACTCGTCACGACCACGCTGAAGAGGCAGATCTTGCGGATATCCGCTCGGTCGGCGATGCGGCCCATGACGATGCCGCCGATGGCCAGCCCGACCAGGCCGACGGTATTGATGAAGGCGATGGCACCGCGCGCCCAGCCGAAGGCTTCCTCCAGAGGGATGAAGAAGACCGAAAGGCCGTTCACCAGCTGGCCCATGACGATGGCCAGCATGGCCGCCGCCGTGAAGGCGATGACCCAGCGGTAGGCGGGTTCGCGGTCGTCGCGCGGGGTTAGGTCGTCTTTGCTCGCGGCTTGTTCCACCGATCGATCCTCGTCCGGCTGTGTTCGGCGCCGCCGGTCTTTCAATCCACTTGAAATCTACGGGGGCGAGCGCCCACCGTCACTTTTCGGCCTCCATGGCGCCGAAAGACGTCCTTCTTCGACGACACATCATACTATCTAGGGCACGGTGGTTTCAGCAGCATTTCGCCGGAAGCGCCTTTGCGTATCCTTTGTTTCCATCTGCCAGCACTGGGTGCTTTTTGCCTGTGCCAATCGGCCTTGCGTGGAATTCGGGGCACCGCGTTCAGCTCCGATCTCGATCCCAGGTTGTCTCCGCCACGCCGCGGTCGCGCAGCTTCGCCTTCTGCACCTTGCCGGTGGGCGTCTTGGGCAGCTCCGGCAGGATCTCGATGAAGCGCGGCTGGGCGTAGCGCGGCAGCTCCATCTCCGCCTGGGCGGCGACCTCTGCCGCCGTCACCCCGTCGCCGGGCGCCGGCACCACGGCCAGCATGATCTCGTCCTCGCCGCCCTCGATGTCGGCGGGCACGGCGTAGGCCGCGGCCTCCGTCACGCCCGCCAGGCGCTCGATAGCGGCTTCCACCTCGAAGGAGGAGATGTTCTCGCCGCGCCGGCGGATGCAGTCCTTCATGCGGTCGACGAAGACGATGTAGCCGTCGTCCTCCATCACCGCCGCGTCGCCGGTGTGGAACCAGAGGTTCCGCCAGGCCTCGACGGTCTTGTCGGGCATGCCGTGGTAGCCGGTGGTGAAGCCGAAGGCCGCCTTGGGGCGCACCATGATCTCGCCGACGCGGCCCGGCGGCAGCGCCTGGTCGGTCTCGGGGTCGCGCACTTCCACGTCGAAGTAGCGCGCGTAGACCTTGCCGCAGGTGCCCGGGCGCGGACGGCCCAGCTCGCCGTAGAGCGGGATGTTCACCTCGGTCATGCCGTAGAGCGGCACCACGTCGGCGATGCCGAAGCGTTCGCGCAGCGCCTTGTCGTGGGCCGGCGCGTCGGGCGCGGCGCCGACCACGCGCAGCCGGTGGTCGCGGTCGTCCTCGGCCGGGGGCTGCGCCAGGATGAAGGCGGTGACCGCGCCCAGCAGGTTGGATGCCGTGGCCTCGAAGCGGCGGATGTCGGCGATCCAGGAGGAGGCGCTGAAGCGTTCGCGCAGGACGGCGCCGGCCCCGGCGATGAGCGTCGCGCCCAGCTGCATGAAGAGACCGTTGGCGTGGAACAGCGGCAGGCAGATGTAGAAGCGGTCCTCCGGCGTCAGCGCGAAGTTGTCGATGGTGCCCAGCCCGAAGAGAAAGCAGTGGGCATGCGGCATGAGCACCCCCTTGGCCGGGCCGGTGGTGCCGGAGGTGTACATGATGCAGGCGGTGTCGGCGGCGGCGGGCAGCGGCCCCGTCCAGGGCCGGGCCTCCCGCCAGTCCGACAGCGCCACGCCGCGGAAGGGCGCGGGGGCGTCTTGTGCTTTTCCGGCGACCACCAGCGTTTCCAAGGCCGGCAGGCGTTCGGCGATCTCCGCGATGCGCGCCAGCCGCTCCGCGTCCAGCACCGTGACGCGGCAGCCGGTGTCGGCGAGTTGGTGCGCCAGGAAGGCGCCCTTCAGCTCGTTGTTGAGGGCGACGACCACGGCGCCCAGGCGCATCAGCCCCAGCCAGACTCGCACGAAATCCAGGCCGTTGGGCAGCAGCACCGCCACCGGCTCGCCCGGCTTCACCCCCAGCCCGGCGAAGAAGCCCGCGACCTTGTCGGCCTCGGCCGCCGCCTCACCGTAGGTGAGGGTCGTGCCGTCGGTGACGGCGGTCAGGAAGGGCTGGTCCCCCCGAGCCGCGGCCTGGAACCGCAAGGCTTCCGGCAGCACCCAGCGCCGCTCGTCGCGCAAGCCGTCGTACATGAAACGCGGTTCCTCCCCGAGACGTTCGCGCGGTTCCTTTCCGGCCGCGCTTTGCCGCGCGATCTTACGATCCGGGCCGGGAGGTGGCCAGGGGAGTCGTCAGTCTCTGGGAAGTCCCGCGGCGGCCAGGGCCTCGATGTCGGCCTGAAGCCCCTGCTTGTCCGCCCGGTACTGCGTGCTTGCCCAGGTGGAGATCGAGAAGTCCTTGCGAAGGGCGAGGAGTTGCTCGGCGGTGCGCGCCGCCTCTTCCGGCCGGCCGGACTGCTGATAGACGAGTACGAGGTCGACCAGGCCGAAGCCCGGGACTCTCGCGTGGTAGGCCTTGAAGGCGGCGATGGCTTCCTCGGTTCTTCCGGCGAGCCGATAGGCGTTGCCGAGGTGCCCCCGATAGGAGGCGGGATAGTTCGGGCTCAGCTTCAATGCGCGCTCGCCGTGGGTGACCGCCTCATCGGGGAAGCCCGCAAAAGCGAGAATGAAGCAGCCGAAGCTGGCCGCGTCGGCCGAGCCCGGTGCGAATTGAGCCGCCCGCCGTGCTTTCGCCGCAGCCTCTTCGTGGCGTCCGGCCTGCAGCAGGGCGAGGCCCGCCGTCACGTTGGCGTCCGGATTCTCGGGGTCGAGGTCCAGTGCGCGCTCGGCATAGCTCATGGCCTTCTGATGCGCCGTTTCCCGATCCTCCCACCAACCAAAGCGGGCATCGGCGTAGTGCACCAGGCTGATCATCGCGTTAAGAGAGGACGAAGCGGGGTCGAGCGCCAGCGCCTTGGTCCAGCAAGAGAGCGCGGCTCCCAGACTCTCTTTGGTGACCGACTGGCGATAGTGGTGGAGACCTTGCACCCAGAAACTCCAGGCTTCCACGTTGCCGGTCGTCGTGTAGCGCAGCCGTGCCTGTTCACCCTCTGTCAGCTTGACCTGCATCTCGGTCGCCAGGACCAGGGTGATCTCGTCCTGGACGGCGAAGATGTCGTCCATGGACCGGTCGTAGCGCTCAGCCCAGACATGCGCGCCGCCGGCGTCGATCAGCTGTGCCGTAATGCGGATGCGGTCGCCGGCCCGGCGCACGCTGCCCTCGAGGACGTATTGCACACCAAGCTGGTTGGCCACCGCGCGAATGTCGACGGCCTGGCCCTTGTAGACGAAGGTCGAGTTGCGCGCGATCACCCGCAGCCCGGTCAGCTTGGAGAGCGTCGTGATGATGTCCTCCACCAGCCCGTCGGCGAAGTACTCCTGCTCCGGATCGCCGGACATGATGGTGAAGGGCAGGACCGCTATGGAGGGGAGGTCGCGCGCGCCGGATGGCGGTTGCGCCTTCGCGGGGCCGCCGTTGCCGGTCCAGCGCCAGGCCCGGACCGGCGTCTCGATGTTCTTGAGGGTCAAGGTGCCGGCGTCGTCGAAGCTGACGCCGACCTTGCCCCTGACCTGGGCATGAATCGAATCGGAAATCAGAACGCCGCCGGTCGGTGCCTGTCCCTCCAGGCGCGCCGCCAGGTTGACGCCGTCGCCGAAAATGTCGTCGCCGTCGATGACGATGTCACCGAGGTTCACGCCGATGCGGAATTCCAGCGGTGCCTGGTCCGGGTTCGACTGCTTGAAAGACGCCATGGCCTGTTGAACGGCAAGGGCGCAGGTCACCGCTTCGACCGCGCTGGCGAATTCGACCAGCGCGCCGTCTCCCATCATCTTGACGATCCGGCCGTGGTGGGCGGCGACGGCGGGATTGAACTGCTCGGCCCAGACGGTGCCCATGGCCGCGAGCGTTCCGGCTTCGTCGGCCGCCATGAGCCGCGAGTAGCCGGCGATGTCGGCGGCGAGGACCGCCGCGAGGCGCCGCTGCGTTCTTGGTTCACCCATCCTGCGTGTCCCGCGTCCGGGCCGGGGAAGATATCCCTGAATTCTAGGTCTGGCGCTGCGGGATGTATATCAGAGTCCACAAAGGCCGCCGCTCTCCGGCGGCTTCAAGGTCCGGCCGGGGGCGCCGCATCATCGGAGGTTGAAGAGTGACCCGCGACTTCGCGATGGGAGTCGCGCTCGACGCAACGGAGATCCGGCCCCATATTAGTGGTTCAGCTAGCCGAGGGAGGCCCTGCGATGAAATGCTTCATGCTGTTCACGGGGAGCGGTCCCCTGGTCATCCTGACGTCCTACGGCTCCGCCACGGACGATGACCTGCTGGAGAAGCTCCGGACCAAGGGGATCGACAAGTTCCTGGCCTACGAGATTTCCATTCCGCTGGCGCAGGAGCGCTACGGCGCGCACTTCGGGGCCGTCAAGCGCGACCTGCACCAGGAGGACGACCTGCGGATCCTGGATTACAACGGCGAGCGGGCGTTCCGCCTGTTCCACTTCCGCGAACTGGCGAGCCCCATCACCTACGAGGTCCAGCCCCAGGAGACGGCGCAGCGGGCTTAGCCGCCGCCTAACCGCCGAGGATCAGCAGCAGGATCGCCGCCAGGATCAGGGCCACGCCCAGAAGCTCCAGGCGCGACGTCTTCTCCTTGAAGAAGACCACCGAGGCGATGAAGGTGAAGACCAGCTCGATCTGGCCGACGGCACGCACGTAGGCGGCGTTCTCCAGCGTGAAGGCGGTGAACCAGCCGACCGAGGCGAGGAAGCCGGAGACGCCGACCATCAGCGCGGGGCGCCAATGGCGGAAGATCGCGCTCATCTGGCCGGGCTCGCGCAGCAGCAGGTAGGCGCCCATGATCACCGTCTGCATGGTCAGCGCGACCGCCAGGGTGAAGGCGGCGCGCATCACCACCGCGCCCCCACCCAGTGCCTCATAATCCAGGCTGAGCGAGGCGCCGCGGAAGAACACCACCGAGGCGCCCAGGCAGGCGCCGCACAGCAGGCCGATCATCGTCGTGCGCTCGAAGAGGCTGGTCGCCAGCGTCCTCCAGGTCAGGTCCTGGTGGGCCACCGACAGCGCGACGATCCCCACCATGCCGGCGGCGATGGCGAAGACGCCGACCAGGCTGATGGTGTCGCCCAGCAGGATGAGGCCCAGGAAGGCCACCTGGATCACCTCGGTCTTGGAGTAGGTCGTGCCGACCGCGAAGTTGCGGAAGGAGAAGAGGTAGACCAGCAGGAAGGTGAAGGCGATCTGGCTGACGCCGCCCAAGAGGCAGTATAGCAGGAAGAGGCCGCTCACCTGCGGCAGCTCGAAACCGCCGACCTGCTGCACGCCCGCCGCATAGAGCAGCGCGAAGGGCCAGGCGTAGAAGAAGCGCACGTAGCTCGCCCCGCCCGTCGACAGCCGCCCCTTCAGATGCTTCTGCAGGGCAGAGCGCAGGTTCTGCATGAAGGCAGCGAAGACGGTGATGGGAATCCAAAGGGAGATCACGGGGGGCGGGGTCCTCAGGAGGTCTTGCGGCGGGCTGTCGCCGCGCCCTGCGGCGGCGCGGAAAACCCCAGGGCCGCCGGCCGCAGGGGGCAGCGCCCGTCATTCAGCATCTCGGACATGAATGCTTCCCCTCGTCGACGGTTCCGCAAAGATCGTTCGCGGCCAGGCGATTTTAGGGGCGGGGGAGAGGGAAGGCCAGGGGCGCGTTCAGCCGCGCCGCCGGCGCCGCCTCTAGCTCCGGGGCTCGAAGTCTTCCTGCACGGCCAGGATGGTCTGCGGCAGGCCGACCGGCTGGAAGAAGACCTGCGCCGAGAGGACGACGTCGACGCTGTCGGCGTCGCTGCTCAGCGGCAGCATCAGGCGTTTCGTCTGCAGCGCGCGTCCGGCGTAGGCGCTGACCGAATAGATCGGGCTCTTGCCGTCGACGACGCGGCTGTAGAGATCCTCGATGTAGGTGAGGTAGCGGCCCTGCATCAGGGTGTCGATGTAGCGCCCGCGCATGGGGCCGCCGAAGTTCTCCTCCACCTCCGCGCCGCACAGCCGGTAGCGGTAGCGCCGGCCGCCGGCGGTCTTCTCCACCTGGGTGACGAGCAGGATGGGGAGCAGCTTCGGGATGTCGATGGGATCGACCTCGGCGTAGGACGGCGCAAAGCGCGCGCTGCGCAGAGCGTCCCAATAGCGATAGACCGCGCTCAGCCGCGGATCATCGATCTGCTCGAGAAAGCGGGCGGTAGCGACGGATCCTGAAGGTGTCCAATCAGGTTCGGAAGCGGTCACGATGTGTCCTCGGTAGGATTCCACGGTGTTGAGGGGCCCCGGGCCGCCTCTCGCTACGCCTTCGCTCAGTCTATTGATTTTCGCCTTAAAGAAGAATGACTGCGGGGCCCTTTCCGGGGCCGGTCTCTGTCCGGCGCGCCCACCCCCAACCTTGACTCTTCGGCTAGGATTTATTAGAACAAAAAGAGAACATACACGATGGTAATCCCTGGGTTGAAGGGCAGGCGATGTCGCTGCTTCTGCGCGCGCAAGAGCAAGGAAAAGGCCGGGTTTCCGGGGCCGCCGGGAGCGGGCGGCCGGGGCCGCGCGGCGGCGCGGCGGGCTTTTCCGAGTCCCCCGCTGCGGTCTCTGTAGAACAGGACAGGAAAGTTCTTGGCCTTGCGGCCCTGCGCGATCAGGTAAGGCGCCTCGAGCAGGGGGCGCTGGCCGGGCGCAGGCGCCCCGTCGCGCCCCTGGGGCTTGCGGCCCTCGACGCGGCGCTGCCCGGCGGCGGGCTGCCGCTCGGCGCGCTGCACGAGATCGAGGGCGAACGCGCGGAGTGGGACGACGGCGTCACCCTCGGCTTCTGCCTGGCGCTCCTGGCGCGCCTGGAAAAGGCCTGCCCCAAGTCTGGGCAGATCCTCTGGGTCTCGCGCCAGGGCGACCTCTACCCGCCGGCGCTGGTGGGCCAGGGGCTCGACCCCGGGCGCTTCCTGCTGGTGCGCGCGAAAAGCGACGCCGAGGTGCTCTGGGCGATGGAGGAGGGGCTGCGCTGCCGCCGCCTCGCCGCCGTGGTGGGGGAGGTCGAAGGCCTCGACCGCCTCGCCGGGCGGCGCCTGCAGTTGGCCGCCGAGTCGAGCCTGACCGCGACGGGCGGCGTCACCGCCTTCGCCCTGCACCGCCGCTTCCGCCCGCTGTGCCAGGGCCGCGCGGCCAGCGCCGCGCTCAGCCGCTGGCGCGTGACGGCCGCGGCCTCGCAGGACGAAGAAGACGCGACATTCATCGGCCGCCCGCGCTGGCGGCTCGACCTCCTGCGCTGCCGCGGGGCGGCGCCGGGGTCCTGGCATGTGGAGTGGGACGATGCGGCGTGTGGTTTCGCTCTGGCTCCCGCGCTTCGCGACCGACCGCTGGTTCCGGGCGAGGGCCCAGAACAGCCGGCAGAGCAGCCGGCAGGACGCTCGCCCGCGCGGGACGCGGAGATCGTCGCCCTCCGGCAAGCCGGCTGAGACGGAACGGGCTGAGGCACGGCAGCCGCTCGCTTTGGTAAGCGATGACGGCCAGCGTCTGAGCCTGGCCGCGGTGAACGCGGAAGCGGAGGCCGCGGGGCTCGAGCCCGGCCTGCCGCTGGCCGAGGCGCGCGCCCTGCTGCCCGGCCTTATCACCGTTCCCCACGACCCGGCGGTCGACGCCCGCGCCCTCGCCGCGCTCGCCGCCTGGTGCGCGCGCTACACGCCCTGGAGCGCGCCCGATTCGACGGAGGAAGGAGAAGGCAAGGGGCCGGGCGGTGCCGCCGGGGTGCTGCTCGACGTCTCCGGCTGCGGCCACCTCTTCGGTGGTGAGCACGCCCTCTTGGAGGACCTGCAGGCGCGCCTCGCCGGCTTCGGCTACAGCGCCCGCGCGGCGCTGGCCGACACCATCGGGGCCGCCTGGGCCATGGCGCGCTTTTCCACCTCCGCCGGGCACCCCTGCGTCGTGGTGCTGCCCGGGCGTCAGCGCGCCGCCCTCGCGCCCCTGCCGCTGGCGGCCCTGCGCCTGCCGCCCGCCACGGTGGAGCTGATGGACCGTCTGGGCTTGCGCCGCGTCGAGGACCTCTACAACCTCACGCCGGCGGTGATGACGCCGCGCTTCGGCGCGCAGGCGGTGCGCCGCCTGGGACAGGCCGTGGGCGCGGAGGGCGAGGCGCTGTCGCCGCGCCAGCCGCCGGCAGCCCATCTCACCCGCCAGATCTTCGCCGAGCCCTTGAGCGACCCCGAGGACATCGCCCGTGCGACGGGCCTGCTGCTCGACCATCTCTGCCGCGAGCTGGCGCGGGCCGGGCGCGGCGCAAGACAACTGGAACTGACGGCTTACCGCAGCGACGGCAGCCTGCAGCGCCTCTCCCTCGGCGCCAGCCGGCCGAGCCGCGACGCCAGGCACCTGCGCCGCCTCTTCACCGAGAAGCTGCCGCAGATCGACCCCGGCTTCGGTATCGAGGTCATGACCCTGGGCGCGACCTTGACCGCGCCGCTGGCCGCGCAACAGGGTGAGCTGCGCCGGGTGGAGGAGAAATTGGTGAGCGGCGCAGATGGCGCGCAGAGCCTGCCCGAACTGGTCGATCGCCTGGGCAGCCGTCTGGGGCTGGAGGCCGTGCGCGCCCCGCGCCTGCGCGAAAGCCATCTTCCGGAGCGTGCCTTTGCGCTTCAACCGGCCGCTGGGGAGGCCGCTTCGGGAAAAGCAAACGACGACTGGCAGAAGACGCCGCATCCGAAGCTCAGGCCGCTGCGCCTGCTGGCGCGCCCGGAGCCGGTGGAGGCGGTCTCCCTGCTGCCCGACTACCCGCCGGCGCAGTTCCGCTGGCGCCGGGTGCTGCACCAGGTGGTGCGCGCCGAGGGCCCGGAGCGCCTGCTCGGCGAGTGGTGGCGGAGCGATCCGGAAGAGGGCGACGCCCCGCCGCGTGACTACTTCCGCGTCGAGGACGAAGACGGCCGCCGCTACTGGCTCTACCGCGCCGACGGCCGCTGGTTCCTGCACGGCCTGTTCGGGTGAGGGGTGATGCGCTAGGCGCCATACCCCCACCCTAACCCTCCCCCACAAGGGGGGAGGGGAAACCAAAAGCGGGAGGAGATGTGTAGAGGGAAAAGACTCTGTCATTCGCTGATCCCTTGAGAACCCCCTCCCCCTTGATGGGGGGAGGGTTGGGGAGGGGGTGACTCTCCGCTCCTTCAGAACTGAATTCGATCCATGGCACTGAAGAACGCACGACAACTACGCGGCAATATGACGGAGGCGGAACAGCGCCTCTGGTCGGCCCTGCGCCGGCGGCAGCTCGACGGCTTGCGCTTTCGCCGCCAAGTGCCGTTGGGCCGCTTCATCGTCGATTTTGCCTGCTATGAGGCGCGCGTTGTCGTTGAGCTTGATGGCGGGCAGCACGCGGAATCTGAAGCGGAGGATGCAATGCGGACCCGGTGGCTCGAGGATCGGGGTTTTCGTGTTCTCAGGTTCTGGAACGACGAGGTCTTCGGAAACCTGGAGGGCCTGCTGGAGGCTATCCGCGCGGCAGCTGCTGCACGTCGGGAGGCATCGGATGTTCAACGAAATTAAACCCCCTCCCCCTCGATGGGGGAGGGATGGGGAGGGGGTGACTCTGCGCTATTGGCCTTGGCGGGCTGCGCCATACCCCCCACCCCAACCCTCCCCCACAAGGGGGGAGGGGGAAGTCGAGCAAGGGGGGAGGGAACAGGAATGTGGGGAGAAGGCATCACCATGACTCCCACCCCCACCTACGTCCCGCTGGAAGTCACCAGCAACTATTCCTTCCTGCGGTCCGGGTCGCATCCGGAGGAGCTGGTGATGGGGGCGGCGGCGCTGGGGCTGCCGGCGGTGGCCATCGCCGACCGCAATTCGCTGGCCGGGGTGGTGCGCGCGCATGTGGCGGCGAAGGAGGTCGGCATTGCCCTGCTGGTCGGCGCGCGCCTGGTGCCTTCCGATGGCCCTGACATTCTCTGCTTTCCCAAAGACCGCGCCGCCTACGCGCGGCTCTGCCGCCTTCTCACCCTGGGCAAGCGCCGCGCGGCGAAGGGCGAGTGCGACTTCACTCTGGAAGAGGTGATCGACCACGGCGACGGCCAGGTCTTCGTGATTTTGCCGGACGGCGCGTTCGCATCCGGCTTGCGCAGCCTGTCCCAAGCTTTTCCCGGCGAGGTCTTCCTCGGCGCCCGCGCGCTCTACCGGGGCGACGACCAGCGGCGCCTGGCGGCCCTGGCGCGGCTGGCGGAGGAAAGCGGTGTCGGGCTCGTGGCCTGCAACGACGTGCGCCTGCATAGCGCCGAGCGCAAGCCGCTGCTGGACGTGGTCACCTGCATCCGCGAGCACTGCACCATCGACACGGCGGGCTACCGCCTGCAGGCCAACGCCGAGCGCTATCTGAAGAAGCCGGAGGACATGGCGCATCTCTTTCGCGCCATCCCGCAGGCGCTGGCCAATACCTGTGAGATCGCACGGCGCTGCCGCTTCTCCCTGGAGGAACTGCGCCACGATTACCCGGAGGAGCTGACGAGCGAGGGCCGCACGCCGCAAGAGGAATTGGAACACCTCACCTGGCGCGGCGCCGCGCGGCGCTATCCAGATGGTGTGCCGGAGACCGTCAGGCAGGCGGTGCGCCACGAGCTGGCGCTCATCGGCCAGCTCGACTACGCGCCCTACTTCCTCACCGTCGAGGACGTGGTGCGCTTCGCCCGCTCTCAGGGTATCCTCTGCCAGGGCCGCGGCTCGGCCGCCAACTCGGCGGTCTGCTTCTGTCTCGGCATCACCGAGGTCGATCCGGCGCGCATGGACCTGCTGTTCGAGCGCTTCGTCTCCGCCGAGCGCAACGAGCCGCCGGACATCGACGTGGACTTCGAGCACGAGCGCCGTGAAGAGGTCATGCAGTACATCTATCGCAAGTACGGACGCGAGCGCACGGCGCTGACCGCGACCGTCATCTGCTACCGCTCGCGCGGCGCCATGCGCGAGGTCGGCAAGGTCATGGGGCTCTCCGCCGATACCATCGCCGCCCTGGCCGGCGCCATCTGGGGCTGGAGCCAGGAGGGGGTGGAGGAGAACTCGGTGCGCGAGCTGGGCCTTGACCCGCGGGACCGCCGCCTGGGCCAGGCCCTGGCGCTGACCCATATGCTGATCGGCTTCCCGCGCCACCTCTCCCAGCACGTCGGCGGCTTCGTCATGACCCGGAACCCGCTCTGCGAGGTGGTGCCCATCGAGAACGCGGCCATGGAGGACCGCACGGTCATCGAGTGGGACAAGGACGACCTCGACGCCCTGGGCATCCTGAAGGTCGATATCCTGGCGCTCGGCATGCTGACCTGCCTGCGCAAGGGCTTCGCGCTGCTGCGTGACCACTACGGCAAGGACTTCGCGCTCGCCTCGGTGCCGGCCGAAGACCCGGCGGTCTATGAAATGCTGAGCCGCGCCGATTCCATCGGTGTCTTCCAGGTGGAAAGCCGCGCCCAGATGTCCATGCTGCCGCGCCTGAAGCCGCGCAAGTTCTACGACCTGGTCATCGAGGTGGCCATCGTGCGCCCGGGGCCGATCCAGGGCGACATGGTGCACCCCTACCTGCGACGGCGCGACGGCAAGGAGCCGGTGGACTATCCCTCGGAGGACCTGCGCCGGGTGCTGCAGAAGACCCTCGGCGTGCCGCTGTTCCAGGAGCAGGCCATGCAGATCGCCATCGTCGCCGCCGGCTTCACGCCGGCCGAGGCCGACCGCCTGCGCCGCGCCATGGCGACCTTCAAGCGCCTCGGCAACATCCACGCCTTTCGCGACAAGTTCGTCCAGGGCATGGCCGCGCGCGGCTATGACGAGGATTTCGCCGAGCGCTGCTTCAAGCAGATCGAGGGCTTCGGCACCTACGGTTTTCCGGAGAGCCACGCCGCCAGCTTCGCTCTTCTGGTCTACGTCTCCGCCTGGATGAAGCATTACTACCCGGCGGTCTTCGCCGCATCTCTGCTGAACAGCCAGCCCATGGGCTTCTACGCTCCGGCGCAGCTTATCCGCGACGCCCGCGAGCATGGCGTCGAGATCCGCGCCCCCGACGTGAACGCCAGCGACTGGGACTGCACGCTTGAACCAGCCTCGGGGGAACCCGCGTCAGGCGGGCAGGGCTATGCGTTGCGCCTCGGCCTCAGACAGGTGAAGGGCCTGGCCGAGGAGGACGCCCGCGCCCTGGTCGCCGCGCGGCCCAGTGAGCAGGAGGGCGGCTATCCGGACCCGCTGTCGCTGTGGCGCCGCGCCGGGCTGAAGCCTCTGGCGCTGGAGGCCCTGGCCCGGGCCGACGCCTACCGTTCCCAGGGTCTGGCGCGGCGCGAGGCGCTCTGGGCGGTGAAGCGCCTGCCGGGCGAGCGCAAGAAGAGCGCGCCCCTGCCGCTCTTCGCGGCTGCCGGTATCGAGGACCGCGGCGCCGAGCCCGAAGTCTCGCTGCCGCCGATGGCCCTCAGCGAGCACGTGGTCGACGACTACATGGCGCTGCGCCTTTCCCTGAAGGCGCACCCCCTGGCCTTCCTGCGCGACAGCCTGACGGCCGCGGGCATCGTCGAGGCCATGCGGCTGTCGGAGCTGAAGCCCGGCGCTATGGTCCGGGTCGCCGGGCTGGTGTTGGTGCGCCAGCGTCCGGGCAGCGCCCACGGCGTGATCTTCGCCACCCTGGAGGACGAGACCGGCGTCGCCAACGTCATCGTCTGGCCTGACGTCTTCGAACGGCACCGCGCCATTGTCATGAAGGCCAGCCTGCTGGCCGTGCGCGGCAAGCTGCAGCGCGAGGGGCTGGTGATCCACGTGGTGGCCGAGGAACTGGAGGACATGACCGAGCGTCTCGGCGATCTGAAGCCGGGCCCGGCGCTGGAAAGCGCTCAGGCGCGCGCCGACGAGGTGAAGCGCCCGACCCGCGACCACCGCCCCGCCCCCTCTTCAGGTCCGGGGCGCCGTCATCCGCGCGACGTGAACCCCATGCCCAAGTCGCGAGACTTCCACTAAGAGGTCCAGGGATTTCCACTGAGGGATTGCGCGCTACTGACGCGGCAGCGGCTCGCCCGTGTAGAGGGTCATGACCAGCAGGATGTCGACCTGTTCGCCGTTCTTGGCCAGCGGCAGGTAGATCCGTTCGGCCTCGATATGACTACGTCCGGGATTGGAGAGCACGCCGCTCTTGCGGTAGGCCGGCTCGCCCACCTGCGCGCAGTTGCAGTGGATCCGGTAGGCCTCCGTCGACTTGTACTGCGGGTAGACCTCGCTCAGGCAGAGGCCGGTGGCGTCGCGCCCGGTGAATTTCACGATCTCCGTGCCGACGAGGCGGAAGCGAAAGCACAGGGGATCCTGCCTGACATCGATCATCCAGATGTTCGGCAGCAGCTGGGGAATATCCATGGGGTCGAAATGCTGCCGCCCCGGAAGCCCGGCTTCGGGGTGAATTTTCTGCCAATAGTCGAACAGCGCCTTGATCTTCGGGGCGGCGTTCGGCGGCAACATGAAAGAACCGGGCTTTGTCATGCGGCACCGCTGTAGCACCCTATGAATTAATTTTGCATATCGGCCGTGGCAAATCTTTGGCGAACTGGTGGCAATCCGACCTGAGGTAGTATGTTGAACCCGACTGTTACCGCAGGTGTTGGAATCTTCTGCAACTTAGACGCACTTCAGCTTGTTCGAGGACAAATCAGCTAGGGAGAGAGCGATGCACGAAGGAGCGCCCCGGCAGGGGCCGCCCAAGCAGGCAAAACCGTGACTTCCAGGCCCAAGCAGCCCGGTTTCCTCGCCGGCTATCTGGCCGCCCACTGGCAGGGGCGGCAGTCGCTGGCGTGGTCCTTCTGGATCAACCTGGTGCTGTTGCGCGGGGTGATCCTGCTGCTCGACCGCTTCACCCGGCCGCCGTTCCTGGAGGATCCGGCGGTGGTGGCGACCGTCACCGTCGCCTTTTTCCTGGTCTTTCACGTCGCGGTCTTCGTCTGGCAGATCGTCGGCGTGGTGCGCGCCTGCGACGCCTATCAGAGCAACTTCGGCGCCAGCGGCCTGACCCTGGTCACTTATCTAGGTATCGCCGGGGCGGTGGCCATGACGCTCACCAGCGCCGTTGGCGCTTTCCTGCTGCTGTTCCAGGAGCCGGAGGGCGAGCCGGAGTACCTGGCCTGGGAACGTGACCGTGCCGCTCGCTACCACCTGGGGCCGGATCCGGAGAATCCGACGCTGTTGCGCTTCACCGGCACCTTTGAGCTGGGCGTGACCAAGAAGCTGACGGAGCTGCTGCAGGCGCAGACGGATATCCGCGGCATCGTTCTCGACAGTCCCGGCGGCCACGTCTACGAAGGCCGCGGCTTCGCCAAGCTGATCCTGCGCCACGGCCTCGATACCTATGTCTTCCGCCAGTGCAGCTCGGCCTGCACCACCGCCTTTATCGCCGGCAAGGTTCGCGTGCTGGGCCCCGAGGGGCGGCTGGGCTTCCATCAGCATTGGATGGACGCCGACTACCCGGTCTATCTGGTCGACGAGGAAGAAGAGATGCGGAAGGACCTGGCCTTCTACGAGGCCCAGGGCATCGCGCCGGGCTTCCGCGAGCAGGTCTTCGTGACGCCACACGAAGGGCTGTGGTTCCCCAGCGTCGAGGAGATGCGCGCCGCAGGGGTAGTCCACCGCATTTCCGAAACGCCGGAGTAGGGAGCGCTCATGCTTCGAGACGGACCTGCGGTCCTCTTCGGCGTGAGGTTGGAGGAGAGCCTCACCCTTGGGAGGGCTGAAAGCCCGTCTCGAAGGGCAAGGCGGGAAGCGTGCTACCCGGCCTTGGCCTTGAGGCCGTGCTTGGCCAGCGAGCGGCCGAGGTCCCAGACGGCGCCGCCGATCTGGTGGCAGTCGCCGATCACCTGGTCGAAGGCCGAGACGATCCACTGCCGGTCGGCCTCATCGATGGTCAGGGACGGCAGCAGCTTGATGATGTAGCTGTCGTCGCCGGAAACCTGGCAGAGGATCTGGTGGTCGCGCAAGAGCGGGATCAGCACCATCTGGCAGAACAGGCCGCGCTTGGCGCTGTCGAGCAGGTGCCAGGCCGCCTTCAGCTTCAGGCTCTTCGGTGCGCCGAATTCCAGGCCGATCATCATGCCCCTGCCGCGCACCTCTTTCAGCAGCTCATGCTGGGCGACCAGCTTCTGCAGGTCGGCCATAAGCGCACTGCCCCGGCTGTCCGCCTTCTCGACCAGCTTCTCCTCCTCCATCACCTCCAGGGTGGCGATGCCGGCGGCCATGGCCATGTCGTTCTTGCCGAAGGTGGAGCCGTGCACCAGGGCGCGGTCCATGCGGTCGAACAGTTTGGCGAAGATCCAGTGCTTCATCGCCACGGCGCCGACAGGCACAAAGCCGCCGGACAGCGCCTTGGCCAGCAGCACCATGTCGGGCTCCACACCATAATGCTCGCAAGCCAGGAACCGCCCGGTGCGGCCGAGGCCGGTCTGGATCTCGTCGGCCACGAAGAGGGCGCCGTACTTGCGGCAAAGACGCGCTGCCTCGGCCAGGTAGTTGTCGTCGGGCATGTAGACGCCCTTGCCCTGGATCGGTTCGACGATGAAGGCAGCGACCTCACTTTCCTTGGCACCGGCCTTCAGCGCCGCTTCCAGCGCCGTCAGGTCGTTGAATGGAATCTTTACGCATTCCGGCAGCAGGGGGCCGAAGCCCTTGCGGAAAACCTCGGTGCCGTTCAGCGACAGAGCGCCGTAGGTCAGCCCGTGAAAGGCCTGGTCGCAATAGAGGATGCGCGGCCTGCCGGTGGCCATGCGGGCGAACTTGATGGCTGCCTCCACCGCCTCGGCGCCGGAATTGCAGAAGAAGATGCGTTCCATGCCCGGCAGGCGGGCCAGCAGCTTCTCCGCCAGGATGCCGGCAAGCAGCGAGACGTCGAGCTGTACCAGCCCCGGCAGTTGCGCCTCCAGCACCTGGCGCAGGGCGGCGGCCACGGCGGGATGGTTGCGCCCCAGGGCGAAGACGCCGAAGCCGCTCAAGAGGTCGAGGTAGCGCCGCCCCGCCACGTCATAGAGGTGCGGGCCCTGGCCGCGCGCGAAGTTGACGTCGTAGCCGAGCGTCTTCAGCACGCGCACCAGCTGCGCGTTCAGGTACTTCTCGTTCAGGGCATACTTCTCGCCCTGGCGTTCGGCCAGGATCGAGGAAAGATCGAAGGTCATGATTCGATTATCTGGTTGAGGTCGCCGCAAGCAATTGAATTGGCAGGAGTCTAAAGGCACAGCCCCCGGCCCGGCAAGCGCTTCGCAGGCGGCATGATGCCACGGGAAGGCGGCCTGCCGCCCGCCCCGCTGGACCGCAACTATACTACCTTCAGGCAGCGCATCCGGAGCGAATTCGCGCAAGCCCGAAACCCACTGTGCGGCAGGAATCTATGCTGCTAGGGTTTCGCTTGGGGTCCTAACAGCCGTCGGCCGGGCTCACGTCGGCCGCCAGGCAATCGTATATTGCACGAAGGGGTTGGGGCCGCATGACTGCCGAAGTGCAGCAGGAACCGCAGTGCAACGCCGGGGCCTTTCTTACCGGTTTCCCCTTCCATATACGGGCGGGAGGGCGAAATGCATATGGTCTCCGCGATTGTATTCATCTGTTCAACCACGGTTGCGCCGGCAGACTGTCAGGCTGATACAGCGCTGCATGTTCTGCTCGCGCCGAAAGCAACCGGCTATAGCCTCTGCGGTCTGCAGTCCCAGGCCTACCTCGCATCCAGCGCCCTGGCACCTCAGTTGGGTGACGGTCGCTATCCGAAGATCGCCTGCACACGCCGGCATGTCGACGCCACCTTGGCCTGGCCGCAGCCTCCGCAGTCACCCTCCGCGCCTGCCGACGTGGCGGTTGACCAGGAGAATGCCTCCCGCGACCAGCAGACCCGCTAAGGCCGTCCGGGGCGACAGCGGCTCGTCCAGCAGGGCGGTGGCCAGACCCAGGCCGACCAGGGCGCCGACCGAGCCGATCTGGCTCAGGTAGACCGGCCCGGCGAGCTTCTGCAGCACGAAATAGAGCACGAAGAGCAGGGTGAAGATCGCCGTCTGTCCCAGAAGCAGGGCGCTGGTGGCGAAGTTCCAGGACACCGGCGCCAGGGGGGCGCCCGTTGCCAGCAGGCCGAGCAGCAGGCTGCCCCCCGCCGTCAGCAGCATGCCGGGCGACAGCTCCAGCGCCGTCGCTCCCGGCGGCCAATAGAGGCTGCGGTAGAGGTTGCCGACGGCGATGATGACCGGGGCGGCCAGGGCCGCCATCATCCAGGGAGAGGGCATCCAGGGCGAGGGGCTGAACCCGGTCCCGCCGCTGCCCGCCGCGATGACCAGGCCGCCGGCGAGGCCCAGCAGCACGCCGGCCAGACGCTGGCCCTGCAGGCGCTCCAGGCGAAAGCAGAGCGCGAGGCCATAGGTGAAGATCAAAGGGAAGGCGAAGCAGAGGGCCACGATGCCGGCGCCGACATGCTGGGCCGCGGCGAAGGCCAGGGCGTTGGGCAGGGCCTGCAGCAGGCCGGAGCCGAGGTAATAGCGCAGGTAGGGCGCGCTGGTTCCGGGCCGCCGGCCCGCCGCCAGGGAAAAGCCAAATTGCAGCAGTCCGCCGCCCAGCAGCGCCCAGGCCAGCAGCGCGACCGGCGGCCAGCCCGCCAGCGCCGCCGCCTTGGCAATGACGGCGGTGACGCCCAGCATGGCGCCGACGGTGACCAACAGCAGCAGGGGCAGGAAATTTCTCTTTGGCAGGACGGCGGCGAGAAGGGTCATGACAGGGCTCCACTTGGCTCCACGGGGGCCGCCGGTCTTCCCCGGCTTGGCGAGGGGCAGGCGGGGCTTGCTCCCGGCGCGGCGGGACGGCAGGTTGATGTTGGCTCGACAGCAACTATCTTGTTATCAAGTATCTTGATGTCAAGATAAATAGGAGAAGAGATGGACTGGGTCGATAAGATCGTGGCGCAGTGGGAACGGGAGCGGCCGGACCTGGACCTGCTGCCCATGGAGGTGATCGGCCGCCTGGGCGGCGCGGCGACGCTGATTTCCCGCGACCGGCTGGCGCCGCTCTTTGCCGCCCACGGCCTGCAGGTGGGAGAGTTCGACGTCATCGCCACGCTGAGGCGTGCCGGCAAGCCCTACCGCCTGACGCCGACGGCGCTCTATGAAAGCCTGATGATGTCCTCGGGCGGCATGACCGCGCGGCTCGACCGGCTGGAGAAGGCCGGCCTGGTGGAGCGCCGCCCCAACCCGGAGGACCGCCGTGGCACGCTGGTCGGCCTGACCAAGAAAGGCCTGGCGCTGGTCGAGAAGCTGGTCGGGCTGCACGTGGACAACGAGCGCCAGGTGCTCGCCTGCCTCACCCGGGCCGAGCAGAAGGACCTGAACCGTTTGCTGACGAAGCTTCTGCTGGGCCTCGCCGCCGCGAAAGAGGAAAAGAGTTAGAGCCGGGCCCCGCGGGGGCGCCGCGTCAGGCCGACTGAGCGGGAATGGCCGACGGCGGGGCGCTCAGCAGGCGCGTGGCCGGCAGCCGCACGGTGACCGCGGTGCCCTTGCCGGGGGCCGAGCGGATCTCCAGGCGGCCGCCGTGCAGCTCGGTCAGCGCCTTGGTCACGTTGAGGCCCAGTCCCGTGCCCTCGGACGCGCGTGTCAGCGCCGAGTCGACCTGGCCGAAGGCCTGCATCGCGCGTGTCAGCTGATCCTTATTCATGCCGATGCCGTTGTCGGCCACGGTGATGGTGATGCCGCTGGCATCCGCCGCGGCCCGCAGTTCGATGCGCCCACCGTTGCCGGTGAACTTGATGGCGTTGGACAGCAGGTTGATGACGATCTGCTTCAGCGCGCGCGCGTCGGCGCGCAGGGCGATACCGCTGCCCCGGTAGGCGAGCAGCAGCCCCTTGGTGCCCGCCCGTTCGCGCAGCAGGGCGAGGCAGCGGCGCAGCAGCGCGTCGAGATCGATGTCTTCGTCGTGCAGCTCGTAGCGCCCGGCCTCGACTTTGGTCAGGTCCAGGATGTCGTTGATGATCGACAGCAGGTGGCTGCCGCTCTCGTGGATGTCCTCGGCGTACTCGCGGTAGCGCTCGCCGGCGTCGCGCCCGAAAGCCTGGGTGGCGATGGTCTCGGAGAAGCCGAGAATGGCGTTCAGTGGCGTACGCAGCTCGTGGCTGACCAGCGCCAGGAAGTCCGACTTGGCGCGGCTCGCCGCCACGGCGTTGCGGCGCAGCTCGGTCTCGGTGCGGGTCTGCTGCAGGGCGCGGTCGCGCGCCGCGGAGAGCTCCACCGCCTGCTGGTGCAGGGCCGTGTGGCTGTCTTCCAGTTCCTGCAGGGCGCGCGCGATGCGGCGCACCACGATCCACAGCAACAGCAGGCCGAGCAGGCCGGCCAGGGCGCCGGGCAGCAGCAGCGGCTGCAACATGACGAAGCCCGGTTGCTCCGCCGTCCAGGCGAGGTGGCCCAGGACGGTCCCGTCATAGCCGGGCAGCGCCAGGCTGGCGCCGCTCACCGCCGCCTGTTCGGCCAGGTGCAGGCCGGGCAGCAGGAAGCCGTCCTCCAGGCGCGTCAGCAGGTCCCGATCCAGGAGGCGGAAGAAGATCAGCACGCTGGCCGCGCCGCCGGCGTCGTGCGCCGGGCTGCCGCCCTCGAAGACGATGGGCGCGGCGGCGGCGATGGCGAGGCCGCCGTCAAAGCGGACATTGCCCGCCAGCGCGACGCCCAGCTCGCCCGGGTCGGCCTTGCGTGCGGCTGCGGCCAGGGGCAGCAGGCCCTCGGTGATGCGGGTCAGGATCTCCTCGCCCAGGCGCTCGCCCCCGATCATGCCGTAGAGGACCCGGCCGCCGCCGTCCAGCACCAGGGTGCCGCTCATCTGCAGGCCCTCGTAGGCCCAGGTGCCGATGTTGTCGTCGGCCCAGGTCTCGTCGAGCGACTGCACCACCTCCTCGACCGTCTCGTCCCAGGTGGCGTAGTCGCGCGCGGTGCTCTTCAGTTCGTTGATCTGGTCGCCCAGGGCGCTCTCGGCCAGGTGCAGCGAGGATTGGAGCGCCAGCCCGTTCTGCTCGCGCGCGGCGAACAGCAGCAGCACGACAATGATGGCGACCAGCCCGGCGGTCAGCACGCCCAGTGGCCACAGCAGGCCGCGCAGCGTCGGGCGCGCCGCTTCACCGCTCCCGGCGGGGGTGGTCTCGCTCTGTGCTGCCTGGCCGTCTGGGTTCGGCGCTGTGGAAGGGGTGATCCTGGTGGGCATGCTTTCGGCGTCTTCGCTGTGCCAAGGAGACGAGATGATGCGGGAAGCGGCTGTGTCGCGGCCTGTGCGCTTCCGCGCAGTCCGGCATCACGCCCCTCGGCATCCGGCAATCTGGCATGTCAGGCGTTAAGCCCCGGTGAACTTGGCCAGGATCCGGCGTGAACTTGGCTTGAATTCGGCCCGCGGACGCGCTGCAAGTAGGCGAACGTATCCTGTTTGACAACTCTTCCGAGCGTCCTCATCCCAAAGAAGTTCGCGAAAGAACGGTACGCGCGAAAACGCCTCCGCCCCACCCGTGAAACGCGCAAGTTCGCGACGAAGTTGCAGGCGGTAAGGACCGGCGGAGTTCGCCTACTCGGCGGCCTCGGAGAGGACCTCGCCGCTGGCGTTGTCCAGCACCACGGGCGTCTCGAACCAGGTGATCTGGGGTTTGCCGCCGTAGCGTTCGGCGATCATCTCAAGCCAGGCATCGCTGTAGAGGGCCTCGGCCGCCGCCCGGTTCTCCCAGAGATAGGCGCCGCCGGCCGTGCCGGCCGCCTCGTCATAGAGGTAGTACTTGCGGATCAGCCCGGGGTAGCCGCGCAACTGCTCGACGCTGGTGTTGAAGGCGGCGATGACGTCTTCGCGCTTGATCCCGGACGGCAGCTTGAACTGGACGATGGCGGTGATCATGGGGTGGTTTCTTGCTGGAAGTCTCATACGGAACTGCTCAACTTGGTGAACCTGCTGCGTTAAGTGCTTATCAGCAAATGAATCTCGATCTGAGCTACTTATAGGAGTATCATTCGTATGGCAACTCAACTATCGAGGTTTAGAAATGTCAGTGGACGTGCGGGAGCAAGTGCTGCAGTGGCTCACTGGCGCTGAAACATGCTTTCTAATTGGAGCTGGTTGCAGTGCCTGCGCAAACAAGCCCCTGATCGGCGCACTTACAACGCAGGTGATGGAAGAAGCGGACTCTGAACTCCAATTACAGTTTAGCAATCTAAAGCAAACGAATGGCCGTCCAGCGACGATTGAGGACCTCATCACGTATCTTCAGCGTTACCGAAATATACTAAGTACGATCACCAATGGAGATGTGCACAGTGTATCTATCGATCAGATAGATAAGTGGTTGGCGGCAATTAAGGAGAAAATTGTCAACGAGATTGTCGATGATTGGCAACCAAATTCATACCATCGCCGGTTTCTTCGACGCATTCGGAATCATCGAGAGAGTACGCCTCGCGATATTTTCAGCCTGAACTATGACACGGTGTTGGAAGCGAATCTTGACGAGCTCCGCATCCCCTACATAGACGGCTTTCGAGGTACAAATCGAGCATGGTTCGACAGTGCGACGTTCGACGAGTCCCGATCCGGAGATGTCGGGTTCCGCATCTACAAGCTTCACGGTTCAATTAACTGGACTCGCGATGATGCGCAAAACGTTAGGCGCAGCTTTCATCGCGACTCGGTAAATGAACCGATCGTTGTTTACCCGTCGGAGCAGAAGTATCTCCAAACACAATTTGGTGTCTACGAGACACTAATGGGTCGTTTCCGCGACCGAATGCGGATGCAAAGCGCAAACAACTGCCTAGTTGTCCTCGGTTATAGCTTCAACGATGAACATATCAATGAGGCTATCACGGATGCGGTAAACACCCGCAACACCAACCTCACAGTTATTGCATTTGTTGGTCCAGATGCAGACAGGGATATGCAAGATGCTCGCCTCAAGCATCTGGCAGAGCAATGTCAATCACGCTTCAACGCCTTTGTTGGTGACAATGAAGAGGGCACATTCATAGGACAGGCTGTTGACTCTGAGGACTCGGAAAAGATTCTTTCCGCTGCACTTTGGCGTTTCGAAAATCTTGTGGATTTCATTGCGGGAGAGGATGGATGAGCGAGCAGATCCTCAAGATTGGACGGGTAGTGGAGGTGTCTGGCGCACGGGTCCTCGGGGAGCTAGAGGCATCAGTTGAAGATCTATATCGAACCTATAGAAGTCGCCGTTATACGGTTGGTCAGGTGGGGTCGATTGTGAAAATTGAAGCCGGGGACAAACTTGTATTTGGAGTCGTGACAGCGCTACGGATGCATGAAGCGCCAACAACGGAAGGTGGTTTCGAATCGCTCGGCACCACATCAGATGCGAAGTGGCTTGAAGTTGAACTGTTCGGGGAAGCTTTACGAACAGGGCTGAAGGAGGCCGACTTTGAATTTCAAAGAGGAGTAGTTACATATCCATTGCCTGGGCAGGGTATTTACGTGGCAAGTGTGGATGAGCTTTCCAGAATTTACCATCAGCCATCTAGGCCTAGCATACGAGTCGGTTCTCTCTCTCAAGCATCGTCCTTGCCCGTCTATTTGCTCTCCGACGAAATGCTCGGAAAACACTTCGCTGTCTTGGGCACCACAGGATCGGGCAAGTCCTGTTCGGTGGTTGTGCTCCTTCGGTCTATTTTAGCCGCAGCGCCGAATGCGCATATCATTCTACTCGATCCTCATAACGAGTATAGTGTGGCATTTCCAGATGAGGCGGAGGTTATCGATCCGACCTCCCTCAACCTGCCTCATTGGCTCCTAAATTTCGAGGAGAGCATAGAACTCTTTATCGGAAAAACAGAATTTGTTGCGACGAGCCAAACGAATATCCTCAGAGATGCTATTCTCGATGCGCGTCGCCAGTTCGGTGCTGATGGCATACCGAAAGATAGTATCACCGTGGATACGCCAGTTCCCTACCGTCTAGGGGACCTCCTTAAGCATGTTGAGAAGAGCAAGCCCCCACAAACGGCAAAGCAAGACCCGTACCTGAAGATCGAGAACAAGATTAGAGCATTGCAGGCAGATAGCCGATTCTCGTTCATGATCAGACCGGATGACGACGTATCGGATAGCCTCGCCAACATTGTAAGCAACTATCTTCGAATCCCTGTGGCGTCAAAGCCGCTCTCGGTAATTGATATCTCGGGAGTGCCATCGGACGTAGTGGACGTCGTTGTATCGGTGCTTTGTCGAATGGTATTCGACTTTGCGGTTTGGGGGCCGCGTCCTGTTCAAGTTCCAATACTTTTCGTTTGCGAGGAGGCACACCGCTACGCCCCTCGACGAGATGATGCGGCATTCCAGCCAACCAAACAGGCGCTTTCACGAATTGCAAAAGAAGGACGCAAATATGGCGTTGGACTTGGCTTGGTGTCGCAAAGGCCGTCGGAACTGGCAGAGTCAATCCTTTCCCAATGTAATACGCTTGTGGCTTTGCGCATGAGCAACCAACAGGATCAAAAATTCGTCCAACGTGCATTGCCAGACTCTGTTAGTAGCTTGGTTGAGATTCTACCTACACTCCGAACTCAAGAAGCTTTGATCGTTGGTGAAGGAACTGTTGTGCCCGTTCGTTTGCGCTTCAATGCCATACCAGTTGAGCGGCGACCGCAAAGCGCAGATGTTCCCTTTGTTAAACTTTGGACGGAAGACGTAGCGGGCGAAGATTACATAGACGCAATGGTGCGACGTTGGCGGATGCAGGAGCGAGCGCCGTTTGAGGCATAGGTGTTGGGTTAAAGCGCCTTCGACGGATAAGCGGAAGGCGGCCTCCGCGACAGAACTATCAGTACGCAGGGCGAGGTTTCCCAGGAAAGCCCATAACTAATTTACAAAGGGAGGGCCAAATGGATATAGATGAGGAATTCTTCTGGGCGGCGGGCGTCACATTAGTGTTCGTCGTTATAATCATCTGTATATCTGTAGTTCTCATGTACGTATTCTCTAGAATTCCTAACGAGTATGGCAGAACTCTCCGCGACGTTCTCCAAAGGATAGAACTCCTCAAGCTTTCGACGATTCTGATCATCATCGTTGCCACCACCTATTTGGCCATTCTTGGCAAACTATCCGATGGAGCCGTTGCCCTATTGAGTGGGGTCGCTGGCTATGTCCTTGGTACGGTGCGGCGATCTGATGGCGGCGGCAGTTCCGAAGAAGCGGATCAAACTTAGCTTGGCAGAAGAGGGATGGGCTCCTTGGGCAAGCGCGGGAGTGCGTTGCCCATAGGAGTTTGATTTTAAGTCGAGACTCTCAAGCTAAGCATGCTCTGCTGGCGTGCGTGTTTCCGTGCTGTCGAAGGGGAGAATCTCACAAAATCTGACTCAAAAACTCCTTCGTCCGCGGGTCTTTTGCCTCGGTGAAGAAGGTCGCGGGCGGGCCGTGCTCGACGATAACGCCGCGGTCGGTGAAGTAGATGTGGCCGGCGACCTCGCGGGCGAAGCCCATTTCGTGGGTGACCAGGATACAGGTCATGCCTTCCTCGGCAAGCTGGCGGATGGTGACCAGCACCTCCTTCACCGTCTCCGGGTCCAGGGCCGCGGTCACCTCGTCGAACAGCATGACGTCGGGGCGCATGGCGAGGGACCGGGCGATGGCGACGCGCTGCTGCTGGCCGCCGGAGAGCTCGCCGGGATATGAGTCCTCCTTGCCCTCCAGGCGCACCTTCCTGATGAGGGCGCGGGCGCGCTCCTCGACCTGGCGTTTGTCCTCCTTCAGCACCTTGATCGGCGCCATCATCACGTTTTCCAGCGCCGTCTTGTGCGGGAAGAGGTTGTACTGCTGGAACACCATGCCGACCTTGCGGCGCAGCGCCAGCTTGTCGAGCCTGGGGTCGTTGACCTCCTGGCCCTCGACCTTGATGGAGCCGCTGTCCATGGGCGTCAGCGCGTTGATGCAGCGGATGAAGGTCGACTTGCCGGAGCCCGAGGGCCCGATGACGCAGACCACGTCGCCCTTCATCAGGTCCATGGAAATGCCCTTCAGCACCTCCAGCTGGCCGAAGGACTTGTGCACGTCGCGGCATTGGATGATCGGCTGATCGGGGGTCCAGGTCGGGTCGGGGGAGGTCATGACGGCTCTCTCAATTCATCACGCAGGCACCCTTCGAGACGCGGCCCTGCAGACCGCTCCTCAGGGTGAGGCAACACTCTGACCTCATGGTGAGGAGCCCCGCAGGGGCGTCTCGAACCATGTGGCAAACGCCCCATCACAGCTTCACCTGGTAGCGCCGCTCCAGGCGGCGGGTCCAGACGGCGATGGGGTAGCAGTAGGCGAAGAAGCAGATCAGGACGAAGCTGTAGAAGGGGATGAGCAGCTCCGGCCGGTTCTCGGCGGCCAGCGCCCGGCCCGTCTGGGTCATCATCTCCGAGACGCCGACGATGGAGGCCAGCACCGTCGCCATGGTGAGGATGGCGTAGAGGTTCATCCAGGGGGGCAGCATGCGCTTCACGCACTGCGGCAGGATGATCTCCCACAGCGTCTGGCGGCGTGAGAAGGCCAGCGACTCCGCCGCCTCCCACTGGCCCGAGGGCAGCGACTGCACGGCGCCGCGCACGATCTCCGAGACGTTGGCCATGACCGGCAGGGCGAGCCCGATGGTCGCCTTCACCCAGTCGGGGAAGGGGATGGTGGCGAAGCCCAGGTCGAACTCGAAGGGCAGCAGGAACATGCAGAAGAAAAGCAGCACCAGCCAGGGCGCGTTGCGGAAGAACTGGGTGACGAACCAGGAGCCGAAACGCACCGGCGGCAGCAGCGAGATCTGCATCAGGCCCAGCACCGCGCCGACCGCGGTGCCGATGACCATGGCCAGGAAGGAGATGGCGATGTTGAAGATGAAGCCCTGCAGCAGCACCGGCATCCACTTGAAGATGGCGGTGATGACACTCTCCTTCACCTGTGCGTCCGCCTGGGCCTGCGCGACGCCGGCGGAGAGCAGCAGGATGGCCAGCAGCCAGAGGCCGTGACGCGCCTTGAGGCGCGGCAGCGGGCCGCCCGCCAGGCGTTCGCGCTCCGCGCGGCGGGCGAGGCGCCGGGCGGCGGGCAGCAGCACCGGCAGGTCGGTTTCTCCATGGAATACGGGTGCGCGCTTCATGACCCGAACCCTCATGACCCAAAACCCGGCAGCCGCATGGAGCGCTCCCAGCGGTGCATGCCCCAGACCAGCACGCCCACCAGGAAGACATAGGCGATGAGCAGGAAGGTCATCATCTCCGGCACGTTCACCGAGTCCGACCAGATCTGGTTGGCCTGGTAGAGCATTTCCGGCACGGCGATGGCGTAGGCCAGGGTGGTGGTCTTCACCAGGTTGACCAGGTTGTTGTTCAGCGACGGCAGGCAGACCCGGAAGGCCAGCGGCAGCACGATCTCCAGGTAGGTCTGCAGGCGGGTGTAGCCCAGCGCCTCCGCCGCCTCCTTGGTCGACTCCGGCACCGCCTCGATGCCGGAGCGGAAGATCTCCACGTTGAAGGCGCCGGCGAAGAACGAGAGAGAGATCACCGCCCAGGCGAAGTTGTCGAGCAGCGGCTCCGGCAGGCCGAAGCGGTTCGTTGTCGTCGGCATGATCGAGCCGAGGGCGAAGTAGAAGAAATAGAGCTGCACCAGCGGCGGGGTGTTGCGGAAGAACTCGATGTAGCCGGCCACGCAGCGCCGCAGGATCGCCGAGCGCGCGCCCTGCGCCCAGGCGCCGACGACGCCGATCGCCACCGACAGCCCCAGGCAGATGACCGACAGCCAGACGGTCATCAGGAAGCCGTCGATCAGGCGGTTCCGGTCGTAGGAATCGTAGATGAAGGTGAGGTTGATCCCGGTGTCCTGATAGAGCACGCGGGCCCATTCGTAGACCGCTTCCACTTTGCCGCCCCCGAAAAGTGTTTCCCTCTCCCCCGGCGGGAGAGGGTTGCGCAGGCTCGGCGAGGCTGTTGCCGAGCCTAGCCGGAGCTGGGTGAGGGGGATATCTCTGCCGACGGCCCCCTCACCCAGCTGCGCGTAGGTTCGGTCTCGCGGACCTCACCAACGCTCCGCAACCCTCTCCCACGCAGGGGAGAGGGAATAAAAACTACCGCTCGATCGAGGGGTTAAAGTCCAGGAAGGCCTGGTGCATCTTCTTGGCGAAGGGGGTCTGCTCCAGGCCGTACTTGCTCTCCAGCTCCAGGATGCGCCCGGAAACGTGCCACTTCACGATCATGCCGGACATCAGCATGGCGAAGGCGTCCTCGCCCTTCTTCACGGCCAGGCCCCAGGGGGCGTCGTCGATGGTCGGCAGCGGCATCTTCCAGCCTTCCCAGTCGGGATCGCCCAGGCGCGAGACGATGAAGCTGTCGTCGTAGACGAAGGCGACGCAGCGGTTCTGCTTCAGCGCCGTCAGCGCTTCGGCCGTGCCCTTGAAGGCGACGATCTCGGCGCCGAATTCCTCGGAGGTCTTGCGGTTGTAGAAAGCGCCCTGAATGCCGCAGACCGGCGCGCCCTTCAGGTCTTCCCACTTGGCGAAGTTGCCCTTGGTGAGGATGTTGGTGCCCGAGGAATAGTAGTTCGGGTCGACGATCTGCACCACCTCGCGCCGGTCGTTGCGGTCGGTCATGGTGGCGATCATCAGGTCGATCTTGCCCTGCTCGAGAAACTGCATGCGGTTGGAGGAGACCACCGGCACCAGCTCCAGGTCGGCGTCCAGCACGTCGGCCACGTCCTGAGCCAGTTCCGGCTCGATGCCGACGATCTTGCCGCTGCTGTCGAGGAAGCCGTAGGGCGCATAGTCGGCCTTCACGCCGACGATCAGCTTGCCGCGCCCCTTGATGTCGCTGATCGCGTCGGCCGAGGCGCCCGAGACGGCGACCGAGCTGGCCAGCGCGGCGATGCCGGCCGCGGCTGCCAGAGATTTCATCCACCTTGCCATGAGTCTCCCTTTCTGACGTAAGAGTGGTCTTGTCCTGTGTCGCCAGGATTGTGAAAAGAAGAACCCCGCCGCAGGTCCCCGTCGTGCGTCGGCACAGAGAGGCAGCGGCGGGAAGCGGACCTCCCCTCCTGGTCGACCGTCAAGACTAGAGGAAGATCAGCGACAAATGAACCACCTTGGCGAGGTTGGCCAAGAACTGCTTGCCGTTTGCGGCCGGACGTCATTTGCGCTTGAAGTTCATCTCCGGCCGGGCGAGCGAGTCGGCCGATCCGGCCCAGGCATAGGCGAGCAGGACCGGCTCGTGATCTGAGGTTGTGATCCGGTGTGTATGCCCCGGCAGGTTGAGGATCATCGATCGCGGCGTGTAGACACCGCTGTCGTTCTCCGAGGCCGCACCACTCAGGCAGATATACGATTCCGTGATGCCATCGTGCTTGTGCGCCGGATAGGTACATTGCGGCGCGAAAAGCACGACGCCGAGGGTCAGGTCGTTACAGACGACGGGTCCCTGCGGCCCGAGGAACTCGGCGAAACCGTACTTCTTTTCCAGGCCCTTGGGCAGGCGGTCGTAGCCGTAGCGCCAGTCCAGCCGGTCGGCGACCACCTCGATGGTGCGCACCAGGCTGCGCATGGCCCCTTCCATGCCGTTGTCGAGCGCCCGGTGCAGGTGAGCGCAGACCGGCAGGCGTTGCCCGACGCACTCGAGGACGGACGAGTTGCTCTTGATGGCGGCGGCAAGGCGCAGCCGGACTTCCTTCATATGCGCGCGGATCTTGCTGCTGCCACCGGCCTGCCCGTGCCGGTAGGCCAGCTCAAACTCCCGCAGCAGATAGCGCCACTCGGCGTGGTCGTTCAACCGACCGAAGCTCTGAGCTGTCTCTGTCATGCCGGCAGTTTCCCCGGATCGCCGGCGCCGCGCAACCGGGTATGCACAGGGGCGATCGGCCGCCGGGCCGCCCTTATCCCTCTACGGCGCTACAGGCTTCCCAAGTTCACGTCGCCCAGGTCGAGCGTCCCGGTGACGTCCTCCAGCGTGACGACCAGCAGGTCGAAGGAGGCGTCGCCGGTGGTGTCCACGGCAACCGTTCCGTCGCTGCCGACCTGGTCGACGTCGACGCGCGCGCTGCGGTCGGCCGTGGCGATGCCCAGTTCGTCGAGCAGCAGATCCAGGTCGACCAAGTCCGCGGCCGCGGCATCGAAGCCGTCGATCAGGTCGCCGGCATCGGCCGTGCTGGTGTAGACGAAGGTGTCGTTGCCGGCGCCGCCGACCAGGGTGTCGGCGCCGCCCATCCCGACCAGGATATCGTCGTTGCCGCCGCCCGACAGGCTGTCGTCGCCGGGGGTGCCGACAAAGATGTCGGGATCGGCCCCGCCGATGAACTCGTTGCCCGTATAGCTGCCGTCGTCCACGGTCATGACGACGCCGGTGGTGTTGCCGCCGCCGGAATTGTCGAAGGTGTTGTTTTCGATATCGGTGCCCGTGTCGCGTACCCGCAGGGCCGCGTTGTAGGTGAAGCCGGAGAAGGTGTTTCCGGTGATGCTGGAATTCTCCGCGTCGATGGTCACCAGGATATTGCCGAAGGGATCGCCGCTGATTTCTTTCTCGGCGCCGGCGGTGCCGGTGACCTCGTTGTCCTGGAAGGTGATGTCGCTCTTGCCGCTGCCGCTGATGTAGAGCAGCGCCCGCGGCACGTTGTGCACGGTGAACTGCTGCGAGAAGTCGGCGTTGGCCACCTCCGTGCCGACGAAGGTCTGGCCGGAAAAGATGTTGCCGATGATCTCGAAGCCGCTGATGGCGAAACCGTATTCCGTCAGCATGCCCGCTTCGCCGTCGGCCTGGATGTCGTTGCCGACGATCCTGGCGTTGGCATGGGGGCCCTGGAAGTAGAGTGCGGCATGCTCCAGGCCCGGATTGGCGACGTCGTAGCCGATGAGGGTGAACCCATGATCGGCGGCGCCGATCTCGACGCCGTCGGTGTTGCCGGTCACCATGACGGTGCCCAGGCTGCCGGGGGCTTCGCTGCCCTGGATGACGGTGCTGCCGCGCCCCTCGGCCGACAGCAGGGTGATCGCCTTGTCGATGGTCACGTTCTCGTTGTAGGTGCCGGGGCCGACCAGCACGGTGTCGCCCGGCGCCGCCGCGTCGACCGCGTCCTGGATCGATTGGCCGGCGGCGACCAGCCACACGCAGACGCCGTCGCCCAGGAACTGCAGCTTCTCGACGCCGATGAGCTGGTCGATGCCGTCGGGCCCGTCCACGGTGATGACGCCGACGCCGAAGGTGACGTCGTAGTCGGCGAGGGTGCCGGAGTAGATGCCGGTGTCGCTGCCGTCGCCGCCGTTCAGGGTGTCGTTGCCGCCGTTGCCCTGCAGGGCGTCGTCACCGTCCTTGCCGTTCAGGGCGTCGCTGCCGTTACCGCCGATGAAGAGGTTGGCCTCGGCGAGGTCGCCCTGCAGTGCGGCCACCTGGCTGTAGCTCAGGCCCGGGAAGCCGGAGATGTCGATATCGCCGGCGATGCCGTCGAAGTTGAGCGACAGGTTCCAGCCGCTGTCGGCGGTGACGTCGACGTCCTCCATGTAAAGACCGTCGACGTCGTCGTAGTTGTAGAAGGCAATGCCGACCTTCTCGTAGGCGCCGCTGATCTGGACGTCCTCGATGGTGACGTTGCCCAGGGAACCGCTGTCGCTGCGGAACTGGATGGCGTTCTCCGCGGCGTGGCCGGCGTCGTGGCTGCCGCCGTCGATCGGCCGGCTGCCGCCGTCGATGGTCAGCTCGCTCAAGGTGGCGTCGCCGTTGAACTGGTAGAACAGCAGGTCGCCGTCGCCGCTGGAGGCGTGGGGGAAGCCGTTCTCCGTGAAACTCGACCCGGCGACAACCACGGCGCCGAGGTTGAGGCCGTTGACAATACCGAGACCGTTGCGTCCGTTGCCCTCGAAGTGCGTGTCGTGAATTTCCAGGGTGCCGAGGGTCGTGCCGTTGACCTCGATCCCGTAGTCCGCCGCACCGAGGATGCTCAGACCGTCGAAGGAAACCGTGGCGCCGCTGCCCAGGTCCCCGACAAGGTCGAAGCCCGAGCCGCCCGGCGGCGCGATGATGGTTTCGCCGGGCCCGGCGCCGATGAAGTGCAGCGCCTTGTCGACGCTCACGGACTCCGCGAAGATGCCGCAGCCGATGAAGATGGTGTCGCCTTCCTGGGCGGCATCGACGGCGGCCTGGATGGACTGCCCCTCGGCCACCAGCCAGACGGTGGTTCCGTCACCCTGGAACTCGATCTTCTCGACGTCGACCAGATAGTCGCTGTTGTGCAGGAACGGATGATGGCCGGCCTTGGAGACGACGAAGCCGTCGCCCGCGCAGTCGATCTTGTAGTCCTCGAAGTTGCCGAGGTAGAGCGCCGTGTCCTCGCCGTCGCCGCCGTCCAGCAGGTCCTTGCCCAGGCCGCCGTCCAGGGTGTCGTTGCCTTCGCCGCCGTGCAGCTTGTCCTTGCCCAGGCCGCCGATGAGCAGGTCGTCGCCCTCGCCGCCGTTCAACTCGTCGCGTCCGTTGCCGCCCAGCAGAGTGTCTTCGCCGTCGCCGCCGTTGATGGTGTCCTTGCCGTGGCCGCCGACGATGAAGCCGTTGACCGGCGTGCCGCCGTCCTCGCTCCAGCCGTCGATTTCCGCCCGGTAGGGGGGCGCGAAGTAGATGTAGTCCGCGGCCGCGGGATCGAGGTCGTGGCCCGGCGGGTCGTAGATCAGCTCGGCGGCCGCCTCGAAATAGGGATCCCCCGGCTCGAAGAAGCGCCAGGAGGCCTTCTCCCAGGCGCGGATTCCCGCGTCATTGAGGTCGATCGTAAATTTCGGCCAGTGAAAGAAGTGAAAGTGTCCCCCGGAGTGGTGCTTTCCCATAACGCAATCCCCCTTGCGTTCTGAGCTACCTGCTTCGTTCTAGGCGCGGCCGACCCGATGTCGTGCCGTACCCTTTCCAAGGTGCCCCGACGCAGCCCCAGAGGGCGGTGAAGCACTACAATTGTATGTTTGCCCGGATATTCGTGGTTTGAGGGTAGCACGCGGCGCGCGCATTGTCGCCCCGGGCAATTCACCTTGGGGATTCGTCGTGGAGCTGTTGGAACTGACTTCGCAGGGGGCGGGGAAGAGAGGGGACGGGCGCTGATGTACGCGGGACCGCCCCGCAACTCTTCGGGTTATCGGCCTTCGAGGCTTCGCCCGCTAGGCGGCGCGCAGCTTCTCCGCATAAAAGTCCGCCAGGCCGTTCAGCATCGCCTGGCCGTCGCCTCGGAAGGAGGCGCCGTGCATCAGGGCGAGGGTGCGCGGCTGCAGCTTCGCCAGCTCACGGATCGTCGGTGCGGTGACGGCGGTGAGGCTCGTGGCGTGGAACATCTCCTCGGCCGCCCTTGCCGGTTCCAGGATGTCGTCTTCGGTAACGGCGGGCCCGGCCCCGACGTGGGTGAAGAGATCGCCGCAGAACAGGGTTCCCGTCGTCTCTTCGTAGAACAGGCCGGCGTCCCAGCCGTGCGGAACATGCGGCGTGTCGATGTAGCGCATGCGCTTGCCGCCCAGGTCCAGAACCTCGCCGTTCGAGAGCGCGCGCGGCGCGCGGTCGGCAAGATCGTTGAGGGAGACCATGCAGCCGGTCATGCCGTGCACCACCTGCGCCCGGGGCGCGGCGGCGAGCCAATCGTTCATCGCCCCGCACTCGTCGGCCTCGACATGGCCGAAGCTGATCCAGCGCAAACTGTCCACGGGGATGATGCCAGCGAGCGCTTTGCTGACGGCAGGGAACATTCCCCGCGGCCCGCAGTGGAACAGGAAGGGCTGCTCAGCCTTGATCAGAAACTGGCAGAAGGTGAAGCCGGCGGGCGGCGCCACCTCCGGCACGTAGGTGGAGAGGCGAAAGATGCCCTCGGCGATTTCGTCGATCCTGGTTTCCATGTCGCTGTGGTTCCTCTGATGGGCTCTCAGGGGCGGCGCCGCGGCGCGGCGGCAAGCCTTTCCTTCAAGCGGGCGTATAGGGTGGCGGCAACGTCTTGGGCGGCCTCGGCCGTGGTGAAGCCGGCGCGGCACAGTTCATCGTGAACGGAGACGTCGAGCAGGGCGGCGGTCAGGTGGATGTCGCGGTCGCCGGCGCCGAAGGGAGCGAGGGCAGCGCGCGCCAGGGCCAGGCGGCCGGCCGCCTCCTGATCGACGAAGCCCTGCACCACCTCGTAGCGGTGGCGGTCGGCGCGGATCAGGTCGAAGACCTTCAGCCGCCCGAAATAACCGAAGACGGCGGCGGCCAGTGCCTTGAGCCGGTCTTCCAGACTATCGAGCCCGTCGAAGACGCCGGGGCCGGGCGGGGGCACCTTGGCGGCGGCATGGGCGCCGCAGGCGGTGATGGCGTCCTCGTAGCGCGGAAAGTGGTGATAAACCGTCCCGACGCTGACCCCCGCCTGCCCGGCGATTTCCGTCATGGTGGTGTCGGCGATGCCCTTTTGGCAGTGCAGATCGAAACAGGCTTCGACGATGCGGCGCCGCGTCTCTTCCGCGGCGCCGGCGCGCTTGTCCATCCTGTATTTCCGGCGGGCCATGGGGCGCCTCATTCAGTTGAGGATATATTCAATGAAATATTCCTCAATGAATGTCAAGAAACTTCCGGAAGCCCCTTCCGCCCGGGGACGTCAGGCCCGGAAGGCGTGACACAAGGGGCGCCGATGGGCCGGGGGAGAGGATTCAGCCTGCTATAGTGCGGGCTGTGCCGGGCAAGGCGGCCCTGGTTTCGTTCGCATGGCCTCGGAGGGGGACAAGGCATTGACGTCTGCCGAAGGTATGCTTGCCGCGTTGTCGGCTTTGCTGGAGCGGGCAGCGGGCTCGGCCTATTCCAGGCAATCCATCCCGTCCGACCTAGACACTGCGATCGGCGAAGCTCTTGCCCGTCTCCCGTCCTGTGATGACGCCGACCGCGCCCTCGTTGCCGAAGGCATAGCGGGCGATCATGCCCGCGGGCTGAAGCTCTTCGCGGAAAGGATGGCCTCGCTCGCGGTTAGGAAGCACGACCCTGGTCCTCTGAAAACCGGACTGGCGGCCCTGCTGATTGCCGCGCGCAGTGAGGATGACAGAGAGGTTCTTCTCGTTCTCAGCCTGCTGCACGACGCCGCTATCAAGGTCGCAGGCTCCGCGGAGGCGTTATTCGTGGAAGCCGGCTCTTTGTTCGGTCAAGCCGAACTCCTCGACGGTTTTCTCCGGCGCGCCGACAAAGACAAGCGCATTCAAGTGATGGGCTATGAAGAATCGGAAACCGAGGACGGGTTTCTTTACGTGAGGTCCTGGTAGTCCGGCGCGCGCAGTTTCATGGCGAAACCTAAAGACGGCATTCCGATCTTTAGGCCTATCTTGAGATATCAAACACTGCTCTTTCTACCTTTCCGACTGCGCTACCAAGTTCCTGGACTAATTGATCCAGGGCCCTCTGCGACACGGGTTCGAAGCCCCTCGAGTAGAATGAAACACGATACATCAAACGGTGAGCACCATCGTACGGCATCGGTTGTACGTAAATAATGCAGTCATTGCGCCACAAGAGAGGAAAGGGCTGATCTGGGTCCGATGGCGCTGGAGAGAAATTGACGGAGAAGGCAAGCGCGTCGGCGAAAATCTCGATTTCTCGCAGGAACGTCTCGCGGGTGTTCTCAGCGATTGTAACTTCGACAACACGATCAGGGTCAGACACGACTGCAGTCGCATGCACTGCCGCAGTAGTTCCCACTACCACCTGTATCATCAGTGCCAGAATGACAAAGATTTTTGCGCTTGCGCGGCGCATTCTCATATTACCCCCCGATAGCCAATCGAGTCGGATCCTAGACCGCTGCACCGCTCTTTACATGCGAGAATGTAGGGCACGAAGCGAACCGAACATATAGCATGCTCTTCTGGCAACCAGAGAAGGGTCAGGTGAGGGGGTGTTCTTTCGGCCGGTCTTAAGCCGCTTTGGTCGCCTTTGCCGCGGCACCGCGGAAGCGCTCCTCGGCCAGGCGGTCGGCGGCCTCAGAGGTCGCGACCTTCTGGGCGTCGGCACGGCGGAAGATCTCCAGCAGGGTGTCGTGGATCTGCGCCACGTGGGCGAAGGCCTTGGCCTCGTTGTAGTCGGGACCCTCGTGGCTGATGACGATGACGCCGCCGGCGTTGATCACGTAGTCGGGGGCATAGAGGATGCCGCGCCGGCGCAGCGCCTCGCCGTGGCGGGCCTCGGCCAGCTGGTTGTTGGCCGAGCCGGCGACGATCTTGGCCTGCAGTTGCGGCAGGGTCTCGTCGTTGATGGTCGCGCCCAGGGCGCAGGGCGCGTAGATGTCGACCGCCGCCGTGGCGATGGCCTCGGGCGCCACCACCTGGGCGCCGAACTCCCGCACCACCCGGTCCAGGGAGTCCTGCGCGATGTCGGCGACCAGCAACTCGGCGCCTTCGGCGGCCAGATGGCGGCAGAGATAGTAGCCGACGTGGCCGACGCCCTGCACGGCGATGCGCAGGCCGCTCAGGCTGTCGACGCCCAGGCGATGCCTGGCCGCGGCCTTGATGCCCATAAAGACGCCGTAGGCGGTGGCGGGCGAGGGGTCGCCGACGCCGCCGGCGGCAATGCCGGCGACGTGACGGGTTTCCTCGGCCATGATCTCCACGTCGGGCACGGAGATGCCGACGTCCTCGGCGACGCTGTAGCGCCCGCCGAGCGTGTCGACGAAGCGGCCCATGGCGCGGAACAGGGCCTCCGACTTGTCGGCGCGGGGATCGCCGATGATGACCGACTTGCCGCCGCCGTAGTCGAGGCCGGCCAGGGCCGACTTGTAGGTCATGCCGCGCGACAGGCGCAGCGCGTCGGTCAGCGCGTCCTCGTCGCTGGCGTAGGGCCACATCCGGCAGCCGCCCAGCGCGGGGCCGCGGTTGGTGTTGTGAATGGCGATAATGGCTTTCAGGCCGCTGGCGGGGTCGTGGCAGAAGACCACCTGCTCATGGGCGTCGAACTCGTAATGCTCGAAAACAGACATGAGAACCTCTTCATGTTGTGCCCCGTTCCCGATGCTTGCCCCGATGCTTGTTCCGGTGCTTTGCGGTCGCAGCAAGTTCTTCGTTGCCTATAAGCCTTGGCGCTTATGCTTAAGTATTCAATAAGAAGCTGACACTCTTGATAAAATAGACGGATCAATAAACGAAGAGCGCCTGCTCCATATCGGAACAGGCGCCCTCTCGTCGTCTGAAGTAAGATTATTACCGGCGCAAAAGCGTCAGATTTTTTGTGCTCTGCGGAATCGGGATCGGCGGTGCCGAAAGGGATCTCAGAGCCGCCCCTCCAGGGCCATCTCGAACATCCGGCGCATCTCCGCCGCGCCCGCCGGAACGGGGTTGGTCGGCGCCGTGGGGTCCTCGGCGGCGGCCTCGGCGATCTCGTCGATGCGCTCGTCGCCGACGCCCAGGCCGTCCAGCTTCTCCGGAATCTTCAGCTCCGCGCGCAGCGCCAGCACCCAGTCCTGGAAGCCGGTGAAGGAGGCGTTCTCGAGGCCCAGGAAGGCGGCCAGGCGGCCCATCTTGTCCTCGATGGCCGGGCGGTTGAAGGCCAGCACGTAAGGCATGAAGACGGCGTTGGTCAGGCCGTGATGGGTGTCGTAGAGCGCGCCCACCGGGTGGCTCAGGGAGTGGATGGCGCCCAGGCCCTTCTGGAAGGCGGTGGCGCCCATGGAGGCGGCGGCCAGCATGTGGGCGCGGGCGGCCAGGTTCTTGCCGTCGTGCACCGCCGCCGGCAGCCATTCCTTCACCAGGCGGATGCCCTCCACGGCGATGCCCTCGGCCATCGGGTGGTAGCCCGGCGCGCAGTAGGCCTCGATGCAGTGGGCCAGGGCGTCCATGCCGGTGGCCGCGGTGATGTTCGGCGGCAGGCCGACGGTCAGTTCGGGATCTGAGATCACGGTGCTCGGCAGCATCTTCGGGTGGAAGATGATCTTCTTGGTGTGGCTCGCCTCGTCGACGATGACCGAGGCGCGGCCGACCTCCGAGCCGGTGCCGGCGGTGGTCGGCACGGCGACGATGGGGGCGACGCCGTCAGGGTCGACGCGCTTCCAGTTGTCGCCCTTGTCCTCGAAGTCCCACAGCGGGCGGCTCTGGCCGACCATCAGGGCGACCGCCTTGGCGCAGTCCAGGCCGGAGCCGCCGCCGAAGGCGATGACGCCGTCGTGGCCGCCGTCCTTGTAGGCCTTCACGCCTTCCTCGACGTTGTGGCCCACCGGGTTGGGCTTCACCGCGTCGAACAGGCCGGTGGGCAGGCCCTCGGCCTCGTTGGCGGCGATGGCCTCCTTCACCATGGGCAGGCCGGCCAGACCCGGGTCGGTGACCAGCAGGGGCCGCGTCATGCCGAGGGTCTTGCAGGCCTGGCCCAGGTTCTTGATGCGGCCGGGGCCGAAGATCATCTGGGTCGGATAGTTCCAGTTGCCCTTCAGGTTCTGGGGATTGTCGAGAGCGGTGTCGGACGGCATGGGCGGTAGACCTCGGTAGGTGATCGGCCGCCTGAACCGGAGGCCGGGAAAGGAAAAACGAAGGCCGCAGTGAGGCAAAAAACCGGGGGCCGGTCAATGGGACTCAGCGCCGCCGGCCCGGGTAGCTGGGTTGCGCCGGCGGCATTGGGAAGCGGCTCCCGCTCCCCGGTATCGCCCTGCTGGCGAGCCGGGGAGGGGCGACAACGCAAGGTTTCAGGGCAGGCTTAACAATCCGTCCGCGGCCCCTACCCCTGCAGCCTGTAGATATGCGGCAGCCAGAGGGCGATCTGCGGGAAGGCCATGATGATGATCAGCCCGAAGATCATCACCGCTACGAAGGGAATAATCGAGCGGTAGATGTCGGTCAGCGTCACCTCCTTGGGCGCCATGGCGCGCATGAGGAAGAGGTTGTAGCCGAAGGGCGGCGTCATGTAGGCGATCTGGCAGGTGATGGTGTAGAGCACGCCGTACCAGATGAGGTCGAAGCCCAGCAGCTTGACCAGCGGGATGTAGAGCGGCGCCACGATGACCAGCATGGCGGTGTCGTCCAGGAAGGTGCCCATCAGCAGGTAGGAGAGCTGCATGATGATGAGGATCTCCCAGGGCGTCAGGCCCAGGCGGTCGATGAAGAAGCCCTCGATGGCCTTCACCGCGCCCAGGCCGTCGAAGACGGCGCCGAAGCAGAGCGCGGCGAGGATGATCCACATGAACATGCAGGTGATGCCCAGCGTCTTGCGCAGGGTCTCCTCCATCACCTTCACGGTCAGCCGGCGCTTGTAGATCGCGGCCAGGGTGGCGGCCAGGGCGCCGACCGCGGAGCTTTCGGTCAGGTTGGTGTAGCCCAGCAGGAAGAGGCCGGTCATGGAGAAGAAGATGAACAGCGGCAGCAGGCCGGAGCGCAGCAACGCCAGCTTCTCGGGCCAGGGCAGGTCGCGGTCCTCCTTCGGCAGCACCGGGCCGAGCTGCGGCTGGAACCAGCAGCGGATGACGATGTAGACGATGAAGAGGCCGGCCATCATCAGGCCGGGGAAGACGCCCGCCAGCCACAGCTGGCCCACCGGCTGGCGCGCGATCATGCCGTAGAGCACCAGCACCACGCTGGGCGGCACCAGGATGCCCAGTGACGAGCCGGCCTGGATCACGCCGGTCACCATGATCTTGTCGTAGCCGCGGCGCAGCAGTTCCGGCAGGGCGATGGAGGCGCCGATCGCCATGCCGGCGACGGAGAGGCCGTTCATGGCGGAGATCGCCACCATCAGGCCGATGGTGCCGACCGCCAGGCCACCTCTCAAACCGCCGAACCAGACGTGGAACATGCGGTAGAGGTCGCTCGCGATGCCGGACTCCGAGAGCATGTAGCCCATGTAGATGAACAGCGGCAGCGTCAGCAGCGGATACCACTTCATCAGCTTCATGGCGGAGGCGAAGGCCAGCTCCGAGCCGCCGGTGCCCCAGAGGGCGAGGGCGGCGACCACGGCGACGAAGCCGATGGCGCCGAAGACCCGCTGTCCCGTCAAGAGCATCAGCATCATCGACGCGAACATCAGGATGGCAATGAGTTCGTAGCTCATGCGCGCTGCTCCCCCTTGCCGTTACCGTCGCCGTTGCCGTTCAGGTTCACGGCGTCGCTGCTCGGGGTTTCGGGCCGGCCCCAATGCTCCCCCTTCATGCGGGCGATGTCCTTGATCAGGGTGGAGGTGGCCTGCAGCAGCATGAGGAAGATGCCCACGCACATGATGATCTTGATGGGCGCCATCTTGGGGCGCCACAGCGAGGGGCTGACCTCGTTGTATTGCAGCGCGTACTGGGTGCTGGAGATGCCGCCATAGAGCAGCAGGACGAGGTAGAAGATCAGGAAGCAGATGGTGACCACGTCCATCATGGCCTTGGTGCTGTCCTTCCAGGTGCCGTACAGCAGGTCCATGCGCACGTGGTCGCCGAGCTGCATGGAATAGGCGCCGCCCAGCAGGAAGTAGGCGACCATCAGGAACTCCGACATCTCGTTCGGCCACCACGAAGGGGCGAAGAGGATGCCGGTCAGCGCCTTGTTGACGGAGGACCACAGCAGCACGCCCATCATGGCGAAGATCATGAGCATGGTGATCCGGCCGATGACGCGGTTAAATTCGTCGACGACGGTGACGTAGGTTTTCAGAAGGTTTCGCACTGTCTTCTTCCTGTTCGCTCGCCTGTCTTTCGGGCCGTCGCCGGGGCCGCCAGGGCCGGAAGGTCATAGGGGCCGCAAGGTTAGAGTGGTTCGGCGGGGCGGTCGAGATGGACGAAAGCGATTATCGGATTGGCGGGCAGGGTCCCGCCTGGTTCAACGATCCGGTGATGCGCCTGGAGCCGCCGCCCGGCGGCGCGGCGTTCCGGGGCCGCCCTTGGCTCCGGCGAAGCGTTTCAGGCCCTGCCGCTCGAGATAGAGGGCGCCCAAGCCCGGGCTGGCGCCGCCGGCCCGCGTCTCTTCCTGGCTCATGGTCTCGTTGGTCCCCCGATCGCCGATCCCTGTACACAAAAAAACTGGCCCCGGCCAAGCTGCCGGGGCGGTGGGATTTTCCCCTTGTCCGCGGCTCAGGCGGCCGCGGTGCCGGCTATCTTAGGGCCCCCGCGAAGGCCGATCAATTTCCGTGATCGCGGTTTTCCGGGGTCTCGGGCGCCTTGCGAGAGTCGGGCGGTCCTCCGGCAGCCTGGGGTTGTCTATCGCCGGGACCTGCCGGAAGGGGTGGGATTCCTGGCATCCCGGCGGCCGGGAATGCCCCAGGCAGGTCACAGGAATCCCGTCTCGGGCTAAGGATTCCTTCACCTTCGATTGCATAAAATCCAAGATAATTTGGATCACCCATTTGGCGTCATCGAGCGCAGCGGAGGGCAGGAAAGCCCTTCCGGTCCGGCCCCGGGTAAGGGCCCCGGCGCGCCGCCTCAGGAGGAGGACACCATGCTTCCCTCACTGCAAGACCTTCCCGGCTTCTTCCCCGGGATCTTCAATCGTGGCGAAGGCGCCGCGGCGGCCGAGCAGGCCGGGCGCGGGCAGGGCCAGCGCCAGCACGTGGACCATCAGAACGTTGGCCGCGGCCATCACGGCCGCGACAGCCTGCGGCTGTCGCCGGAGGCCCAGGCGGCGGAGAACACCGCCGAGGACGCGGAGGGCAGCGGCGACGCCGTCGCCGAGACCGAGGGCAAGTCCGCGCTGGGCCAGGCCGGCGGCTTCCTGCGCAAGGCGCTGGAGGCCCTGCGCCATGACCTCGGCAAGGCGCTGAAGGCCTTCGGCTTCGACAGCGCCGCCGTGGAGAACTTCACAAAGGCCTTCGTCGAGCCGGTGCTCGACGCCCTGAAGGACGGGGTGAACTTCACCGCCGAGCTGTCCTTCGCCGCTTTCAGCCAGGTGACCACCATTTCCGGCGGCAACGTCAGCCAGTCCACCTCGCTGGTCGCCCAGTCGCTGGAGATCGAGGTCAACCGGGACACCGGCGAGGTTTCCGTCTCCGTCGCCAAGCTCAGCTTCGAGCAGCAGATCCAGGCGACCGGCGTCGAAGGTGCCGGAAGTGCTGGGGGCCAGGTGCCGCTGCTGGTTATCGATCCCGACGATCTCGCCACCCCGCAGGAACTGGCCCAGAAGATCCTGGACGGCGCCGCGCAGCCGGTCGAGACGCCTGATGCCGAGGCCGGCGACGCCGTCGAAACCCTGCCCGCCGAGGGCGAGGAAACGGCGCCGGCTGAGGGCGAGGAGACCGAAGTCCCCGCCGGCGAGCTGGAGCAGACCCTGGCCGAGGTGCGCAGGCAGCTGGCCGAAGACGCGGTCGACCTGCAGACCCGCCTGACCATCTACGCGGTCAGCACCTACAAGAACGACAAGGGTGAGTCGATCACCAAGCTGCTGCTCGACGCGCAGCTCAAGATCACCTCGCTGGAAAACGATGCAACGGCTCAGGAGGAGGCGGAAAGCCTCAATCTCGTGGCCTAAAGGCCGCGGGGGTCGGAAGCTCGCAAAAAGGGGCCCTCCGGGGCCCCTTTTTCTTTTTGCCGCCAAAGGGTCTGCGATTTACCCCCCACCCTAGCCCTCCCCCACAAGGGGGGAGGGGAAGGCAGCGGAGCACAGCTCATAAAAACATTCCCTCCCCCTTCGATGGGGGAGGGCTAGGGTGGGGGTGACACTCTGTCAACGTGAAGCTGCTTGCCGTTAAGCCGTCAGCCCTCGCTGAGCGCCCGGTCGAGGAAGTCCAGGCGGTCCTGGCCCCAGAAGATCTCGTCCTTGTAGACATAGCTCGGCGCGCCGAAGACGCCGCGGGCGATGGCGTCCTCGGTCTGCTTGTCGTAGCGTTTCTGCGTGGCTTCTTCCTGGGCCTTGGCCAGCAGGGCCTCGGCGTCGTGGCCGGTCTCCTGGGCGATGGCCTTGCAGGTGTCTTCGTCGGCGATGTCGCGCTCCTGCTCCCAGACGGCTTTGCCGAAGGCCTGGGCCAGCTCCAGCGGCTTGCCGCCGGTCTCCGCGGCGGCCAGGACCATGCAGGCGGCCAGGCGGTCGTTGGCCGGGAAGAACTTGGGCTCCAGATTGATCGGGATGTCCAGGTGCTTGCGCCAGCGCTTCAGCTCCATCATGCGGTAGGCCTGGCGTTCGGGCGCGCGCTTGGCCAGCGGCAGGCCGCCGGTGCGCGGGAAGACTTCGCCGAAGTTCACCGGCGTCACGCGGACCTCGGCGCCGTGGCGCGCGGCGATCTCGGCGAGTCGCTGGCTGCCCAGGTAGGTCCAGGGCGAAATCAGGGTCAGGTAGTAGTCGATCACTTTGCTCATGGCGGCCTGCGGATCCTCCGAGATTGATTGCCGGAAGCGTTCCGGGCTTCCTTTGTTCAGTGACTAGCGCGCAACGCGGCGCCGGTCCAGCCCCCAGGGGCGAGGGCGGGCAAGGGTGGGCGAGGGGGGTCGCCCCTGCCGGCCCGACCTGCTAGGGTCGCGGCCTTGCAAAACCTTGGAGAAGACGGCAGCCAATCATGCGGATCACGATCGCGAGAGCGGGAACAATGCTGGGCCTGCTGCTGGCCCTGACGGCCCAACCAGTCCGGGCGGCGGACCAGGCGCGCGAGGTGGTGGGGCTCTTCGTGCAATCCTGCCTGAAACATGTTGAGGACACGCGCGACCTGCGCGACTGGATCAAGGCCACGCCGCAGCTGCGGCAGTTTCCGCAGCAGCAGGCGCAGGCCTTCCTTGAGGGCAAGCGCGGCGAGGTCTGGTCGGCGGAGAACGACGCCGGCCTCTTCGCCCTGGTGCTCTTCGCCGACGACACCTGCAGCGTGATCGCGCAGCAGGCCAGCGCCGACCAGGTCTCGCTGGTGTTTTCTGAATACGTGCGCCGCAAGGGCCTGCCGCTCGACAAGATCGGTGACCGCCGCGAGTACATCCGCAGCATCGACCAGCGCGAGGAAACCTACCGTTCCAGCTCGGGGCGCATCCTCTACGAGGTGGTGCTGATCACCTCCAAGTCGCCGCGCGCCGACGCCCAGGCCATCCTCACCACGCGCCCGAACCGCTAGGCACGCCCGCTAGCCGGGCTTTGCCGGGGCCTCCCGGCTACGGTGCAAGGCGAGGGCCTGCAGCGCGAAGGCGCCGGCTAGCAGGGCGTAGGCGGCCAGGGCGCCGCTCGCTTCCGCCAAGTACCCGACAGCGACAGGGCCGACAAAATACCCCAGCCCCCACGACAGGTAGTAACTGCCGGAGATCGTGCCTTTCAGTGCCGCGGGTACGCAGTCGTTCAGGTAGGCCATGGAGGCGACGCAGAAGATGCCGAGGCCCAGGCTGGCCAGTGTCAGGGCGCCGAAGGTCCAGGGCTGGGGTAGCGGAGTGAAGCTGGCGAAGCCGGCTGCCGCCAGAACCAAGCCGGCCACCATGTAGGGATGCCGCCCTTGCCTGTCCGACAGTGGTCCGGCGACGATCTGCGAGAGGCTTATCGCCCCGTAGAACAGGGCGAAAACGACGGCTGTCGAAGAGGCGCTGAAGCCTTTTGCGTGAACCAGCGAGGCCGGTAGCACGCTGATGAAGATGCCGTAGCCGGCGCCGTAGAGAAAGATGCCGGACAGCGCGGTCAGCGGGCCGCGCAGCCTTAGCAGGGCGAGGGTTTCTCCCAGGCTCGCGGGCTTGCCGACGATCTGCTCCTTTGGTGTGGGGCGGCGCGGCAGCAGCAGCACCGTGACGCCGCCCAGGCCGCACAAGGCAGCGAAGACGAGAAAGGGCAGCTGTCCTTCGCCCCTTGGGAACAACAGGATTCCAAGCAGAGGGCCGGCCGCCAGCCCGGTGTGGATCGCCGCGTTGTAGAGGCCGATGACCCGGCCTTTCGCCTGCGGATAGGCGAGCGACAGCAGGGCCGGTCCCAAGGCCCAGATGGGTGCTTCCCCCAAGCCCTGGATGAAGCGGCCGAGGTAGAGTGCCTTCGGTGAAGCGGCGTAGAAGAACAGAACGCCGGAAAGGGCGCAGAGGCCGTAGCCCAGCAACAGGAAAGGCTTCACGCCCAAACGATCGGCGAACCTTCCGAGGGGAAGCTGAATCAGAACATAGGAGATGGCGAAGGATGACGCGATGAAGCCCGCGCTTTGCAGAGATCCGGAGAGAAGCATCACGCGCTGCGGCAGCAGCGGTACGATCATGCCGACGCCGACCATTAGCAGGGAAGCGGCAACGCCGATAACGAAAAGAAGCTTGAGACTGGACATGGCCAGATACCCCATGCAGCGGGCCGAACACGGCCCTGCAACGGCGCCATGCCGACACAGACGGTCTTGCGCGGTTGCGTATTACTGGTGATGAGGGAAAGGGGGGCGTGGCCGCATTACGTCAGGCGCGTAGGCAACACGCGACAGGAAGCCTGTGCGGTGGGCACTCCCGAAACTTCTCCCTCGGCAAACGATCCCGGCGGCAGGTGAAACCTGCCCTGCCGGAAAGTTCAATTGCCCGGAGGGGGAGGAGGGGAGGCTAGAAACAGGAAGGTCTTTTCCGCGTGGTCCATGACCTGTCGATTGCCCTTATTGCCAAACTGCCCGCTGCTGCGGGCGCTCGGCCTTTATAGAAGGGGCAGCCACGGCTTGGCAAGCTACCCCGCGCTTCATCATGCCTTCGCGGTTGCGCCGGCATTTTGCTCCCGCAGGGCCCTGCGGATGATCTTGCCGGTGGCGGTCATCGGCAGGCTGTCGACGAAGGCGACCTCGCGCGGGTATTCGTGGGCGGTAAGGCGTGTCTTCACGTAGTCCTGAATCTCGCGCACCAGCGCGTCATCGCCCTGGCGGCCTTCCTTCACCACGCGGCCGAACCGCTAGGCGCTGCGTCCGGGCCGGAGCCAGGCCGCCACGCGCTTTTCCAGTTCGACGATCAGCAAGAGCGCCACGCCCACGGCGAAGATCGGCAGGCACTGGTCGAGGGACAGCGCCTCACTGCCGAACAGCGCCTGCATCGGCGGCAGGTAGGTGAAGGCGACCTGAGCGACCACCACCGTAGCGACGCCGATCAGCACGGCACGCGTGCCGAGCAGGCCCCGCCAGGTCAGCGAGGTGCCGTGCACGTAGCGCACGCTGAAGAGATAAAAGATCTCCATGACCACGAGGGCATTCACGACCATGGTCCGTGCCGTCTCCGGCGACAGGCCGCGCCCGGTCGCCCATAAGTAGACGCCGAAGGTGCCGGCGACCATAAGCGCCGAGACGAAGGCGATACGCCACAGCAGCCGTCCCGACAGCAGGCGCTGGCCGGCCGGCCGCGCCGGACGGCGCATGGCATTGGCCTCAGTCGGCTCAAAGGCCAGCGTGAGTCCGAGGGCGACGGCGGTGATCATGTTGATCCAGAGGATCTGCACCGGAGTTACCGGCAGGGCGAGGCCGAGGAGGATCGCCAGGACGATGGTGAAGGCCTCGCCGCCGTTGGTCGGCAGCGTCCAGGCGATCACCTTCGTGAGGTTGTCGTAAACGGTGCGCCCCTCACGCACCGCCGCCACGATGGAGGCGAAGTTGTCGTCGGCCAGAACCATTTCGCTGGCTTCCTTGGCCGCCTCAGTGCCCTTGCCGCCCATGGCGACGCCGACGTCTGCGCGCTTGAGCGCCGGTGCGTCATTCACCCCGTCGCCGGTCATCGCGATGATCGAGCCGTCGGCCTGAAGCGATTCGACCAGACGCAGCTTGTGCTCCGGACTGGTGCGGGCGAAGACCGTGGCGTCGCGGGCGTGGGCGTGGAAATCGTCGCCGTCGGCGTTGTCCAGATCGTGGCCGGTCACCGCCTTGGGGTCGTCGTCCAGACCCAGCTGCAGGGCGATGGTCCGGGCAGTGGCGGCGTGGTCGCCGGTGATCATCTTCACCCGGATTCCCGCCGCCCGGCATTCCGCCACAGCGGCAATGGCTTCCGGGCGCGGCGGATCGATCAGACCGACAAGTCCGAGCAGACAGAGGCCGCTTTCGACGTCGCCGGGGGCGATCGTTTCGCTGCCCGCGGGAAGGCTGTGCCGGGCCAGAGCGATGACCCGCTGGCCGGCCGCCGCCAGGGTCTCGATCTCGCGGTGCCAGCGCGCCGCATCGAGCGGCCGGTCGCCGTCGGGCGTGGCTTCTTCGGTGCACATGTCCACCAGGCGCTCCGGCGCGCCCTTGACGTAGGCCACCGGCGGACGGCCCTGCCGCGCGTGCAGGGTCGCCATGTAGCGGTGGCGGGAGTCGAAGGGGATTTCGTCCAGCCGCGAAAATCGCGCGCGGGCACTGCCGGGATCGTGCCTGGCCTTCAGCGCCAGCGACACCAGGGCTCCCTCCATCGGATCGCCGTCGACGATCCAGGTGCCGTCGAGCTGGCGCAGTTGGGCGTCGTTGCACAGCAGCCCGGCCAGGCTCAGCTCCTCCAACACCGGATAGGCGGGCGGATCGATGAGCCCGCCGGCGACACGGAAGACGCCTTCCGGCTGGTAGCCCGCGCCCTCGACGTCGAAGGTGGCCAGCGCGGTGACGACTTTGCCGGCCGTCATCTCGTTGCGGGTCAGCGTGCCGGTCTTGTCGGAGCAGATGATCGAGACCGAGCCGAGAGTCTCCACGGCCGGCAGGCGCCGGATGATCGCATTGCGGCTGGCCATGCGCTGCACGCCGACGGCCAAGGTGATGGTCATCACCGCAGGCAGGCCCTCCGGGATCGCCGCGACGGCGAGGCCGACCACGGCCATGAAGGCCTCGTCCAACGCGTAGGCCTGTACGAGGGTGGCATAGCCGAAGACCAGCACCGAGATCGAGAGCACTGCGAAGGTGACCTGCTTGGCGAAGTGGTCCATCTGGCGCACCAGCGGTGTCGTCAGGCGCTCGACCGCGCCGATCATGCGGCTGATGCGACCCAGTTCGGTGGCTGCCCCGGTGGCGACGGCCACGCCGCTGCCCTGGCCGGCGGTGACGAATGTCCCGGAAAATGCCATGGAGAAGCGGTCGCCCAGGGAGGCCTGGGCATCCACCGCCGCGGTCGACTTGTCGACGGGCACTGACTCACCGGTGAGGATTGCTTCGTCGATGCGCAGGTTGCGCGCCCGGATAAGGCGCAGATCGGCGGGGACCCGGTCGCCCGCCTCCAGCAGCACGACGTCCCCGGGCACCAGGCTGTCGGCGCGGACCGTCACCCGGCGGCCGCCACGCAGGACCGAGGCATTCGGGTCGATCATGGCGCGGATCGCCTCCAGCGCCCTCTCGGCGCGGCCTTCCTGGACGAAACCGATCACGGCATTGACCAGAACGACGGCGAAGATCACCAGGGCGTCGGTACCGTGGCCGATTGCCGCCGCCAGCATGCCGGCCGCGATCAGGACATAGATCAACAGATTGTGGAAATGCACCAGGAAACGCATGACGGCGCCGCGCGGCCGCTTTTGCGGCAGGCGGTTAGGACCGAAGGCCTCCAGGCGCCGGCCGGCTTCGTCCTCCGCCAGGCCGCCCGGCGCACTTTGCAGCGCCGCAAGAGCGGCTGCCTGATCCAAGGTATGCCAGTCCTGTTGCATGGCCGTGGGCAGCGGCGAAGCCTGCTCTTGCTTCTGTTCAGGCGTAGGTGGCGAAACCGGCATGCTGCAAGTTACTCCCTCCTGGTTAGCCGGACGAGGTTTCTCGCCCGGACTCTTCCCGCAGCGCCTTGCGGATGATCTTGCCGGTGGCGGTCATCGGCAGGCTGTCGACGAAGGCGACCTCGCGCGGATACTCGTGGGCGGCGAGGCGGGTCTTCACGAAGTCCTGGATCTCGCGCACCAGCGCATCGTCGCCGCTGCGTCCTTCCTTCAGCACGATGAAGGCCTTCACCCGCTCGGTGCGCACCGGGTCGGGCACGCCTACAGCCGCCGCCAGGGCGACGGCGGGATGCTTGAGAAGACAATCTTCGATCTCGCCCGGGCCGATGCGGTAGCCGCCGGAGGTGATGACATCGTCGTCACGCCCGACGAAGCGCAGGTAGCCGTCCTCGTCCATGGCGCCCATGTCGCCGGTCATCAGCCAGTCGCCGCGGAACTTGGCCGCCGTGGCCTCCGGGTTCTGCCAGTACTCCAGGAACATCACCGGGTCGGGGCGCTGCACGGCGATGGTGCCGGCCTCGCCCGTGGGAACCTCGTTACCGGCGTCGTCAATGATCGCGACGCGGTGGCCCGGGACGGGGCGGCCCATGGAGCCGGGTTTGACCGGCATGATCTCGGCGCAGTTGGAGACCACCAGGTTGCACTCGGTCTGGCCGTAGAACTCGTTCACGGTGACGCCGAAGGCCTCCTTCGACCATTCCAGCATCTCGGCGCCCAGGGTCTCGCCGCCGCTGCCGATGGAGCGCAGCTTCATGTTCCAGCGCCCGGCGGGGTTTTCCACGCTGCGCATGATCTTCAGCGCCGTGGGCGGCAGGAAGGAATTGCGCACGCCGAAGTCGGCCAGCAGCTTGAAGGCCTTCTCGGGATCGAACTTGGCGAAGCGGTGGGCCAGCACCGGCACGCCGTGGTGCCAGGCCGGCAGCAGCACGTCCAGGAGGCCGCCGATCCAGGCCCAGTCCGCCGGGGTCCAGAAGAGATCGCCCGGCTGCGGCAGGAAGTTCTGCGGCAGCTCCACGCCGGGCAGGTGGCCCAGCAGCACACGGTGGGCGTGCAGCGCGCCCTTGGGCGGCCCGGTGGTGCCGGAGGTATAGATGATGAGGGCGGGATCGTTGGCCAGGGTGTCGACCGGCAGGAAGCCGTCGGAGGCGCGTTCCAGCAGGCGGTGCCAGTCGAGGGCCTCTCCCCCTTCCCCTGGGCCATCGATGGAGATGATGGTCTCTAGGGCCGGCAGTTCGTTGCGGATGGCTTCCAGCTTGGCGAGGCCCGCCTGGTCGGTGATCACCACCTTGGCGCCGGAGTTGGCGAGGCGGTACTGCAGCGCTTCCTCGCCGAAGAGGGCGAAGAGCGGCACCGCGATGGCGCCCAGCTTGTAGGTCGCGAGATGCGCGATGGCGGTCTCCGGACCCTGGGCCAGCAGGATGGCGACCCTGTCGCCTTCCTCCACGCCCTGGGTTTCCAGCACGTTGGCGCAGCGGTTGGAGAGGCGCTTCAGGTCCTTGAAGCTGTAGCGGGTCTCCCGGCCGTCGTCGTGCAGGTGGATCAGCGCCAGGCGGTCGCCACCCCCGTTGCTGTCTTGGGCCCACTTGTCGCAGGCGTCGACGCCGATGTTGTAGTGCTCGGGGATCCGCCAGCGGAACCGGGCCGCCAACTCCTCGTAACTTGCCGCTTTGGTCAGCATACTTGTATCACCGGCTCCGGAATTGAGGCGCACCATAGCCAAAGGGCGCCGGGGAGGGTACTAAACTGCGGTCGACCTACGTTTCGTGAGGCCCCTTCCTATGTTCCAGAGCGATCTTCTGCAAGACAAGTGCATCCTTATCACCGGCGGCGGCACCGGCCTGGGCAAGGCCATGGGCCGGCGGGTGCTGGAACTGGGCGCGCGCCTGGTGATCTGCGGGCGCCGCCAGGGCGTTCTGGAGGAAACCCGCGAGGAGTTCGACGAGGCCTTCCCGAACCGCACCCGCGCCATCCCCTGCGACCTGCGCGACCCGGCCCAGGTCGAGGCCATGGTCAACCGCATCTGGGACGAGGGCTCGCTGGACGCCCTGGTGAACAACGCCGCCGGCAACTTTCTGGCCCGCACCGAGAGCCTCTCGCCGCGCGCCCTGGACGCCGTGCTGGCCATTGTCATGCACGGCACCGCCTATGTGACCCTGGCCTGCGGCAAGCGCTGGCTGGCCGAGGGGCACCCGGGTAACGTGCTCTCCATCGTCGCCACCTATGCCGAGACCGGCTCGCCCTTCGTGGTGCCCTCGGCCATGGCCAAGGCGGGGGTGCTGGCCATGACCCGCTCCCTGGCGGTGGAGTGGGGCGGGCGGGGCATCCGCCTCAACGCCATCGCGCCGGGGCCCTTCCCGACCGAGGGCGCCTGGGCGCGCCTGGTGCCCAACGAGGCGATGAACCGGGCCTGGATGAACAAGATCCCGCTGGGCCGCGTCGGCGAGCACCGCGAGCTGGCCGACCTGGCCGCCTTCCTGCTGGCCGAGGGCTCCGCCTACATCAACGGCGAGGTGGTCACCATCGACGGCGGCGAATGGCTGAAGGGCGCTGGACAGTTCTCCCTCATGGAGAACCTCAGACCCGAGGATTGGGCCGCGATGAAGGCGCGCTAGTCCGAAAGGCCGCCATGAGCGATTTTCTTCCGTTACGCCTGATGGGCGATCTGCGGCGGCGTTATGCCGAACCGCAGCGCCACTATCACACCTGGGTGCATATCGAGGCGCTGCTCGGGCTCTTCCACGAAACGCGCGGCCGCCTCCACGATCCGGCGGCGGTCGAGGCGGCGATCTACTATCGCGACGCGGTCTACGACCCGCGCCAGGACGACAACGAGGTCCGGAGCGCAGCGCTGCTGATGCGTGAGGGTGCGGAGGCGTTGCCGCCGGACAGCCTGGATTTCGCCCGGCGGCTCATCGAAGCGACGGCGGGGCACCGGCTGCCGCCCGATTTGAGCGAGACTCAGCGAGCGGATGCCGCACTTTTCCTGGATATGGACCTATCGATCCTGGCGGCGCCTGGCCCGATCTTCGCAGCCTATGAGGCTGCCATCCGCCGGGAATACGCTTTCGTTGAGGAGAAGGCCTACCGTGCCGGGCGCCGAAAGGTGCTGGAAGGCTTCCTGCGGCGGGACAGGCTCTATTTCTCCGAGCACTTCGCGGCGCGCTTTGAAAGGCCGGCGCGGGATAACCTCGTGTGCAGCTTGGAGCTTCTCACCTAGGTGTTTCCTCGCGTTTCCGACCTCCGAGGCTTTCTCCGCAATTCTTCATAATTTGTTTAGGCTGAGGTTTTCTTTACTCCTTCAAAGGCATCATGGCCTCCAGGATGCTGATGTGGGAGTGCAAGATGCCTGCGACGGCGGAAACGGCTGACCAGCCGCTGCCGGGCCGGAGCCCCGTGGCTGCGCGCCAGGGGGGCGGCCCCCGGCTCGGGCGCTATGGGGCGCTGGCAGTGAAGCTGCTGGTCTCCCTGGGCCTGCTGGCCCTGCTGGCGCGCGCGGTCGACCTGCGGTCGGTCGCGGGGCTGCTGCTGGACCTGCCGCTCTGGGCCGCGCTGGGGGCGGTCGCGGGCATGCTGGGCGTCACCCTGGCCTCGGGGCTGCGCTGGTGGCTGATCCTGCGGGCCCTGGGCACGCCGCTGCCGCTGGCCCGCGCCACCGAGTTGATGTTCATCGGCACTTTCTTCACCCAGGTGCTGCCGACCTCTGTCGGCGGCGATGCCGTGCGGATCTGGCAGGTCACGCGCCTGGGCGTTCCCTTCAAGCACGCCTTCTCGGGCGTGACGCTGGAGCGGCTCTCCGGCCTGCTGGCCCTGGTCATGATGGTCGCCGGCGGCGTGGTCTGGCTGGGCGACAGCCTGGGTCCGCCGGCCCTGCGCTGGCTGCTGCTCGCCGCCCTGCCGGGGCTGCTGGCCGGGCTCACCCTGCTGTGCCTGCTGGACCGCCTGCCGGTCGGCCTGCGCCGGCGCCTGGAAGCGCTGCCGCTGCTGGGCTCCCACCTGGGTCGCCTCACCGGCCTGACGGACGTGCTGGCGGCCGATGGCCGCCGGGTGCTGCTGAGCCCGCCGCTGTCGCTCACTCTGCTGCTGCTCTCCACCGCGGCCCAGGTCTGCTCGGTGCTGACCGGGCTGGCCCTGGCGCGCGGCCTCGGTTTGGAGCTCGCCTGGGGCGAGGCCCTGGCGGTGGTGCCCGCTATCATTCTCATCACCTTCATTCCGCTGTCCTTCGCCGGTTGGGGCGTGCGCGAGGGCGCCAGCGTCATCATGCTCGGTGTCGTCGGCATCGGCGCCGGTCCTGCCCTGGCGATCTCCGTGCTCTTCGGGCTGGCGCTGCTGGTCGCGGTGCTGCCGGGCTGCGTGCTGTGGCTCAAGGGAGGGCGCCGGCTGCCGCCGGCGCAGGTGGCGCCATGAGCCGCGTCGACGCCGCCCCCGCCCTGGTCCACCCCACCGCCCATCTGGGCGGCGCCGGTGTGGCGCGCCTGGCCAGGGGCGTGGTCTTCGCGGTGGTCATGCTGGTCACCTTCGCGGTGCTGCTGCACTTCCACGACCGTTTCTGGTCGGCGGCGGACGAGGGCGGCTACGCCCACGTCGCCGAGCGGCTGCTGGCCGGCGAATCGCTGAACGGCACGGTGCAGGCCCTGCATCTGGGCTACGTGAGCTTCGCCAATGCCCTGGCCTTCAAGGTCTTCGGCATCGACCTGCTGAGCCTGCGCTATCCCCTGGCGGCAATGACGCTGATCCAGTGCGCCCTGGCCTTCTGGCTGCTGGCCGGACGCGGCGTCTTTCCTGCCTTCGCCGGCGCTCTGGCCATGGGCAGCCTTACCTTAGTGCAGTTCCTCAATCCCACGGCGCAGTGGTACGCCCTGTTCCTCTGCGTCCTCACCGTCGCCCTGCTCTCGGCGCGGCCTGGCGAGCGGCGCGGCACCCTGGAGCTGACCGGCTTCCTGCTGGTGCTGCTGTTCCTCTTCCGGCCGCTCAGCGGCATCTTCGCCGCCATGGGCGTCTTCACCTTCCTGTTGCTGCAGGAACAGCGCCACCCCGGCCATGCGCCGGCGCGGCTGGCGCGGGGTCTGACGCTGCTGATGCTGGTGGGGCTGGTGCTCTACCTGCGCGCCATGACCGACATCGTCGCGGCACTGCTGTTCGGCACTGCCCCGGCGCTGCTGCTGGGCTTCACCTTCATGACCACGCGGCTGGGCGACCGCTGCTTCTGCCGGGAACTGGGGCGCATGGTCCTGGGCGGCCTGCTGGCCGCAGCCCCGCTGCTGGCCTACCACTTCGTCGAAGGGACGCTGGAGAACTGGTGGCGGGACACCCTGGCCTCCATTATCTCCGTGGCGCTCTCCGGGCCGGTCGCCACGCCGGGCTTTGGAGCGCTGGTACTGCGCAGCGTCGAGCAGATGCTGGGCGCGGGCGGCGGCGCGGCCCTGCTGAACGGCTTCTTCTGGTTCTCCCTGGCGTTGCTGCCGCTTTCGCTCGGCGCCTTGCTGCTGCGCGCGCTGTGGCGCGGCGAGGCTGCGGGACTGGCGGCCCTGCCCATCGTCGCCTGCTTCTTCGCCCTGGTCTCGGTGCATACGCAGGAGCCGCTCTATCTCTTCTTCAGCGCGGCGCTGAGCCTGGTGGCGCTGTTGCATCTGAGCACCCGGGCCGGGCGCCGCCGCAGCCTGGTGCCGGCGGCCTTTTGCCTGACACTGGCCGTGATCGGCCTGACCTACCAGGCCGGCCAGCCGCTGACCCGCGGCTGGGACGGCATCGTCGCCGGCCAGACCAAGACCGTGGTGGCGCCGACCGGCCTGCCGCGCGCCGACCTGATCGTCGCGGCGGAGGAAACGGCGCTCTACAGCCTGCTGCTGTCCCTCATCGACAAGCACAGCGCGCCCGGGGATCCGATCCTGGCGCTGCCGGCCAGCCCGGAGCTCTACTTCCTGGCCCAGCGGCGCAACCCGCTGCGCTTCTTCAATGCGGCGCGCGGCCTGCAGAGCGGGGCCGATCTGCGCGCGGTCGAGGTCGCGCTGGAGAAGGATCCGCCGCGGCTCGTCTTCTACCGGCCCGATGACATCTACAACACGCCGCCGGTGCGCCGTCTGATGGCGGATCTCTACGAGCGCTACAGCCTGCTGGAGACGGCCGGCGGCTTCGAGATCTATCTGCTGGACGATCCGGAAGAAACCCCGCAGGGAGCCTCGGAGCCCGGCGCATGAGCTCGGAGCGCCTCTTCGCGCCGGCCGCGGTCAGCCGAGGCTGGCCCATCATGATCGCCTTCGCGACCTACGTCTGCGCCATCGTTGCCGCGCAGCTGTGGTTCGCCGTCGATCCCGACAATTTTCACGAGGAAATGCGGGCGCTCTTCCGCTTCCACCCCTGGAGCGATCCGGCGCTCTTCGCCGGCGACTACCAGGCGTCCTTCCTGGCCGCCTTTCCCCAGCCCTACCTCTACGAGGGCGTGACGCGGCTCTGGCTCTGGGCGGGCGGCGACCTCGTGGTCCTGCACCGCGCCTTCTCCGTGGTCTGCTGGCTGACGCTCCTGCTGGGCATGGGCCTGGCCGCGCGCCGTCTCGGCAACGGCATCACCGCCCTGGGCGTCGTCGGCCTCGTTGCCGCGCAGCCACTCTACCTCTACCAGGTCACCTCGGCGGTGCCGCACGCTTTCGGCTTTCCGCTGCTCATTTGGGCGGTGGTGGCGATGCTCTACGGCTCTTTGCCGGGCCTGGTGGCAGTGACGCTGCTCTCCGGCCTGCTGTACCCGGCGCTGACCCCGCTGGCGGGCCTGCTGCTGGCGTGGCAGGTCTTCGTCGTGCGCGGCTTCCTGAGCCGGGGCAAGCGGGAAAAGCTGGTGAGCCTGCTGCTGCTTGCCGCGACCGGCGCCCTGTCGCTCTGGCTGGTCTTCGGCGCCCTGGGGGGCGGCTCGGCGGACTTCGGCGCGCCACTGGCGCCGATGCAGCAGGTGGAGACCTATCCCGAGAACGGGCCCGAAGGTCGCCACTTCTACGGCGTCTTCAATCCGCTGACCTACGTCGCAGGCAAGGCCGTGGGGCAGTTCCGCGGCGCCGAGGTGATGGTCGCGCTGGCGGTGATGCTGCTGTGCGGCGGCGTCGCAGCTTACGGGCTGCTGGCGCTGCCCAGGGGAAGCCAGGCGCGTCGCGCCCTCGTCGGCTTTTTTCTCTGTAGCGTGGCGCTGGGACTGGCGGTCTACCTGCTGCGGCCTTTCCACAGCTACCGCTTCGTCCTCTATCCGCTGTTCACCTTCCTGCCGCTGCTGACGGTGGTCGGCCTGCAGTGCCTCTGCGGGCGCCTGGAGCGGGTCCTGCGCCGGCCGGAGGCCGCCGTTCTCGCCGGACTGGCGCTGCTGGTGCTGCCCTTCGACAGCTTCAATGCCCAAAAGGCCGGGCACCGCTACCATCTGGGCACGCCGGGCCAGCAGGTCATGGCCTTCGCCGCCGCCCGGCCGGCCGACAGCGTCTTTGCCTACTGGCCCACGCCGGTCGCCGAACTGGAGCTCATCCCCTATCTGGCGAAACGACCGGCTTTCGTGGTCCGCAAGGTGCACTACCCTGTCTACGACGATTATACCCTGACAATGCGCGCCAGGATGAACGCCCTGATCGACGCTTACCTGGCGACGCAGCCGGCGCCGTTGCGGGCCCTGCACTGCCGCTGGGGCGTCGACTTCCTGGTCGTCGAGCCGACCTACTTCGCCGAGGCGGGCGGGCGGCCCGAGTATTTCGCGCCCTTCGACGTTCGCATCGCGCGTCTTTGGAACAGCCGCCGGCACGGCGACTTCCTGCTGGCGAGCCTGCCGCCCGCCGCGGTGGTGCTGGATACCGGGGTCTACCGGATCGTCGATCTGTCCTTTTTTTCAGGAGGGGACTGCGCCGCCGATCCGGTGGATTGACGCAGGCGCATTGAAGCGGCCGGGGCGCGGCGGTAGGATCGGGCAGCCGCTCCCTGCTTGACGGACCCTCTTCCCGATGCCTCTCGATCATGCCGCCCAGCCGGTTTTCGTCCATTCCACCTGTCCGCACGACTGTCCCAGTGTCTGCGCGCTGGAAGTGGAAAAGCTTTCCGAAACCCGGATCGGCAAGGTGCGCGGCGCGCGCGGCAACGACTACACCGACGGGGTGGTCTGCGCCAAGGTTGCGCGCTATGCGGAGCGCGTGCACCACCCGGGCCGCCTGACCGCGCCGCTGCGCCGGGTCGGGGAGCGCGGCCTGGGCCGTGAGGCCTTCGAGGAGATCTCCTGGGACCAGGCCCTGGACGCGGTGGCCGAGGCGCTGCTTCAGGCCGAGCAGCGCCACGGCAGCGAGACCGTCTGGCCCTACTTCTACGCCGGAACCATGGGGCTGGTGCAGCGCGACGGCATCGAGCGCCTGCGCCACGCCAAGCGCTACTCGCGCCAGTACTCCACCATCTGCACCAAGCTGGTGGCGACCGGCTGGAAGGCCGCCTGCGGCGTCCGTATGGGCCCCGACGCGCGGGAGATCGCGGAGTCGGACCTTGTGGTCGTCTGGGGCGGCAACCCGGTCTCGACCCAGGTCAACGTGATGACCCACGTCGCCAAGGCGCGCAAAGCCCGCGGCGCCAGGCTCGTGGTGGTCGATCCCTACCGCACCGGCACCGCGGCCCAGGCCGATCTGCACCTGGCCCTGAAGCCCGGCACCGACGGGGCGCTGGCCGCCGCGGTGATCTGCGTGTTGCTGGCCGAGGGTTACGCCGACCGCGCCTACATGGAGAAATACAGCGACTGGGATAGCGAGCTGGAAGCGCACTTCGCGGACTGCACGCCGGCCTGGGCCGCGGAAATCACCGGCCTCGAGGAAGAGGATATCCTTGCCTTCGCGCGGCTCTACGGCAGCACCCAGCGCAGCTACATCCGCGTCGGCTACGGCTTTTCCCGCGCGCGCAACGGTGCTTCCTCGGTGCACGCCGTGGCCTGCCTGCCGACGGTGACCGGCGCCTGGCGGCACCCCGGCGGTGGCGCCATGCAGGGCCAGTCGGACATCTACGGCCTGGACGAAACGCTGATCCAGGGCCTCGACGTCTGTGACAAGTCGACACGCCTGCTCGACCAGTCGCGCATGGGGCCGATCCTGACCGGCGACAAGCGCGATCTGGGCGAGGGGCCGCCGGTGACGGCGCTGTTCATCCAGAACACCAACCCCATGGTGGTCTGCCCGGAAAGCGCCAAGGTTGCCGAAGGCTTCGCCCGGCCGGATCTCTTCACCTGCGTGCACGAGCAGTTCATGACCGAGACCGCGGCCATGGCCGACATCGTACTGCCGGCCACCACCTTCCTGGAGCACGACGACATCTATGTCGCCAGCGGCCACACCTACTTGCAGGTGACCAAGGCGGTGATCGACCCGCTGCCGGGCACGCGCAGCAACCACGAGGTCATCTGCGCCCTGGCCGAACGCCTGGGCGCCGAACATCCCGGCTTCACGAAGAGCACCTGGGAAATCATCGACGAGACCCTGACAGCCTCTGGCCTGCCGGATGCCGAGACCGTCCACCAGGCGCATTGGCACGACTGCGCCCGCTCCTTCGAGGAGATGCACTTCCTGGACGGCTTCGGCCATGCCGACAAGCGTTTCCACTTCAGGCCCGGCTGGGCGTCCTACGGCAGGGACTTCGCGGCCATGCCGGAACTGCCGGGCCACAATCCCGGCTATGACCAGCAGGACGACGAGCGGCCCTTCCGCCTGGTGGCGGCCCCGGCGCGCACTTTCCTCAACACCACCTTCACCGAGACGCCGGGCTCGCTGAAGCGCGAGCAGCGCCCGACGCTGCTGCTCCATCCCGAAGCCGCGGCGCGCCTGGGCATCACCGAGGGCGACAGGGTGCGCCTGGGAAACCAGCGGGGCTCGCTGGTGATCCATGCCGAGCTCTTCGACGGCCTGCAGCCCGACGTGGTGGTGGTGGAGAGCATCTGGCCCAACAGCGCCTTCGAGGAGGGCCGGGGCATCAACCTGCTGATCAGCGCCGATCCCGGACCGCCGGCGGGGGGCGCGGTGTTCCACGACACCGCCGTTTGGGTGAAACCGGCCTGAACCGCCGGCTTCCGGGACTTTCCGGCGCGTGGCCACGCCCCCTTGCGTTGGATTTGCCGAAGCGAAACACTACGTTAGACGGCAGGATCAACAACAGCGCTCAAAGGGCGGATGGCCAAGGACCCGAAGCTCCCCCAAGACACCTCGTCCTCGGAGGTCGAGGCCTTCCTGCGCAAGGTGGCGGCCGCGCCCGCCCCAGGTGCGGCGGGCGGCGCGCGCGGGCGGCTGATCTTCGCCATGGACGCCACCGCCAGCCGGGAGCCGACCTGGGACCGGGCCTCCCACCTGCAGGCCGAGATGTTCAAGGAGACCGAGGCCCTGGGCGGCCTGGAGGTCCAACTCATCTACTACCGCGGCTTCGGCGAGTGCCGGGCCAGCCGCTGGGTGGCCAACTCCAGGGAGCTGCTGCGTTTCATGACCGGCGTCTTCTGCCTGGCCGGGCGCACGCAGATCGGCAAGGTGCTGAAGCGCGCGATCAAGGAGACCCGGGAGAAGAAGGTCTCGGCGCTGGTCTTCGTCGGCGACGCCATGGAGGAGAACATCGACCACCTGGGTCACCTCGCCGGCGAGCTCGGCCTGCTCGGTGTGCCCTGCTTCATGTTCCACGAGGGCGACGACCCGGTCTCCCGCAACGCCTTCCAGCAGGTGGCGCGGCTCAGCGGCGGGGCCTTCTGCAACTTCGATTCCGCCAGCGCCCGGCAGCTGCGTGAGCTGCTCTCCGCCGTCGCCGTCTTCGCCGCCGGCGGGCGTCCGGCGCTGGCCGACTACAGCAAGAAAACCGGTGGCCTGGTACCGCAACTCACCCACCAGGTCAAATAAGCGACGATGCAGTATTTCGTTCTCGGCATCGCTCTACTCCTGGCCCTCCTGTTTCTCGGCCGCTGGTTCGTCGAAGCCGAACCGCGCAAGGTCGCCGGCGTCCTGAAATGGGGCGGGCTGGGCGTGATCGTGGGGGCGGCGCTGCTGCTTCTGCTCAGCGGTCGCTTCGGGCTCATCCTGCTGCTGGTGCCGATCGCCTTCTGGCTGCGCCGCTTCTTCGACCGCTTCAAGGCGGCGCAGGGGCCCAGCGCCGGCCAGTCGTCGGAGGTGCGTACCCGCTTTCTGCGCATGCGCCTGGACCACGACAGCGGCGACATGGACGGCGAGGTGCTGGACGGACGCTACAGCGGCCAGCTGCTGTCGCAGCTTTCCCTGCCGGAACTCCTGGACCTGCTGCAGGAGTACCAGATCGCCGATGAGCAGTCGGCCTCGGTGCTGGAGGCCTACCTCGACCGTACACAACCGGACTGGCGCGACGCCGCGGCGGCGGGGGGACGCCATGACGCAGGCGAGGGGCGGGCGCAGGGCGGCGGCCAGGAGACGGGCGGTCGCGGACCGGCGGGCGCCGGCACGATGACGCGGGCGGAAGCCCTGGAGATCCTGGACCTGGAGGAGGGCGCGGATCCCGAGGCGATCCGCGAGGCGCACCGCCGCCTGATGCAGAAGCTGCATCCCGATCACGGGGGCTCCAACTATCTGGCGGCGAAGCTGAATCAGGCCAAGGATCTCCTCCTGCGTCGTTGAAATGCAAACTTTCCGCCGCGGTTTTGCCGCAAGGCGGGGCCTTTTGTGTCACTTGTCCCCCGGGGGTCCGCTGTGGCAATACACCCGGGCCCCTGCCATTCCGACGCCCCTGATTCCGTTACCATGAGGTACTGAGTTTGATGACAGGCTCCATTCGCAAGGCGGTCCTGCCCGTCGGCGGCCTTGGCACGCGCTTTCTGCCGGCCACCAAGTCCATTCCCAAGGAGATGCTTCCCGTTGTCGACAAGCCGTTGATCCAGTACGGCGTCGAGGAAGCGCGCCAGGCGGGCATCGAGGAGATCATCTTTGTCACCAGCCGCGGCAAGGCGGCCCTCGAGGACCACTTCGACTATCACTTCGAGCTGATGAAGACCCTGGAGGCCCGGGGCAAAACGGCGGAGATGGAGCTGGCCACCGCCATGACGCCCGCCGCCGGCAAGATCAGCTATACCCGCCAGCCGGAGGCCCTGGGCCTGGGGCACGCCGTGTGGTGCGCGCGCAACCTTGTGGGGCGCGAGCCCTTCGCCGTGATTCTTCCCGACGACCTCGTCCTGCACCCGCAAGGTTGCCTGGCGCAGCTTGTCGAGGCCTACGAGAAAGTCGGCGGCAACCTGGTCGCCGTGGAGGATGTGCCGCGCGAGCAGACCAACCGCTACGGAATCCTGGACGTGGTCGAAGAGGACGGCCGCCTGGCCAAGGCCAAGGGCCTGGTCGAGAAGCCGGACCCGGCGGAGGCGCCCTCGACGCTCTCCATCATCGGGCGCTATATCCTGCAGCCCGAGGTCTTCGACGAACTGGACCGCCAGGACAAGGGCGCCGGCGGCGAGATTCAGCTGACCGACGCCATGGCGCGCACCATCGGCAGCGTGCCGTTCCACGGCCTGCGCTTCGAGGGCAGGCGCTTCGACTGCGGCAGCAAGGCCGGCTTCCTGGAAGCCAACCTTGCCTACGCCCTGGAGCGCGAGGACCTGGGCGAGGCGGCCCGCGACATTATCCGGCGCTACGGCGCCGTGATCTGATAGATAGATGGCGGCGGTCCGCAAGGGCACCGCTGAGGTTCTGCTGGAGAACGCTTTATGCGCATTGCAATGGTCGGCACCGGCTACGTCGGGCTTGTCTCGGGTGCCTGCTTCTCGGAATTCGGTACCGAGGTCGTCTGCATCGACAAGGACGCCGACAAGATCGCGCGCCTGGAAAAGGGCGAGATCCCCATCTTCGAGCCAGGGCTCGACGTGCTGGTGGCCAACAACAGGAAAGCCGGCCGCCTGAGCTTCACCACCGAACTTGCCAAGGCCGTGGGCGAGGCCGAGGCGGTCTTCATCGCCGTGGGCACGCCGACCGGGCGCACCGGCGGCGAGGCCGACCTCTCTTACGTCTACGACGCGGTGCGCGAGGTGGCCGCGGCGCTGAAGGGCTATACCGTCGTGGTCAACAAGTCGACGGTCCCGGTGGGCACCGGCCGCGAGGTCGAGCGCATCATCCGCGAGTCCAACCCGCAGGCCGACTTCGACGTGGTCTCCAACCCGGAGTTCCTGCGCGAGGGCGCGGCGATCAACGACTTCATGCGCCCAGACCGGGTGATCATCGGCGCCGAGACCGAGCGCGCGCAGGAGGTCATGCGTGAACTCTACCGGGTGCTCTACCTCATCGAGACGCCTATCCTCTTCACCACCTTGGAGACGGCGGAACTGACCAAGTACGCGGGCAACGCCTTCCTGGCCACCAAGATCACCTTCATCAACGAGATCGCCGATCTCTGCGAGAAGGTCGGCGCCGACGTGCATGACGTGGCCCGCGGCATCGGCCTGGACGGGCGCATCGGCCGCAAGTTCCTGCACCCCGGCCCGGGCTACGGCGGGTCCTGCTTTCCCAAGGATACCCTGGCGCTGGTTCACACGGCGCAGAAGGCCGGCGCGCCGGTGCGCATCGTCGAAACCGTCGCCGACATCAACGACAAGCGCAAGAAGGCCATGGCCAGCCGCATCGTCGAGGCCTGCGACGGCTCGGTGGCGGGCAAGACCGTGGCTATCCTGGGCGTGACCTTCAAGCCCAACACCGACGACATGCGCGACGCGCCGAGCCTGGAGATCGTTCCGGCCCTGATCGCGGCGGGCGCCAAGGTTCAGGCTTTCGATCCCGAAGGCATGGAACAGGCCAAGCCGATGCTGGCCGGCGTCCAGTGGTGCGGCTCCGCCTACGAGGCCATGACCGGCGCCGACGTGGTCGCCATCCTGACCGAGTGGAACGAGTTCCGCGCCCTGGACATGGAGCGCGTCAAGGAAGCCATGAAGGCGCCCGTGATGGTGGACCTGCGCAACGTCTACAGCCCGGCCGACATGACGGCCGCCGGTTTCCGCTACAGTTCCGTCGGCCGGCCGCTCAAGCGCCCGGGCGCCTAGCGATGAAGACCGCGCCGTTCGATCCGCGGACGGTCGATCCCGCCGCGCCGCACCGCTTCGATGCGACGGTGCTGCGCGAATACGACGTGCGCGGCATCGTCGGCGAGACCATCACCGCGGCCGACGCCTATGCCCTGGGCCGCGCTTTCGGCAGTCTCGCCCGGCGGCGCGGCGCGCAAAGGCTGGCGGTCGGTTATGACGGGCGGCACTCCTCGCCGGATCTGGCCGCGGCGCTGGCCGCCGGGCTGGCGGCCTGCGGGCTGGCGGTCCTGGCGATCGGGCGCGGCCCGACGCCCATGCTCTACTTCGCCGCCTATGCCCTGGAATTCGAAGGTTTTCCATTGGATGGGGGCGTGATGATCACGGGCTCCCACAATCCGCCTGACTTCAACGGCTTCAAGTTCGTGCTGCACAAGGCCTCGGTCTTCGGCCCGGACATCCAGGAACTGGGGCGCCTGGCGGCGGCCGGCGACTACGAGAGCGGCGCCGGGGAGGTCCGCGAGATCTCGGTCTTCGACGCCTATGTGGCGCGCATCCTTGAGGACGTCGCCGGCGACAGGCGGCTGAAGGTGGCCTGGGACGCGGGCAACGGCGCCATGGGCGAGGCCATGGCCGCCGTGACGGCGCGCCTGCCGGGCGAGCACTTCCTGCTGAACGAGACCATCGACGGAGACTTCCCCAACCACCATCCCGACCCGACGGTGGCGGAGAACCTGAAGCAGCTTCAGGAACTGGTGCTGCGCGAGGGCTGCGACCTGGGCATCGCCTTCGACGGCGACGGCGACCGCCTGGGCCTGATCGACTCCCGTGCCCGCATCGTCTGGGGCGACCAGATCCTGCTGTTCCTGGCCCGCGACGTGCTGAAGCGCCACCCCGGCGCCACCATCGTCGGCGACGTGAAGTGCAGTGACGCGGTCTTCGAGGCCATCGCCGCGGCGGGCGGCCAGCCGTTGATGTGGAAGACCGGCCATTCAGTCATCAAGGCCAAAATGAAGGAGCTCGGCGCGCCCTTCGCCGGCGAGATGGCTGCCCACTTCGTCTTTGCCGATGGCTTCTACGGCTATGACGACGGGCTCTATGCCGCCGTGCGGGTGCTGTCGATCCTGCAGTCGGGGGAGGCGACCCTGGCGGATTTCCGTGATTCCTTGCCGCGGCTCGTCAACACGCCGGAACTGCGCGTGCCCTGCCCGGACGCCCGCAAGCAGGCGGTGGTGGCGGAGGTCAAGGCGCGGGTCGCCGCCCGGGGGGCAGAGGTTGTCGACATCGACGGCGTGCGGGTGCGCGAGGGCGGCGGCTGGTGGCTGCTGCGCGCCTCCAACACCGAGGACGCGCTGACGCTGCGCTGCGAGGCGCCCGACGCCGCCCGCCTCAAGGCGCTGACCGACGGCCTGGCCGAAGAGCTGCGGGCCAGCGGCCTGGAGCCGCCGGCGTTCTGAGGCCGGCGTTTTAGGAGGGACTTACGGGAAAAGGGCGGCTTCGGGGGCCTAGTTGGAGCCCTGGGCCATCGGCTGAATGACCACGCAGTTCATCTCCGCGGCCATCAGCTCCTGGCAGGCGTTGCGGGCCTGCTGTTCATACAGCCCGGTGAGCTGTGAGCGGTAGAGCGTGCCGGTGGAGGCCGAATCGATGCGCTCGATCGCGACCTTGGCGCCGCGCAGCACCTTCGGCGCGGCGGCCATGGCCGCCTTGGCGCTGCTGTGGGCCGAGCGGAAGCGGCTGAAGGCGCCGACCTGAACCGTCCAGTCGTTGGTCAGCATCTCGCCTGCCTCGGCCGGCATGTCGGTGGCGTCGGTGGTGGCGATCTGGGAACTGGCGGCGACCGGCTTGACCGGCTGCTTGCGGGTCAGCTCCGGCTTCTCGTCCTGCTTCTTAGCCGCGGCGACCACGACCGGCGGCGCCGGGTTCTGGAAGGGGTTGCGCCCCGGCACCTCGGGGATCGTCTTCACGCCCATGGAAGCCATCTTGGTGAAGCCGCGGTCGAGCAGCTTGACCATGTGGCGGTCGCGCGAGCGCGAGGTCTTGCCGCCGAAGACCACGGCGATGACCCGGCGCCCGTTGCGCTCGACCGAGCTGACCAGGTTGAAGCCGGAAGCGCGGGTATAGCCGGTCTTGATGCCGTCGGTGCCCTTGTAGTTCTTCAGCAGCTTGTTGTGGTTGCGGTAGGTGCGGCCGTTGTAGGTGAAGCTGCGCGTCGAGAAGTAGTGGTAGTACTGCGGGTAGTTTTCCATCAGCGCCTTGGCCAGGCGCACCATGTCGCGCGCGGTGCTCTTCTGCCCGCGGTTGGGCAGGCCGGAGGCGTTGCGGAAGGTGGTGCGGCTCATGCCGATCTTCCGGGCCGTCTCCGTCATCTTCTTGGCGAAGGTGGTTTCCTTGCCGGCCAGCGCCTCGGCCACCACCACGGCGACGTCGTTGGCCGACTTGGTGGTCAGCGCCAGGATGGCGTCCTCGACGGTGATGGTCTGGCCGCGCTTCAGCCCCAGCTTGGAAGGCGGCATGCCGCTGGCGCGCTTGGACACCTTCAGCCGCTGGTCCAGCTTCAGGGTGCCGTTCTCCAGCGCCTGGAAGACCATGTAGAGGGTCATCATCTTGGTGAGCGAGGCCGGGTAGTTGCGCGTGTCCGCGTTCACCGCGTGCAGCACCTGCCCGGTGTCGGCATCCACGACGATCGACGCGTAACGCGCCGCCGCCTCAGAGGGCGCCAGTGTTGTCCATCCCGCCACGGTCAAGAGGGTGAGGAACAGCAGCGCGATCTTTCGGAACATCGGAACTCGCTTTGCAGTCGATTGGTCGGTCGGCGGCGCAGTGTGAAACGTTACCCGGATTTCACTAAAATAATCTTGGCAATCCCCCGAAAACCTCATCGATTCTAAGGCATTGCGTGATTCTCTGTCCAGTCTAATGGGGCAGCGATTACAATGTAGTTAAAATATCTTCAATTCAGGGCATTACCGGGGCATCTCCCGGCTCGTTAGCCTGCCGCTAACCATAATCGCCGCCACGTCCCCGAATTTGCGGGCGCCGGTGGCGTGGGATACGGAAGTTCGCCGCGCCGTGACAGGAGCGCCCCTCAGTGATCGAAAGAGAGCAAGAAACGTGATTTCCAGTGCTTTTCGTCCGGCCGCCGGTGTCGTGGTCCTGTCATTCAGCGCACTTCTGACCGCCTGCGCCTATCAGGGCGACATCGACAATCCGGCGACCCTCAAGGCGACATGGTTCAGCTACCTGAACGGCGACGACATCCGCGCGAACTGCGTCGAGGGCAGCGGGCGGCGTTACCGGCTGGTCTACAACGCCGACTACAATGAGCAGATCCGCAGCTACGAGGTGATCGACCAGGGCCCCCAGGGCGCGTCGCTGATCACCCGCGTGCAGGGACCCAGCGGCCTGCGTTTCAGCCAGCTGCGCCTCTCCGATCCCCTGGGCTGGGCGCGCTGGACCAAGAGCGTGACGCCCTTGAGCCTGGACATGGTCGAGCGGCTCGATGCGGCGCTGGAGGCCAGCAGCGCCTTCGGGCCGGCGCCCAGCGGGCTGCAGCTGTTCTCCAAGGAGACCTACTGGATCTCCAGCCTGTGCCGCGACGGGCAGTTTTTCTTCAATGCCTGGCGTTTCCCCTCGCCGCGCTACGAGGCGGTGAGCTTCGACGAGTTGCTCTTTTCCCTCGACGAGACCGGTGTGGCGGTGCGCCAGCCGGTCGCCGTGCCTTCCACCGCCGCGGCCAAGGCCAATGTGCCGCGGGTCCGCCACGCTTCGGACGAGACCGGCAGCTTTTTCAACGTGAAGGTCGGCGAGAACGGCCTGGTCGGCCAGCAGGGCTCGTAGGCGCCCCCTGCGGCTTCGGGGCCGTCAGCTCTTGTCTTCTGAGACGACGGTCAGGTGGGCAGTGTTGGCGCCCGGCCGCAGTTCATTGGCCCAGGGGCCGTCTGGCATGTCGATGGCCAGCTTCTTGATGTGCTCGTTCCACCAGATGCGCTGCTCGCGCAGGTCGTCGTAGTCGTAGTGCGCCTTGCGCCAGCGCTTCTCGGTCCGGCTGAAGGTGGCCAGGTCGATGGGAAAGCCGACATCGGCGGAGGAGAAGCGCGAGGAGTCGAACGACAGGTAGGCCAGCTTCAAGGCCGTGGTCATGGCCGTGTCGTAGGTCAGCGCCCGGTCCAGGATCGGCTTGCCGTAGGCGGTGGCGCCGATCGACAGGTAGGGCGTGCGGTGATCGACCTCGATCCAGTTGCCCTCCGGATAGACCATGAAAATGCTCGGTTCGGCGTCGTCGGGCAACGCCCCGGCCATCAGGGTGTGCAGGTTGAAGGCGAGGTCCGAGTCCTCCAGCTGCTCGCGGTCTTCCTTGGCCACCTGGCGCAGGCAGCGGCAGTAGGCGGTCACCGCGTCGAGCAGGGCGTTGAAGCCGGTGGGATGGTTCTTGCGCATGTCGCGCTCGAGGTAGGCCAGGGTCTTGTCGCGCAGGGAGCGCAGGCCCGACGTCATGACCGCGAACTGGGCGTCGCCGCTGCCGTGCATGGTCAGTTTCTGCGCGTTGGTAACCTGATTGCCGCTGGTGATGCGTCCGTCGGCCAGACAGACAAGTCCTTCGTTGATCTTGATACCCAGGCAATAGGTCATGCGGTTTCCATCGCGAATCTGACAGGTTGGAGGCGAGCTCCGCAGCGATACTGGCAGAGCCCCAGAAGGCCAGCAAGAGGGCTTTGCGGCTGCCGCAAGGGGGAGAGGCCCGGCCGCGCCAAAGCCTCAGAAACGGGGCATTGCCGCCGAGTTGCGAATATGTTGCAGCGCACAAAAATCCCTTGACTTCGGCGCCAGGGTTCATACATTTAGTGGTATGTTGCAGTGCAGCATGGCGCAGGTAGCTTGAGCAGGTAGCGCGATGAGCTTCCGCCCGCGGGACGCCGGCGGCCGGCGGATGCGGCGCCGCCCCGGTATGCGGAAGCTGAGTTTTTGCCGACCCCCATTCACTAGACAGACGAGACCAGGAGACTTCTCCGATGGCCACCAAGAAGACCACGACCAAGACCGCCAAGGCGCCGGCCAAGACCCCGGCTGCCAAGGCAAAGACGACCAAGGCCGCCGCGGCGCCGGCGCTGCCGTTCCAGGAAACTTTCGAGCCCGTCGAGGCCGCCGTTTCCGCCAGCAAGGAAACCATGGAAGCTGTGGTGAAGGCCGGTACCCAGGCCGCCAGCAAGAGCTACGAGCAGGCTGTCGCCCTGGTCCAGGAGCAGGTGGAAAAGGCCTCCAGCAGCGTGTTCGAGGGCTATGACGAGGTCGCCAGCCTGGGCAAGGACAACATCGACGCCTATGTCCAGTCCAGCACCGTCTTCGCCAAGGGTTTCGAGGCCATGAGCAAGGAGCTGATGAGCTTCGCCCAGCTCAGCGTCGACACCGGCATGGCCAACGCCAAGGCGCTGTTCGAGGTCAGGACGGTCCGCGAGCTGATCGACCTACAGACCGACTTCTCGCGCAGCGGCTTCGATTCTCTCGTGACCGAGAGCGCCAAGCTGACCGAGCTGTCGATGAACCTGGCGAACGAGACCATCGAGCCGATCCAGGCTCGTTTGAACGCGAACGTCGAAAAGCTGATGAAGCCGCTGGCCGCCTGAGCCGGCTGCTGCGACGGGGCCGCCATGCGGCGGTCCCCGTCCGCTTCGAGAACTCGCAAAGGGCCTGGCGCGATCGCGCCGGGCCCTTTTTGCATGGCCGCCGCGGTCCCGGCGGCCGGACTGCGACCCGGCGCCCTAGGAGACAATGCCTATGGGCAACTGGCCCCTTCGGCGCGGCGCTTCGTCATGGCATACTATTGATATTGTTGGCTCTGCCCGATTCCGGCAGCGGCGCGCGAAGGCCGCCGCCGCCTGGGAGGGAGAGCGGCAAGGGCGTAGGACGCGGAGTGCGGGCTGCGGCAGGGATGAATTTTGCGGGCAGTTTCTGCGGGGTCTTTTACCGTCGCGAAATCATCCAATATGATTGTAGGGGCAGGGGCCCCGCCGGCCGGTCCCGCAAAAGCCGGAAGTTCGGGCCGGGTCCAGTGTTCAAAGGTTAAGTATCAGGTCTAGTGCAGCACAATGAGTGACGACAAGCAGAACGACGGCGGCACATCGACAGGCATCATCGTCAAGACGAAGCCGAAGACGAAGAAACCGTCGATGTACAAAGTTCTGATGTTGAACGATGATTACACTCCAATGGAGTTCGTCGTTCATGTGCTCGAGCAGTTCTTCAGCAAGAACCGCGAGGAAGCGACCCGCATCATGCTGCATGTCCATCAGCGCGGCGTGGGCGTCTGCGGGGTCTTTACCTACGAGGTTGCCGAGACCAAGGTCACACAGGTCATTGACTATGCCCGGCAGCATCAGCACCCTCTTCAATGCACCCTAGAGAAGGAATAGAGCCCGGATGCTATCGGCCAATTTAGAGCAGACGCTTCACCGTGCCCTGGCGGGTGCCAACGAACGCCGCCACGAGTACGCAACGCTTGAACATCTGCTCCTGGCGCTGGTCGACGACCCGGACGCCATGTCGGTCCTCAGGGCCTGCAGTGTCGATCTGGAGCGCCTGCGCGCCGACATCCTGGATTACATCGACAACGAACTGGCCAGCCTGATCACCGCCCAACTGGGCGACGCCAAGCCGACCGCCGGCTTCCAGCGGGTGTTGCAGCGCGCCGCCATCCACGTGCAGTCCTCCGGGCGCGAGGAAGTCACCGGCGCCAACGTGCTGGTCGCCATGTTCTCCGAGCGCGAGAGCCACGCCGTCTATTACCTGCAGGAGCAGGAGATGACGCGCCTCGACGCGGTGAACTACATCTCCCACGGCATCGCCAAGGCCAAGGGCCACGAGGAAAGCCGCACCGTCGAGGGCGCCGACGAGGAGGCCGATGCCGAGAAGGTGGTGCGCAAGGGGCGCGAGGCGCTGGACGCCTACTGCGTCGACCTGAACCGCAAGGCGCGCGACGGGCGCATCGATCCCCTGATCGGCCGCGCCGACGAGATCGACCGCACCATCCAGGTGCTCTGCCGGCGCACCAAGAACAATCCGCTCTATGTCGGTGATCCCGGCGTCGGCAAGACCGCCATCGCCGAGGGCCTGGCCAGGCGCATCGTCGACGGCAGCGTCCCGGATGTGCTGAACGACGCCACCATCTTCGCCCTCGACATGGGCGCGCTGCTGGCCGGCACCCGCTACCGCGGCGACTTCGAGGAGCGCCTCAAGGCCGTGGTCTCGGAGATCGAGGCCCAGGACAACGCCATTCTCTTCATCGACGAGATCCACACGGTGATCGGCGCCGGCGCCACCTCGGGCGGGGCCATGGACGCCTCGAACCTGCTGAAGCCGGCCCTGCAGAGCGGCCTGCTGCGCTGCATCGGCTCGACCACCTACAAGGAATACCGCAGCTACTTCGAGAAGGACCGCGCGCTGGTGCGCCGCTTCCAGAAGATCGACATCGTCGAGCCCTCCATCGAGGACACGGTGAAGATCCTGCGCGGCCTGAAACCCTACTACGAGGATCACCACCACGTCCGCTTCACCAACGAGGCGATCCGCACGGCGGTGGAGCTTTCGGCGCGTTACATCGGCGACCGCAAGCTGCCCGACAAGGCGATCGACGTGATCGACGAGGTCGGCGCCTCGCAGATGCTGCTGCCGGAATCCAAGCGCAAGAAATCGGTCGGCGTGAAGGACGTCGAGGCGGTGGTGGCCAAGATGGCCCGCATCCCCCCGAAGAGCGTCTCCAAGGACGACCGCGCGGCGCTGCAGAACCTGGAGCGCGACCTCAAGACCATGGTCTTCGGCCAGGACCAGGCGGTGACCGCGCTCTCGGCGGCGATCAAGCTGGCCCGCGCCGGGCTGCGCGAGCCGGAAAAGCCGATCGGCAGCTACCTCTTCTCCGGCCCCACCGGCGTCGGCAAGACCGAGGTGGCGCGCCAGCTCGCCCACTCCCTGGGCGTGGAGCTCACCCGCTTCGACATGTCGGAATACATGGAGCGGCACTCGGTCTCGCGCCTCATCGGCGCGCCGCCGGGCTACGTCGGTTTCGACCAGGGCGGCCTCTTGACCGACGCGGTCGACCAGCATCCGCACTGCGTGCTGCTGCTGGACGAGATCGAAAAGGCCCATCCGGACCTCTTCAACATCCTCCTGCAGGTCATGGACTACGGGAAGATGACCGACCACAACGGCAAGTCGGTCGACTTCCGCAACGTCATCCTGATCATGACCACCAACGCCGGCGCCGCCGACATGGCCAAGCCCGCCATCGGCTTCGCCCGCGACGTGCGCACCGGCGACGACACCGAGGCGATCAACAAGCTCTTCACGCCGGAGTTCCGCAACCGCCTGGATGCGATCATTCCCTTCACGCACCTCTCGGCGGAGGTGGTCTCCCGCGTGGTCGACAAGTTCGTCATGCAGCTCGAAGCGCAGCTCGCCGACCGCCAGGTCACCATCGAGCTCTCCGATGCGGCGCGTGAGTGGCTGGCTCAGAAGGGCTACGACAAGCAGTTCGGCGCCCGCCCGCTGGCCCGCGTGATCCAGGAGAACATCAAGAAGCCCCTGGCCGAGGAGCTGCTGTTCGGCAAGCTGGCCAAGGGCGGCGTGGTGCGCGTCGACATCGAGGACGGCCTGCCGACCTTCACCTATCCCGAGGGCGCGGCGCCCAAGGGCAAAGGCAAGGGCGGCGCCAAGAAGGGCCCGAAGGGCGGCGGCAAGCGCAAGAGCGAGGCCGCGCTGGCCGACTGAGTGCTACGAAAATCAGGTATCTGAAAAGTCCGGCCCGGGTTCCGCGCCGGGCTTTTCTTTTGTCTCCGGCACGGCTTTTGGCTCCGGTCTGGCTGGCGGGATGACCTTCATCGTCTGCTGCGGCCCCCAGTCGTAGATACTGGCTTCGAGGTCGGCTTCGACCTCCGCCGGGGCGTCGCGGACCTTCTGCACCAGGATGCCGTCGATCTGCTCGTCGTAGGGCAGGCCGGCGTCTTCCTGGAAGCGGTTGAGGGCGTCGTAGGTCTGCGGCCCGGCCAGGCCGTCGTGGGGCCCCAGGTAGTAGTTGCGCTTGGCCAATTCGCGCTGCAGGTCCAGGACGTGGCCCGTGACCGGCTGGCCGAAGGCGTAGACCTTCGGCTGGGCGAACTTCAGGTGGTCGAGCAGGCGCTTGTCGGCGACGCCGTCGACGGGCAGTCCGGCGTCCCTCTGGTAGGCGCGCACCGCCGCGCGGGTCTGTCGCCCGGCGACGCCGTCGACCGGTCCCGGACGGTAGCCGTGGGCCAGCAGCTCCTTCTGGACACCGCGCACATAGGCCGTCTGCATCTGTGTCGGCGCCTGGGCGAGCTGGGTAGCGGCCGGCGGCCGGGGCCCGGCGGCCGCGGCATCGACAGCGTGGAGGGCGATAAGGACCATCAAGGCTCCCAAGGTCGTTGCCCCCAAGGTCGATCTCAGGATCCATCGGATTCGCGTCATGCTGCCTCTCCGTCGATTGTCTGGCTGTAGTACGCACAACCACTGCCGGTCATCCCCGCGTTGGGCACAACGGACATATTGTGAGATATCGGCGGCGAGGCTGTCTATGGCGTGGCGGGATTCCCCGTGGTTGACCGCCGTCTCGGTCGTAGTCTCGCCGGGCGGTCTTGAAGTTAGTCCACTTGCCGGCCTGCCCCGATTGCGCCGGCGGCGCAGCCGTCTAAACTGCCGCAACGAACATTTTTCGAGAGTTCGGGAGGCGGTTGCGGTTATGCAGAAGCGGATACTCGGTCCCGGCGGGCCCCAGGTTTCGGCCGTCGGGGTCGGCGCCATGTCGTTCACGGATTTCTACGGTCCGACCACGGAGGAAGCCTCCCACGCGGTCCTGGCTGCGGCGCTGGACCACGGCATCGATCATATCGACACGGCCAACGTCTACGGCATGGGCCTGTCGGAGAAGGTCATCGGCAGCTTCCTGGCCAAGCAGGGCAAGGCGAAAGAGGGGATGTTCCGCATCGCCACCAAGGCCTCGATCAAGCGCGATGCGGAGGGCCGGCGCAGCTTCGACAACTCGGCCGCCCACCTGGAGGCGGAGCTGGACGCCAGCCTGAAGAAGCTGGGCGTCGACTGCGTCGACCTCTTCTACGTCCACCGCCGCGATCCGAGTTTCACCATCGAGGAGGTGGCGGAGACCCTGGCCGGCCTCGTCAAGGCGGGCAAGACGCGCGGCATCGGCTTTTCCGAGATCGCGCCGTCCTCGCTGCGCCGCGCCGCCATGGTGCATCCGGTAACCGCCGTGCAGTCGGAGTACTCGCTCTCCACCCGCTCGCCGGAGCTGGGACTGGTGCAGACCTGCGAGGCCCTGGGCACCAGCCTGGTTGCCTTCTCGCCCGTCGGCCGCGGTCTGCTGACCGACACCCCGCCGACCGCCGAGAGCGTGGCCGGCTCCGGCTTCCTGAAGGCCAACCCGCGCTTCCAGGAGCCAAACTTCTCGGTCAACCTGAAGATCACCGACGCTTTCCGCGCCCTGGCGGCGGAGCTGGGGACCAGCGCCGCGGCGCTCAGCATCGCCTGGCTGCTGCATGTCAGCCCGGCGGTCATCGCGATCCCCGGCACCCGCTCGGTCGGTCACCTGGAGGAACTGGCCGCCGGCGGCTCGCTGGAGCTGTCGGATGCCGATGTCGCCCGCATCGAGGCAACCCTGCCCGTCGGCTGGGCCCACGGCGACCGCTACAACGAGGCGCAGTGGGTGGGGCCGGAGCGCTATTCTTGACGTAGAGGTCAGCCGTCGCCGGCGGCTGTGGCCCGCAGCAGTGCAGCCGACTGGCCGGGCAAGTCTTTGCCGGGCGAGGCGATGAACTCCAGCAGCAGCTTGCGTTTCAGCGCTTCGCCGAAGACGGCGTAGGTGCGTGCCTCGACCGCGAAGCTGCCGGGGCCGCCGACCACGGTGCGACGATAGAAATCGACGACGCTCTCGCTGCCCCAGCGGGCGGTGGAGTAGGTCTGGCGGCCGTCAATGGTGCCGATGACCTGCTCGTCGATGATCGGCAGGGCATTGATGGTGATGCCGGCGGCAACGGCGGCGTCGCGGATCGGCCCGCAGCGCCCGCCGTCGCTGGGATGGTCGCTGGCAATGTCGATGACCTGCCGGGCGGCGCCGAAGTCGCTTTCCAGCAGCATCCGCGCCGCGGCGGAGAGGCCGGCGGAGAGTGCCGTGTTGCCGGCACTGGAGCGCGGCGCGGCGGCGATGGCCTGGCCGAAAGCCCGCGCCGAGGCGGCGTCGGTCAGCACCTGCCAGTCCAGTACCTTTTTCACCTCGTCCTTGCCGGAGAATTCGACGTAGGCCACGGCGACGCCGCCGGTGTTGCCCATCAGGGCGGCGATGACGTCGGGATCGGCAAAGGCGCTGCGGTAGCCGTCCTTCACCAGGGCGTACTCGCCCTCGTCCATGCTCTGGGAAACGTCGTTCAGCAAGACCAGCGCCAGGTCAATCGCTTCGGCGGGGCGCGGCAGGGCACCCCAAACGGCGACGGTGGCGGCAAGACCCAAGGTTTTCCAGCGCATGTGTCCCCTCCCAGCCAGGAATTGCAATTCTGACGGATGCGTCGCGTCATGATAGCTGCATTCCGGCGGCTTTGGCGAGTAGGCCCCTTGTCGAATAGGCGGATGCTGCCCCCCTAGTCGGCGCAACCTTCCTTGAAGGGGCTGTGCTCCCCCAGGTAGTCGATCTCGTGCCGGATCGCCTCGCGCTCGCGCGCCAGGAACTCCTCGACGGCGTGGCTGAAGTTTGGATCGGCGATCCAGTGGGCGCTGTAGGTGGGGGTGGGCAGGTAGCCGCGCTGGATCTTGTGCTCGCCCTGGGCGCCGGCCTCGACCCACTCCAGGCCCTGGGCGATGGCGTAGTCGATGGCCTGGTAGTAGCAGGCCTCGAAGTGCAGGAACCTGAAGCGCTCCAGGCAACCCCAGTTGCGCCCGTAGAGGGTATCGCCGGACTTCAGGTTCAGGGCGCCGGCCACCAGCTCGCCGTCGAGATCGGCCATGACCAGCACCACCTTGTCGGCCAGGCGCTCGCCTAGCAGGTGGAAGAACTCCCGGGTCAGGTAGGGTTGGCCCCACTTGCGGTCGGCGGTGGCCATGTAGAACTCGAAGAAGGCGTCCCAGTGGCGCGGCTCTATCTCGGCGCCGGTGAGGGGCCGGAGGCGGATGCCGCTTTCCGCCACCTTGCGGCGCTCCTTCCTGATGGCCTTGCGCTTGCGCGAGGCGAGCTCGCCCAGGAAGTCGTCGAAGGTTTCGTAGCCGCGGTTGCGCCAGTGGTACTGCACGCCCAGGCGCTGCAGCAGGCCGTAGTCGCCCAGGGTGTCGAACTGTTCCTTGGGCGGAAAGGTGATGTGCAGGGAAGAAACCTGGTGGCGCCGCGCCAGCTCCAGCATGGCCGCGACCAGGCCGGTCGTCACCTCCCGACGGTCGGCGTCGGGGTTGACCAGCAGGCGCGGACCCGTCGCCGGGGTGAAGGGCACGGAGCACTGCAGTTTCGGATAGTAGCGCCCGCCGGCGCGCTCGTAGGCGTCGGCCCAGTTCCAGTCGAAGACGTACTCGCCGTAGGAATGGCTCTTGAGGTAGAGCGGCACGCAGCCCAAAAGGCCGCCTGAGGGGTTTTCCAGCACCAGGTGCTGCGGCAGCCAGCCGCTGTCGGCGGTGGCCGAGCCGCTCTGCTCCAGGGCGTCCAGGAAAGCGTGGCCGACAAAAGGATTGTCGCCGGCGCAGGCGTCCCAGTCGGCCGCCGGCACCTCGGCGATGCGGCTCACCACCTTGACCGCCAGGCTGTCGCTTCCGTCCGGCATCACGCCCTTTCCGCAGTTCCCGATCGTCGTCTCAAGTCTAGTCTATGAGATGACGCCGATCACGCGCCAGACAAGGGGGGCGCCTCAATCGGCCTGCAGGAACCAGGCGTACTCCAGGGGAGAAATCTGCGATTCGAAGCTGTCGAGCTCCTTTTCCTTGCAGGCGGCATAGGCACGCAAATAATCGGCGCCCATGTAGTCGGCCAAGCCGCAGGTGTCCGTCAGCAATTCAAGGGCGCGGCGCGGCCGGAAGGGCAGCGTCTCGTCGTACTCCTCGGCGGCATTGCCCTCCCAGGGCGTGCCGGGGTCGGTCTTCTCGACGATGCCCTTGTGGATGCCGGCCAGCAGGCTCGCCAGCGTCAGGTAGGGGTTGGCGTCGGCCCCTGCCATGCGGTGCTCGATGCGCCGCGCGTCGCCGCCGCCGGCGGGAATACGCAGCGCCACCGAACGGTTCTCGAAACCCCAGGAGCGCTGCGTCGGCACGAAGATGTCCGGCAGGTAGCGGCGGTAGGAATTGATGTTGGGCGCCAGGAAGGCCATGGACTCCGGCATGACCTGCAGCACGCCGCCGATGGCGTGGCGCAGGGTGTCGCTGGCGACCGCCTCGCCGCCGTCGAAGACGTTGCGCCCGTCGTTGTCCAGCAGGCTGACGTGGATGTGCATGCCGTTGCCGGCGCGTTCCAGGTAGGGCTTGGCCATGAAGGTGGCCTGGAAGCCGTGCTTCTGCGCCACGCCCTGGACGATGCGCTTGAACAGCACGCAGTCGTCGGCGGCCTGCAGCGGGTCGTCGACGTGCTCCAGGTTGATCTCGAACTGGCCGGCGGCGTACTCCGCCGTCACGGCGCCGGTCGGCACCTCCTGGATCTCGCAGGCCTTGGTGATATCGTCCAGCATGGCGTCGTAGGCGTCCAGGGTCTTCATGCCGTAGACCTGGGTGTGGACATCGCGGCGTCCGCTGGCCGGGGAGATCGGCGGCTGCGGCTCGCCGCCGGGCAGGCGCTCGCGGTCGATGAGGTAGAACTCCAGCTCGAAGGCGACCACCGGCTTCAGGCCAAGGTCGTCGAGGCGCTGGACGGTCCGGCGCAGTACGTTGCGCGGCTCGTAGTAGTAGGGCTCGCCGTCGTCGTCGACCAGCGTGACCATGACCTGCGCCAGGGGGCGCTGCGCCCAGGGCACCGGCAGCAGGCTGCCCGGAATGACCTTTGCCTGGTAGTCCGGGTCGCCGTCGGAGAAGCCCTTGCCGTCGGGGTCGTGGCTCTCGCCCATGGTGTCAAGCAGGAAGACCGAACCGGGAATGGCGAAGCCGGAGCGCATGACCTGGCCAAGCTCGGCGATGGGATAGCGCTTGCCGCGGACGACTCCGGAAAGGTCGGGAAGAATGGCGTCGAGAGAGCCGGTATCCGGATAGCGGCTGAGGAATTGTGCTGCCTCGGCGGGCAGCTTGCTGGTTGTGTCTGGCATGATCTCTATTTGGCCCGGCGGCCGCTTGCCCCGTCAAGAGGGCGCGGCCGCCGGCCGGTTGCTGTTAGCTGATTTCCACCACGGCCTCGACCTCGACGGCGACGCCGGCGGGCAGGGAGGCTGCGGAGACGGCGGCGCGGGAATGGCGGCCCTTGTCCCCGAAGACTTCGACCATCAGGTCGGAGGCGCCGTTAACCACTTTCGGCTGGTCGGTGAAGTCGCCGGTGGAATTGACGAAGCCGGTCAGCTTCACCACCCGCGTCACGCGGTCCAGGTCGCCGCCGCAGGCGGCCTTGGCCTGGGCGATGATGTTGATGGCGCAGAGGCGGGCGGCCGCCTGGGCGTCCTCCACCGACATGCTCTCGCCCAGCTTGCCCTGGTACTGGAACTTGCCGTCCTTGATAGGGACCTGTCCGGAGATGAAAACCAGGTTTCCGGTCTGTACGCAGCCGACATAGTTGGCCACCGGGGCGGTGGCCTCCGGCACATCGATACCCAGTTCGGCGAGTCGGGCGTCCACTTCTCCAGCCATAGGGCGGATCCTCCATCTGAAAAATACGGTTTGGGTGCGAAAGCGCCGGGAGCATAGCTCCGGCCTCTGAGAGGCCACAAGCCCGCCGAGGACGCCTTCTCGCCGTTCTGCGCCGGTTGCCGCGGCCGCCCCGTCCCGCGGGGCGCCACAGCCCCCAGTTTCCTGTGCACTGCGGCATGGGCGCCAGGAGGGAAGAGGGGCGGAAATTGCCATTCAGGCATCAGGAAAGGAAGAAGTTCCCGAAAAACCGTTCTATACTGTCCGTTACGGAGGAACCCTGAGTGAGGGTATCGGGCCGGCCCAGAGGTCAAGGGGGTTGCCTGCGCTGCGCGGGCAACTGCTGCCCTGCACGTCTGCCGGGGGCTACGACTGGTAGTGGCCCGGGCCGGGGGGAGCGGGCATGAAGCTACGTTACCTTCTGTTGCTCATATTCGGTCTGGTGACCGTGGTTCCGCTCGTGCTGTTCTGGGCCTGGCCTCACGCCCAGTCGATTTCCAACGAGTTGGAAGACGTCCGCGACCGACACCTGCTGATTGCGGAAACTCTGGGCATTTCCCTTGAGACGTACCACCGTGACGTGGAAGCCACCTTCCGGCTCATCTCGGGAAACCTGACCGCGCACGGCCACCTGGAAGGCGCCGAGTCTTTGCTGCAGGACCTCAACTTCCGCAATGTCTGCGCTTTCGATTCGGCAGACCGCAGGATCACTTTGCGCATCGACAGCTTCGACAACCGCTGCCCGGAAGTGCTCAGCCCCGAAGACTATGAGTTCTACCGGTCCTTCGTCTCAGCTGGCGAAGTCGCCATGAGCCCGGTGATTTCTGGTTCCGACGGGGCGCCGGCGATCTATATCGCGACCATGAGGGGTGACCTGCTGGTCGTGGGGGCGCTCTACACCGATTTCTTCGTCAGGCTCGCCGAGAGCATCTCATTCGGCCGCGAGGGGCACGCCATCATCGTCGATCAGACGGGACAGGTCTTGGCGCATCCCAACGACCAATGGCAGCGCGAACACCGCGCCATGACCAACACCGAACCGGTACAGAAGATAATGCAGGGCGAGGCGGGCATCGCGATCTTCGACGCACCACTGATGAAGACCGAGATGGTCGCCGCCTTCACGGTGATCAAAGGGATCGGTTGGGGCGTCATGGTGGTGCAGCCGATCGACGAACTGCGTGACCGGGCCGAGCAGGTCAGCCGCTCGGCCATGATCGTCGTCGCCATCGGCGTGGTCATCGCCCTGCTCATCGGAGTCCTGGTGGCCTACTACATGACGCGGCCGCTGCGCGCGGTCTCCCATGCGGCCCGGCGCATGGCCGCCGGCAATGCCGAAGCGCGCACGCCGGTCAGCGAAGGCGCCCTGGTGCCCGAGGAGGTGCGCGACCTGCAGACCTCCTTCAACGTCATGGCCGAGGCCATGGAGCGCTCCAAGCGGGATGAGCACGAAGCACGGCTGCGCGCGGAGGAGGCCAACCGTTCCAAATCCGCCTTCCTGGCCAATATGAGCCATGAGCTGCGCACCCCCTTGAACGCCATCCTCGGCTTCTCCGAAGTGATCCTGGCCGAGACCTTCGGCAAGATCGGCTCAACGCGCTATGAGGAATACCTGCAGGACATCCGCGGCTCGGCGCGCCACCTGCTGGAGCTGATCAACGATCTGCTGGACCTTTCGCGCATCGAGGCCGGGGCGGTGAAGTTGAACGAGTCCTGGTTCCCCGTTGCCGATGCGCTGGAGGAGAGCGCCGCCATGTTCCGCGAGAATTGCGCTTCCGGCGGCCTGGACCTCTCCGTCGAGAACGGGGCGGAGGGACGGGTCATCCTGGCCGACGGCCGGGCCCTGCGTCAGATCCTCATCAACCTGCTGTCCAACGCGGTGCGGCACACGCCGGCCGGCGGCAGTATCATCGTCGGCGCCCAGCTGGCGGCGGAGGGAGCCCTCGACATTTTCGTCGCCGACACAGGCGTCGGCATTCCCGCCGGTGACCTGGAGCGCGTCCTGCACCCTTTCGAACAGGTGGCCAGCGACCAGACCCTGCAGCAGGAAGGCACCGGCCTGGGCCTTTCCATCGTCAAGCAACTGGTCGACCTGCACGGCGGCAAGCTGAAGCTGGTCAGCGAGGTCGGCAAGGGCACCACAGTCACCTTCACCCTGCCCCCGCAACGGGTGATGCGGAACGAGGAGGGCGGGAATCGTCAGGCTGCGTTCTAAACTGGGGCTGCCCGAATTTGCGCTCGCCACAAAACACTCCTGACGCCAAATTACTCTCCGGGTGCTACAATAGGGATGCCTGCCACCTGCCGGGTGATCGTTGCAGTTGAACGCACCGCAGAACCCTGTGCGGCGAGCCATGGGCGAAGCAATTTGAGATGCGCGAGGTCGGCTTCCATGCTTTTCCTCGATTGGCAGACCTTGCAGATTGCAATTGTCTTGGTTCTTGTGGCCGTTGTCTTCTTCGGCTTCGTGCGCGAACGAATGCCGCCTGATATCGTTGCGCTTTGTGCAGTCGGCGTTCTTCTGGTCACTGGAATTCTCTCTACCGCCGACGTGCTGAGTGTGTTCAGCAATCCGGCACCCTTTACCATTGCCGCGATGTTTGTTCTCAGTGCAGCGCTGGAGCGGACCGGCGTGATCGACGGCCTCGGCCGCCTCGTGGACCGTGCTGGCGGGCGCGCACCGCTGCTATCGACGGCCGTGCTTCTCGGCAGCGTGATGCTCCTCTCTGCCTTCATCAACAATACGCCGGTAGTGGTGATTTTGACGCCGGTCGTCATCAGCCTGGCGCATGCGATGGGCATCAGACCCTCCAAGCTCCTGATCCCCTTGTCCTTCGCCAGCATCTTTGGCGGCAGCACGACGCTTATCGGGACGTCGACCAACCTCCTGGTCGACGGCGTGGCCCAGGAGCACGGAATGGCGCCTTTCTGGATGTTCGAGATCACAGCCGCCGGTCTCATCATGGGTGCTGTCGGGATCCTTTATCTGCTGTCGGTCGGCCGCTGGCTGCTGCCCGATCGCGAGATTCTGTCCGATGTCCTGCCACGTTCCGAGGATCGGCATTTCATGGCCGATGTCCTGGTGCCGCTCGATTCCCCCCTAGTTGGCAAGCGCTTGAAGGATGCCGGTTTTACGGAGGCGCGGGGCCTGCGCGTCGTCGACCTGATCCGCCGCGACCGGTCTCTTGGACTGGCCATGGCCGAGGCTCGGCTGCAACCGGGCGACCGCGTGGTCGTCCGCAGCAAGGTCGGGGACATGCTGGGGCTTCGAGAGGCGGGCGATGTCGCCTTCGGGCGCAAGGAAGTGCACGCCATCGAGCCGATTGGCGCGCAGGAGACTGTCGTGATGGAAGGCGTGGTGGGGCCGCAGTCGCGCTTTCTCGACCGCCGAGTCGCCGATCTCAATCTACGGCGTCTCTATGGCGCCTACATTCTTGCCATCCACCGGCGTGGCGAGGGCTTGCGCGGCAACTTCGACAACGTGCGGCTGCGCATGGGCGACACGTTGCTGCTGGAGGGGTCGGCGGACAGCTTGAAGCGGCTCTTCGACTACAAGGAACTGATCAACCTGACCCACCCCACAGGCCGCCCGCTCAGGCGGGACAAGGCCCCCATTGCAATTCTGGCAGTCTTGCTGGTCATGGGCCTCTCGGCCTTCGAGTTTCTCCCCATCGCCGCCCTGGCGCTCATAGCCGCTACAGGGGTCGTTGCCCTGCGCTGTCTCGATGCCGAGGAGGCTTATGTTTCCATACGGTGGAACATTCTCATGCTGATCTTCGGCATGTTGGCAATCGGCCTTGCCATGGAGAAGACAGGCGCCGCCCTGACCATCGTGCAGAGCCTGGCGATCGTTGCCGGCATGTTGGGACCGCTGGCGGTTCTCTCGGCGGTTTACCTGATCACCTCAATCCTGACCGAAATCATGAGCAACAATGCGGCAGCGATCCTGCTGACCCCCATCGCCGCGGGCCTTGCCGTGCAGTTGGGTGTCGATCCACGCCCTTTCGTCGTTGCGGTCATGTTCGCTGCCAGTGCCTCTTTCGCCACGCCGATCGGCTACCAGACCAACACCTTCGTGTACAGTGCGGGCGGTTACCGTTTCGCCGATTTCATCAAGATCGGCCTGCCCCTAAACGCCATCCTTTGGTCGGTGGCAACGCTGATCATTCCGCTCTTCTGGCCTTTGGCCTGAGCAGGACGGAGGCCGAGTCAGAAAAAAGAAGGGGGTGCGCCGCCGCCGCGGGGCACCCCTTCAAGTTCACAGGGAGAACTCAGACGTGAGTCATACAGGTAGGAGGCTCTACGTGAGTTACTGTCCTGCTACTCTTCATGAGCAGCCGCTGGTGCTGCCGCAGGTTGCGCACTTTAGGCACGTGCCATTGCGCACCAGCGTAAAGTTACCGCACTCCGCACAGGAGTCGCCCTCGTAACCCTTCATGCGGGCTTCGCGGACGCGTTCCAGGCGCGTGTCGACCTCGCGGACGACGGCGGTCTCGACGGCAACGGCTTCGGCGGAGCCTGCGGAGCCGACGAGCTCTTGGGTGACGCTGCTGGCGGTCACGGTGGTCGTCCGGGTCGCCCCGGCCGACATTCCCGTGGTTCCGTTGGCAGCGCCGCCGTTCACGACCAGGAGCTGGTTGCGCACGAAGCCCTTTGAGGCGTAGCGGCGGACGGTTTCCACCGCATCCTCGGGCAGGTCTCCCTGGCCGTCGCCGGTGCCCAGGCTGTCCGGCATGATGTCGGCCGGTTCCACATGGGCCAGGTCGTTGCGGCCGAGGTAGGAGATCGCAAGCTCCCGGAAAATGTAATCGAGCACGGAGGTGGCCATCTTGATGGTGTCGTTGCCGTCCACCATGCCCGAGGGTTCGAAACGCGTGAAGGTGAAGGCCTCCACGTACTCTTCCAGCGGCACGCCGTATTGCAGGCCGATGGAAATCGCGATGGCGAAGTTGTTCATCAGGCTGCGGAAGGCGGCGCCTTCCTTGTGCATGTCGATGAAGATCTCGCCGACCTTGCCGTCTTCGTACTCGCCGGTACGGAGATAGACCTTGTGACCGCCGACCACGGCCTTCTGGGTGTAGCCCTTGCGCCGCTGCGGCAGGCGGTCCCGCTCGCGGCTGCGTTCCACCACCCGCTCGATGATGCGCTCGGCGACGATCTGGGCGCGCTCCGGCTGGCTGGCCGCGGCGATCTTTTCGGCCAGGGGCTCTTCATCCTCGTCATCGATGGCGTCGAGGACGCTGGAGGTCAGCGGCTGCGACAGCTTGGAGCCGTCGCGGTAGAGGGCGTTGGCCTTGAGGCCCAGGCGCCAGGACAGCATGTAGGCATCCTTGCAGTCCTCGACCGTGGCGTCGTTGGCCATGTTGATGGTCTTGGAGATCGCCCCGGAGATGAAGGGCTGGGCCGAGGCCATCATGCGGATGTGGCTATCCACAGACAGGTACCGCTTGCCGTGACGGCCGCAAGGGTTGGCGCAGTCGAAGACCGGCAGGTGCTCGTCCTTCAGGCCCGGTGCCCCTTCCAGGGTCATGGCGCCGCAGCAGTAGTTGTTGGCCTCGTCGACTTCCTCCTTGGTGAAGCCCAGGGCGCTCAGCATGTCGAAGGAGACGTCTTCCAGCTGGGCATGGGTGAAGCCCAGGGCCTTGATGCAGAAATCCTCGCCCAGCGTCCACTTGTTGAAGGCGAACTTGATGTCGAAGGCGCTGGCCAGGCCCGCTTCCAGGGCCTGCAGGGCGGACTCCGTGAAGCCCTTGGCCTTCAGGCGGTCGTGGTTGATGCCCGGCGCATCCAGCAGCGTGCCGTGGCCCACCGCATGGCGGATGATGTTCTCAATCTCGCCTTCGCCGTAGCCGAGCGTGCGCAGGGCCTCGGGCACCGTGCGGTTGATGATCTTGAAGTAGCCGCCGCCGGCCAGCTTCTTGAACTTCACGATGGCGAAGTCGGGCTCGATGCCGGTGGTGTCGCAGTCCATCACCAGGCCGATGGTGCCGGTGGGGGCGATGACCGTCGCCTGGGCGTTGCGGTAGCCGTACTTCTCACCCAGCTTCAGGGCCTTGTCCCAGGCGTTCTTGGCCGCCTTGATCAGGGCCTTGTCCGGGCAGTCGCGCGGCTCCAGCGGCACCGGCGCGATGGACAGCTCCTCGTAGTTGGCGCGGTGGCCGTAGGCGGCGTGGCGGTGGTTGCGGATGACGCGCAGCATGTGCTCCGCGTTGTCCGCGTAGCGCGGGAAGGGGCCCAGTTCCTCGGCCATCTCGGCAGAGGTGGCGTAGGAGACGCCGGTCATGATCGCGGTCAGGGCCGCGGCCAGGGTGCGGCCTTCCTCGGAGTCGTAGGGCACGCCGGAGGCCATCAGCAGACCGCCCAGGTTGGCGTAGCCCAGGCCCAGGGTGCGGAAGTCGTAAGAGCGTTGCGCGATCTCCGCCGAGGGGAACTGCGCCATCAGCACCGCGATTTCCAGGGTCAGGGTCCACAGCCGCACCGCATGCTCGTAGGCCTCGACGTCGAAGGGATCGTCGCCGCGGCGGAAGGCCATGAGGTTCAACGAGGCCAGGTTACAGGCCGTGTCGTCGAGGAACATGTACTCCGAGCAGGGGTTGGAGCCGTTGATGCGCCCGGAGGCTGGGCAGGTGTGCCACTCGTTGATGGTGGTGTCGTACTGCATGCCCGGATCGGCACAGGCCCAGGCGGCGTAGGAGATCTGGTCCCACAGCTCGCGCGCCTTGACCTTCTTGTGGAGCTTGCCGTCGGTGCGCCGGATCAGGCTCCAGTCCTCGTCGTTCAGCACCGACTCGATGAAGCTGTTGGGCACGCGCACGGAGTTGTTGGAGTTCTGCCCGGAGACCGTCAGGTAGGCATCCGAATCCCAGTCCGTGTCGTAGGTCTTGAAGTCGATCGAGGTGTAGCCCTGCTTGGCGAACTGCACCACGCGGGCGATGTAGTTCTCCGGCACCAGGGCGGCGCGGGCCGCCTTCATGGCCGCCTTCAGCGCGAAGTTCTTCTTCGGGTCGAAGGCATCGGTCTGCTCGCTGTCTTCCACGGTCTTGAACTCGTGGCAGGCGCGCATGATGGTGTTGAGGTGCTTGTCGCAGGTCTTGGAGCCGGTGACCAGGGCCGCGACCTTCTGCTCCTCGTGGACCTTCCAGTTGATGTAGTCCTCGATGTCCGGATGGTCGAGGTCGACGGTGACCATCTTGGCGGCACGCCGGGTGGTGCCGCCGGACTTGATGGCGCCGGCGGCGCGGTCGCCGATCTTCAGGAAGGACATGAGGCCGGAGGAGCGGCCGCCGCCGGACAGCGACTCGCCCTCGCCGCGCAGGGCGGAGAAGTTGGTGCCGGTGCCGGAGCCGTACTTGAAGAGCCGCGCCTCGCGGACCCAGAGGTCCATGATGCCGTTCTCGTTCACCAGGTCGTCGCCGACCGACTGGATGAAGCAGGCGTGCGGCTGCGGGTGCTCATAGGCGCTGGCGGCGCGGGTCAGTTCGCCGGTGGAGAAGTCGACGTAGTGGTGGCCCTGGCTGGGGCCGTCGATGCCGTAGGCCCAGTGCAGGCCGGTGTTGAACCACTGCGGCGAGTTCGGCGCGGCCATCTGCCGGGCCAGCATGTAGCGCATCTCGTCGTAGTAGGCGCGGGCGTCCTCCTCGGCGTCGAAGTAGCCGCCCTTCCAGCCCCAGTAGGTCCAGGTGCCGGCCATGCGGTGGAAGACCTGCTTGGCCGAGGACTCGCCGATGAAGCGCTCGTCCTCGGCGATGTCGGACATGGCCTCGTGGTCGGGCGTGCTGCGCCACAGCCAGGACGGCACGTTGTCCTCGGGCACGCGCTTGGACTTCAGCGGCAGGCCGCGCTTGCGGAAATACTTCTGGGCCAGGATGTCGCAGGCCACCTGCGACCAGGAATTGGGCACCTCGATGTCCTCGGCGCGGAACACGAGCGAGCCGTCGGGATTGCGAATCTCGCTCGACGTCCGGCGAAATTCGATCTTGTCGTAGACGTCGGTGCCAGCTTCCGTAAAACGACGCGCAACCCGCATGCGGTATTCTCCAATCTCTCTACTGTCTGTTAAACCTGCAGCGCGTCACAGATGGTGGGACAGAAGCCTGAAATCGTCCTTCTTGGACCCTGGCTTGATCCTGTCCGCTGCCCCCGGAATCCCCCGCAAACCCTCGCGATTTGCTGCATCTTGTGACGCGATGTCATTAAAGCACAACATATGCCTGAGGTCACCACATTTTGAGTTAAGAACTGGTTAAAGCGCCATGGCTTGGGGGTCAGCGTGCCGGCAGCCGCAGTATGCCGCGCCTTTCCGCGCCTCTGCCGGTGTGGGAAGCATTTCCGGGGACGCCGGGCCGCGCCGACGGTCGGACTTCGGGGACCTCTCCGGCGGGGACTCCGACAGGGAGGGGGCGAGAACCGACTGCGAGATTTCGAGCGGCCGCCTTGCTCAGATCAGGCCCGCGCGCGTGGCGATCGACACCGCTTCCGCCCGGTTGCGGGCATTGATCTTGCGCAGGACCTGGCGGACGTGCAGCTTTACGGTCACCTCCGCGATATCCAGATGCCGGCCGATCTCCTTATTGGTCGCCCCCGAGGCCAGATGGGCAAGGACCTGCTGCTGGCGCGGCGTCAGCTCCGCGGTCAGCTTTGCCGCCTCGCTCTGTCCCTCGCCGTCGGGGACGCCCGCAGGACCGCACTGCCGCAGCGTATCGGCGGGCAGGAAGGTGCCGCCGGCCATGATCATCTCGATTCCCTGTGCGAAATGCTGCGACGACATGGTCTTCGGGAAGAAGCCCCGGGCGCCCGCATCGATCGCGTATTTGACGTCCTGGAACCCGGCGACGCCGGAAATCAGCACGATGGCGGCTTCGGGAAAGGCCTGGACGACCCGCTCTACGGTTTTTCCGCCGGTCATGCCCGGCATGCACAGGTCCAGCAGAATCAGATCGAGCTGAGTGCCCTCGCTCCCGGCGAGGGCCAGCAGATCATCAAGCTTGCCGACTTCGACGACTTCAGCCTCGGGCAGCTGCTGCTTCAGGCGCAGACTGAGCGCTTCGCGGTAGAGAGGGTGATCGTCTGCAATGACTACCAGCATCGCCTGCTCGCGAAAGATGAAATCAACACACGACACTGGACCACAGGTATTAGCCACCTACCCAAGAATATGTACTGAAAGTATGCGGGAGAAAAGTTGGGACATGACCTTCTGACACGCCATCCTATGCGCATGGCAACTTTGTTTTTAAAAGCGCTTTAACTAATATAAGCGCATGGACGGGAACATCATAAATAGCCAAGACGTCGCCAGCGTGGTCGTCATCGACGATGATCTCGACAGCCTGGACTTCCTGACGACGCTGCTCACACGCCGCGGCATCCCCTGCCGGGCGTTCTGGCAATCGCAGGAGGCCTTGGACTACATCCGGGACAATCCGGTCCTGGTGGTGGTTACCGACATCTTCATGCCGGAAATCGATGGTGTGCAGCTCATTTCGGTGATCAAGGAATGCCGCCCCGAGGTGTCGGTCATTGCCCTGAGTGGATACAACCAAAGCTATCTTCGCTGCATGCAAGTGCTTGGGGCTATTGCCGGCATGAGCAAGCCGGTCGATTCCGACGCTCTGGTCGCTGCGATCGATCGATGCCTGACCCCTAGAGCGGCCGTCAAGATTTACGAAAACTAACATGCCATCGCCGATGCGGCGCGCGATAAGCTTGCGATAGTTGACGGGGTTGCTACGCGCCACAGCGGTCACCGGTCGGACTGCGACGGTGAGTCCAGGACCCGCCGAACCTGTGCGGCGAGTTGCTGCGGGGTCACTGGCTTGTGGAGTAGGGCATCGATGCCCTGAAGTGAAGCTGTGCCTGCGGTGATCTTCTCGTCGAACCCCGTATAGAGTATGGCTCTGAGGTCCGGGCGCAGTTCCTTCAGTTTCGCGATCAGTCTTAGCCCGGTCATTCCAGGCATCACCTGGTCGGAGACCACGAGGTCCCAACGCCCGGGGTCTTCGCTGAAGATCCGCAGGGCTTCAATGGGGTTGGTCAAGCTCAGCACTTCGTAGCCATAACGATGCAGGCCGATGGTCAATGCCTGGGCCAGATCCCGATCGTCATCAACGACGAGGATCCGGTCGTTGCCATACATCTTCTCATCCGGGGCGGCAACCTCGACTGCCGGTGCCAGGGGGGCGGAGGCGAGCGGCAGATATATTTGAAATGTCGTGCCTACACCAAGTTTGCTTTCCACGTAGATCGCGCCGTCATACGACGTGACGATGCCGTGCACGACCGCGAGTCCCAGGCCGGTTCCCCGGCCAAGCCCTTTCGTTGTGTAGAAGGGCTCGAAGATCTGCGCCTGGGTCTTGGCATCCATGCCGGCCCCGGTATCGGAGACGACCATCAGCGCATAGTCTTCGCCCTCTTCCAGCCTGCCTGCGCCCCTTCGTTCCACTTTGGTGCAGGTGCTGCGGTCAGGGCTCACTCGCGACAGTGCGATGCTGACCGTTCCGGGCTCCTCGCCGAAAGCGTCGCGAGCGTTGATGCAGAGATTGAGCAGCACCTGGTGAAGCTGCACCTCATTGCTGAGCACGGGCAGCGGTTCGTCGCCGGTTTCGATTACCAGGCTGCAGGAAGAGGGCAGCGAGGTCTCGATGAGGTTGCGGGAATGCTGAAGCACGGCAACGATGTCGAGGACCCGCCGCTCGGTATCGCGGGCGCCGGCGAAGGCCAGCAGTTGATCGACGAGGTCTTTGCCCTTCTCGCAGATCTCGGCGATGCGCTGGGCATACCTGTGCGATGGGGAGCCTTCCGGCAGGTCTTCCACCAGGAACTGCGAGAATCCCATCATCGCGCCCAGCAGATTGTTGAAGTCGTGGGCGATGCCTCCGGCCAAGCGGCCGATGGCCTCGATCTTCCCGGTTTGCTGAAGGCGCTGCAGCAGTGCTTCGCGCTCCTCCTGCTCGGCCTTTTCACGGGTGATGTCCTGCAGCGCGACGATCAGATGCTTGGTCTCGCCGGCTAAAGGCTTCAGTCCGGCGACTGAAACCAGCCCCCAGAAGGCCCCCTGCGACAGCCGCTTGGTGAAGACTTCCTCTCGTCCGATGTTGCCGCGCTGCGCCGCCGCCGAGAGGCGCTGCCAGACGTCTCCCGGCAGGACAGCGGTGATGTTCGTCTCTTTACCGATTTCGGCAAGGCCGATGATCTGCAGGAACACACGATTGCTGTAGATGAGGCTGCCGCTGCCATCGACCACCGCGATTCCCGCCGGGCTCTGTTCCACAGCAAGTGACAGCTCCCGCACGCGCGCTTCGGCGACACTGCGTGCGGTAACGTCTCTGGAGGTGCCTCTATAGCCGAGAAACCGCCCGTCATCATCGAACAGCGGTTTACCGCTGGTCTCGGTGTAGCGCAGTGAGCCGTCCTTCTGACGAAGGCTGTAGACAAATCCGCGAAAAGGTATTCGCTCCTCCAAGGTGGCCCGTAGATCGCGCCACTTCTCGGGTTCCGACATCAGGTCGGCCGCGAAGTCCCAGCGGTGCGCGCCGATCAGTTTGTCCCGGTCCACACCAAAGGCGCGGATTTCGTCCGAAATATAGGTGAAGGTGTGGTCGGCGTCGGTCTCCCAAAGCCAGTCGGAAGCTGTCTCGGTGTAGTCGCGGAACCGCTGCTCGCTCTCGCGCAGGGCGGTCTCTGCGCGGCCCAGTGCTGCGTTGTCCAGCTCCAGGCGGGCATTTGCCTCGGAAAGCTGGCTGTAGGCACTCTCCAGCTTGGCGAGCAAGTTGTTGAAAGCCGCGACCACCTGGTCGATCTCGTCAGGCGGTTCTGGGGGCGTGCGCTCAAGGGTCAGGGTTTTCTGGGGCTCCCGGAAGGAGAAGTTGGTCAGGAAATCGGACATGTCCACCAGATGCCGGGTCACCAGGCGATGAAAGATCAGAAGGATAAAGAAAGAGACCAGGAAGGTTTTGGCGCCCTGGCTGACGAGAATGATGAATGCCCGGTCCAGAAGCGAACGGTAAACGCCGGTCAGCGTGGCCTCGACGCGCAGGTGGCCGATGGTCTGATCCGCGCCTCGGACCTGATAGACGATCGGATATTCCCGTACGATGTGGGCCTCGGTCTGCGCATCGCCAAGCGATATCGTGAGGGGGTTGGGGCTGTCGGTGGTTTCATAGACGCGGGCTGAGCTGATGTCCGGCAGACGGAGAATGCCGGACAGCTGGAGGTGAAGCTGGTTTCTGTCCAGGTTCCACAGGCTCTGCCCCATGGCCTCGAGATAGCTGCTGCCGATCTCGTCCAGCCTGTGCTCGATGGTGCCCACGTCCCGCCGGTAGTCCAGGTAGAGCTGCAGCGCGGTGAGAATCAGTGTCACCGCGGAGCTGAATGCCAGAACACCCAGCAGCAGCCTACGTCCGACCCCCCCGAAAAGCCGGGTCATGAAGGTTGGATTCTGTCGCGCGCTTTGAAGCCGCATCTGGAGCTCTGAGACCGCCGGCCCGGGTTGCCTTGAGGATAAGGTCGCGACCCGAGGAGCGGTCGGCTCTCACCCTTTCCTTCGCTTACTATACCCAGGGGGCGGACAAAGCTCGACCGTTTCCGGCCCACCGGCCTGACGTCCCGCGGTTCCCTCTGGAAGTCGTGGGCTTGGGATGCCTCAGTCGCTATAGTTGCGCCGGGGATCCGCTATACCAGGGGAAAAGGCATGAGTGGTGTTACCATAATCCTGATCGTGATCATCGGCCTGCCGGTCCTGGCGGGCCTGATCGGGGTGCTGCTGTACAACAAGCTGGTGGCCCTGAAGAACCAGGTCGAGGCTGCCTGGTCGCAGATCGACGTGCAGCTGCGCCGGCGCAGCGACCTCATTCCCAACCTGGTGGAGGTGGTGAAGGACTACATGTCCTACGAGCAGGAAACCCTGACCAGGGTGGTCGAGGCGCGCAACCAGGCGGTGGCGGCGCGCGAGCAGAGCCGCGAGGCGACCATCGCGGCGGAGGGCGTGCTGACCCAGGCCCTGGGGCGCCTCTTCGCCCTGTCGGAGAACTATCCGGAGCTGCGCTCGAACCAGAACGTCGCCAGCCTGCAGGAAGAGCTTTCGACGACGGAGAACAAGATCGCCTTCGCCCGCCAGCACTACAACGACTCGGCGATGGGCCTCAACACGGCGGTCGAGACCTTCCCCTCCAACCTCATCGCCAGCCGCTTCGGCTTCACCAAGTCGGTCTACTTCGAGGTGCCGGAGGAAGCGCGCGAGCCGGTGAAGGTCGACCTGCGCTAGGGTCATGGCGGCATCCGGTCCCTGGGGCCCGTCCCCTTCCGGCCCTGCGCCCTCCGGCCCCGCAGCTTCAGGACTGGCACGGACCGACTTCCACGCCGCCATCCGGCGCAATGGCTGGAACACCTTCTGGCTCTGCCTGATCCTGGTGCTGGTCGGCCTGGCGCTGGGCTATGTCCTCGGCTGGGTCTTCGAGGCCTACTTCCTGGCGCCGCCGGACGGCCGTCCCTACCTCGATCCGCTGGCGGTCAGCGGCGGTGGCCTGCGCGGCGCCGGCATCATGGCGGTGGCCAGCGCCCTGGCCATCATCGTCGCCCTGACCCGTGGCGACCGCATCGTCCTGGGCCTGGCCGGGGCGCGCGAGGTGACGCCGGAAGAAGAGCCGCGGCTGCACAACATCGTCGAGGAAATGGCGCTGGCGGGGGGGCTGCCCAAACCGCGCGTCTTTGTCGTCGAGACCTCGGCGCTCAACGCCTTCGCCACCGGCCTGAAGCCGGAGAAGGCGGCCATCGCCGTCACCCGTGGCCTGATGGACAAGCTGAGCCGCAGCGAGCTGCAGGGCGTGGTCGGCCACGAGATGGCCCACATCGGCAACAATGACATTCTCTACGCCACGGCGGTCGGCGTGCTGGTCGGCCTCATCGTGCTGGTCTGCGACGCGGCGCTGCGCAGCTTCCGTTTCGCGCGCTTCGGCGGCGGGCGGCGGGGCAAGCAGGGCGCCGCCGCGGCCGTCGCCCTGGTCGTGCTGCTGGTCTTCGCGATCCTGGCGCCGCTGGCCGCGCGCCTGGTGCAGATGGCGATCTCGCGCCAGCGCGAGTACATGGCCGACGCCACCTCGGTGAAGCTGACGCGCAACCCCCTGGGCCTCATCGGCGCCCTGGAAAAGATCGGCGGCAGCGACGTGCGCTATGAGAACGCCAACCGCGCCATCCAGCACCTCTACATCTCCAACCCGGTGAAGCGTTTCGGCCGTGGCGCGCGGGCGCTGTTCTCCACCCATCCGGCGATGGAGGACCGCATCGCACGGCTGCGCAATCTCGGTTGAGAGAAGTCTCTAGGCGCGTTCGGCGAGCGGCAGGTTGACCAGCAGGTTCTGTGGCTTGAGGCGCAGTTGGTTCTGTTCGGTCATGGCCATGGCCAGGTAGATCGGCCGCCCGGCGACGCTGGGCAGCAGCAGGGAAGGCTCTTCGAACTCCATGCGGAAGAGGGAGAGCAGGCGCGCCAGGCGGCCCTCGCCCACTTCCACGCCGTTGTAGAGGTCGTTCAGCATCGCCGTCCCCTCGGCGTCCAGGCCGATGTGCCAGACCCAGCGCTCGTCGCTGATCTTCTGCACCGGCTGGATGGAGACGCCGATATCGTAAAAGTGCCGGACCCAGCGCTCCAGCACACGGCACAGTGCGTCCAGCCCGGCGCCGGCGAAGTTCAGGTTCAGGACGGTGTCGTAGCGGCTGTCGCGTGCCCAGTAGATCTCGGCGTTGTCTTCGGTCAGCACGTCCAAGTCCACCGTGCGCAGCGGTGTCTGCGCCTCGGCCACCAGGCGGCCCAGGCTGCCGAAGCCGCCGGAAGTGGCGTACATCTCCACCGTCTCCGCGTCGGCGGCCATGAGGACGCCGTCGTTGATGGTCACCTGCTGGGCGCGGAACAGCAGCTCGGCGGCGCGCAGCTTCAGGGGGTCGCTCTCGCCCTCCAGCATGGCGCGGGCGATGACGTGGGCCAGCTGGTCGATGAACAGCGGCGGCACCATAACGCCATCCGGTTCCAGGAACAGCTTCAGGTAGGCGTCTTCCAGGCTGTCGGCGGCCATGAGACGCTCGCGGAAGCCCAGCACCACCTGGTAGTTCTCGATGGCGTCGGGGTCGGCCATGGCGGCCAGGCGCTCGTCGCTCACCGCCTCGCGCGGGTTGCGCAGCAGGCTGGCGTGCAGGGCGCGTTCGGCCTCGTTGGACTCCTCGACCGGGCGCACCTCCGGGCGGTTCAGGTAGGCGCGCAGGAAGTCGTCGGTCACCTTCAGGTGCCCGCCCGTGCCCAGTTCAGGGGCGCGCCGCTCCAGAAGGTGATAGCCGGAATCCCGCCAGAAATCTTGCATGGCCGCTTCTATAGGGGGCGGGCCGGGAGCTGTCCAGGCTGGTTTTCGGGTGGTCGCCGGCTTCTCCGCCTTCCGGGGCGGCCGTTTACCGCGCCCCGGAGAACTGGCGCAGCCGCGCTTTCTGATCGCGCAGTCTGTTCGCCAGGCGGGAAAGCGGCCGGTCCTCGTAGCTGTAGGGCAGCTCGTACCCCAGGCGCCGAGACACCCCGCCGGTCAGCCAGTCGAAGCGCCGGAAGGTATCGGCCGGCCAGTGGGCGCTGCGGCCCAGCGGGTTGAAGTCCTTGGTCTTGGCGACCGGGTTCCAGTGCACCTTCTCCGCGCCGCCGCGTTCGACAGAGGAGCCGTAGACCGGGAAGTCGCTCAGCGCGGCGAAGTCGAAAGCGGTCGGATCGAGGCCGGTGAACTCGAAGATCTCGCGCAGCTCCGCCTCGGGATCGCGCACCAGGTTCTCGTAGCTGACGAGGAAGAAGTCGCGGCGTGGCCGCTCCGCGAGTTCGGCGACGTAACGCGCCGCGCGCCCCCAGCGTGTGCAGGCCGATTCGAAGCTCCAGCCGAAACTCCTCATGGCGGACTCCACGACGTCCGGCCCGAAGCGGGTGAGAACCACCACGTCGCAGTCCTGCAGAAAGGCGGCGGCGTACTCCAGGCCCTCGACGCTCGGGGTCTTCAGGACACTCCGTTTGGTGATGTCTTGCGTGTCGTGGTCGATGAAGCCGGTCAGCGCCGTGCCCAGCAGGCGGCGCAGTTCGGGCAGCTTCTCGCGGGTGCCCCAGTTCTCCTTCCACCCCGACGTGACGCTGCGCAGATAGCTTTCCAGATGCGGCAGGCCGCTGACCAGGAAGTCCTCATGCATGGTCGCCGGCTTGGTGCAGTCGGGATGCGAGGCGATCAGGCGCGCCAGGTAGTTCGTGCCCACCCGCTGCGTGAGGCCAAGTACGAGAATCGATCTCTGTGCCGGGGCGGTCGTGACTTTCCCGCCCGCTGTCTTCACCTGGGCCTCGATCGCTGTGCTCACTGGCATCTTCTTCTCTCGTCGTATCCTCAAGGCGGTGAAGAGGATAATCCTTCGCTTTGGGGCGATGGGTGGCAATAAAAGGGGAAAAGTAAGTTCGGGCTCATCTGGCGGCTGCGCTGTGCCTTGGGTGTTTCCCCGCTTCTGGTCGATAATTCGCAGACAAACGAGGCGGCGCCGCGCCGCGCGGCGCGCCGATAATCAAGGGGAGGCGCTGCGATGTGTGACCGGTGTTTGCGGACTCCCGCCTTGGCGGCGCCCTTCTTCAGGGCGCGGGGTGGCATCTAACTGATGAAACGCGAACTGCGGTTGTCGCAGCCGGGCGAATAGCGCGCGCAGCGGTAACGATTGCTTGACCTCGTCGCTTTTGCGGCGACGCGCAGTCCAAACCGACTATCCTTTGTTCCCGCAGTCCGCTGACTTGGGAGAGACGGTTCTGCTGCCCCACAAACTGCCGAATGAATTGCAAGGCCAATTGCTATGGATGCTGATCAACTGAAGGAAATGCAGGCGCCGATCAAGGCGCGCTACCGGGAGGATCCGGAGGCTGCGGTAGTGACCCTGAAGGCGGAGGGCGCCATCGGCGAGGGGCTGAGTTGCTCGGTCGAGACCGGCCGCGCGCTGGTCGAGGCCGGGCTGCACCCGGCGACCGGCGGCTCAGGCTTGCAGGCCTGCTCGGGCGACATGCTGCTGGAGGCCCTGGTGGCCTGCGCCGGCGTCACCCTCAACGCCGTGGCCACGGCGCTGGGCCTCACGATACGCGACGCGCGCATCCGCGCCGAGGGCGACCTGGACTTCCGGGGCACGCTCGGGGTCGACAAGGAAGCGCCAGTGGGCTTTCGCGATATCCGCCTCGACATCGACATCGACGGCGACCTCTCGGAGGAGGAGCGGGCGAGCCTGCTGAAACTCACGGAACGCTACTGCGTCGTCTACCAGACCCTGAAGGCGGCGCCGCCCATCGCCGTGACCTTGCACAGCGCCTGAGCCTGTCCGCCGCTGTCCGCGGCAGTGTCTCCTCCCCGCCGGATTTCCAGAGAGGGCGACATTTTGACGCGCCCGCCTTACTTAAATGACAACCCTGGATATGTACGTTTGACGTCCAGCGACACCGGCGGTAGGCGCAGGGGCGTCAATTACATAGAATCACGCGCAACGGCCCGGTTCAGTGCAGGGAATACGAGTGCCCCGCGTGTCGGGTGTTTTCAATTCGGTAAGCTTTTTACACTTAATGTGTGGGCAAACACCAAAGAGTAGAAAGCGATGTCACGCCCCAGCGTCAGTCCCACCGGCCGTGAACGCCATTTCGACACCGAAGAGATCATTGTTTCCAAGACCGACCTGCAAGGGCGGATCACCTATGCGAACGATGTCTTCCTGAGGGTGGCCGGCTATACCGAGGAAGAGATCCTCGGCCAGCCGCACAACCTCATCCGCCACCCCGACATGCCGCACAGCGTATTCAAGCTGCTGTGGGACACGATCGAGGCCGGCGAGGAGATCTTCGCCTATGTGATCAACCAGGCGAAGAACGGCGACCACTACTGGGTCTTCGCCCATGTGACGCCCAGCTTCGACGCCGAAGGCAAGATCTCCGGCTACCATTCGAACCGGCGCCGACCCGATCCGGAGCAGATTGCCAAGATCGAGCCGGTCTACCGCAAGCTGCGCGAACTGGAGAGCGGCAGCGACCGCTTCAAGGACGGCATGGCCGCGGCGATCGAATTCCTCCAGCAGACGCTGAAGGCACAGGGGACGACCTATGAACGCTTTGTTTTCTCTCTCTAGCGCGCGCCTGCTGACCGCTGCGGCTGTCGCCCTGCTGGCCGGCGTCATTGGCTGGCAACTGGCTACCGGCGGCACCGCGGCCGCGCTGATCGCCGTCGAGACGCTGGCCCTCTTGGTTTCGGCGCTTTCGGCCCTGGTGCAGCACCGCGTTGGCGGCGCGTTGAAGCGCATCGCGCAAGCGTCCGAGACGATCGCCCGCAGTGGCGACTTCAGCCTGCGGGTGCCGCGCGGCAAGGGCGGCCCCGAGGCCGAACACCTGCGCCATGCCATCAACCACCTGGTCGATGTGACCGACGCCTTCGTGCGCGAAGCGGGCGCCGCGATGCAGCACGTTGCCGCGGGCAAGTACTTCCGTAAGATCATCCTGCGTGGCCTGCCCGGGGATTTCCGCGCCAGTGCGCAGCGCGTCAACCTGGCCATTGATGAGATGGCCGCGAAGACGGAACGCTTCACCGCCTTGACCGACGGATTCGAGAGGGAGATCACCTCTACCATCGAAACCGTGGAACAGACCGTCGCCTCGGTGGGTGAGCAATCGAAGACCCTGAACAGCTGCGCGGCCGACTCGAACCACCGTGCCTCGGCGATGGCGGCGGCGGCGACCGAGGCATCGTCAAACGTGCAGACGGTTGCCGGCGCGGCTGATCAGCTGTCGGCGGCCATCCAGAACATCACAGAGCAGGTCGAGCGCCAAGCGAGCATCACGAAGGAGGCGCAGGGCAACGCGCAGACGGCCAGCGAGCGCATGCAGGAACTGGTCGAGACGGCTGAACAGATCGGTGAGGTTCTCAATCTGATCAGTGATATTGCGGAGAAGACAAACCTGCTGGCGCTGAACGCGACCATCGAAGCGGCCCGGGCCGGCGAGGCAGGCAAGGGCTTTGCCGTGGTGGCCAGCGAAGTCAAGGCACTCTCTCAGCAGACCGCTTCCGCGACCGAGCAGATCGCCCAGCAGGTGCAGGGCATTCAGGAGACGACCCGGCGCACTTTCGCCGCCAACGAGCAGGTCACCAAGATGGTGGAGAACGTCAGCGAGATCGCCGACGCCATCGCGGTCGCGGCTGAAGAACAAAGCGCGGCGACCCGCGAGATCGCCAGCTCCATCGGCCAGGCCTCCGCCGGCGCTTCGGAGATCGCCGAGAACATCACAGGCGTGACCTCGGCGGCTTCCCAGACCCAGGAGTCGGCCGAGCTCATGGCCAAGGCCGCCAGCGACATGGCGGCGCAGGTAGCGGTGCTCGACCGCTCGGCGGTCGACTACCTTAAGGAGGCCCGCTCGATCTAGCGGTCGAGGGCCAGCTTGGCGCCGAACAGCAGAAAGATGCCGCCGGCCAGACGGTCGATGAGGTGCGCCGCGCGCTCGTAGTTGCGCGTCATCCACGCTGTGGCTACGATCCCGCCGACGGCGGCGAAGCCGTGGCCCCGCGATTTGCCTTGCGGCTGGGCCATGACACCGCGCAGGGTGACGAAGAAGTTCGGCCCCGGCGTGGCCGCGGCAATGCCCCAGACGGCGGCGATGCTGAGCAGTGTCGGCAGGTCGTTCATTCTCGAAGCGCCCTCACAGATCGACCACGTGGGCGGCCACGGCTTCCTCGTTCCATTCCAGTCCGACACCGGGCACGTCGCCGGGCACATGAAACAGGCCGTCGCGGATAGCGAAGGGCCGCTGCAGGATGGGGTCGGCCCAGTCCTGCCACTCCAGCCAATGCGCGGTCTCGGTGACGCGCATCACGTGGGCGGCGACTTCCGGATAGAGGTGGGTCGACATGGGAATCCCCGCGGCCCCGGCTATGGCCGCCGCGCGCTGCCAGCCGGTGACGCCGCCGATGCGCATGAAGTCCGGCATCACCAGGTCGCAGGCCTTCATCTGCAGCGCCTTGTGCAGGTCGCGCGGGCCGTAGAAGTTCTCGCCGATCTGCAGCGGCGTGCGCAGTTCGGCGGCGAGCTGGGCGAAGCCGTCGAAATTGTCGTAGACGATGGGCTCCTCGATCCAGGCCAGGCCCAGGTCGTCGATCTGGTGACAGCGCTCCAGCGCATCGGCAAGGTCGAGGCCCTGGTTGAAGTCGACCATCAGCTTCACGTCTTCACCGACGGCCCGCCGTACCGCCTCGATAGCGGCGATGTCGTCGCGCGGCCGGTCGCGGCCGAGGCGCAGCTTCAAGGCGTCGAAGCCGCCTTCGGCGCAGAGCTCGACGGCTTCGGGGCCCAGCGATGCCGGGGCCTGCAGCCACAGCCCGTTGCTGTTGTAGGCGCGCACCGGGCCGGCGCTGCCGCCCAGGAAGACGCAGAGCGGCATGCCCGCGGCCTTGGCCAGGGCGTCCCAGACCGCCATGTCGAGGCCGGAAACGGCGATCATGGAAAGGCCCTCGTAGCCCACGAAATGCAGGGACTTGCGCGCCGCGTCGAAAAGCTCGAAAGGGGCGAGCGGCCGCCCCTTCAACTGCCCGGCCAAGTCCTCCAGGGCCGGGATGAGGTAGCGCATCGCCTTGACCGCGTAGGGCTCCAGGTAGCTGCGCCCGGTGATGCCCTCTTCGGTCTCGAGGTCGATGAGGATGAGGGGCCAGTCGGTGATGGTGGCGATCCGCGCGACGATCGGGCGCTCCAGCTTCAGCACCACCGGGCGCGCCCGCAGGCCCTTCAGGGTCAGGCTCTCGAACTGCATCTCCGTCTTCCCCTCCTGCGGCCCTTCCCCCAAGGCGGGGTCGGCGTGGGCGATATTAAGCTGGCGGTCGCCGCTTGTCTGCCGGCGGTGGTGCCGGAAGTAGCGCCGGCCGTCGTGCCGGAGCGTTCTTTGGTTGTTAAAAAGTAAGAATTTTCAAATAGTTATGGGCGTCCGGCGGGGCCCTGGCGGAGCCTTTTTGCGGACCTCCCGAAGGCTGGACTGATCGCCCCTGGGGTGCCATAGTCTGGCCGCTGCCGGGGGCGAAGGGGTCCGTCCGGCGAGTCGGCGTTCAGGTATTCTTTTCAGTCAAGAGGTACGTCTCGGGCATGGGGACCACCATCGGCACAAGGCTCTTCACTTGGTTGCGCGGCGAACTGGTTGGCAGCGACCAGCAGGGCAACCGCTACTACCGCGCCAAGGGCGGGGGCCGTACGCACAAGGATTCGCTGCGCAAGGAGCAGCGCTGGGTGATCTATAACGGCGAGGTCGAGGCGAGCCGCGTGCCCCCCGACTGGCATGCCTGGCTGCACCACACCACCAGCGAGGTCCCGCCGGAAGGCGGCGTGGCGCGCCGGCCCTGGCAGAAGGACCACGAGCCGAACCTGACGGGCACGGCCCAGGCCTATCGTCCGCCGGGGCATACCCTGAAGGGCGGCAAGCGCGACCGCGCCACCGGCGACTACGAACCCTGGACTCCCAACTGAGTCCCGCGGCGTCTTGCTCTGATCTTCCTGCTTAGGACCTGATTGATGCGCAGAAACATGATCGAGACGGTGATGGGCGGGGTCGTCCTGCTGGTGGCCGTTGCCTTCGTCGTCTTCGCCTTCCGCAGCACTTCCATCGGCGACAATGCCGGCGACGGCTATCAGGTGCTGGTCTCCTTCGACGACGCTTCCGGTCTGACCGTCGGCACCGACGTGCGCATGGCCGGGGTGAAGATCGGCACGGTCGTCGATCAGCGCCTGAATACCGACACCTACTTCGCCGAGGTCCTGATCAGCGTCAACAACGCCATCCGCCTGCCGAGCGACACCTCGGCGCGGATCATTCCCGATGGCCTGCTGGGCGGCAACTACGTGGCCCTGGAGCCGGGCGGCGCCGAGGACTTCATCGCCGACGGCGGCCAGATCCAGTACGCCCAGGGCTCGATCAACGTGGTTGATCTGCTGGGCCGCTTTATCTTCAGCGCCGCCGACGTGGCCGCCGAGGGCGCTTCGGACGGCGACACCCCGCAATAGGCCGGATTCCCGCCCCGGCCTCCGCGGTGCCGGAGGCCGCTGGACCGCCAAGGTTGCGTCGTCCAGGGGGAGCCCTTAAATCTTTGGCAGTGAATTTCTGCTGAGGTCCTTCGCGTGTCCGCACCTACCGTCAAGAAGTTCGAGATTCCGGTCTGGCTGCAGCCCGACGGCGCGCCGCTTTCCTGCCGCGAAAAGATCAAGATTCTGAACGAGAATCTGGAGGAAATTCGCGAGATGGCCCAGGACGCCCTGGAGGACGGAATTCTGATGGGCTGCGACGAAGCCCAGCTGCGCGAGGTGCTGCTGGCCCTGGTCGACTCGCTGGAGAACCCCTACGGCGACCGCAAGGGCGCCAAGAAGGCCAAAGAGAGTTAAGGATTTTACCCTTGAGGTTTGTCTCCCGGGCCCTGGCCCTTTCCTTTCTGACCGCTGTCCTGCCGATAATTGGGCCGGCGCCGGCTGAGGCCATCCCCGGCGATATCGCCGTGCTGCAGGGCCTCGACAAGATCACCGCGCGGATCTCCACCTTCGAGGCGCCGCTGAACGAGCCAGTGCGCTTCGGCTCCCTGCAGATCATCGCCCGCGCCTGTGACAAGAAGCCGCCGGAGGAGCCGCCGGAGAGCACCGCTTTCCTGGAGATCGTCGACATCCGCCCGGACTCGCCGGCGGTGGAGCTCTTCACCGGCTGGATGTTCGCCTCCAGCCCCGCCATCTCGGCGGTGGAGCACCCGGTCTATGACGTCTGGGTGGTCGACTGCAAGAAGGCTTCCAGCTCCGAATCCGAAACCGCCCCCGAATAGAATTCCGCCTGGGCCGAGACCGCCTTGGTGAGCAGCCGGCGGTAGTCCTCGCGCGGGATCTCCTCGGCGCCGAAGCGGCTGAGGTGCGGCGTCGTGAACTGGGTGTCCAGCAGCTGGAAGCCGCCCTTCTTCAGACGCAGCACGAGCTGCACCAGGGCCACCTTGCTGGCGTCGGTGGCGCGGCTGAACATGGACTCGCCGAAGAAAGCGGCCCCCAGGGAGACGCCGTAGAGGCCGCCCACCAGCTCACCGTCCTGCCAGCATTCCACGGAGTGGGCGAAGCCCATCTCGAAGAGGTCGTTGTACAGCTTTTCGATCACCGGGTTGATCCAGGTGTCGGGGCGGTTCTCCGCCGGCTCGGCGCAGCCCTGGATGACGTCCTCGAAGGCGGAGTTGCAGCGCACCTCAAAGAGGCCGCGGCGGATTTTGGCGCGCAGCTTGCGCGGCACGTGCAGGCCGTCGAGCGGCAGGATGCCCCGCATGTCCGGGTCGATCCAATGCAGCTCCGGGTCAACACGGCTCTCGGCCATGGGGAAGATCCCAATGGCATAGGCGCGGAGCAGGAGGTCGGGCGTCAACTGCATGACGCCGAATCATATAGGCTAAGAACCCGTTTCGGCTAGATTCCGCTACGCCTTCCCGGCGACAAATTTTTCCAGCCAGTGGATGTCGTAGTCGCCGTTGATGAAGTCCTGTGCCCCGATCAACCGTTGGTGCAGAGGAATCGAGGTGTCGACGCCGACGATGACGAACTCCTCCAGTGCGCGGCGCAGGCGCATCAGGCACTCGTTGCGTGTCTGGCCGTGGACGATCAGCTTGGCGATCAGGCTGTCGTAGGTCGGCGGGATGCGGTAGCCGGCATAGAGCCCGGAATCGACGCGCACCCCCAGGCCGCCCGGCGCGTGATAGTCGGTGACGAGGCCGGGGGAGGGCATGAAGGTTTCCGGGTTCTCGGCGTTGATCCGGCACTCGATGGCGTGGCCGGAGAATTTGATGTCCTTCTGCTCCAGGTCCAGCGGCAGGCCGGCGGCGACGCGGATCTGCTCGCGCACCAGGTCGATGCCGGTGATGGCCTCGGAGATCGGGTGCTCCACCTGCAGGCGGGTGTTCATCTCGATGAAGAAGAACTCACCGTCCTCGTAGAGAAACTCGACGGTGCCGGCGCTGCGGTAGCCCAGCTTCTTCATGGCCGTGGTGACGCGCTCGCCGATGGCCTCGCGCTCGGCGGCGTTGAGCGCCGGGGAAAGGGCTTCTTCCAGCAGCTTCTGGTGCCGCCGCTGCAGGGAGCAGTCGCGCTCGCCCAGATGGATCGCGCCGCCCTGGCCGTCGGCCAGCAGCTGCACCTCAATGTGGCGCGGCTCGCCGAGGTAACGCTCCATGTAGACTTCGTCGTTGCCGAAGGCCACCTTGGCCTCCGAGCGGGCGAGGCGGTAGGCGTCCTCCACCTCGCCGGCGTTCTGGGCCACCTTCATGCCGCGCCCGCCGCCGCCGGCCGCCGCCTTGATCAGCACCGGGTAGCCGATCTCGTCGGCCGTCTGGCGGGCCGCCTCGGCGGAGGTGAGGCCGCCCTCGGATCCCGGCACCACCGGAATTCCCAGGTCGGCGGCGGTTTTTTTGGCCACCACCTTGTCGCCCATCATCGAGATGTGCTCGGGCGAGGGGCCGATGAAGACCATGCCGTGCTCTTCGACCATGGCGGCGAAGTCGGCATTCTCCGACAGGAAACCGACGCCGGGATGGATGGCGTCGGCGCCGGTGATGGTGGCCGCGGAAAGAATGGCCGGGATGTTGAGGTAGCTGTCCCTGCTGGGCGCGGGGCCGATGCAGACCGATTCGTCAGCCAGGCGCACATGCATCGCATCGGCATCGGCCGTCGAGTGCACGGCCACCGTCTGGATGCCCATCTCGCGGCAAGCGCGGTGGATCCGCAAAGCGATCTCGCCGCGATTGGCGATGAGGATCTTGTCGAACATCGCGGGGTAATGGACCTATTCGATCACCAGCAGCGGCTCGCCGTACTCCACGGGCTGGCCGTCGCTGATCATGATCTGCTTGATCGTGCCGGCACGCGGCGAGGCCAGCGGGTTCATCACCTTCATGGCCTCGATGATCAGCAGCGTCTGGCCCTCGGTAACCGAATCGCCGACCTTCACGAAGGGCGGTGTGCCCGGCTCGCTGGCGACATAGACGGTGCCGACCATAGGCGCCGTGATCGCGCCGGCGGGGATGGCCTCCGGTCCGCCCGCGGGGGCGGCGGGGACGGCCGGTGAGCAGGGCGCGGGCGCCGCTGCGGCAGCCGGGGCGGCCACAGTGGTCACGCCGGCGTTCTTGGCGACCCGGATGCGGTGGTTGTTGACCTCGTACTCAATCTCATTGAGCCCGGTTTCCTGAAGCAGATCCGCCAGCTTGCGGACCAGCTCCTCGTTGACTTCGAACTTGGCCATCACGTCTCTTGCTGTGCGTTCAGGCGCCGCGCCAGGGCGTCGAGGGCGAAGAGGTATCCCTGCGAACCCAGGCCGGCAAGCACGGCGTCCGCCACCTTCGCCACATAGGACTGGTGCCGAAAGGTCTCGCGCCGGTGAATATTGGAAAGATGAACCTCGATCAGCGGCAACTCGGCCGCCAGCAGGGCGTCCATGATCGCGATCGAAGTGTGCGTATAGGCGCCGGGATTGATGATGATCCCGTCGTGGCTGTCGCGCGCCTCATGAATCCAGTCGATCAGCTGCCCTTCGCTGTTCGATTGGCGGCAATCGACATCCAGGCCCATGCTCTGCCCACGGCTGCGGCAGCTTTGCTCGACGTCGGATAGGGTCTCCCTGCCGTAGACATCGGGTTGGCGTTTGCCGAGCATGTTCAGATTGGGGCCGTTGAGGATAAGAATCTTCGGCGCTTTGGCCACTTGCGCGTTCCCCTTGATCAAGACCGACAAGCGTTAGCATAGCCGGGCCGGATGTGGCAACGCAGCTGTTTGAACCGGCCGGCGTGCCGCGGGCCTCAGCTTTGCTTGGCGCGGGCCTCGGCGATGACGGCGCGCAGCTGCTCCAGGCTCAACGCGCCGGGCATCAGGGTGTCGCCAACGATGAAGGCCGGCGTGCCGGTGATGCCGATCTTCTCGGCCGTCGCGTTGTTGCGCCGCAGTGCGACCTCGATCGCGGGGTCTTCCATGTCGGCGCGCAGCTGGGCCTCGTCCAGGCCCACCGAGCCGGCGACGGCCATGATCTCGTCCTCGGTAAAGCCGCCGCCGCCTTCCATCAGGGCGAAGTGGAAGGCTTCGTACTTGCCCTGGCGCTCGGCGGCCAGGGCGGCCTTAGCCGCCATGACGGATTCCTGGCTGAGAATGGGGAATTCCTTCATGACCACGCGCAGATTCGGATCCGTTTCCATCAGCTCCGCCATGATGCCGGTCATGCGCTTGCAGTAGGGGCAGCGGTAGTCGAAGAACTCGACCAGGGTGATGTCGCCCTCCGGGTTGCCGATGACCGGCGCGTCGGGGTCGTTGATCAGGGTCTCGGCCTCGGCGATCAGCGCTTCGCGCTGGCGCCGGGCCTCGGCCTCCCGCTGGCGCCGCTCAAAGCTCTGCAGGGACTCGACGAGGACTTCCGGGTGTTCCAGCAGGTATTCGCGCACCAGGGCCTCGATGGCCTCCTTCTGCTGGGCGTCCAGCACCGGCGGGGTCTCCTGGGCCTGGCCCGGCCGTGGCGCCAGTGCCGTTCCCGCGGCCAGCAGCAGCGCTGCACAGCCGAAGAGGAAATGCTTTATTTTCAATGGGTTCTTCCTAGCCATTTCGATGTCCTTGCTGGTCGGGCGGCCGCTGCCGTCCGGAGGCGCGTCCTGCGACAGGGAGTGATAGCGGAAATTGCCGCCCGGGGGCAAATCACAGCCGTGTCACTGCCGGGCGTTCCGGCGGCGGCGGCGCGCCCCTCAGTTGTCCTTTTTCAGCCGGCGCTCCGCCTCGTTCTTCACGTCATGGGCGCGAATCCAGGGGGCCGTGTTTTCCGGCAAGGCGCCTGCGGCGTGCTCGGCGCGGTCGCGCGCTTCGGCGTATTTGCCCCGCGCCAGGGCCGCCTCCGCCAGCGCCAGGGCGGTCATGGCCTGATCGCCCAGGCGGCCGTGCGCAATGGCGGCCAGGCGCCAGGCGGCGGCGTTGTTGGGCTCCTCGGCCAGGGTGATGCCCAGGTTCTCCAGCGCCGCCTGGTCCATTTCCCGGGTATCGAGGGCGATCTGGGCCTTGGCCAGGGCCTGGCGGATCTGCGCCGAGCCTGGCAGGCCCTGGACGGCGGTCTGGTACTCGGGCACCGCCTCGGCGACTCGGCCGTGCTCCAGCAGCATCTGCCCTTTCAGCTCTCGGAAATAGGGGTCGTTCGGCTTTTCCAGCAGCAGGGCGTTGATTTCGGCCAGCGCCTTGTCGATATCGGGCACCCGGTAGTAGGCGATGGCCCGGGCATAGCGCGCCGGCAGGCTGGCGTCGCTGGTCGGGTAGCTGCGCAGCACCTGGTTCAGGGGGTTGAGGAAGCCGATCAGCTTGGCGCGCATCCGGTTGTGCATCCGCACCAGCTCCGGGTCCGGCGCCTTGTTGGCGTAGGGCGATTCGCTCAGCGCCCGGTGCAGGAAATCGATACGGTCCTGGGTCAGGGGGTGGGTGCGCAGATAGGGGTCCTGGTTGCTGGTCAGCAGCACTTCCTGGCCGCTCAGCTTCTCCATGAACTCCATCAGCCCGCGCGGCGACTGCTGGGTCGCCCGCAGCAGGGTGACCGCCGCCTGGTCGGCTGAGTTTTCCTGGGTCCGCGTGTATTGCAGCAGGCCCCGCAGGGCAATGTCCTGCCCGCCGCTCAGCACCGCCGCGCCCAGCCCGCTCTCGCCGGTGGCCAGGGCCGCCCCCAGGCTCAGCAGGTAGGTGGCGATCAGGGCGGCCTGGGTCTGCTCCAGGGCGGCACCGCTGCGGGCCAGATGGCCGCCGGCAATGTGGCCGGTTTCGTGGGCGATCACGCCGATCACCTCGCCGGGGTCCTTGGTCTCTATCAGGAGGCCGGTATTGATGAAGAGATTGAGGCCGCCGGCAACAAAAGCATTGAGTGCGCGGTCGTCTACAAGGTAGAGCCTGATGCCCTGGGGGCTCAGTCCGGCTGCCTGGAACAGTGGCGTGGCATAGACGCGGATGGTATTTTCGATCTCCGCATCACGAATCAGCTGCAGCTGATCGGCCGCCGCCCGCTGCGGCAGCAGAGGGCCGAGCAAGAGTAACAAAACGCAGAACAAAGGAATGGGCGGTTTGCGCAAGGGTCTTATCTCGCCTTTCATCTCCATACCTAAACACGCGATACGCGCTTTTCAACGCAGGGTATCCCCGGCAGGCTTCAAGATAGCAGGTCTTCTGGGCATAACCATGACCGTCTTGAGCGCCTGCGAAGGGGCCCGGGAACCGGGCATTCTGGCGCCGGTCGAGGGTTTTGCCGGCCTGGTCGCGGGCGATGAGCCGCGCGCGGTGACCATCGGGCGCGACGTGATCGGCAACGGCGGCACCGCCGCCGACGCCGCCGTGGCCATGTATTTTGCCATGACCGTGACCCTGCCGTCGCGCGTCGGCCTGGCCGGGGGCGGCGTCTGCATCGCCCACAACAGCGGCCTCGGCTACCAGGAAGGCGAGCCGAGCGTGCAGGTCTTCCAGTTCCTGCCGGACCCTGCCGCCGGCGGGCGCCCGCAGCTCGCCGGCGCGCGTGCCATGGCGGTGATGCACGCCCGTCACGGCGCCCAGCGCTGGCCGCTGCTGCTGGGCCCGGCCGAGCGCCTGGGCCGCGTCGGCTATGGCGTCAGCCGGGCCTTCGCCAGCGACATCGCCGCGGCCGCCGACTTCGTCTCGGCCAATCCGGACCTGCGCGGAGTCTATTCGAACCGCTCGGGTTCCCTGGCCCGCGAAGGCGACGAGATCATGCCCTCGGAGCTGGCCGGGGTGATCTCCGGCCTGCGCCGCCAGGGGGCGGGCTATCTCTACAGCGGCGCCTTCGCCACCCGCCTGGTGGAGGCGGCCAACGGGATCGGCGTGCCGCTGACCGTTCAGCAGCTGCGCGACACGCTGCCCCGGGCCCCCCCGCCCGGGGGGTTCCCCATCGCCGACCGGGCGCCTTATTCCCCCCCGCCCGGGGGGGGCGCCGGTCTGCTGACCGCCCAGATGGTGGCCATGCTGACCGAGGTGGAGAGCTACGGCAGCGCCTCGCCGGCCGACCGCGTCCACCTGCTGGCCGAGGCCGGGCAGCGCGCCTTCGCCGCCCGCAGCGGCTGGCTGGGCAGCGGCACCGACGGCAGCGGCCTGGTCGGGGAGGACGCCGTGGAGCGGCTCATGGCCGGCTACACCTCGCGCCAGCACACGCCCGCCCAGGCAAGCGCCGCCAACGCCCTGCCGGCGGTTTCCAATCCCTTCACCGCCGGTTTCGTGGTGGCCGACCAGTGGAGCTCCGCCGTGGCCTGCAGCTTCACCATGAACGGACTCTTCGGCGCCGGCCGCATGATCCCGGGCACCGGCATCCTGCTGCCCAAGGATCCCACCCTGGGCGCCGACAACCTTGCCGCAGCGATCATCTCCAATCCCTTCAACGGCACGCTCTACTTCGCCGGCACGGCGAGCGGCGGCCTGGCGGCGCCGGCTGCCCTGACGCGGGTCATGCTGGAGAGCCTGAACGACCGCGACGACCTGGAAGCGGCCGTAGCGGCGCCGCGGGTCGTCAACGTCGGGGCGCCGGACGTCACCTACTACGAGCCGAGCCTGGACGCCGGGATCGTCAACGCCCTGAGTCAGCGTGGCCACAGCCTGCAGGTCGAGCCGGGCGTCGGCCTGGCCAACGCCCTGCTGTGCCCGGGCGGCCTGCGCAACGAAACCGACAGCTGCCAGGCGGCCAGCGACCGGCGCGGCCACGGCCTGGCCGTGCGGGTCCAGTAGAGCCCGGGTCGCCGCGGGAAGGAAAAGACGGGAAAGCCTCATGGTCCTGAAGGTCGCCGGACGCGGGCGCGTGCCGCCCTTCATCGTCATGGACGTGATGCGCGCGGCCAACGCGCGTGAGGCCGCCGGCGGCGATGTCCTGCACCTGGAGGTCGGCCAGCCGGGCACCCCGGCGCCCGACGGCGTGCTGGCCGCCGCCCGCGCGGCGCTGGACGGGCACCTGATCGGCTATACCGACGCCATGGGACTGCCCGGCCTGCGCCGCCGGATCGCCCGGCACTACAAGGACTGGTACGGCTGTGAGGTCGACCCCGAGCGCATCATGGTGACGACGGGTTCCTCGGCGGGCTTCCAGGTGGCCTTCCTCGCCGCCTTCGACGCCGGCGACCGCGTCGCCCTGGCGGCGCCGGGCTATCCGGCCTACCGCAACATCCTGACCGCCCTGGGCGTCGAGCCCGTCCTGCTGCCGACCGAGGCCGAGCACCGCTTCCAGCCGACGCCGGAACTGCTGGAGCGCCTGCCGTCCCCGCCCGACGGCCTGATCGTCGCCTCGCCCTCCAACCCGGCGGGCACCATGGTCGGGCGCGCCGAGATGCAGGCCCTGGTCGACTACTGCCGCGCGCAGGGCATCCGCCTGGTCTCCGACGAGATCTACCACGGCATCTGCTTCGATCAGCCGGGCGTCAGCGCGCTGGAGCTGACCGACGAGGCCATCGTCATCAACTCCTTCTCCAAGTACTTCTCCATGACCGGCTGGCGGCTCGGCTGGATGGTGCTGCCGGAAGACCTGCTGCGGCCGGCGGAATGCCTGGGCCAGAACCTCTTTATCTCGGCGCCCTGCCTGTCGCAGATCGCCGGGGAGGCGGCCTTCGACTGCGAGGCGCAGCTAAACGGCTACGTCGCCGCCTATGCGCGCAACCGCACGCTGCTGTTGGAGGAACTGCCCAAGGCCGGGCTCGACCGCCTGGCGCCCGCCGACGGCGCTTTCTACATCTATGCCGATGTCTCGAGCCTGACCAACGACAGCGAGGACTTCTGCAAGCGCATGCTGGCGGAGATCGGCGTGGCGGCGACCCCGGGCATCGATTTCGATCCCGACCGCGGCCGCCGCTTCGTGCGCTTCTCCTTCGCCGGGCGCGAAGCGGTCATGGCCGAAGCGGCGCATCGCCTCAAGGACTGGATCAAGGGCTGAAGCCCGCCGCCTGAATAAGAAGGCCACCTCAGGCGATCGCCCTTCGCTCCGTGCTCAACGACATTTCAGATGAAGCTGGGCCTCGCGCCCGGCGGTCGCCCATGAGCCAGCAACTGAAGGCTTGCCCCCCTGGGCTCAAGCCAGAACGGTCTCCGCTTTGGACATCAGCCAGTCCAGAAACAATCCGACGGTGGGCCGTATCGGCCCAGGGGGTGTTTCGACGTAGTAAATGCCGAAGGCCGGTTCCGAAAACAGTTCCACGACCTTTCCTGCTTCAAGATCTTCTTTGAAGAATGCGCGCGCCGTGTAGGTGATGCCGTCCCCCCGGCGAACAGCATCCATGATAAGGTTTCCTGGCATGTGATTCACGGTCAGCGGCCGCTCGGGCACGATGCCATGATAGGTGAACCACTCACCGACTTCATTGGTGCCCAGTTCCTGCAACCATGGCAGCTCGGCCAGGGCCGCGGGATCGCGCAAGTCACGGCTGCCGACGAGCGAAGGCGTTCCGACGACGATCATATCCGAAACCAAGACGGACCTGACATCCGGCTGCGGGCGGCGACGGTCCCGATAGCGGATCGCCACATCGATGCCGCCCGGTTTCAGTTCCATCAGTTCGGGCGTCGGATTGAGCATCAAGGTGATGCCGGGGTTCTCGTATTGAAATTCCATGATCCTCGGCATCAGCCATTCCACGGCGAAAGCCGGTGACATGGTCACCTGAACGGGACGTTCCGCCGCAACTTCCGACAGGCGCTCGATCCCTCGCGCGATGGTTCCGAAGCCGTTTTCGAGGTCCCGTGCGAGAGCCGCCCCCTCATCGGTCAATTGAATGCGGCGGCCCGTCCGGACGACGAGGGCCGTGCCCAGGCGGCTCTCGAGGGCCTTGACCTGCTGGCTGACCGCGGCGTGCGTTACGTTGAGGCGCTCGGCCGCCAGGGTGTAGCTGCCCGTTTCCGCGAGAACCGAAAACGCGCGGAGGCCGTTGAGCGGAGGGAGCTTAAGCCAGTCCATTTGTAAGTTTTTCTTACACAATAGGAACTTTATTGAGTCGCACGTATGCGAGTTTGGGTCAACAATCGAAGCGTTTCAGCGGGAGTTCCTGCGCGAGGCTCGATGGTATCACGTTACGAAAACTATGATAAAACTGAAAGGCCAGCGGAATGGGCGAGAAAGCCGAAAAGCATGGAGGCGGCTGCTACTGCGGTGCGGTGCGCTATGAAATCGCGGGGCCGCCGGCTTGGTCCGGGCATTGCCACTGCCGCTCGTGCCAGTTGGCGCTCGGCGGCGCCTTCGCCACCTGGGCGAAGGTTCCGGCTGAGGATTTCTCCGTCACGAAGGGAGAAATCAGGTTCTGCGAGAAGACGCCCGGTATCAAAAGAGGCTTCTGTGGCGATTGCGGAACGACCCTGACCTACGCTGCCGAAGGCGAGGTCGAGGGCCAAAACTGGCAGGGCGAGGCGTGGTTTGCCGCCGCGACGCTGGATGATCCGTCAATCGCTTCTCCCGAGGCACACGTCTATGTGTCCCATCAGCAACCCTGGATCAAACTCGCAGACGGACTGCCGACCTTTCACGAGTTCTGAGCCGCATCGGGGCCTTCCAAGGAGGCAACAATGACGACAGCCTATTCTTACGCCTGCAAGGACTGTGAAGGCATGGAGACCTGTCCCGGCAAAGTCGTTGCGGCGACGGAGGACGAGGTTTGGAAGCTCATGGAACTTCACGCGGTGGTCGCTCACGGGGAAGACCCCAGCAGCTGGGATGACCAGACAAGACAATACCTTCGGACCCTGATACAGCCCCACTAGGGAACCGCAGTTCCGGCCCCTTCGGCGCGGGCTCTTCAGCCGCTTCCTCGACCACGGCCGCCTCGACGCTTTCCCCGGCCGCCGCTTCGGAGCCTTCTCCTTCGCCGGGCGCGAAGCGGTCATGGCCGAGGCGGCCGATCGCCTCAAGGGCTGGATCAAGGGCTGACGCCATAGGCTGTCGCCGGAGAGGGAAGCCTGCGCTTTAGCGCTCAAGTCTCGTTTCTAATCGAGAAAAGCACCGCCAGAATCACGACTGCACCGCCAATGAACGTGGCGCTGTCCGGAATCTCGCTGAACAGAAAGAAGGCGATAATCGGCGCCAGCGGGGTTTCCAAGGAACTCAAAAGCGCGGTCTGGCCGGAGGGAATCGGTTTGGCGCCTTCCGCCAGGGTGACAGAGGCAATGGCGAACATCAGCCCGAAAGCGGCAAGGAGAAGGGCCTCCGAGCGGGCAATATCGAAGGGACTACCCAGGAGCGCGGCAAAAGGCAGCAACAAGACGGATTGCAGCACCGCGGGTCCTGGTCCCGGCGTCTCCGGGTACTTCCGATAGATGACCATGATCGCGGCCATGGCGGTGGTCATGCAGAGGGCCAGCAGATCGCCGTTGAGGCTGATTTGGCCGAGCGAGCCCGACACGATGACCGCGACACCCAAGAGTGCGCCGACGCAGCCCGCCATCGTCCGCGCCGATACTCTCTCTCCCATGGCCAGCCACGCGAGCAGCGCTGCGATGAGGGGAGAGACCGCATAGATGAGCGAGACATTGGCGATGGTCGTGAGCTTGAACGCCGGGATGAAGGCCGCGGTCCCCAAGGCGCCGATCACCCCAACCGCCCCTCCGCTGGCACCCATGGCGAAGAAGTTCCGCCGGAACATCCCTCTGTGGACTGTCCAGACCGTCGTAAAGGCACCGGCAAAGAAGCCGCGCCAGAAGATGACCTCCCAGGCGCCGGCTTCGACCCCCTTCGTGAACAAGCCTGCGGTGCTGTAGGTCACCACGGAGATCATGAGAAGGATGTGGCCGGTTACGTAGTCGGACCGGATGTTTCGGGCCAGACCGGGAGCGGGAGGTTCGCAATCGGGGGTCATGAAGTCCTCTCTCGGGATCTGGCCCGACTGCTGGCCGTCTCGCCCATGGACTAGATTTACTTGATCAATAGAGACGGCCACGCCGCGGTGGCAGTGGCTTGATTTGTTGCGAAACTACGCATAGTAGAGACCTTGCGCACTCGAGAAGATCTCGGCCCGTCTTTTAGAAAAACTCAGGTGAAGATCATGGCTCGCCCGCTCCCGCCACTGAATGCCCTCAAGGCTTTCGAATCGGCCGCCCGGCACCTCAGCTTCACCAGGGCGGCGGCCGAGTTGAACGTCACGCCGGCGGCGGTGAGCCATCAGGTGAAGGCGCTTGAGGAGCTGCTTCAGGTGCCCCTGTTCCGTCGCCTGCCCCGGGCGCTGCGTCTGACCGATGCCGGCCAGGCGGCGCTGCCGATGCTCAGCCAGGGCTTCGACAAGCTGGCCCAAGGGGTCGAGCAGATGCATGCCCACAGCGAGAGCGCGGTGCTGACCATCAGTGTCAGCCCTTCGTTCGGCGCCATGTGGCTGGTTCCCCGGCTGGAGCGTTTTCGCAGCCGGCACCCGGAGATCGAGATCCGCATCGACGGTACCGACCGGCGGGTCGACGTGGTCCGCGGCGATGCCGACGTGGCATTGCGCTACGGCCCCGGCGGCTATGAAGGGGTGCGGGTCGACCGGCTGTTCGGGCAGGTCAACACACCGGTCTGCAGCCCGGCGCTGTTGCGCGGCGCGCATCCCTTGCGCCGGCCCGACGACCTGCGCCACCACACCCTGCTGCACGTCGACTGGAAGGACGCCGAGGCGAGCTGGCGTATGTGGCTGCTGGCGGCCGGATTGCACGACATCGACCCAACCCGCGGACCGCACTTCAGCATGGAAAGCATGGCGGTGCAGACCGCGCTCGACGGCCATGGCGTGGCTTTGATCGGCGACCGGCTGGTGGCCGACGACCTTGCCGCCGGACGTCTCGTGCGTCCCTTCGATCCCAGTCTCAGCACGCCGCTCACGTTCTCCTACTATTTGCTGAGCGCGTGTGACGGCGCCGGGGCGCCCAAAGTCGCGGCTTTTCGTGACTGGCTGCTGGAGGAGGTGCGGGCCGCGCCTGCGGAGACCCCTGAGGCCCCTTAGAGGAGGTCGATTTTTCCGCCTCACGAAAAACGGCCCCTTCCGATGTGGAAGGGGCCGTTTCCTTCTCGGCCTCAGGCTGTGGCGGCGGGCTTACACGAAGCGGTTCCACCAGCCGCGGCGCTTGGGCTGATCGTCGTCGTCGCTTTCACTGCGCGGCGGCTCCAGGGTCTCGACCTCCTGGTCGCCCCCGCTCTGCTCGGCCGTGGCGGAGCTCGCGGGCGTCGCCGGTTCGATCACCACCTTGGGATCGGTGGCGCTGATATCCGGCCGTGACACGTTGGCCGCCGCCAGCGCGGGCTCCTCAGCCGCTTCCTCGGCTTCGACTTCCTCGGCGGCGGGCTCCTCAGCGGCAGCTTCCTCCGCCACCGTTTCCTCGGGCAGGCTTTCCTCGGCCGCCGGCTCGGGCTGCGGCTCGGCGGCAGCGATTTCGTCGCCGGCCGCCTCGACGCTTTCCTCGGCCGCTGCTTCGGACTCTTCCCCGGCGTCTTCTTCCGCCGCCTTGGCTGCGCGGCCACGGCCGCGGCCGCCCCGCGTTCCCCGGCCGCCGCGGGTGCCGCGGCGCCGCGACTTCGGCTTGGCTTCCTCTTCGGCCTCGTCGGCCACCTCGGATGCCACGGCCTCGCCGTCCTCCGCCGCTTCCGCTTCGGGAGCCTCGGACTCTTCGGCCTCGGCCTTGCGGGTGCTGCGCCGGCGCCGGCTGCGCGGCTTGGGACTTTCCTCGGCCTCGCCTTCGGCTGCTTCCTCGGTCACGGCCTCGTCGTCCTCGTCGGCCTCGGCGTCGGCCGCCTCAGCGGCTTCCTGCGTCTCGCTCTCGGCCTCGTCGTCGCGGCGGCGCGAGCGGCGACGGCCGCCCCGCTTGCCGCGGCGCTTGCGCTTGCGCGGACGCTCGCCGTCCTGCTCCTCGCCGGCCTCGATCTCGCGGTCCTCGGCGGCCTCGTCCTCTTCGGCCGCGCTCTCGCGCGCCTCCTGAGACTCGGCCTCCTCGTCCTCGTCCTTGCGCCGGCGCGAACGGCGGCGGCGGCCGCGCTTGCGCTCGCCGTCCTCGCTGTCCGCCTCGCGGCGCGAATCCCGGCGCGAGTCGCGGCGCGTCTCACGGCGGTCCTCGGCGGGCGGGGCCTTCCGTTCGACGACGGCACCATCGCGCGCGATGGTGAAGTCGTCGGTGGCCAGGTGATCGTCGGTCTCCACGGAGACCTTGAAGTCGTAGCGTTCCTCGATGGCGACCAGGTGGTCGCGCTTCCTGTTGAGCAGGTAGAGGGCGACCTGGGTCGGTACCGTGACCGTCATCTCGCCGCCGGCTTCGCGGATCCCTTCTTCCTCCAGGCGCCGCAGGACCTGCAGGGCGAGGGATTCCACCGTGCGCACGCGACCGTCACCCTTACAGTGCGGGCAGGTCTCCGTCGAACTTTCGAAGAGGCTGGGGCGCATGCGCTGGCGCGACATCTCCAGCAGCCCGAAGGGCGAGATGCGGCCCAGCTGGATCCGTGCGCGGTCGTGGCGCAGCGCGTCCTTCAGGCGCCGCTCGACCTCGCGGTTGCGCCGCGACTCCTCCATGTCGATGAAGTCGATGACGATGAGGCCGGCCAGGTCGCGCAGGCGCAGCTGCCGCCCGACTTCCTCGGCGGCCTCCAGGTTGGTCTTGAGGGCGGTTTCCTCGATATGCCTTTCGCGCGTGGCGCGGCCGGAGTTCACATCGACGGCGACCAGCGCCTCGGTCTGGTTGAACACCAGATAGCCGCCGGAGCGCAGCTGCACCGTGTTGGAGTGCATGGCGTCGAGCTGGCTTTCCACCTGGTAGCGCTGGAACAGCGGGACGTTGGTGTCCTTGTACTGCTGCACCTTCTTGGCGTGGCTGGGCGTCAGCGACTTCATGAAGTCCTTGGCCGCCTTGTAGCCTTCGTCGCCGTCGACCAGCACCTCATCCGTGTCCCGGCTGTAGAGGTCGCGGATCGCCCGCTTGATCAGGTTGGCTTCCTCGTAGATGAGGGCCGGGGCGGTCGACTCCAGGGTGGACTGTCGGATGTTGTCCCACAGCCGCAGCAGGTATTCGTAGTCGCGGCGGATCTCCACCTTGGTGCGCTGGCTGCCGGCGGTGCGCACGATCACGGCGATGCCCTCGGGAATTTCGAGGTCGGCCAGGATGCCCTTCAGGCGTCGCCGGTCGCTGGCATTGCTGATCTTGCGGCTGATGCCGCCACCCTTGTTGGTGTTGGGCATCAGCACGCAGTAGCGTCCGGGCAGCGACAGGTAGGTGGTCAGGGCGGCGCCCTTGTTGCCGCGCTCCTCCTTGGTCACCTGCACCAGCATCACCTGGCGGCGCTTGATCACTTCCTGGATCTTGTAGCGGCGCAGCAGCTGGGCCCTGCGCCGGGCGGCGTCTTCCAATTCGTCGCCGCCGACGGTGTCGACGCGCTCCTCGGTTTCGACCTGCTCCGGATCCGCAGCGGCCGCGGCTTCGCCGTTCTCGGCATCGTCGCCGTCCTCTTCGCCTTCGGCGGCGTCAAGATCTTCGGCCTGATCCTCGGCGGCCTCGGCGCCTTCCAGCGTCGCGTCCTCGCCGTCCTCCAGGGGGCCGTCCTCCAGGAGGCCGTTCTCCAACGGCTCGCCGCCGGCGTCCTCGGTCTCCTCAAGGTCGGGGACCTCGATCTCCGCATCCTCGGGGGCTTCGTCCGCCGGCTCCGACTTCAGCGCGGCCTCTTCGGCCAGCAGCGCCTCGCGGTCGGCAATGGGAATTCGGTAGTAGTCGGGATGGATTTCACTGAACGGCAGGAAACCGTGGCGGTTGCCCCCATAGTCGACGAAGGCCGCCTGAAGGGAGGGCTCTACCCGCGTAACCTTGGCGAGGTAGATGTTGCCTTTTAACTGCTTCCTGGAACTTGTTTCGTAGTCGAAATCCTCAAGTCGATTGCCAGACTGAACCACCACCCTGGTTTCTTCCGGGTGGCTGGCATCGATAAGCATACGTTTGGCCATAAAGGGAAAACTCCGGAACGCGCAACGCGGGGTCCTCGGGGACAGCCTTTCTGTCTCCCGGCCGCGGCGCGAAAGTCTTGGGAACTCGTTTGGTCGACATTATCGATGTCTTGACCGTCATCGGAACGAGCATGCTCTCATTTCCGAGGTCGTGGACGATGCGGCTTTTCTGTGGAAGCCGCCGCCAGCGCCTCGACGGCCGGGACACACCATCTCAATAAGAGGGGCCAGGCCGTGAATTTGGGGGAGCCACGCTTTCACTGTCGCAAGCGCTATGCTGACGAGAGCGGCCACGCGGCTCGGTTGTCTCGCGATTCCCTGCCCGGATTCGGCATTCCACCCCTGTCGCGTGGGCCTGCTTCTTGCAGACTGCGCGGCCACCTCAACGAGGCGCCGCCGCCACATTGCCACGCCACTTTCCGGGAAAGGCTCGGGGAGGCAAGAGGAATCACAGCCGAAATAATATCAGGCAAGACCATGGTCTACCAGCCAATATTCGGCTCCCGGCGAGGCCGGACGGGGCCCCGGCCCGGGGCCGGTTCCGGCGGACGAAACCCCGATTTTCCGGGCGCGAGGTTGCGCCGTGCCACGGTGACGCCCATTTTGCCCTGTAAATCACTGGGGAAGGCCGCCGATTTCCGCCGCCGGGGGCGCCGGAAGGGCTTGGCCCGCTCCCCAGGGTTCGCGTATATCTGGTAGCGGGCCGTTGACCTTACACAAAATTTGGGAACTCGATTTGAAGATCCGGCTCCTTCTGCTGGCCATAGTCTTCCTGACGGGCGCCGCAGGCGCGCTCGGGATCAAGCCCGCCCTCGCCAAGCCCCAGGTGACCGCTGCGCGCATCGGCGAGAATTCGGAGCGAACCCGTTTCGTCCTTGAGTTGAGTGAGGACCTGCCTTATCGGGTCTTTACGCTGCCGGACCCCTTCCGCGTGGTGCTGGACCTGCCGGAAGTCGACTGGGCGCTGCCCGACGACCGCCAGCCGCGGGTGCGCGGCCTGATCAGCGACCTGCGCTTCGGCCTCTTCGCGCCGGGGACCAGCCGGGTGGTGCTGGACGTGAAGCGGCCGGTGCACCTGCAGAAGGTCTTCGTCATCCCCCCGCGCGACGGCAAGCCGCACCGCCTGGTGATCGACGTCGAGGCGGTCAGCCGCGAGCAGTACTTCGCCGCCCAGGGCTCGGCGACCGGGGAGGCCTCGGTTTCCGACCGGCCCCTGAAGCCGCTGGCCGAGACGGTGCCGCCGCTGCCGCCGGCCAAGCCCGCCGACAGCCGCCCGACGGTCGTCATCGACCCGGGCCACGGCGGGGTCGATCCGGGCGCGGTGGGCGTTTCCGGCTCCTACGAGAAGAACCTGACCCTGGCCTACGGCGAGGCCCTGAAGGCGGCGCTGGAGGCCACCGGGCGCTATCATGTGGTGCTGACCCGCGAACGCGACCTTTTCCTGAAGCTGCGCGAGCGCATCCGCCTGGCCCAGGAGGCCGAGGGCGACCTCTTCATTTCCCTGCACGCCAACGTGCACAGCTCCGGCAAGATCCGCGGGGCCTCGATCTACACCCTCTCCGAGACCGCCTCGGACGAGGAGGCGGCGGCCCTGGCGGCGGCGGAAAACGCCGCCGATGTGCTGGCCGGCGTCAACCTGGGCGACCAGACCGGCGATGTGCGCAACATCCTGATCGACCTGGCCCAGCGCGAAACCATGAACCTTTCCAAGAAGTTCGCTAACGATCTGGTGCGCGAGGTGGGGCGCGAGACCAAGCTCTTGCGCAATACCCACCGCTTCGCGGGCTTCGCGGTGCTGAAGTCGCCGGTGGTGCCCTCGATCCTCTTCGAGATCGGCTATATGTCCAATCGCCAGGAAGAGCGGCTTTTGCGCAGCAAGGCGCATCGGGATAAGATAGTCGCTTCGATTATCCGGGCGATTGACGGCTATTTCGAGAAGCAGAAGGCGGCGAGCCGGAGCTGAGCCGGCCCGGCGGCGGCGCCGAGGACGGCCTGCCGGCGGTCCCCAGGGACCTGGCCGGGCCGGGAGCGGGGCTGCAGGCAACCACAGGGCTGCCACATTTGGGTGCTACCCCTTGATATAAAAGGGCTTGCATCCTCGGTTGAGGTTCCTTAACGCCTCACTGCGTAGCATGCGCGCCCCTGGCGTATCGGGTCCGGGGGCAGCGGCAGGGGCGGCCAGGAAGCGGGCGGAAGCGCCCAGCGGAGAAAATAGCTTGAGACGTGCCTTTAAGATACTCGGCGTCCTGTTCGGACTGGCCCTGATTTGCGCTGTCATCGGGGCGGGCGGCCTGTTCTACGTGTTCTATCACTACGGGCGCGGCCTGCCGGACTACAGCCAGCTGGCCGACTACGAGCCCCCGACCGTGACGCGCGTGCATGCCGGTGACGGGCGCCTGCTGGCCGAGTACGCGACCGAGAAGCGCGTCTTCGTGCCGATCACCGCGATTCCGCGCCGGGTGACCAACGCCTTCCTCTCGGCCGAGGACAAGAACTTCTACGACCACCCCGGCGTCGACTTCGTCTCGGTGCTGCGCGCGGTGGTCACCAACGTCGCCAACTTCGGCTCCGACCGCCGGCCCGTCGGCGGCTCGACCATTACCCAGCAGGTGGCCAAGAACTTCCTGCTGACCAACGAGGTCGCCCTGGAACGCAAGATCAAGGAGGCCATCCTGGCCTTCCGCATCGAGCATGCCTTCACCAAGGAGACGATCCTCGAGCTCTATCTCAACGAGATCTATCTGGGCTTCGGCTCCTACGGCGTGGCGGCCGCCTCGCTCAACTATTTCAACAAGTCGCTCGACGAGCTGACCATCGCCGAGGCCGCCTATCTCGCGGCCCTGCCCAAGGCGCCCAACAACTATCATCCGGTACGCAAGCACGACGCCGCGGTGGCGCGGCGCAACTGGGTCATCGGCCGCATGGCCGAGGACGGGCGGATCACCGAGGCCGAGGCCGAAGCCGCCCGGACCGAGCCGCTGGTGGTGCGCGAGCGCGACGACACCGAGGTTGTCGAGGCTCAGTACTTCGCCGAGGAAACCCGGCGCGAGCTTGTGCGCCTCTACGGCGACGACAGCCTCTACACCGGCGGCCTGTCGGTGCGCACGACCCTGGATCCGCGCCTGCAGTACATCGCCAACCGGGTGCTGCGCGAGGGCCTCATCTCCTATGACCGCCGCCACGGCTGGCGCGGCCCCCTCACGGAAATCGAGGTGGGCGAGGGCGCCGACCCGATGGTGAGCCTGCAGGAGATCGAACGCCCGATCGGCATCGCGGAGACCTGGCGCCTGGCCGCGGTGACCGGCACCAGCGCCAAGCAGGCGGACATTGTCCTGGCCGACGGCACCACGGGGCATATTCCCATGGCCGAGCTGGCCTGGGCCCGCAAGTGGATCGAGAATCAGCGCATCGGCAACAAGCCCAAGAAGCCGAGCGACGTGCTGAAGGCCGGCGAGGTCGTCCTGGTCGAGGCGGTGACCGAAGACGACGACGGCAAGGCCTATGACCAGAATGCCTTCGGCCTGCGCCAGATCCCCAACGTGAACGGCGGCCTGGTGGCCCTCGATCCGCACACCGGCCGCGTCCTGGCCATGGCCGGCGGCTTCTCCTACGAGCGCAGTGAATTCAACCGCGTGACGCAGGCCAGGCGTCAGCCGGGCTCGGCCTTCAAGCCCTTCGTCTACCTGGCCGGGCTCGACAGCGGTTTCACCCCGGCGACCATGATCCTGGACGCGCCCTTCGTGCTGGACCAGGGCCCCGGGCTCGGCAAGTGGAAGCCCTCCAACTACTCCAAGGAATTCTACGGCCCCACCCCTATGCGCGTCGGCATCGAGAAGTCGCGCAACCTGATGACCGTGCGCCTGGCGCAGACCATCGGCATGGAGAAGGTCGTGGACTACGCGCGCCGCTTTGGCATCATCGACGACATGGAGCCGGTGCTCTCCATGTCGCTAGGCGCCGGCGAGACCACCCTGATGCAGATCACCACCGGCTACGCCATGCTGGTGAACGGCGGCAAGCGCATCTCGCCGTCGCTGATCGACCGGGTGCAGGACCGCCATGGCCGCACCATCTACCGCCACGACACCCGCGCCTGCGAGGTCTGCCTAGTCGAAGCCTGGCAGGGACAGGCGCCGCCCGCCCTGCCCGACGAGCGCGAGCAGGTGGCCGATCCGGCCTCCGCCTACCAGATCGTCGGCATGCTGCAGGGCGTGGTCCAGCGCGGCACCGGACGGCGCATCGCCTCGCTGGGCATGCCGCTGGGCGGCAAGACCGGCACCACCAACGACAACATCGACACCTGGTTCATCGGCTTCAGCCCCGACCTGGCCGTCGGCGTCTTCGTCGGTTTCGACGAGCCGCGCACCCTGGGCCCGCGCGACACCGGCTCCAACGTCGCCGCGCCGCTGTTCAAGGCTTTCATGGCCGAGGCGCTGACCAAGGAAGACGCCGTGCCCTTCCGTATCCCGCCGGGGATCCGCCTGGTGCGGCTGAACGCCGAGACCGGCCAGCTGGCGCGCCCCGGCGACAAGCACGTCTTTCTGGAGGCCTTCAAGCCGGGGACCGAGCCGGCGCCCGGGCGCCAGGTGGTGCTGGACGGCGGCTACAACCCCACCACCGGCAGTACCGCGGCCAGCGGCCCCGGCGGCCTTTACTAAGGGGGGGCTGTCCGCGCGGCCCTGAAACCCCTACAAGATTCCCGGCAAAGCCGTCCGCCGGCCCGGAAGAGGTCCGGACGGCGGCTTCTTAGAGACCGATCAAGGAGTGCTTATGCGCGCCGAAATCCAAGCGGTGGCAGACGAGGTTCGTCAGTCGTTGGCCCTGCTGAGGAGGCATCTTTGACGTCGATGCCGCGACGCTGCGCCTCGACGAGCTGAACGCCGAGGCCGAGAACCCCGAGCTCTGGAACGACCCGGAGAGCGCCCAGAAGGTGATGCGCGAGCGCACCCACCTGGAGCAGTCGCTGAAGGAGTTCCACGCCATCGAGAGCGAGCTGGAGGACGCCGTCACCCTGGCCGAGCTGGGCGAGGCCGAGGACGACGAGGACAGCATCCAGGAGGCCCAGGGCCAGCTCGAGTCCCTGCAGGCGCGCGCCGCCAAGCGGCAGCTGGAGAGCCTGCTCTCCGGCGAGGCCGACGGCAACGACTGCTATCTGGAAGTCAACGCCGGCGCCGGCGGCACCGAGGCCCAGGATTGGGCGCAGATGCTGCTGCGCATGTATGTGCGTTGGGCCGAGCAGCACGGCTATAAGATCGAGTGGCTGGAAGAAAGCGCCGGCGAAGAGGCGGGGATCAAGTCGGCCTCGGTGAAGGTGATCGGGCAGAACGCCTACGGTTGGTTGAAGACCGAGTCGGGCGTGCACCGCCTGGTCCGCATCTCGCCCTTCGATTCCCAGGCGCGCCGCCATACCTCCTTCGCCTCGGTCTGGGTCTATCCGGTCGTCGACGACGCCATCGAAGTCGAGGTCGAGGACAAGGACGTGCGCATCGACACCTACCGCGCCTCGGGCGCCGGCGGGCAGCACGTGAACAAGACCGATTCCGCGATCCGCATTACCCACCTGCCCACGGGCATCGTGGTGCAGTGCCAGAACGACCGCTCGCAGCACAAGAACCGGGCCCAGGCCTGGTCCATGCTGCGCGCGCGCCTCTACGAGCACGAGCTGCAGAAGCGCGAGGCCGAGGCCCAGGCGGAGGCGGAGTCCAAGACCGACATCGGCTGGGGGCACCAGATCCGCTCCTACGTGCTGCAGCCCTACCAGATGGTGAAGGACCTGCGCACGGCGGTGGAAAAGGGCAACGCCCAGGGCGTGCTGGACGGCGATATCGACGCCTTTCTGGAGGCGTCCCTGGCGGCGCGCCTGGACCGGGGCTCGGCGGAGAGCGGGGCCGAGGCCTGAATCCTCTCGGGGCTTACCCCGTCAGAACGGTTTCCCTCGGCGCCGGAACGCTCTAGTCATGCTCTGGTCATGCATTTGTTAACCCGGGGTTGGCAGACTGCAGGCCGCTGACCAGCGGCGGCGGGGGAAGAAATGGTGAAGCTTGACAAGGGGATAGCGGAAACGGCGGCGCCGGCCGGCGGCGCTGCGATCGACTTCGACGCCCCCGCCACCATCGATGACCCCTATCCCCACTATCATGCCTTGCGCGCGGCGGCGCCGGTCTACCCCAGCCCCTGGGGCGACTGGTACCTGACCCGCTTCGCCGACGTCGCCATGGTGTTGACCGACCAGCGCTTCCAGCGTCAGTCGCCGATCGGGGCGAATCCGATCAGCGGTCAGGCGCGGGCGGCGACGCCCCTGGACCGCATGTTGAGCCGCTGGATGGTGTTCATGGATCCGCCGGCTCACACCCGCCTGCGCCGCCTGGCAGGCAAGGCCTTCACCCCCAAGCTGGTCGCCTCCCTGCGCGGCGACATCGGCGTCATCGCCGGACAGCTGCTCGACGCGGCGCTGGCCGGCGCCGACATCGACCTCATAGCGGACTTCGCCTATCCCCTGCCGGTCATCGTGATCTCGCGCATTCTCGGCGTACCGGCGGAGGACTACGACAAGCTGAAGGACTGGTCCGGACAGCTGACCCGCGCGCTGGACACCGGTCACGCGGAGGAACTCGCCACCGGCATTCCCGCCACCGAAGAGCTGACGGCCTATATGTCGGCGCTGATCGCCGCGCGCCGCCGCGCGCCGCGCGACGACCTCATCTCGGCCATGCTGGCGGACAGCGCCGGCGACGACGCCTTGAGCGAGGAGGAACTCCTGGCCAACTGCATCTTTCTGCTGTGGGCCGGGCATGAGACGACCAAGAACCTGATCGGCAACGGCACGCTGTCACTGATCCGCCATCCCGGGGAGTTTGCGCGCCTGGCCGCCGATCCGGGGCTGATGGAGCGCGCCGTCGACGAGTTCCTGCGCTACGAGAGCCCGATCCAGAAGATCGGCCGCTGGACGCGCGACGCGGTGGAAATTGGCGGCGAGACGGTGCCGGCCGGCAGCTACGTGGTCAGCATCTTCGGTGCCGCCAACCGGGACCCGGCGCAGTTTCCGGAACCGGACCGCCTGGACATCGGCCGGCGCAACGGCACCAGCCTCGCCTTCGGCAAGGGCATCCATCATTGCCTGGGCTACGGCCTCGCCAAGCTGGAGGGGGAGGTCGCCTTCGCCGCGTTGCTGGAGCGGGTCAGCGCCATCGAGCTGCGCGAGGCCGTACCCTGCTGGCAGTCCAATTCCTCGATCCGCGGGCTGGAGCGCCTGCCGGTCGTTGTGCGGCGGCGCTGACGGGTGCGAGCGGCGCAGAGGGGGAACGCAGCATGCCGATACCACGTTCGACCGTACCGGGGATCATTACCCCGGCGATTCCCGGCCGCATGGCGTCGCTGCTGCTGTCGGTGCTTTATCAGCTCGACCAGACCCAATGGCTGTCGCCCGAGGATCTTTTCGCGCAGCAGGCGCGCCAACTTCGCCTGCTCTTTGCCCACGCGGGCCAGAAAGTGCCCTTCTACGGCCAGCGTTTTGCCGAGGCCGGCATCGACCCCAACGCCGAGGTGACGCGGGAAACCTTCGCACGCCTGCCGATCCTGAAGCGCGAAGAACTGCAGGCCGCCGGGGAGGCTATCCATGCGACCGCCCTGCCGAAGTCGCACGGCAAGCGCCATCACATTGAAACCTCGGGCTCGACCGGCCGGGCGGTGCGCATGTACGGCACCGAGATTACGGGCCTGTTCTGGCGCGCCGGCGTCATGCGCGAGCACTTCTGGCAGGGCCGCGACTTCGGCGCCAAGCTGGGGGCCATCCGCTGGGCGCGCAAGGGCGTGGCCATGGCGCCTGCGGGCAGTCACGGCGAAAGCTGGGGGCCTGCGTCCGGGGCGATCTATCCCACTGGTCCGGCGGTTATGCTGAACATCGCCTGCGAGCTGCACGAGCAGGTCGACTGGATGCTCCGCGAACGGCCCGACTACCTGATTTCCTTTCCCTCCAACCTCATGGCCCTGGCTAAGCACTGCATCGACAAGGGGATCGAATTCCCCAACCTGAAGCAGGTGCTGACGGTGGGCGAGACGGTGACGCAGCAGGCGCGCGACCTGGTGCGCCAAGCCTGGGACGTGCCCTTGAAGGACTCCTACAGCTGCGAGGAGGCCGGCTACCTGACCATCCAGTGCCCGGAGCACGAGGTCTATCACGTGCAGTCGGAGAATGCGTTGGTGGAGGTCGTCGATGACGACGGCAAGCCCTGCGCCCCCGGCGAAGTGGGGCGGGTGCTCATTACCTGCCTGCACAACTTCGCGACGCCGCTGATCCGCTATCAGCTGGGTGACTACGCGGAGGCCGGGGCGCCCTGCGCCTGTGGGCGCGGCCTGCCGGTCATAAACCGCATCCTCGGGCGCCAGCGCAACCGCCTGGCGTTGCCTGACGGCTCGACGGTCTTCCCCTACTTCGGGAACCACGACGAATACAAGGCGATCACGCCGGAGGTTCTCCAGTTCCAGTTCATCCAGCACAGCCTCGACGAGATCGAGAAGCGCATGGTGGTCTCCGCACCGTTGACGCCGGAGCAGGAAGAGGCGACGCGCGAACTGATGGTGCGCAATCTCGGGCATCCATTTCGCATCACCTTCACCTACCTCGATGAGATACCTCTGGGCCCGCGCGGGAAGTACGAAGAGTTCATCTCCAAGGTGGACGTCTAGCAACATGGAGCGCGGCGCAGTATGGGTGAACTGAAGGGGCGCGTGGAGCGGACGGCGGGCCTGGACCGGGCGACGCGGGCGGCGATGTTCAAGCTCTATGAACAGTACTACGGCGGCACCAGCGAGGAGCTGTTCTTCGGCGATCTCGAAGACAAGCAGTATGCGGTGATCCTGCGCGACGACGACGGCACGCTGCAGGGCTTCTCCTCCATCAAGGTCTGGGAGGAAGCGCTGACCGGCAAGCGGGTCCGGATCATGTACTCCGGCGACACCATCGTGCATCAGGATCACTGGGGTCAGCAGGCCCTGGCCTTTACCTGGATCCATTTCTCCGGCGCGCTGAAGTCGGAATCGCCGGAGGTGCCGCTGTACTGGCTCCTGCTGGTGAAGGGCCACCGCACCTACCGCTACCTGAGGGCTTTCTACCGGGTCTTCTACCCGGCGCACAATCGTCAGACTCCGGCCGAAACAAAGGCGCTGATCGACCAGCTGGCGACCGAGAAGTTCGGGGAGTTCTACAATCCGGAAACGGGGGTCGTGCACTTCCCCGAATCCCGCGGTCATCTGAAGGAAGACTGGGCGGAGATTCCGGAAAAGGACCGACGCCGGCCCGACGTGCAGTTTTTCCTGCAGGCCAATCCCGGCTATGCGGCCGGTGACGAGCTGGTCTGCCTGACCGAACTCAGCCACGGCAACCAGAACCCCTTGGCCGCGCGGCTCTTCGACGCCGGCTTCGACGGCGGTTTGGAGGCCGCCTTGTCGCAGGGCGCGGCCTGAGCGAAAGCGGGAGTGGTCGCAGCCCGCGTACTGGGCGAAGAGGGCGACCTGCGGGGTCAGGGTGCGGCAGCCGCGAACGACGGGATTGCCTCGGGAGAGCAGCTGAACATGTGTTGCAGCGGGGAAGCGCCGCTGCGCATGGCGCCCGCCACGCCGAGGAGATTGCAGCTTTGCCCGGTCCTTTGGACTGGGTGGCCCGCTGCTATTCGGGAGGCGGAGTTTTTTTGGCCGCCGCCTTGCGGGTGGCCAGGTAGATCCCCGGCAGCACCAGGGCGGCGCCGATCAGGTGGTAGCTGCGCAGTTCCTCGCCGAGCAGCAGGTAGGCCAGCACGCCGTTGTAAAGCGGGAAGAGGTACATCAGCAGGCTGGTCGGCCCCGCCCCGAGAATGCGCTGGACCAGACCATAGACCTGGTAGGCGCCGAAGGACGGAACGATGGCCAGGAAGGCGACGATCAGGAAGCTGCGCGGCTCCAGCGCCGGCAACTCGCCGCTGAGCCCCTCCGCCACGGTGAAGGGCAGCAGTACCAGGATGCCGCCGATGACGATGGCGGAGAAGCGCGCCATCATCGGCAGGTCCGAGCGCCGGTGTTGCAGCAGGATGCAGTAGACCGCCCAGGCCGCCATGGCGCCGACGGTCCAGAAGTCGCCGACCGCGAAGCTGAGGGTCATCAGGACCTCGACGTTGCCGCGGCACACGATGGCGACCACGCCGGCCAGCGACAGCAGCACGCCGGCGCTTTGCAGCAGGCTCAGCGGCTCGTTGTAGAAGACCCGCGCCAGGATGACGATCAGGATCGGGGAGACCGAGTAGATGAGGCCGATGTTGGTGGCGGAGGTGGTGTCCGCCCCGATGTAGACGAAAGCGCCGCAGGCCCCCATGCCGAGAGCGCCGAGGACGAGGAGATCGCGCCATTCCTTCAGTGCGGCATAGCGATACTGCCAGAGCGTCGCCGCGGTGAAGGGCAGCAGAAGGCCAAGGGCGAGCGTCCAGCGCCAGAAGGCGAGGGCCACCGGCGGGAAGATGTCGTGCACCAGGCGTGCCGTCAGCATGTTGGAGCAGAACAGCGCCGGGGCGATGAACAGCAGGATCATCGCAAGCTGGTGCTCGCTGAGGCCGAGCCAGCGCTTTTCCTGCGCCGCGGCGGTTTTCCGGGGGCTGTCGTCTGCCGTCATGGGACAGAGGCTCTACCTGCTGGCGGCGGTGCGGTCAAACGCCCAGGCGGCAGAGGAGCCATGCCGAAAGCTGGAAGCGGCTCAATCCGCTGCAAGCGCGCCGTAGTAGTGGGCGGGAAAGCCGGCCAGGTGGCGGGCGGTGTCGTTGAAGGGCGGTTTCAACTGGCCCTTGAAATGGCGCCGCACCAGGTTGTGCCAGGTCTCCTGCGAGCCGAGGCCGCGCCGGGCGCAGAGATGGTCGAACCAGCGCTTGCCGATGGCCACGTGGCCGATCTCTTCCTCATAGATCACCTGCAGGGCGGCGGCGCTGTCGCCGTCCTCGGCCGCCTGCAGCTTGACGATCATCGCCGGCGTGACGTCCAGCCCGCGCGCCTCCAGCACCAGCGGCACCACCGCCAGGCGCGCCAGCAGGTCGTGGGCGGTCTCTTCGGCAGCCTGCCACAGGCCGTCGTGGGCCGGCAGGTCGCCGTAGGTCAGGCCAAGCGACGTCAGCCGCTCGATCAGCAGCAGGTAGTGCTTTGCCTCCTCGTCGGCGACCCGCACCCAGTCGTCGTAAAATGGGCGGGGCAGGGCCTCGGCGGTGAAGCGGGCGACGATGTCGGCGGCCAGGTCGATGGCGTTCAGCTCGATGTGCGCCAGAGCGTGCAGCAGCGCGCCGCGCCCGGCGGTGCCGCGGTTGATCTTGCGCTTGGGCACCTCGCCGGGCCGCTTCAACTCCGGGCGCGCGGGCCGGGCCGGGCGTGTCGGCGGCCGGGCGCTGCCGACCTCGGCGATGGTCCCGGCGCGCCAGGCGCTGGCGGTTTCCCGCGCCAGCGCCGCCTTGGCCAGGGGGTCGGCGGTCTCCAGGATGGCGACCGCCTGCGTGGCGAGGGTGATCACCTGGTCCCCTCAGAGCGCCTGGGCGGCTTCGAGGACTTCCTCGACGTGGCCCTTCACCTTCACCTTGCGCCACTCGCCGCGCAGGATGCCGTTCTCGTCGATCAGGAAGGTCGAGCGGTCGATGCCCATGTATTTGCGCCCGTACATGGATTTCTCGATCCAGGTGCCGTAGGCCTCGCAGACCTTGCCGTCCTCGTCGGAGGCCAGGGTGAAGGGCAGGTCATACTTCTCCTTGAACCTTTCGTGTTTGGCGACGGTGTCCTTGGAGACGCCGATGATTACCGCGTCGACCTTGGTGAAGTCCGGCAGGGCGTCGCGGAAGCCGCAGGCTTCCTTGGTGCAGCCGGGGGTATCGTCCTTCGGATAGAAATAGAGCACCACCTTCTGCCCCTTGAGGTTCTTCAAGGAGATCTCGCCGCCGCCGTCGGTCGGCATGGTGAAGGCCGGCGCTTTCTTTCCGAGTTCAGGCATGTTCAACGTTTCCTGTTTTCCGTTCGAGACGATGCATCGGGGATGGTGATGCTTTTATGACATTGCCCGCTGCCGGGCGAGATCAAGCGGCTGCGCGGGCTCACGCTCCTGATGGCCTCAGTGTCCCTTTTGGGTACAGCTTGAGAGTTCCGTTCAAAGGCGGAACTTCACCGAACTTCATGAAATATTCCCACAAGAGTTCTTCCTCAGCTCCTTTATGGTCAATGCAAGCTGCAACTTTGAACTCCAGCGTGTCCACTGGAATAGCGCGGATGACATGACTTGGCAAAGCTCGGTATCGGCCGGCAGCAACATGTCGGGGTTCGACGCGGCGGCGCTCAGGATCGGTCTCTAGGAGTGCTCTACGTAGAAGCTTGAGTCTACGCTGTGGGTTCTTAGCTTCTCCGATGTAGAGAATGCCGGCTTTGTCTGTTGCCCCTAGCCGCCCAATTTTTAAGGCGGGGCTTAGAACTTGGTAGATGCCGGAACCGCTGGTCACTTCACCCAGGTCAGATTTGGTCAAGCGCAAGCTTCTGGTCCATGTGACTTTGCTGGTCAACGCCAGTTTAGGCCCCCTTGGCGAAGGGCAGCACGCCCTTGTCGGGCTCCGTGCCGCCGGGCGGCGCCGGGGCGTCGACGACTTCCACGTAGATGCCGTGCGCCCAGGCGAGGGTCTCCTCCAGGCGGGCGCGCAGCTCGGCGAAGCTGTCGATGCCGATGCTGGTGGCCAAGGCCGCCTGCAGCAGTGGCGACAGGGTATCGGCGTCGAAGGCCGGGCCGACGGTCAGGCGCAGCGCCTCCTGCACCTGGCGCAGAAAGCGCGTGGCCTCGACCAGCTTCTCAGCCCGCTCGGGCGCGATGAACCCCGCCTCGGCCAGCCTGGGGAAGGCCAGTTGGGTCGAGACCGCCAGCACCTCCGGCTTCTCGGCGGCATGACGCAGCTGCAGGTACTGCGCCAGGAAGTCCAGGTCGATGAGGCCGCCCTCGGCGTACTTCACGCTCCAGATGGTGGCCGCCGGATGCTCCTTGTAGATGCGCCGGCGCATGGCGGCGACCTCGCTGAGCAGGCGCTCGGGGTCGCGCGGGGCGCTGCGGATGGCCAGCAGATCTTCCTCCACGCGCGCGCAGATGTCGGCGGGGCCGGCGACGACGCGGGCGCGGGTCAGTGCCAGATGCTCCCAGGTCCAGGCGTCCTTCTCGTAGTAGCGCCGGAAGGAGGCGAGGGAGGTGGCGATGGGCCCGGCGTTGCCGGAGGGGCGCAGGCGCATGTCGATCTCGTAGAGCGTGCCCTCGGCGGTCTGGGCGCTCAGTGCGTTGATCATGCGCTGCGCCAGGCGCGCGTAATAGCGCTGCGGCTCCAGCGGCTTGGGGCCGTCTGACTGCAGGTTGCCGCCCTGTCCCTCCCGGGCCGGCAGATCGTAGAGGAAGACCAGATCGAGATCGGAGGAGACGGTCATCTCCCGGCTGCCCAGCTTGCCCAGGGCGACTACCGCCAGGCCGGAACCCGCCAGGCGCCCGTGGCTGCGCGCCAGGTCCTCGACCGCAGGCTCGTAGAGGCCGCGCAGCGCCACCTCGGCGATGTCGCTCAGCGCCCGCCCGCTGGCGTCGACGTCGCTCTTGTGGCGCAGGATGTGGACGCCGACCTGGAAGCGGCGGTCGTTGGCCCAGCGCCGCGTCATGTCGAGCACGTCCTGCAGATCCTGGGCGTCGGTCAGCGCCGCCTCCAACTCCCCGGAGAGTTCCTCGGCCGGTGGAATGGGGTCGAAGAAGTCCGGCGACAGCACCGCCTCCAGCAGGTGCGGCTTGCGGTCCAGGCGGTCGGCCAGCATGGGCGCGCTGCCCATGATCTCCGCCATCAGCTCCAGCAGGTTGGGGTTGTTGTAGAGCATGGAGAAGAGCTGCACCCCGGCGGGCAGTCCGGCGACGAAGGTGTCGAACTTCAAGAGTGCGCGGTCCGGGTCCTGGGTGCCGCCGAAGGCCTTCAGCAGCACCGGCACCAGCTCGGTCAGCAGTTGGCGGCTGCGGGTCGAGCGCAGCGCGCGGTAGCGGCCGTGGTGCCAGCCGCTGACCACCTGCCAGACCCGTTCACCGTCGCGAAAGCCGAGGCCGCCAAGGGTCGCCAGGGTCTCCGGGTCGGGCTCGCCGCCGGTGAAAACCAGGCTGCCGGGCTCGGAGAGGGTCGGCGATTCCTCAAAGAGGTGCGCGTAGTGGTCTTCCACCCGGCGCAGGCGCCGCAGCAGTTCCTCGCGAAACACCGCAGGGTCGTCGTAGCCCAGGAAGACCGCCAGGGCGTCAACGCCTTCGTCGTCCTCGGGCAGGCTGTGGGTCTGCTGGTCCTCGATCATCTGCAGCCGGTGCTCGACGCGGCGCAGGAAGTAGTAGGCCTCGGTCAGTTCCTCGGCCACCTGGGGCTCTATGTGGCCGCTCTCGGCCAGGGCGGCCAGGGCCTCCTTGGTCTGTGAACTGCGCAAGGCCGGGTCGCGCCCACCCCAGATCAGCTGCTGGGTCTGGCAAAAGAACTCGATCTCGCGGATGCCGCCGCGCCCCAGCTTCACGTTGTGCCCGTTGATGGCGATGACCGAGCCGCCCTTGTGGGCGTTGATCTGGCGCTTGATGGAGTGGACGTCCTGGATGGCCCAGAAGTCCAGGTGCTTGCGCCAGACGAAGGGGCGAAGCTCGCCCAGAAAGGCGGCGCCCAGCCCCTTGTCGCCGGCGATGGGCCGCGCCTTGATCATGGCCGCGCGCTCCCAGTTCTGGCCCAGGCTCTCGTAGTAGGTGAGGGCGCTGTTGATGTTGATGGCCAGCGGCATGGCGCCGGGGTCCGGGCGCAGGCGCAGGTCGGTGCGGAAGACGTAGCCGTCGCCGGTGCGGTCGTCGAGGCTGCGCATCAGGTCGCGGGTCAGGCGCACCAGCCCCTGCGGCGCGCCGCGCGAGTGCCGGTAATCCACCTTTTCCGGGTCGAAAATGACGATGAGGTCGATATCGGAGGAGTAGTTCAGCTCCCGGGCGCCCAGCTTGCCCATGCCCAGGATGGCGATCCCGCAGTCCCGGGTCGGAGCCGCCGCGTCGGCCAGGCCGAGTTCGCCGCGCGCGGCGGCCTGGCGCAGGATGCCGGCAAGGGCGGCATCGACCGCTGAATCGGCGAATTCGGACAGCGCGCGGGTCACCTCCGCGACGTCCCAAAAACCGCAGATATCCGCGAAAGCGATGGTAAAAGCGGTGCGGCGGCGGGCAATTCGCAGGCTTTTCATCAATTCCGCTTGATCGGCCAACATCGCGGTCTTGCTTTTCAGCTCTTCCAGGACTTTTTTTAGAACCAATTCAGGTCCCTGCTTTAAAACATCGGCGAGGAGCCCGATATCCGCTATCAAACAGTGGCTGAGGAAGGGCGAATTGGCGAAAATCGCCTGCAGCAGTCGCTGGCCCGCGGGATCTTGCGCCAGACTTTGCGCCAGTTCACTCACGGCCGGATCGGGAGCCGCCGCCGCGGCCGCGTTCCAGCGCTCCAGCCAGGGTTCCGCCCGTGCGGGCTCTATGGCTCCTGGAAGAGCCGAAGTATCTGGTAGGTAAGGGAGTTTAGACATCTCACGCCGCTCGCTTCAGGATCAGACTGCTGAAGGCGCGCGCCCCGGTCAAGCGCCGGCGCCCGCCATGGGCCCGGCGGTGGCGACCGCGCCGGCCCAAAAGGGCGGGCCGGGCGGCGATCCGGCAGGCGGCGATCCGGCAGGCGGCGGCCCGGCAGGAGGCGGCCCGCAAGGTAGTGGCGGGGCGCCGGCCCGGCGGACCAAGCCGCGGCGCTCCCGCACCCATCGGGTGATCCGTTTCGGCGTTGAGCTGCTCGGCGGGCTCTTCGCCGCCGCCGTCCTGGTCGTCGGGGTGGCGGCCTGGCGGTTCTCCGAGGGGCCGATCCGCACGGATTTCCTGACCCCCTATCTGACGGCGGCGATCAACGACTTGGGCAGGAACACCGTCGATATCGGCGGCACCTTTCTGGTCTGGGAGGAAGGCAGCCGCGGCCTGGTGCTGCATGCCGCCGAGGTGGTGGTGCGTGACGCGGACAACAAGCTCATCGCCTCGCTGCCGCAAGTCGCCTTCGAGCTGAGCAGCAGCGCCGCGCTGCAGGGCACGCTCGCGCCCAACCAGATTGAGATTATCGCGCCGCGCATCCGCCTTGTCCGCAGCAAGGACGGCAAGATCCGCTTCGGTTCCGACGTCGAAGGCGTCGAAGCGGTGGAGCCCGGGGCGGGTCGCGGCGAGAACCTGGTGCTGAGCGGGATTGTCGGCGAATTGCTGGCGGAGCGCCAGGTGGGCAATGCGTTCTCCTTCCTCGACGAGCTGCGCATCCGCGACGGCCAGGTCTACATGCGCGATGAGATGCTGGACATCTCCTGGGCCGCGCCATCGGCGGAGATCTCGCTGCGGCGGGACATCGCCGGGCTGGCCGGGGACGTCAGCCTCAGCTTTGCCGGCCAGCGCGACGCCGCGACATTCGACCCCGCGACCCTCGATGCGGCCTTTCTCTTCGACAAGGATGATCAGGTCATCGACCTTGCCGCCAGCTTCAGCGACATCAGCCTTGTCGGCATGGCGCAGGCGATCCCGGAGCTGGCGCTGGTCGGCGGCCTGACCTCGCGGATCAGCGGCTCGGTCTCGACTTCGCTGACGCTGGACGGCGAGCTCGGCCACACCGGTTTCGACATCCAGGGCTTTGCCGGGACGCTCAGAATTCCCGGCATCGACATGCCGGCCCTGCCCGTGCGCGACCTGAACATGCGCGGGCGCTACGACAGCGACGAAAGGCGTTTCGATCTCGACGAGGCGCAGATCAGCCTGGGCAGTCCCGAGGTTCCGGGACCGGTTCTCGGTCTGGCGGGCGTGCTCGACTACGATCCCGTCAGCGGCGACTGGCGCATGGACACCGACGCCACGCTGGAGGACGTGCCGCTGGCCGACCTCGCAACTTATTGGCCGGAATCTGTCGCCTCCGACGCGCGGCCCTGGGTGATAGAGAACGTCACCGCCGGGACGGTCGGCAAGGCGACGGCGGCGCTGGATGCCGCCGTTCCGAAGGGCGACTTTTCGGCCACCGAGGTGATCGGCCTGACGGGAACCCTGCAGTACCGCGATGTCGAGGTGCACTACCTGCGTCCCTTGCCGTCGGTCACAAAGATCAGCGGCACGGCGAAATTCGATCTCGACTCCCTGCATTTCGCGGCGGAGACCGGGCGGCTGCAGGACCTGGCGCTCGGCGACTCCCAGATCGACATCACCGGGTTTTCCACCGCCAACGCCAAGAAGGCCATCTACGAGCGGCTGACCATCCAGACCAAGGCGGTGGGGCCGGTCTACGATGCGCTGGCGATCTTGGATCATCCGCGTCTCGATCTGCTTTCCAGGCTCGGCATGACCTCCGCCGGCAGCGGTGGCGCGGTTTCCGCACAGCTCGGCTTTCAGTTCCCCCTGGCGAAAACGCTCTCCTTCGACGACGTGACCCTGCAGGTCGAGGCCTCCGTGCACGGCGGCGAACTGAAGCGCGTTTTCCTGAACCAGGACATGAGCGAGGCGCAGCTCGCCGTCACCGTCGACGAGAGCGGGATGCAGCTCTCCGGCCCCCTGACACTCGGCGGTGTGCCGATCTCGATCGACTGGCAGGAAAGCTTTGCCGAGACCGCCAAGGTGCGCTCCGTCTTGGAGGCGGAAATCCCCCGCAGCAGCGACGAGGAGCGCGCGCGCTTCGGCCTCGACATCGGCGATACGGTGCAAGGTCCGCTGGCCTCTACGGTCTCCATGATCAGCCGCGACAACGGCCTCTCGACCCTGAAGGTGTCCACCGACCTGAAGGATGCCACCATCTCCCTGCCGGAACTCCATTGGCGCAAGGAGGCCGGGACCAGCGGCAGCTTGAGCCTGACCGTCGAAATGGACGCCAGCGGTCCGCTGGCCTATCGCGACATCGTGCTGCAGGCCGGCGATCTGGCCGCCCGCGGCAAGGCGACGCCGGGGCGCAATCGCGAAGGGCTCGGCTCAATCGAGCTGGAGCGGGTCGCCATCGGCCGCAGCAACCTGCAGGACGTGGCGGTGCAGCTGGACGAAGACGGCATCGACGTCGCCATCGGCCAGGGCACCCTGGACGCGGAGCCTTTCCTGGAAGGCGGCCCGGAGGCCGCGGAGGCGGCAGCCGAAGAATCCCCGCCGGCCCAGGAAGCGACACCACGCACCTTCCAGCCGCTGAACGTCAGGGCGCCGGATCTGGACGTGCTCTACTTCGCCGATGAGCGGCGCCTGGAGCGGGTGAACCTGGAACTGCGCCGGCTCTCCACCGGCTGGGAAACCATTCGCCTCTCGGGCAGCATTCCCGAGCAGTACTGGTCGCCGCGCCGGCCGCCGCCGCCCAAGGTGGCGCCACCGGAGTCAGAGCTGCCGCAGAAAGAGGTGCTGGAGACGCAGGCCGGCAGGAGCAGCGCGGCCGATGCGGCAGCGCCGGTCGAGGAGACCGTGACCGCCCAGCTGAACCGGCGCTATCTGCAGTTTTCCTTCGCGCCCGATGCCGACAGCGGAGGTCAGCGCCTGCTGGCGCAGAGCGACGATCTCGGCGCCCTGCTGCGCGCCACCAACATCGCCGATACGGTGGTCGGCGGGCGGATCCAGGTCACCGGGCACAGCGACGGCCCGAGCCCGACCCATCCCATCAATGCCAAGGTGCAGGCGCGCGAGTTCATCATGGTCAAGGCGCCGGTCATGGCCAAGCTGCTGACCGTCGCTTCCTTTACCGGTGTGGTCGACCTGCTGAGCGGCGACGGAATTCCCTTCCAGGGCATGGACGGCGACTTCGTGCTGGACGACGGCGTGGCGACGACCGAGCTGATGCGCATCTACGGCGCCTCCCTGGGCCTGACCGCCAAGGGCGAGATCGATTTCGACAACGACGCCATCGACCTGACCGGGGTCGTGGTGCCGGCCTACTCGATCAACAACTTCATCAGCAAGATCCCGCTGATCGGCACGCTGCTGACCGGCGGCGAGGGCGAGGGGCTCTTCGCCGTGGTCTACAAGGTGAAGGGCGGGGTCGACGATCCGGAGGTGTCGGTCAACCCGCTCTCGGCCCTGACGCCGGGCTTCCTGCGCAACATCTTCACCGCACAGCCGAGCGACGAGCCGCCGAGCGCGCTGCCGTGGCGCGAGCGCATCGACAAGTAGCGCGCGTCAGCCCGCCAGTTTCACCAGCGCGTGGCGCTTCTTGCCGGCGGAGAGCTTGATCCTGCCCTCGGGGCTAAGGTCGTCGGGTCCGACCGTCGCCATTTCGTCGCTGATGGCAACGTCGTTGACGCGTGCCCCGCCACCCTTGATCAGGCGTCGGGCTTCGCCGTTGCTCTTGGCCAGACCGGCGCGGCGCATCAGCTCAAACACCATGATGCCGCCGTTGAGTTCGGCCTGGGTCACCTCGATGGTCGGCAGGCCCTCGGCGCTCTTGCCTTCCTCGAAGGTCTGGCGCGCGGTCTCCGCCGCCTCGGCCGCCGCCGCCGCGCCGCGGCACAGCTTGGTCGCCTCCAGGGCCAGGATTTTCTTCGCCTCGTTGATCTCGGCGCCTTCCAGGGCCTCCAGCCGGGCGACCTCGTCCAGCGGCAGCTCGGTGAAGAGGCGCAGGAAGCGGCCGACGTCGCCGTCCTCGGTGTTGCGCCAGAACTGCCAGTAGTCGTAATGGCTGAGGCGCTTCTCGCTGAGCCAGATGGCGCCGGCGGCGGTCTTGCCCATCTTGGCGCCGGAGGCGGTGGTGATCAGGGGCGTGGTCAGGCCGTAGAGCGGGCGCTGGTCGATGCGCCGGCCCAGCTCGACGCCGTTGACGATGTTGCCCCACTGGTCGGAGCCGCCCATCTGCAGGCAGCAGTCCATGCGCCGGCTGAGCTCCAGGAAGTCGTAGGCCTGGAGGATCATGTAGTTGAATTCCAGGAAGGTCAGCGGCTGCTCGCGGTCGAGGCGCAGCTTCACGCTGTCGAAGGTCAGCATGCGGTTGATGGTGAAGTGCGGGCCGACGTCGCGCAGGAAATCGATGTACTGCAGGCCGTCCAGCCAGTCGGCGTTGTTCATCATCACCGCTTCGCCGGGGCCCTCGCCGAAGCTCAGCAGGTTGTCGAAGGCGGTGCGGATGCCGGCGATGTTGGCCTCGATCTGCGCGCTGGTCAGCAGCTGGCGGGACTCGTCCTTGCCGGAGGGGTCGCCGATCTTGGTGGTGCCGCCGCCCATCAGGGCGATGGGCCGGTGGCCGGTCTTCTGCGCCCAGCGCAGCATCATGATCTGCACCAGCGAGCCGACGTGCAGGCTGTCCGCCGTGGCGTCGAAGCCGATATAGGCGGTCAGCGGCCCTTCCAGCGCGCGCGCGTCGAGCGCGTCGATATCGGTGCACTGGTGGATGAATCCGCGGTCCTGGAGGGTCCGCAGGAAGTCGGAACGGGGCGCTGTCATGGTCCTGTCTGGTCCTGCTGGCTTGAAGGCTGCCGCCGTCGGCGGGCGCTGGCATTTAACACAATCGCCGCCGGATCACAATTTGAGGCCGCAAGATTTCCGTCCCGCGGAGCGGCGGCGGGCGTTAACCTTGTTTGACCGAATCGTAATCTCTGCCCGCTAGAACCCCACTCAGCCGGGCCCTGGAAGCAAGCGAAGGACGGGACAGCTATGGCATCGGATGAGGCAAAGCCCTGGGCCCTGGGCCTGATGAGCGGCACCTCGCTGGACGGCATCGACGCGGCGCTGATCCGCAGCGACGGCGCGCGCCAGGTGGCCATGGGCGCCTTCCTCAGCCTGCCCTACGATCCGGAAACGCGCCGCAGCCTGCGCTCGGTCCTGGGCGGCCAGGGCCCGGTCGAGGAAGTCGAGCGGGAACTGACCCTGCGCCACGTGGCGGCGGTTCGCCGCCTGCTGAGGGAGGCGGGGGTCGCCGCGGAGGAAGTCCGCGTCATCGGCTTTCACGGCCACACCATCCTGCACCGGCCCCAGGAAGGCCGGACCTGGCAGATCGGCGACGGCGCCCTGCTGGCCGCGGAGACCGGCATCGACGTGGTGGCGGACCTGCGCGGCAACGACGTCGCCCTGGGCGGAGAGGGCGCGCCCCTGGTGCCGCTCTACCAGGCGGCCCTGGCCGCCGACCTGGAGCGGCCCCTGGCGGTGGTCAACATCGGCGGCGTCGCCAACGTTGCCTGGATCGGTGAAACGGAGGGAGAGGTGCTGGCCTTCGACACCGGCCCCGGCAACGCCCTGATCAACGACTGGGTGGAGCAGCACGGGCGCGATCCGCTGGACCGCGACGGGGCTCTGGCCCGGGCCGGCCGGGTGGATGAGGGTCTGCTGGCCCGCCTGCTGGACAATCCCTATTTCGACCGCGTCCCGCCGAAGTCCCTGGACCGGGACGACTTCTCGGCGGTCCCGGCGGCGGGGCTGTCGCTGGAGGACGGCGCGGCGACGCTGACCGCCTTCACCGCGGCGACGATCGCCAAGGCGGTCGAGCACTTTGCGGCCCCGGTCCGGCGCTGGCTGATCACCGGCGGCGGGCGCCACAACCCGACCCTCATGGCCATGCTGGCCGCGCGGCTGGAGGCGCCGGTCGAGCCGGTCGAGGCGGTGGGCTGGCAGGGCGATGCGCGGGAGCCCCGGGCCTTCCCCTCCCTGCCCCTGCGCCCCCTGGCGGGGCTGCCGCTGACCCTGCCGACGACGACCGGCGTCAGCCGCCCGGCCAGCGGCGGCCGGCTGCACCCGGCCCCCGAAGGCGCCCACGCCTAGGTATTTTCCGGAACTCAGCCGGTGGCGGTCTTGCTCTTGTCGGCCGCCAGGGCCTTGGCCAGGTAGTCGTCGACGTGGCCGCTGAGCTCTTCCATCTCGTCCTGGAAGAAATGCCCGGCCCCGGACACGACCCGGTAGTCGATGGCGATGCCGCGCTGGGACGACAGCTTGTCGACCAGCTTCTTCACCGAGGGCTCGGGCACCACCTCGTCCTTGTCGCCCTGGAGGATCAGGCCGGAGGAAGGGCAGGGCGCCAGGAAGCTGAAATCGTGCATGTTGGCCGGCGGGGCCACGGAGATGAAGCCGCTGATCTCCGGCCGGCGCATCAGCAGCTGCATGCCGATCCAGGCGCCGAAGGAGAAGCCGGCGATCCAGCAGCCCTCGGCGTTCTCGTTGTAGGTCTGGAGCCAGTCCAGCGCCGCCGCAGCGTCCGACAGCTCCCCCTCGCCACGGTCGAAGACGCCCTGCGAGCGCCCGACGCCCCGGAAGTTGAAGCGCAGGACCGAGAAGCCCTGGCGGACGAAGGCGTGGAACAGCGTATAGACGACCTTGTTGTTCATGGTGCCCCCGTATTGCGGGTGGGGGTGCAGCATGAGGGCAATGGGCGCATTGGGGCGCTTGCTGTGCTGGTAGCGTCCTTCAAGACGGCCCTCGGGGCCATTGAAGATCACGTCAGGCATAGACCCTTTATTCCTATTCTTTTCTCGGCGGTGCGATCGGGCGGGCTCCCGGCGCTCCAGCGGGCCCCGGAAAGGCTTTCCGGGGGACCGGCGGCGCGGCCGCATGTCCCTGCGCTTATCTCAGGCGTTTTGCTTGGACGTTTCGTCCGTTGATCGCATCTTGTTATTTTTCCGACCTTTTTTGGCCAGCCGGAAACTTGACCATTCTACTCAGGCTTACTATATCTCCAGGTATTGTCGCTTGGGAACCTTTGGGCGCATGATCTGCGCCAACGACCGCCCGGGGCGACAAAAGGCGGCGATAATAGCACGATGGACGAAGCGATGTTCAAGTCTCTACGGGCCGAAATCGATGCCACCATGCAGCGCGACCCCGCGGCGCGCTCCCGCCTAGAGGTGGTGCTTTGTTACCCCGGTTTCCAGGCTATCATGCTCTATCGCCTGGCCAATGCCTGCTGGCGGCGGCGCTGGTACCTGCTGGGCCGCTGGATATCGGCCCTCGGGCGGGTCCTGACCGGCATCGAAATCCATCCCGGCGCGACCATCGGCGAGCGTTTTTTCATCGATCACGGCATGGGCGTGGTGATCGGCGAGACCGCCGAGATCGGCGACGACGTGACCCTCTACCAGGGGGTGACCCTGGGCGGGACCTCGCCCAGCGTCGACAGCGACAGCCAGCGCAACGTGAAGCGCCACCCGACCCTGCTCGACAACGTCATCGTCGGCTCCGGCGCCCAGATCCTGGGCCCCTTCACGGTCGGCCGCTGCGCGCGCATCGGCGCCAACGCGGTGGTGACCAAGGAGGTGCCGGAGGGCGCCACCATCGTCGGCATTCCCGGCCGCGCGGTTCAGACCAGCAAGACCCCGGACAACGAAAAAGCCCCCTTCGTCGCTTACGGCACGCCGACCGGCAATATTCCGGACCCGGTCGCCCGGGCGCTGGACGGCCTGCTGGACGAGGTGCAGAGCCTGCGCGCCCGCGTGAACGAACTCGAGGCCGGCTCCGGCAAGGAAACCTCCGGCAACGGCCTTCCCGTTGAAGGCGACGAGCGTGAGTTGAGCCGTGTGGGCGAGGCGAAGCAGCCGGAAGGCAAGTGCTGAGGCCGCCCAAGTGCTGACGCCACCGGGTCCACAGAAGGGAGAGAAAGGGTGAAGTTGAGCACCAAAGGCCGCTACGCCGTGATGGCGCTCTGCGACCTCGCCAGCCATGCCGAGGGCCGTCCCGTGGCCCTGGCCGACATCGCCGAGCGGCAGGAGATTTCTCTCTCCTACCTTGAGCAGCTCTTCGCCAAACTGCGGCGCGGCGGGCTGGTGCGTTCCGTGCGCGGCCCCGGCGGCGGCTACCTGCTGGCCCACACGCCCGAGGAAACCCGGATCTCCGACATCATCCTGGCGGTGGACGAGCCGATCCGCGCCACCCGCTGCATGCCCGGCCAGCCGCTGGGTTGCCGCGGCAACCAGAGCCGCTGCCAGACCCATGACCTCTGGGAAGAGCTCGGCAACCAGATCTACCTCTACCTCAGCTCCGTCACCGTGGACGATGTCATCTCGCGTCGGATCCTGGGGACCAGCGGCGTCGGCTCCTGCGCGCCTCGCGCCGCGGTGCAGGTGTCCGGCAGCGACGCCTCGGCCGACCAAGACCCCGCCGACGACCGCAACCCCTGCCGCGCCGCCGGCTAGGCCGGCGGCCGCAAGCCTCCACGCGAGCCAGCCGCGAACCAGCATGACCGCCTACCTCGACTACAACGCCACGGCGCCGATCCGGCCTGAAGCGCTCGACGCCATGGCCGCGGCGCTGGCCGAGCCCGGCAACGCCTCCTCGGTGCATGGGCCGGGCCGCCGCGCCCGACGCCTGGTGGAGGAGGCGCGGGCCAAGGTCGCGGCCCTGGCCGGCGTCGATCCGGCCTGGGTGATCTTCACCTCCGGCGGCACCGAGGCCAACAACCTGGCCCTGCGCGGCCTGCCGGCACAGCGCATTCTGGCCTCCGCGGGCGAGCATGACTCGGTGCTGCAGGCGGTGCCGGAGATCATGCTCATCGGCCTGAGCGCCGATGGCGAGATCGACCTGGACGCCCTTTCCGCGGCGCTGGAGACCGTGCCCGAGGGCAGCCTGGTTTCGGTCATGCTGGCCAACAACGAGACCGGCGTGATCCAGCCCGTCGAGGCCGTGGTCTCGCTCGCCCACGCCGCCGGCGCCTGGGTCCACTGCGATGCCGTACAGGCCGCCGGCAAGATTCCCTTCCGCATGATCGACCTCGGCGTCGACCTCATGACCCTCTCGGCCCACAAGCTCGGCGGACCGCCGGGCGTGGGCGCCTTGCTGGCCTCCCCGGAGCTGCCGCTGAGCGCCCTGCAGCGCGGCGGCGGGCAGGAGCGCCGGCGCCGCGCCGGGACCGAGAACCTGGCGGGAATCGTCGGTTTCGGGCGCGCGGCTGAGATCGCACTTGAAGAATTGCCGAAACTTCAGAAATTGGGTGAGCTGCGCGACCATTTCGAACGGGAAATCAAAAGCTTGGCACCCGGTCTTAAGGTGTTCGGCGGCGCCGTGCCGCGCCTGCCCAACACCTCCTGCGTCGCCGTCGCCGGCCTGGCCGCGGAGACCCAGCTCATGGCCCTCGACCTGGCCGGGGTGGCGGTCAGCTCCGGCGCCGCCTGCTCCTCCGGCAAGGTCCAGCCCTCCCATGTGCTGACCGCCATGGGCGCGAGCCCGGACGAGGCCGGCTCGGCGATCCGCGTGTCGCTCGGCTGGGCCAGCGTGCCCGAAGACGTCGAGCGGCTGATCGCCGCCTGGGGCGATCTCTACCGCCGCAGCAAGGCGGCGTGAGGGCGCGGGCATGACGGAGAAACACAGCGGCAAGCCGAATCCCAAAAAGCCCAACCGGCGGCCGCCGGGCATCTATCTGGACAACCAGGCGACCACGCCGACCGACCCGCGGGTGGTCGAGGCCATGCTGCCTTTCTTCACCGAGCGCTTCGGCAACCCCCACTCGACCCACCACGCCTTCGGCTGGGACGCCGAGGAGGCGGTGGAGAAGGCGCGCGCCCAGCTCGCCGCCCTGATCGGCGCCACGCCGCGCGAGGTGATCTTCACCTCCGGGGCGACGGAGTCCAACAACCTGGCCATCAAGGGTGCCGCGCGCTTCCACCGCGACAGGCGCCCCCATGTCGTCACCCTGCCGACCGAGCACAAGTGCGTGATTGAGAGCGTGCGCCACCTGGAGCGCGAGGGTCACCGCGTCGATTTCCTGCCGGTGCGCCCCGACGGCCTAGTCGACCTGGACCGGCTGGCCGAGACGGTGAGCGAGGAGACCTCCGTGGTCTCCATCATGGCGGTGAACAACGAGATCGGCGTCATCCAGCCGCTGGCCGAGATTGCCGAAATCTGCCACGCCAAGGGTGCCTACTTCCACTGCGACGCCGCCCAGGCGGTGGGCAAGATCCCCCTCGACGTGGCGGCCCTGGGCATCGACCTGCTGAGCATCTCCGGCCACAAGTTCTACGGCCCCAAGGGCATTGGCGCGCTCTACGTGCGACGCCGGCCGCGGGTGCGCCTGGAGCCCATGATCGACGGCGGCGGGCAGGAGCGGGGCCTGCGCTCCGGCACCCTGCCGACGCCGCTCTGCGTCGGCCTCGGCCAGGCCGCCGAGATTGCCGGCCAGGAGATGGCCGAGGAAGAGGCGCGCATTTCGGCCTTGAAGACCCGCCTCCTGGAGGGCATTACAGGCCGCCTTCCCGGGGTCGCGCTGAACGGCCACGCCACGCAGCGGATCCCCGGCAACCTCAACCTCGCCTTCGAGGGGGTGGACGCCGAGGCCCTGATCAAGGCGCTGGCGGGCCTGGCCGTTTCCTCCGGCTCGGCCTGCACCTCGACGGCGGTGGAGCCGTCCTACGTGCTGCAGGCCCTGGGCCTGCCGGAAGACCGGGCGCGCGGGTCGATCCGCATCGGCATCGGCCGCTTCAATACGGAGGCGGAGATCGACCGGGCGGTGGAGGAACTGGGGACGGCGGTCAAGCGGCTGCGCGAAGAGGGCAGCGCGGCTGCGGAATAGCCGGGGCCGAGCAGACGACGAGTTAGGAGCAGAACTTTATGCCGAAGTTGACGTTCATCGAGAAGGATGGGACCCGCAAGGAGGTGGATGCCCCCGTCGGTCTCTCGGTGATGGAGATCGCCCACCGCTACGACGTGGACATCGAGGGGGCCTGCGAGGGCTCGCTGGCCTGCGCCACCTGCCACGTCATCGTCGACGAGGGCTGGTACGACAAGCTGGGCGAGCCTTCCGAGGACGAGGAGGACATGCTCGACCTCGCCTTCGGCCTCAAGCCGACCTCGCGTCTGGGCTGCCAGATCGTCATGACCGAGGACCTCGACGGCCTGGTCGTCGAGCTGCCCAGGGAAGTGAACAACATGCTGGGCTGAGGCCCGGCCCGTCTGCTATCCATCGCTAGCAATGCCGGGTCGGCGAAGCGCAGATCCGTTCGCGCGGTCGCTCGTAGAATTACTTCTGCGGCGGATCGCTCTGCTTGCCGCCAGACGTGGCCGTGGCACTGGAGCGTGCCTTCGCAGTACAGCCGTCGCCGGAACTCCGCTGCGTCTTCTCGTCGCTGTCGTAAACCTGCCGGCCGTCCGCCGTGGCCGAAGCGTGCGACCTGGCGATTGCCTCACAGCCTCGCCCGCCGGGCGACGACGTGGAGGAAACTGAAGCGGATGCCGAGGCCGAAGTCGTGGCCCGCGCTTCGGTATTCTGCTTCGAGCCGTCGTTGGATTTTCCGGTCATGTCACCTATCGCCATTGGAGCGGCCCAGAGTGCCGCCAGAATTATCAGGGAAGTGATCGCTGTCACTCGGATCATCGCACCTGTCCTCTGCGGGTTGCCAGAGCGTGGCGAAGGAGCCGATGGAAGCTAACTCCCACCGGCCCCAACACCTCGCCCTGAAATGGGCGTCTCAAGGTTACTGGATGATGATGCTGGCGGAACCGTCGGCCTCGGACTCGGCCCCGGTCTGCTCGCCGGCATAGGTCATCGTCGAGGCACCGGCATTGCTGTTGGCGGAACCGCCCGCAGCGTTGCCGAAGGCGGCGTCGCCGCCCGCGGCGGCCTCGGCGACCGGAACACTGCCACCCAAGACGGCGGAAGAAGCGGCCGCGTTGCTCGAGACAGCACCCCAGGCTTCCGGGTTGTCCTCGACCGCCGCGCTGGCAACGTCCTCTTCAGGTTCGGGAACCTCTCCGATGGTGCCGTAGCCGGCAGCCGAAGCGTCGGCGGTGGCTTCGCCATTACCGGTCGTCTCAGTCGAGGCGCCGGCGCTGGAGTTGGTTTCCAGTCCGCTCTCGGTCATTGCGATGCTGGCCATCGCCCCGGAGCTGCCGTGGGCGCTGCCCATTCCTTCGACGGCAGCGGCAGCGGCGCTGTTGGCCGCGACGCCATAGCCGTCGCCTTCGTTGATGGCGGTTCCGTAGGCGTCGGCATTCGCCATGCCACCCTCGGTGGCTTCGGCGCCGACATCGGACATGGTCGAGGCGACGGTGCCGTTATCGCTGAGGGCGGCACTGGCGCTGGCGTTGCTGGCGGCGCTCGACGAGTCATCACCGATCGATACGGCGCTCGCGCCGGCACCGGCGCCTACATCCAGCTCGGAACCGGAGAGAGACGCATGGGCGCCGGCGTCGGCCCCCGCGATCGCTTCCGAGCCCTCAGTGGAGGCGGAGCCGCCGGCCCCGGCTGCGCCGGCCGAGACCTGGCCGTCGTTCACGGAGACTCCGGCAGCCGCGGCACTGGCAGCGCTGGCGGCGCCGGTTTCGCCGGAAGAGCTGACGGCGGAACCTGTCGCGGCGGCCGCGCCGGCATCGAGGCCGTCACCGGTCGCACCGACAGAGCCTTCACCGCTGGCGCCGGCAGTGGCGTCACCGGTGGCGCTGGCCGTCGAGTCGGAAGTCGTCGTGCCGTTGATGTTGCCCTCAGCGTCCTTGCCGATGCTGGCGGTGGTTTCGTTGGACGCGGTGGCGGAGCCCTTACCGCTGCTGCTCGCCGTGGCGTTGGAGGACGCCGAAGCGTCCAAGGTGTCGGCCATGGCCGGGCCGCCGGCGGCAAAAGCGCCGAGGGCGAACGCGGAGACCGCGCCCAGCAGGTAGGTTCGGATGTTCCTGTGTCTCATGCTCTCAACTCCTTAGGAAGTTTCCTGAGGCTCCCACGAGAAAATGAGGTTGAGCCGCGAGATCATTCTCCCGGCTCATGTCCAGCGAGGCTCCTGGGTGATCGACACGATGAGCCGCTTGATATTCCTTCCGTGATCAAGCGCGCATGAAGTTCGGGTGCTTCGCCGCAAGCTGTCGTGTGCTTTGCTTTCTCGACCGTTCGTATCTGCAACGAAAAACTCTCTTTGCTTCGGAATCTGATGCCGCGCCATCGACATTCTCTTATCGCCGTCGCGGCGTCATCGCGTTTCGCCCATGCCAGGGAAGGTAAGTCAAGAGCACGGCGGAAATCGGGCGATGGCGGGAGAAAAATGAGTCAGCCGGAGAGAAAACTGTGTCACGGGGGGCTCACTTTGTGTCGGGTGGAATATCGACTTGAAGTGACGGTCTTGAGGCCGGGCAGCGACGATAGTTACTGCGCAATGAAGAAGACGCGAAAGTGAGCGTGAATGTCTGTCTTGAAGAATCTCGGCGACGTTGCAGTGAAAGGAGAGGTCATGCGGAAAGGTGGACCACGGATGCTGCTCTTGGCAGCGGCCAGCGCTGTCCCACTTGGCTTGGGTTGGGTGCCGGCCCAGGCCGCGTCTCACGGCGACAGGGGAAATTCCGGAGCGCTTGCAGAGGCGAATCAAACCTCCGCAGAGCAGAGTGAAACTGCGCCGGGCAAGGCGCTCGGCAGGGGACATTCTGTCGCTGCACAAGGCGACAGTCCCCACGAGGGTGTCTCTCCGAAGGCAGATGGCGCCAGCGTGTCGGCCGCTTCCGGTGCGGAAGCCGCTGTGGAGACGGAAGACGAAGTCGAAGCGCAAGCGGTCTCGGAAGCCGTAGCCGGTGCCTCCGCCGAGGGGGCCGGCACTGCGGTTTCGGCGGACACCGCGGCCGACACGTCGATATCGGGTGGATCGGGGGACGCGCTCAGCAGTAGGACGTTGTCCTTTAGCAAGGATATCACCACCCCCTTCGGCCGGCGGAGCATGTCCCGGTCGATGACCATCACGACTCTGGACGACGGCACAAAGGTCAAGACGATGTCGCGCGCCAAGGCCATGGCTCTGGCGACGCCAGGCGTCACGAAGGCTACTGCCAGCGGCCGAGCCGACGTCCGCATGCGAGACGCTTTCGGCGGTGAGGATGCCGCGGTCTCCAGGGGGCACGCCGGCGCGGCGGGCGGCCTGATGGACTCGCCAGCTATCAGTGAGACGCCCGGCGACGGCTAGAAGAATTGACAATGCGCGGGAGGTGCCCGCCGCGATGCCGGGAATAGGGGCAGCCCACAGCTTCGTACCGGGGGCGAGATAGCAAGCAGGGCCTGGGCGAAGGGGCGCCGGTGTTCGAACACTTCAGATCAAGTTTGCATGGAGAGGGGATTTCGCGATGTCGGGTGGGGCACCCGACTGCGTCTCCGTGAGTGACTACAATTGGGAGCCAATACCGATGAAAGAACGAATTTTCGCGAGCGCCGGAGCGATTGCGCTGGCAGGTGTCCTGTCGGCCTGTGCCGGTCCTAAAATGCCGCCCTATCCCCTGCCCGACGAGGCCGGTCTCTATGCAATTACGCCGGAAGATGAATTGATGCGCCTGGATGGCGATAGCCGGTGGGAGGTCAAGTCTTGGCCGCAGCGCGCGGACCTCAACCGCTTTACCGAGTTCGTGATCTACGACCCAATGATTCCGCGTGACTCGCGGACCGATCGCTCGCTTGCCACGATTTGGCGGGTTGCCTGGCTGCGGAGCGAAATTGATTCCCGTGGTTTTGCCGGACCGATCGATGGCAGCGAATGGGTCGTGGCGCCGCTCGATTCCTTCATAGTGCCCGCCACTGCGGAGCCCGTCCAGGGCTGGCCGGGCTATGTCCACGTCGTTCCCGACCGGCCACTTCAGCCTGGTCTCTATTCGCTGAAGCTGAACAGGGGAGGACGCGAACGCATTGCCCGGTTCGGCGTGGGCTGGAATGGAATCGACAAGCGCCGCTATGCCGCCAGGAACTGTGTTGACCGCTACTCGGAAACCGGGTCGCAATACCGCGCCTGCGCCGACGATCAGGTCACGCGGCAAGATGTCTCGACCGAGGGTCTGGAAATTACTCTGGTTGACCCGACGCGGCGCGGCACGACGTTGGTCGTGCAGGGGATCGTCACCAACACGACGGAGCGGGCAAAGCGCCTGCCCAGCATGCGGGCCATACTTCTGGACAAGGCGGGACGCAGATTGACCAATGCCGTGATCGTGCCTCGCAAATCCGACCTTTCTGCCGGAGAGCGGCTGCGCTTCAGGACCGAAATTGCAAATGCGCCGCCAACGACGGCGCGGATCGATGTCGACTTCATTCCTATGACAAGCGCCGGCAAATAGGTTCGCCGGGTTGTTGTCCCGGCGGGCGGTGGGCCGACTGCCAAGGCAGCCGGCCCTCCAACCCGAAGCCGGCCTGTGGTGTCGCCCCTGCGAGGCTCCCACGGATGCCACAGGTCGCTTCGGGTACTCGAGAATTGCACATCGCCTGCAAAGGGAGCCGCGGCGATGCTTTTTGGATCCGGATGGTTCCCGGCTTTCTTCGCGTCTGGGCTGCCAGATTGTCATGACCGAGGAACTGGACGGCCTGGTCGTCGCCCTGCCCAAGGAAGTGAACAACATGCTGGGCTGAAGGCCCGGCGTCGGACTCAGCTCAGCGCCAGGGCCGCGACCACCAGGTAGCGCCCGGTCTTGGCGAGGGCGACCAGCAGCAGGAAGGGGCCGAAGGGTTCCCGCAGTACGCCGGCGGCCACGGTCAGCGGGTCGCCGATCAAGGGCGCCCAGCTGAGCAGCAGGCTCCATCTTCCATAGCGGTGGTACCAGCGCGAAGCGCGCTCCAGCTGCGCCGGCTTCACCGGGAACCAGCGGCGGTCGCTGAAGCGGTCGATGCCGCGGCCCAGCGCCCAGTTGACCACGGCGCCGAGCGTGTTCCCCAGGCTCGCCACCGCGATCAGCAGCACGGTCGAATAGTCACCGGACAGCAGCAAAGCCGCCAGCCCGGCCTCCGACTGGGCGGGAAGGATCGTTGCGGCGAGAAAGGAAATCAGGAAGATGCCTGCGTAGGCGGTGAGCTCAAGCATAGAGAGTGATGGCACCAACGACGGAACAAAGGTCGCGCCTATTGGGCCACAGCGGGCAGAGGCCGTCGATCAATTAAGGTTTGGCGCGGGGCGCGCGGGGCACTGCGCGCGCTATCCCCCCACCGCGTCCGCGGCGATTTTCGCGAAAATCACGTCCAGTTCCGCCGCCAGGTCCTTCAGCGCCTGGCCGCCGTCGCCATAGGGCGCGAAGACGTGGCTCGGCGTCTTGTAGCTGAGATCGGCGGTGCCGTCGGGGTTTTCCGTCACATAGAAGCGGATCGGCGCCTCGATGCCGGCGGCGACGCTGGCCTCCAGCATGCGCACGGCGAAGTCCGGGCGGTAGACGCCGATCACCGTGTTGCCGGGGATGTCCTTCTTCAGCATCTTCTTCGCACCCACCGTGGCGCTGGCCCGGGCCACCAGGCCCATCTTGTTGTCGGCGATGGCTTTCTCCAGGCGCGCGACCAGGTCGGCGTAGCCGTGCGGTGTCTTCATCACCTTCCAGCCGGGCTGCGCCATGGGGTCCGCCTCGGCGGGGACGGCCGGGACCGCGAGCAGCAGGAAGAGGCTCAGCAGGGGCAAGAGCGTCAAACGGGCGATCATCGGATGTCTCCCTGGGGACTTGTTGCGCGGAATGACGAGGCGCCAGTCTAGCGGCCGCGCCGCCCGGCGGGCCTCAACTCCCCGTGAGTCCGGATGGCAAAAAAGGGCGCGAAAAAAGGTGCGTAAAAGGCCTGCGCGGAAGCCGGGCAGGGGCTATGCTCGCGCGCCATGACGTCGAACGAGTCCCCTGTCGCTCCCGAAACCGCCCGCCTGCCGGGCCCGCCGCCCTCCCCGATGAATTGGGATGCCGTGGGAGGCCTGGTCATGCGGCCCTGGTATGACCGCCTGGCGGTGAAGCTGGTGCCCCACTGGTATTTTCCGCTGTCGCGCGCCTGGGCGGCGGCCCTGGAAAGCGGTACCGACGAGGCGGCCTTCGCCGCCGCCCTGGGCCTGGAGGCCTTCCCCGGCGGTTTCTGCGGCTGGCGTATCAGGCGCGCCCTGGCGAGGACCGAGGAACTGAAGCGCGTTCACGCCGGGGCCGATGCCCATTGGCGCGATGTCTTCTTCGCCGCCGAGGCGCCGCCCGCCGCCGTCCTGGTGGCGGCCGAGCGCGCCCGCCGCAAGGCCGCCCACAACCTCATGGCGGCGCGGCGCTATTTCCTCTGCCTGCGCAAACGCGTGCACAAGCTGCAGTGGGCGCTGCCGCATCCGGAGGAAATGCCGGCCCCCGAGGCGCTGCAAGGCGACGGCGGGACCTGCATCAAGCTGGATGGGGTGCCCCAGGTCGAACGGTCGCACTGGGTGCCCGGCCCCTTCGGTCGGCAGTGCTGGATCCGCTTTCCCGCCCCGAGTCTGCCCGGCGACACCGCCTGGGCCCAGGTCTTCGAGCCCGAAGATGTCGAGAACCCGCCGACGCTCATCTCCCTGCACGGCATCTGCGTGGAGAGCGAGCACTGGAGCGAGGCCATGGACAGCATCGATATCGTGCCGACCCTGGCGCTGAAGGGCATCCGGGTGATCCGCCCGGAGGGGCCCTGGCACGGCCGGCGGCGCCGGCCCGGCACCTTCGGCGGCGAGCCGGCCATGGCGCACGGCCCGCTGGGCTTCCTACAGCTCTTCGCCGCCTGGGGCGCCGAGGTGCCGGTCTACGTCGACTGGGCGCGGCAACAGAATGGGGGGCAGGGCGGCGGCCCCGTGGCGCTCGGCGGGGTCAGCCTGGGGGCGCTCACCAGCCAGCTCGCCGCCGTGGCGGCCAAGGACTGGCCGGCCGAACTGCGCCCCGACGCGCTGATCCTGGTGGCCTGCAGCGAGAGCCTGCATGACGTCGCCTTCCAGGGCAGCCTGGCCGCGGCCATCGGCCTGCCGGCCCGGCTGCAGGCCAAGGGCTGGAGCGTCGCCGACATCGACCGCTACCTGCCGCTGATGGAGCCGCGCGGCGCCCCGGCCATGGCGCCGGAGAAGATCGTCATGGCGCTGGGCGAGGCCGACGACCTGACGCCCTTTGCCGGGGGGCTGGCCCTGGCGCGGCGCTGGGGCGTGCCGCCTGAGAATTTGTTCCTGCGACATCAGGGCCATTTCACCGTGGCCTTCGACCTCGGCCGCCGGCCGCAACCCCTGGACCGCCTGCGGGAAATCCTGGGCGCCGCCTAGTAGCCTTCCCTGCAATTCCTTGCGCCCGGGCGTTCCGGCCCTATATTCCGGCCCTATGAACGCTTTGGGCCCAAACCCTCTGGGGATCGACAAGCCGGCGGGGCAGACCCGCGTGGTGGTGGCCATGTCGGGCGGGGTGGACTCCTCGGTCACGGCAGCGCTGCTGCATGCCCAGGGCTTCGACGTGGTGGGCATCACCCTGCAGCTCTACGACCACGGCATGGCGCTGGCCAAGAAGGGCGCCTGCTGCGCCGGCCAGGACATCTACGACGCCCGCCAGGTCGCCGAGCGCCTGGGCATCCCGCACTACGTGCTGGACTACGAGAGCCGCTTTCGCGAGTCCGTCATCGACGACTTTGCCGACAGCTACCTGCGCGGCGAGACGCCGATCCCCTGCGTGAACTGCAACCAGACGGTCAAGTTCCGCGACCTGCTGGCCACGGCCCGCGACCTGGGCGCCGACTGCCTGGCGACCGGCCACTATGTCCAGCGCCAGATGGGCCCGGAAGGCGCGGAGCTGCACCGCGCCGTCGACCCCAAGCGTGACCAGAGCTACTTTCTTTTCGCGACGACGCGCGACCAGCTCGACTTCCTGCGCTTCCCGCTGGGCGGCATGGAAAAGGACAGGGTGCGTGAAGAGGCCGAGCGCTTCGGCCTGGTCGTCGCCGACAAGCCGGACAGCCAGGACATCTGCTTCGTGCCCCAGGGCTCCTACGCCGAGGTGGTGCAGAAGCTGCGCCCCGGCGCCGCCGACCCGGGCGACATCGTGCATGTCGACGGCCGGGTCATGGGCCGCCACGAGGGCATCATCCACTACACCATCGGCCAGCGCCGCGGCCTGGGCGTGGGCGGCGAAGCCGAACCGCTCTTCGTCGTGCGCCTGGAGCCGGAGACGCGCCGTGTCATCGTCGGCCCCAAGGCCGCCCTGGCGCGCGACCGGGTTGTCCTGCGCGACATGAACTGGCTGGGCGGAGAGCCGCTGGTGGAAGAAGGCCGGCGCTGCGAGGTGAAGCTGCGTTCGGTGAGCGAGCCGGCGGCGGCGACGCTCTACCCGGCAGGGCAGGGCGGGGCCGAGGTGGTCCTGGATGCAGCCCAATTCGGCATCTCGCCGGGTCAGGCCGCGGTGTGCTATGAAGGCAGCCGGGTTTTGGGCGGCGGCTGGATTGCCGCGGCCGAAAGCCGTCTCGCCGCCTGAGCGGCGGGCGACGCAACCGATCCGGCCGGCATCCAGGTAGGGGCGAATGGCCGGGCACCCCCCGGAGGAGCCGCACCATGTCCCTCGACTCCCTCACCGAAAAGCTCAAATCCCAGGCGGCGATAAATCCGCCGCTCGGCTACCGTGTTCAGTTCAACCTCGGCGAGGAGGGCTCCATCGTCTGGGACGGCACGGTCACGCCGCCCGAGATCGGCCCCTCCGACGGCGCGGATACGGAGGCGGACACCGTGCTCAGCCTGTCGTTGGAGAACTTCGACCAGTTGCTGTCCGGATCTCTGGACCCGACGCTCGCCTACATGACCGGCAAGCTGAAGATCAGCGGCTCCACCGGCGTCGCCATGAAGCTGGCGGCCATGCTGGGGGACTGAGGCGTCCGTGTTCTTTTTCTGCCGACGCCGTTCCCCCTCACCCAGCTCCGCCTGAGCTCACCGTTCTGGTTCGCTAAGGCTTCATAACCTTCTCCCGCCAGGGGAGAGGCAATGTGGTGTAGTGGCTCGGGAAGGTTTCCCTCTCCCCTGGTGGGAGAGGGAGGGGCCCACGTAATGGGAGGGTGAGGGGGCTTCGCGTCTACTCCGCCGCGTCGATCTTGGCGCGCTTGGCCTGGTGACGTTCGCGCGCTTCGGCTTCCGCCTTGGCTTTGGCCACGGCGGCCTCCGCCGCCTTGTTGACGTGATACATCTCCAGCTCCTCGTCCTCGCCGTGGTCGATGACCGGAGTCAGTGCCGGGTCGCTATAGCTCTTGGCCGCAGGGTCTTTCTCGACGCGCCGGCGCAGGCGGTGCAGTCGCCAGGCGTAGAGGCCGATGGCCGCGTAGTTGCGCAGCGTGCGGGCGACGTTCTTGGGAAAGAAGATCAGGGCGTTCTCGCGCGGCAGTTCGGGGCGGCGCTCGGAGCGCACGCGGCGGCGGAAGTAGCCGCACTGCTGCGGATGCACGCGCTCGTAACCCATGGCGCCATAGATCTGCAGCAGGTTTTGCCAGATGCGCACCGGCTTGATGCCGTCGGCGACCGCGCGGCGCATCAGCGTTTCGGCGTGTTCCAGGGTGTAGTAGTGGTCCCAGGCGTCCCAATAGGCCTGCTGCAGTTCCTCGCGTGACATGCGGGAGTGTTCAAAGGTGACGCACTCCAGGTCGTACTTGTTGAGGTCCGGGTCCATCCAGACGCCCTGGGTATAGAGGTTCTTGTGGTCTTCGGAACCGGGCAGGGGCGTCAGGATAGTGATCTCCAGCACGTCGACCGGGATTTCGCGCTGGATGATCTCGATGTCGCGCTTGATGGTCTGCGGCGTGTCGTTCGGCAGGCCCATGATGAAACCGGCATAGGTCACCACCTGCTGCGCGCGCCATTGCTGGAACATGGTGCGGTATTCGGTGATCTTGTTCTGGTTCTTCTTCATCTCCTTCAGGTTTTCCGGGTTGATGCTCTCCAGCCCGATGAAGACCTGCTTGCAGCCGGCCTTCTTGGCCTTCTCGATGAAGTTCGGGATCTTGTGCGCCAGCACGTCGACCTGAATGAGGAAGCGGATGTCGATGCCTTCTTCGCGCAGCTCGGCCATGCGGTCGAAGATCGCTTCCCAGTTCTTGTTGCGGGCGAAATTATCGTCGGTGATGAAGTAGTGCGTCACGCCCTGGGCGTAGTTGGCGCGGATCAGCTTTTCGATGTCGTCGGCGCTGCGGTAGCGCGACTTGCGGCCCTGCACGTTGATGATGGTGCAGAAGGAGCATTGGAAGGGGCAGCCGCGCCCGGCATCGAAACTGCTGAGCACGCCGTCGTAGCGGCGCACCAGTTTCTCCGGCAGGAAGGGCGTGACGGCGCCCTGCAGGTCCGGCAGCTGGGCCATGGTGTTGTAGACCGGCTCCAAGGTGCCCTTGAGGGCGTCGTTCAGCACCCGGTCCAGGTGTTCTTCGGCCTCGCCGGCGAAGAGCGAGCAACCCATGTCGAGGGCTTCCTGCAGGCTCTCGTGGATACCCGGCAGCATGGAGAGGCAGCCGCTGACGTGGAAGCCGCCGATGGCGACCTGCAGGCCCGCCTCGCGGAACCGCTTTGCGATGTGCAGCGCGCGGGGATACTGGTTCGACTGCACGCCAACCAGGCAGATGAGCCCGCCGCCGCCTTGCGCCTCGGCCGCCTTGTGGCGGGCGATGATGTCCTTGAAGGGCAGCAGGATGTTCATCTCGTCGTAGGCGTCGATCTCGATCTCGACGTCCGGCCCCAGCGCCCGGCGCGCCTCGGCGTCCAGCACCAGGCCGTAGAGGGCGGCCAGGGAGTTGGAGGGGATCCAGGCCTTCCACCACTGGATGACGTAGCCGTCCTTGTCGTAGTGGGACGGCTTGATCAAGGTAACCTGGAACTTGCGCTGTCCTGCGGGGCTCTCGGCGCCTGTCGCGGCACCGCACTCGGCAACATCCGGCATCGGTCTGGTCCCCCCTGAACCGATGGATCTGTGCGATTTGTGGCGGCAACCCTAGCACGATTGATTAGCCGGGGCCACTAGAGGCGGGGCCGGCCCCTCCGGAATTGCCTCCCCTTGGATGGGGGAGGGTCAGGGAGGGGGTGAGCCTCCGGTTTCAGCCAATTTCCTTGGTTTCTCGGGGTTCCAGGCGGCCCGCCGCCCGCCGCCGCCCAGCTTCGGCTTGACAGGGCCGGGGCCGAGGCCATATACGACCGGCCACACCCTATGGCGGGGTAGCTCAGCTGGTTAGAGCAGCGGAATCATAATCCGCGTGTCGGGGGTTCAAGTCCCTCCCCCGCTACCATCAAAAAGGCCCGTTGACTCAAAGAGTTGGCGGGCCTTTCGCTCTCCTGGCAGACGGCTATCGACTTCCCGTCACCGGAGCAGAGATTGGATGGCCATCGCGAGCCAGGCGGTGCCAGCGGCGCGGATCACCATGGCCCGGGCAGACGGATCGACAATTCCGGCGCAGTCGTGCGGAGAGAGGGAGTCCCAAACGGCGAGGCCCGAGATCAACAGCATCATCACACCGATCATCAGAATGGGGTTGCCCTGCAGTCGCATGAGGGGGCGTCTGACCGTCTTGTAGATCGGCAGCAAGCGGGCCGCCAGCCGCAGCGCGGCAATGTCGAGTGCCACGATCCCCAGGAGATTGAAGATCACGAAAGCGGCATAAAGAAAGGCCAGATGTGGATAACCGCAGGCCGCGTGAAAGGTGTAAGCCTCGCCGGCCGCGGGAAGGACGTAGGTCAGGAACGAGAGGTCCGGTCCCTCGGTAACCTTCGGCCAGGCTGTCAGAAATGCCTCGTAGGCGATGAGATTGAGGACCATGAGAACGAAGGCAACGGGGATGATCGCGATGAGGCGGAGTTTCCGGTACTCCGTCATCGGAATCATCTGCCCGTCAAGCAGATCGTGGTTGCGCAGCGTAATCACAAAAGCCACCTCCCCGTTCGATCCGCTCCGGACAGATCGACAGACATCCCCCTTTGCACAAGACCGCACCGCACTTCAGCCTTGCTCAGATCTTCTTCTCAAGTTCAAAAGAAGCGTAAATCTGCCCGTTCTGGACGATTGAAACGCTGGGGAAAGATCCACTTAGCGAGCCCAAGGCTGAGCCACCGCTGCCATTGATGCGCCCTGCCACTATACCGTCTTGCAGAACCTGCCCGCTGACTTCGTAGGGCTGGGACCTCAAATGTCTGGCTCGGCCTGTGAGAGTGCCGTTTTCTATTTTCAAGTAAAGCTGCCATGGGCCAGTTTGTGCCAACCACTCACCATCCCAGGCAATCCCCGCCGGGCTCGTGCCTACTTTCATCACCTGGTTTGTCGCGTTCAATGGCGCTTGATTGGACGAATATCCGGCAGTCGTGAGCTCTCGAACCCGCGGTGCATTGACCAGTCTATCGCCCAGCCTCTCCATCAATTCCTTTAATGCGGCTGAAGACGCTTGTGAAATAGCTGCCGAACCTCCGTCGCAAGCAAACCCAGCCGCGCCACGGTAGTCTTCAGAAGCTTCGACTGTTGTACCAAGAACGCGGCCTTGAGGTCCCTCTACCAGAATGCGAGCAACATACTCGGCTTCGGTATCCACTTTGTCCGACCAAAAGCCTTCGATAAATGTCAACTCGAACTCGGCATCTTCCAAGGCGACCGAGATCATCCCGGTAAATCCATGTGCCGGAAGGTCTGTACCGGCAATCGGTTGATGTACGACTTCGATCTCATCCACCAAGTTTCGGAAGGTCTGATGAACAGAAGTGGCGAACGACGCGCCTGTTTCAATGCTGAAAGTATGGGCGGAGCATGCGTACGTTCTCACGTTTGCTGCTGTCGGACCGACCTTTCGATCATCGACGTAGAGCGCGAAACGTCCCGGAATCTTCTCGGAATAGCTCGAATAGACGTTGAAAGCCGGGCTGTCTGCTACAGGAGCATCGTAGGCACAGCCTGCAACGGCCAGCAGCACAATGGCCGCAAAAAGAGGTCTCCACAGCATAGTGCTCCCCCGAACCGCCTGCGCGATCCTGCTATCTGCTGACCCCAGGTAAATGCTACGGTTGTAGGAGGGTTAATTTCCAGTACTTTTTGTTGTGCAATGCGAAGCTTCCCGCGCAGCCCTCCAAACGCATTCAAGACCCTGCCGCCATTGCGCCAGGGTCTTGTCTGTGTCTGGTGTGAGGGACGCCCCAGCTACTCCGCCGGCTTCCAGTCGTCCATGATGTCGAACTTCATCTGCCGCTTTTCTTCGGCCGGGGCGCCCCAGTTGAAGCCGAAGGAGGCGCCTTCCCAGGAGCCGTAGCTGGGGTTGGGCAGCATGATCCAGTCGCGGCCCCAGTGGGCGGCGTTGTCCTGGAACAGCTTCTGGCGCTCGGCCGGGGAGACGTCGACGTCGTCGAGGAAGTCGCCGAGGTTGTCGCCGATCAGCAGCGCGATGCGGTATTTCTCGGCCACGACGGCGCGGCGCGTGCCCTTGTCGGAACCCCATTCCTCCTTCTCGCCGCGCAGCAGCACCCGGTCCTCTTCGTCGCCGATGGGATAGCCGAGTTTCTTCAGGTTGCCGCGCGTCGGCGCCTCTTCCGGGGCCTTGCGGTTGGAGACGTAGAACACCGCGACTCCCCGGGCGGTGGCGTAGTTGATGAAATCGAGGCTGCCGGGGATGGCCCGCGAGGTCTCGGTGTGGACGAAGGGCGCCCAGGTCTTGGAGCTGTAGTACTGGCCGTTCTCCACGATCCAGGCCTGGTAGAGGGAGTTGTCCAGCACCGTCTCGTCGACGTCCAGGATCACCGCCACCGGCTTCTTCTCGTAGTTCGATCCCTGCTCCATTGCCGCGGTCCAGCCCTGGTCGGCGATCGCCTGGTTGAGGCGCAGCTTCGCCAGGGCGTAGAGCGCCTCGGTGTTGGCCTTGTACTCGACGGAGTTCTGCATCCAGTAGGTGGCATTGGTGCCGTCGTTGGCGGCGGGCTTGCCGGCCATCTCCTGGGCCTGGACCTGGGCCGAGGCCGCCAGGAGGCAGCCGGCCAGCACCAGGCAAAGCCCGCCAAGCGGTCGTCTGCTGTTGGTTGATTTCATATCCCTCTCCGTTCCTCATTTTTGCCCGCGGCGCTGGCCGCCGCGCCGGCTTTCTGGGATTTTGCCCGAGCAGGCTGCAGGAACCAAGTGGTACTCAACTTTCCGGGCGGCGGCGGGCGGCCGAATTCGGGGTAGCGCTGGAATTCGGCCGCGGCGAGGCCGAAGCTGAAGGCGGGAATCGCCTCGCGACGGTGGGAGTGCTACACTTCCCGTCAAGAAGGGGGTGGCCCTGCCGGCGCTCCCGCAGAGGCGCCCCCTCCTGTTTTCGGACACAGGAGGAACAGGTCATGAAGGTCAGGCAAGCAATGCATGCCGGCGTCGACTGGTGCGCGCCCGATACGCCCCTCTCCGAGATTGCCAGGATCATGCGCGACGACGATATCGGCGCGGTGCCGATCGGCGAAAACGACCGTCTTGTCGGCATGGTGACGGACCGCGATATCGTCTGCCGCGGTTTCGCCGACGGCCGTGACCCGGCCTCGCTCACCGCGCGCGACGTGATGACCGAGGGCATCGTCTATTGCATGGAAGAGGCGGAGATCGAGGACGCCATCCACCTGATGGAAAACAAGCAGATCCGCCGTATGCCGGTGATCAACGACAAAAAGCGCATGACCGGCATGTTGAGCCTGGGCGACCTCAGCCACGCCGCGGGCCGGGAACTGACCGGCGAGCTGGCCGAGGCGGTCTCGGCGCACCACTGAGGAAACAGGGTGCCGCTGCGGCTGTCGCGGCACCCCTCCCAGCCAGCGGTCTTGAACGCCGGCGGTGCGACGCCGGGCGGCGCGTAAAGGCGTTTGAATCGGCCGGGGGGCGTGACTACCATTCTCTCGGGGTCATTTCGGCAGCGCCGGCCGGGGCGGGACACCTGTCCCGGGCGGCCGTTTGGGATTAGAGAGCTGCATGAATCCGCGAAGGTGTCGGGGGCAAAGTACCCTGGCGGCGCTGGGAGTGGCCGCTGCCGCGACCCTGCTGGCGCTTTTCCCGCTCGACGGCGTGCGGGCCGCGAGTTTCTGCACCAAGCCGCCCGAGGCGCCTACCGTGGAGATCAGCATCTCGGCGCCTGAGTTCGAGGTCGATCACAGCCTTTCGCGCAAAGAGCTGGAACGGCACGCGGCAGAGGAATACGGCCATGCGCGCGCCGAAGGCAGTGCCGTCTTCGGCCTGACGGCGGGGCGGGCGCATTCCCAGCTTTTCGTTCACACCTTGACCGAGAAGCGCCAGAGCGGGCAGCGTTGCGTCTGGCCGTCACGCCTGGTCGCGACGCTGGCCTACGACGGCCCCATCGCCGTTTATGTGGCCCGCGAATACCGCCGTGGCAGCTGCCAGTACAAGGCGGTGCTGGCCCACGAGATGGAACACGTCGCGGTATTGCGCGAGGCCCTTCAGGACTACAAGCAAAAGCTTGAAGAGGCGCTGCGGCAGGCCTTGGACAGGGGCCTGTTTCCCTATACCGGGCGGGATGGCGCGTTGCTCAAGGTCAGGGCCGAAAGCTACTTCGAGGCACCTTTCAGAGAGGCCCTCGCCGCGGCGGAGCGGGAGCGGGATCGCCGCAACGCGGCCCTGGACACGCCGGAAAGCTACCGGCGCACCCGCGCCGTCTGCCGTTCCTGGTAGGCCGGCGCCGGGGCCCCGGGGCCTTGCTCTCTAAAACTGGAACTCGGCCCTGGGCGGCTTGCCGTCCTTGATGCTGTAGGCGGTGCGGCATTCCGGGATCTGCCCGGGATCGATGCCGTACTTGGCCTCCAGGTACTTGCGCACGGCGTCGCCGCGCGCCGTCGCCAGGGACAGCAGCGCTTCGACTTCCTGGTCGCTGGGGGCGGGGATCTCCGCCTCGGCGGGGCCGATGCCCTTGTCGGGGGGCTGCAGGGCGGCGGCCGCCTCGTCCACAGTTCCGGCGTCCGTTTCCGCCTGCGCCCCGGCCGCAGTCTCTGCCGGTGGGCCGCTGGCGGGCATGACCGTATCGGAAGGGTCCTCCAGCGGCACGCCGCGCAGGGTCACCAGGTCGGCGCGGCCCGCGCGCCCGCAGGCGCGGATGCTGATGCTCGGCTTGTTGGTGAAGATCTCGCCCATCTGGTCGGCCACCGCCATGCCGTCGGGGCTCAGTTCGGCGGAGCCGGGCAGGAAGGGCGCGGGCTGCATCTCGAAGGTGTTGCCGTCGGGGCCGAACCAGTTGGTCGGGAAGACCGAGGCCATGGCGCCGGAGACCGCCTTGTCGATGGCCTCGCTGTAGTCGATCTCGGGCGCGTCCACCGTGCCGCCCAGCGGCAGGCCGAAGGCGATGACGCCCTCGGAGTCTTTCAGGATGGAGACTGCGAAGCCGACCGGCAGGCCGATGTCGGCCTGCAGTTTCTCAGCCTGCTCCTCGTCGAGCGGCGTGACGAAGAGATCGTTGATCTTCAAATCGATGCCGCCTCCCAGGTCGCCGGCTGTGGCCTTGGCCTCGATCCCGGCGAAGAGCTGGCCGCTTTCGACATTCACGCCCGCCGCCTTGGCCACATAGGAGGAGAGCAGGGGCAGGGACACGCCCTCCACGTCTGAGGCCAATTCGAAATCCGGCTTGGCCTTCAGCGGTGCGGCCCAGCCCGTGAGGCGGGCCTTGGAGGACTCGTCGACGGAGAGCGCCAGCTTGAGATCGGTGCGAGTCTCCGGCGCGCTGGTGTCGATGGGGCCGGCCTGCAGCTGTTCCACCAGGAGGCTCGCCTGCAGCGGTGGCTCCACGCTGCGGTCGGTGATCTGGATCGTCGAGCCGGAGGCCAGGGCGAACTCGCCGAGCTTGAATTGCCGGTCGAAGCGCGGCGGGTTGGCGCTTTCCGGCGCCGTTTCGGCCTTTGCTTCGGCGTCCGCGCCCTCCGCCGGGGCTGTGTCAGCGCCGGTGCTCTCTCCGGCCATGCCAGGCAGCGGCAGGGCCAGCTTGGCGTCCAGCTGGCCAAGGACGATGCGCTCGGCCGCCGCGCCGCGGGCGCTCTCCACGTCAAGGCCGGTGATCGACAGGCTGGCGAGGTCGAGGCTCTGTGGAGTCTCCGCCGCGGTCTGCGCGGCGATGCCCATGACCTCGAGACCGCCCTTGGCCCGGATGCCGGCCTCCGAGTAGCCCAGCTCCGACAGCGGCGCCTGCAGGGAGGCCACCGTCGTTTCCACCGCCTCGCCGCCGGGCAGCGGCAGGCGCGCCGTCAGGCCCGTCAGGCTGGTCTCGTTGGCGAGGGTGACGCTGGGCGCCGTCCCGTCGAAACCGAAGGCTTTCAAGCCCGCCACCTGGTTCTCGAGGCTGTCGAGCGACAGGGTGATGGCTTCGGGGCCCTCGCCGGCTGTCAGGGCGATACCGGAAAGGCTCATGGCGAGGCCGCCTTCGACCGTGGCTTCGGCGCTTAGAGGCGCGACCCTGACGTCCTGCATCTCGCTGCGCGTGGCGGCGAGGGAGAAGGTGAGGGGCGTCTCGCCGCTGCGTTCCAGGGAGAGCTCCGAGAGCTCCAGGGTCCCGGCCACGCGGGCCGCCTCGCCCTGCTTGCCGGTCAAGGTGAAGGCCGAAAGATCGACCCTCAGCTTCTCGCCGTTGAGCATGAGGTCGCCGTTGTCGTCGGGCAGGGTCGCGGCCAGGCCGTCCAAGCTGACGGTCAGCGGCCCGCCGGCTTCTTCGGTCGTCGGCGTTTCCCCGATCCGGAAACTGTCGGTGACGAGCGAAAAGTTGCCGAGCTCCAGCGCGGCGCCCTGGTCTTCCCTGGCCGCGAGATCCCGCAGTGCGAGGGCGAGGTCGAAATTGAGCGCCGTTTCCGCCTGCGTCAGGTCGAAGTCGATGGCGCGTGAGTTGGCCCGGAATTCGGCGAGTTCGACCTCGGCGCGGCCGTTCTCGACGGCCAGGCGCAGGCCGGAGAAGACGGCATCGAGTGTGCTGTTGGCGTTCCAGCCGGCGTCGACGGCCTCGCTCGCGACCTCACCGAGATTGACACTGGCCTGGTCGAAGCGGAGTTCCTGTCGCGGCACACCGTCGCGCGCGGCGACGCGCAGCAGGCCGTCTTTCAGGATCAGAACCGGCTCGCCGTCGGCCGAAAGGTGGTGGCGCAGGGCGTTCTCCCCCAGCTCGCGTGCCCAGCCGATCATCAGCTGGACGATGCTGACCGCCGGCCCATCGGCCGCCGCCTGCTCGGGGGCCGAGTCCGCCAAGACGGCGCGCAGTTTGGCATCCTTTTTGAAGTCCAGGCTGTCGATGGCGAAATCGAGCGCGCCGATCTGCAAGGCATCGCCGGCGGCCGTGGCCAAAGCCAGTTTGCCGCCCGCCAGCTTCAGCTGTCCGGCGGCGGTGGCGCTGCCGTCGGGCAGCAGTTCCTGGCGCAGATCGACCTTCAGGGTGGCGTCGTCCAGGGTCACGGTCCCGCCGGTCTCGGTGGCGATGTCGAAACCGTTGAAGTGATAGGTGCCGTCGATCTCGCCCTCGATCCGGCCGTCGCGATTGATCACGTAGTCGTAGTGGACCTGGGTATCCATGGTCCCGTTCTGCCGCAACAGACCGGTCGGCCCGATGAACTGGGCGACGCGGTCCAGGGTGATTCCCTTGGCCCGGGTATTGATCGTGAGCAGCAGCGGGTCGCCCAGGGGGGTAATGGTGCCGTCGACGGCAAGCTCGATTTCGTTGATCTGCCCCTGCAGTTCGAAGGTGGTCGGCTCGTCGGGTGTCCAGCTGCGCAGGCGGTGCAGCGTCAGGCGTTCGAGATCGACGGCCAGGGTGCCGCCGCTGACGTCTTCGAAGACCAGCCGGCTGTCGGTAAACTCGAAGTTTTCGCCGCCGAAGCCGAAGCCGTCGTCATCTTCCTCATCGGGGGGCGTTGGCGCGGCGGTTTCCTCTTCCTCGGCAGCGGCGAGCTCCTGCAGGTTGATGCCGTTGATCTCGACGGCGCCGTTCTCCCGGCGGGCGACATAGACGTCGACGCCGCGCAGGTAAAAGGTGCGCACGAAGGCGTGGCCCTTGAACAGCTCGCCGAAGCTGTAGTCGAAGCCGGTCTCGCCGAGCTGACCCTGCTGCGCCTCACCGGAGCGGAAGGTCACCGGTCCGGCCCGGACCTGGCTGTCCCAGAGGTCGATGTCGACGGTGTCGATGCCGTCGTGCTGAATGCCAAGCTCTTCGAGCTGCGAGTCGATCACATAGCGCGCCAGCGGCGTCGGCAGGACGAAGACCACCAGGACGAAGAGAAGCAGCAAGGCCCCGGCGCCGATGCCCAGGCGGATCGCGAGGCGGCGGCGCCTCTTGGCCGCCGGTGGCGGCGGCGCGCCGGCTTCTTCTGTCTCGGTCCCGGTCTTCTTTGACACGTCTTCACCCCTCCCTGGAATGCGCGACAGCCCTGCCCCATCAACTGGTGCGGCCTGCGGTTCCGCCAAGGGCCTCTTTACGGATTTCGATTAGAGACTAACGCAGAAAGTCAGGGCTCGTAGACTCCGAATCCGGCGGAGCGTGAGAAAATGCTCCTAGAAGTTGCGGGCGGGGTGGGCCGCCTGTCGCCCCGAGCCGGGCTTGCCTTGCCGGTCACCGCGCCGGGGTCTCGCCGGGCCGGGGGACGGGCTCGCCGTCGGTGGTTGCGCGCTTCAGGGACTGGGCCTGGCGCTGGCGCTCGCGGTAGCGCGCGAACTGCTGGTCGGCCAGGACGCCGATCAGGATCACCGCGCCCATGACCGCGAAATTCAGCGATGACGGGATGCCCAGCAGGTTCACCAGGTTCTGCAGCATCTGCAGCAGGATGACACCGAGCACCACCCCGACCACGGAGCCCTCGCCGCCGCGCAGCGAAAAGCCACCGAGTACCGCCGCCGCGATCCCGTAGAGTTCGTAGAAGCTGCCGTGGGAAGCCGGCGAGATGGACCGCGTGTACATGGCGAAGAAGACCGCCGAGAGCGCCGTCAGCACGGCGCAGATTATGTAGGCGATGGTGGTGACCCTGGCGGTGCGGATGCCGGAAAAGCGTGCCGCTTCCTCGTTCTTGCCGACCGCGAAGAGGTGGCGCCCGAACACCGTGCGGTGGAGCACGACCCAGGCGATCACCGCGACGATGCCGAAGGCGACAATGGAATGCGGCACGCCGTAGCTGCGGCCCGAGAAGACCCATTCCAGGCTGGGGAAGCTTGCGCCGAAGGTGAAGCCGGCAGTCGCATCGGCTGTATAGAAGCGGGCTATGCCGCGGTAGACGAGCAAGCCGCAGAGGGTGACGACGAAGGGCTGCATGCGCATGCGGGTGACGAGGAAGCCGTGCAAGGCGCCGATCGCCACACCCAGCAGCAGGGTGATGAGCAGAGCCAGCGGCCAGGGCATGCCGAGGTTGACGACGAAGTCGACGAAAATCACGCCCAAGAGGGCGATCACGGAGCCGACGGAGAGCTCTATGCCGGCGGTTACGATGACGAAGGCTTCGGCGATCGAGAACAGGCCGAAGAGTCCCACCAGGTTCGCGGTGTTCGCGATATTGATCGGCGAGAGGAAGCGCGGGTTGATCGACGCGACCACCGTGCCGACGACGAAGATGAGGACGAGAAGGCCCAGGTCTTTTTTCTGCATGTGTTTTAGCCGATCGCCAGTGTAAGCACGTTTTCTTCGGAGAAGTCCGGCGGTTCCAGGACCCCGGCCACGCGGCCCCGGCACATCACCGCGATGCGGTCGGACACCGAGATCACTTCCTCCATGTCGCTGGATATCATGAGGATGGCGCAGCCGCGATTGGTCAGGACCCGCATGAGCCCGTAGATCTCGGCCTTGGATCCGACATCGATGCCGCGGGTGGGTTCGTCGAAGATGATTACCCGCGGGTCCAGGGCGAGCCACTTGCCGAGCGCCACCTTCTGCTGGTTTCCGCCGGAAAGCTCAGCCGCCGCGCGGTCCAGGCTTTCCACCTTGATCTTCAGCCGGTCACGCTGCTCGGCGGCCCGGGCGGCCTCCCGCCGGCGGTCGACGAACCCGTTGCGGCTGACCGCCTGGAGGTCGGCGAGGCAGATGTTGGAACCGACCGAGAAATCGAGGATAAGACCCTGGCCCTTGCGGTCCTCGGGCACGAGGCAGAGGCCGGCGGCGATCGCCTCCTGCGGGTTGTGGCCGGACAGCGTCCGGCCCGCGATCCTGATCGTGCCGCCGTGGACGCCGTCGATTCCGAAGATCGCGCGCGCCAACTCCGTGCGGCCGGCGCCGACCAGCCCGGCGAGCCCCATGATCTCGCCGCTGCGGACCGCCAGGCTGGCGCTTCCGGCGGGGTAGGCATGGGTCCGCAGGTCCTCGACCTGCAGGGCGACGACCGGTTCTGCTGCGCGCTTTTCCTCAGGAGGGCGCGAAGCGAGGGTCCGGCCGATCATCAGGCGGATCATCGCATCGTAGTTGATCTCGTCGCGGGAGAGGTGGCCGACGTCTCGGCCGTCGCGCAGGACGACGACCCGGTCGGCGCACTGCTCCACCTCGGAAAGGCGGTGGGAAATGAAGAGCACGGCGACGCCGTGCGCCTTCAGGTCGGCGATGATCTTGAGCAGCCTGTTGGTTTCGGAGAGCGTCAGGCTGGAGGTGGGCTCGTCCAGGATGACGAGCCGCGAGTCCATCGACAGGGCTTTCGCGATCTCCAGCATCTGTTGCTCGGCGATCGACAGCTCCGACACCTGGGCCGATGGGCTGAAGCGCGCGCCGATCCTGTCGAGGATGGGTTGGGCCGCCCGCGCCATGGCCGCCTCGTCGACAAGGCCGAGAAAGCCGCTGCGGATCTCTCGCCCGAGCAGCATGTTGGCGGCGACAGAGAGATTGTCGAAGAGGTTGAGTTCCTGGTGGACGAAGGCGATACCGTGGTCGAAGGACTGCTGGACGCTGAGCGCCTCGTAGGTTTCGCCGGAAATCGTAATGGAGCCGGAGGAGGGCGCGATGACCCCGCCCAGGACCTTCATCAGCGTCGACTTGCCTGCGCCGTTCTCCCCGATCAGCCCGACGACCTCGCCGGCCGAGATCCGCAGGGAGACATCGTCGAGCGCGACGACCCCGGGATAGACCTTGGTGATGTTCTGAAGCTGCAGCTCGAAAGCCGTATCAGTGCTCATGTGTCACCCGTCGAACGGTCCGATGATCGGGGCAAGCATGACGGTCGCCGAAAGCGCCGGCGATCAGGTGATCGCCGGCACTCTATCGGCCAGTCGGCGGGAATCCTATCCGTTAATGCGTTTTTTCAGCTCGGCTTCAAAGGAGTCGACGTTGTTTTTGTCGATCACCTTGGTCGGAACGATCATCAGGCCGTCTTCCGGGATGATCGACTTGTCGCCCTCCAGGTAGCGGGCCATCAGCTTCATGCCTTGATAGCCCCATTGATAGGGGTCCTGGACCACGGTTCCGGCAAAGGAGCCTTCGCGGACCGCGCCCAGCGTGATGGGATCCTCGTCGAAGGCGATGACAGTGATCTCCCCCAGTTTGCCGGCGGCTTGAAGGGCCTCGTAGATTTTCGGCGGGTTGTAGGAGTAGAAGCCCACCATGCAGTCGATTTCCGGGTTCGCCGCCAGCACGTCGTCGACATTGCTGCGGGCGCGCGCGAAGTCGACGTCGTCGCCGCGGACGTCGACCAGTTCGATGCCCGAGCCCTCCACCGCCTGGCGGAAGCCCGCGATGCGTTCAACGGCATTGTCGGCGCCGAGGAAGCCGACGAAGCCCATGCACTTTCCCCCCTCCGGCAGGGCCTTTACCGCGATCTCGCCGGCCTGGATGCCGGCTGCGGTATTCGAAGAGCCCAGGTAGGCGATCCGGTTGCTGTCGGGGGCGTCGCTGTCCGTGGTGAACAAGGGAATCTCAGCGGCGATGCGGTTGAAGGCGTCAACCGAGGTCTTCGGGTCGACCGACGAGATCATGATCGCGTCCGTTCCCGCCGCAAGGAGATCGTCCATGAGCGCGTTCTGCAGCGCGGCCGTCCCCTGTGCCGGGTAGCGGAACTGGAGCTCGTAGCCCGGCAGTTCGGCCTGCGCGTCCCTTACGCCGGCCTCCGCCAGTTTCCAGAAATCGGAGGCGGCGTTCACGATGAACGCCAGCGCCGGTTTCTCCTGCGCCGCGGCACTGCTTCCCAGGACGCTCGCGGCGAGCACGAGCCCCACAGCCTTTGCAAGTTTCATGTTTTCCTCCCGTTCGTTGGATGCCGGAACTTCTGGTTGCTGTGTCGAAATTGTTTTCAGCCGGGCATCGCATTACTAATAATAAGATAATATTTATTAGTTTTGCAACAAGACGGCGCGGCGGCCTCTGGGCTCGGTGGCGGCAGGGCGCGCGGGAGGGGATCTCGTTCAGGGAAGCCGAAAGCGGCGGCCGGAAGGTTGGCTCCATAGGGCCGGGCCATCTGGCTCTTGGGAGGGGGCCAGCCGTTGCCCTATACCAGGGGCAGATATCGTTGTGGGGCTTGGCGGAGCCCGGCGCGGCTTAATCCCAGTAATGAGGAATCTCAACCAATGAAAATGACGACCGAGGAAGCCTTTGTGAAGGTCCTGCAGATGCACGGCATCGAGCACGGCTTCGGGATCATCGGCTCGGCCTTCATGCCGATTTCGGACCTTTTCCCCAAGGCCGGGATCACCTTCTGGGATGTCGCCCACGAGACCAACGGCGGCCTGATCTGTGACGGCTACACCCGCTCGACCGGCAAGATGGCCATGGCCATTGCCCAGAACGGCCCGGGCGTCACCGGCTTCGTCACCGCCGTCAAGACCGCCTACTGGAACCACACGCCGATGCTGCTGGTCACCCCGCAGGCCGCCAACAAGACCATCGGCCAGGGCGGCTTCCAGGAAGTCGACCAGATGCCGATGTTCCGCGAAATGGTCTGCTACCAGGAAGAGGTGCGCGACCCCACGCGCATCGCCGAGGTGCTGAACCGGGTGATCGAGAAGGCCTGGCGCGGCTCGGCCCCGGCGCAGATCAACGTGCCGCGCGACTACTGGACCCAGGTGATCGACATCGAGCTGCCGCAGATCGTACGCATCGAGCGCCCGGCCGGCGGCAAGCGCGCCATCGCCGAGGCCGCCAGGCTGCTCTCCGGGGCCAAGTTCCCGGTGATCCTGAACGGCGCCGGCGTGGTCATCGGCGGCGCCATCCCCGCCTCCCAGGCCCTGGCCGAGCGCCTCGACGCGCCGGTCTGCTGCGGCTATCAGCACAACGACGCCTTCCCGGGCTCGCACCCGCTCTTCGCCGGGCCGCTGGGCTACAACGGCTCCAAGGCGGCCATGGAGCTGATCGCCAAGGCCGACGTGGTGCTGGCGCTGGGCACCCGGCTCAATCCCTTCTCGACGCTGCCGGGCTACGGCATCGACTACTGGCCCAAGGACGCGGCCATCATCCAGGTCGACATCAACGCCGACCGCATCGGCCTGACCAAGAAGGTCTCGGTCGGCATCCAGGGCGACGCCAGGCTGGTCGCCGAGCAGCTGCTGGAGCAGCTCTCGCCCGAGGCCGGCAACGCCGGGCGCGAGGAGCGCAAGGCCCTCATCCACCAGACCAAGTCGGCCTGGCTGCAGGCGCTCTCCTCCATGGACCACGAGGACGACGATCCCGGCACCACCTGGAACGAGCGCGCGCGTGCACGCGACGCCGACCGCATGTCGCCGCGCCAGGCCTGGCGGGCGATCCAGGCGGGCCTGCCGAAGAACGCCATCATCTCCTCCGACATCGGCAACAACTGCGCCATCGGCAACGCCTATCCGACCTTCGAGGAAGGCCGCAAGTACCTGGCCCCGGGCCTCTTCGGCCCCTGCGGATACGGCTTCCCCTCGATCATCGGCGCCAAGATCGGCTGTCCCGACGTGCCGGTGGTCGGCTTCGCCGGCGACGGCGCCTTCGGCATCTCCATGAACGAGATGTCCTCGGTCGGCCGCGCGGAGTGGCCGGCCATCACCATGGTGGTGTTCCGCAACTATCAGTGGGGCGCGGAGAAGCGCAACACGACGCTGTGGTACGACGACAACTTCGTCGGCACCGAGCTGGACCCGCACCTCAGCTACGCGCGCGTCGCCGAGGGCTGCGGCCTGAAGGGCGTCACCGTCAAAACCCAGAAAGAACTGACGGACGCCCTGCAAACGGCCTGCAAAGCGCAGGACGACGGCGTCACCACCTTCATCGAGGTGATTCTGAACCAGGAACTGGGCGAGCCCTTCCGCCGCGACGCCATGAAGAAGCCGGTCGCGGTCGCCGGCATCGACCCCAAGGACATGCGCCCGCAGGCCCCGGCCTGATCCCTTCCAAGGCGCAGAAAGAAAGAGGCCCCGGCGTTGGCGCGCCGGGGCCTCTTATTTCCCGCCAAGCGACCCGCCGGACGCGTTTCAGCTTCCTGAATCGATCCCCCGGAAGGCCGAGGTTTGGCCCTGATCGGGCAGGATCTCGATTTCCCAGGCGGGCGGCTCGGGGAACTTGGGGAGCTGGGATGCGGCAAGGGCTTCGAAAACCGGGCGCGGGTCACCGGGGAACCTGACCTCGCGCGGGCGCGGATCCGCCAACATTTCGACCATGACGATGTCGTAGTCCATGAGCGCCTCGAGCAGCGGATCGGCTTCGCCCGCCTGGGTCACCCAGTCGCGGAATGCCTTGGCTTCGAGATGCGCATACAGCTTGGGCGATACCGCCTTGAAGTATCGTTCCAGAATGGCGTCGCCACGATCGGCCTCGCGCAGGATCAGGTACCGCAGAGACCGGCTGAGCACCCTCAGCATCATCGAGCCGCGGAAACTGCGCGCCAGGCGGGCATAGAGCCGTATTGCTGCGGTGTCGTCCGGGAAGGGATGACAGTCGGGTGTTCCCTGCCAGACCGCCTGTGTCATGCCTTCTTCCCACGCGCTGGGGGAGGGGCGCTCTGCGATGTCGGGGGGCGGGCTCGGGCGGCGCTCGGCTTCCCCGCTGCTTGCCGTGCTTGCCCGCCCGGCTTCGCCCCAGAGGTCCTCCAGCTCGTCAAGGATCGCTTCGAGGGTGCTCTCCGGCATGTCCGCGAGAAAAGTCTCATAGATCTCGTAGTTGACCGCGCCGAGGTTGGGCAGGGCCCGGATGATGTCGCGGGCCCGCACTGCAAGATCCGGCGGCATCTGGCCGCAATGGGCGTCGAGCCACACGCCCTCCGCCTCGTTTCCCCCCGCCAGGTGGATCTCCCATACGCGGTCCAGCGGGAGTGCCTCAACATAGGTATCGAGTGTCGTGCGCCCGTTGCGCTCATTGCAGTAGACGTTGTGCAGATCCAGCAAGATTCCGCAATCGGCGGTCTCTGCCACCGCAGCGACGAATTCGCCGTCCGCCATCTCGAACGGCTTCCGGCCGACATAGGACACGCCGGTCTCGATGGCGACAGGGCGGCCGATGCCCTCCGCAAAGATGCGGATATTCTTCGCCGCCGTCTCGACGCCCTCGGGCGTCTGCAGCGGCGGCAGCAGGAAACCCGCCGATCGGTGCGGTGTGCCGGCAACGCTGAGGTGCTCGCTCACCCAGGGGCTGTCCAGCCGGTCCGCCGTCGCGCGGATCAGCGCAATCTGATCCGGGTTCGGCCGGCGCGTACCGCCCAGCGGCGCGCCGACGCTGTGGACCAGCTTGGCGACGGGCAGGGCGGCGATCGCTTCGATGAAGTCGAAGTTCTCGCGAAACGGCCCGTCGATCGCATCTTCGGCCAGCCACATCGTCTGCGGCTCGACCTCGAGCACGCCTAACCTATCGATACGCGGCTGCAGAAACGAGCGTAGCGCAGGAGTGTAGATCATACCGGCCCCCAGCTTTGGGGGCCGGAACCGGTTCTTACCGGCCAATGACCAGTGCCTGCTCATCGAGCTGGCCGGCACTGTTGATCAAGAAGTTGCTCTCGACCCTCAGGAAGAGGTCATCTCCCGAAGTGCATGCGGGGTGTGCGCTGAGGTCGACAATACGGTCGAGCGCACTGAACACCTCCTTGATATTACCCGCCAGCTTCGGCGAGAGGCTGGCCGACACAACGGGGACGGAGGCGGCCGCCGCAAGGCGCTTTGGTGCGAAGGCCGCTTGGGCGATATCCAGATCACCGTCAAACCGGAAGTCACGCTGCATCTCGAAATAGATATCGTGCGCCGAACAGCAGGCTGGGCAGCCGAGCCTGTCGAGAATGCTGCCCAGTGTCTCCTTGAACTTGCCGATGTCGGATGCGACCGACATTGGGATAGATACGCGGACGCTGTGGTTTGCGTGATGTTTGACATCAGCCATAGGACATCCTCCGAACCTGAGTTGCGCAGCACGTACAGTTTTAGAAGGTATCACACTTGCAGTGTTGAGTCAGGAGAGTCGCTTTTCTCTCAAGCGCAGCTGAATAAGAAAACGTCGACAGCGACTGATTGCTCACGCAATCCGTTCATAAAGTCGCGCTTCGTTCTTCCGACTGCGGCAAGTCAACATCGAATGCGTGATGGCGGCAAATGACAAATCTGCGACTTTGCCTCTTGAAGTGGGTGATGTCCGGTCTTCGCCCAGGTCGCGGAGAAATGGAGGTACCACCCAATCGACTTCTGTCCACGAGTGCGCTGCCCTAGAAAGCTGCAGCGGCGCCGGCGCGGATTTCGTTGCGCAGATCGTCCGGCAGGCCCCAGGAATAGCGGGTTATGATTTCGCGGTAGAGGCGGGGCCAGGCGTCGCTTTCTGGGTCGGCAAGGGAGGCTTCCAGGCGACGCAGGGCGCGGCCGATCTCCGCCACGTTGTGGTATTCCGGCCAAATGCGGCGCGCCTCGTCGAAGGCGGCGATGGCGGCCTTGACGTCGTGATCGATGAGCGCCTCGAAGCCGCGCCGCTCGGCGGCGGCCGCCTTGCCGGCGCGGCTGCTGTCCGCCTCCACCGTCGCCTGGCGCTCGGCCGCCGGCGCCGTGCGCAGCGCCTGCTGCTCGACCTGAACCCGGGCGATCTCACGCGACAGGTTGGCCTCCAGGCTCCTGAGCTTGGCATCTATGTCTTCGCTGATCTGCGGCGCCGCCTCGCTGCCGGCGTCGGCCTGCTCGGCGGCCTGCTGGGCTTCCAGCAACAGGCGGATGTCCTCGATCTCCGCCATCGCCTGGGATTCGATCTGCTCCACCTTCTCGCCGATGCGCAGGCCGAAGATATCGACCTCGCGCTCGGACAGGATCTGGCGGACGTCGTCCTGATAGATCAACACCACGATGATCGCGACCAGCGGCCACATGAAGGCCTTGATGTAGTCGAGGATCAGCCGTCCCAGGACATAGTCCTTGCCGCCGTCGCCTGCCATGGCTCCACCCTCCGTGATTGCGGTCCGGGAGAAGCGCCAGTCTAACGCGGCAGACCGCGCCGTGGCGTGGTCAAACGCACAAACGGCAACGACTCCGCCCGCTGCGGGCAGCCGGTCCGGTCAGCTCTAATTCTTGCGGATCTGTGCCAGGTCGACGTCGAAGACCTCTTTGCAGAGGTTCTCGGCGAAGCCTTTGCTGAGTGAGATCTCAGCGTCCGACATCATGGCCGCGCCGATGAAGCCGCCCCAGGCAAAGCTGTTCTCCACGAAGTAGGCCCCGGTCTGCTCGCGGGTGGCGACGGCGTCGAACTCGGCGCGGCCCTTCAATTCGATCTCATCGCCCAGAAAGATCGCCTTGCCGACGTCTTGATCCTCGAATTCGGTGATGACGACGTTGAGACGATGATCGATCGCGCCCTTGGCGCAGATCGGCATGGCCTCTTCAAGCTGCTTCTTCAACTCGGCCTGCAGTTCGGGGTGCGGCTTGGGCGTCTCGATGGTGACGGTGATCTCCGACACCCGGAGATCGTGGATTTGGTCCTGGCTGGCGGCCTTGATGCTGGCCACTTCCGAAGAGGCACAGGCCGAAAGGGCGAGCAGGGCGGCGGCGGCCAGGAGGCCCCGAATCACAGGCGGCCGCTTCCTGCGGCGGGCGAAAGGCGACATGGATGCTTCCTCAATCAAAGGTATCAACCGAAGAAACAATAATCGCATTATTGGTGTATTGGAAGATGCCTTTCCGAGCCGCTGCGGCCTATTCGGCCGCCTCCGTCTTGGCCTTCTGCCAGGCGTCGAGCTTTTCGCGGGCGCCGTTGGTCGCCGGGTCCATCATGGCCGCGTGCTCAGGCCGCTTGGCGGTCAGTTCGATGACGTAGCCGTTGGGGTCGCGGAAGTAGATGGAGTCGATGAAGGCGTGGTCCGCCGGCCCGCGGGTCTCGATGCCGGCGGCCTTGCCGCGCGCCAGCAGTTCGTCCAGCGCCTCGGGCGGGACCTCCAGGGCGATGTGCAGATCGTAGTCGTGCTGCGTCTTGAATTCGAAGGCCTGTCCCGGCACCTCGAAGAAGGCGAGGTAGGAGCCGTCGCCCAGGCGATAGAAGGTGTGCAGCGCCTGCGTCTCGCGCCCGGTCTTGGTGGTGCCGATCTCCAGCGTTTTGGCCAGCGGCAGTCCGAGGAAATCCTCGTAGAAACGCCGCGTTTCCTCTGAATCGCGGCAGCGATAGGCGTTGTGGTGAAGTCCCTTGATCATTTCCACCCCTCTTGCCTTCAAGTCGGTCTTTGCCAGGCAGGTTTTCCGGCATCATAGCCCGGCGGGCGGCCGCGATCCAGGCGCCGCGGGGCTGTCTCGCGGCTAGGCGCGCGGCGGTAGATTGGCTATGCTGGCGGCTGCGTGTCAGTGGTGCCATCCCGCGACAATATCCGACCACGACAGCCGCCCCGTCCGGGCGGCTGCGGACGTCCGTCGCGCGGCATGGATCCAGTTGTGTGAAGGCCGGAGGCCGGGAGCCGCGGTGGAAAAAGCAGTCAGCAGAAGCGTGGCGCTGGTTCTTGCGGCCGCCTTTGCCGGCACCCTGGTCGCGGGGGCCTCACCCCTGCTGTCGCTCGGGACGCTGGCGGTACTCACCGCTTTCCTCTGGGCGACCCTGGCGATCCCGGCGGAGCTGACGGCCTTGGTCTTCTTCGCCGCCCTGCTGTTGACCGGCCTGGCGCCGGACCACGTGGCGCTGGCCGGTTTCGAGTCCAAGGCGGTGTGGCTGGTCTTCGCCGGCATGGTGCTGAGCGAGGTCATCGGTCGCCATGACATGGGCCATGCGCTGTTCGACCGCCTGCTGGGGCACCTCAAGTCCTACCCGGCGCTAATCTGGTTGATCTCCTCGACCGGCCTGCTGCTGGCTTTCTTTATCCCCTCGGCCATGGGCCGGGTGCTGATCTTTGCGCCGCTGGTGCGCGCCCTGGCAGATCGCCTGGGCCTCGCCGAAGACGATCCGCGTCGCCACGGCCTCTTCATCGCTGCGGTGCTGGGCGCGGTCATCCCGGCCTTCACCATCCTGACGTCCAACGTGCCCAACCTGGTGCTGATGGGCGCCGCGGAGGCGATCTACGGGCGCACGCTGACCTACGGCGAATACCTGCTGCTGAACTTCCCGGTCCTGGGCCTCGGCGCCTTCCTGCTGATCCCGCTGCTGGTGCTGCGCCTCTTTCCCGGTGAACGGCAAATCTCCCTGCCGCCGATGACGCCAGAGCCCTGGACCCGCGACCAGGTGAAGATCGCCTTCCTCCTGGCCGTCACCCTGGCGTTCTGGACTACCGACAGCCTGCACGGCATATCCTCGGCCTGGATCGGCCTTGCGGCGGCTGTCGTCAGCCTGCTGCCCGGTGTCGGCCTCTTGCCGCCCCAGTCCATCGGCAAGCTGAACTTCGGTCCCTGGTTCTTCGCCGCCGGCACCATCGGCCTGGGTGGCGTGGTCAGTCACAGCGGCCTCGGCGACCTGCTGTGGAGCCATATCGCGGCGGCGGTCCCCTTGGCGGGGCTGCCCGATGCCGCCAAGTACGCGGTGCTGCAGGTGAGCGCGATGATGCTGGCGATGGTGACCACGCTGCCCGCGATTCCGGCGGTTTTCACGCCGTTGGCCGGTTCCATGGCGGAAAGCCTCCGCTGGCCGCTGGATGCGGTGCTGCTGGCGCAGGTGCCGGCCTTCGTGATCTTCGCCTTTCCCTATCAGGCGCCGCCGGTGCTGGTGGGATTGACCTTCCTCGGCGTGCCGCTGCGCAAGGCCATGAAGGTCATGCTGTATTTTGTGCTGCTGGCGCTGGTGATCGTTTCGCCGCTGCACTATCTCTGGGGCCACCTCATCGGCGTGTTCCCTTAGGCTCAGCGGGGGAGTGCGCTCAGGAGCCCGCGCTTTCCCGGCGGCCACTACCCCTCTCGAGGATGCGGCCGGCGGGCAGGTGGATGGAGACCTTGGTGCCTTCGCCGAGCTGGCTTTCGACCTCCAGCCGCCCGCCGTGCAGTTCGACCAGGGCGCTGGTCAGCGGCAGGCCCAGTCCGGTGCCTTCGTACTTGCGGTTCAAGGCGCTGTCGATCTGGCCGAACTGGCGCAGCGCCGTGGGGATGTCCTCCGGCGCCATGCCGATGCCGTTGTCCGTGACCTCGAAGATGAAGCCTTCCTCGGCGCTGCATCGAATGCTCATCCGCACCCGCCCGCCCGACGGCGTGAACTTGATGGCATTGGTCATGAGGTTCAGCAGCGCCTGCTTCAGCTTGCGCTCGTCGGCGAAGAGCAGCGGCAGCTGCATGTCGCCGCTCCATTCTATGGTGACGCCGGAGGTTTCCGCGCGCTGGCGCACCACGCGCAGCACGGCGCGCGCCAGCTCAGCGGCGTCGACCGCTTCCTCGTCCAGCTCGTCGGCCCCGGCCTCGATCTTTGAGAGGTCCAGGATGTCGTTGATCAGCGACAGCAGGTGCAGGCCGGAACTGTGGATGTCCTCCAGATAGCCGTGGTGCCGCGGATTGGCGCCGGGCGTCTTCTCTCCGGCCAGCATGACCTCGGAAAAGCCGATGATCGCGTTCAGCGGCGTGCGCAGCTCATGGCTGATGTTGGCCAGGAACTCGGACTTCGTGCGATTGGCCGCCTCGGCTTCTTCCTTGGCCGTGCGCAGGGCCTCCTGGATCGCCATCTGATCGGTGATGTCGCGCCCGGTGCCGCGGTAGCCGCGGAAGTTGCCGTCGCCGTCAAACCAGGGATCGCCGTTGATCGACAGCCAGACGACGTCTCCGTTGGGCCGCTGGCGCGGATGCACGAAATTGCGAAAGGGGCGGTGGCTGTGCAGATCGTTGAGGTGCTGCTGCCAGATGCTCTGGTCGACCCCGGGAATGCCGGTCTCCTCGCGGGTCTTGCCCAGCAGCACGGTTTCCGGCACGCCGGTGACGTCGGTGTAGCGATCGGAGAAGAAGCAGAAGCGCAGGTTCTCGTCCATCTCCCAGAACCAGTCGGAGCTGGAGGCGACGAAGTCCTGGAAGCGCTTCTCACGCTCGTAGACGTGGCTGCGGCGTATCGCGGAAAGCCGGCTCAACAGCGCGTTCAGCACGGTTACGGTTTCGCCGATCTCGTTGTCCGCTTTGATGTCGAGCTTGTACTGCTCGGCGTTGACCGGGTCGCTGTGCGCGGCCGTGAGGTTTTTGTGGATCGCCAGCAGCGGGGTCAGCACGCTGCGACCGAGCACCGCGACGGTGACGACGGAGACGGCCATGGAGAGGATCAGGATCAGGACCCCGACGCGGAACATATAGGCATTGAGTTCGGCGTCGATTGCCGCGGTGCCGAGGCGCGCCACCACGGTGAAGGGCAGGTTGCTGACCGACGGCGGCCAGAGAACTTCATAGGCGCCGCTCTCCTCCGGAAAGTGCCGGAAGGTCAGCTGCTCCTCGTGGGCCGTCGTAGGGCCCCGCATGCCCTCATTCGACAGCAGGTCGGGTCTCCTTCCCTGGCTGCCGAGAAGGACGCCGTTTTCCGCGTAGAGGGCGACGCCTTCGACGGCCACATGCTCGAAGGTGGGCCAGGTGCGCTTCAGAATGTCCGCCGGCGTGTGCTGCTCGTACCAGCTGAGCGACGCCTTGGCGGTCAGCAGCACTTCCATCTCCTGGTGGCTGCGCAGTTCGTCCCGGCGCTTCACGTAGGTCGGCGGCAGGAAAGCCATCTCCACCGTCAAAATGGCCAGGCAGACAAGCAGCGTGATCCGCCGGCACAACCGGCAGTTCAGGAGCTCCCGTGCTTGAGGCAAAGAGAGGAGGCCGGGAATCATTCAAAGACGCCTGCGGACAGCCAAAGTTCCTCTATTTTTAGTGGCAGACACTTCAATCTTGGTTAATGCGCAGGGGCGGACATCCCGGAAACCGCTCAATCCGCGGCGCTCTCGGGAATGTGAAGCGCTGCTGCGGCCTGGAGATCGGAGAGCCTGCCGATATCCGGTTGAATTCACCTTTGCGCGCATTCTACCACGGCAAATTCGCGCAGTTTTCGAAGGGCGCGGGTTACCTGTCGCCAACGTCTTGAAGTCATTAAAAACTGCCTGCCAAGCTTCTGTAAGCATGGCGCTTTGCTCGAGGCAAGGTCGGCCAGTCTATGCGACTTTAGTATTGTGGGCGGGTATTTGGGGAGCCGTTAACATGTCGCCCACGATGCTCAGGAGACTTGGGTCATCGGCGCTCCTCGCTCCGGCGAGGCACCACGCGAGAGGTCGGAAAAGAAGGGCCGCTAGGCCACATCCCCAGAGGAGGAAAGTAATGAGCTGGACAACCCCTAAAGTTATCGAGATCTCCGTCGGCATGGAAATCAACAGCTACGCCTGCGCGGATCTGTGATCCTTCCCCTAAGGGGAATGCATCGATAGGCCGGGATTGCTGTCGAACCCTGTTCGGCGGAACGCCCGGCCTTTTTCCTTTGCGCAGTCGTAGCTTCCCGATGCGCCTCCGGCGGCCTCTATGGCCGGGTGGAAGCGGGTCGCGCCGGCGCTGGTGTCCGGCATGACGATCCTTGGGGGAAGCGTGCTACAGGTTTTGGTGCTCGGTGCGGCGGCCGGCGGCGGCTTCCCGCAGTGGAACAGCAACAACGAAGCCTCGCAGCGGGCGCGGCGCGGCGATCCGCTCGCGCGACCGTCCACACAGTCCTCGGTGGCGGTCTCGGCCGACGGCGAGAACTGGGTGCTGCTGAACGCCTCACCTGACCTGCGCCAGCAGATCAACGACAATCCGCAACTCCATCCCCGCGACGGCGTGCGCCACAGCCCGATCCGCGCCGTGGTGCTGACCAACGGCGACGTCGACCACGTGGCCGGCCTGCTGACCCTGCGCGAGAGCCATCCCCTGGCGGTCTACGCCACCAGCCGGGTGCTGTCGGTGCTGGAGAACAACACCATCTTCAACGTACTCAATCCGAAGTTCGTCGACCGCCGGCGTCTCGGCCTGGGCGAGACCTTCGCGCCGGCGACCAAGGAGGGCGAGGCGTTGGGCCTCTCCATCACGCCCTTCGCCATCCCCGGCAAGGTGGCTCTCTATCTGGAAGACGAGAAGGCCGGCAACGGCAACTTCGGCACCGTCGAGGAAGACACCATCGCTTTGCGCATCGAGAATACGGCGGGCAGCAACGGCAGCCGCCGCCGCTTTCTCTACGTGCCGGCCTGCGCCGCGCCGTCGCCGGTCCTGCAGGCGGAGATGAAAGGCGCAGACCTGATGATGTTCGACGGCACGCTGTGGCAGGACGACGAGATGAAGGTGCAGGGCGCCGGCGTGAAGACCGGCCGGCGCATGGGCCACATGAGCCTCTCCGGCCCCGAAGGCACGCTGGCGACCTTCGCCGACAGCCCGGTGGGCCGCAAGGTCTTCATCCACATCAACAACACCAACCCCATTCTGCTGTCGGACTCGGCCGAGCGGGCCGCGGTCGAGGCGGCGGGCTGGGAAGTCGCCTACGACGGCATGGAGATCACGTTATGACCCTGGCAACCTCTTCTGCGGCAACGCCTTCCGTGGCTTCTATCGATCCGGCTCCCGTGGCCGCGCCGCCTTTCGGCCGCCTGCTGCCGCAGGACGAGTTCGAGGAGCGCATCCGCCAGATCGGCGCCGAGCGCTATCACTCCCTGCACCCCTTTCACAAGCTGCTGCACGGCGGCAAGTGCAACCACGGCCAGGTGCAGGCCTGGGTGCTGAACCGCTACTGCTACCAGAGCCACATCCCGCTGAAGGACGCGACCATCCTGTCGCGCATGGAGGACCTGGAGCTGCGCCGTGAATGGCGCAAGCGCATCGAGGACCACGACGGCAAGGAAGGCAACGAAGGCGGCATCGAACGCTGGCTCATGCTGGCCGAGGGCGTCGGGCTGGATCGCGCCTACGTGGTGTCCGGCGCCGGCATGCTGCCGGCCACGCGCTTTGCCGTGGAAGCCTATGTGCGCTTCGTGCGGGAGAAGTCGCTGCTGGAGGCCATCGCCTCCTCGCTGACCGAGCTCTTCGCGCCGAAGATCCACCAGGAGCGTATTGCCGGCCTGCTTGAGCACTACGACTTCGCCAACGAGCGCACCATCGCCTATTTCAAGCGCCGCCTGGACGAGGCGCCCAAGGACGTGAAGTTCGGCCTGGGCTATGTGCTGCGCGAGGCGCGCACCCGCGAGCAGCAGGAACAGGTGCTCGCGGCCGTGCGCTTCAAGACGGATGTGCTCTGGGCCCAGCTCGACGCGCTCTACCACGCCTATGTCGCCCCCGGCCACATCCCGCCCGGTGCCTTCGTTCCGGAAGGCATGGTGCCGGTGACCGAGCTGGATCTCTGAGGATGACGGAGCGCACCACCATTACCGAGGATTCGGTGCCCGGCCTGCCGGTCGGCGTGAAGCTGCGCTTCGACAAGCAGCGCGACCAGTGGGTCATCCTGGCGCCGGAGCGGCTTTTCGTGCTGGACAGCATCGCGCTGGAGATCGTCAAGCGCTGCGACGGCAAGGCCTCTGTGGGCGAGATCGTGAACGACCTGGCGGGGACCTTCGAGGCGCCGCGCGACGTGATCCTGAAGGACGTCGGCGCGCTGCTGCAGGACCTGGCCGACAAGCGGATTCTCGCAGCATGAGGGGGACGACATGACAGAGTTGAACTTTCCCCTGGCCATCCTGGCCGAGCTGACACACCGCTGTCCGCTGCAGTGCCCCTACTGTTCCAACCCCCTGGCGCTGGAGGCGAGCAGCGCCGAGCTCTCCACCGGGCAGTGGAAGGCCGTGATCAAGGAAGCCGCCGAGCTGGGCGTGCTGCAGATCCATTTTTCCGGCGGCGAGCCCACGGCGCGGCGCGACCTGGAAGACCTGGTGGCGGCCTCGGCCGCCGAGGGGCTCTACACCAACCTCATCACCGCCGGCGTGCTCTTGAGCAAGGAACGCCTGGCCGCCCTGGCGGAGGCGGGACTCGATCACCTGCAGCTTTCTTTCCAGGACAGCGAGGCGGCGGGTTGCGACCGCATCGGCAACTACAAGGGCGGCTTCGAGAAGAAGCTCGACTGCGCGCGCTGGGTAAAGGAGATCGGCCTGCCGCTGACCCTTAACATGGTTGTCCACCGGCAGAACCTGGAGCACCTGGAGGAGATGCTGGCCCTGGCCGAGAAGCTGGAGGCCCAGCGGGTCGAGATCGCCCACGTGCAGTACTACGGCTGGGCCTACCTGAACCGCGCTTCCCTGATGCCGACGCGCGCGCAGCTGGAACGCGCGACGGAGATCGTCGAGGCGGCGCGCGCGCGGCTGAAGGGCGTCATGGTGATCGACTACGTGGTGCCCGACTACTACGCCCGGCGCCCGAAATCCTGCATGGGCGGCTGGGGCCGGCAGTTCCTCAACATCTCGCCGGCGGGCAAGGTGCTGCCCTGTCATGCGGCGGAGTCCATCACCAGCCTCACCTTCGACCGGGTGACCGACCGCAGCCTGCGCGACATCTGGGAGAACTCCGAGGCCTTCAAGGCCTACCGCGGCACCGACTGGATGCCGGAGCCCTGCCGCTCCTGCGAGCGCAAGGAAATCGACTGGGGCGGTTGCCGCTGCCAGGCCTTCGCCTTGACCGGGGAAGCGGGCAATGTCGACCCGGCCTGCGGCAAGTCACCCGTGCACGAGGCCATGCAGGCGCTGGCGACGGCGGAGTCCGCCAAGGACGAAACCGCTTTCCACTACCGCACCCGCAAGGCGGGCGAGGCGGCGGCGGAAAAGGTGCCGGAACCGCTGGCCTAGCCTCCTACTGAAAGGGTTTTTTGCCGTCCTTCAGGCGGAAGCCGCCGAAGCCGAGTTGCTTGGCCTTGGCGAAGTCGGCGGCGGCCAGGTCCGTCTCTTCGTTGCGCTGATAGGCGGTGCCGCGGTTGGAATAGGCGCCGGCGAAGTCGGGAAGCAGGTGGATGGCCACCGAGAATTTCAGGATCGCGGTTTCATAGTCCGAGCCTTGCAGCGCCTGGCGGCCCTGGTCGTTGAAGCGCTGGGCGAGGGCTTCGCGGGTGACGCGGCCCGCCGCCAACTCTTCGCGGTGCGGCGCCAGCTCGGCCTCGATGCGCGCCGCCAGCGCGGCGGCGGGATCGAGGGGCGCCTCGATTTCGGCTTCCGCCGGCGGCTCTTCTGCCGGGGGCGGTGTCACGGCGGCTTCCGGCGCCACGCTCTCAGCCGGGGGCGCGAGGTCTTGCGTTTCGGCCGGGGGCAGCTCGGCCAACTGTTCCTTTTCCTCCATCGCCTCTTCCGTCTCCGCCGCTTCGAGCGGCTTCAGCTTGGGCGGCGGCGGGGGCGGCGGCACGACGACCTTCTCGGCGACCGGGGTTGGCTGGCTTTCGGTCTCGCCCCTCTCCGGCGCACCGGCCCCGAGGTCGGGAACCGCCGGTGGCGGGGCGGCCGTCGGCGGCTCCTCCTTGCCGGCATTCAGGGCCGCGAAGGCGGCGGCGACGCCGCGCAACTCGTTCAGCAGCCTTTCGCTGGGCTCGGGGTCGCCGGGCAGCAGGGCGAAGTCCTGATAGCGGCGGATCGCGGCGATGGTGTCGTCGTCGACCACGCCGTCGACCTTGCCCGGATCGAAGCCGAGGTCGCGCAGCAGGGTCTCCAGTTCCTCCAGGGCGGGCGGCTCCAGCGCCGCGGCGGGGCCGGCGGCCAGGAACAGCGCCGCACCCAGGGCGGCCGTCAGGTGATTTCGCCAGGACAAAGACATGGGCGGCATTTTACCGCCCTCAGGTGAGGAATCGAACCTCTTACGGGGTAGCCGGAGAACCGCAGGAAACGGGCCTTTTCTGCGGATTCAGGCGCCTGTCCGCGTCTGGCGGGCCAGCCACTCGCGCGGGCCGCAGCCGAACTGCCGATGAAAGGCGCGGGCCAGGGCGGTGGGGCTCGCGTAGCCGGCCTCGGCGGCGACCGCTTTCAGCGGGCGTCCGGTCAGCAGTTCCTGGCGGGCGATGGTCATGCGCAGGGTGGTCAGGTAGTCGCCCGGCGAAATGCCGACCCGCGCCTTGAACGCGGCGGCGAAGGTGGAGCGCGACATGCCGGCGATATCGGCCAGGCGCTCCAGGGGCAGCTCGGCCTCCGGCGCCCGATGCATGGCCGCCAGCGCCCGCCCCAGCTTAGGGTCGGCGAGGCCGGCCAGCAGGCCGCTCTCCGTCAGGCCCCGGGCGACACAGTGGCGCAGCAGCATGACCATCAACAGTTCGATCAGCAGGTCCACCGCGGCCTGCTGGCCGAACTCCTGGGCGAAGGCCTCGCCGAAAAGGCGGCCCAGCACCGGCTCCAGGCCCTCCAGGTCGTCCAGCGCGATGACCAGGCGCTCCGGGAAGCCCAGCAGCAGCAGGTCGGCCTCGGGTCCTTCGAAGGCCAGGCGGGCGCAGACCAGGTCGGCGCCGGCGGGCTCGTCAGTCTCCAGGCGGTGGCGGCGGGGGCGGGCGAAGAGGATGAGGCTCGGCCGTTCGATGCGCTGGGGGGCGCTGCCGGCGGCGTGCAGCGTCACGGGGCCGCGCTGCACCAGGTGCAGATGACCCTGGGGGCCGTCGTCCGCATGGTCGGCGCTGCCGCACAGCGGGCCGGAGAAGAAGACGCTGGCGCTGAGGCTGCGCCGGCTCAGCCAGGGGAAGGCGCCGGCGGTCTCGGAGGTGGCGACTTCGGACGATTGGCGTGTTTCTTCGGACAAAAGATCAAATCCGTCTGACTAGGTTTTGTTCAAGGGGCCAAGGCCCCGAACGTCACTACAGAAAAACCAATTCGGAGTGAACCGTTATGCCGAACCTCAACAAAGCCCTTCGCGGCGCCCTGCTGACGATGGCCCTGGCCGGCGCTGCCGTGCCGACCATGACACAGGTCGTGTCCGCGGCGCAGGAAGTCAACATCGTCGAAGGCTATGCCGTACACGGCTTTGACGTGGTCGCCTACTTCACCGAGGGCAAGCCGGTCCTCGGCGACAGCCGCTACACCGCCGAGCACGGCGGGGCGACCTACCGCTTCGCCAGCGCCGAGCACCGCGACCTCTTCGCCGGCAATCCCGCCAAGTATGCCCCGCAGTACGGCGGCTTCTGCGCCTTCGGCACCGCCATGGGCCGCAAGTTCGACGGCGACCCGCAGGCCTGGGCCATCGTCGACGACAAGCTCTACCTGAACCTCAACAAGGATGTGCAGGTCAAGTGGAAGGAGAACGTTCCCGGTTTCCTGAGGGGCGCCGAGAACAACTGGCCGCTGATCCGCCATCTCGCCGATTCCCGCCTGGAGGCTTCCCCGCCGGCGGGTGTCACCCTGGGCGCCCAGTAGCCCCCAAGCGTCTGGATCCAGGGTTTGCTGCGGCCGGCCTGAGCCCCCGGGAAACCGGCCGCTCCACGGCATGCGATGTCCCTCCGGCATCGCATGCCGTTTTCCTTTTCCGCCTCGCGGCTCACTCCGGCATGGTCGCGGTGATCTTGATCGAGGCGTACCAGGCCGCGAGGTCGGAGATGTCCTCGTCGCTCAGACCCTTGGCGACCACCGACATGATCTCGTGCTCGCGCTTGCCGGAGCGGAAGGCCTTCAGCTGATTTTCCAGGTAGATCTGATTCTCCCCGGCGATGTGTGGGGCGATGGGGATCTTGGCGATGCCATCGATGCCGTGGCAGGTCTGGCACTGGCGCGCCTTCTTGCGGCCGGCGGCCGGATCGGCGGCCTGGGCGGGCGCGGAGAAGGCGACGGCAAGGGCCGCGATCCCGAGGAGCAGGAGAGGCGTCTTCGTCACAGTCATTGCGTAGAGGTCTTCCCATGAGACGCAGGAACAGCGGCCGGGGGTGAGCCCGGCCGCCGCAACAGGATCCCTGCCGACTTATTCGCCGTAGGAGATACGATAGATGGCGCCGGCGAGGTCGTCGGAGACCAGGATCGAGCCATCGCGCAGCTCGACCACATCAACGGGCCGTCCCAGGTACTCTTCGTTATCGTCGATCCAGCCGTCGGCGAAGACCGTGGTCTCGCCGGCCGAGCCGTCCTCGTTGACCGGAGTAAACATCACCCGCGCGCCGACCGGCGTGGTGCGGTTCCAGGACCCGTGCTGGGCCGAGAAGATGCCGCCCTTGTACTTCGAAGGGAACTGGCTGCCCTGGTAGAAGTGCATGCCGAGGTCGGCGGCGTGGGCCACCATGTTGACCGCCGGGAAGACCACGTCGGCCGGCGGTTCGGAATCGGCATACTCGTTGGTGCGGGTGTCCCCGCCGCCGTACCAGGGGAAGCCGAAGTGCTGGCCCTTGGCGGTCTGGCGGTTCAGCTCGCCCGGCGGGATGTTGTCGCCCATGCCGTCGACCTGGTTGTCGGTGAACCACAGCTCGCCGTTGGCCGGATTGAAGTCGAGGCCGACCGAGTTGCGGACGCCGTAGGTGTAGACCTCGCGGTTGGTGCCGTCGCGGTTCATGCGGATGATGCCACCGATGCCCTCTTGGGTGTAAAGGTCCATCTTTTCGGGCGCCGGCACGTTGAAGGGTTGGCCGATGGTGATGTAGAGCTTGTCGTCCGGGCCGATGGTGCAGACGCGCGCCGTGTGGTTGTAGCTCTCCTCTGACACCGGAATCAGCTTGCCTTGCGGCACCACCTCAAAGGCGGCGACGTCCGGGCTCTCGTAGAAGAACTCGGCGGCCGGGTAGACCAGCACCCGGTTCTGCTCGGCGATGTAGAGGAAACCGTCGTCGGAGAAGCAGGGGCCGTTCGGGATCTTGAGGCCGATCGAGGGCGCGAAGCTCTTCACCTCGTCGGCGACGCGGTCCTTGTTGCGGTCGGTGACCGACCAAGCCTTGGTCTTGCGCGTGCCGACGAAGGTCACGATGCCTTGCGGGCCGACTGCCATGTGACGGGCATCGGGCACCACCGCATAGAGTTCGATCTTGAAGCCTGCGGGCAGGTTGATCCGCTTCAGGTTTTCACGGATGCCGTCGGCGTAGGCGCCGCCCTGATCGATGACCTCGAACTCGGTCACGCCCGTCGTTTTGAATTGGCCGAGCTTTTCCAAATTGCTCTGGGCCAGGGCCGGCGTCGCCAGCATCAGGGTGGCGAGTGATACTGCAGGAATAGCCTTTCGCATCTGAACTTTCCTCCCGATTGTTTTTTGTTATGTCGAAACCCTAGCGGGTTTATCCGGCGGCAGGTAGTAGGAAGATGGCGGTGTATTGGCGCAGTAGTGGCTTGGTCTCCATACCAATACTTTGCGCGGACAGGGAAGGACCCGGCGCCGAGCGGCGGCACCGGGCCAAGGGAGAGACTGGCGGGCGATCGGCTTTTGAAGCGAAGGTGTGGCGCCGGCGGCGGGCAGTCGTCGGGGCACCTCCCTGCTGTGCATAGCTTGTGTCCCTTGTTCAGTTTCTCGCGGGCCGGCCGAGGGGTCGTCGGGCACGCGGGCTGCGGCGGCAGGCAGGCGCACTGACGGGGCGGGGAGGTGAGGCGGTGCGCAAAAGAGAGCCCCAAGAGGGGCAAAAAATTTTCTGCGATAGGAGGAACGTCAGCAAGCACCGCGGCCTTGCTGCGCTCGGTGGTTGTTCTGCTTGCGCGGTTTTATTGTTGCGCTGGTAAAATTCCGAAATTACTGCCGCCGTTAACTACAATGTAAGAAAAGTTGCTGCTATATTTCATGCGGGGTCAATGGAGGCTGGGGAGTGATGCTCCCCGCTAACGCTCAAGCGAGGGCGCGACCATGGCGATCCAACCGACCCTGATTCCTGACTACGATACGACGACTGATGCCGCGCCTGCGGAGGGCCTGACGCCTCCTGGCGTTGCCGTGGCGCCGCTGCAGAACGATCTGCCGGCTGCCGTGTCTGTCGAGGGACAGCTGCGCATGCTGCGGGTCCTCGATGCCGACACGGTCGTCGTCGTCGAACCCGACGGCGAGGTGCCGGCGGAACTCACGCCCGGCGATGCTGTCGTGTTCGAGGCGGAGCCCCTGTTCCCGCTGCTCGAGCCCGTCGATGACGTGCTCAACTTCGCGGCCAATGCGGTCGCCGAGGCGCAGAGCCACGCGGCGCCGGCACCGCTGACGCAGCCGGGCGAGGTGATCGAGCTGCTCAGCGGGACCGAGGCCCTGGCGGCCATCGACGGTCTGGCGCCCTTCGAACTGCCGGAAGGCTACCAAGACGACGGCTTCGTTCCCCCGATCCCGCACAGCGAGTTTGCACCGGCCTTTGCGGAGAACACCACGGCAGGCGGCGATCTGCTCTTCCTCGACTTCACTTCCTTCGTGAAGCCCGACAATCCCGGCGGCGGAGGAGGTGGCGGCGGCAACGGCGGCGGCAAGGGCGGGAAGAACGGCGGTGACGACACGGTTGGCGGCGGGGACCCGGTTGATCCGAATCTCCTGACGGAGTACCTAAGCGGCGATCCCGGCGGTTACAACATCCTGGTCGAGTTCGACGGCAGTGACTGGACGGTGGACCTGCAGAATGCCTTCATCTGGGCCGCCGACTGGATCAGCAGCGTCATCACCGACGACATTCAGGATGTCTTCTACCGCGGCGATATCATCGACGACATCCTGATCTCCGCCACTCTGACCTACATCGACGGCGAGGGCTTTATCCTCGGCCAGGCTGGCCCGACGGCGATCCGCACCGACGGCTACCTGCCCGCGGTCGGCATCATGGAGTTCGACAGTGCCGACGCGCAAAGCTACTACGACGACGGCCTGTGGGACGATATCGTCTTCCACGAGATGATGCACACCATCGGCTTCGGCACCATCTGGGACTTCCTCGGGTTGGTCAGCGGATCCGGCACTGGCGATCCGACCTTCACCGGCGAGAATGCGATGCTTGCCTATGCCGACCTTATCGGATCCGCTGACCCGCTCGGCGTGCCGCTGGAGACCATTGGCGGAGCCGGTACGGTCGAGTCTCACTGGGCGGAGGCCGACTTCGGCAACGAGATCATGACCGGCTACATCAATGACGTGAACTACACGTCGGACCTGACCGTCGCCTCGCTCAGCGATCTGGGATATGTGATCACCGAGGACCCCTGGGTCGATCCGGTGCTTGCTATCGCGTAAGGAAGTCCGTCTTTCGGCCGGGTGATCGGCACGGGCGCGTCAACTCGGATAGACAATCTGAGTCGAGCTTTTCCTATGTCTGGGCGACGACCGGCGAGGCTGAGGGCGTGCCTCAGTCGCCGGTTCCCACTTCGCTTTCCGGCAGGCGTTCCGGACGGCTGACGACATAGAGCGCCGCCAGGGCGATGACCGCGATGGTCACCAGCTTGGCCGGCAGCGACAGCACGGTCAGCAGTACGATGGCGCTGCCCGCGGCCATGCCGATCAGCGCGCTGACCTTGGCCTTGCGCCCGATGACGCCGTGGCTGAGGAAAGCCTCGACCGCCGGGCCGATGCCGGGCCAGGCGAAGATCTTGCGGGCCATGGCCGGGCAACCCTTGGCGAAGCAGCCGGCGGCGACAATCCAGAAGATGGTGGTCGGCAGAACCGGCAGCACCGTCCCCAGCAGGCCGATGCCGAAGAAGGCGTAGCCCGCGGCTGTCCAGGCCCAGGCCAGCCGGCGGCGGGCACTGATGTCGCGGTCATTTTCGGTGGCGCTTCGGCTGGTCATGCTGGCTGGCGGCCTCGAATGATTGCTCGGTAACGAAATAGGACAGCCCGGCCGGGATACCAAGGTTTTCTTTAGATTGGGTTGACCGGGGCGGCCCGTGGGCCGGCTGCGGCGCATTTTTCGTTGCCACCCGCGGGTCAGGCATCGCATCTTGCGGTGCAACCGGAACGAGGAGGAATCCATGCCGCGCCACTTGATGTCGATGGGATTGCTGGGGCTGCTGGCCGCCTGCGCCGCTATGGAAGGCGGCGCCGGATCCAATACCTCCGCGATCCTGCCCGCCGAGATCCAGGCGGACTTGAGGCCGGGCAAAGGCGAGTTCGCCCCCGATCTGGTCTACATCAGCGAGCGCGCCCGCGACGGCAGCTATGACAAGATCATGCTCGACCCGGTCATGTACTTTGCGCCGCTGGAGGCGATGCGTACGGTTTCGCCGGGCGACCGTCAGACCCTGGCGAACAACTTCCACATCCTCATGGGCCGGGAACTGGGCAAGGACTACCTGCTGGCGCTGGAACCGCAGCGGGGCACCGTCCGGGTACAGTTCGCCGTGCTGCCCGCCACGCAGGAGCCGGTGGCGATGGACACCGTTGCCCTGGTCGCTCGCGACGACCCTGAAAAGCAGGTTGTCAGCGACGCCCTGACCAGCCCCATCTCCCCCGGCGCCGATCTGCTGGTGGAGGCCGAATGGACAGACGCCGTGACCGGCGAAGTGCTGGGCGCCACCGTCGACCGCCATTTCGGCCAGGCCAGTTTCGACGGCACTTCCTTCAAGAGCTGGGCCGACGTTAACCGCTACCTGGAAGCGTATGCCGTGCTCATTCGCTACCGTCTCTGCGTCTTTCGTGGCGCTGAAAACTGCACAGCGCCGGTCGCGCCGCTGGGTTAGTGCCCTTTGGCTGCCCGAGGCCCCGGCCGATTCGGGCGGCTTCTTTTCCACAGCACCCCTGCGGCGCCGACTGGAACCGCGAGCTTCCAGAAGCGCTTAGTGAAAATTCTGTCCGGCCTGCTCAATCGCGTTATGCTTGACCCCAGGGGAGGCCTGTCCACAGCCGCCGGGGCGGAAAGGCGCAACAGAGCGCTGCCGCACGCGGCGGTTGTCCGGCAGGCGCACTTGCTGCGGGGGGCGGCCAGTGACCTTGTTGGGCAAGTTTGCCGGTGGCGTACTGCACGGTTGGTCGCGCAGGCCGTCACTGATGAAAGGCTGCCTTGCGGCGGCGGCGGTGGTCGCTGCCGCGGAGCCGGCGGTCAGTCTGGCGCGGCGCGCCACCATCGACCGAATTCTCGACGAGTTGCACGAGCAGCAAGGCTTCGACCTGGCGCAGGCGGTTCGCGGCTTCGAGAACAGCCTTGACCGCTTGAGGGCGGACGGCAGGGCGGCACGGGCCGGCGCCCTGGCCAGCCTCGCCCGTCTGGCGGAGAATCCGGATGCGCTGGCGTTGCTGATGCGGGTTGCCGAAGCGGTCGCACTGGCCGACGGAACGCCGAGTCCGGAAGTCCGCGGGGCGCTCGCGGAGATCGCCGCCGCGCTGGGCCAGCCCGCCCCACAGCCGCCGCCGCGGGAAGCGGCCAGGCGGGGGGGCGGCAGCGTCATCGTCGTCGGCAACGAGAAGGGCGGTACCGGCAAGTCCACCACCGCCATCCATCTGGCCATGGGTCTGGCCGACAAGGGAAAGCGCGTCGCCTGCGTCGATCTCGACGGCCGCCAGGGGACTCTGTCCCGCTTTCTGGAGCTTCGCGCGCGGGCAGCCAAGCAGTCCGCCCGGAACCTGGTGGTGCCCCGTTACCGGCGCTTCGATGCTCCGGAGGCCGGTACCGGGCCGAGCCTGGAGGAGCGCAACCGCCTTGAGGCGGTCCTGGGGGAATTGTCGGATCATGACGTGGTGGTGATCGATACCCCCGGCCACGCCAGCAGCCTGTCGAATGCCGCCTATGGATTGGCCGACGTGCTGGTCACGCCGATCAACGACAGCTTCATCGACGTGGACGCTCTGGCGGAGATCAACACTCAGAGCCGGGAGGTGCGGGCGCCCAGCGCCTTCTGCCGGCTGGTGTGGGAAGAACGCGAGCGGCGCAGGCAGGCCGGCGTGCCGGCGATAGACTGGGTCGTCGCCCGCAACCGCACCGGCCACCTCGACACACGCAACGCCCGGGAGATGACGCAGCTGCTCGATGTGCTCTCCGAACGCCTGGGCTTCCGCCTGCAGCCCGGCTTTTCCGAGCGCGTGGTCTTCCGCGGCCTGTTCTTCCGCGGCCTGACGCTGTTCGACCTGATGGCGGCGGAGCTGCCGCACGGCAGCAGCGCCAGCCTTAAGAATGCCCGCGAGGAGGTCGGCGACCTGATCGAGGCGGTGGTCACCGCGGCAGGCCGTAATACCACGGGGCAAACAGAGTGAAGGCGACCCAGACCAGCAGGATCAGCGGCAGGCCGACGCGCACGAAATCCATGAAGCGGTAGTTGCCGGGCGTCATCACCACCAGGTTGGTCTGATAGCCGATGGGCGAGGCGAAGGAGCAGTTGGAGGCGAAGATCACCGCCACCGCGAAGGGCTCCACCGGCAGCCCCATAACCCGCGCCAGGTCGACGGCGATGGGGGTGAAGAGCACCGCGGTGGCCTTGGTGCTGAGCACGTTGGACAGCAGCGCCATCAGCAGGAAGAAGGCGGAGAGCACATGGCCCGGCGACGCGCCCGCCATGGCGCTCATGAGCTGTTCGGCCAGGAAGGTGGCGCCGCCGGTCTCCTGCATGGCCGAACCCAGGGCCAGGGCCATGGCGATGGTGAGGACGATCTTGCGGTCCAGCACCCTCACGGCATCGCCGATGGAGAGAATGCCCGAGGCGATCATGACCGAGGCACCGCAGAAGGCGGCCAGGGCGATGGGCACCACGCCGCTGGCCGAAGCGGCGATGACCGCCAGGAAGATGGCCGCTGCGATGCGCTGGTACTGCGGCGTCACCAGGGGCTGACGCGACCACTCCATCAGCACCACGCTGCGCTCCCCGCGCAGGCGGTCGACGTCTTCGGGCCGGCCCTGGATCAGCAGCACGTCGCCGTCCTTCAGGGGAATGCGCGTGATGCGCTCGCGCAGCATGCGGCTGCGGCGCTCGATGCCCAGCACGACGCAGTGATGCTTGTAGCGGAAGCCGACCTCTTCCAGGGTGCGGCCGACGACCTCCGATTCCGGCCGTACCATGACCTCCGCCTGGATCTGTCCGCTGACGGTCCAGGGCGGGCGATGCGCAGTGGCCTCGCCGTCGTGGTTCTCCTCGGGGCCGCGGAAGGCGTCGGCCATGAGCTCGGGATGCAGCAGCTCCGGCTCGCCCTTGGCCAGGGCGCCGAGCGCCTGGCGGGTGGCGGCCAGGATGATCATGTCGCCGACCTCCAGGGTCAGGTCCTCGAAGGGCGGCACCATGGCGCGCTCGCCGCGCTGGATCATCAGCACGGTCACGTCTTTCAGGTCCGGGAAGATGCCGCCGACCGGCGCCAGGCCGACCAGCCGGGAGCCCTGGGTGACGGAGACCTGCGCCATGAAGTGGCGGCTGCGCTCTTCCATCACGCCGCCCAGCGGCGCCCGGTCGGGCAGCAGGCGCGGCGCGACGAAGAACAGGTAGATCAGGCCGCTGCCGGCCAACACCAGCCCCGGGACGGTGAAATCGAAGAAGCCGAAAGGCTCTTCGCCGAGGTCGTCCAGTTCCAGGGACACCAGCAGGTTGGTGGAGGAGCCGATCAGGGTGGTCATGCCGCCCAGTACCGAGGCGAAGCTGAGCAGCATCATGTAGCGGCTGGGCGATTGTCGGAAGCGGCGGGTCAGCACCTGCATAATGGGAACGAAGAGCACCACCACCGGGATGTTGTTCAGGACGGCGCTGAAGAACATCACCACCACCAGCATGAGGGCGACGGCGACCGCGCGGTTCTGCTTGGTGAACTGGATGACGGTGTTGGCCGCTTCGTCCAGCACGCCGGTGCGGGTCAGGCCTTCGCCCAGGACCAGCAGGGCCAGCACGGCGATCAGCGCCGGGTTGGCGAAGCCCGAGAAGAGATGGCGCAAATCCAGCTTGTCTTCCCCGTCGGGCCCGATGACCGGGAAGAAATGAAAGAAGACCAGCAGCGCCGCGATGACCGCCAGCGAGGTCAGCTCGATCGACAGGGCCTCGGTGGCGAAAATCGTCAGCGCCACGACGATCAGCAGGAAGAGAACGCCCATTTGGAAGGGCGCGATGAGTTCCGGGGCGATCATGGGAGCGCTCTAGCCAGGTTGCCGGCTGTTGAGGACGCGATTCGGGCGCCGCTGGGACGCCGGTTCGCAGCGAAAGCCCCAATTCGTTACGCGAAGCGGAAGGTGATTCCCTTGCATATCGCCCCTTACGGAAGAACACGGCGCGGATTTCTGCGCCAATCGGGAAGCCGATTCAACGGCCTCCCATTGCATTCTATATGAAAATTCTCACTAGATGAAAATGCCTCAGGTGAGGAGGGCGTAGAAGACCGCCAGAACGGCCATGGAACCGAGCGTATAGGCCGAATTCCACTTCCACGTCAGCTCGACGCCGCTATAGCCCGAGGCGCGCGCCAGCATCAGCGTGCCCGAGGCGAAGGGCGCGCCCAGGGTGCAGATGGCGCAGCCGGCGGCGATGGCCAGCACGATCATGGAGGGATCGGCGGGCACGGGGCCGAGTTCCGCGACCAGGCTGCCCAGGAAGACGGCGGTGGTGATGGGGCTGAGGGCGACCTGTCCGCCGAGCCAGACGAAGAGCGACAGCAGCGAGAGGAAGGCCCAGCCCGGCAGGTCCTGGACCGAAAGGGCGCTGGCGACCTGCTCGGCCGGCACCAGCGCCGCGGCCACCGTGCCGATGAAGCCCGCGCAGGCGAGCGAGACCGCCTCGCGCAGGAAGGACGGCAGGCCGGTGCCGGTGACTTCGCCTAGACGCTGCAGGGTGCCGGCAAGGCGTGCCAGTACGCCGCGCTCCATCTGCTGCAGAAAAACCCAGACCAGCAACACGGCCGGCGCGGCCAGCATGACGCCGCCGACCAGCAGCACCTCGCCCCAGCGGGTGAACAGCAGCGTCAGGCCGAACAGCAGGGCGCTGACCGCGGCGAGGCGCAGCAGGGCGCCACGCGGCAGCGGCAGGTTCTGGCGTTGCGGCAACTGGCCGCTGGCGCGCAGCCGGCGGCGCAGCGGATACCAGCGCAGCGCATCCTCACCCCAGCTGACGGCAAGCATGACAAGGGAGAGCAGGCCGCCGATGATCAGCACCCGGCCGGGATCGACGCCGGGAATGAGGGTCGGCAGGATCGCCTGGGTCACCGCCGTCGGCGCCCAGAGCAGGAACCAGGCGAAGCCGCGCAGCAGGGCCGACAGCTGGCGGCGTTCGCGCACCAGGGCGATCTCGTCCAGGTCCTCGCGCTGCTTGTCGTCGCCGCGCACGCCGCGCTGGATGATCGGCGCCAGGAGGCTGAGCGAGCCGAGGTTGATCAGCACCGAAAAGAAGTGGCTGCCCAGGAAGACGGCAAGGAAGCGCCACTGCGGCGGCTGTTGAGTCACGTAGGTGCCGCACTGCAGGACCGCGGGCGAGGTGATGCCGCCTTCGCGCAGCAGACCCATGAGCAGGATGAAGGCCGCCAGAAAGCCGGCGCGGTCCAGGCCGTGCAGGGCCAGTTCCCAGGGCTGCGGATCATAGAGGAGGGCGAGCAGCAGCAGCAGGCCGCAGAGGCACAGCAGGTAGGCCTCGCGCAGGCGCAGGCGTCGCCAGCCGAGCAGCGGCACGCCCAGCAGCAGGATTTCGGTGATCCGTTCGGCGACGCTGCTGTCGGCGAAGAGCGTCAGCAGTTCGCAGCCCATGAGGGCGACGAGCCAGGGCCCCAGCAGGACGGCGGGCCGGCTCGGCCGGCGTCCCAGGCCGGTGCTGGGTTCTGCTTCCGGCGGCGCCTTGTCGCCGCTTGCCGTCACTTGGCCGCGTCCAGGCGCGGGATGAAGTGCAGGGTCGCGGCGAAGCGCTCGCCGGGCGGCAGCACCTTGAGGCCGGTATCGTCGCGCTGTGCGACCAGGTTGACCGCGTCGGTGCTGTGGCTCACCGGCTCGACGCAGAAGAAGTCCTCACCCGGTGGGGTGAAAACCACCAGGAAGGACAGCTCGCCGTCGGCCTGCAGGGTAAGGCTGGCATGGCGCTCCGGCCAGTCGATCACGGCCTGACCGGCAAAGCCGGTGAAGCAGTTGTCGAGCGCCGCTTCCTCGGGCAGCAGACCGCCGCTGAGGTCCGCCTTGATCAGCTCCGTGGGCATGACCTCGGCGTCGGTCTTCCACATACCCTCCAGCGCGGCGGAGAGGCGGCACTGCGGGCTGCGCGGAAAGTAAGGGTGCAGACCGAGGCCCGCCGGCATGGCGCGCGCGCCGGTGTTGGTAACCGAGATTTCGACGCTCAAAGCGCCGTCGTGGAGTGCGAAGCGCTGGCCGGCGCGGTAGGACGAGGGCCAGTCCTCGTCGTCATGGCTGTAGACAAGCTCCAGGCTGCTTTCGGTCCGCCCGGCTATTTGCCACGGTACCTTCCAGCCGTGGCCGTGGATGCTGTGCGGCGAGTCACCGAAGTTGCGCGCCAGGCGGTAGTCGCGCCCCTCGAAGGCAAAATGGGCGTCGCGGATGCGGTTTGAGTAGGGCACCAGCGGAAAGCAGGCGGTGTCGGTGGGCGCCGGCGCGGCCTCGGGCGGCGCCGGACGCAGCCAGTCGACCGTCTCGCCGTCGCGGGTCCAGCGGTAGGCCAGGATGCAGCCGCCCTGCGGCGCCACCTCCACCTCCGCAAGGCCGTCGGTGAGCGCCAGCGGTTCGCTGGAGACAAGTGGAGATTCCTCCGTGCTGTCGGACATGCTGTGCTTCGTCTCCCTCTGTCGGCGGTTGCGTCTGCTATCGCTGCTCCGGTCCATCTTATGGGCAATTCCGCCGTCTGTGCCACCGAGCATTGCGCGTGATGCCTCCAGGCGGCGGCGCTCCTCCTTTAGGGGTAGTGCCGTGTTGCCGGGGCCATCAGCGGCAAACCCTGTTATGACTCGTCCTGCAATGGTCACAGCCCGGGCGTGGCAATCCGCCGCCGCCCGGCGTAGGCTCATTCTGCGACGCGCAGGGCATGTCGCGGTGATTTCTCCCCCGCCAAGTCAGGCGCAGGGCATTGTCCGCAGGTAGGTCCGATCCAACCCGAGACTGTCGGGGGCCGGCCTCATGGCACTTCGCGGCCCCTGAAAAGGGGACTGCAAGATGCCGACACCAGGACCAGGTACGCTTTTCGACTGCATCGTGCTCGGCGCGGGGATCAGCGGCGTCACAGCCGCCCGCAACCTGCAGCAGGCCGGCCTGAAGGTGCTGCTGCTGGAAGGCTCGGACCGCATCGGCGGGCGCATGAAGTCGATCCACAATTTCGTGAAGAAGAGCGGCAAGCCGGTACCCGTCGAGGGCGGGGCGGAGTACATCCACATCGCCGAGCAGGACCGCTACCTGGAATTCTGGCGCGAGGTGCGCAAGCACGGCTTCTCCGCCTCGCCGCTGCATAAATGCGGCATGGGAATCCTGAAGATCCCCCGCAACCGCATGTACTTCAGCCCCTGGAAGCGCACGAAGATGCTGGCCGAGGTGATCGTCCAGCCGGAATTCTGGGATTTGCCCGACGCCCTGCAGAAGATCCAGGAGTTCGACCCCAAAGCCAGCGCGGATATGACGGCGGAAACCTTCATCGAGCGCTATGCCGCCAAGAACGACCTCTCGGCGCGCGGCCTGGCCTTGCTGCGCTATACGCTTTCGGCCCACACGCCGGGCCCCCTGAATGAGATCTCCATTGCGGGATTGAAGACCGACGCCATCGTCGACCAGCTCATGGAGCGCAAGGAACTGCGCATGGAGCATGACGACGTCAAACCCTTCGGCCTCTGCGGCTTCGACAGCCTGCCGGCGAAGATCGCCGAGGAGTTCAAGAAAGCCGGCGGCCGGCTGGAGAAGAGCCGGGCCGGTTCCACCGCCAAAAAGGTGGTGAAGATCGAGCGCCCGGCGGACGACAGGGTTGTCGTGACCACGCAGGGCGGCCAGACCTTCACCGGGCGCAGCGCCATCTGCACCTTCTCCGCCGGGATGCTCAATCCCGTGAGCGGCGAGGGCGACGCCATCCTCGGGCCGCTGCTGACAGACCGCAAACGCGAGGCCCTGGGCCTGGTGCGCATGGGCGCGATCACGAAGTTCAGCCTGGAATTCAAGGAGCGGGTCTGGATCGACGACGGCGGCGAATCCGCCGGGCACATGACGGTGCTGAGCAATCCCCGCGGCAAGGCGCGGACCTTCTTCTCGTCCTTCCCCAAGGAACATCTCGGTCCGCACGTGCTGACGGGGCTGCTGATGAACCAGGACCACGACCAGATCGCCGAGATGAGCGATGCGGAGGCCGTGGCGCACGTCTTCGCGGCACTGGGCCAGGTCTACGGACGCGGGCGGCGCTGGACCCAGAAGAGCGTTCTGGCCGGTTTTACCGATCGCGGCGGCAAGTTCCGGGCGAATTTCCTGCGCCAGGACTGGTCGAAGGACCCCTTCGCCAAGGGCGGCAATTCCTACCTCGCCTTCGCGCCGCGGCGCCAGGGCAGGATGCTGGCCAAGGAGGCGCGGGAGGCCCTGAAGGATCCGCGCGAGACGCTGCCCCTGTTCTGGGCCGGCGAGGCGGTCGCCTCGGCCTATGACCCGAAATACCAGCCTCTGGCGGTGCACGGCGCCTATATCACCGGCGTGCGCGCCGCCGACGATGTGCTGCAGTATCTGAACGTGGACGGCGGCGATGCGGCGCGTTTTGACCACTACTACAAGCTGCGCTACCTGCAATGAGCCGGATTTCCGCGGCTGAGCGGCCCGACAATTGGTTGTTTTGATGTCCGCCCAAAACCCTTAATCTGCGCCTCCAAGGAAAACGGCGCGGGGAGAACGCGGATGTCGGACGTGCAGTGCCTTTGGCAGGCGGGGGCGACCCTGGGAGAAGGGCCGTTGTGGTCGCCGCGCGAGGCAGCACTTTACTGGGTCGACATCAAGGCGCCGGCGCTGCACCGCTACCGCCCGGAAGACGGCGACAAGACTTCCTGGATCATGCCGGAGCCGATCGGCTGGGTGATCGAGCGTGCCAACGGCGAGGGCCTGGTGGCGGGTTTCAAAGACCGCGGTTTTGCCTTCCTGACGCCGGGCACCATGATGCCGGAGGTCATCGGCCAGCCTGAGCCGGATTATCCGGACAACCGCTTCAACGACGCCAAGGCCGATGCTGAAGGGCGCATCTGGGCCGGTACCATGGACTGCAACGAGCGCGAGGCCCACGGCAGTCTCTACCGCCTGGATCCCGATCTCGACTGGCACCGCGTCGACAAGGGCTATGTGGTGACCAACGGCCCGGCGTTCAGTCCCGACGGCGCAACGCTCTATCACACCGACACCTTCGAAGGGACGATTTACGCCTTCGACGTCTCCAAGGGCGGCAAGTTGAAGAACAAGCGGGTTTTCATGACGATCCCGGAAGGCGACGGCTATCCCGACGGCATGACCTGCGACGCCGAGGGCTGCCTCTGGGTGGCCCACTGGGGCGGCTGGCGCATTACCCGCTTCACGCCCTCGGGCCAGGTCGACCGGGTGATCGAAATGCCGGTCTCGCAAGTCACCAGCGTCGCCTTCGGCGGCACCGGCCTGGACCGGCTCTTCGTCACCTCGGCGTCGATCGGGCTTTCCGAGAAAGAGCTGGAAGAGCAGCCGCTGGCCGGCGGCCTCTTCGAGCTCGACCCCGGCGTGACGGGCCTGCCGGCCGGCCAGTTCGGCGGCTGATCCCCGGCCGTCCGGCGGCTACTTCTTCTTTTTTCCCTTCTTCGCCTTGGCTTTGGCGGGTTTCTTACCCGTGCGCCGGCTTTCCGGCTGGATGGTGACCCCGTTGAAGTTGGCCACCGCGTCGGCCAGCATCGGCATGTTGTCGGCGCCGCGGCCCATGGCGAGCGCCATGGCATAGCTCTGCTTCACCGCGCTGGCCACCACCGTGGTCAGCTTCTCGGAATCCGCGAGCTGATTGTAGTAGCGGATATCCTTGTCGCAGTTGGCGAGGGTGAACTCGTGCGCTTTCGGATCGCCGCCGATCACCCACTTGCAGACGTTCTGGAACATGCCGCTGTTGAGGCCGCCGGCGGAGATCACCTCGTGGAACTTCTCCAGCGGCACGCCGGTCTTCTGCGCGGTGGTGAAGGCCTCGGCGTAGATCGCAACGTAGCTCATGGCGACGAAGTTGTTCACCAGCTTCATCTTGTGGCCGGCGCCGAGCGGGCCGACGTGGATGATGTTCTCCGCCCAGGTCTCGATGATCGGGCGCACCTCCTTCAGGGTCTTGGCGTCGGCGCCGATGAAGGTGTTCAGCAGGCCCTCTTCGGCTTCCTTGGGCGAGCGGCCGAGCGGCGCGTCGATGAGGCGTACGCCCAGAGGCTTCAGTTCCTCGGCCAGTTCGATGGTCGAGGTGGGGTCGGCGGTGGAGCAGTCGACGATGATCAGGCCCTTATGGGCGCCCGCCTTGATGCCGTCCTTGCGGCGGATCAGGTCCTCCACCTGCACTGAGGAGGTGACGCAGAGGAAGATGACGTCGCTGTTCTTCGCCATATCCGCCGGGCTCTTGGCTTCCTTGGCGCCGCGCCTGACCAGGTCCGTCACCGGCTTGCGGTTGCGGTGGCCCATGATCGAGAGGGGGTAGCCCTTCTCGACGATGTTCTTGGCCATGCCATGGCCCATCAGGCCGACGCCGATGAAGCCGACGCGCTGTTTCTTGCTGCTCACGGGGGGACTCCCTGTTCTTCTCGTTGCTGTCTCGCCGTCAGTCGGCGGCGACCACGTGCTGGCGCTGCTCGCCCAGGCCCTCGATGCTGAGCGTTATGCTGTCACCGGGCTTCAGGTAGGTCGGCGGAGTCTGGCCCATGCCGACGCCCGGCGGCGTGCCGGTGGTGATGATGTCCCCGCTCTGCAGGCTCATGAACCGGCTGACGTAGCTGATCAGGTGGGCCATGGTGAAGACCATGGTGCGGGTGCTGCCGTCCTGGTAGCGGTGGCCGTTGACTTCCAGCCAGATGCGCAGGTCCTGCGGGTCCGGCACTTCATCGGTCGTGACCAGCCAGGGACCGACCGGGCCGAAGGTGTCGGCGCTCTTGCCCTTCACCCACTGGCCGGTGCCCTCCAGCTGGAAGCCGCGCTCGGAGACGTCGTTGACGACGCAGTAGCCGGCGACGTGGCTGAGGGCATCGGCCTCGTCGATGTACTTGCCCGGCGTGCCGATGACGCAGGCCAGTTCCACCTCCCAGTCGCACTTCTGCGAGTTGCGCGGGATGACCACGTTGTCGTTGGGCCCGCAGATGCAGCTTGTCGCCTTCATGAAGATGACCGGCTCCTTGGGCACGTCGACGCCGGATTCGGCGGCGTGGTCGGCATAGTTGAGGCCGATGGCGACGAACTTGCCGGCCTTGCCGACGCAGGGGCCGAGGCGCGGCGAGCCCTCGACGGCGGGCAGGCTCTCCAGGTCCAGGGCCTTAAGCTTCTCCAAAGACTCCGGCAGCAGGGCCGCGCCGGCCAGGTCGTCGATATGGCCGGACAGGTCTCGCAGGGTGCCTTTGCGGTCGAGCGCGCCGGGCTTTTCCTGGCCCATGGCTCCATAGCGCAGCAGCTTCATGGTTCTTTCCTCTCGGGGTGGCGTGTCGGGGGGAGGGACGGCTGCGCCGGGCTAAACCGGCGTCAGCACCGGCTTTCCGGCGAAGTGCGCGCGCAGATTGTCGACCACGAGGTCGCCCATGGCGCGGCGGGTTTCCTGGGTGGCGCTGGCGGCGTGGGGCTGCAGCACCACCTGATCCATGGCGAAAAGGGCTTCGGGCACCTTCGGCTCCTCGGCGAAGACGTCCAGGCCGGCGGCGCCCAGGGTGCCTTCCTGCAGGGCCGCGACCAGGGCCGCTTCGTCGACGACGGACCCGCGGGCCACGTTGATGAAGGTGCCCTCGGGCCCGATGGCGTCGAGGACCGCGCGGTTGACGATCTTGTCGGTCGCCGGGCCGCCGGGGCAGATGGCGACCAGGAAGTCGCAGTCGCGCGCCATTTCCACCAGGTCGTCGTAGTAGCTGTAGCTGACGCCGTCCTGCCGGCTGCGGCCGTGGTAGGCGATCTCCATGCCGAAAACCTCCGCCTTTCGGGCGATGTCCTTGCCGATGCGCCCCAGGCCCAGGATCCCGAGCTTGCGCCCGCGGATCGCGCGGGTCAGGTGCATGGCGCCTTTCAGCCACTTGCCGGCGCGCACGTAGCGGTCGCCGTTGACGATCTCGCGCGAGGTGGCGAGCAGCAGGGCGATGGCCATGTTGGCCACGTCGTCGTTCAGCACCTCGGGGGTATTGGTCACGATCACCTTGCGCTTGGCGGCGTGCTTCAGGTCGATGGCGTCGACGCCGACGCCGTAGCAGGAGATGATCTCCAGCTTCGGCAGGGCGTCGATCATGGCGGCGTCGGCGCCCAGATGGCCGCTCGTGGCAATGGCGCGCACCTTGCCGGCGACCTCGGCCAGCAGGGCCTGCCTGTCCTCGGCTTCCCACAGACGGTGGACGGTGAAGTCGCTGTCCAGCGCTTCCATGACATGCGGCATCATCGGGCCGACCATTACCAGTTCCGGCTTCACACTGTTCTCCAACTGCTTGAGCGCCCGGGCAGAATTCACACGTCAGCCACGAAAATTCCTTCCGCGCGGCTGCGGGTGCTTGTTGTTTTAGGCGCTATGAAGTTTCCTTGGATAGCGCTATCCATCAATAGCAAACAAGTGACCGAGCGCCAAGTTGGCAGGTGGACCGATACGAAACCGGAAGACAATCCGGGGAGTTGGCGCCGGGAGAGAGGGAGGCAGGCCGTGAAAGTCGTCATCACCGGGGGAACCGGTTTCATTGGACAACGATTGGCGCAGGCATTGCTGCAGCGCGGCGGGCTGACGGCGCCCAGCGGCTCGCAGGAGCCCATCGACGAGTTGCTGCTCTTCGACGTGGCCGAGCCGCCGCAACGCCCGGCCTGGGCCGACGAGCGGGTAAAAATCCTCAGCGGCGACATCTCCGATCCGGCGCAGGTGGCCGCCCTGGTCGACCGCGACGACATCTCGGTGTTCCACCTGGCCTCGGTGGTCAGCGGCGGCGGCGAGAAGGACTTCGACCTGGCCCTGCGGGTCAACCTGACCGGCGGCCTGAACGTCTTCGAGGCCTGCCGCGCCCGCGCCAGTCTGCCGCGCGTGGTCTTCGCCAGTTCCATCGCGGTCTTCGGCGGCGCCGGCATGGCCCCGGTGGTCGGCGACCATGCCAAGCAGACGCCGCAGACCACCTACGGTGCCACCAAGGCGATCTGCGAGCTGCTGGTCAACGACTACACCCGCAAGGGCTTCTTCGACGGCCGCTCGGCGCGCCTGCCGACGGTCATCGTGCGTCCCGGCAAGCCGAACGCGGCGGCCTCCAGCTTCGTCAGCGGTCTGTTCCGCGAGCCGCTGAACGGCGAGACCTGCAGGATCCCCGTTTCGGAGGACACGGTGATGCCGGTGCTTGGCTACCGCGCCATCGTCGGGGGGTTCATCGCCCTGCACGAGGCCGATGGCGCCGACCTGGACGACGACCGGGCGTTCAGCCTGCCGAGTTTCACGGTGACGGTGCGCGACATGATCGATGCCTTGCGCCGAGTCGCGGGGGACCGCAAGCTGGGTGAGATCGTCTTCAAGCCCGATCCCTTCATCCAGCGGATCTGCGACGGCTGGCCCAAGGACGCCTCCTACGAGCGCGCCACGAAACTGGGCCTGCCCAAAGACGCCAGTCTGGAAGCCATCGTCGAGAACTACATCGAGGACTACCTGTGAGCGATTCCGTCATTGCTGTTGATTGGGGCACCTCCTCGTTCCGCGCCTATCTTCTGGATGCCGCCGGCGGGATTCTGGAGCGGCGCGAGGCGGCCGGCGGTATCCTGCGCGTGCGCGGCGGCGACTTCGCCGCGGCCCTGCTGGCCGAGGTCGGCGACTGGCTGAAGCAGGCACCCGACGCCCTGGTGATCATGAGCGGCATGATCGGCAGCCGCCAGGGCTGGCGCGAAATTCCCTATGTGGACTGCCCGGCGGCCCTGTCCGACATCGCCGGCGGCCTGGAGCGCGTCGACTGGGGTGAGGGCGAGGCCTGGATCGTGCCCGGCCTGCTGGACGAATCGCGCCCCGACCAGCCCGACGTCATGCGCGGCGAGGAGACCCAGGTTCTGGGCGCCCTGGCGCAGATGCCGGCGGGCGGCGGCCTGGTCTGCCTGCCCGGCACCCACAGCAAGTGGGTGACGGTCGAGAACGGCGCCATCCAGGGCTTCGCCACCTACATGACGGGGGAGGTCTACGACCTGCTGCAGGGGCATTCCATCCTCGGCCGCCTGATGACCAAGGGCGCTGTGAACGCCGGCCGCTGGTTCCTGGAAGGGGTGGGCCTGGCGCAGGAAGGCGGCCTGCTGAACCGCCTCTTCACGGCGCGCAGCCGGGTGCTGGCCGGCGACCTGCCGGAGGACGAGGTGCGCAGCTACCTCTCCGGCCTGCTGATCGGTGACGAACTGGCCTCGACGGTAGGCGCGGGGGAGTCGGCGGTCTTCCTGCTCGGCGCGCCGGCCCTGACGGTGCTCTACGAGGCGGCGCTGGGAAAACTCGGCAAGACGGCCGTCACCCTGGAGACCGATGCCGTGGCCGCCGGTCTTTTCGCCCTGGCGCAACACCTGAGAAAGGGCGGGAGCTGACCATGGACGGATTGAAGCCCTGGCTGGAGGGCCTGCCCCTGGTGGCGATCCTGCGCGGCGTGAAGCCGGAAGAGGTGATGGCCCTCGGTGAAGCGCTGGTCGAGGCCGGCATCACCATGATCGAGGTGCCGCTGAACTCGCCGCAGCCCTTGAAGAGCATCGCCGCCCTGGCGCGGGCCTTCGGCGAGGATGTCCTGATCGGCGCCGGCACCGTGCTCGACACGGCGGACGTCAGCCGCGTGGTCGAGGTCGGCGGCCGCCTGGTGGTCACCCCCAACAGCGACCCGGCCGTGATCGCGGCCTGCGCGGCGGACGAGCTGATCGTCGTGCCCGGCTTCGCCACGCCGACCGAAGGCCTGCGCGCCGCCCGCGCCGGGGCCGACGCCCTGAAGCTCTTCCCGGCCGAGGGGGCCCCGCCGGCGGTGGTCAAGGCAATGATGGCGGTGCTGCCGCCGGCGTTGCCGGTGCTGGCGGTCGGCTCCATCACGCCGGAGAAGATCCTGCCCTATTGGCAGGCGGGGGTGCGGGGCTTCGGCCTGGGCGGCAGCCTCTACAAGCCCGGCGACGGCCCGGCGGAGGTGGCCCCGCGCGTCGCTCCCTTCCGGGAAGCGGTCGAGAAGGCGCGGGCGAAAGCCTGAACAGCGGCCAGGCTATTCCCCGGCGGCGCTGAACGGCATGGCCGGGTCGCAGTTCTCGATGTAGCGCAGCAGCGGCGCCCAGTCCTCGCGCAGGGCCTCGTTCTGCTTGCCGGTCAGGTCGAAGACGCTGAGGCCGCGCCCGGCGACGTCGGCATAGACCAGGCGGTGGCGCAGGCGCCCGGCGCCGGTGTGCCCGACGCCCAGCATGAACTTGTCCAGCTTGGCCGCCATGCGGGTGCCGGTCTGCACCCGGTTGCGGACGATGGCGACGGCGGTCTTGCTCTTGCGGATCGGCTTCAGCGCCTCGAGCTGTTTCAGGAATTCGCCGGTCACCGGCTCGTCGAAGCCCGAGGGCAGCACCGGCACCACGACGACGTCGGCCAGGCGCAGCAGCTCCTCGATCTTCTTCATCTTCATGGCGGCGGGCGCGTCGATGATCAGGCGGTCGACCTGCTTGGGCGCCTTGCCGGGACCGTCGTGCCAGTCGAGGCCCTGGATCGCCGGCGCGCTTTCCGGGCGGCTGCGCAGCCAGCCGAGGCTGCTGCCCTGCCGGTCGGCGTCGGCCAGGGCCGTGCGCAGCCCGGCCTGTGCGAAAGCGGCGGCCAGGTGCGTGGCCACGGTCGTCTTGCCGCAGCCGCCCTTGGGATTGGCAACGAGAACGGTAATCATCTCATGCTTTCTGTTTTTTCGGCTTTTCCCAGAACGGGGCGGTGGCGGCGAAGGACTTCCAGGTGCGCCGCATGTCCGGCTCGAAGTCCAGCAGGGCGCGGTCGTACCAGCCGATCATACGCCCGGCGGCCTGATGCAGCCGGCCGGCGGCCTTGCCCCGGCCCGCGCTGCGCGTCAGCTCGGCCAGCAGGTGTTCGGCCACAGCCACGTCGTTCAGGTGGCCGAGGCTTTCCTGCAGATCTCGCAGCGCCGCCAGGTAGGGTCTGGCGCGCTTGGCCGGGTAGAGGTCGCGGAAGAATTCCGTGGTGTAGCGCAGGTTCTTCACCGCGATGCGCAGTTCGTGGCGCTCGGCGGTGGGCAATTTCTTGAAGCCCTTGCCGAGCTTCAGGGCTTTGCGGTGCCGCTTGGCCTGCAGTTTCGTGGCCAGGCCCAGTAGCGGCTGGTTCAGGGCCGTGTCCTGTTCGGCGGTCAGCTCGGCGCAATGCCAGCCGCGGTCTTCCAGCCAGCCACCGAGCTGCAGCAGGAAGCGGGTGTAGCGCGGCGCCGACAGCACTTCGCGCACTTGGCTGTAGGCCGCGGCCTGGCGTTCGCGCGCGGCCGCGCGCAGCACTTCCAGGTCGGGGTCCGCCGGGCGGTGCGCCTCCAGCGGTGTCAGCAGGTCCGACTGGAAGACGTCCCAGTCGCGCGCGGGCCCGAGCGCGTTCAACACCCACTTGGCCTCCGTCTTGAGCCACTCCAGCTGCGCCGGCGGCAGCAGGTCGCCGAAGACCGACAGGGCCGAGCGGAACCGCCTGAGGCCGACGCGGAGCTGATGCACCCCTTCCGGGTCGCCGCCGTCCAGGGCGGCCAGCTCGTTGGCGGTCCAGTGCCTGAGACAGGTCCCCAGGATCGCCGCCAAGGCGTCGTCGACAGGCATCCGGGCGGTGAGCTCCAGCGCTTCGGCGCGGTGCCAGGTTGGCTTGCGTCCGGTCGCCAGGGCATAGCCACGCGCCGACTTGCTGCGCGTCTCGATCTGGGTCGGGGCGATGTCCTGCAGGGAAAGGGCGAGGTCAAAAAGGGCGCGCGGTGGGCCTTCCAGCAGCTCCAGCTCGATCTCGGCCAGCGGCTCGCGGGCGCCGGCGGCCTCGATCTCGCCGCGGTCGAAGGCGGCCTCGATGACCTTCAGGCGGCCCAGGGAGTCGGTGCCGTTGACCTCCATCACCTCGCGGTGAACGCGGGTGGTGAAGACGGGACGCAGCTCGCCGGGCAGCAACAGCCCCAAGGCGGCGCGGATGGCCGGGTCGTCGACGATGTCCGGTTGCGGCTCCAGGGAGGGGACCTCGCTCTCCCACTCGCCGCGCGCCATGACGGCGGAAGTCGCGGTATCGCCGGTCTTCACCGTCTGGATGAAGCGGGTGCCGTCGCGGCGGATGCGAAAGGCGAGGCCGCGCTTGCGCAACCGCAGGTCGGCGGTGTCGTAGTAGACATTCTCCAGGTCTTTGATCTTGGGTGTGCCCGCGCTGCCGGCGCGCGGCAGCGCCTGCCACAGCCGCAGCAGCGTCTCCGGGTCGCCCCGCAATTTCAGCTCGGTTTCCACCGGAGTCGAAGACCCGGCTTGGTTCGGCCTGACCATCCGCCGTCCGTCTCACGCCTGCGGCCGGGCCTGCCCCGGCGACATACTGACGCGGCACTGCCCTTGCCCGGGGCCGCCTGCCGTCAATCAGATCCCTGTATTCGCCCCGCCGAGGCGCCTAAGATCGCGGCCGGCGGAGGCATTTTGCTTTGTGCCAGCCAGCTTTGCGTCTCCGCCCCAGGCGCGGCAAGCCTGGAAATATGACAGTTTTGTTGCAGTCGTCGTGTTCCTCAAAAAAACCGCAGGTGTAGGAAAGACATGCCGGAACTTCTGCTCCTGCGCCATGCGAAGTCGGACTGGAAGGACGCCGCCCTGGACGACTTCGACCGCCCCCTGTCCAAGCGGGGGCGCCAGGCCGCGCCGCGGATGGGGGAATACCTGCGGGCCCAGGGACTTGAGCCCAACCTGGTACTCTGTTCCTCGGCCCGGCGGGCCAGGGAAACGCTGAAACTGGTGTTGACAGCGCTAGCATCGGAGCCTGAAATCAGCTATTTGAAGTCTCTCTATCTGGCGCCGCCGAGCCGAATGCTTGCAATCCTGCGCCGTCAGAGCCCGGAAACGGGGCGAATCCTGCTGATCGCCCACAATCCGGGCCTGGAGCGGCTGGCACTGGGGCTGGCCCGGGGCGCGGAGGGGCAGGATCACAGCGCGGCGGCGCAAAGTATGGCGGAAAAGTTCCCGACCGCCGCGCTGGCGCGGTTCCGGGTTGCGGCCTGGGCGTCCCTGGGGGAGGCGCCGGCCGAGTTGGCGGCCTTCGTCAGGCCCCGTGATCTGGAGGACCAGGCCTAGGCCCGGCAGTCGGCGGGTCGGAGTTTCAGGAGATTGTCCGTGCGGCCGTGATTGCCGCCGGGCCAAGCGGGCGCAGCGGACAGGGCGCGGGATCGCCGGTCCGTTTCGTACCGAATAACCGAGGTTGGAGGAAACACCCCGTGAAAATCGCCAAGATGGACCGGCGGCTGCGCAGTCAAAGTTGGTTCAATGACCGGGACAATCCCGGCATGACGGCGCTCTACCTGGAGCGCTATCTCAACTACGGCCTTACCAAGGAAGAACTGACGTCCGGCAAGCCGATCATCGGCATCGCCCAGACCGGCAGCGACCTTTCGCCCTGCAACCGCATTCACCTGGATCTCGCCCGGCGCATGCGCGACGGCATCCGGGATGCCGGCGGCGTCGCTTTCGAGTTTCCCGTGCACCCGATCCAGGAAACCGGGCGCCGCCCGACGGCGGCGCTGGACCGCAATCTCGCCTACCTGGGGCTGGTCGAGATCCTGCACGGCTATCCCATCGACGGCGTCATTCTCACCACCGGCTGCGACAAGACCACGCCCGCCTGCCTCATGGCGGCGGCCACGGTCGACATGCCGGCCATCGCGATGAACGGCGGCCCGATGCTGGACGGACATTGGAACGGCAAGCTGGTTGGTTCCGGCACCGTGGTGTGGGAGGCGCGTCGCCTCTATGCCACCGGCGAGATCGACTACGACGAGTTCATCAGCATGGTGGCGGCCTCGGCCCCCAGCGCCGGCCACTGCAACACCATGGGCACGGCGTCCTCGATGAACTCCCTGGCCGAAGCGCTGGGCATGATGCTGCCCGGGGCCGCCGCGATCCCGGCGCCTTACCGCGAGCGCGGCCAGATGGCCTACGAGACCGGCCGGCGCATCGTCGACATGGTTTGGGAGGAGCTGACGCCGTCGAAGATCATGACCCGCGCCGCCTTCGAGAACGCCATCGTGGTGAACTCGGCTATCGGCGGCTCCACCAATTGCCCGATCCACGTCAACGCCATCGCCCGCCACATGGGTGTGGAGCTGGCGGTTGAGGACTGGCAGACCTTCGGTCACGACATCCCGCTGCTGGTGAACGTCCAGCCCGCAGGCACGCACCTGGCCGAGGGCTACCACCGCGCCGGCGGCCTGCCGGCGGTGATGGGCGAGCTGATCCGCGCCGGCAAGATCAACACCGACGCGCTGACCGTCGCCGGCAAGACCATGGGCGAGCTGCACAGCGATTCGGTGGCCAGCGACCGCGACGTCATCCGCGCCTACGACAACCCGCTGATGGAGGAGGCCGGCTTCGTCGTGCTGAGCGGCAACCTCTTCGATTCGGCGATCATGAAGACCTCGGTCATCACCGACCACTTCCGTGAGCAGTATCTTTCCCAGCCGGGCCGCGAAAACGTCTTCGAGGGCCGCGCCATCGTCTTCGAAGGGCCGGAGGACTACCACGACCGCATCAACGACCCCTCGCTGAACATCGACGAGAACTGCATGCTCTTCGTGCGCGGCTGCGGGCCGGTCGGCTATCCCGGCTCGGCGGAGGTGGTGAACATGCAGCCTCCGGACTCCCTCATCAAGGCGGGCGTCATCGAGCTGCCGACCATCGGCGACGGCCGCCAGAGCGGCACCTCGGGCAGCCCCTCGATCCTCAACGCCTCGCCGGAATCGGCGGTCGGCTCCGGCCTGGCGATCCTGCAGACCGGGGACCGCGTGCGCATCGACCTCAACGCGCGGCGCGTCGACCTGCTGATCGGCGACGAGGAGCTGGCGGCGCGCCGCAAGGACTACAAACTGCCGGAGATGGAGAATCAGACGCCCTGGCAGGAGATGTACCGCGGTGCCGTGGGCCAGCTGGCCGGCGGCGGCTGCCTGGAGCCGGCGACGCACTATCACCAGGTGGTCAAGAACCTGCCCCGGCATTCGCATTAGGGGCACTCACACGAGCAGGAGTCGTTCGGGATGGCAGACCGCCTGTCAGGCAAGACCGCGCTGGTGACCGCGGCGGCGCAGGGGATCGGCCGGGCTACCGCGCTGGCCTTCGCCGCCGAGGGCGCCGAGGTCACGGCGACCGACATCAACCTCGACCGCCTGGAAGAACTGTCCGGCACGCCGGGCATCTCCGTGCGTCGTCTCGACGTCATGGATCCCCAGGCGGTGAATTCCCTGGCGGCGGAGCTGCCGCCGCTCGACGTGCTCTGCAACGTCGCCGGCTTCGTGCACAACGGCACCATCCTGGACTGCCCGGAGGAGGATTGGGACTTCTCCTTCGACCTCAACGTGAAGTCCATGTACCGCATGATTCGGGCCTTCCTGCCGGCCATGCTGGAGGGCGGCGGCGGCTCGATCATCAACATGGCCTCGGTGGCCTCCTCGCTGCGCGGCCTGCCCAACCGCTGCGTCTACGGCGCCAGCAAGGCGGCGGTGATCGGCCTCACCAAGTCGGTGGCTGCGGACTTCATCAAGCAGGGCATCCGCTGCAACTGCATCTGCCCGGGCACCATCGAATCCCCCTCGCTGGACGACCGCATCAACGCCTTCGACGACCCGGTGGCCGCGCGCAAGGCCTTCATCGCCCGCCAGCCCATCGGCCGCCTGGGCACGCCGGAGGAGATCGCCGGCATGGCGGTCTACCTGGCCAGCGACGTTGCCGCCTACACCACCGGCACGGCGATGATCGTCGACGGCGGCGTGACGCTGTAGAGGAAGCTACAGCGCGTTCTGGTAGCGGTCGCGGGCGCGCACCGCGGCCTTCACGTGCTCGACGGTCAGGCCGCAGCAGCCGCCGATGATCTGCGCGCCGTTCTCCAGCCAGTCGAGGTAAAATCCCTCCAGTCGGGCCGGGGTGATGACGTCGTGGAAGTGCCACTCCGGCATCTCGAAGTAGCCGCTGTCCGGGTAGGCCATCAGCGGTCCCTTGAAGCGCTTGCGGATCTGACCCAGCACGGCGCTGGTGATTTCGGCGCCACTGTGCATGCAGCCGGCGGCGTCGATCCCCCTCCCGGGGATCAGTTCCACGATCCTGGCCAGCGGAATTTCCGCGCTGTCGAGATAGCTCAGCAGGCGGCCCTTCGCGCTTGTGCGCGCCGAGAGGCCGAACCAGACCGGCAGGCCCGTCGCCCGGGCCGCCGCGAGCACCTGCGGAACGCGCGTCGGGTGGTACATCATCTCCAGCAGGATCAGTTCCGCCCCGGCGGCCTTAAGGATCTCCGCCTGCTCGTGAAAGGCCTCGGCGGCTTCTTCCTCGCTCGGCATGGGCTCCGGTTCCCTGTCGCTGGCCAGGTAGACCATGTGGGACAGGGAGGCCGCCACGACGACCTCCGGGTTGCCGGATGCCTCGCGGGCCCGCAGCGCGGCTTCGACGGCGGCGCGGTTGATCTCCTCCACCCGGTCGCCGAAGCCGGCCTGGGCCAGGACCACGCGGGAAGTGGCGAAGGTGTTGGCGGTCACGACCTCGGCGCCGGCGGCGATATAGTCGGCGTGGATTTCGCTCAGCGTCTGCTGGTTATCGAGGCTGGCCACGCCGCACCAGGCGGCCGGGTCCATATCGATGCCACGGCGCTGCAGTTCGGTGCCGGTGGCCCCGTCCAGGATCACGATGTCACCGTTGTCGAGGCGTTGCTTCAGGGTGGAATAGGGCGGCGGCATAGAGGCTCTCTGGGGTTTACCGGCGTCGCGCGCCGTGTTCAGCTTGTCAGGCGGCATAATGGAGACTTGTTTGATGACTTACATCAGCTTTTTCTCTTCGGACTGGCTGGCGGGAAATCTTGGGGTGATCGCACTTGTCGGCGGGGTGTGGACGGTGACGGTGTTAAGTCCGGGACCGAACCTGCTGGCCACCCTGCACGCCACGGCGCGCGGCGGCGTCCGGGCGGGCGTGGCCACGGCGGCCGGCATCGGCCTGGGTACCACGCTTTGGTCGGGCGGTAGTCTGATCGGCCTGGCGGCCCTGTTCGAAGCCTTCACCTGGGCCTACACGGCGGTCAAGATCGCCGGCGCCGCCTACCTGATTGTCGTCGGCCTGCGGCTGCTGCTGCAGCGCCGCGGCAAGGCGCAGGCCGCCGCGCCATCCGGTGAGCCGCCCGTGGGCCTGCGCCGCGCCTTCCTTTTCGGCATGGCGACGGACCTGGCGAACCCCAAGGCCGCGGCCTTCTTCGCCTCGCTTTTCGCGGTTTCGGTGCCGGCCGGCGCGTCTTTCGCCTTCCAGGCCGGCATCTGCGCCCTGGTGGTGGCCATCGCCGTCGCCTGGTATGCCGTGGCGGCGCTGCTCTTCGCGCGTCCGCGTGTCGCGGCGGCTTATGCGCGGCTGCGCGGCGTGATCGAGCGCATCACCGGCGCGCTTTTCGTCGCCGCCGGCCTGCGGCTGGCTGCCGGCAGGACTTAGGCCGCAAGATCTAATCCGGCGGCAGCACCGGCGGGCGTACGGCCTTCACCCGGCGCTCGCGGTAGAAGAGGTAGAGGCCGCTGAACACCACCACGCCGGCGCCGACCAGGGTCCATTCGTCCGGGAAATCGCCGAATACCAGATAGCCCAGCAGGATCATGGGCAGCAGCTGGATGTAGAGGAAGGGCGCCAGGATGGGCGCCGGCGCCAGGCGGTGCGCGAGGATCAGCATCCAGTGCCCGAAACCGCCGAGGGCGCCCAGCAGGACCATCAGCAGGATGCCGGTGAGGTCGGGGGTCTGCCAGAAGAAGGGCACCAGCGGCGTGACGGCGATGGCGCCGATCACGGCACTGTAGAACTGCGTCGTCACCGCCCGGTCGACGCCGGCCAGCTTGCGTGTGGTGATCTGGTAGAACGCGCCGCTGAGCGCGGTCAGCAGCGACAGGCCGGCGGCCCAGTGTACCAGGCCGAGGCCCGGGCGGATGACGATGAGCACGCCGGCGAAGCCGATGAAGATGGCGGCCCAGCGCCTTGGCCCGATGTGCTCGCCCAGCAGCGGGATGGCCAGCACCGCCACGATCAGCGGCGTGGAGAACTGGATCGAGGAGGTCTGCGCCAACTGCAGGAACTGCAGGGCGGCGAAGTTGGTGCAGGTGGCGGCGAAGAGGAAGAGCGAGCGCAGCACCTGCAGGCCGGGGCGGTGGCTGACCAGAAGCCCGCGGCCGTGAAGGGGCAGCAGAATGGCGGCGGCCAGCACCACATGGCCGACATAGCGCGCCCAGACCACCTGCGCCGTGGGATAGTTCTGCACCAGGTACTTGGCCGTGGTGTCGAGCATGGCGAATGTGCAGAAGGCCGCCACGATCAGCAGGATGCCGCGCAGCGGCTCGTTGGCCTGCGGCTCGACGATAAAAGGGCGCGGCGGCATCTCGGGGGCGGACTCCCGGCGGGTTGCGATCGGGGAAAGGCGGGCGGAAGCCCGCGAGCCGAAGGCTATGCTAGACAGCCGCGGCGCGGCGATACACCCCTATTCCCGCAGGCCTTCCATGCGCAAAGCGGGCAGCCGGGGCGCGGCGTCATGACGCTGGACGCCCGCGCCGAACTGGCTTACATCCTTTGGCAATGAACAGCATCGCTCCCGACCGTCTTTTGAGACAGCTGGCGCCGCGGGCGCCGGCCGTTCCCGTGGTTTTCGACAGCCCGCACAGCGGTACCGACTATCCCGCCGACTTCGGCACCATCGCTCCGCTGGCGCTCATCCGCCGCTCCGAAGACGCTTTCATCGACGAGATCTTCGGTTCGGCGCCGGACCACGGCGCCCCCCTGATCGCGGCCGAGTTCCCGCGCATCTACATCGATCCGAACCGCGATCTCATCGACCTCGACCCGTCGATGATGGACGGGGCCTGGCCGGACCCGCTGGTGCCCAGCCGCAAGACTGAACTGGGCGTCGGACTCATCTGGCGGATCATGCCGCCGGACACGCCGCTCTATGACCGCCTGCTGAGCGTGGAGGAGGTGCGGGGACGCATCGACCGCTGCTGGAGGCCCTATCACCAGGCCGTGGCCTCGGCGATCGAGGAGACCCACCGGCGCTTCGGCAAGGTCTGGCACGTGAACTGCCACTCCATGCCGGCGGTGGGCAACGCCGCCAGCGAGGACGGCCCCGTGGCCCGCGCGGAATTCGTCCTCGGCGACCGTGACGGCACCACCTGCGAGCCGGGCTTCACCGCTTTCGTGGCCGGGCAGCTCCGCGACATGGGCTACCAGGTGAAGATCAACGAGCCCTACAAGGGCGTCGAGCTGGTGCGCCGCTATTCCGATCCGGCCAAGGGCCGGCACAGCCTGCAGTTGGAGATCAACCGCAAGCTCTACATGGACGAAGAGCGCATCGAGAAGAACGGCGGCTTCAGCGAGTTGCAGGCCAACATCGACAAGCTGATCGCCGCCATCTGCACCTACGCCCAGCAGCACGTCGCCTGAGGTTCAACCGTTCACCAGCTGTTGCGCAGTTCGCGCAGCTTCAGGAAGACCTCCTTCGGGCTCGGCTCATCCGGCAGCTCCGGAAAGGCCTCGCGCAGGCGCGCGATCACCGTCGGGTTCTGCAGGCGGAAGAAGGTGTTGATCTTCTTTTCCTCGGCCAGGGTGGTGACCATTGCGTGGTCGGTGTCCTGGTGGTCGACCTTGTCCAACAGGGATTCGGCTTCCGTGTTGTCCGGCTCGCGGTCCAGGGTGAAGCGCAGGTTGTTGGCGATGTAGTCGTGGCCGGGATAGATCTGCGTCGTCTCGGGCAACCTGGAGAGCTGCTCGGCGAAGGTGTGGTAGAGCTCGTTGGGGTGGCCGCCGTTGTGGCAGTTGCCGGCGCCCGCGTTGAACAGCGTGTCGCCGCAGAACAGGCCCGGCTGGTCCGTGCGCGACAGCAGGCAGATGTGGCTCATGGTGTGGCCCGGCGTGTCCAGCACCTCCAGGTCCACGGACTTGCCGACCGACACTACGTCGCCGGCGCCCAAGCCCCGGTCCATGCCGGGAATGCGGTCCTTGGCGTTCTTGTGGGCCAGGATCTTCGCGCCGGTGGCCGCCACCATGGCCTTGTTGCCGCCGATGTGATCGCCGTGCTCGTGGGTATTGAGGATCTGGGTGATCTCCCAGCCGCGCTCCTTGGCCAGGGCCAGGCACTTCTTGTGGTCGAGCGGGTCGATCGCCATGGCTTCGCCGGTCTCCGGGCAGGCGATGAGGTAGTTGAAGTTGCGGTAGGCGTTCGCGGTCCAGATCTGCTCGACGATCATGCTGGCGCTCCTGTGGTTCGACCTTCCTCATGTTCGGTCCCAGCATACCGGATCACGGGGGCGAGGACCATTGGCGGGCCGTTCTACTTGATGAGTTTGATGAGGTCGCGAAACTCCTCGCTGGCACCGCGCTCCAGCCATTCGAAGACCACCATCTCCGTGGCCACGGGGGTCGCCGCCATCTCCGGCCAGTCGCTCTCTGGCGGGCGCTCTTCCTCGGGCAGGCAGTCGACGACCTGGAAGACGGCGGTGCCCGGCGGCAGGCCCTGCGTCACCGGTCCTTCCGGCAGACCGGCGATCACCAGCTGGTTGCGGCCCATGGCGAGGCCGACCCGCCAGTTGGCGCTCTGCGGGCTTACCATGGGCACGCGCAGGCGATCGGCCGCGGCCTTCAGCAGGGCCAGGTTCTCGCCCGCCCGGCCCGGCGGGGTCTCGGGCGGCAGCAGCAGCAGGGAGCGTTTGGCGGAAAGCAGCATAAGGTCACGGCCGGCAGCGGGTTTTCGCCTTACGATAGAGCCCGGCCGGTGGCAAGGCCAGGCTTTGCCGCTGCCGCCGCCGCGGACCTGACTAGGGGCTTGGCGCCAAAGCTTGAAACCTCAAATGCAGCGACGCTAAAGTTAAGCCAGTTGTCCTACCGCCGTATCGTGCTGCGGTGCCAGATACAAAAAAAATCAAGAGGTCGGAGGGGCGCGGTGAGGCCGCAAATCTCTCCGTTTTTATGGGAGGAAGACCATGAAGAAGGCCCTCGCGGCGGCCGCTGTCCTGGCGGCCGGCCTTGTCGCTCTGCCGGCATCCGCCGAGACCACCCTCAGGATCACCCTGCAGCTGCCGATCAAGTCGCACCTCGGCCAGAACCTGCTGGCCTTCGAGAAGGAGGTTGAGGAGAAGTCCGGCGGCGATCTGCAGGTCGAGATCTATCCCTCGGCGCAGCTCTACAAGGACAAGGAAGTACCCCAGGCGGTGGGCTCCGGCGCCATCGAGATGGGCACGGCCTCGATCACCCGCTTCGCCGGCACCATTCCGGCGGTCGACATCTTTTACGTGCCCTTCATGTTCAACAGCGAGGAGATGGTCCGCAAGGCCGTGGCTCACGACAGCCCGATCCGCAGCGCCATCGACAAGGAGATCCTCGGGACCGGCACCCGGGTGCTGTGGTGGCAGGCCTACGGCGGCGCCATCATGCTGAGCAAGGGCGGCCCGCTGAAGACGCCGGATGACGTCAAGGGCAAGAAGGTGCGCGTCTTCGGCAAGACGCTCGGTGAGTTTGTCTCCGCCGTCGGCGGCTCGCCGGTGCTGACCTCCGGCTCAGAGCAGTACGTCGCCTACCAGCGGGGCACGGTGGATGCGGGCATGACCGGCGTTTCCGGCGTGAAGTCGCGCAAGCTGTGGCAGGTGATGGACACGATCACCGTGACCAACCACGCCGACGTGGAGTTCCTGGTGCTGATCAACGAGGACGTCTGGCAGGGCCTGAGCGAAGAGCAGCGGCAGATCATCGCCGCCGCGGCCCGCAAGGTGGAGGCCGAGCTGCGCGACAAGATGGCGAAGATCGAAGCCGATGCCTACGAGGCCGCCAAGGCCGAAGGCATGGGCGTCTACACGCCGACCGCCGCCGAGATCGACGCCTGGCGTGCGGCCAGCGCGCCGGTCATCGAGCAGTACAAGGAAGCGGCCGGCGATCTCGGCGCCAAGCTGGTGACGGAAGCCGAGAAGCTGCGCAACTAGGAAGCGGTTTTCCGTAGAGGAGCAGCGAAAGCGGCGGTGGCCGGGATGGGCCGCCGCCGCTTCGACCTTTGAAGACCATGCTGAAACTCATCGACCGCCTCAATGACGCCTTCGGCTGGCTGGCCGCCGCGGCCTTCGTCGCCGTGGGCGCCATGATCACCTACGAAGTGATCATGCGTTATGTCTTCCTGGCGCCCACTATCTGGGCGGAGGAGATGTCCCGCTTCTTCCAGATCTGGGCGACTTACATCGCCGCGGCCTACGTGCTGCGCCACCGTCAGCTCATCGCCATCACGATCCTGGTAAACAGGCTGGGCCCCGCCGGGCGGCGCATCGCCGACGGCTTCGCCCTGCTGTGGATACTCCTGTTCTGCGGGGTGGCGGTCTTCTACGGCCTCGACATCATGCTGGAGTCGATCCGCCTGGGCCGCGCCACCTCGACCATGCTGTCGGTGCCGCAGTGGATGACCGAGATCGCGATCCCCCTGGGCTTCACGCTGCTGGGGCTGCAGGCCCTGGCCGAGCTGATTCGCCTGCCGAAGAACCCGCCCGCGGTGGGCGAGGATCACGGTGAGTTCTGATGGGGATATTCTGAGTGGAGGCCGCCCTGATCCTCGCCGCGCTGGTGGTGCTGCTGGCCACCGGCCTGCCCATCGCCTTCGCCCTTGGCGGTCTTGGCCTGCTGCTGCTGGTCATCGGCGGCTTTTCGCCGATCATGGTGGCCCAGGGCCTCTACAGCACCACCGACAATTTCATCCTGCTGGCGGTGCCGCTGTTCCTCTTGATGTCCAACGTGCTGCTGAAAGGCGGAGTGGCGCGCGACCTCTACGCTGCCGTGCAGTCCTGGGTCGGCCACTGGCCCGGCGGGCTCGCCGTGGCGACGGTGCTGTCCTGCGCCATTTTCGCCGCCATCTCCGGCTCCTCGGTGGCCACGGCGGCGACCATCGGCACGGCGGCCATCCCGGAGATGAGCCAGCGCGGCTACAACCGCAGCTTCGTGCTCGGCCTGCTGGCGGCGGGCGGCACGCTCGGCATCCTCATCCCGCCCTCGATCCCGATGATCGTCTACGGCGTGGTGACCGAGGAATCCATCATCGACCTCTTCCTCGCCGGCATCGGGCCAGGGCTCATGCTGGCCGGCGCCTTCATCGTCTTCTCCATCCTCTACGCCCGCTTCAGCAGCGCCTACCAGCCCATGCCGCGGGCCGACTTCCGCGAAAGGCTGGCGGCGACCTGGCGGGCGCTGCCCACGGTCACCCTGGCGGGGATCATCATCCTGGGGCTCTATCTCGGGGTCTTCACGCCAACGGAGGCGGCCGGCGTCGGCTTCGCGCTCTCGATCCTGTTGACTGCGGTGGTCCTGCGAACACTTGACTGGCAGGGCTTCAAGGACGCCGCCGTCGATGCCATGCAGACCACGGTGACCATCTTCCTGATCCTGGCCGGCGCCAAGATCTTCGGCAAGGCGATCACCCTCTACCGCATCCCGCAGGACATCTCCTTCCTGATCTCCAGCAACATCACCGAACCTTGGGTCTTCGTGCTGATCATCTGCATCGTGCTGCTGCTGATGGGCTTCTTCCTGGAGGCCCTCTCCATGATGCTGATCATGATGCCGGTGCTGCACCCTTCGCTGATGCCGCTGGGCATCGATGCCATCTGGTTCGGCATCGTCTTCGTGATCATGGTGGAATGCGCGCTGATCACGCCGCCGGTGGGCCTCAACCTTTTCGTCATACAGGCCGTTGGCAAGGCGGAGATCGGCGAGGTGGTGGCCGGGGTCTGGCCCTTCATCATCATCATGCTGAGCTCGGTGCTGGTGATCTACCTCTTCCCCGACATTGCCCTCTATATTCCTTTCAAGCTCTGACGTTCTCGAGGACCGTTCCATGACCAACCGCCCCAGCCGTGCCGCCGCCCTGCGCGGGCTTCTCGCCAAGCCGGAGCTGGCGGTGATGCCCTGCTGCTTCGACGCCCTCTCGGCAAAGCTCATCGAACAGGCCGGTTTCCCGGTCACCTTCATGAGCGGCTTTGCCGTCTCTGCCGCGCGCCTCGGCCTGCCCGACACCGGTCTCATCTCCTACGGCGAGATCGTCGACACCGGGCGCAACATCTGCGCGGCGACCAGTATCCCGGTGATCGGCGACGGCGATACCGGCTACGGCAACGCGGTGAACGTGAAGCGCACGGTGAAGGGCTACGCCCAGGCCGGCTTTGCTTCGGTGATGATCGAGGACCAGGTCTGGCCGAAACGCTGCGGCCACACCCGCGGCAAGGCGGTGGTCGAGCGCGGCGAGGCGGTGGCCCGCATCCAGGCCGCCGCCGATGCCCGCGACGAGCTGCGCGAGGCCGGCGGCGACATCCTGATCCTGGCGCGCAGCGACGCCCGGGCGACCGACGGCCTGGACGAGGGGCTGCGGCGCATGGAGGCCTTCGCGGCGGCCGGCGCCGACATCCTCTTCCTGGAGGCGCCGAAGTCGGAGGAGGAGATGCGCGCCTTTTGCTCTGCGACCGACAGGCCGGCGCTGGCCAACATGGTGGAGCAGGGCGAGACGCCGGTGCTGCCGCCCAAGGTGCTGGAGGAGATCGGCTACAGTCTCGCCGCCTATCCCCTGACCCTGCTGGCCGCGGCCATGAAGGCCATGCAGGATGCGCTCGCCGCCTTCAAGGCCGGCGAGCATCCCAAGGACCTGCTGGACTGGGACAGCCTGCGCGACGTGGTCGGCTTCAACGCCTACTACGCCGAGGAAGAGCGCTACCGGGGCTGAGGTTCGCTCCGCCGAGAATCACTCGGCGGCGTTTTCCAGCAGCTCGGGCAGGGTGAAGATCTCGCGCTCCTGGGTCACGCCGCGGAAGGCGTGGCGCCCGACCGAGATCAGGGTGCCGGGCACAAAGCGCTCGAACTCTTCCGAGACCAGGACGCCGAGGCCCAGTTCCTTGGTCAGGCCGTCCATGCGGGCGGCCTCGTTGGTGGCCGGGCCGATGACCGTGAAGTCCAGGCGGCTGGCCGCGCCGATGTTGCCGTAGGTGACGTTGCCCAGGTGCAGGGAAATGCCGCAGGCAAGCGGGGGACCACCCGCCTCGGCCAGTTCCTCGTTCAGCGCAGCCATGCGCTTCACCGCGTCGCGGGCCGCCTTGATCGCCAGGTGGCAGGCGTTCTTGCCGCAGTACATCTTGTCGCCGTCCTTGGTGCAGAACACCGGCTCTTGGATGGCGCCGCCGTCGGTGGTCTGCATCGGGAAGATGGCGAGCAGGCCGTCGCCGATGAACTTCAGCACCTCGCCGCCGTGCTCCAGCACCGCGCCGGCCACCGCCTCGAAGTAGCGGTTCAGCAGGTCCAGGTACTCGGCGCGCGGCAGGCTGTCGGCCAGCGCGGTGGAGCCGCGCAGGTCGCAGTACCAGATGACCGCCGGGATGTCCTCGCCGTCGCCGCGCTTGATCAGGCCGTTGAGCACGCGCTGACCGGTGTGGGCGCCCAGATAGGTGTCGAGCAGCGAGCGCGAGGTACGGTGCAGGGCGTGCACCTCCAGAAGACGGCTGAGGATCGGCAGGGCTTCGTAGATGTAGCCCAACTCGCGGGTGGTGAAGCCGCCCGGGCGGTCGCTGGCCAGGGACAGCACGTTGATCTTGCCGTTGGAGAAGTGCATGGGCATGGCGACGTAGTCGGTCGCGCCCTCTTCCAGCAGGTCGTCCAGGATCGGGAAGTCCCGCGGCGGATTGGGGCCTTCCAGGCGCCGCCGGATGCCGCCTTCGCCATCGAAGATGCGGATGATGGGACTCTTCAGGTAGGCCTCCGACTTCAGGCCGTAGTGCGGCAGGTCACGCTCGTCGACCACGCTCTGCCCCTGGCGCCAGACGAAGGCGTTGCTGGCGAGCTGCGGATGCAGGGTGGGAATGATGACGGAAAGGCGCGAGATGACGAAGCCGGCCTCGACGAGCTGGCGGGCGAAGCGGTCGACCAGCTCGGCCGAGGAGGTCGCCTCCCAGGCTTCGCGCAGCAGCCAGCCGGCCAGCGGGTTGCCGGACTCGATCCCGCTCTCCGTGGCGTCGATTTCGACCTGCGGGCTGCCCTCGAACCAGGCATCGACCTTGTTCCAGTAGAAGGCGACGTAGCCGCGCACGCCGAGGCCGTCCTCGATCGGGTCCTCATAGCTCCAGGCCGCGTTGTCCGCCGCCTTGTCGCCCACCACCACCGACCAGTAGTTGGCGGTGCCCTTGAAGGGGCAGTAGGTGTGATGGTCCGTGGGCTGCAGGAAGTCCATGGAGACGTCTTCGCGCGGCAGGTAGTAGACCGGCGGCAGCCGCGTTTCCTTCAGCACCAGGGCGCGGCGGCTGTCGGCGATGACCTGGCCGTTGAACACCACCTTCACCCGCTTGCCGGCGGGCTCGATGGACATGCTGTAGTCGCCCGGAACCAGGGTCTCCGGTTGCTTCGGGGCGAGGGGAATGACCTCTGCCATGTCCAGATCCTATCATCGGCCCGGCCCGCGCAGGGGTCGGTGCTGGTTTTTGGGGGATACTACGCCGGAGCGCCTTTTCTATATAGGCTGGCGCGCGTGCTTTTCAGCCCCTGAAATCAACTGCCAAATCAGCCCCTTGCGGGCGAAGCGTCGGGTTTCGGAATTTTCGGTTCCGAAAATAGCCGGTTTTTCCTATACTCCCCGCCCATCGGAGGACAGAGATGCCAGCATTTCCCCGGCCCGCCGAGGCTCAGGACAGCGGCGGCGAGGGCCGCAGCGACCTGAACCAGCGCCAGGAGCAGATCATCGCCCTGGTGCGCGAGCGCGGCTTTGTCGCCATCGAGGCCCTGGCGGAGCATTTCAACGTCACTCCGCAGACCATCCGGCGCGACATCAACCAACTGTGCACCCAGGGCTTCCTGCGGCGCTACCACGGCGGCGCCGGCCTGCCCTCCAGCGTCGAGAACCTGGCCTACCAGACCCGCCAGGTGCTGCATCAGGGGGAGAAGGAGCGCATCGCCCACATCCTGGCCGCCGAGATCCCGGACAACGCTTCCCTCTTCATCAACATCGGCACCACGACGGAGGAGGTGGCCAAGGCCCTGGTCGACCATCGCGGGCTCCGCGTGATCACCAATAATCTCAATGTTGCCAATATCTTGGGCGGTAAGCCGGATTTCGAGGTCATCGTCACCGGCGGCGTCGTGCGCAGCCGCGACCGCGGCATCGTCGGCGAAGCCAGCATCGACACCATCCAGCAGTTCAAGGTCGACTTCGGCATCATCGGCATTTCCGGCATCGACGACGACGGCACCCTGCTGGACTTCGACTACCGCGAGGTCCGGGCCGCTCAGGCCATCATCAAGAACGCGCGCCGGGTCTTCCTGGCCACCGACCACACGAAGTTCGGGCGCAACGCCATGGTGCGCCTGGGGCATATCGATCAGCTCGACGCCATCTTCACCGACCGCGCACCGGCCCAGCCGATGATGGACATCCTTGCCGCCGCCGAGGTGGAGCTGCACATCGCCCCCGCGGTCTGAAGGGGCGGCGCGAGGGCGCCCGGGCAGCCGCCGCACCCGGTTGGAATCTTCGAAATTTTTCATTTTCTGACGCTGGCTGCGACCGGGATTGCCGGTATGCCGCCAATTTTCAGTGCGAAAAGACTTCAGATTCCAACGTTCTGTTCGAAAATGTTCATAAACGAAAATTTCCGATTGCGAAACCGCGCGGGGCCATTCTATGCTTCCCGCTCAATGAGACACCCGGCCCCTGGGCCGGATCGGCCTGGGAGTAGGCCGGAACGACCCGGAAACCGGGCGAAGATTGGGGAGGCAGGCACTCGGACATGGCCGATGTTCTGGACATCGTCGTGGTTGGCGGCGGCATCAATGGTGCCGGAATCGCCCGCGATGCGGCCGGCCGCGGGCTCTCGGTGTTGCTTTGCGAAAAGAGCGACCTGGCCAGCGCCACCTCCTCGGCCAGCACCAAGCTGATCCACGGCGGCCTGCGCTACCTCGAATACTATGAATTCCGTCTGGTGCGCGAGGCGCTGATCGAGCGCGAGGTGCTGCTGCGCGCCGCGCCGCACATCATCTGGCCGCTGCGCTTCGTGCTGCCTCACAACAAGGGGCTGCGGCCGGCCTGGATGATCCGTCTCGGCCTCTTCCTCTACGACCATCTGGGCGGGCGCAGGCTGCTGCCGGCCTCCGAGGGCGTCGACCTGCGCCAGCATCCGGCGGGCGAGCCGCTGGAGGCGGATCTGCGCAAGGCCTTCGTCTATTCCGACTGCTGGGTTCAGGATTCGCGCCTGGTGGTGTTGAACGCCATGGACGCGCGCGAGCGCGGCGCCGAGGTGCTGACCCGGGTCGAGTGCGTCTCGGCGCGCCGCGAGGGCGAGCGCTGGCGCGTGCTGCTGCGCGACCTGCACAACGGCCACGAGCGCGAGGTCACGGCCCGTGCCCTGGTGAACGCCGCGGGCCCCTGGACCGCCGAGTTCATCGAACAGCGTGCCGGCCTCAACAAGGCGCAGTCGCTGCGCCTGGTGAAGGGCTCGCACATCGTGGTGCCGAAGCTCTTCGACCACGACTTCCCTTACATCTTCCAGAACCCGGACGGGCGCATCGTTTTCGCCATTCCCTACGAGGGCGACTTCACCCTGATCGGCACCACCGACGTGGACTTCGAGGGCGACCCCGGCCAGGTGAGGATTTCCGAGGCTGAAGTCGCCTATCTCTGTGACGCGGTGAACGTCTACTTCAAGCGCAAGATCGCCCCCGCCGACGTGGTCTGGACCTACTCCGGCGTGCGCCCGCTCTACGACGACGACGCAAAGAGCGCCTCCTCGGCAACGCGCGACTACGTGCTGGAGATGGAACATGGGGCCGGCCGCGCCCCGCTGTTGAGCGTCTTTGGCGGCAAGATCACCACCTTCCGCAAGCTGGCCGAGCACGCCCTGGCCAAGCTGGAGGAGGTGCTGGGCCCGCTCGGCGCGCCCTGGACCGCCGAGATATCGCTGCCGGGCGGCGACATTCCCGGCGCCGACTTCGAGGCTTACTACAAACGTTTCCGCGAGAACCACGCCTGGCTGCCGGAGCACCTGGCGCACCGCTACCTGCGCAGCTACGGCACGCGCACGGAGCGGCTGCTCGGCGGCGCCACCGGCATGGCGGGACTGGGCGAGGACCTGGGCGATGGACTCTACGCGGCGGAGTTGACTTACCTGATGCACAACGAATGGGTCGAGACCGCCGACGATCTGCTGTGGCGGCGCTCGAAGCTGGGACTGCACGTCTCCGAAGACACCAAGAAGAACCTCACGGCCTGGCTCGACCGGCAAGGCGGCCCCGCGGAACGGCAGGAGACGGCCTGATGACGCTGGAGCTTCGCAATGTCAGCAAGAGCGTCGGCGTGGAAGAGCACATCCGCGACGTCAGCCTGACCCTGGAGAAGGGCTCGCTGAACGTGCTGCTGGGCCCGACGCTGTCGGGCAAAACCTCGATGATGCGCCTCATGGCCGGGCTCGACCGGCCGACCACGGGGGATATCCTGGTCGACGGCAAGAGCGTCGTCGGCATGCCGGTGCAGAAGCGACAGGTCGCGATGGTCTATCAGCAGTTCATCAACTACCCGACCTTGAGCGTCTACGAGAACATCGCCTCGCCGATGCGGGTGTCGGGCAGGGACAAGGGCACCATCGACAAGAAGGTGCGCGCCGCCGCTGAGCTCCTGAAGCTGACGCCTTTCCTGGATCGCACGCCGCTGCATCTATCCGGCGGCCAGCAGCAGCGCACCGCCATCGCCCGCGCCCTGGTGAAGGACGCCGGCCTGGTGCTGCTGGACGAACCCCTGGCCAACCTGGACTACAAGCTGCGCGAGGAACTGCGCGTCGAGCTGCCGCGGCTCTTCGGGGAGAGCGGCGCCATCTTCGTCTACGCCACGACCGAGCCGCACGAGGCGCTGCTGCTGGGCGGCAAGACGGCGACCCTTTCCGAGGGACGGGTGACGCAGTTCGGCGCGACAATCGATGTCTACAGCCGCCCGGCGGATCTGATCACGGCCCAGACCTTCTCCGATCCGCCGCTGAACGTGGTGCCTATGGAAAAGCGCGGCAGCCAACTGAGCTACGACGGCAAGTCGATTGCCGCACCCGCCGAGACCGGGGGCCTGCCCGATGGGACCTACAAGGTCGCGATCCGGCCCCACCACCTGCTGCTGCGTCCGCCCGCGGGCGCAGCGATCCAGGTGGAGGCCTCGGTCTCGACCACGGAGATCACCGGCTCGGAGAGCTTCATCCATGTGGAGCACGACGGTCTGCGCTGGGTGGCGCTGACCCACGGCGTCCACCGGGTGGAGATCGGCGACCGCGTTCCGGTCTATCTCGATCCGGCGGGCTTTCTGGTGTTCGACGAGGATGAGCGGTTGGTGGCGGCGCCGAGCAGCTATGTCGCGCCGCCCCGAAACGCGATGGGGGCTTGAGTCATGGCACAGATCACCCTCGACAAGCTGGCGCACTCCTACCTCCCCAACCCGAAGGGTGAGGCCGACTTCGCCCTGAAGGAGATCGATCACGTCTGGGAGGACGGCGGAGCCTACGCGCTGCTGGGACCCTCGGGCTGCGGCAAGACCACGCTGCTGAACATCATCTCCGGCCTGCTGGTGCCCTCGCGCGGCAGCATCCTCTTCGATCAGGACGACATCACCCACCTGGCGCCGGAGCAGCGCAACATCGCCCAGGTGTTCCAGTTCCCGGTGGTCTACGACACCATGACGGTGGCCGAGAACCTGGCCTTCCCGCTGGCCAACCGCCACGTAGCGAAGGACGAAATCGCGAAGCGCGTGGCCGAGGCTCTGGAGATGCTGGACCTCGCCGGCAAGGCGAACCGCAAGGCGCAGAACCTGACGGCCGACGAGAAGCAGAAGATCTCCCTTGGCCGCGGTCTGGTGCGCTACGACGTTAACGCTATCCTTTTCGACGAGCCGCTGACGGTCATCGACCCGCACATGAAGTGGCAACTGCGCACCAAGCTGAAGGAGCTGCACCGCCGCTTCGGCCACACCATGATCTACGTAACCCACGACCAGACCGAGGCGCTGACCTTCGCCGACAAGGTGGTGGTGATGTACGAGGGCGAGGTGGTGCAGATCGGCACGCCGGAGGAGCTCTTCGATCAACCGGCGCATACCTTCGTCGGTTACTTCATCGGCTCGCCGGGCATGAATGTGCTGTCCTGCCAAGTGGCGGGCAACAAGCTGCGTCTCGGGGCCAGAGAAGTAGAACTTGGGTGCAGCTATCCGCAGCTCGACGGCCGTACCGAGGTCGGTATCCGTCCCGAGTTCGTGCGCCTGGCGCCGGCGGGGCAGGGGCTGCCGATCACCATCACGCGGGTCGAGGACATCGGCCGCTTCAAGATCGTGCGCGCCCTGCTGGAGGGGCAGCGCTTCGACGCCGTGCTGCCGGAGGGCAGAGAGGTGCCGGAGGGCGCCAGCGCCCTCGTCGACCCGGCCCGGATCAACATCTACCAGGACTCGCACTTGGTGCGGGTCCAGGCGCAAGGGGGCAACTGAGCCATGCAGAAGACCCTCAACAACAAGGCATGGTTCATGGTGCTGCCGGTGCTGTTCATCGTGGCGCTGAACGCCATCGTGCCGCTGATGACGGTGGTGAACTATTCGGTTCAGGACACTTTCGGCAACAACCTCTTCTTCTTCGAGGGCACGCGCTGGTTCAGCGAGGTGCTGGCTTCCGAACGTTTCCACGATTCGCTGCTGCGCCAGTTCTTCTTCACCTTCACCATCCTGGTGATCGAAGTGCCCCTGGGCGTCGGTATCGCGCTGACCATGCCGCGCCGCGGTTTCTGGTCGTCGGTCTGCCTGGTTCTCATGGCCCTGCCGCTGCTGATTCCCTGGAACGTAGTCGGCGCCATGTGGAACATCTACGCGCTGCCCGACATCGGCCTCCTGGGCTACGGCCTCAACTGGCTCGGCATTCCCTTCGACTACACCCAGCAGCCGGTTTCCGCCTGGTTCACCGTCATCCTGATGGACGTCTGGCACTGGACCTCGCTGGTGGTGTTGCTGGCCTACGCCGGGCTGCGCTCGATCGACGACAACTACTACCGTGCGGCGCAGATCGACGGCGCTTCGCGCTGGGCCGTCTTCCGCTACATCCAGCTGCCGAAGATGAAGCACGTGCTGACCATCGCCATCCTGCTGCGCTTTATGGACAGTTTCATGATCTACACCGAGCCCTTCGTGCTGACCGGTGGCGGTCCCGGCAACGCGACCACGGTGCTGTCCATCGACCTGGTCAAGGCCGCGCTGGGCGAGTTCAACCTGGGCGTCGCGGCGGCCATGAGCATCATCTACTTCCTCATGACCCTGCTGGTCTGCTGGCTCTTCTACACGCTCATCACCCAGGGAGAGAAGAAATGAAGCATCGCCGCTGGCTTGTGCCGACGCTCTACATCCTCTTCCTGATGCTGCCGGTCTATTGGCTGCTGAACATGTCGTTTAAGACCACCAACGAGATTCTGGGCGGCTTCTCCTGGTTCCCCGCCGACTTTACGGTCGACAGCTACGTGAAGATCCTGACCGACCCTACGTGGTACATGGGCTACGTGAACTCGATCATCTACGTCGTCCTGAACACGGTGATCTCGGTTTCCTTCGCCCTGCCGGCGGCCTACGCCTTCTCGCGCTACCGCTTCCTGGGCGACAAGCATCTCTTCTTCTGGCTGCTGACCAACCGCATGGCGCCGCCGGCGGTCTTCGCGCTGCCCTTCCTGCAGCTCTATTCGGCCATGGGGCTGTTCGATACCCACCTGGCCGTGGCGCTGTCGCACTGCCTCTTCAACATTCCGCTGGCGGTGTGGATCCTGGAGGGCTTCATCTCCGGCGTGCCGCGCGAGATCGACGAAACGGCCTACCTGGACGGTTATTCCTTCCCGCGCTTCTTCACGAAGATCTTCATGCCGCTGATCGGCAGCGGCATCGGCGTGACCGCCTTCTTCTGTTTCATGTTCTCCTGGGTCGAGCTGTTGCTGGCCAAGACGCTTACCTCGGTGGAGGCCAAGCCCATCGCCGCGGTGATGACGCGTACCGCCAGCACCTCGGGCTACGAGCTGGGCCTGCTGGCCGCCGCCGGGGTGCTGACCATCGTCCCGGGGGCCATCGTCATCTACTTCGTACGCAACTACATCGCGAAGGGCTTCGCGATGGGGAGGGTTTGATCATGGGCCTATCATGGATGGCCTGGACCTGGCAGACGGGGCTGTTCTTCGGCGTTATCGCCCTGCTGCTGGTCGCGATGACCCTTAGGGAACTGCAGCGCCCGGGCGGCGCGCCGCGCCACGGCGTGCTGGGCCTGGATACTACGCGGGGCGACAGGCTTTTCATTTCGCTGCTCGGCAGCGCTTACATCCATCTCGCCTGGCTGGCCCTGGTTCCCTGGCCGCTGTGGTGGGCGCTGGTCCTGTCCGCGATCTACGCGGCTTTGGTATTTCGTTACGTCTAGTGGTTACCGGTAGGTGCGGCGCAACGTGCCGCATTTGAGTGTCGTCAACAAAAACGCAAGGGAGGATATCGCATGCGAAGGTATCTACTAACAACGGCGATGGTTCTTGCCATGGTGGCAAGTGCAGGCGCCGCCAAGGCCGACATGGCGGCCGCTGAGAAATGGGTGGACAACGAGTTCCAGCCCTCGGTGCTCTCCAAGCAGGAGCAGATGGCCGAGATGGAATGGTTCGTCAAGGCCGCCGAACCTTTCCAGGGCATGGAGATCAACGTGCTGTCGGAGACGATCCCGACGCACACCTATGAGTCAGAGGTTCTGACCAAGGCCTTCGAGGAGATCACCGGAATCAAGGTGAACCACCAGCTTCTCGGTGAAGGCGAGGTGGTGCAGGCGGTGCAGACGCAGATGCAGACGCAGCGCAACCTCTACGACGCCTACATCAATGACTCCGACCTGATCGGCACGCACTCGCGGCTGCAGCTCGCGGTCAACCTCTCCGACTGGATGGCCGGCGAGGGCAAGGACGTTACCAACCCAGGTCTCGACATCGACGACTTCATGGGCAAGTCCTTCACCACCGGTCCGGACGGTAAGCTCTATCAGCTGCCCGACCAGCAGTTCGCGAACCTCTACTGGTTCCGCAAGGACTGGTTCGACCGCGAAGACCTGCAGGCCAAGTTCAAGGAGATCTACGGCTACGATCTGGGCGTGCCGGTCAACTGGTCGGCCTATGAGGACATCGCCGAGTTCTTCAGCGTTCACGTGAAGGAAATTGACGGTGTGCGCGTCTACGGCCACATGGACTACGGCAAGCGTGCGCCTGACCTCGGCTGGCGCATGACCGACGCCTGGCTTTCCATGGCCGGCGCCGGCTCCAAGGGCCTGCCGAACGGCGTGCCGATCGACGAGTGGGGCATCCGCATGGAGGAAGGCTCCTGCAATCCGCAGGGCGCTTCCGTCACCCGCGGCGGCGGCACCAACGGCCCGGCGGCCGTCTATGCCATCCGCAAGTGGGACGAGTGGCTGCGCCAGTACGCGCCTCCGGGTGCGGCCAGCTACGACTTCTATCAGTCGCTGCCGGCGCTGAGCCAGGGCAACGTGGCCCAGCAGATCTTCTGGTACACGGCCTTCACCGCTTCCATGGTGGCGCCGAAGTCGGAAGGCAACAACACGGTCGATGACGCGGGCAAGCCGCTGTGGCGTATGGCGCCGAGCCCGCACGGTCCCTATTGGGAAGAGGGCCAGAAGCTCGGCTATCAGGACGCCGGTTCCTGGACCATCCTGAAGTCGACCCCGACGGACCGCGCCAAGGCGGCCTGGCTCTATGCCCAGTTCGTGGTCTCCAAGACGGTGGACGTGAAGAAGAGCCACGTCGGCCTGACCTTCATCCGCGACTCTTCGGTGCGGCATGCGAGCTTCACCGAGCGTGCGCCGAACCTCGGCGGCCTTGTCGAGTTCTACCGCTCGCCGGACCGCGTGCTGTGGTCGCCGACCGGCGTTAACGTGCCCGACTATCCCAAGCTGGCCCAGCTTTGGTGGCAGCAGATCGGTGACGTGAACTCCGGCGCCTTCACCCCGCAGGAGGCCATGGACCGTCTCGCCGGCGAGATGGATCAGGTCATGTCCCGTATGGAGGCGGCCGACAAGGCGGCCAACGTCTACGGTGGTTGCGGCCCGCGCCTCAACGAGGAGCAGGACGCCTCGGCCTGGCTCGGCAAGGCAAACGGCCCGAAGGCCAAGCTTGCCAACGAGAAGCCCAAGGGCGAGACCATCGCCTATGAGGAAATCATCAAGCGCTGGCAGTAAGCCGGGCTTGAAGTGTTGCGCCGGGAACCTTCGGGTTCCCGGCGTATCGAAGTCATCCGGTCCCGGGCGGCGCACCGCGCGGGGCAGGTATCAGAGGTCAGCTACGGCTGATGGGGCCGGCAGCAATGTCTGGTCCCGCCGCTTGGTTCAAGGCTTCTTCTTGCTTCCAAGCTGCATTTTCCTCCAGAGATAACTCGAGGGGGGGCCCCCTCCCGGGCGCCCCCTTTTTTTTTTTCGGGTTGGGAATAGGTTCTCCGGTGCCCCGGCC
>NZ_JACSDK010000007.1 GCF_014925385.1 Pelagibius marinus | reverse complement strand
CTTCTCCTTCCTTCCATCCCCCTTTTCCCCCCAGAGATACCGCGGGGGGCGGCCCTCCCAGGCCCACCCACTTTTTTTTTCGAGGCTTGGGAATCGTCTCGCCGCTGCGCGGCATTCATCAAGGTTGGCGCTGCGCGGCATTCACCAGGGACGTCAACAGTTCGATGGAGGCGCCGCCGCTTGCGCTCTGGCCCCGGTCGGCCAGGTAGTCGGCGATGGCGCCCTCCAGGCCGCGGCCGTCGACGTCATAGCCGAGGCCCTGCAGAAAGCGCGAAACCGAGACCTGGGGCTGTTGCCGCACCGGCCCGCCGGTCGCCGGCGCGGTGGCGCGGCCCAGGCGATTGTCGTTGATCGGCGCAGCGGCGGCCTGGGAGAAGGCGCTGCCCTGGGCGGCGGAACGCAGGTAGTAGTCGCCCAGCACGCGAAGCTCGCCGCTGGTCAGCACGAAGGAGGGCAGGGCCAGCTCTGTCGGCGTTGCGCTGCAGACGTTGCCGAGGCCGCCCGCTTGCTCGCCGCAGCCGAAATGCACGCTCAGGGCGTGGGGCCAGTCGGCGCGGTAGCCGGCGCGCAGGTAGGCCGCCTTGCCGCTGTCGGCCGCCGCCTGAAGCCGGCTGTTGTCCCATTCCACGCCCAGCCAGCCGGTGGTTCTGCCGATCGGCTTTTCCAGGGAGACCACGGCCCAGTTGTTGGTCAGGTTGGACAGGTTGGTGCCGCCGGTGGGGCTGAAGCCCGGGGCGGCGGTGAAAGCGGCGACCGGGGAGTTGGCCAGGAAGTTGTCCGACTGGTAGGCCGCGATGAAGTGCAGTTCCAGCGGCCGGTACCAGCGCCCGTTGCGCGCGTCGTAGAGGCAGCGGGCCTGGGTCAGCACCTGCTGCGGGCCGATAAGGACGCCATTGCAGAAGGTGCGCCCGGCGACATTGAGGCGGCCGATGGCGCTCCAGGGGTACTCCTGCGCGTCGACCTGCAGGCGCCCGTCCAGCGCGATGGGGGCACCGGCCGGCGGTGGCGCCGAAGGCGCGACGCCGCCGGGCTCGGGTTCAGGCGGCGGCGGTGGAGCGGCGCAGGCCTGGAGCAGCAGCAGCAGCGCAGTCGCGCAGACGGCCTTCCCGATGGTACCTGCGGAGGCTGCGGTGCGGTCCCGGCCGTGGGGCCGGTCCTGCCTCTTGTTGCTCGGCATGTGCGTCTCCTTCTGTGTCATGGCCATGACATCGGGTCGCAGAGCTGTTGCCGCCAGTTCATCGGCCCGATTACGCTGTGCCAGCAGACTAGCCAGTTCCCTGAGCCTATTCCTAGCATGAAGGTGTGCATTGGGGCATGAAGGGGCCGCAGCCCCTTTTTGAATTCAACTGGAGCGGTCACATGGCGTACTCTGCGCCAGTCGCACGCAAACACCACGAAGGAGATTCCCAATGATGCCGCCGTTAAGCCGTCTCGCCGCCGCCGTAGTGTTGTCGGCCGCGCTGATTTCCGGCGTGGAGACAGGGGCCCAGGCGCAGAGCGGGACCGACACGCAGGCGCGCCCCCGGGTGATCGGCGGGCCGCTGGCGAACGTCAACGTGGTGCAGATGTCCGTCGCGCAACTCAGCCAGCAAAGCCTCGCCTGCGGCTTTGACGAGAACCTGATCATGGAGTCTTTCCAGCAGCCTTTGGCGGAGAAGGGCATCACGGTGCAGCGGGCGGCGCATGTCTGGATCCAGTTGCAGGCAACGACCGTGCGCTACGAAGGCGATGTCTGCATCAGCTACATCGAGGCGCGGGCGATTCAGAACACACGCTATTTCGACCGCAAGACCGAGACGGACCGTAGCGGGCGGGTGCTGCTGTGGAGCGACAGCGGGCTCTTCGTCACCAGCCTCACCAACCACGGCGTCACCACCAACATCGGTTGGCGCGACCTGGCCCGCAGCTTCATGCGCAAGTGGACGATAGATCAGTAGCTGACGGTCAGCAGCAGGTGAGCGGGGGCGAAAATGGGGAGTTCCGCTTCGCGCAGTCAGCCTCTTGCATCGAAACGATTATAGGTATACGAACTAAATATGTGCGGTTCCCGGCGTCGTCTCCGGGCCCCGCCTTAGCAAAGATAATGTGACCCAGTGAGCCCCCGCCGAGACCTCCCCGGCGGGGGCGTTCCCCATTCCGCTCCCGGCGCCCCGGCGCCACAGTCAGGTCGCCGCCCGGGCGCCGCTGGCCGGGTGATATTGGTATTGTTAACAAAACTTCAGGTATAAGCCCTCTAGTGCCTGGTTTCAGAACGTATAGCTCCCAAGGTATCGAGTGATGCAGCGCAGTGATAAAGACAAGCCCGTGGAAACCTCCGCAGGGGGCGAGCCGCAAAAGGCCTACCGCAATCTGGACTTCCTGGAGAGCGCTTCGGCGCGCTCCTTGCGCATCCTCTCCGAGTACGTCGAGCCCAACGCGCGCTTCAAGCACTACAAGATCGACGACACCATCATCTTCTTCGGTTCGGCGCGCATCCTGCCGCGCGACGAGGCGGAACGCCGCCTGGAAGAGGCGCGCTCCAAGGGCGAAGATCTGACCGTGGCGCAGCGAAACCTGGAGATGTCGCGCTACTACGAGGATACCCGCGAGTTGGCGCGGCGCCTGACGGAATGGTCGAAGAGCCTGGCCGATGACGACCGTCGCTTCGTGGTCTGCTCCGGCGGCGGGCCGGGTATCATGGAGGCGGCCAACCGCGGCGCCTCGGAGGCGCGGGGCCTCAACATCGGCCTCAACATCTCCCTGCCCATGGAGCAGATCGACAATCCCTACATCAGCCGCGAGCTGAATTTCGAGTTCCACTACTTCTTCATGCGCAAGTTCTGGTTCGCCTACCTCGCGAAAGCCGTCGTGGTGATGCCCGGCGGCTTCGGCACCCTGGACGAGTTCTTCGAGCTGCTGACGTTGGTGCAGACCGGCAAGATCCGCAAGCAGATGCCCGTGGTGCTCTTCGGCAGCAAGTACTGGTCCGAAGTGGTCAACCTGGAAGCCCTGGAGCGCTACGGCACCATCAACGCCGAGGACCTGGAGCTCTTCTTCCGCACCGACTCGGTGGACGAGGCCTTCGACTTCATCACCGATCAGCTCACCTCCTACGCCCTCGACATCCCGGGCCCGCGACTCTAGCGTTCGGGGCATGGAGCCCGAAAGCTATCTGCTGGCGCAGGCGCGCAACAACGCCTGGGCCAACTACCGCCTTCTTCGAGCCTGCGCCAGCCTGCCGCAGCCGGAGCTCGAGGCGCCGCGCACGGGATTCTTCCCGTCGCTGCTGGCCACGCTCAACCACATCCTCGTCGTCGACTGGTACTACGTCGATGCGTTGGAGGGCGGCACGCTGGGGCTGGCGGCCTTCATTGACGAGGTGCCCTGCAAGACCGCCTCCGACCTGTGCCGCGAACAGGAGTCCGTGGACCGGAGGCTGATCAGGCTCTGCGAAGGGCTGGACGAGGTGGCGCTTGGCGCGACGGTGCGCCTGATCCGCCGGGACGGCGACCGCTTCGAGCGTTGCGACCGGGTGCTGCTGCACCTCTTCGAACACCAGATTCACCACCGTGGGCAGGCGCACGCCATGCTGTCCGGCACCTCGGTCGCGCCGCCGCAGCTCGACGAGTTCTTCCTGGATCAGGATGCCGGGACGCGGTGCGGCGACCTGGAGGCCCTGGGTGGGACCGCGCTGGGCTGGAGCGAGGCGGAGCTGTGGGGCGGCTGGTCCAAACCGGACGCAGGCTAGTTCGCCTTCTTCACCGCTTCGTAGCCGGCCAGCGCGCGGGCGCGGGCGGCCTTGTGGTCGACGATGGGCCGCGGGTAGGTTTCGCCGAGCGTAATCCCGGCATTTTTCAGTTCCTCTTCCGAAGCTTCCCAAGGCTTGTGCAGCAGGTTGTCGGGCAGCTCTGATATCTCCGGAACCCAGTGGCGGATGTAGTCGCCTTTGGGATCGAACTTCTCGCCCTGGGTGACGGGGTTGAAGATGCGGAAGTAGGGGGCGGCGTCGGCGCCGCAGCCCGCGACCCACTGCCAGCCTGCCGCGTTGTTGGCCAGGTCGGCGTCCACCAGGGTGTCCCAGAACCAGGCCTCGCCGCGCTGCCAGGGGATCAGCAGGTCCTTGATGAGGAAGGAGGCGGTGATCATGCGCACCCGGTTGTGCATCCAGCCGGTTTCCCAGAGCTGGCGCAGGCCCGCATCGACGATGGGATAACCGGTGCGCCCGCGGCACCAGGCTTCAAAAGCGACATCGTCGTCGCGCCAGGGAAAGGCGTCGAACTCGCGCCGCCAGGACTGCTCGGGGAAGTCCGGCCAGTGAAACAGCAGATTGTGCGAGAAGTCGCGCCAGCCGAGTTGGCGCAGGAAGGCCATGGCGGCGCTGTCCTGCAATTCGCCCGCGTCGACGGCGTGGCGCGTCGCCTGCCAGATCTGCCGCGGGGAGATTTCGCCCCAGTGCAGGTGCGGGGAGAGGCGGGAGGTGCCGGGCAGGTCCGGGCGGTCGCGCTCGCCCTTGTAGGCGCCGGCCGCGCCCTCGAGGAATTCCACCAGCCGTTCCACGGCGCCGGCCTCGCCCGGTTTCCAGGCGCGCTTGAGGCCGCCGGCCCAGTCCGGTTTGGTCGGCAGCAGGTTCCAATCATCCAAGTTGTCGCCATCGAGGCCGTCGAGGCCGCGCAGCTTTTCCGGCTTCGCCCGCGCCGCGCGCGGTGCGCCGGCGGCGAGCAGCGCCTTCCAGAAGGGCGTGAAGACCTTATAGGGCTGTCCCTGGCCGGTGGTCAGCTCCCAGGGTTCCACCAACAGGTTGCCATTGAAGCTTCTGACCTCGAGGCCCTGTCCGGTCAGGGCGGCCTTTAAGGCTTTGTCGCGGGCGACGGCGTAGGGCTCGCAGCAGCGGTTCCAGAACACCGCGCCGGCGCCGGTCTCCGCCACCAGCTCCGGCACGACCTCGGCGGCCTTGCCGCGGCGCAGGCAGAGCGGCGCGCCGAGTTTTGTCAGGTCGGCGGCGAGGGCGGCAAGGGAGTGATGCAGCCACCAGCGCGCCGCGCCGCCCGGTGTCCAGGCGCCGGGGGTATCGTCATCGAGGATGTAGAGCGGCAGGATCGGCGCGCCGCGCTCGACCGCGGCGGCGAGCGCCGGATTGTCGGCCAGGCGCAGATCCTGACGGAACCAGACGATGACGGGAGAAGCGTCGGGCATGGCGCGGGTCTGTGGCCTTTCCTCAATCGGGTCTGCGCCCGCGAAGCGGCGGAGAAAACGAGCGCATTAGAACGTTTATACGCAGCACCCGGCAAGTCCGATCACCGGAAGCAGATAAATTTTTCTTTTTTCTCTCAATGGCTTGACGGAGTTCTTGCGGACCATAGATCGGCGTTCGAGCGGACGGCCGAGGCGGCATTGCAGCTGCTTCCGCTGCGTCCGACAGACCCCATGACCTAGGAGGCATCCCGTCATGAACTCACTTTCCCGCGCTCTCTTTGCTGCCGCCGTGGCTGCGCCGCTGGCACTTTCCGCCGTCGCCGCCAAGGCTGCCGACATTGTCGATACCGCCGTTTCCGCCGGCCAGTTCGAGACCCTGGTCGCCGCGGTGAAGGCCGCCGGTCTGGTCGACACCCTGAAAGGCGACGGGCCCTACACCGTCTTCGCGCCGACCGACGAAGCCTTCGCGAAGCTGCCTGCCGGCACGGTCGAGAATCTGCTGAAGCCGGAGAACAAGGACCAGCTGGTGGCGGTGCTCACCTACCACGTGGTGCCGGGCAAGGTGATGTCGTCCGACCTTCTGAACAAGCAGGTGAAGGCCGACACGGTCCAGGGCAGCAAGCTCAGCATCAACGCCCTGAACGGCGGCGTCTCCGTCGATAACGCCAAGGTCGTCAAGGCCGACATCGAGACCTCGAACGGGGTGATCCATGTGATCGACACCGTCGTACTTCCCCAATAAGTACCTGAGCAAGAGCCTTTGATGTGTTGCTGACGCAGCGGCGGCTCCCTTTCCCCCCTCCGCCGCTGCGACCTCCCGCGGCCGCCCCGAATCCTTCGCGGGCGGCCGCCTCTTTTTGCCTCCGGCTTTTCAGACCAACGCCTGCCTGGGGAAGGCGAAGAGGCCGCTGCGGTTGTTAAGCAGACAGAAGCGTCCGCAGAAACTCGTCAAATAAGTCGACACACGTCAGGTTTTGGCCCACGTGGATGAACGGTACTGAGCCATCTGCTTTCTCGAAGGCCCGCTTTAGTTCAGACTGGACCATGTCGCAATCTGTTCCTGACAGCCCCTTTCCGGTTGCGAGAATGCGTCGGGCCGACGTTTCAGTGCCTGGGTTTAGAAGCTCCATGTTTTGGTCATGAAATGCGAATCCGAGAAACGCGACCTGGTCGGCTTTGGTGATTGCTTCGTGGGCGGCTCCGAGAGAATCTTCATCATCGACTTGCTCAGTGAACGTCTTAATCTGAGACGATATCGTCAAGAGGTCCGACCCACCGCAGGAAGCACCGAAAGGGACCGGTGAGAGTTCATTTTGCCATGGCAAGCGGCCTACCTGTCCGTAAGGGTGATAGATTCTTAGCGAGTTGACTAACTCGGCTGCCTCTTCTGCCGCAACGCCATAGAAATTCTGCAAAGAGTGGTACAGAAAATGTTCAATGCATCGGTCGTAGTTGAAGGTTACGAAAGCAACTTGGTCAAAAATCGATGGTAGTTGATCCTTTGAGCAGCCAGTGGTGAGGGCTTGAAAGAACCTCGATAGCCATGTCTTCTCGACGCTTTTAAAGTCGAAATGATCCTTCCTCATCCTCTGGTCGACATACAACAAACTTGCTTTCTCTGCGTTCAGAATAGTGTGAGAAATTGCTAGCTTGCCGCACAGCTCAATCGCTTCATTTCCGCTATGGGCGTCGATAAAGGTATCAATGGAGGATGCTTGTGGCATTGCATCACGAATGCGCCAACCAGCATGTAGATAGTGGTTTACATCAACCCAACTAGGCGTGGTGTTTCTGACAAAGTTTGCATGGACGCGAAGCGCATCCATGATTTCGGGCGAGCCGGTTTCTTGGTGGTCACGTCCAAACTTGATGTCGATCGCGTCCGCTATTCTTGATTTCAATTGGCTGCCCAGCGGTAACTTCACCTCGCTACTTGCGCCAGCGCCTACAACAAAGACCGTGTCGGCTTTAAACATTGCGTGGTTCCATAGAGTTGAAGCTGGTCGTGGCAATAGTGCTCGTCTTCAGACCAACGCCTGCCTGGGGAAGGCGAAGAGGCCGCTGCGGCCCAGCAGCGTCGCCTGGAAGCCCTTGCGGAAGAGGCCCGAGATCGCCGGGTCGAGGACATTGAGGCCCCCGGTGAAGGCGCCGAAGGCGGGCAGGATGAGCCGCCGGCCGTCGGTGACGAAACAGGGGGCGGAGACCCGCTTGCCGCGCACCCTGACCGCCGCCTTGGGATGGAAGTGGCCGGAGACCTCGCCGCCGCGCGCGGCCGGGTCCGCCTCGTGGCGGAAGGTGAGGGCGCCTTCGGTGATTTCTTCAGCTATGCCGCCGCCCAGTTCCGCCGGCGGCGCGGGATCGTGGTTGCCGGCGGTCCAGGTCCACTCCAACCGGGCGGTCAGCCCCTTGAGGCGCTCGCCCTGGACCGGGTCGAGGCGTCCGGCGGCCTCGCCGTCGTGGAAGGAGTCGCCCAGGCAGATCAGGCGCTCGACCTCGTGGCGGGTGATGACCGCCTCCAGCTTGTCCAGGGTCGCCGCCGTATCGTAGGGCGGCAGGAACTGGCCGCGCGCGGCGAAGGCGGTGCTCTTCTCGAAGTGCAGGTCGGCGACCACGGCGAGACGCCGGGCCGGCCAGATCAGCGCGCCGGAGAGATCGGCCTGCAGCTCGACGCCGTTGACCACCAGCCGGCCCGCCTTATGAAGGGTTTCACTCATAGGGGCAGCTCCGCCTGGCCGATGCCGATCTCCATGCCGCCGGTGGCCTCGTCGATGAGGGCCTGGGCGCCTTCGTCCAGCAGTTCGTCCAGGCCCGCGCCGTAGACCTGCTCCTTGCCGATCTCCAGCAGCACCGGCACCGCCAGGGGCGAGATCTTTTCCAGGCGGCGGGTGCGGATGCGGCCCTTCACCCGCTTCAGCATGGCGGCCAGGCGGCCGATGTCGGTGAGCCCGCCCGCGGCGTCGGCTTGGGTCGCCTGCAGCAGGATGTGGTCGGGCTCGTGCTTCCTCAGCACGTCGTAGATCAGGTCGGCGTTGAAGGTCACCTGGCGGCCCGACTTCTCCTGGCCGGGCGAGCGCGCCTCGATCAGGCCGGCGATGACCGCCACGTTGCGGAAGGTCCGCCGCAGCATGGAGGACTCGGCCATCCATTCCTCCAGGTCGTCGCCCAGCATGTCCTCGTCGAAGAGGGCATCCATGTCGTCGGCCGGCTTCAGACTCCACACGGCGATGACGTAGTCGGTGGCGACGAAGCCCAGGGGGGAGAGCCCCGCCCGCTCCATGCGCCGGGTCAGCAGCATGCCGAGGGTCTGGTGGGCGTTCCTGCCCTCGAAGCAGTAGGCGACCAGGAACTCCTTCTCGCCGCGCGGAAAGCATTCCACCAGCAGGCCGTCGGCGGGGGGAAGCTGGGAGCGCCAGCGCTGGATGCGCAGCCACTCGCCGACGGCCGGCGGCAGGTCGTGGCCGCCCTCCGGGTCTGCCAGGATGCCGCCCCCCCGCTCGGCCGGGGGGGTGGAGAGCGGCGGGCGGCCGCCGGCGTAGGCGGGCACCTTGGGATCGCCGCCGGCGGCGCGGCTCGCCACCGCGGTGTTCTCGCGCAGGCCTTCGAAGCACAGCAGCTGGCCGGCGAAGATGAAGCTGTCGCCCGGCAGCAGGCCGTTGACGAAGTGCTCCTCCACCTCGCCCAAGACACGCCCGTTCCTCAGACGCACCTTTAAGAGCGGCGTCTCAACAATGGTGCCGACGTTCATGCGGTAGCGGTGCACGTGGTCGTTGTTGGTAACCCGGTAAAAGCCTTCCTTATCAAGGCTCAAGCGGCGGTAGCGCTGATAGCTCTTAAGCGCGTAGCCGCCTGTCGCCACGAAATCCAGCGTGCGGTCGAAAGTCTTTCGATCCAAAGGCTTATAGGGGAATGCTGAGGTGACTTCCCGGTAGAGCTGCTCGGCGTCGAAGGGCCCGGCGCAGGCCGTGCCGAGGATGTGTTGAGACAGTACATCAAGTCCGCCGGGCCGCGGCGGGTCGCCGTCCAGGGAGCGGGCGCGCACGGCCTCCAGGGCGGCGCGGCACTCCAGGACCTCGAAGCGGTTGGCGGGCACCAGCAGGGCACGGCTCGGCTGGTCGAGCCGGTGGTTGGCGCGGCCGATCCTTTGCAGCAGCCGGGCCGAGCCCTTGGGCGCGCCGACTTGCACCACCAGGTCGACGGCGGCCCAGTCGATGCCGAGGTCGAGGGAGGAGGTGGCGACCACGGCGCGCAGCTTGCCCGCGGCCATGGCGGCCTCCACCTTGCGGCGCTGCTCGACCGCCAGGCTGCCGTGGTGCAGGGCGATGGGCAGGCCGTCCTCGTTCATGTGCCAGAGCTCCTGGAACACGATCTCCGCCTGGGCGCGGGTGTTGACGAAGACCAGGGTGGTGCCCGCCCGGCGAATGCGCTGGTAGACCTCTTCCAGGGCGTGGACCGCCATGTGGCCGGACCAGGGCAGGTACTCCTTGGTGGTGAGGATCTCCACCTCCGCCTCGGCGCCGTCGCGGCCGATCACCCGGCGCACGCCGGATGGTTCGGCGGTCGGGGCCAGCCAAGCGGCCAGCCAGTCCGGGTCGTGCACCGTGGCGGAGAGGCCGACCCGGCGCAGGCCGGGGGAGAGGCTCTGCAGGCGGGCGAGGCCGAGAGCCAGCAGGTCGCCGCGCTTGGTCCCGGCGAAGGCGTGCAGCTCGTCGATCACCACGCATTTCAGCCCGGCGAAGACCTGGGGCGCGTCGTAGTAGCTGAGCAGCAGGGCCAGGGACTCCGGCGTGGTCATGAGGATGCCCGGCGGACGGCGGCGCTGACGCTGGCGCTTGGACTGCGGGGTGTCGCCGGTGCGGGTCTCGCAGGCGATCTCCAGGCCCATCTCCTCGATCGGCTGGGTGAGGTTGCGGTGGATGTCCACCGCCAGGGCCTTCAAGGGCGAGATGTAGAGGGTGTGCAGCCCGGCCTGTCGTGATTCAGGCGGCTGCGCGGCCAGATCGACCAGGGAGGGCAGGAAGCCCGCCAGGGTCTTGCCGCCGCCGGTCGGCGCGATCAGCAGCGCCGAGTCCCCGGCCTCGGCCGCGCGCAGCATCTCCAACTGGTGCGGATGCGGCGCCCAGCCGCGCGCCCGGAACCATTCCGCGAAGATCGGCGGCAAGGCATCCAGGTTGGTCTCGGACAGAAGGGCGGGCTGGCTCACAGCGCCCAAGATAAACCGGCGACCGGGGCGGGTGAAGGGCGATGATGCCGTTTTGTTCTCTTTTGCCGATTCCCCGGTCGTCATGCTCGGGCTTGACCCGAGCATCCATGGATCAGCCGACGCGCATCGGCGGAATGGACCCTCGGGTCAAGCCCGAGGGTGACGGGAGGAGAGACGGTGCGGGCAATGCGAGGTCTGCGCGACGCCAACCCCGCTCCACCTTGTTGAACCTACTCCGGCGGCGCCGGCTCGGTGGCGGGGACGCCTGTCTCCTCGGCCGGGCTGCGCTGGGGGGTGGCGTCTTCCGGCGCCACGAGCTGGAAGTTCTGCGCAAGGTAGAGCGTCAGGTAGGCGATGCAGATGGTCCAGAGGGCATAGAGGCCAAGGAGGGTCGCCAGGAAGGGGGTAGACTCAGAATCAAAGCGCTCCGTCACCGTGTAGGTTGCGCCGATCAAAAAAGACGAGGTCACCAGGCTGATCTGAATGAAATTCCGGCCGCTCTGGCGCGCATCGTAGTTGTGGTAGATGAAGATGTAGAGCAGGAACACGACAATCTGCAGCAGGGAGACAAGATAGCCGGACCAGAAGAACCAGCGGTTCACCAGTTCCCCCTGGTCGTCGAAGGACTCAACGCGCAATCCGGTGAAGGCGAGGCATAGAATGGCGCTGGAGATGCCGAAGCTGCGGGCGAACCGCAGTTGGTTGTTGTACTCCTCCGAGGTGAACTCAGGCCGGCTTCTCAATGACAGGACCGTCGACACCAGCAGGGTCAAATAGATCGGCAGGAAGATGATCAGCCAGTTCGTCTCGTTGATATTGCGGGCCAGGACCAGACCGACCGTGCCGAAGGAAATCACCGCATAGTAAGGCGATTTGGTGGGACTGAAGTAGGAAAATACCGTCGTGACAATCGGCAACGCGGATATTGACATCAGCTCCTCCCGACGAACTATCTCTGGAGGCTGCCAGCGAAGAATATTTCTTCAGCATTCGTTGTCAGCTTGGAAATTTGCACTCAATATTGGCATCTTCACTAGGGGTACGGCCAGTTTTTTTCGGCATAGCGTCCGGATTACATGACGTCCGCCGGAATCCAAGACAAGGTACAGGCGCGGGCGCTAAGCTCGCCGCGCTGGTTGGGGCCGAGCGATGAATCGGAGACAGTTATGACGGGCAGCAAGGTGCGCGCCGCCGATCTGGTGGCGCGGCGGCTCAACGAAGCGGGCTGCCGCTACGCCTTCGGCATTCCGGGCGGCGAGGTGCTGACCCTGGTGGACGCGCTTGAGGCGGCGGGCATCAAGTTCATCCTGGCCAAGCACGAGAACGCCGCCGGCTTCATGGCCGAGGGGGTGTGGCAGCGCACGGGCGCGCCGGGCATCCTGGTGGCGACCGTGGGGCCGGGGGTGGTCAACGGCGTGAACGTCGTCGCCAATGCCGAGCAGGATCGGGTGCCGCTCATCGTGCTGACCGGCTGCGTCGACGAGACCGCGGCCCTGACCTACACCCACCAGATCCTCGACCACCGGCAGGTCCTCCGCCCCGTAACCAAGGCCTCCTTCCGCCTGACCGCCGAGGGGGCCGACATTGTCGCCGACAAGGCCGTCGCCATCGCCACCGACCCCCGCGCCGGGCCGGTGCACATCGACGTGCCCATCGCCGTGGCCGAGCAGACGGTGGTGCCGGAACTGCTGCGCCGCCGCCCGCCGGCCGCCCCCGCGGCCCCGGCGCCGGGGCACGACCTGGACCGGGCGCGGCTCTGGCTGGAGGACGCCAAGCGCCCGGTGATGATCGTCGGCCTCGATGCGCTGGCCGACGACGCCGGCGAGGCGATCCTCGCCTTCTGCGAGATCTTCTCCCTGCCCTTCGTCACCACCTACAAGGCCAAGGGCATCGTCTCGGAAGAGCATCCGCTCTGCCTCGGCGCGGCGGGGTTGTCGCCCAAGGCCGACGCCCTGCTGCTGCCCTTCGTGCAGCAGGCCGACCTCATCCTCTGCCTCGGCTACGATCCCATCGAGATGCGCGCCGGCTGGTGCGAACCCTGGGACCCGGAGGCGGTGCACGTCATCGACATCGCCGCCGAGCCCAACCGCCATTACGTGCACCAGGCGGGGATCAACTTCGTCGCCCATTGCGGCAAGGCCCTGGACGTGCTGGGCCACGGCGCGGCGCCGCAGGCGACCTGGGAGGTGGGCGAGGTCGAGGTGCTGAAGGGCGCGCTCGCCGAGGCCTTCCCGCGCGACGAGGCCTGGGGGCCGGCCGCCGTCATCGACACCTGCCGCCGGGTGTTGCCCAAGGAGACGGTGGCGACCTGCGACACCGGCGCCCACCGCATCCTGCTGGCGCAGATGTGGCGGACCTACGAGCCGCGCACGCTGCTGCAGTCGACGGGGCTCTGCACCATGGGCTGCGCCCTGCCGCTGGCGATCGGCGCGCAGCTCGCCGAGCCGGAGCGCCCGGTGGTCGCCTTCACCGGCGACGCCGGGCTGCTGATGGTGGCGGGCGAGCTGTCGACGGCGGCGGAGCTCGCCTCGCGCGTCGTCGTGGTGGTCTTCGTCGATTCCAGCCTGGCGCTCATCGAACTGAAGCAGCGCCAGCGCCAGATGGCCAACGCCGGGGTCGACTTCGGCAGCCACGACTTCGCCGCCATCGGCCGCGCCTTCGGCGGCCTGGGTCATACGGTGACGAGCCGCGCCGAGCTGGAAGAGGCCCTGGATGACGCTCTCAACGCCGAGACCTTCACCGTCATCGCCGCGATGATCGACCGCCAGGGCTATGACGGACGGTTTTGAGACGCCGGGCGGGAGAGAAATCATGTCCCTCAAAGAGAAACTGGCGCTCGTCGGGTGGCTCGATCCGCGAAAAGACGCCGACTATCAGAAGTTGGCCGCGCTCGTCCGCGACGAGGAAGCCGAGATCCGCTACGAGGCAATCGAGCGCATTGGCGCCAACCGCTCCCGGGAGACGACAGACCTTTTGCTCGAGGCTCTCGACGACCCGGACGAACTCGTGCGCGCCCAGTGTCTCGACGAGCTTAGCTATCGGAATGACCTCTCCACCGACGACGCCGGCAGGATCAGGCCGTTCCTGGACGACGAGAGCGAGCTGGTCCGCCGGTCTGCTGCTTGGGCTCTGGCGGCGGCCCGGGATTCTTCTGTCATTCCGCTGCTGAAGGACAGGCTGACGCAGGTATCGACGGCCGAGCAGGGTTCCTACTGCTTCGCTCTGACGATTCTCGGCGAGGCGGCCTACCTGGACAGAGCGATCACGCTCTTGCAGGCAGATTGCTATCAGACGCGCTGCTCCGTCGCCAACGGCTTTGCCGACGTTATCGACGATACGAACCGGGAGCCCATTGTCGCCGCTCTCGAGCAGGCATGGCAGACGGAGACAAGCCGCGCAGTCTGGACGACCATTGAGCGCGTCATGCAGGAGATCGGCGCCTGGAAGGAGAGTCCGGACCGCGAAGGCTGGGAGTTGATCCCAAACATTTCGCTCGGCCCTTTCGTTTTCGGCACGGAGATTGACGAATACGTCGACAGGTTTGCTGCGCGGTTCAAGGAGGATCCGGAAGCGGGTCCGGAAGAATGGCAAACGTTTTCACTGCCGCATTCCGATGACTATCTCTCCGTAGAGGAGGGGGTGCTGGTGTGCGTGACCGGGTACAAGGGCGTCATTTACAAGGGAGTTGACCTGGTGGGGTTGACGCTGGCCGAGCTGGAGAAGCTGCTGGGCTGTCCGCCCGACGACATCGGGCCGACGGTGGAGTACGAGAACGGCGAGGTTCAGACAGCGTACGACTTCGACGACTTCGGGCTCGGCGTATGGACCGCCGATGACAAGGTGGTGAGTGTTTCCTGTCTGGACTACCGGGAGGACACCGAATGATCGGCCGGCGGTTTTAAGGCAGACTTCGCGCGATGAGGGTGTGGAGCAGCCGCCGGCGCCCCATTTTACGCTCGCAGGTGAGGGAATCAGCGCTTCTTCCGATCAGCGACCGTTCGTGCTAGCGTTTTCCTCTGCCGGGTGGGGCATCCGGCAGGGGGGCGGGGGTATAGTCAGGTCAGCGACTTGCGGGGAAATGCGCCATGACAACGATAAAGCAGGTGCTCGATAACAAGGGGCACGACGTCCTGACCGTCCGGCCGGACGATACCGTGCTGAAGGCACTCCAACTGATGGCGAGCAAAAACGTCGGCGCCGTGATCGTGACGGAGAACGATGCAGCGGTCGGCATCTTCACCGAGCGGGACTACGCGCGGAACGTCATCCTGAAGGGGCGGTCTTCCTCCAACACCCCGATCCGCGACATCATGGTTCCCGACGTCATCTTCGTGACGCCGCAGCAGACGGTGGACCAGTGCATGGCCATCATGTCCGAGAAGCGTTTCCGGCACCTGCCGGTCATGCAGGAGGGCAAGCTCGTCGGCATCATCTCCATCGGCGACCTGGTGAAGACCATCATCGACGAGCAGAAATTCACCATCGAGCAGCTCCAGGGCTACATCGGCGGCAACGCCTGAGGCTTCGCCCGGCGGGCTGCCGGCCTAGCCGGGAGAGGCGGCCGCTGTCACTGCCTCGCAGTCGCGCCACAGCGCGGCGATGTCGGCGCGGGCGGGGCAGGTGACCTTGTCGGTCATCATGTTGAAGTGCCTGCCGGAGATGCGGTCCATCCAGTTGCCCGCAAGTCCCGAGAAGCCGAGACGCGGCGAGACATCGGGCAGTTCCAGCAGGTAGGCGATCTGCCAGTCGCTGCTGCCGCCCTCGTAGACGCCGATGGCGTCGACGCCGTCGTGGATCCAACCGAGGGAGGCCCGGTCCTTGCCGTGCAGCCGGGGCGCGGCCTCCAGCGGCGCCAGAGGCGACTCGCCGAGCAGCAGCAGGCTGTGGCGGATCGCCTTGGGCGAAAGGGGATCGCGCGGGTGGATCGGCTCCCAGTGGGAGGCACTCAGCATGTTGGCGGCGACGATGGGCGAGAGTTCCCGCATTGGACGGACGTCGGCCAGGGTGGTGACGCCCTCGCCGCGGATGGCGAAGCTGGGGATCCAGCCGTTCAGTCCCGCGGGCCTGGTGTCGACGCGCCAGCCGAGCCGCTGGAAGAAGCAGGCCCAGGTCGCTTCCAGGCGATAGGGGGAGGGGCGGCCGTCCATGCTGGGCCAGGGGGCGCTGTCCATTGCGGCGGAACTCTCGGAAGGGTGCCGCCCTAATCTAGCCGCCAGCGGTGAAGGATTTCTTTATTGGCGTAGGATCCCGCGCCTCAGGCGGTTTCCGGCAGCAGTTCCTGGACCACCTCGAAACCCTCGAATTCGGGATGGGAGAGGTAGAGCCCGCTGTTGTCGCCGGCGTTGCGGTGCGCCAGGCGGAAGGCTTCCGACTTGGTCCAGGCCTCGAAGGCGCTCTGCGAGGCCCAGACCGTGTGGGAGGAATAGAGCGTATGGTCGTCGCGCTTCGGCCCCTTCAGCAGGCTGAAGGCGCGGAACCCGGGCACCTCGTTCAGGTGCGTGTCGCGGCTCTTCCAGACCTCCTCGAAGGCGGTCTCCTGGCCATGCTTCACTTTGAAGCGGTTCATGGCGATGAACATGGGGCCTCCCTTTTGACGCGGCATCTCGACGACTTCCGGGCCGCATGATGGCCGGCCGTTATTGCGAATGCAAGTCATTTGCGATTCAGTCCACCAGAAACAGCCTTGGCCGGAACCCGGTGGGGCGCAGCTTATTTGGTGCCGCGCAGGGTCAGTTGCCGGACGGCGTAGTCGCCGCCGCGGTTGGCGAGCAGGATGGAGGTGAAGGCGTCGTTGAAGCTGCGGTCGCTGGCCGAGAACAACTCCTGCTCGCCGATGGCGGCGGACATCTGGCCGCCGGCGCGGCGGGCGAGGGTGAACTCCAGCGGCTGGTCGTCGACGATGGCCGTGTTGTAGTCGGCGCTTTCGACGACCCGTTCCGTGCCGCGTTGGGAGACGGCGTAGAGCGTGACCACGGCGCTCCTGTCCGCCTTGGGCGTCAGCACCAGGCGGTAGCCGGAGTTGCCGGTCTGGAGGACGCCCATCTCAAAGGCACCGTTGGTGTCGCCGGCCATGGCGCGGGTGGTGATCTGGGCCGTCATCCGAAAGGCATTGCTGACCGGCAGCTCGGCGATCGCCAGCGCCGGCGTCGAGGGGTCGACCGTCTGGCTGCCTTGCGAGTTCTTGCCGCCCAGGGCCTTGCCCAGCAGGCCGCCGACGATCTCGCCGACCAGCTCTTCGTCGCTCATCTTCTTGTTCTGGCCGGACTTGGCCTCGACGCGCGAGCGCAGGCCGCGTGACCAGTCCATCTTCATCTCGCCCTTGCGGATCTCCCAGGGCGCCTTGGGCTGCGAGCTTTTGGAATCAAAGCGGTGATCGAGCAGCACCACGGGCCAGGTCTGGCCGTAGCGGTCGGCGAGCGCGCGCAGGTCCTGCAGGAACCAGGGGTCGGCCAGGTTCTGGGCCTCGCCCTTGTCGATCAGGGTGTCGAGCTCCTCGAGCAGGCTCTTGAGCTTTTCTTCGTCAGTCTGGGCTTGGGCGGTCTGGACCGCCAGCGGTGTGGTGAGCAGCAGGAACAGCGCCGCGCCGCTGGCCGCTGCCTTCAGAGTCCCTCGCATTGTCTCTTTCTCCCTGTGACGAACCCTGTCTGCTTTCACATTTCTTTTTCGGGCATTGTTCCACAGACATCGCCGGAGCGGAAGACGCGGACAGGAATTTACGCCGCGCCGAAGGCGGCCGTCAGGGCCTCAAGCCGCGCCTGCAGGGCCTCTGCCCCGTAAGGCGCCGGCGGCTGGGCGCCCCAGACCGGGCCGGGCCAGGCCGGGTCGTCCCTGAAGCGGGCGATGACGTGGATATGCAGCTGCGGCACCATGTTCCCCAGCGCGCCGAGGTTGATCTTGTCGGGCCGGAAGGCGGCCTCCAGCGCCCGCGAGGCGTCGCAGATCTCGTCGGCCAGCTGCGGCATGTCGCCGGCGTCGACCTGGTGGAACTCGGTGAGCCCCGGCCGGCGCGGCACCAGGATCAGCCAGGGATAGCTGGCGTCGTTCATCAGCAGTACCCGGCAGAGCGGCCAGTCGGCCAGGGTGACGCAGTCCGCCGCCAGGCGCTCGTGCAGGGAAAAATTCTCGCTCATCGATTGGCCGCCCCCAAGGTGCGAATGGCGCTGGGAAAGCCGCCAAGGTAGCCGAGCGCCGCGGCCCTGGCGAGCCGTCGCCGGGTGGGCCGGGAAAAAGACCAAACTGCGGCATTTTTCCGCAGCGCACCATCTTCCTCTTGCCCTGGAGAATACAACCATTATATAGGCCTACGAGCCGCGTTGGCGGTGAAGGTGAGCGCCTGCGGGACCCTGGGAAACCTGGCCCCTGCAGGGGCTTTTTTTGCTACTTGCCGCAGGCGAAGGCAAAGAGTGGAAGGAGCGCGGTTCATGACCCCGGATGGTAACAGCGTAGAAGCACCCGTTCTGCCGAAGACAGTCACCGCGGAGACGGTGGTCGACGTGCGTCACTGGACGGACGAGCTATTTTCCTTCCGCCTGACCCGCCCGGCCAGCTTCCGCTTCCGCTCCGGCGAGTTCGTCATGCTGGGCCTCATGGGCGAGGGCAAGCCTCTGCTGCGCGCCTACTCCATCGCCAGCCCGTCCTGGGACGACGGCCTCGACTTCTTCTCCATCAAGGTGCCCGACGGGCCGCTGACCTCGCGGCTGCAGCACATCAAGGAAGGCGACACCATCCTGCTGGGCAAGAAGCCCACGGGCACCCTGGTGCTCGATGCGTTGAAGCCCGGCAAGCGCCTCTACATGCTGTCGACCGGCACCGGCATCGCGCCCTTCGCCAGCCTGATCCGCGAGCCGGACGCCTACGAGAAGTTCGACCAGATCATTCTGACCCACACCTGCCGCCACGTTGTCGACCTTGGCTACGGCAGACAGCTCGTCGACTCAGTCGAGCAGGATCCGCTCGTCGGCGAACTGGTCGGTGGCAAGCTGACCTACTACGCGACCACCACCCGCGAGGACTTTCCCACCAAGGGCCGCATCACCGACCTTATCGAGAACGGCCGCATCTTCGCCGATCTCGGCATCGCGCCGCTGAATCCCGAGGAAGACCGCGTGATGATCTGCGGTTCCATGGCGATGCTGCAGGACACCAAGTCGATCGTCGAAGACCTCGGCTTCGAGGAGGGCTCCAACGCCAAGCCCGGCGACTTCGTGGTCGAAAAGGCCTTCGTGGACTAGGGGTCCCTTTCCAGGCACCGCAGTCGCGCCGCGTCCCCCTCACCCGGCCGCGTCCCGACGCGCTCGGCGCCGCGGCCAAGCGCCTGCCTCCCGCAAGAAAGAGGCAGGGGGTGACGGGGTTTGCGTCTCTGCGCGCTTACATTTCCGTCAGGATCATGCGCATGGCCTCGGCCAGGGTGGCTTCGGAGGCGCGGTGATCGCCGGCGTTATGCTGGGCCATGCCCTCTTCCTTGAGCGCCGTGATCTCGGCCTTCTGGGCCTCGCTCAGGTTGGTGGCCTTGGCCAGCGCCGCCTCAATGGCGGCGGCGTCCTTGGGGCAGTGGGCGGCCAGCGCCGGCGCGGCCGTGAAAGCCAGGAAAGCGGCGGCCAAAGCTGTTTTCTTGATCATGACTGAAACCCCTCTGTTGGTTGCTTATAGGACTAACTACGCGGTTCGCGCCGCTGGGGTTTCAGCCTTGGAAGGGATTTCCGCCAGAGGCGGCGGCGCGCCGGCCCGGCGGGCGGGGGCTCAGCGGTCCGGCGGGCGGGGGCTCAGCGGCCCGGCGGGCGGAGGCTCACCGGTCCGGCCGCTTGAAGCGCTTGTGCGGGATGAGGGCCACCGGCGCGATCTCTACCAGCAGTTCCGGGATGACCAGGCCGGAGACCTGGATGAGGATGCTGGCCGGCGCGCCGGGCGTCTTGAAGTGTTGCCGCCGCACGTCCTGGATGTCCGGCAGGTGGGCGCGGTCGAGGAAGTAGATGGTCATGGAGACGATATCCTCCAGCGTGCCGCCGGCCGCTTCCAGGATGACGCGGGTATTCTCGATGGACTTGTGCATCTGCGCGGCCACATCGCCGGGGCCGACGACATTGCTGTCCGCGTCCCAGGCCACCTGCCCGGTGATGTAGAGCGTCACGCCCTCGCCGGCGATGACGCCTTGCGAAAAGGCACGCCCCTGCGGCCCCCAGATGCCGGGGGGATTGAAGCCGTAGGCCATGGGGATGCTCCTCAAAGTAAAACGAGGTCACCCTCGGGCTTGACCCGAGGGTCCATTTCTCCGCAGCACGGTCCCAACCAAGGATTTCCATGGATGCTCGGGTCAAGCCCGAGCATGACAGAGACAATAACCGTCAATTCCAGATGACAACCTGTCCAGTCGGGGTATTGAGTTGCATGGCTTCGGGACCATGCCAACATTCGTCCCTGAGGCAAACAGAGAGTTCCAGGTCACCCCCGAAGCACAATACTACTTCATCTTCAGCTTCTACGATGCGGTCGACTGTCTTGGACTGCAGATCGTGGAGTCTGCGGCCCTCTGGCTTGATCGCAAAATCGTTATAGATGCTGAGCCCGTAGTCGTTCGAAAAGGCCAACTGGATGTAGTCATGGAGCTCGACTACTTCGGTGACGGCGGCTGCCCTCAACATCTGCAGATGGCTTCCCATGTCATCAGCTCCTGAGCTACCGCTGCTGCGTATCCCAGTGCGGGGCGATCCACACCGGGGCCTCGGAGGCGGGCAGGGGCTCGCGGCCGCGGATGGTGTCGGCCAGTTTTTCCGCCAGCATGATCGTCGGGGCGTTCAAATTGCCGCTGACGATCGACGGCATGACCGAGGCGTCGACGACACGCAGCGCCTCCAGACCGTGCACCTTGCCCGCGCCGTCGACCACCGCCATGGTGTCGTTGCCCATCCTGCAGGAGCATGACGGGTGGTAGGCGCTCTCCACGTGCTCGCGCACGAAGGCGTCGATCTCTTCGTCGCTCTGCACGTCCGGGCCCGGCGCCAGCTCGGGCCCGCGGAAGGGATCGAAGGCCTTCTGGGCGAAGACCTCGCGGGTCAGGCGCACCGAGGCGCGGAACTCCTGGCGGTCGGCTTCCTGGCTCATGTAGTTGAAGAGGATGCGCGGCGCTTCCTTCGGGTCCGCCGACTTCAGGGTGACCTCGCCGCGGCTTTGCGAGCGCATGGGGCCGACGTGGGCCTGGAAGCCGTGGGTGCCCGCAGGGTTGGTGCCGTCGTAATTCATGGCGATGGGCAGGAAGTGGTACTGCAGGTCCGGGTGCTCGACGCCGGCCCTGGAACGAATGAAGCCGCCGGCCTCGAACTGGCTGGAGGCGCCGATGCCCTTCTTGAAGAACAGCCAGTCGAAGCCGATCTTCGCCTGGTTCCAGGGCTTCAGGGCCGAATAGAGGGTGATCGGCTGGGTGCAGGCGTGCTGCACGTAGATCTCCAGGTGGTCCTGCAGGTTCTTGCCGACGCCCGGCAGGTCGTGCCGGACGTCGATACCCAGCGCCTTCAGCTCGTCGGCCGGCCCGACGCCGGAGAGCAGCAGCACCTGCGGCGAGTTGATGGCGCCGCCGGAGAGGATCACCTCGCGCTGGGCCCGCACCTCCACGCGCTCGTGGCCCTTGGCCAGCTCCACGCCGACGGCGCGGCCGTTCTCGATCAGCACGCGCGTCGTCAGCGCGCGGGTCCAGACGGTGAGGTTGGGCCGGGTCATGGCCGGCTTCAGGTAGGCGACGGCGGCGCTCCAGCGGCGGCCCTTGTGGACGGTCATGTCCATGTGGGCGAAGCCTTCCTGCTGGAAGCCGTTCATGTCCTGGGTGACCGGATAGCCGGCCTGGCGGCCCGCCTCGATCCAGGCCTGGAACAGGGGGTTTTTGCAGGGACCGGCGGAGACGTTCAGCGGGCCGTCGCCGCCGCGGTAGTCGTCGGGCCCGCGCTCGTAGGTCTCGGCCTTGCGGAAGTAGGGCAGCACGTGGCTGTAGTCCCAGCCCTGAAGGCCGCCCTGCGCCCAGCGGTCGTAATCGCGGGCGTGGCCGCGCACGTAGGCCATGCCGTTGATGGAGGAGGAGCCGCCGATGACCCGCCCGCGCGGGCAGTACATGCGCCGGTTGTTCAGGTGCGGCTCCGGCTCCGAGTTGTAAAACCAGTTGTACTTGTCGTTGGCCAGCGGCTTGGCCAGCGCGGCGGGCATATGGATGAAGATCGAGTTGTCGCGACCGCCGGCCTCCAGCAGCAGCACGGAGACGTCGGCGTCCTCGGTCAGGCGGCTGGCCAGCACGCAGCCGGCGGAGCCGGCGCCGACGATGACGTAGTCGAAGCTTTGGGTCTCGGGCATGGCAGACGGAACTCTAGTAGGGCGAGTCGACGCCGTTCATGGCGACGTAGACGCTTTTGACCTGGGTGTAGTGCTCGATGGCGGCGCGGCCGTTCTCGCGGCCGATGCCGGAGAGCTTCACGCCGCCGAAGGGCATTTCGATGGGCGTGATGTTGTAGGTGTTGATCCAGCAGGTGCCGGCCTCCAGCCGCGCGACGACGCGGTGGCCGCGGGCCAGGTCCCTGGTGAAGACGCCGGCGGCAAGGCCGTAGGGCGTGGCGTTGGCCCTTGCGACGGCCTCGTCCTCCTCCTTGAAGGCCAGCACGGTCATGACCGGGCCGAAGATCTCCTCGCGCACCACCGCCATGTCGTCGTGGCAGGCGGTGAAGACGGTCGGCTCCACGAAGTTTCCCTTGGCAAGAACGGGATCGTCGGGACGGCCGCCGCCGACGGCGACCTCCGCGCCCTCGGAGCGGCCGAGGTCGATGTAGTTCAGCACCTTCTCGCAGTGCTCGGCAGAGATGAGCGCGCCGACCTGGGTCGCCGGGTCCATGGGGTCGCCGATCTTCAGGGCCCTGGTCTTCTCCACCAGGCGCTTCAGGAAGGACTCGTAGATGCCTTCCTGCACGAAGACGCGGGTGCCGTTGGAGCAGATTTCGCCCTGGGTATAGAAGTTGGCGAGCAGGGCGCCGTTCACCGCGTTCTCCACCTCGGCGTCGTCGAAGACCAGCAGCGGCGACTTGCCGCCCAGCTCCAGGGTCACGTGCTTCAGGCTCTGGGCCGCGTCGGCCATGACCTTCTTGCCGGTGCCGACCTCGCCGGTCAGCGACACCTTGGCGATGCCGGGATGGCGGGTCAGCGCCTGGCCGGTGGCGGCGAAGCCCTGCACCACGTTGAAGACGCCGTCGGGCAGGCCGGCCTCGGTGTAGATCTCGGCCAGCTTCAGCGCGGTCAGCGGGGTCAGCTCCGCCGGCTTGAAGATCATCGCGTTGCCGCAGGCCAGTGCCGGGGCCGACTTCCAGCAGGCGATCTGAATCGGATAGTTCCAGGCGCCGATGCCCGCGCAGACGCCGAGCGGCTCGCGGCGGGTATAGAAGAAGTCGCCGCCCAGGTCCGTGTGCTCGCCGTGCAGGCTGGCGGCGAGGCCGGCGTAGTATTCGATGCAGTCGGCGCCGGAGATCACATCCACCACCTCGGCTTCCTGAATCGGCTTGCCGGCGTCCAGCACCTCCAGCTCCGCCAGCTCGCGGTTGCGCGCGCGCAGGATACGCTGGGCCTCGTGCAGCACGCGCCCGCGCGCGGTGCCGCTCATGGCCGACCAGACGGCGAAGCCCTCGCGCGCCGAGGCGACCGCGGCCTCGACGTCTTCGGCCTCGGCCTGCTGCACGCGGCAGATCACCTCGCCGGTCGCCGGGTTCACGGTCTCGAAGCTTTGGCCGCTGATCGCGGCGCGGTAGCCGCCGTGGATATAGAGCTGTTGTTCGGGCAGGGTCACGATGGGTGCGTCAGTCCTTTTGCAGAATGCGCGCGACGTAGTCGCGGGCGATGAGGCGCGCTTGGTCGATGGTGAGCGGGCCGTTGGACAGCGCGCAACGCAGCCACAGCCCCTCGATCATGGCCGCCAGGCCGGCGGCGGCGATGTGCGCCTCGTCCTTCGGGAGCAGGAGCTTGAAGGAATAGCGCAGGTTGCTCAGCAGGCGCCGTTCGTTGATCTTCTGGATGCGCCACAGGGCGGGGGAGGTGCGCGCCTCCGACCAGAAGGCGAGCCAGGCCGAGACCGATTCCGGCTCGGTCTGCCCGGTCGAGAAGTTGGCCTGGATGATGGCCTCGATGCGCTCTTCCGGCGTCTCGGCGGCCCTCAGGCGTTTCAGGGTCTCCGCCAGCAGGTCCTGCGCCAGCGAGCGCATGGTGGCGGCCAGCAGGCCGGCCTTGTCGTCGAAGTAGTGGGCGACGATGCCGCCCGACAACCCCGCGGTCTTGGAGATGCGCGAGATGGTCGCGTTGGCGAAGCCCTGCTCGTGGATCGAGGTGATGGTCGCCGCGATCAACTGCCGCCGCCGCAGATCTTCCATTCCGACCTTGGGCATGGGTCTTCGCGGCCTCCGTGAACGCAAGAAAAGGGGACTCCGCACCTGGGGCGCCGAGCCTAGAGATACAGAGGTATTTTATTTTGATTGAACGTTCAATCAAAAAAACATAACCTCGCCCCTTCGGTTCCATAGCAGCCATCGAAGCTGTTTATGACAATGATGGAGCCCGGCAGCGGTTTTCACCGGCAGGCCGGGCCGGCCGCCCGGCGCAAGGCCGCGGCGGTGTCGAACAGACAGGGAAATTGGGGAAAGAGGAGGCATTACATGACCAAGACCATCTTCGCGAGAGGCAGCCTTGGCGCCGCCGTCACCGCGCTGAGCTTCGCCGCCGTGATCGGCAGCGCCCAGGCGGCCGATCCGGCAGCCTGCAAGGAAGTGAGCTTCGCCGACGTCGGCTGGACCGACATCACCGCCACCACGGCGGCCACCTCGGTGGTGCTGGAAGGCCTGGGTTACGAGCCCGAGGCGGAGGTGCTTTCCGTGCCGGTGACCTACGCCAGCCTGAAGAACGGCGACATCGACATCTTCCTCGGCAACTGGATGCCGACCATGGAAGGCGACCTCGCCAAGTACCGTGACGAGGGCTCGGTCGAGGTGCTGGGCGTGAACCTGGAAGGCGCCAAGTACACCCTGGCGGTGCCGAAGTACACGGCGGACAAGGGCATCAAGGACTTCGCCGACATCGCCAAGTTCAAGGACGATCTGGACGGCAAGATCTATGGCATCGAGCCGGGCAACGACGGCAACCGCCTGATCCTCGACATGATCGACGGCGACGCCTTCGGCCTGAAGGGCTTCGAGGTGGTCGAATCCTCCGAACAGGGCATGCTGGCCCAGGTCGCCCGCGCGGCGAAGCGCAAGGAAGACATCGTCTTCCTGGGCTGGGCGCCGCACCCGATGAACAACAACTTCGACCTGGTCTACCTCTCGGGCGGCGACGATTACTTCGGCCCGAACTACGGCGGGGCCACGGTCTACACCAACGTGCGCAAGGGCTACACGGCTGAGTGCCCCAACGTCGGCAAGCTGTTGAGCAACCTGAAGTTCAGCCTGCCGATGGAAGGCGCCATCATGGGCGCGATCCTGGATGACGGCCAGGAGCCGAACGACGCGGCGACGGCCTGGCTGAAGGCCAACCCGGGCGTGCTGGACGGCTGGCTGGCTGGCGTCCAGACCATCGACGGCAAGGACGGCCTGGCCGCGGTGAAGGCCCATCTCGGCCTGTAGTCTTTGGCTGCTAAGCGTGTAAGCTTGGAACGGTCAGGCCCTGCGGCCTGGCCGTTCCGCTTTCTGGGAGACTTAGGGGACAAGGGGCCCAGTCATGGACTTCATCGAGAACTATAAGATTCCGCTCGGGAACTGGATCAGCGACTTCGTCGATTTCCTGAATGACCATGCCGCCTGGTTCTTCAATTTCATCTCCGATGTTCTGGGCTTCCTGATCGAGGGGCTGATCGATGTCCTGCAGGCGGTGCCGGGGCTGCTGCTGATCGCCCTCATCGGTGCCTTCGCCTATTGGCTGCACCGCTCGATCTGGCTGGTGGTCGGGATCGTGCTGTCGCTGCTGCTGATCGTGAACATCGGCTATTGGGAAGAGACCATCGAGACGCTGGCGCTGGTGATCTTCGCCACCGCGACCTGCATGATTGTCGGCGTGCCCGTCGGCATCGCCGCGGCGCACCGGCCCTGGCTCTACACCGCCATCCGCCCGGTGCTGGACCTCATGCAGACCATCCCCACCTTCGTCTACCTGATCCCGACGCTGATCCTCTTCGGCCTCGGCGTGGTGCCGGGCCTGATCTCCACCGTGATCTTCGCCATCCCGGCGCCGATCCGGCTCACCTACCTCGGCATCTCTTCGGTGCCCAAGAACCTCTACGAGGCCGGGGAGTCCTTCGGCGCCACCAAGAGCCAGCTGCTGTGGAAGGTGGAGTTGCCCCACGCCCTACCGACGATTATGGCGGGCCTCACCCAGTGCATCATGCTGTCGCTTTCCATGGTGGTTATCGCCGCCCTGGTGGGCGCCGACGGCCTGGGCAAGCCGGTGGTGCGCGCGCTCAATACCGTGAACATCGCCCGCGGTTTCGAGGCCGGGCTGGCCATCGTCATCGTCGCCATCCTGCTGGACCGCATCTGCAAGCAGCGCGGCCTCAACCAGAAGGAGCGCTGAGCGATGACCGGAAGCGGAATGAAGGTCGTCGATTTCCAGAACGTCGACATTATTTTCGGCAAGGACCCGCAGAAGGCGCTGACCCTGCTGGACCAGGGCGCGGAGCGCGACGAGATCCTGGCGAAGACCGACAACGTGATCGGCGTGGCCGGGGCCTCGCTGACCATCGAGGAAGGCGAGATCTGTGTCCTCATGGGGCTTTCCGGCTCCGGCAAGTCGACCCTGCTGCGCGCCGTCAACGGCCTCAACAAGGTGACCCGCGGCAAGATCCTGGTGCGCGACACCGACAACCTGGTGGACGTTGCCTCCTGCGATGCCCGCACTCTGCGCCACCTGCGCATGAACCGCGTCGCCATGGTGTTTCAGCAGTTCGCCCTGCTGCCCTGGCGCACGGTGGCGGAGAACGTCGGCCTGGGCCTGGAACTGCGCGGCATGGACAAGGCCGAGCGCGCGGCCATCGTCGAGGAGAAGCTGGAGCTGGTCGGCCTCTCCCAGTGGAAGGACAAGTTCGCGCATGAGCTTTCCGGCGGCATGCAGCAGCGTGTCGGCCTGGCCCGCGCCTTCGCCACCGACGCGGACATCCTGCTGATGGACGAGCCCTTCTCGGCGCTCGACCCGCTGATCCGCGACCACCTGCAGGACGAGCTGCTGGAACTGCAGCAGCGCCTGAAGAAGACCATCATCTTCGTCAGCCACGACCTGGACGAGGCCCTGAAGCTGGGCACCCACATCGCCATCATGGAGGGCGGGCGCATCGTGCAGTACGGCGCGCCGGAGCACATCGTGCTGGAGCCCGCCAACGAATACGTGGCCGAGTTCGTCGCCCACATGAACCCGCTGAACGTGCTGCGCGGCGGCTCCCTCATGACGCCGCTGGAGCAGTTGAAGCGGGAGGACGACGAGGTTCTGCTGGACCGCGCCGGTCGTGTGCGGGTTAAGCTGAACGGCAGCGGCAGCCCGGAGTCGGTCTCACTGGACGGCTACCTCGGCCGCCTGACGCCCTACGAGCCGGGCATGGACATCGCCGCGCTGCCCTCTACGGCGCTGATCACCGCGCCCTGCGACATGTCCATGCGCGTCGCCATCGAGCTGCGCCAGGCGACCGGCCAGCCGGTGGCCCTGGTGGAGGACGGCAAGCTGGTCGGCGTCTGCGGCGACGAGGAGATCTACGCCGGCATCCTGCGCCAGAGCAGCGTCGCCGACAAAGCGCCGGAGACCGGCCTGTGAAAATAGAGGGCATCCTCTTCGACAAGGACGGCACCCTGCTGGACTACGACGCCACCTGGGCGCCGCTGAACAAGCTGGCGGCGCTGGAGGCGGCGGGCGGCGATGCGGCCCTGGCCGAGCGTCTGCTGCAGGCCGGCGGCTACGACCCGGCGACCGACTCCCATGCGCCCAACTCGCTGCTGGTCAGCGCCAGCAACGACGTCATCGCCGGCTCCTGGGCCGAGATGCTGGGCGCCGACCCGGCCCATCTGACAGACCGCATCACCGCGATCTTCGAGGCCAGCAGCGCCGCGACCGCCGTCGCCGTGCCCGGCATGGAGGCGGTGCTGGCAGCCCTGAAAGGCCGGGGCCTCGCCCTAGGCGTCGCCACCAACGACAGCGAGGACAGCGCCTACGCCAGCCTGGAGCCCTTCGGTGTCGTCGAGCATTTCACCTACGTCGCCGGCTTCGACAGCGGCCACGGCTCCAAGCCGGGCCCTGGCATGGTGGCGGGTTTCTGCGAGGCGACGGGCCTCGCGCCCGATGCGGTCGCCGTGGTCGGCGACAGCCACCACGACATGGAGATGGGCCGCAGCGCCGGGGCGGGCCTGCTGGTCGGCGTGCTCACCGGCACCGGCGGCCGCGACGACCTGGCCCCCCACGCCCACCACGTGCTGGACAGCATCCTGGAACTGGAAGCGCTGCTGGACGCGCTGGCCGGGAAGAGAAGCGCCTGAAACGCAGGACGTCACCCTCGGGCTTGACCCGAGGGTCCATGGTACGACCTGGCCCGCTACCGACATGGATGCTCGGATCAAGTCCGAGCATGACGGTTTTGGTTTGTGGCCAGCCCTACAGCACGTCCCCGCCCAGTTCGGGAAAGACTTTCGACACCTTGCTCAGCAGGTAGTCGCCGTAGGTGCCGGTGAAGGCCTGCAGGTCGGCGTCGTCCCAGCGCGGCACGCTGGCGCCCTGACCCTTCGCCGCCTCTGGCGGCAGGGGGACCATCTCGGCGGCGAAGTCGGGATCGAAGAAGAGGGGGAAGGAGAGGCGCTCCTCGCCGCTGTCGTTGCGCACCCGGTGCGGGGTCGAGAGGTACCAGCCGCCGGTGAGGCGGTCGAGCATGTCGCCGATGTTGCAGACCAGGGTGCCGGGCAGGGGCGGGGCGGCGATCCAGCCCTCCGGGGTCTTCACCTGCAGGCCGCCGTGGCGGTCCTGCGCCAGCAGGGTGAGCAGACCATAGTCGGTGTGCTCGCCGACGCCCCAGTTCTCGCCGCCGTCGGTGGCGGGCGGGGTCGGCGGATAGTGGAAGATGCGGAACAGTACCGTGGGATCGGCGGTGTAGTGCTTCGCGAAGTAATCGGCCTCCAGGCCGAGCGAGAGCGCCACGCCCTCCAGCAGGTGGTGCGCCGCCCGCGCCGCCGCCGCCATGTAGTCGGTGACGGCGGGCTTCAGCTCCGGCACCTCCTCCGGCCAGAGGTTGGCGCCGTGCAGCGGCCAGCCGGCCTTCACGCGCGGGTGGTCCGCCGGCAGCTCCGTGCCGAAGTAGAGCCCTTCCTTGCCGTCGGGCCGCCCGGAGGTCAGCTCGCCGCCCAGCGGGAAGAAGCCGCGCCAGGCGCGCCCGCCCTTTGCCATGGGAATACGCAGCTTCACCTCTTCGGGGAGGTCGAAGAACTTGCGCGCCGCTGTGTCGAGCCGCGCCAGGATGTCGTCTGTAACGCCGTGACTGGTGACGTAGAAGAAGCCGAAGCGCCGGCAGGCGCTCTCGATTTCCCGCGCGACACTTTCCCGCCCGGCCGCCTCGTCGCGCCGGAACAACGGCGCCATGTCGATGACGGGCAGGGAGGCGGTCATGGGGACTAGCCTTCCGCCCGAGCCCGGCGTCCCCCGGCGCGTCCGCCGCGCCGCCGGCCTTCCGGGGCGGCGGGCAGCTCGCCCAGCGGGGCGCCTTGTTGCTGCACGGCGCCCTTGGAGATCTCGCCCAGCTTGGCGACCACGGTGGCCATGTCGGGCGCCTCACCTTTCTCGTGGTTCTCCAGGGCCGCGCGCATGGCCTTGATATGGGTCGGCGAGGTGCCGCAGCAGCCGCCGATGATGCGCACCCCGGCGTCGAGCGCCAGGCGGGCGTAGTCGGCCATCAGCTCCGGCGTGCCGGAGTATTCGATCTCGCCGTCGACGTACTGCGGGATGCCGCAGTTGCTCTTGGCGACCAGCACGTCGCCCTCGGCCTTGGCGCTCTCCAGGTTCAGGAGGGCGGCCATGAGCTCCGAGGCGCCGGTGCCGCAGTTACCACCGAAGGCGAGGGGGCGCGGCTGCAGCTCGTGCGCCAGTTGGGCGAGCTGCGCCGGGGTCACGCCCATCATGGTGCGCCCGTTGGTGTCGAAGGAGAGAGTGACCACGTAGGGCAGCCCGGCGGCCGTGGCGCCCATGACCGCGGCCTTCACCTCGTCGACCGAGGACATGGTCTCTATCCAGGCGACATCGGCGCCGCCGGCGGCCAGGCCCTTGGCCTGTTCCTCAAAGGCCTTGGCGCCGGCCTCGATGGTCAGCGGGCCCAGCGGCTCGAAGAGGTCGCCGGTCGGCCCCATGGAGCCGGCGACGATGACGTCCTCGCGCCCGGCTTCATCCGCAGCGCGGTGGGCCAGCTCGGCGGCGGCCTTGTTGATCTCGAAGACCCTGTCCTCGGCCTTGTGCAGCTTCAGCCGGTTGGCGGTGCCGCCGAAGGTGTTGGTCAGGACGATGTCCGAGCCCGCGTCGATGAAGCTGCGGTAGTGCTTCACCACGTCGTCCGGGCGCTCCAGGTTCCACAGCTCCGGCGCGTCGCCGTGCTGCAGGCCCATGGCGAAGAAGTTGGTGCCGGTGGCTCCATCGGCCAGCAGCCAGGGGCGGGACTTCAGCAGGTCGGTCAGGCGGTCGGACATAGAGCAGCACAGGTCCTTGTTGAGGGTCGGAGCCGGACGATAGGCCTTGAGAGAGAGGAGGGCAAGAAGGGCCCCCCACCCTAACCCTCCCCCACGAAGGGGGGAGGGAACTCTCTTGCGGGGAGAGCCGCACAACCACTCCCTCCCCCTTGATGGGGGAGGGTTCGGGAGGGGGTGGGGTAACCGCCGGTTACGACTTCATCCGCTCGTTGGCCGGGTCGTAGAGGGCCTTCATACCGACGGCCTCGACCTGGACCGGGAACTTCTGATTGAAGTACTCGATCTCCAGCTTGCGGCCCTCCTCGCAGTAGTCCTGCGGCAGGTAGCCCAGCGCGATGTTCTTTCCGACCGAGGGGCCGTAGGCCAGGCTGGTCGTGAAGGAGCGCCGGCCGAGCGAATCGATCAGCACCTCGTTGGTCTTGGGGTCGACGATCGGGCAGTTGCCCATCATGAAGCGCGCCACGCCGTCCTTGTCGACATTGTCCGTCACCGTCAGCGTGCAGAGCATCGCCGGCTGGTGCGGGAGTTCGCGCTGCTTCAGGTAGGCGGCCTTGCCGTGGAAGTCGGCGGCCTTGACCTTCGGACGGGCGAGACCGGCTTCGACCAGGTTGTAGTCGGTCAAAAGGTCCGCGTTCTGCAGGCGCAGGCTCTTTTCCAGGCGGCGGCTGTTGGCGTAGGTCTCGACGCCGATCGGGGTGATGCCGATCTCAAGGAACATATCGTAGAGCGCCAGGCCGTAGCTGAGCGGGAAGTGAAGCTCCCAGCCCTGCTCACCGACATAGGAAATGCGGAAGCCCTTCACCGGAATGCCGCGCAGGGTGAAGTCCTTGCAGGCACCGAAGGCGAAGTTCTCCGGATCGAGGCCGGCCGGATCGTCGGCCAGCTTCTTCAGGTTCTCGCGGGCGTTGGGTCCCCAGACGCCGATACAGCCATAGTGATCGGTCCGGTCCTCGACAAAAACCGACCATTCCTTGTCCTGCGTCATGCGGCGCAGGTAGGTGGCGTCCCGGTTGCCGGCGTCGCCGCCGTCGATGACGCGGAAGCGGTCCTCGGCCAGGCGCAGGACGGTCAGGTCCGCCTGCACGCCGCCGGCCGAGTCGAGGAAGTTGGTGTAGACGCCCTTGCCAACCGGTGTGTCGCCCGCGACCTTGGAGGAGGAGACATACTCCATCAACTGCTCCGCGTCGCGGCCCGAGACGTCGTAGATCGCGAAGTGCGACAGGTTCACCATGCCGACGTTCTCGGAGAGCTCCAGGTGCTCGGCGTTGGAGACGCGCCAGAAATGGCGGTTGTCCCACTCGTTCTGGCGCTCCGGCACGCGATCGGCGTACTTGGCCAGCAGGGTTTCCTCGTTGGAGGCGTAGCCGTGCGCCCGTTCCCAGCCGGCGATCTCCATGAAATAGCCGCCCAGTTCCTTCTCACGCAGATAGAAGGGCGCACAGCGCAGGTTCCGGCCCTTGGAGTAGGGCTCACGGTTGTGGACGGGCGGATTGTAGATCTTGAACGCCGTCTCGTAACAGCGGTCGTAGATGTATTTCTCCGACTTCTGAATCGGATAGTAGCGGGCGTAGTCGATGGCGTGATGGTCGATCTCGGTCCGGCCGTCGGTCATCCAGTCGGCGATCAGCTTGCCGGTGCCGGGGCCGTCCTTGATCCAGACGGAGACGCCGTACCACAGGCCGCGCACGTCCGGCGACTCGCCGATCGAGGGCCCGCCGTCGGCGGTCACCTGCAGCAGCCCATTGAAGGAGTGCTTCTCGTTGTAGCCGAGTTCCCCGAGGATCGGGGTCAGCTCCATCGCGCGCTCCATCGGCTCGATGACCTGCTCCATCTCGAGGTCGCGCTGGGAGGGGGAGAGGCGGGCCTCCTCCTTCTCCAGCAGGTCGCGCGGATGGCAGAGGCGGGGCTCCTTCTCTTCGTAATAGCCCCATTCGATCTGGCCGCCCTCGGTCGACTTGGGATCGCCGGTATCGCGCAGATAGGCGGAGTTGCCCTGGTCGCGCAGCAGCGGATAGCCGATTTCCTTGCCGGTGCCTTCGAACTCGTTGAACGGTCCGAAGAAGGTCAGCGGGTGGTCGACCGGCATGACCGGCAGGTCCTCGCCCGCCATCTCCGCGATCAGGCGGCCCCAGAGGCCGGCGCAGACGACGACGTAGGGCGTCTCGATGTAGCCGCGCTTGGTGTGGACGCCCTTGATGCGGCCGTTCTCGATGTCCAGGCCGGTGCAGGGATTGTTGGCGATGGTTTCCAGCTTGCCGCTTTCCTCGGCCTCGCGGATCATCTCGCCGGCGACGACCTGGGAGCGCGGGATCACCAGGCCCGCGTCCGGATCCCACAGCGCACCCTGGATGACGTCCTCGTCGACCAGCGGCATCAGTTCCTTCACCTTCTTCGCCGTGATCATCTCGACCCGGTTGCCGAAGGCGCGACCCGAACTGACCCGGCGTTCGAGTTCGCGCATCCGTTCGTCGTCGCCCTTGCGGGCGACCTCGATGCCGCCGATGCGCGCGTAGCGGCCGCGTTTCTCGAAGAAGTCGATGCTGTACTTGGTCGTGAAGATGGTGATCTGGTCGTGCATCGTGTTGAAGCAGAAGTCCGAGGCATGACCGGTCGAGCCGATATCGGTCGGGATGCCCGACTTGTCGATCCCGATGATGTTGTCCCAGCCCCGCTCGATCAGGTGATGGGCAACGGAGGCCCCGACGATGCCGCCCTGTCCGATGATCACCACGTCCGCGTTCTTGTGGAACTGCGCCATTACTACCGTCTCCGACTAAGAAAAATGTGCCGCCCGCGGGCCCTTCTCGGGCCGGCCTCGCCAACGCCTCTCAACGGGGCAGCGACCCCGCCCCGGCAAGGCGCCTATTCTTTCCCGAAGCGGCCCGTGGCGCTCCCAGTCTCCGCGACTGCATTTGTCGAATCTCCGACACCCCGCCGGGACCTTCGGCGACGCTTGCCGGCCCCTGCCGCCAAGGGGCGGAAACCCTTGGCTCGCGGGGTCCCGCCGGAGGCTCTGGGGGAGGCCCCTGGCACGCCGCAGATTCACCGGTGGCAGTCGCCGCTGCGACAGAGCGCGGCCCGGCCGCAGCCGGATAATTCCCCATTGATTTCATATGTCTTCATGGTGGGGACCAGGACATGCCCAACACAGTAGAAGCCGAGGGCGATATGCCCGCCGCCGAGACCGGCGGCGAGGCCGTGGAAGGCCGCGGGCGTCGCGGACGCGGCGGCGGCGGCGCCGGTGCGCGTCGCGCCCTGCGCACCAGCGGCACGGCGGTGAAGAACCGCTATATCGAGCGACATCTGCCGCCCTGTGAGCTGCTCTCCGAGGAAGGACTGGCGCTGGTCGAGCACAACGCCGAAACGGTGCTGGAGGAGATCGGCATCGAGTTCCGCGAGGATCCGGAGGCGCTGGAGCTGTGGAAGCAGGCCGGGGCCCAGGTGGACGGGGAGCGGGTGCGCTTCCCGCGCGGCCTCTGCCGCAAGCTCTGCGAGACCATCCCGGCGCAGTTTACCCAGCACGCCCGCAACCCCGAGCGCTCGGTGGTCATCGGCGGCAACACCACGGTCTTCGCCCCGGTTTACGGCCCGCCCTTCGTGCGTGACCTGGAAGGCGGGCGGCGCTACGCCACCATCGAGGACTTCCAGAACTTCGTGAAGCTGGCCTACATGGCCCCGGCGCTGCACCACTCCGGCGGCACGGTCTGCGAGCCGGTCGACATTCCGGTGAACAAGCGCCACCTGGACATGGTCTACGCGCACCTGCGCTACTCCGATATGCCCTTCATGGGCTCGGTGACCGCGCCGGATCGCGCCGAGGACTCCGTCACCATGGCCAAACTGGTTTTCGGCGACGACTTCGTCGAGAACAACACGGTAATGATCAACCTGATCAACGCCAACTCGCCCTTGACCTTCGATGCCACCATGCTGGGCGCCCTGAAGGTCTATGCGCGCAACAACCAGGCCTGCATCGTCACCCCCTTCATCCTGGCCGGCGCCATGGCGCCGGTGACGGCGCTGGGCGTGATGACCCAGACCCTGGCCGAGGCCCTGGCCGGCCTGGCCTTCACCCAGCTGGTGCGCCCGGGCGCGCCGGCGGTGCTGGGCAGCTTCGCCTCCTCCATGTCCATGCAGTCGGGCGCGCCGACCTTCGGCACGCCGGAGCCCGCGCTGGTGCTCTACGGCATGGCGGCCCTGGCGCGGCGCCTGGGCGTGCCCTTCCGCTCCGGCGGCTCGCTCTGCGGCTCCAAGGTGCCCGACGCCCAGGCCGCACACGAGAGCTCCCAGACCTTGCTGCCCACGGTGTTGGGCGGGGTGAACTTCGTGCTTCACGCGGCGGGCTGGCTGGAAGGCGGCCTGGTGGCCTCCTACGAGAAGTTCGTCATCGACGCCGACCAGCTCGGCATGATGCAGGCCTTCTGCGGCGGCTACGACATGACTGAGAACGGCCAGGCCATGGACGCCCTCCGCGAGGTCGGGCCGGGCAGCCACTTCCTGGGCTGCGCCCATACCCGCGCCAACTTCGAGACGGCCTTCTACCGCTCCTCCATCGCCGACAACAACTCCTTCGAGCAGTGGGAAGCGGAAGGCGGCCAAGACGCCTATCAGCGCGCCAACGGCCTGTGGAAGAAGATGCTGGCCAACTACGAGGCGCCGGCGATCGACCCCGGCATCGATGAGGCGCTCAAGGCCTTCATCCAAGAGCGCAAGGACTCCATGCCCGACGCCTTCTCCTAAGGGGTGCGGTCAGCCGGCCCCCAGTTCCTGGCGCAGCAGCTCCGCCCCGGCGCCCAGGGCCTTCAGCTTGCCCTCGGCGACCGCCACCGGCAGGGGGGCGAGCCCGCAGTTGGTGCAGGCGACCATGCGTTCGGCGTCGACGAAGTCCAGCGCCGCACGCAGGGTGGCGGCCACTTCCTCCGGCGTCTCGACCTCGAGGCTGGCCACGTCGATGGCGCCGACCAGGACGACCTTGTTCGGCAGCAGGCTGATCAGTGACAGCGGAACGTGCGAGTGTGCGCATTCCAGCGAAACCTGCTGGATGTTGCACTCGTTGAGCGCCGGGAAGAACTCTTCGTACTGGCGCCATTCATTGCCGAGCGTCTTTTTCCAGTCGATGTTCTCCTGGATGCCGTAGCCGTAGCAGATGTGCACCGCCGTCGTGCAGGAGAGGCCATCGATGGCGCGGTTCAGGCAGTCGACACCCCAGGTCGCGGCCTCCTTGGTAAAGGCGTTGAAGGCCGGCTCGTCGAACTGGATGACGTCGACCCCGGCGGCTTCCAGCTCCCGGGCTTCGTCGTTCAGCAGCTCGGCGAAGGCCATGGCCATCTTGGGACGGTCACCGTAGTAGGCGTCGGCGATGGTGTCGCAGATGGTCATCGGGCCGGGTAGGGTGAACTTGAGGCGGTTCGCGGTGTTGGCGCGGCAGAACTTGGCGCTCTCAACGTGAACCGGTAGCGGCCGGCGCACCGCCTGCGTTACCGTGGGCACCTGGGCGTCGTAACGGTCGTTGCGGATGCCCATGGTGGTGATGCGCTGCCAATCGATGCCCTCAATGTGCTCCAGGAAGCCGTGGACGAAGTGCTTGCGGAACTGCTCGCCGTCGCTGACGATGTCGATGCCCGCCTCCTCTTGGAAGCGCAGCCAGGCGAGCGCCGATTTCTTCTGGCCCTCCAGCAGCTCGTCGCCCTCGAGCCGCCAGGGGGCCCAGAGCTTCTCCGGCTCGGCCAGCCAGTCGGGTTTTGGCAGGCTGCCTGCCACGGTCGTCGGAATCATCGCATCCTCCCGCTCAAGCTGTTCTTTCCGCGATCGTGCGGCTTGGCGGCAGTGTAGCCCTCTCCGCTGTTCCGGCAAAATGCTTCTGAGCCGTTCTCGGCAAGGCCAGGGAAGACCGGCTTGACTGAGGCCAAGGTCCGCCGGAGTGTTTAAGATACAGAATATCCGCTGAGCAGGAGGAGGTTGCACCTGCGGCGGACCCAGGGGTGGAAGGAAGGTGAAAAGGATGAAAGCAAGACCTCACGGCAGACTGCCCGCTCTCACGGTCGGCTTACTGCTGGTCGGCCTCAGCTCACCGTCGATGGCCCAGGACGCCGCCGCGGGCAGGGCCCTGGCGGAGCAATGGTGCGCCGCCTGCCATGCTGTTGCCCCGGGTGAGGGCGGCAGCGACCAGGTTCCCTCCTTCGAGCGTATCGCCAAGGAAAGGGAACGATCCGAAGAATGGCTAAGGACCTGGCTGTCGGTGCCGCACCAGGCGATGCCGAACTTTTCGCTCAGCGACCAGGAAATCACCGATCTGGTGACTTACTTCCAGAGCTTGCGATGATCCGCGAGGTGAGCGCACCGCTCTGTTTCTAACCTACGGCGCCACGATCGCCACGCCGTATTCGCCCGCCGCGTCTTCCAGCCAACGCCAGAGATAGTCGGCGAAGGAGCGCCGGGTGTAGAGGTCGAAGGCCGGCTCCCCGTCTTCGCCTGGGCTCACCTGATGCAGCAGGATCGTCGCCTTCGACAGATGGCTCTGGGCACAGTGTCCGACCCCGCCGAAGGCGCGGGGGTGCAGGTCCAGCGGGCAGCCTTTCTCGATCACCTCGCGGGCCTTGGGGCCGGCGAGGTGAATGCAGACGTACTGCTCGCCGACTTCGGTCGTCGCCGCATGGAGGTCGCCCAGGGCGTCGCGCAGCTTGGCCGCCATCTGGGCTTCGGCCTCCGGCGCCGCGCCGTGCTGCAGCGCCAGCCACTCGTCCGGCCCCAGCCACAGCAGGGCGACTTCACCGTTCGTGGCGACGGTGTTGGGGGCGCTCGGCGGCTCGACGCCCAGGGCCTCGCGCAGCGCGGCGACGAAAGCCGGGTCGGCAACGTCGCCGCGCAGGTTGACGGCGGCGGGCAGCAGCTTCTCGCCCAGGCGTACTGCGGCCTTCTCTGGTTCCTCGCTGGTCCGCCCGGCGAGGCCCAGATGGTCGAGGGCGCTCTGTCGCAGATAGGAATCGATCATTTCAGGCGCTCCCCTTCCGGGTCGAAGAACACGGGGCTCTCGGCGATGATGCAGGGCACCACCTTGCCGTCGGCCAGCGGCGCGAAGATGGTCTCGCCCTTCTTGGCAAGGCCGCCCTTGATCAGCGCCAGGGCGATGGAGCGCCCGCAGTTCGGCGAGTAGTAGCTGGAGGTCACGTGGCCCAGCATCGGCATGGGCGGGTTGGGCAGCACCTGATCGACCAGCTGCGCGCCCTCGGGCAGCACCTCCTGCGGGTCCTTGGTCAGCAGGCCGACGAGTTGCTTGCGCTCGGGATTCGCCATGTCCGCGCGGGTGAGGGAGCGCTTGCCGACGAAGTCCTTGGTCTTGGAGACGATCCAGTCCATGTCGAGGTCCAGCGGCGTCACCGAGCCGTCGGTCTCCTGGCCGACGATGATATAGCCCTTCTCGGCGCGCAGCACGTGCATGGCCTCGGTGCCGTAGGGGGTGATGCCGTAACGCTCGCCTGCCGTCATCAGGGTCTGCCAGACCGCCATGCCGAAGGAGGCCGGCACGTTGATCTCGAAGGAACACTCGCCGGTGAAGGAGATGCGGAAGATGCGCGCCGGCACGCCCGCCACCCTGCCCGACGTATAGCCCATGTGCGGCAGCGCCTCGGGCGAGATGTCGGCGTCGGTCAGCTCGCCCAGCAGGTTGCGCGCGTTGGGCCCGGAGATCGTCATGGTCGCGAACTGCTCGGTCACCGAGGTCAGGTAGACCTTCAGGTCCGGCCACTCGGTCTGCAGGTAGTCCTCCAGGTGGGCCATTACGGCGGCGGCGTTGCCGGTCGTCGTGGTCATCAGGTAGTGCTGCTCGCCCAGGCGCGTGGTGACGCCGTCGTCCATCACCATGCCGTCTTCCTTCAGCATCAGGCCGTAGCGGCAGCGCCCCACGGCGAGCTTCAGCCAGGCATTGGTGTAGACGCGGTTCAGGAACTCGGCGGCGTCGGGCCCCTGGATATCGATCTTGCCGAGCGTGGTGGCGTCGAGGATGCCCAGCGAGTCGCGCACCGCCTTCACCTCGCGGTTTACCGCGGCGTGGATGTCTTCGCCCTCCTGCGGATAGTACCAGGCGCGGCGCCACTGGCCGACGTCCTCGAAGAGGGCGCCGGTGCGCTCGTGCCAGGCGTGCATCGGCGTGCGGCGGACCGGGTCCAGCAGGTCGTCGACGTCACGCCCGGCGAAAGCGCCGAAAGTGACCGGCGTGTAGGGCGGGCGGAAGGTGGTGACGCCCACGTCCGGCAGATGTCTATCGACCGTTTCGGCGACGATGCCGATGGCGTTGACGTTGCCCATCTTGCCCTGGTCGGTGGCCATGCCGGTGGTGGTGTAGCGCTTCACGTGCTCGATGGAGCTATAGCCTTCGCGCAAAGCCAGCTTCAGGTCGGCGGCGGTGACGTCGTTCTGCTGATCGACGAAGTGCTTGGCCTTGTGGCCCAGCGGATGCTCGCCGGGGATCAGCCACAGCCAGCGGCCGGGCAGGAAATCCCTATCGTCCGCATCTGGGGCGTCCACCCGTGCCGCTTCGCCGCCGGCGGCGGAGAAACCGCTGTCGGCGGGCGGCGCCGCCCCCGCCTCCGCCCCCTCCCCCCGGCCGCCCCCGCGGGCCGAGGGGCCCCGGCCCG
>NZ_JACSDK010000006.1 GCF_014925385.1 Pelagibius marinus | reverse complement strand
GCCGCCCACCGGCCCCGCCCCGCCCCGGGGGGGGGGGAAGCCGCGGCGGCGGCCCGCCGCCGCGCCGGCTTCCGCCCCTTCGCTCAGGCAGCCCCGCAGGCCGAAGGCGCCGTTGCCGGCGCCGGCGGAGCGCTGGCCCGGCTGCATGGCCACGTCCGGGACGAAGCAGGCGTGATCGTCGTCCCAGCGCAGCTTGCCTTTGGCCTGGCAGAAGAGGTGCACCGTCGGGTTCCAGCCGCCGGAGTTGGCGACCAGGTCGCAGTCGATGGCCTCCACAGTGCCGACCATTCCCTTGCCGTCGGCGGTCAGCTCGGCCACGCGCACGCCTTTCACCCGCTTCTTGCCCTCGACCCCGACGACGGCGGACTCCCCGAGGATGCGCAGGCCCTGCGCCTCGGCGCGCTCGGTCAGCGGCCCGGCCGGGGTGGGACGGGTGTCGACCACGGCGGCGACCTCGATGCCCGCGGCGGTCATGTCGAGGGCCGCGCCGTAGCCGCTGTCGTTGTTGGTGAAGATCACCGCGCGCCTGCCGGGCTTCACTGCGTAGCGGTTCACATAGGTCTGCACCGCCGAAGCGGTCATGATGCCGGGGCGGTCATTGTCGGCAAAGACCATGGGGCGCTCGATGGCGCCGCCGCAAAAGACCGCCTGCTTGGCGCGCAGCTTCCACAGGCGCTTGCGCGGCAGGTGCTCCGGCGCCGCCGGCAGGTGGTCGGTGAGACTCTCCACCAGGCCGAAGAAGTTATGGTCGAAGGCGGCGTAGGCGATGGTGCGCTTCAGGATGCGCACCTCCGGCATGGCGGCCAGCTCCGCCTCGGCGGCGGCGACCCAGTCGAGGGCCGGCCGGCCGCCGATGGTCTCGCCCTGCTGATTGAGCAGCGCACCGCCCAGCAGGGGATCCTGCTCGGCCAGCACCACCCGCGCCCCGGTGCGTCCGGCGGCCAGGGCCGCGGCGAGGCCGGCGGGCCCGCCGCCGACCACCAGCACGTCGCAGTGCGCGAAGGTCTTGTCGTAGTGGTCCGGGTCGCGTTCGCTCGGCGAATGGCCCAGCCCGGCGGCGCGGCGGATGAAGTGCTCGTAGGTCTTCCAGGCGCTGGCCGGCCACATGAAGGTCTTGTAGTAGAAGCCCGACGGCAGGAAGCGCGAGGCCAGGCTGTTGACCGCGCCGACGTCGAACTCGAGAGACGGCCAGGCATTCTGCGAGCGCGCCGAGAGGCCGTCGACCAGTTCCACCTGGGTGGCCTTCAGGTTCGGCTCGGTGCGCGGATCGTCGCCCAGCTGCATCAGCGCGTTGGGCTCCTCGGCGCCGGCGCTGACGATGCCGCGCGGGCGATGGTACTTGAAGCCGCGGCCGACCAGGTGCACGCCGTTGGCGAGCAGGGCGGAGGCCAGGGTGTCGCCGGCCAGGCCCAGGTAGGTCTTGCCGTCGAAGGTGAAGCTCAGGGGGGTGTCCCGCTTGACGAGACCGCCCTGGGGCAAACGCATATGTCCAGCCACGTCCGTCGCCTCCTCAGACGTAGCGCCGCGGGTCGAGCGCGGGCGGCTGCGAACCCATGGGATAGACGGCCAGGATTTCGTAGGTCACGGTGTCGCGCGCCACGTTGAACCAGCGCCGGCAGCCCTGGGTGTGGTTCCAGCGCTCCAGCAGCAGGCCCTTGGGGTTGTCGCGCAGGAAGACGAACTCCGCCCACTCGGCGTCGGTCAGCGCCGCCGGGTCCTTCGGACGTTCGATGTGCGCCTCGCCTCCGTTGTGGAACTCGCTTTCCGCACGGGCCCCGCAGTGAGGACAGGTGATCTGCAACATTATTCTCAAGTCCTCTAGTGGGCCACGGCCGCTGCGCCGTGCTCGTCGATCAGGAAGCCGGTACGGAATCGGTCCAAGGTGAAGGCCGCGTTCAGCTCGTGCGGCTCGTCCTTGGCGATAGTGTGGGCGAAGGCCCAGCCGGAACCGGGGGTCGCCTTGAAGCCACCGGTGCCCCAACCGCAGTTGAGGTAAAGGTTCTGTACCGGCGTCTTGGAGAGGATCGGGCTGGCGTCCGGGCAGACGTCGACGATACCGCCCCACTGGCGCAGCATGCGCATGCGGCGGAAGAGGGGGAAAAGCTCGCAGATGGCGGCCAGGGTCTCCTCGGTGACCTGCATGCTGCCGCGCTGACCGTAGCCGATGTAGCCGTCGACGCCGGCACCGATGACCAGCTCGCCCTTGTCGGACTGGCTGACATAGGCGTGCACGGCGCCGGACATGACCACGGTGTCGATGATCGGTTTCACCGGCTCCGACACCAGGGCCTGCAGCGGGACCGACTGCACGGGCAGGCGGAAGCCGGCCATGTTGGCCATGACGCTGGAGTGGCCGGCGGTGACGACGCCGACCTTGTCGGCCTCGATGAGGCCCTTGCTGGTCTCGACGCCGGTCACCTTGCCGTTCTCGATGCGGAAGCCGTTGACCGCGCACTCCTGGATGATGTCGACGCCCAGGGCGTCGGCGCCGCGGGCGTAGCCCCAGGCGACGGCGTCGTGGCGGGCGGTGCCGCCGCGGCGCTGCAGGCTGGCGCCCAGCACCGGGTAGCGCCCACCCTCGCGCAGGTCGATGATCGGCACCATCTCCTTCACCTGCTGGGCATTCAGGAACTCGGAGTCGATGCCGTTCAGCCGATTGGCGTTGACGCGTCGCAGGGTCTCGCGCAGGTCGTGCTGGTTGTGCGCCAGGTTCAGGACGCCACGCTGGGAGAACATGACGTTGTAGTTCAGGTCCTGGGAGAGGCCCTCCCAGAGCTTCATGGCGTGCTCATACAAGGCCGCCGACTGGTCCCAGAGATAGTTGGAGCGCACAATGGTGGTGTTGCGCCCGGTGTTGCCACCGCCCAGCCAGCCGCGTTCAACCACGGCGATCGACTTGATGCCGTGCAGCTTGGCCAGATAGTAGGCCGTGGCAAGGCCGTGGCCGCCGCCGCCGACGATGATCACGTCGTAGCGGGCCTTGGGCTCCGGGCTGCGCCAGGCCTGCTGCCAGTTCTCGTGGTAGCTGAGGGCATTGCGCAGAAGACTGAAGACTGAGTAGCGCGGCGTCATGCCCGATCCTGTCCCCCTGGTTGAGCCGGTCCCCGATGCCCTGGCCCTTCGGGGCTCTGTGGCCCCTCCAGACCCATGCTGGCATCTGCTTTCCGGCTTGGCAACGGGCCCCGGTTCCGGGCCGGCCCGCGCCGCTTTTCGCAGGTCGCCAGGGCACTCGATCAGGGGCTTTCGGGCTCGCGTTTCCCCGGCGGAAAATTCTCTGTTCGCGACACACGGAGTTATGCCAAAGTCGCGGAATCGGTATTTCAGAATCAGCTCAAGAGCCGCAGTCGGTCTATGTTCGGAAACGTCCCCAGAGAGCTGCCCCAGCAGATCGCTCTCATCCTGCTGCCCCGCTTTTCCTTCCTGCCCTTCACCGGCATGATCGAATCGTTCCGGCTGGCCAACCGTTTGAGCGGGCAGGAGCTCTATCGCTGGAAGCTGGTCTCGACCGACGGCCAGCCCGTGACAGCCTCCAACGGGCTGGATCTTGGGGTGAGCGGGGATTTCTCGACGGCCGAGGCCTGTGGCACGGTGATCATCTGCGGCGGCATCGACGTCCACCTGATCAAGGACAGGGTGCTGGACGGCTGGCTGCGCAAGGCCGACCGGCGGGGCTGTGACATCGGGGCCATCTGCACCGGCAGCTACGTCCTGGCCAAGGCCGGGCTGCTGGACGGCCACCGCTGCACCATCCACTGGGAAAACCTGGCCGGCTTCTGCGAGGACTTCCCGGAGATCGAGGTGACCACCGAACTCTTCGAGATCGACCGCAACCGCTTCACCTGTTCCGGCGGCACGGCGGCCATCGACATGATGCTGAATGTGATCGCCCGCCAGCACGGCCACGAGCTGGCCGCGGCGGTGGCCGATCAGTTCATGCACGAACGAATCCGCGACCAGCACGACCGCCAGCGCATCTCGCTGCCGGCGCGCCTGGGCGTGCGCCACCCCAAGCTGCTGGCCGTCATCGGCACCATGGAGCAGAATCTGGAGGAGCCGCTGAGCCGCAGCGAACTGGCCAAGGGCGCCGACCTCTCGACCCGCCAGCTCGAGCGCCTGTTCCGCAAGTACCTGAACCGTTCGCCCGCGCGCTATTACCTGGAGCTGAGGCTCAACAAGGCGCGCCTGTTGCTGTTGCAGACCAACATGTCGGTGATCGACGTGGCGCTGGCCTGCGGCTTCGTCTCGGCCTCGCACTTCTCCAAGTGCTATCGTGACTTCTTTGGCCGCACCCCGCGCAAGGAGCGCGGCCTGCCCCTGAAGGGCGAGCCGGATCTGGGCGACGAGGACATCGAGGCGCTGCCCTGACGGGCCTGCCGATCCCGAATTGATTTGAGAAGTTCAGCCCTGGCCGCGCCGCCGGCGGCGCCGGCCGCCGGGCTCGCCGCTGTCGTTGGCCGGCGCCCGCGGCTTGGCGACGGGCAGGCTGACGGCCTTGGCGAGATTGGGGAAGGCGGCGGTGGTGTGGGGGATGCCCATGGCCTCGACGAAGTGGGCCTGGAACTTCGGCTCCACCGCGGTCTCGATCTTCTCGACCTGGCGGATGACTTCCTCGATCTCGTCGCGCGCGGCCTGGTTCAGCAGGGCGATGCGCGCGCCGGTGCCGGCGGCGTTGCCGGCCGAGTAGACCTGGTCCAGCGGGCAATCGGGGATCATGCCCAGCACCATGGCGTACTTGGTGTCGATGTGGCTGCCGAAGGCGCCGGCCAGCATGATCTGGTCCAGCTGCTCGACGCCCAGGCGGTCCATCAGCAGGCGGATACCGGCATAGAGCGCGGCCTTGCCCAGCTGGATGGCGCGCACGTCGTTCTGGATGATGCTGATCTCCTGCCCGCCCCCCTCTGTGCCGTCGTGCAGCAGGTAGGAGAAGGTACGCCCTTCGGGGCGGATGCGGGGGCTGCGCGCGGCCTGGGCGCCGTCGATGGTGCCGTCGACCGTCAGGATGCCGGCCAGGTACATCTCCGCCAGCACCTCGATGATGCCGGAGCCGCAGATGCCGGTGACGCCGGTCTTCTTCGTCTCCTCGGCGAAGCCTTCCTCGTTGGACCAGAGCTCGCTGCCGATCACCTTGAAGCGCGGCTCCAGGGTTTCCGGGTCGATGCGCACCCGCTCGATGGCGCCGGGCGCGGCGCGCTGGCCGCAGGAGATCTGCGCGCCCTCGAAGGCGGGGCCGGTGGGCGAGGAGCAGGCCAGCAGGCGGTCGCTGTTACCCAGCACGATCTCCGCGTTGGTGCCGACGTCGACCACCAGGGTGACCTTGTCGGTCTTGTGCGGCGATTCGGAAAGGATGACGCCGGCGGTGTCGGCGCCCACGTGCCCGGCGATGCAGGGCAGCACGTAGACCCGGGCGTTGGGGTGGAAGCGCAGGTCGAGCTGGCTGGCCCAGAGCGTGATGCCGGAATTGGCGGCCAGCGCGAAGGGCGCGCCGCCCAGCTCCGTCGGGTCGATGCCCAGCAGCAGGTGGTGCATCACCGGGTTGCCGACGAAGGTGGCGTTGAGGATTTCCTCGCGGTCGATGCCGCCTTCCTCGCAGACCGCGTCGGCCAGCTCGTTGATGGCGCGGCGCACGGCACCGGTCATTTCGCGGTCGCCGCCCGGGTTCATCATCACGTAGGAGACCCGGCTCATGAGGTCTTCGCCGAAGCGGATTTGCGGGTTCATGATGCCGGAGGAGGCGATGACCTCGCCGCTCGCCAGATTGCAGAGGTGGGCGGCGATGGTGGTGGAGCCGACATCGACCGCCAGGCCGAAGCTGCGGTCGTGGAAGCCGGGCCAAATGGCGGTGATCACCTGGCCGCGGTGGACGGCGACAGTGATCTTCCAACGGCCGGCGCGCAGGGTCGGCTGCAGGCTTTGCAGGATCCGCAGGTCGGTTTCCAGGCCGGTGAGGCCCCACTGGTCCTCCAGGGCCGCCAGCAGGCGCTCCAGGTCGCCCGTGGGGTTGTGCATGTCGGGTTCCTGGACCACGACGTAGTGCAGCCGGATGGCCGGGTCCAGCTCGATGTCCCGCACCTCGGCGCGCTTGCGCACCACCTGCTTGTGGACCTGGCTCTCCGCCGGCACGTCGATGACGACGTCCTTCAGCAGCAGCGTCTGGCAGGACAGGCGGCGGCCCTCGGCCATGCCGCGTTTTTCCTGGTAGCGCGTCTCGGTCTGGTTCCAGTCGGAAACGTGGGTCGGGCGGCTGGTGATGCCGTGCTTGGCGAACTCGCCGCTGCCAACCTCGATCTGGCAGCGTCCGCAGAGGCCGCGCCCGCCGCAGACGGAATCGATGTCGACCCCCAGGCTGCGCGCGGCCTTCAGGATTGGCGTGCCGACCGGAAAGCGCCCGCGCCGCCCGGAGGGCGTGAAGACGATCAGGGCATCTTTCGGGGCAACGCCAGACAAGAGGGGGCTATCTCCCTTCGGTCATCCGCGGCGTCGGCGGGGCTCGCGGGGGCCCCCTTCCCCCTCCGCCCCGGTGCGCCGCGGGCCCCGCGGCTTCTTTT
>NZ_JACSDK010000005.1 GCF_014925385.1 Pelagibius marinus | reverse complement strand
CCCTCGGGCAATCCGGGCCGTCGGCGCCGCGCGCGCCGTCCCCCTTCACCCCCGGCGCGGGCGGCCGCCGGCTCACGGAACTTCTTGATCCAGGCGCGGCAGTCCTTGTCGGCGTTCAGCAGAACGTCGGCGGCCATGATGCCGGTCAGCTCTTCCTCATGCAGCGGGTTCATGATCGCCGAGGTCATGCCCGCGCCGGAGGCCATGGCCAGGAAGAAGGCGTTCATGGCGTGGCGGTTGGGCAGGCCGAAGGAGATGTTGGAGGCGCCGCAGGTGGTGTTGACGCCGAGATCCTCACGCAGTTTGCGGATGATCGAGAAGGCCTGGCGGCCGGCGGTGCCCATGGCACCGATCGGCATGACCAGGGGATCGACCACCACGTCCTCCTTGGGGATACCGTAGTCGGCGGCGCGCTCGACGATCTTCTTGGCGACCGCGTAGCGCACCTCGGGGTCTTCGGAGATGCCGGTCTCGTCGTTGGAGATGGCGACCACGGCGGCGCCGTGCTTCTTCACCAGCGGCAGCACGCGCTCCATCTGCTCGTCCTCGCCGGTGACCGAGTTGACCAGGGCCTTGCCCTGGTAGACGGAGAGGCCGGCTTCCAGCGCCTCGACGATGGAGGAGTCGATGGACAGCGGCAGGTCGGTCAGCGACTGCACCAGCTGGATCGTCTTGGCCAGGATCGCCGGCTCGTCGGCCAGCGGGATGCCGGCGTTGACGTCCAGCATGTGGGCCCCGGCGGCGACCTGGGCCAGGCAGTCGGCCTCGACGCGGCTGAAGTCGCCGGCGGCCATCTCGGCGGCCAGCAGCTTGCGCCCGGTCGGGTTGATGCGTTCGCCGATGATGCAGAACGGCTGGTCGAAGCCGATCACCAATTCCCGGGAATGCGAGCTGACAACCGTGCGTGCCATGTTCAGTTACTCCTTTTCAGCCGGCGCCGCGGCCCGCTCGGCCACGGCGGGGCGCCCAGATACGATGGGCGGCATTTGCCCTCTTTCTCTGCCGTGGGGCTGGCGCAGGGACGACCAGCAGTGGCTTATTCGCGCAGCCTAAGGGGTAATTCGGTCGTGCTAGTCGATTTCGCGCAGCACCTTGAAGCCGTTGCCCTTGGCGTTGATCTCGAAGTCGCCGTCGGCCACCGCGTAGGTCCAGGCCGCCGAGCGCTTGAGGCCGCCCAGGGGATAGATGTGCAGCCGGGCGATGCCGCAGTCCGGGTCCATCGCCTTGTAGCGGGCGAGCTCCAGCAGCAGCTTGTCGGGCGTGTTCACCGTCATCAGCTTGGCCACGTTGCGCGCCTGCCGGGTCAGGAAGCGCATGGAGGGGCCGACGCCGCAGGCCTTGGCGTGGTTGATCAGCGTCTTGAGGGTTGCCAGGCCCGGCACGCCGATGTGGATCGGCAGGCGGTTGCCCTCGGCCTGCATTGCCTTGTCCCAGGCGATGATCGGCGCCGCCTCGAAGCAGAACTGGGTGGCGATGTAGAAGCTCGCGTCGCTGCGCTCGGCGAAGGCGTTCTTCCAGGCCAGCGCCTCGCTCAGCGCCGGCGGCGCGATATCGGGGCTGCCTTCCGGGTGACCGGCCACGCCGATGGTCTCGACGCCGTACTTGTCGAAGAGGCCGGTCTCGAGGATCGCCATGGAGCTGTCGAAGGGGCCGAGCGGCTGGTCGACGGCGCCGGCGAGCGCCACCGCGTGGCGCAGTTCGGTCACGTCGGAGAGCGCTTTGAGATAGTCCTCCAAAGCCTCGCGGCTGGGAATGGAGCGGGCCGCGAAGTGCGGCATGGGCTGGAAACCTTCTTCCTGCAGGCGCTTGGCCGTCGCCACCGTGTCGGCGAAGTCGGAACCGGGCAGGAAGGTCACGGCGACGCGGCAGCCGGGGCGCAGATGATCTCGGTAGTCGGGGGTCTTGGCCGCCGAGCCGGGCGTGGTCTCCACGGTGAAGTCCTGCACCAGATCGAGGATCTGCTGCTTGGTCTGTTCGGCGCTTACATCCAGCGGCATGGCCTTGCTCACAGCATACATTCCAGTCTTCCTTCTGCGCGCGTCATGACGCGGAATGTTCGAGGGTGTCCTCTCCGCCGGCGGCGATGAGCTGGGCCAGGCGGGTGTCGTCGTAGTCGTTTTCCAGGCGCATGGCCGCGGCATCGGCTTCGGCCTCCAGGTCGTCGCCGCAGTCCTGCGGGGCGCCACGGCGCCACTGCTCCAGGTAGGCGTCGCTGCCGCTCATCTTGGCGCGCATGGCAGCGCGGTCGATGGCCTTCTCGAAGCGCTCGCTGAGCTGCACCTTCGCGTTCTTACGCCCGGCCTTGACGATGACCTGGGCGGGGATGTCGCGCCAGTAGACGACCGTCAGCTGAGCCATGCCGCGACCTCCGGAGAGTCTTCGATCTCAGGCAGATCGATGCGCCGGTCGATGAAGCGGCCCAGGCCGCCGTAGCCGGTGAAACGGTAGACGTAGTCCAGGCCCAGGCGCTCCGCCGCGGCCTTGGCCCGAGCGACCAGCCCGGCGTCCTCGGTCTGCGCCAGGTAGACCAGCTTCCGGTAGTTGCCGAAGTACATCTCCTGCAGTTCCGGGTGGCGGTCGATCCCCAGGCCCTGGATGATCAGGCGCTCGAAGTGGCGCACCAGGTAGTCGGTCAGGTAGAAGGCCGCGGGCTCTTCCTCGTGCATCGCCTCGAAGGTCTCGTTGCCGGCGTAGAAGGAATAGCAGTGCGGGCCCTGGATGCGCTCGACGCCTTCCTCGGCCAGCACCTCGTCCAGCTCGCCGCCGGTACCGCAGTCGCCGTAGAGCACCAGGATGTGGTCGTAGTGTCCGCGAGCCTCGCGGATGCGCCGGCGCACGCCCTCGGGGATCTTCGACGGCGTGTTGTGCCAGGAGGCCGGCAGGCAGCTCACCGTCAGATGGCGCCAGGCATTGACGCGGATCAGGGTGACGATCTCGCGTGCCAGCGCGCCGCAGGCGATGAGCAGCGTGCGCTCCTGCGGGCCGTTGTCCGACAGGTCGGGTGAGGGCTGGAGGGCCGCCATGGCGCTCTTGCTCCTGCGTTCCCGCCGCGGCGCCCTAGGCGGCGCCTTGCTGGTTGTGACGGCGCTTCATGAAGTCCTTGGCCGTTTCCACCGCCACGGCGGCGTCGCGGCAATAGGCGTCCGCGCCGACGGCTTCGGCGAAGGCTTCGTTCAGCGGCGCGCCGCCGACCAGCACCACGTAGTCGTCGCGGATGCCTTTTTCCTTCATGGTGTCGATGACCACCTTCATGTAGGGCATGGTGGTGGTCAGCAGGGCCGACATGCCGAGGATGTCGGGCTTATGCTCCTCCAGGGCCTCCAGGTAGTTCTCGACCGGGTTGTTGATGCCCAGGTCGATGACCTCGAAGCCGGCGCCTTCCATCATCATGGAGACGAGGTTCTTGCCGATGTCGTGGATGTCGCCCTTCACCGTGCCGATGACCATGGTGCCGAGCTTCGGCGCGCCGGTCTCGGCCAGCAGGGGGCGCAGAATGAACATGCCGCCCTTCATGGCGTTGGCCGCCAGCAGCACTTCCGGCACGAAGAGGATGCCGTCGCGGAAGTCGATGCCGACGATGCGCATGCCCTCGACCAGGGCCTCGGTCAGGATCCGGTAGGGCGCCCAGCCGCGCTCGAGCAGGATATGGACGGCTTCCTCAATCTCTTCCTTGAGGCCGTCATACAGGTCGTCGTGCATCTGCTTGACGAGTTCGTCGTCGTCAAGAGTCCTGAGATCGAGATCGTCTTCGTCCGCCATTGTCATTCCTCACGGCAAAAACGCCCCGGACCAAAGAGCCATATGACGGGGGTCCGGGCAGTAGTGGTCCCCGCGATCATTTCCCTTGAGCGGGGCCCCGGCGGCTACGCCTGCGGCGACTGATCGTGTCTGAAACGCGACAAAGCCGAAACAGGCGGGAACTCAAGCGTTTGCGCACCTCTTTCTCATGTCGGCGGGGGGCCCGGAATGGTCGCTTTCCGACATAAGCGCCGGGTATGTCCGCGCCGATCCGATCAGCTTGCGCCCGGAAGGCTTCGCATTTGTTAATATACGAACGAATCGCGGTGGCCACAGATCAAATACACACAATAAGTTTGTGATTGTAATATATTCTACGAAGAACTAGGGTATTTTTGATCTGGCGCATTGGCAATCCGTTTCGGGAGGGCCATATTCACGGCCATTGAGTCGGCCTTCCGCGCTATGCCGTGGCGGGCAGAGGATGGCTTGGCCATTATTCAGTGAAAGGTTCTTGAGGTATGGAAGGTTCGACGGCGCTAGTGGCCGACCCCTCCGGCCGCCGGGTCCTCGACTCTGCGGTCGTGCGTTTTGCCGGAGACTCCGGCGACGGCATGCAGCTGACCGGCAGCCAGTTCACGCTCTCGACCGCCCTGGCGGGCAACGACCTGGCGACCTTTCCCGACTTCCCGGCGGAAATCCGCGCCCCCGTCGGCACCACCTTCGGCGTCTCCGCCTTCCAGATCAATTTCGGCGCCCGGGTGATCAAGACCTCCGGCGACGAACTCGACGTCCTGGTCGCCATGAACCCGGCGGCCCTGAAGGTGAACCTGGTCGACGTGAAGCCGCACGGCCTGCTGATCCTCGACTCCGGCGCCTTCAACGAGCGCAACTTTACCAAGGCCGGCTACGAGAGCGATCCGCGCAGCGACGGCAGCCTCAAGGACTACCGCGTCTTCGAGGTCGACATGTCGCAGATGACGCAGGACGCGTTGAAGGACTGCGGCCTGACCAAGAAGGAATCCCTGCGCTGCAAGAACATGTGGGCGCTGGGCCTGATCTACTGGATGTTCGGGCGCGACCGCCAGGCGACCGTCGACTGGCTGAACGAGAAGTTCCGCCGCCGCACGGAAATCGCCCACGCCAACATCGCCGCTTTGAACGCCGGCCACGCCTTCGGCGAGACCGCCGAGGTGGGCGAGGACCTGGCCGCTTTCTCCGTGCCGCCGGCCGAGATCGCGCCGGGTCTCTACCGCAACGTCACCGGCGCCGAGGCGCTGTCCTGGGGCCTCGTCGCCGGCGCCAAGGGCGCGGAGCTGAAGCTGGTGTTCTGCTCCTACCCCATCACGCCGGCGTCCTCGGTGCTGCACGCCCTTGCAGATCTCAAGGACTACGGCGTGGTGACCTTTCAGGCCGAGGACGAGATCGCCGCGGTCTGCGCGGCCATCGGCGCTTCCTATGCCGGTGGTGTCGGCGTCACCTCCAGCTCCGGCCCCGGCGTGGCGCTGAAGATGGAGGCCGTCGGGCTTGCCATCTCCGCAGAGCTGCCGCTGGTGATCGTGAACTCGCAACGCGCCGGGCCCTCGACGGGCATGCCGACCAAGACCGAGCAGTCCGACCTCTATCAGTCGGTCTTCGGGCGCAACGGCGACGCGCCGCTGGTGGTGCTGGCCGCGCGCTCGCCGGCCGACTGCTTCGATGTCGCCATCGAGGCCGTCCGCATCGCCACCAAGTACATGACGCCGGTGATCCTGCTGAGCGACGGCTACATCGCCAACGCCGCCGAGCCCTGGCACCTGCCGGAGGCCGACAGCCTGCCGCGCTTCCCGGTGGCCTTCGAGACGGATCCGGAGGGCTTCCACCCCTTCAAGCGTGACCCGGAGACCTTGTCGCGCAGCTGGGCGGTGCCCGGCACGCCGGGCCTGGAGCACCGCATCGGCGGCATCGAAAAGGCCAGCGACAGCGGCAACATCTCCTACGATCCGGCCAACCACCAGCTCATGACGGACCTGCGCCGCAACAAGGTGCTGGGCGTCGCCAAGGACGTGCCGCCGCAGGCTTTCGAGGCCGGCGGGGCGGACGACAAGCTGGTGGTGGTCGGCTGGGGCTCGACCTACGGGCCGATCAGCCGCGCCGTCGACAACCTGCGCAGCGAGGGGCTGCCGGTCGCCCACCTGCACCTGCGCCACATCTGGCCGCTGCCGCAGAACCTGGAGGCGCTGCTGCGCGGCTTCGACAAGATCCTGGTGCCGGAGATGAACGACGGACAGCTGGTCACCCTGCTGCGCGGCGAATACCTGGTGCCCGCCGAGAGTCTCAGCAAGGTGACCGGCAAGCCCTTCAAGATTTCCGAGATCGAGGCGGCGATCCGCGCCCGACTGGAGGACTAAGATGAACGTTCAGAGCCCTGCCTTGACCGCCAAGGACTACGCCTCCGACCAGGAAGTGCGCTGGTGCCCGGGCTGCGGCGACTACGCCATCCTGAAGGCGGTACAGAAGACCCTGGCCGAACTGCAGGCCGATACCGCGAAGACCGTCTTCATCTCCGGCATCGGCTGCGCTGCGCGCTTTCCCTATTACATGTCGACCTACGGTTTCCACACCATTCATGGTCGCGCGCCGGCCATCGCGACCGGCGTGAAGCTGACCAACCCGGAGCTCGACGTCTGGGTCGTCTCCGGCGACGGCGATGCGCTCTCGATCGGCGGCAACCACCTGCTGCACGCCCTGCGCCGCAACGTCGACCTGCAGATCCTGCTGTTCAACAACGAGATCTACGGCCTGACCAAGGGCCAGTACTCGCCGACCTCGCGGGTCGGTACGCGCTCGCCCTCGACTCCGGGCGGCTCCATCGATACGCCGGTCTCCGCCGGAGCCTTCGCGCTGGGCGCCGGCGCGCGATTTTTCGCGCGCTCGGTCGACACCCAGCAGAAGCACCTGCCGGAGATACTGAAGCGCGCTAAGGCCCACAAGGGCACCTCCCTGGTGGAGATTTTCCAGAACTGCATCGTCTATAACGACGGCGCCTTCGACGGCTTCACCGAGCGCGCCGTGGCCGCGGACAGGCAGGTGCTGCTGGAGCACGGCAAGCCCGTGATCTTCGGCAAGGAGAACGACAAGGGGCTGCGGCTGGCGGAAGGCAAGCTGGTGCTCGAGGTGGTGCGCCTGGGCGAGAACGGCGTGACCGAGGCCGACATCCTGGTGCATGACGAAACCGACCGGGTGATGGCCGGCATGCTGGCGGCGCTGCAGCCGCCGCATATGCCCGTCGCCCTCGGTGTGCTCTATTGCGATCCGACGCGCAGCTACGAGACCAGCGTCACCGACGAGGTCGCGGCGGCGCGGAAGTCACACCCCTCGGACCTCGCTGAGTTGCTGCACAAGGGGCACACCTGGACGGTGTCCTGAAGCAACGGGGTTCCGAGACGCGGTCGCCAGAAGATTTCCACCCAAGAACGCACAAAGGCCGGCCGCTTTGCAGCAGCCGGCCTTCGCGCCAACCTTGCGCGTCTTTATGTTCGGCAGGTTGAGCGCCGTCGCCTGATCAGACCAGTCTCTTCAGCAGGCTGACAAACATCTCCCGCTCATCCGGATTGAGCGGCGCGACGATCTCGTCGCCGATCCGGTTGGCGTCTCCCAGCAGGCGCACCACCGTCTCCTGTCCCAGCGGCGAAAGACTCAAGACCATGCGGCGGCGGTCCGTCGGGTCGGCCAGCCGCTCGATGTAGCCGCGCTCGTGCAGGCGGCGAATGACACCCTGGATGGTTGCCGGGTCCATGGCCGCCAGGCGGCCAAGCCGGTTCTGCGACAGCTTGCCCATCTCGTGCAGCCGGGCCATGGCGAAGAACTGCGTCGGCGTCAGCTGTGCGTCGGCCAGGACTGTCAGGAACAGGGCGGAAGCCCGCTGATGGGCGCGCCGCATCAGGTGTGCGACCTGCTCGTCGAGGACGAAGCCTTCGGCCTCGGGCAGGCTGGCGGACACGGGAAGAGCGGAAATTTTCTCTGGAGTGCAGGACAAGTTGGTCACCCTCACGGTGGTCTAAAACTCTATGGAAGCAGGCCCCGGCCCGTCATTTATGCGGGTCCTTTGAGGGCCAACAAGTCCTCTGCCGTAAGTGAATATACAGCAGTCTCAATCACGGCGTCCAGCAGCTATGCTGCACCTGCTCACAAATCGCCGCTAAACCAGGCGGTGTCTTCCGCAAGGCCATGAAAAACGCCGGAAAACCGGCCGTCCTCCACCATCTGCGCCACCTTCTCGATGTCGCCGGACAGGGCCCGGTCGTGGTCCAGAAAAGCGGCACAGTCGCGAATTGCAACCATCGCTCGATTTAGCCCGGGCGAAGTCGCCAAGGGGCGGCGCAGGTCGATGCCCTGGCCGCCAGCCAGCAGTTCGACAGCGACGATGCGCGCGCTGTTGGCGGCCATCTGGGCGAGGCGCCGGGCGCCGTGGGTGGCCATGGAGACGTGGTCTTCCTGGTTGGCCGAGGTGGGCAGGCTGTCGACGCTGGCCGGGTGGCTGAGCTGCTTGTTCTCGGCGGCCAGGGCGGCCGCCGTCACGTGGGCGATCATGAAGCCGGAATTGAGCCCCGGCTCGGCCACCAGGAAAGGCGGCAGGGCGCTCATGGTGGCGTCGGTCAGCATGGCGATGCGGCGTTCCGAGAGGGCGCCGATCTCGGCCAGGGCCAGGGCGATGGTGTCGGCGGCGAAGGCCACCGGCTCGGCGTGGAAGTTGCCGCCGGAAAGCACGTCTCCCCCATTCGGGCCGTCGCCGGGAAAGACCAGCGGATTGTCGGAGACGGCGTTGGCTTCGCGCCGCAGCGTCGTGGCGGCGTTGCGCAGCAGGTCCAGGGCAGCGCCCATGACCTGCGGCTGGCAGCGCAGGGAGTAGGGGTCCTGCACCCGGTCGCAGTCCAGATGGGACTGCCGGATCTCGCTGCCGGCCAGCAGCGCGCGCAGCCAGCCGGCCACCGCGATCTGCCCCGGGTGGCCGCGCAGTTCATGAATGCGCGGGTCGAAGGGCGTATCGCTGCCCAAGGCCGCGTCGACGGAGAGGGCACCGGCGGTCAGCGCCGCGCCGAAGGCGTCGCCGGTGCAGAACAGCCCGTGCAACGCCAAGGCCGTCGATACCTGGGTGCCGTTCAGCAGCGCCAGGCCTTCCTTGGCGGCCAGTTCGATGGGCTCGATGCCGTACTCGGCCAGCACTTCCGCGGCCGGGCGCCGCCGGCCCTTGTGGGTGATCTCGCCGTGTCCCAGCAGCACTGCGGAGAGATGTGCCAGGGGAGCCAGATCGCCCGAAGCGCCCACCGATCCCTGAGACGGGATGACGGGATAGAGTTCGTCGTTGAGCAGCCGGATCAGGCGGTCGACGACATCGCGGCGGATGCCCGAGTGGCCGCGGGAGAGGGCGTTGATCTTCAGCAGCAGGACGAGGCGCACCACGCGCTCTTCCAGCGGCGCGCCGACGCCGCAGCTGTGCGAGAGGACGAGGCGGGTCTGCAGTTCGGCGACCTGGTCGGCGGAGATCGTCTGGCGCGCCAGGCTGCCGAAGCCGGTGGTGATGCCGTAGACCCTGCGGCCCTCGGCCACCACCGCCGCCACGGTTGCCGCCGAGCGGTCGAGCGCGTCGTAGCCGGCCGGGTCGAGGGTGATCTTCTGCGGGCCGCGCCAGAAGCGGTGCAGCTCCGCGAGCGTCAGCCGCCCGGCCTTTAAGATGAAGGAATCCCCTGTCACGCCTGCCTCCAGAACAAAGTTGTATATACAACTTCAGGCCTCTGTGTAGCACCCTTTCGGGCTCCCTGGAAGAGGTGCGGCAGGGTTTGCCGCCGGATTTCAGGCGCGGGCGGTGCCGGTCGAATGCCGGCGCGCGAAGTTGCGCGAAAGGTGTAAATACATCCTATAGATGAATTCCAGGTGTTCATACAGCTAGTTTGGACGACTAAATGCCTGTCCTGAGCGTATTTGAAACTAATGCTTAAACGATTCTCAGTAGCTTGCCGGAAATTCTAACCCATACGGTAGAAGAAGAGATCCGGCAATGTCGCTTAAATCTTTGAAGTCTTTCGGAATTTCGCATCGCGTCTTTTTGCTCATCGCGCTCGCGGCGCTGGGCATGATCGCGGTCACCGGGTTCCGGCTTTATCAGCTCGATGTTGATCTGGTCGAGCAGAAGCGCAACGAACTGCGCCAGCTTGTCGAGAGCGCGACGGCGATCGCCGAGGGCTATCACAAGCGCGCCGAGGCCGGTGAGATGTCCGAGGAGGAGGCGCAGAGCGCCGCCCTCGCCGCCATTGGGGCCATGCGCTACAACGGTGCCGAATACTTCTGGATCAACGACATGCAGCCGGCGATGGTCATGCATCCATTCAAGCCGCAGCTGGTCGGGAAGGATCTTTCCAAGTTTAAGGACCCGGCGGGTAAATTGCTCTTCGTGGACTTCGTGAAGGTAGTGAACGCGCAGCAGGCTGGTTTTGTCAGCTATCTTTGGCCCCGGGGAAATGAGGAACAACCGATCCCCAAGGAGTCTTTCGTGAAGGGCTTCGCGCCCTGGGGCTGGATCATCGGCAGCGGTGTCTACATCGACGACCTCAACACGGTCTTCTGGCAGCAGGCGAAGTTCGAGGGCGGCATCATCGCCGCGGTGCTGCTGATCATGGGCGTCATCTCCTTCTTCATCGCGCGCAGCATCACCAAGCCGATCAACGGCATGAGCGAAGCCATGCGCGCCCTGGCCGCCGGCGACCTGCAGGCCGCCATTCCCGGCGTTGGCCGCAGCGACGAGATCGGCGAGATGGCCGGCGCGGTCGAGGTCTTCAAGAACAACGCCGTCGAGCAGAAGCGTCTTGAGGAAGAGAACAAGCTCGCCTCCCAGCGCGCCGAGCAGGAGAAGCGTCAGGCCATGCAGAAGGTGGCCGACGACTTCGAAGCCAGCGTGAAGTCGGTGGTCGAATCGCTGTCCCACACCGCGACGGAGATGCAGGCGACGGCCAAGTCGATGTCCGCCGCCGCCAGCCAGACGGAGGAGCAGGCCGGCTCCGCCGCCAACGCCTCCGAGGACGCCTCCGGCAACGTGCAGACGGTCGCCACCGCGGCCGAGGAGCTGTCGTCGTCCATCGAGGAGATCGGCCGCCAGGTCAACCGCTCCTCGCAGACCGCCAACAAGGCGGTCGAGAACGCCCGCGCCACCAACGGCAAGGTCGAAGGCCTGGTCGAGGCGGCGCAGAAGATCGGCGACGTCGTGAAGCTGATCCAGGACATCGCCGAGCAGACCAACCTGCTGGCCCTCAATGCCACCATCGAGGCGGCGCGCGCCGGCGAGGCGGGCAAGGGCTTCGCGGTGGTGGCCAACGAGGTGAAGTCCCTGGCCACCCAGACCGCCAAGGCGACCGAGGAGATCTCGCAGCAGATCAGCGAGATCCAGAGCTCCACCACCGACGCGGCCTCGGCGATCAAGTCGATCGGCGAGACGGTCGAGGAAATCAACGACATCGCCAGCAGCATTTCCGCGGCGGTGGAGGAACAGGGCGCGGCGACGCAGGAGATTGCGCGCAACGTCCAGGAAGCCTCCGCCGGCACGCAGAAGGTGGCGAGCAACGTAGCCTCGGTTTCCAAGACCGCGGCGGAGACCGGCGGGTCGGCCGGCCAGGTTCTGGACGCGGCGGGGCATCTCGCCGAGCAGTCCGAGAGCCTGCGCAAGGAAGTCGATCAGTTCATCGCCCAGATCCGCGTGGCCTAGGTAAAAGGGCGGGCGCTCCGGCCTCCGCTCTATCGCGAAAAAGGGGTCCCGTCTCCGGCTGCCTTGGCAGTCGGGGCGGGGCCCTTCTTCGTTGTCGGCTACGGCCTGCGTCCTGCGACAGTTTTTGTCGGATGCGGGACAGCCTGCGACCGCCTGGGGCGCAACCTTGGCCCTGCAGGGCGCCCCTGGGCGGGCACCCGGATATCTAGGAAAGGCACGCCAGCATGGCACGCAACCGGCGCGGACGCGGCGCGGAACGCACCAGGACTTCGGTGGCCCCGGCGGGCCTCTCCGGGGGCAGCTACCGCCCCCTCAAGACCGACGACCTGCCGCGCATCATCGAGGCGGCAATGGAAGTGCTGGAGCGCACCGGCATCCAGGTGGCGGCGAGCCCCTGCCGCGAGACCTTCCGCGCCGCCGGCTGCCGCATCGACGAGGACAACAACCGTGTCTACATCCACCGCAAGCTGGTGGAAGAGGCGTTGAAGACGGCGGCGCGCGAGGTGCTGCTGGCCGGACGCAGCCCGCAGCACGACCTGCACCTGGGCGGCCAGCGGGTCTATATGGGCACCGGCGGCCAGGCGGTGAAGATCCTCGACCTTGACGGCAAGGTGCGCGAGACGCGGCTCTCCGACAACTACGACATCGGCCGCCTCTGCGACACGCTGGAACACATCCACTTTTACATGCGCCCGGTGGTGCCGCGCGACCTGGCGAACGAGCAGATCGACATCAACCAGTTCTATGCCTGTCTGTCGGCGACCGAGAAGCACGTCATGGCCAACGCTTATCTGCCGGAGAAGGTGGCCGAGCAGCGCGCGCTGGGCGAGATGCTGGCCGGCGGCAAGGATTCCCTCGACGCCCGGCCGCTGATGTCCTACTCCGCCTGCTGGACCGTCAGCCCGCTGCGCTACGCCATGGAGACGGTGGAGATCCTCGATCAGATCGTCGCCTACAACATGCCGGTGGTGATTTCCTCGGCGCCCCAGGCCGGCGCCACTTCGCCGGCGGCGCTGGCCGGCACCCTGGTGCAGATCACCGCCGAGCAGCTCTCCGGCATCGTCTACGTCAACCTGCTGAACCCGGGCCACCCGCTGATCATGGGCTGCGTGCCCGCCCAGGCAGACCTGCGCAGCGGCGCCTTCGTCGGCGGCTCGGCGGAATTCGCCCTGCTGAACGCCGCCTGCGCCCAGATCGCGCAGCACCTGGAGGTGCCGATCTACAACTCCTCGGGCATCTCCGATTCCAAGGTGCCCGACGCCCAGGCCGGGGCGGAGAAGGGCATCACCGGGCTGGCCGCGGCGCTGGCCGGCTCCAACTACATCCACCACTCCGCCGGTTTCCTGGAGAGCCTGTTGACCGTCGCCTACGAGCAGTACGTGATCGACAACGACGTCAACGGCGAGATCATGCGTATGCTCAAGGGCATCGAGGTGACGGAGGAGTCGCTGTCGCTGGACGTGATCGACGAGGTTTGCAAGGGGCCGGGCCACTTCCTCGGCCACCCGCAGACCCTGTCCCTCATGAACAGCGAGTACCTCTATCCCAGCCTGCTGAACCGCGACAGCCGCGACGACTGGGAGATGAAGGGCGCCCGCGATATCCGCGAGGCGGCGCGCGACCAGGCCCGCAAGGTCCTGGCCGAGCATTGGCCCGAGGTCATTCCGGACGGTCTGGACGCGGAGATCCGCCGCCGCTTCGATATCCTGCTGCCGCGCAACTCCATGCGTCCGGCGGCCTGAGGCCGCCGTGGTGACCTTGGCGTCAGGGCGCTTGGAAGCCCCCGTCTCGGCCGCTAGACTCGCGGGCATGACCCAACGCCCTTCCGATGACCGCCCCTTCTGGGAAGCAAAGTCCCTGACCGAAATGACCGCCGCCGAGTGGGAGTCCCTCTGCGACGGTTGCGGGCGTTGCTGCCTCATCAAGCTGGAGGACCCGGACGACGGCTCCTTCGCCCATACCGACGTCGCCTGCCACCTGCTGGACCGGCAGACCTGCCGCTGCGCCGACTACGCCAACCGCAGCAAGGTGGTGCCCGACTGCGTGCAGCTCTCGGCCGAGAACGTCGGCGAGCTCGGCTTCATGCCGCCGACCTGCGCCTACCGCCGCCTGGCGGAGGGGCGGGGGCTGCCCTGGTGGCACCCGCTGGTGACTGGCGATCCGGAAAGCGTGCACTGGGCGGGCATCTCGGTGCGCGGGCGCGCGGTCTGCGAGAACACGGTGCCGGATGCGGAGCTGGAGGACCACATCGTCGACTGGCCGACCTCCGAGGAGGCCTGCGTGGACGCCTCCGCTCTGGACGACGAGGCGCTGGCGGACGAGGCGCTGGCGGACGAGGCGCTGGCGGACGAGGCGGGCGCTTGACGGCTGCCGGCGGCATCCTGGCGCGGATCGAGACGGCGGCGGGGCCGCAGGGCCTGATCCTGCGCGGCGCCTTCCACTGCGCCCCCGACGACGAAGTGCCGTCCCTGCCTGACGGGCGGGAGAGCCGCACCCTGGTGTTGCTCGGCAACCACGGCGACGGATTCTGGCCGCGGTTCCAGGCGGCGCCGGAGGCGCGGGACGGGCGGCCCGATCCCCTGAACCGCTGGAGTGAAAGGGTCATCGGCGCCCTGGCGCAGGAGGCCGGCGGCCTGGCGCTCTTTCCCTTCGGCGGCCCGCCCTACCGGCCCTTCCTGCGCTGGGCGCAGCGCGCCGAGGCGGTGGCGCCGTCGCCGCTGGGCATGCTGATCCATCCCGACTACGGCCTCTGGCACGCCTACCGCGGCGCCATCGCCCTGCCCGAGGTGCTGGAGCTGCCGGTCCACGACGACAGGCCCAGCCCTTGCGAAAGCTGCGCCGGGCGGCCCTGCCTGTCCGCCTGTCCGGTCGGCGCCTTTACAGCCGCGGGCTACGAGGTTACGGCTTGCGCGGAGCATGTCGCCGCGCCGGCCGGGGCCGATTGCCTGGACCTGGGCTGCCGGGCGCGGCGGGCCTGTCCGGTAGGGCGGGCCTACCGTTACCCGGCGGCGCAGATGCGCCTCCACATGGAGGCTTTTGTTAACGCCCGCCGTCCTTAAATAGAAGGGGCCTTTGGAAAGAGTGGCTTGTCTTTCGGAGTTGCCATGAAGCCGTCAATCCTGTTGATCGATCACCCCGTGGGCCGGCGCGACGACCGCGCCTCGGCGATGCTGCGCGAGATGGGCTACGACACCGAATGGTGCTCGCCGGGCAAGGGCGACAGCCTGCCGCCGGTCGACAACGGCCACAGCGCAGTGGTGGTTTACGGCGGCGCGGAGAGCGTCAACGAGGCCGAGACCAAGGCCTACATCCGCCAGGAGATCGACTGGATCGGCCAGTGGGCGGAGAGCGGCCGCCCTTTTCTGGGCATCTGCCTGGGCGCCCAGATGCTGGCGCGGGCGCTGGGCGCGCCGGTCAGCCGCCACGAGGAGGGCCTGCACGAAATCGGCTACGTGAAGATCGAGCCGACGCCGGCGGCGCAGGATTTCATGGGCGAAGCCATGCACGTTTACCACTGGCACAATGAAGGTTTCGACGTGCCGGCCAGCGCCGAGCTGCTGGCCGCCGGCCCGGTCTTTCCCAATCAGGCCTTCCGCTATGGTGAGAAGGCCTTCGGTATTCAGTTTCATCCGGAGGTCTCGCGCGAGGTGATGCAGCGCTGGATGCGCGAGGCCGGCCACATGCTGGAGGAGCCGGGCGCTCACCCCAGCGAAGTGCAACTCGCCGACAGCGCGCGCTTCGATGCGCCCATGGAAGCCTGGCTGCGCCGCTTCCTTGTCGACTGGCTGCGCTGACGGCACTCAAAAAAAGAGGGCCGGCCTCTTCCGGGGGGCGGAATCGGCCGGCCCTGAGGCGCAGCTGAAAATCACACAAGTTGGCTCGGGGCCTAGGTCTGCCAGAATGTCTTGCGGCTCTCCTGGCGTGTTTCGTCGACGTCCAGGCCGATGTCCCGCAGCAGATAGTCGGGCAAGCGGCGTAAATCCCCGCGGTCGCGCTGCCGGGCCCGCCAGGTGGTCAGCAGATGCCGGAGCCGGCCGAGCGTGTGGTGCTGCACAAGGCCGGCGGCGGCGCGCCGGGTCGCGGCGAGGGCACGGGGGATGCTGGATGCGGCGGGAGATTCGCGAACGCAGATCGACATCGGTTTGGCTCCACTTCGTGGCTTGAGGCGACGGGGATCAGTCCGCTGCCAGCTTCAGGGTCGGGGAGGTCACCGGACAGCTCGCCGGTGCCAGGCGCTTGCCCCAGTCGGTCATGGCCGTGCCGAGACGGATCAGGGCCTGGCCGCTGTGCCGGCGCAGGCGGCGGAGCTTGTTGGCGCGCCGGCGGCGCAGGGCGGGGTCCAGGGGCGCGTGGGAGACCGCTTCGGTGCCCAGCAGCAGGTCGATACCCCCGGCGCGGGCGATGGAGCTATAGAGAATGTATGACATAGTAATTCTCATTCGTTTGAGGGGTGGATTGCTGCGACACCCTTGAAAGCGCCGCGTCTGTGAATAAGATACGGATGTCCGGTCACCGGACAAACGATGCTTTCTCATCCTATGGATTAGCTGAACTAAGGTATTCGAGATGCCCGTGAAACTCCCGCCTTTGAACGCTTTGCGGGCCTTCGAGGCCGGCGCGCGGCATCTCAGCTTCACCAAGGCGGCCGACGAGTTGCATGTCACCCAGGCCGCTGTCAGCCACCAGGTCAAGGCGCTGGAGGAACACCTCGGCTATTCGCTGTTCAAGCGCATGACCCGCAAGCTGGCGCTGACCGAGCAGGGGCGGGTGCTGTTTCCGGTGGTCAGCGAGGCCTTCACGCGCATCGCCGAGACGGCGGGCGATCTGCGCGACAGAGGCGATTCGCACACCCTGACGGTTTCCGTCACGCCGGCCTTCGGTGCCAAGTGGCTGGTCTACCGTCTGCCCAAGTTCTGGGAAAAGCACCCTGACATCGATTTACGGGTGCATCACTCCATCCAGGTCTGCGACCTCAGAAATGACGACGTCGACATCGCCGTGCGCTTCGGCGCGGGCCGCTGGGAGGGGCTGGAGACAGAGTGCATCATGCGGGTCGACTATACGCCGGTGTGCAGTCCCGCCCTCCTGGAGGGCAAGCATCCCTTGCGATGCCCCGATGACCTGAAGCATCACACCTTGCTGCACGAGGACGACTACGACGGCTGGACCCAGTGGCTGGCGACGGCGGGGGTGAAGGACGTGAACTCGCGCCGCGGCCCGATCCTGGATGATTGGACTGTGCTGGTGCAGACCGCGATCGACGGCGGGGGCGTCGCGCTGGGCAAGCCGAGCATGCTGAAGCGCGACATCGCGGAGGGGAGGCTGGTGTCCCCCTTCGACATCCTGATGCTGACCGATCTCGGCTATCACCTGGTCTATCTGCCGGGCGCGCTGGAGCGCGAGAAGGTCCGCGTATTCCGCGAGTTTATTCTGGAAGAAGTCGGCGCCGAGAAGGCGTGAGCCGTGCGGTCCGCCCGCCGCGAACCACCGATCAGAAGCGCGGGGCGAAGGGGTGGTTGCGGAGCCTTTGCGCGGTCTCGCGGCGCCAGCGGACCTCGTCGTTGACGGCCTCCAGCGTGATCCGCTCGCCGGTCCTCTCGTTGACCATGATCTCTCCATCACTGTCATAGTCGGAGACGATCTGGAAGATGGCTTGCCGGTTCGGCACGCGCAAGGGGACGGCGGCGGGCTGCGGTGCCGGGCGCGGGGCGGTCGCCGCGGCGCGGTCGGCCGGCAGGGTCACGGTGCCGAGGGCCGTGGGCTGAAGGGGGCTCATCTTGGGCTCGGCGGGCGCGATGGCCTGCAGAGGCGCGACATCATCCGGCAAGCGGACGGCATCCATGTCGCGCGTCACCGCGGAAAGTGGCACCCCCGCCTTGGGCGGCTCGGCTGCTTCAACGGTCTTGGGAACTTCCAGTTTGTAGGTGACGAGAGGGCCGTTTGCGCCCTGCTGTACGGAGAAGACCATCGCCATCGTGGTCACGGCACAGGTTGCAATCGCTTTGATCGGGCGCAATTGGCGTCTCCTTAGAAAGGTCCGTCTCTTTCGCTGGGACGATCCCGCAGTACGGAAAAACGCCAGCGTCGAGTTCACATTAGGGGTGAGGCGATTTGTGTGGTGAGTCATTTTTGTGACCTAAGCACTTGACTCTTAAGGAAGAATCTTAATGAAAAATTAACGCCTGCAATCACCGGTCGTGCTGTTCTGTTAAGCTTCAATCACGATCCGGGCAACCTGGGCGTTGCCCGCGCGGGCAAGCTCAGCGGTATGAATCGGTTGCAGGTGTTACGGGGTCGTGGGGGGCGATATCCCCGCGGCGGCGCCGCGGCGCGCTTCCGGGCCGTTTTCGTCTAGTCCAGTTCGCGCAGCTTGCGCGCGGTTTCGCGGTGCCACTCAACGTCATTTTGCACCGACCGCAGGGTTAACGGCTCGCCGGTGTTGGTATTAACAAGAGCGCGCGGCTTGCCGCCGAAAATCTGGGAGAGGCCGTTGCCGTTGTCGCTGAAGCTGACCGCCAAAACGAGAACCAGGACGCTCAATGCCGAAACGGCGGCGATGGTGCGAAGCATGTCGAACTACCTTCTTGCTGTCCGAGGGACACGGGGTCCGGCGGGCCGGTACCCGTGGTCGTCTCATTGACGGCATTGACGTAGAAAGCTTCCCGCCGTTTTTCAGTGGCAATGCTGTGATCTCCCGAAAAGCGCGGTTCGCTGCGCCTTTCGGGCTCAGAAAAGCCAATCCGGCACCGCCGTCGCCAGGGGCTGCCACAACCAGAGGACGGCCATGCCGAGGATTTGCAAGCCGATGAAGGGGATGACGCCGGCGTAGATCTGCCCGGTGGTGATCTCCTTGGGCGCCGCCCCGCGCAGGTAGAACAGCGAGAAGCCGAAGGGCGGGGTGAGGAAGCTGGTCTGCAGGTTGATGGCGATGAGGATCGACAGCCACACCGGATCGTGGCCCATGACGATGAGCACCGGCGCCACCAGGGGCAGCAGGATCACCGAGATCTCGACGAAATCGAGGAAGAAGCCGAGCACAAAGATCAGCGCCATGACGAACAGCAGCGCGCCGTTGGGCCCGCCGGGCATGGCGCCGATGATGGCCTCCACATGCTCGTCGCCGCCCAGACCGCGGAACACCAGCGAGAAGACGCTGGCTGTCAGGATGGTGGCGAAGATCATGGCGGTGATGGTGAGCGTCGCCGTCATGACCGGCTTTAGCAGCTCCGTCCGCCAGGCCCGCCTGAGGGCGATGCCGATTGCGACGGTCGCGACGGCGACCAGCACGATGGCGACGGCGCCGACGATCCAGTCGCCCGGGCCGCTGTCGCCGCGCTGCAGGCGCACCGGCGCGATGTCGACGAGGATCGCCAGCGCGAGCAGAGCGCCGCCGCCCAGGTAGATCGGCCTCGGCGATTCCTTGCCGCGCGCCGCCGCCAGCAGCAGTGCGCCTATGGCCCCGACCGAAGCGGCTTCGCTGGGCGTCGCCACGCCGCCCAGGATGGAGCCCAGCACGGCGACGATGAGCAGCAGCGGCGGCAGCAACGCGCCCAGTACGTCGCCGGTTTCGGGGCGCACCTCGGCGCGTGCCAAGGCCGGCGCCGACTTAGGCGAAGTCCAGGCCTTCACCAGCATGTAGACGACGTAGATGGCGACCAGCGTCAGGCCCGGCAGCAGCGCGGCGGCGAAAGTCTGGCCGACGGAGATGGTGTCGATGGTGAAGAGGCCCTGGCGGAACTGTGCCTGCTGATAGGCGTTCGACATGACGTCGGAGAGGATGATCAGCAGGGTCGAGGGCGGGATGATCTGGCCCAGGGTGCCGGCGGTGCAGACCACGCCGGAAGCCAGCGTCGGGCTGTAGCCGTTGCGCAGCATGGTGGGCAGGGCGATCATGCCCATGGCGACGACAGTGGCGCCGACGATGCCGGTCGAGGCGGCCAGCAGGGCGCCGACCAGGATGACCGAGACGCCGAGGCCGCCGCGCAGGCTGCCGAAGAGGCGGCCCATGGTCTCCAGCAGTTCCTCGGCGATCTTGCTCTGTTGCAGCACCACGCCCATGAAGACGAAGAGCGGGATGGCGATCAGTACGTCGTTGGTCATGATGCCGAAGAGGCGCTGGCCCAGCGCGCCCAGCAGCGCCGCATCGAAGACGCCCAGCGCCCAGCCCAGACCCGCGAAGACCACCGCCACGCCGGTCAGGGTGAAGGACACCGGATAGCCGAGCAGGATGGCGCCGATCAGCACCGCGAACATCAGCAGGTCGAGATACTCGATCATGTGACGGCGTTGCCTTCCTTGAGGCGCAGCAGGTCGCGCAGGCCGCAGGCCAGGCCCTGCACCGCGAGCAGCAGGCAGAAGGCAGGGATCAGCGACTTCAGCAGGAAGGAGGCGGGGATGCCGCCGACGGAAATCGGCCCTTCGAAGACCGCCCAGGAATTGCGCACCGAAGGCCAGGTGAACCAAGCGACGACGGCCATGGAAGGCAGCAGAAAGACCAGCGCCCCCGCCAGGTCTATGGCGGCCCGGCCATGCCGTCCCATCTTGCTGTAGAAGATATCGACGCGCACGTGGCCGTCGATGAGCAGGGTATAGCCGGCCCCCAGCATAAAGAGCGCGGCGTGCATGTAGAGCACGCCTTCATTGAGGAAGATGAAGCTGATGCCGAAGACATAGCGCAGGACAACCACGGCGAACTGCAGCAGCACCATGAACAGCGCCAGCCAGCGCACCGTCGCGCCGACGGCTTGGTTCACGGCCTCCAGCCGGTCGATCCACTGCTGCATCTCTTGATCCCGCTTACCCCTGCTCCCATGCTTCGAGACGACCGCTGACGCGGTTTCCCCGGCATGAGGTCATCGCGTATCTTGCCTCACCCTGAGGAGGACCGATAGGTCCGTCTCGAAGGGCGAGGCAAGATGGCTGCGAGGTCCGGCTAGTAGGTGTAGTCCAGCGCCCGGGCGTTCATCTGCCCGTTGTCGGCATAGACCATGTAGTCGGCGATCGAGTTGCGGTAGGTGAGGAAGCTCTCGGTGATGCGCTTGACCAGCTCGTCGCTGTCCTCACGCAGCTCGGCGATGACCTCGCCGGCGGCGTTGCCCATGGCGACCATGACGTCGTCGGGCAGCTTTTTCACCTGGACGCCCTGCTCGGCCACCAGCTTCTGCAGCGCCTGGGCGTGCTTGGTGGTGTACTCGGTCCAGACGTCGTTGTAGAGCGAGGAGCAGGCGTAGCTGACGGCCTGCTTCAGGTCGTCGGGCAGGTCGGCGTAGGCCTTGGCATTGACTGCGCACTCTTCGGCGGAAGAGGGCTCGCCGACGCCGGGCCAGTAGTAGTTCTTGGCGACCTGGTAGAAGCCGAGGGCGGAATCGGTCCAGGGCCCGATGAACTCGCCGGCGTCCAGGGCGCCGGACTGCAGGGCCTGGAACATGTCGCGCCCGCCCATGGCCTGCACCGCCATGCCCAGCTTGGCGCACATCTCAGAGGCAAGGCCCGTGGTGCGGAAGCGCAGGCCCTTGAGGTCGTCCACCGACTTGATATCGGTACGGAACCAGCCGGCCCACTGCGGGCCGGAGTTGCCGCAGAGGAAGGGCTTCAGGCCGAAACGGCCGTAGATCTCGTCGTAGAGCGCCTGGCCGCCGCCGTGCACCAGCCAGCCGACCTGCTCGTCCGCGCGCAGGCCGAAGGGCTGCGAGCCGAACATCAGGATGCCCTTGGACTTGGAGCCCCAGTAGGCGGGCACCGCGTGGTACAGTTCGGCGGTGCCTTCGGAGACGGCGTCGAAGACGCCGCGGCCCGGCACCAGCTCGCCGGCGGCATAGAGCTTCACCTCGATGCGCCCGCCCGACAGCGCGGTGATGCGGTCCGCCAGCAGCTGCGCGGCGACGCCGGGTCCGGGCAGGTTCTTCGGCCAGGCCGTTACCATCTTCCACTGCATCTTGCCCTGGGCGATGGCCGGCGCGGCGAGGGCGCCCGTGGCAACGGCACCGGCGGCAACCCCGCCGCCGGCCTTCAGGAACTCACGTCTTTTCATCACTTGCTCTCCCTGTTGAATGCCCCAACAAACAGTTTCGGTAAGGACGTTTCCTTCAGTCCACCATCGGCAGGTTAAGTCCCTGCTCCTTGGCGCAATCGATGGCGATCTTGTAGCCGGCGTCGGCGTGGCGCATCACGCCGGTCGCCGGATCGTTCCACAGCACGCGAGCGATACGTTTCGCCGCCGCTTCACTGCCGTCGCAGCAGATCACCAGGCCGGAATGCTGCGAGTAGCCCATGCCGACGCCGCCGCCGTGATGCAGCGACACCCAGGTGGCGCCGCTGGCGGTGTTGAGCAGCGCGTTCAGCAGCGGCCAGTCGGAGACGGCGTCGGAGCCGTCGCGCATGGCCTCGGTCTCGCGGTTCGGGCTGGCGACGGAGCCGGAATCGAGGTGGTCGCGGCCGATGACGACCGGCGCCTTCAGCTCGCCCTTGGCGACCATCTCGTTGAAGGCGAGCCCCAGGCGGTCGCGCTGGCCCAGGCCGACCCAGCAGATGCGCGCCGGCAGGCCCTGGAAGTGGATGCGCTCGCGCGCCATGTCGAGCCAGTTGTGCAGGTGCGGATCGTCAGGGATCAGCTCCTTCACCTTGGCGTCGGTCTTGTAGATGTCCTCCGGGTCGCCGGACAGCGCGGCCCAGCGGAAAGGGCCGATGCCGCGGCAGAAGAGGGGCCGGATATAGGCCGGCACGAAACCGGGGAAGTCGAAGGCGTTGTCGACCCCCTCGTCCTCGGCCATCTGGCGGATATTGTTGCCGTAGTCGAAGGTGGGGATGCCCTGGGCCTGGAAGTCCAGCATGGCGCGCACGTGGACGGCCATGGACTGCTTGGCGGCCTTCACCACCTTGTCCGGATTGGCGGTCTGCTCGCGCTCCCACTGCTCCAGGGTCCAGCCGGCCGGCAGGTAGCCGTGCAGCGGATCATGCGCCGAAGTCTGGTCGGTGACGGCATCGGGCTTCACGCCGCGCTTCACCAGCTCCGGCAGCACCTCGGCGCAGTTGCCCAGCAGGCCGACGGAGATGGCCTCACCCTTCTCGCTGGCCGCGTCGATCAGCGCCAGGGCCTCGTCAAGATTGTCCGAGCGCTTGTCGAGATAGCCGGTCTTGAGGCGCATCTCGATGCGCGAGGGCTGGCATTCGACCGCCAGCATGGAGGCGCCGGCCATGGTGGCGGCGAGCGGCTGCGCGCCGCCCATGCCGCCCAGGCCGCCGGTCAGGATCCACTTGCCTTTCAGGTCGCCGCCGTAGTGCTGGCGTCCCATCTCCACGAAGGTCTCGTAGGTGCCCTGCACGATGCCCTGGCTGCCGATGTAGATCCAGGAGCCGGCGGTCATCTGGCCGTACATCATCAGGCCGGCCTTATCGAGCTTGTTGAAATGCTCCCAGGTCGCCCAGTGCGGCACCAGGTTGGAGTTGGCGATGAGTACGCGCGGCGCGTCGGCGTGGGTGCGGAAGACGCCCACCGGCTTGCCGGACTGCACCAGCAGCGTCTCGTCCTCGCCCAACTCCTTCAGGCAGGAAACGATCCTGTCGAAGCACTTCCAGTCGCGCGCGGCGCGGCCGATGCCGCCGTAGACGACGAGTTCTTCCGGCTTCTCGGCCACCTCGGGGTCGAGATTGTTCATGAGCATACGAAGCGGAGCCTCGGTCAGCCAGGACCTGGCCGAAAGCTCAGGGCCCTGCGGGCTGCGGATCACGCGGGCGTTGTCCCGCCGCGGCGAGGCGCTGGAATCTGGCATGGCGGCGATCCTCCGGAAAGCTGTCCGAAGTTGTATATACAACTTTGCCCGGAGAGTCGAGCGGCTGAAAACGGGGCGGTGCTAAAGCCGCTTGCAGGTGCGGTCCATGATCAGTTTCCAGCCTTCACCGCTGTCTGCTTCCCAGAGGGCGCGGAACTCTTCGGTGCCAGTGAAGCGGAACTCTTCGCGCACCTTCGCCGTGGTGCCGAGGGTGTGGCGCATTTCGCCCTCGAGTTTCATCCAGGTCGGGGCTTCTTCCACCAGTTCCATCTCGATGCTGGCGTCGTAGGAGATGACGCGGCGCAGGCTGAGGGGCGCCGCGCCGCTGCCGCTGTCGAGCCAGACGTCGAGCAGGGCGGCGCCGTTGTCCTCGACAATCTCGCCGACAAGGAAGTGGCCGCTGCGCCGGTAGGTGAGGGTCATGGCGATGTCGTTGCCGCCCGCCCCGCTGTTTTCGCGCGCCTGGCAGGTCCAGGTCCCGACCAGGGTTTCGGCCAGCGGTTCGGCAAGCGCGCGGGCCGGCGCGGCGGCGGTCAGGATGATGAGCAGGCAGGCAAGGGAAGAGGCGCGCATGGATCGTTTCCCGTCAGTGATTCGGCGGTGATCATTCGACTCATTTAGTGGTTGTCGCCTCGTGCGTCCAGCGCGCGAAGGAGACGCGCTCCCGATCGGGCAAATCGACGGCATTTGATGTTGACCCAGGACTTCAGGTTTCGGTCAGTTTGGACGCCTATGGTGGATCCCAGGCAAGGCGGGCGCCGGGGCCGATTTGGACCGCGGCGTCATTTTTCCGGGAAGGAATCCGCTTCCTGCGTGTTGTCAGTTCAGGCCCGGCATTCGGTAGGGGAACGCCGCCGGTCAAAAAGAGGAAACGACGGCGAGGACCATTGCGAAGGTGTCGGTCGGGAGCGCTTCTCATTCGCACCTCCCCTGAACCCGGATTGCCGCACGGCAGGGCCGGTCATCACACCGCACCACTATCGGGTGTTGAGAACACCCCAGGTTCCACGCTTCGGTTGGTGGAGGACGAAAGGCGCGCGTTTCAGGCCCGATTTCTTCACGCGGGCTTAAGGAACCGTTCCTAGGGTGCCTCGAAAGAAAGACAAGGAGTTGCAGGTAAGATGCAGCAGATACACGGCATGATCAGCGCCGCTGAGGAGACGCTTCGCGAAGTTCATTCGGCTTCTGCGAGGCCGGGCCGTCGCGCCCTGACCGGCGACGAACTGCGGCGGGCCAAGCGCGCCTACGTGACCGGGCGCTTCGACTTGGGCCGGGCCGCCCGTCTACTGACCGGCGCCATCGCGCCCAAGGCGGGCGATCTGCTGCTCGCCCGCGTTGTCCGTCTCGGCCACCACCGCAAGCTGGAAAGCCCGGAAGGGCGCCGCCAGACGCTCTTCGTCAATGACCTCATCTTCGTTTGCTATGGCGCGCGCTACGCCAGCGACCAGTTCGAGGCCCTGGTGCCCGACGGTCTGGAGCTCTGCAACCTGGTCGCCGCCGGCGGCATCGCCGGCATCTGCGTCGACAAGCATTCGGCCGCGCGCAAGCCCACAGAGATCGAGCCGCTGGGTCTGGTCGCCGACGTCGACGGCCGCGTCTTGAACCTGACCCAGGTCGCCGAACCCCGCCCCAAGGGCGGCGCGCAGCGCCCCTATACGCTGGCGGTGGTCGGCACCGCGATGAATGCCGGCAAGACCACGACCGTGGCCGCCATGATCCGCGGCCTGGCAAAGAGCGGTCTCAAGGTCGGCGCCGCCAAAATCACCGGCACCGGCGCCGGCTGCGATCGCTGGGCCATGGTCGATGCCGGCGCCGAGGCGGTGCTGGACTTCACAGACTTCGGCCATGCCTCCACCTACCGGGTGCCGGTGACGGAGACTGCCTCAATCCTCGACGGCGCCGTCGCCGCGCTGGGCCGCGAGGGCTGCGACGTGGTCGTGGTCGAGCTGGCCGACGGGCTGCTGTTTTCCGAAACCGCAGAGCTGGTCGAACATCCCCGCTTCAGCCACCTGGTCAGCGGACTCGTTTTGGCCGCCGGCGATTCCATGAGCGCCGGCTACGGCGCCGGCTGGCTGACCTGCCGTGACCTGCCGTTGTTGGCCCTGGCCGGCAAGCTGACTTCCAGCCCGCTGATGGTGCGTGAGGCGGAGGCTGCCTGCGACGTGCCGGTGCTCACGCTCGAGGAGCTCGAGTCCGGCAAGTGGACGCAGCGGGTCACCTACGACGGCAAGCGCAACGCGGCCTGAATTGTCGATCGCCGAGCGAAGATCAGTCCGATGAAACTGCCAAGCCTCTTTGACGGCGCGCGGCGCCGGGACTTCGCGCTCCTGGTGCTGAACGGCGCCGTGCAGGCAGCCGGCGCCGTGGTGACGGCGCTGCTGGTACAGCGCGGCTTCGACGGCCTGCTGGCCGGACGCGGCGGTGAGGCGCCGCACGGTCTGCTCGTCATCGCCGCGCTGGTCGCCATCGCCGCGGTCAACGCGGGTCTGCGCTACCGCGAGCATCTGGATGCCGAGCGCGTTGGCCAGTCCTATGTTCATGCCCTGCGGCTGCGGCTCTACCGCCACCTGCTGCGCGTCGGTCCCGGGATCACCGGCAAGATCAGCCGCGGCGCGGTGACCCTACGCTTTGTCGGCGATCTCACGGCGCTGCGGCGCTGGGTCAGCCTCGGCCTGGCGCGTTTGTTGGTCGGCAGTGTCGTGGTGGTCCTGGCGCTGGCGGCTTTGGCGGTGATCGAGCCGGTCATTGCCTTGGCGGTCGGCGCCGGCGTGGCGCTGGCGGCGCTGCTTGGCCTCGGCCTCGGCAACCGCCTGCAGGCGACGACCCGCGACGTGCGGCGGCGGCGCGGCCACCTGGCGGCCCTGCTGACCGACCGTGTCGCCCATCTGCACCTGATCCAGGCCTTCGGGCAGGAGCGGCGTGAGGCCGAGCGCTTCAAGAACCTGAGCCGTCGCCTGAAGGCGGCCTTCATCGGACGCGCCAGGGCCATCGGCCTGCTGCGGGCGCTTGCCGATGCGGGGGCGGCGGCGGCCGGTCTCTGCGCCCTGCTGGTCGGTTCGCAGCTGGTCGCGCTGGGCGCGGCGAGCCCCGGCGCCGTGGTCGCTGCCATGCTGGTGGCCGGCCTGCTGGCGCCGCGCCTGCAGGAACTGGGCCGCATCTACGAATACTGGACCGCCGCGGCCATCGCCCGGGAAAAGCAGGAGCGCCTGTTGCGTCTGCGCCCGCCGCGCGGTGGCGCCATGACCAGCGGCGGCCTGGACCCCGCCCCGGGGGCGGGTGAGCTGGCGCTGCGCGGCGTTGCGCTGAGCGGACTGCTGCCGCCGCTCGACCTGACCGTCGCGCCCGGCGAGCGGATCTGCATCCTGGGCGAGAACGGCGCCGGCAAATCTTCCTTGCTGCAGGTCATGGCCGGCCTGCGGCGGCCGGACGCGGGACGTGTCGAGTTGAACGGGCAGGACCTGGCGGTCACAGACGCGCGCCGGCTGCGCCAGGCGATCAGCCTGGTATCCTGCGATCTGCCGCTGCTGCGCGGTTCCCTGCGTTACAACCTCAGCTACGGCCTGCCGGAGGCTTCCGACGCGGCGCTGGCGGAGGTCATCGAACGCTGCGGCCTCACCGCTCTGGTGGCGCGTCTGCCCCAGGGGCTCGATACCCCGTTGAAGGAACAGCAGAGCCGCTTTTCCGCCGGCGAGCGCCTGCGCATCGCCCTGGCGCGCGGCCTGCTGCCGCGCCCGCAGGTGCTGCTGCTCGACGAGATGGACGCCCATCTCGACGCCGAGGGTGCCCGGACCCTGGAGCGCATTGTCGAGGCTTTCGACGGCCCGGTGGTCTTCATCACCCACCGGCCGGAATGGGCCCGCCTGGCCCACCGCGTGCTAACCCTGGGCGCTGGCAAGGCGGCCGAGATCGTGGCCACGGCGGACTTGCCGGCCGCGCGCCTGAGGGCGGTCCCATGATGACGCGGCCTTCGATCCCGTCACCGGCCGAAGCGGACAAGGCCGCCGGCCGCGGCGCCTCGGCCCTGCCGGGCCGGCTGGTCATGCGGCCGGCCGCAGGCCAGGGAGCGGAAGCGGGCGAGCGGCCCGACTATTTCCTCTTCCAGCCGGAGGACATCGATCCGGCGCGGCCGCCGCTGGTGGCCGTCCACGGCATCTCGCGCAACGCCGAGGCACATGTCGAGGCCTTCGCCGAGGTGGCGGTGGCCCAGCGGCGCCTGCTCATCGCGCCGCACTTCGACGAGGCCCGCTTCGAGGGCTTCCAGCGGCTGGCGCGCGGCACCGAGGCGGCGGTCGAGGCGCTGTGGCGGGACGTGGAGCACTTCACCGGGCGCGAACTCGGGCGGGTCGAGATGGTGGGTTTTTCCGGCGGCGCGCAGTTCGCGCACCGCTATGCCATGCTGAACCCGGAACGGGTCGCCTCCCTCGTCCTGGTGGCGGCCGGCTGGTACACCTTCCCCAACGAAGCCGACCGCTTTCCCTACGGGGTGAAGCCGGCCGGCGGGCGGGGGCGCCGCGCCGCGGCCAATCTGGCGCGCTTTCTCGCCATCCCGACCCTGGTGCTGGTGGGCAGCCGCGACAGCCAGCGCGACGACGCCCTGCGCAAGACCCCCGACGTGGACATCAAGCAAGGGCTCAACCGGATCGAGCGCGCCGGCCGCTGGACCGGCGCCTTCCTGCAGGCCGCGATACGCCTTGGCGTCGCGCCCCGGGTGCAGTTCGCGATGCTGCCCGGCTGCAGCCACGCCTTCGACGACTGCGTGGCGACGGGCGGCCTGACCGATTTTGTGAATCACTGGTTGCAGCGGTAGGGGCTGCGCCACGTCCGGGCTGGCTTCCAGGCCGGGAACCGCTCGCAAGAGCCATAGAGAGAGTAAAGAGGAGAGACTCTATGCGAATGTTTTCCAACTTCAGGCGGAGCCCCTTGGGCCGCTTGGCCCTGGTCGTGCCGCTGGTCGCGGCCTTGGGTGCCTGCGCCATGCAGCGCGAGCCGGAAACCCGCGAGATCGGCCTGGACCTCTGGACCGGCGATCCCGCCGTCGCCGGCGTGAGCCTGCCGCAGGTGCAGGCCGCTCACGGGACCCGCACCATCACCGGGCCCAAGGCCTGGGCCGACCCCAAGACCGGCCAGACGGTGCAGGTCTATGAGCGCAGCAATGCGGAGACCGCCGGGGTGAAGACCCAGTACTTCATGCGCCGGCCCGACGGGCAGGCGCTGGGCCGTGTCTACGATTCCCGGCCGGGTCGCGCCGACCGCTATTTCGTGAACGATGCCTTCTTCCCGCTCGGCACCTGGGGGCGCGGCGAGAGCCGGACCTTCCAGGCCATCGAGTACACGGAAGAAGGTCCGCAGACCCGTATCATCAGCATCAAGATCCGCCGTCTGGACTTCACCTATCGCGACGTGCCGCACTCCCTGCGCTACGACTGGATCATGAGCGACGACCAGGGCAACGTGCTCTACAACGAGCGCTACGTTTACAGCCCCGGCAAGGGCTTCGCATCCTTCGACAACCGTCTGAAGTAAGTTACTGCCGCGCCGTGGCCGAATCCTATGGCCGCGGCCCCTCCCCGGCGAAGCGCCCGCCCAGGCGGTAGCGGTCGCCGGGGTGCAGCAGGCGGGCCCAGGTCACCGGCTGCCTGCGGGACCAGGTCTGGCGGCGCAGCAGCAGGCAGGGCTCCCCCGCCTTCATCTCCAGCAGCTTGCGCTCCTCGGGCGTGGGCATGACCGCCATGACCAGGTGTTCGGCCTCGCTGATCGGCGCCGCCTGCATGAGGTACTTGTGCGGCGTCAGGACGGTGAAATCCTGCTCCAGGTAGTCGGGCGCCATCTTGGGATTGACGTAGCGGTCCTCCAGCTGCACCGGCCGGCCGTTCTCACGGTGGACGATGAGGGAATGGAACAGCGTCTCGCCGCGCTCCAGCCCCAGGTGCTTGGCTTCCAGGGCGCGGGCGCGCTCGCGCCGCACGAAGAGGATCTCCGTGCTGTGCTCGTGCCCGCGGGCGCGGATTTCCTCGGCGATGTTGCGTACGGCGAGGATTTCCGACTGCGGCTTGGGCGGGGCGACGAAGGTGCCGGCGCCCTGCACTCGCTCCAGCCAGCCCTCGGCGGTCAGCTCACGAAGGGCGCGGTGCACCGTCATGCGGCTGACCCGCAGCTCGCGCGTCAGCTCGTTTTCCGAAGGCACCTTGGTTTCCTCCGGCCAGTCGCCGGCCACGATGCGCCCGACGATGTAGTCCTTGACCTGCTGGTAGAGCGGCGTCTCGCTGCTGGGGGTCAGGCTCATGGAGAAAGGCGCAAGCTCTCTGGCAGGGGCGGCCCGGAAAAGCCTCGAAAGGTTGGCGGCGGCGGCCCGTTGATCTATACCAACTTGTATATACAACACTGGTGCGCCTGACCAGTTTGCAGGTTCGGCGCGCCGCGAGGGACTTTACATGGAGCTCTTCCGCTTTACCGAGGGCAGCCTGCCGCTGCTGGTTTCCATGCCCCATCCCGGCACCTACGTGCCGCCGGAGATCGCAGGGCGCATGACCGAGGTGGCGAAGACGGTGCCGGACACCGACTGGCACATTCCGCAGCTCTACGACTTCCTGGCGGAACTCGACGTCTCGGTACTGCAGGCGACCCACTCGCGCTACGTCATCGACCTGAACCGGGCGCCCGACAACCGGGCGCTCTATGCCGGGGCCAGCAACACCGAACTCTGCCCCCTGCAGACTTTCGCCCTGGAAGATATCTATCTGCCCGGCGAGGCTCCGGACGAGAACGAAGTGGCCGCGCGGCGCGAGGCCTACTGGCAGCCCTATCACGACCGCCTGGCCGAGACCCTGGCGGCGATCAAGGCGAAGCACGGCCTCGCCCTGCTGTGGGACGCGCACTCGATCCGCAGCGAGGTGCCGCGCTTTTTCGAGGGGCGCCTGCCGGATTTGAACCTGGGCACGGGCGACGGCAGCGCGGCGGCCTCGAGCCTGCTGGACATCCTGACCGCCGTGGCCCGCGACGCCGGACATCTCGGTTATACGCATGCCGCCAACGGACGCTTCAAGGGCGGCTACATCACGCGCCACTACGGGGACCCGGAAAACGGCGTCCACGCCGTGCAGCTGGAGCTCTCCGAGATCACCTATATGGACGAGGACCCGCCCTTTGCCTTCCGCGACGACCTGGCGGAGCAGGTCCGCCCGGTGCTCTCCGGCCTCATCCACACCATGCTCGCCTGGGCGGAGATGGAACAACAGGGCTGAGGCGTTACTTCAGCAGCCGCCCTTTCTCTCGCGCAGCGGCGCCGCCGCGATCCGCCAGGCGTCCGCATCCGCGGCCAGGGCGGCGGGGGTCGGGGCCAATGCCGCGCAGAGCGCCGCGGCGTCGATGCCGTCCAGTCCGGCCAGCGCGGCGATGATGCGGGCGGTGAGGGCGCTGATCGCCGGACGCACTTCCGTCTTCAGGTCCGGCGGGTTGGGGAAGGGGCCGGCTCCTTGCTGACGCCATGCTTCGAAGAAGCGGCTCTGGATCGCCTTGGCGGCGGTGATCTGCGCGCGGAAGAAGTCCGTGGCGAGGTCCAGGGAGGCACCCTCCGCCTCGGCGGCGGCGACCACGTTGTCGAGGACCACGCGCTCGCGCTCCAGGTCCTCGATCGGGATCGCGCGGTTCCACTTGTACTGAGCCACCCCCTCCATGAGCTGCAGCCGCTCGGCCATGGCCTCAGCCAGGGCCGCGGCGGGCTCCTGCGCGGCGGCGCTCCCCTGGAGCCAAGCCAGGGCGACGAGCAGGAGCAGCAGCCTGCTCGGGGCTCTGGGCGGTTTTCGCATGCCGTTCCTCGGTGGGTTTCGCTCTGCAGGGGAAGAGGCTAGCAGGATCGGCTAGCCGCCGCGCACGATTCTCCCGTCCTTGACGACCTGGCGGCAGGGGTTGTGGCCGATGCGGTAGGCCAGCTCGGCCGGATGGGAGATGTCCCAGAGCACGAAGTCGGCGGTCTTGCCGGCCTCCAGGGTGCCGTGGGTCTCGGCCAGGCCGAGGGCCCGGGCGCCGTTGCGGGTGACGCCGGCCAGCGCCTCCTCCGGGGTCAGGCGGAAGAGGGTGCAGCCCATGTTGAGGATCAGCAGCAGCGAGGTGATCGGAGAGGAGCCGGGGTTGCTGTCGGTGGCCAGCGCGATGGGCACCCCGGCCCGTCGGAATTCCTCGACCGGCGGCAGCTTGGTTTCGTGCAGCACGTAGAAGGCGCCCGGCAGCAGCACGGCGACGGTGCCCATCAGCGCCATGGCCCGCACGCCTTCCTCGCTGGCGTATTCCAGGTGGTCGGCGGAGAGTGCGTTGAAGCGGGCGGCGAGCGCCGCGCCCTTCGTGTCGGAGAGCTGGTCGGCGTGCAGCTTCACCGGCAGCCCGGCCGCCTCGGCGGCCGAGAAGACGCGGGCGATCTGCTCGGGATAGAAGGCGATGCGCTCGCAGAAGCCGTCGACCGCGTCGGCCAGGCCGGAGGCCGCGACCTCCGGCAGCATGGCGATGACCGCGTCGATGTAGTCCTCCGGCCGGCGGTCGAACTCCGGCGGCAGGGCATGGGCGCCCAGAAAGGTGGTCTTCACCGTGACGGGCGCGCTCTCCCCCAGGCGCCGGGCGACGCGCAGCATCTTCAGTTCCTGCTCCAGCGACAGGCCGTAGCCGGACTTGATCTCCAGCGTGGTGACGCCTTCGGACAGCAGATCCTGCAGGCGCGGCAGGGCCTGGGCGTAGAGCTCATCCTCGCTGGCCGCGCGGGTCTGCTCGACGGTGTAGCGGATGCCGCCGCCGGCCTTGGCCACTTCCTCGTAGGAGGCGCCGTTGAGGCGCAGCTCGAACTCGCGCGCCCGGTCGCCGCCGTAGACCAGATGGGTATGGCAGTCGATGAGGCCCGGGGTAATCCAGGCGCCGCCGGTGTCGTGGACCCGGCGGGCCAGGGTCGCCGGCGCGCCGGGCAAGTCGGCGGCGGGCCCGGCGAAGGCGATACGGCCGCCGTCCACCGCCAGGGCCGCCTCGGTGACGGCGCCGTAGGGCGCGGTCGCGCCCGCGTCTCCCGCCCCGGCAGCCAGCATCGTGGCCAGGTTCGCCCCCGTCCAGAGATCGTCCCACATACTAAAAACCTACCCAAATATGGCGGCCAGACACTCCGCGAGTTGTATAGACAACTTTGTTGCCTTACCCTCGCGGTTCCCATGTGGCAAGACCGCTACCCCGCTTTTTCATAGCAGGACTCGATGGCGAACCCCAAGATTTTTGCCGAGCAGGCTTTTCTTCCCGAGGGCTGGGCCGAGTCTGTCCTTTTCGAGCTAGACGAAACGGGCAGCCTCCTGAACGTGACGCCGGGGCAGGCCGCGCCGGCGGGCGCCGATATCGCCAAGGGCCCGGTGCTGCCCGGCATGCCCAACCTGCACAGCCACGCCTTCCAGCGCGCCATGGCCGGTCTGGCGGAGCACGTCCGACCGGGTGGCGGGAAAGAGGATTCGTTCTGGACCTGGCGCGAGGTCATGTACCGCTTCGTCGCGGCGCTCACACCGGAGCAGGTCGAGGCCATCGCCGCCCAGCTCTACGTCGAGATGCTGAAGGCCGGCTACACCGCGGTGGGCGAGTTCCACTATCTGCATCACGGCCCCGACGGTCGGCCCTACGACGACATCGCGGAGATGTCGCGGCGCACCCTGGCCGCAGCGGAGACCGCGGGCATCGGCGTCACCCAGCTGCCGGTGCTCTACGGCTACGGCAGCTTCGGGGCTCAGAAGGCGGGTGAGGGGCAGCGGCGTTTCCTCAACGATCCCGATAGCTTACTGCGCATCGTTGAAGCTCTTAAGGCGGCGTCTGAACAAAACCCGCAGCTGCGGGTCGGCGTCGCGCCGCACTCCCTGCGCGCGGTCACACCTGGGACTTTGGGTGAAGTGCTGCGCGGCCTCGACGCCCTGGACCCCACGGCGCCGATCCACATCCACATCGCCGAGCAGATGAAGGAAGTGGAGGACTGCGAGGCCTGGTGCGGCCAGCGCCCGGTCGAGCACCTGATGGAGACGGCGCCGCCGGATCAGCGCTGGTGCCTGGTCCACGCCACCCACATGAACGCGGTGGAGACGGCGGCGGTGGCCGCCTCCGGCGCGGTGGTCGGCCTCTGCCCGACGACCGAGGCCAACCTCGGCGACGGCCTCTTTCCCGCCGAGAACTATCTCGCCCATGGCGGGCGCTGGGGCATCGGCTCCGACAGCCACATCTCCGTCAGCCCGCTGGAGGAGCTGCGCTGGTTCGAGTACGGCCAGCGCCTCGCCTGGCGCCGCCGCAACGTGCTGGCGGGCGAGGGGGCGAAGGCTTCCGTCGGTGCGCGGCTCTACGGCGAGGCCCTGGCCGGCGGCGCCCAGGCGCTGGGCCGATCCATCGGCGCTCTGGCGGCGGGCAAGCGCGCCGACCTGCTGGTGCTCGACCCCGAGCATCCGGAGGTGGGCTCGATGCCGAGGGAGCGCCTGCTCGACGCCGTGGTCTTCGCCGGCAACCGCAACCCCGTCCGCGACGTGATGGTCGGCGGCCGCTGGGTGGTGCAGGACGGCCGACACCGGGACGAAGAGCGGGTGCAGGCGGTCTATGCGGAGACGGTGAAAGCCCTCTTGGCCTGAAGTGCCGGGGATCCTCTTGACTCCCGCAGGCGGCTTCTGTATTTAACCTATCAGTTATTTAACCGAATGGTTACAAACAAATGCAGACCGACCCCTTGAGCCAGACTTTCGCCGCCCTGGCGGACCCGACCCGCCGGGCGATCCTGGCGCGGCTGTGCTCCGGCGAGGCCACGGTGAGCGAGCTGGCCGAGCCTTTCGACATGAGCCTGCCCGCCGTCTCCAAGCACCTGAAGGTGCTGGAGCGCGCCGGGCTGATCAGCCGCGGCCGCGAGGCCCAGTGGCGGCCCTGCCACCTGGAAGCGGGCCCCCTGAAGGACGCGAGCGGCTGGCTGGAACGCTATCGCCAGTTCTGGGAGCAGAGCCTCGACCGCCTGGAAAGCTACCTCGACGAGCTGCAGATGAAAGGAGAGCCCCGTGGCCGCAAGTCCTGAGCTCGTCCGCGAGCCCGAAGACCGCGTCCTGGTCATCACCCGGCTGCTGGATGCGCCGCGCGCCCTGGTCTTCAAGGTCTGGAGCCAGCCGGAGCACCTGGTGCGCTGGTGGGGGCCGAAGGGCTTCACCCTGCCGGACTGCACCGTCGAGCTCCATCCCGGCGGCGCCTTCCGTTGCCTCATGGTTTCGCCGGAAGGAAGTGAGCATCGCATGCACGGCGTCTACCGCGAGATCGTCGAGCCGGAGAAGATCTCCTTCACCTGGACCTGGATCGACGAGGAGGGCCAGCCCGGTCACGAGACGCTGGTGACGGTGCTGCTGGAGGAGGCGGGCGCCGGCGGCGCGCAGACGAAGCTCACCCTGCATCACGCGGTCTTCGAATCGGAAAGCGCCCGCGATGCGCACAATGGCGGCTGGAGCGAGTGCATGGACCGCCTCGCCGCCTATGTGGCCGGGCTCTAGGAGAGACTCATGGAAGCTGCGAAAAAAATGGAACTGGGTGTCGGCTACACGTTGACCTTCACCCGCGAGTTCGAGGCGCCGCGCGAACTGGTCTTCCGGGCCTGGACCGACCCCATCCACCTAGCGAAGTGGTGGGGCCCCGAGGGCTTCACCAACCCGGTCTGCGAGTTCGAGGCCAGGCCGGGCGGGCGTATAAACATCGACATGACCGCGCCGGACAGCACGGTCTATCCCATGAGCGGCGAGGTGCTGGAGATTGAGCCCCCCGCGCGCCTGGTCTTCACTTCTACCGCTTTTCAGGGCGCCGACGGCCCGCCTGGCTTGAAAGCCGTCAACACCGTGACCTTCGTGGAAGCGGGCGACCGCACCACCGTCTCGCTGCAGGCCCGCGTGGTGAGGGCCGTGCCCGAGGTCATGGATGCGCTGGCCGGCATGGAGGCGGGCTGGACCCAGAGCCTGGAGCGCCTGGCCGAGACCGTCGACGCAATCTATTCGGAATAGGGAGAAGACAATGACGGCAACGATCGAGGCGGTGATCCCGCACCTGGTAGTCGACGACGCTACTGCGGCTCTGGCGTTCTACAAGCAGGCGCTGGGCGCGGAGGAGGTCATGCGCCTGCCCGCCGAGGACGGCAAGCGCCTGATGCACTCGGAGATGAGGCTGGGCGACGCCCGGGTCTTCGTCCGTGATGCCTTTTCAGACCGCTGCGCGGAAGGCCAGGACCACACGCCGACGACCCTGGGCGGCAGCGCCGTCACCCTGCACCTGCGCGTCGCGGACTGCGATGCCGCGGTGGACCGCGCGGTCAAGGCCGGCGCGGTGGTGGTGATGCCGCCCGAGGACATGTTCTGGGGTGACCGCTTCGCCGTGGTGACGGATCCCTACGGCCATGCCTGGAGCTTTGCCCACGCTCTGGAGACGGTTCCCGCCTAGGGAGCGATGCGGCCATGGATACCACCACGGAGCGGAAGATGCCGAGGGGAAACAGCGGCGCGACCATACTGACGACTCCTTCCGATACGGAGTTGGTCATCGCCCGCAGTTTCGGCGCGCCGCCGGAGCTGGTCTTTGCCGCCTGGACCGAGCCGCGCCATGTGAAGCGCTGGTGGGGGCCGCATGGTTTCGTCACGACGCTTTGCGAAATCGATCTGCGTGTCGGCGGCGCTTTCAGGATCGAGATGCGCGGACCCGACGGAACGATCTACCCCATCGACGGAACCTACCGGGAGATCACCCGGCCGTCACGCCTGGTCTACGACGAGATCTTCGGCTGCCTGGGGCGGCCCGATCTCTCGTCGGTAGTGACGGTGTCCTTCACGAGAATCGCGGCGGGAACCGACGTGACGGTTCACACAGCCTGCATGTCGCGCGAGCATCGCGACGGGCTCATCGAGGTCGGCGTGGAGCGGGGGTGGAGCGAGACCTTCGAACGTCTGAGCGGCTACCTGCCGGAGATGGAGATCAAGAAATGAGCAAGGGAGAACGAACAATGGAACATCAGATCGTATCCCACGAGAAATGGCTTGAGGCGCGCAAGGCGCACCTGAAGGCAGAGAAGGAACTGAGCCGGCAGCGCGACAAGCTGATGGAGCAGCGCCGGGCCCTGCCCTGGGAGAGGGTGGAAACGGACTACGTCTTCGACGGCCCGCAGGGGCCCGTTGCCTTGGCCGATCTGTTCCAGGGCCGCAGTCAGCTGATGGTGCAGCACTTCATGCTCGGCCCCGGCTGGGCCGAGGGCTGCGCCGGCTGTTCCTTCATGGCCGACCACGTGGACGCGGCGCGCCGGCACTTCGAGCACGCGGACCTTTCCTTCGCGGCCGTGTCCCGCGCCCCGATCAACGAGATCGAGGCTTTCAGGAAGCGCATGGGCTGGCACTTCCAATGGGTCTCCTCGAACAAGAACAGCTTCAACTTCGACTTCAATGTCTCGTTCACCGAGGACCAGCTGAAGAAGGGCGAGGCGGTTTACAACTACCGCACCATCGATCCGGGCATCGACGAGCTGCCGGGCTGCAGCGTCTTCGCCAAGAATGAAGCCGGCGAGGTCTTTCACACCTATTCGTCCTACGCCCGCGGCTGCGAGCAGCTGCTTGGCGCCTTCTGGTTCCTCGACATGGCGCCCAAGGGCCGCAACGAGGTCACCGGGATCATGGACTGGGTGAAGCTGCACGACCGCTATGACGACAGCAAGTCGTCGGCGTGTCATTCAGCGGCGGAGTAGACGCGTTAGCCCCCTCAAACCTCTCTCAGGAGAATCTTTCATGACCTGCCAAGTATCCGCTTTTCGCTGGGTGCCGGAATTTGCCCAGGGCTACGTTCGTGATCTCCGGGTCCGCTGGGCACTGGAGGAGGCGGGATTGCCCTACGAGGCGGTTCTGGTCGGCCTCGACGAAAAGGATGCCGACAGCTACCGCGCCTGGCAGCCCTTCGGGCAGGTGCCGGCCTACCGCGACGACGAGGTGGAGATGTTCGAGTCCGGCGCGATCGTCCTGCATATCGCGGAGAAGTCGGAGGCCTTGTGTCCCAGGGGCGCGGGCGCCCGGGCGCGCGTCATGACCTGGGTCATCGCGGCCTTGAACTCCGTCGAGCCCTTTGCCTGGAACCTTATCTTCTTCGACGGCGAGGGCGCCGACGAGGATTCGGTGTCAAGGCGTCGGGCGAAGCTGGAGACAGCCCTGGACGGGCGGCTGACTCCGCTGGAGAAGCGCCTAGCCGGCCGCGAATACCTCGAAGACCGATTTACGGCCGGCGATATCGTCATGTCGACCGCACTACGCGAGCTGGATCAATCCGGCGCCCTGGCACGCTATCCGGCACTCCTCGCCTACGTCGAAAGGTGCACGGCGCGGCCGGCCTTTGCCCGGGCGCTGGAAGCGCAGATGAAGGTATTCCGGGAGAACGCCGCGGCCTGATGCCGGGCATCGACAGCCAAAACCCAATTTGCGTGCGGGGCGGGCCGTCGTCCGCTCCGCCGCCGCCAGAAAAGGAGAAGCGCCTGATGTCCTCTGCCGCCGAAGCCGCCAACGAAGGGGGGCGCGAGCTGGTGCTGACGCGTCTCATGGACGTGTCGCGCGACAGGATCTTTCGCTGCTGGACGGAGCCGGAACTGCTGAAGCAGTGGTTCGCGCCGCGACCCTACACCACGCCTGTCGCCGAACTCGACGTGCGGTCCGGCGGCGCCACCTACATCGTCATGCGCAGTCCGGAGGGACAGGAAATGCCGATGCGCGGCGTCTACTTGGAGGTCGTGCCGAACGAGCGCCTGGTCTTCACCGATGCCTTTACGCGGGCCTGGGAACCTTCGGACAAGCCCTTCTTCACGGGGATTATCACTTTCGAGGAAGAGGGCGGCAAGACGCGCTATACCGCGCGGGCGCGCCACTGGACCCGCGAGGATTGCGAAGCGCACGAGAAGATGGGCTTCCACGAGGGTTGGGGGCAGTGCGCCGAGCAACTCGCGGCGCTGGCGGCGACACTGTAAGGCAGTCTCGGATGAAGAACACCGGAACACTGAAGGTCACTGCTGTCGGCGAGCGTGATGTCCACTTCGAGCGTGTCTTCGAGGCACCGCCTGAGGCCGTCTTCGCTGCCCTCACACAGGCGGACAAGGTGAAAGCCTGGATGGGGCCGCACGGCTACAGCCTCGTCAAGTGCGACACCGACCTTACGGTGGGCGGCGCCTACCGCTACGTCATGCGCACGCCCGACGGTGGGGAAATGGGCTGGGGCGGCTTATACCGCGAGATCGATGCGCCGAGGCACCTTGTCCACACTGAATCCTTCGATGACTGGCCGATGATGGAGTCCGTGATCACGACCGAGCTGAACGAGCAGGGCGGCAAGACGGTCTTCTTTGCCGAGATCCGCTACGCCTCGCCAGAAGCGCGCGATGCGGTGCTCGCTTCCGGCATGGAGCACGGCGCGGCGGAGAGCTATGACCGGCTCGCCGAACTGCTGACGGCCTAGCTTTTCCGCCGCCGCGCGACTAGGACAGCAGCGACACACGCTGTCGTATATGCAAGAGACGCCCTTGCCCCTATCCTTCAGCCTGAAATGAGGAAAGCGGCCAAGATCGGCCGCCCAAGGAGGCAGGATGGCGAGGGATTCCATGCGCCGGCGGGCGCGGCAGGGAGCAGGCGCGAGAGAAGGCGGCCGCGGTGCGGGGCTGCGGCAGCTGCCCTGGCGTTCGCTGGAGAGCCCCTACCAGCCGCTTGAGGTGCTTTCGCCCGAACAGCTTGAGATGATCAGCGATGCCGCCTTCCGCATCCTGGAGGAAGTCGGCATGGACTTCCTGCACCCGGAAGCGCTGGAGATCCTGGCCAAGGCCGGGGCCGAGGTGGAGCCGGGTACGCAGCGGGTGCGCTTCGACCGCGGCCTGGTGAAGCAGGCGCTGGCCAGCGCCCCGGCCCGGTTCACCCTTCATGCCCGCAATCCGGCGCACGACCTGACCATCGGCGGCCGCAACGTGGTCTTCGGCTCGGTCGGCTCGGCGCCCAACGCCTCGGACCTGGACGGTGGCCGGCGTCCCGGGAGCCATCGCGACTACCAGAACTTCCTGCGCCTGACCCAGGCCTTCAACATCATTCACTTCGTCGCCGGCTACCCCGTCGAACCCGTGGACTTGCATCCGGCAACCCGTCACCTGGACGCGATCCGTGACTGTCTCGTTCTGACTGACAAGGTCTTTCACGCCTATTCCCTGGGCCGCACCCGCATCCTCGACGGGCTTGAGATGGTGCGCCTGGGCTATGGCCTCACGGAAGCCGAGCTTGTCGAGAAGCCGCGGCTCTTCACCATCGTCAACACCTCCTCGCCGCTGCGCCTTGACGGGCCGATGATCGAGGGCGTGATCGAGATGGCGCGGCATAACCAGGTGGTGGCGATCACGCCCTTTACGCTTTCCGGCGCCATGAGCCCGGCGACCCTGGCCGGGGCGCTGGCCCAGCAGCACGCCGAGGCCATGGCAGGCCTCGCCTTGGCCCAGCTTGTCAATCCCGGTGCGCCGGTGATCTACGGCGGTTTCACCTCCAACGTCGACATGAAGTCCGGCGCGCCCGCCTTCGGGACGCCGGAATACACCCGCGCGGCCATCGCCGGCGGGCAGCTCGCGCGCGACCTCGGCGTGCCCTACCGCTCTTCCAACGCCAATGCCGCCAACTGCGTCGACGCGCAGGCGGCCTACGAATCGCAGATGTCGATCTGGGGCGCGCTCATGGGTCAGGCCAACTTCATCATGCACGGCGCCGGCTGGCTGGAGGGCGGGCTCTGCGCCTCCTTCGAGAAGTTCGTGCTGGACGCCGAGATGCTGCAGATGATGAGCGAGGTCATGACGCCGCTGGAGGTCAGCGAGGCCGCCATCGGCCTGGACGCGATCCGCGAGGTCGGCCCGGGCGGCCACTTCTTCGGCGCCGCCCACACCCTGGAGCGCTACGAGAGCGCCTTCTACAGTCCCATGCTTTCCGACTGGCGCAACTTCGAGACCTGGCAGGAAGCCGGCAGCGAAACCGCCACCCAGCGCGCCAACCGGCTCTACAAGCAGGTGCTGACGGACTTCACGCCGCCGCCCCTGGACCCGGCGATCCTCGAGGCGGTCGACGACTTCGTGGCGCGCCGCACGGCGGAAGGGGGTGCCGAGGCGGCGTGATTGGGCTATAGCTTGGCCCTGACGCTCGACTCGGGACGACATTCTTGGTTTCTTCGGACAATCTGCGCGGCGCGTTCTTCATGGCGGTCGCCATGGCGGGCTTCTGCCTGAACGACACCATGATGAAGCTGGTCTTCGCCGACCTGGAGCTGTTTCAGGCAATAAGCCTGCGCGGCCTGCTGCTTTCGGTCCTCATCGCCATTCTCTCGATCCGGCGCAACAAGCTGTTCTACCGGCCTTCGCGACAGGACAGCCTCTTCCTCAGCCTGCGGGTCGTCGGGGAAATCGGCAGCGCGACCTGCTTCCTCTCCGCGCTCTATCACATGCCCATCGCCAACGCGACGGCGATCATCCAGGCCATTCCCCTGGCCATTACCCTGGCCGCGGCGCTGTTCATGGGCGAGCGGGTCGGCTGGCGGCGCTACAGCGCCATCGCCGTCGGCTTTGCCGGGGTGATGATCATCGTGCGGCCGGGCGCCGAGGGCTTCACGGCCTATTCCCTCTGGGCGGTGGCGGCGGTCGGCTTCATGGTGCTGCGCGACCTCTCGACGCGGCGCTTCTCGCCAGGGCTGCCCTCGCTCTATGCCGCTTTCGTGACCGCCCTGGCCACCGCGCTTTTCGCCGGCGCGGTGGCGACAACCCAGGACTGGCAGCCCATGAACCTGGACCACCTCGGTCTGCTCTGCGCCTCGGCGGGCTTTCTCTTCTTCGGCTACCTTTTTTCCATCAAGGCCATGCGGGTCGGCGAGGTCGCGGTGATCTCGCCCTTCCGCTACACCATCATGATCTGGGCCATCGTGCTCGGCATCGTCGTCTTCGGCGAAATCCCCGATATCTGGACTCTCACCGGCGCGGCCATCGTCGTCGGGATGGGCATGTACACCTTCTACCGCGAGCACCGGCTGATGCAGCGCGCCGCCGCGCACGATATCGCCGCCGCCTCCGTGCAGACCGCGGAAGGCGTTTCGGCCGGGCCGCGCAGCGCGCGGCAGTGAGATGGAATGGTCGACCTGCGGGTCAGGCGTTCTTACTCCCGCTGGCGATCTCCGTCAGGGCGGCAGCGGCAAAACCCACGGCGGAAAAGAGCCGAAAGGCGATTTCGCCGGAAGTTGCATCTCGAAAGGGTGATTGCCGGGCGCTTTGTAGTGCTATTCCCGAAGCGCGGTTTCGGGGTAGTCTGCCGGGACCTACGGTCTGGAGAGGGCTGCAATGCCGGCGACCGCTAGTTCTCACATTTTCCGGCCGCAACTGCTGGCCGTTGCCGTGATCCTGGGGGTGGTCATGCTGCCCGTGGCGGTATGGCTCGATCTGCGGAACCTGTCCGACCAAGCGCTGCACACCCAGGCAGAGAGCCTCAGCTCGGTCATCAGCGATATCCGCGGCTACTATGCGCGCAATGTCGTTCGCCGCGTGCTGGAGGCGCCGGGCGAGGCGCGCCCGCTGCACAACTACCACGACGTTCCCGGCGCCATTCCCATCCCGGCGACCCTGTCGATTGAACTGGGCGAGGTGATCGGCAGGAAGGAAGGCATCGTCGCTTACCGTTTCGTCTCCGATTTTCCCTTCGCCAACCGCGCGCCGCACGTCTTGGACGGCTTCGAAACCCGCGCGCTGGCGGCCTTCCGCGAAAGCCGGCGGGCCGATGCGTCGATGGTGGAGACTACGGGCTCCTTCTTCGACCGACGCATCCGCATCGCCACGCCGGTTATGCTGGGCGGGGCCTGCGTCGATTGCCACAACTCGCACCCGGAAAGTCCCAGGCACGACTGGCAGGTGGGCGACGTGCGCGGAATCCAGGCGATCACCATCGAGCAGCCGATCGCCGCCAACATCCTCTCCTTCAAGTTCCTGCTGGCCTATCTGCTGGCCGCCGGCAGTGCCGGCACCGCCTTCGTGTTCCTGCAGTCGCGACAGGCCAAAGCCATGCGGCGCATGAACGAGGAACTGGAGACGGCCAACTCCTTCCTGGCCTCGATCTCCATGAAGATCGCCAAGTACCTGTCGCCGCAGATCTACAAGAGCATCTTCAGCGGCGAGAAGGACGTCGCCATCTCGACCGAGCGCAAGAAGCTGACGATCTTCTTCTCCGACATCCAGAACTTCACCTCGATGTCGGAGCGCCTGCAGCCGGAGGAGCTGACGAACCTGCTGAACGAGTACTTCACCGAGATGTCGACCATCGCCGCTGCCCACGGCGCGACGGTGGACAAGTTCATCGGCGACGCCATCCTCGCCTTCTTCGGTGATCCGGAGACCAAAGGCGCCGCCGAGGACGCCAAGTCCTGCCTCTACATGGCCATGGAGATGCAGAAGCGCCTGGTCGAGCTCAATGCCGAGTGGCGCCGCCGCGGCGTTCAGGATCCCTTCATGGTGCGCATGGGGATCAATACCGGCTACTGCAACGTGGGGAACTTCGGCAGCAACGATCGCATGGACTACACCATCATCGGTGCCGAGGCGAACCTCGCCGCGCGCCTGCAGTCGATTGCCGAGCCGGGGCATATCGTGATGAGTTACGAGACCTTTGCGCTGGTGCAGGATGTGGTGCGCGCCCGCAAACTCGAGCCGATCCAGGTGAAGGGTATCACCCGCGATGTCGTGCCTTACATGGTCGAGGGGGCAATAGCCTGCGACCCGGCCCGGACCAGCGTATTCAACGCCTATGGCGCCGGTATGAACGTCTTTATCGACGTCAATATGCTCGACGATGCAGATGTGCATCGCCTCAAAGGCACGCTGCAAAGCGCCATAACCGCGTTGGCGACCAAGTCAGGTGCCAAGCCACAGATGGAATAGGCTCTAGCCGGCGTCGGCGATCTCCGCCATGGCGGCCAGGAACTGGGCGACTTCCTCCAGCGAGTTGTAGTGGCAGAGGGAGACGCGCACGGCGGAGGGCAGGCCGAGCGGGTCCAGGACGTTGCCGGAGTAGTGGTCCGCCTTGCGGGTGTGGGTGCGGATGCCCTGGTCGTTCAAGGCGGCAACCACGTCCGCGGCCTCCTTGCCCTCGACGGTGAGGGAGACCAGGCCCTCGCGCGCCGGGTTCTCGATGCCGCCGATGATCCCCACGCCCGGCAATTCGCTCAGGCCCTTGAGGTTGCCGGTGCCGTAGAGCATGGCGTCGGTCAGCGTCTTTTCGTGGGCGTGGATGGCCTTGGCCGCCGCCTCGATGCGGGCGCGCTTGTCGCCCGAGCCGGTGAAGTGGCCGCCCAGCCAGGCGAAGTAGTCGACGACGTTGGAGAAGGTGGCGTAGGCCCCGGTGTCGCGGGTGCCCAGTTCCCAGTTCTCCGCCGGGCCGCCGCGCAGCTGTTCCTTGGGCAGGGCGGTCAGCCGGTCGGAGGCCCAGCCGATGCCGTAGCCGTGGCGGGAGAAGACCTTGTAGGGGGAGATGGCGTAGCCGTCGATGCCGTAGCTGTCGATGTCGATGTGGCCGTGGCTGGCGTGCTGGATGCCGTCGACGATGATGAGGCAGCCGGGCGCCGCCTCGCGGATCGCCTTGGCGATGGCCGGGACGTCGACGGACATGCCGGTGACGGGGGAGGTGTGCAGGATGGTCGCGACCCGCAGGTCCGCCGACAGCGCCTTGCGGTAGGCTTCGACCCCCACGGTGCCGGTGGCGTCGTCGTGGGCGACGAGGATGTGCTCGCGCCCGGTCTTCTCCGCCCAGTAGCCCATGGCGCTGCGCGAGGCGGGATGCTCCAGCGTGCTGCCCAGCAGCTTGCCGCCTTCGGGGACGGCGTTGACCGCACTGCGGATAAGGCGGAAGAGAACCTCGGTGCCGCTCTCGCCGACGAAAAGCTGGCCGCCGGCGACGTTGAAGAAGGTCCGCATGTCGGCCTTGGCCTGGCCGATGACCCGCATCAGTTCCTTGGAGGCCGGATTGTCGCGCCCCTGGTTGTCGGGGATGGCCGCATAGGTGGCGGAGGTTTCGACCACCGACTTCAGGGTCAGCGCGCCGCCGGCGTTCTCGAAGAAGATGCGCGGGCCGGTGATGGGACAGGTATCGACGTGGGCGAAGCGGCCGCGGACTTCCTCCATCAGGCCGGGTTTCTCGGTGATCATGAAAAAGGGTGCTCCGGGCGAGGCGATTGCCGAACAAGGGGACGTTCTTGGACTGGAAAGCTGGCCGGCCAGATGGCCGTTTCCCCTGTGACATAGCCCAAGGTGTGCCGCTTGCCAACCGGTCGGCTGTTGCGGATGCACTATCGCCGCGGTTGAAGGCCCGGTATTATGCTCCGCCCCTGTGATGGTTCTTTTTGGTCGGTAGAAATGTTCTCAGCTTTCAGGAACCGGCGGCCCTGGGCGGCGGCTGTCATCGGGCTCATCTTGAGCCCTGTTTTCGGAATGCTTTATCTCGGCAGGTGGCTTTGGGCGCTGGTCTATGCCCTTGCGGCGGCCTGGGTGATCGTCCTGCCCCTGCTTTCTGCGCACTTCGGCTTCTTGCCGACGCCGGTCGGCGTGACGATGGGCGGGCTCGCGGCGGTCTACTGTCTTGTCGGTGCCCTCCACTGCTGTCGCGAAGCGGGGGAAGGCGGCAGTAAGACGTCGGAAGACCGGTTGCTGGCGATGTTCCTACTGTTGGGCGGGCCCCTTTTGCTCGCCCTGATGCCGAAGGTGCTTTGGGAGCCTTATTCCGTTCCCGCCGGCAGCATGGAGCCGTCCCTGCAGGTCGGCGACTATCTCTTCGTCTCGAAGTTCATCTATCAATTCGTCGAGCCGCAGCGCGGCGACGTGGCCGTCTTCTTGCTGCCCAGCGACGACGCGACGACCTACATAAAGCGCCTGGTCGGCCTGCCGGGCGACAGGGTTCAGATGAAGGCTGGTTCCCTCAATATCAACGGCGAGCGGGTCCCGCAGGAAGAGGTGGAGCAACCGGCAGGGGAACAGGGTGAGCTCTACCGGGAGACCCTGTCCAACGGGCGCAGCTACATGATCCGTGAGCTGGGGGAGCACATGCCCCTGGACGACACCGGGGTCTTCGAGGTGCCGGCGGGGCATTACTTCTTCCTGGGCGACAACCGCGATAACAGCGTCGACAGCCGGGTGGGGGGGATGATGGGCTATGTGCCGCGCGAGAACCTCAGAGGGCGCCTGGCCGTCGTCGTCTGGAACAGCGAAGCGCAGCGCCTGCGCCTCTTCGACGAGGATTGATCTAGGCCGCCTCGGAGGGATGCAGCGGCTGTTCCTTGGGGCGCAGGAAGTAGCGCCGGAAGATCTCGCCGTAGCCCTTGAAATAGTAGCCGCCGTTGGAGGCCAGGAAGAGCGCGCGGCGCTGGCGGTAGAGCGCCGGGATGCGATACCAGGCGAGCCCCGGCTTGTCGTGGTGGACGAGGTGCAGGTTGTTGTTGAGGAACAGCAGGCTCATCAGCGGTCCGGCCTCGATGATCACCGAACGCTCGGCGACCTCCGGGCGCGCCTGGTGTTCCAGGAAGGAACGCACCAGCGACAACGCGATGCCCGGATAGACGAAGTATAGCAGGAACTGCCACAGCGGCAGGCCACAGACGCCGACCACCCAGGCCAGCACCAGCGCCACGCCGGCGGCATGGAGGACCCAGGCCTTGGCGTGGCCGAAGTCGCCACCGAGGGCGCGGGCGATCTCGCCTTTCCAGAACAGATAGACGCAGCGCAGCGGTCCCAAGAGCAGGCGCCCGGCCAGGGTGTTGTGGACCCAGAGGAAGGCGCGGGTCAGCGACCCGGCGTCGGCCCAGCGCCCGGCGTCCAGGTAGTAGGATTCCGGATCCTCCAGCGGGTCGGTCAGCAGGGCGTCGTTGTGGTGGGCAAGGTGGATGTCCCGGTAGCGGCGGAAGGGGATCCACAGCCACAGGCTCGGCAGCACCAGCAGTTCGTTGGCCAGCGCGCTGGGCGTGGGGTGGCCGTGGGTCACCTCGTGCTGCAGGGAGCTGTGCCAGGCGACTAGGTAGGCGCCCAGCGGCAGCAGAACCCACCAGGGCAGGGCGGCGTGGAACCAGGTGAGGGCGCCGAAGCCGCCATAGATCGCCAGGGCCACCAGCAGCGTCGGGATCTCGATCCGCCGCGGCAGGTGCCGTGCAGTCCCGGCCGGAGGCCGCCTGTGGGAGGCCTGCGGGGAGGTGACCGGATTTTCGACGAGCTTTGCGGAGACGCTACCTTCTTCAAACACCTGTACGACAACCTTTTGAAAACGGACCTGAAAGCAAGACCCCGAAAGACCCTTTGTCAGGGAATGCCTTGTGTCAGGAGGGTGTCAGAAGAGGTGCCGGGACAACAACGCGGGACTGCGCACAATTCGCAGTTTCTTATCACCATTGTTTACAAATGACGTACTTTCTTCCTAATATGTGATGATTGTCACCAACTGTTGTATAAAGTAGTCAGCTTACCCATGGATCGCCGTCTTACCGTCGAGACCTTCCGCGAGCGCCTCTCCCAGGTGATCGAGCGCTCTGGCCTCAGCCGCTCCGGCTTCGCGGCCAAGGCCGGGCTCGACCGCTCGACCCTGTCGCAGCTGCTCTCCGGCACCAGCGACCGCCTGCCGCGCGCCGAGACCATTGCCGCCATCGCCGAGCAGGAGCAGGTCTCCACCGACTGGCTGCTGGGACTGGTGCAGGAGGAAAAGGTCGGCACCAACATCCTCAGCGAGGCGCCGGAAATCGCCCGCGGCGCTTCTTCCTATTCCGACGAGCGCCTGGCGCGCTGGCGCGCCGAGGCGGTGGGCTACAAGATCCGCTACGTGCCCTCGACCCTGCCGGACCTGCTGAAGGGCGAAGAGGTCATCCGCTACGAATACACCCAGCAGGGCAGCGAGATGCCCGCCATCCGCCTGGAACAGGCCGAGGCGCGCCTGGCCTACAGCCGGCGCCCGGAGACCGACTTGGAGGCCTGCTCCTCGCTGCAGGCGCTGGAAGGCTTCGCCCGCGGCCAGGGTATCTGGGAACAGCTGCCGGCGTCGAGCCGCAAGCTGCAGCTCTCCTGGATGATCGCCCTGGTCGACGAACTCTACCCGACTTTCCGCTGGTTCCTCTACGACGGCCTGGAGCACTACTCGGCGCCGGTCACCATCTTCGGGCCGTCGCGCGCGGCGGTTTACATCGGCAACATGTACTTCGTTTTCAATTCCACCGAACACATCCGCGCCCTTACGCAACACTTCGACAATCTGATCCGGGGCGCTATCGTGCAGCCGCCGGACGTGCCGCAGGTGTTGAAGCGGCTGTTGAAGGAATTGGAGGAAGCGGAGCAGTGAGCGAAGAGGTGGAAGCCTACAAGGCGCAAGTCCATACGGGCGGCTGTGCCTGCGGGGCCGTGCGCTATCGCGTCGAAGGAAATATGCGCCCGGTGGTCGCCTGTCACTGCAGCCAGTGCCGCAAGGCCTTCACCAACTACGGCGCCTTCTCCGCCGCCCAGCGCGGCGATCTCAACATCGAGAACGCGGCGGGCGTCACCTGGTTCGAGTCCTCCCCGGGCGTGCGGCGCGGCTTCTGCAGCCGCTGCGGCGGCGCCCTGTTCTGGGATCGCGCCGGCAACGGCTTCGTCTCCGTTTCCGCCGGCTCGCTCGACCAGCCTTCCGGCCTGCGTCAGGTGCGCCATATCTTCATGGACGACAAGGCCGACTTCTACGAGATCGGCGACGGCCTGGAGAAATTCCCCCAGGGGCAGGGCGGTGACCAGTGGCCGGGCGGCAACTGAGCGATGCGGGCCAGCCTGCCGATGTACGAACTGCCCGGGCTGGAGGCGGCGACCGATGCCTGGTGGACGGGCCTGGCCGCGGCCCTGCGCGCCGAGGGCGTGGCGGAGGTGCCGACGCATCTGACCCGCGCCGCTGAACTGTCCGAGCTCTGGACCGCGGCTGACCTGCTGTTCAGCCAGACCTGCGGCTATCCCCTGACCCACGCGCTTGCCGCGAAGGTGACGCTGCTGGCGACGCCGGTCTATGACGTGCCGGGCTGCGCCGGCGGCCTCTACCGCAGCGAGATCCTGCTGCGCGCCGATGATCCGGCCGAAGCGCTTTCCGCCCTGCGCGGGCGCCGCGTGGCGGTCAACGCGCGGGACTCACAGAGCGGCTACAGCGCCCTGCGCCACGCCGTCGCGCCGCTGGCCGCGCAAGGAGGCTTCTTCGGCGAGGTGCAGGTGAGCGGTAGTCACCTTGCCTCCATGACATCGGTGGCCCAAGGGCAGGCCGACGTCTGCGCCGTCGACTGCGTCACCTATCACCTGCTGAAGCGGACGGAGCCGGCCCTGACCGGCCGCCTGCGTGTGCTGACCTCCAGCGCCGAGGCGCCGGCCTTGCCCTACATCACCCGCCGCGACATCGGCGCGGAAGACCTTCGGCGCCTGCGCGCCGGGCTGGCCCGCGCCATCGCCGACCCGGCGCTGGCCGAACTGCGCGCGGCCCTGCTGATTAAGGACATGGTGGTGAAGCCGCTGAGCGACTATGACCGTATCCTGGAGCTGGAGGCTGCCGCCGCTGCGGCAGGCTATCCCGAGCTCGCCTGACCCACTTCGATCCAAGAGTTGTGATGAGCCAAGACGAAAGCCTTTGTGATCTTTCCGCCGTCGAGCTGCGCCGCCGCATCGGCGAGAAGGATATCTCGCCGGTCGAGTTGTTGACCGCCTGCCACCAGCGCATCGACGCCGTGAACCCGGCGCTCAACGCCATTGTGGCGGAGGACCGCGAGGCGGCGCTGAAGGCGGCGCGGGAGGCGGAGGCGGCGGTGGCCGCCGGTGGCGCGCTCGGCCCGCTCCACGGACTGCCGCTCGGCATCAAGGACCTGAACGAGACGGCGGGACTGCGCACCACCTTCGGCTCGCCGCGCTACGCCGATCACCTGCCGCAGAAAGACGACCCCCTGGTGGCGACCCTGCGCGCGGCCGGCGGCATCATCGCCGCCAAGACAAACACGCCGGAGTTCGGTGCCGGGGCCAACACCACCAATGCGGTTTACGGCACCACCGGCAATCCCTTCGACGTGTCGCGTACCTGTGCCGGTTCCTCCGGCGGTTCGGCGGTGGCCCTGGCGACCGGCATGCTGCCGCTGGCCAGCGGCTCCGACCTTGGCGGCTCGCTGCGCACGCCGGCGGCCTACTGCGGGGTCGTCGGCCTGCGCCCGACGCCGGGGCTGGTACCCATGGTGCGCAAGGAAATGGCCTGGTCACCGCTGTGGACCGAGGGGCCGATGGCGCGCAGCGTCGGCGACATCGCCCTCTTCCTGCAGGCCATGGCCGGCAGCGACCCCCGTGACCCCCTGACGGGCTTCGCCTCCGGCAAGGACTTTGAGGGGCTGCACCCCGCCTCGCTGACGGGCAAGCGCTTTGCCGTGTCCGAAGACCTCGGCGTCGCCCCGGTGAGCCGGACGGTGCGCGGCCTGTTCCGCGACAGGGCCGAGCGGATCGGCCGGCTGGTGGACTGCGAGGAGGCCGCGCCGCCGCTGGCCGGCGCCGACCGCTGTTTCGAGGTCTTACGCGCGGTCGGCTTTCTCGGCCGGCTGCGCAAGCTGGTTGAGCGCACACCCGAGCAGGCCGGGCCCAACGTTACCGCCAATGTGAAACTCGGCCTGACCTTCAGCGCCGCCGACGTGGCCGAGGCCATGGCCGCGCAGACCCGGCTCTACCACCGCTTCATCGACTTCATGGCGGGCTACGATGCGCTCATCTGTCCGGTGGCCTCGGTCCAGCCTTTCGACAAGACCCAGCTGTTCCCGCAGGAAATCGACGGCCAGCCGCTTGAGACCTACATCTCCTGGATCGCCATCACCTACGCTTTGACCCTTGCGGCGCACCCGATCCTGGTGCTGCCTTGCGGGAAAGATGAGGAAGGCCTGCCCTTCGGCCTGCAGATCGTCGGCCGCCGTGGCGGGGAAGCCGAACTGTTGCGCCTGGGCCTCACCCTGGAGGCTGCTTTCGCCGAAGACCGAACGACAAAGGCGTACAAGCCGGATCTCGATCAACTGGCCGTATAAAAATGAGCCCCGAAGGGTGAAAAACTTCCGGTGGCGCAATCTACGGATGAATTATCTAGAAAAAACAATTACTTAAATTGCCTGATTTAGCCGAGCGTTAACCGACAACTGTTGAGATTGACCCCAGAGGCGATGCAACAGGAGTACGTTCGGTGACGCTTACGCAAGCGAAGCGCCGCATTGCGGTGATGCTTCGAAAACCACTCGCGCTGCTCAGGGACTGCGACGGCGGCGCCCTGGCGGTGACCGCGGTTCTCTTGCCGACGATCATCGGCTTTGCCGGTCTCGGCGTGGACCTGACTCACTGGTATTCACAACGCCGCGCCATGCAGAACATGGCTGACGGCGCAGCCATTGCCGCGACGCACGCCGTCATGTCCGGCGGCACAGCGGCCGACGTGCAGAACGCTGCCGTCGAGGGCGCGATACGCAACGGCTGGAGTGCGGCCCAAGGCTATACGGTGCAGACCTTCGCGCCGCCGACGGCCGGGCTCTATCCGGGCCTGAACCGCGCCGCAGAGGTGCGCATCTCACGCAATGTGCCGCTCTACTTCCTCGGTGCGGTCGGGGTGGACCCTGTGGAGGTCAGCGCCCGCGCCACCGGCGCCGGCGTCGACAACGGCCCGCAGTGCGTCATCGCGCTGGACCACGACGCCGATCGTGCCATCACCTTTACCGGCGACGCGCACGTGACGCTGGGGTGTGGCATCGCGTCGAACTCCAGCAGCAACCGCTCGATCTACATTGCCGGTGAAGCCATCCTGGAAGCCAATCCGGCCCAGGCCTATGGCGACATCTATATCGGCAACAACGCCACTCTGGTGACACAGAGCCCGGTGCAGCCCTATTCGCAGCGCGTCGACGATCCCTACGCCGACGTCATCATGCCGGTCGATCCGGCGACCTGCACCGAGACCGACTTCTGGGCCCAAACCGGCGAGACCTACGTGAGCCCGGCCCTGCAGCCGGGACGCTACTGCAACGGCCTGCGGATCAACGGTACTGTCGACCTTGACCCGGGCATCTATATCGTCGCCGACGGCGACTTCGAGGTTGGTTCCGAAGCGGTGCTGACCGGCGACGAGGTGACCATCGTGTTGACCGGCGCGACGCCGGGTTCCGTCGGCAACGTGAAGATCAACGGCGGCGCCGAGATCACCCTGACGCCGACCACCACCGGTGAGATGGCGGGAATTCTCTTCTATCAGGATCCCAACGCCGCTCCCGGCACCAGCAGCATCATCGAGAGCAAGTTCAACGGTGAGGCCCAGGTCGACCTGACCGGCGCCCTGTACTTCCCTCAGCGCCAGGTCGACTACGGCGGTGGTGCTTCGGCAGCCGGGGCCAGCTGCCTGCACATCGTGGCTAGAACCGTCGAATTTACCGGTGAAGCCAACATCACCAATGACCCTGCCACCTGCGCCGCTTTCGGCTTGCAGGAGGTCAACCAGCTGCGCGTGCAGTTGGTCGAATAGGGGGGAACGGCTATGTCGCGAGAACGCTTTGCACGCTGGAATGCCGCTGCCCGCCGCCACTGGCAGGCTTTCTGCAGTTGCCGGCGGGGGATGGTCACCGTTGAGGGCGCCTTCGTGGCGACGATTCTGGGTCTCCTGCTGATCGGCGTCATCGATTTCGGCCTGGCTTACAAGCGCCATGCTGAGTTGGAGAACGCCGTGCGTGCCGGAACTCAGTATGCCCTGGTGCGCCGTCCCCAGCAGGGTGATATCGATCCGATCCGCGATGCGGTCTGGGCGACGGCGCCCTTCTATGAAGGCGCGCCGGGCACCGCTTTGGACGTCGAGTTCTACTGCGAATGTCCGGACGGAACTCCGTCCCAGTGCTCGGCACCCGGCGGCGTGGCGCTGTGCAGCGGCGGCTTTGAGCGCTCCGCCTTCGTGCGGGTACGCCTCAGCCAGGACTTTGATCTGCTCTTCGCCTATCCCGGCGTCGGCACCAGCGTCGATCTGTCTGCCGAGGGCTCGGTGCGGCTGAATTGAGGACGAAGCACATGCAGTCTTCAGCGATCTTGACCTTCGGGAATCCGGGCGCCCTGCGTCAGCGCCTCCTGCGTGCCTGGCGCCGCGTCAAGGGCGACTGTGAGGGCCTCACGGCCGTCGAATTCGCCCTCATGGCGCCGGTCTTTCTGACCCTCTTCTTCGGGGTGATCGAACTGGGTCGGGCGGCCTATACCCAGGGCGTCGTGACCTTTGCCGCCGAGGAGGCGACGCGCTACGCCGTGGTCAACTACAACATCACCGAGACGGAGGTCATCAACCTGACGGAAGACTGCCTCCTGGGTGTCAACCGCGACCGCATCAACGCCATTGTGGTCACCGGGCCCATCGACCCGGTCGACAACACCCGCACCATCTCGGTCGAAGTCAGCTACAACTTCGAGTTCCTGATGCCCTTCCTGCCGAGTGACACGGTCACCATCAGCGGCACCTCGCGCGGTTTCCTGATCCCGCCGCCGCTGGGCGCCGCGCCGGCGGTCACCGGCTCGGCCATCGGCTGCGGGCGCTGAGGCCGCCGCCGGCGGCACTCTTTCCACACCACAGATCCTGCCGGGGCGAGGTAAGCCAAAAAAATGGCCCCGGAGGGGGAATTCCGGGGCCGAGAGGAATATTCGTGGCTTTAGGTAGGTCACACAGTGTTGTCGCTTCGACACCGTATAGCCTAGTACTGGCATAGCAGTGAGAGAATGGTAGCGCCAGACTTCTCAAAAATCAATCCAAATACAAATAATTAACCATATCCGGTAATAAATAACCTAGATATCGTTTCGATTTTTATTCAAGTTTTTCTCTTAATAGTTAACACGCGTGGATTCTCGTGGGTTGTTGACATCCCATAACGTGTCAGAAGTTAACGAATTCTGATTCAGTTAAAGTTATCGCCCGCGCCACAGGCCCCGGCCGGCGGCCCGGGCGGCATCTTCGGCCGCCGCGTAGTCTTGGGCGTAGTCGCGCGCGGCCAGGGCCCAGCCCTGCTCGACCAGCCAGGCGTTCAGCTCCGGACCGCCGACGCCGCCGAGATAGCAGAGGGCGAAGATCTCGCCGCCGGGGCCACGGGCCCGCTCGACGCATTCGACCCAATGGTTGGCGATCCGGTTGCGCGCCGCCCAGCGCGCTTCCCGCCCGCAAGGCCAGCTCTGTCCGCCGTTCATGGTGCAGCTTTGCTCGGCGCGCGCCCCGCGCAGGCCGTAGAGATAGACCGGCCGGCCGCCGAAATCGAGCAACCCCGAATCGATCACCTGCGGGGCGCGCCCGCGGATATCCGCCTGGCCCATCTGGGCCGGGCTGGAAGGGGCGAGGCCGAGGAAAAGCAGGGCGGCGAGGGCGAGGCGCAGGGCGTAGCGGCCGCCGGTGAAAGGGAAGTGGCGCATAGGTCGAACTTGCCACAAGCGCCGCTGCAAGGTAAGGCGTCGCAGGATCGCTTTGCGGAGTTGCCGCCGCTCTCCTATTATCTGGCAGCCGTTTCGCTGCCTTCGAAGAGGGGTGGGGCGATCCGGGGGCAGCCAGCGGGTATGCCGAACAGCGGGCGGGTCAGATATGCCGGACGAAGACGAAAAGAAGGCCAAGGCGCCAGCCGAGGAATCCGAGGCGGAAGAGCCTTCGGAAGACGGCGATGCCGACCAGGACGCCATGATGGCGGAATGGGAGGCCATGGCGGCCGAGGGCGAGGCGGAGGAGGGCGCTGACGAAGCGGCGCCCGAGACGCCGGCCGACACTGCGTCCGAGGCGCCTTCTGACGCAGGTGGCGCCGAGCTGCCGGTCGTGAAGATGCCTGCCATCCACGAGGTCTCCCTGGAGGCCTATGCCATTCTGGGCACGGCGTCGATGCCGGTCAGCCAGTTGCTGCGCATGGGCCGCGGCGCCGTCGTCGAGCTGGAGACCGGCCTGGGCGACGAGATCGAAATGCGCATCAACGATCAGCTCGTCGCCAAGGGCGAAGTGGTCGTGGTGGAAGACCGCATCGCCATCGAGATCACCGAGATCGTCAAGCGCGAAGGCAGCTGACGGCGCCGCGCGCAGGTCGGCGGCGCGTTCCGGTCAAACTCTTCTGGAATAGATGAGGCCCGCAGGCCCGGCAGGATCCCGTCCGAACGGGATCAGGCGGCGTGGGAGGTGCCGCTTGGCACGCCCTGGCGCAGGCAGAGGGAAATCAGCTGCAGCGCCGGGTCGGTGAGATCAAAGGAGACACCCAGGCTCTCTCCGTCGTGCCACATGCAGACGCCTTCGATGACGCCCGCGCTCTCGTGGGCCAGTGAGATATCCGAAAGCGCCGGCAATTCGTCGGTGAGCCGCAGCTTGGCCCCGCCGATGGAGACGTCCTCGAGCTTGCCGCGATACTCCTGTCCTGCCGCGGTCAGGACGATGTCCTCCTCGCGCGGCAGCACAAAGCGCAACGAGCGGCGGCGCTCGAAGTCTCGCAGGTGCTCAGGTCCAATCTTCGAATTCATCGGAACTCCACTTTCGGGCTACTCAAACCCAGCTAGACCATCGGCTATACAGGTTAACAAGTTACTAATCACCATTGCTTTTTCTCCAATTTCCCAAGGTTACAAAAAAGTCACGAACTGTACTTCCATCGCTTGCCGTGTAATCGCACGACTTTGATTTACAAGTGATTTGCACTAGCGCCAGCGGCCTCGCATTTCCGCCACGCCGACTCGGTGCAGAACTCCAAAAAAGCCCCACTCCGTATCGCTTTGATGGGGTCGGCCTTGTTCCGGCGGGCCACGGTATTCTTTGCCGAATACTTGCGGTTTTTTGCCGCGGGGTGCCGGAGGTCGCCGCCGGCCCGCCGGGGCGGGGCCTGGATGCTTCTCGCCGGGGGTAATCTGGGCGAAACTGACAGCCCGGCGACTCGGCCCGGCAGGGTTCAGGCTGCGGAGGCGGGGCCGGCCAGTTCCTATTCAGAAGTTGGGGGATTTTCGTAATGCCGTCGTTCGATATTGTCTCGGAAACCGACCTGAACGAGGTCGACAACGCCATCAACGGCATGGTGCGGGAAATCGGCACCCGCTATGACTTCAAGGGCTCGAACTGCTCGATCGAGCGCAAGGACGCGGTGCTGACCATTCTGGCCGATGACGATCTGAAGCTGAGGCAGATGCACGACCTGCTGAGCACCTACCTGACCCGCCGCCAGATCGACCCCGGTGTCTGCGACCTGGGTAAGCCGGAGAAGGCCTCCGGCAACACAATCCGCCAGGAGGTCACCATCAAGCAGGGGATCGCCCAGGATCTGGCGAAGAAGATCGTCAAGGAACTGAAGGGCAGCAAGCTGAAGGTCCAGGTCGCCATCCAGGGCGACACCCTACGGGTCACGGGCAAGAAGCGCGACGACCTGCAGGAGGCCATCGCTTTCGTCAAAGACATGAAGATCGACCAGCCTCTGCAGTACGAAAACTTCCGCGACTGAGTCCGCGGCGCGGGCCGCCGTCGACGTTCTGCGGCCGCCCATCCGGCGCCGCTGGGTGCCCTGGCAATTATCCAGTAACCTGTTGTTAACCAGAACAATTCGTCAAATCGGCCAATTGGATGATTGCCGCCGCGCATTTACCACATCGTTACGTTTGGGGAGGAATGTAGAGGGCAAAGCCGCGAACCGTGGAGTACTCCATGTCGGTAATGCCCATTGGACACCCTGATTTTACGCGGGCGGATATCCATGTCCTGCTGAACCGCGGGAGCGAGTTGGTGGATCGGGGTCTGGCTGGCGCCTGTGTGCCCGTCGAGACCGAAGCCGGCGAGCTGGTCATCGCCCTGCTCGACTATGATCATCAGTGCCTGATCTGCGCCATCGGCAAGTCCCAGGGATGGTACTACGCGCTGGACGCGGCCTGGCAGCCGCTGGCTCAGGGCCGGTTGATCGAAGACGTGCTTTCCGTCCTGCCCGGCGCGCTCGAGGCGCATCGCCCGGCAGCGGCCAACGCCTGCTGAGGCGCGACCGCGGCGCGGCCCGGGCGGCGCGCCGCAGGAACCGTACGATGATCATGCGACGCCCGATCTCTGCGACACTTTTCCCGGTCTTGCTGGCGGCTCTGTTGTCGGCCGGTTTCGCCATGCCGCGGGCCCAGGCCGCCGAAGGCCATGACGCCGGGACCAAGTCGCCCGCTGCTGAGGCTCCTTCAGCGCCCTCGGGCGGAGAGACTCCTGCTGCCTCGCCCTGGGAGCATCCGCTGTGGTCCAACGCCACCACCATGATGCGCATCTACCTCTGCGACCATGCGCGCCGGCCGCCCAGCTGGTGCGGGGCGCCGCAGGAATTGCCGGCCAACGGCGAGTTGCCGCCGATTCAGGGGCCGCCGCTGGTCGACGAGGACGCAGTCTGGCTGGCGTTCCTGGACGGGGCCGATCCCACCAACATGTCGCAGGAAGACGTCGAGACCGTCCGCCTGCGCGCGATCCGGCGCCGCGACCCGCAGGCCATGGAGATCCTCGGGTTTATCTACGCCGAAGGGGTTTCCGTCGAGCGCGACTACGCAGAGTCCTACCGTTGGTACGGTCTCGCCTACCTGGCCGGCGAGCAGCGGGTGCGCCCCAACATGGAAATCGTCTGGCAGCAACTTCAGCGCCACGACCTGGAGGCGGCGCTCGCCCTGACCCGGCAGTTCAATGCCCTGCAGGCCGGCGAAGTGCCGGAAAGCCTGGTGATGGGGGTGGAGCAGGGGGCCGATATGGCGGAAAGCGCCCCGGCGGCCGACTCCGGCGACTCCAAAGCGCCCGCCCAGTGAGTCTGCGGCGCGATCCGCGCCTGCCCGCGATTTAGCCTTTCACTCCGGTCTGTTAGCCGTAGCGTTCCTCGCGTTGGGCAACGGTTGCGCATATTTGCTTGAACAGGGCCGGCAGGCGGCTGTTGCAAATGAGACGCAGTTTTCTGCCTAGTGAACACGCATATGCTCGTTTAGTGGGCAAATGCAGATTGTGCTTTGTTTTCTGCTGAAGAAATGATCATATACAGCATCAAGTCGGCGCTGAGCGTCGGCTTGGACGTCCATAGGGCGTTTCCTCCCTAAACTTGGGCCACCGCTTGCGGTGGCCTTTTTTCTTGCCGGGACCGCTAGGCCAGCGCCTTGGCGAGGAAGGGCAGGCTGCGGTCCAGGCGGTAGTCGACGGAGGAGTGGTTGTCGGGGAATTCCTCGTAGATGTGGGCTACGCCCTCCGCCTTCAGGCGCCGGTGCAGCCGACGGGCGCCATAAACCAGGTTGTACTGGTCCTGGGTGCCGCAGTCGATCCACAGGGCCTTCAGCTTCTTCAGCTCCGCGCCCCGGGTCTCGGCCATCACCACCGGGTCCCACTGCAGCCAGTTGGCCCAGCGCTCGGCGAGCAGCTCGCAGGTTTCGGGATCGACCGGCAGGCGCACCCCGCAGAAGGCGGCGGGGTCCGGATCGTAGCTGGCGCACATGGCCAGCGACATGAGGATATGCAGGTCGCTGCCGGACCACTTGGGGCCGGCCTCGAAGTCGGTGATGAAGGTCTCGATGGAGCCGTCCTTCTTGCCGAGCGCCCTGAGGGTTGCCGGCATGTCCGGCAGGTAGCAGAGCTCGAAGGCCATGTCGCCGGAATGGCAGGCGGCGGCGGCCCAGAAGTCGGCGTGCCGCATGGCGTTGACCACCGCGCCGTAGCCGCCGGAAGACTTGCCGAAAAGGCCGCGCCGGCCGGGCCCGCCGCAGCCGAAGTGTCCTTCGATCAGGGGCACCACCTCCTGGATCAGGATGTCCTCCCAGGGGCCGAGGGCGGCGGAGTTGACGTACTGGTTGCCGCCCAGGCGGGTGAAGCAGTCGGGAAAGGCGACGGCCACCGGCGGCAGTTCGCCGGCGGCGATCAGGCGGTCCAGGCGCTCGGGCAGGTTCTCGCCGAAATTCTTCCAGTTGAGGTGCGCCGGCCCCCCGGCGGTGAAGCCCACCAGGTCGACCAGCAGAGGCAGCCCCGCCCCGTCGTGGCCGGCCGGCAGGTAAACGGGGACCTGGCGTTCCGCCGGGTCGCCCAGCAGGTTGCCGCGCAGCAGGACGGAATCCAACGCCAGGGTGTGGATCTCGCCCCTGGGGGCGCTACGGTCGCTGCGCATGTCGCTGTCCTGAGGTGGCCATTCCTAAGCCCCCTGTCTATTGGCTTTGGCCCGGTCGATCAACCGAGGGGGCGGGCAATAGCGGCGGAAGGGCGCCGGGAAGGGGACAAACTCTCCGTTTTCCCCTTCGGCGGGCAGTGGCTAGACTGGCCGCCTGGGTTGAACCGACCGGAAGAGGAGCGAACGACACCTATGCCGAGGATTACCGAAGCCCGGGGACAGGCGGACGGCCTGGTCCTGCGGTGGGACAACGGGGCGGAAAGCAGTTTTCCCTGGTTCTGGCTGCGCGATCACGGCCAGGACCCCGAAAGCCTCGACCCGGCAACCCTGCAGCGGCGTGTCGACACCTTCGCCCTCGACGAGGACATCAGCGGCAAGGAAAGCAAAGTCCTGGACGAGGGGCGGGCCCTTGCCGTGACCTGGCTTGACGACAGCGGCGTCGAGAGTCGCTACTCGGCCGACTTCCTGGCCGCCATGTCGGGATTTTCGAGCGAGGAGCCGGGCGAGCGCCCGGACCTGGCGCCGCGGCTGTGGTCGGCCGCGCGCAAGCTGCCGGCGATCGAGCCTGTGCCCCACGCGGAGATCGGTGACGGCAGCGCCGGGCTGCGGCGCGCCCTGCAGCAGCTGCAGCGCGACGGCTTCGTGGTCGTCGAAGGCGCGCCCACTGACGAAGCGTCGGCGCGGGCGCTCTTCGGCCACTTCGGCTACATCCGCGAGACCATCTTCGGTGGCCTGTGGTCACTGTCGGCCGAACTGCACGACCACGAGGACACGGCCTACACGACCCAGTACCTGGAGCCGCACACGGACTCGACCTATTGCCACGACGCGCCCGGACTGCAGTGCTTCCTCTGCCAGGAGTTCGACGGCAAGGGCGGCGAGTCCGTCCTGGTCGACGGCTTCGCCCTGGCTGAGGAACTGCGCGCCGAACAGCCGGAGATGTTCCAGGTGCTCAGCGAGGTTTCGGTGCCGGGCCGCTACATCGAGCCCGGCGTGCATCTGCGCAGCGAGCACCCGGCGATCCGGATCGATGACAAGGGCCGCCTGCGCCAGGTCAGCTTCAACAACTACGACCGCGCGCCCTTCCTGCTGGAGCCGGCGCGCATGAAGGCCTTCTACCGCGCCTACAAGGATCTCCACAGCCGCATCGTCGCGCGCGATAACTGGCTCACCATTCCGCTTGGCCCCGGCATGGCGCTGATCTTCGACAATTGGCGCCTGCTGCACGGCCGTCTCGGCTATTCCGGCAAGCGCGTCTTCTGTGGCTGCTATCATAACCACGAGGACTACGAATCCGCCCTGCGCACCCTCGCCTGAAAAGAGGACACAAGAACGCAGGGCCGATAACAGGCTCAACAACAGGGAGAACAAGAAAATGAAGCCGTTTGTGAAGTTCGGATCCGCCGTTTTGCTGGCGTCGGTCCTGGCGGTGCCCGCCGCGCAGGCCGGCGAGACCCTGGACCGGGTGATGAGCAGCAAGACCCTCACCATGTCCTCGGATCCGGAGTATCCGCCGCAGTCGTTCCTCAACGACAACAACGAGATGGATGGCTTCGACGTCGATGTCGGCAAGGAGATCGCCAAGCGCATGGGCGTCGAGCTGAAGATCGTCACGCCCTCCTGGGACATCATCACCGGGGGCAACTGGGGCGGCCGCTGGGACATGTCGGTCGGTTCCATGACGCCGACGGCCAAGCGCGCCGAGGTGCTGAACTTCCCGGCGGTCTACTACTACACGCCGGCGGCCTTCGCCGTGCACAAGGACTCCGGGATCTCTTCGCTGGACGATCTCAACGGCAAGACCATCGGCTCCTGCGGCGGCTGCACCTACGATGCCTATCTGAACAAGGACCTGGAGATCGACGCCGAGGGCGCGCCGGCCTTCACCTATGACGTCGCGGCCGGCGAGATCAAGACCTACGAGACCGACACCCACGCCTTCGACGACCTGCGCCTGGGCGACGGCACGCGGCTGGACGCCGTTTTCTCGGCCCTGCCGACCATCCAGGAAGCGATCAAGAACGGTGGCTATCCGATGAAGGTGATCGGCAAGCCCGCCTTCTACGAGCCGCTGTCGGTGGCCACAGACAAGGGCGATCCCGACTTCGACGCCAAGATCGCGGAGATTGTCGCCGAGATGCGGGCCGACGGGACGCTGAAGAAGCTTTCCGAGAAGTGGTACGGCGTCGACCTGACCACGGTTCAGTAAGCGGAGGCCCGGGTGAGCCACTACGCCCGCGAGAACCCCTGGCTCTCGCGGGCGATCATCCTTGGAATCGCCACGGCGGTGCTGACGGCCATCGGGCTGGGCGGCACCGTCGTGGGCGACCTCTTCGCGCCGCTCATCGGGATTCGTGATCCGGAGGTGCCGGCCGGGCTGGGCCGGGACCTCCTGGCCGGGCTGGTGCTGGGCGTCGCCTTCGTCGTCAACCTCGAGGTCATCCGGCTGCTGGCCTTCCGCCTGCAGGTCCTGCTGGTGTGGGCCGAACTGCTGCTGTTGTTCTACGGCTTCGTGCTGTCCTTCGACCGCGACTTCGCCGTGATCTTCGAGGTCGGCGCGCGCTCCGGCGTCTCCAACCTCTACTTCCTCATCACCACCGGCGCCTTCACGACGATCTACGTCTCGCTGGTCGCCATCGCCATTGCCTGCGTGCTGGCGCTGCTGGGCGCGCTGGGCAAGCTGTCGCGCAACGGCATGGCCTATGCCCTCGCGACCTTTTACATCTCCTTCTTCCGCGGCACGCCGCTGCTGCTGCAGGTGGTGCTGATCTACACGGGCTTCGCCCAGCTCGGCTTCGTGCTGGAGGCCGTGCCCGCGGGCATCGCGGCCCTGGCGCTGTGCTACGGCGCCTACATGGCGGAAATCTTCCGCGCCGGCATCGAAGGGGTACCGGATGGCCAGCGCGAGGCGGCCCGCGCACTGGGCGTGCCCGACGGCCTCATCTTCCGCAAGATCGTCTTCCCCCAGGCCATGCGCCTCATCGTGCCGCCCACCGGCAACCAGTTCATCGCCATGCTGAAGGATTCCTCGCTGGTTTCCGTCGTCGGCGTCTGGGAACTGACCAAGACGGCGCAGGTGCTGGGCAAGCGCGATTTCCAGGTCTTCGAGTTCCTCATCGCCGCGGCGGTGATCTACTGGGTCATGTCGGTCGGCTTCGAGCTGCTGCAGGCGCGCCTGGAGACCTACTATGGCAAGGGCCAGAGGCGCTAGACTGCCTCAAGTCTCGACATTCCACCTCACGTAAGAATCCTATGCGCGACCCCCGATACGACATCCTTTTCGAGCCGGTACAGATCGGCCCTGTCACCGCCCGCAACCGCTTCTACCAGGTGCCGCATTGCTGCGGCATGGGCTACCGCTTTCCCAGCTCCGCCGCGGCCATGCGCGGGGTGAAGGCCGAGGGCGGCTGGGCCGTGGTCTGCACCGAGGAGGCGGAGATCCACCACTCCGCCGAGATCACGCCCTATCTGGAAAACCGCATCTGGGACGACCAGGACCTGCCGCACCTGAAGGCCATGACCGAGGCGGTGCACGTCCAGGGCGGCCTGGCTGGGATCGAGCTGGTGCACAACGGCCAGCACGCCGCCAACCACTACAGCCGCGCGGTGCCCCTGGGCCCCTCGCACCGCGCCGTCGACAACGGCGCGCCGGTCCAGGCCCGCGCCATGGACAAGACCGACATCGCCAACCTGCGCCGCTGGCACCGCCAGGCGGCGATCCGCGCGCGCGAGGCGGGCTTCGATATCGTCTATGTCTATGCCGGCCACGACATGGCGGTGCTGCAGCACTTCCTCTCGCGCCGCCACAACGAGCGCACGGACGAATACGGCGGCAGCCTGGAAAACCGGCTGCGCCTGACCAGGGAAATCCTCATCGACACCAAGGAGGCCGTCGGCGACCGCTGCGGCGTGGCTTTCCGCTTCGCCGTCGACGAGCTGCTGGGTGAGGACGGCATCTCCGCCGAGGGCGAGGGGCGCGAGGTCGTCGAACGCCTGGCCGAGCTGCCCGACCTCTGGGACGTCAACGTCTCCACCTGGCAGAACGACAGCCAGACCGCGCGCTTCGCCGAGGAAGGCTATCAGGAGCGCTACATCGGCTTCGTGAAGTCGCTGACCAGCAAGCCGGTGGTCGGCGTCGGGCGCTACACCTCGCCGGACGCCATGGTGCGGGTGGTCAAGCAGGGCATCATGGACATGATCGGCGCCGCGCGGCCCTCCATCGCCGATCCCTTCCTGCCGAAGAAGATCGAGGAAGGCCGCATCGACGACATCCGCGAGTGCATCGGCTGCAACATCTGCGTTACCGGCGACGAGGTCTCGGCGCCGATCCGCTGCACCCAAAACCCGACCATGGGCGAGGAGTGGCGGCGCGGCTGGCACCCGGAGGTGATCCCGGCGGCGAAGGATCGCGAGCGCGTGCTCATCGTCGGCGGCGGTCCCGCGGGGCTAGAGGCGGCGCGCGCCTGCGGCCAGCGCGGGCTCGAGGTGGTGCTGGCCGAGGCCTCCGAGGCCTGGGGCGGGCGCGCGCTCCATGAGTCGCGCCTGCCGGGGCTTTCCTCCTGGGGCCGGGTCAAGGACTGGCGCCTGGGCCAGCTGCACAAGCTCGCCAATGTGGAGATGTACCTGGCCAGCCCGCTGACCGCCGAGGACATCCTCAGCTACGGCATCGCGCACGTGGCGCTCGCCACCGGCGCCACCTGGCGGCGCGACGGCATCGGCCTGACGCGGCATCAACCGCTGGCGGGGCTGGACGGCGCGGCCGTCTTCACGCCGGACGATTTCCTGGGCGAGGGCGACGGCCTCGACCGCCTGCCGGCCGGGCCGCTGGTGGTCTACGACGACGAGGGCTATTTCATGGGCGGCGTGCTGGCAGAGCTGCTGGCCAAGGCCGGGCGCGCGGTGACGCTGGTGACGCCGGCGGCCCTGGTCTCGCCCTGGACGGACAAGACGATGGAGCAGGCCTTCGTGCACAGGCGCCTCGTCGAGAAGGGCGTGACCCTGCGGCTCGGCACGCTGCTGAAGGGGCGCGACGGCGACGCCCTTGACCTGGCCTGCGCCTACACCGGCGCTCCGGCGCGCCTGGACTGCGCGGCGCTGGTGCTGGTCACCTCGCGCCTGCCCCGAGACGGGGTCTATCAGGATCTGAAAGCGCGCGAGTCCGAGTGGACCGAGGCGGGCATCGAGAGCGTCCAATCCATCGGCGACTGCCATGCTCCGGCGACCATCGCCGCCGCCGTCTACGCCGGCCACCGCTACGCCCGCGAGTTCGGCGAGGTCATCGATCCCGATGCTACGCCCTTCAAGCGCGAAGTGATTCAGGTGGATTAGAGCGCTGCGGCTGGCTCAATTGTCGTAAAGACGCCAGTGCAGATAGCTGCGCAGATTCAACAGGTGACGGCCCCAATGGCACCGGTAGCCATGGCGGAAGTGCCACAACGCATCTTCCGGTCCGGCGTTTTCCCTGAGCCACACGACGCCGCGCAGATCATTGTAAATGTCCGCAAGGTCATCAACAGCGTCTCCAGCCATAACCTCGCTACCAGGTCTTTCCTCGGGGCCGCTCCACCCATAAGGGCCGAGATCGGGAAAGAGGCGCTGCACGAGGCCTCGGGCGTCGTTGTAGCTCGCGGTCGGTGGTTGGAGATCGCTGGCCGGCGCCACATCGTTGGACGCGTGGTAGGCCAGCAACAAACGAACTAAAGCTTCGCAGAGTCGTTCCTGCACCCGCTGGTTTGCAGGTGCACTTTCATCGAAAAGGCTCAGGAACTCCTGGACAGCGTCGATCATGGATGCGGACTATAGCCGCGTGGTGGGGAGTTGCAATTGCCGGAAGGCGCTACTGCGCCAGCTTGTCTTCCGTCTGCACGCCTGAGCGCCGCGCCACCTGGGTGTCTTCCTCGAAGCCGGTCAGGTGGCCCATGACGGTGCCGTAGGCGGTTTCGATCTCCAGGCGCACCGGCAGCAGGGGGGCGCCTTCCTGCGGCCGCGCGACCCAGACGATGCGCTCGCGCGCCGTCTCGGCGTACTTGCTGCGCTCGACCCGGTGGCCGCCCAGCAGCTTGTAGTCCAGCCGGCAGCCGCGCGCGGTGCCGGCGAAGATCGAATAACTGGTCGGCTCCAGGACCTTCTCCCCCGCGTCGCTGACGAAGACGTCGTAACGCTTGCGGCCGTCGAAGACCGGGAAGCTGGCCTCGCAGCGCCCGCCGTTGCGCAGCAACTCGGAAAGCCCGGCGACGACGCTCAGGGGATCGAGGGTGCCGTCACCGGCGTTTGCCGGCAGGGGGTGGCGCTCCTCATCGTCCTGCTGCGGCTGCACCAGGCTGTCGACCAGGTCGCCCTCGGGATCGTAGCTGAGACGCACCAGCTTCTCGCCCTCGTCGGAGGTGCCGCGGGTCTCGTAGAGGCGGGGGATGACCTCGCCGGCCGCGAGGAGGCCGCGGCTTTCCGTTTCGCCCTTCCAGGGGTGCATCCAGCCGAGCATGCCTTGTGTCTCGGCCTCGCCGGCGATGCGGTAGCCCTCCGGCCCCTGCTCCCATTCCGCCGTGGCGGTCAACACGTGGAAGCCGCCGAAATAGATCTCATAGGTGGCACTGGCCGGTTCGGCGCGGGCCGATCCCGCCGTCAGCAGGGCCGCGCCGAATAGCAAGCCCGCCGAGGCGGCGGCCAGGGCGCCGCTGGGGCCGAGCCTCCGGCGAACAGGGAGAACGAACGCTTGTACACGCATCTTCTTCCCCTCCACGGGCATGGGAGATTGAAAACCTAACACGGAATACCGTGGTTAAATCAAGCCATTGATCGAGGCGCGGCCGCGGGTCGGCTCAGCGCTTGCGCGCCGGACCACAGGGCAGGCCTGAAGCCAGATTCTGCGGCGCGCAGGTGTTGATCGAGGGCTGGCGCCAGGGGCAGATGCGGCTGTTCGGCGCGCCGCAGTTGCTCATCACGCCGGCCTGGGGAGCGTCGGCGCCGTCGCAGAGCGCGCGCTCCCGCGGGAAGCAGACGGTGACCGTGGTCCCGGCGCCCGGCGTGCTGTCCACCAGCAGGCTGCCGCCGTGCATCTCGGCCAGCGCCTTGGTCAGCGGCAGCCCGAGGCCGGTGCCTTCATGGGTCCGCTGGCGGCAATCGTCGACTTGCTGGAACGGCGCCAGGGCGCGGGGGATGTCCTCCGGCGCGATGCCGATACCGTTGTCGGCGACTTGGAACAGGAAACCCTCGGGGGCTTCCGGGCGCACCTTCAGGATCACCTGGCCTTCCGCCGGGGTGAACTTCACGGCGTTGGAGAGAAGGTTGATGAGGATCTGCTTCAACTTGCGCGGGTCTGCATAGAGCCTGGGCGCATTCGCCGGCATGTCGAGCGCCAGCTTCACCTGGGCGCCTTCGGCGGCGGTGCTGGTGACGGTCATGGCGGCCGTCACGATCTCGGCGACGCTAGCGGCTTCTTCGTTCAGTTTCTCGGTGCCGGACTCGATTTTCGAGAGATCCAGGATGTCGGTGATCAGGTCGAGCAAGTGCTGCCCGGAATCATGGATGTGCGTGGCGTAGTCGCGGGTCTTTGCCACGTCGCCGTCGCCGGCGGGCTGGCTCTTGATGATTTCCGAGAAGCCGAGGATGGCGTTGAGGGGGGTGCGCAGTTCGTGACTCATCATGGCCAGGAAGTCGCTCTTGGCCCGGCTGGCCTGCTCGGCCTCGGCGCGCGAGCGGATCAGCTCGCGGTTGACCTCTTCCAGCGTCGCGGTGCGCTCGGCGACGCGCTGCTCCAGGTCCTCGTTGAGGGCCTGCAGTTCCACCTCGGCCGCCTGGCGCTCGGCGATTTCGTGGGCCAGGGCCGCGTTCTTTTCCGCCAACTGCCGGGCGCTGGGCAGGGCCAGCAGCTTCGGCATCAGGGGCCAGATGGCGATCGCGGTGACGACCGAGATCAAGGCCGTGGCGAGCTTCAGCAATGCCTGGATGCCGTAGTCGGGGACCCAGAGCGTCCAGATGCCGAAGAGATGGGTGAGGCCGCAGGCGACGATGAAAGCCGCGAAGAGGTAGAGGACCCAGCGGTAGATCAAGTCGGAACGCCTGACCGCCAGGTAGAACAGTGCCGCCGGGATCGAGAAATAGGACAGGGCGATGACCGCGTCGGAGACAACGTGCGCCCAGAAGACGTCGGGACGCCACAGCAGGCACATGCCGTGCGGCTGAAACCCTTCCGTCGACAGGAAATCCCAGATCTGAGCCATCATGATGCGGCCCTTCCTTGCAACGTTTACGGGTAGCGGTCCCCTGATGACATCGTTTGGGCGATATGGTTATCAAATCCTTAACGACGCACGTTTTGTTTACGAATGTAGTCACATTGCGCGGGAGTTGGAAAAAGCGATATTCGCCGGCCGCTAGGGACCGGCGAGGGCGTGAGGGCTGCTAGACTGGGTCTGGGACCCATCGCAGCGCAGAGGATGCTTCACGTGACGCAGACGCGGAACCTGCTGAAAAACCTGCCGCCGCCGGCGCCGGAAGAGGACTTCGAAACCCTGCTGCAGCGCCAGGGTGTGAAGTTGGAGCGCATTGTTTCCTACGGCCATACGACGCCGGAGGCGGAGTGGTATGACCAGGAGCAGGACGAATGGGTGATGCTGCTGGCCGGTGCCGCCCGCCTGCTGATCGACGGGGAAGGGGAGACGCTGCTGCAACCGGGCGACGCCCTGCTGCTGCCCGCGCACCGCCGCCACCGGGTGACCTGGACCGACCCCGACCGGCCCACGGTCTGGCTGGCGCTGCACCTGGCGGGGGACGAGACGGGTTGAGGCGTGGCCGCCGGGGCCGCGACCGGTTTCGCTTGCGCCGCAGTCAGCAGGTCTTCTTGCCGCAGACCGCGATACAGATTGCCGGGTTCCAGCAGGTATAGCCCTCGCTCGCGGAACCCTCCGCAGACATCACCGCCCGCAGGACGTCGGCCACCGCACTGTCGCGCGGCGCCGCGCTCAGCTCGCGATTTTTGTCGCTGTCGGAAAAGCGGGCGACAGGCTTGTAGCTGGCCTTGGTCGCCTCACGGCAGGTCGCGGATCCGCAGATCGCCTTGCAGATGGCCGGATTGAATCAGGTATAGGCGAAGCCCTGTGACGGCGCGAGCAGGGCGCCCGCCGCCAGCATCAAGGCGAGCGCTGTCTTTGAGCTCATAAGCATGGGGCGCACTCCCAATTGTGAGGCGCCGGCGCGCAAGGCGCGATGACCGGATCGATACCGCTGCAACACATCTTGGGAAGATGTACTGGCGCGCCGGTCGTCCCCAACTATGCGCCGGTAACGCACGATCGCCAAGGGCGCCGGCCGGCAGGCAGCGACGCGCAGCGGAAGATTAGGGCTTTGTTCTTGTGGACGGTGGTGCCGGCTGCAGGATTCGAACCCGCGACCCCCTGATTACAAATCAGGTGCTCTACCAGCTGAGCTAAGCCGGCCCTGGGTGGGAAGCCCGGCGCGGCCGGGCGGCCCCGAAAGGCCCCCTTGAAGAACGGGCTCAAGATAGGGCGGCTTGCCGGGCCCCGCAAGCGTGCCGCAAGGCCCCTCAAAGTGGCCCTATGCCCGGTTCGCGGGGCGGCTATGCGCCGCAGGGGCCGGCCTTGCCTTGCCTCCGGGGGCGGGCTTAAGGTCCAAGGCAATAGACGGGCCGCAGGGCCCGCGAGATCAAACCAACAGACGCCCCAGGGAGCACAAGCGACATGTCTGCCGCGCTTTCCATCGAATCCGTGAAATCCCAGGCCGAGGGCCTGGCCTACCGCAACCAATGCTTCATCGACGGCAGGTTCGCCGATGCCGCCTCGGGCAAGACCTTCGATTGCGTCTCGCCGATCGACGGCAAGGTGTTGACCCAGGTCGCCGCCGGTGACCAGGAAGACGTCGACCGCGCCGTGAAGGCTGCCCGCGCCGCCTTCGAGGACGGCCGCTGGTCGCGCCTGGCGCCGGCCAAGCGCAAGAAGGTCATGCTGCGCTGGGCCGAGCTGCTGGAGCAGCACACCACCGAGCTGGCGCTGCTGGAGACCCTCGACATGGGCAAGCCGATCGGCGATTCCAGCCGCATCGACATTCCCGCCGTCATCAACTGCATCCGCTGGTACGCCGAGGCCGCCGACAAGGTCTACGACGAGATCGCGCCGACCGGCGACGACGCCGTGGCCATGCTGGTGCGCGAGCCGCTGGGCATTATCGGCGCGGTGGTGCCCTGGAACTTCCCGCTGCTGATGGCGGCCTGGAAGCTGGGCCCGGCGCTGGCTACCGGCAACTCCATGATCATCAAGCCGGCCGAGCAGTCGCCGCTGACCATGATCCGCGCCGCCGAGCTGGCGAGCGAGGCCGGCCTGCCCGACGGTGTGCTCAACGTGGTGCCGGGCTTCGGCGAGACCGCCGGCCAGGCGCTGGGCCGCCACATGGATGTGGACGCAGTCGCCTTCACCGGCTCCGGCGAGGTCGGCAAGCTGTTCCTGAAGTACGCCGGCGAGTCCAACATGAAGCGGGTGTCGCTGGAGTGCGGCGGCAAGACGCCCAACATCATCATGGCCGACGCGCCGGACCTGGACGCCGCGGCCACCGCCGCCGCCTGGGGCATCTTCTTCAACCAGGGCGAGGTCTGCAACGCCGGCTCCCGCCTGCTGGTCGAGGACAAGGTGAAGGACCAGGTGGTCGAGAAGGTGATGCAGGTCGCCAAGACCCTGCGCGTCGGCGATCCCCTGGACCCGGCCACCCAGATGGGTGCCATGGTCGACTCCACGCAGATGGAGCGGGTCCTCGGCTACATCGAGAAGGGCCAGTCCGAAGGTGCCAAGGTCACCCTGGGCGGCCAGCGCATCCTGGCCGAGAGCGGCGGCTACTACATCGAGCCGACGGTCTTCGACGGGGTGAAGAACGACATGACCATCGCCCAGGAGGAGATCTTCGGGCCGGTGCTCTCCACCATCTCCTTCGCCGACGCCGAGGAGGCCATCAAGATTGGCAACGACACCATCTACGGCCTGGCCGCGGCGGTGTGGACCAGCGACATCAAGAAGGCGCACCGGGCGGCCAAGGCGCTGCGCGCCGGCAGCGTCTGGATCAACTGCTTCGATGCCGGCGACATCACGACGCCCTTCGGCGGCTTCAAGCAGTCCGGCTTCGGCCGCGACAAGTCGCTGCACGCCATGGAGAAGTACACCGAGGTGAAGACCGTCTGGATCGACCTCAACTAGATCCTGGTCTCACAGGACGCCGCAGGCGGCGGGGCCCCGAAAGGGGCTCCGCCGCTTCGCGTTTCAGGGCCTCCGGAGCCCGCTGGAGGATAAAAACCCCAGTCGACGCAAGGGTTTGCCCATCTTCTGCCCCGCGGTTGCCCCAGCGATACCTCTTTCGCGTGCTTCGCCGGATCACTATAATTTAAATTGAACAAGGGGAGGTAATTCAAGCCAGGGTAGAAGGGCGCCTTGGCTGTTTGATGGGCAGATGGGCATGTCACTCTTCGATTTCCGACCACCCGCGGATCCCTCTCCGGAGGATACCGTCTTTCTGCGGGTCGACGACCTGCTGTCGCGCAGCGGCGACGACCTGGGCCTCGACATCGACGCGAGCGGCCACCTGGTCCTCGTTGAGGGCCGCGACTTCGACTGAGGCCTCGCGGCTGACCGCATGCTTCGAGGCGGCGGCCCTCAAAGCGCCTTGCGGAAGAAGACGCGGTCGTAGCCGCGGTCCTGTTTGCGCCCGGTCTCCACGTAGCCGAGGCGCCGGTACATGGCGATATTCTCGACCATCACCTCGTTGGTATAGAGCTGGACCACGCCGTAGCCGCGGCGGCGGGCCTCATCTTCGGTGAAATCCAGCAGCCGCCGGCCGACCCCCCGGCCGTGGCGGGCCGGGTCGACGGCGATGTTGTCGAGCAGCAGGTGGTCGGCGTGGGTCTCCAGCACCAGGAGGCCGAGGATCTCGCCGTCCTCTTCCAGCACCCAGGTCAGCCCCTCGGCGATGCGGGCGCCGTAGTCCTCTTCCATCGGTGCCGGGGTGCGGTTCATGCGAGCGAGGTAGGGCCGGTAGGCGGCATCGGCGATGGCCGCAATGCGTGCCGCGTCGGCGGGCCGGGCGGGGCGGATGCCGGCCGGGCTCATCGCCCGGGCTTGCCGCCGTCCGCGGTCAGCAGCGGGCCGTAGAGGTCGGGGCGGCGGTCGCGGAACAGGCCCCAGGAGGCGCGCTGCTCGGCAATGGCGTCCAGGTCGAAGCTGGCGGTGATGACCGCGCGGTCGGTCTCGTTCGCCTCGGCCAGCTTGGCGCCGGTGGGATCGGCGATGAAGGAGCTGCCGTAGAAGGTGAGGGAGGCGTTGTCGCCCGCCTCGCGCCCGATGCGATTGGAGGCGACCAGCGGCACCATGTTGGCGGCGGCGTGGCCCTGCATGGTGCGCTGCCAGTGCTCGCGGGAATTCAGGCTCGCGTCCTGCGGCTCGCTGCCGATGGCCGTGGGATAGAACAGGATCTCCGCCCCCATCAGCGCCATGGCGCGGGCGCACTCCGGGAACCACTGGTCCCAGCAGATGCCGCTGCCCAGGGTGCCGTAGCGCGTCTTCCAGACGCGGAAGCCGGTATCGCCGGGATTGAAGTAGAACTTCTCCTGATAGCCCGGCCCGTCGGGGATGTGCGACTTGCGGTAGACGCCCAGGACGCTGCCGTCGGCGTCGACCATGGCCAGCGAATTGTAGTGCGCGTTGTTGGCGCGCTCGAAGAAGCTGACCGGCAGCACGACGGAGAGCTCCGCCGCCAGGGCGGACATGCGCGCCAGGACCGTATTGCCCTCGACGGGCTGGGCGAGGGCGAAGTACTCGCGCTTCTGGTCCTGGCAGAAGTAGGGCGTCTCGAAGAGCTCCTGGATCAGCACGACCTGCGCGCCTTGTCCGGCGGCCTCGCGCACCAGGGCCTCGGCCCCGGCGACATTGGCCTCGCGGTCCCAGCTGCAGGCCATCTGGCTGGCGGCGACGGTGACCTTGCGCATCGAAACGCCCTTTCTTCTGTGCCGTCCTCGCCCCCCTTCGAGACGCGCCGCTCTGCGGCGCTCCTCAGGGTGAGGCAAGAGTTAGACTAATTGACCTCATGCTGAGGAGCGAGCGGTAGCGAGCGTCTCGAAGCACGAGGTCAATTGCGCAGTCAAACCACGCCCAGGTCCTTGGCGGCGAGGTCGATGGCCCTGCCCAGGCGGGCCACCAGCTCGTCGATCTCCTCGTGGGTGATGATCAGCGGCGGCGAGACCACCATGGTGTCGCGCACCGCACGGCTGACCACGTTCTGCTTCACGCAGTGATCGCGGCAGATGGTGCCGGCGCGGCCTTCCGGCGAGAAGCGGCCGCGGGTCTGCTTGTCGGACACCAGCTCGACGGCACCCAGCAGGCCGAAGCCGCGCACCTCGCCCACCAGGGGATGGTCGGCCAGGGTGGCGAGGCGCTGCTGCAGGTAGGGGCCGACGTCCTCGCGCACCCGCTGCACCAGGTTCTCTTCCTCGATGATGGCGATGTTCTCCAGCGCCACCGCGCAGGCCACGGGATGGCCGGAGTAGGTGAAGCCGTGGGCGAACTCGCCGCCCTTTTCCCACAGCACGTCGACCACGCGCTTGCCGAGCGCGATGGCGGAGAGCGGCAGATAGCCCGAGGTCAGGCCCTTGGCCATCGGCATGATGTCCGGCTTGATGTCGAAGCTGTCGCTGCCGAACCACTGGCCGGTGCGCCCGAAGCCGCAGATGACCTCGTCGGCGATCAGCAGGATGTCGTACTGCTTGCAGATCTTCTGCACTTCCGGCCAGTAGCTGGCCGGCGGGATGATGACGCCGCCGGCGCCCTGGATCGGTTCGCCGATGAAGGCGGCGACGGTCTCCGGGCCCAGCTCCAGGATCTTCTCCTCGATCGCCAGGGCCGCGATCTTGCCGAACTCCTCCTCGCTCATCTTGCCGCCCTCGCCGAAGTAGTAGGGCTGGCGCACGTGGTGGAAGCCGGGCAGCGGCAGGCCGTCGAGCTGGTGCATCGGCTTCATGCCGCCCAGGCTGGCCGAGGCCATGGTCGAGCCGTGGTAGCCGTTGACGCGGCTGATGATGTTCATGCGCTCCGGCTGGCCCTGCAGGCGCCAGAAGCGGCGCACCATGCGGGCGATGGTGTCGTTGGCTTCGGAGCCGGAGGAGGCGTAGAAGATTTTGTCGAGCCCGGCCGGCGTCAGCGCCGCCAGCTTTTCCGACAACTCGATGGAGGTCGGCGTCGCGGTCTTGAAGAAGGTGTTGTAGTAGGGCAGCTCGACCATCTGGTCGTAGGCCGCCTTGGCCAGGCGCTCGCGGCCGTAGCCGACGTTCACGCACCACAGGCCGGCCATGCCGTCGAGGATGCGCTCGCCCTCGGAATCCTCCAGCCAGACGCCGTCGGCCTTGGTGATGATGCGGCTGCCGCCTTCCTCGGCCAGGCCGCGGAAGTCGGTGAAGGGGTGCAGGTGGTGGGCCGTGTCGGCGGCGCGCCATACGGTGGTGGAGTTGCGGGCCTGGTCTTTCAGGGGAGCGCTGTTCATGACGACAATCCTTGTCTAACGGAAACCGGAAAAAGAAAACGATCCTTCCCGGCCGCCGGGCGGCCGGGCTTCCCGGTTCTAGGGATTGTAGCCGATCCGCGCGCAGTTCAGCATAAGCTCCATGCGCCGCGAACGCAGCGATACGCCGCCGCGCTGGACGGCGGCAAAGGCGGGATTTGCGAGGATACGCGGCATCACGGCTATACGTTTAGCAGAAGATGCTCGCGCTCCCAAGACGAGATGACCTGCTGGTAGGCGTCCAGTTCCTCGCCTTTCACCATGGTTACCGCGTCGATGAAGATGGGCCCGAAGATCGGCTTCAAGGCGCGGGTGCTGTTGAAGCGCTCCAGCGCATCATAGAGGGTGCGCGGCAGGGTGCGGGCCAGGCGGTAGGCGCTGCCCTCGATCGGCTTGCGCGGCTTCAGCTTCTCCTTCATGCCCAGGTAACCGCAGGCCAGCGAGGCGGCGATCGCCAGGTAGGGGTTGGCGTCGGCGCCGGCCAGACGGTTTTCGACGCGCCGCGCGGCGGGCTCGGAGTTCGGCACGCGCAGGCCGACGGTGCGGTTGTCGTAGCCCCAGTGTGTGTTGATGGGGGCGTCGTAGTCCGGCATCAGGCGGCGGTAGCTGTTCACGTTGGGGGCCAGCATCGGCATCACCGTCGGCAGGTAGCGCTGCAGCCCGGCGATGTGGTTGCGGAACAGGGTCGTGTCCTTGCCGGTGCGGGTGGAAAAGAGGTTCCGCCCGGTCTTGGCGTCCAGGATGCTCTGGTGCACGTGCATGGAGCTGCCCGGCTGGCCCTGCATCGGCTTGGCCATGAAGGTGGCGTAGACCTTGTGGCGCATGGCCGCCTCGCGCACCGTGCGTTTGAAGAGGAAGGCCTGGTCGGCCAGCAGCAGCGGGTCGCCGTGGTTGAAGTTCATCTCCATCTGCGCCGCGCCGCCCTCGTGGGTCAGGGTGTCGATGTCGATGCCCTGGGCCTCGCAGAAGTCGTAGACCTCCTCGAAGATCGGGTCGAACTCGTTGACGGCGTCGACGCCGTAGGCCTGGCGGCTGGTCTCGCGCCGGCCCGAGCGGCCGATCGGCGGCTCCAGGGGGTAGTCCGGGTCGGTGTTCACGTCGACCAGGAAGAACTCCAGCTCCGGGGCGACGATGGGCGTCCAGCCCTCTGCCTCGTAGAGCGCCAGGATGCGCTTCAGGATGTGGCGCGAGGCAATCTGCACCTCGCCGTCGTCGCCGAAGTGGTGGGCGTCACAGATCACCTGCGCCGTGGGCTCGTCGTACCAGGGCACGATGCGGATGGTTTCGGGATCAGGCACCATGTAGACGTCGCGGGTGGAGGCGCTGGTCACCCCGGCGGAATCGTCGGGATAGAGGCCGTTGACGGTCTGGATGAAGACGTCCTCGGGGATGCGCAGGCCTTCCTTGCGCATGCCGGCGAGAAACTTGTGGGCCGGCAGGATCTTGCCGCGGGCCACGCCCGCCATGTCCGGTACCAGGCACTCGACCTCATCGATCCGGCGTTCTTTGATAAAGTCTTCAATGGATTGCATGTTTTCCTGCGGATTGGGCGTGCGGGGGGCAGTTTCGGGGTGCCCCCAGCGCCGATTTCGAGACCTGGAGATCTCATCATGTTGCGCTCAACGGATCCGTGGGCCGCAAGATGGTGAGATATCCAGCGCCAACCGCTAGCACGGCCCGCGAGCGGCTGGCAAGCTGGCGTGATGCCGCGAAAGCGGTGGCTGACGGGGCCCTCAGCCGCGCCCCAGCAGCTCGTAGAGCGCCACCGCGGCGGCGTTGGAGACGTTCAGGGAGTCGATCGGCGGGCGGGTCGGCAGCTTGACCAGCAGGTCGCAGCGCTCGCGCGTCAGCCGCCTGAGGCCGGGGCCCTCGGCGCCCAGGACCAGGGCGACGGCCTCGCCGGGGCGGCTTTCGGCCAGGGTCTGCTCCGCCTCGCCGGCCAGGCCCAGGCACCAGAAACCGGCCTCCTTCAGCAGGTCCAGGCTGCGCGCCAGGTTGACCACACTTATATAAGGCACCGCCTCCAGGGCCCCGGAGGCCGACTTGGCCAGGGTGCCGCTCTCCTCGGGCGCGCCCTTGTCCAGGGCCACCACCGCCAGGGCGCCGAAGGCGGCGGCCGAGCGCAGCACCGCCCCGACATTGTGGGGGTCGGTGACCTGGTCCAGCAGCACGATGACGCGGCGAAGTGGCGGAATTCCGCCATTTCCGGCCGCAGGCAGGGCTTCCGGGTCGAGCAGGTCCTCCAGGGCAGGCTGGCTCAACGGCGCGCAGCGCAGGGCCAGACCCTGGTGAACCGCGCCTTCTGGCAGCAGCTCGTCGATGTTCCGGCGGGCCACGGTCTCGCTGGCCAGGGCCGCGTGGGCGGAATCACGCACCTCGCGCAGGCGCGCGCCCCAGGTTTGCGCGGCTTCCGGGGTCAGGAGCAGGCGCTCGGGGCGTCGATTCGGGTTGCCCAGGGCGGCCAGGACGGCGTGGACGCCGTACAGCCAGAGCTGCTGGGCGCCCCCGGGCCGTGAAGCGCCGCGCGGCGCGCGGCGGGGACCCTTGCCGGGCCGCCCGGCACCGCCGGAGGCCGGAAGGCCAGGCTTTCCGCCACCCCTGGGCGGCCGGCGGCCTGACTTATCCTTGCGTTTCGTCATGTCGGGACCTAGTATGCGGGCTCAGAGCAAGCGGGTTCCATTTGCGTTCCTCTCGGCCGCCACGGTGAATCGGTCGAATGGGGCGCCGTCGGCATGTTTAGAAGTTGACAGGCTGAATTAAATCAACATATTTCGCAACTCCATCGCACCGCCGGTTGCGTCGGCTGGAGGGGTGCCCGAGTGGCTAAAGGGGACGGGCTGTAAACCCGTTGGCTATGCCTACGTTGGTTCGAATCCAACCCCCTCCACCATCTGCCCCTCGCCGGGGCGTGGTCATCGCGGATCAGCGGGGGATGGGAGCGTGCGGGTGTAGCTCAGTGGTAGAGCTCCAGCCTTCCAAGCTGGCTACGCGGGTTCGATTCCCGCCACCCGCTCCATTAGAGAGCGGGTCCGGCACCGAACCCGGCCCGCTTGGGGTCGAAACGCAGGATTAGAGCGCGCCTGAGACTGACGACAGGAACGATAAGGTAATGGCGAAGGAAAAGTTTGAGCGGACAAAGCCGCACTGCAACGTAGGTACGATTGGCCACGTTGACCACGGTAAGACGACGCTGACGGCGGCGATTACGAAGGTTTTGGCGGAGAGTGGCGGTGCCACGTTCTCGGCTTACGACCAGATCGACAAGGCGCCGGAGGAGAAGGCGCGCGGGATCACGATTTCGACGGCGCACGTTGAGTACGAGACGGCGAACCGTCACTACGCGCACGTCGACTGCCCGGGCCACGCCGACTACGTGAAGAACATGATCACGGGCGCGGCGCAGATGGACGGTGCGATCCTGGTGGTTTCGGCGGCTGACGGTCCGATGCCGCAGACGCGCGAGCACATTCTGCTGGCGCGCCAGGTTGGCGTTCCGGCGATCGTTGTGTTCATGAACAAGGTGGACCAGGTCGACGACGAGGAGCTGCTGGAGCTTGTCGAGCTTGAGATCCGCGAGCTTCTGTCGTCCTACGACTTCCCGGGCGACGACATTCCGATTGTGAAGGGTTCGGCGCTGGCGGCGCTGGAGGGCACCAACGAGGAGATCGGCAAGCAGGCGATCCTGAAGCTGATGGAAGAGGTTGACGCCTACATCCCGCAGCCGGACCGTCCGAAGGACAAGCCGTTCCTGATGCCGATCGAGGACGTTTTCTCGATTTCGGGCCGTGGCACGGTTGTGACGGGCCGCGTTGAGAGCGGCATCGTGAAGGTCGGCGACGAGATCGAGATTGTCGGCATCCGCGACACGCAGAAGACGACCTGCACGGGCGTCGAGATGTTCCGCAAGCTGCTGGACTCGGGCGAGGCGGGCGACAACATCGGCGCGCTGCTGCGCGGCGTTGGCCGTGAGGACGTTGAGCGCGGCCAGGTTCTGGCCAAGCCGGGCTCGATCACCCCGCACACGAACTTCAAGGCGGAAGCCTACATCCTGACGAAGGAAGAGGGTGGCCGTCATACCCCGTTCTTCACCAACTACCGCCCGCAGTTCTACTTCCGCACGACGGACGTGACGGGCGTTGTGACGCTGCCGGAAGGCACGGAGATGGTGATGCCGGGCGACAACGTGACGATGAGCGTCGAGCTGATCGCGCCGATCGCCATGGACGAGGGCCTGCGCTTCGCCATCCGCGAAGGCGGCCGTACCGTCGGCGCGGGCGTCGTCGCCGGTATCGAAAAGTAGGAGAAGCCGGTGTTGCGGGGCCCTTCGGGGCTCCGCGATGGTCGGCCGGCGGGCAGGCCAATGGCCCGACAGGCGTCAAGGAGTGTAGCTCAATTGGCAGAGCACCGGTCTCCAAAACCGGGGGTTGTGGGTTCGAGTCCCTCCACTCCTGCCAGCCAAGGCGGCATTCGGACCTGGAAAGTACAGCAGTGCGGGCCCAAGTAGAGCGGGCAGAGTAGCGCGGAACCGCCGCGACAAATCGAGCAGACAGTGCGACCGCGCCCCTGGCGCGGTTTAGGCGTAGTAGGAACCAGTTCAAGCCAATGGCAACCATTAACCCGGCCCAGTACGTGCGTGAGGTGATCGGCGAGGTCAAGAAAGTGACCTGGCCGACCAAGAAGGAGACCGTGGTGACCACGATCATGGTTTTCATCATGGTCATCCTGGCGGCGATCTTCTTCTCCGTCATCGACCTGCTGCTGTCTGCCGGCGTGAAGTTCGCCCTCGGGCTGGGAGGCTGACGCCATGGCGATGCATTGGTATGTGCTGCACGTTTACTCCGGCTTCGAGAAGAAGGTCGCCGAGGGTATCCGCGAGCAGGCCCAGCAGAAGGGCATGGAAGATCTCTTCGAACAGGTCCTGGTGCCGACCGAAGAGGTGGTGGAGATGCGCCGCGGCCAGAAGGTCAACGCAGAGCGCAAGTTCTTCCCCGGCTATGTCCTGCTGCGCATGGAGATGACCGACGAGTCCTGGCACCTGGTGAAGAACACGCCGAAGGTGACGGGCTTCCTGGGCAACCGCAAGCCGACCCCGATCTCGGCCAAGGAGGCCGAGCGCATCCTCAAGCAGGTGCAGGAAGGGGTCGAGCGGCCGAAGCCCTCGATCGTCTTCGAGATCGGCGAGCAGGTGCGGGTGGCCGACGGCCCCTTCACCTCGTTCAACGGCCTGGTGGAGGAAGTCGACGAGGAGCGCGCCCGCCTCAAGGTCGCGGTGTCGATCTTCGGGCGTTCGACGCCGGTCGAGCTGGAGTACTCGCAGGTCGAGAAGCTGTAACGAGTTTTATTGCCGGGCCTTCGGGACCGGCACTGCGGGAGGCCACCGCCCAGAAGTCCACTGGTGGGGCCGCACCGCAAACCCTAGAGAGAAGAAAGGGATAGTAAAGTGGCAAAGAAGATCGAAGGCTACATCAAGCTGGAGATCCCGGCCGGTCAGGCGAACCCTTCGCCGCCGGTGGGACCTGCGCTTGGTGCGCGTGGCCTCAACATCATGGAATTCTGCAAGGCCTTCAACGCGGCCACCCAGAACCTGGAGCAGGGCACTCCGACCCCGGTGATCATCACCGCGTTCTCGGATCGCTCCTTCTCTTTCGAGACGAAGACCCCGCCGGCCAGCTGGTATCTGCGCAAGGCGGCCAAGGTGGCCAAGGGCTCCAAGGTGCCGAACCGTGACAAGGTCGGCAAGGTCAGCATGGCACAGGTCCGCGAGATCGCCGAAGCGAAGATGAAGGACCTGAACGCCAACGATATCGACGCCGCCGCCAAGATCATCATGGGCTCGGCGCGCTCGATGGGCATCGAGGTGGAGTAGGGCCATGGCAGCGCAAGGAAAGCGGCTCAAGGCCGCCTATGAAGGCATCGATCGCAAGGCCGTCTACGACCTGAGCGAGGCGGTGAAGAAGATCAAGGAAGGCGCCAAGGCGAAGTTCGACGAGACCGTCGAGATTTCGATGAACCTGGGCGTCGATCCGCGTCACGCCGACCAGAACGTGCGCGGCGTGGTTTCGCTGCCGCACGGCACCGGCAAGTCGGTGCGCGTGGCGGTCTTCGCCAAGGGCCCCAAGGCCGAGGAGGCCCAGGCGGCCGGCGCCGACGTGGTCGGCGCGGACGACCTGGCCGAGAAGGTGCAGGCCGGCGAAATCGATTTCGACCGCTGCATCGCCACCCCGGACATGATGCCGGTGGTCGGCCGCCTCGGTAAGGTGCTGGGCCCGCGCGGCCTGATGCCGAACCCGAAGCTGGGCACCGTGACCGCCGACGTGGCCGCGGCCATCCAGGCGGTCAAGGGCGGCCAGGTGGAGTTCCGCGTCGAGAAGGCGGGCATCGTCCATGCCGGTGTCGGCAAGGCGAGCTTCGGCGAAGACGCGCTGGTCGAGAACATCAAGGCCTTTGTGGACGCCATCTCGCGCGCCAAGCCGAGCGGCGCCAAGGGCACCTACATCAAGCGCGTGGCGCTGTCCTCCACCATGGGGCCGGGCGTGCGCGTGGATCTGGGCAGCATCCAGGCCTGATGGCCCGGGGCGCCGAATAGAGGGTTTCTGGCCGTTTTCCTTTTCAGAGAGCGGCCGGGGAAGGGCGGCAAGTCGCCGCCTGACCTGTCCGAGACTGCAGGTGCCGGTACCCCAGGGTATCGGTCTAAGCCCAAGCGGGCCTGCATAGACGGGAGCAACGGGTTTCAAGGCCCCGGTCGAACCGGGGTCGTGGGGCTTGAACTTCCGGGACAGGCGAGCCGGACCACCGGGTCGTTTACCGGTGGTCCTCGTTGAAACCGGACGGTTCGCCGTATTGGCGGGCCGGCCAACTAGAGCGGAAGTGACTCGTGGACCGATCTCAAAAAGAAGAGCTGGTCGCCAGTCTGCATCAAACGTTCTCGGAGATGAACCTCGTCGTCGTCACCCAGCAGTCGGGTATGACGGTGGCCGAGGCTTCTGACCTGCGGCGCAAGATGCTGGAGGCGGGTGCCAGCTACAAGGTGACGAAGAATCGGCTCACGCGTCTTGCCCTCGAGGGTACCAAGTACGAGGCGCTGAAGGAGCTGTTCACCGGACCGACGGCAATTGCCGTTTCGGAGGACCCGGTGGCGGCTGCCAAGGTCTGCGTCGAGTTCGCCAAAGCGAACGAGAAGCTGACCATCGTCGGTGGCGCTATGGGAGAGACCGCCCTTGATCCGGACGCGATCAAGGCGCTGGCCACTCTGCCGTCGCTCGACGAACTGCGCGGCAAGCTGATCGGTGTTCTGCAGGCCCCGGCCACCAAGGTGGCGGGCGTGGTGCAGGCGCCGGCATCGCAGCTGGCTCGTGTTTTCAGTGCCTTTGGCTCTCAGGGAGAGGCCGCGTAAGCCTCGTCAAGGACGAGAGTTCAAGCCTAGGAGAAAGTAAGAAATGGCTGATCTGGATAAATTGGTTGATGAGCTGTCCAAGCTCACCGTGATCGAAGCCGCCGAGCTGGCCAAGAAGCTGGAAGACACCTGGGGTGTCTCCGCGGCGGCTCCGGTCGCCGTTGCCGCCGTTGCCGGCGGTGCGGCCGAAGGTGGTGCGGCTGCTGCCGAGCAGACCGAGTTCGACGTCATCCTGGCTGCCGCCGGCGACAAGAAGATCAACGTCATCAAAGAGGTTCGCGCCATCACCGGCCTGGGCCTCAAGGAGGCGAAGGATCTGGTCGAAGGTGCGCCGAAGCCTGTCAAGGAAGGCGCCAGCAAGGACGAAGCCGAAGAGCTCAAGAAGAAGCTCGAAGAGGCTGGTGCGACGGTCGAGCTCAAGTAGTTTGACCGTCTGCAAGCGCAGTTTGGTACCGGCCGGCGGCCCCCGCCAAGGGGGTGCGCCGCGCCGGCTATCTGCGTCTGTGACACCGGATGCGGGCGTTCCGGCCTTCTTCTAGAAGGAGCGGGGCGCCGGCGTCTCCGGTGGACGATTACGGCTCAGGAGGTCGGGCCGCTAAACAATGATCTCCGTGCCGGGCCAAAGCTGGGGGCTCGGCTCATAGGACGAATGCCGGCCGGCCCGAAGGGGTCGAGAGGGCTCAAGGCCGAAGCGTTCGGCCCAGCGACGTGAACGAGGACACGACGAAACATGGCGAATTCCCTGACTGCTCGCAAGCGCATCCGCAAAAGCTTCGGCAAGATTGCCGAAGTGGCCAAAATGCCCAACCTGATCGAGGTCCAGAAGACCTCCTACGACCAGTTTCTTCAGCTGGGCACGCCGATCGCGGACCGGAGCAACACGGGCCTGCAGGAAGTCTTCACCGGCGTCTTCCCGATCCGTGACTTTTCGGAGCGGGCGGAGCTGCAGTTCGTGCGCTACGAGCTGGAAGAGCCGAAGTATGACGTGGAAGAGTGCCAGCAGCGCGGCATGACCTTCGCCGCGCCGCTGAAGGTGACTCTGCGCCTGGTGGTCTGGGACGTCGACGAGGATACCGGTTCGCGCTCGATCCGCGACATCAAGGAGCAGGACGTCTACATGGGTGACATGCCGCTGATGACCCGTCACGGCACCTTCGTCATCAACGGCACCGAGCGCGTCATCGTCTCCCAGATGCACCGCAGCCCGGGCGTCTTCTTCGACCACGACCGCGGCAAGACCCATTCCTCGGGCAAGTACCTCTTCGCCGCCCGTGTCATCCCCTACCGCGGCTCCTGGCTGGACTTCGAGTTCGACGCCAAGGACCTCGTCTACGTGCGCATCGACCGGCGCCGCAAACTGCCGGCGACGACCCTGCTGCTGGCGCTGGATTCCGCCGAGACCGAGAAGCTGCGCGCCGAGCGCGCCAAGGACGGCCTGGCGCTGGAGCCACACGAGGCCCAGGGCATGACACCGGAGGACGTGCTCGACTTCTTCTACGACCACGTTCCCTACAAGCGCTCGGGCAACGGCTGGAGCACGCCCTTCGATCAGGACCGCATGCGCGGCGTCAAGCTGGCCCAGGACCTGGTCGACGCCAAGGGCGGCAAGGTCGTGGTCGAGGCCGGCCAGAAGATCACCCCGCGCCTGGCCAAGAAGCTGGTCGAGGGTGGCCTGAAGGACGTCTTCGTCACCAACGAGCAGCTGGTCGGCAGCTACATCTCCACGGACTTCATCAACGAGGGGACCGGCGAGGTCATCTGCGAGGCCGGCGACGAGCTGACCGAGGAACTGCTGGAGACGCTGAGCGAGGCCGGGATCAAGCAGATCTCCGTGCTCGCCATCGACCATGTGAACGTCGGCGCCTACATCCGCAATACCCTGGCGGTGGACAAGAACACCTCCCGCGAAGAGGCGCTGATCGACATCTACCGCGTCATGCGTCCGGGAGAGCCGCCGACCCTGGAGACGGCCGAGGCCATGTTCAACGGCCTGTTCTTCGATTCCGAGCGCTATGATCTTTCCGCGGTGGGCCGTGTGAAGATGAATGCGCGCCTGGGCTTCGAGACCGACGACCAGCTGCGAACCCTGCGCAAGGAAGACATGCTGTCGATCCTGCGGATCCTGGTGGACCTGAAGGACGGCCGGGGCGAGATCGACGACATCGACCACCTGGGCAACCGCCGGGTACGCTCGGTCGGCGAACTGATGGAAAACCAGTACCGCCTGGGCCTGCTGCGCATGGAGCGCGCGATCAAGGAGCGCATGTCCTCCGTCGAAATCGACTCGGTCATGCCGCACGACCTGATCAACGCCAAGCCGGCGGCCGCTGCGGTGCGCGAGTTCTTCGGTTCCTCGCAGCTCTCGCAGTTCATGGACCAGACCAACCCGCTGTCGGAGATCACCCACAAGCGCCGCCTCTCGGCGCTGGGCCCGGGCGGTCTGACCCGCGAGCGCGCGGGCTTCGAGGTGCGCGACGTGCACCCGACGCACTACGGCCGCATCTGCCCGATCGAGACGCCGGAAGGCCCGAACATCGGCCTCATCAACTCCTTGGCGACCTACGCCCGGGTGAACCAGTACGGCTTCATCGAGAGCCCCTACCGCAAGGTCGAGAACGCCAAGGTGACCGACGAGGTGCGCTACCTCTCCGCCATGGAGGAGGGCCGCTACACCATCGCCCAGGCCAACGCCGAGTTGGACAAGAACGGCAAGTTCGTCGACGACCTGATCTCCTGCCGTCAGGGCGGTGAGTACATCATGGCGATGAAGGATGCCATCGACTACATCGACGTCTCGCCGAAGCAGTTGGTCTCCGTCGCCGCGGCGCTCATTCCCTTCCTGGAGAACGACGACGCCAACCGCGCGCTGATGGGCTCCAACATGCAGCGCCAGGCGGTGCCGCTGCTGCAGTCCGAGGCGCCGCTGGTCGGCACCGGCATGGAAGGCACCGTGGCGCGGGATTCGGGCGTCGCCATCGGCGCGCGCCGCGCCGGCGTGGTCGACCAGGTCGACGCCACCCGCATCGTGATCCGCGTGACGGAAGAGACCTCGCACGGCGAGCAGGCGGTGGACATCTACAACCTGCTGAAGTTCCAGCGCTCCAACCAGAACACCTGCATCAACCAGCGTCCGCTGGTGAAGGTAGGCGACGCGGTGGCGGCCGGCGACATCATCGCCGACGGCCCCTCGACCAACCTGGGTGAACTGGCCCTGGGCCGCAACGTGCTGGTCGCCTTCATGCCGTGGCAGGGCTACAACTTCGAGGACTCGATCCTGATCTCCGAGCGCATCGTGCGCGATGACGTCTTCACCTCGATCCACATCGAGGAATTCGAGGTCATGGCCCGTGACACCAAGCTGGGCCAGGAGGAAATCACCCGCGACATTCCCAACGTCGGCGAGGACGCGCTGCGCAACCTCGACGAGGCGGGCATGGTCTACATCGGCGCCGAGGTCAATCCGGGCGACATCCTGGTCGGCAAGGTGACGCCGAAGGGCGAGTCCCCCATGACCCCGGAGGAGAAGCTGCTGCGGGCGATCTTCGGCGAAAAGGCTTCCGACGTGCGCGACACCTCGCTGCGGGTGCCGCCGGGCGTCACGGGCACGGTCGTCGACGTGCGCGTCTTCTCGCGCCGCGGCGTCGACAAGGACGAGCGTGCGCTGGCCATCGAGCGCGCCGAGATCGAGCGTCTGGCCAAGGACCGCGACGACGAGCGGATGATCCTGGAGCGCAGCTACTACGGCCGCCTCAAAGACCTGGTGATGAACCAGACCGCGGTTTCCGGCCCCAAGGGCCTGAAGTCCGGCACCAAGATTACCGAGAAGGTGCTGAGTGATTTCACCCCGGGCCAGTGGCGCCAGATCGCGATCAAGACCGACAAGCGCCAGCTCGACCTGGAAGCCCTGAACAAGCAGTTCGAGGAGTCCATCGACGAGCTGAACAAGCGCTTCGAGAACAAGGTCGACAAGCTGCAGCGCGGTGACGAGTTGCCGCCGGGCGTTATGAAGATGGCCAAGGTTTTCGTCGCGGTGAAGCGCAAGCTGCAGCCGGGCGACAAGATGGCCGGCCGCCACGGCAACAAGGGCGTCATTTCCAAGATCGTGCCGGTCGAGGACATGCCCTACACCGAGGACGGCGTCTCCGTCGACATCGTGCTGAATCCGCTGGGCGTGCCGAGCCGCATGAACGTCGGTCAGATTCTGGAGACCCACCTGGGCTGGGCCTGCGCGGGTCTGGGCCAGCAGGTCGGCCAGTTGCTGGACGAGTACGAGCGCGGCGGCAAGGTGGAACCGCTGAAGAAGCAGCTGAAGGAAGTCTATGGCGACAAGATCTTCAAGGAAGACATCGCCGACATGGACGACGAGGCCGTCAAGGAGCTGAGCAGCAATCTGCGCCGCGGTCTTCCCATCGCAACGCCGGTCTTCGACGGCGCGCGCGAGGAGGACATCTCCGACATGCTGGAGCAGGCCGGCCTCAACCGCTCCGGTCAGGTGACCCTGACCGACGGGCGGACCGGCGAGGTCTTCGACCGGCAGGTGACGGTCGGCTACATCTACATGCTGAAACTGCACCACCTGGTCGACGACAAGATCCACGCCCGTTCCATCGGCCCCTACAGCCTGGTTACCCAACAGCCGTTGGGCGGCAAGGCCCAGTTTGGCGGCCAGCGCTTCGGCGAGATGGAGGTCTGGGCCCTGGAGGCCTACGGCGCCGCCTACACCCTGCAGGAAATGCTGACGGTGAAGTCGGACGACGTCTCGGGCCGCACCAAGGTCTACGAGGCCATCGTCAAGGGCGACGACAATTTCGAGGCCGGCATTCCGGAGTCCTTCAACGTGCTGGTGAAGGAACTGCGCTCACTGGGCCTCAACGTGGACTTGAAGCAGTCGTCGTAGTCGCGCGGGCCCCGATGCCCGGGGCAACTGACGACTTCTGCTCAACCAAATACTTAATCGGGAGAAACCGATGTCAGAGTTGATGAACATTTTCGGCCAGCCGACCGGCCCTCAGAGCTTCGATCAGATCCGTATTTCGATCGCCAGCCCTGAGCGCATCCGGTCCTGGTCCTACGGCGAGATCAAGAAGCCGGAGACCATCAACTACCGCACCTTCAAGCCGGAGCGGGACGGCCTGTTCTGCGCCCGCATCTTTGGTCCGATCAAGGACTACGAGTGCCTCTGCGGCAAGTACAAGCGCATGAAGTATCGCGGCATCATCTGCGAGAAGTGCGGCGTCGAGGTCACCCTGTCCAAGGTGCGCCGCGAGCGCATGGGTCACATCGAACTGGCCAGCCCGGTGGCGCACATCTGGTTCCTGAAGTCGCTGCCGAGCCGCATCGGCCTGCTGCTCGACATGACCCTGAAGGACCTGGAGCGGGTGCTCTACTTCGAGTATTTCGTCGTGGTCGAGCCCGGCCTGACGCCGCTGAAGATGCATCAGCTGATGAGCGAGGAGGAGTTCCTCACCGCCCAGGAAGAGTACGGCGAGGACGCCTTCGAGGCGATGATCGGCGCCGAAGCCATGAAGAAGATGCTCTCCTCCCTGGAACTGGAGGAGGAGCGCGTCGACGTGCGTGAGGAACTGCGCGAGACCGGTTCCGAGGCCAAGCGCAAGAAGCTGGTCAAGCGCCTGAAGCTGATCGAGGCCTTCCTCGAGTCCGGCGCCCGTCCGGAGTGGATGATCCTCGACGTCGTGCCGGTGATCCCGCCCGAGCTGCGCCCGCTGGTGCCGCTGGACGGCGGCCGCTTCGCGACCTCCGACCTCAACGATCTCTATCGCCGGGTCATCAACCGCAACAACCGCCTGAAGCGCCTGATCGAGCTGCGCGCGCCGGACATCATCGTGCGCAATGAAAAGCGCATGCTGCAGGAGGCCGTCGACGCCCTGTTCGACAACGGCCGCCGCGGCCGCGTCATCACGGGCGCCAACAAGCGGCCGCTGAAGTCGCTGTCCGACATGCTGAAGGGCAAGCAGGGCCGCTTCCGTCAGAACCTGCTCGGCAAGCGCGTCGACTACTCCGGCCGCTCGGTCATCGTGGTCGGTCCCGAACTGAAACTCCATCAGTGCGGCCTGCCGAAGAAGATGGCGCTGGAGCTGTTCAAGCCCTTCATCTACTCCAAGCTCGAACTCTACAACATGGCCTCCACCATCAAGGCGGCCAAGCGCATGGTGGAGAAGGAGCGTCCCGAGGTCTGGGACATTCTGGAAGAGGTGATCCGCGAGCATCCGGTGCTGCTGAACCGCGCGCCGACGCTGCACCGCCTCGGCATCCAGGCCTTCGAGCCGGTGCTGATCGAGGGCAAGGCGATCCAGCTGCACCCGCTGGTCTGCACCGCCTTCAACGCCGACTTCGACGGCGACCAGATGGCGGTTCACGTGCCGCTGTCGCTGGAGGCCCAGCTCGAAGCCCGTGTCCTCATGATGTCGACGAACAACATCCTGTCGCCGGCCAACGGCAAGCCGATCATCGTGCCGTCGCAGGACATCGTTCTGGGTATCTACTACCTGTCGATGGAGGCCGAAGGCGAGCAGGGCGAAGGCATGATGTTCGGCGACATGGGCGAGATCGAGCACGCGCTCGCCAGCGGCGCCGTCAGCCTGCACGCCAAGGTGAAGGCGCGCTATCACACGGTCGACCCCGAGGGCAATCCGATCCGCGTGATCGTCGACACCACCCCGGGCCGCATGAAGCTGTCCGAGGTGCTGCCGCGTCACCCGAACGTGCCCTTCAGCTTGCTCAACAAGGTGCTGACCAAGAAGGAAATCACCGAGCTGATCGACATCGTCTATCGCCACTGCGGCCAGAAGGACACGGTCATCTTCTGTGACCGCATCATGTCGCTGGGCTTCGGCTACGCCTGCAAGGCCGGCATCTCCTTCGGCAAGGACGACCTCATGATCCCGGACGCCAAGCAGGGTCTGGTGGAAGAGGCCCAGGCCAAGGTGAAGGAGTTCGAGCAGCAGTACCTCGACGGCCTGATCACCCAGGGCGAGAAGTACAACAAGGTGGTCGATGTCTGGTCGCAGTGCACCGACCGGGTGGCCGACGAGATGATGAAGGTCATCTCCGGGACCGCGGGGCGCGACGTCAACGCCGTCTACATGATGGCCGACTCCGGCGCCCGTGGTTCGGCGGCGCAGATCAAGCAGCTCGCCGGCATGCGCGGCCTCATGGCCAAGCCGTCGGGCGAGATCATCGAGACGCCGATTATCTCGAACTTCAAGGAAGGCCTTACCGTGCTGGAGTACTTCAACTCCACCCACGGCGCCCGCAAGGGCTTGGCCGACACCGCCCTGAAGACGGCGAACTCAGGCTACCTGACCCGCCGCCTGGTGGACGTCGCGCAGGACGCCATCATCATCGAGGACGACTGCGGCACCGAGAAGGGCCTCACCGTTTCCGCGGTGGTCGACGGCGGCGAGGTCATCGCCTCCCTGGGCGAGCGCATCCTTGGCCGCACGGCCCAGGAAGACATCGTCGACCCGCTGTCGGGCGACGTCATCCTGAAGCGCGGCGAGCTGGTCGAGGAAGACAAGATCGACGCCATCGAGCGGGCCGGCATCGACACCATCTTCATCCGCTCCGCGCTGATGTGCGAGTCGGTTGGCGGAATGTGTGGCGCCTGCTACGGCCGTGACCTGGCGCGCGGCACGAAGGTCAACGTGGGCGAGGCGGTCGGTGTGATCGCGGCCCAGTCGATCGGCGAGCCGGGCACCCAGCTGACCATGCGGACCTTCCACATCGGCGGCGCGGCGCAGCGTGGCGCCGAGCAGTCCTCGGTCGAGGCCGGCTTCGACGCCAGCATCAAGATCGCCAACCGCAACGTGGTCATGAACTCCGACGGTATCCCGGTGGTCATGGGCCGCAACCTGGAGGTCGTGCTGCTGGACGAGAAGCAGCGCGAGCGGGCCCGTCACCGCGTGCCCTACGGCGCCAAGCTGCTGGTCGACGACGGGAAAGAGGTCAAGGTCGGCGACAAGCTGGCCGAATGGGACCCCTACACCATCCCCATCATCACCGAGCGCGAGGGCACGGTGAACTACGTCGACCTCATCGAGGGCACCTCGATGCGCGAGGTGATGGACGAGACCACCGGCATTTCCAACCGCGTGGTCATCGACTGGAAGCAGCAGCCGCGCGGCAACGACCTGAAGCCGCGTGTGACCCTGCGCGATGAAAAGGGCGAGGTGGTGACCCTGGCCAACGGCATGGAGGCGCGTTACTTCATGTCGGTCGACGCCATCCTCTCGGTCGACAACGGCGCCCTCGTGAGGGCGGGCGACGTGCTGGCCCGTATTCCGCGGGAATCCTCCAAGACACGCGATATCACCGGCGGTCTGCCGCGGGTGGCCGAACTCTTCGAGGCCCGCAAGCCGAAGGACTACGCCATCATCAGCGATATCGAGGGGCGCGTCGAATTCGGCAAGGATTACAAGACCAAGCGCCGCATCGTCGTGGTGCCGGAGGGCGAGGATGCCGAGCCGCGCGAATACCTGATCCCGAAGGGCAAGCACATCTCGGTCCAGGAGGGCGACTTCGTCCAGGTCGGCGATATGCTGCTTGACGGTAACCCGGTACCGCACGACATCCTCGAGGTCCTCGGCGTCGAGGCCCTGGCGGACTACCTGATCGACGAGATCCAGAGCGTCTACCGCCTGCAGGGCGTGAAGATCAACGACAAGCACATCGAGGTGATCGTCCGCCAGATGCTGCAGAAGGTCGAGATCCACGACGGCGGCGATACGACCCTGCTGGTCGGCGAGCAGGTCGACCGCGACGAGTTCGACGCGGTCAACGACAAGGTGATCGCCGACGGCGGCAAGGCCGCCAGCGGCAGCCCTGTCCTCCAGGGCATCACCAAGGCCAGCCTGCAGACCCGCTCCTTCATCTCGGCTGCCTCCTTCCAGGAGACCACCCGGGTGCTGACGGAAGCGGCGACCCACGGCAAGGAAGACCGCCTGATCGGCCTCAAGGAGAACGTCATCGTCGGTCGCCTGATCCCGGCCGGTACCGGCTCGGTCATGAACCGCCTGAAGCGAATCGCTGCAGCCCGTGATCGCGAGCTGATTGAGGAGCGCGAGCAGGCGGCTCTGGCCAGCGGCGCCGAGTCGGAGGTTTCCGAGGAGGAGACCTCGGTGGCCTGACGGCCACAAGAGTAAGTTTGTTCCAAATTGCGCCGCGATCGGGAAATTAAGTTGCCGTCGATCCCGATTGCGGCGCATCCTTGGAAGCCTCCGATAAAGTAAGGTTTCCTTGGCTTAACGTGCTTGACGGGGCATAGGCGCATCAATATATTGCGCCAACCTTTCGGGGGGCTGGTGGTAGGCCCGTTGCGGTCTAGACGCAGTCCCTGGCGATTACGGTAATGAAATTTTAGGCAAGCTGTTTTCGACGGCGTTTTCGCATCCGCAGGGCCGAGCCTTCGGCCTTTGCGGTGCTTTGTCTCGAAAAACGGGCGCATAGGAAAGCTAATGCCAACGATCAACCAGTTGATCCGTAAGCCGCGCAAACCTGAGGTTGCGCGCAACAAGGTGCCGGCCCTGGAGGCCTGCCCGCAGAAGCGCGGTGTCTGCACCCGCGTCTACACCACGACGCCGAAGAAGCCGAACTCGGCTCTTCGTAAGGTCGCCCGCGTGCGCCTGACCAACGGTTTCGAGGTCACCAGCTACATTCCTGGCGAGGGTCACAACCTCCAGGAACACTCGGTGGTCATGATCCGTGGCGGCCGTGTGAAGGACCTGCCTGGCGTTCGCTACCACATCATCCGTGGCACGCTGGATACCCAGGGCGTGAAGGATCGCCGTCAGCGCCGTTCGAAATACGGCGCCAAGCGGCCGAAGTAAGGTAGGAGAGAAGAGGCATGTCTCGCCGTCATCGCGCCGAAAAACGGGAAGTGTTGCCCGATCCGAAATTCGGCGACGTCGTTCTCAGCAAGTTCATGAATTGCCTTATGTTCGACGGCAAGAAGTCCGTCGCCGAAGGCATCGTCTATGGCGCGCTCGATCGTGTTCAGGAGCGCGGCAGCCAGGACCCGGTTCGTGTGTTCCACGAGGCCCTGGACAATGTGAAGCCGGAAATCGAGGTGCGTTCCCGCCGTGTCGGCGGCGCCACCTACCAGGTGCCGGTCGAGGTGCGTCACGACCGCGGACAGGCGCTTGCCATCCGCTGGCTGATCAACGCCTCCCGCGCCCGCTCGGAGCTGACGATGACCGAGCGTCTGGCCGGTGAACTAATGGACGCGTCAAATAACAGGGGTTCGGCAGTCAAGAAGCGGGAAGACACCCACCGTATGGCCGAGGCCAACAAGGCCTTCTCGCACTACCGCTGGTAACCCACGAAGAGTAGACCGTCATGGCACGCACAACCCCTCTCGACCGCTACCGTAACATCGGCATCATGGCTCACATTGATGCCGGTAAGACCACGACGACGGAGCGCGTCCTCTACTACACCGGTGTCTCCCACAAGATCGGTGAAGTCCACGATGGCAACGCCACCATGGACTGGATGGAGCAGGAGCAGGAACGCGGTATCACCATTACCTCCGCGGCGACGACCTGCTTCTGGAAGGACCACCGGATCAACATCATCGACACCCCGGGTCACGTCGACTTCACCATTGAGGTGGAGCGCTCGCTGCGCGTGCTGGACGGCGCCGTGGCGGTGTTCGATTCCGTGGCCGGTGTCGAGCCGCAGTCGGAGACGGTCTGGCGTCAGGCCGATAAGTACAAAGTTCCGCGTATCTGCTTCGTCAACAAGATGGACCGCACCGGCGCCGACTTCTATCGCTGCGTCGACATGATCGTGGACCGTCTGGGCGCGCAGCCGATGGTGCTGCAGCTGCCGCTGGGCGCCGAGGCCGACTTCAAGGGCGTCATCGATCTGATTTCGATGAAGGCCATTGTCTGGCTGGACGAGTCGCTGGGTGCCCAGTTCGAGGAGCAGGACATTCCGGCCGACCTGGCCGACAAGGCCGCCGAGTACCGCGAGAAGATGATTGAGCTGGCGGTCGAGCAGGACGACGCCGCCATGGAGGCCTACCTCGAGGGCAACGAGCCCGACGAGGAGACCCTCAAGAAGTGCATCCGCAAGGGCACCTGCAGCCTGGCCTTCGTGCCGGTGCTGAACGGTACGGCCTTCAAGAACAAGGGCGTGCAACCGCTGCTGGACGCCGTGGTCGACTATCTGCCCTCGCCGGTGGAAGTGCCGGACGTCAAGGGCGTGAAGCCGGACTCGGAGGACATCGAGACCCGTCCGTCCAGCGACGACGCGCCGGCCGCGGGCCTGGCCTTCAAAATCATGACCGACCCCTTCGTCGGTTCGCTGACCTTCGTGCGGGTCTACTCCGGCGTGATCACCACGGGCACTCAGATCCTGAACTCGGTGAAGGGGCAGCGCGAGCGCGTCGGCCGTATGCTGCAGATGCACTCCAATCACCGTGAGGACATCAAGGAGGCCCATGCCGGCGACATCGTCGCCATCGCGGGCCTCAAGAGCACGACCACGGGTGAGACGCTGTGCGACGCGCAGAACCCGATCATTCTGGAGCGCATGGAATTCCCCGATCCCGTCATCGAGGTGGCGGTGGAGCCGAAGACCAAGAGCGACCAGGAGAAGATGGGTGTGGCCCTGAGCCGTCTGGCCCAGGAGGATCCCTCCTTCCGCGTCTCGACCGACGCCGAGAGCGGCCAGACCGTCATCAAGGGCATGGGCGAACTGCACCTCGACATCATCGTCGATCGCATGCGCCGCGAGTTCAAGGTCGACGCCAACGTGGGCGCCCCGCAGGTGGCCTACCGCGAGACCATCACCCGCCAGTCCGAGATCGACTACACCCATAAGAAGCAGACCGGTGGTTCCGGTCAGTTCGCCCGCATCAAGCTGGTCTTCGAGCCGCTGGAGCCGGGCGAGGGTTTCGTCTTCGAGAACGCCATCACCGGTGGCGCGGTGCCGAGGGAGTTCATCCCGGGCGTCGAAAAGGGCCTCAACTCCGCGATGGAGACGGGCGTCCTGGCCGGCTTCCCGATGATCGACTTCAAGGTGACGCTGACCGACGGCGCGAGCCACGACGTCGACTCCAGCGTCCTGGCCTTCGAAATCGCGTCGCGCGCCGCTTTCCGCGAGGGCGTGCCGAAGTCGGGCCCGGTGCTGCTGGAGCCGATGATGAAGGTCGAGGTGGTGACCCCGGAAGAGTACATGGGCGACATCATCGGCGACCTGAACAGCCGGCGCGGCATGGTTCAGGGCATGGACAGCCGCGGCAACGCCCAGGTGATCAACGCCATGGTGCCGCTGGCCAATATGTTCGGCTACGTGAACAACCTGCGCTCCATGAGTCAGGGCCGCGCCCAGTACACGATGGTTTTCGACCACTACGAGAAGGTCCCGCAGGCGGTGGCCGACGAAGTGGTCTCCAAGTTGGCCTGAGTTAGGCCCGAGTTTAAGCCAGAACGAGCAGTCAAAGCCGAGTTACGGAGAAGTAAGACCGATGGCGAAGGAAAAGTTTGAGCGGACAAAGCCGCACTGCAACGTAGGTACGATTGGCCACGTTGACCACGGTAAGACGACGCTGACGGCGGCGATTACGAAGGTTTTGGCGGAGAGTGGCGGTGCCACGTTCTCGGCTTACGACCAGATCGACAAGGCGCCGGAGGAGAAGGCGCGCGGGATCACGATTTCGACGGCGCACGTTGAGTACGAGACGGCGAACCGTCACTACGCGCACGTCGACTGCCCGGGCCACGCCGACTACGTGAAGAACATGATCACGGGCGCGGCGCAGATGGACGGTGCGATCCTGGTGGTTTCGGCGGCTGACGGTCCGATGCCGCAGACGCGCGAGCACATTCTGCTGGCGCGCCAGGTTGGCGTTCCGGCGATCGTTGTGTTCATGAACAAGGTGGACCAGGTCGACGACGAGGAGCTGCTGGAGCTTGTCGAGCTTGAGATCCGCGAGCTTCTGTCGTCCTACGACTTCCCGGGCGACGACATTCCGATTGTGAAGGGTTCGGCGCTGGCGGCGCTGGAGGGCACCAACGAGGAGATCGGCAAGCAGGCGATCCTGAAGCTGATGGAAGAGGTTGACGCCTACATCCCGCAGCCGGACCGTCCGAAGGACAAGCCGTTCCTGATGCCGATCGAGGACGTTTTCTCGATTTCGGGCCGTGGCACGGTTGTGACGGGCCGCGTTGAGAGCGGCATCGTGAAGGTCGGCGACGAGATCGAGATTGTCGGCATCCGCGACACGCAGAAGACGACCTGCACGGGCGTCGAGATGTTCCGCAAGCTGCTGGACTCGGGCGAGGCGGGCGACAACATCGGCGCGCTGCTGCGCGGCGTTGGCCGTGAGGACGTTGAGCGCGGCCAGGTTCTGGCCAAGCCGGGCTCGATCACCCCGCACACGAACTTCAAGGCGGAAGCCTACATCCTGACGAAGGAAGAGGGTGGCCGTCATACCCCGTTCTTCACCAACTACCGCCCGCAGTTCTACTTCCGCACGACGGACGTGACGGGCGTTGTGACGCTGCCGGAAGGCACGGAGATGGTGATGCCGGGCGACAACGTGACGATGAGCGTCGAGCTGATCGCGCCGATCGCCATGGACGAGGGCCTGCGCTTCGCCATCCGCGAAGGCGGCCGTACCGTCGGCGCGGGCGTCGTCGCCGGTATCGAAAAGTAAGTAACTTGAGAAACGCCGGCCCAATTCCGGGCCGGCGTTGAATTTTGGATGGCGCTGAAAATGGACAGCCAAGATATTCGCATTCGCCTGAAGGCTTTCGATCACCGTGTGCTCGACCAGTCGACCTCGGAGATCGTGGGCACGGCGAAGAGAACCGGTGCGCAGGTGCGCGGCCCGATTCCGCTTCCGACCCGGATCGAGAAGTTCACGGTGCTGCGCTCGCCGCACATCGACAAGAAGAGCCGCGAGCAGTTCGAGATCCGGACGCACAAGCGGCTGCTCGACATCGTCGATCCGACCCCGCAGACGGTGGACGCGCTGATGAAGCTCGACCTCGCCGCCGGCGTCGACGTCGAGATCAAGCTGAAGGGCTAGGGTAATGCGGACTGGTCTGATTGCGCAGAAGATGGGCATGACCCGCGTTTTCACGCCGGAAGGCGAGAACGTGCCGGTCACCGTTCTGCAGATGAAGGATTGCCAGGTGGTGGCGGTCCGCACCGCTGAGAAGGACGGCTATGACGCCGTGCAGCTGGGTGCGGCCAAGGCCAAGGCGAATCGCGTTTCCAAGCCGATGCGCGGCCACTACGCCAAGGCGAAGGTGGAACCGAAGCGCCGGCTGGCCGAGTTCCGCGTCTCCAACGACGCGCTGCTCGAGGTCGGGCAGGAGCTGTCGGCGGCCCATTTCGTTGCCGGCCAGCGCGTTGACGTGACCGGCACTTCGATCGGTAAGGGTTTCGCCGGTGCCATGAAGCGGCACAACTTCAGCGGCCTGCGTGCCAGCCACGGCGTGTCGATTTCGCACCGTTCGCACGGTTCGACCGGTAACAGCCAGGACCCGGGCCGCGTGTTCAAGGGTAAGAAGATGGCCGGCCACATGGGCGACCGTCGGGTTACCACCCAGAACCTGGAAGTGGTCTCGATCGACGAGGACCGGGGCCTGATTCTGGTGCGTGGTGCGGTGCCGGGCGCCGAGGGCAGCTGGGTCATGGTGCGTGACGCCGTGAAGCGCAGCCGTCCCGAGGAAGTCCCCTATCCGGCCGGCCTGAAGAGCCAGCCGGAAGCGGAGCAGCCGGAAGCGGCCCCCGAAGAGGCGCCGGAAGTGGCGGCCGAGGCGTCTGCCGACGCGCCGGCTGAGGATAAGAAGGATCAGTAGCCATGAAGTGTCCGGTTACGACACTCGACAATAAGAAGGCGGGCGAGATCGATCTCGACGATTCCGTCTTCGGGCTTTCGCCGCGTCAGGACATCCTTGCGCGCGTGGTGAAGTGGCAGCTCGCGAAGCGCCGCGCCGGCACGCACAAGGTGAAAACCCGCGGTGAAGTCGCGGGCTCGACCCGTAAGCTCTTTCGCCAGAAGGGCACCGGCAACGCGCGCATGGGCTCGGCTCGCACCACCCAGCGTCGCGGCGGTGGCACCGTCTTCGGCCCGGTGGTGCGCGACCACAGCCACGAGCTGACCAAGAAGGTTCGCCAACTGGGCCTCAAGACCGCGCTCTCCACCAAGGCTGCCGAAGGCAAGCTGGTGGTGCTGGAAGACGCGGCGGTGAAGGAGCCCAAGACCAGTGAGCTGGCGAAGAAGTTCGCCGCGCTGGGCTGGTCCTCGGTGCTGATCATCGACGGCGCCCAGGTCGACGGCGGTTTCGCCAAGGCGGCGCGCAACCTGCCGCTGGTCGACGTGCTGCCGCAGCAGGGCGCCAATGTGTACGACATTCTGCGCCGCGACACCCTGGTGCTGACCAAGGGCGCGGTGGAAGCGTTGGAGGCGCGACTGAAATGAGCCGGGCACGCGCATTCAAGAATGAGACGACCAAGGTATCGTCGGAGCGGATGTACGAAGTGATCCGCCACCCGGTGGTGACGGAAAAGTCCACCCTGGGCTCGGAGCACAACCAGATCACCTTCGTGGTGCCGCTGGACGCCACCAAGCCGGAGATCAAGGCCGCGATCGAGGAGATCTTCAAGGTCAAGGTCAAGGCGGTGAACACCCTGCGCAACAAGGGCAAGGTGAAGCGTTTCCGCGGCCTGAAGGGCAAGCGCTCCGACGTGAAGAAGGCATTTGTGACTCTGGACGAAGGTCACAGCATCGACGTGACCACGGGGATCTAAGCGATGGCGCTTAAGAATTTCAATCCGACGACTCCGGGCCGCCGCAACCTCGTGCTGGTGGACCGTGGTGACCTCTGGAAGGGCGCGCCGGTCAAGAAGCTGACCGAGGGCCTGACCAAGAAGGGCGGCCGCAACAACACCGGCCGCATCACGGCGCGGCGTCGCGGCGGCGGCCACAAGCGGCTGTATCGCATTGTCGATTTCAAGCGCCGCAAGTTCGACGTGCCGGCCACGGTCGAGCGCCTGGAGTACGATCCGAACCGCAGCGCCTTCATCGCCCTGGTGAAGTACGAGGATGGTGAGCAGAGCTACATCCTGGCGCCGCAGCGCCTGGCGATCGGCGACCAGGTGATCTCCGGCGAGAAGGCGGACATCAAGCCGGGCAACGCCATGCCGCTGGCCTCCATTCCGGTCGGCACCATCGTCCACAACGTGGAGATGAAGCCGGGCAAGGGCGGCCAGATCGCGCGCTCGGCGGGCACTTATGTGCAGCTGGTCGGGCGCGACGCCGGCTACGCCCTGCTGCGCCTCGGCTCCGGCGAAGTGCGCATGGTGCGGGCCGAGTGCATGGCCTCCATCGGCGCGGTGTCCAATCCGGACCAGGCCAACGCCAAGCTGGGCAAGGCGGGCCGCAAGCGCTGGACCGGCAAGCGGCCGGCGGTGCGCGGCGTGGCCATGAACCCGGTCGATCACCCGCACGGTGGTGGTGAGGGCCGGACCTCGGGCGGCCGTCACCCGGTGACCCCCTGGGGCAAGCCGACCAAGGGTGCCAAGACCCGTCGTAACAAGAAGACGAACGCGCTGATCGTGCGTCGTCGTCACAAGAAGCGCTAAGGGAGCGAAGGCAGTGTCACGCTCTGTTTGGAAGGGTCCGTTCGTCGACAGCTATCTGCTGAAAAAGGCAGAGGCATCGCGCGGTTCGGGTCGCAACGAGATCATCAAAACCTGGTCCCGTCGCTCGACCATCATGCCGCAGTTCGTCGGTCTGACGTTCGGTGTGTACAACGGCAAGAAGTTCCTGCCGGTCCTGGTGACCGAAAACATGGTGGGCCACAAGTTCGGCGAGTTCGCGCCGACGCGCACCTTCTTCGGGCACGCGGCGGATAAGAAGGCCAAGAGGGGCTAAGTCCATGGGTAAGCCGAAACATCCCGGTCAGCTGGCCGAGAACGAAGCGCGCGCCGTGGTCCGCAACCTGCGCACCAGCGCGCAGAAGCTGAACCTGGTGGCGCAGTCGATCCGCGGCAAGAGCGCCGAGCAGGCCCTGGCGGAGCTGACCTTTTCGAAGCGCCGCATCGCCAACGACGTGAAGAAGGCTCTGCAGTCGGCCATCGCCAACGCGGAGAACAATCATCAGCTCGACGTCGACCGGCTCTATGTGGCCGAGGCGACTGCCGGCAAGAGCTTTGTCATGAAGCGTTTCCGCGCACGGGCGCGCGGCCGCGCTGGAAGAATCGAGAAGCCCTGGAGCCGCCTCACCGTGGTGGTCCGTGAGCGCGAGGAAACGGCGTAATGGGTCAAAAAGTTAATCCGATCGGCCTTCGGCTGGGCATCAACCGCACCTGGGATTCCCGCTGGTTCGCGGACGACAACTACGCGGACCTGCTGCACGAGGACCTGCGCATCCGCAAGTACCTGCGCAAGCGTCTGCAGCAGGCGGGCGTGTCGCGCATCGTCATCGAGCGGCCGGCCAAGAAGGCACGCATCACGATCCACACCGCGCGTCCCGGCGTCGTCATCGGCAAGAAGGGCGCGGACATCGAGAAGCTGCGCTCGGCGCTGCAGGCCATGACCGGCAGCGAGGTGCACCTGAACATCGTCGAGATCCGCAAGCCGGAGATCGACGCCACGCTGGTGGCCGAGAATATCGCCAACCAGCTTGAGCGCCGTGTCGCTTTCCGCCGCGCCATGAAGCGGGCCGTGCAGTCGGCCATGCGTCTGGGCGCCAACGGCATCCGCATCAACTGCGGCGGCCGTCTGGGCGGTGCGGAAATCGCGCGGACCGAGTGGTACCGCGAAGGCCGCGTGCCCCTGCACACGCTGCGCGCCGACGTCGACTACGGCGAGGCGACGGCGAAGACCACCTACGGCGCCTGCGGCGTCAAGGTCTGGGTTTTCAAGGGCGAGATCCTGGCCCACGACCCGATGGCGCAGGACAAGCGGGCGCAGGAAGCCCAAACCGCGAGGTAAGGGGCGGCGCGCTAGGGCCGCTTGGGCGACGAGAAGTTTTGAGGAACGACGGTTATGTTGCAGCCGAAACGAACTAAGTACCGGAAGGCCCACAAGGGCCGTATCCACGGCAAGGCCAAGGGCGGCACGCAGCTGAACTTTGGCGCCTACGGTTTGAAGGCGACCAGCCCGGGCCGCGTCTCGGCGCGGCAGATCGAGGCCGCCCGCCGCACGATCACGCGCCACATGAAGCGCGTCGGCAAGCTGTGGATCCGCGTCTTCCCGGACGTCCCGGTCTCCTCCAAGCCGGCGGAAGTCCGCCAGGGTAAGGGTAAAGGCTCGCCGGAATGGTGGGCCGCGCGGGTGAAGCCCGGCCGGGTTCTCTTCGAGCTCGAGGGCGTTCCCCAGGATCTGGCACGCGAGGCCTTTACGCTGGCCGCCGCGAAGCTGCCGGTTAACACCAAGTTCATCACCCGCCTCGGCGGTGAGGAGCACTAAGTCATGAAGGCAGAAGATCTGCGGACCAAGTCCGCTGACGAGTTGAAGGAGTCGCTGGTCGGCTTGCGGAAGGAGCAGTTCAACCTGCGCTTCCAGCAGGCGAGCGGTCAGCTGGAAAATACGGCGCGCGTGCGGCAGGTTCGCCGCGATATCGCGCGAATCAAAACGATCCTGCGCGATAAGCAGCAGGCGGCGTCTTAGGAGTAACGGCTATGCCGCGTCGGATCTTGCAAGGTGTGGTGGTGAGCGATAAGGGCGACAAGACGATTACCGTCTTGGTCGAGCGTCGCGTCATGCACCCGGTCTACAAGAAATTCATCAAGCTGTCGAAGAAGTACCGTGCCCACGACGAGGGCAATAGCTGCCACGTCGGCGACACGGTGCGGATTCGCGAGTGCCGTCCCATTTCCAAGTCCAAGACTTGGGAAGTGGTGACCGGCGAACAGGCGGCTTAGCAGAGCTAGGAAAGGGCAGGACCGATGATCCAGATGCAGACCCAGCTCGACGTCGCCGACAATTCGGGTGCGCGCCGCGTGCAGTGCATCAAGGTGCTTGGCGGCTCGAAGCGCAAGACGGCGGGCGTCGGTGACGTGATCGTCGTCTCGGTGAAAGAAGCCATTCCGCGCGGTCGCGTGAAGAAGGGCGACGTCCACCAGGCTGTGATCGTTCGTACGGCGAAGGAAATTCACCGCAACGACGGCAGCACCATCCGCTTCGATAACAACGCGGCGGTGCTGATCAACAAGCAGGGTGAGCCGATCGGCACCCGTATCTTCGGCCCGGTGACGCGTGAGCTTCGTGCCAAGAATTTCATGAAGATCATCTCTCTGGCCCCTGAGGTGCTGTGATGGCCAAGAAGTTCAAGATCAAGAAGGGCGACAAGGTGGTCGTGACCACCGGCCGCGACAAGGGCAAGGAAGGCGAGGTCCTGCGCGTGCTGCGCGAAGACGACCGCGTCCTGGTCCAAGGCGTCAACATGGTCAAGCGCCACACCGCGCCCTCCCAGATGTCGCCTGGCGGCATCGTCGAGAAGGAAGCTTCGGTCCACATTTCCAATGTGGCCCTCATCGATCCGAAGTCGAGCAAGCCGACCCGCGTCGGTTACAAGTTCGACAAGGACGGACAGAAGACCCGGGTCGCGAAGCGCTCCGGTGAGACAATCGATCTCTAAGCGAAGGTCAGCGATATGAAACCGCGCTTGAAAGAGCACTATGATACTGAGTTGAAGGCTTCCATGATGGAAGAGTTCGGCTACAAGAATGCGATGGAAGTGCCGCGCCTCGAGAAAATCGTCATCAACATGGGTGTCGGTGAGGCCGTGGCGGATTCCAAGAAGATCAAGTCCGCCGTCAACGAAATGGCGCTGATCTCCGGCCAGCAGCCGGTGGTCACCAAGGCCAAGAAGTCGGTCGCGACCTTTAAGCTGCGCGAGGGTATGCCGGTAGGCTGCAAAGTGACCCTGCGCCGCGAGCGGATGTATGAGTTTCTCGACCGCCTGATCACCATCGCGCTGCCGCGCGTGCGTGACTTCCGTGGCGTGTCGGGCAAGAGCTTCGACGGCCGTGGCAACTACGCCATGGGCCTGAAGGAGCAGATCGTCTTCCCGGAAATCGATTACGACAGCGTCGACGAGATCCGCGGCATGGACATCATCATCTGCACCACCGCGAAGACGGACAAAGAAGCCCATGCCCTGCTCAAGGGTTTCGACATGCCGTTTCGGGCCTAAGAGGGGCGGAAGGAAAAAGTAATGGCGAAGAAGAGTGCCGTAGAGAAGAACAAGGCCCGCAAGAAGATGGTGGACCGCTTTTCGGCGAAGCGGGCTGCGCTCAAGCAGGTTGCGCGTGACCGCACGCTGCCGCCGGAAGAGCGCTTCCAGGCCTATCTGAAGCTTGCAGAGCTGCCGCGCAATTCGACGAAGGGTCGTGTGCGCAACCGCTGCCAGGTGACCGGGCGCCCGCGTGGCGTCTACCGTAAGTTCCAGCTGTCGCGCATTACCCTGCGTGAGCTGGCTTCGGTCGGTCAGATCCCTGGCATGGTTAAGTCGAGCTGGTAGGAGGAAGTCGGGCGATGGCTATGAGCGATCCCCTCGGTGATATGCTGACGCGTATCCGCAACGGACAGCGGACCGGTAAGTCGAAGGTCCGCGCGCCGGCTTCGAAGCTGCGTGCCAATGTCCTTGAGGTGCTGAAGCGAGAGGGTTACATCCGCGACTATCGTACTGAAGCGGACGATCGGGGACTGAGTGAAGTCGAGATCGAGCTGAAGTACAACGAGGGCGCACCGGTGATCCAGGAGATCTCGCGGGTTTCGCGTCCGGGTCGCCGGGTCTATTCGAAGATCAAGGAGCTGCCGCGGGTCTACAATGGCCTCGGCATCAGCATCCTGTCCACGCCGCGCGGGGTCATGTCCGACCAGGAAGCGCGTGCTGCGAACGTGGGTGGTGAAGTGCTCTGCCGCGTCTACTAATGACGCTGATGTGTTGAGGAACTGACTGATGTCGCGTGTAGGAAAGAACCCCGTCGAGGTACCCGCGGGGGTCGAGGTCGCCATCAAGGGAGGCCTCGTCTCGGCGAAGGGCAAGTTGGGTACCCTGGATTTCCAGGCGACCGACGACGTGCAGATCACCCAGGAAGACAACAAGGTCTGGGTGAAGCCGGTCAACGAGACCAAGAAGGCCCGCGCCATGTGGGGCACGGCCCGTTCGCGCATCCAGAACATGGTGCAGGGCGTCTCCGAGGGATTCACCAAGGAGCTGGAGATTAACGGTGTCGGCTATCGTGCCGCGGTTCAGGGCCAGGCGCTGAACCTGCAGCTCGGCTTCAGCCACGATGTCTCCTATCCGATCCCCGAGGGCATCACCATCAAGTGCGAGAAGCCGACGTCGATTTCTATTTCCGGCGCGGACAAGCAGAAGGTCGGCCAGGTTGCCGCTGAGATCCGCAGCTACCGCCCGCCCGAGCCCTACAAGGGCAAGGGCGTGAAGTACGCGGACGAGGTCATCCTGCGCAAGGAAGGCAAGAAGAAGTAAGAGCCATGAAGACTTCAAAGCAACTCCACGATCGGCGCAAGATGCGCGTGCGCAGCACGCTCGCGCGCAAGGGCAGCGGGCGGCCGCGTCTGTCGGTTTTCCGCTCCGGCAAGCACATCTATGCCCAGGTCATCGACGACAACCAGGGCCGCACCATTGCCGCGGCGTCCAGCGTCGACAGCACGCTGAAGGCGAAGCTGAAGAACGGCTCGGACAAGGCGGCGGCGGCCGAGGTCGGCAAGCTGCTGGCCGAGCGGGCCGTGGCGGCCGGCATCAAGGAAGTCCTCTTTGACCGCGGTGGTTACCTCTTTCATGGGCGCGTGAAGGCCTTGGCCGACGCGGCTCGTGAAGGCGGTTTGACGTTTTAAGGGAAGATAGATCCATGGCACGAGCTCCCCGCGAAGGGCGGTCCCGCGATGATCGCCGGCAGCGTGACAACGACGAGCCGGAACTGATTGAGAAGCTGGTCGGCATCAACCGCGTGGCCAAGGTGGTCAAGGGCGGCCGCCGCTTCGGCTTCGCCGCTCTGGTGATCGTCGGCGACGGCCGCGGCCGCGTCGGCCACGGCCACGGCAAGGCGCGCGAGGTGCCTGAGGCGATTCGCAAGGCGACCGAGCAGGCCAAGAAGCAGATGGTCCGTGTGCCGCTGCGCGAGGGCCGCACCCTGCACCACGACATCAGGGGCCGCTTCGGCGCCGGCCGTGTGCTGCTGCGCGCCGCCGAGGCCGGTACCGGCATCATCGCCGGCGGCCCGATGCGCGCCGTCTTCGAGGCGCTCGGCGTTCAGGACGTGGTCGCCAAGTCGGTCGGCTCCTCCAACCCCCACAACATGATCCGGGCGACCTTCGAAGCCCTGGGGCGCAGCGCCAGCCCCCGCATGGTGGCCCAGCGCCGCGGCAAGAAGGTCTCCGACATCCTCGGCAAGCGCGACACCGCGGCCGCCGAGGCGCGGGAGTAACGATCCATGTCTGCAGCGAAGAAGACCCTTAAGGTCACCCAGATCGGCAGCCCGATCGGCCGCACCAAGGACCAGCGGGCGACCCTGGTCGGGCTCGGCCTCAACAAGATGAACCGCTCGCGCGAGCTGGAAGACACGCCCGCGGTGCGCGGCATGATCAACAAGGTGAAGCACCTGGTGCGCGTCGAGGGCGAGGCCTGAGGCCGCCGGGACATCCACGGGAAAGACCGGGAAAAGGCGTCCAGGGCGACGCTCCGGTGAAGGATAAAGTGCAATGAAACTCAATGAGTTGAGCGACAATCAGGGAGCCACCAAAGGCCGCAAGCGCATCGGCCGCGGCATTGGCTCGGGCAAAGGCAAGACTTCCGGCCAGGGACACAAGGGCCAGAAGGCGCGCTCCGGCGTGGCCATCAAGGGCTTCGAGGGCGGCCAGATGCCGCTGCACCGCCGCCTGCCGAAGCGTGGCTTCAACAACATCTTCGCCAAGGACTACAAGGTGGTGAACACCGGCCGCCTGCAGGGCGCGATCGACGCCGGCCGTCTGGACGCGGGCAAGCCGGTCGATGCGGCGGCGCTGAAGGAAGCCGGCCTCATCAAGTCGGCGCCGGACGGCATTCGCCTCCTTGCAAAGGGCGAGTTGAAGGCCAAGATCAATATAACCGTTGCGGGCGCGTCCAAGGCCGCGGTCGAGGCGGTTGAGAAGGCCGGTGGTTCGGTGACCGTGGTTGTCAAAGCTCCGGCCGGTGAAAGCGCGCCCGCTTCCGAATAAACGGGCGCGATCCGCCAACCCGCAGCTGTGAGATAGATCCCTATGGCTTCTGCCGCCGAGCAACTCGCCGCCAACATCAATTTCAGCGCCTTCGGCAAGGCGCCGGAACTGAAGAAGCGACTCTGGTTCACGCTCGGCGCCCTGATCATCTATCGGCTCGGCACCTGGATCCCCATTCCCGGCGTGGATCCGCAGATCCTGCAGGACGTCTTCTCGCAGCAGGCGGGCGGCATCATCGGCGTTTTCGACATGTTCGCCGGCGGCGCCCTCAGCCGCATGACGATCTTCGCCCTCAACATCATGCCGTACATCTCGGCCTCGATCATCATGCAGCTCCTGACGGCGGTCTCGCCGAACCTGGAAGCGCTGAAGAAAGAGGGCGAGGCGGGCCGCAAGAAGATCAATCAGTACACCCGCTACGGCACCGTGCTGCTGGCCATGTTCCAGTCCTACGGGATCGCCGTGGGGCTGGAGAGCACCCAGGGCACGGCGGGCTCGGCGGTGATCGACCCCGGCCTGTTCTTCCGCATCACCACGGTCATCACCCTGACCGGTGGGACAGTCTTCCTGATGTGGCTGGGCGAGCAGATCACCCAGCGCGGGGTCGGCAACGGCATTTCGCTGATCATTTTCGCCGGCATCGTCGCCAACCTGCCGCTGGCCCTGGTCGAGGTGCTGGAATTGGGCCGGGTTGGGCAGATCTCGCCGATTCTCATCGCCCTGCTGCTGCTCGGCGCCGCCGGCGTGGTGGCCTTCATCGTCTTCATCGAGCGGGCCCAGCGCCGCATCGTGGTGCAGTACCCGAAGCGCCAGGTCGGCAACAAGATGTTCGGCGGCGAGGCCTCGCACCTGCCGATGAAGCTTAACCCCTCGGGCGTCATCCCGGTGATCTTCGCCTCTTCGCTGCTGCTGCTGCCGGCGACCGTCTCCGGCTTCTCCGGCGCCGGCGGGCCGGATTGGCTGAGCTGGGTGAGCATCTATCTGGCCCACGGCACGCCGCTGTTTATGGCGCTCTATGCCGCCCTCATCATCTTTTTCGCCTTCTTCTACACCGGCATCGTTTTCAATCCCGACGACACGGCCGATAACCTGAAGAAGCACGGCGGCTTTGTCCCCGGCATCCGCCCCGGCAAGAACACGGCCGAGTTCCTGCGCCGTATCCTGACCCGCCTGGGCGCCGTGGGCGCACTCTATCTGGCGGCGGTGGCGCTGCTGCCGGAGGCCCTGCGCGCCCAGTACCCGGAACTCCCGTTCTACTTCGGCGGCACCTCGCTGCTGATCGTGGTCACCGTGACGATGGATACCGTCGGGCAGATCCACGCACATCTGCTCGCACACCAATACGAAGGGCTCATCAAGAAGTCCAAGCTTAAGGGGCGCCGTGGATGAACGTGATTCTGTTAGGCCCGCCGGGGGCGGGGAAGGGAACCCAGGCCAAGCGCCTGGAAAAGAGCCATAACCTGGTGCAGCTCTCGACGGGCGACATGCTGCGCGAGGCCGTGGCCTCGGGCAGCGAGCTGGGCCAGAAGGCCAAAGCGCTGATGGATGCCGGGCACCTGGTGCCGGACGACCTGATGATCGCCATGATCTCCGACCGGATCGACCAGCCCGACTGCGCCCAGGGCTTCATCCTGGACGGCTTTCCGCGGACCACGGCCCAGGCCGAGGCGCTGGACGAGATGCTGGCCGAAAAGGGCCTGAAGCTGAACTCGGTCATCGAGATGAAGGTTAACGACGAGATCCTGGTCGAGCGCATCACCGGGCGCTACACCTGCGCGAAGTGTGGCGCCGGCTACCACGATACCTTCCAGAAGCCCAAGGTGGCCGGGGTCTGCGACAACTGCGGCGGCACCGAGTTCAAGCGCCGCGCCGACGACAACGAGGAGACCGTGCGCACCCGTCTGGAGGCCTATCACGCCCAGACCGCGCCGATCCTGCCCTACTACGGCGACAAGGGCGTCCTCAAGGCGGTCGACGGCATGGCCGGGATCGACCAGGTGACCGCCCAGATCGAAAATGCACTGGGGGCGGCATGACGGTTGACTCGCCGCTTTCTGTTAATATAATCCAGCGTTTCCGGCGCTTCCCGCGACCGGACGCTTCTGCTTGTCTAGACATGACTTTCGGGCTCTCGCAGGCCCGGGTCCGCGGCGTTTAAGGAGTTCGCGAAGTGGCACGTATTGCTGGCGTCAACATTCCGACGCAGAAACGGGTCGAGATTGCTCTGACCTACATCCACGGGATCGGCCGGACCAAGGCGACCAGTATCTGCCAGCAGGTCGGTATCCCCCGGGAGCGTCGGGTCAACGAGCTGACCGACGACGAGGTCGCGCGCATCCGCGAGGCCATCGACCGTGACTACGTGGTTGAGGGCGACCTGCGCCGCGAAGTCGCAATGAACATCAAGCGCCTGATGGACCTTGGCTGCTACCGCGGCCTGCGTCACCGCAAGGGCCTGCCGGTGCGCGGTCAGCGCACCAGCACCAACGCACGGACCCGCAAGGGCCCGGCGCGACCGATTGCCGGCAAGAAGAAAGCCGCCAGGTAAAGACGCCAGAAACGATTTAAGCACCAGGAAACGGGCAACAGGCCATGGCCAAACCTCAAGCGCGTCTGCGCCGCCGCGAGAAGAAGAACATCAGCTCCGGCATCGCGCATGTGAACGCTACTTTCAACAACACCATGATCACCATCACCGACGTGCAGGGGAACACCATCTCCTGGTCTTCGGCCGGTGGTCAGGGTTTCAAGGGTTCGCGTAAGTCGACTCCCTATGCAGCTCAGATTGCCGCCGAGGACGCCGGCAAGAAGGCGCAGGAGCACGGCATGCGTACGCTTGAAGTCAACGTGAAGGGCCCGGGTTCGGGCCGTGAATCTGCGCTGCGGGCTCTGCAGGCGGTCGGTTTCACCATCACGGCGATCCGTGACGTGACCCCGATCCCGCACAACGGCTGCCGTCCGCCGAAGCGCCGCCGCGTCTAACACGTGGTTCTTCCCGGGGCGTTGGTTCCCGGGCAGTTGAGAGGCCATGGCGGAGGCTGCCCGCCACCTGGCCTTTTGGCGTCGCAGGGACACCCCGCGCCGCCGGATGTGGAATCGGAACAGCCTAGAAGTCGTGAGGGCACGAGCGTGCTGCAAAAGAACTGGACCGAACTGATCAAGCCGACGAAGCTGGACATCCAGCCCGGACCGGACGCCCATCGCGTCGCCAAGGTCGTCGCCGAGCCGCTGGAACGCGGATTCGGCCTGACGCTGGGCAATGCCCTGCGTCGCGTGCTGCTGTCGTCGCTGCAGGGTGCGGCGGTGACCTCCATCCAGGTTGATGGCGTCCTGCACGAGTTCTCCTCCATTCCGGGCGTCCGCGAGGACGTGACCGACGTGGTGCTGAACGTGAAGGCCATCGCCCTGCGCATGGGCGGCGAGGGACCCAAGCGGATGCGTCTGCGCGCCGAGGGCCCGGGCGAAATCACGGCCGGACAGATCGACACCGGCCATGACATCGAGATCATGAACCCGAACCTGGTGCTCTGCACCCTGGACGACGGCGCCAGCATCGACATGGAGCTGACCGTCGACACCGGTAAGGGTTACGTGGCCGCCAGCCAGAACCGTCCCGAGGATGCGCCGATCGGCCTGGTGCCGGTCGACTCGATCTTCTCGCCGGTGCGCAAGGTCTCCTACAAGGTGGAGAACACCCGTGTCGGTCAGGTCACCGACTACGACAAGCTCACCATGGAACTGGAGACCAACGGCGCGGTGACGCCGGAGGACGCGGTCGCCCTGGCGGCGCGCATCCTGCAGGACCAGCTGCAGCTCTTCATCAACTTCGAGGAGCCGCAGGCGCGCCACGAGGAAGAGGCCGCTTCCGAGCCGCCGTTCAACCGCAATCTGCTGCGCAAGGTGGACGAACTGGAGCTCTCCGTGCGTTCGGCCAACTGCCTGAAGAACGACAACATCGTCTACATCGGCGATCTGGTGCAGAAGACCGAGGGCGAGATGCTTCGCACCCCGAACTTCGGCCGCAAGTCCTTGAACGAGATCAAGGAGGTGCTGGCCACCATGGGGCTGCACCTGGGTATGGAAATTCCGAATTGGCCGCCCGAGAACATCGAGGAACTGGCCAAGCGCCTGGAGGAGCCCTACTAAGGGCCCCGTCGGGGTATTCAAAGTACTGGAGCAATCGGCTCCCCCCGTTTGTACAGATCATCGGCCCGAAGGGCGGCTCTGGCGGACGGCAACAGGATCGGTCTCGTGCGCGAGGCCAGGGATGAAGGGATAGAAAGATGCGTCACGGTCTCCACGGCCGCCGTTTCAACCGGACGGCCAGCCACCGCAAAGCGATGTTCGCCAACATGGCGGCTTCCTTGATCAAGCACGAGCAGATCAAGACCACCCTGCCGAAGGCCAAGGATCTGCGGCGCGTCGTCGATCGTCTCATCACCCTGGGCAAGCGCGGCGACCTGCACGCCCGCCGTCAGGCGCTCTCCGTGCTGCGCGACACCGAGATCACCGCAAAGCTCTTCGACAACCTGGCAGAGCGCTACAAGGAGCGTAACGGCGGCTACAGCCGCGTGCTGAAGGCCGGCTACCGCTACGGCGACATGGCGCCCATGGCGGTCATCGAGCTCGTCGACCGCGATCCCGACGCCAAGGGCCAGGACTCCGGTCCGAGCCAGGAAGCCGTCGAGGAAGCGGACGAGGACTGAGTTTGCTCCTCTCCGGCCGGCACGGCAGGACGATTTCGAAAGGCAGCCCTTTGGGCTGCCTTTCTTGTTTGACGCTCCCGTCCGCGCACCCAAATATGGGGCAGGCCCCGACGGGCGTATGAAGTGGGAAGAGAACCGGTGACCGAACTGCGCGCAAAGCTGGTCAAGCTGCGCCGGACCGCAAGGGCGGTTCCGGCGGCGCTCTGTGTCGCTGTCGTGCTGACCGTCGTGCCCGCCGCCGCACAGCAGCGTGAAGTGCCGCAGAGCCGCGAAGAGGTCATGCTGTCCTTCGCGCCGGTGGTGAAGAAGGCGGCCCCGGCGGTGGTGAACATCTTCGCCAAGCGCCAGGTCGAGCAGCGCAGCGCGGTTTCCTCCCTGCTGGACGATCCCTTTTTCCGGCGCTTCTTCGGCGACGGCCTCGACGACCAGAAGCGCCGCAAGCGCGAGCAGTCGTCGCTGGGCTCCGGCGTCATCGTTGCCGAAGAGGGCTTCATCGTCACCAACGAGCACGTCATCAAGGGCGCCACCGAGATCAAGGTGGTGCTGACCGACCGCCGCGAGTTCGAGGCCGAACTGGTGCTGACCGACGAGCGGACCGATCTGGCGGTGCTGCGGGTCGATCCGGGCGGCGAGAAGCTGCCGACCATCGAGATGCGCGATTCCGACGACGTGGAAGTCGGCGACCTGGTGCTGGCGCTGGGCAATCCCTTCGGCGTCGGCCAGACGGTGACCAGCGGCATCGTCTCGGCCCTGGCGCGCACCCAGGTCGGCATCACCGATTTCAGCTTTTTCATCCAGACCGACGCGGCCATCAACCCCGGCAACTCGGGCGGCGCCCTGGTGACTCTGGACGGCCGCCTGATCGGCATCAACACGGCGATCTATTCGCGCAGCGGCGGCTCCGTCGGCATCGGTTTCGCTATTCCCGCCAACATGGTGCGCACCGTCGTCGACAGCGCCCGCGACGGCCGCGCCCTGGTGCGCGCCTGGACCGGGTTGATCGGCCAGGACCTGACCTCGGACCTGGCCGAGGGGCTGCGCCTGGAGCGGCCGGGCGGCGTTGTCATCAGCGACGTCTACGACGGTGGCCCGGCCGACCGCGCCGGCATCGACCCGGGCGACGTCATCGTCGCCGTCAACGACCAGCCGGTGAACGACCTGCAGTCGCTGCGCTACCGCGTGGCCACCGGCGCGCTGGGCGACAGCCTGGAGGTCGAGATGGTACGCCAGGGCCAGACGCTCAACGCCGAACTGCCGCTCGAGCCGCCCCCGGAAAGCCCGCCGCGCAACGAGGTGCGCCTGCTGGGCCATCACCCCCTTGGCGGGGCCTACGTGGCCAGCCTGTCGCCGGCCCTGGCCGAGGAACTCGACATGCCGGACAACTGGGCCGGGGTGGTGATCACCAAGGTGCAGCGCGGCACGCCCGCCGACCGGGTCGGCTTCCGCGCCCGCGATATCATTCTCTCCCTGAACGGCGAGAGCTATCAGAACTCCGGCAATCTCGCGAACGCCCTCGACCGCATCAGCGGCAAGTGGCAGATCACCTTCAAACGCGACGGCAAGGTCCGCCGGGTCGAGTTCAACTCCTGAGGCCCTGGATGCGGCGGCGGCCATGACCGGACTCTTCGAAAGCCAGGCACCGCGGCCGCTGGCCGACCGCCTGCGCCCCCAGGCGCTGGACGAGGTCGTCGGCCAGGGCCATCTGCTGGCGCCGGAAGGGCCCATCGGGCGCATGGTGCGCTCCGGGCGGCTGGCCTCGCTGATCCTCTGGGGGCCGCCGGGCTGCGGCAAGACCACCATCGCCCGCCTGCTGGCGGCGGAGACCGACCTGGAGTTCGAGCCGCTGTCGGCGGTCTTCTCCGGCGTCGCCGACCTGCGCAAGGTCTTCGAGCGAGCCAAGCAGCGCCGCCTGGCCGGGCGCGGCACCCTGCTGTTCGTCGACGAGATCCACCGCTTTAACCGCGCCCAGCAGGACGGCTTCCTGCCCTTCGTGGAAGACGGCACGGTGGTGCTGGTCGGCGCGACCACGGAGAACCCTTCCTTCGAGCTCAATCCCGCTCTGCTGTCGCGCGCCCAGGTCATGGTGCTGAAGCGCCTGGACGAGACGGCCCTGCGCGAACTGCTGGCCCGGGCGGAGGCGGCGGAGGGCCGCGACTTGCCGTTGACCCCCGAGGCACGCCAGGCGCTCATGGCCATGGCCGACGGCGACGGGCGCTACCTGCTGAACCTGGCCGAGGAGGTCTTCGCGCTGGGCAGCGGGCCCGGGGGGGAAGGGACCTGGAAAGCCGGCGACAAGCTGGACACCGCCGCCCTGGCCCAGGTGGTGCAGAAGCGCGCGCCGGTCTACGACAAGGGGCAGGAGAGCCACTACAACCTGATCAGCGCCCTGCACAAGTCACTGCGCGGCTCCGATTGCGATGCGGCGCTCTACTGGTTCGCGCGCATGCTGGCCGGGGGCGAGGATCCGCACTACATCGCCCGGCGCCTGGTGCGCTTCGCGGTGGAGGACATTGGTCTGGCCGACCCGGTCGCACTCACCCAGTCGGTGGCGGCCTGGCAGGCCTTCGAGCGCATCGGCAGCCCGGAGGGCGAGCTGGCCCTGGCCCAGGCGGTGGTCTATCTGGCGACGGCCCCCAAGTCGAATGCCGCCTACAAGGCCTTCGGGGCGGCCCAGCGCGCCGCCCGCGACAGCGGCTCCCTGGCGCCGCCGGCCCATATCCTCAACGCGCCGACCAAGCTGATGAGCGAGCTGGGCTACGGCAAGGGCTACGCCTACGACCACGACACGCCCGAGGGCTTCTCCGGTCAGGACTATTTTCCCGAGGGACTGCCGCGCCAATCCTTCTACCGCCCGGTCGAGCGCGGCTTTGAAAGGGATGTACGCAAACGATTGGAGTACTGGGAAAAGCTGCGATCCCAGGCGGCCCGGGCCGGCAAGGACCCGGCGGGCGGTTAGCTTTGCGTGCAGTGCGAATCTGCCATTCATCCTTGCCGGTTGTGCCTGGCCGCAAAGCTCGTAATTTGTCACCCATACAATAATCGCCGGTCGCCAAAGAGCGCCGGCTGGCAGGTATACGAGGGTCTAAATGGCGAACTACTGCGTGCCCGAAAAGGGTAAAGCAGCTCTCCTCTGCATCTCCGCGCAGCGCGACTTCGTCGCCTCCGGCTCGCCCGTGCGGGCCTGCGGAAGCCACACGGCGCTGCCGAACATCGGCGCGCTGGTGGATTGCTTCCGCAGCCACGGGGCGCCCATTTACCATTCCGTCCGCCTCTACAAGCCCGACGGCTCCAACGTCGATGCCTGCCGCCGCCAGGCGGTGGAAGAGGGCCAGCGGTACTTCATGCCGGGTACGCTGGGCGCCGAGCTGATCGACGAGTTGAAGCCCGCCAGGGACGTGCGCCTGGACCCGGAACTGCTCTTCGCCGGTGACTTCCAGGAGATCGGCGCCAACGAGTTCGTCCACTACCGGCCGCGCTGGGGCGCCTTCCACAATACCGGGCTGGAGCAGCGCCTGCGCGATCAGCAGATCACCACGCTGGTGATCTGCGGCTTCAGCTTCTCCACCGGCGGCCGCGCCTCGGTCTACGAGGCCAGCGCCCGCGACTTCCGCATCGTCCTGGTGCCCGATGCCCTGTGCAACGCCACCGAAGAGGCGGTCCAGGAACTGGGGCGGATCGGCATCTACCTGATGGACACCGCCAACTGCCTGTCCTGGATGTCCAACGGGTCCTCGGGCTCCGTCGAGGCCGCCTGAGCGCCGCATCCGCCGTTTGCACCTGCTCCCGCGCTTTGCTAGCTAGATGCGGCAGGCGGCCTGCCGGGGCCGCGCCGCCGTATTGTGGCAGGGGACCCCAGCCAGCGAATGGGGGGCCGGCAAGAGTGGCCGGGGGAGAGGACAAAGGGCATGCAGCTTCAGATCATCGCCGCTGTCGCCGCCGGGGGCGCGCTGGGGGCCGTGGGACGCCATTTCGTGGTGGCCCAGGTGACCCACTGGGCGGGCAACGGGTTTCCCCTGGGCGTGCTGACGGCGAATGTCCTGGGCTCCTTCGCCATGGGGCTGCTCATCGAACTGGGCGCTCTGGTCTGGTCGCCCTCGCCGGAGTTGCGGGCCTTCCTCGCGGTTGGCTTTCTGGGCGCCTTCACCACCTTCTCGACTTTTTCCATGGACACCGTCCTGCTCTACGAGCGCGGCGCGATCTGGCAGTGCGCGGGATATATCGTCGCCTCGGTGGTGCTTTCGGTCGGCGCCTTCTTCCTGGCGCTGGGCCTCGTCCGCGCGGCCGTGACGTGAGGAGAACAGCGTGAGCGGCGTTCAGCAGGTGCCGGTCGAGGCGGCGGCCGAGGGTCAACGCCTGGACCGCTGGTTCAAGCAGCACTTTCCGCAGGTCACCCACGGCCGCCTGGAGAAGATGCTGCGCAAGGGCGAGATCCGCGTCGACGGCCGCCGGGTCAAGGCCTCGGCGCGCCTGGAGAGCGGCCAGGTCGTGCGCGTGCCGCCACTGCCCGCGGCGGCGCCCGAGGCGGTGCCTGGTGCGGATTCCAAGGCCCTGACGGTCTCCGCCGCGGAGGCGGAGGCCCTGCAGGCGGCGGTGCTCTACAGGGACGAGAACGTCATCGCGATCAACAAGCCGGCCGGCCTGGCGGTGCAGGGCGGCAGCGGCCAGCGCCGCCACCTGGACGGCATGCTGGACGCCTTGCGCTTCGGCGCCGTGGAACGGCCACGCCTGGTGCATCGCCTGGATCGCGACACGGCGGGCGTTCTGCTGCTGGCCCGCAACGCGCCGGCCGCGCGCAGCCTGACCGCGGCCTTCCGCGGCAAGGACACCCAGAAGATTTATTGGGCGCTGGTCGCCGGAGAGCCGCCCGAGCGCCGCGGCCTCATCGACCTGCCGCTCGCCAAGCAGGCCCTGGGGGGCGGACGCCGCGGCGAGGCGGTGTCCCCGGACGAGGCCGAAGGCAAATCCGCGCGCACCCTGTTCCAGGTGGTGGAGAGCCACCGGGACAGGCGCAGCGGCGAGACGGTGAGCTGGCTGGTGCTGCTGCCGCTGACCGGGCGCACCCACCAGCTGCGCGTCCACTGCGCGGCCCTGGGCACACCCATCGTCGGCGATGGCAAGTATGGCGGCCGTGGCGCCTTCCCGGAGGCGCTGGCGAACGCCAAGACGCTGCACCTGGTGGCCCACGAGCTTGCCCTGCCGGACCCGGAAGTCGGCACCACGCTGCGGGTGACGGCGCCCTTGCCGCCGCACATGGCGGAGACCTGGCAGGCCTTGGGCTTTACGGAAGCGAAGGGCGAGGGGGCGCTCCAGGCGCTCCTTGCCTATGCCGAAGGACTCAGCCACTCGCCGGCCAAGGGCCAGCGGCCGCTGTAGTCCCGTCAGCTCAGAAGCGGAACTGCAGGCGCGGGGACTCCTCGCGATCGGCCACCTGGTCCGGTGCGTCCTTGCGCAGCGAGGCGCCCGGGCGCGGCAGGTTGCGCAGCATCGAAGCCGTGCGGTTGCGCCAGGCCATGTCGTTGACCACCGTGTTCAGATCGAAGTCCCACTGGGGGTTGTCGCCCTTGGGTGTGTACTTGGCAGCCTGCGCCGCGGTGTCGTGGCGCTCCATGGTGCGCAGCCAGTCCTTTGCCTCGGCAGCCCCGGCTTGGATGGAGCAAGCAGCGGAAATGACGATCGCCGCCGCAGCGCAGGTCATGGAAAGCTTGGAAAACATAGTGCCTACCCCTTTTGGTGAGCATTCAGCTTCAATGCGTGTCTAGGGAGTAGTCTCTATGTCCTCACTTTTTATTTCCTTAAATCCTCAGGAAGCACGTAATAAAATCCATAATTGTCACACACTTACAAGTAAAGGAGTTGTTAGGAGTTAGATAATATTTTGGTAATAATTTGGCAAATGTGCAGAGAATATGACTCCTTTCTGGAGTGCTCTTTAGAATCAGATGGTTATTCCTGTGGATTTGGGTTGCCCGAAATTATTCCGCTTCTTGCCCGGCCTTAGTTCGGCCGGACGTGGAGGAGGCTGGCAAAAAAGTGCGGCAGTGCGGGAAGGCCGGAATGGCCGTCAGGCGGGCACCTTGCCGGCCAGCGTCACCCGGTGCATCAGCCGGCGGAAGCCGTGGTAGTCGTTGATCGGGTTGTGCTGGGCGCAGCGGTTGTCCCAGAACGCCACGGCGCCCGGGGACCAGCGGAAGCGGCAGGTGAAATCGGCCTTCACCTGGTGGCGGAACAGGAAGTCCAGGATCGGCTGGCTTTCCTCCTCGGTCATCCCCTCGAAGTGCGTGGTGTGGGCGACGTTCACATAGAGCGCCTTGCGCCCGGTCTCCGGGTGGGTGCGCACCGCCGGGTGGCGCGCGGTCAGCTCGTCGCCCTTCAGGCCGGCCGAGGCCTGTTCCATCATTCCGCTGCGCGTCTTCTGAACCGCCCCCTTGCCTGAGGCGTGCACCGCTGTCAGCCCGTCGAGGAAGCGGCGCAGCGGCGCCGAGAGGGTCTCGTAGGCCAGGTACTGGTTGGCGAACTCGGTGTCGCCGCCGTAGGGCGGGATCTCGATGCCGTAGAGGATCGTCCCCATGGGAGGGGTCCGCAGGTAGGCGGTGTCGCTGTGCCAGAGCCCGCCGAAATTGATGCGGTCCTCCTCGCGCTTGAGGATCGGCGTGATCTCAGGATGTTCGTCCAGGCCCTTCACGAAGGGGTAGGGCACCGGCCGGCCAAAGCGCGCCGCGAAGGCCATGAATTGCTGCGGCGTCAGTTCCTGGTCGCGGAAGAACACCACCAGGTGGTCGAGGAGCGCTTGGCGGATCGCGCCCACCGTGTCGTCGGACAGCTCCGCCGACAGGTCGACACCGGAGATCTCGGCGCCGATGGCGCCGGCGACGGGCGCGACCGCGATCGGGGCGCTGGCGCCCGGGGCGTCCGGCATGTTCCCTCCCGCTTGTTGTTTTTGCCGGCCATCATAGCGCAGGTGGCGCCCGACCGCCGTCCGTCAATCGTCGCGGCGCTTGCGCGAGAAGAGGTCCCGGGCCACCTGACGCATCAGCTGCTCGATCTTCGGATCGTCCAGCGCCTCGACTTCCTCGGCCCAGCCGTCCACGGCGGCCAGCAGGTCGTCGCCGCGGCAGAACCCGGCGCGCAGCTTGATGCGGCCGCCGCTCTCCGGGGAACCGCCGCCGGGCTGTTCCCGGCAGAAGGCAAAGAGGTCGCCGCCGCCCTCAGCCGGGTTGAAGACCAGCACCAGGCGAAAGCGGGGGTCCTCTGCGGCGGTCTGGTCGGTGGTCAGGCGCAGGACGCGGCTCTGCACGGCCTGCTTCATGACCGCGGCCACCTGGTCTTCCAGGCCGTCGCTCTCGCCGAAGGGCATGCCGTCGATCTCCAGGTAGAGCGGGCCCTCGTTCTTGGTCGCGGCCACCAGAAAATCGAAGGCCCCGGTGGGGTGCATAAAGAGGGTCACCGTGGAGGGGCCCTGGTCGCAGGCGGCGGGGCCGAGGAGGGCGGCGGCCAGCAGGGGCCCGGCGAGACGGGGGAGACGGCGATAGGGCGGCATCGTGACGGAGGCTCCCTGCTGACGGCTGGCCCGGACGTACGAATCGTCTTAAGCATGCGGGCCCGACGTGATAGAGACAACGCCCAATGACGGCACCGCCTTTTTCCCACCGCTTCATCGTCTTCGACGTCGACGGCACCCTGGTCGACAGCCAGCACACGGTCGTCCACTGCATGGGCCTGGCCTTCGCCGGGGACGGCCTGCCGGTGCCCGAGCCCGCGGCCATTCGCGGTACCATCGGCCTGAAGCTGGAGGTGGCCATCAACAGCCTGCTGCCGGAGCCCGACGAGGCCCGGGCCTGGCAGCTGGTCGAGGGCTACCGCCGCGCCTTCTTCACGCTGCTCGACGATCCGAAGCACGAGGAACCGCTGTTCCCCGGCACCCTGGAGCTGCTGGACGCCCTGGACCACCCGGAGGTCTTCCTGGGCATCGCCACCGGCAAGAACCGTCGCGGGCTGCGCCGGGTATTGGAGCGTCACCGGCTGGAGCCGCGCTTCCATAACCTGAAGACCGCCGACGACGGTCCCGGCAAGCCGCACCCGCACCTGCTGGAGACGGCCATGGCGGAGGTTGGCGCGGAACCCGGTCAAACCGTTATGATCGGCGACACGACCTTCGACGTGGAAATGGCCCGCGCCGCCGGTTGCGCCGCAGTCGGGGTAAGCTGGGGCAACCACGCCCCGGAGCAGCTGCTGCGCGCCGGGGCCGACTGTGTAATTGATCATTTTTCCGAGCTGGAGCAACAGCTTGTTCGGATGAGCGGAGAACGTGTATGAAGAAGCGACGCGGCAGGCTGCGGCGGATCTTTGCCGCCCTGGTGGCCCTCACCGTGGCGGTGCTGGTTGCGGGCTACGCCATCATCGCCTCGCTGGATGTGCAGCAGGTCGCCGACTTCGCAAGGACGGAGGTCAAGGCCGCCACGGGCCGCGACCTGGCGATCGATGGCCCGGTGGCGCTGCGGGTCTCCCTGGTGCCCTCCATCGACCTGCAGGACGTGCGCTTCGCCAACGCGCCCTGGGGCAGCCGCCCCGATATGGTGACCTTCAGGCGCCTGGAGATCGAGGTCGAGCTGCTGCCCCTGCTGTTCGGCGAGGTGGTGGTGACCCGCCTGGTCGCGGTGGCGCCGGATATCCTGCTGGAGACCGATGCCGAGGGCCGCGGCAACTGGGAGTTTGAGGAAGCGGCCGCGGAGGCCCCGGATGAGCAGGCGCCCGAGCCGGCGGGCGAGGCGGGGGCCGTTTCCCTGCCCGACGTGCAGGACTTCCGCATCGAGGGCGGCCAGCTCACCATGACGGAGGCCGGCTCCGGCGAGACCCTGAGCCTGGAGGTGACAGAGGCGGTGGGCGCGGTGCCCGCCGGCGGCGGTGCGCGCAGCCTGCGTCTCGTGGGCGCCTACAACGGCAACCCCTTCACCCTGGAGGGCAGCTATCCGGGCCTGCCGGCGCTGCTCTCCGGCGCCGAGGGGCCGCTGGACATGACCCTGGCCGCCGGGGGCGTGACGCTGGCGGTGACGGGCCGGGCCGGCGATCTGACCGGGGACATGACCGCCGAGGTGGCCGTCACCGCCGAGGGCGAAAGCCTCGCCGGGTTGTCGCCCTTCGTCGGCGCGGAGTTGCCGGCGCTGGGTCCCTTCAAGTTGTCCAGTGACGTGAAGGCAGCCAATCAAACCATTGAATTTGATGGACTGCGGCTGACGGTGGGCGGCAGCGACCTGGGCGGCAACGCCACACTGGACTTGGCCGCTGCGCGCCCCGCGCTGAAGGCGGCGCTGCTCTCCAAACTGCTCGACCTGGGGGATTTCAGCGGCGGCGAAGGCGCGGCCCCAGGAAGCGCGGGTGGCGGCTCGGCGGGCGGCGGCTCGGCAGGCGGGGGTGACCGGATCTTCTCTGAGACGCCCCTGCCGCTGGAGGGCCTGCGCGCCCTCGACGCCGAGGTGAAGCTGGACGCGGAGCTGCTGCGCCTCTCGCCGGGCCTGGAACTCAACGAGGTCAAGCTGACGCTGGTCCTCAAGGGCGGGGCCCTGACCGTGGAACCGCTGGCGGCACTGCTGGCCGGCGGCACCCTGGACGGCCGCCTCGCCCTCGACGGGGCCAAGGCGGAGCCGGACCTGGCGCTGGCCCTCACCGGGCGCGACATCGACTTCGGCGAACTGTTGAAGCGGGCGGAGGTCAACGAGGGCGTCGGCGGCAAGCTGGAACTCGACGTCGATTTGAAGGGCCGCGGCGCCAGTCCGCATGCCATCGCCGCAGGCCTGGATGGCTACGTCCAGGCGGTCTCGGAAGACGGCACCATCGACAACGCCATGCTGAGTGTTCTCAGCGCCGGTTTGAGCGACATCACAGGGCCGCTGTTCGGGCAGTCGAACCAGACCCGCCTGGAGTGCTTCGTCACCCGCTTCGACGTGGCGCAGGGCCAGGCCAGGAGCCGCGCCCTGGTGCTGGACAGCGGCGCCTTCGCGGTCGCCGGGCGGGGCGGCATCGACCTGGATGCCGAGCGGGTGAATTTGGCTTTCGACACCGAGACCAGCGAGCCCAGCCTGGCCAGCCTCGCCGTCCCGTTCAAAGTCACCGGCCCGCTGAACAACCCCAGCTTCGTGCCCGACCCGATCGGCGCGGTGGCCGGCGCGGTGGGCACCGTCGGCGACGTGGCGGAGAGCGGCGGCAATATCGTCGGCGGCGCGGTCGACAGCGTCGGCGGCCTGATCGGCACCGGGCCGCTGATCGGCCAGAGCGGCGGCGCCACGGCCTCCCTCTGCAGCGAGGCCCTGGCGGCCATCGGCCGGGGCGGGGAGGCCGGGACCGCCCCGGAGAGCGGCCAGTCGTCCTCCTCCTCGGGCGGCATCATCGACGACGCCGGCAAGGCCCTGAAGGATGTGGGCGAGGGGATCGAGGAAGGCTTGAAGAGTCTCTTCGGCAACTAGGTCGGTAAGAAATCCATGCAGCAGAAGATCAAGCGCTTCTACAAGCAGGCCGCTGCCGCGCCGGCGGAAGGCGGCTACACCGTGGAACTGGACGGGCGGCAGGTGCGCACCCCGGCCAAGGCCCCGCTGGTGGTGCCCTCCCAGACCCTCGCCGAGGCGGTCGCCGCGGAATGGCAGAGCCAGGGCGAGGAGGTGGACCCCCGGGGGATGGCGCTCAACAGCCTGGTCTGCACGGCCATCGACATCGTCGCGCCGCACCGTCCCGCGATTGTCGCCGAGCTGGCCGACTACGGCAGCCATGACCTGCTGTGCTACTGGACCGACGAGACCGGCGAGCTGCTGCGCCGCCAGCAGCAGCTCTGGCAGCCGCTGCTGGACTGGGCGGCGGAGGAGCTGCGCGCACCGTTGAAGAAGACCTGCGGCATCACTCCGCAGGACCAGTCGCCGGACAGTCTCGCGGCCCTGAAGCTGGCGGTGGAGGAGCACAGCGATCTGGAACTGACGGGGCTGGCCGCCGCGGCGAAGGCGGCGGGCTCGCTGCTCATCGGCCTTGCCCTCTCCAAGGGCCGCATCGATGCCAGCGAGGCGGTGGCCCTGTCACAGCTCGACGAGCTCTATCAGGCGGAGCGGTGGGGGGAGGACGCCGAGGCAGTGGAGCGCCGCGCGGGCCTGGGCCGGGACCTGGAAAGCGCCGCCCGGCTACTTGAGATCATTCGCTAGCCGGTTACGGTAAGACTCTGAAAATCAGGAAAATGCCCGGGTCGCCGGCGGCTCCTGCGAGCCCCGCATCATGACCTCGGCCAGGGCGCTGTAGACCTTGGCCCAGGCCTGCTCCATCTCCGGGGTGAAGGCCTCCTTGAGGCCTTCCTTCAGGGTCCACAGCAGGGCCTTGGCGACGCTCTCGTAGTGCTTGAACTCGACCCCGTAGGTGAGGTGGCGCTGGCCCATGATCTTCAGCACCGGCACCAACTGCTCGAACCTGTCCAGGCCGGCGATGGCGGTCTTCAGCACGCTCATCAGCTTGCGGCCCTGATCGGCCATGTCGCCCTTGAACAACGCCTGGGTGCTGGGGTCGATCTCGAACAACCGCTTGTAGAACAGGCCGGCGGCGTCGTCGGCGATGGGATCGACAAGGGCGAAGCTTTCCTGCACCAGCTCTATTTCCTTGGTGGACAAGGCCGGCGGCTGGAAGGTCTCCGCCGGGCCCCCGGTTTCGGCGGGCTGGCCGGCAGCCGTCTGGTCGGCAGACGGCCGGGAAGGCGCTTCGGGGGCGGCGGCGGGCAGGCCCTTCTCCGTCAGCTCCGCCAGGCGCTCGATGCGGTGGGTCAGGCTGTCGGCGATCTCGCCGATCTCGCCCGTGGTCTTGGCGGTCTGCCCGGCGAGTTGCTTGACCTCGCCGGCCACCACCGCGAAGCCGCGGCCGGCTTCACCGGCCCGGGCGGCCTCGATGGTGGCGTTGAGGGCCAGCAGGTTGGTCTGCTTGGCGATGGCCTCGATCTGCCCGGCCATGGCGGCGACGTTCTCGACCTCGCTGCGCAGGGCCTGGATCTGCGCCGCGATGCCTTCGTCTTCAAGGCTTTCGGGGGCGGATTGCGGGGCGGCTGCGCGGGCGGGATCGGCGGGCATGGGCGGTTGTTCCTGCTTTGACCGGGAGTTCGCTGACGGATCTTGCGAGATTTCTTGAGCCTTTGTAAGGAAACGCCGTTAACGACTGGCTAATTCTAAAGGTTGCCCTGAAGGCGCCGGAGGCCGCCCGGCCGCTGGTATAGCCGGTTCGCTCATGCTATCAGCAAGCCCAACGACAGGGGCGGGGCTGAAGCCCGGCGGCGACAAAGCAGGGAAAGCGGTGCCATGCAGGACATCCTCCAACGACTTGAGGAAATGCGGGATCAGGCGGCCATCGGGGGTGGCCAGCGGCGGATCGAGGCCCAGCACGCCAAGGGCAAGCTGACCGCCCGCGAGCGCCTGCAGATCCTGCTCGACGAGGGCTCCTTCGAGGAGTGGGACATGTTCGTCGAGCACCGCTGCATCGACTTCGGCATGGAGCAGCAGAAGGTCTCGGGCGACGGCGTGGTCACCGGCCACGGCACCATCAACGGCCGCCTGGTCTTCGTCTTCAGCCAGGACTTCACCGTCTTCGGCGGCTCGCTCTCCGAGGCCCATGCCGAGAAGATCTGCAAGATCATGGACAAGGCCATCCAGGTCGGCGCCCCGGTCATCGGCCTCAACGACTCAGGCGGCGCCCGCATCCAGGAGGGCGTGGCCTCGCTGGCCGGCTACGCCGAGGTGTTCCAGCGCAACGTCCTGGCCTCCGGCGTCGTGCCCCAGATCTCCATGATCATGGGTCCCTGCGCCGGCGGCGCGGTCTATTCCCCGGCCATGACCGACTACATCTTCATGGTCAAGGACAGCTCCTACATGTTCGTGACCGGCCCGGACGTGGTGAAGACCGTGACCCACGAGACGGTGACCGCCGAGGCCCTGGGCGGGGCCATCACCCACACCACCAAGTCCGGCGTCGCCGACCTGGCCTTCGAGAACGACGTCGAGGCCCTGCTGGAGCTGCGCCGCTTCGTCGACTTCCTGCCGGCCTCCAACCGCGAGGCGCCGCCCTGGCGGCCGACCGACGATCCGGCGACCCGCGAGGACCTGTCGCTCGACACCCTGGTGCCGCCCGACGCCACCAAGCCCTACGACATGAAGGAGCTGATCGAGAAGGTGGTCGACGACGGCGACTTCTTCGAGATCCAGCCCGCCTACGCCGGCAACATCATCACCGGCTTCGGGCGCATGGAGGGCAACACCGTCGGCTTCGTCGCCAACCAGCCCATGGTCCTGGCCGGCTGCCTGGACATCGCCTCCTCCATCAAGGCGGCGCGCTTCGTGCGCTTCTGTGACTGCTTCAACATCCCCATCGTCACCTTCGTCGACGTGCCGGGCTTCCTGCCGGGGACCTCGCAGGAGTTCAACGGCATCATCAAGCACGGCGCCAAGCTGCTCTTCGCCTACGCCGAGGCGACGGTGCCGAAGGTCACGGTGATCACCCGCAAGGCCTACGGCGGGGCCTACGACGTCATGGCCTCCAAGCACCTGCGAGGCGACGTGAACTACGCCTGGCCGACGGCGGAGATCGCGGTCATGGGCCCCAAGGGGGCGGTGGAGATCATCTTCCGCGGCGACATCGGCGACGCGGAGAAGATCGCCGCGCGCACCGAGGAGTACCGCCAGAAGTTCGCCAACCCCTTCGTCGCCGCCTCGCGCGGTTTCATCGACGACGTGATCAAGCCGCACGGCACCCGCCGCCGGGTCTGCAAGGCGCTCAACATGCTGCGCGACAAGCAGCTGGAGAACCCCTGGAAGAAGCACGACAACCTGCCGCTCTAGGGGCCCCCATGCTGAAGCTCTACGACGATCCCGATTCAGGCAACGGCTACAAGGTGCTGTTGACGCTGGCGCTTCTGGACATTCCTTACGATCTGGTCGAGGTGAACGCCATCCAGGGCGAGACGCGCAAGGAAGCCTTCCTGGCGAAGAACCCCAACGGGCGCATTCCCCTCCTGGAATTGGACGACGGGACGCTGCTGCCGGAATCCAATGCCATCATGTTCTATCTGGCCGAAGGCACGCCCTACCTGCCGGACGACCGGCTGGGCCGGGCCCGCGCGCTGCAGTGGATGTTCTTCGAGCAGTACAGCCACGAGCCCTACATCGCCGTGCTGCGGTACTGGACGCGCCACACCGACAAGACGCGCGAGAGCGAGCCGCAGTGGGCCGAGCGCGAGCAGCGGGGCTACGACGCCCTTGGGGTCATGGAGAAGACGCTGGCGGGTCAGGACTGGCTGCTGGGCGCACAGCCCTCGATCGCCGATATCTCGCTTTACGCCTATACCCACGTGGCCGACCAGGGCGGCTTCGATCTCTCCGCCTATCCGGCGCTGCGCGCCTGGATCGAGCGCTTTCCGGGGCTGCCGGGCTACGTGCCCTTCGCCGGCCGCCTGAAGGCACACGATGACCGCAAGGCGTGACGGGGATAGTGTGGTGAGTGCTTGCCGGCCAGCGGTAGGGGTGGCCTAAACGAACAAGGCTTAGAAACAAGGCTTTAGGGACGGATGTTCAAGAAAATCCTCATCGCGAACCGGGGCGAGATCGCCTGCCGCATCATCAAGACCTGCAAGCGCCTGGGCATCCAGACGGTGGCGGTCTACTCCGACGCCGACGCCGCGGCGCTGCACGTGCAGCAGGCCGACGAGGCGGTGGCCATCGGCCCGGCCGCGGCGGCCGAGAGCTACCTGGTGATGGACAAGATCATCGCCGCGGCCAAAGAGACCGGCGCCGAGGCGATCCATCCCGGCTTCGGCTTCCTGTCGGAGAACGCCAGGTTCGTCGAGGCGCTGGACGCCGCCGGTCTGGTCTTCATCGGCCCGCCGGTGAAGGCCATCGGCGCCATGGGCGACAAGATCACCTCCAAGAAGCTGGCCGCCGAGGCCAAGGTCTCCACCGTGCCCGGCCACCCCGACGCCATCGACGACGAGGCGGAGGCGGTGAAAGTCGCCGGCGAGATCGGCTACCCGGTGATGATCAAGGCCTCCGCCGGCGGCGGCGGCAAGGGCATGAGGATCGCCCGCAGCGAGGCCGAGGTGAAGGACGGCCTGCGCTCGGCGCGCAACGAGGCGCGCTCCAGCTTCGGCGACGAGCGGGTCTTCATCGAGAAGTTCATCGAGGAGCCGCGCCACATCGAGATCCAGGTGCTGGCCGACACCCACGGCAATACGCTCTATCTGCACGAGCGCGAATGCTCGATCCAGCGCCGCCACCAGAAGGTGGTGGAGGAGGCGCCGTCGCCCTTCCTGGACGCCGAGACGCGCGCGGCCATGGGCGCCCAGGCCGTCGCCCTGGCCGAGGCTGTGGACTACGTCTCGGCCGGCACCGTGGAGTTCATCGTCGACAAGGACAAGAACTTCTACTTCCTGGAGATGAACACGCGCATCCAGGTCGAGCATCCGGTGACCGAGATGATCACCGGCCTCGACCTCATCGAATGGATGATCCGCATCGCCGCCGGCGAGAAGCTGAGCTTCGGGCAGAAGGACGTGAAGCTCGACGGCTGGGCCGTCGAGACCCGCGTCTACGCCGAGGACCCCCTGCGCGACTTCATGCCGTCGATCGGCCGCCTGGTGCGCTACCGCACGCCGGGCAGCCCGGAGGACGCCTCCGCCACGGTGCGCATCGACAGCGGCGTCGAGGAGGGCTCGGAGATCTCCATGTTCTACGACCCCATGATCGCCAAGCTGGTGACCCACGCCCCGGACCGGGAGAAAGCCATCGCTGCCATGCAGGCGGCGCTCGACGCCTACTGCATCCGCGGCATCAACCACAACATCGCCTTCCTGAACGCGGTCATGGCCAACCCGCGCTTCCGCGAGGGCAACATGTCGACCAACTTCATCGCCGAGGAGTTCCCCGACGGCTTCCAAGGCTCCGAGGTGACCGGGGAGACACTGGACATCCTCATCGCAGTGGCGGCCATCCTGGAGCAGCAGCGCTCCGCCCGCGCGGCGTTGATTTCCGGCCAGATGGACGGCGGCGTGGTTTTCGACCCGACCAAGCCGGCGGACTGGGTGGTCATGCTGGCGGGCCAGGAGGCGCACCCGCGAACGGTCACGCCGGAGGATGGCGCCTTCCGCGTCACCGGCGGGGCGAAGGGCCTGCTGATCGAGACCAGCGCGCAGCTGGGCGACATCGTGCTGCCCTGCTTCATCGACAGCCGCCCGGTCACGGTGCAGGTCGACCGCCGCGGCCCGGCGCTGCGCCTCGGCTATAACGGGGCGGACATCGAGGCCCTGGTACTGACCCCGCTGGCCGCCAAGCTGGCCCAGCGCATGCCGGTGAAGGAGCCGCCCGATCTCTCGCGCTTCCTGCTGTCGCCCATGCCGGGCCTGCTGATGTCGCTGAAGGTCGAGGAGGGCCAGGCGGTCAAGGCCGGCGAGGAACTGGCGGTGGTCGAGGCCATGAAGATGGAGAACGTACTGCGCGCCGAGCGCGACGGCACGGTCGTGAAGGTCCACGCCGGGCCGGGCGAGAGCCTGGCCGTCGACCAGGCGATCCTGGAGTTCGAATAAGGGCCAGAACAGCGGCCGTTCAACATGCCGGAGGAGTAGCGATGACCGAAGCTTACGATTGGTATCGCATGCCTCATCGGGTCAGCATCCGGTGTCCCAATTGCGGCTCGCCGGCCGAGTACGAGTTCGCTGCGGTCGCCAGGATTAAGCGGAAAGCGGACATAGAATATTTCCAGAAAAGCGGCTCCTTCGAATACCACCTCTTTGAAGACAGCAGTGGCAGTCGTTGGCATGGCGCCGTGTTCTATCACGGCCTCGGCGGGATTACCTTGGGCGAGGTCAGCGATCTGCCCGAAGGATGCCGGGCGGAAGATTGGCACCACAGCCATGGGCTCAGCGCCGGATCTGTGACGTGTCACGCCTGCGGCTGTCGCAGGATGCACACCCTCAAGTGGCCAGACGAGGCCTACTTTCAGATCGACTACAAGGGCAAGGTGCTGTGGGCCTTTGACCGGGAGTCGGCGACGGTGCTGCTGGACTATGTGCGCTCGGAAACCCGACAGCGCGACGGCAAATGGAAGGCTTTTCTCCTCCACATTCCCAGCCACTTTCTGAAGAAGAAGGGCAGAGAGGAGATTTCAAAGAAGTTGGGCAAATTGCTCCTGTCTGCCTGCTAGAAGGTCGGTGTGGTCGGCTTTTCAGTGGCTCAATAAGTACTCCACTGTCGTCCCGGGGCTTGACCCCGGGACCCAATGGCGTTGGCGTGAGGCAATGGCCTACTACGTTTATATCCTTGCCAGCCGTAAGCACGGAACACTGTACATCGGCGTCACCAACGACGTTGTCCGCCGGGTCTGGGAGCATCGGCAGGGGCGCGGTTCGAAGTTTGTTCAGAGATACCGTGTCACACATCTGGTATTTGTCGAGGCTCACGAGGAGATCGAGCAGGCAATCCAGCGCGAGAAGACCCTGAAAGAGTGGCAACGGGCCTGGAAGATCCAATTGATCAAGCGCGACAATCCGGAGTGGGAAGACCTCTACGACCGTTTGAACGGCTAGGTCAATGGGTCCCGGGATCAAGTCCCGGGACGACAACGGTGGCTGTGGCGGGGGTAGAGCTCTGCTACAAGTCCAACCATGGAACACCTCGAACGACCGTCCGGGGAGGTCTGGGACGAGCGGCGCCTCTGGTTCGAGGAGACCCAGGCGCGCCATGCCCGCGCCGGCGCCGCGGCCCCCAGCGAGCAGGCCTGCGCCCTGATGATCGACCTGCAGTCGGTGTTCTGCGCCGGCGCCTGGGCGGCCACGGTGATGCTGGCCTGCGCCGTTACCGAGGCCCAAGGCGGGTCCAAGAGGGAGACCCTGCCGGGCGTTGCCGACCGCGACTATCGCTGGCTGCGCGCCCTGCGCAACCGCCTCAGCCATGAGAACCGCAACGACCCGGAGTTGACGGTAGAGGACCAGTGGCTGCGCCGCGACCTCTGGGAGGAGCGTGCGCGCCGCGCGGTGGTCATCGCCTTTTCCGCGCTCTATCCTGCCGCCGGCGAGAGGGCGTCGGAGGCCGGAGATAAGGCATGAGCATGACCGTGCGGGTCGTCGTCTCGGGGCGGGTCCAGGGCGTGTGGTACCGCGCCTGGACCGAGCAGCAGGCGCGGGCGCTGGGCCTCGACGGCTGGGTGCGCAACCGCCGCGACGGCACCGTCGAGGCAGTGCTGGCGGGCGAGGCCGAGGTCGTCGAGAACATGATCCAGGCGCTCTGGGAGGGCCCGCCACTGGCCCAGGTGACCGCCATCGACCGCTTCGAGCACGGCGCGCCTGTTGAACCTGGTTTCGGCGTGAAACCAACGGCTTAATGGATTGTCTTGATGCAAAAAACGATCTCGAGTTGGCCCTATATTTCGACAATCCTAGAATTATCGTTGCATATCTGAGCGCGGAGGCGTAGGCTTGCCGCCATGAATCTGAACCAAGCAGCCCGCTGCCTCGAAAAGCTCGGCAACCCGACCCGCCTGGAGGTCTTCCGCCTGCTGGTGCGGGCGGGCCACGAGGGCCTGTCGGTGGGGGAGATCCAGGACCACCTGGGCATCCCGGCCTCGACCCTGTCGCACCACATCGGCCACCTGGTGAACGCCGGCCTGGTGGCGCAGCAGCGCGAGGGGCGCCAGCTCATCTGCAAGCCGGACTTCGCCCTGATGGACGGGCTGATCGACTTCCTGACCGCGGAGTGCTGCATGCTGACCGGCAAGCCCGAGACGCAGCGTGACGCCGGGTAGCGGCCCCTTTTTTTGACCCATTAGTTCGATAATCCTAGAATAATAGAATCAAGCGAGATCCCGAAGATGACCGTTCTGACGACTGCCGCGACCTCCGCCGGAAGTTTCCTGCGATCCGTCGATCGCGTCTGGCTGACCCTCGGCCTGCTGTTCGCCGGGCTCGCCCTCGCGGTGCCCGCCCAGGCGGGCGACAGCCTGGTCTTCACCCTCGACGCCTTCCTGCGGCTGCTGCCCTTCCTGGCGCTGTCGGTGATCCTGGCGGCCTGGCTGAAGGCGGCCGGGGCGGACAGCCTGGTGGCCGGGATGGTCGACCGGGCGCCGCTGTCGGCGCTGGTGATCGCCGCGGCGGCCGGCGCGCTCTCGCCCTTCTGCTCCTGCGGCGTGGTGCCGCTCATGGCCGCCCTGCTGGCGGCCGGGGTGCCGCTGGCGCCGGTGCTGGCCTTCTGCGTCGCCTCGCCGCTGATGGACCCGGAGCAGTTCGTGCTCATGGCCGCGACCCTGGGGCTGCCCTTCACCCTCGCCAAGACCCTGGCGGCGATCGGCCTCGGCCTGCTGGCCGGCGGGGCGACCCTGGCCCTGCAGCGCGCCGGCTGGTTCGGCCAGCCGCTGCGCGCCGGCGTCGGCGGCTGCGGCGGCTGCCGCCCCAAGGTCGAGGCCGTGCCCCTGCGCTGGGCCTTTTGGCATGAGGCGGAGCGGCGCCAGGCTTTCGCCGGCGAAGCCCGTTCGACGGCCTTCTTCCTCTCCAAGTGGCTGCTGCTCGCCTTCGCCATCGAGAGCCTCATGTCGGCTTGGCTGCCCGCCGAAGTCGTCGCCGGCGCGCTGGGCGGCGAGTCCTGGCAGGCGATCCCCCTGGCCGTCGCCGTCGGCGTGCCGGCCTACCTGAACGGCTTCGCCGCCATTCCGCTGGTCGGCGAGCTGATGGACCTCGGCATGGCCCCGGGCGCCGCCCTGGCCTTCCTCATCGCCGGCGGCGTCACCAGCCTGCCGGCGGCCATGGCCGTCCATGCGCTGGTGCGCCGGTCGGTGTTCTTCTGGTATCTGGCAGTGGCCCTGACCGGGTCTCTGCTGGCGGGCTTTACGCTTCAGGCGGTCCTGGCGCTGGCCGGCTGATCCTCTGGCGCTTCTTCAGCCTCCAGCCACTCGGTGGCGCCGAAGACGCCGGGGAAGCTGGCGCGCAGGGCGGCGTCGAGGTCGGCCAGACCGACCGGCAGGCCCAGGTCGACCAGCGAGGTGACGCCGTGCTCGCTGATGCCGCAGGGGACGATGCCGCTGAAGTGCTCCAGCTCCGGCTCCACGTTGATGGCGATGCCGTGGTAGGTGACCCAGCGCCGCACGCGCACGCCGATGGCGGCGATCTTGTCCTCGCGGGCGCCCAGCAGCGGATCTTTTCTTTCCACCCAGATACCGACCCGGCCGTCGCGCCGCTCCCCTGTGACGGCGAAGCTCGCCAGCGCCCTGATGATCCATTCCTCCAGGTCCTGGACGAAGCGGCGCACGTCGGGGCCGCGGCGCTTCAGGTCCAGCATCACGTAGACGACCCGCTGGCCGGGGCCGTGGTAGGTGAACTCGCCGCCGCGCCCGCTGCGGTAGACCGGGAAGCGGTCGGGCTGCAGCAGGTCCGCCTGGTCGGCGGAGGTGCCGGCGGTATAGAGCGAGGGATGCTCGACCAGCCACACCAGTTCCGGCGCCTCGCCGGCGCGGATCGCCGCCACCCGCGCCTCCATCGCCGCAACCGCGGCGGGATAGGGGGTGAGGCCCGCTTCGATCCGCCATTCGACGGGCTGGGCTTCCTGAAGGGCTGCGTGCGGCTCCATGACCAGGGAAGATAGCTCCTATACCGAAGATTGCTATCTCTTTCATTTGCTTAGGCACTTGCGCTGGGGCACGGTGCGGGTCATTTTCTGAGCGCCGCCGGGCATCGGCAGCTTCTCCGGCCGAAGCCGGATTATGGGTAGGGACAAGAAGAAAGAGTGACGAGGGACGGGATGGCAAAGGATCTTCGCGAGGCCGCCCTGGCGTATCACCGCCTGCCGAAACCCGGCAAGCTGGAGATCAGCGCCACCAAGCCGTTGGCCAACCAGCGCGATCTGGCTTTGGCCTATTCGCCCGGCGTGGCGGCGGCCTGTGACGCCATCGCGGCCGATCCGGCCGAGGCCTCCACGCTGACGGCGCGCGGCAACCTGGTCGCCGTGGTCACCAACGGCACGGCGGTTCTGGGCCTGGGCGCCATCGGCCCCCTGGCCGCCAAGCCGGTCATGGAAGGCAAGGCTGTCCTCTTCAAGAAATTCGCCGGGGTCGACGTCTTCGATATCGAGCTCGACGCCAAAAGCTCCGAGCACCTGATCGAGGTGGTGGCGGCGCTGGAGCCGACCTTCGGCGGCATCAACCTGGAAGACATCAAGGCGCCGGAGTGCTTCGAGATCGAGGCCGCGCTGCGTGAGCGCATGAACATCCCGGTGTTCCACGACGACCAGCACGGCACGGCGATCATCGTCGGCGCGGCGATCTACAACGGCCTGCGTCTGGTCGGCAAGGAGATCGGCGACGTCAAGCTGGTGACCTCCGGGGCCGGCGCGGCGGCGCTGGCTTGCCTCGACCTGCTGGTCTCCCTCGGCGTCAAGCAGGAGAACATCTGGGTCACCGACATCGCCGGCGTGGTCTACGAGGGCCGCGAGGAGCTGATGGACCGCTGGAAGGCACGCTATGCGCAGCCGACCGACAAGCGCAAGCTGGCCGAGGTGATCGAGGGCGCCGACGTTTTCCTGGGGCTCTCGGCGCCGGGCGTGCTGAAGCCGGAGATGGTGCAGGCGATGTCCGACCAACCGATCATCATGGCGCTGGCCAACCCGGTGCCGGAGATCATGCCCGAGGACGCCAAGGAAGCGCGCGCCGACGCCATCATCGCCTCCGGCCGCTCCGACTACCCCAACCAGGTGAACAACGTCCTCTGCTTCCCCTACATCTTCCGCGGCGCGCTGGACTGCGGCGCCACGGCGATCAACGAGGAGATGAAGCTGGCCTGCCTGAAGGCCATCGCCGACCTGGCGATGAAGGAGCAGAGCGATGTGGTGCAAAAGGCCATGGGCGGGGAGGGCCGCAGCTTCGGTCCGGACTATCTGATCCCCAGCCCCTTCGATCCGCGCCTGGTGCTCGAGATCGCGCCGGCCGTCGCCAAGGCGGCCATGGACAGCGGCGTCGCCACGCGCCCGATTGAGGATTTCGAGGCCTACCGCAACGACCTGCAGCGCTTCGTGTTCCGCTCCGGCCTGATCATGAAGCCGTTGTTCCAGCGAGCCAAGGAAGACCCCAAGCGGGTGATCTACGCCGAGGGTGAGGACGAAAGGGTGCTGCGCGCCGTTCAGGTGGTGGTCGACGAAGGTCTGGCCAAACCGATTCTGGTGGGCCGTCCCGAGGTGGTGGCGACACGGGTGGAGCGCCTCGGCCTGCGCATCCGGCCGGGCGAGGATGTGCCGCTCATCAATCCGCAGGATGACCCGCGCTTCCGCACCTACTGGCAGACCTACCATGAGCTGATGCAGCGCAACGGCGTGGCGCCCGAGGCGGCGCGGGAGATCGTGCGCACGCGCGGCACCGTGATCGCCGCCCTGGCGGTGCACCTGGGCGACGCCGACGCGATGATCTGCGGCACGACCGGCCGCTACAAGCGCCATCTCGACCACGTCACCGACGTGGTCGGCAAGGCGGAGGGCATCCTCGACTGCTCGGCGATCAGCCTGGTGATCCTGCCGACCGGCTCGTTCTTCATCGTCGACACCTATGTGACGCCGGACCCGACCGCCGACGAGATCGCCGAGATGACGCTGCTGGCCGCCAGGCACGTGCGGCGCTTCGGCCTGCAGCCGAAGGTAGCCCTGCTGTCGCACTCCAACTTCGGCTCGGCGCTGACGCCCTCGGCGCGCAAGATGCGCGAGGCCCTGGCCATACTGCACCGGCGCGCGCCCGACCTGGAGGTCGAGGGCGAGATGCACGCCGACGCGGCGCTGAACGAGACGATCCGCGAGAACATCTTCCCGAACTCCAAGCTGAAGGGAACGGCCAACCTGCTGGTCATGCCGACACTGGATGCGGCGAACATTTCCTTCAATCTGGTGAAGGCGCTGGGCGAGGGGCTGTCGGTCGGGCCGATCCTGCTGGGCATGGCGGCGCCGGCGCATATCCTGACGCCTTCCGTTACCGCCCGTGGTATCGTGAACATGAGCGCCGTCGCCGTAGCCGACGCGCAGGATCGCGCCATCGAAGACTGATCCCCGAGGGGCCTCGCCCCGAAGGCTAGCAAGGAAAAGCGTCAGGCCATGTCTCAGACCCCGCCCGAGCGAGACGACGCAGACGCCTGGTTGCCCGAGGTGCAGCCGGAGACCTACGGCATCTCTCCCGAGCTTGTGCGCTCGGTGGCCGAGGCCCTGGAAGAGGGCAAGACGGCGGAGGCCCGTGACCTCACCGCCGAGCTGCACGAAGCAGACCTCGCCGACCTGCTGGAGAACCTGGACCGCGACGAGCGCCCGCAACTCATCGAGGCGCTGGGTGGCGACTTCGACCTGGAGGTTCTGACTTACCTCGATGACTCGGTGCGCGAGGAAGTCGTCGAGGCGCTGGAGCCGAAGCACATCGCCTCCTCGCTGTCGGACCTGAACAGTGACGACGCCGTCGACATCATCGAGGACCTGGACGAAGAGGCGCAGCAGCGCGTCCTGGCCGCCCTGCCGCATGCCGAGCGGGTGGTGCTGGAGGAGAGCCTCAGCTTCCCTGAAGATTCCGCCGGCCGTATCATGCAGCGAGAGCTGCTGGCGGTGCCGTCAAGCTGGACGGTGGGCGAGACCATCGACTACATGCGCGCCTCCAAGGACCTGCCTGACGACTTCTACGACCTCTACATCGTCGACCCCAAGCACCAGCCCATCGGCTACGTGCCGTTGAGCCGGGCGATGCGCACCCGGCGCCCGGTGCTGCTGACCGACATCATGAACGAGGACATGCGCACCATCCCGATCCAAATGGACCAGGAAGAGGTGGCCTACCTGTTCCGCCAGTACGGCCTGGTCTCGGCCCCGGTCGTCGACGACGCCGGGCGGCTGGTCGGCGTGGTCACCGTGGACGACGTGGTCCACATCATCGACGAAGAGGCCGAGGAAGACCTGCTGAAACTGGCCGGCGTGCAGGAGACCGACCTCTACAGCGCCGTGCTGGACACCACCAAGGCCCGCTTCACCTGGCTGCTGGTCAACCTCTTCACGGCCGTTGCCGCCTCGGTGGTCATTGCCCTCTTTGAAGACACGCTGCAGCGCATCGTCGCCCTGGCGGTGCTCATGCCCATCGTCGCCTCCATGGGCGGCAATGCCGGCACCCAGACCCTGACGGTGGCGGTGCGCGCCATCGCCATGCGCGACCTCAGTTCCGGCAACGCCTTGCGTTTCGTCGGCAAGGAGCTGCTGGTCGGCCTGGCCAATGGGCTGATGTTCGCGGTGGTGGCCGGCGGGGTCGCCTGGGCCTGGTTCGACACCCCCGCGATCGGTTTCATTATCGCCGCGGCCATGGTGATCAATCTGGTGGTGGCGGCGCTGTCGGGCGCCCTGGTGCCGCTGGGGCTGGAAAAGGTGGGGGTCGATCCCGCCGTGGCCTCCAGCGTGGTGCTGACCACGGTGACCGACATCATCGGTTTCTTCGCCTTCTTGGGCCTGGCGACCGTCTTCCTGCTGTGATTGAGGGCCGGGCCACAAGCGGACCGGGGCGGGCGGATCAGTTGTTCTTGAAGCGCCCGATGTTCTTGGTGCCCGTGGTCTTCGGGTCGTAGGGGTCCGGGTTCACGGTCTCGACCTGCTTTTCCAGCTCTTCCAGTTCGCCGGATTCCTTCAGGGCTTCGCGCTCCAGGCGCATCTCGCGCTCGACGGCGGACTCGCAGGCCGCCGTCAGGCCGGCGAGGGCCAGCACTGTCGCGACGAGAATCAGCCGGCTATTCTTGGCGTCAAACATGCTCACTTCCTTGGCGCAGACATTCCCGGCGGGGCGCCCCCCGCCGACGCCGGGCAATATGGCGCGTTCCAGGGGGGCTGTGCAAGTCACGAGGCGGCGATATGCTGGCGCCCTTGTTCCTATTTCCGCTAGAGAGCTCCCGAGATGCCGGTTTTCCAAGCCCCTGACTTCCAGGCTCAGGACCCCGAATTCGCGCGGCGGGTCCGCGACAGCTTCGACCGCCAGACGATCATGGGCCTGATCGGCGCCCGCATGACGCGGGTCGAGCCCGGCGAGGCCGAGATCGAGCTGCCCTATCGCGCGGACCTCTGCCAGCAGCACGGCTTCTTTCACGCCGGGGTCACCAGCACCATCGCCGACTCCGCCGGCGGCTACGCGGCCTTCAGCCTTTTCCCCGCCGATGCCTCGGTGCTGACGGTGGAATTCAAGATCAACCTGCTGGCCCCGGCCGATGGCGAGCTGCTGCGCGCCGTGGGCCGCGTGGTGAAGCCGGGGCGCACCCTGACGGTGACGGAAGCCGAAGTCCTGGTGGTCAAGGACGGCCGGGAGAAGACCTGCGCGCGCATGGCCCAGACGTTGATGTGCCTGGCCGGCCGCCCGGACATGCCCCAGGCGGGCTAGGCCGGCGCGGCGGCGGCCCTGGCACTGCGGTAATAGTCGAAGCCGTACCAGTCGGCGAGGTCCTTCAACTCGTCTGCCGTCAGATGGTCTTTGCCGTTTCGCCCGTCGAGCAACTCGAAAAGCTGCTCCTTGTCTTCCTTTGGCAGCGAGGCGATGTCGGTTTTTATTGAATTCGTCGAGAGATCGGCCTCGTCCGCCATGAGGCCAAGAGAACCAAGCTCATGTTCCAGCATGTAGTTGACGACCGCGGGCCATTTCTCGGCCAGCACCAGGAATCGCGCCAGGCGGTCCACCGAGGTCTTTCCGGGGCGCACCGCTTCGGTCAGGTAGGACTGCAGACGAAAGCCGTTGATAAAACGCTTCAGGCGGCGTGGATTGTTGAAGTGACCGCTGCCGTAGTGCTTGGCGGTTGAGATCACCACTTCGGAATCACTGGGCGGCTCGCGCTCCTCGGGTGCATCCATGCCCAGGCCCTTGCGCACCCGGGCGGCCAGGTTGGGCGGGCGATCCCCGCCGCTTTGCTCTCTCGGAGGCGTGCTCTCGGAGGCCCGATCCCCCGGAGGCTCGGACGTCGCCATGGCCGCCGTAACGAGATTCTCCATCTGGCCCTTGTCGTGCGCGGGCAGGGTGAGCCGCGCCTGGATGATCTTCTCCAGGAACTTGTAGCCGACGCTGTGTTCCATCTGGGCCGCGCTCCCGGCCGACTGCGCCAGTTCGGCGCGTTCCGTCTCGATGGCATTGGCGACGATGTGCATGTCCATGCCCATGACGAAGACGCAGGTATGCGAGACTTCCGCGAGTTGCAGAGCTTCGATGATCTCGCCGAGCACGCGGCCCTTGCAGCGGTCGAGGTCGTCGATGAAGACAACGACTTTGAGGTCCTCCGGCACCGCCTTGGCGAGGCGCTGCATTTCGTCCTCGAATTGGGAAAGCGTGCCGATCTTGTCCTTGAAATCTGTCTTCTCGACGTACTCCAAGAGGTTCAGCCCCAGCTTCTTGGCGAAGGTCACGTAGCCGTAGATCAGGGCCAGCAGGGCGAAGGGCCCGATCAGCAGGTAGCCCCAGCCGGTCGCAAGCGAAGCGGAGAGGGCCTTGTAGGCGGCGCTGAGAAAGGAGTTGCCTTGTGACGACCAGGCGGTGAACTCCGTCCACTTCATGGTGAAGGCGATGCCGATGACCAGGATGAGGAAGGCGGCCGCGACCAGGAGGCGGAGCACGAAAGCGAGGTCCGCGTGGCGATGCCATTTCTGCTTGAAGCGACCCCACTTGAACTGCCGGCTTTGCTCGGGCGTCAGGTTGTCCTGCAGGCAGCGGGTAACGTTGGCGACGAAGGCGGCCCAGACCTGGGCCGGCTCGCTGTATTTCCAGGGGTTGAACCAGGTTGTGCCGATGCGTGTCTTCGTTCCTTCGGCCTCGCTCTTCAGCTGCTTTTCCAGCAGTTTCATGAAGGATGTCTTGCCCTGGCCCCAGCGCGCGTTGATGGCGACGGCCAGGGGCGGGCGCGTCTGCTTGGCGAGAATGAACTCGGCGACGGCTTCGACGTAGGGACGGAAGCCGAGACGGTCCTGGCTGATGTCCTCGATGGCGCTGTCGCTCAACGCGACCGGTTGGGCGGAGACGTCTTCATCGGCGGGCGCTGGCGTGGGGGTCGGTTCCGGCTCGTCGACTCTTGCCTGCTGCGCGAAGGAACCCGGCGGCGCCTTGTCGAAGCCGGAGCTCGGGGCTTCGCTCCCTACCTCGACTCGCTCGGCGGAGAGACCTTCGCTGTAAGCCTCTTCCATGGCCCGTAGCGTCTGCGGTCCCCAGACGCCGTCCGGGGTGACGGACTTGTCGTTGCTGAGCAGCCATTTTTGGAGGTCTTCGACTCCAGGCTGCGTGCCCGTCCTGTTGAGGTCGAAGCCAAAGGACTTCGTTGCCCAGTCCAGCGCGTCCGATCCGTGAAGCGGATGCTGAGCCGTGTTCGTGCCGGAGCCGGCATCGCTTGACGTCGCGGTTGCAGAAAGGTCTTCGTCTAGCGGTTTGGCCATCTTTCCCTCCCCAGGGCGATGATGCTTCGCCCGCACCTTGCAAGACAGCTGTGATTTTTCGGCTGCAAGTATAGCCTCCTTCGCGGGCCAGGGGTACGGACTGCTTCCTTTGCGCCACGGCGCTACTCCGGATGCTCCCGCTCCACCGCTGGTCACATGGGGCGTTTTGCCTCTGGCAGGTCTGCGCCCGGCGGCCTAGAGTGCGGCGCAAAGGAAGACCAAGGGAGAGTCGTCAGGACATGAGCCTCAACCAGATGCCCAGTCTGAACTTCGACCTGGGCGAGACCGCCGACATGCTGCGCGACTCGGTGATGAGCTTCGCCTCGGAGGAGATCGCGCCGCTCGCCGAAGAGATCGACCGCACGGATGCTTTCCCGCGCCAGCTCTGGCCGAAGATGGGCGCGCTGGGTCTGCACGGCCTGACCGTGGAGGAGGACTACGGCGGCGCCGGCATGGGTTATCTGGAACACTGCGTGGCCATGGAGGAGGTGAGCCGCGCCTCGGCCAGCATCGGGCTCAGCTACGGCGCGCATTCCAATCTCTGTGTCAACCAGATCCGCCGCAACGGCAGTGACGAGCAGAAGCGCCGCTACCTGCCGGGGCTGATTTCCGGCGAGCAGGTCGGTGCCCTGGCGATGAGCGAGCCGGGCGCCGGCTCCGACGTGGTCGGCATGCGCACCCGCGCCGACAAGAAGGGCGACCGCTTTGTCTTGAACGGTTCCAAGATGTGGATCACCAACTGCACGGAGGCCGACACCCTGGTGGTCTATGCCAAGACCGATCCGGAGGCCGGGTCGCGCGGCATCACCGCCTTCATCGTCGAGAAGGACTTCAAGGGATTCTCCGTCGCCCAGAAGCTGGACAAGCTGGGCATGCGCGGCTCGCCCACCGGCGAGCTGGTCTTCGAGGACTGCGAGGTGCCGGAGGAAAACCTGCTCGGTGAGTTGAACAGAGGCATCAAGGTGCTGATGTCCGGCCTCGACTACGAGCGCCTGGTGCTGGCCGCCGGTCCGCTGGGCATCATGCAGGCCTGCATGGACCTGGCGGTGCCCTATATCCACGAGCGCAAACAATTCGGCCAGCCGATCGGCGAGTTCCAGCTCATCCAGGGCAAGATCGCCGACATGTACACGACGATGAACGCCTGCAAGGCCTACGTCTACGCCGTGGCCAAGGCCTGTGATCGCGGCGAGACGACGCGCAAGGACGCGGCCGGAGCGATCCTCTACGCCGCGGAGAAGGCGACCTGGATGGCGCTGGAAACCATCCAGACCCTGGGCGGCAACGGCTACATCAACGAGTACCCCGCCGGGCGCCTGCTGCGCGACGCGAAGCTGTACGAGATCGGCGCCGGCACCAGCGAGATCCGCCGCATGCTGATCGGCCGCGAGCTGTTCAACGAAACAAAGTAGCGGCGCAAGACTTGCGGTTCATTATTGTTCCCGCCGGCCGGGAGGCCAGGGGATTGAGCCTGCAAGCGGAGTCCCCGCCGACTACCCGCCCTTGTCGCGTATTACGTAGAGATTTCAGTCTGTTGCAGAGAGGCGCCCTGGGGTGTTGTCTCGGCGGGTCAAGTGATGTTCTCTATGCCGCAAAGGTACGGCCCAAGGGAGAGCGGATGGCCTTGCAGATGAAACCCGCCTGCGAGCGATGCGAGATCGGTCTCGCCCTGGACGGGGAAGCTTGGATCTGCAGTTTCGAATGTACCTTCTGCGCAACCTGCGCCGAGGCGATGGCGCGCCGCTGTCCCAACTGCGGCGGCGAACTGGTCGCCCGGCCGCGGCGCGCGGCGCCGCCCGCTGTCGCCTGAGGTCGATATCCAGGGTCCGTCGCGCCACTTCGGACTCTTCTTTGGCCGCCGCTGATGCTCCGGCAAGGCGGCGGTGCCTGTTAGGGAGAAAGTATTGCCGACAGTTCTGATTACCGGCGCCAACCGCGGCATCGGGTTTGAGTTTGTGAAGACATTTGCGGCGGACGGCTGGCGCGTCCACGCCTGCGCGCGCAACGCCGAAAAATCGAAAAAATTGCGCGCCCTTGATGGCAATGTGATCTGCCACAAGCTGGATGTCACCAACGGGCTGAAGGTGGCCAGCCTGGCGCGCGAGCTGGCGGAGCAGCCGATCGACCTGCTGATCAACAACGCCGGCGTCTATGGTCCGCGCACCGGTTTCGGTGAAACCGACTACGAAGAATGGCTGAACGTCCTGCAGGTGAACACCCTGGCGCCGCTGCGCATGGTGGAACGTTTCGTCGGCCTGCTCGAACAGGGCGAAGGCAAGACCGTCGTCAACATCTCCAGCGTCATGGGCTCGATCGGCAACAACAGTTCCGGCGGCTCCTACATCTACCGCAGCTCCAAAGCTGCGCTGAACATGGTCACCAAGACGCTGTCGAACGACCTGGGCGAACGCGGCTTCACGGTCGTCTCCTTCCACCCCGGCTGGGTGCAGACCGACATGGGCGGCGAGGGCGCCGACATCGCGCCGGTGGAGGCGGTCGCCGGCATGCGGAAGGTCATCGCCGGCCTTTCCACTGCCGACAACGGCAAGTTCTACAACTATGACGGCACCGCGTTGCCGTGGTAGAAGGCCATCGCATCGAGGCAAGAAAGCAAACAAAGAGGAGACGGCGCGATGAGCCGGTTTCATTTGGCGCAGATCAATGTGGCGCGGGCGCTGGCGCCGCTGGACGACCCCAGGCTCGCGGGCTTCGTCGAGCGTCTCGACGACATCAACGCCCTTGCCGACGGCAGCCCGGGTTTCGTCTGGCGCCTGCAGAGCGACAGCGGCAACGCCACTGACATCCAGGTCTCCGACGATCCGAAGCTGATCGTCAACATGTCGGTCTGGGAAGACCTCGAAGCGCTCTTCGCCTATGTCTACCGTTCCGACCATCTGCAGGTCATGGCGCAGCGCCGCCAGTGGTTCGAGAAGCCGACCGGCGCCTTCATGGCGTTGTGGTGGCTGCCTGCCGGCGAACTGCCGAGCGCGGCGGAGGGAATGCGCCGCCTGGCGATCCTGGACCACAAGGGGCCGACGTCGGAAGCCTTCACCTTCAAAGCTCCCTTCGACGCGGCGGGACAGCCGATCGACCGAGGCGCCCTGGTGCGCCAGGTGGAGCCCTGCGCCTGAAGCGGGGAAGGGCCGAGCCATGCTGCTGACCGAAGAACAGAGCCTGATCCGCGAGACCGCCCGCCAGTTTGCGCAGGAACAGCTGGCGCCCAAGGCGGCGGAGTGGGACCGTGAGTCGCGCTTTCCCAAGGAAGCCGTCGCGGCCATGGGCGAGCTCGGTTTCCTCGGCATGCTGGTGGCGCCTGAATTCGACGGCGCCGGCGCGGACCACGTGTCCTATGCGCTGTCCTTGATCGAGGTGGCGGCGGGTGACGGCGCCTGCTCGACCATCATGTCGGTGCACAACTCCGTCGGCTGCATGCCGGTCCAGAAGTTCGGCTCGGCGGAACAGAAGGAGCGCTTCCTGAAGCCCATGGCGCGCGGCGAGATGCTGGGCGCCTTCTGCCTGACCGAGCCGCAGGCCGGATCCGACGCCGCCGCGATCAAGACGCGGGCCGAACGCGACGGTAATCACTATGTGCTGAACGGGGTGAAGCAGTTCATCACCTCCGGCCAGAACGGCGACGTCGCCATCGTCTTCGCGGTGACCGACCCCGACAAGGGCAAGCACGGCATCAGCGCCTTCATCGTGCCGACGGATACGCCCGGCTATCGCGTCGCCTCGGTGGAGAAGAAACTCGGCCAGCGCTCGTCCGACACCTGCCAGATCGTTTTCGATGACCTGCGCCTGACCCCGGACCTGCTGCTGGGCGAGGAGGGGCAGGGTTACAAGATCGCGCTCTCCAACCTGGAAGGCGGGCGCATCGGCATCGCAGCGCAGTCGGTGGGCATGGCGCGCGCCGCCTTCGAAGCGGCGCTGGCCTATGCGCGCGAGCGCCGGAGCTTCGGCAAGCCGATCCTCGAGCACCAGGCCGTCGCCTTCCGCCTCGCCGACATGGCGACGCAGATTCAAGGCGCCGAGCTGATGGTCCTGCACGCGGCCGCGCTGCGGGATGCCGGCAGGCCCTGCCTCAAGGAAGCGGCCATGGCCAAGCTTCAGGCTTCCGAGATGGCGGAGAAGGTCTGTTCCGACGCCATCCAGATCCACGGCGGCTACGGCTATCTGAGCGACTTCCCGGTGGAGCGCATCTACCGCGATGTCCGCGTCTGCCAGATCTACGAAGGCACCTCCGACATTCAGCGTCTCGTCATCGCCCGGCAGATCACTGCCGACTGAAGCGGGCGATCAGCAGAAGCGGTCAACGCGAATTGTATTCTTGAGATTGACGCGCTGCGTGTGTTCTGCTTCGTTTTCCGCAGTTGGAGGGAGCGATGCTGAGCCTGTTCTCGGGAAATCAAAACGAGATCGTCGGCGCGCGCGACACTGTGGTGTCGGCGGCGACAGCCGCTGTTGATTTCAAGATTCAGCCGGTCCTCGACCGCTTCGACGCGGAACAGCGGTTGGGGCCGATCGAGTCCCGGCGCGTGTGGCGGGAACTTGCCCGCTTTCTCATGATGGTGGCGCACAGCGGGCGTGGCGACTACGGGATGTACGGCCCGGTCGACGAACTGTGGCACCACTTCGTGCTCCACACCCAGCTTTATCAGGATTTCTGCGAACGGCATGCCGGCAAGTTCCTGCATCACCATCCGGGGCGGACACGGCAGGGCGCGGGTTGGCGGGCCCGCTATTTGCAGTTTCTCATCGACTACAAGGTGGTCTTCGGCGAAGCGCCGCCGGACGATCTCTGGCCTTTGCCGCAGGTGTCGAAAGTCAAGCTGCCTTCCTCGGCGGCCGACCTCAAGGCGCGCCACGTCAAGTCCATGGCGCGGCTGGAGGCCGGGCAGTCGATGAGCCGAAGTGCGGCGGCCCTGGGGGGCGGTTGCAGCTCGGTCGGCTGCGGCGGCGGTGCCTGTAACGGCTCCAATGACGGCGGCGGAGGTGGTGATGGCGGTGGCGGCGACGGGGGAGGTTGTGGCGGCGGTTGCAGCGGTTGATAGTGCACAGCCGATTTGTCCGCCTTTCATTTCAAGCTGACCTGACAACGAGGCTCGGATTCGCATGAGCGCTGCCATCGATTTCTATTTCGACTTCTCCAGTCCCTACGGCTATCTCGCCGCCGAGCAGATCGAGGACCTGGCCGCCAAGCATGGCCGCGAGGTGGCTTGGCGGCCGATCCTGCTGGGCGCGGTCTTCCCCCAGACAGGCAGCCAGCCGTTGCTGAACATCCCGCTGAAGGGCGACTACGCGCGGCGCGACATGGAGCGCTCGGCCCGTCTGCTGGGCATTTCCTTTCAGGTGCCGGAAAAGTTTCCCTTCATGTCGGTGGCCGCCTGCCGGGCCTTCTATTGGTTGCAGGACCAGGACCAGGACCCGGAGAAGGCGGTGGCCCTGGCCAAGGCGCTCTACCGGGAGGCCTTCGCCGAAGGGCGGGCGGTCGATTCCGCCGCTTCGGTGGTGGCGCTGGCCGGTTCCCTGGGCGTTGATGGCGAAAAACTCACCGCCGCACTCAACGACTCGGCGGTAAAAGAGCGCCTGAGGAAAGAAGTAGACGCCGCCATCTCCAAAGGCGTTTTCGGGTCCCCCCTAATCGTCGTTGATGGCGAGCCGTTCTGGGGGCATGACCGACTGGAACAGGTTGATTTGTGGTTGCAAAGAGGCGGCTGGTAGCCGTTTTAGGTGAGCCAAGGTTCCGGCAAAGCCTTGCGGGGACGTGAAAAAATGTCCACAGCGCCCGTTCGATTTGATAGATAGTGACGTGGACAGCGGCCCCAAGCAGGTCGGACTATTTCCGGTGAAAATGACGCCATGAGCGAAGGCCCCTTTGATAAGGACGCCAAGGACAGCCAGAACCTAGCCGTTCTTTTTGCCGACATCGACGGCAGCACCAAGCTGTACGAGGTTCACGGCGACGAGACGGCGCACCGGCTGACCGCCGAGTGCCTGACGGTTCTCGATGCCCAGGCCGGCCTTGCCGGCGGGCGGACGGTGAAGACCTCCGGCGACGGGGTGATGTGCGTCTTCGCCACCCCGGACGAGGCCTTCCGTGCCGCAACCCTGATGCGAGACGCGCAGAAGCGCACCGAGGTCTCGATCCATGCCGGGTTCCACTTCGGGCCGGTCATCGAGCACGCCGGCGACTTCTACGGCGATACCGTCAACGTTGCCGCCCGCGTCACCGACCTGGCCAAGGCCGGCGAGATCCTGGTTACCGAGGACACGGTGGTTCGCCTCTCGCCGGCGCTGCGCGCGGCGACGCGCTGGCTGGACAAGGCCTCGATGAAGGGCAAGAAGGAGCCGGTCGGCGTCTACATGATCATTTCCGAGGACGAGAACGTCACCGTGATCCGCTCTCCGCTGGTGTCGGCGGAAAGCGAGGTGCTGCGCCTCGACCTGCGCTATCGCGACAAGAGCTTCACCCTGGAAGAGCCGATGCCCGAGTTCGTGATCGGGCGCCAGGACATCTGCGACCTGGTGACCGAGAGCACCTACGCCTCGCGGCGTCACGCCACCATTCAGGCGGTTCGCGGCAAGGTCTTCCTGAAGGACCACAGCACCAACGGCACCTATGTCCGCAATGCGGAGGGAGAGGTGGTCTTTGTGAAGCGCGAAATGGTGCAGCTCATCGGCAAGGGGACCATCTTTCTCGGTCGCGAGCCGGAGCTTGCAGAGGAAGACGGCATAGCCTTCAAGTTGCCGTAGACGTGTTGATTGTGTCGCTTCCCGGGGTTCAGGCCCGGCGGGCAGCGATGTGGAGAAGGGCGAAGGCCGCCGGCGGCGACGCAAAGAATCGCCGCGGCCGAAGAAGTGAAGCGGGGAGCTGATGCTGCAAAACGGCAATGGCCAGGAAAATGCCGATTCGGCAGCGGCCTCGAATGCTGCCGCGACCCTTGGCTTGCAGAGCAATGTCGGACGGGTCCGCCGCCACAACGAGGACAGCTTCGCCGCGCGCGAGGACCTCGGCCTCTGGATCGTCGCCGACGGCATGGGCGGCGCCGCCGCGGGCGAGGTGGCCAGTGCCATCGTCGTCGAAGTGGTCCCCCGCGCCGTCGAACAGGGCGCCGATCTGCCGCAGGCAATTGCCGAGGCGAACCGCTCTATCCTGGACGCCGCCGCCTCCGGGCGCGGCAAGCCGGGCATGGGCTCGACGGTGGTCGCCGCGCAGTTCAACGGGCGCGACTACACCATTGCCTGGGTCGGCGACGCCCGGGCCTATGTCTGGGGGGATGGGCTGCGACGCGTCTCGCGCGATCACTCCCGGATCCAGGAACTGCTGGATGCGGGCATGATCGACGAGAGTGAGGCACGCAACCATCCCCATCGCAGTGTCATCACCCGGGTCCTGGGCGGCCCGGACGGCACCGCCGCCGACTCCGAGCAGGTCTCCGGCTCCCTCGAACCGGGCCAGGGCCTGCTGCTGTGCAGTGACGGCCTGACCTCCGAGGTCTGCGACGAGGAGATCGCCGAGGTTCTGTCCGGCCATCTGAGCACGAACGACCCGGGGAACGGCCAGGGCCAGGCGGCCGTCGATCAGCTGGTTTCGCTGGCCCTGGAGCACGGCGGGAACGACAATGTGACCGTGGTCCTGGTCGGGTTCCCCCGGGCCGGAGGCGGGCATTGACCAGGTCGGTTGCCGGGGGCTCCATCGGCCCTGGCGGCAGGCCGTGGCAAGTGGCGCTGGCCGGGGGGCGGGCGAAGGTGATAAAGACTGCTCCAGGGGCGATTTCCCGCGCCCGGGAGGCGCGAGTTGACGAGGCGACGGAAAGCGATCCGCGCCGTGTAGGACAGCAAAGATGAGTGATGAGCCAAACAGCCGTGGCGGATCGACCAGCCGGTTCGGGTCTGGCTCGACGGGCGACAACGGTCAGGGCGGCATCTTCGAGCCCGGCAGTCTGATCAGCTTCACCTACGAGGTCGAATCGCTGCTGGCCCGCGGCGGCATGGGCGAGGTCTACCGCACCCGCCATACCGAGATCGGCACCGAACACGCCATCAAGATCGTCCGGCCGGACTTGGCCAACAACGACAAGATCATGGAGCTGTTCCGCCGCGAGGCTTCGGTTCTGCGCACCGTGCGCGACGACGCCATCGTCGGCTACGACGGCGTGCTGCGCGACGAGGAAGGCCGGGTCTACCTGGTCATGGAGTACGTCGACGGGCCGTCGCTTACTACCTTCATCGAGGACCGGGTGCTGACCCTGGAGGAGGTGCGCCATCTGCGTGACCGCCTGGCGCGCGGCCTGGCCGCCGCCCACGACAAGGGCGTCATCCACCGCGACATGTCGCCGGACAACATCATCCTCGGCAACGGCGATCTGGCGCAGGCCAAGATCATCGACTTCGGCATCGCCAAGCTGGCCGACTCTTCGGCCACCACCATCATCGGCGACGACTTCGCCGGGCGCTACGCTTATGCCTCGCCGGAGCAGATCGGCCTCTACGGCGGCCAGGTCGATGCGCGTTCGGACATCTACAGCCTGGGGCTGGTGCTGGCCACCTCTGCCACCGGCAAGGCCCTCAACATGGGCGAGATCAGCGAATCCCTGGTTTCGGTCATCGAGGCGCGCAAGCGCATTCCGGACTTCAGTTCGGTGCCGGAGGAACTGCGCCCCGAACTCGGCTCCATGCTGGAACCGGATCCCGCCGACCGCCCGCAGTCGATGCGCGACGTGGTCGGTCTGGACCAGAAGCTGCGCGGGGCGGGGGAAGGGGAGCCCCGGGAGCGAAAACCCGCCGAAGCGGAGAAGCCCGCCGCGGCGGCGGCGCCGGCGCCCGCCGCAGCGCCGCAGCCGTCGCTGGCCGCCGAGCCGGCGTCGCGCCCCGCGGCGGCGTCGCAGGGTAAGAAGACCTGGCTGGTGCCGGCGATGGCCGCGGGCATTGCGGTGATCGCGGCCGGCGGCTATTTCGCCTGGCACCAGAGCGGTCAAGCGCCGCAGGCGCCGGTGGCCCAGGCGCCGTCGCCTGCGCCGGCGAAGCCGGCCGCGGAGGCGGTCCCCCAGGCTGCGGAATCCGAGCCCACGGCGGTTGCCGAGGCGCCGGCCCCGGCAGAGGAACTGGCCAGCGGCGAGGTCGCCCCGGCCTCCGGCCCGGCCCCGGCAGAAGAGCAGGTGCCGGAACAGCAGGTGTCGCAACAGCAGGCGGTCGAAGAGGCGAAGGCCGCCGAGGAAGCGCGCCTGGCCGCCGAAGCCAAGGCCGCCGAAGAGGAACGGCTGGCCGCCGAGGCCAAGGCCGCTGAGGAGGCCAAGGGTGCCGAGGAAGCGCGCCTGGCCGCCGGAGCCGGG
>NZ_JACSDK010000004.1 GCF_014925385.1 Pelagibius marinus | reverse complement strand
TGCGGTTCTCGTCGTCGGCGTCGAGGCGCAGGAAGGGCACGAAGGTGATGCGGTCGTCGCGCCGGTTCCAGCGGTAGCGCAGTTCCGGCTGTACGGCCAGCGAGGGCGAAAAGCGCGTGTTCTTCTGCTCCGGATACTGCGGCGATTGCGGGAAGATGCGCGTCTCGCCGGCCACATAGCCGGAGAAGTCCAGCTTCGACCAGTCGATTTCCTGAGCCACTGCGGGGTCCTCGCCGGCCAAGGCACCCAGCAGCACGCTTGCGACGATGGTGCTTCGTCCCCTTCCCTTTTCCATGTCAGCGCAGCCGCTTCAGGCGGTTGGGATCAAAATCGTTCTCGTCGAGCCCGGTACGGAATTCCCAGTTGTCGAAGGTCAGCCGCGTGGTCTTGCCGGTCTGGTGGTTCTCCATGTACCAGTCGTCGGCGCGCCAGTACTGGTCCAGGTACTGCTTGTAGCCGCCGAAGGTCAGGGTCTTCAGCAGGGAGTCCTTGCGGTCGTAGAAGTCCACGCGCTGGGCGCGGTATTCATCCTGGTCAATCCACACGACCTGGCGCGTGTAGCCGGAGTTCTCGTAGAGCGGATAGCGCTCGACCACGAAGCAGCTGAGCGGACCGCAGTCCTCGTCGCGCAGCCAGCGGTAGTCGTACTTGTCGACCTCCTGGGAGAGCATGTCCTCGTAGGCGAACTCGCTGCCCACGAAGGGGCCGGACTTGTTGGCCGAGGAGATACGCTTCACCCGCTTCAGCGCCGGCAGGTAGAGCCACTGGTCGTCGGGGTCCAGGATCTTGGTGAAACTGAGGAAGGCCGTGCCTTCGATATCGCGGGGATGGTCGAAGACGATCAGCGATTTGTCGCCGGTCTCCCGCGCCGGCACTTCCAGGGTCTGCAGGCGCAGCTCGCGGGTGCTGCTTTCGCCCTGCTTGTTGCTCAACACCATCTTCAGCTCGACGTAGCTGTCCTCGAAGCCGAGGTCGCGGCGGTCCATCTCCTCGGCGATGGCTCGTCCTTTTTCCTCCGGCGTCTCGGCCTGCACGCCGTCAACCACCCCGAAGGAGAGGAAGGCGACAGCCAGTACCCTCCAGTCAGTCCACCACCTGTGGAAGCTCGTCGGGCGCGTCAGCATGGTCTTGCTCCTTGTCGATGGCCAGCAGCAGCGGCGGCAGCAGTAAAAAGTCGGCGATCAGCGCCGCAACAAGCGCGATGGCTGTCAGCATGCCAAGACTTCCATTGCCTTCAAAAGCGGAGAGCGAAAGGGTGGCAAAACCAGCAACCAGCACCGCCGAGGTGACCCAGAGCGCGCGGCCCACGGTGGCGAAGGCATAGCGCACGGCGTCTTCCGGGCTCGCCCCCCTCTCGCGCCGGGCGCGCAGGTACTTGCTGAGAAAATGCACGGTGTCATCGACGATGATGCCCAGGCTGGTGGCGACAACCACGGAAGATGCCAGGCCGATCTCCCCAACGAGGAGGCCCCAAAGACCAAAGGCCATGACCGCCGGGATCACGTTGGGAATGATGCTGAGGCCGCCGACCTTGAGGCTGCGCAGGGCGAGGATCAGCGACAGCGAGATCAGCACCAGGGCCAGGCCGGTGCCGAACAGCATGGACTGGATGTTGCGTTCCGAGATGTAGGCGAACATGACGAAGGGGCCGGTGGGCTCGCTGGCCGAGGCCGGCATGTTGGTGGCCAGCCAGCCTTCCGCTGCAACCTTCAGCTGGCGCGCCTGCCGTGTGGTGATGTTCCTCAGGGTGGCGATGACACGCAGCGACGACTTGTCGACGTTGATCTGGTTGTTGAGGTCCAGGCCGTAGGGCAGCGACATCTCGAAGAGCAGCAGGTACTGGGCCGCCAGCTCGCGCTCCTCGGGCAGGCGGTACCAGGCCTCTTCGTCGCCGTGCATGTTCTTGTTCAGTCGCCGGAAGATGTCGGTAATGCTCTGCACGTGGACCACTTCCGGGCGCGCCCGCAGCCAGGCCGAGAAGGCATCGACCTTCTGCAGGTAATCCGGCTCGCTGATGCCGCCGGTCTCCGCCGCCGGCAGTGAGAACTCCAACTGATAGATACCGGAGAGGTTCTCCATGGCGAAATCGGTGTCGACGCGGAAGGGGATCGAAGGCTCGAAGTAGTTCACGAACTGATCGTTCAACTCGATGCGCGGGATCCAGGCGCCTAGCCCGACGACCAGGGCGAGCATGATCCAGAGCAATTTCCGGCGGTGGAACAGTACGAATTCGCCGAGCCGTTCCATGGCATCATTTCGTCCCTCCGCCGGCCGCTGCCGTGCCTTCAGCGGCACGACGGCGAGAAAGGCCGGCAGGAAGGTCGCCGAATAGATCCAGGCCGCGGTCACGCCCATGGCGGTCATGTTGCCCAGGTCGCGGAACGGCGGGGCGTCGGAGAAGTTGAGGCTGAGGAAGCCGATGGCCGTGGTCAGCGAGGTCAGAAAGACCGGGCTGAAGTTGACGCGTAGGCTCTCGACGATGGCCGCCCGCTTGTCGGCGCCCTGGCCCATGGCGTGCAGCAGGGTGACCAGCAGGTGGATGGAGTCAGCCACCGCCAGGGTGAGGATGATGGTCGGTGCGATCGCCGAGGGTGGCGTGAGGAGAATGCCGAGCCAGCCGGCCAGGCCCATGGCGCTGGCCGCGGAGAGGCCGACGACCAGCAGCGTGGCGACGGTGCCGGCGAGAGAGCGCAGGAAGATCAGCAGGCCGGCGATGATGATCCCGTACATGGCGGGGACGAGAGTCTTGAGATCCGCAAGGCTGGCTTCGCTGAAAGCCGCATCAAGCGCCACCAGGCCGGTCACCGCCACCTTGATTTCCGGGTGGTCGGCCTCGAAGGCGGCGACCAGCTCGCGGGTCGCGGCCATGGCCTCAAGAACCTCGTCCTCGCTTTCGCCCGGCAGAGTGAGCGTGACGTTGACCCCCGTCGTCCGGCCGTCCGGGGCGACGATGCGGTCGCGCAGCAGGGGCTCCGCCAGCGCCACGGCGCGGATCGCCTCCAGGCGCTCCGGCGTCAGCGCGGCGCCCGCCTCCACCAGCCGGGCGGGCACCAGGTCCTCGACGGTCAGGTCGTCGCCCTCGGCGTAGCTGTGCTGGAAGTTGGTCAGGGAATCGACCCGCCGCGAGAAAGGCAGCTGCCAGGACGCCTCGGTCAGCTGGCGCAGCGCGGCCAGGGTCTTGGGCGTGAAGACGTCGCCCTCGGCCGGCTGCAGGACGATCAGGATGTTGTCATCCTTGGTATAGACCTGCTGCAGGGATTCGAAGGCGCGAAGCTGCGGGTTGTCTTCGCTGAAGAAGACCCGGTAATCGGTGGAAAAGCCGAGGAAGCGCCCGCCGCCGGCCAGGGCGACGGCCGCCAGCACACAGGCCAGCAGCACCGCCCAGCGCCAGCGGATCACCCAGCGGGCATAGGCGATGACCCAAGCATCCACAAGCTGCATCCCGGGCGTCTGGTGTGATCCCGTCATGCCTTCACCTTTTGCCCGGCATTGCGACCGACCGAGGTTTGCCGTCGCCTCCCTCCCCTGTCAAATATAGCGCGGTTACGATCAGCAGGCTACTCGGCGGCATGGCACGCCGAGGCGAAACATTCAGTCGCCGGCCATAAAGGTGACGAGGGCTATCCCATCGCCACGGATTTCGAGGCGGTCGGCCTTGAGGAGATGGCTCGGCTGCTGGCAAGCAATGACGGGAAATCGTGAAAACTCGATAGTCCTGAGTCTGGTGGGCGGAAGCTCGGTGAGAGGCTCTTGACCGGTGACCCCAAACTCAGCAGGGCCTACCTGCAACTCTTTGTGAGCGAGACTGTGGCGACAGAGGGGGAAGTGCGCGTTCTCGGCCCGGTTTTCCAGCATTGAGAGGCTGCCACGCACCGGGAGGCTTGGCCTAGAGGGCTTGGTGCCCGCTTCTGAGCGAGAGTGTCGTCCCCTAGGTAAGTCGAACCCCTGTTTCCGCCGTGAAAGGGCCTCTTTCCTACCTTCCAATATTCTGACCTGCCCTCGGGTTTGGTACCATTCATTAGTTTAGACTCCCGCAGTCTTGGTCCTGCCCCCAACCTTGATCCAGGTCCTATGCAATTTTTCAAACCTGGCTAGCTTGATCTGAAATCACAGATCAACGCTACATGATCGACGCCCCGACGCCCTTTGCGCCGCTTTCCGAGTGGGAGGCCTTCCGGCGCGAGATGCTCAAGCTCGATCAGGAGGATGGGACGGTGAAATACTCGCTGGCCCAGGCCGACGCGGCCATTGCGCGGCGGCGCGCGGAACCGGACTGAGCGGCCCGACTCCTGCGAACATGGCCCGGCTGCTTCACGGTGGTGGAACTCTTCCTCTTAGAGATTCGCGCTCACGCTCTGCCGCGACTTCCGCCGTCTCCAGCCCAGCGCCCCCAGCCCTCCCAGACCCACGCCGAAGAGGGTAAGGGACGCCGGTTCGGGCACCGCCACGGCATCATTTGTCAGTTGGAAACCCAGTTGGTCGGTGCGAGATATCCATGTGCTGCCGTCTGCACCTCGTGAGTATCCGTTCCCGCCGAGCACAAACGACCAGAACCAGTCATCGCCGCTGTCGGCGGTGGTATCGTTCACGATGGACAACCAGAAGGTCGTGTCGGCTGCCAGCGTCAGCGCCGCGATGTCAACCCAGTAGGCGTAGACATCGAAATCGCCCGAATCAATACCCGAATCGACGCGACCGACGTCCCCGACCGCGAACTCGAAAAGCGGATCGAGCGCCGGAGATCCGCCGGCGTCGATGTAGAAGCGAATTGTGAAGTCGTCGGGTTCCGTGGCAGTGTTGTCGTCGGCATAGACGCCCCACCAATGAATGTCGGTGATGGTGGCGGCACCAGGCTGCAATTGGAAGTCGTCGGCAATTTGCTGCGGAATATCGTAGTCGCTTAGTCGTCCGTCGTACGTCAGATCGATGCTCTGGTCGTAGATAACCCCCGCGAAGGCTCCCGACGGCAGCAGGCTGACCATGCAGACCGCGACGAGTTGCCCTATGTTCCGCCTCATGATGTGTTCCGCCTCATGATGTGTTCCGCCTCATGATGTGTTCCGCCTCATGATGCGTTCCCCTTGCACCAACCTTAGATTTATCAAAGTCATTGACCAGCAATTCCTGTGCCAGCATGGAGCATCAATGACTTAAGAGGAATTCTATGCCGCGTACAGCGATGGCTGTAAGAAATACTGACAGTTGATGAGCTAAGGTGGCGGCGCCTCCCGCGCCGACGCCTTGCTCAAGAAGGGCGACCATGCAGGCCAGCGGATATGGAAACGGATCCTGGTGGCGGTGCAGGAGCTGCAGCGGGCCGAGCAGCCTGCGGGTGCCACCAAGCACTGAGGCGCGCTGCTTCGCTGACGGGGCTTTTTCTGCCTCTGTGGTAGAATGAATCTGAGATGACAGACCAGCGCTACATGATCGACAGCCCGACGCCCTTCGCGCCGCTCTCCGAGTGGGAGGCCTTCCGGCGCAACCTGCTGACGCTGGAGCAGGACGACGAGGCGGTGAAGTATTGTCTGGCCCAGGCCGACGAGGCCATTGCGCGGCAGTGCGCAGAACCGGACTGAGCGGCCCGACTCCTGCGAACGTGGCCCGGCTGCGCCAAGCCGAAGCCAAGCCGATCCTCGACGACTTGGAAGCCTGGCTGCAGGCCCAGTTGGCAAAGATCTCCGGCAAGTCCGAGCTCGCCAAGGCGATCCGCTATGCGCTATCGCGGATGAAGAAGCTGCGCCCTTACTTCGATCATGGCGTCCTGGAGATCGACAACAATGCTGCCGAGCGCGCCATAGAGCCGGTGGCCTTGGGCCGGAAGAAAATATCTCTTTGCCGGATCAGAGGGCGGCGGCAAGTCGGCCGCCATCGCCTATACGCTCATCGAGACGGCCAGGCTCAACGGCGTCGATCCGCGGGCCTGGTTGACCCACGTCCTCGCCCACATCGCCGACCACAAGATCAACCGCCTCGACGAACTGCTTGCCCTGGCGCTACGCTGCAACCGCAGCGTAGCTGGCCCCTCATCCCCATGACAGAGGGCCTTGGCCGGACACTTTCCGCTTTTCTTGACATCCGGCGGTTGCAGTCCGTAGCGGACTCACTACACGGGGGACATAGTCCCTCATAAGCACCTTGCGTATAGTGATTCGCACCAAGGGGCTTGGGAGGGCCATGCCGGACCGGCCGCCCATGGAAGGCGCGCGAGGATCGACCGGGCCCCATGCGAGTGTCAGCAGGGGAGTGCGTCGCCATGGAGCCAGCGCCTTATTTCGTTCTGCCCTGGCCCTTCGTCTTCGGCACTGGTGGGGATGACTTCCAGGAGGTCATCCTGACCGAGGACGACAGCGGGTCCCTCTTTATCGACATGCTGGAAGGTGACGACACGGTCGTTGCCGCCATCGCGAACCGGGGCAGCTTCTTCCTCGACCTCGGCGCCGGCGACGACCGGGTACTCTTCGACAACACCGCCGTCGAACCGGGCAACGGCAAGGACTCGCTTCTCGGAGGCGAAGGCAGCGACACCCTTGAAGGAAGCGTCGCGATCCACGGCAGCTTCGTCGCGGACGGCGGCAACGGTGACGACTACTTCGATTTCGACGCCACTTTTTTTGCGTACGGTTCGGCCACCGTCTCTGGCGGCGCCGGCCGCGACTTCATTGATTTGCTGGTTCTCCTGCCAGCTCCCGGCTCGTTCAACGATCCGGCGGCGGCAGGACACTTCGTCATCGACGCTGGCGATGACGATGACACAGTCAATCTGACGATAGACATGAAGCCCGTCCTGCTCTCATCAGTCCCCACCGGCGGTGTCATGGACGTCGATCTCGGCGCCGGCAACGATTGCCTGATTTTCGACCTGGTCGGTAACGACCCGACAGCGACCGGCCCGATGACCCTGGGCCCGCTGCGGCTTTCCGCCGGTGACGGCAATGACGAGGTCGACGTCAGAGCTTCCACCGGCCAGTTCATCGACTCGATCGGTATGCTGAACGGCAACATCTCGACCGGCGCCGGCGACGACAGCGTCAAGCTGAACAACGTGGTTCTCCGCAACACCGATGTCGACACGGGAGACGGCACCGACTCGATATCCTGGATCTTCCAGCTGACCGGCGAAAACGAGGTGCCCCCGGTCGATGCCGAAATCCACGGTGGCGGCGGCGACGACAACTTCGAGATCGTCGCTGCTATTGAAGACGACACCACCGGCGTCATCGGCAGGAAACTGGGCACGGTACTGCTCTTCGGCGAGGACGGCAGCGACACCTTCGGCATCGAGGTGACGCTCACCGGCCAGGTCGAATTCGACATTCTGGTCGACGGTGGGGCCGGCAACGATACCATTTTTCTCGGCTTTGGCTTCGAGAACATCTCGACCTCGGCCGATTACGATCCCGGCCTGGCCCGCGGCGGCGACGGCAACGACACTCTGGTCGTCTTCTCCGAGGCCAGCAAGGACCTGGATATCGAAGATGCTTTCCATGTCAGGGGCGATGCGGGCACAGACACCTTCGTGGTGAGCAAAGGCCAGGAGACCGTGATCATCGATGACTTCACCCTGCGCGAAGACGAACTGTTCCTCGACGGCATCTTCTCAGAGGGCGAGTTCAACACGATCCTGATTTCCAAGGTCGGGCCGGTCAGCACCGGCATTCTGGACAGCGACAACAATCTTATTGCCGTGCTGCAGGGCATCGCCCCGGAAGACCTCACTTCGGACAGCTATACCCTTGGCGCGTACTCTGGCTGCTGACCGGCGCCCACGGTGAAGTATTGTCTGGCCCAGGCCGACGAGGCCATAGCTCGGCGGCGCGCAGAACCGGACTGAGCGGCCCGACTCCTGCGAACGTGGCCCGGCTGCTTCACGGTGGTGAAACTCTTCTTCTTAGAGATTCGCGCTCACGCTCTGCCGCGACTTCCGCCGTCTCCAGCCCAGCGCCCCCAGCCCTGCCAGACCGACGCCGAAGAGGCCGAGGGACGCCGGCTCGGGCACCGCCAAGGCATCATTTGTCAGTTGGAAGCCCAGTTGGGCGACGGGAAAGGCCCATGGGTCGCCGTCTACAGATCGTATGGGTCCGTTCCCGCTGGACTCCCACGACCAGTACCAATTGTCATCGATGTCCGTGGACGTATCGTTCACGATGGACAACCAGTAGGTCGTGTCGGCCAAAAGCGTCAGCGCGGCGACGTCAGCCGAGTAGGCGTAGACATCAAACCCACTCACATCTGTACCCGTATCGACGCGGCCGACGTCCCCGACTGAGAATTCGAACAGCGGATCGAGCGCCGGAGATCCGCCGGCGTCGCTGTAGAAGCGAATAGTGAAATCGTCGGTTTCTGGGGCGGTATTGGTAAAGGCATAGGCACCCCACCAATGAACGTCGGTGATGGTGTTAGCACCGGCTTGCAGTTGGAAGTCGTCGGTAGCTTGGTTCGGATGATCGAAGTCGCTTGCTACTGCGTTAACCGTCAGATCGATGCTCTGGTCGTAGATGACCCCCGCAAAGGCCCCCGAGGGCAGCAGACTGACCACGCAGACCGCAACGAGTTGGCTCAAGAACCGCTTCATGATGCTTCCCCCTTGCCCCGAAGTCAGATTCCTTAAGTTGTAATCTTCCTTAATACGCAATTCCTGTGCCAGCATGGAGCATCAATGACTTAATAGGAATTCTATGCCGCGAACAGCGATGGCTGTAAGAAATACTGACAGTTGATGAGCTAAGGTGGCGGCGCCTGCCGCGCCGACGCCTTGCTCAAGAAGGGCGACCATGCAGGCCAGCGGATATGGAAGCGGATTCTCGCGGCGGTGCAGGAGCTGCAGCGGGCCGAGCAGCCAACCGGGACCGCGATCAACTAACCTTCCGACACATTGACCCAGCTTCGTGCCTGATCCTCCGGCAGACCCCAGCCGATGCGGATCTCCGCCGGCCGGTGACCGCAGGCTTGGCAGCGGAAGCGCGCACCCAGATCTAGCAGCGGAAGGTCGCCGTAGCGTGCGATGGTGACCTCAATGTCGAGTATCGTCGCCGCCGAGTGCTTGGGACAACGCCAGTTGCCGCAGTACACGGCGACGTAGTTATGGGGGCTGAGGTCGGAGAGACGTCGGAGCGAGGGGGGCATAGCAAGGGCCTGCTGCTTCGGGGGTGAGGCTTTTGCTTATCACCACCCAAAAAACCCCGTTAACCATATTCGTTAACTACATTCCACGAATGATGTTTGTTACGTTTAGACGGGGTCTAGAAGCTATCACTAACAGGAAGGCTCAGTTACATGACCAGAATGCTTCTGCTTTGTGCCTCGCTTGTTGCATTCGTGGCCGCCCCGGCGTTTGCGGCTGACATTCCAGCTGACCCCCGCTCTGGTGTTGAGGGGTCGGGCAGCGTCAGCACTGGTGGCGGGCCTGCGTCGCCCTCGGGACAGATTGATACGAAGGGTGCAGACGTTGACGGCACTGGTGGCCCCGGCACCGTTTCTGTGGACAAGCCGGACCATTAATCCCGGTCATTTAGGCATAGCCTTCCTGGGTCGATATCGCCCGGCAAGGCAAGCCAAAATAGCCCCGCTGGCTGAAAGGCTGCGGGGCCTTTTCTTTGTCCGCTGATGTTCGCCCCCGCTTATTCGACGGGCATTCGACGCTTTAGGGCGGAGGCTTGCTAATTTTTTGATTTTTATGGCGTGCCATGGGTGACAGAAGTGGGCACTGGGAGCTGACCGTCCCCCTCCCACATCCATGATAAGGGTGAGGCCGGGGGTAATTCACTCCGGCGGCACCGTTTACCCCATTGAAATCGCCTCAATTACTTGCGTCGTTCTGAATCATCGTTCCGCACTAAAATGCACGAAAAGCCCCAGGAGGATGTTCGCTGGCTGCTGATGCCGAAAAATAGAAAGGCGCTCAACTCTTATGAGGAGCGCCTTTCGCATAGATGGAGTGGGTCACAAACCCAGCCGCGAAGCTCGTCATGATCGCCCATGCGGTTTCAACAAATGCGATACTGACTGACTTCAGGTATTTAAAGCTGGATTTCACTTGTGCCTTGCGGCGGGATTTCGTTGCTTTCATGCGAGCCTCCTTTCGGGTTTCAAGCCACATACGGGCGAGAGTTAGAAGTGAGGCGAGCACAACGAACCAAGCGGTGGGATTTACACCCACACCCATCTCCGAAGCTCATATTCTATTTATAGTAGAATATCATTGAAAAGTCAAGGTTTTTTGTTCTCTGGCTCCCAGCTAGGCACGCTAAAGGGCCCGCGCCGACGCGGCCTATACGCAGGGCGCCTGAGATTGCGAGATCCACCAACTCTCGCTACCCTGGATATCCCTTCAGGGGAGGAGGCGTCGCCTTTTCCCGACACCGTGATGTGGCGTCAAACCATACCCACTCGATAATTCCCACTGCGGCTAACATGTTGAAATTGCTCGTGTAAAGAAATACACCCTCAACGACTACCGCCAATTGTGCCGCCTCAAAAAATTCGTTATTGATTTCATTGGCAAATTTCGGCGTTTTCGAGGAGCGCACCCTTCGCCATCTATCGAGAGTGCTGGACGTTTTGATCCTGCATCAAGGTTGAAAAAGGGCATCGGCCGTTTGTTTTAGACCGGCGCGCTTTGGAAGCGGACATCCATGCTCTCAAAATGAACATGGATCGGTTCGGCGGAAGCGGTTCTCGTCCCTACAACTGCCAGATACATGCGGTAGGTCAAACCTATCGCGAATGGGTCGACCACCATCTGTTGCTTGGCCTCGGGGGATACTGATTCGATGATTAACACGCTTGCGCTGAACCTCGTGGCGGACGTGATGAAATGGGACAACGAGGTGGCCACCAGGGAGTATGCGTGGCTACGGCTCATCTCCACGATGAAGTATGATGGCTACTCCGATTTCCGGGCCGGCGTCCGGTTCCTCGAAAGCCTGGTGTCCTGGCTGCGTCAATTCGACGAGGCTGACCGCGCCGTCGCCTACGCCTTCGTCAAGGAGCGTCTGGTCTACATATCGACGCTCGAGATGCAGCGTGTAATCGAGGCTTTCATACCTGAAACCGTCACGCCCTATCTCCGCAAGTCGGTCGCAAGCGAGCTGGGCATCAAGCCCTATGAGGTGTGGAAGACGAGCCAGGGCGCCACCGCTTTCAAGCGGCGCCTGCGTCGGTGCCTCTTTGTTGGCCTGAGCGACGGAAGTCGGATCGACGTGCTACGCCGGGCGAATGCCGGACGCCTGTCGCAGGAGCAGGTCATCCCGATGATGAACGTCGACGACGAAAAGTGGAAGAGCCTCGCCGGCGATCTGAAGGACGAGCTGGGCGCTGACGCCCGCTTCGATGACGTCTACCTGATAGACGACTTCACCGCCTCGGGCACAACGTTCATCCGCTTCCCCGACAACAAGCCGGAGGGCAAACTCTACAAGTTCGAGAAGATCGTTCAGGAGGCCAAGGTGCGGTTCAACAAAAAGGCAGAGGATTTTCCTTTAGCCGACGCCTACACGCTGCACATCCATCACTACACGTCGACCAGCCAGGCCCATGACGCCCTTGACGAGCGTGTCGCCGAGGCAAATGAGAGGCTACAGAATATGAGCTTCGGGGCCTGGCTCATCACCGAGGGCATGCTGCTCCCCAGCGACCTCAGGGTCGCCACGATCGACAAGACGACGAGGGCCGCTACGCTCACGCGCCCTGCCGACGGTCCGATCGTGGATCTGTGCGGGCGCCACTACGACGACGATCTGTTCAAGCGGCTCGAGAAGCACTGCAGGAAGGCAGGCCAGACCGATATGAAGTACGGCTACGCGGATTGCGCGCTACCCCTGATTCTTGAGCACAACACGCCAAACAACTCCATTCCACTCCTGTGGGCGGAGACCAACGGCAAGCTCGGCAAGCCGATGCACCCCCTCTTCTTCCGCCGCGACAGGCACGGTTGACCGCTATGGCTAATCCCTTCCTCCGCCGTGCGACCGAATACGTTCGCGAAGATGAAACCTTCCTCTCGATCGTCAGTCCGGCGCCGCTCACTACCTTCCTGGCTACCAGTCGGAACAAGGACGACATGTTCGAGGTGCCGGTCCGCATCATCGGCGCGCCCGGAAGCGGCAAAACGATGCTCGCCACCTTGGCCGAATTCCGGATGGTCGAGACCATCCTCAAGGACGAGACAAATCCGACCAACCGGACTTTGGCAGACGCGCTCGCGCAGGCCGGATTCCTCAAGGGCGGAAAACCAAACGTCGCCGCCGTACGCGTGCCGATGGAATCCGAATACCGAGACTTCTGGGAGCTTCCCTACGAGCCCATCGTTAAGACGAAACTCGCCTTCTGGCTCGTCCAGGCCCGTGCCATGCTGGGCCTGATCCGCAACCTCACTGCGAATAGGACGCGCGAAATCGACGCGATAGGGTTCATTCCCCGCGCCAACTACGAAGCCCATCTAGAGCAGATCGGCGGGCTATCGGCCATTGGCATCCGCGACCGTGCATTGGCCGTTCAGCGCGCCATCTATTCGGTCGGCGCTGGACTCCGGGCGCCGAAGCTCGAAGACCTCCCGGTCGACGCTACTGCGCCCTACGCGCCGTTTGACGCCATCAGTCGGATTCGCATCGAATGGAACGGTGAGACGATCGAAATGAGCCCACTCGTCATGCTCGACGACGTGCACGCGCTTCATCACGACCAGCTGGAGGCCATGTTCGGTATGCTGTCGCACCGGGAGATGAAGTTTGGCCGCTGGATGATGATGCGGCTCGACGCGCTCAGCCCCGGCGCAGTCATGCGGTCCCATGGCAGCCAGCCAACACACAATCGCGCTACGGGTCGCGACTTCGTTGACATCCGCATGCAGGGCGACGCGAAGAAGGATGCTTCCCGGCGCCAGTTCCGGACCCTGGCGCGCGACATGGCTAAGCGATACCTGCCAATGGTCGAGGGCCTGCGGAATCGCAATGCGACCGATATCGACCGCCTCATTCCGAGCGAGCCCCCCAAGTTGAGCCCTGGCCAGCTAAAAGACCTCGAAGTCAGGGTTGCCAAGGATCAAGAACGACTGAAGATCGGACCGACCCGGCGCAAGGAGATCGACAACATCGTAGACGACTTCGTAAACCGTACGAAGTCGTATGACGACGGCCCCGAAGTGGCCCTCGCAATGAAGCGCATTCTGCTGCATCGCTACGCCGTCCGCATCGCCCGCTCGACGCCCTCGCTGTTCGAAGAGATCGACCCGGATCCCAAGACGCCGCTCAAAGCGGATGCCGACGTCGCCCACGGCGCTCGTCTGCATCTGCATCACGAGTACGGGCGTCCGCTACACTACGGCGTCGACGACATCTGCGACGCGAGCAACGAGAATGCCGAGGTCTTCCTGCAGCTCGCAGGCGCCCTCGTCGCGAACGTCGAGACCAGGGCGATCCGCAACAACCCCCTCGCTCTGCCCGCGCGCGAGCAGCAATCGATCCTGATCGACAAAGCCAAAACGATCATGGATGAGTGGGCCTTCCCCCACGCGCAGCGCGTACGAGAAATGGTCGACACCATCGGCAATGATTGCCGGGCCGAATCCCTGCTGTCCAACGCCCCCCTCGGGGCTGGTGCCAACGCGATCGCGATCCTCGAAGAGGAGATGGAGAATCTGTCGTTCGACGATGAGCTCGGAGCTATTCTCAAGTACGCAATCGCGAACGGCGCCATCACCATCGAACGCAACTACGGACAGGGCAGCAAGCTCTGGGCCCTCATCGAACTCACCGGGACGGTTGGCCTCGTCTACGGCCTGACCTTCAATAGGGGTGGCTTTTTACCCCAGAAGATCGACTACCTGCGCAAAATCACGGGGCTGGCCAATGCGTAGGCACTGGGAGAACTGCATCACCAATTTCGATGGTGCGGTCGAGACGTTCGTGGCCGAATATTTCGCCGACACGGCACGTCGAGTCCTGCTCGTCGCGGCCGCCGGCTTCGATCCCAGGTCGCGACGCATTTCGCAGATGCTCGCTGACACGCTCGACGATCGACTATCAGCCGTGTTCATCCGCGAGGAGCGGCCGGGCGCCTCCGAAGCGCTGATCTCGCAGGCCGACAAGAACGAGACGGCCCTGAAGGAGATCGTTCCTGACTGCACGGTTTTCAATGTCGACGTCTTCGCGGACGACGGAGCGCCGGTCGGCGGTTCGCGCATCGTCTCGTTGCTCGGTCAACATCCCGTCGCGGACGAGGTGACCGACGTCATTCTCGACTTAAGCGCCCTCTCCATCGGCATCGGTTTTCCTGCGGCGCGGATGCTGCTCGAGGACTGTGAAGCGGTCACCAATCGCGCCTTCCACCTCATGATCGTTTCGAACCCCGAGATGGACGACAGGATCTCGAGCGTGCCGTCGAGCCGCGCCGGAACGGTCAAGGGTTTCTCCCCGCCGATCGAGGCCGAAGGCCAAGGGCTAGCCCAGGTCTGGATCCCTCAGCTCGCGCGCGGTCGTGCCCTGGCGTTGACGCAGATCGGGGCAGCGATTCAGCGGCGCTACAAGATTTGCCCGCTCCTCCCCTTTCCCGCTCGCGATCCCCGGCGTGCCGACGATCTGCTCGCAGAGTTTCGCACTGAACTGGTCGACGAATGGGAGGTCGACCCACGCGATGTCGTTTATGCCTCCGAGCGGAATCCACTCGACTGCTATCGTACTCTCTCGACCCTTAAGACCCGCTTCGATAGAACCATGAAAGGCACCTACGAACCCCGCATGGTGCTTTCGCCAGTTGGGAGCAAAGTGCTCGCCGCAGGGGCACTGATGGCTGCCATCGAGCACGACATGGCCGTGCAGTACCTCGAGACCGAGAGTTACCTGTTCGACAATCCCGAGCCAAGCCCTGACGGCCTACCTGACATGTGCGTTCACCTGATCCTTTCCGGGCCACTATACGCCAGCTACGACGAAATGGAGCTCCCGGATTGACGACCCCAATCTTCAGCGGGAAACTGGACACACTTCCCGCCACGCTCGATCTGCTCGACGGCTACGATGCGGGATCCCTCGCCGGCGGTATCGCGCAAGGCGCACGGCGACATGCGCTGGCGATTGGATCCGGAGGTTCGGCGATCACGGCCGAATACTTCGCACGCTGCCGCGATTCGCTCGGTCTCGGACCGACGACCGTACAGACCCCGATGCAGGCGGTACTCGACCAACACGAACTCACCGAGAGCGACGTCTGGCTTTTCAGTGCCGGCGGTAACAATCCCGATGCGGCAGCCGCCTCGCGGGCTACATTGGATCGGAACGCAAGACGACTGCACTTGGTCACCCGCAATCCGGATGGGTCGGCCGCGAGCATCGTCGAGCGGGGAGGCGGGACCGTCCACGCGGTGCCCGTCGCGGACCTGAAGGACGGCTATCTCGCCACCCATTCCCTCCTCTCATCGGTTATTGCCATCCTTTTCGCCTGCAACGTGGTTTCAAGGGATCCGAGAAGCACCGCAGGGTTGCTCAACGCTCTTATTTCGCGCCTTACCGACATGCGCGATCATGAAATCCGGGCGTCACGCATTGCCGAGCTGGCGACGCTCAGGCGAACCGACACGGTGATTGTTGCCGGCGACCCTCTTCTCAAGCCGATGTCCGTGCTGCTCGACACTTCGATTTGGGAGGCGTCGCTCTGTCATGTGCAGACCACTGACTTCCGCAACCTGGCGCACGGCCGCCACGGTTGGCTGTATCATCGCCTGAACGCGACGCTGATTCTCGCGCTGACGGGCGCCGATACCCACGCGACTTGGACAGCGATCAAGGCGGCTTTGCCGGCTTCACTCCGCAGTATGGAGTTCAACCTGACGTCCTGTGGCCGCCTCGACAATGCGCTCGCTATGATTGACGGGCTTGGCATGATCGAAGCCATGGGAACCGTTCTCGGCATTGATCCGGGAAAGCCAGGGTTCGGCGGATTCGGACGATCGATCTACGACGACCGCTCGTTGGCCAAGCTCGCGGAAGCGATGCCGCCGCAAGTGCGGCACAAGCGTGCAGCTATCGCTAAGTCGGACACCCATGACCCAGCGGATGATCCCCTCAACCTGATCGCACGTGATCGACTCGAGGCGCTGGCCAATGCCGAGATTGGCGGTGCTGTCTTCGACTACGATGGAACCATCGTGACCACGGCCGGCCGCTGGTCGGTGCCGGACAAGGAGATCGTGGACGAACTGGTGAGACTCCACCGCGCGGGCCTGAAGATCGGCTTCGCGACCGGCCGCGGGGGATCGGCCGGGGAGGATCTCAGGAAGGTCCTGCCCGCCGACATGCTGCGCTCCATACTGATCGGCTACTACAACGGGGGGCACCTCCGCACGGCTGACGTAAATATCGATCATGACCACCCAGCGGCGGATCCGGCAATCACCGAAACCGCAGCCTGGCTCGACCGACGCGGCGACCTCTTCCACCGATGCGAATTCAAACACCGCGAAGTCCAAATTACGGTCGACATGGACAAGCTGCGCCATCCCTACCGGTTTCCAGTCGATCTCAAGGACTGCGCGCCGTTTGCCGACGGCCGGGTTCGAGTCGTGGGGTCGAGCCACAGCTACGACATCATCCCCACAGCGTCATGCAAGCTCGTCGTTGTCGAGGCCCTAAAAGCTGCGTTGCCCGGCGGGGTCGAGGTGCTCTGTTTCGGCGACAGCGGCTCACGACCGGGCAATGATCACGCGCTTCTCTCTCATCGGTTCGGAATCAGTGTCGGAGACGTCTGCGGCGCGGCGAACGGGTGCTGGTCCCTGTTTGGCGCTGGCCCCGTGGGACCAGAAGCCCTTCTCAGAATCCTGCGCGCTCTGCTATCGCGAGATGGAAAGATTCGTCTCAATGTCGCATCGCTTGGTCTCGACAGATGACAACGAATGAGTATATAAGGTGAACATGCGCGGCTCAAGCTACCGTTCCAGCCATCGTATTGACGTCGCCGGCACCGGACTCACTGTGCTCGACCGCGTCTATGCCGATGGTGATCTTGCCGACGAAGCGCTCGGCGGATCATGCGGGAACGTGCTGGTCTCGCTGGCGATGCTTCACCGTCATGTCGTGCCCGTACTGGCATTGGGAAATGATGACGCCGGCGTGAGGTTGATCGACGAGTTCCTTCAGGCCGGAGCGACAACTCAATACATCACTCGGCGTGCCGATCTGCGCTCCCCCGTGCTGGCACAAGAACTGAACACAGCGTTGGGCCAGCATCACTTTAGCTTCGTATGCCCAGAGACGCGCGAGGAACTGCCGCGCTATCAGCCTATCAGCGAGACCGAACTGACATCTGCCTTGTCGATGCTCACGCGCTGTACTGTGTTCTATACCGACCGTCTCTCCGACAGCATCCTCCAAGCCATGAGAACGGCAAGCGCCGCAGACGCAGTAATATTCTTTGAGCCGTCCGATATCAAAGAAGATGGGCTCTTCGAGGAGGCGTTGCGGCTCGCGACCATCCTCAAGTATTCGGAAGATCGGTTGGGGGAGCGCTTAGGGGATCACCTAACCGATTGCGTCAGCATCGTCACCTACGGGGCCGCTGGTCTCGAGGTCCGCGGCGGCGGTGAGACGATCTGGTGTGAGGCAATCGACGCCCCCCAAGTCTTAGATACCTGTGGATCAGGTGATATGGTGAGCGTCGGTGTGATAGACTGGATGCTCGGCAACAGCTTTTGTACGAGCCGCCTCAAAGCGACTGACCTTCTCGAAGGTATCGTCGCCGGGCAGCGTCTCGCGGCCGAGAATTGCGCCTATACGGGAGCCCGGGGTCTCTTCAAGAAGCGGGGCGCCGAATACGTCCGCGGGATCCTGAGCAACCACTCTTCAAGTTATTAACCGTCCGTTACTCGGCAGCCTCGAATTGAGTCGAGACTGTCTTGGCGTTGTCGCGCAATTCCGCACGCAGTTCCATCAACAGTACGCCAAGCATATTGCGGCCGACTCCGTTGACCTCGCCCCACAAACGATTGACCTCGTTGTCAACGGTCGCGGTCTCCACGAGCCTCGCGTCACCGGTCGATAGGAGCAGATCGCGAAGGTCCGGGTGCTGGGTGAACTTGGCCCGCAAGACAGCCCGCATACGATCGAACTTCGTCTTCGACCAACCAGGGGCCACGTCCCAATAGTAGAGCCCATGGGCCGCCATTGCGAGAAGCGATGGAGACGGCGCCTCCATGAGCCATTTACGTACTGCCGGCTTGCGCGCCTTGCCAGCCTGATAGGCATGCTCGCTGGTTGCGAACACCTCACCTTCGAAGACGACGTCGCGTCGATATAAATTGCTGAATGCACCGAACGGCTTCTCGCTTGCCCTGTAGAAACGGACCTCATCCATTGATGCCTCCTTGCAAATTAGCATGCCTTTTGACATGCTAATTTGCATGAAGCCGACACGCAAGCAACTAAATGCTCTTCGGAAGAGAATTTCCGACCAATATGCGAAGAGCAACCTCAGCAAGGCCGACATAGGCAGGCTGGCGAACGTCCACCCGAGTCAGGTTGGCCGAATCTGCACCGGAAACTTCAAGACCATTAGCAATAACGTCGTGCAGGTATGCAAAATATTGAAGGTTAAGGCGCCCAAGTTGGACGAGGAGGCCAACATCGATACAGAATGGGCGAAAGCCAACGCTAGCCTTCGTCGTATCTGGGACCAAACTCCGGAGGGCGCCGTAATGATCAGGCGAATGCTGGACGCTGTTGCAGATTTGCGCGCTTCCCAGCCAACCGATGATCCAGAACCACTAGCTTGACCGTTCGGTTGCAGGTTGTGGCGGCGCAAAAGCAGCGATCTGATCACCACCTCCGGCAGCTCCCATCATGCGCAACCATGGCTTCCTCTGGCTCGGCAGGACGGGCTGGTCCCGCTCCCCGATCTATGACCTCAACTCTAGCGGAGGCCATTCCGACTGGATTGGAAGGAGCAACTTTCACCAACTACAGCCATCCGGCGGCGGTCCTCTTCGTCAGGTTGTTGCCCATCACGTTCAGCGACTAGCCGCTGACGTAGGCCAGCATCAGAATCTTGGCCGCGCGCTCGAAGTGGTAGAGGTGGTTGAAGGCCTCGGCCACCGTCGCCACGCTGCAGGTGACGCCGTGGTTGCCCATCAGCATGATCGGCTTGTCGCCCAGCGCCTCGGCCAGCCTCGCGCCTTCCCCAGCGCCTGGATTTGGGGTGATACGCCCGTCGCCACATCTGTGCTAAACCTGCTAGGCTCTCCACCTGGGGTCGTTTAAGACGCCCCGGAGGGGAGAGGAATGAACGCCGTGGTATTCTGGAAGCGCGCCGCCGCTGGCCGTGCGCGGGACCAATAAGGGAGTCTCGGCCGGCCCATGCACAAACGCGCCTTCAGCGAGCGGGACATCTGCACCAAGTTCATCACCCCTGCCCTCCGCAAGGCGGGGTGGGATGAGATGTCGCAGATCCGTGAGGAGGTCAGCTTCACCAAGGGCCGGATCATCGTACGCGGCAAGCTGGTCAGCCGCGGCCAGGGCAAGCGGGCCGACTACATCCTCTACTACAAGCCAAACATCCCGATCGCCCTGATCGAGGCCAAAGACAACAGCCACAGCGTCGGCGACGGGATGCAACAGGCGCTCGACTATGCCGAGACGCTGAAGATCCCCTTCGTGTTCTCCTCCAACGGCGACGGCTTCGTCTTCCACGACCGCACCGGCGCCAGCGCCCAGCGGGAGACCAACCTCGGCCTCGATGCCTTCCCCTCGCCGGCCGAGCTCTGGACGCGCTACCGCAGCTGGAAGGGCCTGACGCCAGAAGCCGAACAGATCGTCCTGCAGGACTACTTCGACGACGGCGGCGGCAAGGGCCCGCGCTACTACCAGGTCAATGCCATCAACGCCGCGATCGAGGCCATCGCCAAGGGCCAGGACCGCATCCTTCTGGTGATGGCCACCGGCACCGGCAAGACCTATACGGCCTTTCAGATCATCTGGCGGCTGTGGAAAGCCGGCCGCAAGAAGCGGATCCTCTTCCTGGCCGACCGCAACGTGCTGGTCGACCAGACTATGGTGAACGACTTCCGCCCCTTCGGTGCCGCCATGGCGAAGCTGTCGACCAAGGGCAAGACCATCGAGCGTGACGACGGCCGTACGATCGACATCACCACCGCCGTCGGCAAAAAGCGTCGGATCGACACGGCCTACGAGATCTACCTGGGCCTCTATCAGGCGATCACCGGCCCCGAGGACCGCCAGAAGCTCTACCGCGAATTCTCGCCGGACTTCTTCGATCTGATCGTCATCGACGAGTGCCACCGCGGCAGCGCCGCCGAGGACTCGGCCTGGCGGGAGATCCTCGCGTACTTCTCGGCCGCCACACAGATCGGCCTGACCGCAACGCCGAAAGAAACGGAGTACGTCTCGAACATCGCCTACTTCGGCGAGCCCGTTTACTCCTATTCCCTGAAGCAGGGCATTCAGGATGGCTTCCTGGCGCCCTACAAGGTGATCAAGGTCCACGTCGACCGCGACATCGAGGGCTACCGGCCCGAGATGGGCCAACTCGACCGCGAGGGCGAGGAGGTCGAGGACCGCATCTACAACACCAAGGACTTCGACCGCACCCTGGTGCTGGACGAGCGCACCAGGCTGGTCGCCCGCAAGGTCACCGAGTTCCTGAAGGAAAGCGGCGACCGCTACCAGAAAACCATCGTCTTCTGCGTCGACCAGGAGCACGCCGCCCGCATGCGCCAGGCGCTGATCAACGAGAACGCCCACCTGGTGGAAGAGAATTCCCGCTATGTCATGCGCATCACCGGCGGCGATCCCCAGGGCCAGGCGGAGCTGGATAACTTCATCGACCCAGAATCCCGCTATCCGGTGCTGGTCACCACCTCGCGCCTGCTCTCGACCGGCGTGGATGCCCAGACCTGCCGGCTCATCGTGCTCGACCGGGAAGTCGGCTCGATGACCGAGTTCAAGCAGATCGTCGGGCGCGGCACCCGCATCCACGAAGACACGCGGAAGTTCTACTTCACCCTGATCGATTTCCGCGGCGCCACCAGCCACTTCGCGGACCCCGACTTCGACGGCGAGCCGGTCCAGATCTATCAGCCGGGCGAGGACGACCCCATGACGCCGCCGGAACCGGAGGAGCCGGCGCCCGGCGGCCTGGAGGAGCCGGAGAGCTCCTACGAGCCAGAGCCGGAGGAGACCGTCCTGGTCGACCCTCTCGACACCCTGGGTCAGGAAGGCTCAGGGCCGAGGAGGAAGATCTACGTCGACGGCGTCAGCGCCACCATCGTCGCCGAGCGCGTCGAGTACCTGGACGAGCACGGCCGGCTGGTGACCGAGTCGCTGCGCGACTTCACCAAGAAGGCCCTGCGGAAGCGCTTTGCCAGCCTCGACGACTTTCTGAAGCGCTGGAAAGCCGCCGAGCGCAAGCAGGCCATCATCGAGGAACTCGAGGCCGAAGGCCTCTCCCTCGATCCCCTGGCCGAGGAGGTCGGCAAGGATCTCGATCCCTTCGACCTCATCTGCCATGTCGCCTTCGACGCAAAGCCGCTGACGCGCCGCGAGCGGGCCCAGAACGTGAAGAAGCGAAATGTCTTTGCCAAGTACGGCGAGCAGGCCCGCGCCGTGCTGGACGCCATGCTGGAGAAGTACCAGGACGAGGGCGTCATCAACCTGGACGACCCGCGGGTGTTGCAAATCACACCCTTCTCCAACATGGGCACGCCCCTCGAGCTGATTAGGGCCTTCGGCGGTAAGGATCACTTCGAGCGGGCTGTCCACGAGTTGCATGACGCGCTGTATGAGGGAATCGCCTGATCAATGGAGAAAATAGGGACCCAAAAGATCTGGTCATATTATGACGGCGTTGGCGCTGCCCGCCCTGCATCTAATCATACGATCCGAGGTGGCCCTGGGCACGTGGTCGGAACGTACTTCCAACTGGCAAACAAAGTCGCTGAATTGCAGTTCCGCAACCGTGACCACGTCTTGTTGTTTCGCGGCCAAAAACGCGACCATCTGACCACAAAAAAGAATAGTTCTCTCAAAGCAAGCTTGTTCAGGCTTGAAGGGAAGAAGGTCCCAAGCCCAACAACCTTGGAAAAACGATTCAAAACGCTTCGAATGGCTGAAGAAGCGCTTGTTGTCCGCTATTCAGCAGAGAAGCTACTTGGATTTGAACGCCTGAAACGTCACCGCATCCTCCGATGGACGATCCTTCAACACTATGAGGTGTGCGCGACCCCACTTCTAGACGTTACCCAGTCATTGCGAATAGCCGCGTCGTTTGCGTCCCACGACAACGAGACGGACTCGGCCTTTGTATTCGTGTTTGGCGTGCCTAATCTCAGCGGCGCCGTTACGGCTAGCTCCGAGTCCGGACTTCAGATTATCCGCCTTTCGAGTGCCTGCCCACCTGCCGCAGTTCGCCCACATATCCAAGAGGGATACCTGCTGGGTGAATACCCCGAGATCACTGACTATGAACAGAACGCACATTATTCCTACTATGAAATGGACTTTGGCAGGCGTCTTCTTGCAAAATTTCGCTTCAATCCAAGGCTGTTTTGGAAAAGCAAGGACTATCGTCCCGCATCCGATAATGCCCTCTATCCCGCGGAGCATCGCGATCCATTGCTTCTGATCGCGGGCCAAATAAAAGAAAAGATTGAGAAAGAAAAAGGCTGAACATGTCCGTCCGTACCATCGTCAAATCCATCCAGGACATCATGCGCAAGGACGTCGGCGTCGACGGCGACGCGCAGCGCGTCAGCCAGATGTGCTGGATGTTCTTTCTCAAGATTATCGATGACCAGGATCAGGAGCTGGAGCTGATGCACTCCGGCTACCGCTCGCCGATCCCCAAGCGTTTCCAGTGGCGCACCTGGGCGGCCGATCCGGAAGGCCCAACCGGAGAGGATCTGACGCGGTTCATCAATGACGAGCTCTTTCCCGCGCTGAAGACCCTCCCCCTCACCAACAAGCCAGGGGACCGGGCCCGCGTGGTCCATGACGTCTTCATCGACGCCTACAACTACATGAAGTCGGGTCAGCTGATGCGCCAGGTGGCCAACAAGATCAGCGACATCGACTTCAACAACCTGAAAGAGCGCCAGCACTTCGGCGACGTCTACGAGCAGCTTCTCAACGACCTGCAGTCGGCCGGCAACGCCGGCGAATACTACACGCCGCGCGCCGTCACTTCCTTCATGGTTCAGCAGATCGACCCGCATCCGGGCGAGACGCTGCTTGATCCCGCCTGTGGCACCGGCGGCTTCCTCACCTGCGCCATGCGCCACATGCGCGACCGCTATGTGAAGCGGCCGGAGGACGACACGGCGATGCAGGCGGGCCTGCGAGCCTTCGAGAAAAAGCCGCTGCCGCACATGCTCTGCGTCACCAACATGCTGCTGCACAACGTGGTGGACCCCAGCTTCGTGCGCCACGACAACACCCTGGCGCGGCCCTACATCGGCTGGGAGCAGAAGGACCGGGTCGACATCGTCGTCACCAATCCGCCCTTCGGCGGCAAGGAGGAGGACGGCATCGAGTCCAACTTCCCGCAGCGCTTCCGCACGCGGGAGACGGCGGACCTCTTCCTCGCCCTCATCATCCGGCTGCTGAAGCCCGGCGGCCGCGCGGCCGTGGTGCTGCCCGACGGCTCGCTCTTCGGCGAGGGCGTGAAGACCCGGCTGAAGGAGCACCTGATGGAGGAGTGCAACCTCCACACCATCGTGCGCCTGCCGAACTCGGTGTTCCGCCCCTATGCCTCCATCGGCACCAACCTGCTGTTCTTCGAGAAGGGCGAGCCGACGAAAGAAACCTGGTATTGGGAACACCGCGTGCCAGAGGGACAGAAGGCCTATTCCATGACCAAGCCGATCCGGCTGGATCACCTGGCCGACTGCGCCACCTGGTGGGGTGGCGCTAGGCGCAAAGGGCGCCAGGAGGGCCCGCGCGCGTGGAAGGTGACGGCCGAGGAGGTGAAGGCCCGCGGCTACAACCTCGACATCAAGAATCCCCACGCCGAGGAGGAGGATCACGGCGACCCCGAGCACCTGCTCGCCGAACTCACCGCCGCCGAGGCCGAGGTAGTCAACCTGCGCGACCAGTTGAAGGCTATCCTGAGCGAGGCCCTCGCCCGATGAGTGACGCCGGTTTTTCCGCGGGTCGCCTACTGGCCCTCTACGACCGCATTGGCGAGGCTCCCGATGCCGTCGCCCGCCTGCGCCGCTTCGTGCTCGACCTCGCCGTCCGCGGAAAGTTGGTGGAGCAAGATCCGGCAGATGAACCGGCAACGGAGTTGCTGAAGCGAATCGCGGCGGAGAAGGCGCGGTTGGTGAAGGCAGGAGAAATCAAGCTGCGGAAGGTGAAGGCCCGCGACCGAGAAGATCCATTGGTTTTCCCTCTCCCGTACGGCTGGGCAATGACGGATCTGGGCTCTGTCGCATTCAAGATTACGGATGGCGCTCACAAGACCCCAAATTATGTCGAAAGCGGCGTTCCGTTCGTAAGTGTCAAAGACTTTAGTGGCGGGACGCTTGACCTATCCAGCACCCGGTTCATCACAGGGGCAGAGCACAAGGTCCTCTATCAGCGGTGCGACCCGCGGCGAGGTGATATACTTCTCGGACGAATTGGAACGCTTGGAAAAGCAGTACTGGTCGATACTGATGTCGAGTTCAGCCTCTTTGTGAGCGTCGGCATGATTCGGTTTGATCCGGACAACATTGATGCTTACTTCCTTCGCCTCCTCCTCAACTCGCCCTTTGTTGAAGCCGAATTTGATCGGATCAAGATCGGTGGCGGCACACACACCAACAAGCTGAACCTTGGTGACCTCCACACGGTGGCGCTCCCCCTCCCACCCCTCGCCGAGCAGCATCGCATCGTGGCGAAGGTCGACGAGCTGATGGGGCTCTGCGACCGGCTGGAGGAGGAACGCACAAGGCGCGAGGCCCTGCGCGACCGCCTGACCGCCGCCAGCCTCGCCCGCCTGACCGCGCCCGACGCCGATGGCGAGGCGTTCAAGTCCCACGCCCACTTCACCCTCGATAATCTCCCGGCTCTGACCGCCCGCCACGGCCAGATCAAGACCCTCCGCCAGACCATCCTCAACCTCGCCGTCCGCGGCAAGCTGGTAGAACAGGACACAGCAGACGAGCCGGCGTTGGAGTTGCTGAAGCAGATCAAGAAGCGCAGACAGGAGCTTGCAGCGGCGCATGGCGTGCGGAAGAAGAAGCCGATTGAACCGCTGGCGGACGAGGATGCACTAAACCTGCCTTTTGGGTGGTCGGCAGATGCTTTCGCAAACCTGATCAACCCAACGGCTACTATCTCCTACGGCGTTCTGGTGCCGGGACCAGATGTCGATGACGGAATTCCGTTCGTGCGCGCCCAAGACTTGATGCTCACTGATCACCCGGAGAAGCCGAGCAAGACCATCGCTCCAGAGGTCGAGGCGAGTTATGCGCGTACTCGGTTAGTCGGGGGCGAAATCCTATTATGCGTCGTCGGCAGCATCGGAAAGATCGGGGTTGCTCCTATGCACTGGGCAGGCGCGAATATTGCCCGAGCCGTTGCCCGTATTTCGCCAGTAGATCTGGTTGACCGCAACTATCTGCTCGTCTTTCTCCGCTCTGATCGTGCGCAGGGCTATTTCGCGGAGGCTACGCGGACGCTAGCTCAACCAACGCTGAATGTTGGGCTCATAGAGAAGCTCCCTGTCCCCCTCCCTCCCCTCGCCGAGCAACGATGCATCGTAAAGAAGGTCGACGAATTGATGGCGCTCTGCGACCGGCTGGAGACCACACTCACCACCACCGACACCACCCGCCGCCGCCTCCTCGAAGCCCTCCTCCACGACGCCCTGGCGCCAGCCGCCAGCACACAGGAGGCAGCGGAATGAGCTTTCGCGTTCTGGATGCACTACCGATTCTCGTCGGACAACTCGGCCAAACGATCAACAAGGTGCCAAACGGTCGACCTCGAGCGGGAATGGAGAACAAGAAGGTGATGGGCTTCCGCACCAGATCCGGCAAGGTCCTGGCCCTGGACGTCTATCCTGAAAATATTGATCGCGTTCGGCTCTGGATCGAGCCGCCGGAGCCGGCCTCGTTGGCAGGCGTCTCTCTCTTGTCCAGCAAGAAATGCGCAGATTTAAGGCGCCCTGAACTAAATCGCCTGTCCGATGCCGAGGCCCTCTACCTCGAAGTCGAGACGAAACAAGCCCTACATAACCTCCTACGATGGTACCCATGAGAGTCGCTGGCGTGCATCTAGACCTCCTCAAGATGCTTCGCTTCCCGCAGGGGGTACACCTCACCGCTGCGCCCCCCACCCGACGCAGCCTCAAAGCCGTCCTCCACGAAGCTCAGGCATTGGCCGCCGGAGCGGGAGAGGCCGCAGAATGAGTTGGGCCGGCAAGGACTCTGCGGAAGTGGTGGAGTTCTTAAGGATCTTTGCTCAGTTGAAAGACTGGAGCAACGATGCGCCGGATGAGCTTGCGGACTCGGCGGATCATGATCAAAGCATAAAGGTGTTCTGCGGGAGGCTCCGCTGGGTCGGGCAGAACCTAAAGCGTGAGGAACGCAATCATAGGGCCCTCTTCGCTACTCCCGTAGACCCTACTTTCCTAGCCGAGTGGCGCGACTACGAGAAGAGGTATGAGTCGATCCTTTCCGGCATTTGGTTCGATAATCTGTTCAAAGGCCTTGGTCCGAGACTGCCGTCGCGGACGCCGAAATCGGAACGCGACTGGCAGATCGCTGACGACATCGCCGATCGAGGGCGTGAAATGATCGTTCGTAGTCCATCGACACCCCGATTGGCCGTCGCAAAATGACAGTGCGCGAGTTTATCGGTTTACCCTTTAAGTACGTGGGCAAGATCGAGCCCGAGAGAGACGAATACGGTGAAATCTTGGAACTCCTGCCCCAGGAACGATTCAAGGACGCAGACACCGCAAAGCTGCATGCCTATGGTGCTGGGCCGTTTTGCCGGTTTCGTATCGGCCGCGGCCATCACAAGCCGGGACTATACGTGCTCACACTCGACAATGAAGCCGTTTATGCCGGTGAATGCGTTGACCTCGCCAAGCGCTGGGGACCGAACGGATATGGCTCTATTTCCCCACGAAACTGTTTCGACGGCGGTCAGCCAACCAATTGCCGCCTGAATGCGGCGATCCTTGTCGCTGTGAAGAAGGGGCAACGGCTGGATCTTTGGTTCCATGCGACGGAAGGCTCCAGGGAAGAGCGGCAAGCCGCAGAGACCCGGCTGATCATGGATCTTCGACCAGTATGGAACCGCGCGAAGTTAGGGTAGTGAGCAATTCGCCCCGAAGACTTACAATCATTGCGGGTAGCTGAGTGACTTTGATTTTGGGAGCGATCGCATGGATGGCAAGCCCCTCGGTCGACTGGAGCGAGTCGAATTGCGCGATATCTGGACCAGTGAGGCCTCGGACTTCACGCCCTGGCTGGGGCAGTCGGAGAATCTGGCAGTCCTGGCGGAGACGCTCGGGATGGACCTTGAGCTGGAGGCGCAAGAAAAGAACGTTGGCCCCTTCCGTGCCGACATTCTCTGCAAGGACATCGGCAGCGACGCCTGGGTCTTAGTCGAGAATCAGCTGGAACGCACGGACCACACCCACCTTGGCCAATTGCTGACCTACGCCTCCGGCCTCCAGGCGGTCACCATCGTTTGGATCGCATCCCGCTTTACCGAAGAGCATCGCTCGACCCTCGACTGGCTGAACAAGATTACTGACGAGAGCTTCCGCTTCTTTGGTCTGGAGGTGGAGCTGTGGCGGATCGGCCAGTCACCGGCCGCCCCGAAGTTCAACATCGTCTCCAAGCCCAACGACTGGTCGCGTGAAGTTGCGAGAGCGGCGCGCGCCATCGATGACACCGAGCTGTCAGAAACCCGCATTATGCAGAGAGCGTACTGGGAAGCCCTCCATCGAGTGCTCAATACAGTGGATGGCCCGGTCTCGGGCAATCGCAAAGCGGCGCCACAGTCCTGGATGCCGTACAGCGTCGGGCGTGCTCATTTCCAGCTCAGCGCCGTGATGAACCGACCGAAGAAGCAGGTCCGGGCGGAGTTGTATATGACAGGCAGAAACGCGAAGGCCTTCTTCTGGCTTCTGGAGCAACAGAAGGAAGCCATTGAACAGGAACTGGGCTATCCTCTTGATTGGGAAGAGCTTCCGGCGGGCCAAGATTCCCGCATCGCCGTGTACTTCGAAGAGGCCGATCCCGAGGACGAGTCCGACTGGCCGCGCCAGCACGAATGGCTCGCCAAGCGCCTGAACGAGTTCCACCGGGTATTCTCCCAGCGGGTCAAAGCGCTGGACCCGGCTGACTGGCGGCCTGAGGAAGACGGAGGTGAAGGTTGACTTCTCGAGCGCTACTCTTCGTTCGAAGTGGCAACACGCTTAGTCCACTGTTCGCCGAGCCAAAAATAGTACGCGGTCCCAACTATGATGGCGGGCATGATCGGTTCAAACAACGCGTCGGAGAAGGCTGTTAAGCCACGTGCTGCAGCAAACACAATGACTCCGAGCAGTATAGCTTTGAGCAGTTGCCACGGTTGGACGACCATCATCTTTGCGCTGTGCGCAAGCGAAAGTACAACTAGCAGGCCCAAGGCGATTTCTGGGGCCTTCCCCGGTGCAATGAAGAGGTCCTTGGCGAGGGCGTACATCGCAATCACCGTCCAAGCCGCTTCTATTGCAACATAGACTGGATAACGCAGAGTACGACCCGCGCGGCGATAAGTGAGCGCGCGATTCACGGACAGATCATCGCCTTTTTGAATCATTTCGAAGGACTTTGTGTAGACGGTAGCTCGCGCAATTAAGAGAAAGGGTTGGGCAGCTCAATCCCAAAGGCCACTCGGAACACAATGACGGCGACACCATAGATCAACACGGCGAGAAACCCAAAAATGGCGAAGCTGCCAATTCCATATATCGCCATCAATAAGAAAGCGCCCCAGGGAAAGCCCGGCGCCGGCGGCGACTGATCTATCCCAGGCGTAGCCTGCGGCTTCTTATTACCCTTCGCCATTCAATGAGGCCTCGTCATACCATCGCCCATTTCCGTAGCAGGGAAGCGCGAACTTGTCTACCTAAGCACAACTCTGCGCTCATCAGAGGAGAAGCCGAATCTAATGGAGCAAGATCAGGCAAATGCGAACCGTTCTCGGCATTGATGCGGCCTGGACGCTGACCCAGCCCAGCGGCGTTTCCCTCGCCGCCGAGGACGCGAACGGCTGGCACCTGGTGGTGGCCGAGAGCTCCTACCAGCGCTTCCTGGCGCAAGTGGATAGCGGCCAGGCGCCGGAGGAGCGGCCCTTGGGCGCCCTCCCCGACGTGCCCGGGCTGCTTTCCGCAGCCACAGCGCTCAGCGGGATTTCCGTCGACCTTGTTGCCGTCGACATGCCGCTCGCCCTTTCGCCGATCATTAGCCGGCGCGCCTCCGACAATGCCGTCTCAAAAGCCTACGGGGGACGCAGTTGCAGCACCCATTCGCCCAATGCGCAGCGGCCTGGCGCTCTCAGCGACCGGCTGAGGGAAGATTTTCACCGGGCCGGCTTTCCGCTGCGGACCACGACCATGGCAGTGCCTGGCCTGATCGAGGTCTATCCGCACCCGGCCCTGGTGGAGCTGGCAGGCGCTCCGGCGCGCCTCCCTTACAAGTCTGCCAAAGTCCGCAAATACTGGCCCTCCAACAGCCCGACCGAGCGTCGAGCACGATTGCTGCACCAGTGGGAGGAGATTGTTGGCCTGCTGGAGGGTGAGATCGCCGGCGTGACCGCCGCCCTCCCGAAGCTCGAGCCCGGCGCCGCCGGCTGGCAGCTCAAAGCCTACGAAGACTCCATCGATGCCGTCATCTGCGTCTGGGTGGGAATCTGTGCCCTGGAAGGCCGGGCAGTCCCTTTCGGTGATGCAGACTCCGCGATATGGATTCCTGTCCCAATAGTTGACTCTCGCACCGGCGAGGAGCGTCCTACAGAGGACGCTCCTCGCTAGGTACTAAGACTGCCCTAGTGGACGGTGCTACCGTCTATATCTTCAATCAATCGACCAACGGCAGCCTTTGCCTGCCGGGGGTCAACCAAGATTTCGGCCGCCAATCGCAATTCGCTGACGCCGTTGTCCCTGGCCCAATGTCCAAAGACCGTGCTGGCGAGCCGGTTCCAGAAGACCTGCACCGCCGCGGTATACTCCTGAAGCGCTGCGGTTTGCTCCGGCGCCGCCTTGCCTTCACCACGCAAGTAGACATCCACCTGGGCTCGCACCTTGGCGACCCCGTCCATGGGTAGAGAGATCGAGACGACGACGTCAAGCGTTTCGCCGAGAAGATCGGAGCAAGACTGGGCCCTAAGATAGAACATCTGCATGCCGGCGACCGCCGACACCAAGTCAATCGGCCAGGGCTGCAGCGCGGGCTGACGAACGTCCGCCTTCATGAAGGCCACCTTGAAGGGTGACAGTGTGTCGTCGAGCAGCTGAAAGACGTCCTCGATACGACGCTTGCCGGCGCCCTTTTCGTAAATGGCGTCTTCAGACGCTTGAATGCGCAGGGGCTTGCTTTGAAGCGTCGCATCGTAAGTGACCTTGAGTTCGCCGCGCTCGAGACCAGCCGCCTGGTAGATGGAAGGAACGATGGTTTCAGCCAATAGCATCGGGTCGACCAGGATGGGAGTGAGATCATGGAACATGAAGAAATACCTTTCGATCTTCGTTTGGAGACCGACGGCAGGGCCTGAATGAACCTGCCGCCTCCAAGGAGGGAGAGGCGGCGGGACGGTCAGGGACGTCTTTTTTTGGGTAGAGGCGTCTTCGGCGAAGACGCCAAAATCGAAGGGGCGACCGCATTGGCGGCCGCCCCCTTTTGACGATCTATGGCACTCTTACTGCTGCCAGGCCGGCCATCGCGGCGGATGCACCTGCAATGGCTCCGACTTGATGGGAACCAACATGTTAACGTTCAGATCGACGATGCCGCTGTCCGCGAGCCAAGGACCCATCTTGTCCGCGAGATAGGCCCAGTGGCTATGCACCCTGTTGATCACGTCGCCGTCAACGGGGCCACCCGGCCCGACCTTCACCGGACAGGTCATATTCACCTCAGGACGAACCGTAAGCTCCCCACCGTCTCGGTGTTCTAACGATAGCTTGAGACTGGCATTGATGGCCTTATAGTCTGAGCGATGCAGCGTATCGGGCCAGTCCGAGATCGCCAGCGCCGCCGAGGCGAGGAAGATCGGACTCAATGTCGCCGACGGCTCGTCCACCGGGATCAGTCGGCCTCGAAACTCAGCGACGAAGCCTGGCGATAAAGCAGCATCCAGCATCTCGGCCCAAACCTTGCCCATATCGGTCATGCCGGGATGGGTCGGCGCACCGTCGGATCGGCGGCAGTGGAATCCGCCGTCTTCGTAGCCTGAGTAGACGTACTCCAGTTCCACGCGCTCGACGTCATGGAGGACGCGCAGCGAGGGCATCTGCTTGTCTACGATCCTGCGAAGCGTCGTATCGATCTCCGCGCACAGCGGGACGCTGGGAGAAAATGCATTCTCTTCCATTCTTGAATTCCAGTCATTGTAGTGAGATGGACAGCGCCGCTTATCTGACGCCTCGATCAGCCCAGGCGTCAGGTAAGCGGCCCTATGCAAACCAACCTATGCGGAAAGTTGTCGGAACTTCCGACAACTTCCTCGACGGCTCCCGCCGATAGCTAATCCCTCTCAACGTCCCCTCGTCCTTTCCTCGACTTGCCTATCTCGACTCCCCTTGGCGACCGGGGTATGGAGCTCGACTTTGTCGGCGGCGTTGGGCGCTGCCCATCCGGGGCCTTCATTTTGGCCCCACTCGGCAGCCACGGACGTTCCGTATCGGATGCCGCAGACTTTCGCTTGAAACGATCTGTGGATGCCACGTTTGCAGGACTGCTGGCCGGCTCATCTGATTCGACCTCCTTCAGGATCTTGTCTCGCGCTTCCTCAAGGAACGCCTTATCGTCTGGCCGGCGCTTGATCAGGTCGTCGATGAAACTCCGGAAGCCTTTCTTCAGGAGGTCAAAGCGGCGCTGCCACTTGTCAGCGCGTTTCCTCTCCTGAACAACCCTCTCAACGACTGCAATGAACGTGCGCTTAAGACGATTCAGTAGAGGATTGCCGTCTTGCACCTTCGGCAGGGGCTGGCCCTTCTGGACGCTCTCAATAATCGCCGTCACCCCCTCTTCCAGGACCTCAAGGTTGCGACGCTCTGCCTGGTGGGCGCGTTGCAGGCCCTCCGCCTCTTCTTCGGCGTGCTGCCGCTTCTGCTTTTCCTCCTCCGCGCTCTGCTGAGCCTCCCGCCATAGGGCGGCGTACCGACGGTGCTCCAACACAGTAAGTATAGCTGCGTGCTGGCCGCCGAACTGCTTATAGATCTCGGGCGGCACCGTGTCCTCCGGCGCAAAACCAAGAGCTCCCTTATCGGTCCGGAAGAACCTGATTCCTCTGTCGCTCTGAAGCCGGTCGACCAGTGCCATACTCTTGCTCAGCTGCTCGTCGAGTTTCGGAAGCGTTCCCAGATGCGGCGCCGCCGCCAACATCGGCGCAACGAACGAGGCGTACTTCTCGATTTGTAGTTTGTCGGCATCCGTAAGATGGCGCGTCGCACCTCGCGCTTGGATGCCTCCATCTTCCATGGCGACGAACTCGACGCCAAGGGACGTGAGTTCTGTAATCCGCGCAAGCACGCGTAGCAAAGCCGCGCGGTCAAGCGCCGCTTCTTCTTCACGTTCGTTGGTGGCCTGCTCTCTCTTGTCGATCTCCGTCATCCGTCGACGCAGGTCGCGCTCAGTTTCGTTCCAGTCAAATGCCGTCATCGGCATGTCTCCGTAGGTCTGCGTTGCCGGCCGCCCGTCCAGGGCGGCGTGGAATCCGCCGTCCAGGTTCAGCTGGCGGCGGAGGATTTTTGGTGAAGCGCCAAGTGCGGTAGTCGGCCCGGGCTGCTGCGGATCGTCAGCTTCGCGCTTCCAACGTGCCTTGGCAGAGACACGCTCGCGATCTCCGACGGTGGCGAGCAGGTCGTTGTAAACCTGCTCCCAGGACTGGCGCCACCGGTAGAGCTGCTTCTTGGTATTCCAGGCTCTCTCCTTTTCCCCGAAGCCCTCCGGGCCGATCTCGCGCATGGTGAGCATCACGTGCGCGTGGGGTTGGTAAACGAGTATCTTGCCGTCAGGGAGCCGCCAGGCATGCAGGCCGTCGGGCGGCATATCGCGCAACAGGTCTCCTGCCGCCAGGGGCCGGATCGGTACCCCCGCCCGTTCCAACTCGGCAATGCGCGCGGCCTGCTGCGGCTTCTTGGGATCCAAGGCAGTTCCGTATGCATGGACCGCTATGTCGGCTACCATGCCGAGAGCGACCACTTCGTCTTGGAGCCAATCGCGGGTCGCTGGCAGGCTCTTGTGCAATGGAACATTGAGCGGCAGTGTGACGACCAGCTCTCGGGCGAGCTGTGAGTCTTTGCGCTTCTCCGCGATCTCGACCATTTGCCACAAATGCTCGCTGTTTGCGGCCCAGGTGGGAGCGCCTTCCGGCGCTAGAGTTTCCGTATGGATGACGCCGCGCTTCTTACTGTAGTCATGAACGCGGCGTCCCTCTTCCGTTGTGGACGTTGTCCGCGCTCCGCGCCGGTAGGCGCCCGCGGCAACGGCTGAGCCGCTGCGATAGGCACGCGCGCCGTCTGCGCGCTTTCCTGCGCTGCGTCCGATGATCCGGGTTTCGAGGCGATAAAGCGCCACGCCTGCTTTCCTTTGTTGCCGGCCGCCGGTAGGCGGTTGGCCGGTGGACGTCGCGAGAGCGACGTATAACCGAGCCATTCATATTGAGTGTGACTGGGGCTGGAATCGCTCTCGAAGGGAAAGATGGTTCCCCGCGAGGACCGCTGCAGAAGTTTCTTTCTTTAGGTTTCCGGAGCACGTCGCTTTTCTGAAGAGAGCGCGTGCTCCCGTGGCGATGCCAGGCGGGAGGGGGGGGGGGGCGCAAAGCAAATTTGAACCCCGCTCTCTCGCCCCCCTCTTTTTTGGCGGCCCGG
>NZ_JACSDK010000003.1 GCF_014925385.1 Pelagibius marinus | reverse complement strand
GGCAAGCGGGGGGGAAGAAGGGGAGGACTAAAATCCCTATCCGCCCCCCCCCCCCCTCCCTCCGCTTTTTTGGCGCGTCGCGGAAAAATTCGAATTTCTGAGTCGATTTTCGGGCCGGACTGATCAGGACGTACCCACGTCATCTCTAAGTGACAATTTTTCTTTGTTTTTGCCTCCGCCCCGCCGCGAAGCGCTCAGCGAGGCAAAAGGAGAAAGCAGAGTTATCGGACGCCTCGTGAAAGCTGCATATAGCAGTCGTTTGATCCCCGGTCGGTCGGAAGACGACCCTAACAGAAGGACCTTAAGATTCGATGAGTAACAAGCCTGAGTCGCCCAAGTCCGCCACGCCGAAGCGTGACGAAACTTCGCCCGCCAACAACAAGGACGCCGCGAAGGTGGACGTTCCGTCGCCGGAGAGCGTGGCCGGGAACGCCTCCTGGGGTGAGCTGAACGAGCCCCAGAAGGCGATGACCGCGGCGGAAAAGCTCAGCCCCGAAATCTTCGGCCCGCTGGCCAAGAAGCTCTCGGGCCCGCGCAAGAAGTTCACGCTCTCACAGAGCAGTGCGGCCAGGAGCATCACGCACCTCCATGACGGCCTCGAAGCGACCTATGGTCTCTGCCAGTCGGTCCGCGATCGGCCCGAGATCCTGGTCGCCATCGCCCTCGCCGAAAAGATCACCTTCAACAAGCGTTCGCTTGAGACCGGCTTTCTCCTCGGCGTGAAGCTCGCCATGAACCTCAAGGGCAACGAAGACGACCGGAAGACGGCCTCCTTCTATGCCCGCGCCATGAACTATGCCGCGGCCTGTGACATGGGCCCGGCCGAGTTTGGCCAGGCGCTCAAGGAGCACGGGGTGAAGGCCCTGGCTGACCTGGAAGCGCAGCGCCAGAAGCTGCGCAAGGCCAAAGCCGCGGAGATCCCGACGCCGGAGGATCCGATAGAGCAGTTCTTGGCCCGCCACGAGCCGGTCGCGCCGATCGATGGAGTGGTCCTCCCCGAAGAGATCGAGAAGCAAGGTCTGGCGCTTCTCATGGTCGGGACGCGCAACGGGAAGGCCGAAGCCTATGCCTTCGACACGGACCCCAAGCGACTCCTCGCCGCGGTGCGCAGCGCCAACAAGCGGTGCACGACCGAAGCATCCGAGAGCGAGGACTCCGAAACCGAGGAGTCTGAAATCACGGAGGAAGTCCTGGCCGCGGAATAGCTACGGCGAGGCCTCCCCAAAAAAAATCGCCGGGGGGGGGGCCGGGCCGCCCCCCCCCCCGCCGGGGGCACCGAGCCAAGCCGCAAGGTCTGCGCTCCAACCCAACCAGTGACAATACCCGATCCATCGAGCTGAACCGGCTGCCACGAGCCGGAAACCCAAAACACAGAACCCACGAGACGAAGATGACCGACGCGCCAGACCACCGGACCAACAGCGCCCAGCCCGCGGACGATGAGCAGCATGCCTCTCTGAGCTCGCTGGACGCCCAGACCGAATCGCCTAGATCTCCCTTTGCGAACCTGCATGAGGTAAACTTTGAGGGCGTCGGTACGGGATCTCCCCCTTCCGGTTCGAAGGCCCGAGTGAAGGTGATTACGGATTGGCCGGAGAGATTCCCGATCAGCGAAGCCGAAGTTCTCCTCGCGTCCACCTTCTTCGCCGACCTGCTGAGTGAAGCCGTAGCTAACGACAACCACCCCCAGGAAGACTGACCATGACTCTCCGTGTCGCTACTTACCTTCGAGTCTCCACGACGCGCCAAGCGGAGAACGACCTTTCGATTCCCGATCAGCGGTCAAAGGCGAAGCAGTATTGCGATGCGAAAGGCTGGTCGGTTATTGCGGAATACGTAGAGCCCGGTGCGAGCGCCACGGAAGATCGGCGCCCTCAGTTTCTACAGATGGTAGACGATGCGTGCAGGCAAGATAGCCCGTTCGATGCGATCCTCGTACACAGCTATTCACGCTTCTTCCGCGACGCCGTAGGAATGGAGATCTATATCCGCCGGCTAGCTAAGAAGAACGTGAAGGTGCTCTCGGTCACGCAGGAGCATGGTGACGACCTGAACGGCGAGCTCATTCGGCGTATCCTCTCCCTATTCGACGAGTACCAGAGCAAGGAGAACGGTAAGCACACACTGCGGGCGATGACCGAAAATGCCCGACAAGGTTTCTGGAACGGCGCAGTTCCTCCTCTCGGCTATCGCGCGGTTGCCGCAGAGCAACGTGGCCAGAAGACAAAGAAGAGGCTGGAGGTCGAGCCCACCGAGGCTCGGATCATCCAGACAATCTTCAAGCTTTATCTCTACGGAAACGGGGAGAGCGGCCCTCTCGGAATCAAGGCCATCGTCAACGAGATCAATAGGGCTGGGCTTCGGCAACGCAGCGGACGCCCGTTCTACCAGAAGAACGTGCATCAGATCCTGACTCGAACGACCTACGCAGGGCGGCACTTCTTCAACCGGGTCCACGCAAAGACCGGCGAGGAGAAGCCTCGCGATGAATGGGTGGAGCTTGAGACGCCTGCCATTATCGATCAGGAGACCTTCGATGCGGTGCAGTCTCGGCTCAAGCGCAACCGCCCTGATGCCACCCCGCCTCGTGTCACCAGCGGGCCGACCGTCCTGACCGGCCTTCTTCGGTGCGGCTACTGCAACGACAGCGGCATGACGATCAGGACCGGCAAAGGTGGGCGCTACCGCTATTACGCCTGTGCAAAGAAGATCCGGCAGAGCAAGGACGCTTGCCACAGCCCGAACCTGCCGATGGCCGAGCTAGATGCGCTGATCATGCAGGCCTTGGCCGATCAGATCTTCACCGGCGAACGCATCGCAGAACTGCTTGAACAGCTTTTTGAGAGACAGGCCTCGAGCAAGGACGGAGCCAAGGGCGAGCTTCAGCAGCTTAAGCAGGAGCTGAACAAGGCCGACAGTGGCATCGGCCGCATGTACGATGCGTTGGAGAACGGAGTCCTGACAGCGGACGAGACTTTCCGTGACCGCATCCAGGCTCTCAAGGCGCGGCGCGAGCAAACCCTGCACTTAATCGCGAAGACGGAGCGGAGGATGACCCTCCCCGGCCTCGAACTGAGCCCTGCCAGGATTGATGCCTTTGCACATAAGCTTCGCGAGAGGCTCTTGACCGGCGACGCCAAGCTCAGGAGGGCCTATCTGCAGCTTTTTGTGAGCGAGATTGTGGTGACAGAGGGGGAGGCGCGCGTTCTCGGCCCGGTTTCCAGCCTTGAGAAGGCTGCGGAAGGCCAGGAGGCTGGCCTTGAGGGCTTGGTGCCCACTTCTGAGCGAGAGTGGCGTCCCCTAGGGGAGTCGAACCCCTGTTTCCGCCGTGAGAGGGCGGCGTCCTAGGCCACTAGACGAAGGGGACCAATGGCCGGAAGGCCGGTGGTGTAGCCCAAGATCCGGCCGCTTGCAAGCCCCATGTGCGGGGCCGGCGGCACACCCTTCGAGACGGCGGCTCCGCCGCCTCCTCAGGGTGAGGAAGATCGTTAATGGCCGCCCAGCCCCGCCAGGCGCGCAGCCTCGGCCAGGAGGGCGGCCACGTCCTCGGGGCGGCTGTCGAAGGACGTCACGAAGCGGCAGAGCGGGGCCGGGCCTTCGTCGCGCCAGACGTAGAAGACGAAGCCCTTGGCCTGCAGCCCCTCGACCAGGGCCCGCGGCAGGGCGGCGAAGACCTCGTTGGCCTGCACCGGGGCGGTCACTTCCACGCCGGGCAGGGCCTGCAGCCCCTCGGCCAGGTGGGTTGCCTGGGCGTTGGCGTGGTTGGCGTTCCTCAGCCAGAGGTCGCCGGTCAGATAGGCCTCGAGCTGGGCCGAGACGAAGCGCAGCTTGGAGAAGAGATGCCCGCCGCGCTTCCTGAGATAAGGGAACTCCGCCGCCTGCTCGGGCCTGAAGAAGATCGCCGCCTCGGCGGCCAGGGCGCCGTTCTTGGTGGCCCCCAGGGTCAGCACGTCGACACCGGCCTTCCAGCTCGCCTCGGCCGGGCTGCAGCCCAGGCGGGCCAGCGCGTTGGCGAAGCGCGCGCCGTCCATGTGCAGGGCCAGCTTGTGTTCCCTGGCCACGGCGGCCAGGGCCGCCACCTCGCCCGGCGCGTAGACCGTGCCCTGCTCGCTGGCCTGGGTGATGGAGATCGCCGCCGGCTGCACGTGGTGGACGACGCCGGCGCCGCTCACCGCCGCGGCCACGGCCGCCGCGTCGATCTTGGCGTGGGGACCGTCCAGGGCCACCAGCTTGGCGCCGCCGGTGAAGAACTCCGGCGCGCCGCACTCGTCGACGTTCACATGGGCCTCGCGGTGGCAGTAGACGGCGCCGTAGCGCGGCGCCAGGACCGAGAGCGCCAGGGCGTTGGCGCCGCTGCCGGTGGCCAGCGGGAAGACCGCCACCTCGTGCTCGAAGACCTCGGCCACCAGCGCCTCCAGGCGCCGGGTGATATCGTCCTCGCCGTAGGGCATGGCCGGGCCGGCGTTGGCGCGGGCGACGGCCTCCAGGATCTCCGGGCTGGCGCCGCTGACGTTGTCGGAAGCGAAGTTGGCCATGTTACCGCGTGCCGGCGGGAACGGCCTTCACCCGGCCCAGCTCCTTGCCGCTGGCCAGATCGACGATCACCAGTTGCTGGCAGCCGCGCTCGGCCTGGCCGTCCAGGCGGATCACCAGGCGCTCGCCGGTGAGTTCGCTGCCCGCGATGACGCAGCCCGCCGGCAGCGCCAGTTCGACCTCGCCGAAGGGCGCGCTCATGGCGCCGCCGGCCCCTGCACCCTGGCCATCCGCCGCCGTCTCGTTCCCGCCGGTGCGGGTCACCAGGCCGTACACCAGCAGGGCCATGCCGGCCATGATGAGGATGCCCATGAAGATGACGAGGGCTTTCAACGCTTGCATCGGGTAGAACCCCTTATCAGAACCTGTATGCGTGGTTAGGGAGCGAGGAAGCATGGCCGCCCAGCGGGGTCAAGGTCCAGATCAGGGTCAAGAACCGGATGGGGACCAGGAGAGACACGAGGTGACGGCCGGGCCGGAGGCCGCCGGCGGGCGGCTGGACCGCCTGCTGGCCGGCGCCCTGCCCGCCCTCTCCCGCAGCCGCCTGAAGGCCCTGATCGAGGAGGGCCAGGTGAGCACGGACGGCAAGGCCGTCACCAGCCCGGCGGCCAAGGTCAAGGCCGGCCAAACTTTCGCCGTCATTATCCCCGAAGCTCGGCCCGTCGCCCTGGAAGGCCAGGCGATTCCGCTGGAAATCCTCTACGAGGACAAGGACCTCATCGTGTTGAACAAACCGGCAGGCTTGGTCGTGCACCCGGCGGCGGGCAACCCCGACCGCACCCTGGTCAATGCCCTTATCGCCCACTGCGGGGCCCAGCTTGAGGGGGGACTGACGGGCATCGGCGGCGAGCAGCGCCCGGGCATCGTCCACCGCCTGGACAAGGACACCTCCGGCGTGATGGTGGCGGCCAAGACCGAGGCGGCCCACCGGGGCCTGGTCGAGCAGTTCTCCGCCCGCAGCATCGAGCGCAGCTACCTGGCCCTGGTCTGGGGCCGGCCCAGCCCGGCGGCGGGCGCGATCACCGGCAACATCGGGCGCAGCCCCCGCAACCGCAAGAAAATGGCGGTTCTGCGCCGCGGCGGCCGCCCGGCGGAAACCGGCTACCGCGTGCTCGAGAGCTTCCAGAACGGCAAGGTCAGCCTGGTGGAATGCCGGCTCAAGACCGGACGCACCCACCAGATCCGCGTCCACCTGGCCGAGGCCGGGCACCCCCTGCTGGGCGACCCGCTCTACGGCCGCGGCGACGGCCGGCGGGCCCAGGCCCTGCCGGCGGAGGCGCAGGCGGCGCTGACCGCCCTGGGCCGCCAGGCCCTGCATGCGAAAACCCTGGGATTCCAGCACCCTGTCAGCGGGGATACCTTGCAGTTTACCTGCGAACTACCATCTGACATTGGTGCCTTGATTCGTTCCTTAGAATGATTTTAAATATACCTGACTGAACTGGTCGGATTTGGCGCTATCCGCAGGGGGACCCATGCTAAACTGGCATCCGAAAGCACGGAATTCCCACCCCTGCCGTTGGGCCGCCGTGTCAGTTTCCGTTCAGTCGAAGCGCTTATAAGGAGTCTGGGGCAGCGCCAGCCGCCCGAGCCTGCCGACCACGGAGTATCGCTATGGCCGCACCTAAAGTTCCCGTCCTTGCCCCGGAAGGCAATCTCAGCAGCTATCTGCAGGAGATCCGCAAGTTTCCGATGCTGGAGCAGAACGAAGAGTACATGCTCGCCAAGTCCTGGCGGGAACGCGGCGACACCGAGGCGGCGCACAAGCTGGTGACCTCCCACCTGCGCCTGGTGGCGAAGATCGCCATGGGCTACCGCGGCTACGGCCTGCCGCTCTCCGAACTGATCTCCGAGGGCAACGTCGGCATGATGCAGGCGGTCAAGCGCTTCGATCCGGAGCGCGGCTTCCGCCTGGCGACCTATGCCATGTGGTGGATCCGCGCCTCGATCCAGGAGTACATCCTGCATTCCTGGTCGCTGGTGAAAATGGGCACCACGGCCTCGCAGAAGAAGCTGTTCTTCAACCTGCGCAAGCTGAAGGGCCAGTTGAAGGCCATGGAGGAAGGCGACCTGCACCCGGAGAACGTCTCCAAGATCGCCGAGACCCTGGGCGTGCCGGAGCAGGACGTTGTCTCCATGAACCGCCGCCTTTCGGCGCCGGACCACTCCCTCAACGCGCCGCTGCGCATCGACGGCGACGGCGAATGGCAGGACTGGCTGGTCGACGAGGGTGAGGATCAGGAGACCCTGCTGGCCGAATCCGAAGAGCTGGGCAAGCGCCGCGCGCTGTTGAAGGCGGCGATGGAGAACCTCAACGAGCGGGAGCGCCACATCCTCCAGGAGCGCCGGCTGAAGGACCAGCCGACGACGCTGGAGGATCTTTCCCAGGAATACGGCATCAGCCGAGAGCGGGTGCGCCAGATCGAAGTGCGGGCCTTCGAGAAGCTGCAGAAGGCGATCCGCAACGCCGCCATCGAGGAACGCCTCGCGGTAAGCTAAGAGGGACGGTCAACCGGGGCCACCCTTCCTCCAGCGGGGAAAAGGAACAGGCCGGGGCTCTAGCCCGCTTGGGGCTCGACCAGCTCCGCTTCGGTCACCTCTGCCGCGTCCTCGTCCGCGTCTTCCGCATCCTCGTCTTCTTCCTCGTCGCTGTGCATCGCCACCTCGAGGCCCTCGGCCACGGCATGGCCCCATTCGGCGATCAGCGCCTTCTGCCGGCGCACCAGCCCGTGAATGCGGGTCTGCGTGGTCATGCGGAAGTAGCTGCCAACGAAGGACGGCATGATGGCGAAGATCCCCCAGCCGACGAAGGCCGCTCCGTAGGCAATCACCCACACGAAGACGTCGCCGATCAGGTCCATGGCCGCCGGGTGGCTCTGCCCGCGCGTCCAGAGATCGATGATGGCCGGCAGCGTGCCGGCGAAGTTCAAGAGACCGACGGTGATCGCCAGGTGCTTCTCGCGCGAGCGATCGGTGATATAGGCGACGAAGGTCGGGCCCATCATCGTGACGAAAACCAGGGTCGTCGGCAGCAGCAGCGCCGCGAAGGGAAACAGCAGGATCAGCACCAGGACCTTGACCCAGGTCTTCATCGGCCCGCGCCTCGCCTTGCCCGGCTTACGCCTGGCCGCTGTCTTCGTCCTTGCCGCTGCTTTGGCCATGGTCCCCGCCCCGCCCTAGAATACCGAGTTCAAGGTGATCAGCAGCACCGTCACCGCGGCCACGACGGAGGAAAAGACGCTGGAGGCCTCGCGGGCGTTGGCCTTGATCACCGCCGGCTTGGTCAGGCCGCCGTTGCGCAGCCAGTTCGTCTGCTCGACCAGGGAGGCGAACTCGGCCTTCGCGCGGCGGAAGCCCTCCTCATCGGCAGCCCGGCGCTGCGGATCGTCCGCCATCAGAACCAGGGCGGAGATATTGCCCTTGGCCGCGGTCTCCTGCAGTTCGGTCAGCAGCTGTTCTCGGCGGCTGCGGTTGCGGAATTTTTCGATCGCCGGCTTCAACAGCGACGAGCACCAGGCCGCGAGATAGGGTGTGCTGGCCGGCCCGACCGCTTCCTGCACCCTGGCCAGAAGCCGCACCACGCCCAGATTGAAGACCGCCGCATCCTCGTCATGCGTCATCTCGTCGAAGGCGCGGTCCGGCGCCGACTTCATGTGCGCGGAGACGAAACCCGCGATGTGCCAGTCGATCGGCAGGCGATCGGTCTTGCCTTCGCGGGCCACGCGCTCCAGGGCCGGCAGCAGGCTCTCCAGGTCCGCCACATAATCGTTGCGCAACAACGGGCTCTGGCAGGGCCAGCTCGCGTTGAGGGAATAGACCGCCCGCTCCAGACCGTAGCCGATGCGCGGCTTGGTCAGGTGCATGAGGATGTGATCGTAGGTGCGCGCAAAAGCGATGTAGTCCGCCCGCGAAACCGGCTGCGCGTCGATCCACGCCTGGGGCAGCTTGTGGACCATCAGCTCGGCAAAAGTCTGGCGCCGTTGATCGTCGTGATAGTTCACCGCGAAGGCCGTGGCCAGCCCCTGGATACGCGCGGCAACCTGCTTGTAGCGCAGCGGCGCCTGGCTATCCAAGGCGATGAGCACCCGCGACAGCAGGCGGTCTTCCAGCGAGCCGGCGGTGCCGCCGCCGATGCCGATCACCGCCTGCGTCGCCGCCCCGACGGCGTCGGCCCGGGTGTCGTCGGAAAGCGAACGGCGGATCCAGCGCTCCAGGTCGTTCTCTTTGATGACCTGCAGCCCGGCGGACCAGTTGCGCCCCATGGCGTTGGACAGTGCCGGGGCGTTGTTGTAGTCGACGCCCTCGAAAGGAAAGAGCCGGGCCGCCTTGGGCGGCAGCAGGGCCTGCTTCGGGCTCAAGTGGCGCCCGTTCAGCCACATCATCACGTCATCGTGGCGCCAGCGCTCCTCGGGATCGTCGCACAGCAGACCGCGCAGCATCTCCACCATGGGCAGGGACAGGCGCGTATCGCCCACCAAGGTGGCGTAGGAGCCTTTGCTGATCTTGGACTCGACGATTTCCTGCTCGCTCATATCGGTGCAGGGATTGCCACCACAGATCAGCACCAGGATCATCACGCCCAGCGCGTAGTAGTCGTCGGCGGGGGTGCCATGACCACGCCCTTCCGGCATCGACATGGCACTGTCGATGGGTTCGTAGATCGACGGCTGCGCCATGGCCGGCGGCGCCGAGAAGCACTCGCCCAGCACCACCGAATCCCGGGAGCCGTCGGCAAAGAAGAGGTTGTCGGCCCGAATGCCGCGGTGGGTCAGCAGGCGGTCGCCCAGTTCCTTGAACATGGGCAGCAGCGGATGCATGACCACCCGGACCACGCGGTCCTCGCGCCAGGGCTCGATCGTCGCGTCGGCTTTGGGCAGAACCCGTTCGCCGCCCGGCTGGTGCAGGACGATGGCGAAGCGCCGCGCCCGCTCCGGCGGCCAGTGGACCACGCCCCAGCGCAGGGGCGAGGTCATCGGCAGGCGGCTGAAGCGGGAAAACTGGTTCAGAACTTCGGTTCTGGGCGCGACGTCGCTGCGGCACACCAGGGCAAAGAGGGCCTTGGGCGCGCCGCGTTCGTCGGTGACATTGAATGCCCTGACGCCCGCCGGTCCATCCAGCGCGGGGATCGGTTCCTCGGGATGGATACGGTAGCGATCGGCCACCATGACCGATCCCGACGTGTCTCCCCCACTGACATCCGCTTGGCGCGCTTTGCTGCTCATTGCCGTTTCTAAACGAAGCCGAGTTCCCAGGGGCGGCCGGAGAGGCCGTCCCGCAGCCATGAACTTAGCCGCAATAAGGCAAACAGTTCGTTAAGGCGGCCCCTCCGCAATCGCAGAATTCCGCGCCTTTCGGGCGTTCGGGGGACCTGAAAGGGCCCCGGGCGCAGCCCGCGCCCCGCAAATCCGGGGAGCCTCAGTCGGCGAAGGGGTCGCGCACCAGGATGGTGTCGTCGCGCTCGGGCGAGGTGGAGAGCAGCGCCACCGGCACCTCGATCAGCTCCTCCAGGCGGCGGATGTACTTCACCGCCGGGGCCGGCAGCTCGGCCCAGGAGCGTGCGCCCATGGTGCTTTCCGACCAGCCGGGAATGGCCTCGTAGACCGGCTTGGCCGCGGCCTGGCGCGAAGGCTGCGCCGGCAGGTAGTCGATCCGCTCTCCCTCGACCTCGTAGCCGATGCAGACCTTGATCTCCTCCAGGCCGTCCAGCACGTCCAGCTTGGTCAGCGCGATGCCGTCGATGCCGGCCACCTTGGCGGCCTGGCGCACCATCACCGCGTCGAACCAGCCGCAGCGCCGCTTCCTGCCCGTCACCACGCCGAACTCGCGCCCGCGTTCGCCCAGGCGCTCGCCGATGGCGTCGGTCAGCTCCGTCGGGAAGGGCCCGCTGCCGACGCGGGTCGTGTAGGCCTTGGTAATGCCCAGCACGTAGTCCAGCGCCGCGGGGCCCATGCCCGAGCCGGCGGCGGCGCTGCCGCCCACGGTGTTCGAGGAGGTAACGAAGGGATAGGTGCCGTGATCGACGTCCAGCATGACCCCCTGCGCGCCCTCGAAGAGGATGCGGCGGCGGTTGTGGCGCGCCTCGTCGAGGCTCTGCCACACGCGGTCCGCGAAGGGCAGGATGCGCGGCGCCAGTTCCAGCAGGCTGGCGACGATCTCGTCGGCGGTGAACTCCGGCTGGCCGAGGCCGCGCAGCAGCGCGTTGTTGTGTACCAGCAGGCCCTCGACGCGCTGGCGCAGCAGCTCGGGATCGGAGAGGTCGCAGAGCCGCACCGCGCGGCGGCCGACCTTGTCCTCATAGGCCGGGCCGATGCCACGCCCGGTGGTGCCGATCTTGCCGTCGCCCTTTGCGGCCTCGCGGGCGCGGTCCACGGCCCCGTGCATGGGCAGGATCAAGGCCACGCTCTCGGCGATGCGCAGGCGCTCCGGCGTCACGTCGACGCCCTGAGCGCGGATGCGGTCGATCTCCTCGATCAGGGCCCAGGGGTCCACCACGACGCCGTTGCCGATGACGGAGAGCTTGTCCTGGCGCACCACGCCCGAGGGCAGCAACGACAGCTTGAAGACCTCGCCGCCGATGACCAGCGTATGTCCGGCATTGTGGCCGCCCTGGTAGCGCACCACAACGTCGGCCCGCTCCGACAGCCAGTCGACGATCTTGCCCTTGCCCTCGTCCCCCCATTGGGACCCGACGACGACCACGTTAGCCATGATGGATCAGTCCTTTATTTCTGAAATCTCGCCGTCGCGCAGCATATGGCCGCAGCCCAGGCGCCTGGCCTCGACCGCGGGATCGGCCTCCGCCGTGAGGCCGGCCAGGGTGACCCAGCCTTCGGCGCGCAGCCGCCTGCCCTCCTCCGCCGGCGTGCCCAGCGGCAGGTAGACGCGCCGGGCCGGCGCCGGCGCCGGCAGGGCCCGCAACACGGTGTCCATGAAGAGCGTGAAGCCGGTGGAGGACTCGCGTTCCCCGTTGGGGCCGGAGGCCTCGTAGCGGCCGCCGCGGCCCAGCTCGCCGCGCACGCCCTTGGCGAAGAGAATGAAGCTGATGCCGGTTTGATACTCGAAGCCGCGATGCTCCACCGGATCGACGGTAAGACGCGCCTGGGGCGCCGCCGCACAGATCAGCGCCACCACCTCGGCCAGATGCCTCACCTCGCCAGCCGCGGCCGCGGGCAGCGCGAGCTTTTCCAGCGCCGCCAGCGCCTTGTCCGCCGGCCCGGCCGCGCGCAGCAGCTCCTGGAACAGGCCCGCATGGCCGCCGGCCAGGTCGCTCACCTCCGCGGCGTCCTTGCGGTCGAGGGCAAGACGCAGCTCGGCGACCTGCTCGGCCGCCAGACCGAGATCCTTGGCCAGAGCGCCGACCAGCGGCGGCAGGTTGAGATCGACGGAGAGGTTCTCGACGCCCAGCGCGGTCAGTGCCTCGATGGCCAGGGCCACCACTTCGGCATCGCCGGTCGCGTCGGTGGCGCCGATCAGCTCGACACCGGCCTGGGCGAACTGGCGCTCGGGGCGCAGCTGGCTGCCGCGCACCTGCAGCACCTGGCCGCCGTAGCAGAGGCGCAGGGGACGCGGCGTGTTCTTCAGGCGCGTGGTGGCGATGCGCGCCACCTGCGGCGTCATGTCGGCACGCAGGCCCATCATGCGCTGGCTGACCGGGTCCATGAGGCGGAAGGTCTGGCCCGCCACGGCGGCGCCGGCGCCGGCCAGCAGCGCTTCCTCGAATTCCAGCAGCGGCGGCTTCACCCGGTCGTAGCCCTGCGCCTGGAAAGCGGCGATGAGGCGCTCCACCACCGCCGACTCATGCGCGGCGAGCGGCGGCAGCACGTCTTCCAGGCCGGCCGGTAGAAGGCCCTTTTCGGCATGATCGGTCATGTCAGTAGATCGGCGGAAAAAAGCGGTCCGGTTCCATGGGGCAAGCACGGAAGCGGTCGCGCCCCGGTCCCCCAGCGCCTCTTGCGCCGTCACGGGGCCCGCTTCCGCCCTCTGTTACCAGCCCAGGCCCCGGCGGGCAAACAGAAAACCGCCGCGTCTCTTCGAGCCCCGAAGGGAATGCCTGGAATATCAACGCCTTGACGCGCCGTCGGGCTGGCTGCCGCGCCCGGGCCGGTGTAGACTGGCGGTCAACAAACAAGACCGGACGCCATCGACCCACCCCTTTATCCTGCCCCCATGCGCCTCAAAGCTTTCCGCCTCTCCGCCCCCGGCACCCTGGCCGCCGACAGCCGCGGGCCGGACCGTTTCCTGGGCCTCCTGCTGCTGGCCTCGGCCGCGGCGCTGCTCGCCGGCTGGCTGCTGCCGGTGATGACCGTCCACACGCTGGTGATCTTCGACGACGAGGTCTCCATCCTGACCGGCGCCTTCCGCCTGCTGGAAAGCGGCGACTACGCCATCTTCATCCTGATCGTGCTGTTCACCGTGGTGCTGCCGGTGGGCAAGCTGATCTTCGCCTGGCTCGCCTGGAGCCGCCTGAAGGTCGACGACCCGCGGGTGCGGCGTGCCCTGCACTGGGTCGAGGCCGTCGGGCGCTGGTCCATGCTCGACGTCTTCGTCATCGCCATCCTGGTGGTGGTGATCAAGCTGTCGCTGATCAGCGACGTGGAGATCCATTCCGGGCTCTACGTCTTCATCGCCGCGGTGGTGCTCTCCATGATCGCCGTGCGGCGCATCGCCGTTCTGGCGCACAGGAAGCTGGAAGAAGGCCGCTAGCGGTACAGCCGCACTTCCAGGCCGTCGTCGAGCTGGAAGATGACCTCGTCCATGCCGTTGCCGTCCAGGTCTTCCAGGCGGAAGTCGCCGATGATCTGCGCGTCGTAGAAGCTGCGCCCGAGAAGCTTCAGCTCGCCGTCCTGGTAGCGCATGACGCGCAGGGAGCGGCGCCGCGCCGAGGGCAGGAAGATCTCCGGCAGGCCGTCCTCGTCGAAGTCGAGGATCGCGGAGAGGCCGAGCTCGCGCGTGCCGATGAGGTGGTTGGAGAAGCCGGCCCAGGAGGCCTCCTCCACCAGCTTGTCGCCTTGAAGCGAGACGATGCGCAGGATGCCGCCGATGTGCGGCGTCTCCACATAGGCCACCTCGATCTGGCCGTCGCCGTCGAAGTCGGCGGCGCCGATGGGGTTGAGCCAGCGGTGCGCGGTGAGGTTCTGCGGCCCCTCGGCGATCAGCTTCAAGTCCTCGCCGACCAGGCCATAGGCGGTCAGCACCGCACCGTGGTCGAGGGAGGAGCGCACCAGCAGCACCTCCGGCTCGCCGTCCCGGTCCAGGTCGGCCAGGCGGGGCGTGAGGTCTTCGAAGACCTGGTCTTCGGGCAGCAGCAGCCGGCGCTCGCTGCCGTCGGTGAGACGCAGCAGCAGGCCGCCGGCCTCCACCGCGTCGCCCAGCACGCCGTGGTCGTAACGCTCGGTCGGGTCGATGAGCCAGGCCTCGGCGATGCGTCCCCAGCCACCGCCCGCCGCCAGGGCCGGCTGGCCGTCGGGCAGCGCGTTTTCCGGCCGCGCGGTGCGGCGCACCTCGACCTTCACCCGCGAAGAGGGTTCGGTGAACAAGGGCCGGAAGCCGAGGGCCTCCAGGCTCTTGATCGAAGCGGCCGCCGCGCCGTCCGGCGGCGCCCAGAAAAGGGCGGCGCCGAGCAGCGCGAGGCCGGCGAAGAGGACCTTAGAAGCGCAGGGGCTCGGCCTGCTTGGTGTGCGGCAGGGCACGCACCTTCTCCAGCGTCTGGGGATCAATCTGCCCGTCCAGTTCCAGAAGCGCGATGGCGCCCTGCCCCTGGGCGGCGCGGCCCAGGTGGAAGGTGGCGATATTGACCCCGGCGTCGCCCAGCGTGGTGCCGAGCGCGCCGATGAAGCCCGGCTTGTCCTCGTTGGTGATGTAGAGCATGTGCGGCGTCAGCGCCGCTTCAATGGAGATGCCCTTGATGTCCACCACGCGCGGCTTGGTGCCGCCGAAGAGGGTGCCGGCCACGCTGCGCTCGCCGCGCTCCGTGGTCACGGTCATCCGGATCAGGGTCTGGTAGTCGCAGTCGCGCTCGTGCTTCACCTCGGCCACGTCGATGTCGCGTTCGCGCGCCACGTGCGGCGCGTTCACCATGTTGACCGTATCGAGCATGGGGGTGAGCAGACCGCAAAGCGCCACCTGCGTCAACGGCCGGGTGTTGTGCTCCGCCACGTCACCTTCGTACTCGATGGTGATCGCCTTCAGCCCGGTGCGGGTCAACTGGCCGGCGAAGCTGCCGAGCTGCTCGGCCAGCGTCATGTAGGGCTTCAGGCGCTTGGCCTCGTCGGCGGTGAGCGAGGGCATGTTGAGGGCGTTGGTGATGGCCCCGGTCATGAGGTAGGCGCTCATCTGCTCGGCGATCTGCAGGGCCACCTTCTCCTGCGCCTCGGCGGTCGAGGCGCCCAGGTGCGGCGTCGCCACCACCTGCTCGAGGCCGAAGAGCACGTTCTCCTTGGCCGGTTCCACGGAGAAGACGTCGAAGGCCGCGCCGGCGACGTGGCCCGACTCGATGGCCGCCCTCAGATCCTCCTCCACCACCAGGCCGCCGCGCGCGCAGTTGACGATGCGCACACCCGGCTTGGTCTTCGCCAGGGCCTTGGCGTCGATCATGCCGCGGGTCTGGTCGGTCATGGGCACGTGCAGGGTGATGATGTCGGCGCGCTTCAGCAGCTCGTCCAGCTCTACCTTCTCCACGTCCAGGTCGGCGGCGCGGTCGGGCGAGAGGAAGGGGTCATAGGCGATGACCCGCATGCGCAGGCCCAGGGCGCGGTCGACGACGATGGCGCCGATGTTGCCGCAGCCGATGACGCCCAGCACCTTGCCGGTCAGCTCCGTGCCCATGAAGCGCGACTTCTCCCACTTGCCGGCCTGGGTCGAGGCGTTGGCCGCCGGGATCTGCCGGGCCAGGGAGAGCATCATGGCGATGGTGTGCTCGGCGGTGGTGATGGAGTTGCCGTCAGGGGTGTTCATCACCACGATGCCCCTGCCGGTGGCGGCCGGGATGTCGACGTTATCGACGCCGATGCCGGCGCGGCCGACGACCTTCAGGTTATCCGCGGCGGCGATGATCTCCGCCGTCACCTTGGTGGCCGAACGGATGGCCAGGCCGTCGTAGTCGCCGATGCAGGCCTTCAGCTCCTCCGGCGTCATGCCGGTCTTCACGTCGACCTCGACCCCGCGCTCGCGGAAGATCTCCGCCGCCTTCTCGCTCAACTTGTCTGAAATCAATACCTTTGGCATTTCGGTTTAGACCTCTCTCTCGCGGTGCGCCAATTTCACGAGGGGGCGCGCCGTCGTTGTGCAACTCGTTGTCTTCAAAGGGTCGTGCCGTTCAGGCGGCCGCCTTCTCCGTCTTAACCGCACCGTAGGCCCAGTCGAGCCAGGGCAGCAGGGCCGCCATGTCGGAGGGCTCCACCGTGGCGCCGCCCCACAGGCGCAGGCCCACCGGCGCGTCGCGGTAGCCGCCGATGTCATAGGCCACGCCTTCTTCCTCCAGCAGGGAAGCGATGCGCTTGGCCGCCGCGGACTGCGCGTCCGGGTCCAGGGAGCGGAACCAGGGGTCGACGATCTTCAGGCAGATGGAGGTGCAGGAGCGCGTCTCCGGCGTCGCGGCCAGGAAGTCGGCCCAGTCGGAGGCGGCCACCCAGTCGGCCACGGCCTTGAGGCTCTGCTCGGCGCGGGCGATGAGCGCCGGCAGGCCGCCGATCTCCTCGGCCCACTTCAGGGCGTCGAGGGCGTCTTCCACCGCCAGCATGGAGGGGGTGTTGATGGTCTCGCCCTTGAACACGCCCTCGATCAGCTTGCCGCCCTTGGTGAGGCGGAAGATCTTGGGCAGCGGCCAGGCCGGGGCGTAGCTCTCCAGGCGCTCGACGGCGCGCGGGCTGAGCGCCAGCATGCCGTGGGCCGCCTCGCCGCCCAGCACCTTCTGCCAGGACCAGGTGACCACGTCGAGCTTGTCCCAGGGCAGCTCCATGGCGAAGGCCGCCGAGGTGGCGTCGCAGATGGTGAGGCCCTGGCGCTCGGCCGGGATCCAGTCGCCGTCCGGCAGCTTCACGCCGGAGGTGGTACCGTTCCAGGTGAAGACCACGTCGCGGTCGAAGGACACGCTCGAGAGGTCCGGCAGTTCGCCGTAGCCGGCCTCGATGATATTGAGGTCGGTCAGCTTCAGCTGCTTGGCCGCGTCGGTGGCCCAGCCCTTGCCGAAGCTTTCCCAGGCCAGCACGTCGACGCCGCGGGCGCCGAGCAGCGACCACAAGGCCATCTCCACGGCGCCGGTGTCGGAAGCCGGGACGATGCCCAGGCGGTAGTCCGCCGGCATGCCCAGGATCGTCTTGGAGCGCTCGATCACCTCGGCCAGCTTGGCCTTGCCCAGCTTGGCGCGATGAGATCGACCCAACGCCGCCTCGCTCAGACCACCCAGGGACCAACCCGGGCGCTTCGCGCAGGGTCCTGAGGAAAAGCAAGGGTTCCCAGGCCGATTGGCCGGGCGGACGGCGTTCATAAGGCTGCTCCTTAAGAAGAGAGTGTGGAAGTGTCGCTGCACCCCATTTGAGCTATCAAACGCCCACAACTCCGGGGCGCGCGCGGGCGGATACTAGCACCGTGTTGCACCGCGTCAATTATTGAAACGCCGCTTTCCGGCGCCAAAGCGTCGCAGCTGGCAAACTTGACCGAAGAGTCAGGAAATGAGGGATAGCAGTCCGGCGAGGGTCCCTGCCCTGGCATTGGCCCGCGGGATGCGGAATACTGCTGCTCAACCCAAGGATTAGTAACTTTCGAGACCATCGCAGTTGGACCCTATGGTCACCAAGCTCGCCCTGATCGCCGTGGTAATTCTTTCCTTCTTGGTGGCAGCCGCCTCAATGGGCCTGTTGCTGTACAGCGTCATCAGGCTGTTGAGCACCATCGAAGATCGCAGCAGGAGAACTAGCCACAAGGTCGCTGCTGCCATCTTGCCGCTTCTCCTCTTTACTCCCGCTTTTCAGCCCCCCGAGAAGCACAAATACATCAAACGCTTCTATCTTAGCCTTGTCGCATTTCTGATCTCATTTGGGCTTGCTCTCTTCATCCAATCTAGAAACTGGAGCCCGAATTGATCCGCCGCCTGCTCCTCGCCCTTGTCCTCGGCGCTGCGCTGCTACCGGCCGCAGACGCCTCGGCGCAGGAGGCCACCCGGCAAGACGATCAGCCGGCACTGCAGAAGAACTTCGCCTGGGCCGTCGAAGCAACACGCGATTACGTCGCGAGAGCTGAAGGCTGGCCCGAGTCCGAGTACACGATCACTCTCAAGGTGGATAGTCCAGACCAGCCAAGATCGGTCACCGCCCGAGTGGTGCGTCGCGATAATCAGTTCTTTGGTTTGGAGGAGTGCTTTATCTCGCCGCCGATCTGCTGGAACGAACTCCGCTTCTCCGTAGAGACCAAAGAAATTTACTACATGCTCTGGGGCACCCAATGATCCGCCACTTGGTCTTCGTCCTCGGCCTCCTGGCCACGCTGCTGCCCGGCACCGCCGCCGCGCGGGACGTCACCTGGCAGGACGTGGCGCAGTCGTTCCTCATCGTCGCCGGCACGCCGGAGCCGTATGAGTCCAAGTTGCTGTCCCAAGATGACCTGCAAAACAGACGGCTTTTGCAGGTCAAGAACCCGGTCTTCCTGAAGGGCGACCAATCAGACATTCCGGTTCTGCTCCAGGTACTTCCCTACGACCTCGTACTTTGGAACCAGCCGACGGTCTTCTTTCTGAGGAAATTCTCGCTGGAAGAAGGTGCCGAGGGGAGAGAACTCTACGGTTTGACCTCCTGGTACGACTCTGAAGGCATGTTCAGGTTGGATTACGGACCCAGACCGCGGCCCTATACCGACGGTTTGGCGGCGCAGATCAGGAAGCTGATCGCCCAGAACGATCACTACCGGGAAATCGGCGCCGCCTACAAGCCGGACCCGGATGACCCTCTCCTGGCAGAGGTTCAGAGAGATCTCCACGAGATCGCAAACTCACTGGACCTTCAGGGGGGCACGGAACCAGCGGAGATCGCACCGCACAGCCTGGCAATCCGCCGCCTCTTGTATCGGGGAGAAGACATCGTTCCGCGGCTGGTCTCACTGCTTGATACCGCGGCTCCGTTCCCGGCGGGATATATCATCGAGGATCCGACCCACTTCCAGTGGATGGACGCCAAACCCCCTCCGTCTGCGGGCAACAAGGCCGAAGCCATCGACATTCTGCTGAGAAGCTGGTCGGGCTTCATCTTCGGCTATCGCAATTCCTTTCCCACCCACCGATCTGTCGTCGAACTCTGGCAGACCTACCTCGGATACCAGCTATCGGGGATCGATCCGTTGCAGGTTGGTCCAGTCGATTGGAAGCTGATTGCCCAAAGCCAGTTGATCGCTGAAGGAACACTGACCATTGCAGAGGACCGGTACGAGCGGGACATCTACAAGCCCTATAGCAGCATCTGGGCGACCCTTTCGGACCCGAGGTTCCTGAAGGGGGAAGATCAAGGCGCCCCCTATCGAATACCCCTCAACAAGCATTGGATCCGGCGGGCGAAGAAGATCGAGGGCAAGGTCGTCGTTTTCTCCAGGGGGAGGCAAATCAGCACAGCCGACCAGCAGCCATTCTATGGCCTTGTCCTCGTAGAAGATCACAAAGAGCTTCATCGATCCGAGGGCTTTGACTTCAACCAACTCGACACTGTTCTGGCGATAAGTCGGAGTTACCGGGAGAGCGGAGGTTCCTTTCAAATCGACGCCAACGATCCCTACTGGTCGGAACTCAGACGCAGCCTCGAGAGCATAGCGACAGCTTCCGGTAAGGACGAGTTCAGCTCCGCCGTGCAGCGCGTGATCGAGTATGGCGAGCCGGCGGTTCCCTATCTCATTGCACTCCTGACTGCTCAGGAACCGTGGCCCTATGGCAAAATTTTCAGTTTTCTGGAGCGGCCGTGGCTGGGCACCCCGTCTACTGTCTACGCAAAGAACTGGGGACACATCGCAATGCAGTCTCTCAATTGGATCACGGAGTTACCCCTGAGCGAGTGGCCCATCGGCCCCTCCCTCGTCGAAGAGCCGGGGCGAAGCGCATACTGGTCCGCCTACCTCGGACAGAGGCTATCCACGCCGGAGGGGCGCCTGTCGCTGTCGCACGATCCGGCCGTGAGCAAAGCCGAAGCGCTGCGCCGCGCAATCTCAGCCGAACTGCCTCCTGGCGTGGGGCGACCGGAAATCGATGCCTTTTTCGACAGACGAGAGCTATCCCCCTTCTACGATGAATTCAGCTACTACGGCGCGATCAGCCCGCGTTACCAGGCCGTTGTGCCCGATGCCAATCCCGACGACGACCTGGACGAGACGGTCGTCGTGCATATCTTCCTCGACAACGACGCGCGCCTCATCGGCTCCGACGTCCGCTACCTCTTTGACCTCTACCGGTGAGAAAATGAAGCTAGCCGCTGCATTGCTTACCGTCCTCTTGTTGCTCCTCAACAGAGCGGCAGCGGCAGAAAACGCTGTCGTCGAGGTCTACTTCCTCCCTTTCGAAGGCGGTCCCAGGGAAGCCGTCACGACGGAAAGCATCCGGACTCTCGGGTCCCATTTTGAGGTCCCGATATTCAGCTTTGCCCTGTCGGATCTGACGTCATGGATCGAGCAGGCGCGCCGGTCAGGGCCTTTTGACGATAAGTCAGTTCGCGCATGGATCGCGTTCCCGGATGGCTCGGAGGTCGCCATCGATGCCAGAGGGACCATCAGGAGAGAGGCGGGACTCTTCCGCAATGGCAAAAAAACCGTGGACGACCTGGCGAGCATATTCGAGCGGCTGCGCAGGGAGGTTTTGGCGGAACAGAAGCTTCGCAAGCAATGGCCGTGGGTCATCGCCGCGGCAAACGCACAGATTGCCAGCAACGAAGGCTGGCCGGAATCCGACTACGGGCTCTGGCTGGCATCGCCTTGGTGTCGCGATCAAAGTCCAGACGAACTCTGTGTCATGGTTTCGCATCGGGAGGATACTGAGCCCTACATAAGCGACGTGCCGCCCGAAGTCCTGACTGCCGGCGGCGGCAAGTCGACTCTTCTCTACTTCGACAAAAAAACACGGCAGTTGGTCCGGCAGATGTGGTTTCAGTGATGAACAAGGAATTCCTGCCGCGCATTGCCGAGCTCTATGAACTGCTGCGCAATGATGGCCAGTATCTCACCGGCGAATTTGATTCCAAAGACGATGAGGATGCCGCCTTCGATCTCTTCGATCATGAGAACCTGATCTGCCCGGCCGCGTGGAAGATGCTGAATGGGTTCGAGACGCTCCATCCTCTCGACAAGGCCGCCCTGCAGGATCCCATACTCTTCGGCACGCGGCTGCTCAAAATCCCGGACGGCAGCGACGACGGGGCGACAACCCGGGAGATCGGCCACCTCGAGCATATCCTGCGCTATGCCCGCAACCTTGAAGAGCTCCGCCGGGTCTGCCTGCGCTGCATGACGGAGCCCTGAATCCCCGAACTCCCCCTCCAAAGAGCAGGTGCCGCCGCTGTACAGGCCGCCGCAGAGAGATCACACTATTGGCGTTGCTTCCTGTTGTAGCGTCGTCAGTTCCTTGACCTGTCGCAGCTTCCGGAGGTGCCCCCGCGTCCGCCATGACGAAAGCGCCAGCATCCGTTATCCAGGGTCTCACCCGGCCGCTGATCCTCGCCGGCTTCCTGGTGGCGGGCGAGGTCGCGCTGATCACCGGGGCGGCTGAATTCTTCCGCGCCATGAACGGCGACATCCCCGCCGACCTGCTGAGCGGGCTGCTGCCCGCGCCCGACGATCCCACCCTGCGCGCCGAGGCGCTGCACGCGCGTCTTGCCTGGATTGTCAGCGTCGTCCTGGCGATCTTCGCCTCCATCGGCGCCACGCTGCTGGCGGTCACCAAGATCATGAAGGAGGCCGAGCCGCTGCGCCGCGGACTGCTGATCGCGGTCGCGGCGCTCGCCTTTGTCACCGCCATCGTCGCCGCCAGCTCCGACGTGTCGCGCGAGGTGCTGCAGCGCCCGGTCCTGGAGCCGACCCTGGGGAGCTGGAGCGTCGGCGGCATCGCGGTGGCGACGACCTTCACAACCATCCGCCAGGTGGTGAACGCCCTCTTCTCCGCCGCCACCGTCGCCCTGGTGCTGGCCCTGGCCGCCCGCGCCGCCCTGGGCCCGACCCAGGAGCTGCAGCAGGGCCGGGAGTTGAACGCGGCGGAGCGCAAGGCGGACCTGCGCGAGCTGCTGCTGGGCGCCGCCGCGGTGCTGGTCTCCATCGTCATCACCATGGCGGCCTGGCTGACCTGGCCCAAGGCGGGGCTGGCCGACAACTCCGCCGCCTTCGTGACGCTGGACCACATCGCCCAGGGAATCGGGCTCTACTGGGGCGGGGTCTTCTCGCTCTGCCTGGTGCTCGCCTATCTGCCCTGCGTGGCCTACCTGAAGGACCTGGAAGGCAAGGGTGCGGCGGCGGGCGAGGCCGCCGGCGACGGCGGGCGCCAGGTGAAGCTGCTGCAGGACGTGGCGGCGCTCGTCAGCCCCTTCGTCTCGGCGCTGGTGCCCGTCTTTCTGATCTAGCCTGTTCCTGACCTAAGCCGTCTTGCGCGCGAAAATGTGGATGGCGGTGAAGGTCATCACCGCCTCGCCGTGCTGGTTGCTCACCTCGTAGTCCATCAGCAGGGTGCCGCGGTCGGGCTTGGACTTGGAGGGGCGCTTCTCGCGCACCGTTCCCTTCACCTTCAGGGTGTCGCCGGGACGCACGGGGCGCAGCCAGCGCAACTCGTCCAGGCCCGGCGAGCCCATGGAGCAGGCATTGATGATCTTCTCCTGGTAGAACAGGCGAAAGGCGAGGGAGAGAGTCTGAAAGCCGGAAGCGATGAGGCCGCCGAAGGGGCCTTCCGCCGCGGCGTTTACATCCAGGTGGAAGGGCTGCGGGTCGTAGAGCAGGGCGAAGTCGAGGATCTGCGACTCCGAGAGGGTCGCGCCCTTGCTGTGGAATTCCTGTCCCGGCTCGAAGTCGTCGAAGTAGAGGTCCTGCACCGTCGCGCGCCCTTCCTGCTGTTCATCGTGTTGGGAAAAAATAGCCGCTAGTACCCACTATCAGGCGGAGGCGAGCGCCGACAGGTCGCAGACCAGGCGGCGCACATTGGCCGGGGTCCCCGGCTCCGGCGGCACGGCGCGGAAGCCGAGCTCCGCATAGAGCGCCTGGGCGGCGGTCATGAAGTCCAGGGTCTCCAGCACCATGCGGCGGTGGCCCCCGGCCCGCGCGCCCGCCAGCGCCGCCTCGGCCAGGCGGTGGCCGAGCCCCAGGCCGCGATAAGCCTCGCGCAGCCAGAGGCGTTTCATCTCACAGGCCCCGTCCGCCAGCGGCCAGAGGCCGACGACACCGGCCGGGGCGCCATCGACCCGGGCGATCCAGAGGCCGCCGGCCGGCGGCGCGTAGGCGCCGGGCAGGCCGGCCAGCTCGGCCTCGAAGTCCTGCAGGCAATAGTCGACCCGCAGCCAGGCCGCGTATTCGCGGAAGAGGTCGCGGACGTCGTCCAGGTCCGCTCCTGCGGCGGGAGCGACAACAACCTCAGCCATCAGTAAGGCTCGCCGTTCTTACGGGTGAAGCGATAGTTCCCGTCCGGAGCGGCGGGCAGGTGGAGATCGATGTCCGGGTAGTGGCAGGCATCGTCCGGTGAACGGCTGCCGACCTCCAGGTAGACCGCCCAGGCATCGCTCCTGTTCACCATGTGGTGGCCGTCTTCCTTGCCGGCGGGAAAGCCGGCGGTCATGCCCGGCGTCAGCACCTGCTCGCCGGCATCGGTGATGAGGGTCACCTCGCCCTCCAGCACGTAGACGAACTCGTCCTCGTGGCTGTGCCAATGGCGCTGCGAGGAGGGGCAGCCCGGCGGCAGGCGCACCAGGTTGACGCCGAAGGCCGAGAGGCCCAGCGCATCGCCGAGGGCGCGCTTGTCCCGCGCGCCGCAGGCCGAGCCCCAGGGCTCGGGGTAGGAGGACCCGGTGCGGGCCTCGAGGGAGGCGGGATCGAGGGCGGGCGGCGTCGGTTTCCCGGTCATGAGCGCTCCTGGTCGGTCGTTTTGGTTGATCGACCGCCAGTTTATACGCGGATGCGGCCCTCGAGATAGGGGGCGACTTTGCCCGAGATCAGCGTGCGCGCGCCTTTGTCCTCCACCGTCAGCTTGCCGAGGCGCTCCGAGATCTGCCGCGCCGCCAGCTTGGCCTTGCCGAGCCGGGCCGCCCAGTAGGGCGTCAGCACCACATGGGCCGAGCCGGTGACCGGATCCTCCGGAATGCCGGCGTGCGGCGCGAAGTAGCGCGAGACGAAGTCCACCTCGTCGCCTTCGGCGGTGATGATGAGGCCGTCGCCGGGCAGCGCCTTCACCTTGGCCAGGTCCGGCGCCGCGGCGCGCACTTCCGCTTCATTGGCGAGCACCGCCATGATCTTGCCGCCGTCGATCCTGGGCGCCTTCAGCACTTCCTGCGGGACGATGCCCAGCGCCGCGGCGACGGCGCCGCCGTCGTCGAAGGCGGCCGGCGGCTCGCTCGGGAAGTCGAGGGTGAAGACCTCGCCGTCGCGGGTGACCGTCAGCGGGCCGCTGGCCGAGTGGAACACCACCCGCTCCATGGCGGAATCGATGTAGGTAGCGATGACGTAGGCCGAGGCGAGGGTCGCATGGCCGCAGAGCGCCACCTCGATCGCCGGGGTGAACCAGCGCAGGCGGTAGCCGCCGTTTTCGGGTACGAAGAAGGCGGTCTCCGAGAGATTGTTCTCCGCCGCGATGGTCTGCATCGTCGCATCGGGCAGCCACGCCTCCAGCGGACAGACCGCCGCCGGATTGCCGCCGAAGACCGCATCGGTGAAAGCGCCCACCTGGTAGAGGGTGATCTCGGTCATCGCCTTTGCCTTCCTCACGCCCGCCAGAACGGCTTCTCGGCCTCGCGCCGGGCCTCGGCGCGGGTGAGCCCGATGTCGCGCAGGCGCGCCTCACTCATGGCCTCCAGGCAGGCACGGTCTTCCAGGCGCTGCTGCCAGACCATCAGCAGGTTCACGGTTCCCAGGACCAGGCGCCGGGCGAAACCCACAAAAAAACCGGGGGCGCCATCTTGCCCGCGACCCGGCAGGCGGGCGGCCGGCAGGTCCGTTCTCATCATTGTACTCATTTCATCCTCCTATCGAAGGGGATTGTATCGATCCAGTTGTTGAATATTGTATTAGTTGTTGCCATCGCCTGAGGTCAATTGCTATATTGTCATCATGACAAATTGGACGCCTTCCCTGGAGGGAGCCGCGGGGCCGCGCTATCTGGCCATCGCCGACGCCCTGGCCCGCGATATCACCGCCGGCCGCCTGAAAGCGGGCGATCGCCTGCCCACCCACCGGGACCTTGCCTGGCACCTGGGGGTGACCGTGGGCACCGTCAGCCGCGCCTATGCCGAGGCGGAGCGGCGCGGCCTCACCTCCGGCGAGGTCGGCCGCGGCACCTTCGTGAATGTCCCCGTCTCCTCGGAACAATTGCACCGCTGGCACGACGCCAGGCCCGGCACCATCCATCTGCGCTCGGCGCCGCCCATGCCCTGCCCCGAGGAAGCCGAGATTTCCGAGGTCATGCAGCGCGTCGCCGCCAGCCCGCGCGCCATGGAGATGATGCGCTACCAGCCGCAGCGCGGCCGGCCGGAGCATCGCGAGGCCGGCGCCCTGTGGATGAGCCGGCCCGGCTTCGAGGTGACGGCGGACCACATGACGCTCAGTGCCGGCGCCCATCACGGGGTCCTGATCGCCCTGGCCGCGGTGACCCGGCCGGGCGAACACATCGTCTCCGACTCGCTGACCTATCCGGGCATCCGCAGCCTCGCGCGCATGCTGGGCCTGCGCCTCGACGGCCTGGAGCGCGATGCCGACGGCCCGCTGCCCGATGCCTTCGAGGAAGCCTGCCGCACCCACGACGTGAAGGCGATCTACCTCTGCCCGAACCAGCACAACCCGACCAGCGTCACCATGTCGGAAGAGCGCCGCCGCGATCTCGCGGCCGTCGCCCGCAAGTTCGGCGTGGCGGTGATCGAGGACGACACCTTCGGCTTCCTGGACGGCTCCGAGCCCCTGCCCCTCGCCGCCCACGTGCCTGAACTGGGCTACTACGTGGTCGGCCTTTCCAAGACCGTCTCGCCGGGACTGCGCTGCGGCTACGTGGTGGCGCCGGAAAAGGCGCAGAGCCGCCTGGCCAGCGCCGTGCACAGCACCTGCTGGATGGCCTGCCCGCTGACCGCCGAGATCGGCGCCGAGCTGATCCGCAGCGGCGTCGCCGCCCGGATCAGCGCCGGGCGCAAGCGCGAGGCCGAGGTGCGCAGCGTCATCGCGCGCGAGGCCCTGGACGGCTGGGACTTCGACTGCAGCGAGGGCTCCACTTTCCTCTGGTTGCGCCTGCCCGAGCCCTGGCGCTCCAGCGAGTTCGCCAGCGAGGCGGAGCGCCGCGGCGTTCTCGTGACCCCCAGCGACCCCTTCATGGTCGGACGCCGCGAAAGCGCGCCGGCGGTGCGCGTCTGCTTCGGCCCGCCCGAAGACCACGACGAACTGCGCCGCGGCCTCGCCATCCTCGGCGAGCAGCTCCGCGAAGGCCCCTCCTATGCCTTCAACAACGTGGTGTAGGCGAGAAGCTCAAGCGATGGCCAAGAAGCTTTACTGCTGGCGTTGTCAAGTCGAGGTCCCGATGCTCGACGAGGCTGAGTGGGTGCAGGTGGAGCCGCTGCTGTCGAACGCGATCAAGCAAATCAAGCGCTACCGCGCTGAGCATGACGTATCTCTCGCCGAAGCGAGACGTGACGGCTATGGGAAGGATGCGCTGGAACGCTACTTCCAAATCACCGGCTACCGCGAAACGAATGCAGACGCCCTTTGGCACCATAGGCTGCTCTACTATGGTCCACCATGCATAAAGTGTGGAAAGCCGCTTCGCACACCCCAGGCCAAGCTCTGCGCTGAGTGTGGAGCAACCGTGGCCGTTCCAAATCAGGGCTGAGGGCACTCGCCCCTTACCATAGCCAATCGATCAGCAGCGGCACCAGGAAGGCGGTCAGGAGGCCGTTCAAGTCCATCAGGCGACCTATGCCCCTTGGCGGGCATTGCACCTTGACAAGCTACCTTGGCATTGGCGCATGCTGTGCTGTCTCGTATCACCGCGCCTATGGAAGAAGTTCATTTGCGGCGCCGGCCTTCCGGCGGCCGATCGAGTTCTTGGCACCCAGCAGGCGAGAAGCTCCAGATGATTGTCATTCAACTGGGGCGATATCCGTGTCGCCAGTCGAACCAGGAAAAACTGTCCCAGAGACACTTGGCGAAGGGGTGATGGACCCATTCTCACGAGTGATCGTGATGGTGAAGGTCGGAGTGCAAAGAGAATGACCAAGATTGGATTGTACGGCGCTGCCGGTCACATGGGCCTAACCCTGATTAAGGCCATCAGCGAAAGTGACGTCTGCGAACTCGCCGGCGGCTGCGAGAGGCCTGACTCACCGAAGCTTGGCGAAGATCTCGGAACGATGGCCGGCCTGCCGCCTCTCGGAGTTGAGGTGACAGCTGATCTGACCGCTGTTTGCGACGCAGCGGACGTGATTGTCGATTACAGCGCGGCATCGGCGACGATGTCTCTTCTGCCGGTCGCGATTGAACGGCAGACTCCGGTTCTGATATGCACGACCGGATTCAATGAAGAACAGCACGGCGCGTTGGTCGATGCAGGTCGGTCGCTGCCGGTCATGATTGGGGCGAACATGAGCATTTCAGTCATCGCGATGTACGAGCTGGTCACGGCCGCCGCACGATTGCTTGGCGATGAATTCGACATCGAGATCTTCGATTTCCATCCATGGGACAAGATCGACTCCCCATCCGGGACGGCGCTGGAACTTGCCGAATATGCCGCCGCAGGTCGCGGCGTTGCTCTGTCCGACGTCATGGTGACCGCACGCCACGGCGAAACCACCAAGCGCAAGCGTGGCAGCATCGGCTTTTCGTCGGCCAGAGGCGGTGACGTACCGGGCGAGAACTCGGTCTTCTTCGCAGGCCCCGGCCAACGTCTTGAGATCACCAGCCGGGTGACGGACCACAAAGCCTTCGCAGGAGCTACCCTGGATGCCGCGGTATGGATCGCAGCCAAGGGGCCTGGATTCTACGGCATGGATGACATGCTGCGGCCTTAGGGCGACTCCCCGCACGGGAAAGAGCCAACCCGGCTTCTCCCGAGCGGGTCGGAAAACCGTGGCAGCGGGCTATACCTGATCGACCTATGGCACTTCCCGCCACAATCAAGACACTCGATTGGGGGCGCTGCAATGCCTCAAACCGGGCCGGCAGCGGACCCCGACAAAACGATCACCGCAGCCAGTCGATCAGCAGCGGCACCAGGAAGACAGTCAGCAGGCCGGTTCAAGCCCATGGCGATGGGCGCGGTCACCACATTGGGCGCCAGGGAGGCCAGGGCCTCGAAACTGACGCCCAGCAGGGCGGCGACGCGCACCATTCTCCGCCGCTTCCAACCATTACTGTCGCCGTGCGCCTAGGCTGCCGCGTCCATCGACTCACCGAGCAGTTCTCGTGCCTTTTTGCGAATAGCGCGCTCGGCACCGTGATTGACTATCAGGCCCACCTTGACCGCTTCGATAATCTCCGCACGGGAAATTCCTAGTTCGTCACACTTGGTCAAATGATGGTCCATACAAGGATGGCAATTGGCTGCCGCTGCGGCACCTATCGCCACAAGCTCTTTCATTTGCTCATCCATCGTCTTAACTCCAGAAATCGGGGAGCCAGTTGGATTGTTAACTCACTTTCCTCGTCCGCGCATTGATGTGGATCTATATCTCGATTATTGAGAACCCGAGTCCACCTGCGCCTGGTCTCTGGGAGGTCCGTATCTGGCACATTCGGGACGTTTGGTCGGCGGCGCAGCGATGTTTCAAACGACGCCGACAGCGGACTCCGAAAGAGCGATCAGCGCAGCCAGTCGATCAGCAGCGGCACCAGGAAGGCGGTCAGCAGGCCGTTCAATCCCATCGCGATGCCGGCGAAGGTGCCGGCGACCTCGCTGACGTGGAAGGCCCGCGCGGTGCCGATGCCGTGCGCGGCGACGCCGGCGGCGAAGCCGCGCGCTTTCCAGTCGGTGATGCCCAGCAGGTTGAGGACCGGCGTCGCCAGCATGGCGCCCAGGATGCCGGTCAGAATCACCAGCACCGCGGTCAGCGACGGCAGGCCGCCGATGCGCTCGGAGATGCCCATGGCGATGGGCGTGGTCACCGACTTGGGCGCCAGCGAGGCCAGGGTCTCGAAGCTGGCGCCCAGCAGGGCGGCGACGCCCACGGCGCTGACCACCGCGGTGACCGCCCCGGCCAGCAGCGCCACGAGCATGGGCACGACCACGGCGCGCACCTTGCCGAAGTGGCTGTAGAGCGGGATGGCCAGGGCGATGGTCGCGGGCCCCAGCAGGAAGTGCACGAACTGCGCGCCCTCGAAGTAGGTCTGGTACCCGGTGCCCGTCGCGGTCAGCAGGGTGACCAGCAGGACCACGGCGATGGCGACGGGGTTCAGCAGCGGGTTCAGGCCGGCGCGCTCGTAGAGCCACTGCGCGGCCACATAGGCGGCCAGGGTCACCGTCAGCCACAGCAGCGGCCCGGTGCGCAGGTAGACCCAGATGTCGGTGAACTCGGCGATCATGCGGCGCCTTCCTGATCGTCATCGAGCTTCATCAGCCGCATCATGGCGCGCATCACCACCGCGGTGACGACGATGGTGGCGACCGAGCTGACCAGCAGCGCCGCGGCCAGCGCCAGCCATTCCGCCTGGATGCGCGCCAGGTGCTGCAACACGCCGACGCCGGCGGGCACGAAGAGCAGCGAGAGGTGTTTCAGCAGGGTGCCGGCGGTGGTCTCCAGGCTGCCGGGAATGCCCTTGCGCAGGGCCAGGAAGGCCAGCATCAGCACCAGGCCCAGCACCGGGCCGGGCACCGGCAGATGGGTGAGGCGCACCACCGTCTCGCCGATGAGCTGGCACAGCAGCAGGCCCGTCAACGCCGTCAGCATGGCCCCTCCCCCGCTTGGCCCCCCGTGCCGTCTTGCAGTGTGCCGCCCTGCCGCCGGCTCAGCCGGCGCGCTGTTCGATGGTCTGGCAGATGTCGCTCACCACCTGGTCGACCAGGGCCTCGTCCTCGCCCTCGGCCATGACGCGGATCAGCGGCTCGGTGCCCGACTTGCGGATCACCAGGCGCCCGGCGTCGCCCAGACGCGTCTCGCCGTCGCGGATCGCCGCCTGCACCTTGTCGTCCTCCAGCGGCGCGCCGCCGTTGAAGCGCACGTTGCGCAGCAGCTGCGGCAGGGGTTCGAAGAGCCGCGTCACCTCGCTGGCCGGCTGGTCGGACTGCACCACCACCGCCAGCACCTGCAGGGCGGCGATGAGGCCGTCGCCGGTGGTGGCGAAGTCGGTCAACACGATGTGGCCCGACTGCTCGCCGCCGACGTTGAAGCCGCCGGCGCGCATCTGCTCGACCACGTAGCGGTCGCCGACCGGGGTGCGCACCAGGCCCACCCCAAGGTTGCCCAGGAAGCGTTCGAGGCCCAGGTTGGACATCACCGTGGCGACCACCGCGCCGCCGCTGAGGCGCCCGTCCTGCAGCCAGGAGCGTCCGACCAGGGCCATGACCTGGTCGCCGTCGACCACGTTGCCCTTCTCGTCGGCCAGGATGGCGCGGTCGGCATCGCCGTCCAGCGCGATGCCGAAGTCGGCGCCGTGGGTCACCACCGCTTCCTGCATGCGCGCCGGATCGGTCGCGCCGCAGCGCTGGTTGATGTTGAAGCCGTCGGGATAGACGCCCACCGGCACCACCTCGGCGCCCAGTTCGTAGAGCACCTTGGGGGCGACGCGGTAGGCGGCGCCGTTGGCGCAGTCGATCACAACCTTCAGCCCGTCCAGGCGCAGCCCGCGCGGGAAGCTGCCCTTCACGAACTCGATGTAGCGGCCGTGGCCGCTCTCGTCGAGGCGCTGGGCGCGGCCGAGCTGGTGGGCCGGCGCTACCTCGCAGTCGCCGTTGTCGATGCGCGCCTCGATCTCCGCCTCGACCTCGTCGGAGAGCTTGTAGCCGTCCGGGCCGAACAGCTTGATGCCGTTGTCTTCATAGGGGTTGTGCGAGGCCGAGATCATGACGCCCAGGTCGGCGCGCATGGAGCGGGTCAGCATGCCCACCGCCGGCGTCGGCAGCGGGCCGAGCAGCACCACATCCATGCCGACGGAGATGAAGCCCGCGGCCATGGCCGGCTCCAGCATGTAGCCGGAAAGGCGCGTGTCCTTGCCGATCACCACGGTATGGCGGTGGTCGCCGCGCAGAAACTGGCGCCCGGCGGCCTTGGCCACCGCCAGCGCGGTCTCGGCGGTGATCGGCTCCACATTCGCGGTGCCGCGAATGCCGTCGGTTCCGAAAAGCTTGCGTGTCATCAGCGGGTCCTGGTTCTGCGACTCGCCCCGGCCGGGCGACTCTCTATATAGCAGAGCCCTTACGGGAGGGCACTGCCGCGGCGCGCGGCCGCGCTGTCGGCGTCCTCGACCGCTGCCCCTCCAACGGGTGGGGGCACGGCGCCGGCCGCCTGCCATACGGCGACCGCCTGGACGGTCTCGGCCACGTCGTGAACGCGCAGGATCTGCGCGCCGCGCTGCAGGCCGAAGAGCGCCGCCGCCAGGGAGCCGGCGAGGCGCTGCTTGGGCCCAACGGCTTGTCCTGCGGCCTGGGGCGCCAGCTTGGCGATAAAGCTCTTGCGGCTGGCCCCCAGCAGCACCGCGCTGCCGAGGCCCTGGAACAGCGCCAGCTGCTCGAAGAGCTGCAGGTTGTGGTACAGGGTCTTGCCGAAGCCGATGCCGGGGTCGACGACCACCCGGCCGGGCTCGATTCCCGCCGCCGCGCAGGCCTCCAGGCGCCCCGCGAGATAGCCGTAGATGTCGAGGGCCGCCGAGTCATAGGTCGGGTTGGCCTGCATGGTCTGCGGCTCGCCCTGCATGTGCATGAGGATGACCGGCGCGCCGGTTTCGGCCGCCACGGCGAGACTGTCGGGGTCGCCCTCCAGGGCGGTGACGTCGTTGATGATGGCCGCGCCGGCGGCCACCGCCTCGGCCATGATGGCGGCGTGGCGGGTGTCGATGGAGACGACGGCGCCGGCCTTGGCCAGGGCCTCGACCACCGGCAGCACCCGCGCCCGCTCCTCGGCCAGGCTGACCGGCTGCGAGCCGGGGCGCGTCGACTCGCCGCCGACGTCCAGGATGTCGGCGCCGTCCGCCAGCATGGCCAGGCCGTCGCGCACGGCGACCTCCGGGGCGGCGCGGTCGCCGCCGTCGGAGAAGGAATCCGGCGTCACGTTGAGGATGCCCATGATCCGGGGGCGGTCGAGGCTGAGCCCGGCCAAGGGCGCGCGCGGCGCGCTGAGGCGCTGGAGCAGGGCTTCCGCCTCGGCGGCGCCGCGCCCTGGTGCCTGCGCCTCCGCCCAGGGCGCCAGGTCGTCCAGCGGCAGCACGGCGCGCCGGGTGTTGCCAGCGGCCCGCCAGATCGCCTCGCACTTGCCGAACCGCAGCGGCCCGGCGGCCAGGCGGAGCAAGTTCTCCGCCGCCGCGTCGATTTCCGCCGGCCCGCGCAGGCCGACCGGCCTCAGGGTGAGCTCACCGTTCATACCCATGCTTATATCCGCGCCGGGCCGTCAAGAAAACGGCCATAGAAAAAGGGCCTCCGCGCGGCGGAGGCCCTCGATCGTTGTCTTCGCGCCGGCGCTTCTAACTTCCCGGCTGGGGCTCCGGCTCCAGGCCGCCCGGCGACTCGCCGCTGTCCTTGCCGGCGGCCTTGCCGCTGGTCGGCACCGAGGAACGGCGTCCCGTGGGGCCGCTCGGCGTCTCGTCACTGCGGTCGATGCTGCCGCCGTCGATGATGATCTGCACCTCGTCGCCGCTCAGCGTCTCGAACTCGAGCAGCGCCTTGGAGACGGCGTGCAGGGCGTCCATGTGGTCGGTCAGCACCTTGCGGGCCTTCGCCTCCGCCTCCTCGATGATGCGGCGGATCTCCTCGTCGATAAGCCGCGCCGTCTCCGGCGAGATGGTCTGACTGCGCGCCACGGAGTGGCCCAGGAAGACCTCTTCCTGGTTGTCGACATAGCGCAGGCGGCCGAGCTTGTCGCTCATGCCCCACTCGGTGACCATGGAGCGGGCCATGTTGGTGGCCTGCTGGATGTCGTTGCTGGCGCCGGTGGAGACGTTCTCGATGCCGTAGATCAGCTCCTCGGCCATGCGGCCGCCGAACATCATCGCCAGCTTGGCCGTGATTTCCTTGAACTTCAGGCTGTAGCGGTCGGATTCCGGCAGGTTCATGGTAACGCCCAGGGCGCGGCCGCGCGGAATGATGGTGACCTTGTGCAGCGGGTCGTTGCCCGGCGTGAAGAGACCGACCAGGGCGTGACCGGCCTCGTGGTAGGCGGTCATCTCCTTGTCTTCTTCGCTCATCACCATGGAGCGGCGCTCGGCGCCCATCATCACCTTGTCCTTGGCGTTCTCGAAGTCGGCCATGGTGACGACGCGCTTGTTGGCGCGCGCGGCCAGCAGGGCGGCCTCGTTCACCAGGTTGGCGAGGTCGGCGCCGGAGAAACCCGGGGTGCCGCGCGCGATGGTCTTGGCCTCCACGTCGGGGCCCAGCGGCACCTTGCGCATGTGGACCTTGAGGATCTTCTCGCGGCCGATGATGTCGGGGTTCGGCACCACCACCTGGCGGTCGAAGCGGCCCGGGCGCAGCAGCGCCGGGTCCAGCACGTCGGGCCGGTTGGTGGCGGCGATCAGGATGACGCCCTCGTTGGCCTCGAAGCCGTCCATCTCAACCAGCAGCTGGTTCAGGGTCTGCTCGCGCTCGTCGTTACCGCCGCCCAGGCCGGCGCCGCGGTGGCGGCCGACGGCGTCGATTTCGTCGACGAAGATGATGCAGGGGGCGTTCTTCTTGCCCTGCTCGAACATGTCGCGCACGCGGCTGGCGCCGACGCCGACGAACATCTCGACGAAGTCTGAGCCGGAAATCGTGAAGAAGGGCACGTTGGCCTCGCCGGCGATGGCGCGGGCCAACAGGGTCTTACCGGTGCCCGGCGGGCCCACCAGCAGGCAGCCCTTGGGGATCTTGCCGCCCAGGCGCTGGAACTTCTGCGGGTCGCGCAGGAATTCCACGACCTCTTCTAGTTCCTGCTTGGCCTCGTCGATGCCGGCGACGTCGTCGAAGGTGACGCGGCCGACCTTTTCGGTCAGCAGGCGCGCCTTGGACTTGCCGAAGCCCATGGCCTTGCCGCCGCCACCCTGCATCTGGCGCATGAAGAAGATCCACACGCCGATCAGCAGCAGCATCGGGAACCAGGTGATGAGGATGTTCAGCAGGGTGTTGTTGTTGTCGACCGGCTTCACCGTGAAGGTCACGCCGCCCTCGCGCAGCGCCGGGACCAGACCGTCCAGTTCGTCCGTCGCGCGGGTGGCGAAAGCCCGGCCGTTGCTGTCGATGCCGGTAATGTCGCTGCCCTGGATGGTGACGCTGGTGACCTGGCCACTCTGCACGTTATCCAGGAAGGTCGAGTAGGGGATGTCCGACTGCGGCCCCCGACTCATACTGCTCTGGAAGAAGTTGAACAGCGCAAACAACAGCAGAACGATAATGATCCACAGCGCTGCGTTCCGGCTGAAATTCACGGCCTAACCCCTGTTAAACGTCCAGGCACCCAAAAGGGCCTCGGCGGCCGCCCGACCGCCTCTCGTAGAAGATAATGCGCCTTGCGGTCTAAACAACCGTAAAAGCGGGGTTGGTTAACCCGTTTGTGGGGGCAAAACGGCATTCTTTCAACCGCTTGGCCGTTCCGGCGTCCCGAAAATAGCCCACAGGTGGCACCGCCGCCAGGCCCGCTCGGTCGCGGAGGGCCGGCAGAGCCCCCCGGGCCGCCGTCGGAATCCGGGCGGCCCTTGCCCCGGCCCCCACCGCCTCCAGCGCCTTGGCCAGGCGGCGCCAGCCCTCGCTGCCCAGCGGGCCGATGGTCATCTCGCCGGCGGATTTTTCCCGGGTTTCCGCGGTCGCGCCGCGCGACAGCCGGACCTCGAAGCGGCCGTCCCACAGCAGGGCGCCGCCCGGCTTCAGGGCCGCTTCGGCGCTGCGCCCGGCCTCCCGGACGATGAGCCAGCGCTCAGCCCCCGCGGACGACTTGCGCGGCAGAATGCGGCAGCCGCCCAGGGTCACGCCGCGGGCCAGGCCGCTCTCCAAGTAGGCATGCAAACGTTCCAGGCGCTCCAGGCGCGGCGTGTAGTCACAGCCGCCCACGGCCATGAGGCAGCGCGCCAGGGCGCGCAGGGACACCTCGGCGCTCTCGCGCCGCAGGAGAGCGGGATCCAGATCCAGAAAACCCGCCGGGTCGGGCCGCACCGCCCGCGCCAGGGCCGCCGCCACGTCCGCCTCCAGCGCCGCGCGGGCGCGGCCCAGATTGTGGCTGGCGCTGCCCAGGCGCGCCGGCGTCATCCCCTCGTCCGCCAGCTCCGGCAGCAGGCGGCGCAGGCGCACCCGCGCGAAGGCGCCGTCGGCATTGCTCGGGTCCTCGACCCACTCCTGTCCGCGCGCCGCCAGCAGCTCGACGAGCTGCGCCTTGGAGATGGAGAGCAGCGGGCGCAGCAGGCGCAGGCCGCTGGTCTCGCTGACCGGCGCCATGGCGGCCAGACCGTCCAGGCCGCTGCCGCGCCCGAGACGCAGCAGGAAGGTCTCCGCCTGGTCCTCCAGGTGATGCGCCAGGGCGAGATGGAAGATACCGCGCGTCTCGCAGGCCTTCAGCAGCAGCGCGTAGCGCGCCGCGCGCGCCGCCGCCTGGTACGAGGACCCGCTCTTCTTCAGGGGCTTGGGCCCCTCCCACCGCAGGGTGCGGTGGGCAACGCCGAGGGGCTTCAACTGCTTCGCCACCCAGGCCGCCTCTTCCGCCGATTCGGGCCGCAGGCCGTGGTCGACGGTGAAGGCGGTGAGCCTGCCGCCGCGCGGCGCCAGCCAGTCAGCCAGCAGCAGCGCCAGCGCCATGCTGTCCGGACCGCCGGAGACCGCCGCCGCCACATGAGGACGGGGCTCGAAGGGTCCGAGTTCCGCCATCAGGCGGTCGAAGGCCTCAGAAGTGACGCTGGCGGCGCGGTCGCTCATCGGCGTGTCGTCCGCTGGCCGCGCGGCTCAGGGACAGCTCAGCCGCTGCGATTCCCGCTGCGCCCGCGACAGGATCGTGGCCGGGGCGTCAGCGTAGCGGTCCAGCAGCACGTCGAAGGTGCCGCAGGCGTCCTGGGTGCTGCCCAGAGAAGCCAGCGACATGCCGAGTTTCAGCAGGTTGTCCGGCGCCTTGGAGTTTTCGGGATAGGTCTCGAAGCCCTCCGCGAAGGTCACCGCCGCCTGCTGGTAGTTGCCGCGCACGTAGTAGGTCTCGCCCAGCCAGTACTTGGCATTGCCGGCGAGGGCGTCGCCCGGGTGCTGGGCCAGGAAGGCCGCGAAGGCCTGCTCGGCGCCGGCATAGTTGGCCTGGCGCAGCAGGCCGAAAGCGTAGTCGTACTGCTGCTGCGGCGTGCCCGCCGGCAGCACCCCCGCGCCCGGCGGCACGGCGGCCTGCTGCTGGCCGCCGAGGACCGGGGCCGACGGAGTCTGGGCTTGGGTCTGGGCCTGGGCTTGGGCCTGAGCTTGAGCCTGGGCGACGTTGGACGACTGCTGGCTCTGGAAGCTGCTGAGATCCGATTCGCTGATCGAGCCGATGGTGCCCGGCTGCGTCCCGCCGGCAGCGGCGGCGCCCGCGGGCGCCGCCCGGTTCAGCGGCGCCGTCTGGCCGCCGGCCATTTGCCCGGCGGCCATGGTCTCGCCGCCGCTGGTGGCGTTCGCGCCGACCGGCGGCAGGCCGCCCTGCTCCAGGTTGCGCAGGCGCAGGTCGACGTCGGCGACCAGCTTGTCGAGGCGGTCGCTGACACTCTGCATCTGGAAGCCCATCTCCTCGACGCGGCCGGTCAGTTCCTGCAGCTGCACCTCGTACTGGTCGAGCTGCAACTGGATACGGGCCGCCTGGGTCGGCGCCACGCCGCCCGAGGCGGCGCCGGACGTGGCCGCGCCAGCTGGGGGCGCTTCGCCGCCGTAGACCTGCCGCTGCAGGTCAGAGAGCTCGCGCTGCAGACGTTCCAGCTGATCGTCGACGCTCTGCGCCAGCACCGGCTGCTGCAAGCCGGCGAGCAGCACCAGCGGCAGAGCCAGAACGCCGCCGCGCGCCAAAGACACCACCCTGGAAATCGGGAAGGGGGAAGTCGTGAAGGGGAAGCTGCGGACCCTGCAGGCCATCGCTCTTTCCTCCGCTTTGTATTCGGTTCCGGGAGCCTTCGGCCGGGGGCGACCCCGTGGCTCCGCCGGCCATCTTCTGTGGCAGGTCTTCATGTCATCTTTATGGCGCAGTTGCCCACCCGAGACCAGTTTTACGGCCGGCGTGCGGCCCAGCGCAGGCCCGGGAAGGCGCGCCAGACATGCGAAAACCCCGCCCGGCAAAGCGGCAGACGCTCGGCCGGACGGGGCTCTCAACACGACTGAGGCGTCAAACGCCCCTTAGTTCACAACGAAGACGCCGCGGCGGTTCTGCGCCCAGGCGGAATCGTTGGAGCCGAGCACGGCCGGACGCTCCTCACCGTAGCTGACGGTGGAGAGGCGGCCGGGGTTGATGCCCAGCGCAACTAGGTAGTCGCGGACCGAGTTGGCGCGGCGCTCGCCGAGCGCCAAGTTGTACTCACGCGTACCGCGCTCGTCGCAGTGGCCTTCGATGGTCAGGGTGACCGACGGGTTGGTGTCAAGCCAAGCCGCCAGAGCCTCCACGGTGCCACGCTGATCGGCCCGGATGTTGTACTTGTCGAAGTCGAAGAAGACGCGGTCGCCCACCTCGACGGTCAACTCTTCCTGAGTGCCCGCGCCAGGACCGGGAATGGTCTGGGAATCGGTGCCGCTGGTGGACGACTGCGAGGTCGTGCCGGTGCCACTCGAGCCGCTGCCAGACGCTGCGCCGGAATCTTCGGACGGAGTAGAACACGCCGCGAGCAGCAAGGCCGCAGCGAAAGTCGTAACAAGGGAAAAGCGCATATTCTGCCCTCTCAAACACATCCCCGGATTTTCTGGATTCGAGGCCGATCTGCCACCGGTGACTTAACAGATCGAACCTGCTTGATACGGCCCCCCAACGTCGGCAACTAACAGCCGAAAATGGTTAACGGACTATACCGACGCCCCCCTAGCGAATCAAGGGGGACCACGCCGGATCGGATGCGTCCAGAGGCGTCACAAGCTCGCGTTCGTTGAACCCTGTAAGATCAATCGTAAAGATCTTACTAGTGATCTTCCCGCGCGAGTCGGCGCGGGAACTACGGAAGTAGGACAGGACCCGCCCGTTGGGGGCCCAGGTAGGGGCTTCCACGTTGTAATCCCTCACTAACATGCGCTCTCCGGAGCCGTCCGGGCGCATCACGCCGATGTAGAATTCCCCCGCATGCTGACGTGTGAAAGCGATCAGATCGCCGCGCGGAGACCACACCGGCGTGTAGTAATATCCCTGTCCACGACTGATTCGGCGCACATTGCTTCCATCACGATTCATCACATAGATCTGAGGCCGCCCGCCGCGGTCTGAATTAAAGACAATTTCGCGCGAATCGGGCGAAAACGACGGCGAGGTGTCGATGGCCGGGTGGTTGGTCAGCCGCGTCTGGCGCCGGGTGCGCAGGTCGACGGTGTAGATTTCCGTGTTGCCGTCTTTGGCCATGGAGAGGATGACCTCATTGCCCTCGCTGGAAAAGCGCGGAGCGAAGGTCATGCCCGGAAAGTCGCCGAGCACCTCCTGCTGGCCGGTGTTGAGGTTGAAGAGATAGACCCGCGGCACCTCGGCATTGCCGACCGCCTGATAGGCCATGTAGGTGATCTCGCGGCTGGACGGCGAGAATCGCGGGGTCAGCACCAACTCGTTGCCGCTGGTCAGAAAGCGGTGGTTGGCGCCGTCCTGGTCCATGATCGCCAGGCGCTTGATGCGCCGGTTCTGCGGTCCCTGCTCGGCAATATAAACGATCTGAGTATTAAAATAGCCGTCCTCGCCAGTGAGGCGCTCGTAGATCTCGTCGGCGATGCGGTGGGCGATGCCGCGCCAGTTGGCCGGCGGCGTGGTGTACTGGGTGCCGCGCATCTGCACTTCGGAATAGACGTCCCAGAGGCGGAACTGCACCACCATGCGGCCGTCGGCCTGCAGCTGCACGGCGCCGGAGACCAGCGCCTGGGCGTTGATCAGACGCCAGTCGCCGAAGCGCGGGCCGTAGCGCAGGCTGGCGGCATCCTGGATGAAGGCGCCCTTGTCCACCGGGCGGAACAGGCCGCTGCGCTCCAGGTCGGAGGCCACCACGCCGGCGATGTCGGCGCCCAGCTTGGCCTCCTCCGAGACCTCGCCGTAGAGCTCGGGAATGGCGATCGGCAGCGGCTCGACGAAGCCCTTGGTGATATCGACGTTGAGCTGCGCGCGCGCCGGCGTGCCCCCGGCGAGCACCAGGGCGGAGAGGACGGCGGCGAGGGCCAGGCTCCCGCACCAGGCCCGGCGCAGGGTCCCGCGAAAGGCCTCGGGTCGGGCGAGCCTGGTCGGACGGGATTTGAAGCGGTGCATCGACATCATGATCCAAGCATCTCTCTCGGGTTGAAGGTCAGGTTCATCGTCTTCCATGCCGTATATTGGTCGGCGGGCAGCTGGAAGGGGCTGCATTTCAGGATCGCGCGCACGGCGTTCTCCGCCGCGCTGCGGAAATAGGCGTCACGGCTCATGCGCACGGTATCGACCACCCGCGGCTGACCGATCACGCGGCCGTCGGCGGCGAGATCGACGGTAATCTCGACGATCAGGTCTTCGGCCTGGCGGGCCCCGGCATCGATGCGCCAGCAGCGCCGGATCTGGTTCTGCACCGAGTTCTCCAGCTGCTGGCGCTGCACGGCGGAGATCTTCGGCGTCGCCGCCTGAACCGGCGCGCGGGCGGCCTGCTGCGGCTGGCTGGAAGGCTTGTCCTTCAGCTTCTCGACGTTCTTCAGGATCGAGGTCAGGCGGTCTTCCGGCTTGGGCTCTTCCTTCTTCTTCTCCGGCTCCGGCTGCTCGGCGACCTGCACCGGCGGCTTGGGTTTGGGCTTCGGCTTGGGCGGCGGCGCCTCGGCCTCCGGCTCGGGTTCCGGCTCAGGCTCGGGCTCCGGTTCGGGCTCCGGTTCGGGTTCCGGCTCGGGTTCGGGCTCCGGTTCCGGCTCGGGTTCGGGCAGCGGGGCCGGCTCGGGCTCCGGTTCCGGCTCCGGTTCGGGCAGCGGGTCCGGCTCGGGCGGCGGCGCCTTGGCGATCTCGGGCTCGGGCTCCGGGGCTTCCTCGGGCGCCTCGTTCACCGGCTCCGGTTCGGGCTCGGGCTCCGGCACCGGGGCATCGGTGGCCGCCTCCGGCTCGAACACCATCTCCACCGGCACCGAATCGAAATCGACCATGGGGTCGCGCAGGGCGGGCAGCCCGAACACCAGGGCGAGGATCACCCCGAAGTGCAGAAGCGCGGAAAGGAGACTGGCCTTACCCATGATGGCGTTCAGCGATGCTCTCTTGGCTCGAAATGGCGCCCGGCGGCGGCGGGCTTACTGCTGCCCGGCCGGCGCCGGCTCTTCGTCGGCGGCACCCGCCTCGCCGCCCTTCGGCAGTTCGGCGATCAACGCGACCCGCTTGAAGCCGGCCGAGTTCACCGTGCCCATGACCTGCATGATGCGGCCGTAGGCAATGGCGCGGTCGCCACGCACGAAGATGCGGGTATCCGGCTTGTTCTCGGTGATGGCGCGCAGGCGCGGCACCAGCTTGTTCAGCTCGACCTCCGTGTCCTGGATGTAGATCGTCCCTTCCGCGTTGACGGAAATGACCAGCGGTTCATCCGGGTCGGCGATCGACTGGGCCTGGGTCTTCGGCAGGTCGACCGGCACGCCGACGGTCAGCAGCGGCGCCGTCACCATGAAGACGATGAGCAGCACCAGCATGACGTCGACGAAAGGCGTCACGTTGATCTCGCTCAAGGGGCGGTAGCGCTTCTGGGCGCCCCGGCCGCCGCGGCGGCCCGATGACATGAGTGTCGCGGCCATGGCTCAGTTCTTCTCGTCGAGCTTGCGCGACAGGATGGCGCCGAACTCGCCGGAGAAAGCCTCCAGGCGGCCGGCGTAGCGCCCCAGGTCGTTGGACAGCTTGTTGTAGCCGATCACCGCCGGAATGGCGGCGACCAGGCCCAGCGCCGTGGCGAAGAGCGCCTCGGCGATGCCCGGCGCCACCACCGCCAGGCTGGTGTTCTTGGCCGCGGCGATGGAGGTGAAGGCGTTCATGATGCCCCAGACCGTGCCGAAAAGGCCGATGAAGGGCGCCGCCGAGCCGACCGAGGCGAGGAAGGTCATGTGCCGCTCCAGGCGGTCCATCTCGCGGCCCATGGCGATCTCCATGACCCGCTCGATGCGCTGCTGCAGGCTGGCCTTGATCTCCGCCGAGTTGGCGAGGCCGCGCGCCGAGGAACGGCGCCATTCGCGCATCGCCGAGACGAAGATCGAGGCCATGGGATCGGGCGGGCGGTTGTCCAGCCGGTCGTAGAGGTCGTCCAGCGAGCCGCCGGACCAGAAGGCTTCCTCGAACTGGCCGGCGCGTTCCTTCAGGCGCCGCATGCGCAGCACCTTCTCGAAGATGATCGCCCAGCACCAGAACGACGCCATCAGCAGCAGGATCATCACGACCTGCACGACGATGTCGGCCTCCAGGAAAAGCGCCCAGACCGACAAACTCGGGTCGACCGAACCCTCGAGCACAAGAGAATTAACGGCGTCCTGTTCCATGGGTTACCCCTGCTTCAAAGGCTGTATGAAAGGTTCCAAGGCGGCGCGGATCGGCGCCGGAATGCGGGCCGGGCGGCCGTCGCCGTTGACCGAGGCGACGACCACGACCAGGCGGACCAGTTCCTCACCGGCCCGGCAGATGCTCTGCAGGGCGCCGAGCCGCGCCCCACGCAGCTCGGTGAAGCGCGAGCGCACCTCCACCAGGTCGTCGAGCCGCGCGGGGCGGCGGTAGTCGACTTCGCAGCGGTGCACGGCGAAGACGATGTTGTGGCTGTCGCGCAGCTTCGACTGCTCGATGCCGGCCAGGCGCAGGAGCTCGGTCCTTGCCCGCTCGGCGAACTGCAGGTAGCGCGAGTGGTAGACGATGCCGCCGGCGTCGGTGTCTTCGTAGAAGATGCGCAGCGGATAGTGGTGCTCGCCATCGACCACCTTGCCCGACAGCTCAAAAGCGGGCAGTTCGGAAGCGCGAAGGTCGATCAAGCCGCGCCTCCCCCGTTGCCCGTCTCGTCGCCCAGGAAGTCGAGCTGCTCCAGGTTGCGCGGCACGTCGAGGCCCAGATAGGTGAAGCCGCCGCGGGTCAGCACGCGCCCGCGCGGGGTGCGCTGCACCAGGCCCTGCTGGATCAGGTAGGGCTCGATGACCTCCTCCAGCACGTCGCGCTGCTCGGACAACGCCGCCGCCATGGTCTCGACCCCGACCGGCCCGCCGCCGTAGTTGTCGGCCATGCACCTCATATAGCGCCGGTCCATGGCGTCCAGGCCGCGTTCGTCCACGTCCATGCGCTTCAACGCGCTGTCCGCCTGCACCGCCGCGACCTCCTCGACCCCGGCCACCGCCGCGAAATCGCGCACCCGGCGCAGCAGGCGCCCGGCGACACGCGGCGTGCCGCGCGAACGCCGCGCGATCTCCGCCGCCCCCTCGGCCGTCAGCTTCATGTCCAGCACCCGCGCGCCGCGGCTGACGATGAGTTCCAGTTCGTCCGGCTCATAGAACTGCAGACGCAGGGGGATGCCGAATCGTTCCCGCAAAGGGGTGGTAATGAGGCCCGAGCGCGTGGTCGCGCCGACCAGGGTGAAAGGCGGCAGGTCGATGCGCACCGAGCGCGCCGCCGGCCCCTCGCCGATGATGAGGTCCAGGTGGAAGTCCTCCATCGCCGGGTAGAGCACCTCTTCCACCGCCGGGGAAAGGCGGTGGATCTCGTCGATGAACAGCACGTCGCGCGGCTGCAGGTTGGTGAGGATCGCCGCCAGGTCGCCGGCCCGCGCGATGACCGGGCCGGAGGTGGCGCGAAAGCCGACGCCCATCTCGCGGGCGACGATCTGCGCCAGGGTGGTCTTGCCCAGGCCCGGCGGGCCGAAGAACAGCACATGGTCCAGGGCGTCGCCGCGCCCGCGCGCCGCTTCGATGAAGACGCGCAGGTTCTCGCGCACCGCGCGCTGGCCGATGAAGTCGTCCAGGTGGGAGGGCCTCAGGGTGACCTCGCCGTTGTCCTCCTCGCGGAAGTCGGGCGTCACCACCCGGTCGTCCTGGGCGCTGAAGTCGCTCATGACGCCAGCTCCTTGAGGCCAGCCTTGATCAGCGACTCGACCGAGGCCTTGGCGCCCAGCTCACCGCTGGCCTTGGCCACCGCGGCGAAGGCCTCCGCCCGGCGGTAGCCCAGGTTGACCAGCGCCGAGACCGCGTCTTCCGACACCTCGCCGCCGGCACCGCCGACGCCGTTGACCGCTTCGGCGGGCCCGAGGGCCATGCCCCCGGCCTTGTCCTTCAGTTCGGACGCGATGCGCCCGGCCAGCTTGGGGCCGACGCCGCTGGCGCGCGACAGCGAGGCCTTGTCCTGGGCGGCGATGGCGCGCACCAGCTCGTTCGGCGGCAGCACCGAGAGCACGGCCAGCGCCATCTTGGCGCCGACGCCCTGCACCGAATGCAGCAGGCGGAACCAGTCACGCTCGGCGGTCTCGGCGAAGCCGTAGAGATGGATGTGGTCCTCGCGCACGTGGGTCTCGATCCACAGGGTCGCGGCGCCGCCGGGCGGCGGCAGCAGACCCAGGGTGCGCCCGGAGCAGAACACCAGGTAGCCGACCCCGCCGACATCGAGGATCGCCCAGTCGTCGCCGGTGGAATCGACGATGCCGGTCAGCTTGCCGATCAACGGCGGCCTCCCGCGGCAAGACGCCGGGAGGCCGGTTTGATTTTCGCCGCGGACTTGCCTGCGGCGGCCAGGGGATCCTCGACCCCGGCGGCCCATTTCCGCCCGGTGGCCAGGTTGTGGGCGTGGCAGATGGCGACGGCCAGGGCGTCGGCGGCGTCCGCGGCCGCCGGCTTGCAGCCCGGCAGCAGGCGGGTGACCATCATCTCGACCTGTTGCTTGTCCGCGTGGCCGGTGCCGACCACCGCCTTCTTGACGATCATCGGCAGGTATTCGGCGACCTCCAGCCCGCTCAGCGCCGGGGTCAGCAGCGCGATGCCGCGCGCCATGCCGAGCTTCAGGGTGGAGGAAGGGTTCTTGTTGGCCAGCGTCACCTCGACCGCGGCGGTCTGCGGCGCATGGGCCGCCACCACTTCGGCGATGCCGCGGTAAAGCTGCAGCAGACGCTCGGCCAGGTCGGCCTTGCCGTCGGAAACGACCACGCCGTTGGCGACGTGCCGGAGGTGATTGCCCTCGGCATCGATGACGCCCCAACCGGTATGGCGCAAACCCGGATCAAGTCCAAGTACTCGCATTACGGTCGCTTCGGTTCCCCCACTCGTTGCCGCCGGCTAGGCGGTCAGGCGCGCCATCACGTCGTCACTGATGTCGAAGTTGGCCGCGACCCGCTGCACGTCGTCGCTGTCGTCCAGCACGTCGAGCAGCTTCAGCATGGTCTGGGCCTTGTCCTCATCGATCTCGACGGTGTTCTGCGGGCGCCAGGTCAACTCCGCCTCGCGCGGATCGCCGAACTTCTCGGTCAGCGCGTCGCGCACGGTGGAGAAATCGTCGGGATCGCAGGTGATCTCGTGCTGCTCGGCGTTGCTCTCCACGTTGCTGGCCCCGGCCTCGACCGCCGCCTCGAAGACCTCCTCGGCCGAGCCGACCTCGGCCGGATAGGCGATGACGCCGAGACGGTCGAACATGAAGGACACCGAGTTGGTCTCACCCAGGGTGCCGCCGTGCTTGCTGAAGGCAGAGCGCACCTCCGAAGCCGTGCGATTGCGGTTGTCGGTCAGCGCCTCGACGATGACGGCCACGCCGCCGGGGCCATAGCCCTCGTAGCGGACCTCTTCGTAGTTGGTGCCTTCGTCGCCGCCGGCGGCACGCTTGATGGCCCGCTCGATGTTGTCCTTGGGCATGTTCGCCGCCCGCGCGGTCTGGATGGCGCCGCGCAGGGCCGGGTTCTTGTCCGGATCCGGCAGGCCCGCCTTGGCCGCCACCATGATTTCACGGGTAAGACGTGCGAACTGCTTGGCGCGCTTCTTATCCTGCGCGCCCTTGCGGTACATGATGTTCTTAAATTGTGAATGGCCCGCCATAACTCGACGATCCTGATCCTACATAGTGGGACGATAAGGTGAACAGCCTACCACATTTTGAGTGAAGCGGGGCACTCCAGCGCAACGCATAAGCTCCCAATATGGCGACATTAGGGCGGCTTCTAGCAGGTCGCCCGCCCGATCTAAAGACTTAAGAGCCAGCAAAACCGCGGGTTGGACGGCCAGACACCAGAAATGCAATGGGGCGGGTTAACGCCAAATTAACACCGCCGCGTCACTCTCAGGGCTCTCAAACCCCTTTCCTTGAAGGACGGAGCCCCATGCAGCGGCCCTTGAACATCATCGATCTGGCCATCACCGAGGAGGTGTCGGACGACGCCGCCGAGGTCGCCCGGCGCCTGGATCTGGCCGCTGACCTGGTCGAGGAGTTTGCGGAGGAGACCGCCATCGGCGCTCTGGACAGCCTGCTGGCCGCCGCGACCGCGGGAGGCAAAAAGAGCGCCGCCGAGATCGGCCAGCTGGCCGACGACACCGCCGAGCAGACGGAAATCCTGCATTCCGAGATCGAGCGCTTCCTCGCCGTCTCCGCCGGCCAGCGCCCCAACTGATACCCTAGTCAGTCCGGAACGGCTTCCGACAGCCGCCCACCGAGCCTGACCGGCGCCACGCGACGGGCCAGCCCGGTGGCATCGTCGGTTTCCACGAAAACCGCACAGAGCGTCCCCTCGCCGCCGGCGACGGAGAGCCGCTCGCCCCGCACCTTCTTCACGAAACGCTCCATCGGCACGGTCTTGTCCATGCCGATCACCGAATCATAGTCGCCGCACATGCCGGCGTCGCTCTGGTAGGCGGTGCCGCCGGTGAGAATCATGCTGTCGGCGGTGGGCACATGGGTGTGGGTACCGACAAAGAGCGACACCCGGCCGTCGACGACATGGCCGGCGGCCATCTTCTCGGAGGTCGCCTCGGCGTGGAAATCCAGGATCGCCGCGTCCACCGTGGCCCCCAGGCGGTGCTGGGACAGCTGGTTGTTCATGCAGGCGAAGGCGTCGTCCAGGTCCTCCATGAAGAGCTGACCCATGACGTTCAGCACCAGCACCTTCTTGCCGCGCCGCGCCGCGAAGACGCCGACGCCGCGCCCCGGGGTGCCGGGCGGGAAGTTCTGCGGACGCAGCAGGCGCGGCTCGCCGTCGATGTAGGACATGACGTCGCGCTGGTCCCAGGAGTGGTTGCCGCCGGTGATCACGTCGACCCCGGCCTCGAAGAGCTGGCGGCAGATCTTTTCGGTAATGCCGAAGCCGGAGGCGGCGTTCTCGCCGTTGGCGACCACGAAGTCGAGGTCCAGGCGCTGGCGCAGGCCCGGCAGGTGGGCGGCGACGGCGTCGCGCCCGGGCCGGCCTACGATGTCGCCGCAGAACAGAAGTCGCATGCTCGGGGTCTTTCCTTAGTCTTTGCCCGTCTTAGTCTTCCGGGGCGCCAGGCGTGACCACGCCGCGCTCGGTGACCACCAGGTCGAGGGGCTGGTCCGTCACCTCGCGCGGCACCGCCGCCACCTGCTGGCCGGCATAGGCCAGGCCGACCGCCAGGGTATCGCCCGCCTTGCGCAGAAGGGCAAGGCTGCGGTCGTAGAAGCCGCCGCCGTAGCCCAGGCGGTAGCCGGCTCCGTCGAAGGCCAGCAGCGGCACCAGCAGCAGGCCGGGCCGCAGTTCTTCGGCTCCGGAAAGCGGTTCCCGGGTGCCGAAACCGGCCGGCTGCAGGGCGTCGCCCGGCCGCCAGGCCCGAAAGTCGAGCGGCTGCCCGGCGGCGCGGATCGCCGGCAGGGCCAGGCGGTGGCCGCGCCCGGCCAGGGCGTCCATGAGGGGGCGCGGGTCGATTTCGTCGCCCATCGGCCAGTAGGCGGAGACCACCACCCCTTCGGCCAGGGGGACCGCTGCCAGGAAATGGTCGCGCAGGACCGCGGCGCCGGTGCCGCCGGCCTGCCGGTCCGCCGCCGCGGCGCTGGCGCGGGCCGCCTTGGCGCTCCGCCGCAGCGCCCGTTTTGCTTCCTGAAGGGGCGGAATCGCAGGATCAGCGGGCAAAGTCGGGGCTTTCGGGCTGGACGGGGACAGGAGGCGGGAAGGTGCGTGTGGCGGCGCCGCGAAGGCCGTTGGTAACATGAATCCTCTGCGGCCTGCCAAAGCAGGTGGGCGCCATATACCGAGACCAGGGTCCCGGCAGGGACAGCTCCCTAGAGGTTTGTATTGGCCCCAGGGATTGCGATACCTGACGCACCCCGCAGCGCCGCCACACGCTTGAAGACCCTATCTAGGCACCCTGGAGGCGGGCGGCAATAGCTTCTATTCGCTGGGCACAGGCGTCGAGGGCCCGCGAGGCCTGCTCTTCGGAGGCGCCCGGGGGCCCTCCGGCGGCCGCGGCCGGCGCGCGCTGGCCGGCGGGACGGCCGGCCTTGAGGCCGTCGACCTGGCGCTGGGCGTCGTAAAGCTCGTCGGCGATCAGGAGGCAGGCCATGAACAGCAGGCGCTGCTCGCCGACCTGCCCGATGCTGCCTTCCAGCTCCGCCATCTTGCCGTCGATGTGCTCGGCCAGCTGCAGCAGGTGGCTCTCCTGGCCGTCGTCGCAGGTCACCTGGTAGCTGCGGCCGTGAACGGTGAGGGAAATCTGTGCCATGCCCCGGTCCTTATCCTTAGCTCACCAGCTTGCGCAGGCGTCCGATGGTCGCGTCCAGGCGCGTCGACACCGTGCCGGCAAGCCGCTGCAGCTGGGCGTTCTCGCGCCGCGCCGCGTCCAGGGCCTCGCGCAGGGCGTCATCCTCGCCGCCCGCATTACCGCCGGGGCCACCCTGGGCGGCCCGCGCCGCCACCACCCGTTCCAGATTGTCGATCGCAACCTGCAGCCTGTGGCTGGCTTCTTCCAATCGGGGCATTCCGCTTCCGTTCGATTTTCCGGTCGATGCACAGATCTGGAGATCGATCCCTTTTCAGGTCGGATTCCTGTTCAGGCCGATCTGTAGTCGTGGCGACGGCGCGGATTCCCGCGCCGCGCGCCCTAGCAGAGGATAGGCTTCGCCTTCGTGACCGGTCAACTGCGGACCCGGGAAAGCGCCCGCGCCACCGCCGCGCAGCGGTGGTAGGACAAAAGGCGGCAGATTCCGCCTTTCTGCGGCGATATGCCGGTTGACCTTGGCGGGGCGTGGCGGCATGTTGCCGCACGAAAGCGGCCCGCGCTGCCGCCCTTCCGTTCCCCACCAGGTGGACCTTCTTGATGGACGTCGTCACGTCATCCCCGACGCAAGACAACTCAGCGATCCCCGAAAACCAGCAAGACATGGCCAACGCGATCCGCGCGCTGGCCATGGACGCCGTGCAGAAGGCCAATTCCGGCCATCCCGGCATGCCCATGGGCATGGCCGACGTGGCCACGGTGCTGTTCTCGCGCTTCCTGAAGTTCGATCCCACGCGCCCGGACTGGCCCGACCGCGACCGCTTCGTGCTGTCGGCGGGCCACGGCTCCATGCTGCTTTACGCGCTGCTGCACCTGACCGGCTACGAGGACATGACGCTGGAGGAGATCAAGAACTTCCGCCAGCTCGACAGCCGGACCGCCGGCCACCCGGAATACGGCCACGCCAAGGGCATCGAGACCACGACCGGCCCGCTGGGCCAGGGCCTGGCCAACGCCGTCGGCATGGCGCTGGCCGAGCGCCTGCTGAACGCGCGCTTCGGCGACGCGCTGGTCGACCACTACACATATACGATCGCCGGCGACGGCTGCCTGATGGAAGGCGTCAGCCACGAGGCCATCTCCCTGGCCGGCCACCTGAAGCTGAGCAAGCTGATCGTCCTCTTCGACGACAACTCCATCTCGATCGACGGCAGCACGGACCTCACCTGCGACGACGACCAGATCAAGCGCTTCGAGGCCTCGGGCTGGGACACCGCCCGCGTCGACGGGCATGACCCGGAGGCCGTGGCCGCGGCCATCGCGGCGGCCCGCGAGAGCGACAAGCCGAGCCTCATCGCCTGCAAGACCACCATCGGCTACGGCGCCCCCAATAAGCAAGGCACCGCCGCCACCCACGGCGCGCCCCTGGGCGACGAGGAGATCGCCGGCGCCCGCGAGGCGCTGGGCTGGCCCTACCCGCCCTTCGAGATCCCCGAGGCCGTGCTGAAATCCTGGCGTGCCGTCGGCCGGCGCAGCCAGGAGGCGGTGCAGGCCTGGCAGGGCCGCCTGGAGGCCAGCGACCAGCGCGCCGTCTTCGAACGCCAGATGGCCGGCAAGCTGCCCGAGGGCTGGCAGGACGCCGTTGCCGCCTTCAAGGCCGAGATTGCCGCCGAGGCGCCCAGCGTGGCGACCCGCGTGTCCTCGCAGAAGACCCTGGACGTGCTGGCCGCCGCGATCCCCGAGATGATCGGCGGCTCCGCCGACCTGACCGGCTCCAACAACACCAAGGCCAAGTCCCAGGGCGTGGTGACGCCCGACGACTTCTCCGGCAGTTACATCCACTACGGCGTGCGCGAGCACGGCATGGCCGCGGCCATGAACGGCATCGCCCTGCATGGCGGCCTGATCCCCTACGGCGGCACCTTCCTGGTGTTCAGCGACTACTGCCGCCCCTCGATCCGCCTCTCGGCGCTGATGGGCCAGCGGGTCGTCTACGTCATGACCCACGATTCCATCGGCCTGGGCGAGGACGGCCCGACCCACCAGCCGGTCGAGCACCTGGCCGCCCTGCGCGCCATCCCGAACCTGCTGGTCTTCCGTCCGGCCGACACCATCGAGACCGCCGAGTGCTGGGAACTCGCCCTGCAGAGCGAGGACGCGCCCTCGCTGCTGGCGCTGACCCGCCAGGGCCTGCCGACCCTGCGCAAGGACATCTCGGAGAACCACTCGGCCTACGGCGCCTACATCATGGCACCGGCCGACAGCGAGCGGCAGGTGACGCTGATCGCCTCGGGCTCCGAGGTGCAGATCGCCCTGGAGGCGCAGAAGCTGCTGCGCGACGAAGGCATCTCCGCCGCCGTGGTGTCCATGCCCTGCTGGGAGCTGTTCGACCAGCAGCCGCCGCACTACCGCGACGAGGTGCTGGGCCCCGGCACGCTGCACATCGCCATCGAGGCCGCCGTGCCCTTCGGCTGGGAGCGCTGGGTCGAATCCGGCGGCGCCTTCGTCGGCATGCGAAGCTTCGGCGCCTCGGCGCCCATCAAGGATCTGTACAAGAAGTTCGGCATCACCGCCGAAGCCGTGGTGGAAGCCGTCAAGACACGCATTTGACCGCGCCCACGGCGTCGCGGGTTTTCTATAAGAGCCCTGCCCACTGAAGCAGGAACGCAATTGGAGGCCAAGTTATGACTTCTTCTGCGCTGGCGGAAACCGCCCAAGCCCTGGTTGCCGACGGCAAGGGAATCCTGGCCGCGGACGAAAGCTCCCCGACGATCAAGAAGCGCTTCGACAGCATCAAGATCGAGAGCACCGAAGAGAACCGCCGCGACTACCGCGACATGCTCTTCACCACGCCGGACGCCGGCAAATACATCTCCGGCGTCATCCTCTACGACGAGACGATCCGCCAGAAGGCCGCCGACGGCACGCCGCTGGTCGACAAGCTGACCAAGGCCGGCATGATCCCCGGCATCAAGGTCGACATGGGCGCCAAGCCGCTGGCCGGCCACCCCGAGGAGACTGTGACCGAGGGCCTGGACGGGCTGCGCGGGCGCCTGGAGGAATACGCCAAGCTGGGCGCCAGGTTCACCAAGTGGCGCGGCGTCTACCGCATCGGCGACGCCATCCCCAGCGCCGGCTGCATCACCGCCAACGCCCACGCCCTGGCCCGCTATGCCGCCCTGGCGCAGGAAGCCGGCCTGGTGCCGATCGTCGAGCCGGAAGTGCTGATGGACGGCGACCACGACATCGATGTCTGCGAGGCGGTCACCGAAGAGGTGCTGCGCAGCGTCTACAACGAACTGGCGCTGCAGGACGTCTGGCTGGAAGGCACGCTCTTGAAGCCGAACATGGTGATCTCCGGCCAGGACTGCAAAGACCAGGCCGGCGTCCAGGAAGTCGCCGAGCGCAGCGTGCAGTGCCTCAAGCGCACCGTGCCGGCCGCCGTGCCCGGCATCGTCTTCCTGTCCGGCGGGCAGAGCGACGCGCTGGCCACCGAGCACCTCAACGCCATGAACAGGCTGCCCGGCACGCTGCCCTGGAAGCTCAGCTTCTCCTACGGGCGCGCCCTGCAGGCGGCGCCGCTGAAGGCCTGGAGCGGCAAGGCGGCGAACCTGGAAAAGGGCCAGGCCGCCTTCCTGAAGCGCGCCCAGGACAACGCCGCGGCAGCGAGCGGAAAATACGCCGCCTGATCCGCGGCACACAAGAAATGCAGGGGAACCGCCGGCTGCCTGAACGAGGGCGGCCGGCTTTAGGGAACGGAGACTGAATATGGCAGTTCGGGTTGGTATCAACGGTTTCGGGCGCATCGGGCGGCTGGTGTTCCGCGCCGCGATGGAGTCCAAGCGCAAGGACGTGGAATTTGTCGCCATCAACGACCTCGGCACGCCCGAGGCGAACGCGCACCTGCTGAAGTACGATTCGGTGCACGGCACCTATCCGGGCAAGATCCAGGCCATGAAGGACGCCATCAAGGTCGACGGCAAGAAGGTCAAGGTGCTGTCCGAGCGCGACCCGGCGAACCTGCCCTGGGGCAAGCTGGGCGTTGACATCGTCATGGAATGCACCGGCATCTTCACCAGCAAGGAAGCGGCCGGTAAGCACCTGGAAGCCGGCGCCAAGAAGGTGCTGGTCTCCGCGCCGGCCAGCGGCGCCGACATCACCGTGGTCTACGGCGTCAACGACAAGAAGCTGAGGAAGAGCCACAAGATCATCTCCAACGCCTCCTGCACCACCAACTGCCTGGTGCCGGTGGCCTGGATCCTGGACAAGACCGTCGGCATCAAGCACGGCTTCATGACCACCATCCACTCCTACACCGGCGACCAGCCCAGCGTGGACACCCTGCACAAGGACCTGCGCCGCGCCCGCGCCTCGGCCCTGTCGATGATCCCGACCTCGACCGGCGCCGCGCGCGCCACCGGCCTGGTGCTGCCGGAGCTGCTGGGCAAGCTGGACGGCACCTCGGTGCGCGTGCCGACCGCCAACGTCAGCCTGGTCGACCTGGTCATCGAGGCGAAGAAGAAGACCGACGCCGAGGCCATCAACGCCGCCATGGTGAAAGCCGCCAACGGCCCGCTGAAGGGTGTGCTGGCGATCAACGACGAGCCGCTGGTGTCCAGCGATTTCAACCACGCCCCGGCCAGTTCGACCTTCGACGTGACCCAGACCCAGGTGCTGGACGGCACCTGCGTGCGCGTCCTGTCCTGGTACGACAACGAGTGGGGCTTCTCCAACCGCATGAGCGACACCGCCGTGGCGCTCGGCAAGCTGCTCTAGGAGCCGCGTCCCCGGACCCGATGGGCGGGCCGGGAACAGTCTGGAGTTGCAAAAAATAAAGCGGGACCTTCGGGTCCCGCTTTTTATTATCATCCGGCCATGAACGAACGCGTCATCATCATCCACTCCCTGGAACAGGCGGTCACCGCGCTGAAGGCGGCGCGCGACCTGGACCTGCCGGTCACCCTGGCCTCGCCGCCGGGAGCGGCGGCCTATACCGGCGCCCTGTGGTTCCGCGAGGTGGTGAAGCAGGCCGAGCGCGAGGTCCCCCAGGCCGAGGTCTCCTCGATCCTCGACTGCGGCGACAAGCCGGGCCTGGTCATGGCGGCCTTCCGCCAGGGAGTGCTGCGGGTGCGCTTCACCGGACCCAAGGCGGCCGCCGACAAGCTGCGCGCCATCGCCGAGGCCGAGAGCCACCACCTGATCACGGGGCCGCTGGAGGCCCTGGACCTGCTGGACGTCGCCGACAAGGCCCAGGCCTGCCGCGACTGGCTGAACAAGGAGACCTAGCGACATGACGAAATCGCCGGCACCGCTGCTCATCGACGAACTGCCGCTGTCGCAGAAGGACATCGATATCCTCCAGAAGATAGCCGGCAACGCCGGCAAGAAGGCGCACCAGCTCTGCCTCTTCTCCGGTCCCAGCGGCACCGGCAAGACCCTGGTCGCCTCGGTCCTGGCCAACCAGCTGGAGCGGCCGCTGCAGCGGGTGAAACTGCCGGCGTTGGTCGGCAAGTCCGCCGAGGAGACGGAAAAGAACCTGGTGGCCTTGCTCGAGAAGGCGCAGGCCGCCGAGGCAGTGCTGTTCTTCGACGAGGCCGACGCCCTCTTCGGCAAGCGCAGCGAGGTCAAGGACAGCCACGACCGCTTCGCCAACCAGGAGGTCAGCCACCTGCTGGACGCCCTCATCGCCTACAACGGCCTGGTGATCCTGAGCAGCAACCTGAAGGCCGCGGCGGATTCTCCCGTGTCGGCCTGCAAGGCGCACGCGCTGACCTTCGAGAAACAGGACCACTGAGCACCTTCGAGAAAGTCCCGCCCTTGTCCGACTTCCTGCCCCGCCTGATGCTGGTCTCGCCGCCGCTGGACGACAGCGCGGCCAGTGATGTGGCCAAGGCCCTGGCGGCCCTGGCTCCGGAGGCCCCCGACCAGCAAACCAAGGGCGACGTCGAGGTCTCCGCCCTGCTGTTGCGCGGCGGGGCGCTGAACGACGCGGCCTTTGCCCGCCTGGCCGCGCCGCTGATCGCCGCCGCCCAGGCGCGGGACATCGCGGTGCTGCTGGAGGACCGCCCGGCGCTGCTGCCCGCCAGCGGCGCCGACGGCCTGCACCTGAACCTGGCGGAAGATGAGAAGTCGCCGGTAAAGGCGCTGCGCAAGCGCTTCGGCGAGGACGTCATCCTGGGCGCCGGCTGCGGCAACTCCCGCCACCTGGCCATGTCCGCCGGAGAGGAAGGGGCCGACTACATTGGCTTTGGGGGCTTCGGAGACCTGGGAGGCGCCCCGGAAGGCGCCCCGGAAGGCAGCGGAGCCGCCGATCCGGAGGTCATCGCCTGGTGGGAAGCGGTCATGACCCCGCCCCAGGTGGCCTTCGGCGCCGGGACCCCGGAGGAAGCCCGCGCCCTGGCCGCCGCGGGCCCCGACTTCCTGGCCCTCGGCCCGGCCTTCTGGCTGGGGCAAGAGGACCCTGCCGCGGCGCTGCAGGCGCTGCTCCGCGGCCCCGGCGAAGGCGCCTGACAGCGCAGTTTCCCGCCCTTTCCCCCGGCTGACCTCCGGCGTTGCCACCTTAGGGGCAAGCTGGTAGCTTCCGCGCGCTTTCCAGAACACCTAACTTTCCGGACGATCCCCCAATGAAGATCAACGGCAACGCGATCCGCCCTGGCAACGTCATCGAGCACAAGAACCGCCTGTGGCGCGCCGTCAAGATTCAGCACACCCAGCCCGGCAAGGGCGGCGCCTACCTGCAGTGCGAACTGAAGGACATCCGCGACGGCACCAAGCTGAACGAACGCTTCCGCGCCAGCGAGGACGTCGAGCGCGTGCGCCTGGATCAGAAGGAGTACCAGTTCCTCTTTGAAGACGGCGAGATGCTGACCTTCATGGACAACGACACCTACGACCAGATCACCCTGAACAAGGACCTGGTGGGCGAGCCGGTGGTCTTCCTGCAGGAGGGCATGAGCGTCACCATCGAGTCCTACGAGGAAGAGCCGATCTCGGTCATGCTGCCGGACACCGTGGTCATGGAGATCACCGAGGCCGACCCGGTGGTGAAGGGGCAGACCGCCTCTTCTTCCTACAAGCCGGCGGTGCTGGAAAACGGCAGCCGCATCATGGTGCCGCCGCACATCGAGGCCGGCACCCGCGTGGTGGTGAACACCGCCGACGCCACCTACGTCGAGCGCGCCAAGGACTGACGCCTCTCACAAGGCCTTCGCCGAAGGCCACCCCTTCCCGACCGAAAGACCGCAAGACCCGCATGGCCACCCGCTCCGCCCTTTTGAACGTCATGACCAAGGCCGCCGACAAGGCCGCCCGCGGCCTGAAGCGCGACTTCGGGGAGGTCGAGAACCTGCAGGTCTCCCGCAAGGGGCCGGCGGATTTCGTCTCCACCGCCGACCTGAAGGCCGAGAAGGTCCTGAAGGAGGAACTGCGGAAGGCGCGGCCCGGCTACGGCTTCCTGATGGAGGAATCGGAGGAAGTGGCGCCGAGCGACGACAGCGGCCGGCGCTGGATCGTCGATCCCCTGGACGGCACCAGCAACTTCCTGCACTCGCTGCCGCATTTCGCCATCTCCATCGCCCTGGAGGAGCGCGGCGAGATCATCGCCGGACTGGTCTACGACCCGATCAAGGAAGACCTGTTCCACGCCGAGAAAGGCCAGGGGGCCTTCCTCAACGACCGCCGGATCCGGGTTTCCGCCCGCAACCGGATGACCGACTGCCTGATCGCCACCGGCGCGCCCTTTGCCGGCAAGGGCGACCGCCCGCAGTTTCTGGGCGAAATCGACGCCGTCATGGCCAATACCGCGGGAATCCGCCGCTGGGGCGCCGCCGCCCTGGACCTGGCCTATGTGGCGGCGGGGCGTTTCGACGGTTTCTGGGAGCGCGGCCTGGCCCCCTGGGACTACGCCGCGGGCCTGATTCTCGTGCGCGAGGCCGGCGGATATGTCAGCGAAATGAACGGGAAAGCCCTCATCATGGGCTCTCCCAGCGTTCTGGCGAGCAACAACGCCATCCACAGCGACCTGATGAAGCTGCTACGCAAACCTTTAAGTAACTAAAAGGCTCAATAATACGACCCTCGGCGGCCACCTCGGTGCGCCGCCCGCCGCCCCTGCGGCCCGCAAAGCAGGTTGTCCCGGGCGCGGCGGAAGCATAGTGTTAACCATAGAGGTTAGCAGGGGAAATCGGGGTATTAGGGGCTCATGAGCAGACTCGCACCACTTGGCCGGAAATCGGCTGAAAACCAGGCAAAAGGCCGCCGTTTGGCGCCGGCCTGCGCGGCTGCAGGCGCCCTCACCGTGGCCCTTTCCCTGACGACGGCCCTGGCCCCCGTGGCGCTGGCCCAGTCCAACAACGGCATCACCATCAACAACGACGTGCTCAACAGCCTCGGCCCGGGTCCCAGCCCCGCGCCGGGTGCGCCGCTGGCCCCGCAGCCGGGCTACGCGCCGGCCCCGCAGGTCCAGGCCCAGCCGACCCTGCAGCTGGCGCCGCAGTTCCAGGAGGCGCCCGGCAGCACGTCGCTCCAGCCCTACGGCGGCGGCAACTACGTGGTGACCCGGCCGGGCACCCTGCTGTTCCCGCCGTTGGAGCCGCCGACCAGCACCCTGGCGCCGGGCTTCAGCGACAATCACGCAGCCCGCAACGAGGCCATGCAGAACGCTTTTGCCGAAGGGCCCGAGCCCTCCTCGCAGCTGCTGATCCCGCTGGACGACGGCGGGGCCCCGGCCAACGGCGCGGGTTCCGACAGCAGCGTGGTCGTCTTCATGGACAACCTGCCGCCCGCCGACAACAGCGCCGCGGCCGCCGACGCGCCCCGGCTGACCCTGCGCCGCCCGCCGATGGCCGCCCCCCAGCCGGCCCCGCGCAAGCCGGAAGTCTCGCCGGAGATGCTGGCCGAGGTCGGCGTGACCACGGTCGACGAACCGGCAACGGCTTTGGCGCCGGAGTTCCAGACTTCGCCCGGCGCCGACGAGACCCCGGCCATGGCCCCGACGGTGGCCGAGGTGCCGCCGGTGGCCGAGGTCGAGACCACCGCCATCGAGCCCGCGCCCGCTGCGCCGGCCGCCGCGACGGCCGCGCCCGAAGCTACGATGACCGAAGCTACGATGACCGAAGCTACGATGACCGACGACACGATGACCGGGAGCACGATGGCCGAGAGTGCCATGCCGGCCGGCGGCGCCGACATGCCCGCGCCCGTCGCCATGACCGAGCCGGCCCCCCAGGCGCCGATGGTCGAGGCGGAGAACGAAGGTCCGGTCAACCTGCTGCCGGCGGAAACCCGCGAAGCCGCCGCGGCTGATACGTCTACGAACGAACCCCGGCCCGCGGCTTCCATGACCAGCGAAACCGTCGCCAGTGCCGACGTTGCGGCGCCGGTCGCCCCGTCGCCCTCCACGCCGGGCGTGCAGACCGCCAGCCTGACGCTCGGCGAGCCGCTGGAGGACATGAGCGTCGCCTTCGACAGTGATTCTGCGGAGCTCTCCGACCTGGTCCAGGCCGAGTTGCGCTCCCTTGCCGACAGCCTGCGCGCCAATGATGACGGCCGCATCCAGGTGCTCGGCTTCGCCAGCGCCAAGGACGGTTCCCAGGACCTCGCCCGCAAGCTGGCCCTGTCCCGGGCGCTCAAGGTCCGTACTTTCCTGATCGACGCCGGCGTGCCCTCGGCGCGCATCCAGGTCCGTTCCCTCGGCGACCAGGCCGACGGCGGTCCCGCAAATCGGGTCGACATCCGGCCAATTGACAGCTAACCCTTAGGGACGTGAGCTTAAGGCGGATTCCCGGCTGCGCGGGTCGCGGCGCGGGCGAATCTGCCTTATGATTGACACATCCGCCCCGCGGACCCGAGGGTAAGACCGTCACGATGTCCTTCCTGCAGACCTATCTCATCCGAATGGTGGCGTTTCTGGCGGCCTGCGTCGTGGCCGGCGCCTTCATCGCCCCGCAGCTGCAGAACGCCTTCGTCGCCAATCTCTGGCTGAACGGTTTCATTATCCTGATTCTGATCGTCGGCATCGCCTACAGCTTTATCCAGGTGCTGGGCCTGCGCGGCGAGATCTACTGGCTGGAGACCCTGCGGCGCGAGAGCCGCGGCGGACTGGTCTTCCCCGGCACCCTGTCGCAGGACAGGCCGCCGCGCCTGCTGGGCCCCATGGTCACCATGATCGGCGACAAGGCCGGGCGGCTCAGCCTCTCGACCATGTCGATGCGCTCGCTGCTGGACACCATCCAGGCCCGCATCGAGGAATCGCACGAGATCTCCCGCTACGTCATCGGCCTGCTGATCTTCCTCGGCCTGCTGGGCACCTTCTGGGGCCTGCTGGACACGGTCAACGCCGTGGGCGAGACCATCGGCGGCCTGTCGGGCGGCAGCGGCGACGCCGTCGCCCTCTTCGAGGAACTGAAAGGCGGCCTGCAGGCGCCGCTGTCGGGCATGGGCACGGCCTTCAGCTCCTCGCTCTTCGGCCTCGCCGGCTCGCTGGTGCTGGGCTTCCTGGAACTGAACTCGGCCCAGGCGCACAACCGCTTCCTCAACGAGCTGGAAGAATGGCTCTCCAGCGTCACCAAGCTCAGCAGCGGCGGCGGCTTCAGCGGCGAAGGCGAGCAGCCGGTTTCGGCCTACGTCCACGCCCTGCTGGAAAAGACAGCCGACAGCCTGGAGCAGCTGCAGCGCACCGTGGCGCGCGGCGAGGAAGACCGCGCCAGCGTGAACCAGAACCTGGTGGCGCTGTCAGAGCGGCTCAGCAGCCTCACCGACCACATGCGCACCGAGCAGTCGGTGATGCTCTCCATCGCCGAGACCCAGGCCAGCCTGAAGCCCCTGCTGCAGCGCCTGGCCGATTCCGGCAGAGAAGACGGCGGCGGCCTCGACAAGGCCACCAAGGGGCATATCCGCAACCTCGACCTGCGCCTCGAGCGCATCTCGGCGGAGATGGCGCACGGCCGCGAGTCCGCGGTCGAGGAACTGCGCAGCGAAATCCGCCTGCTGACCCGCACCTTGGCGGCCATGGCCGAAGAGGGCTAGGTAAGGCCCCACCATCAGGATTAGGTGCATCATGAGATCGACTTTTCGACCGCACCCGACAGGAGCCACGCACAGCAGGATGTGGTGCATGGGGCAAGCGGGGCAACGCCGCGGGTGCGGAGCGAAAAGCGACCCTGCGGGCGGTCGGGAAGGTCCCGTGGACGTCGTCGCACCGGCTTGCCGATGGCCCACATCGCCTGCACCGGTGCTCCTAGCCACGGGGCGTTCCCGACCGTCTCATGGCGCACCTAATCCTGTTGGTGGGGCCTAATGTACGCGCTGGGCAGAGGAGGCTCACGCCGCTCGATCAACATCTGGCCGGGCTTCGTCGACGGCCTCGCGACCCTGCTGCTGGTCGTCATCTTCGTCCTCATGGTCTTCATGGTGGCGCAGTTCTTCCTCTCGGTCGCCATCACCGGCAAGGACGAGGCGCTAACGCGCCTGGAATCGGAAATCAACGAGCTGGCCCAGCTGCTGGCGCTGGAGCGCAGCGCCAATACCGAGTTGCGCCTCAACGTGCAGCAGCTCTCCGCCGAGCTGCAGAGCTCCCTGGCTTCGCGGGAGTCGCTCTCCGGCCAGCTCGCCACCCTTACCGAGGAACGCGAGTCCCTGGCCAACCAGCTCGCGGCCCTGGCCGACGAGCGCGACCGTCTGGCGGCGCTGCTGACCGAAGAGCAGAGCGAGCGTGAGCGCCTGGCCAGCGTCGCCGCGAGCAGCGAGGAAGAACTGGCCGCCGCGCGGGCGGAGCTGCAGCAGAACCGCCAGGCGCTCAGCCAGGCCGAAACGGCACTGGCCGACAAGCGCGACGAGTTGAACGCCGCCCTCGCCCGCCTGGAGGTCGAGCAGAAGAAGCTGGAAGAGGCCCTTGCCGCCATCGCCGCCGGCAAGGCAGAGCTGGAAGACGCCTATTCGACCATCGAGGTCGACAAGGAAAAGATCGAGGCGCAGCTCGCCGAGCTGGCGATCCTCAAGTCCCTGCGCGACGACCTGGTGGAGAAGCTGCAAAGCTCCGAAGGAGCCCTGGAAAAGGAGCGCGCCGCACTCGCCGAACAGAAGCAGCTCTCCGAGGAAGCCCAGCTGCAGGTGACGCTGCTGAACCGCCAGCTGGCGGCGCTGCGCGAACAGCTCGCCCAGGTCGCCGATGCGCTGGAAATCTCCGAAGCCAAGAACAAGGAGCAGGAGGTGCAGATCGCCGACCTCGGCAAGCGCCTCAACGTCGCCCTGGCCAGCAAGGTGCAGGAGCTGGCGCGCTACCGCTCCGAGTTCTTCGGGCGCCTGCGCGAGGCGCTGGGCAACCGCCAGGACATCCGTATCGTCGGCGACCGCTTCGTCTTCCAGTCGGAGATTCTCTTCGCCAGCGGCCAGGCCACCATCGGCGGCGAGGGCCAGCGGCAGCTGGCGCAGCTGGCGGCCACCCTGAAGGAGATCGCCTCCACCATCCCCGGCGAGCTCGACTGGGTGCTGCGCGTCGACGGCCACACCGACCGCGCGCCCATCAGCACCTCCGCCTTCCCCTCGAACTGGGAGCTGTCGACGGCGCGCGCCGTCTCGGTGGTGAAATTCCTCATCGCCCAGGGCATCCCGCCGGAACGTCTCGCCGCCACCGGCTTCGGCGAGTTCCAGCCCCTCGACCCCGGCGGCGACGAGATCGCCTACCGCCGCAACCGCCGCATCGAATTCAAGCTGACCCAGCGCTGAGTTATTTCCCAGCGGCCCGCCTCGCCCTTCGAGACGGCCTTTCAGGCCTCCTCAGGGTGGGCTCTAACCCGGACCTCATGCTGAGGTGGCCGCGCAGCGGCCGTCTCGAAGCATGTGCCGCGTAAAACTCCTCAACTCCCAGAAGCGCGGGCGCCTTCTTCCCCGGAGCCATTGTTGCCCAGCGCCGCGCCTTCGCCGAACTGCAGCGTGGCGAGGTGGGCGTAGAGGCCGCCGGCGGCCACCAGCTCGGCATGGGTGCCGCTTTCCACCAGGCGGCCCTGGTCGATGACCAGGATGCGGTCGGCCTTCAGCACCGTGGCCAGGCGGTGGGCGATGATGAGGGTGCTGCGCCCGGTCATGAGGCGGTCGAGCGCCTGCTGCACCACGCGCTCGCTCTCGGCGTCGAGGGCCGAAGTGGCCTCGTCGAGCAGCAGCAGCGGCGGGTCCTTGAGGATGGCGCGGGCAATGGCGAGGCGCTGGCGCTGGCCGCCGGACAGGCGCACACCCTTTTCGCCGAGATAGGTGTCGAAGCCCTCGGGCAGCTGCTCGAGGAACTCGAGGGCGCCGGCCGCCTCGGCCGCCGCGCGCACCTCCTCGTCGCCGGCCTCGGGACGGCCGTAGCGGATGTTCTCCCAGGCGTCGGCGGAGAAGACCACCGGCTCCTGCGGCACCAGGCCGATGCGCGCGCGAAAGTCGGCCGGGTCGGCCTCGGGCAGGCCCACGCCGTCGAAGCGGATGACGCCGCTCTGCGGATCGTAGAAGCGCAGCAGCAGCTGGAAGATGGTGGTCTTGCCGGCGCCGGAGGGTCCGACCACGGCGACCTTCTCGCCCGGCGCCACAGCAAAGCTCAGCCCTTGCAGGGCCGAATGGTCAGGGCGCGAGGGATAGTGGAAGACCACGTCTTCGAAGGCGACGGCGCCGCGCGGCGGCTGCGGCAGGGCCACCGGGTTCGCCGGCGCGGTGATGTCGGGCTCCACGGCCAGCAGGTCGAGCAGGCGCTCTGTGGCCCCGGCGGCGCGCTGCAGGTCGCCGATCACTTCCGAGAAGGCGCCGGCGGCGCCGGCCACCACGATGGCGTAGAACACGAAGGCGGAAAGCTCGCCGGCGGAGATGCGCCCGGTGATCACGTCATGGCCGCCGATCCACAGGATGGTGCTGACCGCGCCGAAGACCAGCACGATGACCACGGCGGTCAGCATGGCGCGCGCCGCCACGCGCTGGCGCGCCGCGCCGAAGGCCTCCTCGACGCGGGCGCTGAAGCGCTTGCGGTCCACGTTCTCGTGGACGAAGGCCTGCACGGTGCGGATGGCGTCCAGCGCCTCGCCGGCGTAGACGCCCAGGTCGGCGACGCGATCCTGGCTGGTCCGGCTGAGGCGGCGCACCCGGCGCCCATAGGTGAGGATCGGCAGCAGCACCAGCGGCACCACCAGAAAGACCAGCGCCGTCAGCTTCGGCGAGGTGACGACCAGCAGCACGCTGCCGCCGATCAGCAGCAGAAAGTTGCGGATGGCGATGGAGACCGAGGAACCGACCACGGTCTGCAGCAGCGTGGTGTCGGTGGTCAGCCGCGACAGCACTTCGCCCGTGCGGGTCAGCTCGTAGTAGGCCGGCGACAGCGTGAGGATATGGTCGAAGACGCGCGCGCGGATGTCGGCCACCACCCGCTCGCCGATCCAGGACACCAGGTAGAAGCGCGCGTAGATGGCCAGCGCCAGCAGGAAGACCACGCCGAAGAGCACCAGGACCGCCTGGTTCAGCAGGGTCGCGTCGCCGGTGGAAAAGCCCTCGTCGACCAGCCGGCGCAGCCCCACGCCGAGGCCCAGCACCGTGCCGGAGGCGATCACCAGGGCAGTCATGGCGCCGGCCAGCTGCAGGCTGTAAGGGCGCACGAACTGCCACAGCTCGGCCAGCAATTTCAGACTGCCCCGGGCCCGCGCCTCCTCGCGCTGCGACGCCGGTACGGCAGAAGACATTCTCATATAAAGACGATCCCTTCGCCCCCGCCGGCCCAAGGTCCATGTGGGGGCGGGTGGCGAGAAGATAACGCCTCGCAAGGCGCTTGGCGAACCCTCAGGCGCCCGCCGGGGCCGGGTGATAATTGCGCTTATCGCAATCCTCGGAAGGTGCCCCGGGTGGCCCTGTCAACTATTTGGAAAACATAGCTGATTCAGAATGCCACCAGCACCCCGCCCAGGGCTTGCGCCGCCGCGTGGTCTCGGGTATACAGCGCGGCGCTTTAAAGGATCAAAGCCATGAAAAAAGACATTCATCCCGACTACCACGAGATCACCATCCAGATGACCGATGGTAGCGAGTTCAAGACGCGCTCCACCTACGGAGCCGCGGGCGACACCATGCGCCTGGAGATCGACCCCAAGACGCACCCGGCCTGGACCGGCGAGCACCGTCTGGTCGACAGCGGCGGTCAGGTGGCCAAGTTCAACAAGCGCTTCGGCAGCTTCGGCCTGAAGTAAGACGGGCCAGCACGCCCGGGCGCCTCTCGGCGCCCCTCAAGACGTCACAAAGGGCGGCAGTTCTGCCGCCCTTTTGTCATGCCTGAATGGTGGGCCCGGGGGATGGGCCCAAGTCCCGCGGGAAAGAGCCTAGCTGAACTGGCGCTGGGGCGGGTCCTGCAGGGCGTCCAGGCGGGCGACGCGCTGGTAGAGGCTGAGCGATTGCTCCATCAGCTCGGCCAGGCGCGGCTGCAGGGAGCCTTCCACCGGCGGCCTGGTCTCCTCGCAGACCGTCTTCCCGGCCAGGCGGAACTCCGGCGCCCTGGCCTCCTCGCGGGTCATCTCCCCCGCGTGCACCGCCTTCTGAACCAGCAGCCAGGCCATGACCTGGGTCAGGCGCGAGGTCAGCCGCATGGCCTCGCAGCTCGCCAGCATGCGGTCGTTGGGGGTCAGCCGCTCACGCTCCACGGGCTCGCGATGGGTCAGGTAGTCGCGCGCCTCCCGGGTCAGCGCCAGGGCCTCCTCGAAGGTGCTGTCGAAAAAGGTGACGGTGGTATCACTCAAACTGAAGTCTCTTGGCCTGAAATCGCTTGCGGGGCCCACGCGTAGCGGCGGGCGGCCGCCGCCCCCCGGTCCGCGCTTCCGGGCCCGCGCTCTCTGGCGGCGAGTTTAACCGAGACCGGCTTAATAATCCCTTGGTCTCGGGGGGACAGATCGCCGCGCCACCAAACCCGCATCTATGAATATTTTCCTGTAATTCCGGGGGCCCGGCACGTCTTGAACCGGCCCCTGCTCCTCACGATATATCCAGTGTCGCCAAGGGGATGCCTCCCAGCAGGGTCCCAAGATCGGCGGCAGGCAAGTGAGGGTCCGACCAACCGGTGGGCCCGTTGACTGAAACCATGTTGCTCAAAGGAGAATGTGGACATGCGTACCATGGATCTTTCCCCCCTGTACCGCGCCTCGGTCGGCTTCGACCGGCTTCTGAAATCGCTCGACACGGCTGGCCGTCTCGAGGAGAGCGCGTACAGCTATCCGCCCTACAACATCGAGAAGGTCAGCGAAGACGCCTACCGCATCGTCATGGCGGTCGCCGGCTTCGGTGAAGACGAACTCGACATCACGGCGAAGGAAAACAGCCTCGTGATCTCCGGCCGCAAGGAAAAGGCCGAAGGTGAGGACGAGGTGACCTTCCTGCACCGCGGCATCGCCAACCGCGCCTTCGAGCGCCGCTTCGACCTCGCCGACCACATCAAGGTGACCGGCGCGAAGCTGGAGAACGGCCTGCTGGCCGTCGAGCTGGTGCGCGAGATCCCCGAGGCCATGAAGCCGCGGAGCATCTCCATCACCTCTGGCGAGAAGTCCTCGAAGGTGATCGAAAACGAGGCGGCCTAAGCGGCCGCCCCCACCCCCTGTCCGCCAGGGGGTTCATGACCAGAACGGCCGGCCGGGTGGAGCGATCCATCCGGCCGGTTTCTTTATGGGCTCAGATGGGACGCGCCTTCCAGGCGGCGAGGAAGAGGCCCAGGCCGACGACGGCCGCGGCCAGCATGACGCCCAGCACCAGGTCGTAGCTGCCCAGTTCCCACAACAGCGCGCCGATGAAGGGCGCCACCGCCACGGTCAGCTTGAAGATCATCGCCTGGGTGCCGCTGACGGCGCCGAAGTTGGCGCGCCCCAGGACGTCGCCGATGACCAGCGGCTTCATGATGCTGGTCACGCCGTGCCCGGCCCCCTGCAGGATGACGAAGGGCACCAGCATCATCGGCACCAGCGAGGCGGTGAAGAGCGAGACCGTCGCCAGGGCCACCGAGCAGAAGCAGGCGGCGGTGATGCCGCGGTTGGAGACGTGACGCTCCACCGCCATCAAGGCGAGCCGCCCGGCCACCTGCATGGGCCCGATCATCGAAGCGGCGAAGACGGCCATGCCCGCCGGGATGCCGCGCTCGTCGAGCAGCGGCAGCAGGTGGTTGAGGATGGTCGAATGGTTGAGCCCCAGCAGCGCGAAGCCCACGGCCAGCAGCCAGAAGGCCGGGCGGCGCAGGAAATGGGTGGGCTTGCCCTCCCCTTCTTCGCCGTCCAGAGCGATCTCAGGATCCGCCGCCGCCTCCAGGCGTCGCGCGCCCTGCCACATGAGGGGCAGCCCGAGGAGGCCGATCAGCAGCGCATAGGTAAAGCAACTCGCGCGCCAGCCGAAGGCCTCGGCCGTGGCGTGGGCCAGCGGAAAGGACAGGGTGCCGGCGAGGCCGGCGACCAAGGTGATGAGAGTGATCGGACGCCGCGCCTGCGTACCGGCGCTCCGCACCACCAGGGCGAAGCAGGCGTCGTAGAGGCAGAAAGCGGTGCTGATGCCGATGAGGCACCACAGCAGATAGAATTGCCACAGGGATTGCACAGCCCCCAGCAAGGCGATGCAGAGACCGCCCGCCAGCGCCCCGCCGGCCAGCACCTGCGGGCCCAGGCCGCGGTCGATCAGACGACCGGCCAGTGGCGAGAACACGGCGGACAGCCCGATGGAGAGCGTGACGGCGCCGGTCAGTTCCGCCTTGGCCCAGCCGAAATCCGTCTCCCAGCGCAGGATCAGCGCCGGAAAGCTGTAGAACAGCCCCGCCCAGACGATGGTCTGCGCCAAGGCAAGCTGCCAGACCGCCGGAAGACGCCGCACGCCGCTCTCCTCCCCTTCAGCCGGCCTCCCTCGGTGGAGGCGGCGCCGGTGATCATAGTCCTAAAGCGCACTTTTCCACCATGCCGGCGCTGCGGCACGGCACCTTGCTCATTCTTTGTTAACCATTGGCGTCAACGATCTGCTTTGGCTTTTGCAATAGGGTGACGGCCAGGCGGCAAACGGCCGAAAAACGCTGGGGACGGCAGTTGTCAGGCGTCAGCAACGAAAGACTCGACAGGACGACACTCCTCCAGTGCCGGGCCGGCAAGGCCTGGCTGCTGCTGCTCGTCCTCATCCTCTTTTCCAGCCTCGCCGGCGGCTACGCCCTCTACCGCTCCAACCTGCACTGGTTCGAGACCAACAAGGCGGAGGAGACCGCCACCGCCCTGCGCCTGGTCGAAGCCATGGTGGCCAACTACACCGATATCCGCAGCAACCTGCAGGCCGACGACGCGCCGGTGCCCGCCACCTTCCGCGCCCACGCGATCGACCGCTTCAACGCGGCGCGCGACAGCGACCACCAACTGCAGATGGACTGGCTGGGTATCCCCGGGCGTGAGATCGCCACGGCGCCGCAGGACGAGACGACGGCTGCCGCGATTTCCGAAGCGGTGCGGACCGGGCGCAGCGCGCCGCGCAGCGAATGGCTGACCGTGAACGGTGCCCTGGTGTTCCGCACCATCGCCCCTTCCGTCGCCAGCCAGCAGGCCTGCGTCGACTGCCACAACCTCTATGTCAGCAGCGGCGAGCCATGGCAGCTGGGCGACGTAATGGGCGCTTTCGTCATCGACGTTCCCGCCGCCGGCTTTCTCGCCGCGGCGCGCCGCGACGCCGCCGTCTCCGGCGGCGTGCTGTTTCTGGTGCTGGCCACGGTGAGCGGGCTCATCCTCTTCCTGCAGCACCGCCGGCAACAGGCCGAGATCCTGGCCTCGGCCAATGCCGAGCAGGCGCGCAGCGCCGCCGAAGGACGCCGCATCGCCGAGGCCGCCAGCCGCGCCAAGTCGCGCTTCCTGGCCCTCATGAGCCACGAGCTGCGCACGCCGCTGAACGCCATCCTCGGCTTCTCCGAGGTGATGACGCGCGAGACCATGGGGCCCATCCCGGCACGCTATGCCGACTACGCGCAGGACATCCACAAAAGCGGCCAGCACCTGCTGACGGTGATCAGCGACATCCTCGATCTGGCGCGGGCCGAATCGGGCCACCTGCGCCTCAGCACGCAGGAGATCACCCTGGAAGAAGCCGTCGGCCCCTGCCTGCGCCTCATCCGGCCTCGCGCCGAGCAGCAGAGAATTTCCGTCGCCGCCAAGCTGCCCAAGGACCTGCGGCTCGACGCCGACCTGACCAAGCTGCGCCAGGCCGTCCTGAACCTGCTGTCGAACGCGGTGAAGTTCACGCCGGAAGGCGGCCGCATCCTGGTGACCGCCGAGCTGCGCGACAACAGCGCCCTCGCCATCGCCGTCACCGACAGCGGCATCGGCATCAAGCCGGAGGAAATCCCCCAGGCCCTCACCCCCTTCGAGCGCCTGGAAGCCGCCGAGCAGATCGAGGGCACCGGCCTGGGCCTGCCGCTCGCCAAGGTGCTGACGGAACTGCACGGCGGATCTCTGGAACTGGAAGGACTGGCCGAAGGCGGCACCCGCGTCACCCTCGTCCTGCCGGCCGAGCGCGTCCGCAAGCAGGCCCCGGAAGAAGACGCGGGCGAAGACGCGGCGGAAGCCGGCCCGGTCACCGGCGGCGTCGAGCCGCGCCTGGCCGCCATGCCGGAGCGCTAGTCCGGAGCGCTAGCGACATCCGGGCCGCGATGCCTTAAATTGGCGGCTCTATGCTCAGCATCAAGAATCTCATCCGCCCCGGCCTGGAGCCGGTCTCCCTGGAACTTGCCGCCGGCGAATGCATCGCCCTGCGCGGCCCCTCGGGCGCCGGCAAGTCGCTGCTGCTGCGCGCCGTCGCCGACCTCGACCCCAACGAGGGCGAGCTCACCCTGGACGGCACGCCGCGCGAGAAGATTCCGGCGCCGGAGTGGCGCCGCCGCGTCGGCTACATCCCCGCCGAGCCGGGCTGGTGGTCCGAACGCCTGAGCGACCACTTCCAGGACTGGGCCGCCCAGGCGGGCCCGGCCCGCCGCCTGAAAGTCTCACCGGAAGCCGAGACGCGCCGGGTCAGCCAGCTCTCCACCGGCGAGCGCCAGCGCCTGGCGCTGCTGCGCGCCCTGGAGCACCGCCCCGAAGTGCTGCTGCTGGACGAGCCCACCGGGCCGCTGGACGAGGAGACCACCGCCGCCGTCGAGGCGCTGCTGCGCGAGAAGCAGGAGAACGGCCTCGCCATCCTCTGGGTCACCCACGACAAGCGCCAGGCCGAGCGCGTGGCGACACGGCGCTTCTGGATCGACCGCGGCCGCCTGCGCGAAGAGATGCTGGAGGAGGCGGGCCAATGAACTACATCCGCCTCGACTACTGGGACCTGGGCCTGGCCGCGCTGCTGCTGGTCGGCGTGGCGGCGCTGTCGCTGGCCCTGCAATTGAAGATCGAGAAGAAGCTGCTGTGGGCGGGCCTGCGCTGCGCCCTGCAGCTCGCCCTCGTCGGCCTGGTGCTGACCAAGCTCTTCGAGCTGGTCTCGCCCTGGTGGACCAGCCTTGCCGCGCTGGCCATGGTGCTCTTCGCCGGGCGCGAGATCATGGCGCGCCAGGAACGCGGCTTTGAGCCCTCCTGGGCCTATGGCATCGGCACCTCGGCCATGCTGATGGCCGCCGCCCTGGTCACCATCTTCGCGCTGACCACCGCGGTGAAGCCCGACCCCTGGTACGACCCGCGCTACGCCCTGCCCCTGCTGGGCATGATCATGGGCAACACCATGACCGGCGTGGCGCTGGGCCTGCAGCGCCTGACCGAGGGCGCGCGCCAGCAGCGCCCGGGCATCGAGGCCCTGCTCTGCCTCGGCGCCAGCCGCCGCGCCGCCCTGCTGCCGGTGACCCGCCAGGCGCTGACCACGGCGCTCATGCCGATCATCAACGCGCTGGCCGCCACCGGCCTGGTCTCCCTGCCCGGCATGATGACCGGCCAGATCCTCGCCGGCGTCGAGCCGCTGGAAGCGGTGAAGTACCAGTTGATGATCATGTTCATGATCGCCGGCGGCACCACGCTGGGCGCCGTCGTCGCCGTCTTCGTCGGCGTCTACCGCCTGACCGACTCCCGCGACAGGTTGAGGCTGGACCGCCTGGCGGGGGATTAGGTTTTCTGGCTTGTCACCCTCGGGCTTGACCCGAGGGTCCATTCCTCAACCGCACGGTCCGGAGAAGTGGACGAATGGATGCTCGGATCAAGTCCGAGCATGACGATTGAGGATGTCGGGAGGGGCAGCGCTCACACCTGCAACGTCTCGAGCGCCTTTCTTAGCCTGTCCGGGATCGGCACCGCCTTCATGGTCGCGCGCTCGACGAAGACATGCACGAAGCTGCCGACCGCCGCCGCCTCTTCGCAGCCTTCCTTGAACAGGCCGATCTCGTAGCGCACCGAGCGGTTGCCCAGGTGGCCGACGCGCAGGCCCGCCTCGACGTCTTCGGGAAAGGCGAAGGAGGCCTTGAAGCTGCAGCTGCTCTCGGCGCAGACGCCGATCACTTCGCCGCCGTGAATGTCGAGCCCGCCCGCGCGGATCAGGTATTCGTTGATGACCGTGTCGAAGTAGCTGTAGTACACGACATTATTAACGTGGGCGTAGATATCGTTGTCCATCCAGCGCGTCGGGATTGTGAGGAAGTGCGGGAAGCGGTCACGTGTTTCCGGAGACGGTTCACTCATATTTCTTTCGAGTCCTCTGCACTCTGGTCTACAGCGAAAAGCCAGGAGCCGCTGTCGGGTTCGTCCTCACCAGCCAAGAACCGCGTCGTTGTCCCTGCAACACGATCATCCAGACCGTGCGCACCCGCAGCAAACTCTCTCGGCAGGGCTTCGTCGTGCACCAGTGGCTTAAACAACTCAATTTCTTTGGCCAGGAAGATATACACCTCAGGCGGAGCAGCGTTCGGCGAACCCGAGAACCATTCTGTTTCGACAATCAGAAATGGCTCGGAGACATGGATGGCCACAACACTCCGGCGATCCTCACTCCAAGCTCTCAGCAAATCGAACCCCAGCCGGACGCCGGTCAGGACTCTTTCAGGATTGATCGGATTCGGATCGAACTTTGGTGGCAGAACATGCCGCCTGATATGCCACACAGGGGCGCTGTCTTTCTCGAAGGCCCGGACCTCATCACTGAGGTCATTTTCCCTCAGTAGTCGGTTCTTGATTTCGGCATACGGCATCGGAGCTTCCTGCAAGTCCAAGAACGACCCTCTAGAGAATCGTCTTTAGCGCGTCCAGGGTCTCGTCGGGCTTTTCCGCCAGCATCATGTGGCCGCAGCCGGGGATCAGCACCTGCTGCGCGTTGGAGATCGCGCCCGCCAGCTTCGCGCCGGCGCGCGCCGGGGTCATCTTGTCGTCGCTGCCCATGATCACCACCGTCGGGCAGGTGACCTTGGCGGCGGCCTCCATCCCCTCCTGATAGGCGTTGCAGGCGGCGAGGTCGGCTGAGAGCACTCCGGGCTTCACCCGCTCCAGCAGGCGCTCGCCGCCGCCCATGAGCCAGGACCCCGGCACGCGCGCGCCGCCCAGGTGGCCGGCCGGGCCGAAGCCCCAGGAAGTCATGAGGTCGAAGGCCTTGTGGTCGTTGGCTTCCGCCGCCGCCAGCAGGTCCGGGTGCACCGGCATCTTCGGCGCCGCGCCCATGAGCGCCAGCGCCCGCACGCGCTCTGCATGGCGCGCCGCCGTTTCGAGGGCGACCAGCGCGCCCTGGGAGTGGCCGACCAGCGCCGCCTTTGAGGCGCCCACTTCGTCCAGCAGCTTCACCACCCAGTCGGCCAGGGCGGCGATCGACGTCAGCGGTGCGCCTTGAGACTTGCCGTGGCCCGGCAGGTCGACCGCCAGCACCGAGAGGTCGTGGTGGGCGAAGTAGCGCGCCGGCAGCGCCCAGACCGTGTGGTCCAGGCCGGCACCGTGAAGAAAAACGACGAGGGGAAGGTCGGGATCGAAGGCGCGTCCGCCGGTGCCGGCATGGACGTGCTGCCCCGCAACGGTAAGGTCCATCTTGGGTCTCAGTCCTTTTGGGAAGCGCGGAGCGCCTGGCGCAGGTCGGCGATGATGTCGTCGGGGTCTTCCAGGCCGACCGAGAGGCGGATCATGTCCTCGCCCACCCCGGCGCGCCGCAGTTCCTCCGCCGTCATCTGCTGGTGGGTGGTGCTGGCCGGGTGGATCACCAGGGTCTTGGCGTCGCCCACGTTGGCGAGGTGCGAGGACAGCTGGCAGGCCTCGATGAACCTGGCGCCCGCCGCGCGCCCGCCCTTCACGCCGAAGGAGACGATGGAGCCGCAGCCCTTGGGCATGAGTTTCTGACCCAGGGCGTGATCCGGGTGGTCGGGCAGGTCCGGGTGCAGCACCCAGGAGACCGCGTCCTCGCGCTTGAGCGCCTCCAGCACCTTGTGGGTGTTGGCCATGTGGCGCTCCATGCGCAGCGGCAGGGTCTCGATGCCCTGCAGGATGTAGAAGGCGTTCTGCGGCGCCATGGTCGCGCCGAAGTCGCGCAGGCCCTCGGCCCGCGCGCGCATGGCGAAGGCCTGGGGGCCGAACTCCTCGGCGAAGTCGATGCCGTGATAGCCGGCATAGGGCTCGGTCAGGGTGTCGAACTTGCCGCTGCCTTCCCAGTCGAAGCGTCCGCCGTCGACCAGCAGGCCGCCCAGGGCCAGGCCGTGGCCGCCCAGCCACTTGGTGGCCGAGTGCATGACCAGGTCGGCGCCCAGCTCGATGGGGCGGCAGAGGTAGGGCGTGGCGAAGGTGCTGTCCAGCATCAGCGGCAGCCCGGCCTTGTGCGCCACCTCGGCCACCGCCGGGATGTCCAGCACCTCCAGGCGCGGGTTGCCGAGCCCCTCGGCGAAGATCAGGCGCGTCTCCGGGCGGATGGCCTCACGGAAGGCGGCGACGTCGCGCGGATCGACGAAGGTGGTGGTGATGCCGAAGCGCGGCAGGGTGTGGGTGAAAAGGTTGATGGAGCCGCCGTAGAGCGAGCGCGAGGCGACGATGTGGCCGCCCTGGCCCATCAGCGTAGCCACCGCCAGGTGCAGTGAGGCATGGCCCGAGGCCGTGGCGATGGCGGCGACGCCCAGTTCCAGCGCCGCGATGCGCTCCTCCAGCACCGCCGTGGTGGGGTTGGAGATGCGCGAATAGATGTGGCCGGCGCGCTCCAGGTTGAACAGCGCGGCCGCCTGGTCGGTGTCACGGAAGACGTAGGACGTCGTCTGGTAGATCGGCACCGCCCGGGCGCCGGTCGCCGGATCGGGCTGCTGGCCCGCGTGCAGCGACAGGGTGTCGAACTTCAGGAACTTTGGATCCGCCACGTTGCCTCCCTCTGCCTGCCTCTTCCCCCGGTCTGTCTTTTTTGGGGGCCGCCTGATCGCTCAAGCGGCGGCAGCTTACACGAATGGCCCCGGCGGAGGGACACTCGAAACCTTCGGCGGGCGATCGGGAGGGGCTGATTGGGGGACGGGCCGGGCCGGCAGCAGCCGGGAAACCGCGCAGAGATCGAAAGCGGCCTGCAGCGTCTCACCGCGGGCAAAGCAGCCGGCAAATATCCGCCCGGCGATTTACTTTAGAAATGATCTAAGTCCAGGCTGAATAGGGAGAGCCCCAAGAAAAGGGGCCCAAAATTAAAGGAGGGCCTTCGATCCGTATGGATCGTGGCCCCTCCCCTTGTTTAAGTCCTGCCCTGTCAACTTGCCTGGACGGAACAGTAACAGCGTCCCTCCGCCGGTCAAGTGGAGAATCGTTAATACCAAGCGAAGTCACTAGAAACGTTGGATTCTCCGGGGATTCCCGGACTTCCGGGCCACCCGGAAGTCAGCGCCGGCGCAAGTGTGCAGCGCGACAAAGCGCCGCAAGACGTCGTCTGTGGATAACTCTGGGGACAAAAGAAAAAACCGCCGGGCGAACCCGGCGGCAAGTTTAACAGGGAGGCGTTACAAGGAACGGATAAACATCCGAAAGACGGCCGGGAGGACCCGGGGAGGGCTCACCGAGCCGTCTGTGTCTAAAATTAGTCCTAAACTCCTAAAAAATGGTTAACAGAATTATTAATACAGCGGCGGCAGAGAAAAATTTCTAAGTGACTGTTTTTCAATGCTATGAAGACTCGCGGGTGGGTTCGGACAGGACTTGGGGGCGGCAAATAGCGTCCGAAAAGCCCCCGTATTTTAACTTCTGCCGCTGATCTTGCCGCCACGCCACCGAATCGGGCCGCCGCGGGCCGGCCGATTCGCCGAGGCTGGCGGCCTTGGCCCGAAGTGAAGAACGCGCGAATATGCGGCCCCGATCTCGAGGGCCTTTCCCTGCCGCCGGCAGAGCCGCCCCCTGGAGCGACAGGACCAAGGCCGACCACCGACAAGAACGCATGCGATACCACTTCATCTCAGCCGAAGGGCGCGCTCTTGGCCGATATTGACGTCACGCCGGTTGCCAGGGTGCTGGGCCTGATGATCAGCGCGCTGGCCGGCATCATGCTGATCCCGGCCGCGGTCGACGCCAGCTTCGCCAATCCGGACTGGACCGCCTTCGTCGAGTCCGCCGCGGTCACCGGCTTCATCGGCGGCGCCATGGTTTTGGCCACCCAGCATCGCGGCGCCTTCGAGCTGAGCCTGCGCCAGGCCTTTCTGCTGACCGTCGCCAGCTGGCTGGGAATCACCGCCTTTTCCGCTCTGCCCTTCCTCGGCCTGGGGCTCGACTATACCGATGCCTTCTTCGAGGCGATCTCCGGGATCACCACCACCGGCTCGACCGTCATCTCCGGCCTCGACGCGCTGCCGCCGGGGATCCTGCTGTGGCGCTCGCTGCTGCAATGGATCGGCGGGCTGGGCATCATCGTCATGGCCATCGTCATCCTGCCCTTCCTCAGGGTCGGCGGCATGCAGCTGTTCTACACGGAAAGCTCGGAGCGCTCGGAAAAGGTGGTGCCCAGCGCCTTCCACCTCTCCGCCTGGATCGTCACCATCTATCTGGTGCTGACCGCCACCTGCGCGCTGCTGTACGGCGCGGGGGAGATGTCGGCCTTCGACGCCATCAACCACGCCATGGCGACGCTGTCGACCGGCGGTTATTCCACCCACGACGCCTCCTTCGCCTACTTCCAGAAGCCGGGCACGCAGTGGACCGCGACGGTCTTCATGCTGGCCGGCGCCTTTCCCTTCGTCGCCTACATCCGCTTCCTGAAGGGCGAGCGCCGCGCCTTCTGGCGCGACCCGCAGATCCGCGGCCTGCTACGCTTCCTGCTGATCGCCGTCCTCGCCATGGCGCTCTGGCTTTGGACGACGCGGGAGATCGACTTGCTCGACGCCCTGCGCCTGACCGCCTTCAACATCACCTCGGTCGTGACCACCACGGGCTTCGCCAGCGACGACTACGGCCGCTGGGGCGCAGTTGCGGTCGCCGCCTTCCTGATGTTCACCTTCGTCGGCGGCTGCACCGGCTCCACCTCGGGCGCCATCAAGATCTACCGCTACCAGGTGTTGTGGATCATCGTGCGCAGCCAGCTGCTGCGCCTGGTCAGCCCGCACCGCGTGGTGCTGCTGCGCTACGGCAGCCGCACCATACCCGCCGACGTGCCGGCCTCGGTGCTGGCCTTCGTCGCCGTCTTCCTGGCCACGGTCGCGCTCTTCACCGTCGCCCTGGCCGGCATGGGCCTGGACCTCGTCACCGCGCTCTCGGCAAGCGCCACGGCGATCACCAACGTCGGCCCGGGCCTCGGCCCCATCGTCGGGCCGGCCGGGAACTTCGCGGTCCTGCCGGACGCCGCCAAGTGGATCCTCTCGGTCGCCATGCTGCTCGGGCGCCTGGAGATCTTCAGCGTGCTGATCCTCTTCGACCCCGAATTCTGGCGTCCCTGAACCGGCCATGGCGGGCAACGGTCTCGTTCTGACCGTCGTGGCGATTCTACTCGCCGCCGTGCTGCTCAACCCCCGCCTGATGAAGTGGCCCTTCTGGCAGGCGACCGTCACGCCGCTGGCCTCCATCATCGGCTCCGGCTTCCTGGTCGCCGGGCCGATCCTGGCCCACGCGGCCGGCCGCCACGCCTGGGTCGCCATGCTGGGACTCTGCGCCGTCTCCTATCTCTTTGGCGCCGCCCTGCGCCACAACATCCGTCACGTGGAGCCGCTGCTGGCCAGCGGGCACCACAGCGGGGTCTCCGCGACGGTGCGCGGGCTGGAGCGTGCCTCGGAGCTGGCGCTCTCCCTCGCCTACTTCGTCTCCGTCGCCTACTACCTGAACCTCTTTGCCGCCTTCGGCCTCAGGATCGAGGGCATCGTCGACCCCTTCTGGATCCGTGTGGCGGCGACGGCTACCATCGTTGCGGTCGGCAGCGTCGGCGCGCTGGGCGGGCTGAGCGGGCTGGAGCGCGTCTAGATCGGCGCCGTCGGCCTGAAGCTCAGCCTGATCGGCGGGCTCTTCGCCGCCCTCGCCGTCGCCACCGCGGCGGCGCTGGCCGGCGGCAGCTTCGGCTGGCCGCGGCGCCGGCGATCATCATCGCGGCCCTGGCCTCCCAGCTCTCCGCCGCGGTCGCCGACATGAACGGCGCCGGGGGCCTGCTAACGGAAATCTTCGGCCGGCGCCTGAAGGTCAGGATCGGCAACCTCATCACCGCCCTGATCGCCATCGCCATCACCTGGTCGGCCAACATCTACGAGATCATCGCCTACGCCTCCAAGGCCTTCGTGGCCTACTACGCCCTGCAGTCGGGCCAGGCCTTCCTCTCGGCCTGGCGCCAGCGCCGCTACCTGCAGGCCACCCTCTTTCTGGCCGCCACGGCGATCGCCCTCGCCGTCATCCTCTTCGCCACCCCGGTCGAGGTCTGACGCCCGCCCCGGCGCGGCGCCTTGCCTCCCTGGGCCCGGAAGGCCTAAAAAGTCCGGAAATCCGCCGGTTTCCGCGATTCCGCTTTTCCACAGAAAACCGCCCTCTTCCCTCTTGATTTTGCAGTGCAGCATATTATATTGGAATAATTCCAATTAACAGAAAAAGATCCGTTGGGCCAAGACCCTGGGTTTTTCAGACACCCTGTTTGCTGCTGCGAGGAGATTATTGATGATCGGCCGAAAGCTTCCCCCCGTGACCTTCCGAACCCGCGTCCGTGACGAGTCCATCGAGGGCCCGAACCCCTTCCGTTGGGAAAACAAGACCACCGACGACTACTTCAAGGGCAAGAAGGTCGTGCTCTTCTCCCTGCCCGGCGCCTTCACGCCGACCTGCTCCACCTACCAGCTGCCCGACTTCGACAAGATGGCCGAAGACTTCCGGGCCAAGGGCATCGACGAGATCTACTGCCTCTCGGTCAATGACGCCTTCGTGATGAACGCCTGGGGCAAGCAGCAGGGCCTGAAGAACATCAAGCTCATCCCGGACGGCTCCGGCGAGTTCACCCGCAAGATGGGCATGCTGGTCTGCAAGGACAATCTGGGCTTCGGCATGCGCTCCTGGCGCTACGCCGCCGTGATCGACGACGGCGTGGTGAAGGCCTGGTTCGAAGAGCCCGGCTTCTCCGACAACTGCGAGACCGATCCCTACGGCGAGTCCTCGCCGCAGAACGTCTACGAGAAGCTCACCAACGAGGTTCTCGGCGAGAAGGTCGAAGCCGCCTAAAGGCAGGCTTCCCTTCGAGACAGCGAGAAACGGCCCGCCACCCGGCGGGCCGTATTCTGTTTCATGCGGCTTCACCGGCCTGGCGCGGCTGCGACAGGTCCCGGGCTTCGGCCCGCGGCCGGCGCGCAAGCTCGGCCTCGATCGCAGCGGCAATGGCCTTGCCCGCGCGGCCCGCATCGCGCAGATAGCCGCCCAGGTAGGGGCGCATGCCGGTAAAGCGCAGCCCCGGGCAGCCGGGCACCGTTTCCGCACCGTTGACCAGCGGCACCCCACGCCCGTCGAGCACGCCGAGAGGACCGAGCAGTTTCTCCAGGCCGGTGCCGTAGCCGGTCGCGGCGACGACCATGTCCGGTGTGAGGCGGCGGCCGTCGATGAGGCGGACCCCCTCCGGCTCGAAGGCCTCGATTTCCGGCACGACCTCGACCTTCCCGGCCTTCAGCGCCGCGATAAATCCGTTGTCGATGGCCGGCGCCGTACCGGTCGTCGCCATGCGGGTCGCAGCCCCCACCGGATGCCGGCGCAGGCCCCAGCGGGACAGGCGGCCAAAGGCCAGGCGCTCCGTGATGACAAGCAAACGGTCGACGGTCGCCAGCGGCAGCCTCTCCATCAAGGGTCCCGTCAGCTGGATCGGGAATCCGAGCATCCGGGTGGGAAAGATCACCGGCCCGTGGCGCAGCGACACCCACAGCTGTCCGGTCTCGACACGGCTCAGGTGGTTCAGCGCGTCGGTGCCGGAATTGCCGGCCCCGACCACGAGGACCCGCTTGCCGCGGTAGCGCTCGCGGGGCCCGAAATCGGCGCTGTGCAGGATCTCGCCGCGAAAGTCGGAAGCGCCGGGCCAGTCCGGCAGGCGCGGCACCCTGTTCTCTCCCGTCGCCACGACAACCTGCCGTGCCGCTTCGCTGCCCCGGCTGGTCTGCAGCAGCCAGCCGTCGCCGTCGCGCTCGATCCCCTCGACGCGGACGCCGAAATCAATCGGCAGGTCGAAGCGCGCCGCATAGTTCTCCAGGTAGCGGATCAGCGAGTCACGGTCCGGAAAGGCGCCGGCCGACCGCGGCAGCTTCATGCCCGGAAGGCTGGAAAGCCAGCGATGGGTGTTGAGCCGCAGATGGGGATGGCGGTGACGCCAGGCCTCGGCAACCCTGTCGGAGGCCTCGAGGACCCGCACCGCGATGCCGCGCTGCTGCAGCGCCTGGGCCGCGGCGAGGCCGGCGGCGCCGGCGCCGATGACGATCACCTCGCCGCGCGGCTGCGTACGATTGCTCATGTCTCGAACTCCTTGAGTCTCTGGCGCGGCGGCCCGCAAGTTAGGCGCTGGCGCCGGGCGCGTTAAGAGGCCAATAAGCCGAAAAAGAGGCAAACATGCCACTTTCAGGAGGCCACAGTCACAAGAAGCGGCCCGCCGCCCGGCGGGCCGTATTTCATTCGCGGCGCAGGCTGCTCAAGTTTGGGGGTGGAAAGGAGCGGGCACTTTCCGGCACTTCGGTGAACAAGCCGCCGGACCGCCTCAGTGGGGAAACTGTACGAGTTCCCTGATCCTGCCCTGGATCGGTGGGCTTTCGCCCACCCTGCCCGGCGCCGACAACCTGCCCGGCACGCTCGGATGCGGCGACAACGAGACCGTCACCTTGTAGCCGATGCGGCTGTGCTCATCGATCCTCAGACGGTAGCGGCGGATGATCGCCGCCAGCGCCACCTTCAGCACGGCATTGCCAAAGCCGAACCCGGGACAGGCCCTCGGCCCGGCACTAAACACAGCATATTGGAAGGGGGAGGGGTCGATCTCGGCCCAGCGATCCGGAACGAAGCGGGCCGGGTTGACGTAGATCGAGGGATTCCTGTTCACGACGAAGGCGCACAGCACGGCGCGGGTGCCCGCGTCGACCGGGAATGCCGACAAGCTGGTATCCTGTACGGCTACGCGATACTGATTCGGTACGGGCGGCAGAATTCGGAAGGTTTCCTTGATGACGGCGCCGAGGAACGGCAGGCCGTCCACCTTTTCGAGCGTCAAAGACCCGGCGCCGACAGCCGTGCTGATTTCGTCGCGAAGCGACGCTTCGACCCTGGGGTGCGTGGCGACGAGTATAAGCGACCAGATCAGGGCGTTCTGGCAAGTCTCATAGGCGGCACCGAACAGCGTGGGAACATGGCCGCAGACAACACGCTTACTCGGCGCATCACCGTTCTCGTCTTTGCTGTTGACGACAATGGACAGCAGGTCCTGCGGGTCGATCTCTCCCTTCTTCCCCGCCGCCCAGTCCAGTATCCGCGCCTCCAAGGCTTCGGTGAGCCGGAGGAACTTCCGGTAGGGCGTACCCGCCAGGTCCAAGCGGAGAAGGTTGATCGACAGTGACCAGCTGGCCGCCACGTAATCGCTGATCATGCGCGCGATCTGTAGCGCTTCTTCGTCGCCGTCGCCGAACAGGTGCAGCGCGGCGAGTTCCCGCATCATGTCGCGGGACAGCGACAGCAGGTCGACTGTTTCATCCTGCGGCCAGCGCTCGCAGATGCGCTCGGCCGTCTTGCCGAGACTCTCGCTCATGTTAAGGACGCTGGCCCGGCGCAGAGGCGGTGTGACGAGCCGCCTGTAGTGCTCGTGCCTGGCGCCGCGCATGCGGACCAGTCCCTTGGACAGGCGGGACGAAGCATGACCCCTGCGGCCCGCCGCTGCGATGTTGACGGTCCGCCATTTGCCCGGGTCACCGAGAATCTCACGGAAGTGCGGAGCCGCGGCTGTGAAGATCACCGAGGACGGCATTCGTCCCACGGCGCAGGGAATCTGAAGCTTGACGAAATCCCCGTGCGCCGAGGAAAGGCGCAGCGCGGCGCGGATCGGATCGCGGAAAAATCCGATGAATGGCGGGATCACATGGACACCGCTGAGGATCGCCGGATCGCGCTTGGCGTCAGACGTAACCATCAGGAGGCCTCCCCCCTCGCAGCTTCGCCGGCGGCCCTTTCGCCGGAAGCGCAGGACTAAGTTACCCGTTTGCAGGAAAAGCGAGCAACTGTACCACCGATAGCTCCAGGGTTGCGCCTGCCGCCGTCGATGGAGAGCGGCGTACCGGCCGTTAGAGATGAACTGCGGATCGCCTGCCGTGCCGGCGCCCAGAGAGAGAGAGAGAGAGAGAGAGAGAGAGAGAGAGAGAGAGAGAGAGAGACCGCGCCGCTACAGCCGTGAACGGCGCTTTTTCTGAGCCTGCTCGGTCACGCAGGCCGCATCGACCTCCGATGAGCTTCGATAGTTCGCGCATTCAAAGATTCGGCGGCCGAGGTCCGCGAGCACTTCGTCCGCCAGACGGAGCATGGTCTCGATGCGGGCATCGCTGAGGCGGTAGTAGACGAAACGCCCCCGTTGCTCAGCCTCGACCAGGCCGCACGCGCTCAGGCAGCGCAGGTGGTTCGAGGTATTCGACTGCGACAGACCGGTGACCTCGACGATACGCCCGACCGCCAGCGGTCCCTCGCGAAGCGCCTCGAGAATCGCGAGCCGCGAGTCGTCGGAAAAGCCCCGGAACAGCTTGGCCTGCAGTTCGTAGGTCTCGTTGTTGCCCATCTGATGGAATCGCCTTTCCAATGCGTTGTCATCGTATCATTGAATGATGATATGATGAACTGTTTTCGGGCCGGGCTCGAGCAGGCGGGGTAAAGCGGATCGCATAAAAAGGGGGGGCGAGAATGGCCGTTTCACGACTGCGCTATCTCATCGGAAGGGTGGAGGCGGCTGTCGCCTGGTGCTGCACCCTCCCGGTAATGGTCATTCTTCCGCTGCTCATCGGGGTCAGCGTCTACGACATCATCGGGCGGCAGTTCTACAACACCGGCTCCACCCGTCTTCAGGAACTGGAGTGGCATCTGTTCCTCACTCTTGTGATGGTGTCCATCGGCTATGCCTACCTTCGCGACATCCACGTGCGTATCGACGTATTCCGGGACCGGGCCAGCGACCGGACCAAGGCCATTGTCGAGATCGTCGGCTATTTTGTTGCGCTGGTGCCCTTTTGCCTCGTCGTTGTGGCCTACGGGTCGGAGCTTGCGGCGATGGCCTTTACGACCGGCGAGAGATCGCGCGCGGCAATGGGCCTGCCGATGCGATGGATCATCAAGAGCACCCTGCCGTTCGGCGCACTGATACTGCTGCTGGCCGGAAGCTGCGCCTTTGGGCGGAACGTTCTCTTTCTTCTTGGAGAGGAACCCCGGCCGGCGCCGGGCGGCGACAGGTAGCGCCGCCATGGACAGCTTGATCGATGCCCTGCCCTTCCTGATGGCGGCAACCTTGGCGGTCTGCCTCTTCGCGGGCTATCCGGTGGCCCTGACGCTTTCCGCCGTCGGCTTCCTCTTCTTCGCGGTCGGCTATCTGTTCGACCTGATCCCCCTCGTCGCCCTTTTCAACCTGCCGCTGCGGATGTACTCGAACCTCGGCGAGAACCTGATTTACCCGGCGGTACCGATGCTGCTGTTCATGGGGATCGCGCTGGAGCGCAGCGGCGTCGCGCGGGAACTGCTGACCTGTCTCGACCTTCTGCTGCGCCGGGTGCCCGGAAGCCTCGCCATTGCGGTTGTCATCATCGGCATCGTACTGGCGCCTTCGGCCGGGCTGATCGGCGCGTCCGTTGCGACCCTTGCCCTCATCGCGCTGCCGAGCATGCTGGCCCAGGGCTACCGCATCCCCTTCGCATCCGGATCGGTGGCGGCGGCAGGCACCCTGGGCTTGATCTTCCCGCCCGGGCTCATGCTGTTTTTCCTGGCCGAACGTCTCGATGTGCGGCTCGGGCCCATGTTTCTCGCCACCGTCGTTCCCGGGTTGCTTCTGACCGTCCTCTACGTCGTCTACCTGCTGGGGCGGACGCTCGCCGATCCCGCCGTGGCCCCGCGCTCGGCAAAGCCGGAGACGATTTCGGCGGTACAGTTCACGGTTTATGCGCTGCGCAGCCTCGCGCTGCCGCTGCTTCTGGTGTTCCTGGTGTTGGGCTCGATCGTTGCCGGTATCGCGACGCCGACCCAGTCGAGCGCGGTGGGCGCGGCCGGCGCCATCCTGCTGATGGCACTGAACCGCAGCCTGTCCTTCCGCCTGTTCTACGAGGTGGCGATGGCGACGGCCATGATGACGGCCATGGTGTTCCTGATCATCATGGCGGCCACGGTGTTTTCCTTCGTCTTCATCTTCCTCGGCGGCGGCGACGCCATGACCGATGCCCTCTACGGATTGGGCCTCGGGCGCTGGGGGACCCTTTTGTCGGTGCTCGGCCTGCTCTTCGTCATGGGGTTCTTCATCGACTGGATCGAGATCACCGTCATTGTCCTTCCCATCGTGGCGCCGGCCCTCGGCGCGCTCGACTTTACCGACTACCTGGGCTCGCCGGATCTCTCCATGTTGTGGATTGCCGTCCTGGTGGCGCTGAACCTTCAGGCATCCTTCCTGACACCGCCCTTCGGCTTTGCACTGTTCTTCCTGAAAGGGGCAGCGCCACCGGAGGTCAAGCTGGAAGCCGTCTATCGCGGAGTCGCCCCCTTCGTCGTCCTTCAGGTCGTCGGCATAGCCTTGGTATTGCTGTTCCCGCTGCTCGCCACCTGGCTTCCCCTCTATGCTTTCGGATCACCATAAGAGGACCCGACGTTGCCTGCTGCAGAACCGACCCTGGCCCACCCCAAGACACCCGACAGGCGTCGGGTGCCCCTCAGGCGCGAGAACAGGGGCGGCCGCGGGACCGGGGCAGCGTCGTGACCACGCGCCCTTCGAACAGCGGCGAAGACCTGCGCTACAGCGTCGCCGGAATGGACTGCGCTTCCTGCGCCGGGAAGATCGAAGACGCGGTACGCGCGGTGGCGGGCGTCCGGCAGGTGAGAGTCTCGCTCGCCTCGCAGGTGATGTCGCTTGCGACGAGCGGCGCCGAGAGCACAGCGGCGGCCGAACGCGCGGTGACGGCTCTCGGCTATCAGCTCAGCCGGCTCGACGACTCCCGCGGCCGGGCGGGCGGACCAGACGAGGAAGACGGCAAACTGCCTGCACACCTTGCGGCCGGCTACCGAAAGGCGCTCTGGACCGTCGTTCTGCTGAACATAGGCTACGGCGTGGTCGAAATGGCCGGCGGGTTCATTTCCGGATCACAGGCGCTCAAGGCCGATGCGCTGGACTTCCTGGGCGATGGCCTGATCACCTTCCTCGGCCTGCTCGCCATCGGCTGGAGCCTGGCCTGGCGGGCGCGCTCGGCGCTGTTGCAAGGGATATTCCTGGGTGCCCTCGGGTGCGGCGTCTTCGTCAACACGCTGTACCGCGTGCTTGTCCTGAACATCCCGGCCGCCGAACTGATGGGCACCTTCGGGGCGGTTGCGCTCGTGGTGAACGTGACCGCGGCCCTGGTCCTGATACCGCACAGAACCGGCGACGCCAACGTAAGGGCCGTGTGGCTGTTCAGCCGCAACGACGCCATCGGCAACATCGCCGTCGTGGCGGCGGCGGGGCTTGTCTACTGGACCGCCACCCCCTGGCCGGACCTGGCCGTGGCGCTCGTCATCGCCGGCCTGTTCCTGCATTCGGCTTGGCGCATCGTGAAGGACGCCCGCAGCGATCTCGCATCGTCCTAGGAGACGCGTGAAACGGACCGCCTTGCGGCGGGGCGTTCTTCCTCGCGCCGTCACGGGCACGCTGCTGCCCGAAAAAGCAAAGGGGCGCTCCATGACACCATGAAGCGCCCCTGTTGTACCTACCTCGGCCGGGGATCAGGCGAGGTCGAAGCGGTCGGCGTTCATGACCTTGGTCCAGGCCGCCACGAAGTCCTGCACGAACTTCTCCTGGCAGTCGTCCTGGGCATAGACTTCGGCATAGGCCCGCAGGATGGCGTTGGACCCGAAGACCAGATCCATGCGGGTCGCCGTCCACTTGACCGCGTCGGTCTTGCGGTCGCGGATCTCGTAGAGGTTCTTGCCCGCCGGCACCCACCTGTAGGCCATGTCCGTCAGGTTGACGAAGAAGTCGTTGGTCAAGGCCCCTTCGCGATCGGTGAAGACGCCGTGCTTGCTGCCGCCGTGGTTGGTGCCGAGCATCCGCATCCCACCGACCAGCGCGGTCATCTCCGGCGCGGTGAGGCCCATGAGTTGCGTGCGGTCGAGCATCATTTCTTCCGGACTGACCGCATAGGCCTGCTTCTGCCAGTTGCGGTAGCCGTCGGCGAGCGGCTCCAGCGCATCGAAGGACTCGGCGTCGGTCATCTCGTCGCTGGCATCGCCGCGGCCCGGCGCGAAGGGCACATCGACGTCGAAGCCAGCGGCCTTGATCGCCTGCTCGATGCCGAGGTTGCCGGCCAGCACGATGACGTCCGCCACGCTGGCGCCGCTCTCGGCCGCGATGGGCTCGAGCACCGCCAGCACCTTGGCCAGGCGCTCAGGCTCGTTGCCCTCCCAGTCCTTCTGCGGGGCAAGGCGGATGCGCGCCCCGTTGGCGCCGCCGCGGTTGTCGGAGCCGCGGAAGGTGCGGGCAGAGTCCCAGGCGGTGGACACCATCTCGCCGATCGACAGGCCGCTCTCCGCGATCTTCGCCTTGACCGCACCCACGTCGTAGTCGGTCTTGCCGGCGGGGATCGGGTCCTGCCAGATCAGGTCTTCTTCCGGCACCTCGGGGCCGACGTAGCGCACCCTGGGGCCCATGTCGCGGTGGGTCAGCTTGAACCAGGCCCGCGCGAAGGTGTCGGCGAAGTAATCCGGGTCGGCCATGAACTTCTGGCAAATCTCGTTGTAGACCGGGTCGACCTTCATCGCCATGTCGGCATCGGTCATGATCGGCATGCAGCGGATCGTGGGATCCTCGACGTCGACAGGCATGTCCTCTTCCTTGATGTCGACCGGCTGCCACTGCCAGGCGCCGGCCGGACTCTTCTTCAGCTCCCACTCGTGGCCGAACAGCATCTCGAACCAGCCCATGTCCCACTTGGTGGGGTTCTTGGTCCAGGCGCCCTCGATGCCGCTGGTGATGGCGTCGCGGCCAAGGCCCTTGCCGGTCGGGTTGCCCCAGCCGAAGCCCTGGTTCTCGACGTCGGCGGCCTCGGGGTCGGGACCCAGCAGCTCGGCGTCGCCATTGCCGTGGCACTTGCCGATGGTGTGGCCGCCGGCGGTCAGGGCGGCGGTCTCCTCGTCGTTCATGGCCATGCGCGCGAAGGTCTCGCGCACTTCCGCCGCCGTCTTCACCGGGTCGGGCTTGCCCCCGACGCCTTCCGGGTTCACGTAGATCAGGCCCATCTGCACGGCAGCCAGCGGATTCTCCAGCGACTGCGGGTTGTCGTCGCTGTCGTAGCGGCCGCGCCCCAGCCATTCCTTCTCGGAGCCCCAGTAGACGTCCTTCTCGGGATGCCAGATGTCTTCGCGGCCGAAGCCGAAGCCGAAGGTCTTCAGGCCGGCGTGCTCATAGGCGATGTTGCCGGCCAGGATCATGAGGTCGGCCCAGCTCACCTTGTTGCCGTACTTCTTCTTGATCGGCCACAGCAGGCGACGCGCCTTGTCGAGGCTGACGTTGTCCGGCCAGGAGTTCAGCGGCGCGAAGCGCTGGTTGCCGGTGCCGCCGCCGCCGCGGCCGTCGGCGAGACGGTAGGAGCCGGCGGCGTGCCAGGCCATGCGGATCATCAGGCCTTCGTAGTTGCCCCAGTCGGCCGGCCACCACGACTGGCTGTCGGTCATCAACGCGTGGAGGTCTTTCTTCAGGGCCTCGACATCGAGCTTCTTCAGCTCTTCACGGTAGTTGAAGTCCTTGCCCAGAGGATCGGTCTTGCTGTCGTGCTGATGCAGGATGTCGAGGTTGAGGGCGTTGGGCCACCACTCCATGACGTCTCTGCTGAGGGAGGTGTTCCCCCCGTGCATCACCGGGCATTTGCCTTCAGGTAATGTGTCCATCGTTCGTTCCCTCCGGTCGCGTTGGGATTGTTGAATGCTGCCGAGGTCAAGGAACCACGTCTGCGCCCAGCGGCGCCTGGACGCTCCTTACATTGGAATAATTCTAACCAACACGAAGCATCAGAGAAATTTTGATTTTCTGATTGTTATGATAAGATCAGCTTATGATAAATCTGACGCTCAAACAGCTCCGCTACTTCGAGGCCGTGGCGCGGCATGGCCACTTCGGGCATGCGGCCGAAGACTGCGCGATCTCCCAGCCCGCTTTATCCATGCAAATCAAGGAATTAGAAGAATCCTTGGGGACTGAGCTCTTCGAAAGGAGCGCGCGCAAGATCCGGCTGACCGCCTTCGGTGAGGAACTTGCCCTGCGCGTCCGCGACATCCTGCGGTCGGTCGATGAACTGGGGGACCTGGCGCGCGCCTCGCACGAGAGGCTGGTGGGACGGCTGCGGATCGGCGTGATCCCGACGATCGCCCCCTACCTGCTGCCGGCGATCATCGCCGACCTCACCCGCCTGTATGACGGCCTCGACATCCATGTACGCGAGACCCTGACCTCCAAGCTGATTCAAGAGCTGGCGGAAGGCCGGATCGACACGGCCATCGTCGCCCTGCCGGTGTCCGAGCCTTCCTTGACCGAGGTTGCGCTCTTTACCGAGGAGTTCGTGCTGGTGCGGCCGGCCGCCGACGAAGGAAAGCCCGTGCCCAATCACGAAGCGCTGCGCAGCATGAGGCTGCTGCTCCTGGAAGAGGGCCACTGCTTCCGCGATCAGGCCCTGTCGTTCTGCGATTTCCATTCGGCGCGGCCGCGCGAACTGCTGGACGGCAGTTCCCTCTCCACCTTGGTGCAGATGGTCGGCGCCGGCATCGGTGTCACCTTGATCCCCGAAATGGCCGTGGCGGTGGAGACACGCTCGGCCGCCGTCTCCATCGCCCGCTTCAAGAACCCTCGGCCGTCGCGGACCATCGGCATGATCTGGCGCAAGACGAGCCCCCTGGCCGCACAGCTCCAGCAGGTCGCCGAGGCGGTTCGCCAGTCCGCCGAGGCCTTACGTGAGCAGCAGACCCCGAAGGCACAGGCGCGCAAATCCCCGGCCAAGTCTCGGAAACCCGCCGTTCAAGAGGCGTGAACTTGACACCTTCCTATTGCGCCATCCAGCCGCCGTCGATGGAAAGCGGCGCGCCGGTGATCTGGTCGGCCGAGGGCGAGCAGAGGAAGACCGCCAGGCCGCCGATCTGCTCGGGCGTCGAGAAGTCCTTGGACGGCGTCTTCTCCGCTACCAGGGCCAGCTTCTCCTCCTCGTAGCTCTTGCCCGAAGCCGCGGCGCGATCCTCGATCTGCTTCTTCACCAGGGGCGTCAGCACCCAGCCCGGGCAGATGGCGTTGCAGGTGATGCCGCTGCCGCCGGTCTCCAGCGCCGTCACCTTGGTCAGGCCGACGATACCGTGCTTGGCGGCCACGTAGGCCGACTTGTTGGCCGAGGCAGAGAGGCCGTGCGCCGAGGCGATGTTGATGATGCGGCCCCAGCCCTTGCTCCGCATGGCCGGCAGCGCCGCCTTGGTGGTATGGAAGGCCGAGGAGAGGTTGATGGCGATGACCGCGTCCCAGCGCTCGTCGGGGAACTCCTCGATCGGCGAGACGTACTGGATGCCGGCGTTGTTCACCAGGATATCGACGGCGCCGAACTGCGCCTCGGCGTCCTTCACCATGCGGGCGATCTCCGCCGGCTTGGTCATGTCGGCGCCGTCGTAGGTGACGGTGACGCCGTTCTTTTCCGCGATCTCCGCGCGCAGCGCCTCGATGGCCGCGCCCTCGCCGAAGCCGTTCAGCACGACGTTGGCGCCCCCGGCCGCCAGGGCCTCGGCGATGCCCTGGCCGATGCCGCTGGTCGAGCCGGTCACCAGCGCGGTCTTTCCCTTCAACATGCTCCTTCGTCCTCCGCTGAAATGAGGTCCTTGCTTGGCGCCGTTGCTACCCCCCGGGGCGCAGCGTGGCAAGCAGGAAGGTCAGGGTCACCACCGAGAGGGCAGTGGAGATCAGCACCGCCGAGGCGGCGCGGCCCAGGTAGATGTCGTACTGGCGGGCCATGATGAAGACATTGGCCCCGGCCGGGATCGCCGCGGTGATGACGGCCACAGTGGCGGCCAGGGGCGGCAGCTCGAAGACCCAGAAGGCCAGGACCGCCATGACCGCCGGGTGGACCAGCAGCTTCATGGCGACGATGGCCAGGGTCTCCTTGATATCGCCGCGCAGCTCGAAGGAAGTCAGCGAGGCGCCCAGGGCGAAGAGCGCGCAGGGCGCCGCCGCCCCGCCGAGCAGCGCCAGGAAGCGCTCGGCCGCCCCCGGCAGGGGCGCGCCGGTAAGGCCATAGGCGATGCCGAGAATGAGGGCCAGGATGATGGGGTTGAGGGCGATGGCCCGGAAGGTCTGGCCGAAGAGCCGCCGCCAGCCCTGCCCGGCGCCGCGCCGCAGTTCGATCAGCACGGTGATGACCGGCAGGATGATCACCGCATGGAAGGTGATGATCAGCATCAGCTGCAAGCCGGCGGCCTCGCCCAGCACGGTGAAGACCAGCGGGATGCCCAGCAGCACGGTGTTGGAGAAGATCGAGCCCATGCCGAAGAGCACCTGCTCCACCGGTCCGGTGCGGAAGGCCAGGCGGGCCACAACCAGGGCCAGCAGGAAGGTGGCCAGCACGCCCGCGAAATAGGCGCCGACGATGGTGAACTCCACCGGCCCTATGCCGCGCGCCATGGCGCGGAACAGCAGGGCCGGAATGGCGAAGTAGAAGACGAAGGTGTTGAGGCCCTTGATCGCCTCCTCGCTCATCCAGCGCCGGCGGCCCACCACGTAGCCGCAGAGCACCAGGCCGAAGATCGGCAGCACGGTTTCTAGGATGGACAGCATGGGTGTCGGAAGCGCGTGGGAACCGCCGGAAAATCTACAAGTCTGGGGTCAGCAAGCGGCTGGAGGCCGCCGCCGCTATGGGCCACAATAGCAGCCATGGACCCGAAACTCACGGCCTGGCTGATCGTCATCTTCGGCTACCTGCTGCCCCTGGCCCACGTGGTGCTGTCGCGGCGCGGCGGCAGCTGGCGGCCGCCGCCGGGCAGCGGCTGCCCGCTGGGCCCGCGCGTCGGCTGGATCGTGCTGGTCCTGCTGCTCGGCCCGGTCGGCTGGTTCATGTTCTGGCGCAGCCGCAAGCGGACCAGGCCCGGACACCCGCCGCCTAGTTGACGATCACCTCCGGGCCCATCAGCGCCGTCGGCACCACGGTGGAGATCCAGGGCACGTAGGTGATGATGATCAGGAAGACGAAGAGGATTCCCAGCCAGGGCAGCGCCGCCTTCACCACGTCCAGGACCGGCATTCCCGCCACACCCGAGGTGACGAAGAGGTTGAGGCCCACCGGCGGCGTAATCATGCCGATCTCCATGTTCACCACCATGATGATACCCAGGTGGATCGGATCGATCCCCAGCTCGATGGCAATGGGAAAGACCAGCGGCGCGACGATGACGATCAGGCCCGAGGGCTCCATGAACTGGCCCCCGATCAGCAGGATCACGTTGACGATGACCAGGAACATGACCGGCCCGAAGCCGGCCTCCAGCATCGCCCCGGCGATGGCCTGGGGGATCTGCTCGTCGGTCAGCACGTGCTTGAGGATCAGCGCGTTGGCGATGATGAAGAGCAGCATGATGGTGATCTTGCCGGCCTCGAAGAGGGCATGCTTGGTGTCCGGGTGGAAGAACACCGTGATGAGGCTTTGCGGCCGGGACAGGAAGGAATGGCGATGCTCGCCCTCCCCCTTCAGCGGCCCCATGTCCTTATAGACGAAGTTGGCGATCACGAAGGCATAGACGGCGGCCACCGCGGCGGCCTCCGTGGGCGTGAAGATGCCGCCGTAGATGCCGCCCAGGATGATGACGATGAGGAAGAGGCCCCAGGAGGAATCCCGCGCGGCGGCGAAAATCTCGCCCCAGCCGGCCCAGTCCTCCGAGGGCAGGTTACGGATCTTGGCGGCGACATAGATGCCGATCATCAGCATGACGCCGGCCAGGAGCCCGGGGATGATGCCGGCCAGGAACATGCGGCCGACCGAGACGTCCACGGCGGAAGCGTAGACCACCATGACGATGGAGGGCGGAATCAGGATGCCCAGCGTGCCGGCGTTGCAGATCACGCCCGCGGCGAAGTCCTTGGAGTAGCCGACCTGGCGCATGCCGGCGATGACGATGGTGCCGATGGCGACCACCGTGGCCGGCGAGGAGCCGGAGAGCGCGGCGAACATCATGCAGGCGAAGACGCCGGCGATGGCCAGCCCGCCCTGCACGTGGCCGACGCAAGCGATGGAAAAACGGATGATGCGCCGCGCCACGCCGCCGGTCGACATGAAGACCGAGGCCAGGATGAAGAAGGGAATGGCCAGCAGCGTGAAGTGCCCGGCAAAGGCATTGAAGAAGGTTTGGGCGATGGAGCCCAACGAGGAATCGGAATAGACCAGCAGAAAGATGATCGAACTGAGACCCAGCGAAATGGCGATGGGCACGCCGATCAGCAGCAGGCCGATCACCATGGCAAAGAGGAAGAGCACATCCATGGCTCAGTCCTCCTTCTTCGCCTGGGCGGCGGCTTCTTCAACCAGGTCTTCCGCCTCGTGACTGGCGATGATGACGTCCTGCTGGCCGGTCACGACCCGCCAGGCGACCTGCAGAAAGCGGAAGGTCAGTAGCGCCATACCGAAGGGCAGCGCCGCGTAGGGAATGAAGCGTGGCAGCTTTTCATAGGCTTCGCCGGCGTTCATCGGCCCCTCGATGAAGCGCAGGAAGTCCAGCATGGGGATGTCGTTGACTTCGTACCAGGCCTGATCCCTGAAGGAACCGTCGAGCTCCGGCAGGGCCGCGAAGGGCGCCCAGTAGTTCCAGGCGCCGATCAGCAGCAGCAGCGAGAACGCGAGGGAGGCCGTCACCGCGAGCAGCGCCAGCACCCGGCGGGCACCGGGGCCGACCATGTGCAGCACCACGTCGACGCCCAGATGCGCGCGGGTCTTCACGCAGTAGGAGGCGCCGATGAGAACCAGCCAGGCGAAGAGGAAGACCGTCGTCTCCAGCGCCCAGAGGATATTGCTGTTGAAAACGTAGCGCGCGACGACGTTGGCGAAAGTGACCAGCGTCATGAGGCCGAGGAGCACCGCGATCAGCGTCTCCTCTAAGTCGTTGACCACGCGCCCGAGCCGGGTCTTCGGCTGGTCGTGCATGTCATTCCCCCCTTAGCGAAGCCCTTGTTGGCCGGGCTGTCTTCTATTCGGGTCCGGCGCGCGATCGTCCGGCGCGGCCCGGAAACTCCGGACCGCGCCAGTAGATCACGAAGTCGCCGACAGGCGAAGCCCGTCAGTTGGTCGCGTTGGCAGCCTGCGCGGCGGCGATCAGGTCCTCGCCGATGTCGTCCGCGAACTTGTCCCAGACCGGCTTCATGGCGGCGACCCACAGGGCGCGCTGCTCGGCGGTCAGGCTTCGCACCTTGCCGCCGGCGGCGATGACGGCCTTCTTGGCCTCCTCGTTGACCGCCGTGGACTCGGCGTTGCGGGTCTCGGTCACCTCGTCGAGGATGGTTTTCAGCTGGCCTCGCACGTCATCCGGCAGGCCGTCCCACCACTCGGTGGAGGTCACGACCAGGTAGTCGATGACGCCGTGGTTGGACTCGGTGACGCCGTCCTGGACCTCGAAGAACTTCTGCCCGTAGACGTTGGACCAGGTGTTCTCCTGACCGTCGACAACGCCGGTCTGCAGGGCGCCGTAGACCTCGGAGAAGGCCATCTTCTGCGGATTGGCCTTCAGGGCCTCCATCTGGGCGACCAGCACGTCGGAGGGCTGGACGCGGAACTTCAGCCCGGCGGCGTCGCTCGGCTCGATCAGCGGCTTGTTGGCCGAGATCTGCTTCATGCCGTTGTGCCAGAAGGCCAGGCCCTGCAGGCCGCGGCGCTTCATGGAGCCCTTCAGCTTCTCGCCGTCCGCCGAGGTCTGGAAGCGGTCGACCGCGTTGATGTCGTCGAAGAGGAATGGCAGATCGAAGAGGCGGAACTTCTTGGTGAACTTCTCGAACTTCGACAGCGAGGGCGCGGCGAGCTGCACGTCGCCGGCCAGCATGGCCTCCAGCACCTGGTCATCGTTGTAGAGCTGGGAGTTGGGGAAGACCTCCATGCAGGCCTTGCCGTTCATCTCCTCGTTGACGCGCTTGGCCAGCAGGCTGGCGGCGATGCCCTTGGGATGCTTGTCGGTGTTGGTGACGTGGCTGAACTTGATGACGATCTCGCCGTCTTCGCAGGACGCGAAAGCCGAGGTCGCGGACAGGGTCGTGGCTAGCGCCACGGCGGCCGCCGTGGCAATCAGATGAGTCTTCACTGGAATTCCTCCCGTTATTCTTTCGCCCGCGACGCCGGGACCGCTTGCCCCCGCGCCGGAACGCTGACTTTTCATGAGCAATGGGCGTGCCAGTTTTCCGGCACGCCGGCCGAACCGCACTAAGTTGTTGTTTGATCTAGACCCGGGCGCCGGAAGATCAACGTCCGTGGCCGGCGTCGGTGTGTGGCCGGCCACCCACCGGCGGCCGGCGATGTGTAGGAATCTACACAGGCCAAGGCGGCGATGGCCCCGCCCTCACCCGCCGGAGCCCCGCGCATATCCTCTTTCCCTGAAATGTCGTAGTTCCCGAAAGCCTTTGCAGAACAAACAACTTTTCCGCCGGTCGCAATAGTATTTTTCGCTCCGAAGTTGCCTCACTTCAAGCGGCAACTCCGACCGCGACCTCGCCATGGCGTAGCAGGCGACGGCAGCGGACGGCCCGCGCTTCGCCCTCTTCGTGCACTACACCGAAAACAAGCGCGAGTTCGCCTACGATCGCGAAAGCCACATCGGCAAGCTCGATGAGGGCCTGGACGAGGCCGCGGCCAAGGGCTGGACCGTTATCGATATGGCCAAGGACTGGAAAATCGTATGGCCGGAATGATCCGTCATCTCGCCGCTTGGGGTGCGGCTTTTGGCGTTGCGTTCTCGACAACGGTCACAGCCGCCGACTTTGTGCGCCTCGAGGGCGGCACCTTCACCATGGGCTCACAGGAATTCTACCGCGAGGAGGGCCCGCTGCGCCGCGTGACGGTCAGCCCCTTCCTCATCTCGCATACCGAGATCACCAGTGCCGCCTTCGTCGCGGCCACCGGCTGCGTCACCCTCGCCGAGCGCGGCCCCACCCGGTCGCCTATCCCAACTGTCCCAAGGACCTGCTGCTGCCCGGCACCATGGTTTTCGCCGTGCCCGGGAAGGTCCGCGGCCGCGCCGACATCATGCAGTGGTGGTCCTACGTGCCCGGCGCCGACTGGCGCCACCCGACGGGGCCGGGCAGCAGCATCGAGGGCAAGGAAACCCACCCGGTGGTGCAGGTCTCGCCGGAGGACGCGGCGGCCTACGCCGCCTGGGCCGGCGGGCGCCTGCCCAGCGAGCAGGAACTCGGCTCCAACCATATCGGCTTCAGAATCGTGAAGGACATCGACGCGCCGGGCTGAAGGAGCGTTGCTGGCCTAGTACGGCAGGCAGGCCGTGGTCAGCTTCAGAGTGATGGGATCCAGCTCGAACTCCTGAAACAGGTCCGCACCGAAAGAGGCGAGCCATTGCGCCTGGGCGTGGTAGGCAAGCTCTTCGCGCGCCGCCGGGCAGGCGAATCTGGCTCTCCCCACGTTCTGCAGGTGGTGCACCATCTCGTGAACCAGGACAGAGAGGTCCGCGACGCTCCGGCCGGTCCAGGCCAGGTTCAGGTAGATCGTCTTTGAGGAGTCGTCATAGACCGCCACCACGTCGCGGTGGCTCATGAGGCCGCTGTTGCCATAGCGAAGTTCCGAAATCTGCTCGGCGGGCAACAGCTCGACCCGGGGATGGTCATGGATTGCCGGCAGGCCGAACCTGGCCGCCAGCCAGTTCACGATGACGGACTGAAGGTCGGCCATGGCAACACCGGACAGCGGTAAAGCGGCGGGCCGCTGCGAGGGAGGGGAGAAGCGGGAAAGAGGCAAAGCGGCCGTGGTGACACCGGCCCGGCCGTGGGGTGTTTGTGGCGGTTGGTGTTGGGATGCCGGCGCGGCGTGCGGCGCGGCAGAGGGCGCGCAGACGGCGCCCGCCAGGAAAAACAAACCGAACAACAAAAGGCCCAGCTTTGGGTGCTGCATCTCGAAACTTCCCTCTTGCGGGTTTCGTTGAGCGCACCTCCCTAAACGCTGCACTTTTTGCAGTGCACAGTTAAGAATTCTTTAACCACGATGGCATTTCAAGAAAAATTTGTGCAGTGCAGTATTCTTCCGCGCGATCGGCGAACAGGATTCTTTTATGCACGGATAGCTGGCCGGCGGGCGGAAAGGCTGCGACCGGTCCCTCCTGCAATGGAGAGGAAACAACAGAAATCAGCACGAAGAACCTGCAGCCGGCGGCCGGCATGGTCCGCCTGAGTCCCAACGGCAAATCTGCGCAGCGCACAAATTAGAGTAGGCCCGCAAATCTGTGATATCATCGCGGATCGTCCATTGCGGCATGGAGGCGAGATGCTATCCGCGATGCTCCACTCGGACGTTAAGAACCTTATCCTTTTTCTGATTGCCCTGCTGGCCGCTCCCGCGAGCCAGGCGGAGCCGCAGTTCCCGGAGAACCCGGTCGCGGTGGTGGAAATCGGCGCGCATGGGGCACCGATCCGGAGCATGTCCACCGACCAGGCGGAACGCTGGATCGTCACGGGATCGGACGACAAATCCATCAGGATCTGGGAAGCGGCAACAGGGCAGCTGATCTCAACCCTGCGCGTGCCGCTTGGCCCGAGAAAGCTCGGCCAGATTTTTTCCGTGGCGATTTCACCGGACGGTCAATGGATCGCCGCGGGCGGCTTGACGGGCACCCTCGGTGACGATCACCGGATTTACATCCTGGACCGCGCGAGCGGCACGCAGATCCATGTGATCGAAGACCTGCCGGACATGGCCATCGACCTGACGATCTCGGCGGACGGCAGCCGCCTGGCGGCGTCGCTCTGGGGCGCGCACGGAGTTCGCCTTTACGAAACGTCCGGCTGGACGGAGATCCGGCGGGACAGCGACTATGGCGACAGTTCCTATTCCATCGACATCGCCAAGGACGGCCGCCTGATCGCGACCTCCGACGACGGCGACCTCCGCCTCTACGACGCGGCGTTGAACCTGGTCCTGCGGAAGCAGGGCGATTCCGGCCGCTATCCCTTCACAGCCCGCTTCTCCCCCGACGGCGAAGAGATCGCCGTCGGTTACGACGATGTGCCGGTCGTTGAAATCCTCTCGGCAGCGGACCTCAGCCACCTGGCCTTCACCGACACTCTGCAGGTGGAAACGTCGAGCCTGTTCAAGGCCGTCTGGTCCCAGGACGGGTCGCGGCTCTGCGCCGCCGGGCGATCGCTGACCGGCGACGAGAACCCGGTAATATGCTGGGACGACGCCGGCCGAGGGCCGATGCAGGTCGTCGATGCGGGCGCCACCGATACCGTGGTCGATCTCACCTTCTTGAAGGGTGGTGACCTGCTGGTCTCGGCCCACGATTCTCTCGTGGCGCGTCTCGACCCGGCGGGACAGGTCGACTGGGCGGTCCGCGGAGAGAAAGCCGACTTCAGAGGCCAGCGGGAAACCGACGGACGCAGCCTGCGCGTCTCCGCGACCGGCGACGTCGTCGAGTTCGGTTTCCTGACCTGGGGCGAGGACCGTGCGGTGCTCGACCTCTCCGCCGGAGAATTTAGCCCCGAAGCGCTGCCCTGGCACAAACTGGCACCGGCCCTCGAGACCGGAATGGACATCGAAAACTGGATCAACACCACCGAGCCGACGCTGAACGACCGCCTGCTGGACCTGGAGCCCTTCGAAACCGCGCGCTCGATTGCCATCGTCCCCGGCCAGCAACGCTTCCTGCTCGGCACCGACTACTCGCTGCGCGCCTTCGACGCCACGGGCCGGCAGATCTGGGGGACCAAGCAGGACACGGTAACCTGGGCCGTCACGGTCGCGCAGGCCCGGCAGGTCGCCGTCGTCGGCATGGGCGACGGCACCCTGCGATGGTTCACGGTGGAAGACGGCCGCGAGCTGCTGCGCGCCTTCGTCCACCCCGACGGACGCTGGGTCGCCTGGATGCCCGAGGGCTTCTTCACGGCCTCCGCCAACGGGTCGAGCCTGCTGCAGTACATCATCAACCGCGGCGCCGACCGCCTGCCCGAAGTGGTCGCGGTCGAGCAACTGGCGGAGCACTATTTCCGGCCGGACCTGATCGCCGCGCGCCTCGCCGGAGACGAGGAAGTGATCGCTGCGGCGGTCGCCGCGCTCGGCCCCGTCGACGACCTGCTCCGGAAGCGGCAGGCGCCGAGAATCACCCTGGTCGGCCCCGAACACGTCGATCACAACCGCATCGACTTCGAGAGCGAAATCCGGATCGAGGGGCCGGATCAGCAAGACCTGGAGCTGGTCTACATCGTCAACGGCGTGCGCATCGCCAGGCCGGGCGCCCGGGCCGCCCGCCGCGACCGCCGCAGCGTGGTGCTGACCCAGCCTCTTACGCTGGATCCAACACTGCCGGGAGAGGTATGCAACCGCATCGAGGTCTATGCCGAAACGGCCGACGGGGCGTTGCGTTCACCCAGCGTCACCCAGACAGTCTGCATCGACGATCCGCGCTACCGCCCCCCGAAGCTCTATGCCCTGGTCATCGGCATCGACGACTATTTCGACAGTTCGCTCGGCCTCATGTGGGCGCGCGACGATGCGGAGCGCGTCGGAAAGATGCTGGAATCCCAAGGCCGCGGGCTCTACCAGCAGATCAAGGTCGTTCCCCTGCTGGATGAAGACGCGACCAAGGCGAAGATCAAGGAGACCTTCGAGACGCTCGCACGCGAGGTGCAGCCGAGCGATGTCTTCGTGCTTTATATAGCGGGGCACGGATTTGCAACCGACGGCCGCTACCATTTCGTGCCGCAGGAAGCGCGCTTCACGAACAGCGACGCGCTGCGCGAGGCGAGCATCGCCGAGGAACAGATCATCGAGTTCCTCGCCGGCATCAACACCACCAAGAGCCTGATCATCCTCGACACCTGCGAATCGGGCGCCTTCTCGCCGGTGGGCACCAGCCAGCTGGCCCTGGCGCAGACGCGCGGCGCAAAGACCAAGTTCGCCATCGACCGGCTGATGCGCCAGTCCGGCCGCGCGGTGCTCGCCGCCTCCAGCGCCCGCCAGGAAGCTCTGGAGGGCTACCAAGGGCACGGCCTCTTCACCTGGGTGCTGCTGAAGGCCGTCGCGGAGTCGGACAAGCGCTTCGGCAACGGCAACGAGCTGGTCGATATCGGCGAGTTGAACAGCTACCTCAGCGAAGAGGTGCCGAAACTCTCCAAGCAGGTCTTCGGGCGGGCCCAGGTGCCGATGGGGACCGTCAGCGGCAAGCTCGAGTTCATCTTTGCGAAGGATGCCGAATAAGCGATGTCCAAGCTGTCCGAGGAAGAAATCGAACAGATCGCCCGGATCGTCGCAGCCGCCACAGAGACCAAAGCCGATGAGGCGCCCGCCAGGAGCGGGCTCGTCAAAGTCGGCGGGTTCTTCCTGACCAACTGGCCGCTTACCGTCCTGCTGCTCTCCGCCGTCAGCTTCTTCGGCGCCATCGCCTACGAGGGCGCCTCTCCCCTCTACTACTTCAAGAAGATCGCCGCCGAGGACCGGAAGGTCTCCGCCGAGCTGCGGATGCACGAGTACCGGGAGGACCTGACGCGGCGGCACCTGGAACTGGGCTACAAACTGCTGGACCAGGGGCTGCAGGACGACGCCCTCGCCGAGTTCAAGGCCGCACAGGTGATCTCCGTGGACAGCATCCCTGCCGCGCTTGCCATCAGGACGGCCGAACTCTTCAAGCAGGACGCCTTCGCGGAATACAGCCCCAGCGTTTTCAAGACGCGCGTAGTCTCCCTCTTCGGCGAAACGGCGGCGGACTCTGATGCTTCCTCCGAGCCCCAAGTCCACGATCCCCATGTTCTGGCCTACCTGGGCGACTTCTATCGCTGGTCCGGCGATTCCTCCGCGGCCACCTCGGCCTACGACGCCGCGCTGGCGGCGCGCCCGACCCTTGCGCACGCGGTCTTGGGCCTGGGTCACATCGCCTACGATGCCGGCGATTTCGCCGGCGCGGAGGCGCGCTACCGGCGCGCCCACGAGCTTTACCCGGAAAACCCGGACTACCTGGCGAACCTCGCCTCGGCGCTGCGGCTCGTCGCCAGGCACGAGGACGCCATCACCTTCTTCCTGGAGGTGGCCAGGCTGGATCCCGACCGCCTCGCGCCCATTGCGGAACTCTGCCTGACGCTGCGCGCCGAAGAGCGCTACGCCGAGAGCTATAACGCCCTGCGCCAGACCAGGGCTTACCTGGCGACGGAGGAGAACAGAAACCGCCTCTTCACCAAGGGCGGCAAGAACGACCCCGGCTGGCTGATCGTGATCGCGGATACGACGGAGACCCTTTCGGCGCGCGAGGAGAAGCTCGCCTTCCTCGATGTATCGGCAGGGCTTTCGGCGGCCCTGCTGGGCCGTAAGCAGGAGGCTCGCGCTTTGATTCAGGACTGGGCCGCCGCGCCGCGCTTCCTACCGCAGGTGTCCAAGCTGATGCAGGCAGAGATCGCCTTTCTGAAGGACCGCTACCCCGCCCGCCGCCAGGATCTGGACGGCTTCCGGGCGATGCTTATCGAGGCAGCTTCCCGGGCCGGCAACACGGACTAGCCTTCCTCGCTCCCCACGAAGTCCTCGCGCTTCAGGCCGTGGCGCTGCAGCTTGTCGTAGAGGGTCTTGCGCGACAGGCCGAGGGCCTCGTAGGTGGCCTTGAGGCTGCCGTTGTGGCGGCGCAGCTCGGCCTCCAGGATCGATTTTTCGACTGCCTCCAGGCGCTCCGGCAGCGGCCCTTCGGCGGGGCCCACCGCCGCCGCGGAGAGGCCGGGCACCACGTCCTCCAGGCCCAGCACGAAGCGGTCGGCGGCATTCCTCAGCTCGCGCACGTTGCCGGGCCAGTCATAGGAGGCGAGCGCCGCCAGCAGCGCGCCGTCGAGCTCCGGGATCTCGCGGCGGTAGCGCGCCCGCGCCTCGCGCGCCAGGTGATGAAACAGCAGCGGAATGTCCTCGCGCCGTTCGCGCAGCGGCGGGATGGTCAGCGAGACCACGTTGAGACGGTAGTAGAGATCCTCGCGGAAGCGGCCTTCGCGGCAGGCCTCGGCCAGGTCGGCCTTGCTGGCCGCCACGAAGCGGATGTCGAGCGGCACCGGGGTGTTGGAGCCCAGGCGCTCGATGCTGCGGGTCTCGATGGCGCGCAGCAGCTTCACCTGCAGATCGGGCGGCATGGACTCGATCTCGTCCAGCAGCACGGTGCCGCCGTCGGCGAACTCCAGCTTGCCGGTGCGCGCCTTCTGGGCGCCGGTGAAGGCGCCGGCGACGTGGCCGAAGAGCTCGCTCTCGATGATGTCGGCGGGCACGGCGCCGCAGTTGATGGCGACGAAGGGGCCCTTGCTGCGGGCGCCGAAGTCGTGCAGGGCGCGGGCCACGACCTCCTTGCCGCTGCCGGTCTCCCCCACCACCAGCACGTCGGCGTCGGTGTCGGCCAGGGCCTTCACCTGGCCGCGCAGCCGCTCCATGGCGGGGCTGCGGCCGACCAGGCGGGCCTCCAGCCCGGCGCGGCTTTCCTCCAGTTCCTGGCGCAGCACGCGGTTCTCCAGCACCAGGCGGCGGGTCTGCAGCGCCCGCGCCACGACGCTGGCCAGGTGCGAGGTGTCGAAGGGCTTCTCGATGAAGTCGTAGGCGCCGGCGCGCATGGCCTCCACCGCCAGGGGCACGTCGCCGTGGCCGGTCACCAGCACCACCGGCAGGGCCGGGTCGATCTCCAGCGCCCGGCGCAGCAGGGCGAGGCCGTCCATGTCGGGCATCTTGATGTCGGTGACCAGCACGCCGTAGAGGGTTCGGCTGAGGCGCGCCTCGGCCTGGCGGGCCGCGGCGAAGCAGGTGGTCTTGTGGCCGCAGAGCTCCAGGCCCTGCTGCACCGCGTGGCGCAGGGGTTCCTCGTCGTCGACGAAGAGGACCTGACCTTCCTCCATGCTCACGCGGAGACCCTCAAAGCCGCGGCCGGCAGCAGCGGCAGGTCGATGATGAAGACCGCCCCGCCTTCGGGATGGTTCTCGGCGCGCAGGGTGCCGTCGAAGTCCTTCATGATGTTGTAGGAGATGGAGAGTCCCAGGCCGAGCCCTTCACCCACTTCCTTGGTGGTGAAGAAGGGATCGAAGATACGCCCGATCTGCCCGGCGGGAATGCCCGGACCATGGTCGCGCAGGGTGATCGTCACCCGCTCGCCCACTTCGGCTACCGTGATCTCCAGCTTCGGCGCCGCCTGCCCCTGCATGGCGTCGAGGGCGTTGGAGACGAGGTTCAGGATCACCGATTGCAGGCGCACGCGCCCCGCCCGCACCGTCAGGCCGCAGTCGGGCTGGTCGAGCGTGACCTCGGCGCCGGCCCGCTCCAGGCGGATGCGCAGGAAATCCAGGGTGTCGTCCAGCACCTCCGCCAGCACCACGGGCCTGAGCTCGCTGCGCGGCTTGCGCGCGAAGGTCATGAGGTGCTTGCTGATCTCCGCCATGCGCGCGGTCAGGTCCTTGATGAGCTTCAGGTTGCCGCAGGCCTCGGCCTCGCGGTTGCGTTCGATGAGCAGCTGGGCGTTGTCGGCGTAGGAGCGGATGGCCGCCAGGGGCTGGTTGAACTCGTGGCTGAGGGCCGCCGACATCTGGCCCAGGGCCGCCAGCTTGCCGGCCTGGATCAGGTCGTCCTGGGCCTGGCGCAGCTCGGCCTCCGCGGCCTGGCGCTCGGCGATCTCGCGCTCCAGCTGGACATTGGCCTCGGTCAGGTCGGCGGTGCGCTCCTCGACCCGGTGTTCCAGTTCCACCGAGGCGCGGCGCTGGTATTCGATGCGCTCGATGAAGCGGCTGCGGCGCTGCAGGATCAGGGTGGCGATCAGCAGGGTGATGGCGCAGGCCAGCGCCGCCACCACCATCGCCGTGACGGTCTGGGATCGCGCCAGCTGGGTGGAGGCCAGGACGTGCAGGGTCCAGCCCGCCTCCGGCATCTCCTCGTCGACCATGATGTACTCGGCCCCGGCCTCCGGCGCCGCCTGGCCGGTGAAGGTGAGCAGTTCGGCCCCGGTGGAGCCGAGCGCGCGGCGTTCCAGTTCCAGCGGGCGCAGGTCCACCGACTCGTAGCGCCGGTTCTCGGCGATGGCCTTCAGCGCCGCGTCGTCGAGGGGCGCCAGGCTGCGGAAGCGCCAGTCCGGCTGGCTGGCGATGAAGATCACGCCGTAGGGGTCGGTGACGATGACGTCTTCCTCGCTGGCGGTCCAGGCGGCCTCGATGTCGTCCAGGCTGACCTTCACCACCACGGCGCCCAGCGCCTCGCCCCCCTCGGCCTTAGGGGCGGAGACCCGCGAGGCGAAGTAGTAGCCGCGCTTGCCGGAGGTGGTGCCGAGCGCGAAGTAGCGCCCCAGGCGGCCCTCCATGGCCTGCTGGAAGTAGGGCCGGTAGCTGAAGTTGTGCCCGACGAAGGGGCGCTCGCTGTCCCAGTTGCTGGCGGCGAAGGTCATGCCCTGGGCGTCCATGAGGTAGGTGTCCTCGGCGCCGGTCAGGTCGTTGATCGTCGCGGTCAGCAGGTTGGCACGCGCCTGGGCTTCCGGGTCCCCGGCCCGGCGGAACAGCGCCACCACGTCGCCGTTGAGGGCCAGCAGGCGCGGCACCGCCTGGTACTTGGCCAGGGCCCCGGAGAGGTTGCTGGCGTAGAGGTCCAGCTTGGCCGCCGCGCGGGCGCGGGTCTGCTCCAGGAACAGGTCCTCGGCCCAGGTCCGCGTCAGCAGGACGACCAGCGCGCAGGCGGCCAGCGCCAGGCCGACCTGCACGGCCGTGCGCAGGTGGCTGCGGCCTGTGGCCGCCTCAGCTCTTGAAGAGGGAGTCGGCACCGCTCAGGTAGCTCTTCTTGGCCGCGATCTTCGCGCGCACGCGTTCGGCCTCTGCTTCCAGCTCGGCCAGGTATTCCTCCAGCTCGTCCACGCCCAGGCTTTCCAGATCCTTCGGCTTGGGCTGCTGCTTGCGCGGCTCCAGGTCATCCACATCCATGGGTCACAGCCTCCCGTTTTCGCAGTCAAATCGGCAGTTCTCCGCCGGTCTTGCCATCAGACCGGCGCGGCTTCGGGGCCGCCCGGCCCCTTTTCATTTTCCCGGCGGCACTATACTAACTCACCTCCAGGAAGGCGATTCTTCCCCCGCACCGCAAGACCTTAAAGCCAAGGAGCCGCCCCCATGAGCCAGAGCCTGCCCGCCACGATGAAGGTGATCGAGATCAGCGAGGCCGGCGGTCCGGAGGTGCTGAAGCCGGCCGAGCGGCCGGTCCCCCAGCCGGGCGAGGGCGAGGTGCTGATCAAGGTGGCCGCGGCCGGCGTCAACCGCCCGGACTGCCTGCAGCGCCAGGGCAGCTATCCGCCGCCGCCGGGCGCCTCCGACATCCCCGGCCTGGAGATCGCCGGCGAGGTGGTCGCCCTGGGCGCCGGTGTGACGGAGCCTAAGATCGGCGACAGGGTCTGCGCCCTGGTGACCGGCGGCGGCTATGCCGAGTACTGCGCGGCCCCGGCGCCCCAGTGCCTGCCGCTCCCCAAGGGTTATTCCCTGGAGCAGGCGGCGGCCCTGCCGGAGACCTTCTTCACCGTCTGGGTCAACGTCTTCGACCGCTCCGCCCTCAAGCCCGGCGAAAGCTTCCTGGTACACGGCGGCACCTCGGGCATCGGCACCACGGCGATCCAGCTGGCCAAGGCCTTCGGCTGCACCGTCTTCGCCACCGCCGGCTCGCCGGAGAAGGTGAAGGCCTGCGAGGACCTGGGCGCCGACCGCGCCATCAACTACCGCGAGGAGGACTTCGTCGAGGTGGTCAAGGAAGCCACCGGCGGCAAGGGTGTCGACGTCATCCTGGACATGGTCGGCGGCAGCTACATCCCCCGCGACATCAAGGCCATGGCCCCGGACGGGCGGCTGAGCTTCATCGCCTTCCTGGGCGGGCCCAAGGCGGAGGTCAACTTCGCCGCCGTCATGATGAAGCGCCTGACCATCACCGGCTCGACCCTGCGCGCGCGCCCTGTGGCGGTGAAGGCGGCCCTGGCCGAAGCCCTGAAGGCGAAGGCCTGGCCCCTGCTGGAGGCCGGAGAGATCGCCCCCGTCATGGCCGCCAGCTTCCCCCTGGCCGAGGCCGCCAAGGCCCACGAGCTGATGGAATCCTCCAGCCACATCGGCAAGATCGTCCTGACGCTGGACTAAAAAAATCGCGGGATTCCGCGCCTCTGCGGCTGGCCGGGGCTCCCACGGGAGAAATTCAGGACAAACAACCGGCCTGAGCTTTATTCCGGCTTGGCTGGGCCCTATATTGGGGGTATTCCCACGTCGGCATGAATAACGTGCCGCCGGCCGGGCGCAGGGGACTGCGCCGGTCGGAAGGAAGGAGGATTATCTGATGTCACTACCGCTCATGCCGAAGGCGACGGCCGTCTGGCTGATCGACAATACCGGCCTGACCTTCGAGCAGGTTGCCGATTTCTGCGGCTTGCATGCCCTGGAAGTGCAGGGCATCGCCGACGGCGAGGTGGCCGTGGGGATCCAGGGCATGGACCCGATCACCAGCGGCGAGTTGACCCGCGAGGAGATCCAGCGCTGCGAGGGCGATCCCTCGGCGCGGCTGGTCATGGCCAAGACCACCCTGCCGCAGCCGTCCAAGCGCACCAAGGGCCCGCGCTACACGCCGGTGGCCAAGCGCCAGGACAAGCCCGACGGCATCGCCTGGCTGGTGCGCCATCACCCGGAGCTGAAGGATTCCCAGATCGCCCGCCTGATCGGCACCACCAAGACCACCATCCAGGCGGTGCGCGAGCGCACCCACTGGAACTCACCGAACATCCGCCCGCGCGATCCGGTACTGCTGGGCCTGTGCAGCCAGGGCGACCTGAACGTGGCGGTGGAGAAGGCCCGCAAGGCGGCCGAGAAGGCCGGCATCACCCTGCCCAAGCCGGAGTACGAGCAGGAAGAGGCCCCCGCGCCCGAGCCCGCCGGCGATCCGGACAACCCCTTCTCGCTGGAGAACTTCGGCCTGCCCAAGAGCGGCGGCTGATATCCAGGGCATTGGAAGTGAAAAACCCCTCCTGCGCGCACCGCAGGAGGGGTTTTTCATTCAGGCAGCGCAGCGCCGCCCGTCAGTTCCCCGGCGTGTAGGTCACCGTGATGGTGTCGGCCGGGCGCTTCCAGCCGGCGACCAGGATATTGGCGAAGCTGAGATCGTCGTCGTCGGAACTGCAGAAGAAGTTGATGTGGATATCGTCGGTGTCGTTGCTCTGCGCGACGATCTGATGCGGGAAGTTACCGCCGGCGAGCGGCGCCTCGCTGTCGCCGTTGCGCCGCGACGGCGTACCCATGATATCGGTCGCCTCGTAGACGCCGGACCCGTCGGTCGGCCCCAGCAGATTGCCGCTGCGGATATAGAAGCGGTCGCCGTCGACTTCCAGGTGATTGATTGAGAAAGCCTCGAAGCCCGTCAGCGGCACGCCCGGCACCGTCGTGCCGAAGATGATGCTGGTGACGACGAACTCGCCCTCGGCGCCGTCGCTGTCGATGACAATCTCCGCCGTCGAGGTGCCCTGCCCGGCGCTGTCGCAAAGGCCGCCGGGGATGACCACCTTGAAGGGCACCACCTGGGCATCGATCTTGTCGTTGATCGCCTGCAAGGCGTTGAGGGCGGCCTGCGCCTGGGCCGGCGCCGCTGCCGTCATCGCCGCCGGCAGCGCGCAGAACAGACCAGCGGCCAGAGCGGCAAAACGAAACTTGGACATTTATCTTCTCTCCCGGATTGATAGACAGGCCCCGGACTGATTCGCCTCAACCGGGCGGCGCGAAGGTGTCAGACCGCGCGGCAATACTCTGTGATGCTTCGCACAATGGCGCCGGCGCTTTGGGAGTAGCAGTGGTCGCCGATGCGCCGCCGCGACTTACTCCGCGCGGCATGAGGAGAGTCGCCCGATGCCCCGCCCCAACCCCCCGAATTGTGCTTGCCGCGCCGAGCGGCGCTCCACATAAGAAAAGTTCTGATCACAACAGGGGGCAAAGCAAATGGCCGACGACAGGGGCGGGACCTCCCTGAAAGACCGGCTGCTGGGTGCGGCGCTCAAGGTCGTCGCCGCGGTGCCGCCGCTGCACCGCCTGGTGAACAAGCGTCTCATCAACTCCTACGCCTACGCCGCCGGCTTTCGCCCGCGCGCCTTCTCCATGGCCGCGGACTACACGACCTGGCGCGGGCTGACCGACCGGCGCTATTCCGGCCGCCACCTGCCCGCGGCGCCTGCCTACAACGCCGCCCTGCCGCCGGCCGAAGAGGTGCTGAAGCTGTTCAAGAAAACGGGCGACCTGCGCGCCCGCGACACCAGCCTGCTGTTTCCCTTCTTCGCGCAGTGGTTCACCGACAGCTTCCTGCGCACCAAGTGGAAGAAGCCGGACGAACAGGACTTCGCCGAGAACGAGAGCAATCACGAGATCGACCTCTGCCAGATCTACGGCATCAGCGAAGTTCAGACCGGCATGCTGCGCGCCTTCGAAGGCGGCCGTCTGAAGTCCCAGACGATCAATGGCGAAGTCTTTCCCGCACCGCTCTTCGAGGAACGCAACGGCGCAGTCGTGCTGCGCCCTGAGTTCGAGAGGCTCTACAGCGAAGAGAACTTCGACCGCGTCTTCGCCAACGCCGACGACGCCCACAAGAAGAACAGCTTCGCCGTCGGCCTGGAGCACGGCAACTCCACGCTCGGCAACACGCTGATGAACACGCTTTTCCTGCGCGAGCACAACCGCATCGCCGGGGAGCTGCAGAAGGCGCATCCGGACTGGGACGACGAGCGCCTGTTCCAGACCGCGCGCAACATCTGCATCGTGATCCTGCTGAAGATCGTCATCGGCGACTACATCGTCCACATCGCGCCGGCGGACTTCCCGCTGATGGTGGTTCCCGGCATGGCGGAGAAGGAGCGCTGGTACCGCACCAACTGGATTGCCGTTGAGTTCGCCCTGCTCTACCGCTGGCACGACCTCATTCCCTCGACGGTCATCTTCAACGGCGAGACGCGGGATTCCAGCGCCCTGCGCCACGGCAACGGCTGGTTGCTGCAGGTCGGCGTCGACCAGGCCTGCCGCGAGGCCTCCCGGCAGCTGGCCGGCAAGATCGGCCTGGGCAACACGCCGGACTTCCTGATGAAGGTGAAGGAGAGCAGCCTGGCCATGGCGCGGCGCTGCGCGCTGGCGCCCTACAACGCCTACCGCGAACACTACGGCAAGGAGCCGATCAGGAGCTTCGAGGAACTGACCCGCGACCCGGCCCTGGCGGCGAAGCTGAAAGAGGTCTACGGCGACATCGACAAGCTGGAGTGGTTCGTCGGCATCTTCGCCGAGGGTTACGACGACAAGGAGATGATGGGCGAGCTGCTGAAGACCATGGTCGCCAACGACGCCTTCACCCAGGCCCTCACCAACCCGCTGCTCGCCGAACGGGTCTACAACGCCGAGACCTTCTCACCGGAAGGCCTCGAGATCATCGAGAACACCAACAGCCTGGCCGACCTCATCCAGCGCAATACCGGCGTGACGGACAAGGCCGAAGTCGGCTTCCAGATCCGCTGAGCCGGCGCCCTGACTGGCACTTGGTCATTTCCTGCTTAATTGACCAAGGGGCTCAAGTCCCGACTGTAGACAGGCAGGCCCGAGTTTGCCAGGACCGACACTTTTGGCCCCGCGATCTCCAGCTTCTTGAAGTTCGGAACAAAAACAACCTCGTCAGGAACGGTTTTCATTATCTGGTCTTCCAGAACTAGTATGTCCTTTCGATAGACGCGCAGCCAAAGCTGAAAGCTGTCCATCGTCAAACTACAGTCAAAGGACAACGTGAGGCCCAGTCCACGCGGGCATTTTCTCTTCCAAATCCACTCGTTCCGGTATCCGCCGGCCCGAAACTCGTCGATCGCTTCGTGGAACGCCACAAGGGGAATCTCATACTGACCGCACACCTTGTCGAGGCCAAGCCGAAGCAAATCGATGAAGTAGTCGCTCGGCTGCTCATCATCGAGCTTTCCGAAGTCGGCGGTGGAGAACGGCACATCAACCGTGAGCACTTTGCTCGTGTTGACGAAGCAAACCGCGCCAGGACTGCTCTTGCCGATCACACAGATCCTGCCGAAGGGGGCTTTGAAATTTTCCCGAGCAACCCGCTTACCGACAAAATGACACAGGCAACGCGTCCGGTCGCGAAATTGACCAAGGCGAGGGTGCCCGTTGAACTCCACTAAGTCGGGGTAGAGGTGGATATCGCGAAGAATCATGCCGGCGTAGCTCCCCTACTCAAGCCAGCGCCTTCACCCGCGTCCACAGATCGGCGTCGACAGTGAAGCCGCGGTGGCGGGCGTGGTGCAGGGCTTCGCCCTTGGCGAGGCCGGGCAGGTGCACGCCCTCGTCGGCTTGCACCGCCTCGAACCAGTCGTGCAGGCGTGCATGGAAGCCGGATTGCGGTGAGACCGCGAGGATGAAGAGCCCCGCGCCCGGCGAGCGGTTGCCCTTGTTGTAGGCCGGCGCGTCCTTCGACCAGTTGGCGCCGGTAAGCCCCGCGGCCAGCATCTCGACCATGAGGGCGATGTTGGCGCCGCGCGCGCCGCCGAAAGGCAAGAGACTGCCGGCCAGGGCCGCGCGGGCGTCGGTGGTGGGGTGGCCGGCGGGGTCGAGCCCCCAACCCTCCGGGATCTCCCGGCCCGCTTCGGCATACTCGCGGAGCTTGGCCAGGGAGGCGGAGGACGACGACTGGTCGATGACCAGCGCCGGGAGCGCCTCGCCGTTCGGCCCGCCGGGTCCGGTCGGCACGGCGAAGGCGATGGGGTTGGTGCAGAAGACCGGCGTCCTGCCGCCGGAGGCCGCCATGACCGCCGGGCCGGCGTTGGCCGCGGCCAGGGCGGCGAGACCGTGCTCCTCGGCCAGCTTGCGCGCGAAATAGCCGAGCGCGCCGCAGGGATAGCCGTTGCTGAGCGCCAGCAGGGCGAGACCTTGTTTGCGAGCGCCTTCGGCCAGGCGCGGCAGGGCGCGCTCGAAGCCCAGGTGCGGCAGGCCCTCGGCGGCGTCGACGCGGGTCACCACCTCGGTGACCGCCTCGATGACCGGCTCGGCCTCGCCCTTGGCACGTCCGGCGGCCAGCGCGTCGCCGTAGGTGAAGAGGTGCTTCAACCCCACACCACGATTGCCCTCGGCCTCGGCCGTCACCACCGCGCGGGCGGTCGCCGCCGCCTGCTCCGGCGAGGCCCCGGCGGCCTTCAGCGCCGCCACCGCGGCGGCCAGCGCCTCGTTGAAGCTGACGGTGATCTCGGCCATCCGGCCCTCCCCCCCGGTGGCCGGAACTATTCCTTCACGGGCACGGTGTAGTTCAGCGGCAGGCGGCCGCCGTCGGCGTAGATCGTCTGCCCGGTGACGTAGCTGGAATCCGAAGAGGCCAGGAAGACGGCGACGTTGCCCATCTCCTCCGGCTCGCCCAGACGCCCCATGGGGGTGCGCGACATGAGCCTGTTCCAGGCCGCCGGATCGTTGTTCACCGCGCGCACCATCTCGGTGTTGATGGAGCCGGGGCCGACGGCGTTCACGCGGATGCCCTTGTCGGCCAGGGCCAGCGCCATGACGTGGGTGAGCTGGTTCACCCCGCCCTTGGCGACGCAGTAGGGCGTGATGGTCGGGATCGCCATCACGGCGTTGACGGAGGACATGTTGACGATGGTCCCGCTGGTGCCGTCCGCACGGGGGCCCTGCTGCACCATCTGCCGCGCCGCCGCCTGGCCGCAGAGGAAGACGCCCTTCAGGTTCACGCGGATCACCGCGTCGAAATCCTCCTCCGTGAAATCCAGGAAGTCGGCGCCCTTCACGATGCCGGCATTGGCGACCAGGCAGTCGATGCGCCCGAAGGCCTTCACGGCTTCGGCGATCAGCGCCTCGACCTGGGCCTTGTCGCCGACGTCACAGGCGACGAAGACGGCCTCGGCGCCCTCGCCCTTCAGGCTCTCCAGGGCCGCCTTGCCCTTCTCCGCGTCGATGTCGGAGAGCACCACCTTGGCGCCCTCGGCGGCGAAGCGCCGGGCGCAGCCATAACCGATCCCCGCCGCCGCGCCGGTGATCACGACGACCTGGTCCTTCACGCGCATAATTCTGGTCCCCTTAGAAGCTATCTTGAATGAGACGCCCTTGCATCCGAATGGACGTCTCGACTGCCATTGTTGCCAAGCAGGATCACCGGCAATACCTCGGAAAATGAGCCGCGGGCAACGAAGTCAGGCCGAACCTGCTCAGCAGCTAGTTTTAGGCTTTTTTCCCGCCTTACATCTTCTGTAGTCCAATGCGAGATCCGCACCAACTTATTGTACTCTTTCGGGTCATGTTTGGCGCCATAAGCTGCCCAAATCGCAAACACTCCCGCCTGTTTCGCCATCAACATATCCCGCGCCATGCTATCGCCGACATACGCTGAAGACGATGGCCGCACACCTTCTCTACTACAAATTTCCAGGAGCACATCTACGTTTGGCTTTGTCTGATGCTTAGACAGCTCAACAACTCGGTTCATTGGAAAATCTTCGAGGAATTTGTCATCAGTCCCCACTCCAAGGTGTTGCGAGATACTCCTCTCGCGACAATAAATCCTTGAAAAGGAGTTCGTCAGCCCGAGCAGCCTGAACCGGCTCACAATCGCGTATAGCTTGCTCTCGGTGTGCGCCACAACCCTCACGCCCGAGCGGTTTAGTTGATCAAGTGCCTCGGGAATACCTGGATGCAGTTTGAGAGTCTTTTTTCTTGTAGAATTATAAGCGTGGAAAGCAGGGTCTAGGAGCCGAGCGACCTCATCCATTGACTTGCCTGTAAACCTCTCGCGAACAATAGACGTTTCTAGCAAGGAGAATGGATGTTCAGAATCGTGGTGCCGCTGATGGACCGCTTTTAGATCGTCTAGTAACGCATCTCTATCGCAGCCAATTATCTCTACAGCCTTGTCGACCATTGCGTAGAAGGACGGGACGAAAAACCCAACCCAATCGTACAGCGTGTTGTCCAAGTCACAGACAAGGAGCTTCTTAGCGACTTGGCTCATCTGAGTTTGCACCATTCATTTCTGTGTCGCTCATTTGTTCGGCGTTTGAGACGTTATCGAAGCCCGTTATCACCATCATCGGCGACCAGTTTGTCACAACGAATAAGCCGATCGTGACAGCGAACAGCGCACCAATGGTAACTCGATAGAAGCTTCGAATTTTAGACTCGGCTGTCGTCTCTCGTTTGCCTGAGTATTGATACTTTCCGTCTACAAGCTCCTTCTTAGCATCGCTGAACCGGTTGTAATGGGAGATCGCTTGAGTCATGCCCTTCTCAAGATCGAATATTTCCTTCATATAGACTTGCTCGAAGTCTTCGCCGAATGTCACGGCTCCTCTCAGCATCTTATGATAGACGTTGAGGTCAAATATGCTCACCGCCCATAGCGCCAGAGCAGATGCAAAAACTATCAGAGCCGAGACATGGACTTGGAACTCAAGGTTGTCCCAAGGAACCGGTAGCGCGAAATCGTTTCCGCGACTGAGCAAAACGATGCCGACACCCAAAGCCGCCGCAACAAACGTAAGCCCCAGTTGTCGAGACTTCACTGCCATCTCATTGAAGTGCATTTGCGTATCAACAGCTTTCTGCCAGATTTGGACATACAACCTTCGTTCTTCATCTGATGTCCCAATCTCATATGAAGCAACTGCCAAGGATTCATTCTCGATACTGGCCATTTAGTCACCTCACTCTCCTAGCTCTCGACGCTTAAGCAAATAGCGTCTCCACCAGAAGTAGAAGTTCTTATAGCCAGTGTGTCAACTTGCCTTCGGGTAGCCGATGCTGGCGAGGGTCTCCTTGATCTCGTCCAGGATGGCCGGGTCGTCGATGGTGGCGGGCACCTTGACCTCGGCGCCGTCGGCGATCTGGCGCATGGTGGCGCGCAGGATCTTGCCGGAGCGGGTCTTGGGCAGGCGCTTGACCACGGCGGCGGACTTGAAGGCGGCCACCGGGCCGATGCGGTCGCGCACCATCTGCACCACTTCCTTGGTCACCTCGTTGGAGGAGTCGGCGCCGGCCTTCAGCACCAGGAAACCGACCGGCAGCTGGCCCTTCAGCTGGTCGGCGACGCCGATGACGGCGCACTCGGCCACGTCCGGGTGGGCGGCCAGGACTTCCTCCATGGCGCCGGTCGAGAGCCGGTGGCCGGCGACGTTGATGATGTCGTCGGTGCGCGCCATGACGTGGACGTAGCCGTCCTCGTCGATGATGCCGGCGTCCCCCGTCTCGTAGTAGCCGGGGAAGTTCTTCAGGTAGGCGTTGTGGTAGCGCTCCTTGGCGTTCCACAGCGTCGGGAAGCAGCCCGGCGGCATCGGCAGCTTGCCGGCCAGGGCGCCGATGGTCCCGGCCGGGACCTCCTTGCCGTCGGCGTCCAGCACCCGCAGGTCCCAGCCCGGCACGGGGCGCGTCGGCGAGCCCGGTTTGACGGGAAGATACTCGATGCCCATGCAGTTGGCGGCGATGGACCAGCCGGTCTCGGTCTGCCACCAGTGGTCGATGACCGGCACCTGCAGCTTCTCCAGCGCCCACTCCAGGGTGTCGGGGTCGCAGCGCTCGCCCGCCAGGTAGAGCACGCGGAACTGCGAGAGGTCGTACCTGGCCAGGTGCTCGGCCTCCGGGTCCTGCTGGCGGATGGCGCGGAAGGCCGTGGGCGCGGTGAAGAGGCTGACCACCTTGTGCTGCTCGATGACCCGCCAGAAGGCGCCCGGGTCCGGGGTGCCGACCGGCTTGCCCTCGTAGATCACCGTGGTCGCGCCGTGTAGCAGCGGGGCGTAGCAGATGTAGGAGTGGCCGACCACCCAGCCGACGTCGGAGGCCGCCCAGTACACCTCGCCCGGATCGATGTTGTAGATGTTCTTCATCGACCACTTGAGCGCCACCGCGTGGCCGCCGTTGTCGCGCACGATGCCCTTGGGCTGGCCCGTGGTGCCGGAGGTGTAGAGGATGTAGAGCGGGTCGGTGGCGGCCACCGGCACGCAGTCGTGCGGTTCGGCAGCATCCACGGCCTCGTTCCAGTCGTGGTCGCGCCCGGCGGTCATCTCCGCCTGCTCCTGCGGGCGCTGCAGCAGGAGGCAGAACTCCGGCTTGTGGATCGCCATCTGGATGGCGGCGTCCAGCAGCGGCTTGTAGGGGATGACGCGGTTCACCTCGATGCCGCAGGAGGCGGAGAGGATGGCCTTGGGCCGTGCGTCGTCGATGCGGGTCGCCAGCTCGTTGGCCGCGAAGCCGCCGAAGACGACGGAGTGAATGGCCCCAAGCCTTGCGCAGGCCAGCATGGCGATGAGCGCCTCGGGCACCATGGGCATGTAGATGATGACCCGGTCGCCCTTCTCGACCCCGCGCGCGGCCAGGGCCCCGGCGCACTTGGCCACGGCGTCCTGGAGCTGCCTGTAGGTCAGGTGGCTGACGGTGTCGGTGACCGGGCTGTCGTAGATGATGGCCGCCTGGTCGCCGCGCCCGTCCTTCACGTGGCGGTCGACGGCATTGTAGCAGGTGTTCAGGGTGCCGCCGGCAAACCAGCGGTAGTAGGGCGGGTCCGAGTCGTCCAGGACCTTGTCCCACTTCTCGATCCAGTGGATCTCCTCCGCCGCCTGGCCCCAGAACCCCTCAGGATCCGCCTTGGCGGCCTGATAGACCTCATCGAAACGCCCCATGGTCACGTCACTCCCTCTATGCGCTCAGCCGTAAAGCCGCCCTCCGCCCTCATCCTGAGGAGCCTTGCGCAGCAAGGCGTCTCGAAGGATATGCCGGAGGCTCGGCCCCAGATAGCACCTCTGTGCGGGCGGCTGCCCGCCGCGGAAATCCGCGGCCCACCCGTCGTTGGATCCGAGAATAGTCCCGGAATCCCGCGAAAAAAAGCCTATCGGAGAGTGGGGTGGGGGGCTGTGATTTAGGTCAAGCGGGATGGAGAACTGAGCACTGAACTCTGCCACGTTCTAGCTCTATGACTTTAAAACTTCTATCTCTGTCAGCCAATCCAACCATACAGGCTCTAGTCCAGGATTCTGTCGCCATGAGGTCTCGGAGACTTGCCCTGACAAGTACTGCTGGGTCCGATGAGCGAGTTCACGCAACTGGGGCACACTGACCCATCGATAGCTTTTAGTTTCTATGGAACTCGGACTCACTCTACCAATCGCCTCACCTCTGTAGACTTTCCAATAGTGCCAATTACCAGACACTCTTCTGCATGGATTGTCTTTCCTTCCCTCAACAATAAGCGAAAGCCGCCTCAAACTGAGACCTACTTCTTCCCGGAGTTCAGCAATCGCTGCGTCCATATAGGAACCATGACCGTCAACATGGCCAGCCGGCGGCGCCATACCATATGGTGGCCTCTTCCGCTCAATAAGGAGCAACTTGTCATTTCTCCAGACAAGGATACCGACGCTAGTGTGATCACATTCTTTCAATTGACTCGCCCAGCAAGAGTCGTTGTCGCACACCGACAGGATAGACTACCAGCAAGACTTAAGGGCAGATATGATCAGGCCAACAGCGCCGAAGGCTCCGACTAAAGCAAATATCGCCTTGTTGATCTGGCTAAACGAGCAGAGCGAACGATATTCTTTTTCGTCATCAGATATTTCAATGAGCTTGATCCCCGACTTCCCAAGTTGCTGAGCCAATTCCGCCTGATCATCCTTGAGATATGCCTCTGAGATCTTCACCAAAGCACGGTTGCGTCTATCGAGGCGATAAAAGAGAAAAGTAGAAACCAGGAGGACTAATGCCAAAATCCCTGAAACTAAGTGCTCCTTCGCCAACAACGATGACACATAGCCTGCGGATATGAAGGCTATAACGAGCAGGAAGAAGCGAAATACAGCCAAACGCTGACCAGCATGGTACTCAAACCACTTCCACGCCAGATCCCGTGCCACCACTTGATAATCAGTTGAAGTATCCACCATCGGATGCTCCTCCCCCTTATCCGTCCAAAACAGATCGCCTAGCATTCGCTTGAGCGCCTGCGTGAAATCATCGTTTCCCTGCGCCTATCCAACTCTTCCATCAATTGAGTGAGCACCTTCTTTCTGTTTTCTGGGTCGTTCAAGTTCGGCTGGCCTTCAAAAACCTGACTCGGCGTCAACTCAATACCTATGTTTGGTGCTGTCAGTTCGTTGTCACACGCGGGGTCGCGAATAACGAAGAGCTGCTTACCAGTCTCGCGCGCTCGCATTGCCTCATGGTAAGTACCCGTACTCCACTTCCATGGCTCCTCACCCCAGGCTTTTGTGTTGTATGTTGGCCGGTAGACGACCACACAATCTGATTGATCAATTAATCGAAAGTCGCGTCCCTCCACTTGTCGAGCTAACTCGCTCTTCGCACCTCGGGACATAGGACCAGCCACCTCAACGAGTTCATCCTTGCTCATCTCATGTTTGCTACGGTCCTCTCCACACAACGTCTGTAGCCCCGGTATTGGCCATTGATCGGACTCAGTGAGTTCCACTTTCGCGGCAGCACTCTGTTGATGCCGTCTTAGCAAATCTCGAAGAGGCAGTTCGTCGATCGTCAAGGGATCAAAAACGCAATAAGAGCTGTGGAGTGTGTTCCGAAAGTCATCTATTTCGGCCATCGCTCTACTCCGCTCTGAAGAATCCTCCAGGCGACGTGGAGATCCTATCGGAAAGGAGGCATAGATCCGTGGAACTTCAGGTTCAAAGAGATATCGCGCTAGCATCTTCGGAGGATGGCGAATGGGAATAACAGGGCTTCGTTCAAATTGAAAACTTGGTTGATCGCCATGCGTGTACTCTGCTGGAACAACCAGCTTCGCCGCCAAGTCGGTCATCATCACTTCGATGTCGCGCCAGCTTAAGAGCTCACGAAGCCGGAAATGATGATGCTTGATTCTACTTTGAACGGCTTGGATATCGTCGATCAGATTTATGCAATAATGTGGCTTGTACACACCATGGATGTACCTCATGAATGAATCTTCCAGGCAGGTCTCTTCATCAAAATCGCCGGTATCCTTTGGGACCCTCCACGACATTGGTGAGAAGACATGGCTATGCCAATGAAAGGTCAGATGAAGAGAAAAAAAGGTGTAGTCAGGCGCTGGATTGGCCTTTTGCCATGCGCTAAGAGCCTTTCCGACAGCTTTGCGCCAAATCTCTTGTTGTGCAGCTAATGAAAAGGTCATGAACAAGCCCATGTCGTCGATGTAGTCCTCGACACAGTAATGGGCAGCAGTTCGGTTCGGCAGTTCAGTACCCAGAAACTTGCAGAATCGGTCTAAGACACCGCGCTTGTATAGCCCGGTATGTCCAGTAACCAATACACGAACCTTGTCCGGCAAAGTCATGCCGACCTCACAAAAATGGCCGCGCTCTAGCGCGGCCAATGCATCGGCGGAACATTGGGCCACGCTAAAGGTGGCCATCCTACATTAGATTGAAAGAGTCGAAAACTTTCCTACCACAAAATTGTATGCGCCAGCATCAATCTCTCAGGTTACGGATGTATTCGACAAATCTTCTTATGCCATCTAGTCCATAGTAGCTGGTTCCAGATGCTACTAACTCCGGGACTATCTCATCCTCACCTGTGCTTTGGCGCGACACTACCGACATAGCTGAGCCAAATTCTTGGAACAGTAGTTGTTTTGCCTGGGTATCTTCAGGGGTTTCATTTTCGTGGATAAAGAGGACTGGAGAGCGCGTTATAAGCTCTCTGATCGACTCAGCCGACTTGAGCTTGAGAACCTGTGTCATCTTTCTTCCCCATCACATAGTAGTACAAAACAAGAACATCATATCAACAATCCGAATCGGAGAATAGCACATGATGTAGTGCCCAGGTTCCAACCGATCACCATATTTTGTGCATGATACAAGCAACGTTCAGAGTACCGCGAAATCTGTGAAATTTTCGGGAATCACCCAGCAATCGCTCAGGACCACAATGCCTGCAGCAAGCAGGCCTTTGAAAGGAGCATTCCTGGGGACAGTTCGGTATAGCGGGGATAATCCTGTCTGCAGTATCGCTAAGTGCTTGGAAGCAACAGAGTTGACGCAATTGAGGCATAGCGAGCATTTAGCAAGGAATACCCTCATGCCCTCCACCGCCCTCATCCGCCCGCCGCGCCCCGACGACTACGATCAGTGGCTGCCGCTCTGGCACGCCTACAACGTCTTCTACGGGCACGCCTGGGGGCCGGGCGGCGAGCCGCCGGTGGAGCCCGACGTGACGGCGATGACCTGGGGGCGGCTCTTCGACGACGCCCAGCCGCTGTGGGGACTGGTGGCGGAAGCGGCGGACGGCAGGCTGCTGGGCTTCACCCACTACCTCTATCACCTGAGCACCAATGTCCTGGGCTCGCTGTGCTACCTGGAGGACCTCTTCACCGCCGAGGCGGCGCGCGGGCAAGGCGTCGGGCGGGCGCTGATCGAGGCGGTCTGCGACGCGGCCATGGCGGCGGGCGCCAAGCGCGTCTACTGGCAGACGCAAGGCGACAACGCGACGGCGCGGCGGCTCTACGATGCCGTGGCCAAAAACAGCGGCGCCATCATCTACGAGCGCGAGATCAAGGGCGGACGCTAGGCGGAGCGACGGGGAAAAATCGCACTACTGCGGCAACTTACCGCAGTGCGGCAAAACGCCCTGCGACACTTCTGCAAGTCGATCGCGCGGGGGGCCTGCCCTATATCCGGGGCACCTGACTGGCAAATCAGAACAACAAAAACCGATCCCCCCAACTGCAAGGCTGGACCCCTTACCTATGCGTCATCTTCCCTACGTTGTCGGCCTCTTCATGCTGCTGCCCTTCGCGGTGTGGCTGGGCCTGGACCTGACCATCCTGCCGGGCTCGACCCGCAACCTGGACCTGCCGCTGGTGGCGGCGCTGACCGCCGTCTGCCTGCCGCTGCTGGCCTGGTTCTTCCTGGTGAACCTGGGCTTCCTCGCCAACTCCATGAGCGGCGCCTGCGAGTTCGAGCGGCCGCGGAACCCGGCCGTGCGCCTCACCATTGCTGCTCTGCCCTGGATCTCCCTGGGCGGCAGCCTGGCCAGCGTGCCCTTGCTGGCTGCCGAAGGATTGCAACCGGCCCTGCTGGCGCTGCCGCCGGTCGTCGGCGCGCTGATCTTCTTCGCCATCCGCTTCGGCGAGAAGGCGCGGACGCAGGACCGCCACCGCCTGCGCGCGAAGGCCGCCGCCGACAGCCGGCCGCGCGGCGCGGGCCTGGCGGCCCTGGGCGGCGGCGCCTTGCGCGCGCTCTACGCCGTGCCGCTCGTCGGCTGGCTGGTGAAGGACGCGGCCAACGGCCGTGCCAGCGCCAAGGCCTTCTTCGCCTTCAACTGCTTCCTGCTGCTGGCCGCCGGCGTCGCCGTCTTCGGCTACCCGGTGCTGATCGTCGCCGCGCTGAGCCTGGTGCCGCTGGTCTTCGCCGGCCTCTTCGTGCTGACCTGGGCCTGACAAAGGGCGAGGCGGGCCCGCGAGTCCGCCGCCCCACCCCCACCCTGACCCTCCCCCATCAAGGGGGAGGGGAACGCAGGAATGGGGAGAGGGATAAAAAAACGGGGCCGGACCCACCGTTCGTTCGATGGGTCCGGCCCCGCCGGCAGTCCGGGCTCAGCCGGCCTTCGCGTGCTTACGCACGCTTGGGCCGGATCCGCACCAGATCCTCTAGAACGCCGTCGATACCGTTGGTCACGACGACGTTGCCGAACTTCTCCGACACCTTCTCAAGCGCCTCGAGCTCCTTCAGCCGCAGGAGGATGGGGTTGTCCTCCATCAGCTTGGCGGTGTTCAGCAGGGACCGCGTGGCCGCGGTCTCCTCACGCCGCTTGATGACGTTGGCCTGGGCGGTCTTCTCCGCCTCGATGACCCGGTTCATCAGCTCCCGCACGTCTCCGGGCAGGATGATGTCCTTCACACCGACGGAGGGTACCGCAAGGCCCGCGTCACCCAGCTTGGGCAGCACCAGCGCCTCGATCGCCTGGTTGATGCCCAGCTTGTCGCCGAGCACCTGCTCCAGGGTCCGGGTGCCGATGACCTGCCGCAGCGCGAACTGAAGCTCCTTGTAAAGGAAGTCCTTCAGGTCGCTGGTCAGGGCGACCGCCTTCAGCGGATCGACGATCCGGAAGACGGCGGTCAGGTTGGCACGCAGGCCGACCCGGTCCTTGGTCAGCAACTCCTGGCCGGTCACCTCCAGGGTCTGCAGCCGCAGATCGAAGGAGGCCACGTCGATCCGGTGCAACGCCTTCACGAAGGCGTAGCGGCCCGGCTTCAGCTGCTTCTGCAGCACGCCGTCCAGGTAGAGCAGACCGACGTGGTCGGAGACCACCTCAACCACCGCCACCAGGTCCTTCGCGCCCAGCCGCGCCAAAGGGCCGACCAGCCGCTCCGGCAGCTCGAAAGCGGCGGCCGCGTCGACCACCTCCAGCTTCACCTGCCGCAGCGCCTTGGCGTAGAACGCCACGCTACGCGGCGCCACCAGGCCCGCCAGCTTGCCGTCGGCATAGACGATGCCCAGATCGCCATCCCCCATGTCGGCGACGAGGAAGTGCTCCTCGACCACCCGGGGGTGGGTCAGGTAGAGCGCCGCCAGGGCCGCGTCGCGAACCGGCAGGGCCCGCAGGTCGAGCTTCACGACCTCGATCTCCGCCCGGCCCGGCAGGAAGCGGTACACGCCCGGCGCCAGCACCTTCTGGAAGGCCCGGTCCCGGTAGAGGAGACCGAGCTCGTAGTCCGCGATCTTCTCGGTCTTGAAAACCATCGGTCTGTTCCTTTCTTCTTCTTTCTCTCTTCTCTTCTTCTGTCGTTGTCCCGCGAGGGATCGGAGCATTGCTTGTTTATGTTTTTCGCCCCGTTTCGGGGGCCGGGAAATGCTCCTAAAAAATATCGGTTGAGGAACACCGGAAGAGCCCCGACGCCGGCTGCTGGACGGCCCCGGCCCTCTCCCTCCCCCGCCCGCGCGGGACCCCGGGGTTCCCTTCCCGAAAATGCGGAAAGGGCGTGCCGGAATCTCTTGTGGACAGCGTCGGAGAGCGCGGTGGGGACGCGCGGAAGCAGGCCGCCGCCTGGCCCCTGCCCGTTGCCGCGGCGCACCGCCGAAGCGGCACGCAGCAGCGCGAGGCGGGGCCTGGCGCTCTTCCGGCATCCTTCGTTTCGGATCAGCGTTAAAGGCTGAGTGTGATGGCGGGAGTTGAACCCGCGACATCTAGCGTTGAAAGCTAGTGCTCTTACCCTCTGAGCTACATCCATGGCGCCGAATGCGGGAATCGAACCCGCGACCTCCGGATCGACAATCCGGTGCTCTCACCGCTGAGCTAATTCGGCCGCTAAGGTACCTATTGCTCGACACACGAAGGGCGCATTACCAACGCCGATCGCGCCGGCCGGGCCTACAGAACCCGGACCATAGAGCGGTCTGCCAAGTACCAAACGAATAGGGCTCCTGATCCTCTCGCGAGGGATGCCGTTCGTCGTTATGTCTGTCTTGAATTCATTTCGTTCCTGCCTCCGTCTTGCGTTGTCGCCGGGGCAGGAGTCGCGCGGAAACCGCGGGCTCTAGACCCGGTGTGTGTTGGCCCTTTCGTCGGGGCTTATGTGACGATCCATAAAGGTCATCGGGTTTCCGTTTCGCGTTGTCCGGCGCGCGGGAGTGCGTCCGGGAGGCGGGGTATAGGCCAGGTCGGAGTCGGAAATCAACCCGAACCTGCGGTTGAGGCGAAAAAAGACCAATCGTGAAAGTTCGCGGCGGTGAAGCGCGAAGAAAGTTGCGCCGCCTCGGGAAGAAGCCCGGCCGGGCCCGCCCGAGACGGCGCAGGAGAAGAACGGAAGCTTGGGCCCGCGCCTAGGCCGCGCGCACGGAGTCCAGGAAGTCCTGCACCTCGCGCTGCAGCTCGTCGGCCTGGGCCGTCAGGGCGTCGGCGGCGCTCAGCACCTGCGACGCGGCGGCGCCGGTCTGGGCCGCCCCCTGGTTGACGTTGCCGATGTTGGCGGAGACGTCGCTGGTGCCGGCCGAGGCCTGCTGCACGTTGCGGGCGATCTCCGAGGTGGCCGCGTTCTGCTGCTCCACCGCCGCGGCGATGGCCGAGGCGTTCTCGTTGATGCTGGCGATGATCCCGCGGATGCCGTCGATGGCCGTCACTGCGCCGCCGGTGGCGTCCTGCATGCCGCCGATCTGCAGGCCGATCTCCTCGGTCGCCTTGGCGGTCTGGGTCGCCAGGGTCTTCACCTCGCTGGCCACCACGGCAAAACCCTTGCCCGCCTCGCCGGCGCGCGCCGCCTCGATGGTGGCGTTCAAGGCCAGCAGGTTGGTCTGCTCGGCGATGTCCTGGATCAGGCCGACGACGTCGCCGATCTTCTGCGCCGCATCGTCCAGGCCCTTGACCCGCCCGGTGATGTTCTCGGTCTCCGCCACCGCCTTGGTGGTGTAGTCGTTGGACTGGGCGACCTGGCGCGAGATCTCGCCGATCGAGGCGGACAGCTCCTCGGCGCCGGAGGCCGCGGTCTGCACGTTGGAAGACGCCTCCTCCGCCGCGCCGGTGACCAGCTTCGCGTTATCAGCCGTCTCTTCCGCCGTCAGGTTCATCTTCTGGGCGACCGCGCGCATCTCCTCGCAGGAGGTCGTGACGGCCTTCAGCACCGCCGCGGCCTTCTGGTCGAAGCTCTGGCAGAAGCCCTCGATCTGCCTGGCGCGCGCTTCCTTGGCGGCCTGTTCCTGCTGCTGTGCCGCCGCGAGTTCCTTCGCCTTCACGCCGTTCTGCTTGAAGACCTCGACCGTGCCGGCCATGGCGCCGATCTCGTCCTTGTCGGCGGCGAAGGGCACGGTGACGGAGAAGTCGTCCTCGGCCAGCTTCAGCATGGCGCCGGCCAGACGGCCGATGCGCACGGAGATGCCGCGGCCCATGACCAGCGCCAGGGTCACCGCCACCACGAAGGAGACCACCGTGGCGATGATGATCAGGATGACGCCGTCGCTCCTGTGGCCGCGCAGGTTCTCCACGCCCAGCTCCATGGCATCGTGGATCGCCTCCTCTGCGGCGTCGGCGGTGGCGATCAGGGTCTCGAAGGAGGTATCGAAAATCTCGTCGGCCTCGCTGCCGGCGCCGGACACGTCAAGGCTGGACTGGTAGCGGGACTGTGCCAGGTCGCTCAGCTCCTGAATGCCGCTCAGCAGTTCCGAGGCACCGGCCATGCGGTAGGTCTCGCCCAGTTGGGCGATGCGCGCCTGGGCCTCGGCGAAATTGCCGGTGGCCTCCACGATATCCTCGCCGGCGTCGCCGCCCACTACCTCTTCCACCATCAGGTGACCGTTGGCCAGCAGGAAGCGCGCCTCGCCGGCGAGCTGCTGCGCTTCGGCGACGTTGCTCAGGAACCCGTCGCCGGCGCCCTCGGCGATCCCGGCCAGCAGGCCGTCGTAGAGCTCGTCGAAGCGCACGTCGGCGTCGCTGCCGACACCCTGGTTGTCGTTCAGCGAGGCGTAACGCTGCTCCGCCACAGCGATAAAGCTGTCGAGATTCTCCAGGACCTTGGTGACGTCGCCGCGCACGACCGGGTCTTCGCTGGCGTAGAAGCGGCCCTCGTCGTTCTCGCCGCCGTTGAGGATGGCATTGGCGTAGAAGCGCGCTTCGTCGAGCAGATCCCAGACCACCTGGATATCTTCGCCGGTGTCCCCGGCCATGATCTCCTCGAAGATCAGGTGGGCCTCGGTGGCCGACAGCTTGATCTCCATGGCGGCATCGCCCAGCGGCGCCAGCCGCTCGGCCACCTCGACACCCTCGCGGCCGATGCTGTTGGCGGTCCAGCCGCCGATCAGGCCGGTCACCGCGGTCAGCACGGCCAGGGTCACGAAACAGCCGAGAATCTTCGCCTTCACGCTCTGCCCGCGAAGGAAACTCAAACCGGTCGCTATGGTCATGGGAAAGGTCACTCCTGCGCCCGCCGCGGGTCCCAGCTGCCGCAGGCCTGTTGAATAGGAATACGTAGCTTTAGCACCAAGCAATTAACAAAAAATGCCCAAGAATCAGGGGTCTATTGACTTACGGTTCAGAATGGAGAAACAAACACAACCTTTAGCCGAAACGATTAGATCAGGCCGGCAAGGCGCAACCGGCGCGGCAGCGGCGAAGAAAGTTGCGCGGCTCAGGGCGAGGCGCTACCTCTGCTGGCTGGGCGGGAACAAGAAAAACACTGCGGATGGGGCGGGCGACGGCGGTTATGGGCAACAGCGTAAATCCCTTCGAAGACAACCTGGACCAGGGGCCGGCCAACCACCTGGCGCTCAGCCCCCTGAGCTTCCTGCCGCGCGCGGCCGCGGTCTACCCAGAGCGCTGCGCGGTCATCCACGGCGATCTCACCTACACCTGGGCGGAGGCCTACGCGCGCAGCCGGCGCCTCGCCTCGGCGCTGCAGCAGCGCGGCATCGGGCGCGGCGACACCGTGGCCATCATGGCGCCCAACACCCCGCCCTGCCTGGAGGCCCACTTCGGCGTGCCCGCCGCCGGCGCGGTGCTGAACGCCCTCAACGTGCGCCTCGACGCCGCGACCATCGCCTTCATGCTGAACCACGGCGAGGCCAAGGTGCTGATCACCGACCGCGAGTTCTCACCCGTCATCAAGGAGGCCCTGGCGGAGATTGGCCGCGAGATCCTGGTGATCGACATCGACGACCCGCTCGGAGAAGGCGGCGAGCTGCTGGGCGAGACGGACTACGAGAGCTTCCTCGCCACCGGCGACCCCGACTTTCCCTGGACCCTGCCCGGCGACGAATGGGAGTCGCTCTCCCTGCTCTACACCTCCGGCACCACCGGCGACCCCAAGGGCGTGGTCTATCACCACCGCGGCGCCTACCTGAACGCCATCGGCAACATCCAGGTCTGGGGCATGGGCCCGCACCCGATCTACCTCTGGACGCTGCCGATGTTCCACTGCAACGGCTGGTGCTTTCCCTGGACGATCACCGCGCTGGCCGGCACCCACGTCTGCCTGCGCCACGTGCGCGCCGCGGCGATCTACGACGCCCTGGCCGACCACGGCGTGACCCATATGTGCGGCGCGCCCATCGTCATGCAGATGATCCTGAATGCCCCTGAGGAAGAGCGCCGCGACTTCGATCAGCAGGCAAAGTTCATGACCGCCGCCGCGCCGCCGCCGGCCGCGGTGCTGGCCGCCATGCAGGACGCGGGCATCGAGGTCACCCACGTCTACGGCCTGACCGAAGTCTACGGCCCTGCCGTGGTCTGCGCCTGGCACAGCGAGTGGGACGGCCTGGACATCGATCAGCAGGCGGCGATGAAGGCGCGCCAGGGCGTGAACTATCCGGCGCTGGAAGGCCTCATGGTCGCAGACGCCGAAACGCTGGAACCGGTGCCGCGCGACGGCGAGACCCTGGGCGAGGTCTTCATGCGCGGCAACGTGGTGATGAAGGGCTATCTGAAGAACGAGAGCGCGACGGACAAGGCCTTCAAGGGCGGCTGGTTCCACACCGGCGACCTCGCCGTGTGGCATCCCGACGGCTACATCGAGCTGAAGGACCGCTCCAAGGACATCATCATCTCCGGCGGCGAGAACATCTCCTCCATCGAGATCGAGGACGCGCTCTACCGCCACCCGGCCGTCGCCGGCGCGGCGGTCGTCGCCCGGCCCGACGACAAGTGGGGCGAGACCCCTTGCGCCTTCATCGAGCTGAAGCCGGGCGCGAGCGCCGAGGAGGCGGAGATCATCGAATTCTGCCGCGACCACCTGGCCCACTTCAAGGCGCCCAAGACCGTGGTCTTCGGCCCCCTGCCCAAGACCTCCACCGGCAAGATCCAGAAATTCGTTCTGCGCGAAGAGGCGAAGGGGCTGTAGTCCTCGATCACACCCTTCGAGACGCGATCCTTCGGACCGCTCCTCAGGGTGAGGCTGGAGAACCGACCTCATGTTGAGGAGCGGGCGTCTCGAAGCACGAGGTCAATCATCCCAGAAACAAAACCGCGCCCCTCGGCACCTCCTGAAACGGAGGGCGGGGGACGCGGGTAAAAGCGTCAAATGCCTGCTTGTCTTCTCGTCGTGCCGACGCTTGGTCCTAGCTTTACTCCTTTGGGGACATCTCCCCCGGCACGAGCCTGCCTGGCGGCTGATTGGTCAGCGCCTGAGACTGAGGCTTTGCTTGGGAGTTTTGCTAGGCGTGGTCTAGATGCCCCGCTATTTCGTCCTTGATGCGGAGCTTTTCACGTTTAAGTTCAATGATGCGGAGATCATCGGGATGCGGCCGGTGCTCTTCGTCGTCAATTGCGTTTTCGATGGCCGCATGCTTGGTGCGCAATGACGCGATACGCTCATCTGCTGGCATTCGGAACCTCCAATGAGCCTTGGGTACCTCCATATGCTAGCCTAGGACGCATTTTTTTGCAATTACGTGACGCCCTGAAATTGCACGGATCCGGGTTAAAATTGTGACGCAAAATCAACGGCTGATCGTCGGAATTACGGGGGCAAGCGGCGTGCGATATGGCGTGCGGATGCTGGAAATCCTGCGCGATCTGCCGGTTGAGAGCCACCTGGTGCTCTCCAAGGCGGCGGAAACCACCCTGGCCTATGAAACCGACCTCAAGGTCGCCCAGGTCAAGGCCCTGGCCGACGTGGTCTACCCGGTGGGCGACGTGGGCGCGGCGATCGCCAGCGGCTCCTTCCAGACGCTCGGCATGGTGATCGCCCCCTGCTCGATTCGCTCCATGTCGGAGATCGCCACCGGCGTCACCTCCAACCTGTTGACCCGCGCTGCCGACGTGGTGTTGAAGGAGCGCCGCCGCCTGGTGCTGATGCTGCGCGAAACGCCACTGCACACGGGCCACCTGCGCTCCCTGCTGGCGCTCTCGGAAATGGGCGCGGTCATCGCCCCGCCGGTGCCCGGCTTCTACGCCAAGCCGGAGTCGCTCGACGAGATGGTCGACCACACGGTGGGCCGCGTGCTCGACCTCTTCGGGCTCGAGGCCGGCAAAGTGAAACGCTGGGGCGAGGAGTCGGGCAAGGTGCGCCCGCTCAGGGGCTGAGGGTAAGCGCCAACCATGTACGCCCTATCCCAGATCTACAGCTTCTATCAGCGAATATTCTGGTGGATGGGCCGGAAGCGACAAGAGCGGCCCTTCACCTACGGCCTTGTCTTCGCGCTCGCCTGCCTCTGCTCTATCGCGCTTGCGCCTTATCTGTTGAAGCCCATCGTACCCTTTGGCGTCACCTTCCTGGCCACCCTTGTCCTCTGGGCTCCCCTGCTCTTCATGTACTTTCGCCAGGACTGAATTTTCAGTCTTCGAGGATGCGGATCGCGTGCACCGGGGCCACCTCAGGGCAGGCGCCGTGCAGGATGGCCGCGAGATCGGCGAGGTCGTCGTCGGTGGGCAGCGGCTTGAAGCGCGTGAGATAGAGCCGCAGGTTGGCGGCGACGGCCTCGGCGTCGCCCGCGCCTTCCGGCACCTCCAGTTCCTGGTAGAGCACCAGCTGCTCCAGCATCTCGGCCTGCAGCTCCAGGCCCTTGACCTCCTCGCGGAAGGCCTCGCCCAGGTCGTCGGGCACGACGACCTGCTGCTTCAGCCAGCGCCGCGCCGCGCGCAGCGGCGCCACCACCTCGTCGTGCCAGGGCCGCGAGGCCGAGCGCAGCAGCCCCAGGTCGGCGTTGTCGAGCCGCCGGCCGCGGGTGCCCGCCCAGGCGCAGAACAGCAGCAGGTTCACGTCCAGGCCGTGGCGGTCCTGCAGATCGAGGCAGGCCTCGGCCACGCCGGGCCGTCCGTAGACGCTGCCGGAAAAGAGCCAGAAAGGCGTCTTGTCCGGTGCGGTGACAGCCTCCCTCTGCGTCATGGCGAGAACTCCCCGAGATAGGTGCCCAGCCCGCGGGCGGTGTGCACCAGCGGTCCGTCCAGATCGACGGCCTTGTAGCCGGCGATGGCCTCGGCGATGGGGATGTCGACAACCTGGCGGCCGCTCCAGGCCACCATGCGGTCGAACTTGCCCTCGGCGATGAGGTCCACCGCGTGGACGCCGAAAATGGAGGCCATGAGCCGGTCGCGGTCGGTCGGCATGCCGCCGCGCTGCAGGTGGCCCAGCACGGTCACCCGGGTCTCCGCGCCCGTCTCCTCGGCGATGCGCGCGGCCAGGTAGTGGCCGACACCGCCGTAGGTCTGCGCGCCGCTCGCCTGTGTCTGCTTCACCAGTTCACCTTCCTCGGTCTTCACCGCCTCGGCCACCACCACCAGGGCGAAGTTGCGCCCGCCCTGGCGGATCTGCTCCAGTTTGGCGGCGATGCCGGTCACGGTATAGGGAATTTCCGGGATCAGGATGACGTCGGCGCCGCCGGCGATGCCGGCGGCTATGGCGATGTGGCCGGCGTCGCGGCCCATGACCTCCAGCACCATGACCCGTGAGTGGCTGGCCGCCGTCGGCTGCAGCTGGTCCAGGGCGTCGGTCGCCACCTTCACCGCGGTGGAATAGCCGATGGACAACTCCGTGTGGCCCAGATCGTTGTCGATGGTCTTGGGCACGGTGACCAGGTCGATGCCGCCCTCCTGGGCCAGGCGCCGCAGGATCGCCTGGCTGCCGTCGCCGCCGATGCCGATCAGGGCGTCGAGGTCCAGCTCGCGGTAGCCCTCGATAACCTCGCCGGCCCGGTTGACGCGGCTGCCGTCGGGCAGCGGGTAGTCGAAGGGATTGCCCTTGTTGGTGGTGCCCAGGATGGTGCCGCCACGGCGCAGCAGGCTGCCGTCGAAGAGATCGAGTCCCAGTTCCAGGGTCTGCGCCTCCACCGGCCGCGCCAGCAGGCCGGCTGTGCCGTTGCGGATGCCGACCACCTGCCAGCCGTAGTGCCCGACCGCGCGCAGGACCACCGCCCGCAGGATCGCGTTGAGGCCGGCGCAGTCGCCGCCGCTGGTCAGTACCCCGATGCGTTTATGCCCTGTGGGTTTGACTGCAACCATGGTCCCCCGTCACCTTCCGCGCGAAAAAAGTCCTCTCCGGGAGACTTTAGAGTCCTTTTAAGTCAGATTGAACCGTCCTGCCGGGCGAGACCCCGCCCGCGGCAGCCCGGCGCGGGCTCCAAGAACCGCGGCTTTGTGGAAAGAAGCCGCGCAGGACTCCCACCCCGGGCGCCAAAAGAGTATACTGGCGCACCTCGAGAACCGTTCCAGAGCGCAATGGACCAACCCGATTTTGAGCAGATGCGTCGCAGGCTGGCGGAGCTGAAGTCAGAGCACCGCGACCTCGACGACGTGATCAGCCATCTAGTGGAAACCCGGCCTTTCGACCAGCTTCAGCTGCAGCGCCTCAAAAAGCGCAAGCTGGCGCTGAAAGATCAGATTCTGAAGCTGGAAGACGCGCTCCTGCCCGACATCATCGCCTAGGGTATTATCGCCGGGGGTATTATCGCCGGGGCCTCATGGCCCCGGGGCAAGGGATCCGCTCAGGGTTCCCCGCGGCCGCCGCGCTTGTTCGCGTACATCGCCCGGTCCGCCGCCTTGAGGGCGTCGTCGGCCTGCTGGCCGCCGCTCAGCGCGTGGGCGCCGTAGGCGACGCTGACGCGCAGGGGCTCGCCCTCCCAGACCACCTCCTCGGCGGCGATGGCCGCGGCCAGCCGGTCCGCCTTGTCGGCGGCGACGTCGAGGCCCGACTGGGCCAGGATGACGCCGAACTCGTCGCCGCCCAGACGCCCGACCACGTCGGAGGCGCGGGTGTCACGCAGCAGCACCTCGCAAATCCGCTTCAGCACCGCGTCACCGGCGGCATGGCCGTGGGTGTCGTTGATGACCTTCAGGTCGTTGACGTCGAAATAGAGGACCGCGCCGGCCGCGCCATAGCGTTCCTCGAAGGCCGCCATGCGGCCCAGTTCGCGCACGAAGGCCCGGCGGTTCAGCACCGGGGCCAGGGAATCCTGGTCGGCCAGCTGCTCCAGGTAGCCGACCCGCTGGCGCGCCTCCTCCAGATCCTGGCGCAGGGAATAGACCTCCGCCATGAGCTCCTGCAGGGCCTTGCGGACCTTCGGCGTCAGCTCCGATTCGGGGATCCCCATCACGGTCGCCACGTCTTCGGCCCGCGGCACCGGCTGGGGCTGGGCCGCGTTGCGGTAGGCGGTCTCGGCCCTGACCGCGCTGCCGCCGGTCACGGGGGTGGCCCCACCTGTCTTGCTTACCTTCATCCTGGCTTCCGTCACTTGCCCAGCGGCCGCTCCGCCCGGTGAACCCCCGGCGACGCCCCGAATCTAGCACGAAGCTTAGTGCGGGAGGGTAAACGCTTCCTTGCGGCGCCGGAACCGGGGAACCGCCGTGGGCCAGCGCCAAAGCCCGGAAAACCGCCCTTTTCCGCGCCCTTCAGGTCCCGCCCTCCCCCCGGACGCGGCCCTGCCTGCGCCCCGCTTGCGTGCGGAGGGGCTAGTCCGGATAATGCGCCCCTTTTTCGGGAACGCCCCCAAGGCTGCAGGAAACGGAACAAGAGATGGCGGAAGCAACGCCCCAGGTCGGCATCATCATGGGCAGCCAGTCCGACTGGCCGACCATGAAGCACGCCGCCGAGGTCCTGGAAACGCTGGGTGTCGCCTATGAGGCGCGCATCGTCTCGGCCCACCGCACGCCCCAGCGGCTCTACGACTACGCCAGCGGCGCGCGCGAGCGCGGCCTGAAGGTGGTTATCGCCGGGGCCGGCGGCGCCGCCCACCTGCCGGGCATGGCGGCCTCCATGACACCGCTGCCGGTCTTCGGCGTGCCCATCGAAAGCAAGTCGCTGAAGGGCCAGGATTCGCTGCTCTCCATCGTGCAGATGCCCGGCGGCGTGCCGGTCGGCACCCTGGCCATCGGCAAAGCCGGGGCGATGAACGCCGCCCTGCTGGCCGCCGCCGTGCTGGCGCTGAACGACCCCAGGATCGCCGCGGCGCTGGACGAGTGGCGGGCCCGGCAGACCGAGGCCGTGGCCGAGCATCCCTCCGACGACGGCTGACCGGGGGAAGCGACCTTGCCCGATCACCCTGTGCCTGATCTGAGCGGCCCCCTGGCCCCCGGCGCCACCCTCGGCATTCTCGGCAACGGCCAGCTCGGCCGTATGGCGGCGCTGGCCGCCGCGCGCCTGGGCTACCGCTGCCATGCCTACGGCCCCGAAGCCGACGGGCCGGCCAACCAGGTCTGCGATGCCGCCACGGTGGCGGCCTACGACGACGAAGCCGCCCTGGCGCGCTTCGCCGCGGCAGTCGACGTGGTCACCTTCGAGTTCGAGAACATTCCCCTGGCCACGGTTGAGGTGCTGGAGAAGCTGGTGCCGCTCAGGCCCAGCGCCAAGGTGCTGTCGATCTGCCAGCACCGGCTGCGCGAGAAGGAGTTCTGCCACGGCGCCTCCGTGCCCACCGCGGACTACCGCCCGGCCGAGGACGTGGACAGCCTGCAGCAGGCGGTCAACGAGATCGGCACCCCCTGCATCCTGAAGAGCGCCGAGCTGGGCTACGACGGCAAGGGCCAGGTCCGCATCACCGCGGACAGCGACCTGGGCGAAGCCTGGAACGCCATGCGCGGCCATGCCGCCCAGGCCATCGGCATCGTCGAGGCCGTCGTCGAGTTCCGCATGGAGATCTCGGTCATCGTCGCGCGTGGCGCCAACGGCACGACGCGCGCCTATGTGCCCGTGGAAAACCGCCACAAGAACCACATCCTGGATGAGACCATCGCGCCGGCCAACCTGCCCGACGAAATCTCCGACCGCGCCGAGGCCATCGCCCGCCACCTGGCGCAGGAGATGGAACTGGTCGGCCTGCTGGCGGTGGAGATGTTCGTCACCCATGACAACAAGGTGCTGGTCAACGAAATGGCGCCGCGCCCGCACAACTCGGGCCACTGGACCATCGACGCCTGCGTGACCTCGCAGTTCGAGCAGTTCGTGCGCGCCGTCGCGGGGCTACCCCTCGGATCGACCGAACGGCTGTGCGATGCGGTGATGAAAAACCTGCTGGGCGACGAGATCGACGACTGGAAGAAGATCCTTGGCGACCCCGGCAACAAGCTGCACCTCTACGGCAAGGCCTCGGCCCGGCCCGGGCGCAAGATGGGCCACGTTACCCGGCTGATCCGCCGCTGACGGACCGCCGGCCCGGCGCTCAGGGGCGCGGGCAGAAGCGGATGAGGGCGTCTTCGATCTGTTCGGCCAGGACCGGCTTGATGAGAATGTCGGCGGGATGGTCGGTCTTGATGCGGTCGATGGTTTCCTGCTCGTTCGAGCCGGTCACATAGACCGTGGGCACGGACTTGAACCGGCAAATCTCGTTGGCTGCATCCACGCCGTCCTTGGCGCCCACAAGGCGCACGTCCATGAAGACCATCGCCGGATCCTCCTCGCGGGCCAGGCGGACAGCTTCGTCCGCCGACTTGGCGATCCCGCAGACGTCGTAACCCAGAGACTCGACGAGCACCTTGAAGTACTCGGCGATCATACGTTCGTCCTCGACGATAAGAACCTTGGGTGCAACTTCCATCAAGTTCCTCAATCCGATGCCAGGGGGATCGTCAAAATTACCCCAAAACCGTCCTTGGAAGTGGTTTGGATTTCGGCGCCCAGCTGGGAGGCCAGGGAACGTAAGATCATGCCGCCGACCCCTTCGCGTCCGCCGTCGTTCTGGCCGCCTTGCGCGCCGGAACGGCCAACCCCGTCGTCGCTGACCGAGAGCCGCAGCAGGTCCTCTCCCTCGCGCTCGGCGACGATGGAAATCACGCCCGCCCGGCCGTCCGGAAAGGCGTGCTTGGCGGCGTTGGACACAAGTTCGGTGATTACCAGGCCGATGGGAATGGCGCGTTCCAGATGGAGCGGCACCGAGGAGATGGCGGTTTCGATGCGCACGCCCCGCGCGTCGAGCCCGGCACCCCGGGCCTGGTAGCTGCACAGATCTTCCAGGAAGCCGCGCAGGTTCACCGTCGCCAGGTCGCGCGCGCCAATGAGGTGCTGGTGGACGAGGCTCAGCGCATGCACGCGGGTGCGAATGCCGGAGAGGCGCTCTTCCAGGGAGCTGTCGTCGCCGTCCATCGCCTCCAGCGCCAGCATGGCGTCGATGAACTGCAGATTGTTCTTTACGCGGTGATAGACCTCTCTCAGCAGGATCTCGCGATCGCTGAGCGCGCGGCGCAGTTCGTCGTTGGACTTGAGCAGCAACTTGGCATCTGCGTTCTCGCGCCAGGCGGTCCACAGCAACAGGATGACCAGGCAACCGGCACCGGTGATCGCCATGATGCTGAGCCGGAAGTTGGCATTGATGAAGCCGCCCTCGACCGCGACCAGCGCCAGCCAGCAGAAGACGAAGGGGCCGAGCACCGCAAACGGCAGGGTGCGCCGCAGCATCGCGCTGCCGGGGCCCGGACCGACGAGGATGCTCATCCACCCCCACGCCGGCCGTGACAGCAGGAGAGCCAGGAACAGCAGGAAGAAGGCGGCGGCGGTATGCAGCGCCATGGCCGAAAAGGCCAGGATCTCGAAGAGGGCCTGGCTGTCGAACACATAGCCGGTCAGGGCCAGCAGCGTGATGAAGAGGCCGATTCCCGTCAGCAGGCCGTAGAGTTCACCGTTTAAGAAGACCGCGCGGCGGCGGCGCACCAGCAAGGCGCTGGCAGCGATGGCCAGGCAAATGGACGTCGCGGGCGCCATGTGGATCGCGGCGCGCTCGTCGGAAAAGGTGAAGAAGAGCTGATCAATGCCGCGTCCTGGCTCCAGCGCGAGCAGCGCCAGGTTCACCAGCGCCAGCGCCAGGGCGGCCATGGCCACGAAGTGGCAGCCGGATCGCCTGGCGGCCCGGTTGTCCGCCAAGGCCTGCAGGAGGCAGAGGCCGCAAGCCAGCAGCCCGAGCGCCGTGCTCATGGCCATCCCCGGCAGCCCGGGCAGGAAACTGCGCAGGAGGGCGACGTCGAGCCCCCAGCCAACCAAAAGCACACAACTTGATAGTAAAACCACGATCGCGGCAAGGAACGCCGCAAGTCGCTTCAAGAACCGGTCCCTGGCACGCCATCGCGACGGCCGCATCTCAATTTCAGACTCTAATAGATGGTCAGTAATCAATTCACCTGGATACCATGGAAATACCCGGAATTGCCCTCGGGGCGTCGCGCCATCCAACACTATCGCAGCGGAACTTAACGATACCAAAATCGGAATAAATCGCAGTGTTTCGTTTAGACATGGATTGTTTTGCCAGTGATTCCATAGCATGGCAACTGCAGGACGAACTTGCCCCCGTAGGACCACTATCCGACAGCCGGGTCGCTGCCGGCGGCCCCTTTCGGCCGGCCGCCAACAGCACGGGAACCAGCGGCGCCCGCCTCGTGCAAGAGTTGGACTGAGCGGACGAAGCGTGGAATTCTGTTTCCTCACCCGGGATTCCCTTGCCGGTAGTCCAGCCGTCTGAGGTCGCATGCAAAGCTTCACTGATGCCGCCCAGACCGACAGCGAGATCATCCGCCAACGCTTCGGCTACTGGCACAGCAAGTGCGGTCCCGGCGCGATCCCAAAACGCAACGATATCGATCCCGGCGAAATTTTCCCGATCCTGCCGAACATCCTTATTGTTGACTTCGAGCAGGACCCTTTCCGGGTGAAGGTCCGCCTGGTCGGCACCCGCATCGTGGAGGTCACGGGGTACTAGTTTAGCGGGTGTTATCTGGACGAGATCGTCGCCAGGGACGTCGAAGGAGATTTCGCAGAGTGCTATCGTACTGCAAGCTTGCGGATGATCCCGGTGCCGACCCGCATCCTGTGGCGCTTCGACGAGGAGACCACGGGCAATTACGACTTTTCCGCAATGCCTCCGGACGACGACGGGCGGATCGCCACGCGGGCGATAGCGGTGGAGTGCTATGCGAAGCTTGAAAAGCAATACCTGCCCTGAAGCGGTAGCAACAGCGCCGGCCCGAAAGGGCCACCGCTTGGCGAGGGAATGACGCCCCATGCAGTGCATCACCCAGGCCGACCAGATCGAGAGCGCCGCGATCCGCCAGCTGTTCCTCTACTGGCGCAGCAAGTGTGTTGACGGGCGCATTCCCCGGCGCGCCGACATCGACCCGGTGGACATCCCGAGCCTTATGCCGAACATCATGATCACCGACATCGAGCACGACCCCTTCCGCGTCAGATACCGCCTGGTGGGGACCAAGGTGGTGCAGATGACGGGCTATGAGTTCACCGGCAAGTACCTGGATGAGATCGCCCTGCCGAACGACGAAGGGCCGTTCCAGGAATGCTATCAGGCCGCCTGCGAAAGCCGTCTGCCGGTGCTGCAACGGATCAGGTGGCATCTGGCCGAAGACACGATCGAGGAATACGACATCTGCATCCTGCCCCTGTCCGACGACGGCGAGACGGTGAACAAAGCCGTGGCGATCGAGTGCTACGCCACCGTCAGGCGCGCCTACAAGTTCGCCGGCAAACCGGCGGCGGCGCCCGCTACAAGGAACCCCGTCAAGTAGATTGCCGGCGGCGCGTCGGGGGGGAGGACAGCCCCAACCACGTTGGCTATCATGCAAGATCGGGAAACCGAAGGTGGAGAGGGCCGACCATCGCGAGACAATGCCATATTGATGAAACGCATTACCCATGAGGACGAGATAGAAAGCGCCGCCATCCGCGCGCTTTTCAGATATTGGCAAAGCAAGTGTCCCGAAGGCGGCATCCCGCGCCGGGCCGACATCGACCCCGTGGAAATCCCGCGGCTGATGCCCAACCTGCTGATCGTCGACATCGAATATGGCCCATTCCGGGTCAAGTACCGTCTGGTCGGCACCCGCATCGTCGAGATGACCGGCTTCGAGTTCACCGGCAAATACCTTGACGAAATCGCCCTGCCGAACTTCGAAGGCCCTTTCGAGGAGTGTTACCAGGTCGCCTGCGAGACGAAGTCGCCGGTCATCACCCGCATCAAGTGGAGCCTCTCCCCGGACATCGTCGCCGAGTACGACGTCTGCTTCCTGCCGCTTTCGGACGACGGGAAGACCGCCAACATGGCGCTGTCGCTGGAATGCTACGAGAACATAGAGCGCGACTTCACGCTCTTAGCCGGGCGGGTCTACAAGGCCGGCACGGAAGGCTCCGGCAACTAGGCCGCCGCCTCCCGCATCAGCGTCGCGCGCTGCGCCGCGGCCCGGACTGCCGGCCGGGCTGTCTGCTGGCGGTCATGGCGCCGACGAAACGCTCGGGCAGGTTGAGGACCGCGCCCACCCCCTTGCCCAGACGCCCGGCCACCTGCAGCACCTCGGAAATGCGGCGGTCGAGAAAGGCCCAGGTCGCCGCATAGTCCTCCGACTTGTCGTTCAGCCAGAACAGCAGCGTGGAAGAGTAGACCGCGCCCAGGAGCGCGCGCTTGCTGTAGAAGTTGTAGTCCGTCGCCTTGTCACCGGCGGCGTACCAGATGGCGTCCACCGTGCGGTAGAGACAGGCGAGGCCCGCCGCCGCGTTTTGCGGCAGGGCGAAAAAGTTGAGGCCGCTGCGTACCGCCTCCCGGTGGGCGGCGACGGCCTCCAGGCGGACGCGCACGCCGGCGGCGATTTTCTCGCGCACCTTCATGGCGTCCAGGTCGAGGCCTTCCAGCGTCTCCAGCAACTGGCGGTCGGCCTCGCTGCTGAAGGCGCGGATCAACTCCAGCGGGCCGCCGGGGAAGAGGCGCTGCGCCTCGCCCGCGTCCAGGCCCAGGTCGCGGGCCCCGGCGTCGAGCGCCGTCCAGGTCCAGCCGTCGAAGGGAACGTGCCGCAAGGCCGCGTCCAGCAGGCTGCGGCGCTGGCGCGCCAGCTTCTCGGCCACCGCGTCGTCGATCGGGGTTTCGCGCTCCTGCGCTTCAGCCATGGCTCTCTGCCCTTTCCTCTGCCAGGCGGCCCGCCTCTTCCGCCCCGCCATCCAGCGGCTCTCGGCCGGCCTCGCTGGTGAAGGCCAGCAGCGAGAGGTCGGTCATGCGCTGCGGATAAAGGATGCCGTCCAGGTGGTCGCACTCGTGCTGCACGACGCGGGCATGGAATCCCGCGGCCTCGCGCTCGATGGGAGCGCCTTCCAGGGAGAGGCCGCGATAGCGGATCCGCGTTACCCGGGGCACCTGGCCGACCAGGCCGGGAACCGAGAGGCAGGCCTCCGGCCCCAGGGCCAGTTCGTCGGTCAGCGGTTCGATGACCGGGTTGATGAGCACCGTCAGCGGCACGTCCTCCCGGCCGGCCCCGGAGCCCTCCTCCGCCGCCGCGCGGCGGCCGGACACGAAGAACACCACGACCCGCAGCGGCACATGCACCTGCGGCGCCGCCAGTCCCGTGCCGCCGGCGTCATCCATGGTTTCCAGCATGTCGCGCACCAGCGCCGTGATCTCCGGCGCGCTCGGGTCGGCCACCGGGGCCGCCTTCTGGCGCAGCACCGGATGGCCCATGCGGGCGATCTTCAGAATGGCCATGGAGTCAATATGGCCCGCCCCCGCGGCCGGGTAAAGGCGCCGGGTGGACGTCTAGGGCGGGCGACTCGGGCGCCCCGGGGCCCGTCCAGCCCCGGGGACCGGCCGCGCTTTCCGGGGCAAAAAGGAATATTTTCCGATCACGCCGCAGCCCGGCCGCTGCGGGGCCCGGAGAGGCCGCGTGAGGCCCTCTGAGGCGGGGAAAAACCCTTAGAAACCCCTTCCTTTTTCCCAAACCCTGTGATACCAACGCCCCTGTCTCTGCGGCAGCTGTGCCGCGGAAATGATTTTTTTGCCCTTATTGTTGAGCAATCCGGCCCGAAGGTCTGTCGGGAGACAGGCTTTCACGGCTTAAGAAAGGAGCGCAGAGCGTCTGTGCAAGTTCAGGTTCGAGACAACAACGTCGATCAAGCCCTCCGCGCGCTGAAGAAGAAGCTGCAGCGCGAGGGTGTCTTCCGGGAAATGAAGCTGCGCCGCAACTTTGAGAAGCCCTCCGCCCGCAAGAAGCGGGAGCGGGCCGAAGCCGTGCGCCGCTATCGCAAGCTGCTGCGCAAGCGCATGGAGCGCGAAGGCTTCTAGAGCCTTTCCGGCCCCCTGGTCGGAGAGGGGAACCGAGGGGCGTGTCCGCTTGAGGAGCGCCCGCTCAGGCCCCGGAAGAAGCGCCCGCAACGGCGGGCCGGGAAGTCAGGCTGCCAGCAGCCGCTTCCGATCGTAAGACGAAGGATGTGCCGCCAGGCCGCCACCCGAGGGTGCGCGGCCTTTGTCGTTTGCCGCGGCGGGCCTGGCGGCCAGCGACCTCCGCGGCCGGCGGCGCTGTGCGGCTCAGGCGGCGGTGGCGTCGTTGGTGTCGAGGGCGATCAGCTTGGCCATATGGACCGCGGGCACCTCGGTGCCGTTGCCGCCCGGAATGGACAGCCGGCGGATCTGCTGGTAGCCGAGCCTGCGGTAGAGCGGCACGCCGGTGAGGCTCGCCCAAAGCTCCAGCAGGCGGAAGCCGGCGGCCTGCGCCTCTTCCTCCGCGTGGTGCACCAGCCGCGAGCCCAGGCCGCGGCGGGCGTACTTGGGATGCACGAAGACGGAACGGATCTTCGCCGAGGTCGCCGAGAGGATCGAGGTCTGTTCGTCGATGCCGGCGCCGGCGGCCTCCGAGACCGGCAAGTGCTGCGCCCAGCCACCGCTGGCGACGACCTGGCCGCGGTCCTCGATCAGATAATAGGTGCCGCCATAGACCATCGACTGGTCGTAGGTGCCGTGGGTGATGAAGGCTTCCAGTTCGGCCGGGCTGTAGTCGGCCGAACCGAGGCCATGCACGGACAGGAAGTGCATCGCGTCGATGGCGGGGATGTCCGCCGGCGTGGCGCGGCGCAGCGTCAGCTTCGCTGCAGCGTCCTGCTGTTTCTTACACTTCTTCGATTTTTCGGTCATGGCTCGCTACTTGCCTTCATGTCGGCGTGGAACGGCACACTGGTGGATGGACTGAGTTGGATGGGGTGCGTGCAGTGCGGGTTACCGGAACCAGAGGCCACTGCCTCAAGCTTCTGCGACGGAGTCGCCGCATGAACCGCCGCGGGAGCTTGATGCCGACCGAGCCCCGGCCCCAGCACCGCACGCCATGGACAAACTGGCAGACGAATGTTTCAGCCTGTTTTCGCGCCACGGGGCAAAGTGTATTGATTGTTTCCCGAGGCCGGAAAAAAGGGGAGCCCTGGGGCTCCCCTGTGTACATCCGCAACTTTTTGCTCGCGTGAGAAGTTGCAGGCGCCCCTTGAGGGCACGCGCCTCACGCGACCTCGTCAGGCAACCAGGGCCTGCTCCATCCGCCGGAGGGCGGTGCCCCGGGAATCGGTCTCGCCCAGCTCGCTGAAGAGGGAGGCGGCGCGGCGGTAGTCCTCGGCCGCGCCCAGGCCATTGCCCATGCGCGCGCGGCAGTCGCCGCGGCCCATGTAGGCCCAGGGCTCGGTCGGATTGAGCGTCACGTCGTGCTCGAAATCCGGCAGCGCCGCCTCGAAGCGCTCCTGGCGCAGCAGGAAACGCCCGCGCTTCTGGAAATAGCTGCCGTTGCCGGGCTCCAGCTCAACGGCGCGGTTCAGATCCGCCAAAGCGCCTGCCCGGTCGCGCAGCCGCTCACGCCAAGAGGCCCGCTCGGCGTAAGCGCGCGCGCAGTTCGGCGACAGCTGCAGAGCCTGGTCGCAGTCGCCGATGGCCTTGGCGTAGTTCTTGATCTCGCCGTAGCAGCGGGCCCGCTCCAGAAACAGCGAGGCCCGCCCTTCGCCGCGGGTCAGCGCCGCGTTGAAGTCGATCACCGCGTAGCGCAGCTGGCCCAGCTTGCTGTAGCACTGGCCGCGGCGGGCGTGGGCCTGCCAGGACCCCGGGTCGAACTCCAGCTCGCGGGTGAAGTCCTCGATGGCGCCGCGATAGTCCTCCAGGCGTTGCAGCAGGCGGGCCCGGTTGGCGTAGACCGGGGCGAAGGTCGGATCGGCGGCGATGGTACGATCGAAGTCCTCCAGCGCCTCGGTCAGCTTGCCCTGAGCCTCGCGCGTGATGCCGCGCCGGTTGAGGATCGAGGGCTCATCCGGCGCGAAGCCCACGGCGCGGGTCAGGTCGGCCTCGGCCTCGGCGTAGCGCTTCAGACGATAGTAGGCAGCGGCGCGGTGAAACAGCGTCACCACCTGCTCGCCGCCCAGGTCGAGGGCGCGGGTGAAGTCGGCCACCGCTTTCAGGTCGTCGTAGCGGTCCAGGTGGCAGAGCCCGCGGTTGGAATAGGCCGCGGCAAAGCCCGCGTCGTGGTGGATGGCGTTCTCGAAGTCGCAGAGCGCCCCGGTCAGGTCGCCCTTCTCCCGGCGCACCATGCCCATGCCGTTATGAGCCGCCGCCCAGCCGGCGCCATGGATGCCGGCGCGCTCGAAGTCGTCGATGGCGAGGTAGGTGTAGCCGAGGCAGCGGTAGCTGTAGGCGCGCTCCAGATAGTAGAGGCCGTTGCGGGAGTCGCAGGCCAGGGCGGCGGAGAATTCCGCCACCGCGCCCTGGTGGTCGCCGGCCTCGGCGCGCGCCAGGGCTCGCTCGAAACTGTCACTGCCGTCGCGCGGCCGTGGCGTCTCCTCGCTCGCCGCCGTCACGGCGGCCGGGACGCTCAGCTTCTCGCCGAGGGAATCGAACAGCAGCTCGCGCGGCAGGGCCGCCGCTTCGGCACAAACAGGGGATCCCACGGCGCTGTTGGCGACCGGAACGAGGGCCAGGGGGTCAATCTCGATCATGCGCCGCGCGCGGCCATCGGCCGGCAGGTCTGTAGGAAAAAAGTCACAAGGAATGTGACGTGACAGCCGAAGTCCGCTCTCCCGCACGGCGTTCTGCGGTGCATTCTCTTGCTGGCCAGCCATGGTACTCCCCCTTAAATGGGCCTTCGCCCTTTGGCACGGTTTCAGGGTCGAGACCTTGCCCGAGGCCCGCGCGGCGCTCTGTGAGGAAAGTCACACTGCAGGCAAATCGGGAGACTTCTGCTGGAATTCCGGGGGATCCCGGGCGCCGCCGGGGGGCCTGGCCCGGGCCGCCAGGCGGCGCCGGCGGGGCCCCATTTTTTTGCATCCCTGCCGCTGTTTCCCGCGTAGGTGCGGGTTGAGAACAATCGAAACCAATTCCCCGCGCCCGTCACATGAGACTGAAACATTTTCGCTGCAGGGTCTTGCCTGCCGCTTCCGGCACCGCGTCCGCGCCTGCTAAGCTCGCGGACCCGCGCCGGGAAGCGGTGCCCCTAGCTTGCTGGTCCAGTCAGGTCTCTGTGATGTCCAAACCCGTCCACCCCGCGATCTGCAGTCCCCGCCGCGCCACCGCGGCCCTGCACAGCCTCGATGGCCCCCTGGCGCTGGCCACGGGGGAGGCGCAGCCGCGGATGGTTGGCGCCAACCGGGCCTTCGTCGAGGCCACCGGCTGGGACGCCGCGGCCATGCGCGGCCGCCGCCTGGAGGACATCTGCGAGGAAGCCGAAGGCGCCGCGCCGGATGCCCGAGGCGCGTCCCCCATCGACGTGCGCCCGCTCTATGACCGCGCCGGGCGGCACCGTCACTGGCTGGTGATCCACCGCGAGAGCGACAAGGAACGGGCGGACAAGGACACCGGCGGCGAGGACGCGACGGCGGCACCCGGCAGGTCCGCCGAGGCCGGCAGCGGGACCGATTTCCGCGCCCTGGTGGAGGGCATCAGCAACGGCGTGCTGGTCCACCGCGACTTCAAGCCGCTCTATGCCAACGCGGCCTGCGCGCGGCGCGTCGGCTTCGAGAGCGGCGAGGAGCTGCTGCGCGAGCCGACCCTGCTGCCCTTCCTGCCCATCGAGATGCACAGCCGCGCGCTGCGCCGCCATGCCCGGCTGCTGGCCGGCGAGACGCCGGGACCGGCGCGCATCCTGCGCTGCCTGACGCGCAGCGGCGAGCCCTTCTGGGTCGAAGCCTCGGAAAAGCGCATTATCTGGGAAGGCGAACCCGCCGTGCTGGTGTCGCTGAACGATGTGACCGAGCAGGTACAGATGCGGCGCACGGAGCTGATGCTGCGCGAGGCCATCGACAATCTCTCGGACAGCTTCATCCTCTACGATTCGGACCAGCGGGTGGTGCTCACCAACCGCCGCTTCCACGAGATCCTGCCTTTCCACCCCAGCCAGGACGAGATCGTCGGCAAGCCGATGCGCGAGCTGATCGAAGCCAGCGTCGTCAACAACGCCATCACCGATCCGCGCGTCCTGCACGACCCCGAACGCTTCGTCGACGAGTTCATCCAGGAGCGCATGAACAAGCACTCCAACGTGCGCGAGGACACCTGGCCCGACGGGCGCTGGGACCTGGTGAAGGAGCAGCACACCCGCTCCGGCGGTTTCGTCAGCGTGCGCACCGACATCACCGAGCGCAAGAAGGCGGAGATCGCCCTGCGCGACCAGGAAAGCCGCCTGGAGCAGACCCTGGCCGAGCGCACCTCGCAGCTGAAGGGCGTGCTGGCCAACATTGCCCAGGGCGTCACCGTCACCGCGCCGGACCAGACGGTCCTGCTGGTCAACCAGGGCTACCTCGACATCTTCGGCCTGCCCGAAGAGCTGGGACGACCCGGCATCCATCTTTCGGAATACATTCGCCACGGCCTGAAAATCGGTGAATACAATCCCGCCGAGGTCGCCGCAGCCGGCGGCGACGAGGGCTTCGTGCAGCACCGCCTGGCAGTTCTTTCCAGCGCGCAGCGCGGCGTCGCCCAGCGCAAGCTGGGGGATGGCCGGGTGGTGGAAATCCGCCAGCAACGGCTGCCCAACGGCTGCATTGTCTCCACCTACAACAACATCACCGACCGGGTGCAGACCGAGCAGGAACTGCAGCGCCAGCGCGAGAAGGCCTATCAGAACGAGAAGCTGAGCGCGCTCGGCTCCCTGCTGGCGGGCGTCTCGCACGAGCTGAACAACCCGCTCTCGGTGGTCATCGGCCAGGCCGCCCTGCTGGAGACCATGGCCGGCAGCGGCGAGATCGCCGATCGTGCGGTCAAGGTGCGCACCGCCGCCGACCGCTGCGCGAAAATCGTGAAGACCTTCCTCTCCATGGCCCGCCAGCGCCCGGCCGACCGCCGTCCGATCCGGGTCAACGACCTGGTCAGGGACGTGCTCGACCTGGTGACCCACCAGCTCAGCACCACCGATATCGAGGTGACCTGCAACCTGGCACCGGAGCTGCCGACGGTGGCCGGCGACTCAGACCAGTTGAGCCACGTCCTGCTCAACCTCTTCATCAACGCCCAGCAGGCCATGCTCGACACGCCGCTGCCGCGCCGCCTGATCATCTCCACCTCCAACCTGCCGGCCAGCCGGCAGGTGCGCATCACGGTGCGCGACAACGGCCCCGGCGTGCCCGACGACATCCGCTCGCGCATCTTCGATCCCTTCTTCACCACCAAGCCGGTCGGCCAGGGCACCGGCGTCGGACTCTCCGTCTGCCACGGCATGGTCAGCGCCCACGGCGGCAGCATTTCCGTCGACGAGGCCGCCGGCGGCGGCGCGGTCTTCAGCGTCCTGCTGCCTGCCGGCGAAACGGCTCAGGCCCCCGGCGAGGAGCAGCAGGAAGAAGCCCCTGAACCCGAAGCCGTGGCCCGGCGCCAGGTGCTGGTGATCGACGACGAGCCGGACATCACCGGCTTCCTGGTCGAGATCCTGGAGGCCTCGGGCCACGCGGTGGACGTCGCCGCCAGCGGCGAGAGCGCCCTCGCCCAGCTCAAGCAGCGCGACTACCAGGTCATCATCTGCGACCTGCGCATGCCGCACATGGACGGCCCCGGCCTCTACGAGGCCCTGAAGGCGCTGAAGCCGCACCTGCTGGATCGCATCATCTTCGCCACCGGCGACCTGCTGAACGAGACCACCGACAGCTTCCTCAAGTCCACCGGCCGTCCCTGCGTCGAGAAACCTTTCCTCCCTGCCCAGATCCGCGAGCTGGTCGAACAGGTTACCGCCGAGAATAAAGACTGAGTAAGGCCTCGAGCTCACCCCTCCCCGCGCAGCGCCTCCAGCTCCTCGATGGACTTCGGCCAGTCCTTCTTCAGCAGCGCCGAGAGCCCGCGGTCGGCCAGCAGCTTGCCGCCGGTCTGGCAGCGCGGGCAGTAGTTGGTCTCGTTGTCGGCGTGGCGGATGCGCTGCACCCTGGTGCCGCAGACCGGGCAGGGCTCCCCATAGCGGCCGTGCACCGCCATGCCCTTGCGGAAGGCGGTGACCTTCTCCGGAAATTTTCCCTTGGCCTCGTCGCGCAGGCGCTGGGCCCAATCAAGCAAGGTTTCGCGCGTCGCCGTGTAGAGGCGTGCGATCTCCGCCGCCGACAGCTTCTGCGTCATGGCCACCGGCGACAGGCCGGCGCGGTGCAGGATCTCGTCGGAATAGGCGTTGCCGATGCCGGAGAAGATGCGCGGGTCGGTCAGCGCGCGCTTGACCGTGTGGTTGCGCGCGGTGAGCGCCGCGGCGAAGTCGGTTTCCTCTGCCGCCAGAACCTCCAGGCCCCCGGGGTCGTGTTCCGCCAGCGCCGCTTCGCCCTGTAGCAGGTGCAGGGCGGCGCGCTTCTTGGAACCGGCCTCGGTGAGCGTCAGGCTGCCGTCCGCGAAGTCGAAGGCCGCCAGGGCAAACTTGCCCTTCAGGGGCGCGCCCTTTTCCTTCCAGTGCAGGCGCCCGGCGATCATCAGGTGCAGCACCAGGAAGAGGTCGCCTGCCTCGCTGTTTGCCGGATCGCCCTGCGGGCTCCCCTCCAGGCCAAAGACGATGCGCTTGCCCAGACGGCGCAGGGACACCACCTCCCGGCCCTCCGCCTCCTTGATCGGCGGCACCGCCGTGCGCAGCAGGAAGGGGCTGGCGAGGCGCACCTTTTCCAGCTTCCGATGGAGAATGCGCTCTTCCAGCGCTTCGATGTAGACGGTGATGTCGGGCAGCTCCGGCATGATCTGCCTACCTGCGCCCGGAGAGGTAGTCGGAGAGGCGCCGCTGCAGCTGGGAAATCGCATCCGGCAGGACCAGGAAGTCCTCGATGGGCATCATTCGCCAGTACTGTCCCTCCGCGCCGAAGCGGATGGCGGCGACCTCCGCCGCGGCGATCTCCGCGGCCAGGAAGTAGCTGCTGCGCTGCGGGTCCAGCATAGCGGGGTAGCGGCGGCACCAGTGGACCCGCCCCGGCGCCAGGGCCAGGCCGAACTCCTCCTCGACCTCGCGCAGGGCGCAGTCGGCCGGCGTTTCGGCGCCCTCGCGCCCACCGCCCGGCAGGTCCCAGAGCCCCGGCCAGGGGATCGCGGGAATATCGTCGCGCTTATAGGCGACGAGGTCCGCGCCGCAGACCAGGGCGATCTTGGCCCCCATGAAAGCTTCGCTCTCCATGCCGCAAAGCTGCCACAAGGGGGCCGCGAAGGTCGATAGCGAGGTCGATAGCGAGGTCGATAGCGAGGTCGATAGCGAGTCTGGGGCAAATGGTCTAGGCTCCGCCCTGACATGACCGAATTGCCCAAGACCGAAACCCCCGACGCCGGCGCGCCGGAAGCCTTCACCGACCCGGAAGCGGCGGTGGAGCGGCTGATCGAGCTCTACAGCCAGGCGACGGACTTCCTCTGCCGCGGCTTCGACGGCCTGCTGGCCGGCAAGGCGGCGCCGCGGCGCCTGCGCGCCTTCTATCCGCAGGTCGCCATCACCACCACCAGCTTCGCCCACATCGACTCGCGTCTTTCCTACGGACACGTGCCGATGCCGGGCCACTACGCGGCGACCATCACCCGCCCGGACCTGTTCCGCGACTACCTGAGCCAGCAGCTGGGCCTCTTGCTGAAGAGCCACGAGGTGCCACTGGTGGTCGGCCCCTCGCAGACGCCGATCCCGCTGCACTTCGCCTTTCCCGACGGCATGCACGTGGAAGGCGCCCTGGTGGAGCAGCTGGCCCAGCCCTTACGCGACCTCTTCGACGTGCCGGACCTGGCCGTTACCGACGACGCCATCGTCAACGGCACCTTCGAGCCCAAGCCCGGCAAGCCGCTGCCGCTGGCGCCCTTCACGGCGCCGCGCGTCGACTATTCCCTGCACCGCCTGTCCCACTACACGGCGACGGCGCCGGAGCACTTCCAGAACTTCGTCATCTTCACCAACTACCAGTTCTACATCGACGCCTTTCGCGACCTGGCGCGCGACTGCCTGACGAAGGACGACAACGACTACGAGGCCTTCGTCGAGCCCGGCAACCTGGTCACGGCGCGCGGCGCGACCTCCGCCACCGGCGGCCCGCGCCCGGAGCGCCTGCCGCAGATGCCGGCCTATCACCTGAAGGGGCCGAACCACAGCGGCATCACCATGGTGAACATCGGTGTCGGCCCCTCCAACGCCAAGACCATCACCGACCACATCGCCGTGCTGCGCCCGCACGCCTGGCTGATGCTGGGCCACTGCGCCGGCCTGAGGAACACCCAGGCGCTGGGCGACTACGTGCTGGCCCACGGCTACGTGCGCGAGGACCACGTCCTGGACGCCGACCTGCCGACCTGGGTGCCGATCCCGCCCCTTGCCGAGGTGCAGGTCGCCCTTGAGGAGGCGGTGGAGGAAGTGACCGGCCTGGAAGGCTACGAGCTGAAATCGATCATGCGCACCGGCACGGTGGCGACCATCGACAACCGCAACTGGGAACTGCGCGACCACCGCGAACCGGTGCAGCGCTTCTCCCAGTCGCGCGCCATCGCCCTGGACATGGAAAGCGCCACCATCGCCGCCAACGGCTTCCGCTTCCGGGTGCCCTACGGCACCCTGCTCTGCGTCTCCGACAAGCCGCTGCACGGGGAGCTGAAACTGCCGGGCATGGCCACGGCCTTCTACCAGCGCCAGATCGGCCAGCACCTGAAGATCGGCCTGCGCGCCCTGGAAAAGCTGCGCGACATGGCGCCGGAGCGCCTGCATTCCCGCAAGCTGCGCAGCTTCACGGAAACCGCCTTTCAGTAGCCTGAAGAAGCCGCCGGAAAAGGCGCATCGTCCTCGCAACAACACAGTCGTCATGCTCGGACTTGATCCGAGCATCCAGGGCGACCGCTCTGTCGCCTGCCCTGGACCCTCGGGTCAAGCCCGAGGGTGACAAACGGGGAGGTGGAGATGCAGGCGACGACAGCCGTCGACCTGTGAAGTCTGTACCGCCTACAGCTCCACCACCTTGCCCGAGCCGCCGCCGCGGATCAGCAGCGGGTTGCGCAGCGCCCGCCCGAAGACCGGGCTCTCGATCTCGAAGACGTCGTTTTCCTCGGCGCGGACGCCGTCGGTGAAGCTGAGCGTCGCGGCGCCGAAGTAGTGGACGTGGACGTCGCCGGGGCGGCGGTGCTGCGGATACTTGAAGTGGTGGTGCTCCAGGTTGGCGATCGTGTGGCTCATATTGGCCTCGCCGGTGGCGAAGGGCTTCTCCCAGAGCACCTGCGCGCCACGGCGGATGCGCGCCTTGCCCTGGATGTCGTCCGGCGCAGCGCCGAGCCGCAACTCCGGCCCGAAGGAGCAGGGCCTGAGCTTGGAGTGCGCCAGGTAGAGGTAGTTGCGCTGCTCCAGCACGTGGTCGGAGAACTCGTTGCCGAGCGCGAAACCGAGACGCCGCGGAATACCCTGGGGATCGACCAGGTAGAGCCCGACCAACTCCACCTCGTCGCCGCCGTCCTCGGCGAAGTCGACCATCTCGAAGGCCTGCTCCGGCGCCGTTACGATGCCGCCGTCGCCCTTGTAGAACCACTCCGGGGCAACACCGATGCCGCCGCCGGCGGGCTTGCCGCCCTCCAGGCCCCATTTGAACATCTTCATGGAGTCGGAGAGCGCCTCTTCGCCCTCCTCGGCCACTTTCTTGTGCATGGAATCGCGGGCATCGGCGCTGCCCAGGTGCGTCAGCCCGGTGCCGGTCACCAGGCAGTGGGCGGGGTCGGGATGGTCGAGCGGGGCCAGCAGGCGGCGCTCCGCGACGACGGCGTCATAGTCCTCCGACGCATCGCCGATCCGTTCCTCGGCCGCCAGGACCAGGCTCTGGCCGTCGTCCAGCGCCATCTGCGCCAAGTCGTAGACGCTCTCCACGCCGTCCAGCAGGCTGAGCTGGGTGCCACCCTCGTCCGGCGCGCCGACCACGCGGTTGCCGTGCTTGTCGATGAATTGAACCAAACGCATGTGCTGTCCCACCCAAACCCAGTTGTTTTGCTGCCGCGGCTGACGCCGGGGGCAGTCTAGTGAAAAATCCGCGGGCCGCCACCCCGGCTTTGCGCCGCGGCGGCGCCAGGAACGCTAAAGGGCAGGCGCCAGAGGCGGCAGGCTAGATAGAAACGGGGCGAGTCATCAGCAGGACTTCGGTGCTGTAGGGATAGCACTCATGCGCGATGATCGGCCGCCGGTCCGCCACGGTGTAGCCGCAGCGCAGGTAAAGGCGGTGGGCGCTGAGGTTCTCGGCGAAGACCTGCACGCTGAGCAATGGGCAGCCGGCCGCCTTGGCGCGGGTTTCGGCGATGGCCAGCAGAGCGCTGGCGATACCGGCGCCTCGGTAGGCCTCAAAGACGGCCAGGGCGTTCACGTAGAAGCTGCCGGGGACCTGGTATTCCAGCTCCACCAGGGGGCGCAGCAGTTCCGGCATTTCCGGCACCGCGGCCAGTTCCTCCGGCGTCGGCTCGGGCAGAGGGTAGGCCAGCAGCATGCCCGCGACCTTGCCCTCGACGTGGGCGACGACGCTGTTGCGGTAGGAGAAGTTGGCATCGTCGCGCGCCGCCCGCTCGGCCCCGACATCCAGGGCCGACTGGCCGTCTCGGGCCTGCTGCGACCACAGATATGAGGGAATCCCCTCACCGGCGATCTCGATGAGCTGCGCCAGCGCGCGGGCGTCGTCTTTCCTGGCGTCACGGTAAAGGGGCAGGGAACCAGCCATAGGGAACATCCAATCCTCCGCAATCGCAGTTTTTATAGTGGTTTCCGCAGCGTGCGGCGGGCAACCCCGAAGACATACGCATAAAGCGGTGCGAGAGGTGTCAATAAGAGACAAAAAACACCTCCGGGCGGCAGCACGAGGCAAAAAAGGGGCCCGGGGCGCCAGCGCCCGGGGCCCCGGATTGACCGCTTCACGCGGCTTTACCGAGGGGCGGCTTGCGGCCGGTCAGGCCGCCTTGATGGCCGCGATGAAGCTCTGCACGGTATCGCGCATGCGCTCGGCGTGCTGCGACAGCTCCTCGGAGGCCGTCAGCACATTGCGCGAGGCGGAACCGGTCTCGCTGGCCCCGCCCTTGACCTGCGTGATGTTGCTGGTCACGTCGGTGGTGCCGCGCGAGGCTTCGGCGACGTTGCGGGCGATTTCCTTCGTCGCCGCCGCCTGCTCCTCGACGGCCGCGGCGATGGCGGTGGTGATCTCGTCGATCTGCTGAATGACCGTCGAGATGTGGTCGATCGCCGTGACCGCGTTCTCGGACTCGCCGCGCACGCTGGCGATCTGAGCCGAGATCTCCTCGGTCGCCTTGGCGGTCTGGGTGGCCAGGCCCTTGACCTCGCTGGCCACCACGGCGAAGCCCTTGCCGGCTTCGCCGGCGCGCGCCGCCTCGATGGTGGCGTTGAGGGCCAGCAGGTTGGTCTGCTCGGCGATCTCGTTGATCAGCTTGATCACGTCGCCGATCGAGTCCGACTGCTCGCGCAGGCCGTTGATGACGCCGGTGGTGTCCTTCGCCGCCTTCACCGCGCCCTGGGCGACTTCGGTGGCGCGCGAGACCTGCCCGGCGATCTCCGCCAGGGAGGCGTTGATCTCCTCGGTCGCCGAGGCCACGGTCTCGACGTTGGTGGAGGCTTCCTCAGCGGCCGCGGCCACGCTGGTGCTCATCTCCTCGGTGCGCTGGGCAATACCGGACATCGAGGTGGCGACCTCCTTCAGCTCGCTGGAGCCGTCGGCGACACTGGCCACCATCTGCGAAGAGGCGGCGTCGAACTCGTCGGTCATATCCTCGATGCGCTTGGCGCGGGCCGCCTTTTCCTCGTTCTCCTTGGCCGCGCGGGCTTCCATCTCGCGGTTCTCGATGAGGCGCTGACGGAAGAATTCGACCGACTTGGCCATCATGCCGATCTCGTCACTGCGGTTCTGGTTGGCGGTCTGCTCGTCATAGTGACCCTCGGCCAGGCGGCCCATGAAGGCCGACATACCGTTGATCGGGGTGGCGATGGCGCGCGACAGCACGAACCAGGCGGCCGCGGCGAAGAGCATCGCGATCGCGGTACCGGTCAGCAGGGTCATCAGGGTGATTTCGAAGGCCGATTCCACCGCCTGCTCATTGCGGGCGGTCAGCTCGCTGGCCAGCTTGGTCAACTCGGTCAGGTCGGCGTTGGCGGCGCTCAGCAGGCGCTCGCCGTAGCCGTTGGCCTCCAGCACACGCGCCTCGTCGACGGTCAGCGGGCTGCGCATCAGACTGATCTGACGGGTAACGATGTCAGCTTGCCAGCTCGCGATCCGCTCACCCGCCGAGGCGATGAGCTCTTTGGCCTTGTCGACGGTAAGCTGCGACTGCAGCGCGTCGAACAGGCGGTCGTACTCCGCCTTGGCGGTCGTGTAGTCCTGAATGTACTGGCGGTTGCCGCTCAGCAACAGGCCGCGCACGGCCGCCTGCTGCCTGGCCACCTCCTGGCGCATGGCTTCCATGTCGTCGGTGATGGCGTTGATGCGCGCGGTGTCGGCGACACGGTCGCGCGCCTGGCCCAGCTCGTAGAAGGTGACGCCGGACAGGCAGGCGATGATGAGGACCAGGGTCGCGAAGGCCGCGACCAGCTTGATCGAAATCTTGGTGTTATTGATGAGGTTCATCTTTCAGGCTCCAGTGCGGGCGGCGCTCAGACTTTGCCCGCGGCATAGCGGCGGCGAAGCTCAGTGACATTGACTTCCACCGTGATCGCGCCGACCACCTGGCCGTCCTGCGCGATGGAAAGGTTCACCTGGGCGTTTTCGGTGCCCGTATCCTCGTTGATCTCGATCTCGTCGATGAAGATGGCGTCGGGGCCGACCTGGAAGGTCTTCTGCCACTTGCCCTCATCGCCCTGCCAGAAGTCCGAGGTGATGGAGGACTGGCCCGCGTTGAGGCCCTTGGCGTCCATCACGAAGATCTCCGTGTAGAGTCCGCGCGAGCGCGCCTGGATTCGGGTGAGGTAGTTCGACAGGGGACTGGAGAGCACGGCGGTGATCAACGGCTGATCCTCCACCTCGCGTTCGGCGCGCCACTGCTTGTCCAGGGCGTCGATGCCGGCCTGGTCGAGACTGGCGTAGCGCTCGTTGCTCGCCTCCAGGGTCAAGAGGATCACCGGCGACGACGACCACGACCGGATCTCGTCAATGATGTGCTCACGAATCAGCCACTCGTCGGCCGAAGCGCTGCTCGAAAAAAGGACCGAAAGGCAGACCAGGAAGGTCGCCGCAAATGCTCTCATTGATGTCATCGATTTTTTCCCTCCACCTGGAGACTCGCACTCATCTCCGACGCGCTGTCTTAGGTGAAAGTTCTTAAGTTTCTCATAAATACTTGGCAAAGGTGGGAATTTCGGCATAAGGGATAGAATTTTCCCCGATGCAATTCTCTACTATTGAGAATTTCCCGCTATCCCGATGCCGAAAGGCACTGCGGGAACTTAGAACCATACAAAAAGCGAGCTTCATTTCTTGGTTCTAAAGTAATACCAATTGTGATCTATCTATCAGAGCGACAAAGATTCAGCCGTCATCCTATCCGGGGTTCTGTCGGAGAAACTGCGGGCCCCGCCCGCCAAGGGCGGCCCCGGCGCGCCGTCATCGCCGGCAGCGAGACATTGCGCTGACCGCGCCTTGCTTTCCTTTTCCCCCCGGCCCAGACTTCTTTGAAAGTCGGTCGGGGACAGAAACACACAAGGCCAGAAGAGCGGTTTCGAGGCGTTTCCCGCATGCAGGAAGGAGAAACATGAACGCCCCAAAAAAAGCGACGGGAAGCCCCCAGGGCGGCGGCGGGAAAGCCGCAAGCCAGTGGCCGGAAAACCTGCAGGACAAGATCGGCCGCGAAAATCTCTCGGCGGATCACATGCGCGCCGCCTATGACTATTGGTGGCAAACGCGCGGCGAGTTGGAACTGCCGCCGGCCGACGCCATCGACCCGCTGAGAATGCCACGCGCCTGCCTGCCGTTCATCGTGATCCTGGAAGTCGAGGCGTCGCCCTTGCGGTTTCGTTGCCGGCTGACCGGCACCCGGGTCGTCGACAGTCTCGGCGTGGACCTGACCGGCCTCTATATCGATGAACTCCCGAATATAGAAAAGCCGCTCGCCCGCATGGCGTGGTGCGTGCGCGAGAGGCGTCCCTATCTGGTCGAAGACGCGGTGACCTTTGCGCCCAATGACTACCGACGCTATCGCACAATGGCCCTGCCCTTCGGTGACGGCGGACAGGGTGTTGAACGCATCGTCTTCGTTTTCGACTTCGACGTTCACCTTAACAAAGCCGGTGAGGACAGCGCCGGCTGACGACGGCGCCGGGGGTAGAACCGGCATCGCATACCGCAAGAGACATTACGCGACGCAACAAAGCCCTTGGGTTGAAATTCGGCGGTTTTTTGTGGCCTCGGAGCCTTTCTCAGGCTTGCCTCCGCTTCCCCCGCTGCCCACACTTGCGGCTGTGCTCACGTTCCCACGCCCCAAAATTCCGGACTGGTTCAGCCTGAAGAATAAGACCACAGACAGCGGCAAGCTTCGGCGAGAAGAGCCTAGCGGGCGACCGAACCCCACCAAGGGAGATGAGGCTGCCCCCATGAGCAAGCCGCTGGTAAAGCTGCAGACGGAGATCCATCGGGACGCCTTAAGACAGGACTACGCCGGTGATCTGTTCACCTATTGGTGCGAGGCGCGCGGGCCGGCCGTCATGCCGCCGCTATCCGCCATCGACCCGGTACGCCTGCCGCGGGCCTGCCTGCCGTATATCTCCGTCCTGGACGTGGAGCGGTCACCGTTCCGTCTGCGCGCACGTCTTACCGGCTCGGCGCTGGTCGATCAGTTCGGCCTCAACCAGACCGGCCACTATCTCGACGAATTCCCGGGAATGACGGCGCAGATCGAGCGCATGGAATGGTGCGTGCGCGAGCAGTGCCCCTACCTGGCCGAAGACGAGCTCACCTTCGGACCCAACGACTACAAGCGCTACCAGGTCCTGGTGCTGCCCTTCGGCGATCCGGGGTGCGGCGTCCAGCGCCTCGTCGGGACGTTCTGCTTCATGGAAGGCTTCGATCCCGTGCGGACCTGGACTACTTAGCTTCGGAATCGCCTGCCTCTGTCGCGCGGAGGTTCATCTCGCGGCGGCCGCGGGCGACCTCGGCGAGCTTGGAGCGCCACTGCGGGAAGGAGCGGCCGAGCTCCTCGAAGGCGGCGCGCGGCAGGAACAGCAGGTGCGAGTAGCTGATCGACCGCACCGGAGCACTGCGCCGGCTCTGGTCCAACAGAGCCATTTCCCCGAAGAAATCGCCGCGCCCGAGACGAGGGTGCTCTTCGCCGACGGCGATCTCCACCGCGCCGCTGGCGATGAAGTACATGCCGTCGGCCCGTTCGCCGCGCTTGAAGACGAAGGCGTCGGCGGCGAAGACCCGCTCCTGCAGGCGCTTCGCCACGCGCTTCAGCTCGTCCTCGCTGAGGTCGCTGAACACCGGAAAGGCGCGCAGCAGTTCCGGCGTGGTGACGCGGATGTCGACGGCGCTGGCGCGCTGCCGGCTGGCGTGGACGTCCTCGGCCTCGGAGCGCAGGTGGCGCGCCAGGTCCTCGCTGATGATGCCTGCCTCGCGCATCTGCACCACCTGCTCGACTTCCTCCCGATAGGCGTAGCGCTCCAGCACCGCGTGGTCCAGCTCGCGGGCGAACTTCGGATACTGCAGGCGCAGCGCGTCGATGTGGCGCTCCACCTCGGTCAGGCGCTGGTTGACGATCTCGCCCAGCAGTTCGGTCAGGCGGTCGCCGAGCAGGCTGCCCAGGCGGAACTCCAGGAACACCACCAGTTCCAGCAAAATGATGCGGTTGACCAGCAGGTACTGAAAGCGCCGGCCCAGGTAGGTCGCCAAGGGCCGGCTGAAGCCGAGATGGGAGTGGAGGGCGCCGAGCAGGCGGAAGCGCCAAGTCTGCTTATAGGGTTGCCGCGCGGCGCGCAGGTAGCCCAGGCGGCCGTCCTCGCGCGCGCCGTCGATCATGGCCTCCACCGTCAGCAGGTAGCGGTCCATCAGGGGGCTCGCCAGCCCGCCGCTCCAGCGCTGCTCCAGGATCAGCGCCTTTTCCTGGTTGGCCAGAGCGATGAGCCCCACCGTCAGCCGCTCGCGGTCGCTCAGCTCCTCGGCGAAGGAATTATCCTCCGCCACCCGCGACAGGCGCTCGCTGTAGGGCCGCACCGCCTGGTCGACCAGGTCGTCATCCAGTTCGTAGCGCCCGGCGAAGGAACGCAGGTTGGAGCGCACGCTGGACAGCGACTGGGTCAGCACCTGGCTGCGGAAGGCGCGGTCGATGGGGGAGAGCTGGTCCAGGCCCAGCCAGCGCATGAGCGGGCTGAGCGTGGTGCCCTGCACCAGCAGGGTGAAGAGCGCAAAGCCGGTCGCCTGGATGGCGATGAAGCTCTTCACCTCCGGCTCGACGTCCAGGTTCTCCGTCACCGCCAGGGCCAGCGCCAGGGTGACCGAGCCGCGCAGCCCGCCCCAGATGATCACGGTCTTCATCGGCGTGGTGACCTTCTGCACCACCCGCGCGGCCGACAGCAGCGGGAAGGCGCCGAAGAGGACCACCGCGCGGGCAACCAGCGCGGCCACCACCGCGACCAGCAGGTACAGCAGATCGGCGAAGGTCGCGGCCTCCAGCATGCGCGGCACCAGGATGGCGGCCAGCACGAAGACCAGGCTGGTGGCCCAGTAGGCGAGTTGTTCCAGGGTATCGAGACAGAACTGGAAGGCCTCCGGCTGGAAGCGCGAGCGCCCCACCGCGCTCAGCACCAGGCCGCTGGTGACCACGGCGACGACGCCGGAGACCTCCAGGTAATTGGTGCAGAGCACGTAGACGACATAGGGCAGCGCCACGGTGACGGTGATCTGCGCGCCGCGGTAGGAGCGCAGGAAGGAGAGCAGCTGCGCGGCCGCATGCCCGCCCAGCAGGCCGACCAGAATGCCGCCCGAAAGCCGCCAGGCCAAATCCTCGGTCACCGTCCAGAAATTCAGGTCCTGGCCGGTGACGACGACAGTCAGGAAGGCGCCGAAGGCGGCGATGGCCGTGGCGTCGTTCAGCAGGCTTTCGCCCTCCACCAGGCGGGTGAGCCGGGCCGGCGCGCCGAGATCACGGAACAGGGCGATGACCGCGCTGGGATCGGTGGTCGCGACGATGGCGCCGAACAGCAGGCAGACCACCAGGGGCATGGGCGCCACGAGGTAGACGGCGCCGCCGATCACCACCAGGGCGACCACCACGGCCAGCACCGCCAGCAGCACCACGGCGACGATGTCCTGGGCCAGGCGGCGCACGTCGATGGTGATGGCGCCCTGGAACAGCAGCAGGGGCAGCAGGATGGTCAGGAAGGTGGCGGAGGAGACCGGGATGTCGATCACCATCTCCGCGACTTCGTCCAGTTCCCGGACCGCCTGGCTACGCAGCACCCAGAGCGCGGCCAGGCCGATCAGCACGCCGACCACGGCCAGCACCACCGTAAAGGGCAGGCCGGTGCGCCGCGCGAGCGGTTGCACGCTGGCCACGACCATGAGCAGCACGGCGGTGGTCAGAACGATGTCGGCGATGATCATGCCCGGTATCTTTCACAGCGAAGCCGGCAGCAGGCGCCGGTTCCAGTCTCTGACTTACCGGTCTATCAAATATTCCTGCCCTGCACCAAGCCCAGCCCGCACCGGGACTGTGCGAAACCCCACCGGATAACGCCGGAGCGGGGTCGGACTACTCGCCGAGCACTCGGCGGCGCTCTTCGAACTCTTCCTTGTCGATCTCGCCCCGGGCGTAGCGCTCCTTGAGAATGTCGAGGGAGGCCTTCCCGCCGGGCGTGTGGTGGCCATGGTGGCCCGGCAGGCCGCCGAACCATCGAATCCCCACAACCACCGCGACCACCAGGACCACGAAGAACAGCATCATGAAGAGCGGGCCCAGGAACATGCCGTGCCAGCCGCCGTCCCACATGTAGTGACCGTAGTAGGGGCGACCCTCCTGGGCCACGGCCAGCGCCGGCAAGAGCCCCGTGAAGAGCACCGCGCAGCATGAGAAGAAGAACTTCATTCCGGCTCCTTTCTAGCGGACGGTGCGGGTCCAGCCGCGGTGGCGGTCCACTTCCAGACGCTGGACCAGCGAGCCGTCCTGGGTGACGATCTCGGCGACGATCGTGTCGTCGTCCTTTTCCGCCACCTCGCCCAGCTTCACATGGGGATTGCCCTGCCAGGCAAGGCGGCGCTCCAGCATGGTCTTCACGTCATCGGCGCTGAGGGTCCTCGCGGTCGGCGGTATCATGCCCGGACCCATGCCTTGGCCCATTCCGGGGGCCATGCCCTGGCCCGTCCCTGGGCCCGTCCCCGGGCCCATACCTTGACCCATACCGGGTCCCATGCCGTGACCCTGCCCGCCCGGCCCCATCATCGGCATCTCGCCCCCTTCCGGCCCGTAGCCCGGGCCCATCATGCCCGGGCCCATCATGCCGGGTCCCATCATGCCGGGTCCCATCATGCCATAGCCGCCCATGCCGTAGCCGGGCGCCATGGGACAGCCCTGCATCATCATGCCCTGTCCGCCCATCATCGGGCCCATCATGGGCCCCATGCCGCCGCCATGATGCCAGCCGTAGTGCCAGCCATAGGGATTGCCGCCGCCATAGCCGGGGCCGGAGCCATGGGCCAGGGCCAGGCTCGCGGGCACGAGGGTCATACAGGCCGCCAGTGCGGCGGCGATCAGTGGATTCCTGCGGATCATGACGTCCTTCTCCCATCTTTTCCCAGAGGGCCCTGTGCAACATTAGGCACCGATCGCCGCGCCGTCACATTGAGGAAGGTCAACACTTCGTGTGCCGGGGGGGCGCCTCGCCGGCAAAAAGCCGCTTCAGCGACGCAGGATCAGGCGGTCACGCCGCACTTCATAGGAATCCAGCTGGCGCAGGAAAGTCATGCCCAGCAGGGACTCGCCCATGGGCGCCTCGTTGACCGAGGCCGGCAGGTCGTTGAAGACGATAGGCCCGACGGCCAGGCTGTCGAGACGCACCGGCGCGCCGCGGCCCAAGCCGTTGGCGGTGTTGTAGTAGCGGGTGAAGCTGAGCTGCGCCGGGTCGTAGCCCAGGCGCCGGGCATCGCCCGGGCTGAGCACGATGTCGCTGGCCCCGGTGTCGACCAGGAAGTCGACCGGCTGGCCGTTGACCTCGGCGGTGACCGTAAAATGACCATCCCGGCCGGCGCGGATCTCCACCTCGCCCGCGCCCAGGTCGACCGCCTGGGAAGGCAGCAGCTCACCGCTGAGGCGCGCGCCCACGTTGGAGAAGTCGTCGCGGTAGGAGTAGCCGATCAGCAGCACCCCGGCGATGCCGGCCCAGATCGCGGCGTTGCGCAGGGTCTCGCGCAGAGGAACGCGGCGCAGGAACAGGAGACCGCTGGAGCAGACCACCACGATGGCCGAGAGCTTGACCAACTGCACCCAGTCCGCCTGGCCGAGCTGGCGCTGGGGAAAGATCTCCAGCAGGACCCAGACCAGCGCGCCGAGCCCGGCCACCAGCAGCAGCCACAGCCAGGGGCCGTGAAAGCCGCCGCCGCCGGGGCTGCCGCCTTGCTGCCTGTTCCAGGGGTCTCTCTCGGGAGTCATCGCCCTTCCCGTCTATCGTTTCTACCCGAAGTGTATATAGGCGACAGGGCGCCGGCGTCCAAGCGCGGCAGGGACTTCAGGGTCGGCGCCTCAGGAATCATGGCTTTCCTTCGGGCTGTGCATGCCCTCTTTCACGCCCCAGGCGATGAGCAGCAGGTTCACCGGATAGGCGGCCAGCAAGCCCATTGAGAGCGAGAAGATCAGCGAAGCCCAGAAGATCGGGTCGCCGAGACCCGCCTTGCCCGCCAGCCAGAGGTCGACCGAGATGGCGACGACCTCCATCACGGTGATGCTGGCGGTCTCGCTGTAGACCGCGTCCCAGACTGCCCGGCGCAGCGGCACGCCCTCCTGCATAAGCGGCCCGACGGTAAGGGCGAATCCGGCGGCATAGGCCAGTGAGAAGGTGATGCCGGCAACCCACCAGGTGCCAAGGCCGAGTAGCCCTGCGGTAACGGAAATGCCGACGATCTCGCCGGCGCCGCAGCCGGAGTAGCAATGCGCGACGGAACGGAAACCCCGGCGCCACAGCGAATCCCGGGCGATCTGCCGGCGCCCGGAATAGAAGTAGACGGCGAGGCCGAGCGGGCCGGAGTAGAGGACGGTAAAGCCCCAGACCAGTTTCATCAGCGAGGGGGTCTGTGGGTTGCTGAGCGTCAGGTCACGGATCAACACGGCGAGCGAAAGCGCGACCAGCGGGCCCCAGACCCAAAGGAAGGCGGGATTGGTCAGGATAGACTTCAGCAGATCGTCCAGCTTGTGCTCCCTTGACGCTTGGCCGGGCGGGCAGACCGCCCGGGCCCGGCAGGAAAAGACTAGCCGCGGAAGACTTCCGCCAGCGTCTGGCCGTGATGCGGGCGCTCCTTGAGCTCGAGGCCGGAGTGAAGATCGACGATGTGGCTTTTCATGATCTCCTCGGCCGCCTGCCCGTCGTGCGTGGCCATGGCTTCCAGGAGAGCATGGTGGGAGTGGCTCTCGCAAGCCGTGTCCGGACGCTTCCAATACAGCGCGATGATCAGGGAGGAGCGCGAGATCAGCTGGCGGATTATGGCGCCGAGGACCTGCTGGTCGGCGATGTCGGAAACGGCAATGTGAAACAGGCCGGAGAGCGAGAGGGACTTGCCCATCTCGCCGGCGTCCAGGGCCACGTGCTCGGCCTCGATATGCGCCTTCAGGGTTTCGAGCTGCGCCTCGGTCACCGCCAGGGCCGCCATGCGGGCAACGCGCGGCTCGATGAGGGCGCGCGCCTCGAAGACCTCGTGCGCCTCGCGAATGGTCGGGCGCGAGATGAAGGCGCCGCGGTTGCGCTCGATGGTGACCAGGCCGGAGTGCGCCAGGGCGTGAAGCGCCGCGCGCACCACGGTGCGGCTGGCGCCGAAGATCTCCCCGACCTCGTCCTCGGACAGCTTCATGCCCGGCTGCAGGCGGTGCTCCAGGATGGCCTGCTGCAGCTCCAGGCAGATGGTCAGGGCACGGCCCGGGGGCAGCGAGAAGCCGCCGTCCGGCCCCCTGCCCGCGCCGCCGGCCTCGCCGAGGCCGCTGCCTGCCACCGCCGCCGATGTCATGCTCTCGCCTTCCAGAAGTCTACCTTTCAGCGATAGCCTATGCCTGCCGCGCAGGCAATTAGAAATCGTATACAATTTTTAGGCAGTTTGTATCACATCTGCACAAATCGCGGGCAGTCACCTGCCGGCCTTTTGACTGTCGATTTTTTCGGCCTGCGTTATCAGGAACTTAACAGCGACTGCCGTTTGGCACGGCTGTTGCGATTGAACTCCCCAGGATCCTTGAACGGGCTTTGCCGATGACCACAGAGAGCGAACTGGAGCTGGTCTCCCTGACCAAGCGCTACGGCGACACCCTGGCCGTGGACGCCATCGACCACCGCTTCCCCGCCGGCACCTATTCCTGCCTGCTGGGCCCTTCGGGCTGCGGCAAGTCCTCGACGCTGCGCATGATCGCCGGCCACGAAACCGTCAGCCAGGGCGACATCGTCCTGGGCAGCGCCAACATCACCGACCTGCCGCCGGCCAAGCGCGGCACGGCCATGATGTTCCAGAGCTACGCGCTGTTCCCGCACCTCTCCACGGCCGACAACGTCGCCTTCAGCCTGAAGATGCGCGGCGTGGCCAAGGCCGAGCGCCTGGCCAAGGCGCGTGAGCTGCTGGCGCTGGTCGATATGGCGGACTACGCCGGGCGCCTGCCGGACCAGCTATCCGGCGGCCAGCAGCAGCGCGTCGCCCTGGCCCGCGCGCTCATCACCAGCCCCTCCATCCTGCTGCTCGACGAGCCGCTGTCGGCGCTCGACCCCTTCCTGCGCCTGCGCATGCGCCTGGAGCTGAAGCGCCTGCAACGTGAACTGGGCATCTCCTTCATCCACGTCACCCACTCCCAGGACGAGGCCCTGGCGCTGGCCGACGGCATCATCGTCATGAACGCCGGCAGGATCGAGCAGGCGGGCACGCCGCAGCAGGTCTTCGACGCGCCCGAGACCGAGTTCGTCGCCCGCTTCATCGGCGGCCACAACGTGCTGCAGGCCGAAGGCGGCACCATCGCCGTGCGCGCCGACCGTATCGCCATCGCGCGTGAAAGCGCCGCGGCGCATCTGGAAGCGGTGGTGCGCGACGTCGAATACCTCGGCACCACGGTGAACATCGCCCTCAACGCCGGCAACGCAGGCGACATCACCGCGACCCTGCCCGACAGCATCTTCTTCCAGCAGCCCATCGAGATCGGTGAAACCGTGTTCCTCAGCTGGAACGCCGCCGACGCCCACCGCCTCGCGGCCTGACCACGAGAGTCCCCGCGCGAGAGTCCACAAGACGAAAGTCCCCAAGGCAAACCATCGAAACCTCCGGAAAAATCAAGGAGCAGTGAATATGACGACAGGGAAAGCTAAGAAGTTCAGCCGCCGCAGCGTCCTGAAAGGCGCCGCGGCCACCACGGGCCTGGCCGTCGGCTCGGGCGCCGTCACCGGGTTCCCGACCATCTGGGCGCAGAACATCAAGGACGTGACGCTGCGCCAGTTCGGCACCGGCGTGTCCAACCTCAACGAGGTGGCCGAGAAGGTGAAGGAAGACCTGGGCTTCACGCTGGAGATGACGGCGCTGGATTCCGACAGCGTGACCCAACGCGCGGCCACCCAGCCGAAGTCCTTCGACATCGCCGACATCGAGTACTGGATCTGCAAGAAGGTCTGGCCCGCCGGCAACCTGCAGGCCATGGACGTTTCCAAGATCAAGAACTACGACAAAATCGTCGGCATCTTCAAAAGCGGCAAGCTGACGCCGGAATCGACGATCGCCCAGGGCACGGCGCCGCACAGCGTCGGCTTCGTCGACGGTCCCGACGGCACCAGCTTCGCCGATCACGAGTCCGGCTGGATGACCCTCATCCCGACGATCTACAACGCCGACACCCTGGGTATCCGCCCCGACCTCATCGGCCGCCCGATCGAGAGCTGGACCGAGCTGCTGAACCCCGAGTTCAAGGGTAAGGCCTCGATCCTCGACATCTCCTCCATCGGCATCATGGACGCCGCCATGGTCTGCGAGGCCATGGGCGAGATCAAATACGGCGACAAGGGCAACATGACCCGCGAGGAGATCGACAAGACCATGGCGATCTTCACCGAGGCCAAGAAGAGCGGCCAGTTCCGCGCCTTCTGGAAGACCTTCGACGAGAGCGTCAATCTCATGGCCTCGGGCGAAGTGGTCATCCAGTCCATGTGGTCGCCGGCCATCACCGCCGTGCGCTCCAAGGGCATCCCTTGCGTCTACCAGCCGCTGAAGGAAGGCTACCGCTCCTGGGGCGGTGGCATCGGCCTATCGAAGAACCTCTCCGGCCTGGAGCTGGACGCGGCCTACGAGTACATCAACTGGTACCTTTCCGGCTGGGTCGGCGGCTTCCTGATGCGCCAGGGCTACTACTCCGCCGTGCCGGAGACCTCCAAGAACTTCATGTCCGCCGACGAGTGGGGCTACTGGTTCGAGGGCAAGGAAGCCCAGGGCGACATCGTCAACCCGCAGGGCCAGGTCATGGAGAAGGCCGGCGCCGTGCGCGACGGCGGCTCCTTCTACGACCGCATGGGCGCGGTCGCCTGCTGGAACGCGGTCATGGACGAGAACCAGTACATGGTCCGCAAGTGGAACGAGTTCATCGCGGCCTAACGCAAGTGGGCAAGGTCCCGTCCGGCGCTGCGGCGCCGGGCGGGCGGCCCGCGCCGGATCCGGATCTATGACCCTCAAAGGCCTCATCAGCGCCAGTGAGCGCACTTCCTGGCTGCTGGTCAGCCCGCTGGTGCTGATCCTCGCCTTCTTCCTGGTGCTGCCGATCCTCACCATCGTGGTCGTCAGTTTCTGGAACTACAACGAGTTCACCTTCTTCCCCGACTTCATCTTCGACAACTACGCCTACCTGCTGACCTCGCAGGTCACGCTGTCGACCTATCTCAAGACCCTGAAGTTCATGGTGCTGACGTGGATCTTCTGCACCGCCATCGGCTTCACGGTGGCCTACTTCCTGGCCTTCCACGTGCGCAGCCTGGGCGCGCAGGTCGCGCTTTTCCTGCTCTGCACCATCCCCTTCTGGACCTCCAACATCATCCGCATGATCTCCTGGATCCCCTTCCTGGGGCGCAACGGCCTGGCGAACTCCGCGCTGATATCGATGGGCGTCATCGACGAGCCGCTGGAATGGCTGCTGTTCTCGGACTTCGCGGTGGTGCTGGCCTTCGTGCACCTCTATGTCCTCTTCATGGTGGTGCCGGTCTTCAACACCATGATGCGCATCGACAAGTCGCTGATCGAGGCGGCGCGCGACGCCGGGGCCAACGGCTTCCAGATCCTGACCAACGTGGTGATCCCCTTGAGCAAGCCGGGCATCATGATCGGCTCGATCTTCATCGTCACCCTGGTGATGGGCGACTTCATCACGGTGCGCTTCATGTCCGGCGGCCAGAGCGCCTCGGTGGGCCGCGTCATCTCCAACGAGATCGCCCTGCTGCAGTATCCCTCCGCCGCGGCCAGCGCCGTGGTGCTGCTCTGCACCGTGCTGCTGATGATCGCGGTCATGCTGCGCTTCGTCGACATCAGGAAGGAGCTTTAGGCATGAGGACCCGCGAACCGCGTCCCGGCTCCTTCTACGCGCTGGCGCTCTTCTTCGCGCTCTTCGTGCTGTTTCTCTACGGGCCGATCATCACCATCGCCATCCTGTCATTCCAGGGCCCGCAGGGCGGCCTGACCTTCCCCATGAACGGCGTCTCGCTGCACTGGTTCGTCGATCTCTTCGAAAAACAGGCGGTGGGCGACATCTGGGGCGCCTTCCGCCGCTCCTTCGCCCTCGGCCTCATGGTGATGGCCGTCACCGTGGTGCTCTCGGTCATGGGCGGCCTCGCCTTCCGCCGGCGCTTCATCGGCTCGGGTGCGCTGTTCTACCTGATCATCGCCAGCCTGATCATTCCCTCGATCCTCATCTCGCTGGGCGTCGGCCTGATCTTCGACATCCTGGACTGGGAGGTCCACTGGACAACTTCGGGCTTCGGCGCGCAGCTCACCTGGACCCTGCCCTTCGGCCTGCTGATCATGTTCGCGGTCTTCAACCGCTTCAACAAGGCCTACGAGGAGGCCGCGCGCGACCTCGGCGCCTCGCCCTGGCAGACCGTGCGCTTCGTGGTGCTGCCGATCATCGCTCCCAGCCTCATCGGCGTCGCCCTCTTCGGCTTCACCCTTTCCTACGACGAATTCGCGCGCACCCTGCTGACGTCAGGGTCCTACAACACCCTGCCGCTGGAGATCTTCGGCATGACGACCAACGTCACCTCGCCGGTTCTCTACGCACTGGGCACGTTGACGACCGTCTTCTCTTTCCTCATCATCACCAGCTTCATCGCGCTGGCCGTGATACTGCGCCGGCGCCGCGCGAAACTGGGCTCCGACGCCGGCAAGGGCATGGTCTGACGCGGCCACCGACATGCACATTCTGGTTATAAACCCCAACAGCACGGCCGCCATGACGGAGGCGATCGGGGCGGCGGCGCGCCGCGCGGCGCTGCCGGGCACGCAGATTACCGCCCTCAACCCCGAAGGTGGGCCGCCCGCGATTCAGGGCCCGGCCGACGGCGAGGCCGCTCTGCCCGGCCTCTTCGCCCTCTTCGAGCGGGAAGTCCTGGGCAAGAGCGAGTTCGATGCCGCGATCATCGCCTGCTTCGACGACACCGGCCTCGCGGAGCTGAAGGCGCGCTCGCCGGTCCCCGTGCTGGGCATCGGCGAGGCGGGGTTCCTGGCCGCCATGATGGTGGCCGAGCGGTTTTCCGTGGTCACCACCCTGCCCGTCTCCCTGCCGGTCATAGAGGCCAATCTGGCCGCCTACGGCTGGGCCAAGCGCTGCGCCCGGCTGCGCGCCTCGGACGTTCCCGTGCTTGATCTGGAGAACGCGACGAGTAGTGTGGTAGAGGCCATTGCCGACCAGATCGGCGAGGCCCTGGCCGAGGACGGCTGCGGCGCGGTGGTGCTGGGCTGCGCCGGAATGGCGGATATGGCGGAAGAGATGACGGCGCGATTCAGAGCTCCGGTGATCGACGGCGTAGTGGCGGCGGTGGCCTTCTGCGAGGCCTTGCGCCGCAACGGCACCGACGGCATCCGCGTGGCGCCGGACCCCCTCGCCGCCCCATGAGCAAGCTGCAGATCCGCGCCGCCTCGGCGGAAGAATTCCGCACCGCGATCGACTGGGCAGCCGCCGAGGGCTGGAACCCCGGACTGGACGATTTGCCGGTCTTCCACGCCACCGATCCCGGCGGCTACTTCATGGGCTGGATCGGCGACACCCCGGTCTCCTCCATTTCCGTGGTGCGCTACGGCACGGACTTCGGCTTTCTGGGCTTCTACATCGTGCATCCGGACCATCGCGGCAGCGGCGCCGGCATCGCCACCTGGAACCACGGCATGGCCACCCTGGAGGGACGCTGCGTCGGCCTGGACGGCGTCGTCGCCCAGCAGGACAACTACCGCAAGATCGGCTTCGCGCTGGCCGGGCGCAACATCCGCCACAGCGGCGTGCCGGCCATCGAAGGCGCGGGAGCCCCCGCGGTGGAGGTCCGCCCGGTCACCGAGCTGGAGCTGCAGGCGGTCGTCGCCTACGACGGGACCTTCTTCGCCGCGCCGCGAGCGGTCTTCACCCGCCCCTGGGTGCTGCCGGAGGACGGCGTGCGCCGCAGCGCGCGCTTCGCGCTGAAGGACGGGGAGGTTACCGGCTACGGCGTCATCCGCGACTGCCGCAGCGGCTGCAAGATCGGCCCGCTCTTCGCCGAGGACGCGGCCACCGCCACCGCCCTCTTCCTGGCCCTCTGCGCAACCCGGCCGGGCGCGGAGGTCGCCCTCGACACGCCGGAGGACAACAAGGCAGCCGTCGGCTTGGCCGAAGGCTTCGGCCTGCAGCCGGTCTTCGAGACCGCGCGCATGTACCGCGGCCCGGCGCCCGACCTGCCCACCGACCGCACCTTCGGCATCACCACCTTCGAGCTGGGCTGAACCGGAATCTTCCGCCCCTCCGGCGCGAGGGAAGATTCCCAAAGGGCGAGATTTTCCCGGCGGCGGCCGCTAACATCGGCGGCAAACAGGCTGGGGGCCCAATGCTGGACCATATCTCGATCACCGTCTCGGACATCGCCCGGGCCGCGCCCTTCTGGGACGCGGTCATGGGCGCGCTGCTGGTGCCCTGCGTCCTGCGCAGCGACCGGCAGCTCGGCTACGGCCTGCGCAACCGCCCCGAGGACGACAGCCACAGCTATCTCTCGATCTTCGAGAGCCGCGGCCCGGAGCTGGTGCCCGACAACCGCCATTGGTGCTTCCGCGCGCCGAGCCGCCCGGCGGTCGACGATTTTCATGCCGCGGGCCTGGCCCACGGCGGCAGCTGCGACGGGCCGCCGGGGCTGCGCGGCGACTACCACCCCGCCTACTACGCCGCCTTCCTGCGCGATCCCGACGGCAACCGCGTCGAGGCGGTCTTCCACCGGCAGCCGGAAAGCTAGACCCGGTCGTAAGCCTTTTCGCCGGCGATGTAGGTGGCGCGCACGGCGCGGTCGTCGCCCAGGGTCATGAGCAGGAAGAGTTCCTCCTCCAGGGTTTCCACCCGCTCGGCGCGGTGGGCCATGGCCGGGGTGGCGCGGGCGTCCAGCACCACGATGTCGGCTTCCCGGCCCGCTTCCAGGGTGCCGATGCGGTCGTCGAGTTGCAGCGCCCGGGCGTTGCCGAGAGTAAGCCAGTAGAAGCCGAGCAGCGCCGGCAGGTTCTGGTGCTGAAGCTGCAACACCTTGTAGCCCTCGGCCAGGGTGCGCAGCATGGAATAGCTGGTGCCGCCGCCGACGTCGCTGGCCAGGCCGACGCGCAGGCGCAGGCTCGGGTCGTGCGCCTTGGCCAGGTCGAAGAGCCCCGAGCCGATAAAGAGGTTGGAAGTCGGGCAGAAGACGGCCACCGAGCGGCTCTCGCTGAGCAGCAGCCGTTCATGGTCGCTCAGGTGGATGCAGTGGCCGAAGAGCGAGCGGGCGCCCAGCAGGCCGAAACGCTCATAGACCTGGGTGTAGCTCTCGGCCCAGGGGAAGAGCTCGTGCACCGTCTCGATCTCGCGGCGGTTCTCGCTCAGGTGGGTCTGCAGGTAGCAGTCCGGATGCTCCTGCAGCAGCGCGCCCGCCGCCTCGAGCTGCGCCTCGGTCGAGGTGATGGCGAAGCGGGGGGTTACCGCATAAAGCTGGCGCCCCTTGCCGTGCCAGCGCTGGATCAGCGCCTTGGACTCTTCAAAGCCGCTGCTGGCGGTATCCAGCAGGCCGTCCGGCGCGTTGCGGTCCATCAGCACCTTGCCGGCGATCATGCGCGTGTTGCGGCGGTGGGATTCGGTGAAGAAGGCCTCCGCCGCCTGCGGGTGCACCGTGCCGTAGACCGCCGCCGTGGTGGTGCCGTTGCGCGCCAGTTCGTCCAGGAAAAAGCCGGCCACGGCGGCGGCGTGCGCCGGCTCGGCGAAGCGCAGCTCCTCGGCGAAGGCATAGCGCTCCAGCCAGTCCATGAGCTGCGCGCCGTAGGAAGCGATGACCTGGGTCTGCGGGAAGTGGATGTGGGCGTCGATGAAGCCCGGCAGGATGAGACCGCCGGGAAAGTGGTCGACCGCCGCGCCTTCGGGCAGGCGCGCCAGCAGTTCGGCGGCCTCCCCCACCTCGGCGATGCGCCCGCCCTCCAGCAGCACCAGGCCGTCCTCGATGTAGGAATAGCTTGCGTCTCCGGCTGTTGCCGGATCGTCGCGGAAGGTCAGGAGACGCCCGCGCAGGGCGCGTGTCACGGCGGTCATGGCGGCAAGTCTACCAAGCCGGGGCGCCGGCGGCGAGCCAGGCGGCGAGGACCTGGCGCTCGCCCTCCTCGATGAAGGTGACGTTGCCCGGCGGCATGGCGTGGGTCGCGACCGCCTGCATCTCGATCTTTCGCGCCTGGGCGCGGATCTGCGCCGGCGTCTCCAGCATCACGCCCTTGGGCGCCACCCTGACGCCCTCCCACAGCGGCTCGGCCGCATGGCACATGGAACAGCGCGACAGCACCACGTTCTCCACCTCGAGGCCCAGGTCCTCGTGACTCAGTTCGGCCAGCTCGATCCCTTCCGGCAGGGCGGCCGCGTCCAGGGAGGTTGCCGGCTGGGCCGAAAGCCAGACGAGGGCGGCCAGCCCGGCGGCCGCCGCGCCCCAGGTCCACAAGGGGCCCTTGCCGGTCTTGTGCTTGGTGTTGAAGTAGTGGCGGATGATCGCGCCCATCACCAGCACCACGGCGAGGATCAGCCAGTTCCAATGGCTGGCGAAGGCCAGGGGGTAGTGGTTGGCGATCATCACGAAGATCACCGGCAGGGTCAGGTAGTTGTTGTGCAGGGAGCGCTGCTTGGCCTGCATGCCCAGCTTGGGGTCCGGCTGCTGGCCGGCGATGAGGTCGGCCACCACCTTCTTCTGGTTGGGGATGATGACCACGAAGACGTTGGCCACCATCATGGTGCCGATGAGCGCGCCCATCTGCATGAACATGCCGCGCCCGGAGAACACCAGCGTGAAGAGAAAGGAGAGCGCCACCAGGAAGACGAAGCCGACCAGCGCCAGCGCCGTGTCGTTCCGGCCCAGCGGCGACTTGCAGAGCAGGTCGTAGACGATCCAGCCGAGCGCCAGCCCGCCCAGGCTGACGGCGACGGCGATCAGGGGCGTCAGTTCCATCACCTGGGCATCGATCATGAAAAGCTCGGCCTGCAGGTAGTAGACCAGCACCAGCAGGCCCATGCCGGAGAGCCAGGTGGTATAGGCCTCCCACTTGAACCAGGTCAGCTCGTCGGGCATGCGCGCCGGGGCGACCAGGTACTTCACCATGTTGTAGAAGCCGCCGCCGTGGACCTGCCAGGCCTCGCCGCCGGCGCCCTCGGGCAGGCCTTCCCGCTGCTTCAGGCTCAGATCCAGGGCGATGAAGTAGAAGGAGGAGCCGATCCAGGCGATGCCGGCGATGACGTGCAGCCAGCGCACCGCCATCTCGGCCCATTCCCAAAGCACAGCAGTCATTCAAGTTCCCCTTCGTTGTAACGCACTGCCGGCCTCGCCCTTCGAGACGGGCCTCACGGCCCTTCTCAGGGTGAGGCTCGAAATCAGAGTTTGGCCTCATCCTGAGGAGGCGCGTCAGCGCCGTCTCGAAGGAAGAAGACAATCCCGCACCGCCCCTAAATCCTTCGCCTGCCTACGGAATTTCCGTGCGATCGCCGTTCATGCTAGCGCGGCCCGCGCGGCGGCGGAATGGGAGGCTGGGCGCTATGACTTTCAAAGAAAACGAAATAAACTATCCGCAAGAATAAGCCCCCACCAGGGAAACAAGCGGGTCAGGGAAGCGAGCGGGCGATGTCCCTCCTGGACAACATGCGGGTCTTCGTGCGCGTGGTGGAGCAGGACTCCATGTCCGCCGCCGGGCGGCTGCTGCGCCTTTCCCCCGCCGTGGTCAGCCACCGCATCCAGGCGCTGGAGAGCCATCTGGGCGTGCGCCTCTTGAACCGCACCACCCGGCGGGTACAGCCCACCGAGCAGGGCCTCGCCTTCTACACCGCCTGCCAGGAGGTGCTGGCCTCGGTGGAACGGGCGGAAAACGTGGTGGCCGGCGCCGGCGGCGCGCCCCAGGGCTCGCTGCGGGTCACCGCCCCCCTGGGCTTCGCAAGGCGCATCCTGGCGCCCCTGGTGCCGGAGTTCCAGGAGCTGCACCCCAAGGTGACGCTGCAGCTGCGCTGCTCCGAGCACCTGCTGGACCTGCTGACCGAAACCGTCGACGTGGCCGTGCGCATGGCCATCCTCTCCGACTCCTCGCTCATCGCCCGCAAGATCGCCGACTGCGAGCGCCTGCTCTGCGCCGCCCCGGCCTACCTCTCGGACAAGGGCGCGCCGGAGACGCCGGAGGACCTGCTGGACCACAACTGCCTGCTCCTGCGCTTTCCCGGCTCCCAGCAGTTCCGCTGGACCCTGCAGACGCCCGAGGGCCCGAAGCCCTATTCGGTGCAGGGCCGCTTCGACGCCGACGACGGCGACGCGCTGACCGGCTGGGCCCTGGCCGGACAAGGCATCGTCCTGAAGCCGCTGTGGGAGGTGGCCGGGCACCTGCGCGACGGCCGCCTGGTCCCGGTGTTGGCCGACTTCCCGCCGGAGCCGGTGGCCTTGAGCGTGCTCTACCCCCACCGCCGCCTGCTGCCCGCGCGGGTGAAGGCCTTCTCCGACTTCGCGGTGACGCGCTTTGCCGAGGAGATCGACAAGCGGCTCGAGGGGATGACGCTGGCGGGACTGCGGGGAGCGGATGAAAAGTCGACGAGAAAGAAGCGGGCCCGCGCCACGAAAAAATGACTGCGGCCGCCTAGGGCGTGTGACTCTTGATGAAGTCGGCGACGGCGGCCAGCACCTCGTCTTCGATGCCATAGAAGGTATGGTATGTACGAACCCCGCAGGCCCGCCGCCCGGCATTGCGGCCGCCGGAGAAGGTTCTTACCTCGGCGGCGCGCGAGCCGCTTGCCGCGGCCACGATCCGCGTGGCACCTTCCGGCGGCGTCCCGGGGCAACCGTCGGCTTCGTGTGCCACAGCCAGCAGCGGAACCTGGATCCTCTGCAGCGGAAAGCGGTCGACCGGCTCTCCCTTCGAGTTGTCGGTCGAACTGGACATCAGGATCACGCCGTCGATCTGCTCCGGCCAGTTCGCCGCATACCAGGCGACCGAGCGGCTGCCCAGGCTGATGCCCAGCACCCAGAGCGGCAGGTCGCTGCGCGCCCGCAGGGCCGCGACTACCCCGTTGATATCCCGAAGGTGAGCGTCGGACTGGCGAAAATTGGGATGCATGCCGCCCATGAACTGGCGCTTGTCCGACGGGGCATCGATCAGGGCACTGGCCATGCCGACCCTGGCCAGGCGCTGGTGGGCCAGAGAGGCGAAACCCTTGGCTGAAGCCTTGATGCGGCCGCCGCCGCCCTCGAAGAGCAGGATCAGAGCCGTCGCCTCCGCGGGCAGTTCGAGGTCCACCATGACGGTGGCGCCGGGCCGCGTCTCGAGGGACAAGCGCTCGGCACCCGCCTCGGTCGCCACCGCACCCGACAGCACCATGCAAAGGCCGCCCCAGGCCAGGCGCAGCGTCAGCTTCATCCGCGGTACCTCATTTGACGAGAGTCCAGGGCAGCACCACGCCGTCGATCGGGCGCACAGCAGTCAGCGTCGCGCCGGATTTGACGATGCGCGGGCAGGCGCGCTGTCCGCGGGCAAACCGCGGGATCTGCAGGCAGAAGCGGTAGTCCTCGGTCCACCAGCGGCCGGTCTCGTTGAAGGCCGCGCCACTGTCGCCGCTGAAGGAGTAGTTCGCAGACCGGTCGGAATTGAGGACGATCGTGAAGGGCTGGTCGTCGCTGGCCCGACGGCCTGAAATCGTGACGCCCGCCATCAGGGCCACGATGTCGTCGGCCACCAGTGAGTCAGTGGTGAGGCTTTCCGGAAAGGCGGCCAAGGGCTTTGGCCCCTGGGCCGACTGGCTCCAGAACCAGAAGGCCGCCGCCGCAGCCGCCACAACGACGACCGCCGCCGCGGCGACCATTGCACCGCGCCGGGCGGGCCAGGCGCCGGCGATGCCCTTTGCTGATTTCCGGGCGGCAACGGTCACCGGGCCCGTGGTGATGGAAAAGGCAGCGACCGGGTCGGGAATGTTCTTGACCCGCTGGGGGCCGAGATCCTCGAAGCCGACCGAGAGCTTGTTCTTCACCTGCTCGAAGGTGCTGCCGGAGATACAGACGCCGCCGGGCCGGGCAATGCTTTCCAGGCGCGCAGCCACGTTGACGCCGTCGCCGAGCAGATCGCCGTCTTGCACAAAGACATCGCCGATGTTGATGCCGATGCGCAGTTCCAGGCGGCGCTGCGGCACCAGTTCCGCATTGCGCAGGCGCAACTCGTCCTGCACCGCAATCGCGCACCGCACCGCCTCCACCGCCGAGCCGAACTCAGCCAGCACCGAATCGCCGCCGGTGTTGAAGATGCGCCCGTCGTGGCGCGCGATGAGCCGGTCGATGAGGTCGCGGTAAGCGCGCAGCCTGCGCAGCGTCGTCTCCTCGTCATCGGCCATGAGACGGCTGTAGCCGACGACATCGGCGGCGAAGATCGTCGCCAGACGCCGGCGCCCGTGTGTGCCCTCCATCTTCGCCCCTCCCCTTGCCAGGCGACAAGACACGCCACAGCACTATTATGAACCCTTCCCGAAAGGAGGGAAGCGGAAAGCAGGGAGCCAGTTGCAATGCCGAGCCGGCCTTCGCCAAATCCGCAAGCAGCATATGTCGAATCAACAGGGGAAGGCTCTAGGTCCCGCCCTCCGGCACGCGGTAGCCGCAGTTGGTGCAGAAGCGGTTGCCGGGCTGCAGGCGGCTGCCGCAGCGGTGGCAGAACTTCACCGCCGGGTCCGGCCGGGGCGGCCTCCTGCTGCCACGCGGGCGCACAGGCGCCGGTTCCGGTTCCGGCGCGGGCTTTGGCTTCTTCACCGCGGGCGGGTCCTCCAGCGCGGCGAGCAGGGCGCCGGCGTCGACGTAGCGCTGGTCGGCGGGCGCGACGCAGGAGTCCAGCACCTCGATCAGCGGCGCGGGCACGTCGCGCGCCTCCAGGTGGCGGCGCCAGCCGCCGTCCATGGGCCAGGCCACGTTGCCGACCAGGAGCTGGTAGCCGACAACGCCCAGGGCATAGACGTCGTCCTGCGGCGTCGCCGGAGCGAAGCGCTCGCGCAGCGGGTCGGTGTAGACCGGGGTGTAGGCGCCGTGCAGCAGGGTCGGGTTCATCGAGCCGACGCTCTGGCCCGCCTGCTGGCCGGCCTCGCTGTCGGCCATGAGCGCGCCGATGCCGAAGTCCGCGACCTTCACGCGGCCCGCGTCGTCGACCATGAGGTTGGCGGGCTTCAGGTCGCGGTGCACGATGCCGTGCTCGTGCGCCACGGCCACGGCGCGCGCCGCCATCTTCAGGACCGAGACCACCTCCTTCGGCGGCGGCGGCTTGCCCTCGAAGCCCTCCAGCCAGTTGGCGAGGTTGCCGCCCGCCATGTACTCGTAAACCAGGAAGGGCGGCTCGGCGCTGAGCGCGTTCTGGCGCAGCTGCACGAAATCCTTTTCCGGGCTGATGCGCTGCAGCCTGTCGACCAGGCCGGTCTCGCGCTTCAGGCTGACCAGCAGATCGGCGTCGAGGCAGAACTTCAGCGCCAGCGGCGGCTCGCCGGGACGCTCGATGTTGTGCGCCTTCCAGACCTCGGCGAAGCCGCCCTGGCCCAGCAGCGTGTCGAGGCGCAGGTCGTGCCCGGCGACCTTGTCGCCGGGGCGGAAGCGCGGCGGGCGGAGCGGCACGAAACGCGCCATCTGTTCCGGATTGCGCGGCAGCTGCGACAGCAGGGTGGTAACGTGGCCGCCGTCGTTGGAGCGGCGCAGCGCCTGGCGCGAGGTCATGGGAATGGCCGAGAGATACTTCACCAGCTCGGCCTGCTGGTCTTCGTCCAGGCCGCTCGCCGCGACGCTGCGCGCCGCGATGTCATAGGAGCGGCTGAAGGGCACCCTCGCCAGGGAGTCCATCGCCTCCTGCCGTTCGGCGCCCTTGTATCTGTCGTAAGCCATGAAGAAGGCGCGGCTGACGTGGGGCACCAGCGCCAGCGCGATGTGGCTGCCCGGCACCACGATCCCGACCACTTCCTTCAGGGAGGCCGTGACGATGTCCTGTAAGAACTCCTCGCCAAGCAGATCGGAGATCATGGCCCTGCTCCTCGCCGCGGTGCCGCGCCGCTACAGGCCGGACAGCAGCGCGAGGACGAACATCCCCACGAAGAAAATGCCGATCCACTTGAAGATGTTGTCCCAGGAGGACTTGCTGCCGCCGCCGACCTGTTGCGGCGCCTGCATCGGGTTGCCGCAGCTGCCGCAGAACTTCGCACCGCCGGGGTTGCTGGCCCCGCAATCCGGACAATTCATGATCCGCTCCCCATAGGTTTTGCCGTTACCGGCCTTATGGGTTCTCAGCGCGCCGCCATTGTCCGCCGAATCACCGCGCGCCGCAATCACCGGAAAGGAGAGAAAGCAGCCCGGCAATGCGAGGATCGCGCTGGCTCCACGCGCCTGTCAGCCTGCAGTCTCACGGAAACCCGCCGGACCGTCTGTGCGGCTTCTCACATTCCTAGGCCGAGCGCGGCAGCGCCGGGCCGCCCTCCGCCGCGCTCATCCGCCACGCACTCAGCAGCGCGTTGAGGGAGGCCGGATAGGTCATGAAGATGACGGAGGTGCAGATCCGCGCCAGCACCATGAGCGGCAGGTTGACGGAACCGCCGGCCGGGGCGCCACCACCATGGGCGCCACCAGAGGGGGCATCACCGGCGCCGAGGTCACTGGAAGACGGCATAATCTCAGGAGATCCGAAGGCTGCGGCGCAGTGGCTATACTCCGAGGCAAGGTATGGCCCGGCGCCCTCGCTTCATCGGTCCTGCCCGCTCGTAGGTGTCGCAATTGACCATCTGACTATATCAGGGCACTCTTCCGCCCAAGAATCGTGGCCAGTCGAAGGGCATGCCGGGCTTCCCGGTTGCCGCCCCAGACCGAGCCACATCGGGGGATCTGTGGGGGACGGTTGATGGGGGAACGACTCCGGAGTGTCACGATCGTGGGCGGCGGCACCGCCGGCTGGCTCACCGCCTTGCTGCTGGCGACCTATGCCCGCAGCAGCAAGAGCGCGCCCCAGGATCTCAAGATCACCCTCATCGAATCCCCCAGCGTGAAGTCCGTCGGCGTCGGCGAGGCCACCGTTCCCTCCATGCCGATACTGCTGCGGCAGACCGGCGTCAACGAGCGGGACTTCTTCAAGCGCTGCAATGCCTCCTTCAAGCTGGGCGTCCTGTTCGACAACTGGAACGTCGACCGCAACGGCAAGCCCATCGCCTTCATCAACTCCTTCAACGAGGGGCGGATGATCCGCGGTGTCGAGTCGGCCTACTATTATTTGAAGTACGGCGCCGGCGGCGGCCCCTTCTCCGATGTCGTCACGACCGCGCTGGATCTCGCCCGGGAGTTCAAGGGCCCCCACCCCCTGGGCGCCAAGACCGAGGACCAGAACCCCGGCTTTGCCTATCATCTCGACGCCGGGCTCTTCGCCGACCTGCTGCGCGACATCTGCGTGGCGCGCGGCATCGATCATGTCCACGACGACGTGGTCGACGTCGAAAAGGACGAACGCGGCTTCATCGCCGCCCTGCAGTTGAAGGAGCGCGGCCGCCTGCCGGTGGAACTGGTGGTCGACTGCACCGGCTTCCGGGGCATGCTGATCAACAAGGCGCTGGACGAGCCCTTCGTCGATTATTCGAAGTGCCTGGCCAACGACCGCGCGGCGGCGATCCAGATCCCCCACCCGAACCCGGACAAGCTCGAGCCCCTGACCCGCTCCACCGCGCTCAGCTCCGGCTGGGTCTGGCGGGTGCCGCTCTACAACCGCGTCGGCACCGGCTACGTCTTCTCCTCCGCCCACCGCAGCGACGACGAAGCCTGCGACGAGCTGCTGGCCCACCTGCACGCGACCGGGCAGCCACCGGCCAAGGGGTCGGAGCCGCGCATCATCCCCATCCGTGTCGGGCGCACGCGCAATGCCTGGGTGAAGAACTGCATTGCCATCGGACTGTCGAGCGGCTTCATCGAGCCGCTGGAGTCGACGGCCATCTTCATGATCGAAAAGTCGGTGCGCTGGCTGCTGGCCTACTTCCCCGACTCCGATTTCGCCGAACCCCTGCGCGCCCGCTACAACAAGGTCTCCAACCGGCTCTACGACGAGGTGCGCGACTTCATCTGCCTGCACTACGCCCTCAACAACCGCGCGGACAGCCCCTACTGGATCGACGCCCGCGAGGCGCTGGAAGTGCCCGACAGCCTGGCCGAGAACCTGGAGCTCTGGAAGCACAGCCTGCCGACCCGCCACGACCTGGACTCACGGCTGCTCTTCGGTCATCGCATCTACCATGCCGTCCTGCTGGGCAAGCAGGTCTACGGGACGGGCTTCGCCCCGCCGCCGGTCAGCGCCGCCACCCTGTACCCCGACACCTGGCGCGACTACGTGAAGCAGTTCCGCCGCGGCGTGGCTCAGGCAACGCAGGTTCTACCGGACCTCAAGACCCTGCTGGCCACCCTGCGCGGCGAGCTCGATCCCGCCACCCTGCCCGGCGCCGCGGGCCCGAAGATCCCGGCGGCGCCGGGGCTGCGGGGGACGGTGCCCCTGCCCGGCCAGGCCGCGCCCTTGAAGCCGCAGATCACGATGAAGCGGAAGGGGGCGTGAGCCAACCGCGCGGCCTGCCCGTCAGGTCAGTTTCTTCACCTTGTCGCCCAGGCTGATACGCCCGTCCTGCACCACGCGGGCGTAGATGCCGCGCAGGCGCAGGCGCTTGGCCTCGCGGGTACTGACGAAGGCCAAGGCATCGCGCCCGAAGCGCTCGACGAAGGACTTGCAGCCGTTGTGCGGCACGGCGGTGATCTCGAGCACCGCGCTGCCGAGGGCAAGTCGCTGGCCCGGCACCAGGTTCTCTTCCGAGAGGTCCATGTCGAGGAAGAGGTTGTCGCCCGCCGGCGCGCAGTTGGACCGCGCCTGCGCGATGAGGCCGATGCAGCGCGCGTTCATGATGCAGATCTGCATGTCCGGATGCGGCTTGCCGTCCTCCGTCGTCCGCCAGCAGCCCTTGGCCCAGTGGTCGCCCTCCAGCCCGCCGGCGAGGCTGATCGCCACGCTCTCCGGCTCCACCCGCTGCCCGTGATCCGGCCGCACGACGATGCCGAGCGGTTCGCCTTCGTCCTGGGGCGAGCGTCGATGATCCCGTCGGGGAGAACGAGGGAGGCAGATAGAACGCTGGCCCCATCGATACCGACAGGGCCAGTGCAGGGCCGTTAGGGGACTTTGGCCTTTCGGCCGCCGCCTAGGCGGCGGCTTTGGTCGTCGCCCTGGTATGCGCGACGGTCTCGCCGCCGATCATCTTCGGCGCGTTCGGCAGGAAGCGGGACATGTTGGTCTGCACCCACTTCGTCGCCACCTTCACCGCTTCGTCTGCGCCGGGCTTGTCCTTGAAGACGCTGATGCTCGCCATAGTGTCGTCTCCGGACTTCACCGCGTAGTACTCCTGAAAGCCAGCGATCTTGCTGATGACCGGCAGAAACTCGTCGCGAACCTTGGTCGCGGCCTCGGTCGGGTTCTTCACGCCGTCATAGAGTCTGATTGCAACGTACATGGTTGGCTCCTATTGCGGTTCAAAGTTGCGCCGAGCTTCGGAAATCCGCCCCTCGACCGCGACTCTCTGGGATGGTCGCTTGCCATCTTGGGCGGCTGCCCGGCAGCAGCAGGTATTTGCTGTCCATAGATACGTGATGCACAATCCGGTTATTACAATGACGGAAAGGATTTTTATTTTAACAATAGAATAAAATCGAATGCGTCATTTTACATGGCGTGCATTTAACTTGGATCATTTAAGTAACATTCGCTTTTTTATTTTTGGCCGCTCGTGAGAAACGCTTGACACCCGGCCCCGACGCGAGATGCGAACAACAGCAAAGGCATCGGAAAAGGGGAGGACGGCGCGGGCTCAGGCCAGCTTGACGGCCCTGTCGCCGACGGCGATGCGGCCGTCCTGCACCACGCGGGCGTAGATGCCGCGCAGCCGCAGGCGCTTGCCCTCTCGCGAATTGACGAAGGCGCAGGCCTCGCGCCCGTAGCGCTCGACGAAGGACTTGCAGCCGTTGTGCGGCTCGGCGGTGATCTCGAGCACCGCGCTGCCCAGGGCGAGGCGCTGGCCCGGGGCCAGGTTCTCGCTCGAGAGGTCCATGTCGAGGAAGAGGTTGTCGCCCGCCGGCGCCCAGTTGTCGCGCTCCTGCGCGATAAGGCCGATGCAGCGCGCGTTCATGATGCAGATCTGCACGTCCGGATGCGGCCTGCCGTCCTCCGTCGTCAGCCAGCAGCCCTTGGCCCAGTGGTCCCCCTCCAGCCCGCCGGCGAGGCTGACCGCCACGCTCTCCGGCTCCAACCGCTGGCCGTGATCCGGCCGCACCACAATGCCGAGCAGCTCGCCCTCGTCCTTGGGCGAGGCGAGGATGTCCGGCAGTCCGGCGAGCAATTCGTCTTTGGTCAGGTGTCTGGGCATGGATCGGTCTTCCCCTCCCGAGTAGCGGCGCCAGTCTAGCGTCGCTTCCGCGCGCTGTCCTCCCCTGCCGGCCCTGTCCTCCCCGGGGCCGACACAGTTCCGTGAGCCCGCCCCGCCGGGGCGGCGCCGCGTGCTAGGATGGCGGCCGGACGCTCACGCTCCCCGATCAAGGAGAAGAACCGTGAAACCCAACGAAATCGTTTCCCATGAAGACTGGGTCGAGGCCCGCAAGCGGCTTCTGGCGCGGGAAAAGGAATTCACCCGCGCGCGCGACGCGCTGAGCCGCGCGCGGCAGGCGCTGCCCTGGGAGCGGGTGGAGAAGGACTACGTCTTCCAGGGGCCCGGCGGGAAGGAATCTCTGGCCGACCTCTTCGGCCCCTGCAGCCAGCTCATCGCCTACCACTTCATGTACGCCCCGGACTGGGACGTGGGCTGCAAGAGCTGCTCCTTCATCGCCGACCACTTCGAGCCGGCGGTGGTTCACCTGAGGCAGCGGGACGTTTCCCTGGTGGCCGTGTCCAAGGCGCCGCTGGCGACCCTGGAGGCCTTCAGGAAGCGCATGGGCTGGACGTTCAAGTGGGTGTCGTCCCACGACAACGCCTTCAACCGCGATTACAACGTCTCCTTCACGCAAGAGGAAATCGACAGCGGCGAGGCCTACTACAACTACAAGGCCCAGGGCTTCCCCAGCACTGAAGCACCCGGTGCCAGCGTGTTCTACAAGGATGAGGACGGCAGGGTCTATCATACCTACTCGGTCTATCAGCGCGGCCTCGACATGCTGATCACCGCCTATCACTACCTCGACATGGTGCCCAAGGGCCGCGACGAAGACGGCCTGACCTACACCATGGAATGGCTGCGGCTGCACGACGACTACAACGGCTAGTCCCCCGGGCAGCTGCCGGCGGTTTAAGCGCTGAAATAGTAATCAACTGTTGATATTCTCCTGCTAGACAGGCTTCCACGGCGTGGGGGCGCCTGAGATTTCTGCATAACAGTTTGATTTTATGTCTATTTTGAACAATGCAGGGGAGCCTTTTCCGATGAAACCACTACAGACTCTGACAGCCGCGCTGATGCTGTCGTGCCTCGCCGTCGCGCCGGCCCAGGCGCTGACCGAAGACGAGCAGGCGCAGCTCGACGCCATCGCGCAGAACGTCGTCGATGCCTCCGCCGGGACGCAGGTCGGCAATGCGACCATCACCGCCCAGGGCGCGGTCATGCTTGAGGGACAGGATGCCTGCGCCTACGACCGGCTGCTGAATGCCGAAGAGACCTGCACGATCGAAGCCATCCTCTTCCCGCCGGAAGACAGCGCCGTCGACACCGTCTACTTCTCGCCGCCCAACGAGATCGGTTATGTGGACATGGAGGAATGGACCGACGACGCCAGCTCGCAGATCGACGAGATCTGGGAGAGCTACGTCGAGGGTTCCAAGGCGCAGAGCGAGCGCCTCGGCTACGAGGTCAAGCCGGTGAAGTGGGTGCTCTACCCGACGCTCAACAAGGAAACCAAGGTGATGACCTATGGCTTCCTGCTGACCTTCAATGGCGACCCGGTGATCAACCTTCACTCCGTGAAGTTCACCCGCAACGGCTACGTCGAGATGACCGTCGTCACCTATGACGAAATGCTGAGCGCCGCCAACAGCAGCTTCGACGACGTCGCCAACTATGCGGCCAGCAGCTACACCCCGGACAGCGGCTTCCGCTACGCCGACTTCAAGGACGGCGACAAGGTCGCGGCGATCGGCGCGGTGGGCGTGCTCGCCACCGTGATGGGCGTGCAGTACAGCCAGAAGGGCACCCTGGCCGCCATCGGCGCGGCCATCCTGGTGTTCGCCAAGAAGCTCTGGTTCCTGCTGATCGCCATTCCCGTGGCAATCTGGGGCGGCATCCGCAGGCTGTTCGGGCGCGGCAAGACCACCGAGTAAAGCTGCGTCCACGGAACGCCAAGCAAAAACGGCGGGGATCACTCCCCGCCGTTTCTTTTTGCCGCGGTGGCGTTTGGCCTACGCCGAAACCCCTTCCACGTACCAGTCCATGCCCAGCAGGTCGCCGTCGGGGATGGTCTGGCCGGCGGGGATCTTCTCCGCGCCGGACTGGTCGTTGATGGGGCCGGTGAAGGGATGCAGCGTGCCGGCAATGATGCCCTTGCGCACGCTCTCGGCGGCCTCGACCACCTCGCCCGGCAGGTTCTTGTTGTAGGGCGCCATCTCGACCATGCCCTCCTTGAAGCCCTGCCAGACGTTGGAGGTCTGCCAGGTGCCGTCCAGCACCGCCTTCACGCGCTCCACGTAGTAGGGGCCCCAGACGTCGAGGATGGCCGTCGCGTGCTGTTCGGGCGCGAAGGTCGTCATGTCGGAGGCCTGGCCGAAGCAGAGCACGCCGCGGCTGCCCGCCGTCTGGATCGGCGCCGGCGAGTCGGTGTGCTGGGTGATGACGTCGCAGCCCTGGTCGATCAGGGCCTTGGTGGCGTCGGCTTCCTTGCCCGGGTCGTACCAGGAGTTCACCCAGACCACCTTGATCTCGGCGTCCGGGCGCACCTTGCGCGCGGCCAGGATGAAGGCGTTGATGCCCATCACCACTTCCGGGATCGGGAAGGAGGCGATGTAGCCGAACTTGCCGGTCTTGGTCATGTGGCCGGCGATGGTGCCGATGACCGCGCGCCCCTCGTAGAAGCGGGCGTTGTAGACCGAGAGGTTCTTGGCGGTCTTGAAGCCCGTCGCGTGTTCGAACATCACGTCGGGGAACTGCTTGGCCACCTTCACGGTCTGGTTCATGAAGCCGAAGGAGGTGGTGAAGATCAGCTTGTTGCCCGAGGAGGCGAGCTGGCGGATGACGCGCTCGGCGTCCGGGCCCTCGGCCACGTTCTCCACGAAGGTGGTCTTCACCTTGTCGCCGAATTCCTTCTCGATCGCCTTGCGGCCCAGGTCGTGGCCGTGGGTCCAGCCGAAGTCGCCCACCGGGCCGACGTAGACGAAGCCGACCTTCAGCGGGTCGGCGCCCAGGGCGGTGCGGCCGCCGAGGGCGAGCGCGCCGGCCGCGGCGGTGCTGCCCGCCAGGAAACGGCGTCGCGACAGGTCTTTGAACATGAGTGCCTCCTTACGTTCGTTTGACTGCGTGTTTGTTGCGTTTTCTTTAAGTCAAGTAGATGGCCTAAACGGCTTGCCAAGGCAAGCCGGGGCGTTGAGCCGGCCCTTCCAGGGCCCGGCGGCGATGATGGTCAGCACCAGGATGGTCGCCAGGTAGGGCAGCATGGACATGACCTGGGCGGGAATTCCCAGGCCGCCGGCGCTCTGGGTGTAGAGCTGGGCGATGGTGACGCCGCCGAAGAGGTAGGCCCCGGCCAGCAGGCGCCAGGGTCGCCAGGAGGCGAAGACCACCAGGGCCAGCGCGATCCAGCCGCGCCCCGCCGTCATGCCCTCGGCCCAGAGCGGCGTGTAGGAGAGCGACAGAAAGGCCCCGCCCAGCCCCGCCATGGCGCCGCCGAACAAGACCGCGCGGTAGCGCACGGCGATCACGTCGTAGCCGATGGAATGGGCGGAGATGTCGGATTCCCCGACCGCGCGCAGGATCATGCCCGCGCGCGACTTCTTCAGGAACCAGGCGACGGCGATGACGGCGACGATCGAGAGGTAGACCAGGGCGTCGTGGCCGAAGAGCAGCGGGCCCACCAGCGGCAGGTCGCTGATCCCGGGAACGGCCAGTTTGGCCAGGGGCGGCACCGGAATGCCGACGTAGCCCGCGCCGATGAGCGAGGAGAGCCCGAGGCCGAAGATGGTGAGCGCCAGGCCGGTGGCCACCTGGTTGGCCGCCAGCGTCAGGGTCAGGACTCCGAAAATGAACGCCAGCGCCGCACCCGCCACGGCCCCGGCGGCGACGCCCAGGCTGCCCGAGCCGGTCCCCGAGGCCACCGCGAAGGCGGCGACGGCGCCGACGATCATCATGCCCTCGACGCCCAGGTTCAGCACGCCGGACTTCTCCACCACCAGCTCGCCCAGGGCGGCGAAGAGCAGCGGCGTGGCGGCGCTGATGACGGTCAGGAGAACGAGGGAGACGGCATCGAAGGTCATGCGCTCTACTCCGCCGCTTGCGGCTGCACGGCAACCGCGCCGCGCAGGCGCAGGCGGTAGCGCACCAGGAAGTCGGAGGCCAGCAGGAAGAACAGCAGCAGGCCCTGGAAGACGCCGGTCACCGCCTGGGGCAGGCCGACCTCCACCTGCGCCGTCTCGCCGCCGATGTAGCTGAGCGCCATCAAGAGGCCCGAGAGGATGATCCCCAGCGGGTGCAGGCGCCCGAGGAAGGCGACGATGATGGCGGTGAAGCCGTAGCCGGGGGATATCTGCGGGACCAGCTGGCCGATCGGCCCGGCGACCTCGAAGAGCCCGGCGAGGCCCGCCAGCCCGCCGCTCAAGAGCAGCACGAGCCACACCAGGCGCGGCCCGCTGAAGCCGGCGAAGCGCGCCGCCTGGGGCGCCTGGCCCAGCACGCGCACCTGGAAGCCGACGATGGTGAAGGTCATCAGCACCCAGCCGGCCACGGCGATGGCCAGCGCGATGAAAGTCCCCAGGTGCAGGCGCGTGCCCCCGGCCAGGATCGGAAGCAGGGCGGCGTCGCCGAACATGCGCGACTGCGGGAAATTGAAGCCCAGCGGATCCTTCAGCGGCCCGTAGACCAGGGTCGAGAGGAAGAGCGTCGCCACGTAGGTCAGCATCAGGCTGGTCAGGATCTCGTTGACCCCGAAACGAGTCTTCAGGAAGGCCGGGATGGCCGCGTAGGCCATGCCGCCGGCGATCCCGGCCAGGCACATGAGCGGCAGCGTCAGCGCCGTTTCCTCGCCCCAGAAGGCGAGTGCCACCGCGCCGCCGGCGACGGCGCCCATGGTGAGCTGCCCCTCGGCGCCGATGTTCCAGACGTTGGCGCGGAAGCCCACCGCCAGGCCGACGCCGATCATGATCAGCGGCGCCCCCTTCACCATCAGCTCGCTCCAGCCGTAGACGGTCAGCAGCGGCGAGACGAAGAAGTGATAGAGCGCCAGGAAGGGGTCGTAGCCCATGGCGAGGAAGATGAAGAAGCCGGCGACGACGGTCAGCGCAACGGCCAGCAGCGGCGTCGCGTAGAGCAGGCCGCGCGAGACCTCGCGCCGCGGCTCGATCTTGAACAGTGGTGCCTTAGGCGACATGGACCTCCTCCTCCCCCTCGGCGGTGGCGTCCAGGCCGTGCACGCCGCCCATCAGCAGGCCGATCTCCTCCACCGAGGCTTCCTTGGTCACCATGGCGCTGGACAGCACGCCCACATTGATGACCGCCAGGCGGTCGGTGATGGCCAGCAGCTCGTCCAGGTCCTGGGAGATCACCACCACGGCGACGCCTTCGGTCGCCAGGTCGGCCAGCGCCTGGTGGATGGTGGCCGCCGCCCCGGCGTCGACGCCCCAGGTCGGCTGGGAGACCACCAGCACCGTCGGGTTCTGCAGAATCTCCCGCCCGACGATGAACTTCTGCAGGTTGCCGCCGGAAAGGCTGCCGGCCGCCGCGCCGGTGCCCGGCGTGCGCACGTCGAAGGCCTTGACGATCTCGCCGGCGAAGCGGCCCGCCGCCGCAGCGCGGATGAACAGCGAGGAGACCAGCCCCATGCGGTGATGGCCGCTCAGGACCGCGTTCTCCACCAGCGTCATGCCGGGCACCGCCGCATGGCCGTTGCGCTCCTCCGGCACCGCACAGAGACCCTGGCGGCGCCGCGCCCCGGCGTCGCGGCGGCCCACCGGCGCGCCGTCGATGCGCACCACCGTCTCGTGGTCGCCCAGGCGCTCGCCCGACAGCGCCGCCAGCAGTTCGTTCTGCCCGTTGCCCGCCACCCCGGCGATGCCGAAGACCTCGCCCGCGCGCACCGCGAAGGAGACGTTCTTCAGGTCGGTGCCGTGGACCTCCTCGGATGCCAGGCTGAGGCCCTCCACGACGAGGCGCGCTTCGCCCAAATCGCCGCCGGCGCGCCGGGTCACGGTCTTCAGCTCGGCGCCGATCATCATCTGCGCCATGGACTTGGCGGTCTCCGCCTTGGGATCGCAGGCCGCCACCACCCGGCCGCCGCGCAGGATGGTCGCGCGGTCGCAGAGCGCCTTGATCTCCGCCAGCTTGTGGGAGATGTAGAGGATCGACACGCCCTCGGACGCCAGCTGGCGCAGGGTCTCGAAGAGCCGTTCCACCTCCTGCGGCGTCAAGACCGAGGTCGGCTCGTCCATGATGAGAAGTTTCGGATTCTGCAGCAGGCAGCGCACGATCTCGATGCGCTGGCGCTCACCCACCGACAGGGTGTAGACGTCGCGGTCGGGATCGAGCGGCAGGCCGTAGGCCTCGCTGACCTCGCGCACGCGCCGCGCCAGGGCCGCCATGTCGCCCGGCTTGTCCATGCCCAGCGCCACGTTCTCCAGCACCGTCATGGCCTCGAAGAGGGAGAAGTGCTGGAACACCATGCCGATGCCCAGCGCGCGGGCGGCATGGGGGTCGGCGACGGAGACTTCCTCGCCGTTCCAGGAAAGCGAACCTTCGTCCGGGTGCAGCACGCCGTAGATGATCTTCACCAGGGTCGACTTGCCGGCGCCGTTCTCGCCCAGCAGGGCGTGGATTTCCCCCGGCGCCACGGCGAAGTCCACCTTGTCGTTGGCCAGAACGCCGGGAAAGCGCTTGCTGACGCCGTTCACTTCCAGGCGCGCCGGGATTGTCTGGAGTTCGGTCATGCCACCTTTCCTTCCAGCTCGGCCGCTTCCCTTTGCAGGCGCTCGACGGTCATGAGCACCCGTTCCGGCGTCGCCGGGGCGTCGAGGCGCGGGCAGAGGCGGTAGTCCGCGACCGAGGCGATGGCGTCGGACAGCGCCTGCAGCACCGAGATCGCCAGCATCAGCGGCGGCTCGCCCACCGCCTTGGAGCGGAAGATGGTCTCCTCGCGGTTCGGGCTGTCCTGCACCAGGTCGACATTGAAGATGCGCGGGCGGTCGCCGCAGGCCGGGATCTTGTAGGTCGAGGGCGCGTGGGTGCGTAACTGCCCCTTGTCGTCCCACCACAGCTCCTCCGTGGTGAGCCAGCCCATGCCCTGCACGAAGCCGCCCTCGATCTGGCCGATGTCGAGGGCCGGGTTCAGGGACTCGCCCACGTCGTGCAGGATGTCGACCCGGACCACCCGGTACTCGCCGGTCAGGGTGTCGACCGCGACTTCCGTGGCCGCCGCTCCATAGGAGTAGTAGTAGAAGGGCCGGCCCTTGCCGGCCGCCCGGTCCCAATGGATCTTCGGCGTCTTGTAGAAGCCGGTGGAGGACAGCGAGACGCGGGCCATGTAGGCCGCGTTCACGAAGTCGGGAAAGTCGACCTCCTGGTTGCCGACGCGCACCCGGCCCGGCAGGAACTCGACCTGTTCCCTGGGCACTTCCCAGTTCTCCGCCGCGAAGTCGACGAGCCGCGCCTTGATGGCGGTGCAGGCGTTGAGCGCGGCCATGCCGTTGATGTCGGAGCCGGAGGAGGCGGCGGTCGCCGAGGTGTTGGGCACCTTGCCGGTGGAGGTGGCGGTGATCTTCACCTTGTCGATGTCGACCTGGAAAGCCTCGGCCACCACCTGCGCCACCTTGGTGTAGAGCCCCTGCCCCATCTCCGTGCCGCCGTGGTTCAGGTGCACCGAGCCGTCGCGGTAGATGTGCACCAGGGCGCCGGCCTGGTTGTAGGCCGTCAGCGTGAAGGAGATGCCGAACTTCACCGGCGTCAGGGCGATGCCGCGCTTGATGACCGGCGAGGCCTTGTTGAACTGGCGGATCTCTTCGCGGCGCTTCGCATAGTCGCAGTCGGCCTCCAGCTTCGCGATGATCTCCGGCGCGATGTTGTCCTCCACCTGCTGGTGGTAGGGGGTGATGTCGCGCCCGGGGCCGTAGAGGTTCAGCTTGCGGATTTCCAGCGGGTCCTTGCCCAGGGCGAAGGCGATCTCCTCGATCACGCGCTCGCCGCCGACCATGCCCTGCGGCCCGCCGAAGCCGCGGAAGGCGGTGTGGGAGCAGGTGTTGGTCCGCAAGGGCTCCGAGGTCAGGCGCACCTCGGGGAAGTAGTAGCAGTTGTCGGCGTGAAACAGGGTGCGGTCGGTGACCGGGCCGGAGAGGTCCGCCGACCAGCCGCAGCGCGCCGCGTAGTTCATGTCGACGGCGAGGATGCGCCCTTCGTCGTCGAAGCCGACCTCGTAGTCGATGAGGAAGTCGTGGCGCTTGCCGGTGATGACCATGTCGTCGTCGCGGTCCGGGCGCAGCTTGGCGGCGCGGCCCGTCTTCTTGGCGACCAGCGCCGCCACCGCGGCGAAGAGGTTGCCCTGCGTCTCCTTGCCGCCGAAGGCGCCGCCCATGCGCCGCACCTGGCTCGTCACCGCATTGGCCGGCACGCCCAGCGCCCCGGCCACCATGGTCTGGATCTCCGTCGGGTGCTGGGTGGAGCAGATCACCGTCACCTCGTCGTCCTCGCCCGGGTAGGCCAGCGCGATCTGGCTTTCCAGGTAGAAGTGCTCCTGCCCGCCCAGGTTCATCTGCCCGGCGAGGCGCCGCGGCGCCTTTTCGAGCGCCGCCTTGGCGTCGCCGCGCGCCAGCGTCATGGGCTCGGTCACCAGCTTGCCCGCCGCCCGTGCCTCTTCGTAGCTGAGCACCGCCGGCAGGGGCTCGTAGTCGATCGCGGCCAGGCGAGCGGCGAAGCGTGCCTGCTCGCGGGTCTCCGCCGCCACCGCGAAGATCGGCTGGCCTGCGTAGTGCACCTCGTCCTCGGCCAGGATCGGCTCGTCGTGCAGGTGGGTCGGGCTGATGTCGTTGACGCCGGGAATGTCGGCGGCGGTCAGCACCAGGTGCACGCCTTCCGCCCGGCGCACCGGATCCAGGTCGACTTTCTTCAGGCGGGCATGGGCGTGGCTGGAGAGGCCGAGGCAGACGTGCAGCAGGCCCTGCGGCTCGACGAGGTCGTCGGCATAGGCGGCCGCGCCGGCCACGTGCTTGTGGCCGCTGTCGTGGCGCTGCGGTGTCTGCACACCGCCCCTGATCACGTCAGCTTTGATCCCAGCCAAGAAGCCTCTCCGTCGTCTCGCCGGCTGTCTGCCGGTCTCGTCTTTCGAATTCCCCGCGCGATGATCCCACCAAGCGGAGGCGGGCGCAAAGCCCTGTTACCCTGCGACCCTCCCCAGTTCCTCGAGGGCCGCTCCGGCGAGCCGCGTGGCGCTGTCCGGCGCCGTCGTCTCGATGAAGCAGCGGCGCAGCAGGTTCTGCGCCACCTTCATGCGGTAGGCCGCGCTGGCGCGCCAGTCGGTCAGCGGCTGGAAGTCGTCCTCCAGGGCCGCCATGGCGCGCGCCACGGTCGCCTCGTTCCAGGGCTGGCCCAACAGCGCCGCCTCGGCCCGCGCCGCGCGTTTGGGCGTCGCCGCCATGCCGCCGTAGGCGATACGCGCCGCGGCCACCACGCCGCCTTCGATCTTCAGGTTGAAGACGCCCAGCGCCGCCGTGATGTCCTGGTCGAAACGCTTGGAGATCTTGTAGGCGCGGAAGATGCTGCCGGCCTCGGGCAGCGGCAGGGTGACTCGCTCCACCAGCTCGCCGGGCGCGCGGTCCTGCTTGCCGTAGTCGAGGAAGAAGTCCTCCAACGGCAGGGAACGGCGCACCGACCCTTTGCGCAGTTGCAGGCTGGCACCGGCGGCGATCAGCAGCGGCGGCGAGTCGCCGATGGGCGAGCCGTTGGCGATGTTGCCGCCGATCGTCCCGGTGTTGCGGATCTGCACCGAGCCGATGCGGCGGATCACCTCGCCCATGTCCGGGTAGTGCCGGGCCAGCAGGGCCAGCGCAGCGCTGTAGGTGGCCCCGGCGCCGATCTCGACGGCCCCGGCCGTCTCCTCGATCCGCGCCAGCTCGGCCACGCGGCCGGTATAGATCAGCGTCGCCGGGCGCTGCATCTGCTTGGTGACCCAGAGGCCGACGTCGGTGGAACCGGCGCTCAAGGTCGCCTCGGGGTGCTCTTCGTAGAGCGCCGCCAGGTCATCCAGCGTCGCCGGTGCGAAGAAGCGCCTGCCCCCGGCGCCGCCCAGGGCAATGGTCTCGTCGTCGCGCAGCGCCTCCAGCTTCTCCAGAGTCGCCGCTTCGCCCGCGGCGAAGCTGTCCGCACGCGGGTTCAGATCGTAAGCGCTCTTGGCCGCGCGGGCGATGGGCGCGTAGCCGGTGCAGCGGCAGAGGTTGCCCGCCAGCACATCGTCGATGGTGGCTTCGTCGGGGGCCACCTCGTGGTCGCGGGTCATGGCAAAGAGCGACATGACGAAACCCGGCGTGCAGAAGCCGCATTGCGAGCCGTGCAGATCGACCATGGCCTGCTGCACCGGATGCAACCGCCCCTCTTTCGCGAGATGTTCCACGGTGATGAGCTGGCAGCCGTCCAGGGTGCCGAGGAACTGGATGCAGGCGTTGACCGCCTGGTAGCGCAGCCGGCCGTTCTCCGGCTTTGCCAGCACCACGGTGCAGGCCCCGCAGTCGCCTTCGTTGCAGCCTTCCTTGGTGCCGGTCAGCTGCTCGGTTTGGCGCAGGTAGTCCAGCACGGTCATGGTGGGATCGAACTGCGTCAGGCGGCGCGGCGCGTCATCCAGCAGGAATCGGATTTCGCCGCGCATGATCTCAGCTGCCCCGGTAGGTGGAATAGCCGTAGGGCGAGATCAGCAGCGGCACGTGGTAGTGCTGGCCGGGCTCGGCGATGCCGAAGCGGATCGGCACCACGTCGAGGAAGGCCGGCGACGGCAGGTCGCTCCCGGCGCCGCGGAAGTAATCGCCGGCATGGAAGACCAGCTCGTAGGTCCCGGCGGCGAAATCGGCGCCCGCAAGCAGCGGGGCGTCGCAGCGCCCATCGGCGTTGGTTTCGACCGCGGTCAGGCGATCGCGGCTTTCGCCGGCCAGGCGAAAGACCTCGATCCGCACCCCGGCGGCCGGCCGGCCGGCGGCCGTATCCAGCACATGGGTTGTCAGTTTGCCGCTCATGTCTATCCCCCTCACGGTCAGCTCGGCCCAATTAGCGGGTCGTTTCAGCCCTTTACGGGCCTCCCCCGATTGATTAGGGGTTGTCTCAGTTCTTGTCGCCGACCTTCTGAGTCGGGTAATTCTCAGGGCTCGCGACGGGAAACTGAAGACTACTCCCTCCGGAAGCAGTTTCAAAAAAAACATGCAAATTCAGCCCCGTTCGTCTGCGTTACTATGATGCGGGGCCTTGCCGCAAAGGGCGGCCTCAAAGGGGAAGCGACCAGACCATGACCAGCGACTATCCGCGCGACCTGATCGGCTACGGCGCGACACCCCCCGATGCGGCCTGGCCCGGCCGCGCCCGCATCGCGGTGCAGTTCGTCATCAACTACGAGGAAGGCGGCGAGAACAACATCCTGCACGGCGACGCCGCTTCCGAGGCCTTCCTCTCCGAGATCGTCGGCGCCCAGGCCTGGCCCGGCCAGCGCCACATGAACATGGAATCGATCTACGAGTACGGCAGCCGCGCGGGCTTCTGGCGCCTGCACCGCCTCTTCACCACCGCCGGTATCCCGGTCACGGTCTACGGCGTCGCCACGGCGCTTCAGCGCAATCCCGGCGCGGTGGCCGCCATGAAAGAGGCGGGCTGGGAGATCGCCTCCCACGGCCTGAAATGGATCGAATACAAGGACTTCACCAAGGACGAGGAGCGCGCCCAGCTGGACGAGGCGATCCGTATCCACACGGAAGTCACCGGCGAGAGGCCGCTGGGCTGGTACACCGGGCGCACCTCGATCCACAGCCTGGACCTGGTGATGGAGGAAGGCGGCTTCCTCTATTCCGCCGATTCCTACGCCGACGACCTGCCCTACTGGGTTCAGGGGCCCAAGGGCCCGCACCTCATCGTGCCCTACACCCTGGACGCCAACGACATGCGCTTCGCCACGCCCCAGGGCTTCAATTCGGGCGACCAGTTCTTCGCCTACCTGAAGGACTCCTTCGATATGCTCTATGCCGAGGGCCGCGCCGGGCAGCCGAAGATGATGTCCGTCGGCCTGCACTGCCGCCTCGCCGGGCGGCCCGGGCGCGCCGCGGCCCTGGCCCGCTTCCTCGACTACGTGCAATCGCACGACGCCGTCTGGGCGGCGCGGCGCATCGACATCGCCCGCCACTGGCACGAGACCCACAAGCCGTGACCGAGGCGGCCACACAGGACCGCGCGGCCTTCGTCGCCCGCTTCGGCAGCGTCTTCGAGCATTCCCCCTGGATCGCCGAGGCCGCCTTCGACGCCGGCCTGCCGGCGGAACCCTGGACTCCTGAAGGTCTGCACGTGGCCATGGCCGCCGCGCTGCGCGCCGGAAGCGAAGAACAGAAGCGCGCCCTTATCCAGGCCCACCCGGACCTGGCCGGGCGCCTGGCCCAGGCCGGGCGGCTGACGGCGGAGTCGACCAGGGAGCAGGCGGCCGCCGGGCTCGACCTGCTGAGCGACGCGGAGCGGGCGCGCTTCACCGAGCTGAATGAGCGCTACAAGGCGAAGTTCGGGATGCCCTTTATCATGGCGGTCAAGGGGCGTACCAAGGAGGAGATCCTGGCGGCCTTCGAGACCCGGTTGGAGAACGATCCGGCGGCGGAAGCCGCTACCGCCCTTGAACAAATCGAACGAATCGCCCTCTTGCGGCTGAAGGAGATGCTGCCATGACCCTCGCCACGAACCCCCTGGCCGGGGCCGGGACCTGGATCAAGGCGATGGTCGACGGCTGGGCGCGCTTCAGCGAAGAGGAAGAGAAGCTGACCCGCGTCTTCCTCAGCCCCGAGCACCAGGCCTGCGCCGAAGCGGTGATGACCGCCATGCGCGCCGCCGGCATGACCGCGCGCATCGACGCCATCGGCAACGTTGTCGGCCGCTACGAGGCAGCCACAGAAGGCGCGAAGACACTGATCACCGGCTCTCACATCGACACCGTGCGCGACGCCGGCGCCTATGACGGCAACCTGGGAGTCGCCCTGCCCATCGCCTGCATCGCCGAGCTCGATTCCCGCGAGAAGCGCCTGCCCTTCGCGGTGGAGGTCATCGCCTTCGGCGACGAGGAGGGCGTGCGCTTTCCCACCACGCTGTCCGGCTCGCGCAGCATCGCCGGCACCTTCGATCAGGCGGCACTGGCGGCGACCGACGCCCAGGGGACCAGCCTGGCCGAGGCGCTCACCCACTTCGGCTGCGATCCCACGGCCATCGCCGCCGAGGCGCGCAAGCCGGAAGACGTCCTGGCCTTCGTCGAGGTGCACATCGAGCAGGGTCCGGTGCTGGAAGCCGAAGAGCTGCCGGTCGGCGTGGTCACCGCCATCAACGGCGCCAGCCGCTACGCCATCACCCTTGAGGGCATGGCCGGCCACGCGGGCACCGTGCCCATGCACCTGCGCAAGGACGCCCTGGCCGGCGCGGCGGAGATGATCGCCGCCATCGAGCAGCGCGCCGCCGCCGAGGAAGGCCTGGTCGCCACCGTCGGCCGCATCGAGGCGGCCCCGGGCGCCATCAACGTGATCCCGGGCCGCGTCAGCTTCACCATCGACCTGCGTGCGCCGGAGGACGGCCAGCGCAGTGCCGCCGTCGCCTCGGTGAAGGAGAAGCTGCAGGCCATTGCCAGGCGCCGCGGCCTGGAGCTTTCCATGGAGCTGCTCTACGAGGAAGGCGCGGCCGGCTGCGACCCGGCGCTGATGGAGCAGCTCGACAAGGCCGTCGAGCGCCAGGGCTTCCGCGCGCTGCGCCTGCCCAGCGGCGCCGGCCACGACGCCATGGCGCTTTCCGCGCTCTGCCCCATCGCCATGCTCTTCGTGCGCTGCGGCGGCGGCATCAGCCATAACCCGCTGGAAAGCATCACCAGCGAGGACGCCGAAGCGGCGGCCCGGGTGTTCCTGGACTTCCTCGAGAACTTCGACCCGAACTTCGGCTGAGGCCTCTTTTAAATGACCGACATCCAAGAAACGATCCTGAGCACCCTTGAGGCCGAGCGCGAGCCCCAGACCCGCTTCCTGGCGGAACTGGTGAAGGTGCCCTCCGACAACCCGCCGGGCGACTGCGCCGCCCATGCCGAGCGCGCCGCCGAGCTGCTGGAGGGCCTGGGCTTCGAGGTCGAGCGCCATCCGGTGCCCAAGGCAACGGTCGAGGCCGCCGGCATGATCGCCGCCACCAACCTGGTGGTGCGCCGCAGGTTCGGCGACGGTCCCGTGATCGCGCTCAACGCCCACGGCGACGTGGTGCCGCCGGGCGAGGGCTGGACCAAGGACCCCTACGGCGCCGAGGTGGCCGACGGCTGGATGTACGGGCGCGGCGTCGCCGTCTCCAAGTCAGACTTCGCCACCTACACCTACGCCCTCCTCGCCCTCGAGGCCGCCGCCAAGGCGGGTGCGGACCTGAAGGGCACGGTGGAGTTGCACTTCACCTACGACGAGGAGGCCGGCGGCGAGATCGGCCCGCGCTGGCTGCTGGACCAGGGCATCTCCAAGCCCGACCTCTCCATCGGCGCCGGCTTCTCCTACAACGTGGTGACGGCGCACAACGGCTGCCTGCACCTGGAAGTGACGGTCACCGGCAAGTCGGCCCATGCCGCCATGCCCTTTACCGGCCATGACGCCCTGGAGGCGGCCAACGCCGTGCTGACCGCGCTCTACGGCTGGCGCAAGGGCTTGGCGTCCAAGGTTTCAAAGATCGAGGGCATCGGCAGCCCGCAGTGCACCGTCGGCCTCATCGAGGGCGGCATCAACACCAATGTGGTGCCGGACAAGGTGACCTTCCGCCTGGACCGCCGCATGATCCCGGAGGAAAACCCGGAAGAGGTCGAGGCCGAGCTGCGCGGCCTCATCGAGTCATCGGCCGCACCCTTCCCCGGCATCACCGTCGCCGTCCGCCGCATCCTCTTCTCCGCGCCGCTCGTGCCGCTGGACGGCAGTGAAGCCTTGACGCAGAGGCTTTGCCAGCGCGCGACAGGGGTCATGGGCGAAACGGTGGAAGCCAAGGGCGTGCCGCTCTATACCGACGCGCGGCACTACACCGCGGCGGGCATTCCCACGGTGCTCTACGGCGCCGGCCCCCACAACATCGAGGAAGCCAACGCCCACCGCGCCGACGAACGCCTGCCGCTGGACGACCTCTACAAGGCGACCCAGGTGGTGGCGCTGGCGCTCTATGACCTGTTGAGTGGGGCCTGATCAGGCGGGCGTTTCCACCAGGCCGCGCAGGTCGTAGACCCCGACCGGCTTGCGGACGCCCTTGAGGTCGAAGCTTCCCATGGCCTCGGCTTTCACCTGCCCCTCGACATCCGCGTGGGCGCGCTGACTGAGCAGAATTTGTCCCTCCGCCGCCGTGTCGCAGAGCCGGGCGGCAACATTCACCACGTTGCCGATGGCGGTGTAGTCGCTGCGCCCCTTGAAGCCGACGAGACCAAGCGTGGCAAAGCCGCTGGCGATGCCGATGCCGAGGCCGATGGTTTCGCCACGCCGGGCCCAAGGCTCCCGGATGGCATCGAAGGCGCGGCGCAGATCGCACGCCAGTTTCACGGCATCGAGCACCGGTTCCTCGCAGGGGACGGGATCGTTGAAGAATACCATGGCGCCGTCGCCCGCCAGGAAGCCGATGGTGCCGCCGTGGTCTTCGACCAGGCCGCCCAGCATCGCGTGATAGTCCTCCAGCAGGGCGATGAGTTCCTCCGGCTCGATCTCTTCGGAGAGGGCCGTGAACCCCCGGATATCGCAAAACAGGCAGGCGACATAGCGGCGGTGGGTGGCCAGCAGCGCCTCCTTGCCCTCGGAGACCACCAGCTCGGCGACCTGAGGGGCGAGGAATTGCTTGAGACGGGCCAGGCGGCCGATCTCCTGCCCCTGGCTTTCGACCCGGCTTGCCAGGCTGCGGTTCAGCCGGTCGATCGCCTGAGCCTGGTCACGCACGGTGCGGTTCAGGGCGCCCAGGAAGGTGACCCAGTTCAACAGGGCCGCGATGGTCAGAAGGACATAGGCCAGCGATTCCACGCGGCCGTCGTAGCTCAGGTAGAGCGTGCCCACCAGGATCGCCAGTGCCGCGATGCCGAGGGCCAGAGGGATGGTGCCGCCATGGCGCCGCCGGTCCCGCCACAGCGCAAAGACCGCGACCAGCGCAAGGCCCCACATCAGCACCGCCTGGACGTGAGGATTGAAGAGTTGTTCCTTCTGCACGCCCAGCAGACTCGTCATCACAATGCTGCCGTAGCAGACGGTCAGGGACCCCAAAGCTGCAAGGAAGGCTGCCGCACCGGCGGGCAGCACGATCTTGCCAGCATACTGCCGCGGCGGGCCGAGGACAGCCTGTGCTTCCCCGCCTGCGGGGCCAAGGGCGGCAACTTGCCGCCGCTGGTCTTCGGCCATGGCGAGCCTCCCATCGGCCATACGATTCGAGAGACGGAAAAAGCCTAAGACGCGGTGGAGCAGGACGCAAAGCCTTACGCACCCCTCCGACACGGCGGTGCGCTCCAGAGTCGATCAGCGCCGCCGCGCCTCAACCAAACGCTGCAATGGCGCCGGCAGCAAAAAAAAGAGGGCGCCGCTCGAAAACGAAGGGCGCCCTCAGTTCAGAGGCAAACCACAGGGTTATTTGGCCAGACAGCTGTCCACGTTTTCCGGCGTGCATTCGTCGAGGCCGGTGTAGAGCGTGCCGTCGGTGGGTGACCCCTTGATCAGCTCGATCATCACCGAAGGCGCCTTGTAGCCCATCTCGAAGGGCCGCTGGCCGATTTGCGCGTGGCTGCGCCCGGCCTTCAAGGCGTCGATCTGCGGCGGCAGGGTGTCGCCGGCCACGATGATGAGCTCTTTGCTCTTCAGCTTGTCCATCACCTGGTCTGTCACCTGGGCATAGGCCTGCGGCGCGAACTGCGCCCAGCCGCCGACCAGGATGAAGGCGTCGAGGTCGGGATTGGCGGTGAAGGTGTCGGCCATCTGCTGGTTGGCGAGATCCACCTGGTCGTTGGTGAACAGCGGGCAGCCGTCGATCTCCGTCCAGCCGTTGGTATCGGCCAACCGGTCGACGCCCTTCTTGCCGGCAATGGTGTCGCGGAAACCGGCGGCGCGGGCGTTGATGTTATCCGCCGCCACGTTGCCGAGCTGCAGGCAGACCGTCCCGCCCTCGGGCTTCAGCTTCATGGCGTGCTCGGCCATCTTCACGCCCATAAGGTAGTTGTCGGTGCCGAGGTAGGTCTCACGCAGCGCCGCGTCCTCGGCCATGAAATCGGCGTCGATGGTCATGATCGGAATATCGGGCGCGCGCTTGCGAATGAGATTGGCCATGGCCGGCGCATTGGACGGCGAGATGGCAATGGCGTCGACGCCGCGCGTCAGCAGGTCGTCAACGATCTGCACCTCACCCGCCTCGTCGGCGCTGGAGGCCGGACCGGTGTAATAGCACTCGTATTCGGACTGCGGGTTTTCGGAAATCCACTTCTTGCATCCCAGATTGATCTGCTCGAAGAAGGGGTTGTCGAGGCCCTTGACCACGATAGCCAGGGTCTTCTTCTCCTGCGCCATGGCCGTAGCAGCCAGCACGGAGAAGGCTGCCGCCGCTATGACGGCAAACAACTTCCTAAGAGTCATCTTCATCCTCCCGTTGTCGCGAGCGGCCGCGCCGCTGCGGTTGTCAGCCCGGATACCAGACCCTTCGCGGGTCGTTGTGTTCTCGTTGGTAGCTCCAGGCCTCTTCGATCAGGCGCTGCAGATCGTACTGCGGCTCCCAGTCCAGCAAGGCGCGCGCCTTGCTGTTGTCCATCCAATTGCTGTGATAGCTGCTGTCGATGCGCACGGAGGGCAGATCGCGGGTGCGCGCCAGGTAGTCGGCGACCTCGCCGTAGTCGATCGGCCGGTTCATGCAGATGTTGAATAGCTGCCCGCGCGCCTTGGGATTGTCGAGCGCCGCAAGGATGGCCTCGACCAGGTCGCCGACATGGACGAAGTTGCGCCGCAACGGTTCGCCGTCGGCGTCGTGCAGGCAGGGCACCGTGCCACTGCGCTGGAAGTCCTCCGCCACCTCTTCGCCCACCAGTTCGCGCCACTGCGGCGCGCCGAAGACATCCTCGCCGAAGGACAGCGTGTACTTGAAGTCGTCCTTCTCCATGATCCAGGGCGCGCGCAGGCAGCAACCGTTGAAGTCGTACTGCAGGCAGTATTGCTGCAGCATGACCTCCTCCAGCACCTTGGAGAGCGCGTAGCAGCCCGGATAGGCCTGGTGCGGCACTTCCTCCGTCGCCGGGACCGGCAGGCGGTAGTGGAAATGACCGATCGCCGCGTCGCCGCCGATCAGCACGAACTGGCGGAAAGCCGGGCTCGCGCGCGCTTCCTCAAGCAGCCAGAACAGCCCCTTGACGGTGACGTCCATGACGTCGTCGGGTGTTTCCTTGCAGGTCGCCAGGTGGACGGCGTGGGTCACGCCGTCGAGGGCCTCGGCAACGACGGCGCGCTCCGCAATCGATCCGCGAACCACGGAAATCCGGTCCGTCTCCTCGATGCTGCGGTTATGGCAGAGCGCACGTATCTCGGCGCCGCCCCACCTTTCGTCGGACAGCAGGCGGGCAATCAGGGTTCGCCCCACCTTCCCCGTGGCACCGGTCACCAAAAGTCGCATCGCTGTACCTCGATAGCGCTACCATACTAATATTCTGAATTTTCATTAGTCAATCTGATTCCCACAATCTCCAGCAGTAATCGATGCTGCAGCGCGACGATCGGGTAGCAGGAAGAAAGCGCCAATTTTCATATATCATATTAAGAAACATGGTATTTTCCGGGAATCGGGCACTCTGGCGCGGCCGCGGCCACGCCAGAGTGCCCGCTGCGCGATTGACGCCATCAAGCCGCCGGGATAAGGATGGTAATAGATAATATTAGCTCACTTCGCTTGGCGCGTGCCTTTCAGGGAGGGGGTAACGGCCGATGACTGTTCTCGCACTGTCCGGAGTCTCGAAGCACTTCGGCGCCATCCAGGCCTTGAGCGACGTCTCGCTGACCCTGCGTTCGGGCGAAGTGGTGGGGCTGATGGGCGACAACGGCGCCGGCAAGTCGACGCTGGTGAAGATCGTCGCCGGCAACTACCCGCCCTCGTCGGGCGAGATGACCATCGAGGGGCGCAACGTTCATTTCAGCGGCCCCGCGGACGCGCGCTCGGCCGGCATCGAGATCGTCTACCAGGATCTGGCGCTCTGCGACAACCTGACGGCCGCCGCCAACGTCTACCTGGGCCGCGAACTGACCAAGAGAATGGGCCCTCTCCGCCTGCTGAACTACAAGGCCATGTACGACCGGGCCGGCGAGCTCTTCGCCGAGCTGAAATCCGAGACCCGTCCGCGCGACCTGGTGCGCCGCATGTCCGGCGGGCAGCGCCAGGCCGTGGCCATCGCCCGCACGCGGCTGTCCGAGCCCAAAATCGTGCTGATGGACGAGCCCACCGCGGCCATCTCCGTACGGCAGGTCGCGGAGGTGCTGAACCTCATCCGCAGGCTGCGCGACCACGGCATCTCGGTGGTGCTGATCAGCCACCGCATGCCCGACGTCTTCTCCGTCTGCGACCGTATCGTGGTCCTGCGTCGGGGCACTAAAGTCGCCGACAAGGCGGTCGAGCAGAGTTCACCCGAAGAAGTGACCGCGCTCATTACCGGCGCCATCGAGACGGCCTAGAGGAGAACCCCATGGCGAGGGAAGAAGTGGGCATGGTGACCAGCCTCGAAGACGCGATCAGCCGGCAGACGCACGGCCATCCGCTGAGCTGGCTGACCAGCCGCCAGACCTTCTGGGTCTTTCTCGCCGCCGTCATCGCCTGCGTCACCCTGAGCCTGGTCACCGACACCTTCGCGACGGAGCGCAACCTCTTCAACGTGACGCGCAACTTCGCCTTCGTCGGCATCGTCGCCCTGGGCATGACCGCGGTGATCATCATCGGCGGTATCGACCTGTCGGTGGGATCCGTCGTCGTACTCTCTGCGATGGTGACAGGGATGACCATGGCGGCCGGCTATCCGATCTACCTCGCGGTCCCCCTGGCCCTGGCCGCCTCGCTGGCCGTGGGCCTGTTCAACGGAGTGATGGTGGCCTTCCTCAAGGTTCCGCCCTTCGTCGTCACCCTGGGCGTGCTTTCCGTCGCCCGCAGCCTGGCCATGGTGCTGTCCGACAACAAGATGGTCTATCAGTTCGGACCCGACCACCAGGCCCTGCTGACGCTGGGCGGCGGCTCGACCCTCGGCATTCCGCATCCCGTCTACTTCCTTGTTGTCCTGGCGCTGGGCACCGGCTATTTCTTCCGCTGGACGCGCTGGGGCCGTCACATCTTCGCCATCGGCGGCAACGAGCAGGCCGCCACTCTCACCGGCATTCCCGTCAGGAGCGTGAAGATCTCTGTCTATATGTTCGCCTCGCTGATGGCCGGCATCACCGGAGTGCTGGAGGTCGGCTGGCTGGGCGGCGTCACCACCAATCTGGGCCAGAGCATGGAGTTGAGCGTCATCGCAGCGGCGGTGATCGGCGGCGCCAACCTGGCCGGCGGCATCGGCACGGCCTTCGGCGCCGTCGTCGGCGCAGCCCTCATCGAAGTCATCCGCAACAGCCTGATCCTGCTGGGCATCAGCACCTTCTGGCAGGGCACCTTTGTCGGCTCCTTCATCATCATCGCGGTGCTCTTCGATCGCCTGCGGGTGAGCCGCGCCAACGACTGAGAGCCGGCAGAAAACCAATCGACCTATGCGACATAAATCTTCACAAGCCCCTGAAACCGTGAACCTCGAAGACGACGCGTCGCCGCGGCCCTCCTCGCCCGGGCGACCCGCCAAGCGCGTAACCATGACCGACGTCGCGCGGGTCGCCGGCTGTTCCCAGTCGACGGTCTCCGTCGTGCTGAACGAAACGCCGGGCATCCGCATCTCCGATCGCACCCGCCGGCGGGTCAAAGCGGCGGTGGACGAACTGGGTTACGGCTATCAGCGCAGCAAGGCGAGCCGCAGCTTCGAATCGTGCCAGATCGCCATCATCTTCGACCAGATGGCGACCAGCCCGGAGGCGGTGGTGTCCTTCGACGGCGCCCGCGAGGCCGCCTGGCAGTCAGGCCACGTGGTAAGCGCCTTCCAGACCTACAACGATCCGGTGATGGAGCCGCGCACGCTCGAGGCCGTGCAGAACAATCACGTCGCCGCTATCATCTACGCAACCATCATGACGCGCAAAGTCACGCCGCCGCGCGCGCTGCTGGAGGCGGGCGTGCCGGTGGTGCTGCTGAACTGCTACGCCGACCAGAACCCCTTCCCCACCGTGCTGCCCGGCGAGGTCGCAGGCGGAAACCGGGCGACCCACACGCTGATCTCCGCCGGCCACCGGCGCATCGCCCACATCACCGGCGAAATGTGGATGGACGCGGCCAAGGACCGCCTGAAGGGCTACCGCCAGGCTCTCGCCACCGCGGACATCCCCTACGACCCCGCGCTGGTGCGCGAGGGCAATTGGCAGCCGAGCGCCGGCTACGAGCACACCAATGCGCTGCTGGATCTGGAGTGGCCGCCGACCGCGATCTTCTGCTCCAACGACCGCATGGCGCTGGGCTGTTACGAGGCCTTGAAAGAACGCGGCCTGAAGATTCCGCGAGACATCTCGGTCATCGGTTACGACGACGAGGAAGTCGCCCGCCACCTGACCCCCCAGCTCACCACCCTGGTGCTGCCGCACCGGGAAATGGGCCGCTGGGCCGTGGAACAGATCCTCTCGTCTCCCTCGGCGGAGTTGCCGCCGGGCGGGCGCTACAGCATCACCAAGCTGGAATGCCCACTCATTGAACGCGAATCCGTGGCGCCGCCGCGTGACGAGTGATCCTTCTTGAGTCGCGACGATCCGCTCTATGAAGATGGAAACCTCGTCCAGTTCTACGACCTGGAGAACGGCTGGGGCCCCGACTTCGATTTCTGTGCCGGACTGGCAGCCGGGGCGCGCTCGGTGCTGGACCTCGGTTGCGGCACCGGGGAACTGGCGGCGAAGCTCGCCGAAACCTGCGAGGTGGTCGGCGTCGATCCCGCCGCCGCCATGCTGGCGGTGGCGCGGGCGCGGCCCGGCGGCGACAGGGTCGAGTGGCTGGAGGGCGACGCCCGCGACCTGCGCCTGGACCGCCGCTTCGACCTCATCCTGCTGACCGGTCACGCCTTCCAGGTCTTCCTGACGCCGGAAGACCAGCTCGCCGCGCTCCGGACCATCGCCCTGCACCTGAACCCGCGTGGCCGCTTCATCTTCGACAGCCGCAACCCGGCGGTGGAGGAATGGCGCGAGTGGGTGCCGGAAGAATCACGAGAAGAGATCACACACCCCAAGCTCGGCGCCGTCGAGGCCTGGAATGACGTGGCCTACGATCCCGCCACGGGCATCGCCACCTACGAGACCCACTACCGCGTCGTTTCTACGGGACAACATTTCAGCGCCACCTCGCAGATCCGCTTCACGCCGAAAGACGAACTGGAGGCGCTGATTTCCGAAGCCGGGCTGCACGTCACCCAATGGTACGGCGATTGGCAGGGCGGCCCCTGCACGGCGGACTCCAAGGAACTCATCCCGCTCGGCGGCCTGGTGCAGCTGGCCTGACCGGCCGCAAGGCCGTGCTCTTTCCTGAGTGCGGGCGGCCTAGCGGGCGAGAATTCAGAAAAATCTCCCGGTTCGTAAGAATTTGACATTTCGTTAGAATTCGCGCCGCCTTACAACTTGGGGTCGCATTCTATTAAGATCTTTCGCCATACAATCGCTACTCCGAAACGGGCGACCAGAAATGGTAGGCGAGAGCGATGCATCGACAGCAGACCTTCACCTATATCTTGATCGTCGCGGGCGTGCTTGGGCTGGGCATCGCTGCGGGGCTGGGACTGTTCGAAACGCTTGGCGAAAGACAGGCTGCGGCTTCGCAATCGACCCGGCGCGACCCTCAGGCAACAGCTGTTTACGATAGCTGCATGACGAGTATTGCGGCGTCCCGGCTCAAAGACCCTTCGGTGCAACAAGCTATCTGCAACTGCTACGTCGACGAAGCCACTCAGAGCTTCGAACCTGAGGACTATTCGATTATCGTCGCGGCCATGTCAGGCGATACCAAGCGCGTCGAAGCCGAGATCCGTTCTCTTTCCAGGAACGAACAGATCGCTTTCACAAAGCGGATGAAGCACCTCACTGCCTCGGCCTTTCCGCGCTGTATGAAGACTGGAATCAAGGCAGCCGAGAATGCGCGCAATGCATTGTAGTCACGTTGTTGCGCGGCAGGCTCAACACCCGGCATAGTTTCAGACTACGGAATGGGGGAAGAGAAAAAGCTGGGTTAGGGTCACAAGTCCGACAAGTACCCCGGCGGGTACCGGCACCTGGGTCACCACCGCCATGAGGTGACACGCATCGCCCGCGACGACTTGCTGCCGCCGGCGGCAGAAGGCTGTAATCTGGCCGCTTTCCGCCCGCAGCGGCTCGATTCCCTCTGGAGTGCCTTCCTTATGTCCTCCTTCTCCTCGTCCCAGACTGTCCGCAAGACCGCCACCACCTCGCACAAAGGCCTCGTCGCCGCGCAACACCGCAAGGCGGCGGAGATCGGCGCGGAGGTTCTGGCGGCCGGGGGCAACGCGGTGGACGCGGCGGTCGCGGTTTCCTTCGTCCTCGGCGTCGTAGAGCCCTGGATGAGCGGGCCGGCGGGCGGCGGCGCGGCCATGCTGTGGCACGCGGAAGACAGCCGGGCCGAGGCCCTGTTCTACGGCCTGCGCGCCCCGGCCGGCCTCGAGCCCGCCGATTTCCCTCTGACCGGCGAGGAGTCCAGCGGTGACCTCTTCCCCTGGAAGGCCGTGGTGGCGGACCGCAACGTGATGGGCGCCACCTCGGTCGCCGTGCCGGGCCTGGTCGACGGCCTGGGCAAGGCCCACGCGCGCTACGGCAGCCTGCCGTGGCGCGAGCTGCTGCAACCGGCCATCGCCTGCGCCAAGGAGGGCTTCCTGGTCGACTGGTACGTGGCGCTCCTGATCGCCTCCGCCGCGCGCAACCTGGCGAAGGATCCGGACGCCGCCGCCCGCTTCCTGGACGACGGCCAGTGGCCGCGCGTCGCCAACTGGACCGCGCTCTCCGACCAGCGCATCGACATGTCGGCCATGGTCCCGACCCTGGCGGAAATCGCCGAGCAGGGCCCGCGCGCGCTCTACGACGGCGACCTGGCGGCGGCCCTGGCCAAGGACGTCGAGGCCAAGGGCGGTTCCCTGCGCCTGGCCGACCTGCAGGCCTACCAGGCCGAATGGCAGGAGGCGCTCAGCTTCGACTACCGCGATGCACGGCTCCACGTCACGCCGCAGCTGACCGCCGGGCCCACCATCGCCGAGGTCTTCGCCCGCCTGGCCGAGGGCTTCACGCCGGCCGCGTCCCCGGTGGGCGCCCACTACACCGCCTACGCCGCCGCCCTGAAGGCCGCCTACGCCAAACGTCTGGCGGAAGACGGCGACAACGAGGATCCGCGCGCGCCGACCTGCACCACGCATTTCTGCGTGGCCGACAAGGACGGCAACATGATCGCGATGACCCAGACACTGCTCTCCGCCTTCGGCGCGCGGGTCGTCTCGCCCTCCACCGGCCTGCTGCTCAACAACGGAATCATGTGGTTCGACCCGGAGCCCGGCAAGCCCAACTCCCTGGCGCCCGCCAAGCGCTGCCTGATGAACGTCTGCCCGCTGATCGGGGAGGTGGGAGAGCGGCGCTTCGCCCTCGGCGCCTCCGGCGGGCGCAAGATCATGCCGGCGGTGGCGCAGCTCGCCTCCTTCCTGGCCGATTTCGGCATGAGCCTGGAGGACGCCTTCCACCAGCCGCGCATCGACGTGTCCGGCGGCGCAACGGTAATCGCCGACGACAGCCTGGCCCCGGAGGTTCTCTCCGCCCTGGCCGCGGACCACCAGGTGGTGGCCGCCCGGCGCACGCCCTACCCCTACGCCTTCGCCTGCCCGGCCGGAGTCCTGCGCCAGGCCGGGGAGAACTGGGGCGCGACCGAGCCCCTCTCGCCCTGGGGCGATGCCGTGGCAGAGACCTGATTCTTCAGGTTTTTCTCATCCCGGGAGAATTGATCCAGCGCAAGGCCCGAGGTCCGGAAAAGGCCGAAACTGCTTTCGGATCCAAGATGAGGGCATGCCTGATGACGAACTTTTTCTCCCGGTTGGAGCTCCACAGCAAGCTGATGGGCCAGATGATGGAACGCTGCGGCGTCGATCCTGCGGAGTTGGCGCAGGATCGCTGCGGCGCCACCTTGGCCACCGCCGCGCGGGCCTGCATGGTCTGCGGGCGCACCGACAGCTGCCAGCGCTGGCTGGAGGCCACCGAGGGCGGCGTGGAGCAGATTCCGCCAAGCTTCTGCCCCAACGCCCGGCGGTTCGAGGCGCAAAAGGCGGTCAACTGAGGCAGGGCCTAGCGCCCCTCAAGGCCGTAGAAGCGGCTTGCCGTGCCGCCGAAGACTTCTGCACGGCCGGCATCCGTCAGGCCGGCGCAGAGTGATTCTGCGGCGGCGTGCCATTGCCGGTAGCCGGCGCGCCGGGTGCAGACCGGCCAGTCCGAACCCCACATCACCCGCTCGGGACCGAAGGCCCGCAGCACCACCTCCACATAGGGCGCGAGATCTTCTTCCCGCCAGTCCCCGTCGGCCTCCGTGACCAGGCCGGAGAGCTTGCAGCAGGCACCGCTTTCTTCCGCGATGCGCCGCAGCCCCTCGCCCCAGACAGCCAGTTCCTCCTTCGCGGTGCCGTGGTCGCGGATCTGCGGTTTCATGCAGTGATCAACCACCATCCTCAGCTTCGGGTAGCGCTTCACGACGGCCAGGAAGTTTGCCAGGTGCCGGGAGAGACCCAACGCGTCGAAGGTAAGGTCGAGGTCGACGAGGGCGGCATAGGCCCACTGCACGGCGTCGCCCAGCATCCAGTCGACATCGGGGACGAATTCAATCATCGGACGCAGGCCGACGAACTTCGGATGCGCCTTCCAGCGCTCCAGGTGCCTCAGATGGTCCCGGTCCTCGAAGTCGATCCAGCCGACCACGGCGGCAACGCTCTCGGTGGCCTCGGCAAGCCCCAGCATGTACTCGGTCTCCGCGACCGTACCCGCCGCCTGCACCAGCACCGTGCGGTCGATCCCCGCCGCCGCCAGTTCCGGCGCCAGGTCGCCTGGCCCATAGGGCAGCGCCAGTACCGGATCGTCCATCGACATCCAGGCGTAGTCGCCGCGCCGCGGGTCCCAGTAATGCTGATGCGCATCGACGCGCAATGTCATCGCCTCGCCTCCCGCTCAGCCCGCCGGCGCATCGTCGCGCAGCAGGCCCTTGGCCTTCAGGTCCTGCCACAGCGCGGGCGGCACCGTCTTGTCCAGGATCGCGCGGTTGCTCTGGACCTCCCCCGCGCTCTGCCCGCCGGGGATGACCGAGACGACGCAGGGGTGCAGCAGCGGAAACTGCAGCGCCGCTTCGATAAGGCGCAGGCCGTGGTCCCCGCACACCGCCTCGATCTGCGCCACGCGGTCGAGGATCTCCTGGGGCGCGGGGTCGTAGTTGTAGAATGCGCCGGGCTTCGGTCCGCTGGCCAGGATGCCGGAGTTGTAGGGCCCGCCGAGCACGATGCCGATGCCGCGCCGCTCGCAGAGGGGGAGAAAGCTGTCCAAGGCTTCCTGCTCCAGCAGAGTGTAGCGGCCGGCCAGCAGGAAGAGGTCGAAGTCGCCGCGCTCGGCCAGCCACTGGCAGGCCTGCCATTCGTTGAGCCCGGCGCCGAAGGCCTTGATGACCCCCTGGTCGCGCAGGGACAGCAGCGCGTAGTAGCCGCCTTGGATGAACTCCTGCAGCTTGGCGTCCAGTGCCTCCTGCGTACCGTGGTTGAAGAGGTCGATGTCGTGGCCGTAGAGGATATCGATACGGTCGACGCCCAGGCGTTCCAGGGAAGCCTCGAAGGAGCGCATGACGCCGTCGTAGGTATAGTCGTAGACCTCGCGGCGCGAGGGGGTGTCGAAGAACTTGCCGATGCCGGTGCGCTGATCCGGCGGGCAGACCTGCAGCAGGCGCCCCACCTTTGTGGAGAGGACGTAGTCGTCGCGCCGGCGGCCGAGCAGGAAGCGGTTAAGCCGGGTTTCGGCCAGCCCCAGGCCGTAAAGTGGCGCGGTGTCGAAGTAGCGGCAACCGGCGTCCCAGGCCGCCTCCAGCGCCGCCTGCGCCGCCTCCTCGCTGATCGCGCGGTAGAGGTTGCCCAGCGGCGCCGTGCCGAAGCCAAGCTCGGTGAAGGTCAGCCCCCCGTTGTCGATCCGCTGGAAGTGCCTCGTCTTCAGGGACATGCCCTGCTCCTCCCCAATGAACCGGGGAAGAGCCTAGCACAGCCACGGCGCCGGATGCCTGTGCCTTAGCGCACCAGCACGTTGCGGAACTGCCAGGGGTCGCTGTCGTCGGTGTCTTCCGGAAAAAAGCCGCGCCGGTCGGTGAGCGGCGTCCAGTCGGTGTAGTAGCCCTTCACCGGCCCCAGGTAGGGCCGCTGCACCTTGAGGCAGAGGGCGTGGTCCATCTCGTCGGTCTCGACGATGCCCGCCTCCGGGTTCTCCAACGCCCAGACCATGCCCGCCAGCACCGCCGAGGTCACCTGCAGGCCGGTGGCGTTCTGGTAGGGCGCCAGCTTGCGCGTCTCCTTGATCGAGAGCTGTGAGCCGTACCAGTAGGCGTTCTTGGCGTGGCCGAAGAGCAGCACGCCCAGTTCGTCGATGCCGTCGATGATGTCGTGCTCGTCCAGGATCTTGTGGGCCTCGGGCGCCTGCCCGCCGCGCCCGAACATCTCGTGCAGGCTGAGGACCGCCACGTCGGCCGGATGATAGGCGTAGTGGCAGGTCGGGCGGTAGACCGCCTTGCCGCCCTCGCTGAGGGTGTAGTAGTCGGCGATGGAGATCGCCTCGTTGTGGGTGACGAGAAAGCCGTACTGCGCCTGGGCCGTCGGCGTCCAGGACCGCACCCGCGTATTGGCGCCGGGCTGCAGCAGGTAGATGGCGCACTGCGGGCCCGCGTCGAAGGTCCGCGCGTTCTCCGGCATCCAGGCTTCGTGGGTGCCCCAGCCCAGTTCGGCCGGCTGCAGCCCCTCGGAGATGAAGCCCTCCACCGACCAGGTGTTCCAGAACTGGTTCATCGGCCTCGGCTCGCGGGCGCGCTGGGTGTCACGCTCGGCGATGTGCACGCCCTTGACCCCCAGGCGCTGCATGAGGCTTGCCCAGCCCTCTCGGCTCTGCGGCGTGTCGGTCTCGACACCGGTGTCCCTGGCGATGTCGAGCAACGCCTGCTTCACGAACCAGGAGACCATGCCCGGGTTGGCGCCGCAGCAGGAGACCGCCGTGGTGCCGCCGGGGTTCGCCGCCTTCTCCCGCCGCACCGTTTCGCGCAGGGCATAGTTGGTGCGCTCGGCCGGGTCGGCGCCCTCGTCGAAGTAGAAGCCGGGCCAGGGCTCGACCACCGTGTCGATGTAGAGCACCCCCAGTTCGCGGCACAGCTTCATCACGTCCAGCGAGGAGACGTCGACCGAGAGGTTGACGCAGAAGCCCTGGCCGTCGCCGTCGGTCAGCAGCGGCGTCAGCAGCTCGCGGTAGTTCTCCGGCGTCAGCGCCGCCTGCACGAAGCGGATGCCGCGTTCGTCGAGCAGTTCCTTGTCGGTATCGTCGGGGGCGATAACGACGAAACGGCTGCTGTCGAAGTCGAAGTGGCGCTCGATCAGCGGCAGCGTGCCGCGGCCGATGGAGCCGAAGCCGATCATGACGATGGGGCCGCTGATGGCGCCGTAGTCAGGCCAGGGGGTGGTCATGGCGCAGTCTCCCTTGCTGCGGTTTAAAGATACTCCGTCAGGCCGCGACGGCGGCCAGCGGCGCCGCGGGGAACGGCGGTGCAACGACAGACGGCAGGTCAGCTTGCCAGATACCGGCGGCGCGCAGCAAACCGCGCGCCTGCTTCAGGGCGCCGGGGCGCAGCTCCAGGCCCAGAAAGCGGTGCCTTTCGACCGGCCCCGGCAGTTCCAGGTTCTGCGCCACGGCGGCGGTGAAACCGAAGCGCGCGTAGTAGGGCGCATCGCCGACCAGCAGCACGGCGCCCTGGCCCGTCGCCGCGGCCCGGTTGAGCGCGCGGCACAGCAGCGCGGCGCCGATGCCCTCCCCCTGGCGCCCCGGCTCGACCGCCAGCGGGCCCAGCAGCGCCAGGCCGCGGGCCCCCGCCGCCGCCACGGACCACAACCGCACGGAGCCGATCAGCCGGCCGCCCTCGCGGGCGACCAGGGACACCTCCGGCAGGCGGCCATCGCGCAGACGTTGAGAAGTCTTGGCGAAACGCCCCGGCCCCATGGCCCGGTCGAGCAGCGCCTCGCGGGCGCCGGCCTCGCCCGGCGCCTCCTCGTCGATCACGTACATGGCAGGGCCCTCTAATCCACGCCCGCTAGATCACGAAGGACTTCAGCGGCGCGAAGCCGTTGAAGCCCACCGAGGCATAGGTCGTCGTGTAGGCGCCGGTGCCCTCGAAGAGCAGCATGTCGCCGATCTCCAGAGACAGCGGCAGCAGGTAGGGCGTCTTCTCGTAGAGCACGTCGGCGGAATCGCAGGTCGGTCCGGCGACCACGCAGGGGCCCGCCGCCCCGCCGTCGCGTTCGCTGCGGATCGGGTAGCGGATCGCCTCGTCCATGGTCTCGGCCAGGCCGCCGAACTTGCCGATGTCCAGGTAGACCCAGCGGGTGTCCTCGCCGGGATCCTTCTTGGAGATCAGGACCACCTCGGTCTTGAGCACGCCGGCGGAGCCGACCATGCCGCGGCCCGGCTCGATGATGGTCTCGGGCGGGCGGTTGCCGAAGTGGCGCAGGATCGACTCGCGGATCGCCTGGCCGTAGCGCACCGCCGCCGGCTCATCGCCGCGGTAGCGGGCCGGAAAGCCGCCGCCCAGATTCACCAGGGTCAGGCGGATGCCGCGCTCTGCCAGGGTGCGGAAGATGCTGCTGGCGCTGGCGACCGCCGCGTCCCAGGCTTCGGTGTTGCGCTGCTGCGAGCCGACGTGGAAGGAGATGCCCGCGGCCACCAGGCCCAGGCGATGCGCCGTTTCCAGCACCTCGGGCGCGTGCTCCGGGGTGCAGCCGAACTTGCGCGACAGCGGCCAATCCGCCCCGGCGCCGTCGCAGAGGATGCGGCAGAAGACGCGGGCGCCGGGGGCGGCGCGGGCGACCTTCTCGACCTCTTCGATGCAGTCGACGGCGAAGAGGCTGACGCCCAGGCGGTGGGCCGTCGCGATGTCGCGCTCCTTCTTGATGGTGTTGCCGTAGGAGATGCGGTCCGGGGTCGCGCCGGCGGCCAGGGCCGCGTCGATCTCCACCACCGAGGCGCAGTCGAAGCAGGAGCCGAGCGCCACCAGGGCGGAGAGGATCTCCGGCGCCGGGTTGGCCTTCATGGCGTAGAAGATGCGGCTGTCCGGCAGGGCGCGCTCGAACGCCAGGTAGTTCTGGCGCACCTCCTCCAGGTCGACGACGAGGCAGGGCCCCTCGTGGCGGTGGCTACGCAGGAACTCACGAACGCGGTCGGTCATGGGACTCTCCCGTAAAACGACGTCCAAGAACCGCCGGCGCCGCCCCGGGGGCCCGCCGCGATGGAGACGGCGGCCCGCAGGCGATACCGGCCGTCGCGCGCTCATGCCGGACTGCGGCATGGTCGTCGCGACCCCGAATAAGTGCTGCCTTGGCTTGGAACGGGAGACCCGGTCCGCACGGCTGGCAATGATGTAGCTGCCTCTTCAGTGACCCCGGCCCTTGGAGAGGCCGGCAGAGACCAAAAAAGCCCTCTACGTCGTTGCTTTAAGTCGCTCGGCGCTCCGAAGCTTTGGAGAGCCCCGCCATCTGGGCGTCCCGGGAGCGACCACGGGCACGTGCGAATTTGGGCGAGGGGTAAATAGGCCCGAACGGGTTCCGGCGCAAGAGAAATTTTTCGCTTTTTTCGCTGACGGATTAAGACCTTGTTCATCCGCCGGGCCGCGGCGGGGGCCCCCGCCCCATCGAGGCGGGAGCGGCGAGACAGCGGCGTTCAGAGCGCGGGCACCTCGCCGCGGCGCGGCAGGTCGGCGCCGCGGCGCGAGCAGGTGACGGCCGCCGCCGAGATGGCGAAGCCGGCGATGCGCCGGCAGTCGTCGAGGGTCAGCTCCGGCAGCCCCGCCTTGGTCGCCTTGCCCAGCTCCTCCAGGCCGCAGAGCAGCGCCGCCTGGAAGGTGTCGCCGGCGCCGACGGTGTCCACGGTCTCCACCTTGCGGCCCGGCACTTCGAAGGCCTCGCCGCGCAGCGAGGCGACGACTCCCTCGGCGCCGCGGGTCACCAGCACCAGCTTCACGCCGCGCGAATGCCAGCGGGCGATCGCGCTGTCGATGCTATCGCCGGGAAACAGCAGGTCCAGGTCCTCGTCGCTGACCTTCACGATGTCGGCGATCTGCGAAAAGCTTTCGACGCGCCGGCGCCACACCGCCGCGTCGGGCTCGACGCTGAGGCGCACGTTGGGATCCAGCGAGATAAGCTTCCCGGCGGCCTGGCTGTGGGCCAGGGCCTCCAGGGCGTCGGCGGTCTGACCGACCACCAGGGAAAAGGAGCCGAAGTGCAGACCGGTGACCTCCGCCGGCAGGTCCGGCAGATCGGCCGCCGTGACCACGCGGTCGGCGGCATCGTGGCCATAGAAGGTGTAGTGCGGCACGCCGCTGGCGGTCAGGCCGACCACGGCGAGCGTCGTCGGATTCTGCTTCTTCACCAGGTAGCCGGTCTCGACCTTCTCCTCGGCCAGGGCGCTCTCCAGGCGGCGGCCCAGGGGATCGCTGGACAGGCCGGTGAAGAAGGCGACCCGGCGCCCCAGGCGCGACAGGCCGACGGCGACGTTGAAGGGCGAACCGCCGATGCGGGCGTCGAGCGTGAAGCCCGCCGCCGTTTCAGCCACCGGGAAAATATCGTAGAGCGCTTCGCCGCAGATCAGGAACATCTCTCATCAATCCGCAAGAAAAAGGAGGGGCGCGAAACCTCGTTGCTCCGTCGCGCCCCTCCAGGCAGGCGGCCGCATGGCCCGAGCCGCCAGGGGGGAGGGCTAAGCCCGCCTTAGTTCAACACCGCGCCCTCGGGCAGAGCGATCTCCGCCGGCGGCTCCATCGCCCCGGTCATGATCGCGACCGCGTCGGACATGGTGAAGTCCTGCGGGCGAATCACCGCATGACGCTTGCTCAGCCGGTGAATGTGGATGCGGTCGGCCACCTCGAAGACGTGCGGCATGTTGTGCGAGATCAGCACGATGGGCATGCCGCGCGCCTTGACGTCCTGGATCAGCTCCAGCACGCGGCGGCTTTCCTTCACGCCCAGGGCAGCCGTCGGCTCGTCCATGATGACGAACTTGGTGGCGAAGGCCGCCGCCCGGGCCACCGCGACGCCCTGGCGCTGGCCGCCCGAAAGCGTTTCCACCGCCTGGGTGATCGACTGCACCGTCATCAGGCCCAGTTCCGTCAGCTTCTGCCGGGCGAAGTCGCGCATCTGCTTCTTGTCCAGCATCTTGAAGACGGAACCGGCAATACCGTCCTTGTAGATCTCGCGGCCCAGGAACATGTTGTCGGCGATCGACAGAGCGGGCGACAACGCGAGGTTCTGGTAGACGGTCTCGATCCCGGCTTCACGCGCGTCCATCGGCGACTTGAAGGTGACCGGCTGATCGTCCAGGCGGATTTCTCCGTCGTCTATGTGCACGGCGCCGCAGAGCGCCTTCACCAGGGTCGATTTGCCGGCCCCGTTGTCGCCGATGATGGCAAGCACCTCGCCGGGAAAGAGCTCGAAGTCGGCACCATCCATGGCAGTGACCCGGCCATAGCGCTTGGTGAGACCGCGACCGGTCATGACGGGTTTCAGGCTCATGCGGTTACCCTCCGGATCCACTGGTCCATGGCGACGGCCACGATGATCAACAGGCCGACGGCGAAGGTCTGCCACAGCACATCGACGCCGCCGAGTTTGAGGCCGGAACGGAACACGCCGACGATCAGGGCCCCGAAGAGGGTGCCGAAGATCGCGCCGCGGCCGCCGAACAGCGAGGTGCCGCCGATGACCACCGCGGTGATGGCGTCCAGATTGCCTTCATAGAAGGACTGCGGCGAGGCCGAGCCGACCCGGCCGATGGCGGCCCAGCCGCCCAGCGCGCAAAGGAAGCCGGCGGCGCCGTAGACCGACAGCAGCACGCGGTCGGTACGGATGCCCGACAGCTCGGCCGCTTCCTTGTCATCGCCGACGGCGTAGACAGCACGGCCCCATCCGGTCCAGTTCAGCGCGTACCACAGCACGATGAAGATAGCGATCATCAGGAAGGAGCCGAGCGTGAACTGCGCGCCCAGCAGCTCGACCCGCAGACCGAAGATCTTCAGAAGCGGCGCGGTGGTATCGATGTCCTGGCTGCGGATCGTCTCCGACTCCGAATACCAGAGGTTCAGGGCAAAGAAGATCGACCAGGCGCCCAGGGTGACGATGAAGGGCGGCAGCCGCAGCTCCAGCGCCGGGCCGAAGCTTAACCAGCCGACGGCGAGACCCGCCAGCATGCCGAGCGGCACCACATAGATCAGCGGCAGGCCGAGGCTGAGCAACAGTACCCAGGCCAGCACGGCCACGGCGACCGGCACCAGGCGGGTGCGGGTGACCAGGCTGCCGTTGAACAGGCCACAGGCCAGGCCGACGGCCAGGCCGGCAAGCACGGCGAGGACAGAAGGCACGTCGCCCTGCACCGCCAGGCGGGCCATCACCATGTAGCTCAGCACCATGATGGCGGCGACGCTGAGGTCGATGCCGGCGGTCAGGATGACCAGGGTCTGGGCGGCGCCCAGGATGCCGATGATGGTGACCTGCTGGATGATCAGCGACAGGTTGAACGCCGAGAAGAAGTTGTTGGCGACCACCCCGAAAACGGCGCAGCTGAGCACCAGCACCACCACCGGGGCGGCCGTCGGATTGGCATGCAGGAAATGGTGGAACTTAGCGAGCGGCGACTTGTCGTGCGTCTCGAAGGAAGCGACATCTGTCGAGCTCTTTTCGAGAACCTTCTCGAAGTCCTGTGGGCCTCTGGCGGCACCACCCGCGGGGCCTCCCGGATCACTGGCCATGACTTAAACCTCCCATGAGTTGGTAGGCGCGGGAGGTGCCATGGGCACCTCCCCGTCCGCAGCACCCTTGCTCTTATTCGGCTTGTCGGGTGCGGCTTGCTTTCGATCAGCCCTTGAGGTTCACCCCCAGCACTGAGCCAGGGCCTCTTCAGAGCTGATCGAGGGGATGCCCTCGACAGGCTCGTCGGTCACCAGCTCGACGCCGGTGTTGGTGAAGTTGAGGCCCTCGGAGTTGACCGGCTTCTTGCCGGTCTTGGCGTACTCGACCACGGCCTCGACGCCGAGCGAAGCCATGCGCAGCGGGAACTGCATGGAGGTTGCGCCGATGACGCCTTCCTTGACGTTCTGCACGCCCGGGCAGCCGCCGTCGACGGAGACGATCAACACCTGCTCGGTCAGGCCGAAGGACTTCAGGCCTTCGTAGGCACCGGCGGCGGCCGGCTCGTTGATCGTATGTATGACGTTGATGCCGGGATCCTTCTGCAGCAGGTTCTCGATGGCGGTGCGCCCGCCTTCTTCCGAACCAAGCGTCACGTCGCCGCCGACGATGCGCGGATCGTCCTCGTCGTACATCTTGTTGATGTTCTTCACGTCAACACCGAAGCCCTTGAGGAAGCCCTGGTTGCGCAGCACGTCGACGGTGATCTGCGCCTCGGAAAGGTCCAGCGTGGCGATCTTGGCCTTGGCGGTGTCGCCCATCTTGGCCGCCGCCCACCGGCCGATCAGCTCGCCGGCCTTGAAGTTGTCGGTGGCGAAGGTGGCGTCGGCCGTCTCCGGCGGATCGAAGGGCGTGTCGAGGGCGATGACCAGCAGCCCGGCCTCGCGCGCGCGCGCCACGGTGTCGGTCAGGCCGGCGGGATCCGACGGGGTGATCAGGATGCCCTTGGCGCCGGCGGCGACCAGGCTCTCGATCGCTTCGATCTGGGCCTCGTTGTCGCCGTCATACTTGCCGGCGAAGGTGCGCAGCTCGACCCCCAGCTCCTCGGCCTTGGCCTGGGCGCCTTCGCGCATCTTCACGAAGAAGGGGTTGGTGTTCGTCTTGGTGATCAGGCCGACGATGATGTCTTCGGCCATCGCCGGCGCCGTAGCGCCACTCGCCGCGACGCCGGTCAGGGCGACGAAGCTGGCAGTCGTAAGTGCTCTGATGAACTTCGATTTCATGGAAATGTTCCTCCCAAGTGGCAAAACGTCGGACTAGGGTTCGTTCTTGTCGGCTCTTGGACGCCAGGCCAGGCAGGGCTTTGGCGCCGTAATAAACATAACGTTAGTCCCCGGTCGACGCCCCTGTCAATAAATAAATCACATTGAGTTTTTTATTGGCACGCCCGCCGAAATGCGCCATGCTGCCCACAAGAACGATGCGCAGAGCCCTCAAGCCGGGCAGCATGGCTGGCGTGGCCGACTTGGAAGCTTCACGGGACAGGACCGGGCACGGTCCCTAAGACTCAGAAGCGCTGGCAGGGGTTCTTTTCAGGTAAAAAACGGGAGGATGACCATGCAATCAGGTCAATCAGCTACTCAGGCCGGTACCGGCGCCCTGACCCGCCAGGCCATGGCCTTCGTGCTCGCCGGCGGGCGCGGCAGCCGCCTGGAGGAGTTGACCGACCGCCGGGCCAAGCCCGCGGTCTACTTCGGCGGGAAAAGCCGCATCATCGATTTCGCCCTCTCCAACGCGGTAAACTCCGGCATCCGGCGCATCGGCGTGGCCACCCAGTACAAGGCGCACAGCCTGATCCGCCACCTGCAGCGCGGCTGGAACTTCTTCCGGGCCGAACGCAACGAGATGCTGGACATTCTGCCGGCTTCGCAGCGCGTCGACGAACGGCAGTGGTATCTCGGCACCGCCGACGCCGTCACCCAGAACATCGACATCATCGAAGGCTACGGTGTGAACTACATCGTCATCCTGGCCGGCGATCACATCTACAAGATGGACTACAGCGTCATGCTGGCCCAGCACGTGGAGACCGGCGCCGACGTCACCGTCGGCTGCGTCGAGGTCCCGCGCATGGAAGCGACCGGCTTCGGCGTGATGCACGTGGACGAATCATCGCGCATCATCGACTTCTTCGAAAAGCCGGCCGACCCGCCGGCCATGCCGGGTAACCCGGAGGTCGCCCTGGCCTCCATGGGCATCTACGTCTTCGAGACAAACTTTCTCATCGACCTGCTGCACAAGGACGCGGCCGACCCGGAGTCCGACCACGATTTCGGCAAGAACCTCATCCCCCAGATCGTCAAGCACGGCAAGGCCGTCGCCCACAAGTTCTCCGACTCCTGCGTCATGACCGGCTCCGAGCCGAAGCCCTACTGGCGCGACGTCGGCACGGTGGACGCCTTCTGGCAGGCCAACATCGACCTCACCCAGTTCGTGCCTGAACTCGATATCTACTCCCAGGACTGGCCGATCTGGACCTACAGCGAGGTCACGCCGCCGGCCAAGTTCATCCACGACGAGGAAGACCGGCGCGGTTCCGCCGTCTCCTCCATGGTCTCCGGCGGCTGCATCATCTCCGGCGCCAACGTGGCCGAGAGCCTGCTCTTCACCGGCGTGCACTGCCGTTCCTACAGCGAACTGGACAAGGTCGTCGCCCTGCCCCACTGCGTGATCAACCGCAAGGCGCGGCTGCGCAACGTAGTGCTGGACCGCGGCGTCGTCATCCCGGAAGGGCTTGTGGTCGGCGAGGACCCGGAGGAAGATGCCCGCCACTTCCGCGTCAGCAAGGGTGGAGTCACCCTGATCACCCAGAAAATGATCGATGCCTTGAACAGCTGAGGCCCCCGCTTGAGTCTCTCGCGCCTTGGAAAAGCCACCCGCATGAAGGCCCTCTTCGTCGCCTCCGAATGCGTCCCCTTCGTGAAGACCGGGGGACTGGCCGACGTGGTCGGCGCCCTGCCCGGCGCCCTGGCCGCGCAGGGAATCGACGTGCGGGTACTGCTGCCGGCCTATCCGGCGGTGAGAGCGGCTTTGCCCAAAAGCGCCAAGACCGTGGTGCTCGGCAAATTGTTGGAAGGCAAGCAATCTGGCAAGCGGCCCCAACTCATCGCCGCCAAGGCGGCGGGGCTCGACGTCCTGGCGCTCGACATACCGCAGCTCTTCGACCGGCCCGGCAATCCCTATCTCGGACCCGACGGCAGGGACTGGCCGGACAATCACCTGCGCTACGGCGCACTCAGCCGCGCCGCCGCACGCATCGCCCTCGAAGGCGTCGGCGGCTGGCGTCCGGACATCGTGCACAGCCACGACTGGCAGGGCGGCCTGGTGCCCGCCTACCTGAAGCTGGGCAGCGCCAAGGAACGGGCCGCGGCCCCGCCGACGCTGATCACCATCCACAACATCGCCTTCCAGGGCCTGTTCCCGGCCGACACCCTGGAAGTCCTCGGACTGCCGGAGAGCGGCTTCACGCCGACGGGCCTCGAGTACTTCGGCAAGCTCGGCTTCCTGAAAGCCGGCCTCGCCTACGCCGAACGCATCACCACGGTCAGCCCCACCTACGCCCGCGAACTGGCCAGCCCGGAGTTCGGCATGGGGCTCGAGGGCCTCATCGCCCACCGCCGCGCGGACCTGAACGGCATCCTCAACGGCATCGACCTGGACGTCTGGAACCCCGAGAGCGACTCCCAGATTACCGCCAACTACGCGGTGACGCGGCTGGCCGGCAAGGCGAAGAACCGCCGGGCCCTGGCCGAGCATTTCCGCCTGGACGGCAACGATGACGCCCCGCTGTTCTGCGTCATCAGCCGGCTGACCCGCCAGAAGGGGCTCGACCTGCTGCTGGAGGCCCTGCCGCGGCTGCTGGCGCGCGGCGCGGGCCTTGCGGTGCTGGGCTCGGGCGATGCCGACCTCGAGGCTGCCTTCGCCGCGGCGGCGCGCGACAACCCGGGCCGCGTCGGCGTCGTCATCGGCTATGACGAGCCCCTGTCGCACCTGCTGCAGGCCGGCGCCGACTCCATCCTCGTGCCCTCGCGCTTCGAGCCCTGCGGCCTCACCCAGCTCTACGGCCTGCGCTACGGCACCCTGCCGCTGGTGGCACGTACCGGCGGCCTGGCCGACACGGTGATCGACGCCAACGAGGCGGCGCTGCAGGCCGGCGTCGCCACCGGCTTCCAGTTCGCCCCCGTCGCCGCCGCCGCGCTGGCCGACGCCATCGACCGCGCCTGCGACGCCTATGCCGACAGGAAGCTCTGGACCGGCATGATGCGCCGCGCCATGCGGCACCCGGTCGGCTGGGAAACTTCCGCCGACGCCTATGCGAAGATCTACGGCGAGCTTGCCGAGGACGCCGCGCGGAGGAAGGGGGCATGAAGCTGAAGACCACCCGCCATCTGCTCGCCGGCGCGCCCGGCCCGCTCGGCGTCACCTGGGACGGCGCGGGCGCCAACATCGCGGTTTTTTCCGAGAACGCGACCAGGATCGAGCTCTGCCTGTTCAGCGACGACGGCCAACGCGAGACCGAGCGCTTGCTGCTGCCGGAGAAGACCGGCCCGGTGTGGCACGGCTACCTGCCGGGCATGTCGCCGGGAACGCTCTACGGCCTGCGCGCCCACGGCCCCTACGCGCCCGAGCGCGGCCATCGCTTCAACCCCAACAAGCTGCTGCTCGACCCCTACGCCCGCGCGCTTTCAGGGCGGGTGAGCGCCGGCGACGCGACCCTGGGCTACGACCCGGAGGCGGCGGAGGCGGACCTCTCCCTCTCCACCGCCGACAGCGCCGCGGCCATGGCCAAGTGCGTGGTGACCGCGCCGGCCGCGCCGGTGCCGCCGGAAGAACGCCCCAACACGCCCTGGGCCGAGACCATCATCTACGAGGCGCATCCCAAGGGCCTGACGCAACTCTGGCCCGGCCTGCCGGAAGAGCTGCGCGGCAGCTACGACGCGCTGGCCAGCGCAGCGGTGATCGAGCACCTGACCGCGCTGGGCGTCACCGCGGTGGAGCTGCTGCCGGTCCACGCGCTGGTCGACGACCGCTGGCTGGTCGAAAAGGGGCTCGGCAACTACTGGGGCTACAACTCGATCGGCTTCTTCACGCCGGAGCCGCGCTACTTCGGCCCGGCGGGGCTGGACGGCTTCCGCGAGATGGTGCGCCGCCTGCACGCCGCCGGTATCGAGGTCATTCTCGACGTGGTCTACAACCACACCGCCGAGGGCGACCAGAACGGCCCCACCCTGTCGTTCCGCGGCCTCGACAACGCCGCCTACTACCGCCTGCAGCAGGGCCAGAAGCGCTTCTACGTGAACGAGACCGGCTGCGGCAACACGCTGAACGTGGCGCACCCCTATGTCCTGCGCCTGGTGCTGGACAGCCTGCGCTGGTGGGTCGAGGCCATGGGGGTCGACGGCTTCCGCTTCGATCTCGCCACCACCCTGGCCCGCGAGGCCCACGGCTTCGATGCCGCCGGCGGTTTCCTCGACGCGCTGCGCCAGGACCCGGTGCTGTCGCAGGTGAAGCTGATCGCCGAACCCTGGGACGTCGGGCCCGGCGGCTACCGCCTGGGCGAGTTCCCGCCGCCCTTCGCCGAATGGAACGACGCTTTCCGCGACGGCGTGCGCAAGTTCTGGCGCGGCGACGCCCACGCGGCGCAGGACATGGCCGAGCGGCTGCTGGGCTCGGCCGGCACCTTCGACCGCAACGGCCGGCGCAGCTGGTCGTCGGTCAACTTCGTCGCCTGCCACGACGGCTTCACCCTGGCCGACGTCACCGCCTACAACGAGAAGCACAACGAGGCCAACGGCGAGGAAAACCGCGACGGCCACCAGGAAAACTACAGCGACAACTGCGGCGAGGAAGGCGAGACCCAGGACACGGACATCCGCCTGCGCCGGGAGCAGCGCCGCCGCAACCTGCTGACCACGGTCTTCCTGGCCCAGGGCACGCCCATGCTGCTGGCCGGCGACGAGATCGGCGCCAGCCAGCAGGGCAACAACAACGCCTACTGCCAGGACAACGCGATCAGCTGGATCGACTGGTCCGCCGCCGACCACGTCTTCCTGGGCTTCCTGCGCAAGGCGATCGCCTTCCGCAAGGCGCATCCCTGCCTGCGCCAGAGCTGGTTCCTGCACGGCGGCAAGCGCCAGCAGGACGGCCAGCAGGACGTGAAGTGGCTGGGTCTGCATGGCGGCCAGGTAAACTGGCGCGATCCGGGCCTGAAGGGTTTCTGCCTGGTGCTGCGCGAGTCGGCCGAGGCGCCCGCCTACGCCACCGACGGCGACGTGGTGGTGCTGGCCTTCAACGGCTCCGACAAGGCGGTCACGACCCGCCTGCCGGCGCCGCCCGAGGGCCGCGTCTGGGTGCGCGCCCTGGATACCGCCAAGCCGGAAGCCCAGAAGGCGGTCTGCCGCGACCGGGCGCAGGACATTCCGGCGGCGACCATCGTCGCCTTCGAGACCGGAGAGCTGCTGTGAGCGGCGGCGCGTCGCAGACCCTCGCCGAGGCCCTGGGCATCCTGCCCGAGTGGCATGATATCGCGGGCCGCCACCATATCACCGCGCCGGAGACCCAGCGCGCCCTGCTGAAGGCCATGGGCGTGGCCGCCGCGGGCGAGCCCGGGCCCGCCGAATCCCTCGCTGAGCTGGAGGCGCGCCGCGCGGCGCGTCGCCTGCCCGAGGAGGTGGTGACCACCCCCGGCGCGGAACTGCGGCTTCCCTTGGTGGCGCCCACGGAGTGGCGCCTGGACCTGGAAGACGGCGGCAGCGAGAGCGGCCGCGCCGAAGAAACGATCCAGATCACCCCGCCCGCCGGCCTGCACCGCCTCACCGCCGGCGAGGAGAGTTGCCTGATCATCGCCGCGCCTGAGACCGCGCCCGGCGTCGCCGAGGTGCTAGGCCGCACCTCCGGCAGGCGACCGCACAGCGGGGGCGCGCACGGCTGGGGCGTCACCGCCGCCCTCTACGGCCTGCGCTCGCCGCGCAATCTCGGCGTCGGCGACTACGCCGACCTGGCCGTCGCCGCCGAGCAGCTCGCCGGCCTGGGCGCCGCTTTCCTGGGCATCAACCCGCTGCACGCGCGCGGAGCCGCCTGCGACGGCATCAGCCCCTACACGCCCTCCTGCCGCACCGCCCTGGAGCCGCGCCACATCGCCGTCGACGCCGTCCTCGGCTCCCGCCAGAGCGAAACCGCCCAGGCATTGCTGCGCGACAACGCCGCGCGCCTGGCGGCGGCGCGCGAGGGAGAGCTCGTCGACTACGCGACCTGCGACGGCCTCGGCAACGACGTGCTCCGCGCCCTCTTCGCCGATTTCGAGCGCTCCGCCGGCCCCGCGGTCGACGCCTTCGCGGCCTGGCGGCGCGGGCCGGGCCAGGCGTTGGAGTGGTTCGCGCTCTTCGAGGCGATCTCACTGCGTCACGGCGCGGATTGGCGCGGCTGGCCGGAACAGCTGCAGCGCTTCGGCAGTCCGGCGGCCCTCTCCTTCGCCACCGCCAACGCCAGAGAAGTGCGCTACCACGCCTGGCTGCAGTGGCTGGCGCAGCGCCAGCTTTCCGCCGCGCAGGGCAATGCGAAGAATGCCGGCATGGGCCTCGGCCTCTATCTCGACATCGCGGTCGGCGTGCGTCCGGGCGGCGCCGATACCTGGTCGGCGCCGTCCTGCTTTGCCGAGGGCGTGTCGCTGGGCGCGCCGCCGGATGCCTTCAACCCCGCCGGACAGGACTGGGCGCTGGCGCCCTTCAACCCGCTGGGGCTGCACAGCGCCGCCTACCGCCCCTTCATAGAGATGCTGCGCGCCGCCATGGCCTATGCCGGCATCATCCGCATCGACCACATCCTGGGCCTGCGGCGTAGTTTCTGGGTACCGGAAGACGGCGCGCCCGGCGGCTATGTCGCCTACCCCTTGGAGCCGCTGCTGGCGCTGATCCGCCTGGAAGCCCGCCGCGCCGGCTGCGTCGTGGTGGGGGAGGATCTGGGCTCGGTGCCGCCGGGCCTGCGCGACCGCCTGGCCGAGGCCGGCCTGCTGGGCTGCGCCGTCGTGCAGTTCGAGAAGCAGGACCAGCGCTTCCACCCGCCCGAAGGCTACCGCGCGGCGACGCTCGCCAGTTTCGGCACCCATGACACCCCGACCCTGCGCGGCTGGTGGTGCGGCTGGGACATCGACCAGCGCCACGCCATCAACGGCGGTGACGAAGCCGGACACGAGGCAGAGCGGCAGCAGCGCGCCGCCGAGCGCGCCGCCCTCGCCCGACTGCTGTGCGACGAGAACCTCGCGCCGACCGGGCTCGACCCCGACGCGCCGCCGCCCCAGGCCGACGACGCCCTCGCCGAGGCGCTGCACCGCCTGCTGGCGCGGGCCGGCTCCGCCCTGGTCGCGGTGCAGCTGGACGACGCGCTGGGCAGCGTCGCGCAGCAGAACCTGCCCGGCACCGTCGACGAGCACCCCAACTGGCGCCGCCGCTATCCGCTGTCCGTCGAGGAACTCGGCAGCGATCCGCGCCTGCGCGCCCTCGCCGCGCTCTTCGCGCCACGCGCGGCAACCGAGCCCCAGGAGGACCAGTCCCAGGAGATGAAGTCATGTCCGTGAACGTCGTCGCCACCACGCCGGTCGAGGGCCAGAAGCCCGGCACCTCGGGCCTGCGCAAGCAGACCCGCGTCTTCATGGAGCCCGGCTACCTGGAGAACTTCGTGCAGTCGATCTTCGACGCGGTCGGTGGCCCCGGGGGCGACCTCACGGGCAAGACGCTGACCCTGGGCGGCGACGGGCGCTACTTCAACAAGCGGGCGATCCAGACCATCGTGAAGATGGCCGCGGCCAACGGCGCGTCGCGCGTGCTGGTGGGACAGAACGGCATCCTCTCCACCCCCGCCGCCTCGGCGGTGATCCGCGCGCGCAGGACCGACGGCGGCCTGATCCTCTCGGCCAGCCACAACCCGGGCGGCGCGGACGGCGACTTCGGCCTGAAATACAACATCCCCGCCGGCGGCCCGGCGCCTGAGAGCGTCACCGAGGCGATTCACAAACGCACGCAGGAGATCACCGAGTACCGTGTGCTGGAGGCCGGCGACGTCGACATCTCCACCTGCGGCGAAAGCACCCTGGGCGGGATGACGGTCGAGGTCATCGACCCGGTGGCGATCTACACGGAGCTGATGCGCGAGCTCTTCGACTTCGCGGCCATCCGCGCGCTCTTCGCCTCCGGCTTCACCCTGCGCTTCGACGCCATGCACGCGGTGACCGGGCCCTACGCCAAGGCGATCCTGGAGGGCGAGCTCGGCGCGCCCGAGGGCAGCGTGATGAACGCCACGCCGCTGCCCGACTTCGGCGGCGGCCATCCCGACCCCAACCCGGTCTACGCCAAGGAGCTGATGGATCTTATAATGGGGCCGGACGCGCCGGACTTCGCCGCCGCCTCCGACGGCGACGGCGACCGCAACATGATCCTCGGGCGCGGCGTCTACGTGACGCCCTCCGACAGCCTGGCGGTGCTGACCGCCAACGCGCAGCTCGCCCCCGGCTACAAGGGCGGCCTGGCGGGCGTGGCGCGCTCCATGCCGACCAGCCGCGCGGCCGACCGCGTCGCCGAGAAGCTGGGCATCAAGGCTTTCGAGACGCCGACCGGCTGGAAGTTCTTCGGCACCCTGCTGGACGCCGGGCTGGTCACGCTCTGCGGCGAGGAAAGCGCCGGCACCGGCTCCAACCACGTGCGCGAGAAGGACGGCCTCTGGGCGGTGCTGCTGTGGCTGAACATCCTGGCCGAGCGGCGCCAGCCGGTGGCGGAGATCCTGGAGGCGCACTGGCGCGACTACGGGCGCGACTACTACACCCGCCACGACTACGAGGGTGTCGACAAGGCGGCGGCCGAAGCGCTGATGGATGACCTGCGCGCAGGCCTCGGCAGCCTGCCGGGACAGAGCTTCGCCGGATTGACGGTCAGCGCCGCCGACGACTTCGCCTACCAAGACCCGGTCGACGGCTCGACAGCGCGCCAGCAGGGCATCCGCATCTTCTTCGCCGAGAACGCCCGCGCGGTCTTCCGCCTGTCGGGCACCGGCACCGTCGGCGCCACCCTCAGGGTCTATCTGGAGCGCTTCGTGGACGACCCCGCGCTGCTGGCGGGCGATCCCCAGGAGATGCTGGCCGAGGTCATCGGCGCCGCGGGCGAGATCGCGCAGATCGGCGCGCGCCTGGGCCGCGATGCCCCTGATGTGCGGACGTGATTCGCGATGGCTCGCTCATGAATTGCAAAGATAAATCACCAGGAATTATTTGCCTGTACCGAGAGAAGGCTGCACTCTGGAACCAAGCGAAAAACTGCCGGAATCGGCGCGGTTCGCTGCAGTGAAAGGCGGGATGAGGACCATGCAAGGCGAACACCAGATCCGCGGCGGCGACCAGTTGGGGCTGCGTGCTTACAACAAGCGCATGATCCTCAACCTGATCCGCCAGGAAGGCGCCCTGCCGAAGGCCGAGATCGCCCGCCTGACCGGCCTCAGCGCCCAGGCGGTTTCCGTCATCGTCAACGCCCTCTTGAAGGAAAAGCTGGTCCGCAAGGAAAAGAAAGTGCGCGGCAAGGTCGGCCAGCCGCACACACCCATCGCGCTGAACCCCAACGGCGTGCTTTCCCTCGGGGTGAAGATCGGCCGGCGCAGCCTGGAGCTGATGCTGGTCAACTTCCACGGCGAGGCCATCGACTACAAGCGCTTCGCCTACACCGCCCCGCGCCAGGCGGAGGTTTCGGCGCTGCTGCAGCGCGAGCTGCCGCCGCTGCTGCAAAGCCTCGACGAAGCCCTGGCACAGCGCGTCATCGGCGTCGGCGTGGCCATGCCCGGCAACCTCTCGGCCTGGACCGACGTCATGGGTCTCAACCCGGCCGAGCTGCTGGACTGGGACGAGGTCGACGTCGCCGCCGAGATCGGCGGACTCACAGGCCTGCCGGTGGAGACCTACAACGACGCCACCGCCGCCTGCGCCGCCGAGATGGTGCTGGGCAGCGCCCTGACCTTCTCCAGCGCGCTCTACATCTACGTCGGCACCTTCATCGGCGGGGGCGTGGTGATCAACGGCCAGCTTTTCGAAGGCGCACAGCGCAATGCCGGGGCCATCGGCTCCCTGCCGGTGCCGGCGCGCAGCGGCGCGGCGGGGGCCCAGGAGCAGCTGATCCGCCAGGGCTCTCTCTTCAGCCTGGAGAACGACCTGCGCGCCGCCGGCATCGGCGACCTGGGCCTGATCGCCGAACTGGCGCGCGACCCCCGCGCAGCGGAAGCCTTCGCCGAGTGGCGCCGCCGCGCCGCGCCGCCCATCGCCCAGGCCATCGCCGCCGCCGTCAGCGTCATCGACTTCGAAGGCGTGGTGATCGACGCCATGCTGCATCCCCCGCAGCTGGAAGCGCTGGTGGCGGACGTGCGCGCGGCCCTGCAGAAGCTGGACCTGACCGGCATCAGTCCCTTCGACATCCGCCAGGGCAGCATCGGCCCCAAGGCGCGGGTTTGCGGGGCGGCGATCCTGCCGCTGATACGGCAATTCTCGCCCGACCAGCAGCTGCTGGTGAAGAAGATCGCCAGCGCCGCCTGACCCCTTCCCCGCGCGGCCCCTTGCGAGCTTGAGCAACAAGTTGGGACGTCTTTCGAGGACTCTATGCAGACCGAACCGCTGATCCTTCATCCTCAATCGCAGCCGGACGCGGAAGCGCTGCGCCGCGCGATCGAGTACCACCTGCGCTACACCATAGGGAAGAACGTCAAGGCGGCGAAGCTGACCGACTGGCGCATGGCAGTAACGCGCGCCATCCGCGACCTGGTCATCGCGCCCTGGTTCGAAACCACCGAGCGCGTGCGCGCGGAACGCCCCAAGCGGGTCTGCTACCTCTCCATGGAGTTCCTCATCGGCCGCCTGCTGGAGGACGCCATCGACAACCTCGGCCTCGACGAGATGGTGCGCGAAGTGGTCGAGGCCTTCGACGTCGACTACAACGCGCTGCTGACCGACGAGCCGGATGCGGCGCTGGGCAACGGCGGTCTGGGCCGCCTCGCCGCCTGCTTCCTGGACTCCATGTCGACCGTGGGCCTGGCCGCCCACGGCTACGGCATCCGCTACAACCACGGCCTGTTCCGCCAGTCCTTCGAGGACGGCTGGCAGACCGAAGAAGCCGAGGACTGGCTGCGCCAGGTCCACCCCTGGGAGTTCGAGCGCCCGGAGACCCAGTACCGCATCGGTTTCGGCGGCGACGTCCGCAAGGAGGACGGCCACCGCCAGTGGCGCCCGGAGGAGACCGTGTTGGCGGTCGGCTACGACACGCCGGTGCCCGGCTGGCGCGGACGTTGGGCCAACACCCTGCGGCTCTGGTCGGCCAAGGCGGAGCGCGAGTTCGACCTGGAGCCCTTCAACAGGGGCGACTACATGGCCGCCGCCGCGCCTTCGGTACTGGCCGAGACCGTCAGCCGCGTGCTCTATCCCGACGACACCACCGAGCAGGGCAAGGAGCTGCGGCTGAAGCAGGAGTACTTCTTCACCGCCGCCTCGCTGGCCGACATCCTGCGCCGCTTCCTGGCGCACCACGACACTGACGTCACCAGGCTGCCCGAGTTCATCGCCATCCAGCTCAACGACACCCATCCGGCCATCGCCTTTCCCGAACTGATCCGCCTGCTGGTCGACGTCCACGAACTGCCTTTTGCCTCGGCCTTCGAGACGGCGCGCAACTGCCTGCACTACACCAACCACACGCTGCTGCCGGAAGCCCTGGAGCGCTGGTCGACCGACCTGATGGGCCGCGTGCTGCCGCGCCACATGGAGCTGATCGACCAGATCGACTCGCATCACGCGAAGCTGGTCAAGCGCCCGGCCTCGGTGAAGATCGTCGACCACGGCGAGGTGCGCATGGGCGATCTCGCCTTCATCGGCGCGCGCCGGGTCAACGGCGTCTCGGCGCTGCACACCGAGCTGATGAAGCAGACGGTCTTCAAGGACCTGCATGCCCTGCACCCCGAGCGCATCATCAATCAGACCAACGGCGTGACGCCGCGGCGCTGGCTCTACAACTGCAACCCCGCCCTGCGCGGGCTGCTGGAGGAGCGCATCGGCAAGGGCTGGGTCACCGACCTGGAGCAGCTCCAGTCCCTGGCGCCGCTGGCCGATGACGGCGACTTCCGCCAACGCTTTGCCGCGGCCAAGCGCGAGAACAAGCTGCGGCTGGCGGGCCACCTGGAACGCACCCTGGGCGTGACGGTCGATCCCGAAGCCATCTTCGACATCCAGATCAAGCGCATCCACGAGTACAAGCGCCAGCTGCTGAACATCCTGGAGACCGCGGCCCAGTGGAACGCGATCCGCCGCGACCCCGGCGCCGACTGGGCGCCGCGGGTCAAGATCTTCGGCGGCAAGGCGGCGCCCGGCTACGTCATGGCGAAGCAGATCATCAAGCTGATCAACGACATCGGCGCGACGGTCAACGCCGATCCGCTGATGGAGGAGCGCCTTCAGGTCGTCTACCCGCCGAACTACAACGTTTCCATGGCCGAGCTGCTGATCCCGGCGGCCGACCTTTCCGAACAGATCTCGACCGCCGGCATGGAGGCCTCGGGCACCGGCAACATGAAGCTGGCGATGAACGGCGCGCTGACCATCGGCACCCTGGACGGCGCCAACATCGAGATCGCCGAGGCGGTGGGCCGGGACGACATCTTCATCTTCGGCTTGACCGCCGAAGAAGTCGCCGCCGCACGGGAGGCCGGCTACGACCCCGCCGCCCACATCGAGGCAGAGCCGCGCCTGGCCGAGGTGCTGGAGCAGATCGCCGCCGGCGTCTTCTCGCCGGACGACCCGCAGCGCTACACCGGGCTGGTCGACAACCTGCGCCAGAACGACTGGTTCATGGTGGCCGCAGACTTCACCGCCTACTGGGAGGCCCAGCGCCGAGTCGACGCGGCCTGGCGGGACCGCGACGCCTGGAACCGCAGCGCCGTCTTGAACACCGCTCACATGGGCTGGTTCTCCTCCGACCGCACGATCCGCGGCTACGCCCGCGACATCTGGCAAGCCGAACCCGCGTTCTGAGACCGCCCATGGCCAAGCGCCCCAAATCCCCGCCCAAGGAAGTTCTGGCCGATCCGGCGCAGACCGCTGCCCTGGCCGCAGGCAGGCACGGCGACCCCTTCGGCTACCTGGGCGTCCATCCCCTGGAAGCCGGCGGCTGGGTGCTGCGGGTCTTCCGCCCGGGCGCGGAGGCGGTGGAGATGCTGCCGGCGCCGCCGCGGCGCAAACCCGTAACACTGGAAAGGGTCGCGGGCAGCGACCTCTTCGTCGCCGCGCTGGAGGGCGATCCCGGTGTCTACCGCCTGCGGCCGCGCAGCATGCAGGACGAATGGGAGGAGCATGATCCTTACCGCTTTCCCCCGGTGCTGGGGGAAATGGACGAGCACTTCATCAGCGAGGGCTCGCACCTGGCCCTCTGGCAGGTTCTCGGCGCGCACCCCCTGACGCTGGAGGGCGTCGCCGGGGTTCACTTCGCGGTCTGGGCGCCCAACGCCCGGCGGGTTTCCGTCGTCGGCGAGTTCAATCACTGGGACGGCCGGCGCCACCCCTTGCGCGCGCGCGGCGCCACCGGGGTATGGGAGATCTTCCTGCCCGGGGTCGTCGAGGGCGCCTGCTACAAGTACGAGATCCTGGGTGCCGACGGCGCCGGGCACCCGCAGAAGGCCGACCCGGTGGCCTGGGCCGCAGAGCCCCCGCCGGCCACCGGCTCGGTGGTGCGCGACCTCGGCGGCCGCCAGTGGCGTGACGACGACTGGATGGCCGGGCGCGCCGAGGCCGCCCGCCGCGACCGGCCGATTTCCATCTACGAGGTTCACCTCGGCTCCTGGCGGCGCGTACTTGAGGAAGGCGGCGACGGCGAGCGGCCGCTCAGCTACCACGAGCTGGCCGAGCAGCTGGTGCCCTATGCCCGCGACATGGGCTTCACCCACATCGAGATGCTGCCGATTACGGAGTTTCCCTTCGACGGCTCCTGGGGCTACCAGCCCATCGGGCTCTACGCCCCGTCCATCCGTCACGGCACGCCGGGCGAGTTCCGCGACTTCGTCGAGGCCTGTCATGCTGCGAACCTTGGCCTCATCCTCGACTGGGTGCCGGGCCACTTCCCGACCGACCCGCACGGCCTGGGACGCTTCGACGGCACCGCGCTCTACGAATACGCCGACCCGCGCGAGGGCTTCCACCAGGACTGGAATACCCTGATCTACAACTACGGCCGGCGCGAGGTGCAGAACTACCTCATCGCCAACGCGCTCTACTGGCTGAAGGAGCACCACCTGGACGGCCTGCGCGTCGACGCCGTGGCCTCCATGCTGTACCGCGACTACTCGCGCCGCGAGGGTGAATGGGTGCCCAACGTCCACGGCGGGCGCGAGAACCTGGAGGCCATCGCTTTCCTCCGGCGCATGAACGAGGTGGTCTACGGCGACTGCGCCGGGGTCATGACCCTGGCCGAGGAGTCGACCTCCTTCCCCGCCGTTTCGCGGCCAACCCACGACGGCGGCCTCGGCTTCGGCTACAAGTGGAACATGGGGTGGATGAACGACACCCTGGACTACATGCGGCGCGACCCGATACACCGCCGCCATCACCACCACCAGATGACCTTCGGCCTGCACTATGCCTTCTCGGAGAACTTCGTCCTCCCGCTTTCCCACGACGAGGTAGTCCACGGCAAGGGCTCCCTGCTGGCCAAAATGCCGGGCAGTGGCGAGGAGAAGTTCGCCAACCTGCGCGCCTACTTCGCCTTCATGTGGGGCCACCCGGGCAAGAAGCTGCTGTTCATGGGCCAGGAACTAGCGCAGCCCGGCGAGTGGAACCACAACCGCAGCCTGGACTGGCAGCTGCAGGATGACCGCCGCCATGCCGGCATGCAGGCCCTGGTCCGCGACCTCAACCGGCTCTACCGCGCCAGCCCGGCGCTGCACCAGCTGGATTGCGAGGCCGGCGGCTTCGAGTGGATCGAGGCCAACGCCGCCGAAGAGTCGATCTTCGCCTGGCTGCGGCGAGGCGACAGGAACGCGCCCCCGGTGGTGGTGGTCAGCAACTTCACGCCGGTGGAGCGTAGCGCCTTCCGCCTGGGCGTGCCGGCCGCCGGTCATTGGATCGAGCGCCTCAACAGCGACGCCGCCGACTATGGCGGCCAGGGGCGCGGCAACCTGGGCGGCGTCGACAGCCGACCTGTGGGCTCACACGACCGCACAGACTCGATCGAGATCACGCTGCCGCCGCTGGCCACCCTGATCTTCGAGCTGGCGGCCTGAACCGGCAGCCGCTGCGCCGATCTCGTTGAGCGCGGAGTTCCTTCATGCGCGCCGCGATCTCACGGCCCAGGCTGGCGACGTCCCGGCTCATGGAGGCCGCCACAGTGTCATAGTCAGCACCGCCTTCCCCGAGAGGCGCAGCGGATCTCTGCGCCGGCCCACCGCCTCGCGGCAGACCGCCCTCCCGCGCTACCGGTCGCCGCGGCGGGTGCGGTTCATCCTGATCCACTTTTCGGTCTTCTTCACTTCCTCGAGACATTTCGCCTCGTCACCGCTTCGCAGCGCCGCTTCGGCCGCGGCGACGTGCCTGGCGGCGGTCCCCATATGCGGCCTCGGCACGTTCACGTCGCCTGTATGCCGCTTGGCTCTCTTTATCTGGTCGGCGCAGGAGACAGCCGCGTAGCTCTCCGCTGCCGCAAGAAGAACCGCGGCAAACAGGGCGAAGAGGCCGGCGGCTCGCAAGGCCTCAGGTTTTCCGGGCATGGGCCTTCTCCTTTCGTAGGAACAACCGATACACCATTTAGGGCGCCACCGCCTTCGTGACAGGCGCGAATAAGCGCGCGCGATTTCCACCTATGGCCCGGGCGCGGCAGCGGACGTGCGGGCGGCGGAGCGATCCGGGAGGATCGGCCATATGTCGGTGACAATCTCCCGACCCGGGCGCCTAATGGAATTGGAAGAATGGCTGAGAGGGGAGAGACGATGATGAGCGACGTTACGGTTGCAGGTCTGGGAGCGATGGGTACGGCCCTGGCACGGACGCTCATAGACGCGGGGCGGAAGGTGACGGTATGGAATCGCTCTCCGGAAAAAATGGCCCCCCTCGTGGCGCTGGGCGCGAACGGCCCCTCGGACTTCGGCGAGGCCCTCGCCGCCAGTCCCCGCGTCATCGTCTGCATTTCGGACTATCAGACGACGGAAGAACTGTTCGGGCAGCCGGCTACTACGACCTTGCTCAATGGCCGCAGCGTCGTCCAGTTGAGCACCGGGACGCCCAAGGAAGCCAAGCAGAGCGAGACATGGTTCAATGGCTTCGGTGCTTCCTATCTGGACGGCGCCATCCTCTGCTGGCCCCGCAACATCGGAACGGCTGACGGACTCATCCTGGTCGGCGGGCAGGAAGCGGCGTTCGAAGATTGCCGAACCGACCTTCAGCACCTTGCCGGCGACCTGCGCTATCTCGGCCCGAACATCGGGGCGCCCTCGGCGCTCGATCTGGCGTGGCTGTCGCGCCTGATGGGCGTCGTATTCGGTTCCATTCATGGCGCCCTCCTCTGCGAGTCGGAAGGTGTGCCCGTGTCGGCCTTCACGGCGCTGCTGCCGGCCAACGACAGGGCCGTTCCACTGACGCAAGCCATCAATGACGGAACCTTCGCCGAGGTCAGCAAAGGCGGGGCGACGCTCGATGTTGCCACCAGCGCCTTGGCCCGAATTCGCCAGCAGGCGCAGGATGCCGGCATCAACAGCGAGTTGCCCGACCTGCTGTTCGCTTTGGCGAAACGCGCTCAGGTCGCCGGATACGGGTCGGAGGAGACGGCCGCGGTCATAAAGGTGCTTCGTGGGAGCCGCTCATCCTGACGACAGAGGGCCGCCGCAAGAGGCCGCCATGGTCGAGCGGGGCGCGGAGAACGCCGCCGAACTGGTCGTCGACGAGGTTACGGAAGCCTTCCTGACACTGAAGAAGGAGCGCTTTGCCCGCGGTCAACTCGACCTCTCCGGCCCCCTCACGGAAGAGGACCTGGAAGCGCTGGGGCAGCCGGGTTTCGACCGCATCAAGCGCCTGCTCGACAAGTAAGTTCACACAGCGCCCCGCGAGGCCTCCGGCCGCCTGGAAGTGCTGCACGACATTGCGGATTCGAGCGCCCAAACAGCTTCCAGGCGCTATTGCAGAGAAGATCGGGGCTGCACTGCGCTGGCCCTGGCGCGAACGCGGTCAACTTCTGTCACATGGCCCTAACCTGTCCGCTACGATTTCATAGCAGACACAGCCCTAACGTCGAGAGGAGTTCGGCTTCGTGCCAACACCGGTCACTTCGTGGCCGTGAGCAGATGTCCGCGCCGCGGACCGAGTGGACGTCTTGTCACTGAAACTGGCAGATTATGGTCATTTGACAACATACCGACTGGTTGGTATGTTTCGGCTTCCAAAGGAGGGCGAGATGTCCAGCCAGGCCGCAAAACCGAACGCCAGATCAAAGCTGCTCGATGCCGCGCTGTCGGTGATCCGCACCAAGGGCTACTCCGCCACTACGGTTGACGAGCTCTGCGCGACCGCCGGGGTCACCAAGGGCGCGTTCTTCCATCACTTCAGGAGCAAGGACGACCTGGGCATCGCCGCGGCGGACCACTGGTCGGAAAAGACCGAGGCGCTGTTCGCCGAGGCGCCCTATCACGACCATGCGGATCCGCTGGACCGGGTGCTGGCTTACCTCGCCTTCCGCAAGGCGCTGCTGCGCGGCGGCGTGCCCGAGTTCACTTGCCTCGTCGGCACCATGGTGCAGGAAACCTACGAGACCAGTCCGGCCATCCGCGACGCTTGCGACCGCAGCATCAGTCGCCATGCCGAGACGCTGGAAGCCGATATCGAAGCGGCGCTGCAGGAGCGGGGCATGTCGCCCGACTGGACCGCCCGGTCGCTGGCGCTGCACACCCAGGCCATCCTGCAGGGCGCCTTCATTCTCGCCAAGGCAAAGGGCGGCGCGGCGGTCGCCGCCGACAGCATCGATCACCTGACCCGGTACCTGGAACTGCTGTTCAGCCCGCGAAAGGTAGAACGCAAGAACTGAAATCACACCAAGAGGAGAATGACATGCCCAGTACGATCCGCCTCCACCGCGTCCTCGCCGCAAAGCCCGAGAAGGTCTACCGCGCCTTCGTAGAGAGCGATGCCGTGGCGAGTTGGCTGCCGCCTTATGGCTACGTCTGCACGGTCCATGAACTGGAGGCGAAGGTCGGCGGGCGCCATAGAATGTCCTTCCGGAATTTCACGACGGGCGAGGGCCACTCATTTGGTGGCACCTATGTCGAGCTCGTGCCGGGCGAGCGCCTGGTCTACACGGACAGCTTCGATGATCCGAAACTGCCGGGCGAGATGCAGGTCACCGTCACCCTGAAGGCCGTTTCGGTGGGCACAGAACTCAACATCGAGCAGGAAGGTGTGCCCGACGTGATCCCGCCGGAGGCCTGCTATCTCGGATGGCGCGACTCCCTCGACAAGCTGACAAAACTGGTGGAGCCGGAGATCCACCAATAGGGCCCTCCGATGGCGCAAAGAGCAAGACGCAAGGAGAATGAACATGACTGACCTCGTTACCTGCGTGTGGTTCGATCACGGTGAAGCCAGCAAGGCGGCCGAATTCTATGCCGCCACCTTTCCCGACAGCCATGTCGACCGGGTGAACGCAGCCCCGGGTGATTTTCCCGGCGGCCGCGAGGGCAGCGAACTGACCGTCGAGTTCACGGTGCTGGGGCGGCGGTTCATCGGGCTTAACGGCGGCCCGGTTTTCACGCCGAATGAAGCAGTCAGCTTCATGGTGTTGACCGAAAGCCAGGAAGAGACCGACCGCTACTGGAATGCGATCACTGCAAATGGCGGCACCGAGAGCGAGTGCGGCTGGTGCAAAGACCGCTGGGGCTTCTCCTGGCAGATTACACCGAGGCGCCTGCTTGAGCTGACGACGCTTGCCGACCGCGCCGTGGCGAAGCGTACCTTCGAGGCGATGATGAAGATGCAGAAAATCGATATCGCGGCACTCGAAGCGGCTGCCTCTGCCCGAGCGGGCGCCTGATATCCGCAGCCAACCCGGCGCCTTCCAATGACCATCACTATCACCGCCTTTGCACGCTCGCCCGATGGCGGCAGGGGACTGGCGCGCGACATGCCGGTTCGCTGGGCGCTGGAAGAAGCGGGCGCGGCCTACGACGTCCGCCTGGTTTCGTTCGCGGCGATGAAGGGGCCCGCGCATCGGGCACTGAATCCCTTCGGGCAGATTCCGACCTATGAAGAAGGAGATCTCGCCCTCTTCGAGTCGGGAGCGATCGTGTTCCATATTGCCGAGCGGCACGCGGGCCTGCTCCCGGACGAGGCGAATGCGCGGGCGCGGGCGGTCACCTGGATGTTCGCCGCGCTGAACACCGTGGAGCCGCCGATCTTCGAGCGCGATCTCGCCGACATCCTGGAGCGCGACAAGCCCTGGTATCAACAGCACCTGGCTGTCCTCGAGGACAGCATCCGCAAACGCCTGGATGCACTTTCCCGCCGCCTGGGTGATGCCGACTGGCTGGACGGCGCGTTCAGCGCCGGCGATCTGCTGATGGTGACGGTGCTGCGCCGGTTGCAGGGATCGGGCCTGCTGAAGGAATTTCCAAACCTCGCGGCCTATGTCGCCCGCGGCGAAGCACGGCCCGCTTTCAGGCGCGCTTTCGACGCGCAGCTGGCGGTTTTCGCCGACAGGCCATCGGATGGCACGTAAAGATCCGCTCTGAGCTGAATGCGGTCACAAGAACAATAAGCCCATAGTGCCGCACCAGGTCAATAGCCGCCTTTCCGGAGGCCGCCTCCTCAGGTCTGGTCAGCGCCACCAAGCTGTTATTTGGGGTGCCCGGCCCGTCTATGCCGGCTTGCAGGGGAGGAGCGGACCAGTCCATCGCCCCTGAAGAACAGCCGCCGAGTGCCAGGAACCGACCTCTCAGCATTGATACCTACTTGTTGCCAAGCTCTTCGGCCAGTCCGATAAGAATTCCTTCGGGACCTCGGATGTAGCAGAGCCGATACATGTCCTTGTATATTACTACATCACCAACGAGTTTAGCGCCGCGCTTGCGCAGTCTCTCGAGCGTCTCGTCGATGTTCCCGACGGTGAACATGGTGCGCAGATAGCCAAGCGCGTTCACCGGGGCGTTCCGGTGATCGGCAACTACCGACGGAGCGAGGAATCGCGAAAGCTCAAGACGGCTGTGGCCATCGGGCGTAACCATCATAGCGATTTCGACGCGCTGATCACCGAGACCGGTGACGCGCCCGGCCCATTCTCCCTCGACCGTGGCCCGCCCTTCGAGCACGAGGCCAAGCTCAGAGAAAAAGGAGATGGCCTCATCAAGGGATTCCACCACGATGCCGACGTTGTCCATTCGAAGCAGCGCCGATTTTTGTGATTTTTCCGCCATACGCCATACACCTCCAATCACGGCAGGGAATACGTGGAACCGCGCTCAGTCTGCAGAAAAAGTCCCCACTCATGATGCGACCCAACGTATCCTCATCTATACTAGAAGTGTCCGTCATCAGAATGAATGGGACAGGTGCGGTGACTACTTAGTGGAGGCCCCGGCTCATCCTGGTTGATGTTAAGCGGCTTGGCGCTGATGGGCCAAGCGGCGTTTTCGGATAGTCAGATTTTTGATCTTTCTCCTTCTGTCGATGATGGCCCGGTCGCGTCCGAAGTAGACGTCAGCGGGCGTCAGGTTGCCGAGGCTTTCGTGATAGCGGCGGTGGTTGTAGCGCTCGACGAAGTCGGCGATAGCGGGCTCGAGATCACCCGGCAGGTAGTAGTTCTCCAGCAGGACGCGGTTCTTCAAGGGCTGGTGCCAGCGTTCGATCTTACCCTGGGTCTGGGGGTGGTTCGCTGCGCCACGGACGTGATCGAGGCCCCGGTCCTTGAGCCAGTCTGCAAGATCGCCGGGCACGTGATCATCGAGGCAGAAATCATAGAACAGCCGGTCCGGCGCCGCCTGTGTCCCCATCATTGCCCTGTCCTCCCCGCAAAACCTTAGGAAGACGGAATCACGCCTCTCACCTCCGTTCAAGCCCGACTAAATCAACAAAATCTGCCAGGAGGCGACGTTGACCTAGGACGCAGCTTGCGGGTCTTGCCGAAAGCCGAACAGCTTGGCGTTCAGGCCGCCATCTTCAAAAAAACATCTCACTCAGGGCCCGATCCGAATCCTCAGCCGCAACCGCCGTATCGTCGCCGCGCTCGAAGGTCTCTGCCATTCCTGCAGCCGCTGGCCTGACGCTGCAACTGAGGGTGGTCTATCGCGAAAGACGGGGAAGCAATCCAGCTCGATGAGTTCACTTGATAAAGATTGAAGTCGCACGTTGTTCGAGGGCATCAGGCAACGGGCGTTGCCCCGATCTCCCCGAGAAATGCCCGGGCGCGCTCGCTGGCTGGCGCCTTGAAGAAGCTGGCAGGGTCAGCGGCTTCAACGATGCGTCCGCGATCCATGAAAATGACGTTGTGTGCGACGTGTCGGGCAAAGCCCATCTCGTGCGTTACCACGACCATCGTTGTGCCGCTTTCGGCAAGCTCGACCATGATGTCGAGCACCTCCTTGATCGACTCCGGGTCGAGAGCGGAGGTCGGCTCATCGAACAGCAAGGCGCGGGGCGCCATGGCGAGCGCCCGGGCAATGGCCACGCGCTGCTGCTGACCGCCCGAGAGATCGGCCGGCAGCTTGCGGGCCTGATCCGCAAGCCCCACACGCGCCAGGAGCGCCATACCCGCCCGTTCCGCGTCAGCCCGGCGCTGCCGGCCCACGACTCTTGGCGCAATGGTCACGTTGGCCAGCGCGTCCAGATGTGGAAAGAGGTTAAAGCTCTGGAACACCATGCCAACCTCCCGGCGCAGGCGGCGGAGGTCCCGCGCTCTGCGGGCGACCGGACAGCCACCGATAATAACGTCGCCCGCCTCCCATTCTTCAAGGCCGTTCAAACAGCGCAGCAGCGTCGACTTGCCGGACCCGGAGGGGCCGCAGAGCACCGTGCAGCTGCCGGCCCTGACCTCGAGGGAGACGTGGTCGAGCGCGCACCAGGCTCCATACCATTTGCAGAGGGACCGGACGGAGATCAGGGCCTCGCTCATCGCGACATTCCTAGTGTGTTCTCGGCCGGCCGGTTCGGCTTGTCGCGCTGCTCGAAGCGGGCGCTCATGCGCGACATGCCGAAGCAGATGGTCCAGTAGATGACCCCGACGAAGATATACCCCTCGGCTGCCAGGCCGACCCAATGGGCATCCGACAGCCCGGCCACGACGATGTTCAGCAGGTCGAAGAGGCCGACGACCATCACGTAGGTCGTATCCTTGAACAGCGCGATGGCAGTGTTGACGATGGCCGGCACCACCGAGCGCAAGGCCTGGGGCATGACCACGTAGCCCTGCATGTTCCAGAAACCAAAGCCAAGCGCGCCAGCCGCCTCGTACTGTCCACGACCGATGCCCTGGAGGCCGCCGCGCACCACCTCGGCGAGGTAGGACGCCGAGTAGAAGGTGATGCCGGCGAGCGCCAGGGACAGCCGCGGCGCCTCGACATCGGGAGGCAGGAACAGCGGTAGCATGATGACCGACATGAAGAGGATCGCCACCAGCGGCAGGCCGCGCCAGAACTCGATAAAGCCTGCAGCAACCAGCCGCAGCGCCGGTAGGCCGGAGGTGCGTGCGAGAGCAAGCACAATGGCGAGCGGAAACGACAGGACAAAGGCGCTCATGCCAACGATCATGGTGAGCGTGAGGCCGCCCCACTTTTCGGTCGAGACTTCGGGCAGTCCGGGCAATCCGCCGGCGAGCAGCATGAAGGCAAGAAAAGGATAGAGACCAAATCCCGTCACCATGATGACCCGGCGCCCCCGGAACTCGGGAACCACTGCCAGCAGCATCAGTGACGGCGGCGCCAGCACAACGAGCAAGGCGCGCCAGCGCTCCTGCTCCGGATAGAAACCGAAAGCGAACTGCGGCAGGCGGTTTACGATGAAGGCCCAGCAGGCTCCCGCGGGGTCACAGCTGCTGCGGTCTTCGGCTAGGAATGTGGCGTGGACGATACCCCAAGAGACCACGCCCTCGCCGACGATCCAGGCGGCATAGAGCAGGACCAGCGATACCAGGAGGCTGAAGGGGTGCCGGATCGTGACCGCCAACAACGATCCCGTCTGGCGGGCAAGACGCCGGGGGATGGAGGGGCCGGAGAGGGTTCCCGCCGACATTTCAGCGCTCCACCAGCTTCATACGCCGGTCGTACCAGCCGGTGACAAGACCCACGGAGGCGGTCAGGGTGAGATAGACGGCCGCCGTCATCACAACGATCTCGACAGCCCGGCCCGTCTGGTTCAGGGCCGTGCCCATGAAGACGTTTACCAGGTCAGGAAAGCCCACGACCGTCGCCAGCGCCGAGGCCTTGATGAGGTGCGCGTACTGATTGGCCATCGGCGGCACCATCACACGGACAGCCTGTGGCACGATGATGAGGCGCATTGTCAGGCGTGCCGACAGACCGAGCGCTGTGGCGGCCTGGCGCTGCCCCGGGCTAACCGACTGGATGCCGGCGCGCACGATCTCGGCGACGAAGGCGGCGTTGTAGAGGGTCAGCGCGGCAACCAGCGCAGCGAGTTCCGGCATGATCTTCACACCGCCCCGGTAGTCGAAGCTGCCGAGCACGGGGACATCCCAGTCCACCGACGCCACTGTGATTACGATGAAGGCGGCGGCGAGAAGGATCATGCCCACGGCATGGGCCGGCGGCAGCAACTCCTGCCGGCGGTGGGCCCTGCGCGCCAACAGGAGGCCGATACAAAGCGTTGCGCCGGCCCCTCCAAGAAACACGAGCGACGCCGTTGACCAACCCACCGGCGCCGCGAGATAGAGGCCGCGATTGCTGAGAAAGGCCACCCCGCCCAGTTCGTGCGCCTGCTTCACGGTTGGCAGGGACCGCAGGATGACGCCCTGCCACAGTAGCAGGTGGAGCAGCAGCGGCAGGTTGCGGACCAGTTCGACATAGCCTTTCGAAAGGAGCCGTGCCGGGATGTTCTGCGACACGCGCGCCAGCCCGATGAGAAACCCCAGCATCGTCGCCGCTACCATCGCCACGGCGGCGACAAGCAGGGAGTTCAGCAGGCCGACCAGGAAGATCCGCCCATAGGTGGAGGTCGCGTCGGCCGCGATGAGGGTAAAGCCGACGTTGAATCCGGCCTCCTGCCAGAGAAAGTCGAACCCCGAGGCCAAGCCACGCGCCTGCAGATTGACAACGGTATTGCGGACGATGACTGCGCCGACGGCGGCGAGGGCGCCAAGCAGGAGCAGTTGTTGGAGGAGCGCGGCGCGCCGGCGACGGGCCTGTCGCCGGGCGACCGCGCCCGCCCCGTCGGTGCGCCTGCTCTCATCCTTCAGGCTTGCAGCAGTTGTCAGCATCGTATCCTGGCCAGCGGGCGTTGTCCTTCCTCAGCGGATCGGAGGCGCGTAGAGCAGGCCGCCCTCGGTCCACAGGGTGTTCAGCCCGCGATCGAGTTTCACCGGGCTGCCCGCACCGAGGTGACGTTCGAAGATCTCGCCATAGTTGCCGACGGCGGAGATCACCGACACAGCCCAGTCGTTGGAGAGCCCGAGCTTGGCGCCGAAGTCGCCGGTCTTGCCGAGCAACCGCTGGATCTCCGGGTTTTGCGAGGACTCTGCCAAGGCGGTGACGTTCTCCTGCGTAATGCCGAACTCCTCGGCAGCGACGAGGGCATGCAGCGTCCAGGCGGCGACGTCGCGGAATTGCGGATCGTTCTGGCGCACAATCGGCCCCAGTGGCTCTTTGGAGATGACTTCGGGCAGGATGACGTAGTCGTCAGGCTGGGTCAGCCCCAGACGGCTGGCGGCGAGGCCACCCCGTTCGTTGGTATAGGCGTCGCAGCGCCCGGCCTCCAGATTGGCGAGGTTCTGCTCGCGGTTGTTCGCCACGATCGGCGTGTAGTCCAGGCTGTGGGTCCGGAAATAGTCAGCCAGGTTGAGCTCGGTCGTCGTGCCGGCCGAGACGCAGATGGAGGCGCCGCTCAGCTCCCCCAGCTTCGCCACGCCGAGGTCCTTCTTCACCAGGAAGCCCTGGCCGTCGTACATGTAGACTCCGACCCAGTCGAATTTCAGCTCGGTGTCGCGCGTATAGGTCCAGGTCGCGGCGCGCGCCAGCAGGTCGACGCTGCCGGACTGCAGCGCTGCAAAGGCATTCTTGAATTCAAGGGGGACGAAGCGGACCTTGGCGGCATCGCCGAGCAGAGACGCCGCAACGGCGCGGCAGTAGTCGACCTCGAGCCCGCTCCATTTTCCAGTGTCGTCGAGGGTGCTGAGTCCGATCGCCGTCCCGGTACTGGTACCGCAGACGAGTTCGCCGCGCTGCTTGATGGCGCTGATGGTCTCGCCTTCGCTCGCCACCGCCGGGCCGGCCAGCAGGCCTATGCCGAAGAGTGCGCAGACTGCTTGCTTCATAGTCATGATCTTACCCCTTTCTTGCTTCCCTGTTTGTAGTTTGTGTTGCCGGCCCGACGACCGGCCCCCGCACGCCACCCGGTCAGATGGAGGCGGCCCTGTTCGGCGGGCGGTAGCGCTCCAGCCCTGCCAGAAGGTCGTCGATAAGGTCGTCGGGATGTTCAAGGCCGATGCTGAATCTCAGCACCGGTCCCGCGCCTTGCCACGGCACCGCACTGCGCGCGCCGTCGAGCCGCGCTGGTGCGACGAGGCTATGCAGGCCACCCCAGCTCGCGCCGAGGCGGAACAGGCGCATCTGCTCCAGGAAGGGGGCAAGGGCCGTGTCGCCGCTCGGCTCAAGCACGACCGAGAAAACACCGCTCGCCCCGGTGAAGTCGCGGCACCAAAGGACGTGGCCAGGATCGCCCGGCAGTGGCGGATAGAGAACCTGCTTGACGCAGGGGTGCTCGGCCAGGATGCCGGCAACCTTGACGGCGCTCTCCGTCTGCCGGCCAAGCCGGGTGGAGAGCGTGCCCAGCCCACGCTGCGCCAGGAAGCAGTCGTCGGGAGACACCCCGAGCCCGAGGTAGCGGCTTGCGTCTTTGATCCGGCGGAACAGAGTTTCGTCGTCGACCGTCACGCTGCCCAGGATGAGGTCTGAGTGGCCGGCGATGTGCTTTGACAGGGCCTGAACAGCAACGTCGGCGCCATGGCGCAGCGCCTTAAAGCCGAGTGGCGAAGCCCAAGTGCAGTCGGCAGCGACCAGCGCGCCATGGTCGTGGGCGGCGGCCGTGATCGCCGGCACGTCCTGCACTTCCATAGTGAAGGACGCTGGGGACTCAACCCAGACGAGGCGGGTTGTCGACCGGAACAACTCGGCAATCCCGACACCGGCCAGCGAATTGTAGAAGGTCGACGTGACCCCCATGGCCGACAGGAACCCCTCTGCCGCCGCGCGGGCCGGCGCATAGACGGCGTCCGGTATCAGAACGTGGTCGCCGGGGCGCAGGAGCGCGAGGTTGACGACGGAAATCGCCGCCATGCCGGAAGGCACGATAAGCGCACGGCTCCCCCCTTCCAGCGTGGCGATCTGCTTGGCGAGCGAGCGCGACGCGGGGTGGCCATAGAGGCCGTAGGAGTAGCCGTCGTAAAAACGGCTATGGCGCGCGAGGAATTCTTCGACCGTCGGAAAGACCAGCGTCGAGGCCCGGTGAACCGGCGTCGTCAGGGCCCGGAACGGCTCGTCATCGCTATCGCAATGAAGCAGGCGTGTCTCGTCGTGCATCGTCGACCTCTAATGAGAAACCGCCCTATTGCAGCGAGAAGACAACTTGACTTCAAATGCTAACTTTCCCGATAGTTATGCAGATATATTATAAGTATCGGAACATCCCATGAATTTCCGCCAGGTCGAGGCCTTTCGGACCGTTATCGCCTGCGGGACCACGACCCGCGCCGCGGAAATCCTGCGAATCTCCCAGCCGGCGGTCAGCCGTCTGCTGGCCGACCTCGAGCGCTCGACGAAGCTGAAGCTCTTCGACCGCGGCAAGGGCCGCATCCGGCCGACAGCCGAAGGCCTCGCCTTCTACGAGGAGGTGCAGCGTGCCTTCATCGGGTTGGAGCGGTTGTCCTTCGCCGCTGAAAACATCCGCAGCTTCGCCGCTGGCAGCCTGCGTGTGGCGAGCCTCCCGGCCCTCGGCCACGCCTTCCTGCCGCGCGTCGTCGCCTCCTTCTGCCGTGACTTTCCAGGCATCTCGGTGTTGTTGCACATTCGCAGTTCGGAAGCGGTCAAGGATCTCGTGGCGACCGGTCAGTTCGACCTCGGATTTGCCGCGGATGAAATCGACCTTGCAGGTGTCGAAGCGCAGGTCTTCGCTGCCCCGCAGGCGGTATGTCTGGTGCCGAACGGCCATCCGCTGGCAGAGCGGGAAACACTGGCGCCGCAGGATCTTGCGGACAGCCGCTTCGTTTCCCTGGCCAGCGAGGATGCCGCCCGGGCCCGCATCGACCGCCTGTTCGAACAGGCTGGCGTCCGGCGGCGCATCGTGGTGGAAACGCAATACTCGGTGACCATCTGCAATCTCGTGCGCAACGGTGTCGGTGTCAGCCTGGTCAATCCCCTGGCGCTCGAGGGATTGGATCGGGCGGGACTTACCGTCGTTCCCTTCAAGCCAGAGGTGCATTTCCGCACGCTGATGATCACCCCGCCAAGCGGCACCCTCTCTCAGGTCGCGGGTGCCTTCCTCGCCGAAGCCCAGCGTCAATTGGCACTGTCCTAGCCGTTCCGGCAGCCCACGAGAATAGGCATTGACCTTCCCATAATGGGAAAGTTTAGGGATAGAGGGAATGGAGGATTCCCGATGCCCAGCCAGACCGTGCAACCCGCCCCCAACAGTTTAACCCTCACCGTCGAGGGCATGAGTTGTGCTTCCTGCGTCAAACGCGTGGAGACGATCGCCGGCCGCGCCCCCGGGGTCGCCGCGAGCAGCGTCAACCTCGCCAACGAGACCCTGACAGTAGAGATGGCCAAGGATTTTTCCCTTGAGGCCCTGATCGAGGCCATCAGGAAGGGCGGCTACGGCGCGGCGACACGCAGAACCGAGATCGCCATCGACGGCATGAGCTGTGCCTCCTGCGTCAAGCGGGTGGAAAACGCGATCCATAAGGTGCCCGGCGTCGTCGGGGCAACGGTCAACCTGGCGACCGAACGGGCGAGCGTGGAACTGCTGGGCGACAACGCGCAGCTGGGCGAGGTCCTGAAGGCGATCACGGCAGCAGGCTATGCAGCGCAGAGCGCGGAGGACGACCAGGCCCTGGAATCCCGTCAAGAAAGCAAGACTGCCGAGGTGCAAAAGCTGCGGCGCGACGTCATGGTGGCCGCACTGCTGACCCTTCCCCTCTTCGTCCTGGAGATGGGCGGCCACCTCTATCCTCCCTTCCAAGGCTGGCTGAGGTTCGCCATATCGACCCCTTCGCTCCACCTGCTCTACTTCGCGCTGGCCAGCGCCGTGATGTTCGGCCCGGGCCGGCGATTCCTGGTGAAGGGCGTTCCCGCCTTGCTGCGCGGCGCGCCGGACATGAACTCGCTGGTAGCGCTCGGCACCTCTGCCGCCTACGGCTACTCGGTGCTGGTTACCTTCGCCCCGCAACTGCTGCCGGCGGCGGCGCACAACATCTATTACGAGGCCGCAGCCGTCATCGTCACCCTGATCCTGGTCGGGCGACTGCTGGAAGCCCGCGCCAAAGGGCGCACCAGCCAGGCCATCAAGCGCCTCGTCGGCCTGCAGGCAAAGTCCGCTCGGGTGGTCAAGGACGGCGCGGTCGTCGAAGTGCCGCTGGCCGCGGTCGCCGCCGGCGACATTGTCGTCATCCGCCCGGGCGAGAAGATTCCCGTCGACGGCGAGGTGATCGAGGGGTCCTCCTACATCGACGAGTCGATGATCTCCGGTGAGCCTCTGCCCGTCGCCAAGAGCGAGGCCGACACCGTGATCGGCGGTACCATCAACAAGACCGGGAGCTTCCGCTTCCGCGCCACCAAAGTCGGCGCCGATACCATGCTGGCCCAGATCATCCGCATGGTGGAAGAGGCCCAGGGATCGAAGTTGCCTATCCAGCTGCTGGTCGACCAGGTAACCGCCTTGTTCGTGCCGGCCGTCATGGCGATCGCCGCCGTCACCTTTCTGGCCTGGGCCCTCGTCGGCCCAGAGCCGGCTTATACCTACGCCATGATCAATGCCGTGGCTGTGCTGATCATCGCCTGCCCCTGCGCCATGGGCCTAGCCACGCCGACCTCCATCATGGTCGGCACCGGCCGCGGCGCCGAGACCGGCGTGCTGTTCCGTAAGGGCGACGCCCTGCAGCAGCTGCGCTCGGCGGCGGTGGTAGCCCTCGACAAGACCGGCACCCTGACCAAGGGCCGTCCGGAGCTGACCGATCTGCTGACCATGCCGGAACACGATGAATCCGAGATCCTGGCGCTGGTCGCCGCCGTGGAGGCCCAGTCCGAACACCCTATCGGTGAGGCCATTGTGAGCGCCGCCGCCCAGCGCGGCCTGACCCTGGCAAACCCCAGCGCCTTCGAGGCGGTGCCCGGCTACGGTGTCACGGCGGTGGTCGACGGACGCCGGGTCGAGATCGGCGCCGACCGCTTCATGACGAAACTGGGCTACAGACTCCGCGGCTTCGGCGGCGAGATCGAGCGCCTCTCCGACGAGGGCAAATCGCCGCTCTTCGCCGCCGTGGACGGCAAGATTGCCGCCGCCATCGCCGTGGCCGACCCGGTGAAGCCGACCAGCCGCCAGGCCGTCGAGCAGCTGCACGCCCTGGGCCTCCAGGTCGCCATGATCACCGGCGACAACCGCCGCACTGCGAAGGCGATCGGCCGGGAGCTGGGCATCGACCAGGTGATCGCGGAAGTCCTGCCGGAAGGAAAGGTGGCGGCGCTGCACGACCTGCGCGAGGGCGGCAATCTGCTCGCCTTCGTCGGCGATGGCATCAACGATGCGCCGGCCCTGGCCGAGGCGGACATCGGCATCGCCATCGGCACGGGCACGGACGTCGCCATCGAAAGCGCCGACGTGGTGCTGGTCGGCGGCGATCTGCTGGGCGCGGTGAACGCCATCGCCCTCAGCCGGGCGACGATGCGCAACATCAAGCAGAACCTTTTCTGGGCCTTCGGTTACAACGTCCTGCTGATCCCGGTCGCCGCCGGCGTTCTCTATCCCGCCGCCGGCCCGCTGCTTTCGCCCATGCTGGGGGCTGCCGCAATGGCGCTGTCCAGCATCTTCGTCCTCACCAATGCGCTGCGCCTGCGCCGCTTCGTGCCGCCGCAGGGCGAAACGGCCGGGACAGCGGCAAGCGTCGCGGCCACGGCCACGGCCGCAGCCTGAATCGCAAGGAGATCCCGCCCTTGGACAACGACACCTTCAAGGCCAGGATTATTTCCGCGGAGCGCGCACTCACACTGCCGGCGGACAAGACCCTGCTGGAGACCGCTCTGGACGCCGGCATCGCCTATCCTCACGGCTGCCGTTCCGGGCGCTGTGGGGCCTGCAAGACACGCCTCTTGTCGGGCGAGGTCGAGCTGCTGCCGCACACGCGCTTCGCCCTGAGCGAAGACGAGCGAGAGCAGGGCCTGATCCTCGCCTGCCGGGCCAAGCCGCTGAGCGACATCGAGGTCAAGTGGCTGGCCCAGGAGACCGTCTCCCACCCTCTGGTCAAGACGACGGGCAGCGTGGCCGGAACGCGGCGCCTGACTCACGACATCGTGGAACTGCGGCTAGGTCTCGAGGCGCCCTTCGCCTATGCGCCCGGCCAATACGCCAGGCTGACCTTTCCGGGCCTGCCGGCACGCGACTACTCCATGGCGCCCAGCGGGCGCGACGACGAACTGGTCTTTCACATCCGCGAGGTGGCCGGCGGGCGCGTCAGCGCCGCGGTCGCGCAGGCGGCCAAGCCGGGCGTCGCGGTGCAGGTCGAGGGCCCCTTCGGAGAGGCCTACCTGCGCGAAGGCCACACCAGGCCGATCCTGGCGGTAGCCGGCGGGTCGGGGCTGGCCCCCGTGCTTTCGATTGTGTCCCGGGCCGTTGCGGCCGACATGCGCCAGCCGATCCACGTCTATTTCGGCGCCCGCGACCGCCACGACGTCTACGGTCAGCAGCAGCTGGACGCGCTCATGGCGGCGCACCCCCGGTTCTCGCGCCAGGTCGTCCTCTCCGCTGCGAAGGGCGAAACCGCCTTCCGCAAAGGCTTCGTGCACGAGGCGATCGCCGCCGATATCGACGCCATGGCCGGCTGGAAGGCCTATGTCGCGGGTCCGCCGGCCATGGTGGAGGCAGTCGGGCAGGTCTGTCGCGAACGCAATCTGCGGGAAACCGACCTGCACGCCGACGTTTTCTTCACACCGGAAGACGGCAGCCGGGCGAGCGCCGAGGCTGCCTCGGGAGGTTGACATGAACATCGGAGATGCCGCCGCCGCATCGGGCGTCTCGGCCAAGATGATCCGGCATTACGAGTCGATCGGGCTGATCAGTCCGCCCCGGCGCACCGAGAGCAACTATCGGGTCTACAGCACCGAGGACGTCCACGTGCTGCGCTTCATCAAGCGGGCAAGAACCCTCGGCTTCTCGATCGAGAAAACCGGCATGCTGCTCGGCCTCTGGCAGGACAGGTCGCGGGCCAGCGCGGACGTGAAGGAGCTCGCGCTCTCGCACATTTCCGAGCTTGAGGAGCGGATCTGCGAACTGCAGGATATGGTTTCGACCCTGAAGCACCTCGCCCATTGCTGCTCCGGCGACGGCCGCCCCGACTGCCCGATCCTGAACGACTTGGCGGCGCCTACCGCACTTCCCGCGCCACCGCGGGCCGGCTGGAAGAAAATCGGGACCAGGCATCACTAGCTCGCTTGACCTTACCATTATGGGAAGCTGCAAGCTTCGCTCATTCGGACAGTCAGAAGGATCCCACCATGTGTGACAGCCATCAGCATCACGAGGCAGAGACCACAGCCACGGCGGCCAGCAAGGGCATTTCCTTTCACGTCGCCGACATGACCTGCGGCCACTGCGCCGGCGTCATCCGCTCGGCTCTGGAGGAAAGCCTGCCGGGCACCGCCATCGAGATCGATATCGCCAAGGCGCAGGTCACAGTCGCCGGCGATCAGGCCAAGGCCGCCCAGGCCATTCGCGAGGCCGGCTATACGCCGGAACTTCTGGCGCACTGACTCTCCCTGCCGACTTGGCGGCCTGCCGGTGCTCCCGGCTGGCCGCCGCCTCCTTTCCGCCACTCTCCGCTCTCTACCGGCAAAGCAGACCCTTCGTTTCAAGGGGTGAAACGAAACAAAGCTCTGAACAGCATGACGCAACTGGCCTTTGAGAGATCGGACGGCAAGGCGCTGCACTTTTGCGATGTCGCCGGCAGCGAGCAGGAGGTCGCCTGCGATGCCATCGGCTTTGGCAATCACCTGTGCGCAAAGCCCAGCTGGCTGACCTAGCCAGCGTTCCTTTTTCCTATAATCTCCGCCTCAACCAGTTGCCGCCGGATTGCGACTCCCAGGATCGCATTACCGTCCAACGCGTCTACTCGGTCGGCGACGGCGCCCAGCTGACCGGCGCCTACAGCGCCGAGATAATGGGACGCCTGGCGGAGCCGGCCGCCCTGGCCGACCAGGGCCAAGCGGTCGATGCCGCCGTGCGTGAGGCCGACCGCCGCAGGCTGACGGTTACCCGCTCCCTGGTCGACAATTACTGCACCTCGTTGGAGATGGCCAGTTGCTTGCTGCCCTTGGTCAAGTTCGACAGCGAGGTAGCCTCCTACTGGGAGGCCCCGGTACACAGCGCTGCGCTACACTGGCGAATGTGATCAGGAAATAGCGCTATTACACGGCCACGCTATCAGAAAGTCCGGAAGTCCGCTTGGGGTCACGAGCCGCCTTCCCCGTGCCAATCTACTTGGTCCGTTAACAGCCCCTCAGCTGACATTTTCTGCGGCCCGGCCCCCAATGTCACCTTTCAGAGGCGGAGTGGACATGCTCCACCTGCCTCCCAATGTCGGGGGCGTGCCAGAAGCGGCCTTTCAGCAGGCGGCTGAGTCAGGACCGCTTAGCGCCTCTCAGCCGGTGTTCGACGCGCTGCCGTGAACATGACGGCTTGCCGACCTGGAGCGGACACGCTTACTGGTCTCAGCGACCGCTATTGCGCGGCCACGAAGCCGCGCCAGCCGCCGAATTGCGAGATGTCATGGGCCATATCGACGGCCACGCTCTCTACCAGGAACCCCTTCACCAGCCTGCCGTCGACGAGCTTGACGTTCCCTATGCACATGGGCGGCGGCAAGGCGGCAACGAACGCGCCGAAGGCCTCTTCCGTCAATGACCAAAGCTCCGCCTCTATTTCAGTCCCCCTGCCCGGCTGCACGCGCAGCAGGCCCGGCTTGGCCGGCTCACTGTCGGGCAAAGCGTAGAGGCAATAGTCCGCTGCAGTCTTCGTCGCCTGCTCGAACTGCCCGTCGAGGGCCGTCAGCTGGCCGTTCAGTGACAGGCCGGACATGTGAGCGCCAACAACCAGTATCCCTATGCGCTTTGCGGTGTCGTTCGACGTCGGAACCGGTCCCGCTAGGAATGACCCGGCCAGCTGTGCCACCTGTGCGTCGGCCCCATCGCGGCCGAGGAAGGTGACGGACTCCGGCCGCCCGTCCTCACGCCGGCCGACGGGGACAGTCATCCCGCAAAGGCCCAGCAGGTTTACGAAATTGGTATAGGTGCCGAGGTTGCTGTTGGTGGCGAGCGGTTCCGCAAGAACTTCCTCAACCGTGTACCACGTCGGCGCGGTCGGCACGCAGAGTGCATCGATTCCCTGCATGAGGTTCCGCGTTTCACGGCGCAGAGCGGCGAGCTGGTAACCGGCCTTGAATGCATCGGCTGCAGAGAAGGCGGACGCGCCTTCGATGATCGCGCGGGTCACGGGATGCAGGGCCTCGGGGCGGGACGTGATGAATGCCTCGATCGCAGCATAGCGTTCGGCAACCCAGGCGCCCTCGTAGAGAAGCCGGGCCACGCGGTAGAAGGCGTCGAAAGGCAGTTGGGTGATCTCCAACCCCATTTCAGCGAGCCTCTCGACTGCAGCCTGGTAGCCCGCCGCCGCGGCCTCGTCGCCGAAAAATACGCGGTCTTCGTACCGCGGCACGCCAATACGCTGCACCTGCGCAGGCGCTCCGGCATCACCGGCCGGCACAACCCGCGAATAGGGATCGGCGGGATCATAGCCGCGTGCTTCAGCAAATGCGGCGGAGGCGTCCGCGGGCGAGCGGGCGAAAATGGAGACGCAGTCCAGGGTGCGGCAGGCCGGCACCACCCCCTGGGTCGAAATCGCACCGAAGCTCGGCTTGAGGCCAACCAGCCCGTTGAGTCCGGCGGGAATACGGCCCGAGCCTGCGGTATCCGTACCGAGTGAGAAACTGCACAGGGCACGCGCCACGGCGACGGCGGAGCCGGCACTCGATCCACCCGGGATCAGAGCGTCGTCCAGCGCATTGCGCGGGGCGGGATAGGGCGTGCGCAGGCCGACCAAACCGGTCGCGAACTGATCCAGGTTGGTCTTTCCGATGATGAAGGCCCCGGCGTTCCGAAGCCGGCGTACCACCGTCGCGTCTTCCTTTGCGCGATAGGCGAAGTCCGGACAGGCGGCGGTCGTCTCCATGCCGGCAACGTCGATATTGTCTTTGACCGCAAAGGGAATGCCCCACAGAGGCTTGGCAACGGGATCGAAGGGACCGAGCCCGGAGATCTCGGCCTTCATCTGCTCCGCCGTGGGCCGAGAAATGAAGATTCCGGGATCGTCGACCGCCGCGATGCGTCGCTCGATCTCCTCGACAACCTCGCCGGCGCCTGTACCGGCTCCATAGGCCGTGTGCAGGGCTGCGATTGTGAAATCGTTCTGCATTCCTGGAATTCCCTCCCGAGACCCCTTTGCGGCCCCTGCCGCCTAGGCGGCGACGATGGGCGCGTAGGTCTCGACCAGGCGATTGGCGAACATGTCGACCTTGGGGATCATCTGCTTCTGGCGGCAGACCGCGAGGTCGATGTGCTTCGGCATCACCGCGCCGGCCTTGAGGACCCGCGGCGCGACTTCGTTGATGTCCCACAGGGGGAAACCGGTGGGCGGTATGACTAGGCTGCCGCCGGGATAGGGGCAGTCGAGGCGGTTGGCCAGTACCACGGCAACCCGGTTGTCCTCGGCGCGTGGTACAGCGATCAGCTCGCGCTCGAAGGGCTCGCGCAGGGAAGCGGGCCAGAGAATGATATCCGCCGCAGCAATCCCGAGGCAGCGGGAGGATTCCGGAAAGACCGCGTCATATCCAGACATGACTCCGATACGGCCGAACGGCGTCTCGAAGACGGGATAGTCGTCGCCCGGCACCGCCCAGGCGCGCTCCTCGGCGGTCAGATGGGTCTTCCGGTACTTGCCGATCTCCTGACCTTCGGGACCGATCAGATAGGTGGTGACGTAGAGTCCCATGGCGGCCCGCTCCACCGTCGGCAGGGCGATGAGGCAACCGTAAAGGCTGGCGATATCGCCGATTTGGGCGACAAGGCCCTTGGTTTCCCCGGCCAGCGCGGCGGCTTCGTCCGCGTTCGGCAGCCAAGTCCTGGCGAAAGCGTATTCGGGCAGAGAAATGACCTTGATGCCCAGTTTCGCCGCATGCTCAACCATGTTGAGAACGTCGCTGGCACCGTGTTCGTCATCCACATGGATCTGCACCGCGGCCACCTTGCTGGTCGAGCGGGCGGGCACGATCGGCGTTTCCGCGACCGTGGAGACCGGCGTGTCGGCATAGCTCACGGTCATGATGCCGTAGGTTTCCGGCCGGCGGTCGGCAATCTTGTCGTTCGCGGTATAGATGGACTTGTCGCCGGCGGCCTCCGGATCGATGTCCGCCACCGCCATGCCATGAGTGTCGTAGGGTACCTTAGAGAGCACTCTCCCCTTCGGATCGACAATCATGCTGCCGCCAGGATAGTAGATTGAACGCTCATAGCCGGCCTTGGTGGCCGCGACCAGCCAAAGGCCGTTTTCATACGCGCGCGCCGGCCCCCACATGTCAGCCTGGTCCATGGCAAAGAAGTTCGCCATGTCCACGATGACCTCCGCTCCCTGTATTGCCATGGAGCGAAAGATCTCGGGAATGCGGCCGTCGAAGCAGATCAGCAGGCCGATCTTGCCGAGGTCGGTTTCGACCACCGGGCAGCCCCGTTCGCCAAAGCTGAACCAGTTCTGATCGTGGGTCGCGAGAAACTGCTTGTGGTAGTGGCAAACCACTTCACCCTTGCGCCCAAACATGATGCCGCTGTTAAAGACCTTTTCCTTGCCCGCGTCCCACTCGGTGATGCCGCTGGCGATATAGATGCCATGCTCCCGGCTCAGCGTGGCCAGCGCCGAGACAAACGGACCGTCGGGCACGGTCTCTGCCAGCTCGCGGCAGTGCGCCGGAGAATCGAAGAGGTAACCGGTGTCCATGCACTCCGGGAAGACAACCAGCTCGACACCTTGCCGGACGGCGTCCTCGACGAATTTCGTCGCCAGGGCGATGTTGTGGTCGTAATCCCCAAGGGCAGCCAGCGTCTGCACGGCGGCGGCGCGGAAACGGCGAGTAGTCATGATGTTCTCTTTTCTCACTAGGCGATGAACTGGGGGAGGGCTCTGGCGCGCCGGTCAACTGGCTTTCACTTCGCGCCAGAAAACCTCTAGGCAGTGCCGCTTGATATCGACGAAGCGACTGTCCGTGGTCACCTGGGTCGTCCGGGGCCACGGCAGGCCAACGTCGACGATCTCCGCGACCCGGGTCGGCCGCCGTGTCAGCAGCAAGACCTTGTCCGCCAGCTGCACGGCTTCCTCCAAGTCGTGCGAGACCAGCAGGGTGGTGGTCCCGGTCTTGAGGTAGATCTTCTGGATCTGCTCGCGCATGAAGAGCGTCATCTCGTAGTCGAGCGCAGAAAACGGTTCGTCCAGGAACAGCACTTCCGGCTCGGTCACCAGGGCGCGCAGGATAGAGACGGTCTGCTGCTGCCCGCCGGACAGGGTGTAAGGATAGGCGTTGAGGTCGATCTTGATCTCGAAATCGGCAAGCAGCTGCTCCACACGCTCCTCGCGCGTCCGGCGCGGCAACCCCATAACTTTCAGCGGGTAGTGGATGTTGTCGATGGCCCGCAGCCAGGGGAACAGCGCCTCGCGGTAGTTCTGGAATACGTAGGAGATCTTCGTCTCCTTGATGGTTTGACCATCGTAGAGCACCTCGCCTGCGTCCATCGGCATGAGGCCGGAGATCATGTTGATCAGGGTACTCTTGCCGCAGCCGTTGGGGCCGAAGATGGAGATCAGTTCTTCTTGCGGCAGCTCGATGTCGAAGTTGTCGTAGATGACGGTGTCACCGAATGACTTCTTCAATCCCTGGATGGAGATCATGCGCTGGCGGGCGGACGTCTTGGGCATGGGCGGTTCCGTCTCCCGGCGCTCGGGGTGGGGGAGATCCTCCCCCACCCTCGCGATGCCATCAGCGGAGACCCGGGCAACGCTGCTTGTCATGGATCTTCAGCTCCTGCCCGTTCAACTTGCGAGGTCGGCGAGCTTCAGCATCTTCTCCCGTACGTCCATCGGCTCCTTCAGCACGCCCTCCTTAACGAAGACGTCGACGAAGGCCTGGTAGGAGTTGAGATCGGTCTCGTTGAGATCGTGGAACGGCCGCAGGTAAGGCTTGGCCAGCAGGTCGAGCTGCGATTCCTGGATGGCCGTGTACTTGGGAATGATCACCTTGTACTTGTCGAAGTCGGCCATCACCAAGTCGGTCGCCTCGTCGATCACCTCGACCACCTTGCGGGCGACGTCGGGGCGTTCCTGCATGAACTTCGTGGTCAGGACCGCCGCGCCCGAATAAAAGGGGTCGGCGATCACTGAGGCCACGGGGTTGGTCATCGCCCGTTTGGCCTTGCCGGAGGCCGCGGCGATGGAGCCGACGGGCTCCAGTGAAAGGGTGGCGTCGACGCTACCGCCGGCCACCGCAGGGACCTGCATGGCGACCGCAAGGTCGGTCAGGGTCACGTCCTTGTCGGGGTCGAGTCCGGCGGCGCGCACCATGTGACGCGAGATCGTGCGCCACTGAATGCCCGGTACGTGGCCCAGCGTCTTGCCCTTCAGGTCGGCGAAGCTCTTGATGTCACTGTCCGGATGGACGATGAGGCCGTCGTTGATCAGGTCGACCTGGATGCCGCCGCCCTGCAGGCCGAACACCTTAAAGGTTCCCGGGAACTTGGATTCCGCGATCATCGCGATGCCCGCCGCGGCGCCCGGAGGGCCGAAGTCGGCGCGCCCCGCGACCAGGGCATCGATGATGTGGTTCGGCGACTGCATCTTGTTCGAATCGATCTCGATGCAGTTTTTCTCGAAGAGCCCTTCCTCAAGGGCCACGTAGTAGGCCGTGGTCTGCATGATCGGCAGCCATGCGGCCACGACCTTTTCCATCTTATCGCAGGCTGCCTGGGCGCCGCCGGCCGACAGCAAGGCCGCCGCCAGGGTGGTGGAGAAGACGATCTTTTTCATGTTGAAGCCTCCAGTTCTTGGTCGGTTTGTCTGTTGCTGCCGGTTGGGCCCACGCCTAGCGTCCTGACCAGTGGACGATCGTCTTCTCGACGATGAGCAGACCGAGATTGAGGCCGTAGCCCATCGCACCGGCGGCGAGGATCGACCCATACATATCCGTCAGCTGGTAGGAAATCTGGGCGTCTATGATCCGGTGCCCCATGCCGTCGACGGCGCCGATGAACATCTCGGCGACGATGATGACGACCAGGGCAATGGAAACGGCCGTCCGCAGACCGACAAAGGTCTGCGGCAAGGTCTCGAAGAAAATGACGTCCTTGAAGATGCGCAGGCTCGACGCCCCCATGGAGCGCGCGGCCAGGATGCGGGTCTGGCGGGCGTTCATCACACCGTAGGCGACGTTGAAGACGATCACCAACCAGGCGGCAAAGGCGGCGACCGCGATCTTGGCGATGTCGCCCAGGCCGAAGAGCAGCAGGAACAGCGGAAACATGGCTGTCGCCGGCGTCGAGCGGAAGAAGTCGATGACGAACTCCAGGGAGCGGTAAACGCTGTCCTTGGCGCCCAGGGCGATGCCGATGGGCACGCCCAGGACCGTCGCGATGGCGATGGAATATGCAACCCGGATCAGGGTTTGCAGGAAGTCGTGAATCATGTCCCCAGCGGCGATGGCGACCGCGGTATCGGCGATGGTCGCAAAGGGCGAGGGCAGCAGGTCCTTGTTCACCAGTTCCCCGGCAAAGGCGATCCACCACACCGCCACCAGGAAGACCGGGCCCAGGGTCAGTTCCGCACAGCGTCGCGCCTTGGGTTTCTTTAGGGCTTTGAGTATCCGTGCAGACATGGAGCTTCCCTGGTTCTTGCGCCCCGGCCCGGCGTCCACCGTCCCGGCGTGCATCCTTTGCGTCTGCTAAGTCTCGAAATCGGCCCTATCAGGCCGTTTTCGGGATCGCATGCTGCAATGCACAGGCACCATGATCGGAAGATCGCTGCAGATAGGAAGACCCAGTTTTGCAAGGCTATGTGCAAATTTGCAGAATATTCTGCCAATTCGTTAGCCTACTTGACATTTTTGCATGCTCAAAGATTCGGCACATCTTGAAAGTGCCTAATCTTTCAGCGGCTTCGCAGGGCGCCAGAGCGCAAAAAAATGCGTCACTCTCCGGTCTGGGCGAGTTGCGGCATGAGGAAGTCGCGGTCTTTGGCGATCTGTTTTTCCAGGAAAGAGAGGATCGCCTTGATGCGGGTGATGTGCAGCAGGTCCTCGTGGACGGAAAGCCAAATGTCGCGCACGGTGAAGAGGTCGGGCATCACAGGAATCAGGTCCCGGTTATTCGCCGCGACGAAGGATGGCAGCATGGCGATCGCCTGGTCGTTCGAAGCATAGAGGTACTGCGCCACCAGGCTGGTACTGCGAAAGACGATCTGGGGCGGCCTCAGGATATCCGACAGCCAACGGTTCTCGCGGACATGCACGAGCTCGTCGATGAAATCGACGAAGGTATGGTTGTCGAGTTCCTCGATGGTCGAAGGGTGGCCGTGCGACGCCAGATAGCGCCGCGAGGCGAAGAGAGAGACCTTGAACTCTCCAAGCTTCTTGATAGACAGGCGTTTGCCCACCGGCTTGAAGAAACTGATGAAGACGTCCGCTTCGCGGCGGCTCAGATCGAGCATGCGATAGTCAGTGATCAGTTCAATCTGGACGGCCGGATAACGCTTATTGAAATCGCCGAACAACCGCGTGAGATAAAGGCTGCCGATCCCCTCCATACTGGCGAGCCGTACGGCGCCGCCGGCCTCCCCGCCATCGACGCCGGCGATGACCTCGGCGATGGAGTTCGCATGCCCTTCCATTCCCTCGGCGAACTCCAGCAGGCGCAGACCGGTCTCGGTGAGGTTGAAGCCGGACTTGCCCCGAGAGAACAGCGAGGTGTTGAGGCTGCGCTCCAACTCCCGCACACGTCGGCTGACCGTGGTGTGGTCGACACGCAGTTTCTCGGCCGCCCTGACGAGGCTCTTCTGCCGCGCCACTTCCAGGAAATAGACGATATCGTTCCAGTTGTATCTTGGTCGTTGATTGGACAAGAGAAAGCGGGCCCTCACGATGGAGACAACGGACGGGAGTATGATCGATTGCGCCGATCGATAACACCTATCGCCATATGATCGTGTCCGCCAGGACCTGGCATTGGTGCGGAGCGGCCTCTCCCGAAATGCAGATGTCGTTCCGAATTCGCCCGGACATCCAAAAGGTGCTTGGCGGAATGCAGCCCCGATACCAAACCAGATAACTTCCCTCAAATGACCGCATCGGATCAAAAGCGGCGGTTCACTGCAACAGCAGTCATAGTCCGCTCTAGTAGGCTTACCGGACTAAGCTCGGGCAGTTGCCACGCCTAAAGCCGGTAGCTCGAATCGTCTTGCAACACCTGCCGAGGGGGCAGCTCGGTGCTCCTAGGGTCGTCATCAGGGAAACATCCAACGGCCTCGTGCAGAGCTGGAATACGGTCAACTTCCCAGCCGCACTCCAGGAGATTTTTGGACCGAAAGGCCGCTCTCAGTCAGCTATTGAGGAGCGCTATTCCAAACGCGCTGAAAGCGGAATTCCAAATGCGAGCGCTTCTCACATTTGTCCGTCTCTATCTATTTGAAATATCTGGGGAAAATGGTGGGCGTACAAGGACTCGAACCTTGGACCCGCTGATTAAGAGTCAGCTGCTCTACCAACTGAGCTATACGCCCCCATGAAGGGTTCCCGGGAAGCCGCTCTGCCTGGCCCCTTTGCCCGCCAAAATCCGCGAAAAACCTTGGATTTTCCCCGAAAACGAGGTCGACAGGGCCGGGCCGGAAAACGGCAAGACCGCCGGGATGCGGGGTGATAGCAAGTCCGGCGGGCTTTGTCGAGCCCTCCGGGAGCAATGAGGCGCGAAAAATGCTGAAATACGGGCCCTTGGCCCCGGGCGAGCAGTTGGGGGGCCGGGCGCTGGCGGGCCCTAGACCTCGGCCGTGCCGCGGCGCGAGATGCGGATGTCCCGGTGGATGTAGCAGGACATGATCAGGCCCATGGCGATCATCACCGTCAGCAGCACGGTGCCGCCGTAGGAAACCAGGGGCAGCGGCACGCCGACCACCGGGAACATGCCCATCACCATGGCCATGTTGATGAAGACGTAGAGGAAGAGGTTGGTGGTGAGGCCGAGGGCCAGGACGCGGGCGAACTGGTTGCGCGCCCGCAGGGAGATGGCGAGGCCGTAGGCCAGCACCAGGAAGTAGAGCCCCAGGAGGCCCAGGCTGCCGACCAGGCCGAATTCCTCGGCCAGCATGGTGAAGATGAAGTCGGTCTGCTTTTCCGGCAGGAAGTTCAGGTGGCTCTGGGTGCCCTGCATGAAGCCCTTGCCGGTGACCGCGCCGGAGCCGAAGGCGATCATCGCCTGCAGGCTGTGGTAGCCGGCGCCCAGAGGGTCGTTCTCCGGGTTCAGGAAGGTCATCACCCGGGCCTTCTGGTAGTCGTGCAGGAACTGCCAGCCGATGGGAATGGCGCCCAGGCCGGCGACGATCACCAGGGCGAACTTCCACCAGCGCACCCCGGCGGCAAAGAAGACCGCGCCGGCGGCCAGCAGCAGCATGCCCGCGGTGCCCAGATCGGGCTGCTTCAACACCAGGCCCGCCGGGGCCACGGCCAGCATGATCGGCAGGATCAGGTAGGTCGGCCGCCCGATGTCCTCGCTGGCGACGCCGTGGAAATAGCGGGCCAGCGCCAGCACCAGGGCGACCTTCATCATCTCCGAGGGCTGCAGGCGGATGAAGCCCAGGTCGATCCAGCGCTGCGCGCCCATGCCGATGGTGCCCATCACCTCCACCGCCACCAGCAGGGCGAAGGCGGCGAAGTAGATCAGGTAGGCGTAGCGGAACCAGAACCGGATATCTATCAGCGCCACGGTGAACATCAGCACCAGGCCGAGGCCGAAGCGGATCATCTGGCGTGAGGCCCAGGGCGTCATGGAGCCGTTGGCCGCCGAGTACAGCATGGCGAAGCCGACGCCGGCGATGAGGCATAGCAGCAGCACCATGCCCCAGTTCAGCTGCCAGAACTTCTGCCGCAGGGTCAGCTCCGGATTGCGCCGGGAAAGGAAGATATCGATCGCCATCAGCCGCGCTCAACGATCTGCGTGGCCGCCACGATGGGCAGGGAACGGCGCCCGGCCGGGTCACGCTGCTGGGTCTCCAGCAGGATGTCGCGGGCGATCGGCGCCGCCACCGCGGAACCGCCGCCGCCGTGCTCGACCACCACCGCGCAGCAGTAGCGCGGCTTGTGCACGGGCGCGAAGGAGACGAAAAGCGCGTGGTCGCGCCGCCGCCAGGGCAGCTGCTCGTTCTTGGTCACGCCGGCGGCGCGCTCGGCCAAGGTGATGCGGCGCACCTGGGAGGTGCCGGTCTTGCCGGCCAGCTCCATGCCCTCTTCCTGGATGCGCGCCCGATAGGCGGTGCCGCGCGGGTGATTGCTGACCGCGTCCATGGCCTCGCGGATGACCTTCAGGTGGGCGGGCGGCACCTCCAGCGGCGCGAAGTCCGGCACCGCGGCCTCGGCCGCCTCGCCCTCCGGCGGTTCGGCGTCAGCGCGCACGCCGCGCGTCAGGCGCGGCGTCACCTGCTTGCCGCTGGCGATGCGGGCCGCCATGGTGGCCAACTGCAGCGGCGTGGCCAGCACGAAGCCCTGGCCGATGGAAGCCACCAGGGTCTCGCCGCCCTGCCAGGTCTCGCCGATATTGGCCAGCTTCCAGTCCCGGGTCGGGATCACCCCACCCTTCTCGCCGTTCAGGTCGATGCCGACTTTCTCGCCCAGGCCGAAACGGTTGGCCATGGCGGCGATGTTGTCGATGCCGACCTTGCGCGAGGTGTCGTAAAAATAGACGTCGCAGGAATGCTGGATGCCCTCGTGCATGTCGACCCAGCCGTGGCCGCCACGCTTCCAGCAGTGGAAGCGCGAGCGTCCCAGGGTCATGTAGCCCGGGCAGAAGACCTTTTGATTGGGGTTGATACCGGCCTTCAGCGCCGCCAGGGCGACCATCATCTTGAAGGTCGAGCCCGGCGCGTACATGCCGGCGATGGCCTTGTTGGTCAGGGGGTGCAGCGGATCGTTGATGAGGTCGTTCCACTGCTTGTAGGTCAGGCCGATGTTGAAGGCGTTGGGGTCGAAGCTGGGCACCGAGGCCAGAGCCAGGACGTCGCCGTTCTCGATGTCCATGACCACGGCCGAGGCGCTCTTTTCGCCCTGCAGGCGCTGATGGACGAAGGTCTGCAGGCCGCCGTCGACGGTCAGCACCAGCTCGTCGCCGGGCTTGCCTTCCTCGCGGTTCAGCTCGCGGATCACGCGGCCGTAGGCGTTGACCTCGATCTGGCTGGTCCCGGCATTGCCGCGCAGGGCCAGGTCGTACTTCTGCTCGATGCCGTTCTTGCCGATGCGGAAGCCCGGCAGCTCCAGCAGCGGGTCGCCGGTCAGGTCGCGCTCGGCCACAGCGGCGACGTAGCCCAGCACGTGGGCCATGGAATCGGCGTAGGGATAGTCGCGGATCTGGCCCATCTCGATGGTGACGCCCGGCAGCTCCGGCCCGTTCACCTCGACGCGGCTGACCTCGTCCCAGGTCAGGTTCTCGCGCACCGTCACCGGCACGAAGCCGCGCTTGCGCGACACTTCGCGCAGCACCCGCTTGGTGTCATGCTCGTTCAGCTCGATCAGCCGCGACAGCGCCATCAGCACCTTTTCGACATCGCCGGCGTGCTCGCGCACCAGGACGACGCGGAAGTTCTGCCGGTTGGTGGCCAGCGGCAGGCCGAAGCGGTCGAGGATGCGCCCGCGCGGCGGCGGCAGCAGGCGCAGGTTGATGCGGTTGTCCTCGGCCAGGGTCTTGTAGCGGTCGGACTCGATCACCTGCAGGTAGTACATGCGCCCGGCCAGCCCGGCCAGCAGCAGGGTCTGGGCGCCGCCCAGCAACAGCCCGCGGCGCGTGAAGGCCCTTTGGCGTTCGTTGTCTTCGTTCTTCTGCAGCATGGCCGGCCCCTGTCCCCCTAGCGCTGGAACAGCCGCTGGCCGCGCAGGAAGGCCCAGGCCAGGCAGGGGTAGAAGGCGAGGGTCACCAGGTACTGGAAGAACACGGGACCCGGGTCCAGAAGCGTCATCATGGCGATGCTCGTCAAGAGCCAGGTCACGGCCAGGGCCGCGGCTGCCACCAGCATGAAGGCGAACCAGATGACGGCGAAGGAGGCCGCCAGGAAGAAGCGGTGCTGCCACACCACCAGGGCGTGGGCCACCAGCAGGCCGATGATGCCGGGGCCGATGACGCCGCCGGTCAGCACGTCCTGCACCAGGCCGATCAGGAAGACCGCCCAGATGGGCATGAGATCGGGACGGTGCACCGACCAGAAGAACACGCCGATCAGCGCCAGCGCGGGCACGATGGGCGACAGGTCGGCGATGTGCAGGGGCAGAAGGGCGAAGAGGACCAGCAGCAGCGTCACGAAGAAGGGCGAGATGCTGCGGGCCACGACATCAAGGCGGTGCCAGACCCCCTCTTCCTGTCTCACTGCGCGTTCCCGGCTGCCGCCGCCGCGCGGGCCGCTCCCACCTGTGCCTCGAAGTCCAGGATGCCGGTCATCTCATAGTCGACGATGCGCAGGACTTCCATGTGCGCCCAGTCGACGAAAGGCTTCACCCGGATGCCCTTCTCGCCGACCCCGGCGACCACGCCGATGGGCAGGCCCGGCGGAAAGACGCCGCCGTGGCCGGAGGTGGTCACCCGGTCGCCGACCTGAACCTTGGCGGTGGGGCCGAGGTAGAGCAGTTCCGGGGCGTTGGTGTTGTCGCCGGCCAGCACGCCGCGGTCGCGGGCGTCACCCACCACCACCGGCACCCGGCTGTTGATGTCGGTCAGCAGCAGCACCCGGGCCGAACGCTTGCCGACCTCGGCGATGCGGCCGGCCAGGCCGTCGGCGGTAATGGCCGCCTGGCCCTTCTCCACGCCGTTGCGCTCGCCGGCGTTGATCAGCACGGTGCGCACGAAGGCGCCGCCGGGGTCGCCCACGACGCGGGCGGTGACGTAGGACATGGCCGGGTCGGGCACCATGCGGTTCAGCGAACGCAGGGCCGCGTTCTCCGCCTCCAGGCGGCGGGCCACCGCCTGCCACTCCAGCAGGCGGGTGTTCTGTTCCTTGAGGGCCAGGTTCTCGCTGCGCAGGTTCGCCAGGGCCTCGGCCTGGTCGATGACGCCGCTGAAGGTCTCGACCGGCTGCGAGACGGCGTCGAGGATCGGGGTCACCATATCGGTGACCGCCGTGCGGGTTTCCTCGACGATGAAGCTGTTGGTGCGCCCGATGAGCATGAGGCCGAAGGCGGCCCCCACCAGGAGCAGAAGCGCGAAGCGGCTCGCCCAAGCTTTCAGGGGCGATGCAACGCGGATTTCTGAGCCGGTCGGTTTGTTCACAGGACCTCCTGTCGCTGCAGCCCCCCAACCAGGCCATCAAGCGACCGATTCGGGCTAAGTTACCGAACCATCACACCAAATACAAATGAAGAAAGCATTGATCCCTAATAGACCCTTAATGTCGGGGCCTCAATACATGGAGATCAGCACGTTCTTCAGGACCTTCATTTCCTCCAGGCAACGGCCGGTGCCGAGCGCCACACAAGAAAGCGGGTCGTCGGCAATGGAGACCGGCAGGCCGGTGGAAGCCCGAAGCACGTAGTCCATGTTGCCGAGCAGGGCACCGCCGCCGGTGAGCACGATGCCCTTGTCGACGATGTCGGCGGCCAGTTCCGGCGCGGTGTGCTCGAGGGCGACCTTCACCGCCTCGACGATGGCGCCGACCGGCTCGGCCAGGGATTCGGAGATCTGCCGCTCGGAGATGATCAATTCCTTCGGCACGCCGTTCATCAGGTCGCGGCCCTTGATCTCCATGGTGCCGCCCTCGCCGTCTTCCGGCGGGCAGGCGGAGCCGATTTCCTTCTTGATGCGCTCGGCGGAGCCTTCGCCGACCAGCAGGTTATGATTGCGGCGGATATAGGCGATGATCGCCTCGTCCAGCTTGTCGCCGCCGACACGTACGGAGCGCGAGTACACGATGCCGCCCAGCGAAAGTACGGCCACCTCGGTGGTGCCGCCGCCGATGTCGACGACCATGGAGCCGGTCGGTTCGGTCACCGGCAGGCCGGCGCCGATGGCCGCGGCCATGGGCTCCTCGATCAGGAAAACCCGGCGCGCGCCGGCGCTTTCCGCTGATTCCTGGATGGCGCGGCGCTCAACGGCGGTGGAGCCGGAGGGCACGCAGACGATGACCTGCGGACTGGCGAAGGAGCGGCGATTGTGCACCTTGCGGATGAAGTGCTTGATCATCTCCTCCGCGACCTCGAAGTCGGCGATGACGCCGTCGCGCAGCGGGCGGATGGCCTGGATGTTCCCCGGCGTACGTCCGAGCATCATCTTGGCCTCGTCACCGACGGCCAGGACCTGCTTCTTGCCTTTCACTTCGGCGATCGCGACCACCGAGGGCTCATTGAGGACGATACCGCGGCCCTTCACGTAAACCAGGGTGTTCGCGGTGCCGAGGTCGATCGCCATATCGGCGGAGAGCATGCCGAGCAAACCAGAAAACATGGATCCAATCGCCTTTTCTTCAATCCGTACACATGCCGCGCTACCCGCGGCGGTTCAAACCAGAAGCCCGGATCAGGCCGACATCACCTGGGGTGCCGTCTTTTCCCGCTTCACCAGCAACTTGTTCAGCGCGTTGATGTAGGCCCGCGCCGAGGCCACCAGGGTATCATGATCCGCGCCCTGGCCGTTTACCGTTTTACCATTCTCTTCCAAACGGACCGTTACTTCCGCCTGCGCGTCGGTACCTTCGGTCACCGCGTGGACCTGGTAGAGCTGCAGGCTGGCCTCGTGAGGGAATAGCTGCGAAATCGCCGCGAAGGTGGCATCGACCGGGCCGTTGCCCTCGGCCTTGGCCGCCTTGGCCTCGCCGTCGATCTCCATCTCCAGCTCGGCCGTCTGCGGGCCCTTGGAGCCGCAGACCACCTGCAGCGAGACGAAGCGCAGCCGGTCGTTGTGGCGCAGCACGGCGTCGTCGACCAGGGCCATGATGTCCTCGTCGTAGACATCCTTCTTGGCGTCGGCCAAGTCCTTGAAGCGGACGAAGGCGTCCTGAATCTCGTTCTCGTTGAGGGTGAAGCCCAGCTCTTCCAGCTTGGACTTGAAGGCGTGGCGCCCGGAATGCTTGCCCATGACCAGGGTCGAACGGCTGAGGCCGACCGATTCCGGCGTCATGATCTCGTAGGTCTCGGCATTCTTCAGCATGCCGTCCTGGTGGATGCCGGATTCATGGGCGAAGGCGTTGGCCCCGACGATGGCCTTGTTGGGCTGCACCGAAAAGCCGGTGATGGCCGAGACCAGGCGCGAGGCCTTGGTGATCATCTCGGTCTTCACGCCCGTGGTGTAGGGCATGGTGTCGTGGCGGGTGCGCAGCGCCATGACGACCTCTTCCATGGCCGCGTTGCCGGCGCGCTCGCCGATGCCGTTGATGGTGCACTCCACCTGGCGGGCGCCGGCCTGCACGGCGGCCAGGGAGTTGGCGACGCCCAGGCCCAGGTCGTTGTGGCAGTGCACGGAGATCACCGCCTTGTCGATGTTCGGCACCCGGTTCTTCAGCATGGAGATCAGGGCGTGGAACTCTTCGGGGATGGTGTAGCCCACGGTGTCGGGGATGTTGATGGTCCCGGCGCCGGCCTTGATGGCCGATTCCACGCAGCGGCAGAGGAAATCGTGCTCGGTGCGGGTGCCGTCCTCGGGCGACCACTCCACGTCGTCGCAAAGGTTGCGGGCATGGCCGACGCTGTCGACCACCGCCTGGTGCACGTCCTCCGGCTCCATCTGCAGCTTGAACTTCATGTGCAGCGGGCTGGTGGAGATGAAGGTGTGGATGCGCGGGGCGGCGGCGCCCTTCAGGGCCTCGGCGGCGCGGTCGATGTCGCGCTGGGTGGCGCGGGCCAGGCCCGCCACGCGGGCCGCCTTCACCGCGGCGGCCACCGCCTGCACGGCCTCGAAATCGCCCTTGGAGGCGATGGGGAAGCCGGCCTCGATGACGTCGACGCCCATTTCCTCCAGGACGTGGGCGACCTGCAGCTTTTCCTCGAGGTTCATGGAGCAGCCCGGCGACTGCTCGCCGTCGCGCAGGGTGGTGTCGAAGATAATGACGCGCTCTCCCGCGGCTTTACCGCCGGTCGCCTCCTTCTTCGCGCTCGCCTGCTTGCTCGCCACTGCCTGTTACACCCTCGTCTCGGGCCGTGGGCCTGCCCGGCCGCCACGTCCCGTGAAAATCCCGTTCCCCAAAGCGCCGGCCCGGGCAACCGGGGCGGCGAAGAGCGGCGGAAGAAAAGCTGGGCGCAAGGCCGATCCTAAGGCCACGGGAAGGGTCACTGCTTCTGCCGGTCCCCCCTCCGGAGGCCCCCCTACTGGAGGGGTCGAGATCCTCGACCTGTCGCGCCGTCTCCCGTTTTCAGCGCAACGGTCCCGTCACGGGACCACCATTCGGTTCAGAAGCGTGGTTAACGCCTACTTTTCTAAACCCCACTCTTGAGGTTAACAATATCTAATTTGGAAGCGTTAAGAATTGCTGAAGTCCAGGCGCTTCCTACGTTTTTTCCACGCAGGAAGGTTTTCCGCAGGTTGCGGAAAAGGGCCCGACTCGCCCCCTTTCCGGGTCCCGATTCAGCACAGAGCGATGGGCCTTCAGCCGGCAAATCGCCGCCAGACCGCTTCGAACTCCTCGCGCGTGATCTCCCGGGGCTCAAATCCCGCCTGCGCTGCGATCTCGGCCAGCGGCGGACAGGGTTCTGGGCTAAGCCACGTGCTGCCCATCTCAATGCCGGGACCGGCGACCTCTCCATGCCCGTCCTTGAAGATGTACACCTTCCGTAGCTCGTAGCGGTCGCCATCCAACTCGCTGTAGAGGTCGACGGGCTCGTCCGGATGGTCATGATTCCAGCGGCACACGAAATAGCTTTTGGTCACTGCCCTTTCCTCCATTTCGCACTTTTCAGCCGATAGAGCACATGGCGGCGCAGCGGGTGGCCCTCCGGCACCTTCGGATGGTCGAAGTCGTCGGCAGGGTCGCGGGTCATGCCCAGGCGGCCCATGACCGCCTGGGAGCGGGCGTTGGTCGTGGTGGTCAAGGAGACGACCTCGCCCAGCCCAAGCTCCTCGAAGCCGAAGCGCAGGGCCTCGCGGGCGCCTTCGGTGGCATAGCCGCGCCCCCAGAATTCCTTCGCCAGGCGCCAGCCGACCTCCACGCAGGGGGTGAAGTGGGCCTCGAAGTTGGGCACGGCCAGGGCGATCACCCCGATGAAGGGCGCCACCCCCGGCGCCTCGGCCGCCCACCAGCCGTGGCCCTGGGCCGCCAGGGCCGCGCGCATGCGCCCCACCGCGGCGTCGCTCTCCGCCCGGCTGAGGGGCGCCGGAAAGTGCTCCATCACCTCGGGATCGGCGTTCAAGGCCGCGAAGGGCGCCAGGTCGCCGTCGCGCCAGGGCCGCAGGATGAGGCGCTCGGTGGTGAGGATCGGGATGGTCGCGGTCATGGCGGTGTGGAGAGTAGCGGAAAGCCCTCCCCAGGCTCCACTGTCATGCTCGGGCTTGACCCGAGGGTCCATTTCTCCGTGGCACGGTCCTGACCAAGGTCTTCCATGGATGCTCGGGTCAAGCCCGAGGGTGACGACAAGAGAAAGCGGCGACCACAAGCGCCCTCCGCCTGACGGCTCAGCGCGGCAAAGGGGTCACCCCCCTCCTAACCTCCCCCCATCAAGGGGGGAGGGAAAGCATCTGCGCTTCAACAGCAATCCCCTCCCCCTTGATGGGGGAGGGCTAGGGTGGGGGTGGGGCCGCAGATCAGATTTCTCCCCCCGAGAACACTTCGGGCCCCGCACCTTTGACAGCGCGAGGCCCGAAGCCGAGCTCAGAAAGCCCGAAGGAAGAGCTTTAGTTCTTTTCCCCTAGTTCTTTTCCTTATCGACCAGCTGGTTGGCCGCGATCCAGGGCATCATGGCGCGCAGCTTGGCGCCGACTTCCTCGATGTTGTGCTCGGCGTGGCGGCGGCGCAGGGCCTTGAAGGAAGGCTGGCCGGCCTTGCACTCGGTGACCCAGTCGCGCGCGAAGCGGCCGGACTGGATGTCGTCCAGCACGCGCTTCATCTCGGCCTTGGTCTCGTCGGTGACGATGCGCGGCCCGGTCATGTAGTCGCCGAACTCGGCGGTGTTGGAGATCGAGTAGCGCATGTTGGCCATGCCGCCCTCGTACATCAGGTCGACGATCAGCTTCACCTCGTGCAGGCACTCGAAGTAGGCCATCTCCGGGGCGTAGCCGGCCTCGCAGAGGGTCTCGTAGCCGGCCTGGATGAGCGCCGTCAGGCCGCCGCAGAGCACCACCTGCTCACCGAAGAGGTCGGTTTCGCACTCTTCCTTGAAGGTGGTCTCGATGACGCCGGAACGGCCGCCGCCGATGGCCGAGGCGTAGCTGAGCGCGATCTCCTGGGCGTTGCCCGAGGCGTTCTGCGCCACCGCGATGAGGCAGGGCACGCCGCCGCCGCGCACATACTCGGACCGCACAGTGTGGCCCGGGCCCTTGGGCGCGATCATGAAGACGTCGAGGTCCTTGCGCGGCTCGATGAGGTTGAAGTGGACGTTGAGCCCGTGGGCGAAGGCCAGGGCCGCGCCCTCCTTCATGTTGCCCTCAAGGCTGTCACGGTAGATGTCGGCCTGCAGCTCGTCCGGGGTCAGCATCATGACCACGTCGGCCCACTTGGCGGCCTCCTCCGGGGTCATGACCTGCAGGCCGGCGTTCTCGGCCTTCTTGGCCGTGGCCGACCCGGCGCGCAGCGCGACACGGACCTCGGATACACCGCTGTCCTTCAGGTTATTGGCGTGGGCGTGGCCCTGGCTGCCGTAGCCGACGATGGCAACTTTCTTGCCCTTGATCAGATTGACGTCGGCGTCCCGATCGTAATAGACGCGCATTGCGGCCGTCTCCCTATGTACTTTTGTTGTCCGAAAAGGCTCGCCGGGGTTCTAAAGCGCCGAAAGCCAAAGCGCAACGGGATTCCCGGCATGGCCCCCTGCGCCCTCTGCATAGCCGGAAAGTCCCGGAATTTCGCGCTTTATCGGAGCCCGCTCGGCGGCCGGCGAGCAGTATCCCGGACCTTCGATATCCACCACGGTGCCCGGCGGTACCCAGCCCCGGCAAAATGCGTGCTTGACACTTATATCCATTTCACTTATATCTATAATGCATATTATGATGAACCGCCAGAACGAGCCGAAAATGTCAGAGCTGGACCGCTACCCGAAACCCGCCGTCACTGTGGACCTGGTCCTCATGTCCGTCCAGGACGCCCGCCTGACGGTGCTGCTGCAGAGGCGCGCCACCGAGCCCTTCGCGGGCCGCTGGGCGCTGCCGGGCGGCTTTGTGCGGGTCGAGGAGAGCCTCGACGCCGCCGCCGAGCGGGTGCTCGCGGAAAAGGCCCGTATGCAGGGCGCCTGGATCGAACAGCTCTACAGCTTCGGGGCGCCCCATCGCGATCCGCGCGACCGCGTCATTACCGTCGCCTACTTCGCCTTGCTGCCGCGGGCGCGCTTCGAGGCGGCGCTGACCGACGCCGGCGACCTCACCCTGGCGACGCTAGAGGTATCGTGGGAAGGCGAGACCGGCGGACCGGTTGCCGCCCTGGGGCCCGACGGCGCCGCCCTGCCGCTGGCTTTCGACCACGGCGACATCCTGTCGCTGGCCGTCAAGCGTTTGCGCGGCAAGCTGGACTACACCGAGATCGGCTTCGCGCTGCTGCCAGACAGGTTCACCCTGCGCGAACTGCAGGACGTCCATGAGGCGATCCTGGGGCGCCCCCTCAACAAACCCGCATTCCGCCGCCGCATGCTCGAACGCGGCTGGCTGGAGTCCACCGGAGAACGCGAGACCGGCACCGGTTTTCGCCCGGCGGAACTCTATCGTCTGAAACCCAGGAAGGGATAAGGAAAGGACGGTGTATCATGGCTACCATCCGACACTACGGCCCCGTGGCCTTGCTGCGCAGTGAAGCCAGCAACCACGTCATCCGCTACCGCAACGGACGCAAGGTCGCCTCCGGCCGCGGGCTCGTCTTCTGGTTCCTGCCGGAGCGGGCCTCCATCGCGGAGATCCCGACGGACGACCGGGAAACCACGCTCTTCGTCAAGGGCCGCAGCCAGGACTTCCAGGACATCGCCGTCCAGGGAACCGTCATGTGGCACATCAGCGATCCCGAACGCCTGGCCGAGCGTGTCGACTTCACCATCGAGCTGGAGAACGGCCGTTACCAGGATGTGCCCGTCGAGAAGATCGAAATTCGCCTGGCCGGCCTGGCCGAACAGGCGGCCCTGCAGTACCTGGCGGAAGCGCCGGTGCACGATCTGCTCGACGCTGGGGTCGCGCCGTTGCAGGCGCGTGTCGAGGAAGCGCTGATCGGCGCCCCTGCCCTCACCGACATCGGCATCGAGGTGGTCGCAGCGCGGCTCGGCAAGCTGGCGCCGTCCAAGGAGCTGGAACGCGCCTTGCAGACGCCGACCTTCGAGGCGTTGCAGCAGAAGGCCGACGAGGCGGTCTTCGAGCGGCGGGCGCTCGCCGTCGACAAGGAACGGGCCATCGCCGAGAACGAACTGGCGAACCGCACCGAACTGGCACGGCGCGAGAAGCAGTTGATCTCCGAAGAGTCGACCAATGCCCGGGATCGCGCCAAGGCGAAGGCGGAGGCAGGCCAGATCGCGGCGGACGCCGAGGCGGCACGCATCCGCACCGTCGAGGGCGCCAAGGCGGCGACCGAACGCGAACGCATCGCCATCTACAGCGGCCTGCCCGCCCAGGTGCTGCTGGGCCTCGCCGCGCGCGACTTCGCCGGCAAAATGAAGGCCATCGAGCACCTGAACGTGACGCCGGACCTGCTGGCGACCGCGCTCGGTGCCTTCAGGTCGGCCTCCGCGCCCGCCGTTACGTTCGGCGCGAAGGCCGAGTGATCCCGGTATGAAGGGGAGATGACAAGATGTCCACCAACCCTCCCCGTGCTGTCTTCGTCATCCGGGAGACCGAGTACGAAGCCCTGCTCGCGCGTCATGCGACGCGTGAGCAGGCCCGGTTCTTCCTCGAGACACGCGGACAAAAACTCGAGACGGTGGAAGCACGCCACCAGCACTTCACCAAGGTTCTCAAGCAGGCGCACGATGCGGTGCCGGCGGACTGGCGCCAGGCTACGCTCGCCCGGGCCGACCTCGACCGCTTCCACTTCGCCCCGGAAGACGTCGTGGTGGCGGTCGGCCAGGACGGCCTGGTCGCCAACGTCGCGAAATATCTAAGCGGCCAGCCGGTGGTCGGCGTAAACCCCGATCCGGCGCTCTTCGACGGCGTGCTGGTCCGCGTTCCGCCGGAGGGACTGGCCAAGGTGCTGCCCGCCGTGGTGCAGGAGGACTGCGGCCTGGAGCGCCTGACCATGGCCGAAGCCAGACTGGACGACGGCGAGCGCCTGCTGGCGCTCAACGAGATCTTCGTCGGCCACCGCAGCCACCAGTCGGCGCGCTACGAGATCGTCCACGGCGACAAGCGGGAAGCGCAGTCGTCGAGCGGCCTGATCGTCGCTTCCGGCACGGGAGCGACCGGCTGGGCGCGGTCGATCAGCGAGGCAACCGGCATCCGCTTCCCGCTGGACCGCCAGGAAGCGGCGCTGGAGTTCTTCGTGCGGGAGCCTTTCCCCAGCGTCACCACCGGCACCTCGATCCGGGCCGGTCGGCTGGACCGCGACCACCCGCTGACGGTGATCTCGCGCCAGAACGAGGACGGCACCATCTTCGCCGACGGCATCGAGCAGGACCGTCTGGCCTTCGATTGGGGCCGGCGCGTCGAGATCGGCGTCGCCAGGGAAACGCTGAACCTGGTAAGCCCGTGAGAGCCTGCGAGAACTTCTAGAGCCCCTGCGGGCCCCGGGAGATGGCGACCACGCCGGTGCGCGAGACGTCGACCAGGCCCAGCGGCTGCATGAGGTCGATGAAGACGTCCAGTTTCTCGCTCTTGCCGGTCATCTCGAAGACGAAGTGGTCGTGCGAGGAGTCCACCACCCGGGCGCGGAAGATGTCGGCGATGCGCAGGGACTCGACCCGCTTGTCGCCGCTGCCGGCGACCTTCACCAGGGCCAGCTCGCGCTCCACCGAGGCGCCGTCCATGGTCAGGTCGCTGACCCGGTGGACCGGCACCAGGCGGTCGAGCTGCGCCTTGATCTGCTCCAGGATCTGCGGCGTGCCCGAGGTCACCACGGTGATGCGCGAGAAGCGCTGGCGCGGGTCGACCTCGGAGACCGTCAGGCTCTCGATGTTGTAGCCGCGGCCCGAGAAGAGGCCGATGACGCGCGCCAGCACGCCGGGTTCGTTGTCCACCAGCACCGCGATGGTGCGCGCTTCGATTTCTTGGTCTTTATGATTGGCCATGGCTCTGACCGGGGGCTTCCGGGCCCCCGCTTTCTATCTGTCGATCCGGGTTCCGAAGGATGAAGAGGCGTCGCTGTCTCGCGGCCCTATACGAGAACCATGCCTTCCTCGGAAATCGGCTTGCCGACCTTGTCGTCCGGGCCCAGCAGCATCTCGTAGTGCGCCGCACCCGAGGGGATCATCGGGAAGCAGTTTTCATCCTTGGTCACGAGGCAGTCGAAGACCACGGGCTTGGGCGTGTCGATCATCTCCATGATCTTGTCGTCCAGCTCGTCGGCCTTCTCGCAGCGGATGCCGACGGCGTGGAAGGACTCGGCCAGCTTCACGAAGTCCGGCAGCGCCGCCGAGTAGCTCTCGGAGTAGCGCCCGCCGTGCAGCAGCTCCTGCCACTGGCGCACCATGCCCATCCACTGATTGTTCACGATGAAGATCTTGACCGGCAGATTGTACTGCGCGATGCACGACAGCTCCTGAATGTTCATCAGGATCGAGGCCTCGCCGGCGACGTCGATGACCAGGGCGTCGGGATGGGCACGCTGCACGCCCATGGCCGCGGGCATGCCGTAGCCCATGGTGCCGAGGCCGCCGGAGGTCATCCAGTGGTTCGGCTGCTCGAACTTGAAGTACTGGGCCGCCCACATCTGGTGCTGGCCAACTTCCGTGGCGATGTAGGGGTTGCGGTCCTTGGTCAGCTCGTAGAGCCGCTTGATGGCGTGCTGCGGCTTGATCTCCTGGCCCTTCTGCTCGAACTTCAGGCAGTCGCGGGCGCGCCATTCCTCGATCTTCTGCCACCAGGCCTTCAACGCCTTCTGGTCCAGCTCCAGCTTGCGCGCCTGCCAGGCGGCCAGCAGATCCTCCAACACCGAGCCGGCGTCGCCGACGATCGGCAGGTCGACCATCACGTTCTTGTTGATGGAAGAGGCGTCGATGTCGACGTGGATCTTCTTGGAGCGCGGCGAGAACTCGTCCAGGCGCCCGGTCACGCGGTCGTCGAAGCGCGCGCCGATGTTGATCATGACGTCGCAGTTGTACATGGCGAGGTTCGCCTCGTAGGTCCCGTGCATGCCCAGCATGCCGAGGAACTGCGGATCGCTGCCCGGATAGGCGCCGAGGCCCATCAGCGTGTTGGTGCAGGGCACGCCAAGGGTGCGCACGAAGCGGGTCAGCAGCTCGCAGGCCTTGGGCCCGGCGTTGATGACGCCGCCGCCGGCATAGACGATGGGGCGCTTGGCCTGGGCGATCATCTCCACCGCCTCGGCGATCTTGTGATCCTCCGCCTTGGTCTGCGGGCGGTAACTGCGGTGCGTCACCTCTTCCGGCGCCACGTAGTGATCGCTCTTGCCCTGCAGCACGTCCTTGGGCAGGTCGACGACCACCGGGCCGGGGCGCCCGCTGCGCGCCACGTAGAAGGCCTCGTGCATGATGCGCGGCAGGTCGATGATGTCCTTCACCAGGTAGTTGTGCTTGGTGCAGGGCCGGGTGATGCCCGTGGTGTCGGCCTCCTGGAAGGCGTCGTTGCCGATCAGGTGCGTCGGCACCTGGCCGGTCAGGCAGACCACGGGGATGGAATCCATCAGCGCGTCGGTCAGGCCTGTCACCGCGTTGGTGGCGCCGGGGCCGGAGGTCACCAGCACCACGCCGACCTTGCCGGTGGAGCGGGCATAGCCTTCGGCGGCGTGCACGGCGCCGCCTTCCTGGCGCACCAGGATGTGCTGGATGTCGTTCTGCTGGAAGAGGGCATCGTAGATCGGAAGTACGGCGCCGCCGGGATAGCCAAAAATGACGTCAACACCCTGGTCCTTCAGGGTCCTGATCAACATCTCCGCACCGGTCTTCTGTTCCGCCGACATCGTCTTCTACCTTTCGTCTTGCCGTCTTTCCGCCGGGCCCCGTTCCTGGCCGCCTTCGGCTATCAAGGAGGGGCCGGCGCAACTCAACACCACATAAAATAGGCCGGCAGAACCGGCCAAACGCGAACAATTGCCAATGATTTCACACCCTTCGCCCGCCGTTTTGCGGGTGAAGGAGGCGGACCCTAGACCCTTAGCCCGGGTCGGTCAATAGATTTTGACGAATTTTCGCAAAAGTTTCCACCCTTTGACTTTCTGAATATTGCGTTTCCATGACGTTAACCGTCGAATCGTTACCGAGAAACTGGTGCCGCAGCCAGGTCATCTGCCGCTTGGCGTAGCGCCGGGTCGCCTGCTGGGCCTCGGCCAGGGCCGCTTCCAGGCTGAGCTCGCCGGCCAGATGGGCGGCGAACTCCGGCACCCCCACCGCCTTCATGACCGGCAGCGCCGGGTCGAGTCCCAGCGCCAGCAGCGCCTCCACCTCCTCCAGCGCGCCCCCTCCTTCCGACCTGGGCCCGACCATGGCCTCCAGGCGGGCGTCGCAGGCGGCGTAGAGCGCCGGGCGCGGCGGCAGCAGGCAGAGCCGGGCGAAGCGGTAGGGCGCCGGGGTGGCGGGCGCGGCCTGCCACTCGGCCAGCGACCGCCCGGTCGCCGCCAGGACCTCCCAGGCGCGCAGCAGGCGCTGGCTGTCGCCCGGCTCCAGGCGCGCGCCCATCACCGGATCGCGCTCGGCCAGGCGGGCATGGAAGGCGGCCTTGCCCAGCTCCGCCAGTTCGGCGCGGGCGGTGGCGCGGACCCCGGCCGGGATCTCGGGCACCGTGTTCAACCCCTCGGCGAAGACCTTGAGATAGAGGCCGGTGCCGCCGACCAGAATCGGCAGGCGGCCCGCCGCCAGGGCGGCCTCGACCTCCGCCAGGGCCATCCCGCGCCAGCGCCCGGCCGAACAGGCCTCGGCGCCGGAGAGCACGCCGTAGAGCCGGTGCGGCGCGGCCTTCAGCTCGGCGCCGCGCGGCCGCGCGGTCAAGAGCGACAGCTCCCGGTAGACCTGCATGGAGTCGGCATTGATCACCGTGCCGCCCCACTGCGCCGCCACGGCGGCGGCCAGGGCCGACTTCCCCGAGGCCGTGGGACCGGCGATCATCATCACCAAGGGTTTCTGCTCGGCTTCAGGCATGTGAACGTCGTGACTTCGGGGGCATGAAGGCTGGCCCATCGCGGCTGTGCGCTTGCGGGAATGGGGGCGGCCTCTGTATAAGCCGCCGATGCACTACGTGCTTACCGTGATTGGGGACTCGCACTCAAGGCCGCTGTCGACGGCCCTGGTCGATGCCGCGCGCCGCGCCATCGACAACAGCCACAGTGCGGCCGGCGCGGCCCACTGGCTGGCCGACGACGTCGCCTGCGACATCACCTTCGAAGGCAGCGAGCCCACCATTACCCAGGCCCTGGTCCGCGAAGCCCTGGGGCCCTCGCCCCTGGACCTGGCGATCCAGCCCGCCGCGGGCCGGCGCAAGAGGCTGCTGGTCGCCGACATGGAATCGACCATCATCCGCGAGGAGATGCTCGACGAGCTGGCCGAGGTGGCCGGCATCCACGAGGAAGTGGCTGAGATCACGGCGCTGGCCATGGCCGGCGAGCTGGACTTCGAAGCGGCCCTGCGCGAGCGGGTCGGCCTGCTGAAGGGCATGCCGCTGACGGCCCTGGAGGAAGCGGCCGAACGCATGACCCTGGTGCCCGGCGCCCGCGCCCTGGTGGCGACCATGCGCGCCAACGGCGCCTACTGCGCCCTGGTGTCCGGCGGCTTCACCTGCTTCACCAACCTGGTGCGCGAGGCCTGCGGCTTCGACGAGGACCGCGCCAATCAGCTGGCGGTGGCCAACGGCGCGCTGACCGGCGAGGTGGTCGCCCCGGTGCTGGGCCGTGCTGCCAAGCTGCAGGCGCTGGAGGAACTCTCGGCGGCCCACGGCCTGGTGCCCAACGACGCCTGCGCGGTGGGCGACGGCGCCAACGACCTGGACATGCTGGGCGCCGCCGGCCTGGGGGTCGCCTTCTACGGCAAGCCCAAGGTGCGCGCCGCCGCGCACTACCGCATCGACCACGGCGACCTGACCGGCCTGCTGTACCTGCAGGGCTACCACGCCGACGAGATCCGGGAAGCCTAGGAAAAGGAAGATCGGCAAAGAAAAACGGCGGCCCGAAGAGGCCGCCGTTTCGCTTAAGAGGCTTACCGCGTGCGGATCAGCTCTGATCGATCCTGACGGCCACCCATTGGAAGTCGCCCTGGCGGAACACCAGCAGGGTGACCACCCGGTAGCCTTCGGACTTGGCCCGTTCGACCTTCTCGACCACGTCCGCCGGGGTGGCGACCTCTTCCTGGTCGACCTCGACGATGACGTCGCCCGCCTTCAGGCCCTTCTCGGCGCCGGAGCTGCCTTCCTTCACCTCGGTGATGACGACGCCCTTGGTCGCCTCGTCCAGGCTGAAGCGGCTGCGCAGTTCGGGCGTGATCTCGCCGAGCGCGAGGCCGAGGGATTCCATCTCCTTCGGCTTGGTCTCCGGCGGCGTCTGCGTCGCCGGGGCGGTGGCGACCTGCTCTGCCTCCAGCTCGCCGATGGTGACGCGCAGCTGCTTCTCCGCGTTCTTGCGCCAGATGGTCACGTCCACCGTGGAACCCACGCTGGTCTCCGCCACCATGGCCGGCAGGCGGCGCATCTCCGGCACCTCGCGGCCGTTGAACTCCAGGATCACGTCGCCCTGCTCGATGCCGGCGGATTCCGCCGGCCCGCCTTCGGTGACCGCGGCCACCAGGGCGCCGCGCGGCCGGTCGAGCCGCAGGCCCTCGGCCAGCTCGTCGGTGACGTTCTGGATGCGCACGCCGAGCCAGCCGCGCCGCACCTCGCCGGTGTCGCGCAGCTGGGCGATGATGTTGCGGGCCATGGAGGACGGGGTGGCGAAGCCGATGCCCACCGAACCGCCGGAGGGTGAGAAGATCGCCGTGTTGATGCCGATCACCTGGCCGTCCATGTTGAACATCGGGCCGCCGGAGTTGCCCTTGTTGATGGCGGCGTCGGTCTGGATGAAATTGTCGTAGCGCCCGGCGTTGATGTCGCGCTGGCGCGCCGAGACGATGCCGGCGGTCACGGTGCCGCCCAGGCCGAAGGGATTGCCGATGGCGACGACCCAGTCGCCGATCCGCGTCTTGTCGGAATCGCCCCAGGTGGTGGACGGCAGGGGGCGGTCGGTCTCAACCTTCAGCAGCGCCAGGTCCGTGTCCTTGTCGCTGCCGACGATGGTGGCTTCCAGCGAGGTGCCGTCGGAGAGCACCACCTCAACCTCATCGGCGTCGGCGATGACGTGGTGGTTGGTGACGATGAAGCCGCTGGGCTCGATGATGAAGCCCGAGCCGAGGGAACTGCCCCGGCGCTGCTGCTGCGGCGGCGGCTCGCCGCCTTCGCCGCGGCGCTCGAAGAACTCTTTGAAGAATTCCTCGAACTGCTCGGCCTGGCCGCCCTCGATGGTCTGGCTGGTCTGGATGTTGACCACGGTGGGCAACAGCCTTTCCGCCAGGTCGGCAAAGGTGTCGGGTGCCGAACGCGCCTGCACCGCCGACGACCAGGCCAGGATCAGAAGGGCCGTGAACAGCGCAGCCGCGCCCAACAGCCCTTGCAGGGGCAGCCAGCGCGAGGCTGGCGCCGGCCGCGTCACGGCGCGCGCCGTGACGCCCCGCCGCTGGATGGGAGGCCGTTGCATTCCGGAAATTCGAGTCACTGTCAGTTCTCTCCCTCGCTTGGAGATGCGCTCCGGCAGGGCGGATGCCCTGGAGGCTCCTGAAGCGTCGCTTAGCGCTATCTGGAACTATTGGAGCGGAGTTTGTAGGCCCTCTCAACAAAAAGTGTATCACCAGCAGGCTGCGATACGAAGTGGGCGAATTTGTGGCGCTATCACGCCATTCCCGCGTTTCCTAACCGCGCAGCAGCCACACCAGGAAGACCCCGAGGGAAGCCGCCACGATGCCGCCGATCCGCAGGGAGTCGGGCGGCATTTCCGCCAGCATTTCAACGATTTGGCGCAGGCGCCGCGGAAAGATCGCCAGAAACAGCCCCTCGATCACCAATACCAGGGCCAGCGCCGTGAAAAAATCGGTCATAGCGGGCGCCGCCTCAGCCCCGACGGCCGGCGGGGAGGCGCCGCGGCGCCTCCCGGACCTTCCGGGGCGGCCGGCTAGTTGCCGGCACCCTCTTGAGCCTGGTTGAAGAAGCTGAAGAACTCGCTGTCCGGCGACAGGACCAGATAGGTGCTGTCGGCGCCCAGCGAGGCGCTGTAGGCCTGCATCGAGCGGTAGAAGTTGAAGAAGTCCGGATCCTGACCGTAGGCGTTGTTGAGGATCTCGGTCCGCCGCCCTTCGCCCTGACCGCGCAGGATCTCCGACTGGCGCTTGGCCTCGGCGCGGATCACCGTGGCCTCGCGGTCGGCCGCGGCCTTGATGCGCTCGGACTGCTCGAAGCCCTGGGCGCGGAACTCCGCCGCCTCGCGCTCACGTTCGGAGCGCATACGGTCGAAGACCGATTCCCGCGTCTCGTCCGGCAGATCGGCGCGACGGATACGCACGTCGACCAGGACGATGCCGAAATTCCGCGTCTCCTTGTCCACGCTCTCGCGCAGGTCGGCCAGGATCTGCGTGCGCTCGTCGGAGAGCACCGACGACAGGGTCGAGTTGCCGAGGATCTGGCGCAGACGGTCGTTGATGATCGTGCTGAGGCGCGGCCGGGCCGTCTCCTCGGCCCGCACGGTCTGGAAGAACAGCAGCGGATCGTCGATGCGATAGCGGGCGAAGACATCGACGATCAATCGCTTCTGGTCCGACAGCAGGATGTTCTCCGCCGGCGGGTCCAGGTTCAGCACCCGCTTCTCGTAGTACTGGACGTTCTGGATCATCGGGACCTTCCAGGCCAGCCCGGGCTCGGCGATGACCCGCTTGGGTTCACCGAACTGCATGACGATGGCCTGCTCGCGCTGGTCGACGGTGAAGAGGGCGCCATAGGCGGTCAGGCCCAGGACGACGATCACGGCACCGATGATGAAATTCGTGCTCAAGCGCATGGCGTCGTCTCCTCAGTTGCCGCTGCCGCTGCCGGTCGAACCTGACCGGCCGCGTAGTTCGTTCAACGGCAGATAGGGGATCGCCCCGCCCCCACCTTGACGGTCCAGGATCACCTTGTCGGTATCGCTCAGCACGTCCTGCAGAGTCTCCAGGTACATGCGCCGACGGGTCACGCCCGGGTTCTGCTTGTAGGCGTTGAAGACCGAGAGGAAGCGCTGGGCCTCGCCTTCGGCCTCGTTCTCGAGCTGCTCCTTGTAGGCCTCGGCCTCCTGCACGACACGCAGCGCATCACCGCGGGCGCGCGGCAGGATGTCGTTGCGGTACCTGTCCGCCTCGTTGCGCGCACGGTCGCGGTCCTGCTGGGCGCGCAGCACATCGTTGAAGGCGTCGATCACCGCGCGCGGCGGCTGCACGTCCTGCAGCGCCAGCTCGGTGATCTCGATCCCCGCCTCGTACTCGTTGAGGGTGGCCTGCAAGAGGGTCCGTGTCTCCGCCGCCACGGTGCCGCGCGCCTCGGTCAGCGCCGGCTGGATGTCGGTGCGGCCGATGATCTCGCGCATGGCGCTCTCGGCTGCGATCTTCACCGTCGCTTCCGGGTCGCGGATGTTGAAGAGATACTGCCCGGCATCGGCGATCTTCCATTGCACCGTGAAGTCGATGTCGATGATGTTCTGGTCGCCGGTCAGCATCAGGCTTTCCTGCTCCACGTCGCGGCGCGAGGCCCGCGCGCGCTCGTTACCGGAGGAGACGAAGCCGATGTCGATCTGCTGGACCGAGGTGACGCTGGGGGTCAGCGCGCTCTCGATGGGCCAGGGCAGATGCCAGTTGAGGCCGGGCTCGGTCGTCTCCACCCACTTGCCGAATTGCAGCACCACGCCCTGCTCGTTGGTCTGGACCCGATAGAGGCCGGTCAAACCCCAGGCCAAGACCACCACGATAGCGATCAGCAGCCAGGCCGACGGGCCCAGGCCGCCGGAGCCGCCCGGCAGAATGGTGCGAAAACGGTCCTGGCCCTTCTTGATGAAGTCCTCGAAGTCAGGCGGCCTCGGGCCGCCTCCCTGACCGCCGCCGCCACGGCCCCACGGGCCGCCGCCGCCGGATCCGCCGGAGCCTCCGCCGCCGCCCCACGGGCCGCCGCCGCCACCTTTATTTTCCCAAGGCATATTTTCTATCCCTGTTACCGTTTCCGCTACCCTAGCGGGCTTGATCCGTGGGTGAAATCCCCGGGCGTCGGACTTATATCACGGCTGAGCTATTGTTCTAGCCGAGTCTGCCTGCTACCTCCTGCGTGCATATCGGCCGGATCGGGGAGTTTTCAAGGAAATGAGTGGGATCAGCGAAGCCGTCGTACTGGACGCCCTCAAAAACGTCAAAGACCCTATCAAGGGTGAGGATATTGTCGCCCTGGGCATGGTCTCGGGGCTGATCATCAAGGACGGCAACGTCGGCTTCGCCATCGAGGTCGATCCCCGCCAGGGCGAGGCCATGGAGCCCCTGCGCAAGGCGGCGGAGAAAGCCGTCTACGATCTGGAGGGCGTGACCTCGGTCACCGCCGTGCTGACCGCCGAGCGCGCGGCGCCCCAGAACGGCGGGGCGGGCGGCGGCCAGGCGGCCCCCCACGGCCAGCAGGCAGCCCCCGGTCAAGCTTCAGCGGGTCCGGGCGGCGCCATGATCCCCGGCATCCGCTCCATCATCGCCGTGGCCAGCGGCAAGGGCGGCGTCGGCAAATCCACCGTCACCACCAACCTCTCCCTCGCCCTGGCGCAGCTCGGCCTCAAGGTCGGCATCCTGGACGCCGACATCTACGGCCCCTCGCAGCCGCGCATGCTGGGCATCAGCGGCCGGCCGACCTCGCCCGACGGCAAGACCCTCAATCCGATGGAGAACTACGGCATCAAGTGCATGTCCATGGGCTTCCTGGTGGCCGAGGACACGCCAATGATCTGGCGCGGCCCCATGGTGCAGAGCGCCCTGCAGCAGATGCTGCGCGACGTCGACTGGGGCGAGCTGGACGTGCTGGTGGTCGACATGCCGCCGGGCACCGGTGACGCCCAGCTGACCATGGCCCAGCAGGTGCCGCTGAGCGGCGCCGTCATCGTCTCGACGCCGCAGGACATCGCCCTGCTGGACGCCCGCAAGGGCCTCAACATGTTCCGCAAGGTGGACGTGCCGGTGCTGGGCATTGTCGAGAACATGAGCGTCTTCGTCTGCCCCAACTGCGGCCACGAGTCGCATATCTTCAGCCACGGCGGCGCCAGGCGCGAGGCCGACAAGCTGGGCATGGAGTTCCTCGGCGAGATCCCGCTGGACATCGAGATCCGCGAGACCTCCGACGGCGGCCGACCGGTGACGGTCTCCAAGCCCGACACCCCCAACGCCCAGATCTTCCTGGCCATCGCCAAGCGGGTCTGGGAGAAGGTCTCGGCCCAGAGCGGCGCCGGCCGCGAGGCCCCCAAGATTGTCATGCAGTAGGCCGGGTGCCGCAAGTCAGCTTGGCGCCTCGCGGCCCTACGACTCGCGGAGACGTGACTGCGCCTTGATTTGCGGCGCGCGGGCAAACGCGCGATCCTCCAGACGCTTCACTTGCGCGAAGGGGAGATTCCGCATGTTCCGCAGCAGGCTTTCACGCCGCCACTTCCTCGCGGCCGCCGTCGCAGCGGGCCTCGCCGCCGGCGCCGCCGGCCCGGCGCAGGCCCTCGATCCCACCTTCAACACCGACGGGCTGGCCATCCAGGGCTACGACCCGGTGGCCTACTTCACCGAGGGCAAGCCGGTCTATGGCAAGCCCGAGTTCACCTACGACTTCGCCGGCGCGACCTGGCAGTTCGCCTCCGCCGCCAACCGCGATACCTTCGCCGCCGAGCCGGAGCGCTACGCCCCGCAGTACGGCGGCTACTGCGCCTGGGCGGTCTCCGAGGGCTACACCGCCTCGACTGACCCTGCGGCCTGGCGCATCGAGGGCGGCAAACTGTACCTGAACTACTCCAAGTCGGTGCAGAGCCGCTGGGCCCAGGACATCCCCGGCAACATCTCCAAGGCCGACGCCAACTGGCCGGGCCTCAAGGGCGCCAACTAGCCTTTCCGGGGACCTAGGCCTTGCCGATCACGGCCTGATCTCGATCGGCGTACCGTCGGGCACCAGCCGCCATATTTCCTCGATCTCCTCGGAGGTGACGGCGATGCAGCCCGCCGTCCAGTCGCGCGCGCTATGGGCCCCGCCGATCCAGCCCAGGCCGTTGGGCAGGCCGTGGATCATGATCATGCCGCCGGGGTCCTCGCCCGCCGCGGCCGCGGCGGCCTTGTCCGCGGCGCTGGGATAGGAAATGTGCAGGGAAAGGTGATAGGCGCTGTCGGCGTTGCGCCAGTCGATGACATAGCGCCCTTCCGGGGTGCGGCCGTCACCCTCGCGGCGCTTGTGGCCTTCCGGGGCGAAGCCCAGGGCGATGTCGTAGGCGGCGATTTCCGCCGCGCCGCGCCGCAGGACCAGCCGGCGCTCCCCTTTCAGCACCACCACGGCGGTCGCGCGCTCGCCCGCCGGGGCCAGGGGCGGCGGCGTCCCGGCCTGCACCGCGGCCGGCAGCGGGGTCAGGCAGAGGAGGCAGATCAGGAGCGTGCGACAGGGCAGCGGACGCAAGGGCGGGTCTCCGGCAGAGGCGCAGCTTGTGCAACCTCTGTCGGATTAGCCGCCAAATGCGGCGAGATTCCGGCGGCCAGACGGCGAAGTTCAGCCGCCGAACATCTTCTTCAGGTTTTCGAAGCCGGCCTCGTAGATGCCGCTGATGGCCTCGATCGCCGCGCTCTCCGGCGCGCCCTTAGCCTCGAACTCGCTCGACCACTCGACGGTGCAGCCGCTGCCCTTGTCGTCGCCGCGTACCCGCAGGGTCGCGGTGTAGTTGGAAACCGGCAGCGGGCCCGACAGGATGGAATAGGTGTAGAGCCGCTCCTTGTCGTCGATCTGCTCCAGCTTCTCTTCGATGGTGCCGCCGCCCATGAGGGACAGCTTGCGCAGGGTGCCGCCGTCTTCCTTCTTCAGTTCGCTCTTCTCGACGGCGGGATGCCAGTCGGGCAGCGCGTTGAAGTTGCCGATGACCGCCCAGACGGTCGCGGCCGGCACCGGCAGATCGGCGGATGAACTGACTTTGGTCATGGCGCGGGACCTCCCCATTTTCTCTTTGTCGTTGCGCGGCGGAGGGCCTATCGCGAAAAGCCCCTCGCCGGCCGAAGTGTAGAACCCCGGCGGCGGCGGCGACAACCTGCCCGGAAGGACAGCTTGACCCTGGTTGAGGATTGTGGGCCCAGGGAAGGGGGGCCGGGCCAATCCGGCCGGGGCCGCTTTCACCCTTTGTTAAGCCCGCGCTGCGAGGCTCCGGCAGTCCGCTTGTGCCCGGGGCCAGACGCCAAAATGATGCAATATGTGAAGCCGCCGCTCGCGCTGCTGCGCCGCCTGATCGACCGGCAGACGCAGTCCAGCGACATCGCACTGGACGTCTACTGCGCGCCCAATCCGCTGCTGCGCGAGTTCTTCTGGGCGCGCCTGTGGATGCTCACCCTGCTGATCCGGCGCTTTTCCAAGCCGGAGGGCGCCTGCCTGGACTTTGGCGGCGGCAGCGGCATCTTCATGCCCAGCCTGGCCAGCGGCTTCCGCTCGGTCGACCTGATCGACCTGAACACCGCCCAGGCCGAGCAGATGCGCGAGGCCTACGAGCTCTCGAACGTCCGCATCACCAATGCCAACATCAAGGACTTCGACTTCGGCAGCGGCCGCTTCGACGCCATCGTCGCCGCCGACGTGCTGGAGCACTTCGAGGATCTGAGCTTCCCCATCGAGCGCATCCGCCACTGGCTGGGCGCCAGGGGCGTGCTCTACACCTCGCTGCCCTCGGAAAACCTGGCCTATCGCCTGCTGCGCGTCGTCTTCGGCAAGCAGAAGCCGCACGACCACTACCACGCCGCCTGGCAGGTCGAGCAGTTCCTGCGGGAGAACGGCTTCCGCAAGGTTTTCGGGATCTACCACCCGCTGTTCCTGCCGCTCTTCCCGCTGTTCCGCATCAGCGCCTGGCAGAAGGCCTGAGCCCAAGGCCTGACGGCAGCCCCCTCCCCGGTGCTCAGCGCCGCTCCAGCACCACGATACTGAAATCCGGCTGGCCTTCGCCGCCGGAGACCGGCGCGTCGCGCCGCACCTCTTCCCAGAGCGCGGGATCGAGATCGGGAAAACGCGTGTCGCCCTCGGGACTGGCATGGACCTCGGTCAGGTAGACGCGGCGGGCCAGCGGCAGGGTCAGCTCGTAGATCTGGCCGCCGCCGATCACCATCACTTCCGCCGCCCCGCTGTCCGCCGCCAGGTCCTGGGCGCGTGCCAGCGCCGCTTCGGTGTCGGGAAAGACTTCCACGCCCTCGGCATGGAAAGCCGGGTCGCGGGTGATGACCAGGTTGGGGCGTCCCGGCAGCGGGCGGCCGATGGACTGGAAGGTCTTGCGGCCCATGACCACCGGCTTGCCCAGCGTCTGGGCCTTGAAGAACTTCAGGTCTCCGGAGAGGTGCCAGGGCAGGCCGCCCTCGCGCCCGATGACGCCGTTGTCGGCGCGCGCGACGATGAGGGCGAGCGGCACGCCCGTTTCGGCGGAGTGGGCCATGGTTCAGACGGCAACCGGCGCTTTGATGTGCGGATGGGCCTCGTAGCCGACGAGCTCGAAGTCCTCGTAGCGGAAGGCGAAGAGGTCCTTCACCGCCGGATTGATCTTCATAGTCGGCAGGGCCAGCGGCTCGCGCTGCAGCTGCAGATCCGCCTGCTGCTGGTGGTTCACGTAGAGGTGCGCGTCGCCCAGGGTGTGCACGAAGTCGCCGGGCTCCAGCTCGCAGACCTGCGCCACCATCATGGTCAGCAGCGCGTAGGAGGCGATGTTGAAGGGCACGCCCAGGAAGATGTCGGCACTGCGCTGGTAGAGCTGGCAGGACAGCTTGCCCTCGGCCACGTAGAACTGGAAGAGGCAGTGGCAGGGCGGCAGCGCCATCTTGTCGACCTCCGCCGGGTTCCAGGCGCAGACGATGTGGCGGCGCGAGTCCGGGTTGCTCTTCAACTGTCGGAGCAGCTGGCCGATCTGGTCGATGCGGCGGCCGTCCGGCGCCGGCCAGGAGCGCCACTGGGCGCCGTAGACGGGCCCGAGGTCGCCGTTCTCGTCGGCCCACTCGTCCCAGATCCTGACCCCGTGCCGCTTCAGGTAGGCGATGTTGGTGTCGCCCGCGAGGAACCACAGCAGCTCGTGGATGATCGACTTCAGGTGCAGCTTCTTGGTGGTCAGCACCGGGAAGCCTTCGCTGAGGTCGTAGCGCATCTGGTAGCCGAAGAGGCTCTGGGTGCCGGTGCCGGTGCGGTCGCCCTTGTAGCAGCCCTCCTCGCGCACCTTGCGCAGGAGGTCGAGGTATTGCTTCACGTCGGTCCTTCTCGCCTTCGGGTCATTCTTGAGATCCTGGCTCCGGGTCGTCTCGGGGCCGCTTCCCGGCCGGGGCGGGCCCGGAGTCGTCGCGGGCCATTCTAGCGCAGTTGCCCGCCCGAGGTCCGGAATTCTGCGGCGAATCGGGTCAAAACGGCCCATTTCGCCCGCCGCGGCGGGGGACCGCCTAGACCTTTTATCAGCCACCTAAAGTGCTTATATTGGGGGTGCCGGTTCGCCGGCTATGGTGCTAAACGGGCCTGTGGAATAAGCGTTACGGACCCGGGGGCAGTACCCGGCGCCTCCACCAAACCCCTCCAACTCGTCGGTTTCGCGGGATTTTCGGAGGGCTCTCTTGGGGGCGAAATAGGATCGACGTGCGTGGTAAAGATGGGTTCGGTGCCCGGCATGGTACCGCCGTTATCGGGCCGAAACTATAGTTGCGAACGACAACTACAGTGAGGCACGCCTCGCCGCTTAATGCGGTCAGGTTAGCCAAATCTAAGTCCTAGGCTCTCACAAGTTTAGGCGGGGTTCGGGGCGCACCTGGCAACAGAAGCGCCCCACCGGGGGCGCGGACGGCAATATATGCGCCCCACCGGGGGCGCGGAAAACAACAGAAGCGCCCCGCTTCAGGTGCGCGAAGCGCGCCCGCGTTGGGGGATATCAATAATGGCAACAACACCCCTCACCTAGGTAACTGGAATTGGTCTGCGGAAGGGCGTGACGGAGGCTATGTCGAACGAGGGGCTGCGATACGACCGCATGGTGGAGGACGCGTTGCGCTCCGTGGTGCGCAAGGCGTTGATCGAAGTCGCCGAACACGGGCTGCCGGGCAACCACCACTTCTATATCACTTTCCGCACCGACCATAAGGACGCCGAGATCCCGGTGGCCCTGCAAGAGCGTTATCCCGGCGAGATGACCATCGTCCTGCAGCACCAGTTCTGGGGGCTGGAGATCGACGAGGACCAGTTCTGCGTCACCCTCAGCTTCGCCGACGTGCCGCACCGCCTGGTGGTGCCCTTCGCCGCCGTCACCGCCTTCGCCGACCCCTCGGTGCGCTTCGGTCTGCAGTTCGACGTGGAGACCTCCGACACCCTGGGCAGCGGTCCCGACAGCGCGGCGCTCTTCGAGCCGCCGGCGGCGGTGCCGGGCGCCGACGAGAAAATCACCGAGAAAAGCGAGGCCGAGAGCCCCGCCGAGGACGAAGGCGAAGAAAAGAAGAGCGGCGAGAAGGTCGTCACCCTGGACGCCTTCCGCAAGAAGTAGCGGCCCGCGCAGAACCGGCGGCAGGCAATTTTTCGATATTCAGGAAGAGCGGAAGCCTTCGGCCTCCCGGGCAGACCTGCCCGCTAGTTGCGCTTGCCCATGGTGGAGGGGTCCCAGCGCTTGGTGGCCTTCTTGCTGGCAGGCTTGCCGATGCTGTTGGCCACGGAGGGGCGGCGCATCAGGCCGACAAACTCCTCGAAGCGCCGCTTCAATTCCCGGCGTTCTTCCAGGGTCATCTCCGACTCAGGGATTTCGCTGAGATCGCGATGGCGAATGTCGTCCATGTCCTGCTCCTTCGGATCCAGGGGCCGCCGGAAGGCGCGATACGGCCTTCCCCGGGGACAAACCCCTGTTCTAGAGCAACCCGCGTCCGGACGGACGCGGACAGGTTGCTCCAACTTCATAAGACAGATCAATTTACCCTCGATCAGGTGATTCCACCTGATCGAGGATTGATCTGGTCCTATCATCCCGCCCCTTGGTTAAGGGAGCGTTAGCTCCCTGGCCGTTCTTGGACCTTCCCCGCAAGGGCATGAAAGCGCTGATGAAAAACACCAACAGCTTGCCGGATTTCCTCACCGACGGACCCGCGGACGCCCCCCTCACCTTCGCCTTCGCCCATGGCGCCGGGGCGCCCATGGACACCCCCTTCATGACCTTCTTCGCCGGGGGGCTGGCGGCCAAGGGCTGGCGGGTGGCGCGCTTCGAATTTCCCTACATGGCCCGGCGCCGGCACGAGCCCAAGCGCCCGCCGCCCGACCGCCAGCCGGTGCTGCTGGAGACCTGGCAGGCGGTGATCGACGACCTCTCGGGCTCTGGGGGCGCCGAGAAGCTGGTCATCGGCGGCAAGTCCATGGGCGGGCGCATGGCCAGCCTGATCGCCGATGAAGCGGGCGTACGCGGGCTGGCCTGCCTCGGCTACCCCTTCCATCCCGCCGGCAAGCCGGAGCGCCTGCGCACCGAGCACCTGGCGGCGCTGAAGACCCCCTGCCTGATCTGCCAGGGCACCCGCGACGCCCTGGGTAAGGCCGAGGAAGTGGCCGGCTACGCCCTGGCCGGAACCATCCGGCTGCACTGGGCCGAGGACGGCGACCACGATCTGAAGCCGCGCAAGGCCAGCGGCCGCAGCGCCGAGCAGAACTGGAGCGAGGCCGTGGATGCCCTGGACGATTTCCTGCGCGCCCTCGCTTAGCTCTCTGCCTTGGCCGCCGCCAGCGCCTCCGGCGGAATGTGCACCAGCTCGTATTTCAGGCCGTCCGGGTCGCTGAAGAAGACAGCGTAATAGCCCGGCAAGTAGTCGTAGGCCGCCGGTGCGTCGAGCACGGTGATGTTTTTTGTCTGCAGCAGCTCGTGGCAGTCGTCGACGCGCTGCCGGCTGTCCGCATTGAAGGCGAAATGATGAAAGCCGGGAGCATAGCGCTCCGCCGCCCGGCCGCGGTGCTCGGGCTTGGCCTGCCACAGGTTGATGGCCGAGCCGTCGCCGGCCAGCCACAACGACATCTCCGGCAGGCGCTCGACCTCCTGATAGCCGAGAAAGCCGAGGACCGGCGCATAGAAGAGCCCGGTCGCGGCCGCCAGGTCGCTGACCGTAACCCCAAGATGATTCATGCTGCCCAGAGTCATCTTCAGATATGCTCGCGAAAGTTTTTTCAAGGGAGCATGGCTATATCAGAACCATCCTGACAACATGCTGTCAGGATGGTTCTGTTAGGGTCCTCGTCAGGAGGAAGGCAGGATGCGCCGAGCTGACAGGTTATTCCAGATAGTTCAAGAACTTAGGCGCCGGAAGCTGGTGACAGCCCGGCACCTGGCGACTGTACTCGAGGTTTCGGAGCGCACGATCTATCGTGACATTCGCGACCTCGCCGCCTCCGGCGTGCCCATCGAGGGCGAAGCCGGGGTCGGCTACGTGCTGCAGCGCGGCTACGACCTGCCGCCGCTGATGTTCACGGAGGAGGAGATCGAGGCCCTGGTGCTGGGCGCCCGGATTATCGAATCCTGGGCCGATCCGGCGCTGGCCAAGGCGGCCGGCGACGTGGTGGCCAAGGTCGAGGCGGTCCTGCCGGACAACCTGCGCGACCATGTCTCGCGCACCCCGCTGTCCGCCCCGGCCGACCACAGGGCGGCGCCCTTGAGCGTCGACGCGGCGGCGATCCGCGCGGCCTTGCGCAGCCGCCACAAGCTGCACTTCCACTACTGCAATGCCGAGGCGCGGGCCAGCGAGCGCAGCGTGCGCCCCCTGGCGCTGGCCTTCTACGGGCCGGTCTGGCTGCTGATCGCCTGGTGCGAGCTGCGCGACGACTTCCGCGCCTTCCGCCTGGACCGCATGGAGCGGATGACGGTGCTGGACGAACGATTTGCCGAGGAGCGCGGCAAGACGCTGCGTGATTTCGTGGCCGTCGACCGGGCGCGCCGGGCGGCGAAGGTCGCGCAAGGCGGCGCGCCGGAACCCGCCCCTGTGCTGGAGCGCCAGCCGGAAGCCGTCGCCGAGTGAGCGCGCCGGCGCAAAAGACCGCCGGGGCCATCCCGCCCTTCATCGCGCGCTGCCTGACGCTGCTGCTGCCCCTCGGGCCGGCGGCCCCACGGCGCATGTTCGGCGGCTGGGGCTTCTTCCTGGACGGCGTCATGATCGCCCTGGTCGCGGGCGAGCGCCTCTACTTCAAGACCGACAGCCAGACCGCGGCGCGTTTCGCCGCGGCCGGCGCCGAGCCTTTCGTCTATCACCGCCAGGGGGCGCCGGTCACCCTGTCCTACTGGAGCGCCCCGGCCGCCAGCCTGGAGGATCCGCCGGCGCTGCTGGCCTGGGCCGAGCTGGCACTGGGGGCGGCGCGCCGAAGCGCGGCACAGAAGGCCACCCGCAAGCGGCGCAGGCGTGACCGCCCCCAGTAGTTCACCCTCAAGTCAGCCCGCTGCTCGTCAGGCATCCGCGAGAATCAGAAGTTCCCGAGGATGAAGCGGCGGTGCTGCGGCTGGACCGGACGGGCATTCGCCGGATAGAGGCGGGCGAACTGCGCGATCTGGCCGGCCGAGACCTCGATCGGATCGCGGAACACCAGCCAATCGACGATTTCAGAACAGGGCGGCGTGGTCAGGGACCCTGCGTAGCGGTAGCAGGCGCGGCTGTCCGGCAGCAGAAGGCGGATGTCCACGGGCCCCGGCGTCGAGGCCTTCTGGCCGGCCTTGTGCGGCAGGCGGGTCCAGACCTTTTTCAGTTCGCCGTGCTCCCGGCCGGGCGTCAGGAAAGCCCCCAGGACCGCCAGGTTGCCCTCGGCGCTCTTGTGGACGAAGTGCGCCTCCATCGAATAGGGCCGCCCATCGACCTGGTGCTCGCTGGGATGATGGAAATGAAACTGCAGCAGGTCGTAGCGCTTGCCTTCCAGCATGACCCCGTTGCCCGGCGCCGCGTTGGCCTGGATGGTGTGCCCGTTGTTGACCACTTCAAAGGGCCCCGGCTGCCAGTCGACGGAAAGCCCGCTCAGCAGGCTGGGACGGCGGTTGTCGAGGTTTAGCGGGGACTGCTGCGAGCCGGCGCCGCAGGCCCGGTACTCCGGGGAAAGGTCGCCCCAGTGCTCGGGAGCCCCCGTGCCCTCGTAGGACCAGAGCCCTCCCCCGTGGCCGGGGTTCTCGGCAGCCGCGGGTTTGGCCGCGCCATGCGCCGGCGCAGGGGCGTCCTTGCCGGACTCGGTGGCGAGGGCGCTGCTGCACAGCGGGCAGCTCACCACGGCGCCGGCAGAAAGAAGGCGAACAAAATCACGTCGTCTCATAACCAAGCTCCACTAGGTTCAAGTCTCGAAAGCTGTCGAAAAGGGATGCCCGGGCGGCCGCCGGACAGCGCGCCGCCCGCTACGGCGCTCAGCCGGTCCGCAGGCCGGCGATGAAGTTACCGACCTCGCCACGCAGCAGTTCGGACTGCTGCGAGAGCTCCTGGGCGGCCTGCAGAACGTCGCTCGCCGCGGTCCCGGCCTGCTCTGCGGCCTGGCGGACGCCTTGGATGTTGCTGGCGACGGCCTGTGTGCCGCCGGCGGCTTCCTGCACGTTGCGCGAGATCTCGCCAGTGGCGGCGTTCTGCTGCTCCACCGCAGCGGCAATGCCGTGGGCGTTCTCGCTGATCCGCTTGATCACGGTCACGATGCCTTCGATGACGCTGACGGTGCCGCCGGTCGCGGACTGCATGCTCTCGACCTGCTGGCCGATTTCCTGCGTCGCCTTGGCGGTCTGGTTGGCCAGGGACTTCACCTCGCCCGCGACGACGGCGAAGCCCTTGCCGGCCTCGCCGGCGCGCGCCGCCTCGATAGTCGCATTGAGCGCCAGCAGGTTGGTCTGCTCGGCGATGTCCTGAATCAGGTTCACCACGGCCCCGATCTTCTGCGCCGCCTCGGCCAGGCCGTTGACCGACTGGCTGGCCTTGTCGGCTTCCTCGACCGCCTGCTGCGAGACCTGGTTGGTCTCGGCGATCTGGCGGGAGATCTCGGCAATCGACGCCGACAGTTCCTCGGAAGCGGTGGCGACGGTCTGCACGTTGGCCGAGGCCTCCTCGGAGGCGCTGGCAACGGTGACCGACTGCGCGTTGGTCTGCTCCGCGGTGCTCGACATGGTCTGAGCGCTCGCCTGCAGTTCGGTGGCGGCGGAGGAGACCGTGCCGACGACGCCGCCGACGGTGGACTCGAAGGAATCGGCCAAATCCAGCATCTGCCGGCGCTTCTCCTCGCGCTGGCGCTCCTCTTCCTTGGCGCGCTCTTCCTCCAGGCGCTTCAGCTCCAGGGTCTTTTCCTTGAAGGTGACGAAAGCCTCGGCGACCTGGCCGATCTCATCCTTGCTCTTGACGTTGACCTCGGCGGTGGTATCGCCGGCAGCCAGGCGGTTCAGGGCACTGACCACCTGGGCCAGCGGGCGCGCCACCCCAACGCGGGTGAACCACGCCGCCAGGGCAAAGCCCAGCACGGCGGAGACAAGCGACACCACGCCCATCTGCCAGATGGCCGCCTTCTCGTGCTCCTCCGCGGCCATAACGGCGGCCTCCGTGAAAGTTTCGATCTCTTCCAGCAACGCTTCGAGCTCGTGGTTCAGGTTCTCCTCTTCCTCTTCGACGCCGCGCACCAGCTCCAGCGCCTCGTAGCTGCGGCCTTCGTGGCTCAGCCGGAAGATCTCGCTCGCCTCGTCGTGGTACTTCCTGTGTTCGCTCTCGATCTGAGACAGCCCCTCCAGCACCTTCTCGAATTCGGCTTTCTCCTCGGCGCTGCGGGCTCGCTTAATGGCCGCCTCGGCGAGCCTTTCGCCCGCCGCGATTTCCTCATCGACGGCTGAGGAAAGATGCTCGAACTCGGCTTCTACCGCCTGCAGTTCTTCCGCGGTCGTCTCCTCCACCAGGCCGCTGAGCCGCAGGATCCGCTCCAGCAGCACCGCCTGCTGCAATTGGTGAACGGTGACACGGCTGACCGCTTCGGTCAGCGGCATGTCATCCTCGGCGACGCCTTCGATCTCGTGACCAATCTCACTCAGTCGCCATATTCCGATGACGGCAACAATCACCGTGGCAAGCAGGCAGAGGCCCACGATGCCGAGGAGCTTGTGCATCACCGTGGCGCCAAGCCGCCCGAAGATCCCAGATTTGAAGTCCCGCATTTCTTTCTCCCGGTCCGTACCCGTTGTTGCTGCCGGGAAGCCGAAGGGCCTCACCGGCCGGGTGGAAGTAGTCAAGGCCAAACCGCGTGGAGACGATTTTCCCATCGGTCCGACTGACCCCCTCGGCGGAAGCGGCAACAGGGGCGCTCCGCCAATTCTCGAGCAATGCGGACTTCAGTCAGGCGGCCTTTCACGGCTTTCGCATCAAGTCCGCATAGTCGAAACAATTCTCCCTTGAGGACTCAGGATATTCATTAACCAACTTAATAATGGGTAAAATTTATCTAATACCCATCCCAAAGAATACCGACATTTATTTGGACATATCCCAAAGTATTACTGCCACAAAATACTAATGGCTCGCCCACATAAGACTACCAACGAAATTGCAACTTTTACTTATATATCTCAAGCATTCTCCTATCTGAAATTGCGCCGCCCGTTCCCGCAGCCGCTGACATGACAGCCAGGGCAGGCGACGCAGACAAAAAACCGCCCCCGCGCGGGCGCGCGGGCGGCAGCCTGAGAGAGCTCTCGGGATTGGGGGTCAGGTGCCGGTGTTGCTGAGGATTTCCGTGACGCCCACCAAAGTTTGAGAAATCCGGGCTAGACTCATAAACTCCGCCCCGTTCACGCCCTTCGCTACGGGCACCCTGCCGCAACCAAATCAGGATTCTCACGAAGATGTCTGCCGCCCCCACCGCCGAAACCCGCATCGAATCCGATTCCATGGGCGAGATCGCCGTGCCCGCCGACCGCTACTGGGGCGCGCAGACGCAGCGTTCGCTGACCAACTTCAAGATCGGCGGCGAGAAGATGCCGCCGGCCCTGGTCAAGGCGCTGGGCATCCAGAAGCTGGCGGCGGCGCGCACCAACAAGGTGCTGGGCGTACTGGACGCAAAGCTGGCCGAGGCCATCTGCCAGGCGGCCCAGGAAGTCGCCGATGGCAAGCTGATGGATCACTTCCCGCTGGTGGTCTGGCAGACCGGCTCCGGCACCCAGACCAATATGAATGCGAACGAGGTCATCGCCGGGCGCGCCAACGAAATCCTCACCGGGAACAAGGGCGGCAAGGAGCCGGTGCACCCCAACGACCACTGCAACATGGGACAGTCTTCGAACGATACCTTCCCGACGGTGATGCACATCGCCGCGGTGCAGAAGATCGTCGGTGAGACCATCCCGGCCCTCGGCCACCTGCACGCGGCCCTGGACGCCAAGGCCAAGGCCTTCGAGAGCATCATCAAGATCGGCCGCACCCACCTGATGGATGCCACGCCGCTGACCCTGGGCCAGGAGTTCTCCGGCTACGCCGTCCAGATCGCCTACGGCATCAAACGCCTGGAGGGCGCCACCGAGCGCCTGCTGCAGCTGGCGCAAGGCGGCACCGCCGTGGGCACGGGCTTGAACGCCATCGACGGTTTCGCCGAGGCCTTCGCCGAGGAGGTCGCCAAGATCACCCAGCTGCCCTTCAAGACGGCGGAGAACAAGTTCGAGGCCCTGGCCGCCCACGACGCCGTGGTCGAGGCCTCCGGCGCGCTCAACACCATCGCCTGCTCGCTGATGAAGATCGCCAACGACATCCGCCTGCTGGGCTCCGGCCCGCGCTGCGGCCTGGGCGAACTGAAACTGCCGGCCAACGAGCCCGGCTCCTCCATCATGCCCGGCAAGGTGAACCCGACCCAGGCCGAGGCCATGACCATGGTCTGCGCCCAGGTGATGGGCAACCACACCACCTGCACCGTGGCCGGATCCAACGGCCACTTCGAGCTCAACGTCTTCAAGCCGGTACTGATCTACTCGCTGCTGCAGTCGGCGCAGCTCATCGGCGACGCCTGCGACTCCTTCCGCAGCAATTGTGTGGAGGGCATCGAGGCCGACGAGGAGCGCATCGCCACCCTGATGAACCAATCGCTGATGCTGGTGACGGCGCTCAACCCGCACATCGGCTACGACAACGCCGCCAAGGTGGCCAAGAAGGCCTACACCGAGAATTCCACCCTGAAGGAGGCGGCCATCGCCCTGGAGCTGCTGACCGACGAGCAGTTCGAGCAGTGGGTGCGCCCGGAGAACATGCTGGGCCCCCGGGCGAAAAAGTAGGCCGCAGGCAATTGAGCTTTCGGGCATGACCGAGAACCCGGTCCCGCCGCAGCCCGCCGCCCCAGGGGGCGGCGCGGCAGGCGGCGCGCAGATCCGCAAGCGCTCGGTGAAGATCGCCGGGCACAGCACGTCGCTGTCCCTGGAGGGCATCTTCTGGGACGCCTTGAAGGAAGTGGCCGCCGGCCGCGGCCTGTCGCTCAACGCCCTGATCGAGGAGATCGACCGCGGCCGCGGCGGCAACCTCTCCAGCGCGGTCAGGGTTTACCTGCTGCAGCACTATCGCGCCGCCGCACGCTCCGAAGCCGAGCCAGCCTCCGAAGCCCAAGCTCAACCGCCTGATCCAACATGATTTCCCCAAGAGGGCTGATCCTCGCGGCGGCACGCCTGCCCCGGCGCGCCGGCTTCAGGAAAGCCGCAACCGCGCCATCCGGGGGCCCATCTGACCGGCGCGGGAACTCGGAGCCGGAAGCCGTCCCGGCAAAAAAATTTCGCGCAGGCTGTCCAAAATAAGGACCTTCAGTCGTCATAGGGTGTGTTCATCGACCAGACGAACTTGCGACGAGAAAAGGAGCCAGCATGTCTAAGAAGACTTATTTGTGCATCCAGCGAAGTCCGATGAAGCAGCCCGAAAACCGAGAAGCCCCCTCTCCTGCCCAGATGGAGGAAATGTATGCGAAGTTCACCGCCTGGAAGGAGCGGTTTCAGGGGAACATTTCCGACATGGGTGGCAGGTTGATCCGCGGCGGCAAGATCGTCACCTCGGACGGCGCGACCGATGGCCCCTTCGTGGAGGCAAAGGAAGTCGTGGGGGGCTATATGATCGTCACGGCCGACAGCCTGGAAGAGGCCGTGGAGGTCGCACGTCAAAGCCCAGGCGTGGCGATGCCCGGGTCGAGTGTCGAAGTCAGAGAGATAGCCACGTCTTGACGCTCCCGGAGCTGTCCAAGCACTTCTTCCGTCACGAGTACGGCCGACTTGTCGCCTCCCTGTCACGCCGCGTGGGCCTGCAACACCTGGAGGCGGCCGAGGATGCCGTTCAGTGCGCTTTGATGAAAGCGGTTGAGGCTTGGACAACAACGGGTAAGCCGAGCAACCCCTCGGCCTGGCTTTATCGGGTAGCCTACAATGAGCTCCTGGGAGAGTTGCGCCGGCGCACAGGCCGTCGCCGCATCCTGGAGCGAAGCGCAGGCGAGTTGACCGGTGATCCGGCCGAGGGTCCATCGGCCTCCTTCGCAGGGGAGATGCAGGACGACCTCCTGCGCATGCTGTTTGCCTGCTGCGACGACGCCATTCCTGAGGAATCGCAGATGGCTCTGGCCCTGAAGACCCTCTGCGGCTTCAGTAGCCAGGAAATCGCCTATCGGCTGTTCACCAGCGAAGCCAATGTGTACAAACGGCTCAGCCGAGCCCGAAGCCGGTTGCGGAAGAATCCGCCTCTCCTGGATGAGCTGACCGGTGACGAGTACTCCGCAAGACTTCCGGCTGTAAAAAAAACCCTCTACCTGCTCTTCACGGAAGGCTATCTGTCGTCCCACGCCAGGATGGCGACCCGCCGTGAACTTTGCGAAGAAGCGATACGGCTAACCTCGATCCTGGCAAACCATCCGGTCGGAGAGACTCCGGAGACGTTCGCCCTCTTGGCCCTGATGCATCTGCACTTGGCACGAATGACCGCCCGCCAGGATCATACCGGCGGCCTGCTTCTCTTGGAGGAGCAGGACCGAACACTCTGGGACCACCATGGAATCCATATCGGCCTGAAGTGGCTGGAGAGGTCGGCACAAGGTGATGTCTTTTCACGCTATCACGCGGAAGCCGGGATAGCCGCCGAGCACTGCCTGGCGCCTTCGTTCCAGGAGACGCGCTGGGGCAAGGTGGTGGAGTGCTATGAATTGCTGGAACAGGCCGCACCCTCTGCACTGCACCGGATGAACCGGGCCGTGGCGGTTGCGGAATGGCAGGGCCCCGCCAGCGGCCTCTCCATTCTCGACGATTTCGTGCCCCCGACCTGGCTTGCCGGCTCCTACCTGTGGGCTGCAGTCCTCGCCGACCTGCACGGGCGCTGCGGCAACGCCCAGGTGGCGCAGAGCTATCGGGACAAGGCCCTGGAGGCCGCGCCCACTCCGGCCGTGCGGGAACTGCTCGAGCGCCGCCTCGCGGACACGAGCACCCGCTGAGAGGCTCTTAGGAGTCCGGGCGGGCTTCGGCCTGGCCATAGGGTGGCGATTGCCGGCGCCAGACACCTCCGCCGGCTCCTTGGAGCCTTGCAGCAAAGCCCCGCCGGCAGAAGAGTCAGCCTCGGCTGCAAGAGGCCCTAGCCCTAGCCTCCGAGACCCTTCAGAAGACCCTTCACGCCTTCCTTGAGCAGGTCTTCCGGTTTCATCGGCTGAGCCGGCGACTCCTGCTCCTGCCCTTGCTCGGGCACCTGGATCACCGCCGGCTGTTCGGCGGCGGCGGGCTCCTCGCGGCGCTGGAAGGGCTGGCCGCTGATGCGCACGTTGGGCGAGTCGGGTGGCCCGCGCAGCACTGCCGTCAGAAAAGCGTTCTGCGGATCGGCGTCACGGAACACGTCGGTGCGGCTTTCCATGTGCCAGCTGGGAAGGTTCACGTTGCCCGCGGTCAGGGCCTGGGCATCGCGCCCGCGCACCGTGAGGTCATCGCTGCGCAACACCCCCTGCTCCATCGCGAAGGTGCCGTCTATCTTGGCCGGGGCGCCGGCGAAGGCACTGAACAGCATGGTCGTGCTGTCGGTGACACCGCGCACCTCCTTCACCTTCTTGCCCAGCAGGTTGAGCACCAGGGCGCCGGCCTGCTCCTCCACCTTGGCCGCGACGGTCACCGTGCCGTCCAGCTTGCCCCGGCCGTTCAGCGCGGAGACCAGGGCCGCCTCGCTGAGCCCCCGGGTGTTCAGGCTGCTCTCCAGAGAAATCGGCCCGGAAAAGCGGTCGCTGTCGGCCAGGGCGCCCAATAGTTCCTTCAGTTCCACATCGATGGCGGTGACGGCCGCGGCCACCTCCATCCCGCCGGGCGCGCTTTCGCGGAAGTCGGCCTTGCCGGTCACCGCCAGCGCCCCGCCGTAGGTCTGCGCGTTGAACTTCCGCAGGTCGAGGATCCCGTCGGCCAGCACCGCTTCGACTTCGGCTTTGTCGAGGCGCAGTTTGTCGGCGACGATCGCTTTGGCGCGCAGCTTGATGTCGGCGTCCAGGCCGCGCAGGGCGCTGACGTCGATCGGCTTGGTCGACCAGCGCTCGCGTCCCGCCGCGGCGCTGCTGCCCGCGGCTGATCCCGAGCCGCCGTTCTTCTTCGCCTTGCCGCCGCCCGCGGCGGGCGCCCCCAGGGCGGCCAGCGGCAGGACGCCGGTTTCCAGATCAGCGGTGATCTTCGGCCGCAGCGCGGCGAGGTTCACGGAGACGTCACCGCTCAGCACCTCGGTGCCCGCCGCCTGGCCGGTGAGGCCAGAGAGGCTCACGGCCCCCGGTGCCGCCGCCAGCCGCCCCTTCAGGGCCACCGGCCCCAGGCCCGCGGGCACCGAAGCCTCGCGCAGCAGTTCGCCCATCAGCACCGAGAGATTCGGATGATCCAGCTCCAGCACCGCATCGACCGAGGGGGCGGCCGGCTGCAGCTCGGCCTTGCCGGCGGCGCGCAGGTTGCCGCCCAGGGCCGCCAGCTTCTGGTCGAAACGCAGCGCTTCCCGGTTGCCGTTGACCGCACCGCTGAGAGTGAAGGACTCCAGCGGCAGCTGGCCGCCGGTGCTGACGCCGAAGGCCTTGGCGAGACGCGACAGCGCCGCCACCGAGACGTCGAGCGAGCCGTCCAGCGAGGGGTCGCGGTCGACGTTCGCCAGGCTGCCGGCGAAGCGGCCGCGACTGCCGGCGAGATCGGCCACCGACAGCTCGCGCACCACCAGGCCGCCGCGCTGCAGGGTGGCGTCCAGGCGCAGGCCGTTCAGCGGCAGTCCCCGGTAGGTCATCTGGCCGACCTTCACGTCGATGTTGGCATCGAAGCGGCCGAGCAGGGCGAGACCGGCCGGCGGTGGCGCCTGTGAAGCGCCCGCCCCGGCCTGCGGGGCCGCGCCCTCGCCCTGGGTGGCGCCCGGCGCCGCTTCCTGGGACGGGGCGGGCGACGCCGCGGTCATCTCCGGCAGATAGGCGTCGAGGTTGATGCGGTCCAGGGAGACGCCGATGCCGAAGCCCGGCCGGTCGCGCAGGGCCACGGCCACGCCGCCGGTCAGCCGGCTGACGTCCAGGCTGAGATCGATGTCGCGCAGCGTGATCTGGCCGGGCGCGGCGTCGACACCGGTCTTCAGCGACAGGCGGCGCAGGCGCTCGGGCGGTACCGCGGCGATGTCGACGCCCAGCCAGTGCAGCAGGCCGCGCAGGTTGTCCGAGGAGGCTGCGACGGTGCCGCCGAAGCGCGGCCCCTGCGGCGTCAGGCTGAGCTGTCCGGCAAGCGATACGTCGGAACTGCCCGGCAGCTGCGCCGCGGCTTTTTCCACCTCCAGCTTGCCATCGGCCAGACGCGCGACGATGTCGACCTGGCGCACCGTCTGGCCCCGGTACAGCAGCGCCCCGGCGCTGAGCTTGAGGCTGGCGGTCACGTCGCGCGGCAGGCCCGGCGCTTCGCCGGCCGCCGCGGCGCCGTCGTCCTCACGTGCCGCCGGCGCCTCGGCCGTCTGACCGCCGCTGCGCGCTTCGCCGCCTTCGCCCTTGGCTTCCTGGCTCAGCAGTTTGTCGAGGTCGATGGTCTTGGTCGAAAAGCTGGCGGTGATGTCCGGCACCTCGCCGAAGGTCGCCGCGGCCTCGCCGTCCAGCGAAACATCGCCCAGCTTGAAGGTGATGGCCTCCGCCGTGGCTTCGTTGTCGCTGCCCGAGATCTCCGCCGTTACGGCAAAGGGCCGGGCCAGTTGGGACGGCAGGTCCGAAGGCGTTTCGGCAAGCGGCAGTCCGCGAATCAGGCGGGCAAGGTCCTCGCCCTCCGCCTGCAGACGGCCGCGCAGAGTCTGCAGATCCTGGTGGCGCGACAGGGCGCCGAGAAAGGTGCCGCTGGCCGCGGACCGTGGCAGGCCGAGCGACAGCGACAGCGCGGTCGCGCCGTCGTCGACCAGACGGTCGAGGCTGAAGTCGAACTCCAGCGGCACCTCCTGATAGACGGCACTGCCGACCACGACGAAGGGCCCGATCAGCGACTCGGCGCCCAGCTCGGCATTGAGGCCGGTGAGCACCTCGGCGCGGCCGCTGCGCGCGTCGCGATAACGCAGCGTGCCGTCCTCGATGATGAAGCTGTCGACACGGATCGATTCCTCTCCGGCCGCGCCGCTGTCCGGCTCGTCGCCGCTGCCGCTCGCCGCGGGGGCACCCGCCGGGGACGCCTGCGCGGCGGCGAAAGTCCAGTTGACCCGGCCGTCCGGCAGCACCTCCAGCAGGACCTCCGGCTTTACCAGGGTCACGCTCTCGACCCGCACCTTACCGCCCAGCAGCGGCGCCAGAGCGACGCGGATCTGCAGCTCCTCGAGCTGCACCATGGCCGGGTCCGAGCCACCCTCGACATTGGCCAGGGTGACCTCACGGGCCGCGAAGGCCGGAGCCGGCAGCAGGCGCAGGCTGACATCGCCGGCGATCGTCAGGTCGCGGCCGGTCTGTTCCTTGACCAGCGCGGCAATGCGTCCCTTCTCCCCGTTCCAATCCCAGAAGCTGGGCAAGACCAGCAGTCCCCCGATCACCAGGAGAACCAGAACGACAATTGATACGGCCGCCTTTTTCACGATGCTTTCCTGTGCCTTCTTGGCATCCCTGTGCCCATTTTTGCCTCACCGGCTTCTTTCCACGGTGCGCCCCTTTTTCGGAGCGCGCCCGGGGGACATTGCAACCGCGCCTGTTTCCGCTAAGCTACTTTAAATTGGGCCTTCCCGGCAAAGCGGAAGCGCGGGCGGGACCTCGAAACGCCCCTCAGGGACGATCGGACAGGAGTATAGCCCCGAAGCCCGGCCGAGCGTTATGGTCATAGGGGACAATTTCCGGCTGGGACTTCGGCGCGCGGACTGGAAAGCGGGCCAAAAAGGGCCCAGATGCAAAGAGGCGTTCTTAAGTGGCTTACAAGAGCGCGAAACAGAGTACATAATGGCAGGCAACCGCTAGACGAGCTTGAAGGAACCTCACGCTTAACCAAGCCGGCGAGTGATAGTGGCAATGGGTGAAATCGTCGATCTGGACGCATATCGCGCCGCACAGCGGCAACGGCAGCGCGAAGAGGCCAAGCGCAAGGACCGCAGCCGTTCGCGGGCGGAGCGCGGCGAGGCCAGCAACACTAAGCCGGAGGCCGAGCCTCTGGAAGAAGATCCCGCGTAGCCTCCGGCCCCGCGGGACTGCCGTCAGCAGCCTTACAAGGTCTTGCGCCGCGACGCGCGCAACCAGGCCTTGCGTATCTCCATCACCACAAGCAGTGACAAAGCGACGCCGGCAACCGTCAGCCAGTCGATCAGGCTGATCGGCTGAACCGCCAGCACGTCGCTGATGCCCGGCAGGTACATGGCCGCCACGTGACTGCCCTGGGCGCCGAGAATCGCCAGGATCAGGAAGGGGTTGGCGCCCAGCGGCACGGCGAAGGCCGAGCGCTCCTCGGAGCGGGCGTTGAGCGCGTGGACGTTCTCGAACAGCACCATGAGCAGCAACAGCAGGTTGCGGGCCTGGTCCTCCGGCAACCCGCGCTCCAGGGCCCAGAAGTAGAACCCGAAGGCGCAGGCGCCCATGTAGACGCCGCCGACCAGCACCTGGCCGAGCATGCGCCGGTCGAAGAGCGACTCCTCACGCGGGCGCGGCGGGCGGTCCAGGATTCCGGGTTCGCCCCGCTCGAAGGCCAGGGCGACGTCCTGGATGCCGTTGGTCACCAGGTTCAGCCACAGCAGCTGCACAGCGAAGAGCGGCAGCGGAAAACCGGCGCTGATCGCCAGAAGGAACAGCACGATCTCGCCCAGGCCGGTGGTGACAAGCAGGTAGATCAGCTTGCGCACGTTGTCGTAGGCGACGCGCCCTTCCTCGATGCCGGCGACGATGGAGGCGAAATTGTCGTCGGTGAGGATCAGGTCGGCGGCGCCGCGCGCCACGTCGGTGCCGTCCTTGCCCATGGCCACGCCGATATCGGCGGCGGCCAGCGCCGGAGCGTCGTTCACGCCGTCGCCGGTGACCGCCACCAGGTGCCCTGCCTGCTGCAGGCAGCGCACGATCTGCAGCTTTTGCGGCGGCCCGACGCGGGCGAAGACCTGGGCGCCGCCGCCCAGTTCGGCAAAGCGCGCAGGCTCGTCGGCCGCCGCCGTCAGCTCGCGGCCGCTGACCACCTGGGCGTCGCCCCCCGCGCCGTCGGCCCCGATACCGAGCTGGCGGGCAATGGTGCGCGCGGTCTCCGGATGGTCGCCGGTGATCATCACCACCTCCACCCCCGCCGCGCGGCAGCGCTCCACCGCCGCCGGCACCTCCGGGCGCACCGGGTCCATGAGGCCGACCAGGCCCAGCAGCCGCAGGTAGCGCAGCGAGTCCGGCGCCGCGCGCTGCGCCGCCTCCTGCGAGACCACGCCGCTGGCCACGGCCAGCACGCGATAGCCCTCGGCCGCCAGGGCCTCGCCCGCCTCCAGCGCCCGCGCCCAGTCGACGCCGTCGCACATGGGCAGCAGCGCCTCCAGCGCCCCCTTCACGTGCACGGTGACGTGGCCGCCCGGCCGGCGCGCCTCGGGCCCGGCGGTGTAGGCGGCGACAAAGGCGGCGCCGTAGCGGCGCTGCGGCTCGTAGGGGATGATGCTGAGCTGGGCGGTCTCGGCCTTGGCCCGATCGGGGTCGATGCCCAGCTTGTGCGCCAGCACCAGGAAGGCCACGTCCACCGTGTCGCCCAGATGGCTGACCGACTCCTCGTGCAGGCGCAGCTCCGCCTCATTGCACAGCACGGCGCTGCGCGCCAGCTCCAGAAAGCCGGCCTGTTCCTGCGGCGTGGGGTGGCGGCCGTCCACGGTGATGCCGCCGTCGGGGCGGTAGCCCTCGCCCGCCACCGCGCCTTCGACCGCCGGTCCGACATCGTCGAACAGCACCAGCCGCTTCACGGTCAGCTCGTTGCAGGTCAGCGTCCCGGTCTTGTCGCTGGCCACCAGGGTGCAGGCGCCGAGGCCCTCCACCGCCGGCAAGGCGCGCACGATGACGTCGCGCCGCGCCATGCGCGAGGTGGCGATGGCCAGGGCCACCGTGATCGCCACCGGCAACCCCTCCGGGATGGCCGCCACCGCCAGGGCGACGGCGACCAGGAAGACGGTCAGGATCGACAGGCCCTGGGCGAGCTGGACCGCCGCCAGGACGGCGATGGCCACCAGGGTGGCGATGCCGATCCAGCGGCTGAACTGCTCCAGGCGGCCGATCAGCGGCGGCAGCGCCTGGTCCGGCGCCGCCAGCGCCGTGGCGATGCGGCCGATCTGGGTGTGGGCGCCGGTGGCCGCCACCACGCCCTGGGCGCGCCCGGTCAGCACGGTGGTGCCGGCGAACAGCAGATTGGTCCGCTCGGCCATGGGCGCCGCCTCGTGCAGCATCTCCGCGGCGTCCTTCACCACCGGCAACGATTCGCCGGTCAGCAGGGACTCGTCGACGGTGAGTTCCTGCTGGCTCAGCAGGCGCAGGTCGGCGGGCACGGCAGAGCCCGATTCCAGACGCACCACGTCGCCGGGCACCAACCCGGCCGTGTCGACGCGGTGCGACAGGCCGTCGCGCAGCACCACCGCCGTAGCCTGCAGCATGCGGTCCAGGGCGGCGGCGCTCTGCTCGGCCTTCCACTCCTGCACGCCGCCGATCAGTGCGTTGAGCTGCAGCACCACGAAGATGAAGGCCGCGTCGCTCCACTCGCCGACGACGAGCGAGACCACCGTGGCGGCCAGCAGCAGATAGACCAGCGGGCTCTTGAACTGACGCAGGTAGACGACCAGCACCGGCGTGGTCTCGCGGCGCGGCAGCCGGTTCTCGCCGTAGCGCGCAAGGCGCTCGGCCGCCGCCGTATGGGTCAGCCCGGCGCGGCCGCTGTCGAGCCGCAAGAGAGCCTCCTCCGCCGACAGCGCATGCCAGGCGCCGCGCGGCGGCGCCGCGCCGGCCGGCGGGTGTTGCGGAGAATCGGCGGGACTGACCTCAGCCATGATGCCGCAAAGAATGCGCGGCGGGCGCGGGGACCGCAAGCGACAGATGGGTCGCGGGCGGAACCGGCGTCAAACGGTCAATATCTTGCCGGGGTTCATGATGTTGTCGGGGTCGAGCGCCACTTTCAGCTGGCGCATCACCGCCAGCGCGTCGCCGTGCTCGGCCTGCAGGAAGCGCATCTTGCCGGTACCGACGCCGTGCTCGCCGGTGCAGGTGCCGCCCATGGAGAGCGCGCGCATCACCATGCGCTCGTTCACGCCCTCGGCCTTGGCCATCTCCTCCGGGTCGTCGGGATCGATGACGAAGGTCAGGTGGAAGTTGCCGTCGCCGACATGGCCGACGATGGGCGCCAGCACGCCGGTCTCGTCGATGTCCTTGCGGGTCTCCAGGATACACTCGGCCAAGCGCGAGATGGGCACGCAGACGTCGGTGGCCCAGGCGCCGGAACCGGGCTTAAGAGCCAGGCAGGCGAAGTAGGCGTTATGCCGCGCTTCCCACAGCTTGGTGCGGTCCTCCTGGCGCGTTGCCCACTGGAAGTTGGCGCCACCGTAGTCCCGGGTGATCTCGCCGACCAGTTCCGCCTGCTCCCTGGCCCAGGCCTCGGTGCCGTGGAACTCGAAGAACAGCGTCGGCTTCACCGGGTAGTCGAGCTTGGCATAGGCGTTGATGGCCTTGACCTGCAGTTCGTCCAGAAGCTCGATGCGGGCCACCGGGATACCGGACTGGATGGTCAGGATCACCGAGTCGACGGCCCCTTCCAGGGTGTCGAAGGAGCAGACCGCCGCGGCCATGGCCTCGGGAATGCCGTAGAGGCGCAGCTGCACCTCGGTGATGATGCCGAGGGTGCCTTCGGAACCGACGAAGAGCCGCGTCAGGTCGTAGCCGGCCGAGGACTTGCGCGCCCGCCCGCCGGTGCGAATCACCCGCCCATCGGCCAGCACCACCGTCAGGCCCATGACGTTCTCGCGCATGGTGCCGTAGCGCACGGCGTTGGTGCCGGAGGCCGAGGTCGCCGCCATGCCGCCCAGCGAGGCGTCGGCGCCCGGGTCGATGGGGAAGAACAGGCCGGTGTCGCGCAGGTAGGTGTTCAGCGTCTTGCGGGTCACCCCGGCCTGCACGCGGCAGTCCAGGTCGGCCTCGTTGACCTCCAGGATGGTCGCCATGTTGGAGAGGTCGATGCAGATGCCGCCCTGGGCCGCCTGCACCTGGCCCTCCAGGGAGGTTCCGGTGCCGAAGGCGATGACCGGACGCTTGTACTGGGCGCAGAGCTTGACGATGGCCGAGACCTCTTCGGTGGACTCGGCGAAGGCCACCGCGTCGGGCGCCTCCATGGCATGGTAGGAGGCATCCTTGCCGTGGTGCTCGCGCACCGCCTGGGCGGTGGAGAGGCGCTCGCCCAGCAGCGCGCGCAGCGCCTCGATCAAGGGGTCCTGCGGCTGGTTTCTCTTGTCTTCCGCGGCGTCAGCCATGGGTCTCTTTCCTCCCTGGGGGGAGGCACTATAGCAGAGGTCGTCGGCAGGCGTGCAATGCTGCGAAAGGCCATAACCGCCCTGGGGTTACGGGGCTTGGGGAGGACGGAGCTCGGGAGCGCGGTCTAAGGACTGGACCGCATCTGCGCCGGCAGCCAGGTGGCAATCTCCGGGAAAGCGACGACCAGGATCACGGCCACCACCATGATGCCGAACATCGGCAGGGCCGCGCGGGCGATGAAGGGGATCTCGTGGTGGGTCATGCCCTGCAGGACGAAGAGATTGAAGCCCACCGGCGGGGTGATCTGCGCCATCTCCACCACGATGACCAGGAAGATGCCGAACCACAGCATGTCGATGCCGGCCTGGCGCACCATAGGCTCGACCACCGCCATGGTCAGCACCACCGCCGAGATGCCGTCCAGGAAGCAGCCCAGCACGATATAGAAGACGGTCAGCGCGGCGATGAGCGCCAGGGGCGACAGCTCCAGCGAGCCGATCCAGGCCGCCAGGTCGCGCGGCAGGCCGGTGAAGCCCATGGAGAGGGTGAGGAACTTCGCGCCGGCGAGAATGAGGGCGATCATGCAGGAGGTGCGGGTCGCGCCCATGAGGCTCTCGAGGAAGCTCTCCTTGCTGAGCGAACCCTGCAGCAGCGACAGCACCAGGGCGCCGACCACGCCCAGCACCGCGGCCTCGGTCGCCGTGGCGATGCCGGCGTAGATCGAGCCCAGCACCGCCAGGATCAGCAGGATCACCGGCAGCAGGGAGAAAGAGTCGCGGAACTTCTGCAGGAACCCCGTCGCCGCCTCGCGCGGCGGCATGGACTCGGGTCTCAGCAGGGCGCGGACGAAGATGAAGCCCATGAAGAGCAGCGCCAGCATGATGCCGGGGAAGACCCCGGCCATGAAGAGGCCGGCGATCGACTCGTTCACGGTGACGCCGTAGACGATGAGGATGATCGAGGGCGGGATCAGCAGGCCCAGGGTGCCGGCCCCGGCCAGGGTGCCGATGATCATGTTCTCCGGATAGCCGCGGCGGCGCAGCTCCGGGATCGACATCTTGCCGACCGTGGCGACGGTGGCCGCCGAGGAGCCGGAGATGGCGGCGAAGAGCGCGCAACCGGCCACGTTCACGTGCAGCAGCCGTCCCGGCAAACCGCCCAGCCAGGGCGAGAGGCCCTTGAAGAGATCCTCCGACAATCGCGTCCGGAACAGGATCTCGCCCATCCAGATGAACAGCGGCAGGGCGGTCAGCGTCCAGGACGAGGACGCGCTCCAGATCGTCGTCGCCATGGCGTCGCCGGCCGGGCGGCTGGTGAAGAGCTCCATGCCGACCAGCGCCACGCCGAGCAGCGACAGGCCGACCCAGACGCCGCTGCCCAGCAGGAAGAACAGCACGGCGAGAAAGAGGACGGTGAGCAGCAGGTTTTCCATCAACCCACCACGTCTTCGGGCGGCGCTTCTTCCGGCGCGGCTTTCTTGTGGTCCAGCGGCGCGCCCCGTGCCACCGCGATCAGGCGGTCAGCCAGGGCGACGGCCAGCAGCACCGAGCCCAGCGCCATGCCAATCTGCGGAACCCACAGCGGCGTCGCGTCGGCGCCCTCGCTGACGTCGCCCAACGTGTGGGAGACACGCACCATCTTCACCGAGTACCAGGCGAGATAGCCGGCGAGGAAGGTGCCCACGGCGAGGCACCAGAGTTCCGCCGCGCGGCGGCGGGGACCGGAGAATTTGTCGATGAAAAGGGCGACGCGGATATGCCCGCCCTTGCCGAAGGTGTAGGCCAGGGCCAGGAAGGACGAGGTCGCCATGGCGTAGCCGGCGTAGACCGTCAGGCCCGGCACGTAGAGGCCCAGCAGGCGGGTGATGATGGACAGCAGCACCAGCACCGCGATGGAGATCAGGCCGAGGCCGGCGAGTGCCCCCGCGGCCAGGTAGAGCCGGTCGAGCGCGGCGCGCATCTTCTGTCGCTTTCCCCGAAGAAGAGAGCGGCCGGTGATCCCGTCACCGGCCGCAGCTCCTTCTCAGACCTTACATCGCCTTGTAGGCGTCGATGACCGACTTGCCGCTGTCGCCGGCGCGTTCCAGCCATTCCTCGGTCATGGTGGCGCCGATCTGCTCGAAGTCGGCTTTCAGCTTGGCGCTCGGCGCTTCGATGACCATGCCCTCGGCGGCCAGCTGCTCCTTGTACCAGTCGGAAAGCTCGCGGGCCTTGTTCCAGCCCCGCTCCTCGGCGGCGGCGGCGGCATCCAGCACGACCTTCTGCAGCTTCGCATCAAGGCCTTCCCAGGCCGCCTTGTTGACCACCACCATGTTCTTCGGCAGCCAGGCCTGGACGTCGTACCAGTACTTCACATGCTCCCAGATCTTGCGGTCGTAGCCGGTCGAACCGGAGGAGATCATGGAATCGGCGACGCCGGTCGCGAAGGCCTGCGTCAGCTCCGCCGCCTCGATCTTGGTCGGCACCGCGCCCATCAGTTCGGCCAGCCGCGAGGTCGCCGCGTTGTAGGCGCGGAACTTCACGCCCTTCATGTCGGCGGCCGAGTTCACCGGGTTCTTGTTGTAGAGACCCTGCGGCGGCCAGGGCACGGTGTAGAGCAGCATCAGGCCGGCCTCGTCGAGGGTCTTCTCGAGCTGCGGCTTGGAGGCCTTATAGAGCTTCCAGGAATCGTCGAAGCTGGTGGCGAGGAACGGCAGGGCGTCGACCTCGAACAGCGGGTTCTCGTTGCCGAGAGCCGAGATCAGGCGTTCGCCGATCGGCGCCTGGCCGGTGCGCACGGCGCGGTAGATCTCCCCGCCGCCGAACAGCGAGCCGCCGGGGTGAGCGACGATTTCCAGCTCACCGCCGGAAGCCTTGGTGACATCCTCGGCGAACTGCGCCGCGTTTTCGGAGTGGTAGTTGCTGGCGGAATAGGCCAGCGGCATATCCCACTTCTCGGCGGCCGCCGCGGACGTGGCCGCGAGGCCCAGCGCAACGACCGAAGCAATCCCGCCAAGGGATTTAAGGAACGTGTTCATTATATTGTCTCCCTGTTTGGCCTTCGGCGGGACTTTGGTGCCCGCAGAGTTTTCCCAATAAGCCTTCAGGCCAGGTCCTGCATGAGAGGCCGCGCCATTGCGCCCTTCAAGGGCTCAACTTTAGGCGCGGCGCCCGCCGGCAGGCAACTGACGCAACACAATGACATTTTATCGATAAATTATCAACGTTTTCGTTCTGACCCTCCCGCGGGGTTTCTGAGGGCGGCAAGCCGCCCCTCTACAAGGGTGACCAGGTCATGGACCGGCAGGCCGAGGGCCCGGGACAGGGCCGCGCGGTAGGGCGGCAGGTTGGTGCACTCCAGCACCACGGCGCCCAGCTCCGGCTGCGCGGCCTGCAGGGCGCGCCCGGCGGCCAGCACGTCGGACTCCGCCGCCGCCGGGTCCAGCACCGCGAGGTCCCGGGTGATCACCCGGTGCAGCTCACCGCCCTCCTCCAGTCCCGCGAGCGGCGTATCGGCCGGGGCCCTGGCGGCGGCCAAGTGCGCGGGCGAGAGGCGGCGCGCATCGATGGTGATGACGCCGACCCGCGCACCTGGCGGTAGGCCGGCCTGCACGTCCGGAACCTGCAGCAGGCTGGAGGTCACCACCGGCACCGGCAGCGCCGCCTGCAAGGCGTCCTGCGCCGTCACCAGGAAGCCGCAGGAGGTGGTGATGAGGTCGGCGCCTTCGGCCACCAGGTCCCGCCCGGCCGCGGCGAAGGCCTCGACCAGGCCCTCGGGCAGAGGTCCACTGCGCACCACAGCGGCCACATCGGCGGGCTCGACCACCTGATAGAGGCTGGGCACGGACCAGGTCTGCGGGTTGCCGACGTCGCCCGGCGGACGCGGAAAGCCCGTCTTCAGCATGAGGACGCCCAGGGTGGGCTTGCCGTCTGCGCGCATGCGTCATCCTAACGCCTTCCCCCGCGGACCGGAATGCCGCTAAACTCCTGCGTGTATGCAGGCGGACTAGAAGCGACTTCGGGTATGAATGAATCTACTGCAGCAGTTGGCATCGATGCGCGATACGCACGGGCTCTGGAAATCTTACTGCGCAGCACCACGGTGCCCCTACGCGAAGGCGGCGCTGTCGTCTTTCCTGGGGGCTTCCCCGGCCGGGGCTATCGCCTTGATGCCCAGCAGTTCGAGCGCTATCGCGCCGGGCTCGAGTCCGCCTTGACTGGCAAAGCCGGCCGGCGGCTAAGGCGATGGATATGGGTGATCGTCTTCCTCGGTCTTTTCGGCCTGATGTTCGGCTTTGCCGCCGCGAATTTCCTCAGAAAGGCGCCCTTGTTCCACTCGGAACTGGACGCTCAGCTTCCTCTCCTCGGCATCGCCGCGGTCTTCATCGGATTTCTCGCGGCCATCGTCCTTCTGAACAATCGGGGTATGGCCTTCGCGCGGGAATTCCGGCCGGCACCGAGGGTGAGCCGCTTCGCCCATCTCCACAGAAGATATCTGGGCGTTGTCGTGGCTCAGAACTTGAAGCCAATCGCACAGTTGCTCCTGGCCCTGCTGCCAGCCGCCGCGGCTTTCTATCTCACGAAGGTCGCGTTTGCCTCTGGAATGCCTTTTCCGCTCACCCTTTTCTTCGTGCTGCCTCTTCTCGCCTTTGCGGCTTGGCGGACCATCCTGGTGACGATCTACTGGTCCTTCCGCCGCAAACACGGCCGTGGCCCCACAGAAGAAGATTTGACACCGATTTAGGGTATCCCTCCGGTGAGCGCCGCGGCTTGGGACGGTGACGGGACGTCGTTTTCGTAGTGCACTGTCGCTATGGATATGGATAGCGACGGTGGCTTGATTGGCCGGCTGGAAGTGGTGAACACCGGTCGGCGTCGGCGATGGAGCGATGCCGAGAAGGTGCGGATTGTCGAGGAGAGCCTGAGCGGGCGCCGCCTGGCGTCGGCGACGGCGCGGCGCCACGGGATTTCGAGGACGCTGCTGTTCCGCTGGCGCAAGGCCTATCGCGAGGGGCGGCTTGATGGCGGCCAGGCCTCGGTGTTCGTGCCGGCTATGGTCGTGCCGGAGGAACCGGACCCGCCGGCCCGGGAGGCTGCATCAAGCGGCCGCATGGAGATTGTCGTGGGCGACGGCCGGTCTGTGATTGTCGGCCCGGACGTCGATCCTGGCGCACTGGCGCGGGTGCTCGCAGTGCTGGAGGGGCGATGACGATCGCGGTCCCCGCTGGCGTGCGGGTCTGGCTGGCCGGCGGGGTGACCGACATGCGCCGGGGCATGAACGGGCTGACGCTGCAAATCCAGGAGGGCCTGGGACGTGACCCACACGCGGGTGATCTTTTCGTCTTTCGCGGCCGGCGCGGCAATCTGATCAAGGTCCTCTGGCATGATGGCATCGGCCTGTCGCTCTACGCCAAGCGGCTGGAGCATGGCCGTTTCATCTGGCCCTCACCGGCCAGCGGGGCCGTCGCGATCTCGGCGGCACAGCTCGGCTATCTGCTCGACGGCATCGACTGGCGCAACCCGCGCCGTACCTGGCGGCCGGCCTCGGCGGGCTAAGGCAAGCCGGTCGGCCATCTGCGACCAATTGACTCAATCGGTCGATTGACAGGCGGAAATCCGCCACAGCCTTGCGGTTTTGGCTAGAATCGTGGCCATGACAGCTGCCCCGGAGGACATCGCCGCACTGCGCGCCGCCCTGGCGGAGGCCGAGGCACGGGCCGCGGCGGCGGAGGCGCAGGTCGCCCGCCTCACGGCGCAGGCCTCCGGCACCGAGGCGCTGATCGCCGGCTTGAAGCTGCAGATCGAGAAACTGCGCCGCGAGCTCTATGGCCAGCGCTCCGAGCGCAAGGCGCGGCTGCTGGACCAGCTGGAGCTGGAGCTCGAGGAGCTGGAGGCAACGGCCAGCGAGGACGAACTCGCCGCCGAGCGGGCCGCCGCCAGGACCACGCGGGTCGCGGCGTTCGAGCGCAAGAGGCCGGCGCGCAAGCCCTTTCCCGAGCACCTGCCGCGCGAGCGCGTGGTCATTCCGGCGCCGCAGACCTGCGAGGCCTGCGGCTCGGACCGCCTGTCCAAGCTGGGAGAGACGGTCACCGAGACGCTGGAGGTGATTCCGCGGCAGTGGAAAGTGATCCAGACGGTGCGCGAGAAGCTCGCCTGCCGCTGCTGCACGCACATCAGCCAGCCACCGGCGCCGTTCCACGTCGTGCCGCGCGCCTGGGCCGGCCCCAGCCTGCTGGCGATGATCCTGTTCGAGAAGTTCGGCCAGCACCAGCCGCTCAATCGCCAGAGCGAGCGCTACGCCCGCGAGGGCGTCGAGCTCAGCCTGTCGACCCTGGCCGACCAGGTCGGCGCCTGCGCCCACGCTCTTAAGCCGCTGCACGATCTCATCGCCGGGCACGCCCTGACGGGCGCGCGCCTGCACGGCGACGACACCCCGGTGCCGGTGCTGGCTAAGGGTAAGACCGACACCGGTCGGATCTGGGTCTACGTCCGCGACGATGCGCCGTTCGGCGGCGACCGGCCGGCGGCACTGTTCCACTACTCCAGGGACAGGTCGGGCGACCACCCCGTCGCGCACCTCGCAATCTTCTCCGGCATCCTCCAGGCCGATGCCTACAGCGGCTACAACCGGCTCTACGAGGCGGGACGTCCCTCCGGCGCCGTTACGCCGGCGTTCTGCTGGAGCCACGGGCGGCGCAAGTTCTACGAGCTGGCCGACATCGCCAAGAAGGGACGCCGGGGCAAGCGCGCGCCGCCGATCTCGCCGCTTGCCCTGGAGGCGGTGACGCGGATCGACGAGGTATTCGATGTCGAGCGTGCCATCAACGGGCTGAGCCCGGAGGAACGCCTGGCCGTCCGTCAGGCGCAGGTGCGGCCCCTGGTCGAGGATCTGGAGAGCTGGATGCGCGAGCATCGCGCCGCCCTGTCGCGCCATGCCGATGTTGCCAAGGCCATGGACTACATGCTCAAGCGCTGGGACGGCTTTGCCCGGTTCCTCGAGGACGGGCGCATCTGCCTGACCAACAATGCGGCCGAACGCGCATTGCGCGGTCTGGCTCTCGGCAGACGCTCGTGGCTGTTCGCGGGCTCGGATCGCGGCGGCCAGCGCGCGGCGGTGATGTACACCCTGATTGTCACCGCCAAGATGAACGATGTCGATCCGCAAGCCTGGCTCGCCGATGTGCTGGCCCGCATCGCCGAGATGCCCCAGGCCCGCCTCCATGAACTCCTGCCATGGAACTGGAAGGCCGCCCGGGAGTCCGTTCAGGCAGCCTGAGCCGCGGCGCTCACCGGGCTCACCGGAGTGATACGAACCGAAAGAGGTAACGATGCCTGTAGACGTAAAATTGCAGCCTGCAATATTAGAGCTGGTTGACGTCTTAATGCGCGGTGAGTTTGAGCGTCTAGAACTCGATGGCCGCATCGGGCGGTTGACGGCTGCCGAGCTAAGTAGAGCGCTTAGCGAGTATGGTGGCAAGTTGGTACCCTTGCCTGATGATGCGTTTGATAGCGCCGACTGCTATCCAATTGAAGGTGAGGCGAGCAAGTGGGCAGTGGATCTGCCCTTATGGACACGAGAGGAAGGGCGGAGCGATCTCACGCTGGCGCTGTCGATCAAGGAGGATAATGGGAAAGTGCTTGTGGAGATTGATGATCTGCACGTTCTCTAACGGCCTCTAAGACCACATTTGGCGCGCCGCTGCCCGTGCTGTGGTGATCTCCGCTGGGTGGGCAGCTCATTAGGCCGCTACACTTGCCAAGCACACTGTGCCGTATTCGCCTGGGCCTCATCGGAAGTCTCTATGGCCCCGGTTGCGCCCATTTGATGAAGGGGATCTATTGCTTAGCGACGGCGATTGCTTGAACCGCGGCGCTCGCCGGATGGTTACGATTTAGGCGGCCTCCCTCATCCTCCACCGGCGTCGGCCGGCGACGCGGTCAACCTGGCGCGGGCAAGGGCCAGGGGCGAAGGCGAGATACACGGTCCCGGCGGACGCGGAAAGCCCGTCTTCAGCATGAGGACGCCCAGGGTGGGCTTGCCGTCTGCGCGCATGCGTCATCCTAACGCCTTCCCCCGCGGACCGGAATGCCGCTAAACTCCTGCGCACAAACGACAGGGAAGCAAACGACTCCAGGTATGAGCGAAGAGACCAACAAGCCCCCGACCCGGCTGTCGCGCGAGGAGAAGAGCCTTCAGCTCATGCTGCTCAGCATGACGGTGCCCTTCCGCGAGGGCGGCGGGCTGGTCTTCCCCCTGGGCTTTCCCTTCGCCGGCTACCGGCTCGACGAGTGGCAGTTCGAACGGTACCGCTCGCTGCTGGACCGCAGCCTGCTCAGCCCGGAGATGAAGCGCGAAGGGCGCCTGGTGCTCGCGGTCTTCACGACGCTCGTCTGCGTGATCGTCGGCGGTAACGTCGTTTCCTTCACCTTTTCCTTTTTCGAAGACAGCGCCTATGGGCAGACCGTCCGCCAGTGGCTCCCGGTCGCATGGTTCGTCCCCTTCGTCTTCATCGTGACCTACAGCTACGTCCTCGCGCGGCGCTATGCGCAGGCCGTGCAGGAACGCTTCCCCGGCGCCCGCCGGACCGCGCGCGGCGCCTACCTGCGGCGGCGGCTGCTGGGCTACATGGTCGCGAAGTCCTTCAAGCCGCTGCGCGCCCTGGCAATCGCGGTCTTTGCCGTCCCCCTGGGCGCGCTGCTGCTGGCCGCCGGCCTCTGGGTGCCCGTCGTCTTCTATGCGCTTCTCGGGTTCATGCTGCTGCTGATCGGGCTCTTCCAGGGGGTCCTGCTGGCGGTCTACTGGTCTTTCCGCCGCCAGCAGGGCCGCGGCCCCAGGGCGGAAGACCTGGAGCCGGTCTAGCGCGCCGGCCTCAGCCCTCGGCGGCTTTCGGATAGAAGCCGAAGGTGCGGCCTTCGCCGTCCTTGCCAAAGGCGCTGATGGCGATGCCGCCTTCATTGAGAAAGAGCCGCGCCTCGATCCGCAGGCCGCTGTCGCAGGTGGCGGTCCAGTCGGCGTCGGTCGGCGTCTGCAGGACGTAGCTGCCCTGGCACTCGTCGTTCACCTCGGGCAGGGTGAGGCGCAGGCCGCCTTCGGCGCCGGCGCGGTTGTAGTAGGCCCGCCCGCTCTTGATGTCGCCGCGCCCCTGCCAGCCGACCCTGACGGCCTCGCTGATCCAGGGGGAAGGCTCGGCCGGCACCTCGGCGACGCGGCCGCCCTGGCGCAGGCAGGACCAGGGATGGGAGACGAAGTAGACGCGGCCATTGACCTCGCACTCCAGGCGGGTCTCGGCGGCCTGATCCGTGGTGCCGCTGCAGCCCGCGGCCAGGCCGGCCAGGGCCAAGGCCAGGCATCCCACTCCCGCAGACTTCATCGCCAGCGCTCTCCCACTTGGTGTCACACCACAATTAAAGGTAGATTGCCCACCGCAGAGGCGCAACAGGACTTCGCGGGGGATCAGGACAGAATGAAAGGTATTCAAACAACCGTCATTCTGGCTGGCGGCCTGCTGGTTGCGATGGTCGGCTGCTCGGCCACGGTGCAGGATGCGGAAAAACTGCTGGCCGAGTGCAATGATCAACTCTTCCAGGAGGGCGGCGCCGCGCCCGGGGCGGCATTCTCCGAGGCGACACTGGAACTCTGCGAAAAGGCCTTGGCCGCAAGTCCCGGGGAAAAGGAACTCATGCTCTCACTGGGGACGGCCTACTTGAGGACCGGCCGGGACGACCGCGCCGCGGAGCTGATCCAGGCCGCCGTGGATCTCGAGTATCTCAATGCTTATGCGGCCCTGGCATTCCTGTACATGACCGGCACAGGTGTTCCGACAGACTACCGGAAGGCCCGGCAGGTGGCGCGCCATGCGGCGAATCTTGGAGATTCGTCCGCACAGAACATACTTGGCGTCATGTGCGCGGCCGGTTTGGGCGCACCCGCCGACAAACAGGAGGCGGCACGGTGGTTTCGGCTCGCGGCGGAGCAAGGAAATCGTGCCGCCGCCGAGCACCTTCGCCGCCTGGAAAACAAGCCTTAGTTGCTGCAACGCTCTAGAGACTCGACGCCGACCTGGCCGCCTGGTCGTAGAGGCCGGAGAGGGCGCGCAGCAGGTCGGCGGCCTCGCCGATCTGCTCGTTGAGCTCCCCCGCCTTATCGCCGCCGAAGGCGGAAAAGGCGCTGACCAGACAATCTTCACGAACTTCGCGGTAGGTCGCGCAGGCCGCCTGCCCGTCCTTGGTCGTGGCGTAGAAGATCTCCTTGCCGCGCTTGTCGCCGGCGACGAGGCCCAGGCGCGTCAGCTTCTTCAGGGCGTAGTTCACCGTGTGGCTGTCCTCGATGTTGAGGACGAAGCAGATGTCGGCCAGCTTCTTGTCCTTGGCGCGGTGGTTCACCGTGTGCAGCACCATGACGTCCAGAGCGCTCAAGTCCGGGTAGCCGGCCGCCGACATGCAGCGCTGGATCCAGCGGTTGAAGGCGTTGGAGGCGATGTAGAGGCCGTACTCGAAGGCGCTGGTCTCCGCCGCGCGCTCGGAGACCAGATGCGCCGAGGAGACGATGGAGCGCTTGCCGCCTTCCTTGCGGCCTGCCTCCTTCTGGGCAGTGTCCTTCACGTCGCTCATTCCGCCGCCTCCCGCTGGTCTTCGGTCTTACCGTAGCCGCCACCGCCGGGAGTCTCGATGACGAAGACGTCGCCGGCGCCCATCTCGATCTCGTCGCTGCCCTTCAGCTCGACGAAGGAGCCGTCGGTCCGCTCGACGGTGTTGCGCCCGCGCCGGCCCGCTTCGCCGCCCTCCAGGCCGTAGGGGTCGGTGGTGCGGTGAAGCGACAGGATGGTCGCGGTCATGGGCTCCAGGAAGCGCATGCGGCGGACCACGCCGTCGCCGCCGCGGTGCTTGCCGCCGCCGCCCGAGCCGTGGCGGATGCGGAAGGCCTCCAGGCGCACCGGGAAGCGCCACTCCAGCACTTCCGGGTCGGTCATGCGGGTGTTGGTCATGTGCGAGTGCACGGCGGAGGTGCCGTCGTGGTCCGGCCCGGCGCCGGTGCCGCCGCAGATGGTCTCGTAGTTCTGGTAGCGGTCGTTGCCGTAGACGAAGTTGTTCATGGTGCCCTGGGCCGAGGCCAGCACGCCCAGCGCGCCGTAGAGTGCGTCGGTGATACACTGGGAGACCTCGGTGTTGCCGGAGATGACCGCCGCCGGGTACTCGGGGCTGATCATGGAGCGTTCCGGGATCTTCAGCTTCAGAGGCTTGAGGCAGCCTTCGTTCAGCGGGATCTCGTCTTCCACCAGGGTGCGGAAGACATAGAGCACCGCCGCCTTGCAGACCGCCGTCGGGGCGTTGTAGTTGCCCTTGTCCTGCGGCGAGGTGCCGGTGAAGTCGATGAGCGCCTCGCGCTTGGCCTTGTCGACGGTGATCTTCACCTGGATCCGGCTGCCGTTGTCCAGAGGATAGGTGAAGTGACCGTCCTTCAGCACGTCCAGCACCCGGCGCACCGATTCCTCGGCGTTGTCCTGCACGTGGCGCATGTAGGCCTGCACCACGTCGAGGCCGAAGTGGGCCAGCATCTTGCGCACTTCCTGAACGCCGGTCTCGTTGGCGGCGATCTGTGCGGAGAGGTCGGCCATGTTCTGCTGCGGATTGCGGCAGGGGTATTGCCCGGAGGTCAGGAGCTCCAGGGTCTCCTGCTCGCGGAAGCGGCCTTCCTCGACCAGCAGGAAGTTGTCGATGAGGACGCCTTCTTCCTCGATGCGCGTCGAGTCCGGCGGCGCCGAGCCCGGCGTGCGCCCGCCGATGTCGGCGTGGTGGCCGCGCGAGCCGACGTAGAACAGCAGTTCCTCGCCGGCGTCGTCGAAGACCGGCGTGATGACCGTCACGTCGGGCAGGTGGGTGCCGCCGTTATAGGGCGCGTTCAGGGCATAGACGTTGCCCGGCTTCATGGTGCCGGCGTTCTCGCGGATCACCGTCTTGATCGACTCGCCCATGGAGCCGAGGTGGACCGGCATGTGCGGCGCGTTGGCGACCAGGTTGCCTTCGGGGTCGAAGATCGCGCAGGAGAAGTCCAGGCGCTCCTTGATGTTCACCGAATAGGCGGTGTTGGCCAGCGTCGCGCCCATCTGCTCGGCGATGTTCATGAAGAGGTTGTTGAAGACCTCCAGCATCACCGGGTCGGCCTCGGTACCCACGGCCTCGGTCTTGGGCCGCGGCACCACGCGGGTCAGCACCAGGTGGCCGCGCTTCGTCAACTCGGCCTGCCAGCCCGGCTCCACCACCGTGGTGCCGGTGGACTCGACGATGACGGCGGGGCCGTCGACCTTCTGGCCGGGCAGCAGCGCGTCGCGGTCGTAGAGCGGCGTGTCGTGGGCGCCGCCGCCGGAGTGCATGGCGACGCGGGTCAGCGGTTCGGCCTCGGTCGCGCCGGCCGGCACCTCGCGCTCGGGGTCGGCGACTTCCTCGGTGGAGCCGATGACCTCCACGGAGACGGCCTCCACCACCAGTTTCCGTTCGCTCGCGATGAAGCCGAAGCGCTGCTTGTGCGCCGCCTCGAAGGCTTCCTGCATCGCCGCCAGTTCGCCGAAGTCGACCGGCAGCGGGCTGTCGGTGCCCTCGTAGCGCAGCTGCGCCTTCTTCACCAGCTTGATGCGGTCGGGGTGGACGCCCTGGTCCAGCACCTCCGCCTCGGCCTCGGCGGCCAGAGCCTTGTAGGCCTCCTCCATCACCACCGGCGCCTCGACATTGAAGGGCACCTCGACCTGCTGCTCGCGCAGCGCCCGCACGTCGGCGAGGCCCATGCCGTAGGCCGAGAGCACGCCGGCGAAGGGGTGCAGGAAGACCTTGGTCATGCCCAGGGCGTCGGCCACCAGGCAGGCGTGCTGCCCGCCGGCGCCGCCGAAGCAGTTGAGGGTGTATTCGGTGACGTCGTAGCCGCGCTGCACCGAGATCTTCTTGATGGCGTTGGCCATGTTCTCCACGGCGATGCGCAGGAAGCCCTCGGCCACCTCCTCCGGGCTCTGCAGCGGCTTGCCGGTCGCCTCGGCGATGTCCCGGGCCAGGGCCTCGAACTTCTCCCGCACCACGGCGGCGTCCAGCGGCTGGTCGGCATTGGAACCGAAGACCTTGGGGAACTGTTCCGGCTGAATCTTGCCCAGCATGACGTTGCAGTCGGTGACCGCCAGGGGGCCGCCGCGACGGTAGCAGGCCGGGCCGGGATCGGCGCCGGCGGAGTCCGGGCCCACCCTGAACCTGGCGCCGTCGAAGTGCAGAATGGAGCCGCCGCCGGCCGCCACGGTGTGGATGTGCATCATCGGCGCGCGCATGCGCACGCCCGCCACCAGGGTGTCGAAAGTGCGCTCGTACTCGCCGTCGTAGTGCGACACGTCTGTCGAGGTGCCGCCCATGTCGAAGCCGATGAGCTTGCCGAAGCCGCCCATGTGCGCGGTGCGCACCATGCCGACGACGCCGCCGGCCGGGCCGGAGAGGATGGCGTCCTTGCCCTGGAAGAGGCGCGCGTCGGTGAGGCCGCCGTTGGACTGCATGAACATGAGGCGCGGTCCGTGTTCGACGTCCGCATCCAGCTGCTCGGCCACCTGGTCGACGTAGCGGCGCAGGATGGGCGAGAGGTAGGCGTCCACGACCGTCGTATCGCCGCGGCTGACCAGCTTCATCAGCGGGCTGACCTCGTGGCTCACCGAGACCTGGGTGAAGCCGATGTCGCGGGCGATGGCCGCGACGCTCTTCTCGTGGTCGGGAAAGCGGTAGCCGTGCATGAAGGCGATGGCCACGGCGCGGATGCCGTCGTCATAGGCGCTTTTCATGGCCGCACGCGCGGCGTCCTCGTCCAGCGGCGTGATGACCTCGCCCTCGGCGCTGATCCGTTCGGAAACTTCCACCGAGCGCTCGTAGAGCATTTCCGGCAGCACGATGTGGCGGTCGAAGAGGCGCGGGCGGTTCTGGTAGCCGATGCGCAGCACGTCGCCGAAACCCTCGGTGGTGACGAAGAGGGTGCGGTCGCCCTTGCGCTCCAGCAGCGCGTTGGTGGCCACCGTGGTGCCCATCTTCACCGCCTCGACGGCGCCCGGCGGCAGGGCGTCGTGCTGCTTGAGGCCCAGCAGCGTGCGCACGCCCTGCACGGCGGCGTCCTTGTACTGCTCCGGATTCTCGGACAGCAGCTTGTGGGTCACCAGTTCGCCGTCGGGCTTGCGGGCCACCACGTCGGTGAAGGTGCCGCCCCGGTCGATCCAGAATTGCCAAGCGGGTTGCCTGTTGTCGCCGTCCATTTTTCCACGCCTTTGTTCCAAAGAGCACGTTTCCGCGCCCCATTACAAAGACACTTTATCGATAAATTGTCAACGTTATCTCAGAATATGACCGCTCCGCCGGCCCCCAAGGGCTCAGGCGTCCGCCTTGCCCCGCAGGGCCAGGGCCTCGATGTGCGCGGTGCCGGAGCCGCAGCAGCCGCCTAGGTAGACCGTTCCGCAGGTTTTGCTCAGGTCCCAGACATTGCGGCCGAAATCCTCCGGGGCCTCCGTGTCCAGCTCCGTCAGGCCTTCCAGTTCCTCCGGCGTCTTGGCCGAGGTGTTGGCGTCGAGACCCAGGATGCGCGCGGCGGCTTCCGGACGGCGGTCCCGGGTCGCCGCAATGGCCGCGGCGAAGACCGAGGCATGGACGCAGTTGACGTTGTAGTGGGCCGGCGCGCGGGGCGTCTCGTTGTCGATGCGCGCGATGGCTTCGTCGAGAGGCGTGCCGTCCAGCAGCGTGCCTTCAGGCCGCACCACGAAGCTCAACACGTAGGGCACCTCCGTGGCGGCCATGCAGCGCGCGATGCCGAGGGCCTCGGGAAAAGCGGGCAGCGTCTTGGCCACCAGGAAGTCGGCGCCGCTGTCGGCCAGTTCCTCGACCTGCGGGCGATGGAAGCTTTCGGCTTCCCCGGTCCCCGGCGCTGCCGCCGGCAGGTAGGCATCCCCCTTGGGCCCGGTCGTCCCGCCGATCACGATGGGCGCGGCACCGGGGCCGTAGGAGTCGCGCAGTTCCCGCATGAAACGCAGGCTATCGCGGTTGACGGCCCGGTCCGCGCAGCCGGAGCGCGCCACGCGCTCAGCGTTCGCCCGCCAGGTCGGCGAGGTCGTGGCCATGGGCAGGCCATGGCGCTGGGCGATGTCCAGGTACTCCCGGCAGACGCCTTCCAGGACCGCGCGGGAACGCTCGTCGTAGATCAGGCTGGCGTGAAAGATGTGGGGATCCAGCCCGGCCGCCCCGCCGCGGCGCAGGCGCTCGTACATCGAGCCCGGGCCGAGAACGAAATCGGCGTTCTCCATGAAGGCCTGATACATGGGTCGTGTCCCGGCAAGGAGGCGGCCGGGCGATTGTAGACGCCGGGCGGCCTATTCCAAACCCCTTCCGCCCTGCCGGCGCTCAACCGTCGCCGATGTCGATTTCCGCGCCGCTCGTGCCGTCGAAGGCGGCCTCGCCCTTTCTGTCAGCTCCCCCGACGCGGACCGAATCGGCCGCCGAAAGCGCCAGTGCTCCGGGAACGTCGAGCATGGCTCCCTTGCGCTTCGACACGGTCTTGCCGCTGCGCCGGCGGGCCAGGAACCTGACCAGAAGCCGGAACAGAACCAGCGCCGTGACGGAAAAGACCAGCACGATGCCCAGGGCGAATTGCACCTCCGCATCGCTGCGCGCGCCGTACCACAGCAGCAGCAGGCCGAGGGCTTCGAGGACGAGGAAGACGAGCCAGGACGTCATCTGAGCATTCCCTTCATCGCGTCTCTTGCGGCCCTTCGGCGGCACGGCGGCGCTTGCGCTTCAGGTGCCCGATGAGCCAGCCGACGCCGAGTCCGACGTTGACGGTAAAGAGGCACAGCCAGGCAAAAGCGAGCTGCGCGCCGTTCGCGAATTCCCGACCCTCCAGAAGAAGCCAGGCAATCGCAACAGCATCGGCCGACAGAATGGTGGCACTGCAGGCCCAACCGCATTCGAGCCCGAACTGCGCCTTCAAAACGCAGAACGCCGTCCAGAGCACCGGGACCATACCGAGCAGCACCAGGAGCCAGGTCGGCAAAGCCTCCATCAATCGAAGCCTCCGACGTCTATGTCGGATAAGCCGCCCCCGTCGGCGTCAATGGGATCGACGGAGGAAGCATTGTCGTCTCCAGGCTGCGCCTTCCGGTCGAAGCGGCGCCTCGCGCCGACGCCAAGCGGCAAGTCCACCTCCGCTGCCGTGCCTTCCGCCAGCTTGCGCCGATGACGGCGGCGGCTGGTTCGGGAAGAGTAGTAGAGCGCCGCAAAGACAACCGCGGCCACGAAAAGGAAGGTTCCACCGATTGCAAGGTTGATCCAGACGCCTTCCGACCAGCCTCGCCAAAGCAGCCAGAGGCCGAGCGGAAGGAGCAGCGCAACGAAAAACAAGACCTGCATGCCCCCTCCAGAGGTCTAAACCTAGAGGGGAATTGTAAGGCCCAGTTTCACGCTGTCCATGACAACCTGGGTGTGGAACTTCCGGATGACGTTGTTGCCGTAGAAGAGACGCCGGGTGAGCTGCTCATAGTGGGCGAGATCCTCGGCAACGACGACCAGGACGAAATCGCATTCGCCGGTGACGTAGTAGCACTGCTGCACCTCCGGGATCTTCTGCATGTCCCGCTTGAAGCCGTCGACGATGTCGGCCCGGCCGCGGGCGAGATCGACCTGCACGATGAAGGTGATCCGCCGGCCGACCTTCGCCGGGTCCAGCACCGAAACGTCGGCGGCAATGTAACCCGCCTCGCGCAGCCGCTTCATGCGGCGCTGACAGGCCGTCGGCGACAGGCCCACGGCGATGGCCAGCATCTCGGAGGTCTGGCGGTTGTCCTGCTGCAAAGCGTCGAGCAACGCGACGTCATACTGATCTAATTCATCCATATCTGCAGTTTATCGGCTCGTTTTTGCGTTTTCACGATTAATTTCTGCTTGACCCGGCACATAACGCAGTATCGCGACACCCCCTTCGGCCTATCGTCGGTTTTCCCCGAAACACAACGAGGACCAGGCCATGTCGTCCCTCTCCCTCCCCGCGCCGGAACAGGGCCGTTCCGCCGCCGTGCTCTACGGCCTCGCCGCCGCGCTGATCTGGGGCGCCTGGCCGGTGGTCTCGGCCATCGGCATCCAGGCCGAGACCCTGGCCGCCGCCGACCTCGCCGCCCTGCGCTTCGGCGTCGCCGGCCTGGTCCTGCTGCCGCTGGTGCTGCGTCACGGCACCGGCGGGCTCGGCTGGCCGCGCGCCCTGGTGCTGGCCGCCGGGGCCGGTGCGCCCTACGTGCTGGTGACCGCCGGCGGCCTGGCTTACGCCCCGGCGGGACAGGGCGGCATCATCACGCCCAGTTGCATGCTGGCCTGCTCCACCCTGGGCGGCTGGTTGCTGCTGGGCGACCGCCCGCCGCGCCGGCGCCTCCTCGGCATCGCCGTCATCCTGGCCGGCATCGCGCTGATCGGCGGCCAGAACCTGCTCGATACCCAGCCGGGACAATGGAAGGGGCAGCTGCTCTTCGCCGCCGGCGGCCTGCTGTGGGCCGGCTACACGGTGGCCGCGCGCGCCTGGGGCGCCGCGCCGCTGCAGGCCACGGCCCTGGTCTCGGTACTTTCGCTGCTGCTCTACCTGCCGGCCTACCTGGTCTTCGCCGAACCGCGGCTGCTTCAAGCCGCGCCGGCGGAGGTCGCCGGCCAGGCGGTCTTCCAGGGTCTCTTCGCGGCGGTGCTGGCGCTGGTCTGCTACAGCCGCGCGGTGGCGCTGCTGGGGGCCGGCGGCGGCGCGGTCTTCGCCACCCTGGTCCCGGCCATCGCCGTGCTGCTGGCCTGGCCGCTGCTGGGCGAAGTGCCCGGCGCCGGCGACCTGGCGGGTGCGGGTCTGGTCACCGCCGGCATGGCGACGGCCCTCGGCCTCGCGCCGCCCCGATTCACCTTGGAGCGACTCACCTTGGGGCGACTCACCTCGCGGCGGATTACGCCGGGGCGGTCTCCTGCATCGAAGGGCGGGCGTTGAACTCCTCGAACCAGGCCGCCAGCGAGTCGTGGCCGTCGCGCCACTTCAGGTCGCCGTGGCGCAGGTCCAGGTAACCCAGCGCCGTGCCGCAGGCGATGTGGCCCATGGTCAGCTCGCCCGGCAGCCCATTCAGATGATCCATCATGTGGTCGACGCTGCGCAGCATCGCCGCGCGGTAGCGGTCGACCACCTCCTGCGACCGCTTGTCCGCCGGGCGGCGTGACTCGCCGGTGGCCAGATAGGCGGCGTCGGTCACGCCCTGGCCCAGGGCGGCGGCCACCAGCACCTTGAAGCGCGCCGGGCCGGCGGCCGGGATCAGCGCCGGGCCGGAGCCCAGGCCGTCGAGATACTCGGCGATCACCGGGCTGTCGAAGATCGCTGCGCCGTCGTCGAGCACAAGACAGGGCACCTTGCCCAGGGGATTCCGGCGCTGCAGCTCCGGTGGATCGTCGTTGGGGACGACGGCGAGCTCCTCTACGTCCGCCATGAGATCACGCTCGCGCGCCACCACCCGGCACTTGCGGGCATAGGGGGACGTGGGGGAATAGAAGAGCTGCATCGCTGCCTCCGCGCGTATCGACAGTGTGTTGGAGGCGACGCCGGGAGTCGGCGCCGACCGGAATCGCGGAGACCTTAGGCGATTGTTTGTGATGGGTCGATAGCCAAGCGCAGGGCAAGAATCCTGCAAGCGGCCAAACACCTAAACGCAGCGTCAGACCTTGTAGGCCAGGCGCACGCCGCCCCAATGCTTGCCGCCGACCATGATGGGCGCCGAGACGTCCTTCATCATGACGAAGTTGCCGCCGCCCATGTCGCGGCGATAGGTCTGCAGCAGGAAGGGCTCGGTGTTCTGGCCGGCGGCCAGGCCGACGCGGTCGTCGAAGATGCGCCGGTTGCGGCAGTTGGCGGCGTTCCACACAGGGTCGTCGCCCTGCGGCTGCCCGAACTTCAAGTTGTGCGTCGGCAGGAAGCCGTTCACGTCGACAGAGGCGCAGAACACGACGCGCTCGTCGAAGTCGAGCAGCGGCTCCTGGATCGGCGGCAGGACTTCGTCGGTCAGCGCGACGCAGCCGGCCATGAGCTGCTCCGGATCGCTGCCCGGAATCGGTTTGTAGTCGCGGTCGAAAAGCTGCGCTTCGGTGATGCGGCCATCGGCGATGGCCTGCTCGAAGGCGGCGGAGACCTTGGCGGCCACATCCTTCACCTGGCTGATGAAGGGGCCGTCCAGCGAATTCATGGATGACTGCGCGGTCAGGCGGATGACCTTCTCGCTGACGCCGATGAGGCGGTTCACCCGATCGCGCGCCTCACCCAGGGTCTTGCTGGAGACCGCGACCTCTTCGTTCATGCCCTCCAGGGTGGTCACGAAGGTGCCGCACTGCTGGTCGATACGCGCCGCGCTCTCGGCGATGGCCGTGGTGTCTTCCTCGATGCCGGTCACCGCCTGGCCGACGACGCTCATCACGTCGCCGATGGTCTGGGTGCCGCTGCGCACGGACTCGGCCCGCCCGGTGGTCTCGTTGCCCTGGTTGATCAGTTGGTCGGCCTGCTCGGTCAGCCGCTTCAGGGTCTCGTCGATCTGTGCCGTCGCCTTGGAGGTCTGGGTTGCCAGTTCCTTCACCTCGCCGGCCACCACGGCAAAGCCGCGGCCGGCCTCGCCGGCGCGCGCCGCCTCGATGGTGGCGTTCAGCGCCAGCAGGTTGGTCTGCTTGGCGATGGCGTCGATACCCTGGGCCACCTGGGCGACCTCGCTGAGCGCCTCCTGCAGGCCGGTCAGCTGCCCCTCGATGACGGAGACGGCCTCGACCAGCGCAACGATGTCGCTGACGGCGTTACGCACCGTGTTTTCGGACTCGCGCACGCTGCTGGCGGTTTCGGTCGCCTTCTCGCGCGCGTGGCCGGCGGCGGTGGCGATGCGCCGATTGCTGTCGTTCACCTCGCCGGCGTTTTCTACCAGTCCGCGAAACGAGCGCGCCTGCTGCTCGACCCGCGTCGAGATCTCGTCGATATTGCCCGCAACATCAACGATCTCGACCCCAAGCCCGGCCGCCTCGCGCGCCAAACCCTCTATAATTTTAGCTTCCGAAGCCACGTCGCCCGACATTTCCAACCCTTCTGTCCCCAAGTCCCAGACCCGGCTCTCCGTCCGGTCCCATTGGGCGATAATTTGGCGGAACAGCGTTAAGAAAGCCTTATATGAGCAAAACCGCCGGTATATTTCCGCCACAACAGCGCCATATTGAGCATCTAGGTTGAGTATTCAGTTCGACACTACTTATACGGGTTATACGGGTCCGATTCTGTGACTTATCTAATCGTCAATCTGCGGCGCATGGTGTTGATTCTCGGCGTTCTTCTTGCCGGACCGGCCCTGGCCCTCATGACCGGTGAGGTTTCGTTGGAGCGCAGTTGGTACACCGCGAGCCGGGAAAGCGCCGCCATCGTGCCGCCGGCCGCCAGCACGCCGGAAGCCGTGGTCCAGGTCTACGGCGCGCGGGCCTTCCATTGGCGCGGCGCCTTCGCCGTGCACACCTGGATCGCGGTGAAGCCGGAAAAGGCCGACGCCTACGTGACCTACGAGGTCATCGGCTGGCGCTACTGGCGCGACGGCAACGGCCTGACCCGCCGCGAAGGCCCGCCCGACCGCCGCTGGTTCGGCGCCGAGCCGCAGATCTATGCCGAACTGCGCGGCGCCGCGGCCGCCGAGGCGATTCCGCAGATCGAGGCAGCGGTCGCCGCCTATCCCTACGCCGGGCTCTACCGCACCTGGCCGGGGCCCAACTCCAACACCTTTACCGCGAGCGTCGCCCGCCAGGTGCCGGCGCTGAAGCTCGACCTGCCGCCGACGGCCGTCGGCAAGGACTATCTGGCCCCCGGCGACTTCGCCGCCGCCACGCCCAGCGGCACCGGCTACCAGGTCTCCCTCTACGGCGTTCTGGGCGGCATGCTGGCGTTGGAGGAGGGCTTCGAGTTGAACCTGCTGGGCCTCACCTTCGGTGTCGACCCAAAGGACCTGGCCTTCAAGCTGCCCGGGCTGGGGCGGATCGGCCTCAACTGAGCGCAGCAGGCCTTCCCGCGCAGGGCAGCCTTGCGCGGGCGCGGCTTGACGCCACCGGGGGCGGGCCGTCATTCTGCCGCCGTCGACCTTTTCCTCCCTCCTTTCCGACGACAGCGACGACATGAGCGTTTGGGGCAAGATTCTCGGTGGCGCCGCCGGCTTCGCGCTGGGCGGCCCGATTGGCGCCTTGATCGGCGCCATCGCCGGCCATGCCGTCGACAAGTTCAAGGACTCGACCGGCCCCGAGGCCAATGACGCCACCAAGCAGATCGCCTTCACCATCGGCGTCATCGTGCTGGGCGCCAAGCTCGCCAAGGCCGACGGCCAGGTGACGCGCGACGAGGTGGACGCCTTCAAGCAGGTCTTCCACATCCCCCAGGACGAGATGAAGAACGTCGGGCGGGTCTTCGACCAGGCGCGCAAGGACGCCGGCGGCTTCGAGCCCTATGCCAAGCAGCTGGCCCGCATGTTCGCCGACAACCCGGCGGTGCTGGAGGAACTGCTGAGCGGATTGTTCCACATCGCCCGCGCCGACGGCCGGGTGGCCGAGGAAGAACTGGCCTACCTGGAACAGCTCGCCGTCATCTTCGGTTTCGACGCGCAGGACTGGGACCGCATCCGCGCCGCCAACGTCGGCGCAGAGAAAGGCGACCCCTTCCGCATTCTCGGCGTCAGCCGCGAGGCCGGCGACCAGGAGATCCGCAACGCCCACCGCAAGCTGGTGGTGGAGAACCATCCCGACCGCCTGGTCGCCCAGGGCCTGCCGCAGGAGTTCGTCGACATGGCGAACGAGAAGCTGGCGGTCATCAACGCCGCCTACGACGAAATCAAGAAGCTGCGCGGCATTAAGTAACCATGGCTGCCACGCCTCCCCTCATCGCGTTGAAGAACGCGCGCCTGGCCTTTGGCGCGACGACGCTGTTCAGCGGCCTCGACCTGGCGCTGGCAAACGGCGAGCGCGCCTGCCTGGTGGGGCGCAACGGCACCGGCAAGTCGAGCCTGCTGAAGATCATCGCCGGTCTGCAGGACCTGGACGGCGGCGAACGCTTCGTGCAGCCGGGCACAAAGGTCGCCTACCTGCCGCAGGACCCGCAGTTTGATTCCGACGAGACCATCGCCGCCTATGTCACCCGCGATCCGGCGGGCGGACCGGACGCGCCGCGCCACGCCGTCGACGCGGTGCTGCTGCGCCTGGAACTGGACGGGACGCGCAAGCTGGGCGGGCTCTCCGGCGGCGAGGGCCGGCGCGTGGCGCTGGCCCGCTGCCTGGTCTCCGACCCCGAGGTGCTGCTGCTCGACGAGCCGACCAACCATCTGGACCTGCCGACCATCGACTGGCTGGAGGGCGAGCTGAAGCGCTTCCGCGGCGCCCTGCTGGTGATCAGCCACGACCGTACCTTCCTCTCGCAGCTGACCAACACCACGCTGTGGCTCGACCGTGGCAGGCTGCAGCGCCTCGACAAGTCCTTCGCCTACTTCGAGGACTGGGCCGAGGAGCTGCGCCAGCAGGAAGCCGAGCAGCAGCACAAGCTGGAACGCCAGATCGTGCGCGAGGAGCGCTGGCTGCAGCGCGGCGTCACCGCAAGACGCAAGCGCAACCAGGGCCGCCTCGCCCGCCTGCAGGGCCTGCGCAGGGAACGCGCCGAATGGCTGAACCAGATCGGCACCGCCAAGCTGGAGACCGCCAGCAGCGGGCGCAGCGGCGACATGGTGGTCGAGGCCGAGACCCTCTCCAAGAGCTTCAGCGGGGCGGAAGGAGAGGTGGTCATCCTGAAGGATTTTTCCACCCGCATCCGCCGCGGCGACCGCCTGGGCATCATCGGGCCCAACGGCGCCGGCAAGTCGACCCTGGTGAAGATCCTCATAGGGTCCCTGGCCCCGGACAGCGGCAAGCTGAAGATCGGCGCCAACGTCGAGCCGCTTTACTTCGACCAGCGCCGCGAGAGCCTCGACCCCGAGGCGACCCTTTGGCAGGTGCTGGCCCCGGACGGCGGCGACACCATCATCGCCCGCGGCCGCCAGCGCCACGTGGTCTCCTACCTGAAGGACTTCCTCTTCGACGAGAGCCAGGCGCGCCAGCCCGTCAAGGCGCTGTCCGGCGGCGAGAAGGCGCGCCTGCTGCTGGCCCGCCTCTTCGCCCGCCCAAGCAACCTGCTGGTCCTCGACGAGCCGACCAACGACCTGGACATGGAAACGCTGGACCTGCTGGAAGAGGTGCTGAGCGACTATGAAGGCACGCTGATCCTGGTGAGCCACGACCGCGACTTCCTGGACCGCCTGGTGAGCTCGGTGATCGCCATGGAGGGGGGCGGCCGGACCGTGGAGGTGGCCGGGGGCTACAGCGACTACCTGCACTACAAGAAGCAGCGCGGCGAGACCGCGCGCAGCGAGGCCAAGGCGCGCGCCAAGGCGGCGGCCCCCAGGCCGGAAGCCGCCCGGCCGAAGAAAGCGGCGAAGCTGAGCTACAAGGACCAGCGCGAGCTGGACCAGCTGCCGGGGCGCATCGACAAGCTGACCGCCGAGGTGACGGCGCTGGAGGAAAAGCTGGCCGACCCGCAGCTCTACGCCAAGGACCCCGGCGCCTTCGCCGAGACCACCAAAACACTCACCGCCCGGCGCGCGGAGCTGGCCGCGGCCGAGGAACGCTGGCTGGAGCTGGAGGCCGAGCGCGAAGCGCTCGAGGCCGGCAAGGGAGAGCTCACCTCTTGAGCGACGCCAAGCCCCGCCGCGAAGCGCCGAGCGCCGAGACGCCGCTCACCCCGCTGCACCTGCTGCTGGTGCTCGGCATCATGATTCTCTGGGGCCTCAACTTCGCCGTCGCCAAGATCGGCCTGCAGCAGATCCCGCCGATCTTCCTGGTCGCCTGCCGCTTTCTGCTGGTCGCCATCCTGCTGCTGCCCTTCGCCAAACGCCCGCACGGCCAATGGGGCGCCGTCTTCGCCATCGCGGTGGTCCTGGGGCTGCTGCACTTCTCCTTCATGTTCAACGGGCTGAAGACGGTCGACGCCGCCACCGCGGCCATCACCATCCAGCTTCAGGTGCCCTTCGCCTCACTGCTGGCGGCCATCTTCTTCAAGGACAGGCTGGGCTGGCGCCGCGCGCTGGGCATGGCCATCGCCTTCCTGGGCGTCGCCGTGATCGCCGGGGAGCCGCGCCTGGACGGCCAGTACCTGGCGCTCAGCTTCGTGCTCACCGCCTGCTTCATCTGGTCCATCGCCAACGTGATGATCAAGCGGCTGAAGGAGGTGGACGGCATCACCCTCAACGCCTGGCTGGCGGTCTTCGCCACGCCGATGCTCTTCGCCGCCTCGGCGGTCTTGGAGGACGGCCAGATCGAGGCCGTGCGCCAGGCCGACTTCTGGGCCTACTTCGCGGTGGTCTATCAGGCCGTGGCGGTGGTGGTGATCGGCTACGGCTGCTGGTACTGGCTGCTGCAGCGCTACCAGATGAACCAGGTCATGTCGGCGACCCTGCTGGTGCCGCTGTTCGGCGTGATGTCCGGCGTCGTCTTCCTGGACGAGGAGTTGACCGTGAATCTCATTTCCGGCGGCGTCATGACCATCGCGGGGGTGGGGATCATTATCCTGCGCCGCCCGAAAACGACCGCCCCCGAAGCCGAGCGGCTATAAGCAGAACGGCATATATCAGGGTATAGTGGGGCCATGACGGATTCGGATATCATAGATCGCCCCTCCCCCAACCACGACGCCCGCCCGGACGGCCAGGAGATCGACACCCTGGTGCTGCACTACACCGGCATGCCGAGCGGCGAGGCGGCGCTGCAGCGCCTCTGCGACCCGGAAGCCAAGGTCAGCGCCCACTACTGCATCGAGGAGGACGGGCACATCTTCGCCCTGGTCGGCGAGGACCGCCGCGCCTGGCACGCCGGGGTCGCTCTCTGGCAGGGGGCGAGCGACATCAATGCCCGCTCCATCGGCATCGAGCTGGTCAATCCCGGCCACGAGTTCGGCTACCGCCCCTTTCCGCCGGCGCAGATGGCGGCCCTGAAATCCCTGGCCCTGGACATCCTGGCGCGCCATCCCATCCCGGCGGCGCGGGTGCTGGGCCACGCCGACGTGGCGCCCCTGCGCAAAGAGGACCCGGGCGAACTGTTCGACTGGCGCGGCCTGGCGGGCAGCGGCATCGGCCTCTGGCCGGAGGAAGGCTCCGCGGCGGTGCTGGAAAGCGCCGTCGGCCAGGCCCTCAAGCGCATCGGCTACGGCTTTACGGACGAGGACCTGCCCGCCGTGATCCGCGCCTTCCAGCGCCACTACCGCCAGAACGGCATCACCGGCGGCGCCGACGCCGAGACCCGCCGCCGCATGGCCGCCCTGCTCGCCGTGATTGACTGAAAACCGCCTGCTTCTTACATAGAGAGACGCCAGACGGCCGGATGGCCGCCTTCGGGGCCCTAGGGTTCCGGGGGAGGAAAGTCCGGGCTCCACGGAAACAGGGTGCCGGGTAACGCCCGGCGGGGGCGACCCCAGGGAAAGTGCCACAGAAAGCAAACCGCCTGCTTTCGGGCAGGTAAGGGTGAAAGGGTGCGGTAAGAGCGCACCGCGGCCCCGGCGACGGGGACGGCACGGCAAACCCCACCCGGAGCAAGATCAAGTAGGGACGGCCGGCGGGCCTTCGGGGCCGCCACGCGGGTTTCCGCGCCGCCGTCCGGGTCGATCGCGCGAGGCGCCGGGCAACCGGCGTCCCAGATGAATGGCCATCCATGCGGGGCAACCCGCGGGACAGAACCCGGCTTACAGGCCGTCTGGCGTTTTATTTCCCCAATACATCCCCCAATACCTCCCGGGCCCGGCGCCGCGCAAAACCGCCGCTGTGCCCCGTCGAGCGCCGGTTTCTGCCACATTTTTGCCTTTCCTGGAACAAAGAAAGAACAGATCTCGGGGCCAGATTCGATTGGGCTTTGATTGTGGTTTTTCTCGAAAGACCCACAAGGGGTGCCACAACTACATGCCGAGGCCCCGAAAAGATCACTTTAAGCTCTTGTTAACCCGCAATAATTACTTGTAGCGGCATTGACACCCATGAAATCCCATGATATCCCAAATAATCCCATTTTAGGGGTAAGGTACGGCGATTTTTGCCAAGTCACCGTTGGGGGCGCAGATGACGCCGGGGTGGCCGAGACAGACGAGCGGGGAAGGAGCCGCAGGGGAAGCAGGTGGCGATCTTTATTGGCACCTTCGAGAACAAGGTGGACGCCAAGGGCAGAGTATCCGTGCCCGCGCCGTTCCGCCAGGCACTCGCCGGCCTGCCCTTCCAGGGCATCGCCGCTTTCCGCTCGCATCGCGCCGATGCGGTCGAGGGCTGCGGCATGGACTTCATGGAACAGATGATCGCCCGCGTCGGCGAACTGGACCTCTTCTCCGCCGACTCCGACGACCTGGCGACCACCATCTTCTCGGACTCCCAGCAGCTGCCCTTCGACAGCACCGGCCGCATCCAGCTGCCGGAGAACTTCCGCCAGCATGCCGGCATCACCGGCAAGGCCGCCTTCGTCGGCATGGGCCAGCTGTTCCAGATCTGGGAGCCCGGCAAGCTGGAGGCCCACAAGGCGGCGGCGCGCGACCGCGCCCGCGAGCAGCGCCTGACCATTCCCGCGCCACAGGGCGGCGGAGGTGGACGATGAGCCCCAGGCCTCCCTCCACCGGCCCCACCGCCGGCGGGCACCGCCCGGTTCTCCTGAAGGAAGTGTTGGAAGCCCTGGCGCCGCGCGACGGCGCCATTTACGTTGACGGCACCTTCGGCGCCGGCGGCTACAGCCGCGCCATCCTGGAGGCCGCCGACTGCACCGTCTGGGGCATCGACCGCGACAAGAGCGCCGTCGCCCGCGGCCGCGAGCTGGCCGCCGGCTATGCCGGGCGCCTGCAGCTGGTCGAGGGCTGCTTCGGCGACATGGCCGAGCTGCTGGCCGACCAGCTGGGCGAGCCGCTGGACGGTGTCGCCCTCGACCTCGGCGTTTCCTCCATGCAGCTCGACCAGCCCGAGCGCGGCTTTTCCTTCCGCGCCGACGGGCCGCTGGACATGCGCATGGAAGGCGCCGGCGAGCGGCCGACCGCCGCCGACGCGGTCAATTCCCTGCCCGAGGCCGAGCTGGCCGACATTATCTATACCTATGGCGAAGAGCGCCGCGCCCGCCAGGTCGCCCGCGCCATCGTCGCCGCCCGCGCCGAGAAGCCGCTGACCCGCACCGGGGAGCTGGCCGAGCTGGTGCGCGGCGTGGTGAAGAGCCCCAAGGGACCGAAGGGCGCGAAAGCCATCGATCCGGCGACCCGCACCTTTCAGGCGCTGCGCATCTACGTGAACGACGAGCTGGGCGAACTGCACCGCGGCCTGGAGGCCGCCGAGGCGCTGCTCGGCCCCGGTGGACGCCTGGCCGTGGTCTCCTTCCACTCCCTGGAAGACCGCATCGTCAAGCAGTTCCTGCGCGTGCGCAGCGGCCAGCAGGCCGGCGGCTCGCGCCACGCCCCGCCGAGCCTGGCGGAGGACGCCAAGGACCCGACCTTCACACCGCTGTTCCGCGGCACCCGCCGCGCGGGCGAGGAGGAGTGCCGCGAGAACCCGCGCGCCCGCTCCGCCCAGCTGCGCGCCGCCGAACGCACCGCCGCCCCGGCCTGGCCCCGCAGACAGGGGGAGGCCCGCGTCACATGAAGCGCCTCGTCATCTTCTGCTGGCTCGTGGCCGGCTCGGTCACGGCCCTGATCCTGTTCCAGATCAAGCAGGAAGTGCGCAGCCTGGAGCAGGAAATCGCCCAGACCCAGCGCGAGATCGTCAGCGACCAGGAAGCCGTCCACGTGCTGGAAGCGGAGTGGAGCTACCTCAACAGCCCGTCGCGCATCGCCACGCTGGCCCAGCGCCACCTGGGCATGGGGCCGATCCCGGCCGAGCGTGTCGTTGGTTTCCAGGACCTGCCGCTGCCCGGCGCGCCGGAAGAGGAAGACGGCGTCGCGCCCGAGAACGAAGATTCGAAACGGCCCTCCGCGGCGACCCTCGTGAAAGCCGGGGTCGAGGCGTCCGCCGGCCCGGCGGGAGCGCTGCGCCAATGATCCGCCGTTTCATCACCCGGCAACTGCGTCAGCCGCTGCCGCCCGCCAGGCCGGAGAGCGATCCCTACGCCCGCGCCCTGCCCAAGGGTGACCTGAGTGGCGGCCGCCCGGCGGTGGTGCGCGTCGACGGCGCCACCAAGCAGGCGCTGGAGACCGGCCGCACCCGGCTGCTGGTCGCCGCCGTCAGCTTCACGCTGGCCTTTACGCTGATCGGCTGGCGGCTGGTCGACCTGGGCCTCATGGCCGACCAGCACGAGCCTTCGCTGGCGCGCAGCCTGTCCTCCGACGCGCTGGAGACCGGCCGCGCCGACATCGTCGACCGCAACGGCATCGTGCTGGCGACGACCATGCCGACGGCCTCGCTCTACGCCAACACGCAGCACATCCGCAATCCGCAGCGCGCCGCCGAGCGCCTTGCCGAGGCGCTGCCCGACCTCAGCCCCGCCCACCTGCGCGCCAAGCTGGCCAGCGGGCGCAGCTTCGTGTGGCTGCAGCGCAACCTGACACCGCGCCAGCAGGACCGGGTGAACCGCCTCGGCATCCCGGGCCTCTACTTCCAGCGCGAGCAGCGCCGCTTCTACCCGCACGGCGCCCTGCTGCCGCACGTGGTCGGCTTCACCGACGTCGACAACCAGGGCCTGGCCGGCATCGAACAGTCCTTCGACGATGTGCTGCGCGCCTCGGCCAAGCCGCTGCAGCTCAGCATCGATCTGCGCGTCCAGCACGTGCTGGCCCAGGAACTGGCCGGCGCCATGACGGAGTTCCGCGCCATCGGCGCCGCCGGCGTGGTCATGGACGCGCGCAGCGGCGAGGTGCTGGCCATGGTTTCGCTGCCGACCTACGACCCGGAAAAGCCGGCCGCCGCCCCCGCCGACGCGCGCTTCAACCGCGCCAGTCTGGGCATCTACGAGATGGGCTCGGTCTTCAAGCTCTTCACCACCGCCATGGCGCTGGACGAGGGCATCGTCGATCTGAACGACGGCTACGACGTGCGCCAGCCGATCCGCGTGGCGCGCTTCACGATCCGCGACTACCACCCCAAGAACCGGTGGCTGTCGATCCCGGAAATTCTCATGTATTCCAGCAACATCGGCACCGTCCACATGGCCATGGACGCGGGGACGCCGCGCCAGAAGGAGTTCCTCGGGCGCCTCGGTCTGCTGCAGCCGGCCGGCGTCGAGTTGAGCGAGGTCGGCCAGCCGCTGGTGCCCTCGCCGTGGCGCGAAATCAACACCATGACGATCTCCTATGGTCACGGCCTGGCGGTCTCGCCGCTGCAGCTCACCAGCGCCGTCGCCGCCATGATCAACGGCGGCACCGAAGCGCGCGCCACCCTGCTGAAGCAGGACCCCGCAGGGGCCGGCAAGGGGCGGCGCGTGGTCGCCGCGGCCACCTCGGAAAAGATGCGCCGGCTCATGCGCCTGGTCGTGGTCAAGGGCACCGGCCGCAAGGCCAACACCGCCGGCTACGTCGTCGGCGGCAAGACCGGCACGGCGGACAAGCCATCGGGCGGCGGCTACGCGCGCAACTCGCGCATCGCCTCCTTCGTCGGCGCCTTTCCCATGGACGACCCGCGCTACGTGGTCTTCGCCATGGTCGACGAGCCGAAGCCGACCAAGGAGACCTTCGGCTACGCCACCGGCGGCTGGGTCGCGGCGCCCATCGCGGGACGCCTGATCGAGCGCATCGGCCCGCTGCTCGGCGTGGCGCCGCGCGGGGACGACAACGAACTGATCGAGCAGATGCTCGTCGATATCGAGACGAACGCGGAAGGTCGCCAACTTGCGTCTAACTGACCTTCTGCAAGGTGAGGAAGCGGTAATGCAGCCGGCAACGGCACAGGCGGAGATAGAGATCAGCGGCCTGACGGCGGACAGCCGGCAGGTGGCCGAGGGCTATCTCTTTGCCGCCCTGCCGGGCAGCCGCGCCGACGGCCGCGACTTCATCCCCCAGGCTCTGGAAAAAGGCGCCGCCGCCGTGCTGGCGCCGCAGGGCACCCGGCTGCCCGAGACGACGACGCCGGTCGCCCTCATCACCGATCCCAATCCGCGGCGCCGGCTTGCTCTGCTCGCCGCCCGCTTTTACGGATGCCAGCCGGAGACGGTCGCCGCCGTCACCGGCACCAACGGCAAAACCTCGGTCGCAAGTTTCACCCGGCAGATCTGGCAAGCGCTGGGTCACGACGCCGCCAGCCTTGGCACGCTCGGCCTGCAGCCGCCGCGCGCCGACGCTCCGGCCTCCCTGACCACGCCGGACTCGGTGGAACTGCACCGCTGCCTTGCGACGCTGGCCCGTGACCACATCGATCACGTTGTGCTGGAAGCCTCAAGCCACGGCCTAGACCAGTCTCGGCTTGATGGGGTCCGGGTCAGTGCCGCAGCCTTCACCAACCTGACGCGCGATCATCTCGACTATCACCGCACCATGGAGGCCTACCTGGCCGCCAAGCTGCGGCTCTTCACCGGGCTGCTGCAGGACGGCGGGACCGCGGTGGTCAACGTCGACGACCCGGCCGGCGCCGACGTTGTCGCCGCCTGCCGCGCGCGCGGGGTGAGGCTGATCACCTACGGCAAGAACGCGGGCGCCGAGCTGCGCCTCCTCGCCCAGCAGCCGACGGCCACCGGTCAGAACCTGAAGATCACGGTCTTCGGCCGGGACTACGACGTGGCCTTGCCCGTCGCCGGCGCCTTCCAGGCCGACAACGTCCTGGCCGCCTTGGGCCTCGTCCTGGCCGGCGACGTTGATACCGACAAGGCCGTCAAGGCGCTGGAGCAGGTCTCCGGCGTGCCGGGCCGGGTCGAGCTGGTCGGCGCCACGCCGGCCGGCGGCCACGTCTATGTCGACTACGCGCACACGCCCGACGCCCTGGAGACGGTGCTGAAGGCGCTGCGCCCGCATACCCAGAACAAGCTCTTCGTCATCATCGGCTGCGGCGGCGACCGCGACCCCGGCAAGCGTCCCATGATGGGCCGCATCGCCGTGACGCTGGCCGACGAAGCCATCATTACCGACGACAACCCGCGCAGCGAGGATCCCGCCGGCATCCGCCAGGAAATGCTGGCCGAGGCCCCGGGCGCGCAGGAGATCGGCGATCGGGGGGCGGCCATCGCCACCGCGGTGGCCGCTTTGGGTCCGGGCGACGTACTGGTCATTGCCGGCAAGGGCCATGAGACAGGCCAGATTGTTGGGGGACAAGTCTTGCCGTTCGATGACCGGGAAATCGCCCGGACCGCAATTTCCAAGCTGGCGGGAGGCGCGTGATGGCCGCCGCGACCGCTGCAGCTAAAGAAGTGCTGTGGACCGCCGAGGAAGCCGCCCAGGCGACCGGCGGGCGCAACACCACGGACTGGCAGGCGACCGGGGTTTCCATCGACTCGCGCACGCTGGAGCCGGGCGACCTCTTCGTCGCGCTGAAGGGGCCGACCTTCGACGGCCACGATTACGCCGGCAAGGCCATCAAAGCCGGCGCCGCCGCCTCCATGGTGCACCGGCGCGCCGACGGCGTGGACGAGTCCCTGCCGCTGCTGATCGTCGACGACACCTTCGCCGCGCTGTGGCGCCTGGGCACCGCGGCGCGCGAGCGCAGCACGGCCCGGCTCATCGCCGTTACCGGCTCGGTCGGCAAGACCGGCACCAAGGAGGCGCTGCGCCTCTGCCTCACGCCGCAGGGCGTGACCGCCGCCAGCGTCGGCAGCTTCAACAACCACTGGGGCGTGCCCCTGAGCCTGGCGCGCATGCAGCGCGACGCCGTCTACGGCGTCTTCGAGCTGGGCATGAACCATCCCGGCGAGATCCGCGAGCTGACCGCGCTGGTGCGCCCGCACGTCTCCGTCATCACCAACATCGAGCCGGCCCACATCGGTAACTTCACCTCGATCACCGAGATCGCCGACGCCAAGTCGGAGATCTTCGAGGGCATGGATTCCAACGGCACCGCCGTGCTGAACCGCGACAACGCCCTGTTCCATCACCTCTGCACCAAGGCGGAGGACGCCGGCGTTACGCGCATCGTCTCCTTCGGCCGCCACAAGGAGGCCGACGCGCGCCTGATCGACTGCTCGCTGCACGCCACCTGCAGCGCCGTCACCGCCAGCATCCGCGGGCAGGAGATCGACTACTGCCTGGCCATGCCGGGTTCGCACTGGGTGATGAACTCCCTGGCCGTGCTGGCCGCGGCCAGCGCCGCCGGCGCCGACGTGGTCAAGGCCGCCGGCGAGCTCGCCAACCTGAAGCCCCTGAAGGGCCGCGGCGAACTCCACAGCATCGAGACCACGGCCGGTACCTTCAAGCTGATCGACGACAGCTACAACGCCAACCCGACTTCCATGCGCGCGGCCTTCGAGGTGCTGGGCCGCGCCAGCCTGGGCAACGGCGGCCGGCGCATCGCCGTGCTGGGCGACATGCTGGAGCTGGGCGAGCGCTCCGACGAGATGCACGCCGGCCTCGCCGGCCCGCTGGAGGCCGCCGGCATCGACCTGGTCTTCACCTGCGGCGCCTCCATGGCCGCGCTGCACGAGGCGTTGCCGGAAAAGCGGCGCGGCGCCCACGCCGAGACCTCCAAGGAACTGGCCGGCTCCGTCGTGGACGCGGTCCGGCCCGGCGACTCCCTGCTGGTGAAAGGCTCGCTCGGCAGCCGCATGGCCGTGATCGTCGAGGCGCTGATTGCGCTCGGCGACGACTCACCGCAAGTAGCAAACGGCCCCAAAAAAGCCAACGGACGGTAGGAAACAACAAAGTATGATCTATAACCTGCTTGTCCCCCTCGCCGAAGACATCACGATCTTCAACCTGTTCCGCTATCTGACTTTCCGGAGCGGCGGCGCGGTGATCACGGCGCTGGCCATCTGCTTCCTGCTGGGTCCGCGCATCATCGCCTGGCTGCGCTCCAAGCAGGGCGAGGGCCAGCCGATCCGCGAAGACGGGCCGGAAGGCCACCTGCTGACCAAGAAGGGGACGCCGACCATGGGCGGCTTCCTCATTCTCATCGCGCTGACCATCTCCACCCTGCTGTGGGCGGACCTGACCAACCGCTACGTCTGGTGCGTGCTTTTCGTCACCACCGGCTTCGGCGCCGTCGGCTTCGTCGACGACTACCTGAAGCTCACCAAGCGCTCCAGCGACGGCCTGCCCGGCCGCCTGAAGCTGCTGATCCAGGTGATCATCTCCACCCTGGTCGCGCTGTGGATCTCCAACATCGCGCCGCCGGAGATGGACACCCATCTGGCGGTCCCCTTCTTCAAGAGCCTGCTGGTCAACCTCGGCATCATGTTCGTGCCCTTCGCGGTCTTCGTCATGGTCGGCGCCTCCAATGCGGTGAACCTGACCGACGGCCTGGACGGCCTGGCCATCGTGCCGGTGATGATCGCCGCCAGCTGCTTCGCGCTGATCGCCTACCTTGTCGGCAACTCCTTCTTCGCCGAGTACCTGCAGGTGCACTACGTGCCCGGCACCGGCGAACTGGCCGTTTTCTGCGGCGCCCTGGTGGGTGCCAGTCTCGGCTTCCTGTGGTTCAACGCGCCGCCGGCCATGGTCTTCATGGGCGACACCGGCTCGCTGTCCTGCGGCGGTGCGCTGGGCTCCATCGCCGTGGTGACCAAGCACGAACTGGTCCTGGGAATCATCGGCGGCCTCTTCGTGCTCGAGACGGTCTCTGTCATCGTCCAGGTCGCCTCCTTCAAGATGACCGGCAAGCGCGTCTTCCGCATGGCGCCGCTGCACCACCACTTCGAGAAGAAGGGCTGGGCCGAGCCGACCATCGTGATCCGCTTCTGGATCATCGCCTCCATCCTGGCCCTCGCCGGCCTCGCCACCCTCAAGCTGAGATAAGGAGTCCGTCGTCCCGTGATCGATCTCAGCTTCTTCGCCGGTTTGCCCGTGGCCGTGCTCGGCCTCGGCAAGTCCGGGCTGGCCGCGGCGCGCGCGCTGCACGCCGCCGGGGCGGAGGTCTGGGCCTGGGACGACAACGAGGACGCCCGCGCCAAGGCGCGCGAGGCCGAGGTGCCGCTGGTCGACCTGAACCAGGTGAACTGGATGGAGGTCACCAGCCTGATCCTCTCGCCGGGCATCCCGCACAGCTTCCCGCAGCCGCACCCCATCGTGGCGGCCGCCAGGCAGAACAACGTGGAGATCATCGGCGACATCGAGCTGCTGGCCCGCGCCCAGCGCGACGCGCGCTACCTCGGCATCACCGGCACCAACGGCAAATCGACCACCACCGCGCTGATCGGCCACATCCTGCAGCTCGCCGGCCGCCAGACCGCCGTGGGCGGCAACCTGGGCACCCCGGCGCTGACCCTGGAGGCGCTCTACAGCGACGGCATCTACGTGCTGGAGATGTCCTCCTATCAGCTGGAGCTGACCCTCTCCATCACCTTCGACGTCGCGGTGCTGCTGAACATCACGCCCGACCACCTGGACCGTCACGGCGGCTTCGAGGGCTACGTGAAGGCCAAGCGCCAGATCTTCCACCGCCAGACCAAGCCGCGCACCGCCATCGTCGGCGTCGACGACGAGACCTGCTCGAAGATCTACGGCGAGCTGAAGGCCGCCGACGAGCAGATCGTCATCGGCATCTCCGGCGAGCGCCTGGTGCCCGGCGGCGTCTACGCCCAGAACGGCGTGCTGATCGATGATACCGAAGGCGCCCGCACGCCGGTCATGGACCTGAGCGAGGTTCCGAGCCTGCCGGGCAGCCACAACGGACAGAACGCCGCGGCGGCCTATGCCGCCTGCAAGGCGATCGGCGTCGAGGCGCCGGTCATCGCCGCCTGCCTGCGCAGCTTCCCCGGCCTGCAGCACCGCCAGCAGATCGTCGCGGTGATCGACGGCGTGCCCTACATCAACGATTCCAAGGCCACCAACGCCGACGCCGCCGCCAAGGCGCTGGCCTGCTACGACAAGATTCTGTGGATCGCCGGCGGGCGCGCCAAGGAGACCGGCCTCGAGGGCCTGGAATCCTATTTCCCGCGCATCGCCCAGGCCTTCCTGGTCGGCGAGGCCGCCGAGGATTTCGCCAAGGTACTCGAAGGAACAGTGCCGGTTTCCCTGTCCGGCACCATTGCGCAGGCCGTGACAGAGGCCGCCGACGCCGCCTCCCGCCTCCCGGGCAGCGTCGTGCTGCTGTCGCCGGCCTGCGCCTCTTTCGACCAATTCGCGAACTTCGAGCTGCGCGGCGACGCCTTCGTCGCGGCCGTCGAGGCCCTGCCCGGCGAGCGCGGCGAGATCGCCGTGCCCGCCCTCAAGCCCGCTCCCTCTCCTGCCCAGAACCCGGAAGGTGCGGCATGAGCAGCTTCGCGCGCACCGATACCTCCCTGCTGGGGCGCTGGTGGTGGACCGTCGACCGCTGGACCCTGCTGTCGCTCATCGCCCTCATGGGCTTCGGCGCCGTGCTGATGCTGGCCGCCTCCCCGGCCGCGGCCGAACGTATCGGCCTGCAGTCCTTCCAGCTCGCGAGCCGCCAGATCGTGCTGCTGCCGGTCGCCGCGGCGCTGCTCATCGCCATGTCGCTGGCCACGCCGCGCTGGGTGCGGCGCATCGCCTGCTTCGGCCTGCTGGGCTCCATCGCGCTGCTGTGCCTGACCCTGGTGGCCGGCGCCGAGATCAAGGGCGCCACCCGCTGGATCAGCCTCGGCGGCTTCTCGCTGCAGCCCTCGGAGTTCGCCAAGCCCTGCTTCGCCGTGGTCTCCGCCTGGCTGTTCTCGCTGGAGCGCGAGGAAAGCGGCGTGCCCGGCGCCAAGATCGCCGTCGGCCTGTGGCTGGTGATGATCTCCCTGCTGCTGCTGCAGCCCGACCTGGGCCAGGCGGTGCTGGTCAGCGCCATCTGGGGCGCCCAGCTGTTCCTGGCCGGCCTGCCGCTGGCCTGGATCGCCGGTCTTGCGGTGCTGGGCGCCGGGGGCATCGTCGCCGCCTACTTCGCCCTGCCCCACGTGACCGAGCGCATCAACTCCTTCCTCGACCCCGCCGCCGGCGACCGCTACCAGATCAACCGCTCGCTGGAGGCCTTCGTGAACGGCGGCCTGCTGGGCCGCGGCCCCGGCGAGGGCACGGTGAAGGCGCAGCTGCCCGACGCCCACTCCGACTTCATCTTCGCCGTGGCCGGCGAGGAGATGGGCCTCATCGCCTGCCTCATCATCCTCGGCCTCTTCGCCTTCGTGGTGCTGCGCGGCTTCGCGCGGCTGATGGGCGAGAACTCCTTTTTCGTGCTGCTGGCGGCCAGCGGCCTCCTGGTGCAGTTCGGACTGCAGGCCTTCATCAACATGGCCTCCACCCTGCACCTCATGCCGACCAAGGGCATGACCCTGCCCTTCCTCAGCTACGGCGGCTCCTCGCTCATGGCGCTGGCGCTGGGCATGGGCATGCTGCTGGCGCTGACGCGGCGGCGCGTCGGCGGGGGGGCGCGGTGATGCCCCATTCCGCGAAACAGCCCCGCAGGGTGGTGCCCGCCGCCGGCGGCACCGGCGGCCACATGTTCCCGGCCCAGGCCCTGGCGCGCGAGCTGCTGTCGCGCGGTATCGGCGTGGTGCTGACCACCGACGCGCGCGGCGGCGGCTTCGGCCCCGACCTGCCGCAGGTCGAGACCCACCGCATCCCGGCCGGCGCCATGGCCGGCGCCGGGCTGATGAAGAAGCTGCGCTCCGTGGCACAGCTCGGCCTCGGCTACCTGCAGGCGCGCGGCCACCTGAAGCGCTGCGGCGCCGAGGTGGCGGTCGGCTTCGGCGGCTATCCCTCGGTGCCCACGGTCCTGGCGGCGGCCCACCGCGGCCTGCGCGTGGTGCTGCACGAACAGAACTCGGTCCTGGGGCGCGCCAACCGGCTGCTGGCCCCGCGCGCCGAGGTCATCGCAACCTGCTTCGACAAGGTCGACGGCGTGACCGACACCGACCGCGGCAAGCTTCGGGTCACCGGCAATCCGGTGCGCGAGGCGATTGCCGCGGTCGGCGCGCGCCCCTACGCCGTGCCCGGCGACAACGACCCGCTGCGCCTGCTGGTGGTCGGCGGCAGCCAGGGCGCCGTGGTGTTCAACGAAGTCGTGCCCGCCGCCGTGGCCCTGCTGCCCGACGACCTGCGCCGGCGCCTGACCGTGCACCAGCAGGTGCCGGGCCAGGCCCTCGATGCCGTGGCGCGGGTCTACGACGACTGCGGCGTGCAGCACCAGCTGGCCGCCTTCTTCGACGACGTGCCCGAGCGCCTGGCCGGCGCCCACCTGGTGATCAGCCGTGCCGGCGCCTCCACGGTCGCCGAGCTTGCCGCCGCCGGACGGCCCGCCGTCATGGTGCCCTTCCCCTCGGCCACCGACGACCACCAGACCAGCAACGCCCAGGCCCTGGTCGAGGCCGGCGGCGGCTGGCTGATGCCGCAGTCGGGACTCGACCCCGACAGCCTGGCCGAACGCCTGTGCTCCCTGCTGACCAGCCCGGCGCTGCTCGCGCGCGCCGCCGGCTGCGCCCACGCCGCCGCGCACCTGAATGCCGCGCGCGACCTGGCCGACCTGGTCTGCGGCGCCTCCGACGGCAACGGCGACGCTCTGCAGAACAAGGACAACGGCAAGGAGGCGGCGGCATGAGGGGCCTGCCTCTGGATCTCGGCATCATTCACTTCGTCGGCATCGGCGGCATCGGCATGAGCGGCATCGCCGAGGTGCTGGCCAACCTGGGCTACCAGGTCCAGGGCAGCGACATGTCCGACAACGCCAATGTGCAGCGCCTGCGCAAGATGGGCATCCAGGTCGCCATCGGCCACAAGGCCGAGAACCTGGGCGAGGCCAAGGTCGTGGTCGTCTCCTCGGCCATCAAGACCGGCAACCCCGAGGTCGACGCCGCGCGCCAGCGCTTCATCCCCATCGTGCGCCGGGCCGAGATGCTGGGCGAACTGATGCGCCTGAAGTGGTCCATCGCCGTCGGCGGCACCCACGGCAAGACCACCACCACCTCGATGGTCGCCACCCTGCTGGACGGCGCCGGGCTGGACCCGACGGTGATCAACGGCGGCATCATCAACGCCTACGGCACCAACGCGCGCCTGGGCGAGGGCGACTGGATGGTGGTCGAGGCCGACGAGAGCGACGGCAGCTTCCTGAAGCTGCCCGCCACCATCGCCGTGGTCACCAATATCGATCCCGAGCACATGGAGTTCTACGGCACCGAGGAAGCACTGCACCGCGCCTTCGAGACCTTCGTCGAGAATATCCCCTTCTACGGCTTCGCGGTGCTCTGCATCGACCACCCGGCGGTGCAGAACCTGATCGGCCGCATCGAGGATCGCCGCATCATCACCTACGGCATCAGCCCGCAGGCCGACTACCGCGCCGAGAGCATCCGCGTCGCCGACGGCGGCCTGGCCTTCGACGTGGAGGTCACCGACCGCAGCGGCGATGTCGAGACACGGATCAAAGACCTGCGCCTGCCGATGCTGGGCCATCACAACGCCATGAACGCCCTGGCGGCGGTCACCGTGGCGCGCGAGATGGGCCTGGAGGAAGACAGCCTGCGCAAGGCGCTCGCCGGCTTCGGCGGCGTGAAGCGCCGTTTCACCCGCACCGGCGAGGCCGGGGGCATCACGGTGATCGACGACTACGGCCACCACCCGGTGGAGATCACCGCCGTGCTGGCCGCCGCACGCCAGGCCGCCAAGGGCAAGGTCATCGCCGTGGTGCAGCCGCACCGCTACAGCCGCCTGCACGACCTCTTCGAGCAGTTCTGCACCTGCTTCAACGACGCCGACGCCGTCGTCGTGGCCGATGTCTATACCGCCGGCGAGCAGCCCATCGAGGGCGCCGACCGCGACCACCTGGTCGAAGGCCTGCGCGCCCGCGGCCACCGCCAGGCCCTGCCCCTGCCCTCGCCTGAGGAGCTGCCCGGTTTGATCCACGAGCTGGCGGCCCCGGGCGATATGGTGGTCTGCCTCGGCGCCGGCAACATCACCGCCTGGGCCAACGCCCTGCCCGGCGAGTTGGAAAAGCTGCAGGTCGCCGGGGGGGAGAAATGAGCGCCATGGCGGCTGAACGTCATACGCCCCTGATCGAGCGCCTGCCCGCGGTGCGCGGACGGCTGACCGCCGACGCGCCGCTGAACGGCATCACCTGGTTCCGCGTCGGCGGCCCGGCCGAAGTCATGTTCCGCCCCGCCGACCGCGAAGACCTGCTGGCCTTCCTGGCCGCCAAGCCCGACGACGTGCCGGTGACGGTGCTGGGCGTCGCCTCCAACGTGCTGATCCGCGACGGCGGCCTGCCGGGCGTGGTCCTGCGCCTGGGCCGCGGCTTCGCCGAGATCGCCGCCGAGGGCAGCGACATCCTCTGCGGCGCCGCGGCGCTGGACCTCAACGTGGCGACGGGCGCCAAGCTGGCGGGCATCGCCGGGCTGGAGTTCCTCTCCGGCGTGCCGGGCACCATCGGCGGCGCCGTGCGCATGAACGCCGGCGCCTACGGCAAGGAGATCAAGGACGTGCTGGTCTGGGCCGAGGCGGCCGACGCCTACGGCCAGGTCCACCGCCTGACCAACGCCGAGCTGAACTTCGAGTACCGCCGCTCGGCCCTGCCCGCCGACTGGATCTGCCTGGGCGCGCGCCTGGCCGGTGAACCCGGCGAGCGTGCCGAGATCGAGGCGCGCATGAAGCAGATCCAGGGCCAGCGCGCCGGCAGCCAGCCGATCCGCAGCCGTACCGGCGGCAGCACCTTCAAGAACCCGCCGGGCCACAAGGCCTGGCAACTCATCGACGCGGCCGGCTGCCGCGGCCTCAAGGTCGGCGGCGCCATGGTCTCGGAGAAGCACTGCAACTTCCTGATCAACACCGGCGAGGCCACCGCGGCCGACCTGGAGAACCTGGGCGAGGAAGTGCGCCGCCGGGTGAAGGAAGCCTCCGGCGTCGACCTGGAGTGGGAAATCAAGCGCCTGGGCGTGCCCGCGCAGAAGGGAGGAACGGCATGACGCAAGCTTCCCCTGGGCGCGTCGCCGTTCTCATGGGCGGCCTGTCCGCCGAGCGCGAGGTCTCGCTGAACTCCGGCAAGGCCTGCGCCGCCGCCCTGCGCGACAAGGGCTACGAGGTCAGCGAGATCGACGTCAGCCGCGACATGGGCGCCCTGGTGAAGGCCCTGAGCCCCAAGCCGGACGCGGTGTTCAACGCGCTGCACGGGCGGTGGGGCGAGGACGGCTGCATCCAGGGGCTCCTGGAGCTGCTGCACATTCCCTACACCCATTCCGGCGTACTGGCTTCGGCCCTGGCGATGGACAAGCAGATGGCCAAGACCGTGGTCGCCACCGCCGGCGTCACCAGCCCCGAGGGCATCGTCATCAAGGCCGAGGACCTGGGCGACGGCGATCCCCTGCCGCGTCCCTATGTGGTCAAGCCGGTGCGCGAGGGCTCCAGCGTCGGTGTGCGCATCGTGCGCGAGGGCGACAACCAGCCGCCGATCTCCGTGCACGGCTGGGAGCCGGAGACCGAGTTGCTGGTCGAGCCCTTCATCGCCGGGCGCGAGTTGACCGTCAGCGTCATGGGCGACCGCGCCCTGGCCGTCACCGAGATCCGTCCCCTGGGCGAAGGCTTCTACGACTACGACGCCAAGTATTCCGAGGACAGCGAGGTCGCCGCGGTGCACGTGCTGCCCGCCGAGGTGCCGGAAGAGATCTACGAGGGGGCCATGGCAGCCTCCCTGGCCGCCCACAAGGCGCTGGGGTGCCGCGGCGTCAGCCGCTCCGACTTCCGCTACGACGACACCGGCGACGCGCCGGGCAGCCTCTATTACCTGGAGACCAACACTCAGCCGGGCATGACCTCGACAAGCCTGGTGCCCGAGCAGGCCCGTCATCTGGGCATGTCCTTTCCTGATCTCTGTGCCTGGATGGTGGAGAACGCCGCATGCGATTCCTGAACCCCTTCGACCGGTCGACCAACAAGCGCGCGGCGAACAAGCGCAGACCGGCCAAGACCGCAGGGCGCGGCGGCAGCAAGCGCAAGGTCAAGAAGACCACGCGGCGCCGCAACCGGGCCGGGATCAACTGGCGGATGGTGATGCGCGCGGTGCCGGTCTGCATCGCGCTGGGCGCGCTCGGCGGCCTGGCCTGGCTGTGGCAGGACGGCTGGTTCGGGCGCCAGGCCGAGGCCCTGCGCCTCGCCGCCCTGCAGGGGTCCGCCGACATGGGCCTCAAGATCGAGGAAGTGCTGGTCGAAGGCCGCCACCGCACCGACGGCCAGCTGATCCTGGCGCGCCTGGGCCTGACGCTGGGCCGGCCGATCCTGGATATCGACCCCGAGGCCGCGCGCGCCGGTCTGGAGGCCCTGCCCTGGGTGCGCAGCGCCAGCGTCGAGCGCCAGCTGCCCGGCACCATCTTCATCCGCCTCAACGAGCGCGAGCCCCTGGCCCTGTGGCAGGAAAAGGGCGTGATCCGCGTCCTCGACCGCAACGGCGAGGTCATCCCCGGCATCGAGCCGCGGCGCTTCGCCCACCTGCCGCTGGTCGTCGGCGCCGACGCCCCGCCGCACGCCGCCAAGCTGATCGCCGTGATGAACAGCGAGCCGGAACTGCGCGAGCGCGTCACGGCCGCGGTCAGGGTCGGCGGCCGCCGCTGGAACGTTCAGATCGAGGGCCGCATCGACGTGCGCCTGCCGGAGGCCGACGCGGCCGCGGCCTGGGCGCAGCTCGCCCGCATCGAGCGCCAGCAGGGCCTGCTGTCGCGCGACGTCATCGTCATCGACCTGCGCCTGCCGGACCGCCTGGTGGTGCGCACCGATCCGGAAAAGGGTCCGCTGGGCCACGAGGAAGTCAAAGGGGAAAGCACATGAGCCGCGATCGCGCGCTTGAGATCCACGGAGGAACCAGAAGCGCCGCATGAGGAAGAGTTTGGTCAGAGGCGGCATCGCCGCGGCACTTGATATCGGCAGCAGCAAGGTCTGCTGCTTCCTCGCGCGCGTGGACGATAACGGGCGGCCGCAGGTCGTCGGCATCGGCCAGCAGGCAAGCCGCGGCATCAAGGGCGGCACCATCGTCGACATGGACCTGGCCGAGACCTCGGTCCTCAACGCCGTGCACGCGGCCGAGCAGATGGCCGGCACGACCATCGACCGCGTGGTGGTGAACCTCTCCGGCGGCTATCCGGCGTCCGCCACCGTGGGCGTCGAGGTGTCGCTGAACGGCCACGAGGTCGGCGAGGCGGACCTGCGCCGCGCCGTGGCCTACGGCCACCAGACGCAGCTGCAGCGCCAGCACGACGACCAGGGCCGGCAGATGATCCATTCGATCCCGACCGGCTATTCCATCGACGGCAACCGCGGCATCCGCGACCCGCGCGGCATGTTCGGCGAGCAGCTGGGCGTGCACATGCACATCATCACCGCCTCGACGGGCGCGGTGCGCAATGTCAGCACCTGCATCCAGCGCTGCCACCTGGAGCCGGCGGCTTTCGTGGTCTCGCCCTACGCCTCGGGCCTGGCCTGCCTGGTCGAGGACGAGATGGAGCTGGGCGTCACCGTCATCGACATGGGCGGCGGCACCACCACCATCGCCGTGTTCTACGAGAACAACGTCATCTTCACCGACGTGATTCCGGTCGGCGGCAATCACGTCACCAGCGACATCGCCCGCGGCCTGTCGACGCCGCTCGCCCACTCGGAGCGCATGAAGACCCTCTACGGTCACGTCATCGCCGCCCCGACGGACGAGCGCGAGCTGATCGACGTGCCGCAGGTGGGCGAAGACGAGAACTCCGAATCGCAGCAGATCCCGCGGTCCCTCCTGGTCGGCATTATCCAGCCGCGGGTGGAGGAAACGCTGGAACTGGTGCGCTCGCGCCTCGAGCTCAGCGGCTTCGACAAGATCGCCGGGCGCCGGGTGGTGCTGACGGGCGGTGCCTGTCAGCTGCCGGGAACGCGCGAGCTGGCTTCGACCGTACTGGACAAGCAGGTACGCCTCGGCCGCCCGACGCACGTGGGTGGCCTGGCCGAAGCCACGGCAGGACCGGCCTACGCGACCTGCGCGGGTCTGTTGAACTACGCCGCCACGGCGGACGTGGCGATGCCCGGCGAGGCATCCCCGGAACCCAGGGAGCTGGGCGGCCTGGTGGGCCGCCTGGGTCATTGGCTCCGTGAACACTTTTAGAAGGTTGATAACGGATGTTCCGGCCGGATCGGAACAAGAGACACCGGCGCAGCCGGGAAGTGAAGTTAGGGTCTAAGGCAACTGGAGGCAGACATGACTCTCAATTTGAACGTACCCACGACCGCCCCGGACCTGTCTCCGCGGATCACGGTGATCGGCGTAGGCGGAGCCGGCGGTAATGCCGTCAACAACATGATCCAGAGCAACCTGGATGGTGTTGAATTCTTGATCACCAACACCGACGCGCAGGCGCTGACTCAATCGCTCTGCGAACGGCGGATCCAGTTGGGCCGCAACATTACCCAGGGCCTGGGCGCCGGTTCGCGTCCGGACATCGGCCGCGCGGCGGCGGAAGAGGCGCTGGACGAAATCCTCACCGACATCGAGGGCCAGCACATGGTCTTCATCACCGCCGGCATGGGCGGCGGCACCGGCACCGGGGCGGCGCCGGTCATCGCCCGGGCGGCGCGCGAAGCGGGCATCCTGACCGTCGGCGTGGTGACCAAGCCCTTCCACTTCGAGGGCGTGCACCGCATGCGCCTCGCTGAATCGGGCATCAACGAGCTGACCCAGTACGTCGACACGCTGATCATCATCCCGAACCAGAACCTGTTCCGTGTCGCCAACGAGAAGACGACCTTCGCCGACGCCTTCAAGATGGCCGACGACGTTCTGAACTCCGGCGTGCGCGGGGTCACCGACCTGATGGTCAACCCGGGCATGATCAACCTGGACTTCGCCGACATCCGCGCGGTCATGTCCGAGATGGGCAAGGCCATGATGGGCACCGGCGAGGCGGAAGGCGAAGGCCGCGCCATCGCCGCGGCCGAGGCCGCGATCTCCAACCCGCTGCTCGACGATGTCTCGATGAAGGGCGCCCGTGGCGTTCTCATCAACATCACCGGCGGCATGGACCTCACCCTCTTCGAGGTCGACGAGGCCGCCAACCGCATCCGCGACGAGGTCGACCCGGAAGCCAACATCATCTTCGGCTCCACCTTCGATCAGTCGCTGGAAGGCATGATGCGGGTCTCCGTGGTCTCCACCGGCATCGACGTCGACGCCGAGACCCGGCCGAAGCCGATCACCCTCAGCGTCGTCGGCGGCCAAAAGGCCCGCCACGTCGAGAACGCCCCCGGCGCCGGCAGCGGCGCCGGTGCGGCGACGGCTTCTGCGGCAGCGGGCGCTCCGGTCGCCGCCGAAGGCGGCCTCTTCGGCCAGCCCTCGGCCAGCCTGCCCTCTGGCGGCCAGCCTGGGTCCGGCTTTCCGGCCAGCAAGTATCCGCTGACCGGCGGCACGGCCATGAGCGCCGAGCCCTATGCCCCGGCCACCGGCCACGGCGCCACGGCGACGGCCATGGCCATGCCCGAGCCGGAAATGAGCCCGGCCCCACGGGCCAAGGCCGAAGAGGACAGCTTCATCGCCCCGGCCCCGGCCGAGCCGGAGCGGGAAGAGACCGGCGAGGCCGGAACCCTGCATGCCGAGCCGGACCCCTTCGCCGAGGCGGCACTGGCCAACGCAGCCCGTCCGGAGCGTGCGGAGCCCCGTTCGGAGCATGGGGCCGAAGCGGCGCCGCGGCGGGAACCGACCGCCGAGGCCCGCCCGGAGCCGCGTATGGAGATCCGTGAACCGCGCCGCGAAGCGCCGCGGGCCACCACTCCGGCCCCACGCCAGAGCCTCTTCGCCAAGGTGACCGGGGCCGCCCGCGCCCTGGCCTCGACCCAGGGCGGCGACAGCGCCGCCCGGCCCCAGCAGCAGGCGGCGCCGCGGCCGATGGCGGCGCGCAGCGCTTCTCCGGCCCAGCCGGAGCGGCCTTCGGCGGCGCCTAATCAGGCGACTTCGGGTCAGCCGGTTGCGGGCCAGCCCGCCCCCGCTCAGCCCGCCGCCGCTCAACCCGCCGCCGCTCAACCGGTGGGCCCAGCGGGGAGCAATACGGCCCAGCCGCGCCTGTCCGGGCTGGACCCGGCCGAGCGGATCGGGCACAGCCAGGCGGAGGAAGACCTGCTGGACATCCCGGCCTTCCTGCGCCGCCAGGCAAACTGACGTGTTGCACCGCAAGGCAGGTGTTCAAACTGCCTTGCGGTGCCCCAACGCCCCGCGTTCATTGCATCGCGGTAACATATTGTAACAAAGAGTGATTTGAGTGCTTGAGGGGGACTTCATATAGTCCCCCTACTTGTTAGTGGGTTTTTGATTGGGGGTTCCCAGCAAGACCGTCGCCGGTGCCGAGAATCGCGATTTTCTGCGGTTCTTAGGCGAAAAGATGTGATGGCTTGTCGATATTCGTGGCTTGGTTTGGTCGGTCAACCTCAGGATTGAGACGGATACCATGGCAGTAGATAGCGCTTCGGCAGGGCATGTCGTTCGCCAGCAGACGCTTAAGAATTCCATCAATTGCTCCGGTGTTGCGCTGCACAGCGGCGCCAAGGTGAGCATGGTGCTGCATCCGGCTGAGGCGGATACCGGCATCGTGTTCCGCCGCACCGACGCGGCCGGCGGCACGGAGATCCAGGCAAGCTGGCGCAATGCCATCGAGACGCCGCTCTGCACTACCCTGGTGGACCCCAAGGGCAACCAGATCGCCACCATCGAACACTTGATGTCGGCGCTCAGCGGCTGCGGCATCGACAACGCGGTCATCGAGCTGAACGGTCCGGAAGTGCCGATCATGGACGGCAGCGCCGCGCCCTTTGTCTTCCTGATCGAGTGCGCCGGGGTCGCGGTCCAGAGCAGCCCGCGCCGGGCCCTGCGCATCCTTGAAGAGATCTCGGTGTCCGAGCCGCACCGCGCCGCCTCCCTGGCGCCGGGCAATGGCTTCACCGTCAGCTTCGAGATCGAGTTCCCCGACACCCTGATCGGCCGCCAGGAATGGTTCACCGAGGTCAACGAAAGCGCCTTCAAGCGCGACGTGGCCCGGGCGCGGACCTTCGGCCTGGCCCAGGACATCGAGAAGATGCGCGCCATGGGCCTGGCCCGCGGCGGCTCCCTGGAGAACGCCATCGTGGTCAATGGCCATGAGATCGTGAACGAGGACGGCCTGCGCTTCCCCAACGAGTTCGTGCGGCACAAGGTGCTGGATTCGATCGGCGATCTCTATATGGCCGGGACGCCGATCATCGGGCACTTCCAGGGCGACCGGGCGGGCCATGCCCTGACCCTGCGCCTGCTGCAGACCCTCTTTGCCGAGGAAGGCGCCTGGGAGTGGACCGAACTGACCACCAGCCACAGCGCCGCCGGGGCCCAGACCCAGCCGAATCGGGCGGTCGCGGCCCGCGCCTGACGCCAACTGCCGGCTTTACGGCTGAAGCGCCGCCCGCCTGACAGCGGGCGGCGCTTTCGTTTTGCGCCCGGGCGGCGGAGAACCCCAAAAAGGGGTGGTTTTCCGCCTCCTGCGGCCCTCATGAGCCCGCTTGAGGCGTCCGCCGCTTGGACCTATAGTCGCCTGGACAGATATACCTTCCACGGCAGAGATTCGTTCGGGGGCGCGCCGGAAAGGCGCCTGGCACCTCGGGGGCACGGAAAACCATGAGCGATCCCAAAACCAAGCACTTCGGCGCCGGGCGGCCGCGCCGCCGAAGCTCACCGTATCGGCTCGGCCACCTCGCCGCCGCGGCGCTGCTCGGCCTGACGCTGGTCGCCTGCAGCTCGGACGAGCGCCCGGTCTATGTCGAAAAGCCGGTCGAAGAACTCTACAACGGCGCCATGAACGCCATGCAGGCCGGCGACTACGAGGAGGCCGCTCGCCTCTTCGACGAGGTCGAGCGCCAGCACCCCTACTCCGAATGGGCCTCCAAAGCCCAGCTCATGGCCGCCTACGCCTTCTACCAGGAAAACTCCTACGACGAGGCGATCAACGCCCTGGACCGCTTCATCGAACTGCACCCCGGCAGCCCAGACGTCGCCTACGCCTATTATCTGAAGGCGATCAGCTACTATGAGCAGATTTCCGACGTGCGGCGTGACCAGAAGATGACCGCCGAGTCGCTGACGGCGCTGGAAGAGCTGGTGCGCCGCTTTCCGAACAGCAAATACGCCCGCGATGCCGAGCTGAAGATCGACCTGGCCCTCGATCACCTGGCCGGCAAGCACATGGCCATTGGCCGCTTCTATCAGAGCCGCAGCGAATACCTGGCCGCCATCAACCGCTTCCGCACGGTGATCGAGCGCTATCAGACGACGACCCACGTGCCCGAGGCCCTGCACCGCCTGGTCGAGTGCTACCTGGCCATGGGCATTGTCGACGAGGCCAAGGCAACGGCGGCCGTGCTGGGCCACAACTTCCCGGGCAGCGAGTGGTATATCGATAGCTACGCCCTGCTGACCGGCGAAAACCTGCGTCCGGAAGACAGCGAAGGTTCCTGGATTTCGGACGTCTTCTAACGGCGCTCTTGTCTCGGCCCAGGATGGGTGAATGCTGGTCAGCCTGTCGATCCGCAATGTCGTCATCATCGAGAAGCTTGACCTGGCCTTCGATCGTGGCCTCGGCGTTCTGACCGGGGAGACGGGGGCGGGCAAGTCGATCCTGCTCGACTCCCTCGGCTTCGCCCTCGGCAACCGCGCCGACGCGCGCCTGCTGCGCCCCGGCGCCGAACAGGCCAGCGTCACCGCCGCCTTCGACATCGGCCCTCCCGACACGGCTGGCGGGCACCCCGCCCAAGCCATCCTCGCCGAACAGGACATCGAGGCCGAGGATCTGCTGGTCCTGCGCCGGGTGCTGACCAAGGACGGCCGCAGCCGCGCCTTCGTCAACGACCAGGCGGCCTCCGCCGGCCTGCTGCGTCAGCTCGCCGACTGCCTCATCGAGATCCAGGGCCAGTTCGACCAGCGCGGCCTGATGGACCCGGCGACCCACCGCGAGCTGCTGGACGCCTACGGGCGCCTGCAGGCCCCCGCGCGCGGCCTGCGCGCGGCCTGGCGCGCCTGGCAGGATGCCCTGGCGGCGCGCGAAGCCGCGGCGCAACGCCTGGCCGAGGCGCAGCGCGACGAGGCCTTCCTGCGTCACGCGGTGGAGGAACTGGACGCCCTCGACCCGCGCCCCGGCGAGGAGGCGGAGCTGGGCGAGAAACGCAATCGCCTGATGCACCGGGAAAAGCTGGTCGAGGGCCTTAACACGGCGGCGGGCGAGATCGAGACCGGCGCCGAAGCGGCCCTGGGCCGCGCCCTGCGCGCCCTGGAGCGCATCGCCCCCACCGCCGGCGAGGCCCTGAACCCGGCGCTGGACGCCCTGCAGCGCGCCGCGGCGGAAACCGAGGAGGCCCTGGCGCAGCTGAACTCCTTCGCCAGCGACATGGAGCAGGAAGCCGACGACCTGGAGGCCGTGGAGGAGCGCTACTTCGCCCTGCAGGACATGGCCCGCAAGCATCATACGGAGGTCGACGAGCTGCCGGCGCTGCGCGACGAACTGGCCGCGCGCCTCGCCTCCATCGACGGCGGCGAGGCGCAGCTGACGAAGCTGGCCAAGGAAGCCGCCGAGGCGCGCCGCGCCTACGTTGAAGGTGCCGAGGCGCTGTCGAAGAAGCGCAGCAAGGCCGCGACCGACCTCGATAAGGCGGTGATGGCCGAGCTGCCGCCCCTGAAGCTGGAGCGCGCGGTCTTCCGCACCAAGCTGGAGCGCCAGCAGGAGGACGACTGGACGGCGCAGGGCCTGGACCGCATCGCCTTCGAGGTGGCGACCAACCCGGGCAGCGCGCCCGGCCCCCTGGGGCGCATCGCCTCGGGCGGCGAGCTGGCGCGCTTCCTGCTGGCCATCAAGGTCGTGCTGGCCAGCATCAACCCGGAGCGCAGCCTGGTCTTCGACGAGGTCGACAGCGGCGTCGGCGGCGCCACCGCTCATGCGGTGGGCGAGCGCCTGGAGCGCCTGGCCCGCGACCGCCAGGTGCTGGTCATCACCCACAGCCCGCAGGTCGCCGCGCGCGGTACCCACCACTGGCAGGTGGCGAAACGCATGGCCGGCAAGCAGGTCGCGACCCAGGTCGACCAGTTGAGCGACGGCGACCGCCGCGAGGAGATCGCGCGCATGCTCTCCGGCGCCGAAATCACCGAGGAAGCCCGCGCCGCCGCCGAACGCCTGATCGGCACCTCCTGAGCCACCTTTTTTCGATAGGAAGCACCGCCGCTTTATGTCGGGTAAAGCCGCCAAGACCAAAGCCTCTGGAAAGACCGCCGACCTGCCGGCCGAGGCGCTGAGCGAAACCCAGGCCGCCGCCGAGCTGGCGCGCCTGGCCAAGGTCATCGCCCATCACGACAAGCTGTATCACGAGCAGGACGCGCCCCTGATCAGCGACGCGGACTACGACGCCCTGCGCCGCCGCAACGAGGCGATCGAACAGCGCTTCCCCGACCTGATCCGCGACGACAGCCCCTCCAGAAGGGTCGGCGCCGAACCGGCCGCCGGCTTCGGCAAGGTCAGGCACAAGGTGCCCATGCTCTCCCTCGGCAACGCCTTCGAGACCGAGGACGTGACCGAATTCCTGGCGCGCATTTCCCGCTTCCTGGGCCTCGGCACGGAAGAGGCCGTCGACATCATGGCCGAGCCGAAGATCGACGGTCTCAGCTGCGCCCTGCGCTACGAGGGCGGCAAGCTGGTGCAGGGCGCGACACGCGGCGACGGCACCACCGGCGAGGACATCACAGCCAACGTGCGCACCATCGAGGACCTGCCCAAAGCGCTGCAGGGCAAGGGCTGGCCCGAGGTGCTGGAGGTGCGCGGCGAGGTCTACATGTCGCGCCAGGCCTTCATGGAGCTGAACCGGCGCCAGGAGGAAGCCGGGGCCAAGATCTTCGCCAATCCGCGCAACGCCGCCGCCGGCTCCCTGCGCCAGCTCAATCCGGAGATCACCGCCTCACGGCCGCTGCACTTCTTCGCCTACACCTGGGGCGAAGTTGCGGGAGACCCCGCCCAGGCCCTGGGCGGCACCATGAAGGCGGTGCGCGACAGCTTCAAGAAGTGGGGCTTCCGGCTGAACGAGCCCTCGCGACTCTGCCACGGCCTGGACGAGCTGCTGGAGTTCTACCGGCACATCATGGCCGAGCGCCCGGAGCTGCCCTTCGACATCGACGGCGTGGTCTACAAGGTCGACCGCCTGGACCTGCAGCAGCGCCTCGGCTTCGTCAGCCGCGCGCCGCGCTGGGCCATCGCCCACAAGTTCCCGGCCGAGCAGGCGCAGACCATCCTCAACGACATCGATATCCAGGTCGGACGCACCGGCGCGCTGACCCCCGTCGCGCACCTGGAGCCGATCTCCGTCGGCGGCGTGGTGGTCTCCCGCGCCACCCTGCACAACGAGGACGAGATCGCCCGTAAGGACGTCCGCATCGGCGACCACGTCGTCGTGCAGCGCGCCGGCGACGTCATTCCCCAGGTGGTCGAGGCCCTCAAGGACAAGCGCCCGAAGAACAGCAAACCCTATGTCTTCCCCGACCACTGCCCGGTCTGCGGCAGCCTGGCCCTGCGCGAGGAAGGCGAGGCGGTGCGCCGCTGCACCGGCGGCCTGGTCTGCAAGGCCCAGAATTACGAGCGCCTGCGCCACTTCGTCTCGCGCAACGCCTTCGACATCGAGGGCCTGGGCGGCAAGCACATCCAGGCCTTCCTCGACGAGGACATGATCGCCACGCCGGGCGATATCTTCCGCCTGCACGAGCAGGAGAAGGCGATCAGCGAGCGCGAAGGCTGGGGCAGGCAGTCGGCGGCGAACCTGGTGAAGGCCATCGAGGCGCGGCGAACGATCGGCCTCGACCGCTTCATCTACGCCCTCGGCATCCGCCAGGTCGGCGAAGCCACCGCCAAGCTGCTGGCGCGCAGCTACGGCACGCTGGATGCCTGGCGCGACGCCATGACCGCGGCCTACGCGGAGCGCAAGGAAGCCCCGGAGGCGCGCAAGCCCGAGGAGGTCGGCGAGCACTACGCCGAGCTCTGCAATATCGAGGGGATCGGCATGAGCGTCGCCGACGACCTGGTGTTCTTCTTCGGCGAGGACCATAACCTGAAGGTCCTGAAGGACCTGGAAGGCGAACTGACCATCGAGGCGGTGGAAGCCCCCGCCGCCGGCGACTCCCCCGTGGCCGGCAAGACCGTGGTCTTCACCGGCACCCTGGAGACCATGACCCGCAGCGAGGCGAAAGCCCGCGCCGAAACCCTGGGCGCCAAGGTCGCCGGCTCGGTCTCCAAAAAGACCGACTACGTGGTGGTCGGCGCCGACGCCGGCTCCAAGGCCAAGAAGGCCGAGGAACTGGGCGTGGAGATGCTCAGCGAACAGGAGTGGCGCGAGCTTATCGGCGGGTAAAGCGGGCGAGGCTGTGGAAGGATTGCTTGCGGACTGGGAGCAGACCCCGCGGCCAATGCAGCCCTATGTCCGCTTTTGACCCGAAGCGGACCTCTCAAGAACGGATATCACGCACCCTGTGAGCCGTGTTCACTGCGTGGCAGGCGGCCTGACCAAGGCTCTGCGGCGGTCGAGGATGATTCCGGGCCGGGATCGCTCCCTGGCGGAGAGCCAATCGAATGCTTCTTCGAAAAGGCTGGTATCCCAGAGGCGATTGGGCGCCCGGCCCGTGGCCCGGTCCGGATGGCTCAGGCCCTGGCAAGGCGCACCACGACACCTCCCAAAAAGAGAGCCAACCATCATCATTGAATTGTGAACGCCGTGTTGGGGAAGCGCAGCGGCAAAGAAACGTATTACAATCAAACGAACTGATTTGGCCCCGAAGAGGACGCTTGTAAGATTGCGATTAAAGTTAAGCATTTCTTTCCTCGAATCGGAGTACCATATCAGACTTAAAGGCATTCAAGAAGCTGGAGGGGAGCGACCCGTGGAACGGACGAAAGGGATAAGTCGCGCATAGAACTGCTGATCATGGCTGACTCTGGCATCGTCAGACTAAGGCAGGACGCTCGGACGTATCCCAAGGGAGTGAGATTCGTCTTACTAACGCCGAGGAGAGCGCCCCGAGATGAACGTTTTTACGCAGTTTTCCGAAGAATATCGCCGCAGCCAACATGAGGAAGTGACCCTCCAGGATTATCTCATCGCCTGCCGCGACGACCCTGGAATGTACGCTACGACCGCCGAGCGCATGATCATGGCGATCGGCGAGCCCGAGGTCGTCGATACCAGTGCGGATTCCCGGCTGGGGCGAATCTTTCTCAATCGCACGATCAAGCGATATCCCGCCTTCGCCGATTTCTACGGCATGGAAGATACGATCGAGCGCATCGTGAATTACTTCCGCTATGCCGCGCAGGGCCTGGAGGAGCGCAAGCAGATCCTCTACCTCCTGGGGCCGGTCGGCGGCGGCAAGTCCTCCCTTGCCGAGCGGTTGAAGCGCTTGATGGAGGAGCGGCCGGTCTACGTGCTGAAGGCCGGCGAGGAAATGAGCCCGCTGTTCGAGTCTCCCCTCTGTCTGTTCGATCCCGAACGATTCGGCGACCTGCTGGAGGAGAAATACGGCATCGCGCGGCACCGCCTGACCGGGCTCGCCTCACCTTGGGCCATCAAGCGACTCGACGAGTTCGGTGGCGACCTCTCCAAATTCAACGTCGTCAAGCTGATGCCTTCCAAGCTGCGCCAGGCCTGCATAGCCAAGACCGAGCCGGGTGACGAGAACAACCAGGACGTCTCCTCTCTGGTGGGCAAGATCGACATCCGGAAGCTCGAGCATTTCAGCCAGAACGACCCCGACGCCTACTCCTATTCCGGCGGCCTCAACCGCACGACTCAGGGCCTTCTCGAGTTCGTCGAGATGTTCAAGGCGCCGATCAAGGTTCTGCATCCCCTGCTGACAGCGACCCAGGAAGGCAACTACGTGGGTACTGAGAGTGTTGGCGCCTTCCCCTTCCAGGGCATCGTGCTGGCCCATTCCAATGAGGCCGAGTGGCTGCAATTCAAGAGCAACAAGAACAACGAGGCTTTCCTCGACCGCATCTGCGTCATCAAGGTGCCCTATTGCCTGCGCGTCACCGAGGAGGCGCAGATTTACAAGAAGTTGCTGGAGCAAAGCGAACTCGCCGAAGCACCCTGTGCCGCCGAGACTCTCAACAATCTCGCTCGCTTCGCCATCCTCACCCGCTTGAAGGAGCATGAGAATTCGTCGCGCTATTCGAAGATGCGGGTTTACGACGGCGAGAACCTCAAGGACACCGACCCGAAAGCGAAGTCGGTACAGGAATACCGCGATGCCGCCGGTGTCGATGAGGGTATGAACGGCGTTTCCACGCGCTTTGCCTTCAAGGTTCTCTCCGAGACCTTCAATTACGACACCGAGGAAGTGGCCGCGGACCCGGTGCACCTGATGTATGTCCTGGAAAACGCCGTGAAGCGCGAGCAGTTCCCGCCCGAGCTAGAGGCGCAGTACCTGGACTTCCTGAAGTCCGAGCTGGCGCCGCGTTACGCCGAGTTCATCGGCAACGAAATCCAAAAGGCCTATGTCGAATCTTACGGCGAATTCGGCCAAAACCTGTTTGACCGCTACATCGCCTATGCCGATGCCTGGATTGAGGAGCAGGATTTCAAGGATCCGGACACTGGGCAGATCTTGAACCGCGAAACTCTGGATGCCGAGCTCTCGAAGATCGAAAAGCCGGCGGGCATTGCCAATCCGAAGGATTTCCGCAACGAGGTTGTGAAGTTCGCCCTTCGCGCCAGGGCCAACAACGAGGGCCGGAACCCGGTGTGGACCAGCTACGAGAAGCTGCGCGACGTCATCGAGAAGCGCATGTTCAGCCAGGTTGAAGATCTCCTGCCGGTCATCAGCTTTGGGTCGAAGAAAGACAGCGAAACTGATGAGAAGCACCATCAGTTCGTGCAGCGCATGAAGGAGCACGGCTACTCGAAGCGCCAGGTGCGCCGCCTGGTCGAGTGGTATATGCGGGTCAACAAGGCAGGCTGACTGGTGCACTAAGATGCCCTTCTTCATAGATCGCCGGCGCAATCCCAAGGACAAGAGCCTGGGCAACCGCCAGCGCTTTCTGCGCCGGGCCCGCGCCAGTATCAAGGAAGTCGTCAACAAAAAGCTGAAAGACCGCTCGATCGGCGATCTTGACAGCGGCGAGACGATCTCCATTCCGTCCAAGGACATCGACGAGCCGCGACTGCGCCACAGCAGGACCGGCGGCCGGCGCAGCGGCGTCTTCAAGGGCAATAAGGAGTACCTCACCGGAGACCGCCTGCCCAAGCCCCAGGGCGGCGAAGGTGGCGGCGGCAAGCAGGGCTCCGACTCAGGCGAAGGCGAGGACGCCTTCCGCTTCGCCCTGACGCGCGAGGAATTCCTCGACCTCTTCTTCGAGGATCTGGAGCTGCCCGATTTGGTCAAGACGAGCCTGAAGGACGTCACCGTCACCAAGCCACATCGTGCCGGTCTGAGTTCCGTGGGCACCCCGACGAACCTCAATGTCCAGCGCACCATGCGAAATAGCTTCAGCCGCCGCTTGGCACTGAAGCGGCCACGCAAGGAGGAGATCGCCGAGCTTCAGCGAGAGATCATGGAACTGGAGCGGCGGGAGTCGCTCGAGCCCGAGCAGCGCCAGCGCCTGAAAGCGCTGCATGAGGAGTTGGAGGAGTTGCTGAAGCGCCAGCGCTCCGTTCCCTACATCGATCCCCACGACTTGCGCTTCAACTACTTCGAGCAGAAGCCCCAGCCGATCACCCAGGCGGTGATGTTCTGCCTCATGGACGTCTCCGGCTCGATGGGCGAGCGCGAGAAGGACCTGGCCAAGCGATTCTTCATGCTGCTTCATCTGTTTCTCGACCGTTGCTATGAGCGTACCGAGGTCATCTTCATTCGACATACCCACGAAGCCAAGGAAGTCGACGAAGAGACCTTCTTTTACAGCCGGGAAAGCGGCGGCACGGTGATCTCCACGGCCCTGCTCGAGATGCAGAAGATCATGGCCGACCGCTATCCGACCTCGCAGTGGAACATCTACGCGGCCCAGGCCTCGGATGGAGAAAATTACGCTGGCGACTCCGAGAAGTGCATCAAGCTGCTCTCCGAGGCCCTGATGCCCTACTGCCAGTACTACGCCTACGTGGAGATCCTGGACGAACGCGAAAGCGCCCTGTTCCAGGACGAAGCACGGGGCACCGAATTGTGGCGCTCCTACCTGAAGGTCAGGGACGCCTGGCCGAATTTCGCCATGAAGCGGATTAGCCGGCCCGGCGACATCTTCCCGGTGTTCCGGGAACTCTTCGCATCGACGCGGGAGGTGAAGTGAGGCGATGACAGGCTCCAAGACGGCGGCGCCGAAGCGCCAGCAGAAGCGTCGCGGCAAGCCGCTGTTCGAGTCCTCGGAGTGGACCTTCGAGACGATGCAGCGGACCTACGATGCCATTCAGGAGGTGGCGCTCGAGGACCTCGGACTCGACATCTATCCCAACCAGGTCGAGGTGATCTCCGCCGAGCAGATGCTCGACGCCTATGCCTCCCACGGGTTGCCGCTGATGTACGGGCATTGGTCGTTCGGCAAACGGTTCGTCCGCGAGGAGGTAATGTACCGCAAGGGCTACGCAGGCCTCGCCTACGAGATCGTCATCAATTCCAACCCCTGCATCAGTTACAACATGGAAGGCAACACCATGGCCCTGCAGGCCCTGGTGATGGCGCACGCGGCCTTCGGCCACAATCATTTCTTCAAGAACAACTACCTCTTCCGGCAGTGGACCGACGCCGAAGGCATCCTGGAGTATCTCGAGTTCGCCAAGAGTTACATCGCCGGGGCTGAGGAGCGGCACGGCCACCAGGAAGTGGAAGCCCTGCTCGACGCGGCGCACGCGGTGATGGATCACGGCGTCTTTCGCTATAGACGGCCGCCCAAACTGCTGGCGAAGGCGCGCGCCGACCGCGAGCGGGAGCGGCAGGAATACGAGGCCCGCACCTTTCGGGACATCTGGCGCACCGTGCCGCGCCCGCCGGATAAGACGGCGCTGCAGGCAGATGAGCGCGAGGCGGCAAAGCGCAAGGACCTTCTGAAGCTGCCGGAAGAGAACCTCCTCTACTTCATCGAAAAGAACAGCCCAGTGCTGGAGGAGTGGCAGCGGGAGATTCTGCGCATTGTCCGCAACATTGCCCAATACTTCTATCCACAAAAGCAAACCAAGGTGATGAACGAGGGGTGCGCCACCTTTGTTCATCACTACATTGTCAACGCTCTCTATGATAAAGGCCTGTTGACCGAGGGGGCGATGCTGGAGATCCTGCACAACCACTCCAACGTGGTGTTTCAACCTGGCTTCGACGACCCCCGCTACAATGGCATCAACCCCTATGCCTTGGGGTTCGACATGATGCAAGACATACGCCGTATTGCAACGGAGCCGACTGAGGAGGATCGCGAGTGGCATCCGGAGTTTGCCGGCAGCGGCGACTGGCGGTCGGCGTTGAGGGAAGCCTGGGCGAACTACCGGGACGAGTCCTTCATCCTGCAGTACCTGAGCCCCCATCTGATTCGAAAGTGGCGGTTTTTCGTGCTGGAGGATCGCGACAGTGAGCCTCACTACGAGGTCTCGGACATCCATGATGAAGCCGGTTATCGCCGCGTCCGCCAGGCATTGGCGCGAAGCTATGATCTTTCGGCGATCGAGCCGGATATACAGATCGTTGATGTTGAGCTGCTAAGCGACCGCGAACTCAAGCTGCACCACTATATGCGGGACCGTGTGCCGCTGATTGGCAGTGAGCGAGACCGCGTCTTGCACTACCTGCGCCAGCTTTGGGGCTATGACGTGAGCCTGGAAGGCATCGACTCGGCCACCGGGAAGAGTGTCTATAAGGCGGGAACGAGCTCCGACTGAGCGGCAACGGAAAGTCAAGTGTTGCCAAGGACTCTGCTTTCGGACACAGCTGAGGCAACTACCGTCCTCGAAGACAAGCCTGTCGACTACTTCGGGAACATGGCACGCCTGCACCAAATCTATCTTCAAATGAGCCGTGCGGCGGCAGTGTAGATTGCAGTACCAAGGATTGTGGACAGGTGGGTGCCGGAGAAGATGGTGATCCCCGAAGCAGAGGTAGGTGGTACCGGAGTCCCCGCAAAGAGAGAGAAGCTGGAGCGCAACTGACCTGCGCTATGGAAGCTCCGCTATTGGCACGAAGCGGACCATAGTGACCTACGGAAACGACGGCAGCAGTCCGGCGAAAAGGTGACCTTGTTCGACACGCCCGTCGCCCCCTGAGCCGCGGTTGCACCCTTTAAATCGACCTGGCTTCGACCATGTAGTTGTTGGCGCTGCACATGGCGGCGTCGTCGGAGGCAAGGAAGACCACCATGCGGGCGACGTAGACCGGCTCGATGAGGTCCGGCAGGCACTGGCGGTCGCGGTGCTTCTCCAATGCCTCGGGCGTGGCCCAGAGCTCCTTCTGGCGCTCGGTCATGATCCAGCCGGGTACCGCCGTGTTCACCCGGATGCGATGGTCGCCCAGGTCGCGTGCCATGGTGCGGGTCAGGCCGTGCACCGCCGACTTGGCGGTGGCGTAGACCGGAAAACCGCCCCCCGGCCTCCCACCAGGAATTGGAGCCCATGTTGATGATGGCCCCGCCGCCGGCCTCGATCATGTCGGGGGCCACCGCCTGGATCGCGAAGAACATGTGGCGCAGGTTGGTGGCCATGCGCTCGTCGTAGTACTCGACCGTCGTCTCGCGCCAATCGTGGCGGTCGTCGCGGGCGGCGTCGAGCTGCGCAGCGACTTCCCCACGGACTTCCCCAGCCTGCGCACGGACAGCCAGCGCCTGAAGCAGGCGGTGATCAACATCGTGACCAACGCGGTCAAGTTCACCCCCGCCGGCGGCTCGGTCCGGGTCACGGGGCGGCGCGAGGCCGACAGCGGCGCCGCCGTTCTGATCATCAGCGACGACGGCATCGGCGTCGCCAGGCATGACATCGTTACCGTCCTCAGCCCCTATGGCCAGGTCCGCTCGGCGCAGCGAAAGAACACCCAGGGCAGCGGCCTGGGCCTGCCCCTGACGAAGCGCATTGTGGAGGCCCTGGGCGCGAGCTTCGACTTCGCGAGCACGCCGGGCGAAGGCACCGTCGTGACGTTCCGCTTTCCCCCCGAACTGGTGGGCTGACGCCTCTCCCGCATCGGAAAAAGAAAAACCCCTCCCCGGCGGATGCTTTCCGGGGAGGGGTCGCAGGGCGGCCAGGCCAAGGGGGGGATAAGCCTGGACCGCGGGGTGCTTCGCCGCGGACGGTTAGGCCGCGCTAAAGTCGTGCAGGTCGAAAGGCAGGCGGCGGATGCGCCGGCCCGTCGCCTTGTAGACCGCGTTGGCGACCGCCGCGCCGATGGGCGGCACGCCGGGTTCGCCGACGCCGGTGGGGGGCTCGTCCGAGGGCATGATGTGCACCTCGACCTCCGGCATCTCGTTCATGCGCAGCGGCTGATAGTCGTGGAAGTTCGACTGCTCCACGCGGCCGCCGTCCAAGGTCAGGGCGTTGTGCAGCACGGCGCCCAGGCCGTAGGCGATGCCGCCTTCCATCTGCGCCTTCACCTGGTCGGGGTTGACCGCCAGGCCGCAGTCCACCGCGCAGACCACCTTCTCCACCTTGAAGCTGCCGTCCTCGGCGAGAGAGATCTCCGCCGCCTCGGCCACAAAGGTGTGGAAGGACTCGTGCACGGCGATGCCGCGGGTGCGGCCCGCCGCCGGTGCCTCGTCCCAGCCGGCCTTCTCCGCCGCCAGCTTCAGGACGCCCGCGTGGCGCGGGTGTTCGCCCAGCAGCTCCAGGCGGAAGTCGACCGGGTCCTTGCCGGCGGCCTCGGCCAGCTCGTCGATGAAGACCTCGGTCGAATAGGCGGTGTGGGTGCTGCCCACCGAGCGCCACCACAGCACCGGCACGCCGACGTCGGTGGTGTGCAGGTCGACGGTGATGTTCGGCACGTGGTAGGGCAGCGTGTTGGCGCCCTCCACCGAGGTCGGATCGATGCCGTTCTGGATCATGCCCGCGAAGGGCGTGTCACGGACGATCGACTGGCCGACGATGCGGTGCTGCCAGGCGACCAGCCTGCCCTGCTCATCGAGGCCGGCGCGCAGACGGTGGAAGTACATCGGGCGGTAGCGGCCGCCCTGGATGTCGTCCTCGCGGGTCCACACCAGCTTCACCGGCGCGCGCCCGCCGATCGCCTTGGCGACGTTGACGGCCTCGGAGACCATATCGGCGTTGGGCGTCGCGCGGCGGCCGAAGCTGCCGCCGGCGAACATCGTGTGGATGCGCACCTGCTGCGGCTCCAGGCCCAGGAGGGCCGCAGCGGCGCCCTGGTCCACGGTGGGGATCTGCGAACCGGCCCAGATGTCGGCCACACCCTCGCCCAGCTGCACCACGCAGTCGAGCGGTTCCATGGGCGCGTGGGCCAGGAAGGGGAACTCGTAGTCCGCCTCCAGCACCTTGGCCGCGCCGGCCAGGGCCGTCTCGGCGTCGCCGTCCTGCCGGGCGATGTCGCCCGGCTTCTCGGCCAGTCGCTTGTACTCGGCCATGATCTGGTCGCTGCCGCGGGTCTCCCCGGTCGACTCGTCCCAGGTGATCTGCAGGGCGTCGCGGCCCTGCTTGGCGGCCCAGAAGCCGCGTCCCAGCACCGCCACGCCCTGGGGTACGGCGACCACATCGGTGACGCCCTTGACCGCCCGGGCGGCGCTGTCGTCGAAGGAGACCAGCGTCGCCCCGAAGACCGGCGGCCGCGCGATCAGCGCGGTGAGCATGCCCGGCAGGGACTTGTCGAGAGTGTAGAGGGCTTCGCCGCGGCTCTTGGCGCGGCTGTCGAGGCGCGGCGCCTCTTTGCCGATGAGGGTGAAGTCCGCCGCCGGCTTCAGCGCCACCTCGACCGGCGTCTCCAGCCTGGCGGCAGCCTGGACGAACGCGCCGAAGCCGCTGCGCCGGCCGCTGCCGTCATGGGACAGCACGCCCTTTGCCACCGTGATCTCCCCGGCCGGCACGCCCCAGGCCTCGGCCGCGGCCTGCACCAGCAAGGCGCGGGCGGCGGCGCCGGCCCGGCGCAGCTGTTCGTAAGAGTTGGCGATGGAGGAACTGCCGCCGGTGCCCTGCACCGGCCCCCAGTGCAGGTTGTTGTAGAGGCTGGCGTCGGCGGGCGCGTGCTCGGCGCGCACCTGCGCCCAGTCGGCGTCCATCTCCTCGGCCACCAGGGTGGCGAGGCCGGTGAAGGTGCCCTGGCCGAACTCGATATGCTTGATCAGCACGGTAACCGTGCCGTCGGGAGCAACCCGGACGAAGGCGTTGGGGGCGAAGCCCCCCTCGGCAGCGGCGGCGAGCGCGGCCAGCTTGTTGCCGCCGGCCAGCGTGAAGCCGATCACCAGGCCGGCGCCGGCCGCCGAGGCCTTGAGGAACTGCCGCCGGCTGGCCGGCAGCTCAGCCGCGGCCTTCATCGGCCGGCCGAATACGTCGGAGCCGAGCAGTTGCGGGCTGTCGTTGTCGAGGTGTCTTGCCAACATGGATCAGGCCTCCATCAGCTTGGCCGCCTCGTGGATGGCGGCGCGGATGCGGACATAGGTGCCGCAGCGGCAGACGTTGCCGCTCATGGCGGCGTCGATGTCCTGGTCGCTGGGCTTGGGGTTCTCGCTGAGCAGGGCCACGGCCGACATGACCTGGCCGGACTGGCAGTAGCCGCACTGCACCACGTCGAGCTTTTCCCAGGCGGTCTGCACCGCCTCGGCGGCCTTGCCGGAGACCGCCTCGATGGTGGTGACGTCGCTGCCGGCGACGTCGCCCACGGCGGTCACGCAGGATCGGGTCGCGACCCCGTCGACGTGGACGGTGCAGGCGCCGCAGAGCGACATGCCGCAGCCGAACTTGGTGCCGGTCAGGCCCAGTTCGTCGCGGAGGGCCCAAAGCAGCGGCGTGTCTTCGGCAACGTCGAGCTCGCGCTCGGCGCCGTTGATCAGAAGCTTCACCATGTGAAAGTCTCCCTGTTTCAAAAGGTTAGGCCTGCCCCAAGCACATATTCGGGCCAGGGAATCGGGGGCTGTTCCCGGCCAAGGCGATTTATGAGGATTGGAAGAGACGTACACTACCCAGTGTAGTGTACATAGCGCAGGCGGGAGCCTTGGCAAGACCCCGGGGGTGAAAAAATTCATCCACAGGGCGAACCCGCCTGCTCGAACACACGCCTGTTGTGGAAAAATCGTCGGATTTGCGCCGTTTTTGCGACGACCTAAACAGTCTTTTTACCGGGTTCCGCGTAGCTTCGCGGGGCAAACAGCCAAGAACGGGCAGGATCATGCTGACGGCCGACGACAGCCTCGAATTCATCCTCGACCAGGTCCAGGAACTGGGCCGCGGTGACAAGTCTCACGAGAAGGCAGCCTACCGGGCGCTCATCCACATGACGCAGCGCTGGGCCGAGCCGACGGACCTCTATATCAGCCAAGACCTGCAGATGGCCGAGCGCATCGGCCAGGACCTGGCGGATATCGCCCGCCACATCCAGGACATCCAGCACGCCTACATGAAGGCGCTGTTCGAGAACGGCGGCGAGAAGCTCGACTAGGCCCTCTATCCCGCCGGACGCCCGCCGTCCCTAACCCGCGAGCGGCGCCGTCGCCTCTTCCAGCCAGGACCTTGCCGCTCCTTCCAGCAGCGGGGCGATCTCCGCGCGCACCCTCGCGTGGTAGCCGTCCAGCCAGGCCACTTCCTCCGCGCTGAGCAGGTCGCCCAGCACCAGGCGCCGGTCGATGGGCGCCAGCGTCAGGGTCTCGAAGGCCAGCATGTCGCGCTCCTCCCCCTCGCCGCGCGGGCTCTCGGTCACCGCCACCAGGTTTTCGATACGGATACCGTAGGCGCCGGTCTTGTAGTAGCCGGGCTCGTTGGAGACGATCATGCCCGGCTTCAGGGCGACGCTGTTGGGCAGCTTGGAGATGCGCTGCGGTCCCTCGTGGACGTTCAGATAGCTGCCCACGCCATGGCCGGTGCCGTGGTCGTAGTCGAGGCCTTCCTGCCACAGCGCATAGCGCGCCAGGCTGTCGAGCTGGCTGCCCGAGGTACCCTTGGGAAAGCGCGCCCGGGCCAGCGCGATGTGCCCCTTCAGCACCAGGGTGAAGCGCCGGCGCATTTCCTCGCTGGGCGCGCCGATGGCCAGCGTGCGGGTGATGTCGGTGGTGCCGTCCGGATATTGGCCGCCGGAATCGCAGAGGAACAGCTCGCCGCGGCCCAGCGCCCGGTCGCTCTCCTCGGTGACCCGGTAGTGGACGATGGCGCCGTTCGGCCCCGAACCGGCGATGGTGTCGAAGGAAAGGTCGCGCAGCTCCCCGGTCTCGGCGCGGAAAGCCTCCAGGCGCGACGCGGCCTCCATCTCGCTGACCGGCCCCCTATCGCTGTTGTCCGCGGCGCGCGCCTCCGCCTCCGCGCTCAGCCAGTGCAGGAAGCGGCTGACCGCGGCGCCGTCGCGCCGGTGGGCGCGGCGCATGCCGTCCAGTTCCGCTTCGTTCTTGCAGGCCTTGGGCAACAGGCAGGGATCGGCGCCCGGCACCACCTCGGCCCCCGCCGCCCGCAGGCGCTCGAAAATCCAGCGCGCCGCGGTGGCCGGGTCGGCCTGCACCTTGTGCCCGGCCTTGCCCAGGCGGCTGAGGCTGTCGCCCAGGCGCTCCGGCGCCTCGATGGAGACGGTGTTGCCGAGCTGCTGGACGACCTGCGGGGTCAGCTTGTCTGGATCGACGAACCACTCCACGCCGCCGTCGGCATGCAGCAGGGCGAAGGACAGCGGCAGCGGCGAGTGGCTCACGTCGCCGCCACGCACGTTCAGCAGCCAGGCGATGGAATCCGGCAGGGTCAGCACCACAGCGGCGACGCCGGCCTCGTGCAGCTCGCCGCCCAGTTCTTCACGCTTGTCGGCGCTGCTGCGCCCCGCCAGGGCCAGGTCGTGCAGCCGGACCTCCGCCTTGGGCGGCGCTGGGCGGTCGCGCCAGGCGGCGTCCAGCGGGTTCTCCTCCAGGGCCACCAGGCTGGCGCCCAGCCCGTCCAGGGTCTTCTCCAGGCGGCGGACCTGGTCCTCGGTATGGAGCCAGGGGTCGTAGGCCAGGCGCTGGCCGGGGCGCAGATGCTCCTTCAGCCAGTCCGACAAGGGCTCCTCGCTGATGTGGCGCGGCGTGAAGAGCGTCTCGTCCACCTCCTGGCGGACCTGCAGGGTGTAGCGCCCGTCGACGAAGACCGCCGCCCTGTCGCTCAGCACGCAGGCCATGCCGGCCGAGCCCTTGAAGCCGGTCAGCCAGGCCAGGCGCTCGGCCGAAGGGGGCACGTATTCCCCCTGGTGCTCGTCGCCGCGCGGGACCAGGAAGCCGTCCACCCCGCACTGGGCCAGCTCCGCGCGCAGGGCCGCCAAGCGGTCCGCGGTTGAATCGGCGGGGACGGCCAGAGCCTCGGTTTTCGCCATAAATCAGGCCTTTCCATCGTCATCCTTCGGCACGCATGCAGGCCTTGCAATGCTGCGGTGCGAAAATCTCGCTTTCACGCCTTTGCCGCGCGCCTCATCTCTCCCTCTGAAAGTCAGGGCTCGCGCCCGACTTGGCAAGACCCTTCGGCAGCCGCATTGCCCAAGCCCTCTTTGCTGAAACCCGACCCGTTTTCTTGAGACCCTAAGAGCCGCGTTTTTTTCCAGGAGCCTATTATCATGATCCGCCTATCTGAATTCCCCGGTAATCCGGCCGGCAGCGGAGCAGTGCGGTGGGATCAGCGATCCGTTGATGCCCTTTCCGTCATCCAGACGGCCCGGACCCTCAGGGCCGAGTATATCGCCGATCACCTGCACAGCGCCGCCGAATCCTTTGGTCGCTGGACCGGACTTTCCGCCCTCGTCGCCGCATGGCGCCGCCGCCGGCAGAGCCGCCGCACCCTGAAGGCGCTGACCGCCCTCGACGACCACGTGTTGAGCGACATCGGCGTGAACCGCGCCGAGATCGCCGCGACCGCGGCGCTGAGCTGCGACAAGTCCCCGCGCGGCGAAAACTCCGTCTGGCACGGGCTGGGCGCCTGGGCCGAGCGCGAGGTGCACCGCCGCCGCACGCTGCGTGAGCTTTCGCGCCTGTCCGACGAGATGCTGGCCGACATCGGCATTTCCCGCGCGGAGATTCCGGCCGTGGTCGCCGACCTCTTCGCCGGCAGGACCCGGACCGCCGCGGGCGAAACGATCGACATCTCGACCGACATTCCGGTCACGGCCCCCGTGCCGGCCCAGGTGCTGGCCTTCGTGGAAGTCCGCCGCAGCCTGCAGCGGGCGGCCAACCAGAACCTCGACCGCCCGGCGGCCTGACGGCCCCGGCGGCGTGGCCGTCACGATGGCCACAAAAGAGAAGCTCGTCTGAATCCGGTTAGCCACGGGACGAGAATCGGAGCGCGGTCCCGCAGGGACCACACCGCTCCCGCCGCCAGGACGGCAGCACCCGGCGGCGCTTCCAAGAAGGAGGCGCCGCCATCCTTTTGCGGCGCCGGCCGCGGCAGGAGATCCTAAGAATAAATTCCGCCGGGCGGCCAGCGATGTAACTGGCAAAAGTCCGCGAAGCACACCAGATATACAGCGGGCAGGCATGCCTGCCCTGAGATCGTCCTCCCCGCTTAATCCAATAGAGGGATGACGTAGCCGCCGAGAGGCGGCCGGCCGGGGGGGCCCCCCGAACCGAAGGGCGCCCGGGGTCCTTTGTAGGGGGCCCCCCCCGGGCCCCCCCCCCCCCCCTTAAAAGAAAGGGGGGGCGGAGCCCCCCGCCGGGGGGCGCCCGCCGGCGGCGCCTCCAAGACGGAAGCGCCGCCGGTGTCATTTCAGGGAGACCGCCTCACCCCAGTCGAAAGCCCGCTACCGGGCAACGCGGTAGACCGCAACGGACCCGCCGCCGTCTTTGCGCTGGCTCATGGCCAAGTGACTGCCGCCCAGGAAGGCGAGGCGGATGCGGCTGAGCGTCGGCAAATAGCGGCGAAAGACCTCCTGCCCGTCGGAAGTGCGCAACAGGAAAACCGCGCTCCTGATGCTGCCGATGCTGAGGCGGGTTTCGACGGATACGGCGATGTAGCGGCCCCCGGGGTCGACCGCCAGAGACTCGATGCGGCGGCCTTTCGGAATGACGACCTCGCCGCCGCCGGACGGCAGCGACCAGACCACCCGCGCGCGACCTTCCTCGCGATAGCCGTCCCAGGCCACCCAGCCGCCGTCCAGCCAGCGAAAGCCCCAGCGCGGGTTATAGACTCCCGCCGGGGATACCGGCCCCTTCAGCCTTTGCCCCTCTCTGCCAACCGCCAGGATCTCGTTGCGAAAGCGGGCGAGCGTGAACACGCCCGCCTTCGTATCGGCGCCGATGAGTTCCAATTGATCACGGGGCGGCAGGTCCAGAGCGATGGTTTCCTCGCCCGCGCCGGGCGAAGCGCCTGGCGGCATCGGACGCAGGCGAAGGCGGTAAGGCTGCTCCCCCCTCGCGGCCGCCTGGCGCTCCAGCCAGACCAGTGTCCGGCCATCGTTCGACAGCACCGGAAGCCAGTACTTTCCCGGTGACGGAGCATCGACGGCGCGGGGCGCCTGCGCCTCCGGCGCCACATAGGCGAGGCTGCCGTCGTCGCGACGAAACAGGAGATACCCGCCGGCCGCCACGCTATCCATGGTCGGTCCCACCGGCGGTGCCGGCACGGCGACAAGCCGGCAGCCGGGCATGGTCAGGCGGGCCCGATGACGGTCGTCGTGACGAAAGACCCAGGCCTCGCCGGCGCGCTCGAGCCCGAGATCCACGCCGGAGATGACCTGCGCCAGTTCCACCCCCGGCACGCGGCACACCTCCTCCAGCTGTCCCGTCTCCGGCTGTCTGTCGCTCTCGACCAACACCGCGAGGGGAACGGCCACAAGAAGGGCCGCGTTGGCGCCGTAGACAAACAGCGGGAGGGCGACCACCAGGACCAGCCAGTTTAGCCACCGCCGGCTGCGCAACAGCCAATAGAGCAGTGCGGCCAGGATTGCCTGGATCGTGACAACTGCCAGCGCGACGGCGAGGGCGTAGGCCGACGGCTCCGCCAGGGCAACCAGCGCCGTGCCAAGAGGCAGCAGTCCGGCATGAGGATTGAAGAGGGGAATCAGATAGGCGGCAAAGGAAAGCACGAAAGCCGCGAGGAAGGCCCGTCGCCGGGACAGACGTTTGCGGGCATCACTCGTCGTTTCCGGCAAGACCGCTCACCATTGCGAAAGGCGGGGTGGAAGCGCCACCTTAACGCCTTCCGAAGCCGAAAACCCGCCACAGTTTGGTGAGCTCACCCGCCGAACAGCGACCCGCCGGCCTTCAGCACCAGCGTCGACCACTCGCCCAGGTGATAGCGCTTCTCCAGCGCCAGCCCGGCGGCGCGGTAGCGCGCGGTGACCTGGCGTTCCTGGGTGATCAGCAGGCCGGAGAGGATCACCGTGCCCCCGGGGGCCAGGTGCGCCGCCACGTCGCGGGCCATGGCGCAGAGTGGCTCGGCCAGGATGTTGGCCAGGATCAGCTCGTAGGCGCCACCCTGGCGCACCCGCGCGTCGCGGAAGCCGTCGCCCAGCAGCAGGCGCACCGTGTCGGCGACGCCGTTGGCCTTGACGTTTTCCCGCGCCACCTGGATCGAGGGCGCGTCGTTGTCGACGCCCAGCACCCGGCAGGGCCAGAGCTTGGCCGCCGCCATGGCCAGCACGCCGGAGCCGCAGCCCATGTCGAGGATGCGCGTGATCGGCCAGGTGACGGGCCGTTTCTTGGCGACGTCCTGCAGCGCCAGCAGGCAGCCGCGCGTGGTCTCGTGGCGCCCGGTGCCGAAGGCGGCGTTGGCGTCGATCAGCAGGTCGATGGCGCCCGGCGGCGCCGGCTCGGTGACGTGGGAGCCCCGGACGCGGAAGCGCCCGGCGGTGATCGGCGGCAGCGCCTTCTGGCTCTCCGCCACCCAGTCGATGTCGGGCAGCGGCTCCAGGGCGTAGGCCGGCGTCTCGGCGATGCCGGCGACCTCGCAGGCGATGGCGATCAGGCGTTCGACCTCCGCGTCGTCCGGCCGCTCGGCCAGGTAAAGCTGCCAGGGCACCACGCCGGTGCGGTCGCGCGCGCCGGTCACGATGGCGCCGTCCAGGGGCTCGAAGATCGCCTCGAAGGTATCGACGGCGCCGGCCGGCACGTTCAGGGTCAGGCAGTAGGTCGCGCTCACGGGGGGATGTCTCTGTCAGGTGGGAAACGAAACTCAGCCGGCCTGGTCGGCGGGCACAACGAAGCTGGCGATGACTTTCTTGTCGCCGGCCTTGTCGAAACTGATGTTCAGGCGCTCGCCCTCCACTGACTTGATACTGCCGTAGCCGAACTTCTGGTGAAACACCCGGTCGCCGCGCTGGAAGGCGCCGCTGCCGATCGTCTCGACCCGGGTCGGCACCACGTCGATGAAAGGCGAGGAGCCCTTGTCGCGGCGCTGGCGCGCGCGCTGCAGGCCGGGGCTGACCCGCGCCTCGCGCCACTCGGCACCGCCCCAACCGTCCCCCATGCCGCCGAAAGCCGAAGCCGCGGCGCCGTAGACGCCCTGGTCGCTCTCCACCTCGACCTGCTCCTTGGGCAGTTCGTCGACGAAGCGCGAGGGAATGGCCGCGGCCCAGGAGCCGTGCATGCGCCGGTTGGCGGCAAAGGAGATGATGACCCGCTTGCGCGCCCGGGTCAGGCCGACGTAGGCGAGGCGGCGTTCCTCCTCCAGGCCCTTGCGCCCGGTCTCGTCGAGGGCGCGCTGGTTGGGGAAGAGCCCCTCCTCCCAGCCCGGCAGGAAGACGGTGTCGAACTCCAGGCCCTTGGCGGCGTGCAGGGTCATGATGGTGACCATGTCCTGACCTTCCTGGGTGATCGCCTCCATGACCAGGGAGACGTGCTCCAGGAAGCCGGCCAGGTTCTCGAACTCGCCCAAGGCGTTGACGAATTCCTTCAGGTTCTCCAGCCGGCCGGGCGCCTCCAGCGACTTGTCGTTCTGCCACATCTCGACGTAGCCGGACTCCTCCAGCACGATCTCCGCCAGCTCCGGATGCGGCGTGGTCTCCATCAGCCCGCGCCAGCGGTCAAAGTCATCCAAGAGCTGCTTGAGATTTGGTCGCGCCTGCTTCGGCAGCTCGTCGGTGTCGACCAGGCGGCGCGCGGCCAGCGCCAGCGGCACGTTGGCGGCCCTGGCGGCCTGGTAGAGTGTCTGCAGGGTGGCCTCGCCCAGCTTGCGCTTGGGCTTGTTCATGATGCGCTCGAAGGCCAGGTCGTCGGCCGGCTGCTGCAGGACGCGCAGGTAGGCCAGCGCGTCGCGGATCTCCAGGCGTTCGTAGAAGCGCGGGCCGCCGACCACGCGGTAGGGCAGGCCCAGGGTGATGAAGCGCTCTTCGAACTCGCGGGTCATGGCGCCGGTGCGCACGAGGATGGCGATCTGGTTGAGGGCGTGCTGTTTGTCGCGGGCGACGAGGGCCTCGATCTCCTCGCCGACGAAGCGCGCCTCGGCCTCGCCGTCCCAGAGGCCGCGCAGGCGGACCTTCTCGCCCTCGTCGTCCTCGGTCCACAGCGTCTTGCCCAGGCGGCCCTCGTTGTGGGCGATGAGGCCGGAGGCGGCGGCCAGGATGCACCCGGTGGAGCGGTAGTTGCGCTCCAGGCGCACCACCTTGGCGCCGGGGAAGTCCTCGTCGAAGCGCAGGATGTTGCCGACCTCGGCGCCGCGCCAGCCGTAGATCGACTGGTCGTCGTCGCCCACGCAGCAGATGTTCTTGTGGCCCTGGGCGAGCAGGCGCAGCCAGAGGTACTGCGAGACGTTGGTGTCCTGGTATTCGTCGACCAGCACATAGCGGAAGCGCCGGTGATAGTCGGCCAGCACCTCCGGCTCGTTCTGGAAGAGCGTCAGGTTATGCAGCAGCAGGTCGCCGAAGTCGCAGGCGTTCAGCGTGCGCAGCCGTTCCTGGTAGGCCTTGTAGAGCTCCACCGCGCGGCCTCGCGCGAAGTCGCCGGCTTCGCCCGCCGAGACTTTCTCGGGCGACAGGCCGCGATCCTTCCAGCGCCCGATGATGGCCAGCAGGGCGCGCGCCGGCCACTTCTTCTCGTCGACGTTCTCGGCCTGCAGGATCTGCTTCATCAGGCGGATCTGGTCGTCGGTGTCGAGGATGGTGAAGTTGCTCTTCAGCCCCACCGCCTCCGGATTGCGGCGAAGGATGCGCGCGGCGATGGCGTGGAAGGTGCCCAGCCACCAGCCCTCCACCGAGGGCCGGTTCAGGAGCGCCGCCACCCGGTCCTTCATCTCCCGCGCCGCCTTGTTGGTGAAGGTGACGGCCAGGATCTCGCCCGGCGAGCGCGCCTTGCCGGTGATCAGCAGGTGGGCCAGGCGGGTGGTCAGCGCCCGGGTCTTGCCGGTGCCCGCGCCGGCCAGCACCAGCACCGGGCCGTCGAGGGCCTCGACGGCGGCGCGCTGGCCCTCGTTGAGGGCCTCCAGATAGGGATAGGGCCCCACGCCTTGCGAAGTCGCCGGGGGGGCCGCGAAAAGATCGGACATACCCCCTATATAGCGCAGCCGGGCGGCGGGCTCACGCGGTAAGGCGCACTTTTTTCGCCCGCCGGAAAGGCCTCTTGACCCGATCCTGCCACCAGCCTTTCATGCCCTCCCTGCTTTCTGTCGCCCCCATCTCATAGGAATCCCCATGCCCGTCCGCAGCGAGCGCCTGCCGCTTCTCCCCGCCAGTCCCGGCAGCACCCGGCACCTGACCGTTCACCGCTTCGGCAACCAGGGCGCCCGCCCCAAGGTCTACATCCAGGCCGCCCTGCACGCCGACGAGACGCCGGGCCTGCTGGTGGCGCACCACCTCTACAGCCTGCTGGAAGAGGCCGAGCGCCGCGGCGACATCCAGGGCGAGGTCGTGCTGGTGCCCTACGCCAACCCCATCGGCCTCGCCCAGTTCACCAACGGCGAGCACATGGGCCGCTACGAGCAGGGCGGCGGCGGCAACTTCAACCGCGACTGGCCCGACCTCTATGAGCCGATCATCGAGGCGGTGAAGGACAGGCTGAGCGAGGACGAGGCCGGCAATGTGGCCGTCATCCGCCACGCCATGATCGAGTACCTGGCCACCCAGGAGGCGCGCAGCGAACTGCAGTCCCTGCGCCTCGCCCTGGCGCGGATGGCCGCCGACGCCGACGTGGTGCTGGACCTGCACTGCGACGACCAGGCACTGATGCACATCTACCTGATCCCGGCCAACTGGCCCCAGGCGGCCGAGCTGACCGCCGACCTGGGCTGCCGGGCAGTGCTGCTGGCCGAGGATTCCGGCGGCGGCTCCTTCGACGAGACCTTCTCCACCCCCTGGACCCGCCTGGCCCAGCGCTTCCCGGACGCGCCCATCCCCGCCGCCTGCCTGGCCGCTACGGTGGAGCTGCGCGGGCGCGCCGACGTCGAGGACGCCACCGCCCGGGCCGACGCCCAGGGTCTGTTCCACAGCCTGCAGCGCTTCGGCGCCGTCGCCGGGGACCCGCCGCCGCCGCCCGCCGCGCTCTGCGAGGCGACCCGCCTGGATGCGACCGACACCGTGCGCAGCCCCGTCGCCGGGGTGATCGCCTACAACGTGGAACTGGGCCAGGAGGTGAAGGCCGGCGACGTCATCGCCTGGGTGGTCGACCCGACGCAGCCGCCCGACAGCGCCCGCACCGCCGTCACCACCGAGGCCAGCGGCCCGGTGCTGACGCTGCGCGCCCAGCGCTACCTGCGCCCGGGCATGGTGCTGGCCAAGGTGGTGGGCAAGGAGCCCCTGCCCTCCCGCCAGGGCGGCTACCTGCTGGAGGACTAGAGCGCGCGGGCGCCCGGTTGAGCTCCCTAGTAGATTTCCAGCGTGCGCCAGAAATCTTCCAGCAGCGCCGCATCCGTCTCGGCGTAGTCCTTCTCCACGAAGGTGACGATCAGCAGTCCGGAATCACGCTCGCCGTAGGCATAAACCGTGCGGTTCCAGCTCTCGTCCTGATATCTGGTGATAGCCTCCCGGCCCTCGATGACCTTGTCGCCGACCTTCCGGGAGACCTCGCGTTCCTGATAGTCGTAGCCGTAGTCGACCTCTTCCTTTGTCAGTTCCTTGATCATGATGCCGACCAGAAGGGAAGGGTTGAGGTCGTTGTACTCCTGGACCATCACCCCGGTCCCGTGCGGCGTCAGGATCGCCGTCTGAAAGATTCCGGACCCCAGGTCGGACCGTGACGGCTTGTAGATGTTCTTGTAGGAAAAGCTGAAGTTCTCCGTCGTATAGTCGGCGTACTCGTCCTGCGTCAGCACGATCTCCAACTTGGTCCCGTCCGGCAGGACGATTTCCTTCGGAGCGTCAAGGCCGATCGGGTGCTCGGCGCCGTTGATCTGCAGCTTGTAGCCCTCTCCGGCCACCGCCTGGGGAACCGCGGCCCCGGACAGCAGCCCGGCCAGAAGCATCGCCGCCGCCGGCAGCGGTGGTGTTCCCAGGCGGTTCGGAGAGCGCGGCTTCGGCGCAGCGGTTTCGCGGCAAGCTTTCATCGATCGACCTCTGGCAGTTCTGCAAATTCCGACGGAAGGGCGAAAACGACGACGTCGCTGGATCCACGCCCCCGCGCCCTCGCGAGGCACGGCGGGCACATCTTGTAACGGTAGAAGGCAGCTGTCCATCATTCACCCTTATGTGAACCCGCCTCCACTGGATAACTTCCTGCTGAGCGCTAGTTCAGCTTTGGTGGTATCGTTTAGAAATGCCAGGGGGAGACGCCGCAACAACAAGGAGAGCGGCATGTCTGGAAGGTTGTCCGCGCCGAAGCCGGGCAGGTTCTTCGGTTTATTGGTTTTCGGTTTCCTCTGTCTTGCCGCGCTGGCGCCCCCGGCGGCGGCGCAGAACGCTGCGCGCGGCAATCCCCTGAATGCGGTCGTCGGGGTGCGCGCCCAGGTGCCGCCTTCGGCGCGCACGGCCGACACCCTGGGCGGTGAGCGCGAAGGCGGCGGCGTGGTGATCGGCGAGGACGGCCTGGTCCTCACCATCGGCTACCTGATCATGGAGGCTGTGCAGACCGAAATCATCGACCGGGACGGCTCGGTCGTGCCGGCCGACGTGGTGGCCTACGACTACGACACCGGCTTCGGCCTGCTGCGCCCGCTGTCCAAACTGGACGCCACGCCCATCGAGCTGGGCGATTCCACCCAGCTGCCCGAGGAGACAAAGGTGCTGGTCGCCGGCCCCGACGGGCCGAGCGCGGCCATGGTGGTCTCGCGCCGCGAGTTCGCCGGCTATTGGGAATACCTGCTGCCCGACGCCATCTTCACCGCCCCGCCCTACCGCAGCTTCGGCGGCGCGGCGCTGATCGGCGCCGACGGGCGGCTGCTGGGCATCGGCTCGCTGATCGTCGCCGACGCGATGGAGCCGGGCAAAACCTTGCCGGGCAACATGTTCGTGCCCATCTCGGCGCTGCCCCCGATCATGGAGGACCTGCTGCGCGAGGGCCGCTCGACCAAGCCGGCGCGGCCCTGGCTGGGGCTCTACACCCAGGAACTGCGCGGCCACGTGCTGATCAACCGGGTCGCGCCGGACGGCCCGGCCGCGCAGGCCGGCGTCGCCGCCAACGCCATCATCACCCAGGTGGGCGGGCGCAGCGTCTCCAGCCTGGCGGAGTTCTACCGCGCCGTCTGGGCCCTGGGAGATGCCGGCGTCGAGGTGCCGCTGACGCTGCTGGACAGCCGCCTCGGCACCCGCCAGGTGACGGTCACCTCCGGCGACCGCTACGACTATCTGAAGCTGAACCCGAGCTACTAGGCGCCGCGGTGCAGGGACCGGGCGATTTCATAGATCCGGTCAATAACGCGCCGGACGTTCGGCTGGAAACGTTCTTCGTCATGAGTGACGAGCCATTGGTCGTGTGACAACTCCGGTATCGTCGGCGTAACGCGTAGGAGCCCTTCCTGCGCATCGCCAACAAAGGTCGGCAGCACGGCACGTACCGCGCCGGCACAGGCCAGATCCAAAGCATTGCGCGGGGAGGTGACCTCCACGGCGTCTCCGCTGTCCGGTTGGGCCGCCAGCCAGGCAGCCGAAGGGGTCTTCACGGCCACCCTGACCCAGGGCCTCACTGACTTGCCCGTCGCATAGCCGGCAAACCGCACGTGACCGATCTTACGGCACGCCAACCCCCGCTGCTCCGGCCGACGGTTGCGGATACCGATCACGGCCTCCCGGTGGGCAATATCGAGCACGTGCTCTGCCGAGATAAACTGCAGGCGCGTTGCGCCCAGGCCGTCCTGGATCGCGTGAATGTGGCGGCACAGAACATAGGTCATCCAGCTCCCGGCAGAGATTTTAATGACTGCGGGTCCCCTGCCGAACCGGCCGAGCGATTGTATCTGCGTCTCCAGGTCAGCGATCCTGGCCAGCAGGTCCTCGCCCTGTTCCGTCAACTCATAGCCGCGCGGCAGCCGGCGGAACAGTTCACCGCCGACCGCCGCTTCTACCGCCAGCATGCGCCGGCCCAAGGTCGGCGCACTCTTTCCCGTGTCGGACACGGCAGCGGAAAGGCCGCCCGCGCGGGCGACGGCGAGAAACAGCCTCAGGTCTTCCCAGTTCAGTTTCGTTTCATCCATGAAAAGATCATTACATTACGTTTCATGGAAGTTCCAGAGCGTTTCCCGCAAGGTTGCGGCTCCGAAAAGCAAAAGGGAACGCCTTTCATGAATCTTCTAGGAATCGATGTTGCCCCTGTCGGCATGGGGAGCTGGCCCCTCGGCGGCCGCTTCTTCGCGGGCGACCAGCCACTCGGCTTTCCCGATATCGACGAGGACAGCGCCGTGCACATCGTCCACGCCGCGCTGGATGCCGGGATTCGGGTGTTCGACACTGCAAGCGTCTATGGTGCCGGCCACGCCGAGCGCCTGCTGGGAACCGCCTTGAAAGGGCACGGAGAAGCCTTGGTCGTCAGCAAGCTTGGTATGGGCTTCGATGAAGCCTCACGACAGGTGCTGGGCGACCAGATAGATGCCGCCGATGTCGAGCCGGCGATCGACGCCAGCCTGCGCCGGCTGCGGCGCGAATATATCGACATCATGTTGCTGCACCTGAACGGCCTGCCGGTAGGTACGGCGACCCCGATCTTCGAGGCGATGGAAAGAGCGCGCCAGGCCGGCAAGATTCGAGCCTATGGCTGGAGCACCGACTTCCCGAACAGCGCTGCAGCCCTGGCGTCGTTGCCTGGATTCATGGCCATCGAACATGCCATGAATCTGTTTGTCGACGTTCCGTCGATCCAGTCTGTCGTCAAGGACCACAACCTCGTATCCCTCATCCGCTCACCGCTGGCGATGGGCGTTCTGACCGGAAAATACGACGAGAGCAAAACGGTCTCCAGCGACGACGTGCGCTCGGTGAACCATGAACGGCGAGACTATTTCCACGACGGCAAAGCAGCACCACACCACTTGGCCAACTTGAGGGCCGTCCAGGATCTTCTGCGCACGGGCGGGCGCAGTCTCGCCCAAGGCGCACTGGGTTGGCTGATGGCAAAGTCAGATAGAAACTTGCCCATACCCGGAGCCAGCACGGTGCAGCAGGTCGTCGAAAATGCCGGGGCAATCGCGCACGGCCCTCTGCCGGATGAGGTGATGCAGCAGATCGAAACACTCATCCGTCGCGAACCGGAAGGCGCCCCGAGGCCCCGCTAGACCTCCGCGCCTCGGCGCGTGCTGGCGGACCCGGCCCTCTGGGAAGAACGCAAAAATAAAGTGCCGGCCGGATGTGACAGCATCCGACCGGCACCTTGACGACCGCCACCTTCTGTCTGGCCTTAGCAGCTTGGGGGCTACGCTGGCCGGGAAAAGGTGGCTGCCCTCCCCGAAACTATGACCTGTACCCCGTCCCGGCGAACCGGCTTTCGTCCGGCTGCCTGAAGAATGCGGTCACCGGCAGGTCAAACGCTTGCGACAAGCGGTACAACAGGCCGGCCGGCATGGCTTCCTCGCCGGACTCGTACTTCCCGACCTGCTCCGAACTGATCCCGAGAATGACGCCTAGATCCTGCCGGGTGAGATTTCTTTCAACTCTTGCAAAGCTGATCTGTTTCCCGATGATCGCGCCACTCGGTTCCAAGCCGTCCGCCCCGCTTGCCAAAGCTCTAAAGTCACCGACACTGATCCCATGAAACTTTGGAGCGAATCAATTCACCAAATCCTCACCTTAAGAGGTAAATTGATTGCCCAGGGAAAGGGTTTTTCTCTGCCCCAGCCGTCTGCAAATATACAGGATCGGAACAAATTTGTTCCCTATTGAGGATAAGTTCCTGCTAGACTGAGAAGAACGCAGAAATCTGCCGGCCTAGAGTCCCTAACGAGAAAAGCAGCCCAATTCCGTGCAGCAAGAAACGACTCCCTCGACCCTCTTTGAGATCCTCCGGTCCTTCACGACCCTGGCCAGCACGCTCAATCTGAGCGAAACCGTGCAGCGCCTGGGCGTGACACGCCAGACGGTGCGCCGTCACATCAACACGCTGGAGGAACTGAAGGGCGCCAAGCTGTTCGAATTGCGCAACCGCAGCTACTTCCTGACCGATGCCGGCATGCAGTGCCGCCTGGAAGCCCAGGCCATCCTCGACCAGACCGAGGACTGGCTGCGCAACAAGTCGGTACGGGCGCGCAGCCGGGGCGCGCTGGAGCGCGTCTCCTACAAAGACGAGAAGGGCTACAGCTTCCACGCCCAGCAGCACCACCTGGGTCGCCTCTGGGTCGACGCACCGCCGCTGCTGCGCCGCGCCTTCGAGGCCTGGTCGCAGGCCGAACTGCAGCTCGAGCATCCGGCCATGACCAGCATCAAGGCCTACCGCCTGGTCTATCGGCGCCTGCAGGACAGCTGGCTCTGCGTCGAGGTCGGGGAGTCCTCCTCCTACGCCACCTGGCTGGGCTGGGAATGGGCCAAGAGCGCGGTCGGCCGCTTCTCCCAGGACGATCCCGTCGGCACCGATTTCGACAACTTCATGTCCCAGGCCTACCACGGTGTTTTCGTGGCCGGCGGGGCGCGCCTGGACCACATCGCCGGGCTCATTCCGCGCGCGCGCAACGCCGAAGCCATCCCGGCGCGGTTCCAGCGCCTGCTCCTCGGCTGCGTTTTTCCCGACGGCGAGCCCGCCTTGGCGCTCTTCGTCGCCCGCACGAACCGGGTGGAAATTGCCGGCCTTGGGCCCAACGAAATACCTGAAATGCCAGCAGAATTGCTGATGGAAGACGACGTTTAGATGTAAATTTTCGCCGTTTCCAAACTAAGATTGCATTCTTACGCAATATTTCTGGCTAACCTTTGCTGGCGAACCAAAACTCAGCAAAGGACTATTTTCCAATGCCAGCCTCTGACCTCTACAAGCAATTCGAATACATCAGCAACATTGACCACATTGCCGGGCGGCACGGCATGAAGATCGAGGTCAGTTCCGACTTCGAAGACTTCCGCCAACTGCGCACGGCCCAGCAGAAGCGGCTGCCGATCTCGCCGGTCTTCGATTGCCGGGCGACCGGCATCAACGGCGCCAACGGATTCTGGATCAAGGGCACCAGCGAGGACGGCGAGCTGGTGCACCTGCAGGCCGTGCGCCTGGAGGACCTGAGCGGCCTCTGCCTGGCCGAGCACCTCTACAAGCACCGCGACGTCTACGCCCCTCCGGGCGTGGAGGTCGATCTGGAGCAGACCGACTACGCCGCCACGCCGGCCTCGCACCGGATCACCGGCAAGGTCTGCTATCACGGCGAGCTGTGGCTGAAGGGCGGGCCCAACGGCTATCGCGGGCACGGCCTCACCGCCGCGCTGCCGCGTCTGGCCTTGGCGCTGGCGCACATGGCCTGGTCACCGGACTTCATGTTCGGCCTGGTGCATCCCATGGCCGCCTGCAAGGGCCTGCCGGCGCGCGAGGGCTACATGCACCTGGAGCCCGGCGGCATCCTGTGGCAGCGCAAGGGCAGCGAGGATATCTACGACGAGTGGCTGGTGTGGATGGGCCACACGGACCTTCAGCACCTGCTGCGCTTCCCGCCGTTGGCGCTCTACGAGCAGCTGGAGGCGAAGAGCAAGGACAGCGCCTTCACCAGCCGGGTCCGGGCCGCCGCCTGAACCGGCCCCGGCGTCCCTCCGCCCGTTGCGGGCCGGCCTCCTAGCGTAGGTAGGTCCGCTGTCGGGAGGATGCCTCGCCCCGCTCTTCGGCGCGGGCCTGGTTCAGCGCGCGCTGGTAGGCCAGCATGACCTCGTGCTCGTGCACCAGTCCGCGCATCACCATGGTCTTCTTGTCGCCGACCACGGGGATGTGCGGCTCGCCGGTCACGTTGAAGACCTCGACGGCGCTTTCCAGGTGGTCGCCGATCTGCAGCATGGCCGGCACGTTGCGCGCCACGTTGCTGGCGATCAGTTCCGAATCGTGGCTGGTATCGAAGGCAGCCTCGTGCAGGTCGGCATAGGTGATGACGCCGGACAGCACGCCCTCCTCGTCGACGACGAAAAGCTCGCCCCAGGGCGCCGCCTGCAGCTTGAGGCGCACCTCCGCGATGGGGGTCTGCGGCGTGACAGCCGAATAGCGGTGGTCCATGACCGAGGACACCTTCACGCGGCGCATCAGCCCGGTCTGGTGGCCGCCGCGGATCGACACGCCGCGGCGCTCCAGCACCCAGACAAAGATCGAGTGTTTGTGGACCTGTTGCGTCACCACGCTGGCGATGACCGTGGCCAGCATCACCGCGATGGTCAGCTCGTAGTCGCCGGTCAGCTCGAAAATCATCAGGATGGTCGAGATCGGCGCGCCCAGCACCGCGCCGGCGACCGCCCCCATGCCGATGATGGTGTAGGCGCCGTGGCCGGAGGACAGCTCCGGAAAGGCCTGGGTGGCGATGACGCCGTAGGCGCCGCCGACCATGGCGCCGATGAACAGCGAGGGCGAGAACACGCCGCCGGCAAAGCCGCCGCCCAGAGAGATCGCCGTCGCCGCGGTCTTGGCGACGATCAGCGCCAGCAGCAGCCACAGCGCATAGCTGTCGGACAGCGCGGCGTCGGTCGCCTCGTAGCCGACGCCCAGCACCTGCGGAAAGACCAGGGCAATGGCCCCGACCAGCAAGCCGGCCAGGGCCGGCCGCAGCCAGGCGGGGACCGGCAGCTTGGCGGCTGTGTCCTCTGCGAAGACGAGCGACCACATGAAGATGATCGCCGCCAGCGCCGAGACCAGGCCCAGGATCGCGAAGGCCGGGAATTCCCAGAACGACACGATGGTCCAATTCTCCGGCAGGATGAAGGCCGGGAAGTCGCCGTAGCGCGCGCGGCTGATCAGGGTGCCGGTCACCGAGGCGATGACGATGGGCGCGAAGGCGGAGAGCGCGTAGTGCCCGACCACGACCTCCAGCGCGAAGAAGGAACCGGCGATGGGCGCGTTGAACGAGGCCGCCACGCCCGCGGCGACGCCGCAACCCAGCAGGGTGCGCGCCAGGACGCGGCCGAGATGCAGACGCTTGGCGACCCAGGAGCCGAGGCAGGCGCCCAGGTGCACCACCGGCCCTTCGCGGCCGACCGAGGCGCCGACGCCGATCGAGGCGGCGCTGGCCAGGGCGGCGCGGATGCCGACGGTGAGGGACATGCGGGCATCGTGCAGCGCCGAGGCCTCCATGACCTGGGGGACGCCCTGCGGCCTGCCGTCCGGCAAGGCGTAGCGAATGAAAAGGCCGATCACCAGGCCGCCGGCGGCCGGTGCCAGTAGCAGGTGCCACCACGGCAGACCGGCCGCCAGGGAAGCCACCTTCTCGCTGCTGAAACCGAGGGCCAGCCACTGGATACCGCCGATGGCGTCACGAAAGGCGATGGCGGCCCCGCCGGCCGCCGCCCCGATCACCACGGCCAGAACCGACAGCACCACCTGGTCGTTGCGCCCGAAGCGCAACAGGGAGACCCGGAGCCGGCGCTTTATCCTGCGAGCCTGCATCAGGCGGCGCTCCCGCCCAGCGGCGCGGCGCAGGGGGCCGAGGCCCCTATGGTAGCCCGGTAAACCAAGCCAGACCCGATGTGAACACGCGACACGTAGACTCTCTGCGAAATCCAGTCCCCTCGCCCTCGCCCGGCGACTCGGGACCATCGACCCCAACACTATAGACGGCATCGGCGGTAGAAGTCCCGCCGCAGCCGCCGTGGCGCGGCGAAGCTTGCCCCGCGGGCCGCGGGCGCCCACATCTATAGCAAGGCTTCACATCAGCGGAGAGAGATGATGAACCGTCACCGGACGATTCCCCGCCGCCGCCTGCTGGCCGCCGCCCTTGCCGCGCCCTTCGCCGCCCGGCCCGCGGCGCTGCGCGCTGCAACCGCCGCGCTGACGCCGCCGCAGTCCAGGGGGCCCTTCTACCCGGTCGAGATCCCTGCCGATTCCGATGCCAACTTGGTTCAGGTCGCCGGCCAGCCCGAGTCCGCCGCCGGCGATGTGGTTCAGGTCTTCGGCCAAGTGCGCGACGACCACGGCAGGCCGCTGGCCGGCGGGCGGATCGAAATCTGGCAGTGCGACGCTTTCGGCCACTACCACCATCCCCGCGATCGCGGCGGGCGCGCCGACCCCAACTTCCAGGGCTTCGGGCGCGCCGTTCTGGACGAGGATGGGCGCTACGCCTTCCTGACGATCAAGCCGGTGCCCTATCCCGGCCGCACGCCGCACATCCACTTCGCGGTGGCCGGTCCCGGCGTCGAACCGCTGACGACCCAGATGTACCTGGCCGGCCATCCGTTGAACGTCGATGATTTCCTCTACAATGCGATCCGAGATCCGGCCGCCCGCGACAGCGTCACTGTGGCCTTCCGCGCCGCGCCGGACCTGGGCGCCGGCATCGAGGCCGGACGCTTCGATCTTGTGCTGGGCCGCAGCATCTAGTTACAGGTGCGTCTAGTTACAGCGGCCGATCGAGCCCTCGCTGCAGACCTTCTCCCCATTGATCCAGGTGGCGCCGGAGAGGTCGGCATAGGTCAGGTCCGCGCCGCCCAGTTTGGCGCCTGTCAGGTCCGCCCCGCGCAGGTTGGCCTCGAAGAGCCGCGCCCGCCGCAGGTCGGCGGTCGCCAGGTCGGCGCCGCTGAGGTCGGCCTTGGTCATATCGGCTTCGCGCAGGTCGGCCTCGGGGAAGCTGGCGCCGGCCAGCACCGCGTTGACGAACTTGGCGCGGAAGGCCTTCACCTTCTCGAAGCGGCTTTCGCTGAGGTCGGCGCGGTAGAAGCTGGCGTCGCGCAGCTCCGCAGCGGTCAGGTCGACCTCGCGAAACTCAAGGCGGTCGAAGACGCAGCGCCGCCAATTGACCTCCGGCGCCGGCGGGTCGGTGCAGTCGGCCAGGGCTTCGGAAGCCGGCGCGAGGATCAGAAAAACCAGGGCAAAGAGCCACAAACGCTTAGCAAGCATGGCTCTAAGCATCACCATCGCGCCCGCGAGGGCAATGGAAAACTGGCCGCCAGGGGACATGGGGGAGAACCTCACGCCGGCGGCGGCATGCCGGCCAGCGGCGGCTTGGCGACGACCCGCCCGGCCTCCGGCGGCAGGGCCAGCTTCTTGTGGGCGGCGTAGACCTCCGCCAGGCGTTTCTGGATGTCGTCCGGCAGGATCGAGACCCGGCGGCGGTTGAGATCGACATAGAGGCTGAGGCTCTCCATCGTCGCGGCCAGGAAGCCTTCCCCGGCGTGGTACATGCGGCAGAAGAAGCGAATGCGCTTTTCATCGTAGCCCAGCAGCTGTGTGGTGATGCGCAGCGGGTCGCCCTCCTTCACCTCGCGCTGATAGGTGAGGTGGATGTCGCCGGCGAAGGTGGTGCCGCCAGCGGCGGCGCGGTGGTCCGAATCCAGGCCGAGCCAGTCGAGGAACGCATCGGTCGCGTGGTCGAAAGCCAACAGATAGTAGGCCACGTTCATGTGGCCGTTGTAGTCGATCCATTCCGGCAGCACGACGGCACGGTGCTGGTCGAATGGCGCTTCGGTCATGGTGACGGCTCCCTCGCGTCGGCATGCGTCTCGCAGCGGGTCTCCCTGCGGGCAGCACGATAGAGCATTGGCCTGCACGGTCAAAGCCGCTAGCGTCGCCGCTTCACAGGGTGGGTCGCCGGCCCCGGCAGAGGGGGCCGGAAAACCGATTGGGGACAGCATGAGCCGACTGCTCGCCTTTCTGGGCGGACACGCCACCTGGGTGCTCTTCGTCGGGGTCTTCCTCGGCTTGGCGCTGCCCTCGCTCGCCGCGCTGGCGCGCCCCCTGCTGGCGCCCGCGGTGGCGGTGCTGCTGACCGCCACCCTGGTGCGCATCGACTGGCAGGTGATGCTGGGCTACCTGCGCCGTCCCTGGCTGGCTGTCGTCATCACCGTCTGGCTGCTGCTCGGCGCGCCGCTGCTCATGGCCGCCGCCCTCGCTTTCCTGCCCCTGCCGTCCGCCCTGGGCACCGCCCTGGTGCTGATGGCCGCCGCGCCGCCGATCCTCAGCGCCGCGCCGATCGCCATGATCCTGGGCCTGGACGGCGCCCTGGCCCTGGTGGCCGCTCTCGCCGCCACGCTGCTGACGCCGCTCACGGTGCCACCGCTGGCGCTGGCGCTGCTGGGCCTGGAGCTCGACATCGGCGTGGTCGAGTTCATGACCCGCCTGTCGCTGGTGGTCGCAGCCGCCTTCGCGGCGGCCGTGGTGATCCGCCGCCTGATCGGCCGCGAGCGCCTTCCCCGGGTCGCCACCCATCTGGACGGGCTGGTGGTGGCGGTCATGCTGATTTTCGCGGTGGCGATCATGGACGGCGTCACCGCCACCCTCATGACACGGCCGATGACGGTGGCGCTGTGGCTCGCCGTCGCCTTCGTCGCCAATCCGGCGTTGCAGGTCGTGGGCACCCTCGCCTTTGCCTGGCTGGGCCGCCGCCGGGCGCTGACCGTCGGGTTGATCACCGGCAACTGCAACATGGGGTTGTTGCTGGCCGCCTTTCCACCCGGCACCGATTTCGACGTGGTGCTCTACTTCGCCGTGGCGCAGTTGCCCATGTACATGCTGCCCGCCGTTCTGCTGCCCCTCTACCGGCGGCTGGTGCGTCCCGAAACCGAGACCCAGAGGCCCTCCGCACCCGCCGGCTAGGCGGCTTTCGTGGGCAGGCGCTCGATATGGTGCATATTTGCAACAGTGATGCAAAGCGACGACAGTGCACGAAGGCAGGTCACTAGTCAGGTCCAGCGCGCTATGATAGGGGAACTATGGTTAGCGGCCTGTTCGCGGTCGTTCGCGCCTAAGGGTTCTTTAAGAGAATTTTGCCAGTTTTTTCAGGCTCTGATTGGTGTGGAGTTCCCGGAATCTTCTGGTGTTACACAGGTGAGACTGAGCATGCGGCGAGGCTTGGCCCTGCAGCCGCGGATTCGCGGTTTGATCTGTGGCATTTCGGTTCTGCCTTTATCGGGGGTAAAGTTTTGTTCGGGGGTTTGTTGAGTTCTTCTCTTGCGCAGTCTCTGCGCTCTGTCTGTGCCGTTGTCGCCGTTTCCTTCGTCCTGAGCGCCTGCGCGGGCACGCCGCAGACGGGCGCGCCGCAGAGCGAGGCGCGGGCCGGCGATCCGCAGTCCACCCAGATTGCCCAGAGCGATACCGGGCAGAGCGACGGCGGCGATGCCTGGTCGGACAGCGAGACGGACAATTTCGGGCCGGAGCCCGACTACAACGATCCGCTGGAAGTTCCCAACCGCATGTTCTTCGCCTTCAACGAGGCGATCGACTTCATGGTGATCCGTCCCGTGGCGGTGACCTACCGCTTCATCGTGCCGACCGGCGTGCGCAATTCCGTGCGCAACTTCCTGCGCAACCTGCGCACCCCGGTGACGCTGGCCAACGACCTGCTGCAGGGTGACCTGGAGCGCGCGGAGGCGACCTTCGCCCGCTTCCTCATCAACTCGACCATCGGCCTGCTCGGCCTTTTCGACATCGCCGCGGACTCGGGCTACCCCTATCACGACGAGGACTTCGGGCAGACCCTCGGCACCTATGGCGCCGGCGAAGGGTTCTACCTCGTACTGCCCATTCTCGGCCCCTCGTCGCTGCGCGACGGCACCGGCCGGATCGTCGATATCTTCCTGGACCCGCTGACCTACCTGGCGCCCCGGGAATTCGGCCTGGGCCGCGCGGTCGCGACCGGCGTCGACTTCCGTGCGCGCAACATCGAGGAACTGGACGCTCTGGAGGCCGACTCGCTGGACTTCTACGCCCGCATCCGGTCGCTCTACCGTCAGAACCGGGTGAACGAGATCAACAACGGCGCCCCCACGGGCGAAGTGCCGAACTTCTCGGAAGTCCCCCCGGTAGCGCCCTCGGGCGTCCCTGGGCCCAGCACCTCCGCCGTGGAGTAACGCTATGCGCTGCCGCGACATGAAATCGTCCCTCGCCTTCTGCCTGCTGGCCGTCGCGCTGCTCGCGCTGCCGGCCGTCGCGCAGGCGCTCGACACCAAGCAGGCCGCGAACTTCCTGGAGACCCTGCAGGAGAATGCGGCTTCGCGCCTGGGCGATGCTTCGATCAGCGACAAGGAAAAGGAAGAGCACTTCCGCAAGCTCTTCAACGAGAACTTCGACGTGCCGGCCATCGGCCGTTTCGTCATCGGCCGCTACTGGCGCGCCGCGTCCGATGAGGATCAGAAAGCTTTCCTGGCGGTCTTCGAGGACGCCATGGTGCAGCGCTTCCTGCCGCTGCTGGCGGAAAACAGCAGCGAACGCTTCAAGATCGGCAACGTGACCCCGGACGCCCGCAACGAGAACATGGCCCTGATCGACTCCCGCATCGACCGAACCGAGGGCGAGCCGTACAAGGTGACCTGGCGGGTGCGCGAGACCGACGGCGATTTCAAGATCCTCGATATCGTCGCCGAGGGCGTCAGTATGGCCATCACCCTGCGCTCCGAATACGGCACGGTGCTGAAGGGCAACGGGGGCAAGCTGCCGCCGCTGACCGAGGCCCTGCGCGAGAAGGTCGCCGCCGGCGCCTTCACCCCGAAGCAGTAGCGGCGCCGCGCCCGCAGAATCGAAAGGGGCCCTTTCGGGCCCCTTTTTCAATTCCTCTCCGGCGCCCAAGCGGGGCGTCCCTTTAGCGCGTCAGCGGCTTGTACTTGATGCGGTGCGGCTGGTCGGCGGCGGCGCCCAGGCGGCGGTGCCGGTCTTCCTCGTAGGAGTCGTAGTTGCCCTCGAACCACACCACCCGGCTGTCGCCCTCGAAGGCCAGGATATGGGTGGCGATGCGGTCCAGGAACCAGCGGTCGTGCGAGGTCACCAGCACGCAGCCGGGGAAGCCGGAGATCGCGTCTTCCAGCGAGCGCAGGGTATCGACGTCCAGGTCGTTGGTCGGTTCGTCGAGCAGCAGCACGTTGGCGCTCTCGCGCAGCATCTTGGCCAGGTGGACGCGGTTGCGCTCACCGCCCGACAGCACGCCGACCTTTTTCTGCTGGTCGGAGCCGCGGAAATTGAAGGCGCCGACATAGGCGCGCGACTGCATCTGGTGCTTGCCCAGCTGGATGACGTCGAGGCCGTCGGAGATCTCCTCCCAGACGTTCTTGTTGCCATCCAGGGAATCGCGGCTCTGGTCGACGTAGCCCAGCTTCACCGTGTCGCCGATCTTGAGGGTGCCGCTGTCGGGCTGCTCCTGGCCGGTGATCATGCGGAACAGCGTGGTCTTGCCGGCGCCGTTGGGGCCGATGATGCCGACGATGGCGCCCGGCGGGATCTTGAAGCTCAGGTCGTCGATCAGCAACTTGTCGCCGAAGGCCTTGGAGATGTTCTGCGCCTCGATCACCATGTCGCCCAGGCGCGGGCCCGGCGGCACCGAGATGCTGCCCGGTTCCGGCGCCTTGTCGGCGGCCTCGGCCACCAGGGTCTCGTAGGCCTGCACGCGGGCCTTGGACTTGGCCTGGCGGGCGCGCGGGCTCTGGCGGATCCACTCCAGTTCCTGCTTCAGCACCTTCTGGCGCCCGGATTCGGTCTTCTCTTCCTGGGACAGGCGCTTTTCCTTCTGCTCCAGCCAGGAGGAGTAGTTGCCCTCGAAAGGCAGGCCGCGTCCGCGGTCCAGCTCCAGGATCCAGCCGGCGACGTTGTCCAGGAAGTAGCGATCGTGGGTCACGGCCACGACGGTGCCCGGATACTCCTCCAGGTAGCGCTCCAGCCAGGCCACCGACTCGGCGTCCAGGTGGTTGGTCGGCTCGTCGAGCAGCAGCATGTCCGGCTTCTTCAGCAGCAGCTGGCAGAGCGCCACGCGGCGCCGCTCGCCGCCCGACAGCTTGGCGACGTCGGCATCGCCCGGCGGGCAGCGCAGGGCGTCCATGGCGATCTCGACCGTGCGGTCCAGGTCCCAGGCGTCGGCGGCGTCGATCTTTTCCTGCAGCTCGGCCTGCTCGGCGATCAGCTTGTCCATCTCGTCGGGATCGGCCTCGGCGAAGGCGTTGCTGACCTCCTCGAAGCGGTCGAGCAACGCCTTGGTCTCGGCGACGCCTTCGAAGACATTGCCGGCCACGTCCTTTTCAGGATTCAGCTGCGGCTCCTGCGGCAGGTAGCCGACCTTGATTCCGTCGGCGGCCCGGGCCTCGCCGTTGATCTCGGTATCGATGCCGGCCATGACCTTCATCAGGGTCGACTTGCCGGCGCCGTTCAGGCCCAGAACGCCGATCTTGGCGCCCGGCAGGAAGAACAAGCGGATGTCCTTGAGGACCTGCTTGCCGCCCGGGTAGGTCTTGGACACGCCGTCCATCTGGTAGACGTACTGATAGGAAGCCATGAAGTCTCCGGCGCTGGGAAAGTTATCGCTGGGGTGGGTGGATCAGTTTTGTAGATAGGGACCGCTGGGCGCGGTTTCTAGCCCATCAGCCGGGCTAGCGCAACGCATGGCAGCGGCCGGGGCCGGGGTCAGACCGCCTGGCGGGCCGCCTGCCTGGCGCGCCGGGGCAGCACCATGCAGAAGCGCGCGCCGTTGCCGGGGGAGGATTCGACCCAGATCCGGCCGCCGAAGTGCTCGATGATCTGGCGCGAGATGGTGAGGCCCAGGCCCGTCCCGCGCGGCTTGTCGGTCAGGTTCTCGCTGGCCTGTTGAAACTTCTCGAAGATCAGCTGGCGGTTCTCCGGCGGCACCCCGCGCCCGTTGTCGGCGACGGAGATCTGCAGACCGTCGGGGCGGTTCTCGACGCTGACCACCACATAGCCGGCCTTCTCGTCGCAGAACTTGGCGGCGTTGGACAGCAGGTTCACCAGCACCTGGATCAGGCGATCGCGGTCGGCATGGACCATGGGCAGGTCGCGGGCGATCTGCACCTCCAGGCGCGCCGCCTTCTCGGCGAAGAGGGTCGAGGTGACGGCGATGGCCTCCTCCACCACGGGGCGGGGATCGAGGTTCACCATCTCCCAGTCGATGCTGCCGGCCTCCATCTTGGCGAGGTCGAGGATCTGGTTGATGAGCCGCGTCAGGCGTTCGCTCTCCTTGACGATGACGGTGAGGAACTTGCGCCGGTCGCCGACCCCCAGGTCCGGGTTGTCGAAGAGGATCTCGCTGAAGGAGCGGATCGAGGTCAGCGGCGTGCGCAGCTCGTGGCTGACCGTGGAGAGGAACTCGTCCTTCATGCGGTCGAGCTCCTGCAGGCGCTCGTTGGCCCCGCGCAGCTCTGCGGTCAGCGCCTCCAGCTCGCGTGACTTCTGCTCCAGGCCATGGCTGTACTCGATGACCTGGGAGGTCTCCTCCAGGATCTCCATGACCTCTTCGATGCCCAGCACCTCGCCCTTGGCCACCGAGGCCACCATGACGCGCGCCGAGGCTGCGCCGATGGCGCCGGCCAGCAGGCGCTCGGTGAAACTGACCAGGCCCGGGTCGGCCTCGCGCAGCTTGGTGACGTTGATGCCGTGGATACGCCCGTAGTCGGCGAAGGCGCGCTCCGCCCGGCCCGGGCCGATGAAGCGCGCCACCAGGTTCTTCAGGTCCGGCACCGTGGCCGAGCCTCGCCAGAAGTGCGAGCCGCTCTGCACGCCCGAGTGCCGGAAGACGTCGACGAAGAGGACGGCCTGGATGCGCTCGATGGCGCTCTGGCGGGCCAGCAGGGAGACCACCACATAGCCGCCGATATTGGCCAGCATGCTCCAGAACATGGCGTGCGACAGGCTGTCGAGGCCCTGCAGGCCGAGCAGCGCGTAAGGCTTCAGCAGCGCAATGCCCAGCGGCCCCTGCTCGATGAAGGAGGTCGGCAGCCAGCCCGGCCGCGCGAAAGAAGGCAGCAGCAGGGTGTAGGCCCAGGTGACGAAGCCGAGGGTGAGGCCCGTGAGGGCGCCGAGGCGCGAGCCGCCTTTCCAGAAGATGCCGCCGATGATGGCGGGGGCGAACTGCGCGGCGGCGGCGAAGGAGACCAGGCCGATGGTGACCAGCGCCTCCGGCTGCCCGATGAAGCGGAAGTAGGCGAAGGACAGCAGCAGGATCGCCACGATGGCGAAGCGGCGGATACGCAGCAGCAGGACCGAGAGGTCGCCGCGCTCGGTCATGCGCAGCCAGGTGATGCGCAGCAGTGCCGGCATGATCAGGTCGTTGCAGATCATGGTCGACAGCGCGATGGCGGCGACGATAACCATGCCCGTGGCCGCGGAGAGGCCGCCGATGAAGGCCAGGAGGGCCAGGAACTCCGCCCGCTCCTTCATCGGGATGGTCAGCACGAAGGTGTCGGCGTCGACCAGGCCGGCGGGGAAATGCAGCAGCCCGCTCATGGCAATGGGCAGCACGAAGATGTTGATGGTCAACATGTAGAGCGGGAACAGCCAGACGGCCCGCGCCAGGTGGCGCTCGTTCACGTTCTCCACCACCGTCACCTGGAACTGGCGCGGCAGGCAGATGATGGCGGCCATGGACAGCAGGGTCAGGGTGATCCACTGCAGGTAGCTGCCGCCGGAGTCGGCGAGAAAGAGCTGCGAGATCGACTCGTCGGCGGCCGCCCGGCGGAACAGGTCGCCGATGCCGTCGTTGACGCTGAAGGTGACGAAGATGCCGACCGCCAGGAAGGCGATCAGCTTCACCAGGGATTCGAAGGCGACGGCGGCGACCATGCCCTCGTGGTGTTCGGAGGCGTCGATGTGGCGGGTGCCGAAGAGGATCGCGAAAGCCGCCATGATGAGCGCCACCCACAGCGCCGTGTCGGCCAGCAGCGGCACGTTCTCCTGCAGCGGCATGGCCACGACGGGATACTGGCGCAGCACGTTGAAGGAGGTGGAGACCGCCTTCAGCTGCAGAGAGATGTAAGGGATGATGCCGACCACCGCGATCACCGTGACCAGCGCGCCGAGGCTGGTCGACTTGCCGTAGCGAGAGGAGATGAAGTCGGCGATGGAGGTGATGCGGTGGGCCTTGCTGATGCGGATGATCTTGCGGATCATGAACCACCACAGCAGAAAGACCAGGGTGGGTCCCAGGTAGATCGGCAGGAAGTGGATACCGCCGGAGGCCGCCCGCCCGACCGAGCCGTAGAAGGTCCAGGAGGTGCAGAAGACAGCAATGGACAGGGTATAGATCCAGGGACTGCGGATAAGGCTGCGCCCGGCGTCGGCACGCTTGTCGGCGTAGTAGGCGATGGCGAAGAGCAGGCAGAGATAGCCGAAAGCGACGGCGAGGATGCCCCAACCGGACAGCATCTTCAGTCCTCCGGGCCGCCGCGCCGGGGCGCGGCCTCATCGGTCCCGACCAGCGGCGAATCCAGATCCTCCGCCGGCCGCGCCGGCACCGGGCCGGGAATGTGCAGCGGCTGGCTGTCCTCCCGCTCGGTCAGCCCCGAGACGTTGAGCGCCAGCAGCACGATCACCGCTCCCCAGGCGAAGAATATGTAGAGATAGAGAACGGGCACGCCGAGGATCAGCTCCGGCACGGAGAAGATCGAGAGGACCGGCGGGTTGAAGGCCAGCAGCGCCACGATGAAGAGCACCACCGACCACTCGCCGCTGCGGCGCCGGCTCATGCCGACCCTCCCGGGCAAGCGCCACGCAGGCCCGCTCTCGCTGCCGGCATCGGGCTACTCCGGCGGCAGGCCGAGCAGCGCCCGGACCCGGTCGACCAGATCGCGGGTCGAAAAGGGTTTCGTGACGTAGTCATCGGCGCCGAGTTCCAAGCCCTTGCGCCGGTCCAGTTCGCGCCCCTTGGCCGACAGCATCATGATCCGCACATCGTCCAGCTTGCGGTTGGCCCTGATCGCCTTGCAGACGTCGTAGCCGTCGCGCCGCGGCAGCATGACGTCCAGGACCACCAAGTCCGGCACGTCGCTTTCCACGATGCGCAAGGCCGTCGTGCCGTCCTGCGCGATCTTCACGTCGAAGCCCTCTTGCTTCATCAGAAAACTGAGGGATTCGACAATATTCGGCTCGTCTTCGACGACGAGAACCCGTTGTGACACCCTGCTCCCCTCCCGCTTATGCGCGGAACCCCGAGGCCCTGGCCGGTGGCGCCGCATGCGGTTTTCTGACGGCAGCATAGCACGAAGAAGGGGTAGGGCGACGCCCCATTACTCCGCAGGGAGCCTAATCGGATCGCTCAGGGGCTGCCTCGCCCGCCGCCGGCCCACTCGCCGCCGCTCCTGTACGCGGCGGGAAGACGAAGCGCTGATAGAGGAAGGGGATCCCCAGCAGGCTGAACCCCAGGGCGGCGAAGGAAATGAAGCGGTACAGGCCCTCCAGCGCCCCCCAGTCGAACAGCAGCACCTTGCCGGTGGCCACAGCCAGCACCGCCAGGGAGGCGTAGCGCAGGCTGGCGAAGCCGGTCTTCAGGCCGCAGCCGAAGAGCAGCCAGGCATAGCCGAGCCAGACCAGGGAATAGGCCATCAGCTCGGCGTCGGTGGTGACATGGAGGAACAGCCAGGGGCCGTGGAAGGCGTGGCGCACCTCCAGCGTCAGCCAGGTGAAGACCAGCAGCAGGGCGTAGACCGCCGCCGCGATGGCCGCCTTGCGCTGGCCGTCCCGGCGCAGCTCCCAGGCGAAGAGCAGTGCGAAGACGCCGGGCAGCAGATAGGCCAGCGCCAGGAGGTTCAGCAGCGGCCAGTCGCCGACGTTCACCGCGTTCCACAAGGGGTTGCCCAGCAGCAGCGGGAAGAGCGCCGAATGCAGCGCGGCGAGCCCGGCCAGCACGCGCCAGCCCCACAGCAGCACCTTGCGGCCGGTGACCCGGTAGGCGCGCAGCCAGCCGTAGGCCATGGCGAGCCAGGCCACGGTCTGCAGCGACTGCTCGGCCAGGTCGTAGGTCCGGCTGGCGAGGTCGCCGGCGATGAGGCTGCGGATCTCCAGGGTCACCAGCAACCAGGCAAGCACCAGGGCGCCGCCCTCCAGCAGCAGCACCAGCAGTTCCCCAGACCTGTCGGAGGGCCAGCCGGAAACCAGCTTGCGAAAGCGCCGCGCCGACCACCAGAAGGCCAGGGCCGGCACGCCATAGCCGTAGGAAATCCAGTTGACCCCCGGCAGGCTGCCCAGCGGGTAGTCGAGGACGTTGTAGTTCAGCACCAGGCGCACCAGCACCGTGCCGGCAAGCGCGAAAGCGGCCAGGCGCAGGCTGCGCAGCTTCAAGCTGCCGGCGACCCAGGCGACGGCGGCCAGCTGCAGCGAGAGGGCGACGGTGAGCCAGGCCTGCTCCAGGGCCATGGCGAAGGCCAGCCCCAGGGCGGCGACACCGCCCAGGGCATAGATGGCCAGCAGCAGGTCATTGACGCAATCCCCCGCCAGCCGCTCTTCGGCGGGACGGGGCGGTCGGCGGTGAAGCTGCGCCGCCGCGCCGAGGCCGAGCAGCGCCAGGCCGGCGGCCGCCGCCGACCAGGCAAGATCGACGCCCAGGCCGGTGACCCGCCAGTAGGCGACGGCCAGCAGCGCCACCGGCAGGCCGGCGGAAACGGCGGCCCAGATGACCGGGCGCCTGGCCCGGGCCAGGACCAGAAAGCCGGCAGCGGCGAAAAGCGCGCCGAACAGCAGGCAGACCAGCACGAAAGCCGAGAGCTGCGGCGGCACCACCGGCCCCAGGGCCCCGGCATAGCCCTCGCCGCGGTAGTCGTGGGTGAAGGCGGGCCAGTCGGCGATGGCCGGCAGATGCCAGAAGGCGACCACAGCCAGGGCCAGCAGGGCGCCGGCGACCACCAGGCCCTCGAAGACCGGCTCGCGCCAGGCGGCGGCAAGGAAGAGAACGGCCAGCAGGAAGACGGCAATGAGGGAAACCGGGTCGTAGCCGTCCATGCGCACCAGGATGAAGCCGAGGACGGCGCTCGCCAGGGCGCCGGCCCAGGCGATCTGGTCGGGCGTGGTCTTCGGCCAGGGGCCGTCGTCCGTCGCCGCCTCGACACGGTAGCGCAGGGCCAGGAACAGCCCGGCCAGCAGCACCACGTAGACAGCCAGCGCCGGGCTGTCCCAGGGCGACCAGAGGGCGGCGAACCACAGCAGCGGCCACAGCACGGCGCCGGCCAGCGCCCCCCAGGCGAGCCACCAGCAGGCCATGTAGCGCGTGAGCGCCAGGGCCGCCGCGGTGAGCACCAGCAGGTAGGAGAACAGGCCCCAGGCCGAAGGCTCGGGCGTGCTCACCAGTATTGGCGTTGCGAAACCGCCGAGCAGGGCCAGGACGGCGATCAGCGGGCCCTGCAGGATCGCCAGCGCGAAGGCGGCAAAAGCGACCAGCGCCAACAGCAGGAAGGCCAGCAGCGGCGGCATCAGGCCGTAAAGGGCGTGGGCGGCGTAGATGCTGGCGAAGGCCGAGGAGAGGCCCGCCGCGGTCAGCGCCGGCGGCAGGTAGTTGGGGCCGATGGCGGCGATGGCCCGCTGCAGCGGGCGCCGGCGCAGCCACTCGCCGCCGGCGGTCAGCGCGAGGCCGAAGAGGAAGCCGGCGCCGCAGCGCGCCGCCGGCCCGAGGGCCAGCCAGCCGCGCTCGTAGCTGTACTTGGCGAGGAACAGGCCGGCCAGGGCCAGCGTGATGCCGCCCAGCCAGATGAGGCCGCGCGAAGTCAGCCACTGCTCGATGCTGAGGCCCGGCGCCGGCGTGGAAGGCGGCGCGGCGGGCGGCGGCGGGGCCGCGGGCCCGGCAGCCGGCTCGGACACGGCTTCCGGCTCCGCTGCGGGCTCTGGCTCCGACTCGGGTTCGGGGGCCGGTTCGGGGGCCGGTTCTGGCGCGGCCTCCGGCGACGGCGCGGCGGCCTCCGCGCGGCCGTCGAGCCGCCGGCGCAGCGCCGCGACTTCACGGTTCAATTCATCGATCCGCTTGCGCAGGCTGGTCAGCTCCTGCGCTATGCTCCCTCCGCCGCCGCGGGCGAAGGCGGCGATGCCGAGTGCCGGGCCGATCAGCAGGTAGAGCACCAGCGAGCCGCCCATGAGAACCCAGAAGACCTCGTCCATGTCCCCGCTCCTTCGCGTAAGCTGCGCTCAGGCGGCCCCGACGGGACCGCCCACGAATTGTTCGGCCAAAACCTTGGCCGCGGGATAGTCGACCTTGCCGCTGCCCAGCAGCGGCAGCTTGTCGATGCAGAAAATCTGCCGCGGCACCGCCAGCTCGCTGGCGCCTTCGGCACGGGCGTAGGCGGAAATCTCTTCCCGCTTCGCGCCCTCGCGCTCGGTCAGCAGCACCAGCTGCTCGCCCTTGCGCGCATCCGGCAGGGCGACGACGGCGTGCATCTCGTCGGGCCAGAGGGCGCTTACCAGGTTTTCCACCGCGCCGAGGGAGATCATCTCGCCGGCGACCTTGGCGAAGCGCTTGGCGCGGCCGAGGATGGTGACATAACCCTCCGCGTCGATGTCGACGATGTCGCCGGTGTCGTACCAACCGTCTTCGGGGCGCTCGAGGGCGCCGGGATTCTCCGCCTTGAGGTAGCCCAGCATGACGTTGGGACCGGCGACCAGCAGGCGCCCGCCCTCCGCCACGCCCGGCACCGGCTCGAGGCGGTGGTGGAGGCCCGGCAACAGGCGACCGACAGTGCCGGCCTTGAAATGCATCGGCGAGTTGACGGCGATGACCGGCGCGCACTCGGTGGCGCCGTAGCCTTCCAGAATGCGCAGGCCGAACTTCTCCATCCACAGGCGGCGGGTTTCCTCGCGCACCCGCTCGGCGCCGGCGAAGACATAGCGCATGGCGTAGAAGTCGTAGGGATGCGCCATGCGGGCGTAGCCGGCCAGGAAGGTGTCGGTGCCGAACATGATCGTGGCGTTGGTGTCGTAAGCCAACACCGGCACGATGCGGTAGTGCAGCGGCGAGGGATACATGAAGGTCTTTACGCCGGAGAACAGCGGCAGCAGCAGGCCGCCGGTCAGGCCGAAGGAGTGGAAGACCGGCAGGGCGTTGAACACGCTGTCGGTCGGATTGAAGTCGATGCGCGCGGCGAGCTGACGGCAGTTGGCCAGCAGGTTGTCGTGGCTCAGCACCACGCCCTTGGGGGTGCCTTCCGAACCGGAGGTGAAGAGCACCAGGGCCGGCGCCGCGGGGTCCAGGCCCGTGGCGCCGCAGGCCCGCGCATGGAGCGCGCCGGCGAAGGGCCGCAGGACCAGCCCGTAGAGCTTCGAGAAGAAGCCGATCTCGCGGCGCAGGTCCTCCAGGTAGACGAGCTTCACCTCCTTGGAGAGCGCCTCGGCGACCTGCTCCAGCTTGGCCTGCTCGACAAAGCGGCGGGAGGTGTAGACCGTCTCGATCTCCGCCGTCTTGCAGGCCGAGATCAGATTGGCGCTGCCCGCCGTGAAGTTCAGCATGGCCGGCACCCGCCCGAAGGCCTGCAGCGCGAAGAAGGAGACCGCGGCGCCGCTGGCCGAGGGCAGCATGAGGCCGACGACATCGCCTCTGCGGGAACCCTTCGCCATATGGCGGCCCAGCACCAGGGCGCCGGTCAGCAGGCGGTCGTAGGTCAGCGGCTTGCGTTCGATGTCTTCCACCGCGGGCTTGCCGCCGCCGTGCAGGGAGCGCGCCTCCAGCAGCGCCTGGAACAGGGTGCGCGGTTCCTGGTGATGAATGCGGAACATCATGTCCGACATAACCTCGTAGAGCGCGTCGCCGGACAGTTGCCGGCGTTTGCGCCCGCGCGCTTCCGCCGGAATCTCGAAGTGGCGCGGCGGCAGCACGGTAATCGTGATCTTAGGGAAGAGGCTGAGGCGGAACTTGCCCTTCAGGCGCGAGAAGTAACTGAACTGCGCGCCGTCGATGCGCACCGGCAGGATCTGCGCCCCCGACTTGTCGGCGATCATGCCCGGGCCCTCGTAGACCTTCATCAGGGCGCCGGTGACCGTGATGCGGCCCTCGGGAAAGATCACGCAGTGCTTGCCCTTCTCCACCTCGCGGATCAGCGCGCGGGTTGCAAAGGGCGAGGTCGGGTCCATGGGGAAGCCCTCGACCAGGGCCATGAAGGGCCTGACCCACCAGCGCGTCGCCATGTGGGAATCGATGGCGAACATCGGCCGCCCCGGCAGGAAGGCGGCCAGCAGCGCGCCGTCCAGGAAGGAGACGTGGTTGACCACGATGACCGCCTTGTCGCCGGCCGCCCTGATGTTCTCGCGGCCGTGCAGCTCGACCCGGAAGAACAAGCGGAAGACCGCGGCGAAGATGCCCTTCAGCAGCTCCTGCGGCAGCAGCTTGCAGACGTACCAGGCGGCGATGACGTTGGCCCCGGCGATGATCAGGAAGACGCCGGTCACCGTCATGCCGAGGGCGAAGAGCACCGCCGCCGCCCCGGCGCCGATCACCATGAAGAGCGCGTTCATGACGTTGTTGGCGGCGATGGTGCGGGCGCGGTGCTCGGGCTCGGCGCGCGCCTGCACGATGGCGTAGAGCGGCACGATATAGAGGCCGCCGCAGATGGAGATCAGCAGCAGGTCGGCCAGGATGCGCCAGTGCGCCGCCTGGGCCAGGAAGGTGCCGACGCCTGCCAGTACCTCGGGGGGCACAGCCGGCTGCGCCGCGAGGCTGGCAAAGTAGAGGTCGATGGAAAAGACCGCCATGCCCAGCGCGCCAAAGGGTACGGTGCGCGCGGAGACCTCGCCCTTCAGCAAGCGGTCGCAGCCGATGGAGCCGACACCGATGCCGATGGAGAAGACCGTAAGGAACAGCGTTATCACCTGCTCGTCGCCGCCCAGCACGTTCTTGGCATAGGGCCCAAAGAGGGCGAGGAAGCTCAGGCCGACCAGCCAGAACCACGAGATGCCGAGGATCGACAGGAAGATGTCGCGCCGCGCCGCGGCGTGCCGCAGGATCTCCCCGGTCTCCCAGACGAAGTTCCAGTTGACCTTCAGCTGCGGCGCGGGAGCCGGGGCCGCCGGGATCATCAGGCTGGCCGCCCAGCCGAGCAGCGCCACCACGATGATTCCGCCGGAGATCACGGTCACCCCGCCGTCGGCCAGGATCAGCAGGCCGCCGGCAATGGTGCCGAGTAGGATAGCGAGGAAGGTCGCCGCCTCGATCAGGGCATTGCCGCCGACCAGCTCCTTGGTGTCGAGGTGCTGGGGCAGGATGCCGTACTTCAAGGGGCCGAAGAAGGCCGACTGGATGCCCATGAGGAACAGCACCACAAAGAGAAAGTCCGTTCGCTCCCAGGCGAAGCCCAGTGCCGCCAGCAGCATGATCGCCACCTCGGCCAGCTTCACGCCGCGGATCATGCGCGCCTTGTCGTACTTGTCCGCAAGCTGTCCCGCGGTGGCGGAGAAGAGGAAGAAGGGCAGCACAAAAAGACCCGCGGCAGCGGCGGCCAGCATTTCGCCCCGCCCGCCCTCATCCGCCGCAATGCGGAACAGGACCAAGACCACCAGTGCGTTCTTGAAGAGGTTGTCGTTGAAGGCGCCGAGAAACTGCGTCGCGAACAACGGCAGGAAGCGCCGGCTCTTCAGGATGTCGAGGGTACGATCGGACATAAGGTGCGGTCCTCTTCAGCGGGCGGCGCTTCAGCGCAACCGCCCGGTCTCCAGAAACTTGCGGGTCGCCGCGATGGTCTGCGGATCGCCGGTGATGAAGGTGTGCAGCGCCCGGACCACGATGTGATCGCTGGCGCCGGGCAGGTAGGTTTCGCTCACCGTGACCACCCCATCGTTGTTCTCCGACAGCAGCGGGTTGAAGCCGTTCCCGCCGTCGGTGCCGCCGGCGATGATCGCCACTTCGATTTCCGGGGAGACCGGCGCGAAGGGCGGGCCGGCGGCGATCTCGCTGGCCGCGGGACCGCCGATCCAGTGATAGGGCGGCAGGTCGGCGACGGACTCGGCCAGCTCCGAGCCCTGGTTGGGCGGCGCGATCATGACCACGCGGCCAAGCGCCAGTTCGTCGCGCCAAGCGCCGTTTCGGTTCAAAACCTCACGCACCACAAGGCCGCCCAGGCTGTGGCTGACGAAGGAAACCTTCTCCACGTCGCGCGCGCCTTCCAGCAGGTGTTCGATCTGGTCGGCATGGCCGGCGATGTCCCGGGTCAGGCTGGGATAGCTGACCGCCACGGCGTCGAAGCCGGCCGCACGCAGCGCGCGCTCCATGTCGCGGAACAGGAAGGGGGAGCGCCCCATGCCGTGCAGCAGGATCACCAGGTGGGTGCTGACGGGGGCCAGGCCCTCTTCGCGCCTGGCCGCCTCCAGCGCCGCCGCGCAGGCGCCGAACAGGCCGTGTTCCCGCGTCTTGTGCTGATCGTCGAGCAGGCGGCAGGTCGGCAGAATCACGTGGCGCTGCACCCGCCAGCCGGCATAGACCTGCCGGTCTTCCCAAAGCTGCGTGCGATTGAGCTGCACGGCGCCGGCGATCAGGGCGGCCAGGATCAGCAGCAGCAGGAAGCGGCGCCGGGTGAGCTTCACGCGCATGACCTCAGCCCTTCCCCCGCGCGGCGTCCTGGCCGCCGCCCAGTGCCCGCCAGCAGCTTTCGGCGAGCTGGTCGGCGACCTCACCCAGGGGCCGGGTGACGCGGCCGTAGACCCTGAAGACGGCCACCTGCAGAACGATGCCCATGACCATGGCGGTGGCCACCTCGGCATCCTGCTCGGGGATCTCGCCGCGCGCCATCGCCGTCTTCAGCACCGTCTTGATGACCTTCACCGGGGTCTGCATCTCCTCGGTGACGCGCGACAGCTGGCCGTGCTGCACCAGCAGCAGGAAGCGGAACATGTTCGGGTCCTGCTCGAAAAGGCTGCAGAACATCCCGACCATGGCCCTCAGCTTGCCCGGCAGGTCCCGCCGTTCGGCCTGCAGCGCCTCGACCTCGGCGGCCAGGCGCAGATAGTTGGCGGAGAAGAGCTGCCAGATGAGTTCCTCCTTGCCCGCATAATGGCGGTAGATCGTGCCCTCGGCGATGCCCGCCGCCCCGGCGATGTCGCCGATGGTGGTACGGTCGACCCCCTTCTCCGCGAAGAGCGCCAGCGCCACTTCCTCTATCTTCTCCTGGGTGCGGGCGCCCCGGGAAGGCGTTGCGCGGGCCGGGGTGGCGGCCATGGGGTCTCTCCGTCGCGAAGAATGTGAGTGAACGTTCACTCACATATAGGACCTTTGCCGTCCCCGCGCAAGCTTCGCCATCGATCGCGGCGGCGATTTCAGGAGAATCCGCAGATTTCTGGGGCCTACGGGCTGCCGCCGCGGCTTCTGCCGGGCCGCTGACATAGGATTTAGATCACAGAATCCGGCGGCCGGGGTCAGCCGTTGGCCTTCAGGTTCTGCGGCGGCGGGCCGGCCTCTGCCGGGGTACCGCCCTGCGCCTCGGCAATCTTCCGGGGCAGGCTCTTCTGGGGCAGGGTGAGTTCCACGGTCGTGCCTTCGCCCAGGGTGCTGTGCAGGGTGAGCCGACCGCCATGCGCCTCGACCATGGCCTTGCTGAGCGCCAGGCCAAGGCCCGTGCCTTCCTTGGACATGGCCCGCCCCCCCTCAGCCTGCCGGAAGGGCTGCAGCACCAGATCCAGTTCCTCCGGCGCAATGCCGATGCCGCTGTCGGAGACGATGACCCTGAAGCCTTCGCCCGCTACGAAGCGAACGACGAGTTCCACCCGACCGCCGCGCTGGGTGAACTTCACCGCGTTACTCAGGATGTTGACCAGGACCTGCTTGACCGCGCGCCCGTCGAGATAGGCCGTCGGCAGGGCAGCCTGGATCTCCGAGGTCAGCGCGATACCCTGGCGCTTGGCGCGCTCCTCCAGCAGGCGCAGCGCGGAGGTCGCGATATCGGCAAGATCGCAGGACGACTTCTCAAGTTCGAGGCGGCCGGATTCGACCCGCGCCAGGTCCAGCAGGTCGTTGACCAGGCTCAGCAGATAGCTGGCGCTGTTGTGAATGTCGGCGGCGTAGGTCGCATAGGCAGGAACGCTGTGCTTGCCGAACATCTCCTTTTCCATGATCTCGGAAAAGCCGATGATCGCGTTCAGGGGCGTGCGCAGTTCATGGCTCATGGAGGCCAGAAAATTGGACTTGGCCTTGTTGGCAAGTTCGGCCTTCAGGCGTTCGGTCTCCAGTTCGCGCCGATAGCGGGCTTCCTCAGAGATATTCCGCCCGCTGCCCCGGTAGCCCAGGAAAGTCCCGTTCTCGTCGAAGATCGGCTTGCCGCTGGTCAGGACCTGGCGGGCAACCCCGTCCTTGCATTTGATGGCATAGCTGAAGTCCCGAAAGCCCTCGCGCCGGCGCAGCGTTTCCTCGTGCTGCCGCAACTCGCTCTGCGAGACGGCCGCCACAAGATCGCGCCGCTGCTTGCCGCGGAAGTCTTCAATGCCGTAGCCGGTGATCTCCCGCAGGCGCGGGCTGACGTAAGTCACCCGCAGGTCCTTGTCCATTTCCCAGAACCAGTCCGAGGCGATCTCGGCGAGGTCGCGGAAGCGCCTTTCATTGTAGGCCGCATGCTTCTCCGCCTCGCGGCGCCTGTGACCGGACATCAGCAGCGCCGAGAGCAGGACCGCGCCGGGTATATAGAAAAGAGCATAGGGAAGGGTGAGGCGTTTCAGAAGGCTCAGGCCGAGGTTGAGATCGCCGACCGCCAGGAACCACGGTATGCCGACGGCTAAGAGCGCCGCGCCGCCGACGGCAGCCATCTTCCAGGTCGCCAGGCGCCCGTATTTCCACCCGATGAAGCTGCCCAGGATCGCCGCCGTGAGGATGGAGCCGGTTCCGGCGACCGCGCCGCTACCCCCCAGGTAGAGGCGGTAGGCCCCGGCAAAGGCTCCCGCGAAGAGCCCGGCCAGGGGGCCGCCGAAGGGCCCGGCCAGAAAGACCATGAGGTTGCGCAGATCGACCCGCACCCCCGGCTGGATCTCCAGCGGCAGCTCCATGCAGAGGATCGCGAGAAAAAGGAAAAGCAGACACTTGGCGGCCTGCAGCAGCTTCGGCCGCTGCGGACCGATCCGGTCGGCGATCAGGCCCAGGCCGTAGGTCAGGACGACCGCCAGACCGATGTTCTCGAAGAACTGAAGCAGGAGTTCTGTTGTCAGATACAAGCTTGTTCGATCCGCCTTGTCCGCCGGGATTTTCCAATCACATAGGACTCATGTGATTAACAATATGTGAATAATTAAATGACGTATTGATTATTTATCTGTCTTTTCCAGAATCCCTACCCCTTCCGAGAAAGCGGTTCTCCGGCACGACTTCCGGACGCAAGCGGGCGCATCCGGCGGCAGCGGGCCCCGACGCGCGCCGCCCCTACGCCGGCGGCGCCGACAACAAAGGGTTAACCAATAGAGCGCAGGATAAGGGCGGATTCCGGCCGGCCGCACGACTACCCACTTGCGAAGTCGAGCAGAAAATGTAAATTATCTTACATTCTCTAAACATCTGGAATCTCAGGGACTCTCTCTTGGATACGATTGTCAGCATTGTCGGCGGCGTTGCTCTCCTGCTCTGGGGGGTGCGCATGGTGCGCACCGGGGTCACCCGGTCGTTCGGCGCCGAGCTGCGACGCCTGCTGGCGCTTTCCGCCAAGTCCCGCTTCACCGGCTTCCTTTCCGGCCTGGCCGTCACCGGCGCCCTGCAGAGCGGCACCGCGACCACGCTGATCATCACCTCCTTCGCCGCCCAGGGACTGGTCACCGGCGCCGCCGCCCTGGCCATCATCCTGGGCGCCGACGTCGGCACCACCGTGGTGGTGCAGGTGCTGTCCTTCGGCCTCCACTGGCTGTCGCCGCTGCTCATCGCCTGCGGCGTCTTCGGCTTCCTGTCGGCCAAGCGCACCCGGCACAAGAACCTGGCGCGCATCACCCTGGGCCTCGGGCTCATGCTGCTGGCGCTGCAGCTCATCGTCGAAGCCTCGGCGCCGCTGCGCGAGTCGCAGGTCTTCACCGCATTGCTGCAGCCGCTGGGCAACGAGACCCTGCTGGCGGTCCTGGTCGCCGCCGGGTTCACCTGGGCCTCGCATTCCAGCGTCGCCATCGTGCTGCTGATCATGTCGCTGGCCTCGGCCGGCGTGCTGGCCCCGCCGCTGGCCCTCGCCCTGGTGCTGGGCGCCAACCTGGGCGCCGCCATCACGCCGCTGGGCGTGACCTGGGCCTCGCCGGTCGCGGCGCGCCGCCCGCCGATCGCCAACCTGGTGATCCGCACCGCCGGCGTGCTGGCGGTGTTGCCGGTGCTGCACTGGCTGCTGCCTTACGTGGAACTGCTGGGCGCCGCGCCGGAGCGCATGGTCGCCAACTTCCATACCCTCTTCAATCTGGCCATCGCCCTGCTGTTCCTGCCTCTCGTCAGCCAGGTGAGCGCGCTGATCACCCGCCTGCTGCCCGACCAGATGGTGGCCGACGATCCGGGCCGCCCCATGTACCTGGACGACGGCACCCTGGAGACGCCCGCCGTGGCGCTGACCTGCGCGACGCGCGAGGCCCTGCGCATGGGCGACGAGGTGAAGAAGATGCTGCAGGCCACCGGTCGGGTGCTGCGCAGCAACGACGAGGCCCTGAAGAAGGAGACCGAGGCCGCCGACGACATGGTCGACCGGCTGCACGAGGCCATCAAGCTGTACCTCACCAAGCTGAACAACGAAGAGCTGGACGGCCAGGAAAGCGGGCGCTGCGTCGAGATCCTGAACTTCACCACCAACCTGGAGCACATCGGCGACATCATCGACAAGAACCTGATGGAGCTGGCCAGCAAGAAGATCAAGCAGCGCACCTCCTTCTCCGCCGCCGGCATGGAGGAGTTGGAAGACTTCCACGCCCACATCGTCGCCAACCTGGACCTGGCGATGAATGTCTTCGCCTCCGGCGACATCGAGCTGGCCCGGAACCTGCTGCGCCAGAAGGCCCAGATCCGCGAGCTGGAGCGCCGCTACATCGAGAACCACTACGAGCGCATCGGCGAGGGCCGGCCTGAGTCCATCACCTCCTCGTCGCTGCACCTCGACGTGCTGCGCGACCTGAAGCGCATCAACAGCCACCTGACCTCCGCCGCCTACACCATCCTGGAGCGGGCCGGCGAGCTCTCCGAGAGTCGCCTGCGCGAGAAGGTCAAGGCCGGTGCGTGCCGGCCGCAGGGCGTCGCGACGCCCGACGTCTCATGATAGACGGCCCCCTTCCCTAGGATGAAACCGGGACAGCGATGAGCGACGCGATAAAGAGACTCTATGCCGCGGTGACGCTGGAGCGGGGCCAGAGCCCGAAGCTCTCGCGCACCGCCAAGCTGTTTTCCGACGGGCGCACCAAGATCGCCAAGAAGCTGGTCGAAGAGGCTTCCGAAGTGTCGCTGGAATTCGTCACCAACAACCGGGACGAGGTGATCCACGAGTCGGTCGACCTGATCTACAACTGGATCGTCCTGCTGTCGGAGATGGGCATCCGCCCGGCCGAGATCTGGGAAGAGATGGACCGCCGCGAGGCCGAATACGGCATCGCCGGCAAGCTGCCCAAGTCGGACATAGCTGCCGGCAACGCCAACCGTCCCCCGACCAGCAAGAAGAAAGCCAGCGGCGAGTAATGACTTTGATCGGCGGCACTGGCATCGGCAACGCGGGCGCGGGCAACACCCGCGACGGCATCTCGACCCGCCACGAACGCATCCTCAGCCTGCTGGAAAGCCGCGGCTTCGTCTCCATCGGCAGCCTGGCCAAGTCCTTCGCGGTCTCCGAGCAGACCGTGCGGCGCGACCTCAACGACCTGGAGCGGCGCGGCCTGGTGACGCGCTATCACGGCGGCGCCGGTCTGCCGCCGGTGACCGGCGACGTCGACTACGACAAGCGCAAGCGCCGCCACGCCCAGGAGAAGCGGCGCATCGCCGCCCTGGTCGCCAGCCAGATCCCGGAAGGCGCCACCATCTTCATCGACATCGGCACCACCATGGAGGCGGTGGCCGAGGCGCTGCTGCAGCATCACCGCCTGACCGTGGTGACCAACCACCTGACGGTCGCCATGACCCTCAACCGCAAGCGCGACTTCCAGGTCATCCTGGCCGGCGGCGTGCTGAAGCACAACGACCAGGCCACCACCGGCGAGGCGACGCGCGAGTTCCTGGAAAAATTCCGCGTCGGCTACGGCATCTTCGGCATCGGCGGCATCTCCGAGGACGGCGACCTGATGGACTACGACTTCCGCGACATCGGCGTCTCCAGCACGGCGATGAAGATCTCGCGCAAGCGCCTGGTCGCCCTGGACCACTCCAAGTTCGATTCCAACGCCATGGTGCGTGTCGCCCACCTGCGCGATATCGACATGGTCTTCACCGACGAAGCCCCGCCCCAGCGCCTGAGCCGCATGCTGAGCGACAACAAGGTGGCGCTTTTCACCGCGCAGCGGAGCGCCGCCCGGCAGGACGGCTGACGCGGAGGCGATCCCTCACCGTCCCTCCTCTGTCATCCCGGCACTTGTTGCCGGGATCCACTGCTTTGGCCGCTCCACCAGTGTGTGCCAAACAGAATGTCATCGCCTCCAAATGGCAATGGTCCCGGGGTCGAGCTCCGGGACGACAGCGGAGCAGGCGAAGGTGCGGAGATCAGATAATCGCGTGGCGGACCTTGGCGGAGACCCATTCGCTGAGCACCACCGTCGCGATGATCACCAGCAGGATGAGAGAAACCTGGGTCCAGGCCAGGTTGGTGATGGAGGCGTTGAGCTGCAGGCCGATCCCGCCGGCGCCGACCAGCCCCAGCACCGTCGACTCGCGGATGTTGATGTCCCAGCGGAACACCGAGATGCCGGCGAAGGCGGGCAGGATCTGCGGCACCACGCCGTAAACCAAAATCTGCGGACCCGAGGCACCGGTGGCGCGGATCGCCTCCACCTGCTGCTCGTCGATCTCCTCGATGGCCTCGTAGAGCAGCTTGGCGCAGAAGCCGATAGAGCGCAGGCCGATGGCGATGATGCCGGCGAAGACGCCGGGCCCGAGAATGGTCACCAGCATCAGCGCCCAGATCAGCGAATTGATGGAACGCGAGGCAACGATGATGAAGAGCGCGATGGGCCGCAGGATCACCGTGCTGGGCGTGGTGTTGCGCGCTGCAAAGAAAGCCACCGGCACCGCCATGATCAGCGCCAGCACCGTGCCCAGGGTGGCGATGTTCAGGGTGTCCCAGATCGGCCACCAGAGCTTGCTCATGTAGTCCCACTTCGGCGGCACCATGCGCTCACCCAGATCGACCGCTTGGTTGTGGGCGTCCCAGACAAACATCCAGATCGTTGTCTCGGAGACCAGGTTCCAGCAGTAGACGAAAATCATGCCGACGGTCAGGTAGCCGGCCCAGATCATCAACTGCCTGCTGCGCTCGCGGCGCTGCCAGACCTTCGTCGCTCCAAGATCGCGAACCGGCATTACTGCACCCACTTCCTGACGAAGCTGGAGGTGTATTCCACGGCCATGACGATGGCGATGATGATCAGCAGGATGGCGGCCGCGGACTCGAACTCATAGCGGTCGAAGGCGGTGTTGAGGGTGGCACCGATGCCGCCCGCGCCGACAATCCCCACCACCGCCGATTCGCGGAAGTTGATATCCAGGCGATAGAGCCCGAGACCGATCATCCGTGGCAGCACCTGCGGCTGCACCGCGTAGTTCAGCCACTGGAACCAGCCGGCGCCGGTGGCGCGCACCGCCTCGGCCTGCACCGGGTCCATGTCCTCGATGTCCTCGGCCAGCAGCTTGCCGTAAAAGCCGATGGTGGCGAAGCTGAGCGTGACGAAACCGGCAAAGGGTCCGAAGCCGAAGAGCTTCACGCAGAAAATGGCGATAATGATCTCCTGGAAGGAGCGCGACACCGCCAGGACTGCCCGGCAGAAATAGTAGACCGGCCTTGGCGCCAGGTTGCGCGCGGCCCCCAGCCCGATGGGGATCGAAAGGGCGATGCCGACGACGGTCGAGATCACCGTCATCCAAAGACTTTCCGAAATGCCCTGAAAGATCTCATCCCAGCGCGTCACGAAATCTGGCGGAAAGAAGCCCGTGATGAAGCGCAGCCCGCGCGGAATGCCCTCTGCGACACGGCCCCAGTCGATCTCGGTGGTTCCCAGTGCCAACGCCAGATAGACGGCGATGCCGAGGCCGAGCGACCAGCGCAGCAGCGGCGAGGTGATCAGCGGTGGCTTCTTCCAGCGCCGACCAGGGGTATAGGCGATACCGGTCATGACGCGGGGCTCAGGTGGCGCCGGCCATGCGGTCGCGGTCGAGGATGGGCGCAAGGTGACCATCCGCCTCACCCTCGGACTCGCCGTTTTCGTCTTCGTCCACCTTTCGGATGGTGGCTTCCCAGTCCTCCTCACCGTAGATCTCGGTCAGCACATCGGACGTCAGGCCGTCGGGCGGGCCGTCGTAGACGATCTCGCCCAACTTCAGGCCGACGATGCGCTCGGCGAACATCTGCGCCAGCATGACGTCGTGGATGTTGATGATGGCCGAAAGCTTGCGCTCCTTACAGAGCTCGCAGATGAGGCGCATGATCTGGCGCGAGGTCTTGGGGTCGAGCGAGGCCGTGGGCTCGTCGACCAGCAGCAGTTCCGGGTCCTGCGCCAGGGCCCGGCAGATACCGACGCGCTGGCGCTGGCCGCCGGAAAGTTCGTCGGCGCGCTTGTCGACCATGTGGTCGAGGCCGACCCGGCCCAGCAGGCGGAAGGCCTCGTCAACGTCCGATTGCGGATACTTGCGTAAGTAGCTGCGCCAGAACCCGACGTAACCCAACCTGCCGGAGAGCACGTTCTCCATGACCGAGAGGCGCTCCACCAGGGCGTACTCCTGGAAGATCATGCCCATGCGCCGGCGTGCTCGGCGCAGCGCCCCGGCGCCCAGGTTGCTCAGTTCCAGTTCGTTCAGGAAAACCTTGCCGCCGGTCGGCTCGACCAGGCGGTTGATGCAGCGGATCAGGGTAGACTTACCGGCGCCCGAAGGGCCGATGAGGGCCATGATCTGGCCGTCCGGCACCTCCAGGTCGACGCCCTTCAGCGCGAGATCACCGGTCTTGTACTGCTTTTTGAGGTTCTGCAGACGTAGCATGGGTTTTCTCAATCAGCCCTCGGCTAAGGTAAGGAAGCGCAAGGGAGCCGACCGCAGCGGCCGGCTCCCCCGTACGCATCAGGCTTCCTACTTGCAGTCGTAGGTGATGCCGTTGGTGCGGTCGATCTTGCGGATTATATCCCAGTCCGTCTTGTGATAGATGGCCACGAACTTGTCTTCCTTCTTGAACTCTTCCTTCAAGGCCGAGCCTTCCCATTCGAAGGTGAAAAAGGCCTGCTTGACCTTGGCGGCGACTTCGGGATGCAGATTGTGTGCGTGCCCATAGCCGGTAGTCGGGAAGGTCTGCGACTTGTAGATACTGCGGATCTGATCCGCCTTCACGACATCGCGGTCGATCATGCGCTTCATCACAGAGTTTGCGACTGCCGCGGCCTCGTAGTCCTTGTTGGCAACGCCGATGATCGAGTTGTCATGCTTGCCGGAGAAGGCCGTTTGGAAATCCTTGTCCGCTTCCAGCCCGAAATCGGCTTTGAGGATCGCCGAGGGCGCCTTGAAGCCGGAGTTGGAGGTCGGCGAGGTGAAGGCCAGGGTCTTACCCTTGAGGTCCGCCGGAGTCTGGATCGGGCTGTCGACCGGCACGATGATCTCCATCTCGTAGCCGTAGGAACCATCAGCCGAAGCCATCATGGCGAAGGGGACGAAACCAGCGCAGGCCACGGCGATCGGGTTGCTGCCGGTGTTGAAGCCGGCGACGTGCAGCCGCCCGGACCGCATGGCCTCGAGCTGGGCCGCGTTCGACTGCACCGGGAAGAAAGCCACCTTCTTGCCCGTCACCTTGGCCGCATGATCCATGAATTCGGCCCAGGGCTTCTTGTAAACCGCCGGATCCTCGACCGGCGTGTAGGAGAAGATCAGCGTATCCGGATTGACCCAATCAGCCGGATCAGTCGGCAGATCGGCCGTCAGGTTGCCGTCACGGTCGCAGTAGCGATCGTCCAGGAAGCTGCGCGGGCAGTCTTGCGCCGCCGCGGGCGAGACGAGCCCCCCGGAAAAGCCCAACAGGCCGACGGCCAGGGCAAAGGAAATAAGAGTCTGGAATCTGCGCATCGCGGAGCCTCCCTAAGCGAATGTTTTTCCGTTTCGCCCGGCGAAGCGCGTGACGGGCGAACGATTTATTACAGTTATATGTAAGAAAACTTACAGTCGATCTCCGGCGGCTGGCAACGGAATTATGCTGTCGTCACCTGTGGATAGCCTGCCGGCCGGGCGGAAAGCCCCAGGGGAACCCCCGTGCTCAGCCGGCCGCGGCGACCTCGCGGGCGGTATCGAAGAAGGCGCTGATGACCTTGCCGCCGGCGCGCTCGCGCAGGCAGACCAGGGCCTCGTCCATCAGCACCTCGCAGTCGGAGAGGCGGATCGGCACCAGGCGGGAATCCTGGCCGAACTCGGCGGCGGAGACCACGCCGACGCCGCCGCCGGTGGCGACGATCTCGCGCACCGCCTCGCGGCCTTCGGCCTCGATCGAGGGCGCCAGGGTCAGCCCGCGCCCGCGCGCCGCCGCCTCGATGCTCTGGCGGGTCTTGGAGCCGCGCTCGCGCAGCACCAGCATCTGCTCGGCCAGCTCGGCCAGGGTGATGGTCTTGCGCCGGCTCAAGGCGTGGTCCTTGTTGGTGAAGGCGATGAGCGGCGTCGAGCTCAGCTTGATGACCTCGAAGTCGCGGCTCTCCGGCACCTCTCCCAGGATGCCGACCTCGGCCTCGTAGTCGTAGAGCTGGGCGATGACCTCCTCGGAATTGCCGGAGCTGACCACCATGGCGATGCCGGGGTAGCGCTCGCGGAAGCGCCCCAGGATGTGCAGCATGTGATGGGCGGAATCCGCCACCACGCGCAGCGACTCGGCGCGCAGGGCGCGCGACTCCGACAGCAGCTCCAGGGCCTGCTTTTCCACCTCGAACATGCGCCGGGTGATCTCCAGCAGCTGCTGGCCGGCCTTGGTCAGGCTGACCTGCTTCTTGTGCCTGTTGAAGAGGATGACGTCATACTCCTCCTCCAGCTTGCGCACCTGGTCGGAGATCGCCGGCTGGGTCAGGCACAGCGCCTCGGCGGCACGGGAAAAGCCGCCGCAGATGGCCACGTAGTGAAAAGCCCGCAGTTGAACGTAGCGCAAGGCTTGCCGGCTCCTGTTCTTCGCAAGGGGCGGTCAAGAAAGCGTCATAGCCACCTATTAGTATAACCTATCCAACTTATACAAAATAACGATTTTACAGATATGTGGAGGAGGGCCAGGATGCCCGCCGTGTCCGGGACAACGCCCGGCCGCCGGCCTCTCGGGGCCTCTCCCCCTTCAGGAGTTCGACGCTGATGACCCGTGACAGCGGCGCAGCCGTGACCCCCAAATCCGCCTTGTGCGAGCCGCCCGCCGAGGGCGAGCCCTACCTGCTGACCCCCGGCCCGCTGACCACCTCGGCCAGCGTGAAGCGCCGCATGCTGAAGGACTGGGGCTCCTGGGACGGTGATTTCCGCGCCATGACGGCAGAGCTGCGCCGCCGCCTGCTGGACATCGCCGGCGATACCGGAGGGGCTTACGACTGCGTGCCCATGCAGGGCAGCGGCACTTTCTCCGTGGAGGCCATGCTGGGCAGCTTCCTGCCGCGCGACGGCAAGGCCCTGGTGCTGATCAACGGCGCCTACGGCCAGCGCATCGTGCAGACCCTGGACTACCTCGGCCGCCCCTACCGGGTCATCGACAAGGGCGACTACCTGCCGCCGCGCGGGCCCGAGGTCGCCGCCGCCTTGGAGGCCGACCCGGCCGTCACCCACGTGGTGCTGGTCCACTGCGAGACCTCCTCCGGCATCCTCAACCCCGTGGCCGAGATCGCCGAGGTGGTGGCCGCCAAGGGCCGCAAGCTGCTGATCGATTCCATGAGCGCCTTCGGCGCCCTGCCCCTGGACGTCAAGCAGATCCCCTACACCGCCATGGTCTCCTCGGCCAACAAGTGCATCGAGGGCGTGCCCGGCTTCGGCTTCGTCATCGCCAAGAAAGAAGAGCTGGAAGCCGCCAGGGGCCGCTGCCATTCGCTCAGCCTCGACCTCCATGCCCAGTGGGCCTACATGGAAAAGACCGGCCAGTGGCGCTACACGCCGCCGACCCACGTGGTCGCCGCCTTCCTGCAGGCCCTGGCCGAACACGAGGCGGAGGGCGGGGTCGCCGGGCGCGGCGCGCGCTACGCCGAAAACCGCGACGTCATGGTGGCGGGCCTGCGCGAGCTGGGCTTCGAGACCCTGCTCCAGGACGGCTGGCTGTCGCCCATCATCGTCACCTTCTTCAACCCGGCCGACCCGAAGTTCGACTTCCAGACCTTCTACGACCTGCTGAAGGCCAAGGGCTTCATCATTTACCCCGGCAAGCTGACCGTGGTGGACTCCTTCCGCATCGGCTGCATCGGCTGCCTGGACGCCGCGGTGATGCGCCGCCTGGTGGGCGCCGTCGCCGAGGCGCTGAAGGAAATGGGCGTCGAGGACGCCACGCCGCCGGCCGCCGCCATGGACGAGCGCGCCAAGCTGGTCGCCTGATAAGATAAAGGACATCCGATGACCAAAACCATCACCGTCAACGACCGCAGCTACGCCTTCCCCAAGGCGCCGGTCGTCGTGGTCTGCATCGACGGCTCCGAGCCCGACTACATGGAAGCGGCTGTGGCCGCCGGGCGCATGCCCTGGCTGAAGTCGGTGCTGCCGGGCGGCGCCGACCTGCGCGCCGACTGCGTGGTGCCCAGCTTCACGAACCCCAACAACCTCTCCATCGTCACCGGCCAGCCGCCCAAGGTGCACGGCATCTGCGGCAACTTCTTCTACGACCCGGCCAAGGGCGAAGAGGTCATGATGAACGACCCGGCCTACCTGCGCGCGCCCACCATCTTCGCCGCCTTCCAGAAGGCCGGCGCCAAGATCGCGGTGATCACGGCCAAGGACAAGCTGCGCCGCCTGCTGGGCCACGGCCTGGCCATGAAGGCCGGCGAGGCCGTCTGCTTCTCCGCCGAGAAGGCCGACGAGGCGACGGTCGCCGAGAACGGCATCGACGGCCTGCTGGAGCTGGTCGGCAAGCCGGTGCCCAGCGTCTATTCCGCCGACCTCTCCGAGTTCGTCTTCGCCGCCGGCGTGAAGCTGATGGAGACCATTAGGCCCGACCTCATGTACCTCTCCACCACCGACTACATCCAGCACAAGCACGCCCCGGCCAGCGAGGGCGCCAACAACTTCTACGCCATGATGGACGGCTATTTCGCCGAACTGGACGCCGCCGGCGCCGTCATCGTGCTGACCGCCGACCACGGCATGAACGCCAAGCACACCGCCGACGGGGCGCCCAACGTGCTCTACCTGCAGAGCGCGCTGGACGACTTCCTGGGCGAGGGCAAGGCGCGCACCATCCTGCCGATCACCGACCCCTACGTGGTGCATCACGGGGCCCTGGGCTCCTACGCCACGGTCTACCTGCCCGAAGGCGCCGACGTGGCCAGCGTCGCCGGCTTCATCGAGGGCCTGGAGGGCGTCGAGCAGGTGCTGACCCGCGACAGCGCGGCGGCGCTCTTCGAACTGCCGGCCGACCGCATCGGCGAGCTGGTGGTGGTCACCGAGAAAACCCGCGCCGTGGGCACCCGCCCGGACAGGCACGACCTCTCCGGCCTGGAGGTGCCGCTGCGCTCCCACGGCGGGGTCAGCGAGCAGCGCGTGCCGCTGGTCGTCAACCGCCCGGTCAACGGCATCGAGGGCCGGCGCCTGCGCAACTTCGACGCCTTCGACATCGCCCTCAATCACGTCGAGGCCCGCCAGTCCGCGGCGGCCGAGTAAAGGAACTTAAGAGAATGAGCATCGCTGAAAGCTTTGCGGCCTCGCCCCGCCACGAGCCCATGCGCATCGCCGGGCGCAAGGTCGACGCGGACGGCATCATCGAGGTGCGCTACCCCTACACGAACGAGGTGATCGGCACGGTGCCGGCGGGCAACGCCGCCCACGCCCGCGAGGCCTTCGAGATCGCGGCGAGCTACACGCCCAAGCTGACCCGCTATGAGCGCCAGCAGATCCTGCTGAAGACGGCGGAGCTGCTGGTCGCCCGCAAGGAGGAGATCTCCGATGTCATCACCCTGGAGCTGGGCATCTCCAAGGCCGATTCGCTTTACGAGGTGGGCCGCGCCTACGACGTCTTCACGCTTTCGGCGCAGATGTGCATTCAGGACGACGGCGAGATCTTCTCCTGCGACCTGACCCCGCACGGCAAGGCGCGCAAGATCTTCACCACGCGCGAGCCCTTGACGGCGATCTCCGCGATCACGCCCTTCAACCATCCGCTCAACATGGTGGCGCACAAGATCGCCCCGGCGGTCATGACCAACAACTGCATGGTGGTGAAGCCGACCGAGCTGACGCCGCTGACGGCGCTGAGCCTGGCCGAGGTGCTCTACGAGGCGGGCCTGCCGCCGGAGATGCTCTCCGTGGTCACCGGCTGGCCCCAGGACATCGGCCTGGAGATGATCCAGAATCCCAACATCGAGCTCATCACCTTCACCGGCGGCGTGCCGGTGGGCAAGATGATCGCCGAGAAGGCGGGCTACAAGCGCACGGTGCTGGAACTGGGCGGCAACGACCCGCTGATCATCCTCAACGACCTGACCGACGACGACCTGGCCAGGGCCGCCGACCTGGCCGTGGCCGGGGCCACCAAGAACTCCGGCCAGCGCTGCACGGCGGTGAAACGCATCCTCTGCCAGGAGGGCGTGGCCGACGCTTTCGTGCCGCTGGTGCTGGAGCGCGCCAGGAAGATCCGCTTCGGCGACCCCATGGCCAAGGACACCGACCTGGGCACCGTGGTCCACGCCCAGGCCGCCGAGGTCTTCGAGAACCGCGTCCACGCCGCCGCCGAGGCCGGCGCGGAGGTGCTCTACAATCCGGGCCGCCAGGGCGCGCTGCTGCCGCCCATCGTGGTCGACCGCGTGCCGCACGAGTCCGAGCTGGTGATGGAGGAGACCTTCGGCCCCATCGTGCCGATCGTGCGCGTGCCCGACGAGGACGAGTCCGTCATGCGCATCTCCAACTCCACCGCCTTCGGCCTCTCCTCGGGCGTCTGCACCAACGACTTCCGCCGCATGCAGGCCTACATCAAGGGCCTCAAGGTCGGCACGGTGAACATCTGGGAAGTGCCCGGCTACCGCATCGAGATGTCGCCCTTCGGCGGCATCAAGGACTCAGGGCTGGGCTACAAGGAAGGCGTCATCGAGGCCGCCAAGAGCTACACCAACGTGAAGACCTTCTCGCTGCCCTGGGGGTGAGGAGAACGATCATCCACCGCCCGTCTTAATTTAAGGCCATCGCAATCCAGTAACAGACGGAACCCAGGGCAAGGGAAGCGAAGAACCCGCCAGCGGAAATCATCATGCGCTTCCGGAGCAGAAGCCCTTTCGGAGTCAGTCTGTCGCCGTAGAACATAAGATTGAGAGGATTGAGGCGCAGCCACCCCTGGATGCTGTCCGGCTTGGCGTTGAAGGGGATGCGAAGCATGTAGATCGCTGCAGCAAGCCAGAAAGGCACAGCGGCAAAACAGAACACTGCAAAGAGTACGACGAAAACCCGCGGCACCGGCGGCAAGTCTGCTAGGACTTCGAGCAAACTGGATCTCCCATTTCTCTCCCGATTTAGCCTGACTTGGGCGACAAGCTGAAGAGAAAAGATGGCTGCGTTTCCCGCTTGCCTTGCAGAGGGCGCGGCGCAAATGTTCAAGCAACGGTCGGCCGCAGAAGCCGCTCCGAGACGAGTAAACGATAGAAAGCTAGGGTTCTGATTGTCTGAGTTCGCTGTCGCGCTGGTCTTGAGCGCGGCGGTGCTGCACGCCACCTGGAACGCCATCGTCAAGGGCACCCGGGCGCGTGCCCTGGTGCTGGCCGCCGTGGCCGGCACCCACGGCACCGTCGGCCTCCTCATGCTGCTGTGGTTCGAGCTTCCGCAGCCGGCCTCCTGGCCCTACATCGCCGCCTCGGCGACGACGCACTACGGCTACTACTACTTCCTGTCGCTGGCCTACAAATGGGGCGACCTCTCGCGGGTCTACCCCATCTCGCGCGGCATCGCGCCGCTGCTGGTCTCCCTCGGCGCGCTGATCTTCGCCGGCGAGCAGCTCTCGGCCCTGGGCTGGGGCGGCGTCGCCCTGGTCTCCGCCGGCATCTGCCTGCTCGCCTTCTTCTCCAAGGGCCCCAGCGTCCCCGACCCGCGATCCACGGGCGCGGCCGTCGCCACCGGGCTGATCATCGCCAGTTACAGCGTGATCGACGGCATCGGCGTCAGGCTCTCGGGCAGCCCTTTCGGCTACATCGGCTGGCTGTTCTTCACCGAGTTCCTGGTCACCCTCTTCGTACTGGCCCGCCTGAAGCCGCGTTTCACGCCGGAGGTGCGCGCCACCCTGCGCGTGGGCTACCTGGGCGGGCTCTGCGCCGTGGCCGCCTACGCCCTGGTCATCTACGCCAACACCCTGGCGCCGCTGGGCATGGTCTCGGCCCTGCGCGAGTCGAGTGTGATCATCGCCGCTCTCTTTGGGGTTGTCATATTTCGCGAGCGCCCCTGGATCAGCCGCCTCGCCGCCGCCGTCACGGTCGGCGCGGGAGTCCTGGTTTTGACGCTGACACGCTGATCCTTCGGAGTATCAGCAGAATCTTTCAATACATAAAAAGAATAGATTTCCCCGATTGTAACATTGTGGTCACTATGCCTCAGGGCAAGCTGCCGCCGCCCGCGATCACCGGGGAAGGGCGGCAGGGGGAACGCACAGCCAAAAGAAAACCCACCAAAAAACGGACGTTCGGCTAGCAACAGGGAGCACTGACAACCATGGCATTTCGGAAAACTCTGCTGACCGCGGCCGCGGTCAGCCTCCTGGTCGCGACGGCCGCGAAAGCGGAAGTCGAGCTCACGGTCTACACGGCCGTCGAGGCGGAAGACCTGAAGCGCTACGCGGAGACCTTCAACCAGGACCACCCGGACATCAAGATCAACTGGGTCCGCGATTCGACCGGCATCGTCACGGCCAAGCTGCTGGCCGAGAAGAACAATCCGCAGGCCGACGTGGTCTGGGGCCTGGCGGCCACCTCGCTGCTGCTGCTGAAGACCGAGGGCATGCTGGAGCCTTACGCGCCCAAGGGCGTCGAGAAGCTGGACAAGAAGTTCGTCGACAAGAGCAATCCGCCGGCCTGGGTCGGCATGGACGCCTGGGTCGCCTCGGTCTGCTACAACACCGTCGAGGCCGGCAAGCTGGGCCTGCCGATGCCCAAGTCCTGGAAGGACCTGACCGATCCGGCCTACAAGGGCCACCTCATCATGCCGAACCCGAACTCCTCGGGCACCGGCTTCCTGGACGTCTCCTCCTGGCTGCAGATGTTCGGCGAGAAGGGCGGCTGGGACTACATGGACGCCCTGCACGAGAACATCGCGCGCTACACCCACTCCGGCTCGGCCCCCTGCAAGCTGGCCGCCGCGGGTGAAATTCCCATCGGCATCTCCTTCGCCTTCCGCGGCGCCAAGTCCAAGGCCGCGGGCGCGCCGCTGGAGATCATCGTCCCCGAAGAGGGCGTCGGCTGGGATATGGAAGCCACGGCCATCATCGCCGGCACCGCCAAGCTGGAGGCCGCCAAGACCCTGGTCGACTGGTCGATCACCAAGAAGGCCAACGAGATGTACAACACCGGCTACGCCGTGGTCGCCATGCCGGGCGTGGCCAAGCCGGTCGAGTTCTTCCCGGAGAACCTGGTCGACAAGATGATCGACAACGACTTCGAGTTCGCCGCCAACAACCGCGCGGCGATCCTTGAAGAGTGGCAGAAGCGCTACGATTCGAAGTCCGATCCCAAGGGCTGACCGGAGCCTGAAACCTGTCGAGAGGGCGCCGCTTGCGGCGCCCTCTTTCGGTTCGCTGCGCCCTCCCGCATACTGACCGCAAGGCCCAAGAGGGCCGGCGTCCTCCGGCGCCGGGCAGAAGTCGGGCCGTGGCGACGCCAACGAGTGCATCATCAGGCGAGGCTTCTTCTTGTCCAGCTACCTGCGCATCCGCAATCTGTTTAAGAACTTCGGGGACTTCACGGCCCTGAAGGACATCTCCCTGGATATCGAGGACGGGGAGTTCGTCTGCTTCCTGGGCCCCTCCGGCTGCGGCAAGACCACCCTGCTGCGCGCCATTGCCGGGCTTGACCTGCAGAGCTACGGCAGCGTGGAGCAGGCCGGGCGCGACATCTCCGACCTGCCGGTCACCCAGCGCGACTTCGGCATCGTCTTCCAGTCCTACGCCCTGTTCCCCAATCTGACCATCGAGCGCAACATCGCCTTCGGCCTGGAGAACCTGGGCAAGTCCAAGGCGGAGGTCGGCGCCAGGGTCACCGAGCTGCTGGACCTGGTGAACCTGGCCGACCAGCGCAAAAAGTACCCGGCGCAGCTTTCCGGCGGCCAGCAGCAGCGCATCGCCCTGGCCCGCGCCATCGCCACTTCCCCCGGCCTCTTGTTGCTCGATGAGCCCCTTTCTGCCTTGGACGCCAAGGTGCGCGTCCACCTGCGCCACCAGATCAAGGAACTTCAGAGAAAACTGGGCGTCACCACCATCATGGTCACCCACGACCAGGAGGAAGCCCTGGCCATGGCCGACCGCATCGTGGTGATGAACCACGGCGTGATCGAGCAGGTCGGCACCCCGACGGAGATCTACCGCGAGCCGCGCTCGCTCTTCGTCGCCGACTTCATCGGCGAGACCAACCAGATCCACTCGACCGTCACCGAGCCGGGCTGCCTGGCGCTCGGCCGGGCGCGGCTGAGGGGCCAGACCGGTGAACTGGCGCCCGGCCAGAAGGTCGTCGCCACCATCCGCCCGGAAGACATCGTGCCGCATGAACCCGCCTTCCGCGAAGCCGAGGACAGCGACAGCCTGCTGGAGGTGACCGTCGACGAGATGGAGTTCCTCGGCTCCTTCTGGCGCTCGCGCCTCACCGGCGCGGCTCTGGACAGCGAGGTGCTCTACGCCGACTTCTCCATCAACGCGGTTCGGCGCCTGTCGATCGACGAGGGCAAGAGCCTGACCATCGAGCTGCCGCCCTCGCGGCTGATCGCCTTTGCCGCCGCAGGGAGTGCCGGAGAGACTCATGGCGAGCACGGCTGACGCGCTGGCGGCGGCAGGCCGCCCCCCCAAGGCAAGGCCCATCAAGCCCCGGCTGGGGCGCGATGACCTGATCATGCGCGGCTTCATGGCGGTGATCGCCCTCTACCTGGTGATCGCCATCGCCCTGCCGCTCTACGCCATGCTGTCGAAGTCCTTCTCCACCTACAGCTTCGACCTCACCGCCTACGAGTTCCAGGTGAGCGACGAGGTGGGCAACTTCGACGCTCCGCCGGTCAGCGCCGCCGCCCTGAACGACGAACTTCAGGCCGTGTCGCCGGAAGACCTCTCCACCTCCAGCGACGGGCGCCTGCCGGCGACCTCCTTCTTCCCGGACTTCAGCTTCCGCAGCCCGGTCATGTACAAGATCCGCGGCACCAGCGCCGACGCGGTCTACCTGGTCGGCACGGAGCGCTTCAGCGGCACCGAGTGGCGGGAGGTCGATTCCAACAATTTCCGCCGGGTGATGCTGCGCCCGGCCCGCGACATCGGCTTCGCCAACTACGTGACCTACTTCTCGACGCCGGCGCTGTTCCAGTCCATCGAGAATTCGATCTTCATCTCGGCGCTCAGCACCATCATCACGGTGACGCTGGCCTTCGGCTTCGCCTATGCGCTGAGCCGCAGCTGCATGCGTCTCAAGGGATTCTTCCGCCTGGTCGCCCTGGCGCCCATCCTGGTGCCCTCGCTGCTGCCCGGCATCGGCCTGGTCTACCTCTTCGGCAACCAGGGCATGATCAAGGAGTTGCTGCTGGGCGAGTCGATCTACGGGCCCATCGGCATCGTCATCGGCTCGGTCTTCTTCACCTTCCCCCACGCCATGATCATCATCACCACGGCGCTGGCGATCTCCGACGCGCGGCTCTACGAGGCCGCCGAGTGCCTCAAGGCCAGCCGTTGGAAGATCTTCTGGACCGTCACCGTGCCCGGCGCGCGCTACGGCCTGATCTCCGCCGCCTTCGTGGTCTTCAACCTGGTGATCACCGACTTCGGCCTGCCCAAGGTCATCGGCGGCCAGTACAACATGCTGGCGGTCGACATCTACAAGCAGGTCATCGGCCAGCAGAACTTCGAAATGGGCGCCGTGGTCTCGGTGGTTCTGCTGATGCCGGCGCTGGTCGCCTTTGCCGTCGACCGCCAGGTGCAGAAGAAGCAGGTCGCCCTGCTCTCGGCCCGCTCGGTGCCCTACCAGCCCAAGCCCAACCGACGCTTCGACTGGCTGGCCTTCGGCTACTGCGGGCTGATCGCGGTCTTCATCGTCGGCCTGCTGGCGGTCTGCCAGTACGCCGCGCTGATCAAGTTCTGGCCTTACGACCTGAGCCTCAGCCTCAAGAACTACGCCTTCGACCTGATGGACGGCGGCGGCTGGGATTCCTACTACAACTCCATCCAGATGGCGCTCCTGACCGCGGTGGCGGGCACGGCGGTGGTCTTCGTCGGCGCCTACATGGTGGAGAAGACCAAGGGCTTCGAGACCGGGCGCTCGCTGTTCCAGCTGCTGGCCATGCTGCCCATGGCGATCCCCGGCATGGTGCTGGGCCTGGCCTACATCTTCTTCTTCAACGAGCCGGCCAATCCGCTGAACTTCATCTACGGCACCATGGCGATCCTGGTGATCTGCACGGTGACGCACTTCTACACCGTCTCGCACCTGACGGCGGTCACGGCGCTGAAGCAGATGGACCGGGAGTTCGAGTCCGTGGCCGCCTCGCTGAAGCAGCCCTTCTACAAGCTGTTCCGCGTGGTGACCGTGCCGGTCTGCCTGCCGACCATCCTCGACATCTCGATCTACCTCTTCGTCAACGCCATGACCACGGTCTCGGCGGTGATCTTCCTCTACTCGCCGACCACCACCCTGGCCTCGGTCGCCGTCCTGAACATGAACGATGCCGGCGACATCGCGCCGGCCGCGGCCATGGGCATGATGATCTTCTACACCAACGCCGGGGCGCGCCTGATCCACCTGGCGGTCTCCAAGGGCGTGCTGAAACGCACCCAGGCCTGGCGCTTCAGGTAGGAAAATCCGGAAAGGAAATCCGCCTCAGGCGGTGCGGCGGGCGTCGACGGCGCGCTCGGCCGGGAAGGCGATGGTGACCGTGGTGCCCTCGCCGGCCTGGCTCTCGATCTCCAGGGTGCCGCCGAAGAGGCCCATGAAGTTGTCGCAGAGGTGCAGGCCCAGGCCGGTGCCGGCATGCTCGCGGGCGCGGGCGTTGTGGGCCTGCTCGAAGGGCCGCAGCGCCTTGGCCACGCCCTCGTCGGTCATGCCGATGCCGTCGTCGGCCACGGAGATCAGGATGCGGCCCTGGCTGTCGGTCCAGGCGCTGACCTCGATGCGGCCGCCCTCAGGCGTGAACTTCACCGCGTTGGACAGCAGGTTGTTGAGGATCTGCATCACCACCCGCTCGTCGCCCCACAGCGCCGGCAGGTCGGGGTCGACCCTGGCGGTCAGTTTCTGCCCGCCGGTCTCGGCGGTGGTGGTCACCTGCCGGATGCAGCTCTGGATCAAAGCCTCCAGGTCGACGTTTTCCTCGGCCAGTTCGTACTTGCCGGCCTCGACCTTGGAGATGTCCAGCAGGTCGTTGATGAGGGCGATGAGCAGGCTGCCGCTGTGGTGGATGTCCTGGACATACTCGTCGTAGCGGGCGTCGCCCAGCGGGCCGAAAGCTCGGGCGCGCATCATCTCGCTGAAGCCCAGGATGGCGTTCAGCGGCGTGCGCAGGTCATGGCTCATGTTGGCGAGGAACTCGGTCTTGGCGCGGTTGGCCTGCTCGGCCTGGAAGCGCGCCTTCTCCAGCTCGGCCGTGCGCTCGGTGACGCGCTCCTCCAGGTAGGCGTTGGCGCGGCGCAGGCCGCGCTCGGCCTGTTCGACGCGCAGGCCGTTGAGCCGCAGGCGCTCCAGCGCCGCGGCCATGCGGCTCAGCTCGTCGTTGCGCCCGCCGGAAGGCACCTCGGTGTCCAGGTCACCCTCGCCGATGCGCACCATGGCGTCGGTGACCCGCGACAGCGAGCCGGTGATCAGGTTGACGCCCAGGAAGACGACCACTGCCGTGATGACCGCCAGAATGGCGGCGGTGGTGGCGTCGTCGCGCACGGTCTTCCACACCTCGGCGGAGACGCCGGCGGTGGAGACCCAGACGAACAGGGTGCCGACGACTTCCCCGGTCTCGGCGGCGATCTTGCGGTCGAAGACCAGGACATCGCCGTGATCCGCCTGCGCCAGGTTCTCGGGACGGAAGCCGTCGATCATCACCTCGGCCAGCTTCTCGCCGTCGGTCGCCAGCACCCGCGCCCCGGCGATCGATCCCGTCGCCGCCAGGCGTTCCAGGCGCTGCTGCACCCGCTCGTAGTCGTAGTCCCACAGAGGATCGGCCAGGGTGTCGCCGAAGACGCTGGTGAGGACCTGGGACTCGGCCTTCAGGTCGCTCATCAGCCGCGCCGCATGCTCCTGGCCGGAAAGCGCCGTGCCGATCATCGACACGACAACGACCGTCGCCAGCACCGTGACGACGATGCGGTTGCGGATCGAGGTGCCCGTAAGTCTCTTGTTCTTCTGACGCATGCAGGCCGTTGAGGTTCTACTACAGCACTGCCCAAAGACCGGGAGGAGGAAGGGTCAAGCAACACTCCTGCCGGGCATATAGACCGCAGAACACTAGCCCCTTGTCCTTAAACGATTCTTTACGCAAATCGACATACTTATAGAATATATTCAAGGATTCGAGCCAGAGCGTTTACTCGCTTACGTATTTTTATTTGCCGGACAGGTGGTTTTGCTGGACTCTTCCGGCCTTGATTGACGGAGACCCAAAATGCGTCGGATCGCTCGAGGTTTCGCAGCCCCCGCCCTGGCCATTACCCTGGCGCTCGCTTTCTCCGGCGGGCCCGCCGCCGCCCAGGACGTCCTGCACCTGACGACCGAGCAGTACGCGCCCTTCAACTTCGACAACAACGGCGAGATCCTCGGCCTCGGCGCGGACCAGGTGCGCGAGATCATGAAGCGCAGCGGCATCGACTACGACATGGAGTTGCTGCCCTGGTCGCGGGCCATCGGCCTGGCCCGCGAGAAGGCCATGACCTGCGTCTTCACCACCGCTCACACGATGGACCGCGACGCGCACTTCAAGTGGGTCGAGCCCCTGCTGGTCGAGCGCACCCTGCTGATCCGCGCCGCCGGCTCCGGCGTCGAGGCCTCCAGCGTCGCCGAGGCGACGGCCTACCGCACGGGCACCCAGACCGGCGACTACACCGTCGAACTGCTGCGCGACGCCGGCTTCACCGAGATCGACCTGGCGCGCGACCTGGATCTGACCCTGAAGAAGCTGCTGAGCGGCCGCGTCGACCTCATGGCCGTTTCGGAATCCTTTGTCCGCCGCCTGCACAATGACGGCGTGCCAATCGAGGAAGTCGCCGTACTCTTCGAGCAGATCTTTTCCATCGCTTGTTCGCCCGGCACCCCCGACGGCATCGTCTCGCGCATGCAGGACGCGCTGGTCAGCATCATCGCCGACGGCACCCAGGCCGAAATCCTCGCCCGCTACCGCTGAAATCCCGAGAAAGAAAAAGCGGCCTTCCCCCTTGGAGGAAGACCGCAGGTAGCCCCTTACACAGGCAAGTTGGGGCGGGCAGGGTCAGGAATGCGCGTGGTGGCCCTTGTGGTGCGCCGCGATGCCTTCTCCCGGCCGCAGGCTGTCGGGCAGCAGGAAGGCCACGGCGATGAAGACCGCCCCCAGCACCAGGCCGACGACCTCGCCCGAGAGGCCGGGCATCAGCGCCGGATAGTCGGTGCCGGCGACGACGCCCAGGGTCGCCTTGCCGCCCAGGATCGAGTCCAGCACGCCGGTCGACTTCACCCAGGCATAGCTGGCCATGTAGGCGGCGGCACCCAGCAGGCCGCCGAGCAGGAAGGCGACGCCGTCCTTGCGCCCCGTGGCCGCGGCGGCGAGACCGGTGCCGGGGCAGTAGCCGGCGGCGGCGAAGCCGAGGCCCAGCAGCGCGCCGCCCAGGAAGACACCCAGGTAGGCGGTCTTCACGCTCAGGTGGCCCGGGTCAATGACGCCGGCCAGAAGACCCGCGAACATCAGCAGCGAGGACACGCCGATGGCCAGCAGGATGGTCTTCATCAGGTGCAGGTTGCCGAGCCGCAGCATGCCGATGATGTAGTTGGGGTTGGTGGCGCCGACGCGGTCCAGCACGAAGCCGAAGGCGCCGCCGATGACGATGGCGAGGATGATCGAGGTCATGGCTCAACCCTCCCTGCGGAACATGATGAGCGCCAGAGGAATGGCGGCGAGGAAAGTGCCGGCGGCGAAGATGTAGCCGCTGACCGCCGTCTGCATCATGCCGCTCATCATGTGGCCGCTGGTGCAGCCGCCGGCCAGGCGGGCGCCGTAGAGCACCAGGAAGCCGGAGACGAAGGCGACGAGGTAGCGTTTCATGGGCGAGGCGCCGAAGTTGGCGCGCCAGACCGGCGGCATGGCGCGCTCGGCTTTCGGCACGCCGCCGCGCAGCAGCGCGGAGAGCGCCGCGCCGGCCATCATGGCGAGGACGAAGACGAAGCCGTAGTTCAGCGGGTTGGCGACGTGCTTCGCGTAGGCCCCGCCGCTCTTGTCGAGATAGGCGTTGGGGCTGGCATAGCCGCTCTTGGCGTCGAGGGACTCGACGACCACCGCGGGATTGACCGCATCCCAGAGGATGCCGTCGAAGATGACGAACTGGGTCGACACGCCGATGGGCTTGACCAGCACCACGGCGGCCAGGAACACGAGGCCGAGGGCGAGGCCTCCAAGGCGCCAAGGCAGGATCATGGGGATATCTCCTCTCTCAGATGTCCCGAGGCTAATATATTCATAATCGTGCATATATGATCTGGATCAAAAGACGTCAGATCTGGAAAAAATCCAGGATTCCCGGGGTTTTCCATGCGTCCCGATGCGCGCGATTCGCTTGCTGCCGGCCGCGGAGAGGCGTAGAATTCCACATAAAGTAGGTGTGAGAGCGCCCGATCGGGGGACGGCTCGACACCGCCGGCATCATCTCCTTTCGGGCGCTCGCGTTGCCGTCAAAGCAGCTTGGAAGGAGGTTTGTCATGAATACCTCTGTCAAACACGGCTGGTTCACAGAGCATCGCCGCTGGGAGGATTTCTGCTCCGCCGGCTGCGGCGTGCTCATCGTCCTCTCCCCCGCCCTGACCGCCGGGGACTTGGCCGCGGCGGCTTCCATCTCTGCCGGTCTGGCCGGCGTTCTCATCACCATGCTGGCGCTGCTGGAGATCATGTCGCTGCAGCGTTGGGAAGAGGTGCTGGAGCTTGCCTGCGGCCTCTGGGTCGTGGTCTCGCCCCTGGTCTTCGGCTACGGCGGCACGCTGCGCCTCGCGCACTTCGTGCTCGGCGCCGCAGTCGCCGTGCTGGCGCTGTTTGAATTGTGGCAGGACCGCAACCGCCGCCTGGAGGGCTAGTGCCCTTCGGCCAAGCGACTTAGAACGATGGCCAGGACCGCGCCCAGCGCGGCCAGGGTAGTGTCCTTCTGGGCGTCGAAGACGTCGCCCTGGGTGCCGAGGAAGGCCATGCCGGCCTCGGGATCCAGCAGCATGGCCGCTCCCCACTCCAGCATCTCATAGCCGCTGGAAAAGGCCAGGACCACGGCGAAGGCCAGCAGACCGGCCCGCCAGCCCCCGGCAGCGAGCGCCCCGCCGCTGCCGCGCAGCAATGTCTCGCGCAGGGGATAGCTGCAGAGCAGGCCGAAGAGGAAATGCACCACGCGGTCGTAGTGATTGCGCTCCCAGCCGAAGGCCTCCGTCATCCAGCCGCCGACCGGCGCTTTGGAATAGGTGTAGTGCGCGCCCACCGCATGCAGGGCGAGGAAAATCGTGATCAGCAGGTAGGAGAGGTTCGACAAGGGAAAGGCGCGGTAGGTCACCGCCAGCAGGCCGACGAAAAACACGACCAGCAGGTTCTCCAGAAACCAGTCGAAGCGGTCGTAGGGGGCGATGGCGAGTGCCAGCCACCAGAGCGCATAGGCGGCGGTGAGTCCCTGCAGCAGGCGGTTGCGGGCGAAGTCCGCCGTGACTACATCCCGCGCGCTGGTGAGCAAGCGGCCCCTACCCGCCACTCTTGGCGCTCAAATAGGCGACGGCGCCGTCGATGGTGATCAGCTTGGCGTAGTCCGATTCCGGGATGTCGATGCCGGTGCGTTTGTGGAGCGCGATGACCAGGTTCAGGACATCCATGGAATCGATGTCCATGGCCTCGCGGATGTCCTCGCCGGGGTCGATCTCCGCCGGGTCCCACTCGGGGGCGATGTTGCCGAGTTCCTCGAAAAAGACGGCGCGCGCTTCATCAGGTGTCATAGGGCCTCGGGCTCCTGCAGCAGTCGGTCGATGTCGTTCAGCAAAAGGGCGCCGCGGTGGCCGTCGCTCACCCGGTGATCGCCGGCCAGCGTCATCGTAACCAGCGGCCGCGCCTCGATCCTACCCTCAACCACGCGGGGCCGCTCGACCACCTTGCCGATGCCCAGGATGGCGACCTGCGGCGGGTAGATGATGGAATACATGCCCTCGACGCCGCGCTCGCCCAGGCTGGAGACCGTCACCGTGGGGTCCGCCAGTTCCGAAGAGCGCAGCGTGCCGACGCGCACCCGCGCCACAAGGTCGCGCATCTTCGCCATGATGCTGTCGAGGTCCAGCTGGTCGGTGTCGTGGATCGCCGGCGCCACCAGGCCGCCGCCGCGGATCGAGACCGCGGTGCCGATGTGGATGGCGTCGCTGGGCGCGAAGCCGTCCTCCCGGTAGAAGCCGTTGAACGCCTTGTGCTTCTTCAGCGCCAGCGCCACGGCTTTCAGGAACAGCGCGCCGATGAGCAGGCGCTGGGCCGGCTCGCGCGCCGCGTTGGTCTGCTCCAGCCAGGCACTGGCCGCCGCCAGGTCCACGTCGTGGGAGAGGTAATAGTGCGGGATCTCGCGTTTGGAGCGGCTCATGGCCGCGGCAATGGCCTTGCGCATCTCGTCCAGGTCGAGGCCGCCGGCCTTACTCTTGGGTTTTGGCTTGGCTGCCGGTGCGCTTTCCACGTCGGCCAGCACCACCGCGCCGCCGGGGCCGCTGCCCTTGAGGGCGGCGAGGTCGAGGCCGCGTTCCGCCGCCGCCTGCCGTGCCGCCGGAGAGGCCCTGACACCGCCTGCCGGCGCCACTTTGGGCGCCCCGGGCGGCGGGGCGACCGGCAGCGGCAGGGGCGTCGGCGGCTCTTCGGCAGCCGCTTCCGGTGCGGCCTTCGGCGCTTCCGGCGCCGCTGCGGCTTCGCCCGCCCCGCGGATGCGCGCCAGCGGCGTGCCGACCGGCACGGTCTGGCCGATGTCGACCAGATATTCCTCCAGCACGCCGTCCTGGAAGCACTCGATCTCGATGGCGCCCTTCTGGGTCTCGACCACGGCGACGATGTCGCCGCGCCGCACCGCCTCGCCCGGCTGCTTCAGCCACTCGACCAGGGTGCCGGCCTCCATGTCGGAGCCCAGCGAGGGCATGAGGAAGTCGCTCATGTCTTGTTCAGGGCGCGCTTGGCCGCGGCGACGATCTGCGGCGGCTGCGGGATCGAGGCCTGCTCCAGGTGCTGCGGATAGGGGATCGGCACCTCGGCGCCGCAGACCCGCTCCAGCGGCGCGTCCAGCGACCAGAAGCAGCACTCGGTGAGGCGCGCGGAGACCTCCGCCGCCAGGCTGCCGCTGCGCCAGCCGTCGTCGACGATGACCGCGCGCCGGGTTCTGGCGAGGGAAGCGGCGATGGTCTCGTCATCCAGGGGACGCAGGGAGCGCAGATCGATGACCTCCGCCTCGATGCCCTCGCCCGCCAGGATGTCCGCCGCGGCCAGGGCGCGCCACAGGGCGCCGCCATAGGAAATCAGCGTCACGTCCTTGCCGGGGCGGCGCACCGCCGCCTTCCACACGCTCTCCGGCGCGGGCGCCAGCTCCGCCTCCTCGGCGGCCTTGCGGTTGTAGAGCATGACGTTCTCGAAAATCAGCACCGGGTCCGGGTCGGCCAGCGCCGGGGCCAGCATGGCCCTTGCGTCGGCCACCGTCGCCGGGGCCAGGATCTTGATGCCGGGGATATGGGCGAACCAGCCCTCCAGGCTGTGCGAGTGCTGGGCGGCGAGCTGCTTGCCGGCGCCGGTCGCCATGCGGATCACCAGCGGCACGCCGCACTGGCCGCCGGACATGTGGCGCAGGGTCGCCGCCGAATTGAGGATCTGGTCGAGGGCCAGCAGGCTGAAATTCACGGTCATGACCTCGACGATGGGCCGCAGGCCGTTCACCGCCGCGCCGACGCCGGCGCCGGTAAAGCCGGACTCCGACAGCGGCGTGTCGCGGATGCGCGCCGGCCCGAAGTCCTGCAGCAGCCCCATGGAGACCGCATAGCAGCCGCCATAGTGGCCGACGTCCTCGCCCATGAGAAAGACCCGCTCGTCCTGGGTCAGGGCCTCGCGCAGGGCTTCGCGCATGGCCTCGCGGTAGGTCATCTCCGGCGGCGGCGCGGCGCCGACGGTGACGGCCACCTCCGCGCCCTCCTCGGCATAGGTATGGCGCAGCAGGTCCTCGACCGGCTCCCAGCTGCCCGCCTCGGCGAAGTCGACCGAAGCCTGGACCTCCTCGGCCACCGCCGCCTCCATGGCCTCGAAGTCGCTCTCATGGGCGATGCCGGTCTCGCGCAGCCAGGTCTGGTAGCGCAGGATCGGGCCCTTGCCCTTCCATTCCTCCACCTCGCCCTTCTCGCGGTAGAGCTGGGCGTCGAACATGGAATGGGCGCGGAAGCGGTAGGTGCGGCATTCCAGGAATTGCGGCTTGCCGTCGCGGCGCGCCGCCTCGACGGCGGCCTGGGCGGCGGCCTCCACCGCTACCACGTCCATGCCGTCCACCACGCGGGAGGCGATGCGGTAGCTCTCGGCCTTCTTGTGAATGTCGGTCTCGGACTCCGTCAGGTCGAGGGCCGAGCCCATGGCATAGAGGTTGTTCTCGCAGACGAAGAGCACCGGCAGGCCCCAGAGCGCCGCCAGGTTAAGGCTCTCGTGGAACTCGCCCTCGGCCACCGCTCCCTCGCCGAAGAAACAGGCGGTGACGCGATCGCGCCCCTGCAGCTTGTCGGCCAGCGCCAGGCCCACCGCCAGCGGCAGGCCGCCGCCGACGATGGCGTTGCCGCCGTAGAAGTTGGTCGCCTTGTCGAAGATGTGCATGGAGCCGCCGCGCCCGTGGCTGCAGCCCTCCTGCTTGCCGTACATCTCCGCCATGACGCCGTTCATGGAAAGGCCGCGCGCCAGGGCATGGCCGTGTTCGCGGTAGGTGGCGACGATGGCGTCGTCCGGCTGCAGGGCCTGCATGACGCCCACGGCGTTGGCCTCCTCGCCGATGTAGAGGTGCAGGAAGCCGCGGATCTTTTCCTGGGTGTAGAGCTCGGCGCACTTCTCCTCGAAGCGGCGGATGCGCAGCATCTGCTTCAGCAGGTGAAGGGCATGCTCGCGGCTGAGGCGGGGCTTGGTCATTTCTTCTCGTCGCTTTCCAGGGTCGAGAGATCGCCTTCCGGCAGGCCCAGTTCGCGCGCCTTCAGGAGACGCCGCATGATCTTGCCGCTGCGCGTCTTGGGCAGGTTCGTACGGAAGGCGATGTCGCGCGGCGCCACGGCGGGCCCCAGGCGCTTGCGCGCGTGGCCCAGCAGTTCCTTGCGCAGCGCCTCACTGGACTCGAACTTCGGCTTCAGGCCGACGAAGGCCTTCACCACCTCGCCCGCCGTTTCGTCGGGAATGCCGATGACGCCGACCTCGGCGACGGCGGGATGCTCCATGAGGGCGCTTTCCACCTCGAAGGGGCCGATCAGGTGCCCGGCGGACTTGATCACGTCGTCGGCGCGCCCGACGAACCAGAAGTAGCCGTCGGAATCACGCATCGCCAGGTCGCCGGAGAGGTACCAGCCGTCGGCGAAGCACTTCTTGTAGCGTTCCTCCTCGTGCAGGTAGCCGCGCATCATCGAGGGCCAGCCCGGCCGCAGGGCGAGTTCGCCCAGCGCCATGGGCCTGGTGATCTCGGTGACGCCGCCGTCGGGCTTGCGCTCGACGATGCCCGCCTCGATTCCCGGCAGCGGCCGGCCCATGGAGCCGGGCTTCACGTCCATGGCCGCGTAGTTGGCGATCATGATGCCGCCGGTCTCGGTCTGCCACCAGTTGTCGTGGAAGGGCTTGCCGAAGGTCTCGTCGCTCCACACCACGGCCTCGGGGTTCAGCGGCTCGCCGACACTGGCCAGGAAGCGCAGGCTGGCGAGGTCGTAGGTGTCGGCCACCTCCTTGCCGGCGCGCATCAGCATGCGGATCGCCGTCGGCGCCGAGTACCACACCGTCACCTTTTCGTCCTGCAGGGTCTGGTACCAGCGCTCGGCATCGAACTCCGCCTCGTCGACGATCATGGTGGTGCCGTTGGTCAGCGGCGCGATGATGCCGTAGGAGGTGCCGGTCACCCAGCCCGGGTCCGCCGTGCACCAGTAGATGTCGTCGGGGTGCAGGTCCAGGGCGTAGCGCCCGGTGACGTGGTGCGCCACGACGGCGCCGTGGACGTGGATGGCGCCCTTGGGCTTGCCGGTGGTGCCGCTGGTGAAGTGCAGCAGGGCACGGTCTTCGGGACCGGTCTCGGCGATCGCGAAATCCTCCGAGGCTTCCGCCATCGCGGCGGCCAGGTCGACACAGCCCTCGGGCAGCGGCTTGTCGGTAGTGCGCACCAGCAGGACGTGGTCGAGCTCCGGCAGCTCACCGCGCCAGGCCGCAACCTTGCGATTGTAGAGCGCGTCGGTGGTGACCAGCGCCTTGGCGCTGCCGATGGTCATGCGCGCCTTCAAGGGCTCCGGCCCGAAGGCGGAGAACAGCGGCGAGAAGACGCTGCCGTTCTTCAGGATGCCGAGCATCGCCTGGTAGAGCTCCGGGCGCCGGCCCATGAGGCCGAAGACCGCCTCGCCGCGCGCCACGCCCAGCGACTTCAGAACGTTGGCGAAGCGGTTGCTGGCCGCCGCCAGTTGTCCGTAGGTGAGGTCCTGGCGGCTGCCGTCCTTGCCCAGCCAGCGGATCGCGACCTTGTCGCCCTTGCCGTGGGCCAGATGGCGGTCGACCGCCTCAAAGGCGATGTTGAGGCCGCCGCCGGGCAGGCCGTCCAGTTCCGCGCGGGCGGCATCCCAGGAGAAACTGCCGTAGACGGCGTCATAGTCGCGCAGATTGGCCAGCGCGAGCAGAGCCGGGTCCTGCTTGTGGATAATCTCCAAAAAAGGGCCTCCCGCCTAGGGTCTTTGCCGGATGCTTCTCGCTGTCTGTGACATCCTCTCCGCCCAGCCTCGGCGTCTCTATGACCTAAATCAAGCCCCCTACCGCGGCAGCCGCCCAGGCGATAGGCTTTGATCCTGGTCAATGCCGCGGCGGCGGCGGCTCCGCAAGGTCGTGCACACCGGGAACCGTGGAAGAACCTACTGGGTACACAGGGATTATGGCACCTTCACCACTCGCGCCGGAAAAGCTCTATACGCACTGCAAGCTCGACGGTCTCGATTTCGAGACCACGTCTGAGCTGGAGGACCTGGCGGAGGTCATCGGCCAGGACCGCGCTCTGGAAGCGATTCATTTCGCCGCCGAGATCGAGCAGGAGGGCTACAATCTCTTCGTCCTCGGCCCGTCGGGCACCGGCAAGCACACCACCGTGCTGCGCATCCTGAAACAAAAGGCGGCCGAGGAGCCGGTGCCGCCGGACTGGGTCTACCTCAACAATTTCATCACGCCGCACCAGCCCAAGGCGCTCTCTCTGCCCAGCGGTCTGGGACGTGAGCTGCAGAGCGCCATGAAGCAGCTGGTCGACGAACTGCGCGCCGCCGTGCCCGCGGCCTTCGAGAGCGAGGACTACCGCAACCGCCGCCAGGCCCTTGAGGAAAGCGCGCGCGAGCGGCAGGAGAAAGCCTTCCAGGTGCTGCGCGAGAGGGCCGAGGAAAAGAACATCGCCCTGGTGCGCACCCCGATGGGCTTCGCCTTTGCCCCCATGGAGGACGGCGCGGTAATGGAGCCCAAGGCCTTCAACGCCCTGCCTGCCGAGGAACGCGAGCGGATCCAGGAAGAGATCGAGAAGCTGCAGGCCGAGCTGGAAGAGATCGTCAAACAGATTCCCGGCTGGGCCAAGGAGCACCGCGACGCCTTGCGCGAGTTGAACCGCGAGGTCACCGCCCAGACCATCGACCAGCCGATCGACAAGCTGAACGAACGCTTCGGCGAGATCGAGGGCATCGGCGAACATCTGGAGGAGGTCCGTGAGGACCTGCTGGACAACGTGCACTCCCTGCTGCAGCTGGAAATCGCCGCGCAGCAGCAGGGCCCCGGGGAGACAGCCGCCGGTCCGGCCCCCGGCCCCGGCCACCTCAACGGCTTCAAGCGCTATGCGGTGAACGTCGTCGTCAGCGGCGAGGAAAGCGAAGGCGCCCCGGTGATCTTCGAGAACAACCCCACCCTGGCGAACCTCATCGGCCGGGTGGAGCACATCTCGGAGATGGGCGCACTGATCACCGACTTCACCCTGATCAAGGGTGGCGCGCTGCACCGGGCCAACGGCGGCTACCTGATCCTCGACGTCCTGAAGGTGCTGAGCCAGCCCCTCGCCTGGGACGCGCTCAAGCGAGCCTTGAAGGCAAGCACGATCCGTATCGAGTCCGCGGGACAGATGATGAGCCTCATCAGCACGGTATCGCTGGAACCCGGCGACGTCCCACTGCAGGCCAAGGTGATCCTCTGCGGCGATCCGCTGTACTACTACCTGCTGGGCGAGTACGACCCGGAGTTCGCAACGTTGTTCAAGGTGGCCGCCGACTTCGGCGGCTCGATGGATCGTAGCGGTTCCGGCGAGGCGCTCTTCGCACGCCAACTGGCGACCATGGTGAAGCAGTCAAAGCTGCGCCCGCTGAACCGCGCCGCCGTGGCCCGCGTCATGGAGCACAGCGCCCGCCTGGCCGAGGATGCCGAGAAGCTGTCGATCAACCTGCGCGCCATCTGCGACCTGACCCGCGAGGCGGATTTCTTCGCCGGCAAGGCCGGCGCCGAAGTGACCGACGCCGCGCACGTGCAGCAGGCGATCGACGCGCAGATCCGCCGCGCCGACCGCCTGCGCGAGCGCAGCTACGAGGCCATCCAGCGCGGCATCGTGCTGCTGGACACCGAAGGCACAACCGTGGGCCAGGTCAATGGCCTCAGCGTGCTGCAGCTCGGCCACTTCGCTTTCGGGCGGCCCAGCCGCATCACCGCAAGCGTGCGCCTGGGCGCCGGCAAGGTCATCGACATCGAGCGCGAGGTGGAACTGGGCGGCCCGATTCACTCCAAGGGCGTGCTTATTCTCTCCTCCTATCTGGCCAGCCACTTCGCCGGCGATAAGCCACTGTCATTGGCAGCCAGCCTGGTCTTCGAGCAGTCCTATGGCGGTGTCGAGGGTGACAGTGCCTCCTCGGCCGAGCTCTACGCGCTGCTCTCGGCGCTCTCCGAGGTGCCGCTGAAGCAGAACCTGGCGGTCACCGGCTCGGTGAACCAGAACGGCCATGTGCAGGCCATCGGCGGAGTCAACGAGAAGATCGAGGGCTTCTTCGACATCTGCAGGGAGCGCGGGTTGACCGGCGACCAGGGCGTCCTGATCCCGGCGAGCAACGTCATGCACCTGATGCTGCGCCAGGATGTCATCGATGCTGTGGCCGCGGGAAAGTTCCACATCTACCCGGTGGAGACCATCGCCCAGGGCATCGAGCTGCTGACCGGGCGGCCCGCCGGCGAGCGCGATGCCGAGGGCCGCTTCCCGACTGACTCGGTCAACCGCCTGGTCGAGGATCGCCTCGTCGCCTTCGCCGAGGCGCGCCGCCGTTTCGGCGCTCATGACGAAGACGGCGGCAAGGAAGGAGGCAGGAATGCCGGCAACTGAGAAGCCTGAATCACCCGGCCGCCGCGACGCTCTGCGCGTGCGCCGGGTGCTGGTGGCGCTCGACAGTTCCGCGGCCTGCGCCGCCACCCTGGAGGTCGCCGCCGGCCTCGCCGCCGCCACGGCCAGCGAACTCAGCGGCCTCTTCGTCGAGGATCAGGACCTGCTGCGCCTGGCGGAACTGCCCTTCGCCCGTGAGGTCCAGTTGAGCAGAGGTCCAGCCGGCAAGTCCCTGTCGCGGGCGCTGGATCCCGCCTTGCTGCTGCAGGACCTGCGCGCCCAGGCTGCCGTGGCGCGCGAGGCCATGGCCAAGCAGGCCGCCCTGCACCGCCTCGCCTGGTCGTTCCAGGTTGCCAAGGGGCGCAGCGAGGAAGCCCTGCTTTTGGCCGCGGCGGCCGGCGACGTCATTGCGGTGGCGCGCGGCTTCGGCCCGCTGGCGCGCTTCGGCCGCATCAGCCGCGAGGTCCGCCTCATCGCCGCCCGGGCGCCGGGACCGCTGCTGGTCGCCGGCGACGGCGGGGCCGAACAGCCAGGCACAGTGCTGTTGCCCTACGACGCTTCCCCGGCGGCCGAGCACATGCTCGCCTTCGCCGCCGGCCTGGCCGTCACCCGCCGCGCGCCGCTGGAGATCATGCTGCTGGGCGAAACCGCCGCTTCGCTGGAAGACATGGGCGAGAGAATCCGCGCCGCCGGTGGTAAGGACCCCTTGCCGCCGCTGCAGATCTGGATCCCGCGCGACAGCAAGGCCGCCCTGCAGCGGCTCTGCTCGCTGGATCGCGGCCTGCTGGTGCTGCCCGCCGACGAGCCCTGGTTCGAGAACGGCAAAGTCGAGCAGATCATCGAGCGGGCGAAGGTGCCCATCGTCCTGCAGACGGAAAAGGAACCCGCGCCCGCTTAAAGTCTCCGCCCGAAGGGCCTAAGCGAGGTGGTGCTTGCCGATCAGCTTCACGGTGCTGGCCTGCGGCCCCTTTTCGCTTTCTTTCTCGGCAGCCACGTAGCGTACTTCCTGGCCCTCCTCCAGCTTGGCGAAGTCGCTATCCACCAGGCTGTTCTCATGGAAGTAGATCTCGCGGCCGTCAGGCGTCTCGATGAACCCGTAACCTTCGTAAGGGAACAACCGGGCCACCTTGCCGTGCGGCGGCACCTCATGAGTCTTCACCTTGCCGGACTTGCGCCGGGAATGGTCCTCAAGGCGGCGGCGCGCCGCATTAAAGGCGTCGCGCACGGCCACGTAGACATCCTCGTGAGCATGGTTCTTGCCGGGGTTGCGACCGACCATGACCTGCTTGCCGGGCACGGACAGTTCGATGTTGACCTGGAAGAGATTGCCCTTGGTGTGTTGTCGGTTGATCGCTTCGACCCTCACCCGACAGGCGGTGATACGGTCGTAGACCTGCTCCAGCTTGCCCACTTTCTCCCGGATTCTGGCCTCGACGGCGTCCGAGTGGTCCATGTTGCGGAAGGTGATCTCGAGGGGTGTCTGCATGGCTGCGTTGTACCTCCCTTACCTTGGGGCGATTTGACTTTGCCCATAATCATCCTGTAACGGCGCCGACAATTGCAATGAGGTTGATCAATTGTCGTCCACCGCCTCTTCGGGCTGATCCGGTCTGTATTGAGATAGGCACCGGATGACGTCCGCGTCCTTCACCTGGGTGAAATCACGGTAATAGGCGCCGATGGCGTAGAAATCCGCGGGCTGCGCCAGGCAGACCACGTCGTCGGCCAGGCGGCGCAGGCGCGCCAGGGTGTCCTCCGGGGCCACCGGCACCGCTAGAATGATGCGCCTTGGCCGTCGCCGACGCAATGCCCGCAAGGCGGCCTCCGTGGTCGCCCCCGTGGCGATGCCGTCGTCCACCAGGATGACGCTGCGGCCCTCCAGCACCACGGCCGGGCGGCCGTCCCGGTAGAGCGCCGCGCGTTCGCGGACTTCCCGCAGCTTTTCCGCGCGCCGCTGCTCGAGACTCTCTTCGCGCAGGCCGAGGTCGACGATGATGCGCCGGTTCCACACGGTCTCCTCCGCTCCTTCCCCCCCGGCGCCCTCGGCGACGGCGCCGATGGCCAGTTCGGGCTGGCCCGGCGCGCCGATCTTGCGGGCAATGATCACGTCCAGCGGCGCCTGCAGCCGCGCGGCGATCGCGGCAGCGACCGGCACGCCGCCGCGCGGCAACGCCACCACCACCGGCGGCGCGGTGTCCTCAAAAGACGCCACGGTCCCGGCCAGATGCCCGGCCAGGCGCTCGCCCGCCTCCCGGCGGTCGCGGAACATCACCATCGCAGGAAGGCTCCGGTTTGAGAGATCTCACACGACAGGCTCACGGGAATCTTGGGGGTTGTCCTTAATCCAGATCAAGCCAGACTGGGGCGGTCTTTTTCAGAAAACCGGAAGCGGCATGGCCGAAGCGCCCGAAGACAGAGAGCCCGGAGACGGACAGGCCGCCGCCCTGGCCTATGCGGCGGCGGGCTGGTCGGTGGTGCCCATGGCGCCGCGCGGCAAGCAGCCGCTGCTGTCCTGGCTGGAATTCCAGCAACGCCGCGCCGACCCGGAGGAGATCCGCGGCTGGTTCCGGCGCTGGCCCGAGGCCAACATCGCCGTGGTGACCGGCGAAATCTCCAACATCGTGGTGCTGGACATCGATCCGCGTCACGGCGGCGAGGCCTCGCTGGCCCTGCTGGAGGACGAGATCGGGCCGATCCCCAGCACCGTGGAGGCCCTGACCGGCGGCGGTGGACGCCACCTCTACTTCGCCTATCCGGGCCGCCGGGTGCGCAACCGGGCGGGCCTGCGCCCCGGCATCGACCTGCGCGGCGACGGCGGCATCATCATCGTGCCGCCCTCGGTCCACCCCTCCGGCAAGCGCTACGCCTGGGCGGGCGGTCACAGCCCGCGGGAGGCTGACCCGGCGCCCCTGCCCGAGCGCCTGCTGATCGAGGTGACCGCCCGGGGCAGCCGCCAGGGCCACCCCGCCAGCTACTGGCGCGGCCTGGTGGCCGAGGGCGTACCGGAGGGTCAGCGCAACAGCACCATTGCCTCGCTCGCCGGCCACCTGCTGTGGCACGAGGTCGACCCGGACGTGGTCAGCGAGATGCTGCTGTGCTGGAACCGCATTCGCTGCCAACCGCCGCTGCCGGACGAGGAGGTGCTGCGCACGGTGCAGAGCATCACCCGCCTGCACCAGCGCGAGGACACTCCTGGCTGAAGCGCCAGTTTACGATAGATCAATGCCGCCTCGGCTTGCGTGCCGCCACTATAGCCGAAGCAGGCGCAGTCCAAGGAACAGCGCTCGAGAGGAGGATCGTCATGACCGGCAGTGAACCCAAGGCGATGGAGGACCTGGAAGCCCAGATCGCCTACACCGAAAAGATGCTGAACGACCTCAGCGATGTGGTGGTCTCCCAGGGCCAGGAGATCGACCGGCTGAAGGCCGAAATCGAGATCCTGGGACGCCAGATACTGCAGCTCACCGAAGGCGAGGCCGGTTCACATTAAGGCCGTGCCATGAACGGGCGAAGCCGGGATCACGGGCAAAGCCACGGCGCGCCGGCGCCGCCGGGCCTGCTGCTGACCGACCTCTACCAGCTCAACATGATGCAGGCCTACGAAGAGGCCGGCATGACGGAGATCGCCGTCTTCGAACTCTTCGTGCGCAGGCTGCCCGAGACCCGCAACTTCCTGGTGGCGGCCGGTCTGGCGCAGGTCGTGGACTTCCTGGAGAGCGCCGCCTTCGACCCTGAGGAAATCGCCTGGCTGGAAGATCAGCAGCGTTTCTCGCCGGCGTTCCTCGAGCGCCTGCAGCACTTCCGCTTCACCGGAGATGTCGATGCCGTGGCCGAGGGCGAGATCGTCTTTCCCGACGAACCGCTGCTGCGCGTCATCGCGCCGCTGCCCGAAGCGCAGCTGCTCGAGACCCGCATCATGAACCTGTTGCACTTCGAGACGGTGATCGCCAGCAAGGCGGCGCGCCTGCGCCTGGCCGCAGGCGACAAGACCCTCGTCGACTTCGGCCTGCGCCGCGCCCACGGCGCCGAGGCCGGCCTGCTGGCCGCGCGCGCCAGCTACCTGGCCGGCTTCGACGCCACGGCGACGGTGGAGGCCGGGCGGCGCTTCGGCATCCCGATCAGCGGCACCATGGCGCACTCCTTCGTGCAGGCGCACGACGACGAGGTGGAGTCCTTCCGCCACTTCGCGCACTCACGCCCCGACAGCGTGATCCTGCTGATCGACACCTACGACACCGAGGCGGCGGCGCGGAAGGTCGTGGCCCTGGCCCCGGAGCTGACCGCCGAAGGCATCACCCTGCGCGGCGTGCGCCTGGACAGCGGCGACCTGGGCGCCCACGCGGTGAAGGTGCGCCGGATCCTCGACGGCGGCGGGCTGACCGCCGTGCAGATCTTCGCCAGCGGCGGCCTCGACGAATGGACGCTGGCCGAGCTGAGAGACAAGGGAGCGCCGATCGACGGCTACGGCATCGGCACCGGCCTCACCACCTCGCAGGACGCCCCGGCATTGGACTGCGCCTACAAGCTTCAGGAATACGCCGGCAAGCCCAAGCGCAAGCTTTCCGAGGGCAAGGCCACCTGGCCGGGGCGCAAGCAGGTCTACCGCCGCAGCGACGGCGAAGGCCGGCCGCGCGAAGACCTGCTGACCCTGGTCGACGACCGGCAGGAGGGGACGCCGCTGCTGCAGCCGGTGATGCGCGGTGGCCGCCGCATCGCCGCCCTGCCCACGTTGGAAAACATCCGCGCCGCCACCCTGGCGCGGCTGGAGAAGCTGCCGCCCGCCCTGAAAGGCCTGGAGCCGGCCCGGCCCTATCCGGTCACGGTCTCAGCGCCGCTGAAGCGCCTGGCAGAGGAGGCTACGCCCCCTGCACCTGCTTGATGCAGGTCATGGAGGCGCCGCCACCGCGACTCCTAGAGTGGTAGAGTTCTGAGGATTCCTTTTGCGACCGGGAGGCTGTTGCCATGTTCAAGCATATTCTCGTGCCCGTCGACGGGTCGGAGCATGCCGGGCGGGCCGTCGATATCGCCGGCGACCTGGCGCAGCGCTATGGCGCCAAGGTGACCCTGCTGCACGTGCTGACCCAGGCCGGCGGCTACCAGGTGCCCAGCGAACTGCTGGCCTTCGAAAAGATCGAACACCTGCGTATCACCGAGCACGACCTCATCGAAGGCGCCGGGCAGGAGATCCTCACCAAGGCGGAGCAGCGTGCCCGCAACCACGGCGCGGCGGACTGCGCGACGCTGCTGGAGAGCGGTGATCCCGCCGGTCACGTCGTCCAAACCGCCAATGGCCAGAACGTCGACCTGATCGTCATGGGAAGGCGCGGCCTTGGCGACCTGGGCGGCCTGCTGCTGGGCAGCGTCAGCCACAAGGTCTCGCAGGCCGTCGACTGCTGCTGCCTGACGGTGAAATAGGCACCAGGGCGTCTCAGTCCCGCAGCACCTTGATGTTGAGCAGCGCCTGGCGGCGCTCCTCGCGCACCACTTTCAGCGCCTCTTCCAGCACGCCCGGCAGTTCTTCGGCCGAAGTGACGCTGCGCGCCCAGGCGCGGCTGGCCGCCGCGGTTTGCGTGAAGTCCGGCGAGGGCTGCAGCGCGGTCAGCGGCATGGCGTTGGCCTTGGCGGCATAGCCCTCCGGATAAAGCCCCTTCACCGAGGCGCGCACCGCGCCCCATTCCTCGTTGTTCAGCACGATGACCAGTACCGGCAGTTCCAGGGCCTCGGCGATCTGGTGGCAGACGGTGGGGTTGGCGAACATGTAGGAGCCGTCGCCCAGGGTCGCGACGCAGACCCGGTCCGGCTCGGCGAGCTGCGCGCCCAGCGCCGCCGGGAAGCTCCAGCCCAGGCCGCCGGAGTGCGGCTCCTGGAACCAGCTCTTGTGATCCTCGCGCTTCAAAACGCCGAGGATGGTGCCGAGCTCGGAGAAGACGCTGGACTTCAGGCCGCTGAGCGCCTCGCCCAGCAGGCCGCTGACCAGGGCCTTGGTGATGCCGCGCTCCTGGCCCGCGCGCGCCGCCGCGCGCTGCTTCTCACGCCGTTCCCGCGACGCCGCCGCCAGCTTCTTCCGGCGCGCGGCCAAGGCATTCTCGTCGCGCGGCAGTCCGGCCATGGCGTCGACCAGCGCAGGAATCGTCAGGTGGTTCTCGCCGGAGACGGAAAGGTCGGAACGGAAGTTGCGCACCGGGAAGCGGCTGAAGAGTGGGTCAGGGCCGATATGGATGACCTTGGCGCCGTCGGCCAGGTGGTGCTTGTCGGGCCACCAGGGCGCCAGGCAGTCCAGCACCACCACCACGTCGGCCTCGGCCAGCCAGGGGCCGGGGTCGGCGCCGACGTGGCAGGGGTGTTCGGTGGAGATCGCCAGGTGGGTCGCCCACCAGGAACAGACGGCGATGCCCCAGTGTCTCGCCCAGTCGGCGAAGAGAGCGAAGTTCTCGGCGTCGCCGACACCGCGCTGGGCGATGACCAACGGCGCCTTGGCCTTGGCCAGCAGTTCCGCCGCCGCCTGAATGGACGCCGGGTCGGGAGCGCCGGTCGCCGGCGCCAGGCTCGGCGGGTCCTCCAGACCCGCGCGCGGCGTCTGTTCGCAGAGCGCCTCGCGCGGCAGGGAGAGATAGACCGGTCCCTTGGGCGTCGAGTTGGCGATGGCATGGGCGCGGTCCAGCAGGCCCGCCACCTGCTCGGGGAACCTCAGCTCGTATTCCCACTTGCAGGACTCGCGGATCATCGCCGCCTGGTCGCGCATCTCCTGGCCCCAGGCGATGGGCACCGTGCGCGCGCCGAAGCGCCCCTCCTCCATGACCGGCGTGCGTCCGGACATGAGCAGCAAGGGGATGTGCTCGCAGGCCGCGTTGATGGCGCCGATGACGCCGTTGGCCAGGCCGACGTTGGTGTGCAGCATCACCGCCTGGGCGCGCCCGGTCATCAGATAATAGCCGTGCGCCATGCCCATGGCGGCGTGTTCATGCGGGATCACCAGGGCGCGCGGCAGCCCGATGCCCTTGGCCTGGGCCTCGGCCAGCCCCTCGATCACCGGCGGGAAGTCGGTCCCCGAGTTGGCGAAGACGTAGTCCACGCCCAGCGCCTTCAGCCGTGTGAAGAGCGCGGCGCCGGCGCTGATGCCTTCCTGCTTGCTCATGGGCGCCGCCTCCTCGTCAGCCGCCCAGCAGATGTGGCAGCCAGAGGGTGATGGCCGGAAACGCCAGCAGGATCAAGACCCGCACCATCTCGGCGCCGAAGAAAGGCGCCACGCCCTTGAAGGTCTGGATCATCGGGATATCCTTGGCCAGAGCTGAGATCACAAAGACATTGAGCCCCACGGGGGGCGTGATCAAACCCAGTTCCACGACAACGAGCGAGAGGATGCCGAACCAGACCTTCAGGTCCTCGGTGCTCATGCCGTAGCCGGCGCCCTCGGCTCCCTGGTAGAGGCCGCCGTTGATCTCCACCAGCACCGGCCAGAAGAAGGGAATGACCAGCAGGATCATCGACAGGCTGTCCATGAGACAGCCGAGCACGATGAGGCCCAGCAGCAGCAGCACCATGACCAGCATGGGGTCCATGCCGGACTGGCCGATCCACTCGGCGGTGGCCTGGGGCACCCCGGCGCGCGACATGAAGATCTTCAGCATCTCCGCGCCCAGCAGGATCAGATAGATCATGCCGGTGGTCCTGGCGGTCTCCAGCAGCGAGTCCTTCAATTCCGCCCAGCGCAGCCCGCGGTGGACCGCGCCGTAGGCCCAGACCAGGAAGACGCCCACCGCCGCCGCCGGTGTCGGATTGAAGAAGCCGGCGTAGATGCCGCCGATCACCAGCAGGAAGATCACCAGCACCGGGATCATGTTGATCGTGGCGTCGACGAACTCCGTCTGGCCGACGCGGTCGCCGCGCGGCCCGGCGTCAGGAACGATCGCGACATAGAGGGCGATGGTCAGCAGGAAAAGACAGACGGCCATGATGCCGGGCAGCAGCGCCGCCATGAACATGGTGACGATGTTGGCCTCGACGATGATGGCGTAGATGATCAGCACCACCGAAGGCGGGATGAGGATGCCCAGAACGCCGCCGGCGGCCAGGGTGCCGGTGGCCAGCGATCCGGAGTAGTTGTAGCGCCTGAGCTCCGGCAGGGCGACCTTGCCCATGGTGGAGGCCGTCGCCAGGGAGGAGCCGCAGACCGCGCCGAAGGTGGCGCAGGCGGCAATCGCCGCCATGGCGGTGCCGCCGCGCAGCCAGCCGAACCAGGCATTGGCTGCCCGGAACATGTCCTGGGAGAGGCCCGCGCGGGTCGCCAGCGCGCCCATCAGCACGAACATCGGCACGACGGAAAGGTCGAAGATGGAGAACTGCCCGTAGGCCAGCGTCTTCAGCTGGCTCATGAAGATCGCGGCGCCGCTCAGCAGCGTCACCCCGATGCCCCCGACAAGGATCATGGCATAGGCGATCGGCATGCGGATGACGATGAGGAAAATGAGGACGGCCAGGCCGGCCACGCCGATCAGAAGGGGGTCCGTCATGAACTACGCTTTCGCCGATTATGCTTCTGCAGAGGTCTGCGGGACACTGGGATGGGCGATCTGCCGCGCGGCCTCGCCCAGGGTGATGAGGGCGGCAACGGCCAGGAGGGCAAGCGAGATGAGGATCGGAATGAAGCCGATCCACTGCGGAAACTGCAGGATCGTCGTGGTGTAGCCGTAGGCCTTCTGGTCCAGCAGGCCGAAGTACATGCGCCACAGCAGCAGCAGGCTGAAGCCCAGGGCCACCAGCGAGGCCAGCAGGGCGAAGATGCCGGTCCAGCGTGGCGAAGCCTTGGAAGTGAAGATGTCGGCCGTCACGTTGGCGCCGGTCAACTGGCAGTAGGGCAGGAAGGAGAAGGCCGCAACGGCGACGCCGACCTCGGTCATCTCGAAGTCACCGGGGAAGGGCTCCCACACGATACCGCCGATCACCGAGAGCACGTTGATCAGGACCACGGCGGCCAGCACCAGGCCGCCGAGCAGCGCCCAGCCGGTAATGGCGGCGCGGGCGAGGCCCGAAAGCCCCGCCCGCTGCTCTTGGCCCGAAGCCGTCATCAGTTGCCGCCGCCGTTCTTGGCGATCAGGTCACGCGCTTGTTCGACCAGGCGGGCGCCGCCGATGCCCTGCGGCGAGACTTCCTTGATCCAGCGCTGCACCACCGGCTCCAGCTTCTCGCGGAAAGCCTCGGTCTGCTCCTTGGTCAGGACGATGTGCTCGTTGCCCGCGTCGGTGGCGACCTTGATGCCGAAGTCGTCGGAAGCGCGCCAGATCTCGCCGACCTTGCCCCACCAGTCGCGGCCCGAGGCGTCGCGGAAGGCCTTCTGGATATCCGCGGGCAGGCCGTCCCAGCGCGCCTTGTTCATGGACACCTGGAAGGTCGTGGTGCCGAAGCGGGTCTCGTTGAAGCCCTCGATCTGGTACTTGGTCTGCTCCTGGATCTTCAGCGGCGGGATGATCTCCCAGGGGATCAGCGCGCCGTCGACGACGCCCTTCTGCAGGGCCTGCGGCAGTTCAGGCACCGGCATGGCCGTCGGCGCCGCGCCCAGGGCCTCGATAACCCAGGCACCGGTGCGTGTCGGGATGCGCAGCTTCAGGCCTTCGACATCGGCCGGCGTGTGGACCGGCTTGTCGCGCATGTGGAAGGCCTGCCCGGCATGAACATGCAGGAACATGACCTCCAGGCCCTTGTACTCCTGCTTCAGGTCGCTCTCGAACATGTCGTACATGGCCAGGTTCGTGGCCTTGATATTGTTCACGTAAACGAAAGGCAGTTCGAAGACCTCGGTGCGCGGGAAGAGGCCCGGGGTGTAGCCGTTGACCGCCCAGATCAGGTCGACCACGCCGTCACGCGCCTGCTGGATCAGTTCCGGCGGGCGGCCGCCCAGCGTCATCGACGGGAAGATCTCGATCTTCACGCGGCCGCCGGAGTTTTCCTCCACCTGGCGGGCCCAGGGCTCCAGCATCTTCGTGTTGGCCGGCGACTTGGCGCCCAGAAAATGGTGAAACTTGAAGGTGTATTCCTGCGCCACGGCGCTGGAGCCGGCCGCGGCGGCCAGCACGGCGCCTAACGCGGCGGCCTTCAGAAGATGCAACGGTTTCATTGGGTTTCCTCCCTTTACGTTCTTTGTTTGGCTTATTTTACGGCCTGGGCGCTCTCGCCGCCCAATTTTTATTGTCGTCCAACTATTAGATTGCCGTCCTGGCCAGGGTCCGAACGGACGACACCTCAGATCGGATAGTGCAGCGGTCCGTCCTGGATGGTGATCCACCGGAGTTCGGTGAATTCGTCAATGCCGGCCTTGCCGCCGAAGCGGCCGTAGCCGGACTCCTTGACCCCGCCGAAGGGCATCTGCGCCTCGTCGTGGACCGTCGGCCCGTTGACGTGGCAGATGCCGGACTCGATGCGCCGGGCCACCGAAAGCGCCCGGTTCACATCTTGGCCGAAGACGGCGGCGGAGAGGCCATATTCGGTGTCATTAGCTACGCGCACAGCCTCGTCCAGGCTGCCGACGCGGATCACGCTGACCACCGGGCCGAAGCTTTCTTCGTTGTAGATGCGCATGGAGGGCGTTACCCGGTCCAGCAAGGTCGCCTGCATGATGGTACCCTCGGCCGCGCCGCCGGCGGCCAGCACCGCGCCCTTGTCGACCGCGTCGGCGACCAGGCCCTCGATGCGCTGGGTCGCGCGCCGGTCGACCACGGAGCCCAGCGGCGTCTTGCCCTTGCGCGGGTCACCGGCCTTCAGGGTCTTCACCTTGGCGGTCATCTTCTCGACGAAGGCGTCGGCGACCTTTTCGTCGACCACCAGGCGCTCGGTCGACATGCAGATCTGGCCCTGATTCATGTAGGCCCCGAAGGCTGCCGCGGCGACTGCCGCGTCCAGGTCGGCGTCGTCCAACACCACCATGGGCGCCTTGCCGCCCAGTTCCAGCAGCACCGGCTTCAGGTAGCGCCCCGCCGTCTCGGCAATGACGCGACCGACGCGGGTCGAGCCGGTGAAGTTGATGCGGCGCACCGCCGGGTGGGCGATCAGCGCCTCGACGATCTCCGGCGCGTCGTCGGGGGCGTTGGAGATGGCGTTGAGCACGCCGGTAGGCAAGCCCGCCGCCTGCACCGCTTCCAGGATCAGGCGGTGGGTGTGCGGACAGATCTCCGAAGTCTTCATGACCACCGTATTGCCGCAGGCCAGCGGCGTGGCGATGGAACGCACGCCGAGAATGATGGGCGCGTTCCAGGGCGCCATGGAGAGTACCACGCCGACCGGCTGACGCACCGCCATGGCCAGGCTGCCCGGGCGGTTGGAGGGAATGATCTCGCCGTTGATCTGCGTGGTCAGCGCCGAGGCCTCCAGCAGCATGTCGGCGGCCAGGCCGATGTTGAACATGGCCCAGCCCTCGGTGGCGCCGATCTCCTCGGCCATGGCCGCGACGATGTCCTTGGAGCGGTCGCGCAGCGCCTCGGCCGCGGCGATCAGCAGCTTGCGGCGCTGGCCCGGCGCGGTCTCGGCCCATTCCGGGAAGGCCTTGGCCGCGGCGTCGGCCGCCTTGCGGGCGTCCTCGACGCTGGCCGCCGCCGCCGTGGTGGCGACGTCGCCGGTTATGGGGTTGACCCGCTCGAAAGTCGCATCGCCGGTCGCCCCGACGCTTTCACCATCGATCAGAAGTCCTACGAGATCCATCTTGTCACTTCTCCGCTAGAGGGGATGCCTTTCCGGGGCGGCGACGCCCAGGAAGGCACGTTGCACGGTTTCGTCCTTCTGAAGCTTCGCCGCCGAGTCCTCGCCGACGATGCGGCCGGCCTCCATGAGGTAGCCCCGCTCCGCCAGGCGAGGCTGGCCTTCACATTCTGCTCGACCAGCAGCAGGCCGGCGCCGGTCTCGCGCATCTTGGCCAGGGCGTCGAAGAGTTCGCCCAGCGTGATCGGCGCCAGGCCCAGGCTGGGCTCGTCGAGCAGCAGCATGTCGGGCTGGGACATCAGCGCCCGGCCGATGGCGACCATCTGCTGCTCGCCGCCGGACATGGTGGCGACGTGCCGGCACCGGCGGCGTTCGGGCCGGTCTTGGAGACGGCGCCGCCGATCTGGACGGACTCCGCCCGGGCGCCGGCGGGCAGTCCCAGCGACAGTGCGGCGGCGGTATGGCCCGCCGTCAGGCCGAAGAGGCGCAGTACGCCCCTGCGTTGCGTCGTGAACATCCATTTCCTCCCGGTCGTGGCCGTTGCCGCCGACGATCGGAGACACGGACCCTTCTTGTCGGCCCGCCTGCAGGCGGGACCGCTTTCCGGAGCCTAGGGAGGGAACGCCCTGGCGAGAATAGACAATTTACAGGGAAAATTGTACATTTGACGTAAGCCTGCGGCCCTTCAGGGCTGTCTCCAGTAACGGGAAAGCGGCCCGGAAGATGCCGATGTCCACCCTCCAAAGCCGGGAAACCGGCGGCAAACCCGCGGAGACCCCGGGCGCCCCCCCCAACGAAGCCCCCAGAGACGGCCCGAGGGAGTCCACCCCGGAGCACATCCAGGCGCGCACCATCAAGAGCGCGCTGACGCGCGGCGAATACGTGCTGCGCGGCGGGCGCTCGCACCTCTTCCTGCTGCAGGTCGGCGCCGGGCTGCTGACCTCGGAGGACGGCGAGAATGCCCTCGAAGGCCCCGGCTTCTGCTGGCTGCCTCACGGCAAGTCGCGCAGCCTGCGCCTGGAGGCCGGCACCCGCGGCCTGGTCTTGAGCATTCCCGACGCCCGGCTCGGCTCCTCGATCCCCGCGGGCTCGCTGGGCAGCCACATCCGAGAGGTCATCGGCTTCCCGGCCATCGTGCGCAACCCGGAGCCGGCGAGCCTCGCCAAGCTGGCCGAGATGATCGCCACCATCGAGCAGGAGCTGTTCGAGAACGGCCCCGCCGCCCAAACCGTGGTGCAGTACCGCGTCTCGCTGCTGCTGATCGAGTTCTGGCGGCTGTCGCGCCCGGAGATCTCCAGCCCCAGGGCCCTGCCCCGCAACATCGTCCACAACTTCATGTCGCTGGTCGACCTGCACCTGCGCGACCACTGGACGGTGCAGCAGTACGCCGGCCAGATGGGCGTCTCCAAGGACCGCCTCAACACAGCGGTGCAGCGCGCCACCGGGCGCACGCCGCTGGCCCACATCCACCGGCGCCAGATGGCCGAGGCGAAGACGCTGCTCACCGGCTCCAGCCTGCAGGTCGCCGAGGTGGCCTACATGCTGGGCTTCAAGGACGCCGCCTACTTCAACCGCTTCTTCCAGCGCCATGCCGGCCTGCCGCCCGGCAAGTTCCGTCACAGCGTCTCGCAGCAGAAGACCGAGACCGACACATCCTTCGCCGCCTGGCCGTGACCGGCCACCGCCACCTGCCCTGGCTGCTGTGCCTGCTGCTGGGCGGCTGCGTCAGCACAGAGAGCTGGGAGGCGACACGCCTGCTGCAGGACATCGACGCCGCAGGCGGACCTTCCACGCTGAAAGAAGTCACACCGGCGCCGCGGCGCTCCACCCTGCACTATGCCGTGGCCGGCCGCCCCGGACTTGCCGACCTCTACGAGCCGGGTCAAACACGGGGTGGCGCGCTGGTGCTGGTCCCGGGCTTCACCGAGGCGGGAAAGAACGACAGCCGCGTGGTGGAACTGGCGCGCTCCCTCGCCCGCGCGCGCTTCACCGTGCTGGTGCCGGAGGTGCCGGGCTCGCGCGAACTGCGCGTGCGTCTGGAAGACAAGCAGACCATCGCCGATGCCCTGCGCTTCCTGAAGGAACAGCGCCCGGAGCTCACACGCCGCGGCGTCGGCGTGGTCGCCATCTCCTACGCCGCCGGGCTCGCCATGCTCGCCACCCTGGAACTGAACGCGGCCGCGCGCCCCGACTTCCTGGTCGGCCTCGGCGGCTACCACGACACGACCGCCGTGGTCACCTTCGCCACCACCGGGCGCTACCGCGCACCGGGCGAACGCAAATGGCAGCGCGGCCATCCTTTGAAATCAGCCAAGTGGATTTTCCTGGCCGGCAACGCGGCGGTGCTGAGCGATGCGGAAGACCGCCGCCGGCTTGAAGCCCTCGGCCGCGAATGTTTCCACGGCTGCGACCCGGACGTGGCCGCGCTGGCGCGGGACCTGGGGGCCGAGGGCCGTGCGCTGCTGGCGCTCATCACAAATGACGATCCTGCACGCGTAACGGAGCTGCTGGAGGCGCTGCCGGAGAGCGTCGCCCTGCGCCTGCGCGGCCTCTCCCTGAAAGGCCGCGACCTCGCGCCCCTGGCCGGGCGCCTGATCCTGATCCACGGCCGCCTCGACCCGCTGATCCCCTACAGCGAAAGCCAGGCCCTCGCCCGGGCGGTGCCGGGAACGGAGCTCTTCCTCATCGACGGCTTTTCCCACATCACGCCGCGCGGCGTCGGCTGGGCCGGGCAATTGCAGTTGGTCAGCGCCATCAAGGCCCTCCTGCAACGCCGCCGAGAACTGCCTTGATCTCGACGCCTCCCCTGCCTAGGTGAGAAAGCAAGCCGCTGTTTCCCACTCGAACCCGAGAAAGGACACAATGAGCGAGCCAATCAACTACGACGAGGCCCTGCTGAACCCGGCCGCCGTTTTCGAGACGCCGGAAGCGGTCCTGACCCAGAAGGGGCTCAGCAAGGACCAGAAGATCGAGATCCTGCGCCGCTGGGAATACGATGCCAGCGAGGACGCCGTGGCCGAGGAAGAAGGCATGCAGGCCGAGCGCCCCTTGATGCTGCGCCGCGTTGCCCTGGCCCTGGAGGAACTCACCGGCGGCACCACGCCGCACAAAGCCCCGACCAAGCAGCACGGCAACTGACCGCCGCGATCCGGCAAGGTTTGCCCGGGAGTGCGAAGCCGATAGGCTAGGGTGATCGATTTCCGCCGCGAGTCCCCGCCGCCCATGACCCCAGAGGCCGACGCCGAAACCAGTCTCCTGCCGCGCCTCGGCCTCGCCGCGGGGCCGCTTGTTTTCGTGATCCTGCTGTTGTTGCCACCGCCGGCCGGACTCACGCCGGCGGCCTGGGCGGTGGCGGCCGCCGCGGCATTGATGGTGATCTGGTGGATCACCGAGGCCCTGCCGGTGGCGGTGACGGCCCTGGTGCCCATCGTCGCCTTTCCGCTGCTGGGCGTGGTGGACGTGAAGGAGGCAACCGCCCCCTACGCCCATCCGCTGATCTTCCTCTTCCTGGGCGGCTTCCTCATCGCCAAGGCGGTGGAGCGCTGGAACCTGCACCGGCGCCTCGCGCTTTCCCTGCTGACGGTCGTCGGGTCCTCGCCGGCGCGCCTGATCGGCGGCTTCATGGCAGCCACGGCGCTGCTCAGCATGTGGCTCAGCAACACCGCCACCACCATCATGATGGTGCCCATCGCGCTGGCCGTCGTCGCGCTGCTGGAGAACGGCGGCGACGGCGAAAGCAGCGGAGGCGCGACACCTGGCGCCTCCGACGGCTTCGGCCTGGCGCTGCTGCTGGGCATCGCCTACGCCGCCAGCCTGGGCGGCCTCGGCACCCTGATCGGCACGCCGCCCAACGCGCTGCTGGCCGCCTTCCTGGCCGAACGCTACGAGATCACTATCGGCTTCGCGCAGTGGATGCTGCTGGGCGTGCCCCTGGCCGTGGCGCTGCTGTTCCTCACCTGGCTGCTGCTCACCCGCCTCGCCTTCCGCATCGACCGCCGCCCCATCGCCGGCGCCGCCGAAACCATCGCCGGGCAGCTTCGCGCGCTGGGCCCGCCGCGCCGCGAAGAACGGCTGGTCGCCCTGGTCTTTGTCGTCGTCGCCCTGCTGTGGATCACGCGACCGCTGCTGAACGACCTGCTGCCGGCGCTGCAGCTTTCCGACACCATCATCGCGCTGGCCGGCGGCATCGTCCTCTTCGTCATCCCCGCCGACTTGCGGCGCGGCGTCTTTCTGATGAACTGGCAAACCGCCAAGCAACTGCCCTGGGGCGTGCTGCTGCTCTTCGGCGGCGGCCTCAGCCTCGCCTCGGCCATCCAGGCCAGCGGCCTGGCGGCCTGGATCGGCGAGGTGCTGGCCGGCTGCAGCGGCTGGCCGGTGGTCGCGCTGATCCTGCTGATCACGGCGGTCGTGGTCTTCCTGACCGAGGTGACCAGCAACACCGCCACCGCCTCGGTCTTCATTCCCATCGCCGCGACGCTGGGCGCCTGCATCTCCGCCGACCCGATGATCTTCGCCGTGCCGGCGGCCCTGGCGGCAAGCTGCGCCTTCATGATGCCGGTGGCGACGCCGCCCAACGCCATTGTCTACGCCAGCGGCTACATCCGCATTCCGCAGATGGCCAAGGCCGGCTTCCTGCTGAACCTGCTTTGCATCCTGGTGATCACCGGCGCGGCCTACGCCGCCGTGGGATGGATTTTCGGGACGTTCCTGCCCGAATAGCGCTTACGGCCAGATGCCGCGCTTCAGGGTCGCCCGCGCGACCCGGCGCACGGCCACCACCAGGGCCGCGGTGCGCAGGTCCGGCCTGCGTTCGACCCGTGGGGTCTCGGCGGCCCCGCTTTCCGCCGCCGGCTCCTGGTGATTGTCCAGCGGCAGGGTCGCCCCGCCCTTGATCTCCTGCCAGCACTCCACCACCGCATCGACGCCGCGGCGCAGACGCTGGCGCAGGCGGCGGTTGACCTCCTCCAGGTCCCACTCTTCGTTCTCGATGTTCTGGACCCACTCGAAGTAGCTGACCGTGACGCCGCCGGCGTTCACCAGGATGTCCGGCAGCACGGTGATGCCGCGGGCGGAGAGAATGTCGTCGGCCGCCGGCGTGACCGGCGCATTGGCGGCTTCCACGATCAGCTTGGCCTGGACGGCGCCGGCGTTGTCGCTGTGGATCTGGTTACCCAGCGCCGCCGGGATGAGGATGTCGCAGTCGAGGGCCAGCAGGTCCTCGTTGGTGAGGGTGCGGCTCTCGGGCAGGCCGACCAGGGTGCCGTGCTCGCGCTTCTGCGCGGCCACGGCCTCCAGGTCGAGCCCCTCCTCCTCGAGGATCGCCCCCTGGGAATCGCCGAGCGCGATGATCTTGGCGCCGGCCGCGCGGAAGGCCTCGGCCGCGGCGACGCCGACCTGGCCGTAGCCCTGAATGGCGACGCGCGCGCCCTTCAGGCCGCCGAAGCCCGGCGGCGGCGCCAGTTCCAAAAAGCGCTCGGTCACCAGGAAGGCGCCGTAGCCCGTCGCCTCGCGCCGTCCCACCGAGCCGCCCAGGTCCAGCGGCTTGCCGGTCACCACCGGGCGGTTGTTACCGCCCGCGTGCAGAATGTCGTAGGTGTCGTAGATCCACGCCATGGTCTGCTCGTTGGTGTAGAGATCCGGCGCCGGAATATCGATGTGCGGGCCGATGTTGTCGCCCAGCTCGGTGATGAAGCGGCGGGTGATGCGGCGCAGGTCGGTCTCGGTCAGATCCTTGGGGTCGCAGACCACGCCGCCCTTCGCGCCGCCGAAGGGCACCTTGACGATGGCGCACTTCCAGGTCATGAGCGCGGCCAGGGCGGCGACCTCGCGCCGGGTCAGCTCCGGGTGATAGCGGATACCGCCCTTGCCCGGCCCCAGGACGCGGCTGTGCAGCACACGGTAGCCGTGGAAGGTGCGCACCGAGCCATCTTCCATCTCCACCGGAAAGCAGACCGAGATGGTGCGCTTCGGCACCTCGAAGAACTCGATGAGGCCGCGCTTGAAGCCTTCCAGATGGGCGCGCGCGCGATTGAACTGCTCGCGCGTGATGTGCAGCGGATCCAGTTCCTCCGGCAGGCCGGAGGCGGCGCCGGTTTCGGCATCATTCATTCCGGCAAGCTCACTTGCTCTTCCCGCCCTTCGCCTTCTCGCCGGCCTCGCGCACACCTTCGTCCAGGGCCTCGAGTTCCGAGACGCCCGCGTCGGTCTCCATATCGCCCAGCCGCGTGGCTTCCTTCATGTAGTCGACCAGGGCGCGCTGCATGAACTCGCTCTGCAGCTGCAGCAGCTCCACCGGGGACTTGCAGGCGCAGATCTTCCCGATGAGGTCCATGTCCTGCTGCCAGCGCCGGGTCACGAAACCAGCCGACTCGCCGGCCAGCTTGGCCCAGGATTCCAGCCAGATCTCCGCGGCCTTGGCGTTGGCCTCCACCAGGCTCTCGAATCCCTGGGTGGGGAGACCCCCCGCTGCCGGGGCGCCGGTCGCACCCTGCTTTTTCGGTTTTGAGGGCATCGCATCACTCCCATTTTCAGAGTCCGCCCCGATAGGCTAACCAATGCCCCTTTGCAGCGGCAAGGTCATTGACCTGCCTCAAGCCCGAAAAGTGCCGGACAGGGAAGGATCAGGAAAGGATCAGGGGGTGCGATGGGAACTGCGGCCACGCCTGCCCGGCGCCTCAGACCTTGGCGATGGTCTTGATCTTGGCGCGCCGCTGGTTGGAGCGCGCGGCAATGTCGTTGTCCTGCTGCTGAATGGCGGTGCGCGCCAGGTCCAACAGGTCGTCGCCGAAGGACTGGTCGAGCTGCTCGTTGGACACACGCCTGTTGGACGTGATCGTCCCGTCTTCATAGGTCACGTTGAACATCGTAAATGCCGCGGTTTTACGATCGGCCTTCTTGCGAGCCATCGCTCAGTCTCCACGCTTGTGTTGAGGCAAGCCCCGGCCGGGGCGTAGTCGGAGCGCGCGGCGCGCCGAACGGCCGCTGGAGACCGTCACTCCGTGGCCGGCGACCCGGGGGCCTGGCCGTCGTCCTGTTCCGGCGTCTCTTGCTCCTGCGTCTTCTCTTCGCGTGCTTCGGTCTTCGCAGCGGCGCGCTTCGCCTTCTTCTCGGCCTTCAGCCGTTCACGCTCTCTTCGTTCAAAACTGTAGTTGGGCTTTCTCGCCATCAGTATCCTCGTTCTTGGGCTTTGCGGGCGGTCCGGCGGGGAGGCGGGCGCAGCCGCCTGGCCGGGCTCGGGGCACCGGCACTCGGTCTCTTCTGGTCGGATCCGCGTGGAAACCGTGCTCTCGGCCCCCTTCCGGGGACCCGGCGCACCCTAGAGCATTTGAGCCCGAATGAAACGCTCGAATGTCGTCTCGGTCCGGCCAGGCCGAAAACCCGCAGCGCCCCGCGGTTTCCGACCCCATAAAGCTCGCGGCGCCGCGATCTTTCCCGGCAGGGCGGTGTCATCTTGCTGTCGACCGGCACCCTCGAGACGAGAGCGCGGGCGAGACCGTACCGCAAAAGAAAGCGGGCGCCGGGTCGCCCCGGCGGCCCGCCCCCTTGGACCCCCCGGTCCCCGGGGGGAGGGGGGGCG
>NZ_JACSDK010000002.1 GCF_014925385.1 Pelagibius marinus | reverse complement strand
CCCGCCCCCCGGGAGCGGGGGGGGGGGCGGACCCCGCCCCAAAAAACAAGCGGGCGGCGGGCCCCCCCGGGCGCCCGCCCCTTTGAAACCCGCTGATCCGGGGGATCAGGAGTAGCGGTAGGGAACGCCGACCTGTTCCATGGTGGCGTTGTACTTCTTGAAGATTTCGATGACGCGGGCCGCGCGCGGGCTTTCGGCGGCGAGTTCGTCCCAGAAGCCTTCGGCGTCCTTCACCACCTGGTCCCACTCCTCGGCGGGGATGGTGGTCAGTTCCATCTTCTTGCCCTCGGCGCGCAGCTGCGCCTCACCGCCCCAGTACCAGACGTTGCGGTAGTAGTGCGACTGGTCGCAGGTGATGAGGAACAGCTCCTTCAGGTGGTCCGGCACCTTCGCCCAGGAGTCGGTGTTGGCGAAGTAGGAGCCGCACCAGGCGCCGGTCACGTTGTTGAGCAGCGCGTAGTTGCAGACGTCGGCCCAGCCCACCTCGTAGGCTTCGGTGAAGCCGCACCAGGCGACGCCGTCCAGCTCGCCGGTCTGAATGGCGACTTCCACGTCGTCCCAGGGAACGGTGACCGGGATCAGGCCGTAGCGGGCCAGGAAGCGGCCGGCGGTCGGCACACCGAAGACGCGCTTGCCGTTCATGTCGGCCAGGGAGTTGATCGGCTCCTTGGTGAAGATGTGCAGCGGATCCCAGGCGCCGGCGCTCAGCCACTCCACGCCCTCGACCTCGTCATAGGCTTCCTTCCAGATCTCGTTCAGGCCGTAGCGCTGGAACAGCACCGGCAGGTCCAGGCTGTAGCGCGTGGAGAAGGGGAAGTAGCCGCCGAAGACGGAGATATCGACCGGCGAGGCCATGGTGGCGTCGTCGCTCTGCACCGCGTCGATGGTGCCGTTCTGCAGGGCGCGGAACAGCTCCGAGGTCGGGACCAGCTGGTCGGCGTAGTAGAGCTCGATCTCCATCTCGCCGTTCGCCGCCTTGTTGAAGGCCTCGATCTGCGGCTTGATGACATGGGCGCCCAGCGGCGCGCCCGAATAGGTCTGCAGGCGCCACTTGATCGGCGCGCTTTGCGCGTGAACGTAGGGGGCCGCCAAGGTCGAGGCGGCTACCGCCGTGCCGCCGATGCCGGCGTTCTTTAGAAATGAGCGGCGCCCCGTGCTGACTGTCTTGTCGGCCGCCTTCCCTGCCTTGTTAGGTTGTGACTTCTTCGTCATTGCCTTCTCCTGTTTTATACGGATTCACTTCTCTAACCAGCCTCCCCCAGACGTGACCTGTCGTTCAGACCCGAAACCTCGCCTCACTTGAACGCGGCCCGAAGGCCACGAAGCGAGCTCGGGGAAGCCCATTACAGTTACCGGCCCCCGAAGTTCCCCTCGGGCGGATGCCCCTTGGCGCAGTCGCGCGCCCGGCCGGTAAATGTTCCTTCTAGATCTTTCCTTGCCCCCCTCGTCAGTGGAACGCTTCTCAGTGGACCGAGACCTCGGCCGCCGCCAGGGCCGCTTCCAGTTCGCCCGGCGGCGTACGGTCGCTGACCAGCGCGCCGATGCGCTCCAACGGGCAGACCGTGAAAGCCGCCCGGTTTTGAAACTTCGACGCATCGGCCACCACGATCAGGTTGTCGGCGTTCTCCATCATCGCCCGGGCCACCTGGGCCTCGTCGAAGTTGAAGTCGGTGGCGCCGGCCGCCGCGTCCAAGGCACCGATGGTAATCAGGGCGTGGTCGGCATGGAACGATTGAATCTCGGAAATCGCCGTCGGGCCGACAGTTTCCTGGTTATCGCCGTCGAATCGGCCGCCCAGCAGAAAAATCACCGTGCGGTTGCCACGCTCCGACATCACCGCCGCGATACGTGTGGAATTGGTGATCACCGTCAGCCCGCCGATCTTGGCGATCTCCTCCGCGCACATCAGGGTCGTGGAACCGGTGTCGATGAAGATCGTGTCCCCGGGCGCGATGAGGCCCGCCGCCTTTTCCGCGACCACGCGCTTGGCCACCGCGTTCAGCGCCATGCGCTCGCGGAAAGGGCCCTCCTCCTGGCGGCGCGGCAGCTTGGCGCCGCCGTGGAATTTCTGCACGCTGCCGGTCTCCGCCAGGGCGCTGAGATCGCGGCGGATGGTCTCGTGGGAAGTCTTGAAGCGGGCCGCGAGCTGCTCGACGCTGACCCTGCCGTGGCGGCGCACGGCCTCGGCGATTTTTTCCTGGCGCAGCTTGGGCCCAAGGGGACGCGTCTTGCTCTTCAAGGGCGATCTCCCGCCAGATTGCGCGCAGAGGTTTGACCAAAGGCATTGCTTCGCATTGCCCGAATCCACAAAATATCTTTCAACTTATTGTTTTTACTTAGATATTTTATGTTCACTTGCTCGCCATTCTATTGACCGAAAGGGCAGGCTTGAGTACGGTAGGCGGCGGCTCTTTGCGGGGCAAGCGCAAATTCCGAAAGCAGCCAGGCGCCGCGAGGCCGCTTCCCCGGCCGGCGCCAGCCACAAGGACCTCGCCTCCGTCATGCCAGACGCCCCGGCAGAGACTTTCGACGTCACGGTCATCGGCGCCGGGGTCGTGGGCTGTGCCGTGGCGCGGCGGCTGACCCTGGAAGGCGCCAGGGTCCAGGTGGTCGAGAAAGCCGTCGACATCCTGGACGGCGCCAGCAAGGGCAACAGCGGCATCCTGCACACCGGCTTCGATGCGCCGCCGGGCTCCCTGGAGCAGGCCTGCATCGCCGCCGGCTACCGCGAGTACCTGGAAATCCGCGAGAGGCTGAACCTGCCGCTGCTCACCTGCGGCGCCCTGGTGCTGGCCTGGAACGAGGAGGAGGAAGCCCGCCTGCCGGCGCTGATGGAACAGGCGCGCGCCAACGGGGTCGACGACGTCGCAGCGCTGAGCCGGGCGGAGATCCTGGCGCTTGAACCCAATCTCTCGCCCCGGGTCCGGGCCGGTTTCAATGTACCGCGCGAATACGTCATCGACCCCTGGAGCGCGCCCAGCGTCTACCTGCAGCAGGCCCTGGACAACGGCGCCGCCTGCCGGCGCGGCAGCGAGGTGCTGGGCGGCGCCTTCGACGGGGAGACCTGGGAGCTTGAGACCTCCGGCGGGCCGCTGCGCAGCCGCGCCGTGGTGAACTGCGCCGGGCTCTACGGCGATATCGTCGACCAGCGCCTGCTGGGCGAAAGCGGTTTCACCATCCGCCCGCGCAAAGGCCAGTTCGTGGTCTTCGACAAGGCCGCGGCCCGCCTCGCCCAGTCGATCATCCTGCCGGTACCGACCGCCAAGACCAAAGGCGTGGTCATCTGCCGCACCAGCTTCGGCAACCTGCTGGTCGGGCCGACCGCCGAGGACCAGGACAGCCGCGACGACGCCTCGACCGACGGCGCGACGCTGCAGATGCTGCGCGCCAAGGGCATCGAGATGCTGCCCGCCCTGGCCGCGCTGCCCGTCACCGCCACCTACGCCGGCCTGCGCCCCGCCAGCGAACACAAGGACTACCAGGTAAAGGCGCGCGCGGAGCAACGCTACGTCACCGTCGGCGGCATCCGCTCGACGGGGCTGAGCAGCGCCCTCGGCCTGGCGCGCGAAGTGCACCGCCTGCTGGTCTCCTTCGGCGACAGCTACCGGCCGCCGCAGCAGGTCGCCTGGCCCCGGGCCGGCGTGCTGACCGACTACGCCGAGCGCGCCTGGGCCCGGCCGGACAACGGTGGCATCGTCTGCCATTGCGAGCTGGTGACCCGGCGCGAGATCGAGGCGGCGCTGGACGGTCCGCTGGCCGCGCAGAGCCTCTCGGGCCTGAAGCGGCGCACCCGCGTCACCATGGGACGTTGCCAGGGCTTTTACTGCCTGGGCGCCCTGTCGCAGATCACCGAAGGGCGCTTCGACAGCCCGCTGGCGGAGGACGACCGCGATGCCGGGTGACGCCAAGGCCCTGCCGCAGGCGGTCGAGGTCGCCGTCGTCGGCGGCGGCCCGGCGGGCCTCGCCGCCGCCACCCGCTTGAAGGAACACGGCGTCGCCTCGGTCGCGGTGCTGGACCGCGAACCCCGGGCCGGCGGCATCCCGCGCCACTGCGGCCACTACCCCTTCGGCCTGCGCGAGTTCCACCGCCTGCTGCGCGGCCCCGACTACGCCCGGCGCCTGGTGGCCCGCGCCGAGGACGCCGGCGTCGAGATCTATCCGCAGACCACCGTGACCGGGATCACGCCGGGACCGAGGCTCAGCCTCTCGACACCCGGCGGCGCGGCCGACATGACCGCCAAGAAGGTGCTGCTGGCCACCGGCGTGCGCGAGACCAGCCGCGCCGCCCGCTTCATCGGCGGCCAGCGCCCGCTGGGCGTGGTCTCCACAGGGGCGCTGCAGTCCCTGGTTTACCTGGCCCACAAGCGGCCCTTCGCGCGGCCGGTGATCCTGGGCAGCGAGCTGGTCTCCTTCTCGGCCATCTTCACCTGCCGCCACGCGGGCATCCGCCCGGTGGCGATGGTCGAGCCCGGCGAAAGAGTCACCGCGCGCAGCTTTACCCGGGCCCTGCCGCGCCTCTTCGGTGTTCCCCTGCATCTCGGCACGGAGCTTGTCACCATCCACGGCAAGGAGCGGGTCGAGGGCGTAACCCTGCGCGGGCCCGGCGGCGCGGAGCAGGTGCTGGACTGCGACGGCGTTATCGTCACCGGCGCCTTCACGCCGGAGGCGACGCTCTGCCGCCTGGGCCATCTGGAACTCGATCCCGGCAGCGGCGGTCCGGTCATCGACCAGTTCGGGCGCTGCTCCGACCCCGACTTCTTCGCCGCCGGCAACCTGCTGCGCCCGGTGGAGACCGCGGGCTGGAGCTGGCACGAAGGCGTCGCCGCCGGCGACGTGCTGACCGAGTGCCTGGCCGGCAGGCTGCCCGCCGCCGAGCGCCATCTGGAGATCGTCGTCGACCATCCGGCGATCAAGCTGGCGCTGCCCCAGCGCATCGCCCTGCCTTTTTCCGACGGCGCCCTGACTCATCTGCAGCTGCGCGTGACGCGGGCCGCCGGCGGGAAACTGGAGGCGCGCGACGGCGACACCGTCGTCTGGTCCAAGACCCTTTCCGTACTGCCGGAGCGCCGGCTGCTGTTGCCGCTGCACGACGTCGTCGGCAAGGTGCGCGGCGCGACTCTTTCTCTCCGCTTTTCCGAGGTCGCGTGACATGACCATCGCCGCCATCGATCAAGGCACCACCAGCACCCGCGCCCTGGCCCTGGAGGCCGACGGCACGGCGCGCGTGGTCAAGGCGGTGGAGCACCGCCAGATCTATCCGCGACCCGGCTGGGTCGAGCACGACCCGGAGGAACTGATCGCCAGCATCCGCGCCTGCGCCGAAGCAGTCGAGGCGCCGGAGGCCTTCGGCATCGACAACCAGGGGGAAAGCTGCCTCGCCTGGCACGCCGAGACCAAGGAGGCCGTCTCACCCGTCGTCGTCTGGCAGGACGCCCGCACGGCGGAGACCATCGTCCAGCTGAAGGCCCAGGGGGCAGAGACGCTGACCCTGGAACGCGCCGGCCTGCCGCTGGACGCCTACTTCTCCGCCGCCAAGCTGGGCTGGATCGTGGAAAACCTGCCGGAGGCCAGGCACCTGCTGGACCAGGGCAAGCTGCGTCTGGGCACCACCGACGCCTTCTTCCTGGACCGCCTGACCGGGCGCTGCGTCACCGACATCACCACCGCCTCGCGCACCTCTCTCATGAACCTGGAGAGCGGCCAGTGGGACGCGGAGCTCTGCCGCCTCTTCGGCGTGCCGATGGAATGCCTGCCGAAGATCGTGCCCACCACCGGCGACTTCGGCGCCCTGGACGTGAATGGCAAGGCGGTGCCGGTGACCGCCAGCCTGGTCGACCAGCAGGCGGCGCTCTACGGTCACGGTTGCCGCACCGCCGGCGACGTGAAGATCACCTTCGGCACCGGCGCCTTCGTCCTCATGCTGACCGGCGCGGAGATCCTGCGCGCACCGGACAAGGGCCTGCTGCCCACCGTGGCCTGGCAGCTGGCCGGCGAGAAGCCGGTCTACGCCCTGGACGGCGGCGTCTACTCGGCCAGCGCCGCGGTCAACTGGGGACGCGGCCTCGGCCTGTTCCAGGACTTCGACTGGCTGAACCGCCTGGAGGGGCCGCCGGCCCTGGAAGGCGGCCTTGCCTTCGTGCCCGCGCTCTCCGGCCTCGCCTGCCCGCATTGGGACCGCCAGGCGCGCGGTACCTGGGTCGGGCTGTCCATCGACCACGGCCCGGCGGAGCTGATGAAGTCCATCCTGGAGGGCGTGGCCTGCCGCGCCGCCGAGGTGGTCCAGGCCATGAGCAGCCTGCTGCCGGCCAGCGGCCCGCTGTCCATCGACGGCGGCATGTCGGCCAATCCCTACTTCCTGCAGTTTCTTGCCGACATCCTGGAGCGCGAACTCAAGGTCTCCACCAACGCCGAGCTGACCGGCAGCGGCACGGCGAAACTGGCCGCCCTGGCCTGTGGCCGCAACGTGGCGGAAGGCGGCACGGCACAGGTGGTGGAGCCGGCGGCGGCGCGCGGCAACCTGCTGGCCAGGTTCGACGAGGCGGTGAAGGTCTCGCGCGCCTGGAAAGGTTGACCGGCCGGTTCAGATCACGATCGCGGTGACCAGCATGAAATAGATCGCGAGGCTGGCCACGTCCTGGATGATCGTGCAAACCGGACCGCTGCCCAGCGCCGGGTCGAAGCCGAAGCGCTGAAAGGCCCAGGGCAGGCCGAAGCCGACCACCGCCGAGACCGTGCCCGCGCCCAGCACCGCCAGCCCCAGCGCCACGGCCAGGGGGCCGTCGCCGAAGATCAGGTAGACCGGCAGGGCGGAGAGCAGCCCCATGGCGAGGCCGATGAACAGGCCGATGATCAGCTCGTCGCGCATCAGGCGGACCAGGCCCACCTCCACCACCGAAAGGGCGCGCACCGCCACCGAGACCGCCTGGGTGCCGATGGCCCCGGCGATGTAAACCAGCGCCGGCACGAAGAAGGCGATGGTGACGTTGGCATTCAAGGTTTCCTCGAAGAGGGCCACTACGCCTGTCGCCGCAGTGGAGGCCACCAGGCCGACGATGAGCCAGGGCAGGCGGCGGCGCACGCGGTCGTGTATCGGCGCCTCCAGGGCCTCAGCCGCGCCGTCGCGATGGCGCTGGATGCCGGCCAGGCGCTGCAGGTCTTCCATGTGTTCGTGACGCAGGATATCGAGCAGAGCATCGGGCGGCACCGCGCCCACCAGCTTTCCCGCGCCGTCCAGCACCGGCACCGCGATCATGTCCTTTTCCATGGCCAGGAGGGCGATGTGCTCCTGGTCGTCGCCGAGCTGCGCGGTGCCGTGGCGTTCCTCGACGATGTCGCCGATCTCCTCCTCCGGCGCGGCGGCCAGCAGGTCGTTGATGCGCACGATCCCGGTGAAGCGGCCCTCCCTGTCGGTCACGAAAATGCAGTCCGCACAGTCGAAGAGGTGCCCGCGCAGCTCCTCCACCACCACCGCAACGGGCAGGTCTGCGGTCGCCTTGGGGATTCCGGTGACCATGTGAAAGGCGGCAGTTTCCAGCGCCTCTACCCTGTCTTCCGCCATTTCCGCTGCCATTTCCACCGGGCTCCTCTCCTGGCCTTGCCGCGGCGCTTGACCCACGTCAATGTGGCCGGGGCGCCGTCGCCGCAGCATAGCATCACCTTCTCCCAGCGAGAGCCGTCCCATGCCCTCCACGCAGACTGCACAAGACGTCCTCAACGCCGTTCGCCGGGCTTGGCGCAGCGAGCCGCGCATCGGCCCCAAGGCACCGCACGGCAACTTGGAGTTCGACGCCGGCACATTGACGCTGGAAGGCGAGATGCCGGACATCGCCGCCAAGAAGCTGGCCCTGGAGCTGGCCGCCGCGGTGCCGGGCGTCACCGGCATCATCGACCGCCTGCATGTCGCCCCGGCCGAACGCCTGGAGGACGGCGAGGTCCGCGACCTGGTGCGCCGCGCGCTGGAGCAGGAGCCGGCTTTCGCCGAGCTGGCATTGTCCGAGATCGCCAAGGGCGAGGAGCAGACGCTGCGCGAGCCTGCCGAGCGCAAGCGCGGCTGGATCCGCCTTTCAGTCGCCGAAGGGGTGGTGACGCTGGACGGCGAGGTGCCGGGCCTGGAGTTCAAGCGCCTGGCCGGCGTCCTGGCCTGGTGGGTGCCGGGCAGCCGCGACGTCGTCAACGGCCTGGGCGTCACCCCCGAAGAGCCGGACAACGACGCCGAGATCACCGGCGCCGTGCGCATGGCTCTGGAGAAGGACCCCTTCGTCAACGCCGGGCAGGTCATCGTCGGCACCGTCGACGCCGTGGTCACCCTGGCCGGGCTGGTACCCAGCGAGAGCGAACGCGAGATGGCGGAGTACGATGCCTGGTACGTCTTCGGCGTCGATAGGGTGCACAACAAGATCGAGGTGGCGCCCTTTGCGGCGGGCTGAAGGCCGCGCGTTTTCCTTGAGCCCCCGGAACGGCATGACCCTGGTGAAGAAACTCCTCTTCTGCATCCTGCTGCTGGCCACCGTCTTCGCCGAGACGGCGCCGGCCGCGGCCCAGGACGGCGAAGAGAATCCCTGGTACCGGGTCACTCCCCAGGGCGAGGTCGAGGTCTCGCTGCACTTCTTCTATTCCGCGACCTGCCCCTACTGCGCCGAGGCGGAGCGCTTCCTGCCGGGGCTGCTGCTGCGGCGGCCCTGGCTGAAGCTGGAGTCCTATGAGGTCGACTCCTCGGCGGAGAACCGCGCCCTCTTCGCCGACTTCGCCGCCGCCCTGGACGAGGAGATCCTGGGCGTGCCCGCCTCCTTCATCTGCGGCCAGATGATCGTCGCCTTCGCCGAGACCACCGGCGGCGTCCTGGCCCCGGCCGCCGACTCCTGCCACGACCTGCTGCAGCAGGACGTGGCGGCCGGAGGAGCGCCCGGAGCGGCCGCCGGGGTGGAAGCCGCGGAGGCCCCGGCTCAGGAGGTCGCCCTGCCCCTCTTCGGCAGCCTACAAGCCGAGCAGCTCTCCCTGCCCGTCCTGACCCTGGTGCTGGGCGGGGTGGACGCCTTCAACCCCTGCGCCTTCTTCGTGCTGCTGTTCCTGCTGAGCCTTCTGGCCCACGCGCACAGCCGGCGGCGCATGCTGCTGGTCGGCGGCGTCTTCGTGGTGTTCTCCGGCCTGCTTTATTTCCTCTTCATGGCCGCTTGGCTGCATTTCTTCCTGGTGCTGGAGGGTCTGCGCGCGGTGACCCTGATCGCCGGCCTCGTCGCCGGCGCGCTGGCCGTCATCAACATCAAGGATTTCTTCCTGGCCGGCCAGGGCCCCTCCCTGGAAATCCCCGAGGGGCGCAAGCCGGGGCTCTTCGCGCGTATGCGCGGCCTGCTGGCGGCCGACAGCCTGCCGGCGATGCTGGCCGGCACCGTGGTCCTGGCCCTGGCGGCCAATACCTACGAACTGCTCTGCTCCACCGGATTTCCGCTGGTCTACACCCGGGCCCTGACCCTGAACGAGCTGTCGACCGCCGGCTACTACCTCTACCTGGCATTCTACAATCTGGTCTACGTGCTGCCGCTGCTGGTCATCGTCGTCGTCTTCACCTTCACGCTGGGCAGCCGCAAGCTGAGCGCCGGCGAGGGTCGCGTGCTGAAGCTGCTGTCGGGCTTGATGATGCTGGGCCTCGGCGCGGTCCTGATCGCCGCGCCGGAGCTGCTGGACAACGGCCTGACCGCGATCGCCCTGCTGGCCCTGGCGCTGCTGGGAACCTGGCTGCTGCACCGCCTCGTGAAAGGGCGCATACTCGGGTCTTGACCCACATCAAGGTGGCGGTGGTGTGCTGCTGCTTTGCTGTTCCCAGGCTGGGAAGGAGGGACACCATGAACCGCGCCGAGACAGACCCCCGCAAGGGCAAGCAGCCGAAGCGGCCTTACAGCTATACCGAAGGCACCGACGAATCGCCCTCGCTGCTGGAGGAAGAGCCGGTGGACGTCGAGGAGAGCACCCCCGCCGACAAGCGCAGCTCAGTGGAAAGTGTAGACGACGACGACGACAAGACGCCGCCGCTGTTCGAGGAATAGAGCGCGACGCGGCTGCGGTCAGCCGGCGCCGCCCTGGCAAAGCGCGTCCAGGGCGCGGCGTTGTTCGTGCATCTTCAGGAAGACCGCGTAGTCCCGGTCGAAGCGGGGCCGCGCCGCCGGGTTGGGATGGCGCTCCTGGCCGCCCTGCTGCATGCCCTCGGCGGCGCTGCGCAGGCTGTCGTAGATGCCCGCCGCCGTAGCCGCCACCATGCCGCTGCCCAGCAGCACCGCATCCTCCGCCGCCGGTTCGATCACCTTGCAGCCGACGGCGTCGGCGTAGAGCTCCATGAGCAGCGGGTTCTTCAGGTGGCCGCCGGTGACGTGCAGGGTGTCGATGCCGTAGCCGCGCGCGTTCAGCGCTTCCAGGATGTGGCGCACGCCGAGCGCGATGCCTACGGCGGTGCGCCAATAGAGCTTGCACAGGCTGTCGAAAGAAGAATCCAACGTCAGGCCGCTGATGACGCCGACCGCGTGGGGGTCGGCCAGGGGCGAGCGGTTGCCGTGGAAGTCCGGCAGGACGTGCAGGCGTCCGGCGAGGTCGAGGCCCGCATCCCGGCGCAGCTCCATGATGCGCTGGGTGATGCGCCGGTGGCCCTCGGCGCTGGGGCTGCCACCGGCGCTGTGCCAGCGGATGATGTGGTCCAGCAGCGCGCCGGTGGCCGATTGGCCGCCTTCGTTCAGCCAGCAGTCCGGCAGCAGCGCGCCGAAATAGGGGCCCCAGACGCCCTGGGTCGGCCGCGGCTCGGCGGAGAGCGCCATGACGCAGCTGGAGGTGCCGGCGATGAGCGCCAGGTGGCGGTCGATCCCTGCGGGATCGCCGGCGTAGCCGCCCAGCACGCCCAGCGCCCCGGCATGGGCGTCGATGAGCCCGGCGCCGACGCGGCAGGCGGTGGTGAGGCCCAGCTCCGCGGCCGCCGCCTCGCTCAGCGGGCCCAGGTCCGCGCCGATGGGGCTGGCCCGCTCCGGCAGGCCGCCGCGCGCACGCAGGTCGCCGAGCCCGACCTGTTCGAAGAAATCCTGCTGCCAGCCGGGGTTCTCGTGGCCCAGGTAGGTCCACTTGCAGGTCACCGTGCATTGAGAGCGCGCCGCCTTGCCGCTGGCCTTCCAGGTGAGGAAGTCGGCGAGGTCGAAGAAGTGGCCCGCCCCCTCCCAGCACTGCGGCAGGTGGCGCTTCAGCCACATGAGTTTCGGCGTCTCCATCTCCGGCGACATGACGCCGCCGATGTAGTCGAGCACCCGGTGTCCGGTGGCGGTGCACTCCTCGGCCTCCGCCAGCGCCCGGTGGTCGAGCCAGACGATGGTGTCCCAGCGCGCTTCGCCGCCGGTGGAGACGCTGAGCTGACCGCCGGCGGGGTCGCGCACCACCAGCGAACAGGTGGCGTCGAAGGAGATGCCGGCGACGTCGCCGCCCGCGGCCCCGGCGGCCGCTAGGGCCCCGCGCACGGCGGAACCCACCGCCGCCCAGATCTGCTCCGAATCGTGCTCGCTGTGGTTGGTCTGCGGCTGGTTCATGTCGATGGGGTGCTCGGCCCGGCCCAGCAGCTTGCCGTCCCGTCCCAGCACGCCGGCCCGGGCACTGCCGGTGCCGACATCGACCCCAACCACCAAGTCACCCATCAGGATACCTTCCGGTCCTTCTCCAATCCCGCCAGCAGACCGGGCAAGGCCGCCATGTCGTCGAAGACGCCCGTCGGCCGCAGCGCCCGCAGCTTCTCGCGGTGCGTGGCCGCCTGCGCGTGGCTGCCGCCGGTAAATCCCAGCACCTGCATGCCGGCCTCGCGCGCCGCGGTGACGCCGGCGGGGCTGTCCTCGACCACCATACAATGCTCCGGCGCGGCGTGCATCCGTTGCGCCGCGAAGAGGAAAAGGTCCGGCGCCGGCTTGCCCCGCGCGACCATGGTGGCACTGAAGACGTCATCGCCGAAGAAGCGCTCGAGGCCGGTCACCGCCAGGGAAAGACGGATGCGTTCGACCTGGCTGGAAGAGGCGACACAGACCCGATGCGACAGCTTGGCGAGCGTGTCGGCGATGCCGGGAATGGGCCGCAGTTCCTCGCGGATCGCCGCATTCAGCCGGGCGCGCATGCGCTCCAGCGCGGCGGCGTCGACATCCACGCCGTAGTCGCGGCGCAGAATGCCGCAGACCGTGGCCAGGCTCTTGCCGAGGAAGGCCTCGTAAGCCTCCTCGGGGGCCAGCTCGACACCGGCCTCGGCCAGCGTCTGCAGCAGCAGACGCAGGGCCAGCGGCTCGCTGTCCACCAGCACACCATCACAATCGAAGATGACGAGGCTGATGGGGGTCGCGTTCACGGGACTGCGCCGATCCGCCGCCGGAGCGGGCTACCAGCAGGTGTAGCCGCCGTCGGCGGCGACGATGGCGCCGGTGACGAGGCTGGCGGCATCGGAGGCGAGGAAGTGGACCACCGAGGCGATCTCCTCCGGCTGGCCGACCCGGCCCATGGGGGTCATCTCCAGCCAGACCTTGTACATCTCTGGGTTCTCCTCGATGCCGAAAGCGGTCAGCGGGGTTTCGATATAGGTCGGCGCCACCGCGTTGACGCGCACGCCGCGCGCCGCCCACTCCGCGGCCAGCGAGCGCGTCAGGTGATGCACGGCGGCCTTGGAGGCATTGTAGAAGGACTGCGGCTGCGGCTTGTTGACGATGAAGCCCGACATGGAGCCGATGTTCACGATGGAGCCGTTGCCCTGGTTCAGCATCTCGCGGCCGAAGGCGCGGCAGCACCAGAACAGGCCGTCGACGTTGACCTTCATGTGAAAGCGCCAGTGATCGTCGCTGGTGTCCTCTGCGCGCACGTCGCTCTTCGCGACGCCGGCATTGTTCACCAGGATGTCGATGCGGCCGTGGTCGCGCTTCACCTTGGCGGCCAGTTCGTCGACCTGCCCCGACTGGGTGACGTCCAGTTCCATGGCCTCCACCTCCAGGCCCTGGCGGCCCAGCATTTCCGCGCAAGCCGTAGCCCGCTCCGGGATCAGTTCGGCCACCACCACCTTGGCCCCCGCCTCGCCCAGCGCCTGGGCGCAGGCGGCGCCGATGCCCTGACCTCCGCCGGTTACCACGGCGACACGGCCGTCGAGTTTCAGTTTGTCCAGATACATGTCACCAGGCCTCTCAGCTCAGATAGTTGCCGCCGTCGACGTTGTAGGTCTGTCCGACGACGTAATCGCTTTCGGAACTCGCCAGGAAGACCGCCATTCCGGTCAGATCCTCGGCCCGTCCCATACGGCCATAAGGCACGGCTTCCCCGACAAGGCGCTTCTTCTCCCCGCGGGGGCGCTTCTCGTACTTGGCAAAGAGGGCATCGACCCCGTCCCAGTGCTCACCCTCGACCACACCGGGAGCGATGGCGTTCACGTTGATGCGGTGTTCGATGAGGTTGAGGCCGGCCGACTGGGTAAGGCTGATCACCGCCGCCTTGCTGGCGCAGTAGACGGCGACCAGCGACTCGCCGCGACGCCCGGCCTGGCTGGCCATGTTGATGATCTTGCCGCCCTGGCCGCGCCGGATCATGCCGCGGGCCGCCGCCTGCAGCGTGAAGAGCGCGCCGGCGACGTTGACGGAGAAGAGGCGCTCGTAGCTCTCACGCGTGATCTCCACGATGGGCGCCAGGTCGAAAAGGGCGGCGTTGTTCACCAGGATATCGATGCCGCCGCGTGCCTCCACGGCCTGCACCGCCGCCTCTATGGAGGCCTGATCGGTCACGTCCATCCGCAGGGCGAAGGCCTGCGGCCCGATGGCCGCGGCCGACTCCTCGGCCCGCGCCAGGTCGATGTCGCCCAGCGCCACGCTGGCGCCCTCGGCGGCATAGGCCCGGGCGAAGGCCAGGCCGATGCCGCGGGCCGCCCCGGTGATGAGAGCCGTCTTGCCGTCCAGGCGGGCCATTACAGGGCCAGTCCGTCCGCACCGAAGCGGTAGAGACGGTCGGCCGGGGGCGTAACCCACACCCGGTCGCCGTGACGCACGCCGAACTCGCCGTTGACCCGCGCCGTCACCAGGCCGATGTTGTCGACGTTCACGTGCAGGAAGGTGTCGGAGCCCAGGTGCTCGGCGACGCCGACCACGCCGGACCACTCGCCGCCCTCGGTCGAAAGTTCGATATGCTCGGGGCGGATACCGATGGTGTGGGCGTCGTACTTGGCCGCCGCCGCGCCTTCTAGCAGGTTCATCTTTGGCGAGCCGATGAAGCCGGCGACGAAGACGTTGGCCGGGTTGCGGTAGAGCTCCAGCGGCGAGCCGACCTGCTCGATGTAGCCGTCGTGCAGCACGACGATCTTGTCGGCCATGGTCATGGCCTCGACCTGGTCGTGGGTCACGTAGATCATGGTGGTCGCCAGCGAGTTATGCAGTTCGCTGATTTCCAGGCGCATGTTGACGCGCAGGGCGGCATCCAGGTTCGACAGGGGCTCGTCGAAGAGGAAGGCCGCCGGCTCGCGCACGATGGCGCGGCCGATGGCGACGCGCTGGCGTTGACCGCCGGAAAGCTGGCCCGGACGGCGGTCCAGGTAGTTCGTCAGATTCAGGGTGGCCGCGGCGCTCTCCACCTTCTGCTTGATGGTGGCTTCGTCAACGCCGGCCATTTTCAGCGGGAAGGCAATGTTCTTGTAGACGCTCATGTGCGGATAGAGCGCGTAGGACTGGAAGACCATCGCCAGGCCGCGCTTGGCCGGCGAGGTACCGGTGGCGTCGACGCCGTCGATCTTGATCGTGCCCGAGGTCACGTCCTCCAGGCCGGCGATGAGCCGCAACAGGGTGGACTTGCCGCAGCCCGAGGGGCCGACGAAGACGACGAACTCGCCCTCGGCGATCTCCAGGTCGACGCCCGGGATGACCGATACGTCGCCGAAGCTCTTGGTCACCTTCTCCAGGGTGATTGCGCCCATGGTTCTTGCTCCCTATTTGACTGCGACGCCTATTTCACTGCGCCGAAGGTGAGGCCGCGGACCAGCTGTTTCTGGCTGAACCAGCCCATGACCAGGATCGGCGCGATGGCCAGGGTCGAGGCCGCCGACAGCTTGGCCCAGAACAGACCCTCCGGGCTGGAATAGGAGGCGATGAAGGCGGTCAGCGGCGCCGCCTTCGACGCCGTCAGGTTCAGGGTCCAGAAGGCCTCGTTCCAGGCCAGGATGATGTTGAGCAGCAGGGTCGAGGCGATCCCCGGCACGGCCATGGGCGTCAGCACATAGATGATTTCCTTGCCCAGGGAGGCGCCGTCCATGCGCGCGGCCTCGAGAATGTCGCCCGGGATCTCCTTGAAGTAGGTGTAGAGCATCCACACGATGATCGGCAGGTTCATCAGCATGAGGATGGCCACCAGCGCGACCAGCGAATCGAGCAGGCCGAGCCACTGGCACATGAGGTAGATCGGCATCAGCACACCGACTGCCGGCAGCATCTTGGTGGAGAGCATCCACATGAGGATGTCCTTGGTCCGCTTCGTCGGGGAGAAGGCCATGGACCAGGCCGCCGGAATGGCCACGAGCAGCCCGAGCAGGGTCGAGCCCACGGAGATGACCACGGAGTTCATCGCGTGGCGCAGGTAGTTGGAGCGCTCTTGCACTTCGACGTAGTTCTCCAGGGTCCAGTCGAAGAAGAAGAAGGTGGGTGGTGTGGCGATGGCCTCCCCCTCCGTCTTGAAACTGGTGAGGATGGTCCAGAGCACCGGGAAGAACAGGGTGAGCCCGACGGTCCAGGCGATGATCGTGAAAGCGAGCTTGCGTTGGGTGGTGACTGCGCGCGCCATGGCTCAGGTCTCCAGGTTCTTGCCGATCATGCGGATCAGGAAGATCGCGACGATATTCGCCAGGATGATGGCCACCACGCCGCCGGCCGAGGCGGTGCCCGCGTCGTACTGCAGCAAGGCCTGAATGTAGATCAGGAAGGGCAGGTTGGTGCTGGCGGTGCCGGGCCCGCCGCCGGTGGTGACGTAGATCTCGGCGAAGACCGACAGCAGGAAGATGGTTTCGATCAGGGTAACTACCGTCAGGGCCCGCGACAGGTGCGGCAGGGTGATGAACCAGAAGATCGAGATCGGGCCGGCGCCGTCCATCTCCGCGGCTTCCTTCTGCTCGCTGTCCAGCGACTGCAGAGCGGTGAGGATGATCAGCGTGGCGAAGGGCAGCCAGCCCCAGGCGACGATCACGGTGATGGAAAACAGCGGCAGGTCGGCCAACCAGTCCACCGGCTCCGCGCCGAGGCCGCGGGTGATCCAGGCGAAGAGCCCGTTGACCGGGTGCATCAGCATGTTCTTCCACACCAGCGCGGAAACCGTCGGCATGACGAAGAAGGGTGCGATGACCAGCAGCCGCACAATGCCGCGCCCCCAGATGGGCTGGTCAATCAGGATGGCGAGGAAGGTGCCGCCGATCACGGTGGCCAGCAGCACGCCGCCGACGAGCAGCAGCGTGTTGCCCAGGGCTTCCAGGAAGGCGGGATCAGTCAGGAAGAATTCGTAATTGCCGAAGCCGGTGAATTCCTCCATGCCCGGCATCAGCAGGTTGTAGCGCAGGAAGGAGAAGTAGAGCGTCATGCCCAGCGGCACGATCATCCAGGCCAGCAGCATGAGAACCGCCGGAGACATCATGATCTTGGCCGTAACCTGCGTTTGCTTGGTCGCCATGGCTTCCTCCCTTCCGCTCCGCGCCTTCAGGATAGGCGCCGAAAGGTGAATCGTCGTCGCTGAGAAAAAAGTTGCGGGCCGCCCGTGGTTGGGAGGACGGGCGGCCCGCCGGGAGGAAAAGCTACTTGATGTAGCCGCTGCGCTTCATCTCACGCTCGGTGAGGGTCTGCGCATTCTTCAGCGCCTGGTCGACGGAGACCTGGCCGGCCAGGGCCGCCGAGAACTGCTGGCCCACCGCCGTGCCGAGGCCCTGAAACTCGGGGATCGCCACGAACTGCACGCCGACGTAGGGAACGGGATCGACCGTCGGGTGCTTGGGATCGGCCGCCTTGATGGACTCCAGGGTCATCTCGGCAAAGGGCGCCGCTTCCTGGTACATCGGGTTCTCGTAGAGGGAGGTGCGGGTGCCCGGCGGCACGTTGGCCCAGCCTTCCTTGGCCGCGACCAGTTTCGCATAGTCCTTGCCGGTCGCCCAGGAGATGAACTCCTGCGCCGCCTCGGTCTTCTCCGAACCCGCCGGCACGGCCAGCGACCAGGCCCACAGCCAGTTGCCGCGCTTGCCCAGGCCATTGTCCGGCGCCAGGGCGAAGCCGACCTTGTCGGCGACCTGCGATTCATCGGGGTTGGTCACGAAGGAAGCGGCAACGGTGGCGTCGATCCACATGCCGCACTTGCCGGTCTGGAACAGCGCCAGGTTCTCGTTGAAGCCGTTGGAGGAGGCTCCCGGAGGGCCGGCGTCCTCCATCAGGTCGACATAGAACTGCAGAGTCTGCTTCCATTCCGGCTGGTCGAACTGCGGCTGCCAGTTCTCGTCGAACCAGCGCGCGCCGAAGGAGTTTGCGGTGGCCGTCAGGAAGGCCATGTTCTCGCCCCAGCCGGCCTTGCCGCGCAGGCAGATGCCGTAGACTTCGTTGTCCTTGTCGGTGATCTTGCGCGCCGCCTCGGCGACGAAGTCCCAGCTCGGCGCGTCCGGCATGTCCAGCCCCGCCTTCTCGAAGAGGTCGGTGCGGTACATCACCATGGAGCTTTCGCCGTAGAAGGGCGCGGCGTAGAGCTTGTCCTCGACGGTCAGGCCGCCGCGGATGGCCGGCAGCAGATCGTCGACGTCGTAGTCGGCGCCGAGGCTTTCGAGCGGCACCAGCCAGCCCTGCTTCGCCCAGATCGGCACTTCGTAGGTGCCGATGGTCATGATGTCGTACTGGCCGCCCTTGGTGGCGATGTCGGTCGTCACCTTCTGGCGCAGCACGTTCTCTTCCATGGTCACCCACTCGACTTTGATGTCGGGGTGCTTGGCGGTGAAGTCGTCCGTCAGCTTCTGCATCCGGATCATATCGCCGTTGTTGACCGTCGCGATGGTCAGCGTGGTCTCGGCAAGAGCCTGCCCGGCAAGCAGCGCCGCGGCACAGGTACCCAACAAAATCGGCATGAATCTCATGATTTCCTCCCCGAGGCGTTATTGAGCAATTGCCTACGTTGAGAGCAATTACTCACAAGTAGGCCGATGACGTCAAGAAGGATTCGTTGCTGCGGCGCACAACAAAGGCCGCGGCAAACCATCGAATTCGGCAGTTTTGCGAGAGGAAGAAAGAGGTTAGCGCTCGGCCAGAAGTTTTCCGGCCGTCCACTCATCGGTGATGAGTCCGTTGACCAGCGGCCGGCTCACGGCCGCCCGGATGCCCGGCAGCTTGGCCTCCCCCTTGGCCACGGCGACGACCAGCGAGCGCTCCGGCGAGGGCAGCGGCGCGGAAGCGACCCGCGCGTTGGTCAGGTCCTGGATCATCCGGCCCTCGGCATCGAAGGCCCAGCCGATGATCTCCGCCACGGCGCCGGCTTTCTGCAGCGCCGCCAGCTCCGCCTTGGTGATGAAGCCGTCCTCCTGCAGCGGCGCGCGCGGGGCGAGCTCGCCGATGCCGAGGAAGGTCACGTCGGCCTGGGCCGCCAGATCCAGCGTGGTGCGAACGATGATCTGCTGGTGCAGCAGGTCGCGCTCTTCCGGCGAGGCGGCGATGACCGGCATCGGCAGCGGGTAGTGCCGGGCGTTGACCACCTCGGCCATGGTGAAGATGACGCTGTAGAAAGCCGCCGCGCCGTCCGGCGTGAAGTTGCCGGTCAGCGAGACGATCTTCTTGTCCGGCGCGTCGACGCGCGGCAGCAGTTCGCCCGCCGCCTTGAGGGTGCGGCCGGTGCCGATCGCCATGACCATTGTCTCCGGCGACTTGAGGCGGCGCTCCATCTCCGCCGCCGCGGCATCGGCGACGCCCAGCGTCGAGGAGTCCGAGGCCGGGTCCGTGGGCACGACCTCGCAGAGCGCCAGGCCGAAACGCTCACGCAGCCGCGTGGCCAGTTCCAGGCAGTTGGCCAGGGGGTGGTCGAGGCGGACCTTCACCAGGCCCTCGGAGACCGCCAGCGAAACCAGGCGCTGGGCGGACTGCCGGGAGATGCCGAGCTTGGCGGCAATCTCGTCCTGGGTGTTGCCGGCCACGTAGTAGAGCCAGCCGGCCCGCGCCGCGTCGTCCAGGCGGCTCTCTCCGTTGTCCCTGCGCTTCCTCAACGAACTACCCTCAAGGTTTCCCGGCGCCGCCCGCGGGTCGCAGGACGCAACGGACGGCTGCGGCAGTCTAGCGGCGACGGCCGCTCTGTGTAGCGAATTCTTCACCCCTGAGGGGGGGAACGGCGGGAAGGCAGGGGGTTGAAGCAGCCGGAATCGGGGGGAACGCAGCGGTGAGGCCGCCCGGCTAAAGCAGATCCCACTCAGGAGATTCGGCCTCCGGCAGAATGCCGTCGCGCCGCAGCGCCGCGATCACCGGGCCGAGATCGCGCTTGGGTGGCGGCGAGGGGCTGGGGGAGCGGGAATAGAGCGACCACAGGGGGGCGCCGCCACCCTCGGCCAGGGCCAGGACGGCGGCCAGGGAGGCCAGCAGGTCGCGCGCGCCGACTTCGAAGACCGGCGGATCGGCCATGGCCTCGACGGTGATGAGATCGCGCAGCAGCAACAGCCCGCCGTGGGGAAGCTGCAGCAGCAAGTCCCGGTCCACCGCGGAGACGCGGGCCTGCAGGGCGGACGCGGGGAGGCGGTAGGGGCAGCGGGGCGGGATGCGCTGGGTGTTGAGCCCGCCGGCGCCCGGGTCCCTGACGTCGCGGCAGCCGCGCGCCTGCAGCGCGACGCCGCCGCGCCGCGCAACCGTGCTCGCCGGCTGCCGCAATCGCTGGTTCCTATCCACCATGCCTGCCGTCACGCCACTCTCAGCACCCGGATTCGGCGCCAGACCGGGGCTAGGAACGCCCAAGCCCGCCCCCTTGGGGGAAGGGAAAGCAGTCAGCGGCGAGCCTGGGCGTCCTTGCAACGAAGCCGGGCGCTCCGTTGACGGTGAAATGATCGTTCTCTCGGCACGGCAAGACGCACTCCTCCTCAAGGCGTCTGCAGGTTGAGGTCGTCGATCGTGAGGTCCCCGGTCACGTTGGTGACGGTGACCAGGACCAGCTCGAAGCCGTCGCTTGCGGTGTCGGTGTCGATCGAGATGACCGCATCGCCGTCCGTCGCCGACTGCTGAATATCGACGCGGTCGCCGCGCAGGCCGACCCCCACCACCCCCAGGGAGTCGAAGAGACCGTCGAGGTCGATCTGGTCGCCGCCGGTCGCGTCGAAACCCTCGATGACGTCGCCGGCATCGAGAATGTCGGTGTAGATGAAGAGGTCGCTCCCCTCGCCGCCGACCAGGGTGTCGCTGCCGATCCCGCCGTTCAGGGTGTCGTCGCCCTCCCCGCCGACCAGGCTGTCGTCGGCGGAGTTGAAGGCGGTGATCTCGACGTTGTCGAAGTAGAAGCCCTGATTGATGCCGCCCGGGCCGTCGCCTTCGACACCGCCGGAGCCGGGCCGGAAGAACAGGCCGGCGGCCAGGGTCGCCTCGGCATTGGCCGCGTGGTCGTCCAGCAGCCAGTCGCGGTAGTTCTCGAAGGTCGTGGTGGTGCCGATCAGGGCATCATCCAGGTAGACGTCGATGACGTCGTTGTCCGGCCCGTCGAAGGACTGGAACTCCATGCGCAGCTCGTGCCATTGGGCGCCGTCCGTATCGAGGCCCTCGACCAGGGTGCGGTTGCCGGTGAAGGCCTGGAAGTCGTTGGTGAACCACTGGTCAAAGGTCGTGGTCGGTTCGTTCACCGCGATGCGCAGCCCGACGCTCTCGTCCCATTCCAGCACCAGGAAGTTCTTGCGGTCGACCTCGCCTTCGCGGCCGATGTCCACTTCCAGGCGCGAGGAGTCCGGCGTCTCGCTGACCGCCTTGAACTCGTAGCTGACGATCATGCTGTTGAACTCGGCGGTGGTCTGCGGCTCGCCGACCCGCTGCGCCTCGCCGCCGATCTCGATCGGCGGCGAGTAGGGCCCGCCGAAATCCCCGAAAGTGGGATCGCTGGACATGCGGAAGACCTTCTCATGGTCGCCGTCGTCCAGGTCGACGATCTCCTGGTCGTGGGCGGCGTTCTTCACCGTCCAGCCCTCGTAGCCGTCGGCGATCGCACCGTCGGTGAAGTTGTCGAAGTCGGTCGAATACAGGGCGACGGTGTCCGACACCCCCGCGCCGTCGCCGAGCAGCAGGTCATTACCGTCGCCGCCCTGCAGCGTGTCGGAGCCGCTGCCGCCGGTCAGAGTATCGTCGTCGCCAAAGCCTTGCAGCAGGTTGTCGCCGTTGTTGCCGATGATGTCGTTGTCGCCGTCGTTGCCGACGACCGTGAAGTCGGCATCGCCATCCAGCTCGATGTCGAGCACCCCGTCCTGCAGCTCCAGGGTCACCGCGTCGGTGCCGATGTCCCCGGTCACCACGATGTCGTCGGCGTAGACGCCGATCTTGCGCACGCTGTCGTCGAAGCTGTTGCCCTCGATGGTGACCGTGGGACTGGCCGCGCCCGGCCCGAGGCCCAGGTGCTCGAAAGCGCTGGTGGCGAAACTGTTGCCGGAGATGAGCACGCCCTCCGGCCCGTCGACCGAGACGCCCACGTTGTTGCCGGCGAAGACGTTGCCGATGATCTCGGCGTCGCTTGAGCCCGGATTGAGATAGATGCCCGTCGCCCAGCCGGCAAAGCTGTTATCCGAGAGGATCAGGCCACTGTTGGCGCCGCCCGAGGTCGTCAGGATCGCGCGTGGGGAGCCGGTGAAGCTGCCGTCCGCCGTGAAGACGTTGTTCTCGACGATGACGTCGGTCACGCCGGCGGCGAGGTAGAGGCCCGCCGACTCGCCGCCCCCGATGGTGTCGCCGTCCTGGATGGCGAAGCCGTCGATGGTGCTGCCGTCGGCACCGTCCTGCAGGATGATGTTGCCCACCAGCAGGGTCTCGCCGCTGCCGTCACGGCTGTCATCGGCGGCCGAGACATCGCCGAAGGCGCCGTAGAGCTTCACCAGCTTGTCGATCACCACGTTCTCGGTGTAGGTGCCGGGTTCCACGAAGATGGTGTCGCCGGCGCCGGCCGCGTCGATGGCTTCCTGGATCGTGGTGTAATCCCCGTCCACACCCACCGTGATATCGGCCTCGACCACGACCTGCATCTGGGTCTTGGCCACCACCTCGCCGCTGTCCTTGTCGGTGACCGTCAGGACCACCGTGTAGATGCCCGGCACCGTGGCGTTGTAGTCGGCGCTGTACCAGCTGATGTTCTGGGAGTTCTGGTTGCCGTCGGTCGCGCCCGTATCATCCTGATAGTAGGCCTCGCCCACCGCCTCGTCATGGGCGATGGGGTCGTAGTCCAGGATGCCCGTGGTCGTCACATCGTTGTAGTCGGTGAAGTCGGCGGTGATGCGGATGTCGTAGTTCGAAAGATCCGCTGCGCCGTAGTCGACGACGCTGTAGTTGAAGTTCCAGAAGCCGACTTCCGAGTTCTCGTCGGCCAGGCCGTCCGCGTCCTTGTCGCTGAAGCCCAGCGTCGCATAGTAGGTCTGGCCGTCCGACTCCAGGTCGCCGTGATAGCGTGCCGTCGCCTTGATGGCCGCCTCGACCTTCGCTTCGGTGTTGTCGTGGATGGTGAAGTTGACGTCCGAATTGCCGCTTCCCGGGTGGAAGCCGTCGGTGCCGCCGCCGTCGCTCTCCGCCACGGCGCGCGCCAGGGTGGCCCCGAAGCGCAGTGTGCCGTCCTCGAACTGCAGCGTCTCGATGGAGACCAGGGTGTCCTCGCCCTGGTTGCCGGCGCCGTCGGCGACCAGGACATCGCCCTCCGCGTTGCCCTCGACCTCGAAGTCCAGGCGGCCGCCCAGGTAGGTCGCCGTGTCGTCGCCGTCGTCGCCGTCGATGCTGTCGTCACCGCCGCCGCCGAAGAAGAGGTCGTCCGCCGTGTCCCCTATCAGGGTGTCGGCCCCGTCCAGCACCGCGTAGGGTGCCGGCAGGCCGTCCGGGAACTGCACCCCGTGGGTCAGGTCGTAGGCGATGGTCGAGGCCGCCAGGTCCGGATCGTCATAGAGGTTGCTGCCGTCGACCGAGCCGTCGTGGTAGGGCCGTTCGCCGAAGGTCTGGCCCGTGTCGGTGCGCGGGTCGGGCTGGCTGCCGTCCGGATGGTTGATGAAGCGGCTGTTGATCGGGCTGTCGCCGATGTTGCCCAGCAGGTTGTCGTGCAGGGTCTGCAGGCGCCCGCTGGGCACCTTCACCAGATCAAGCAGCGCCTCGCCGCCTGCCGCCAGATAGGCGGCATAGTCGTTGCCCAGGTAGGCGACCGGCGTGTTGATGTCCAGGTTCAGGTAGTTGCTGCCGTCGATGTAGAGCAGATCGAGCTGGATCCAGAAGGCCGCGAAGACTGCCGTGTGGCTGCCGTCGATGGTCAGATTCTCCGGGACCAGCGACTTGGCCGCGGCCAGGCCGTCGAACTCCAAGCCCAGCAGGTTCTGCACGCTGGGCGCCGTGCCGTCATTGGGCAGGGTGAGCCCGGCATTGACCACATTGACCGCCCCGCCGCCGGCGATGGTGAGCGTACCGTCGGCCTCCGAGATCGTGTCGATCTGGGTGGCGTCCAGGGTGATGTTCTGGCTGGCCGCGGTGGTGATCTTGGTCAGGCCGTCCAGGCTGGCGAAGGTGACGCTGACCGCGCCCAGCTTGGAGATATCCAGGGCGCCGCTGCCGAGCGTCAGCGTCTTGCCGTCGTCAAAGCGCAGACTCTCGACGTTGGTCAGCGTGTCGACGGCACCGCTGGCCAGGTGGGTGACCCGCACGATGCCGTCGTCGATGACGAAGCTGTAGGCGCTGGCGTTGCCTGCGAAGCGCACGATGTCGTTGCCGTCTCCGCCGTCGATGGAATCGCTGCCGGCGTTGCCGATGATGTCGTCGTTGCCGGCCCCGCCAAACACGGTGTCGTTGCCGCTGCCGCCGGATATCACGTCATTGCCGCTGCCACCGTAGATCAGGTCGTTACCGGCGCCGCCGGAGATGGCGTCGGCGCCGCCGGCGCCGTCCAGGGTGTCGTCGCCGGCGAGGCCGTCGATGGCGTCGCCGCCGGGCCCGCCGGTGTAGTTGTCGGCGCCCGAGGTCAGGGGATCGGAACCGTCGACGTCGCCGACCTCCGCGCTGTCAGCTTCGGTCTCGACTTCGCTGGCATCATCGTAGGCGTCGTCGGCGCTGTCGTCGTTGTTCTGAACCGAATCCTCGATTGCCGTCGAGGCGTTGCTCTGGGCCACCTGGGCCACCTGAGCCAGCTTGGTCAGCGTCTCCGTCGTCGTCCCGCCGCCACCCGAGGTGTCGATGTTCTCCACCACCGTGTTGGTGGCGGTGATCACGTTGGCGGCGTTGTCCAGATCGTTGCTGTCGAAGGTGGTGGTCTGTCCGGTCGCAGTATCGTGTGTTGTTTTCGCAGCGCCGATGACCGTTTTCACTTGGTCGGCGTCTTTCAGGTCGGTGCTCGCGCCATTGTCAGAAATCTGCTTGGCGATGGCATTGAAGGCCGCATTGGAGGCCGCCTCCTCGTCGCTGGCCCCGCCGCCCTTGAGGGCGGCCTTCACCTGCTTGGCTGTGTTGGCCACGGCGATGCCGGCCTTCACGGCCTTCAAGGCCGCGTTGTCGCCCGAGGCGGCGGCCTTAACCGGATCGGTCTTGGAGATCTGGAAGGTCTCGTCGATGCCGAGGGCCTGCTTCACCTTGGTCTCGGCTGCGTCCGCGGTGTCGCCGGACTCGACGAGCTGCTGGACCAACGTGGTCAGCGGGGTGATGACGGTCGAGCCTTCCGGCGCCTTCAGGACCCCGTCGAAGGGCAGGCCGGTGGAGACGTCGGTGCCGCCCAGCGCGACAAGGGGGCCGCTGCCACCCTCCAGGGTGAAGTTGCCGTCGATGTCGGTGGTGGTGAAGGATTCGCCGTCGTCCAGCGCGCCGTTGTTGTTGGCGTCGCGGAACACCGTGGCGTTGGCGACGTAGCCGTCCACCACCTGGCCGGCCAGCACCTCGACCCCGTCACCCCCGGCAGCGCCGCCGCCGGCAGTGGGCAGGGAGTCGACGTCGTCGGCCTCGGTAAAGCGGCGCGGCAGGCCGGTGATCACCGTGCCCGAGGCGCCGCCGGGCGCGAAGGCGGCACCCAGCGGCGCGCCCGTCGAAGCCAGCGTCTCGCCGCCGCCCGTGAGGGCCTGGCCGCTGAAATCTTCCTCGTACTTGCTGCTGCCGGAATCCCGCGGTCCCGCGGGGCCCGGCTCGCCACCGGCGGTCTCCGGCAGTCCGGCGACTTCGGCCTCGGCCATCTCGCGGGCCTCTTCCAGGCTCTCGGCCGCGGCCATGAGGGATGAAATATCGTAGTCGACGCCGGCGATCATCAGCGTCGGCGCGTCGGGCTCGCCCGCCATGCCGGCAAGCCCCAGGAAGACGATGTGGGAGTCGGCGGCGCCGTCCCCGTCCACATCGAAGGTCATGATGATGTTGTCGCCCTCGACCAGGAAGGTCACGTCTTCCGGCGCGAACTCCAACTGATAGACCGCGCCGGGCGCGCTCTCGACGACGACCGTCTCGCCCAGCTGCGGCCGGTCGACGGTGATCGGCTCCTGGGCCTGCCCCCTCAGCACGGCGCTGCCGGATCCCTCCGGCGCCCGCGCCTGATCTTCGGCAACAACCCCTCGTTCGGTGCCCGCGGCGGGCACACTGCTCCCTTTTGACTTCATGTCCTTCTGGTCCTTCGCCAGCTCTCCTACCCCGAAGAAGTCTGGATAGACGAAGGCCAGAGCCGCGACGTCACCCCTCAAGGTGAGGCGATCTGCGGTCGGCAGTCACAACCGCCAAATTAACCATGAGCAGAATAACTAGCCCGCATCACCCCTAGGGGTGGCGGCAGCCCCTCCGACTTTCCGTAGTTCTAGAAGCCGCAGGACGGAGAGCCCTGCGCCTCCGGGATGGCGGAGAGGTACCGCCGACAGAGGCCGGAAGAAGGCGCAGCCCCCAAGAAGGGCGGCTCTCCCCAGCGGCGGGACGCGGCGACCAAAAGAGGTCCGCGCAAACGACCCCAAAAGCCAAGCCCCGCCGCCCGTCAGCAGAAAGTTGAGGAGGGAGACCGATGCTTTCGAGACGTGGATTTATGGCGGCCGGCGCCGCCGGGCTGGCGCTCGGCGCCCTGCCGGGCAGGGCTTCGGCAAAGCTCATCGCGCTGCCCCGCCCGCTGCCGCCGTCGACGGCGATCGCCGGGGGTGACTTCGTGGCCGCGCCTACCGCCTGGCTGCGTCTGGTCGCCCGCTTTCCGGCGCTGCATCCGGGCGCGATCAAGCCCTGCCGGGTGCCCTCCACCAAGCTGCGCGAGGCCGAACTGGTCCAGGTGCAGCGGGAAGTGAACGGCAAGGTCCGCTTCCAGCGCGAAGCCGAGGACCTCTGGCAGCCCGCCTCGCTGACCGGCGACTGCGAAGACTTCGCCATCCGCAAGCTGATCATCCTGACCCGTGAATTCGGCTGGCCGCGCGGCGCCCTGACGCTGGCGACCTGCACCGCCGAGACCGGCCAGGGCCACGCGGTGCTGCTGGCCCACACCGAACGCGGCGCCTACGCGCTCGACAACCGGCGGGGCCCCGTCCTGCCGTGGCGCGCCCTGCCCTACGACTGGCGGGCGCGCGAGGCGCCGGGCAGCCCCTTCGCCCTGTGGCGTTCGATCGACGCCTAGGGCGGCAGAGAAGAGCCGATCACCAGGATGGACCTGACGACCAAGAAGGAGACCGTCATGCCCGCACCGACCAAAGCCATGGACCTGCAGACGCCCCGCGCCGAGCACGGCTGGTACGCGCCGTTGGGGACCCTGACGCAAGACCGGGGCCCGGCTCACGAGGAGCGCACGCCCGGCTACCGCGTCGCCCTGCCGTGGGAGGACTTCGCCGAGGCCTGGAGCCAAGCCGAGAACCGCTTGGCCTGCCTGGAGCACGACCTGGCGACCCACGCGCTGCGGCCCTACTGGATCTGCCGTGCCGACTTCACCGAGGCCGCGGCCCTGGCGTCGCTGCGCGGCACCCCGATCGCCCTGGAGGACCTAGTCATGGCCGACGCCGGCCTGACGCCGCGCAAGCAGACCGCGGCCTGGTTCGTGGGCAAGGCCCTGCTGTCGCTGCGCCGGCATATCAGCCGGGCCGGGCCGGCGAAGGTGCTGACCGTCGACGGAATCCTGGAGCTTGAGATCCGGCTGGCCAGCGCCCTGGCCACCGCCGGCACCGCCGACGGCGAAACCGCGGCGCCCGAGGCCCGGCGCCAGCGCGTGGCGCGCTGGCTGGGCGTGGTTGAGGAGCTGCGCTCCACCCCGCCCCTCCCCGCCGCGGCCATCGCGCTCAGGGTGTGGCGCCGCATCGCCCCCCTGGCCTCCCACAACGACGAAATCGGCCTGCTGCTCTCCTCCACCCTGCTGTGGCACTGGGGAAAGACCAAGGGGCTGACGGCCTGCCCTGTGGCCGGGCTGCAGGCCGCCGGCCTGGCCACGGTCAGCCGCGATCTGGACGACCGGGCGACCCTGGGCAGCTGGATTGCGCTGTTCTGCCGGGCCGTGGAGGCCGCCGCCGCGGCCGGCCAGGAGAGCCTGGAGACCATGACCCAGGGCCGGGCCCGGGCCGCCAGGCTGCTGAAGGGGCACCGCCCCAATTCGCGCCTGCCGCGGCTGATCACGTTGTTCCTGACTTATCCGGTCATGACCGCCCGTTTTATTAACCAGAGGCTCAATTTGACTGCTCAAGGAACCGACTGGCTAATTAAAGAACTCACCAAAAATAATATGGTAGTTGAAACTACTGGAAGAGCAAAGAACCGAGCATACCGACTCACATGAATTATTCACTGGACTGACAGATAGGACAACTTGGCCATATAGGCTGATAAAACCGGGCATAATAACCTATTAGGGCGTAAAGCCCGGCTACTTTGGCCTAATAGGCTGAATCGCCCTAAATCGTAACAATTTCTAATGGGAATTCTGACTCAATTATTGTGGAAAAGTGCGATCTTTATTGAGAATCGCGTTGTGGTCGTCGGTCGCCCTTTCTACAATTATTGGTAGCCAAGGCATGAATATCGGCCCTGGCGAACGAGCGAAGGGGACCCGCAGTTAGTCGGAAAACCGCGCTTTTCTGGAAAGGGGTTACTTGGAGTGGCCCAAGTCGCCCGCCAGCCTCACCCCGGCATAGCAGCGAGGAACCGCTTAAGCAGACGCACTGCGCCGTCTGCTTAGGAAAGGTTGAAAAGCCGTAACGATTATCACCCTTGAGGGTGACGCTGCCCCCCTTCTCTCGACCCAAGATTGGTGCCGGGAGATCAAAGGGTTGAGACTTACGAAGTCGATAGAGGCGAAGTTGCCGCCATGCTGGGCGCCGACCGCGAAAGCGGCCGTGGCGACCCTTGGCGTCGGCATCCTCGCCCTATCGGGGGTCTCTCCCACCACCGCGCATGCCGCCTTGGCGGCCCCCGCGGCCGGCGGGGAAGGCGGGTGACCCATGGTCCTCGACCGCCAAGCCTTCGATAAACTCGTCGACCAGGTCTACCGCGCCTCCACCGGGGAGGTCGGCTGGCAGCCGACGCTGCGCGCCATCGCCGAGGCCTTCGATGCGTCTTTTGCCTGGCTGGCCCTGGAGCGCAGCGACCTGTCCCAGATCCGCCAGTCACCCTCCGAGGTGAACCCGGAGCCCGTGGCGGTCCATATGTCCGCCGATCTGAGCGATCTGGCCGAGCTCTACTTCAAGCATTACCACCGCCTGGACCCCTTCCGTCCGCAGATGCAGCTGGCCTGCGCGCCGACGGTCATGCAGCTGCACGCGGTCTGCGACCCCAAGGAGTTCGTGCGCAGCGAGTACTACCAGGACTTCGCGCGCCGCGCCGACTCCTTCCACCTCACCCGTTTTTCCGCGCGCTTCGATGCGAAGCTGCAGCTGACCTTCGAGGTCAACCGCAGCGCCTCGGGGCAGCCGCTGAACGAGACCGAGCTGGAACGCTTCGAGTCCCTCAGCAACCACATCGTCCGGGCCCTCAAGGTGGAGCGCCACATCACCCAGATGGGCGCGACCATGGACGCCGCCTTCGACGCCCTGGAGCAGATCGGCCGCGCCGCCTTCCTGGTCGACCGCAACGGCCGGGTGGTGCGCATGAACGCCCTGGCCGAAGCCATCTCGGTGCTGGCCGACGGCGTGAGCATCCGCAACCAGCGCCTCATCATCGAGGCACCGCGCGGCCAGCAGCTGCTGCGCCAGGCCCTGCAGGCCCACCTGGGAGAAGGCAGCACGGAGATGCCCCGCGAGGCCGCGGTCATCGCCGTGGAGCGCCCCTCCGGCAGCCGCCCCTACCTGGTGGAGGTCACGCCCTTCGAATTCGAGAGCTACTGGAACACCGGCGTCGCCGCCACCGCCCTGGTCACCATCCGCGACCCGGACGTCACCCTGCGCCCCAAGACCACCCGCAACTGGGGCCGCGCGCTGGGCCTGACGCGCAGCGAATGGCGCGTCGCGCGCACCCTGGTGGTCAGCCGCGACGAAGGCGAGGTCGCCCAGACCCTGGGCATCAGCCTCAACACCGTGAAGACCCACCGCAAGCGCATCTACGCCAAGCTGGGCATCCACCGCCGCGCGGAGCTGAGCGCCATGCTGCCGGGCACCGGATGACCTTGTTGAAGGGGTGGTGGGCGCTGAAGGGGTGGTGGGCGCTGAAGGGGGTGGTGGGCCCGGCAGGATTCGAACCTGCGACAACGCCGTTATGAGCGGCGGGTTCTGACCGCTGAACTACGGGCCCCCAAATTGCCTGGCCGCCATTGTGCCGCCGGAGGCGGTCAGATCAAGCGAATTGGGGTGGGGAAATTCCCCCGGTCGTACCGGCGGCGGCAGGCAGGCCCGGCGGCCTAGTTGGCGGCCTGGCGCAGCTCCGGCGTCTCGCCGGTCTCCGGGTATATGAAGCCGTAGGCGGGGTAGTGGCCCGAGCCCATCTGCTGGCCCGGCGTGTACCAGACGCGCACCACCGACCAGTCGTTGTTCTTGGAGATGTCGCGCACCGGCGTGTAGCGGTGGATCTGGCCGCGGTTCAGCCAGTTGGCCTGGTGCACGATGATCTCGCGGCTGTTCACCACCTCGGCCACCACGGCCAGATGGCCAAGGCGCAGGCGGCGCGTCTTGCTGAGCACCAGCACCGAGCCGACGCGCGGCGCCGAGCCACGCTCGTAGCGGCCTTCGGCCTTCTGCCACCAGGTCCAGGCATTGCCGCGCAGGGCGATCTTGGAGAGCTCGCGCGCGTAGGGCACGCACTGCAGGGGACGCTTGGCCCTGACGATGGCCGGGCGCGGGCGGGCCGGCGCGGGCGGCGGCGGCAAGGCCGTGAGGCCGGCCGGCGTCACCTCGGTCAGCCGCTGCGCCTCCGGGCGCGCCACCTGCTGCGTCGTCAGCGGCCTGGGGATCTGGGCGCGCGGGGTCACCGCCGCGCTTTCCCCGGCACCGGACGCGCCGGACTGGGGCGCCGCGCAGGCGCCGAGCAGCAGCAGCAGGCCCAGCGAGAACGCCCGACCACCCGCAAGGAACGACAAACCACCGATCCTACAACCCAAGAAACGGAACCTCCCCTTGTACCCCGGCGGCGCCTTGCCGCCTGAGCGCCGCTATCTCTTTTCCGGCTTCCCGCGCCCCGAGCGAATACAAAACCGGAACAACAAACAAGACCAGATCAAAGTCTACAACCGGTGCGTTGAGGTATCGCTCCAGTTGTCGCCGGGGCTTGGCGATAGAGTCTACGCCCTTGCCCAAGAAAGTGAGCCCCCGAAGCTTTTAAGGGCACAGTTTTGACATAGCAACAACAAGCTGACGCTTCCTATATGCCTGCCCACGCACGTTCCAGTCCATTGAGGCAGGGAGATATAAATGATTCGTTTATCAACTTTCACGCCAGCCCTTCTTCTCGCCGCCGCCCTGGGCCTCTCCGCCTGCGGCAGCACCACCGGCGACCGCGGCCCCAGCGGCGCCGGCATCGGCGCGGCAGCCGGCACCGCGGTCGGCGCCGTCACCGGCCTCGGGATCGTGGAGGGTGCCCTGATCGGCGCCGGCGCCGGCGGCCTGACTGGCGCCCTGACCGACGAGGACACCATCGACCTCGGCGATCCCTGGTGGAAGTAAAGGAAGGGTGGCAAGGCCTCACTCAGCGCGGCACCTGTCACCACGCATCCGGCACCACGGCGCGACGGCGACCGCCGCGCTGCTGAGCCTGCTGCTGGCGGCAGGCTGCGCCTCGCCTGCCGACTCCCACGACAGTGAAATCCGCCCGGCGCGGAAGCCCGCAACCGATCTGGCGGCGCTGCCCGCGCCGGATCATGATCCGCGCGGCGACGCCACGGGGGAAACCGTCGTCGAGAGCTACGTCGGCCTCGCCTCCTGGTACGGGCCGGGCTTTCACGGCCGGCGCACCGCCAGCGGCAAGCGCTTCGACATGGCCGCCCTCACCGCGGCGCACCGAAGCCTGCCGTTCGGCAGCCGCGTGCGCGTCACCAACCTCGCCAACGGGCGCTCGGTGATCGTGCGGATCAACGACCGCGGCCCCTACGTGAAACCGCGCATCATCGACCTGTCCCGCGCCGCCGCCAGGGAACTAGACTTCCTGGAGGACGGCATCACCCGCGTGCGCATCGACCTGCTGGCCGCGCCGACGGGCTAGCATACCTCGCGCCTTGCCGGCATCACCGGCCCGGCGCCGCGTTGGCGCGCCGGGCCGGAAGCACAAGCGATCGATCAGTTCTGGAGTTTCCAAGCGCCGTCGGGCTGACGGCAGGCGGTGCCGTAGGTTTCCCTGCTGCGCCCGCCGATCACGGCGGTGGTGCTGTACTCGCGGCAGTAGGCGCCGGCGGTCTGGAATGTGCGCAGCGGCTCGACCTGGTAGCGCGTCTGATCGGCGCCGACCCAGGTGATGTCGGAGCCGTCGGGCGCGTGCTCCAGAGCCTGGCCGACGCAGTACTGGTCGACCCGGTCCATGGAGCGGCCGAGGCTGCCGCCGACCAGGAAACCGACGACCGCGCCGCCGATGATGGCGGCGGTCTTGCCGCTGCCCGAGCCGATCTGCGTGCCCGCGGCGGCGCCGGCCGCACCGCCCAGCAAGGCGCCCAGGGTTTCACGGTTGCAGCGGCCGAGGCCGATGTCGAAGGGCGCCCGGTAGTCCGAATAGCGATAGTGCTTGTTCTTGTGCTTGGCGCGGTAGCCGTGGGCAGGCGCCCAGGGCGGCGGATCGGCCCAGGCCGGCGCCACCGGCGCCGCGGCCATGGTGAAGGCCGCGAGCGCGGCGGCAAAAAGTCCCAGCCGGCGCCCGCCGCGGCGCTGCGCCGTTTGATTGCATAACATTGGTCAAGTACCTCTTGCTGCCTTTCCAAGGGCCGTCTCCGGCCCGGCGCAAGTGCATCTAGGCAGCGATCATGGCAACAAGGTGGCGATCAGCGTGACACCGCTGTGACATCGCCGCCGCCCAGCGCCAGCACTGCGGAACCGTAGGCGACGCGCCGCGCCGTCAGGTCGATCCGCAGCAGGTCCTCGGCCAGGATCAGCGCTCCGCCGAAGTCGGCGGCCACTTCCGCCAGCAGCGCCGCCCGGTCGCAGGCCGGCGGCACGAAGTGGGTGAGCGCCAAAGCCTTCACCCCGGCCTCCGCCGCGATCTTGCCGACCTCGTCGGAAAGCGTGTGGTAGCTCGCCACGCTGGCCACGGTCTCCGCCGAGCGCACGCCGGGGATCACCGGCATCTCGCGATGGATGAAGACCTCGTGGACCAGCAGGTCGGCGCCCCGGGCCGCGGCGACGAGCGCGGCGCAGCGCCGGGTGTCGCCGGAGAGCACCAGCCGCTCCCCCTTTTCCTCGAAGACGAAGCCGAAGGCATGGCGCACCGGCTGGTGGTCGACTTCCACCACCTGCACGGCGAGGCCGCCGAGCGACAAACTCTGCCCAGCGGCGATCTCCGTCACGGCGATCTTCAGCGCCTCGATGGAGGGGCGTTTCTCGTGGGCGATGCGCAGGCTGAGCTCCGGCTCCCACAGCGCCATGAGCCCCTCGACGTAGCGCCGCGTGCCCGGCGGCCCGTAGATCGGCAGCGGCCGGTCGCGGCCCTGGTGCCAGGAGGAGACGATGAGCTGGTAGAGATCGACCAGGTGATCGGAATGCAGATGGGTGAGCAGCAGGGCATCGAGATCGCGCCCGGGCGCGCCGGCGGCGAGCAGGCGTTGCGTCACGCCGGAGCCGCAGTCGACCAGCACCTTGGCGCCCTGCCCCAGGACGAGCTGCGCGGGCCCGTAGCGTTCGGTCGAGACCACCGGACAGCCGGTGCCGAGAAAGACGATTTCCATGAGCGGAGAGGCTAACGCGGCCGTCGCGGCGCGCAACGAAAAAGGGCCGCTCCGGAGAGCGGCCCCTTGTCTTGTTCGGCGTCTTGTTCGGCGTCTTGTTCGGCGTCTTGCTCGGCGCTGTCCCGCCTCAGGTGTCGAGGAAGGAGCGCAGCTTGCGCGAGCGCGAGGGGTGCTTCAGCTTGCGCAAGGCCTTGGCCTCGATCTGGCGGATACGTTCGCGGGTGACCGAGAACTGCTGGCCGACTTCCTCCAGGGTGTGGTCGGTGTTCATGCCGATGCCGAAGCGCATGCGCAGCACGCGCTCCTCGCGCGGCGTCAGGCTGGCCAGCACCCGCGTGGTGGTCTCGCGCAGGTTGGACTGGATGGCCGCGTCCAGGGGGATAACCGCGTTCTTGTCCTCGATGAAGTCGCCGAGATGGCTGTCCTCTTCGTCGCCGATCGGGGTTTCCAGGGAGATCGGCTCCTTGGCGATCTTGAGGACCTTGCGCACCTTTTCCAGCGGCATGACGAGACGCTCGGCCAGTTCCTCCGGGGTCGGCTCGCGGCCGATCTCGTGCAGCATCTGGCGGCTGGTGCGCACCAGCTTGTTGATGGTCTCTATCATGTGCACCGGGATACGGATGGTGCGGGCCTGGTCGGCGATCGAGCGGGTGATCGCCTGGCGGATCCACCAGGTGGCATAGGTCGAGAACTTGTAGCCGCGGCGGTACTCGAACTTGTCGACCGCCTTCATCAGGCCGATGTTGCCTTCCTGGATCAGGTCCAGGAACTGCAGGCCGCGGTTGGTGTACTTCTTGGCGATGGAGATGACGAGACGCAGGTTGGCCTCGACCATCTCGGTCTTGGCCTTGCTCGCTTCCTTCTCGCCGGTCTGCACCGTCTTGACGATACGGCGGAACTCGCTGATCGGCAGCTCGCTCTCCGCGGCGATCTCGGCGACCTCCTTGCGGATGGCCTTCACGTCGTCGCCATAGCGCTCGGCGAACTTGGACCAGCCCTTGCCGGTCAGGCGCTTCACGCGGCTGACCCAGCGCGGATCGAGCTCGCGCGTGAAATAGTGGTCCAGGAAGTCCTGGCGATCGACGCCGCAGCGCTCGGCCATGCGCAGCATCTTGCCCTCGAATCCGACCAGGCGGCGGTTGAGGCCGTAGAGCTGGTCGACCAGTTGCTCGAGGCGGTTGTTGTTGAAGTGCACGACCTCCATGAGCTCGACCAGCTCATGCTGCAGCTTCTCGTAGCGCTTCTCGGTCTGCGGCGTGATCTTCTCGCCCCGCTGCAGGTGGGTCAGGCGCTTTTCCTGAACCTTGGTGATCTTCTTCCAGGTCTTGGAGATCTCGTCGAAGGTGTCGAGCACCTGCGGCAGCAGGGCGGCTTCCATGGCGGCGAGGGAAATGGAGTTCTCTTCCTCGTCGTCGTCGTCGTCGTCGCCTTCGCCCTCGGTCTTCTCGCCCTCTTCTCCGGACTCCTCTTCCTCGCCCTTGGCCTTCTTGCCCTTGGACTTGGCCGCGGCATCCTCTTCGGCCTTGGCGGCCTTGCCGCCCTTACCCTTCGAGGCGTCCTTGGCGTCTTCCTTGGTGTCCTTGCCCTTCCCCTTGGCGTCCTTGCCCTTGGCCTCTTCCTTGGGCTCGGGCACGTCCTCCATCTCGGCGATCTCCTCGACCGCCTGGTTCATGGCATCCTCGGAGGGCCCGCCGCCGTAGGTGGCGTCCAGGTCGATGATGTCGCGCAGCAGGATGCGGCCCTCGATCAGGGCCTCGCGCCAGGCCAGCAGGGCGCGGATGGTCAGCGGGCTTTCGCAGATGCCGCCGATCATCTTCTCGCGGCCGGCCTCGATGCGCTTGGCGATGGCGATCTCGCCCTCGCGCGACAGCAGCTCCACCGAGCCCATCTCGCGCAGGTACATGCGCACCGGGTCGTCGGTGCGGCCGATGTCGTCGTCGTTCAGGTTGCCGGTGACGGTCTTTTCGCCGTCCTTGGCCTCCTCGTCGCCGGAGGAGTCGTCCTGCTCCTCGCTCTCGATGACGGTGATGCCCATCTCCGACAGGAGGGACATGGTGTCTTCGATCTGTTCGGAGGACATCTGGTCCGGCGGCAGAACGGCGTTCAACTCGTCATAGGTGACGTAACCGCGTTCCTTCGCCTTCGCGATCATCTTCTTGACCGCGGCGGACATGGAGTCCATCAGCGGCCCGTCAGAGGACTCCTCGCGCGATTCCGTCGATTCAGCGCTTTCTTTTGCCTTGGTCGCCATTCAGCCAACTACCTCAAAATGCCTTCTTGGAAGCGCCCCGACAGCGCCGAAGCATCGATCCGCCCAAGATCGACCCTCCGCGCCCGACGGCGCACCTTGCTCAAGAGTCTGCTTTGTCCACGGTCGTTTGAAGCATCGCCTCAAATCGGTCCAGATCCACCTTGCGGCCATCATCTTCAAGCCGAAGTTTCTGCCGGGCCTGAACCCGCTTCAACTGCTCAGCCGTCATATCCGCCGCCAGGGCCTGCGCCTCTTCCACACGCTGCACCCCGGATTGGCGGTCACGCAAAACCCCCAAAATGTGCAAAACAGATTGCCGCGCCACCTCCGCTGAGGCGTCGGGACGGGCAAACCTGCCATGAACATATACTTCTGAGGCCAAAAGCGTAGCCAAAAGCCCCGAAAACCCCTGTTCTGACAGGTGGCATTTCACACCTTCGGTGTCAAGTTCCGCATTGCGGGCCATGCAGTCGATCAGAGCCTGGCGCAGCGCGTTGAGCTCGCTGCTGATGAAGTCGATCCCAGCCAGATCCTCGACAAACTCGATTAATAAATTGTTATGATTAATCAAAGTGGCAAGGAGAAGCTGCTCGGTCCGCTCCGGGCGCAGCAGATCGCCGGGCCGCCGCCGCTTGCCGGGCTCGTCCAGCGGCCCCCACTGTTGGTTCCAGCCGCCCCTGCCGCCCCACTTGCCGCCGGGCCTGCCGCGCCGCCCGCCGCCATAGCCTGAGCGGCCGCCGGCCTGCCGCCCGCCCGCCCTGGGGCCGTGGCCCCCGGTTCCTTTGGGGGCGTAGCCGAAGACCAGCTCGAAGCGGCGCTCCATCTCCTGACGATAGTCCTCGCGCAACTCCGGGTCGCGGATCGTGCGCACCTGATCGCGCAGCTCGGCGCGGATGGCGGCCCGGCGCTCCGGCGTGTCGGCGGGCCGGCCCTCGGTGGCCTGGCGCCAGATCATGTCGGCCAGGGGCTGGGCCGTCTCCAAGAGGCCGCGCAGGGCCGCCGGGCCCTGGCCGCGCAGCAGGCTGTCCGGGTCCTCGCCCGGCGGCAGCAGGGCGAAGAGCAGGCTCTTGCCCGGCTTCAGCAGCGGCAGGGCGCGGGCGGCGGCGCGGAAGGCGGCGCGCTGGCCGGCGGTATCGCCGTCGAAGCAGAGGGTCGGCTCGGGCGTCAGGCGCCACAGCTCCTCGATCTGCTCCTCGGTGATGGCGGTGCCGAGCGGCGCCACCGCCGCCGGGAAGCCGCCCTCGGCCAGCGCGATGACGTCCATGTAGCCCTCGGTCACCAGCAGCTCGCCGGTGTCGTGGGCGGCCTTGCGCGCGCGGGCCAGGTTGTAGAGCACCCGGCCCTTGTGAAACAGCGACGTATCGGGAGAGTTGAGGTACTTGGCCTTGGACTCGCCCAGGGTGCGCCCGCCGAAGGCGATGACCCGGCCGCGCCGGTCGGTGATCGGGAAGACCACCCGGTGGAAGAAATAATCGCGCAGGTCCTCAGGGCCATCTTCGCCGCGCTTCACCAGCCCCGCCTCGAGCAACTGGTCGACGGTGATGCCGCGGGCGCGCAGGGCCTTGGCCAGCACCCCGCGGTTGCGCGGCGCAAAGCCCAGGCGGAAGCCCTTCACGGTTTCCGGCGCCAGGCCGCGGCGCTCCAGGTAGTCGCGCGCCTCCTTGCCCGCCTCGGTCTGGAGCTGCTCCTCGAACCAGGCAGCCGCCGCCTCCATGACGTCGATCAGGCCGGCGCGCTTCTGGGCGCGCTCGCGGTCCTCCGGGCGCTCCTGGGGCACCTCCATGCCGGCCAGGCCCGCCAGGCGCTCCACCGTCTCCGGGAAGCTCAGGCCCTCGCTGTTCATGATGAAGTCGATGGCGCTGCCGTGGGCGCCGCAGCCGAAGCAGTGGTAGAAGCCCTTGTCGTCGTTGACGGTGAAGGAGGGCGTCTTCTCGTTGTGGAAGGGGCAGAGGCCGGAGAACTCGCGGCCCTTCTTCACCAGTTTCACGCGCTTGCCGACCACCTCCGAGGTGGTGATGCGGTTGCGCAGTTCGTCCAGAAATTCCGGTGGAAAAGCCATGGTGCCGAGCGTTCAGGAGGCCGGGCGGTCGCTGCGACTCCGCCGGCGGGTCGCCAAACCTATCAAAGCCCCGCGGGGCGCGCATCCGCGCGCGGCGCCCGAGTCGGGGACACTATTGTAGGACAACTTGGGGAAAACAGCGGGAAAACCTGATGAATTGCGGGGATCGATCGTCCCGATCGTCCGGCGGCCGGGCGTTGCGGGCCTGGGGATAAGACTGCCTCCCTAGACCAGCGCCTCTTTCACGATGCCGCTGGCCTTGCCGAAGTCCATGCGGCCGGGATAGCGCTCCTTCAGGGTGCCCATGACCCGGCCCATGTCCTTGACGCTGGAGGCGCCGAGTTCGCCGATCACCGTCTCGATGGCCGTGCGCATGTCGCTCTCGTCCATCTGCTTGGGCAGGAAGCGCTCGATGACCTCGATCTCCTCGGCCTCGCGCTTGGCCAGGTCGTCGCGACCGCCCTTGGTGTACATCTCTATGGAATCCTGGCGCTGGCGCACCATCTTCTGGAGCATCTCCAGGATCTGTTCGTCGCTCAGGCCGTCGCCGTTGCCTTTGCTGCGCTCGGCGATATCCCGGTCCTTGAGGGCGGCCAGGATCAGCCGCAAGGCCGAGGTGGCCCGGACCTCCTTGGACTTCATGGCGTCTTTCAGAGCGTCGTTGAGACGGGTGCGCAACATCTATGGTCTTCCCTGTGACTCGCAAGGCGCGGGAGGTTAGCTCAAAACATCCGAAATGGCAAAACGCGGAACGCTATCTCAACCTATTGAAATATAACGATTATGGACTTTTGGTTAGGCTTGACCAAGCCGGGCCTTTCCCTTAAACATCAGGCCGCCTGCGTCGAGGATCCGCTTCATGAACGACACACCTCCGATCCCTAACCCGTCCGCCGCGGACGGGACGTCTTCCGCTGCGCCCGTTTCCGTGCCGCCGGGGGTGACCGGCGCCCTCGTATTGGCCGACGGCAGCGTGTTCTGGGGCAAGGGACTGGGCGCCAGCGGCCGCTCGGTGGGCGAGGTCTGCTTCAACACCTCCATGACCGGCTACCAGGAGATCGCCACCGATCCCTCCTACGCCGGCGAGATCATCACCTTCACCTTCCCCCACATCGGCAACGTCGGCACCAACGCCGAGGACATCGAGACGCTGACCCCCGCCGTGCGCGGCGTGGTGCTGCGCGACGACATCACCGAGCCGTCGAACTGGCGCAACGCCCAGCACTTCGACGCCTGGCTGAAGTCGCACAACCTGATCGGCCTGGCCGGCGTCGACAGCCGCGCCATCACCCGGCGCATCCGCGACAGCGGCGCGCCGCACGGCACCATCGTCCACTTCCCCGAGGGAGAGGTCGACATCGAGGCTTGCCGCAAGCTGGCCGCCGAGTGGCCGGGCCTGGAGGGCATGGACCTGGCCGCCGAGGTGAGCTGCCGCCAGACCTACGACTGGTCGGAGACGCGCTGGGAACTGGGCCGGGGCTACGGCACCCAGGCGGCGCCGAAGCACAAGGTGGTGGCCGTCGATTACGGCGCCAAGCGCAACATCCTGCGCTGCCTGGCGAGCCTCGGCTGCGACGTCACCGTGGTGCCGGCCGACGCGGCGCCTGAGGAGATCCTGCGCCACAAGCCCGACGGCGTCTTCCTCTCCAACGGCCCCGGCGACCCGGCGGCGACCGGCGTCTACGCCGTGCCGACGGTGCGCGCCGTCCTGGACACCGGCCTGCCGGTCTTCGGAATTTGTCTGGGCCACCAGATCCTGGCCCTGGCGCTGGGCGCCAAGACCACGAAGATGCAGCGCGGCCACCGCGGCGCCAACCACCCGGTCAAGGACCTGGCCACCGGCAAGGTGGAGATCACCAGCCAGAATCACGGCTTCATGGTCGACACCAAGACCCTGCCGGAAGGCGTGGTCGAGAGCCACGTCTCGCTCTTCGACGGCTCCAACGAGGGCATCGCCGTGAAGGGCCGCCCGGTGTTCTCCGTGCAGTACCACCCCGAGGCCTCCCCGGGCCCCAAGGACAGCCACTATCTCTTCGAGCGCTTCGTCTCGATGATCGAGGACCACAAGGCCGCCGCCAGCTGACATGCCCAAACGCACAGACATCAAATCGATCCTGATCATCGGGGCCGGGCCCATCGTCATCGGCCAGGCCTGCGAGTTCGACTACTCCGGGGCGCAGGCCTGCAAGGCGCTGAAGGAGGAGGGCTACCGGGTCATCCTGGTGAACTCCAACCCCGCCACCATCATGACCGACCCGGACCTGGCCGACGCCACCTACATCGAGCCCATCACTCCGGCCATGGTCGCCAAGGTGATCGAGCGCGAGCGCCCCGACGCCCTGCTGCCCACCATGGGCGGGCAGACCGCGCTGAACACCGGCCTGGCGCTGGAGCGCGACGGCACGCTGGAGAAGTTCGGCGTCGAGATGATCGGCGCCAAGGGTGACGTCATCGACAAGGCCGAGGACCGCCAGCGCTTCCGCGAGGCCATGGACAAGATCGGCCTGAAGTCGCCGCGCTCCCACCTGGTCAGCAGCTTCGAGGCGGCCATGGAGGCCCTGCCCGACGTCGGCCTGCCGGCCATCATCCGCCCCTCCTTCACCCTGGGCGGCACCGGCGGCGGCATCGCCTACAACCCCGATGAGTTCGAGGAGATCGTCAAGGGCGGCCTGCGCGCCTCGCCGACCAAGCAGGTGCTGATCGAGCAGTCGGTGCTGGGCTGGAAGGAGTACGAGATGGAGGTGGTCCGCGACTGCGCGGACAACTGCATCATCATCTGCTCCATCGAGAACGTCGATCCCATGGGCATCCACACCGGCGACTCCGTCACCGTGGCCCCGGCGCTGACGCTGACCGACAAGGAATACCAGATCCTGCGCGACGCCTCGATCGCGGTGCTGCGCGAGATCGGTGTCGATACCGGCGGCTCCAACGTGCAGTTCGCCATCAACCCGGACAACGGCGAGCTGGTCATCATCGAGATGAACCCGCGCGTCTCGCGCTCCTCGGCGCTGGCGTCGAAGGCCACCGGCTTTCCCATCGCCAAGATCGCCGCCAAGCTGGCCGTGGGCTATACCCTGGACGAGCTGGACAACGACATCACCAAGGTGACCCCGGCCTCCTTCGAGCCGACCATCGACTACGTGGTCACCAAGATGCCGCGCTTCACCTTCGAGAAGTTCCCCGGCGCCGAGCCGCTGCTGACCACCTCCATGAAGTCGGTGGGCGAGGCCATGGCCATCGGCCGCAGCTTCGCCGAGTCGCTGCAGAAGGCGCTGCGCTCCATGGAGACGGGCCTGACGGGACTCAACGAGGTGGAGATCCCCGGCGCCCTGGACGGCGAGGGCAATGTCGACCGCGACGCCATCCGCACCGCGCTGGCCGCGCCGCGCCCCGACCGCCTGCTGACCATCGCCCAGGCCTTCCGCCACGGCATGACCCTGGTGGAGATCCTGGAGACCACCCACTTCGACCCCTGGTTCCTGCGCCAGGTGCAGGACATCGTCAAAGCCGAGGAGGCGGTGCGCAAGAGCGGCCTGCCGCGCGACCGCGCAGGCTGGCTGCGCCTGAAGCAGATGGGCTTCTCCGACGCGCGCCTCGGCGAGCTGAGCGGCCAGGAGGAGAGCGCCGTCTACCAGGCCCGCCTGGCCATGGACGTGGGCGCCGTCTACAAGCGCATCGACACCTGCGCCGGCGAGTTCCCCTCCATCACGCCTTACATGTACGCGGCCTACGAGACCGGGCACCTGGGCCCCGACGGCCCCCTGCCCGCCGACTGCGAGGCGGATCCCAGCGAGCGCAACAAGGTGATGATCCTGGGCGGCGGGCCGAACCGCATCGGCCAGGGCATCGAATTCGACTACTGCTGCGTCCACGCCGCCTATTCGCTGGGCGACGCCGGCTACGAGACCATCATGGTCAACTGCAACCCGGAGACCGTGTCCACCGACTACGACACCTCCGACCGTCTCTACTTCGAGCCGCTGACCACCGAGGACGTGATCGGCATCGCCCGCAAGGAGCAGAGCCGCGGCAGCCTGAAGGGCGTCATCGTGCAGTTCGGCGGTCAGACGCCGCTGAAGCTGGCCAACGACCTGGAGCGCGCCGGCATTCCCATCCTGGGCACGGCGCCGGACGCCATCGACCTGGCCGAGGACCGCAAGCGCTTTCAGGCGCTGCTGGCCCAGTTGAACCTGAAGCAGCCGCCCAACGGCACCGCCACCTCCAAGGCCGAGGCCCTGGCGGTGGCCGAGCAGATCGGCTACCCGGTGCTGATCCGCCCCTCCTACGTGCTGGGCGGGCGCGCCATGGAGATCGTGCACAGCCCCGAACGGCTGGAGCGCTACATCGAGACCGCGGTGAAGGTCTCCGGCAAGAACCCGGTGCTGATCGACAGCTACCTGCGCGAGGCGGTCGAGGTCGACGTCGACGCGGTGGCCGACGGCGAAGCCGTCTTCATCGCCGGCGTCATGGAGCATATCGAGGAAGCCGGCATCCACTCCGGCGATTCGGCTTGTTCGCTGCCGCCCTACAGCCTGGCCCCGGCCATCGTCGAGGAGATCGGCCGCCAGACCGAGCAGCTGGCCCGGGCGCTGAAGGTGGTCGGCCTGATGAACGTGCAGTTCGCGGTGCGCGGCGAGGAGATCTACATCCTGGAGGTGAACCCGCGCGCCAGCCGTACGGTGCCCTTCGTGGCCAAGGCCACCGGACTGCCCATCGCCAAGATCGCCGCCCGGATCATGGCCGGCGAGAAGCTGGCCGACTTCGACCTGACCCGCAACGGCGGCGGGCATGTGGCCGTCAAGGAAGCGGTCTTCCCCTTCGCCCGCTTCCCCGGCGTCGACGTCATGCTGGGCCCGGAGATGCGCTCAACCGGCGAGGTGATGGGCCTGGACAGCGATTTCGCCCGCGCCTTCCTGAAGGCCCAGTTGGGCGCCGGCGTCACCTTGCCGCAGAGCGGCACGGTCTTCATCTCCGTGAAGGACGACGACAAGGCCGCCATGACCCCCGTCGCCCGCGCCATCGCCGACCTGGGCTTCAAGATCCTGGCCACCGGCGGCACGGCAAAATATCTTGCAGATCAAGGGCTTGATGTGGAGTCGATCAAGAAGGTCCGGGAAGGCCGGCCGCACATCGTCGACGCCATGAAGTCCGGCCAGGTGCAGCTGGTGTTCAATACCACCGAAGATGCCAAAGCCATCGCCGACTCCTTCGAACTGAGACGAACGGCGTTAACCAATTCTGTACCTTATAGCACCACGGTTGCAGGAGCCCGCGCCGCCGTTAAGGCCATCGAGGCCTTGAAATCGGACGATCTTGCAGTCGCCCCCCTGCAGTCTTATTTTAGTGGGTCGTACTAAGAACAGCGGCTTTTCGGGTCCTGTTCTATCGGGCAGAGTTACTCCCTCGGTTATTTAGGAAGCATCAGGCTTGCTCCCATGAGCGATAAGGTACCTATGACGGCGGGCGGATTTACCCGCCTTGAAGAAGAGCTGCGCTATCTGAAGACGACGGCGCGGCCGGAAGTGATTCGCGCCATCGCGGAAGCGCGCGAGCACGGCGACCTCTCCGAGAACGCGGAGTACCATGCCGCCCGCGAGCGCCAGAGCTTTATCGAAGGCCGGGTCGCCGAGCTGGAGGACAAGATCGCCCGTGCCGAGGTGATCGACGTCGCCAGCCTGGACGGCGACACCGTGAAATTCGGGGCCACCGTCACCCTGGTCGACGAGGACACCGACGCCGAGACCGCCTACCAGCTGGTCGGCGAGCTGGAAGCCGACGTGAAGGAAGGCCGCCTGGCCATCACCGCGCCGCTGGCGCGCGCCCTGATCGGCAAGGAAGTCGGCGATTCCGTCGAGGTGATGACCCCCGCCGGCTCCAAGGCCTACGAAATCCTGAAAGTCCAGTACGTCTGACCCGGGCCGGCCGACCGGCCGCGCCCTGGTGAGAAACCCCACGAATTGCCGCGGCCGGGGCATGGACAAGCTTTGCCCCTTGCCCTATACACCACTGCGCTTGGCGGGCTGATCAGCCGCTCCTTTCCGCCGCGCAACGTCGCCGCACAATTTGTCCCTTGAGGATTCATGCTCGCGCTTACCGGGCTGAGGCGGAGCTTTGGCGGCTTCACGGCAGTCGACGACTGCAGCTTCACCGTATCCGAAGGCACCATCACCGGGCTGATCGGCCCCAATGGCGCCGGCAAGACCACCCTGTTCAACCTGGTGGCCGGGCTGCTGCGCCCGGAGGCCGGCAGCGTCACCTTCCTGGGCGAGGACATCACCGCCCTGCCGCCGCACGCGCGCTTCCGGCGCGGTCTCCTGCGCACCTTCCAGATCCCCCAGGAGTTCCACCGCCTGACGGTTCTGGAGAACCTCATGGTCGCGGCGGCGGCGCAGCCCGGCGAAGAGATCTGGGCCAACTGGCTGGCCGGGCGGCGCGTGCGCGCCCGCGAGGCGGCGGTCGCCGCGCGCGCGGGCGAGGTGCTGGACTTCCTCGGGCTCGCTCCGCTGGCCGGAACGCCGGCGGGGCGGCTGTCGGGCGGCCAGAAGAAGCTGCTGGAGCTGGGCCGCACCATGATGAGCGAGGCCCGGCTGGTGCTGCTCGACGAGCCGGCCGCCGGGGTGAACCGCACCCTGCTGCGCGAGATCGAGGACAAGATCGAGCGCCTGAACCGCAGCCTGGGCCTCACCTTCCTGATCATCGAGCACGACATGGAGACGGTGGCGCGGCTCTGCGACCCGGTGATCTGCATCGCCGAGGGGCGGGTCCTGGTCGAGGGCGACTTCGCCACCGTCCGCAGCCATCCCCAGGTCCTGGACGCCTATCTGGGGGAGGCCGGCCTGTGAGCGCCGCCCCCCTGCTCCGAACCGCCGGCGTCACCGGCGGCTATGGCCCCGTGGACATCCTGCACGGCATCGACCTGCAGGTCGGCGCGCGCGAGATCGTCGCCATCATCGGCCCCAACGGCGCCGGCAAGTCGACGCTGCTGAAGACCGTCTTCGGCCTGGCGCGTCTTTCGGGCGGCAAGGTCTTTCTCGGCGCGGAGGACATCTCCGGCTGGGCGCCGGCGCGTATTGCCCGCCGCGGCCTGGGCTATGTGCCGCAGGTCGCCAACGTCTTCGCCGAGATGACGGTGCAGGAGAACCTGGAGATCGGCGCCTTCCTGCGCCGCGACGGCCTCGCCACGGCCATGGAGCGGGTCTTCGGCCTCTTCCCGGACCTGACGGCCAAGCGTCACAAGCCGGCCGGCAGCCTGTCCGGCGGGCAACGCCAGATGGTCGCTTTCGGGCGCGCCCTCATGCTCGACCCGCAGGTGCTGCTGCTCGACGAGCCGACAGCGGGCCTCAGCCCCAAATACCAGACGCAGATCTTCCAGATCGTGCGCGACATCCGCGCCGCCGGCGTCGCCGTGCTGCTGGTCGAACAGCACGCCAAGCAGGCGCTGGCTCTCTGCGACCGCGCCTATGTCCTGGCCGCCGGCTGCAAACGCGCCGAGGGGCGCGGCCGCGACCTGCTGGCCGACGCCGACATCGGCCGCCTCTTCCTCGGCAGCTAATCCGGAAAACACCGCTCCCTATGGACCTGCTCTCCTTCGTCAACTTCTACCTAGTGCCGGGCATCGTCGCGGGCGCCATCTACGCCCTGGGCGCCATCGGCGTCACGCTGGTCTTCGGGGTGCTGCGCTTCGCCCACCTGGCACACGGCGACCTGGCGACCTTCGGCGCCTTCCTGGTGCTGGCCCTGGTCGGCGCGGGGATGACCCCCTGGCTGGCGCTGCCGCTTGCCATGGCGGCGGCGGCGCTGACCGCCATCGCCCTGCACCACCTGTTCTACGCGCACCTGAGCCGGCGCAGCGCCATCCTCACCGTCATCTCGTCGCTGGGGGTCGCGCTCATGCTGCGCGCGGTGGTGCAGATGATCTGGGGCGTCGACACCGAATCCTACGTCAGCGGCATCGACCGGCCGCAGAGCTATCTCGGCATCCGCCTGAAGGACCGCGAGCTCTGGACCCTGCTGGCCACCGCCGGCCTGGTCGTCGGCCTGCTGGTCTTCCTGGGCCGCACCCGCTGGGGCAAGGCCCTGCGCGCCATGTCGGACAACCCCGACCTCGCCGCCCTTTCCGGCATCGACAAGCGGCTGACCACGGCCCTCACCTGGGGCCTGGCCGGCCTGCTCACCGCCGCCGCCGGCTTCTTCCTGGGGCTCAATACCGAGGTCAAGCCGCTGATGGGCTGGCACATGCTGCTGCCGGTCTTCGCCGCCGCCATTCTGGGCGGCGTCGGGCGCGTCGAGGGCGCCCTGCTGGGCGGCCTCTTGATCGGCATCGTCGAGGAATGCTCGGTGCTGCTGCTGCCCGCCCAGTACAAGTCCGCCGTGGCTTTCGCGGTGCTGCTGGTCATGCTGAGCGCCAGGCCCAGCGGCCTGCTGCGCGGCAAGGTTCTCTAGAAAGGAGGACGCGCGATGGAATGGCTCGGCCTGGTGAACTACGCGCTCTTCATGGCGATCTTCATCGGCATCTACGCGATCCTCGCCCTGGGGCTGAACGTGCAGTGGGGCTTCAGCGGCCTGTTCAACGCCGGCGTCGCCGGCTTCCTGTCCACCGCGGGCGCGCCCGCCTCCTTCGCGGTGGGCCCCACCACCTCGCCCATCGTCACCGGCCCGGCGGCCGAGGGCCGTCTCGGCGGCTTCGAGCTGCCGGTCGCCCTCGGCTGGCCGGCGGCCATGGCGGCGGCCGGCCTCATCGCCTGGCCCATCGGCAGGATCACGCTGCGCTTCCGCTCCGACTACCTGGCCATCGCCACCATCGGCGTCGCCGAGATCATCCGCCAGGTCGCCAGGTCCGAGGACTGGCTGACCAACTCGGCCGGCGGCCTGACGCGCCTGCCGCGCCCCTTCGGCGACCTCGACTACACCCTCTCGCAGCTCGCCTACCTCGGCCTGGTGCTGGCCTGCCTGGGCGGCGCCTATCTGCTGGTGGAGCGCCAGCGCCGCGCGCCCTGGGGCCGCATGATGCGCGCCGTCCGCGACAACGAGACGGCGGCCGCCGCCCTGGGCAAGGACGTCGCCCGCCGCCGCCTGGAGGCCTTCGTCCTCGGCGCCTGCCTCATGGGCCTGGGCGGCGCGCTCTTCGCCCATTTCAACCGCGCCATAACGCCCGGCGCGATCGATCCCATGATCGCCACCTTCCTCATCTGGATCATGCTGATCCTCGGCGGCTCGGGGAACAACCGCGGCGCCGTCCTGGGCGCCGCCGTGGTCTGGATCATCTGGTCGATGTCGGAGATCCTGACCGACCGGCTGCCCACCGAGATGGCGATCCAGGCCAAGTACCTCCGCATGTTCCTCATCGGCCTCATGCTGCAGCTGGTGCTGCGCTTCCGGCCCGAAGGCCTGCTGCCGGAGCCGGCCGGCGACGGCGCCCAGAAAGACGCCAAGCGAGACGCCAAAGAAAACGGCGGGGGGGGGGGGGGGGCCCCCCCCCCCCCCGCGGGGGGGGGAAAGACCCCCCCCCCCCCCAGTTGAGGG
>NZ_JACSDK010000001.1 GCF_014925385.1 Pelagibius marinus | reverse complement strand
CCCCAAAAGCCGCGCGGGCAAGCCCACAAAGAAGCGGGGGGGGGGGGCCGCCCCCCCCCCCCCCCGCCGGCGTGGAAGGAAAGACCCCTCCGCGACCTAGTTGATGGCGCTCACCATCTTCAGGCTCTTGCCCTCGACGCCGAACAGGCCGTAGGCGCCCGGCACGTCGCCGTTGCCGTCGAACTCGTGCTCGCCGGCCGCGCCCTGGTAGTTGATGTCACGGCCTTCGGCGATGAGCTTGCGGGCCTTCTCCCACTCACCCGGCAGGATCACCTCGCCCGGCGCCGTCGCCACCTCGCGCAGCGCCTTGGAGATCTTGCCGCGCTCGGTCGAGCCCGCCTTCTCGATGGCCAGCGCCACCAGGAAGGCGGCGTCGTAGGCGCTGGAGGTGAAGACCGCGCTGGGATCACCATCGGCCGCGCGGAACGCCTCCTCGAAGCGGCGCAGCGCCTCGGACTCGGCGCCCATCGGGGCCGAGGCCATGAAGCCCTCCAGGTTCTCGGCGCCCAGCGCCTCGATGAGCGACTCCGACTTCATGCCGTCGCCGCCGACGAACTTCTCGAAGAAGCCGTTCTCCAGGGCCTGGCGCAGGATGGTCAGGCCGGTGCCGTCGCCGTAGTCGAGCAGCACCAGGGTGTCGGCCTTGCTCTCGGCCAGGGACGCCAGCTCGGCGCGGTAGGAGGCCTTGCCTTCCTCGTGCGCCGCATAGCCGGCGACGATGCCGCCCTTGTTTTCGTACTCAGCGCGGAAGGCCTCGGCGAAGCCCTTGCCGTAGTCGTTGTTGATGTAGGCCACGGCCACCTTCTTCACGCCGCGGGCCAGGAGGCTGCGGGCCAGGGCCTGGCCCTGGTAGCTGTCCGAGGGCGCGGTGCGGAACACCAGGTCCTTGTCCTCCAGGCGGGTCACCTCCGGCGAGGTGGCGGTCGGCGAGACCAGCACGACGCCGGCCGGGATGGCCACCGAGTTGGCCGCCGCCAGGGTAGCGCCGGAGCAGCCGGGGCCGACGATGGCGACGACGCCCTCGACGTTCACCGCCTTGGTGGCCGCGTCGGTGCCGCCCTGCGGGCTGCAGGAGGAATCGCCCACCACGGCCATGAGCTTGCGGCCGCCCAGGATGCCGCCCTGGTCGTTGACCTGGGCGATGGCCAGGCGGGAGGCGTCGATGATCGGGGGGGCCAGGGCCGCGATGGGCCCGGAGATGCCGCTGATCACGGCGACCTTCACGTCCTCGGCCAGGGCGGGGCCGGCTTCGGCCGCGCCCAGCAAGGCCGCGAGGGCGGCGAAGGCGTACTTCGACTTTGCGGCCGCCCGGGCCGCCGTCGCGAAGCGTAACGATGTCATGAAATCACCTTTCGAGTTCTAGTCCTGCGGCGACTAGTCCTGCGGCGAGAGGCGGCTTTATAGAGGAGGGGGATGCCCAAGTCCAGGGACCCTTAGGGGGCATTCCCAAACCCGGAAAGGCGCGTCCCCTCGCCGGCCGCGCGTCGCCCGGCAAGCAAAGCTACGCAACGGAACGAAGGGCGGTTTCAACCGCCGCGCAGATTTTTCGGAAGGTTCAGTCCTGGCTCGCCGGCTCGGCGCCCTGGGCGATGTCGATGGGCACGCCCGGCGTCGACTTGGCGGTGCGGATGACCTGGATGGTCTTCACCGTGACCACGTGCGGGGCCGAGGTGAGGCGCTGGGTCAGCTCGTTCTCGTGCGCGGTGTTGCGCGCCACCAGGCGCAGCACGAAGTCGTCGGGCCCGCGCGCCATGTGGCACTCGCGCACCTCCGGCCAGCTGCCGGCCAGGGTCTCAAAGTCGTTCAGCACCGTCTCGGACTGGCTGTCGAGGCCGACCAGCGCGAAGAAGATCACTTCGAAGCCCAGGGCCTCGGCGTCCAGATCGGCGTGATAGCCCTTGATGAAGCCGGATTCCTCGAGGGCCCGGACGCGCCTGAGGCAGGGCGGCGCCGAGATGCCGGCGCGCCGCGCCAGCTCCACGTTCGTGATCCGCCCGTCTTCCTGGAGGTCCTGCAGGATCTGCAGGTCGATTCGGTCCAATTTGACCCGCCGCATGGGCATCCTCGGTTGCGCAAAGAAAAGATCGCGCCCGTCTGCACGACCGCTGAGTAACAATATTACCCGGCAGCCCCTTTCGTTCAAGCCCCGAGGCCTGTGTAAAACCTCCCGGCGCAGTCTTCTTCACCGCCCGGGCAAAGCGCGGGAAAGCGCCGGCGCCCCCGGAAAGCTTCGGGAATGCTTCGGTCTTGCACAGCGCCGGAGGCCAGCCCATAGTCCGCCGCCATGAGCCGTCTCGAGAGTCCCGAGTCCCCCGCCTCCCAGAGCCTGCACGGCCTCACCTGCTGGGTCGTTACCGACGGCAAGGCCGGCATGGAGATCCAGTGCCTGGGCCTGGCCGAGGCCATGGGCTGCGTTCCGGTGGTCAAGCGCGTCTCCGTCGGCAAGCCCTGGCGCTGGATGCCGGCGGCCCTGCTGCGCAAGCCCTTCAAGACGCCCCTCGAGACCCTCGGGCCCAAGGGCGACAGCCTGAGCCCGCCCTGGCCGGACCTGTGGATCGCCAGCGGCCGCCAGACCGTGCCCCTGACCCGCGACATGAAGCGCCTGAGCGGCGGCAAGACCTTCACCGTACAGGTGCAGAATCCGGCCATCGATCCCGCCGCCTTCGACCTGATCGTCACGCCGGAGCATGATCGCCTGCGCGCGGAGAACGTGCTGACCACGCGCGGCGCCCTGGGCCGGATCACCGCCGAACGCCTGGCCGCCGCCGCCGAGCACTTCGAGCCGCTCTATGCCCAGCTGCCGGCGCGCCGCGTCGCCGTGCTGATCGGCGGCAACAACAAGGTCTTCCGCATGACCGCGGACCTCATGACCAAGCTGACCGGGCAGCTCGCCCGCCTGGTGCGCGAGGAAGGCGTCGGCCTGATGGTCACCCCCTCGCGGCGCACCGGCGCGCGCAACGAGGAGATCCTGCGCCGCGGCCTGGAGGGCCTGCCGGCCCACATCTGGGACGGCAACGGCGAGAACCCCTATTTCGGCATGCTGGGCCTGGCCGACGCCATCGTCTGCACCGGCGACTCGGTGAACATGGTCTCGGAATCGGCCAGCACCGGCAAACCCGTGCACATCGTCCAGCTGGAGGGCGGTTCGGCCAAGTTCCGCCGCTTCCACCAGGCCATGCAGGCGGCCGGGATCACCCGCCCCTTCACCGGCGCCCTGGAGCAATGGTCCTACACGCCGCTGGACGAGACCCACCGCGTCGCCGACGAGATCCGCCGGCGCCTCCGGGCGCGGCTCGCCGCGACCGGATGAGCGGACGCCGGCCGAACGGCTTGATCTGGCTCATTTGATCTTTCCCGGCCCCACCTATAAATAAGTCTGCAGACAGACCCGTCGACCGCCGAATCCGGGGAATCCACCGCTTGTCGAGCCTTGCCGCCGAAACCGTTCCGACCTCCCCGCGCCTCGACATGGCCCGTTTCGAGGCGACGGCGCTGCAGCGCGCGCCCTTCGACTTCCTCATCGTCCCCGGCTTCCTGAAGCCCGAGGCCCTGTCCGCGGTCGAACGCGACTTCCCCGAGATCACCAGCGGCGGCAGCTTTCCGTCGTCCAGCCTGAACTGCGGCCCGGCCTTCAAGGAGCTGCTGGACGAACTGCAGGGCCCGGCGGTGACGGCCGCCTTCCAGGCCAAGTTCGGCATCGACCTCTCCGGGCGGCCCACCATGATCACCCTGCGCGGCCAGTCGCGCGCCAAGGACGGCGCCATCCACACGGACTCGCGCACGAAGCTGGTGACGGCCCTCATCTACCTGAACAGCGACTGGGAATCCGACGGCGGGCGCCTGCGCATGCTGAACGGCCCCGACGACCTGGAGGACTACGCCGCCGAGGTGCCGCCGGAGGCGGGCACCCTGGTCGCCTTCCGCTGCTCGCCGGAGGCCTGGCACGGCCACAAGCCCTTCATCGGCCAGCGCCGCTCCATCCAGCTCAACTGGCTGACCGACGAAGGCGTGCTGAAGCGCGAGTTGAAGCGCCACGCCTTTTCCGCCTGGACGAAGAAGCTGCTGCGCTTCGGCGCGTAGCGAAGACTCACGAAAGACTGTTATGGCCCTCAACATCGAGACCTTCAGCAACGCCAAGGGCGGCAACGCCTTCTTCAAGGCCATCGGCCATCCCCTGGCCGCGCGCGAGGCGGCAAGGCTGCTGCGGGATCTGAGCGCCGGTCCCCTCGTGGTCTATGACCCGCTGGGCTTCGCCAAGGCCTTCGCCGAGATCTACGACCTCTCGAACCTCGACATCGCCGCGGTCTACGTGCAGGACCTGGAGGACATCGGCAGCGAGATTCTCGGCCGCCAGGCCCAGCCGGTCACCGACCTGCCGGGCTCCTCCGCCCCCAAGGTCTTCGTCACCGCCTTCGACGCCGGGCGCCTGATCGACCACATCCGCCACCTGCTGCCCCAAGGCGCTGAGGTGGTGAGCCTGGACGCGCTGCGCCTGCCCGAGGCCATGCTGACCAACAGCCGCAACTACCTGGACAGCCTGAACTTCGCCACCAACCTGGTGTTCTTCCGCGAGGGCGGCGGCCACCATACGCGTCTGGCCACCGCCAACTACTGGTCGGGCTACGGCGCCAAGGCGCCGAGTGCCTGGTGCTGCCTGATGGACGAGAACGGCCAGCCGCTGGCCGAATGGGACGATCCGCTGCCGGGCGCGGGCGCCAGCGTGGTGATCGACTCGAAGGAGGTGCGGGAGCGTTTCGGCCTCGGCGACTTCTGCGGCAGCCTCTTCCTCCACATCTGCGGCATCGCCGGGCACGACATCGTCAAGTACGCCCTCGACACCTACGGCGACAGCGACGAGGTGCTGTCCTGCACCCACGACGCCAATTCCTGGCCCGCCGACCTCTACGGCGGCCTGCCGGCGCCCAAGGAAGACGAGCGGGTGCTGCTCTGGGTGCAGAACAGCCACCCTGCGCCGGTGCCCGCCGGCAGCGTCGGCCTGAACCTCATGGGCGAGCCGGAGATTTCCTGGCTGGACCGCGAGATCCCGCCCTTCGGCACCCTGGCCATCGACACCGCCGACCTCCTGCCCGCGGCGCGCTGGCCGCAGCAGATCGAGGTGCAGGCCGGCAAGCACTTCGTGCGCCCGCGCTACGAGGTTCTGGCCAACGGCGCCATGAACCCGCCGCGCCAGCGCATCGCCCACGCCAACGTGGAGCGCGTCGACCTGAAGCCCGATCCGCGCATCCCCGAGCTTTCCAACCTGCTGGGCAAGGGCTTCATCCTGCCGGCGCCGATCCTGCCGCGCGGGCGCTTCCGCTCGCTGGCCCTGCCGACGCCCATGTCGACCTGCCAGGCCAACCTGCCGCTGGCGCTCTACGCCTACGACCCGGAAGGCAAGGAGATCGGCGGCAAGTCGCTGGGCAAGCTGCCGCGCAACCACGCCACCCTGGTCGACATCGACGATCTCGTGGATGGTGCCGAAACCGACTGGGGCCACATGGAACTGGTCTACGACTTCGCCGAGGGCGGCGAGGCCGACGGCTGGCTGCACGGCCTCTTCCGCTACGAGGACAAGGCCTCGGGCCACATCGCCGAAACCTCCTTCGGCGCCCACGTCTTCAACGCGGTGCTGACCTACAAGAGCGAGCCGCAGTCCTACGCCGGGCGCGCGCCGGGCCTCTCGACCCGCCTCTTCCTCTCCTTCGGACCCGAGCCCTACGCGCCGGTCTGCCACCTGATCTATCCGGCCTCGACGCCCTGGCACGCCAGGAGCGAGACCCACCTGATGCTCTACGACCAGGACGGCCAGCAGATCGCCGAGCATGAAGTGCAGATCGCCTGCGGCGGCTCCCTGCTATGGCAGCCGGCGGACTTCTTCTCCGCCGCCGACATGAGGAAGGCGGGCCCGGCCGGCTACGTCATCATCCGCGACATGACCTGCCGCCTCTTCGGCTACCACGGCCTGATGAACGGCGAGAAGGCCTTCTCCTTCGACCACATGTTCGGGTTTTAGCGGTCGACGTAGTCAACGCTGATACCGAGCACTTGGCTTTCCGCAAGAAAAACCCGCTCCGAGCCTCTCCAAGAAACGACGAGCGCCCTAGGGCCTGACCAACGAACGCGCACTCCAACGCTCATGCGATCACCATTGGCGATCAGGACGTCGGCTTCTTTCGCGAGCAAGGTATCAAAGTTTCGCTCAACAGCGATGTAGGTCGCCACCCCTGTGGTAGAGCCACAACTGCCCTCATAGACTGAAGCTTTATAACGGCCATCGGGTGAGACGGCCTCCTGCAACACCTCCTTGCCGCAGAGGGGAGGCAGAGCGAGAAACAACCAGACCACGAACAGAAGGACCGCACCGACAAAGAGCGCAGCCAGCAGCATGAACCGCCGCACCATGACGATCTTTTCCTTTCCGGGACTACCTTCGCTACAACTGGCCATGATGCCCCTACAAATTCGGCGGGAATGGCCCTAGATTGTGGCGAAGACACGCCCAGAATAACCCCACGATCAGAGAGAGTTTCCGATGCGATACCTCCACACCATGGTCCGCGTGAAGGACCTCGACGAGTCCCTCGACTTCTATTGCAACAAGCTGGGCCTGCAGGAGGTCCGCCGCATGGAGAACGACAAGGGCCGCTTCACCCTGGTCTTCCTGGCCGCGCCGAAGGATGCGGAGGAAGCCAAGGAGACCCAGGCGCCGCTGGTCGAACTGACCTACAACTGGGACCCGGAGGACTACAGCGGCGGGCGCAACTTCGGCCACCTGGCCTACAAGGTCGACGACATCTACGCGACCTGCCAGCACCTGATGGATGCGGGCGTCACCATCAACCGTCCGCCGCGCGACGGCCGCATGGCCTTCGTGCGCTCGCCCGACGGCATCTCCGTGGAGCTGCTGCAGGAAGGCGACGCCCAGGAGCCGAAAGAACCCTGGGCCTCCATGGAAAACACTGGGAGCTGGTAACAAAAGCCCCCTCACCCAGCTCCGCGTAAGCTCGCGCAAGCGCTTCGCTAACGCTCCACAACCCTCTCCCACGGAGGGGAGAGGGTTTGCTTTTTGTGCCCTCTCCCCTGGCGGGAGAGGGAGGGGCCCGCGTCAGCAGGAGGGTGAGGGGGGAACACCGCCCCCCTTTCACTGAACTTGTTAGACGCCGCGTTCTCGGTTAGGGGAGCAGGAACGGTTTTTCGCCGCCCTGCCTCGATGAAGGACCCCTGACCGCCCATGCTCGCCCGGCGCATCTACGACTCCTGGCCGCTGTTCCTCGGCATGCTGCTGTTGATGATCAGCAACGGGCTGCTGGTCACGCTGCTGACGACCCGGGCGACCGAGCTGGGCTTTTCACAGACGCAGATCGCCTTCATGCAGGCGGCCTATCCGCTGGCCGCCGTCTTCGGCTGCCTGGTCGCCCCGCGCATCGTCGCCGCGGTGGGCCACATCCGCAGCTTCGGCGCGCTGGCCTCGCTCTGCTCCACCGCGGCCTTGATCCACATGGTGACGGCCGACCCCTGGAGCTGGGCGGCCATGCGGGGCCTCGCCGGCTTCTGCTTTCCGGGGCTCTACGTGGTGGCGGAGAGCTGGCTGAACGGGCGCGCCGACAACCAGACCCGCGCCGCCCTGCTCTCCATTTACTTCATCACCCAGACCGGCGGCGCGGCGCTGGGCCAGTTCCTGCTCTACCTGCCGGACAGCGACGGGAACCTGCTTTTCGTCATCACCTCGGTGCTGATCTCCCTCTCGCTGGTGCCCATGCTGCTCTCGGCCCGTCAGAGTCAGTCCTTCGAGGCGCCGGCGCGGCTTTCGGTGCGCGCGCTCTTCGCCATCTCGCCGCTGGGCCTTTCCGTCGGTTTCCTGAACGGCATCTCCCAGGGCGCCTTCTACGTGGGTCTGGGTCTCTTCGGCGTGGCCCTCGGCCTGCCGGTCGGCGACATCGGCCTGCTGGTCGCCGCGGGCACCCTGGGCGGCGTGCTGGGGCAGTTCCCCCTGGGCGCGCTCTCCGACCGCCTGGACCGCCGCCTGGTCATCGCCGGGGCCGCCGCCGCGGGGCTGGCCGCCTGTCTCGTCATCGTCCTCTCGGCGCCGATGCTGGCGGGGACGATTTGGCTCTACGCCGCCGTCGCCCTGGTCGGCGCCTTCGTGCTGCCGCTCTATTCCCTGGGCGTGGCCCACACCAACGACCGCCTGGCCCCCGAGCAGATGGTCGCGGCCTCCGGCGGGCTGGTGCTGGTGATGAACGTGGGCATCGTGCTGGGCCCGCCGGCCGGCGGCCTGGCCATCACCCACCTGGGGGCGCCGGCCCTCTTCGGCTGCCTGGCGCTGCTGCAGGGCGCGACGGCCCTGCTGGCGGTCACCCGCCTGGTCACCGGCGGGAAGCGCGCCACCGAGACCGGCACCGCCCTGCCCGTCGGCCACGCCGCCACGCCGGTCGCCAGCCGCCTCAATCCCGAGGCGCAGGAAGTGCTGCAGGAAGACTGAGCCGGCCTACTCCGCCGCCCGTTCCTCGATCATGGCGGCGGCCATCTCGCGGGCCTCGGCGAAGTTCGCGGCGAAACTCAGGTTGTCGTGCCGCCCCCCGGCTTCCGTGCCGAATCCCATGCGCGACAGCACGTCCTTGGGCTGCGGGCGGATGCCCGAGACGATGACGGCGACGCCGCGGTCGCGGCAGCGGCGCATGAAGTCGGAGAGGGCGGCGACGCCGGAGGAGTCGATCATCGGCACGTTGCGCATGCGCAGGATGAAGACCTTGGGCGGCACCGGCATGGCCTCCAGCGCGTCACGCAGGCTGCGCGCGGCACCGAAGAACAGCGGCCCGCGCAAGCTGAACATCTCCACCCCCGCCGGCAGCGTCTGGAAGGCGTAGTCGAGGGCCGGGATCTGCGCGTCGTCGACGTCGCCCTGCAGGAAGCCGACACCCTTCTCCACCTGCACCACCTGGGCCATGCGGTGCATGAAGAGCACCGCGGCCATGACCACGCCGACCTCGATGGCCACGGTCAGGTCGACCATGACGGTCAGCGAAAAAGTCACCAGCAGCACCACGGCGTCGCCCGGCGGCGCGCTCATCAGGTGGCGGAACTTGTCGATCTCGCTCATGTTCCAGGCGACGATGACCAGCACCGCGGCGAGGCTGGCCAGCGGCACGTAGGCGGCCAGCGGCGCGGCGACCAGCATGAAGACCAGCAGGAAGACCGCGTGCAGCATGCCGGAGATCGGCGAGCGCGCGCCCGAGCGGATGTTGGTGGCCGTGCGCGCGATGGCGCCGGTGGCCGGCAGGCCGGCAAAGCAGGCCGAGGCGGCGTTGGCCACGCCCTGGGCCACCAGCTCGCAGTTGGAGCGGTGGCGCGCCCCGGTCATGCCGTCGGCCACCATGGCCGAGAGCAGGCTCTCGATACCGGCCAGGAAGGCGATGGTGAAGGCGGAAGGCAGCACCTCGACGGCCTGGCGCAGGCTGAAGGCCGGCAGCTGCGGCAGCGGCAGGCTGGAGGAGATCTCCCCGAAGCGCGAGCCGATGGTCTCCACCGGCAGGCCCAGGCCCCAAACCGCGAGCGAGGCGCCGACCACCGCCACCAGCAGGGCCGGCACCTTGGGGGCATAGCGCCGCAGCAGCAGGATGGCGGCCAGCGCCGTCGCGGCCACGGCGAAGGTCGCCGGGTCGAGGGTGTCGCGCGCCGCCCAGAGCGCCTTCAGCTTGGGCAGGAACTCGGCCGGCACCTCGGCGAGCGACAGGCCGAAGAGGTCCTTCAGCTGGCTGGAGAAGATGATGACGGCGATGCCGGCGGTGAAGCCGGTCACCACCGGTTCCGGGATGTACTTGATCCAGGTGCCGAAGCGCAGCAGGCCGGCCACCACCAGCATGGCCCCGGCCATGAGGGTGGCCAGCAGCAGGCCGTCGTAGCCGTGCTGGGCGATGACGTTGAAGACCACCACCACGAAGGCGCCGGTCGGCCCGCCGATCTGGAAGCGGCTGCCGCCCAGCAGGGAAATCAGGAAGCCGGCGACCACCGCCGTCACCAGGCCCTTGTCCGGCGGCGCGCCCGACGCGATGGCCAGCGCCATGGCCAGCGGCAGGGCCACCACCGCCACCGTCAGGCCGGCCACGGCGTCGGCGCGCAGGTGCCCCCAGCCGTAGCCCTCCTTCAGGACGGTGATGAGCTTGGGCTTGAAAAGCCGCCAGGCCGGACCGCTCGCGGGCGGGTCGGGAGGCAGGCTCCCGGGCGCCGGAGAACCGTCGGTCACCGTTATGCGCGCGCCCGGCCGGGGCCGCGCCGTCCTGCAGGGAACATGGGGTCAAATCCGTGTGGTGGGGTTGCCGCAGAGCCCAGATTATACACAAGGACCACATTCTACATTTGTTTTATGTCGAACCCTGCCCTGCGCGCCGCGCGGGGCCCCCGCCCGCGCCCTCGCTCCGCCGGACGGATCATCCACAGAAAGCGACGTTTCGCCGCCTTGCGACCCCCTGCCGGCGTCTCTATTTTCCAAAGACAAACTCGAGTCTGGAGTCCCCCCGACATGGCCGACACCCGCCACAGCAAGGTCTTCATCATCGGTTCCGGCGCCGCCGGCCTGACCGCCGCGATCTACACCGCGCGCGCCAACCTGAAACCCTTGCTGGTCCAGGGGCTGCAGCCGGGCGGGCAGATGACCATCACCACCGACGTGGAGAACTACCCGGGCTTCGCCGACGTCATCCAGGGCCCCTGGCTGATGGAGCAGATGCAGAAGCAGGCCGAGCACGTCGGCACGGAGATCGTCTCCGACATCATCAACGAGGTGGATTTCTCGCGCCGCCCCTTCGTCATGAAGGGCGACAGCGGCACCACCTACACCGCCGACGCCGTGGTCATCGCCACCGGCGCCCAGGCGCGCTGGCTGGGCATCCCCGGCGAGCAGAAGTTCAACGGCCGCGGCGTTTCCGCCTGCGCCACCTGCGACGGTTTCTTCTACCGCGACAAGGAAGTGGTGGTGGTCGGCGGCGGCAACACCGCCGTGGAGGAGGCGCTCTACTTGGCCAATATCTGCTCCAAGGTGACCCTGGTCCACCGCCGCGACGCCCTGCGCGCCGAGAAGATCGGCCAGGACCGGCTGTTCCGGCACCCCAAGATCGAGGTGCGCTGGAACGCCGTCATCGACGACATCCTGGGCGGCGACGGCCCCCTGGACGGGGTCGAGGGGGTGCGCCTGAAGAACACCCAGACCGGCGAGACCAGCGAGGTATCTTGCGAAGGCGTCTTCATCGCCATCGGCCACGACCCGGCGACCAAGGTGTTTCGCGGCGCGGTGGATCTGGACGACGAGGGCTACATCCTGGCCCAGGCCGGCGGCACCCGCACCTCGGTTCCCGGCGTCTATGCCGCCGGCGACTGCGTCGACAAGATCTTCCGCCAGGCCATCACCGCCGCCGGAATGGGTTGCATGGCGGCCCTGGAAGCGGAAAAATTCCTCGCCGAACAGGAGGATTCCGCCAGTAAAGCTGCGGAATAGCCTCCTTAACCCCACTGACCTATACTGATTCGCGGTATCTCGGGGGTTTTCCCGGCCGCAAGAGCAGTATTTCTTCATAAACCCCGCCGCAGTGGCGGGAATCGGGCGCGGCTTCGCCCGCCGCCGACCCGCCCCAGGAGGCGATCATGTTGGACGATGTTGGCCTGCCCCAGAAGCGGGGCCTCGGGGCCACCATTATGGATTGGGACAAGCTGCGCATCTTCCACGCGGTGGCGGAGGCCGGCAGCTTCACCCATGCCGGCGAACTGCTGAATCTCAGCCAGTCGGCGGTGAGCCGGCAGATCTCGGCCCTGGAGGACAGCCTCAAGGTGCCGCTGTTCCACCGCCACGCCCGCGGCCTGATCCTCACCGAGCAGGGCGAGCTGCTGTACCGCACCGCCCACGAGGTCTTCGGCAAGCTGGCCATGACCGAGGCCCAGCTCACCGAGAGCAAGGACCGCCCCAAGGGGCCGCTGAAGATCACCACCACCGTGGCCTTCGGCTCCCACTGGCTGGCGGCGCGCATGCACGAGTTCATCGAGGTCTATCCGGAGATCGAGTGCCACCTGCTGCTGCTCGACCGCGAGGTCGACCTCTCCATGCGCGAGGCGGACCTGGCGGTGCGCTTCTCGCCGCCCCGGCAGGCCGACCTGATCCAGCGTCACCTCATGACGGTGCACATGCACGTCTACGCGGCGGCCGGCTACATCAAGAAGCACGGCGTGCCGCAGGCCGCCAAGGACCTGGATAACCACCGCATCGTGGTCTACGGCGAGGACGTGCGCCCGCCGGTGCCGGACGTGAACTGGCTGCTGCGCGTCGGCTACAAGGATGGCCAGCTGCGCCGCCCGGCGATGACCGTGAACAACGTCTACGGCGTCATGAAGGCGGTGCAGTCGGGGGCCGGCATCGGCGCCCTGCCGGAGTTCATGGCCGCGGCCAATCCGGACCTGGTGCAGGTACTGCCGGAGCTTTCCGGCCCGCAGTTCGACGCCTATTTCGTCTATGCGGAAGAGATGCGGCGCTCCAAGCGGATCTCGGTTTTCCGGGACTTCCTGCTACGTAAGGTTGCCGAATCCAACTTCTGAGTGTTATTCCACACCACCCCGGTGTCATACTTAAGGGCTAATTCGAGGGGGGTCGCGGAGGCATTTTTCATATAAACATCATATACTTAACCAGCTATGCAGCCCCCGCATATCACCACTGCCCGAATGTATGTAGTAAAAGAAACTCAAATCCTTATCTTCAGGTCATCGGATGTTGCGACGCAGCATCCCGCGAGTTCTCCGGCCCCCCGCCGGACGACTGTTCCGAGCGCCCCCCGCTCGGAGAAGGGCCTCTTTAGGTCCTACGTCTCCCAGACGTGAAGCCTCCCTGTTCAACTTGCCGGGCCTTCGTGGCCCGGTTTTTTTTTGGCCGCCGCGGCGGCCGGCAAAAAAGCCCGTGGCCCCGCTGACGCGGGATCACGGGCCTCGAAAAGGCGTGCTGGAGGAACTCCGAGGGCGGGCCCCGATATGAGGCCGGGCCCTACATGAAGATGTTCTCTTTATCTTCCATGCCCTTGTAGAGGTCGGCCACGTATTCGGCGTAGCCGTTGTAGAGCAGGGTCGGCACCCGCTCGTTGAGGCCCAGCACCCGCTCGGTCGCCTGGCTCCAGCGCGGATGCGGCACCTCCGGGTTCACGTTGGCCCAGAAGCCGTACTCGCTGCCCTGGATGACTTCCCAGAAGGACTTCGGCCGCTCGTCGGTGAACTCGAAGCGCACGATGCCCTTGATGTGCTTGAAGCCGTACTTCCAGGGCACCGCCAGGCGCAGCGGCGCGCCGTTCTGCTTGGGGATCGGCTTGCCGTAGAGGCCGGTGGCGATGAAGGCCAGGTGGTGGCGCGCCTCGGCCATGGTCAGGCCCTCCACGTAGGGCCAGGGGTACCAGGCGGCGCGCTGGCCGCCGGCCGTGTCCGGGTCCTGGAAGGTGGTCATCTTCACGTACTTGGCCGAGGACAGCGGCTTCGCGAGATCGATCAGCGCCTTCAGGGGGAAGCCGCTGTAGGGCACCGCCATGGACCAGGCCTCGACGCAGCGGTGGCGGTAGACCCGCTCTTCCAGCGGCATCTTGGCCAAGAGGTCGTCGATGCCGATCTCCATGGGCTGCTCGACCATGCCGTCCAGAGCGACGGTCCAGGGCCGGATCGGCAGTTCCTGGGCCTTCTGCCAGATGTTCTTGGAGGAGCCGAACTCGTAGTAGTTGTTGTAGGTCGTGGCCAGGCTCTCGTCGGTGATCGGCCGGTCCAGCATGTATTCGGGATTGCGGCCCACGGGGTAGAGCTTGGCCGAGGGGTCCTCGCCGGCGGCGGCCTGGGCCGGCGTGTCGTCACAAGCCGCCAGCAGGCCGGCGGCGCCCAGCAGAACGGGGCCCGCCGCCGCGGCCTTCAGCAGGCGCCGGCGATCGTGGAACACGCTCTCAGGGGTCACCTGGGATTCGGGGATTTCCCACCCCTGCTTTATGCGAATCAGCATGCGATGACCGCTCCCTTCAGCTGCCTCGGGTCTGCGACACTGACAAAGGAGGTAGCGCGACCGCGGGAAGGCGACAATTCAACTAAACGCGAGGCCGCCGTGGGCGGGGCCGCCAGGCCCGGAAAACCGCACCTGACGAGCCGGTTCCGCCCGAGCCCCCGAGGGCGCGCGAATATCGCCCCCAGGATTCTCGTCACGGTTAATGAATTCGAAAGAGCCGTTTGCTATCCAGCAATGAAGGAGCAGTGGATTTTCGTGTAATTTTGTTACTGGGAGCTCTCGGGGGCCACCAACCGCCATGGCGGATCTGTCTCTTTCTCTCACTAAGCGATTCGCGCTCTTTGCCGGGCTCGTCGTGATCGCCGCCAGCATGCTGCTGATCAGCATGTACAAGCAGATTGCGAGCGACGACCTGAACGCCATGGCCGAGCGCAGCAACATCGCGGTGGCACAGATCTTCTCCAACGTGGTCTGGGACGCCCATGCCGGCTTCTTGACCACGGCGCACTTCCTCACCCCGGAAGCGATCCGCCGGCACCCGGAGACCCTGGCCATTCAAAAGAGCCTGCTGACGAGAATGCGCGGGCTGTCGATCCTGAAGATCAAGATCTACGACCAGAACGGCCTCACCGTCTTCTCCACCGAGCTGGCGCAGATCGGCGAGGACAAGAGCTCCAACGACGGGTTCCTCTCGGCGCGCACCGGCCACCGGGCCAGCGAGCTGACCCACCGCGACAGCTTCAGCGGCTTAGAGCGGACGGTCGAGAACCGCGACGTGCTGGCCAGCTATGTGCCGATCATCTCCGCCTCCGGCAGCATCGAAGGCGTCTTCGAGGTCTACTACGACGTCACCGACCTGCTGGCCACGATCCATCGTCGCCAGTTCGTCCTGCAGGTCGTGGTCGGCGGCACCTTCCTGCTGCTCTACCTGCTGCTGATCCTGGGCGTCTGGCGCAGCGAGCGGCAGACCAAGCGGCACTACGTGAAGAACCTGGACCTGGCCCGCGCCGCCGCCCGCGCCGAGGAATCCAACCGGCTGAAGTCGGAGTTCCTGGCCACCATGAGCCACGAGCTGCGCACGCCCCTGAACGCAATCCTCGGATTCTCCGAGATTCTCAAGTCGCAGATGCCCGGCACCAACAGCGACGAAACCCGGCGCGAGTACGCCGACAGCATCTGGTCTTCCGGCCGCCACCTGCTGAACATCGTCGACGACGTGCTCGACATGTCGAAGGTCGAAGCCGGTGAGATGCCCCTGGACCGCGGGGAATTCGACGCCGTCCACCTGCTGGAAAGCTGCCTGCGCCTGGTCGAGAAGCAGGCGGAAGGCGACGACGTGGAGTTGATCTCCAACATCGCCAGCGACCTGCCGCCCGCTTTCGGCGACGAGCGCCGCATCAAGCAAGTGCTCCTTAACCTGCTCTCCAACGCCGTGAAGTTCACCCCCCAGGGCGGCCGCATCAGCGTGTGGCTGGGCGTCACGGCCGAGGGCGCCTTGCAGTTCACCGTCGCCGACACCGGCATCGGCATCCAGCCGGGAGATATCGAGAAGGTGCTGACCCCCTTCGGCCAGGTGGAGACCACCTATGCCCGCCGCTTCGGCGGCACCGGGCTGGGCCTGCCCATCGCCAAGTCGCTGGTCGAGATGCACGGCGGCAGCTTCATCCTGGAGAGCATCCTCGGCGAAGGCACCAAGGTCAGCTTCACCCTGCCGCCCAAGGGCGCCGTGAAGGACGCCGCGGTGGCCGAGAAAGCGGTGGCCGTCGGCACGCCGCTGGCGGTCCCGGCTTAACCCTCTCGAAAAGACAACCCGCCCCGCGGGCCCTGGGAAGGCGCCGCGGGGCGGGTTCTTTCACCCCGTCAGGCCCCGCCGTCCTGGCGCTGGGCGATGACCTGCTCGGCCAGCTTGCCGGTCAGTTCCTGCAGGTGGTCAAAGCGCCAGTCGAAACTGCCGACCCCCACGGTGAGCGAGCGCAGCTCGATGATGAGGTCCTGCAACTCGGCCTCGGGCAGGTGGCACTTCAGGGCGTCCCAGCCTTTCCAGTCGGCCTGCATCTCGAAGCCGAGGATCTGGCCGCGCCGTCCCGAGACCAGCGAGTGCACCTTGTTGGTGAACTCGTTGGGCACCGAGATGGTGACCTCGTAGATCGGCTCCAGCAGCACCGGCTCGCAGTTCGGCATGCCCTCGGCCATGGCCAGGCGGCCGACGGTCTTGAAGGCCTGATCGGAGGAGTCGACCGAGTGATGCTGGCCGTCGAAAAGCGTCACCGAGACGTCGACCACGGGGAAGCCCAGCGGACCGCGCGAAAGGTACTCCTTGGCCCCGTGCTCGACGGCGCCGATGTACTGGCGCGGGACCGAGCCGCCGACCACCTTGTCGACGAACTCGAAACCCTTGCCGCGCGGCAGGGGATTGATCTCCACCTGCACGTCGCCGAACTGGCCGTGGCCGCCGGTCTGGCGCTTGAAGCGCGAGTGCTGCTTGGTGCCCTTGCGGATGGTCTCCTTGTAGGCGGTCTGCGGACGCGCCGCGTCGACCTCCACGTTGTAGCGGTTCTTCAGGCGGTCGACCGCCAGCTTCAGGTGGATGTCGCCCTGGCCGCGCAGCAGCATCTCGTTGGTGTCGTCGTTGTGCTCCAGCACCAGCGAGGGGTCCTCCTCGATCAGCTTGGCGAGGCTGGCCGTCAGTTTCACTTCGTCCTGGCGGTTGTGCGGACGGATGGCGAGGCTGAAGACCGGCTTGGGCACCTCCGGCCACAGCAGCCCGGCATCGGGCTGGCGGCCGTTCTCGGTCAGGAGATCGCCCGTCTGCAGGCTCTCCATGCGGCCCAGGGCAACCAGCTCGCCGAGACCGGCGCTGTCGATCTTCCGCGTTTCGCCGCCCATCAGGTGGTAGAGGCCGGAGAGACGGTCGTCGCCCAGGGTGTCGCCGTCCTTCACGCCGCCGCGCCAGATGCGCGCCACCGACATCTTGCCGGTATGCGACTGGTGGTAGGTGCGGATCACGCTGGCCGCCAGGGTGGAGCCTTCCGGCACGCCGAGGCGCGCGGCGGTCAGCGCCGGGTCGGGCGTCTCGTGGCGCAGCGCCTTGAGCAGGCGGGTGATGCCGTGGCCCTGCTCGGCGGAGCCGAAGAGCACCGGCACGATGAGGTCGCCCGCCAGGTCCTTGGCGATCTGGTCGTAGATCTCGTCGGAGGGCGGCACCTTGTCCTCGAGCAGCTGCTCAAGCAGGCCGTCGTCGTAGTCGGCCAGGGACTCCAGCAGTTCCTGACGCGCCTCGGCCTCGCGGTCCTTCACCTGCTCGGGCATCTCGATCAGGTCGGACTGCTTGTCGAGGTTGTAGCGCCAGGCCCGCTCGCTCACCAGGTCGACGAAGCCGGTGACCTCCTCGCCCTCGCGGATCGGCACCTGGCGCAGCACCAGCGGCCGGTCGGAGACCGACTGCAGGGACTCCAGCAAGTCGCGCACACGCAGCGTCGCCTTGTCCATCTTGTTGACGAAGAGGATGTGCGGGATCTGGTAGTCATCGAGAAACTTGAAGATCGGCGCCAGGGTCAGGGCGCGCTCGGGTTCCGGCGAGGCCACGACCACGGCGACGTCGACACCCATGAGGACGGAGTGGGTGTCCTGCGCCAGTTCGATGGAGCCGGGGCAGTCGATGAAGGACCAGGTTTCGTCGAGGTAGCTGCAGTGCGCGAAGTTGGGCTCGGTGGTCATCTGGCGGTCGCGAGCTTCGGGGACGGAATCCCCGACGCTGTTGCCTTCGATGACGGAGCCCTTGCGGTGGATGGCTCCGGTTTGCAGGAGCAGGGCTTCCAGCAGGGTGGTCTTGCCGCTGGTATAGGGTCCCACGATGGCGGCGCAGCGCGCCGCCGATACCGATCTGGACGTCATGGTTTCCTCCCCGTCGCCCCGGGGGGTGGCTCCATGAGGGACCGGACCATGCGTTTCCCCATGTGAGACCTGGGGCGAACTGTCCTTGTTGTGGATGGGCTAAAGGGGCCCGCCTGGACCCATTTCAGACCTTATGTAGGCCTATGGTTTCAAAGAAGGCGCCAAGCTGGCAACCAAAAAGCGGGGCAATTCCGGGCGGCGGTGGCCGGTGTCACGGAATTTCAGTGACTTCCCGACCACAAGGCCGAATAATATGGCTTGGCAATCGAGCCTTCGAGACGGTGCCCTCCGCGATGGGCGGTGGGGCCGTTTTGGTGTGGCTGGATTGAAGTCAACCGCGAGTAGGACATGACGGGACCAGGGACATGACCGCGCAGGTATTCATCGACGGCGAAGCAGGCACCACGGGACTTCAGATCCGGGCGCGCCTGGAGGCGCGTGCCGACGTGCGCCTGATCCGCCTGGCCGATGACGAGCGCAAGGACCCGGCCGCCCGCGCGCGCGCCCTCAACGCCGCCGACCTGGCCATTCTCTGCCTGCCCGACGACGCGGCGCGCGAAGCTGTCCGCCTGATCGACAACCCGGAAACCCGGGTCATCGACGCCAGCACCGCCTACCGCACCGATCCCGACTGGATCTACGGCTTTCCGGAGCTGGACGCGGCGCAGGCCGCCAAGGTGGCCGCCTCCAAGCGGGTCAGCAACCCCGGCTGCTATCCCACCGGCGCCGTCGCCGTGCTGCGCCCGCTGATCGACGCCGGCGTGCTGCCCCGGGATTTCCCGGTCACCGTCAACGCGGTCTCCGGCTATTCCGGCGGCGGCAAGAACCTGATCCGGCGCTACGAGGAAGCCGGCGCGCCCGACCACCTGGCCAACGCCTACCGCGCCTATGCCCTGAGCCTCGCCCACAAGCACCTGCCGGAGATGCAGGCGCACGCCGGGCTGGCGCAGGCGCCGCTCTTCGTGCCGGCCGTGGGCAACTACTACAAGGGCATGCTGGTGCAGGTGCCGCTGCAGCTCTGGGCGCTGCCCGGCAAGCCCTCCCCTGACGACCTGCGCGCCCTGCTGGCCGGGCACTACGCCGGCACGGACTTCGTCAGCGTCGCCCCAGCCGAGGAAAGCGCGAGCCAGGAGGGCCTGGACCCGGAGGGTCTGAACGGCACCAACGACATGCGCCTGCACGTCTTCGGCAACGCCGCCGGCGACCAGGCGCTGCTGGCCGCGGTGCTGGACAACCTGGGCAAGGGCGCCTCCGGCGCGGCGGTGCAGAACATGAACCTCATGCTGGGGCTCGACCCCCAGGCGGGCCTTTCCGAGCGCCTGGCCGCCTGAGGTCGGACGGCTGCGATAGGCGGCCCCGCCCGGCCCTCAGTCCAACTGATACAGCTTCCGCACCTCGGCGATGCGCGGTTCTTCCTTCAGGCCCGCGCAGAGTCGTCCGACGCGCGGCAACGCCCGGGCCGGCGGATACCAGTCGACCAGCATCATCAGGTAGATGTCGGCGGCGCCGAAGGCCTCGCCGAGCAGGAAGGGGCCGGGATCGAGCTGCGCCTCGAGGATCGCGAAGAGGCGCTCCAGATCGCGATCGGCCGCCTGCCGGACTCCCTCGGCGCCGGCGGGATCGGTGGTAAAGCGTTCGGAATAGTACCAGCGCAGGATGGCGCCGTAGACGTTCACCGCCAGGAACACCAGCCAGCGGTCGAAGACCGCCCGCGCCGTGCTGCCGGCGGCGGGCGCCAGCTTCGCCTCGGGAAAGCGCTCGACGAGGTGCAGCACCATGGCCGCCGACTCGGTGATCGCCGCGCCGTCGGGCAGCTGCAGCAGCGGAATCTGGCCCATCGGATTCAGCTTCCGATAGGCCGCGCCCTGATGCTCCTTGCCGTCGTAGTCGACCCTTTGGCGTTCGAAGGGCGCCCCGGTCAGCGTCAGCACCACATCGGGCGCGAAGGCGCCGGTGCTGGGCGCCCAATAAAGCCTGTACATCACTCTCTCCGCCGGCAGTTCCGGGCGGCACTCTAGGGCAAAGCTCTCCTGTCAAACCACGGACATTGTTCTGGCCGGCTCCCCAGCAGCAAGAAGGGGCGGCTCCTGGGAGCCGCCCCTTCGTCTGTCACGCCAGGACTTAAGCTTCAGGCGTGCCGGTCAGGCACTGCCCCTAGGCACTTTGGCGCACCTTCTCCAGGAAGGCCCCGACCTGCTGCTTCAGGTCGTTGGCGTCGCCGTTCAGGCCCTCGATGGCGCTGACGGCCTGCTGGATGGCGGTCATGGTCTGCTCCGAGGCGGAGCGAACCTCGGCAATGGTCGTCGACACCCGCGAGGTGTCGCTGGCCGCCGATTCCACGTTGCGGCCGATCTCCTGCGTGGCCGCGTTCTGCTGCTCCACCGCGGAAGCGATGGCGGTGGTCGACTCGTTGACCTGGCCGATCACGCCGCGGATGCCGGCGATGGCGGAAACCGCCTCCGAGGTCGCCTGCTGCATGGCGTTGATCTGACCGGAAATCTCCTCCGTCGCCTTGGTGGTCTGGGAGGCCAGGGTCTTGACCTCGTTGGCCACCACGGCGAAGCCCTTGCCGGCTTCCCCGGCGCGCGCCGCCTCGATGGTGGCGTTGAGGGCCAGCAGGTTGGTCTGCTCGGCGATCTCGTTGATCAGCTTCACCACGTCACCGATCTTCTGCGCGGCGGTGTCGAGCGACTGCACCGTCTCGTTGGTGGAATCGGCTTCCTTCACCGCCCCGGCGGCGATCTTGGCCGACTCGCTGGCGCGGCGGGCGATCTCCGAGATCGAGGCCGACATCTCCTCGGCCGCGGCGGCAACACTGTCGACGTTGCCGCTGGCGCCCTCGGCGGCTCCGCTAACCTGGGTGCTCTTCTCACTGGTCTGGCTGGCGAGGTTGCGCACCTGCGCGGTGGAGGCGTCGAGATGCTCGGCGGCGTCCAGCACCGAGGTCACCTTGTGGGCGACCGACTGTTCGAACTCGTTGGCCAGGGCGTTCATGGCCTCGCGCTTCTCCGCGGCGGCCCGCTTCTCCTGCTCAGCCCGCTCCTGCTCCAGGCGGCGCTTCTCCAGGGCGTTCTCCTTGAACACCTGGACCGCGCGGGCCATGTCGCCGATCTCGTCGCCCTGCTTCTGGTAGGCCACCTCGACGTTGGTGTCGTCGTGGGCCAGGCGGTTCATCACCTCGGAGAGGCGCGGCAGCGGACGCAGCAGCATGCGGAACATGAAGAAGGCGATCAGCGCGGTCACCAGGATGGTGATGCCGGCGGTGATGGCCAGCCGGTTGGTCAGCTTGTCGAGGATCGCGTTGACGTTGGACTTCAGCACGCCGGCGTAGAGGATGCCGATGACCTTGCCGTTGGTGTCAAAGATCGGCTCGTAGATGGTGTAGTAGGCCTTGCCCAGGATGATGGCCTCGCCGCGGAAGGTCTCGCCCTTCATGATGACCGGGTAGACCGCGCCCTTCTGGCCCAGCGGCGTGCCCACGGCACGGCTGCCGCCGTCCTTCTTGATGTTGGTGGTGCGCCGCCAGAAATCCTTGCTCTCCTCGTCCCAGATGAAGACCGTCGCGGTCTCACCGGTCAGATAACCGATGCGGTCGATCATGTCGTGGCTCAGGAAGATCGGAATTTTCTGGATGACGAGACGCTCGATCTCCTGGCCCTTCCTGGTCACCTCCAGCGAGCTGTGATTCTGGGCGAAGATGTCCGCGGCGATGCGCAGGCTGGCGGACTGGCGCTCGACCACCTGCTGGCGGATCTCGCCCTGGATGGCGAAAACGGCGGCGGTTGCGCAGGCGGCGGCGGCCACGATGATGAGGGCGATGGTCAGGACCATCGTCTTCGTCGTGAGCTTGACGCTCTTGACGGCAGCAAAGGGGTTCATTGCTCACTCTCGCTGACAGCGTTGTTTGTCACCGCCGGTAGGAAAAGAGGCGGTCTTGGTTAGCGCGATCCTCGCCAAATCCCCTTAGAAAATAGTAAAAATCCATAAGCGATCATCCCTTTAGGTGGAAAAGGCCACTGTGGCACCCGCTCCGGTTTTAGAAACCTGGGGCAGGTATCGTTCCAGGGGCGATCGCGGATGGGTAGAAACCGGTCCGTCTAGAGCGGCGGCCGGCGGTCGAACCAGGGCCGGGCCTGCTCGAACTGGGCCGCCAGGGCCAGCAGCGTGGCCTCTTCCCCGACCCGCCCGGCGATCTGGACCCCGACCGGCAGGCCCTCCGGGGTCCAGTGCAGCGGCAGGGAGGCCGCCGGCTGGCCCGACATGTTGAACATCTGGGTGAAGGCCACATAGGGCTGCACCTTGCGGCCGAAGGCATCAAAGTCGTCGACCATGGTGTCGAGCAGCCCGATGCGGGGCGGCGGGGCCGCCATGGTCGGCGTCAGCAACACGTCAAAGCGCTGGAAGAAGCGGGCCAGACCGAAGCCGATCTCACGGACGGCGGTTACGGCCCGCAGGTACTGGGCCGAGCTCACCTGCCTGCCGCGTTCCGCGAAGATCCAGGTCTGCGTCTCGACGTCCTCGCGGCGCGCGCCTTCGGGGCGCCACGGATTTCCCGGCGACAGGGTGTCGGCCATGTTGGCGGCGACGATGGTCACCATGGCCTCGCGCAGCTTCGCATGGTCGACCTCCGGCGCCGCCTCCTCAACCGCATGGCCGAAGTCAGCCGCCAGGGCCGCGGCCGCGTCCACCGCCGCACGGCACTGCGGATGCAGGTCGACGTCCGCCGGGGTCCTGGCGCTCCAGGCGATACGCAGGCGGCCGGGATCGCCCTTGAGCGACGCCAGGAAGGGCGTCTCCGGTTTCGGCAGGCAATAGGGGTGGTGGCGCGGCGGACCGCAGGTCGCGTCCAGCAGCGCCGCCGAATCCCGCACGCTGCGGGTGATGGCGTGAAAAACGCCCAGGCCCGCCCAGGCGTCGCTGGTGAAGTTGCGCCCGCGGCTGGGCTTCAGGCCGAAGAGACCACAGCAGGAGGCCGGGATGCGGATCGAGCCGCCGCCGTCGGAGGCATGGGCCAGCGGAACCATGCCGGCGGCGACCGCCGCGCCAGCGCCGCCGCTGGAGCCGCCAGACGAATAGTCGGGGTTCCAGGGGTTGCGTGTCGCGCCGTGCTGGCGGGTCTCGGTGGTGACGTTGAGGCCGAATTCGGCGGTCGCGGTCTTGCCCACGACGGTCAGCCCCGCCGCGCGCCAGCGCGCCGCCATGGGGTCGTCGAAGGGGGCGCGGTAGTCCTTCAGCCAGCGGCTGCCGTTGCCGCAGGGCCGGCCCTTCTGGAAGCTGTAGAGGTCCTTCAGCAGGAAGGGCAGCCCGGCGAAGGGGCCTTCCGGCGTTCCCCCTTCCTGGACCTGGGCCGCGAGTTCCGCCCGCGCGTCGTCGTAGAAGCGGTGGACCACCGCGCCCAGCGCCGGGTCGCGCGCCTCGATGCGGGCGATGACGGCTTCCAGCAGTTCCAGGGGAGAGACCTCGCCCCGGCGGATCAGTTCCGCCAGGGCCAGGCCGTCGTGGTCGTCGAGCAGGGCGTCCAGCGGCACGGGCACGCCCCTCCTGATCAGTCGGTGAGGGCTTCGCAGGCCTGCTTGATGCGGCTGCAGGCTTCCTTCAGCGCCTCGGTCGAGGTGGCGTAGGAGACGCGGAAATGCGGCGAGAGGCCGAAGGCCTCGCCGTGCACCGCGGCGACGCCGACCGACTCCAGCAGGTAGGTGACGAAGTCCTCGTCGCTCTCGATGGCCTTGCCGTCGGGCGTCTTCTTGCCGATGCAGCCGGCGCAGGAGGGGTAGACGTAGAAGGCGCCCTCCGGCTTGTGGCAGTGGATGCCCGGGCAGTCGTTCAGCATCTCGACCACCATGTCGCGGCGCGCCTTGAAGGCCTCGGCCCGCTCGGCGATGAAGTCCTGGGTCCCGTTCAGCGCCTCGACCGCCGCGGCCTGGCTGATCGAGGAGGGATTGGAGGTCGACTGCGACTGGATCTTGGCCATGGCCTTGATGAGGGCCTGCGGGCCGGCGGCGTAGCCGATACGCCAGCCGGTCATGGCGTAGGCCTTGGAGACGCCGTTCACCGTCAGGGTGCGGTCCTTCAGCCTGGGCTCGACCTGGGCCGGGGTCGTGAACTCGAAGCCGTCGTAGACCAGGTGCTCGTACATGTCGTCGGTCATCACCCAGACGTGCTCGTGGCGCAGCAGCACATCGGTCAGCGCCTTCATCTCCTCAGCCGTGTAGGCCGCGCCGGTCGGGTTGGAGGGGCTGTTGAGGATGATCCAGCGGGTCTTGGGCGTGATCGCCTGCTCCAGCGCCTCGGGCGTCAGCTTGAAGTTATGGTTGGCGCCGCAGGGCACGCTGACCGGCTCGCCCTCGGCCAGCAGCACCATGTCCGGGTAGGACACCCAGTAGGGCGCCGGGATGATGACCTCGTCGCCCGGGTTCAGGGTCGCCATGAGGGCGTTGTAGAGCACCTGCTTGCCGCCGGTACCCACGGTGACCTCGGCCGGGGTGTAGTCCAGGCCGTTTTCGCGCTTGAACTTGTCGCAGATCGCCTGCTTCAGCGCCGGGGTGCCGTCGACCGCGGTGTACTTGGTCTGGCCTGCCTCGATCGCCTTGATGGCGGCCTGCTTGATGTTGTCCGGGGTATCGAAGTCCGGCTCACCGGCGCCGAGGCCGATCACGTCGCGACCGGCGGCTTTCAGCTCCGCCGCCTTGGTGGTGACGGCAATGGTGGGTGAGGGCTTGATTCGCGACAAACGTTCCGCGATCACGGACATCGGATGAACTCCCGGATTGCATAGAAAACCGCCACTCGGGCGGATCAGCGGCAACTTAGAATCTTCAAGGCGCAATTGGAACCGGCAAGGCCGCATGGCAGGCCTGTTCGCCCCAGATTCCGCCGGACATCCCCCACCCCTTCCCGGCCGGCCGCGGCTCCGAGGCGCGCCGCTGCCCCAAAACCATCTCAATGCATCACGGAATCGCCTCATTCCCGGTCCGCTGCCGCCACGCTCGGCGCGCCTCATACCCCTGGGACAGACATCCGACAAGGCACTCCAGCCCACCACATAGCCACCTCCCTGGGGGGATCAAGACATGCGACACGACCTGCTGCCACAACCGTCACACGGCCTCTTTCCGCCCCGGCTGGGCCGGGCCGTCTTCCGCGACGCCCTGGTCATCGCCGGAACCCTGGGCCTGGCGATCCTGGTCCTGCTGGCCTCCCTGGCGGTCCACAGCCTGCCCGCAGCGGCTCAGAGCCAGCCGGAGGAACTGCGCGCCGGCCTCTTCTTCCCCAGCGGCGAGGCGGGCAAAGCCCTGGAAGCGCCGACCCTGAAGACCGACGTGGACATGGCGGTCAACGGCATGGTGAACCGGGTGACGGTGCGCCAGGTCTTCCACAACCCCACCGACCGCTGGCTGGAAGGCGTCTATATCTTCCCGCTGCCCGAGCGCTCCGCCGTCGACCGCCTGACCATGGTCATCGGCGAGCGGCGGATCCAGGGCCGCATCCTGGAAAAGGCCGAAGCCAAGCGCGTCTACCAGGAGGCGGCGGACAGCGGCCAGCGCGCCAGCCTAGTCAGCGCCGAGCGCCCCAACGTCTTCGCCACCAGCGTCGCCAACATCGGCCCCGGCGAGGACATCACCGTGGAGATCGCCTTCCAGGACAGCGTCGCCTACGAGAACGGCGTCTTCTCCCTGCGCTTCCCCATGGTGGTGGCGCCGCGCTACACCCCCGCTCCCAGGGCCGACATCGCCGAGGCGCCGCGGGGGCCGCAGCCCTCTCCCGCCGTGGTGCGCCAGCCGGCCCCCGGAGAGCCGCGCGACCTCTTCGGCCCGGTGGACATCGACGAGACGACCCATAACCCGCTGTCGCTCCGCATCGACCTCAACGGCGGGGTGCCGCTGGAAGGCGTGAAGAGCCTCTACCACCCGGTGGTCGTCGAGAGCGGGAAGGACGGCCGGCAGAGCATCACCCTGCGCCCCGGCCCCGACGGAAAGGCAGAGGTGCCCGCCGACCGCGACTTCGTGCTGCAGTGGACGCCGCTGGCCAGCGCCGCGCCCCGGGCCGCCGTCTTCGCCGAACAGGTCGGCGCCGACACCCACCTGCTGGTCATGATGGTGCCGCCGACACAAGACGCCGCGCCGGCTCCCCAGGAGATTCAGGGGCCGCAGAGCATCCGGCCGCGCGAGGTGATCTTCGTCATCGACACCTCCGGCTCCATGCACGGCGCCTCCATCGACCAGGCCAAGGCCGCGGTCATCGCCGCCCTGAAGCGCCTGAACCCGCAGGACCGCTTCAACGTCATCCAGTTCAACAACGAGACCCACGCCCTCTTCCCGCGCGCCGCGGCGGCCTCGGTCGGCAACGTCGCCCAGGCCTGGCACTACGTCAGCGCCCTGGAGGCCGACGGCGGCACCGAGATGCGCCCGGCCCTGGAGCTGGCGCTCGCCGAGCAGCCCGAAGACGGCCATCTGCGCCAGGTGGTCTTCCTGACCGACGCGGCGGTGAGCAACGAGGCGGAGCTCTTCGCCCAGGTCGCCGAACGTCTGGGCGACAGCCGTCTCTTCACCGTCGGCATCGGCTCGGCTCCCAACAGCTACTTCATGCGCAAGGCCGCCGAGCTGGGCCGCGGCAGCTTCACCTATATCGGCGACCTGGACGAAGTGGGCGAGCGCGTCGACGCCCTGCTGACCAAGCTGGAGCAGCCGGCCCTGACCGGCGTCCGCGTCGGCTGGCCGCTCTCCGCCGGCAAGCGCCTGGAGATCTATCCCACGCCCCTGCCCGACCTCTACGCCGGCGAGCCGGTGACCTTCGCCGCCCGCCTGGAGGGCGTCGACCTGGCGCAGCTCGACGGCCAGCTGCTGATCACCGGCGAGGCCGCCACGGGCGCCTGGCAGCAGCGCGTGCCCCTCACCGGCCTGACGGCCGCCCCCGGCGTCGCCTCGATCTGGGCCCGCGCCAAGCTGGTGCAGATCGAGGACGGCCTCTACCGCGGTCGCGATGCAGGCGGGCAGGCAGTCGATCAGACGGCGATCCGCGCCGAAGCCCTGGCCGTCGCCCTGAAGCACGGCCTGGTGACCCGCTACACCTCCCTGGTCGCCGTCGACGACGCCGTCGCCCGGCCGCGGGACGAGAACCTGAACAGCACGGAAATCCCCCGCGACCTGCCCCACGGCTGGGACGCGGAGAAGGTGTTCGGCGAGACGATCCTCCGCAACATCGAGGGCCCATCCCCCAGCGAGGAGCCGGCCGCCGGCGCACCCCTGCAGGCGCCCCAGGAGATGCGCTCGCGCGCCCTGCCCGACTACTTCCTGCAGCAGGCCAAGGCCGCCGACGGCCAGCTCGTCACGCTGCCTCAGACGGCGACACCCGCCGAGCGTATGGCCATCATCGGCGGCGCCTACCTCTTCATGGCGCTGGCGCTGATCGTCCTGGTGCTGCGCCGCCGCAAGCAGGGCGGCCTGCGTGGTTAGGGCCTTCACCCTCAATCGCTTCCTCCTGGGCCTCGCCCTGCTGTCCCTGGCCCTCGGCCTGTGGCAGCTGGGCGGGGCCGCCGCCATTCACGCCAAGGCCTGGCTGGCCCAGCGCCTGCTGGACCGGGCCTGGGCCGCGACCCTGGCCGGCGAGGCGGAAGCGAAGCCCTGGCCCTGGGCGGACACCTGGCCGGTGGCGCGCCTGCAGGTGCCGGAGCTGGACGTCGATCTCTACGTGCTGGCCGGGGCCAGCGGGCGCACCCTGGCCTTCGGCCCCGCCGTGGTGCCCGGCACCGAGATCCTGGGCCACCGCATCCTCAGCGGCCACCGCGACACCCACTTCGCCTTCCTGCGCGAGCTCGCCGCGGGCAGCCGCCTGCGCCTGCAGGACGATCAGGGACGGTGGCGGGACTTCACCGTGCGCGCCCACGAGGTGATCGACGTGCGCCACCCGGTCTTCGCGCGGCACGCGGCGGCGCTGCCGCTGGTCAGCCTGGTCACCTGCTATCCCTTTGACGCCGTCATGCCGGGCGGCCCGCTGCGCTATGTGGTGACGGCGGAAGCCGTCGCCGCGACCGCAGAAGACACAGCGCCGCGGGGGGAGGCTGCGCTGATCATCAACCAGTTCGGGGGGACCAAGGACGGAGAAGGTATCCCCGATGGAAGCCTCTGACGTGAATGCTGTTTGATCCGGCGGAGTTTGCCGGAGATGCGCCCCTGGCCCGCGGCTCGGCGCTCAGGCGCTGGCTGATGCGTGCCTGCCTGGCCGTGCTGCTGGCCGTCGGCCTCGGCGCCGCGCTGCTGCTCTTCGCGCCGCTGCTGTAAGCGACTTCGGCGTGGCGGTCAGCCATTGACTGCTGCGGGCTCTTACCCGGCAGCCACTGCAGGGCACGAACGTCCACCACCCGGCGACCATGCGGGTGATGGACGTTTGCGCCGAAGCGTCTGTCGCAGACCTACTTCACTGGCAGAGTCTGGGTGTAGGCCAGAATGTCCAAGGCATCTTCCAGCGGGAAAGCCGCCATCGATACCATCTCGACCCCTGGATGGCCGGAGCGGATCTTATGCAGAACCTCCCAGGGATTCGCATTGGCTTCGGTGCCGACGAAACCGGGGCTCTCGCTGTCGCCCCAGTCCAGCGCCCTGCCGTCGAAGCCGTGGCAGGAAGCGCAGATGGTCTGGAACTTGGCGGCGCCGTTTGCGGCGTCGCCCTTGACCGACTTGTCCATGCCGATATAGGCGGTCAAGTCCACTTGGCCACGGCTGACAAAAGCGGCAATCCGCTGCATGGCGTCGAGCGGAATCATGTCGTGGGTAAAGCCATGGGTGCCGTTCATCAGGATCTTGTGAATCTCTTCTGGGTCCTTCCCGGCCCACCCCCGCACGCCGGTGATCCCGGTCTTGTAGGAACCCTTGCCGTAGGCGCCGTCCTTACCCCGATAGTCCCATCCGTGGCAGGACTTGCACCGCCAGGTCACGGCTCCCTCCTTGCTGTTCGACGCCGGCCAGGCCGGATGCGTGCCCGCAGGCTTATCGGCATCCAAGGCACTGATCCAATTGTCGTAGAGCCGCCCGCCGGAGGAAAGTATCCAGGCCTCGGTGGGATTTTCCGGAACACCGTAGATGTAGTCCCGGTGGTACTCCTCGTCTTCCTTGTCCGCGGCCAGGATCGCTGCCGGCGCAAGAAACAGCACCGCGGCGACAAGCATTCCCATTTTTCCTGGTGAAAACGACAACGATCTCATCTTTAGCCCCTCCCCAAATTGGCTTATTGGTTCAATTTCCCATAGGCATAGACAAGTCAAAGATTACGCATTATCCCCAAACGCTGGGAATAAAACCAGTCTTAATAGACTTTTCGTCAAGTATTTATTTTCGTGTACTTGAAAGCTTTTCTAAAAAGTCAATGATTTAGATCATTGAATTCTGTTTTCTGCCGAATAGTGCAACTCTACTATTTCGCGCAGCACGTCCCGCGAATGCACCCTGCCTGCCGTTGCAGGTGCGTCGTCGCGTTGTGTTCCTGGCCGGGGCGTCGACATCGCGGTACGACGCGCGCGAGATCCGATCCCACCACCTTCATTGCTGACATCTGTTGGCAGGAAGTCTGCGCCGGACCAAAGCCGCGCCCCTGGCCTCGGGCGGGGCGAAGCGCATATAAAGGGGCATGTCGAACCCGGTTCTCAGCCCTTTTCCCGCCAAGCCTGTGGATATCGCCGCGGGCACGCCCTTTCGCATCGACTCCGACTATACGCCGGCCGGCGACCAGCCTCAGGCGATCAGGGAGTTGACCGCAGGTCTGCGCGAGGGCGAGCGCGACCAGGTGCTGCTGGGGGTCACCGGCTCCGGCAAGACCTTCACCGCGGCCCAGGTCATCACCGAGGTGCAGCGCCCGGCGCTGGTGCTGGCGCCCAACAAGACCCTGGCCGCCCAGCTCTACGCCGAGATGAAGTCCTTCTTCCCCGACAACGCGGTGGAATACTTCGTTTCCTACTACGACTACTACCAGCCGGAGGCCTACGTCCCGCGCAGCGACACCTACATCGAGAAGGAAAGCTCGATCAACGAGCAGATCGACCGCATGCGCCACGCCGCGACCCGCGCCATCTTCGAGCGCCGCGACGTGGTCATCGTCGCCTCGGTGTCCTGCATCTACGGCATCGGCTCGCCGGAGACCTACGCCACCATGACGGTGGAGGTGAAGTCGGGCCAGGAGGTCAACCGCGCCGACCTGCTGAAGAAGCTGGTCGAGCTGCAGTACAAGCGCAACGACACCGCCTTCCACCGCGGCACCTTCCGGGTGCGCGGCGACACCGTCGACATCTTCCCGGCCCACTACGAGGACCGCGCCTGGCGCCTGACCCTGTTCGGCGACGAGGTCGAGACGATCCACGAGTTCGACCCGCTGACCGGCGACAAGACCGACAGCCTGGATGCCATCAAGGTCTACGCCAACAGCCACTACGTGACGCCGCGCCCGACCCTGCAGCAGGCCGCCAAGCAGATCAAAGAAGACCTCAAGATCCAGCTCGACCTCTTCACCAAGCAGGGCAAGCTGCTGGAGGCCCAGCGCCTGGAGCAGCGCACCATGTTCGATCTGGAGATGATCGAGGCCACGGGCTCCTGCGCCGGCATCGAGAACTACTCGCGCTACCTCACCGGGCGCAATCCGGGCGAGCCGCCCCCGACCCTCTTCGAGTACCTGCCGGAAGACGCGCTGCTGTTCGTCGACGAGAGCCACGTCACCGTGGGCCAGCTGAACGGCATGTACCGCGGCGACTACTCGCGCAAGTCGACCCTGGCCGAGTACGGCTTCCGCCTGCCGTCGTGCATCGACAACCGTCCCCTGAAGTTCGAGGAGTGGGAGCAGATGCGCCCGCAGACGGTCTACGTCTCGGCGACGCCCGGCCCCTGGGAGCTGAAGCAGACCGGCGGCGTCTTCGTGGAGCAGGTCATCCGCCCGACCGGGCTGATCGACCCGATCTGCATCATCCGCCCCACCGAAAGCCAGGTCGACGACCTGATCGCCGAGTGCCGCGACGTGGCCGCGAAGGGCCTGCGAACGCTGGTCACCACGCTGACCAAGCGCATGGCCGAGGACCTGACCGAATACCTGCACGAGGCGGGCCTGCGGGTGCGCTACATCCACTCCGACGTGGACACCCTGGAGCGCATCGAGATCATCCGCGATCTGCGCCTCGGCGTTTTCGACGTGCTGGTCGGCATCAACCTGCTGCGCGAGGGCTTGGACATTCCCGAGTGCGCCCTGGTCTGCATCCTGGACGCCGACAAGGAGGGCTACCTGCGCTCCACCACTTCGCTGATCCAGACCATCGGCCGCGCGGCGCGCAACGTCGACGGCCGCGTAGTGCTCTACGCCGACAAGATGACCGACAGCCTCATGGCGGCGCTGGAGGAGACCAACCGCCGCCGCGAGAAGCAGCAGGCCTACAACGCCGCCAACGGCATCACGCCGGAGTCCATTAAGAAGCAGATCGCCGACATCCTGGAGAGCGTCTACGAGCGCGACCACGTGACGGTGAAGACCGGCGACGCCGAAGCCATGAACCTGGTCGGCCACAACCTGCAGAGCTACATCGCCGATCTTGAAAAGCGCATGCGCGAGGCCGCCGCCGACCTGGAGTTCGAAGAGGCCGCGCGCCTGCGCGACGAGATCAAGCGCCTGCAGGACCACGAGCTGGGCCTCGACAAGCCGGGCATGCCGACCGGTGAAGGTGGCTTCGCCGACCGCATCGCCCAAGCCGGCGCCGCCAGCAAGTCGCGCGCCAAGCGAGGCGGGGGCAAGTACCGCGGCAAGCGGCGCTAGGCGGGGTTTCTTGAGCGCGCTGCAGGAAACTTCCGGCCAGATTTTCGTCGACGCCGACGCCTGCCCGGTGAAGGCCGAGATCTACAAGGTCGCCGAGCGCCACGGCTGGACCGTGCAGGTGGTGGCCAACGACATCATCGCCCTGCCCGTCCATCCGCTGATCAAGCGGGTGGTGGTGGGCGACGGCTTCGACGCCGCCGACGACTGGATCGCCGAGCGCGCCGGGCCGGGCGACGTGGTGATTACTTCGGACGTGCCACTGGCGGCGCGCTGCGTGAAAGCGGGGGCGGCGGTGCTGGCGCCCAACGGCAAGGGCTTCTCCGACCGCTCCATCGGGATGGCGCTGGCCAGCCGCAACCTCATGGCCGAGCTGCGCGAGGCCGGCCAGGTGACCGGCGGGCCCAGGCCCTTCTCCCAGCGCGACCGCTCGGACTTCCTTTCGGCCCTGCACGAAACCATTGAAAAGCTGAAGCGCCGGCGACCCTAGGCAAGGGAGCGGCTAAAGCGCGGCCGCCGCGGCGCAGCTCGCCACCTGCTCCCGGCAGGCGAGGCAGACCCGGTTGCGGCCGCCGTTCTTGGCCTTGTAGAGCGCCTTGTCGGCGGCCTTGAGGCAGGCCTGGTCCTTGCAGTTCGAGGAAAAGGGCGCGACGCCGATACTGATGGTGATGTGGATCGTCTGCCCCTCGGGCAGTTCGATGGGCGTCCGGGCGACCCGCTCGCGCATGCGCTCGGCGATGCGCCCGGCGATGCCCAGGTCGGCGGCGCGCAGCACCAGGGCGAACTCCTCGCCGCCGATGCGGGCCAGGAAATCCTCGCCGCGCAGCGTCTCGCGCAGCACCTCGGCCAGCGCCCGCAGCGTCGCGTCGCCGGCGCTGTGCCCGTAGGTGTCATTGACATGCTTGAAGTGGTCGATGTCGATCACGGCGATCGACGCGGGGGCGGCATGGCGGCGCATGGCGGCCAGCACGCGGTCCAACTCGTCCATGAAGGCGCGGCGGTTGGGCAGCCCGGTCAGTTCGTCGGACAGCGCCTGCGCCGAGAGGCGTGACAGCAGGGCGTCGCGCTCCGCCTCCAGTTTCCGGCGCGGGCGATAGTCCTGCATGATGGCGCCGAAGCAACGCTTGTCGTCGGGCGGCGGAATCTCAAAGGCGCGCAGGCCGACCGGGATCTCCTCGCCGTCGCGCGCGATGATGGAGAACTCGCGCACCGAGCCCATGATGTTGAACTGGGGGCCGGCCTCCAGGTAGCGCCGCAGGTAGTCGCTGTGCACGGCGGCGATGGCCGGCGGCAGAATCCTGGCCAGCGGCTGGTCCACCAGCTCGCTGCGGTCATAGCCGCTGAGCGCCTCCGCGGCCGGGTTCACGTAGCGGATGATGCCCTCTTCGTCGATCACCCAGATGGCGTCGAGGGCATTGGTCAACAGGTCCTCAAACAACAGCGTCCCCCAAAAGCGACCTCACTCCCGCGCCGCAACCCCTGCGACCGGGCCCCGGATTTCAGCAACCATTGCGCTAATCATTTCGATTACAAATCTGCCGCAGAAGGCTAAAAATGGCCTTAACGGGCGGCTCCCGGAGCCGGCACGGCTTGCCAAAGGCGGAGCGCCGACCGAGATGTAGGAGGACAGCAACCCGAACGAGGCCGGGCGCCGGCAAGCGGCGACCGACGGCCGAAGGACACCAGAGGCCATGACCACGAAGGTGAAGAAGAGCCGCGAAGAACTGCTCCGGGCTCTCAGCCGCGAGGAATTCTACGTCACCCAGGAGGCCGGCACCGAGCGCGCCTTCACCGGGCGCTATCACAACTGCAAGACGCCCGGCACCTATCACTGCGTCGTCTGCGGCGAGCCGCTGTTCTCCTCGACCACCAAGTACGACTCCGGCACCGGCTGGCCGTCCTTTTATGCCCCGGTCGACGAGCAGGCGGTTGCAACCAAGGAAGACAGCACCCTCTGGATGCGCCGCACCGAGGTGCTCTGCGCCGCCTGCGATGCCCACCTCGGCCATGTCTTTCCCGACGGGCCGGAGCCGACCGGCCAGCGCTACTGTATGAATTCCGCGGCTTTGAAGCTGCGCCCGGCCAAGGCGGAGGACGGCGAGGAGGGCTGACGGCGCCGCTGCCGCCCGTTCTTGGGCGTCTGCCTCCCGAGACTCTCATTGAAAAAGCCGCCGGGGATCGACATTTAAGGGCGGCTCGGCCATTGTGCCGCCCGCCGCGGCGGTCCACCGGCTTTCCGAGGGCGCGCGCCCTTCACCGGAACGCCGGGCGGCAGATCATCGACGTTCAACCAGCCTGGTACCCACATCCGGTCATGACAGCACTCGCATTCCTGCAAGCCGGAGGTGGTTTGGCCCTGCTGTTCGTCGGTGGCGAGATCCTCCTGCGCGGGGCTGTCGGCCTGTCGCTGCGCTTCGGGCTTTCGCCGCTGCTCATCGGACTGACGGTGGTCGCCCTGGCGACCTCCATGCCGGAACTGGTGGTGACCCTGACCGCCGGCGTGCAGGGCGTGCCGGACATCGGCGTCGGCAACGTGGTCGGCTCCAACATTGCCAACATCCTGCTGATCCTGGGGCTCGCCGCCCTGCTCTGCCCCATCGAGCGGGAGCCCAAGCGCATCCTGCGCGACACCGGGGCCATGGTGGCGGCGACCGCGGTCTTCATCCTGCTGGCCTGCGCCCAGCAGCTGTCCTTCGTGCACGGCGCGGTGATGCTGGTGCTGCTGGTGGCCTACCTCGCCTACAGCTACCGCGTCGAGCAGCGCAGCTACAACGAAGCCTCGACCGGCCTGGAGGCCATCGAGGAGGCGGGCGCCACGCCGAAGTCGGCCTGGGTGGCCTTCGCCCTGGTGCTCGTCGGCGTCGTCGCCCTGGGCGGCGGCTCCGAACTGCTGGTGCGCGGGGCCTCCACCATCGCCCGCGCCGCCGGGGTCTCGGAGACCGTGATCGGCCTGACGCTGGTCGCCTTCGGCACCTCCCTGCCGGAACTGGCCACCGCCATCGTCGCGGCCTTCCGCGGCCATACCGAGGTGGCGCTGGGCAACGTGCTGGGCTCCAACATCTTCAACATCCTGCTGATCCTGGGCGCGCTCTTCGTCATCACCCCGGTGACCGTGGCCCCGGAGATCCTCAACTTCGACATCTGGGTCCTGGCCGCCGCAACCCTGATCGCCGTGCCGGTGATGCTGACCGGCAAGCACATCACCCGCCTGGAGGGCGCCGTCTTCGTGCTGCTCTACCTGGCCTTCGTCTGGATCCAGTTCGATCCCCACAAAGCGGCACATTTCGGCGCCGCGCCGGCCCCGGCGGTTGAGGCCGCGCCCACGCAGTCCTAGGATGACTGCCGAAAACCTTCCCTGGCAGTCGCGGCGGCCAGGGCCCGTCACAAACAGTCCTGGCCGCCCGGCGGAACGAGAGCCCGATGCCCACCACCCAACCCCGCCCCGATGGCGAGCGCGTCAAATCCGAGGTGCTGTCACAGCGCATCCTGATCCGTGACCTGACGTTGTCCTGCAGTATCGGCGTCAGCGACGAGGAACGGGCCCGGCGCCAGCGCCTGCGCATCAACATCGAACTGACCGTCGACTACCCGCCGCCCTGCCGCGACAACATCAACGAGGTGGTGAACTACGGCTCCCTGGCCAAGGCGGTGCGCAACCACTGCCTGGAAACCACCTTCCGTCTGCTCGAGACACTGGCCGAAGAGCTCTCCGAAGTCTGCTTCGGCTTCGACCCGGTGAGCGAAACGCGGGTGCGGATCGAGAAGCTCGACCGCTACGCGGACATCGGTGGCATTGGCGTTGAGATTGCACGCAGGCGTAGTGGCGGCTAAGCCGTTGGCGAATCAGCTAAGCCATTGCCGCAGAAGCCAATCCGATCGCGCGAATAAGGAGTTTTACACAGGGGGTCGAAGACGCGCTGAAATCGCCCTCTGGTCGATGACATTTTTAGGTCGATATCGTTAACTTTATTCTTGACTTGATTTTTCATATTGAAAATCAACATACTAAGTTCTTTTGCCTAAAAAATAGGCAGCTTAACAAAAATGTAGAATTCCCTAAGGGGCTTCGAATGAGGGGGGTGGATAGCCACAGATTTATCCACAGCTTTGGTGGATAGAATCCGGGCCGCTCCCCTAAGCTTCGGGGGGCTGGAACAACCTTTCCCGCACGCCGGCTTTGCACGCCGGGCAGGCGGCCCCAAATATGGTATCCCAGCGCCCCCGAGCGCCCCCACATAGGCCTCTTCGACGCCCGCATGACGACCCGACACCCGACCCGCAAGCTCTCGACCCGATGACCAAGGTCCCCAAGCAGACCGCCGGCGACCGCCTGCTGGCCAAGCGCCTGGCCAAGGACCCCTCGGCCGGGGGCAAGCGCTCGGCCATGGGGATGGAGGAGGATCCAGCCGAACCCTACGTCGTCGACCCCGGGGCCGAGGGCGAGGGCATCGACCTTTCCGGCTTGGGTGAAGGCTTGGCGCAGGGCGTGCAGGTCATCGCCGGCACGGTGAAGACCCTCTCGGCCAGCCCCGGCGTCTACCGCATGCTGAACCGCAAGGGCGACGCGATCTACGTCGGCAAGGCGCGCAACCTGAAGCGCCGGGTCACCAACTACACCCAGATCGCCAAGCTGCCGCGCCGCCTGCAGCGCATGGTGGCCGAGACCGTGGCCATGGAAGTGGTGGAGACCCACACCGAGGTCGAGGCGCTGCTGCTGGAGAGCAACCTCATCAAGCGCCTCATGCCGCGCTACAACGTGCTGCTGCGCGACGACAAGTCCTTTCCCTACATCCTGCTGACCGGCGACCACGCCATCCCGCAGATCACCAAGCACCGCGGCGCCCAGACCCGCGAGGGCGACTACTTCGGCCCCTTCGCCTCGGCCGGCGCGGTGAACCGCACCATCACCGCGCTGGAGCGCGCCTTCCTGCTGCGCTCCTGCAGCGACGCGGTCTACGCCGCGCGCACCCGGCCCTGCCTGATGTACCAGATCAAGCGCTGCGCGGCGCCCTGCGTGGAGCGCATCTCGGCCCCCGACTACCTGGACCTGGTGACCCAGGCGCGGCGCTTCCTGACCGGGTCTTCCCAGGAGGTCCAGCAGCAGCTGGCCGCCAAGATGGAGGACGCCGCCGAGAAGCTGGATTTCGAGACCGCCGCCGTCTACCGCGACCGCATCCGCGCCCTCTCCCAGATCCAGGCGCACCAGGACATCAACATCCCCGGCGTCGACAACGCCGACGTCATCGCCGCCCACGAGGAAGGCGGGCAGATCTGCATCCAGGTCTTCTTCTTCCGCGCCGGGCGCAACTACGGCAACCGCGCCTACTTCCCCAGCCACGACAAGAGCCTCGGCATCGGCGAGGTACTGGGCGCCTTCGTCGCCCAGTTCTACGAGAACAAGCCGGTGCCGCGCCTGGTGCTGCTGAGCCACGGCCTGGAGGAGCAGGACCTCATCGCCGAGGCGCTGAGCACAAAGGCCGAGGTGAAGGTGGAGCTGACGCGCCCGCAGCGCGGCGCCAAGCGCAAGTTGATCGACAACGCCCTGCACAACGCCCGCGAGGCCCTGGCCCGCCGCCTGGCCGAGAGCAGCAGCCAGAGAAAGCTGCTCGAGCAGCTGGCCGAGATCTTCGCCCTGGAGGGCACGCCCGAGCGCATCGAGGTCTACGACAACAGCCATACCCAGGGCAGCGAGCCCTACGGCTGCATGATCGTCGCGGGCCCCGAGGGCTTCCGCAAGAACGCCTACCGCAAGTTCAAGATCAAGGACCCGGAGACGGAGGCCGGCGACGACTACGCCATGATGCGCGAGGTGCTGACCCGGCGCTTCCGGCGCGCCCTGAAGGAAGACCCGGAGCGCAGCGGCGACCTCTGGCCGGACCTGGTGCTGCTGGACGGCGGCCAGGGCCAGCTCACGGTGGGGACGGAGGTCCTGGCCGACCTCGGCCTCGGCGACCTGCCGATCGCCGCCATCGCCAAGGGGCCGGACCGCGATGCCGGGCGCGAGCGCATCTTCATGGCCGGCAGGCCCTCCTTCATGCTGCAGCCCCGCGACCCGGCGCTCTACTTCCTGCAGCGCCTGCGCGACGAGGCCCACCGCTTCGCCATCGGGACCCACCGGGCCGGACGGACCAAGGCGCGCCTGCGCTCCGTCCTCGACGAGGTGCCGGGCATCGGCGCCCGGCGCAAGAAGGCCCTGCTGCTGCACTTCGGCGCCGCCCAGGCCGTCGCCCGGGCCGGACTGGCCGACCTGGAGGCGGTGGAGGGCATCTCCAAGACCGTGGCCCGCAAGATCTACGACCACTTTCACCGGGACGGCTAGCGGACAGCGGAACGGTGGGCAGACCGGCGGCGCCGCGCAGCCCCGGGTAAGCACTTAAGTTAACGGCCGATTTTTGGGGCCCCCGGGCCGCCCTCGCCTCTGGGTCGCGCCGGGCGGCTATGCTACAAAGGCCGTGAAGACGGGATGCCCGCCGGAAGCGGCGCCCAGGGATATAGGCGGCCTGCCTTCAGGAGGAAGAACCGAGGTCATGCTGACCAGCCTGCCGAACATGCTGACCGTGTCGCGCATCGCCGCGATCCCGCTGCTGCTGGCGCTGATCTATGTGGACACGCCGTTCTACCGCTGGATCGCCTTCGCCGGCTACGTGCTGGCCTGCATCACCGACTACTTCGACGGCTATCTGGCCCGCCATATGAACCAGATCTCGCCGCTGGGCCGCTTCCTCGACCCCATCGCCGACAAGCTGCTGGTCGCCACCCTGATCGTCATGCTGGTGGCGACCCAGGAGATCGCGGGGCTGGCGGTGATCCCGGCCATCATCATCCTGGCCCGCGAGATCCTGGTCTCCGGCCTGCGCGAGTACCTGGCCGAGATCCAGGTCTCGGTGCCGGTCACCAAGCTGGCCAAGTGGAAGACCGGTATCCAGATGCTGGCCCTCGGTTTCCTCATCGTCGGCGACGCCGGGCCGAAGGCCATTCCGGTCTCGCTGATCGGCGAGATCGGCCTGTGGATCGCCGGCGTGCTGACCGCGGTCACCGGCTACGACTACATGGCGCGCGGCCTGAAGCACATGGTCAGCGAGGAAAGCGGCGGCCAATGAGCAGCGAGAAAGAAATGAAAGTCATCGGCCTGGCCGGCTGGAGCGGCAGCGGCAAGACCACCCTCATCGTCCAATTGATCCCGGCGCTGGTGCGCCGCGGGCTCAAGGTCTCGACCATGAAGCACGCCCACCACGCCTTCGACGTGGACAAGCCGGGCAAGGACTCCTACGAGCACCGCGCCGCCGGAGCCACCGAGGTGATGATCGGCTCGGGCAAGCGCTGGGCGCTGATGCACGAGCTGCGCGAGGAGGCCGAGCCCGACAGCCGCAGCCTGATGCGGCACATGACGCAGGTGGACCTGCTGATCATCGAGGGCTGGAAGGCCGAGGGCCACGAGAAGATCGAGATCCACCGTCCCGCCCACGGCAAGCCCCTGATCCAGCCCGACGACCCCAAGGTCGTCGCCGTGGCCGCGGACGAGGAGCTGCCCGGCCTGCCGGTGCCGCGCCTGGACCTCAACGACGTCGAGGCCATCGCCGACTTCATCGTCGCCCACTGCGGCCTGACCGAGCGGGCGCAGCCCCAGAAAGCGCAAAAGGGCGCGGCGGAGTAGCGCTATGGCTCAGCTCAGCGACGACTGCTTCGCCCAGGGCGGCCCGCTGATGCGGGTCGACGAGGCCCGCAGGCTGCTGGCCGACATCCTGACGCCGGTGACGGAGAGCGAGGCGGTGCCGCTGCACGCCGCCCTGGGCCGCATCCTGGCCGAGGACATCGTCTCCCCGGTGAACATCCCGCCGGCGCCCAACTCCGCCGTCGACGGCTATGCGGTCTTCCACGCCGACCTGGACCCGGAAAAGGAAACCCGCCTGCCGGTCATCGGCCGCGTCACCGCCGGGCAGATGGAGCTGCCGCAGGCGCGGCCCGGCGCGGCGGTCCGCATCTTCACCGGCGCGCGCCTTCCCGACGGCCCCGACACGGTGATGATGCAGGAGGACTGCGAAGTTGACGGCGATACGGTCGTCATCCGCCCCGGCATCAAGAAGGGCGCCAACGCCCGCAAGGCCGGGGAGGACGTGGCCGCGGGCGACGTGGTGCTGCGCAAGGGCCAGCGGCTCAGACCCCAGGACGTCGGCCAGGCGGCGGCGGTGGGCCGCCGCGAGGTCAAGGTCTCGACCCGCCTCAAGGTCGGGCTCTTCTCCACCGGCGACGAACTGCGCGAGCCGGGCGCCGAGCTGGCCCCCGGCGCGATCTACGATTCCAACCGCTACACCATCCATGCGCTGCTGACCGGCCTGGGCTGCGCCGTCGACGACCTGGGCATCCTGCCCGACGACCTGGAGACCATCCGCCAGGCGCTGGAAGCCGCCGAAGGGAAGCACGACCTGCTGGTCACCTCCGGCGGCGTCTCCGTGGGCGAAGAGGACCACGTGAAGGACGCCGTGGAGGCGCTGGGCAAGCTGCACCTCTGGCGCCTGGCGGTGAAGCCGGGCCGCCCCATCGCCCTCGGCCAGGTCGGGCTTGTGCCCTTCGTCGGCCTGCCCGGCAACCCGGTGGCCGTGGTCGTCACCTTCCTCACCATCGTGCGCCCGCTGATCCTGCGCCTCATGGGCGGGAACGACACGCCGCCGCATACCTTCAAGGTGCGCGCCGGCTTCGACCACAAGAAGAAGAAGGACCGCCGCGAGTGGGTGCGCGCCCATCTGGTGGAAGACGCCTCCGGCGGGCTTACGGCGGAAAAGTTCCCGCGCGAGGGCGCCGGCATCCTCTCCTCCCTGGTCGCCGCCGACGGCCTCATCGAGCTGCCCGAGGACCTGACCCGCCTGGAGGCCGGCGCGATGGTCGAATTCCTGCCCTTCAGCGAAGTGGCGCAGTGACTATATTAGAGAGGTTGCCCATCCTTCGACGGGCCTCCGGGCCCGATGATGAAGCTTAGGAACGAGTACCCGTGAAACTGCTGTATTTTGCCTGGCTGAAGACCAAAACCGGTATGGCCGAGGAGGACGTGGCGCTGCCCGAGGACGTCGCCACCGTGGGCGAACTCCTGACCTGGCTGGAAGGCCGCGGCGCCAACTTCGCCGATGCGCTCTCCGACCGCGGCGCCATCCGCGTGGCGGTGAACCAGAGCTACGCCAAGCCCGGCGATCCCGTCGGCCCCAACGACGAGGTCGCCCTCTTCCCGCCGGTGACGGGAGGCTGAGCATGGCGGTTCGCGTTCAGGCAGAAGACTTCGATGTCGGCAAGGAACTCGCACAGCTGACGAACGGCAATCACGCCATCGGCGGTGTCGCCGTTTTCGTCGGCCTGGTGCGCGATCTCGCAGGCGGTTCCGAGATCTCCGCGATGACCCTCGAACACTATCCGGCCATGACGGAGAAGATGCTCGCCGAGATCGAGGCGGAAGCGACAGAACGCTGGCCGCTGGAAGCCTCACTGATCATCCACCGCTTCGGCCGTCTCGAACCCGGCGATCAGATCGTGATGGTCGCGACCGCGTCGGCGCACCGCCAGGCCGCCTTCGAATCCTGCGAGTTCCTCATGGACTGGCTGAAGACCAAGGCGCCGTTCTGGAAGCTGGAAGAAACCGACCAGGGCGCCCAGTGGGTCGATGCCCGCGACAGCGACGACACCGCCGCCGCCCGCTGGGTGAAGAAAGACCCCGACGCGGCGGAGTAGCGCATGCTCCACAGACTGCTCTCTCGGAGACGCCCCCTGCTTCAGGAACTGCAGCGTTACGACTGGAAGAAGCTCAGGGCCCTCAAGCACTACACCTTGGGCGAGGAAAGCGCCGAGTCGATCCCCGGCGGGATTGCGGCCCTGGCGGCCGCCCGAGACAAGGAAGAGGCCGAGCGCTTCTATTGGCAGATCGATCATCACGCCGTCTTCAACGAGGTCATCGCGGAGTCGGCATTGCCCACCGTGCGCTGCGTCCTGGCGGCGCTGCACGCCTGCACCGAGGTCGCGCGCCCCTTTCTGCTCGAGGTCCTGGTGGAGATCGGCGGCGGCCAGCCGAGCGAGGCCGAACTGAAGCATGGCAACAGGGGACTTGCCGAAGCCTGCCGCCGAGAGCTTTGCTACGGCGCCGCGCTGTTCTTCCACCTGCTGGAGAACGGCACGCACCACGAACGCTATTGCTGCATCGACCTGCTCGGCCTCTGCGCCGAAGCCGATCCGCACATCAGGGAGCGCACGATCTGGTGGTTCGAAAAGCTGCTTGCGGAGAGCGAAGCCGGCACCGATGCGAGTGTGCCGAACAATGCGGAATTTCTGCAGAACTGGCTCAAGGAACTGGAGAAAGGCTGATCGGGATAGGAGGGAGGAAGGCCGCCGCTCCTCCTAGCCCTCGTACTTGATCGCCACGACTTCCAGTTCCTGGTCGCCGGCGGGGCGCTCCACGTGATGAAGTCGCCGACCTCGGCGCCATCGAGCAAGCTGGCTACGCTTCTCGCCGCGATGCTGTCAGAGCCATTCCTGCCGCCACCGCAAGCCCTACCGCTACCACCACCGCAACAGCATTGAACCCCGCCCCCGCATAGACGAGCCCCAACCCCGCGCCAGCGATGAAGTGCGCGACGTAGGTGACGGCGCTGTAGAGGCCGAGGACGGCACCGCGTACTTTCGCCTCGCCGCTCGACAGCAGCGAGACGAGGACATTGAGACCGAAGTGGTTCACCACGCCCCAGGGCAGCGCGAGCGCGACCACGAGCCACGGCGACTCGCTCGCCGCCAGCGCCAGCAGCAGCATGAGCCCGGCCAGCAGGAGGAAAGTCGGCGCGGCCACCCGCCAGGGGCCGCGGCGGTCGATGAGCCCGTTGCCGACCACCGCAAGGCCGAAGCCGAGGCCGTAGCTGAGCGAGATCCAGCCACCCAGCGTGGGGCCAAGATCCTCTGATGCGCGGAGGTGATCGGTGAGGAAGGTGTAGCAGCCGTAGAAAGCCATCATATAGGCGAGCGTCATGGCGAGCAGGCGCAGCACACCCGGCTGCGCCAGGGCGATGCGATACGGCACGAGCCCGGCGCCCGCCGGCCGCGCTGCAGGTGGCAGGGTCAGCACCGCCAGCCCCGCAACGCCGGCAATCCCGGCGACGACGGCGTAGGCGCCGCGCCAGCCGAGCTGCTCGGCCAGCAGCGCCGCGGCGGGGACGCCCGCCACCATGGCCAGCGACCAGCCGACGATGACGCGGCCGACCGCGCGCGAGCGCAGCTCCTGCGGCGCCAGGTCGCCGGCCAGCGCGTAGGTGGTCGGCAGCACCACCCCGGCGGCCAGGCCGCAGGCCGCCATGGCGGCCGCCAGCATCATCGCGTCGGGCGCCAGCGCGCAGCCGGCCAGCGCCAGCCCGAGTGCCAGCAGGGCGAGGGAGAGCACGCGCCGGCGCGGCCAGGCATCCAGCCGCGGCGCGGTGAGGAGCGCGGCGACCGCCACGCCCACGCCGTAGAGCCCGTTGGCGCGGCCGATGGCCGCCGGCCCGACCCCGAGGTCGCGGGCCATGTCGGTCAGGAGCGGCGCCACCAGCAGCGCCTGCAGGCCGACCGTGGCGATGGCCAGGGTGAGGCACAGCAGACGGCGGCTGAGGGCGGGGGTGAAGCGGAGCGGGACGGCGACGTCTGTCATTCGGGTCTGCCCGGCGGACAAGAGGGTGAGACAGGATATGGTTCCGAATGCTGTTCGGCACAAGCGCAAGTACACCCGTCATGATAATTACGAATGGCGTTCGCTGCCGAACCTAGTAAGGTATCGGCCATGGACCCGATGGACCGAAAGCTGTTAGGCCTGCTGGCCGAGGACGCCACCCTCTCCTACAAGGAATTGGGCGAGCGGCTGCACCTCTCGGCACCGGCGGTGCACGAGCGGGTGAAGAAGCTGAAGAAGTCGGGTGCCATCCGCGGCACCGTGGCGCGCCTGGACGGCGAGGCGGTAGGCCGCCCGCTCTCCGCCTTCATTCACGTGGACACCGAAGGCTGGTGCAAGACGCTGGATCTCATGGCGATCTACGACGACACGCGCGTCGAGGAGATCCACGCCGTCGCTGGCGACACCTGCTTGGTGCTGAAGGTGCGCTGCGAGTCGACGCGCGCGCTGGAGGACATCCTCCACCGCCTCTACAACATCAAGGGCGTGATCCGCACCCAGTCCTACATCGTCCTCAACACCTACCTGGAACGCGGCCCCGGGGTTTAGGATTAGACGTCACCCCTCGTACTTGATCGCCATGACTTCCAGTTCCTGGTCGCCGGCGGGGCGCTTCCAGATGATGACCTCGCCGACCTCGGCGCCGTCCAGGGCGCGGGCCAGCGGCGAGACGTAGGAGACCTTGCCGTTCTGCGGCTCGGCCTCGTCCTCGCCGACGATCTGGTAGTCGTGGGTCTTGCCGTCGTCGTCCTCCACCGTCACCACGGCGCCGAAGGCGACCTTGTCGCGCGGCTGCTTGGCGAGGTCCACGGGGATCGCCGTGCGCAGGCGCTCCTCCCAGTATCGCACCTCCTGCTCGACGCGCGGCAGGTGCGACTGGCTGGCGAGCTCGTCGTCGTGGGTCTTCAGCTCGGCGCGCTCGGCCTCGTACTGGGCGACCTTGTCTCTCAGCATCTGAAGGCCCGCCGGGGTCACGAAGTTGGGATGCTCGCTGATCGGCAGGTCGACTTTTTCTTCCGGCGCACCGGCGTCGTCTTCCTTCACGAAGGCACGGGACATCTCTTGCGTCTCCAATCTCTTTCAAACGCGGCCGCAAAAAAGAAAACCGGGCGGCGCCCCCTTCGCGCCGCCCGGTCTTTCGTCAGACCGATGTGAGCGGCGCTAGGCGGCGCTGGCCGCCGCGTGCTTGCGCACCAGGGCGTCGTAGTCGTTCATCAGGTTGCGGGTGATCTCGCCCGCCTCAAACTTGTAGTCACCGATCTCGGCCACCGGGGTCACCTCCACGGCCGTGCCCGTAAGAAAGACTTCCTGGGTCTTGGCCAGTTCTTCCGGCTTGATCGCCCGCTCGATGACCTCGTAGCCGCGGCGCTTGGCCAGGTCGATCACCGTGCGGCGGGTAATGCCGTCCAGGAAGCAGTCCGGGGTCGGCGTGTGGATCTTGCCGTCCTGAACCAGGAATACGTTGGCACCTGTCGCCTCCGCAATCAAGCCGCGGTAATCGAGCATCAGGGCGTCGGCATAGCCCTTGGCCTCGGCGGCGTGCTTGGACATGGTGCAGATCATGTAGAGGCCGGCGGCCTTGGAATGGCAGGGCGCGGTCTCCGGCGAGGGACGCTTCCACTCGCCGAAATCCATGCGGATGCCCTTCATGCGCGCTTCCGGGCTGAAGTAGGCCGGCCACTGCCAGGCGGCGACGGCGACGTGGATTTTCGTCTGCTGGGCGGAAACCGCCATCATCTCGCTGCCGCGCCAGGCCACCGGGCGGACGTAGCCGTCGGAAATGCCGTTGGCCTCCAGCACCGCCATGGCCGCGGCGTCGATCTCCGCGCGGCTGTAGGGCACGTTGAAGCCCAGGATCTTGCCGGAGTTGAGCAGCCGGTCGTGGTGCTCCTCCATCTTGAAGATGCGCCCGGCGTAGGAGCGCTCGCCCTCGAAGACGCAGCTCGCGTAGTGCAGGCCGTGGCTGAGGACGTGCAGCTTGGCGTCCCGCCAGGGCAGGAGCTCGCCGTTGTACCAGATGACGCCGTCACGGTCGTCGAAAGGAAGTATGGACATCTCGCGTCTCGTCCCTAAAAACCCTTGTTAGTCGGTGCGGTACCCCGAACGGCGCCCGCGCCGGTCCGGCCCCCACTTATTCAGAAGCGCCTGCTCTTGACGGCAGATCAGTCAGTAACACTAACCAATCAGAGATTTTTTTCCGTTAATAGTTCCGATTTGATACTTTCGATCAAATCTTGCTGGCCTTATGTAACAAGATTAGGTAGATATGTCAACATGGCTGACGTAAAAGGCGGTCCCAACCCCCTCTTCCTGCGCGAGGAGGAACTGCGCCAGGCGATGGAACTGCTGTTCTTCGCCTACCGCGACTTCACCGGCGAGCCCGACCAGATCCTGGCCGACTACGGCTTCGGGCGGGCCCATCACCGGGTCATCTATTTCGTCGGCCGCAATCCCGGCATCACGGTCTCCGAGCTGCTGGCCATCCTGCGCATCACCAAGCAGTCCCTCTCCCGCGTCCTGGGCCAGCTGGTGCGCGACGGCTTCATCACCCAGCGCCCGGGCCTGCGCGACCGGCGCCAGCGCCTGCTGGAGCTGACCGACAAGGGCCGCGAGCTGGAGAACAAGCTGACCGAGCAGCAGCGCATCCGCATCGCCCGCGCCTACCGCACCGCCGGGGCCGAGGCGGTGGAGGGCTTCCGCACCGTGCTGACCAACATCATCGACGAGGCCGACCGCGGCCGCTTCGAGCGCCCCGAGGCGCCCGGCAAGCAGGGGGCCAAAGCGGCGCCCCCGAAATCGGCGGCCAGGCGCTAGCGCCGAGCACAGGATCTGGCCCGCTTTAAACCCTCGCGAGCGGCCTTTGCCGGGCCTATACTCCGCCTCCATAACCAAGGACGCCCGAGCGAGTCTACTCTGAGCGAGGCCCCCCCTGAGCGAGCAGCCGCATATCCTGGTGGTGGACGACGATACGCGCCTGCGCGACCTGCTGCAGCGCTATCTCAGCGAGCAGGGTTTCCGCGTCACCACCGCGGTGGACGCCGCCGACGCGCGGGCCAAGCTGGCCTCCATCGCCTTCGACCTGCTGGTGCTCGACATCATGATGCCCGGCGAAACCGGCCTGCAGCTGACCGAGACCCTGCGCCGCGAGAGCGCCGTGCCGATCCTGCTGCTCACCGCCATGAACGAAACCGAGAACCGCATCGCCGGCTTCGAGTGCGGGGCCGACGACTACCTGCCGAAGCCCTTCGAGCCGCGCGAGTTGGTGCTGCGCATCAACGCCATCCTGCGCCGCGTGCCGCCGCCGGCCGCCGCCGCGGCGCGGACCAAGATCACCTTCGGCGAGTTCTGCTTCGATCTGGAGCGCGAGGAGTTGACCAAGGCCGGCTCCTTCGTGCGCCTGACCACCGCCGAGGCCTCGCTGCTGAAAGCCCTGGCGCGGCGCGCCGGCGAGCCGATCAGCCGCGACGACCTGGGTGAGGAAAGCATGATCAGCGGCAACACCCGCACCATCGACGTGCAGGTGACCCGGCTGCGCCGCAAGATCGAGGCCGACCCCAAGTTTCCACGCTACCTGCAAACGGTGCGCGGCACCGGCTATGTGCTGATGCCCGATTGATGGTGCGCTTCCCCTTCTCCGACAGATTGGAGCCATGAACAGCTCCCCGCCGAACCCACTCTATCCGCAAGGCGGCCCCGGGCCGATCCGCCGCTTCCTGCCGCGCTCCCTGCTCGGCCGCTCGGTGCTGATCATCATCACCCCGCTGATCCTCATGCAGGTGATCTCGACCTGGGTGTTCTACGACCGCCACTACGACACCATCACCAAGCGCCTGGCCCAGGGCCTGGCCGGCGACGTCGCGGCGGTCATCTCGCTGCTGTCGCGCAGCGAAAGCGACCTCGACCAGCGCCGCATCTTCCACCTGGCGCGCTCCTCCATGCAACTGGAGCTCACCCTGACCGAAGGCGCGGAACTGCTGGTGCCGCCGCAGCGCCGGCTGCGCGGCGTGGTGGAAGCGCGCCTGACCGACGCGCTGCGGGAGCGCCTGAACGAACCCTTCGTCATCGACGCCCGTTCCATCGAGGACCGGGTGGAGATCTTGGTACAGCTGCCCCGGGGCGTTCTGCGCGTGCTGGTCACCGATGAGCGGCTGTTCTCCTCCACCACCTACATCTTCATCTTCTGGACCATCGGCAGCTCGATCCTGCTGTTCGGCATCGCCGTCATCTTCATGCGCAACCAGGTGAAGCCGATCCGCCGCCTGGCGCGCGCCGCCGAAAGCTTCGGCAAGGGCCAGGAGGTGCGCGACTTCAAGCCGGAGGGCGCGACGGAGGTCCGCCAGGCCGCCGCCGCCTTCGTCAACATGCGCGACCGCATCAAGCGCCAGATTCAGCAGCGCACCGAGATGCTGGCCGGCGTCAGTCACGACCTGCGCACGCCGCTGACCCGCATGAAGCTGCAGCTGGAGATGCTGGAGGACGCGCCCGACGTGCAGAACCTGCAGTCCGACGTGGCGGAGATGGAGCACATGGTCGAGGGCTACCTGGCCTTCGCCCGCGGCGAGGGACAGGAGACGCCGGCGCCCACCGACCTGGGCGGGCTGCTGCGCGACGTGGTCGACCAGATGACGCGCGACGGCCGCGCCGTCGATCTGCACGTGGAGCAGGACATCACGCTGCCGCTGCGCCGCGACGGCATGCGCCGCTGCCTGACCAACCTCATCGCCAACGCCCAGCGTCACGGCGAGCACGTGGCGGTGCGTGCCGGACGGCGCAAGAACATGGTCGAGGTCACGGTGGACGACGACGGCCCCGGCATCCCGCCGGAGCGCCACGAAGACGTCTTCAAGCCCTTCTACCGCCTGGAGCAGTCGCGCACGCCGGCGCCCGGCGGCACCGGCCGGGGCCTGACCCTCCCCCGCGACGTGGCCCGCAGCCACGGCGGCGACGTGGCCCTGGAGAGCGCCCCGGGCGGCGGGCTCAGGGCCCGAATCTGGCTGCCGGTCTAGAACCTCCCTCCCGAAATCGCCCCTGTATCGCGCCGCAAAATCGGCCGGGGGAAGGGGCCCGCGGACCCGCAACCGGAGGTTCATTTTATTTATACAGCCTTAACTCTTGGCGTCTAAGCTGGCGCCGCTGACCGCCGTCAGTTTCCCGCAGAAGCAGGTTACGGAGCTAAGGGCATGGCCACCACGCGTGGGTTGATTTCGGAAGAAGAGCTCGATTCTCAGCTTGAGAGCGAAGTGCTCGACGAGGCGCGCGATCTCGTCAGTAACCTGGAGCTGCGCGTCCAGCAGGTGAAGAACGGCGTCCTCAACCCCAAGGAAGCCGCCAAGGCCCTGGCCCAGGAATCGGCCAACCTGCGCATGAAGGCCCGCGCGGTGAACCTGGTCGGCTTCGGCCCCCTGACCCACCGCCTGGACGAATACCTCAGCGAGATCGACGCCGTCGACCACAAGCAGGCCGACGACCTGATCGCCTTCGCCGACCGCATCTCGGCGGTGCTGGACGGCGAGGCCGTCGACGTCGAGGACGTGGCCGCCGTGCTGCGCGCGCTGCCGCAGCAGAACACCTTCAACGTCGAAGACGTGACGGTGATGGACAAGGACGTCACCGTGATCATCCCGCAGCGCTCGGCCGCCAAGGTGGTGGGCCGCGAGCTGGCGGCCTGCGGCTATCGCGTCGCCACGGTGATGAACCCCATCGAGGCGCTGGAACTGATCCTCGAGACCAAGCCGGACCTGGTGATCACCTCGCAGGTCATGCCGCGCATGAGCGGCGTCGACCTGGCCTGTGCCCTGGCCGCCATGCCGGCGACCAAGTCGATCCCGGTGGCCCTGCTGACCAGCCTCGACCCGGACCATCCGGACCTGAAGGCCCTGCCGATGAACGTCGGCCTGATCCGCCGCGGCGCCCAGTTCGGCGACGACCTCGCCGACGTCCTGCAGCGCTTCAACATCACCTGAGCGCGCCGGCAGGGGCAGGGGGCACCGCGTGCCGCCACCCCCTGCGGCTGTTCTGCCTACTTCGTCCCAATGCCGATATTGACCGGGTTCGTGAGGACGGCGGGCCCCTGGCCGCCGGAGCGCTTTTCGATCATCTGGTCGAGCGACTGCCGAACCTGCTCCCGCTGATCCTCAGTGAGATGCAGCTCGCCGAGAACGGTTTCCACGATCGGGTTGCTGGTGGTCAGCCAGTTCCACAACTGCCGGCCCGTGGTGAACTCCAGCTTCTCGGTGATCGTGTCGACACGGACGTCTTTCAGACCCACGCGGCACAGCTCTTTGCGCAGCCTCTCCGGATCCTGCAGCTGAAACGGCAGCGGAGGGGGATCCATCGGCGGGCCGGTGAAGCCGGGCACGACGGAGCGGATCGCGTGCACGAAGAAGCCGAAGAACTCGATCTTCTCGGGCGCGCCGTAGACGGTCATCAGCACCCGCCCGCCGGCTCTGGTGACCCGAGCGAGCTCGGCTATGCCGCGCGGCATGTCGGGGAACAGCATGACGCCGAACTGAGAACCGGAAACGTCGAAGGTACCGTCATCCAGGTCAAGGGCATGACCGTCCATGACACGGACCTCCAGGTCCAGGTCCTCGTCGCGGGCGCGTGCTTCGAGCTTCTCCAGCATCGACGGCGAAAGGTCGGTGGAAAGAACCTTTGCCCCGAGGCGCGCGGCAGGAATGCTGAGCGCGCCGCTGCCGGCAGCCACATCGAGGAACCGCGTGCCGTCCCCGACGCCGGCGCGGCGCAGCCCCTCGTTGGCCAGCCACATATGCGTCGGCGTGACGAAGGTGTCGTAGCCTTCGGCAATCTTGTTCCAAGCCTCGCGGGTACCTTTCTCGGTGGCGACGGCTGTTTCGGATACTGTGGCCATGTCTCTCTCCTCGGCTTCCTCATGACGCACCACCTTACGGCGGGCCGGCGGCCCGCCGCTTCCGGAGAACCACCCAGTTTGAGAGAACCGCCCGCATGGGTGGAATCACCCATCCGGCGCAGGGGATCAAATGAGGGGGATCAAATGAGATCGTGCTCGTAGGCGAAGGCGGTGGCGGCGGCCCGCGAGGGAACGTCGAGCTTGTTGAAGATGTTGCTCACATGGCGCTCCACCGTCCGTCCGCTCACGCCCAGCTCGGCGGCAATGGCTTTGTTGGTCTTGCCGATCGCCACCAGGCTGAGGACCTGGCGTTCGCGCGGCGTCAATCCATGCGAAGGCCGGTCCGCCGCTTCACCTGTCAGCGCCGCCACCCGGCGCAGGTCGGGGGCGGCGCCGAGCCGCTCGAAGACGTCCCGCGCCGCGTCGAACTCCAGGTTGGCGCCCTCGTCATCGCCAAGCACCCGGCAGGCCAGTCCCGCCGCGACCCTTGCCCGTGCCAACTCGTAGGGCGCTTCCAGCCGCTGCCATGCCTCCAAGGCCTGGCGAAGCGAACCGAGCGCGGCTGTTGCATCATCCTCGGCCAGGTCGACCGTTCCTCTGGCATGGGCAGCCATCGCTTCCATGGCCTCCGCCTTGAAGCCCTCGGCGATGCCCGCCAGTTCCCGGCAGGCGCCGCGAGCGGCTTCGATGTCCTTCGCGGCGAGCATGATCTCGACGTAGGCGGGCAGCAGCTTCGCGCGTTGGGGCCGATTGCTGGTCGCGTCCACGATCCGGCGGATCGCCGCAGCCGCGGCAACTGTATCTCCCTGTGCCAGTCGCAAGAGGGCCAAGCCCGGTTGCGGCTCGAACCCCCGCCGGCTGGCGCTGCGATACCCTTCTTCGGCCAAGGCGAACTCACCCCTCAGACGGTGCACCTCCGCCTGCCGGTAAAACGCCGCGGCAGGCTGTTGGGTGTCGGGTCTCGCGGTCCGGCTTTCGCAGGCGCGCTGCGCCTCCTCGATCGCGTCCGACCAGGCGCCGTGCAACGTCATGATTTCCGAGCGATGGATCAGACATGAGCTGGTGAAGGCGACCATCTGGGGCTGCTCGGCGCACCAGCTCGCCAGGGCGGTCGTCCACTCCCAGGCGCGCGCCAAAGCATAGAACTGCTGGCAAGCATCGATCACGCTGCAGTAGACGAGCCCGGTCATCATCGGAAACAAGTCGCCCGAGGTAACCGCCACCATCGCCTCGTCCAGGCAGGCAAGGCCTTGCTCGACCTGTCCCTGGCCCATCAGCACCCGCCCCTGCACATGCCGGGCACAGGCGATGAGATCGATGTCACCGAACCGCTCGCCGATTTCGAGCGCTTCAGCGGCCGTCTTGGATGCCGTGTCAAAATCGTCGCCGCCCAGGCTCTGCTCTGCGGAGGGCAGCAGCAGGTAACCTTGCTCGACGCAATCCAGCCCCTCGCGTTGCATGAGCCGCTGTGCGCCGGAAATCCACCCGGTGCCGCGGCCGGTTTCGCCGCGTAACAGCAGCGTCAGGCCGATCCAGAAGGCGCAGCGGAGAGCGCGGGCAGGTTGGTCAGCGTCCAGATAGGCTTTGTAGGCGCGGCCCAGGATTTCGAGGAATCTGTCGTCCTCGCCGGTCAGGTAGGCGGCTACCGCGAATCGCTCGAGGTCCTCGGCGCGCAGCGGTTCCTCTTCGTCAGCCCGCGAAAGATATTCGAAGGCATCGCGCCACGCTCTCGCATCGTACGAACGGCGGCCCTGTCCAAGTTCATCCGACGGCTTGATCATCGGAATCCTCGCCCAGCGTTACTGGCGCCCGACTACATCTCCCTGCCCCCCAAACCTAGCACAAATGCGCTTTCGGTACTGCGGCCGGAAATGGCCGGCCTGCAGGGGAGCGACGATCGGGTCACGGACAGCTTCTCGTCGGTTCCGGGAAAGCGTCAGTACAGCCGGCCGCCGTTGGGGACCGGCTGGTCGGCGGTCACCAGCACCACCTCGCCCTCGCCGTCGGGAAAGCCCAGCACCAGGACCTCGGACATGAACTTGCCGATCTGGCGCGGCGGGAAGTTCACCACCGCGGCGACCTGCTTGCCGACCAGGTGCTCCGCGTCGTAGTGCACGGTGATCTGGGCAGAGGACTTCTTCACGCCGATCTCCTCGCCCAGGTCGACCCACAGCTTGATGGCCGGGCGCCGCGCCTCGGGAAAGGGCTGGGCGTCGACGATGGTGCCGACCCGCACGTCGATTTTCATGAAGTCGTCGAAGGAGATCTGCGGGCTCGCTGCCATGACCTTGGATGCCTCTGACTGTCCTGTTCGCGCCTCGGTGGAGTGCGGCGAGGCTATCATTCCGGCGATCCGCCCGACAAGGCGCGAGAGCAGCGCAAACTACCGGAATGCCTCAAAAATATTCTTCGCCGCCGCTCCGGCGATCATCGGGAATCGGCGCCCGGGCGGCGAAAGATCCCCGGAAGGACCGGGCAGATCCGTTGAAACACCGATAGTTTTCTCCTGCGGAACAATACTTGATTTGTCGTAAATACGACTCGAGTGTCGCATTTTGACAATATGCGACACTTCGGATAGTCTCCGCCTCCCTGTTCACAGCCGGCGCAAGAAGCGCCTGGAGGCCCCCCATTCCCGTCTCACGCCCCCTTTCCGTTTCGCGTGAAGAACTCGACTTCGTCGTCCCGGCGCGCCCGCCGCGGACCGACAATCCGGCGCGCCGCAAGAAGCTGGTCAACCGCCGCATGGAAGACCTGCGCCGCATTTTTCTGGAGGGCCTGAGCCACCAGATCGGCCTGGCGCACGACGCCGACTTCACCTACCCGAGCCACGAGTACGTCGAGCAGGACGGCGAGACCGTCAAGCGCATGACCTACAAGCAGCCGGCGCCCTGGTGGTTCGAGGAGGACGGCATCCTCTACCTGCGCCTCAACTTCGGCGAACGCACCATGCTGATCCCCGGCAAGAACCCGGTGATCCGCGTGGGCAAGCGCAGCAACCTGCTGCCGACGCTGGAGGCGCTGCACATCCTGGTCGACGACCGGGAAATGGACGACGTCATCGAGAAGATGGTGGTGGTCAGCCGCTAAGGGCGCCCGCCGGCAGAGAGGCAGCTAGTGCTGCTCGCGGTCGATGGCGCCCACGTCCAGCACCGGCGCCGCGTCCAGGCTTTCGGCATCCAGCAGGGCGACGACCCGCTCCAGGGCCGCCACCAGCATGGCCTGCTCCCAGGATTCCAGGTTTTCGAAACGCTCCCGGAAATTCTCCTGCAGCCCGTCCGGCGCGGCGGCCAGTTTCTCGCGCCCGGCCTCGGTCAGCGACAGCCAGACCTGGCGACGGTCGGCGTCGCCGCGCTGGCGATGGACCAGGCCGCCGGCCTCCAGCTTGTGCAGCAGGCTGGTGGTGGTCGCCTGGGTGATGCCCATATGCCCGGCGATCTGGCCGGCGGTGGTCTCGCCGTGCTCGTCGAGCACCTGCAGGAGCAGCAACTGAGAGGCCGTCAGGCCGGTCTCCCGTGACAGCTTGCGCGCATAGTTGTCCGTCGCGCGCAGGATTTGGCGCATGGCCGTCAGGGCCTGTTGGGAGCGCCGCCGCGATACTTCTGCCAAGGGATCCCCGAACTCTCGAAAACTCGCCTGTCGTCGACTCGATCCTAGGGTGCGGCTGCGGGGCGGCCAAGACCCGCTTTTAGTTCTCCTAACTAAAGATATTTTCGGCTCAGTTCAAAAACGCTTTGACATTAAAACTTCATACGAATTTTTGAGACATCGCGTTTTCGCTTATTTTCTGCGCGTATTGAGGATTTTCAACGAGATGCCCGTAAGTTTTACGCTCCCTTTACGGTTGACAAATTAGTTTGACGGACAAAGTATCTGGCGTCCTCGCCGCTTGGAGACGAACAAAAAATGCAGTTGGAAACCGCTCTGAAATCCCCCAAGGCCCGCACCGCGGGCGCCTTGCGATTCCGCAAGCCGAAGAAGGCCGACGGCGCCAAGGTGTGGAACCTGATCAAGAGCATCGAGAAGCTGGACGACAATTCGATGTACTGCAATCTGCTGCAGTGCTCGCATTTCGCCGGCACCTGCGCCCTGGCAGAGCTCGACGGCGAGCCCGTCGGCTGGATCTCCGGCTACAGGCCTCCTGAGTCGCCGGACACGCTTTTCGTCTGGCAGGTCGCCGTGCATCCCGACGCCCGCGGCCGCGGCGTGGCCAAGCGCCTGATCCGCGAGCTGCTGCAGCGCCCGGAATGCCGCCAGGTGCGTCACATCCACAGCACCATCACACGCGACAACAAGGCGTCCTGGGCGCTGTTCCGCGCCATCGCCGACGACCTGGACGCGCCCATGGCCGACGACGCGCACTTCGAGCGCGAGACCCACTTCGGCGGCGCCCACGCCACCGAGCATCTGGTGGAGATCGGTCCCTTCGACCGCATCGCGCTGCAGAGCGCCGCCTGAGCCTCCGGGCTCCGCACAACTTTCCCGACATCGCTTCCCGCAACAAAGAAAGAGGTCCCTCCATGTCCTCGGCACTCGATACCTTTACCCGCAGAGAATCCGAAATCCGCAGCTACTGCCGCAGCTTCCCGGTGCTGTTTGAGCGCGCCAGCGGCGCCGAGCTGATCGCCGAGGACGGCCGCCGCTACATCGATTTCCTGGCCGGCTGCTCGACGCTGAACTACGGCCACAACGATCCGGACATGAAGCTGGCGCTGGTCGACTATATCCTGCGCGACGGCGTGACCCACGGCCTGGACATGTACACCGAGGCCAAGGCCGACTTCATCAAGGCCTTCGAGGAAATCGTCCTGCAGCCGCGCGACATGGACTACCGCCTGCAGTTCACCGGCCCGACGGGCGCCAACGCCGTCGAGGCGGCCCTGAAGCTGGCCCGCAAGGTGACCGGCCGCCAGCAGGTCGTCGCCTTCACCAACGGCTTCCACGGCGTCACCCTGGGGGCGCTGGCCTGCACCGGCAACGGCTATCACCGCGGCGGGGCGGGCGTGCCGTTGGAGGGCGTGACGCGGGTGCCCTACGACGGCTACCTGGAAGGCGGTGCGGACAGCCTGGCGATGCTGGAGCAGATGCTGGAAGACCCCTCCAGCGGCATGACGGCGCCGGCGGCCTTCATCATCGAGACGGTGCAGGGCGAGGGCGGCTTGAACGTCGCCTCGGCCGAGTTCATGCAGCGCCTGGAGAAGCTGGCGCGCAAGCACGGCAGCCTGCTGATCGTCGACGACATCCAGGCCGGCTGCGGGCGCACCGGCAGCTTCTTCTCCTTCGAGGAGATGGGCATCTCGCCGGACATCGTGACCCTGGCCAAGTCGCTTTCGGGCATGGGCCTGCCCTTTGCCATGGTGCTGCTGAAACCGGAGCACGACGTCTGGGGCCCGGCCGAGCACAACGGCACCTTCCGCGGCAACAACCATGCCTTCGTCACCGCCAAGGTGGCGCTGGAGAAGTTCTGGCGCAATCCGGACTTCGCCCGGGCCGTGCAGGGCAAGGGCGACCACCTTGCCCGGCGCCTGGCTGGAATCGCCAAGAAGCACGGCTATTCGACCAAGGGCCGGGGCATGTTCCGCGGCATCGACGTGGGCGACGGCGACACCGCCTCGGCGATCTGCGCCGCCGCCTTCGAGCGCGGCCTGATCATCGAGACCTCGGGCGCCCACGACGAAGTGGTCAAGGTCCTGGCACCGCTGACCATCAAGACCGAGCAGCTCGATGCCGGCCTCGACATCCTTGCCGAGGCCTTCGAAGAGACGCACCGTTCGGCTGCCGCCGCCTAAGTTACGAGGAGTTGGATAGAGAGATGATTGTTCGCGATTACGAGGAAGCCAAGAACGGCGAGCGCTGCGTCAGCGCCGAAGGCTGGCAGAGCGTGCGCCTGTTGCTGAAGGGCGACGACATGGGCTTCAGCTTCCATATCACCACCATTTTCGAAGGCGCCGAGCTGCACCTGCACTACAAGAACCACTTCGAATCGGTCTATTGCATCTCCGGCGAAGGCTCGATCGAGGACTGCGCCACCGGCGAGGTCCACGAGATCCGGCCCGGCGTGATGTACGCCCTGGACAAGCACGACAAGCACGTCCTGCGCGGCAAGACCGAGATGGTCATGGCCTGCTGCTTCAACCCGCCGGTCACCGGCAAGGAAGTGCACGGCCCCGACGGCGCCTATGCCCTGGAAGACGACGCCGCCTGATCACGACACCGCCTGATCACGACACCGCCTGACAGGGCGGCGCCGAGAGAGAACAGAACCTAAGAGACAAGCGATTATCAGGTTTGATGTGGACGGGCGCCGACAAGGCCGGCGCCCGCGCCCTCGGGCCGGGAGATATACCCAGTGACGGAAGCCATACTGCAGCAACGCTCGGGCAATCAGAACCACGCCCCGCAGGACGCCCCCCACAGCGTCCACAAGATCGGCGGCACTTCCATGTCCGCGGTCGACACGGTGTTGGACAACATCGTGGTCGGCGGGCGTGAAGCGGCCGAGCTCTACAACCGCGTCTTCGTGGTCTCCGCCTACAGCGGCATGACCGACCTGCTGCTGGAGCACAAGAAGACCGGCGAACCCGGCGTCTACGCGCTCTACTCCGGCTCCGAGAACGAATGGGCCTGGGGCGACGCCCTGACCCGCATGGCCGCGGCCATGCGCGACAAGAACCGCGAGGTTCTGGAGGACCCCGCCGACATCGCGCTCGCCGACCGCTTCGTGGAGGAGCGGGTCGAGGGCGTGCGCAGCTGTCTCATGGACCTGCGCCGGCTCTGCTCCTTCGGCCACTTCAAGCTGCCCGAGCACCTGCTGACCGTGCGCGAGATGCTGAGCGGCATCGGCGAGGCGCACAGCGCCCACAACCTGACGCTGGCCCTGAAGCGCCGCGGCGTGAACGCCGTTTTCGTCGACCTGACCGGCTGGCGCGAGACCGGCAGCAGCAAGCTGGACGAGCGCATCGCCGAGGCCTTCGAGCCGCTGGACCTCGCCCGGCAACTGCCCATCGTCACCGGCTACGCCCAGTGCGAGGAGGGCCTGGTCGGCCTCTACGGCCGCGGCTACAGCGAAATCACCTTCTCGCGCATCGCCGTCAACAGCGGCGCGGCGGAAGCGACCATCCACAAGGAGTTCCATCTCTCCTCCGCCGACCCCAAGCTGGTGGGCGCCGAGGCGGTGAAGCCGATCGCCGAGACCAACTACGACGTCGCCGACCAGCTCTCCAACATGGGCATGGAGGCGATCCACCCCAGCGCCGCCAAGGGACTGCGCCAGGCGCGCATCCCCTTGCGCATCATGAACACCTTCGAGCCGGAGGACCCCGGCGCGATGATCCGCGGCGACCTGGAGGCCACGGCCCCCGCCGTCGAGATGATCACCGGCCTGAAGAGCGTCTACGCCTTCGAATTCTTCGAGCAGGACATGGTGGGCGTGAAGGGCTACGACGCGGCGATCCTGGAGACGCTGAAGCGCCACAAGGCGCGCATCGTCACCAAGACCTCCAACGCCAACACCATCACCCACTTCCTGAAGGGTTCGGCCAAGGCGGTGAAGCGGGTCGAGCAGGACCTGAACGAGCGTTTCCCCTCGGCCTCGATCTCCTCGCGCAACGTGGCCCTGATTTCCATCATCGGCCGCGACCTGCGCCTGCCGGGCCTCGGCGCCCGGGTGCTGACGGCCCTGGCCGAGGCCGGGGTCGAGCCGCTGGGCTTCAACGACCTTCTCCGCAAGGTGGATATGCAGGTGATCGTCGAGGAGGGCGACCATGACGCCTGCATCCGCGCCTTGCACAAGGCGCTGATCGAGGAGGCCGGCGAGGACAGCCAAGAGCTCTCCTCGCTCAGCGCCGCCGCCTGAGGCCGGACGACCCCCCGCTTCCGGGGTTTGCCCAGCAAGCTGCGGGTTCGTTAGAGTACGATCCTGACGGATTCGCAGAACTGAAACGAGGCGCAATATGACCGGCAGCTTGGATCGGGGTGAGTTGATCTCCCTTCTGGAGACCCTGGGCAGCGACAATGACGAAGAGGCGCTGGCCGCCGCCCGGGTGCTGGACACCAAGGTGAAGGTCGCCGGCAGCACCTGGGATGAGTTGCTGCTGGCGAACCTCGGTGCCGAGGCCGCGGAGAGCGGCGGCGCCGCCTACGACCTGGGCGACCTGGGTAATCTCGACGAACTGCCGGCCGACGCGGCGGCGAAGAACGCCGAGAGCCTGGCGCTGATCGCGAAGCTGCTGGCCAAGCCCGACAATTCCGACGAGTTCCGCCAGGAGCTGGAGGACTACAAGGCCGACATCGCCGCCGGGGAATTCACCGACAGCGACCACCGCTATCTCCGGGCCCTCTGCAAGCGCCTCTCGGCCTGAGTTACGCGATGGGCAAGCGCCTGCTCGTCGTCGCCCACGTTCCCTCCGACAACACCCTGCGCCTGCGCGATGCCGTCGTGGCGGGCGCGCGCTCCGACGAGGTCGAGGGCGTGGAGACCGTCGCCCTGACCCCTTTCGAGGCGGGCCCGGCGGACGTCCTGGCGGCCGACGGCGTCATCCTGGGCACCACCGAGAACCTGGGCTACATGAGCGGTGCGCTGAAGGACTTCTTCGACCGCAGCTACTACAGCGTCATCGAGCAGAGCGAGGCCCTGCCCTACGCGCTCTATATCCGCGCCGGCCACGACGGTACCGGCACCCGGCGGGCGGTGGAGAGCATCGCCACGGGCCTCAAGTGGCGCGCGGTGCAGGAGCCGTTGATCTGCCGCGGCGCCTGGCAGGAGAGCTTCGTGGAGGACTGCCGCAACCTGGGCCTGGCCATGGCCGCCGGCCTGGAAGCGGGGATTTTCTGAAGGACGGCGGGGCGCCTCGCCCTTCGAGACGCGCTCCAAGGAGCGCTCCTCAGGGTGAGGCGCAACCCTCAATGACTGACCTCATGCTGAGGAGGCGCGTGAGCGCCGTCTCGAAGCACGAGGTCAAGCAAGCCGGCAGTCTTCAACTGCCCGCCAGGTTGGTGGCGAGGAAGTCCTGGAAGGCGTCCCAGGACTGGGTGTCCGCGACCTTGCGGTAGCTGCCGGCGCCGAAGACCGTGAAGGCGTGCGGGGCGCCGGAATAGACCTGGATCTCGTAAGGAATGCCGCCGGCCTCCAGCTCCTTGGAGAGAGCGGCCACGTCGTCCATGGTGATGGCGCTGTCGGCGCCGCCGTGGGCGATGAGCAGCGGCGGGGTGTCGGCGGGGTAGCTCTGGCCCTCGGGCGTCGAGAGGCCGCCGTGGAAGGTGGCGTAGCCGGCGATGTCCTTGGCCTTGCCGGAGCGCGCCAGTTCCAGCACCGCCGCGCCGCCGAAGCAGTAGCCCATGACCACCGCCGGGCCGCCGTTCAGCTTACGCGCCTCGGCCAGGCCGCCGAGGATCAGGCCGCGCATGGTCTCGCGGTCGTTGTAGAGCTTGCCGGTCTCGGCCTTCTTGGCGCCGGTCTCCACCGGGCGGTTGCCCTGGCCGTAGAGGTCGACGGCGAAGGCGTCGTAGCCCATCGCCGCCAGCATATCGGCGCGCTTTTCCTCGTATTCCGTCAGGCCGTCCCAATCGTGAATCACCAGCACCAGGCCCTTGGAGGGGCCCTCGGCGGGGGCGCTGTAGCCCTCGTAGTTGCCGCCCTCGACGGTGTAGATGACCTTCTCGCCGGCCGCCGCCGCAAAGGGCAGCAGCGTCGCCGCCATTGCCAGAACCGAAAGCCTCACTGCCTGCCTCATTCCCGATCTCCCTTGTCCGTGGGTGGAGGTTCAGGGGAACAAGATAGGGCGCAAATCGCGCAAGTTAAGCCCCAGGCGCAGCCAGGACGCGCAGACAAAAAGGGCCGTCCCGGGGGACGGCCCTTAAGGCAAGTTACAGGGTACTCTAGGTACAGGGTACTCTGGGGAGGAAATAGCTCCCGCGAAAAAGCTCGCTTACTTCTTCTTCGCGGTCTTCTTGATCTCGCTGGTGAACTCGCCGAAGCTCTCGCTCACGCGGGTCGACAGCAGATCAGCGGCTTCGCCGTTCGACTTGCTGGCCAGCTCGGTCAGCTCGCGAAGGTTGGCGAGAGCGGTTTCGTAGGCTCCCTTGGCCAGCTCCGCCTGCTTGACGATCTTGTCCTGCGGCGTGCCGGCAGCGCTCATCTCGGAGAACGCCTTAGAGGCCTCTTCAACACCCTGGCGCAGGATCTCGGCCTGACGGCGAATCACCGCCTGGGCGCCTTCCAGCGCGATCTTGTTGGCAGAGGCGAAGGCCTCAAGGTTGCGCTTCTGGTACTCGACCAGGGCCTGCGCATCGAGACCCGGGAACTTGAACTGGTCCGCCGTCTTGGCGAAGTCGAACTGCTCGAACTGCTCAGCGAACTTGCTGGGATCCATAAGAGCGGCGAAGTCGAACTTGGCGAACTCACCACTCAGAAAGGGGTTACCGGAAACTGCCATGGTTCGGGCTCCTATCCCTGGCGGGGGGTGACCCCCGCAAATTGTTGCACCGCACAAATCAGCGCGTGACCGTGATATAGGCCAGCGTTCGTAGGCGGTCAAGGATTTTTTTTGCACTGCACAATAAAATGAATCCAGGATTTCCCTGGAGTCGCGCGGCTCTGCGCGTGCAGCTGCGAGATTCGTTAACCATAAGAGGGACTTGGGGGCCCGGGCCCCCGGGGGCCCCGCCGCCCCCGCCGCGGCGGCGGCTCAGGCGGCGGCCTCGCCGCTGTGCTGACCCCGGGGCCGGTAGCTCTTGAGGCGGCCGATCAGGGAATCGATCCGGCAGAGCTGCTTGTCCAGCTGGGCCATGGTCTTGGCCATGTCCTCGCTGTCGTCGCGCAGCCAGACCCGCACGGCCGAGAGGTAGATGGCCGAAAGGCCCTTGATGCGCAGCACGCCCCGGCAGCCGGTGGTGGAGAAGCCGGCGGCCTCCAGGGTGGCGGCCATGGAGCGGCCCAGGCGGCCGAGCCCGCAGCAGGTCGCCAGCGGATCGCGCAGCTGGTCCTGCAGGATCGCGCCCAGGCCCTCCTTGTAGGGCTGCAGGGCGTCGAAGCGGCGCATGATCATGTCGAAGAGGCGGTCGCGCGCCGGCAGATCCATATCCTCGGCGCCCTCGGCCAGCATCGCCGCGTCGACCTGGCGCGTGAAGCCGTTGAGGATCGCCTGCTTGGAGGAGAAGACCGGATAGACCGTGGACAGCGGCAGCCCGGCGGCCTCGGCGATCTCGGCCAGGGAGAGGTCGCGCCAGCCGCGCTCGGCGGCCAAGGCGAAGGCGGCCTCGATGATCCGCCGCGTCGGGTCGCCCTTGCCGCTTCCCGCAGCGGCTTTCTTGGCGGAAGTCTTCTTGCCGGTCGCCTTTTTGCCGGCGGCTTTCTTGACCATGTCAGTCCCTCCTTCTCGCCATTCAACCTAGGTTTCCGGCGCGCGGGGAAAAGGCCGCGCCCGGCTCACCCCGCCTTTTTCAGGGCCGCGACCTGGCCGCCGGTGAGCGCCACCAGCTCCGGCGGCGTCAGGCGAAAGACCGCATTGGGCGTGCCGGCGGCGGCCCAGATCTCGTCCAACGCCATCAGGTCGGCGTCGATGAAGACGGCCGGCGCTTCGCGGTGGCCGACCGGTGGCACCCCGCCGATGGCGAAGCCCGTGGCCGCGCGCACAAAGTCGGCGTCGGCGCGGCCCAGCTTCTCGCCCAGCAGGCGCCCCACCGCCTTCTCGTCGACCCGGTTCGCGCCACTGGCCATGACCAGCACCGGACGATTCGAGTCCTTGGCGCGGAAGATCAGCGACTTGGCGATCTGCGCCACGTCGCAGCCGATGGCCGCCGCCGCCTCTTCCGAGGTGCGGGTCGAGGCCGGAAACTCGCGGACCTGGAAATCGAAGCCCGCCGACTCGATCGCCTGCTGCACCCGGCGGGCGCTGTCCTTCATTGGAGCCTGGGAAGGCGCTTCACTCATCTGGATCCCGTCCTGAAACGATTGCTTTTCCCGGCAGCATAGCACGCTCGCGCCGCTACGATCACCCTGGCCAACGATCACCCGGCTCGGCGGGGGCGCCAAAGCGTGAGGACCAGCGCCAGCGCGCCCAGCAGCGGCAGGGGCCAGGCTTCCGGCACCGCCAGCGCCCAGGCCGTGGCTCCGGCCAGGGCGCACCAGGCCAGCGGCACCACCATCAGCAGCCAGCGCCCCCGCCCCTCGGCCAGCAGCAGCAGGGCGAGGGTAAAGAGCACCGTCGGGCCGGGCGTGAGGCCGACGATGTGCGCCCCGCCCCAGCCGGCCGCGCCGAAGACGGAGAGCGCCGGCAGGCCGAAGAGCGCCGCGGCGGCAAGGGCCAGCGCGGCCCCGGAGGCCGCCTCCGGGCGGAAGCGGAAGGCAGCCCCTCGCCACACCAGGGCCCAGGCCAGCAGGGCGGCCTGGGCAATGAAGACCCAGCCGTAGACCGACGCCATGAAGTCGAGCGGCGCCATGTGCCGCAGGAAAAACACCAGGCCGCACCACAGCCAGAAACCCACCAGGATCGCGCCGATGATCCGCGCGCCGCCGCGCCGCGGCCAGGCGGCCAGCCCCAAGGCCGCCAGGGCCAGCAGCAGGGCGACCGGCTGGCCCGGCCAGACCGCGGCGTTGTACTGCGCATAGGTGAGCGCCAGCACCTCGGCGTCGTAGGGAAACATCAATCCAGCCTAGAGATTTTCGACATAGTCGACCATGCGCCGGCGCAGCGCGGCGTCGGGCAGGCGGCCGTAGAGCGCGTCCATGTTCTCGGCCATGTGGTCGGCGCGCGAGGTGGCGGGGATGGCGCAGGTGACGGCGGGATGGGAGACGATGAACTTCAGCAGGAACTGGGGCCAGTTGGCGGCGCCGAACTCCCCCGCCCAGTCCGGCAGGGGATGCTTCTCGAAGCGGCGGATCAGGTCCTTGCGGCGGAAGGGCCGGTTCACCAGCACCGCCTGGCCGCGCTCGGCGGCCAGCGGCAGCAAGCGCTGCTCTGCCTCGCGGTCGAGGATGTTGTAGGTGAACTGCACGAAGTCGAGGTCCTGGCTTTTCATCACCGCTTCCAGCTCGTCGTGGCGGCGGCCGTGCGAGGTGGTGACGCCGAGGTAGCGGATATGGCCTTCCGCCTTCATCTCCCGGAGGGTCGCCAGGTGGCCGTCCCAGTTCAGCAGGTTGTGCACCTGCATGAGGTCAAATTTCCCGACGCCCCAGGCGGCGCGCTGCTCGGCCATCTGCGCCGGTCCGTCGTTCTGAAACCAGGTCCAGACCTTGCTGGCGGAAAAGAGCTGCGGCGGCCGTCCGAGCTTCTCCTCTTCAAGCTTCTTGAGGCCGTAGCCGATGACCTCCGCCGAGGTGCCGTACATGGGCGAGCAGTCGATGACCTTGCCGCCGCGGGCAAAAAACTCGCGCAGCACCTCGGCGCGTTCGTCGCGCAGCTTCCTGTCGTCGCCGACGTTGAAGGTGATCCAGGAGCCCATGCCGATGACGGGGATGCTCTCTCCGCTGGACGGAATGGCGCGGGTGATCGGCGCGCCCTGGGCGCGTGCAAGACGGCCCGCGAACGGCAGGGCCGCCAGGCCGCCGAGGACCGCGCGGCGGGAAGTGAGCCAGGCTTTACTCATGTATGAGACATGGCCCCGTCGCCGGGAATGTCAAAGCGGCGCAGGCGGCAGCCGATCAGCCCAGCTCTTTGCTGCGGGCGGTGGCGGCGGCGATGGCGCGGGTCATGAGGGGCTGCAGGCCGTCCTCCGCCATGAGGATCTTCAACGCCTCCAGGGTGGTGCCGCCGGGCGAGGTGACGTTCTCGCGCAAGGTGGAGGCGGGCTCGCTGGCGATGTGCACCAGCTCCCCGGCGCCGGCCACGGTGACGCGGGCGCACTGCATGGCCAGGTCCTCCGGCAGGCCGGCCTCGACGCCGGCTTTCGCCAGGCACTCGATCAGCAGGAAGACGTAGGCCGGGCCGCCGCCGGAAACGGCGGTGACCGCGTCGATGAGGCCCTCGTCGTCGACCCAGGCGGTCTCGCCCACGGCGGAGAGCAGCTCGCCGCAGACCTCCTGCAGCTTCGCGTCGGCCTTGTCGTTGGCGCAGAGCACGGTCATGCCGCGCCCTACGGCGGCCGGGGTGTTGGGCATGGCGCGCACGACGGGCGTCTGCGCGCCCAGTGCCTCTTCGAAGCCGGCGATGCGCCAGCCGGCGGCGATGGAGAGCGCCGCCGCGCCCGCTTCGGCGAAGGCTTTATAGGCGGGCAGCGCCGCGGCCAGCATCTGCGGCTTCACGGCAAAGACGATAAGGGCGGGTTTCAGGTCGCCGGGCAGGCCCGCGGCGTCGGGCGCGTGGTGGACGCCGCGGGCGATGAAGCCCTGCAGGGGTTCCGCGTTGGGCTCGACGATCCAGACGTCGGCGGGGGCGATGCCCTGGCTGAGCCAGCCTTCCAGCAGCGCCCCGCCCATTTTGCCGCAGCCGACCAGCAGCAGCGGTCCACCCAAGTTCATGACACTAGGGGCTTCATGGCATTCCCGGCATGGCGTCAGGCTTCGCCAACCGTCTCCAGCATTGCCGCGTCCAGGGCCTCGCGCACCGGGGAATTGCCCCAGACCACCAGTTGCAGGGCCGGATAGATGCGGTCGCACTCCATGAGAGCGGCCTCCACCAGGTCTTCCAGCTGCTCCAGCGACGCGCCAGGCAGGCCGCGCAGCGGAATGGTGTGGCGGTACATGAGGGCGCCTTCCTCCGACATCAGGTCGAAGTGGCCGAGCCACAGCCGCTCGTTGGCGTGCGCCAGCAGTTCACAGACCTCGCCGCGGCGGGCTTCAGGGACTTTCATGTCGAAGTGGCAGGAAAAGAACATGGAGCTCACGTCCGCCTGCCAGACCGAGTACATGTGATATTCGCACCAATGACCGGACATCTCGATCAAGAGCTCCGACTCGCTGTGGCGGTCGAGGGTCCAGTCGTTGGCGGTACCGAGTTCTTCCAGGAGGTCGAGGGGGTTGATCGGATGGTGGTATTCGGAAACGAGTTCGACCATTGCGATACAGCCTCTTCGGTTGGCGGTGGCAGGGTCGAGCGTCCCACTTGAGCCCGATATATGGAATAAGGCGACGCCGCCGCTACCACATGTAGCGTAGCCTCAATTGATTCCGCTGTGCAACAAAGGATTAGGCACAAATCCGGGGGGAATTGCAGAAAGCTGTGGACGGACGGGCGTCGGCCCCTCAAGCACGAGCCGGCGGTGAACGGCGGCCCCGGCGGGCGCCTCAAGCTGTGCCCGGCCGCTCAGCCGTCGCCCGCGGGCGGCTCGCCCGCCTTGCCGGCCCCCTTGGGGGCGGCCTTCTTCGGCGCCTTCTGGGCCGCCTCAAGGGCCGCCAGGCGCTGTTCCAGCGCCGCCACCTGCTCGGCCAGGGCCTCCTGGCCCTCGCGGGCGGCCACGGCCACGGCCTTCATGGCGTCGAACTCCTCGCGCGGCACCAGGTCCATCTGAGAGAGTACCCGCTCCAGCTGCTCGCGGAAGCGGGCCTCGACCTCGCTGCGCATGCCCGCGGCCACGCCCATGGCGCTGCTCGCCACCTTGGCCATGTCGTCCAGGATCTTGTTCTGGCTTTGCATCGGAACTCCTTTTGCGCGCAGGTCGCGTGGTCTCGCCCCTACTATGACGGCGCGGCCCGGCGGCTTCAACAGGGCGCCTCGCGGGCGCGCGCTTTGCCGCGGCCACGCGTAAGCGCGCTTGCGCGGCGGCCGGGAAGGCGCTTGACTGCCGCCGCAATCAAGAGGGGGCCATGCCGAAGATTTCGCGACTTTCCCTGCCGTTGCTGGTGGGGCCGCTCCTGGCGGCGCTCACCCTGCCGGTTGCCGCGCCGGCGGCCCGGGCCCAGGACGACCCCCGCGAGGCGCTCAGCGTCGTCGCCGGCACCGCCGCCTTCCCCCTGGCCGTGACCGCCGCCGAGCAGTTCAGCGCGAAGACCAACCAGGCCATGCCGGTGGTCGAGCGCCTGGGCAGCAGCCGCGCCTTGCAGGCGTTCTGCGCCGGCCAGGGCCCGCGCTTTGCCGACGCCGCCGTCGCCGAGCGGCGGATGACGCGGGCCGAGCTCAGCACCTGCCAGCGCAAGAACATCGCCGTCACCGAGGCAGTCTTCGGCCACCAGGCGGTGGTGCTGGGCCAGCTTCCGGGCAGCGCGCCGGCCGGCCTCAGCCTGCGCCAGATCTTCCTGGCCCTGGCCCGGCAGGTGCCCCTGGAGGGCAAGCTGGTCGACAACCCCTACCGCCTGTGGAGCGACATCGACTTCGCCCTGCCGGTGGCCCCCATCGAGGTTTACGGGCCGCCGCCGGGCAGCCCGCTGCGCGACGCCTTCATCGAACTGGTTATGGAACCGGCCGCGGCGTCCCTGCCCGAACTACGCGGCTGGACCGCCGGGCAGCGCGCCGCCCTGGCCGGGGCGCTGCGCGCCGACGGCGTCTTCACCGAGCTGGGCGAGGACGAGGCGGAAACCGCCCAGCGCCTGGCCGGAAAGCCGGGCGCGCTGGGCATCTTCAGCTTCAACTTCCTGGAACGCCAGGGCGGGCGCCTCAACGGCCTGGCGGTCGAGGGCGTGAACCCCCGCGCCGCGGCCATCGCCGACGGCCGCTACGCCCCCTCCCGGCCGCTCTATCTCTACGCCAAGCCCGGCCAGGCAAAGGACAGCCCCGGCTTGAACGGCTACCTGGCCGAGGTCCTGGGCCCCGCCGCCGCCGGGCCCGGCGGCTATCTGACCACGCGCGGCCTGGTGCCCCTGCCCGCCGCAAACGCCGGAGGAGTGGCGCCTCCCGCCAACTAGTTTCCTCGAAATCAAGCTGGCCAGCAGCCTAATGGTGCGGCGTTTCCTCGATGTACCCATCAAAGAGTTCGCCGCCGCTGGCCTCGAGGATTTGCCGCCCCAATTCTACGACACGGGTCTTGTCGCTGCTCTTGAAAAGGGCGTCGAAGGCACCCAGGAACGCTGCGGCGAAGTCCGGTTCTTCGTTCTTGAGCACGCGCGGGATCTGTTTGGAAGTTGCTGACCAGCGAGCCTTGCAGCGCCGGTGATGTTCGAACAGCTGACCATAGAGCTGCGTGGAGATCGCCACGATCTCGTCCCGATCTAGTGCAAGCTGCAGCTTGTTAAGCGCATCGGTAATTCGATAGCGGGAAGCATCAAGCTCCACTGCGGACCATGCCCTGGGGCCACGTGCAAGGCGATTCTGCGCCGTTGCACGGATATCCTCGCTGAACATGGAAGCATCCGGCAAGGCGACACCTCCCGCCACCATTTCGATGAGCGCCGGACGTCCACACTCAATATCCTTTTCGAAGAAGCGCATCAGGCTATCAGTGTCGTGACAGAACACCTCCACAGGCCGGTCACCCGACAGGAAAGATCGGCGATAGGGGCTTTCAACCTTGTCATAGACGACCACAAGATCGATGTCGGAGCCTGGCCCGCCCTCGCCGCGCGACAAAGACCCAGCCCAGAAGACCGCAGCGGCCTCACCGAAACGAGACCGCACGATCTCCAGAGCCTGATCGTGGGGCGACAGGGAAGTCATAACAGAAGTCCCCTTTTGGAAGCACCGCTGACTCGTATGATATAGGATCACGATCAACCCAGACTTGGAAAGTCGCCTCGATAACTCGCCCCAATGCCGGAGCTTATTGCTTTCCTTGGCGTTCAGGACAGGTAGTGCCCCCTCTCCGCCGGTTGAACAGAAGGGCTTGAATTCCCAGCACGGGCTTGCGGAGGCTTCGGCCCGGCCTCTATAAGAAGGCGCTTCTAGCAAAGGATCAGCCTGACCATGCTTCTGGTTACCGGCGGCGCCGGCTTCATCGGCTCCAACCTGGTTGCCGCCCTCTGCGACCGGGGCGAGGACGTCATCGTCTGCGACCGCCTGGGCGAGGGCGACAAGTGGCGCAACCTCGCCCACCACGACCTTGAGGACGTGATCCAGCCGGACGAGATGCCGGACTTCCTGCGCTGGGCCGAGGGGCGCCTGACCGGGGTCTTCCACATGGGCGCCATCTCGGCGACCACGGAGACCGACGGCGACGCCCTGCTGGCCAACAACTTCCGCCTTTCCAAGGTGCTGTGGGACCACTGCACCCGCGAGAGGATTCCGCTGATCTACGCCTCCTCGGCCGCCACCTACGGCGACGGCACGCAAGGCTTCGACGACGACGCGAGCCCGGACTACCTGGCGCGCCTCAAGCCCCTCAACGGCTACGGCTGGAGCAAGCAGCTCTTCGACCGCTGGGTCGTGCGGCGCCTGGCCAAGGCGGCGGAGAGCGGCGAGCCCCTGGCGCCGCCGCAGTGGACGGGCCTGAAGTTCTTCAACGTCTACGGCCCCAACGAGTACCACAAGGGCGGCCAGGCCAGCGTCGCCTGGCACCTCTTCGGCCAGCTGCAGCGCGGCGAGCCGGCAAAGCTGTTCCAGTCGCACCACCCGGACTATGCCGACGGCGGCCAGCTGCGCGACTTTATCTGGGTCGGCGACTGCGTCGATGTCATGCTGTGGCTGCTCGACAACTCGGCGGTCAGCGGCCTGTTCAACGTCGGCACCGGCAAGGCGCGCTCCTTCGCCGACCTGGCGCGCGCCGTCTTCGCCGCCACCGAGCGGCCGGAGAACATCAGCTACGTGCCGACGCCGGAGAACATCCGCGACAAGTACCAGTACTTCACCGAGGCCAGGATGGCGCGCCTGCGCGCCGCCGGCTACGACAAGCCCTTCACCGAGCTGGAGGACGGCGTCGCCCGCTACGTGCGCGACTTCCTCTCGCAACCCGATCCCTACCGCTGAGGTCTCATGGCATTCCCGGCTGAGTACGCCGTCACCTCCTTCGGCCAGATGTTGATGGCCCTGCAGCATCCGGACTTCGACCCGGTCGCCTTTTCCATCTGGATCTTCGACGTGCGCTGGTACGCGCTGGCTTACATCGCCGGGCTGGTGCTGGCCTGGCTGTACTGCCGCTGGATGACCAAGCTGCCGCCGCAGCGCCTCAAGCCCGTCGACTTCGACGACTTCCTCTTGTGGGCGACGCTGGGCGTGGTGCTGGGCGGACGCCTCGGCTACATCCTCTTCTACAAGCCCGACTACTACCTGGCGAACCCGCTGGAGGTGGTCTTCATCTGGCGCGGCGGCATGTCGTTCCACGGCGGCCTGCTGGGTGTGCTGGCGGCCATCGGCCTCTTTGCGCGCAGCCGCGGGGTCAGCTATTTCACCCTCTCGGACATCGTCGGCGCGGCCACCCCGATCGGCCTCTGCCTGGGGCGCATCGCCAACTTCATCAACGGCGAGCTCTACGGCCGCACCGCGGACTCGGCGCAGGTGCCCTGGGCCATGGTCTTTCCCCACGCCGGGCCCATCGCGCGCCACCCCAGCCAGCTCTATGAATCGCTGCTCGAGGGCCTGATCCTCTTCCTTGTTCTGCATGTCATGGTGCGCAAAGGGGCGCTGCAGCGCACCGGCCTGCTCTCCGGTGCCTTCATGATCGGCTACGGTCTGGCGCGCATCATCGCCGAGTTCTTCCGCGAGCCCGACGAGTTCCTCTCCTTCGTGCTGCCCGGCATCACCATGGGACAGGCGCTGTCCTTCCCCATGGTGCTGATCGGCATCGCGGTGACCGTCTGGGCGCTGCGCCGCAAGGCGTAAGAGACAAGACCCGTGGTTTCCCTGCTCGACCACCTGCGCCAGCGCCTCGCCCGCGAGGGCGCGCTGACCGTTGCCGACTTCATGGGCGAGGCCCTGACCCATCCGGTCAGCGGCTACTACATGCGCGGCGATCCCTTCGGCGCGCCCAGCCCCTCGGGCGGCGATTTCGTCACCGCCCCGGAGATCAGCCAGATGTTCGGCGAGCTGCTGGGCGTGTGGTGCGCCGACACCTGGATGCGCCTGGGCCAGCCCTCCCCCTGCGCCCTGGTGGAGCTGGGGCCGGGGCGCGGCACCCTGCTGGCCGACGCCCTGCGCGCCACCCGCCAGGTGCCCGGCTTCCACGACGCCCTCGACGTCCACCTCGTCGAGATCAGCCCCGCCCTGCGCGAGCGCCAGCGCGAATCCCTGGGCGCCCATCAGGTGACCTGGCTGGACAACGTCGGGCAGATCCCGGAAGGCCCGCTGCTGCTGATCGCCAACGAGTTCTTCGACGCCCTGCCGGTGCGCCAGTTCGAGCAGACGGCGGAAGGCTGGGCCGAGCGGGTGGTGGTGCTGGGGCCGGACGGCAACCTGGCCTTCGCCCTGGCCGCGCCCAGCGCGGCCAACCGTCCGCTGATCCCCGCGACACTGCGCGACGCCCCGCAAGGGACCGTGGTGGAGGTCTGCCCGGCGGCCCTCAACATCGCCGCCTTCCTGGGCCACCGCCTGGCGCGCCAGCCGGGCGCCGCCCTGATCGTCGACTACGGCCCGGTGAAACCGGCGCCGGGCCCGACCCTGCAGGCGCTGCGCCACCACCGCCACCACGAGGTGCTGGAGGCCCCGGGCAGCGCCGACCTGACCGCCCACGTCGACTTCACGAGCCTGGCCCAGGCGGCGGCCAACGCCGGCTGCGAGACCCACGGCCCCGTGCGCCAGGGCGGTTTCCTGCGGGCGCTCGGCATCGAGCTGCGCGCCGCCCAGCTGGCCGCCGCGGCGCCGGGCGCCGCCGAGGCCATCAGCGCCGCGCGCCGGCGCCTGACCGACCCGGCGGAGATGGGCGACCTCTTCAAGGCGCTCGCCCTCACCTCGCCCGGCTTGGGCGCGCCGGCCGGCTTCGAGGCGGCCTCCCCCCAAGCGCCGGGCCCCCTATCGTCCGGCGGCCAAGATCGTTAGAGTGCCGCCCATGCTGACCATCGGCCGCCTCAACGACCTGCCAAATGTGCGCCACGGCTTCTTCTGCCGCAGCGGCGGCGTCAGCGAGGGACTCTTTTCCAGCCTCAACTGCGGCTACGGCTCCGGCGACCGGCCGGAGAACGTCACCGAGAACCGGCGCCGCGCCATGGAACTGATCGACCTGGAGGGCGACCGCCTGGTCACCGCCTACCAGGTCCACTCGCCGGACGTGGTGGAGGTGCGTGCACCCTGGGCCCGCGACGAGGCCCCCAAGGCCGACGCCATGGTGACCCGCGAGCGCGGCCTGGCGCTCGGCATCCTCACCGCCGACTGCGTGCCGGTGCTCCTCGCCGACGCCGAGGCCGGGGTGGTCGGCGCCGCCCACGCCGGCTGGAAGGGCGCGCTGGACGGGGTGGTGGCGGCCACCGTGGCGGCCATGGTGGAGCTGGGCGCCACGGCCGAGCGCATCGCCGCCGGCATCGGCCCGGCGATCTGCCAGCGCTCCTACGAAGTCGGCCCGGAGTTCCCCGCCCCCTTCCTGGAACAGGACCCCGGCAACGCCGACTTCTTCTGCCCCGGCCAGCGCGAAGGCCATTCCCACTTCGACATCAAGGGCTACGTCGCCCGGCGCCTCGGCGCCGCCGGCCTCAAGACCGTCCAGACCCTGCCCTGCGACACCTGCGCCGAGGAAGAGCGCTTCTACAGCTACCGCCGGTCCTGCCACCGCAAGGAGCCGGACTACGGCCGCGGCCTCTCCGCCATCTACCTGGAACCCTGACGCCCGAAAGCACGACCTTCATGCCCCTGCATTTCAGCGAAGAAGAACTCGCCCAGCGGCGGGACCGGACCTGCCGCCTGCTGGCCGAGGCCGGCCTGGACGGCCTGCTGATCTTTCGGCAGGAGAGCATGTACTACCTGACCGGCTACGACACCTTCGGTTACTGCTTCTTCCAGTGCCTCTACCTGGGCGCCGACGGCCGGCTGATGCTGCTGACCCGGGCGCCGGACCTGCGCCAGGCGCAGCAGACCTCGATGGTCCAGGACATCCGCATCTGGGTCGACCGCCCCGACGCCGAGCCCGCCGCCGAACTGCGCGAGATCCTGCGCGGCTTCGGCTGCGCCGGGAAGAAGCTGGGCGTGGAATACGAGGCCTACGGCCTGACCGCCGCCCAGGGCAAGCGCCTGGAGGCGGCCCTGGAGGGCTTCTGCGCCCTGGAGGACGCCTCCGGCCTGGTCAGCCGCCAGCGCGTGGTGAAGAGCCCGGCGGAGATCGCCTACGTGCGCGAGGCCGCGGGGCTGGCCGACGCCGCCTGGCAGGCCGCCCTGGACAGCGCCGGACCCGGCGCCTTCGAGGGCGACATTCTGGCCGCCATGCACGGCGCCATCTTCAGCCGCGGCGGCGACGACCCCTCCAACGAGTTCATCATCGGCTCCGGCCCCGGCGCCCTGCTGTGCCGCTACTACTCCGGGCGGCGCCACCTGGACCCGCGCGACCAGCTGACCCTGGAGTGGGCCGGCACCTTCCGCCACTACCACGCCGCCATGATGCGCACCCTGCCGATCGGCGAACCGCAGCCCCTGCACGAGGAAATGCACGCCGTGGCCCGCGACGCCCTGCTGGCGGTGGAGGAGAACCTGCGCCCCGGCAAGACCTTCGGCGAGGCCTTCGACGCCCACAGCCGGGTCATGGACGCCGCCGGCTACCAGGCCCACCGCATGAATGCCTGCGGCTATTCCCAGGGCACCACCTTCGCCCCGGTGTGGATGGACTGGCCGATGCTCTACCACGGCAATCCCGTGCCCTTCGAGCCGGGCATGGCGATCTTCTGCCACATGATCCTCTTCAACTCCGAGGAAGGCGTGGCCATGACCCTGGGGCGCACCAGCCTGGTCACCGAGGGGGCGGCGGAGCCCCTGTCCCAGGCTTCCCTGGAGCTGGAAAGCCGCTAGGGAAAGCCGGTAAGGTTAAGCTCCCCGACGCCCCCAAGGCCCCCGGGCGGGGCGGCTCGGAAGCCCCATCGAGAGCTCCCATCGAAAGCAGTGGGCCATGCCGCACCTGACCATCTTCGTCCTCTTCCTCTGCCTCGGCCTCCTGGCCAGCTGCTTCCTGATCTAGGCCCGCCCGCCCGGCGCGCCCGGCGGAAGCCGCAGGCGCACAGCCGGAAGGCTGGTTTTCCGCCGATTCCTCCCCTTGGCGGCGCCTCCCCGGCACCCCGGAGGGCCCGCGCCGGGATGTCCCCAGAAAGTCCGGCCAAGGCCGTTTACAGGGCCGGAGCGCATTGATATGGTCCGCCCGCCTGGGCCCCAGGGGGAGCGCAAGACGGACGAGATTTCGCTGCGCCCGATGATCCGCGCCCAGCAAAACGGGCTCTAGGGATACCGACATGAAAATCATGACCGGGAACAGCAATCGGCCGCTGGCCGAGGCGATTTCCGCCTTTCTGAACCTGGAACTGACCAAGGCCAGCGTGCGCCGTTTCTCGGACATGGAGGTCTTCGTCGAGATCCACGAGAACGTGCGTGGCGAGGATGTCTTCATCATCCAGTCGACCTCCTACCCGGCCAACGACAACCTGATGGAACTGCTGGTCGCCATGGACGCCCTGAAGCGGGCCTCGGCGCGGCGCATCACGGCGGTCCTGCCCTACTTCGGCTACGCCCGCCAGGACCGCAAGTCGGCCCCCCGGACCCCGATTTCGGCCAAGCTGGTGGCCAATCTGATCACCTCCGCCGGGGCCGACCGGGTGCTGACCCTGGAACTCCACGCCGGCCAGATTCAGGGCTTTTTCGACATTCCGACCGACAACCTCTATGCCGCGCCGGTGTTCACCAAGGACATCCTGGAGCGCAACGGCAAGGAGGATCTGACCATCGTCTCCCCCGACGTGGGCGGCGTGGTCCGGGCCCGGGCCATCGCCAAACCGCTTGACGCCGACCTTGCGATCATCGATAAGCGCCGCGAACGTGCCGGGGTCTCCGAGGTGATGAACATCATCGGCGACGTCAAGGGCCGCCGCTGCGTCCTGGTGGACGACATCGTGGATTCGGGCGGCACGCTGTGTAATGCCGCCGTCGCCCTGATGGAAGCCGGCGCCACCGCCGTTTCCGCCTACATTACCCACGGGGTGCTGTCCGGCGGGGCCGTGGCGCGGGTCGCCTCTTCTCCCTTGGAGGAGCTGGTCATGACCGACAGCATCCAGGCGACCGAGGCCGTGCGGGTGGCCCAGAACATCCGCCAGATTTCGATCGCCCCGCTGATCGGCGATGCCATGCAGCGCATCAGCGACGAGCGCTCGGTTTCGAGTTTGTTTAACGTTCCGGCCATGTAAGGCCGCTAGAACGTCTTTTTATGAGCTTTTCCGATGCCGGCACCCCTGGAGGCCGGGTCGGGCGAGGCGGAGGCCGGCGCGGTGCCGGTGTCCGGTTCAATCCGTCAAGGAGTTAGACAATGGCTGACGTAGTTGATTTTCCCGCGGCTTCGCGGGAACGGGCCGGGAAGGGGCCAGCCCGTGCCGCACGTCGCGCCGGGCAGGTGCCGGGCGTGATTTACGGCGCGAAAAAGGATCCCACCCTGATTTCCGTCGAGGAGCGGCTGCTGAACAAGCTGCTGCACCAGGGCGGCTTTTTCTCCACCCTCTTCGACGTGAAGATGGACGGCAAGAGCGAGCGGGTCCTGGCCCGTGACGTGCAGTTCGATCCGGTGACGGACTTCCCGGTCCACATCGATTTCCTGCGTGTCTCCGCGGCCACCAGCGTCAACGTCGAGGTGGCGGTCCACTTCATCAATGAAGAGGAGTGCCCGGGCCTCAAGGAAGGCGGCGTGCTGAACGTGGTGCGCCACGAGATCGAACTCGCCTGCCGCGCGGACGCCATTCCGTCGCAGATCGAGATCGACCTGACCGGCCTGCAGATCGGCGACGGCGTGCACATCTCCATGGTGAAGCTGCCCGACGGCGTGGTGCCGACCATCACCGACCGCGACTTCACCATCGCGACCATCGCCGCCCCGACCGTGGTGCGCGACGAGGCCGCGGAGGAGCAGGAGGCCGCGGCCGAGGGCGAGGGCGAGGGCGAAGCCGAGGCGGCTGCCGAAGGCACGACCGCCGAGGAAGAGTCCAAAGAGGACTAAGCCGACCCAGAGGGGGTGGCCAGCATGCTGTTGCTTGCCGGGCTCGGCAACCCGGGCCCCCGCTACGCGGACAACCGGCACAATATCGGCTTTATGGCGGTGGACGAGATCGTCCGCCGCCATTCCTTTTCGCCGTGGCGCAACCGCTTCCAGGCGGACTGCGCGGAAGGCCGCCTGGGCGGCGAGAAGGTGCTGGTCCTGAAGCCCCAGACCTATATGAACGAGTCCGGCCGCTCGGTCGGCGAGGCCCTGCGCTTCTTCAAGCTGGCGCCGGAAGACGTCATCGTGCTCTACGACGAGATCGACCTGGCGCCCGGCAAGATCCGCGTGAAGCAGGGCGGCGGCAGCGGCGGCCACAACGGCATCCGCTCCATCGAATCCCACATCGGCAACAACTTCTGGCGGGTGCGCCTGGGCGTCGGCCATCCGGGCCAGAAGGAATTGGTGCACGGCCACGTGCTGAGCGACTTCGCCAAGGCCGACAAGGTCTGGCTGGAGAAGCTGCTGGACGCCGTGGCCGGCGAAATCTCCGCCCTGGTCGAGGGCGACGCCCCGCGCTTCATGTCGCGGGTCGCCGAACTGACCGCCCCGCCCCGCCCCAAAAAACCGAAGCCCGCGCCCAAGGACGGCGACGCGGGTGACGCGGCGCCCTCCCCCTCCGTATCCCCTACCAAAAGCGACGACTGACCTATGGGTTTCAACTGCGGCATCGTCGGACTGCCCAACGTCGGCAAGTCCACCCTCTTCAACGCCCTGACCGAGACGGCCCAGGCGGAAGCGGCCAACTATCCCTTCTGCACCATCGAGCCCAACGTGGGCCGGGTCCCGGTGCCCGATCCGCGCCTCGACAAGCTGGCGGCGATCGCCAAGTCGGCCAAGGAGATTCCCACCTTCCTGGAGTTCGTCGACATCGCCGGACTGGTGCGCGGCGCCTCCAAGGGCGAGGGCCTGGGCAACCAGTTCCTGGCCAACATCCGCGAGGTCGACGCCATCGTTCACGTGCTGCGTTGCTTCGAGGGCGAGGTCACCCACGTCGACGGCTCGGTTGACCCGATCCGCGACGCCGAGACGGTGGAGACCGAACTGATGCTGGCCGACCTTGACTCGGCCCTCAAGCAGCGCGACGCCGCCATCAAGAGGGCGCGCGGCAACGACAAGGAGGCCAAGGAGCGCCTGGCCGTGCTGGAGCCGGTCATCGAAGCGCTGGAGGCCGGCAAGCCGGCGCGCAGCGTGCAGCTCTCCGACGACCAGCTGCCGGCGTTCCGCCAGCTGCAGCTCTTGAGCGCCAAGCCGGTGCTCTACGCCGCCAACGTGGATGAAGATTCCGCGGCCACAGGCAACGCGTACTCGGCCCTGGTCGAGCAGCGCGCGGCCGAGACCGGCGGGGCCTGCGTTGTGATCTCCGCCGCCATCGAGGCGGAGGTCGCGGCCCTGGGCGATCCCGCAGAAAAGAAGGAGTTCCTGGAGAGCCTGGGCCTGGAGGAAACGGGTCTCGCCCGCGTCATCCGCGCCGGCTATCAGCTGCTGGACCTCATCACCTTCTTCACCGTGGGGCCGAAGGAGGCCCGCGCCTGGACCGTGCGCCGCAACGCCAAGGCGCCGCAGGCCGCCGGCGTCATCCACACCGACTTCGAGCGCGGCTTCATCCGCGCCGAGACCATCGCCTACGACGACTTCATCGCCTGCGGCGGCGAGCAAGGCGCCAAGGACACCGGCAAGATGCGCGCGGAAGGCAAGGACTACGTGGTCAAGGACGGCGACGTCTTCCATTTCCGCTTCAACGTCTAGCGCCCGCACCCTAGCCGGACCCGCTCTCCATCTGCTAAGGCTTGATCGGCGAACAGCCGATCAAGAGGCAGACGACGGGAGCGGCAGATGGGCGAGACGGTGAAACTGACGGCAAACGACGGGCACAGCTTCGACGCCTACGTGGCGCGCCCGGCGGAACAGCCGAAAGCGGGCCTTGTGGTGATCCAGGAGATCTTCGGCGTCAACGTGCATATCCGCGGCGTGGCCGACAGTTTTGCCGCCGAGGGCTACCTCGCCATCGCCCCCGCCCTCTTCGACCGGGTCGGGCCGGGCATCGAGCTGGGCTACGATCCCGACGACGTCACGCGCGGCCGCGAGATCCGCGGCAAGATCGCCTGGGAAGAGGCGCTGGCCGACATCGCCGCCGCCCTGGGCTTCGTCGCCGGGGCCGGCAAGGCCGGCGTGGTCGGCTACTGCTGGGGCGGCTCGCTGGCCTGGCTGACCGCCACCCGCCTGAAGCCCGCCGCCGCGGTCTGCTACTACGGCGGCAACATCTACGAGCACCGCGACGAGCAGCCCAACTGCCCGGTGGTCTTCCACTTCGGCGAGGAAGACGCCGGGATTCCAATGGACCAGGTGAAGGCGGTGGGCGAAGCCCATCCCGAGGAAGAGCTCTACACCTACCCGGCGGGCCACGGCTTCAACTGCGACATGCGCGGCTCCTACCACGCCGAGAGCGCCGCGATCGCCCGCGAGCGCAGCCTCACCTTCCTCAAGCGCACCATCGGCTGAGTCCCGCCTTGCCGGGCCCCCATAGCCTGCCTATCTCCTAAGCATGGCTCCGCGCGTCACCGCCCTGCTGCTGACGCTGCTGCTGGCGGCCTGCGCCGCGCCGCAGCCGAGCCTCTATGCCCCCAAGGCGAGCCGCGACGGCTATGCCGACGAGGCCCTGGGCAAGGGGCTTTACCGGGTGAGCTTCCAGGGGAACGCCGTGACCTCGCGCGAGCGGGTGCAGGACTACTGCCTGTTCCGCGCCGCCGAACTGACCCTGGAGCTGGGCGCGGAGAAGTTCGCCGTCCACGACAAGCTGGTCGAGCGCTACACCCAGGTGACGCGGCAGACCTACGACGGCTGGGGCGATCCCTACTACTACGGCCCCTATGATCGCCGCTACCGCTACTACCGGCCCTATCCGGCCCCGACGTATCAGCGCGAGCGCACCACCTTCCGCGCGCTGCTGACCATCGAGCCCTTCTCGGGCCGGCCGCCCGTCGACTCCTCCGGTGGCTTTCAGATCTACGACGCCCAAGCCACCTTCGCGCAGTTCGCCCCGCGCATCCAGCGCCCGGCACCATAAAGCGGCCCGGAGCTTGCGGTTCCCTCCCCAAAGCCCAAAAATTCTCACTTATCTGTCGAAAGCGGCCGGGCCCGCCCGTCATAGGTTCGAACCGCGATCCGGCGGTTGGAGCCAAGGGAGACGATCATGAAGTACATGCTTTGCATCTATGTGGACGAAAGTGCCCAGCCGGCGGCGGCGGTCGATGCGCCGCACCAGATGTCGCCCGCCTTCGCGGCCTACGTGGAGGCGCTGCGCGAGTCCGGCATCCTGGTCGGCGGCGACCGGCTGAAGCCGACCGAGACGGCGACCACCCTGCGCGTGGTCGACGGCGAGGCCCAGGTGCTGGACGGCCCCTATGCCGACACGAAGGAGCAGCTCGCCGGCTATCTCGTCATCGACGTGCCGGACATCGATTCGGCGCTCTCCTGGGCCGCCCGCTGCCCCGGCGCCAGCCGCGGCACGCTGGAGGTCCGCCCGATCTGGGAGTGATGGAAAAGCACAATTTAGAGGCCCGGGCGGCTGCCGAGGCGGCCGCCCGGCAGAGCTACGGCAAGCTGGTCGCCTACCTCTGCGCCCGCACGCACGACGTCGCCGCGGCCGAGGATGCCTTGTCGGAGGCTTTCGCCGCCGCCCTCGCCTCCTGGCCCGAGAAAGGCGTGCCCGAGCGTCCCGAAGCCTGGCTCATGACGGTCGCCAGGAACCGCTCGATCGATGTCATCCGCCACCGGAAAACCGCAAGCGCGTCCATGACCGAGCTGGAACAGCTGTTCGCGGAAAGGCAGGCCGATACCGGTGAAACCCTGCCCGACGAACGCCTGGGCCTGATGTTCGCCTGCGCCCATCCGGCCATCGACGCCGCGGTGCGGGCACCGCTCATGCTGCAGGCCGTCCTGGGCTTCGACGCGGCAGCCATCGCGTCGGCCTTCCTGGTGCGCCCGGCGGCCATGGGCCAGCGGCTGGTGCGGGCCAAGCGGCGCATCCGCGAAGCCGGTATTCCCTTTGGAGTGCCCGGACGCGACGAGCTGCCGGCTCGGCTCGACGGGGTCCTGGAAGCGATCTACGCCGCCTTCGCCGAGGGCTGGAGCGACCCGGCGGGCACGGAGACGAAGCGCCGCAGCCTTGCCGGCGAGGGCATCTGGCTCGGCCGGCTGGTCGCTTCCCTGCTGCCGGAAGAGCCGGAGGCGCTGGGCCTCCTGGCTCTGATGCTGTTTGCCGAGGCGCGGCGCGCGGCACGGCGCGGCCCCGCCGGCGACTACGTTCCGCTGGCCGAGCAGGATACGGCCCTGTGGGATGCCCGCCTGATCGAGGAGGCCGAGGCCCTGCTGCGCCGGGCGGGTGCCGCCGGCACCATCGGCCGCTATCAGCTGGAGGCGGCGATACAGTCGGCCCACGTGGCCCGGCGGCAGGGCGGCAAGACCGACTGGCCGGCCATCGTCGTGCTCTACGACGCGCTCGCGGCACTCTCCGGCTCGCCCGTGGTGGCGGTCAACCGCGCCGTGGCCCTCGCCGAGGCCGAAGGCGCCGAGGCGGGCCTGCGGGAACTGGACCGGGCAGCGGAGGACCGGCGGCTTGCCGACTATCAGCCCTTTTGGGCGGCGCGCGCCGGCCTGCTGGCCCAGCGCGGCGACGGCGCCGCCGCCGATGCCGCCTACGCCAGGGCCATCGGCCTGGAAACGGACGAGGCCGTGCGCCGCTTTCTGCAGCAGCGCCGGGAGGCGCTCCGTCGCTAGGTTTCTTCGGTGAATTCCAGCAGCACGCCGCAGGCGGCCTGGGCGGGGACGCGCAGAAGGCGCGGGCCGTCCCAGTGCACCGGCATGTGGTTGCGCTCCAGCGTGGTGGCGCAGAGCCCCAGGTCCTCGACGGCGACGCGCAGGGCGGCCAGCCAGGGCGTCGGCTGGCGCGGCGCGCCGATCAGCCCCGGGTGCAGGGCGCCCAGCATCTCCGCCGTGGTGAAGCGCAGCCAGACGCGGCTCCCCCCGGGACCGCCGCAGTCAACCTCCACCACGCCGTCGCCGGCGCGCACCCGGTCGAAGCCGAAGAGCTCGGCATAGGGAATGGCCAGCGCCGAGGGGTCCTTGACCACGGAGGTCATGGCGATGAGGCCGCGCGCGCTGTTGGCGTGCCTGCACCACTCCGGGCGCCACACCAGTTCCGGCGTCAGATGCTGGCAGATGAAGGCCGAGGTGCCGGGGGTGGCCTCCGGCGGCAGGTGCAGCAGCTTGAAGCGCGGCCAGACCTCGCCCTCCGGATCCTCGAGGATGCGCTTCAGGTCGCGCATCTCGCCCGGCTCAATGCCGGCGCGGCGCAGCGCGCGCTCTGCCAGCGCCACATCGTCGCTGGCGAAGGCGAGGCCCAGCAGGCCCTCGCGGCTCTCCAGGAAACGGTTGAGGTTGTTGGTGAACTGCGAGGGATCGACGATGCCCAGCAGCTCGATGTAGTCGTCGGGAAACATGATGCAGTAGTTGGCGGTGCCCCAGCCGATGTGGCGGCCGCGCGCCGAGACGGTGAAGCCGAGGCGCGCATAGGCCTGGTGCGCCGCCTCCAGGTCGCGCACCCCGACCAGCACGTGGTCGATTCCGCGCAGCGGCTGCGCCGCCTCCACGCCCTTGTCACCGACCATCAGCTTCATATCCCCCGCCTCCTCCGGCATCCTGTCCTCCGCTGCGCCGCCGTTTCGGGGCCGCGTCAGTCGCCGATCACGCGCCCGGCGACGGCATCGAGACGGGCCAGGACCTCCGGGTCGCGGGCTTCCCCGTGGGTGATGAGCGCGGCGTCGAGGGCATGGTGGCAACCCTTGTCGCAGGCGGCCGTACGTCCCGCCAGCTTGGGCACCACCTGCTTGACCAGGGCGCGCGCCTTGTCGGCGTTGTCCAGCAGCGTCTTCACCACCTGGTCCACGGTGACATGATCGTGCTCGTCATGCCAACAGTCATAGTCGGTGACCATGGCCACGGTCGCGTAGCAAATTTCGGCTTCGCGGGCGAGCTTGGCCTCGGGCATGTTGGTCATGCCGATGACGTCGCAGCCCCAGGCGCGGTAGAGCTCCGATTCGGCGCGGGTCGAGAACTGCGGGCCTTCCATGACCATGTAGGTGCCGGCACGCCTGGCCGGCAGGCCGAGCTCCGCCGCCGCGGCCTCCAGGTGGTCGCCCAGGCGCCCGCAGACCGGGTCGGCCATGGAGACATGGGCCACCATGCCGCTGGCGAAGAAGCTCTTATGGCGGGCGAAGGTGCGGTCGATGAACTGGTCGGCGATGACGAAGGTGCCCGGCGGCAGGTCTTCGCGCAGGGAACCGACGGCGCTCAAGGAGAGGATCTCGGTCACCCCGGCGCGCTTCAGCGCGTCGATGTTGGCGCGGAAGTTCAGCTCGGAAGGCGGGATCTTGTGGCCGCGGCCGTGGCGCGGCAGGAAGACCAGGCGCTGGCCGTCCAGTTCGCCGAAGAGGCAGGTGTCGGAGGGCTCCCCGAAGCTGGAGCGCAGGCGCCGCCACTCGGCGTTCTGCAGCCCCTCGATCTCGTAGATGCCGCTGCCGCCGATGATGCCGATCACCGGCGGTGTTCCGGGCGTAACCTCACTGGGCATGCGCTGCCCCCCCTTTTTTCAGGCCTGTTTCAGGGATTCCCTTTACTCGACGGAACCCGGCTTGCCAAGGCGGGCAAAAGAAAAGGCCGCCTGAAACGGCGGCCTTTCCCTTGACTGTCAGCTCGCGCAAGACGCCCGGATCAGTGGACGTCGGCCCAGATCTTGCGCTTGGCGGCGTAGAGCACGCCGGTGAAGACCACGAGGAAGATCAGCACCTTGATGCCCATGCCCTTGCGGTCCTCCAGCTTCGGCTCCGCCGTCCACATGAGGAAGTGGGAAACGTCCTTGGCCATCTGCTCCACCGTCGCCGGGGTGCCGTCGGCATAGCTGACGCCGTCTTCGAAGAGCGGCGGCGCCATGGCGATCTGATGGCCCGGGAAGTAGAGGTTGTAGTTGTCGCCCGGGAAGCCGGCCGGCGGATCCTCGTAGCCGGTCAGCAGCCCGTAAATATAGGTCGGACCGCCCACGCGGGCCTTCGCCATGAGCGAGAGGTCCGGCGGCGCCGCGCCGCCGTTGGACGCCGCGGCCGCCTTCTCGTTCGGGAAGGGCGCGGGGAAATAGTCCGACGGACGGCCTTCGCGCTCGAACATCTCGCCTTCGTCGTTCGGACCGTCGGTCACCGTGTATTCGGCGGCGATGGCCTTGATCTCGTCCTCGTCGTAGCCGAGGGCGGCCAGGTCACGGAAAGCGATGTAGTTCAGGCTGTGACAAGCCGAGCAGACCTCGCGGTAGACCTGCAGGCCGCGCTGCATCGCATGGCGGTCGAAGGTGCCGAAAGGCCCGTCGAAGCTCCATTCGACATGCGGCAGGGCGGGGCCTTCCTCCGCCGCGCGGGCGGCGGAAGAGGCGGTCGCGATCGCGGCAAGGGCCGCCAGTCCAAAGATCAGTCCCTTGCGCATCAGGCCTTCTCCATCGGCGTGGTTGTGGCCCCGGCCATAGAGCCGCCGCCTTTCAATACCGGCTCGCTGATCGAGGTCGGCAGCGGTTTGGGCCGCTCGAAGACGCCGAGCAACGGCAGGATGATCAGGAAGTGCAGGAAGTACCAGGCCGTGGCGATCTGGCCGACCAGCAGCCAGGTGCCCTCAGGCGGGTTGGCACCGGCGAAGCCGAGCACCACCGTGTCGATCACCAGCAGCACGAAGAAGATGCGGAAGATCGGGCGGAACCTGCCGCTCTTGACCGGCGAGCGGTCGAGCCACGGCAGGATGAACAGCACGGCGATGGAGCCGAACATGGCGATCACGCCCAGCAGCTTGTCCGGGATCGCGCGCAGGATCGCGTAGAACGGCAGGAAGTACCACTCGGGCACGATGTGCGCCGGTGTCGCCAGCGGATCGGCCTGCACGTAGTTGACCGGGTCGCCCATGTAGTTCGGGGCGTAGAACACCATCGCCGCGAAGAAGATCAGGAAGACCCCCACCCCGAAGGCATCCTTGACCGTGTAGTAGGGGTGGAAGGGGATCTTGTCCTGCGGCCCTTTGGTATCGATGCCCAGCGGGTTGTTGGAGCCGAACTGGTGCAGCGCCCAGATGTGCAGCACCACCACGGCCACGATAATGAAGGGCAGCAGATAGTGCAGGGAGAAGAAGCGGTTCAGCGTCGGGTTATCGACGGTGAAGCCGCCCCACAGCCAGGTGACGATGCCCTCGCCGAAGAAGGGCACGGCGGAGAACAGGTTGGTGATCACCTTGGCGCCCCAGAAGGACATCTGGCCCCAGGGCAGCACGTAGCCCATGAAGGCGGTGGCCATCATCAGCAGCAGGATCACCACGCCGATCATCCACAGCAGCTCGCGCGGCGCCTTGTAGGAGCCGTAGTAGAGCCCGCGGAAGATGTGGATGTAGACGACGATGAAGAAGAAGGAGGCGCCGTTCATGTGAATGTAGCGGATCAGCCAGCCGTAGTTCACGTCGCGCATGATGCGCTCGACGGAGTTGAAGGCGTAATCCACATGGGCGGTGTACTGCATGGCCAGCACGATGCCGGTGACGATCATGATCACCAGCACGAGGCCCGCCAGGGACCCGAAGTTCCACAGGTAGCTGAGGTTCTTGGGCGCGGGGAAGCTGCGGCCGACCGAATGGTCGAGGAAGGAGAACACCGGCATGCGGTGCTCGATCCACTTGATCACCCGGCTGTTGGTCTGAAACTCGCTCATTGTCCGAACTCCCCTTAGCCGATCACGATGGACGTGTCGCCGGTGAACTCATAGGGAGGCACAGGCAGGTTGAGCGGGGCCGGGCCTTTGCGGATGCGCCCAGAGGTATCGTAGTGGGAGCCGTGGCAGGGGCAGAACCAGCCGCCGAACTCGCCGCGGCTCTGGCCTGTTTTCTGGCCCAGCGGCACGCAGCCCAGGTGGGTGCAGACGCCGATGACAATCAGCCATTCCGGCTGCTGGACGCGGGCATCGTCGGCCTGCGGATCGGGCAGATCGTCCAGCGGCACGGCCTCGGCCTGCTGAATCTGCTCCTGGGTGCGGTGGTCGATGAAGACCGGGTTGCCGCGCCAGGTCACCGTGATGCGCTGGCCCACCTCGATCGGCGACAGGTCGACCTCGGTCGACGCCAGAGCCAGCACTTCTGCCGACGGGTTCATCGAATCGATCAACGGCCAGGCCACGGCCCCGACCCCGACAGCGCCCATGGCCCCCGCGGCCAGGTACAAGAAGTCGCGCCGCGTCTCGCCGGATCCGGCCTGCGCGGGAGTGGCGGTATCTGCCATGCGTCTTTTCCCCTACGATCCTTCTTTTGGAGCCCTGTGGCACAGGGCTCAGACCAATCGATCCCGAGGCTTGCGCCCCGGCGGCATGATCCAGACCCTAGCGCGCGACAAAGCCCCGGGGGTGCGACATGCTGCCGCAGCCGAGGCCCGAATGCCCCTTTGTGGGGCTGGATATAGAGGAAATTTACGGGGAACGCAAAGCCCCTTCGCACCAAGTCGAATGATACGAATCGCCTAGTTATTGAACCGCTTAGAGAGATCATTCTACCCGACCATGCGCCTGGCCCTCTATCAACCCGACATCCCGCAAAACTGCGGCGCCCTGATCCGCCTCACCGCCTGCCTGGGCGTCGGGCTGGACATCATCGAACCCTGCGGATTTCTGTTGGATGACAAGCGGCTGAAACGCGCCGGCCTCGACTACCACAGCCAGGCCAGCCTGCAGCGGCACCGCTCCTGGACCGCATTTCAGGCCAACCGGCAGGCCCAGGGTGCCGACGCGGGTGCCGATGCGGGTGCCGACGCGGGTGCGGACGGGGGTGCGGACGGGGCGCGCGCCGGGGGCGGCCGGCTGCTGCTGTTGACCACCGGGGGGGATCGGCCCTACACCCACTTCAGCTACGCGCCCGGCGACATCCTGCTGTTGGGCCGCGAATCGGCGGGTGTGCCCGAAGAGGTGCATGCGGCGGCGGATGCCCGCCTCGTCATCCCGGTGCGGGCCGGCTGCCGCTCCCTGAACGTGGCCCAGGCCGCCGCCATGGTCCTGGGCGAGGCCCTGCGCCAGATTGAGGGCTTTCCCGGGGGCTTTCCGGAGCCGCCAGAGACAGAAACAGAGTGATCCGACAATGACCGACCCAGTTGCCCCAAATACGACCGATCCGGCGACCGTCGAAGCGCGCAAGGGCCGGGCCCGGGCCTGGTTCGAGGAGCTGCGCGACAAGATCTGCGCCGCCTTCGAGGCCCTGGAGGACGAGCTGGACGGCGCCAACGCCGAGCGCTTCGCCGAGGTGCCGCCGGGCCGCTTCGAGCGCAAGGCCTGGGACAGACCGGCCGAGGACAGTAGTGGGGGCGGCGGCGGCGTCATGTCGCTGATGCGCGGCCGCGTCTTCGAGAAGGTCGGCGTCAACGTCTCCACCGTCTTCGGCGAGTTCTCGGGCGATTTCGCCAAGCAGATTCCCGGCGCCGATGAGGACCCGCGCTTCTGGGCCAGCGGCATCTCGCTGGTGGCGCATCTGCGCTCGCCCCTGGTGCCGGCGGTGCACATGAACACCCGCCACATCGTCACCACCAAGTCCTGGTTCGGCGGCGGCGGCGATCTGAACCCCATGTACCCGCTCGAAGCGGACACGGCGGACTTCCACGCCGCCTTCCAGGCCGCCTGCGACAGGCACGACCCCGAGTACTATCCCAAGTTCAAGAAGTGGTGCGACGAGTACTTCTTCATTCCCCACCGTGGCGAGGCGCGCGGCGTGGGCGGCATCTTCTACGACTACCTGGACAGCGGCGACTGGGAGGACGACTTCGCCTTCACCCAGGACGTCGGCCGCGCTTTCCTGGAGATCTATCCGCAGCTCGTGCGCCGTCACATGGCCGAGCCCTGGACCGAAGAGCAGCGCCGCCACCAGCTGTTCCGCCGCGGCCGCTACGCCGAGTTCAACCTGCTCTACGACCGCGGCACGAAATTCGGCCTGCAAACCGGCGGCAACGTCGAGGCCATCCTCATGAGCCTGCCGCCCGAGGCCGCCTGGCCGTAACACCTCAGGTCCCCGGCGCCTTGGGCGGTTCGGGGGAGATGCGTTCGGCCAGTTCCTTGAGACGCGCCAGGCAGGCCGCGCGGTCGGGGGCGAAATCCTCGCCGATCCACCAGTCCTCCACCGCGCGCAGCAGGCTGCCGACATCGGGCCCGGCGGCATAGCCGAGCTCCAGCACGTCGGCGCCGGAAAGCGGGAACTCGCGCGGCTGCCAGGCCTCGGCCGCCGCCAGCGCCGCCTGCAGCCCGGCAGTTGCCGCCGGCCCGGCCGCCTCGTCGCCTGCGACCAGGCGCAGATAGGCCACCACCAGGGCGACGCGGAAGCGGGCCGCGCCGGCACGGTAGAGTGCCGTGGCCAGTGCGTGGCGCAGCGCCGGGTCGCCGGGGCCGCGGAGCAGCACCCCCGCCGCCTCGCCCAGGGTCTGCTCCGGCGCGCCGAGCAGTTCCAGCTCCGCCGTCTCGGCGTTGGACAGGCGCAGGCGCTGGGCCACGGCGCGGGCGACCGCCGCGCCGGGGCGCAGCAGCGCGGCCAGGCGCAGCACCGCGTCCTCGCGTTCCGGCAGGTCGAGGGCCATGAGCCGGCGCAGCACCGCGGTGCCGGCGGTCTGCGGCAGGATCGGCGCCAGGATGTTCTCGGCCAGCATCAGCTCCAGCACCGGCAGGGGATCAGGGGCGGAGAGCAGGCGCAGGATCTCGCTGCGCACGCGCTCGCCCGAAAGACCGGCGAGCTTGGGGGCCAGTTCGCGCGCCACCGCCAGGGTCGCCGCGTCCGGCGGCACCCGCCCGTAGTGCGCCTGGAAGCGGAAGAAGCGCAGCAGGCGCAGGTAGTCCTCCTGGATGCGGTCGCGCGGATCGCCGACGAAGTGCACCCGCCCGGCGGCCAGGTCGGCCAGCCCGCCGAAGGGATCGAAGAGCCACCCGTCGGGGCGGCAGGACATGGCGTTGAAGGTCAGGTCGCGGCGCGCCGCATCGGCCAGCCAGTCGTCGGTGAAGGCGACGACGGCGCGGCGTCCGTCGGTCTCCACGTCCAGGCGCAGGGTGGTGATCTCGAAAGGATGGTGGCCGCTGACGGCGGTCACCGTGCCGTGGTCGAGCCCCGTCGGCACCGCCTTGATGCCGGCGGCCTGCAGCAGCTCCATGACCTTTTCCGGGCGGTCCGGTGTCGCCAGGTCGACGTCCTTCACCGGGCGCCCGGCCAGGGCGTCGCGCACGCAGCCGCCGACGAAGCGCACCTCGGCCCCTTCCGCAGTCAGCGCCTCCACAACCGCCTGGGTCTCCGGCGCCGTCATCCAGGGCTGCGGCTCGAGCCGTTGCGCTGTGCTGCCTGCGGTCATGGAATCCTCTGGTCCGCTTCACGCCTGGTCGGAATCTGGGGAGGCAGCCTGCCGGGCCGCCGGCCGCCTTGCAACCGCTGTGGTTGACCGCCGGCTACTGCTCCGCCGGATGGCTGGGCACCACGACGCCGTCGACCAGCGCCGGCGGCACCATCTCGGTGCCCGCCGGATGCCCGGTCGTGAGATAGAGATAGAGCAGGCCGCCCAGCGCCCCGGCCAGGCCCACCGACAGCATCCAGGGCCAGGGCGATTCCCGCCAGTCGAGTACCAGCTCGCCGCCCTTCACCTTGTGCTGCACCAGCCACGCCCAGGCGGCGTAGGCCAGGAAGGGCGCGATGAGCGGCAACAGGACCGTCAGCAGAACGCGCAGCATGAGACTTCCTTCACGATTTCAGAAGATCCGGCTGCAGCAGGACCTCCGAGAGGTTTGACAGCATGCCCGCGGTGGCGCCCCAGATGTAGTAGTCGCCGAAGGGATAGGCGTAGAAGAAGCGCTCGGTGCCACGGAACATGCGGCTGTGCAGCTCGCGGTTGGCGGGATCGAGGAAGAAGGCGAGCGGCACCTCGAAGATCTCGTCCACCTCGCCCTCCTCCGGCTGCAGCTCGAAGGGCGGCTGCAGCAGGCCGACCACCGGCACGACCCGGAAGCCGGTGCGTACGATATAGGTGTCGAGCCGCCCCACGACGGTCACGCAGCCGGGCGGCAGACCGACTTCCTCCTGCGCCTCGCGCAGCGCCGCCGCCTCGGCGTCGGCGTCGCCGGGATCGACGCTGCCGCCGGGAAAGCTGATCTGTCCCGGGTGGTCGGGCAGGTGCTTGGCGCGCCGGGTCAGCAGCACCGTCATCTCGCCGGGCCGCCGGATGATGGGCACCAGCACCGCCGCTTCGCGCAGCGGCGCGTCGGGGTCGTAGAGGTCGGGGTTGAGATCGTGGTCGCCGCGCGGCGCGACCAGCAGCATATCCTCTTCCGCCGAGGCCGGGCCGCTGGGCGCGACCCGCGTGCCCGGCTCCGGCAGGCGCGACAGCCGCGCCAGGAGATCGTCGCTACGCCACATCCCGCTCACACAGCGGCTCCACTCACCGCGCCGGCCCCAGCGGGAAGAACTCGCCCTTGCTCCATACACCCAGACAATTGGACTCCTTCGCTGATTCGCGCCCGACCGGCGGCGACTCCACCGCCAGTTCGGCCAGTTCATAGTACACCGGACGCAGGATCAGCGCCTCCAGTCGGTCGCGTACCAGGATATAGGGCGCGGGCTCGCCGTTGTCAGGGTCTTCAACCACCCGTAGAGGGTGGGCCGAATCCGCTTCTACCCAGTCGTCCAGGTTGGTGCGGAAGGCGAGAACCTGGTTCCGGCCCTGACCCTTCACGGAAAGTTCAACCGCGGTAAAGGGCGCGTCCTCCACCGCGATGCGGCCCTTCTCAACCGGCGTGCGCAGCCAGTAGCCGCCGTCATCGTCTCGCCACAATACCGAGGCAAAAAGCTTCACCAAGGGTTTGCGCCGGATCGGCGCGCCCTCGTGGTACCAGGTGCCGTCCCGGGCAATGCGAATATCGAAATCGCCGACCGGCGGAAAGTCTCTCTGTCCTGGCGACTGGTCAGCGGGCATGGAAAGCCTTATCTTTATGTTTAGCGTACGTGATTTTGGTTGCGATCCGCCGCCGGGCGACAGCCCGGCAGCACCCTTGCCGGGGTCCCTCCAGCCACGGGGGCCCAGCGTTCGGTCTGAGGACCTCGTTCGGTCTGAGGACGGTAATCGGTCTGATGACCACGGCCCCCTGTAACCGCTGGGAGATACTGCCCCGTGACGACGACGCCCACGCTACCCACCGATGACATCGGCGACGCCAAGCTGGCCGGCCAGATCGAAGAGCTGGGCCACAAGCTCGGCCTCGTGCGGCAGTCTATCGGTCAGGTCATCTTCGGCCAACAGGAGGTAATCGATCAAACCCTGATCACGCTGCTGGCCGGCGGTCATGCGCTGCTGATCGGCGTGCCGGGACTGGCCAAGACCCGGCTGGTCGAGACCCTGGGCACCGTCTTCGGGCTGGAGGACAAGCGCGTGCAGTGTACGCCCGACCTCATGCCCGCCGATATTCTCGGCTCCGAGGTGCTGGAGGAGAGCGAAACCGGCCGGCGCTCCTTCCGCTTCATTCCCGGCCCGGTGTTCTGCCAGCTTCTCATGGCCGACGAAATCAACCGCGCCAGCCCGCGTACCCAGTCGGCCCTGCTGCAGGCCATGCAGGAACGCCGCGTCACGGTTTCCGGCCACCCGCACGACCTGCCGACGCCCTTCCACGTGCTCGCGACGCAGAACCCGCTGGAGCAGGAAGGCACCTACCCCCTGCCCGAAGCCCAGCTCGACCGCTTCCTGCTGGAGGTCGATGTCGGCTATCCCGAGCTGGAGGCCGAGCGGCAGATGCTGATCGAGACCACCGGCGCCCAGGAAAGCCAGGCCAAGGCCGTGATGACCCCCGAGGAACTGATGGCCGCCCAGCAGCTGGTGCGCCGCGTGCCGGTCGGCGAGAGCGTGGTCGAGACCATCCTCTCCCTCGTGCGCAACGGCCGCCCCGAAGTCAGCGAGCTGGAAGAGGTGCGCAGCCAGGTGTCCTGGGGCCCGGGGCCGCGCGCCAGCCAGGCGCTGATGCTGGCGGTGCGCGCCAAGGCCCTGATGGAAGGCCGTCTGGCGCCCTCCATCGACGACGTCATTCACCTTGCCCATCCGGTGCTGAAGCACCGCATGGCGCTGAGCTTTGCGGCGCGCGCCGACGGCGTGACCCTGGATCACATCATCGCCCATCTGGCCGCCCCCTACGCCTGATCCCCGGCATTTGAATGGCGACGGAGACTCCGACCGGCCTATGACGAACACCCTCCCGCTGCGGCATCGCGCCGAGCAACTGGCCGCCACCCTGCCGCCCCTGCTGGTGGCCGCCGAACGGGTCGCCGCCAGCGTGGCCCAGGGCGTGCACGGCCGTCGCCGGGTGGGACAGGGCGAAACCTTCTGGCAGTACCGCCACTACGACCTGGGCGACCAGCCGCAGTCCATCGACTGGCGCCAGTCGGCCAAGTCCGACATGGTCTTCGTGCGCGAGATGGAGTGGGAGGCCGCGCAGTCGGTTTGGATCTGGCGCGACTCCTCGCCCTCCATGTCCTGGACCTCGGACCGCAACCACCAGAGCAAACGCCAGCGCGCCGACCTGCTGACCCTCGCCCTCTCGGTGCTGCTGATGCGCGGCGGTGAGCACGTCGCCCTGCTGGGCTCCGGCCTCAGGCCCTCGGCCAGCCGCGCCACCCTCACCAAGATCGCCACCCTGGTCGAAAGCGCCGCGGCGCGTTCCGAAGCGGGCAGCGAAAAGCCGAAACAGGAGGTCGAAGGCGACGTGCCCCCGACCGACAACCTGCCGCCGGCGCTGCCGCTGCCGCGCAGCGCCCAGATGGTCTTTATCAGCGACTTCCTCTCGCCCCTGGAAGAGATCGACAAGGCCCTGCGCTATTACGGCGAGGCCGGCCTGCGCGGCACGCTGCTGCAGGTCCTCGATCCGGCGGAGGAAAGCCTGCCCTATGACGGGCGCGTGCGTTTCGACGGCCTGGAGCAGGAGCCCTCCTGGCTGGTGTCGAAGGTGGAGGCCGTGCGCGGCGACTACGCCCGCCGCCTCGCCGCCCAGCGCGAAGGGCTGCGCGACATCTGCCGGGCGCTGGGCTGGGGCTGTGACTTCCACCGCAGCGACCAGCCGCCGCAAGCGGCGCTGCTGCGCCTCTACACCACGCTTTCCCAGGCCGCGCTATGCTGAGAGCATCATGCTGAACCTGGGCCTCCTCGCCTTCGCGCAACCCTGGCTGCTGCTGGCGCTGGCGGGGCTGCCGCTGCTGTGGCTGCTGCTGCGCCTGACGCCGCCGGCGCCCAAGCGCCTCGCCTTTCCCGCGGTGCGCCTGCTGGCCGGCCTCAAGGTGCCGGAGGAGACCCCGGCGCGCACCCCCTGGTGGCTGCTGCTGCTGCGCCTCTTCATCGTCGCCCTGATCATCCTCGGCCTGGCCCAGCCGCTGCTCAATCCCGCGGCGCAGCTTTCCGGCAGCGGCCCGATGGTGCTGGTCATCGACGACGGCTGGGCCTCGGCGCGCTTCTGGCCGGCGCGCCAGATCGCCGCCGGCAACCTGCTGGCCCAGGCCGAGCGCGAAGACCGCCCGGTGGTGCTGCTGACCACCGCCCCGGGCACCCAGGACGCGCCGCCGGAGGCCAGCGGCCTGCTGCCGGCGGCCGAGGCGCGGCGCCTGCTGCAGGGCCTGAAGCCCAAGCCCTGGCCGGCCGACCGCCAAGCCGCGCTGGCCGCCCTTGAAGACGCCCAGATCGAAGGCTCGGCCCACGTGACTTGGCTGTCCGACGGCCTGGACAGCGAAGGCAGCGCCGACTTCGCCGCCGCCCTGCAGCGTCTCGGGCGTCTGCATGTGCTGCGCGAGGAAAGCGACGGCCTGGCCCATCTCGCCCTCGCCCCCGACACCGAAGGCGTCGACCTGGTGGCCCGTGCCCTGCGCGCCGACAGCAGCGGCGCCAGCCAGGCCGCGATCCTGGCCATCGGCGGCGACGGGCGCATCATCACCCGCGCGCCACTGCTCTTCGAGCCCGGCGAGGCCGAGGCCCGGGCCCTGCTGGACCTGCCGACCGAGATGCGCAACCGCATCGCCCTGCTCTCCATCGAGGGCGAAACCACGGCCGGCGCCACGGTGCTGCTGGACGAACGCTGGCGCCGCCGGCCGGTCGGGCTGGTCTCCATCGGCGGCGAACAGGAAGCCCAGCCGCTGCTGAGCGAGACCTACTACCTGGAAAGCGCGCTGGAGCCCTTCACCGAGCTGCGCAAGGGCAGCGTCGAAGACCTGCTGCAGCGCCAGCTCGCCGTGCTGGCGGTGCCGGACGGCATCACCCTCAGCCCCGACGAGCGCGGACGCATCGCCGAGTGGGTGGACCGCGGCGGCCTTCTGCTGCGCTTCGCCGGGCCGCACAGCGGCGCCCAGTCGCCCGGCGACCGGGGAACCGCCGGCGGGGTCGACGACCTGTTGCCGGTGCGCCTGCGCGGCGGCGACCGCATCCTGGGCGGCGCGTTGACCTGGGACACCCCGGCCCGCCTCGCCCCCTTCGCCGCCGACAGTCCCTTCGCCGACATCGCCCTGCCCGACGACGTGGTGATCCGCCGCCAGGTCCTGGCCGAGCCCTCGCTGGACCTGGGCGACAAGACCTGGGCGCGACTCAGCGACGGCACGCCCCTGGTGACCGCCGACCGGCGGGGCGACGGCTGGCTGGTGCTGTTCCACACCACCGCCAACACCGACTGGTCGAACCTGCCGATCTCCGGCCTCTTCGTCGAAATGCTGCGCCGGGTCATGGCGGTGAGCCAGGGCGTCGAAGGCGGCGCCGGCGGCGCCGCCCTGCCGCCGATCGAAGTCATGGACGGCTTCGGCAGCCTCGGCACGCCGCCGGCCACGGTGCTGGCGCTGGACACCGGCGAGGGCCAGGAAAGCTCCCTGGGCCCGCGCCACCCGCCGGGCTACTACGGCAACGACAGCCTGCGCCAGGCCCACAACCTCAGCCGCTTCGTCGCCGACCTGGCGCCGCTGCGCGGCCTGCCCGCCGGGGTCTCCACGGCGCTGTACCAGGGCAGCCCGGAACAGGACCTGAAGCCCTGGCTGCTGGCCGCCGCCCTCCTCCTCGCCCTCTTCGACCTCTTGATCTCCCTGGCGCTGCGCGGCCTGCTGCGTCCCGGCGGCACCGCCGCCACCGCCGCCCTGCTGCTGGGCCTCGGCCTCGCCGCGGCGGGCCTCGCCCCCACGCCCGCCCTGGCGCAGGGGCGCGACGACGGGCGCACCCTGGAAGCGACGCTGATGACCCGCCTGGCCTATGTCGAGACCGGCGATCCGGCCGTCGACGAGATCAGCCGCGCCGGCCTGATGGGGCTGACGCGTGTGCTGGAGCGCCGCACCTCGGTGGAGGCCGGCCCGCCGCTGGGCATCGTGCTGGGGCGTGACGACATGGCCTTCTTCCCGCTGGTCTACTGGCCGGTGACCGCCTCCCAGCCGACGCTGAGCCAGAACGCCATCGACCAGGTGAACTTCTTCCTGGACCACGGCGGCACCATCCTCTTCGACCTGCGCGAGGCCAGCGCCGGCGCGCACCTCTTCGGCGGCGGCAGCCAGGGCACGCAGCACCTGCAGCGCCTGACCCAGGGCATCGCCATCCCGCCGCTCGAGCCGGTGCCGGTCGACCACGTGCTGCGCAAGGCCTTCTACCTGATGGAGGACTTCCCGGGCCGCTTCATCGGCAGCACCCTGTGGCTGGAGGCGCCGGGCGAGAACGTCAACGACGGCGTCGCCTCCATCCTCGTCGGCTCCAACGACTGGGCCGGCGCCTGGGCGGTCAACGAACTGGGCCGTCCGCTGAATGCGGTGGTGCCGGGCGGCCCGCGCCAGCGCGAAATGGCCTACCGCTTCGGCATCAACCTGGTGATGTACGCGCTGACGGGCAACTACAAGGCCGATCAGGTACACATCCCTTTTATCTTGGAGCGCTTGGGACAATGACGTGGCAACCGCCGCTGTTTGAGGCGGCTCCGTGAGCGCGCTTTCCATCCAGTGGGCCCCGATGCTGCCGCTGTGGCTGATCGGCGGGCTGGGCATCGCCGCCGCGCTGCTGATCGCACTGGCCTTCTGGCGCCGCGCGCGCGGCGTGCTGTGGCGCCTGGGCGCTTTCGCGGTGCTGCTGCTGGCGCTGGCCAACCCCTCCATCGTCGAAGAGCAGCGCGACCCCTTGAGCGACGTGGTCTTCATCGTCGCCGACGAGAGCACCAGCCAGGACATCGAGAACCGCGGCAGCCAGACCGAGCAGGCGGTCAGTCACCTGCTGACCAAAATCGGCGCCCTGGAGGACACCGAGGTGCGCCTGATCCGCGCCGGCGACGCCGCCGGCTCGCGCGACGTCGAGGGCACGCGCCTCTTCGCCCCGCTGCGCCAGGCCCTGGCCAAGGTGCCGCGCCAGCGCGTCTCCGCCGTCATCCTGATCAGCGACGGCCAGATCCACGACCTGCCGGAGTCGGTGGAGAGCCTGGGCATCGAGGCGCCGGTGCACCTGCTGCTCACCGGGCGGCCCGACGAGGGCGACCGGCGCCTGACCATCACCCAGGCACCCAGCTTCGGCATCGTCGGCGACCAGCTCACCCTCAGCCTCAGGGTCGACGACCTGCCGGGCGGCGCGGCCGCCGGCAGCGCCCGCGTGGTGCTGCGCCAGGACGGTGTCGCCACCCAGGGCATCGACGCGCGCATCGGCGTCGAGGAGCAGATGACCTTCGAGCTGGACCATCGTGGCCCGGCGGTGCTGGAGATCGAGGTCGCCCGCGGCCCCGAGGAGCTGACGCTGTCCAACAACCGCGCCGCCGTGGTGGTCAACGGCGTGCGTGACCGCCTGCGGGTGCTGCTGGTCTCCGGCGAGCCGCACGCGGGCGAGCGCGCCTGGCGCAACATCCTGAAGTCCGATCCCTCGGTCGACCTGGTGCACTTCACCATTCTGCGGCCGCCGGAAAAGCAGGACGGCACGCCGATCCGCGAGCTGTCGCTCATCGCCTTTCCGACCCGCGAGCTCTTCGAGGTCAAGCTCGACGAGTTCGACCTGATCATCTTCGACCGCTACCGGCGCCGCGGCGTGCTGCCGTCCATCTACCTGGAGAACGTGGCCAACTACGTGGAAAACGGCGGCGCCCTGCTGGAGGCCGTCGGCCCGACCTTCGCCACGCCGCTGTCGCTCTACCGCACGCCGCTGGGCCGGGTGCTGCCGGCCGAGCCCACCGGGCAGATCTACGAGGCCGGCTTTCATCCGCAGGTCACCGACCTGGGCAACCGCCATCCGGTGACCGCCGGGCTGGACGGCGCCGCCACGCCGGGCGGGACGCCGAGCTGGGGCCGCTGGTTCCGCCAGATCGAGGGCGATTCCATCCGCGGCGACATCCTGATGCAGGGCATCCAGAACAGCCCGCTGCTGATCCTCGACCGCTTCGGCGAGGGCCGGGTGGCGCAGATGATGAGCGACCACATGTGGCTGTGGTCGCGCGGCTTCGAGGGCGGCGGCCCCCAGGCCGAGCTGCTGCGCCGCATCTCCCACTGGCTGATGAAAGAGCCGGACCTGGAGGAGGAGGACCTGCGCGCCCTGGTGCGCGGCGGCCAGCTGCAGATCATCCGGCGCTCGCTTTCCATCGAGCAGCCGCAGGTGACGGTCACCCTGCCCTCCGGCGAAACCCGAAGCCTGACCCTCACGCCTGAGGGCGCCGGACGCAGCTCGGCCACGCTGAGCGCCGAGGAGAACGGGCTCTATCACATCACCGACGGGCAGCTGACCACCCTGGCCGCCGCCGGGCCGCTGAACCCCCTGGAACTGCGCGACCCGCGCTCCAGCGGCGCCCTGGTCGAGCCCCTGGCCGAGGAGAGCGGCGGCACGGTGTGGCGCCTGGCCGGCGACGAGCTGCCGGCCCTGCGCAAGGTCGCCGCCGACCGCGACCGCCACGGTCGCGGCTGGATCGGTCTGAAGCGCGGCGGCGGCTATGTGGTGACCGGTGTCCTGCAGATCCCCGTGCTGCCGGCTCTTCTGGTGCTTTGCCTCAGCCTTGCGGCTGCGGTATTAGCTTGGCAGAGGGAAGGGCATTAGGGGCCGGGGGGCCGAATCCGATCAACATGCATCGCCAGAAGCAGAGGGCTCCGCTGACGAGCCCGATCATGCTGCTCGTCTTCGTGGTGATCTGCCTGGCCGCCGGGCGGCTGGGCGCGGCCCTGACCGAGCCGGCCCTGGAGGGCTGGTACCGCGGCCTTGCCAAGCCCTTCTGGACGCCGCCGGACGTGGTCTTTCCGGTCGCCTGGTCGATCCTCTACGTGACCATGGGCATCGCCGCCTGGCTGGTGTGGAAGACGGCCGAGCGCGGCGAGCTGCGCCTGCCGATGACCCTCTTCTTCGGCCAGCTGGTGATCAACGTGCTGTGGTCGTTCAGCTTCTTCGGCCAGCGCAGCCCCTTCCTGGGGCTGATCTGCCTGGGCGCCCTGGTGCTGGCGGTGATCCTCACCACCATCGCCTTCACGCGGGTCTCCCGCGCGGCGGGCTGGCTGTTCCTGCCCTACCTGCTGTGGCTCGGCTACGCCGGGGCGCTGAACTTCGCGATCTGGAAGATGAACGCGTGAGGGGCGTGAGTCCCTCTCCCCTTGCGGGAGAGGGATGCGAAGTCTTCGTGAGCGAAGCGAACTTAGACGGAGCTGGGTGAGGGGTATCGCGCCACTTGCTTCCGATGAAAGCCCCCTCACCTTCCCGCTTCGCGGGCCCCTCCCTCTCCCACGAGGGGAGAGGGTCATTCTTTACGCGACGGAGCGGCGAACCCGCCTCCGGCGTGGGGGCTTCTCGCTCTTTTGCGCTTCCTCCGGCGCCTGCCGGCGGCCGATGACGCCGTAGACCTCTTCCAGCGCGCCGTCCTGCAAGGCCTTCACCTGGAAGCGTTCCGGCTCCACCGGGCCGGGCAGGGAGAGTCCCTGCGCCGAGGCGGAGATGAAGCCGAAGGCGCGGTAGTAGTTGGGATCGCCCACCACCACGCAGATGCGGTGCCCGGCCTTCGCGGCCGCATCCAGGCTGTGGCGCACCAGCGCCTTGCCGATGCCCCGGCCCTGCAGGGCCGGCTCCACCGCCAGGGGGCCGAGCAGGATGGCCGGCGTGCCGGCGATGTCGATGGGCCAGTAGCGGATCGAGCCCAGCAGGCCGCCGTCTCCGGCGACCGCGGAGAAGCACAGCCCGGCCAGGGGATCGACGCCCTCGCGCAGCCGATAAACGGTCTTGCGGGTGCGCTCGAAGCCGAAGGTCCGGTCCAGCAGGGGGGTATTGAGGGCGGCGTCGTCGGGCCGCTCGGGCACGATGGTGAAGGTCATGATCTTGCTTCCAGAAGGGCCGCTCTTGGGTGCGGCACGGATTGACGGCAGGCCGAAAGGCGCGCGGAGGGCGCGGGGGTCAGCGTCGTCGTCGCAGGCGGGCCTGCGGGCTCTGGAAGAGGTCGATCATGGAATCTCTTTACCAGCCGGTTCATTAACCAGAGGTGAATAACACAACTCGCGCCAAGGGCATAGCCTCCTCTGCCGCCGCGTCTCACCCGCCCCGGATGCCCGCCGGCGGGGCGACCAGGGCCTCCAGACCTTCGTCCCAATAGGGTTCCGGGCCGAAGTAGTCGGCCAGGAAATCGATGAAGACCCGCACCTTGACCGAGAGGTTGCGGCTGTGCGGGTAGACCGCGTGGATGCCCTGCTCGGGCACCGGAAAGGCCGGCAGCAGCGCCTGCAGGTGGCCGTTGCGCAGATGCTGGCCGACGATGAAGGTCGGCAGGCGGGCGATGCCGAGGCCGCCCAGGGCCGCGCCGCAGAGCGCGTCGCCGTTGTTCGCCAGCAGCGGCCCGTCGACCTTCACCTTCTGCATTCCACCGGGCCCGTGCAGGGTCCATTCGCGCACCTGGGCGTTGTGGGTGTAGAGCAGGCAATCGTGGTCGCGCAGGTCCTCCGGCCGCTCGGGCCGGCCGCGCCTTGCCAGATAGTCGGGGCTGGCGCAGAGCACCGAGCGGGCCGGCGCCACGCGGCGGGCGACCAGGCTGGAATCGCGCAGGTCGCCGATGCGCAGCGCCAGGTCATAGCCCTCCTCCACCAGGTCGACGAAGCGGTCGTTCATCGCCATGTCGATGGTGATCTGCGGGAAGCGGGCATGGAACTCGGGGATGGCGCGGGCCAGGTGCAGGAAGCCGAAGGACATGGGCGCGTTCAGCTTCAGGAGGCCGCGCGGCGCGGCGGAGAGGTTGCTCACCGCCCGCTCCGCCGCCTCGGCCGCGTCCAGCACCCGCCGGCAGGCCTCGTAGAAGGTCGTCCCCGCCTCGGTGAGGGAGAGCCGCCGGGTGGTGCGGTTCAAGAGGCGCACGCCCAGGCCGTCCTCCAGCCGGGCGACCTGCTTGGAGACGGCGGACTTGCTGACCCCCAGATTGCGGGCCGCGGCGGAGAAGCCCTCGGCCTCCACCACCTCGGCGAAGATTTCCATGGCGTCCAGGCGGATCACTTATCGTTTCCTCAAAGAAACAATCTTGTTCTTTTCTAACCCATTAACTCCCCAATGAGAACACCCTACCTCCTAGGCGTGGCCGCGCGGCGGGAGACCGCCACGACGGCCCCAAAAAACCCAAGCCGCCAAAACCAACGCCGAGTGAGGAAGATCCAGCCATGACCCCAGCCAAAACCAGGGTTCTCGTTCTCTACTACAGCAGCTACGGCCACATCGAGACGATGGCCAAGGCCGTCGCCAAGGGCGCCAGGAGCGTCGACGGCGTCGAGGTCACCGTGAAGCGCGTGGCCGAGCTGATGCCCGAGGAGGTCGCCAAGAACGCCGGCGTGAAGCTGGACCAGGACGCCCCCGTCGCGAGCCCGGCGGAACTGGCCGACTACGATGCCATCATCTTCGGCACCCCGACGCGCTTCGGCAACATGGCCGCGCAGATGCGCAACTTCCTGGACCAGACCGGCGGCCTCTGGGCCAAGGGCGCCCTGATCGGCAAGGTCGGCAGCGTCTTCGCCTCGACCGGGACCCAGCACGGCGGACAGGAGACCACCATCACCTCCTTCCACACCACGCTGTTCCACTTCGGTATGGTCGTGGTCGGCGTGCCCTATTCCTGCGAGGGCCTGACCAAGATGGACGAGATCACCGGCGGCACGCCCTACGGCGCGACGACCCTGGCCGGCGGCGACGGCAGCCGCCAGCCCAGCGCCAACGAGCTGGAGATCGCCCGCTTCCAGGGCCGGCACGTTGCCGAAGTCGCCGCCAAGCTGGTGGCGGCGGAGAAGGTGCCCGCCTAATCTGGAGGCCGGCTAACGGTGGGCGAAGCAGGAGACCCGCGATGATCGACATCACCCCCTTCGAGGAGCTTGGGCGTTTCGACAACGACTGGCTGTCGGCGCGCTACCACTTCAGCTTCGCCTACTACCACGACCCGGCGCGCATGGGCGTGGGCGCCTTGCGCGTGTGGAACGACGACACCATCCGCCCCGGCACCGGCTTCGACCTGCACGGCCACCGGGACATGGAGATCATCACCTACGTACGCAAAGGCGCCATCACCCACCAGGACCACCTGGGCAACGTGGGGCGGACCGAGGCCGGCGACGTGCAGGTGATGTCGGCGGGCACCGGCATCATGCACGCCGAATACAACAAGGAAGACGAGCCGACGCAGATCTTCCAGATCTGGATCGAGCCGGCGGTGCACGGCGTCGCCCCGCGCTGGGAAACCCGCAGCTTCCCCAAGGCCGGCCGCGAGGGCGCGCTGGTGCCGCTCGCCTCCGGGCGCAAGGGCCACGAAGAAAACGCCCTGCCGATCTACCAGGACGCCGCCATCCTGGCCGCCACCCTGAAGGCCGGGCAGAGCGTGACCCACAGGTTGGAGCCGGGGCGCAAGGGCTACCTGGTGCCCGCCACGGGCCGCCTGAAGGTCAACGGCGAGACGGTGGAGGCGCGCGCCGGCGTGGTGCTGGAAGACGTCGAGGAGGTGACCATCACCGCCGAGGAGGATTCGGAGATCCTGCTCGCCGACGTCTGAGCCAAAAGCACGAGACGAGAGGAGAATTTTTCATGGGACTGCTGATCGACGGCGTCTGGCACGACAAGTGGTACGACACCAAGAAGACCGGCGGACGCTTCAAGCGACAGGAGAGCGCCTTTCGCAACTGGGTGACCGCCGACGGCGCTGCCGGACCATCCGGCGAGCCGGGCTTCAAGGCCGAGACCGGACGCTATCACCTCTACGTCTCCCTTGCCTGCCCCTGGGCGCACCGCACGCTGATCTTCCGCAAGCTGAAGGGACTGGAGGAGATCATCCCGGTCTCGGTGGTGCATTGGCACATGGGCGACGAGGGCTGGACCTTCGCCGAGGGCCGCGGCGTCGTAGCCGACAGCGTGGGCGGCGCCGAGAAGCTCTACGAGGTCTACCTGAAGGCCAAGCCGGACTACACCGGGCGCGTGACCGTGCCGCTGCTGTGGGACAAGCAGCAGGGCACCATCGTCAGCAACGAGTCGGCGGAGATCATCCGCATGTTCAACAGCGCCTTCGACGGCCTGACAGGCTCGAGCCTCGACTTTTATCCGGAAGAGCTGCGCGGCGAGATCGACGCCGTGAACGAGACCGTCTACGACAAGGTGAACAACGGCGTTTACAAGGCCGGCTTCGCCACGTCACAGGAGGCCTACGAAGAGGCCTTCGACGCGCTCTTCGAAACCCTGGACGCCCTGGAGCAGCGCCTGCTGGGCCAGCGCTATCTGGCCGGTGCCCGCCTGACCGAGGCGGACTGGCGCCTCTTCACCACGCTGCTGCGTTTCGACGCCGTCTACCACGGCCACTTCAAGTGCAACCTGAAGCGCCTGGTCGACTACCCCAACCTCTGGGACTACGCCCGCGAGCTCTATCAGATGCCCGGCGTGGCCGAGACCGTCGACTTCTTCCACATCAAGCACCACTACTACGGCAGCCACCGCAGCGTGAACCCCAGCGGCATCGTGCCCAAGGGCCCCGCCCTCGACTTCGAACGGCCACACAGCCGCGACGCCCTGAAGGCGGCCTAGCGCACCTCCCCCTTCCCGCCCCAAGGGGGCAAGCGACTACTGCAAAAGGGGAATATCGCCTCTGGCGTTGAAGACCAGACTTGTGATTTGCGAATTGCCGCCAGGAGAAGACGTTCCCACGTCCGGGACCAAGGCCATCGATTCGACAACAACCGCCATCTGATGGCCGTCTCGCCGGATGTGCTGTATATTGGACGCCTGCAACGCGGTTTGTGACAGGGCATTCGAGGCGTTCGAAGCCGAGCTTGCGTGAGCCTGTTTATGCAGCAAACAGAGCGGAGAAGCTCACGGTCGGACACGGGGTGGCATGACGCAAGACCGGAAGCGACCTTCGAACAAAAACACCGCCGATCCTGCGTCCAAGCAGAAGAGCGCCTTGACGCTGGCAAAGCGAGAACTGCAGGAGGCCTTGGACCGGCAGGCCGCGACAAACGAGATTCTGCACATCATCAGCAGTTCTCCAAGCGACACCCAACCGGTGTTCGAAGCGATCGTACGAAGCGGATCGAAACTGTTTCCCGGCTCGGCCATCAGCGTGGCGCTCCCGAAGGGTGACAGGGTCGACGCGGTTGCGGTCGCCGATGAAGATCCCGACCGCGCCGAAGCCTGGCGCAGGCGATTTCCCTTCCCGCTGTCCCGCGACTATATGCACGGCGTCGTCATATTGGAGGGGCGCGAACTTGACATCCCGGATGTGGCGAAGGCCCCGAACAGAGACACCACCGGCGCCAAGAATTTCCTCGCCAGCGGCTATCGCGCGGTGACGTTGATGCCGATGCTGCGTGACGGAAAAGCAATCGGTGTGCTCGGCATCGTGCGGCTTGCTCCGGGTCCGCTGTCCGACGCACAGCTCGCCGTCTTGCGCGCCTTCGCGGCTCAGGCCGTCATCGCGATCGAAAACACGCGCCTGATGAACGAGTTCCGGCAGACGAACTCGGTTCTGGAGAATGTTTCGCACCAGTTGGCAAAGTACATCTCGCCGCAGCTTTACCAATCGATCCTCAGCGGCGAACGGGATGTGACGATCGAATCCAAACGCAAGAAACTAACGATCTTCTTCTCCGATATCGTCAGCTTCACCGAGATTACCGATCAGATGGAATCCGAAGAGCTGACGGCGCTGCTGAATGAGTACCTGACGGAAATGTCCCATATCGCAGAAGAACACGGCGCCAACTTCGACAAATTCATCGGCGACGCGATCATGTGCTATTTCGGCGATCCCGAAAGTAAGGGTGTGAAAGAAGACGCCGAGGCCTGCGTCCGCATGGCGCTGGCGATGCAGAATCGGCTGCGTGAGCTGCAGTCAGGCTGGCGGGACAGGGGCGTGATCGACCGTCCTTTTGAGGCGCGCATGGGCATCAACACCGGCTACTGCACGGTCGGGAACTTCGGCAGCCTGGATCGCATGGACTACACCATCATCGGGCATGAAGTGAATCTCGCCGCCAGGCTGGAGTCCCATGCGGACGCCGGTGGAATCCTGATGGCGGCGGAAACCCATTCCCTGGTCAAGGACTGGCTGCTTGCCGAGGAGCAGGACGCCATCATGATGAAGGGCTTTTCTCAACCGGTAAGAACCTACCGCGTTCGCGGCACCCACGAAGAACTCGCAAAGGACGAGAACTTCTTTCACCACGAAGACGAAGGCGTTGTCATTTCCATAGAGGGAGGCCGCGCCGACAGGCAGAAGACAAAGGAGGCGCTTGAAAGAGCGCTGGCACAGCTCAATCGATAGTGCGCCGCAGAGCCAAGCCTGTTGCCCCCGGCTCTTCGCTGAGAACTCAGAGCGAACCTAGGCGCAGGCTGGTAACGGGCACCACTCACACATCGAACTCAGCCACCAGCGGGGCGTGGTTGGAGCGCGGGTCGTCCTCGGCCATGAGCGTTTCGTCGGGCAGCTTGTCGTTGTCGGCCTCGACGCCGCGGCAGGCGGCGGCCAGGACCGGCGAGCAGAGGATATGGTCGAGCATACGCCTGTGGCCGCCGTGATTGATCGTAAAGCGCCGCGCCGCCGGCAGGCGCAGCTCCAGCGCCTCCAGCACCCGCCCGGCCAGCTCGGGGTTGCCGCTGTCCTCCAGCGTCGCCTGCAGGAGGCGCGAGGGGGTCTCCTCCTCCCCGGCGTTGAGGTCGCCGCAGACTGCGATCAGCGCCTCCGGATCGGCGTCGAAGATCCGCTCCACCAGCAGGCGCGCCTCCAGGGCCTGGCCGCTGCGCTTCACCGTGGCGGTGAAGTAGCCCTCGGCCCAGCCGGCGAGCGAGCCCCAGCGCTGCGCCGAGAGCTTCTGGCCGGGAATGGGCGCGGCCAGCGGGCTGCGCAGGTGCAGGTTGATGACGTGCAGCGCGCGGCCGCCTTCGGTTTCGTAGACCGCGTGCAGCAGGGGGCGGTCCCACTCCAGGGTCATCTCCCGCGCCGTCTCCGGTTCGGCGGTCACCGAGCGGTAGGCGGGCGGCGGCACCAGGCGGTGGCGCAGGGCCTCGCTGCGGTGCGCCGGGCGGCGGCTGAGGATCACCAGGTTGTGGACGTCCGCCATGCCCTGGGCCGCAGAGGAGGCGGCGACCAGGTCGTAGGTGTCGTAAGCAGTCTCGGCGAGGAGGCGCGTCAGGGCCGTCAGCTCCCGCGCCTTTTGCCCGCCCACGTGCTGGCCATTGACCTCCTGCAAACAAAGAATGTCCGCCTGCAAAGCCTCCAGCTGCGGGCGCAGCACCGCCGCCCGCCGCTCGAAGGCCGCTTCACCGCCCGGCGCGAGGTCGAGGTTTTCCAGATTGAAGGTGGCAATGCGCATGGTCTGTCCCGGCAATCCCTTGTTTTCTGGCAGCTTAGCCGATGGTCGCTCGCACCCGAATGACCTGGCGCAAGCCGACTTGGTCCTGGACAGCGATACCAGGGCCGGAAACGGTTTTGCGCCGTGCCGTCCTCGCTCTAGACTGTGTAGCCAATAACAAGCCTTTCAGGGGAAATGTTCTTGGTTCCTGTGCATTTGGACATCTGGCACTCGGAAGACGAGCCACGCCTCGGCGCCGTGCTGGCCGAATGCTGGCACCTGCTGGCCGACGGCGCCGCCGAGCCGCAGCACGATTTCCATACCACAGCCCTGGCCACGACTCATGCCGGTCTGGGTTGCACCCTGCGCACCGTGGTGCTGCGCAAGGTGGACCCGGAAGCCCGCGAGCTGGCCTTCTACACCGACCTGCGCAGCCGCAAGATCGGCGAGATCCAGCAGGATCCACGCATCGCCCTGTTGTTCAACTCGGTGAGTGACGATACCCAGATCCGCGTGCAGGCCGAGGCGGTGATTCATCATCGCGACTCCCTGGCCGAAGCGGCCTGGCGGGATCTCAGCCCGCGGCGACGGCGCGACTACCTGGTCTCCGGCCCGCGCGGCCTGCCCTGGGCCTGGGCCACCTCCGGCCTGCCGGCGGAGTTCGAGGGCCGCGACCCCAACGAGGCGGAAAGCGAGGCCGGGCGGCTGAACTTCGCGGTCGTCGTCTGCCGCGTGCGCCAGATCGACTGGCTGTTCCTCACGCCTTACGGCCATCGCCGCGCCAACTTCACCTGGAACGACGACGGCCAGTTGCAGACGAGCTGGCTGGTCCCCTGAAGCCGTAGAAAGCGAAGACACCTCATGTCCGGCATGTGGAAAGGGCAAGCCTTCAGCGTCTCCCACGCCGACAGCAGCGCCTTTGAGGGCGAGGGCCTGCGCGCCTTCTTCGAATACCGTGACCTGGGCATAGCCGGCGCTACCAATGGCAAGTTCGGCGCCCACGTGATCCGCGCCGTGCCGGGCCAGGAGAGCCCCGCCGTCTGGCACCGGCACGAACTCGACTTCCAGATGGTCTACGTGACCAAGGGCTGGGTGGTCTTCGAGTACGAAGGTCAGGGCCAGCAGGTGCTGCGTGAAGGCTCCTGCGTCTTGCAGCCGCCTGGCATCCGCCACCGCGAGGTGCGCCACTCCGACGACATGGAGCTGATCGAGATCATCTCCCCCGCCGAGTTCGCCACCGAGGAAGTCGACGCGCCGGCGTAGGTCTTCGGCGGCGCCTGTCATGCTCGGACTTGTTCCGAGCATCCGGAGCAAGCGCGCGGACATCCCCCTGGACCCTCGGGACAGGCCCGAGAGTGACCCGTAGAAAGATCAGAACGAAGAATTCGGTTCCTTCAGGAACTCGATCTCCGCTTCCGTGCTTTCGCGGCCCAGGATCTCGTTGCGGTGGGGGAAGCGTCCGAAGCGGGCGATGACATCGCGGTGGCGCTCGGCGTAGGAGAGATATTCGCCACCGGCGTCCAATACGCCGATCAGGCGCACGCAGTCCTGCTGGTCTTCCAGGTCCTCGCTGTGCTCCAGCGGCATGTAGAGGAACAGCCGCTCGACCTTGCCCAGGGCCTCGTCGAAACGCTCCTTCAGGGCGTGGCGCGTCACCGCGCGGGCCGCCGGGTCGTTGACGAAGGCGCGCGGCGTGCCACGGTAGAGATTGCGCGGCACCTGGTCGAGCAGCAGCACCAGCGCCAGGCAGCCGCGCGGGCTGCGCCGCCAGTCGTCGTACTTTCCGGCCAGCGCCGCCTCGAGATGCGGCCGCAGCACCCGCCTGCATTCGTCGTCGAAGGCCTCGCTGGCCTCGAACCACTGCGCCTTGCGGCCCTCGGCGAACCAGAATGTCAGAACCTCTTCCATCGCGTTCCTTGCTCTCCCCTCACGCCGTCACCTTCATGGACTCGAGCACCCGGCGCGTCACCGCCGCCGTGCCGTCGGGACCGCCGAACTCCTGGGGGCGGAGGTCGCCGCCGGCGTAGGCGCGGTCGACCGCCGCCTCGATGAGGCGCGCCGCCGCCTCGGCCTTGGGCGCGCCGTGGCGCTCGCCCAGCCAGTCGAGCATCATGGCCGCCGAGAGGATCGCCGCCGTGGGATTGGCCCGCCCCTGCCCGGCGATGTCCGGCGCGCTGCCGTGGCAGGGCTGGAAGACCGCATGCTCCGGGCCGATGTCGCCGGAAGGCGCCATGCCGAGCCCGCCCATGAGCCCCGCCGCCAGGTCGGAGAGAATGTCGCCGTACATGTTCTCGGTGACCATGACGTCGAAGGCCCAGGGCTGCTTGATGAGGTCGAGGGCCATGGCGTCGACGTAGCGGTGGCGCGCCTCGATGCCCGGAAACAGCCCGGCGCGCTCGTCGAAGATCTTGCGGAAGAAGACCATGCTGCCCAGCACGTTGGCCTTGTCGACGCAGGTCAGCACCCCGGCGTGGCCGCGTTCCTTGCGCCGTTCGGCCAGCTTGAAGCAAAAATCGAAGAGGCGTTCCGAGGCGGCGCGGGTGATGACCTGCACGTCGCGCGCCTCGCTCGCGCTCTGCTCGGTCTTGCCGCGCGCGGCAAAGAGGCCCTCGGTCTGCTCGCGCACCAGGATGAAGTCGATCTCCGCCGCCCGCGGGTCGGCCAGCGGCAGGGGCGCGCCGGGGATGGCGCGCACCGGGCGCACCCCGGCGAAGAGTTGCCACAGCTCACGCAGGTCGACCTGGGGCGCGATCTCGCGGCCGTCGGGGTAGCGCACCTCCGGCAGGCCCATGGCGCCCAGCAGGATGGCGTTGGCGGCCTCGGCCGCCTGCACGGCCTCGTCGGCCATGGCGACACCGCGCTCCCGATAGACCCCGGCGCCGGCGGCCAGTTCCTCATAATTCAGCGAGATCCCGCCCACGGCGGCGCAGGCGGCGTCCAGCACCTCCAGGCTGGGCGCGATCACCTCCGCCCCGATGCCGTCACCCGGCAGGACGGCGATACGGAATTCGGCCATGCGGCCCCCACTTTGTTCGCGTCACTTCGAAGCGCGGACTATAATCCCTCCACCCTACTGCCCGCCAGCCCAGCCGTTTTCCGGGAGTCCGTCTTGTCCGATACCGCGCCGCTGCTGTCCCTCTCAGACGTCACTTTCCTGGGCGACGGCCTCCGGCGTCCGGAGTGTGTCCTCTGCACCTCCAACGGCGACATCTACAGCTCGGACGGGCGCGGCGGCGTGGCGCTGAGCCGGGAGGACGGCCGGGGCGAACTGTTCCAGGCCGCCGCGGGCAGCGAGGCCATCCTGCCCAACGGCATCGCCCTGCAGCGCGACGGCTCCTTCCTGCTCACCAACCTGAACGAGGCCGGCGGCATTTTCCGCCTTGATCGCGACGGCAGGCTGAGCGAGGTGCTGCGCCGGGTGGACGGCGTCGACCTGCCAGCCACCAACTTCGTGCTGGTCGACGACCGCGGTCGCGTCTGGGTCACGGTCTCCACGCGCCAGAGCCCGCGCGACCAGGCCTACCGCAAGGGTATCGCCGACGGCTTCGTGGTGCTGATCGACGGCAAGGGCGCGCGCATCGTCGCGGACAATGTCGGCTACGCCAACGAGCTGCAGCTCGATCGCCAGGGCCGGCACCTCTACGTGAACGAGACCTTCGCGCGCTGCCTCACCCGCTTCAACATCAACCGCTTCGGCGAGCTGAGCGCGCCGACGGTGGTGACGGAGTTCGGCGCCGGCACCTTCCCCGACGGCCTGGCCATGGACGTGGAGGAGCACCTCTGGGTCACCTCGCCGGTGTCCAACCGGGTGATCCGCGTCGCCCCCGACGGCGCCCAGACGCTGATCCTGGAAGACAGCGACCCCGATCACCTGGCCGCCGTGGAGGCCGCCTACCAGGCCGGCGAGCTGACCCGCGCCGCCTTCGACGAGGTGAGGAGCCAGAAGCTGCCCAACATCTCCAGCCTCGCCTTCGCCGGCCCCGACCTGCGCACCGCCTACCTCGGCTCCCTGCTGGGCGACAGCCTCGCCCGCTTCAGCAGCCCCTTCATGGGCCGCCCGCCCAGCCACTGGCACTTCAACGTGTGACGACTGCTCAGCACGGGAGACGCACGAGCGCTGTCATCTCTCGATAGTCATGCTCGGGCTTGACCCGAGCATCCATGGTTCAGCCCTCGAGAAGTGGCCCAATGGACCCTCGGATCAAGTCCGAGGGTGACGTCCTGAGAAGTGGGGGCACAGGCGCGGCACCTTAATCCGCGACGAGGCCGTGCAGGCTGAAGAGGCCCTCAGGGTCCAGCCACTGCGCTTCGCTGCGCCAGCCGCCTTGACGCGCGAGGTCCGCGAAGGACTCCAGCGTGTACTTGTAGGAGTTCTCCGTGTGGATCGACTCGCCCGCCGCGAAGGAGAACGAGTGGCCGGCGATAGTCACCTGCTGCGCGGCGCGGCTCACCAGGTGCATCTCGATGCGGCCGAGTTCCGGGTCGTAGCGTGCCTCGTGGCGGAAGGCCGCGAGATCGAAGTCGCCCGCCAGCTCGCGGTTGATGCGCCGCAGGAGGTTGAGGTTGAAGGCGGCGGTGACGCCCTGGGCGTCGTCATAGGCGGCGACCAGCCGGGCTGCGTCCTTCTGCAGGTCGGCGCCGACGAGGAAGCGCGCGCCCGGGCCCAGCAGGTCGCGGGCCCGGCGCAGGAAGGCGACGGCCGCCGGCGGATCGAAGTTGCCGATGGTCGAGCCGGGAAAGAAGCCGAGGCGCCCTGCCGCCGGGACCACGTCCGGCAGCGCGAAGGCGCCGGTGTAGTCGGCGTGCACGGGGATAACCGGCAGGGCGTAGTCGGCGGCCAGCCTTTCGGCGGCGGCCTGCAGATGCGCACCGGAGATATCGATGGGCACGTAGCAGCGCAGTCCGGCCAGGTTCTCCAACAGCAGGCGCGTCTTCACCGAGGAGCCGCTGCCGAACTCGACGAGGCTCGCCCCGCGCCCGACGAAGGCGGCGATCTCCGCCGCGTGGCTTTCCAGCGCCGCCGTCTCCGCGCGGGTCGGGTAGTATTCTTCCAACTCGGTGATGGCGTCGAAGAGCTGCGAGCCGCGTTCGTCGTAGAAGAACTTCGGCTCCAACGTCTTCGGATGACGCGCCAGGCCGCTCAGCACGGCGGCGCGGAACTCGTCGTCGCCCGCGGCGCCGGCTTTGACGAAGCTCTCCAGCTTGTGCAGCACCCCCATCAGAGGCCTCCCGCCGCGAGGTCTTTGGCGAGACGCAAGCCGGTGAACTGCCAGCGCTGGTGGGGATAGAAGAAGTTGCGGTAACTGGGGCGCAGCTGCGCATCGGGCGTCACGCAGGAGCCGCCACGCAGCACGAATTGATTGCACATGAACTTGCCGTTGTACTCGCCCACCGCGCCTTCGGGCGCGCGGAAACCGGGATAGGAACTGTAGGCGCTCTGGGTCCACTCCCAGACGTCGCCGTACAACTGAAGCGGCGCCTTGCCGGCGTCGCCCTGCGCCGGCTGCGGCACCAGCGCATCACGGCTCAGCAGGTTGCCCGCGATCGGGCGCCCGGCCGCGGCCACTTCCAGCTCCGCCTCCCTGGGCAGGCGCGCGCCGGCCCAGCGGGCGAAGGCGTCGGCCTCGAAGAGACTGACGTGGCAGACCGCTGCGGCGGGGTCCAGCGCGTGGCGGCCGAGCAGCGACATGGCGCTCCAGCCGCCGTCGTCCTCCTGTTCCCAATAGAGCGGCGCGCGCCAGCCCTCGCGCTGCACGGTCGCCCAGCCGTCGGAGAGCCACAGCGCCGGGTCGTCGTAGCCGCCGTCGGCCATGAATTCCAGCCACTCGCCGTTGGTCACCAGGCGGCTTGCCAGGGCGAAGGGCTGCAGCAGCACCTCGTGGTGCGGCCCCTCGCAGTCGAAGGCGAAGCCCTCCCCCGCGTGTCCGGTTCCGACGATGCCGCCACCGTGCTCCCACCAGGTGAGCGGCAAAGATTGTCCGCCGGGCCCGGGCGCCGCTTCGCGGTAGGCCGGATTCAGCGGGTTCTGCGCCAAGAGGTGCAGGATGTCGGTGAGCAGCAGTTCCTGGTGCTGCATCTCGTGGTGCAGACCGAGCTCCAGCAGCGGCGCCATCGCCGCCCAGACATCATCAGGGGCGTCATGCACCAGGGCTTTCATCGCCGCGTCCACATGGCGGCGGTAGGCCCGCACCTCCTCAACGCTCGGGCGGGTAAGGAGGCCGCGGCGCGGACGCGCATGCCGCTTGCCCACGGCCTCGTAGTAGGAATTGAAGAGGTAGTTGTAGCCGGGACGAAAGTCGCGGTAGCCGGGCTGCAGCGCGCGCAGGATGAAGGTCTCGAAGAACCAGGAGGTGTGGGCCAGGTGCCACTTGGTGGGGCTGGCGTCCTCCATGGACTGTGCGGTCATGTCCTCCGGCGACAGCGGCGCGGCCAGGGCGTCGCTGCGCGCGCGCACGTCATGGAAGGCGTCGAGCAGGCGTTCTCGTTCCGCCGCGGCGGCCTGCGGCGGGAAATCGGGCGCAAAGGATGTGGAGGCACGGGCGGTCTGCGGCATGCTCGACTCCTGAGATGTCAGTGAAAAACACACGCGTGGTGGGGAAGGGTGCGACTCGTCGGGGAACGGGTCATGAAGCTTCATTATGGGGCGCCTCACGCCCAGGTGAAGGGGGGCGCCGTTCACAATTTCGTCGGTAAGGGCGGTCAACTGACAACATGCCGTCAGGAGAGACTGCGCTGACCGCTTTGACAGACTCCCATGACTTTACGGTGACAGTTCCGTGCCACCTTTATGTTCTGGCGGTGCCGGGGCGGGGGCGGTACCCTCGCCGCCGCCGCGCAGCACCGGAAGAACCGCCATGCCCCCGCCCGAGAACGAAATCGGCAAGGACCAGATCATCGCCGCCAACAAGGCCTCCTGGAACGAGGCCGCCGAGCGCCACCGCAGCCACGACCAGTACGCCGCGCTGCTGGCCGGCTTCGCGCGGCCCGGCTTCTCGGTCCTGGACGCCACCCTGACCGGCCGCCTCGAAGGCCTCGGCCTGGAGGGCAAGGCGGTGGCACAGCTGTGCTGCAACAACGCGCGCGAGCTGCTCTCGGTGAAGAATCTCGGCGCCGGCAGCGTCACCGGCTTCGACTTTTCCGAGGCTTTCCTGGCGCAGGGGCGCGAACTGGCCGCCGCCGGCGGCCTCGAGGCCGAGCTGGTGCAGACGGAGATCGCCAAGATCCCCGCAAGCTACGACGGCCGCTTCGACCTTGCGCTGGTCACCATCGGCGTGCTGGGCTGGATGCCCGACCTGGCCGAATTCTTCGGCACGGCGCGGCGCATCCTCAAGCCCGGCGGGCACCTGGTGATCTACGAGGGGCACCCGATCCTCAACATGTACGACGACCGCGACAAGCGCCTGCCGCCGGTAGCCGACGAGTCTTACTTCCGCCGCGCGCCCTACCGCAGCGACAACGGCCTCGACTACTGGCGCAACGAGGACTACGCGTCGACGGCCTTCTTTTGGAACTTCCACAAGATGAGCGACGTGGTCATGGGCGTGCTGCGCGCCGGATTCGCCATCGAAGACTTCGAAGAGTTCCCCCACGACGTCGGCAACCACAGCCACCTGGAGAACCAGCCCCAGCAGCTGCCGCTGAGCTATATCCTGGTGGGACGGCGGGAAGATTAGTCAGTACGATCGCTACTTTCCTGCACCTAACACACACAGATTTGCTACTGTCTTCACTTAGGCAGCTCGCGGGGTCGCGACAATGACTGAAGATGAACGTTGGGAATTGATCACTCGCTTAGACGAAGAGCTACTAGTCGGCGGAGTGATCATTTCTGAATGGTGCAGCTTCATCGTAAGAGAAGCGGATACCGCATTTGCGAAGGGCGCCAACCTGGCCGCAATTTTGACTTCGACCTCTGGGATCGAGACGCATCTACGCGCAGAATACGGAGAAGACCGCAAGCAGTCCCTCTTTGACTTGATCGAAAATTCCCCCATAGACTCTGGACTCAAGAGTGATCTGCACAAGCTGAGGAAATATAGAAACAAATGGGTCCATGTTGGCGACCCATTGGACGATTCCGACATTCAGATCTTTCCTGAGAAGTACGAGCAAGAGCTAGAAAACATGGCATTCTTTGCAGCAAAAGCGCTTCGCCGTACGGTCTATGAAAATCAGTTCATTTAGTTCGATCTCTGATGAATTGATTTTGACAGAGTAGCGAGATGGCTGCGAAAGAAACCTCTTACGACTGCTTCATGTGTGGAGCTCAATTTCAAATGGGTCCACATCAGTACGATGGAAAGTACATCCCACGGTACAAGATTTCGGCATGCAAGACCTGCTGGAACAGCAACTGGGACGGTTGGGCGCCTCATTACGAGTCACGCCTTGTTGAGCACCTGAAATCTGAAGACATCCCAATGCCGCCGAGAAATTCCAAAGGCTGGCTGCCTAGAGAATAAAACGCTGACAGCGAGCTGTTGGTACCTGCGAGTACCAAAGCGCTGGCAACACTAATCTTTGTTCGCCGGCCCTTTGAGCTCGATGGTGTTGCCGTCGGGGTCGTCGATGTAGACCGAGGGGCCGTCGCCCTCGGCGCCGTAGCGCTGCACCACCTCGCCGGCGTCGATGCCGTGGTCGGCCAGGTGGCTGAGCAGAGCTTTCGGATCGAAGGGCTCGATGCGCAGGGCGAAGTGGTCCATGTTCTTGGTCGGCCCGGAGAACTCGCTGTCCTCCGGCGCCGGCTTGACCAGCTGCAGGTCGATCATCGAGGCCCCGGCGCGCAGCTGGATGAGGCCGATGCGCTCGACCCGCCGCTCCTCCGTGCAGCCCAGGACATCGCAATAGAACTTCAAGGCGCGGTCCAGGTCGCTGACGCAGACCACCACGTGGTCGATGTTCTTGGGGGTGAAGGCCATGGGAGTCTCCCGGAAAGTCTGCGCTAGAAATGCAGCGTTGCAGGTCTGCGGTCAATTCTCATGCAGCGATTTCGGCCAGATGTCCACCAAGAGGCCGCTTTTCGGGTCGAACGCCAGCGCACGATCTTCCACCGTCTGGACAACAAAGCGGCCTTGCTCGTCGAAGCCGAGAGTACGGCCCCACAGCCGGTGGGAACCGGTAATGCCGAGATTGGATGCATCCAGGACGATCTCTGACAACGGAACCTTCCGCACCAGTTCACCGCGCCGCCAAAAAGTAAGAATTGTGATTGGCGGATTATAGCGCATCGGGATCAATCCCAATCCGTCATTGCCGACCACCAAGTGGTCGCCGTTATCTGCCAGATAAGGGTCGCGGAACCAGCCGGGCATGGACCACAGCGCTTTTCCGCTCTTCAGAACGGTCGTTCTTGGATCATTCTTGAGCGGCCCCGACCCGACACGCACCTCAGCACAATAGATGCCGCTGGGCGAGCAGACGGTCTTGTCCTCGGGAAGCGGCAATGGCTCATCGGCCAAGGCCGCCCCACCGGAAAGCCAAAAGAACATGAGAGTCGAGAACAACTGACCTGAGCGCTTCAGCGGCATGACCTGCCTCACCTTTGCTTCCCGCAGATGGTCGCCCAGAGAAACCCAAGACTGTGGCGAAAGCATGGACGCGCATCAAAGATAAGCAGCGCGCCCAAGGCCCCACCCCCCACCTAACCTCCCCCCATCAAGGGGGGAGGGATTCTCGGAAGATGCCGCTAAAAAAACTCTACCCTCCCCCTTCGATGAGGGAGGGCTAGGGTGGGGGTGACAGCCTCTCGGCGGCGCACTACCCGCCGGGAGCAGCGCCTTCACTCCGAGCTTTGAGTCTTCCTCAAGTAGCGCCCCGGCGTGTCGCCGAGGGTGCGCTTGAACATGGCGATGAAGGCGCTGGGGCTCTGGTAGCCGAGGTCGTAGGCGACGGAGGTCACCGCCTCGCCCTCGGCCAGGCGCGCGACGGCCTGGGTCAGGCGCAGGCGCTCGCGCCAGGCGCCGAAGGTCATGCCGCACTCCTTCACGAAGAGGCGGGCCAGGGTGCGCTCGCTGGCGCCGGAGTCCTTCGCCCAGTCGGCCAGCGCCCGGCCGTCGGCGGGCTCGGCCAGCAGCGCCTCGGTGATCTTCTTCAGGCGCGGATCGCGCGGGTGCGGCAGGTGCATCGGCTCGGGCTCCAGCCGGCGCAGCTCGTCCAGGATCACCGCCATGAGCCGCGCCCCGGCGCTGCCGGGGGCGTAGTCGAGGCCGACCTGCATGGCGCGCAGGATGAGCTGACGCAGCAGCGCCGGTACCGCCAGCACGCAGCAGTCGCCCGGCAACTCCCGGGCCACCTGAGGGTCGATGTAGAGGGTGCGCAGGGCCACGCCGGCGCGGTGGCCGACCTGGTGCTCGACGCCCGGCGGCACCCACACCGCCTGCTCCGGCGCCACCACCCAGGTGCCCGCCGCCGTGCCCACCTGCATGACGCCCTCGTCGGCGTAGAGCAGCTGGCCGCGCCGGTGGTGGTGCCAGGGGCGCAGCGAGGCCCCGCTGTAGTCGATGGCCAGGGGCGCCACCGGCCGCGCCGGGTCGTCCAGGTTGCCGGGGTGATCGGGCAGCGGCGCCAGGTGGACGTGGTCCGCCCCCCGCTTCAGTACCCTGGGCGGTTCCGACCTCTCGCCGCTTTGTCCGTTTCGCGTCATTGCTTGGCATTATATAGAAAGACGGGCAAAGACGGGAAGGCTATATCGGAGGCATGACAACGACCGATGCCAAATCCGCCGCTCCCCAGGGCTTCCTGGCGCGCTGGCGCCGTCCCGAGGTCCTGCTGCTGCTCATGGCGGCGGCGGTGCCGCTCAGCTTTGCCACCTGGCAGGCGCTGATCAACAACTTCGCCTACGAGCGCGCGGCCTTCACCGGGGTCGAGATCGGCATGATGCAGTCGCTGCGCGAGGTGCCGGGCTTCCTGGCCTTCGGCGTGGTCTTCCTGCTGCTGCTCATTCGCGAGCAGCGCCTGGCCATGATCTCGCTGCTGCTGCTGGGCCTCGGCACCGCGGCCACCGGCTTCTTCCCCTCGGTGCTGGGCATCTACGTCACCACCGTGGTCATGTCGCTCGGCTATCACTACTACGAGACGCTGCAGATCTCGCTCTCGCTGCAGTGGATCGACAAGGTCCGCGCGCCGGAGACCCTGGGCCGCCTGATCTCCGCCGGCGCCGTCACCTCCATCGTGGTCTATGCCCTGGTGTGGTTCACCAGCGACCTGCTGGCGCTCGACTACCGCTGGATCTATCTCATCGGCGGCGGCGCCACGGCGGCCATCGCCCTGGTGGCCTGGCTCGGCTTCCCGCAGTTCGAGCAGCCGGTCGAGCAGCACAAGCACATGGTCCTGCGCAAGCGCTACTGGCTCTACTACGCCCTGGTCTTCATGTCCGGCGCGCGCCGCCAGATCTTCATCGTTTTCGCCGGCTTCCTCATGGTGGAGAAGTTCGGCTACGACGTCGGCGCCATCGCCCTGCTGTTCCTGCTGAACTCGGCCATCAACATCTGGCTGGCGCCGAAGATCGGCCGCCTCATCGGGCGCATCGGCGAGCGCAAGGCGCTGATCTTCGAGTACATCGGCCTCATCATCGTCTTCACCGCCTACGCGGTGGTGGAGAACGCCACCGTCGCCGCCGGGCTCTACGTGGTCGACCACCTGTTCTTCGCCCTGGCCATCGCCATCAAGACCTACTTCCAGAAGATCGCCGACCCGGCCGACATCGCCTCCACCGCAGGCGTCAGCTTCACCATCAACCACATCGCGGCGGTGGTGATCCCGGCGGCCTTCGGCTTTCTCTGGCTGGCCTCCCCGGCCGCCGTCTTCCTGGCCGGCAGCGCCATGGCCGCCTGCTCGCTGATCATGGCGCTCAACGTGCCGCGCCACCCGCAGCCGGGCCAGGAGGTCCTGCTTGGCCGTGTGCCAACAACCGCGCCCGCCCCGGCGGAATAAACATTCGACCCGTCCCCACGACCCGCCACTCCTTTACGCAGTGTTAACAGCCAGAGCCCTACATTCCGTGCCTGGGTTGAGTGGACAGCCGGGGCAGTTGTTCCCCGGGGTGAAAGGGAGTTGCGGCCGGATGCAGGGCGATGACGCGGTGTGGAGTGAACTGGACCTTCAACAGTTCCTCTCCAGATTCACCGATGTGCGTTTCGGACAGGTGATCCGGCATTGGCTCGCCTTGCGCCAGAAAGATGCGATTCCCCATCGCAGCGCCGTCGACCCGACCCAGTTCCGGACCCTCCTGGACCTGACCTGGCTGATGGAGCGTCACGAGGACGGCCACTACCGCTACCGCCTGGCCGGCGAGACGATCGCCGGCATCCACGGCGGCATCCGCCACGGCACCGACACCGCGTCCCTCTTCAATCCGCAGGCGCTGGACATGTTCCGGGCGCGCTGGGAAGCGGTGCTGGACCGCGGCAACCTGGTGCGCGCCGAAGGCGTCGTGCACCTGGCCGACGGCTATCAGACATCGCAGGTCGAGCGCCTGATGCTGCCGCTGCGCGGCGACGACGGCGAGGTCTCGGTGATCCTGGGCGCGACCAGCTACGCCAGGCCGCGCACGGCCTCCCACCTGACGACGCGCGATTTCCCGCCGACCAACATCCAGTACTGCCCGCTGACGGACATCCCCCTCGGCTCCAACCGCTGAGAGCCGGGTCGCCGCCACCTTCGCGAAGATCGAATTCAAGGGAAGAGAAGAGTTGGCTGGGGCGGCAGGGATCGAACCTGCGAATGCCGGTACCAAAAACCGGTGCCTTACCACTTGGCTACGCCCCAGCAGGGCCCGGCAGGAACACCGCAGACAGCGGACCGGGCGGGCCGAAACTTAGCGTCAGCGCCCCTTCCCTGCAACGTCCCTCTGCAGCGGGCGGATGCCGCGTCTTCCAGCCGCCGCGACTGGCCCGGCGCCCCGGCGCTTTTCAACCACCGATTAAATCACGCCGCCGTCTAAAGCCCGCGCAAGTTTTCGGACCGGCCGGAACACCCCCATTACCGGGCTAAATCTCTGATTAAGTCTCTGGGCGTATTTTCCAGGTCGAGAGAATTACGCCGGCGTAGCGGCCCTTCGCCCGCGAATACTTCAGCTCCGCAGGGCGAATAGCTGGCCCCGCGACAACAGAGAGAACCCTGTCCCATGCCTCAGAACGCCATGTCCCATTTCGCGTCGGAAATCGAAGAGTCCAAGCTGGTGAAGCACTTCCTGAACGAGCTGGACCTGGGCATCTGCACCGCCAACCAGGAAATCATCCACGCGCGCATCCCCGACCTGGACCGGAAGAAGGCCTTCGTCTTCGCCACCCTGGTGGCCCGCCTGCGCGCGGACTACCTGGACGCCGCCTTCAAGCTCTGCTCCGCGGGCACTCACCCGGACCCGCAGGACATCGCGGACCTGCGCGCCAAGCGCGAGACCTACGAAGAGGCGCGCGAGGCCTTCAACGCCCTCTATCACGCCATCGAGCGCGGCTATATCGACGTCGCCAAGATGAACAAGGGCTAGGGGAAAGCCCGCCCCGGGTCCGTCAGCCCCGGGGCAGACGCCCGGCCAGCGCCAGCAGCGCCGGCAGGAAGGCCAGCACGCAGACCAGGGTGATGACGATCGCCACGGTGAGCAGCAGGCCCATGGAAGCGGTGCCCGGGTGCTGGGAGAGGGAAAGGGCGCCGAAAGAAGCCAGCGTTGTCAGCGCCGAGAGAAAGATCGCCCTTGGCGTGGAGTTCGTCGGCGTAACCGCCCCCTCCTTCTCCTCGCGCGCCCGCATCACGTAGTGGATGCCGCTGTCGACGCCGAGGCCGAGCAGCAGCGGCAGCACGATGACGTTGGCGAAGTTGAAGGGCAGATCGAAGACCACGCCCGCGGCCACGGTGAGCAAGGCCGCCAGCGACAGCGGCAGCAGCACCAGCAGGGTATCGAGGGGCGAGCGCAGCACCAGCAGCAGCAGCAGAGCGATGGCGCAGAGCGCCAGCACCGTGGCCTCCACGAAGGCGGTGACCACCGCCCAGCCCGCCTCGACGATGGTGACCGGCACGCCGGAGACCTTGGGCACCTCGGCCTGGACCGCGGCGACGAAGCGCTCGCGCGCCGCCGGGTCGCGCAGATCCTGCTCCGGGATCACCTCGATCAGCATGCGCCCGTCGGGCGCCTCATAGCGCCGCCGCAGTTCCGCGGGCAGGTCGTCGAGAGTGACCGGCTGCGCCTCCAGGGCATCCAGCAAGCGGTTCAGGGCCGCGTCGAAGCCGCCGAGCCAGGCCGCCTCCAGTTGGGCCGGCGTGACCGGGCCGAGATTGCTTAGAGCGGCCGCGAGGCGCGCCGCTTCGCCCGCCACCTCCGCCGGCGGGTCCTGCAGCGCCGCCTTCAGGCGTTCCAGCGCCGCGGCGCGTTCGCTTGCGTCGGGGGCGGGCAGCGGCGGCGGCGCGGTGAAGAGCGGCGTGAGCAGCAGCGCGGTCTGGTCGATGATGTCCAGCTTCAGGTCCTGCTCGGCCGGCACGAAGGCGTCCAGGGTGACGGCGGCGGAAACCTGCGGCAGGGCCTCCAGGCGCGCCGCCTCGGCCCGCGCCTGCTCCAGACCGTCGCTCAACACCTGGGCGCTGTAGGGCGAGACCCGGGCATCGTCCAGCAGCTCCAGCAGCGCCGCCACCGAGGGCGAGTCCGGGTCGCGCAGGTTCAGCGGATCGTCGTCGAAGCGCGCCTGCGGCAGGGCGAAGGCCGCCGCCAGCGCCAGCGCGACGCCGAGCCCGGCCAAGAGACCGGCGTGCCGCCCGGCGCGGCGCTGCAGCCCGGCGCTGGCGGCCGCCAGCGGGCCCAGATGGACCGCGCCCGCGCGCGCGGGCAGGAGACGCATCAGCGCCGGCAGCAGGGTGAGGTTCAGGAACAGCGCGATGAACATGCCCGTGCCGGCGATCAGGCCCAGCTCCGACAGGCCGCGGTAGGCGGTGGGAAAGAACGCGAAGAAGGCCAGCGCCGAGGAGACGGCGCAGAGCAGCAGCGGCCGGCCGGTCAGCGCGGCGGCCTCGGTGAGCGCGGCCAGGGGCTCGCGCCCGGCCGCCGCGTTTTCCTGCACGCGCAGGGCATAGTGGATGCCGAAGTCGACGCTGAGGCCGATGAAGAGCACGGCGAAGGCCACGGAGATGAGGTTCAGTTCGCCCACCGCCAGGGCGGCGAAGCCGGCGGTCCAGGCCAGTCCCGCCACCAGGGTCACCAGGATCGGCAGCACCAGGCGCCAGGAGCGCAGGCCGGCGAAGAGCACGATGGCGACCAGTACGCCGGAGATCAGGCCGACGACGCCGATCCCGCTGCGCACGGAAGCCAGCTCGTCCTGCAGCATCAGCGCCTCGCCGGTCAGGCGCAGCCTGTAGCCGTTCTCCGCCGTCAGGCCCAGGTCCTCCGCCGCCTTCTCCACCGCGGCCACGCCGGCCGCCATGGGCTCCAGCGTGGCGAAGTCGATCACCGGCTTGGCGATGAGGAAGCGCCGGTGGTCGGCCGGGGCCCCCCCCTCACCGGACGCTGGGCCACCGGACATCAGGGCCGACCAGGAGAGCCGCGCCGCCGGGTTGTCCGGCAGGGCCTCCGCCGTGGCGGCCAGGCGCGCGAGCAGCGGCCCCAGCTCGGCGCGATCCGCCGCGGCGTCCTCGCTGTCGAAGGCCTGGATCAGCAGGTCGGCCAGGCCGCGCAGGCTGGGGTCTTCCTGCAGGGCCGCGAGCAGGGGCTGGGCCGCGGCCAGGCGGTCGCTTTCGGCCTGCAGATCCTCCGGCGAGAGGTAGAGCAGGCCGTTGCGGCGGAAGAAATCCCCGCCCTCGGGCAGCAGCACCGAGTGGAAGACCTTGTCCCGGGCCCGCAGGGCCTGGGCCAGGCGCCCGGCGGCCTCCTCGGCGGCCAGGGCGTCGGGGCCCTCCACCGCGATGGTCAGGCTGTCGACCAGCTGCGGGAAGGCGCGGTCGACGGCGCGGTTATTCTGCCGCCAGGGCAGTTCCGCCGACAGCATGTCCTCGGTGGAGGTGTTGATTGTGAGGCTGGTGGCGGCGATCCACAGCAAGCCGGCGGCCAGCGCCAGGCAGGCGAACAGGACGAGAACCGGTCGCCGGCAGACCCCGTTTACCCAGGCGGCGAGCAGGTCGCGTGAAGAATCTTTTTCTTTCAAAGGCATGTGATCCCCGGGCCAAGGTCTGCTTATAGCCCCGGATTTGCGCCCCTGACAACGCCTCCGCTGCCCCTCCTGGAGGTAAAAACTTATGTTTTTGAAAGGCTTCGAATTAGGGCTCCGTTAACCACGGCTGGCCCATAACGGTCCATTGGAGCTTGCCGCACCGCCCCAACTGCGCCCCGGGTCTGCCCGGAGCCGGCCGGGGCAAGGGTCCGGCAGGCGGAGAGATGAGCAGGTTAGCTGGGTCTTCAACGGTCCGCCGAAGAGCATGACAGAACGTACGGATAAGGCGTCACCTAAATCGGGCAAGGCCGTCCCCAAGAAGGGGGCGGGCAAGTCGCGCTCGCCCAAGACCAAGCGCGCCAAGGCGCCGGACGGCGGCCTTGCCAAGCCGGAACGCGGCGCCGGCAAGGTGGCCACGCCCACGGCCGGCGGGAAACCGGCCGCCCCATCGCTGGATCCCAAGTCGCCTGATCTCAAGTCGCCTGATCCCAAGTCCCCTGTTCCCGCGAACCCCGGCCCGAATTCCCTTGCCCCCGACCCGGCCACCATCACCTTCGGCAGCAACCGGCCGATCGTGACCGCGCCAAGCAAGCTGCCCGAGGGCAGCGGCCTGCACTTCGCCGGTCCTTCGGCGGGCGAACTGAAGGCCAGCGGCCCGCAGCCGACCTCGGCCAAGGCCAGCGGCCTCACCTTCACCAACGCCAAGAACGGCAGCGCCAAATCCGGCAACGGCTTTGCAGGCAACGGCCTGGCCAACGGCGGCCCCGGCAATAGCGCCGGCAAGCCCGCCGGCGGCGCGCCCCTGGGCGGCACCCCCGTCGGCAATCCGCCGGCCCGCAAGTCGGAGCTCGCCAAGCCCGAGGCGGGCAAGGCGGGAACGCCCGGCAAAGACACGGCGAAAGCCGAACCGGCCAAGAAGCCGGAAGCCTCCAAGGTGCCGGCCAGCGGCGCCCAGAACACGGCCAAGGGCGCGGCCAAGACCGGCGCCCCCAAGACCGGCGCCCCTGTGAAGACCCCCGCGCTGACCAAGCCGGCCATTGCCCCCCAGGCGAGCAGCCGGCGCCTGGACAAGGAGCGCTCCTCCAGCGGCTTCGCCCTGACCATGCTGGGCCTGGTGGTGGCGGTCGGCGGCCTGGCCTTCTGGCTGAACCAGGGCGGTGAGGCCCCGGCGCCGGGCGCGGACCTGGCGGCGGTGCAGCCGGCCCCCGAGGGCTCGACCCCGCCCGAATTCGAAACCCCGGCGAAGGCCGTCGCGACGCTTCCCGCCCCTGAGCCGGCCCCGGCACCTCTGGGCCCCTCCGTGCGGGCGCCCGTCTCGCCGGGTCCTCTCGTCGCGACCTCGCCGACCGGGCAGGTCGAGCACGTCACCGAGCTTTCCCTGGAAGAGATCGTCGAGCTTCAGCAGCTGCTGGACCGCCTGGGCCTCGCCCCCGGTAACCTGGACGGCATCCTGACCGCCAAGACCGAGGCGGCCATCGTCGCCTACCGGGAGATGGCCGGCCTGCCCGCCGAGGGCGGCGCCGACAAGGCCCTGCTGGAAGAACTGCGCTCGGTCGCCGAGCTCTACGGCAGCTAGAACCTTGATCTTCCCGCGTCAGGCGCGCAGCAGCGCCGGCGCCACCCACCAGTCCGAATGTTGCAGCGCCAGCGCCTCGGCGGCGTAGAGCGCCGCCTCCTCGCTCTCGAACAGCCCGAAGCAGGTCGCCCCGCTGCCCGACATGCGCGCCAAGAGGCAGTCTGAGAGACCCTCGAGGGCGGCCAGCACCTCCACCACCGCCGGCGCCTGGCGGCAGGCCGCGGCCTGCAGGTCGTTGGGGCGCGCGGCCAGCCAGTCGATGAGCGCGGCCAGGCCGAGCGGCGGCAGCAGGGGCTCGGCCGCCTGCGAGAATGTTCCTTCGCGCCCGGCGAAGACAGCGGCGGTGGACACCGCGACCCGCGGATTGACCAGCACGAACCACAGCGGCGGCAGGGCCGGAACCGGCTCCAGGCGCTCGCCGATGCCCGACATCACCACCGGCACGCCGCGCAGACAGACCGGCACGTCGGCACCCAGCCGCAGCGCCAGGGCCTCCAGCCTGTCGGGCGCCAGGCCAACGTCCCAGAGCCGCGCGAGGCCGCGCAGCGCCGCCGCCGCGTCGGCGGAACCACCGCCGATGCCCGAGGCGACGGGCAGGTTCTTGGTAAGGGTAAGGACGGCGCCCCCCCGCTGCGCGCTGTCGACCGCGGCCTCGGCCGCCAGTGCCCGCGCGGCGCGCAGCACAAGGTTGTCCGGCTCGGCGCGCAGGCCGTCAGCGAAGGGACCCTCGACCTGCAGCGTGACGGCGTCGACGGCAGGCGCGACGCTCAGCTTGTCACCGACCTGGGCGAAGACCACCAGGCTGTTCAGTTCGTGATAGCCGTCGGGCCGGCGGCCCGTGATCTGCAGGGTCAGATTGATCTTGGCCCAGGCGTCCTCGAAGAGGGTGGCTTCACTGGTCTCAGGCAGCGCAGTTGCGTCGCGAGCGGTCACGGGAAAGGACTCGGTTGGACTGTCACGGGCAGGCGAAACCGTTCCGGGGTCAGATGTCCTCGGGGGGAGTCGTCATGCCTTCCTTGATCTTGTTTTCGATCACCGGGACCTGGTCCTCCTCGGGATCCAGGCTCAAGGCGCGGTGCCACTGGAAGCGTGCCTCATGCTTGCGCCCGACCTGCCAGAAGGCGTCGCCCAGGTGGTCGTTGATGGTCGGATCCTGGGGGCGCAGCTCGACGGCGCGCTCCAGCTGCGTCACCGCTTCCTCGTAGCGCCCGAGGCGGTAGTAGACCCAGCCCAGGCTGTCCACGATGTAGCCGTCACGCGGGCGCAGCTTCACCGCGCGCTCCAGCATGGCCTCCGCCTCGTCCAGGTTCTGCTTCTTCTCGACCCAGGAGTAGGCGAGATAGTTCATCACGTAGGGCTGCTCCGGCTGCAGGCCGAGGGCGTGCTTGAAGTCCGCCTCCGCCCGCTCCCACTGGTCGGCGCGCTCCAGGGCGATACCGCGGAAATAGAGCAGCGACCAGTGCTGCGGCTCGATTTCGCCGCTGAGCTCGATGCGCGCCACGGCCTCGTCGTAGGCGACCACCGCTTCGTCGAAGCGTTCCTCGATGCGCAGCAGGTTGCCCTTGCGCATCATCGGCTCGTAGGCGTCGGGACGCTGGTCGGCAAGGCGGTCGAGTTCGACGAGCGCCGCTTCGTTGTCGCCCAGCTGCTGCAGCTCGTCGGCAATGCGCAGGCTGACGATCCAGCCGAAGGGAGAGTCCTGCGGCACCTTGCGATAGGCGGCGATGGCCGCGCGGCTGCGGTCCTGCTTTTGCAGGATCTCGCCCTGCAGCACCTGGGCCATGATGAAGTCGGGCCTGAGCGCCAGCGCCTGATGCAGATAGACCAGCGCGGCGTCGTCGGCCTGTTCCTGGCTCAACAGGCCGGCCAGGTTGAACAGCACCTCGGCCATGCCGTCGGTGGCACCGGCAACCTCTACCGGGCTCTCGCCGCCCTGCTCGGCGCGATCCAGCATCGGCTGGAGGATGTCCGAGCCCACGGAGGAGCCGACGAAATCGCGGTACAGCGCAAGCGCGCGATCGCGCTGGCCATGGCGCTCGAAGAAGCTGCCGGCAAGCCAGGTCAGGCGCACCGTCGGCCGTCCGGCCGATGTCAGCAGGGTTTCGTATTCCTGGGCCGCCAGTTCCTCGCGCCCCGCGACTTCGTTGATCAAGGCCGCGTGCAGGCCGTAGAGCACGCTGGCACCGCGGTCGCCTTTCAGCACCGAGAGAGTCTCGAGGCCGGTGTCCGGATCGCCTTTGCCGGTCTGCACCCAGGCCCGCAGCATCGGCACCAGAACCTGATCGAAATTGCGCTGCGGCAGCCCGGCCAGCAGAGCGTCGGCCTGTTCCATGTCGCCGGCGCGCGCCGCCTCCACCGCCAGGATCAGCGTGGCGAGACTGTGCTGCGGCTCCAGTTCCAGGACGCGCGTCGCCAGGCTGGCGGCATCCTCCTGCCGGCCGGTGGCCGCGGCCAGCTGCAGGGCGGGGAGGAGAACCGCCGGATTGTCCGGGTCGTAGCGCAGCGCCTGCAGCATGTAGTCGGTCGCCGCCTCAAGATCGCCGTCACTGCGCGCCACCAGGCCCGCCAGGTAGGCGCCGTAGGGCGAGGAGATCGCCGGCGGCGAGGCCGGCTGCGCGGCCTGGACGACCTGGCTGTCGAGGCCGGCGCTCAGCACCGGGGATTCCGCGCCGCAGGCGGCGGGCACGAAGCCGGCCGCCAAGGCGATGAGCGCCGTCCTGGACCACTTGGCCTGCTGGGACCACGTGGCACGACGCAGGAAGACCCGAAGGTTCGACAAATTAATCTCCTGGCGGTTTCGCTTCAGGGGGGCGGCACGGAGACCGACCGCTGCCGGAACTGGCGGGGCCAGTGTAGCCGACCGCTCCAAGGCCAAACAATGACCAGCTTGGGATCCTTAAGCCCGGCGGGAGTCACCTTTTTGCGACCCGGCGCGGCCGCCGGGTCGCCATAAGCCCAGGCTTACCGCTTAACATGGCGCTTTTGCGGCATCCTGCAAGGCGCGGCGGCCGGCCCGCCTGCCGGAATTGTCACATATTCGGGTAGTTGGGGCCGCCGCCGCCTTCCGGGGTCACCCAAACGATGTTCTGGGTCGGGTCCTTGATGTCGCAGGTCTTGCAGTGGACGCAGTTCTGCGCGTTGATCTGCAGGCGCGGGTTGCTCCCGTCGTCGTCGCGCACGATCTCGTAGACGCCCGCCGGGCAGTAGCGCTGGGCCGGCTCGTCATAGAGCTTCAGGTTGTGCTCCACCGGGACCGAGGGATCCTTCAGCGTCAGGTGGACCGGCTGGTCCTCCTCGTGGTTGGTGTTGGAGATGAAGACCGAGGACAGCTTGTCGAAGGTGATGACGCCGTCGGGCTTCGGGTAGTCGATCTTCGGCATCTCCGCCGCCGGCTTCAGGCATTCGTTGTCGGCGTGCTTGTGACGGAAGGTCCAGGGCGCCTTGCCGCGCAGCAACTTCAGGTCCAGCCCGCCGTAGAGCATGGCGCCGTAGAGGCCCCACTTGCTGAAGGCCGGGCGGAAGTTGCGCGCCTTGTAGAGCTCCTCGTAGACCCAGGAGCTCTCGAACTTCTGCGGAAAAGCGTCCAGCACCGCCGGAGTCTCGCCGCCTTCGCCGGCAGCGGAGATGACCTCGAAAGCGGCCTCGGCGGCCAGCATGCCGGTCTTCATGGCGTTGTGGCTGCCCTTGATCTTCGGCACGTTGAGGAAGCCGGCGGCGCAGCCGATCAGCGCCCCGCCCGGGAAGACCAGTTTCGGCAGCGACTGCAGACCGCCTTCGTTCAAGGCGCGCGCACCGTAGGCGATGCGCTTGCCGCCCTCCAGCATGGGACGAATCGCCGGATGCGTCTTGAAGCGCTGCATCTCGTCGAAGGTGGAGAGGTGCGGGTTGTCGTAGTCCAGGCCGATGACGTAGCCGACGTAGGCCTGGTTGTTCTCCAGATGGTAGATGAAGGAGCCGCCCCAGGTGGTGTTGTTCATCGGCCAGCCGGCGGTGTGGATCACCGTGCCGGTCTTGTGCTTGGCCGGGTCCAGCTCCCACAGCTCCTTGATGCCGATGCCGTAGGTCTGCGGGTCGGCACCCTCGCGCAGGCCGAACTTCGCCTCCAGCTGCCTGGTCAGCGAACCGCGGCAGCCCTCGCCGAACAGGGTGTAGCGGCCGTGCAGCTCCATGCCCGGCTGATAGCTGTCCTTCTGGCTGCCGTCCCGGGCCACGCCCATGTCGCCCGTGGCCACGCCCTTGATGCGGCCGTCCTCGTGGTACAGCACCTCGGAAGCGGCGAAGCCGGGATAGATCTCGGCGCCCAGGGCCTCGGCCTGCTCGGCCAGCCAGCGGCAGACGTTGCCCAGGGAGACCACGTAGTTGCCGTGGTTCTGCATCTGCGGCGGCAGCATCCAGACCGGCACGGAGGTGCTGCCCTTCTCCGAGAGCAGCATGAACTTCTCCTCCTCGACCGGGGCATTCAGGGGGGCGCCCTTTTCCTGCCAATCGGGGATCAGCTCGTTGAGGGCCCGCGGTTCCAGCACCGCGCCGGAGAGGATATGGGCGCCGACCTCGGAACCTTTCTCGAGAACGCAGACGCTGACCTCCTGGCCGCTTTCCGCCGAGAGCTGCCGCAGACGGATGGCCGCCGAGAGGCCGGCCGGGCCGGCGCCGACGATGACCACATCGTATTCCATGAATTCGCGTTCCAAGATCCCTCTCTCCTGCCGCGCGCCGGCCACTGTCCTCTGGTCTGACCCCGGGGTTCACCCCTTGATCCGGCGCGCCTGCGCTCACTCGTTTGCTTGCCTGGCGTTTGCTTGCCTGGCGTTTGCCTACCCGGCGTTCGTTTGCCCGGCGTTCCTTTGCCTGCCGGCGGGCGGCCCCTCCGGCCCCGCCGCGGCCCTACATAGTACAGCCCGCCGTCCGGAGCAAAGCCCACCCGCCGCGCCGCCCTTTCGCCTGCGGGCGTCCTCCGGGCACCTCTCCGGGCCTCCACAGCCGGGCTTTCCTAAAAATTTACCTTTCCGCCCGAGGATAGGGGCGTTGGAGACCGCAAACCATGGTTGCACAGGAAATCCGGGATCTCGGCGACGAGCCGATCCGCGAAAACACGCCCAGCGAGCTGGACGAGCTGACGCATGCCGAAATGTGCATGCTGTATAAGGAGTCGGCCGATTCCATCCGCTTCGCCAAGGCCCACCAGTGGAAGTCCCTGGGCTCGACCCTGCTGGTCTTCGGCGGTCTGATCGCTTTGGCCCAGCTGGTCCCCTACAACGCCACGATCACCAATCTGATCATCGCCATCAGCTTCCTGTGCTCCTGCGCGGTGATCTACATGCTGGCGCTCTACCAAGTCTGGCAGAATACCGAGCGCGAGAAGCTGCGCGACATCGCCGGGCACTTCTCCAGCTTCTCCCAGTTCACCCGCGCCATCAAATCCTCGCGCGAAGCCAACGTTCACCGCTACACACTGCTGGTGTTCATGATTGCGGCGCTCATCCTGGGCAACGTGCTGCTGGTGCTGGTCGTCTCGCCGCTCTACCACTAAGCCTCCCTCGCTTTCCACGTCCGCCGTTTTATTGCCGCTGGCGGCGGTCCCGGCTTTCTGCGGCGGGGGCGCCGGTGCTATCCTGGCGCCCGTCATGACCATGCCTCCCAGCGAGCAGGATTTCCTCGAAGCCCTGAAATGGCAGATCGAGGCCGGCGCCGACGAAGCCATCGGCGCCCTTCCGCTCGACCGCACGGCGGCCCGTCCCGCCGCGGCCCCCTCGCGGGGCATGGCGGAGGCGCCCCAGCGCCTGCCGGCCCCGCCACCGGCCTCACCCCCGCAGGCAGCGCAGAGCCTTGCGCCGCAGGTCCCCCCTTCCCGGGCCCGCCCGGCCCCCAGCCTGACCTCCGCCAGCGAGGCCCAGGCCTCGGCCCAGCGCCTGGCCGCGACGGCCAAGACCATCGAGGAGATCCGCCGGGCCCTGGAGGACTTCGAAGGCTGCCCCCTGAAGGCGACGGCCACCAATCTCTGCATGTTCGACGGCAACCCCGAGGCCAGGATCATGATCATCGGCGAGGCCCCGGGGGCCCAGGAGGACCGCCAGGGCAAGCCCTTCGTCGGCCCGGCGGGCCAGCTGCTGGACCGCATGCTGGCGACCATCGGGCTGGACCGTACCAAGGTCTACATCACCAACCTGCTGTACTGGCGCCCGCCGGGGAACCGCAACCCGACGCCGGCCGAGATCGCCTCCTGCCTGCCTTTCCTGGAGCGCCAGATCGAGGTCCTGCAGCCCAGGCTGCTGCTGCTGGTCGGCGGCATGTCGGCCAAGACGCTGCTGCACCGCACGGAGGGCATCCTGAAGCTGCGCGGGCGCTGGGCCGACTACCACCATCCGCGCCTGGAGCAGCCCATCCCGGCCCTGCCGACCCTGCATCCGGCCTACCTGCTGCGCCAGCCGGCGCAGAAGCGCGAGGCCTGGCGCGACCTGCTGTCCTTCGCCGAGGCCATGGAGCGCGAGGGCCTGGCCGAGGCCGCCGCGGCCGCCGCCGGCTAGACCGCCCGGGGGCTGCCGGGGGCCGTGCAAGACCTGAGAAGGCACGGGGAAAGGCCGCCGGAAACCCCGCCGATTTCCCTTCAAATATCTGATTTAACGTGGATTTAACCCCAGATGTGGCTTTCTTGGGGCGTGAGTCTCGCGGGCGCCCCCTCTTTGGCGCTTGTTTGTCCCAGGGCGGCGGTTGCGGCCCGCAGATCACTTGGTTAGGGTCGATGAAAAATACGGGGGTCGCAGTGCAATCCAGGAGTGGTGCCCGGCAAGGGGTTGATGACCTTTGCCTGACGGCGCGCGGTGTTGTTTTCGCAGCCGCCGCGGTTTTGTTCGCCTGGACCGCCCCCCAGAGCGCCGACGCTCAGCAGCTTGCGCCCCGGCAGGTGGCGGGGGTGCTGCAGCCGCAGGACCTGAATCCCGCCGCCGCCCTGCCGGGCGGCCTGGCGCCCAATCGTCCCTCTGCCTCGCACGCCGGCCCGGACGGCCTGCCGGCGGTGCTGTCGGGCCACGACGCCGAGGCCTACCGCCGTATCTTCGCGCTGCAGGAAGACGGCCGCTGGCAGGAGGCCGACCGTCTGATCGCCGGCCTGACCGACCGGCACCTCATGGGCCACGTGCTGGCTCAGCGCTACCTGCACCCCACGGCCTACCGCTCCAAGTACCTGGAGCTGAAGGAGTGGATGGACCACTACGCCGACCATCCCCAGGCCAAGCGCATCTACACGCTGGCCCTGAAGCGCCGCCCGGCCAACTACCGGCGGCCCAAGCCGCCGGCCACGGCCAAGACCGCCATTTCCTGGAGCGGCAAGCGCACCAGCTATGACTACGTCTCGCCGCGCAAGCGCTCCAAGGCGACGCGCCGCAAGGTGTCGCGCGTGCTGCGCCAGGTGCGCCGCAACGTGCTGCGCCAGCGCTTCACCGTCACCGAGAAGCTGCTGGACCAGCCTTCGGTCAAGAACCTGCTGGACGAGGTGGAACTGGACGAAGCCCGCGCCCTGGTGGCCAGCGGCTGGTTCTACTACGGCAACACCGAGCGCGCCTACGCCCTCTCCGCGCCGGCCGCGCGCCGCTCCGGCCGCGCCGCGCCGATGATCAACTGGATCGCCGGGCTCTCGGCCTGGCGCCTGGGCCACATCGACGAAGCCTCGGTCTTCTTCGAGACCCTGGCCGAGTCCCGGAACGTGGCCGGCTGGAACGCCGCCGCCGGCGCTTACTGGGCCGCCCGCGCGCATTTGAAGCAGCAGCGCCCTGACCGCAGCAGCCCGCTGCTGCGCCGCGCCGCCGAGTACCAGCGCACCTTCTACGGCCTGCTGGCGCGCCGCGCCCTGGGCATGCGCATCGAGTTCGACTTCGGCTCGCACCGCATGGCCCCGGAGATGACCGCCCGCCTGAGCCGGAGCCCCGTCGGCAGCCGCGCCCTGGCGCTGCTGCAGATCGGCGACCGCGAGACCGCCGAGCGCGAACTGGTCAACGCCGGCCAGTGGGGCGACCCGCAGATGGGCGAGGCGCTGCTGGCGCTGGCCCAGTACGCCAAGATGCCGGCCCTGGCCTTCCGCATGGGCCGCCAACTGGCCCATGCCGGCAACAGCGAGCAGACCGGCGGCGCGCTGGACGCGGCGCTCTACCCCATTCCGCCGTGGCAGCCGCAGAGCGGCTTCAAGGTCGACCGCGCCCTGCTCTTCGCCCTCATGCGGCAGGAATCAGGCTTCAACACCAAGGCCAAGAGCCCCGACGGCGCGCGTGGGCTGATGCAGCTCATGCCGCGCACCGCCAGCTACATGGCCAAGGGCCGCCACTACCACCGCGGCAAGCGCCGCAACGAGCTCTTCGAGCCCGGCCTCAACATGGAGCTGGGCCAGCGCTACATCGCCTACCTGCTGGAACACGAGCGGGTGCAGGGCGACCTCTTCCGCCTGACCACCGCCTACAACGGCGGTCCGGGCAACCTGGGCAAGTGGGAGCGCGCCATCAAGGCCGACCACGACCCGCTGCTGTTCATCGAGGCGCTGCCCTCGAAGGAGACCCGCCTCTTCATCGAGCGGGTGCTGACCAACCTGTGGATCTACCGCGAGCGCCTGGGCCAGCCGGCGCCCTCGCTGGAACGACTTGCAGGCGGCGACTGGCCGCGCTACGAAGCCTTGGACGGAACCCGTGCCGAGGTCGCGCTCAATGGCTCGAATTGACGAATCTCTCCCCTTCCTGCCGGTTAACATCGCTGTCCTGACCATCTCCGACACCCGGACCCTGGCCGACGACAAGTCCGGCCGGCGCCTGGAGGAGATGATCACCGCCGACGGCCACAAGCTGGCCAGGCGCGACATCGTCACCGACGACATCGACAAGATCGTCGCGGCGCTCAAGGCCCTGGTCGCCGACGCGGAGATCGACTGCATCATCACCACCGGCGGCACCGGGGTGACCGGCCGCGACGTGACGCCGGAGGCCTTCAAGCAGGTGATGGAAAAGGAGATCGAGGGCTTCGGCGAGCTGTTCCGCATGCTCAGCTACCAGAAGGTCGGCACCTCGACCATGCAGAGCCGCGCCATCGGCGGCGTCGCCGACGGCACCTACCTCTTCGCCCTGCCCGGCTCCCCCTCGGCCTGCAAGGACGGCTGGGAGGACATCCTGAAGTTCCAGCTCGATTCCCGCCACCGGCCCTGCAACCTGGTCGAGCTCATGCCGCGCCTGAAGGAACACCTCAAGGCCGCGAGCTAGTCCCGGCGCTACCCGCACGAAAAGTTCATGGCGGCTTTGCCTTTCCCCTTTGAAAGCGCGAAGCGAAGCCGCTTTACTGGGCGTCGAGGCGCTCCGCCGCCGTCGGGCCGATCAATAATCGCGGGCGCCCGCACCTTGGGGGGACAGCAACCATGAGCGACTCCGGTCTCGCCGCACCGGTCTACGATCCCATCCCGCTGCCGGACCGCCGCGAGTTCAGCGACGCCGAGATGGCCGAGCGGGCGCGCAGCTTCCTGGCCGAGATGAAGACCCGCCACACGCTGCGCGACTTCACCGACCAGCCGGTGCCACGCCAGATCATCGAGGACTGCCTCCGCGCCGCGGGCACGGCGCCCAGCGGCGCCAACCACCAGCCCTGGCACTTCGTCGCCGTCGCCGATGCGGCGGTGAAGAAGCGCATCCGCGAGGCGGCGGAGGCCGAGGAGAAGACCTTCTACGCCGGCAAGGCGGGCCAGGAGTGGCTGCAGGACCTGGCGCCGCTGGGCACCGACGCGGAAAAGCCCTTCCTGGAGAGCGCGCCCTGGCTGATCGTCATCTTCGCCGAGCGCTACCGCGTCGATGCCGACCACAAGATCGGCAAGAACTACTACATCGGCGAATCGGTGGGCATCGCCACCGGCATGCTGATCACCGCCCTGCACTGCGCCGGGCTGGCGACCCTGACCCACACCCCCAACCCCATGCGCTTCCTCAACGAGATCTGCGGGCGCCCGGAAAACGAGAAGCCCTACATGATCCTGGTCGCCGGCCACGCCGCCGAGAACGCGACCGTGCCCCGCCACGCCAAGGTGAAGAAGCCGCTGGAAGAAATCGCCACCTTCCTGTGAGGCCCCGGTCTGCGGGACCAGGGGGGAGAACATCCGTTCTCATTCAGCCGATGTTCTGCAGCCCTGAGTCGCAATCCGGCGGCGGAGTGGCCGCGGCCGGCGGCGCCATTGAATCAAGATATTGTGGCCCCGAAATGCGCCACCACAAGTTGAAGTAGGCGCCGGCCGGGGCAATCCAGGCGACTCGAGTCGTCCCGATTCGCGCCAGGGATTCCGCCGCTTCCGAAATACGATTTTCCTGCTTTGTTCTTGTTTTATTCACTCTTTGACGCTAACTTCAATCTCATGGTTGATCTGATCCCCCAGCGACCGAAGAAGGGCCGTGGCGCCGTCAGCAACGCCAGCGGGCGCTACGAGCCCTTCACCCGGGTCGCCATCGACGACGGCTGGGGCGAGGCCCCGGAGACCTTCTCCCCCGACGTTATGGGCTCCCCCGACAACCTGACCGAGCCGCCGGGGCCGCTCACCGAGGTCACCTGGGACGCCAGCCGCTCCATCATCACCCGGAACTCTTCCCCCGACGTTCCCTTCGACCGCTCGATCAACCCCTACCGGGGCTGCGAGCACGGCTGCATCTACTGCTTCGCCCGCCCGAGCCACGCCTGGCTGGGCTATTCCCCCGGGCTGGACTTCGAGACCAAGCTGCTGGCCAAGCCCGAAGCCGCGGCCCTCTTGAGGAAGGAGCTGGCGCGCAAGGGCTACAAGCCGGAGCCCATCGCGCTGGGCACCAACACCGACCCCTACCAGCCCATCGAGCGGCGCCTGAAGATCACCCGCGCCATCCTGGAGGTGCTGCGCGAGACCCGGCACCCCTTCACCATCGTCACCAAGTCCAACCTGGTGCTGCGCGACCTGGACATCCTGGCGCCCATGGCCCGCGAAGGCCTGGTGCGGGTGATGGTTTCGCTGACCACCCTGGACCGCAAGCTCTCCCGCGTCATGGAGCCGCGCGCGCCGACGCCGGAGCGCCGCCTGGAGGCGCTGCGCACCCTCAACGCCGCCGGCGTGCCGGCCGGCGTGCTGACGGCGCCGATGATCCCGGCCATCAACGACATGGAGCTGGAGGCCCTGCTGGACGCCGCAGTGCGCGCCGGGGCCCGGCACGGCGGCTATGTGCTGCTGCGCCTGCCGCTGGAGATCAAGGACCTCTTCACCGAGTGGCTGGAGGCGCACTTCCCCGAGCGCAAGGCCAAGGTGATGAGCCTGGTGAGGGATACCCGGGAGGGCGGCCTCTACCAGTCTGAATTCGGCCTGCGCCAGCGCGGCAGCGGCGTCTACGCCGACCTGCTGGCCAAGCGCTTCAAGCAGGCCGAGCGGCGTCTGGGCCTCAACCGCGGCCTGGCCCGCCTGGATACCTTCCAGTTCACTCCCCCAAAAATCGACGACCGCCAGCTCTCACTGCTGTAGCGCGCCCGTCACGCAGGCGCCGCGACGAAGAACCGGCGGCGGAGCAGTCCGTCGTCCAGAGCCGCGAGCTTTCCCTGCCAGTCGGTCAGGCGCTGATCGAACTCCTCTGCGCCGATGAGGGCCGTTAAAGGCTCCTTCTGCGTCATGTCGGCGTCGAGCTGCCGGCGGCAGGAGCCCACGTAGTCGGAGGTGATGTCGTCCGACTCGACGACGGCCCAGCCCGCTTCCGCCAGCAGGGCAGGGTAGTCGCTGTCCGTTTCGAGGAACTCCGGTCCGCGCGCCACGGCCAGGCGGTAACGCGCCGGCGGAAGGTCCGGCGCGACGGAGATCACGGTGAACACCATGCGCCCGCCGTCACGAACCGCGCGCCGGCAGGCGGCGAGCACCTCGCCTTTCTGTTTCAGGCAACACAGCAGGTCGCTGTGGCTGATGGCGTCGAAGGCGCCCTCGGCAAAGGGCAGCGCCGCGGCATCGGCGACCATCGCCCTCACACGGCTCGCAAGCCCATCCTCCCGCGCCCGGTCGCGGGCGATCTTCAATCCGTTGACGGGCAGGTCGACCAGGGTTGCGTCGCAGCCGGTCGTCGCCGCCAGATAGAGGCCCGGCCAGCCCGAACCCGCCCCGAGGTCGAGCAGCCGTACGCCCGGCCGCAAAGCGAGCCGCGCCGCCATGCGATCGGCCTCGCTCCGCGTCGTCCAACTGGTGCCGCCGTAATCACAGCCGCAGACCCGCCGCTCGATGGCCAGCATGACCGGCGCGCAGGCCCAGAGGTAGCGCTCCTCCAGGCGCTGGCGCTGCGCCTGCTCCTCGACACTCAATGACATGGGCCGCTGCATGACGCGGCTAATCCCGGCCGCCCTCGACGACGCAGCGCTGGGCGCGCCACCGCAGCATGCCGCCGGCCAGATTGGCGACCTGCCCGAAGCCGGCGCGCCGCAGGATCGTCGTCGCCTGGGCAGAGCGTCCCCCGGCCCGGCAGACGGCGATGACCGGCCTGTCGGGGCGCAGCTCCGACGTCCGCTCGGCGAGGGAACCCAGGGGGATCAGCTTGGCCCCGGGAATGCGACCCAGCGGGCCGTCGAACTCGTCGGCTTCGCGGACGTCCAGAATCTGCGCGGCGTTGAGGTGCTCTTCCAGCCACTGCGGCTGCACCTCCCAGATCCCGGCAAAGGTATAGGTCAGCGGCGCCCAGGTCGGCTCGTCTTCCGGCAGGTGATCGTCCTGCGGCCTGCCGCAGAGGAGATTGGCCGGCACGGCGACGTCCATCTTCTTCGGATGATCGAGTCCCAGGTTCGCCATGTAACCGGCGAAGTCGCTCTGGCTGAGCTGCCCGCCGAGGCGCGGGTTGAAGGACTTCTCCTCGCCGACGCTGGTCACGGTGAGGCCGCGGTAGTCATGGCCGGGATAGAGCAGGCAGTCCTCGGGCAGGGTGAAGATCTGGGTATGCACCGAGGCATAGAGCTGATTGGGATCGCCGCCCTGGAAGTCCGTGCGGCCGCAGCCGCGAATCAGCAGGCAGTCGCCGGTGAAGGCCATGCCTTCGTTGTCGAGCACGTAGGTCAGACAGCCTGCCGTGTGGCCGGGCGTCGCCCGCACCAGGAGCTCACGTCCGCCGAAGGGGATCCTGTCGCCATGGTGCAGCAGCCGGTCGGCGCCTTCGGCGCCGCTGTCGCCGGACAAGGCGATCTCGCTGCCATGGCGGTGACGGAACATCCAGGCGCCGGTCACGTGATCGGCATGGACGTGGGTCTCCAGAGTGTAAACCAGCTTCAAGTTAAGCTCGGCCAGCAGGGCCGCGTCGCGCCTTACCTGCTCGTAGACGGGGTCGATCAGCACGGCTTCGCGCGTCGTGCTGTCGGCCAGCAGGTAGGAATAGGTCGAAGACTGGGGATCAAAGAGTTGGCGAAAGAGCATGGGGCCTGGCATCCAAGAGTAAGCGCGCCGACTAAGGGCCATGGTGAGCGGAGACGGCCGCGCGGGCAACAGCATTCGCCGTCGCCGGCACCGCGGGAGCGCCCCTCACCCTCCCGCTTCGCGGCGCCCTCTCTCGCCACCTTGGGAGAGAGCTGCGCAGGCTTGGCGTGATCGCCGGGCGCGCCGGACCACGGCCGGGCGAGAGAAACGACGCACCACCACCCCCGCGTTAATCACTTAAATGCTTCCATGTGCTAGGTTTCGGCACATGGAAGGGCACACAAGCAGCATTACCGAACTGGCCATCGTCGTTGTCGGCGCGCTCGGCTGCGGGCTGGTGATGCGCTACTTCCGCCAGCCCATCCTGCTGGGCTACATCCTGGCCGGCGCCGTGCTGGGCCCCTCCGGCTTCGGCTTCGTGCAGAGCCGCGAACAGGTGCAGCTGCTGGCCGAGCTGGGCGTGCTGATGCTGCTGTTCTTCATCGGCATGGAGCTGAACCTGCGCGACTTCCGCGCGGTGTGGAAGGTCGCGGTGCTGACCACCGCCTTCCAGATCGTCGTCGCCTTCCTGGGCATGTACCTGCTGGGCCTGCTGCTCGACTGGCCGCTGGCGCTGACCGTGGTGGTCGGCTTCGTGGTGGCGCTGTCGTCGACCGCCGTGGCCATCAAGATGCTGGACGAGATCGGCGAAAAGCGCACCCGCGTCGGCTACGTCACCATCGGCATCCTCATCGCCCAGGACCTGGCGGTGATCCCCATGATCCTCATCATCGGCGCCTTCCGCGGCGACGGCGGCATCGGCCCGCTGTCCATCGTCAAGATCCTGCTGTCCATCGTCTTCCTGGCGCTGATCATCACCTACCTGGGCAAGCGCAAGCGGGTGCGCCTGCCCTTCGCCCGCGAGATCGGGCGCAACCGCGAACTGCTGCCGCTGGCCGGCCTCGGCTTCTGCTTCGGCGCCGCGGCGCTGTCCGGCCTGCTCGGCATCTCGGCCTCCTACGGCGCTTTCCTGGCCGGCCTGGTGATCGGCAACTCGACCAGCCGGCGCGCCATGATCCACTACACCGAGCCCATCCAGACGGTGCTGCTGATGGTCTTCTTCCTCGCCATCGGCCTGTTGATCGACATCCAGTACATCTGGGCCAACCTGGGCATCGTGGTCATGCTGGTGTTCTTCGTCGCCGTCCTGAAGACCGCGCTCAACATCGGCCTGATCCGCGCCATGGGCGAGACCTGGCCGCGGGCCTTCCTTTCCTCGGTGCTGCTGGCCCAGCTCGGCGAGTTCTCCTTCATCCTCGCCGCGCAAGGCCTGACCGTGGCCGCCATCGACTGGGAAAGCCACCGCCTGCTGGTCGCGGTCACGGTGATCTCCCTGCTGGTCAGCCCGGTGTGGCTGGAGGCGGCGCGCCGCCTGCACCGCATCGCGCTGCTGGGCATCACCTCGGGCCGCGAGACCCTGCGCCTCACCCTGGGACCCGAGGCCCTGGCGCTGGGCCGCTCGCGGGGGCTGGTCAACGCCTGGCTGGCGCGCTACAGGAAACCCCCGCAGAGCAAGGCAGGCAACGACGGCGCCGCCGCGAGCGACGCCTCGGCCGAGTAAGCCTGCAGTCAACCGATCGCCGGAGGGATTACGCAGGTGCCGGACTTCTCGCTGGAACGCGAGCTGCTTGACGATCTTGGGAACCATCACGGCGGCCGCCTCGCCACCGGCCCCGAGGAGGCCGGACGCGGCCCCTGGGCCGGGCCGGTGGTGGCCGCCCCCGCCTGGCTGGATGCGGCGGCGCTGGACCCGGCGCTGGCCGAAGGCCTCGACGACTCCAAGAAGCTTTCGGCCAGGCGGCGCAGCGAGCTCTTCGAAATCCTCAGCGATCCGGCCTGCGCCTGCGTCCGGGTGGCGGTGGGCGAGGCCAGCGTCGAGGAAATCGACAGCCTGAACATCCTGCAGGCCTCGCTGCTGGCCATGCAGCGCGCCGCAGAAGCCTTAAGCGCGGCCCTGGACAGCGCCCCCGGGGCGGCCCTGGTCGACGGCAAAAAGCTGCCGCAACTGGGCTGCGAAGCGCGTGCCGTGGTGAAGGGCGACAGCCGCTCGCTCTCCATCGCCGCGGCCTCGGTGGTGGCCAAGGTGACCCGCGACCGCGCCATGGCGGCGCTGGCCCGCGACTACCCGGGCTACGGCTGGGAACGCAACCAGGGCTACGGCACGGCGGAGCACCGCGCCGGCATCGCCCGGCTGGGCGTCACCCCCCTGCACCGGCGCTCTTTCCGGCCGATCCGGGACGCGCTCGCAAGCAAATCTTTAACTTAAGTCCGTAAGATCTTGAGTCAGCTAGACTCTTGACGCGCGACTCGGCTTGACTCAGGATAGCCGGCTTGCGCGCCGAATCGGGGTCGGCGCGGCGAAGACTGGCGCTCGAGAGGGGAAAACCTGTGCAGAAAGATGTCGTCAAGCAGGGCGATTGCATCGCTTTGATGGAGGCCCTGCCGGAGGCCTCGGTCGACATGGTCTTCGCGGACCCGCCCTATAACCTGCAGCTCGCCGGCGACCTGCACCGGCCGAACAACTCCAAGGTCGACGCCGTCGACGACGCCTGGGACCAGTTCGACAGCTTCGCCGCCTACGACGACTTCACCCGCCGCTGGCTGCGCGCCGCGCGCCGCGTGCTGAAGGACAACGGCTCCCTCTGGGTGATCGGCAGCTACCACAACATCTTCCGCGTCGGCACCGCGCTGCAGGACCTGGACTACTGGATCCTCAACGACGTGGTGTGGCGCAAGACCAACCCCATGCCGAATTTCCGCGGCCGGCGCTTCACCAACGCCCACGAGACCATGATCTGGGCGGCCAAGGACAAGGACGCGCGCTACACCTTCAACTACGACGCCATGAAGCGGTTGAACGATGACCTGCAGATGCGCAGCGACTGGCTGATCCCGATCTGCAGCGGCGGCGAGCGGCTGAAGAACGACAAGGGCGAGAAGGCGCATCCGACGCAGAAGCCGGAGGCCCTGCTCCACCGCGTCATCATGGCGGCCACCAAGCCGGGCGACGTGGTGCTCGATCCCTTCTTCGGCTCCGGCACCACCGGCGCCGTGGCCAAGAAGCTGGGCCGCCACTTCATCGGCCTGGAACGCGACCCCGACTACATCGCCGTGGCCAAGAAACGCATCGCCGAGGTGCAGCCGGTGACCGACCTGGAGATGGTGGAGACCCCGGCCAAGCGCGCCGAGCCGCGCATCCCCTTCGGCTGGCTGATCGAGCACGGCCTGCTGGAGCCTGGCACCGTGCTGCACGGCCCGGACAAGCGTTTCCGCGCCAAGGTGCGCGCCGACGGCACGCTCATCACTTCCGACTTCAAGGGCTCGATCCACCAGGTCGGCGCCCACCTGCAGGGCGCGCCCTCGTGCAACGGCTGGTCCTTCTGGCACATCGACGTCGAGGGCAAGCCGGTCTCCATCGACGTGCTGCGCCAGAAACTGCGCGCCAACCTGCCCAAGACGATGAACTGACGCGGCCGCCCAATCGGGCTCTCATAGTCCGCACGGTTGTCACGCGGAGGATACACACACCGCTGTCGTCCTGGGGCTTGACCCCGGGATCCATTGGCATTCGCGCAAGGCGATGCCCTTCGACAACCGAGAGCTGGTGGGTCATCCGTCGATCTCGACGATCTTCTCGAGATGCCAGATTTTCGAGACGATCTTCCAGCCGTCCTCCGTCTTCACGAAGCCGAGGTGGTCGACGAAAACGTTCTGATGCGCGCGCAGCCTGATCTTCACCGTGGCGCTGATCGGTGAGAGGAAGTCGACCAAGAGGATCTCGTCCTCACGCTCCTGGCTCCTACTGGCGGGCGACGTCCGGCCGCCGACGTCGTTGCTGAAGCTCTCGATCGGCTCGACAAAGAGCTTGCCATTGTCCGCGTCGAACAGACTGGAGGACTCATGGAAGACCTGATTCAGCATCTTCGTGTCGCAGTGGTAGAGCGAGTCGAAATAGAGCTGAACGGCTTCAAGAAGGTCAGGCAATGGGTTTGGGTGCATATCCACATTCTCCGTTGATGTGTTGGCAAGAAAACCCTATATGTTGAAATCATGCCAGCCCTGCCCAGTGCCAATTCCGCAGCAAAAAATGACAGCCGATGATCTGAGTGCCGCGCCGCGCAGTGTTGTGGCACTTGTCTATGACGGCCTTTGCACCTTCGAGTACGGCATTGTCTCTGAGGTATTTGGCCTCAAGCGACCCGAGATCGGACCGGATCTATACAGCTTTGTGTCTTACGCCCCGGAAGGGGGTATGATACGGGTGGCTGGGGGTCTGGTCGCAACCACGGATGGGACACAGAAGGATTTTGACAACGCTGAAATTGTGGTGATCCCAGGCTGGCGGGGAAAGGACATGCCAGTTCCGGATCGCCTCTGTGAATTGGTCAGTTCCGCCCATCGTCGTGGAGCCCGCCTGCTGTCGATCTGTTCCGGGGTCTATGTCTTAGCTGCAGCGGGTCTGTTGGACGGTCGTCAGGCCACGACGCACTGGAGATACGTTCGCGATTTGCAGGAGCGCTTTCCTGATGTCGAAGTGCTGCCGAACAACCTGTATGTGGACAACGGCGACATCGTCACGTCTGCCGGAAGTTCGGCCGGAATAGACGCCTGTCTTCACATCGTCCGGTGCGACTACGGGACACGGATCGCGAATTCGGTGGCCCGCCGATTGGTCATGCACACCTTTCGGCAGGGAGGACAGGCTCAGTTTATCGAACAGCCCTTGCCGACGAGTGGGTCGAACCATCGGCTTTCCGAGTTCATGGACTCCGTCCGACAGAGTCTTGGGACGGACTACGACATCGCGTCGATGGCGCGAATCGCGGGAATGTCATCACGCACCTTTCAGCGGAAGTTCTTGGCTTTCACTGGGGTACCCGCAATGCAGTGGCTTACCCAAGAGCGGATCGCAAAGTCATGCATCCTGCTGGAGACGACTGATCTGACAGTCGAGCAAATCGGATATTCAGTCGGCTTTCAGAGCCCGGAGGTGATGCGCTACCATTTCCGGAAAACCTACGCCATCAGCCCAGGGGAATATCGGAAGCGGTTTTCGTCCACCGCGCAGGCCAACCTCCAAGCGTCGTAGAGGCGGACAGCCCGACGCATTGGCATGGCTTTACCGGTTCTTGTCGTTCGACTTGCTGTCGCCGCCGCTGCGGCCTGACCATGTTGTCAAAAAGGAACGTCTGGGCGCCATAGAGGGCCCCACTTCGACGTGCTACGCCAGAAGCTGCGCTCCAGCTTGCCCAAGACGATGAACTGATAGAGCACAGCGCCGCCCCTCAGCCCGTTCCTTACAGCGCGTCGTTGCCGGCCTCGCCGGTGCGGATGCGGCGCGCGTCGCCGAGATCCCAGACGAAGATCTTGCCATCGCCGATCTTGCCGCTGCTCGCGGCCTCGGTGACCGCCTCGACCATGGTCTCGGCCTACCCGCCGCGTACGAGAAAAAGGCGTCGCCGCGTGCGCGCGCCCGGCCCTTTCGCGGCGGCGGCTAAGCCCTTTGCCATCGCCCGCTACCCCTAAGCGCCATCCACAGCCGGCACAGACCGCGCTAGCCTGCAGGGTATCAGACTTCCGCCAGCCCCATCGGCGAGAAGACGGAAGCACGCGCTTCTTGGCAAGCGCCATTTCTTGACAGGGTTTAAAGCAGCAGCCCGATCCGGGGTCGTTTGTCCATTGGGGCTCTTCGCCTCTTGGCCGGCAATCGGACGTTAGGATCTCTCAAGAGGTGAGAGATCCGGTTCATCGAGAACGGCCGGTGCATCCAGATCCAACCGTCAAGAATCTACTGCCCGGTCGCGTGTTCAACGTAGCGTTATGAGGAACCGAAGATGACCAACTCCCCCCAAACCCCCAAGAAGAGCCCGCGGCAAGCGCAGTCGCCGAGGGAACTGATCGTGATCATGGAACGCAGCCAGGCCCCCGCCGCGATGGCGAGCGGTGCAGGCAGCGGCATCGCGAAGCTGATCTCCGATGCCGGGGCGAAGCTCGAACCGCTGTTCGACGGCGACGGCGGCGAGGCGACACCGGAAGCTGCCCTGTCCGACCAGGGCGCGACCGAGTACTTCCACGTCGCCGCCCCGGACAAGAAGATCGACAAGCTGCGCGACCAGCTCGAAAAGGAGCAAGGCGTCGTGGCGGCCTATGTCAAGCCGCCGTCGGAGGCCCCGGCGGCAGTGGAACAGATGGTTGTGGAGGCGGACCAGGACCTGGTGGCGCTCAATGACATGCAGCCCGCAGCGGGCGAACCGCCGGCGGCGACGCCGAACTACGTGGCGCGGCAGGGCTATCTCAATGCAGCCCCGGAGGGCGTCGACGCCTTCTACGCCTGGCGCTTTCCCGGCGGGCGCGGCGAGAACATCCGCGTCATCGACCTGGAATGGGGCTGGCGCTTCAGCCACGAGGACCTCAAGGTCAACCAGGACGGCATTCTCGCGGGTTCGGGCAGCTCGAGCACGGACCACGGCACGGCGGTGCTGGGTGAGATCAGCGGCGACATCAATTCCTTCGGGATCACCGGCATCGCGCCGAAAGCGCGGATCGGCGCGGTCGCGTTCTCGATGCCCAGCGCGACGGCGATCCGCAAGGCCGCCGACAAGCTGCAGGCCGGCGATGTCATGCTGCTGGAGATCCATCGCCCCGGTCCACGCTTCAATTACCAGAGCCGCAACGACCAGCGCGGCTACATCGCCATCGAGTGGTGGCCCGATGACTATGCCGCCATCCGCTATGCGACCGGCAAGGGGGTCATCGTCGTCGAAGCGGCAGGCAACGGCGCCGAGAACTTCGACGACGCGCTCTATGATCAGCGGCCGGCCGGGTTCCCGCCGACTTGGCGGAACCCGTTGAACCCCGCCAACACCTCGTCGAGAGCCGTGGTGGTCGGGGCGGGCGCGCCACCGCCTGGAACCCACGGGAACAACCACGGACCGGACCGGTCGCGGCTCGGCTTCTCCAACTACGGACGCCGGGTCGACGCCCAGGGTTGGGGCCGGGAGGTCACCACCACCGGCTACGGCAGCCTTCAGGGTGGTGCGAATCCCGATCGCCACTACACGGACAGCTTCAGCGGAACCTCCAGCGCGAGCCCCATCGTCACCGCTGCGCTCGCCTGTGTGAACGGGGCGCTGAAGGCGAACGGCCAGTCGATGCTGACGCCCGTAGGCGCCATCAACCTGCTGCGCGCGACCGGCTCCCCCCAGACCGACGCGCCCGGCAGGCCAAGAACCCAGAGGATCGGCAGACGACCCAATCTCAAACAGATGCTGGACCGGGTGATCAAGCCCAAGGACCGCTATACCGGAGTCTGGCGGGCCGGCAACGACAAGCATTATCTCTGGGTCAACGCCTCCTGGGCCAACTTCGTCGCCAAATGGCAGCAGCTCGGCCAGCAGAACCTCAGGCTGACCGATTTCGAGATCTCCAAGCGCGGCAGCGGATACGTCTACTCCGGCGTCTGGCGCCAAGGCAACGACCCCTACTACCTCTGGGTCAACGCCTCGTGGACCAGCTTCGTCAACAAGTGGCAGCAGCTGGCCCAACAGAACCTGAGGCTGGTCGATATCGAGATCAAGCAGATCGGGTCGAACTGGCGGTATTCCGGCGTTTGGCGGGGCGGCAACGATCCCTACTATCTGTGGGTCAACGCCTCATGGAAGAGCTTCGTCAGCAAATGGCAGACTCTCTCCGCCAGGAACCTGCGCCTCGTCGACATCGAGATCCGCAAGATCGGCAATGCCTACCGCTACACCGGCGTGTGGCGCCAGGGCACGGGGGCGCACTACCTCTGGGTCAACGCCTCCTGGTCGAGCTTTGTCAGCAAATGGCAACAGCTCGCTCAGCAGAACCTGCGGCTCGTCAAGATCGTGCGAACCAACATCAACGGCCAATGGCGCTATTCCGGCATCTGGAGGCCGGGTAGCGACAGCTACTATCTGTGGGTCAATGCCTCTTGGCAGAGCTTCACGGACAAGTGGCAGGAATTGTCGAGCCACGGTCTGCGCCTCGTCGATCTGGAGGTGGCGCTCTCCGGCGACGCGGCCCCTTCAACACCTGTTGCGAGTGGAATGGACATGCTTGCGATGATCTTCGAGAACGACACCGACGGCACCGGCTTCGGCGGTGGCGATATCGAGCCAGACATCCTGCCGGCCGGGACTGCGGCTTCTGCCGGCTCCGGCGCCCTGGGACAGGGCGGCGGCGATTTCGGCGAAGGGTTCCTGGTGGCCTCGATTCAGGAGACCGCCCCCGCGGCGGGCCTTCCGGAAAGCGAGGACGGTGAAGGCTATGGCGGCGGTGTCCTGCCGGGCGACGCCCCGGCCGCCGCCAATCCCAACGTCGGCAGCCCTGCGGCGCTCGACAGCGCGGAGGTCGACGACGGCTCCGGCTACGGCGGCGGAGGCGAGATGAGCGACAGCGGCTCGGACGACGGCTTCGCAACGTCGGACGACGGCAAGGGCTTCGGCGGCGGATCCGTCGACTAGACCGCAAAGGTCCGAGGGAGGGCCCGCGCCGCCTGGCGCGGGCCCAATCTTCCGCAGACGCCGCAGCGCCGCCCCGCCGGCGTCTTCAGCTACAGCGCGTCGTTGCCGGCCTCGCCGGTGCGGATGCGGCGCGCCTCGCCCAGGTCGAAGACGAAGATCTTGCCGTCGCCGATCTTGCCGCTGCGCGCGGCCTCGGTGACCGCCTCGACCACGGCCTCGGCCTGGTCGTCGCCCACCGCGATCTCGATCTTGATCTTGGGGACGTAGTTGATCTCGTACTCGGCGCCGCGATAGACCTCGGTGTGGCCCTTCTGGCGGCCGTAGCCGTAGACGTCGCTGGCCGTCATGCCGTGCACGCCGATGGCGCCCAGGGCCTCACGCACCTTGTCCAGGCGGTGCGGTTGAATGATCGCCGTGATGTACTTCATGGCTTGCTCCCTACCTTGTATCCCCGGTCGCGGGGCTTTTCGTTCTTACGGGTTGTAGGCCGTCTCGCCGTGGGCGGTGAAGTCCAGGCCCTCGATCTCCTGCTCCTTGCCGACGCGCAGGCCGATGGTCATCGTGATGGCCTTGACCATGACGAAGGTGGCGACAGCGCTCCACACGATGGCGGCGGCGACCCCGGCCAGCTGCACCAGGAACTGGCTGACCGCGCCGCCGTCGACATTGACGCCGGTGCCGCCGGGCAGCAGCGCCAGGAAGGCGACCAGCAGGCTGCCGGTGGCGCCGCCGACGCCGTGCACCGCCAGCACGTCGAGGGAATCGTCGATCTTGAAGCGGTGCTTCACCAGGTCGACGGCGACGTAGCAGACGACGCCGCCGGCCAGCCCCAGCAGCAGGCCGCCCAGGGGGCCGACGAAGCCGGAGGCCGGAGTGATGGTCGCCAGGCCGGCGATGGTGCCGGTGACGAAGCCGACCAGGCTGGGCTTGCCGAACTTCACCGTTTCGATGACCAGCCAGACCAGCGAGGCGACGGCGGCGGAGAGGTGGGTCACCAGCATGGCCATGCCGGCGTCCGTGCCCGCCCCCAGCGCCGAGCCGGCGTTGAAGCCGAACCAGCCGACCCACAGCAGGGAGGCGCCGACCATGACCATCCAGGGCGCGTGGGGCGGACGGATGGACCGCGGGAAGCCGTCGCGCGCGCCCAGCATGGCGGCGATCACCAGCGCCGAGACGCCGGCCGTCACATGCACCACGATGCCGCCGGCATAGTCCATGACGCCCATTTCGGCGAGCCAGCCGCCGCCCCAGACCCAGTGGGTCACGGGCACGTAGACCAGCAGCAGCCACAGCGGCGAGAAGGCCATGACGGCGCCGAAGCGGATGCGCTCCACGAAGGCGCCGACGATCAGCGCCGGAGTGATGATGGCGAAGGTCATCTGGAACATGATGAAGACGGTCTCGGGCAGGCCCGTCCCCTCCACCGCGCTGTCGCGCCCGACCCCGAACAGCAGGACCTTCGAAAGCCCGCCGATCAGGGCGTTGCCCGCCTCGAAGGCCAGCGAGTAGCCGCAGACCACCCAGAAGACGGAGGCCAGGGCGGCGATGGTGATGCAGTGCATCAGCACCGAGAGCACGTTCTTGGACTGCACCAGACCGGCGTAGAACAGCGCCAGGCCCGGCAGGGTCATCAGCAGAACCAGGGCCGTGGACGTGAGAATCCAGGCGGTATTGCCGCTGTCGATCATGGATTTTCCCCCCAAGGATGCCAGCAGGCGGAAGCGCCACCGGCGGAATTGTTGGATTCGTTCTTATGCGAACGATGGATAGCCGAGGGCCGCGCGGATCGCAACTGACTGTTCGTTTACGTAGGAGACCCGCGGATTCCTTTGAACCAAACGCGTGGTGGGCGCGACCCATGATGCAGACACCTTTCGCAAGAGGAACTCATCATGGCCAAGCGCCTTTCTCTCGGCCTGTTCGCCGCCGCCAGCCTCTGCACCGCGGTCTCGCTCGCCGCCGGCGCCGGCCAGGCCCTCGCCCAGCCCGACCTGGTCCCGCAGCTGAACTTCCCCATGAACGCCTCCGTGGGCGTCCTGAACAGCGGCACCACGGCCGCCGGCCCCAGCCAGCTGACCATCAACTGCACAAGGTTTGGCCAGGCCGACGGCGGCTGCCCCGAGGCGCCGGGCATGGGCGCCTATGTCGACCCTGCCTTCCCCAACCGGGCGGTGATCGACGTGCCGGCCCTGGAGCCGGGCGAGGCCTTCAACCATGACCTCACCTTCTGGAACGCCATCCCCTGGACGCCGGGGACCTTTGTCTTCGACGCCGAGGTCGATGCCGGCGGCGACGTCGTGGAGTCCGACGAAACCAACAACAGCGCCCAGAGCAGCTACACCGAGCTGCCCGCCGTCGGTGTCGCGCCGCCCGCCCCGCTGCCGTTGACCGCCCAGCCCGCCGCGGCGCGGCCCGTCAGACCGTCGCAGCTCGACTCGGCCAACATCTTCCGGCTGCGCAAGCAACGCAGCAGCATGGAGCACCAAGTGCGCCCGCAGCGCCTGGCCCCCAGGCAACCCGAAGAACCGAAGCGCCCGCTGCTGCGCCGGCCGGCCGACTAGAATCCTCCCGCCTTTCCTCCGGACGCTCGTCCCGCGAGCGACTGCGGGCGGTCCTCCCCAGGGCCGCCCGCTTTTCTTTGCCGGGAAACGCCGAGGCGACTGCACGCACCCATAGGTTAAGTAAAATCTTATAATTGCTATTTCTATACTATGAAAAATAAGAACTCATACAATATTAAGTCATATTCATAAAAGCTCATCTTGCGCCCGTCGTAGGACATGGCCAAACTGAAACTGGAACTCAGGTCGAGTTCTACTTCAGATAGAAGTGTTTCCCGGGGGTCTGTACTGTATTCGGGAGACAAGCATGGCCGACTACCATGAGCTTGGTGTCACCAGCCCTGTCGACACTGTGGCGAAGGACGATGCCGTCACAGAGCCTGCCGGGATCGGCGGCTTTGAAGCGGCCTCTCTGACCGGCCAGGCAGGTGAAGCGGTGGTCATCGGGCGCCCGGCCTCCGGCCGGACGGTCGAGATCCAGTCACTCCCGGGACAGACCTATATCCTGGATTTCCCGCCGGCCAGCGCCCAGGTCGCGGTGCGGGGCAATGACTTCGTCATCTCCTTCGACGACGACGGCGATGCCGTGCCGGACAGCCAGGTCGTCTTCCTCGGCATGGTGCAGGCCGCCGAGTCCGGCGACGCCCCGACGTTCCGGATCGCCGGAATCGATGTTGCCGCCGACCTCCTGGTCGCTCAGGCTCTCGCCCTGCAGGGCGACAGCACGGGGCTGGACGACGTGGCCGCCGGGCCGGGCGCGATCGGTGGCGGCGGCTCCACCTACGATGACAATCTGGGTAACATTCTCGATCTGCTGGCCGCGCAGGGTGTGATCCCTCCGGTGGAGCTGGAGTTCGGGCTTATCGCCGTGGAACCGGACCCGATCCTGCCGCAGTTCCCGCCGCCGCCGCTGATCATCAACGAGATCGGCCTGCGCGTGCCGCTGGACATCCCGGGCCTGCCGGGCGCCTCCCCGGACGAAGAGCCGGAGACGGCCCAGGCCCAGAAGCTGCCCGAGTACAGCTTCATCGAGCTGCACAACACCTCCGCCGCCGCCACGACGACCGACGACCTGAAAATCCAGATCCTCAATCCGGACGGCGTGCTGGTGACCTTCGACGTGCCCGGCGGCGTTACGATTCCCGCCGGCGGCTTCATCGTCTTCTACCAGCTGGCCGACGACGAGGGCACGCCCGGGGAGGAAGACATCATCGTGCGGGTCTTCGACGCCGCCGGCAATGTGGTCGACGGCTTTACGATCGCGGACGCGACCTTCTGGGACCTGGGCGACGACACGACGGAACCCATCGCCGTCAACCTCGTCTACCGCGCGGGCGAGGACATCGACGGCGACCAGACGCTGGACAGCTTCGCGGCCAACCTGACGCAGGCGGAGCTCGCGGCCCTGGCCGACCCCGACTTCTCGGGCTCGCCCGACGGCTTCGGCTCGCAGCTGCCGGGCTTCAACTTCGAGACCTTCTACGGCCAGTTGACCGAAGGGCACCTCGTCTTCTCGCGGGTCGACCTGGACGATGACGACGATCAGACCGACTGGACGACGAACACCATACCCACCGATGGCGCTCTCAATGACACGACGCTGGTAGACCCCAACCCCTCGGACCCCGTGAACGACGACCTAAACCCGGGCCAGGACAACCCCGATCCCCTGCCCGGCCAGGATTTCCTGCAGGCGGGCGACGGCGGCGAGATGCTGGAAGGCTATGGCGGGCCCGACGTCCTGCTGGGGGGTGACGGCAGCGATTCGATCTACGGCGGATCGGAGGCGGACTACCTCGCACCCATTCCCTACCTGAACGACCACAACGACTTCCTCTACGGCGGCGCCGGCGACGACGGCCTCTATGGCGGGGCCGGCGGCGACTACCTGCTGGGCGGCACGGGCAACGACTCGGTGGAAGGCAACACCGGCGACGACCAGGCCTACGGCGACGAAGGCGACGACAGTGTCGCCGGCAACGAAGGCGCGGACAGCGTCTACGGCGGCGCCGACAGCGACCAGGTCTTCGGCAACGACGGCAACGACCTGCTCTACGGCGACAACGGCGACGGCCTGGGCGCCGCGGATACGCTTAACGGCGGCCTCGGCAACGACCGCGCCTACGGCGAGGGCGGCGACGACCTGATCTACGGCGACGACCCCTCTGTGGATGCCGACGGCGACGACACCCTCGACGGCGGGGCCGGCAACGACACGATCTACGGCGACGACGGCGGCGCCACCCGCAGCGGCAACGACCTGATCTACGGCGGCAGCGGCAACGATTCGATCATCGCCGACGACGGACTGGTCGATTTCGGCGGCAACGACCTGCTCTACGGCGACGAAGGTGACGACACAATCGAGGCCGGCAGCGGCGACGACACGGCCTACGGCGGTGACGACAACGATAAGATCTTCGGAGAGAACGGCCTCGACCTGCTCTACGGCGACGCAGGCGACGACACTATAGAAGGCGGCGACGGCGACGACACCATCGACGGCGGCGACGGCAACGACACCATCGACGGGTTCATGGGCATGGACCTGATCTATGGCGGCAACGGCCTTGACACCGTCGACGGCAGCTTCGATGCCGACACGATCTACGGCGACGACGGCGACAATATCGGCGGCGACGACGACGTGCTCTACGGCAGCATCGGCGACGACGTGATCTGGGGCGAGGGCGGCAACGACACCCTGGTGGGCGATGCCGACTTCTCTCTGCCCAACGGGGCCGACACCATCTACGGCGGCAGCGGCAACGACCTGGTCTATGGCGACGACCCCTCTTCCGGAGACCCGGGCTTTGCCGACCTGCTCTACGGCGACGCGGGCAACGACACCATCCGGGGTCAGGACGGCGACGATACCATCGACGGCGGGGACGACAACGATTCCATCTTCGGCGAAGACGGCGCGGACGTGCTCTACGGCGGCAACGGCCTGGACTTCCTCGACGGTAACATTCTTCCCGACATCATCTACGGCGACGACGGCGATCTCGTCGGCGGCGATGCCGACTTCATCCTCGGCGGTTCCAACAATGACGTCCTCTACGGCGAGGGCGGCGACGACACCATCTTCGGTGACTCCGACAACACCTCGCCCGACGGCGAGGACACCATCTATGGCGGCGCCGGCAACGACCTCATCGACGGCGATGACGAGGCTGCGGATGCGGGTCAGGCCGACCTGATCTACGGCGAGGCGGGTAACGACACCATCCGGGGCGACAGCGGCGACGATACCATCGACGGCGGCGACGACAACGACTCCATCTTCGGCGAAGACGGCGCGGACCTGCTCTACGGCGGCAACGGCCTGGACTTCCTCGACGGCAACATTCTTCCCGACATCATCTACGGCGACGACGGCGACCTCGTCGGCGGCGATGCCGATTTCATCCTCGGCGGCTCCAACAATGACGTCCTCTACGGCGAAGGCGGCGACGACACCATCTTCGGTGACTCCGACAACACCTCGCCCGACGGCGAGGACACCATTTACGGCGGCGCCGGCAACGACCTGATCGACGGCGACGACGAGGCTGCGGATGCGGGTCAGGCCGACCTGATCTTCGGTGAGGCCGGCAACGACACCATCCGGGGCGACAGCGGCGACGATACCATCGACGGCGGCGACGACAACGACTCCATCTTCGGCGAAGACGGCGCGGACCTGCTCTACGGCGGCAACGGCCTGGACTACCTCGACGGCAGCATTCTTCCCGACATCATCTACGGCGACGACGGCGATCTCGTCGGCGGCGATGCCGACTTCATCCTCGGCGGCTCCAACAACGACCTGCTCTACGGCGAGGGCGGCGACGACACCATCTTCGGTGACTCCGACAACACCTCGCCCGACGGCGAGGACACCATTTACGGCGGCGCCGGCAACGACCTCATCGACGGCGACGACGAGGCTGCGGATGCGGGTCAGGCCGACCTGATCTACGGCGAGGCCGGCAACGACACCATCCGGGGCGACAGCGGCGACGATACCATCGACGGCGGCGACGACAACGACTCCATCTTCGGCGAAGACGGCGAAGACCTGATCTACGGCGGCAACGGCATGGACATCGTCCGCAGTGGCATCCTGGCGGACATCATCTACGGCGACGACGGCGACCTCGCCGGCGGCGACGCGGACCTGCTTTATGGCGGCTCCAACAACGACCTGATCTATGGCGAGGGCGGCGACGACACCATCTTCGGCGATTCCGACAACACCTCGCCCGACGGCGAGGACACCATCTACGGCGGCGCCGGCAATGACCTGATCGACGGCGACGACTCTGCCGCAGACGTAGGCGGCAGCGACCTGATCTACGGCGAGGCGGGCAACGACACCATCGAAGGCGATTCCGGCAACGACACCATTGACGGCGGCGATGACAACGACTCCATTACCGGCAACGACGGCGAAGACCTGATCTACGGCGGCAACGGCCTGGACATCGTCCGCAGTGGCATCCTGGCGGACACCATCTACGGCGACGACGGCGACCTCGTCGGCGGCGACGCGGACCTGCTTTACGGCGGCTCCAACAACGACCTGATCTATGGCGAGGGCGGCGACGACACCATCTTCGGCGATTCCGACAACACCTCGCCGGACGGCAACGACACCATCTACGGCGGCGCCGGCAACGACCTGATCGACGGCGATGACACTGCCGCAGACGTAGGTGGGAACGACCTGATCTATGGCGGCTCCGGCGACGACACCATCGACGGTGACTTCGGCGACGATACGATCGAGGGCGGCAGCGGCGACGACCGGTTCATCTACAACTTCGAATCCGATACCGGCGGCGGCAACAACGCCGGCAGCGGCAACGACACCATCGTCGACGTGGCCCTGGATGCCAACGACGTCCTGGAGCTGGTCGACAGCGACGGTGTCGTCACTATGCCTAGCGACCTGAACGACAGCATGGTGGCCGATGACGGCACCGACGTCACCGTCACCTTCGACAACGGCGATGCCCTGACGCTCGCCGGTATCGGCGATGGCACCATCGACACCTGGTCGGAGTTGCAGACCGTCGTCAACCTCGAATTCGGGTGACGAACCCCAGGGCGCGGCGAGCCGCTGACGGGATGACGGAAGGAAAAGTGAGCGACCCGACCCAGGATCTCCGTGACAGCTTCGTTCCGCACGATGAGTGGGCCACCTTCGTAGGGATCAAGCGCGTCTTCACACCCGATCAATGTGCCAGGATCGTCGCCCTGGGCGGAGAGACCAAACGCGCCACGATCGACGGCGGCCGGATTGAACCGCGGCGGCGCGACGGCCGCGTTGCCTGGATCGGCCAAAGCGAAGAGACAAGCTGGCTCTTCGAGCAACTGCGCAAGCGGCTGGACGCGGTAAACAACCGCTTTTTCCACCTCAAGCTGGCGGGCTTTACCGAACCGCTGCAGCTTGGCTGCTACGGCCCCGAAGACCACTACGGCTGGCACCTCGACATAGGGCGGGGGGAGAACCGGATACGCAAGCTGAGTTTCGTCGTTCAGCTCAGTGATCCGGAGGACTACGACGGCGGTGTCCTCCAAATCACCACCGACGGCCGGCCGACCGCCATGCTGCACGAGCAGGGCGCGATGATTGCCTTTCCAGCCTTTATCCTGCACCGGGTAACGCCGGTAATGCGGGGCCTGCGCCGATCCCTGGTCGGCTGGATTGGCGGCCCGCCCTTCGCATGAGACGAGAAGTTGGGAATGTCGAAGATTGAGATTAGCACCGCCGGCACCAGGAGTTTTACCTGACCGGCATGCGCCGGCGTGGTCAACGATTGCGGCGACCTGAACGACAGCATGGTGGCCGATGACGGCACCGACGTCACCGTCACCCTCGACAACGGCGATGTCCTGACGCTCGCCGGTATCGGCGACGGCACCATCGACAACTGGTCGGAGCTGAACGGCGTGATCAATCTGGAATTCGGATAGGGGCCAGGCAGGCCCCGGGGAGGAAACGGGCGGGCTGCGCAGAAGACGGAAACTCCGCCATGCGGCCTGCCCGTTCCTTCTGCAGCCAGGTCTCCCCGGATATCCCGGCCGTCCCTTAACCGCGGCCCCGTGAACAGTCCAGGCCGCCGCCTGGAACTCTCCACCCCCGCCCTGGTGCTCGACCTCGATGGGCTGGCGGCATTTCCGCCATCCTTTTTGGTGAACTAGTAGCAGCGGGTCCGGGTGCCCCACTGGATGCGGCCGTCGGGCAGGTAGCGATAGACCTGGTCCTGTTCACAGAAATCCGGAGGCGGCGGGGCGTAGTAGTCGTAGCGATAGGGCGGCGCCGGCCGCGGCTGCGACAGGGCACTGCCCAGAAGCACGCCGCCGAGGATGCCGCCGATAATCAGGGTATCGTCGTCATGGCCGCGATGACGGCGGTGGTACCTGTGATGCCGGTAGTGACCGTGCCGATAGTGAGCGTGGCGGTAGTGGTGATGGCCGCCGTAGCCGCGGTGCTTGCCCCAGTGATGCTTGTCCCAGCCTCCGGCCTGGGCCGGGCCCATGGCGGACAGCACGCCGATCGCGACGAGCGCTCCGGTGAGCGTGGGCGCCGCGAGAAGTCCGCTTTTCGATTTTTTCACAATGCACGCCTCCACACACATCTGGCCCTTAGGGAACAGACACTCCGCGGGTATCATCTATTCCCTTGCCTCGGCGGGCGTCACGGGCCGGCTCTCGGCCGTGCTTTCCATAAGGGGAAGGAAAGGCCTCTTCTCCGCCTGCCCGGCTCTGCGATAGGCTGCATCACCGCTTGCCACAGCCTTGAGATATCTCCTTCATGCCGCAGCCACCTCTCGACCGCGACCTCCTGAACCGCCTGGGCAGCCGCCTGGAACTCTCCACCCCCGCCCTGGTGCTCGACCTCGACGCGCTGGAGGCCAACCTCGCCGCCATGACGGCCTGGGCCAAGAGCCAGGGCATCGCCCTGCGCCCCCACGCCAAGACCCACAAGTGCGCGGCCATCGGCCGGCTGCAGATGGAGCAAGGCGCGCTGGGCCTCTGCTGCGCCAAGCTGGCCGAGGCCGAGGCGCTGGCGGAGGCCGGGCTGGACCGCCTTCTGCTGACCTCGCCGGTGGTGGGCGCGCGGCGCATCGCGCGGCTGATGACGCTGGCCCGAAACTGCGCCGAGCTGATGCTGGTGGCCACCAACCCCGGCACCCTGCGCGAGCGGGCGGCGGCCGCCGCCGCGGCCGGTATCACGCTGGACATCCTGATCGACGTCGACGTGGGACAGGAACGCACGGGCGTGCGCGACGCCGATGCCGCCCTGCTGCTGGCCGGGATCATCGCCGAGGCGCCGGCGCTGACCCTCAAGGGGGTGCAGGGCTATGCCGGCCATGTGCAGCACATCGCCGACTTCGAGGAACGCCGCCGCGCCTCGGCCATGAGCCTCGGCCTGCTGGCCGCGGTGCGCGACCGCCTGGAAGCAGCGGACCACCCCTGCCCCATCGTCAGCGGCGGCGGCACCGGCACCCACGCCCTCGACCCCGCCAGCGGGGTGCTGAACGAACTGCAGGTCGGCTCCTACATCGTCTCAGACGTGGAATACGACGCCGTCGACCTGACCGGCGACGGGACCCGGCGCTTCCGCGACGGCCTTTTCGTCTACGCCCGCGTGGTCAGCGCCAACCGGGACGGCTTCGCCACCATCGACGCCGGCTCCAAGGTGCTTTCCATGGACGGCCCGGCGCCCGCCGTCGCCTTCGGCGCGCCCGAGGGCACGACCTACCGCTGCAGCGGCGACGAGTTCGGCGAACTCACTCTGCCCCCGGGCAGCGCGCCTTTAAAGCCCGGCGACCTGGTGGGGCTGGTGGTGCCGCACTGCGACCCCACCATCAACTTCTTCGACTTCTATCACTGTGTCAGGGGCGAGGAACTGGTCGACCTCTGGCCGATCGAAGCGCGCGGCTGCTCGGCGTGAGCTAGCGCCGCACCGGCATACGCCGGCCGAGCGCCACGCTGGCCACCACGAAGACGGCGAAGCCCAGGGTCATCGCGTCGACGGCCTCGCCCAGCAGCAGGGACGAGGCGGCGATGGTGAGGAAGGTCTGCAGAAGCTGCACCTGGCTGACCCGCGCCACGCCGCCCATGGCGAGGCCCCGGTTCCAGGCGAAGAAGCCGAAGAGCTGGCTGAACAGTGCCACGTAGAGGAAGGCGGCCCAGCTCTGCGGCGAGCCGGGCAGGCCGTGGGCCAGGGCGGCCGGCACCACCGGAATGAGCAGAAGCGGGAAGGAGAGCACCAGCGCCCAGCAGATGACCTGCCAGCCGCCCAGGCTGCGGGTCAGGCGCGCGCCCTCGGCGTAGCCCACCGCCGCGCAGGCCACGGAGCCGAGCAGGGCCAGATGCCCGACACCCAAGCTGCCGCCGCCGCGCAGCAGCGAGAAGGTCACCACCGCCGCGCCGCCGAGAAGCGAGACCAGCCAGAAGCCGAGCGAGGGCCGCTCGCGCAGCAGCACCGCGCCGGCCGCCACCGTCGCCAGCGGCAGGATGCCCAGCACCACGCCACCGTGGGCCGCCGGCACCCGCTGCATGCCCCAGGCGGAGAGCAGCGGGAAGCCGAAGATCACGCCGGCGGAGACCACCGCCAGGGCGCGCCACTCGCGCCCTTGCGGCAGGCGCTGGCGGGTCGCCAGCAGGATCGCGGCGGCCACCACCCCGGCCAGCAGGGAGCGCCCCAGGCCGAAGACCACCGGGTCGCTGTCGGCCATGGCCAGGCGCGTCACCGGCAGGGTGAGGCTGAAGACCGCCACGCCGACGAAGCCGAGCAGCAGCCCTTTTGTCTCGGCCAGCGCTTCGTTCGTAGAGGCGACGGAGTCAGTCATCTGCTGTCGCGCTCTGGACCAGGCCGTGGTCGATGATCTTGCGCATCACCGTGGGCAGGGCCTCGTCGGCCAGCGCGTCCAGCGCCACCCAACGGCCCTCCGTGTCAGCAGCCTCCGCCGCCTGCCCGGCCCAGACCGTCACCTCGAAATGGAAATGGGTGAAGGTGTGGCGCACCAGGCCCGGCAGTTCCCGCCAGTCCCCGGCAAGGGCGACGGCCGCCAGCGGCGCGGCGGCGCGGGCGTCCTTCTGCTGCCAGGGGCTGTCGCGCCAGTCGGTCGAGGGCACCTCCATCATGCCGCCCAGCAGGCCCTTCTCGGGGCGGCGGCGCAGCAGCAGCGCGCCGTCGGGCGCCTGCAGCCAGAAGGCCACCGCGTGGCGGGTCGGCTTGGCCGCCTTGGGCAGGCGACGCGGCAGCGCCTGCTCCAGGCCCGCCGCCTTGGCTTCACAGCGCGATTCCAAGGGGCAGAGCAGGCACTTGGGCCCGCGCGGCAGGCAGACCGTGGCGCCCAGGTCCATCATCGCCTGGGCGAAGTCGCCGGCGCGGTCGTCGGGGGTCAAGCTGTCGGCCAGGCGGGTCAGTTCCGGCTTGGCCGCGGGCAGCGGCGTCTCGACCTTGAAGAGGCGGGAGACCACCCGCTCCACGTTGCCGTCGACCACCACGGCGCGCCGCCCGAAGGCGATGGCGGCGATGGCGGCGGCGGTGTAGGGGCCGATGCCGGGCAGTTTGCGGAGTTCCCCTTCGCTGCCGGGGAAGACGCCGCCCAGCTCGCCCGCCACGACCTGAGCGCAGCGGTGCAGGTTGCGCGCCCGGGCGTAGTAGCCGAGCCCGGCCCAGGCGGTCAGCACGTCGTCCAGCGGCGCGGCGGCCAGGGCCTCGACGCTCGGCCAGCGCGTCAGGAAGTCGGCGAAGTAGGGCCCCACCGTCACCACCGTGGTCTGCTGCAGCATGATCTCGCTGAGCCAGACCCGGTAGGGATCAGGGGGCGGCGCCCCCGGCGGGCTGCGCCATGGCAGGGCGCGGGCATGGCGGTCGTACCAGGCCAGCAGCGCGGCCCCGGGGTCGACCGGCGCCGTGTGATCTTCGCGAGCTTGCGCCTTTGTAGGTGCGACAGGGGCCATGTCCTTCTCTATAATGGCCCCGGAAACCACCGCAAAGCAGGCTTTTGTCACCGGTACAATTGCCAGGGGACGGTCCCAGTGTCTGACTCCTCATCCCAGCGTAACGGCTCCGCCGGCGACCGCCGGCGCGGCGGCTATGGCCTGCGTGCCCTGGGCAGCAGCCTGACCGCCGTGACCAAGCGCGCCTTCGCGCGCCGCGGCCTGACCGGCGCCGACCTCGCCCGCCAGTGGCCGGCCATCGTCGGGCGCGACCTGGCGGCCCAGTGCCGGCCGCGCCAGCTGCGCTTTCCCAAGGCCGGAGAGGCCGTCGACGGCCGCCTGACCCTGCGGGTGGCGCCGGGCTGGGCCCTGGAGGTGCAGCACCTGGAACCGCTGATGCTGGAGCGCATCAACGGCTATTTCGGCTACCGCGCCGTCACCCGCCTGGTGCTGCAGCAGGGCCCGCTACCCCCCCTGCGCGACGCCGGCGCCGAACGCCGCAGGCAGACTCGGGAGGCGCCTCCGGCGCGCCTCGACGAGAGCCTGGCCGAGAAACTATCCACAGTCGAAGACCCGGAGCTGCGCGCGGCCCTGGAAGGCCTCGGCCGCTCGCTCAAAGGCAGGCGCGACAGAAGCGCAAAAAATCCGTAGATTCCGCCGCTTGTAAGACCACATAGAGCAGGTCGGGCGACACGGCGGAAACGCGGCGCCGACTGCGATTTTGCCCGGAAAAGGGCGCTTGTGGAATCCGAAACGCCCCTCTAGCATGCACAACATCTGGTAGGTAGAGCTATGAATAGACGGAACATTCTGATCGGTCTTGGGGTCGTCGCCGCTGGTGCCGCTGCGGGCGGCGCCTACTGGCTGCGCGCGCCGCAGACCCCGCTGCCGGGCTCCGCGGCGTCCCAGGAAGGCGTCATGACCCTGGCCGCCAACGACGGCGGCGAGCCGCTGTTCGATGACGACCGCATCCTGGGCAGCGCCGAGGCGCCGGTCACGATCCTGGAATACTCCTCGCTGACCTGCCCGCACTGCGCCAACTTCCACAAGAACACCCTGCCGCAGGTCAAGTCGGAGTGGATCGACGCCGGGCGCGCGCGCCTGGTGTACCGCCACTACCCGCTGGACCAGCTGGCGCTGCGCGCCGCCGCGGCAGCCGACTGCATCGAGGGCGACGCCTTCTTCGGCTTCCTCGACGTGTTGTTCAAGAACCAGGAACGCTGGGCCCACAGCGACGACCCGCTGAAGGCGCTGCAGCAGCTCGCCGCCCTGGCCGGGATCAGCCCCGACGCCTTCGAGGCCTGCACCAACGACGAGGCGCAGATCACCCGCATCCTGGAGAAACAAACCGACGGCCGCGACCGATACAGCATTGCCTCGACTCCGAGCTTTGTGGTCAACGGCACGCTGGTGCAAGGGGCCATGCCCTACGACGAGTTCAACGCAGCACTGGAACAGGCATCGGCGAAGGCCTCCTGAGCCGGCGGCACGGTGGAATAGGACGATTTGTTATGACGGTACGGGGGGTATAGCCAGGCGTGGTGCAGTTCACCAAGCTTCGCTTGAGCGGGTTTAAATCCTTTGTCGATGCCACCGAACTGGACATCGAGCCGGGCATAACAGGCGTCGTCGGTCCCAACGGCTGCGGCAAGTCCAACCTCGTCGAGGCCCTGCGCTGGGCCATGGGCGAGACCTCGGCCAAGCGCATGCGCGGCAAGGAGATGGACGACGTCATCTTCGCCGGCAGCTCCAACCGCCCCGCCCGCAACGTCGCCGACGTGACCCTGGTGCTGGACAACACCCAGCGCAAGGCGCCGGCCATGTTCAACGAATTCGACGAGATCGAGGTGGTGCGCCGCATCGAGCGCGGCTCCGGCTCCACCTACCGGGTCAACGGCAAGGAGGTGCGCGCCCGCGACGTGCAGCTGCTCTTCGCCGACGCGGCCACCGGCGCCCACTCCACCGCCCTGGTCAGCCAGGGCCGCATCGGCGCCATCATCAATTCCAAGCCGCAGGACCGCCGCCATCTGCTGGAAGAGGCCGCAGGCATCACCGGTCTGCATTCGCGCCGCCACGAGGCCGAGCTGCGCCTGCGCGCCGCGGAAACCAACCTGGAGCGCCTGGACGACGTCATCTCCACCCTGGAGTCGCAGCTCCAGGGCCTGAAGAAGCAGGCCCGCCAGGCGACCCGCTACCGCAACGTCAACGACCAGATCCGCCGCTCCGAGGCCATCGTCCTGCACCTGGAGGGCGAAGAGGCCAAGGCCGCCCTCGCCCGCGCTGAGGAAGCCTTCGGCGAGGCCGAGAAGGCCGTCGCCACGGCCACCGAAGCCGCCGCGGCCAGATCCACCGAGCAGGCCGAGGCGGCCAGCGCCCTGCCGGGGCTGCGCGAGACCGAGGCCGAGGCCGCCGCGGCCCTGCAGCGCCTGAAGGTCGACCGCGACGCCCTGGACCGGGAGGAGGCCCAGGCCGCCGAGGGCAAGGCCCGCGCCGAGGAACGCCTGGCCCAGCTGATGGGCGACAAGTCGCGTGCCGAAGCCCTGGCCGGCGACGCCGAGGCGGCCCAGCAGCGCCTGGCGCAGGAACGCAGCGACCTCAACACCGCCGCCGAGGGCGAGCAGGAAGCCCTGGCCGAAGCCGAGGGCGAGCGCGCCACCGCCGCCGCCAAGGCCGAGGAGCGGGAACAGGCGCTCTCCGCCGTCACCAAGAAGATCGCCGAGGACGAGGCCCGCGCCAACGCCCTGACCCGCCGCATCGACGAACTGACCCAGCGCCTGGAGCGCCTGCGCCGGCAGCGCGAGGAGGCCCGGGCCCAGCGCGAGGCGGTGGAGCGCGAAACCGTGGCCGAGACCGCGCTGCAGTCCGCCGCCGACGCCCTGGCCGCCGCCGAACAGCGCCTGGAGCAGGCCCGCGCGGCCAGCAGCGCGGCCTCCGAGACCACCGCCGAGGCGCGCAACCGCGAGGCCGAGTCGCGCGGCAAGCTGCGCGAGCAGGAAGCGGCGCAAGCCAAGCTGGAAGCCGAGATCGCGGCCCTGACCGCCCTGCTGGAGCCGGCCGAAGCCGACATGTGGCCGCCGGTGGTCGACGCCGTCACCGTGACGCCGGGCTATGAGGCGGCCCTGGGCGCGGCCCTGGGCGACGACCTGACGGTTCCCGCCGACGAGGCGGCGCCGGTGCACTGGCAGGCCCTGGCGCCCCTGGCCAGCGTGCCCGCTCTGCCCTATGGCGCCGAGCCGCTGAGCGGCGTGGTGCGCGGGCCCTCCGCCCTCGACCGCCGCCTCTCGCAGATCGGCGTGGTGACCGACCGCGAGGCCGGCCAGCGCCTGCAGGCCCAGCTGCAGCCCGGCCAGCGCCTGGTGACCAGGGAAGGCGACCTGTGGCGCTGGGACGGCTTCACCGCCCGCGCCGAGGCCCCGACCGCCGCCGCCCAGCGCATGGCCCAGCGCAACCGCGTCGTCGAGCTGCGCGCCGGCCTGGAAGACGTCGAACGCCACACCGCCCGCGCCAGCGCCGACCACGGCGAACTGGAGGCCGCCGTCGAGCAGGCCGCCGGTGCCGAGCGCGCCGCCCGTGCCGCCGAGGGCGAGGCCTTCGAGGCGGTGAACGCCGCCCGCAAGCAGCACGGCGAGCTGGCCCAGCGCGCCGGGGCCGTGGCCTCGCGCCTGGCCGCCCTGGACGAATCCCTGGCCCGCCTGGGCGGCGACGTGGAGGAGAACGAGGGCACCCTGGCCCAGGCCCGCGAGGAACAAGCCGGCCTGCCCGACCTGAACCTGGAGCACCAGCGCGCCGACGAGCTGCGCGAGGAACTGGCCGCCGCCCGCAGCGCCCTGGTGGAGCGCCAGGGTCGCCTGGACCAGTTGCGCCGCGAGGCCGAGGCCCGCGGCCGCCGCCTGATGGACATCGGGACCGAGTTCCAGTCCTGGGCGCGCCGCGGCGAGGAAGCCAAGACCCACCTGGCCGAGCTGGAGGAGCGCCGCGCCGCCACCGAGGCGGAGATCGAGAAACTGGCGGCCGTGCCGCTGGCGCTGATGGAAAAGCGCGACGCCCTGGCCGAGCTGATCGACGCGGCCGAGTCCCGCCGCCGCAGCGCCGCCGACGCCCTGGCGAGCGGCGAGACCCGCCTCAGCGAGGCCGACAAGGCGCTGAAGGCCGAGGAAGCCCGCCTGACCAACGCCCGCGAGAACCGTATCCGCGCCGAGGGCGCGGTCTCCCAGGCGCGCCAGACCCTGGACACGGTCACCGAGAAGGTGCGCGAGAAGCTGTCCTGCGCCCTGGACGACGTGTTGCAGGTGGCCGAGATCCCCGAAGGCCAGGACCTGCCGCCGCGCGAGGACGTGGAGACCAAGCTGGCCCGCCTGCTGCGCGAGCGCGACAACCTGGGTGCGGTCAACCTGCGCGCCGAGCAGGAGGCCCGCGAGCTGGACGAGCAGATCGTCGGCATGCAGTCGGAGCGCAGCGACCTGATCAACGCCATCAGCCGCCTGCGCCAGGGCATCGCCAGCCTGAACCGCGAGGGGCGCGAGCGCCTGCTGGCGGCCTTCGAGCTGGTGAACACCCACTTCCAGGAGCTTTTCGTGCGCCTCTTCGGCGGCGGCCGCGCCCATCTGAAGCTCACCGAATCGGAAGATCCCCTGGCCGCGGGCCTGGAGATCATGGCCAGCCCGCCGGGCAAGCGCCTGCAGGTCATGTCCCTGCTGTCGGGCGGCGAGCAGGCGCTGACCGCGCTGGCCCTGCTTTTCGGCGTCTTCATGACCAATCCGGCACCGATCTGCGTGCTGGACGAGGTCGACGCCCCGCTGGACGACGCCAACGTGGATCGCTTCTGCGCCCTGGTTGACGAGCTGACGAAGGCCACCGGCACCCGCTTCCTGGTCATCACCCACCACCGCATGACCATGGCCCGGGTCAACCGCCTGTTCGGCGTGACCATGGCCGAGCGCGGCATCAGCCAGCTGGTCTCGGTCGACCTGGAGGCCGCCGAGGACCTGCGCGAGAGCGCGTAAGGGCTCTAAGAGCGTCTTTTTCCGGGACTTTTCCGCAGTGCAGCGACGGGGCCGGGAGGCGCCCCCGCCGGACTTGCCGAAAGCCTTCGAATCCGCGCGATTCCGCCGCCTTTGGCCGGGGTTTCTTCGCCTTGACAGAGGGGGGGAGTCTTCATACTGTGCGCGCGAATTCAGCTCAGACCACGGGTAATCCTTGGGGAGAACGGTCACCGGGCAGGGGGGTAAAGGCGCTTCATGAAAGACGACCGTCCCTTGTCATCCCTCGAACAGCTGGACGAGAAACTCCGTGCGGCGGAAGCCAAGCGGCGCAAGACGAAGGCGGGCTCTGAGGACCAGGGCCAAGGACTGGCCTTCGCCATGCGGATCGGGGTTGAGATCGTTGCGGCGCTGATCGTCGGCGTGGCGATCGGTTACTTCCTCGATCGGTGGCTGGGAACCAAACCCTGGTTCCTGCTGCTGTTTTTCGTCCTCGGCGCGGCCGCGGGATTTATGAACGTTTTCCGGGTTGTCGGGGGACTGGGCGGTCAGGTCGGTTACCGCAAGGTTGAAAAGCCGGAGGAGGAAACCTCCAAGCGGACCCCTGGCGGGCGAGACGTAGACGAATAGTCGGGACGGATAGGGTTTAAATAATGGCTGAAGGCGGCGGCGGGCACAGCCCCCTCGAACAGTTCGAGATCAAGAGCATCTTTCCGGCCGGCGGCCATGGCGGCGAGGTCGGGACTTTCGCCTTCACCAACTCCTCGCTGATGATGGTCGCGGCGCTGGTGCTGATCTCCGCTTTCCTGATCCTCGGCATGCGCCGCGGCGCCCTGGTTCCCGGGCGCATGCAGAGCCTGGCCGAGATGTCCTACGAGTTCATCGCGGGGCTGATATCGGACACCGTCGGCGCCGAGGGCCGCCGCTACTTCCCGATCATCTTTACGCTCTTCATGTTCATCCTGTTCGGCAACCTGCTCGGCATGCTGCCCTACAGCTTCACCTTCACCAGCCACATCATCGTGACCTTCGCCCTGGCGGCGATGGTCTTCATCGGCGTGACCGTCCTGGCCATCGCCAAGCACGGCATGCACTTCTTCAGCTTCTTCGTGCCGCCGGGCGCGCCGCTCGCCATGTGGCCGCTGCTGATCCCGATCGAGGTGATCTCCTACCTCTCGCGTCCGATCAGCCTTTCCGTCCGTCTTTTCGCCAACATGCTGGCCGGGCACACGCTGCTCAAGGTCATCGCCGGTTTCATCGGCGTCCTCGGCGTGTTCGGCATTCTGCCCTTCGCGCTGGTCGTGGCGCTGACCGGCCTGGAGATCCTTATCGCCTTCCTCCAGGCCTACGTCTTCGCCATCCTGACCTGCCTCTACATCAACGACGCGCTGCACCTGCACTGATCGACAGGACGGGCCGGAGCGTCATCGACAACCCTCATTCAGCTTTTTACGTCAAAGGGAGCTTTAACAATGGAACTTGAAGCCGCGAAAGTGATCGGCGCGGGCCTGGCCGTTATCGGCGTCATCGGCTCTGGTATCGGCATCGGCAGCATCTTCTCGTCCTTCATCGTCGCGGTCGGCCGCAATCCGGCGGCGCGTGGCGAGGTCTTCACCATGACCATGCTGGGCTTCGCGCTGGTGGAAGCCATCGCGCTGTTCGCGCTGGTCATCGCGCTGCTCATCCTGTTCGGCTAAGCGCCGACCGCGGAAAAGCTCTCGGCCGGCGGCGGCAAAGCCGCCGGCACCCGCTTTTCCCGCCGGCATCATCCCTGACAGAGTGAGAGGACGCGGGCCATGCCCCAACTCGATCCTGCCGTCTGGCCGACACAGCTGATCTGGCTGGCGATCACCTTTATCGCCTGCTACCTGGTCATCTGGCGCATCGCCCTGCCGCGCATCGCCGATGTCCTGGAAGCAAGACAGCGCAAGCTGGACGACGACCTGAAGAAGGCCACGGCCCTCAAGGAAGAGGCCGAGACCATCCTGGCCGAGTACGAGAAGATGCGCGCCGACGCCCAGGCTTCGGCGCACAGCGTGCTGCAGAAGGCCCAGGATGAGATGAAGGCCGAGGCGGAACGCCAAAACAGCGAAGTGGCGGCCAAGCTGGCCAAGCAGACCGAGGAAGCCGAGGCGCGCATCGCCGAGGCCAAGACGGCAGCGCTTTCCAGCCTGGAGGGCACGGTCAACGAGGTCGTGGCCGCGGCCACCGAGAAGCTGATCGGCGTCAAGGCCGGCGATCAGGAGATCGCCCGGGCCGTGACCGAGGTGATGGGAGGCAAGCGCTGATGGGTGCCCTTCTCTACGATCCCACCTTCTGGGTCGCCATTGCCTTCTTCGTCTTCGTCGGCCTGATCGTCTGGAAGGCGCGCACCGCCATCCTGGACGGCATCGACGCCCGCGCCGAGCGCATCAAGGCGGAACTCGACGAGGCCCAGCGCCTGCGCGAGGAAGCGCAGAAGACCCTGGCCGAATACAAGCGCAAGCAACGCGACGCGGCCAAGGAGGCCGAGGACCTGAAGGCCAGCGCCAGGCACGAGGCCGAACTGCTGAGCAAGCAGGCCGCCGAAGACCTGAAGGCCACTCTGGCCCGCCGCGAGAAGACGGCCCTGGAGAAGATCGCGCAGGCCGAGACCCAGGCGGTGCAGGACGTGCGCGTCCAGGCCGTCGACATCGCCATGGCGGCCACCGCCAAGCTGCTGAGCGAGAGCGTCGACCCGCAGCGCGACCAGGCCATGGTCGACCAGGCCATCAAGGATCTGGGGCAGAAGCTGCACTAAGCGCGGCTGAACGTCTCCGAACGACAAACGCCCGGTTCTCTAACGAGAGCCGGGCGTTTTTCTTTTCGCCTTCTGGATTGCGCTGGCTTACCGAGGGGGCCGCTCTTTGCGGCAAACAAGAACGAAGCTGGGGACAAGAGAAATGACAAAGCAAGCCACGACATACCACCCGTAGATGTTGTCGGTCCGGGAGAGTTCTGCCCAGCGATCGAAGTAGCCATAGAATACGAGAAAGGGAGCCAAGAGCACGCCAACCCCGACAAGGCGAATGAGAGCTCTGGCTGTGTAGCGCAACGCTCCGCGTGGCCGCTTCGTCTCCGGCGTCATCCAAAGGATCAGCCAGCTCGCGAGAAATCCCAAGAGAGAGCCGGCTGCGAAGAAACAGGCCGTAAATAAGTAGATCATGTGTACAGAACCCGGTTGCGCGATCGAGTTTGGCAGCCCCACAAGTATGCCAAGGCTCTTTCGATTTCCGCCCTGCATCGTTGTTCGCCACTATAGCAGGACAAGCTCAGGGAATGAATCTCCATGGGTATTTCCTCCACCGTCCTACAAAGCACTTTTCGGGGCTTATCCCACGGCAGTCGGCTGAGGAAGTGACACCGGGCCACGCCCTCTTCACCGCCGCCTTTATTCCCGTCATAGTGAACCGCCGCGCCCGCCGGCACGACTTAGTTACGTCGCCGCCAAGCCGTTTGCGGAGAACCGGAATGATCGCCTTCGAATCCACGAAGCTTTCGGGCGCCCTCGCCCGCCTGGCCGCGGCCGGCGCTGTCCTGCTGCTGCTCGCCGGCGGCCTGCAGGGCGAGGCCGCGGCCCAGTTCAAATCGCCGATCCCGGAGCCCGAGTACCTGCTCTACGGCGGCGCGAACCACAGCGTCTTCCTGGGCTGCCTCAACTGCTCGCGCTTCGACAGCCGCTCCGTCTGGAACAAGCTGAGCCCCTACGGCTCGGAGTACGACGGGGACACCATCTGGAACAAGATCAGCGCCTACGGCTCGCCCTACAAGCCGCTCAGTCCCTGGCACCCGCAGTCCTTCGACGGGCCCGTGGTGAAGGACAGCGAGGGCAGGTCCTACGGCACCTTCACGCGCAATGTCCACGACGAGGACCGGACCAAGGTCGAATCGCTGCTGTGGCTGCTGAACAACTACGACTACGTGATCGCCAACCTCGACGAGGTGAGGCTGCGGCACTGAACGCGCCTGGCAGTCGTTGCCGGAAATCCACCCCAGGCGGTCACCCTCGGACTTGTTCCACGGCTGTCCGGTTGGGGAAGCGAGCCGCAAGGCAGGCCTTCGGCCTTCACCCCCTCCTGACCTCCCCCCATCAAGAGGGGAGGAATGATTTTTGAAGACACGGCAATAAGCTATCCCCTCCCCCTTCGATGGGGGAGGGTTGGGGTGGGGGTGACACCCTTGCCGCTTCAAGTCCTCAGCAAGCTGGGCACAGTTCCGGATTCCTGCTCCCTACTCCGCCGTCGGGGTGAAGAGGATCTTGCCGCCGCGCCCGGCCTGGAAGGCGTGGGCCAGGGCGGCCTTGGCGTCCGTCAGGGCGTAGCTGGCCTCCACCGGCACCTCCAGGGTGCCGTCCATGAAGTAGCCGGCCATCTTGGCGTAGAGCGATTCGATCTCCTCGCGCGTGAGGGTCTGCATCTTGCGCATCAGCCAGAAGCCCTTCAGCGTGATGTCGTGGATGATCGCCTGGTGCGGGGTGATCATGCAGGGCTCGCCGGAGAGGAAGCCGTAGTTCACCACCGTGCCGCCGTCGGAAAGGCAGTCGGCGAGGCGCCGGCACAGCGGCCCGCCGGCGGCGTCGATGCCGAGACGCACCGGCGCCGCGTCGCCGATCGCCTCGCGCACGCGTTCGCCGACGTCGTCGCCGTCGACCACCACCACGTCGGCGCCCAGGCCTTTCAGCTCCTCGACCAGTTCCTCCCGGCGCACGATGTTGACGCTGTGCAGGCCGCGGGCCTTGGCGAGGCGGATGACATGGCGGCCCACCGCCGAGTTGGCGGCGTTCTGGGCCACCCAGTCGCCGGGCTTCAACTCGACGTAGTCGCTGAGCATGAAATGGGCCGAGGGCGGGTTGGCCTTCAGCATGGCCGCCAGGGTGAAGTCGATGGCGTCGGGCAGCTTCACCACCCGGTCGGCCAGCGCCTTGATGCGCTCGGCCCAGTTGGCGCGGCCCAGGCTCATAACCTTGTCGCCGGGCTTCAGGTGATCGACGCCCGCGCCCACCGCGGTGACGCGCCCGGTCCCCTCGATGCCCATGGGCGCCGGCAGCGTCTCGGGGCCGGGGTAGCGGCCTTCCATGATCAGCAGGTCGGCGGGGTTGATCGCCGAGGCGCGGATCTCCACCACCACCTCGCCCTCGCCCGGCGCGCCTACGTCGTCCACCTCGACGCAAGTACAGGCCTCGTCCGGGCGCGCGTGTCGCTGAAGCTGGATCGCTTTCATCTTTCCTCCCTCATCGATCGCCTTGTTTTGCCGCGATGCTACAGGAAGGGCCCCCTCGCGCGAAGGGCCGTCGGCACGCCTAGGCTTGGCAAACGTAGTGCAGGCGGCCGAAGCGGGCGCGCAGGGCGGCGACTTCCGGCGCCAGGGCCTCGGGGGCGTCGGTGGCCAGCGCGCGCTTCAGCAGGCCCGCCAGCGCCGCCACGTCGTCCTCGGTGACGCCCCAGCGCACCAGCTCCGGCGTGCCGATCCTGAGACCGTTCATGTCGCCCGCGACCGGTTCGATGGGCAGACCAATGCCGCAGGCGAGGAAGCCGGCCCGGCGCAGCTTCTTGGACGCCGCCTGGCCGCCGCCCCAGGCCGCGGCCGCCAGCGCGAACTGGTGCGACCGCGTGAAGCCCTTGTCGCGGGCGAAAACCGGCAGGCCCTCGGCGTCCAGGGCCGCGGCGAAGGCTTGGGCCACCGAGATCATCTTTGCCGCATAGGCCTTCCCGTACTCGCGCCAGTCGATCAGCGTGTAGGCCAGGGCCGCCGACTTGGCGGCATCGAAGTTGGCGGTAAGCCCCGGAAAGGCGATGGCGTCGAGCTTCTCCGCCAGCCCGGCGTCGTTGGTGACCAGCAGGCCCCCGGCGGGCCCGCCCAGGCTCTTGTAGGTGCTCATGGTCATGAGGTGGGCGCCCTCGGCCAGGGGATCGGCCCAGGCCCCGCCGGCGATGATGCCGCACTGGTGGGCGGCGTCGAACAGCAGCTTGGCGCCGACGCCGTCGGCGATCTCGCGCACCTGGGCCACCGGATGGGGAAAGAGGTTGAGGCTGCCGCCCAGGGTGATGAGCTTGGGGCGCACCTCCCGCGCCAGCTTTTTCAGCGCCGCCAGGTCCACGGTGTAGCCCTCGGCGTCGACCGGCGCCGGATGGATCGTCAGGCCGTAGAGCCCGGCGCAGCCGGCGGCGTGGTGGGTGACATGGCCGCCGATGGCCGGCGGCGGCGCGATGATCGCGTCGCCCGGCCGGCAGGTGGCCATGAAGGCGTAGAGGTTCGCCAGGGCACCCGAGGCGATGCGGATCTCCGCGTAGCTGGCGCGGAAGATCTCGGCGGCCAGCTCGGCGGCGATCACCTCGATCTCCTCGATGGCCTCCAGGCCCATCTCGTACTTGTCGCCGGGATAGCCCAGCGAGGGCCGCGCGCCGAGCCCTGCCGCCAGCACCGCCTCGGCACGCGGGTTCATCACGTTGGTGGCGGGGTTGAGGTTGAAGCACTCGCGCTCATGGATGGCGCGGTTGCGCTCCACCAGGTCATCGAGCCGCCGGGCGATGTCGCCGGAGGCCAGCGCGGCGGTGCGCCCGGCGAGGCTTTGGATGTAGGTCTCGCAAGCTTCCGGCACCCAGGGCCGGTAGGCCAAGTCGGTCATGAAAAACTCCCTGCTCTTGCGGCAAGGAGAGCATCCTTCGGCGGAGGCAGCAAAGGGGAAATGCGGCGGTGGCGGCGACCCCTGGCCGAACCTACCCGTGCGGTGATCCTGACCGCCTGAAACTCTCGATATAGACTTCGACGGGGTGGGCGGTCCCCGTCACGTGCAGACTTCCATCCACCTTCGACACGATGATCGGCGCGTTCCCGGCCAACTGGTCAGCAAAGCTCCCCGACCTGAGATACTCCTCTGACTGATAGAAGAAGACCCAGCCAAAATCTTCCTCCATCGTCTCATCGTCCAGCAACACGAGCTTCGGGGTACCGGTCGCGGTTTCCGCAAGATGCTGCTCCACAATCTCACGCGCCTCTTCGTAATCGATCACGCCCTATCCTTTGCTGTTGGCCGAAGAGCCTTCGAGCTGTCAGCCTACCCCCCCTCACCCAGCTTCGCCTAGGCTCGTACCTCGCCGAGGCTGCGCAACCCTCTCCCACCAGGGGAGAGGGAGGGGCCCGCGAAGCGGGAGGGTGAGGGGGTACTTCTTCCCCTACTCCGCCGCCTCCTGGTAGGCCTCGATGGGCGGGCAGGTGCAGACCAGGTGGCGGTCGCCGGCGACGTTGTCGACGCGGCCGACCGGCGGCCAGAACTTGTCGTCCATCGCGCCGTCCAGGGGAAAGAAGGCCTGCTCCTTGCTGTAGGGCCGATCCCAGTCGGCCAGCAGCAGGTGGTGGGTGTGCGGGGCGTGGCGCAGCACGCTGTCCTCCGCACTCACCTTGCCGGCCTCGACCTCGGCGACCTCGCCGGCGATGGCGATCAAGGCGTCGCAGAAGCGGTCGATCTCGCGCTTGGCCTCGCTCTCCGTCGGCTCGATCATCAGGGTGTCGGCCACCGGGAAGGACATGGTCGGCGCGTGGTAGCCGTAGTCGACCAGGCGCTTGGCGACGTCCTCCACGGAGATGCCGCAGCGCCCCTTGAGGTCGCGCAGGTCGATGATGCACTCGTGCGCCACCATGCCGTTCTGGCCCGTGTAGAGCACCGGGAAGTGCGGGGCCAGGCGGTGGGCGATGTAGTTGGCGTTGAGGATCGCCACCTGGGTCGCGCGGGTCAGGCCCTCGGCCCCCATCATGGCGATGTAGGCCCAGGAGATCGGCAGGATCGAGGCCGAGCCCCAGGGCGCCGCCGAGACGGGGCCCATGGTCTCCCCCTCGCCCGCCGCCGGGTTCACGCCCTTGACCACCGGGTGGTCCGGCAGGAAGGGCGCCAGATGCGAACGCACGCCGATCGGGCCCACGCCGGGGCCGCCGCCGCCGTGCGGGATGCAGAAGGTCTTGTGCAGGTTCATGTGCGAGACGTCGGCGCCGATCTCGCCCGGCTTGCAGAGGCCGAGCAGGGCGTTGAAGTTGGCGCCGTCCATGTAGACCTGGCCGCCGTTGTCGTGGATCACCTGGCAGATCTCGCGGATCGCCGCCTCGAAGACGCCGTGCGTCGAGGGATAGGTGACCATGAGCGCGCCGAGGCTGTCCTTGTGCTCGCCGGCCTTGGTCTTCAGGTCCGCCACGTCGACGTTGCCGTTGTCGTCGCACTTCACCACCACGACCTTCATGCCGGCCATGGAGGCCGAAGCCGGGTTGGTGCCGTGCGCCGAGGAGGGAATGAGGCAGACGTCGCGGTGCGCCTCGCCGCGGCTTTCGTGGTACTTGCGGATGGTCATGAGTCCGGCGAACTCGCCCTGCGAGCCGGCGTTGGGCTGCAGCGAGACCGCGTCGAAGCCGGTGGCCGCGCAGAGCATGCCCTCCAGCTCGTCGAAGAGCTGGTGATAGCCCTGCACCTGGTCCAGCGGCGCGAAGGGATGGATCTCGGCAAACTCCGGCCAGGTGATGGCCTGCATCTCCGTGGTCGCGTTCAGCTTCATGGTGCAGGAGCCGAGCGGGATCATGGAGCGGTCGAGGGCGATGTCCTTGGCCTGCAGGCGGCGCAGGTAGCGCAGCATCTCGGTCTCGCCGTGATAAAGCTTGAAGACCGGGTGCGTCAGGTAATCGGAGGTCCGCTTCAGCTCCGCCGGAATGCCGTCCCTGGCCTGGCCGTCCAGGTCCTCGACGCGCGGCGGCTCGACGCCGAAGCCGGCGAAGGTGTCGAACAGTTTCTGCACGTCCTCGGGCTTGGTGGTCTCGTCCAGCGAGATGCCGATGCGCCCGCTGTCGATGAGGCGCAGGTTGATGCCCGCCTCCCGCGCCTTGGCGAGCAGCACCTCGGCGCGGCCCGGCACGGCCAGCGTCAGCGTATCGAAGAAGGTGTCGTTCTCCACCTGGATGCCGAGCTGCTTCAGCCCCTGCCAGAGGATGCCGGTCAGGCGCTGTACCCGGCGGGCGATGCGCTCCAGCCCGTCGGGGCCGTGGTAGACGGCGAAGAGCGCGGCGATGATCGCCAGCAGCACCTGCGCGGTGCAGATGTTGCTGGTCGCCTTCTCGCGGCGGATGTGCTGCTCGCGGGTCTGCAGGGCCATGCGCAGGGCCGGGCGGCCGGCGGAGTCCACCGAGACGCCGATGAGGCGGCCGGGGACCGAGCGCTTGTAGGCATCCTTGGTGGCGAAGTAGGCGGCGTGCGGGCCGCCGTAGCCCATGGGCACGCCGAAACGCTGGGAGGAGCCGACGACGATGTCGGCGCCCAGCTCGCCCGGCGGCGTGGCGAGGGTCAGCGCCAGCAGGTCGGCGGCGACCACGGCCAGGGCGTTCTGGGCGTGCAGGGCCTCGACAATGGGGCGGATGTCGCGCAAGTGGCCATAGGTGCCCGGATACTGCAGCAGGGCGCCGAAGACCGCCTTCCCGGCCAGTTCCGTCGCCGGGTCGCCGACGATGATCTCGATGTCCAGCGGCCGCGCGCGGGTCTGGATCACCGCCAGGGTCTGCGGGTGGCAGTCCGCGGCCACGAAGAAGGCCTCCGACTTCGACTTGGAGACGCGGTGCGCCATGGCCATGGCCTCGGCCGCCGCCGTCGCCTCGTCCAGCAGCGAGGCGTTGGCGATCTCCAGGCCGGTCAGGTCGATGATCATCTGCTGGAAGTTCAGCAGCACCTCCAGGCGGCCCTGGCTGACCTCGGCCTGGTAGGGCGTGTAGGCGGTGTACCAGCCGGGGTTCTCCAGCACCCGGCGCTGGATGACTCCGGGCAGGAAGGTGCCGTAGTAGCCCATGCCGATCATCGAGGTCATGATCTGGTTGCGGTCGGCCATGGCCCGCAGGTAGGCCAGGGTGTCGCGCTCGTTGCGCACCGGCGGCAGGGCCATGGGACCGCTGCTGCGGATGGAATCCGGCACCGCCTTGTCGACCAGGGCGTCCAGGGAATCGAGCCCCAGGCTCTCCAGCATGGCCGCGATCTGCGGCTCGCCGGGACCGATGTGGCGGCGCACGAAGTCGTCGCGCTTCTCCAGTTCAGCAAGTGACGGCTTCTCGTTACTCATGGATCCTCTCCGGTTACACCCTGCTCGCAATGCTTTGAATGGCGCTCAGTCGCCAACGATGTCCCTAGTCGCCAACGAAATCCTTGTAGGCGGCCTCGTCCATCAGCGCGGCGACCTGCGAGGGGTCGCTGAGCTTCATCTTGAAGAACCAGCCGTCACCTTCGGCGTCGCTGTTCACCTTGGCCGGCTCGTCGTTCAGCGCCTCGTTGACCTCCAGCACCTCGCCGTCGGCCGGCGCGTAGATCTCGCTGGCGGCCTTCACCGATTCGACCACCGCGGCTTCCTTGCCCTTCTCCAGGGCCTTGCCGACGTCCGGCAGCTCGACGAAGACGATGTCGCCCAGCTGTTCCTGGGCGTGGTCGCTGATGCCCACCACGGCGCTGTCGCCGTCGATGAGCACCCATTCGTGGTCTTCGGTATAACGCTTCTCGCTCATGTCTCTCAGGTCCCCCTCTCAGCCTCTGAAGTAGTTGTGTTTCACGAAGGGCAGCGCCGCCACCTTGCACGGCAGGGCCTTGCCCCTGACCACGGCCTGCAGCGCAGTTCCCTCCGCCGCCAGGCCGCTGTCCACATAGCCCATGGCGACCGGCCCGCCTACCGTCGGCCCGAAGCCGCCGGAGGTCACCTTGCCGACCACCTCGCCCTGGTCATTCTGCAGCACCGTGCCCTCGCGCATCGGCGCGCGGCCTTCCGGCAGCAGGCCGACGCGGCGGCGCTGCGCGCCCTCGGCCAGCTGCTCCTGCACAACGGCGGCGCCGGGAAAGCCGCCGCCCTCGCGGCGGCGCTTCTGGATCGCCCAGGTCAGGTCGGCCTCGACCGGCGTGGTGGTGGTGTCGATGTCATGGCCGTAGAGGCAGAGCCCGGCCTCCAGGCGCAGCGAATCGCGCGCGCCCAGGCCGATCGGCATGACCTCCTCGGCGCTCAGCAGGTGGCGCGCCAGGGCGTCGGCGGCCTCGGCGGGCACGGAGATCTCGTAGCCGTCTTCGCCGGTGTAGCCGGAGCGGCTGACGATGCAGGCCGTCCCGTCGATTTCCACCGGCTTGCAGTCCATGAACCTCATCGTCTCGACCCCCGGCGCCAGGCGCGCCAGCACCGCCGCCGCCTTGGGCCCCTGCAGCGCCATGAGCGCGCGGTCCGACAGCTCGGTAAGGGTCACCTCGCCCTTCAGGTTCGCCTTCAGGTGGGCGATGTCGGCGTCCTTGCAGGCGGCGTTGACCACCAGGAACAGCCAGTCGCCCTGGTTGGAGATCATCAGGTCGTCGAGGATGCCGCCGGCATCGTTGGTGAAGAAGCTGTAGCGCTGGCGCCCCTCGGCGAGGCCGGCCAGGTCCGCCGGCACCAGGGCCTCCAGCGCGGCGACGCGGTCGGCGCCCTCCAGCTTCACCTGGCCCATATGGGAGACGTCGAACAGCCCGGCGTACTCGCGGGTCTGCTTGTGCTCGGCCATGATGCCGGCCGGGTACTGCACCGGCAGGGCATAGCCCGCAAAGGGCACGATCTTGCCGCCCAGTTCCTGGTGCAGGGTGAAGAGGGGTGTTTCTTTCTGCCCCGCTGTGCCTGGCTCTCCCAAGGCGCGCCTCCTTCGACAAAAGTCATTCCGCCAGCACCACCCCCTTGAGGGTAGCCCGGCCCCTTCTGTCGTGGATACCTGAGAGATTCATCGGTACGCCGATAACATCGGCTGCCGACTTACTCCTTCGGTGAGACCCGCCCGGCCAAAATCCCCATGCAAGTCAGGGGGCCGGGCGCGACCGCTTTCCAGAAGCGCCTCACCCTTGCGGTCCTTTTGCCTGAGAGTTTCCGGGGCGGTTGCTCCTTCGGCGCCGGCTTCTTTGCGAAAACCGGTCTCTCCCGCAAGGGATCAGTGGCAAAAGGCGATCGACTCGCGGACGACCGCCCTGCTGTAGTCAGGAAGCTAGCCCGCCGGAGGGTGGATTTCAACTGCCTGCGTCGCCGCCGCCGCCATCGCCGCCTTCCGGGGCGGGGATTCGCGGGCGATAGCGGGCCATGAGGGCCTCCATGTCCGCCGGCTGGCGGGCATAGTGCAGGCCCTCGGGCAGCAGGTCCACCCAGGCCTGCCGGCTGTCGGTCCAGACATCGCCGATCGGCTGCAGGCCCGAGGGATCGTCCAGGGTGCCGGGCTTCAGGTTGACCATGCCGGGCCGGCTGGGCGAGGTGTGATAGAGCCGGGTGCCGCAGGTCCCGCAGAGAAAGCCGTGCACCGGGCGGCCGCTGTCGGCGGTGCGCGACCAGGTGCTCGCACGGCCCTCGGTAATCTCGAACGCCGTCTCCGGCAGGATCATCGACATCCCGAAGGCGCTGGACGACTGCTTCTGGCAGTCGCGGCAGTGGCAGCGGTAAAGCGTCAGGGCCTCCGCCAGATCGACGCTGTAGCGGACGGCGCCGCACTGGCAGCCGCCCTGCACTCTCTGGTCCGGCATGTCCGCCTCAATAGTTGGCGCGGTTGTAGTCCAGTTCCTCGCGGGTCAGGTCCAGGCCGACGTAGATCAGGTAGTCGCCGCCGTCCTCGTTGCCCTGCAGCGTGATGACCTGGCCGATCTCCTCCAGGCCGGAAACGCGCGTGCGGTTGCCGGGGAAGGGAATGGCGATGTCGAAGCTTTGGCGCGCCAGAATGGTCTGGTCGGTGCGGGCGACGGCCACGAAGTAGCTGATGTTGGCCAGGCGGTCGCTGTTGGCCGGACCGCGCGAGCCGATCACCTGCACCTGCAGGTCGACGTCCAGAACGTTGTCGTCGTATTCGCAGACCAGCCTGCCGGTCTCGATGGAGGCCTCGAAGAGTACGTCGGTCAGGTCGCGCCCCTGGCCGCTGAACTTCACCTGGCGCGCGGCGTCGGTGAGCACCCTCACCTCGGGGCAGGGCCGGGTTTCCGGCTCGCTGGCGCAGCCGGCCAGCAGCAGGCCGGCGGCGAGGCCGAAGAGCAGGCCGGAGCGGCGCAGAAATCGGGATCGGAGGACGTCAAACCGGGAAGAAAAGGCAATCATGGAGGCTCGCTATATCGCAGGGGTCCTGGACGCGGGTCGGCCGGTCAGAGCCGGGAGTGGCTGCCGTCGCAGAGCGGCCGCTTGCCGGTCGCCTTGCAGCCGCAGAAAAACACGACCTTGCTGGCCGGCGCCTCGTAGCGGACCGGGGTGAGCCCCGTCCCGGAGTGGGAGCCGTCACAGAAAGGCTGATTCTTGCTGCGCCCGCAGGCACACCAGAAGTACTTCTTTCCGGCCTCGACGGAAACCTTATATGGCTCCTTTTGCGCGGGAATCGGGTCTGCCATGAAGCCTTCCTTCTACTGGCGTGCTGTATTAGTGTCCGCGGGCGGCGCCGGAGAGCCGCCGGGAAGCGCCATTTTCTTGCTGGGCGGACTTTAAGGAACCGCCGGGGCTGGGACAAGGGGCCCCCTGGTGGTAGACCCGGCCCGGCGGAAACCAGGCAGCCGCCCGAAACAAGCCTTGCGGCACCGGCTTCGCGCGCTCACCCTAGAGTCCGCGGCTTCGGCGCCCCCGAGGCCGGACGGGCCATTCCCCAGGATCGTTCCAAGGACAGGGACCCCTTTGAATGAGTAAAAAGCCGCTTACCGTTCTTCTGGCCAACCCCCGGGGCTTCTGCGCCGGCGTCGAGCGGGCCATCGAAATCGTCGAGCGCGCGCTGGAGCGCTACGGCGCGCCGGTCTACGTGCGCCACGAGATCGTCCACAACCGCTTCGTGGTCGAGTCGCTGGAGGCCAAGGGCGCCGTCTTCGTCGAGGAGCTGGACGAGGTGCCGGAGGGCGTGCCGGTGATCTTCTCCGCCCATGGCGTGCCCAAGGAGGTGCCGAGCGAGGCCGAGCGGCGCCAGCTCTTCTACCTGGACGCCACCTGCCCGCTGGTCAGCAAGGTGCACCGCGAGGCCGAGCGCCATGCCCGGGTCGGGCACCAGATCCTGCTGATCGGCCACGCCGGCCACCCGGAGGTCATCGGCACCATGGGCCAGGTCGAGGAAGGCGCCATCCTGCTGGTCGAGAACGTCGAAGAGGCCGAGAGCGTTCAGGTCGACGACCCGGACAACCTGGCCTACATCACCCAGACCACTCTGTCGGTGGACGATACCATCGAGATCATCTCCGCCCTGCGGCGGCGCTTCCCGGCCATTCACGGCCCCAAGAAGGAAGACATCTGCTACGCCACCACCAACCGTCAGGAGGCGGTGAAGACCATCGCCCGCAATTGCGATGCCCTGATGGTTGTCGGGGCGCCGAACTCCTCCAACTCCCAGCGCCTGGTGGAAGTCGCGCGCCGCGAGGGCTGCCCCAAGTCTCTGCTGGTCCAGCGCGCCGCCGACATCGACTGGGAGACCCTGGGCCAGATCCAGCGGCTGGGGCTGACCGCCGGCGCCTCCGCGCCGGAGGTCCTGGTGGAGGAAGTCATCGACGCCTGCCGTGAACGCTTCGACGTCGAACTCCAGAACGTCAGCGGCGTGGTCGAGGACGTCATCTTCAAACTGCCCCGGGAACTGACCGCCAAGACCGCCTCCGCCTGACAGCCGACGCCCGCCACAGCAACCCCGGCCCGCCTCCTTTCCCCGACCACCCTTCCGTAATCCCATGGCCGTCTACACCGAAGTTTCCGCCGAAGAGATCGAGAGCTTCGCCGCCGACTACGGCCTGGGCGAGGTGCTGTCGTTCAAGGGCATCGCCGAAGGAGTGGAGAATTCCAACTACGTGCTGCAGACCGAGAGCGGCAGCTACATCCTGACGCTCTACGAGAAGCGCGTGGACGCGGCCGACCTGCCGTTTTTCCTGGGCCTGATGGAACACCTGGCGGGGCGCGGCATCGATTGCCCGGTGCCGCTGCACGGCCAGGACGGCAAGGCCCTGCGCCAGCTCTGCGGCCGGCCGGCGGCGCTGGTTACCTTCCTGGAGGGACTCTGGCCGCGGCGCATCCAGACTTTCCACTGCGCCGCCCTGGGCGGCGCCATGGCGCGCATGCACCTGGCCGGCGCCGACTTCCAGCTGCGGCGCGAGAACGCCCTATCCGTGGCCGGCTGGCGCCCACTGCTGGATGCCTGCCAGGACCGCGCCGACGAGGTGCGGCCCGGCCTCGCCGAGGCGCTGCAGCGGGAGCTGGACCACCTGGAGGCCGACTGGCCCGGCGACCTGCCCGCCGGCGTCATTCACGCCGATCTCTTTCCCGACAACGTCTTCTTCCGCCACGAGAAGCTTACCGGTCTCATCGACTTCTACTTCGCCTGCAACGACTTCTTCGCCTATGACCTGGCGATCTGCCTCAACGCCTGGTGCTTCGAGCAGGACAAGGCCTTCAACGTCACCAAGGCACGCCAGATGCTGCAGTCCTACAGCCGCGAACGGCCCTTCTCCAGGGAAGAGCTGGCGGCCCTGCCGCTGCTGGCGCGCGGCTCGGCCCTGCGCTTCCTGCTGACCCGGCTCTACGACTGGCTGAACCACCCCGAGGGCGCCTTCGTGAAGCCCAAGGACCCCATGGAGTACTGGCACAAGCTGAAATTCCATCAGGAAGTCCGTGGCCCCGGCGCCTACGGACTGGATCTCTAGTGACCGGCGCGTCGGGAAAACGGGTGGAGATCTTCACCGACGGCGCCTGCTCGGGCAATCCGGGCCCAGGCGGCTGGGGCGCCGTGCTGCGCTACGACAGCGTGGAAAAGGAACTGAGCGGCGGCGAGAAATCGACCACCAACAACCGCATGGAGATGATGGCGGCGATCCAGGCCCTGGAAGCCCTGAAGCGCCCCTCCAGGGTGGACCTCCACACCGACAGCACCTACCTGCGCGACGGCATCACCAAGTGGATTCACGGCTGGAAGCGCAACGGCTGGAAGACGGCGGCGAAGAAGCCGGTGAAGAACGTCGATCTCTGGCAGCGCCTGGAAGAGGCGCTGGAACGCCACGACGTCGCCTGGCACTGGGTCAAGGGCCACGCCGGCCACCCCGAGAATGAGCGCGCCGACGCGCTCGCCCGCGCCGGCGTGGACAGCGTGCGCTGACCTTCGCGACCGCCGGCCTGCGCCCGGCGATCTTTCCCCCGCGACAATTTGTCTCACTACTGCCTTGATATCGTGGAGAAAATTGCCACAGATCAATGCACGCCCGGCGGCGTTCTGATCTTCTGCGCGCGAACTTACGTTGCCTCCTTTTCTGAGCTGTAGGGACTGAGATGTGGGGAGCAAGGTTCTCTGCGCCGGTCGTTCACTCACAGCCATCGAGGCTCGGTTCTCCGATCTCCCTCGGCAGCGGATCGACGCTGAGCAACTTGCCGCCCGGCTTGTGGTGGAAAGGCGCCCCTTCGCGCCTTTGCGCCGGCCTGCGGGCAATGAGGTTCTGTTGTCGACCCCATCGCGGAACACGAAGGAGATTTGGTTATGAAGGGGGATTTGGCGCGGAACGGCCGGCTGGCCGCCCTGGCGATCTTTTTGGCAAGCACTGCGGCGCCGCTGCCGGCGCTTGCGGAGGACAACTTCCTGGGATTGGACCTCAAGGGGTCCTTGGGCGAGGGCCGGCACAGCCGCTACGTGCCGCCGCTGACCAACCCGGTATTCAACGAGACGCCCTACATCACCACCGAGGCACGCGGCATCTATCTGTACAACGAGATCCCCGACGGCGACGACTTCGTCACCGACGGCGGCAACATCCATCTCGGCGCCCTGCAACTGCGCCTGGCGCTGACCGAACGTCTCGGCTTCATCGCCACCAAGGATGGCTATGCGGACGCCAACTTCGACAGCGTCCTGGATGACGAAAACGGTTTCGCCAACATCGCCTTCGGTCTCAAGTACGCGATCATCTCGGACCCCGAGAGCGAAACGATCCTGACCGCGGGCCTGCGCTACGAGATTCCCATCGCCGATCTGGAAACCGGCGGCATCGAGTTGCAGGGCGACGGCGACGGTTTCATCAATCCCTTCGTGACGGGCGCGACGACTTTCGGCGACCTGGGCCTGCAGGCCAGCCTGGGCGCCAACATCGCCCTCGACGGCGATGCCGACACCTCGATCCTGCACTACTCCCTGCATGCGGACTATGAGGTCTTCGAGGACTTCTTCCCGCTGATCGAGCTCAACGGCTTCACCCCCATCGACCACGGCAACCGCATCACCGGCGCGCTGGGCAAGCTGGACGGGGTCGACCTGCTGAACCTCGGCAGCGACGACCGCGGCACCACGATCACGCTCGGCGGCGGCTTCCGCTACCGCTTCACCGACAACGTGCAGGTCGGCCTGGGGGCGGAGACGCCGATCACCGACAAAGAAGACACCATCATGGATTACCGCGTCTACGCCGATCTCGTGCTGTCGTTTTAGGCGGGGGTGCAGCAGCGGCGGCCCCGGGGGGATGAAGGGGCCGCCGTTCCCGTTCAGCCGGATGCGCGCCGGCCGCGGGGCCGCCCCGGCGGCGGCTCAAAACTCCAAGGGCGCGTTGTCGACGACTTCCTTCATAACGAAGAAGGTGCGTGTCTGGCGCACCCCCGGCAAGGCGATCAGGCGCTCTCCGTGAAGTCGGTTGAAATCGGCGATGTCGCGCACCCGGATCTTCAGGAAGTAGTCGAAGTCGCCGGCGACAAGGTGGCAGTCGAGAATGAAGGGCAGCGCGACGATGGCCTTCTCGAAGGCGGCGAAGCTTTCCGGTGTCGAGCGATCCAGAACGACGCCGACCACCACCAGAGCGCCCCGGCCGACGCGCTGCGGCGCCACCTCGGCGCGCACGGCACGCAGATAGCCTTCCTCGAACAGCCGCTGGGTGCGCCGGTGACAGGTCGCGGGGCTGGCATTCACCCGCTTGGCCAGCTCGGCATTGGTGAGCCGCCCATCCTGTTGAAGCAGCCGGAGAATCCGCCGGTCCGTCCGGTCCAGCCCCGACCCCTCGGAAGATTCTTTCTGTTTTCCGCTTTTCATTAAGGAAATCATCCGTAAACCAAGGCATCTGCCTCGCTTTATAGAATCATCCGACCCATCTTTGGAAGCACCTTCCAGGCTTTCTCCGCTAGTTTCGGCAACAGCCACTTCCGGAGGAACCCGCCCATGCTCGAGAAATTTGATCGCTATCCGCTGACTTTCGGGCCCAGCCCGATCGAGAAGCTCGGCCGGCTGTCCCGGCACCTCGGCGGCGGGGTCGAGATCTTCGCCAAGCGCGAGGACTGCAACTCCGGCCTCGCCTTCGGCGGCAACAAGCTGCGCAAACTCGAATACATCCTGCCCGACGCCATTGCGGCCAACGCGGACACGCTGGTGACCATCGGCGGCGTGCAGTCGAACCACACGCGTCAGGTCGCGGCGGTGGCCGCGAAACTGGGCATGAAATGCCGCCTGGTGCAGGAAAGCTGGGTCCCCTTTCCCGACGCCGTCTACGACCGTGTCGGCAACATCCTGCTGAGCCGGGTCATGGGCGCCGAGATCGAGCTGGTCGACGAAGGCTTCGACATCGGTATCCGCGAGAGCTGGCGCCGGGCACTGGAGGATATCGAGTCGAAGGGCGGGCGGCCCTACGCCATTCCCGCCGGCGCCTCGGTCCACAAACTGGGCGGCCTCGGCTACGTCGGTTTCGCCGAGGAGGTCCGCGCACAGGAACAGGAACTCGGCTTCCGTTTCGACTACATCGTCGTCTGCACCGTGACCGGCTCGACCCATGCCGGCATGCTGGTGGGCTTCGCCAAGGACGGCCGCGCCGACAAAGTGATCGGGATCGACGCTTCCGGCACCTACGACCAGACCCGCGCCCAGGTGATGGAGATCGCGCGCAACACCGCCGATCTGGTGGGCCTTGGCTCTGACATCACCGACGAAGACCTCGTGCTGATCGCCGACTATGCCTATCCGGCCTACGGCGTGCCTTCCGAGGAAACCAACGAGGCGATCCGACTGGCGGCGCGCACCGAAGGGATGATAACCGATCCGGTCTACGAGGGAAAATCGATGCAGGGCCTGATCGACCTCGTGCGCAAGGGCTATTTCCCGGCGGGCGCCAAGGTCCTCTACGCGCACCTGGGCGGCGTTCCCGCCATCAACGGCTACAGCTATGTCTACCGCAACGGATGACGGCGCCCTTTCGGGCGCCGCGAAGCCGGCAAAAGCAAAGCGGCGGCCCCAGGAAGGAGCCGCCGCCGCTGTTCTGCGCGGTGTCCGGCGTTACAGCGCGGCCAGCATGGACTCGGCGCTCGACACCTCGAAGGCGCCGGGCTCTTCGACGTTCAGCGTCTTCACCACGCCGTCCTCGACGACCATGGCGAAGCGCTGGGCGCGGATGCCCAGGCCGACGCCGGTGGCGTCCAGCTCCAGCCCCAGGGCCTTGGCGAAGTCGCCGTTGCCGTCGGCCAGCAGCTGCACCTTGTCGCCGACGTTCTGGTCCTTGCCCCAGGCGTCCATGACGAAGGCGTCGTTCACCGACATGCAGATGATGCTGTCGACGCCTTTGCCCTTGAACTCGCCGGCCTTGTCCACGAAGCCCGGCAGATGCTTGGCCGAGCAGGTCGGGGTGAAGGCCCCCGGCAGCGAGAAGAGCACGACCTTCTTGCCGCCGAAGATCTCGTCGGTGGTGATCTCCTGAATGCCTTCGTCTGTCTTGTAGCGCAGGGTCGCGCTGGGAATGCGGTCGCCAACCTGAATCGTCATGATGAGTGTCCCCTGAAAATTCCGCCCCCTACCCAGTCGGGGAGCTCTGTCTCTTGATTGCCGGGACCGGAGGCCCCTTTTCGGATGTCGCGCGCCGGAGGACCCGGCGCTGCCCAGAAAGATAGAGCGGCGGCGGCCCTATTCCAAGGTTTGCGGGACGCGGGCGGCGGTTTCGGCGCGGCGCACCTGCCCGAAGGCGGCCGTGACCGCGTCCTGGCTCAGCAATTCCGGCAGGGCGAGCCCCTCCGGCGCGCCGGGGCCGTAGACCGCGTTGAAGGGGATGCCGTAGCGCCCGAAACTCGCGAGATAGCTGGAAATGGCGTCGCTCGGCAGGGTCCAGTCGCCGCGCATGCGCACCACAGAGGGATCGCTCAACAGGGCGGCGACGCTGTCGCTGTTCAGCACCAGCTTCTTGTTCACCTGGCAGGTGATGCACCAGTCGGCCGTGACGTCGACGAAGACCACCCGGCCTTCGGCCACCAGCCCCGGAATGGCCGCCGCGTCCAGCGGCCGCCAGGCCAGATCGTTCGCCGCCGTCTGCCGGGGCCCCGGTCCGCCGGGCAGATCGCTCTTGAGTCCGGCCGGCAGCGCGAAGGCGGCCAGGGCCAGGACGACCGCCAGCGCCGAGGTCGCGAAGCGGTTCTGCGCCATCAGCTTGGGGCCTTTCCACAGCACCAGCCCCAGGCCGAGCAGCAGTCCGCCGGTCAGCAGCGCGGCCAGCGCGCCCACCTGGGCGGCCAGCACGCTGAGCAGCCACACCGCCGTGGCCGCCAGCAGCAGCCCCAGGACGCGGCGCAGGGTCACCATCCAATGGCCCGGGCGCGGCAGCCAGGCGACCAGCCGCGGCGCCGCGGCCACCAGCAGGTAGGGCAGCGCCAGGCCGAGGCCCAGGGCGGTGAAGATGAGGTAGATCTCCAGCGCGCCGCGCGCCAGGGCGAAGCCGACGGAGGTCCCGAGGAAAGGCGCCGAGCAGGGCGTCGCCATAAGGGTCGCCAGGGCGCCGGTGGCGAAGTTGCCCAAGAGGCTGTGGTCTTCGTGGCCGGTCCCGGTCGCGGCCAGGCGCCCGACGAAGCCGGGCAGCGGCACCTCGAAGAAGCCCAGGAGGTTATAGGCGAAGAGCGTCATGACCAGGGCCAGGGCGCTGAGGAACAGCGGCTGCTGGAACTGGATGCCCCAGCCCACCGCCAGGCCGGTGGCCTTCAGCGCCACCGCCAGGCTGGCCAGCACCAGGAAGGAGAAGATCACGCCGGCCGCCGAGGCCAGGAAGCTGAGGCGCACGGCGCCGCGCTCACGCCCGCCCTGCTGCACCACCGAGAGCAGCTTGATGGAGAGCACCGGCAGAACGCAGGGCATGAGGTTGAGGATCAGGCCGCCGAGCAGGGCCAGGCCCAGCAGGCCGGCGAAGGCCGCCAGGCTGGGCGCCGGCGGGGCCGGCGGCGTCAGGAACTGCGCCACGGCGTCTTTCTCGATGCCGCGCGGCCCGTCGGTGACGGTGACAGTCACCGCCTTGCCCTCCAGCACCTTGTCGGGCAGCACCGTGGTGGCGGCGACGCTGAGCCTCGCCTGCTTGCCGCCGTCGCTGAGGCTCACCTCCGGCACGCCGAAGGTGAAGCCCGGCGGCCCCTCGACCAGCAGGTCCGGCGCCTGGAAAGGCCGTTCGGAGCGCGCGGTCACCTGCAGGCGAGGTGCCTCCAGTGAACCGGTAAGAGTCACATTGGTGATGCCGAGGCCGCGCTCGGCGCCGAGGCCGGGCACTTGGCCGCGGAAGCTCTCGATGAGGAAGGCCTGCGGCGTGCGCGCGCCCTCGCCCGCCGGCAGGTCGAGACTGAGCTCGGCCGTGTAGGGAATGCAGATCTCTTCGCAGAGCAGGTAGTCGACCTTGGCGCGCAGCTGCAACGGCTCGCCCGGGCGCTCGGCCAGGGCCCGGACCGGCAGCACGATCTGGTCGCCGTAGCCGAAGGTCTCCAGCCCGAAGAGGGAGAAGCGGTGCGGCACCGGCCAGGCGATCTCCGCCTGCTTCAGGTTCTCCGAGCCGCTCCAGTCGGCCCGCGGCGGCAGCCCGGCGTCTCCCGGCGAGCGCCAGTAGATCTTCCAGCCCGGCTGCAGGTCGAACTCCAGGCCCAGGTCGACAGCCTCGCCGGCCAGCGACTGCTGGGCGCTGATCAGGCGCAGGCGGCCCTGCTCCTCCTCGGCCCAGCCGCTGGCCGCGGCGACCCCGTTCTGGGGCGCCAGGGCAAGCGCGCCCCCAAAAGCCAGGAATCCGGCCAGGAGAGCCGCAGCAAAAGTTCTATTTTTCAAATAGTTAATCAACAACCGCTTCCGCCGAAAGGGGCCGACCCCCGGCATATAGACGGCTGGGCCCGGAATATCCAGCCCCGGCCGTGGGGGTCTCACGACAACGTGTGTCCCCAGTATAGCCCCGATAACCCGCCGGAAAGCCCCGGAGTCCCGCGGTGCATTGCCGCCGGGCGCCGGGTCCCCGAAAAAACACCCGCGCGGCCATTGTGGGGATCGCGCCGGACCGCTAGATTCTTGGGTGATGCAGGACGAAGAATACCTGACCGGCCAGCTGCTGATCGCCATGCCCGGCATGCGCGATTCCCGCTTCGCGCGCAGCGTCATCTATGTCTGCGCCCATCATCCCGAGGGCGCCATGGGCCTAGTCATCAACCGCCTGGTCGGGGCCATCACCTTCCCCGACCTGCTGACCCAGCTCGGCATCGGCCCGCCGACCATCGACGAGGAAATCCGCGTGCACTTCGGCGGCCCGGTGGAATCCGGCCGCGGCTTCGTGCTGCATTCCGGCGAGTACCGCCAGGACAGCACCCTGCAGGTGGACGAGACCGTGGCCCTGACGGCGACGGTGGACATCCTGCGCGACATCGCCCACGGCCAGGGCCCGCGCCGCAGCCTGCTGGCCCTGGGCTACGCCGGCTGGGGGCCGGGGCAGCTCGACTCCGAGATCCAGGCCAACGGCTGGCTGCACGTCGCCCCGGACGAAGACCTAGTCTTCGACGAGTCCCTCGACAACAAGTGGGAACGCGCCATCGCCAAGCTGGGCATCGACGTCTCCATGCTCTCCGGCGACGCCGGCCACGCGTAGTCATCCGCAATCTTCGCCATGCGCGGCAGGAGACCCGGTTTTCGGCTGAGAGCGGGCCTTTCCGCGACCGGGCTCGAGGGCGCAGATTGACGCCCGTCCGCCGCCGCGCGCTCTCATAGACTTCCTCCCTCCCCGGCCATAGACTCCATCCCGGGGAGTACCGGAAAATGGCCGAGGGACGCGTTCAAAGAAGGCTGGCTGCGATCCTGGCCGCCGACGTGGCGGGATACTCCCGGCTGATGGGCGAGGATGAAGAGGGTACGCTGGCCGCCCTGACAGCCCATCTCTCCGAGGCAATCGAGCCCTGCATCGCCGAACACCGCGGACGCGTCGTCAAGACGACGGGCGACGGACTGCTCGCGGAGTTCGCCAGCGTCGTCGACGCCGTGCAGTGCGCGCTTGCGTTTCAAGACGCGATGGGCAAGCGCAACGGCCCGGTTCCGGAAGCCCGGCGCATAGAGTTTCGCATCGGCGTCAACCTGGGCGACGTGATCATCCAGGACGATGACGTCTTCGGCGACGGCGTGAACGTGGCCGCGCGCATCGAGGGCCTGGCAAGGCCGGGCGGCATCTGCCTCTCGCGCGCGGCGCGCGACCAGGTGCGCGACCGCATGGCAATCGCGCTCCACGACCTGGGAGAGGTTGCCGTCAAGAACATCACCCGGCCCGTCCGCTGTTTCGCCGTGGGCCCCGACACGGCAGACGAAAGCGCATCGCAGCAAGCGCCACCGCCCGAACCGGCGGCGAAAACCTCCGACAAGCCTTCCGTCGCCGTTCTGCCCTTCGACAACATGAGCGGAGACCCGGAGCAGGATTACTTCGCCGACGGCATGTCGGAGGACATCATCACGGCCCTGTCGAAACTGCGCTGGTTCTTCGTGATCGCGCGCAATTCGACCTTCTCCTACAAGGGAAAATCACCCGACGTACGCCAGGTCGCACGGGAACTCGGCGTGCGCTATGTCCTCGAGGGCAGCGTGCGCAAGGCCGGCAACCGCTTGCGGATCGCCGCGCAGCTGATCGATGGGGAGACCGGGAATCACCTCTGGGCGGAGCGCTACGACCGGCAGGTGGAGGATATCTTCGCGGTGCAGGACGAGATCACGCAGCGGGTCGTCGGCGCGATCGAGCCCCAGCTCTACGCCGCCGAGAACCTGCGTATCCAAAGCAAGCCCCCTGAGAGCCTGGATGCCTGGGGCTGTGTCATACGAAGCCTCTGGCACCTGGGGCGCTTCACCAAGGGCGACAACGAGGAGGCGCGGCAGCTCCTGCGGCAGGCCGTTGCGCTCAGCCCCAACTATGCGAAGGCGCACAGTGTGCTGGCATTTGCCGAGGCCCGCATGGTGTTCTTCGGCGGTGACATAGACACAACCCTGTCCAGCGCCCGCGAGATCGCACAGACCGCGGTCGCCTTGGACGACGATGAACCTTGGGGCTATTTCTCGGTCGGCTATATCGTCTGTTTCACCAGCAGGTACGACGAGGCCATCGCCTGGTATCGCCGGGCGATCGAGTTGAACGAGAACTTTGCCCTCGCGCACGGCAACATGGCGGCGGCGCTTGCCCTCGGGGGCCAGCCCGATGCGGCCATCGAAGCCGTGGACTTGGCGATCCGCATGAGTCCGCGCGATCCGTTCAACTATTCATACCTCCACTTCGCCGCGATCGCGCATTTTGCGGCGGAACGCTATACCGAGGGGGTTGCCTGTGAAGAGCAGGCCTTGCGGGAGCGCCCCAATTTCACGCCGGCCCTGCGCTTCCTCGCGGCCTGCCATGCCGGGCTCGGAGAAATGGAAAAGGCGCGCAGCGCCATCGCAGAGGTGCTGCGGCTGACGCCGGAAAGCTCGATCAAGAGAGATGTCTATGGCCAGGTCGCCTACGCTGGCGAAAACGACAGGGAACGCTATGCGGCGGCCCTGCGGCAGGTAGGCCTGCCCGAGGAATAACCTCGGCGTGCAGGATGCAGGAAGGCGGCCCCCTTCGTCCGGCCCCGAGGTCCGGTCTCAAACCAGCGGGACGTAGTCGTATTCGCCGACGCCCTGGAGGACGAGAATGGTCATCGAGCCGTCACCGCCGTTGGTGACCAGGTGCGGCCGTCCCGGCGGCACGGCATAGGTTTCCCCGGGCCCGAGCAGCACTTCTTCCTTGGGTCCCTGGAGAAACAAGCGGAGTCTTCCTTCGATCACGTAGAAGGTATCGGTGATGTGCGTGTGGCTGTGCCAGGGCACGCTCTGCGTCGGGCCCAACTGCAATTCGCTGATCCTGAAGCCCGGGCGCTGCAGGTGATACTGCCGCCGCTCGACCTCGTAGAGGTGGCTGGCGTCCTTGAGCGGCTCGGGTTTGCTTGCGGCCATCGTTCCACCTTCCTTTTTCGAACGCGCCATCCGGAACCCCAGGATCCCGGACACTTTCACTTAAGGTAGGGGTCTTCCCTTCTTTGGGAAGGGGTCTTCCAGAGGGACGCAGCGCTAAAGCCGGGGCCCTAAAGCCTGGGGTCGTCGCGCAGCATTTCGAACAGCAGGTGGTCCTGCCACTTGCCGTTGATGCGCAGGTACTGGCGGGCATAGCCTTCCTGCCGGAAGCCGACCTTCAGCAGCAGGCTGCGGCTGGCGTCGTTGTGCGGCAGGCAGGCGGCCTCGACCCGGTGCAGGGCCAGTTCCTCGAAGGCGAACTCGACGACGGCCGAGACCGCCTCGCTCATGAAGCCCTGGCGGGCGAAGCGCTCGCCGATCCAATACCCCATGCTCGCGGCCTGGGCGACGCCGCGGCGCACGTTGGAGAGGGTGACCCCGCCCATCAGCGTGCTGTCGGAGAGGCGGTAGACCAGGAAGCTGAAGCCGGTGCCCTGGCGCCATTCCTGGTTATAGGCGCGCAGGCGGCGGCGGAAGGCGTGGCGGCCCAGCGCGTCGTGCGGCCAGGTCGGCTCCCAGGGCGTCAGAAATCCGCGGCTCTCCTCGCGCAGGCCGGCCCAGGCCTTCCAGTCGCTCATGCGCGGCGGCACCAGGAAGACGCGCGGCCCTTCGAGTCGTATGGCCTGCGGGCTCTCGCCGCGGAAGACCGTGAACAGCATGGCCCGCCCCTCCTCTTCAGCCGAAGCGCGCGGCGATGCGCTCGGCGCTCTCCAGGTGTTTCAGGGGGCCGATGGCGGTCAAGGTGGGGCGGCTGGCCAGCAGGCGTGCGGCGACACGCAGCACGTCCTCGCGCGTCACCGCCGCGATCTTCTCCAGCACCTCGTCGAGCGGCTGCGGGCGGCCGTAGATCAGGATCTGCTGGGCCAACTGTTCGGCGCGCGAGCTGGAGCGCTCGCGGCTCATCAGCAGGGAGGCGCGCACCTGGGCGCGGGCGCGCTCCAGCTCCTCGGGGCTCACCTCGCCGGTCAACTTGGCCAGCTCGTCGCAGACCACCGGCACCAGCTCCTTCACCTCGCGGCTGCCGGTGCCGGCGTAGAGCCCGAAGATGCCGCCGTCGACGAAAGCCGAGTGAAAGGAATAGATCGAGTAGACCAGGCCACGCTTCTCGCGCACCTCCTGGAACAGCCGCGAGGACATGCCGCCGCCGAACAGCATGGAGAGCAGGTTCATGGCGTAGTAGTCGTCGTCCAGGTAGCCGACCCCGTCGAAGCCGAGCAGCAGGTGAACCTGCTCCAGATCGCGGGCCTCGCGCCGATCGCCGCCGCGGTAGTCGGCCGGGTCGGTCGCGCCGTTGCTCTGGAAACCCTCGTGGGTGAAAGCGCCGGCCACCATGTCGACGAAGCGGTCGTGCTCGACCTGGCCGGCGGCGGCCACCACCGTCTGCTCCGGGCCGTAGTGGCCGCGCAGGTAGTCCCAGAGCGATTCCCGCTTGAGGGCGCTGACCGTGCGGCTCTCGCCCAGCACCGGGCGGCCCAGGGCCTGGTCGGGATAGGCGGTTTCCTGGAAATGGTCGAAGACGATGTCGTCGGGCGTGTCGTAGGCCTGGCCGATCTCCTGCAGCACCACCGCGCGCTCGCGCTCCAGCTCTTCCTCCAGGAAGGTGGAGTGCTGCAGGATGTCGGCGATGATGTCGAGGGCCAGCGGCGCGTCCTCGGACAGCACCTTGGCGTAGAAAGCGGTGTTCTCGCGGCTGGTATAGGCGTTCAGGTGCCCGCCCACGGCCTCGATCTCCACCGCGATGTCCTGGGCCGAGCGCCGCTCGGTGCCCTTGAAGGCCATGTGCTCCAGCAGGTGGGCGATGCCGTTGACCTCCGGCGTCTCCTGGCGCGTGCCGGCCCCGACCCAGGCGCCCAGAGACACCGTGGCCGCATCCGGCATGGTGTCGGTGGCGACCGTCAGGCCGGAGGGCAGCCGCGTGACCTGAACGCTCGTGGGGACGCTCGTGGGTACGCTCATGCGGCGCCCTTCTGACGTTGTGGCGGGTCCTGCCGCTGGCTGCGGATGTAGTCCTGCAGGGCAACGAGATCGTTCGGCAGAGCCACGCAGCGTTCCTCGCGGTCGTAGAGGTCGGCCAGGCGCGGCGGCAGCCCGGGACGCCGGCCCGAGGCCTTCTCCACCGCGTCGGGGAACTTCGCCGGATGGGCGGTCGCCAGGGCGACCACGGCGGCGATCTCCGGGCGGACCTCGGCGCGCGCGGCCGCCGTGGCGATGGCCGTGTGCGGATCCAGCAGCTCGCCGCAGGACTTGAGGCGCGCGGCGATCTCCGCAGAGGTCTGCTCGTCGTCGAAGCGCTGCGCATCGAAGAGGCGGCGCAGGCGCTGCAGCTGCGCGGGACTGACGGCGAACTCGCCGGACTGGCGGAAGCTCTGCATGACGCGGCGCACCTGGCCGCCGTCGCCGTCCAGCACGTCGTACAGCAGGCGCTCGAAGTTGGAGGAGACCTGGATGTCCATCGACGGCGAGATGGTCGGGCTGACCCCGGTGATCTTCATGCTGCCGCTCTCGAAGAAGCGGGTCAGGATGTCGTTCTTGTTGGAGCCGACGATGAGCTGGGCCACCGGCAGGCCCATGCGCCCGGCCCCGTAGGCGGCGAAGATGTTGCCGAAGTTGCCGCTCGGCACCGAGAAGGCGACGGCGCGCTCGGGCGCGCCCAGGGCCACCCCGGCCACGAAGTAGTAGACGATCTGGGCCATGATGCGCGCCCAGTTGATGGAGTTCACCGCCGAGAGGTTCACGTCGTCGCGGAAGGCGAGGTCGTTGAACATCGCCTTCACCTGGTCCTGGCAGTCGTCGAAGGTGCCTTCCAGGGCGATGTTGTAGACGTTGGGCGCCTGCACCGTGGTCATCTGGCGGCGCTGCACCTCGGAGACGCGGCCCTTGGGGTGCAGCATGAAGACGTCGATCTGGGCGCGGTCGCGGCAGGCCTCTATGGCCGCCGAGCCGGTGTCGCCGGAGGTGGCGCCGACGATGGTGACGCGCTCGCCGCGCTCGGCCAGCAGGTGGTCGAAGAGGCGCCCCAGGAGCTGCAGGGCATAGTCCTTGAAGGCCAGCGTCGGCCCGTGGAACAGTTCCATGAGCCAGGTGCGCTCGTCGAGCTGCTTCAGGGGCGCGACGGCGGCATGGTCGAAGCCGGCGTAGGTCTCTTCCAGGATGCCCTTCAGATCGCCGTCGGAGATGGCGCCGCCGACGAAGGGCTTGATCACCGCGAAGGCGACCTCGGCATAGGGCTTGCCGGCGAAACCGCGGATCTCCTCGGCCGAGAACTCCGGCCAGCTTGCGGGCAGATAGAGCCCGCCGTCGCGGGCCAGCCCGGCCAGCAGGACCTCGTCAAAGGAGAGCTCCGGGGCCTCGCCCCGGGTGGAAACGTACTTCATCGCCAGCGGTCCATGGGTTCCCTTCGCGGAAAGGCTAATCTAGACACGGCGAAGGGGGTGCCGCAACCCGCGGCACCCCCTTTCCCGGCCCCGGGTGATGGGCCCGGGGATCAGGGTCTGGACTGGAGCGTTAACCTTTGAACTGCAGCTTGTTGTTCTGCTCGTTCAGCTCCTTGACCTGGTCGGGAGCGTCGACCGTGAGGCTGATGCGCTCGGCATCCTCCACGGGCAGGCCGAAATCGACCACCACGACGGTCTTGGCGCCGGCCTTCAGGGCCTTCACCGGGACGGTGCGGACGACGTTCTTGCCGCCCCGCCGGTAGACCGCCATCAGCTTGCTGGCGCCGGCCGTCCCCGCACCGCCGTTAACCACGCGCACGCGCAGCCGGTTCCCGTTCTTGCCCGGCCTGGCCTGCTGGATCTTCAGGTCCGGCAGGGGCGCCGTCAGGGCAAGCTGCGCCGGGGCTTGGGGGGCGGCCTGGGGAGCGGCCCCGTCCTGCGGGCGGGGCTGGACGGCCAGGCCCCCGTTGCCGCCCACCACGGCGGGGTTCACGGTCGGGAAGACGCAGGTGAAGGCGTAGCCCTTCTTGGGCAGGGAAGCGACGATGGCGTTGCTTTCACCGGTGACGTTGAAGCCGATGTCGATGGTCTGAGACTTCGCCTGCCCCGCCGGCGTCGGCCCCGTCGCAAAGGTGCTTTGCGGGTCCGTCGTCCAGTCCAGCTCCCGGTCGGCGCCGATGAGGACGATATCGCCCTGATCCACCTCGTAGGCCTGCGGCGGCGAGATGTAGTTGTGGTCGCCGACGAAGGCGGCATAGCCGGACATGGGGCCGCGGCCGGTGATCTTGCCGTTGATCCGCACCTTGCTGACGCAGAGCTGCTGGCCGACCATGACCTTCTCCAGGGGCACCACGTCGATGTCCAGAGTCGGCGGCAGGAGGGCCTGAAAGCCGGTGGCCGCCGGCTCGCTGCAGTCCATATCGTAGGACCGCTTCTTGGATTCGAAGGGATGGCTGACGCCGACGATGCGAATCCTGCCGCTCTCGCCGCCCTCCGGGTTGTTGGGAATGTCGTAGTGGTGATCGAACATCGCGATGCCGGCGTGGTCGGTGACCACCTCGTGCACGTCGCTCTGGTGCCCGTCGTCGTCCTTGTAGCGGAACCTGACCTCGGTGTTGGGCAGCGACGTCTCGATGACACCCGACAGGATGACCTTGCAGACACCGGAGATGCCGGAGCGCTCCAGAAGGGTCAGCGACGCCTTCTCCACCACCGGCGGCACGCTGTCCAGGGAGTCGCCGGCCTGGGGGCCTACCGCGCCCGGCCACTTCTGACAGACCAGCTTGATCTTCTTGTAGGCTGGCCAGCCACCGATGCCTTCAATGATCGGGTTGCCGCTGGGGCCGGTCATCTCATGATCGAGATGCGCGACCACGGCGAGTTCGATGGGCCGGTCCTGGGCAAAGATCGCCGTATTCGACAGGCCCTGATCCCGCAGCGTCTGGGCCTGATAGTTGCATTGCCCCAGGGCGAACTGCTGAAGGGAGGATTCGGGGACCGCAACAGGCACCGTCCCCGACCAGGACTTGGGCCGGGGGTCGAAGGACTTGTGATAGCCGTCTTCGCGCCACTCCGGCCAGTACTGCTCGGCCAGGCCTTCACGGCCGAGCCCGAGCCAGGCGGTGAACCACTTGATCCGGCCCGAAGCCCCGGTGTCCAGCTCGACACGAAGGTTGGCGATGAGGTTCGACAACGGCGCCATGCGGTGATAGCTGCTGCCGTTGCTCTGGACGATGATTTTTTGGGTGATCACGGAGTCCACCCGGACGTCGTAGAAGTCCGCGGCCCGGCTCGGCGCAGCGGGCAGGCTGACGGCAAGCACGGCCGCCGAGATGGCGGCAAAGGAAATGCGGCGTGACATGGTCCTACTCCTCTCGTGAAGACGAATGGGTAACGGAACCACTGGTGCTGTCCGGTAGGTCGCCCGGGAGGGATTCCCGGTTCAACACGCAACCCCGGGAGTCGGCCTTGTCCCCTGATTGTCACAACCGCCAAGAGGAAAAGGCCCGCCGCTAGGCAGGCCTTCCCATCCCTTCCACTGTCGCGCGGGCTTTCGTCAGTCGATGGTGCCGCCCGAAGCATCCGTGCCGCCGCCCGAAGCACCGCCCGAACCGCTGCCCGAACCGCCGCTCGACGAATCCCGGCCCGGCCTGTCCCGGTCCCGGCCCGACGAGTCGCGGCCGTCGCGCTGGCTCTCGGCCGCCGCGGTATGACGCAGCACCTTGTCCTCGCAAGTCACGCTGACCTGATCGAAGGTCGAGGCGATCTCGTTGGGCGCCACGATCTTGACCCTGAAGCTCTGCTCCCGCAGACCCTTGGAGGGGTCGGCGGCCGGCTCGACGCCGAACAGGCGCTCGAAGAAGCCGGGCTCGGACTCCGCCTCGGCTTCGGCCGCCGGACGCGTCGGGTTGTCGAACTTCACCAGCGAGGGGTCGGTTTCGCCGTCCTCGAGCTTCGCCAGGGCGACCATGTGCTCCACGCGGGCGCCGAACAGGCCGTCCTCCCGGGCGCCGGCCCGGGTCTTGAAGACCTGCGAGGTACGGCCGTCCAGGGTTTCGATCTGGTAGGACAGGGTGCCCGGCGACTGGGCGCCGAGGTTGACCTGCAGCATGAAGGCGCGCGGGCAGGACCCTGCCATCTTGATCGGCACCACGTTGAGGCCGGCCGTGGTGGCGGCGAAGGAGTCGCTGCGCGCGGCGAGCTGGGAGGCCATCTGGTCGACCAGGCCCGGCTCCTCCGCCTGGGCGGCGCCGGCCAGGGACCCGCTGAGGGCCCCGGCGACGCCGAGGGCCAGAATGGAGGCCCTGAGGCCCCCGGAAACAGGGTGATTGAACATCTTCTCTCTCCACTTCCCCTATGAGTTGGTTGCCCATGGGTCGCGGAGAGTCCGGCGCCGGTTCAATCAGGGTTGAGAATCCATAAACGCCGCCGGAAAATCCGTCTAAATCAATTGATTATGCCCGGTAGCGGGCCTTCAGCCGGGCCTCGAATATCTTCGGGTTCAGCGGCTCGCCGCTGGCTATTTCCAGGATCCGCCCGAAGCCGGGCGGAGAGGATCGAATTGGGAAAATTACGCCCTTTTCGCGATCGTCCTGAAGGAATCAACAATCCTGGGACGCTTTTTCGCCGCTTCCGCTCCTCCTAAAAACCCCTGATTTCCGCCGATTTTAGAGGATCAGAACTCAAAAAACACGACAGCCGCCTTCAAAGGTCATATTCTGTCCCTTGACGAAAGGACAAATTATGCCCTTATATAACCATGAAGCGTGGAGTAAGTGATGCATTCTACCGAAGCGATTTTGCAGCTGCACCCGACCGCCGAACAGGCCAAGCAGCTGCGGGATTACGCGGAACGCTACGCCGAGGCGGCCAACTGGCTGAGCCAGAAGGTCTTCGATGCCGGGGTGACCGACCAGGTCCGCCTGCACCGCCTCTACTACAGCCGCCTGCGAGATCGCTTCGACCTGCCGGCCCAGACGGCCGTGCTGTGCCTCAAGCACATCGCCCGTCTCTGTCGGAAGGCGGTAGTCGCGCCGCATCTCGACGCTGAGGGGCCGGTGCCCTTCGACCGTCACCTCTTTTCGATGAAGGCGGTCGATGCCGTGTCCCTCTCCACCCTGGCCGGGCGGGTGGTGGTGCCTTGCACGATCACCGCCTATGCCGCGGGCGAGTTCTTGGTCGGCAGCGCAGAGCTCTGCCATCTCGACGGGGACTGGGTCTTCATCATGCGGACCGAACTGTCCGAAGACCTCCTGAGCCGTCACAGCATAAGAAGGGAGCAAGTCATGCCGGAAACTCTTTTGACCCGTATCACCCGCCTGGTCGCCGGACTGACCCACAACGCCATCGAGCAGGCCGAGCAGGCCGCCTCCGTTCCCATGATGGAACAGGCGATCCGCGACATCGACGACGCGGTGAAGGAGGTGCGCAGCGAGGTCGGCAAACATGAAGCCACCAAGCACAACGCGCGACGCCGCATGGCGGAGCTGCAGCAGGAGCACGACTCGCTGAGCGAGAAGATCGCCCTGGCCGTGAAGGAGGAGAAGGACGACCTCGCCGAGGCCGGCGTCGGCCGCCAGCTGGACATCGAAAACCAGCTCGCCCTCCTGGAGCGCACCGTGGCGGAGGCCGACGAGGAGGTCGCCAAGCTGACCGATTCCCTGGCCGCCCTGCAGGCCAGCCGCCGCGAAGCGCAGAGCCGGCTGCGCGACCTGAAGGCCGCCGCACCGGCCGGCGGCGACGGCGGCGGTGGCGCCGGCACCAAGGCGCAGGGAAAGGCCTCCGCCGCCATGGACGCGGCCCAGCGCCTGGGCGAGAAGTTCACCGGCCTGCCAGGCGAGGAGAGCCACATCAGCAACCGCGACCTGGAAGACCTGGCTGAACTGCACCGCCAGAACGCCATCCAGGAACGCCTCGCCCGCCACAAGGCGCGCCTCAGGGGCGAGGGCTGACCAAGCCCACCGGCCCCTCCCCCGGCCGCCACGCCGGGGGAGGAACCGCCGCCCCCGACTGGGCGGGCCTGACCACAACGGACCAACCCGCAACGCAAGGGAGTGCTTGCCATGAACGGTGCCGAGTTCTTCTTCGCCGACCAGAACGACCCGTTTCTGGTGACCATGGTCCTGACCCTGGCCATCGCCGGGGTGGAGACGCTGAGCCTGCTCATGGGCCTCGGCCTCTCCGACCTGATCGACGACTTCCTGCCGGACTTCGACACCGAAGCGCCGGAGGCGGAAGGCTCGCTGCTGGGCGAGGCCCTGGGCTGGCTGAACGTCGGGCGCGTGCCTTTCCTGGTGCTGCTGCTGGCCTTCCTCGGGGTCTTCACCCTGGGCGGCTACGGCCTGCAGCTGGCCATGCGCGGCACCTTCGGCTTCCTGCTGCCTTCGGTCCTGGCCGCTCCGGCGGCCCTGGCGCTGGCCATTCCGGCGACGCGCCTGACCAGCCGCGGTCTCGCCCGCGTCATGCCGCGCGAGGAAACCTACGCCACCGGCAACGACGATCTGGTCGGGCGCATCGCCGTCATCACCCTGGGGCCCGTGACCCGGCGCACGCCGGGCAAAGCCAAGGTCTCGGACACCCACGGCAATACGCATTTCGTGCGCGTGCGCGCCTCCCGGCGCGGCAAGCGCTTCCAACAGGACGAGCAGGTGCTGCTGGTGAGCCACCGAAGATCGCTCTTCGACGTCATTGCGCCGCCGGACAGCCTGAAAGACTGACATTCGGTTTCATGAAGGAAGGGGAGAAGTGAGATGGAAAGCATCTATCTGGGCGGCTTTGCTGCCGTCGTCATCATCGTCATCGGTATCGTCTTCGCCAAGCTCTACGTCCGCGCACCCAAGGACCTGGCCTTCGTACGCACCGGCCTGGGCGGACAGCGCGTCATCCAGGACGGCGGCGCCCTTAAGCTGCCGGTGCTGCACGACATCACCTGGGTCAACCTGCGCACCCTGCGCCTGGAGGTGAACCGCCAGCGCGAGGCGGCCATGATCACCCTGGACCGCATGCGCGTCGACATCGGCGTCGAATTCTATGTGCGCGTGAAGCCCAACCGCGAGTCCATCGCGCTGGCCGCCCAGACCCTGGGCGAGCGCACCCTGGATGGTGAGCAGCTGCGCGACCTGGTGGAGGCCAAGTTCGTCGATGCCCTGCGCGGCGTCGCCGCCCAGATGAACCTCAACGACCTGCATGAAAAGCGCACCGACTTCGTGCAGAAGGTCCAGAACTCGGTCTCCGGCGATCTGGAGCAGAACGGCCTGGAGCTGGAGTCGGTCTCCCTGACCACCCTGGACCAGACGTCGTCCGAGTTCTTCAACCCCAACAACGCCTTCGACGCCGAGGGCCTGACGCGCCTGACCGAGATCACCCAGCACAAGAAGAAGGAGCGCAACGAGATCGAGCAGGAAACGCGCATCGCCATCGAGCAGCGCAATCTGCAGGCCGACCAGCGCGCCTATGAGATCAGTCAGGAGAAGGACTACGCGCGCCTGAATACCGAGCGCAACGTCGCCAACTACGCGGCCGAGACCCGCGCCCAGACGGCGCAGAAGGAAGCCGAGGCCAAGCGCCTGGAAGAGGAGGCCGCGATCCAGACCCGGCTGGCCGTCGAGCGCAAGCAGATCGAGTCCGACCGCGACGTCGAGCTGACGCGCCAGGACAAGGCCATCACCGTCGCCACCAAGTCGCAGGAGGAGTCGCTGGCCGCCGCCGAGGCGAACAAGGCCCGCGCCACCGCCGTGCGCGAGGAGGAACAGGTGAAGACCGTGGCCCGCGTCGCCGAGGCCGAGCGCCAGAAGGCCGTGGCCATCGTCGCTGCCCGCGAACAGGCGGAGAAGAACGCGGTCGGCGTGACCGTGGCCGCCGAGGCCGAGCGCGCCGCCTCCGAGGACGAGGCCGAGGCGACGCTGATCACCGCGCGCGCCAACTCGGAAGCGACCAAGATCGCCGCCGAGGCCGACGCCGCCCGCTACCAGGTGGAGGCCGAGGGCCAGGAGGCCATCAACGCCGCGCGCAACGTGCTGGACGACCGCATCATCGCCCTGGAGCTGAAGAAGGCGCTGATCGAGGTCATGCCGGAAGTCATGGCGGCCTCAATGAAGGCGGTCGAGAAGATCAAGGACATCCGCGTCATCGACTTCGGCCAGGGCATGGCCGGCGGCGCCGGCCTGATGCCGAACATCGCCGGCACCAACGGCGGCGGCAACGGCGCGCAGGCCGGCGGCAACCTGGGCGGCGGCGGCAGCCTGCCCGACAACATCGTGCAGTCGCTGCTGAACTACCGCATGCAGGCACCCCTGGTGGACGAGCTGCTGACCGACCTGGGCTTCAACGCCAAGGAAAACCCCAACACCATGCTGCACCGCCTGTCGCAGAGCATCGGTAACGGGCAGGCGCAGCCGGAGGACGCCGGCGACGCGCCCAAGGCGAAGGGCGGCAAGCGCAAGCCGCCGGTCGCCAGCGCGACGCCGCCGGCGACCCCGGATGGTGAGGGGACGGCCTGAGCGCCCTTCCCGCCTCCCGCAATGAAGAAGGCCCGCCGAAAGGCGGGCCTTCACGCTTTTCAGGGCATGGTCTCGAGACTAGGGCAGATAGCGGGCCTTCAGGTGGGCCTCGAAGATCTTCGGGTTCAAGGGCTCGCCGGTGGCCTTCTCCAGGATCTGCTCGAAGCCGGCCGAGGAGGCCTGGGCGTGGACGTTCTCGGCCAGCCAGCCCATCAGCGGCGCGAAGTCGCCCCTGCCGAGGGCCTCGGGGATTTCCGGCCGCGCCTTTTTGGCGGCGGCGAAGAGCTGGGCCGCGGTCATGGCCCCCAGGGTATAGGTCGGGAAGTAGCCCCAGGCGCCGTCGTACCAGTGGATGTCCTGCAGGCAGCCCAGGCGGTCCTCCGGCGGGGTGACGCCGAGGAGCTCCTGCATGCCCTTGTTCCACTCGGACGGCAGGGCCTCCAGCTCCATCTCCCCGGCGATCAGCGCCTTTTCCAGGCGGTAGCGCAGGATGACGTGGGCCGGGTAGGTGACCTCGTCGGCGTCGACGCGGATGAAGTCCGGCTTCACCTCGTTGTAGTGGCGCAGCAGGTTGTCGGCCTGCCAGGCCGGGCCCGAGCCGCCGAAGGCCTCGCGCGCCAGCGGTGCCAGGAATTCCACGAACTCGCGGCTGCGGCAGGCCTGCATCTCGACCATGAGGGACTGGCTCTCGTGCATCGCCATGCCGCGCGCCTCGCCCACCGGCTGCAGGCGCCACTCCGCCGGCAGGCCGCGCTCGTACATGGCGTGGCCGGTCTCGTGCAGCACACCCATGAGGGCGATCATGAAGTCGTCCTCGTTGTAGCGGGTGGTGATGCGCACGTCGTCGGGCACGCCGCCGCAGAAGGGGTGCAGGGAGACGTCGAGGCGGCCGTGCTCGAAGTCGAAGCCGACGGCGGCCATCAGCTTGCGGGCCAGGGCCTCCTGCTTGTCCAGGGGAAAGGGGCCCTCCAGGGGCAGCGCCGCCGGCTGCTTGGCCTGGCGGTCCAGCACGTCGGAGAGGAAGCCCGGCAGGAAGGCGGCGAGGTCGGTGAAGACCGCGTCGATGCGTTCCGACTTGCCGCCGGGCTCGTACTCGTCCAGCAGCGCGTCGTAGAGCGAACAGCCGAGGCGCTCGGCCTTGGCCGCCGCGGCCTGGCGGGTCAGGTTCAGCACCTCCTTCAGGGCCGGCAGCACGGCGGCGAAGTCGGACTTGGGCCGCGCCTTCCGCCAGATCATCTCGCAGCGCTTGCAGGCCTTGGAGAGCGCCTCCACCAGGTCGCTTTCCAGGGCGGTGGCGTGCAGCCAGCGCCGGCGCATTTCGGCCAGGTTCGCCTGGGTCCAGGAATCCAGGCCCTTGGTCTCCGCCGAGGCCTTGTCGAAGAGCTCATCCAGGTTCGGGTCGGTCAGGATCTCATGGCAGACGACGCTCAAGGTCGCCAGCTGCTCGGTACGCGCCTCGGCGCCGCCGGCCGGCATCATCGCCGACATGTCCCAGCCCAGCATGCCCGCGGCCTCCTGCAGGGCGTGCAGGCGCTTGAATTTCTTGGCGAGTTCTTCGTAGGCAGTCATGCGAGATCATTCCTAGCATCAGACAAAGCCGCCCATTCTAGGTGGCACGCCGGCGGGTCCACATCAAGATAGCAGCCCGCTCAGGCCTCCGAGGAAGGCTCTTCTTCGCGGCGGTAGTGGAAGAGGAAGTAGATCACCGCCAGGATGACGGCGAAGGAGTACCAGGTGATGGCGTATTCCAGGTGGTCGTTCTTCAGCTGGATGCGGGTCTGGCCGCCGATCGGCAGGCCGCCGGGAATGTCGGACTCCACGGCGTCGGCGTACATATCCTCGATGATCGGCCGGTCCACGTAATCCGCCATGACCGGCAGGTCGAGCCAGAAGTAGAAGCGCTCCTCCGGCTCGTTGGGCGGCTTGGCGAAGTCGATGCCCTTCCAGCCGTCGGTGCGCAGCAGGGCCGCGATCTCGACCTCCCCCTCCAGCTGCCCTTCGGCACGGGTCGCGGGGTCGCGCTTGGCCTCCGGCACCCAGCCGCGGTTCACCAAAAGGGTGCGGCCGTCGTCCAGCTCGAAGGGCGTCACGACGTTGAGTCCGACCCGCCCGCTTTCGGTGCGGGCACCCAGGTAAAACTCCTGGTCGTGGAGAAAGCGGCCCTTCAGGTTCACGCGGGTGAACTCCAGCGCGCCCGGATCGGGGAAACCGGCCGGCAGTTCCATGCCCGGCGGCTGCGAGCGCTCGTGCCGGAGGACGATCTGCTCTTCCTTCTCGTAGAGGCGCTGCACCTGCCAGGTGCCGAGCCCCAGCAGGATGATGAGGGCGGGAATGGTGAAGACGGTGGCCCAGAGGGTCGGCCGGAAGCGCCGCTTGCCTCCGCCCCCGCCGAAGCTTTCAGGCGCGCTCATCGGTCGTCTTCGCCGTAGTCAACCGTGCCGCTGTCGCTGGCGTGGTGGCGGAACTGCTGGGCCACCAGGAAGCCCTTCATGGGCCGCAGCAGCGCCAGGGCGACGACCACCACCGGGAGGGGCCAGAGGACGATGTGGACCCACCAGGGCGGCTCGAAGGAGAATTCCACCCAGAACACCAGCGGCATGAAGATCAGCCCGAGAAAGAAGATGACGAAGACCGCCGGGCCGTCGCCGGCGTCCTGCTTGCGCAGGTCCAGGCCGCAGACATTGCAGCGCTCGGCGATAGTGAGAACGCCGGAGAAGAGCTTGCCCCTGCCGCAGCGCGGACAGCGGCACAGCAGGCCGGTGAGGACCGCCGAGGGCGGCTCCGGCGGCAGGTCCTGATGGGAATGGGGCGCCGTCACGACGGCGCCCCTTCAGATTCGCCGCCGGGGCGCGAGGCCCCGCGGCAGCAGGTGATGGTCCGGCGGGCGATCAGTTGCCCCCCCACCAGTAGACGCAGATGAAGAGGAAGAGCCACACCACGTCAACGAAGTGCCAGTACCAGGCCGCCGCCTCGAAGCCGAAGTGGTGGTCCGGCTTGAAGTGGCCGGCGTAGGCGCGGAAGAAGCAGACGATCAGGAAGATCGTGCCGACGATGACGTGGAAGCCATGGAAGCCCGTCGCCATGAAGAAGGTCGAGGCGTAGATCCCGTCGGTGAAGCCGAAGGCCGCGTGGCTGTACTCATAGGCCTGCACGCCGGTGAACAGCATGCCCAGCAGGATGGTCAGCGCCAGGCCCTGCAGCAGGCCGTTGCGGTCGCCGTGGATCAGCGCGTGGTGCGCCCAGGTCACGGTGCAGCCCGACAGCAGCAGGATCATGGTGTTGAGGAAGGGCAGGTGGAAGGCGTCGAAGACCTCGGTGCCCGCCGGCGGCCAGACGCCGCCGGTGAACTCGCTGCGCGCCACCTGCTTGGCCTCGTCCGGGAACAGGCTGGCGTCGAAGAAGGCCCAGAAGAAAGCGGCGAAGAACATCACCTCGGAGGCGATGAAGAGGATCATGCCGTAGCGCAGGCCGAGCTGCACCACCCGGGTGTGGTGGCCCTGGTGCACGGCTTCCTTGATGACGTCGCGCCACCACAGGAACATGGTCGCCAGCACCGCCAGGATACCGACCGGCAGCAACCAGCCGGTGATGTCGTGCATGAAGAGCACCATGCCGACGGCCAGCAGGCCGGCGGAGACCGCGCCCACGAAAGGCCAGGGGCTCGGGTCCACCAGGTGGTAAGGATGGTTCGGTTGGTCGTGGCCAGCACTCATGGTCATTCCCCGCTCTAAATCGCCGTTTTGGCTCCGGCCGGTCCCCTCGACGTTCTCTTGGGAGACCTCTTGTCAATTTCCACTGCCCGGGGCGGCCGTTGCCGCCGTCAGGCGCTTGCTCGCGCCGCGCCCGCTGCCCGGGCCCGGCAAAAACTCAACCCTCAGTTCACCGACGTTGCTTCGCCCTGCACGCTGCCGGCGGGCGCCTGCAGCTGGCCGAGCTGCTGCTCGGCATCCAGCTCCCGCTGCGCGTCCTCGTCGACGAACATGGTGTAGGACAGGGTGATGGTATCCACTTCCGCCAGGTTCGGATCGTTCTCGATTTCCGGATCGACGAAGAAGGTGACCGGCATGTCGGCCTCGCCGCCCGCGGCGAGCTGCTGCTCGGTGAAGCAGAAGCACTGCACCTTGTTGAAGTAGGGCCCGGCCTTCAGCGGCGTCACGTTGAAGGTCGCCGTGCCGACGGTGGCGCGGGCCGCAAGGTTGCGGGCGCGGAAGAACGCCAGGCCGGACTCGCCGACCTTCAGGGTCATCTCGCGCTGCACCGGCTGGAAACTCCAGGGCAGCTGCGGGTCCACGTCGCTGTTGAAGCGCACGGTGATGACCCGCTCGCCGACGGTTTCCGGCGCCGCCTCGGCCACCTGGGTGGTGCCGCCGTAACCGGTGACCTGGCAGAACAGCTGGTAGAGCGGCACCGAGGCGTAGGCCGCCCCGATCATGCCGGCGGCCACGCCGACCAGAGCCAGGCCCAGGAACCGGTTCGACTTGGAGCGCTGCTTCGTGTCTTTGCGCTGCGCCATGCTCAGCCTCCGCCCATGCGGATGATCGAGACGATGTAGACGATGACGACGAAAGCCATCAGGGCGGCCAGCAGCGCCCAGTTCTTCTTGCGCTGGCGCCGCAGGCGTTCTTTCTCGTCTTCACCGGTCATGACCATCACCCCAGCAGCCCGAAGATCCCGTTCGCCTGGAAGCTGAGGCCCGGCGCCCGGTCGATGATCAGCAGGGTGAAAAGAACGAAGAGGTAGAGGATCGAATAGCCGAACAGCTGGCGGGCGATGCGGTCGCCCTTCGGGCCCGCCTCGCTGCGCAGCACCGCGCCGGCCAGCAGCACGAAGAAGGCGCCCATCAGCGCCGCCACCGCGCCGTAGACCACGCCCGCGGTGCCCAGCAGCGCCGGCAGCACGCCCAGCGGCGCCAGCAGCAGGCTGTAGGCCATGATCTGGCGCTTGGTGGCCGCGCGCCCGGCGACCACCGGCAGCATCGGCACCTTGGCCTTGGCGTAGTCGCCCTGGCGGTAGAGCGCCAGCGCCCAGAAGTGCGGCGGCGTCCAGAAGAAGATCAGCGCGAAGAGCACGATGGAGTGCAGGTCCACCCCGCCGGTCACCGCCGCCCAGCCGATCATCGGCGGAAAGGCCCCGGCGGCGCCGCCGATGACGATGTTCTGTGGCGTGCGACGCTTCAGCCAGATGGTGTAGACGAAAACGTAGAAGGCGTTGGCGAGCGCCAGCAGGCCCGCCGCCACCCAGTTCACCGCCATGCCCATCAGCATGACCGAGAAGAGACTGAGCACCACGCCGAAGGCCAGCGCCTCCTGCGGGGCCATCTTGCCGCGCGGCAGCGGGCGGCCGCGGGTGCGGTCCATCACCGCGTCGATGTCGCGCTCGTACCACATGTTGATGGCGCCGGCGGCCCCGGCGTTCACCGCGATGCAGAGCACGGCCACCGCCGCGAGGAAGGGATGGATTTCCCCCGGCGCCGCGTAGAGCCCGGCGAATCCGCTGAAGACCACCAGGCTCATCACCCGCGGCTTGAGCAGCGCAAGGTAGTCGGAGACCTGACCGCTGCCACGGCGCACGGCCCCGGCGTCGCCGGAGAAAGCCGTGCCCTCGGCACCTAGTCGAAGTGAAAGGTCACTCACTCAGTCGTCCTTCGCGCTGGCCCGGAAGCGGCATCACGAAGCCCCCAGGCGTTCAATTGCGGGCTCAGTGGTGGCTGCCTCCGCTGATCTGCGGCAGATCGTTGAAGGTGTGGAACGGCGGCGGCGAGGAGACCGTCCACTCCAGAGTCGTCGCGCCCTCGCCCCAGTAGTTGTCCGCCGTCACCTTGCGGCCGGCGAAGAGCACGTAGAGCGTCATGACGATGAAGAATGCCGTGGCCGCGATGGCGATATAGGCGCCGTAGGAGGAAACCGCGTTCCAGCCGGCAAAGGCGTCGGGATAGTCGATGTAGCGCCGGGGCATGCCCGACAGGCCCAGGAAGTGCTGCGGGAAGAAGGTCAGGTTCACGCCGATGAAGGTGACCCAGAAGTGCAGCTTGCCGGCCCACTCCGGATACTCGCGGCCCGTCATCTTGCCGAACCAGTAGTAGAAGGCGGCGAAGATGCCGAAGACGGCGCCCAGGCTCAGCACGTAATGGAAGTGCGCCACCACGTAGTAGGTGTCGTGCATGGCGATATCCATGCCCGCGTTGGCCAGCACCACGCCGGTCACGCCGCCGACCGTGAAGAGGAAGATGAAGCCCAGCGCCCAGACCATCGGCGTGGTGAAGCGGATCGAGCCGCCCCACATCGTCGCGATCCAGGAGAAGATCTTCACGCCGGTCGGCACCGCGATGACCATGGTGGCCGCGGTGAAGTAGGCCTTGGTGTCGACGTCCAGGCCCACGGCGTACATGTGGTGCGCCCAGACGATGAAGCCGACGAAGCCGATCGACACCATGGCGTAGGCCATGCCCAGGTAGCCGAAGACCGGCTTGCGGGAGAAGGTCGACACGATGTGGCTGATGATGCCGAAGGCCGGCAGGATCATGATGTAGACCTCGGGGTGACCGAAGAACCAGAACAGATGCTGGAACAGGATCGGGTCACCACCGCCGGCCGGATCGAAGAAGTGGGTGCCGAAATTGCGATCGGTCAGCAGCATGGTGATGGCGCCGCCAAGCACCGGCAGCGAGAGCAGCAGCAGGAAGGCGGTGATCAGGATCGACCAGACAAAGAGCGGCATCTTGTGCAGCGTCATGCCCGGCGCGCGCATGTTGAAGATCGTGGTGATGAAGTTGACGGCGCCCAGGATCGACGAGGCGCCGGCCAGGTGCAGCGCGAAGATCGCCATGTCCACGGACATGCCGCCGTGGCCCAGCGGGCCGGAAAGCGGCGGATAGACCGTCCAGCCGGTGCCCGCGCCGGCGTCGACGAAGGCCGAGCCGAGCAGCAGCAGGAAGGCCGGGATGATCAGCCAGAAAGAGATGTTGTTCATCCGCGGGAAGGCCATGTCCGGCGCGCCGATCATCAGCGGCACGAACCAGTTGCCGAAACCGCCGATCAAAGCCGGCATGACCACGAAGAACACCATGATCAGGCCGTGCGCCGTGATGATGACGTTCCACAGCTGGCCGTCGGGCTCGCCACTGGTCAGCAGGTACTGCACGCCGGGCTCCTGCAGTTCCAGGCGCATGACCAGGGAGAAGTAGGCGCCGACGATGCCGGCGACGATGGCGAAGATCAGGTAGAGGGTGCCGATGTCCTTGTGGTTGGTCGAACAGAACCAACGCAGGAAGAAACCCGGCTTGTGGTCGTGATGCGCGTGCGCTTCGCTGCTGTGAGCCATTGTCGTCTCTTCCCTCACTCGGATGTCATGACGGCGGTGGAGGCCGCGGCGACCTTGACGGTCTGTTCTGTTTCTTCAGGCTGGCCGGCCGGTTGCGGGGCCGGCCCGTCGATGCGGGCGTACTCTTCGCGGGCCTGCACGGTCCAGGTCGCGAACTCGGCCTTGCTGACCATCTTGATCATGATCGGCATGTAGGCGTGACCGGTGCCGCAGAGCTCGGAGCACTGGCCGTAAAACGTCTGGCCGGCGTACTCGGCGGGCACGTAAGCCCAGGTCTCGTTGTTGCGGCCCGGCACGGCGTCGAGCTTGATGCCGAACTGCGGCATGGCGAAGTTGTGCAGCACGTCGCTGGCAGTCACCAGGAAACGGATGTTGGTATCGACCGGCAGCACCAGGGCGTTGTCGGCGGTCAGCATGCGCGGCTGGCCGGGCTCCAGGTCCTCGTCGGCGACGATGTAGGAATCGAAGGTGAAGTTGCCGTGGTCCGGATACTCGTAGGACCAGTACCACTGGCGGCCGATGGCCTTCACGGTGATGTCGGCGGACTGCACCTGGTCGGCGAAGTACAGCAGGCGGAAGGACGGGAAGGCGATGCCGATGAGGATCAGCACCGGGATCACGGTCCAGGCCAGCTCCAGCGTCACGTTGTGGGTCGTCTTCGACGGGTTCGGGTTCCGCTTCTCGGAGAAGCGGAACATCACCCAGAGCATCAGCACCAGCACGAAGAGCGTGATCACCGTGATGATGACCAGCAGGATGGTGTGGAAGCTTTGGATGCGCTCCATGACCGGCGTCACGGCATCCTGAAGGCCCAACTGATAGTTCTGCGGGGTGGCGACCGCCTTCCCCACCATCGAGGGGCCGAACGTGAACACAAAGGCAGCGGCCAGAACGCCAAGCCGGCTTAGGAATGTCATAGCTGCATTTCCCATCTTTCCTGCAAATCCTGTCGTCCGCCGCCTCTCGTTGCGCGTAGCCGCGATTTCAGTCCCCACGGAGGCGAGTCGGCACCAAGGCGAGCGAAAACTATACCAAGGCTCTTGCCTTCACAAGGCCGCGAAAAGCGGCGGCTGGCCAGGGGTTTCGCTCCTCCCAGGTACACCTATGATAGATCAAGCAGGCTGGCCTTTGGGGCCGTGAGACGGCAGGTGCGACCGAATGACGCAACTCCGCCCGCCTTGATATCGTGCCCGGCACGCCCGGCGCCGCCGCGGGCGACCAAACCGGGGGGTTCAATCCTTGGCGCCGTCTTCCCGCTCCAGGCGACGGCGCAGACGTCGCAGGCCGAGCCAGATGAGCAGCGCCAGCACCGGGATCGAGGCGCCGGTGGCCAGTTCCGGACTGACCGGCAGGCCGGCGGCCTTGGCGCCCTTGGCCAGGTAGCCGACCAGGCTGGCCACGTAGTAAGTGATGGCGGCGATCGACAGGCCCTCGACGGTCTGCTGCAGGCGCAGCTGCAGGCGGGCGCGCCGGTTCATGGATTCCAGCAGGTCGCGGTTCTGCGCCTCCAGCTGGATATCGACCCGGGTGCGCAGCAGCTGGCTGGCCCGCGCCACCCGCCGGGACAGCACCTCCAGGCGCTCGGCCACCGCCTCGCAGGTGCGCATGGCCGGGGCCAGCCGGCGATCGATGAACTCGCCGATGGTCTGCAGGCCCTCGATGCGCTGCTCGCGCAGCTCCTCGACGCGGCGCAGCACCAGGGCGTAGTAGGCCCTGGCGGCGCTGAAGCGGTAATTGGTGGCCGCGGCCACGTCCTCGATCTCCGAGGACAGCACCATCAGCTCGTCCAGCAGCTTGCGCTCGGCCCCCATGCCCTCGATCTCGCTCAGGCGGCCGGTGATTCCGGTCAACCGGTCGCCGACGGCGGCCAGCCCGGCGCTGTGGCGCTTGGCGGCGGGAAAGGCCAGCAGCGCGGTCATGCGGTAGGTCTCGATCTCCAGCAGGCGCTGGACCAGGCGGCCCGCCTGGCGCGGCTTCAGGGAGTTGTCGCGCAGCAGGATGCGCCCGAAGCCGTCCTCCCGGACGCGGAAATCCATCCACAGGGTCGCCGCGCCGCCGGAGACATGGCTGCCGACGATGCTGTCGTGGCCGAAAAGCGCCTGCAGGGCGGCCAGGTCCAGCTCCGGCGCGTCCCTGGCCAGCAGGTCCAGGTGCACCCCGACCAGCAGCTCGCCCGGCAGCCCGGCGATCCAGTCCTGGGGCACCAGGTCGAGGGCGCGGCCCGCGAAGGGCCCGTCGCCGAAGGGACCGTTCAGAAAGAAGGTGTAGGTCGAGAACTCGGTATGCCGCTCCCACTTCAGGCGGAAGGCGCCGAGGTCGGCCATGAAGTGGTTGGTGTCCTCCGGTGGCCCGGCGACGCCGCGGCTGCGGCAGAGGTCGACGACGTGCTGGCGCTCGCTCTTGGCCGCGCCCTCACCCGAGAGCAGCGCCAGATGGCTGACCCGTTCCGGGGCCTGCAGGGTGGCGAAGGGGCGCGAATGCACCTCCGAATGCAGCGCCCCGCGCAGGGGATGGTTCCGCAGCCCCTCGATCATCTCGACAACTTCCCCTCCGGCCCGGCCCTCAGAAGATACTCGGGCCCCTGAAAAATCCGCGTCGCGCCCCTGCGTTCACGCGGCAAGGATGTTACTCTGGCCCCGACGACCTATATTGAAGCCCATCGTAAGGCAAGTCAGCCGCCCGACCGACACCATAGCAGAGTATCCGCGACCGCCGAGGGCGGGACGCGACCTTGGAGGCCCATTCATGACCCACCTCGCCGACACCGACGAGCTTTTCTACGCAAGAGCCGGCCTGGACCGCAACCGCCTGGAAACCCTGGTGAGCGACGCCATGACCGGGGCCGACGACGGCGAGCTGTTCCTGGAGTACCGCCAGTCGGAGGCCCTGGCCTTCGACGACGGGCGCCTCAAGTCCGCCTCCTTCGACACCATGCAGGGCTTCGGCCTGCGCGCCATCGCCGGCGAGGCCGCCGGCTACGCCCACGCCAGCGAGCTGTCCGAGGCCGCCATCGCCCGCGCCGCGGAGACCGTGAAGGCGGTGCAGGCCGGCCACTCCGGCGTCATGGCCGAGGGGCCGGGGCGCACCAACCGCATCCTCTACGGCGACGAGAACCCCATCGGCGCCGTGCCCTTCGAGACCAAGGTGAAGCTGCTGGCCGAGATCGACGCCTACGCCCGCGCCAAGGACCCGCGCGTGAAGCAGGTCAGCGCCTCGCTGGCCGGCGAGTGGCAGGCGGTGCAGATCCTGCGCGCCGGCGGCGAGCGCGCCGCCGACATCCGGCCCCTGGTCCGCCTCAACGTTTCCGTGGTGGTCGGCGAGGGCGATCGCATGGAGGCCGGCGGGCACGGCGGCGGCGGACGCATCGCCTACGAAACCCTGCTGGACCCGGCGCACTGGCAGGCCGGCGTCGACGAGGCGCTGCGCCAGGCCCTGGTGAACCTGGAGTCCGTCGACACCCCGGCCGGCGAGATGCCGGTGGTGCTCGGCGCCGGCTGGCCCGGCATCCTGCTGCACGAGGCGGTCGGCCACGGCCTGGAAGGCGACTTCAACCGCAAGAAGACCTCGGCCTTCTCCGGCCTGCTGGGCGAGCGCGTCGCCTCGCCGGGCGTCACGGTGCTGGACGACGGCACCATGGCCGACCGCCGCGGCTCGCTGACCATCGACGACGAGGGCACGCCCAGTCAGGCCACCGTGCTGATCGAGGACGGCATCCTGCGCGGCTACATGCAGGACCGCCAGAACGCGCGCCTCATGGGCATGCAGCCCACCGGCAACGGGCGGCGCCAGAGCTACGCGCACATCCCCATGCCGCGCATGACCAACACGGTGATGCAGGCCGGCGACGCCGACCCGCAGGAAATCATCTCCTCGGTGAAGAAGGGCCTCTACGCGGTCAACTTCGGCGGCGGCCAGGTCGACATCACCTCCGGCAAGTTCGTCTTCTCCTGCACCGAGGCCTACCTCATCGAGGACGGCAAGGTCGGCGCGCCGGTGAAGGGCGCGACCCTGATCGGCAACGGCCCGGACGTGATGACCAAGGTGAAGATGATCGGCAACGACATGAAGCTGGACGACGGCATCGGCACCTGCGGCAAGGAAGGCCAGGGCGTGCCGGTCGGCGTCGGCCAGCCGACCATGCTGATCGACGCGATCACGGTGGGCGGCACGGCGGCGTAGGTTGCCAAGGAACGGGCATCGGCCTGAGGCCGCTAGCGCTTCCTCAAGTAGAGCATGAGGCCCAGCACCGCGGCCGTGCCGATGGCCGCGGGGATGATCGCCATCATCACCGCGTAGCTGAGGCTGGCCACGCTGCCCGGCGCCGGGTGCCCGGCCATGAAAGCCAGGACGAACAACAGATAGGCGGTGATGCCGACTTTGCGGGCCCAGTCCATGAGCCAGCGCCGATCCTCGGGTTCCAGGGGCATAACGTGACGTCTTTCCTGCGGCCTGCCCCGGGCAGGGGCCCGGGAGCTGGGATTTGCGCGGGAGTTTAGCGCCCCCGCGTCGCAGCCGCAAAACGCCTGTGCTGGCGCAGCCGTAAATCGCGCCGGGCGCTGGGAATCGGGGCGGGCTGAACCCATATAGGGGGCAGACCGCGTAGATCTCGCTGGACCCCCCGGATACCCCTGGGGAGGAGAGGAACGACGGGAGCCCCGGATGAAGCCTGCCACGACCCTGAAGCGCCGCCTGCCCGGCCTGGCCGGGCCACTGCTGCTGGCCGGCGCCCTGAGCGCCGCCGCGGCCGGCAGCGCCACCCCCGCCGCCGCCCAGTCCTGCGCCACCATCGGCTCTTCGACCTACTGCGGCGCGCGCGGCTCCCACAACACGGTCGGCAACACCGTGATCTTCAACAACGGCCCGGCCGGCCGGCGCGTGGGCGACTACACCGTGACCGGCACGCCGCCGCGCACCCAGATGCTGCGCGGCGCCGAGTCCCGTGGCCTGGCGGGGCCGCGCACCTTCACCGGCGTCGGCACCGCCAAACCCCTGGGCGGCGACCTCTACGAGGCCCGCATCGCCGCGCTGCGCGCCGAGATCCTGGCCATCGAAGCCCAGTACCGGCAGGAGCAGATCGACAAGCTGAACCTGACCCCGGCGCAGAAGGCGGCCGGGACCGACATGCCCCCGGCCCTGGTCCGCGCCCTGCGGCTGGCCCAGGAGGCCCGCGAAAACACCGCCGGAAAGGCTGTCGAAGGCAACTAGACCGGCGCCGAAATGCCTGCGGGCGCAGCCCGCGGGTGGTCCCTGCCGGGGTCCTTCAACCGACGGCAGCGAAATGCGCCGCGGGCGTCTATAAGCGCTTGTTCATTGATACCCTGCTAGTAAAGACTAGTCGAAACGGCAAAACCGGACGGGGCGCTGCTGGGATGCATCGCGGGCGGTCTGCCGTGGACGTGATCAGAGGATCTGGACGCGCGCGCCCGTGTACGCCCCGACTGCCAAGTCCCCCACCGATGCCGAGCCGACCTTCGGCCGCATCGCCATCGCCGATATTGAGCCCGAGACCTTTCGGGAGATCCTGCACTGCTGGTGCGGCCAGCGCGACGGCGCGGCCTTCCCGCCGGCCGGGAAGATCGACCCCTTCCTGCTGCCGGCCCTGGTGCCCAACCTCATCCTCTACGAGGTCACCGACAGCGCCATCACCTTCCGGGTGGTCGGGGAGAAGGTCGTGACCACGACGGGGACCAACCTGAAGGGCCGCACCCTCGTCGAGGCCTTCGGCGACACGCCCTACGTCCATATGGTGGAGGGACAGCTGCGCGAATGCGCGGCCAGCGGCGTGCCGCTGTATTCACGCCATGACTTCCAGCTGCGCGACGACACCTACAAGGACGCCTTCCACAGCCGCAAGGCCTGGCGCATCGCCCTGCCCTACGGCGAAGACGGCCGGGTGACGCGCCTGCTGTGCTATCAGCTGTTCAGCAAAGAGATCGAGATCCACTACCGCAAGGACATCGACTTCGGCGAGCTGTTGCCGAAGACCGTCTTCAAGATCGAGATTTAGCGTTCAGTACGCGCACTCGGTGAAGACCGGGTCGATGGACTGCTGCCAGCGGCCGTGAAAATCGTCCAGCAGGTACTCGGCCGGCGACTTCTCGCGCTCGACGCGGCTGCGCAGCAGGGCGAGGAAGTGGCTCTCGTCGTCGCCCTGTCCATCCAGGCGCCGGCGCGCCTTCAGGCCCTGGGCGGCGATATCCACCGCCTGATGAGCAATGGCGTTCAGCGGCTTGCCGCGGAAGGGCGTGTGCAGGGCCTGCCTGGGCACCTCGTCGCGCAGGTACTGGTGCTCTTCCAGGGTCCAGTCCTTCACCAGGTCCCAGGCGGCGTCCAGCGCGCCCTGGTCGTAGAGCAGGCCGACCCAGAGCGCCGGCAGGGCGCAGAGCGACTTCCAGGGACCGCCGTCGGCGCCGCGCATCTCCAGGAACTTCTTGAGGCGCACTTCGGGGAAGAGGGTCGAAAGGTGGTCGGCCCAGTCGCCCATCTTCGGCTTCTCGCCCGGCAGCGCCGGCAGCTTGCCGTCGAGGAAATCGCGGAACGACTGGCCGGAGGCGTCGATGTACCGGCCGTCGCGGTAGACGAAGTACATGGGCACGTCGAGCACGTGATCGACATAGCGCTCGAAGCCCATGCCGTCCTCGAAGACGAAGGGCAGGACGCCGCAGCGGTCGGGGTCGGTGTCGGTCCAGATGTGGCTGCGGAAGCTGAGGAAGCCGTTGGGCCGGCCCTCGGTGAAGGGCGAGTTGGCGAAGAGCGCGGTGGCCACCGGCTGCAGGGCCAGGCCGACGCGGAACTTCTTCACCATGTCGGCTTCCGAGGCGAAGTCGAGGTTCACCTGCACCGTGCAGGTGCGCAGCATCATGTCGAGTCCCAGGCTGCCCTTCTTAGGCATGTACTCGCCCATGATCTTGTAGCGCCCCTTGGGCATCCAGGAGATGTCCTCGCGGGCCCACTTCGGATTGAAGCCCAGGCCCATGGCGGCGACGTTCATCGGCCCCATGACCTGGCGGATCTGGTCCAGGTGGGTGTGCACCTCGCTGCAGGTGTCGTGGATGGTCTTCAGCGGCGCGCCCGAGAGCTCCACCTGGCCGCCCGGCTCCAGGGACACGCTGGCGCCGTTCTTGGCCAGGGCGATGACGTTGTCGCCTTCCTTGACCGCGGCCCAGCCGAACTGCTGCAGGCCCTCCAGCAGGGCACCGATGCCGCGCTCGCCCTCATAGGGCAGCGGGCGGAAATCGTCGAGGGAATAGCAGAACTTCTCGTGCTCGGTGCCGATGCGCCAGTCGTCGGCCGGCTTGCAGCCTGTCTCCAGGTAGGCAATGAGCTGTGCCTTGTCGGTCAGGGTTTCGCCCTGGCTTTGGGGAGGAGCGGACATGACTTGATACCCTTGGTCCCGGAATCCCGGTTCGACACGTTCCGGTTCCCTTCGAACCGCCCGATCGAACGCATTCTTATGGATTGAAGTCGGCGTCCGCCCCCCGGGCGCCTGGTGGTTCGTATTCCTAATTTTCGGTCCGTCACAGCGGCCCTCTTCATGGAGCCTGCTGCTTTACAAGGGGAGCCGGAAGGCGCCCTCCAAGTCTTTTTGGCCAATAGGCCTATCCGCCCCCGGGCGGGGGAACCCCCGCCAGCGCCGCCGGCGGCCGCCGGTCCCCGTCGCCGAGCACCGCCTGCCAGCAGGCGATCGCCGCCAAAGCCGCGGTATCCGCACGCAGAATCCGCGGCCCGAGGCCGACCGGGGTAACAAAGGGCAGTTTGCGAAGGGCGTCAAGTTCGCTCTCGGCAAAGCCGCCCTCCGGTCCGGTCATGACTGCCCAGGGCTGGGGCCAGGGCCGCGGGCTACCACCGGTCTCGGCGCGAATCGTTTGCAGCGCCTCGGCCACGGGTTTGGCCTCGCCCCATTCGGCGCAGACCATGAGGCGCCGCTCCGCCGGCCAGGTGTCGAGCAGCCGGCCGAAGCTCACGGTTTCACGCACCTCCGGCACCGTCAGGCGCTCGCACTGCTCGGCGGCCTCGCGGGCGTTGGCGGCCAGGCGCTCCTCGTTCACCCGGCTGACCGCGGTGAAGCGGGTCATCACCGGCTGCAGCACGGAACAGCCGAGCTCCGTCGCCTTTTCCGCCATGAAGTCGATGCGCGCCCGCTTAATCGGTGCGAAGCACAGCCAGAGGTCGGGCTCGGGCGCCGGCGCGCGGCGCTGTTCCAGCAGGGTGAGCGAGCACCAGCCCTTGCCCAGGCCGTCGATCTCGGCCAGCCATTCGCCGTCGCGGCCGTTGAAGACCGCCAGCTTGGCGCCGGGCGCCAGGCGCAGCACCGAGCGCAGGAAATGCGCCTGGCCGTGGTCGAGACCCAGGCTGCGCTCCGCCGTCAGGGCGTCGTCGACGTAGAGCCGGGTGGCAATTTTTGCAGCTGTGGTCATTTCCCTTCCGCCGCCGCTGTCGCCCCTGCGGGCGACACACGGCTTTTTCCCGCGCCGATTCGCCGTTAAAGATTAGGGGATGAGCAACCTGTCTTCCAGTTCAGGGACCCCGTCCAGCCAGGGGCCCTCGGCCAGCGACATCCGCGCCGACCACTGGGTGCTGCGCCTCGCCCCGGCCGCCGCGCGCCCCTACCTGCGCCTGGCCCGCCTGGACCGGCCGATCGGCACCTGGCTGCTGCTGTTTCCCGGCTGGTGGGCGATTGCCCTGGGTGATGCCGCGGCCAACAGCGGCCCCTCGTGGTGGCTCTACCTCTACTTCGGCTGCGGCGCGGTGCTGATGCGCGCGGCCGGCTGCACGGTGAACGACATCCTGGACCGCGACATCGACGGCAAGGTGGCGCGCACCGCCACCCGGCCGATCCCCTCGGGCGAGATCAGCCTGACCCGGGCCGGGATCTTCCTGCTGGCGCTGCTGCTGGTCTCCTTCGGCATTCTCGTGCAGATGAACAGCCTGACCGTGGCCCTGGGCTGCGCCTCGCTGCTGCTGGTCTTCCCCTATCCCCTGATGAAGCGCATCACCTACTGGCCCCAGGCCTGGCTGGGCCTGACCTTCAACTGGGGGGCGCTGATCGGCTGGACGGCGGCCACCGGCGCCCTGGCCTGGCCGCCGCTGCTGCTCTACCTCGGCGGCATCGCCTGGACGCTCGGCTACGACACCATCTATGCCCATCAGGACAAGGAGGACGACGCCCTGATCGGCGTGAAGTCCCTGGCCTTGCGCCTCGGTGAGGGCAGCAAGCCCTGGCTCGGCGCCTTCTTCGCCATCGCCCTGCTGCTCTTCGGCGCCGCCGGCTGGGCGGCGGGCCTCGCCTGGCCCTTCTGGATCGGGCTGGCCGCCACCGGCGCCCAGTTCGCCTGGCAGGTGCTCGACGTCGACCTGGACGCGCCCTTCAACTGCCTGGCCAAGTTCAAGTCCAACCGCCTGGCCGGCTGGCTGCTGCTGGCCGGCATCCTCGCCGGCAGCCCCTGGCTCGGTCTGACCGGATGACCACGCCCCCCACGGCGGAGGCCCTGCGCCAGGACCCGGAAGCCTTCATCCGCGCCAACACCCGCCTGGAAGCCCCGCCCCTGGTGCCGGAGGTGCAGCTCTACCTCGCCAGCGAGGTGGTGCCGCTGTGGGAGGCGACCGAGGAGGAACTGGCCGAACAGGGCCTGCCGCCGCCCTTCTGGGCCTTCGCCTGGGCCGGCGGCCAGGCGCTGGCGCGCTACCTGATCGACCACCCCGAGGTGGTGCGCGGCAAGCGGGTGCTGGACTTCGCCGCCGGCTCCGGCCTGCAGGGCATCGCCGCCAAGCTGGCCGGGGCGCAGAGCGTCGAGGCCGTCGAGATCGACGCCTTCGCCGGCGCCGCCTGCCGCCTCAACGCCGCCGCCAACGGCGTCGAGATCACGGTGCGCGAAGAAGACATCGTGGGCTCGGCCAATGCCGGCTGGGACGTGGTCCTGGCCGGCGACGTCTGCTACGAGCGCCCCGCCGCCGAGCGCATCGTCGCCTGGCTGCGCGGCCTGGCGGCCCCATCGGCTTCAGGCGGCTGCCTGGTCCTCATGGGCGATCCCGGGCGCACCTACCTGCCGCGCCAGGGCCTGGAGCGGATCATCGCCTACGGGGTGAAGACCAGCCGTGAGCTGGAGGACAGCGACCTGCGCAACGCCGTGGTCTGGAAGGTCGCCCCCGAACCAGAAGAAGCGGCGGGTTGAACCGCCCCTGCTCGGGGGTCTGCTCTACTCGGGGACCTGCCCGGCCAGCACCTTCAGATAGGCGATGATGTCGCAGTCGTTCTGCCGGTCGGTCAGGCCGTGGGTCTGGAGAAATTCACAGACATCGCCATGGGTGCCTTCGCCGCCGCCGGGATAGAGGTGCGTGGCCAGGTCGGTCGCGCCGTGACACGACAGGCAATGCGCGCCGAAGAGGCTGCGCCCGGCGACGGGATCACCGCGCAGGCCAGGGGTGTCGAGCGCGCTTGGCCCCGTGGCCGCCACCTCCGGCAGGCGCGGCGCCTGCACCACCGGCGCGGCCTCGGGGTCGTACGGCCGCAGCAGCGAGAAGGCGCCGCGCAGGTCCCCGACCTGGAAGCCCACCGCCTCGTCTTCGGGGTAGACCTCCGCGATCTTCGCCGCCACGTCGGGCGCCAGGTTGCTGCCGTGGCAGGTGAGGCAGGCGTCCAGCGTGGGAATGGCGCGCATATAGTGGACGTAGGTCTTGCCGTCCTGCTCTACCAGGCGGACCGTCTCCATCCCGTCGAAGGACTGGCCGGCGAGGCTGCGCGTCAGGTAGCCGAGCAGCACGCCGCGCTCCAGCTCCGTCGGACGGTTTGCCGGGTTGCGCGCCTTCAGGGCGGGACGGCGGATCTGCCAGCTGGTCTCGGCGGAGATCTCCGCCGCCATCTCGGGCGCCAGGTGTCGGCAGACGGCGGTGGCCTCGGCGGGGCCGACCTCCCGCATCGAAGTCTGCAGCGCCTGCATCATCGCCTGGCGCAGCTGCTGGATGGCGGCGCGCGCCGAGTCCCGCTCGGCCGTCAGGTCCTGCGCCGCCGCAGGGCCGGCGGCAAGCAGCAGGCATCCCAGGATGAAAGCCGAAAAACACCGCATTCCGCGCCCTCGCAGAGGTTGGGACTGACATTCAGGCTAGCGGCGCTTGCCGGCAGCCACCTTGCGGTGGATCAAGCAGAGAAGGGCCGCTCAGCCGCCGCTGCAGCGCAGGCGCGCGGCACCGTAGTGGGCCACCACCGGCTCTTGCGTGTGGTAATTGCCGGTGACCAGGGCGACGGCGAGGACGTTGCTCTGCGGCAGCCCGCCGAAGGCCGCCTGGTAGTCGGCGGCCAGGTCGCGCTTCTCGCCCTCCCAGGCCAGGGGGCTGACGATGCCGCCCTGCACGACGATGGAGCGGATCACGCCGGGCTGCGAGGGCGAGTCGATGATGGTCTCCTCCTGGATCTTGTCGGTGGTCCAGACGTAGCGCAGGGTCGGCACCGGCTTGGGCGCGGTGATGGCGCCCCAGGGCCCGGGCTCGGGATCACCGAACATCACCCAGATCGAGGCGGCGACGTCCTCCAGGTCGGCCTCGTAGAGGCTGGCGCCCTCCTGCAGCTTCTCGACCCGCCACTCCCATTCCAGGTAGGGGCAGGCTTCCACGTCGACGTTGACCGGCAGCACCAGGCCGGAGGCCGCGCGCTGCCCCTCGGCGCGGATCGAGAGGTGGTCCTGGGTGCTGTCGAGGCGGTAGTCGGTGAGCCGCCCGTTGGGCGACAGCGACATGGCCAGCCAGCCCTGCTCGATGGCAAGCGCCGGGTCGTAGAGCAGGTCCTGGCGGTCGAAGCTGCCCTCGCGGGCCAGTTCCGGCTGCGCCGTGCAGGCGGTGAGAAAGGCGAGGGCGAGCGCGGCCGGGCCGCCGCGAAAAGCGCGTGTGATCATGCGCGCACTATAGCGGAGGCCCGCAGTCAATCCAGTGGGGTTCAATCCAGCAGCAAGCGGCAGTTGTCGCGGATGCAGGCGGAGAGCGCAGCCCGGGTCCCCTCATCGTAGACTCCATCTGTCCGGCCGGGGTCGTAGCCGTCCGCGCCAAGTGCAGTCTGATAGCGCCTGACACGATTCGCGCCACCAAGTTCTGCTGCTTTTTCGAAGGCAGCTTCGGCTTCTTCCAATCGCCCAAGCCCCATGAGCGCATGCGCGCGCGTGTCATAGGCCACAGGCTGGTTCGGAGCCATGGCCAGCACCGTTTCCATCATGTCGGCCGCCGCTTGGTACTCGCCGTACCTTGCGAGTTCCCACGCCGTGTTGTTCATCGCCGCAGCGTTTTCCGGATCGAGGTTGAGTGCCGTTTCGTAGTCCGCGAAGGCGCGATCCCGATCCCCGCGCAGGCTGTGGAAGTTCCCGCGGTTTGCATAGGCGGTGCTGGATTTGGGTGTCAGAGCGATGGCCGCATTGAAATCCGCCTCGGCTTCATCCAGGCGATCCATCCGGGCGAGAAAAGCCCCGCGGACCTGGTGGGCGTTCGACCTTGCCTGTGCCGAGCCACCAGCCGCAATCAACTCGCTGCAGGCGCCGATGCTCGCTTCCGCGTTCCTGTCCGCCTGGTAGAGATGGTCCATGTCGCAGAGAGACGCGGTTCCAGACTTGGTCGTCTGGCAAGACGCAAGCCCTGCTACACAGATCGCTGAAAGCACTATTCTCCACATCAGCCACTCCCAACCTCGCTGCCGGCAATCGGTTCGAGACTAGCAACTACCTCCGGTAGAAGCAGCGGAAAATTACTTTACGATCAGCTCGAAGCCGGGGACCGACCAGGGCACGGCCGCATGCTGCAGGGCCTCGACCAGGCGGCGGCGGCGCGGGACGTCTTTGATGTTGGCCAGGATCATGGCGTCGAGGTCGTCTTCCGGGTGGTGGGCGGCATGCAGCACGGCCAGCGCCGTCTCCTGGTCCACGTGGCGGTGGACCCGCCGCTCGGCCGGCACGGCGGCCAGGGCCAGCGGGGCCTCGGGCTGCTCCGGGTCGGCCAGGCAGCCGTGCACCGAGAGGTAGGCGAAGGCCTCGGTCAGCTCCGGACCCGCCTCGACGGCGAGCTTCACGCCGCCCATGCGCCCGTAGGCGTAGTTGCCGGCGCCGATCTCGGTCTCGTGCATGCGCGGCAGCTGGGCCTCGGTCAACCAGGTGACGTAGACCTGGACCCGGGTGCCCGGGGCCTCGTGCAGGGTGGCGGAGATGGAGCCGTAGCGGGTCATATGCGCCGAGTAGACCACGTCGTGGTCGGTGAGCCAGGCGCGGGTCACCGGGATCTCTGAGGCCGCCCCGGTCAGGTGACCGAATTTGCGGTGGATCTGCTCGGGCGCGCGGTTGGAGCCGTGGGCGATGACCGGCACCCGTCCGGCGGTGAGCGCCGGGTCGAGGGGCCCGCGCAATGCGGCGCTCTCGCCCTCGCGGTAAAGGTAGGAGCCGTCAGGCGCGGCGTAGGGGTATCCCTTGGCCAGGCGCAGCAAAGCGTCGTCTGAGTCGGGAAGGGCCCAGGGCACGGCGATCAGCCGTCAACCGGCAAAAAAAACTGCACCGCTTCAGTCGGTGCAGGGCGGCGGGGCCTCGTTGTCGATGCGCTCGATCCGGTAACGGGTCGTGCACTCATCGACCGTGTGCCAGGCATGCTTGGCCCATTCCTGCTTCGCCGCTTCGTAATCGGCAAATGGGCCAAACCACTCCTCATCGCCACCGACGGCTTCGCTAAAATGCGTATCTTTGTATTCGCCGCCGACTACGTAGTACTGAATCATTAAATCCACGCCTCTCAACTTGAAAGCGTCTGCCGTTCCCCTTCGCGTTTGAACACGAATCTTCGAGTAGCGGGCGAAGGTCCCTATAAAGATAGGGAAAAATCGAACGCAATGTATAGTGCCAAACTGGCATTTCAAGTTGGTTAATTACCGGTCGCCCAACTGTGTCGTCCGCGTCATTTTCTTTCCCGAAAGCGGCCATTTGGGACAGCAAAGCCTAACCTTTCCCCACCACATCAACACAGGATAGATTAACCGCCGCCGCCATGTACCAGCCCGAGAGCGCTCCGGCGCGGCACCAGCGGTAGTAGGTCCGCCGACAAGGACCTGACCTGGAGGGAGACCCGCAGAAGATGCCTTTCGAGATTTCCGGCTTCAGCGTCCTGGTGATCGCCGTCGTCATTCTGGCGATCATCATCGTCACCATGAGCGTCAAGGCCGTGCCCCAGGGCTATGAGTACACGGTCGAGCGCTTCGGGCGCTACACCAAGACCCTCAGCCCCGGCCTGGGCATGATCTTTCCGATCGTCGACCGCATCGGCGCCAAGATGAACATGATGGAGTCGGTGCTGGACGTGCCCTCCCAGGAGGTCATCACCCGCGACAACGCCCTGGTGCAGGTCGACGGGGTCATCTTCTTCCAGGTGCTCGACGCCGCCGCCGCCGCCTACGAGGTGCGCGACCTGCAGCGCGCCATCCTGAACCTGACCATGACAAACATCCGCACCGTCATGGGCTCCATGGACCTGGACGAGCTGCTGTCGCGGCGCGACGACATCAACACCCGTCTGCTGCAGGTGGTCGACGACGCCACCGAGCCCTGGGGCATCAAGGCGACACGCATCGAGATCCTGGACATCACCCCGCCGGCCGACCTGGTGGACTCCATGGCCCGCCAGATGAAGGCCGAGCGTGACAAGCGCGCCACCGTGCTGGTCGCCGAGGGCGACCGCCAGGCCCAGGTGCTGCGCGCCGAGGGCGAGAAGCAGGCCCAGATCCTGGCCGCCGAGGGCCGCCGCGAGGCCGCCTTCCGCGATGCCGAGGCGCGCGAGCGCGAGGCCGAGGCCGAGGCCAAGGCCACCGCCATGGTCTCCGAGGCCATCGCCCGCGGCGACGTCAACGCGGTGAACTACTTCGTGGCGCAGCGCTACGTCGACGCCCTGGGCAAGTTCGCCGACTCGACCAATCAGAAGACCTTCTTCCTGCCGGTCGACGCCGCCGGGATCATCGGGGCGATCGGCGGCATCGCCGAGATCGCCCGCGATTCCATGGAGCAGCGGCAGGCCGCCAGAGGGCCCTGGGACGGCGGCAGCACGCCCAGCGGCGGCGGCAGCGCGGGCGGCAGCACCGCCGGCGGCAGCACGGCCGGCGGCAGCTCCGCTGGCGAGGGAGGCAGGCGTCCATGATCAGCTTCGAACAGATCGAATTCTGGAACTGGTGGGTCGTCGCCGTCTTCCTGATCGGCATCGAGATCTTCGCCCCCGGCGCGGTCTTCCTGTGGATGGGCATCGCCGCCGGCATCGTCGGCTTCGTCCTCATGCTGTTCCCGGAGATGACCTGGCAGATCCAACTGCTGATCTTCGCCGTGCTCTCCCTGACCTCGATCCTGGTCTGGCGCTTTTTCCTGCGCGACCGCTTTCCCGCGCCGGTCCCCAAGCGCCTGCTGAACCGCCGCGGCGCCAGCTACGTGGGGCGCACCTTCACCCTGAAGGAGCCCATCGTCGACGGCACCGGCCTGCTGCACGTCGACGACTCGCGCTGGAAGGTGGAGGGCGAGGACCTGCCGGCGGGAACGAAGGTCAAAGTGACCGCCATCGACGGCACCGTTCTGAAGGTCGAGAGAGCCTAGAGAGCCTGATGTCGTTTGCCTCCCTGCGTGACTTCATCGACCGCCTGGAACGCGCCGGGCGGCTGAAACGCGTCTCCGCACCGGTCTCGCCGGAGCTGGAGATGACCGAGATCCAGACCCGCCTGCTGGCCGAGGGCGGCCCGGCGGTGCTCTTCGAGAACGTGGTCTACGGCGACGGCCGCAAGGCCGAGATGCCGGTGCTGGTGAACCTCTTCGGCACCGTGGAGCGGGTCGCCTGGGGCATGGACCGCGAGCCGCAGCAGCTGCGCGAGGTCGGCGAGACCCTGGCCTTCCTGCGCCAGCCGGAACCGCCGGGCAGCCTGCGCGAGGCCTGGGAGCACCTGCCGCTCTTGAAGACCGTCATGGCCATGAAGCCCAAGACCGTCGGCAGCGGGCCCTGCCAGGAAGTGGTGCTGACCGGCGACGACATCGACCTTGCCCGCCTGCCGGTGCAGACCTGCTGGCCCGGCGAGCCGGCGCCGCTGATCACCTGGCCGCTGGTCGTGACCCAGGGACCGAACCCCGGCGGCGACAAGACCGACGACTTCAACCTGGGCATCTACCGCATGCAGGTGACCGGGCGCGACACCACCATCATGCGCTGGCTGAAGCACCGCGGCGGCGCGCAGCACCACCGGCGCTGGAAGGCGGAGAAGGCGGCCCCCCTGCCCGTGGCCGCCGTCATCGGCGCCGACCCCGGCACCATCCTGGCCGCGGTGACGCCGGTCCCCGACACCCTGTCGGAGTACCACTTCGCCGGCCTGCTGCGCGGCAGCAAGGTGGAGCTGGTGGACTGCAAGACCCAGCCGCTGAAGGTGCCCGCCGAGGCCGAGATCGTCATCGAGGGCGAGGTCTCCCTGGAGGAGACCGCCGAGGAAGGCCCCTACGGCGACCACACCGGCTACTACAACGCCGTCGAGCGCTTCCCGGTCTTCAAGGTGACGGCCATTACGATGCGGCGCGACCCGATCTACCTCTCCACCTTCACCGGGCGGCCGCCGGACGAGCCCTCGGTGCTGGGCGAGGGGCTGAACGAGGTCTTCATCCCGCTCCTCCAGCAGCAGTTCCCGGAGATCACCGACTTCTGGCTACCGCCGGAGGGCTGCAGCTACCGCATCGCCGTGGTCTCCATGAAGAAGGCCTACCCCGGCCACGCCAAGCGGGTGATGCTGGGCGTGTGGTCCTACCTGCGCCAGTTCATGTACACCAAGTGGGTCATCGTGGTGGACGACAGCGTGAACGCGCGGGACTGGAAGGACGTCATGTGGGCCGTCTCCACCAAGATGGACCCGGCACGCGACATCACCCTGGTCGAGAACACCCCCATCGACTACCTGGACTTCGCCTCACCCGAGGACGGCCTGGGCTCCAAGATCGGCCTGGACGCCACCGACAAGTGGCCGCCGGAGACCAGGCGCGAGTGGGGCCGCGAGATCCGCATGGACCAGGAGGTCATCGACCGTGTCGACAGGTTGTGGCCGGAGCTGGGCCTGCCCGGCAGCGGCAAGTCGATCTGGAAGTAGTCGACACACTTCCTGGCCGCCGGAGGCCGGGAAAGGGGCGGGAGTCGCCTTCCTGAAACAATTAATACCTCAGGACGGCTAGAAACTGCCCGGCGATCCGCTAGACTGGTCCCCCTGAAAGTCATCACGTCGCCGCTCCTTCGCCGCCGGCTGTCCGCGGGCGGTAGAGGTGGGTTTGTACAAAGAAGAAGCGGCATGAATGTTGTGACCGGTCCCCTTCCCCATAGCGCGTCTGCACCCCTTCTGGCATTGCGCTCGCCCATCAACCAGGTCGGCTACGACTACTGGAAGCGCAAGCGGGGCCAGCGGCGCATGCCGACGCGCGGGGACATCGACCCCTCCGAGATGGTGAAGATCCTGCCGCACGTCTTCCTGCTGGATGTCCGCCAGGCCCCGCTGGATTTCCGCTACCGCCTAGTCGGCACCAAGATGGACGAGCACATGCTGGCCCGCTACACCGGCCGCTGGATGAGCGAGATCCCCCACCAGGCCGCGCCCAGCCGCATCTGGGCCAACTGCCGCCAGGTGGTGATGGAGCGGCGGCCGATCTCCGGTGACACGCCCTACATCGGCAAGAACAAGGACTTCCTCACCACCGAGGATCTCATCATGCCGCTCTCCGACGACGACGACACCGTCGACATGCTCTTCGTCACGGTGGGCTTTGTTTAGGGGGCTTTGTCTAGCGGAGGACCAGCAGGAGCGCCGAGCCGACCAGAAGAACGCCGAGCACGGCATCGAAGCACTGCCGCGGCCGCCGCGATTCCAGCCGGCCGAGGATGACGGCTCCCGCCAGGGCCCAAAGGCTGAGACAGGGCAGGGTAACGGCGACGAGGATGAAGCCCAGGGCCGCCAGGACCTCACCATCTTTCATCGGCGCGGCGACGGCGGCAACCGCGGTCGCCACCAGGACCCAGCTCTTCGGATTGACGAGCTGGAAAAGCGCTACGCCGGCGAGACTCCCGGGCAAGGCCTGAGGCGCCGCCATGGGGCGGGCCTCAGACTGCCGGAGGGCGGACAGGACGAGCGCCAGACCCAGCCAGACCAGATAGAGAGCGCCAAGGATCCGAAGCAGGTCGCGCAGCGGCGGCAGCGCCGCGAAGGCCTTGCCGGCGCCGGCCCAGACCAGGACCAGCAGCACGAGGCTGCCGGCCACCACACCGGCGATGGCCGGCACGGCGGCGGCAAATCCGCCGCGCCCGGCGGCAGTCATGACGATCAGGTTGTTCGGACCCGGCGAAGCGGCGGCAACGCCGATCATCATGGTCACCGCCAGGAGGGCCTCGCCGGCCATCATGCCGCCGGCTCCAGGGGCCGCAGACTCCCCGGATCGATAGCCCGGCTGCCGCCCTGCCGCAACGCCAGCTCGGCGGCCCCCAGGGCATCCCTCCCGCTCGGCGCCCCCCAATCGGCTTCCGGCGCAACCCCGACGATGCCGAAAGGATTGTGCACACCGTCGTTGCGGTAGTAGCCCGCCCGGATCGCATCGAAGTCAACAGTGGCTGCGACACCTTTCCAGGCATAGAGGTCGCGGGCATAGGCCCAGAGATGCGGGTAGTCGACGAGCCGCCGACGGCTGCAGCGGAAGTGCGTGAAATAGACCGCATCGAAGCGCACGAGGCAGGAGAAGAGGAACCAGTCGCTCTCGCTTGCCACATTTCCGAAGAGATAGCGCCGCGCTGCAAGACGCGCCTCCAGCTTGTCCAGGCTGGCGAAGACGCGGGCGACGGCCGCGTCGTAGGCCTCCTGCCGCTGGGCGAGACCCGCCTCATAGACCGCATTGAAGAGGCTTTGCTGGAGCCGCGCGTTCAGGCGATCGATCGCGTCGCGAAGCCGCACCGGGCGCAGGACGAAATCCAAACCGCCGGCGGGCGCCTCGTCGAAGGCTCGGCAGATCGCCGTCGATTCATTGCTGACGATGCGTCCCTCCCGGCTGTCCCACAGCACGGGGACCGTCGCACGCCCGGTGTAGAGGGGGTCGGCGAGGCTGTAGAGTTCATGCAGGTGGACGATCGACCGGTCGCTGCCGGGCAATGTCCAGGACCTGCCGCCATTCACGGGATAGCCCTCGACCCTGGTGCCGCCGGCAAGCTGGAGCGGAACTGCGGGTGCCAGTCCTTTCAACTCCCGCAGCAACAGCGTTCGATGCGACCAGGGACAGGAGGAGGAAGCGATGAGGTGGTAGCGGCCCGCCTCGGCGCCCAGAGCGGCGACGATATTGTCGCCGATCGTCCCGCGAAAGCGGCTGGGCAGGCGCCGGAAGGCGCCGTCCTCGATAATCCGGTCATCGTCGTGCCACTGGCCGTCGATCAACATGCCCATTGGGCCTTCTCCGCGCAAATCCGCCCGTTTCGGCCCACAATCTAGCAACCGCCAGCTGGTTTTTCTGGTCTCTTCAAAGCGTGTTATGGTCTAATTATGCGACCATGAAAGACCTGCCATTGAACGCCTTGCGGGCCTTTGCCGCCGTATACGACCGGGGCGGACTGCGGCCAGCCGCCCGCGCCCTGCAGATCACCCACTCTTCGGTCAGCCGCCATCTGCGAGAACTGGAGCACTGGCTGGGCGTTCCTTTGGTCGAGCGTGAGACGCAGCGGCGCTCTCTGGCTTTCACGCCTCAGGGCGAGGCGCTCGGCCGGGCCAGCCTCGACGCGCTTGGCAAACTGGGCTCCGCGGTGGCCGCCCTGCGCGAAGCGCGCCGCGGCAACGCCGTCAGCCTCGCGACGACACCCTCCATCGCGGCCAATTGGCTGTTCCCGCGGCTGGCGGACTTCGAGGCAAGCCTGGGGTGGATCGAGCTGTCGGTCACCGTCGATCAGCGACCGGCACTCCCCGGCCACCTGGACGCGGACCTCGCTCTTCGCATGGGTCGCGGCCCCTGGCCCGGCTTCCATTGCCAGCCGTTGATGGACGATGCCCTCTATCCGGTGATGAGCCCGGCATACTGGAAAAGTGCCGGCTGCCCCAGTGAACCGCGGCAGCTCCAGGGGCTGCGGCTGCTCCACGACCGTGACCCCCAAGCCGCCTGGGAAATCTGGCGCAGGCACTACGACATCGGCGGAGCCGATTTGCGCAGCGGGCCGCGCTATGCCTCTTCCGATCTCGTCCTGCGTGCCGCCCTGCAGGGGCTGGGCGTGGCTCTCGCCCGCCACCGTCTGACCTGCGACCATCTGCGTTCCGGCGCGCTCATCCGGCCCTTCGGCAGCCATCAGGTCGATCTGGCCGATGCCTATTGGCTGTTGACGCCGGAAGGAACGCCGTCGCGGACGGCCGTGGCGCAGGTTGCCGCCTGGCTGCGCTCCGAAGCCGCCGGGTTCGATTCCCTCCCGCCGCAAGAACCTTGACCCCGTCCTGCCTGCTGCCTAGATTTGCCTCGTTATGACGACCTTTCACGGACTCCTGTCGCTACGACTTACTGCCCCGGCCGCCTGAAGTGCGCGCCGGGTAAAGCCGTCGTCCGACAATCCAGTCCCTGAAAGAGGTTCGCTCCGATGAGCGACAGTCCGCGAAAAACCCCAGAACTCTGCGCTTTCCGCCATTCTCGGCCGTTTCACGCTTGCCTGAACCGTGCCCTCGCGCCGGGCCGTCCCGGCCTGCGACTTAGGGGCGGCCGCTGCGCCCGGCTGGCGCCGCAGCGGCTGTAGCCTGGCCACGCAAAACCCGACATTCGTGAAACAAGAGCCCGGCGGCGGGCAGAGCCCTCGAAGAGAGGCGCCGCCCCGCCCGGCACCCAAGGAACCGAGACCATGAGCAGCAAACCCCGCGTCAACCCGGCCGAGAAGTACACCGCCTTCAAGCCCATCGATCTGCCCGACCGCCAGTGGCCGGGCCGGGTCATCACCGAGCCGCCGATCTGGTGCTCCGTCGACCTGCGCGACGGCAACCAGGCCCTGATCGAGCCCATGGACAGCGCGCGCAAGCGGCGCATGTTCAAGCTGCTGGTCGAAATGGGCTTCAAGGAGATCGAGGTCGGCTTCCCGGCGGCTTCGCAGACCGACTTCGACTTCGTGCGCGAGCTCATCGAAGAGGACATGATCCCCGAGGACGTCACCATCCAGGTGCTGACCCAGTCGCGCGACCACCTGATCGACCGCACCTTCGAGGCGATCCAGGGCGCCCGCCGGGCCATCGTTCACCTCTACAATTCCACCTCCACCCTGCAGCGCCGGGTGGTCTTCGGCCTGGACGAGGCCGGCATCGTCGACATCGCGGTCAAGGGCGCCGAGCGCATCCGCGACCTGGCCGCCGACTTCGAGGGCGGCGAGATCGTCCACCAGTACTCGCCGGAGAGCTTCACCGGCACCGAGATGGACTTCGCCAAGCAGATCTGCGAGGCGGTGATGGACGTCTGGCAGCCGACGCCGGAGAAGAAGACCATCCTCAACCTGCCGGCCACGGTGGAGATGTCGACGCCGAACATCTACGCCGACCAGATCGAGTGGTTCCACCGCAACATCAAGAACCGCGACAGCATCGTGCTGTCGCTGCACCCCCACAACGACCGCGGCACCGGCGTTGCGGCGGCGGAGCTGGGCGTCATGGCCGGCGCCGACCGCATCGAGGGCACGCTGTTCGGCAACGGCGAGCGTACCGGCAACGTCGACGTGGTCACCCTGGGCCTGAACCTCTTCACCCAGGGCATCGATCCGGGCATCGACTTCTCCGACATCGACAAGGTCCGCGAGACCGCCGAGTACTGCAACCAGCTGCCGGTGCCCGAGCGCCACCCCTACGCCGGCGACCTGGTCTTCACCGCCTTCTCCGGCTCCCACCAGGACGCCATCAAGAAGGGCATGGCGGCCATGAAGCTGAGCAACTCCGGCCTCTGGGAAGTACCCTACCTGCCCATCGATCCGCAGGACGTGGGCCGCTCCTACGAAGCCGTGGTGCGCATCAACAGCCAGTCGGGCAAGGGCGGCATCGCCTACATCCTGCACACGGAGTACGGCCTGGAGCTGCCGCGCAAGCTGCAGATCGCCTTTACCCAGAAGGTGCAGGAGCAGGCCGACACTTCCGGCAAGGAGATCACGCCGAAGCAGATCTGGGATCTCTTCGAGCAGACCTACCTGGCCCCGCGCCTGCCCTACGCCTTCGTCGAGCACCGCTCGGTGCCCGACACCCACGCCTCGGAGCTGCGCCAGCTCACCGCGGTGATCGAGGAGAACGGCGTGCGCCGCGAGATCCAGGGCAGCGGCAACGGCCCCATCGCCGCCTTCGTCGACGCCCTGCGCAAGGACTGCGGCGTCGACATCAAGGTGCACGACTACCACGAGCACGCCGTGGGCGCCGGCGCCGACGCCAAGGCCGTGGCCTATGTCGAGGCGGAAGCCGCCGACGGCACGGTCTTCTGGGGCGTCGGCCAGCACCCCAACATCGTGGTGGCCTGCCTGCAGGCCGTGGTCAGCGCCGCCAACCAGATGGCCGCGGCGGCGGAACCGGACAGCGCCGGCCAGGCCGCCTAACCCCATTTTGTTCGACACCATCGCAGGGCCGGGAAGGAAACTTCCCGGCCCTTTCTCTTGCGTTCAGCCTCCGCTTCGACCGGTGGCTGAAACAATCGGCAGCATTTTGTTACTTCGCTCGCCTGGTGTGGGGGGCTACACCTGCAGTCGGGGATGGAGCCACTATCGCGAGGCGCGCGCCATGAACATCGGCGCCCGATTATCCGAGCAAGAAAGCGGCGGCTGGCTGCTGCGCCGGGCACGGCCCGAGGAATGCGGCACCCTCTCCGCCCTGGCCCTGCGCTCCAAGGCCTACTGGGGCTACGACCCGCGCTTCATCCAGGCCTGCCGCGACGAACTGGCGGTCTCCCCGGCGAACATCGCTGCCGGGCGCGTGATCGTGCTGGTCGAGGAGAACACCCCGCTGGGCTTCTATGCCCTGGACCGGGGCGAGCGCCACGACGAGGCGGAGGTCAGCCTGCTCTTCGTCGAGCCCGCCGCCATCGGCCGCGGCCTCGGCCGGGCGCTGTGGGACCACGCCGTGGCCACGGCCCGCGCCCAGGGCCTGAAGCGCCTGAAGGTGCTGAGCGATCCCTTTGCACTGGGCTTCTACCGCGCCGTCGGGGCGACGCTCTCCGGCAAGATCCGCTCCTCCGTGCGCGCGCCCGACGGCAGCGAGCGCTGCCTGCCCGTGCTGCACTACGAGCTCTAGGCCCGGATCGGCCCTCAGCGGGTGCAAGGCGGGCCCGCAGCCCCTATATTCCTCCCCAAGAACAAGACCGACGCTCCTTCGTCCCCCCAAGCGAGGCCCGATGACCGCCACCGACGACTCCCTCTCCCTGCTCTCCGACCTGGTCGCCAAGGCCAAGAAGGCCGGCGCCGACGCCGCCGACGCCGTGCATTTCTGCTCCACCGGCCTGTCCCACGCCCAGCGCCTGGGCGCGCCGGAACGCCTGGAGCGCGAGGAGAGCCAGGACGTCGGCCTGCGGGTGATGCTGGGCAAGCGCCAGGCCATCGTCTCCTCCACCGACACGGCCCCGGACAGCCTGGACGAGCTGGTCGAGCGGGCGCTGGCCATGGCAAAGGTGGTGCCGGAGGACCCCTACTGCGGCCTCGCCGAGGCCGGCGAGCTGGCCACAACGGTGCCCGACCTGGACATCCTGGACGCCGAGGAGCCGGCGCCGGAAGTGCTGATCGAGCGCGCCCGCGCCTGCGAGGAGGCCGCCCGCGCCGTCACCGGCATCACCAACTCCGAGGGCGCCGAGGCGAGCTGGAGCCGCATCGACATCGCGCTGGTCACCTCCAACGGCTTCGCCCGCGGCTATGCCCGCTCCGGCCATTCGGTCGGCGTCTCGGTGATCGCCGGCGAGGGCCTGGGCATGGAGAGCGACTACGACTTCGCCTCCGCGGTCTACGGCGGCGAACTGGACGACCCGGCCGCCGTCGGCCGGCGCGCCGGCGAGCGCGCGGTCAAGCGCCTGAACGCCAAGAAGCCGCCGACCCGGCGCCTGCCCATCATCTACGACCCGCGGGTCTCCAACTCCATGCTGCGACACCTGGCCGGCGCCGTCTCCGGCCCCGCCATCGCGCGCGGCACCTCCTTCCTGAAGGACAGGCTGGACAGCCAGGTCTTCGCCGAGGGCATCACCATCGTCGACGACCCGCACCGCCCGCACGGCCTGGCGTCCAAACCCTTCGACGGCGAGGGCCTGGCCAACCGGCGCCTCAACCTCATCGACGGCGGCCGCCTGACCACCTGGATCATGGACCTGAGCTCGGCCCGGCAGCTGGGCCTGAAGTCGACCGGCCACGCGGCGCGCGGCGCCTCCAGCCCGCCCTCGCCCAGCACCTCCAACCTCTACATGGAGCCGGGCAGCCTCTCGCCCGCCGAGCTGATGGCCGACATCGAGGACGGCTTCTACGTCACCGGCCTGATGGGCATGGGCATCAACGGCGTGACCGGCGACTACTCGCGCGGCGCCTCGGGCTTCCGCATCGAAAAGGGCGAGCTGACCACGCCGATCAGCGAGGCCACGGTGGCCGGCAACCTGAAGGACATGTTCCTGAACATCACCCCCGCCGACGACCTGGTCTTCAAGTATTCCGCCAACGCCCCGACCCTGCGCATCGACGGCATGATGCTGGCGGGGAACTGAGGGCCGAATTTTTACCCGGATATAATTGACTCCATCTTTTTACCCGGATAAAATCCCGGAAGCATGAATTTCCGGGGAGTTCCGCCATGTCTGGCGATAGCAGTTTCACGGCTTTCGAGGGCCACAAACGCCTGGCCCAGGGCGACCTCGCCGAGGTGACCCTGGCGGTCAAGGCGGCCGAGGAGCATGGCTGCGACGCGCCTCTGCTGGTCTTCGAGGACTCCAGCGGACGGGTGGTCGACGTGGACACCCGCGGCGAGGCCGCCGACATCCTCGCCCGCCGGCCGGCCTCTCAGGCCGAAGAAGCCGCCGCCCCGCGCCGCCGCGGCCGGCCCAAGCTGGGCGTGGTGCCCCGCGAGGTCACCTTGCTGCCGCGTCACTGGGACTGGCTCGCGCGCCAGCCGGGCGGCGCCTCGGCGGCCTTGCGCAGACTGGTCGAGGCCGCCCGGCGCAACGACAGGAACGGCCATGTTGCGGCACGCGACGCGGCCTACCGCTTCATGTCGGCCCTGGCCGGCGACCTGCCGGGCTTCGAGGAAGCGACGCGGGCACTCTTCGCCGGCCGGCGGGACGACTTCAACAGGCTGATCGCCTCCTGGCCCGCCGACCTGAGCGATCACTGCCGCAAGATGACCGCCCGCGCATTTCCCGAGTCAGTATCCCAACTCGAAAACGAACGGGCCCCGGCATGACGGCGATTACCGGCGAGTGCTTCTGCGGCGGCATCGGTTACGAAATCAAGGGATCGCTGGCCCCGGCGCGCAGCTGCCACTGCTCGCGGTGCCGCAAGGCCTTCAGCGGCGCCGGCTCGGCCATGTCCCGCGTCGACCCGGCGACCTTCACCTGGACCCGCGGCGAAGAACTGCTGCAGACCTACGTCAACCGCGAGGGTGCCGGTCTCGGCTTCTGCCGCCGCTGCGGCACGACTCTTTGCGGCCTCTTCGACGGCGAGGTGACGGGCATCACCCTCGGCAGCCTGAACGGCGATCCGGCGGTGATCATCGGCGAGCACATCTTCGTCGCCTCCAAGGCTGGCTGGGACGAGATCGGCGGCAAGGCGCCGCAATTCGACGCCTGGCCGGCTTCCGACGGAAAGCCGCTCGGCGGAAGCAAAGCTTGAACTGAGGCGCGGCGACTTCCCCCTGCGCCGCAGCGCCCTCCTTGGGCGCGCGGCCCCCGCCGCGCTATTCGCGTTGTCGCCGGAGCGGATCGTGGCTATATCTTCGGCCTCGATTATCGGCCTGAGTGACCGGCCGTGCCCTGGCCCGTGAACATGATCCGTCCCGCGACGCCTGAAGACCTCTCCGCGCTCTTCGAACTCGAAGAGACGTCGTTTTCTCATGACCGGATCTCGCGCCGGAACTTCCGCCATATCCTGAACGGCGCCAATGCCACCACCTTTGTCGCGTCAGACCGCCAGGGCCTTTGCGGCTACGTGACCGTGCTGTTCCGGCGCGGCACCGGGCTGGGGCGGATCTACTCCCTGGCGGTGGCGCGGCGCTGCCGCGGCCGCGGCCTGGGCCGCAAGCTGCTGGCGGCCGCCGAGGCGGCCTGCCGGGAACGCGACTGCCGCGCCCTGCGCCTGGAGGTGCACCCCCGCAACGCCAGGGCCCGCCGGCTCTACAGGCAGGCCGGCTACGGCGTGTTCGGCCGCTACGAGAAGTACTACGAGAACGGCGCCGATGCCGTCCGCATGGAGAAACCGCTGCCGCCGCGCCGGCCACCCCGCCGGGCGTCCCGGCGCAGGTCCTGAGCCCTCAGGCAGACTTTACGAGCCCCCATGGCCAAGCACATCGTCGTCATCGACCAGCCCAAGGACTTCAAGTGGCCCGACCCGGCCATCGAGGTGATGACGCCGCGCGACTACATCACCCGCCTCCAGGCGCCGGGTGAGCGCGCGCGGGTCATCAACCTCTGCCGCGACACCAGCTATCTCAGCCTCGGGTACTACTGCTCGCTGCTGGCCGAAGCGCGCCGCCAGAAGGTGATTCCCGCCGTCGAGGTGTTGCTGGAGCTGAACTGGAAGCGGCTGTACCGCACCTACCTGCCCGAACTGGAGGCGGAGTTCGCCAAAGCCCTGCAGGGCGAAACCGACCTGGACGACCGCACGATCCACTTCTTCTTCGGGCGCAATCCCGACGAACGGCTGACGGAGATCGGCCGGCGGCTGTTCGACCTCTTCCGCTCGCCGATCCTGGCGGTGGAGCTGCGCTACAAGCGCGACTGGCGGATCCGCTCGCTGGGCACCACGTCGCTGCGCGAGGCCCCGGCGGACCTGGGTGACGCCTTCGCCGACGCCCTGATCCGCTACACCAAGACGGCCTGGCGCTCGCCGCGCCAGAAGGCCCCAAGCAAGTACGACCTGGCGGTGCTCTACGACCCGGAGGAGGCCCTGCCGCCCTCCGACCCCAAGGCCCTGGAGAAATTCGCCGAGGCCGGGCGGGCGCTGGGCATCGCCGTCACCCTGGTGACCCGCCGGGACCTGGGCAAGCTGGCGGAGTTCGACGCCCTCTTCATCCGCGAGACGACGCGGATCGACAACCACACCTACCGCTTCGCCAAGAAGGCCGCGGCCGAGGGCATGCCGGTGATCGACGACCCCGGCTCCATCCTGCGCTGCACCAACAAGGTCTATCTGGCCGAGCTGCTGCAGGCCCACAAGATCCCGGCGCCCAAGACCATGCTGGTCGACAGCAACACCCTGGGCCAGCTGGACCAGGCCATGCCCTATCCCATCGTGCTGAAGATCCCCGACGGCTCGTTCTCGCGCGGCGTCCACAAGGCGGAGACCCGCGACGAGCTGGAACAAATTGCCAAGGACCTGCTGAAACGCTCCGACGTGATCCTGGCCCAGGAGTTCATGTACACCAAGTACGACTGGCGCGTCGGCATCCTGAACCGGAAGCCGCTCTACGTCTCGCAGTACATGATGGCGCGCAAGCACTGGCAGATCGTGCAGCACGGCCCGGCCGGGCGGGTCGTCGAAGGCGATTCCAAGACGCTGGCGGTCGCCGACGCGCCGGCGGCGGTGGTCGAGACCGCGCTGGCCGCCGCCAATCTGATCGGCGATGGGCTTTACGGCGTCGACCTGAAGCAGAACGAACACGGCGTCTTCGTCATCGAGATCAACGACAATCCGAGCCTCGATGCCGGCATCGAGGACGCGGTGCTGAAGGACGGCCTCTACACCGCCATCATCCAGGACTTCATTCGGCGTATCGAGAGTCGCGCTAGCGGGGCCTGAGGAGGGGAGAGGCCACGACCTTCAACACGCTTGCCTGAAGTGAGCAGCGATGCCGTCGGCGCGCGGCCGCGTGTCTGCTGTCCAAGTGGCCGTTGCCCTTGTAAATTGCAGACTTGCCATTAACGTGTCCCGTCAGGTGCGGGGCCAAATCCGCCATTGCAGCAATGCGAGCGCATAGAATGAATACCGAGATACTCGCACGGGGGCTGATCCCGGGGCCGTCCGTTGATGAGATCCTGGCGGACACGGACACCTCGCACTTCCGAAGCCTGATCGACAACGACAAGGCCCTGCAGCTCTTCGAATATTGGTGCCGGCTGCTGCACTACCACGGGCTGGCGCTGAAGCCGGCCTTCGATCCTCTGGAGGTGCCGGCGCTGCTGCCCAGCATCTACATCGAGGAATGGGACCCCGAAGCCCAACAGAGCCGCATGCGCCTGATGGGCGAGGACCTGAAGGCGCGGTGGGACGAGGAAGTTATCGGGCTGCGCACCGACGACTACGTAAAGGGCGACGTCAACGCCCTGTGGAAGCGCTCCGACCAGGTGGTCTACTTCGAGAAGCGCACGGCAATCCTGGCCTACAGCATGGAATACCTGGACCGGGCGCACTGCACGCTGATCGACCTGACCCTGCCGATGAACGACGACAAGGGCAACAGGTTCGCCATCGGCTACATCTGGGAACTCGCGTAACGCCACACTGCGCCGCAAGCGGCAGGTCACGGCGCGGCGGGCGGCAGATGCAGGGCCACGGCCTCGGCGGCGACGCCCGGCACGGCGGGATAGAGGCGCATCACCTCGGGATCGTGCCCGGGCACGATGTGGTCGGGGCTGTCGGCCAGGCGCTCCAGCGTGCGGTAGCCTTCCAACATCGCGCCGACGTCCACGACAATGGGAAAGGGGTCGCGCCCGCGGATGTTGGCGTAGAAGTGCGTCGCGTCCGAGGCCAGCACCACCCAACCCCGCGCCGTGCGCACGCGCACCGCCTGCAGGCCCATGGTATGGCCGCCGATACGGTGCAGGGTGACGCCCGGCGCGACCTCCGCCTCGCCGTCGTGGAAGGCCACGCGCCCGGCGTAGACCCGGCGCACCATGGCGACCACGTCTTCCACGTCGTAGGCGTGGCGCAGCATGTCGTGGCGCATCAGCCGGCCGGTAGCGTAGGCGATCTCAGCGTCCTGCAGGTGGAAGCGCGCCCGGGGGAAGTCCTGCAGATTGCCGGCATGGTCGTAGTGCAGATGGGTGATGACCACGTCTTCCACCGCCGCGCAGTCGACTCCCAGCGCGGCGAGGGCTTCGCTGGGCGGCTGCAGCAGGCTGCGGCCGCGCTGCCGCGCCGCCTCGGCGTCGAAGCCGGTGTCCACCACGATGACCCGGCCTTCGCCGCGGATCAGCCAGACGAAGTAGTCCAGGGACAGCGGGCCCTCATGTGGATCGGGGGAGATGAAATTCTCCTGCGGCCGCCGCGCCACCGTCGCATAGCGCAGGGCGAAGACCTCATAGCAGGGCAGCGCGGTATCGGCGGTCATGACGCTTCCCCGTCGCCGCCCTGCAGCCCGGCGAGGAAGCGGTAGATCTCCGTATGGTCGGCGCCCGCGCCCAGCTTCGTGTCGGCCTCGGCCCAGAGATCCTCGCAGACCTGGGCCAGCGGCGCGGCGATCCCCGCGTCGCGGGCGATCCCGGCGGCGGTGTGCAGGTCCTTGGTCATGAGCGCCAGGGAGAAGCCCGAGGCGAAGTCGCCGGAGAGCACCTGCTGCTTCATCTTTTTCTCGGTGCTGTTGTTGCGCCCGGTGGAGGCGTTCAGCACGTCGACGATGGTCTCAGGGTCCAGGCCGAAACGGCGGCCCACGAGGATCGCCTCGGCCGCGGCGACGAGGCCCGCCGCCGAGACGTAGTTGTTGAGCGCCTTCATGGCGTGGCCGGAGCCGAGCGGGCCGGTGGCGAAGACCGCCGCGCCCATGGCCGAGAGCAGCGGGCGGACGCGCTCCACGGTGCCGGTCTCGCCGCCGGCCATGATCGCCAGGGAGCCGTCGAGGGCGCGCTTGACGCCGCCGGAGACCGGCGCGTCCACCAGGGCGAAGCCGCGCGGCTCGAGCGCCGCCGCCAGGGCGCGGGTGTCGATGGGGGAGGAAGAGCTCATGTCGATGACGATGGTGCCGGGATCGGCCGCCGCCAGGGCGCCCTCTCCCGCGCCGCAGAGCACGTCGCGGACGATCTTGCCGTCCGGCAGCATGGTGATCACCGCCGCAACGTCCCGGCAGGCCGCCGCCGCGCTCTCCACGGCGGCGGTCCCGGTCGCGGCTTGGAAGTTCGCCCGCGCCGCCTCGGCCGCGTCGAAGGCCTTTACCTCGAATCCCGCCCGCAGCAACTGCTGCGCCATGGGGATGCCCATCTGGCCCAGGCCGATGAAGCCGATGGCGGCGGGAGGCGCCACCGCGCCACCCTTGCCGGACACTTCCTCCCCTTTCCTCTCCCCCTACCCCTCGCCCCCCCCGCGCCCCCCGCCGCGCGGTCCGGCTGTGATCCTAGAGCAGATCAGGGTCGGATGGAATCGCCGGCGGCCTAGCCGGCGGTCACCATGCGCAGGGCGCGGGGCAAGGCGGCGATGCGGACCGGCAGGCGGGCGATGATGTCGCCGTCGGCCTGCAGCGGCGCGCCGGGATCGCCCTCGATGCGGATGTCCTGGCCGGTGACGATCTCGAAGCCCTGCGTGCCGAGCAGGCGGCCGCGCTGCAGCGCCATGGCGTAGCGCAGGATGCTCAGCGTATCGCCATGGCGGAACAGGCAGACGTGCAGCAGCGGGTCCTCCAGGCTGGCCTGCGGGGCCAGCAGGTAGCGCCCGCCGTAGAAGCGCGCGTTGCTGACGATGACCGAAGCCGCCTCATGGGTCTCGCCATCGACCGTGACCCGCATCAGCGGCGGCTTCTTCAGGCACATCTGGCGGAAGCCCTCCAGCACGTAGGCGCCCTTGCCGAGGAGGCGCTTCACGCGCAGGTCGATGCTGTCGACGACGCGCGCGTCGAAACCGGCCCCGGCCATGAGGGAAAAGACCCGCGCCGGCCGGCCCGGCGCGCTGGCCCGGCCGAGGGAGACTTCCCGGACCGGCCCCCGGGCGATGACCCGGGCGATATGGGCCGGCACCAGGTCGAGGCCCAATTCGGCGGCCAGCACGTTGGCCGTGCCCAGCGGCAGGACCGCGAGAGGCGGCGGCGCCGGGCCGGCGGCGACTTCGCTGCCGGCTGCGCCGACCATGCCGTTGACCACTTCGTTGATGGTGCCGTCGCCGCCGGCGGCCACCACCAGGTCGTAGGCCGCGGGATCGACCGCCCGCGCCAGGGCGGCGGCGTCGCCGGGCCCGCTCGTCGGGCGCACGTCCAGGGGACAGCCGAGGTCGGCCAGGCCGGCCAGCACGGCCTCGAAGCGCTGGCGGCGGCTGCCTCCGGCGGTGGGGTTGTAGATGACCAGCAGGCGCCGTGGGGCGCCGTCGTTTTCGGGCGAATCGACCATGAATCGGGCGATCATAGGGATTTGTCCTGCGAGATCCACGCCTAGTTCCCGCAAAAAGGCCCAGCGCCAGCGGCTTTTGGCCACGTGACGCCGCGCCCGGCGTCATGGTAAATTGCCGCCCTCATCAACCGCTGACGGAGCCTGTGGACGGCTCCCCCGGACAATTTGTCGGACAAACGTAAATCTTCCAAAAAGAAGGTGGATCTGCGCGACGAGCACACCAAGGTGCTGGTCCGCCGCCTGCTGCGCGACTACATCGCCGAACACAAGGGGCGCATCGTCCTGGCGCTGCTCGGCATGGGCATCGTCGCCGCCACCACCGCCGCCTTCACCCAGCTCATCAAGCCGGTGGTGAACGAGATCTTCATCGCCCAGCGCTCCGAGCTGCTCTACCCCATCGCCATCGCCACGGTCGCCGTCTTCACCCTGCGCGGCTTCGCCGCCTACAGCCAGGCCGTGCTGATGAGCTTTGTCGGCCACCGGGTGGTCGCGCGCATCCAACAGCAGCTCTTCGACAAGCTGATCGGCGCCGATCTGGCGTTTTTCCATCACAACTCGCCGGGCACGCTGATCTCCCACTTCATCAACGACGTGAACCTGCTGCGCAACATGGCCTCCTCGACCCTGACCGCCATCGGCAAGGACAGCCTGACGGCGATCTTCCTGGTGGGCGTCATGTTCGCAGAGGACTGGCTGCTGGCGCTGATCACCACGGTGATCCTGCCGCTGGCGATCCTGCCCTCGGTGCGCATCGGGCGGTCCATGCGCAAGGTCTCCGGCAAGAACCAGGTGGAGGTCGGGCGCCTTACCACCCTGCTGGACGAGGCCTTCCAGGGCATCCGCCACGTCAAGGCCTACGTCATGGAGCGCTATGAATCCCAGCGCGCCGACGAGACCATCGAGGAGGTCTTCCGCCTCAACCAGAAATCCGCGCGGGTCTCCAACATTATCCATCCGGTGATGGAGACGCTGGGCGGCTTCGCCATCGCCGCGGTGATCCTCTACGGCGGCAACGAGGTGATCACCGGCGAGCGCGACGCGGGCTCGCTCTTCACCTTCATCTTCGCCCTGCTGCTGGCCTACGAGCCGCTGAAGCGCCTGAGCAAGCTGAACGCCCAGCTGCAGAACGGCCTGGCCGCCGCGCAGCGCGTCTTCGCCCTGCTGGACATGCCGCCGAAGATCACCGACGCGCCCGACGCCGCGCCGCTGCAGGTCGGCCTGGGCGAGGTGCGCTTCAACGAGGTGCATTTCGCCTACGACGACGACAAGGCGGCGCTGCACGGGGTCAGCCTGGAGGCGCCGGGCGGCAAGACCGTGGCCCTGGTCGGGCCCTCGGGCGCCGGCAAGTCGACGATCCTGAACCTCATCCCGCGCTTCTACGACCCTTCGGGCGGCAGCGTCACCATCGACGGCCAGGATCTGCGCGGCGTGACCCTGGATTCCCTGCGCCACGCCATCGCCCTGGTCAGCCAGGAGATCCTGCTGTTCGACGACACGGTGCGCGCCAACATCGCCTACGGCCGCCCTGGCGCCAGCGAGGCGGAGATCGAGGAGGCCGCGCGCATGGCCGGCGCCCACGACTTCATCGTCGCCTTTCCCCAGGGCTACGACACGCCTGTCGGCCCGCGCGGCAGCAATCTCTCCGGCGGCCAGCGTCAGCGCATCGCCATCGCCCGCGCCATGCTGAAGGACGCGCCGATCTTGCTGCTGGACGAAGCCACCTCGGCCCTGGACAGCGAGTCCGAGCGCCACGTGCAGCACGCCCTGGGCCAGTTGATGAAAGGCCGCACCACCTTCGTCATCGCCCACCGCCTTTCCACGGTCGTGGACGCCGACCTGATCTACGTGATCGAGGAAGGCCGGATCATCGAGCGCGGCAGCCACGCCGAACTGCTGGCCCGCGGAGGCCACTACGCGCGGCTCTACGCCATGCAGTTCGCCGAACAGGAAGACGGCGCCCCCTCCCCGGACAAGCCCACAGACATCCAAGGGCCTGACGGCCCACGCTGAACGGGTATCCTCCGTGAGCCTTATCTCCACATGGATCAAGTCGGAACCGGCACAGCGGCTCTTCGGCTATGCGGTCGCCGGCCTCATGTGGCTGTTTCACCTGACGGTGCGCTGGGAGCGGCGCATCGATCCGGCGACCCAGGCCCTGCTCGACGCCGACAAGCCCGTCATCCTCTGCATGTGGCACGGCCGCATGTTCTTTCTCTCCGGCGGCTGGCCGAAGCCGCCCAAGCGTATGGGCGTGGTCGCCTCCGGCCACCGTGACGGGCAGCTCATCGCACGCGGCGCCCGGGCCTTCGGCTACGAGACCATCGCCGGCTCCAGCCGGCGCGGCGGCGCCACGGCCCTGCGCGGCATGAGCCGCCTGCTGGAGCGCGGCGTCACCGTCGTGATCACGCCCGACGGCCCCAAGGGCCCGCGCATGCGGTTCAAGTCGGGCGCCGTGAAGGCGGCCCAGATGACCGGCGCGCCGCTGGTCGCGCTGACCGGCAGCGCCCGGCCCCGCAAGGTCTTCGACACCTGGGACCGCTTCTGCCTGCCGCTGCCTTTCGCCCGCGCGGTGATGCATTTCGGCCCGCCGATCACGGTGCCGCGCGAGGCCGACGCCGAGACCCTGGAGCGCTGCCGCCAGGCCGCCGAGGAGAGCCTCAACAGCCTGACCAACGCGGCCGAGCGCGCCCTGGGCCAGGAGGAGATCCAGGCCGCCGCTCCGGACGAGAGCCCAGACAAGCCTGGACGGCGCCATGCAAGCGCCTGACTTCTGGCGCCATGACGGCCTGCTGGCGCGGCTGCTGAGCCCGCTGGGCGGAGCCTATCACCTGGCCGGCGTGCTGCGCCGCGGCGCCACCCGTCCCTGGCAGGCGCCGCTGCCGGTGATCTGCGTCGGCAACCTCGTGGCCGGCGGCGCCGGCAAGACGCCGGTGGCGCTCTCCCTGCTCGAGATTCTCCGCGAGCGCGGCCTGAAGCCCGCCGCGCTCACCCGCGGCTACGGCGGCGCGGCCGCGGGCCCGCTGCGCGTGGAGCCGGGCGTGCACGACGCCGCCACGGTCGGCGACGAGGCCCTGCTGCTGGCGGCCGCCGCCCCCACCTGGGTGGCGCGCGACCGGGTGGCCGGGGCCAAGGCCGCGGCAGAGGACGGCGCGCAGGTCATCGTCATGGACGACGGCTTCCAGAACCCGAGCCTGAAGAAAGACCTTTCGCTGCTGGTGATCGACGCGGGCTACGGCCTCGGCAACCAACGGGTGATGCCGGCGGGCCCGCTGCGCGAAACGGCGGCCGGCGGCTTTGCCCGCGCCGACGCCGTCGTGGTGATCGGCGCGGACCAGTACGAAGGAAGCTATATCGGTGAAACCGAGAAGAACCTGATCGGCGACCGTCCGGTCCTGCGCGCAAGGCTGCAGCCCAGCGACGATGCGCTGCGGGGCAAGCGCGTCTTCGCCTTCGCCGGCATCGGCCGCCCGGAAAAGTTCTTCGACACCCTGCGCGGCCTCGGCGCCGAGCTGGCGGGCACTGAGTCCTTCCCCGACCACCAGCCCTACACGGCGGCGACGCTGGCGCGCCTGCGCGATGCCGCCCGGACCGCCGGCGCGCAGCTCGTCACCACCGCCAAGGACGCGGCCCGCCTGGGGGCGAGCGCGCCGGACATCGCGGTGCTTGACGTCGCCCTGGCCTGGAACGACAAGGAGGCCCTGCTCCGGCTTCTGGAGCGCCTGCCCGAACTACGCGCAAGGACCTCCCCTTCATGACATCCTGGGCCCACAAGCACCGCCCCTGGGGCAAGGCCCTGCGCTCGATCCGCCATGCGGTCGAGGGGCTGCTGCAGTTCCTGCTGCTGGGCACCTTCTGGATTCTGCCGGTCGACTGGGCCCCCAACCTGGGCGGCTGGCTGACGCGGCAGATCGGCAGCCGCCTGCCGGTCAGCCGCCGCGCCATGGACCACCTCGCCATCGCCTTTCCGGAGATGCCGCAGGACGAGCGCCGCCGCATCGTCGCCGGCATGTGGGAAAACCTGGGGCGCATGGTGGCCGAGTATCCGCACCTGGGCGCCATCGCCGATCCCGCCTCGGGGCGCATGGAGGTGATCGGCGCCAAGCGCCTGGACGCGCTGCGCGACCAGGGCAGGCCCTTCATCATCATCTCCGCCCATATGGCCAACTTCGAGCTGATGCCGATCTCGGCCTACAAGCACGGGCACAACCTGACGGTGGTGTCGCGCCCGGTGAACAACCCCATCATCCAGCGCATCCTGCTGTTCTTCCGCCAGCGCCCGACCGGCGACTGGGGCAAGATCCCCAAGGGCGTCAGCGGCGCCCGCCAGGCAGTGAACCTGCTGCGGCAGGGCCAAAACCTGGGGGTGCTGGTCGACCAGCGGGTCAGCCAGGGCGTGCCCTTGCCGCTGTTCGGGCGCCCGGCGCGCACCAACCTGGGTATCGCCCGCCTGGCCCTGGAGCACGGCGTGGATATCTTTCCGGCGCACCTGGAGCGCCTGGGCGGCGCCCGCTTCCGACTGACGGTAGAAGACCCGGTGGAGCGCCCCTCGCTCGGGGACAGTCAGGCCGAGGCCAAGGCCATGATGATCCAGGTGAACAAAGTCCTGGAACGCTGGATCCGCCACCGCCCCGAGGACTGGCTGTGGCTGCACAGACGCTGGGACCGGCCTTAGGGGCAACAAGCCCCCTCACCCTCCCGCTTCGCGGGCCCCTCCCTCTCCCACGAAGGGGAGAGGGAACTAAAACAATCCCTCTCCCCTGGTGGGAGAGGGTTGCGCAGCCTTAGCGAACGTCAGTGAGCTTAGGCGGAGCTGGGTGAGGGGGAATCGCCTACTCGCTCTTCGGCATCGGGGGGACCAGCAGGGCCGGGTCGATGCGTTCGCCGCGCCAGTTCATGCGCCAGTCCAGGTGCGGGCCGGTGACGCGGCCCGACTTGCCCATCAGGGCCACCACCTCGCCCTGCTTCACCCGCTGGCCTTCCTTTACCAGGATCTGCTCCAGGTGCAGGAAGGAGGAGCTGAGTCTGTGGCCGTGGTCGATGATCAGCGTCGCGCCGGAGAAGTACATGTCGGGATGGGCCAGCGTCACCACGCCGTCGGCCGGGGCCATGACCGGCGTGCCCACCGGCCCGGCCACGTCGACGCCGAAATGGGGCTGGCGCGGCTCGCCGTTCAGGATGCGCTGCGAGCCGTAGACGCCGGAGATCGGCCCGGTGGCCGGCCAGATAAAGCCCGAGTCGAAGTCGCTCTCCGCGCGGTCGGCGGCGCGCGCCTCGGCCGCCGCCGCCGCATCGGCGCGGATGCGGGCCAGCACCTCCTCGGGCGGGCTCACGTAGTCCTTCTTGATGCCGTCGATGCGCTGGATGTTGTACTCGCGCTGCGCCACCTGCAGCTCGCGGGTGATCACGGTGCCGCCGGGCTCGGTCACCGTCAGCGTCGCCCTGGGCGCGTGGTCGCGCCCGAAGCCGAAGATGAAGCGCCCGTCCGGGGTCAGGCGCAGCACCTCGCCGTCCAGACTGGCCGTGGCGCCGGGAACCGTCTTGCCGAAGACCAGGCCGCCCTGGGTGAACTGGCCCTCCAGCGTCAGCTCCGCCGCCTGGGCGGCCGTCGCCGCCAGCAGCAGGGACCCCAGCAGCAGGGACAGGGCGCTCAACAAAGCTCTCATCACAACGCGGCTCACAACAGGGACCCCTGGGGATCGTCGGAGGAGGACTTCTTCTTGCCTTTGCGGACCGCCGGCTTCTTGGCGGATGTCGGGTCCGCCGCCGAAGCGGAAGCCGGCTGACCGCTGCCGCCCGTGGCCGCCGCGCGGCCGCTGGCGAACTCCAGTTCCAGCGCCAGGCCCGGCGTCACCGCCTCCGGCCTGGTGATGGCCCCTTCCGGCCCGCGCACCACGGCATAGCCGCGCTGCAGCACCTTCTTGTAGGAGACGCTCTCTAACACCCGGTTAAGGCCGTCGATTTCCTGGCGCCGCTCGGCCAGCAGGCGCGGGCGGAGATAGTCGAGGCGCGCCGCCGGACCGGCGAGCTGTTCGGCCCTCACCGCCAAGAACTGGCGCGGATGCGGCAGGCTGGCCTGCAGGCGGTCGAGGCGCGCCTGCCAGTCGCGGAGCAGCGTGGTCCAGGCGCCCTTCAGGCGCTCGGCGCGCTCGTCCAGACGCTGGTTCATCTCCTCCACCAGGCGCTTGGGATCGACCAGGCCGCGGCCCAGGCCCTCGACCCGCTCCTGCCGCTCGGCCACCAGCCGCGAGGCGGCGGCCAGCAGGCGGCGCTCCAGCTCGCCGGTCTGGATCAGCAGCTCGCGGCGCACCGGCACCGCGATCTCGGCGGCGGCGGTGGGCGTCGGCGCGCGGCGGTCGGCGGCGAAGTCGATGAGGGTGGTGTCGGTCTCGTGGCCGACGGCGGAGATCAGCGGGATCCGCGACTCCGCGGCGGCGCGCACCACGACCTCCTCGTTGAAGGCCCAGAGGTCCTCCAGCGAGCCGCCGCCGCGCGCCACGATCAGCAGGTCCGGTCGCGGCAGGGGGCCGCCGTCCGCCGGAAAGGCGTTGAAGCCGCGGATCGCCGCGGCCACCTGCTCGGCCGCGCCCTCGCCTTGCACCAGCACCGGCCAGACCAGCACCCGGCGCGGGAAGCGGTCGGCCAGGCGGTGCAGGATGTCGCGGATGACCGCGCCGGTCGGCGAGGTGACCACGCCGATGACCTGCGGCAGGAAGGGCAGCGCCTGCTTGCGCTCCTCGGCGAAGAGGCCCTCTTCCGCCAGCTTGCGGCGGCGCTCCTCCAGCAGCTTCAACAGCGCGCCTTCGCCGGCCAACTCCAGCGAATCGATGACGATCTGGTATTTCGAGCGGCCCGGATAGCTGGTGATGCGCCCGCTGGCGATGACTTCCATGCCGTCTTCCGGCTTGATCGACAGCCTGCCGGCGGTGCCGCGCCAGCACACCGCGTCCAGCACCGCGCTCTCGTCCTTCAGCGCCATGTAGAGGTGGCCCGAGGCGGCGCGCTTGAAGCCGGAAATCTCGCCGCGCACGCGCACCCGCTCGAAGGTGCCTTCGAGGGTGCGTTTCACCGCCTGGGAAATCTCCGAAACCGAGAATTCCGGGACGTTCCCTGGTGCGTTCCCCGCGAAGCCGCCGCCTGCGGGGCCTGATTCTGGATAAAAATCGCTCATGGTCCCTGCCCGCTATGCTACAAGAGCCCCGCCGTGCAGGCCATGGCCGAGAGACGAAATTCAGGAAGTTAGTCGGGGGCGATATGAAGGTACTGGTTGTGGGCGGCGGCGGACGCGAGCACGCGCTGTGCTGGACCATCGCGGCCTCCCCCCTCTGCCACAAGCTCTACTGCGCGCCGGGCAACGCCGGCATCGCCGAAGAGGCCGAGTGCGTGCCCATCGCCGCCGAGGACGCCGAGGCCCTGGTCGCCTTCGTGCAGAAGGAGGCCATCGACTACGTGGTGGTCGGCCCCGAGGCGCCGCTGGTGCTGGGCCTGGTGGACCGCCTGGGCGAGATCGGCGTGAAGGCCTTCGGCCCCTCGGCCGCCGCCGCGCAGCTGGAAGGCTCCAAGGGCTTCACCAAGGACCTCTGCGCCAAGTACGGCATCCCGACGGCCGCCTACGCCCGCTTCACCGAGGCCGCCGCGGCCAAGGCCTACGTGCGCGAAGAGGGCGCGCCCATCGTGGTCAAGGCCGACGGCCTGGCCGCCGGCAAGGGCGTCACCGTCGCCATGACCGAGGACGAGGCCCTGGCCGCCATCGACGAGGCCATGGCCGGCGGCGCCTTCGGCGAGGCCGGCGCCGAGCTGGTCATCGAGGCCTTCCTGGAAGGCGAGGAAGCCAGCTTCTTCGCCCTGGTCGACGGCGAGACCGCCCTGCCGCTGGCCACCGCCCAGGACCACAAGCGCGCCTATGACGGCGACGAGGGCCCCAACACCGGCGGCATGGGCGCCTACTCCCCGGCCCCGGTGATGACCCAGGACCTGATCGACCAGACCATGGAGCGCATCATCCTGCCGACCGTGGCCGCCATGAAGGCCGAGGGCATGCCCTACAAGGGCGTGCTCTACGCCGGGCTGATGATCACCGACAAGGGGCCGGAGCTGATCGAGTACAACGTGCGTTTCGGCGACCCCGAGTGCCAGGTGGTGCTGATGCGACTGATGTCGGACCTGCTGCCGGCCCTCATCGCCAGCACCGACGGCCAGCTCGCCAGCTTCGACCTGCGCTGGTACGAGGAGGCGGCGCTGACCGTGGTCATGGCCGCCAAGGGCTATCCCGGCGCTTACGACAAGGGCACGGTGATCCGCAACCTCGACCATGCCGGCGGCAACTCCGACGACGTGAAGATCTTCCACGCCGGCACCAAGCTGGGCGCCGAGGGCGAGATCCTGGCCAACGGCGGGCGGGTGCTGAACGTCACCGCCATGGCGCCGAGCATCCGGCAAGCCCAGGAGCGCGCCTACGCCGCCGTCGACAAGATCGACTGGCCGGAAGGCTTCTGCCGCCGCGACATCGGCTGGCGCGCGCTCGAGCGCGAATAGGCGGCACATGAGCGAAGGCCCTTCGAGCCGGTTCTGGGACCGGACGGCCCAGCGCTATGCGCGCCGGCCCATCGCCGACGAGGCGGCTTACCGGACGAAGCTGGCAAAGACCCAGGAGTACCTGCGCCCCGGCATGGAGGTGCTGGAGTTCGGCTGCGGCACCGGATCGACCGCGCTGGTCCACGCGCCCCATGTGAGACACATCCGGGCCACCGACATCTCGGAGAAGATGCTGGAGATCGCCCGTGACAAGGCCGCCGCAGCCGAGATCGGCAACGTGACCTTCGAGCAGGCGGCGATCGACGATTTCCAGGCACCGGACGAAAGCTTTGACGTGGTCCTGGGACACAGCATCCTGCATCTGCTGCACGACAAGGACGCGGTGATCGCGAAGGTCCACCGGATGCTGAAACCCGGCGGCGTCTTCGTCTCGAGCACCGTCTGCCTCGGGGACATGTCGGTTCTCTTCCGGCCCTTCCTGGCGGCGGGGCACTTCCTCGGCATCTTTCCACTGGTCCGGGTCTTTGGCGAAGGCAGCCTGGTGAACAGCCTCGTTACTGCCGGTTTCCTCATCGACCACCAGTGGCGGCCGGGCAAGGGCAAGGCCACCTTTATCGTGGCGCAGAAGCCCGCCTGAGGCCGCCGCCATGTCCACGCAGCCCCGGATCCCCCTTCTCACCACCGAGCGGCTGATCCTGCGCGGCCAGCGGGCCGACGACTTCCAGGACTATGCCGCCCTGCGCGGCGACCCGGAGGTGGCCCGCTACATCGGCGGCAAGACCTGCACCCCCGCGGAAAGCTGGTCGCGCCTGCAGAGCAGCCTCGGCCACTGGGCCCTGATGGGCTACGGCTTCTGGGCGGTGGAGGAACGGGCCAGCGGCCGTTTCGTCGGCGAGGTCGGCTTCGCCGACTTCAAGCGCGGTCTCGGGCCCGACTTCGACGGCGCGCCCGAAGCCGGCTGGGTGCTGGCCCCCTGGGCCCACGGCAAGGGCTACGCCACCGAAGCGGCCGAAGCGGCGCTGGCCTGGGGCGAGCGGGAGCTGGGCATGACGCGCTTCGTCTGCATGATCGACAGGGTCCACGCCGGTTCCCTGCGCGTCGCCGAGAAATGCGGCTTCCGGAAATTCGCCGAGACCGAATTCACGGGCGACCCGGTGATCCTGCTGGAGCGGGTGACCTAGCCCCTCACCCCGCTTCGCCTGAGCCCGGCGCTGCCTCGCCAAGGCTGCACAACCCTCTCCCCGCGGGGGAGAGGGAGGGGCCCGCGAAGCGGGAGGGTGAGGGGGAACTGCCGCCTACGAAATCAGATCGGCAATGTAGTTCGGCAGGGCGAAGGCGCCGAGGTGGACCGCCGGGTTGTAGTAGCGCGTCTCGATCCCCGCCGCCTCGTAGCGCTGCTCCAGCGTCTCCAGGCTGACCTGGCGCTTGGCCGGGTCGTCGCTGCCCCAGCCGAAGGCCATGGGCCCGCCGGCGTAGGTCGGCACCGTCGCCAGGTAGCAGGCGGGATCGGCGAAGAGCGCCTTGAAGGCCCGCATCGTGTTGGTGAGTTCCTCGCCCTGCAGGAAGGGCACGCCGTTCTGCGTGACCAGGATGCCGCCCGGCGCCAGGCAGGTCTTCGCCTTGCCGTAGAAGGTGTCGGTGAAGAGCACCTCGCCCGGCCCCACCGGATCGGTGGAGTCGACGATGGCGACGTCGTAGCGCTCCTCACACCCGGCGACGAAGTCGGCGCCGTCAGCGATCACCAGGTCGAGGCGCGGGTCGTCGTAGGCGGACTTGCAGATCGACGGCAGATACTGCTTGGAGAAGTCGATGACCCCGGCGTCGATCTCGACCTGCGTCACCTTCTCCACGCTCGCATGCTTCAGCACCTCTTCCAGCATGCCGCCGTCGCCGCCGCCGACGATCAGCACCTTCCGCGCCGCGCCGTGGGCGAAGACCGGCAGATGGGCGAGCATCTCGTGATAGATGAACTCGTCCTTCTCGGTGGTCTGCACCACGCTGTCCAGGGTCAGCACGCGGCCGAAAGTCTCGTTCTCGAAGACAACGAGACGCTGGTGGTCCGTCTCGCTGTCGTAGAGAACCTTGTCGGCCCTGAGGCCAAGCTGGAAGTCGGCGTGGAGCTGTTCGACGCGCCAGCGGCTCACAGGCCGCGGCCCCGCCGGTGCTCCTCCACCGCCACGTGGGAAGGCGTGAAGCGCTCGCGCAGCACCTCCACGGCCAGCTCCGGCTTGGCCGCGCCGCACATGAAGATGTCCAGCGCCGCGTAGCCGATCTCCGGCCAGGAGTGGATGGAGATGTGCGATTCCGCCAGCACCGCCACGCCGGAGATCCCGTCGTTCGGCGTGAAGTGATGCAGGTGGATGTGCAGCAGCGTCGCCTCGGCGGCGTCCACGCACTCGCGCAGCGTCTCTTCGACGTAGGCGAGGTCATTGATCCCCTCGGCGCCCCACAAATCGACGATCAGGTGTGTGCCCGCAAAGCGCTCACCGTCGCGCTCGATGAAAAAGTCCTTCCGCTCGTCTTCCCCGGCGGGGGTCTGGGCGGTGATGTTCTGTTCTTCCGTTTTGGAGGCGCTTGGGTTCTCGTCCAAGTCGATCCCCAGTTGGAAGAGGGCGCGTGCTTGTGCCATCGGTCCTCCAACGCAACCAGTAGATTGACCCAGCAAAAAACTGAGGCGCGCGTTTTCGGGTTTTTGACGCCTCAATGCAAGGAAAAAGTTGGGAATCCGGTCGAGAAATCAAGGCCGACATTCGCAGGCCGCCGAATTGCGCCGCCGTTAACCTTGCCGGCGTATTCCGCCCGCCCCTGCCCCGGTCCTTGCCATGGCCGGCCGGATCGCCTATCTGGGAACGGTTCGTAGGGGAGTAGCCGCCCCGGCTCAACGGGGGCCCGTATCAACAGACTTGGCGCCGGGACGCTGTCCCGTGGGCCATGGTGCGGGCGGATCCTCTGGATTTGGCGAGACCTATGACGTTCCGCGGGGCAGCAGGAGCCGGCCCGCGCGGCGCGTCATAGTGTGTCGGCGGCTCCGGAGAGATCAAAAAACAATGTCTGAAGTCCTCATCATCTTCACCACCGTCTTCTTGGCCGAACTGGGCGACAAGACCCAGCTCGCGACGATTCTCTTCGCCGCCGAGCGCGAGTCCTCGCCGCTGCTGGTCTTCCTGGCCGCCGCCGCGGCGCTGGTCTGCTCGACGGCCCTGGCGGTGGCCCTGGGCGTCGCCGCGGAGCGCTGGCTGACCATGCTGCCGCTGAAGCTGCTGGCCGGCCTCGGCTTCGTTGCCATCGGCCTCTGGACGGTCTGGGATCATTTTCAGGCCGCTCCGGCGGCCTAGCGGATCCTGCAGGATTCTCCACTGTCGTCCCGGGGCTTGTCCCCGGGACCCATTGGCGCTTGCGAAAGACGACGCATTGCCGGGCCTGCGCCCATGGAACGGTCAGGGCATTGGGTCCCGGCAACAAGTGCCGGGACGACAACCTTCGATTTGGGAAGGGCGAAGCCAGTCCCCGCTATTTAAGCGCGTCGAAGTCGAGCTCGGCCTTCTCGCCGAGCCAGATCGCGTGGTCGCGGTGGTCGGGCAGGGCCTCGCCGGTCTCCGGATGGACGAAGACCGTCAGGCCGCCGCGGTTCAGCGCCAGCCAGGGCACCAACTCGGCGAAGACCTCCGGCGTGAAGGCGATCTGGTAGCTCCACTGCGGATGCGGGCCGACCGGGCGGTCGTGCCAGCGCCCCAGGCGCACCTCGAAGCGTTCCTCGATGGCCGCGCGCAGGGCCTCGGCCGCCGCCTTGCTGGCGGCGTCGTAGTAGACGTGGGCGTGGTAGCCGGTGATGGAGCTCGTGTCTTTCGCCGTCATGACGCCCTCATTCTCTGCCTGCCGTGCATTCTCACATATAGGGCTCAGCGGCGCTCACGGAAGAAGTCCTGCAGCAGGGCGCCGCAGGCCTGCTCCTGCACGCCGCCGACGACCTCCGGGCGGTGGTGGCAGGTCGGCTGCTGGAAGATGCGCGGGCCGTGGTCGACGCCGCCGCCCTTGGGGTCGTAGGCGCCGAAGACCAGACGGCGCAGGCGCGCGAAGGCGATGGCTTGGGCGCACATGGGACAGGGCTCCAGGGTCACGTAGAGATCGGCCCCGGTCAGCCGCTTGGCGCCTAGATCGGCAGCGGCGGCGCGGATCGCCAGCATTTCCGCATGCGCCGTGGGATCGGCGTCGCGTTCCACCCGGTTGTGGGCGCGGGCCAGGATCTCGCCGCTGGCCACGTCCACCAGCACGGCGCCCACCGGCACCTCGCCGGCCGCCGCCGCCAGGCGGGCCTCGGCCAGGGCCGCGGCCATGTAGTCCTGCCGCGAGGCGCCTGGGGATTTGGTCATGGGGGATCTGGTCATGGCGCGAGAGCCTGCCCGCCGCTCAAGGCCCGGTCAAGCGCCCCAAAACCCCCGCAAGTCCGGCTTGCCGGCGAATTGCTATAAGTCAATGTTCAAGCTTCGCCCGAGGGCCTAAGCTTCCCGTCAAATGGAGTGACGTTTCAAGGAGTGGACCCCATGGCAGGAACGAAAACGGTTGATGCGGAACCCGAAGTGATCCCCCTGGAGGTCGAACCGGCCACGGTCGCCTTCCTGATCGCCAAGGCCCGCGCCTTCGACGCCAAGGTCGCCCCGGCCGACCGGGACACCGTCTCGCAGCCCGGCGAGGACGACGACCACGACGCCCTGGAGGACTACGGCGACGACCCCGTGGCCGCCGAGATCACCGAGGTCATCGCCGACCTGAACGAGGACGCGCAGGCCGAACTGGTGGCCCTGACCTGGGTCGGGCGCGGCGACTTCTCCGCCGAGGAATGGTCAGAAGCGGTGCAGGACGCCATGGACCGCAAGTCCGGGCCGACGGCGGACTACCTGCTGGGGATGCCGCTGCTGGGCGACCTGCTGGAGGAAGGCTTCGTCACCCTGGGCTATTCGATGGAGGACTACGAGGTCCCCGTCTAGAGCGCCTATTCGGAAGTTGTCGGGGGCCCTGGGGATGCCTAGATTGCGCCCATGGCAAGACGACGCCCCATGGCAACACAACGCGGCACGCCGCCCTCCAAGGGGCCGGTTGTCGGCATCACCCTGGATTCCGAGAACCCCGGCGGCTGGTCCAACTATCCCTGGTATGCCGTGCGGCGGAATTACTGCGAGGCGGTGCTGCAGGCCGGCGGCCTGCCGGTGCTGCTGCCGCACGAGCCGGCTGAGGCCGAGGCCTACCTGGAACGCATCGACGCCCTGCTGATCACCGGCGGCGCCTTCGACCTGGACCCGGCCCTCTTCGGCGCGAACACCCGCCACGAGAGCGTGCGCACCAAGGACCGCCGCACCGCCTTCGAGGCCGCCGTCGCCCGCGGCGCCCTGGAACGCGACCTGCCGCTGCTGGGCATCTGCGGCGGCCAGCAGCTCTTGAACGTGGTGCTGGGCGGCACGCTGATCCAGCACATCCCCGACGAGGTGGAGAATGCCCTGGCCCATGAGCAGCCCAACCCGCGCCACGAGCCGGGCCACGCCGTCGCCGTGACCGGCGGCAGCCTGCTGCACGACATCTGCGCCAGCGCCGAGATGGCCGTGAACTCGGCGCATCATCAGGCGGTGAAGGATGTCGGCCCCGGCGTCACGGTGAACGCGGTGGCCCCCGACGGCGTCGTCGAGGGCATCGAGGCGGCGGACTACCGCTTCTGCCTGGGCGTGCAGTGGCATCCCGAGTACTTGATCGGCCCCGGCGACAGCGCCCTCTTCCGCGCTTTCGTCGCCAGCGCCAGCTAGGAACAGAAAGACCATGGCCGAAATCGAAGCCGACGCCACGCCGCAGAGCTGTGAACGCATCGCCAAGGTCATCGCCCGCGCCGGGCTCTGCTCGCGCCGCGACGCCGAGACCTGGATCCGCGCCGGGCGGGTCAGCGTCGACGGCAAGGTGCTGACCAGCCCCGCCGCCGTGGTGACGGGGGCCAGCCGCATCGCGGTGGACGGCGAGCCGCTGCCCGCCGCCGCGCCGCCGCGCCTCTTCTGCTACCACAAGCCGCGCGGCGAAATCACCAGCGAGCGCGATCCCCAAGGCCGTCCCACGGTCTTCGACCACCTGCCCGGCGGCCTGCCGCGCCTGCAGGCGGTGGGGCGCCTCGACATCAATTCCGAGGGCCTGCTGCTGCTGACCACCGACGGCGGCCTGAAACGTCAGCTGGAACTGCCGAGCAGTGGCTGGCTGCGCCGCTACCGCGTGCGCGCCCAGGGCCACGTCCACCCGAACCGCCTGGCGGCGCTCGCCAAGGGCATCACCGTCGACGGCGTCGACTACGGCCCGGTGGAGGCGGTGCTCGACCGCCAGTCCGGCGCCAACGCCTGGCTGACCTTCGCCCTGCGCGAAGGCAAGAACCGCGAAGTGCGCAAGATCTGCGCCCACCTGGGCCTGCGGGTGAACCGCCTGATCCGCGTTTCCTACGGCCCCTTCAAGCTGGGCAAGCTGCCGAAGCGGGCGCTGGACGAGGTGCCGCCCAAGCAGCTGCGCCAGGCCCTGGGCCAGGAAGACCCGGACAAGAAGAAGAAGGGCAAGGGCTTCGCCAAGGCCAAGCCGAAGCCCAACCGTCCCGGCTCCAAGCGCGGCTTCAAGCACCAGCGCGAGGCGGAGCAAAAGGAAAAGCGCCAGCGCCGCAGCCCGAAGCAGGAGGCTGCGAAGAAGAAGGCCGCCGCGGCCAAGAAAGCAGGGCCCGAGAAAGCTGCCCCCAAGAAAGCGAGCCCTAAGCGCCCCCTCGCGAAGAAGCCCGCGGCCAAGAAGACCACCACCAAGAAGGCGGGAACGAAGAAGCCGTTCTCCAAGAAGCCACTCGCCAAGAAACCGGGCGTGAAGAAGGCGGCCCCGAAGCGCGGCGCGCCGAAGCGGACCGCCTCCCGCAAGACCGGCGGCCCCAGATCCAGCGGCCCCAAATCCAGCGGACCGAAGAAGCATGCGCATCGTCGCCGGCCGTCATAGGGGCCGCAGCCTCAAGACGCCCGAAGACCTGGCCGTGCGGCCCACCGCGGACCGCACGCGCGAGGCCCTGTTCAACATCCTGACCAGCGGCAAGCTGGCCGAGGAAGGCCAGCAGCGCCTGACCGGCGCCAGGGTGCTGGACGCCTTCGCCGGCACCGGGGCCCTGGGCCTGGAGGCCCTGTCGCGCGGCGCCGCCGAGGCGACCTTCATGGAGAACTACGCCCCGGCCATCGAGATCTGCCGCGCCAACATCCAGAACCTGGGCGAAGGCGAGCGCGGCAAGCTGCTGGCCTGCGACGTGCTGCACCCGCGCCCGGCCCCCGCGCCCTGCGACCTAGTCTTCCTCGATCCGCCCTATAACCAGGGCTTCGCCGAGAAGGCCGTGGCCAGTCTGTTGAAGGCCGGCTGGATCGCCGAGGGCGCCCTGGTCTCCGTCGAGCTGATGAAGAACGAAGCCTTCGAGATTCCCGAAGGCTTCAGCGAACTGGACGCCCGCAGCTACGGCAAGGCCAAGCTGGTTTTCCTGAAATACGGGGAAATCTGACCCCCTGGCCCTGCATCGGCGCAGCAATCTGTAAATCGTATCGAGGTCGCGCTAATCTTGCGATTTGCCGTAACTGCCTAAATGCCCGGAAAAGGGATTGAGGCCGCAGGCCAGCAGACAGGAATCACACCCCGGATGCCAGAGAGAGACACCTACTACGGCATCGAAATCAGCCCGGAATACCGCGCCGTGATAGAGCGTCAGCGCGCAGCAAAGAAGCTCGAGCGTTCGAACGCGGCAAAGGTCATGCGGCGCTTTGCCTAGAGGGTCAAAGCACTGGGCTTCAAGAGGAAGAGCACTTGGTTTGCCCGTGAAAGCGGGCTGTTTGTGCAATTCCTTCATGTCCACAAGTTCACCTTCGGCCCGTGCTTCCGGCTGCACTACGGCATCCGCGTGTTGAACGATGCCCGGGAATTCGTCGCCTTGAATGGGCCGTCGGAAACCCGCGGCCTTGAGTTTGGCGCAGACGAAGACTCGCTGGAGCACTGTGCCCAGGCAATGCATGCGCTTGTCACCGAGGAAGCAGAACCGTGGTTTGCGGCCCAAACAGCCGAAAGGTTGCTCAAGGCCCACAGTTGCCTGTACCCAGAAGAACGCGAGGCCTTGAGGCGGGTCCAGGCCGGAGAGGTGGACGAAGACGTTGCTCAGCGGTCGCGGGCGTTATTCGGGCTCCAGTAACCCGCGCGTGGCGACGATAATGTGTCAGTCATCCGGGCAACTGCTTCCCGGGATCGGATTGCCGCTACGGTCGATCAACAAACCGTCCGAGCAAACCACGACAAAGGGTGCCCGCTTCGACGGAACCGCGCTCGAGGGATCGCCTTTGTAGAAGCGAACGCTGTTGCCCGCATTCGCAGGATCCTCCCAGCACCACCCATCCCCGCCACGCAATGGCCGGCCGCGCCATGTCTCAGGTATCTGGGGAGGCCGATTCTTGCCGGTCCAAGGTTCGTTCACGATCCCCCTCCCATGGTTGGCGATGAAGAACTGAGACAAAGAAAGGGTGCGGTTGCTGCTGCCGTGCCTAGTGGCGCTTCCAGCCGAAGAAGGCGACGGCGAGGCCGAGCGCGAAGGGCAGCCAGAACCACAGCAGCGCCTCCTTGTTCAGCCAGTTGATCGACGGCTTGGCGTTGCTCGTGTTCCAACCGGCCGCCAGCGCATTCAGATAAAGCCAGACAACCAGGGCTCCGGCGGAAATGAGGACTCCCAACACCATCAGGAAAATGCGCACCGTTCGACCATCCTGTTCAGTGGCCTGGAAACGCCGGCCCGGCCCCACAATAGCCATTCATGCAATTCGCGCCTACCGGATAGCGAACTCCCCGGCGCACGCTGCACCGCCTCCCGATGAACTCAAGGCTTGATCCGGAAATCTGCTTGGCTGACTATCCTACTCCTACAGGACAATCGGCTCGCGTCGCGCCGAACCTGCTCAGACGCCGGTAACGAAAGCATCCGAATGCATCGCGTTGGTATCATTCCCTTCGACACCAGAGACAGCGACGTGGCGCTGCTCTTCGTCACCTCGCAGACCCGCGGGCGCTGGATCCTGCCCAAGGGCAAGATCGAGTCGGGGGAAACCCACATCCAGGCCTGCCACCGCGAAGGCTTCGAGGAAGCCGGCGTGAAGGGCGTGGTCCTGGACGATTTCCCGATGACGGTGGTGGTGACCAAGCTGACCGACAAGGGCAAGCGCGAGGTGCCCGTCACCTACTACCCCTTCCTCGTCACCGAGCAGCTCGACGACTGGCCCGAGAAGGACAAACGCCAGCGCCACTGGGCGCTGATCGAGGACGCGCCCCGCGTCGCCTACCGCGAGGACCTGCTGCCGCTGATCAGGCAGTTCGGCGACCTGCGGGCGTGGATCACAGAAGCTGCAAACAGCCGTAAATCAGCGCGGCAAGCAGAGCTGACGCCGGCACCGTGACCACCCAGGCGGCGGCGATGGAGACGGCGAAGCGCCGCCGCACCAGCAGCCGCATCGAACGATAGCCGCGGCTCTTGAAGGCGTCCTCGGCGGTCACGTTCAGCTTGTGCCCGGGACGGAGTTTCTTCTTGTTCGGGTTTTCCAGGAACTCGCGCAGGAAACCGACGCCGAAGACAGCGCCCACGGCGATGTGCGTCGAGCTGACCGGCAGCCCCAGCGTCGTCGCGATCAGCACCGTCACCGCCGCCGAGAGGGCGACGCAGTAGGCCCTGGCCGAGTTCAGGCGGGTGATCTTCTCCCCGACCACGGTGATCAGCTTCGGCCCGAAGAGCCCGAGCCCCAGCGCGATGCCGAAGGCACCCACGGCCATGACCCAGAGCGGGATCGTGACCTCCCTGGCGATCCCCGACTGCTGCACCGTGGAGACGATGGCGGCCAGCGGACCCACCGCGTTGGCGACATCGTTGGCGCCGTGGGCGAAGGACAGCAAGGCGGCGCCGGCGATCAGCGGCAGGTTGAACAGGCGGTTGATGTCGGTCCGCCGGTTGGCCAGCTCGCGCACGCGCGCGGCGATGTAGGGGCGAGAGGCGGCATAGGCCGCCGCGAAGGCCGCGATCGACAGCAGGACGATCTCCAGCATGCCCGGGTGCCAGATCTTCTTCAGCCCCTTCAACAGCATGTAGGCCGTGAAGGCGCCGGCCATGAGGCCGATGAGCACGGGCACCCATTTCTTCGCCGCGGCGAGTCGGTCCTCGACGTAGAGGATCCTCGTCTTGATGAAGTAGAGAATGAGCGCGGCAAGGCCGGCGCCGATGACGGGGGAGATGACCCAGCTGGCGGCGATCGCCGACATGGTGCCCCAGTTGACCAGGCCGAAGCCCGCCACGGCGATGCCGGCGCCGAGGACGCCGCCGACGATGGAATGGGTCGTGGAAACCGGGGCGTTGAGGATGGTCGCGAGGTTGATCCACAGGGCCGCGGCGAAGAGCGCGCTGAGCATCAGGTCGCGGAAGGCCATGACGCTGACCTCCGGGCCTGGGGAAATGATGCCCTTGGAGACGGTCTTGACCACGTCGCCGCCCGCCAGCAGCGCGCCGGCGGCCTCGCAGACCGCGGCGATGAACACCGCCGCCAGGACGGTCAGGACCTTGCCGCCGACGGCGGGCCCCATGTTGTTGGCGACGTCGTTGGCGCCGATGTTGAGCGCCATGTAGCCGCCGACCACGGCGGCGACGGCGACGATCAGCCAGTCCTCGCTGATGGTGCTCTGGTAGCCGCCGACGGTGCTGCCGACCACCGCCAGAAAGATGATGGAGAGGCCGAGCGGCACGATGACGCCGCGCAGGCCGAAGAAGACCGACTGCACGTAGCCGTAACGCCGGAGGTCGTTGACGTAGCGGTTCTCGGTTTTCTTGACGGGAGTGCTCACGTGGTCAGCGCCGCCCGAAGAGTTTTTCGATGTCGGCGAGCTTCAGTTCGACGTAGGTCGGGCGGCCGTGGTTGCACTGGCCGCTGTGGGGCGTCGCCTCCATCTGGCGCAGGAGGGCGTTCATCTCCTCGGCATTGAGACGGCGGCCGGCGCGCACCGAGCCGTGGCAGGCCAGGGTGCCGCAGACGTGCTCGAGCCTTTCTCTCAGCGCCAGCGCCTCGCCCAGCTCGGCCAGTTCGTCGGCCAGGTCGCGGATCAGGCCGGCCACCTCGACCTCGCCCAGCAGGGCCGGCACTTCGCGCACCACCACGGCGCCGGGGCCGAAGGCCTCCACCACCAGGCCCAGTTCCTCCAGCTCGCCCGCGCGTTCGGCGATGCGCGCGGCGGCGCTCTCCTCCAGCTCCACCACTTCGGGCAGCAGCAGCATCTGCCGCTTCACGCCGCTCTCGCCGAGCTGCTGTTTCATGCGCTCGTAGACCAGGCGCTCGTGGGCGGCGTGCTGGTCGACGATGACGATGCCGTCGGCCGTCTGCGCCACCACGTAGGTGCCGTGCAGCTGGGCGCGGGCGGCGCCCAAAGGGAAGCTCTCGGCCTCGGGCTCGGCGGCCTCGCGGGCCAGCGCCTGGGCGGAGGCCGCCACCGCCGCGGGCGCGGCATCGAGCCCCGGCAGCTGGCCCCCAGCCTGCTGACCCCAGGTGTTGTTGAGCGGCGCGGCGTAGGTCGCCGTCGCCTCGGCAAGGCCGCGCGGCAGGGTCGTCGCCGGCCGGCCCCAATTGCCTTGATAGGCCGCCGGTCCCGACTGCGGCCGGAAGGCGCCCAGCGCCGTCTCCGACACGGTGGTCGAAGCGCGGTGGCCCGCCTGGGCCAGGGCGTGCTTGCAGGCCGAGACGATGAGGCCGCGCACCAGGCCGGGGTCGCGGAAGCGCACTTCGGCCTTGGCGGGGTGCACGTTCACGTCCACCTGCTCCGGCGGCACCTCCAGAAACAGGGCCACCAGCGGATGGCGGTCGCGGGCCAGGAAATCCTGGTAGGCGCCGCGGAGGGCGCCGTAGAGCAGCTTGTCGCGCACCGGCCGGCCGTTGACGAAGAGGTATTGGTGCTGGGCATTACCGCGGTTCAGCGTCGGCAGGCCGACGTAGCCGGTGAGGCGGAGGCCCTCGCGCTCCGCGTCGATGGCCAGCGCGTTGTCGGCGAAGTCGCGGCCCATGAGCGCCGAGAGCCGCTTCAGGCGCCCCTCGAAAAGTTCGCCCTCGGCGGGGGCGAGGCCGATCAGCTTCCTCTCCCCGTCGGAAAGCGTGAAGCCGACCTGCGGATGCGCCATGGCCAGGCGGTTCACCGTGTCCTGGGCGTGGGAGACCTCAGTGCGGGCGGTCTTCAGGAACTTGAGCCGCGCCGGGGTGGCGAAGAAGAGGTCGCGCACCTCCACGCGGGTGCCCTTGGGGTGGGCGGCGGGCTGGGGCTTGCCGAGCTTGCCGCCCTCGACGGTCAGCGCCCAGGCCTCCCCGGCTTCCGCCGGGCGGCTGGTGACCGTGAGGCGCGCCACGGCGCCGATGGAGGGCAACGCCTCGCCGCGGAAGCCCAGGGAGGCGATGTGCACCAGGTCGTCGTCGGGCAGCTTGGAGGTGGCGTGGCGCTCCACCGCCAGGGTCAGCTCCTCCGGGGTCATGCCGCAGCCGTCATCGGTGACGGCGATGAGGGCCCGCCCGCCGTCGCGCAGCACCACGTCGATGTGGCGCGCCCCGGCGTCCAGGGCGTTCTCCACCAGCTCCTTCACGGCAGCCGCCGGGCGCTCCACCACCTCGCCGGCGGCGATCTGGTTCACCAGGGTCTCGGGAAGGCGGCGAATCGGCATAAAGGCTGGGTTTCCGGCCGGACTGTCAGAACTGGTCGGAGACTAGCAGACCTGGCGGAGTCGCGAAAAGCCGGGGAAATCGAGGATTTTCCCCACCCCCCGGCTCCAGGTGCGGGACCGGGCGGCGGGGCATGGGGACAGGTTAGCGCTTGGCGAGGGTCTGCCCCTTGGCGCGCGAATACTGCTTCAAGAGCGTGGCACTCGGCTCGGGCAGGCGTTCGGCCGCGGATTTCAGCTGGATGGCGGTCGGCCGGGCTTCCTGGCTGGCGTTGCAGATCGGCGCGGCGGCGATCATGCAGTTGGAATACTTCTTCTCGGACTCGAGGGTCCCGTCGCCCGGGTAGGCCCAGTCGCAGACAGCGTGGGCGGTCGACCAGCAGGTTTCACCAGCGTTCGCCTGGGTGGCGATACCGGCGCCGAGCACGGCCACCGGGATCAGGGCAAGGAGGGTCTTTTTCATCGAACGAAATTCCTTTGGCTTTGAAAAGATGGGCGGTGCCGCGGGAGGCGGCGCCGCATATGTCCGATGAGTAGGCGGCAGGCCTGAAATGGTTCACAGCCGCCGGCAGAAATCCGATGCAGGAGGAATTATCTTTAGAGACGACCCCTCACCCAAAAGAGACCGGCGCGACGGGCGCCAGCGGCGGAGCCTGGCGAAGACTTCAGGCGGCGGGAGGCAAGGCCCGCTCCAGGATGGCGCGGCAGTCGGCCACCTGGCCGCCGGCCCCGTAGGTGTGCCGGAAGGCCCCGTCGAGCCGGCCAGCGATGAAGGCCTCGGCGACCGACGACGGCGCCTGGGCGCGCAGCAGCCCCGCCGCGGCGGTGCGGGCGAGGCGTTCCACGAAGTGCCGGGCGCGGCCCTCGAGGCTGCCGGGATCGGCGAGCAGGGCGCGGAGATCGGCCAGCGCCGCTTCCAGGCGCGGCTCGCCGCGCGCCGCTGCGTCCAATTCCGCCAGCACAGTCTCCACGGCGGCGACGTCCTGGGCGCGGACGCGCAGCACGTCGAGGCACATGACGTTGCCCGAGCCCTCCCAGATCGCGTTCAGGGGCAGCTCGCGGTAGAGCCGCGCGGCCGGCCCCTCCTCCACGTAGCCGTTGCCGCCCAGGCACTCCATGGCTTCGTAGCCCAGCGCCGGGGCCATCTTGCAGACCCAGTACTTGGTGACCGGCGCCATCAGCCGGCGCCAGGCCGCCTCGGCCTCGTCGGCCGCCGCGCGCTCGAAGGCGCGCGCCAGGCGGAAGGCCAGGGCTGTCGCCGCCTCCACATCGACCGCCATGTCGGCCAGCACCGCGGCCATCATCGGCTGATCCACGAGGTGCTTCTGAAACACCCGGCGGTGGCGGCAGTGATGCAGGGCCATGGCCAGTGCCAGGCGCATCTGCCCCGCCGAGGCGATGGCGCAGTCGAGCCGGGTCAGGGTCACCATCTCGATGATGGTGGCGATGCCGCGTCCCTCCTCGCCCAGCAGCCAGCCGTGGGCGTTCTGCAGTTCGACCTCCGAGGAGGCGTTGGCGCGGTTGCCGAGCTTCTCCTTGAGGCGCTGCAGGCGCAGCGGGTTCACCGAACCGTCCGGCAGGAAGCGCAGCACGTAGAAGCAGGACAGCCCGCCCGGCGCCTGGGCCAGCATGAGGAAGGCATCGCACATGGGCGCGGAGAGGAACCACTTGTGGCCGACCAGGAGGTATTCCCGCCCGGGCCCGGCAGCGGCGCAGGGCTTCGCCGTGGTGGCGTTGGCGCGCACGTCGGTGCCGCCTTGCTTCTCGGTCATGCCCATGCCGAGGGTCATGCCGGCCTTCTCCTCCAGCGGTCGGAAGCGTTCGTCGTAGCGCCGCGACAGCACTCTGGGCAGCAGCGCCTCGGCGATCTCCGGCTGCGTCAGCAGGGCGGGCACGGCGGCATTGGTCATGGTCACCGGGCAGAGGTGGCCGGGCTCCGTCTGCGTCGTCATGTAGAGCCGCGCCAGACGCGCCACCTGGGCGCCGTCCTCCGGCAGACCGCCGGGCGTTTTCAGATGCTCCCAGGCCGAGCAGTGCAGCCCGGCCTTGAAGCTGCGGCGCATCACCTCGTGATAGGCCGGGTGGAACTCGACCAGGTCGAGGGGAAAGCCCTTCTGGTCGAAGCGGCGCAGGCGCGGCGGGTTCTCGTTGGCAAGGCGGCCAAGGTCGAAGGCCTCGGCGCTGCCGGCGACGGCGCCGAAGGCGGCCAGCTCCTCGTGACGCGCCATGACACCCTCGCGCCGCACCGCCTCCTGCAGGGCAGCGTCGCTGAGGAAGAGGTTCAGGTCCTGGAACGGCGGGCTCTGGTTGCTGACCTCATGGGTGGCGAAGGGGTGGGTGGCGAAGCTCTCCCCGGCCATGGCAGCCTCCTTTGCGTCCGAAGACCATTATAGCGCGAAGGGAAAGGCTTGGCTGCGGGCCTCTGCGCCTGCGAGACTGCGGCCTCACTGCACAGCCGAGCAGGATCATGATCAGCCACATCGACCACATTGTCCTCACCGTCCGCGATATCGAGCGCGCGGTCGCCTTCTACACCCGGGTCCTGAAGATGGAGGCGGTGACCTTCGCCGGCGGGCGCCGGGCGCTGAAGTTCGGCAAGCAGAAGATCAACCTGCAGACTTTGGGGATGGAGACCCGCAACTTCGCGGGCATCGGCTCCGGCGACCTCTGCCTCATCACCGGCTGGGAACCCGAAAAGGTGGTCGCCCACCTCGAGGCCGAAGATGTCGCGATCGTCGAGGGGCCGGTGGAGAAGACCGGCGCCATGGGGCCTATGACCTCGGTCTACTTCAACGACCCGGACGGCAACCTCATCGAGGTCGCCAGCTATCCCTGAGCGGCTACCAGCCGCGGAGCCTGGTGATGGCCCCGGCGATGCCCCGCGGGCTGAAAATGCAAACCGCGCCCAGGCCAACCATCAAGACCAAGCTGATGAGGCTCGTCGATACGACACGGCCGCTCTGTATGAGGTCCTGCAGGACTGAGGTGAGGCTCGGCACCAATAGGATCAGGACCCAGAGGCCGGTCGCAACGACCACGACTGACAGGGCGTTCTGGGGGGACCAGGTTGCGGGCTTCTCCTCCTGTGGCTCCGGTGTTCCACGCGCGACCTTTGCGGCGAACCAGCCCGCGCGGAACCACAAAATCAAGGCGATGACGAGATTCAGGAGTGCCGACTGAAAAAAGGGGTCGAACTCGAACTCGTTAGTCCGCACCAAGCCCCAGGACTCGCTGATGTTGAGAGACTGCAGATAGAAAAAGAGGTTGCTTGTCTGCGCCTGAATGACGCTCAAGAGAACGTAGATTGCCAACAAGCGGCAACCGACGAAGGCAAGGTTTCTCGGCGACATGGTCATTCCCCGAAGTTGGCGAACAGCCTCCAGGCTACACCATCTTCAGGTTGTGCGCGGGAAAAAATCGGCCTCGACTTTGCCTCAGCTCCCGCCGCTGGGGGCATCCTGCGTCGCAGTGATGCCCTCGGGCGCGCCGACCACGACGACGCTCAGCGCGTCGGGCCGGTAGATCCGCTTGGCGACGCGCCTGGCGTCGTCCAGGGTCACCGCTTCGATGTAGCTGTTGCGCTTGTCGAAGTAGTCGATGCCCAGGTCCTCCATCTGCATGCCGACCAGCATGCCGGCGATGTTGTCGGAGCTGTTGAAGCGCAGCGGGAAGGAGCCGGTGAGGTAGCGCTTGGCGTCGTCCAGCTCCTCGGCGGTGGGGCCCTCGGCGGCCATGCGCGCCCACTCCTGGCGGATGAGCTCCAGGGATTCGCCGACGCGGGCGTTCTGGGTGGCGGTGCCGCCGGCGATGATGGCGCCGTGGTCGAGCGGCGCCAGGTAGGCGTAGACCGAATAGGCGAGGCCGCGCTTCTCGCGCACTTCCTCGACCAGGCGCGAGGAAAAGCCGCCGCCGCCCAGGACGTAGTTCACCACGTAGGCCGCGTAGTAGTCCGGGTCCTTGCGCTTGATGCCCTGGTGGCCGAGCGCCACCACCGACTGCGGGATCGGCTTGTCGATCACCACCACGGCGCCGGGGTTGCCCACCTGGGCCTCCGCCACCGTGAAGGGCGCCGCCTTCTCCGGCAGCGTGCCGAAGGTCTCGTCCAGCGCCTTGCCCAGCTCGGCCGGCGTGATGTCGCCGACCACGCCGACGAAGAGGCGGTCGCGGCCGAAGCGCTGCTGCACGAAGCCGCGCAGGTCGTCGGCGGTGATGGCGGCGATCGAGGCCTCGGTGCCGTTCACCGGCCGGGCATAGGGATGCTCGCCGAACATCAGGCGGCGCAGCGTGCGGCTGGCGATGGTGTTGGGGTCTTCGGACTCCCGCGAGAGGCGGGCGATGATCTGGCTGCGGATGCGCTCCACCGGCTCCTCGTCGAAGCGCGGCTCGGTCAGCGCCAGGCGCAGCAGCTCGAAGGCGCGCTCGCGGTTCTCGGTCAGGGTCTCCAGCGAGCCGGAGAAGCTGTCGAGCCCGGCGTTGAAGCGCAGGGTGATGGAGAGGTTGTCGAGTTCGCCCTGAAAGGCCTGGGAGTCGAGCGGCCCGGCGCCCTCGTCGATGGAGCTGGAGACCATCTCGGCCAGCCCCACCTTGCCCTGCGGGTCGAGGGCGGCGCCGCCCAGGAAGGACAGCTCCAGCGCGATGATCGGATTGGTGTGGTCTTCGACCAGCCAGGCCTCGATGCCGCCGGGGGAGACCACGCGCTGCACCTCCACGGCGCGCGCCTGAACGGCGGAGAATACGATAGAGAAGGCGATCGTTGCCGCGACCAGCAGCGCCATCACCGGGTTGCCCAGAACCCGGCTGCTCGGGCTTCGCATCAAGACGATCCTTTCCTTGAGATCTCAGGTCTCAGACAGTTGTGCTCTCGTTGGCCGCCGCTCAGCTCGTCGGCTCCGGCAGCAGATAGCTGGTGACCGACTGCTCGTCGCGCAGCACGCCCTTCATGGCGCGGTTCACGTCCGCGGCGGTGACCTCGTCGATGCGTTCCGGCCAGGCCTCGATGTCTTCCAGGCTGCCGCCGGTGGTCAGCGCCGCGCCGATCACCCGGGGCGCCGTGGCGAGGTTATCGCGGGCGAAGACCGCGCCGGCGACAAGGCGCTTCTTGGCCGCGGTCACCTCCTCCTCGCTCACGCCGTTGGCCAGCAGCTCGGCGATCTGGGCGCGCAGGGCCTCTTCCAGCGGCGCCACCTCGCCACCGGGCCGCGGCGCGACGTAGAAGGTAAAGGTCGAATAATCGTAGTTGGTCGGGTTGTAGCCCGCCCCGGCGGAGCCGGCGATGCCCTGCTCCACCACCAGCCGGCTGTAGAGCCGCGCCGTGGCGCCGCCGCCGATGACCTCGGAAAGCACCTGCAGCGCATAGGCGTCGTTGTTTTCGGCCTGGCGGTAGCTGGGCGCCAGGTAGCTGACCTGGACCTGCGGCTGGCGCACCCGCGGGCTTTCCAGCTTCACCTGGCGCGGCGCGTTCTGCGGCGGCTCGACGACGCGCTCGCGCTCCGGCACGTCCTTGGCCGGGATGACGCCGTAGTAGGTCTCGGCCAGGGCGCGCACCTCAGCGGGATCGACGTCGCCGGCGACGATGAGGATGGCGTTGTTGGGCGCGTACCACTTGTCGTAGAAGGCGACCGCCGCCTCGGTGGAAAGCTGCTCGATCTCGTGGTCCCAGCCGATGATGGGGATGCGGTAGGGGTGGTTGAGGAACTGCACCGCGCGGCTGATCTCGCCCAGCTGGCTGCCCGGCTCGTTGTCGATGCGGCTGCGGCGTTCCTCGCGCACCACCTCGCGCTCCGGCAGCACCACGTCGTCGGTGAGCATCAGGTTGGTCATGCGGTCGGCCTCGTTCTTCATCATGATCTCGAGGCGGTCGGCCGCGACCGTCTGGTAGTAGGCCGTGTAGTCCCAGGAGGTGAAGGCGTTCTCGCGCCCGCCGTTGGCGGCGATGATGTCCGAGAATTCGCCCGGGGCGAGGCTCTCGGTGCCCTTGAACATGAGGTGCTCGAGGAAGTGGGCGAGGCCCGATTCCCCGGCCTGCTCGTCGGCGGCGCCGACCCGGTACCACACGGAGTGATGGACGATGGGCGCGCGGCGGTTCACCACCACCACAACCTGCAGGCCGTTGTCCAGGGTGAAGCTGACCGGATCGAATACCTTGGCGCCGGCGCTGCCCGGAAGCCCGGCTAAGGCTGCCAGGAACAAGGCCAAAAGCCCGAAGAACGGGGCGGCCAAGCGGGCCGGGCGGCGGAAAACTGCCATTTCCAGGTCTCCCTTTAGCGTTGCAGGGCCCCGGCGTCGTTCATGGGCCTGCCGCTAAACCAGAATGATTCTATTGAGCATCTATATGGCACGAAACCGGACGCCCGCAAGCGGACGCCCCGTCGCATTATGGTGAACAATCGTTAACGTCCGGTCAGCGGAGCGGCGCGCGCATAACCTGGCCCGATCGATCCTCGACCAGGCGGACTCACCTGATCGAGGATAAACCGATCTAAATGAAGAGGTTAGAGCAACCTGTCCGCGTCCTCCCGGACGCGGGTTGTTCTAGAAAATGCCTTCCAGCGGTGCCTTGCGGCGGCGCTCGATCTGCGGCGTCGGGCCGGTGGTGGACGGCTGGCCCAGGGCGGCGTTCTCCTGCAGGCGGCGGCGCTCGGCCACCGGGTCAACGACGGTGCCGGCCGGCGTGATGTCGTTCCAGAAGATCAGGCGATCCACGAAATAGTCCGCCTCTTCGTTGATCTGCTTGGTCTCGCGATTGACGACCTGGCGGATGTTCGGGTCGGCCTCCTGCGCGCCGGCCGCGCTGAGCAGGGCCTGCTCGCCCACGGTCACGCGCCGCGGCGCCGCATTGGCGGTCTGGTTCACACCCGCGTCGTTGCGGAACACGGCCCGTTCGGCCTGCTGCGCCGGCGTGCCGACCTGCGGACGCGGCGCGCCGGGCTCGGGCGGGCGCAGCTGGAAGTCGGGCGGCACCGTCAGCGGCGCGCGCGAGACGACGCGAAATTCGTCGGGCGACTGCTTGCTCGTGCCCAGGCTCTCGCTGAATCCGCCACAGGCGGAAAGGCCCAGCGCCAGCCCGGCAACCATGAGAAGTCTATAGGTCATATTTCGATCCATTCGACTACCTCCCTATCCCCGCCTCTTTATTACCCTTCCTGCCCGGCTGGAACAAGCCATCCGCGACAATCAGGATCACGCCGCAAACGATGGCGCTGTCGGCAATATTGAAGGCCGGCCAGTGCCAGCCGGCGAGGTGAAAGTCCAGGAAATCAACGACGCCGGGCAGATGCAGCCGGTCGATGGCGTTGCCCAGCGCCCCGCCGACCACCAGGCCGACGGCATAGGGCAGCAGGCCCGCGCTACCCCCTTTGCGGGTCTCCCGGAGGAGCCAGACCAGCAGGCCGGCGGCGACGGCCAGGTTGAGGACGATGAGGACATAGGGCTGCCAGGCCGCATTACCCTGGAACAGCCCGAAACTGACCCCGGTGTTGTAGGTCAGCACCAGATTGAAGAAGCCCGTCACCTCGAGAATGTGCCGCGGCTGCGTACCCTGCACCAGGACCGCCCACTTGCTGAGCTGGTCGAGCAGCAGGATGGCCGCGGCGATATAGAGGGAACGTTGCATCGGTCGCCGGGCGCCGCCTACTGCGCCGCCGCGCCCAGATGCTGCACCGCATCGGCGCAGCGCCCGCAGGTCTGCGGCGCCTCGGCTACGCCGCCGACCTCCGGCAGCACCTTCCAGCAGCGCTCGCACTTCTCGCCCTCGGCGAGCTCAGCGACCACCGCCACGCCCGGCACCTCGGCCAGGCGGAAGGCGGCCTCCGGCGCCGGAGCCTCGGTCAGCGAAACATCGGAAGTGATGGCGACGTCCGCCAGTTCCACCGCGGCCACGGCCTCCATCAGCTCCGGCCGGTCGATGTGCACCACCGGGCGGGCCTGCAGGCTGGAGCCGATGCGCTTGGCGGCGCGCTCCAGTTCCAGGGCGCCGGTGACCACGCGACGCACCTCGCGCACCTTGGCCCACTTGTCGGCCAAATCCTTGTCGAGCCACGCCGCCGGCACCTCCGGGAAGGTGCGCAGGTGCACCGAAGCCTCGGGCCCGCTGCCGCGCGCCCACCAGGCCTCTTCCGCCGTGAAGCAGAGGATCGGCGCCAGCCAGGCGGTGAGACAGGAGAAGACCTCGTCCAGCACCGTGCGGCAGGCCCGGCGGCGCAGCGAGTCCGGCCGGTCGCAGTACAGCACGTCCTTGCGGACATCGAAGTAGAAGGCCGAGAGGTCGATGGCGCAGAAGTTATAGACCGCCTGATAGAGAGCGTGGAAATCGAAGTCCTCGACGTTCCGGCGCACCTGCCGGTCCAGCTCGGCCAGGCGGTGCAGGACCCAGCGCTCCAGCTCCGGCATCTCGCCGGCCGCGACGCGCTCGGACTCCTCGAAGCCGTCCAGGTTGCCCAGCAGATAGCGCAGGGTGTTGCGCAGGCGGCGGTAGGAATCGCCCTGGTGCTTCAGGATCTCCGGGCCGAAACGCAGGTCTTCCTCGTAGTTCGAGGCAACCACCCAGAGACGCAGGATATCGGCGCCCTGGGTCCCGACGACGTCCTGCGGCGAGAGGGCGTTGCCCTTCGACTTGGACATCTTCTCCTTGCCCTGCTCTTCCAGGATGAAGCCGTGGGTCAGCACCGCGTCATAGGGTGCGCGCCCGCGCGTGCCGGCGGACTCCAGCAGCGAGGAATGGAACCAGCCGCGATGCTGGTCGGAGCCTTCCAGGTAGAGGTCCGCCGGCCACTTCAGTTCCGGCCGCGCCTCCAGCACGAAGGAGTGGGTGGAGCCGGAATCGAACCACACCTCGACCACGTCGGTGATCTGCTCGTAGTCGTCGGCGTTGTAGTCGTTGCCGAGGAAGCGTTGCGGGTCGCTGGAGAACCAGGCGTCGCCGCCCTCTTCCTCGAAAGCCTCGGCCACCCGGTCGATGACCTTCTGGTCTCGCAGGGGCTCGCCGGTCTTCTTGTCGACGAAGATCGGCAGCGGCACGCCCCAGAGGCGCTGGCGCGAGATGCACCAGTCCGGGCGCTGCTCGATCATGGAGCGCAGGCGGTTGCGCCCGGTGGCCGGCACGAAGCGCGTGTCGTCGATGGCCTTCAGCGCCTTCACCCGCAGCTCGTTGGTCTCCATGGAGATAAACCACTGCGAGGTGTTGCGGAAGATCAGCGGCGCCTTGGAGCGCCAGGAATGCGGATAGCTGTGCTTCAGCTTGCCCTTGGTCACCAGGCGTCCGGCCTCGGCCAGGTACTTGATGACCTTGCCGTTGGCGTCGCCCGGCTTGCCGTTCTCGTCGTAGACCACCGCGCCGGCCACCAGCGGCACGTGGTCGTAGAAGTAGCCGGCGCCGTCCACGGTCTGCGGGATCTCGATGCCGTGCTGGCGGCCCAGCGCCCAGTCGTCGGCGCCGTGGCCCGGGGCGATGTGCACGAAGCCCGTGCCCTGCTCGGTGGTGACGAAATCGCCGGGCAACAGCGGCACGTCGAAGTCGAAGCCGCCCTCGGCCGGCGCGAAGCCGTGCCAGGGATGGCCGCAGACCGTACCGGCCAGCTCGCCCAGCGATCCCAGCTCGCGCCAGGCCTCGATCTTGGCGTCGGCCTTCACCTGCTCGGCCAGGTCCTTGGCCAGCACCATCTTTTCGCCGACCTCAGCCGCGCTGCCTTCGGCCACCGCCTCGACCTGGAACACGCCGTAGGCGATCTCCTCGCCGTAGCCGATGGCGCGGTTGCCGGGGATGGTCCAGGGTGTGGTCGTCCAGATGACGACGCTGGCGCCTTCCAGCAGCGGGTCGGCCGCCTTCAGCACCGGGAAGCGCACCCAGATGGTGGTCGAGGTGTGGTCGTGGTACTCGACCTCGGCATCGGCCAGCGCGGTCTTCTCGACGACCGACCACAGCACCGGGCGCGAGCCCTTGTAGATGCCGCCGTTCATGAGGAACTTGCCGATCTCGCGCACGATCTGCGCCTCGGCGTCGAAGGACATGGTGGTGTAGGGACGCCCCCAGTTGCCGACCACGCCCAGGCGCTTGAACTCCTCGGTCTGGATCTTCACCCACTTCTCGGCGAAGTCGCGGCATTCCTTGCGGAACTCCAGCACCGGTACCGCGTCCTTGTCCTTGCCGGCGGCGCGGTACTGTTCCTCGATCTTCCACTCGATGGGCAGGCCGTGGCAGTCCCAGCCGGGCACGTAGTGCGCGTCCTTGCCCAGCATCTGGTGGGCGCGGTTGATCAGGTCCTTGAGGATCTTGTTCAGCGCGTGGCCGATGTGCAGGTGGCCGTTGGCGTAAGGCGGGCCGTCGTGGAGGATGAACTTCTCGCGGCCCTCTGAGGCCTCGCGCAGGCGGGTGAAGAGGTCCAGCCCCTCCCAGCGCGCCAGGGTCTCCGGCTCGCGCTGGGCCAGGCCGCCGCGCATCGGGAAGTCGGTCTTCGGCAGGAAGACGGTGGGTCGGTAGTCTACGCTCATCGCGTGGTTCTTCTTAACTGGGGCCGCTTTGGGCCAGGATTTCACGGGCCTGGCCGCAATCGAGGGCGATTTGTGCCTTCAAAGCGTCGAGGCCGTCAAACTTCTTTTCCGGGCGGATGAAGTCCATGAGGCGCACGCGCAGGGTCTCGCCGTAGAGGTCCCCGGCGAAATCGAAGAGGTGAACCTCCAGGCGCACGTCCTCGCCGCCCACCGTGGGCCGCCGGCCCAGGTTGGCCACGCCCGCCATCCACCGGGTCTCCTCGCCGTGCTCGACGCCGGGGTCGCGCCCGGCCAGCACCGCATAGACCCCCAGCGCCGGGCAGAGGTAGTCGCCCAGACCGATGTTGGCGGTGGCGAAGCCGATGGTGCGCCCGCGCTGGTCGCCCTCCTCGACCCGACCCTCGATCTCCCAGGGCCGGCCCAGCAGATCGGCGGCCTTGGCCGGGCGCCCTTCGCGCAGGTGGTCGCGGATGATGGAGGAGGAATAGACCTCGCCGTCGCCGGTCATCACCGGATCGACCGCGGTGACCCCGAAGCCGCGCTTGGCGCCCATGGACTTCAAGAGCGCCACGTTGCCGCCGCGCTTGTGGCCGAAGCAGAAGTCCCAGCCGACCACCACATGGCGGGCCGCCAGGTCGCCGACCAGGATTTCGTCGATGAAGGCCTCCGCCGGCTTCAGCGCGAAGGCGCGGTCGAAGTGCAGCACGAAAAGGTGGTCGATCCCGGCTTCCTGCAGGGCGTGGGCCTTGGCCCGCAGGGAGGTGAGGCGAAAGGGCGGGCGTTCCGGCATGAAGACCGAGCGCGGGTGCGGCTCGAAGGTCAGAACCGCCATGGGCGCGCCCAGTTCGTCGGCGAGGCGGCGCGCGTCGGCCAGCAGCAGCTGGTGGCCGCGGTGCACGCCGTCGAAGTTGCCGATGACCACGACCGCGCCCCGGGCGGCGTCGGGAAGGTCGTTGCTGTGCCGGAATATCGCCATGGGAACGGCTGGTCTGACGCCTTAGGCCGGGAGTGTCAACGAAAGAAGCCCGCCGCCGCGCTGCGGCCGCCAGGCCCCCGGGGACGGCGGCCGGCGGAAAGGCTGGGCCGCCCGGCAAGATAAAGCAGGATGCGCCGCCGGGCCTAGAGCAACCGGCGTGCGGGCGGACGCGGCCAAGATGCTCCAACCTTCCGGGACAGACCGGTTGACTGGGTCCGGCGGCGCAAGAGAACCAGGGTCTGCGGCTGTCTGCCGGCCCCTTATTCGGCGGCCTGGGGAGACGCCGGAGCGTCGTTGGCCGACTCTTCAGGCTCGCCCAGGACGTCCCGGCGGCGGTGCACCATCAAGGTCGCCTCGCCGTCCAGCACCACGGTGTCGCCGACACAGCAGACGGTGTCGAAGACCACCCGCTTCTTCTCGGCCTGGATTTCCTTCACCGTGACCCGCGCCTCCACCGTATCGCCGACCTTGACCGGCGCCTTGAAGCGCAGGTCCTGGCGCAGGTAGATGCAGCCCGGCCCCGGCAGGCGGGTGCCGAAAACCGTGGAAATGAAACTGGCAGAGAGCATGCCGTGGGCGATGCGCCCGGCAAACATGGTCTTCTCCGCGAAGCTCTCATCGAGGTGAACCGGATTGGTATCGCCGGAGATGCCGGCGAACATGGTGATGTCGGCCTCGCTCACGGTCTTCGCGAAGACCGCCGACATCCCAACCTCCATATCCTCGATGAAGTAACCGTGCTTTTCCTTCATAAGATCGATTCTCTCTGCCTTCGAAATTATGTTACGATTGGATACCCAATCGCGTAATTTTATTGTGGGCACATTAGAGGAAAGCAAATGTCTTCGCAAGTGCGATTTCGCGGCTGCGAAGACCCTCTAATATCGCACTTTTCGGTAAATTTTGGCTTACCCAAAGCCTCCCCGCTACCGCAGCGCGGTGGCGGCTTCGGGCCGCTGGAGGCGGGGAAGTGGTCTGGAGAAGCTACCGCCGGCGCAGCCGCGGACCGGCCATGGCCGCCAGGTCGCGGTCCATTTGATCGCGAATGGCTTCGACCGGCAGGGTCGCGGTGGGCGCGCTGACGCTGCTGGCCAGCGGCACGCTGGCGCCCTGCTCCTCCAGCGGCAGCGCCGCCCGGCGCAGCATGCGGTAGAGCGCGAAGACGCCGATGGCGGCGTGCACCGCCCCGATGCAGGCGAAAAAGCCGTCGCTGCCCATCTCGCCCATCAGCAGAGACACCCCGATCGGCCCGAAGATGGCGCCCGCGCCGCCCACCATCATCAGCGTGCCGCTGGCCGAAACCATCTGCTTGGGGGTCAGGTAGTCGTTGGTGTGGGCGATGCAGAGCGAGTACATGGGCAGGCTCATGCCGCCGACCAGGAACATCATGGCGTAGAGGGCGATGGGTTCGCCGCGAGCCGCCAAGGCGGCGAGCAGCGCGGCCAGGGCGGCCGCGAAGGTGACCACGGTCAGCACCTGGCGCCGGTCCAGCTTGTCGGAGAGACGCCCGATGGGCCACTGAAAGGCCATGCCGCCGACAATACTGGCGCTGACGAAGAGGGCGATCTGCGCGACGCTGAGGCCGACGGCGCCGGCATAGACGGGCGACATGGCATAGATCGCCGCGTTGGCCATGCCGGTGCCCAGCGCCCCGATCGTCCCCAGGGGCGAGGTCTGGTAGAGGGCGCGCAGGCCCAGCGGTTCCGGCGCCTCGAAGTCCGGCGCCGGGGCCACCGAGAGGGAGATCGGCACCAGCGCCATGGAGACCAGCACGGAGGCCAGCACGAAGAGCAGGTAGCTGTTCGTGTCGGCGAGGTTCAGCAGGAACTGGCTGGCCGCCATGCCGCCCAGCAGCACCACCATGTAGACCGACAGCAGGGTACCGCGGGTCTCGTTGGTGGCGCGATCGTTGAGCCAGGACTCGGCGACGACGTAGAGGCCCGCGTAGCAGAAGCCGGTCACCATGCGCATGGCGCCCCAGGCCCAGGGGTCGACGAAGACCGCGTAGACCAGCGCGGCGGTCGAGGCGGTGGAGGCCAGCGCGGCGAAGGTGCGGACATGGCCGACGTTGCCCACCACCTTGGGGGTTACCAGCGCACCGGTCAGTAGGCCGACGTAGTAGGCGGCCATGATGAGACCGGTTGTCTCGGTGGTGAAGGACTCCGCGCCGGCGCGGATGCCGAGCAGCGAGTTCTGCAGGCCGTTGCCGAGCATCAGCATGCCCAGCCCGACGAAAAGTGCCCAAGCGGAAGTAATCGCTGCAAACATTACAAAAACCCAAAACCCGGAACCGCGGCCCCTCGTCCCGCCTTATGCATTGGCGAAACCGGCCGTGCTTGCGGATTTGCGCCGCCAATCCGGCGCGAAATGACTGAAATGCTTTGTGTTCTGACGAATCGCCAGCCCCCTTCAGCGGCCCGCTAGGCCTTCGCCAGGGCTTTGAGGGCCGCCACCTGCGGCGGCGCCAGGCCGACGATGAGCTCTTGCCCGGCCTCCACCACCGGCCGCTTGATCAGGGTCGGGTGGCGGGTCAGCAGGTCGGCGGCACGGGCCGCGTCGAGATCCGCCTTCTCCGCCGCCGGCAGTTCGCGCCAGGTGGTGCTGCGGCGGTTGAGCAGCGCCTCCCAGCCGAGCTGGCGCAGCCAGGCGGCGAGGCGATCGGCCGGCAGGCCCTCGGCGCGCAGGTCGTGGAAGCGGTGCGGGCTGCCGGCGGCTTGCAGCAGCTTCACGGCCTTGCGGCAGCTGTCGCAGTTCTTCAGTCCGTAGATCACGATCATCGGTCGGCCTCGGGCGCTACAGAAACCTATCCCCGATCAGGTGACTCTACCTGGCCGGGGAAAGATCCAGGCTGGTTCTTCCGGGCGGGATCCTCCCGCGGCGTTGTGCCCGGCCCCTATAGCCAATGTCGCGGCGCCGCGTCGAGCGCCCTTTTGCGGCTGTGGCGCCTCCCTTCTGCGCCCTCGCAGGCGGTTGACAGCCTGCAGCCTGAGGCCTCTCATGAGGCATGCCCTCTTCGCCCAGCGCCAACACCCGAGACCAAGCCCCTTCCCTCGACGGCAAGGTAATCGTCCTGCTGGAGGACGACGAGCTGGTCCGGCGGGCGACCGAACGCATGCTGACCCGCTTCGGCGCGGTGGTGATCACCGGCGCCAGCAGCGCCGAGGTGCTGGCGGCAATCTCGGACCGGAAATTAACCCCAAGTTGTGTGATCGCCGACTACTGGCTGAGCCATGACGAGGACGGCCTGACCGCCGCGCGCGTCGTGCGGGAGGCGGCCGGCAGCCCGGTCCAGGGGCTGATCGTCACCGGCGATCTTTCCGACGAGGTGGCCAGCAATGTTGCCGAAGCCGGCTTCCGCCTGCTGCGCAAACCGGTCAATGTCGACTCCTTCCTAGACGCCATCTCCATAAACAGCTAAACAAAGCAGTAGGCTTATCTGCGTCTGCCGAACAGGGGTTCGGAAAAAGCAACCAACGGCTGTATAGAGCTGGGACATAAATCGTAGAGCGCCGAGGACGCTGGTCTCCGGAGGCATGACAGGGAGCCGTCAGAGACTGGAAACAGCTCCTGGGCGGACTCGTTTTGTGGTTGAAATGCCAGCGAAAATTCGGATTATACCTAGCGTACCGAGCTGCCAGTTGATTTGCTTATTCCGACCTGCGCGGCCGATTTTCGAATCGCCGCGGAGTGACGCTTAAGCCGCTTGGGGGAGCGAAGACTGTCGCCCGTTACCAACGAACACCGGCCCCGGTAGGGGTCGGCATACGCAACGAATTTCAGGGTTCTCTAAACTATGAAAGTCCTCTACGCCGACGATCACTGGATTACACGTAGTGCCGCCAGGCATCTGATTGACCGGCTGGAGCGTGGGAGTGAACTGCTCGAAGCCGCGGACTTTCGACAGGCTCTGGAGATCGCGTCCAGCAATCCCGATCTGGATCTGATTCTCCTGGATCTGCTGATGCCCGGCATGAAGCGTTTTGAAGGTCTTCGCGCGATGCGCGAATGTCTGCCGCAGGTACCGGTGGTCGTGATGTCCGCGATCGAAGACCGCGAGGAGATCTTGCGGTGCATCGAGGCCGGCGCCATGGGCTACATCCCGAAGTCGGCGCAAAGCGACGAGATCGAGTCCGCGTTGCAGACCGTGCTCGCCGGTGGCGTCGCCTTTCCGCGGCGCCTGCTGGAGCAAAGCAATCCGGCGAAGAAGTCGCAGGTCTACGCCTTCGGCAACGAGAAATCGCTGGAGGACGTTGCCAACGCGCTCACCAAGCGTCAGCTTCAAGTCTACAAGCACCTCGGCCAGGGCATGTCGAATGCCCAGGTAGCCGAATCGCTGGGCCTTTCCGAGCACACGGTGCGGGTGCACGTCTCGGCCATCGTCAAGCGGCTGAATCTCGACAGCCGCACCCAGGCCGCCATCAGCGCCGCGGCGCAGGTGCGCGCGCTGGAAGAGGCCGAAGCCGCCAGCTTTTGATCCCGACGACAGCCCCGCGCAGCGGCACTGACCGGGCGCGGGGGCCTCAGGGCTGCCCGGCGGGCGAAAGCGCGTAGTGGCAGAGCGCGCGCAGCCGCGCCGCCTTCACCGGCGCTTGCAGAACATGTACGCCGGCCTCTGTCTTCGCGGCGCTTTGCGCGCTCCCGGCCCCGGTGATCAGCACCACGGGGGGCCGTGACGCGGCCTGCTGCAGAACCTGCTCCGCTTCGAAGGCTTGGCGTTCGACGATGATCAGATCGGGCGTCTCGGCCAGCGCCGCCGTGAGGCCGCCGGGCGGCACCAGCGTCACCGCGGCGCCCCAGGTCTGCAGGTTGACCTTCAGCCCCGTCGTCTCCGCCCCTTCAACCAGCAGCACCGCCGCGCCGGCCAGGGGATTGCCCATGGCATCCGAGGGAAGGCCGGCGAGCAGTCCGACCTCGAAGCTCTCCTCTTCTTCCGCGTCCCGCGGGCCCGGCGCCGCCGTCGTGCGATGGAGCGTGAGCGCGAAGCAGGACCCCCGGCCCGGCCGCGAGCGCAGCGTCAGCTCCTCGCCCAAGAGCTCGGCCAGCCGCCGGGCGTAGGTCAGGCCCAGGCCGAGGCCGCGTTCGCGCGGGCGCACCTCGTTCTCCAGCCTGAAGAAGGGGTCGAAGAGACGCGCCGCCTCCGGCGCCGCCATCCCCGGCCCGGTATCCCAGACCTCGACACGCAGGTCGCCGCCGTCGCGCCGGCAGCCCAGCAGCACCTTGCCGTCGGGGGTGAACTTCGCGGCGTTGTCCAGCAGCAGGGTGAGCAGGCGGCGCAGCACCACCGGATCGGCCCGGACCACGGCGCGCGACGCGACGACGCGGAAGTCGAGGCCCAAGTGGGTGAAGTGCGGCAGGAATTCGTCGTACAGGCGGGCAAAGACCTGCTGCAGCAGCACCTCCTGGGGCCGCAGCTGCAGCAGGTCGTTTTCCGCTTTCTCCAGATCGGCCAGCGAATCGAGCCAGGCGTTCGAGAGATCCAGCGCATAGCGCATGTCGTCGACGATCGCCTCGCGGTCCCCGCTGTCCGCGGACTGCCGCAGTTCTCCGATCAACAGGCTCAAGGCATTCAACGGCTGGCGGAGCTGGTGTTGCGCCTCCAGAAAATAGCCGCCGCCACGCGCTTTGCCCGCCTGCTTCAAATCACGCCCCCGCAGAAGAATTGACCGACCTGTGAGCATAGGCCGAATGCCTGCGGGAATGAACGACGAAAACCTCGAATTACAACCAAAAGTCGCAGTTTGCGGCAACCGCTACGTCGTCACTGGAAGAAGTTGCGGCGGGCCTGATGGCCCCAATCACGACGGCTCCGGTTGTCGTGGCGGCGCCAGTCGTAGCGCTTGGCCTGATGACCGCGATAGGGGCGGCGCCAGTCGTGCCGCTTGGCGTAGTGGCCGCGATACTGGCCGCGCCAGTCGTGCCGCTTGGCGTAGTAGCCGCGATAGTGGCGGCGCCAATCGCGCTTTGCGATGTGCCGGCGGTGATGCGGCCGCTTCACCCCTTCACGGTGATGGCGGCGCTGCTGCCACTGCGGGCGGGATTGATAGCCGCCGTCACGCCGGTACTCGCGATGCGAATTCACCTGCACCAGCAGATCGGCGCTTTGCGACTGGATCCGCAGGGGCCGCGGCGGCTCGGCGGCCGCGGGGGCCGCGGCGACGCCGCCGGCCAGAACCATCATGGCCAGCGCCGGGACGGTGAAACGGGACTGCTTGCGGGGGAAAAGTATTCTGAACATCAGGGCCTCCTCGCATTGGTGGTCAGGTTCTGCGGTGCAGAACCTTTCTCGCCGCCCGCCCGGAGTTCGCCCCGCCGTTGATTTGCTGTCTGTGGCGAGGTCGCCCCTTGGCCCTGGGGTCGGATGCGGCCCGATAAAGAAGGTTACGCAGCCAGTCGGCGGCGCATCCCCGCAAAGAAGGAAAAGCGCCGCAGGCGGCGCTCGAGGATGGTCTCTAGGAGTCGTCCGCGCCCTCTGGGCGGGTGGTGCCTGCGGCCGGCTGTTCGCGGCTCAGATGGTCGCCGCCGTCCAGGCCGATCATCTGGCCGGTGACCGAGGGCGCAGCGATGAGAAAGCGCAATGCCGCGCAGATCTCCCCCAGGCTGGCGCTGTCGCCCAGCGGCAGGCCGGCGCGGCGCGCGGCGAAGTCTTCCGCGCTCTGCCCTTTCGAGGGCAGCGTCGGCCCCGGACCGATGGCGTTCACCCGGATTTGCGGGGCCAGCGCCTGGGCCAGGGTGTGGGTGAGAGTCCACAGCCCGGCCTTGGAGAGCGTGTAGCTGAGATAGCCGGGCGAGAGGTTCCACACCCGGGTGTCCAGCAGGTTGACCACCAGGCCGCGCGTCCCCTCCGGCAGCGCCCGGGCGAAGTGCTGGGTGAGCACGAAGGGCGCGCGCAGGTTGGTGTCGAGATGCGCGTCCCAGCTCTCCCGGTCGCAGCTTTCGTGGTCGTCGAACTCGAAGATCGAGGCGTTGTTCACCAGCAGCCCGAGCGGCCCCAGTTCGCTCCCCGCCGCTTCCACCAGGCGCGCCAGGGCCGCCTCGTCGCGCAGGTCCGCCTCCAGCGCCACGGCGCGCCCGCCGGCCGCCGCGATCTCCGCCGCCAGCGCGCGCGCCGGCGCCTCTGACATGTGGTAGTGCAGCGCCACCGCCCAGCCGTCGGCCGCCAGGGCGCGCGCCAGGGCCGCGCCGATGCGCCGCGCCGCACCGGTGACCAGCGCCGCACGGGGCATGTCGGCAATCTGTGCGGGGGAAGACTCGCCTTCTGCAGATATCATGAAGCGAAGAACCGAATTGAGAGGAAGAAGCGGGACGGGCCGGGTGGCGATTGCGATGCAGCGCGCAGCTTAGCAAAGCGCGCGGCCGCTTCAATCTGTCCCTTGTGCCGGCTGTCCCTTGTGCCGGGTTGCCCCCCTGCGCCGGGGCCCGGCCGCCGGGTTCGCGCCGGTCGACCGTACGACCGGCCGACGACGTGGCCCGCGGCTCTCGGAACCGCCCTTCCCGGGGAATCCGTCCCCGCCGCGTTTCTTCGCGCACGATAGGGGTCAGGTCTTGCAGATCTCTATCGAACGGCCTGATTCCGCGGCGGCGTTTGCCGGGCTACGGCGCCGGCAAGAAGTGCTGGCCGATCGCGCCTGTCGGAATTAACCTCCCAGCGACGGCAACACCCGGGGGGGACAATGCCAGGGAAGATCAGGGCCTGCGCCGCGCCGGCTCAGCCGGCCAAAGCGCGCCGCAACACCGCATGAAGATCAACGATTTCAAGAATGCCGCCGCCATGCAGTTCTTCCCCACGCTGGTGTGGCGACAGGAACTGCCGCCGGCGCGGGCCGAGGCCGCCAACAACCGCCTCCTGGCGGCGATCGACAAGCAGCTCACGCCGCGGCCGGCGCAGACCGCCGGCGTCGGCTGGCAGACCGCGCAGGACCTCCACCTGCAGCCCGCCTTCGCCGATCTCGCCAAGGTCATTGTCGAAGCCGGCGAGGCGGCCTTGAAGTCCATCGAGGCCGAGCACAACGGGCTGACCATCACCGGCTGCTGGGCCAACGTAAACCCGCCCGAAGCCCGACACCGCGCCCACACCCATCCCAATAACTTCCTGAGCGGCGTCTACTATGTGCGGGCGCCGCAGGGCGGCAATCACATCAGCTTCACCGACCCGCGGGTCCAGTGCGCCGTGATGCAGCCCCGCTACAGGAAAGACAACGTGCTGAACGCCTCGGTCATCAACCTGGAGGTCGCGGACGGTGTCATGATCCTCTTTCCCTCCTGGCTGCAGCACGACGTGCGGCGCAATGCGAGCAACGAGGAGCGGGTGACCATCGCCTTCAACCTGATGCTCAACGACTACATCGAGACGATCAGCCCGCCGATCTGGACGCCGTCAGGGACCTAGCCGCCGGCGGCGCCCCCGGCGTAACGGACCCTGCGGGCCCTATCGTCCCGCAGGCGCGGCCGGAAAGCGGGCGCGCCTGCCGGCTTTGCCAGCCTTCACGGATGAAAGCGGCCCTGCGCGGCACGTACCTGGAGGATAGGGTATTAAACCCCTGATTTTATTGGTGCCCCTGGCCTGACTCGAACAGGCACTCCCTTGCGGGAAACAGATTTTGAGTCTTTTTCGAACCGTTATATTTCAATGACTTAGGTGGGCTTGTCTCTCTATTGTCTCGCGGATTTGGGGCGTACCGAGGCGCAGGTATGTTCAGCCGCAGGTAAAAGAGGCTCGCCTGTAAGTATTAAACACGTTGAAAAGTAATCGGAAATGTGGTAAGGCTTGGCACTGTCCGGGCGGTAGCCCGGACAGTGCCAAGCATCGCAAAGCACCTTGCGCGCAAAGTATTCAGTAGCCGACCAGCAAGATTTCTTGTCAGGTATTTCACGGGGTTTCTGAAGCGCAAGATAACCTCCATTGCTGACTGGGTGATTTGGTCAGTAATAATAGAGGTTTTATTGTGGCTTTTCAAGATTTTGATTGGGTAGCCCGGTGAAGAAAAGGGCACCCTGTCTCCAAGGTGCCCTTCTCGGTACTACAGCAACCGCGAGAGAGCGGCGACCACCGAAACCAGTGACGGGGGCAAAAAGCACCCGATGGCCAGGCGGTAGGTCGTCCCGCACGGCTGGCTGGCTTCGATAGCGAGGATCACCGACATGGGCAATCTCCTCTATCTAGGCGCGGGGTCTCTTGATGAGCCGAAACCGCGCTTAAGACCAGCATGGGGGTTTTCGGGTTTTTAAACAGCCACCTGGTGGCCCCCACACGCTTCGGCTGTCCTTGAAACTCTACCGAAAGATGGGAAATGAACGCAGGGATTGCAAGGGTGCATTCTGACAACTGAGTAGGATTTGGGAGCTATCCCTGGAAACGGGATTCTGCGACGAGGTGATCGACTTCGTTACGACCACCGGCTTCTTCTAGTTCTTCTTGTGTCCAGCAGATACCAAGTGCGTCCATATACACTTCCTCGCCATGGTATTCTGCCATTTGCTGCTGTTTACAAGGACGACAGATAGTCCAGTCAGCAAAACTATCATCATATGGTCGCCCACATGAGTAACATGGTTCCATAGTAGTTTTTCATTAAAGGGGAGACAAACCGCATGGCTACTCTCCCCGCTAATAATGCGGTTTGTATGTCCTACCCAGTTGTCAAAGTACAAGTACCTTCCACCACATAGTACCATACGGAGTACAACTGAGCACGGCGGGCTGTGTACAACGGAAGTACACGCGACAGACTCCGATTCTGTCGCGGATTTATGTCTCGTCTATGTCTCCGCTAGGCACGGCATAGGCACGCCGAGCGCGGGCGTAGGAAGGAAGATGCGGTAGCATGGTGCGCTGCGGCGCAACATGTGGTGCCCCTGGAGGGACTCGAACCCCCACTCCCAAAGGGAAACAAATTTTGAGTCTGTCGCGTCTACCAATTCCGCCACAGGGGCCCCGAAACCGGGAGGGTTCCGGCGGGATCGCCGGAAGCCGGCAAAGCGGCTGCGGGCGGCGGATCGTGTCCCGCCGCCCGGCCGGAGCGCATCATAGCCGGGGCCGCGCGCTTGGCAACCGGTGACTTCGCCACCGCGCCGCCGGGCCGCCCCGCCAGGCGACCGGGCCAGCGAGATCCGCCCCGCGCCTGCCCGTCCGAGGCCGGGAAACCCCCGTCGCGCAAGGGCTTCCGGGTGATCTTGACGTTTGCACCTACACGGGGCGCACACGCTTTTCTATGGCACTGATCTGGCAGACACGTTTAAATGCAACGTGCATATGCTACGTTCAGGACGTGACGTTCAGGGGAATCCTGTCCTTTTTGTCTAGGAAAACCTGAATGAAACGGACGCCTACACGGGCGTTGGACGTGGCACGTGAAGGCTAGGTAGAGCTTGGAGTGGGGAACTTTAATGGTGGATGGGCGTGTGGGCCTCACCCCCGCGCCGTATAGGGAAGAACCTGGCATCGCGACTGCGGGACAAGGACGGTGGGTCCCGCCGGTTTGCCTTCACCGGGCACGAGAGGCGTCTCTCAAGCAATTTGGTTCGGAGATCGCGGACAGGGCGTGGAACGCCGCCGGATTTCCCTGCATTGCGATGGCTGCAGGACGTAGGAAGGGTCTCCCCTGCTTGTCTTGGAGTGGCCGTTGTGATGACCAATGATCATGATTTCGATCGAGAAGAAATCACCCACCGTGACGTGAAGGCCGTGGTCAAGTGGTTCAATGCGACCAAGGGCTTTGGTTTCGTCCAGTTGAGCGAGGGCGCGCCCGACGCCTTCCTGCATATCTCCGTGGTGGAGCGCTCGGGCAATCGCGAACTCTTTGAAGGCACGACCATCGTCTGCGACCTGATGCAGGGCCGCAAGGGCCTGCAGGTGGCGGAGATTCATTCCGTCGAGGCCGCCGCCGCGCCGCCGCCGGGCGCCGCGCCCGGAGGCCAGGGCGACACCGAGACGGTCGAGGGCACGGTCAAGTTCTTCAATGTCGAAAAGGGCTTCGGCTTCGTCATCCCGGACAACGGCGGCAAGGACGTTTTCGTCTCCGGCCGCACGTTGGAACGCTTCGGGCTGCCGGCGCTGCAACCGAACCAGCGCGTCCGGCTGCAGACACGCATGGGGCAGAAAGGCCCGATGGCCGAGCACGTAGAGCTGATCTAGAGCCTTTCACGGTTCTGACCCCTCGGCATCCCTCACGGGCGCGCGGCCCAGCGCCGACAGGGTGGGCGAAGGCCCGAGAACGGCCTATTGCAGCCGCCCGGCCTCTTCATCATCGTCATCCTCGCCCAGTTCGGGCGGCGGCACGTGGCAGGGGCCGGCCTGGTGATGCACCATCTTCCAGGCGCCTTCCTCGCGCACGAAGATATTGGTCGCCGCCAGGAGATTCTCCCCGATAACCTCGTAGCAGGTGACAAAGGCGGTATCGCCGTAGCGCCGCGCCTTGGCACCCCGGCAGGTCACGGCCACGGCGTCGGGGTTCTCGAAAATCGCCCGCCAGCTCTTCAGCACCTGCTCGCGCCCGCTCAAGGACGGCCAGCCGGGGTGCGTGCAGGCCACCGGCGCCTCCTGCGCCCAAAGGTCTTCCATGGCCTCGAGGTCCTTCATCTGGAAGGCAACGTAGAAAGCCTCGTTGGCGAAGATGATATCGGCGTGCTCGTGCATGCGCTCCCTTGGGGTCGGCGGCTGGCTGATGACGGCAAGCCTAGCACCTTCCCAGGGCGGTTGCCCGCATCAACCAGCCCTGCTAAAGGAGACGCTCGCCTGCCCCAACTATCTGCCGGGTCAGGACAATCCGGACCGAAACGCACCAGAGGGGTCTGATCGGGCGTGGTAAGGCGACTCTATGACTGGACCATGGACCTGGCCGGGCGGCCCTATGCCCTTTGGGCCCTGGCCGTCATCTCCTTCGTCGAGTCCTCCGTCTTCCCCATCCCTCCCGATGTCCTCCTGATCCCCATGATCCTGGCGGCGCGCGAGCGCGCCTGGATCATCGCCCTGGTCTGCACCCTGGCCTCGGTGGCCGGCGGCGTCGCCGGCTATGCCATCGGCAACCTGTTGTTCGACACGCTGGGCCAACCGATCGTCGAGTTCTACGGCTACACCGACCGCTTCCAGGAATTCCAGGCGGCCTACGAGAAATGGGGCGCCTGGATCGTCGCCGGCGCCGGCTTCACGCCCTTCCCCTACAAGGTGATCACCATCACCTCCGGCGTCATGGACCTGAACTTCGGCGTCTTCATGATCGCCTCGGCGATCTCCCGCGGTGCGCGCTTCTTCCTGATGGCGGCGCTGCTGTGGTACTTCGGTCCGCCGATCCGCAGCTTCATCGAGCGCTACCTGCCGCAGCTGACGTTCGTCTTCTTCGTGCTGCTGTTCGGCGGCTTCATCGCCCTGCGCTATCTTCTGTAGCTCCGCCGCAAAGAAAGAAAAGCGACACCGCCCCATGGAACTTCTTCTGCGCAATCCCCGCACCATGCCGGCGCTGCTCGCCGCCGCCTGTCTCGGCGCGCTGGGCACCGCCTTCGCCTCGCAATACTGGGGCGGCCTCTACCCTTGCGTCCTCTGCGTCTACCAGCGCTACGCCTACGGCGTCGCCCTGGGCTTTGCCGTGCTCGCCTTCCTGCTGGCCGGCAGCGCAACAGGACGGCGTCTCGCCCTGATCGGCAGCGGCCTCGCCTTTGTCGGCGGCAGCGCCATCGCGGTCTTCCATGTCGGCGTCGAGCAGAAATGGTGGCAGGGCACGGCGGAGTGCCACGCCCCGGCGCTGCCGGACAACGCCACGGTCGAGCAGCTGCGCGAGATCCTGCTGAACCAGCCCTTCGCGCCCTGCGACAAGGTGCCCTGGGAGCTCTTCGGCATCTCCATGGCCGGCTTCAACATCCTGGCCTACGCCGTGCTGGCCGCGCTATCGTTCTGGGCAGCCTTTTCCACCAGCAAAGGAGCCCAAGCATGACGGACGCTCCGAAGCCCGGCGACGCAAAAACCGACGAGCCGGGCGATTACCGGCCCAACGACTACCTGCCGGGCGACCTGACGCCGGAGGAACGCCTGGCCCGCATGATCCGCGTCGACCACGCCGGGGAATACGGCGCCCGGCGCATCTACGAAGGCCAGCTGGCCGTGCTGGGCAGGAGCGCCTGCGCGCCCACCCTGAAGCACATGCACGAGCAGGAACTGCACCACTTGCGCACCTTCGAGGATCTCATGGTCCAGAACCGCGTGCGCCCCACCGCCTTGCAGCCGGTCTGGCACATCGCCGGCTTCGCGCTGGGCGCGGCCACCGCCATGCTGGGCGAGAAGGCGGCCATGGCCTGCACCGTCGCGGTCGAGGAGGTCATCGACGAGCACTACGCCGGCCAGCAGGCCCGGCTGGGCGACGACCAGGCGGCCTTGAAGGACACCATAGAGACCTTCCGCCAGGAAGAGCTGGAGCACCGCGACATCGGCCTGCAGCACGGCGCCGAGGAGACGCCGGGCTACGAACTGCTGAGCGGGGCGGTGAAGGCCGGCTCGCGCCTGGCCATCTGGCTGTCGGAACGCTTCTGAGGCGAAAGGAAGCGGAGTCTCAGGATTCCAGTTCGCTGTCCCAGTAAAGAAAATCCCGCCAACTTTCGTGAAGGAAGTTTGGCGGGAAGCAGCGACCATTCTCCTGCAGCTGGTAGGTGGTAGGCTCCTCCACCGGCCTCAAGAGATGCATGCCGGACTCGCCCAGCATTCGGTTCCCTTTCGCCAAGTTGCACTCCTGGCAGGCGGTGACAACGTTGTCCCAGGAAGTCCGGCCGCCACGCGAACGCGGGACGATGTGGTCGAAGGTGAGGTCCTCCGCCGGGAAGTCGTCGCCGCAGTACTGGCATTCGAAGCTGTCGCGCAGGAACACGTTGAAACGGGTGAAGGCGGGTCGGCGGTCCAGGCTGACGTAGTGCTTCAACGAGATGACGCTGGGCAGCTTCATCTCAAAGCTGGGCGAGCGCACCACCTCGTCGTACTCCGAGACGATGTTCACCCGGTCGAGGAAAACGGCCTTGATGGAATCCTGCCAGGACCACAGGGACAGGGGGAAGTAGCTCAACGGACGGAAGTCGGCGTTGAGGACGAGCGCTGGATAGGTCTGTGCAGCACCGGTCATGTCCGGTCCATCCTTCCTCGGCGTCGTCATCTAGGTCTGGGATGCCAGGCCCTTCGACACGCTATAAATACTAAATGCCGCCCCCACATACAAGATATTGGGATTCCCCTAAGGAATTCTTCATCGAAGCGTCATTTTGCCGGCGGCTCGGCGCCGCTCGGGACGGCGTCCGGAAAGAGGTGCTGCATCAGGGCGGCGGCACAGAGCTGCAGGCCTTCCTGGTCGATGCCGTGCTGCAACCCCGGGCGCGGGTAGGCGGCCACCGGCACCCCGTTCAGGTCCAGCGCCTGCTCGGCCGCGGCCAGGGCCTCGAAGGGCACCACCGGGTCGGCGTCGCCGTGCACCAGCAGCACCGGTGGCCGGCTGACGATCTCCTCGCCCAGCACCTCGGGCTTCAGGAGGGCGCCGGAAAAGCCGACGATGAGGGCGCAGGACCGGGGCCGGCGCAACAGGGTGTGCAGCGCCGTCATGGTCCCTTGCGAGAAGCCCACGACGGCCAGGCGGTCGTCACTGAGACCGTGCCGGGCCAGTTCCGCATCCAGGAAGGTATTGAGGCCGGGCTCCACGGCGCGGACCCCGGCCAGCAGCACGTCGGGATCGCGGTCCTGCAGGCTGAACCACTGGCGGCCCATGGGCGCCATGTCGCAGGGAAAGGGCGCGTGCGGCGACACGAAGGCGGTGTCCGGCAACAGCGGCTCCAGGAGCGGCGCCAGGGAGATCAGGTCGTTGCCGTCGGCCCCCAGGCCGTGCAGGAAGACCACCAGGGCGCGCGCCTTTTCGGCGGGCCCATGGCGCGGGCCTTCCAGTTCCATCACTTCACTCACTGCTGACCAATCCTTCCTGTCGGGAAACTTAAGCTGTCTTCTTCACGCCCCGCCCCAGGGCGACGCCGGGATGGCGGTAGAGATGCCACAGAAAGCGCGCCGCGGCGCTGCGGTGGGGCCGCCAGGCTTCGCCCAGGGCCAGCATCGCCTTGGGGCCGGGCCGCGCCTCCAGCTTCTTCAGATGCTGCGCGGCGATGCAGAGCGCAAGATCGCCCACCGGCCAGACGTCGGGGCGCCTGAGGGCGAAGAGCAGGTAGATCTCCGCCGTCCACTGGCCGATGCCCTTGACGCGGGTGAGCGCCGCGATGGCTTGCACGTCGTCCAGGGCTTCGAGGCCGGCGATGTCGAGCGACCCGCCGGCGATCTCCTCGGCCAGGATGCGCCCGTAGCGCATCTTGGGGCGGCTGAGGCCCACTGCCTTCAGGTCGTCGTCGCTGGCTTTGAGGAACTGTTCGGCGGTCAGGGGATCGACGCGCTCTTCCAGGCGACCGATGATAGCGGCGGCCGACTGCACGGAGACCTGCTGGCCGGCGATCATGCGCATCAGCCCGGCAAAGCCGGGCGCGCTGCCGCGCTCGGGCGGCAGGCCGCAGCGCGCATAGGCTTCGGCGATGTCGGGATCGGCCGCCGCCAGAGTCTCCATGGCCGGGCGAAGCCGCTCGTCGGGCTGTACGTCAGGGATCATGACTGGACTTTAGCGCGGGAGTAGCTTAGGGCCAATCGCATGTCGGCACCCGAGGTCACCCGCTTCGCCCCCTCGCCCAGCGGCTATCTGCACCTGGGCCACGCCTATTCGGCGCTCTTCGCCGCCCGTCAAGCCGGGAAAGGCGGGCGCTTCCTGCTGCGCATCGAGGACATCGACCTGGCCCGCGTCCGGCCCGAATACGAAGCGGCGATCTTCGAGGATCTCGCCTGGCTGGGCCTGACCTGGGAAACGCCCCTGCGCCGCCAGTCCGACTGCCTGGCCGACTACGCCCAGGCTCTCGCCCGGCTGGAGGCGCGCGGCCTGGTCTATCCCTGCTTCTGCACCCGCAAGGAGATCGCCGCCGAGATCGCCCACGCCGGCGCGGCGCCGCATGGCCCGGCAGAGCAGGTCTACCCGGGCACCTGCCGGCGGCTGAACCGGGCCGAACGGGACCGGCGCCAGGACGCCGGCGCGGCCTATGCTCTGCGCCTCGACATGAACCACGCCTGCGGCGAGGCCGAAACAGAGCACGGCGGCCCCCTCACCTGGCACGACCGCGGCCGCGGCACCCAGGTCTGCGACCCGCGCGCCCTGGGCGACGTGGTATTGGCGCGCAAGGACGTTGCCACAAGCTACCACCTCTCGGTCGTGGTGGACGACGCCGCGCAGGGCGTTACCCTGGTGACCCGCGGCGAGGACCTCTTCGAGTTCAGCCACGTCCATCGCCTGCTGCAACAGCTGCTCGGCCTGCCGGTGCCCGACTATCACCATCACCGCCTGATCACCGACGACAAGGGCGCGCGCCTGGCCAAGCGCGCCGACGCCCTGGCCATCCGCGCCCTGCGCGAGGCCGGCCACAGCGCGGGCGAGGTCATCGCCATGACCGGTCTCGAGCCATGAACGAGACGCCGGCGACAGCTCAGCAAGACTTCGATGCCTTCTTCGCCGCGCAGATCGCCCCGGCCCTGCCGGCCCTGGAGGCGGTGCGCAAGGACCGGCTGCGCAGCGCCACCCTCCGCGCGCTCGCCACGGCCTTCGTGGTCGTGCTCGCGGCGCTCGTCGCCTGGCTGCTGGGCCGGCCCTGGGTCGCCGGCGGCATCCTGGTGGTCGGCCTGGCTGCCGGCTATTTCCTGGCGAGCCGCCCGGTAGAGCACCACCGCAAGGCCGTGCGCGACCTCTTCATCCCGCCACTCTGCCGCTTTCTGCAAAGCGCGGGAGAGACGGTCGAGTACCACCGCCGGCCCGGCGACCGCTTCGACCTCGACGGCTTCAAGCGCAGCGGCGTGCTGCTGGGCTTCGGGCGCTCGAAAGTCGTGCTGGAGGACTTCATCGGCGGCCGCCACCGCGACACCGACTACCGCATGGTGGAGGCGCGCCTGAAGCAATCGGGCAAGAGCAGCACCACCACCGTCTTCGCGGGTCTGCTGTGCGACATCTCGGTGCCGCAGCCGTTTTCCTGCAAGGTCGTCATCTCCCCCGACACCGGCGGCCTGGGCAACAAGGTGATGGACTTCCTGCGCGGCGGGTTCGCCAAGGTGGAGCAGGTGCCGCTGGGCCACGCCGCCTTCGAGCAACGCTTCCGCGTCTACAGCGACAACCCGGAAGAAGCGCGCGGCCTGTTGCAGGAAGGCTTGCTGGACTCCCTGCTGGCAATCGCCGACGGCCTGGGCAAGCAGGCCGTGAGCTGCGCTTTCTTCGAGGGGCGCTTCCTGGTGATCATCCCGCAGAGCCGGAATCTCTTCGAGGTCGGGCGCCTGCACCGCTCCCTGGCGCACGCCGAGGAAGACCTGCGCCGCCTGGCCGGCGAGTTCACCATCCCCCAGCGCCTCATCGACAATCTGCACGGCGAGCGAAGCCGGGTGCTGCCGGAAAGCTGAACCCCGGCGCCCCTCCTTAAGCGCAGTTGTCCCCCCAGCGGCAAAGTGCGACCCTGAGTAGCAAAAAACACACACCCAAACTCCGAGGTGTGTGCGAAAGGGAGGCCGCCCATGGAAACCACGCGGATCATGGAGCAGATCAGCCACGTCGTCGTGGTCATGCTGGAGAACCGCTCCCTCGACAACCTGCTGGGCTGGCTCTACGACGGCAGCAAACCGAGCCGCATCGTGCCGCCGGGCAGCGGCAGCACTTTCGACGGCCTTTCCGGCGGCGGCTACTACAACGACTACAAGGGCAAGAAGCTGCCGGTGGCCCAGGGCACCGAAAAGGCCGTGCAGCCGCTGCGCGTGCCGCGGCTCGATCCCAACGAGCCTTTCGAGCACGTGACGGTGCAGCTCTTCGCCGACGGCAAGGGCAAGATGCCCGACGTGAAGCCTGGCACGCCGGCCCACATGAAGGGCTTCGCCTACGACTTCGACTCGGTCTACGAAAGCTGGTCGGAACTGGGCGAGGTGATGGGCGCCTACGACACGAAGCAGCTGCCCGCGCTCAGCGGGCTGGCCGGCGCCTACGCCGTCAGCGACCGCTGGTTCTCCTCGGTGCCGACGCAGACCAACCCCAACCGCGCCTTCAGCCTCTGCGGCACCTCGCTGGGACGGGTGAAGAACCTGCACGTCTCGGCGGTCGAGCAGTTCAAGACCAAGACCATCTGGAACGCCTTGCCCAAGAACGTGAGCTGGGGGATCTACTACAAGGACCCCTGGAAAGACGGCAAGTGCTACACCGAATACAGCTTCCCCTTCATCGACGACGCGAAGAAGACCGCCGCCTGGAGCGAGATCGCGACGATGGACACCTTTTTCAAGCGCGCCAAGGCCGCCATCCTGCCCGCCTTCACCTACATCGAACCCGCCTGGGGCTACGGCAAGGGCCTGCCCGACACCTTCATCGGCAAGCAGGGCGACGACTATCACCCGCCGACCTGGGTCGGGCCCGGCGAAGCCTTCCTCAACGACATCTACAACGCGCTGACCGCCAATCCGAAAGCCTGGGCCAGCACGCTGCTGATCGTCACCTTCGACGAGCACGGCGGCACTTACGATCACGTCGACCCCGGCTGGGGCGCGGTGAAGCCGGACAGCCACAGCGGCCCCAACGGCTTCCAGTTCGACCGCTACGGCGTGCGCGTGCCAACGGTCCTGGCCTCGCCCTGGATTCCCGCGGGCACGGTGTTCCGCGCGCCGGCCGACAGCAAGTATCCCTACGACCACACCTCGCTGATCGCCAGCATCCTCAGATGGCAGGGTGTGGATCCGGCTGGCGCCGGCCTCGGCAAGCGGGTCGCCGTGGCGCCGACCTTCGAGTCCGTGCTGACCACGTCGCTGCGCGAGGACATCCCGCGCTTCAAGGTGCCGCCGGACTACGCCAAGCAGGGCGGCGGCGCCAAGGACTTCGAAGCCGCCGAGGGCCTGCCCATCCCGGTCATCCGCCAGGCCGTCGACGAGGGCGGCAGCGTCGAGGACATCGAAGCACGCTTGAGGGCCTATAAGGCGGAACAGGGCGGCGGGTGATCGCCGCCGGGCGTTTCGGGAGAACTAGCTCTCCGCCGCCTCGGCGGCTCTGACGTCGGCGGCGAGGGTGGAGAGTTCGGCCGCGGCTTCGCGCAGCACCGGAACGTGCTGCATGGCCTCCTCCAGGCTCATGCGCATCACCGGGGCATGGACCGCTAGGGCGGCGAAGAAGCGCCCGCCGCCGTCGGTGACCGGCACCGCCACCGCGACCATGCCCTCCAGGAACTCCTCGTTGTCGATGCCGACGCCGTTCTTGCGGATGTCGTCCAGCGCCGTGTTCAGGGCCTCGGGATCGGTGACGGAGTTGGGTGTGTGCCTGTCGAGCTTCAGGCTGCGCAGCAGGGCGGCGCGCGGCGCCGGCGAGAGGCTTGAGAGGTAGAGCTTGCCGGCGGCCGTGCAGTGCAGCGGCACCTTCGTGCCCACCGGCAGCTGCAGGCGCAGCGGCCATTCGGCCTCGACGCGGTCCAGGTAGACCATCTCGCCGTCCTGGGGCATGGAGAGGTTGCAGGTCTCGCCGATGCGCTTGGCCGCGGCCGAGAGCACGGCGTGGCGCACCGTGGCCAGGCCGGAGCCGCCGATGAGGTTACGCGCCAGGCTCAAGAGGCGCGGACCCGCCACCAGGCCGCGGCCGCCGAACTCCTTACGCAGGTAGCCGTCGTTCTCCAGGGCCGCACAGATGCGGTAGGCCGTGGCTTTGGGCAGGCCGCTCAGCTCGGTGATCTCCTGCACCGAGGCGGGACGGTCCATGCGCGCCACCAGCTCCAGAAGCTGCAGCACGCGGGCCGACCGTGATTTCGCCGCTTGCGGCTTGTCCAAGACTACTGCACCTCCCACGCGTTTCTGTTGCTACACCGCCGCCCGCGGCGACGCAACTCTCCCTCCGACCCCGGGGCCGCTTCCACTACTGCAGCTGGTAAACGCCGGCACCCTTGTTCACCAGCAGGATGGTCGAGAGTTCCGGAATGAAAGCGATCAGCAGCCAGGCGACGACCAGCGCGCCCAGGTAGGGCATGGTGTACTTGAGCAGACGGAAATAGGGGATCCCGGTGATGCCGCTGGCGACATAGAGGTTCAGCCCGTAAGGCGGGGTGATGAAGCCGATGGCGTCGCCGACCAGGAAGATCACCGCGAAGTGGATCGGGTCGACGCCGATGCTGGCGGCGATCGGCGCCAGGATGGGCGCCAGGATGATGGTGTTGGGCAGAGATTCCAGCACCGTGCCGGCGACCAGCACGATGGCCATGCAGGCGAAGAGCACGGCGTAGTAGCCGCCCAGCGCGCTCAGCATCTCGGTGACGAAGGCGTCGGCGCCCAGCAGCGAGAGGATCTGCTGCATCACCACCGAGACCGCGATCAGCGGCGCCAGCAGGCCGGTGATCTGGCCGGAGCGCATGATGATGGCGGGCAGCTCGGTGAGGCTGAAGCCGGGAATGATCAGGCGCGCCAAGAAGCCGGCGTCGTCGGGCAGCGCCCCCGGCGTGTCGCCCGGCTGGCTGTGGTGCAGCCGGCGCGCGATGGGATACATGACCAGGCCGGCGATCATGCAGAAGCCCGCTGTCACCCCCGCCGCCTCGGTCGGCGAGAAGGCGCCGCTGTAGATGCCCCAGATCACCAGCAGGATGGCAAAGAAACCCAGCCAGGCCCCCAGCGCCGTCTTCAGGCTGCGCAGCAGGCGGAACTGGATCAGGTGTCCCCAGCCGTTCCTCTGGCAGATGACCCAGCAGGCGCCCTGCATGGCGATGACCATGAGACAGCCGGGAATGAGGCCGCCGATGAAGAGGTCGCTGATCGACAGGTTCATGAGGAACCCGTAGACGATGAAGATGATGGACGGCGGGATGATGATACCTACCGTGCCGCCCGCCGCCGCCGTGGCCGCGGCAAAGGTCGGCTCGTAGCCGCCCTTGGTCATCTCCGGGTGCATGATCGAGCCGATGGTCGCGGTGGTCGCCGAGTTGGAGCCGGAGATGGCGGCGAACATGCCGCAGGCGCCCAGCGAGGCCATGGCGAGGCCGCCGCGCAGCCAGCCGAGGATCGAGTAGGCGAAATCGGAGAGTCGCTTGGCGATGCCCGCCGACTTGATGAGGTCGCCGGTCATGATGAACAGCGGCAGCGCCAGCAGCCCGAAGTAGTTCAGCCCCTCGTAGAGGGTGACGCCGATGTTGGCCAGGGTGAAGTCGATGACCAGGCTGACACCCACCACCCAGTAGCCGATGACCAGGAAGATCGGCACCCCCAGGGCGAAGAGGATGGTGACGCCGAAAGAGATGAGAATGATCCAGAGTCCGTCCATGGCGCCCTCAATCCCCGAAGATGTTGGCTTTGAGATTGAAGGGCTCGCCGCGGCGGAAGAGCTTCAGGTCATGCCAGAGGTTCTGCAGCACGCGGATCACCAGGACGCTCCAGGCAAAGGGCGTGGCCATGTAGAACCACCATTGCATGACGTCGTCGGTGCCCTGCACGATGGCGAAGTTGTCGTAGGACAGCCAGACCTGCTCGCTGGTGTAGACGATGACGATGGCGGCGAAGGTGATCCACAGCAGCGCGTCGAGGCAGAGGCAGAGGAACTGCCCGGCGTAAGGCAGGCGCAGGCGCAGTTCGTCGAAGCGCAGGTGGGCGCGGATCTTCACGTTGTAGGCGCAGCCCAGCCAGACGATCCACAGGAAGAGGTAGACCGGCACCGTGGTGCTCCAGGCGACCTGCTCGTTGAACAGGAAGCGCCGGATCACCTCGACGAAAATGATCCCGGCCATCGATACATAGCAGACCAGGATAAGGATCTTCTCGACGTTCGCGTCGAGCCACCGCATGACCGCCATAATGCTCTCGTCAGAATCCCCTGAACCCGGAACGGGCTAGCAAAGAAGAAAAGTGATCCGGGACCAGCCGGGGCACGTCGTCAAAACCGCGGTTGATGCCCGAATCGAGTCTACGGCATTGGTCGTTGCCGGGGGAGGGTCGGCGGGGGAACGGAAAGCCATTGCGCCCCCGCCGGGTCGCGAACCGATGCCGTAGGAGGGCCTCAGGCCTTCCACCAGCGCCGGGGTTCGACGTTCTCCGGCAGCGTGTCCTTGGGGATCTCGCGGGCGATGTCGTAGATGAACTTGTAGGTGTCCATCCCGCCGGCCCAACCGTTGAGCCGTTCGCGCCACTGCTCCCAGGCCGCCGGCTGGAACTCCGGCGAGCACATCTCCTCGGCCTCGCGCCGCGCTTCGTCGGTCAGCATGGAAACGCGCGTGCCGTTCTTGTCGAAGATCGTGCCCGGCATCTGCGGATCGGAGAAGCCGACGGTCTTGACCAGCGCCGCCTCGTTGGCCGCCTGGACATGCACCTGGGTCAGGTAGGCGGATTCGCGCACCGCGTCCTGCAGTTCGCCGCCCAGCTTGTCGAAGACCTTGGTGCTCATGGCCGTGTGCTCGGTGCCGCAGAAGAACTCCAGGTTCACGACCTGGGAGACCACCGGCGACATGTTGGCGTAGGCCACGGCCGAAGCCCAGGTCTCGGCGCCGTCGATGAGGCCCTGCTTCAGGCCGTCCAGGGTTTCCTCCCAGGCGATCGGCGTCGGGTTCAGGTTCATCAGTTCCATGGCGATGCGGCCCAGCTGCGTGCCGGTGACGCGGTTCTTGGTGCCCGCCAGGTCGCCGACCTTGGTGACCAGCGGCTTGTCCTTCCACTTGAGGCCCAGCTGGATGCCGCGCAGCTCCGCGTGGCTGAACAGGAACTCCAGGTTATGGCGCTGGCGCAGCGGCTCGCGCAGCACCTTCTCGCTGCCCGGGTGGTAGAGGAAGTAGTACTGCGCAGCGCGGCTCGGGAACATATAGGCGTAGTCGAGCACGTTGAGGTAGGGCGCGCCGCCGGCCGAGTTCTGGGTCGAGGCGGCGAAGATGTCGACGATGCCCTGCTGCGTCTTCTTCACGCAGTTGAGCTGGCCGCAGATCTGGTTGGAGCCGATGAACTCGATGCGGATGGCGCCGTCGGTGCGCTCCTCCAGGTCGGCGGCGAACTGCAGGCAGCCGGCGCGCTCGATCAGCAGGTTGCGCTCGTTGAAGCCCGCCGCGCCGAACTTCAGCGTGAACTTCGGCTCGGTCTTGAAGCGCTTCTCGTAGGTCGAGTTGGCCGCCTCGGCCAGACGCGCCGTGGTGATGAGACCGGTCATGGAGCCGGCCGCCAGCAAAGTTGACGAGATGCCGTACTGCTTGGTCAGGCGCAGCAGGTCGCGGCGCGATACCTGCTTCAGTTTATCGCTAAGCATGGTTCCTCCCATTTCCCCGAAGGCATTTGGCCAACGGCCGCTAGTTATTAGCGTGTTTCTCATTTAACGAGACTTATAGTTTCATTATTGCGATTGCGTGAGCGGAAATCAAGCGATATGTAATATTCGTGCCCCACAGGGAGCACCAACGATCGAATGTTGTTCCTTCGGAAAGGGCAGGCCCGGGGGAACGCGCGAGGGAGGAATCAGCAGGTGATCGCCGAGGATCAGAGCAGCGCCACGCCCGAGACACAGCGCCGCGACGCCGCGCCGGAGAGAGACGCAGGCGGTGCCGGGGCCTACGACTACATCATCGTCGGCGGCGGCTCGGCGGGCTGCGTGCTGGCCAACCGCCTTTCCGCCGACCCGGCGAACCGGGTGCTGCTGCTGGAGGCCGGCGGGCGCGACTGGAACCCCTGGATCCACGTGCCGGTCGGCTATTTCAAGACCATGCACGACCCCCGGACCGACTGGTGCTACAAGACCGAGCCGGACCCGGGGCTGAACGGGCGCCGCCTCGACTGGCCGCGCGGCCGGGTGCTGGGCGGCTCCTCCTCCATCAACGGCCTGCTCTACATCCGCGGCCAGAAGGAGGATTACGACCACTGGCGCCAGCTCGGCAACGTCGGCTGGTCCTATGACGACGTGCTGCCCTACTTCGTCCGCGCCGAGGACCAGGAGCGCGGCGCCGACGACTACCACGGCGCCGGCGGCCCGCTGGCGGTCTCCGACATGCGCATCCGGCGCGAGCTCTGCGACAAGTTCATCGAGGCAGCGGGCGAGCTGGGCATTCCGCCGCGCGACGACTTCAACGGCGCCGAGCAGGAAGGCGCCGGCTACTTCCAGCTCACGGCCAGGAACGGGCGGCGCTGCAGCACCGCCGTCGGCTACCTGAACCCGGCGCGCGGCCGCCCGAACCTGGAGATCGTCACCCACGCCCAGACAGAGCGGGTGCTCTTCGAAGGACGCCGCGCCCTGGGCGTCGCCTACCGCCGCAAGGGCGTGCCGCGAGAAGCGCGTTGCCGTGGCGAGGTGATCCTTTCCGCCGGCGCCATCGGCTCACCGCAGATCCTGCTGCTCTCCGGCGTCGGCCCCGGCGCGCAGCTGCAGGGCTTCGACATCCCGGTGGTGCACGACCTGGCCGGCGTCGGCCGCAACCTGCAGGACCACCTGCAGGTGCGCCTGGTCTTCAAGACCAAAGACCCCATCACTATGAACGACCAGGTGCACAACCCCTTCAAGAAGATGCTGATGGGGCTGGACTACATCTTCTTCCGGCGCGGGCCGCTGACCATGGGCGCCAGCCAGGTCTGCGTCTTCGCGCGCACCTCGCCGGAGGTGGCGACGCCGGACATCCAGTTCCACCTGCAGCCCTTGAGCGCCGACAAGCCGGGCGACGGGCTGCACCGCTTCTCCGCCTTCACCTGCTCGACCTGCCAGCTGCGCCCGGAAAGCCGCGGCGTCATCGAACTGCGCAGCCCCTTCGCCCAGGACCATCCGGCGATCCATCCCAATTACCTTGCCACCGTGAAGGACCAGCAGGTCACCGTGGCCGGCATGCGCCTCATCCGCGCCTTCGCCGCCACCGATACCCTGGCGCCGCTGATCGAGAGCGAGATGACGCCGGGGGCGCAGGTCGAGAGCGACGCGGAGCTGCTGGAGGCGGCGCGCAGCATCAGCCAGACCATCTACCACCCCACCAGCACCTGCAAGATGGGCCGCGATGAATCTTCCGTGGTGGATGAGCGCCTGCGCGTGCAGGGGCTGGAGGGCCTGCGCGTGGTCGACGCCTCGATCATGCCCTGCGTGGTCTCCGGCAACACCAACGCGCCGACCATCATGATCGCCGAAAAGGCCAGCGACATGATCCTGGCCGACGGCCGCGAGCGGCGTTTGGCGGCGAGGGCTTAGGCCTGGAAAATCACTCGACCACTTTGAGCCTTATCCGGGCTCCGTCGGGAAGGTCCTTGATCTGCTCAGCGAAGTCGCCTGAAAAGCCGATCAGCTCCTCCAGGCAAATCTGTCCAATGTTGGCCATCGTATAGGCACCACCGACAACGGCGGGAATCTTGAGGCAGAAACAGCGCCCCTCTTCCGGTTCGCCCAGTTCAGCCTCAGCCTCGGCGACAAGTGCCGCCATCTGCCAGTCTCTCCGGAACTCCGCATCCTCGATCAGCTGCTGAAATTCAACGGTACCGCCGGCGACCACGGAACACGACAGTTCCTCCGGACAAATGCGCCAGTACTTCTCCTCGTGATCCTCGATCAGCAGATTGCCGAATGCGTTCCGGTCCACGATCCGGCGCGGGCGGATGCCGGTCCAGCCCCAAGCTTCCGATATGATATTCACAAGCGTCATTGCCGCACCATGACAGCAGATATCAGAATGCGCTAGTCCGCGAAGCGCCCCTGCAGGCCCTCGACGATGGCCTGGTACTCGGGCTCGTCGTCCGGGGTCAGCACACCGTGGCGCAGGGCGAAATCGAGGTTCACCAGGGCGACGTTGAACTTGAAGTCGTCGCTGTCCTTCAAACGCTCCAGGATCTTCTCCATCGGCCAGAGGAAGAATTCCTCCACCTCGTCGTCGTTGGGCGTCGGCACGAAGTCGGCGGGCAGTTCAAGGTCGTAGATGAACAGCACGTCGTTGCGCTGGCCCTCGGGCCGGGCGCAGAGATAGCCGAGCGCCCCCGCCGGCCGGGCGCGGCGGGCGAGGTCCTCGGGCACGCTGGCCTCCTCCGCCGCTTCCTTGACGACGTTCTCCATCAAACTCAAACCATAGGGCTGCCCGCCGGCGACCAGGTGGTCGAGCTTGCCAGGCGCCAGCGTCTTGTGACGCGAGCGCCGCCCGACCCAGAGCTGCGGACCTTCCGGCGTCTTCACATAGCCGTTCACGTGGATGCCGTAGGCCGGCAGGCCGAAGAGGGGCACCGCGCCACGCTCCATCTTGAAGAGCACCGCCGCGCCCCAGCGCCGGCAGATGCCGTAGTCCTCGCCGCGCCAGGCGGGAACCTCGCCCTCGCTGTGCAGCTTCCACAGCACCTCCTTCAGCACCGCCGAGCGCGACTCGAAGTCGCCGTGGCGCGCCGGCAGGGTGACGGCCGCCTCGGAAACCTCGAAGGCCTCCGGGAAATCGTGCAGGCGGCCGGCGAAGCCCGGCGTCACCCAGCCCAGCGGCCGGGGATCGCCCGCCAGCAGGAAGGGAAGGTAGTCTTCCGCCCGCCAGCGATGGCAGGCGCGGATACGGTCCAGGTAGCTCATGGCGCGGAGGCTACGTCCTGGCGGCGGGGATGGCTACGGGTTTTGCTGACGTCGGGGGTCCCCAGGCGCCGGGAAAGCGGCTATAGCTGAATCCGGCAGAAATGAAGAGAGGCCAAATGGACCCCACCGACCTGAGCTGGCGCGCCGAAGAAGCCTGCATGGCCGCCTGGCCGGCGCCGCGCGAGCTGCTGCTGGAAGGCTGGCTGCTGCGTGCGGCTGGCGGCGGTCACCGACGGCCCAACTCGGTCAACCCGATCCGCGGCGGCGCCAGCGATCCCAGCGCGATCCTCCCGACCGTCGAAACCATCTACGGCGCCTTCGGGCAAACGCCGCTGTTCCGCGTGCTCTCCTTCGTCGAGGAGACGGACGCCGTGCTGGACAGAAACGGCTATGCCCCGGAAGGCGAGACGCTCACCCTCTACGGCGACATCGACGGCTTCGCGATCTCTTCGGAGAAGACGACCGAACTGGCCATCGTGCCCGGCGCGGACTGGCTGCAGGCCCGCGCCGAGTTCAGCGAGGTGGGTGCCGCGGAATCGCGAATCTACGAGGCCATGCTGGGCAGCCTGCTGCTGCCCCGCGCCTTCGCCACGACCTACGCGAAGCGCGAGATCGCCGCGCTGGCCTATGGCGTGGTCTGCAACGGCCTGGGCGTGATCGAGTCCGTGGTCACCGACAAGGCGAAGCGCCGGCAGGGCTACGCCCGCCGGACCGTGGGGCGGCTGCTGCAGTGGGCCAAGGACGAAGGCGCCTATGGCGTCTGCCTGCAGGTGGTCGCCGACAACGCGCCGGCCATCGGCCTTTACCGCTCCCTCGGCTTCACGACCGAGCTGCACCGCTACCACTACCGCCGCAAGCGCTGAAGCGGGCCGGCAGGCGCCTTACTCCCCACCCGAGAGCATCGCCGTGTAGCGGCGCTGCATTTCCTCAGGCTCCACCGCCTCGATGGAATGGCCGATCAGCCAGTCGTAGCCGAAAGGATCGCGCAGGGTGCCGGAACGCTCGCCGTAGAAATGGTCCTGGGGCGCGCGGATCAGGCGCGCACCGGCGGCCACGGCCTTGTCGATCAGGGCATCGGCGTCGTCCACGTGCAGGTGGATGCAGAAACTGCCCGGCGCCTCCGGGTCGGGCGCATGGATATCGAACTCGGGAAACTCGTCCGACAGCATCAGGGTGGTGCCGCCGAGCTCCAGCTCGACATGGCCGATGCGCCCGCTGGGCTCGACCAGGCGGAACTTCTCCGTCGCGCCGAAGACCTGCTTGTAGAATTCGACCGCCTGCTGCGCCGACCTGGCGCGCAGATAGACGAAGAGCTCGTGCACGGCCATGGGAAACCTCCTGACTGAACAACGTGTCGGCAGCATTGTGGCGGCGGGCCGGCGCGCCGTCTTGAAGGAAATCGACCTAGAGAGGCACATGCCGTGGCGCGGCCGGCGCACGGCGGCGATAGGCGCCGGGCGTAAGTCCGGCGAAATCGCGGAACTCGCGCGCGAAGTGCGCCTGGTCCGCATAGCCTTCCGCCGCCGCCAGTTCGGCCCAGGCGATCTGCGGTTCGGCCGCCAGACGGTCCAAGGCCCGCCCGAAGCGCTGGAGACGGCACCAGGTCTTCGGCGCCAAACCCACGCTCTCGCGGAACAGAGCGGTGAAGTGCCGATGGCTGATCTCCAGGTCGCTGGCCATGGCCGCCACCGGCCGGGCCGCCGCGAAGCCACTGAGCGCCAGGGCGACACGGGGATCGATGCGGGTAAGAGACGGCAGGCGCTGCAAAAGCGCGGCTTCGAAGAGATCGAGGCGGCGCTCCGCCGAGCCCGTCCCGGCCAGGCGGTCGCGCAGGTCCTCGACTGCGCCGTGGCCCCAGATATCCTCCAGCGGCGTGTGGGCACCGGAAAAGGCGTTGGCCGGGGCGCCGACCAGCAGCCCGGCGGCGCCGGGACGCAACAGGGCCCCGAGGCTCGGCACCGGGTTGGAAATATCGCGCAGGTAGGGCGCCGCGCGAGCGCCACCGATCACCGCCGTGCTGACGCTGTGTCCCTGCCTGTCGCCGGAATCGCGAAAGACCCGCAGCGGCTGCGCGCTGAGGCGGACCACGAGGTGCAGCGCACCGGTGGGCAGGACCAGCTCGCGCCGGGGTCCGCTATCGGAGACGGACGGCGGCGCGGAGGCTCCCTCCGAGGCCCAGATCAGTTCGACAAAGGGCCGCAGGGCGGGGATCGGCGGTCGGCTGAGAGGCATCGCAGGCCCCCTTCAAGCAAGGTGCGCCGCCAGGATAGAAGGTCGTAACGCAGCCGAAAACCCCGCGCCGTAAAAGCTGATGACAGGCGCTATTCGACCGGATCGTAGATCCTGGCGCCGCTGGAGTAGGCGACCATGAGCACCGCCGTCTCCGGCCCGGTGTTGCGGGTCTGGTGTACGGCGCCCGGCGGGATCAGAAGCGTCTCGCCCGCCGCCAGGGGCACCCAGTCGTCACCGCGGCGCTGCGCGACGCTGCCTTCCAGCAGGTGCACCGCCTCGGAGCAATCCGAGTGGCGGTGCGCCTGGGAGGTCACGCCCGGCGCGACGGTCATGCGCGCAAGGCTGAGCCCGGCGTCAGGCGTGATGGCGTCTTCCATCAGCCACTGCATGGTAACTCCCCCGGTGCCGGTCACAACGAGCGTCCTGTTCCGCTTGGCGAAGATGCGCGCGAGTATGGGGCCTCACGGAAAAGACGAAAGCGCGCCATCCTACGGCACGTAGAGGGTTTCAATCTGAAAGCCTTCCTCCGGTGTCGGCGGCTGGAAATGACGGGAGAAGAGATCAAAATCAGCTTCGCTGGGGGTAAAGGCATGGCCGCCCGCCGCGTTTCTCTGCCCGAGGCGCAGCTTGCAGACATCGTCGGCGACGTCCAGCCAATACAGGCGATGCGCCGCCCCTGCCCGTTCAAAGAGACGCCGCAACCAGCCGCGGATCTCGACGGTATTGGCCGGGAAATCCATGACCACACTGACGCCCGCGCACAGCAGCGCGACGACATGGCCGTCCAAGGCGCCACGCAGGCGCGCGCTGCAACGCCGGTAGTCGTCCAGCGTTGCGATCTCGCCCGGATAGAGCCGCGCCAGCCAGTCGTCCTCGCTGATCAGCACGGTTTTCGGGCTCTCCGCCAGACGGCGCGCCAGCGTCGACTTGCCGGTGGCGATCTTGCCGCACAGCAGGTGCAGGGTCGGCGCGGGCCGGGAAGCGGATTCCGCTTCCATGGTCAAGAGGCCTATTGCCGTGGAGAAATGTGCTTCTGCGAGGTCAGCACCGCCTCGACCTGGAAGGTCTGGCGCAGGCAGCGGGCGATGTAGTCGCCCGTGTCCACGTCCAGGCCGTCGACCTGCACGTCGATGGCCAGGTCGCGGCCTCCCCCGGGGTGTTTGGGGCCCGTCACGTCGCTGTGCCAGCGGGTCGGCACCAGGCCGCGCTTGGCGAAGAGCTCCAGCACGCGGGGCATGACCCCGGGCTCGGCCTCGGCGAGGATGGAAAAGCAGTAGACGGTCTCGGCCGCGGCGGAGACGAAAGGACTTCGGTCAGAAAGATCGGAAAGAGAAGGATGAGCGGCCATCACTTGGCCCTCCTGTACGGACATCACCTAAGACGAATCACTAACTCCCGACTACCCCTTGGGCGCCGGGTCCGTAATTCGAATGATGATGGCGGACAGAAGGTTTCTGCTCATAACGGGCCGATGAAACGCCCTGGCGCTGGAATTGTCAAGCGGGGCGGGGCGTTAACCAAAGGAAGCCCCTGCATTTGTCGTCACCCTCGGGCTTGTCCCGAGGGCCCAGGGGCGACGCCCCGCTGTCTGCCCTGGATGCTCGGATCAAGTCCGAGCATGACAGAATTTGGGGCTCCACCCCCTCCCCAGCCCGCCCCCATCGAGGGGGAGGGGATTCTGTTTCGGCGGACGCAAACCGTCCCCTCCCCCGTTGTGGGCGAGCGTTAGGGTGGGGGTCAGCCCTCCCAGACCAGCCGGCGCTGGCGCAGCATGGTCTCCTCGAAGGCGCCCTCGTAATCGGCGGCCTTCTTGGCGAAATCCATGAAGGAGGCGTGGATCTTCCGGGTCAGGTCGTCGGTCTCGCCGATCTCCGCCACCACTTCCATGGTGATCTCGCCCAGGCGTTTGATGATCTCGTCGGGGAAGCTGCGCAGCTCCACGTCGTAGTCGTCGATCAGCGGACGGAAGGCCTGGATGTTGTGGTAGGTGAAGTCGGTGGTGGTGTCCTGGGCCGTGGCCGCGGCCGCGTAGCGCACGATGGCCTGCAGGTCGGCGGGCAGGGCCTGGAACTTCGCCTTGTTGACCGAGATCTCCAGGCCCGGGCCCGGCTCGTGGAAGGCGGGCACGTAGTAATACTTCACCACCTTCTGCAGGCCGAAGGCGACGTCGTTCCAGGGGCCGATCCACTCCGCCGCGTCGATGGCGCCCGACTGCATGGCCGGCAGGATCTCGCCCGGCGGCAGCAGCACGACGACGGAGCCGGCGCGGCGCATGACCTCGCCGCCCAGGCCGGCCATGCGGATCTTCAGGCCCTGCAGGTCCTCCCAGGTGTTGATCTCGTTCTTGAACCAGCCGCCGGCCTGCACGCCGCTGGAGCCGGCATAGAAGGGCTGGATGCCGAAGTCGGCGTAGGCCTCCTCCCACAGCTCCTGGCCGCCGCCGTAGGTCAGCCAGGCCGGCAGCTCGACGGCGTTGAGGCCGAAGGGCAGCGTGGTGAAGTAGTTGAAAGCCTTGGACTTGCCGACCCAGTAGTAGGGCGTGCCGTGCACCACATCGGCGGTGCCGCTCTGCACCGCGTCGAAGCTGTCGAAGGGCGGCACCAGTTCGCCGGCGGCGAAGAGCTTGATGGTCAGGCGCCCGCCGCTCATCTCGTTGACCCGCTGGACGAAGCGCTCGGCGTTGACGCCCACACCCGGCGCGCCCTTGGGCCAGGGCATCACCATGTTCCACTCGATGCGCTCCTGCGCGACGGCCGGCGCGGCCAGGCTGGCCGCGGCGCCCCCTGCCAAGGCAACGCTTCCCGCGCCCTTCACGAAGTCACGGCGTTTCATAAGAACTCCTCCCGAAATGCGCGCAGGCCGCCTCTTCCCGGGCGTCCTGCCTGACTGAATTGGCCGGGAGATTAGCGGGCTTGGCGGGAGAAAGCTACGGGGGCAAACCGCAGGGCAGGGATCCATACTCGCTGTCGTCCCGGGGCTTGACCCCGGGACCCAATGCCGCCGGCAAGCGGTGAGCCTCTCCAGGAAGGTCGAGGTGGCGGAACTGGCAATGGGTCCCGGCATCAAGTGCCGGGACGACGGCTATAAGGTGGCCAGGACAATCGCCCCCTAAAGCCGCTTCCCCTAGGCCGCTTCCTGGGTGGCGCGGTCGACGATGTCGACGATGTCGGCCAGGATCGCCGTCAGGTCGTAGTCCTTGGGGGTGTAGACCGCGGCGACGCCGGCCTTCTTGAGCGCCGCCTCGTCCTCCGGCGGGATGATGCCGCCGGCGACCAGGGGCACGCGGGAGAGCCCGGCCTTGTCCATGCGCTCCAGCACCTCGCCGACCAGGGCGACGTGGGAGCCGGAGAGGATGGAGAGGCCGATGACGTGGACACCTTCCTCCAGCGCCGCGCCGACGATCTGCGCCGGGGTCAGCCTGATCCCCTCGTAGACCACCTCGAAGCCGGCGTCGCGAGCGCGCACGGCGATCTGCTCGGCCCCGTTGGAATGACCGTCCAGGCCCGGCTTGCCGACCAGGATCTTGAGGCGGCGGCCGAGCCGGCGGGAGACCTTCTCGACGCGCTCGCGCACCGGGGCCAGGGCGTCCTCTTCCTCCTGGGAGTGCGCCGCGGCCGAGCCGCCGACGCCGGTGGGCGCGCGGTATTCGCCGAAGACCCGGCGCAGCACCTCGCCCCACTCCCCGGTGGTCACGCCGGCATGGGCGCAGGCGATGGAAGGCTCCATGATGTTGGCGCCTTCCTTGGCCGCGGCCTCCAGTTCGGCCAGGGCCCTGTCGACGGCGCCCTGGTCGCGGGCGGCGCGCCAGGCCTTGAGGTTCTCGAGCTGCCCGGCCTCGGCCGCCGGGTCGGGGGCCAGGAAACCGCCATCGCCGCCCCGGGTCAGCGGCGAGGGCTCGCTGTCCTGGTAGGCGTTGACGCCGACCACGGTCTGGGCACCGGTCTCGATGGCCTCCAGGCGCTTGGCGGCGCTCTCCACCAGGCGCTCCTTCATGTAGGCGTTCTCCACCGCGGCGATGGCCCCGCCGAGATCCTCGATGCGGGCCAGCTCCGCGCGCGCCTCGGCCTTCAGCTCCGCGACCTTGGCGTCGATCACGGTCGAGCCGTTGAAGATGTCGTCGTAGTCCAGCAGGTCGGTCTCGAAGGCGAGGATCTGCTGCAGGCGCAGGGACCACTGCTGGTCCCAGGGGCGCGGCAGGCCCAGCGCCTCGTTCCAGGCCGGCAGCTGCACGGCGCGGGCGCGGGCGTCCTTCGACAGGGTGACGGCCAGGGCCTCCAGCAGGATGCGGTAGACGTTGTTCTCCGGCTGCTGCTCGGTGAGGCCCAGGGAGTTCACCTGCACGCCGTAGCGGAAGCGGCGGTACTTCTCTTCCTCGATGCCGTAGCGCTCGCGGCAGATCTCGTCCCACAGCTCGGTGAAGGCGCGCATCTTGCAAAGCTCGGTGATGAAGCGCAGGCCGGCGTTGACGAAGAAGGAGATGCGCCCGACCACGCGGGGGAAGTCCTCCGGCGGCACCTGGCCCGAATCGCGGACCGCATCCAGCACCGCGACCGCCGTCGCCAGGGCGTAGGCCAGCTCCTGCACCGGCGTCGCGCCGGCCTCCTGCAGGTGGTAGGAGCAGACGTTGGTCGGGTTCCACTTCGGCACTTCGCGGTAGGTGAAGGCGATCACGTCGGTGATGAGGCGCAGCGAGGGCTGCGGCGGGAAGATGTAGGTCCCGCGCGAGAGATATTCCTTGATGATGTCGTTCTGCACCGTGCCGGTCAGCTGGTCGCGCGGGGCGCCCTGCTTTTCCGCGCAGGCGATGTAGAGCGCCAGCAACCAGGGCGCCGTGGCGTTGATGGTCATGGAGGTGTTCATGCGCTCCAGCGGGATCTCCGCGAAGAGCTTCTCCATGTCGCCCAGGTGGCTGATGGGCACGCCGACCTTGCCGACCTCGCCCTTGGCCAGGGCATGGTCGGAATCGTAGCCGGTCTGGGTCGGCAGGTCGAAGGCCACCGAGAGGCCGGTCTGCCCGCGCGCCAGGTTCTTGCGGTAGAGCGCGTTGGAGGCCTCGGCGGTGGAATGGCCCGCGTAGGTGCGGATCAGCCAGGGCTTGTCCTTCGCGCGCGTCCCAGAAGCTCCGGCGGTCTTGCTGTCCGTCATGTCGCTCATCTCACTCTAACCAACCACTCTCTGATACCCGGCGGCCCGAGCGGGATCAAACCCAAGGCCGCCGCCGGTCCCTCGGATGCCCCCCGGACGCCCCCCGGGACACCCCTGGGGCAGGGTCGGAAAGAACGTGCTGCAATGCACTCTAATCCTCCGGAACCCCCTGAAAGCAACCGATTCCAGGTTATCATATTTCGTCCACCCGCCAAAACCGACAGATAATTACGAAAAAATCCCTCTGGACGTAAAAAACAATGTCATTGTGCATTGCAAAAAAGCGTCTGAGCGTCTATGAGTCAAGAAAAATACCGCACTGCCAAAGGGGATTTCCGGCGGAGGATCGCAGTTTTCCGCGGATTTGCCTCCAGAACAATGAGCAGCTGCGAAGGGATAGGCAGAGGGGCCCCGGCCGGGACCGGGCGCCGAGAGAAGACTGGAGGAGTTTGAGACATGGCCGAGACGCTCGAAGGGTCAGCTGAAAGCACCGAGGCGCAGACACCGGAACGGCCGGTGAAGGACCTCTACGAGGTCGGTGAGATTCCGCCGCTGGGCCACGTGCCGGAGAAGATGCACGCCTGGGTCATCCGGCGCGAGCGCCACGGCGAACCGGAACAGGCCATGCAGTTGGAGGTGGTCGACACCCCCACGCTGGACAGCCACGACGTCCTGGTCATGGTGATGGCCGCCGGCGTGAACTACAACGGCGTCTGGGCCGGCCTGGGCGTACCGATCTCGCCCTTCGACGTCCACAAGGCGCCCTATCACATTGCCGGCTCCGACGCGACGGGCATCGTCTGGGCCGTCGGCTCCAAGGTGAAGCGCTGGAAGGTCGGCGACGAGGTCGTGGTCCACTGTAACCAGGACGACGGCGACGACGAGGAGTGCAACGGCGGCGACCCGATGTTCTCCACCTCGCAGCGCATCTGGGGCTACGAGACGCCCGACGGCTCCTTCGCCCAGTTCGCCCGCGTGCAGGACCGCCAGCTGATGACGCGCCCGCGCCACCTGACCTGGGAGGAGAGCGGCTGCTACACCCTGACGCTCGCCACCGCCTACCGCATGCTCTTCGGCCACCGCCCGCACATCCTGCGGCCGGGCCACAACGTGCTGGTCTGGGGCGCCTCCGGCGGCCTGGGCTCCATGGCGATCCAGCTGATCTCGACCGCCGGCGCCAACGCCATCGGCGTGATCTCCGACGAGGACAAGCGCGACTTCGTCATGTCACTGGGCGCCAAGGGCGTCATCAACCGCAAGGACTTCGACTGCTGGGGCCAGCTGCCCCCGGTCAACGGCGAGGGCTTCGGCGACTACATGCGCCGGGTGCGCGAGTTCGGCAAGGCGATCTGGCAGTACACCGGCAAGGGCAACGACGTCGACTTCGTCTTCGAGCATCCCGGCGAGCAGACCTTCCCGGTCAGCTGCATGGTGGTGAAGCGCGGCGGCATGGTCGTGTTCTGCGCCGGCACCACCGGCTACAACCTGACCTTCGACGCGCGCTTCGTGTGGATGCGCCAGAAGCGTATCCAGGGCAGCCACTTCGCCAACCTCATGCAGGCCAGCCAGGCCAACAACCTGATGGTCGAGCGCCGCATCGACCCCTGCATGTCGGAGGTCTTCGCCTGGCGCGACATCCCGCGCGCCCACACCAAGATGATGAAGAACCAGCACCGTCCCGGAAACATGGCCGTGCTGGTCCAGGCGAAGCGCCCGGGCCTGCGCACCCTGGAAGACGCCGAAGCGGAAGACTGAGGCGGCCGGAGGGAGCACAACCATGGCGCTGGCCTGTCTGGCAGCGGAGGCCGAGCGGGCGGGCGACAGGCTCGCCGCTCAAGGCTATGCCCTGGTCGACGGCTCCGCCGTTGACCGGACGGCGGCCGTGGCGGCCTTCGACGCCCTGCGCGCCGCCGCCGCCGAGGACGAAGGCTCGGCGCGCATTGCGCCCGACGTTCCCCTGATCGGCACCTTGCTGGCGCAGCCCGCCGTGCGCGACATCGTTCGCGAGGCGCTCGGCCCCTCCGCCAGGCCGGTGCGGGCCATCGCCTTCGACAAGACCGGGCACCGCAACTGGTTCGTGCCCTGGCACCAGGACCGCACCATCGCGGTGAAGCGGCGCGACGCATCGGCGCCGGTCGGCAACTGGACGGTCAAGGCGGGCGTACCCCATTGCGAGGCCCCGGTCGACCTGCTGGAGCGGATGCTGACCCTGCGCTGGCACCTGGACCTCATCGGCCCCGCCGACGGCGGCCTGCGCGTGCTGCCCGGCAGCCATACGAAGGGCCGCCTGACCACGGAAGAAATTGCGGTGCTGGCCAGCGAGACGCCGGCGGTCGAGCTCGCGGTTTCCGCCGGCACCGTGCTGGTCCTGCGCCCGCTGCTGGTGCACGGCTCGCGCCGCCGCACCACGCGGGGCCACCGCCGCATCCTCCATGTCGAACTGGCCGCCGGCGACCCGCCGCCGCCGCTCGAATGGGCCTGGGCCTGATCCACCCCCCAAGTGATAAAGTCGAAGAAGGTAGAAGGTTAGAGAGATGACCGCCGTGCAAGCCGAAGCCCGGACCGAAAGCCTGATCCTGCCCGAGCTGCTGGCCACCTGCGCCGAGGCGCTGGCCGCCGCCGAGAGCTTCGGCGCCGCCGCGCGCTCTGCCGTGGCCGCGCTGGTCGCCCCCGGCGGCAGGATCGACGCCAAGCTGCTGGAGCGCGAGCAGTTCGCCGCCCATGGCTACGCCTGGCTGGCCACCTACGTCGCCGCGCTGCGCGAGATGCTGCACTGGGCCGAGCGCCTGGAGGCCGCGGGCCAGCTCGGCGAACTGGAGCAGATGATGCTGCAGGCCGCCTACGGCGAGTACCTGAACCAGCTTGTCGGCGGCATCGCGCTCAGCCAGGTGGAGGTGCTGCGCCCGGCCGACCTGGGCCTCGGCGACGACGACGTCACGGCGCTGCAGACCCCGGCGGTGAAGAAGCTGATGACCGCGGGCAACGGCAACGCCCTGCGCATGGCCATCGCCCGCCACCTGGCCGAGGGCAAGTTCGGCGAGGCGGGCCTGGCCGACGAGATGCTGGAGATGATCCGCGACCAGTTCCACAAGGTCGCCGAGGATCACAAGGAAGACGCCCACGAGTGGCACCTGAAGGACGAGCTGATCCCCCTGGAGGTGGTCCAGCAGCTGGCCGGGCTCGGCGTCTTCGGCCTGACGGTGCCGGAGGACTTCGGCGGCTCCGGCCTCGGCAAGCTGGCCATGTGCGTGGTGACGGAGGAACTGTCGCGCGGCTATATCGGCTTGGGCTCGCTGGGCACCCGCTCGGAGATCGCCGCCGAACTGATCCGCCTGGGCGGCACCCCGGCGCAGCAGGAAAAGTGGCTGCCGCTCATCGCCTCCGGCGAGATCCTGCCGACCGCCGTCTTCACCGAGCCCAACACCGGCTCCGACCTCGGCTCCCTGCGCACCCGCGCGCTGCGGGACGGCGACAGCTACAAGGTCACCGGCAACAAGACCTGGATCACCCACGCCGCGCGCAGCGACCTCATGACACTGCTGGCGCGCACCGATCCCGACGAAGCCGGCTACCGCGGACTTTCCATGTTCCTGGCCGAGAAGCCGCGCGGCACGGAGGACGACCCCTTCCCCGCCCCCGGCATGACCGGCGGCGAGATCAAGGTGCTGGGCTATCGCGGCATGAAGGAATACGAGCTGGGCTTCGACGGTTTCGAGGTGAAGGCCGAGAACCTGCTGGGCGGCGTCGAGGGCCAGGGCTTCAAGCAGCTCATGGCGACCTTCGAGTCGGCGCGCATCCAGACCGCCGCCCGCGCCGTGGGCGTCGCGCAGTGCGCCCTGGAGCTGGGCCTGGAATATGCACAGGACAGGAAGCAGTTCGGCAAGGCGATCGTCGCCTTCCCGCGCGTCGCCGGCAAGCTGGCCTGGATGGCGGTGGAGACCATGGTCGCCCGCCAGCTCACCTACTTCGCCGCGCGCGAGAAGGATTCGGAGCGGCGCTGCGACATCGAGGCCGGCATGGCCAAGCTGCTGGGCGCCCGCGTCGCCTGGGCCAACGCCGACAACGCGCTGCAGGTGCACGGCGGCAACGGCTACGCCGAGGAGTACAAGATCTCCCGCGTGCTCTGCGACGCACGCATCCTCAACATTTTCGAAGGCGCCGCCGAGATCCAGGCGCAGGTCATCGCCCGCGGCCTGCTCTCCGGGCGGAACTGAAATACGGGGGGCGTTCGTTAGTCGCCGAGGATTTCGGAGACCCCGATCAGCACCCAGTCCATCGCATCGTCGGCGAGGACCAGGGCAACGATCCCGGCCACCGCCACCAGAGCGCCGATGAACGCGAAGTCGAGCACCAGCGCGCCCTCGTTATCGAGGGCGAACCGCTTCACGGTCTCCAGCTTCAGCATTCCAAGGGTCAGTGTGTCTCGCATAAGCTGATCCCTCCTTTCTTCCGCAGACCGTCAGCTTGCGCTCCGGGCCTTAGGTTTCGATGAAACCGGTGTGGAATATCTGTGGCACCGTGCGCCGGGGAACACCCTGGGTTGCGACGAAAGACACGGAGAGGTTGCCGGTAGAGGGAAACAGTCCTTGCCTCTTCACTTGCCCCTTCAGGAGCGCGGCCGGCGGCGGGACCGGGACTAGAAGAAGCGGCCCTCGGCCAGCACGGAGACACCGCCGCCGACCGTCACGTTCCCCCCTTTATCCAGGGTGACGGACAGCCGGCTGGGGCGGCCGGCAAAGCGGCCCTGGTGCAGCGTCATCGCTGCCGGGGCGTTGCAGTAGCGGTGCAGGTAGGCGCCGGCCGGGCCGGCGGCGCTGCCGGTGGCCACGTCCTCCACCGCACCGAGATTGTCCCAGGTGCGGCCTTCGCGGGCCTCCGGATCCAGGACGTAGACGAACTTCGCGCCGAGGGCGGCCAGGCGCGCCTCGAAGTCGTCGACCCGGATCGCGGCGCGGGCGAGCCCCGCGCTGGTCACCGGCACGATGAGGTAGTCGAGCCCGGTGGAGACCGCCGCCAGGGGCAGGCCCGGCACCAGATCGCCTTCCTGCAGGCCCAATGCGGAAATCACGGCGGCACGGGGCGCGCCTTCGGCCTCGCCGCCCCAGACGGCCGGCCCCTGCGCCATCTCCGCATCGAAGAAACGCTCCGCCCGGCGCCGGGTCGCGACGGCGACCTCCCGCGCGGTCAGCCGGAAGGTGACGTGGTGGCGCTCGCCCGCCCCGGCCGCGTGATGCAGCACCGCGGCCGCGCCCAGCAGCGGGTGGCCGGCGAAATCCAGTTCCTCTTCCAGGGTGAAGATGCGGGCACGCGCGGCGCCCTCTGCGACCTCAGAGAGGAAGATCGACTCGAACTGGCGCATCTCCTGCGTCAGGGCCAACATGGCCGCCGCGGAGAGTTCCTGCTGCGGCAGGAAGACACAGAGACCATTGCCGGTCAGCGGCGCGTCACAGAAGACATCGGCATGCAGCCAGTTGAGCCCCGAAAGCGGAGCGGCAGAATCGGACACAGCTAGGGGTTTCCCCTGATTACGGCGGGCGACGCCTTCTTATAGAGTCCGGGAGAGGGCGAAAGAAAGGCCGGCAAAGCAGCCCGCCGCGCCCGCCGGCGGCCGGGACACCCGCACAGATCAATCCTCGATCAGGCGGGCTCCCCCGACCGAGGATGAAGTGCTCTATCTTGGAAGGTGAGAGCAGCTTGTCCGCGTCCGCACGGACGCGGGTTGCTCTAGGGCGACGGCGGCGCCATCGCGTTGGCCACTTCCGTGAGCAGCGCATCGAGAGAGGAACCGGCAAGGCCCAAGGCAGCGAGCCCGGCGACCGAGGCCAGGGCCCCGATGAGGCCGTATTCGATCGCCGACGCACCTTCTTCGTCGCTGACAAACCAGGTCAGAGCTTCCAGCATGTCCTGATCCACCCGTTACTTCCGCAGGCGTCCAGCTTGGCCCGGGAATCTTGCAAATCCATGAACAATTGCAACCATTTAGCTAGTATTTTCGGCGACGGCCCAGCGTCGCCGGAAGGCAAAAAGCTTCAGCGGTTTAGGCCGCGGGACGCCATAGAGCTGCCGCACGAAAAACACCGCCGCTGTACTCTCAAAAGTTGTGCCGCAACTTGGCCAGGCGGCGCCGGGAACGCCCCCGGCCCGGCACCGGCCTCGACCGCCGGACGGCGCGCGCTGTAGATTGCCGCGTCAGCCCGCAACCAGACGCTCCCCGGGAGCCGCGCATGCCGCAACCAGATCCCGCCCATATCATGCAGATCGGCACCGGGTTCTTCGCCGCCAAGGCCCTGCTGTCGGCGGTGGAACTCGACCTCTTCTCGATCCTGGCCGAAGGGCCGATGACCGGCGAAGAGATGGCCCGGCGCTGCGGGCTGCACCCGCGCGCGGTGCCGGACTTCCCCGACAGCCTGGTCGCCCTGGGCCTGCTGCGGCGCGACGGCGACGGTCCCGCGGCGCGCTATGCCAACACCCCGGAGACCGCGGCCTTCCTGGTGAAGGCGAGCCCGGACTACATCGGCGGCCTGCTCGAGATGTTCAACGACCGGATCTACGGCTTCTGGGGCGACCTCACCGAGGCCCTCAGGACCGGCCGGCCGCAGAACGAGACCAAGGAAGGAGGAGAGAGCGTATTCGCCACGCTCTACGCCGACCCCCAGCGCCTGGAGCAGTTCATCGACGCCATGTCCGGCGCCTCGCTGGCCAACTTCCGGGCCTTCGCCGAGCGCTTCGACTTCTCCGGCTTCAAGACCCTCTGCGACGTCGGCGGCGCCTCGGGCCAGCTTTCGCTGCTGGTGGCGGGCGCCAACCCGCACCTCCGCTGCACCTCCTTCGACCTGCCGGAGGTGACGCGTATCGCCGAGCGCCACATCGCCGGGGCCGGGCTTGGCGACCGTGTCTGCGCCGTGGCCGGCGATTTCTTCGACGATCCGCTGCCGGCCGCCGACGTCATCACCATGGGCATGATCCTGCACGACTGGAACCTGGAGAAGAAACAGCACCTCATCCGCAAGGCCTACGAGGCGCTGCCCGAAGGCGGCGCGCTGGTGGCCATCGAGGCGCTGATCGACGACGCGCGCCGCGAGAACGCCTTCGGCCTGCTGATGTCGCTCAACATGCTGATCGAGTTCGGCGACGCTTTCGATTTCACCGGCGCGGACTTCCGCGACTGGTGCGCGGCCGCCGGCTTCCGCCGCTTCGAGATCCTCCCGCTGACCGGCCCGTCCAGCGCCGCCGTTGCCTACAAGTAGGGGGACCCTTCGGTCTCAGTCCGCCCCCTCCGCCAGGGCCCGCATGGCTTGCGCCGTCCCGGCGTCCGCCGGAAAGAAGGTCTCGATGGCTAGCTCCGACAGGCTGATGTCGAGGGCCGTGCCGAAAACCGTGGTGGTGCTGAGAAAGCGCAAGGTGCCCTTGTCCGTCACGTACTCCAGGGGCACGGCGATGCCGCCCAGGGACTCTTCCGCAGCGGGGCGGTAAGGCCGCGCGCCCGGCGGCACGGGATAGCCCTTCAGTTCCTCCAATAGCTCGACCAGTCCCGCGTCTCCCGAAGCGTCGATCTGCTGTCCCAGCCGCTCCAGGATGTGCGCGCGCCACTGGCGGAAATTGCCGATGCGCGGGGCCAGGCCGTCGGGGTGCAGACTGAGGCGCAGCACGTTGACCGGCGGCGCCAGCAGCTTCTCGTCGGCGCCGGCCATCAAGGGGGCCACCGCCTTGTTGGCGAAGACCAGATGCCAGCGCCGGTCGACCGCGAGCGCCGGGTGCGGCAGGTGACCCTCCAGGATCTGTTCCACCGCCCGCCGCGCCGCCGCCAGGTCCGGGTCGTCCAAGGCTCGTTCCGGGTAGACCGGGGCGAAGCCGGCGGCGGCCAGCAGGGCATTGCGCTCGCGCAAGGGGATCGCCAGCGGCTCGGCCAGGCGCAGCACCATCTCGCGGCTGGGCGCGGCACGGCCGGACTCGAGGAAACTGAGGTGGCGCTGGGAGACCTCCGCCGCCAGGGCGAGATCGAGCTGGCTGAGCCGGCGCCGGCGGCGCCAGCCGCGCAGCAGCTCGCCGACAGGGGAAGAGGCAACGGGGGATGTGGTCGTGTTCATGGCGGCAGGTTAGCAGCACAAAATTCCGGCCACCAATTACCTCTCAGGTAATCGACCGGCGGCGGCCTTTGGCCAATCCTTGGGGTCAAGCGCCGCAGCCCGCGGCGCCCATGATTAGGAGGACCCTCACATGCCAAAGCTGTTGTCCCTGCGCCCCCTGCTGCTGATCGATGCCGCCACCTGCGCCGTCATGGGCCTGGCGCTGGATCTCGGCGCCGCACCCCTGGCGGCGCTGACCGGGCTGCCCGCGCCCCTGCTGCTCTACGCCGGGCTCGGCCTGCTGCCCATCGCCCTCTTCATGGCCCTGGTTGCCTGGCGCCCGCACCCGGCGGCGGTGCGCCTGGCCGTCACCGGCAACGCCGCCTGGGCCGCCGCCAGCCTCGTCCTGCTCGTCTCCGGCTGGGTCGCCCCCACCACCCTCGGCGTCGCCTTCGTCGTGGCGCAGGCCCTGGCCGTGGCCGGCCTGGCGATGCTGGAGCACGCCGCTTTGAAGACCGCGCGGCCGCAGGCCGCCTGAGCGAGAAGGAGTTCTGCCATGACCGCCCCTCTTGGAGCCTACGCCGTCGCCCACCTGCGCCAGGTCGACTTCGGCGCCGACATCATCGAGTACCTGAAGCGCATCGACGCCACCCTGGCGCCTTACGGCGGCCGCTACGTCGTCCACGGCGCAAGGGCCACGGTGCTGGAAGGCGACTGGCCGGGCGACCTGGTGGTGATCGGCTTTCCCGACCGCGAAAGCGCCGAGGCCTGGTACAACTCCCCCGCCTACCGTGCGATCATTGCCCTGCGCACCGCCAACAGCGTCGGCGACGTCATCCTGGTCGACGGCGTGACGGCGGACCATCGCGCCACCGACATTCTGGGGACCGCGGCTTAGCGGCATCTGCATCGTCCGGGGCTTGAAGCGTCCGGGGCTTGCAGCGCCCGCCGTATCGCATTACCACCTCTGGCGCCGCGTCACCCGGAAGGGAAACGACCGCCATGAACGACACCGACATCCGCTACCGCCCCGCCACCCCGGCCGACGCCGAGGCCCTGGCCGAGTTGATCAACTTCGCCGGCGAGGGCCTGCCGCTCTACCTCTGGGAGCGCATGGCCGAGCCGGGCGAGAGCGCCTGGGATGTGGGGCGCCGCCGCGCCCAGCGCGAGACCGGCGCCTTCTCCTACCGCAATGCCGTGGTGGCCGAGCGCGGCGGCAGCGTGATCGCCGGCCTGGTCGCCTACCGCGTGGCGGACGAGCCGGAGCCCATCGACGCCGAGACGCCGGGCATGTTCGTGCCGCTGATCGAGCTGGAGAACATGGTGCCCGGAAGCTGGTACGTGAACGTCCTGGCCGTCTTCCCCCAGCACCGCGGGCAAGGCCTGGGCGGCAAGCTGCTGGAGATCGCCGCCGAGCAGGCGCGCGAGAACGCCAGCCGCGGCGAGAGCATCATCGTCTCCGACGCCAACACCGGCGCGCGGCGGCTCTACGAGCGCAGGGGCTACCGCTTCGTCGACCAGCGCCCCATGGTGAAGGACGACTGGGAGAACCCCGGCGAGAACTGGGTGCTGCTGGTGAAGTGAGGCGGTTCAGTAGCTGATCTTCGCCACCCGGCGCAGTTCCTCGGCGGTCGTGGCGGGAAAGCCGAAGAACTCCAGGTAGGCCGGGATCATCTCGAACAGCATGTCGGTGCCGACCTGGGTTTCGCAGCCCCTCACCCGCGCCGCGGCCAGGAAGGGCGTCACCTCGCGGCTCAGCACCACTTCGCCGACGAAGGCGGCGGGCTCCAGGCGCGCGGCGTCGAGCGGCAGGGGGTCGTCTTCCTCCATGCCCAGCGGCGAGGCGTTGACGACGATGTCGTGCCCCGCCGGGTCCTTGCACCCGAGTGTTATTTCCAGCGCCGGATAGTGCCGCTTGAGGCGCGCCGACAGGCCTTCGGCGGCGGGGCCGTCGACATCGAAGAGGCTGAGCCGCGCCAGCCCGGCGGCGGCCAGGGAAGCGGCGATGGCCGAGCCGACGCCGCCGCAGCCGACCACCAGGGCCCTTGCGCCCCGGGCCGTGCGGCCGCGGCGCTGCAGGCCGCGCAGGAAGCCCGCGCCGTCGAACATGTCGCCCAGCAGGGAGCCGTCCGGCCGCTTGAGCACGGCGTTGCAGGCCCCGGCGATCTCGGCGGTGGGCGAGACGGCGTCGACCAGCGCCAGCGTGGTGCCCTTATGCGGCATGGTGACGAGGGCGCCGTGGAAGTTGGTGAGCCGGGCCAGCGCCCGCAGCACCTCGGGATAGGCCGGCGCCTCGACGCCCAGGGGCATCACCACGGCGTTGAGGCCGATCTTCTCGAAGTAGGGGTTATAGATCATCGGCGCTTTGAAGCTTTCCGTCGGAAAGCCGAGATGCGCGATGAGAGTGGTCCGGCCGTCGATCATGCGGCGAAGAAACTGCCCCAAAGCGCGGCTCAAAGCAACGCGCCGGGCGCGAGAGGCGCTCCGCCGCCCCCTCGCCCGGTACCCCCCTGGCGAAAGAATTGGCGGGAGACCGCAAAAAGAGGGAACCTTTTGGCGGCGGCCGGCATCCAATGGTCAGACAACCGACAGTCACCCGGGAGCCAAGGGAACACCTGATGGAGCCAGCAAGCGAGAGATCTGCCGCCGCGCCGGCCAAGCCCGCCGCCCAGGCCGGACGCGGCGACGCGGACGCCATCCTGCTCGCCGCCGCGCGCCAGGGCGACGCCGGCGCCTTCGAGGCGATCATGCGGCGCCACAACAGGCTGCTGTTCCGCACCGCGCGCGCCATCCTGCAGAACGACGCCGACGCCGAAGAGGCGGTGCAGGAGGCCTACCTGAAGGCCTTTCTAAATCTCGCGGGCTTCGCCGGGTCCGCGCGGCTTTCCACCTGGCTGGTGAAGATCACGGTCAACGAAGCGCTGGCCCGCCTGCGCCGCCGCATGCCCGCGACCCCCTTGGAAAGCGGCGCCGAACCCGCGACGGAGGCCAGCACGATCATGGACCCGACCATGGCCGACAGTCCGGAAGCCAAAGCCGCCCAGGGTGAGATCCGCCGCCTTCTGGAGGCTGCCATCGACGACCTGCCCCAGGCCCAGCGCGCCGTCTTCGTGCTGCGCGCCGTCGAGGAGTTCAGCACCGAGGATACGGCGGCCTGCCTGGGCATCCCGGCGGACACCGTGAAGACGCGACTGCACCGCGCCAGGCGCCAGCTGCGCCGTCGCCTGCAGCGCGGCGTCGCCGGCGCCCTGGCCGACACCTTCCCCTTCGCCGGCGCGCGCTGCGACCGCATCGTCGCCCGCGTGCTGGCGCGGCTCGCCCAGGCCCCGCCGGACGGCTGAGCGCCGCCCCCGCCCCCTAACTCAGCACTCCAAAGGTAACACCGCCGCGCCCCACGCCCGGCGCCGGGGAGGCTCTTTGCCTTCGCATCCACCTTCCAACCCGACAACTGCAGGAGAGACCCATGCGCGACACCATCACCAGCCTGCCCCGCCGTTCCTTCCTCACCGCCGGCGCCAGGTCCACGCTCTCGGCCGGCGCCGTCCTGCTGCTGGCCGGCTGCGGCGGCAACAAGGCGGCCATGGCCGCGGCGCCCGAAGACGACATCAACATCCTGAACGCCGCCCTGGGGGCCGAGCAGGAGGCCATCGCCGCCTACCAGCTCGGTGCCGAGAGCGGGCTGCTGACCAAGCCGGTGCTGGATCTCGCCGTGCAGTTCCAGGGCCACCACAAGGAGCATGCCGAGGTGCTGGCCAAGACCGTGCGCGACCTGGGCGGCGCGGCGGTGGAGCCGCTGGCGCGCTACGACTTTCCCAGCGGCGACCTGAAATCGGAAGCCGACGTGCTGCGCTTCGCCGCGGGGCTGGAGAAGGGCGCGGTCAGCGCCTACCTGGGCGCCGTGCCGCTGTTCGCCGAGCGCGAGCTCGCCAAGGCGGCGGCCAGCATCCTGGGCGACGAGGCCATGCACTGGGCGGTGCTGCGCGGCGCCCTGGGCGAGAACCCGGTGCCCGTCGCCTTCGTGTCCTGAGCCCCCCGAGACCCCGGGGTATGGCCTTGCGAAGGACCTGTCTTGCCGCGGCGGTGCTGCTGGCCCTGCCGGCAGTACCCGCCGCGGCCCTGCCGCCCGGTGACGCGCAGCGCGGGCAGGCGATCTACGAGCGCTGCCAGGCCTGCCACTCCCTCGCGCGCAACCGCAGCGGCCCCAGGCACTGCGGCCTGCTGGGCCGCGAGGCCGCCAGCGTGGCGGGCTTCAGCTACTCCCGGGCGCTGCGCGAGTCCGGCATCGTCTGGACCGCAGCCAGCCTCGACCGCTTCCTGGCCAACCCCTTCAAGGCCGTGCCCGGCACGCGCATGGGCTATGCCGGCGTGAAGGACCCGCAGGAACGCGCCGACCTCATCGCCTTCCTCGCCGCCGCCGGCCCCTGTCCCGAGTAGCCCCCCTTCCCTAAAGGGGCTGTACTTTCGCCGCGGAAGCTGTCTTTCCTGGGCCGGAGACAACCGAACTTCAGGATCCGAAACCATGCTGGCCGTGAACCCGGAACTCTTCGCAGGCTTTGTCCTCGCCGTCGTCGTGCTGATCCTCATGCCGGGGCCGATCGTCACCCTGGTGATCGCCAACTCCCTGGCCTACGGACAGCGCACGGGCCTGGCCACCGTGGCCGGGGCGAGCAGCGGCAACGCGGTGCTGGTGGTCGCCGGGGCCGCGGGCCTCACCACCCTGCTGGCGCTGGCCGCCGACCTCTTCGAGGTGCTGCGCTGGGCCGGCGTCGCCTACCTGGTCTACCTAGGGCTGAAGCAGTGGCGCGAGGTCTTCACGGCCGGGCGGATGCCGGCCCTGCCGCCGATGAAGTCCAGGAAGGGCGTGTTCTGGCAGGGCGTGCTGGTGGCCATCACCAACCCCAAGACCCTGTTCTTCTACGCCGCCTTCTTCCCGCAGTTCGTCGACCCGCAGCTGGCGGTCGCCCCGCAGCTGCTGGCCATGTCGATCGCCATGATCGTCATCGCCACTTCGCTGGACAGCTGCTACGCCCTGCTGGCCGGGCGGGTACGCGGCCTCTTCGCCTCGGCCCGGGCCAACCGGGTGCGCCACGGCGTCACCGGGACCCTGCTGCTCGGCACCGGCCTGGGCCTGGCCCTGGCGCGCCGCTAGAGCCTCCGCGACGCTACGACACAGGAAACCGTCGGAAATTTGCTGGCCCCACGGGGGGACGCGGGTTTAAGGTCGCGGCCATGAAGACCTTCTTTTTCATCCTGATGCTGATCGCCATGGTCGTCACCCTGGGTGTGCTGGCGACCGGCATCATCGGCATGGCCCGCGGCGGCGAGTTCAACGCCAAGTACGGCAACAAGCTGATGCGCGCCCGCGTCATCGCCCAGGGCTGCGCCCTGGTGCTCTTCGCGCTCGCCGTGCTGGTCGGCAGCCAGGACTGAGCCCGAAAAGGGCAGCTGGGGGCGCATGGTCAAGCTCACCCGCATCTATACCAAGGGCGGCGACAAGGGAAAGACCGCGCTGGGCAGCGGCCAGCGCGTGGTCAAGCACCACCCGCGCGTCGCCGCCTACGGCACCGTCGACGAAACCAACGCCGCGGCCGGCCTGGCCCGCCTGCACACCGCTTCCCTGGCCGACCCGGAGGCTGACGCCATCCTGGGCCGCATTCAGAACGACCTCTTCGACCTGGGCGCCGACCTGGCGACCCCGGAGGCCGACAACCCCGAATTTCCGCCGCTGCGCATCGTGGCCGAGCAGACCGGGCGCCTGGAGGCGGAGATCGACCGTCTGAACGCCGAGCTGGCGCCGCTCAATTCCTTCGTGCTGCCCGGCGGCAGCCCCGCCGCGGCCTACCTGCACCTGGCCCGCACCCTGGCGCGCCGGGCCGAGCGCGAGATCACCGCGCTGGCCGAGAGCGAGGCCATCAATCCCGAGGCCGTGCGCTACATCAACCGACTGTCCGATCTGTTCTTCGTCATGAGCCGCTACCTGAACGACAAGGGCGCCGGTGACGTGCTCTGGGAACCGGGGGCGACCCGGGGCGGAAAGCAGGGCGCGAATCGGCAGAAATCCTAGGCTGAGGGCGGGTCTGGTGGCGTTGACAGTGTACTACCATGCTCCTATTGTGCGGCTGCGAGATAGGCAGCAAACGTTTCCGTATGTCCGTCGTCCAAGGGCCTCGCGCAACATTCTTGCGCGGGACCACTCGGCGGGCTCTTTGACAGCTTCAAGACAAAAGGTGGTCGCAGGGTTGCGATGAAGGTTCTCGTTCCGATCAAGCGCGTCATCGACGCCAACGTGAAAGTCCGCGTGAAGGCGGACAACACCGGGGTGGAAACGGCCAACGTGAAGATGGCCATGAATCCCTTCTGCGAAATCGCCGTCGAAGAGGCCGTGCGCCTGAAAGAGGCCGGCACCGCCAGCGAGGTCATCGTCGTCTCCGCCGGCGCCGCCCAGGCCCAGGAGACCCTGCGCACGGGCCTGGCCATGGGCGCCGACCGCGGCATCCTGATCCAGTGCGACAGCGACCCGGAGCCGCTGGCCGTGGCCAAGCTGCTGAAGGCGGTGGTCGAGAAGGAAGGCCCGGAGCTGGTCATCCTCGGCAAGCAGGCCGTCGACAACGACAACAACCAGACCGGCCAGATGCTGGCCGCGCTACTGGGCTGGCCGCAGGGCACCTTCATCTCCAAGGTCGAGAAGACCGACGGCAGCTTCGCCATCACCCGCGAGGTCGACGGCGGCCTGGAGAAGCTGGAGATCAAGGCGCCGGCGGTGGTCACCACCGACCTGCGCCTCAACGAGCCGCGCTACGCCTCGCTGCCCAACATCATGAAGGCGAAGAAGAAGCCGATCGACACCATGACCCCGGCGGACCTTGGCGTGGACGTGAGCCCGCGCCTCACCGTGGTCTCGGTCACCGAGCCGCCGGCACGCAAGGCCGGCGTCAAGGTCGCCTCCGTCGCCGAACTGGTCGATAAACTGCGTAACGAAGCGAAGGTGATCTGATGTCCACGCTGATCGTCGCCGAGCACGACAACGCGGAGCTGAAGCCCGCCACGCTCAACGCCGTCACCGCCGCCGGCCAGCTGCCCGGCGAGACGCACGTCCTGATCGCCGGCTCCGGCTGCGGCGCCGCCGCCGAAGCGGCCGCCAAGGTGGCCGGGGTCGACAAGGTCCTGAAGGCCGACGACGCGGCCTACGACCATCACCTGGCCGAGAACCTGGCGCCGCTGGTGGCCAAGCTGGCCGCCGACTACAGCCACGTCATCGCCGCCGCCACCACCTCCGGCAAGAACGTCATGCCGCGCGCGGCCGCCCTCTTGGACGTGCAGCAGGTCTCCGACATCTCGGCCATCGAGGGCGAGGACACCTTCGTGCGGCCGATCTACGCCGGCAACGCGCTGGCCACGGTGAAGTCGAGCGACGCCGTCAAGGTGCTGACCATCCGCGCCACCGCCTTCGACGCGGCGCCGGCCGAGGGCGGCTCCGCCGCCGTCGAGGCGGTGGAGAGCACCGGCGACACCGGACTGGCCGCCTTCAAGGGCCAGGAACTGACCAAGTCCGAGCGCCCGGAACTGACCACCGCCGGCATCGTCATCTCCGGCGGCCGCGGCATGCAGAGCGGCGAGAACTTCGCCATGCTGGAGCGCGTCGCCGACAAGCTGGGCGCCGCGGTCGGCGCCTCGCGCGCCGCCGTCGACGCCGGCTACGTGCCCAACGACTACCAGGTCGGCCAGACCGGCAAGGTGGTGGCCCCGGACCTCTACGTGGCCGTCGGCATTTCCGGCGCCATCCAGCACCTGGCGGGCATGAAGGACTCCAAGGTCATCGTCGCCATCAACAAGGACGAGGAGGCGCCGATCTTCCAGGTCGCCGACTACGGCCTGGTGGCGGACCTTTTCGAGGCGGTCCCCGAATTGGAAAAAGAACTGGGGTGAGCTTTGGGGCCTCGCGTCGTGGGGACGGCGGCCCGACCCGGTTCATAAGAACAAAGGTATCTTGAACCTCATGGCAGATCAGGACGCGCCCGCGGCGGGCTTCAGCGACATCAAGTCCATCGGCGTCATCGGCGCCGGCCAGATGGGCACCGGCATCGCGCATGTCTGTGCCCTGGCCGGCTACGACGTGAAGCTCTCCGACGTCTCCGCGGAAGCAGCGGCCAAGGCGACGGACATCATCGCCAAGAACATGGACCGCCAGGTGCGGCGCGACATAATCTCCGAAGCCGACAAGACCGCCGCGCTGGCCCGCATCGCCACCGGCAGCGGCCTGGAGATGTTCGCCGACTCCGACATCGTCATCGAGGCCGCCAGCGAGAACGAGGAAATCAAGCGCGAGATCTTCAAGGCGCTCTGCCCGGTGCTGAAGCCGACGGCGCTGATCTGCTCCAACACCTCCTCGATCTCCATCACCCGCCTCGCCTCGGTCACCGACCGCCCGGCCAAGTTCATGGGGATGCACTTCATGAACCCGGTGCCGCTGATGCAGCTGGTCGAGCTGATCCGCGGCATCGCCACCGACGAGCCGACCTTCGAGACGGTGCGCCAGCTCTCCGAGAAGCTGGGCAAGACCACCGCCCCGGCCGAGGACTTCCCGGCCTTCATCGTGAACCGCATCCTGCTGCCGATGATCAACGAGGCGGTCTACACCCTCTACGAGGGCGTCGGCTCGGTGAGCTCCATCGATACGGCGATGAAGCTGGGCGCCAACCATCCCATGGGCCCGCTGGAGCTGGCCGACTTCATCGGCCTGGACACCTGCCTGTCGATCATGCACGTGCTCTACGACGGCCTGGCCGACAGCAAGTACCGGCCCTGCCCGCTGCTGGTGAAGTACGTGGAGGCCGGCTGGATCGGCAAGAAGGCGGGCCGCGGCTTCTACGACTACTCCAGCGACGAGCCCGTCCCGACGCGCTAGGGCGCGCCTGGTCCAGCCCCGTAGAACCGGCTGTCGTCCCGGCACCTGTTGCCGGGACCCAAAGACCTTTCCGTTACATTGATCTTGGGTAGCGTCGCGCGTTGACGCCAATGGGTCCCGGGGACCAGCCCCGGGACGACAGAGGCATGTGCGGCAGACAAAGGTCAGCCACTCTAGCGGCGCACATACTCAAACGTCTCGCCTTCGGCGCCTTCGTATTGCACCTTCAGGAGCTCGCCCGAGGGGCCGTACCAGAGATCGCGCTCGACCTCGCCGGAGAGCTTCACGTGCTCGGCCTCCATGGATCCGCCCTTCGCCTCGATGGTCTCCCAGCCCAGCATGTTGGAGCGCACGCGGTAGCTCTCGCCGCTGGCCACCGAGAACAGCTTGCCGGCGCTGAGGCGATCCTTGCTCCACAGGCTGTCGACCGAGAGCGGCTCCCGGATCTCCTCCTCGGTGCCGTTGACGGTGCGGCTGTAGAAGCCTTCCTTGCGCACGATGGAGACCTCGAACTCCTCGCCGTCGTCATGGGTCATGCCGGCCAGCGATTCCAGTTCGCCATCGCGCCAGCGCTCGACGCGCTTGTGCTCGTAGCGGAACAGGGTGACGAAGGCGAAGCTCACCTTCATCTCGGTTTCGACGGAGACCTTGAGGGTGCCGTCCAGCCGTTCGAAGTCCAGGCGGTGCTCGCCGATCTTATCGCCGTCACGCAGCACGTCGAAAACCATGGCGTCCTGCGCGGCCTCCCCCCCGATGGCCTCCGGGGTGGCCCCTGTGGTGGTATTACGGATCGCCTCCTGGGCCACCGCCTGGGCCGCCACCTCCGGGGCGGTCAGCGGCGCGGCGAGCCCCAGGGAGGCCGTCAGCAGCAGCGGGAGCACGGACGTCGGCAGTCGGAACGGCCGAAGAAGCGGGCGGGCAGGTCGATACCCCATGGCCAACACCTCCTTCCCCAAGCGGCCCGCCCCACATGCTATGGCAGGCGGCGGGCCGGACTGTTCGCAGGCCCCCTATATTCGCCAGAGCCGGCGCCGACTACAAGCCTGCCGTGCAATTGAGTGTTATATTTCTACTTTTTCAACCGGGAGTGTTCGTCGCCGGCAGGGGACGCCGGGTGTCCTGGGGGGCCTCGGCCGGGGCCTCCTCCGCCCCCGGTTGTCCCAGCCGCAGGTAGTGGCGCATGAAGGCGAGGGATTCCGGGGAATCCCACTCCGCCGGGCCGACCAGGCCGGCGACCACCCGGCCCCGGCGGTCGATGATGAAGCTGGTCGGCAGGCCCTTGAGGGCGAAGGCGCGGGCCAGCTTGCCCTTGGGATCCAGGTAGACCGGCAGGCGCTGCAGGTCGAGGCGGGCCAGGAAGGGCGCGACCACGCTGGCGCCGCCGCGGTCCTGGGAGATCGCCAGCACGGTGAAGCCCTCGCCCGCCAGCGCCGTGTGCAGGCGCTCCAGGCTCGGCATTTCCCGCACGCAGGGCGCGCACCAGGTGGCCCAGAAGTTCACCAGCACCACCTTGCCGCGGAAGTCGGCGAAGCTCGTCTCGCCCCCCTCAAGGGCCTGGAAAACCGCGCTCGGCGCTGGCACCGGCGGATCGGAGAAGGTAAAGTCCTCGGCGAAGGGGCCCTCTGGGGCCGCAGGCGCGCCGCCGGACTCCGCCAGCCGCTCTTGTTCCGACGCATCGGGGGCCGAAGCCACCGGGACACAGAGGGCGAAGGCCAGCGCGGCGAGCCCGACGGCCGCGAGGGTTTTTCTTATGACCCCGAGCTGAACGATCATGGACGCGAAAGCCTCCTAAAAGCAGATGAACGCAGAAATCAAAAAGCTGGCCGCCGACAGCGGAGCCGACCAGAACGCCGACACCCCCGGTGCGAACACCCCCGGTGCGAACACCCCCGGTGCCAACACCATGTGGGGCGGGCGCTTCGCGGGCGGCCCTGCCGAGGTCATGGAGCAGATCAACGCCTCGATCGGCTTCGACAAGCGACTCTACGCCCAGGACATCGCCGGCTCCAAGGCGCACTGCGCCATGCTGGTCCACCAGCGCATCATCAGCCAGGAGGACGGCGCGGCCATCCTGGCCGGCCTGGACGCCATTCTCTCTGAAATCGAGGCGGGGCAGTTCGAATTCAAGGCCAGCCTGGAAGACATCCACATGAACGTGGAGGCGCGCCTGGCCGAGCTGATCGGCGAGCCCGCCGGGCGCCTGCACACCGCGCGCTCGCGCAACGACCAGGTGGCCACCGACGTGCGCCTGTGGACCCGCGAGGCGGTCGACCGCCTGGAAGCTTCCCTGCGCGAGCTGCAGGCGGTGCTGATCGACCAGGCCGAGGCCGAAGCCGACACGGTGATGCCGGGCTATACCCATCTGCAGGCCGCCCAGCCGGTGACCTTCGGGCACCACATGCTGGCCTACGTGGAAATGCTGGGCCGCGACCGCGGGCGGCTGCAGGACTGCCGCCGGCGAATGAACGAGTCGCCCCTGGGCGCCGCCGCCCTGGCCGGCACCTCCTTCGACATCGACCGCCAGGCCACGGCCAGCGCCCTGGAGTTCGACCGCCCCATGGCCAACTCCATGGACGCCGTCTCCGACCGCGACTACGTGCTGGAGTTCATGGCCGCCGGGGCCATCCTGGCCCTGCACCTCTCGCGCCTGTCGGAGGAGATCGTCCTGTGGTGCTCGGCCGGCTTCCGCTTCGTCCAGCTGTCCGACGCCTTCACTACCGGCAGCTCGATCATGCCGCAGAAGCGCAACCCCGACGCCGCCGAGCTGATCCGCGGCAAGGCGGGCCGCGTGATCGGCGCCCTGAACAGCCTGCTGGTGGTCATGAAGGGGCTGCCGATGACCTACGGCAAGGACATGCAGGAAGACAAGGAGCCCCTGTTCGACGCCGCCGACACGCTGCAGCTCTGCGTCACCGCCATGACCGGCATGGTCGCCGACATGAAGGCCGACCGCGCCGCGCTGAAGGCCGCCACGGCGCACGGCTTCCTCACCGCCACCGACCTGGCCGACTGGCTGGTGCGGGTGCTGGGCATGCCCTTCCGCCAGGCCCACCACGTCACCGGCAGCATCGTGAAGCTGGCCGAGGAACGCGGCTGCGGCCTGGAGGAACTGCCGCTGGCCGAAATGCAGGCCGTCGAGCCGCGCATCACCGAGGACATCTTCTCCGTGCTCTCCGTCGAGAACGCGGTGGCCAGCCGGATCAGCACCGGCGGCACCGCGCCCGATCGGGTGCGCGAGGCCGTCGCCGCCGCCAAGGAGCGTTTCCTATGACCCCCCGCATTCCGGCCAGCCTTCCGCGTGTCCTGCTGACCGCCGCCCTCTCGGCCGGCCTGGTGCTCGGCCTTGCCGCCTGCGGCAAGAAGGGCCCGCCCAAACCGGTGGCCGGAGAGGAAGAGGCCTATACCTATCCGCACGCCTATCCGGCCCCCAGCACGGTGACGCCCGGCGCCGACAGCGAAGAAGAGTCCGGCGAGCGCAATGACCCCTTCTGGATCTTCACCACCGGCGACGAGAAACGCACGCGGACCAAGACCTACTGAACTCCAAGACCTGCTGAATGCCAGGATCTATTGAATGAGCGCGCCGCCGCGTGTGGCGCCAGGAAAGCCGACCAGATGACCAGTCATTTCTTTTCTTACCGTGAGGGGCGGCTGCACGCCTCCGACGTGGCGCTGGAAGCGCTGGCGGCGGAGTTCGGCACGCCCTTCTACTGCTACTCCGCCGATGCCCTTGAACACGGCTACCGCTTCTTCGCCGAGGCGCTTTCCGGCCTGCCGGCCACCATCTGCTACGCGCTGAAGGCCAACTCCAACCAGGCGGTGATCCGCACCTTCGCGGCGCTGGGCGCCGGCGCCGACGTGGTCTCGGAGGGCGAACTGCGCCGCGCGCTGGCCGCCGGCGTGCCGGCGCAGAAGATCGTCTTCGCCGGGGTCGGCAAGACCGGCCGCGAGCTGGCCGCCGGGCTGGACGCCGGGATCATGCAGTTCAACGTGGAATCGCTTTCGGAGCTGAAGCAGCTGTCGGAGGTCGCCACGGCGCGCGGCGTCACCGCCCCGGTCGCCCTGCGCGTCAATCCCGACGTCGACGCCGGCACCCTGGACAAGATCACCACCGGGCGCGCCGACACCAAGTTCGGCATCAACGCCGCCGACGCGCGCGACTTCCTGCTCGCCAACCGGGACATCCCGGGCATCCGCGTCGAGGGCCTGGCCGTGCACATCGGCTCGCAGCTGACCGACGTGGCGCCCTACCGCCTGGCCTTCGAGCGGCTGATCGCGCTGTATCACGACCTGCGCGGCGCGGGCCTGCCGCTGAAGCGCCTCGACTTCGGCGGCGGCATCGGCATCGACTACCAGCACCGGGTGCCGGGGCTGGACCCCGCCGCCCTGGACGCCGCCGACCTGGACGCCGCCGACCTGGCCGACCACGCCGTCAGCCAGGCCGACGCGCGGGTCAGCGCCTATGCCGAGATGGTGCGCGGCCTGGTTTCCAACCTGGATGCCGAGCTGGTCTTCGAGCCGGGACGCCTGCTGGTCGGCAACGCCGGCATGCTGGTCACCCGCGTGATCTACGTGAAGGACAACGGCCCGCGGCGCTTCGTCATCATCGACGCGGCGATGAACGACCTGATCCGCCCCTCGCTCTACGAGGCCTGGCACGAGATCATTCCGCTGCGCGCGCCGGCCGCCGATGCCGAGCTGAGGCCCGTCGACGTGGTCGGGCCGGTCTGCGAATCGACCGACACCTTCGCCAAGCAGCGGCCCCTGCCGCCGCTGGCCGAGGGCGACCTTCTGGCCTTCTCCTCGGCCGGCGCTTACAGCTTTGTGATGGCGTCCACCTACAATTCCCGGCCGTTATCCCCGGAAATCCTGGTGCGCGGCGATCGTCACGCGCTAGTGCGCGCGCGCATGGACTATGACACAATGATCGGACAGGACCGCCTGCCGGACTGGCTGGAGGGGGAGAGCCCCGAGGGATCAAATCCCACAGCCGGCCTTTCCCGGGAAAGGCGCGGTGCGGCTTGAGTCCTTTAGAGTTTTTTTCGGAACTGGGTTTACGGTCGTAACGGCCTAGTTTCGCACAGAGGGGGACGTTTTTTGGACTGCTCGCGGCCTCGCTGAGGGGCAAGGGGCCGCTGGTGCCTGGACGAAGGACAGGAAACGCGCATGACCGATAGAGGGCCCGACCGTTCCCCTTCCGCCCCCCGCGCGGAAAGCCCCCAGGGCGACGCCGCTGGGGGCACCGATCCCAGGCAGGTCGACCCCAAACGCACCCTGGCCCGTTTCGGCCTGCTGCTGACGCTGGCGCGCGGCGCCGTCGCCTGGGAGATCATCTGGCCCGCCGTCTGGCCCTTGCTCGGCGTCCTCGGAATTTTCCTCGCCCTTGCCCTCTCCGGCATCCTGCCGGGCCTGCCCGGCTGGCTGCACAGCGTCTTGCTGGCGACCTTCGCCCTCGCCGCACTGGGCGCCCTGGGACATGCCCTGCGCCGCATCGCCCTGCCCGACGAACAGGCCGGCAAGCGCCGCCTGGAGCGTGACAGCGGCCTGGACCACCGCCCGCTGACCGCCCTGGAAGACCGCATGGCCGCCGGCACCGCCGACGTCGAGGCCCGGGCCCTGTGGCGCGCCCACCAGCGCCGGGTCATCGCCCGCCTGGGCCAGCTGCGCGTCGGCCTGCCGCGCCCCGGCATGGCGGCCTTCGACCCCTGGGCCCTGCGCGGCCTGGTGGTGCTGCTGGTGCTGGTCGGCTTCGCCGCTTCCGAAGGCAACGTCGGCACCCGCCTGGCCGGCGCCGTGACCCCCAGCTTCACCCGCGAAACACGCCTGCCGCCCAGCCTGGACGCCTGGATCAACCCGCCGGCTTACACCGGCCTCGCGCCGATCTATCTGGAAGCGCAGATCGGCGCCGGCGAGACCGAAGCCGAAGCGCAGGCCGCCGGACCGCCGCGGGAGGCTCTGCGGGTGCCGGCGGGCAGCGTGCTGCTGGCCCAGGTGCAGGGCGGCAGCGGCGCGCCCAGCCTGCAGATCGCCGGCGCCGCCGAGCCCTTCGAGAACTTCGCCCATGAGGCCTACCGCCTGGAGCACGCCCTGACCGAGGGCGACCAGCTCGCCATCGAGCAGGACGGCCGCACCCTCGCCGCCTGGCCGCTGGAGCTGGTGCCGGACAACGCCCCGGAGGTCGCCTTCCAGGCGCCGCCGGCGCGCACCGAGCGTTCGGCCCTGCGCATCACCTATCAGGCCAGCGACGACTACGGCCTGGCCGACGTCACGGCCGTGGTGCGCCGGCTCGACCAGCCCGAGGCGCCGCCCATGGAGCTGGACCTGGTGCTGGCCGGCGCCAGCCCCAAGACCAGCGAGGCCACAACCTATCATGACCTGACCCCGCACCCCTGGGCCGGTCTGCCGGTGGAGATCGAACTGGTGGCCAAGGATCAGCCGGGCCAGGAAGGACGCAGCGAGAAGCTGCGCACCGTGATCCCCGAGCGCATCTTCAACCACCCCATTGCCCGCGCCCTGGTGGAACTGCGCAAGGAGCTGACGATCAATCCCGACCGCCGCCTGCCGGTGGTGCAGGCGCTCAGCGGGATCTCAGAGCATCCCGAACACTTCTACCACGACATCGTCGTCGCCCTGACCCTGCGCTCGGCCGAGCGGCGGCTGATCTACGACGGCGCCAGCGAGGCGATCGCCGAGGTGCAGGAGCTGCTGTGGAACGCCGCCCTGCGCATCGAGGACGGCGAGCTGGCCATCGCCGAGCGGCGCCTGCGCGAGGCGCAGGAGGCCCTGATGGAGGCCCTGGAGCGCGATGCCTCCGACGAGGAGATCGAGCGCCTGATCGACGAGCTGCAGCAGGCGCTGAACGACTTCCTCGACGAGATGATCGAGCAGATGCGCGACCAGCTGGCCGAGCAGGACGGCCAGGAGATGATGAACCAGGAGATGCCGCCGAACAGCCAGCTGCTGAACCGCCAGGACCTGCAGGAGATGCTGGAGCGGGCGCGCGAGCTGGCGCGCTCCGGCGCCAAGGACGCCGCGCGTGACCTGCTCTCGCAGCTGCGCGACATGCTGGAGAACCTGCGCGCCAACCCCTACGCCCAGCAGATGAACCAGGACATGCAGGAAGCCTCGAAGATGATGCGCGACCTGGAGCGGATGATGCGCGAGCAGCAGGAGCTGCTGGACCGCAGCTTCGAGCGTTCGCAGCAGAATCAGCAAGGCCAGCAGGGTGAGCAGGGCCAGCCGCGCCAGGGCGGCCAGAACCAGGCCGACGCCCAGCGCCAGGAACAGCTGCGCCGCCAGCTCGGCGAGCTGATGCGCCAGCTCGGCGACGCCCTGGGCGAGATCCCGCGCCCCTTGGGCCGGGCCGAGCGCGAGATGCGCGATGCCCGCGACGCGCTGGGCAACGATCAGCCGGGCCAGGCGGTCCCCTCGCAGACCCGCTCGCTCGACCAGCTGCAGCAGGGCATGCAGTCCGCCCTCGACCAGTTCATGGAGATGTTCGCCCCCGGCGAGGGCCAGGGCGAGGGCCAGGTCGGCGCCCGCCCGAACGGCAACCAGCGTGATCCCCTGGGCCGCGAGTCCCAGGGCCCGGGCCAGGGCCAGGTCAACCGCGAGGGCGTGCAGATCCCCGACCAGATGGAGCTGCGCCGCACCCGAGAGATCGTCGACGAACTGCGCCGGCGCCGCGGCGAACGCAGCCGCCCAACCATCGAGCTGGACTACCTCGACCGCCTGCTCGACCAGTTCTGAGAACGAGAAAGGCGACTCTGTTCCGGAGTCGCCCCTTTGCGTCTTGGCACCATCCCACCATTGTCATGCTCGGGCTTGACCCGAGCATCCATGGTGCCGCCCGCCGGCTAGTGCCGCTGAGAGATGGACCCTCGGGTCGAGCCCGAGGGTGACGATTTGAGAAAGTTGAGAGAACCGGGCCTAACGAGAACCCGGGGAACCTGCCGCAGTCAGTGGCAGGTCATCTCCTCCGCGCTCAGCGCCGCCTCGGCGGCCTCGCAGATTTCCTGCAGCGTGAAGGGCTTGGTGATGACCTCGCAGATCAGCTCCTCGAGGTTGTGGGCGCGCTGGCGCTCGGCGGAGTAGCCGGTCATCAGCAGCACCGGCAGGGCCGGGAAATCCTTGGCCACCTTCAGCGCCAGGCCGATGCCGTCCAGGCTGGGCATGACGATGTCGGTGATCAGCAGGTCGAAGCTGTCGCGGTCGAGCGCCTCCAGCGCCTGCACGCCGTCCTCCACCGAGGTGACCTTGTGGCCCCGGTGCACGAGGGCACGGCTGACAAAACTCTGAACGGCGGTGTCGTCTTCTGCGACCAGAATGCGCGCCATGGTGTCTTCGTCTCCTGCGGACCTGAATTTCGGGACGAACCGACCGGAAACCGCCGCTTTCGCGCCGCGGAGTCGCAGCCGCAAAGCAGCCCGTCCCTCGCCGTTCAAACTGCCACCGGCGTGGTTAAACAACGCTTAATTTGGCTTAACGGGGCTGTGCATAAGGGCCCGCGGCCCGGCCCCGGCGCGTACCTCGCCCCAAAAGGGGCACGGCGGCCGGGCGGCCTAGCGAGAGCCTTCGACGAAGAAGACGCTGACGTTCTGCGCCCCGGCGGGCGGATTCCTGGTCTGGGTTTCGAAGTCGACGCTGCCGCCGGCATCGAGTTCGACCTGGGGCGTGTCGAAAACCCACTCCGACAGCACGTCGCCGGACTTGCCGGTCAACTGCGCGCGCAGCTGCGGCACCTCCTGCTTGCGGTCGGAGATGTTGGTCACCGTCCCGCGCACGGTGATGACCGTATCGCCCTCGACCACGTCGCTGCTGGGGGTCAGGACCTTCAGGTCCAGCACCGGGCCGGGCCGCGTGACGGGAATACCCAGCAGCGCATAGGCATCGGCGAGCTGCGGGAACTGGGCGACGATTCGCTCCCGCTCGTACCAGCCGCCGGCGGCGATGCCGGCGATGAGCAGCAGCAGCAGCAGCCAGCCGACGGCAACCCCGCGGCCCTTCTTCTTGGGCGGCGGCGGTGGTGGACGGCGGCGCGGCGGCGGCCCCGGCTCTTCGGCCACAGCCGCACGCGGGTCGTTGTCCGGCATCTGGTGCCAGCAGTTCCCGCATTTGCCGCAGCGGACGATTCGGCCCTTGAAGCCGAGCTGTTCCTGATCGACCTCGAAGCGGCTTTCACAGGCAGGACAAGAAACTATCATGGACGACTTCTGCCCTCCGGGGAGATGTCACGCTAACCTTATATGAGTGAGGTATGGGCAAAGCAAGGCAGGAGCAGAACCCTTTACGGGACTGACTTGCCTATGCCATTTTCGATTCGAGCTTCCGGAAAAGGGAAAATGCACCTTGGTTCGCTTCGAGGACGTCGTGCTGCGCTATGGAAACGGGCCGGAAATCCTGAAGCGAATCTCCCTGCAGTTCGACCCGGGATCCTACCATTTCCTGGTCGGTCCCAGCGGCGCGGGCAAGTCTTCGCTCTTACGCATGATGTATCTCGCCCAGCATCCCACGGCCGGCCGAGTCGCTCTTTTCGGGCGAGACGTGGCCGGGCTCTCGCGCCGGGAAACGGCGCTGCTGCGGCGGCGAATCGGGGTGGTGTTCCAGGATTTCCGCCTGCTCGACCACCTGACGGCGCGTGAAAACGTCGCCCTGCCGCTGCACATCAGCGGCCAGGCAGGCGGGCGCAGCGCCAAGGACGTCGAGGAACTGCTGGCCTGGGTCGGCCTGGCCGACCACATGGACGCCCTGCCGCCGACGCTCTCCGGCGGCCAGAAACAGCGCGTCGCCATCGCCCGCGCCGTGATCGCGCGGCCCAGCCTGCTGCTGGCCGACGAGCCGACCGGCAACCTGGACGACCGCATGGCGGTACGCCTGCTGTATCTTTTCGAGGAGCTGAACAAGATCGGCACCACCGTGGTCATCGCCACCCACAACGAATCGCTGGTCGAGCGCTTCCGCCATCCGGTGACCCGCCTGCGCGATGGCGAGGCGGTGGAATTCGATGCCGGCCCGGCGCCCCGGCCGCAGGCCGGAACCGCCTGACGTCATGGCCGCCGCATCCAAAGCCAGAGGGCGCCTGCGCAAGCCCGTTCCCCTGGACCGCGACGTCTCCGGGCGCTACCTGCCGCTGCTGGTGGCCATCATGGTCTACCTGGCCGCGCTGGCCCTGGCCGGCGCGCTGTCGGTGAACAAGCTGGCCGCCCGCTGGGACAGCGGCCTGGCCGGCGCCCTGACCCTGCAGATCCCCGCCGAGGCCGCGGCGGCCACGGACGGCCCGGCGCTGGACGCGCTCACCCAGGCGCTGGCCGCGACGCCCGGCGTGCTGGCGGTCGAGCCCATGGACGCGCAGGAGATGACGGCGCTGCTGGAGCCCTGGCTGGGCGATGCGGTGGTGGCCGGCGACCTGCCGCTGCCGCGCCTGGTTGCCGTCACCATCGACACGGGCGGCCCGCCCGACATGGAGGCGCTGCGCGCCACGGCACAGGAACTGGCCCCCGGCAGCCTGCTGGACGACCACCAGCGCTGGCTGGCGCGCCTGCTGGACCTCGCCCGGGCGGTGGAGATCATGGCCGCGGTGGTGGTGCTGCTGGTGGTTGCGGCGGCCTGCATCATGGTCGCCTTCGTGACCCGCATGGGCCTGGCCGCCCACAACCGGGCCATCGAGCTGCTGCACCTGATCGGCGCGCAGGATTCCTACGTCGCCCGGCAGTTCCAGAACCACGCCCTCAGTCTGGGCCTGCGCGGCGGGCTGCTGGGCTTTCTCTGCGCCCTGCCGACGCTCTATCTGGCGCGCTTCCTGCTGCAGCGAATCGATACCGGCCTGCTGCCGGAACTGCGGCTGGAGCCCCACGAATGGTCTCTACTGGTCCTGCTGCCGGTCGCCGCGGCCCTGGTCGCCATGCTGACCGCCCGCATCACGGTGTTGCGCACCCTGGCGCGCATGCCCTAGAGAAACGTACGATAGATCCGAGCCATGCGCATGCGAAGCCTCAGACAGGACAGGGCCAAGGCGTCGGGCCACGGCTGGCGTCGCCTGAGGCGACTGGTCGTGGTGACGCTGCTGCTGACGCTTGCCTACGGTATCGGGTTCCTGTGGTTCACCACACTGATGCCGACCCAGGTCGATGACGGCCGGCGCCAGACCGACGCCATCGTGGTGCTGACCGGCGGCAGCGATCGCCTGGGCGTCGCCCTCGACCTCCTGAGCGCCAAGATGGGCCGCAAGCTTTTCGTCTCCGGCGTCTACCACGGGGTCGACGTGCGCCAGCTTCTCGACCTCTCGCAGCACTCGCCCGAGGACCTTTCCTGCTGCGTGGTCCTGGGCTACGAGGCCGACAACACCCGCGGCAACGCCGTGGAGACCGCCGCCTGGATGAAGGAACAGGGCTTCACCTCGCTGCGCCTGGTGACCGCCACCTACCACATGCCGCGCTCGCTGCTGGAATTCCGCCGCTTCATGCCGGACATCGAAGTCGTGCCCCATCCGGTCTTCCCCGAACACTTCAGGAGCGACGACTGGTGGCTGTGGCCGGGCAGCAGCAGCCTGTTGATCACCGAGTACAGCAAGTATCTGGTGGCCCTGGTGCGCGGCCTCTTCGACCCGCTCTTCGCGGTCCTCGCGTGACCGGGGGCAGGGTTCCGGCATGACCGCGCTGCGCTCCTTCCTGTTCAACGTCTTCTTCTACGGCTGGACCGCGCTCTGCGTCATCGTCGGCCTGCCGCTGCTGCTGGGCCCGCGCAAGGGCATCTACGTCCTGGGGCGCGTCTGGTCGCATCCCATCCTGGCCGCCCTCAGGCTGATCTGCGGCCTGAAGCACCAGGTGCGCGGGCGGGAGAACCTGCCCGAGGGACCGGTGCTGATCGCCGCCAAGCACCAGTCGGCCTGGGACACGATCATCTTTTCCATCCTGCTGTGGGACCACAGCTTCGTCCTGAAGCAGGAGCTGATGCGCATCCCGCTCTTCGGCCTCTACCTCTGGCGCGCCGGCCTCATTCCCGTCGACCGCCGCGGCGGCGCCAAGGCGCTGCGCAAGATGGTGGCCGCGGCCAAACGGGTCGCCGCGCAGGGCCGGCCCATGGTGATATTTCCCGAGGGCACCCGCGTCGCCCCGGAGCAGCAGCGCCCCTATCAGCCCGGCGTGGCCGCGCTCTACGGCCAGCTGCAGGTGCCGGTGGTCCCGGTGGCGCTCAATTCCGGCCTCTTCTGGCGCCGCAACAGCTTCTGGAAGCTGCCGGGCACCATCACCCTGGAGTTCCTGCCGCAGATCCCCCCGGGGCTGCAGCGCAAGGACTTCCTGGCCCGCCTGGAGCAGGCCATCGAGGGACGCAGCCGGGCCCTCGCGGGAGCCTCCTCCGCCCCCCTCACCGGGCCGGCGCCCGAGTCGGCTGCCCAAAGCGGAATCGAAAGCAAGTCCCCCGCGCAAAAATAGCTGTGTGCAAAGTTGTGGACAGATCACGCCGCTGACGCGAATTTCCCGGAGACTCTCTTGCGAAGGATGAATTCCTATCCGACTCCGGCAGACGAAACGAAGGGGGAACAGCGGCTTGACCGGGGCCCGACCCGGACCTATCGTCAGGCTCCTATTTCCGCCAAATATCGTGGCCTGGACTGCCCTTAACAGCGGGCGAAAGGCGCCGAAATGACCAAGTTGCCGGCCCTCTCCCAGGAAATCTGGGACATGAAATACCGCCTGAAGACGGCTCCCGGCGAGCCTGTGGACAAAACCATCGCCGATTCCTGGCGGCGGATCGCCCGGGCGCTGGCCGCGGCAGAGGCCCAGGGCGAGGCCGAGTCGGCGGCCAGAAGCTCAATTGAATCAAAGTTCTTCGAGGCGCTGGAGGATTTCCGCTTCCTGCCCGCCGGGCGCATCCAGGCCGGGGCGGGGACCGAGCGCAAGGTCACGCTGTTCAACTGCTTCGTCATGGGGACCATCCCCGACGACATGGGCGGCATCTTCGAGAACCTGAAGGAGGCCGCCCTGACCATGCAGCAGGGCGGCGGGATCGGCTACGACTTCTCGACCCTGCGCCCCAAGGGCGCCGTGGTCCACGGCATCGGCGCCGACGCCTCCGGGCCCTTGAGCTTCATGGACGTCTGGGACGCCATGTGCCGCACCATCATGTCGGCCGGCTCCCGGCGCGGCGCCATGATGGCGACGCTCGCCTGCGACCATCCGGACATCGAGGCCTTCATCACCGCCAAGCAGGAGCCCGGGCGGCTCTCCATGTTCAATCTCTCGGTGCTGGTCAGCGACGCCTTCATGCAGGCGGTGCGCGAGGACCAGCCCTGGGAGCTGGTCTTCGGCGGCACCGTCTACCGCACCGTGCAGGCGCGCGATCTGTGGAACAAGATCATGCAGGCGACCTACGCCGCCGCCGAGCCGGGCGTGATCTTCATCGACCGCATCAACCAGCGCAACAACCTGCACTACTGCGAGACCATCCGCGCCACCAACCCCTGCGGCGAGCAGCCGCTGCCGCCCTACGGCGCCTGCCTGCTGGGCTCGATCAACCTGGCGGCCCTGGTCAAGAACCCCTTCGAGAAGAACGCGGCGCTGGACATGGAGGCCCTGGCCGAGCTGGTGCCGACGGCGGTGCGCATGCTGGACAACGCCATCGACGTCTCGCGCTTTCCTTTGGAGGCGCAGCGCCAGGAGGCCATGGCCAAGCGCCGCATCGGCCTGGGCATCACCGGCCTGGCCGACGCCCTGATCTGCTGCGGCCTGCGCTACGGCAGCGCCGAGGCGGTGAAGACGACCGAGCGCTGGCTGGCCGCCCTGCGCCGCCACGCCTACCTCGCCTCCGTGGAACTCGCCAAGGAGAAGGGCCCCTTCCCGCTCTACGACAGCGAGCCCTACCTGGCCGGCGAGTCGATCCAAGAACTGGACAAGGACGTGCGCGAAGCCATCACCCGGCACGGCATCCGCAACGCCCTGGTGACCTCGGTCGCGCCCACCGGCACCATCTCGCTGCTGGCCGACAACATCTCCTCGGGCCTGGAGCCGGTCTTCAGCTTCGTCTACAAGCGCCGCATCCTGCAGGCCGACGGCAGCCGCCGCGAGGAGGAGGTCAGCGACTACGCCTACCGCCTGTTCCGCCGCCTGAAGGGCGAAGACGCCCCCCTGCCCCCGGCCTTCGTCAACGCCCAGACCCTGGAGCCGGCGGCCCACGTGGTCATGCAGGCCGCCGTGCAGCGCTATATCGACAGCTCGGTCTCCAAGACCATCAACCTGCCGGCCAGCATCTCCTTCGAGGCCTTCAAGGACGTCTACCAGCAGGCCTACGACCTGGGCTGCAAGGGCTGCACCACCTACCGGCCCAACGAGATCACCGGCGCGGTGCTCTCCACCGGCGCCGGCGAGGCGCATCCCGACACCGCGAGCAGCGAGCTGGTGCCCGCCGAAGCCGCCGCCGCGGCGGCGCCGGCCCTGGGCCCTGCGCCGCAAGGCGGCGACGTGGTCTACATGACCGAACCCCTGGGGCGCCCCGAGGTGCTGCCCGGACGCTCCTACAAGCTGCGCTGGCCGGAGAGCGACCACGCCATCTACATCACCCTCAACGACATCGTGCAGGAAGGTTCCGGCAAGGAGCCGCGCCGCCGGCCCTTCGAGATCTTCATCAACTCCAAGAACATGGAGCACTACGCCTGGACCCTGGCGCTGACGCGCATGATCTCGGCGGTGTTCCGGCGCGGCGGCGACGTCTCCTTCGTGGTCGAGGAGCTGAAGGCCGTCTTCGACCCGCGCGGCGGCGCCTGGATGGAAGGGCGCTACGTGCCCTCGCTGCTGGCCGCCATCGGCGGCGTCATCGAGCGCCACATGATCGACATCGGCTTCCTGCAGGCCAAGGAGACGCCGCAAGGCGAGGAGCAGAAGGCGGTGGTAAACCTGGGCGGCCCCGAAAGCGGCACCCGCTTCGCCCAGTGCCCCAAGTGCGCCGGCGCCAGCCTGATCCGCCAGGAAGGCTGCGACCTCTGCACCGCCTGCGGCTATTCCAAGTGCGGATGAGGCACGCAGGTGTCTGAAGACATCAGCAAGACCCTGCTGCAACAGCGGGTGAGGAATCGCATCGCCGATGTTCTCGAACAAGCCTCTTCGTTCGAAGGCATTGCACGCTCCGGTGCCTTTGAGGTCATCAATAGGTGGGAGGATTGGGTCACGGAACCCAAGGAAGACTTCTTCGCCGAACCGGTTTTCTCGGAGCTTGAGCAGGCCGCCATTCGCCGCTTTCATGCCATCTGGGACCACTGCGCCGAACAGACGAACGAGGACATCTTCGACGCCCAAGCGTTGAGTGAGCTCGAACAATGGCGCACCTTCCGTATGGCGGCCGAATCGACCCTCAAGCTGTTCGAGCAACGCGGCCGCTTTTCCGAAGACGAAGAACAGTTCTAGAAATATTCCTGGCTGATCACTATCTCTCAGCAAGATGTTCGTCATACTCGTGCTTGTCCCGAGCATCCAGACCAAGCGCTTCGCTGCACCCCCATGGACCCTCGGGTCAAGCCCGAGGGTGACAGGCTGGGTGTGCGGGTAATTTCAGGAGGATTCACAATGCAGGAGCTTCAGGGCAAAGCCGCCATCGTGACCGGGGCCAGCAAGGGCATCGGCGCTGCCACCGCCGAGGAACTGGCGCGCCAGGGCGTGGCCGTGGTGCTGGCCGCGCGCAGCAGCGGCGCCATCGAGGAGGTCGCGGCGAAGATCACCGCAGCCGGCGGCAAGGCCAAGGCCATCGCCTGCAACGTCGCCAGCTACGACGACGTCGCCGCGGCGGTAGCGCTCTGCAAGACGAGCTTCGGCAGCGTCGACATCCTGGTGAACAACGCCGGCGTCATCGAACCCATCGCGCGGCTGGCCGAGTCCGATCCCGCCGGCTGGGACGAGGCCATCGACATCAACGTGAAGGGCGTCTACCACGGCCTGCGCGCGGTGCTGCCGCTCATGGAGGCGCAGGGCTCCGGCGTCATCGTCAACGTCAGCTCCGGCGCCGCGACCTCGGCGCTGGAAGGCTGGAGCCACTATTGCTCGTCGAAGGCGGCGGTGCTGATGCTCACCCGCTGCGTCCACAAGGAGTATGCCGATAAGGGCATCCGTGTCGTCGGCATGAGCCCCGGCACGGTCGCCACCGGCATGCAGGTCGCCATCAAGAGCTCCGGCATCAACCCGGTGAGCCAGCTCGACCCCTCGGCGCACATCTCGCCGGAGTGGCCGGCCAAGGCCATCGCCTGGCTCTGCACCAAGGAAGCTTCGGAGTACGACGGCGACGACTTCTCGCTGAAGACCGAGGAAGGCCGCCGCAAGGTCGGCCTGGTGGCTTAGGTTACTTGCCGTCATGCTCGGGCTTGTCCCGAGCATCCAGGGCGGGCGCCGAGGTGTTGCCCCTGGACCCTCGGAATAAATCCGAGGGTGACGACCGAGAAAGTAGCTAGGCCGCGACCTGCTGCCCCGCCGGTTTCGCCAGCAGCCTCTTCCCCAACACCCAGTCCAGCGAGACCGCGCCGGCGCCTTTGACCACCAGGGTGACCAGCAGGAAGACCCAGAGAGCGCGCTGGTCCAGGATGGCGGCATCGGAGAAGCGGTCGAACCAGGCGCCGATGGTCTTGGCGTCAACGCCGTGGAAGACGATGTCGACGTAGCTCTGCACCAGGGTGAAGCCGATCATGCCCAGCGCCGCCAGGCGCGTGAAGAGGCCCAGCACGATGAGGATCGGCAGGATGAACTCGGCGTAGGTGCCGGCGATGACGATCAGGTCGTAAGGGAAGAAGGGTACCTGCGAGGCGTCGTAGTTGTAGGCCTCCACCACGCTCGGCAGGATCTGGAAATAGGCGTTGTCGCCGACCGAGAAGAAGCCGGCGATGCCTTCGCCCACCTTGGTGCTGGCCGAGTTGAGGTAATAGACCAGCAGCACGGCGGCGAAGAGGAAGCGCGCCAGCAGACCGAGGAACCAGCCGTCGAGGCGAGCCTCGGTCAGGCCGACGGCGCGACGGTAGAGGCGCAGCGCGCGGGAGATTGCTTGAGTCATCGTTCGAACTCTATGCCTGTTCTTGAATCGGTTCGGGCGGCTGAAGGGCAGCGACGGCGCCGAGCTGAAACAGCCCCTGCAGGTGGCAGGCGAGATCGAAGTCTTCGACCGCCCGCGCGGCAAGGTCCGCCGCCTCTCCCAGGGGGTGCCCCCCGGCCAGCGCGGCCATGAAGGCATGGCCGCCCGGCGGCAGCAGGCGCAGGTCGACCGCCAGCATGGGGCGCAGCACCGCGGCGTCCTCGCCGCGCTTCATATCGACCTCGGCCTGCGGGTCCGCCCCGCTGGTCGCCGCCCAGAGGGAGGCCACGGGAAAACGTGAACTGACAAGCCGCAGCGAGGGATGCAGCGTAAAGTGCGTCTGCGCCAGCTGCGCCTGCGGCACCGCCGCCAGGTGCTCGATGGTCAGCGGCTCCGCGTCGGCGGCGTGATAGGCATTGACACGCGCCCACTCCAGGCGCGCCACGTCGCCCAGGTAAGGCACCCCCGCCGCCGGCTCGAAGCCGTCGAGGAAGTCGCCGAAGGTCTCGCCGTAGAGCAGCAGCACCGGGGAACGCGGCGGCGCCTGGCGGATGTAGACCTTGGCCGCGGCCTTGAAGAAGTCGCTGCCGACCAGGCGCTGGACCACCGGAAAGGTGGCCTCCAGTACCTCGATGAGGCTCACCATCATGTTGTTGCGGTAAACGTCGAAGCGGCGGCTCTGCGGCAGCTTCACCTGGCGGCGCACGTCCGCCGGCGCCGGCAGCGCCGGGTCGTTGAGCGCCGCGGCGAAGTCCGCCTGCAGGTCAGCCAACCGTCGCATGTCCGGCCTCCAGCCCCTTTCGGCGGTCGCGGCGCAGGGCGTCCTGAGCCGACATCAGGCGGTCGGCGGTGCGCGCCTCGGCGAAGAGTTCGCGCCAGCCCGGCAGGTTGTTGTCCCATTCGATCAGCGTCGGCTTCACGCCGGCCCGCGCGATGGCGCGCGCATAGAGCGTCCAGACCTTGTCGTCGATCCGGCGGTCGTGGGCGTCGATCAGCAGCGGCTGCCCGGCGTCGTCGCGGTCGCGGGCGTGGCCGCCCAGGTGGATCTCGCCGACCAGCGCCATGGGAAAGGCGTCGATGTAGGCCTCAGCGCTGTAGCCCTGGTTGGTGGCGGAGACCAGCACGTTGTTCACGTCCAGCAGCAGGCCACAGCCGCTGCGCAGAGAGACGGCCTGCAGGAAGTCCAGCTCGCTCATCTCGCTGCTCTCGAAGGCGACGTAGGTGGATGGGTTCTCCAGCAGGATGCGCCGGTCCAGCACCTCCTGCAGGCGGTCGATGTGGTCGCTGACCCGCTCCACGGCTTCACCGGTGTAGGGCAGCGGCAGCAGGTCGTTGAAGAAGACGTCGTTGTGGGTCGACCAGGCGAGATGCTCACTGACCAGACCCGGCTGATAGCGCGCGTTCAACGCCTTGAGGCGCGCCAGGTGATCCTCGTCCAGGGGACGCTCGGCGCCGATGGACAGGCCGACGCCGTGCAGCGAAATCGGATAGTCGCGACGGATGGCTTCCAGGTAGTGATGCGGCGGACCGCCGGCGCCCATGTAGTTCTCGGCATGCACCTCGAACCAGCCGACGTCGGGGCGGCTGCCCAGGATGGCATCGTAGTGCTGAGCCTTCAGCCCCACCCCGGCGCGTGCCGGAATCTCCGCCGAAACCGCCATGCCAGCCATCCTCCAGTTCACGCTGCCGGGAAAACCGCGCCCGGCCGTGGCATCACGGCCGGGCTGCGGAACTCCTTCAGAACCAGCCTCAGGCCGGCCGGTCGCGCTCCAGCGCCTCGAGCGAGCCCTTGCGGTCGCCGGGCAGCTCGTACTTGGCCTCGGACTCCTCGACGCCGTACTTCGCGCAGTCGCCGGCGGGCACCAGCTTCCAGGCGTTGCCCTGGTAGTCGACGGTCGAGGTACCGGCGCAGGTGGTGCCGGGACCGGCGGCGCAGTCGTTCTGGCCGGCCATCGAAATGCCGTAGCACTTCTCCTTGGCCTGGGCCGAAGCCGAGTTCACTTCCGCCGTCGCCGAAACCGCCAGGGCCACCGCGCCGGCAATCATCGCGGCGCTCATCATTTTCGTCTTTTCAGCCATTCGAGGACTCTCCTTATCAACTCTCAATGCTGTCGGCTGTTTCCGGGCCTTGGCCGCCCGAAACGCAAATCAGTTGGTCAGCGCTTCCGGCATCAGCGGCGCGTTGACCGAGTAGGTGCCGTCGTTGTCTTTGATCTTCTTCCAGCTTTGGGTCGAAGCCGGCTTGGATTCCTGCGATTCCCAATTGCTCTCGGAAGTTTTCAGGAAGCCGTCGATGTCCTTCTCCCAGAAGCCCACCACCGTCGGAGTGATGTTCAGGTAGAGCTTGCCGTCGAGAATACGCCACAGATTGGGGTTGCCCGGCACCTTGCCGTCCTTGGCAACGCCATAGGCGCAGTGGCCGTCATAGGCCGGGGCGTACTTTTCCGGATCGGCCAGGAACTTGTCGCGGTTGGCCTCCGAGGCGAAGGCCCACTTCGCGCCGTTGTACTCGGCGGTGATACTTGCCTTGCCGGGGACCGCTTCCGGCTGCTTCTTGCCGACCGGGTTCTGCTTCAGGTCGAAGAAGGCGACGGGGTCGTAGCCGCTTACCGCATAGCCGGTCTCATCGACGTACTGCTCACCGGCCTGGGCCGCGCCCAGCGTCATGACTGACAGGGCCGAGGCCAGAAGGAGTTTGCGCATCATGGGGGAAACCTCACATCTCCTGTTATTCCAATCCCCTTAGCGGGGCGCAGGCCTCTGCCTGCTGGCTTAGAGATATTTGGCCTCCCCCGGGACGATCAAATCACGTCACTACACTAAAATGTGACGTCACCCTCACGGCTGCGCGAGGCCGGAAAGTCCAGGATTTCCGCGGGTTTCCCGGGGGATTCAGCCGAAGTCAACGGCGGTGGTATTGGCCCCGCAGAGCAGCACGGCCACCCGCTCGTCCGCCGCCGGGCGGTATTTGCCGGTGAGCAGCGCCGCCATGGCCGCCGCCCCGCCCGGCTCCGTCACCACCCTTAGCGTGTCCCAGAGGGCCTGCTGGGCGGCGCGGATGTCGTCGTCGCTGACCAGGACCGAGCGCGCCACGTGGGCCTTGGCCAGGGGGAACATCAACTGGCCGACCTGGCGCGGCGCCAGGGAGTCGGCGGCGATGCCCTCGGCCTCGGCGTCCACCGGGTGGCCCGCGGCCAGCGCCTTGTAGAGGGTCGGCGCGCCCTCGGGCTCCACCGCCACCACCTTGATGCGCCCGGCGAACCAGGCGGCGATGCCGCCGATCAGGCCGCCGCCGCCGGTGGCCACCAGCAGGCTGTCGATCTCCGGCAGCTGCGCCTCGATCTCCAGGCCGACGCTGCCCTGGCCCAGCAGGGTCTCCGGCTGGTCGAAGGCGTGCACCGGCAGGGCGCCGCTCTCGGCCACGAAGGCCTCGCTGGCCGCCAGGGCGTCGGCGTAGCGTTCGCCGCCGACCACCAGCTTGGCGCCGTAGCGCTCGATACGCTCGGCCTTGGCCGGCGAGGTGACCGAGGGCAGGAAGATGGTCGCGGGAATGCCCAGCTTCCTGGCCGCATAGGCCACGGCGGCGCCGTGGTTGCCGCCGGAGGCCGCCACCACGCCGGCTTCGGGCACCTTGCGGGTCAGCAGGTTGGCGAAGGCGCCGCGCGCCTTGAAGGAGCCGGAGTGCTGCAGGAACTCCAGCTTCAGATCCAACGGACGCGGAGCGAGACCGAAATCCTCCAGGTCGACCGCCAGCACCGGGGTGCGCCGGACGTAGGGCCGGATCAGCCTTTCGGTTTCGGCGACGGCCTCGCGGGTGATGGGTTTCATGGCTTCTCCTCGCGCCGGCGGGCGACTTCCTTCAGCAGGCGCTCCAGGCCGCGGTCCTTGACGCCCAGGTTGCGCAGGTGGTGCACGGTGTTCTCCAGGTACTCCATGCAGGGCCCCCGGTTGCCGCAGCCCTGCAGGATCAGTTCCACCATGTCGTCGTGGCCGAGGCGCCCGGCGTACTGACGGTGGTCGCGGTCGACCACGAAGGTGATGGCGCTGACCTGGCCGTGCTCGGTCTCCGCCCGGCGCCAGGAGGGGCGGTAGACGCCGGTGACCATCTCGCGCTCGTAGAGATAGTCCAGCACCTCTTCGCCCTCGGCCGCCGGCACCCGGTAGACCATGCCGTGGCAGGAGCCGCCGCGGTCGAGGCCCAGCACCAGCCCGGGCACCTCAGGGGTGCCGCGATAGCGGTGCGAGTAGACGCAGAAGCTGCGGTGAAAGCCGCGCAGGCGGGCGAGGCGCACCTCCAGATGCGGGAAGCCGGGATGCCACATCAGCGAGCCGTAGCCGAAGACCCAGAAATCCTCGCCCGGCGGCAGGCTGAGGCGGCGCGCCGCCAGTTCCTCGGCCGAGAGGTTCTGGAGGTCGTCGAGTGTCGGCAGCTTGGGGGGCGTCATCGGGACCGGCTGCAATGATTGATCACTCGGCATGTTAGGGCCCATGCCCGGCGATGCAAGCCACCCTCCGCCCGGCGTTGAAACGGGGGGCGAATTGGGGGCTGCAAGCGGCCTTCCGGGCTCCTATCATGCCGGCCATGTCCCGCTATCGCCTTGCCGTCGCCACCACCTTCGCGCTGCTGCTGATCGCCGGCGCGCTCACCGGCTATTGGCTCTGGGCCCGCCAGGCGCTGGACAGCGGCATCGCCAAGTGGCGCGCCGAGCAGGTCGAGCGCGGCTACGACATCGCCTACCAGGGGCCCGAGTTCGCCGGCTTTCCCTTCGCGCTTTCCGTCACCTTCCGCGAGCCGCGGGTGGTTACGCCCCAGGGCCTCGTCTGGCAGGGGCCGCCGGTCAACGGCGAGGCCAAGCTGTGGGACCCCTTCACCATCGACCTGCGCTTTCCCGGCCTGCACCGCCTCGTCCTGCCCGCCGGGCTGGCCGAGGAGCTGGGCAGCACGCCGGAGCGCAAGCAAGCCGACGTCTCCGCCGAGGAGGCCAGCGGCCGCGTCGTATTGAAGAGCGACGGCAAGGTGGAGATGGCCATGGTCGACCTGGGCGTGCTGCAGGTCAGCGGCGCCGACATCGAGACCGTCACCCTGCAGCGGCTCACCGCGCGGCTCGGCCCGCTGCGCGAGGGCGACAAGGGGAATGGGGGTGACGCCCTGGATGAGGTCGACCTGGTGGGCGAGGCCCTCTTCGTCGAGCTGCCGCCGGGCCGCGGCGGCCCGCTGGGCGACGCGGTAGCGCGCCTCTCCTTCGACTCGACGCTGGTCGGCGGCATCCCGCCGGGCAAGCCCGAAGAGGCCCTGCCGGCCTGGCGTGACGGCGGCGGGCGCTGGCGCTTTCACCACCTGGTGGCGCTCTGGGGGCCGCTCGACCTGCGGGCCGAGGGCCGCCTGGGCCTGGACGAGGCGCTGCGCCCGGCCGGGCTCTTCGAAGCGGAACTGAAGGGCGCCAACAAGATCATCAGCCGGCTGATCGACAGCGGCGAGATCAAGCCGGAAGCGGCGCTGGCCGCGCAGATCGCGGTGGCGGCCATGGGCCGGCCGGACGGGGAAACGGGGGAAACGGTGCTGGCGGCGCCGATCAGTCTTCGCCAGGGCCTGCTTTATCTGGGGCCGATCCCGCTATTCCCAGTTGCTCCGGTTCTCTAGCGTCGAAAGTGCCGGCCTGGTGGGCGTCGATGACGCCGCTGCGGATCTCGCGGGTCCGGCGGAACAGCCCCTCCAGCGTCTCCCCCTCGCCCCAGCGGATCGCCCGCTGCAGGGCGGTCAGGTCCTCCGAGAAGCGCTGCAGCATTTCCAGCACCGCCTCGCGGTTGTTGAGGAAGACGTCGCGCCACATCACCGGGTCGGAGCCGGCGATGCGGGTGAAGTCGCGGAAGCCGCCGGCGGAGAACTTCACCACCTCGGCGCGCTCGCTCTCCTCCAGGTCGACGGCGGTGCCGACGATGGTGTAGGCGATGAGGTGCGGCAGGTGGGAGGTGATGGCCAGCACCTTGTCGTGGTGGCCGGCGTCCATCAGGGCGACGGTGGAGCCGCAGCGCTCCCAGAAGGTCTTCAGCTTCTCGACCACCGGCTCCGGCGTGCCGGGCACCGGCGTCAGGATGCACCAGCGCTGCTCGAAGAGGTCGCCGAAACCGGCCTCCGGACCGGAATGCTCGGTGCCGGCGATGGGGTGGCCGGGCACGAACTCGACGCCTTCGGGCAGATAGGGCCCGATGTCGCGGATAACCGCCTGCTTCACCGAGCCGACGTCGGTGACGATGGCGCCGGCGGCCAGATGCGGACCCACGACCTTGGCCACCGCCTCGTTGGCGCCGACCGGCAGGCAGAAGATCACCAGGTCGGCGTCCTTCACCGCCGCCGCGGGGTCGCCGTGCACGGAATCGGCGAAGCCCAGCTTCTCGATGGTGGCGCGCGTCTCCTCGCGGCGTGAATAGGCGGCGACGTGGCCGACGATCCCGCGGGCGCGCACCGCCCAGGCCAGGGAAGAACCGATGAGGCCGGCGCCGAGCAGCGCCACCTTGTTGAACAGCGGGCCCCCGCTCCGCTTGCTGGGGGCGGACGCGCTCATGACATCACCTCGGCCAGGGCCTCGGCGGTGGCGCGCATCTCCTCTTCGGTGCCGATGGTCACGCGCAGGCAGTCGGGCAGGCCGTAGCCGACCATGGTGCGCAGCAGGATGCCCCGGCGCTTCATCTCGGCCAGCACGGCCTCGGCCTGGGCGCTGCCGCCGGGGAAGCGCAGCAGCACGAAGTTGCCGACGCTGGGCAGCGGCTCGATGCCGGCCTTGGCCGCCTGCTCGCTGAACCAGGCGAGCCACTTCTGGTTATGGGCGACCGACGTCGCCACGTGATCGCGGTCGCGCACCGCCGCCGTGCCGGCGGCCTGCGCCGCCTGGCTGACATTGAAGGGCCCGCGCACGCGGTTCAGCACGTCGACCACCGCCGGCGGGCAGTAGGCCCAGCCCAGGCGCAGGGCCGCGAGGCCATGGATCTTGGAGAAGGTGCGCAGCATGACGACGTTGTCGGCGCTCTCCACCAGGTCCGCCACCTGCGGGTAGTCGGGCGCCGAGACGTATTCGGCATAGGCCATGTCGACGACCAGCAGCACCCGGTCCGGCAGGCCCTTGTGCAGGCGCCGCAGCGCCGCCTCGGAGATGTAGCTGCCGGTCGGGTTGTTGGGGTTGGCGATGAAGACCAGGCGCGTACGCTCGGTGACCCGCGCCAGCAGTCCGTCGACGTCGGTGGTCAGGTCGGCCTCAGGCGCCGCCACCGGGGTCGCCCCGGCGGTCTTGGCGGAGATCGCGTACATCAGGAAGCCGTGCTCGCTGTACAGCACCTCGTCGCCCTGCCCGGCGTAGGCGCGCACCAGCAGGCTGATCAACTCGTCGGAGCCGGCGCCGCAGACGATGCGGTCCACCTGCAGGGACTGAGCCTCGGCGATGGCCTGGCGCAGTTCCCTGGCGCCGCCGTCGGGATAGCGGTGCAGCTGCGATTTCTCCGCCTCGTAGGCGGCGATGGCCTGGGCGCTGGGGCCCAGGGGGTTCTCGTTGGAGGCCAGGCGGATGACGCGGTTGACGCCGGCCGCCTTGGACTCGCCGCCGACGTAGGGCGCGACGTCCAGGATGCCGGGGCGGGGCTTCAGGCTCATGACGCGCTCCGCGGCGTGCTGGCCAGGTCGGCGGCGCTCAGCGGCACCGCGAAGCTGCCCACCGACCAGGCGTGCTTCACGCTCTCGGCCTCGGCGAGCAGCGCCTCGATGCGCGCGTCGTCGGCGGCGAGGAAGCCCTCGACCTCCACCAGGTGCAGGGTGCGGTCCGGCGATTCCACCCAGGCCTGGATGCCGCAGACCCGGAAACCGGCCTCCGACAGCAGGGTCTTCAGCGCCCCGCGGGAAACCGCCTCGTCCAGCTCAACGATCATGTAGCCGTGGTCGTCGCCGCTTTCCTCCGGCTCGGCCAGGGAAACCACCACGCCCTGCGGGGAGTCGCCGCGGCCGCCGTCCAGCGGCGCGAAGGGCAGGCGGGCGATGATCTTCGGCGTCGCCTTGCCGTGGCGCGCCAGCTTGGGCCACCAGGGGGTGCCGCGGTCGGCCTCCGGCAGCGGCAGCACGCCGATGTTGGCCTTGCCGCCCGAGACGGCGCGCAGCACGCCCATCTCGGACTCGAAACGGGTGATCGGGGTCAGCGAACCGAAGTGGTCGCGGGCGAGGCCGAAAAGATCGGGCCCTTCCTGCGGTGAAAAGGCTGCCGCGGCGAAGGGCCCCTGCAAACGGGTGAAGACGGAGACGATCTCCCGCCAGATGCGCGCAATCACCGGTTTCGGGAAGGCGCCCTCGTGGCGCGCCACTAGGCGGCGCAGCACCCGCGCCTCGCGGCCCGGGCGCATGAAGACGGCGCCCTGCCCCTTGGCCACGCCGATCTGACGCGCGAGCTCAGTGCGGCGCATGAGCAAGTCGTGGATCGAATCATCGATCTCGTCGATCTGGCGACGCAAGTCGTCCAGGGATGGCGTCTGGTTAGTCATCTGGGCCCGATACCTGCAGCCAAGGCGGAGCTACTGATAGTCGTTGAACCCGGGAAAATCAAAGAAAACCTGAGGTTCGGCCCCGCCCGGGGCGGGAGCCTGCCATGGCCAAGAAAGCGTTGACAGGCGGACGCCCGGCTCCCTAGCTAAGAGGCTCCGGACGCCCCCGCAGCGGCCCTGCGACGGCAGGCGTGGCGGCGGCCGGCGAACAATTTAGGGTTGGGTCCAGGCTCTGGCCCGGCCCCCCTGAAAGCGCCCCCGCCTGGCGAGGCTGCTTCAGGGCCGCGGCTTTAAGGATTTGACCCATGGCGATGGACCACCCCCGCAGGGAGGGGGCCCAAATGCAGACCCCGAGGATGGCGGCGGACCCCGCCTTGAAGGCCGGGCTCAGCATGGAGTTCGGCCGCGACGCGCCCCTGATGCTGGACTGCGGCGTCGCCCTGGGTCCCTTCACCCTGGCCTACCAGGCCTACGGGGAGCTGAACGCCGAGAAGTCCAACGCGATCCTGGTCTGCCACGCCCTGACCGGCGACCAGTTCATGGCCAGCCGCCACCCGGTGACCGGCAAGGAAGGCTGGTGGAGCCAGATCGTCGGCCCCGGCCTGCCGCTCGACACCCGGCGCTACTTCGTCATCTGCGTCAACGTGCTGGGCGGCTGCATGGGCTCGACCGGGCCGAAGTCGATCAACCCGGCGACGGGCGAGCCCTGGGCGCTGGACTTTCCGGTCATCACCGTCGCCGACATGGTGCGCGCCCAGAAGCTGCTGATCGACCACCTGGGCATCGACAAGCTGTTCTGCGTGATCGGCGGCTCCATGGGCGGCATGCAGGTGCTGGAGTGGGCGGCCAGGTACCCGGAAAAGGTCTTCGCCGCCGTGCCCATCGCCACGGCGGCGCGCCACACGGCGCAGAACATCGCCTTCCACGAGGTCGGCCGCCAGGCCATCATGGCCGACCTGGACTGGTGCGGCGGACGCTACATCGCCGAGGGCAGGAACCCCGACCGCGGGCTGGCGGTGGCGCGCATGACCGCGCACATCACCTACCTGTCGGAGCCCGCGCTGCACCGCAAGTTCGGCCGCCGCCTGCAGGACCGCAACTCCCTGACCTTCGGCTTCGAGGCCGACTTCCAGGTCGAGAGCTACCTGCGCCACCAGGGCGCCGCCTTCGTGCAGCGCTTCGACGCCAACTCCTATCTCTACATCACCCGGGCCATGGACTACTTCGACCTGGCCCAGGAGCACGGCGGCAAGCTGGCCAACGCCTTCCGCGAGACGCCGGTGCGCTTCTGCGTCGTCTCCTTCACCAGCGACTGGCTGTTCCCGACCTCGGAAAATCGCGACATCGTCCACGCCCTCAACGCCGTGGCCGCCGACGTGAGCTTCGTCGAGATCGAAAGCGACGCCGGCCACGACGCCTTCCTGCTGGACGAGCCGGAGTTCCGCGACACCCTGGCGGGCTTCATCGCCGGCTGCGCCGAGCACCGCGGACTGAACGGGTGACGACCAGCCGATGAACCCGCTCGACGCGCCCCGCCCCGCAACGGCCCCCACCGCACTGGCCCCGGCGGCGCTGGCCAAAACCCCGCTGCGCGCCGACCTGCAGCTCATCGCCGACATGGTCGCGCCGGGCAGCCGGGTGCTGGACATCGGCTGCGGCGAGGGCGCGCTGCTGGAATACCTGGCGCGCGAGCGCAGCGTCGCCGCCCGCGGCATGGAGCTGTCGCAGAAGAACGTGAACGCCAGCGTCGCCCGCGGCCTCTCGGTGATCCAGGGCGACGCCGACAGCGACCTGGTGGAGTACCCGGCGGGCGCCTTCGACTACGCCATCCTCTCCCTCACCCTGCAGGCGACGCGCAACCCGCGCGAGGTGGTCGAGCAGATGGTGCGCATCGGGCGCCACGCCATCGTCTCCTTCCCCAACTTCGGCCACTGGCGGGTGCGCCTGCAGCTTCTCCTCAAGGGGCGCATGCCGGTCACCGAGGCGCTGAGCGAGCCGTGGTACGAGACGCCCAACATCCACCTCTGCACGGTCCGCGATTTCATCGCCCTCTGCGGCGACTGCGGCATCGAGATCGAGGAGGCCCTGGTCCTGAACGGCCGCGCCCACCGCGCCAGCCTGAACACCCCCCATCTCGCCAACCTCTTCGGCGAAAAGGCGATTTTCCGCCTGCGCAAGGACTAGCGGCGCGATCGCCCCGATCCTGCTAGACTACTGCTCTAGACCTGCGGCCAGAACACACCTGTGGATTGAACCTTTGCGGCGCTGGCGCCGACAAAGAAGGAGCCGACCGTCTATCCGGCGGTCCGTCCCAGGCGAAGGAGGCCAACGATGCAGAAGGTTGTCCTTTCCCGCAGGCAAGGCTGCGGCACCGCGCTTTCATCCGCCCTCTCATTGGGCCTGCTGCTCGGCGGCTTCGGGCTCGCCGCGCCGCCCGCACAGGCGGGGGACCTGGCCTCCCTCACCTTCCAGCACGCGCCCAACGTGCCCGGCGTCGAAGGCTGGGTGAACGTCAGCCTGGACAACGCCGGCAACTGGAGCCAGGTGGACACGGCGGTGGTGCCCTGGCGCTTTTCCATGGAAGCGACGTGGAACGAGCCGCCGGCGGCCTTCAACTACATCCTCGTCCAGATCAAGCCGGCCTCGCTGCCCGAGCCGCCGGCCCAGGACAACTGCGACGGCAACCTCTGCGAGGCGGTGGTCGGCATCACCGCCGGCTACGTGGCTTCCAACGTGGTGCCGGAGCTGCTCAGCAGCGGCCCCAAGTACGCGACCCTGACCCCGCCGCTGGGCGAGATCGACGTCGCGCCCGGCATCTACCAGAACGTCACCGGCGTCTGCCACACTACGCGCCAGAGCCTGTTGAACGGCGGCGCCTCCCTGCACGACCTGCTGGCCGAAGGCTTCACCACCAACGGCACGCCGATGATTGCCAGGCTGGCCGTGGGCTTTACCGGCGGCGGCGCGCTGCACGAGATCCCCATCCCCTTCAAAGTGCGCTGCAAGGGCGATCCGCAGATCGCCGAGGCGGTGGCGCCGGAAACCAACTACCAGGGCGCCTATTCGAGCGGCTATCAGCTGAGCGAGGCGGCCTTCAACATCGTGCCCGGCACCCTGACCGGCAGCTGCCCCCTGCAGCTCACCGGCCAGGCCATCGTCGAGGGCAACGGCCCCGGCGCCTTCCGCTACCGCCTGGAGTTCGACAACGGCACGGCCTCGCACTGGTCCCAGAGCAGCCTCGTTGCCGCGGGCGGCACCTATTCCAAGGTGCTGCAGTTGCCCATTCCGATCCCCCTGCCCGCCGCGCCCTCCGGCGGCGGCAGCGGCGGCGGCGGTGTGGTGATGACCCAGCCCGGCGGCGGCCTCGCCATCCAGCAGCAGCCCGAGGAGCCGGTCTTCCCCGGCAGCGGCGGGCCCGCGACGCCGGGCCAGGTGGCCGGCCAGCAGGACCCGGATAACGTCCACAAGGGCGCGGCGCGCCTAGTGGTCTCCAAGCCCGATGGCTCCAACCAGGTGGTCTCCGCCTTCGACAGCTATAACGTCACCTGCCAGCCGCAGGTCGCCCTGGGCGGGCCCAAGGCGCTGCAGATGCAGCCCAAACCGCCCCAGCCCGGCACCGCCGCGATCCAGCCCGGCGGCCTGGCCGCGGCCCGCGATCCGGCGCCGCCGCGCCAGCAGGCGCAGATCCCGGCGCTGCCGCGCGCCGGCCTCACCAGCGGCCTCAAGGCCGACATCATGGGCACGACCCTGGGCTTCGTGCTGGCCGGCGGCCCCAACCCCTGGGGCTCGACCGTGGTGATCGACAAGCCGCAGCTCGCCGCGGCCACCGGCGTGGGGCCGGACCGCAACCTCTGCCGCTTCACCCAGGCCGGCTACCGTCCCTTCAACAAGGGCGACGTCCAGAGCGGGCCCTTCAAGAACAGGGTCTACCGCGGCTCGGCGACGATCGACCAGTCGGCCCACAACCTGGCGCCCAAGCAGACCGACGGCTGGCGCAGCTTCACGCTGGACCTGCCCAGCGGCCTCAGCGTCATCCGCGTGGTCATGGACGCCGACAAACAGGTCGACGAGAGCGACGAGGACAACACCTTCGCGATCCGCGTGAACGTGAAGCTGGACTGCGGCGGCGCCGCCAGGCGCACGACGCCGCAACGCGACCCCCAGCCGCAGCGCAGGGCACCGCAGCGGCAGTAGGTCGCTCCGTCAATGCAGGTCAGGCAGGTTGAGGGTCAGGACTCCTCGGACAGGTCGCGATGCATCCGACCGGCGGCCCGCGGGAAGGAGACCAACACCGGTCGGCGTTACCTGTGCTGCTTGACCGACTTCAAGGTAGCGGCGTAGAGCTGTTTGCCCGGCTCGATCATCACCATGCCGGCGAAGATGGCGAAGAGGCGCTCTCCCGCTTTATCAAGCCTCGGCAATGAAACCTGCTGCGTCATAGTTCAAGCCAAAACAGGAGACAGAAGTGTCTGAAGTCAGATCCCTTTATGTGGTGGATCTCACCTATATCGTCCCGTTAAGCGAAGTCGACCAACATGTACCCGCACACATCGACTTCCTCGACAAAAGCTATGCATCTGGCCTGTTTCTGGCATCTGGAGCAAAGGTTCCTCGTACCGGCGGAGTGATCATCGCGATGTCCCCTACCAAGTCGGAGTTGGAGGATCATTTGGCGGAGGACCCCTTCCAACAGAACGGGGTGGCCAAGTACGAAATCACTGAATTCAAGGCGAGCAAGCATCAACCGCATCTATTCGGTTGAAGTTATGCCTGCGCACGATGGCGTGTGCGCCCGTAACCGGCCGATCCCGGTTCTGAAAACCGATCCAAGCCGCGGGGTGAATTTTTCCGGACATTGCAGCGCGTCGCAGGGCCGGAAGTAAGGTTCAATCGTCCCGCTGATTCAGTTCGGTGACTTTTCGCGGTGCAGCCGACCGGCGGCCTGCGGGAAAGACACCACCACCGGGCGGCGGAACTTGCGCTGCTTGGCGGGGGCCATGGTGCCGGCATAGAGCTGCTTGCCGGACTCGATCATCACCACGCCGGCGAAGGTGGGGAAGAAGCGCGCGCCCATGCGCTCCCAGGCCGGGGCGGAGCGCAGGAAGGTGAAGTTGGCGATCGGCGGCACGTAGAGCGCCCGCTCGGTGCGCGCCGGAATGAACATGTTCTCGCGCAGCACGCGGGAGAGCTGGGCCCCGCTGTAGGGATGGCCCCAGCCCAGCGGCGTGCGGTCGGAGCGCGCCCAGATGCCGCGGCGGTTGGGCACCACCACCAGCAGCCGACCGTCGCCGGTCAGCACGCGCCAGATCTCGCGCAGCAGGCCGCGCAGGGATTCGCTGTTCTCCAGGCCGTGCACCAGCAGCACCCGGTCGACCGAGTAGTCGGGCAGCGGCAGCTCGGTCTCCTCCACCAGGCTGACCAGCCCCGGGCCCTCCGGCGGCCAGTGCATGACCCCCTGGGAAGCCGGCATGAAGGCGATGGTCCGCTCGGCCTCGCTCTTGAACTGGCGCAGGTAGGGTGTGGCGAAGCCCAGGCCGAGCACGCTCTGGCCGGTCACGTCCGGCCAGACCGAGCGCACCGCGCGGCGCACCATATGGCGCGCCACCTGGCCGCGGCGGGTCTCGTAGAATTCCCGCAGATCGACAACGTCATGCCACATGGTGTGGATAACTTAGCACAGGGCGCTGGCGTGCGGGAATGGGCGATCTGCTATGGTTAACCGTGGGTTAACAAGCAAGGATCCGCCCCATGCCGGACGCCACGGACGCCCTCTCCGCCGCCGACATCATCCGCGAGCTGGCCCTGCAGCCGCACCCGGAAGGCGGCCACTTCCGCGAGACCTTCCGCGACCCCGTCACCTTGGGAGAGGACGAGGCGGCGCGCGGCGCCTCGACGGCGATCTATTACCTGCTGCAGGCCGGCGAGGTCTCGCACTGGCACCGGGTCGACGCGGCGGAGGTCTGGCACTGGTATGCCGGCGCGCCGCTGGAGCTGACGATCTCCGAGGACGGGCGCGAGGCCGCGACCCACCGCCTGGGTCCCGAGGTGACCGTCGGCCAGCGCCCGCAGGTGGTGGTCCCGGCCCAGGCCTGGCAGGGCGCGCGCAGCCTGGGCGCCTGGACGCTCTGCGGCTGCACCGTGGCCCCGGCCTTCCAGTTCGAGGGTTTCGAGATGGCGCCGCCGGACTGGCAGCCGATGAGCCTACGGGGCAGGCGCTAGAGCAACCCGCGTCCGGGCGGACGCGGACAAGTCGCTCTACCCTTTCAAGCTAGATCAATCTATCCCCGCTCAGGTGAAAACTCCTGATCGAGGATTGATCTAGCCCGCGCGCCGGCGGCGCAGCAGCATTTCCTTGGACGCCAGGACGGCGCCGAAGACGATCAGCAGGCAGGCGAGGCCCACCTGCCAGGTCGCCTCGGCCTGGCCGAAGCCAATGAGGATCAGCGTGGAGAGCAGCGGCGCGGCGTAGGCAAGCGCGCCCAGCACCTGGATGTTGCCGTGCTTGGTGCCGTAGTCCCAGACGAAGAAGGCGGCGCCGACGGGTCCGAGACCGAGGCCCAGCACCGCCAGCCACTGCAGGCCCTGGGGCGTCACCGTGGTCTCCAGCGCCAGGTGGCAGAGCAGAGCGAGCAGCGCCACGGCGCCGCAGAAGCCGCCCACCACCTCGGTCGGCACCGCGCCGAAGCGGCGGTTGGTGACGGAGTAGCTGGACCAGGTGAGCGCGCAGGCCACCGCGGCCAGGTAGCCCAGGCTGTAGCGCGCATCGAAGGCCAGCGAGCCGCCCTTGGTCACCAGCAGCCCGGCGCCGATGAGGCCCATGGCCGCGCCCGCCAGGTGGAACCAGCGCAGCCGCTCGCCGGGCAGCAGCGCCGAGAAGACCACGATGAGCAGCGGCCAGAGATAGGCGATGAGGCTGGCGTCCACCGCCGGCGCGTTGCCCAGGGCGACGAAGTAGAAAAAGTGGTAGCCGAAGAGCCCGCCGACTCCCAGGGCCCAGACCGCCGGCCGCTGGCGCCAGGCGGCGAAGGCGCGCCGCCCCCGCGTCGCCAGCACGGCAAGGCTGACGGCGAAGGCCACGGCGAAGGTCATGGCCAGCAGCTGGAACGGCGGAATGCCCGCCGCCCCGGTGGTGAAAAGCGCCAGCAGCGCCCACAGCAGCACGGCGATACCGCCGATCGCCGTCGCCTTAAACCGCCGCGCCGCGAGCGCTGGATCTGGAGCCACGCTAGTCATGGGGCGCTGATAGCCGCCGGCCGCGACGATGGCAAGCGGCCAGATGTTTCGCTAGTGTTTCCCCGATCTCCGAGGAGAGAAGAAGCCGATGAACACACGCACCGCCTCCTGCGCCTGCGGCCAGCTTCGGATCGTCTGCGAGGGCGACCCGGAGCTGGTCGCGCTCTGTCATTGCCTCGACTGCCAGCGGCGCACCGGCAGCGCCTTCGGCCTCAGCGCGTTCTTCAAGCGTGAAGCGGCCAGGCCGGAGGGCAGCGAGAAGACCACGCGGCGCCTCGGCGACAGCGGGCGTGGGCTCACCTTCCACTTCTGCCCGGACTGCGGCGGAACAGTCTATTGGGAGCCGGAGCTCCGTCCGGACTGGTTCGCCGTGGCGGTCGGCACCTTCGGCGATCCGACCTTCCCGAAACCCGAAAAGGCGGTCTTCGAGCAGCGCGCCCATCCCTGGGCGAAGATCTCATTCTGAGCCGGCAGCCGTCCGTTTCTCCATCGCCAGCGCGATGATGCGCCGGGTCTCGTCCCAGAGATCGTAGGGCGCGAGGTCCGCCGGGTCGGCCCAGGCGACCTCCGCGGCGTCGTGGCCCGCCGCGGCCTCGCCCGCACGCCACTCGGCCAGCAGATCGACCAGGGTGTAGTGGTACTGCACCGCGCCCTGGCCGTCGCGGGTGATGGAGTCCACCACGTCGACCAGAGGGCCGACCTCGACCTCGATGCCCGCCTCCTCGGCCACCTCGCGGCGCGCGGTTTCCTCGACGCGCTCGCCCAGGCGCTGGCGGCCGCCGGGCAGCGACCACTGGCCCTCGCGCGGCGGCTTGCCGCGGCGGATCAGCAGCACGCGGCCGTCCTTGAAGACCACGACGCCGACTCCGATGAGCGGACGGTTGGGATAGTCGTTCACGTGAAGCCTAGTCCGCTTCGCCGTGGGCCAGGGCGCGCAGGCGTTCGTCGAGCGGCACCCGGTAGCCGTTGACCAGGCTGTTGGTCTCGTTGGCCATGCCGACCACGGCCAGCAGCTCGTTCAGCATCTCGTCGGTCATGCCCTTCTGGATGGCGCCGGCGGTGTGGGAGGTGATGCAGTACTCGCAGTTGTTGGTGACGCTGACGGCGATGTAGAGCATCTCCTTGGTCAGCGGGTCGAGCGCGCCCGGCGCCATGACCTGCTTCACGCTTTCCCAGGTGCGCCTCAGGGTCTGCGGGTCCTGGGCCAGGGCCTTCCAGAAGTTGTTCACCCAGTCGGACTTGCGGGTCGCCATGATGTCGTCGTAGACGGCGCGCACCTCGTCGCTCGCGTCCTCGTATTCGATGAGCTGCCCCAGGGGCATGAGCTTTTCTCCCGGTTCTTTTCCGCGGCCATTTTAGTCCAGATAGCGGAAGCTGTCCGCGCCGTCGAAGTGGCGGATGCGGATGCCCGCGACATCCTCCGGCTCCAGCAGGCGGGTGTTGACGCCCATGCGGCTCTCAGGCGTCGAGCCCAGGCGGCGCCAATAGGTGGTGCAGCCGCAGGTGCGGCAGCGGTGGAAGGCCAGCGAGCGATCGCCCCAGACATAGGTCTCAGTCGCATCGGCCCCGCTGGTGAAGGTCACCTCTTCCTCGCGGTAATAGCCCCACAGGGTGCCGAGGCGGCGGCAGATCGAGCAATTGCATTCGTTGCGCCACTCCGGCGGACGGACCAGTTCGAAGGTGACGGCGCCGCAGTGGCAGGATCCTCGAAGCATGGGTTTTCTCCCTCATATCAGTCCAGCAGCCAACGAAACGCGCGGCGCAATTCGCCCGCGCCGTCGCGATCGTAGCAGCGCCCATGCGCCAGGATAATGCGCTGCGGGTCCCAGGCGATCATGGTCTCGACGGCCCGGCGCAACTCCGCCCGCCGCCCCTTGAAGGTCAGCCGCATGTCGCGGGGCATCTGGCCGTCGGGGTCCTGGATGGCGGCCCAGCGCGTCAGCCGGCGCATGACGAAGCCGAGTTTCCGCGGCTCGAAGTTCTCGATCAGGTCGGTCAGGACCAGGCTGCGGCTGGGGCGGTGGAAGAAGACAACCTCGGTCATGTAGCTGCCGGGTATCGGCAAGGTGGCGATCTCGCCGTCCCAGGGATAGCCCTGGGCGGCCTCGAGCTCGCGCGCCGGAAAGTCGATGCGCCCGCCGGCCTGCTCGCGCACGCGCGGGGCCAGGTAGACCTCAGCCTCCGGAAAGGCGGCGTGCCAGTCCGGCACCCACCAGTAGTGGATGCGGTTCGGCGCGACGATCCAGCGCGGTGGGCCCAGCTTCCCGATCTCGGCGCGCAAGGTGTCGGACAGCGCCGTCGGCGAATGGAGGAAGAGCCCGCCGTCCGCCAGGCGGAGCAGCGTCATGCGGGTGGGAAAGCTGAGCTTCAGCCAGCCGAGGCCGAAGCGAATGGCCGGGCCGTCGACGACCCAGACGTTCTCGGCCAGCGGCTTCGGGGTGTTGAGCGGCGGATAGGTGGTCTGCCTATCGCCGCTCATCTCCCGCCTCAGGCCATGTATTGGCCGCCGTTGGCGGTCAGCGTGGCGCCGGTGATGAAGCCCGCGTCCTCGCCGGCCAGGAAGACCACGCAGCGCGCGATCTCCTCCGGCTCGCCCAGGCGGCCGACCGGGATGAGGGGCAGGATCTTGGTGTTCAGCACCTCTTCAGGCACCGCGCGGACCATCTCGGTGCCGATGTAGCCCGGCGCGATGGCGTTGACCGTGATGCCCTTGGCGGCGCTTTCCTGGGCCACCGCCTTGGTGAAGCCGAAGACGCCGGCCTTGGCGGCGGAATAGTTCGCCTGGCCGAACTGGCCCTTCTGGCCGTTGATCGAGGAAATCGAGATGATGCGCCCGTAGTTGCGATCACGCATGCCCTCGATGACGTTACGCGTCATGTTGAACAGCGAGTCGAGATTGGTGGAGATGACCGCGCGCCAATTCTCCGGGGTCATGCGGTGCAGGGTGCCGTCGCGGGTAATGCCGGCGTTGTTGACCAGCACGTCGACGGGGCCCAGGTCCGCCTCGACCTTGGCGATGCCCGCCTTGCAGGCATCGAAATCGCCGACATCCCACTTGAAGACGTGGATGCCGGTCTCTTCCTTGAACTTGTTCGCCGCCTCGTCGTTGCCGCCGTAGGTGGCGGCGACCGTGAAGCCGGCCTCTTTCAATCCCCTGGAAATCGCCTCGCCGATCCCTCGGGTTCCCCCTGTCACCAGAGCCACGCGCGCCATATTCTAGCCTCCCCGTTTGACTGTTCGTAGCCGTCTAGAACGACGGTCTGGTTGCCATACCTAATCAAATCACGGAACAACCACACCGCCAACTGCTGCACCGCTGCCCAAGTGCAAAAAACCAACATTTTGCTCACCGCTACCGCCAATGCGCCCTTCGGGGCCGCGGCCGCTTCCGGCAAACAGCAAAACGGCCCGCCCCTCTTGAAGGCGGGCCGCTCTGCGCGTCATAAATACCGCAACACGGCAAGGCCGCCCAGCGTCACGTCGTCGCGGGTGACGGTTTCTTCACCCGTCCCCAGTCGCGCTCCCGCTTAATCACGCTCCCCTTAATCACGCTCGACGCACATGGCGATGCCCATGCCGCCGCCGATGCACAGCGTGGCCAGGCCCTTCTTGGCGTCGCGCTTGGCCATCTCGTGCAGCAGGGTGACCAGCACCCGCGCGCCCGAAGCGCCGATGGGGTGACCGAGGGCGATGGCGCCGCCGTTCACGTTCACCTTCTCCGGATCCCAGCCCATGTCCTTGTTCACCGCCAGGGCCTGGGCCGCGAAGGCCTCGTTGGCCTCCACCAGGTCGAGGTCGTCGACGGACCAGCCGGCCTTTTCCAGGGCGCGGCGGCTGGAAGGGATGGGGCCGGTGCCCATGATCGCCGGATCGACGCCGCAGGTCGCCCAGGAGACGATGCGGGCCAGCGGGGCAACGCCGCGCGCGGCGGCATCCTCGCCCGACATCAGCACCACCGCGGCGGCGCCGTCGTTGATGCCGCTGGCGTTGCCGGCGGTCACCGAGCCTTCCTTGTCGAAGGCCGGACGCAGGCCGGCCAGGGACTCGGCGGTCACGCCATGGCGCGGATACTCGTCGCTCTCCACCACCACGTCGCCCTTGCGGGTCTTGATGGTGACGGGAACGATCTCCTCGGTGAAGCGCCCGGCCTTCTGCGCGGCCTCGGCCTTGTTCTGCGAAGCGGCGGCGAAGGCGTCCTGCTCCTCGCGGGTGATCTGCCACTGCTTGGCGACGTTCTCGGCGGTGTTGCCCATGTGATAGCCGTTGAAGGCATCCCAGAGGCCGTCCTTGATCATGGAGTCGACCATCTTCAGGTCGCCCATCTTCTGGCCATTGCGCAGATGGGCCACGTGGGGCGCCTGGCTCATGCTCTCCTGGCCGCCGCAGACGACGACCTTGGAATCGCCGGTCAGAAGCGCCTGGGAGCCGATGGCCACCGCGCGCAGGCCGGAGCCGCAGAGCTGGTTGATCTGGTAGGCGGTCTTCTCGTAGGGGATGCCGGCCTCGACGGCGGCCTGGCGGGCCGGGTTCTGACCGGCGCCGGCGGTGAGGATCTGGCCCAGAATCGCCTCGTCGACCTCCGCCGCCTCGACCTTGGCGCGTTTCATCGCCTCTTTGATGGCGACGGCGCCGAGGTAGGAGGCCGCAACGGAGGACAGGCCCCCGCTGAAAGCGCCAACGGGGGTACGGGCAGCACCTGCGATTACGACATCGGTCATCTTCGGATATCTCCCTTGTGGCGGACAGGAACCGCCGCATCTGGACGCGGCGGGCCGCATTAGCACAGACGAACGCCCGGTGGCGGCCCTGCGCGCTGATTTATCGATCTCAGCCCCGATATAAGAACAGACGACCCGCCGGTGCAAGCCGCGCCTGGGGACTCTACGATGACAATGATTTCATCGGCGGTTTAGCCGGCCCGCGCGGCCCGCGCCTTGATCCAGGTCAGCAGCGGCTGCCACACCGCCTTCTCCGCCCGCGCGCCGACCACCATGCCGATGTGGCCCGCTTCCGGGCACAGACACTCGGCGCCCGGAATGGCCTCGGCCAGCGCCATGGCGGAGGCAGGCGGCACGATGCGGTCCTGGGCGGGAACGACGCAGAGCGTCGGCAAGCTGAGCCGGCCGGGGTCGACCACGGACCCGGCGAGCCGCCAGCGGCCGGCGGCGGTCGCGTTCTCGCCGTACCACTGACCCAGGCACTCGCGCGCCACCGGCGCGGCCAGCGGCACGCCGTCGTTCAGCCAATCCTCCAGCGCAACGAAGTCGCGCGCCTTGGGGCTGTCGGGGTCGAGACGCCCGAAGGCGAGAAATTTTCGCACGACCAGATGCGGATCCAGGCTGGCGAAGAGGGCCTGCAGCAAATCGACCGGCATCTCCCCCGAGAGCTCCAGCAGCGGCGCCGCCAGCGGCAGGGTGGCGGCGGCCATGCGGCTGTGCGGCGCGTTCTCGGCATGGAAGTCCCAGGGCGTCGCCAGCAGGACCAGACCGGCGAGATCGTGCTGGCGGCGCAGCGCCAGTCCCAATGCCAGCAGGCCGCCCATGCAGTAGCCCATGACCAGCGGCGCCCGGCCCTTCTCCTCGGCGCGCAGGGCGTCGAGCGCGCGCTCCAGACGCCCGGCGATGTAGTCGGTCAGGGTGAAGCCGCGCTCCTCGGCGCCGGGACGCCCCCAATCCATCAGCAGCGGCCGCAGCCCCTGGCGGGCCAGCCAGCGCAGGAACGAGCGCTCGGCGGTGAGGTCCAGCACGTAGGCCCGGTTGATCAGCGAGGGCACCACCAGGACGCTGGGACCGCCTGCCTCGGCGGCCGCCCCTTCCAGCTCCGGCAGGGCGCCGTAGTCGAGCAGGCGGCAGGAGCCCTCCTGCCACAGCACCGGCGGGTCCGGCAGGTCACGGTGATAGGGATGGTGGCGGTAGGCCTCCAGCCCGGCGGCCAGCGCCGCCATGCGGCCGGTCACCTCGCGCTCCACCGCCGCCGCGAAAGCGGCGGGCTCAGTCCCGTTTAGACTTTGCCTTAGCGCCTCCGCGCGCGCGCCCAGATCCCCCTTCCAGGCTACGGATCCGTTGCTCCAGAGCGGCAAGGCGCTCCTCGAGGACGCCCAGGTCAGCCCCGCCGCCATGAGGTGCAGCGGCAGCGGCCTCGGCCCCAGCCTCGGCGCCCCCCGGCCCGGCGGCCTGCCCACTTCCGTTCTGCTTTCCGCCTGTTGGCTTGTCATCTGTCTCTTGTCCCTGCGGATTCGTCATCCCCATTTGGGTGCCGGGCTGGGCGGCGCTCATCAGCGTCGACATGGCGGCGGGCCAGGCCGACCACATGGCCGGCAGGCCGCTGGCGGCCACCCCCATGGCGGCCATGACCTTTTGCAAGGATTCCGCGAACTCCGGGTCGGCGGCCAGAGCGGTCATCTGGTCCTGCCAGAGGTCGACGTAGCGCCGCGCCAGTTCTTCCAGCTCCTCGGGTGGTTCCGCCTGCTTGTCCTTGGCCATGCGCCCTTCCCGGCCGCCCGCTTCCCGGCTGCCTTGTTCCCGTTTTCGGGGCGGAGTATAGCGGCCCGCGCCGCGCCCTGGCCAGCGGGCGGCGCGGGCGGCGGGCGAAAATGGTCCAGAAATCGGCCCAAAACGCGCCCCTTGGCGCGCTGAGAGACTAGACGTTGACAGTGTGTGACGCGGCGCAGCAATATCCCCTTAGCACATGCGGTAATCAATTCCGGCATTTCCGGGCCTCTGGCGGGCCGGCAAGGCGACGATCTCAGCCCCCTTCTGCCGGGAGCGGGAAGAACCGATCAGGGAAGTGCCTCCCGGAGAATGCCGGAGGCCGGTACCGCAAGGGAACACGCATTCGCAGAGCTCGCTGCAGGGCGCCGCGCCGGATAACCGGAAGGCGGAACGAAAATGCGAACGACGGGAAAGGCATTGGAACTTGGCTGGCACCGAAAAGAACGGCAAGAAGCAGGGTGACGGCAGCGGGCCGATCACCATCAAGAAATACGCGAACCGCCGCCTCTACAACACAGCGACCAGCAGCTACGTGACGCTGGACCACCTCTGTCAGATGGTCCAGGACAACGTCGACTTCGTCGTCTACGACGCCAAGTCCGGCGACGACATCACGCGCTCGGTGCTGACGCAGATCATCGTCGAAGAGGAATCGAAGGGGCAGAACCTGCTGCCCATCAACTTCCTGCGGCAGTTGATCTCCTTCTACGGCGATTCCATGCAATGGATGGTGCCGCAGTACCTGGAGCACATGATGGGCGCCTTCTCCCAGAACCAGGACCGCATGCGCCAGTCGATGCAGGAAACCTTCGGCGGCATGTTCCCCTTCAGCAACCTGGAGGAAATGAGCAAGCAGAACATGGCGCTCTTCGAAAGCGCGATGCGCATGTTCTCGCCCTTCGGCGGCGCCGAGGGCAAGGGGGACGAAGGCCCGGCGGGCGAAGGCAGCGCCGCGCCCCAGGCCGGCGGCGAGACGCCCGCGGGCGGCCAGGCCAAGGAATCCCTCGACGCCCTGAAGGCGCAGATCGACCTGCTGCAGAAGCAGATCGACACCCTCAACAAAGACAAGCCCTGATCGGCGGAAGATAGTCCGGCCGACGGCCGGTCCGGCGGCGGCTCAGTCGCCCCCGGCGGCGCCCAAGGTCGCGGCGGCCAGCAGCGCGGCCGGCTGCTGGGCGTCGCGCAGGTGGCCATCGATTTCCGGACGCCCGAAGTAGTAGCCCTGCAGCAGGTCGATGCCGGCCTTGGAGAGATAGTCGGCGTCCTCGCGCGTTTCCACGCACTCGGCGACGGTGGAGACGCCCAGCGCCTGCGCCAGCGCCATCAGGTTGTGAATGAAGATCTGGTTTTCCGTGTCCGTCGTGATGTCGCGCACGAAAGAGCCGTCGATCTTCACCACGTCGACCGTCAGGGCCTTCAGATGGTGGAAGGTCGTGAAGCCCGAGCCGAAGTCGTCGAGCGCCACCTTGCAGCCCAGCGCGCGCAGCGCCGAGACGAAACGCGAGGTCTCGTCGATGTCCTGCAGGGCCGCGGTCTCCGTGATTTCCACGATCAGCCGCTTGGCGATGTCGCGGCGCTCCTTCAGCCGCGCCACCAGGCCGCGGAACCAGGAGCGCTCGGTGGCGGTGAGGCCGGAGATGTTGATCGCCAGGGAGACCTGGGGATTGCGCTCCAGCTCGAGAATCGCCAGGTCGCGCACGCGGTTGTCGATGGAGCGCATGAGGCCGAGCTGTTCGATGGCCGGCACGAACTGCGCCGCCGGCACCAGCTTGCCGTCGCGGTCGTACATGCGCACCAGGCACTCGTAGTAGGTCACCCTGTGCGAGCCCGCGTCGACCACCGGCTGATGGGCCAGGACGATGCGGTTTTCCTTCAGCGCCAGCTGCACTTCCTCGCCGATGTCCATGCTGGCGCGGTAGCCCTGGCGCTGCTCCTCGGAGAGGGCGAAGAAGCGCAGGCAGTCGCGGCCCGCGGACTTGGCCTGTTGCATGGCGCTTTCGGCCTTGGTCATGGCGTCGACGGCAGTCTTGGACTGGGCCGGAATGACCACCGCGCCGATGGAGACCGTCACATGCACCTGGTCGGCGCCGACGGTGATGGGATTGTCACGCATCGACTGCAGCACGCGCTCGGCGGCGATCTGCGCGTGGTCCTCGGAGCAGGCGCTGAGGATCGCGCCGAAGAAGTCGCCGCCGGGGCGGCCGATAACGTCGGCGGCGCGCAGGTAATTGTCGAGGCGGCGGCCCAGCTCGACCAGCACCGCGTTGCCGGTCTCGTAGCCGTAGCCCGTGTTGATGCGGTCCAGGTGATCGACGCCGATCACCATGTAGACACCGGACTGGCCGAAGCGCATCGACTGCGCCAGGGCGTGCTCCAGCGCCTCGCGCAGGCGCACCTTGTTGAAGTGGCCGGTCAGGTCGTCGAAGTTCGCCAGGTATTCCAGGCGCTCTTCCTGCTGCTTGCGCAGGGTCACCAGACGGATGACGCCGGACATGCGCGCCGGCGTGCCGGCCGGGGAGTATTCCACGGCGCCGCGGTCGTGCAGCCACTGAAATTCGCCCTGCCGGGTGCGCAGGCGGAACTCGCAGTCGTAGTCGCAGGTGCCGGCGAAGTGGTCGGAAAGGGCGCGGCGGCGGCGCGGCACGTCTTCGGGACTGACGCGCGCCTGCATCTCCTCGCCGCTGCGCGGCATGGCCTTACCCTCGCTATCGAAGAGAGAGGTGGTGTCGCCGCGGAAGATAATCTCGTCGGTCGCCAAGTCCCATTCATAGACCACGTCGCCGGAGGCGCGGATTGCCGTCTCCAGGCGCGCCAGCGTCTGCAGGCAATCGTCCCTCGTCCTGGCTTTACCGCCGGGGGCTTTGTCGACGAGCGCTTTGTCGACGGTGGACTTGGTCACGGCTCCGCTCTCCTACCTGAAGTCGAACCCCTGAGGATGAACCCGGGGTTCCAGCCGACCGGGGCATCTCTCGATGCCCGAACCTAAACGAATGTGACAGGCGGCCCTTAATGAAGGATGAAATACTGCCGGAGGAACCTTGCCATCCGAACAACATCCATGGTGTATAGTTTGTAAAAGAGAGCAATCACTATAAAGTCACAGAAAATATGGTGAATTTATTTAGTTAATTTTTAAACCATAATAGATTCAATGCTTGATAAATTTTTCACAGCATGCATCTATTGTAGAGGCTAGAAATAGAACTCCGTGGAGCCCCTGGGAAACCCCTGGTATGACCACCGTTCCAAGGCTACAGCTTCTCCCGCCCCCCGGCGCTTCGCCGGGCGCGACGGCTGTCGCCCTGCCGGACCAGGGCGAACAGCGGGTGCAGCCGGTGCTGGCGGCCAAGGCGATCCGGCAGGGCCGGCCGGAGTTCCAGCAATCCACCATCGACGAGCGCCAGGCGCGCGAGCAGCTCGGCAACGCGCGCGCGGACAATCAGCGCCGGGCGGACAACCGCAGGACCGGCGAAGATCGTCGCCAGACGGGGACCGCCCCGGCGCGCAGCGAGACGGCCAGCGGGCGCCTCATCAACTTCTCGCGCCTCAGTTCCATGCCCTTCATGGTGCAGGTGCTGGGCCAGCAGGCCGCGGCAGGCCGACCCCAGGCCGCCATGCCGCAGACCAGCCTCAGCGGGCACCGTGACGCCGCGCTGCTGGGCAGCGACATCTACCGCAAGGCCGGCGGCGAGCCGGAGATCCTGCCCGACGACGCCACCTTCGTGCGTCTGGCCGTCTAGACTCCGGCCACCCTTCCAGTTCCTGAAAAGAAGAGTCAGCCGCCCTTGGGCAGGCGCGCGCTTTCGGGCTGCAGCGGACCCGGCTGGGGTGCGCGCTTCTCGGCCTGCTGGCGTTCTTCGCGCGGCATCTTGTGGAAGAACTCGCGGTAGCACTTGGAGAAGTGCGAGGCCGAGACGAAGCCGCAGGCCAGCGCCACGTTGAGGACCGACATGGCCGTCTGGGTCAGCAGCGCGCGGGCGCGATGCAGGCGCAGCTCCAGGTAATAGCGGGTCGGCGTGCGCCCCAGGTAGCGGCGGAACAGCCGCTCCAGCTGGCGCGTGGAGAGCCCGGCCCGGCGCGCCAGCTCGGCCCGCGCCAGGGGCTCCTCCAGATGCTCCTCCATCAGGGAGACGACCTGCAGCAGCTTGGGATGGCTGATGCCGAGACGTCCCTGCAGGCTCATGCGCTGATGGTCGTGGGTGTCGCGGATGCGCTCGTGAATGAACTGCTCGGCCACCTGCGCCGCCAGGTCGCGGCCGTGGGTCTCGGCGATGAGGCTGAGGACCATGTCCATGGAGGCGGTGCCGCCCGAGCAGGTCAGCCGCGCGCCGTCGACTTCAAAAAGTTCGCCGGTGGCCTCCAGATCCGGAAAGTCCTCGCGGAAGGCGTCCAGGTTCTCCCAGTGCACGGTGCAGCGGAAGCCGTCCAGCAGCCCGGCCCAGGCCAGCAGGTAGCTGCCCGTCGACAGTGCCCCCAGGCGGCAGCCGCTGCGCGCCAGGCGGCGCAGGGCGGCGATGACGCTGGGCTCGCGCAGGCGCTGCACCTCCAGGCCGGCCACGACGATGAGGAAGTCGGGCCGCCCGACGTCGTCCAGGCCGCCGTCGGGCAGCAGGTGCATGCGGCTGGAGGAATTGATCGGCCGGCCGTCGGCGGTGAGGATGCGCCAGTCGTAAAGCGCTTCGCCCGACAGCCGGTTGGCCGCGCGCAACGGCTCCACCGCGGAGCTGAAGGCCAGCATGGAGAACTGCGGCAGCAGCAGGAAGGCGAAGCTCTGGCGCGCCTCGCCGCTGTGCCTGGCCCCTGCCCCCGGGTTCATCCCGGCGGCCTTTCCTCCATTCGACCCGCTGTTCACGCGCCCGAAACCCTCACTTCATCGGCCCTTCGGGGCGACAGCATACCCGGATGCCGCCGCAGGACAATGACCTCTCTGGCCACCCGCCGCGGGCGGCGGCGCAGAGCGGGCGCGGCTGTCATCGGCACCGCCGGCAGTCGAAGAGGAAGTTGTCGTTGAGGCGGTGGAAGCGCCGCCGCTGCGGCGTCAGCAGGCGCTTCACGCGCACCGGCGTCACCTCGAAGCCGACCGCCGCCAGACGCGCCGGGAAGTCGGCGCCGTAGTTGCGGTAGTGGTAGGGGTGGCCGAAGCGGGCCAGGCGCTCGGCCGGGGAGGTCACCTGGCCGCCCTCCTCGGTCACCGGCAGGTCCGCATCGTAGGGCACCATGATCACGGCGCGCCCGCCGGGACGCAGCACCCGCGCCAGCTCGCGCAGCGCCGGGCGGTCGTCGGGCAGATGCTCCAGGACGTGGCTGCTGAGCAGCAGGTCGAAGTGGCCGTCGTCGAAGGGCAGGTCGCAGAGATCGGCCTGCACGTCGGCCGCCGGATCGAAGAGGTCCAGGCTTTGGTAGCGCAGGTTGGGCAGGGCGCGCAGACGCGGCTCCAGGCAGGGCTCCGGCGCCGTGTGCAGCACCCGCGCCACCTGGCGCAGCAGCCGCGTATGGCGTGTCAGGTAGAGCCAGAGAAAACGGTGGCGCTCCAGCGAACCGCAGGTCGGACAGAGGGCGTTGCGCCGGCCGCCGAGCCCGAAAGGCAGGAAGGCGGCCGCGCTGTGCCCGCAGACCGGGCAGTGCAGCAGCCCCTGCGCCAGGGGCCGCGACGCGCGGCGGCGGTGCAGGTCCTCGCGGCGATAGACCTCGGCCGCGGAGAGCCCCCCGGCGGCGATGGCCTTCACCTCTTTGTCAAGACGCAGCAGCATTCCGGCAAGCTACCACAAGCATCGCGGAAGAAGCAGATGGGGATGCTACGCTCAGGACTCGTTGATTGATCCAGAAGATGACGGTTGCGGCAATGCAGATGGCCGACATAAATGTATGTGCACAGCGGTCGTATCTGGTCGCGATGCGCCGCCAATCTTTCAACTTTGCGAACATGTTTTCGATTTTGTGACGCTGCTTGTACAGCGTCTTGGAGTAGGTACTTGGTGCGGTACGGTTTGATCGCGGCGGGATACAGGCTTTGATCTTGCGGGCCTTCAGTGCATCGCGGAACTCGTTGCTGTCATAGCCCTTATCGCCAATCAGGACTTTGGCATTCGGCATTGCCGGATAGATCAGTTTGGCTCCAACACGATCCGATAACTGGCCTTCGCTCAAGCAGAAGACAATCGGTCTTCCTTTGTCATCACACAGCGCATGAAGCTTGGAGTTCAAGCCGCCTTTGGTTCGGCCAATACGGCGGGGAACAGCCCCTTTTTTGCCAAACTGCAAGCAGTCCGGTGAGCTTTCAGGTGCGTGGCGTCAATCATGACTGTGTCGGGCTCTGTCCTGCCAGATACCAGCCCACTGAATATTCGATCAAGGATGCCCATTCGCGACCAACGGACGAAGCGATTGTAGAGGGTCTTGTGCGATCCATAAACTTCAGGCGCGTCCCGCCATCTCAGGCCGTTGCGGATGACGTGGATAATCACGCTGATGACAAGGCGGTCATCGACACGCGGCCTGCCGTGGGATCGTGGGAAGTAGGGTCGGATACGCTCCAGTTGAGATTCGGTAAGCCAGTAGTGATCAGACATAGGCAATTCCTCCTGGCCATTTGAATCAAGGGTTGCGCAGGAGAGGAACCCCAAAAGCAGACTTTCGCAATGTGTCGCATTTAGAGCAGGTTGCGAGCGGACAATTCGGAAAAATGACCCCAAGCTGCCATTCGTGAATTACCGCGCCCTTGGGAACCCAAAGCCCCCCGTGGGGTGGGGGTGGGTTGCGGGGACAGGCGTTCTATCGACGTTTACTGGCTATGATTGCCTTGGCCGCTGCATGGAGCAACGCAAGCGGTAAAGTCGGTGCGCTTGCCGTGATACTTATCTGCGTGTCATCGTCCAGACCAATCTGATTGCGTAACGCGGCATAAGGCAGGATCCCATCCGGTCCGTGCCCGATGTGCCAATGCCAGTCGGGCAGGATTTCGGCAATGAGAGCGAGACAGGCATCGACCGAGGATGAGTAATCGGGAATTACGTTCAACTCGAGACCTGGCCAAACATTGCGCGGATATTCTCGGAGCTCGATGCTCTGCCCGCTTTTGCCGACGCCGCGCCGCCGCGCCAACCCGATGCCACCTGAAACCTCAGTAGGGACAGAGCAATGGACAACACAATGCAACCCGAGGACACGCCAGAATTGCGCGCCCTTTACAAGGGGTTTGAGGAAAGTCATCTGAACCCACTCTGGACACAGACCGGCGATCTGATGCCTGTGCACCCAAAGCCTAGAGCCGTGCCGCATGTCTGGAAATGGTCGGATTTGCTACCGCTGGCTGAGCGGTCGGGTGATCTGGTGCCCGTTGGTCGTGGCGGCGAACGCCGGGCCATTGGCCTGGCCAATCCCGGTCTGGGTGGACGCGCTTATATAACCCCGACGCTGTGGTGTGCGATCCAGTATCTCTGCCCGGGCGAGAACGCGCCAGAACATCGCCATTCGCAGAACGCGTTCCGCTTTGTCGTCGAGGGCGAGGGCGTCTGGACCGTGGTTAACGGCGATCCGGTACGCATGTCGCGGGGAGACCTATTGCTGACGCCGGGCTGGAAGTTCCACGGCCACCACAATGTCGCAACCGAGCCGATGGCTTGGATCGACGGGCTCGATATCCCATTCAGCCAACAAATGGACGTGGGATTTTTTGAGTTCGGCGCGGACCGGGTGACTGACAATGCTACGCCGAACTACAGCCAGGGCGAGCGGCTGTGGTGCCACCCCGGCCTGCGTCCGCTATCGCAGTTGCAGGATACGGTGTCGTCGCCGATCGGCGCATATCGCTGGGAGTTCACCGACAACGCCCTGACCCAGCAGCTTTTGCTGGAGGACGAGGGCAATCCCGCCACGATCCAGCAGGGTCATGCGGCAATTCGTTACGTCAACGTGACCAATGGCGGCGATGTTATGCCGACGATTCGTTGTGAGTTCCATCGTCTGCGGGCAGGTGTCGAGACATCTGCGCGTCAGGAGGTCGGGTCGAGCGTGTTCCAGGTATTCCAAGGTTCGGGCGCCGTGGTACTGAACGGCGAAACGAATAGATTGGAGAAGGGCGATCTGTTCGTTGTACCAAGCTGGGTCTCCTGGTCGCTTCAGGCTGAGACGCAGTTCGATCTATTCCGGTTCTCAGATGCACCTATCATGGAGCGGCTGGGCTTCATGCGCGACATCGTCGAGGGTAGAGAGTAGTGCCGCTGACTGAGACCGACCTGACCGCCCGCGAGGCATTGCGAGCGAGCCAGGAGTCAGGAGCGCGATACGGAAGCAGGCATTCGGCTCAGCTAACGCGGCCGGCCGCTGCTGGCACAAAGTTCCGGTAGGTCGGATGTCGCGAACTAGACATTATTATCGATTGCCAATGTCCGCATTTGGGCCAACCGCCATCTTTAGCAACCACAAATGCGGCATTCCCCATGCGTATTCGAGATCGGGAAATTAATGGGTCCTGACCCTAGACGGGGATGCTAGACGGGGATGCTAGACGGGGCGGCTTTCCGGCGGCACGCCGACCTGCCAGGTGAGGCGGCCCAGTTCGCGGTAGATGAGGTCCAGGTTGGAGTCGCGCAGCGTCGGCAGGTGATAGCGCGCCGCCAGCACCGCCTGGAAATCCAGCTCGGCGTGGATCAGTGTCTCCTTGTCGCCGGCCTCGGCCAGGTTCTTGCCGAAGGGGTCGAGGATGCGGCTGCCGCCCCAGAAGGTGGCGCCGTTCTGCACACCGGTGAAGTTAGCCATGGCCAGCGGCATGCCATAGACCATGGCGTAGAAATCCAGCACCCGCTGCCAACCGAGCGGATTGTCGAACTCGCCGCCCACCACGTCGAGGGCCGAGGCCACGGGCAGCATCAGCAGGGTCGCGCCCTGCACCGCCGCCAGGTGCACCAGCGCGGGGTTCCAGCAGTCGGCGCAGATCAGGGTGCCGGCCCGCCAGCGCGGCCCGAGATTGAAGGTCTCCAGAAAGCGCCCTCCGGCGAAGTGCTTGCCCTCCTCCAGCTTGCCGAAGGTGGCGAGGTTCAGCTTGCGGTGCAGGAAGCTGACGTTGCCCTGGTGCAGCACCGCCAGGGAGTTGTGGATCTGGGCGGCCACGCCTTCCTCGATGAAGCCGAAGACCGTCCACATGTCGCCGCTGGCCGCGGCGAGGCGCTGGATGAACTCGTGGTCGCGGGCGATGGCCAGTTCCAGGCTCTGCTCGCCGACGCAGTAGCCGGTGAGCGAGAGTTCCGGGAACAGCAGCGCCTCGGCCCCGACGGCGCGGGCGGCGTCGATCACGTCGAGGTGCTTCTGCAGGTTCGCCTCGATGTCGCCGTGGCCGGCCTCGATCTGCGCGACGGCGAGCCGCAGCTTGCGGTCTGCCTGAATGGTCTTGTCCAAAACGCGTTCCTTCTTGTCCCTGGACCCGTGCCCGCGGTCCCGCCCGGCCCGCAATACGGAACCGGGGCGGATCGACCCGAGCCAGTCGAGCGGGCCGGGCGGGCGCTGTCCCGCGCGCAGGCGACCTCGGCTGTCGCAGGGAACCAAAAAACACAGTGCGGATGGGGAGTTGGCCTCTAATTTGCCCCTGGTACCGACCCGGAGCGCCGCCCTCTAATAAACGCAATGCGGCAACAGGCGGCATGGCCGCGCCGCGCGGCGGAAGGCCGCCCCGAGCGGACCTCCGTTTGATTAGCTGTGGAAAGCATGCCGCCGTGGGTTGATGCAACGGCCTAGCGCCATACGTTTAAGTAGCGGCCCCTCATTTCACCAAGGCGGACAACGTGCCGCCGAACACCCCCCAAAGGGGGACTATCTATTTGTTTTTAAATTATAGTATCGCGAGTTCAGGAGATGCGTCGGTGATCCGGGGCCGGCCAAGGCCCGGGACCTCACCACAACGCTCTCACGATCCTGGCGAAAATCCCTTTGTCTTATTTACTCGATGAAGTGATTATGATATGCATCATAATGATTAGTCTGGTTGATGAAAAAAGGGGTCATACCTCAACTGCAACGGTGGGATCGAGTGGAAACTGTGTCTGCAAACATCCAGAGCGTCGAGAAGTATGTCGGTCAGCGCATTCGTGAGCGCCGTACCATGCTGGGGCTCACCCAGCAGCAGCTCGCGGAGATGATCGGTGTGACCTATCAGCAAGCCCACAAGTACGAGCGCGGCATCAACCGCGTGTCGGCGGGCCGGCTGTTCGAGATCGCCAAGGTCCTGGGCGTTGACATCGGCTTCTTCTACGAAGGGCTGAACAGTGAAGACAGTCGGCTGAACGAGCGCCAGCGCATGTGCCTCGACCTGGCCCGCAACTTCACACGGATCAGCAACGACCGTCATCAGGAGGCGGTGAGCCAGCTCTGTAGAGTCCTGGCCGACGGCGTGCAGCACTGATCCGGCGCTTGCCCGGAAACAGGCGACCGACGCCACAGACTTGAGTGCCGGCCTTCCGGCACCAGGCAAAGGAGAGAGGTCGGCCGCGGCAAACCGGCCTCTCACTCCTCCCCCCTCGTCGGGAGCGCGCGAAGCAGGTAACCTGCGCGGCATACCCAGGGCGGGCGTCGCCGCGAACGAAGCGGGCCGTCTCGACAACCTTGCAGGAAACCTCTCAGACGTGGCTCTTCTTCCCCAACAGCAGCTTGTCCTCGAACTGCTCCGCATGTCCGGCGAGATCGCCGTGCTGGAGTCGGCCGAGGGCACCATCCTGTGGCGCACCCTGCAGGAGTGCCGCCAGGCCCACTGGATCCTTCAGAAGGAAGTGAGCCCGGGGGTCTTCTCGGTTTCCCTCACCACGACCGGGCGCCGCGCCCTGGAGACTTCCGGCCGGCCGGCGAATTAGAAAAGGCGCTAGCCGAAAAGGCAGAAGAGGGCGTAGCAGCGCCCGAAGAGCCCGGAGAAGACGGCGTAGAGCGCCAGGTCGATCGCCAGGCCGAGCAGCAGCACCGGCAGGCAGAAGTAGAGCAGGAAATAGAAGACCGCCCAGCGCGTGAAGCGGCGCCGCGGGATGACGTGGCCCAGCACGGCCCCGCCGTTCTTGTCGTCGTCTCTTCCATCCGCCGTCATGGCTGCGAGACTAGCCGTTGCCGTGATCGCGGAAAACCGGGAAACTGCCGCCCATGCTGGCGGCTTCCCTGGATGATATCGGTGACGACCTGACCTGGCAGCCCGCGGCGCGGGAGGCCTGGGACGAGCTCTACCGCCGGGCCGGCAGGAGCGGCCTGGAGCAGTCCTGGGCCTACGGCGAGGCGGTCGCCGGCCAACACAACTACACCATGGAGCGCCACGTCATCGCCGCCGGCTCGACGCCGCTGGCCCTGGTGCAGGCCTACCGCAAGACCTACTGGCACATCGGCGTGACCCGCATCCTGCGCGGCCCGGTGTGGCTCATCGAGCCGCCAGGGGACCCGCTCGGGGACCCGCGCGGCGCCGCCGTCTGCGCCGCCATCGCCCGGCGCTACCGCGGCCGGCGCCTCGACTTCCTCTCCTGGCTGCCGGAACTGCCCGACGACCCGCGCAGTGAAGCCTTGCTGAACGCCCTGGGCTTCCGCCGCGTCGTCACCGGCTATGCCTCGGCCTGGCTCGACCTGCGCCAAAGCCCGGAGGCCCTGCTGGCCGGCCTGCAGGGCAAGTGGCGCGCGGCCCTGCACAAGGCCGAGCGCGAGGGCCTTGCCATCTCCCTCGACGGCAAGGCGCGACAGAAGCAGGCGGCGCTGCTGCTCTACGACACCTTCCGCCGTAAGAAGCGCTTCGTCGGTCCGCCCGGCGATTTCATCGCCGCCATCGACGCCGCCGACGGCAAGGCCCTGCTTTCCCTCTCCGCCCGCCAGGGCGACAAGCTGGTGGCCGGCGTCATCCTGCTGCGCCACGGCGCCAGCGCCACCTACATGGCCTCCTGGACCAGCGGCGTCGGGCGCGCCGGCCAGGCCCATAACCTGCTGCTGTGGCACGGCATCGAAGAACTGCGGAAAAGCGGCATCCAGTGGCTCGACCTCGGCGGCCTCAACACCGAAAGCCAGCGCGGCCTCGCCCGCTTCAAGCTCGGCCTGGGCGGCGAGGTCTTCACGCTGACGGGCAGCTACCTCTAAGCGCAGGACGGATCGAGGTCCGCCCGCGCGGCGTCGTGGAAGCGCAGCAGGATGCGCCGCGGCATAGAGCGCCTGAGGTTGCGGCGCACCTTGCGCTCGATGACCAGCGGGTCGAGCTCGGCCTCGGGATCGCGCGAGAAGACGGCGGTGGTGGAGAAGTCGAGAAACTTGGCGTGCAGGATCGTGGTGGGGAAACGCCAGGTGACTTCGTAGTCGAGCGGCTGCCCGCCGGTCTTGGCCTGGGCGCAATCCTCAGCCGGCGGGCCGTAGCGTGACGTCAGGGCGTCGATGACCTGCTCGAAGGCCGCCGGCACCGCCCCCGTGCGGCGGCGCTCCAGCAGCACCTGCTGCAGGCGCTCCGTCCGGTCATTCATCTGCAGATAGGCGGTGAAGGTCAGGCCGCCGATCTCGACCTCTTCCACCGCCAGCTCGGCATAGGCACCGCCGTAGACCCAGCGCCCGGGCAGCTCGGTCACCCGCGACCCGAGCGCCGCGCGCAGTTCGTCGGCGGTCATGCCCCATCGCGTGGCGCCCCAGCCCGGCACATCTTCGAGCGCAAGTGCCGGCGCCGCCCAGCAGAAAAGGCCGAGCAGGAGCGCCGCCGCGCGCATCAGGTCAGCGCGTCCTGCGCGCCGTAGACCGCGTAGGCACCGGTCAGGTAGGCCTTGCGCAGGAAGGGCAGCGGAAAACGCGGCAGCGGCGCGCGCAGCACCGCCGGCAGGGCCTCGGCGCCCTGCGCCCCGGCCACCTGGGCGGCGACGGCGCGCCCGGCCCAGGCGGTGAAGGAGACGCCGTTGCCGTGGTAGGCCAGCGCGGCATAGAGCCCCTCGCCTTCCAGCTTGCCGACGAAAGGCACCAGCGGCTTGGTCAGGCAGACCAGGCCGCGCCAGAAGTATTCCGTCTCCACGTGGCGCCAGGCCGGATAGTGATGCTCGAAGGTGCGGCGCAGGCGGGCCTGCGAGCGCGCCGCCGCCGCCGGCGAGCCGGAGATGCCGCCGCGCCCGCCCCAGAGGAAGCGGCCGTCGGGCAGCAGGCGGAAGTAATGCAGCAGGCGGCGGCTGTCGGCGCACATCACCATGGAGGTCCAGCCCTGGGCCTTCTGCTCGGCCGCGCTCAGCGGCCTCGTGACGATGATGCTGGAGAGCGCCGGCATGAGGCGGCCGGCCAGCGGCCTCATGCTGTCGTCTTCGGTGTAGCCGTTGGTGGCGAGGATCACCTTGCGCGCCCTCAACCGTCCGCGCGGCGTCACGAGAAGAAAGTCCGCGCCCTCGCGCTGCAGGGCCGTGACCGGGGAGTGGCCATAGACTGTTACCCCGGCGTCGAGGGCGGCGCGGGCCAGGCCGCGCAGGTATTTCAGCGGATGCAGGCCGACGCCCAGCGGCAGCTCCAGCCCGCCGTGGAAGCCGGCGCCGGCGAGACCGCGCGCGGCCAGGGCATCGTTGTCGAGCACCGGGCAGTCGAGCCCTACCAGTTCGCGCAGTTCCTCGCGTTCGGCCTGCAGCACCGCGCCGCCGCGGCTCGCCTTGTGCGCCAGCAGGATCTCGCCGCCGCCGGTGATGTCGGCGTCGATGCCACGCTCGGCGCAGGTCTGCTGCACCAGGTCGATGGACTCCATCTGGGCGGCGAAGAAGCGCCGCGTCTCCGCCAGACCGTAGCGCCGGGCCATGACGCCGTAGCCGAGCTTCGCCCCGCCCAGGCAGCAGAAACCGCCGTTGCGCCCGGAGGCGCCCCAGCCCGGCGTGCCGGCCTCCAGCACCGCGACCCCGGCCCCGTGCTGCTCGGCCAGGGTCAGGGCGGCGGTCAGCCCGGTGTAGCCGGCGCCGATGACCGCGACCTCGCAGGTGGCCGTGTCGTGCAGCGGCGGCGTTTCGCGGCCCAGCGGCGGGGCCGAGGCCTCCCAATAGCTGCCGACGGGGGGATCACGGTCATAGAGGGCGGGATGGTACAGGCTGCTCAAGAAAACGGCTCCGACGGGGGCCCCGGGCGGGGTCATGGAACGGGCCGTCAGCATAGATCACAGGAGGCGGTAGGAAGAAGGGCTTGCGCGCGCTAACCTGTCATGCACAACAAGCAGCCGGGAGGAACGGGAACATGGGCCTCTTCAGCAAGTTTTTCGGCGGTGGCGGCGGCAGCGCCGACGGCGATGCCCGGGAAGGCAACGAGGTCGACTACCAGGGGTTCAAGATTACCCCGGCCGCCCAACCGCAGAACGGTCAGTGGCTGACCGCCGGCGTGATCCGCAAGGAGGTCGGCGGCGAGGTCAAGGAGCACCGCTTCCTGCGCGCCGACACCCACGCCTCGGCGGAAGCCGCCAACGACTTCGCCGTCATCAAGGCGCGCCAGATCATCGACGAGCAGGGCGAGCGGATCTTCCGCGACTGACTGCAGGAGAGGACGCAATGGATTTCGAAGCCTTCCGCGCCAGCCTGACGGAAGCGGAACCGCCGGCGGGTCAGCCGCCCCTGCTGACGGCGCTGTGGCACGCCGCCAAGGGCAACTGGGACACCGCCCACGGCATCGCCCAGGACGACGGCAGCGCCGAGGGCGCCTGGGTGCACGCCTACCTGCACCGGGTCGAGGGTGATGAAAGCAATGCCGGTTACTGGTACCAGCGCGCCGGCAAGCCGCACTGCCGCCAAAGCCTGGAGGAAGAGTGGGCCGAGCTGGCCCAGTCCCTGCTGCACGGCGCGCCGCTGTAGAGGTTTTAGACGGCCCGCCGGCGCGGCCCGCCGATGCGCGGCACCGCCGCCAGCAGCGCCCGGGTGTAGGGATGCCGCGGGGCGCCGAACACTGCCTCCGTTTCCCCCTCCTCCACGATTTTGCCGTCGCGCATGACGATCACCCGGTCGGCCACCTGGCGGACCACGGCCAGGTCGTGGCTGATGAAGAGGTAGCTGAGCCCCAGGCTCTCGCGCAGGTCCATGAAGAGGTTCAGCACCTGGGCCTGCACCGAGACGTCGAGGGCCGAGACCGCTTCGTCGGCGACGATCAGGTCGGGACGGGTGATGAGGGCGCGGGCGATGGCGATGCGCTGGCGCTGGCCGCCGGAGAACTCGTGCGGGAACCTGTCGGCGTCGCTCTCCTTCAGGCCCACGGAGCCCAGCACTTCGGCGATGCGCGCAAGCTTCTCCGCGCGGCCGACCCGCTCCAGCGCGTCGAGTGGCTCGGCGACGATCCAGCCCACCTTGCGGCGCGGGTCGAGCGAACCGTAGGGATCCTGAAAGACCATCTGGGCGTGGCGGCGCAGCTTGCGCAGCTCGCCCGGCGACGCGGCGAAGACGTCCTTGCCGCAGAGCGTGACGCGGCCCGCGGTCGGCGCCTCCAGAGCGAGGATGGTGCGGGCCAGGGTCGACTTGCCGCTGCCCGACTCGCCGACCACCGCCAGGCTCTCGCCGCGCGCCAGGGTCAGGGAAACGTCGTCGAGGGCGCGGTGACGCGGCGGCGCCGCGAAGAGCCGGCGGCGCGGCAGGGCGTAGTCGAGGGTCAGGTTCTCGACCTTGAGCAGGACGTCGTCGCCGCTCATGGCACGCCCTCCTCTTCCAGGCAGGGGTGCAGGCAGGCGACGCCGTGGGCGGCGTCGAGGGCGCGCTCGGCCGGCTGCGCGGGCAGGCAGTCGTCCTGGACGCGCGGACAGCGCCCGGCGAAAACGCAGCCGGCGGGGCGGTGGCGCGGATCGGGCACCTGGCCGGGAATAGTGGCAAGGCGCCGGCCGGCGGGCAGGGCGGCCTCCAAGGCCCCCGGAGAAGCGGCGAAGAGGCCGCGGGTGTAGGGGTGCGCCATGCGCTCGAAGACCGCCGGGGTGGCGCCGCGCTCCACCACGCGCCCGGCGTACATCACCAGCATGCGCGCCGTGTTCTGCCAGACCACCGCCAGGTCGTGGGTGATGAGCAGCAGGGCGAGCCCCGCCGCCTCCGTCACCTCGGCCAGCAGGTCGAGGATCGCCGCCTGACTGGTGACGTCCAGGGCCGTGGTCGGCTCGTCGGCGATGAGCAAGGCCGGCTCGCAGGCCAGCGCCATGGCGATGACCACGCGCTGACGCTGCCCGCCGGAAAGCTGGTGCGGATAGAGGTCGGGCGAGAAGCGCGGCTGCGGCAGGCCGACGCGCGCCAGCAGCTTCACCGCCCGCGCTTCCGCCGCGCCGCGCGACAGGCCGAGATGCCAGCGCAGGCCCTCTGCCACCTGGAAGCCGATGGTCTTCACCGGGTTGAGCGCCGTCATGGGTTCCTGGAACACCATGGCGAGGCGGCGTCCGCGGATATTGCAGAGTTGCGCCTCCGGCAGCGCCAGCAGGTTCTCTCCCTCGAACTCGATCTCGCCGGCAACCCGCGCCTGGGCCGGCAGCAGCCCCATGAGCGCCAGGGCGGTCATCGACTTGCCGCAGCCCGACTCGCCGACGATGCCGAGGCTCTGCCCCGCCGCCAGCTCGAAGGAGACGTCCTGCAGGATGGGCGCCGGCCCGTCGGGTGTGTCGAGGGTAACGCAGAGGTCGGTGACGGAGAGCAGGGTCATCGCTGCCTCCGGAGGCGCGGGTCCAGCAGGTCGCGCAGGCCGTCGCCCAGCAGGTTCAAGCCCAGCACCGTCACCATGATGGCCAGGCCCGGGAAGATCGCCAGGTGCGGCGCGAGGCTCATGAGGGTCTGCGCCTCGTTCAGCATCTTGCCCCAGGACGGTGCCGGCGGCTGGGTGCCGAGGCCGAGGTAGCTGAGGCCCGCCTCCGCCAGGATCGCCAGGGCGAACTGGATGGTCATCTGCACGATGAGCAGGCTGGCGATGTTGGGCAGGATGTGTTCGACGGTGATGCGCGTCCGGCCCTTGCCGGCGACCCGCGCGGCCAGCACGAAGTCGCGCTTCCAGAGGGACAGCGAGGCGCCGCGCGTCAGCCGCGCGAAGACGGGAATGTTGAAGATGCCGATGGCGATGATTGAATTAATGGCGCCGGGGCCGAGCACGGCGGTGATCATCACGGCGGAGAGCAGCGCCGGGAAGGCGAAGGTGAAGTCGTTGAAGCGCATCACCACTTCCTCGACCAGACCGCGCCGCGCGGCGGCCAGCGCGCCCAGCGGCACGCCCAGCCCGGCGCCGATGCCGACGGCGACCAGGGAGACGGCGATGGAGTTCACCGCCCCGGCCATGAGGCGGGACAGCACGTCGCGCCCATAGAGGTCGGTGCCCAGCCAATGATCAGCCGAGGGCGGCTGCATACGGTTCGGGATATCGATGGCGTCGATGGGATGGGGCGTCCAGACCAGGGAGACCAGCGCCACGGCGATGAGCAGCGCCGTTACGCCCAAGCCGAAGACGAAGGCGGCGGAACCGCGCCCGCGCGTCCAGTACTCGCGCCACACCGCCGCCGGTTCGCTTCGTCCTAGCTCACTCATAGGACCGGCCTCCGCGCAGGCGCGGGTCGATGACGGCATAGGCCAGGTCGACCAGGAAGTTCACCACCACCACGGCGGCGGCCAGCAGCATCACCAGGTCCTTCACCACGATGAGGTCGTGCTGGGCGATGGCCTGGAAGACCAGGCGCCCCAGGCCCGGCAGGTAGAAGACGTTCTCGATGATGATGGTGCCGGCCAGCAGGAAGGAGAATTGCAGGCCCATGATCGTCACCACGGGGATGAGGGCGTTGCGCACGGCGTGGCGCCACAACGCGGCAGAGCGCGTCAGGCCCTTGGCGCGGGCGGTGCGCACGAAGTCCTCGCCCAGGGTCTCCAGCACCGAGGAGCGGGTGACCCGGGCCAGGATCGCCGCCTGCGGCAGGGCCAGCGCCACCGCCGGCAGGATCAGCGTCTTCAGCGCCGGCCAGGCCCCGGCCTCCCAGCCGGCAAAGCCGCCGGCCGGCAGGATCTGCCAGTGTACGCCGAACAGCAGGATCAGCAGGATGGCGAACCAGAAATTGGGGATCGCGATGCCGAGCTGGGTGAAGCCCATGACGCCCGCGTCCGCCGCGCGGCCGCGTCGCGCCGCCGCCAGCACGCCCAGCGGAATGGCCAGCGCCGTGGAAAGGCAGATGGCGATGAGGGCCAGCGGCAGGGAGAGGCCGAGACGCTCGCGCACCAGTTCCCAGACCGAGACGCCGTAGGTGTAGCTGGTGCCCAGGTCACCGCTGGCCAGGCCGCCGAGCCAGAGGACGTAGCGCTGCGCCGCCGGCAGGTCGAGGCCCATCTGCTGGCGCAGGGCCGCCAGGGTGTCCGGCCGCGCGTTGATGCCCAGCATGACCGCCGCCGGGTCGCCGGGCAGCACCTCCATCACCAGGAAGACCACCAGGCTGGCGACCAGCAGGGTGACGACCAGGGCGGTCAGGCGCTGCAGCAGGAAGAGGGCCATGGAACGCTACGGAGCAGCCGCAAGGATATCCCCTCCCCCCTTGTGGGGGAGGGCTAGGGTGGGGGGGATGCGGTGGTTCCGCTTGATCCATCGCTGACGGCTTACGCCGACCCCCCTCCTCAATCCTCCCCCGCAAGGGGGGAGGAGGAACTTTCTAGCCGAGGCTAGGTCGGGTCTTACTTCCAATAGACTTCCGTCAGGTCGTTGGCCTGCACCGGGCTGTTCTCCCAGAGGCCCATGACGTCCTTGTTCCACACGCCGTGCTTGGCGAGCTGGAAGAGGAAGACGTTCACCGAGTCCTCGGCCAGCTTCTTCTGCGCTTCGGCGAGGATGGCATAGCGGCCCTTCTCCGCCACGGTCGCCTCCAGCTTTGTCATCAGCGCCTGGAAGTCCGCGTCGTGGTAGTCGAAATAGTAGTCGTCGCGGGCATAGATGCCGATGTCCATGGGCTCGGTATGGGAGACGATGGTGAGGTCGTAGTCCTTGGCCTTGAAGACCTGCTCCAGCCAGCCCTTCCATTCCAGCTGCTCGATCTTCGTCTGCACGCCGACGGCGGCGAGCTGGGCGGCGATGATCTCCCCGCCGCGGCGCGCGTAGCTGGGCGGCGGCAGCTTGAGACTGAGCGTCAGGCCGTCGCCGTAACCGGCCTCGGTCAGCAGGGCCTGGGCCTTCTCCCGGTCATAGGGGTAGCGCCCGGTGAGGTCGACATAGGCCGGGTGGTGCGGGGCGAAGTGGGTGCCGATGGGCGTGCCGTAGCCGAACATGGCGCCGTCGACCACCGCCTTGCGGTCCACGGCATGGGCGAGCGCCCGGCGCACGCGGAGATCGCTCAGCGCCTTGCGCCCGTTGTTCATCGCCAGGATGGTCTCGCCCTCGGTGGAGCCGACCTTCACGGTGAAGCGCGGATCGCCCTCGAACTGGGCTAGGGCCTCCGGCGCCGGGAAATTCGCGAAGGCGTCCACGTCGCCGGCCAGCAGCGCCGCGGTGGCGGCGGCGGGGTCGGGGATGATCTTGATGGTCGCCTTGGCCAGCTTGGCCGGCGTGCCCCAGTAGTCGGGGTTGCGCGACATCTCGATGCGGTCGCCCTTGACCCAGCGGTCGAACTTGAAGGGGCCGGTGCCGACGGGCTCTGCGTTGTTGGTCGCGGCGCTCTCCGGCGCCACGATGACCGCGTCGCCCCAGCCGAGGTTGAAGAGGAAATTGCCCGCCGCCTGCTTCAGGGTGATGACCACGGTGGACGCATCGGGCGCTTCGACCGAGGCAATGGGGGCGAAGAGGCCCTTCTGCGCGTTGGTGCTGTCCTCGGCCAGGGCACGGTCGAGGGAGAATTTCACGTCGGCGGAGTCGAAGGCCGTGCCGTCGTGGAAGGTCACGCCCTGGTGCAGCTTGAAGGTATAGGTCAGGCCGTCGTCGCTCACCGTCCAGCTCTCGGCCAGCGCCGGCTTCACCGCGCCGTTGCGGTCGATGCGGGTCAGCCCCTCGAAGATGTTGGCGTAGACCACCTCGTCGATGGCCGCCGCCGCGCCGGCCGTCGGGTCGAGGTGCGGCGGCTCCAGCACCATGGCGAGGACCAGGCTGTCCTTGGCGGCCTGCACCGTGGACGCCCCCGCGAGGGTCCCACAAGCAATGAGAGCGGCTGCGCACGCACGGGCAATAAACGGTTTCATGAGTCCTGCTCTGCCTCCGTTCTTTCGCGCGGTCCGGCGGGAAGACCGGCCGCTTTTCTTATCATAGCGGGAGTTTAGCGGGCGCCCGCCTCCCCCAAAAGCGCCAAAGTCGCGGCGGCCATGACCTTGGCCGAGGCCACCATGTCGTCGATGCCGACGTACTCGTCGGGCTGGTGCGCCAGGTCCAGGATGCCGGGCCCGTAGGCGATGCAGTCCTCCAGGTGGCCGACGCGCACGATGTGCTTCTGGTCGTAGGTGCCCGGCGAGACCACCTGCTCGGCCGGCCTGCCCAGCACTTCCTCGATCGCTTCGGAAACGGCGCGCACTACCGGCGCCTCCGGGTCGGTCATGGTCGGTTGGAAGGCCAGCACCTCGCGCAGGGCGTAGTCGAAGCCTTCGCGGTCGTGCTTCAGGCTTTCCAGCAGGGCGACGATCTCCCGCTTCACCTCCTCCGGGTCTTCCTCGATCAGGTAGCGGCGGTCCAGCACCAGGCGGCAGGAGTCCGGCACCAGGGGCGCCGGCAGGCCGTCGAAGTCTTCGCTGAGGCCGCCGTGGATGGAGTTGATGTTGAGGGTCGACTGGCGCGCGCCTTCGGGCACCACCGGCATCTCGGTGTGCTTTTCCGCCAGGGCCGGATAGAGCTCGCTTTCCAGCTTCTGCAGGAAGGCGCCCATGTGGCGCACCGCGCAGTCGCCGAGGAAGGGCATGGAGCCGTGGGCGATGCGGCCGTGGGTTTCGATCTCCGCCCACCAGACGCCGCGGTGGCCGATGCAGACCCGGTCGACGTTCAGCGGTTCCGGGATGATCACATGGTCGACGCGCGGGCGCGAGAAGAAGCCCTGCTTGGCCAGGTAGCCGACGCCGCCGTAGCCGCCGGTCTCCTCGTCGACGGTGCCGGAGACCTCCAGCGCGCCGGGCAGGTCGTTGTGTTCTTCCAAGAGGGCCTCGACAGCGATGACGGCGGCGGCGAGGCCGCCCTTCATGTCGCAGGCGCCGCGCCCGTAGACCTTGCCGTCGCGCACCAGGCCGTCGAAGGGCGGCACCGTCCAGCCCTGGCCCACCGCCACCACGTCGATGTGGCCGTTGAAATGGATGCAGGGGCCGGGCCGCGTGCCTTCCTTGCGCGCCACCACGTTGGTGCGCGGATACTTGTCCGAGTCCCCCGCCGCCCCCTCGCCACGGTGATAGCCGACCTCAAAGCCGCGCGCCTGCAGGCGATCGCCGAGGAACTCGGCACAGGGCGTGTAGGCCTCGCCCGGCGGGTTCACCGTGGGGAAGCGGATGAGATCGCGGGTCAGTTCGACCAGATCGTCACGCTTGGCGTCGATACGGGCAAAGAGGGAATCGTGCATGGCCCAAGCCTAGACCCGCCAACGCCCTGACCGCCAAGGAAAATTGTGCGATTCAGGCGCCCAGCGCCCGCAGCACTTCGTAGCAGGCGCCCATGGTGTGATAGTCGGTCTTGCCGGCGGGGGACTTCAGGTCGTCGTACTTCCTGTTGTCGCGCGTCAGGATGCGGAACCAGGCGCCGTGGTCGTGGTCGATCATGTGGTCCCAGGAATACTGCCAGAGACGCTGGTACCAATCCCGGTAGTGGGCCTCCTCCGTCGCCAGTTCCAGCAGCTTGGCCGCCGCGAAGCTCTCGGCCTGGACCCAGAAGTACTTGTCGCCGTCGCAGATCCGGCCCTCCGGGTCGAAGCCGTAGCAGAGGCCGCCGTGGACTTCGTCCCAGGCGAGGTCCACCGCGCGGTCGAAGAGGTCCCGCGCGACCTGCAGGTGCCAGGGTTCGGGCCGGTGGCGATCGAGGATCAGCAGCAGCTTGGCCCACTCGGTCTGGTGGCCCGGCTGGAAGCCCCAGGGGCGGAAGAGGTGTTTGGGATTATCGCGGTTATAGTCCCAATCGACCGACCAGTCGGGACGGTAGTGCTCCCAGATCAGCCCGCCGGCGAGCGCCGCCTGGCGCCGCGTCACCTTGTCGGCCAAAAGCGCCGCGCGGTCGATATAGCGCGCCTCCCCGGTCGCCTCGAAGGCCCAGAGCAGCGCCTCGCAGGCGTGCATGTTCGCGTTCTGGCCGCGGTAGGGGCTGACCTCGGAGAAATCGGGCGACGCCTCGTCCCTGTAGAGGCCGTGCTCGGCGTCCCAGAAGCGCGTCTCCATGACCTCCCAGGCCCGCTCCAGGCTCTGGCGACCCTGCGGCAGCCCGGCCAGCAGCGCCGTGGCCCCGGCCAGCATGACGAAGGCCAGGCCGTAGCAGTGGTTGGTGGCGTCCTTCACGCCGTCGCCGTCCAGCACCCAGGCGTAGCCGCCCGAAGGCTGGCGGTGGCGTTCTTCCAGGAAGGCCAGGCCATGCAGGGCCCAGGCGAGGTGTTCTTCGCCGCCGAAGCGCCGCGCCGCCAGGGCGTAGTTGAAGACGAAGCGGGCGGAGGAGACCAGGTGCCGCGTCTCCCGGTCATAGACGCTGCCGTCGTCGCGGAAGTGCTGGAAGAAGCCGCCCGCCGGATCGAAGACATTGGGTTCGTAGAACGCCAGCGTGCGCCGGATGTGGTCTTCCAGAAATGCGGGATTCGCGAAATCAGGGTATTGCATCAGCCGCCCTGCGTCCTTCGAGACACCTGTCCGCGCTATCGCCCGGCCAGGCTCCTCAGGATGAGGTCAAATCTTTATGGCATAAAGAGAAAATCCCTCATGCTGAGGAGCCCGCATCGGCGGGCGTCTCGAAGGGCGAGACGTGCTTGCCGTGCCTCAACCGGGCGCGCGGCTGAAGCGCAGCAGCCAGAGCCGTTTCAGCCACCAGAAGGCGCCCCAGGGATGGGCGCGCCTGAACCAGCGCCGCCAGCCGAAGCGCGGCGGTTCCCCCGGTTCCAGCTTTACGAGGCGCAAGGCCTTCACCGCCGCCCCCGCCTCCGGTGCGGGAGTCTCGACCGCCTGGATGCGGTCATCGGCCAGCGTGATGCGCAGGCTCACCTCCGCACCGCCGCGCCGCGGATCGTGGAACCAGAGACGCACGCGCTCGACCCCGTCGCGGCCCAGACTCAGCTCGTCCTCCAGGCGGTAGGCCACCGCCCACTGCGGCGCCGCGTCCTCGGCATCGCGGATCAGCTCGACCAGGCAGGGCTCGCGGGCCGGCAGGCGCCGGCGCAGCTCGGCCAGGGTGCCGCGGCACTGCATGGCGATCCAGCGCCCGCCGCCGGCGACCGGCGGGTTCAGCTCCAGGGTCACCTCGACCTCGCTGAACAGGCCGCTGGCGTTCAGTTCCTGCTGCAGAGCGCGGGTGAGCTGGGCCGCCGGCAGCCAGTTGTCCGGCACCCGCCCCAGGATCGCCCGCCACTGCAGCGCCTCGGCGCCCTGGGCCGCCAGCGCCGCCCGGCAGCGCGCCACCAGGTAGGGGCGTAGCTTTTCCCAGACCGGCCGGTTGCGGGGGTTGGTGATGCCGCCGACCTCGGCCCGCGGCACCGGCAGCCGTTCGCGATGATAGTCGGCGGCGGCGATCGCGAGCGCCACGGCCTGCAGGTCGGCGGCGTCCAGGGACTGCGCCGCCAGGGCCTCGACCAGACCCGCCGCGCCGAAGGTGTCGGCCTGCTCGCCGTAGAGGTTGGTGAGGCGCGCCGCGGCTTCGGCGCCGGCGGCGGCCTGGTCCGCGGCGAAGCCCGCCGCCTCTTCCGGCGTCAGCAGCCAGTCGGGCCAGCCCGCGGGGTCGTCCAGCCAGGGACGGAAACGGCTTTCGTAGAAGGACAAGGCTAGCGGCGGCGGCGGCGAGGTTCGGATTGCGGAGCAGCGGCGGCGGCGCGGGCCGGCGCGGTCTCCTCGTACCAGCGCCCCAGCGCCGCGAGAGCCTCGGCCGAGTCCTCGCGCTTCACTTGGAGCTCCAGGCCGCAGGCGGCGCAGACGATGGGCTGGCCGCTCAGCACCGCCGCGATGGGCAGCGCCAGCGTCTGCCCGCAGTCGGGACAGGGGATCCGGCCCGGCGTCGTCGCGTCGGGTTGCGGCTCAGCCATTGTTGCGGCTCCGGCGCTTGCGGTTGCCGGAGCGGGCCGGCGGCGTCTCGGGCGGCGGCAGCGGCGTCTGCCGCGTGGTCTCGCTGGCCAGTGCCAGCAGCTGCGCCAGGCCGCTGGGCATGTCGGCCTGCTCGATCCTCAGCTTCATCTTCACCAGCATGTCGACGGAGCGGCGGTCGCCCGCGCGCGGCTCGCGCGCGAAGGTGGCGCGCAGGGTGGCCGGCGGCTCGCGCAGCGGACCCGCGTCCTGCGGCTTGATGAGCTGGTTCACCTCCGCCTGGCGCTGCGGCAGGGCCTCGGTCTGAACGATCTTCACGGTGTAGTCCAGCTCCGCATCCTTGATCTGCAGGGCCGGGATGGGAAGCATGGAGAGCAGCGGGATCTGCACCTCCACGTCTTCCTCGGTGCCGTCGGCGTTGCGGCGCCGGCGGGTGAAACGCGCCATCTGCAGATCGCCGAGGTCGCCCATGCTGCCAGGCTCACCTTCTTTCGGGCCGGTGAAGCCGACGGCGCGCACGAAGCGGGCCGTGGCCATGGCCGACTGCGCCTCGGCGTCGACCAGGGCGTGGATCGGCGCGCCGATCAGCTGGGAGAGGGAGAGCACGCCGCTCTGCGGCTCCGGCAGGTCGCCGGAAGCGCGCGGACCGGCGCCGCCGTCACCGGCGCCATTGCCGCCATTGCCGCCATTGCCGCCATTGCCGCCATTGCCATTGCCATTGCCGCCGGCCGCGGTCACCTGACCGTCATTGCCATTGCCGTTGTCGCCCGCCATCTCACACCTTCCCGCCGCCTATTCCGGCTTCAGATCACCCGGAGGTCAAGCGCTCACTCCGACGTCAGGGCGTGGCGCGTGACGTGGTCACCGACCTTCACCTCGGTCCACACCATGTTGCGCACCACGGCCTTGATCTTCAGGCTGGAGAGCGCCGCCTCACCGAGCTGCGAGAGCTGGCCGCCCTCGACCATGATCTCCAGGCGCGCGTCGCTGTTGCCCTGCCAGATGGTCTTGATCGGCTCGCCCATGGCGGCCACCACCTTCTTGATGTCCGCATGGGCCACCACCGGCTGCACCAGCCCGTAGAGCGCCTGCTTCATCTCCCGCTCGCCCTCCTCGGTGGCGGCGACGCCGTCCAGGGCGTACTGCTCCAGCGCCCAGCGGAAGGGCCGCTCCAGGTCGGCCAGCGCCATGTCGAGGTTGAAGTTGCCGTTGTCGTCGATCAGGTGGGTGTAGGACTCGATGAAGTAGCGCAGCACCTTCTGGCGCATCTCGATGCGCAGCACGGTCGAGGTGAAGCCCTTGCTGATGTACTTCTTGCGGGTCGCGGCCAGCGCGTCGTCGTCCAGCTCGCGCCTCCCGGCGAGATCGAGGAAGGTGGCGACCAGGCGCTCCACCGAGCGCTCGAAGAGCACCGCCGCGTTGGCTTCCTGGCTTTCGTGGTTGACCTCGCTGTCGGGCACGCCGGCGATGGAGAACTTGAGGTCCAGCTCGACCTCCTCCACATCGGCGCGCGGCACCGGAAAGCGGCGCAGCAGGTAGTCGTTCTCGTAGTAGCGGGAGATCGAGCGTGAATAGAGGTCGGCGCTGAAGCGCGCTTTCGCCAGGTCGCGCAGGATAGCGCCAACGATCTGCTGAAGATCGGCCATTCGGTCTTGCTTTGCCTCCCCCTCGGCGCCGGGCCTTCGCCCCGCCGCTTCCCCAGACTACGCCGGGTTGCGCCCCGCACGCCAGCCGCCCAGCCAGCCGATCAGCCCGCACCACAGGCGGGTCTGCACCCGGCGGAAACGCGTGACAGCGCTGGGACGGCCCGGCAGCTTGCCGTCTTCAGACGGCCCCAGCGCGATCAGTTTCCCCCGCCGCCTCCGCCGCCGCCACCGCCACCCGGCTGCTCGGCGATCGCCGGCGGCGCCTGGATGGTGTCGGCCAGGATGTTCAACATCTTGGCGAGGCCGGCCGGCAGCTCGTCCTGCACGGCGTGGACATGGACGTCGATGGTGGTCTCCACCGCGTACTTGGAGTTCTTGGTCGACTCCGAATCCTTCTTGGAGGAGATCGAGGCTTCCAGGCTCGCCTTGAAGAAGAGGTAGCGCGCGCTGGCGTTGACCTTGGCCTGCTTGTTCACCGACTGGACCGTCTTGTCCTCGCTTTCCGTGCTGGAGGAGACGTTGGCCTTGAAGTCGATGGTCATCTCGTCGATGCGGATGAAGGGGATCGGCACGATGGTCAGGAGCGGCACCGTGATCTCGCTCTCGGTCTTCCCCTTCTTCGCGGTGAAGGTGATGTTCTGGACCGCGCCCTTGTCGTCGAAGCCGATGTTGCGGATGAAGTTGACCGACGACATGGCCGCGCGGGCCTGGGCCTCGATCGCCGCGTCGAGCGGTCCGCCGATCAGCGAGCCGAACGGAAGTGCCTGTAATTCACCTGCGACTGCCATGGTCTCCCCTCCACCCTATGTCTGCCGCCGCCACAGGCTCAGCACATCCCCCGGCCTAGGTGCGGCGTCCTATTGTCGACAGAGTATATCCGGCTGGTTTTAAGGCAGCAATTAGCTTTCCGGCACAAAGGGATTACTTCCATCCGCGTAGTTTCAAAGTAACTCTGTGATATAAATGTGGCCCCGGAGAAATGAAACCGCCCCCTTTCACCATACTGTATTGCCGTGAAGTCCCGAGGCGCGGGCGCGCCAGTCCTGAGCCGCCGAGGTCTTGGCGAAGGAAAAACGGCCCGGCGACAGCCGCCGCGTGAATTCTCCGCACAGCGGCGGCCTTCCAGAACTGAATCCGAAAGGCGTCCCTCTAGACTGTCAGGCGCCTAGAACTCCTTCGCCAGCTTCTGCTTGCCGGTGATGACGCGCAGCATGGAGTTGAGGGTGTCTTCGTCGTTGTCGAAGCCGCCGTGGCTGGTGCTCTTCGACTTCGGCTTCACCGCCTGGGGCAGGCCCAGGGTGCGGATCACCGTCTTCTCGTTGCCCGGCTTGACCTCGCTGCCGATGGAACGGCGCACCCGCTCGACCAGCTTGCGCTCCGCCTCTTCCGCGGCGCTGGCGTTGTCCCTCTTCTTGCGCGCCGTCAAGCCCGCCTCCATGCCCAGCAGCGGTACGCGGTGGCGCGTCTCGAAGGCCTCGGTCACCAGGTAGAGCAGGCTCTTGTGGTAGACGCCGCCGACATTGTCGTCCTGCTCCACCTCGTCGGTCAGGTTGAAGAGCGCGAAGCGCTCCACCTCCCGGCCCAGGTGCCCGGAGATGTTGGCGTCGAAGAGCTCCAGGGTGCAGGCCGGGGCGAAGAGCGTCAGCGACTTCACCGGCAGCCCCAGTTCCACCAGCACCGGCAGCAGGTGGCCGATGAAGATGCTGCCGGCGCTGTGGCCGACCAGGTGCAGTTCCGCCTTGCCGTCCAGCTCCGCGAAGGTGGCGGCGATGCGCGCCGCGGTGTAGCGGGCGCCGCCGTTCGCGCCGGAGGCCCGCATCGCGTTGTCCTTCATCTGGCTCCACACCGGCTTGCCCAGGGGCCGCGAGGCCAGCTCCACGCCTTCGTCCAGCAGGTCGAAGAAGCGGTCCTTCATCTTGTCGGCCCAACCCTCGAAGCGGCCGCGGCGGAAGGCGTCCTGAACGATCCCCTTCACGGAATCGAGGAAGCCGGTCTCCCACATGAAGTGCAGCGGGTAGATCTCGTTGCCGAGGAAGTAGGGCTGCATCGAGGCGATGCGCGAGGCCGAGGCCTTTTCATTGTTGAGACCGCCGTGGCAGTAGATGGCGAGCTTCTTTGGCCCGGCCCAGTTCTTGGAGGTCTTCTTGAAGCCGCCGAGCACCACCTCGTCGACCTCCGCCTTGTCGCTGGAGTAGATGCCGGACTGCGAGAAGTTCCCGTCGTTGCCCAGGTTCACGAAGTGCGGGCGGATGGTGTCCAGCACCACCGACTCGTCGGGGATGAAGCCGAACTCCGAGGCCCGGCCGTGCACCATGGAATCACCGCCGGCGAAGCTGAGCGCCGGCACGCCGAGGCGCGCCACCCAGCAGTCGAAGGCGTTCTCCAGCCAGTCGTCGTAGCCGATGTGGCAGAAGCCCTTGGCGCCCCAGCGCGGGCCCCAGGAGTTCTGGATCCAGAAACCGCGGTCGTCGTAGCCGACGATGGCGAAGGCATGGCCGCCGATCTTGTTCTTGCTGTAGGGGATCATCCCGTCGGCGCCGACCTGCTGCCAGCCTTCGTGGACCGAGGCGCTGGCGTAGAGGATGCCGGCCTCGGTCAGGGCGGCCTGCATGTTGTTGAGATAGAGGTGGCGCACCCGGTAGTAGGCGCCCAGTGGATGATTTAGCGCGTTGCGCTGGCGCTGCGGCGTCAGCTTGCCCGGCTTGCGCGCGTCGTAGGGCCAGTCGCCCCAGGTGCAGACCCCGTGGCGCGACCAGCCCTTCATGGCGCCGCGGATGGAAGAGCCGTCGTAGTTCTCGCCCTGCCACTCGTCGTAGCGCTTGGCCATCTCGTAGAGCATGCGCGCACTGGCGCCGTTCTCTTTCTTCTTGTAGGTCTTGCGCCGGGCGGCGGTGAAGTCGGAGCGGTTGTGGTGCAGGAAGTTCACCACAGCGGCCAGGCCGAAGCCGGTGCAGGCGCCCTCCTGCCCCTGGTCCAGGATCACCGGCACGAAGGGACGGTTGTCGATCGCGAAGGGCAGCTCGAAGAGGCCGCTTTCGTAGACCAGGTCGCGCAGGTCGAGGGGGTCCTTGACGACACCCCCGTAGGTCTTGCCGTCGCCGCTTTGGGATCTCGGCATCACACACCTTCCCCGTCGCTGTTCTTTGTGGATTGGGAAGAGTGTCCGGCCAATCGCCCCGCGCCGTCAAGCAGCCTAGCGCCAAAGAGCCGCCGCTACCTCTTAAGGAGCAGGCAGACCCTTAAAGGCGAGGATCGACCGGTTCGCTCTCCAAGGCCAGCACGGCAAAGACGCACTCATGCACGCGGCGCAGCGGTGCGCCGGCGACGAAGCGCTCCAGCGCCTCCTGTCCCAGGGCCGCCTCACGGCGCGCCAGCGCGCGCTTGCGCCCGAGTCCCCGGTTGCGCAGACGCTCCAGGTTTCCCGGCTGGTCATAGTCCAGCCCGTAGATGATGCGCAGGTACTCCTTGCCGCGGCACTTGACCGCCGGCTGCACGAAGCCGCGCGGCCCCTTGGCGAAGAAGTCGAGAGGTTTTACCACCATGCCCTCGCCGCCCGCCTCGGTCATCGTTTCCCACCAGAAGACGGCTCCGTCGACCGCCTCGGGATCGTCCAGATCGACGAAGCGATGCGATGTCGCCATGAGCAGCGGATCATCACCACAGGTCAGCGCGGCCAGTTGCGCCATATGCCAGCGGTGATCCTTGTCCGTGTGGACCGCGCCTTCGCTGGCCAGCAGGTGGAAGGGCGCGATGCGATAGTCGTCGAGGTTCTCCACCGGCCAGCAGTAGCGGCGCCAGGCAGCGGCATAGCGCCCGGCAAGAGCGAACTGGCGCAAGGCGGTCAGGTCGCGATCCTCGACATCGATGCCGCGCGCCGCCGCGGCCTGGAAGACCTCGGCACGCGCGGCAAAATCCATACTTGCCGCGACCCCGACGGGTGCGTACTGCACGCGCAGCAGCGACTGCGCCTTGGCCGACCAGGGCATAATCTCCGCATCGAGCACGAACCAGTCGCTTTCCAGGCTGTCCCACAGACCGGCGCGGTCCGCCGCCTGCCGCACGCGGGCCAGCACCGCCTCCGTCTTCTCGCCGTCCAGGAAGAAATCGCGGCCGGTGCGCGAGTAGATGGCGCCGCTTTCCGGCCCCAGGGTGCCGAAGCGGGCCTGCGCCACCTCGGGCGAGCGGCAGACAACCATGACCGCGCGCGAGCCCATGTGCTTTTCCTGGCAGACCACGGTGGCGACCTGCTCCTTACGGAAGTAGTCGAAGGCCTCCAGCGGATGCTCGAGCAAGCCCTCGCGCCGGCTCGTCTCCGACGGCGACATGGTCGGCGGCAGGTAGACCAGCCACTTGGGATTGACCGCGAAACGCGTCATCGCCTCCAAGGCCGCGGCGGCGTTGGCCTCGTTGATCGTCATCCGCCCCCCAAAGCGGGTTTCGATCTGGCGCTTGCCGCGCACGTCCTCCAGGTCGAGCATGTCGTCGGCTTCCGCCTGGGCCTCACGGGCCTTAGCCTGCGGCTGCAGCGGGCGCGCCGGCTCGAAGTAGGTGCGGACCGCAGGCACCGAAACCAGCTCGCGCTCCGGCCAGCGCAGAGCCGTCAGCTTGCCGCCGAAGACGCAGCCGGTATCGATGCAGATGGTGTCGTTCAACCATTCGGCTTCTGGGACCGGTGTGTGACCGTAGACCACCGTGGTCCTGCCGCGGTAGTCGGCGGCCCAGTTGTAGCGAACCGGCAGGCCGAACTCGTCGGTCTCCCCAGTCGTCTCGCCGTACATGCAGAAGGAGCGCACGGCACCCGAGGCGCGTCCGATCATGTCCTCGCGCAGCCCGGCATGGGCCACCACCAGCTTGCCGCCGTCGAGCCAGGCGTGGCTGAGCAGGCCGTCCAGGAAGGTCCGCACCTCCTCGCGGAAGCTCTCGGGCTCTTCCTCCATCTGGGCGATGGTCTCCGCCAGGCCATGGGTTGGCTTCACGTTGCGCCCGTTCAGCCAGCGCAGGAACTTGTTCTCGTGATTGCCGATCACGCAAAAGGCCGTTCCCGCCCGCACCATCGACATGACGAGACGCAGCACGTCAGGCGAGCGCGGCCCGCGGTCGACGAGATCGCCGACGAAGACCGCGCGCCGCCCGGCCGGCGCGGCGACAGTGCAGCGCCGCGCCTCGCCCTCTCCCTCGAAGTGGACCTCATAGCCGAGCCCGGCGAGCAGGCTTTCCAGCTCGTCGCAGCAACCGTGGATGTCGCCGATGATGTCGAAGGGGCCGGACTCGGCGCGCTTGTCGGTCCACAACGGCTGGCGTGAAATCTCGACGACTTCGATCTCCTCGCTGCTGCGGAACTCGTGCACTTGGCGGAAGCCCTCCTTCTGCAGCTTGCGGATGCCGCGCTTCAGCGCTCGGATGTGATTGCGCACTACATGCGGTCCGAACTGTCGGTCCGGCCGAGCGGCATTGCGCTCCTGGCAAACAGACTCGCCCGGATTGAGAACGATGGCCACAGGCAGTGCGTGGAATTTGCGGGCAATACGGACGTAGCTGGCCCGGTCCTCGCTGCGCACGTTGGTGGCATCGATCACCGCGAGGCGGCGACCCTGCAACCGCTTCTCCGCGATGAAGTGCACCAGATCGAAGGCCGCTCCGGTAACGGATTGATCGTTCTCGTCATCAGCCACAAGCCCGCGGCAGAAATCCGAGGAAATCACCTCACTTGCCAGGAAGTGCTTGCGAGCAAAGGTCGACTTGCCGGCCCCCGAAGGACCGATCAGCACGACCAGGCAGAATTCCGGCAGATTGATGGTCTTCACTGCCGCCCCCTTTCAAAGATCGCCATCTGTGTCGGTGCCCCGAGCTCGGCATGCACCTCGCCGATGCCCTCCAGGTGCAGCGCGTAGCCGAAGCGCTCGGCGACGCCGTGCGCCCAGGACTCGAACTCCGCGCGCGTCCACTCGAAGCGGTGGTCGCCGTGGCGCAGTGCACCTGCCGGCATGTTCTCAAACAGCGCGTTGTATTCCCGGTTGGGTGTCGTCACAACGACCAGGGGCGGCGCCATGAATTCGAAAAGGGCGCGCTCCAGGGCCGGATGCCGGTCCTGGTCGATGTGCTCGATCACTTCGACCAGCGCCGCGGCGTCATAGCCTTCAAGGCGCCGGTCGCGATAGGTCAAGGCGCCATGCAGCAGTTTCAGCCGCGCCGCCTGGCGTTCCGGCATACGGTCGAGCTTCAGGCGCTGCGACGCGCGCTCCAGGCTGCGCAAGGACGTGTCAACGCCCACCACCTCCTCGAACTGGCGGCTCGCCAGCAGCTCGCGCAGCAGGCGCCCTTCGCCGCAGCCGAGGTCGACCACCCGCCGCGCACCAGACGCCGCGAGAACCTCCGTCACCCGCGCCATGCGCAGGTCGTTAAGGCGGATCGGCCGCTCCAGGGCGTCCTCAGCCTCGTCCTGGCGCGCCGGCTCGTCGGCATCGTCCGCCTCGTCCTCTTCGGTCAGGCGCGCCAAGGCCTCCCGCACCAGGCGGCGCCGGCGTTTCAGCGCGCGGTTGACGATGAAGTCGCGCTCCGGATGCTGCTCCAGCCAGCCCGCGCCCTTGGCCACCAACTTCTCCACTTCGTCGTCGTCGACGTAGTAGTGCTTGGAGTTGTCGAGCACCGGCACCAGCACATAGAGGTGCGTCAGCAGCTCCCGCAGCGTGAGACTTCCCTCCAAGCGCAGCGTGATATAGGGGCTGGCGCCCCAATCTGGCAGGGCCGGGTCCAAGGCGTGGGCCAGGGTTTCGACTTCGTAGCCAAGCGGTTCGAAAAGGCGCTTGGCGAGATCTTCGCTGCCACGCGCGGCCAGCGGCAGGACCGTGACCGCAAGCGGGATCGGCGTCTCGGCCAGCTCTTGGCGATGCTTCGAGCGGCCGGCAAAGGCCGTGTTCAGAGCCCGGGCGATGGCAACCGAGAGAAACGAAGAAGCGGCATAGGGCCGATCGTTCACATAGTGGTCGTGCAGGGACGCCCCCGGCGCGCGGCCGCGCACCAGGCCGATGGGGTCGACCTCGACGGTGAGCGCGAAACGGCAACGGTCCTCGTCCGCCTCCGGAAAGCACATCACCGCCCGGCCGAAGGACAAGCTCTTCTCGTGCAAGCGGTCGGGATTCTTGTGCAGCAGGAACCCGAGATCCGTGGCCGGACGGTGAGTCGTCTCAATAGTTAGAAGCATCAGCGGCTCTCCAGCACCATGTCGCGGAACAGCGCGTCGGCCGCCGCGTGGAGGTCGGGCGGCGGCGCGGTGAGCTCCAGCAGTGAGGCCTCAGCCGCGGCGATCTCCGCCTCGATCAGGCGGTCGAGCAGCGGCAGGCGCGGACCTTCGCCCAGCTCCCGCGTTTCGGCCTTGCGCGCCAGCAGCTCGTCGAGGAACTGCGAGAGCGCAAGCGGCAGGTCGAGCCCGGCCCGCAGCGCGCCCAGGTTCATGGGCAGCGGGCGCGTAGGATGCGCGCGCAGCCACATCAGCGCCAGCGCCGGGCGCAGCACGTAGAAGTACTTCTTCAACTTCACCGAGTCCTTGCCGGCGATGAAGCGCGCGTACTGGCTGGCGCAGAGATGGAGGTAGTGATGGGCCGAAGGCCGCAGATGCGCCGTGCGCTCCGCCAGGTCGGCCAGCTTCACCATCGCCTCGCCGTCGGCGCGGTAGACGATGGGCGAGCGCAGCCATTCCAGGAGTACCGGGTTCGGCTTGATCAACAGCTGCAGGGCCTTCTTCAGGTCCCAGCCGTTGATGTCGAGGTCGCCTTCGATGGGCAGTTCGATGACGTCGCGGCGCGCCTGCACCGAGAGATACCACTCCGGCCGGTGCAGATAGACAAAGCGCACGTCGTAATCGCTGTCCGGCGAGGGGAAGCCCCAGGCACGGCTGCCCGATTCGATCGCGAAGAGCAGGCGCACCTCGTGCTCCCGCTCGATTGCATCGAGCTTCTCGCCGATCAGGGCGCGGGTGTTCCGCGCGATGGTCGTAAGGGGTGTCATGGCTTTGCTCGTTCTTTCCTCTTCCGGGGCCGGCGGTGGAAAGATCCGCCGGCCCCGTTCCGGGCCGGCGTTCCCCAGGTTTCTGGGCTTGGGCCGCCGGTCCGGGTATCATCCCTTCACGCAGAGCACCTGCTTCAGGGTGTGCTCCACCGCCACCAGGTCGCGCTGGGCGGCCATGACGGCGTCGATGTCCTTGTAGGCCTGGGGGGTCTCGTCGATGACCCCCTGGTCCTTGCGGCACTCGACGCCCTCGGTGGCGGCGGCGTGGTCGGCCAGGGTGAAGCGGCGCTTGGCCTCCGAGCGGCTCATCGTCCGCCCCGCCCCGTGGGAGCAGGAGCAGAAGGACTCGGCCTTGCCGAGCCCCCGGACGATGTAGGAGCGCGCGCCCATGGAGCCGGGGATGATCCCCAGCTCGCCGTCGCCGGCACGCACCGCGCCCTTGCGCGTCACCCAGACATCCGCATCGAAGTGCCGCTCGCGTGCCACGTAGTTGTGGTGGCAGTTGACGGCTTCCTTCTCGACACGGAAGGCCGGGAAGTGATCGCGCAGAACCCGGAGGATCCGCTCCATCATCACCTCGCGGTTGGCCCGCGCGAAGTCCTGTGCCCAGTGCACGGCCTCGACATAGTCGTCAAAGAGGGCTTCGCCCTCCTCGAACCAGGCGAGGTCGCGGTCGGGCACCGAGGCCGCGCCGTCACGGCGCAGCAGGGCCTCGCGCGCCTGGGTGATGAAGTAGCTGCCGATCCGGTTGCCGATGCCCCGACTGCCGGAGTGCAGCATCACCCAGACCCGCTGCTCCTCATCGAGGCAGACCTCGATGAAGTGGTTGCCGGTACCGAGCGTGCCGAGGTGGACCACGTGGTTCGCCCCCGTGATCTTCTCGTGCTTGCCCTCGATCACCGCGAGGCGATCGGCCAGGCCGCTGGCGATAAAGCGCCGCCCGACGGAATCGGGGATACCCTCCTTCCAGCCGCCCTTCACGCCGATGCCGCCGTGCGGCACCGCCCGCTCGATGTCCGAGCGGAGCGCAGCCAGGCTGTCGGGAAGCTGCGCGGCGCTGAGCGAGGTACGCATCGCCATCATGCCGCAGCCGATATCGACGCCCACCGCCGCCGGCACGATCGCCCCCTTGGTGGCGATCACCGAGCCGACGGTGGCGCCCTTGCCCAGATGCACGTCGGGCATGGCCGCCACGTGGGAGTGGATGAACGGCAGGCGCGCGATGTTCTCCAGCTGGCGGCGCGCGGCCTCCTCCACCGGAACACCCTTGACCCAGGCCTTTACCGGGGCCCGGCCGGTCTCGAAAGTCTCGTACTCCGCCATGATCCTGCTCCTTGTCTTCGGCGGTTATCGTCTCTCGCCGTCACGATCCGGGAGCTTCTGGGCAAAGAAAAACCCTCCCGGCGCACGGCTGCGGGAGGGTTCGTCGACTACGGCTGTGATGCTGCGGTTACAGCATGACCGGACGGCCCACTCCCAAGCACGGCAGATTGAACGCGCTTGCGCGCAGCGCATATAAAGCGCCGGCGTCTGGCAGTTTTCTCTGCATGATGTGGCAGACCGTTTCCATGTCACTCGTCACAGGTTTGTCGTGGTTGCGGCGCCTGTCGCCGCGAAATTCGCGCCTGTTATGATCGCAGGAGATGAAGCTGTCAAGTTTCACGCGCCGCGAGATCCGAAGCCTCATACAAAACGCCATGACTTCGGCCTGCTTCAACGCAGGTGGAAGACCGGTCCCAGCGGCGGCTCGAAGGGCGGCATGAAGGAGGTCACCTCCTCGTGCTGAGGCGCGTAGGTGAGATTGCGCAGATGGTCGGTCAGCGCGCGGCGGTCCCGAAAGTGTGCCAGCTGGCCATAGGTCAAGGGTGCGCCGATACGCAGTTGCACCTCACTGCCCATCTTGTTCACCACCTCGTGGAACAGCAGCGAGAGTCGCAAGGTCATGGAGACCCGGCTGGCCCACTGGAAGACGCGGCTGTTCTGCCCCTCGAAGAAAACCGGCAGCACGCTCGCCCGGCTTTCCTGCACCAGGCGGCCGACAAAGGGCTTCCAGGCCGGATCGACGGCGCGGCCCAGGGGCGAGGCCGCGGTCGAGACGGCGCCGCCGGGAAAGATGGCGACGGCCCGCCCGGCGGCGAGGTCGGCGCGCGCCCGGCGGCGGCTCGCCAGGTTGGTCGCCTGCGCCGCGCGCGTTTCGGCGAAGTCGATGGGCAGCAGGAAGGGCTGCAGCGCCGGCAGACGGTAGAGCACCGAGTTGACGAGAATGCGGAAGTCCGGACGCACCCGCGAAAGCAGGTAGCCGAGCACGATGCCGTCGACCACGCCGAAGGGATGATTGGCCACAACGACCAGTGGGCCTTCACGCAGAATGCGCGCCAGGTCGCGGCGCTCGAAAGAGACGGTCAGCGCCAGGCGCTCGACCGCCTCGGCGAAGAAGTCCTGCGCCGCCGGAGTACGACAGTAGTCGGCATAGAGTCGCCACAGACGGGGCTTGCCGGTGAGCTGTTCGATGCCGTGGATGACCCGGCGGCGCCAGGCCGCATCCTCGGGAGTCGCGTAGGTGAAATCGGGTGTGGGGGACAGGAATCGCATGGCGGTCACGGCAGGGTCATGAATCCGGTTTCTTAACCCTGCCGGGTGACCCCGGTTTGACGAAAAAGTGACAGCTGCATGAACCACCAAGTCGCCGGGATTCCGGGGCCGAATCGAAAGCGCGGAAAGCGACCGGTCGACCTGCGGCCTTTGCGCACTTGACTCGCCATAGCCGCGCGAGGCAAATGGCTCCTCATTCAGCGGCGGCGGCAACATACTCAAATACCGAAAATTTTATTCAATCGGTCAGAATGCCCCGCCTTCGTGAGGCCGCATAAAATTTCCGCCGCCGGGAGCTCGGACAGGGTGCCCGGCCAAATTCGCCGCCGATCAATCCTGGGGTTTGAGCCTTCATGGGTTCTACAGCGAAACAGCACTTTTCAAAGCACGAGGAACTCGCAAGCTTTGACCTGCTGAGCACGCCGGTCTGGATCTTCGACGTCGAGCGCCACGCCATGTGGTGGGCCAACCGCCGCGCCGTGCAGTTCTGGCGCGCCGATAGCCTGGAGGAACTGCTGGCACGCGACTTCGGCAGCGACAACCAGGCGGTGCGCCAGCGCCTGTCCCAGGTGATCAGCAAGACGTCGCCTGGCGAGGTGGCGAGCGAGACCTGGACCCTCTATCCCAACGACATGCCGGTGACGGTCCTGCTGGCGATGTCGCCGATCGTCATCGAAGACGGCCGCGACGCCGTGCTGATCGAGAGTTCTGCGCCGCTGGACCTGCAGAGCAACGAGGAGACGCTGCGGCTTCTGGAGGCGACGCGCTACACCTCGCTGATGGTCAGCACCTTCTCCCTGGAAGGGCGCCTGCTGTCGCGCAACCCGGCCGCCATCGACACCTTCGGCAAGAGCGACGACAAGAAGGACGATGCGCACAGCGACCTCGACCGCCAGCTCGGCGACCGCTTGGTCGCCGAAGCGTTGCGCCAGAGCATAGCCGGCGGGCATCCCTTCTCGCGCGACCTCAAGGTGCGCACCGCCCAGGGGCCGCGCTGGCACCAGGTCCAGGCGCAGAGCGGCCGCGACCCGCGCACCGGCGAAGGGGTCATCGTGGTGACGGAAACCGACATCACCGGTCGCGTGCAGGCGGAGGCCCGCCTGGCGAGCCTCAATTCGGAATTGGAAAAGCGCGTGCGCCAGCGCACCGCCGCCCTGGAGCGCAGCAACGAGGAAGCGATCGAGGCGCGCTACGAAGCCGAGCGCGCCAACCGCATCAAGTCGAAGTTTCTGGCCAACATGAGCCACGAGCTGCGCACGCCGCTGAACGCCATCCTCGGCTTTTCGGACATCATTCGCCTCGGCGTCTTCGGGCCGGTCAACGAGCGCTACCTGGAATACATCACCGACATCAACACCTCGGCGCAGCACTTGCTGGGACTCATCGACGGCCTGCTGGACCTGGCCAAGATCGAAGCCGGCAAGATGATGCTGCAGGAATCGGAGATCGACCTGCGCGCACTGCTGAACGAAACGCTGCAGATGGTCGCCGCCACCAACCAGGGCAGCGGCAAGGAGATGACGCTCGACTGCCCGCTGCCGGAAGTGCCGCTGCTGGCCGACGCGCGCCTGATGAAGCAGGTGGCGCTGAACCTGCTGTCGAACGCGGCCAAGTTCACGCCCGAGCAGGGCCGCATTACCGTGGCGCTGCGCCTGGACGGGGCGGGCGGGGACGGCGGCCTGGAGGTGCGCTTCACCGACAACGGCATCGGCATCGACGCCAGCAAGCTGGACTTGGTGTTCCGCCCCTACGAGCACAACGCCAGCTTCGCCGGCGGCGTGAAGAACACCGGCCTGGGCCTGCCCATCGCCCGCTCCTTCGTGGAGCTGCACGGCGGCTCACTACACCTGGAAAGCGTGCTCGGCGAAGGCACCACGGCGGTGCTGCGCCTGCCGGCGGCGCGGGTGCTGGCCCGCGGCCCGGCGCAGATCAGCCCCGGGCGGGCTGCCGCGGAAGGCTGAACGCCCCCGGAGCGGCGACGCCCACCGCAGTCCTTCTCACCGAAGGCCGAAGTCGACCAGGAAGCTGAACTCGTAGCGTGCCGTCCCAGCCCCCGAAGGCGCGGCGGGCAGTGGCTGGGCACGCTGCACCATGGCGACGACCTCCTGATCCAGCAGTTTGTAGCCGGCGCTCTTGTCGATGCGGTAGTCGAGCAGCTTGCCTGAGCCGTCGACCGCGATGACCAGATGAGCCGCGCCTTCCTGGCGGCGCAGCTTGGCGCGCCGCGGGTATTCCTTGTGCCGCTCCAGCCAGGACATGATCCGCTGCTTGTAGTCGATATAGTCCCCCGGCGTGCCGCCGCCGCCCGAACTCTTGCCGGTACCCGCCGCCGCCGTCGCGCCGGTCCCCGCCTTGCCGTTGGTGCCGTTCACCGCCGCGCCCGGCCTGCCCTGCGCCGGCGCCGCGCCGGACGGCCCGGCGGTTTTTGCTGCCGTCTGCGGGCCTGCCGGCTGCGGCGCGGGTTGAGGCTCGGCTTGGACCTGCCGATCAGGTTCGCTCGGCGCCGCCACGGCCCGGGGTTTCAACCTGGCGCGCGGTTTCACGACAGGCTTCGGGGGCGTCTTGCGCGCCGCCTCCGCGACAGCCTCCTCGACCGGCGCTGCGTCGACCGGCGCTGCGTCGACGGGCGCTCCCACAATGGGGGTTTCCTCAGGAGGCGTGGCGCCCGCCGCTGCCTCGGCGACGGCGGCGTCCTGCAGCGGTTCCGGGGGCGCCGCCTCAGGGGGCCGCACCTCGGCGGACGGCGGCAGGATATCCCGCGCTTGCGGCAAGGGGTCCTCGACACCGGGCGCTTCTTCGACCGACGTGGTGCCGGGCGCGCCCGCCGCGCCGCCGGCCGGACCGAGCCCCACCTGGATACCGCCCCGCCCGCCGGCCAGGGCGCCCGGTGCAGGCGGCTGGAACAGCAGCAGCGCCAGCGCCGCGTGGAGCGTCAGGGCGACGCCGAGAGCCAGCCCCCAATGTCCGGCGCGAAGGGGCGCGCCGGCGCGGCAGGCGCGTCCGGCGAGGATCATGGCCGCGCGCCCTGCGGCATCGCCCGGGGCGCCCTCTCGGGCGCCTGGGCCAGCAGCTCCAGCTCGCCGACACCGGCGGCGCGCAGGCGTTCCATGACCGCGATCACATCCAGCGCCTCCGCCGCGGCATCGGCCTTCAAGGTCACCGGCAGCCTGGCGGTGCTGCCGTAGCGCGCGGCCAGCTCCGACTTCAGCGCCGCCGGGTCGACCGCTTCACCGTTCAGCGCCAGGCGGCCGTGGGCGGCGCGCGGCAGCCGGACCCGCTGCGCCCCGCCCCCCCCGGCGGGCCCCGCCCCCCCGGCGCCCGCCGAAACCGGCGGCGTGACCTTGAAGACCTCGGCCTCGCTGAGGCGGCCGGCCAGCATGAAGAAGATGAGCAACAGGAAGACGACGTTGATGAGCGGCAGCACGCGCTCCTCGCTGTCGGCTTTGCGGGTCGGGCGACGAAACCGCATGACGTGCCTCCTCAACCCGCCGGTCCGGCGCCAGCGCCCGCACCAGCAAAGGAAACCTCCGGCAGGCCCGCCGCCAGCACCAGGTCCAGCAGGCTCACCGCCCGCTGCAGGGAGACGCCCGGGGCCGGCCGGAGCATGACCCGCTGGCGCGGATTGCGGGCGGCATGGGCCCGCAGTTCCTCGGCGAGCCGCGCCTCGCTGAGCGGCCGGCCGGAAAGCCGCAGGCCGTCGGCGCGGAGCTCCAGCAGCAGCGCGCCTTCCGGGGAAGCGCCGGCCAGTCTGGCGGCCGGAGCGTCGACTTGAATGGCCCGGTCCTGGAGGAAGCTGGAGGCCAGCATGAAGAAGACCAGCAGGATGAAGACCACGTCGATCAGCGGCGTCAGGCCGATGCGCGCGCGCCGGCGCGGCGCCCCGCCGAAAGCGGTGGCGCCCAGCCCCCGGATCGGCGTCCCCTCAATCGGCGGCAGCGAGGCGGAGGCCGGCACTGTCATGGTGACCTTCCGAAGCGGGCGAGAGATCCTGGGTGAAAACCTGGGTCACCAGGTTCTCCATTTCGTGGGCGACGCGCTCCACGCGCCGTTCGAACCAGTTGCAGAGGACGACGACGGGAATGGCGACGGCCAGGCCCACGGCGGTCGTCAGTAGGGCTTCCCAGATGCCGCCCGACAGCACCGCCGGGTTCACCCGGTCGCCCGCCTCGGCCAGGCGGCGGAAGGCCCCGATCATGCCCAGCACGGTGCCGAAGAGCCCGAGCAGCGGCGCGACGCCGCCGATCACCTCCAGGGCGCCCAGGTGCGAGCGCAGCAGCTCGATCACCTCGTTGCCGCTGCGCAGCACCTCCTCGCGCACCGTCGCCTCCGGCAGGTCGCGGCGCTGGCGGCCGCGAATGGCCCGCGCCAGCACCCCGACGACGGGATCGCGCCGCCCCGCCAGCAGGCTGAGCGCCTCCGCCGGTCGGCCGGCGCGCAACAGGGTGACGGCGCGCTGCGCGGCCAGGCGGTCGCGGGCACGCAGTGCCTGGAACTGCCACAGCTTCAGCAGCACGATGGCCAGCGCCACGACCGAACAGGCCAGCAGGATCAGCACCACCGGACCGCCGGCCTGCAGGAACTCGTTCAGGCGGTCCGGCAGCCCGGCCGCCGCCGAGGCAGCGTTTTCGAGAATTTCGCTCATCGCAGCAACAAACCTTCCCGCGCTTCGCGCCTCCGAGAGACCCTATTTGATGAAGGGCGCGGCGCCCCGCGCTGCGTTCCTGTGCTGACGCAGGGTCACACGATCCCCCTCCACAATCCGCCGGTTTCCGCCATTTATCCGGCGCTATCCTGGCCGCCTCCGCCCGGCGCCCGCCCCCGATCGGCTCTAAATGAGATTGCGAGTCATTGGCATTCGCAGTTCCTATCACGCTTTGACGGTCGGCTCCAGAGGAGATTTGCCGGTTCCGCCCCCTCGCCCGTCCCTCTCCACCGCGGCGACGGCGCGGGCCGGGGCTCGGCGCGGGCACTCGGGGCGGCGCCGTCACCCCGTCGGCGACAGCCCTTGCACCGCCTTGATGGTAGCGATACCAAGTTCGTGTTGTCGTCGCGCCGCGATTGGCTTAGGCTCACCCTTCGAAGGCACGGGGGACTCGTGCCATAGCCCGCGCGGCGATGTATCGCGCAAGAAGCAGAAGAACTGGGAGGAACTAATGAAGGTGCTGAAATTCGCCGCAGTCGCGGCGGCGACCTCTGTGCTTGGCCTTTCGTCAGCCTATGCGGCGGACTACACGCTACGCATCCAGACCCACTACGCCCCGGAGACCACCTCCGGCAAGCTGGCCCAACAGTTCGTCGACGACGTGGAGACCATGTCGGGCGGCCGCCTCGATATCGAGATGTTCTTCTCCTCCTCGGTGGTGAAGTCGGTCGAGACCTTCGACGCCGCGGCCAGTGGCATCCTGGACGGCGACATGACCGGTGGCGCCTACCAGACCGGCAAGAACCCCGCCTTCCAGTTCGTCGGCGACATCATGGGCGGCTACGACACGCCCTGGCAGCAGTACGCCTGGTTCTACTATGGCGGCGGCGAAAAGGCAGCCAACGAACTCTACAACGAATACAACATGCAGCTCATCGGCTGGTGGATCTACGGTCAGGAATCCATGTCCTCCTCCAAGCCGCTCCGCGGCCCTGAAGATCTGAAGGACTGGAAGTTCCGCTCGCCGCCGGGCCTGGAGACCGAGATCTTCGCCAATCTGGGCGCCTCGCCGGTGGTGATGGACTTCACCGAGATCTTCACCGCGCTTGAGACCGGCATCATCGATGGCGCCGACGCCTCGGGCCTGGCCAACAACGTCGGCCTGGGCCTCTACGATCTGGTCGAACACGCGACCTATCCCGGCTTCCACTCCATGCCGTCCGACCATCTGGCCATCCGCAAGGACGCCTGGGACGCCCTGCCGGAAGACCTGCAGCGCATCATCGACGTGGCGATGCAGAAGCTGGCCTTCCAGACGGCCCTCACCTTCGAGGTGAAGAACAACGAGGCCGCCGCCATGCTGCGGGAGAAGGGCGTCAATCTTTACGACTGGTCTGCAGAGGACCGCGCGGCCTTCCGCAATGCGGCGCAAAGCGCCTGGCAGGGCTGGGCGGACAAGACCCCGGAAGCGCGCGCGCTGGTTGACAGCCACGTCGCCTTCCTGAAGACCCTCGGCCTGGTGAAATAATCACCGATCGCTGAACCGGCAAGGCGGGTCCCCAGGTCGAAGACCTGCGGGGCCCGCTCTTGCAACGTGCTGTGCTATGCTGCGGCGACTCCACGCCTCGCCTCAGGCACCCAAGCAGCCAGGGGACTGCAGATGGTCGAACACCCTATCGAAAGCTGGATGGACCGCATCAGCGTCGGCATCAGCCGGGTCGCGATGTTCCTGGTGGCGCTGATCGTCGCCATCATGTTCTACGAAGTGGTGATGCGCTACGTCTTCGAGAAGCCCACGCTCTGGGTCAACGAGATGTCGCTCTGGACCGCCGGCGCCGTTTACCTGCTGGCCGGGCTCTACGTGATGCAGCAGCGCGGCCACATCCGCATCTTCATTCTCTACGACATGGTGCCGCGCAACTGGCAGCGCGCCTTCGATGCCATCTCAACGCTGCTGATCGTTCTTTTCGCTGCCGGCATCGTCTGGGGCGGATTCAACGAGGCCTATGTCAAGTTGATGCGCTGGGAGACCTTCGGCACCGCCTGGGATCCGCCGATCCCGGCCACCATGAAACCGCTGGTGCTGCTGACCATCACGCTGATTGCGATCCAGGCGGTGATGAACCTGATCGTCGACTGGAAGAAAGAAAAACAGGTTCACGACCTCGCCGAGGAAGTGCTGGAAGAACACGTCGACTGACCTTGAAGTCGGTCGCGCTGGGGGGAATGACAGTCTATGGATATCGGAACGATATCACTGATCCTGCTCGTCGGGATCTTCGTTCTGCTGGCGATCGGCATGCCGCTGGGCTTCGCCTCCGGCTTCCTGGCCGTCGCCGTCCTGATGATGAAGTTCGGACCGGACCTGCTGTTCCGCTCCTTCGGTACCGGGCCGCTGAACATCCTGGCCCAGCGCATGTACGGCCTGATGACCGACTACGTGCTGATATCCGTGCCGCTGTTCATCTTCATGGCCTGTCTGATGGAGAGATCGAACATCGCCAAGGCGATGTTCGACAGCCTCAACGTCTGGCTCAGCCGCACCCGCGGCGGCATCGCCATCGTCACCGCCATCATGGCCATCATCATGGCCGCCATGTCGGGCATCATCGGCGGTGAGATCGTGCTGCTGGGGCTCATCGCGCTGCCCAACATGCTGCGCCTCGGCTACAACCAGAACCTCGCCATCGGCACCATCTGCGCCTCCGGCAGCCTGGGCACCATGATCCCGCCCTCCATCGTGCTGATCATCTACGGGCTGGTCACCGAGACCTCGATCCATGCCCTCTTCAAGGCCGCCTTCGTGCCCGGCTTCATCCTCGGCGGCTGCTACATCGCCTACATCATCTTCCGTACCCAGATGAACCCGGAACAGGCGCCGTTGCCGGAAGGCGGCGAGGACGTCACCATGGCCGACAGGCTGCGCGCCCTGCCGGGGCTTATCGCGCCGCTCTTTGTGGTCGGTGTCGTCCTGGGATCTATCTACGGCGGCTTCACCGGAATCACCGAAGCCGCCGGCATGGGCGTGGTCGCGGTGCTGCTGATCATCGTCATTCGCGGCGAGATGTCATGGCTCCTGTTCAAGGAAGCCCTGATGCGCACCTGGAAGTCGACCGGCACCATCCTGTGGATCACCTTCGGCGCCACGGCGCTGGCCGGCGCCTACACCATCGCCGGCGGCCCGACCTACGTGGCCAACCTGATCATCGGCACGGAGCTGCCGACTTTCGGCATCCTGCTTATGATGATGGTGATCTTCCTGATCCTAGGCGCCGTCATGGACTGGGTCGGCATCGTGCTGCTGGTCATGCCGGTCTTCCTGCCCATCGTACTGAAGCTGCCGGTGGAGGAACTGGGGCTGACCGGCGCGCTGGCCGCCGCGCCGAGCTTCGTCGCCGTGTGGTTCGGCATCCTGTTCTGCGTGAACATGCAGGTGAGTTTCCTCAGCCCGCCCTTCGGCCCGGCGGCCTTCTACCTGAAATCGGTGGCGCCGCCGCACATCACCTTGCCGGATATCTTCCGCGGCTTCCTGCCCTTCATCGGCCTGCAGCTCATCATATTGACGCTGGTGCTGCTGTTCCCGGAAATCACCATGATTTTCCGGCCCAGCTGAACGGGATCGGCTGCACGGAAGGCCGTTGAAGGCGGCGCCTAGGCGCCGCCGAGCTTCTCCCGCGCCTCCTTGGCCAGACGCACCAGCAAGGGTCGCATCTCCTCCGCCGCCGTCAGCGGCTGCTCGAACCAGAGACGCTCGACGCGGTCGCCCAGAGCGAGGTCGAGGCCTTCGGGATCGAGGCCGGTCAGCACCCAATTCCCCGCCGGCGCCTTGCAGAAGGCCCGGGCATAGAGCGCCACGGCCTCGGCATGGTCTTCGTTCATATGGGCGACGGCGCCCGCTTCGAAATCCCGCAGGCCTTCCAGCCCGCTCATATCGGTCAGCACGTCTTCGGGGGTCATGGCGTAGGCGCGCCCGAAGCCGCCGTTGAGGCTGGCCCGCGCGACCTCCAGGCGCCAGAAGCTGAAGTCGGCGAAATCGACGTAGAGCTCCGCCTTGGGATGGCGCGCCAGATAGCGCCACTTCAGACGCTCGCGCGTCTCCCCCGCCTCAACGCGCCGGGCCCTGCCGATGACGGTCAGGCGCGGATGGGCGAGCGGATCGCCCTTGCCCGGCTCCCCCACCAGGATCGAGCAGCGCGGGTCCTGCAGCAGCGCCTGGGTGTGGGCCGAGAGGGTCGAGGTCAGGACGACCGGCGCCCCGTCCATGTCGCTGGCCAGCGCCGTGCGCGTCGCCAGGGGCTCGCCCGTCGCCGGGTCCAGGGTCGCCAGCGCCCCGTGGCGCGCCCGGCGCAGCAGGTCCTTCGCCAAGCGCCGCGCCTCGGCGTCGACCGGCAACAGGGGGGCTTTCTTTGGCCCCGGCGTCTTGGCGGCATCGCTCATGCGCATGAGTATAGGCCCGCCCGGCGACGCCGCAACGCAACCGCCAAAGGGCTAGAGGCCGAGATCGGACAGGCCAGGATGATCCGCCGGACGCGGTCCCTGCGGCCAGCGGAACTTGCGCTCGCCTTCGGCAATCGGCAAGTCGTTGATGCTGGCGAGGCGGCGGCGCATCAGGCCGTTGGCCTCGAATTCCCAATTCTCGTTGCCGTAGGCGCGGTACCACTGACCGCTGTCGTCACGCCACTCGTAGGCGAAGCGCACGGCGATGCGGTTCCCGGTGAAAGCCCAGAGTTCCTTGATCAAGCGGTAGTCCAGCTCCCGCGCCCACTTTCGGGACAGGAAGTCGACGATCTGCCTGCGTCCGGTGACGAACTCGGCCCGGTTTCGCCAGCGGCTGTCCTCGGTGTAGGCCAGCGCGACCTTCGCCGGGTCGCGGCTGTTCCAGCCATCCTCTGCCAGGCGAACCTTCTGTCTGGCCGTCTCTTCGGTGAAGGGCGGCAGGGGCGGTCTTCCAGTCTCCATGATCGGCGCTCCGGGAGGATTGCATAAAGTGCACAGATCGGTACACTCTGGGCGCCTATATGTACAGATCGGTACACCCTGTCAAGGAAATCCGCCGCGCGCGGCGCCTTGGCGACAGCGACGGCGACCGGAAGCGGCTATACTGACGGAAATGGTTTAGGGGGAAGTCCCATGCGCCCGACGAAACGTGACGAGCTGGTCGACAAGGCGCTGAAGGCGTTCTACGCCAACGGCTTCCATGCCACCGGCATGGACCGCCTGGTGGAAGAGACCGGCATTTCCAAGACGTCCATGTACAAGCACTTCCAGAGCAAGGAAGCCCTGATCCTCGCGGTGCTGCAGCGGCGCGACGCGCAGTTCCGAGACTGGCTGTTCGGGCGCATGGAAAGACTGGGCAAGACGCCGCGCGGCCAGATGCTGGCCATGTTCGACGCGCTGGAGGAATGGTTCGAGGAGCCGGGCTTTCGCGGCTGCCTCTTCATCAAGGCGGCCTCGGAGTTCCAGGAGCCGGGCCACCCCATCCATGCCCAGGCGGCAACCCACAAGGCGCTGATCTACGACCACCTGCGGAGCCTGGCCGCGCAAGGCGGCGCCGACAACCCGGCCCTGCTGGCCCGCCAGCTTCTGGTGCTGAAGGAAGGCGCCATCGTCGCCGCCCAGGTCGAAGGCTGCCGCGCCGCCGCGGCCCAGGCCAAGGACGCCGCGAAGACCCTGCTGGACAACGCCCTGGCCCACTAGGCCCGGCCAACAGTGGCGGTTCAGCTCGCCGGCTCGGCAGCCCTGGCGAGTTGCGTCTCGATGGCACGCGTGACCTTGGAAGCGGTTGGCTTGGTGGTGGTGGCGAACCAGTCGACCAGCTGGCCGTCGGGCCCGATGAGATACTTGTGGAAGTTCCAGTGCGGCCTGGCGGCGAAGCCGAGCTGCGCGGCCGCCCAGCGGTAGAAGGGATGGGCCTCCTCGCCGACCACGTGTTCCTTGCTGGTCAGCGGGAAGTCGACGTTGAAGTTCACCTCGCAGAACTGCTTGATCTCCGCCTCGCTGCCCGGCTCCTGGCCGCCGAAGTCGTTCGACGGCACGCCGAGGACCACCAGCCCCCGGTCGCGGTAGCGTTCCCAGACCGCCTGCAGCCCCTCGTACTGCGGGGTGAAACCGCAGCGCGAGGCGGTGTTCACCAGCAGCACTACCTTGCCCTCGAAGTCCGACAGCGGCAGCGGCTGGCCCTCGATGGAGGTGAAGACGAAGTCGTAGGCCGAGACCGCCGGGTCCGCAGCCGCCGCCGGGCCGGTGAAAGGTCCGGCGAAGAACGCCAGCAGCGCGAAGAACAGCGAACGGGGGGGCGTCATAGGCATAGCGCAGGCTCCGCCGATTGGGCCAAGAGGCTTTCCCTTCCAGATAGGCTGCCGGCCGGTCCGGTCAATTGCGCCGGATCACTTGGCGGTGAAGCCGCCGTCGACATAGACGATCTGCCCGGTAACGTAGGCCGAGGCGGCGGAGGCCAGGAAAATGGCGATGCCGTCCAGATCCTCCAGGCGGCCGTTGCGCCCGATCGCGGTCTGTGCCGCCAGGGCCGCCACCCGTTCTTCGTCCTCGAAGACCGCCCCGGTCAGCTCGGTCGGGAAAAAGCCCGGGGCGATGGCGTTGGCGGTGATGCCGTCACCGGACCAGGCTTCGGCCATGGCGCGGGTGAGCTGCGCCACCCCGCCCTTGGAGGCGCCGTAGGCCATGCCGTTGGGCATGGCGCGCTCGGACTGCAGCGAGGCGATGTTGACGATGCGCCCGCCGCCCTTTTCCTTCATGCCCGCCACGCAGGCCCGCGCCAGGAAGAAGGGAATAGTGAGGTTCAGGGTGATGGTGCGCTCCCAGCTCTCGGGCGTGATGGCCTCCGGCGCCTCGCGCAGGTTGATGCCGGCGGCGTTCACCAGGATGTCGGGCGGCCCGAAGTCGCCGGCCGCCGCCCGCGCCACCTCCTCCATCTGCGCCGGATCGGCCAGGTCGCGGGCCAGGCCCGTCGCCGCGCCGCCGGCCGCCTTGATGGCGGCCACGGCCTCGCCCAGCTGTTCGGCGCGGCGGGCGACCAGCACCACCGAGGCCCCGGCGCCCGCCAGCGCCTCGCTCAGGCGCCGGCCGATGCCGCTGGAACCACCGGTGACCAGCGCCACGCGGCCGGAGAGATCAAAGAGGGTCAGCCGGTCCGGCATGACTTAGACGCCGCGGCCCGGCCGCTTGCCGGCGTTCTCAAGATTTTCGATTGTCATTTCCATTGTCCTGCAGGCCTTTCCCGAGCGCGGTTCTTGTCAGGTTGCTTTTCGGCTATCTTAGCCTGCAGCCATCCCTTCCCGAAAGCGGTGCGCAGGCTGCTCTGCCTTGAAATCCCCTTTCCCGAGCCTCGACAGGCCCCGCCATGCAGATACGAGAGACCTCGGCCGACGATCTGCCCGCCGTGATGCGCCTTCAAGAGGCGGCTTTCGGCCAGGCAGAGGAAGCCGAGCTGACCCGCGCCATACTGGCCGACCCCACGGCCGCGCCGACCCTGTCGCTGCTGGCGCAGGACGACGGGAAGGTCCTGGGCCATGTGCTGTTCTCCAGGGTGCGTCTCACCGGTCCGGCAAGCGACTGCGCCGCCGCGATCCTGGCGCCGCTCGCCGTCTTGCCCGAGGCGCAGGGCCGGGGTGTCGGCGGCCGGCTGATCGAAGCGGGCCTGGCGCGGCTGCGCGAGCGCGGCGTCGCCCTGGTCTTCGTGCTCGGCGATCCCGCCTTTTACAACCGCTTCGGCTTCCAGGCGGCGGGACGCCAAGGGCTCGCCGCCCCCTACCCCATCCCCGAAGAACACGCCGAGGCCTGGAGGGTGCAGGCGCTGAACGGCGTCGTCCTCGGCAGGCTGCGCGGCAGCGTCATCTGCGGCGACAGCCTCATGCGGCCGGAGCTGTGGCGGGAGTAGCGGGCTGGACGACGGCCGTTTGACCACCTGCCACACCTGCAACGCAATATCTCAGAAAAGCAGCCCGCAAAGGCTTTGGTGCCGGCGTCACTTCCAGATAGGTTGGCGGCACCTTTCGCCGGAGCCCGCCGATGCCAAAACAGGTAGACCTGGTGTCTCATGATCCGCGCTGGCCGGAAATGGCCGAGGCGGAGGCCACAAGGCTTAGCGGCGCCCTGGGGGACCTGCTGCTGTGCGTGCACCACATCGGCTCTACTGCCATCCCCGCAATTCGGGCAAAGCCGGTGATCGACCTGATCCCCGTCGTCACCAGCCTGGAGCGCCTTGACGCGCAACAGGCTGCGATTGAAGGCCTGGGGTATCACTGGCGTGGCGAACTCGGGCTGCCCGGCCGGCGCTACTGCAGTAGGGACGATCCGCACAGCGGTGAACGTCTCTTCCAGCTCCACTGTTACCGCCAGGGCTCACCGGAGATCGTGCGCCACCTGGCATTTCGCGATTACCTGCGCGCCGACCCCGATCTCGCCCGTGCCTACGAAGCCGAAAAGCTGCGTTGCCAGATGCTGCACCCGGACGACACCCATGCTTACACTGACTGCAAGAACGTCTGGATCCGCCGCGTCGAAACCGCCGCCCTTCGCGCGCTGGACGGCGGCTGACCGGGATAATCCGACCGGAATAATTCGACCGGGACACCCTGACTGGGCCGCCGCCGGCCAGTGACGGCGGAACGCAGCCTACTGCGCGGCCAGCTGGAAGGGCTGTTCGGACTTGCCGGCGGCGCCCTTGGCGCCGTCCTTCGGCAGCAGCAGCGACAAGAGCGGCGGAATGATCGCCAGGGTCAGCAGCGCCGAGAGGCTGAGGCCGCCGATCACCACCGAGCCGAGTCCGCGGTAGAGCTCGGAGCCGGCGCCGGGGAAGACCGCCAGCGGCAGCAGGCCGAAGATCGAGGTCAGGGTCGACATGAAGATCGGCCGGATGCGGTTGCGCGTCGCCTGCAGGATGGCTTCCGATGACGGCATGCCGCTGCGGCTGTTCTGCAGTGCCTGGTCGACAAGCAGGATGGCGTTGTTGACCACGATGCCGATGAGAATGACGAAGCCCAGCATTGTCAGCATGTCCAGCGGCTGGGCGACGTAGGTATTGAGCGCGGCCAGGCCCAGCAGGCCGCCGGCCGTCGCCAGCGGCACCGAGAGCATGATGATCAGCGGGTAGACCAGGCTCTCGTAAAGCACCGAGATCACCAGGTAGACGATGATCAGCGCCACCACCAGGTTGAGCTGCAAGGCGCCCCAGGTCTCAGACAAGTCGTCGGCGGCGCCGCTGAGGCTCAGCTTCATGCCGCCGCCCAGGGCCCCGGCCTCCAGCGGGGCCACGACCTTTTCCCGCACCACCTCGATGGCGTCCTGCAGCGGCATCGACTTCGGCGGCGTGACGATCACGGTGATGGCACGCTCCCGGTCGACGTGCAGGATCTCGGTGGGCCCGCTGGTCAGTTCGATGTCGGCCAGGGAGTCGGCGGGCAGCACCAGCCCGGTGCCGGTGACGATGGGCAGCGCGTTGATGCCCTGGGTGTTGGTGACCAGCCCTTCCGGCCCCATCAGGGTGACGTCGATGCGCCGGCTGCCCAGGTTGACCTCCGCCACGCGGGTGCCGTCGTTCATGGTGTCGATCGAAATGGCCAGGTCGCGGGCCGTCAGCTTGGCCTTCGCGAGGCGGCGCAGGTCCGGCGTCACGCGGATCTCCGGCGCGCCGAGCTCCAGGCCCGGGTCGATGCGCACCTGCAGGCCCCTCGTGTCGGCGAAAGCCTTCTCGACCAACTCGTCGGCGCGCCCGGCCACGGCGATGATCTGCTCGATGTCCGGGCCGGTCACGTTCAGGTAGATGGTGCGCGAGCCACCGATTGAACGCCCGAAGATCGAGGACTGGGAGACGAAACCCCGGGTGCCGGGGTCGGCCGAGACCGCCTTCTTGAGGATCGGCACCAGTTCGCCGGCGCGGTCGATTTCGGTGGCGCTGGCGCCCACGAACATGATGTTGCGCAGGGCGACGAAGAAGAAGTTCTGAATGTGTGGCGGATCGTCTTCCTTGGCCGCTCCCTTGGCCTCACTGACCCAGTAGGGCCGGGTCGCGGCCTCGATGCGCTCGGCCAGTTCGTAGGTGGTGGCGAGGTTGTAGCCCGGCGGCGGCTGGACGCGGGAGAAGACAAAGTTGCGGTTGCCGTCCGGCAGGTAGTCGAGCCGCGGCATGAAGAGGTAGGTGGAAAGCGCCGCGCCGCCGCAGATCACCGCCACCACCCCCAGGGCCGCCACGCGGCTGGAGATGACCCGACGGATGACCCCCAGCACGCCGCGCACGAAGAGCCCGGCCAGGGGGTCGATGACCGGCAGGTGGAAGCGGCCGGCGAAGTCGTTCTGCGCGCCGCCCTTCGTCTTACGCGACCCCAGCATCTTGTTGGAGAGGGTCGGGATCACGGTGACGGCGACCAGCAGCGACAGCAGCACCGAGACCGAGATGGCCACGGCGATGTCGCGGAACAGCTGGCCCGCCGGCAGCTCCAGCAGCAGGATGGGGATGAAGACCATTACGGTGGTCAGCGCCGAGGCCAGGATCGCGCCCCAGACCTGCCTGGCGCCTTCGCGCGCCGCCGCGGCCGAGGGCGCGCCGCCCTGGCGCAGGCGGAAGATGTTCTCCAGCACCACGATGGCCGCGTCGACCACCATGCCCACCGCGAAGGCGATGCCGGCCAGCGAGATGACGTTCAGTGAACGGCCCACCAGCGCCATGGCGACGAAGGTGGCGATGACCGAGATGGGGATCGAGACCACGACCACCGCCGTGGCGCGCCAGGAGCGCAGGAAGAGGATGAGGATCAGCGCCGCCAGCGCACCGCCGACGAAGATGTTCTGCTCAACCAGTTTGATGGCCGAGTTGATGTAGACGGTCTCATCGTAGAACAGCACCAGCTCGACCGCCTCGAAGCGCAGCGGCCCTTCGTTCAGCTCACGCACCGCCTCGCGCAGCCCCTCCATGGTCTCGATGACGTTGGCGCCGCCCTCGCGCACCACGTTGAGACGGATCATCGGCTGACCGTTGAAGCGCCGGTTGCTGGTCGGGTCCTCGTAGTCCAGGCGAACCTGGGCGATGTCGCCCACGGTGACGTCGGCCAGGCGACCGCCGCCGGAGGGGCCGCTGTCGGAATCGTAGGTGGTCTGCAGCACCACGCTGCGCAGCTTTTCGACCGTCGCGGTTTCGGAATCGGTGCGCACGATGTAGCGGCGCTTGCCTTCCTCGACCGCGCCGGCGGTGAGTGTGACGTTCGCCTCGCGCAGGGCCTGCAGCACCCGGGGCACGGTCAGGCCGTAGCCGGCCAGCACCGAAGGCTCGATGATGACCTGCAGCTCGCGCGCGCTGCCGCCGGCATAGTCGACCTGGGAAACGCCGGCCACGCGCTGCAGGCGGTCGGCGATGACGTCCTCGACCAGGTCGCCGTAGGTGTCGATCCCGCGGGTGTTGCCTTCCAGCCGCGTCATCGCCAGGCGGGCGATGGGCACGTCTTCCGAGCCCGAGGTGCGGATCGCGGGTTCGCCGGCTTCCGCCGGCAGGTCGGAGACGTTGCCCAGCCGGTTGGACACCAGCATGAAGGCGCGGTCCATGTTCTGGCCGACGTTGAACTCCAGGGTGATACGGCTGCGCCCGAGGTCGGAATCGCTCGACATCTCGACCACGCCCTCGACGCCGGCGAGTTCCTCTTCCAGGCGGTTGGTGATCTCGCGCTCGACCTCCAGGGGCGAGGCCCCGCTCCAGGAGGTGGTGACCTGCAGCACCGGTCGGCGCACGTCCGGGGTCAGCTGAATGGGAATGGTCTGCAGGGCGACGAGGCCGAGCGCCAGAACGATGAGCACCGCCGCGGCCACCGCCGTCGGCCGCTTGATCGCGAAGCCGATGAAATCCATTCAGTTGCTACCCGCCAAAGCCGGCCACCCGAAGCCAGCGCTAAGGATTATGCGGTTGCTTTCCGATCTAGCGCAACGGCTTCCTCCGGCAAGCGACAGCGCCAAAATCGCGGAAATCCGGGGTTTTTCTGGTGATACATACGGCCTGCGGGCAGCAGGCATCCCCGCTGGGCCGCCGCCTGCGGCACCGGGGGCCTAGTCTCCCGGGTCGGGGATCCAGCCGACGGCCACCGTGCCCTCGACCGGGGGCGCGACGGCGCGCGCGAAGATCGCGCGCTTCAGCTCTGCCGCCTGCCAGTCGGGATGGGCGGCCTTGAGGCGTGCGGCCAGGGCCGCGACCCGCGGCACCGCAAAGCTGGAGCCGGAGCCCTCGGTCGGCTTGCCGTCGAAGCCGGTGACGCGGCGGTGTTCCGCCGGCACCAGCAGGTCGACGCTGACAGCGCCCCAGTTGGAGCCGGGCGCCGGAACACCGGCGAGGTCTGAGGAGGTCACCACGATCATGTTGTCGAGGTCCAGGCCGGCCGGGTAGAGCGGGCGTCCGCCCGTCCGCCCCTCTGCGGCGGTGCGGGCGTCGATGTCGCGCCCGTCGTTGCCGGCGGAGGCGATGAAGAGCATCTGCGGCTGGGCCCGGGCCGCCGCTTCGAAAGCCAGCCAGTCGTCCTGCCGCGTGCTGCCCAGGGGCAGCATCATGATCGCCGCCCCGGCCTCGGCGGCGGCGGTCACCGCGGCGGCCATGCGGGACATATCCGGGCGCGGGTAGCGGAAAGGCAGCAGGCGCGCCGCCGGCGCCTCGGCCAGCAGCAGGCTTGCCACCTCGGTGCCGTGGCGGATCGGGAAGAAGGGCGAACGGCCGGTGTCGCCGTCGAAAGGCCGCAGGTCCATGTCCCAGAAGTCGTAGCCCAGGCTGCGCCCCGCCGCGTCGCGCGCCAGGCGCCCGGCGATCTCCGGCAGCAGGTAGTTCACGCCGCTGTCGACATGGGCGACGATCACGCCGCCGGCGTCGATGCCCCCGGGCGGCGGCCCCTCGGGGAGCGCCTCCGGGACTGGGGGATCGAGCGCCTCACGCCCGACAACCGTCACGAGGTCCGGCGCCAGCAGCAGCAGTTCGGACGCAGTCTTGCCGTGATAGCTGAGCGCGCGGGCCAGCTGGAGGTCGCAGTCGCCGCCGGTCATCGCCAGCAGCAGCGGGCGGTCGCCGGACAGCGCCCGCGACTCGATCACCAGGCGGCGCAGGATGCCGCCGGGCCTGAGCGCCGTCACCAGCAGCGCCAGGTCGGCCTCGCCGTTGACTAGGCGGATCTCGCGCCGCAGCCAGCCCTCCGGCGGTCCCGTCTCTTCGACGTCGCTCAGCAGGTAACCGGGCAGCCGGAGCTCCAGCACTTCCGGCGCCTCGACGCCGTCGGGGCAGAGCGCCCCCGCGGCGGCGAGGACCGCCTGCCGGGCTTCCGGGGTCACTTCTGCGGCCATCCCCGCGGCCGGGGCAGCCGCCAGCAGCAGGGCGGCGGCCAGCAGCGGGCGCGGCGCCCCGCGCCGCACCCGGCGCCACCTCGCGTTTTCCCTGCAGATCATGCCGCCGCCGCGCTCCGCCAATGAAGGAGACCCGACTTCGCCATAGGCGGCGCGGCGGCACAAGGACGCTTTATTTGTGCCTGCGAGGCACTGATCCCTTTCCTGAGAGGCCGATTTTCATTCTCCGGCCAAGACTCATCTGTAATGCCCGGCCTTTTCGGGCCTGAAGCGGGCGGCGCCAGCCAGCCCCGCCGCCAAGATGAGGAGACAGCCATGACCGGGAGTGCCCCTGCCGTCCTGACCCGCGAAACCGGAGCGACGCCTGCGACGGCCTCCACCACGCCGTCCAGCGTTCCGTCGACGGCGGCGGTGACGGCGCCGCTCAATTTCATCGTTCCCCAGACCGAAAAGCCGGTGCTGGAAAGTTCCGCGCTGACCGGCGGCGCGCCGCGCGAACTTTTCGCCACCGAGGCGCGCGAGGTCGACATCCTGGACCTGCGCCCGCTGGCGGAGAGCTTCTCGCTGGACCGCGAGGGTTTTGTCCTGCGCCCGGCGCCGACCGCCGTCGACGACCTCTACGACGACCGGGCCGTCGAGGCGGTCTACTACCCCGAGATCGAGGCGCTGCTGAAGCACGAGCTGGGTGCCAGCCGGGTCGCCATCTTCGACGCCACCCGGCGCTCCGACGCCGCGGCCGGCGCGGCCAACCGCGACGGCGCGCGCGGCCCGGCCGGGCGGGTGCACGTCGACTACACGGCAGTCAGCGGCCCGCGCCGCGCGGCGGACGTGCTGGGCGAGGCCGAGGTGGCGCGCCTCACCGCCAAGGGCGCGCGCATTGTGCAGGTAAACGTCTGGCGGCCGATCCGCGGCCCGGTGCGGCGCGCCCCGCTGGCCCTGGCCGACGCCGCCAGCGTGCGGCCCGGGGCGCTGGTCGCCACCGACCAGGTCTTCCCCGACCGCGTCGGCGAGATCTACCACCTGGCCCATGAGCCCGGGCAGCGCTGGTTCTACGCGCCGGAAATGACGCGCGACGAAGTGTTGCTGATCAAGGGCTGGGACAGCCTGGACGACGGACGCGCCCGCTTCACGCCGCACAGCGCCTTTGCGCTGCCGCAGCAGCGCAGCGACACCCCGCCCCGCGAAAGCATTGAGATCAGGACCTTCGCGGTCATCGAATAGACTTGCCGTTGCGCGCCTTCAGACGTGGTGGCTGAAGGCGCCGTGCCGGGCGCCGCGCGTCAGCTTGGCGAAGTCTTCCGCCGTCACCTGCAGCAAGGTGGCGTGGTCGCCGCCTTCCAGGAAGGTCTCCGGCTGGCTGGCGAGGCTGTCGTCGACGACGGTTTCCAGCCCGTAAGGCGTCCCCATCGGCGGCACCGCGCCCAGCGCGCAGTCGGGAAAGGCGTCGGCCACCTCGTCCTCGTCGGCCAGCCGCAGCTCGCGGCCTGTCAGGCGGGACAGGCTGTCCATCTCCAGGTGGTGTGTAGCCGGGATCACGGCAAGCAGGTAGCCCTCGGCATCCTTCACCAGAACGCCCTTGGCCACGCAATCCCCGGAGACGTGACTCGCCTGCGCCGTGCGCGACGCCGAGAGCGTCTTTTCGTGCGTCACGGTCTGGGGCTTGACGCCGTTTTCCCGGAGATAGCTTTGCAGTGTCGACGTGATCGTCATGGTCATGCCCTCCGATCCATTGCGACCGGAAAAGTCTAGAACCGCGGCAGGGGCGAATCAATTGCCGCCGCTGCCATAGGGGCGGGTCAGCACCTCCAGAAGGTGGCCGTTGGGATCGTCGAAGTAGACGCCACGGCCGCCGTCGTTGCGGTTGATCTCGCCGGGCCGCTGCTTGCCCGGGTCTGCCCAGTACGCCAGTCCCCGTTCGGTGATACGCGCGAAGACGGCGTCGAAGTCGCCCTCACCGATCAGGAAGGCGTAGTGCTGCTGCGCGACCTTGCCCGTCTTCTCCATGAAATCCAGCGACACGCCGTTGTCCATCTCCACCACCAGGAAATGGTAGAAGGGCTCGGGCTCCGGCCGGCCGAGGATCTCCGCCAGGAAAGCGGCCGACTTCTGCTTGTCGTTGCACCAGACGATGGTGTGGTTCAGCTCGATGGTCATGGGGACCTCGCTTGCCGGAGACGGGATGAGCGGAGCGCTTTCGCCCTTTGCCGTGGATATTGCACAGCTCTACTAAGTAGTATAAGCGGGCTTCGCGGGACGATCGATGCTGAGCGGACCTTGAAGCCTGTTCCTGCACGAAGCCTGTGCGAATATTTTTTTGCGACAGAGGTAGGACATGGCCGACGAGAACGACGAGTACGTTTACGACGAAGCGACAGGCGAATGGCGTCCGGCCTCGGAGATGACCGCCGAAAGCGATCAGGCCGTGGTTCGCGATGCCTCGGGGAACATCCTCGCCGATGGCGATTCGGTCACCCTCATCAAGGATCTTAAGGTGAAGGGGGCCAATCAGACCCTGAAGCAGGGCACGGTCATCAAGTCGATCCGCCTCACGGACAATGACCAGGAGATCGACTGCCGCTACGAGGGGATAAAGGGCCTTGTCCTGCGCACGGAGTTCGTGCGCAAGCGCTGACTCGCCACCGCAATCGGTGGCAAAACCGGCTAGAGTGAAACGCATGGCGCGTGACTCTTGGAGGCCGCAGCGATGACTCTTCGGTTCCCCGGTTGCCTGGTGGCGGCGTGCTTCGCCCTGGCCGCCTGCGCAGCGGCGAGTGGGTGGTCGAGGACATCGGCGGGCGCGGCATCATCGACTTCTCGCGCGTCTCCATGACCTTCGGCAGCGAAGGCTGCATCACCGGCCTCACCGGCTGCAACAGCTACTCGCTCCCCTACCAGCTCTCCGGCGACAGCCTCTCCGTCGGGCAGGGCATCAACACGCTGCGCGCCTGCCTGCCGGCCCTGGGAGACCAGGAGCGGAAGTTCCTGCAGATCCTCTCCCAAGTCACCCGCTTCGAGTTTTCCGAGACCGGCGCGCTGATCCTCTCCACCGCCGACGGCGACAGCCTCACCGCGCGGCGCTAGCCCCCTGCCCCCATAACAAAAGGCCCCGGAAAACCGCCAGCCGTTTACTAAAGTTGGGGAAAACAGGGCCGCAGCCGAGTTAGGCTGCGGCCCTTATCTATCGGACTTACAACCGAACAAAATCGTACTGGCAGGGCCGCCCATTGAATGCGAGTCAGGTTCCTCGCGATATGCTGATGCGATCGGCGAAGAAGGAATAACAAAAAGCATCAAGAAGATTGGCCCTGGCTAGCGATTTTAAACGCCGCGAGTTCTCTAGGTATTTTTTATGAACTGTAAAGTACGTGTGCTTATTATTGAAAGAGAATAGCAAATCCTCCGAATAGGTTTCTGCATCACATACATCTAATATTAATGCTTCGACGAAGGATACCTCGTCGAGGAACAAGATCTCATAGTTAGCTCCCGCCTTCAGAAGAAGCGAGATGACTTCATACTGGATCAATCGAGATCGAGGTTCCTCGCCAGTCCCACCAAGAAGTGCTGCAGCAAGGGGCCGCCTTTGTCCGAGATCTGGATCTGCTCGCCGGCGCAATAATTCTTCCACGGCCTCTATGTTACCCTCGTAGGCAGCTGTACCTAGGAGACTGTCGCCATCCGGGAAGACGACGTCCGTCACCGTCGGGTACTCTCCGAGTAGCGATAGCAGCCGTTCGGGATTGCTGGATATTGCGGCAACCCGGAAGGACTCATTGAGTTTGGTGCCGACGGAGACATCCAGGTTTTCCGAATTACCGGCTTCGGCAGAAGCGGCAATGTCGGACAGCACACCAAGAAGCAGGAAGCAGCAGAGCGAAAACTCGCACAATTGTCGCTTCATGCTACCCATTTCATCTCGCCGTCCAGCATAGTCATTCATTGACCGCCCTCCTGACTGAACATGGGCGTAACGAGGGATTTTCGTCTCGGAAGCGCCAATGATCCGGTTGGCGCTGCACGCCTACCAGGCTTGGGCCGCTCATCAAGCACCGGCTTTTCGAGCGGGTCATAGTAGAGGATCGTTTCCACTTTCACCGGTCCCATTGCCAAACCCAACCGCATGGCTGGCGTCCGCTTATCCTTACCGACGGCCACGTAGTTAAAGTAGACCCGGTATATATCCAGAAGCTTCTGGATGATACGCGGATTGTAGGCACTGTAACCTCGCCACACTCGGCCGTCATTGCTGCGCGTGCTGATGGGCCGCTCCAGCATCATGATGAGGCGGCGGATCTGCATAAAGAAGCGATCGATCGCATGCACGCTGGCGCGCTTAATCAGCCAGGCGGCGTGCAAGTCGTCCTTGATGCGCCAGGCGTTGAGCACCTTAATCCGCTTATGTGGCTCAACCTGGCGCAGCTGGGAGCCGTCCCTGGCCTGCGGCCTGGTCAGGGAGAGCCGGCCCAAGGTGACGACCTTCAGCGGGGGCACCGAAGTTTTCACAGCCAGGATTTCTGCAGCAATTGACTTGAATGTCGTGGACCGGCGGCGGGACCCGCGGAAGGTCCTTTCGCCGAGGGGCCCTCTTGCGCCTTTCGAGCCCCCTTCTTCTGAAGAAGATTTTTTCTTCACAACGACCTCCACGGAACCCGTTGGATTCCGGGGAGTATCGGTCAGCAGATCTGAAATTTTCCCCACCTTAAGTAAACGGCTGGCGGAAAACCGGGGCCTTTTGTTATGGCGGAGAGGGAGGGTTTGACGACGGTCTGCTGACCGCCGCCCCCCTCATTTCATTCGGCGGGCGCCTCGCCGTCCGGCTCGGCGTCGCCGGCGTCCTGCTGACGCCGGCACGAACCAGGCTTCGTTCACCGCGCCCCCTGCCCCATAACAAAAGGCCCCGGAAAACCGGGGCCTTTTGTTATGGCGGAGAGGGAGGGATTCGAACCCTCGGTACGCTCGCGCGCACAACGGTTTTCGAGACCGCCCCGTTCGACCACTCCGGCACCTCTCCGCAGACTCGAGGCGCAGCGGGCGCCGGAACCGGCCCCGCCGCGAACGGCGCGCCTTTACTAGCGAAGCGTCGCCGCCCTGGCAAGCGAAGGCTGATCTCCTGGCGCCCGGGCGGTTCTGGCCTCATATTGGAGGAGTCATGCTGCAGCGGCCCGCAAAGCCGCGGGACCCTCAAGCGGTCCTGCCCGAGATCCCCCTGCACGCCGTCGCCGGGCCGGGCGACCTGCTGCACCTGGAGCCGGCGCGCCTGGCCGCGTTGATCACCGCCGCCGAGCGGCGCTACCCCAGGCCCGCGATCGCCCTGGCCGACCGCCTGTCGCAACGCTGGCTGGAGAGGAGCGCCAACCCCTACCTGGAAGAGATCGCGGCCGTGGCCGCGGCCCTCGGCCGTCCCGGCGCCCATTTCCTCAACATGAGCTACGAGTGGGCCTGTACCTGCAGCGTCGGGCCGAGCCCCGACGGCCGCGCCAACCGCCTGACCCGGGTGCTGGACTGGCCCTTCGAGGGCCTGGGCGCCGAGCTGGTGGCGGCCCGCCAGCGCGGCCCCGCCGGCGACTGGATCAACATCACCTGGCCGGGCTTTTCCGGCAGCATCCAGGGCCTGGCCCCCGGCCGCTTCGCCGCCGCCTTCAACCAGGCCCCCTTACGCCGGCGCAGCCCCAGCAAGGTCATCGACTGGGCCTGTGACCGCTACGGCCTGTGGAAGTCCCGCGCCCTGCCGCCGGGCCACCTGCTGCGCCGGGTCTTCGACGAGGCCCCCGACTTCGCCGCCGCCAAGTCCATGCTGGCGGAGACGCCGCTGGCCCTGCCGGCGATCTTCTCCCTGGCCGGCTGCGAACCGGGGGAGCAGGCGGTGATCGAGCGCCTGGAAGACCATGCGGTGGTGCACGAGGGGCCACAGGTGGCAGCCAACCACTGGAACGCCGCCGACATGCCCCCGGCGCGCGCCCGCGGCACCGTCTCCGACCGCCGCGCCGAGGTAATGCGCGCCGAGGCCGCGGCGGCCGGCCCCGACCTCGCCTGGCTGAAGCCGCCGGTGCTCAACCCCACCACCCGCCTCGCCCTCTATGCCGAGCCGGCCAGCGGCCGCTTGGTGGCCCAGGGTTTCGAGGCCGCCGGACCGGACCGGGCCGTCCCGGCGACGGCGGTGACCGAGATCGCCTGTTAACCTTTTCCGGGAGGCCCCTTCCCGCCGGGCCTGGGACCCTGGAAAAGCAGGTGTCCAAGGGCCCGGAAAGAGGCACAAAATAAGGCCAGAATCGCGTTGACAGCCCGGGCGTGAGAGCTATAGTGCGCGCCCATCGACCGTGGCTCCCTGGGCCGCGGCGCTTCATTTTGGGCCTTCCCGGCCGCGGCATCCGCGCCAGAAGGTCTCCAAAGGCTAGAAATTCGGCCGAGAATTAGGCGAGCCCGCGAAAATGTTTGCAGTGATCAAGACCGGCGGCAAGCAGTACAAAGTCGCTAAGGACGATGTGATCGTCGTCGAGAAACTGAATGGCGAGACCGGTGAGGTCGTGGCCTTCGACTCCGTGCTGATGGTCGGCGAAGGCGCCGAAACCAAGGCCGGCGCGCCCTTCGTCGAGGGTGTCTGCGTGGCCGGCGAAGTCGTCGAGCAGACCCGTGGCGACAAGGTGCTGGTCTTCAAGAAGAAGCGGCGCCACAACTACCGCCGCACCGCGGGCCATCGCCAGGACCTGACGGTGGTGAAGATCACCGACATCCTGACCGACGGCAAGAAGCCCGCCGCCAAGCCGAAGAAGGCCGCCGCGCCGAAGAAGGCCGACGAGGACGAGGGCAAGGCGGAGGCTAAGGCCGAGCCGAAGAAGGCCCCGGCCAAGAAGGCTGCCGCCAAGAAGCCGGCGGCCAAGAAGACCGCGACCAAGAAGGCGCCTGCGAAGAAGGCCGCCGCCAAGAAGACCGCGACCAAGAAGGCTCCCGCCAAGAAGGCCGCGGCCAAGAAGAAGGACGACTAAGCCATGGCACACAAAAAGGCTGGCGGTAGTTCCCGCAACGGACGCGATTCCGCCGGACGCCGCCTCGGCGTCAAGAAGTTCGGTGGCGAGGCCGTGGTGCCCGGCAACATCCTGGTGCGCCAGCGCGGCACCAAGTTCCACCCGGGCCGCAACGTGGGCCTGGGCAAGGACCACACCATCTTCGCCAAGGTCGAAGGCTCGGTCACTTTCGAGACCAAGCGCGGCGGCAGGACCTACGTGTCCGTCGATGCCGTGGAGCAGCCGTCGCCGAGCGCCGCTGAATAGAACGCCGGTGGGGGCCCACCGGGGCGCCCATCCGCTAGCAGCCGAGACGAAGGAGGGAGATGGGTCGCCATCTCCCTTTTTCTTTGTCCTCTCCTCCTGGAACTCGGCAGGAAAGTACCGTTGAGATGACCGTCCGACTGGAAGTCACTTTGGAGACCGGGCACCTGATCCTGCGGCCCTTCGAGGCGGCGGACGCGGAGGCCGTTCAGGGCTACGTCAGCCTCTGGGAAGTGGCGCGCATGACCTCGCGCATCCCCCACCCCTATCCGGAGGGCGCGGCGGCGGCCTGGATCGCCGCCCAGCAGACCCAGCGCGACAGCGGCCAGGAATACACCTTCTGCCTGGCCTTGAAGGAGGCAACCGAGCAGCCCATCGGCGCCGGCGGCCTGCGCTACCTGGAAAAGGGCAACTGGGAGATCGGCTACTGGCTGGCGCCGGACTACTGGGGCCGCGGCCTCGGCACCGAGGCGGCCAGGGCCCTGGTGGTCTTCGGCTTCGAGAAGTTGGAGGCCGAAGCCCTGCAGTCCGGCCACTTCGCCGACAACCCCGCCTCCGGCCGGGTGCTGGAAAAAGCCGGCTTCGCCGCCAACGGCATCGCCCGGCAGTGGAGCGAGGCGCGCCAGGATTTCGTCGACGCCAACCGTTTCCTGCTGACCCGCGAGACCTGGGAAAAGGCGCGCGCGCAGGCGGCGGCGCAGGAGATCGCGTCGTGAAATTCCTCGACGAAGCCAAGGTCTTCCTGAAGAGCGGCGACGGCGGCAACGGCTGCATGTCGTTCCGTCGCGAGAAGTACGTGGAGTTCGGCGGCCCCGATGGCGGCGACGGCGGGCGCGGCGGCGATGTCGTCTTCGAGGCGGTGGACAGCCTCAACACCTTGATCGACTTCCGCTACCGCCAGCACTTCAAGGCCCCGCGCGGCGAGGGCGGCAAGGGCAAGAACATGACCGGCGCCGCCGGCAAGGAGCTGACCATCAAGGTGCCGGTCGGCACCCAGGTGATGAGCGAAGACAAGGAGACCGTGCTGGCCGACCTGACCGAGGCGGGCCAGCGCCTGGTCTTCCTGAAAGGCGGCGACGGCGGCTTCGGCAACACCCGCTTCAAGTCCTCCACCAACCAGGCGCCGCGCCGCGCCGACCCCGGCTGGCCGGGCGAGGAAATGTGGGTCTGGCTGCGCCTGAAACTGATTGCGGATGCGGGCCTCGTCGGCCTGCCCAACGCCGGCAAGTCGACCTTCCTTTCCGTGGTCTCGCGCGCCAAGCCCAAGATCGGCGACTACCCCTTCACCACCCTGCACCCCAACCTGGGCGTCGTGCGGCGGGGCGAGAGCGAATTCATCGTCGCCGACATTCCCGGCCTGATCGAAGGCGCCCACGAGGGCAGCGGCCTGGGCGACCGCTTCCTGGGCCATATCGAGCGCTGCGGCGTGCTGCTGCACCTGATCGACGGCACCCAGGAGGACGTGGTCGCCGCCTACCGCACGATCCGCGAGGAGCTGGCGGCTTACGGCGGCGGCCTGGCCGACAAGACCGAGGTCATCGGCCTCAACAAGATCGACGCCCTGGACGAAGAGGAGCGCGCCGAAAAGCGGGAGGCCCTGGAACAGGAATCCGGTGCCGAAGTGCTGTGCCTCTCCGGCGTCTCCGGCGAGGGCGTCGACGCGATGCTGGCGCGCCTCTGGACCCACATCGAGGCGGAGCGGCAGAAGCGCGCCGAGGAAGAAGCCGCCCCCGGCGAAGAGCGGGAAGGCTTCCGGCCATGACCGGCCAGGCTGCCCGGGACCGCCATCCCGCCCTGGCCGACGCCCGCCGCCTGGTGGTGAAGATCGGCTCGGCCCTGCTGGTCGACGACGACGGCAAGATCCGCCGGCCATGGCTGGACGCGCTGAGCGACGACGTGGCGGCGCTGAGGAAGCGCGGCACCGAGGTGCTGCTGGTCTCCTCCGGCGCCATCGCCGTGGGGCGGCGCCACCTGGGCCTGACCCACAAGGCGCTGCGCCTGGAGGAAAAGCAGGCCGCCGCGGCCACCGGGCAGATCCGCCTGGCCCACGCCTACCAGGAGTCCCTCGCCCGCCACGACGTCACCGTGGCGCAGATCCTGCTGACCCTGGAGGACACCGAGGAGCGCCGCCGCCACCTGAACGCCCGCTCCACCCTCAACACCCTGCTGCGCCTCGGCACCCTGCCGGTCATCAACGAGAACGACACCGTCGCCACCACCGAGATCCGGGTCGGCGACAACGACCGCCTGGCCGCCCGCGTCGCCGCCATGCTGGGCTGCGACAGCCTGGTGCTGCTCTCCGATATCGACGGGCTCTACAGCGCCGACCCGCGCCAGAATCCGGAAGCCGCGTTCCTGCCCGAGGTCGCCGAGATCACCGCCGAGATCGAGGCCATGGCCGGGGTCGCGCCCACCGGCTACTCCTCCGGCGGCATGGTCACCAAGCTGGCGGCCGGCAAGATCGCCACCGGCGCCGGCTGCCGCATGGCCATCGCCGACGGGCGGCGCCTGCATCCCTTGAAGGCCGTCGACGAGGGTGCGCGCTGCACCTGGTTCCTGGCCTCGGTGGAGCCGCGCACGGCGCGCAAGCGCTGGATCGCCGGCAGCCTGAAGCCGGCCGGCAAGCTGGTCGTCGACGCCGGCGCCCTGAAGGCGCTGAAGAGCGGCAAGTCGCTGCTGCCCGCCGGGGTGACCGCCGTGGAAGGCCGCTTCGAGCGCGGCGACGCAGTGCTGGTCTGCGACCCCGCGGGCCAGGAGGTGGCGCGCGGGCTGGCGGCCTATTCCGCCGCCGATGCAGGCCGGATCATGGGTCACAAGAGCCGTGAAATCGAAGCCATTCTCGGCTACCGTGGCCGGGAAGAGCTGATCCACCGGGACGACCTGGTGGTGTCCTAACAGCCTGAATTTACTGGATTAAACCGGGAGAACGGAGCCATGCCCGCCGAAGCGGCCCTCAAAGAGGAAGACCTCCAGAGCACCATGACGGCGCTGGGCGCCGCGGCCCGCGCCGCCGCCGCCGCGCTGGCCCTTGCCGACCCGGAGGTGAAGATCCGCGCCCTGATGGCCGCCGCCCGGGCGATCCGCGACAACGCGGAGAAGATCGCCGCCGCGAACGCCAAGGACATGGCCGCCGCCCGGGCCAAGGGCCTGACCCCGGCCCTGCTGGACCGCCTGGAGCTGACGCCCGAGCGCATCGAGGCCATGGCCAAGGGCGTCGAGGAGGTCGCCGGGCTGCCCGATCCCGTGGGCCGCGTGCTGGCCGAGTGGGACCGTCCCAACGGCCTGAAGATTGCCCGCGTCTCCGTGCCCCTGGGCGTCATCGGCATTATCTACGAAAGCCGGCCCAACGTGACCGCCGACGCCGGCGCGCTGTGCCTCAAGTCGGGCAACGCCGCCATCCTGCGCGGCGGCTCCGAGAGCTTCCATTCGTCGGGCGCCATCCTGGACTGCCTGCAGGCGGGCCTGAAGGAAGCCGGGCTGCCCGAGGCCGCGATCCAGCGCATCCCCACCACCGACCGCGCCGCCGTCGGCATCCTGTTGACCATGAGCGACAGCGTCGACGTCATCGTGCCGCGCGGCGGCCGGGGCCTGATCGAACGCATCCAGCGCGAAAGCCGCATCCCCGTGTTCAGCCACCTGGACGGCATGGTGCATACCTACGTCCACACCGCCGCCGACCCGGAAAAGGCGGTGAAGATCGTGGTCAACGCCAAGATGCGGCGCACCGGCATCTGCGGGGCGACCGAGACCCTGCTGGTCGACGCGGCCCTGGCCGAGACCCTGCTGGCCGACCTGCTGAAGGCCCTTAGCGAAGCCGACTGCGCCATCCGCGGCGACGAGATCGTGCGCCGGGTGATGCCGCAGGCCGAGGCGGCGACGCCCGCGGACTGGGACACCGAATACCTGGCGCCGATCATCGCCGTGAAGGTGGTCTCCGGCCTGGACGAGGCCATCGCCCACATCAACCGCCACGGCTCCCACCATACCGAGGCCATCGTCACCGAGGACGCCGCCGCCGCGGCCCGTTTCATGAACGAGGTGGATGCCGGAATCGTGATGCACAACGCCTCGACTCAGTTCGCCGATGGTGGAGAATTCGGGATGGGAGCGGAGATCGGCATCTCCACGGGGAAGATGCATGCCCGCGGCCCGGTCGGCGCCGAGCAGCTGACCAGTTACAAGTATAAGGTGCAGGGCCAGGGCCAGACCCGGCCCTGACAGCGCTGGCATCCTTCGGGCGCCGGCCGCGCTTATCCCCACCGCCGGCGGCGGCGGGCGGGTTTGTTCGTTGACATATGATCGACGGGCTATTTAGCTTGCCAATTCAGAGAAGGCGCGATATTGCGCCCAAGCCGCAATTAAGACAGCAAGTCACTAACGGCTACTGCAGGGAGACTACTTAATGAAGAGAACGCTTAGCATGACTGCGCTCGGCCTGATTATGGCCGCCAGCGTGACCGCCGCTGCCGAGGCGAAGACCCTGGTCTTCTGCTCGGAAGGCAGCCCCGAGGGCTTCAACCCATCGCTGTATACCGCCGGCACCACCTTCGACGCGTCCTCGCGTCAGGTGTTCAACAAGCTGGTCGAATTCACCACCGGCACCACCAACATCGAGCCGGCGCTGGCAGAGACCTGGGACGTGACCGATGACGGTCTGGAATACACCTTCCACCTGCGCAAGGGTGTGAAGTGGCAGACCACCGAGAACTTCACGCCGTCGCGCGACTTCAACGCCGATGACGTGGTGTTCTCCTTCGCCCGCCAGTGGGACAAGAACCACCCCTACCACGGTGTTTCCGGCGGCGCTTACGAGTACTTCAACGGCATGTCGATGCCCGACCTGATCAAGGACATCGTGAAGGTCGACGACTACACCGTGAAGTTCGTCCTCAACCGTCCCGAAGCGCCGATGATCGCCAACCTGGCGATGGACTTCGCCTCCATCCTCTCGGCCGAGTATGCCGACAAGATGATGGAAGCCGGCACGCCGGAGAAGGTCGACCTGGAGCCGGTCGGCACCGGTCCCTTCCAGCTCGTCGCCTATCAGAAGGACGCGGTGATCCGCTACAAGGCGCACCCGGCCTACTGGCGCGGCAAGGCCGACATCGACAACCTGATCTTCGCCATCACGCCGGACGCCAGCGTGCGCTACCAGAAGCTGAAGGCCGGCGAGTGCCATGTGATGCCCTATCCGAACCCGGCCGACATCGAGGCCATGAAGGCGGACCCGGACATCAACCTGCTGCAGCAGGAAGGCCTGAACGTCGGCTACCTGGCCTACAACGCCCTGAAGCCGCCTTTCGACAATCCCGCGGTGCGCAAGGCCCTGAACCTGGCCATCAACAAGCAGGCCATTATCGACGGCGTCTTCCAGGGTGCCGGCAAGATCGCCAAGAATCCGATCCCGCCGACCATCTGGTCCTACAACGAGGCCACGGTTGACGATGCCTACAATCCGGACACCGCCAAGGCGCTGCTGGAGGAAGCCGGGGTCACCAACCTGAAGACCGCGATCTGGGCGATGCCGGTGCAGCGTCCCTACAACCCCAACGCCCGCCGCATGGCCGAGCTGATCCAGGCCGACTGGGCCGCGATCGGCGTCGAGGCGGAGATCGTCAGCTACGAGTGGGGTGAGTACCTGGAGCGTTCCAAGAGCAAGGATCGCGACGGTGCCGTACTGCTGGGCTGGACCGGCGACAACGGCGACCCGGACAACTTCCTGGCCGTGCTGCTGGGCTGTGACGGCGTCGGCGGGTCGAACCGCGCCCAGTGGTGCTACAAGCCCTTCGAGGACCTGATCCAGAAGGCCAAGGTCGTGAGCGACAACGACAAGCGCGCTGAGCTCTACAAGCAGGCCCAGACCGTGTTCAAGGAACAGGCCCCCTGGGCGACCATCGCGCACTCGGTCGTCTTCAAGCCGATCCGCAAGGAAGTGAAGAACTTCAAGATCGACCCCTTCGGCGGTCACGTCTTCTACGGCGTCGACATCGAAGAGTAAGCCGGTCACGCTGATCAGAAACGGACGGGAGGAGCTTTAAGCTCCTCCCGTTCGCGCTTCAGCCGCCCTGCGAGTCGCCCCGGGCCAAGACGACATGCTCCGCTTTCTCATCACCAAGTTCGCGCAGATGATTCCGACCTTCTTCGGCATCACCGTGCTGTCCTTCGCCTTCATCCGGCTGCTGCCCGGCGACCCGGCGACGCTACTGGCCGGCGAGCGCGGGGTGACGCCGGAACGCCATGCCGAGCTGATGGCCCTGCTCGGCTTCGACAAGCCCATCTGGCAACAGTACCTTCTCTACGTTGCCGACGTCCTGCAGGGTGACCTCGGCAATTCCCTGGTCACCAGACAACCGGTCTTGGAGGAGTTCTTCACCCTCTTTCCGGCGACGCTGGAGCTTTCCATCTGCGCCATGATCTTCGCCACCGTCCTCGGCCTGCCCGCCGGCATCATCGCCGCGGTGAAACGCGGCTCCTGGTTCGACCACACCCTGATGGGCAGCGCGCTGACCGGCTATTCCATGCCGATCTTCTGGTGGGCGCTGATCCTCATCATCCTGTTCTCCACGCCGCCGCTGTCCTGGACTCCGGTGTCGGGACGCATCGACATTCTCTACTTCTTCGACCAACCGACCGGCTTCATGCTGATCGACAGCCTGCTGTCGGGCGAGAAGGGCGCCTTTTGGTCGGCCCTCAGCCACTTGGTGCTGCCGACCATCGTGCTGGGCACCATTCCGCTGGCGGTCATCGCACGGCAGACGCGCTCGGCCATGCTGGAGGTGCTGAGCGAGGACTATGTGCGCACGGCAAGAGCCAAAGGCCTGGCGCCTTCGCGCGTGATCGGGCTGCACGCGCTGCGCAATGCGCTGATCCCCGTCATCACCGTAATCGGCCTCTTGGTTGGCACCCTGCTGGGCGGCGCCATCCTGACCGAGACCATCTTCGCCTGGCCGGGCATCGGCAAGTGGATGGTCGATTCCATCTCGCGCCGCGACTACCCCTCGGTGCAGGGCGGCCTGCTGCTGATCGCCGGCATCGTGATGATCGTGAACATTACCGTCGAGCTGCTCTACGGCCTCATCAACCCGCGCATCCGTTACCGGCGCTAGGAGGGACAAATGTCGAGCAGCGACGAAGCTCTGAAGATCCCCGCCGCCAAGCGCAACGTCCGCGCCGAGCGCCTGCGCGAGTTCTGGCACTACTTCTCCGAAAACAACGGCGCCGTCGCCGGGCTCGGCATCATCGTGCTGCTGGTGCTGCTGGCCGTCTTCGCCGACGTGGTGGCGCCGCACTCGCCAATCCATCAATACCGCGGCCACTTTCTCGTGCCGCCGGTGTGGATGGAGGGCGGTTCCTGGGACTTCATCCTCGGCACCGACGCCGTCGGGCGCGACATGCTTTCACGGCTCATCCACGGTGCGCGCTATTCGCTCTACGTCGGCACCGTCGTCATCACCATCGCCTTCAGTGCCGGCATTACGCTGGGCCTCATTGCCGGCTTCTTCCGCGGCACCGTCGAGACGCTGATCGCCCGCACAATGGACATCATCCTCGCTTTCCCAGCCATCCTGCTCGCCCTCGTCCTGGTCACCATCCTGGGCCCCAGCCTGACCAACGCCATGATCGCCGTCGCCGTGGTGGTGCTGCCGCACTTCGTGCGCCTGACCCGCGCCTCGGTGGTTTCCGAGAGCACCCGCGACTACGTCACCTCGGCCCGCGTCGCCGGCGCCCGCCTGCCGCGCCTGATGTTCGTCACCGTGCTGCCCAACTGCATGGCACCCTTGATCGTGCAGGCGACGCTGTCCTTTTCCAACGCGATCCTTGGGCGGGGGCGGCGCCGGGTTCCCGGGCCCGGGGCGCCCACCCCCCCACGCCGGAGTGGGGCGCCATGCTGTCGGACGCCCGCGAGTTCATCACCAGCGCCTGGTGGGTGGTGACCTTCCCGGGCCTGGCCATTCTCATCACCGTTCTTGCCATCAACCTCTTCGGGGACGGGCTGCGCGACGCGCTGGACCCGAAGTTGAAACGGTCATGAGCCTGCCATGAGCCTACTCGAGATCCGCAACCTCTCGGTCGACTTCCAGACCGCCCACGGCCTGTTCCGCGCCGTCGATTCCGTCGACCTGGACATCGCCAAGGGCGAGCTGGTCGCCATCGTCGGCGAGTCCGGCTCGGGCAAGTCGGTCTCCATGCTGGCGCTCATGGGCCTGCTGCCCTGGACCGCCAAGGTGACCGCCGACTGCCTGGCCTTCGACGGCCGTGACCTCTTGACCATGGCGCCCCGGGAGCGGCGCAAGATCATCGGCAAGGACATGGCGATGATCTTCCAGGAGCCCATGACCTCGCTGAACCCCTGCTTCACCGTCGGCTTCCAGATCACCGAGTCGCTGAAGACCCACCTGGGCGGGTCGCGCGCCGAGCACCGCCGCCGCGCCATCGAGCTGCTGGAGTTGGTCGGCATCCCGGCGCCGGAGACGCGGCTTTCGGCCTTCCCGCACCAGATGTCCGGCGGCATGAACCAGCGCGTGATGATCGCCATCGCCATCGCCTGCAACCCGCGCCTGCTGATCGCCGACGAGCCGACCACAGCCCTGGACGTCACCATCCAGGCGCAGATCCTGGAGCTGCTGGTCGAGCTGCAGCGCGAACGCGACATGGCCCTGGTGCTGATCACCCACGACCTGGGCGTGGTGGCCGAGACCGCCGAGCGCGTCACCGTGCAGTACGCCGGCCAGCAGGTGGAAAAGCAGCCTGTCGAGAGCCTCTTCGACGACCCGCACCATCCCTATACGGCCGCCCTGCTGGCCGCCCTGCCGGAGCGCGCCACCTCCAAGCGCCTGCCGTCGATCGCCGGCGTGGTACCGGGCCAGCTCGACCGCCCCGGCGGCTGCCTCTTCAACCCGCGCTGCGGCTTCGCCACGGAGCGCTGCCGCCAAGAGGTTCCGGTCCTGAACAGAGGCGCGCTGTGCCACTACCCGCTGAGCCGCGGCGTGCCGCAAGGTCACCCCGAACACCAGGGAGAAGACGCATGAGCGGCCGGCCCACTGGGCGCCGCGTGCTCGAGGCCCGCGACCTGGCCCGCCACTACAAGGTGGGCGGCGGGATGTTCTCCGGCGCGGCGACATTGAAGGCGCTGGACGGCGTCGGTTTTTCGCTGACCGCCGGCAAGACCCTGGCGGTGGTCGGCGAGTCCGGCTGCGGCAAGTCGACCCTGGCGCGCCTGGTCACCCTGATCGAGCGGCCGACCGCGGGGAACCTCGTGCTCGGCGACGCCGATGTCACCGAGGCCAAGGGCGAGACCCAACGCAAGCTGCGCCAGTCCGTGCAGATCGTCTTCCAGGACCCCTACGGCTCGCTCAACCCGCGCCAGAAGATCGGCACCATCCTGGAGGAGCCGCTGCTCATCAACCGGAAGATGTCGGCGGCCGAGCGCCGCGAGGCGGCGGAAGCCATGATGGCCCGTGTCGGCCTGCGCCCGGAACACTACGAGCGCTACCCGCACATGTTCTCCGGCGGCCAGCGTCAGCGCATCGCCATCGCCCGTGCGCTGATGCTGAACCCGGACATCGTGGTGCTGGACGAGCCGGTCTCGGCGCTGGACGTGTCGATCCAGGCGCAGGTCCTGAACCTGCTGGCCGACCTGCAGGAAGAGTTCGACCTGGCCTACCTCTTCATCTCCCACGACCTCTCGGTGGTGCGCCACATCGCCGACGAGGTCATCGTCATGTACCTCGGCCGCCCGGTGGAGCAGGGCCCGCGCGACGCGGTCTTCGCCAGGCCGCGGCACCCCTACACCCAGGCCCTGCTCTCGGCCACGCCCAAGGCGGACCCGACCCAGAAGCGCCAGCGCATCAAGCTCTCGGGCGAACTGCCCTCGCCGCTGAACCCGCCGGGCGGCTGCGCCTTCAACCCGCGCTGCCCCTACGCCAACGAGCGCTGCCGCACGGAGCGTCCGGCGATGCTGGCGGCCGAGGGCGTGACGGTGGCCTGCCACGCGGTGGAAGAAGGCCGCCTGCCCGAGGAAACCGCGGTTTAGACCGGGTTTCATTATGGCTTGTCTCCGGCGGTCGGCTGGTTTCTGATCCAGGCGCCATGAAACCGGACGTCGAAAAGCCATGACCGCGCCGCTCCCCGGGCTGACCCGGGCCGAACTGGGCGCCGAGCTGGCAGGCCAGGTGCCGCCGCCGGGCACGCGCGTCGGCCTCCTGGGCGGCTCCTTCAACCCGGCCCACGCCGGGCACCGGGAGATCTCCCACGAGGCGCTGACCCGCCTCGGCCTCGACCGGGTGTGGTGGCTGGTCTCGCCGCAGAACCCCCTGAAGTCGCCCGAGGAGATGGCCCCCCTGGCCGAGCGCCTGGCCCGGGCGCGGGAAGCCGCCGACGACCCCCGTATCCTGGTGACCGGTCTGGAGACCCGCCTGGGCAGCGCCTATACGGCCGATACCCTGCGTGCCCTGACCCACCTGCTGCCGCGGGTGAACTTCGTCTGGCTCATGGGCGCAGATAACTTGATTCAAGTTCATAAATGGCAGGACTGGCCACAAATCTTTAATAGCCTACCCGTTGCGGTTTTCGACCGCCCCTCCTATTCTTTAAGGGCGCTGTCAGGTAAGGCGGCGCGCGCTTTTGCCCGGTACCGGCTGAATGACAGCTCGGCGCGGCACCTGGCGGAGGCAAGGCCGCCGGCTTGGGCTTTCATACGTTGCCGCTTGAACCCCCAGTCAGCGACCGAAATCAGGGCCCGAACGCCGTTGCAGGGTTAACCGGCGGGCGACCGGCCCTTGGCGACCACAAAGAGGAGATTTAGGGTCATACTCCAAAAGACCAAGGCCCCCCGGGCCGATCTGCAGGACGCTCTCGCCCACAGCCGGCGCCTGCTTTCCGTAGTTGAGTCGTCCCTGGAAGACGACAAGGCGGACGACATCGTCGTCATCGAACTCGCCGACAAATCCAGCATCGCAGACTTCATGGTGATCGCCTCCGGCCGCTCGGCCCGGCAGGTCGGCGCCATGGCCGACCATCTGCGCGAGAAGCTGAAGGCCGAAGGCGTCCACGGCGTCGCCGCGGAAGGCCAGGCGCGCTGCGACTGGGTGCTGATCGACGGCGGTGACGTGATCGTCCACCTGTTTCGGCCGGAAGTACGCAGCTTCTACAATCTGGAAAAGATGTGGGGCGCGAACCTGGCGCCGGCCGGCGGCGAAGCGGAGCTGGACGCGACCGTTAACTGACCCTCGCGGGCAACTGACGGGCCGCGCCAAGCGGACTGCCTGAAACCCGGGCAGCCCCAGAGCGTCGGCGGTGCGGGTGGATCGATGCGAATTACCCTGGCGGCAGTCGGCCGGAACAAGGCCGGCGCCACGAAGGAGCTTTACGAGCTTTACGCCGCGCGATTGCGCTGGCGGATCACCCTGAAGGAAGTCGAGGAACGCCGGCCCCTGCCGGCCGAGGCGCTGAAGGAGCAGGAAGGCGAGCTGCTGCTGGCGGCGCTGCCGCGGGGCGCCAAGGTCATCGCCCTGGACGAGGGCGGCAAAGAGATGACCAGCCGCGATTTCGCCGCCCTGCTGGGGCGCTGGCAGGACGAAGGGGTGGCGGACCTGGCTTTCATGATCGGCGGCGCCGACGGACTCTCTCCGGCCGCACGCCAGGCCGCCGACGTCATTCTTTCCTTGGGGCGTATGACCTGGCCCCATATGTTGGTGCGGGGCCTGCTGGCCGAGCAGCTGTTCCGCGCCGAGAGCATCCTCGCCGGACATCCTTACCACCGGGATTGAGCCTTGCCGGGGATCGAACGAGACAATAGAGCCGTCAGAGTAACGCCATGACCGACACGACCGCCCATCCCGATAAGCCGCGCCCCGTTGTGCTGTGCATCCTGGACGGCTGGGGCCATCGCGAAAGCTGCGAGAACAACGCCATCTGCGAGGGGCCGACGCCGAACCTGGATCGCCTGTTCAAAGAAGAGCCGCACGCCCTGGTCGACGCCTCGGAAGGCGAGGTCGGCTTGCCCAGCGGCCAGATGGGCAACTCCGAGGTCGGCCACATGAACCTGGGCGCCGGGCGCGTGGTCATGCAGGACCTGCCGCGCATCGACGCCGCCGTCGCCGACGGCAGCTTCGCCAAGAACCCGGTCCTGACCGAGGCCATCGCCAAGCTGAAGAAATCCGGCGGCACCGCCCACGTCATGGGCCTGCTGTCGCCCGGCGGCGTGCACTCCCACCAGGACCAGATTGCCTACCTGGCCGAAACCCTGGCCGAGGCCGGCGTGCCGGTCGCCGTGCACGCCTTCCTGGATGGCCGCGACACCCCGCCGCGCAGCGCCCTCGACTACCTGAAGGATTTCCAGAGGAAGGCGCCCAAGGCGCGCCTCGCGACTATCTCCGGGCGCTACTACGCCATGGACCGCGACAAGCGCTGGGCCCGCGTCGAGAAGGCCTTCGCCGCCCTGGTGAAGGCCGAGGGCGAGCGGGCCGCCGATCCCCTGGCCGCCGTCGAGCAGAGCTACGCCGCCGACACCTCCGACGAGTTCGTGCTGCCCAGCGTGGTCGGCGACTACACCGGCATGAAGGACGGCGACGGCCTCTTCATGGCCAACTTCCGCGCCGACCGCGCGCGCGAGATCCTGCAGGCGCTGCTCGACCCGGGCTTCGACGGCTTCGACAACGCCGCGCGGCCGGACTTCGCCGCGGCCGTCGGCATGGTGGAATATTCGCTCGAGCTGAACGCCTTCCTCACCACGCTCTACCCGCCGCTGGAGCTGACCCAGACCCTGGGCGAGCTCGTCGCCGCGGCCGGCAAGAAGCAGCTGCGCATCGCCGAGACCGAGAAGTACGCCCACGTCACCTTCTTCTTCAACGGCGGGCGCGAAGAGGTCTTCGAGGGCGAGGAACGCATCCTGGTGCCCTCGCCCGACGTCGCCACCTACGACCTGCAGCCGGAGATGTCGGCGCCGGAGGTGACCGACAGGCTGGTCGCGGCCATCGCCGCCGGCAGCTTCGACCTGATCGTGGTCAACTACGCCAACGGCGACATGGTGGGCCATACCGGCGATCTGGCCGCCGCCATGAAGGCCGTGGCCACCGTCGATACCTGCGTCGGCCGCCTGTCCGAGGCGGTACGGGAAGCCGGCGGCTGCATCCTGCTGACCGCCGACCACGGCAACGCCGAGCAGATGAGCGACGAAAAGACCGGCCAGGCGCACACCGCCCACACCATGAACAAGGTGCCGCTGCTGCTGGTCAACGGCCCGGCGCGCGCCCACGACCTCTCCGACGGGCGGCTGGCCGACATCGCACCGACGCTGCTGGACCTCATGGGCCTGCCCCGCCCCGACGCCATGACCGGCCACAGCCTCATCGGCCGCGGCGCGGCGCGCGGCGAGGCGGCCGCGGAATAGCTTTGGCCACGCGCGCCCAGCGACTTCCCCTCAACCGGGCCCTGGCCGGCGCCCTGCTGCTGTCGATCGGCCTGGGCCCGGCGTTTCCCGCCGCCGCCCAGGAAAAGAACCAGAGCCTGAAGGAGCTGGAGCGCTCCCTGGCCGAGGACAAGGCGCGGGCCGAGAAGCTGGCCGCCGAGGCCGAAGCCCTGGGCGCCGAGGTCGAGGAGTTGCGCGCCAGGTCCATCGCCGCCGCCAAGCGCGCCCAGGACCTGGAAGGCGAGATGACCGCGGCCGAGCAGACCCTGACGGCGCTGCGGGCCGAAGAAGAGTCCAAGGCGGCGGACCTGGCCAAACGCCGCGAACAGCTGGGACGCACCCTGGGCGCGCTGCAACGCCTGGCCCTGCAGCCGCCGGAGGCCGCCCTGGCGCGCAGCGAGGCGCCCATCGAATCCGCCCGCGCCGCCCTGCTGCTGCGCGTCGCCATCCCCAAGCTGGAGGATCAGGCCACCGCCCTGCGCGCCGAACTGGGCGACCTGGCGGTGCTGCGCGCGCGCATCGCCATCGAGCGCGACGACCTGGCCGCCGCCGCCGCCTCCCTGGGCACCGAGCGCGACCGCCTGGCGGCGCTGCTGGACCGCAAGTCCGAACTGCAGGAAACCGCGGAGGCCGAGCGCAGCGCCGCCCAGGACCGCATCGCCAAGCTGGTCAAGGAGGCCCGCGACCTGCGCGAGCTGACCGAGCGCCTGGAGGCCGAGGCCCGCGCCGCCGAGGAACGCCGCCTGGCCGCCGAGCATCGCCGCCAGGAGCAGCTGCGCCGCGCCGTGGAGCAGGAGGCCGCCCGCCGCAAAGCCCTGGAGCAGCAGCAGGCCGAAGCCGCCGCCAGGGCCGCCGCCGAGGCGCAGAAGGCGCGCGAGGCCGCCGCAGCCGCCTCACGGCAAGTTGAACAGGACAATCCCCAAGTCGCCCGGCTGACCCGCCCGCCCTCGCTGCGCCCCTTTCCCGACGCCCGGGCAAGCCTGACGGTGCCCGTGCGTGGCAGGGTCGTGCGGCTTTACGGGCAGGAAAGCGACACCCCGGGGGCCACCGACAAGGGGATTTCCATCAGCGCGCGCCCGGGAGCCCAGGTGGTGGCGCCTTTTGACGGGAAAATCGCCTATGCCGGACCGTTCCGCGGTTATGGGCTTATCTTGATCATCGACCATGGCGGGCGATATCATACGATATTGGCCGGTTTCGATCGGATCGACGCCGTGGTCGGGCAGTGGGTATTGGCCGGGGAGCCGGTCGCGCAGATGGGCGACGCGGCCGGCAGCAATCCGGAGCTTTACTTGGAACTCCGCCGTACAGGGCAGGCCATCAATCCGCTCCCCTGGTTGGCGACAAACGACGACAAGGTGCGAGGTTAATGCGCAAATTCCAGATCGCGGCCATTGTTGCCGCCCTCATGATCGCTGTGCCGCAGTTTTCGACGGCGCAGGACAACTCGTCCGACACCTACCGGCAACTCAAACTGTTCAGCGACGTCTTTGAGCGCGTGCGCGCCGACTACGTCGAGGAAGTCACCGACCAGCAGCTCATCGAGTACGCCATCCAAGGCATGCTCTCCACCCTGGATCCGCACTCCAGCTACCTCAACGCCGAGTCCTTCGGCGACATGCGGGTGCAGACCAAGGGCGAGTTCGGCGGCCTGGGCATCGAGGTCACCATGGAGAACGGCTTCGTCAAGGTGGTCTCGCCGATCGACGACACGCCCGCCGCGAAGGCAGGCGTGCAGCCCGGCGACTTCATTACCCACCTGGACGGTGAGCCGATCCTGGGCCTGACGCTGAACGAGGCGGTCGAGAAAATGCGCGGGCCGGTGAACACCGACCTGACGGTGACCATCCGCCGCGAGAACGAAGAACCCTTCGACCTGACGATCACCCGCGACGTCATCAAGATCCAGTCGGTGCGTAACCGCGTCGAGGACAACGTGGGCTACATCCGCATCACCACCTTCAACCAGCAGACCATGCCCGGCCTGGAGAAGGCCTTCACCGAGATCAAGGCCGAGGTCGGCGGCGATCTGCGCGGCTATATCGTCGACCTGCGCAACAACCCGGGCGGACTGCTGGACCAGGCGATCGAGGTGTCCGACGCCTTCATCGAGCAGGGCGAAATCGTCTCGACGCGCGGCCGCGTGGCCGAGGATTCCCAGCGCTTCAACGCCACGCCGGGCGACCTGGCCGACGACCTGCCTGTCGTTGTGCTGATCAACGGCGGCTCCGCCTCGGCCTCCGAGATCGTGGCCGGCGCCCTGCAGGACCATCGCCGCGCCATCATCATGGGCACCCGCTCCTTCGGGAAGGGCTCCGTGCAAACCATCATTCCGCTGGGCCCGAACGGCGCCATGCGCCTGACCACGGCGCGCTACTTCACACCCTCGGGCCGCTCGATCCAGGCCCTCGGCATCGATCCGGACATCCTGGTCGAGCAGGCCACCGTGGAGCAGGCCGAGGCCGCGCGTCCCGGCCGCCGCGAAGCGGACCTGCCCGGCGCGCTGGCCAATCCCAACGAGGAAAACGGCGTCGGCGAGAGCCCCGACGGCGAGGAGCCGCAAGACACCCATGCGCTTTCGGATTCGACGCAGAAGGACTTCCAGCTGGCTCGCGCCTTCGACCTGCTGCGGGGCCTGGCCCTTTATAATCAGCGGGTCGTGAACTAAAAGGGTGGTCACGACACGTTGATTCGGTGCGGAGTCGCACCGCAAAGAGGGCCGGTACCATTTCGATGACGCCACGTCGTCACACAGCTTCGCGACGGCAGGGATGCCGCATGCGCCCGGGCCGCCCGTGCGGCGGGCGCCTGCGGCACCCGGCCTAAGAACGGCAGGCCTTGGGCGGCTTTCTCGCCAACCGCGGCTTGCTGATCACCGCCTGGTTCGTCGTCCTGGCGGCCCTCGGCGGTGCCCTGGCCCTTGCCTTGCTGCAGCCCCCACCGGTCGTCCCCCGTACGGAACCGGTGACCCTCGCCCTGCCGCTGCCGAAGGCCGTGGTCGCCCCGCCCGAAGCGGTCGCGCCGGAGACCGCGGAGATGCCGGAGGGGGCGCCGGAAGCCATGACCGAGGCCACCCCGGAACCGGCCGCCGAGACGGTTCCAGGGATGCCGGAGGAAGCATCCGGGGAAACACCGGCGGCGGCCCCACAGGAAGAGGCCCCTAAGGAAGAAGCCGGGGAGACGCCTGCCGCAACGGCGGCCCTGCCGCTGCCGAAACCGGCGCCGCCCGCGGGGGCCATGGCCGAAGAGGAGAGCCCTCCGGGTCCAGAGACGGCCCCGGAAACGACACCCGAGGCACCCGCCCCAGCCGCTGTCGAAGAGCCCGCGGAGGCGCCGGCCGCCGCGGCCCACGGCGAGACGCCCCCGGAAAAGGAAACAGCCAAAGAAGCGCCCGCCGGCGCGGAGCCTGCCCCGGAAGCGCCTGACACCGAGCAGGTCGTCGCGATTCCGGTCATCCCGCCGGCGCCGGAGCAGCTGCCCTATTGGGAACGCTACCGCCAACCCTTCAACATGGCCGACACGCGCCCGCGCATTGCCGTGGTGCTGACCGGCCTCGGCGTCTCCGACAGCGCCACCGAGGCGGCCATCAACAAGCTGCCGCCGGCGATCACGCTCTCCTTCAGTCCCTATGCCCGCGGGCTTGAGCGCTGGATCGCCCTGGCGCGCTCGCGCGGCCACGAGGTCATGCTCGACCTGCCGATGGAGCCGGCAACCTTCCCCAACGAGGATCCCGGCCCCCAGGGTCTGCTGATCAAGCTCAGTCCCGAGGAGAACCTGGACCGGCTGGACTGGGTGCTGAGCCGCGGCAGCGCCTACGTCGGCGTCGCCGGCACCCTGGGCTCGCGCTTCACCGCCTCGCGCAGCGCCATGGAGCCGATCCTGCAGGACGTGAAGGCGCGCGGCCTGATCTTCCTGGACCGCCGCACCACGGAAGAGTCGGTGGTACCCGCGGTGGCCGCCGAACTGGGCCTGCCGCGCGCCATCAACAACCGCTCCATCGACGAGCGCCAGGCCAGCCGGGTCGCCATCGACGCCCGCCTGGCGCAGATCGAGCGTATCGCGCTGACCGACGGCTACGCCGTGGCGATGGCCCAGCCCTATCCGGTCACCCTGGAGCGCCTGGCCGACTGGGCGACGGAACTGACCGCGCGCGGTTTCGTCATCGCGCCCATCTCCGCCCTGGCCGATCAGCAGAAAGCACCCTGAGAAAACCGTCCCCTGAGAAAACCGTCCAAAGAAGCCCCATGCTGAGCCCCAAGGAGATCGCCAAGCTGCCTTACCGGCCCTGTGTCGGGATGCTGCTGCTGAACAGCGAGGACAAGGTCTTCGTCGGCCGGCGCATCGACACCGCCAAGGAAGGCGACAACATCTGGCAGATGCCCCAGGGCGGCATCGACAAGGGCGAGACGCCCGAAGCGGCGGTGCTGCGCGAGATGGAAGAGGAGATCGGCACCGACAAGGCCGAGATCATCGCCGAGAGCCGCCAGTGGCTGCACTACGATCTGCCCGACCACCTGGTCGGAAAGGTGTGGAAAGGCAAGTACCGGGGCCAGAAGCAGCGCTGGTTCGCCCTGCGGTTCCTGGGGCAGGACTCCGATATCGACCTGGCGACCGAGCACCCGGAGTTCGACGCCTGGCGCTGGGTGGAGCTGGAAGACGCGCCGGGCCTCGTCATCCCCTTCAAGCGCGACACCTACCGCGCGGTAGTCAGCGAATTCCGCGACCTGCTGGGGCGAAACTAACCAGGCTCGCAACGGGCCTGGAGCTCGCCAGCGCCCGGCGATACGCCATCAATCAGGAAAGAAGCGCCGCTAGGCCGCGGCCAGCTTGCGGCCGCGCCAGCGGATGAAGCCGAAGGCGGCGCGGGCGGCCAGGTCAGCGGTGCGGCCCTGGGGGTTGAGGCCTGCGGCCTTGAAGATCATCGCCACGGCGCGGCGCACCTGGGGCTCGCGGTAGCAGGCCATGGCCCGCTTCATGTAGGCGCGGCCGTAGGTCTTGCGGTCGTAAGGCGTCGCCGGGTTCTCGTTGGCGGCGTAGAAAGCGTAGGCCAGCTCGTCGTCCTCGCTCTCGCCGATGCGGCCCAGCGCCACGGCAAGGCGCTTCCACTTGCCGATGTTCTCCCGCTCCAGGTAGCGGCGCAGGAAGGTGTAGAACAGCCTGTAGTGACGCAGCTCGTCGGCGGCGATGCGGCGGCAGACCTCACGCAGCACCGGCTCCTGGGTGGTCGCGCCGATGGAGGCATAGTAGGAGGAGGTCCCGACCTCGACGATGCAGCGCGCCACCAGCTCGCCCGAGCGTGAGCCGCGGATCGAGGATTCCGAATCGACGGCGATCTTGTAGCCGTCGCGAAAGCGCCCGAAGCTCTCGTCGAAATTGAAGCTGTCGTCGGCCAGCTTGGCCCAGCGCGCCAGCGCCTCACCGTGCTGGATCTCCTCCAGGGCCCAGGCATCGGCCGCCGCTTGGAACTCGGCGTCGTCCGGAAACACGTTGCACAGGTAGGTGGCGTAGTCGGCGCCGTTGTATTCGACCATGCTGGCCGCCTTGACGATCTTCACCAGCTCAGGATCGGCCTTGCCCGGATCGAACTTATCCCAGGGAATGTCGTCTAAGGTCCAGTGACCGCCGGTCATCGCAAACGTCCCGCCAAACGAAGTGGTTCAAACGAATTACGTCGAAGTGCTTGTGGTTCAAGCCGCGGGCAATCCCCAAGGATTCTCTTGCACAACCGCTTCTGTGACGGTTTTGCGAAACCGCAGACTATCTAGAAGAATCTGCCGAATCAACGGCTTCCCAAAAAACAGGGCGCAGGCCCCTGAAGGACAACGGCTTTCCCGCCCGGAAGTTTCCGGACAGAAGCTAAACGAATCGGGCGGGGAATGTCGGGAGGCTTCGGGCGCCGGCGGTCAGCCGGTCGCCCGCAGCAACTCCTCGGCGATCTTGATCTGGCGCTCGGCCGAAGCCTTCTCGGCGTCGTCCTTGGCGTCGATCAGGTCGTCCTTGGCGTCCGAGAGGCGCTGTTCGGCCGCCGCCCGGTCGATCTCGCCGACCGGCAGGGCCTCCTCGGCCAGAACGGTGCAGCGCGCCGGGGTGACCTCGGCAAAGCCGCCGGCCACGAAGATCCGCTCCGCCACGCTGCCGCCGTCATGCACCTGGATGACGCCGGGGCGCAGGGTCGAAATCATCGGCGAGTGCCGCTCGAGGACGCCGAAATCGCCCTCCTCGCCCGGCACCACGACCATGTCGACCTCCTGGGAGAGCAGCAGGCGCTCCGGGGAGACCAGTTCGAATGCGACTTTACCTTCGGCCATCTTTGCGCCGTCCGTTCGTTATCAAGTCCTGGCGGAGAGGCCCTTAGGCCGCTTCCGCCGCCAGCTTGCGGGCCTTCTCGACGGCCTGCTCGATTGCGCCGACCATGTAGAAGGCCGCCTCCGGCAGGTGGTCGTACTCGCCTTCGCAGATGCCCTTGAAGCCGCGCACGGTGTCCTCGATGGAAACCTGCACGCCCGGCGAGCCGGTGAAGACCTCGGCAACGTCGAAGGGCTGCGACATGAAGCGCTGGATCTTACGCGCGCGGGCCACGGTCAGCTTGTCCTCTTCGGAAAGCTCGTCCATGCCCAGGATCGCGATGATGTCCTGCAGGGCCTTGTAGCTCTGCAGAATGCGCTGCACCTCGCGCGCCACCTGGTAGTGCTCCTCGCCGACGACCTGGGGGTCGAGAATACGGCTGGTGGAGTCGAGCGGATCGACGGCCGGGTAGATGCCCAGCTCGGCGATCTGACGCGACAGCACCGTGGTCGCATCCAAGTGCGAGAAGGAGGTGGCAGGCGCCGGGTCGGTCAGGTCGTCGGCCGGCACGTAAATGGCCTGCACCGAGGTGATCGAGCCCTTCTTGGTGGTGGTGATGCGCTCCTGCAGGGTGCCCATGTCGGTGGCCAGCGTCGGCTGATAGCCCACCGCAGAGGGAATGCGGCCCAGCAGCGCCGAGACCTCGGAGCCCGCCTGGGTGAAGCGGAAGATGTTGTCCACGAAGAACAGCACGTCCTGGCCTTCCTCGTCGCGGAAGTATTCCGCCTGGGACAGACCGGTCAGCGCCACGCGGGCACGCGCACCCGGCGGCTCGTTCATCTGGCCGAAGACCAGCGCCACCTTGGAGTCGCCGTCCAGGTTGATGACCTTCGATTCGATCATTTCGTGATAGAGGTCGTTGCCCTCGCGGGTCCGCTCGCCGACGCCGGCGAAGACCGAGTAGCCGCCGTGGGTCTTGGCGACGTTGTTGATCAGCTCCTGGATCAGCACCGTCTTGCCCACGCCGGCGCCGCCGAAGAGGCCGATCTTACCGCCACGGGCGTAAGGGGCCAGCAGATCGACGACCTTGATGCCGGTGACCAGCATCTCGGCTTCGGTGGACTGCTCGGCGAACTCCGGCGCCTCGCGGTGGATCGCCGCGTGGTGCGAGGCGTTGACCGGCCCGCGCTCGTCGATCGGCTCGCCGATCACGTTGATGATGCGGCCCAGCATCTCCGGGCCGACCGGCACGGTGATCGGGGCGCCGGTGTCGGTCACCTCCTGGCCGCGCACCAGGCCCTCGGTCGCATCCATGGCAATGGTGCGCACGATGTTCTCGCCCAGGTGCTGGCCGATCTCGAGAATCAGACGCTTGCCGTCGTTGGTCGTCTCAAGCGCATTCAGGATCGGCGGCAGGTCGCCGGCGAACTGTACGTCCACCACCGGGCCCATCACCTGGGTAACTTTGCCAACGAGGTTTGCTGCCATATTCTTGCTCCTTGGTGCCGGCCGCCGGTCGGGCGGCCCGCCATCCACCGTTACATCGCTTCCTTAGCGGAAATAATCTCGATCAGTTCGCCGGTAATCGCGGCCTGACGCGTGCGGTTATAGATCAGCGTCAGGTTGTTGATCATCTCGCCGGCGTTGCGCGTCGCATTGTCCATGGCGGTCATGCGCGCACCGTGTTCGCTCGCCGCGTTCTCCAGCAGGCCCTTGAAGACCTGGATGGAGATGTTGGTCGGCAGAAGCGCGGAGAGGATCTCCTCCTCGCCCGGCTCGTACTCGTAGACCGCACCCTCCAGGCCCCCATTTGAGCCTGCGCCGGTCTCCTCTTCCCCTTCCTCGGCCTTGGGCGGCGCGAAGGGGATGAGCTGCTGCGGCGTGACGATCTGCGAGATCGCGGAGCGGAACTCCGCGTAGATCATGGTGCAGACGTCGAACTCGCCGGCCTCGAACATCGAGACGACGCGCTCGCCGATGGCCGAGGCCTTGTCGAAGCTGAGCGACGGCTTGGCCACGTCCTCTATGGTCTCGACGATCATCTGGCCGTAGTCGCGGCGCAGCTGGTCGCGGCCCTTGCGGCCGACGCAGAGGATCTTCACCGTCTTGCCGTCGTCCAGCAGACTGCGGATCATCCGCCGCGCCTCACGCACGATGGAGGTGTTGAAGCCGCCGCAGAGACCGCGGTCAGCCGTCGCCACCAGAATGAGGTGCGTGTCGTCGCTGCCCGAACCGGCCAGCAGCTTCGGCGCGCCGGCCTGCCCGGCCGCGGCCGCCGCCAGTGAGCCCAGCATCCGCTCCATGCGCTGGGCATAGGGGCGCGACGCTTCGGCCTGCTCCTGGGCGCGGCGCAGCTTGGCCGCCGCCACCATCTTCATGGCGGAAGTGATCTTACGCGTCGACTTGACGCTGTCGATCCGCACCTTCAGGTCTTTGAGATTCGGCATCCGCCGTGCCCCGCTCCGGCTTTCTTAAAGTCGTTCGCCCGTCGTCTTCGAATCAGGCCGCGAAAGTCTTCGTGAAGCTGTCGAGGAAGGTCTTCAGCTTCTCTTCCGTCGCATCAGAGATGACCTGCTCGTCGCGGATGGCCGAGAGGATGTCGGTGCCCTCAGCCCGCAGCTTGGCGAGCAGCTGCGCCTCGAAAGCGGTCACCTTGGTGACCGGGATCTTGTCGAGGTAACCGCGCACGCCGGCGAAGATCACCGCCACCTGCTCCTCGACCGCCAGCGGCGAGTACTGCGGCTGCTTCAGCAGCTCGGTCAGGCGCGAACCGCGCGCCAGCAGGCGCTGGGTCGCCGCGTCGAGGTCGGAGGCGAACTGCGAGAAGGCCTCCATCTCGCGGTACTGCGCCAGCTCCAGCTTAATGGTGCCGGCGACCTGCTTCATGGCCTTGATCTGCGCGGCCGAGCCCACACGGCTGACTGAGAGGCCGACGTTCAGCGCCGGGCGGATGCCCTTATAGAAGAGGCCGGTTTCCAGGAAGATCTGGCCGTCGGTGATCGAGATCACGTTGGTCGGAATGTAGGCCGAGACGTCGCCGGCCTGGGTTTCGATGACCGGCAGGGCTGTCAGGCTGCCGTTGCCGGCATCGTCGCCCATCTTCGCCGCGCGCTCCAGCAGGCGGGAGTGCAGGTAGAAGACGTCGCCCGGATAGGCTTCGCGGCCCGGCGGGCGGCGCAGCAGCAGCGACATCTGGCGGTAGGACACGGCCTGCTTCGACAGATCGTCGTAGATGATGACCGCGTGGGTGCCGCTGTCGCGGAAGAACTCGCCCATGGTGCAGCCGGTGTAGGGCGCCAGGAACTGCAGCGGCGCCGGCTCGGAAGCCGTGGCGGCCACGACGATGGAGTATTCCAGGGCGCCGTTGTCCTCCAGGATCTTCACGAACTTGGCGACGCTGGAGCGCTTCTGGCCGATGGCGACGTAGATGCAGTACAGCTTCTTCGACTCGTCGTCGCCCTGGTTGATCGGCTTCTGATTGATGATGGTGTCGAGCGCGATGGCGGTCTTGCCGGTCTGGCGGTCGCCGATGATCAGCTCGCGCTGGCCGCGGCCGATCGGGATCAGCGCGTCGATGGCCTTCAGGCCGGTCTGCATCGGCTCGTGGACCGACTTGCGCGGGATGATGCCCGGGGCCTTGACCTCGACGCGGCGCCGCTCGGTGCTCTCGATCGGGCCCTTGCCGTCGATCGGGTTGCCCAGCGCGTCGACCACGCGGCCCAGCAGGCCGCGGCCCACCGGCACGTCGACGATCTCGCCGGTCCGCTTGACCGTGTCGCCTTCCTTAATGCCGCGGTCTTCACCGAAGATCACGACGCCGACGTTGTCGACTTCCAGGTTCAGCGCCATGCCCTTGATGCCGCCGGGGAATTCGACCATCTCACCGGCCTGCACGTTGTCGAGGCCGTAGATACGGGCCACGCCGTCACCGACCGAGAGCACCTGGCCCACCTCGGCGACATCCGCCTCGTTGCCGAAGTTTTCGATCTGGTCTTTCAGAATGGCGGAAATTTCCGCGGCGCGGATGTCCATCATCCGACCCCTTTCATGGCGAGTTGAAGTCTTTGCAATTTGCTACGCAGCGAAGAGTCGATCATGCGGCTGCCGACCTTGACGACGAGACCGCCGATCAGCGCCGGATCGACCTTAAGATCAAGCTGAACCTTGCTGCCGACGGAGCTGCGCAGGGCCTCCAGGAGGGCGGCCTGCTGCGCGTCGGAGAGGTTGCGGGCGGCGGTCACCTCGGCGGTGATCTCGCCACGGCGCTGCGCCAGCTCGGCAAGGTAGGCCTCGATCATTGCCGGCAGCGCGAAGAGACGGTGGTTATCGGCCACCACCAGCACGAAATGGCGGGTCAGCTCCCCGGTTCCGATCTTCTCCATCAGCGCGGTCATGGCCTTGCGCTGTTCCTCACGAGAAAAGACCGGGCTGTCGAGCAGCCGGCGCAGATCTTCGCTTTCGGCAATCAACGAACGCAGCGCCTTCAGGTCGTCCGCGACCTGGTCCAGCGCCTTCTGCTCGTCGGCTAGATCGAGCAACGCGGAGGCATAGCGCCCCGCCAGGTCGCTCATGCTCGTGATATCACCAGCCAAGCCCGATGTCCTCGAAGTCCTTGTTGACGCCCTGGGTTTACCCCTGCCCGCGCGGCTGGCCCGTTATCAGATGAAACAAAGACATCCGGGCCTTACACAGGGCGGTGGACCCGCCCACGAGCGCGCGTTTGGTATCATAGGAGCCTGGGTGTTGCAAGGCGGGTGGGAGCGTCTTTTTGCCACTTTCTCGCCAGCGGTTTCCGGGGCTTCGCGCGGGGCTTCCGCCGCCCCTCGACCCGGCCGCCGCCGCCCCCTGATTCGGGGTCGAATCTGCCGCTTTTTTCATCACTTTCAACCGCCTGCGCACAGGCCGGGCGCCGCCGCCGCGTCCAGGGGCTGTTTCGACCAACCTCAGAGGAAACTGTAAGGGTCAATATCCACCTGCAGGCGCACGGCATTCGGCAGCTTCACCTGGCCCAGCCAGCGGCGCAGCAGCGCCTGCAGGCGGCAGCCGCGCGGCGCCTTGACCAGGAAACGGCGGCGGTGGCGGCCGCGCAGCACCGCCAGCGGCGCCGGCGCCGGACCCAGAATCGTCACCCCCTCGCTGCCGCTCTCTCCCCGGGGCGCGGCCCGGGCGAGGGCGCGCGCCACCTCGTCGACCTGGCGGGCGTCGGGGCCGGAGAGCACCAGGGCGGCCAGGCGGCCGAAGGGCGGCAGGCCGGCGTCCCGGCGCGCCGCCGCCTCGGCCTCGAAGAAGGGATCGCGCTCTCCCGCCGCCAGGGCCTGCATCACCGGATGCTCCGGCTCGGCCGTCTGCAGGAAGACCCGGCCGCGGTGCTCGGCGCGCCCGGCCCGCCCGGCCACCTGGTGAAGCAGCTGATAGGTGCGCTCGGCCGCGCGCAGGTCGCCGCCGTAGAGGCCGAGGTCGGCATCGACCACGCCGACCAGCGTCAGGTGCGGGAAGTGGTGGCCCTTGGCGACGATCTGGGTGCCGATCAGCAGGTCCACCTCGCGGTCCTGCACCGCCCGCACCAACTCCGCCGCCGCCTCCGGCCCGGAGAGGGTGTCGCTGGTCATCATCCCCTGGCGCGCCTCGGGGAACAGCGCTGACACCTCCTCGGCCAGACGCTCGACCCCCGGCCCGCAGGCGGTCAGGCTGCCCTCGGCGCCGCAGTCCGGGCAGGCCGGCGGCAGGCGCGAGGCATGGCCGCAGTGGTGGCACTGCAGGCGCCCGGCCAGGCGGTGCTCGACCAGCCAGGCGGTGCAGTTGGGACACTGCAGGCGGTGGCCGCAGGCGCGGCAGAGGGTGAGCGGCGCATAGCCCCTGCGATTGAGGAACAGCAGCACCTGCTCCCCGGCGGCCAGGGTCTCGGCGATGGCCTGCCTGAGCGCGTTCGACAGCCAGCCCGGCCCCAGCCCCTCCAGCTTCGCCGGCTTGTCCTCGCGCAGGTCGACCAGGGTCACCTCCGGCAGCACCGCGCCGCCGTGGCGCTCGGGCAGGTGCAGCGCGCGGTAGCGCCCCTTGCGCACATTGTTCAGCGACTCCAGCGACGGCGTGGCCGAGACCAGCACCGCCGGGATCTCGCCCAGTTGCGCGCGCACCACCGCCATGTCGCGGGCGTGGTAGGTGACCCCGTCCTCCTGCTTGAAGGCGCTTTCGTGCTCCTCGTCGATCACCAGCAGGCCGAGATCCGGATAGGGCAGGAAGAGGGCCGAGCGCGCGCCCACCACCACCGGGGCGTTGCTCTGGGCGATGGCGCGCCAGGTGGCGCGGCGCTGCGCCGAGGTGAGATCGGAGTGCCACAGCGCCGGGGCGACGCCGAAACGCCGCTCGAAGCGCTCCAGCCACTGTGCGGAAAGCGCGATCTCCGGCAGCAGGACCAGGGCCTGGCGTCCGGCGGCCAGGGCCTCGGCGATGGCCTCGAAGTAGACCTCGGTCTTGCCCGAGCCGGTGACGCCGTCCAGCAGGGTGACGCAGAAGGCCCCTTCCTTCACCGTCCGGCGCAGGGCGTCCGCGGCCTCGGCCTGCTGCCCGGAGAGCGCCGGGCCCGGGCGCGCCGGGTCGGGCGCTGCGAAGGCCGGCTCCTGGATCAGCTCCACCACTTCCAGCAGCCCGGCCTCGGCCAGGCCCTTGACCACCGAGGTACCGACGCCGGCGGCCTGCGCCAGCTCGGCCAAAGTGCGGGCGGGTCCGTCCTCCAGCTCCGCCAGCACGCGCTTGCGCGCCGGGGTGAGGCGCAGCCCCTCCGCCGATACCGCCTCGTCCCTTCTATAGAGAGTGACCGGGCGCGGCGGCTCCAGGGCCGAGGGCGAGGACAGCGCCATGCGCAACACGGCCCCCGGCGCGGCCAGGGTGTAGTCGGCGACCCAGGCGAGGAAGCGGCGCGCCACCTCGGTCAGCGGCGGCACGGGAAAAACCTCGAGGATAGGACGCAGCTTTTCCAGCGGCACTTCCTTGGCCTCGGCGGGCGAGTCGTCCAGCGGCTGGTCCCAGACCACGCCGGCCAGCTCGCGCTGGCCCAGCGGTACGCGCACGACGCTGCCCGCTTCCACCGGCGTTTCCTCGGCCAGCTCCGGCGGCACCAGATAGTCGTAGGGACCGGTCAGCGGCAGCGGCAGCAGGACCGCGACGCGGCGCGCCTGTTCGCCTTCGGAAACAAGGTCGAGCGGCAGGGTGGCAGTGCTGGCATGGCGGTCTGGCATCCGCTACACTCTAGCGACGCCGAGAGGGAGGGCCAACGCCCGGCTGCGGCGCCCTGAACGTCCGTGTGAGTTTTGGGCACGTCCCTTGCCGCGCAGCGGACCGGCAGGGCCATAGAGGCAGGAAGGACAGACCTGGCAGCATGAAATTCTTCATCGACACCGCCGACATCGCGGAGATCCGCGACCTGGCCCAGACCGGTCTGGTCGACGGCATCACCACCAACCCCTCGCTGGTCGCCAAGAGCGGCCGTGACTTCTTCGACGTGTTGAAGGAGATCTGCGAGGTGGTTCCCGGCCCGGTCAGCGCCGAGGTCACGGCCACCGATTTCGAGAACATGCTGAGCGAGGGCCACACTCTGGCCAAGCTGGCCGACAACATCGCGGTCAAGGTGCCGCTGACGGTCGACGGCCTGAAGACCTGCAAGGCGCTGAGCGACGACGGCATCAAGGTCAATGTGACGCTCTGCTTCTCCGCCGCCCAGGCGATCCTTGCCGCCAAGGCGGGCGCCGCCTTCATCTCGCCCTTCGTCGGCCGCCTGGACGACACCGGCGCCGACGGCCTGCAGCTCATCGCCGAGATCGTCGAGATCTACAACGCCTATCCCGAGTTCCACACCGAGGTGCTGGTCGCCTCCGTGCGCCACGTCGGCCACGTGATCGAATCGGCGAAGATGGGCGCCGACGTCGCCACCATCCCGCCGGCGGTGCTGCGCGCCATGTATAAGCATCCGCTGACCGACAAGGGACTGAACGACTTCCTCGCCGACTGGGCCAAGACCGGCCAGAGCATCCTGGGCAAGGACGAGCGCCGCAGTGCCTGAAAAAGAATTGCCCGAAAAAGAAGTCCCCAAGAACGCGCCCGCCAAGGACGCCGCCGAAGGCGGCAAGTCCGGAAACAAGTCCGGCGGGGCGCTGATGCAGCCGGTCTCCGGCGACCAGGTGGCCGCCTACCTGCGCCGCCATCCCGAATTCCTGGCCGAGCACCCGGACCTGCTGGACGTGCTGACGCCGCCGGCGCGCGACCGCGGCGCCGGTGTCGTCGACCTGCAGCAGTTCATGGTCGAGCGCCTGCGCGGTGAGCTGAGCGACATGGTGCAGCTGCGCGACGACCTTGTCGCCACCGGGCGCAGCAACCTGGCCACCCAGAGCCGCGTGCATGAGGCCATCCTGGCGCTCTTACGTGCGCGCAGCTTCGAGGAGTTCGTCGAGACCATCACCACCGACCTGGCGGTGATCCTGGACCTGGACGTGGTGACCATCGGCGTCGAGCAGGCCGCCGAGGGAGTCACCTGGAAACCCACCGCCGGCGTCTACTGCCTGGAGACGGGCAGCGTCGACGCCCTGCTGGGGCCGAGCGGCAACCTGCTGCTGCGCGAGGACATCGCCGGCGACCCGGCGATCTTCGACGGCGCCGCCGGGCTGGTGTGCTCCGACGCGCTGATCCGCCTGAGGATCAGCGACAACACGCCGCCGGCGCTGCTGGCGCTGGGCTCGCGCCAGAGCGGCGCCTTCCACGCCGGCCAGGGCACGGAGCTGCTCTCCTTCCTCTCGCACGTGCTGGAGGTTACCTTCCGCAAATGGCTGCACCTGCCGAGCGAAAGCTGAACCCAGGGGCACTGTCGGGGGATACCCTGACCGCCGCCGCCCCCGATCTGCGGGCGGCGCTCCGCGACTGGCAGGCCTGGCTGCGGGAAGAAAAGCGCGCCTCGCCCCACACCTGTCTGGCCTACCAGCGCGACCTCGCCCACTTCCTTGCCTTCACGATGGAACACCTGGGCCAGGCGCCGGCGCTGGCCGACCTCGCGCGCCTCACCACCGGCGATTTCCGCGCCTGGCTGGCCGCGCGCGCCGGCGCCGGCCTGCAGCGCAGCTCCACCGCCCGGGCGCTGTCCAGCCTGCGCGGCTTCTTCGGCTGGCTGAAGCGGCGCGGCCTGGCGGAGAACACGGCGCTGGCCGTGCTGCGTACACCCAAGGTGCCGAAAGCCGTGCCCAAGGCGCTGACCGCCGCCGAGGCCGAGGAGGCCATCGCCACGGTGGCCGAGTTGAGCGACGACGACTGGGTCGGCAAGCGCGACTGCGCGGTGCTGCTGCTGCTCTACGGCTGCGGCCTGCGCATCGGCGAGGCGCTGGGCCTGACCCGCGCCATGGCGCCGAAGCCCGGGCAGGACTCCCTGCTGGTCACCGGCAAGGGCAACAAGCAGCGCATGGTGCCGCTGCTGCCCGTCGTGCGCGAGGCCGTCACCGACTACCTGGCCGCCTGCCCCTACGCGCAGGAGAACGATTCGCCGCTGTTTCTCGGCAAGCGCGGCGGCCCGCTGGGGCCCCGCCAGGTGCAGCAGAGGATGCGCGACCTGCGCCTGCTGCTCGGCCTGCCGGAAAGCGCGACGCCGCACGCCCTGCGCCACTCCTTCGCGACCCACCTCCTGGCCGGCGGCGGCGACCTGCGCGCCATCCAGGAACTGCTGGGCCACGCCTCGCTGGCCTCCACCCAGCGCTATACCGAGGTCAACGTGGCCGGCCTGCTGGAGGTCTACGACCGCGCCCATCCGCGGGCGCAAAAACGCTAGGCGCCGCCGCACCGGCGCTGAAAGAGCCAGCGCTCCATCTCCGGGACGAAGCGCACCTCCTGGAAACCGAACTTCGCGAGAATGCGGCAGGAGGCCGTGTTCTCGGGCCGGGCGAAAGCCCGGACCTCCGCCAACTGCAGGACGTCGTCGGCGATGCGGACAGAAGCTGCGACCAGCTCGCTGGCATAGCCCCGTCCCCAAACGTCGGGATGGAAGCTGTAGCCAACCTCTATTCCCCAGCCGGGATCGAAGGGATCTTCATAGAGCCCGCCCCAGCCGACGGTGCGGCCGTCGGCCTTGTCGATCACGGTCCAGGGCGCGCAGCCATCGCGGCGCCGGCGCCGCTCGTGGATCGCGATGCGGCGCCGGCACTGGCGCAGCGAGCGGTCGACGTGGGTGTGGCGCATCGCTTCGGCATCGCCTAGAAACAAGAAAAGCGCCGGCACATCCGCCAACCGCGGCGGGCGCAGCAACAGCCGCGACGTCTCAAGTTCCATGCAAAATCAGCTCTCGTCGTATAGGGGAAGCTTGGCATAGAATTGTGCCATTAGGTTGAAAAAACCTGCTCTTTTGGGAAAACGGCCCGGCAATTTACACGTTTCGGCCAGATGAACCGTATAAGGTTCAGAACCGACAAAAATCAGTAGGTAGATCAACAAGGAGAGATCGCCCCATGGTCCGTATCCTGGCAGCCGTCCTCGTCCTGCTGCTCGCCGCCTCCGGTCCCGCGCTGGCCCAGGGCAAGAGCAACGGCAAGGGCAAGGGCAACGGCAATCCCGGCAAGCCCAACGACGGCATGGCGACCGAAGACGTCGTCGAAGGCGTGACCGCCGGCGTGCTCGGCGCCATCCTCGACGACGACGAGAAGAAGATCATCCGCAACTATTTCGGCGAGAACCCCAAGGCCGCCGGCAAGGTGAAGGAACTGCCCCCGGGCATCCGCAAGAAGATCGCCCGTGGCGGCACCATGCCCCCGGGCATCGCCAAGCAGGCCCTGCCCGACGGCCTGCACCGCCAGCTGCCGCAGCGCGACGGTTACGGCTACGAGATCGTCGGCACCGACGTGGTGCTGGTCGAGAACGCCACGCGCGTCGTCGTCGACGTGTTGAGGGACGTTCTGACCGGCAACTGAGCCCGCAGGGCTTTCCCGATTTCCGAAAAGAGTGGCCGCCCGGCGATGACCGGGCGGCCGCTTCCTTTATGCCGGGGCGTCTTCCGCCTTGCCGCCCGCTCTGCCGGGTGGCGGCGCCGGGACCCTTGCGAAGCCGGACCAGTCGATATTCCGCGTCGCGTACATGGTCAGCGCCAGGGCCGCCAGCAGCACCAGGCTGCCCGACAGGAGCGCGGCCTCCTCCATGCGCAGGACCAGGAACAGCAGCCCGTAGAGCGCCGCGGTGACGGAGAACAGCAGACCGGCGCGGCGCCAGCGCTTCAGGATGGCGGCGGCATAGAGGCTGATGATTCCCGCCACGACAGTCGCCGAGAGCATGTAGGCCGCCGCGAAGCCGACAACCTCCGCAAAGGCGACCAGATTGAGGAAGAACAGCACCAACGCCGCGCCGACCAGCAGGTACTGCACAGGATGGATCGCCACGCCGAGCAGCACCTCGAAGAGAAACAGCACCAGAAAGGTCAGCGCGATGAACAAGGCGCCATACTTCACGCTGCGTTCGCTGAGGCGGTAGAAGTCGACCGGATCGAGGAACATCACCCCGACCACCGCGTCTTGCCAATCGGACGGTGGCGGATCGAAGCTGCTCCAGCGTTGCGGCAGGGTGTGGGAGAGATGCGAGACACGCCATTCGGCGCTGAATCCGGGTCCGCCGACCTCTTGCGCTTGCGGCAGGGCGCTGCCGTCAAAGGAGGGCGACCGCCAATTGCCGGCGATCTTCAGATTGTTCTGCCGGCCGACCGGCAAGAGCGACAGGGCCGCACTGCCGCGCAGAGTCATCTGCACCTCGAAGGCATCCTCGCCTCTTCCGGCGAAAGCCTGAACCGGCCAGTGCAGGCCTTCAAGATTGAGAAAGCCTGCGGGCACCCCTGGTTCCGCGTCGACGGCCTGGCCGCCCCAGTCCAGAGAGACGTCCTCCTGCACACCGCCGGGGTCGCCGAGCCCAAGGACCAGCGTTGCCAGGTCCGGCCGCAGGCGCCAACCATCGTCAACAGGAACCCGCTCGAAGGAGGCTTCAGAAAAGCTGCCGGAAAGGCGGAGCTTCGCCGTGTAGATCTCCGCATCGAAGATGCCGCGCGAACGGGTTTCTGTCGCCGTCTCGGCCGTCGCGGTGAAAGAGTCGGGCAGCAGCACATAGGTCCGCTGCATCGGACCGCCCTGTGGATTGTTGGGATTGACGCGATCGGCAGGCAACAGCAAAAGGGGGCCGCGCAGCGTCTGCGGCCCCGACCACTTGCCGGCGATCTCCCGGGTGACTTCCTGCGCCCGCTCGGCTCGCTCCTGGATCACCCCCAGCACCAGGTGCAGAGGAATGAGCAGCACCAGTCCGGCCACGATGATGATCACGACCTTGGTGCCGAGGCCACCCGCAGCGGCGAACGGCAAAACGGATTTCTTCTCCAAAGCAAAGGCCCTCCCGCTTGTTGCGGTATGCCTTCTAAGTGGCGAGATGGGAGAAGGACCGGCGACAACAAGGCGATTGCAGGGCCTTTGCCGCCGCGATTGAGGCAAGCGTGGCGGGGCCGGCTGCTTTACGCTCCGCCGCGGCGTCCCAGCAGCGCCAGGATCAGCGGGCCGGTGAGCACGCCGAGGCCCATCAGGGCGAAGGCGAGGCCCCAGGCCAGGCCCGCGCCGCTGCCGCCGAAGAGGTCCAGCACCACGCCGAAGGCCAGCGGCGCGACGAAGCCGCTGCCGAAGCCGAGCAGGGAATGCAGCGCCATGGTGGCGCCGCGGCGTTCCGGCGTGGCGGCGATCACCGTGCCGGCGGTGAGCGCGCCGGAGTCGGCCATGATAACGCAGCCGTAGATCACCAGCAGCGCGCCCAGCAGCCAAAGCGGCGCTGCGGCCAGGAAACCGATCACCAGGGAGATGGCGCCGGAGGCGATCATGAAGCCGGCGATGGCGCGCCGCCGCCCGAAGGCCGTGGCGATCTCGTTGCCGAGGATCGAGGCCGGCATGCCGAGCAGCAGGATCACCGTCGCCACCTGGGTCGGCGTCCAGGGCCCGGCGGCCAGGGCCGGCTGCTGCGCGAAGACAAAGACCAGGAAGGCGACCAGCCAGGCGCGGAAGCCGAAAAGTTCCCAGATGTGCGCCGCGTAGCCCAGGGTGTAGGCCAGCGCCGCGCGGTTGCGCAGCACCGGGCGGAAGTCGAAGAGACCTTCCCGGCGTGGTGGCGCGGGCTTCAGCGGCAACGGGCGCACGAAGGCGGCGACCAGCGCGAAGGCGAGGAAGGAGCCGAAGGCGGCGGAGTAGAAGGCGGCGGGCCAGCCGGCCAGGACCTCGGCCTCGCCGGCCACCAGCACCGACAGGCTGGCGCCGATGCCGAAGAAGGCGGTGTAGACCGCCACCGCGCGCGGCCGGCGGCCTTCGTCCAGGCGATCGGAGAGGAGCTTCAGGCCCACCATGTAGGTGCCGGCCAGGCCGATCCCGCCCAGCACCCGGAAGGCCATGGCCGTCCACAGGCCCTGGGCCAGGAAGGCGAAGCCCAGCGCGGCCAGCCCGCCCAGCAGGCAGGAGGCGAGGTAGACCCGGCGCGCGTCCAGCCGGTCGGTCACGGTGACCAGCAGCGGCACCGCCGCCGCATAGCCGGCGTAGTAGATGCCGCTGATCCAGCCCGCCTCCGCGCCGCTCAGCCCCCACAGCGGTTGCAACACCGGGATCAGCGCCGGGAAGGCGGCGTTGTTCAACATGCCCAGCACCTGGGTGGCGCAGAGCAGCGCCACCAGGACCCAACCGCGCGCCCCGCCGCGCCTGTCGCTTGCTTGCGTCATCTGTTCCCGGCTGAGCCGCCGCCGAAGGGCGCCGGCAAAAAAAGATTCCCCAATTGCCCGCCCCGCAGGGCCGTGAGGGCTGTTATACTCCGCGCCATGACCCCCGCACTTGTTATCTTTGATTGCGATGGCGTTCTCGTCGACAGCGAAGCCATCTCCAACCGCATCATGGCCGAAGCCATCACGGCCGCCGGTGTTCCCATGACCTATGAAGAGTGCCGCGCGCGCTTTGTCGGCGGCGCCCTTCAGCGGGTCATCGACACGGTGGAGCAGTGGCGCGGCGCGCCGCTGCCGCCGGGCTGGAAGGATGACTTCGAGGCGCGGCGCAACGAGGCCCTGCGCCGCGAGTTGACGGCGGTGCCCGGCGCCGCGGCGGCGGTCGAGGCGATCCGCGCCAGCGAGACGCCGGTCTGCGTCGCCTCCTCCGGCAGCCTGGAGAAGATGAACCTGACGCTGGGCCTGACCGGGCTGAAGGCCTGTTTCGGCGACAACCTCTTCTCGGCCACCATGGTGGCGCACGGCAAGCCGGAACCGGACCTCTTTCTCTATGCCGCCGAGCAGATGGGCCAGGTGCCGGAGAACTGCGTGGTGGTGGAGGACAGCCTGCTGGGCGTCACCGCCGCCGTCGCCGCCGGCATGCGGGTGCTGGCCTACACCGCCGAGACCGACGCCGACGCCCTGACGGCCGCCGGCGCCCAGACCTTCGAGAACATGGCCGAACTGCCGGAACTGATCGGCATCCAGCCGGCCCTCAGTTGGGTGGACTAGAGGGCCCGGCCGAGGGGCTCAGCCGGACAGCGTCAGCACCACCGGCGCCATGGAAAGCACCAGCAGCAACGCCATCACCAGATTGAAGCGGCGCAGCCGCCGTGGCTCGTTCAGCAGGCGGCGCAGGGCCATGCCGGAGGCGGCCCAGAGGCTGATGCTGGGCAGGTTCACCAGCGCGAAGAAGAAGATCACCAGCAGCAGGCTGGCCGCGGTGTCGGCCGTCGCGGCCCCGGGCGCCGGCGCCGCGTAGGAAACGGTGACGATCAGCGCCACGGCCCAGGCCTTGGGGTTCAGCCACTGCAGCAGCGCCGCCTGGAAAAATCCGAAGGGCCGCGCCGCGCTCTCCTCTGCCTCGCCCAGCTTCGGCGAAGAGGTGGCGATCTTCCAGGCCAGCCACAGCACATAGGCGATGCAGGCGATCTTCAGCGCCCCGTAGACCGCCGGGAAGCGCTGCAGCAGCGGCCCCAGCCCCATGCCGACTAGGAAGACCATGGTGAGGAAGCCGGCGCTGATGCCGAGCACCAGCGGCAGCGTACGGCGGAAGCCGAAGTTGGCGCCGGAGGCCAGCAGCAGGAAGTTGCCCGGGCCCGGCGAGACCGAGGTGACGAAGGCGAAGCCGGCCAGGGCCAACAGCAGATCCGAGGTCAGGGGAAAGGTCATCGGAAGCGCGCACTCCGCGGCAGGGGAACGCGAAGCTTGCCCCAAGGCGGCGCCTGCGTAACTGTTCACCGGTCCGGCTTTCTTATCCAATCGTCTCAAAGGGAGGACAAGTGGATAAACCAGACCTGCTGAGTGAGGTCTTTGCCAGCCTGCGCCTGACCAGCGACCTCTATTTCCGCGCCGACCTGGCCGGGCCCTTCGCGGTGGAGGTGCCGGCCGAGCGGCGGCTGGTGCGCTTCCACTACCTGCGGCGCGGCAGCTGCTGGCTGCGCAGCCCGGCGGCGGAGACGCCCCTGCAGCTGGGCGAAGGCGACCTGGCGATCCTGCCCAACGGCAGCGCCCACGTCCTGGCCGACGACCCGGCGCGCCCGGCGCTGCCCCTGGCCGAGCTGCTGGCCGCCGCGCCGCCGGACGACTCCGGCCTGCTGCGCCACGGCGCGGGCGCCGGGCGGGTGGAGCTGCTGTGCGGTTTCTGTCAGTTCGACGAGGACATCGAGCATCCGGTGATCGCCAGCCTGCCGGCGATGATGGTGCTGCGCCCGCAGGACCTGGGGGCCGCGCCCTGGACGCTGGCGGCGCTGCGCCTGCTGGGCCTGGAAAGCGAGTTGGCCGGCGAGGGCATGCAGGCCATCCTCAGCCGCCTGCTGGAAGTCCTCTTCATCCAGGCCCTGCGCCAGAGCGGCGCCGAACCGGAAACCGCGCCCGGCTACCTCGCCGCCCTGGCCGACCCGCAGCTCTCCAAAGCGCTGGCGGCCATGCACCGCGAGGCGGCGCGGGACTGGACAGTGGGGGAGCTGGCGAGGCTGGCGGGCATGTCGCGGGCGCGCTTCGCCGCGGCCTTCGCCCGGCGCGTCGGCCTGGCGCCCATCGCCTACCTGACCCGCTGGCGGCTGATGAAGGCCCGGCGCCTGCTGCGCGAGAGCGGTCTGTCGACGCAGGAGATCGCCGCGCGCTGCGGCTATGCCTCCCTGCCCTCCTTCACCCGGCGCTACAAGGCGGCCTTCGGCATCGGGCCCGGCGCCTACCGTCGTGCAACGAAGACACCCTGACGGAACGCGCGGCCCATCGGTCAGGGAGCGGGCTGCGGAACGGCCAGCAGAGCAAGAGCAGAACGGTTCGAGACGCGGCAATATCTCCGGCAGCTCAAACCGGCGAGCCGCCGCGTGCCCTGAGGTTGGCGAGAAAGGCACGCCGCGTCCTGGGCCCAAAGGTGAGGTAGTGCGGATTCGGCTGCTGGCGATAGGCGCTGCGGCGGCGCTCGATAGCATCGCGACGGGCGCGCCGCAGCGCTTCTTCCACGTCGATGCCGTAGGGTCGGGTCGCGTTGAGGCCGAAGATACGGGCGCGCAACTCCGGGGTCATCTTCGGATAGCCGTATCTCTCCTGGAACTCTTCGGAGATCTGGAAACTGCGTAAAGCCTGAATCTGGTCCTGGGGCGAGCCGTACCAGATGCAGTCGGAACCATAGAGCACGTTCTTCTCGCCGATGTGCCTGACCAGCTTGCCGATGATGTGCGCCGCCATTTCTGGATCCCGCAAGGCATAGCGCCAGGTGCTGCCCAGCTCCGCGTAGACGTTGCTGTTGCGCGCGACCCCGTTCTCCTCCACCGAGCGGATAAGCTCGTCAACGCCCTCGCCGCGGCCCGGGTCGTAGGGTCCCTCCTTCTGGCCGGCGATGAAGCCCGAGTGGTAGATCAGGAAATTCACGTCCGGAAACATCCTGGCGACGATGCCGACGTCGCTGGCTAGGGAGTGGCGGTACGACTTCTGCCCGAAAGGCAGCCCCTTGTGCACGCAGATGTTCTTCACCCCCAGCGCGCGCGCCTTCTCGATCATTTTGAGGCCGGTGTCCTCATCGTGCAGAAAGAAGCCGCGACCGTCCGGCCCCCACTGGGTGTAGCACTTCCAGGCGACCACGCCCCACTTCTCTGCCAGTTCGTCCATGCCCTCCAGGTCGCCCTCCTGGTTCGGATTGGCGCGGCCATGGATCAGCAATCGCTTGGTGCCCTCCATCTCGTCGATGATGCGCCGCGCTTCGTCGGCCTCCTGGATGGTCAGCAGTTCCTTTTCCCGGCGCGAGGGAATGAAGGACAACACCATCATGTCGGTGTCGGAATCGAGGAAGATGTCCTTGATGAACTGCTGTGCGTCGCCCAGCCCTGTACGTCCCAGGCCGTGCTGGCCGACGAAATGCCCCTGGACGTCGAAGACGAACTCACGGCCCTCCAGGCCCTCGGCGGCGGCCTCCGGATCGACGGCGGCGACCTCCTCCAGTTCGAAAAAGCCGCCGGTCCGGCCGGCGGCGGCGTTGGCCCTGTTGTGGGCGAGCAGGGTGCTGGCGGCACCGCAGGCGGAGACCATGAAGCTGCGGCGGCCGAGTCCGCGCCGCCTGGCGTTCTCCCCCGCGGCTTCTTGGGCAAGACGGTTCGCCAGCCGGTTGGTGGCATCCAGCGGCACCGGCGCAAACTCACCGTTGGAGGTGGAGTCCAGCTTGATCGGAAGGCGCGTGCCCTCCGGATCCCAGTCGCGCATGAAAGCATTGCGTGCCATGGATCGCGCCCTTCCTGTCCGGCAGCCAACATAAGTGAGCTGTCGCGGCGGCCGGGCAAGTCAAGCGCCGGCGCAGATATTCCTAGGGCCCGGCCGCGCCCGCCGCGTCAGGAGTGGATGGCGCGGCCGTCGGCGGCCAGCGCGGCTTCCTTCACCGCTTCGCCCATGGAGGGATGCGAGTGGCAGGTGCGGGCGATGTCCTCCGCCGAGCCGCCGAACTCCATGATGGTGACGCACTCGGCCAGGATGTCGCCGGCCAGCGGGCCGACGATGTGCACGCCCAGCACCTTGTCCGTGCGCTTGTCGGCCAGCACCTTGACCACGCCGTCGGTGTCGCCCACTGCGCGGGCGCGGCTGTTGGCCATGAAGGAGAACTTGCCGACCTTGTAGTCGATGCCGGCTTCCTTCAGCTGCTCCTCGGTCTTGCCGACGCCGGCGACCTCCGGCCAGGTGTAGACCACGCCCGGCACCAGGTTGTAGTCGAGGTGGCTCTTCTGGCCGGTCATGCGCTCGACCGCGACCACGCCGTCCTCCTCGGCCTTATGCGCCAGCATGGGGCCGGGCACGCAGTCGCCGATGGCGTAGATGCCCTCGACCGAGGTCTGGTAGTTCCCGTCGACCTGGATGACACCGCGGTTGTCCATGGCGACGCCCAGTTCCTGCAGGCCCAGTCCCTCGGTGAAAGGCCGCCGCCCGATGGCCACCAGCACCACGTCGGCCTTCAGCTCTTCGGCGTCGCCGCCCTTGGCCGGTTCCAGCGTCAGCGTCACGCCGGCCTTACCGTTCTTGGCGCCGGTCACCTTGGTGCCCAGCTTGAACTTCAGGCCCTGCTTGCCGAGGATGCGCTGGGTCTGCTTGGCGATGTCGCCGTCCATGCCGGGCAGAATGCGGTCGAGGAATTCCACCACCGTCACCTCGGCACCGAGGCGCGACCATACCGAGCCCATCTCCAGGCCGATGACGCCGGCGCCGATCACCACCATCTGGCCCGGCACCTTGTCGAGCGCCAGTGCGCCGGTGGAGGTGACGACCTGCTTCTCGTCGGTGTCGACACCGGGCAGCGGCGTGGACTCGGAGCCGGTGGCGATGAGGATCTTCTTGGCCGCGAGGGTCTCCTCGCCGCCGTCGGCCAGCTTCACCTTGACGCTGCCCACGGCGGGGATCGAGCCCCAGCCCTTCACGTAGTCGACCTTGTTCTTCTTGAACAGCAGCTCGATGCCGCCGGTCAAGCCCCGCACGACCTTGTCCTTGCGTTCCATCATCGCCGCGACGTCGAGGCCCAGGCCCTCCACCTTGATGCCGTGCTCGGCGAAGTGCTTGGCCGCGTCGGCGTACTTCTCGGAAGACTGCAGCAGCGCCTTGGAGGGGATGCAGCCGACATTGAGGCAGGTGCCGCCCAGCGCCCCGCGCCCCTCGACGCAGGCCGTCTTCATGCCGAGCTGCGCGGCGCGGATCGCGGCCACGTAGCCGCCGGGACCGCCGCCGATCACCACCAGGTCGTACTGCTTGTCGCTCATGATTTTCTCTTCCTCGGGCGCGCTACAAGAGGTCTGAATTTCCGCCCAACATGCCGCAGCAGCCCCGGGGGAACAAGACTGCAGCAAGCAGGCCAGCCATTCGCCAGTGAGGCGGCTTCGGCGGAGCGGGCGATGCGGAAGAGATAGAAGCGCGGAACGCGCGCCTTCAAGCGCGCGCCCCGGCAGTCAGGCAGGTGGCCGGAAGGGGTGCCGGCTCAGCGCAGGGACATCAGGCGGATCATGGTGCGGGGGTCATCCTGGTAGACCGGGCCCTCGGCCGGGCCGATCCCGACGTCGCGCCGCTGTTCCGGGGTCAGTCCGGCCAGGGCGCGCCGGGTGCCCGCGCGGCGCAGGTAGCGCAGCAGGTAGTCGGAGATCGTGGTCGGCGTGGCCGGCCGGCAGGGGCTGGGGGCGTGGATCGCGGTGCTGGTCATGGGGATCTCTCCGGGTTCGGGGACGGTGCTTCTCGGCGACGTTTCAAGAACTGGCCCAAAGATCGGCCCCAGGCGTTTCAGGGAAGGGCTGCACGGCGCGAAAGGCCGATGAAAAATCATGGCCGCAGCGTGAAATATGCGTAAAATCAGCCTGAACAGCCGCCCCAGTCCGGATCTGCAAAGGTCTCGCGCATGCCCTTAGCCCTCTTCGGCGGCATCACTGTCACCGCCCCGTCCGGCGACGCCGTTACCCTGCCGACCCGCAAGACCGCCCTGGTCCTGGCAGTCCTGGCGCTGCTGGGCGACAAGGGCGCGACCCGCGACGCCCTGGCGGAGTGGATCTGGCCGGAGCGCGCCGAAGGCCAGGGCAAGTCCAGCCTGCGCCAGGCCCTGACCGCGATCCGCAAGGCCTTGCCGGCGGTGCTGGACGGCGCCGCTGTGGAAACCGAACAGGACACGGTGAAGCTGAGCGGCGGGGCGGAACTCATCGACCTGCACCGCTTCGAGGCCTTGGCACGGGGGGGCGGGCGCGGCGCCCTGGCAGAGGCCGCTGGCCTCTACAGCGGCGAGCTGCTGGAGGGCATCCCGCTCAGCGGATCCCTGGAGCACCTCGTGGCCGCACAGCGCGCGCAGCTGCGCCAGGAGGCGCTGGAGCTCGCCGAGCGCTTGAGCGAAGAGGCCGGACTGTCAAAGAGCGAGCAGGCCGCCTGCGAGGCTCTGGCGAACCGGCTGCTGGCCAAGGACCCGGCGGCCGAAGCCGCCCACCGCGCCCTCATCCGCCTGCGCCTGGCCGAGGGCCAGCCCAACGCCGCCCGGCGCCAGCTGGAGCGCTGCGCCGAGGCGGTCCTGCGCGACCTGGGGGTCGAGCCGGAGGCCCGCACCCTGGCGCTGCTCGACGATGGGGCTCCGCCGCCGGCAGGTCCCGGCGGGCAGACGGCGCCGGAGGCGCCCGCCGAACCCGCCGCGGCCAAGGCCGCCAGCGACCGCCACGGCCAGCCGAGTGTGGTGGTCATGCCCTTCGACGATCTGGGCGGCCAGGAGGGCGACTTCTTCGCCGATGGCGTGGTGGAGGAGATCACTTCCGCGCTGTCGCGCATCAAGGATTTCTTCGTTATCGCCCGCCAGTCGGCCTACAGCTACAAGGGCCGCTTCGTCGACGTGCGCGAGGTCGGCCGCGACCTGGGCGTGGACTATGCCGTGGAAGGCACCGTGCGGCGCGGCGGCGAGCGGGTGCGCATCACCGTGCAGCTGGTGGAGACGGAAAGCGGCCGGCAGCTGTGGTCGGAGCGCTACGAGGACAACCGCTCGGAGCTCTTCGACCTGCAGGACCGCATCGCCTCCCAGGTGGCCGGCGCCATCAACCCCTCGATCCGCGCCTCGGAGATCGAACGGGCAAAACAGACACCGCCGGAGGACCTGCAGGCCTACGACCTGATGCTGCAGGCCCTGCCGCACTTCTGGGCCCACCGCAAGGAAGACAATCTGACGGCCCTGAAGCTCTTCGACAGGGCGCTGGAGCGCGATCCGGACTATGGCGTGGCCCTCGCGTTCAAAGCCTGGTGCCATGCCCAGCAGGCTTGCTACCTCTGGACCGACGACCCGGCGCGCGAACGTGCTCAGGCCGTCGCGGCGGCCGAGCAGGCCGCCCTGAAAGTGCAGGACCACGCCACGGCCCTGGCCGCCATCGGCGCCGCCTACGGCATGACCACCTCGGATCTGGCGCGCGCCGAGGGCTTCATCGAGCGCAGTCTCGCCCTCGACCCCAACAACGCCTGGGGCTGGATGCGCGCGGGCTGGCAAAGGCTCTTCGCAAAGGACTTCGCGAGCGCCACCGCCAACTACAAGCGGGCGCTGGCCCTCAGCCCCTTCGACCCCTTTACCTTCAACATGCATTTCGGCCTGTCCATTGCCGAGGCGGAACAAGGCCACTACGAAAAGGCGATAGGGCTGGTCGAGCAGGGGCTACGCGAGGGGCCCGGCGTGACCTGGGCCTACCGCATGCTGGCGGCCTACCACGCGCAGTTGGGCAACAAGGAGAAGTCCGCCGAGGCCATGAACCAGTTCCTGCGTCACTATCCCGGGGTGACCATCGAGTTCATGCGCCAGAGCCTGCCACCCTCCCTGCACGACAGCACACCCGCCTACTGGGAGGGCATGCGCAAGGCCGGCTTTCCGGAAAAGTGAACCCGCGGCTCAGTTGAGCCGCGGCCCCGCGTCGTCTTCGGGCGACCCGGATTCCTTGCCCGCCGGCAGGGTGAGGTTGAAGCCGGCGCCCTTGGCGGGATCGAGCGGGGCCAGGGTGGCGACCAGGCCGCGGCGCTTCAGGTCCAGCAGGTGGCGGCCGAGGCGGCCGAAGAGGGTTTCGCCGCTGTCCGGGGTCGCCGGGTCGATGCGCAGCAGCACCGAGCGGCCGACGTCGCGGAAGCGCTGACGCTCCACCATGCGGTCGACGGAGGCGACGGCGTGGGCCAGGTCCAGGCCGGTCAGGTCCAGCTCGTAGTCGGCCTCGCCCTGGCGGTCGAGCAGACGCTCCAGGCGCCGGCTCTCCGACCCGCTGAGGCTGTCATCGTCGTTCGCGCCGCCGTCGTCGGCCATTACATGCCGATCAGCAGGCGCTGCGGATCCTCGATGGCTTCCTTGACGCGCACCAGGAAGGTGACGGCCTCGCGGCCGTCGATGATGCGGTGATCGTAGGACAGCGCCAGGTACATCATCGGGCGGATCTCGACCTTGCCGTCCACCGCCACCGGGCGCTGCTGGATCTTGTGCAGACCCAGGATGGCGGACTGCGGCATGTTGAGGATCGGCGTCGACATCATGGAGCCGAAGACACCGCCGTTGGTGATGGTGAAGGTGCCGCCGGTCATCTCGTCCATGGAGATCTTGCCCTCGCGGCCTTTGGCGGCCAGCTCGCCCAGCGACTTCTCGATCTCGGCGAAGGACTTCTGATCGCAGTCGCGCACCACCGGCACCATCAGGCCGTTGGGCGTGGAGACCGCCATGCCGATGTCGTAGTAGTGGTTGTAGACGATCTCGTCGCCGTCGATGCGCGCGTTGACCGCCGGCAGTTCCTGCAGCGCGCCGACCACCGCCTTGGTGAAGAAGGAGGAAAAGCCGAGCTTCACGCCGTGCTTCTTCTCGAAGGCGTCCTTGTACTGGCTGCGCAGGGCCATGACCGCGCTCATGTCACACTCGTTGAAGGTGGTGAGCATGGCCGCGGTGTTCTGCGCCTCCTTCAGACGGCGCGCGATGGTCTGGCGCAGCTTGGGCATGCGCACCCGCTCCTCGCGCTTGACGCCCGAAGCTGCAGGGGCCGCCGGCGCAGCGGGCGCGGGGGCTGCAGGTGCAACTGCCGGCGCCTTGGCTTGAGCCGGGGCCGGCGCCGCCAGCGGCTGGGTCTTGCCCTCCAGGAAATTGATCACGTCTTCCTTGGTCAGGCGGCCGTCCTTGCCGCTCGCCGGGATCACCGCCGGGTCGAGGTTGTTCTCCTCCACCAGCTTGCGCACGGCGGGGCCGAGGTCGCCGACCGCCGCGCCTTCCAGGAAGGCCATGAGGTCGGCCTTGGTGATCTTGCCGCCGGTGCGCGGCGCGGCGGCGGGATCGAGCTTCTTGGCCTCACCGGCGGCGGGCGCCGCGGCCTTGGGCGCTTCGGACTTGGGCGCTTCGGACTTGGGCGCTGCGGACTTGGGCGCTGCGGTCTTGGCGGCGGGCGCAGCCGCGCCGGCGGAGAAGACGCCGAGCAGGGCGCCGACCTCCACGGTCGCGCCTTCCTCGGCGGCGATGGACTGCAGCGCGCCGGCGGCCGGGGCGTTGACCTCCAGGGTCACCTTGTCGGTTTCCAGCTCGACGAGGGGCTCGTCGGCAGCGGCGGCCTCGCCCGGCTGCTTCAGCCACTTGGCGACCGTCGCCTCGCTGACCGACTCGCCCAGGGTGGGCACCACCAGGTCCATGGCCTGGCCGTTGCCGCCCCCCGCGGCAGGGGCAGGGGCGGCCGGCTTGGGTTCTTCCTTAGGGGCCGCGGCCTTGGGCGCGTCCGCCGCCGACGCTTTCTCCTGGGGAGGGGGCGCCGCGCCCTCGCCTTCGCCGATGCGGCCCAGCAGGGCGCCGACCTCGACGTTCTCGCCCTCCCCGGCGATCACCTCGGCCAGCACGCCGGCGGTCGAGGCGTTCACCTCCAGGGTCACCTTGTCGGTTTCAAGCTCGACGATGGGTTCGTCGACGGCGACGGCGTCACCCGGCTGCTTCAGCCATTGGGCGACCGTCGCCTCGCTGACCGATTCGCCCAGGGTGGGCACCACGATATCTGTTGCCATTACTTTCTCGCTCTCTCGGGCAGGCGCTCTTTCGTAAGGTCGCGATTACTCAGCGGCCTGACCCTTGCTCCCAATCCGGGTACGCGCCTCGGTCTGCACCTTGCGCGATTCGATGCGGCCCATGCGCTTCTTACCCAGCGTGAGGGCATCGTCAAGCAGCGCGGCCTGCTCTTCGACGTGGCGCTTGTGGGACCCGGTCGCCGGCGAGGCCGCCGAGGGCCGCCCGGCGTAGCGCGGGCGCGGCTTCTCGAAGCCGATGTCCTCGGCCACCTCCTCGATGAAGGAGGAGACGAAGGCCCAGGGTCCCATGTTGCGGGGCTCTTCCTGGCACCACACCAGGTCGCAGTGCTTGTAGGGCTCCAGCTCCTGGGCCAGGGCGTCCACCGGGAAGGGGTAGAGCTGCTCCATGCGCAGGAAGTGGATGTCCTTGATACCGCGCTTCTCGCGCTCCTCCAGCAGGTCGTAGTAGACCTTGCCGGAGCAGAGCACCACCTGCTTGGCGTCCTTGGGCTCGCTCGGCAGGTTGTCGCAGTAGAGCACCCGGTGGAAGCAGCTGCCCGGCCCGAAAGACTCCAGGTCGGAGACGCAGCGCTTGTGGCGCAGCAGCGACTTCGGCGTGAAGACGATCAGCGGCTTGCGGAACTCGCGGTGCAGCTGGCGGCGCAGCACGTGGAAAAAATTGGCCGGCGTGGTGCAGTTCACGACCTGCAGGTTGTCCTCGGCGCAGAGCTGCAGATAACGCTCGATGCGCGCCGAGGAATGCTCCGGCCCCTGCCCCTCGTAACCGTGCGGCAGCAGCATAACCACGCCGGAGAGTCGCAGCCACTTGGACTCGCCCGAGGCGATGAACTGGTCGATGATGATCTGCGCGCCGTTGGAGAAGTCGCCGAACTGCGCTTCCCATATGGTCAGGGCGCGCGGCTCCGCCAGTGAATAGCCGTACTCGAAGCCCAGCACCGCCAGCTCACTGAGCGGCGAGTCGACGATTTCCAGCCGCGCCTGGTCGTCGCTGAGGTGGGCCAGCGGCTTGTAGGTCGCTTCCGTCTTCTGGTCGATCAGCGCGGCATGGCGATGGGAGAAGGTGCCCCGGTTGCTGTCCTGGCCCGACAGGCGCACAGGATGGCCCTCCACCAGCAGGGTGCCGAAGGCCAGCGCCTCTGCCAGCGCCCAGTCGATGTCCTTGCCGGTCTCGATCATTTTGCGCTTGGCGTCGAGCTGGCGTTGGATCTTGCGGTTCAGGTTGAAGTCGGCGGGCACCTTGGTCAGGCCCAGACCGACCTTCTTCAGGACCTCCGTGGCCACGGCGGTCTTGCCGCGCCGCGGATCGAAGCCGCGCGCCACGTCCAGGCCGGTCCAGGCGCCTTCCAGCCAGTCGGCCTTGTTGGGCTTGTAAGACTTGGCGGTCTGGAAGTCCTGCTCCAGACGGTCGTTCCACTCGCCGAACAGGCCCTGCACCTCTTCTTCGGTGCAGGTGTTCTCCTGGGCCAGCTTCTGGCCGTAGATCTGGCGCACCGTGTGGTGCTTGCCGATCGCCTTGTACATCAGCGGCTGGGTGAACGCGGGCTCGTCGCCCTCGTTGTGGCCGAAGCGGCGGTAGCAGAACATGTCGATGATGACGTCCTTGTGGAACGTCTGGCGGAACTCCGTGGCGATGCGCGCGACATGGGTCACGGCTTCCGGATCGTCGCCGTTCACGTGGAAGATCGGCGCCTGGATGATCTTCGCCACGTCCGAGCAGTAGGGCCCGGAGCGCGAGTTGATCGGGTTGGTGGTGAAGCCGATCTGGTTATTGACGATGAAGTGGATCGTACCGCCGATGCGGTAGCCCTTCAGCTCGGAAAGATCGAGGGTCTCCGGCACCAGGCCCTGGCCGGCGAAGGCCGCGTCGCCGTGCATCAGCAGCGCCATGACCTCGCTGCGGTCCTTGTACTTGCCCTGCTCCTGCTTGGCGCGAACCTTGCCGACCACCACAGGGTTGACCGCCTCCAGGTGAGATGGATTGGCGGTCAGCGAAAGATGGATTTTGTTGCCGTCGAACTCGCGGTCCGAGGAGGTGCCCAGGTGGTACTTCACATCACCGGAGCCGCCGACGTCCTCGGGGTGGGCCGCGCCGCCCTCGAACTCCGAGAAGATCGCCTGGAACGGCTTGCCCATGAAGTTGGCCAGCACGTTGAGGCGCCCGCGGTGGGGCATGCCGATGACCACCTCTTTCAGGCCCAATTGGCCGCCGCGCTTGAGGATCTGCTCCAGCGCCGGGATCATCGACTCTCCGCCGTCCAGGCCGAAACGCTTGGTGCCGGTGTACTTCTTGTTGAGGAACTGCTCGAAAGCCTCGGCCGCGGTCAGGCGCTCCAGGATGGCGCGCTTGCCGTTGACGGTGAAGTCCGGCTGGTTGCGGATCGATTCGATGCGCTCCTGGATCCAGGCCTTCTGGGCCGGGTCCTGGATGTGCATGAACTCCACGCCGATGGACCCGCAGTAGGTGGCACGCACCACTTCGACGATCTTGCGCAGGGTGGCGGTTTCCAGCCCCAGCACGTTGTCGATGAAGATCGGGCGGTCCATGTCCGCCTCGGTGAAGCCGTAGCTGCGCGGATCGAGCTCCGGATGGGGGTCGATCTTCTTCAGGCCCAGGGGATCGAGATTAGCCTCCAGGTGGCCGCGCACGCGGTAGGCGCGGATCAGCATCAGGGCGCGGATCGAATCCAGGGTCGCGGCGCGAACACTGTTGTCATTGACGTCGGCCCGGGCGGCCCCCGCCGCGAAGGCGGTCGCCGGAGCGGCGACCGCAGCAACGGCTTCGGCGGCGCCGGGGGCGCCGCCGTTCAATTTTTCGATGACCGCTTTGGCTTCGTCATCCAGGTCTGCGAAGAAGCTCTTCCATTGGTCATCCAACGATCCGGGATCCTGGATGTACTTATGGTAGAGATCCGCAAGCACCGCCGCCTGGGATTCCGAATAGATCGTCATAGCCTTTCCCGGCCTGGGCCGGGCAACCCCGACCCCAGGCCGCCTTCCGCGTGTCGCGCTGCTACCCCATGGCTTGCAGCATGGTCGAACCTAGACTGGCCGGCGAATCCGCCACCAGGAAACCGGCCGATTTAAGCGCCTCGATCTTGTCGCCGGCACCGCCCTTGCCGCCGGCGATGATCGCCCCGGCATGGCCCATCCGGCGGCCCGGAGGCGCCGTAACACCGGCGATGAAACCACAGATTGGTTTCTTAACCTTTGACGCCCGGTAGAATTCCGCGGCCTCTTCCTCGGCGGTTCCGCCGATTTCGCCGATCATGATGATACCTTCGGTCTTGGGATCGGCAAGGAAGGCGTCGAGGCAATCGATGAAATTAGTGCCGTTCACCGGGTCGCCGCCGATGCCCACACAGGTGGTCTGCCCCAGGCCGGCGGCCGTGGTCTGGGCCACGGCTTCATAGGTAAGCGTACCGGAGCGCGAGACCACGCCGATCTTGCCGGCCGAGTGGATGTGGCCCGGCATGATGCCGATCTTGCACTCGTCCGGGGTGATGATACCCGGGCAATTCGGCCCGATCAGGCGCGAGGAGGACCCGGCGAGGGCGCGCTTCACCTTCACCATGTCGAGCACGGGGATGCCTTCGGTGATGCAGACAATAAGATCTACCTCGGCGTCGATGGCTTCCAGGATGGCGTCGCCCGCGAAGGGCGGCGGCACGTAGATAACGCTAGCACTCGCACCGGTCTTTTCAACCGCTTCCGCGACCGTGTCGAAAACCGGCAGGTCCAGGTGGGTGGAGCCGCCCTTGCCGGGGGTCACGCCGCCGACCATCTTGGTGCCGTAGGCGATCGCCTGCTCGGAGTGGAAGGTGCCCTGCGCGCCGGTGAAACCCTGGCAGATGACCTTGGTGTTCTTGTCGACCATCACAGACATTAGGCAGCCTCCCGCACGGCCTTGACCACCTTTTCGGCGGCATCGGCCAGATTGTCGGCAGAGACGATCGGCAGGCCGGACTCGGCCAGGATCTTCTTGCCCAATTCCACGTTGGTTCCTTCAAGACGCACCACCAGCGGCACGTGCAGCGCCACCTCCTTGGCCGCCGCGACGACGCCTTCGGCGATCACGTCACAACGCATGATGCCGCCGAAGATGTTGACCAGGATGCCCTCCACGTTGGGATCGGAGAGGATGATCTTGAAGGCCGCGGTGACCCGCTCCTTGGTGGCGCCGCCGCCGACGTCCAGGAAGTTGGCCGGCTCGCTGCCGTACAGCTTGATGATGTCCATGGTGGCCATGGCCAGGCCCGCACCGTTGACCATGCAGCCGACCTGCCCGTCGAGCTTGATGTAGTTCAACTCGTGCTTGGCGGCCTCCAGCTCCATGGCGTCTTCTTCGTCCTCGTCGCGCATCTCGGCCACGTCCTTGTGGCGGAACAGCGCGTTGTCGTCGAAGTTCATCTTGGCGTCGAGGGCGATGACCTCGCCGGCGCCGGTGACCACCAGCGGGTTGATCTCGACGATCGAGGCGTCGAGCGCCAGGAAGGCGTTGTACATGGCCATCATGAACTTCACCGCCGCCGAGACCTGCTTGCCCTCCAGGCCCAGGCCGAAGGCGATCTTGCGGCCGTGGAAGGGCATGAAGCCGGTGGCCGGGTCGATGGCCAGCTTCAGGATCTTCTCCGGATGGGCCGCCGCGACCTCTTCGATCTCCATGCCGCCTTCGGTGGAGGCCATGAGGGTCACCCGGCTGGTCGCCCGGTCGATCAGCATGCCGAGGTAGAGCTCGCGCGCGATGTCGCAGCCTTCCTCGATGTAGAGGCGCTTGACCTCCTTGCCCGCGGGGCCGGTCTGCTTGGTGACCAGCGTGTGGCCCAGCATCTTGCCCGCATTGTCCTTGACCTCCGCAACGGACTTCACGACGCGCACGCCGCCCGGTCCCTCGGGATCGTCCTGGAAACGCCCGGCGCCGCGGCCGCCTGCATGGATCTGGGATTTCACGACCCAGAGGGAGCCGCCCAGTTCGTTCGCCGCGCTCTCGGCTTCCTCAGGCGTAAAAGCAACCGCCCCCCGGGGCACGGCTACACCGTACTTCGCCAACAGGCTCTTGGCCTGGTACTCGTGGATGTTCATTGACCGTCGCTTCAGTTTGGTTGGTGAAGATCAGGCATACCGGACAGGGCATTCCCAAGTGTTGTTCATGTATTTGCGTGAAACCCGCGCCGTCATCTCCGCAATCCTCCGACATCTCTGTCGGGCCGGCGTAACCGCCGGGATCGCTATGTTCGAGCGTTGTCCGGGACCCGCGCTACCTTACCACCCCGCACCCTCAGCGCAACCAGGCGAAAGCCTTGAAAAGTGCCGTTTTTCGGTCCGAAATTCGGCCCAGTTCCGGGCTTTATTTTAATCCAGTCGCGAAAGACCGCTTGATTCCTAACTACTTCTTCTTCGCTGTCTTCTTACTGGTCTTTTTAGTTGACGACTTCTTGGCGCCGGCCTTGCCGCCGGCCGCCTTCATCATGCTCTTGCAGGTGTCGACCAGGCCGGAGACGGCGCCGACCGACTTGGCGAGCATCTTCTGCTCGCTCTTGTTGAGATCCAGCTCGACGATGCGCTCCACGCCCTTGGCGCCCAGGACCACCGGCACGCCGACGTAGAGGTTCTTGATGCCGTACTGGCCGGTCAGGTAGGCGGCGCAGGGCAGCACCCGCTTCTTGTCCTTCAGGTAGGACTCGGCCATGAGGATGGCCGAGGAGGCCGGGGCGTAGAAGGCCGAGCCGGTCTTCAGCAGGCCGACGATCTCGGCGCCGCCGTCACGGGTGCGCTGGACGATCTGGTCCAGGCGGTCCTTCTTCAGCCAGCCCATCTTGATGAGGTCCGGCAGGGGAACGCCGGCGACGGTGGAGTAGCGCGGCATCGGCACCATGGTGTCGCCGTGGCCGCCCAGCACGAAGGCGCTGACGTCCTCCACGGAGACGTTCATCTCCTCGGCCAGGAAGTAGCGGAAGCGCGCCGAGTCCAGCACGCCGGCCATGCCGACCACCTTGTGGGCGGGCAGGCCGCTGGCCTGCTGCAGCACCCAGACCATGGCGTCGAGCGGGTTGGTGATGCAGATCACGAAGGCGTTGGGGCAGTTCTTCCGAATGCCCTCGCCGACCGCGTTCATCACCTTGATGTTGATGGCCAGCAGGTCGTCGCGGCTCATGCCCGGCTTGCGGGCGACGCCGGCGGTGACGATGACCACGTCGGCGCCCTTGATCGCGGCATAGCTGCTGGCGCCGGCGAACTTCGCGTCGTAGGCCTCGACCGGGGTCGACTCGGCCAGATCCAGCGCCTTGCCCTGGGGCACGCCGTCGATGATGTCGAAGAGGACGACGTCACCCAGTTCCTTCAAGCCGGCGAGCAACGCCAGGGTACCGCCGATATTCCCGGCGCCGACCAGCGCGATCTTGTTGCGAGCCATGTTTTTCGTTTCCCCCATCGGTGTGAGCGGTCGAGACAAGGAAGCCTTCCGAGGGCTCCCCAAAGAACCTTTTGGACACCGCGGGGCACGGTTTTTCGTTGCGCTGCGGCATCGCCGGGTTTCCTAGCGCGATTCAGCAGCCGTCGCAAGGTGACAGGGCCAGGAATTTGCACCTGCGAAATCCCCGGGCGGCAAAATCGCCTCCCTCACGTCATGTGCGCCTTGCCGATGTAGTCGGCCGAGCGCATCTCCTGCAGGCGGCTGACCGTGCGCTGGAACTCCACCGCGCCGTCGCCGGCGGGGTAGAGGCGCTCCGGCGGCGCCTCGGCGGAGACCACCAGCTTCACCCGGTGCTCGTAGAGGGCGTCGATCAGGATCATGAAGCGCCGCGCCTCGTTGCGCTTTTCCGCCGAGAGCTGCGGCACGCCCGACAGCACCACCGTGTGGAACAGCCCGGCGATGGCCAGGTAGTCGCCCGGCCCCAGCGGTTTCTCGCAGAGCTCGGCGAAGGAAAAGCGCGCCACCCCCCGCGCGGCCAGCGGCACCGGGATCTCGCGGCCCTTGTAGATCAGGGTGTCGGGCGCCGGCTCGGCCCCCTCCGTCAGCTCGGCAAAGGCCTTGTCCAGGGCCGCCTCGGCGCGCGGTCCCAGGGGCGCGTGGTAGGCGGTGATGTCCTTCAGGCGCTTGAGGCGGTAGTCGACGCCGCTGTCCAGCTCCAGCACGTCCAGGCGTTGCTTCACCAGATCGATGAAGGGCTCGAAGCGCTCGCGCTGCAGGCCGCCCTCGTAGAGCCGGTTCGGCGGCCAGTTGGAGGTTGCGACCACCACCACGCCGGCGGCGAAGAGGGTCTCGAAAAGGCGCCCCAGGATCATGGCGTCGGCGATGTTGACCACGTGGAACTCGTCGAAGCACAGCAGCCAGGCCTCTCCGGCCAGCGCCTCGGCGATCACCGGCAGCGGGTCCCCCTTGTCCTTGTTGGCCGGGTCCTGGCGCCAGGCGTGCAGGCGGTCCTGAACCTCCTGCATGAAGGCATGGAAGTGCACCCGGCGCTTCTTCTCCAAGGGCGCGGTCTCGAAGAAGATGTCCATCAGCATGGACTTGCCGGTGCCGACGTTGCCGAAGATGTAGAGGCCCTGTGGCGGCTCCTCGCGGCGGCGGGCCAGGCCCAGGCGTGCCTTCCAGCCGCCGCCCCCGCCGGCCGGCTGGTAGCCGCGCAGGGCGTTGTGCAGGGATTGCAGCTTCTCGGCCGCCAGCAACTGGCCGGCGTCGTGGTGCAGCGCGCCCTCGCGGCGCAGCGCGCGGTAGGCCGCCAGCGGCCCTTCAGGCTTGTCCGATTCTGGTTTTGCACCCTGCCCCATGGCGGCGATGTTTAAGCCAAAGCCGCCGGCAGGGAAAGAGCCGGCCTCAGCGCCCGGCCCTAGCGCCCGCCCGTGACCCGCAGGACGGCGCCGTTGGTGAAGGAGGCCTTCTCGCTAAGCAGCCAGAGCACCGCCTCTGCGATCTCCTCCGGCTCGCCCGGGCGGCCCATGGGCGTCTGCGGCGGCATGGTCTCCAGGCGGTCGGGCATGCCGGAGTCGACGTGCAGGTCGGTGCGGATCAGGCCGGGCGCCACGGCGTTGACGCGCAGGTCGTCGCGCGCGTTCTCCAGCGCCAGGCCGAGGGTCAGCGTGTCCACCGCGGCCTTGGAGGCGGCGTACCAGACGAAGGTGTCGGGGCTGCCCAGGGTCGCGGCGCCGGAGGAGATGTTGACGATGGCCCCGCCCAGCCCGCCGTGACGCCGGGCCATGCGCCGGACCGCCGCCTGGCAGCACCAGATGACGCCCAGCACGTTCAGCTCGATGACGTCGCGCAGGGTCTGTGTGGAAGCCTCTTCCAGTTTGCTGACATGCCCGGTGATGCCCGCATTGTTCACCAGGGCCGTGAGCGGCGGCAGCTCCGCGTCGATGGCGGCGAAAAGCTTTTCCACTTCTTCCTCGCGCGCAACGTCGGCCTGCAGCGCCACCGCCTGGCCGCCGTCCCGCTCGATCTCCGCGACCACCGCTTCGGCCGCGACGGCGTTGCTGCGGTAGTTGACGCAGACGGTATAGCCGGCCGCCGCGCCCAGGCGCGCCACCGCGGCGCCGATGCCCCGGCCGCCGCCGGTCACCAACAGCGTTTCAGCCATCGCAGTCTCTCTCCCTTATTCGGCGGCGACCTGCGGGCTGGCCCCGCGCGGGCGCAGCAGCACCAGCAGGTTGCCCGCCAGCACCAGGGCGACGCCGGCCAGCGCCGCGGGCGTCCAGACATAGTCTTCCACCACGGTGGAGATGGCCAGGGCGACCAGCGGGAAGAGCACCGTGGCGTAGGCCGCGCGATCGGCGCCGATGCGCCCCAGCAGGGTGAGGTAGGCGCCGAAGGCCAGGACCGAGCCGCAGAGCGTCAGGTAGAGCAGGCCGATCAGGTAGGACGTCGCGCTGTCGAGCACGAAGGGCGCGCCGCCGACAAGCGCCACCGCGTACATGGCGAGGGCGCCGTAGGCCATGCCCCAGGCGTTGCAGGACAGCACCGGCAGGCCCAGCATCTGGGCGCGCGCCGAGGCGATGTTGCCGAGCGAGAAGCACAGCGTCCCGGTCAGCGCCAGCAGCAGGCCGAGGCTGCCGTCGTCGGCGAGGTCGAAGCGGCTGACCTCCGGCCAGAACAGCACGACGATACCGGCGACCCCGAGAGCCGCGGCGACCAGGGTGCGCGGCGCGGCGCGGCGGCCGAGCAGCAGGCGGCCGTTGATGATGTTCAACACCACGGTCATGGAGAAGACCACCGCCAGCAGCCCCGAGGTGACCGAGGCCGCGGCCCGGTAAAAGAAGTAGAAGTTGAAGGAGAACATGCAGAGTCCCATGGCCGCCAGCAGCAGATGGACGCGCAGGCCGAAACCGAAGCGCTGGCGCGCGAGGCGCGCCCAGAGGAAGACCACGGCGGTGGCGAGGGTGAAGCGGTAGGCGACCGACAATTCCGGTGCCACCGGCCCCACCTGGTACTTCATGGCGATCCAGGTGGTCCCCCAGAACAGCACCGTGGCGCCGTAGAGACCCAGGTTGAACAGGGGCGAGTTGCGCATGGGCGGGGGGCGCTTTCCGCGGGCTCGAGTGGCTGTGGCAGGTTTGAGGGCCGCGGCGCAGACGAACGCCGCGAGCGCCGCCAGCATAGCCCGCCCCCGAAAGCGGCGACAACCGCCGCTTTGTCAGCCGACAATCGCGCCAGCGAGGCGTCAGAAGCGATAGCTGACCGTCAACATCACGTCGTGCGAGGTGAAGTCGTCGGCGCCGAGGCTGTCCCCGCCCGAGAAGCTGCCGGAATCGACCTCGCCCAGATCCAGGTAGCGATAGGCCAGCCCTGCCGACCAGTGGTCGATGAACTCCCAATCCACCCCGGCCATGACGCCCCAGGCCAGATTGTCCTCGTCGTTGTCCTGCGTGGTGGAGGGCCCGCCCGGGATGACGACCCGCATCGTCTCGCTCGTGTTCCGCGCCCAACCGATGCTACCGCCGATGAAGGGCGTGAAGTTCGACTCGTTGCGCCATTCCAGCACGGCGTTAAAGAGCACCGTTGCGGTTTCGAGATTGGTCTCGTAGTCGACCACCGGCGCGCCCTGGTCCTGGACGTCGAAGTCGAAGCGGAAGCGGTAGCCCCCTTCGACCTCGGTGCGCAGGGGCAGGTCCGCCCAGCGGTAGCCGACGATCCCGGCGACCCCGGCCACAGTGTCCGTATCGTTCTGGACCCGCGTCGATCCGGTAAAGCCCCCGCCATTGACGTCGTCGACACTAGCGAAAGAACCGATCGCGCGGGCGCCAATATAAAACCCGCCGTCCGAGTCCTGTGCGAAGGCCGGCTGGCCGGTAAAAGGCAACACGCAAAGTAACAGGAAGATCCAGCGCCCCATTCGTCTGCCCCCCCCTCAACTTCAATCCCCAGATCGATGCCTTGTAGTTAATCACATCAGCGCCGCAAGCTGTCAAATAACCTCCCTCGTTGGCATTCACAAAAACTTGCCGTTTACTGTCAATTGGTTGGCAACGACAACAGGAAGCGCCATCCTGCGCCCCGCGAGGTCACTGACAAGGGTGTTCCATGGCTCTGCTTCTCTACGAGCGTCTCTGCGCCGACGACCGGCGCCCCAGCCCCTTCTGCTGGCGCGCCCGCCTGGCGCTGGCCCATAAGGGACTGGCGCCGGAGCTCCGTGCGATTAAGTTCACCGAAAGCGACGAGGTCGCCTTCAGCGGCCAGTCCCGGGTGCCGGTGCTGGTCGACGGCGCGACGGTGATCCACGACAGCTGGGCCATCGCCTGCCATCTGGAAGACAACTATCCGGAAGCGCCCAGCCTCTTCGACGGGCCCGGCGGCCGGGCCCTGTCACGCCTCGTCAATCACTGGGTGGATCACAGCCTGCAGCGGGCTCTGGCGCCGGTCCTGGCGCCCTATGTGCTGGCCCTGGCGCTGCCCGAGGACCGCAGCTACTACCGCCGGACCCGGGAGGCGAAGTTCGGGATGACCATGGAGCAGCTCGCGGTGCGCCGCCCGGCGCTGCTGGAGGCCCTGCACCCGGTGCTGGAGCCGCTGCGTCAGCGCTTGGCCGAGACGCCCTTCCTCTGCGGGGAGCGTCCCGCCTATGCCGACTATCTCGTCTTCGGGGAATTCCAGTTGGCGCGCTCGGTCTGCGATGTCGATCTGCTGGGCGCCGAGGAGGAAGCGCTGCGCAACTGGCGGACCTGCATGCTGGACCTCTACGACGGCCTGGCCCGCTCGATCACGGCCTTCGAGACCGCGGCCTAGGCCGCCTCAGACGGCCGGATCCTCCGCCACCTGCAGCGGAACGTCGCTCCAGCCTTCGCCGGAGCTGACCAGGCAGGTCGGGCCGTTGGGAATGGTGACGATGATCGTCCAGGTCCCGGCGGGGCTGGCCAGGATCTCCAGCAGACTGCCGGTGGCGGTGACGCCGCGGCTGACGGGCTGTTCGTCGTAGCGCGAAGACAGCCGGTCCAGCACCGCCTCGCGCGCGCCACAGGTGGAAGGCTGGGCGGCAGTCGCCTGGCCGCTGAACGCCATGGCGGCGGCCAGGGACAGGAAGGCGGCCGGGATCGCAGCGCGGGCCGCGAAGCGGCGGCGGACGTCGCGGGATGACATGATCTTGCGCATGGCTTGCGCCTCCTCTTCCTCGACTCCGGCGCGGCAGGTGGACAAGAGGCCGGCGGCGGAGCGTTCGGATGGTTCCGAACTTCGGGTGTCACTATCCCTTGGTCGCGGGAAAGGTGCGGTGGGTTTTGCCACACGTCGAAAAAAATGCACTTTCAGGAAGACAAACCTGCACAGCGCCGCCGCTCTCGCGGCAAGGCTGTCATATTCGGCGGCGATCTCAACCATCGCGGCAAGAAACGGCGCCATCCCGCGGCGGCGGGCTTGCTTCTGGGCGCCTCTACCGGGCCTTGGCCTGCCCCGGCCCTCTGCCGCGTCACCCGCGCGGCAAGCGCCCTTCAGGAATGGAAACCCTTTCCAACAAGCGTTCCGCCCGCTATCTAGGGAGCCAAAGCGGCCCCCGGGGACCAAGCAAATTCTGGCGGCCCAAGCAAAAGAGAGGCGGAGAATGGACGAAGAAGTCTTCAACATGGAGCTGCGCAAGTTCCTGAAGAAGGTCGGCGTGACCTCCCAGCGCGAGATCGAGAACGCCGTGCGCGCGGCCCTGGAGGGCGGCAAGCTGAAGGGCTCCGAGACCCTGAAGGTGAAGGCCGTGCTCTCCATCGAGGGCCTGGACCTCAGCCACGACATCGACGGCGAGATCAAGCTGGGCTGAAACCCCAGCCCGGCGCTCACCAGAGCGCCGGCTTGGCCACCATCAGGACGATGACGCCGGCGAGGCAGCCGAAACCGACCCAGCCGAGCCGCACCCAGAGCCGGAAGCGGCCGAGGAAGGCCTCGGGCAGCCCGCTGTTGTTGCGCAAGGCCAGCGCCGCCAGCCTCGCCATGTCGATCTGCAGCGCCACCACCACCAGCCAGGCGACGCCGGCAATGCCGTAGAGCAGGTAGCTGACGATGAGCCAGGGCTCGGCGTAGCCGTAGCCGGTAAGGTGGACCAGCCAGAGGCCGCTCGCCGGCTGCAGCACCGCCGTCGGCGTCGTGAACAGCCAGTCGGCCAGCACCACCTGGCGGGTCACCCGGGCAATGCCCGCAACGTCGGCGCTGCAGCAGGCGGTATACATGTGGAAGGCGGTGCCCAGCCCGACGCCGTACAGCACGATGGCGCTGACGATGTGCAGGCCCCTGGCGACGAGGTAGGTATCGGGCAGGTAAGGCTCCATCAGCGCTCCTCCGCCAGCACCATCTGCACCAGGACCAACACGAGGATCGGTAGATTCTTCAGCAGCGGTCCGAAGGGATCGCCCCAGAGGTGCGGCGCGAAGACGGTGAGCGCAAGGGTGTAGCCGGCGATCACCGTGAGCTGCACGGCAGCGGTCAGGCGCGGTCGCCAGTTCGCGGCGAGCAGGCCCGCGATGGCCAGGTCCAGCAGCGCCGTGCCCAGCGCCGTGGCGGTGGCCAGGACTGGCGGAAAACCGGCGGCGTTCAGCAGCGGCACCGCGAAGCTCCGCAGCATCCACAAACCGAGCAGGCCCGAAATGAGCCACAGCAGCACCAGCACCGCCCGCACCAGCGGGCGCAGCAGGTAGAAGCGCGCGTGCCAGAGGTCCTGGGTCTGGGCCGGGCGGCGCTGCAGGCTCTCGGCCAGGGTCGCCGGCCGGAAGCCGATGGTCTCGATGAAGCCGGTCTCCTGGCCGACGTTGCCGTATTCGATCTGCTTCAGCGAAGTGGTGGTGAGCGGACCGCGCCCCAGGAGGTCGCCCAGGCGGCACAACAGGCGGATGAGCGCCAGGGGGATGTGCAGCGGGCGCGCCGGCGGGCGGCCCAGCCAGGCGCGGTAGCGGGCGACAATCCCCTTCACGGTCTCGACCTTCGGGCCCACCGGCTCCAGCGTGCGCCGCGCCAGGTCGTCCCGCGTGAGGCACTCCAGCACCGTGCGGGCCAGGTCCTCCACGTGCAGCGGCCGGAAGGCCTGCCCGCCCCGGCCCACCAGCGGGGTGACGAAGGGGAAGACCGCCAGGGCGCGCAGCATGGCGGTGCCGCCGTAGGCGCCCTCGCCGTAGATCAGCGAGGGGCGCAGCACCACCCAGTCGAGATCCAGCGCGCGCAGGTGATCGTCGCCCTGCTTCTTGGTGCGGGCGTATTCGGTGCCGGCCTCGTCGTCGGCGCTGATGGCGGAGATCTGGAGCACCCGCTTCACGCCCGCCGCGACGCAGGCGTCGAAGAGCGCCGCCGGGGCCAGGTGGTGGATCGCCGTCATGTCCTGGCCGCGGCCGCCCTGCAACACGCCGGCACAGTTGATGACCGCGTCGACGCCGGCCAGGCGCGGCCGCCAGTCCGCCGGCGTGATGTCGCGGTTCAGGTCGGCGGCGACGGTGTCGATGTCGGGAAAGCGTGCCGCCAACGCCGCCGGGTTGCGCACCGCGGCGACGACCTCATGGCCCGCGGCGATCAACGCAGCGGTCAGATGGGCGCCGATGAAACCGTTGGCGCCGGTCAGCAGAACACGCATCAGAAAGAAGAATCCCCCGAGAACAACCTTCCAGGGAGTCTAACCCCAAACTACTCCCCGGCAAACGCGGGCGGCAGGGCCAGGCCCTTTTCCGTCATCACCTGGCGGGCGCGGTCGGGGTAGTCGGTGATGATGCCGTCGACACCGAGGTCGATGAGCGAGGCCATGTCGGCGGGGTCGTTCACCGTCCAGACCACGACGCGCAGGCCCAGCTTCTTCGCCTCCTTCAGGTCCGCCACGGTGAGGTCGCGGTAGTAGGGCGACCAGACGGCGCCGCCGGCGCGGGTGATCGCCTGCGGCAGAGTCACCTCGGCCCAGTCGATGTCGAGATCGCCCAGCCAGGGCGAGGGCGCGGGATCGCCGCGCCCCAGGTTGTCGAGCCAGTCCTGCTCCGCCGTCAGGTAAACCGTCGCGATCTCCGGCGCTTCCTCCTGCACCACCTGCAGCGTGCGCCAGTCGAAGGACTGCACCGCCGCGCGGGAGGCGACGCCCCTGTCCTTAAGCACGGCCACGAGGGCCTTGGCGAAGGTTTCCGGGTCGGGAGACTCTGCCGGGGCTTCGGGCGAGATCTTGGTTTCGATGTTGTAGCGGATGGTCCCGCCGGTCAGCGCCTCGGCGCGGGCCAGCACCGCGGCCAGGGCCGGAATGCGCAGGCCGTCGAGACGCGCCTGCGCCGGGTAGCGCTCCGCCACGCGGCTGCCCGGCCTGGCGCTGCCGATGTCGTAGGCGGCGAGCTCGGCGGCGGTCAGCGAGACGATCGCCGGGGGATCGTCTTCGGCGATCCAGGCGCCCGTCGCGTCGCGGGTGCGCGGCGGCGAGAGGCGGCGGTCGTGATGCACCACGACGACGCCGTCGGCGGTCATCACCGTGTCCAGCTCCAGCGTGGTGACGCCCAGGGCCAGGGCTTTCTCGAAAGCCGGCAGGCTGTTCTCCGGCATCAGGCCGCGCGCGCCGCGGTGGCCCTGCAGGTCGAAGGCCTCGACTTCCAGCGCGGTTTGCGGCGGCGGCGTCCGGGGGAAGATCACCATGGCGAGGCCGGCGGCCAGCATCAGCAGGGTGAAGGCGATCCAGAAGCGCGAGCCGCCGGAAAGGCGCGGTTTCGACTTGGAGATCTCTTCCGGCTTCCGCGTCATGGGGCTCCCGCTATCCCTTGTCCTCCAGCGCCCGGCGCATCCAGGCGCCGGTCTGCCGCACCAGCGGCGCCTCCGCCGCTTCCAGCACCGCCGTGGCGGCGGCGAGCTGCGCCGCCGTCTTATTCTGGCTGAGCTTGGCCTTGGCTTCCAGCCGGCTCACGGGAATTTCAAAGGCGACCAGGCCGCGCTGCATCCCGGCCACATACTTCTCCGTCAGCCCGGCGGTGGACCAGGCGGGATCGAGCCCGGCCTCCTGGGTCGCCACCAGGCGGTCGAGCAGCGCGCGCACCCGCTCCGGTTCCTCGATCACCTTGGGCAGGCCGTAGGCGTGTACCGCGACGTAGTTCCAGGTCGGCACGTTGGGCGGCCCCTCGCCGTACCAGGTCGGCGAGATGTAGCTGTGCGGACCCTGGAAGATCACCAGGGCCTCCCGCCCCGCCGCCGCCAGTTTCTCGAAGTCGCGCCACTGCGGATTGGGCCGCGCCATGTGCGCCAGCAGGGTCCCGTGCTCGCCGGCCTCCGGGTCATACATGAACGGCAGGTGGGTCGCCTGGGGCACGCCGTCGGCAGCGGTCACCAGCAGGGCGAAGTCGTGGGCCCGAACGACCGCGGCAATGCGCTGAGGGTCGTCCAGGCGGAAAGCCTCGGGAACGTACATGGGAAGTCATCCGTCACAGCTAAGCGGCGGCCGAGCTTAGGCGGCGGCGCGACACGGCGAAAGGGCCAGTCTAGTCCTCCGCCGGCGGACCACCCGGCGCCCTTGCCGCTTTGGGGGCGCCCGCCACCAGGCGGTAGACCACCAGCGCCGTCAGCGCGTAGACGAAGGTCAGCGCCAAGAGGACGTGCCAGGCCAGCATGGTCTCACCGCCGAGCTTGGAGGCCAGGGCCGGCATCAGAGTCATCAGCGCCAGCGCCAGGGCGGCGCCCCGGGCATCCGGCAGGAAGCGGTAGACGACGGGGGCCGGCAGGACGAAGAAGATGCCGACGAGATAGAACGCCGGCTTCGCCAGGAGACTCAATTGGGCAGAATCGACAAGGAGCGCGGCGGCCAGCGCGTAGGCGACCATGCCGACGATGCCGGCCAGCAGCAGGGCGAGAGCGGTCCTGGGAGTCATCGCGGGAGAATAGCGGTCAGCTTTCCGCAACGCCACGATCGCCGCCCATCACCAGACGGAAAACCACGATAGTCCCGAGGGCATAGGCAAAGCTGAGCCCCAGGACGACGGTCCAATCCTTCAATCCGCTGTGAAGCGCGTAGAGCAGAAGCGGCGCCAGAGTCGGGAAGAAAAGAGCCAGCACCGCGCCGCGCGCACCGGGCAGCCGGCGATAGATCAAGGGAACGATGGCGGCCAGCGCGATCGCGATGACGTAGACCTCGGGCAAGACCGCCAGGACACCAAACATCGGCCCAAGGTACGCAGCACCAGCGGCAGCAGCCGCCACAACGCCGGTTGCCCCGGCCAGCACCACGGCAAAAATGGTTCTGCGCGACATCCCCTAGATGTAAAACACGCCGCTGAGGAAAACCAGCGCGTGGCGCCGGGCTCAGCCCCGGCGCTCGACCATGAGCTTCTTGATCTCGGCGATGGCTTTCGCCGGATTGAGGCTCTTCGGGCAGGTCTTGGTGCAGTTCATGATGGTGTGGCAGCGGTACAGCCGGAAGGGGTCTTCCAGCTGGTCGAGCCGCTCGCCGGTCGCCTCGTCGCGGCTGTCGGCGATCCAGCGGTAGGCCTGCAGCAGGATGGCGGGGCCGAGATAGCGGTCGCCGTTCCACCAGTAGCTGGGGCAGGAGGTCGAGCAGGAGAAGCAGAGGATGCATTCCCACAGGCCGTCCAGCCTCTCGCGCTCCTCCGGGCTCTGCAGGCGTTCGCGCTCCGGCGCCGGGGTCTCGGCCTTCAGCCAGGGCTCGATGGAGGCGTACTGCGCGTAGACGTGGGTCAGGTCCGGCACCAGGTCCTTCACCACCGGCATGTGCGGCAGGGGATAGACCTTCACCTCGCCGTCCACCTCGTTCAGGTACTTGGTGCAGGCCAGGGTGTTGGTGCCGTCGATGTTCATGGCGCAGGAGCCGCAGACGCCCTCGCGGCAGGAACGCCGGAAGGTCAGCGTCGGATCGATCTCGTTCTTGATCTTGATCAGCGCGTCGAGAACCATCGGCCCGCAGTTGTCGAGGTCCACCTCGAAGGTGTCGACACTCGGGTTCTCGCCGTCGTCCGGATTCCAGCGGTAGACGCGGAAGGTCTTGGTGTTCTTGGCGGCCTCCGGCTTGGGCCAGGACTTGCCGGCGCCGATCTTGGAATTGGCGGGTAGGGCGAACTCGACCATCGGACTCTTTCTCTCGCGGGTTCTCTTAGTAGACTCGCGCCTTGGGCGGGAAGGTCTGCACTTCGTTGGTCAGGGTGTTGAGGTGGACCGGCCGGTCGCCGAAGCGCACCTCGCCATTCTCGCCGCACCACACCAGGGTGTGCTTCATCCAGTTCACGTCGTCGCGGTCCGGATAGTCCTCGCGGGCGTGGGCGCCGCGGCTTTCCAGGCGGTTGCCCGCCGACTCCATGGTCACCTTGGCCTGGAACATCAGGTTGTCGAGCTCCAGGGTCTCGACCAGGTCGGAGTTCCAGATCAGGGTGCGGTCGCTGACCTTCACGTCGCCGCGCTTGGCCCAGGCGGCCTTCAGCTTTTCCGCGCCCTCGGCCAGCGACTCGCCGGTGCGGAACACCGCGGCGTGGTCCTGCATGGCGCGCTGCATTTCCTCGCGCAGCGCCGAGGTGGGGACCTCGCCGTCGGCGTGGCGCAGGCGGTCGAAGCGGTCCAGCGCCTCGTCGCCGGCGCCGGTCTGCAGCGGCGCCTGCTTCTCGCCGGGGGTGAGGATCTCGGCGCAGCGCCGCGCGGCGGAGCGCCCGAAGACCACCAGGTCCAGCAGCGAGTTGGAACCCAGCCGGTTGGCGCCGTGCACCGAGACGCAAGCCGCCTCGCCGATGGCCATGAGGCCCGGCACCACGCTGTCGGGGTTGCCGTCCTTCAGGGTCACCGCCTCGCCGCTGTAGAGCGCCGGGATGCCGCCCATGTTGTAGTGGCAGGTCGGCAGGACGGGGATCGGCTCCTTGGTCACGTCGACGCCGGCGAAGATGCGCGCCGATTCCGAGATGCCCGGCAGGCGCTGGTGCAGCAGCTCGGGCGCCAGGTGCTCCAGGTGCAGGTGGATGTGGTCCTTCTGCGCGCCGACGCCGCGGCCGTCGCGGATTTCCATGGTCATGGCGCGGGAGACCACGTCGCGGCTGGCCAGATCCTTGGCCGAAGGGGCGTAGCGCTCCATGAAGCGCTCGCCCTCGGAGTTGGTGAGATAGCCGCCCTCGCCGCGCGCGCCCTCGGTGATCAGGCAGCCGGCGCCATAGATGCCGGTGGGGTGGAACTGCACGAACTCCATGTCCTGCAGCGGCAGGCCGGCCCGCAGCACCATGGCGTTGCCGTCGCCGGTCTGGGTGTGGGCCCCGGTGCAGGAGAAGTAGATGCGCCCGTAGCCGCCCGTCGCCATGATCACCATCTGCGCGCGGAAGCGGTGGATGGTGCCGTCGTCCAGGTTCCAGGCCATGACGCCGCGGCAGACGCCGTCTTCCATGATCAGGTCGAGGGCGAAGTACTCGATGTAGAACTCGGCGTGCTGGCGCAGGCTCTGCTGGTAGAGCGTGTGCAGCATGGCGTGGCCGGTGCGGTCGGCCGCCGCGCAGGTGCGCTGGGCGATGCCCTCGCCGAAGTGGGTGGTCATGCCGCCGAAGGGGCGCTGGTAGATCTTGCCGTCCTCGGTGCGGCTGAACGGCATGCCGTAGTGTTCGAGCTCCAGGATCGCCGGCACCGCCTCGCGCACCATGTACTCGATGGCGTCCTGGTCGCCCAGCCAGTCGGAGCCCTTGACCGTGTCGTACATGTGCCAGCGCCAGTCGTCCTCGCCCATGTTGCCGAGCGAGGCGGAGACGCCGCCCTGCGCCGCCACGGTGTGGCTGCGCGTCGGAAAGACCTTGGAGATGCAGGCAGTCTTCAAGCCGGCCTCGGCCAGGCCCAGGGTCGCGCGCAGACCGGCGCCGCCGGCGCCCACCACCACCACGTCATAGGTGTGATCGATTACCTCATAGGACTTGGTCATGGTGTAGGCCTTACGCGCGGGTGAAAAGCAGGGTCAGGACCGAGAGTACGGCCGAGAGGCTGAGCACGATGGTCAGCGCCTTGACGAAGAGCAGCAGGGCGATCTTCGCGCCCTCGCCGTGCACGTAGTCCTCGATAACCACCTGCAGGCCCAGCGCCGCGTGATAGAAGGTCGCGACGATCAGCAGGATCAGCAGGCCGGCGACCACGGGCGAGGCGATCCAGGCGGCGACCGCCGCGTGGTCGGCGCCGATCAGGCTGACCACCGCGCCGACGAACCAGATGGTCAGCGGAATGAGGGCCAGCGCGGTGAGGCGCTGCGCCCACCAGTGATGGGTACCGTCCTTGGCCGAGCCGAGGCCGCGCACGCGGCCCAGGGGCGAGCGCAGGTTGGATTGATCGTTCATGGGCTCAGGCTCCCCCCATCATGGCGTAGCCCAGCGCCCAGGTCGCCAGGGTCAACACCACCGAAGCGCCGACCACCATCCAGCCGCTGCGCGTCGCCGCCTCGATCTCGAAGCCGTAGCCGGCGTCCCAGACCAGGTGCCGGATGCCGTTGCAGAGGTGGTAGAAGAGCGCGATGCTCCAGCCGAAGAGCAGCAGCCGCCCGATGAAGGAGCCGATCAGGCCCTGGGCGGTGGCGAAGGCCTCCGGCCCCGAAGCGGCGGCCACCAGCCAGTAGGTCAGCAGCAGGGTGCCGGCGGCCAGCGCGATGCCGGTCAGCCGGTGCAGGATCGAAAGTGTCGAGGTGATCTGCGGGCGGTACACCTGCAGATGCGGCGAAAGGGGCCGATTGGACGAGATCATGCGCTTGCTCTGTGCCTGTTTCTTCTGCCGGACTGCTTGAGGCTCCGCGTCGGACAGACGCAGTCTAGAGGGGAACGCTCAACAGCGACTTAGTTTTATCGTTGGCGTGTGATTTAGACCGCAGCGCAACATAAGTCAACGCGAGGCCCCGGTCCGGGGCCCCGGACCGCGCCGGAAGCCCGCCCGACGCCCCCCCTGATTCCCGAGAAATATCCCCGCTCCGCCCAACCTTTCGGCGAAGACTCCCCAGCGTACCGCAATGCCACAGGGAAACCGGCCGGCGGCGGGCTGTGGATAGAGCTGTGGGCAAGATGTGAAGGATTTGTGCAGTTCGGACGAAACTATGCACAAGATTCTGGGACTCGTCGGTAATTTTCTGTTGTCGCTCTCTGCTATTCGGGCGAGCATCTTCTTGCACGTGAAAGCGTCGGAAAACGGCGGGTGCGGCCCTCTCCAAGAGCTTCGGCTCCACGGAGGTGTAACTCGGAGGGCCAAGGACTTTCGGGTCCTCGGTCCGAAGGAGATACAGCGGTCTCGGAGGAGCTTCGGTTCCTCCCGGCCTCCGGAGGGTCCGGTTTTCGGATCGGACAATCCGTGAGGTGCAGCGGCCCTCGGGCCGGAGATCAGCCGGCTGCGGCGGTCCCTTCGGGGATCCCGATAGCTCGGTGGGGACGCGCCGGTCCGCGATCCGGGGACGGAATGCTTCTTCGGGAGTTGCCCGTCCGGCACCGGAAGCCGGGTTGCCCTGCAGATCCCGGGTTTCGGATGGGAGGTGCCGGTCGTCCTTCGACCCTGCACTTTCCGGCGATGGCGGCGTCCCTTCCCCGTGTCGGGGCGCCCGCCAGTCCGGGACCACGCAGTTTCCTCGCGAAGCTGCAGGACGGTCTCATCGGCCAAGGAAGGTACCCGCAAGGGTGCCGACCAGGCCCGGAAGGCAGCCGCGCCAGCGGCGGTCTTTCGGAGACCCGAGGACGGGAGGTGTGCTTCGCGCAGCCGCCCCGTGCGGAGAAAGATCCCCCGGGATCCCAACCGCGCGCCGGATACGCCCGAGCTGCCCCGCAGAGGCTCTGCCTCTTAGGGAAAGCTAGGTCGCTCGTCGGAAGTCGGAACTGGAGGCGCCGAACGGCCCGCCCGGGTGGGTTCGCTCCCTTCGGGGAGGTCAGCGATCTCGCTGCGCTTTATCGGTCACGCCAGGCCCGGTATCCGCGCGCGAATTCTGATCAAGAGGCCACTCGCCGCAGCAATCACGCTGAGCTGGATCCAGCTCTTGAGGCGTCGGGTAGTGCCCTCTCTTCCGGGGTACGCCGCAACGGGGGTCTCCCCCGCTGCACCCGGCGCCTCACTCATTACAGCAGCGATTCTGCCGTTTCAACCAAATTTTGTGGTCGCGACCCGAAATCGCACCAGATGTGGCGGGCAATCACCCCCTCACCCAGCTACGCCTAGGCTCGTTCCTCGCCAAGGCTGCGCAACCCTCTCCCCCGCGGGGAGAGGGAGGGACCCGCGAAGCAGGAGGGTGAGGGGGAAGCGGCGCCGATCATCGCGGCAGCAGCACCGTGTAGTCCAGGTCCAGCACCACCGCCGGGTCGTAGCGCAGCTTGCCGTCCTCGCCGGCCGCCTTCAAAGGGAAGTCGGCGCAATGGCGGTCCTTGGTGGCCACCGTGCGCAGGCGCAGGGCGCCGAGGTCGCTGCGCCCCGGTACCTCCAGCCTGTCCAGCACTTCCGACCAGGCGTAGATGGTGTCGCCGCCGAAGCTGGGCGCGGCGTGGGTGCCGGCGTTGATGGCGGCGATCTTCACCGCGTTGCCCAGGCCGTTGAAGGTCAACCCGCGGGCCAGCGAGATGACGTGGCCGCCGTAGACGATGCGCCGGCCGAAGCGGCCCTGGCTTTCGACGTGCTGGTTGAAGTGGACACGCGCGGTGTTCTGGTAGAGCCGGGTGGCGAGCTGGTGCTCGGCCTCCTCGATGGTCATGGCGTCGCCGTGGTCGATCTTCTCGCCGACCGCGTAGTCGCCCCAGCGGTGCGGGCTGCCCGCCGCCGCCATATCGAACTTGGAGAAGTCGAGCCCCTCGGGCACCACGAGGTTTTCGGGCGCCACGGCCGCCGGCAGTTCCGGCACCACCGCGTCGGGCGCCGGCGCGTTCTCGTCGCCTTTGCGCACCATGACCCAGCGCGTGTACTCCATCACCGCCTCACCGCGCTGGTTCACGCCGCGGCTGCGCACGTAGACCACGCCGGTCTTGCCGTTGGAGTTCTCCTTCAGGCCCACCACCTCGCTCTCGCTCGACAGGGTGTCGCCCGGATAGACCGGAGCCAGAAAGCGGCCGTCGGCGTAGCCCAGGTTGGCGACGGCGTTCAGCGACACGTCGGGCACCGTCTTGCCGAAGACCACGTGGAAGGCCAGCAGGTCGTCGACGGGCGCCTGCGGCAAGCCGCAATCTCGTGCGAAGGCGTCGGAGGACTGCAGCGCGAAGCGCCCGCCGTAGAGCGCCGTGTAGAGCGCCTGGTCGCCCGCCGTCACCGTGCGCGGCGTGGCGTGCTTCAGCACCTGGCCGAGGCGGAAGTCCTCGAAGTGGTTGCCCAGGTTGTTTTTGGGATTGTTCTTGGACATCTTCAGGCGGCCGCTTCGAGTTCTTTGATTGCTTCGGACAGCGCGACCAGGCGCTGGGCGCTTTCCACGTGCAGGTTCTCGATCAGCTTGCCGTCGACGACGACGACGCCCTTGCCCTCGGCGGTCGCCTCGGCATGAGCGGCGATGATTTTGTGCGACCAGTCGATCTCCGCCTGGGAGGGCGCGAAGACCTCGTTGGCCGCGGCGATGGTCTTGGGGTGGATCAGCGTCTTGCCGTCGAAGCCCAGCTCCTTGCCCTGGCGGCAGGAGGCGGCAAAGCCCTCCTCGTCGGAAAGGTCCAGGTGCACGCCATCGGTGATGGCGATGCCGTAGGCGCGCGCCGCCAGGATGCAGAGGCCGAGGCTGGTCAGCACCGGCAGGCGTTCGGGCGTGTGCGCGGCCTGCAGGTCCTTCACCAGGTCGGAGGTGCCCATGACCAGGCAGGTGATGCGCTTGGAGGCGCCGGCCACCTCCTGGGCGTTCAGCATGCCGAGCGGCGTCTCCATCATGCACTGGATGCCCATGGACTGGGGCGCGCCGGCCGCGTCCATCAGCTTTTCCAGCTCGTGGATCATGGCCGCGGTCTCGACCTTCGGCAGCAGGATGGCGTCGGCGCCGGAGGTCGCCATGGCCTTCACGTCGTCCTTGCCCCAGGGGCTGTCCAGCGGGTTCACCCGCACCGCGATCTCGCGCTTGCCGTAGCCGCCTTCCTTCAGCGCGGCGACGATCTGCTCGCGCGCGGTCTCCTTGGCGTCGGGCGCCACGGCGTCCTCCAGGTCGAGGATCAGGCCGTCGGCCGGCAGGCTGCGGCCCTTTTCCAGGGCGCGGGCGTTGGAGCCGGGCATGTAGAGGACGGAACGGCGCGGACGGGCGGCGGTCATGAGCGGAATCTCCCTGCGTGGTCTTGTTCGGCCGCCCGCAGGCGCGTTTTTCCGCACCTGCGAACGCGGGGGCGACTATAAACGATGGCCCGCCTGTGGCAAGCTGCCGCCCGCCGGAACCCCCAAAAACCGCCGGAAAGCAGGCAACGCCTCCCGATGAACGTGATTTCCATCCAGTCCCACGTCGCCTACGGCCACGTCGGCAACTCGGCGGCGGTCTTCGCGCTGCAGCGCCTGGGGATCGAGGTCTGGCCGGTCCACACAGTGCAGTTCTCCAACCACACCGGCTACCCGGACTTCGAGGGACAGGTCTTCGCCGCCGGGGACATCGCCCGGCTGGTCGACGGCCTGGAAGCGCGCGGGGCGCTGGCCCGCTGCGACGCGCTCCTGACCGGCTACGTGGGCGACCCGGCCCTGGGGGAGGTGATCCTTGATGCCGCGACCCGCATCCGCGCCGCCAACCCCCGGGCGATCTGGGCCTGCGACCCGGTAATGGGCGACCACGGCAAGGGCCTCTTCGTGCGCCAGGACGTGCCGGAGTTCATGACCGGCAAGGCCCTGCCCGCCACCGACATCGTGACCCCCAACCTCTTCGAGCTGGAGATCCTGGCCGGACAGAAACCTCAAGACCTGGCCGGGATCCGCGCCGCCGCCGAAAGCCTGCTGGCGTCCGTGCAGGGTCAGGGCCCGAAGGTGGTGCTGGTGACCAGCCTGGATGCGGGAGAGGACGAAGTGGCCATGCTGGCGGTGAGCGCGCAAGGCGTCTGGCGGGTCGCCTGTCCGCGCTTGCCGATCACGCCCAACGGCGCCGGCGACGCGGTGGCCGCCCTCTTCCTCGGCTTCTATCTGAAAACCGGATCGCTGCCCGAGGCGCTGGGCCGGGCCGCTTCGGCGATCTTCGAGATCCTGGAGACCACCCTGGAGGCCGGCGAGGAAGAGCTGCAGTTCGTCGCCGCCCAGGACCGCCTGGAAGCCCCGCGCCGGCGCTTCAGCGCCGAAGCGCTCTGACTCAACTGACGACCTGGCAGCGCACCCACAGCACGGGCTCGCCGCCGTCGACGGAGACCAGGATCTCCTCCTCGTTCAACTGACGCATGTCGATGATCTGCCCGGCGCCGGGGTCGCCCTCCGGCACCTCATAGGTAAAGGTGTGACGCCGGTAGTCGCCGATGGTCGCCGTGCCCGCCGGGGTGATGATGCCGGGGCCGTCGATGCTGAAGTGCGCCGCCTCGGTGGTGGAGCACCAGTCGCCGTCGATGGCGTCGGCCAACGTCGGCGACGCCAGCAGCGTGAAGAGGCCCACAAGGAAGAAGCTCTTTGCGATAAACGGACCGGACATCGCCGTCTCCCGCTTTGTGAGAAACCGAAAAGGGCTTCAGCCACCCGGCGGGGAGTATAGCCCGGAACGGCGGCCCGGCAGACCGTAGAAAGCGGGTGACAAGCGGTCACCGCGGCGATCGAGAAATCAACCGACGGCCATGTCGATTTCGCGCTGGCGGCCGAGCTGATCCATCCAGTCATAAAAGCGCGGATCACGCTTCAGCTGCCAGCCGTAGTGCCGCTTCAGCGCCTCCACCAGGCGGCCGCCACGGCCCAGCTGTTCGTCGGCGTAGCCGACCATCAGGGAGTTCGGCCAGGCCCGGGGACGGATTTCCTGAAGGCGCTCGAAGAGGCGCTCTTCCGACTCCTCGGGATGCACCTGCGCCAGCAGCGACAGCATGGCCGCGGTGGAGCGCGACACCCCCATGTAGCAATGGACCAGCAGGTGCCCGTCCTCCCGCGCCTCGCGCGAGGCCGCCAGTTCCTCCCCGAACTCCAGGATTTCGGCGACGTGCTCGGGCGTCGGCATGACCTTGCCCTCGGCCGGGTCGATGATGTCGTGGAAGCGCATGATCTTGCGGTGATGGTCGTCGAAGGTGTCGAAGGCCTCGATGTCCGGCCAGCCCGGATCGATCAGTGTCAACACATGGGTCACCTTGCTTGCCGCGTGCTCCGGCAGCTCCTCGACACCGCAGACGGTCAGGACGGAAATGGCGATGGGTTTCATGCGCAGACTTCTTTCGGCAGAACGGCAAAGGGCCCTAGTGATCGGAACGGTGCAGCACCTTGTCGGCCAGGCCGGTGTCGTAGGCCAGGGCCTCGGCGGTCAGCATCGCGCCCAGGGGAAACATGGAGCGCAGGAGACCCTTGCGTTCCAGCACCGCGAAGACGTTGGGATTGGCGAGGCCGCTGGCGTCGCGCGCCAGCACCACGGCGTCGCCGACATGGAAGTGATCGCCGTGGGCCGCGGGAAAGTTGGAGACGAAGATGCTGCCCTCCTCCTCGCCCGGCTGGGCGTGGTCGGGGCTGCGCGCCAGCTGCTGCAGCAGCGTCAGGGTCTTCAATTGCAGAGCGTTGAGCTTCAGCGGGTTTTTCTTGGCCATAGCAGACAAATAGCCCCTGCGGGGGCGCGCGCCAAGAGGCAGGATGGCGGGGCGCGCCTCTTGAATTGACTGGCGCCGAGCGCGATTCGGCGCAATGATTATTGACTATGGACGCGGCGCAAACTCTCTTCGGTGTGCTCCGCGAGTCGGCGCAACCGGAAATTGTCGAAGCGATTGAGCGGCTCATCAAGGAAGCGCCGGACCACAAGCTCTGCCGCGTGAACGTGCTGGCCTTCGCGGCGGGGGAAGGGTTCGACGACGAGCAGACCATCGCCGCCTTCCTGCACGCCTGCCGCCTCGGCCTCTTCGATTTGTCGTGGAACGTGCTCTGCCCGGGCTGCGGCGGCGTCCTCGATGCGGGCGCCTCTTTGAAATCCGTGCGCAGCGATGAATACACCTGTGCCCTCTGCGCCGCGGGCTACGAACCGACGCTCGACGAAATGGTCGAGGTCACCTTCACGGTCAATCCGCGCACGCGCCGCATAGCCGCGCACAATCCGGACCAGCTGCCGCCGATCGAATATTTCCGGCAGATCTATTGGGGCTCGGGCATCGATCTGCCGGAGGGCGACCTCGAATCCCGGGTGAAAGAGTTCCTGATTGAAGACCTGGAACTGCCGGCCGGCGAGAAGGCCATTCTCTCCCTGCATCTGCCGGAAGCCTTCGTCATCGTCTTCGAGCCGGTCACCCACGCAGCGCAGTTCCTGGACGTGAAGGGCGAAGCGACGACGGAGCGGCAGACCCTGACGCTGGTCTTCGACCGCAAGCACCGCCACCACGAAGCGCTGGACCTGCGACCCGGTCCGCTGCGCATTTCGGTGGAGAACCATACGGAGGTGCGGACCCTGCCCAGCGTCTGCATCGCCAACGACGCCCTGCACGACATGATGAAGCAGCGCCGGCCCTTCCTCACGGCCAAGCGGCTGCTGTCCAACCAGACCTTCCGGGACATCTACCAAACCGATGCGCTGGACGTGGACCAGCGCTTGAAGATTACCAGTCTCACCTTCCTGTTCACCGACCTCAGGGGCTCGACGGAACTCTACGAACGGGTCGGCGACCTGGCGGCCTTCGACCTGGTGCGCACGCATTTCGGCGTGCTCAATGGGATCGTGGCGGCGGAAGCGGGCGCCGTGGTCAAGACAATCGGCGATGCGGTCATGGCGACCTTCCCCACGCCCGACCGGGCCATCGCCGCGGCCCTGCGGATGCGTGAGGCCATGCGCCAGCTGAACAGCGAACGCGGCAGCGAAGACCTGCTGTTGAAGATCGGCATCCACGAAGGCCCCTGCATCGCCGTCAACCTGAACGAACGGCAGGACTATTTCGGGCAGACCGTGAACATCGCCTCACGCGTCCAGCACCTCGCCACCTCGCGGGAGATCTTCACCACCGGCGCGGTGCTGGACGATCCGCTGGCCTCCAGCTTCCTGGCCGGACAGGGGGTCAAGCCCCTGGCGCACGACGCCACCTTGCGCGGCGTCACCGAGAACATCAGCATCTACGCTATTCCCTAGATCGATTTGTCCGCGTCCGCCTGGAGGCGGTTGCTCTTGCCGGCCCTCACTCCGGCCGGGCAGGGCGTGGCGGCCATCGAACGGGGATCTAGACTGCCGGCCCTTTCGGGGGCAGCGGAAGCCTGCGCCAGGCCTCGCCGCCGGTCATCACGCAGGACCTGCCGTTTGGCCAGGTCATGATGATGGTCCAGGTCAGGCCGTCCTTGGAGGCCAGCAGCTCGAGCACCTTGCCGTCGGCCAGACCGAAGCCGACGGGGACCTCACCGAAGTTGTCGCGCAGCCAGTTCAACAGATGGTCGCGCGGATGACAGACGCCCGGAGGTCCTTGGCCCTGGGCCACGGATGTCACGGCCAGGATGCAGCCTGCCGCCAGCAGGATCGCGGCAAGACCCGCACGCACCCGCGCCGCGAGCTTGTTCAGGAGTCTCAGCATGGCGTCCTCCTCTATCGCCTGAGAATGGATTCACGACGGAGCCGTTCAATCGGCCCGTAGTTTGAATCTAGGCATTCTCATCCGACGAAGATGGGACGGCAGTCCGTTCTCAAGCGGCTGTGAAGACCGCATTTGGCCTGGGAAAGATGTCGGTTCCGGTGCTACGCCCGGCGGCTGGCGGCGGCAAGCAGGCCGGCGGCGGCCAGCAGCAGGCCGCCGGTGATGCGGTTCATCCAGCTCGCGCGGTCGCGCAGCAGCGGCGCGAAGCACTTGCCGGAGACGACGTAGACCAGGGCGGCGAAGACCTCGCCGACCAGGAAGGTCGCGCCCATGACCGCGAACTGCGGCAGGGCCGGCTCGCCCGGCACCAGGAACTGCGGGAAGATCGCGGTGAAGATGAGGATCGCCTTGGGATTGCCGACGGCGACCAGGAACTCCTTGCGCGCGAGCTCGCCCAGCGACTGCGCCTTCACAGCGGCTTCGCCGTCGAAGGAAGCCTCGCCGCGGCTGCGCAGCGCCTTGACGCCCAGATAGGCCAGATAGGCGACGCCCGCCCACTTGATGACCTGGAAGGCCAGTTCGGAGGCGGCCAGGACCGCGCCCAGGCCGACGGCCGTGATCGCGATCATCACCGCGAAGGCGGCGATGCGCCCGCCGACCGCGACCAGCGACGCAAGGACGCCGTAGCGCAGGCCGTTGGTCAGCGCCATGAGGTTGTTGGCGCCGGGCGAAAGGCACAGCAGCACCGCGGCCGCCAGGAAAACCGACCAGGCCTCGAAAGTCATGAAATTCGTTCCGCAGAGGGGCACCGGGCACGCAGCGCCTGCGCGCCCGGCGGCTTTTCCGGCTTAGGCCGGCACCTTCATATAGTTGTTCACCAGGGTCTCGCCGATCTGCACCGCGTTGAGCGCGGCGCCCTTGCGCAGGTTGTCGGAGACCACCCAGATCGACAGGCCGTTTTCCACCGTGGGGTCGCTGCGCACGCGGCTGACGTAGACGCCGTCTTCGCCGGCGGACTCCTGCGGCGTGACATAGCCTTCATCGGCGCGGTGGTCGACGACGATGCAGCCGGGCTGCGCGCTCAACGCCTTGCGGGCCGCAACCTCGTCGATGGGGTTCTCGAACTCGATGTTGATCGCCTCGGCATGGCCGACGAAGACCGGCACGCGCACGCAGGTGGCATGCACCTTGATCGCGGGGTCGAGGATCTTCTTGGTCTCCACCACCATCTTCCACTCTTCCTTGGTGGAGCCGTCGTCCATGAAGACGTCGATGTGGGGGATGACGTTGAAGGCGATCTGCTTGGTGAACTGCTCGGGCTTGACCGGCTCGTTCACGTAGATGCCGCGGGTCTGGTTGAACAGCTCGTCCATGCCGTCCTTGCCGGCACCGGAGACCGACTGGTAGGTGGCCACCACCACGCGCTTGATCTTGGCGAGATCATGCAGCGGCTTCAGCGCCACCATCATCTGGATGGTCGAGCAGTTCGGGTTGGCGATGATGTTCTTCTTGGCATAGCCGGCCAGCGCCTGGGGGTTCACCTCCGGCACCACCAGCGGCACGTCCGGGTCCATGCGGAACTGCGAGGTGTTGTCGATGACGACGGCCCCGGCCTTGCCCGCCTTGGGCGAGTACTCGGCGGAGATCTTGGCGCCCGGCGAGGAGAACACCAGGTCGGTGCCCTTGAAGTCGTAGGTCGACAGGTTCTGCACCTTGACCGTATCGTCCTCGCCGAAGGAGACCTCGCTGCCGACCGAGCGTTCGGAGGCCAGCGCCACGATGTCGTCGATGGGGAACTTGCGTTCGGCCAGCGTCTTCAACATTTCGCGGCCGACGGCGCCCGTGGCGCCCACTACTGCTACCTTGTATCCCATGTCCTCTTACCTATCCGTGCCTTTCGCATCGTCAGTCTGTTATGCTTCCCGGCATCAGCCGGCTCTCAAATTCCTGGCCCCGAGATGACTCGAAGCTCTTCCGTCCGCTCCGGCAGTTACCGCGAGTTCTGGCCGCGCTATCTAGGCGAACACCGCCGCGCGGCGACCCGCGCCCTGCACTACACCGGAACCTGCCTCGGCCTTTTCCTGCTGGCCGGGGCCGTCGCCCGGGGCGACTGGCGGCTGGCGGTGGCGGCGCTGGTCTGCGGCTACGCCTTCGCCTGGATCGGCCACGCCTTCGTCGAGCGCAACCGCCCGGCCACCTTCACCCACCCCTGGTGGTCCTTCATCAGCGACTTCCGGATGCTCTTCACATGGTTGGCGGGCGGCCCGCCCGCAAGTCGCGGCGAGCCAGCGCGCCGCAAGGACCGCGAATAAGCTTCCGTCGTTTTCGCCCGTTTGTAGCCCGTCTGGAAAGCCCCCTAAGGAGAAAGGCCGCCCAGAGGGACGGCCTTTCGTAACGTCCATGGGGTCTCGCGCCTAGTTCGGAGCAGTCTCGGTCGTGGTGGTGGTCACCGGGGTGGACTGCTCGGCGTCTGCGGTAACGATCGGTTTGGAGGTGCTCTGAACGGATTGCAGATGGCCCGCGCAGCCCGCGACAGCGGCCCCCGCGAAACCAACGACACCAGCCGCGACCATCAGGGCGGTAAGGGTCTTCTTCATTGCACAATCTCCCACCGGAGCTTCGGTTAGCTGAGGACTTTAGTCGGCCTTCCCTGGTCCGTCAATTGACGGATTCGTGACGCCGCCCCGCCCCGGCCTGCCGAAGCGGCTCTCCGCCCCCGGAATCCGCGGCTTTCAGGCCGCCCGCTTGTCGAGAGCCGCCAGGATTGCGTCGCCCATCTCGCTGGTGGAGACCACGGGCTGGCCCGGCTGGGCGATATCGCCGGTGCGCTTGCCCGCGGCCAGCACGTCCTGGACCGCCTGCTCGATCAAGTCGGCGTCGTCGCCCAGGTCGAAGGAGTAGCGCAGCATCATGGCGAAGCTGAGCAGGGTGGCCAGCGGATTGGCCTTGTTCTGGCCGGCGATGTCCGGGGCCGAGCCGTGCACCGGCTCGTAGAGCGCCATGCGGCGGCCCTGGGCGTCCATATCGCCCAGCGAGGCCGAAGGCAGCATGCCCAGCGAGCCGGTCAGCATGGCCGCGGCGTCGGACAGGATGTCGCCGAAGAGGTTGTCGGTGACGATGACGTCGAACTGCTTGGGGTTGCGCACCAGCTGCATGGCGCAGTTGTCGGCGTACATGTGGCTCAGCTCGACCTCCGGGAACTCGGCGGCGCCCAGCTTGGTCACTTCCTCGCGCCACAGCACGCCGGATTCCATGACGTTGGCCTTCTCCACCGAACAGAGGCGGTTGCCGCGCTTCTTGGCCAGGTCGAAGGCGACGCGGGCGACGCGCTGGATCTCGGGCGTGGTGTAGACCTGGGTGTTGATGCCGCGGCGGGTGCCGTCGGGCAGCTCCTCGATGCCGCGCGGCTCGCCGAAGTAGATGCCGCCGGTCAGTTCGCGGACGATCATGATGTCGAGGCCGGAGACCAGTTCCGGCTTCAGCGCCGAGGCGTCGACCAGGGCGTCGAAGCAGAGCGCGGGGCGCAGGTTGGCGAAGAGCACCATATCCTTGCGCAGGCGCAGAAGGCCACGCTCCGGCTTCTGGGCGAAGGGCAGGTCGTCCCACTTCGGCCCGCCGACGGCGCCCAGCAGCACGGCGTCGGAGTTCATCGCCTTTTCCACCGTGGCGTCGCTGACCGGCGCGCCCTCGGCGTCGATGGCGGCGCCGCCGACCAGGCCCTCGTCGATGTCGAAGCCGACCGAGCGGCGCTTGTCCATCCAGTCGACGACCCGGCGCACCTGGGTCATGGCCTCGGGGCCGATGCCGTCGCCGGCCAGGATCAAAAGCTTCTTGTTGGACGCCATCGTTCGCGTCTCCTTCCTAACGTCTGCCGGCGCTTGCGGCCGTGGAACTTGAGTGCCGGCCCGGAAGGGGCCGCAGAGAAGAAGCGGCCGGAGGCCCGGCCGCCGTTACCGTCGGACCCCTCAGGCCCAGGGCTGGGCCGTCTTGCGGCTTTGCTCGAAGGTCTCGATCTTGTCGGCCTTCTCCAGCGTCAGGCCGATATCGTCCAGGCCGTTCAGCAGGCAGTGCTTACGGAAGGGATCGATGTCGAACTTGATGGTGCCGCCGTCGGGCCCGGTGATCTCCTGCTTCTCCAGGTCGACGGTGACGATGGCGTTGGCGCCGCGCGAGGCGTCGTCCATCAGCAGGTCCACCTGCTCCTGCGGCAGGGCGATGGGCAGGATGCCGTTCTTGAAGCAGTTGTTGTAGAAGATGTCGGCGAAGCTGGGGGCGATGACGCAGCGGATGCCGGCGTCCAGCAGCGCCCAGGGCGCGTGCTCGCGGCTGGAGCCGCAGCCGAAGTTCTCCCCGGCCACCAGGATCTGGGTGTTCTCGTAGGCCGGCTGGTCGAGGACGAAGCCGTCCTTCGGCTTGCCGTTCTCGTCGAAGCGCATCTCGTAGAACAGCCCCTTGGAAAGCCCGGTGCGCTGCACCGTCTTCAGGAACTGCTTCGGGATGATCATATCGGTGTCGATATTGACCAGGGGCAAGGGGGCCGCGACCCCGGTGAGGGTGGTGAACTTTTCCATCGATCCGCATCTCCTTGGGCGGCGCCCGGCCTGTGCCGGAACGCCGGAGGCGGATCATAGGAAATCCGGCGCAAAGGTCAAAACCTTGCTGCGCATGGCTGCGGCAAACAGAAGGAATGGTCTGGCGGGAGGGCCGGAAAGACGCCTGCTAGGCGAAAAGTCCTAGGTGTGGCGGGGCCTCAGGAGCCCCAGTAGCGCACCCGGCCGGTGTCCACGTGGACGAAGCCCGACTTGCTGTACAGGCCGACGCCGCCGACCTGCATGGCCCGCGCCGTCTTGTGCAGGGCCAAGAGGTCCCTTTCGGGCAGGCGGATGTCCGTCGCCATGCCGCGCATGTGGAGGGAGCGCTTGGCCACGCCGTTGCTGTTGGAGGCGAGCTTGGCGTTGGTCTTGGGCGAGCGGTAGCCGGAGATGAGCTCGAAGGGGGCCTGGCTGTCGAGGCGCCGGCGCAGGGCGTAGAGCAGGTCCAGCAGCTGGGGATCCATCTGCCAGACCTCCCCGGTGCGCCAGTCGCGCAGCGCGTGGTTCAGCCTCTGCAGCCCCTCGGGCTGGAGGATGCCGTCGCGCACGTAGGTCGCGCCCTCCTCCTCGCCGGTGTGCAGGTTGCGGAAGCCGAGGCTGCGCGTGCCCGGCAGGTCGGTTCTGGCCGCAAAGGCCAGATCGGGGATCAGGGTGGTGGTGACCAGGGCCGCGGCCCCCGCCGCAGCGCCACTGACGAATTGGCGGCGCGTCGCCACGCCGCCCGTCAGGGAAGGATGAGCCTTCAGATCCATGCCGCCTCAGGTCCTCTTTTCAGCGGGTCCGGTTTGTTCTCCGCCCTCAGATTGCGCCCACAATCACGAACGGAGCATTAACGAATTACACAATTTGCCGCTGCGAGGCAACGCGCGGTCGAAAAGCCGCGGATTTCCTGGCCCGGGCAGACGTTCTACCGGGGCAGTAAACCCAAGCAATTCGGCGATAATAAGGCGATAAGCCGGGAAATAGTTAACGCCGGCGGCGGCTCTGGCAGCCGGATCAGCGCAGGGTCCCGGCGCGCGCGCCCAAAAGCGCCCGGGCCAGGGCCGTATCACGCTCGTAGACGTCGTCGCGGAAGTGCACGCTGCCGTCTTTGTTGACCCAGGAGGTCAGATAGACGATGTGCACCGGCAGCGGTTGCTTCAGGGACACGATGGTGCGCTCCCCCGAGGCGATTACTGCCTCGATACGTTCGCGCGACCAGCCCTCCTCCTTGCTCAGCACCAGCTCGGCCAGGCGGTTGGGGTCCTGAACGCGGATGCAGCCGTGGCTGAAGGTGCGCTGCGGCTTGTTGAACAGCGACTTGGCCGGGGTGTCGTGCAGGTAGATGTTGAAGCGGTTGGGGAACATGAACTTCACCCGGCCCAGCGCATTGCCGTCGCCGGAGTCCTGGCGGATCTTGTAGGGGAAGCTCGCCCTGCTGACCTGCGACCAGTCGATGCTCTGCGGATCGATTACCGTGGCGCCGCTGCTCCAGTCGCTGAACAGCACGTAGTTGTTCTGCGACAGGTAGGAGACGTCCTGCTGGATCTTCGGCAGCATCTCCTTGCGCGCGATGGAGGGCGGCACGTTCCAGAAGGGATTGATCTCCACGTAGGTCATGGTGCCGCTGAACACCGGCGTTTTCTGGTAGGGCTTGCCAACCACCACGGCAGTGTCGAACAGCGTCTTCGGCTCGTCGACCAGCTTCAGCTGGAAGTCGGCCAGATTGACGAAGATGTGACGCTGGCCCAGATCATCGGGCATCCAGCGCCGCCGTTCCAGGTTCAGGATCATCTGCTCAATGCGCTTTTCGACCGGCACGTTGAGCTCGGCCAGGGTCTTCGGCCCGACCGCGCCGTCCTGGGCCAGGCCGTGGCGGTACTGCATCCACTTGACGGCGGTTTCCATCTGCGCGTCGTAGAAGTTCGGATCGCCGCCGTTGGCCGCCAGGTCGTTCTGCGGCTTCAGGTCGCCGACCAGGCGCAGGCGCTCGCGCAGCAGGCCGACGCGCGGGTCGGTCATCTCCGGCTTCAGGGTGTCGCCTTCGGGGATCGGCTGCCAGCCGCCCTGCAGCGCCAGGGCGCGATATTCGGCCAGCGCCACCTTCTGGCGGTCGTAACGCACGGTCTGCGGCCGGTAGGCCGCGACGAAGTTGTCGAGATCACTGGCCTCGGAGGCCGCCGTCAGCACGTCGGCCTTCTGCACCTCCTCGCGGAAGACGAAGAGCTCGGGATCGGCGACATGCGGCGTGGTGCGGCCTTGGCCCAGGTCGGCGGCGTAGCGCACCAGCCCGAGGCTCAGCATCACTTCCAGCCGGGCGAGGTCCTCCGGCGCCGTGGCGCCCAGCAGCGCCTTCACCTGCCCGGCGCGGTAGTCGGCCGGATCGAGGCCGTCCAGATCGGCGGCGATCAGCAGGTTGGAGAGCTTTTCCGCGCGCGGCCCGGCGGCGGCGTCCAGCACCCAAAGCGGACGGTGCGCCCTTGCCCGGTAGAAGCGCTCCAGCACCGTCAGGGTCTGGACCTCGTCGTCGGTGCCGGCGGCGGCGATGCCGCTGTTCAGTTCCTCGGACAGAGCCAGCGGCAGCGCCTCGGCAGCCGCGGGGCGCGGCGCCAGGGTTACGGCGCCGGCGGCCAGAACCATCACTACCAAGGAGAAAACCCACGCAGCCTGACGCAGCATGATCACTCGTTCCCTTTCGTCCGCAGGTCCTTCCGTTCAGGCGCCGCAGGCGGCCGAACGACGAAATGCATCGCGGCCTATAGGACCACAGCAGCCCGCCGCGTTCCAGCCCGGCATCGGCAACCTGAAGGCGCAAATAGCCGCGAAAGCTTGGCTCATTGGGATTAGTACGCAGAGACCGCTCCCGGCCGGATCGGGAGAGAGGCCTGAAGCGTGGCCCCGCGAGAGCCCCCTGAGCGGGCCTAGTCCTCGCGCCGGTTGATGGGATAGCCGCTGGCCGGGCCCATCAGCGGCTGGATCAGCATGCGATCGAGCCAGAGGTCTCGCCGCGTACGGAACTGCTCGATGCCGATGGTCATGGCCTCGTGACCGTCGCGGGGCTGGGCCGTATAGGTGCCGAAGAGGCGGTCCCACCAGGGCAGATTGAAGCCGAAGTTGCTGTTGGTCTCGTTCGGGTGGATGGAATGGTGCACGCGGTGCATGTCCGGCGTCACGACGACCCAGCGCAGCACCCGGTCGAGCGCCAGGGGCAGCTTGAGGTTCGAATGATTGAACATCGCCGTCGCGTTCAACAGCACCTCGAACACCAGCACGGCCACGGCCGGCGGCCCCAGCACCGCGACGACCGCGAGCTTGATGCCCATGGACAGCAGGATCTCGACCGGATGGAAACGCAGCCCCGTGGTGACGTCGAATTCCAGGTCCGCGTGGTGCATGCGGTGCAGCCGCCACAGCACCGGCACGGCGTGGAACATCACGTGCTGCAGATAAATGGCGAGGTCCAGCAGCACCACCGAGGCGATGAAGGCGAGCCAGCCCGGAACGTCGAAGACGTTGAAGAGCCCCCAGCCGCGCGCCTCGGCCGTCAGGGCGAGGCCGACGGCGACGACCGGAAAGACGAGGCGCAGGAGCAGGCTGTCGAGGACGACGATGCCGAGGTTGCCGGACCAGCGCAGCAGGCGCGGAATCTCGCGCCGGCGGCGCGGCCGCGCCGCTTCGGCCAACGCCAGGATTCCCAGCACCCCCAGGAAAAGGGCGATCCGCAGTGTGGCTTCGTTGGCCAGCAGGAAGTCGGTCATGGCCGTCCTTGCCGGCGCAGCGCCGGACCCTCCAGTTACAGGTCCCGCACGTCGGTGAGGTGGCCCTTCACCGCCGCCGCCGCGGCCATGCCGGGGCTCACCAGGTGGGTGCGCCCGCCGCGGCCCTGGCGGCCCTCGAAGTTGCGGTTGGAGGTCGAGGCGCAGCGCTCGCCCGGCTGTAGCCGGTCGGCGTTCATCGCCAGGCACATGGAGCAGCCCGGCTCGCGCCATTCGAAGCCGGCTTCCAGGAAGATCCGGTCCAGGCCTTCCTGCTCGGCCTGCTCCTTCACCAGGCCGGAGCCCGGCACGATCATCGCCTGCACGCCCTCGGCCACCTTGCGGCCCCTGGCGACGGCCGCGGCCTCGCGCAGGTCCTCGATGCGCCCGTTGGTGCAGGAGCCGACGAAGACCTTGTCGACCTTGATATCGGTGACCGCCATGTCGGCCTCCAGGCCCATGTACTCCAGGGAGCGGATCATGGCCTGGCGCTTGGCCTCGTCGCGCGCCGTCTCCGGGTTGGGCACGCGCCCGGTAACCGCCACCACGTCCTCGGGGCTGGTGCCCCAGGTGACCTGCGGGTCGATCTCGGCGACGGCCAGGGTGACTTCCTTGTCGTAGCGCGCGCCCTCGTCGGAAGGCAGCGAGCGCCAGTAGGTCACCGCCTGCTCGAAGGTGCCGGCCTTGGGGGCCATGGGGCGGCCCTTGATGTAGTCGAACGTCGTCTCGTCCGGCGCGATGAGCCCGGCGCGCGCGCCGCCCTCGATCGACATGTTGCAGACCGTCATGCGGCCTTCCATGGAGAGGTCGCGGATCGCCTGGCCGGCGTACTCGATGACGTGGCCGGTGCCGCCGGCGGTGCCGATCTTGCCGATGATGGCGAGGATCAGGTCCTTGGCGGTGACGCCGACCGGCAGGGCGCCGTCGACGGTGATGCGCATGTTCTTTGCCGGCGACTGGATCAGCGTCTGGGTGGCCAGGACGTGCTCCACCTCTGAGGTGCCGATGCCGAAGGCCAGCGCGCCGAAGGCGCCGTGGGTCGCGGTGTGGCTGTCGCCACAGACGATGGTCATGCCCGGCAGGGTGAAGCCCTGCTCCGGGCCGATGATGTGGACGATGCCCTGGCGGTGGTCGTTCATGTCGAAGATCGGCACGCCGAAGTCGGCGCAGTTCTTCTCCAGGGTCTCCACCTGGATGCGGCTCTCCTCGTCGGCGATGCCCTTGGAGCGGTCGGTCGTCGGCACGTTGTGGTCCGGTACCGCCAGCGTCGCCTCGGGATGGCGCACCTTGCGCCCGGCCAGGCGCAGCCCCTCGAAGGCCTGGGGCGAGGTGACCTCGTGGACCAGGTGACGGTCGATGTAGATCAGACAGGTGCCGTCGTCCTGGCGGTCGACCAGATGGCTGTCCCAGATCTTGTCAAAAAGCGTACGCGGCGCGGACATCTCTCTCGTTCCTTACTCAGTTTTCCGGCCCGCTTGCCCGTTCCCGGGGGCGGCTCGGCTGTTCTTCTTGTTCGGCCTCAACGTAGGGGGCCGGAGCATAGCGCCCGGACCCCGGCCAGAAAAGGGCCCGAACCGCATGGGTCCCATTCGAAAACGGGCCCCTTCGCGCCCCTTCGAGAAAGGGCCTGAAAACGCAGAGGGCCCGCCGGCCTGCTCTTGAGAAGCAGGCGGGCAGGCCCCCCCGAAGGACTTCTTGAGCCGGCGCCCGGCGATGCCGCGGGCGCCCGGCCGGACCGTCTTAGCCCTCGGCCTTGGCGGCCTTCTCGGCCTTGGAGACCTTGCTCTTCTCGGCCTTGACCTGGGCGGCCTCTTCGCGCGCCGCGGCATCCAGCTTGCCGCTGTGGCCGGTGGTCTGCTCGCGGATACGCGCCGCCTTACCGGTGCGGCCACGCAGGTAGTACAGCTTGGCGCGGCGCACGTCGCCGCGGCGCACCACCTCGATGGAATCGATGCGCGGGCTGTAGAGCGGGAAGACGCGCTCGACGCCTTCGCCGTAGGACAGCTTGCGCACGGTGAAGGCCGAGTTCAGGCCGCGGTTGCGGCGCGCGATGCAGACGCCCTCGAAAGCCTGGATACGCTCGCGCGTGCCTTCGACAACCTTCACGTTGACCCGCAGGGTGTCACCCGGAGCAAAGGCCGGCGGCTCGCCCTCGGCAGTCAGCTTGCCAACCTGCTCGCTCTCGATCTGTTCGATGAGGTTCATGACTCTCTATCCTTACTGTCGCCGGCGCGTCAGCCCCGGCCCTTCGTGTAGCGCGCCCAGAGGTCCGGGCGGCGCGTCCTGGTAATCTCCTCCGCCTGGGCCTGACGCCACCGGCGGACTTTCTCGTGATGCCCGGAGGTCAGCACCTCCGGCACCGTACGGCCCTGCCACTCGGCTGGCCGCGTGTAGAGGGGATACTCCAGCAGCCCCTCAAAACCCTGCTCCCCGAACGATTCCTCGTCCGGGCTGGTCACGTTCCCCATAACGCCTGGCAGCAGACGGACGACCGCGTCCATCAACACCAGGGCCGCCGGTTCGCCGCCGGACAGGATGTAGTCGCCGACGGAAACCTCCAGGACGTCGCGGGCCTCCAGGACCCTTTCATCGACCCCCTCGTAGCGGCCACAGAGCAAGGTGACACCCGGCCCCGCTGCCAAATCCCGCACCAGGTCCTGCGTCAGCAGGCGCCCCCGGGGCGAGAGGTAGATGACCGGCGCCTTCTTGACCGTCGCCTGGTCATCCGAACTGTCTTCCTGCGCCCACTTCTGCGCGGCGGCGGCCAGGGCCGTATCCACCACGTCCGGGCGCATCACCATGCCGGCGCCGCCCCCGAAGGGGGCATCGTCGACGCTGCGGTGTTTATCGCGCGCGAAATCCCGGATGTCCAGGACGTCGAGCGACCAGATCCCGCCCTCCAGGGCCTTGCCCGCGAGGCTCTGCCCCAGGGGCCCCGGAAACATCTCCGGGAAAATCGTCAGGACCACCGAGCGCCATGCAGCCATGGGACCTCGCAACCACTCTTCCGGCCCGACAATCTCCCGGCTGGCGCCAAGCACCGCCGAAGCCGCGCTTTATGACGCCCGGGACAAGGTTTGTCCAGCCTTTCCACGGCCCCACAGGGCACTTTTCGGCCGGCGAAATTAACCCCTAGTGAGTTAAATATCGCCCACCCCTAGTCTTCCGGCCGCGCCCCTTCCGGCGGCACCTCGATCTCCGCCGGCGGCAGCGCCACCAGGCGCCCGCCGGCGACATCGACCTCCGGCACCACGGCCCGGGTAAAGGCCAGCAGCAGCAGCTTCCCGTCCGGCCGCTCGACCTCCAGGAAGTCGCCGGCGCCGTAGTTCTCCACCGCCGCCACCTTGCCCAGTTCCCGGCCTTCCGGGTCCTCGACCCTGAGGCCGATCAGGTCGGCGTGGTAGAAGGTCTCCTCTTCCGCCAGCGCCGGCAGGGCCGAGCGCGCGACATAGAGCTCGGTGCCATGCAGGGCCTGGGCCGCGTCGCGGTCGCTCACGCCCTCGAGCTTCGCCAGCACCACGTCGCGCTTGCCGGGGGCCGGGCCGGTCACCTGCAGCGTCCAGCGGCGCCTGCCGCTCTTGTCGCTGACCGGGCCGTAGGCCGCCACGTCCGCGGGGGTTTCGGTGAAGGACTTCACCTTCACCAGGCCGCGCACGCCGTGCGCGCCGACCATGACCCCGAGGCAAACCCAGTCTCTCGACGCAGGGCCTTCGACCATGGGGCAGCGCCTCCGGAGGCCGGCCGTTACTCGGCCTTGGCTTCCTCTTCAGCCGCGGCTTCCTCAGCCGGGGCCTCTTCCGCGGCAGCTTCCTCGGCGGGGGCTTCCTCGGCGGGCGCCTCTTCAGCCGGCGCCTCGGCCTCGGCCTTGGCGGCTTCCTCGGCCGCCTTCTTGGCCTCTTCGGCCTCGGCCGCACGCTCCTGCGCCTTCTGGCCCGGCAGGTGCTTCTTGGTCTGCTTCGGCACGCGGCGCGCCGGACCCAGGTCGGCGGCAGCCAGGAAGCGGGTCACGCGGTCGCTCGGCGTGGCGCCGACCGACAGCCAGTGCTTGGCGCGCTCGGTGTTCAGCACGATGCGGTCCGGGTGGTCCTTGGCCAGCATCGGGTTGTAGGAACCGATGCGCTCGATGAAGCGGCCGTCGCGCGGGCTGCGCGAGTCGGCGACGACGATGCGGTAGTAGGGGCGCTTCTTGGCGCCGCCGCGGGACAAACGGATCTTCAGGGACATTCTCTGTTACTCGCTTTCTGGTCGGATCGACTTTGTGTTTCGTGAGAAATTTTCAGGCATCAACCGAAGGGATTTCCGCCGCCCATCAGGCCGCCAAGCCCGCCGCGCATCATGCCCTTCTTGCCCATCTTCTGGACCCGCTTCATCACGCGGGTCGCATCCTTGTGCTGCTTCAGCAGCTTGTTCACTTCCTGCACCGTGGTGCCCGAGCCGGCGGCGATGCGCTGCTTGCGCGAGGCCTTGATGATCTCCGGCTTCTGGCGCTCCTTGGGTGTCATGGAGGACAGCACCGCCAGCTGACGCTTGACCATGCCGTCGTCCAGCTTGGCGTTCTTGATCTGCTGCATCTGCGCCGAGTTCATGCCCGGCAGCATGCCCATCATGCTGGAGAGGCCGCCCATCTTCTGCATCTGCTGCAGCTGCTTGGCGAAGTCGTCCAGGTCGAAGGTGCCCTTCTGCAGCTTCTTGGCCAGCTTCTCGGCTTCTTCGGCCTCGATGGTCTCGGCCGCCTTCTCGACCAGTGAGACCACGTCGCCCATGCCGAGGATGCGCGAGGCCACGCGGTCCGGGTGGAAGCCCTCCAGGGCGTCGAGCTTTTCGCCGACACCGATCAGCTTGATGGGGCAGCCGGTGACCGCGCGCATGGACAGCGCCGCGCCGCCGCGCGCGTCGCCGTCGACGCGGGTCAGCACGATACCCGTGAGGTCGACCCGCTCCTTGAAGGCGCTGGCCACGGTGACCGCGTCCTGGCCCGTCATCGCGTCGGCGACCAGCAGGCTCTCGTGCGGCTTGGCGGCATCGCGCACCGCCGCCACCTCGGCCATCAGCTCCTCGTCGATGGCCAGGCGCCCGGCGGTGTCCAGCATGACCACGTCGTAGCCTTCCAGGGCGCCGGTCTGCATGGCGCGCCTGGCGATGGCCACCGGCGGCTCGCCGGGCACGATGGGCAGGGTGGCGACCAGGGCCTGCTCGCCCAGCACCTTCAGCTGCTCCTGCGCGGCCGGGCGGCGCACGTCGAGGGAGGCCATGAGGACCTTCTTCTTCTCACGCTCCTGCAGGCGCTTGGCGATCTTGGCGCAGCTGGTGGTCTTACCGGAGCCTTGCAGGCCGACCAGCATGATGCCGACCGGCGGGGTGGCGCGCAGGTCGATGCCGACGCTCTCGCTGCCCAGGGTCTCGACCAGGTGGTCGTGGACGATCTTGACCACCATCTGGCCCGGGGTGACCGAGCGCAGGACCTCCTGGCCGACCGCCTTCTCGCGCACGCCCTCGACGAAGTCCTTCACCACCGGCAGGGCGACGTCGGCCTCCAGCAGGGCCACGCGCACCTCGCGCAGGGCGGCCGTGACGTCCGCCTCGCTGAGCGCGCCGCGGCGCGTCAGCTTGTCGAGGACGCCTGAAAGCCGTTCTTGAAGGCTATCGAACATCGGGTCGGATCGGTCCTAATCTCTTTCTTCAGCAGGCAAACGCGCTTCGCGCCAGTGCGCGAATCTCGCGGACTGGCGGGGCCGCCCCAAGCATATGGGGCTTTGAGCCGGTCAAGTCACCTTGGCCTGAATGGCGCGGAACTTAAGGGGCCGGGCGGCCCAGGTCAAGCCCGGGAATCCGGCTAAAACCCGGATCCCCGGAAACGAAAACGGCCGCCCTTGCCTAGCCCGCCGGGGCGCAGGCCCCGGAAACGAAAACGGCCGCCCTTGCCTGGCCCGCCGGGGCGCAGGCCCCGGAAACGAAAACGGCCGCCCTTACCTGGGCGGCCGGATCGAAAAGCTTTTCGGTCTTTTCGGGACTTTCGGCTCTGGAGCTTAGTCAGCGGCCTGGATGTTCACCGCCTTGGGGCCGCGCGGGTCGGCCTGGACTTCGAAGCTCACCTTCTGGCCTTCGACCAGCGGGCCCATGCCCGAACGCTCGACGGCGGAGATGTGGACGAAAACGTCCTTGGAGCCGTCCTCGGGCGCGATGAAACCAAAGCCCTTGGTGGTGTTAAAAAACTTCACGGTTCCCGTGATCATGGTCTGGGTCTTCCTTCGAACTTCAACGTAGTACGTCCCGGGACATTGCCGCCCGGGCCGGGTGAAGGCACAAGGATGTCGGGGAAGACTCAGGGACGGAAGTTCACCGGGGTAGGCCAAGAGCCTTAAGCGATGTACCGAGCCTGCGGCTTCTGACCTTCCATGTCCGTCACCGCGTTAACACCTAGATTGACTAGCGCCGGAAATCAACATGAATCACACGATTTTTACCCGCTAATCCAAAAGGATAAGGCCACTTTATTGCCCCTTGATGGAGCAAAAGCCCCAAATTCTCCCGTGAATCGCTTCCGTAGAGCAGCCCGCGCCGGGAACAACTTTTCCGTTAGGACACCATGCCGGGCGCAATGTGCGGCAGGCAGCGGGCCGCCCCGGCCCCTGCCCGCTGCACTCTATTGCGTGTTCTATTGCGTGTTCTGCGGTGCCGCTCTCTGTTCGGCCAGCGCCAGGCGCAGGTCGCGGACCATGACCTCCACCTCGCCGGTGAGCGCGGCGACGGCGCGGGCCTCTGCCTCGCGGCGCGCCGAGTCATGGGCGTCGTAGCTGTCGCTGACGGTCGTCAGGCGGTGGCTCGGCTTCTCCGCGACGGCCGAGGCGGTGCCGTAGGTGTAGCCGTTGCGCACGTCGACCAGGACCGCCTGGGCAAAGCCCTCGGCCTCGACGTTCTCGGTCGGCAGGAAGAAGCCGATGAGGGCCAGCTTGGTCAGCCCCAGCGGGTTGCTGCTCTCCTCCGAGCGTCCGAAGGTCTCGTAAATCAGCACCGCATCGACGTGCAGGCGCGCCGCGCCGAGGCGGATACGCCGCACTGTCTCCGACAGGCCGCTGCGGTAGGTCCGGGTTCCGTCATGCCCCACGACCGCCCGCTCGTCCGGCGTGGCCAGGGCGGCGATCAGCGGTGAGATCGGCACGAACTCGCCGTAGCCGCTGCCCAGACTCTCGGCCAGGCCTTGCCAGGCTGCCGCCTCGGCGGCGGGAACGGGCACCAGGCCGCCGTGGTCGATGCGCGCCAGGCCGAGGCGGGCGGGAAAGCGCAGCTGCGGCTCGATGTTCGCCGCGGCGGCGATCTCGGCGTCCACGGTCCCGGCGGGCCCGGAATAGGCGGCGGGCGCGGCGCCGGGTTGCGAAGCGGCCGCCGGCGCAGAGGCGCTGCCGTAGCCTTCCAGGTAGCGGCTGCCGGAGGTGGTCTGGACAGTGTTGCCGCAGGCCGCCAGCAGGACGGTGAGGCCGGCCGTCAGGGCCAGCGAAATCAGACGTTTCATGATCGCGTTTTCCCCCAGGGGTCGGGGCGCGGACCCCCTGCCCGCGCGCAGAACGTCATCCTGGGGGCAAAAAAGCGCCGCATGAGGGCGGGACCGTGGCGGTTTTGGGGCAAGGCGCACAGGGCAGCCCCGCGCCGGTCTCCCTGGACTTATCGGCCCCCGCGGCCATATAACCCCGCTATGAGCAGCCGCCCCTTCATCAAGATGCACGGGCTGGGCAACGACTTCGTGGTCGTGGACGCCCGGACCGAGCCCTTTCCGCTGACGGACGCTTTGGCCCAGGCCATCGCCGACCGGCGCGAAGGCGTGGGCTGCGACCAGCTTCTCATCCTGGAGCCGCCGACGGGCGCCGGCGCCGACGTCTTCATGCGTATCCGCAATCACGACGGCGGCGAGGTCGGGGCCTGCGGGAACGGCACGCGCTGCGTCGCCGCCCTGGTCATGGGCGAGCTGGGGCGCGAGGCGATCACCATCGAGACCTCTGCCGGCCTGCTGCGGGCCAAGGCGGCCGGCGCGGGGCGGGTCACGGTGGACATGGGCGAGGCGCGGCTCGGCTGGCAGGACATTCCCCTGGCCGAAGAACGCGACACCCTGCACCTGGGCATCGACAACGGCCCCCTAGCCGACCCGGTGGGCGTCAACATGGGGAACCCCCACGCGGTCTTCTTCGTCGAGGACGTGGAGAAGCTGCCGCTGGCGGAACTGGGCCCGGCCCTGGAGCACCATCCCCTCTTCCCCGAGCGCGCCAACATCGGCGCCGCCGAAGTCATCGGAGAGAACAGGCTGCGCCTGCGCGTCTGGGAGCGCGGCGTCGGCGAGACCCGCGCCTGCGGCACCGGCGCCTGCGCCGCCGCCGTGGCCGCCGCGCGCCGCGGGCTCACCGGCCGCAAGGTGGAAGTGGTGCTGACCGGCGGGCCGCTCAGCGTCCACTGGCTGGAGAACGGCCACGTGGAGATGACCGGGCCGGTGGCGACCTCCTTTCACGGCGTGCTGAACGGGGAGTTCTCGGCGTGACTTCGCCCCGCATCCTCACTTTCGGCTGCCGCCTCAACGCCTATGAGTCGGAGGTCATGCGCGGCCACGCCGAGGCGGCGGGCCTCACCGACGCGATCATCGTGAACACCTGCGCCGTGACCGGCGAGGCCGAGCGCCAGGCGCGCCAGGCGATCCGCAAGGCAAGGCGCGAAAACCCGGAAGCGCGCATCATCGTCACCGGCTGCGCCGCGCAGATCGACCCCGCGGGCTTCGCCGCCATGACGGAAGTCGACCGGGTCATCGGCAACGAGGAAAAGCTGAAGGCCGAAAGCTTCCTCGAGGAAGACGCCCCGCGCGTCGCGGTCAACGACATCATGGCCGTCACCGAGACGGCGCCGCAGCTGATCGACGGCTTCGCCGAGCGCACCCGCGCCTTCGTGCAGGTGCAGCAGGGCTGCGACCACCGCTGCACCTTCTGCATCATCCCCTACGGGCGCGGCAACAGCCGCTCGGTGCCGCTGGGCGAGGTGGTGCGCCAGGTGCGCAATCTCGTCGACCAGGGCACCGCCGAGGTGGTGCTGACCGGCGTCGACGTCACCTCCTACGGCGGCGACCTGCCGGGCACCCCGAAGCTTGGCCAGATGGTCCGCCGCCTGCTGGCCCAGGTGCCGGGGCTGAAGCGCCTGCGCCTCTCCTCGATCGACGCCATCGAGCTGGACCCGGACCTCAAGCGCCTGGTCGCCGAGGAGCCGCGCCTCATGCCGCACCTGCACCTCTCGCTGCAGGCCGGCGACGACATGATCCTGAAGCGCATGAAGCGCCGCCATTCGCGCGCCGAAGCCGTGGCGCTTTGCGAAGAGCTGCGGGCGCTGCGTCCCGACGTGGTCTTCGGCGCCGACCTCATCGCCGGCTTCCCGACCGAGACGGAAGAGATGTTCGCGAACACTCTGAAGCTGGTCGAGGACTGCGGGCTCACCTACCTGCACGTCTTTCCCTATTCGGCGCGCAAGGGCACCCCGGCGGCAAAGATGCCGCAGCTGCCCATGGCCGTGCGCAAGGAACGCGCGGCGCGGCTGCGGGCGGCGGGCGAAGCGGCGCTGGACCGCTTCCTCGAGTCACAGATCGGGCGGACGGCCGCCGTCCTCATCGAAAAGCAGGAAGCCGACGGGCGTTTCCTCGGCCGCAGCGAGACCTTCGCGCCGCTGCTGCTGGACAGTGCCGAGATCGGCGCCGTCATCGAGGTCACCATTACCGGGCGCGAGGGCGACAACCTGCTCGCGGTTCCCCTGCAACAGAAACTGTCCCCCGCAGCGTGAGTGATACCACCCAAGAGAAAAAGGGCGGCTGGTTCCAGCGCCTGAAAGCCGGGCTGACCCGTTCGTCCTCCAAGCTGGGCGACGGCATCTCCGGCATCTTCACCAAGCGCAAGCTGGACGACCAGGCGCTGGAGGAGCTGGAAGAACTGCTCATCACCGCCGACCTGGGCGTGACCACGGCGGCGCGGCTGACCGCCAACCTGGCCAAGACCCGCTTCGACAAGGACGTCGATCCCGAGGAGGTGCGCGAGGCCCTGGCCGAGGACATTGCCGGCATCCTCGAGCCGGTGGCCCGGCCCCTGGCGCTCGATCCGGCGAAGAAGCCCAACGTGGTCCTCGTGGTCGGCGTCAACGGCTCGGGCAAGACGACCACCATCGGCAAGCTGGCGACCCACTACCGCCGCGAAGGATTGTCCGTGCGCCTGGCCGCCGGCGACACCTTCCGCGCCGCCGCCATCGAGCAATTGAAGATCTGGGGCGAGCGCAGCGGCTGCGCCGTGGTCGCCGGCAAGCAGGGCGCCGATGCGGCGGGCCTCGCCTTCGAGGCGGTCGAGCAGGCCAAGGCCGCCGGCGACGACCTGCTGCTGATCGACACCGCCGGGCGTCTGCACAACAAGGCCGAGTTGATGGCCGAGCTGCAGAAGATCGCGCGCGTCATCAAGAAGGTCGAGCCCCAGGCGCCCCATCACGTGGTGCTGGTGCTCGACGCCACCACCGGCCAGAACGCCCTGACCCAGGTCGGCACCTTCAAGGAGCTGGTCGAGGTCACCGGCCTGGTGGTCACCAAGCTGGACGGCTCGGCGCGCGGCGGCGTGCTCGTCGCCCTGGCCGAGAAGTTCGGCCTGCCGGTCCACGTGATCGGCGTCGGTGAAGGCGCCGAGGACTTCCGCCCCTTCACCGCCCGCGACTTCGCCCGCGCCCTGGTGGGGCTGGATCAGAACAAGTAAGCCAAGCGCGGCCTTTGACGCAGGCGTCCTTTGATGCAAGGTAGTCATGCCAGATCGGCACTGACATCTTTGGGGCGCCCACCTTGAGATTCCTCACCATCACCGTCATCGCACTGATAGCCTTGCTGACTGCTTGTGCCAGTGCTCAAGAGGGCGGGTCTCCGGGCGACGACCTGTCGACCGCAGAGACTTTGCTCGGTTACCAGGATACGATCCTGCCGCTGCCGGTGCTGACGGAACCCGGCGACGTGCTTTACGTCGATCCAATCTGGGCAATCGAAGTTGTCGAGATTCTGGCCGACGGTCGCCTCGTCGCCGGCAAACCCTCATACGTCTTACTGGATTATTTGAACGTAGAGCCGGTCACCGCACAGGGCGGCACCTTCATTTATAAAGTCAGATCGGATTCCCTGCTTTTTGGCCAGTTCACACCGGATGGCCTCGGTTACTCACTCGTCGAGTATTCAGTGCCGGAAGATGCCAAGGTTTTGGAGATCCGCTACCGGCTGGTGCCCCACGAAAGCGATCCGGAACCGCGTATCTACACCCTGACGGCGCGCCGCGTCGGATAAGCGGCTTCGCCGCCTGGACGAGTAACCGCGCCCCAACGAGCGATTGACCTCGTGCTTCGAGACGCGCGCTGCCGCGCGCTCCTCAGCATGAGGTCAATTTCTGACATGGAGTTACCTCACCCTGAGGAGCGGACCGCGCGGTTCGCGTCTCGAAGGGCGAGGTAACGGTCCGCCTTACGCCGCCGCCTCGAACGGCGTCTTGGGGCCCGGCGGGATCAGCGCGGGGTTGGTGACGCCCAGGTCGTCGTAGTAGTGGCGCTTCACGTGGTTCAGCTTCACCGTCGCGGCGGCGCCGGGCCAGTCGTAGAGGCGCTGCGTGTGCGCCTGCAGCTTCGGATAGTCCGACAGGCTCTTGAGGTTCACCTTCAAGGCCCCGGCGTAGACCGCATCCAGGCGCACCAGCGTCGGGAACAGCAGCCAGTCGGCCTCGGTGGCGCACTTGCCCAGCAGGTAGGGCCGGCCGTCGTCGAACAGTCCTTCCAGGTGGTCCAGGGCGGCGAAGAACTCCGCGACCGCGGCGTCGAATGAACTCTGGTCGGCGGCGAAGCCGGCCTTGTAGACGCCGCCGTTCACCTTGCGGCGGATGAAGCCGCCCAGGGCGTCGATGTCGTCGCGCAGGCGCGCCGGATAGAACGTCGTGTCGTTTTCGCGCAGGCCGGCGAAGCCGAGGTCCAGCATGCGCATGATGTCGGCGGATTCCGTGCTGACGATGGTCCGGGTCTCGCTGTCCCACAGCACCGGCACCGTCACCTTGCCGGTGAAGTCCGGCGCCGCCTTCACGTAAAGCTGCCACAGCGCCTTGACCCCGTTCGCGCCGTCCGTCGTCACCTCGGGAAAGCAGGGATCGGGCGTGAAGGTCCAGCCGTCGGGGCCGCTCCAGCGCGGATGCGCCACCCACATCGGCAGCACTTCTTCCAGGCCCAGCAGCGCGCGGTAGAGGATGGTGCGGTGGGCGAAGGGGCAGGCGTAGGAGACGTAGAGGTGATAGCGCCCGCGCGCGGCGGGAAAGGCCGCCGCCGGATCGGCGTTGACCCAGTGATGGAAAAGATCGTCCGGCTGGGCGGCGCGGGCGGCGTCGTAGGCGGCGCGGTCCTCGACCGGGGAATGCCAGGCGCCGTTGATCAGGGCTTTCATGTTCTAGGACCTCCCTAAAAAGAAAGGCCGCGTACTGCCGATGCTTGGGGGAAGCAGGGGGGTGGCAGCACGCGGCCCCAGGTGTGCGACTTAGGGTGTTCCCGCTTGGGACAAGGGGACGTTTGTCTCGGAACGCCGCGTCAGGCCACCGCCCTGCGCGCCGCGCGCTGGGCTGCCGTCAGCGGAACGTTGACCGCGTAGGCGCCGGCGCCCAGCAGGGCCTGCACGGCGACCGCGACGATCAGGAACAGCGGGTATTCCCAGCCGCCGCCCTCGTTGGAAAAGACCCAGCCGTTGCCGGCGTGGAACCAGACGGCACCGACCAGGACCGGCAGCACGCCGAGCGCGACCAGGCGCACCTGGATGCCGAGGATCAGGGCGATGCCGCCGGCGACCTCCGCCAGGATGGTCAGGTAGGCGAAGACCCCGGGCAGGCCGATGGACTCGTAGAAGCCGACGGTGCCGGGCACGGTAAAGACAATGACCTTCAGGTAGAGGCTGTGGGCCAGGAACATGACGCCCAGGGCGATCCGCAGGACCAGGGCGGCGTAAGGCGCGGTTTTGCTATCGATCATGATGCTTCTCCTCTTCGCGCGACGTCCGCTGGGGGTGGATCGCGGCGTCTTGTGGTGCGGAGAGAGATATGTTTTGCTTTCACGCAAGTCGATCATCGATGAACGCAAAATTCTATTGCATCTACGCAAACGCCCGCCCGCGGAGCCCGGCGCCCATGAGCCCCACCCCCGACATCACCGGCGACCTGCGCACCCTGCTGGCCATCGCCCGCGAAGGCACCCTGGCCGGCGCGGCCCGGCGCCTGAGGGTCAACCACTCCACGGTGTTCCGGCGCCTGGGCACCATCGAGGCGCGCCTCGGCACCCGCCTCTTCGAGCGCCAGGGCGGCAACTACGTCACCACCACCGCCGGCGAGGACCTGCTGCGCACCGCCGAGCGGGTCGAGGCCGAGGTGGAGGCGCTGGAGCGCCGGCTCAGCGGCCAGGACCTGCGGTTGACCGGCTCGCTGCGGCTGACCGCGCCGGACGACCTCGCCGAGGTGATCGTGTTGCCGGTCCTGAAGACCTTCAGCCAGCGCTACCCGGATATCACGGTGGAACTCATCGTCGACAACCGCATGCTGAACCTGACCCGCCGTGAGGCCGACATCGCCGTGCGGCCCACGCGGCGCCCGCCGGAGACCCTGGCCGGGCGCCGCATCGCCAAGGTGGCCAGCGCCGTCTACGCCGCCGCCAGCGCAGCGGCCGGAAAGCGCTGGGCCGATCAGCGCTGGGTTGCCTGGGAGGAAGGTGCCGGGCCGCCACTTTGGGTGCGCTGGCTGAACGACAACACGGACCGCCATGCCATCGCCTACCGCTCCAACTCCCTGCTCAACCAAGCCAGCGCCGTACGCGCCGGACTCGGCCTGGGGCTGCTTCCCTGCTTCCTGGGCGACAGCGATGAAGGATTGCAGCGCGTCGCCCCGCCGCCACCCGAACTCAACACCGAACTTTGGCTGCTGACCCACCCGGACCTGCAGCGCACCGCGCGCATCCGCGTCCTGCTTGACCTGCTCTACGACCGGCTGCGTCACCAGCGCGCCCTCTTCGAAGGCGACCTGGGCGCCACCGCGGAAGGGTGATCGCGCGCGCCTGCCTCTTGCGGCTTGCGGCAAGTTCAGCGGTCGAGCAGCCGTTCCTCGAAGGTGGCGTCGGTCTCCGCGCAGGGCCGGTAGATCGACAGGGCATAGGCCACCGCGCCGTCGCCCTTCAGCACCGCGCGCGCCGGGTTGGCCTCCAGGTGCCGGCGCACCACCTCCACCAACTCCTCCAGGCTTTCGTTGCCCTTGAGACAGGCCTGCAGACCGTCGATCCGCGCCGAGGCGCCGCCCAGCATGTCGGCCACCGCCATGACGTAGCCGGCGCAGCGCGCCCGGGCCACGGGCTCGGTTGAGTTGCAGTCTTCCAGCAGCTCGGCGCCGCTGCGATAGCGCGGCCGCTCGTGCGCGAAAAGCGGATCGGCGGCCCTGGCGGGCGCGCCCTGCAGCAGCAGGCCCAAGACAATCGGCCCGAACCAAGCCTTGCAGATCTTCACGGCACGGCCTCCTTTCACTCCCCCTTCGCGAAGCGGCGCGGCTAGGGGTGGCTGAGCCCGCCGTCCTCCCCCGGGGGGTTGCCGCGCGGCGCGAAGACCGGCTGGTCGCGCACTGCGCGATAGTCCTCGAGCGCCCAGCGTACCGAGGGAAAGGCGAGCTGGTCCCAGGGAATTGCCTTCCAGTCGAAGAGGTCCAGCTCCAGGGTCTCCGGCCCTGCCGCCACCTCCGGCGTTGCCAGGCGCGCCCGGAAGATGAGCTGGATCTGGGAGATCCGCGGGATCGAGTAGACCGCCAGCAGCTGGTCGATCTCCAGGCGGGCGCGGGCCTCCTCCCAGGCTTCGCGGCGCGCGCCTTCGGCCGCCTCCTCGTGCAGCTCCAGATAGCCCGCCGGCAGGGTCCAGAAGCCGCGCCGCGGCTCTATGGCGCGGCGGCACAGCAGGATCCTGTCCTCCCAGGCGGCGACCGAGCCGACGACGATCTTGGGGTTCTCGTAGTTGACGAAGCCGCAGTCGGAACAGACCAGGCGCGTGCGGTCGTCGCCTTCCGGCACCCGCCGCTCGAAGCGCGCAGCGGGCGCGTCGCCGCCGCCGGCGGGGTCCTTCTTCAGATCGTCGGAAGCGCCCATGGCGCTACTGTGGCGCAGCGCAGGCGGCACGACAAGGAAGCGGAAGGACAGGGAAAGAGGATCAGACCTTGAGGTCGAGGAAGCTGCCGCGCGGGATATCCTTGGCGACCCCCAAGTCGCGGCCTGGGTCGCGGCCGGGGTCGCGGCCGGGGCTGGCGCCGTCGAAGGCCGCCGCCGGCTCCACCGCCGACTTCTCCAGCGGCGCGCCGCCGGCCGCGCCGGTCACGGCATCGCCTGCCGGGGCCGCCGTGGCGCCGGCCGCAGGGGCCGTCCCGCCGGCCGCGGAGGCGCCCGGCGAATCGAGGCCCAGGGTCTTCAACGTCGCCAGGGAGAACGGCGAGGAGGAGGAGCAGGATCCGATAGACATGATCCCAGTATTTTCGCTGCCCGGTTAAAGCCGGGTAAATCCCTACCCGCTCTCCGAGTACCCGTTATAGTAGAGTTCATAATCAATTCTTCATTCTACTTAATCACACTAGCTAAGCGACGGAGGTCGCCCCCCGCCGACCGCCCCGCCCCTGGCCGGCACCCCGGCGAGGATTCGAGCGCTGTACATAACTGTTTGAAATTCATGAATGTTTTCGAACACCACAGGCGACGTTAGCGACGCCGACAGACGGTGGAAAGGGTGCAGGTCACTAGGTCGTAACATTCGTAGAGGCCTAATTCCTGGCAACAGGGTGATTACTTCGAGCTTTCCAAGGCAAGCAGCTAGAAGAAATAAAGATCAACCTTCACATTGTTTTTACCTTAATTTATTATTTCTTGCAGGGGAGCGGTCGTCTTGTCCGAATCGATATTGAGACCCGGCAGAAAAAAAACAGCGCCGGGCCGCAGGTGGGGGTGCTCGTGGTGAGGGCCCCGCAAAGGTTGGGCAGGGCGACCGGGGATATCGGGAAGGGCTGAATGAACGATCAGGATCAAGATCTTCATTCTCTGTTGCAGCTTGCGCTGGACAAGTCGATCGAGGGTCGCGAACAGCTGACGACGCGCATCGCGCAGCTTTCCCTCGAGCGCGAGCACATGTTGAGCGATCAGGAACGCGACCTGATGTTCGACATCCTCGACAAGCTGATCCACGAGTTCGAAGTCCCGATCCGCCAGCGTCTGGCCGAGCGCCTGTCCCGCAACGCGGCCGCCCCCCACGCCCTGATCGTCGCCCTGGCCAACGACGACTTCGCCGTCGCCCAGCCGGTGCTGCTGCGCTCCACCCTGCTGTCGGACGAAGAGCTGATCCGCATCATCCAGCACCGCAGCCGCCAGCATCAGATCGCCATCGCGCGGCGCCGCGACCTCAGCGAGGCCGTCTCCGACGAGCTCGTGAACACCCAGGACAGTGACGTCATTACCGCCCTGCTGGAAAACCACAGCGCGCGCATCTCCAAGGCCACGCTGGCCTATCTGGCCGAGCAGGCCGAGCACATCGACACCTATCAGGAACCGCTGGTGCGCCGCCAGGACCTGACCGCCGAGCTGGCGGGCCGGCTCTACTGGGTGGTCGCCGCCAGCCTGCGCAACGAGATCCTGCAGAACTACGACATTCATCCCACCGACCTGGACGACGCTCTGGAAAGCAGTGTGCAGGAAACGGTGGAAGAGTCGCGCAACGGCAACGGCGGTGGCGACAACATGGAGAAGACCGCCGCCGAGCTGGCCCGCTCCATGGCGGCCGAACGCCCGGTCAATGCCGCGCTGCTCGTCAAGACGCTGCGTCAGGGGCAGGTGCCCCTCTTCGAGGCTCTTTTCGAGGAATGGACCAAGATTTCCATGCCGAGGCGTGCTGAGGTACTCTACGGCCCCGGCGGCGAGGGCCTGGCCATCGCCTGCCTGGCTTTGGGGGTTTCGAAGCAGGATTTCGCAACGCTTTTCCTGTTGAGCCGCAGCGCCGGCTCCGGTGGGCAGAAGACCTCGCCGGGCGACCTGGCGCGGGCGACACGGCTGTTCGACAGGACCAAGCGCGAAGACGCTCAGCATGTTCTGCGCTCCTGGCAGCGTGACCCGGGCTTCCAGGCCGCCGTGCAGGATCTGGAGATGAACAAGGTGCGACGTACTGTCGTCAAGCAAGGCAGGGGTTAAGCTGGACCGGTGACCACGGATGTAGGCAAACCCAAGATGGTGGCGCGCAACGCCGAGTCCGGCGGGGCACCGAAGACGGTATCCCTGCCCAAGACCGCGGCGATGGACACGGCCGGCCACAGCCAGGAGCTCGAGGAGCTGCTGGTGGTCCTGCAGCGCGAGCTGCTGGAGGAAGGGCCGCCGACCTGCATCCTGGACGCCGACGGGCAGATGCTTTACGCGAACAAGGGCTATCACAAGATCGCCGAGGCCCTGGCCGCGGCCGATGCCCTGCCGAGCCAGTCGACCCTGGGCCTGATGCCGCAGAGCGGCGACAGCACGCCCATCGCGGTCAGCCAGGAACACAAGCTGATCATTGAAGGGCGCACCGAGTACTACCGCGCCAAGCGCCGCCCGATCCGCGGCGCCGACGGCGGCATGCGGGCCACCGCCCTGGTCTACGAGCCGACCACCAAACTGAAGGCCACGGCCACCGCCCTGGTGCAGGCCACCACGCGCCTGGACGACACCACGCGGCTGGTTTCCGACTGGGTGTGGGAGACCGACCGGGAGCTGATCCTGACCTTCGTCTCGCCGCGCGTGCACGACGCGCTGGGCTATCACCCGCGCGAGATCATCGGCCGCTCGCTGAACGACCTGCCCCAGGAGCGCACGCCCAAGCTGCTGTCCCTGGCCACCAGCGAACGCCACACGCCCTTCCGCGACATCGAGATCGAGGTCAAGCACCGCAACGGCGAGGCCTTGCTGTTCCGCCTCAACGGCCTGCCGGTCTACTGCCCGGACAGCGGCAACTTCCTCGGCTACCGCGGCACGGCGGAGAACATCACCGCCCTGCGCCAGCGCGAAGACGCCCTGATCAGCGCCAAGGAAAGCGCCGAGCTGGCCAACCGCGCCAAGACCGAGTTCCTGGCCAACATGAGCCACGAGCTGCGCACCCCGCTGAACGCCGTCATCGGCTTCTCCGAGATCATGGAAAGCGAGCTGCTGGGACCGCTGGGCAGCACCCAGTACAAGAGCTACGCCGCCGACATCCACGAAAGCGCCCAGCACCTGCTGACGCTGATCAACGACATCCTGGACGTCGCCAAGATCGAGGCCGGCGCCCATGAGCTGCGCGATGAGGAGGTCGACCCCTACGACATCGTCAGCGCCGTGGAACGCCTAGTCGCCGAGCGCGCCAAGCGCGCCGAGCTGACGCTCGCCACCCAGCTGCCGGAAGACCTGCCGCGCCTGAGAGCCGACGAGCGCAAGCTGAAGCAGGTACTGCTGAACCTCATGTCCAACGCCATCAAGTTCACGCCCGAAGACGGCAGCGTTACCCTGGCCGCGCACCTGGCGCCCGACGGCAGCTTCATTTTCGAGGTCAGCGACACCGGCATCGGCATTGCGGCGGAGGACATTCCCCGCGCCTTCGCCCCCTTCGAGCAGGTCGACAGCCGCCTCAGCCGCCAGTTCGAGGGTACCGGCCTGGGCCTGCCGCTGTCCGACGGCTTCGTGAAGCTGCACGGCGGGCACCTGAGGCTGGAAAGCCAGCCCGGCGTCGGCACCACGGCCATCGTCGCCCTGCCCGCGAACCGCGTGATCTAAACCCCTCCAGCTTCCCACAGAGCGCCGCCTGCTACGCGCAAGCCGCCAGCTTGCCGCATGGCTGCCTTGCCGCATTGGGTCTTGGCCGCCGCCCGGCGCGACGGCTAGCCTTGAACGCGATGCCTCCTTCGGACTCCTCCTCCACCGCGGCCGCGATGCCCCCCGCACGGCGCTTCGCCTCGCCGCGCGAGGCCGCGTTGGCCGGCCTGCGCGACAGCATCGGTGTACCCATGCTGGTACTGGGCTCGTCCTACCTGGGCTTCGGCTCGCTGGTCGAGGGCGCCGGGCTCGATGTCTGGCTGGGGCTTTTCTCCACCTTCACAGGCTGGGCCCTGCCCGGCCAGATCGTGGTGATCGAGCTCTACAGCCTGGGCTCCTCGCTCTTCGTGGTGGCCGCGGCGGTGGCCATGACCAACGCGCGCCTGCTGCCCATGACCGTCACCCTCATGCCTTACCTGCGCGCGCCGGGCACGCCGCGCTGGCGCTACTACGCCGTCTCCCACTTCGTCGCGGTGACCGCCTGGGCCGCGGCCATGCGGCTTTGTCCGAGCCTGCCGGAGAACCAGCGCCTGCCCTACTTCGCCGGCTTCGGCACCACCTTGTGGTCCATGTGCCTGGTCACCACCGCCACCGGCTACTACCTGGCCGGCGGACTGCCGGGCTTCGTCACCCTGGGCCTGGTCTTCCTCAACCCCATCTACTTCATGCTGGTCTTCGTCGCCGACGCCCGCCACCGCGCGCGCATGCTGGCGCTGGTGATCGGCGCCCTGCTGGGCCCGCCGCTGCACCTGGTCTCCGCCGACTGGGGCCTGCTGATCACCGGGGTTCTGGCCGGCAGCCTCGCCTTTGGCGCCGATCTCCTGCTGCCCTCCAAGACGAAAGGCGGCGGCCATGCCTGAGGCGGAAGCCATGAGCGCGCCCCTTTGGGCCCTGATGCTGATGACCGTCGGCGCGCTGGTGACCTATTTCTGGCGCGCCCTGGGCGTCGCGCTCTCCGGGCGCATCGACACCGCCAGCCGCCTCTTCGAGTGGGTGGCCTGCGTCGCCTACGCCCTGCTGGCCGGACTCATCGCCCGCATGATCCTGCTGCCCAACGGCCCCCTGGCCGAGGCCGCCTCGCCGGACCGCATCGCCGCGGCGGTCATCGCGCTCGCGATCTTCTTCCTCACCCGGCGCAACATCGGCCTGGGCGTGGCCGCCGGGGCCGGTGCCCTGGTGCTGATGAGCTGGGGCCGCGGCTTCTTCTAGCCCCTCCTCCCCGGGCCCCCTTGCGAACCCTGGGGGCCTTGCGCCGGGCCGGGCCGCGCCCTATACCCAAGGGGACGATCCGGGCCCCCACGGCAATGCACGGCACAGTGCCATGACCTCTCTTCTCGACAGCCTGCTCGCGCCGATCGACGCGGAGACCTTCTTCCGGGACACCTTCGGCAAGAAGCACCTGCACGTGAAGGGCACGCCGGAGCGCACGGCGGCGATCATGACCCTGGGCGGCCTCAACTCCCTCATGTCCATGACCTCCGTGTGGTCGCCGCAGACCCTGAAGCTCTTCGTCGACCGCAACCCGGTGCCGGTGCCCGAGTACTGCGCCAAAGCGCTGGCCCTGGGCGGCGAGGCCCTGCGTCCCGACCCGGACAAGGTGCAGGACTGGATCGGCAAAGGCGCCTCGGTGATCCTCAACGACATCGATGCCCTGGCGCCGGGCGTGCGCCAGCTCGCCAACGAGCTGCAGGAAGCCACCGGCGGCAGAAGCCAGGCCAATCTCTATTTCTCCATGTCGCAGCACCAGGCCTTCGGCCCGCACTGCGACGTGCACGAGGTCTTCGCCGTGCACTGCAACGGCGAGAAGGTCTGGAACATCTACGAGAGCCGCGAGGACACGCCGATCAACCACCCGAGCTTCAACTTCGGCGACGCCGAGCGCGAACGCCGCGCCGGCAAGGTGGCCGAGCAGGTGCTGATGCAGCCGGGCGACCTGCTCTACATTCCGCGCGGCCTCTACCACGACGCGCTGGCCTCCGAGAACGGCGCCCTGCACATCGCCTTCGGCGTCACCCTGCCCAAGCCGCTGGACCTGCTGGCCATCATCTGGGAAGCCGCGGTGCAGGACCCGGAACTGCGCGCCGACCTGCCGCACAAGGCCGACGGCAAGACCCTGGAAAAGCTCTTGAAGAAGATGGGCAAGAAGGTCGAGGCCATCCTGTCTTCCAAGGCCGCGCTGACCTCCGCCGCCCAGGCGGTCGAGTCCTGGCCCTACGAATTCAAGAGCTACGACCTGGAGAGCCGGGTGAAGATCCCCTGCGCGCCGGCGCCCCAGGCGGCGAGTGAGGGCGAGAACTACCGCGTCAGCAAGAAGGTGCGCGTGGTGCAGCAGAACGGCCGGCCGATCCTCACCGACGGCAAGCAGCACGTCGAGGTGCCGGGCGACATCGCCAGCCAGGTCAGCTTCATCATGAGCCGCGACACGGTGAGCGCCGCGGCGCTGAAGACCCAGTTCCCCGAGATGACCGAAGCCGCCGTGGCCGAGCTGATCCAGAACATGAAGGCCATGCGCGCCATCGGGTGACGGCCGCGCTACCTGGTAATCCCAAAACCGCGCATTCCGGAAGGCGTCACGAACGGGGGCGCCCGATCGTCATGGGGGTATCAGACGCATATCCCGAGGACGAAGGAGCCCCATGATGATGAAAAGCGCCTGCACCATCGTTAATCCCCCGGAGCTTTACGACCCGGCGCCGAACGGCTACAGCCACGCGGTCGTCGCCACGGGCGGCAGCCGTATCGCCTACATCGCCGGCCAGGGCGGCGAGGACAAGGACGGCGCGCTGTCGCCGCGCTTTGCCGACCAGGTCGAACAGGCCTACGCCAACCTGCGCCGTGCCCTCGACGCCGTGGGCGCAAAGCCCGGTCAGGTGACGAAGATCACGACTTATGTCGTCGACTACGACCCCTCCAAGCTCGGCGTGATGACCGAAGCCGTGAAGCGGACCTTCGGCGCGGCCCTGCCGGCGCAGACGCTGGTGCCCGTGCCGCGCCTCGCCCTCGACGGCATGCTCTTCGAAGTCGATGCGGTGGCGGTGCTCGACTAGCCGCCGGACATACCGGGGCCGCAGCCGCTATCCGGTTGAACCGCCCCGCAAGAACGTGGCACTTTCAGCCGATGATCGCTGACGTGAACCTGCCCCTCATTCTGCTCGCCGCGCTGATCGCGACGGGCAGCCCCGGTCCGGCGACGCTGGCCATTGCCGGCACTTCCATGGCCTCCGGGCGACCTTATGGACTTGCCCTGGCCGCCGGCGTCACCACCGGCTCACTCACCTGGTCGATCGCTGCGGCGGCGGGCCTCAGCGTCGTCATGCTGGCAAACGCCTGGGCCTTCGAGATGATGCGCTACATCGGCGCGGGCTATCTGCTGTTTCTGGCGGTGAAGTCGGCGCGCGCCGCGCTGAGGCCCGACGCGCCGGCGGCGGCGAAGATCAAGGTGCCAACGCTCCGCGCCGCCTACCGCCGCGGCCTGCTGCTGCACCTGACCAATCCCAAGGCGATCCTCTTCTTCGGCGCGCTCTACTCGGTCGCTGTCCCGGCGAACACTTCGCCGGCGTCCCTCGCGCTCATCATCGCCGCCATTGGCCTGCAGAGCGTCCTCGTCTTCCACGGCTACGCGCTCTTGTTCTCCAGCCCGCCGATGACCGCGGGCTACGCGAAACTGCGCCGCTGGTTCGAGGCGGTCTTCGCTCTCGCCTTCGGCGCGGCGGGGCTCAAGATCCTCACCACGCGACTGGGCTAGGCCCCGTCGTCAGGCCGCATCCTGCCGGGCGGAAATCACCCCCAGCGTTGTTTGCGCAAGTGCGCCCCAGCGTTCGAAGGGCTGTGCACAATGCCCTGCACCTGACTGCTTTCCCATGGGCCCCGGGTTCTACCTGAGTGCCGGCGGATAGAGGCTTGCCGGGCGGATTTCCCCGGGCAGGACCGCCAGGCCCATCCGGCTTGCCGCTTCTTCGACCGCCAGCTGGGCCGCGCTCTGCGTCAACCCGGTGGCCGCCATGAACCGCTCAAGCCGGACCGGCCGCGTCCCCGAGTAGAGGATCGCTTCGGCGACCAACTGACCCCGAAAGACGCCGGCGGCAAGTTCCGACGTATCGACAGCCCGGTGGTGCAACCCCGCGTACTGCAGCGCGCGCACTTCGGGCACACCGAGCTCGCTCATCATCCGGGCAGCACTCAGCCCAAACTGCCGCTCCGCGGCGCTGCCCCGGCCCAAGGCCGCCTCCGCGTCCTGGATCAAGGCCAGCCGCTCGGCGGCGCCCGGCACCTGATTGCCGAGGTCGTGCATCGCCATCGCGCGCATCCGCTCGATTTCATCATTCGGGGCAAGCGGTGCTCGCTCGATGATGGTCGTGTCGAACTCGCCCGCCGCGGGCGGCGGCAGCGTATCCGAAAAGTCGTCGGGGATCGGCGCTGCCCCCTTTTCGCCCGGCGGGCGGACGGCGGCGGGCGATTCCACCTGGTCCGGGCCGGGCACTTCCAGGTCGAGCCGCTGCGTGGCCTCCGGCGGCATCTCGAGGTTCAGCCGGGCGGTCTCAAGAGACGTTTCACGGCCGCCGACTGCCGCAGGATTGGGCTCGACGTCGATTTCGATGCGGATGCCGGGCGGACCGGGGTCGGTTTGGCCGAGTCCATAGCGGCGCATGAAGGCTTCCCAAGTCTCCCCCTCCGCGCCGACCCGGAACCTCTTTCCCAGAGGCCAGAGCCGGCCGGGCTCGCCGAAAAAGGCAAAGCGGGCCGCCTTGACCCGATAGCCCGATTGTTCGATCAGGCTGCTCGCGTATTCGACGGAGCGGGTCTGCAGGATGAAATCGTCAAGGAGTCCCTCGGCCTGCAGATCGGCGAAACTTCTGCCGGGATGGTAGGTGTTGCGGAACCAGGTGAGCTGCGCGTTGGTCCGCGCGTTCAGGACCCATCCCATGTCGAGCCGGCGCAGCAGATTGCCGCCCTGGCCGGCATAGCCGATTCCCATCTCCTGCATGAACCGCAGCTGCGCGAAGAGGAATGCCGGCACGCCTTTCTCGGAAAGCGGCACCGGCAGGCCGATATCGATATGGCCGGGAATGTTGTCCCGGTAACCGCTGACGAAATCGAGCACGCCCGTCTCGGGATCGAAGCCGCGCAGAAGCGCATCCTCGTAGCCCCCCGGCGCGGCGATCTTCACATGATGCCCGCCGCTTTCGCGCGGCGTGACGGCGACAGCCCAGCCGTTGTCCTCCAGCAGTCCGGCGACCGCCCGGTTGCCCGGATCGGCCATGTCATAGAACGCTTCGCCGAGCGGCTGGCGGACGCGCGCCAGGCGAGCCTCGAGCGCGGCCTGGAAGGCCTCCCCCGTACTCTGCGGCGAAAAGCGCAGCAAGGCGAGCGCCTCGGCGCGGCGCCGCCCGCCCGCGGCCAGCGCCGTTTCGACCACTCCACGCGCTTCCCGGACCAGCCGGCGCAGGTCGGGCCGTACAGCCTCGACATCCGCAAGCGCCCGAAGTTCGCCGGTGAACGCCGTGTCCGCCAAACCGGCGGCCTGGTCCCGCGCGGCCCTGAACCGCTCGAGCGCCGCTAGCTGCACGGGCTCCAGCGCCGCGCCGGAGGATTCGCGCCGCAGGGCATAGGACAGAAACTCCGCCACGTCGGCCGCGTCCCGCGGATGGCCATGCAGAAGGAAGCTGTCCAGGTCGAAGTCGGCGGCATTCACGATGGCCGCGCCGCGCCGAACCGCGCGGTAGCGAGGGCCGGCGCGCAGCCTGCGGAACGCATTCGCCACGGCTGCGCGGGGCGACGCCAGCCGCGCCTTGAGCACGGCTTGCCCGGCATCGGCGACGCGCTTGGCGCTCGACTTGAGAAAGACGAGCATGTCGCCGCTCGCGACATCGCCGCCCAGGGTGACAAGAAACCCGATCGCCAGGTCGGTTCCGCTGTACTCCCTGGCTACGGCGGTCTCGAGCCGCGTGAGGCCGAGCACATCGGCGGCGCCGCGCGCAAAGGCGATCTCTTCCTGGCTCTCCAGGTATTTCGGCACCTCGGTGGCGGCATAGGCGGCCGCGTTGAATCCGGCAAGAATCACCGTGGCCGTCGCCCCCGCAGCCCCGGCCGGCAGGGTGGCGATGGAGATATACTGCAGCGCCTGCTGGGTATCTTCCTCCGACAGACGCTGATGCGCGCGCATCTGCCAGAGCTTACTCGCGACCTGCCGGATCCGGAGCCTGCCGTGATAGTCCGGCTCCCAGCGCAGCGGCGCATCCCCCGACAACCGCATCAGACGGGGGCGCAGCTGCGCTTCGACATTGTCGAAATGCGCGCCGACCAGCTCGACCAGTTCCCTGACGTCGCAAGCGTCCGTTTCGTCGGCGGTTGCGAGGCTCTCGCGGATCGTTTCGGCATAGGACCCGAGCGCGCTGCGCGTCGCCGCCACGATCCAGATCGGCACCTTCTTCGGATCGTCGATCCTGAGAAGCCCTCCGGAAGAGGAGTTGTCGAAATAAGTGAATCCAAAGGGCCCCGACGATCCATCCTGCATCGGAACCTCGATGCCGAGCCGCAGGCTGTTCAGCGGGTGGCCGCCACCCGCCGAGCCCCATCGGTAGGGGTTCGTCGCGATCCAGAAGGCGGCGACCTCGTAGCGGTCGGCCTCTGCCAGGCGGCGGTATTCTTTTATCCTCGCCTCGGCCTGGGTCACAAAGACGTGCCGCAGCATCAGAAGCGCGGCGTGATCACCCAGTTGGAAATTCGTTTCCAGGGTCTCGGAGGCGAACAGCGTGGTGACGAGCGAGAGGACCTTCCACCATTCAAAATGGAGGTCCTCTTCCAGGGTAGCGACAAAATCGAAATCCGACCCGTCCCAGTCGATCTCGCCGAGGTCGTCGTAGCAGGCATGCGCCGCCTTCAAGTGGTCCTTCCAGAGATAGCTCTGTCCGTTCTCCATCCGCCCCGGCGTCGTGTAAACCCGCGCCGCGGCCGGCGCCGGCGGGACAGAGATCAGCCCCGGATCGGCAATGGCGGCGAAGAGCCTGTCACCTTCCCCGATTGCGGCCGGCAGCACCGTCGTGCCCGGCGGCGGCGCTGCGCCGCTGCCGGTGCCGGCCGGCGGCAGGTAGATCGGGGCGCTGAGATAGAGGTGCGGATCTTTGGCATCGCGCATAACCGGGAGCGTGCGCCTGCCGGCGAACTGCAGGATCTCGGCGCCGTGGCCGAGCGTTATGTCGATCTTCTCGCGGGGGAGGACCAGATCACTGCGCAGCGCGACACGTACGACCTCCGGCGCGAAGAGCCTCTCTGTCGGCTCGTAGCCGGTACTGAGCCAGCGCAGAGGATCGGCTGTGTAGGTGAAGTTCCCTTCCACGTCGATCGTCAAGGTGCCGTATGCGCCACGGAAACTACCGGCCGTCACGACTTGCGGCCGGCCCGTTGAGTTCACCTCACCGCCGCGCAGGAAGCTCAGGCCCAGGCGCGCAAATCGCTCCCTGGTGTCCGGCGTCAGGACAAAAAACTCGGCACTCGACAGATCCCCCTCCAGGCTTTCGCCCGGGCGAACGGTGAGCGCCGTAGCGGCGGCCACACCGTCTTCAGCGGTCAAGGCGCTGGCCTCGACCCGAATGCGCGCGCGAGAGACCGTCTGATCGGGATTTTTGATGACCACGTCGAAACTGTCGAGCCGCCGGTCGGGAACCGCCGCAGGATCGATCGGCCGGACGAAGCGGATCTGCGCGCCGTTGTTGCCGAAGGCGAGCGTCCAGCCCGAAGCCGTTCCGTTCAACGCGAAGCGCTGCATGCCCGGCGTGATGCCGTCGCGCAGCGTTGCTTCGACGATCAGATAGTCGAGCGAAGCCGCCAGCTTCTTCGCGTCTTCGCGGCCCAGGTCGGCTTCGAGGCGTTCGGCCGTTTTCGCCCGCGCGTCAACGAAAGGCTCAAGGTGACCGGGAACCGACTTGAAGGTGCTGTCCGGGTCGATCACCCGGCCATAGGCGATGGAGGGTTCGAGCGAGACAAAGTCGACGGGATCGCTTCCAACCGCCGGCAGTTCGTAACCGGCAATCACGACAAAGCGGCGATCCTGTTCCCGCCGGTGGCGGTCATCCTGGAAGGGGTGCGGATTTAAGGGTTCCACCAGATCCCGGTTCCACCCGGTCTGCGGATCGAGCGCGAAAGCGGTGACGATCTGCGGCACCGGTCGGGTCCAGATCTCACCGCCCGACTGCCGGCCGCCGCCATCCGACAGCGTCTCGAAGATGCCGATACGGCCGAGGCCGTCGTGCGCCCTGCGGGTCAGCGGATCGGCCCGGTAATGCCAGCTGCCGCGCAGCGTCTGGAGGTCGGCCAGTGTCAGCTCCAGCGTGACCTCGGCCTCATCCGAAGGCCGGCGCGGGGCGAGCGGGACAGTCAGGCTGCTGTTGCCGATCGCAGCGGTGGCGGTGGCCGAGGTTTCGGGGACGACGATGTCGGTCACCGGGTAGTTGCGGCCGTCGGCGGCGGCGAAGGCGGGGCTCTGCCCGGAAAGCACGATTTTCAGATCGCTGCCCTGCCGTTCGAAGAGGGTCGAAACCAGCCGGTGCTCGGCGCCCGTTTTCGGGTGCCTGTAGATGACCTCGGCGGCCTGCGCCTCGACGTCAATCCGCGCACGGCCGTGAACGGGACCGAGCAGGTCGTCGACATACTGGGTCTGCCAGCGGCCGTTCCACTGCGCCGCGTCTGCTTCCTGCGCGGCGACAGAGGAGGTCGCGAGCAGCCATCCGAGCGCCCCCAGCAGCACGATGTCAGCGATCCGCATCGGGCGCCTCCTCCGCTGACGCGTCCCACAGGAAGTAGATGATCTCACTGCGCAGGACATTAGGCTGACCTTCGACTTTGTAGAGTCGAACGTCTTCCGGCGTGCCATCCGGTGCGCCGACCTCGGCCAGATAACTCCTCTGCCGCGCCTCGTTCTCAAGCCGCCCCTCGAGGTAGTAGGGCTTGCCGTACTCCGCGGGCCCCTCCACCGCCTGGAACTCGCCGCTTTCCAGGCGGACAAGGCGCAGCTTGATCTCTTCCTCCTCGATGGCGACAGCGGCGCAGTCGACCCCGTCCAGGGAACCGCCGAAGGGCGGCCAGGGATTGCGCCGGGCTTCCGCCCGGTCTTCCGGCGTTCCAGCCTGGCCGGAGACGACTTCGAAGCCGTCTTCGTCGACGATGGCTTCGCCCGTCCTGGTGCTGTGGACCATTCGCAGCAGGTAGAGGCCGGGGTCCAGCGACCCGATCCGGTATCCCGACAGACCACCGCTCTCATTGCGCAGCTGCTCGATCGGCGTGTCGTTGGGGGTCACGAGCCGCTCCCTCTCGATGGCACAGCCCGGCACATAGCCGCCGAGCCGATAGAGGCGAAGGGCGAGGTCGCCCTGCGCGTCCGCATGGGCGATCCGGGCAACGACATCCTGGCCGACGGCGAATCTATTGCCTCCGTCGAGCACCAGCCGGGCGCGGCCCTCGGCAGGCCGGACGTCGAAATGGAGCATGAACATCTGCGTCGACGCACTGAGCTCGACCCCGGCGGCGTAGTGCCCCGGCGGCAGCGGTGTCGCGACGTCCCAGACCTGCAGGTCTTTCAGCGCTTGCGGCGGCCGCTCATCGACGATCTCTCCCGGATGGGCGCCGGCGGGCAGGACGAAGACGCGCTGGCGCCCCCCCGACCCGCTGAGCAGCGGCGCTTCGAGGCGGTAGACCCGGAATGTCGCCTTGCCGCCGACAAGGGCAAGGGGGCCGCCGAGCCCGAACTCGACCGTCTGCCGCTTGCCCTCGAAGACCGTCAGGCCGGAATTCTCCGGATCGGTCTCACCGTTCAGCGCGAAATGAACGGGCGCGCGCAGATCCTCCTGACCGCCCAGCTCGAGCGCCAGCGTGTCGAGCACATAGCGGCCGTCTCCGGAATTGAGCAGCAGCCGGACCAGGTTCGCGCCCGGGCGAACCATCCAGGGGTCGATGCGGATGGATTGCCCCGGCGCCGCATCGAACTCCCGTTCGACCCCGCGGCTTTGCTTGTGGCCTCTGCCATCCTGGCCGATCGGGATCACTTCCAGCTCGTACCTTGGCAGCTCCGCTTGGGTCGCTGCGCGCGCAATCTTCGGGGCGTCGAAGATCACGTCGAAAGGCCGGCCGGCCGAAGGCGGCCGGTCACCGGCCAGGCGCAAGGCACCGGGGCGCTGGTCGACGGTCACCAACAGCCAGGCCTGTGCCAGTTCCTCCTTCCACGCCACCACGCTGAGCCGGTAGAAGCCGGGCGGCAGGACACCAAGATCGACCCGGCCGGTCGGATCGGCCAGATCGAAGCTGTCGATGCCGCCGCGCGCCATCACGCCGTCACCCCTCAGCAGGCGCGCCGCGGAACGAACCATGAGTTTGTGATAACTGCCGTTGCCGCTGTAGTTCGGATCGCTGGTCACGAAGGCGTCGGCAGGTATGGCTACATCGACTTCGACGTGGCTGCCGAAATTCAGGATGTTGCCGCAGCGGACCCGAATTATGCCCTGTGGATCCGCAGAGACGACCGGACCTGACGTGGCGAAGGTGGAAGCCCGCGCTGCACAGTCCGGGCCGTCGGCCGGCGGGGAGGTCTGGTCCTGCCCTGCGAGCCTGTCCTCAAGCGCCGCAAGCTCCTCTCGCAGCCTTGCATTCTTCGCTTCTGCGTCCGCTTCAGGCTCGTATGTGTCGTGGAATACGAAGGGCCCATCCGGGGGACGGCCGCCGGTCTTGCAGACCAGCTCCCCGGTCTGCGTATTCTTCCAGATCGTTCCGAAACCACAGGACGCGAACATGATCTCTTCCTTGAGGCGCGCAATCTCGTCCTCAAGACCGCCAGGCGCGGCGGCGGGGGCTTCCGCCTCCGCGACCTGTGAGACGCCGGCCTCGCCGTCGACGCCATGCCGGAAAGTTCGTCGCGGTGTAAGGACGGTCGCCTCGAACCAAACCGGATTTTCGGCCAGCTTCACGCCGACGGGCCCCTCGACTTCAAACCAGGTGCCGGGCGCCTTTTCAGGCAGGAGGTTGCTGATCCTCAGCCGGAAGCTGCGCGCCTCCCGGTCCCATTCGAGAAGGATCCTTTGGGGTCCGGATTGGCTGGCGTACTCGTGGCGGGTTTCGATCTGCGGCCAGGTCCGGGGATCCATGATCCCTTGAAACACCACCGTAAGGACGGCGCCGAGAGCCTCGCTGTTGGGTGCGGCGCCGCCGCCGATCCCGGAGAGGATCGTTGCCGCCGCGGCCATGTCTCTGTCCACGACAGCGGCATCGAGGGCCTTCTGCACCTGCGCGCTCTCCGCCGCAGCCATGTCTCTTGCCCTGCCCGCGAGGCCGGCGGCCGCAAGAACCTCCATGCCGCCCGATATTCTCGGAACGAGCGGCGTGAAGGGCCATGAGAAGGCGTCTTCGCGCTGCAGTATCGCCAGCGCGGCCTCACGCACGGCCTGTGGAATTTCTTCTTCCGGAACCGCCGCCAAGTGATCGTCGAGATCGCGCAGCAGATCCGCGGCGAGGACCGTCAATTCGGGGGGCGGCTCGGCAAGGGCTTTCGTCGACGGCAGGGAAAGACCGACAAAAACCGTCAGCACGACGGCAACCGCGCGGGCACCGATCGCGCACTTCCAGGTCGTCCGCACGGATCCGCTTCCCAAGAACGCCTCCCCCGGATGTCTCTTGCTGGTGACAGCGCGCACGCGACTCAATCAACATAGACGAAACCAGAGGTTAAGTTGAGTCGCTGTTGCATCTTGAAGAGGGCAACGCGCCGCGAGATACCCCGTCGGCCGCGGATTTGATCCGCACAGGTGGTCCGGCAAGCGTCACTCCGCGTGTCGGCGCAGCCCGGAAGCGGCAGATATCAAAGAGCTTTTCCGGGATAAGCTTGGTCAGACCAATCGGATCGGTTCCCCAATCCGATTGTTCCGATGCAGCTGCTGGTTTGTCACGGAAGGCCGGTCCAAGGCAACGGCGCGCCTGGCCGAGCTTGGCCTAAGCCGCGTCCTCCAGCGCCTTCACGCCGGGCAGGGCCTTGCCTTCCAGCCATTCCAGGAAGGCGCCGCCGGCGGCGCCCGCGACCTGCAGACATCGGTTGTCTATTGCGGCACTTGATCTGGCAGCCCCGCCGCGCGGAGATCTTCGAGCCAGGAGTGCTTGAGAGGCTCTACCAGGGGCCGTCGCGCCGCGTCGGTGATCGTGTAGTCGGCTCGCGTTTGCAGCAAAGCCACGATGGATGCACGCGCGTCCGGAAGATTGCCGAGCCTGACACTCACGGCGGCCGACAGCAGGTGTCTTGGCTTGCTGAGCTTGCGAAGCTCCGCCTGGGCATCCTCATGCCGCCCGGCCAGATAGTAGGCCCAGGCCAGGTTGGCCTTGTACCAGTCCGGTCCTTTCGGATCGAGGCGCATTGCCTGCTGCAGCCACTCGATCGCGTCGCCGGTCCTGCCGGAGTTGGCCAGGAGTTCGGCGAGGTCCGCCCGCGAAGTCGCATCATAAGGCACCAACTCAACAGCGGCCTTGGCTTCGGCGAGGGAAAGCTCGTAGTCCCCCTTACACCACTGAGCGAGCTTGGCCATCATCCAATGATTGAGCCAATTGTCGAAGCGGGAGGTCTGCGGCGCGAGAGAAGCTTCCCGACCCATCTGCCAGGCCTTCGCAAGATCCTGCTCGGGGTCCTCGCTCCAGCCGGCTTCGGCGGCGTGGCGGTAGCTGGCGGCGAGAGCGCGGCGCAGGCCCGCCGAATCCGGGAACTTCGCCAGGCCTTCCCGCCAGATTTCCCGCGCGCGCGTGTGTGCCTCGTAAGTGAACTGGAAATAGAACTGCTCGCCGCGCAGCAGATAGTCCTTCTCCCGCAGGCTGGACGGCGGCTTTGCCCAGGCCTGCCATTGCTCGTGGCGCTCGATGGCACCGGTGAACCCGACAAGCGACTCGTAGACTCTGCTTGCGATCTGCTGCTGCAAGGTAGCGAGGTCGGCCCCCTGTTCCTCGAAGCGCCTTGCCCAGACGTGCTGGCCAGTTTCGGACTCGATCAATTGCGCCGTAATGTGAACCGCCTCGCCGAACCTCTGCACGGCACCTTCAAGAAGATACTGAGCCCCCAGCTCTTCGCCCAGACGCCCGGCGTTGATCGCACTGTCATAGGAGAGGCTTTTCGCACGCGCCACGACGCGCAGGCCAGGGTGAGTCGCCAGCATCGCCGTTATCTCTTCGACCACGCCGCGCTCGAGATAGTCCTGCGCCGGGTCGTCGCTCACGTTGTCGAACCGCAAGACGGCGACCGACGGCAAGTCGCTGGCGGGAGGCCGCTGCCGGTCGAGAAACCAGAAGGCCGTACTGAACGACACAAGCAAGAGCGCCGCCGCAAAAGCGGCCGCAGCCCATCCCCGATTGCGCGTGCGGATCGGCCTGAATACCGTCCGGCCAGCCGCCCCATTGCCTGTACCGCGCTCTGGCGCAGCCATGTCGTCCGAGCGCGCGCCGGCTTCCTTGCCGCGCGCGATTAACTCCCGCAACGCTTCCGTCTCGGGCTCCGGCACCACGTCAAGCTCTGCGGCAAGAAGACTTCGCAACGTCTCGTATTGGCGCAGAGCGCTGCTGCGCTGATTCATGGCCCCGAGACACCGCATGACCTCGCGGTGAGCATCCTCCCGCAAAGAATCGATGTGCAGCGCCCGGCGCGCATGTTCGAGGGCAAGGCTGTGTCGTCCGGCCGCAGCCTGTGACGCTGCGAGGCTCAACATGGCGTCGAGCACTTGCTCGAGGAACTCGGCGCGACGGGCAATAAGCCAGTCTTCGAATGCCGCTGTGGGCGGCCGGAAGCCCTCGAGGAAGGGCCCGCGATACAGCTCGGTCGCCGCATTCAGCGACTCATTGTCGCGGCGGTCGATGGCGTTCCCGAACAGCCGCACATCGGCCATCAGGCAGTCTTTGCTCAAGGTGAGGCCGCATTCGTCGGCCCGGATCGCTTCGCCGTCGGCCAGCGCCTTGCGGCAGAGGTACACGGTCTGACGAAGGGCCTTGCGCGCTTCCTGCTCGTCACCCCCCGGGTTCAGCATCTCGGCCAGAACCTGTCGAGGGACGGGGCGGGACACAACCGAGAGATAGGCGAGCAACGCCTGCCCTCGCCAGGAGAGCGCAACCGGCTCTCCGTTTTCGCGTGTCAGCTGAAACTCGCCGAAAAGCTGCAGGAAGTGGGCCATGGCTGGCTCCCAACGTAGAGCCAAGCTTAGTGGGCGGGAACCACCATCGTCACGTCAAAAGATTCGCCGGCGGGGCGGCGGCGACGCCTTCGAGACGTCCGCGTGACGCGGATCGCGACGGACATGACCCAAGCTTGTCTTTCTTACGGCACAGCCTGCTGCGGAAGCTTTTGGGAGGATCACATGCCTGCGTTGACGACAGAACCGGCGATCGGTCGGCGAAACCGCCTTCCCTTTGCAACCGCCGCCCGCTTGATCGGCCTTTTCCTGGCGCTCCTGCTGACGCTCGGAACGGCTCAGGTCCGGGCCCACGACACCTTTGCGGATGGAGATCCGTCCAACGACTGGCTCAGAGGCCTTCGGAACCTGGACGCCGAGAAATGCTGCGACAAGAATGACTGCTATCCGGTGCAACCGGGCGCCTTGAAGTTGTCGCCGGACAACGAGTTCAAGGTGCAGATCTGGGGGCGCTGGTTCGCGGCGCCGCACCGCCACGTGCTGCAGCAAAACATCCCGGACGGCCGGGCTTGGGTCTGTCCGAAGTGGCGGTCAACGGCAGGCGGCTACTCCTACAGAGTGAAGGGTGTGCGCTGCCTGATCTTGCCGCCGATGATTTAGCGTCTGGAACCTCCTAGGCGTCCTCCAGCACCTTCACGCCGGGCAGGGTCTTGCCTTCCAGCCATTCCAGGAAGGCGCCGCCCGCGGTCGAGACGTAGGAGAAGTCGTCGATCACCCCGGCATGGGCCAGCGCCGCCACGGTGTCGCCGCCGCCGGCCACGGTCAGCAGCTTGCCGTCCCTGGTCAGCTGCGCCGCCGCCTGGGCCACGGAATTGGTCGCCGCATCGAAGGGCGGGATCTCGAAGGCGCCGAGCGGGCCGTTCCACACCAGGGTCGCGCAGTCGGTGAGACGCCGCGCCAGGTGCTCGGCCGTCGCCGGGCCGCAGTCGAGGATCATCTTGTCGGACGGTACGGCCTTCACCGAGACCGTCTCGTTGGCCGCGCCGGCCTTGAACTCGCTCGCCACCACCGCGTCGGTCGGCAGCACCACGTCGCAGCCGGCGGCCTTGGCCTTGCCGAGGATCTCCTTCGCCGTCTCCGCCAGGTCGTGCTCGCAGAGCGACTTGCCGACGTCGACGCCGACGGCGTTGAGGAAGGTGTTGGCCATGCCGCCGCCGATCACCAGCATGTCGACCTTGGCCACCAGGTTGCCCAACAAGTCGAGCTTGGTGGAGATCTTGGCGCCGCCGACGATGGCCGCCACCGGCCGCTTCGGCTTTTCCAGCGCCGCGGCCAGGTGCTCCAGCTCCGCCTGCATGAGGCGTCCCGCCGCCGCCGGCAGCAGGCGCGCCACGCCTTCCGTCGAGGCATGGGCGCGGTGCGCCGCCGAGAAGGCGTCGCTCACGTAGGCATCGCCCAGCGCCGCCAGCGCCTTGGCGAAGTCCGGGTCGTTGGCCTCCTCGCCGCCGTGGAAGCGCAGGTTCTCCAGCAGGGCGACGCCGCCGTCCTTCAACCCCTTGGCCACCGCCTCGGCGGGGGCACCGATGCAGTCCTCGGCGAAGGCGACCTCCTGGCCCAGCACCTGGGAGACGGCGGTCACCAGCGGCTTCAGCGACATCTCCGGGTTCGGCTTGCCCTTGGGCCGGCCGAAGTGAGAGAGCAGCAAGACCTTCGCCCCCTTGGCCGTCAGGTCCCTGATGGTCGGCGCCGCGCGCTCGATGCGCGTCGCGTCGCTTACCTTGCCCTCGGCCATGGGCACGTTGAAGTCGACACGGACCAGCACGGTCTTGCCGGCAACATCCAGGTCGTCAAGGGTCTTGAACTTCGGCATAGGGGGGCCTCGCTGAAATTGCCAGGAGATTGACAGGGCGGCGCGCCTTGAAGCGGCGGTTCTTTGGTCTGTTGAGCGGGCCGGAGTTTCGCCAAAAGCCGCGCCGCGGGCAAGCGGCAAGGGGATGATCTCTCTGCGGCCCAAGGTCGCGCCGGGTGCGCGCGGCCCGCAGCGCCACGGCGGCCGCGCCCGATCATAAAGTCAATGCAGCTAAGGTCTTAGACGGGATCAGGCCGAGCCGGAACGGTGGCAGAGGTGCTCCGCGTAGAGCTTTGCCAGCTTGTCCTGCGGCATGCCTTCACGCTGCTCGGCAAAGAGCGGGTGATCCTGGTGCACTTCGTTGATGTAGACCAGGGGGCGCTGGTTGTTGTCCTGCGGCACCACCGTGGTCTGCAGGCTGAGGGTGTCGGGATAGCCCGGCAGCCTGTTGGAGAACCAGCCGAACATCGGGCCGATCTTCGACTGGTCGGGATCGCCGTAGCTTTCCGAGTAGCGCTGGAAGTTCTCCTTCGACAGGGAGACCCAGACCCCCCAGCCGAATTCCTGGTCGCTGCCCTGGATCGGCACCAGGCAGAGCGCGCGTATGAAGAAGTCCTCGCCGGCGATGGTGCAGAGATCGGAGGTCAGCGTGGCTTGCTGCGTCTCCGCTTCTTCCGGCGCGCCCGGATAGTAGGCGGGCGCATCGTAGCCGACGTCGGGCAGCCCGGTGATCTCCTCGCCGCAGCAGGGGCAGGTGAAGGTGAAAGGCTCCATGACGCTTGGTCCTTGGCGCTTCGACCGACGCCCGAGGATGAAGCCAAGAACGCTGGATTACAAGTGCGGTCGCCATCACACCAGCGGCCGGTCCGACAACCAGGCCCACTGGAAATTGTTGCCGCCGGGCGTGATGCGTCGACTACAGGGGCACGTAGAAATCGGAGCACGGCGGGGCGCTGAGCAGCGCCTCAAGCTTGGCCCATGCGCCAGAAGACACCATGCGCTCTAGGTGCGCACTATGCAGGGCCGCGTCCTGCCATTCCTCGACGAGCGTGTACTGCGTCTCTGCAGAACCATGCCGCAGCACCAGTACGCTGTCGCAGCCTTTCACTTTGGGCAGATCCGCTTTCACGGACTGCATCAGCCGATGAAACTCATCGGCAGACCCCGCCTCTGGCTCAAAAGTAACGATCACAACGTGTTTTGCAGTCATCCAGCTTGCTTTCATTTCCAAGTTTGATCGCGGCAAGGGTGATCAGATATGTTCCAGATTCAGAATCCATGAACGCCACGATTTCTCGTTCAATATTCTGTGTTTCTCCACACTATACCCTGCGCACAACAAAGATGATGAGCATCATCGAAATATGAATTCTAAATATGAAACACTCGATTGGGATGATCTCCGCCTGTTTCTGGCGGTGGCGCGGTGTGACAGCCTCAGCCAGGCGGCCCGGAGTTGCGGATCAAGCCCGCCGACGCTCAGCAGGCGAATAAGCGAATTGGAAGCCGGCCTCGGCGTTGCCTTATTCGATCGACGCTATTCGGGCATGGCCTTGACGGAAGCAGGGCGCGCTCTGCTTCAGCGGGTTGAGGGCATGGAGGATCACGCAAGATCGATCCAGGCGTGGCGCAGCAATCTCGATCCCCGGCCGGTTGTCAGGATCGCGGCGGGGAACTGGACAAGCGTGTTCCTGGCGAGACAGGCGTCCTTTCTCTCCCGGGCGAAGGGCAGCCCGAGAATTGTCCTGCTCAGTGGCGCGAAATTCCTCAATTTGCTGAAGCATGAAGCTGATATCGCAGTTCGCAACAAGACACCCGAACAGCGTGGGCTCAGACGAAAGAAGATCGGACCGGTCGGTTTTGCCGTGTATGGGGCAGAGTCATATGTGCGGGATCATCCCGCAGCATTGTGCAGTGAACGATACGACAGATGTGACTGGGTCCTTTCTTCTGCGGCCGGTGGGACGGGCAGGTCATCCGACTGGCTGCGCGAGCAGGTTGGAGAGCGCGCTTCCTTGACATGCGACACACCACAAGCCGTTTATGAGGCTGTTCGCGCCGGTTTAGGGCTGTGTGTTCTGCCCTGTTTCATCGGAACCTCTGATTCCCGCCTGGTGCAATGCTCAGATCCGATAGAAGAACTTGGCCATGTTCAGTGGCTCGTGACCAGCGATGATCTCAGCCTTCGGCCCTGCGCGCGAGCGGTCACACGAACGCTGTTGACCTTGTTTGAGGATAACAAGCGCTTGTTTTCTGGCGGCCCGATGCCGAGATGAGACCAGAGCCCTCGACTCAGACCACCTGCCCCGCCGCGTGGCCGGAGGACCAGGCCCACTGGAAATTGTAGCCGCCGAGCCAGCCGGTGACGTCCAGGCACTCGCCGATGAAGTAGAGGCCGGGCACCTTCTTGGCCTCGAAGGTCTTGGACGAGATCCCGTCGGTGTCGACCCCGCCGGCCGTCACCTCCGCCGTGCGGTAGCCCTCGGTGCCGCCGGGCTTGAGGTGCCAGCGGTTCAGCAGCTCCGCCACGCCGCGCAGCTTTTTGTCGGAGAGGTCGGCGAGTCTTCCGTCGATTCCACTCTCTTCGCAGATCATCTGCGCGAGGCGGCGCGGGAGCAGTTCCGCCAGGACGTTGTGCAATTCCAGCTTCGGCTTCTCGCTGCGCGCCTGGCGCAGCTCTTCGAAGGCGTCACGCCCCGGCAGCAGGTCGATGACGACTTCCTGCCCCGGCTGCCAGTAGGAGGAGATCTGCAGGATCGCCGGACCGCTGAGGCCCCGGTGGGTGAAGAGCAGCGCTTCGCGGAAACGCGTCTTGCCGCAGGACACCGCGGCCTCGGTGGAGACGCCGCTCAGGGGTTTCAGTTTCTCCAGCACCAGCGGATCGAAGGTGAAGGGCACCAGCGCCGGCCGCGGCGGCACTACCTTCAAACCGAATTGCCGCGCCAGTTCGTAGGCGAAACCGGTCGCGCCCATCTTCGGGATCGACGGCCCGCCGGTGGCCACCACCAGGGACTCACCGTCGAAGTCACCCCTGTCCGTCGCGACGTGAAAGCGCGCCTCCCGCTTCTCGACTTCTGTCACCGTCGTCTCCGTCCGCAGCTCGACGCCGGCCGCCGCGCAGTCGTCCAGCAGCAGGTCGATGATCTGCTGCGAGGAGCCGTCGCAGAACAGCTGCCCCAGCGTCTTCTCGTGCCAGGCGATGCCCGCGGCCTCGACCCGGGCGAGGAAGTCCCGCTGCGTGTAGCGCTTCAGCGCCGAGACGCAGAAGCGCGGATTGTTCGACAGGTAGTTCGCCGGAACGCAGTTGAGGTTGGTAAAGTTGCAGCGCCCGCCGCCGGAGATGCGGATCTTCTCCGCCGGCTTCTTCGCCTTCTCGATCACCAGCACCGAGCGGCCGCGCCGCCCCGCCTCGATGGCCGCCATGAGGCCGGCGGCCCCGGCGCCGAGAATAATGACATCGAAGCTGCGCAAAAGAAGAAGGTCCCGCCCCGCGGTGAAGAACGAATGGCAAAGAAGAGGCTTGCCCCTACTTGGCAGTTTTGCCACAGAAGGAAAAGCCTGAAGGAGCCTGCCGGGAATGAGCGCCCCGACCGACGAAGACGAGACCCTGACCGCCGCCCTGCGCCGCGAGCTGGCGGCCTGCGCGAAAGCCGGCGAGACGGTCACCTACCAGGACCTGGCCTGGCGCGTCGCCTTTCCCGGCCCCCATGCCATCCACCGCCTGACAGAACTGCTGGAGGCCCTGGTGCGCGACGACCACGCCGCCGGACGCCCGCTGCTGGCGGCCCTGGCGGTCAGCCGGGCCCAGAAGAATGCCGCGGGCGACGGCATCCCGGGCCGCGGCTTCTTCCAGCTGCTGAACGAGCTGGGGCGCTACGCGGGCCCGGACCAGGGCCCCGAGGCCGCGGCCTGCCATGCGCGCGAATTGCAAGACGCCCTGGTCTACTGGCGCTGAAGCTTCACTTGACATTAAGTCGCAACTGGCGTTTTAATCCCGGCCCTCGGGGGTCCGCGATCTCCCCGTCAGGCATTTGCCCAAGAATCGCGTTCTCATCCTGTTCAAGGAAGGAACGCGCATGCCTGACCAGACACTGATACCACCTCAAGAGCTTTTCGACCGCCTCGGCAGCGCCGGCGCGCCGCGCATCATCGATGCGCGCATCGAGGAAGACCTCGCCGCCGACCCCCGCCGGGTTCCCGCGGCCCTCAACCGTCCCGGCCTCGCCGCCGCCGACTGGGCCGCCGAATTTGCGGGCGAGGAGGTCGTCGTCTACTGCGAGCGCGGCCTGAAGATCAGCCAGGGCGCCGCCGCCTGGCTGCGGCACAGCGGCGCCCGGGCGATGGTGCTGGAAGGCGGCTTCCAGGGCTGGATCTCCGCCGGCCTGCCGCTGGTGGCGCAGGACCACCTGCCGCCGCGCGACGCGCAGGGCCGCACCCTCTGGGTCACCCGCGCGAGACCCAAGGTCGACCGCCTGGCCTGCCCCTGGCTGATCCGCCGCTTCGTCGATCCCAGCGCTGTCTTCCTCTACGTCGCGGCCTCGGAAGTGGCGGCGGTGGCCGAGCGCTTCGGCGCCGCGGCCTTCGACATCGACGGCGCCTTCTGGGGCCACCGCGGCGAGCGCTGCACCTTCGACACCCTGGTCGAGGAGCTCGGCCTCGCCACCCCGGCGCTGGATCGCCTCGCCACCGTGGTGCGCGGCGCCGACACCGGACGGCCGGAGCTGGCGGCGGAGTCCGCCGGACTGCGCGCCGCCTGCCTGGGCCTGTCACGCCGCCACGCGGACGACCTGGCGCAGCTCGACGCCGCCATGGCACTCTACGATGCCTTCTACCTATGGGCCCGCGACGCGGCGGGCGAGACCCAAGGCCGGCCGCGCGCCGTGCAGGAGATCCGCGATGCCCAGTAGCACGACAGCCGTGGAAGCGGAGCGCCTGGGGGCTGACGGCCGCGCCTGGCCCAGCTTCGGCGAGGCCGTCGCGGTCTGGGGCCGCGTGGCGCTGCTGAGCTTCGGCGGGCCGGCCGGCCAGATCGCGGTGATGCACCGCATCCTGGTGGAGGAGAAGCGCTGGCTGGGCGAGGCGCGCTTCCTGCACGCGCTGAACTTCTGCATGCTGCTGCCCGGCCCGGAGGCCCAGCAGCTTGCCGTCTACATCGGCTGGCTGCTGCACCGCACCGCCGGCGGCATGGTGGCCGGCCTGCTCTTCGTGCTGCCGGGCATGGTCGCCATCATGGGGCTCAGCGTGATCTACGCGCTCTATGGCAACCTCGGCGCGGTGGCCGCGCTGTTCTTCGGCCTCAAGGCGGCGGTGCTCGCCATCGTGCTGCAGGCGGTGGTGCGCATCGGCCGGCGGGCCCTGAAGAACGCCGCCATGGTGACGCTGGCCGCGGCCTCCTTCGTCGCCATCTTCGGCTTCGCCGTGCCCTTCCCCCTCATTATCCTGACCGCCGGCCTGATCGGCGCCCTGGGCGCGTTGAGCGGTCACAGGGCCTTTGCCGGGGGCGGTGGCCACGGCGCCGTCGGCAGCAGCCATGTGGACGACGCCGCGACCATCCTGGGCGTGGAGGTGCCGGACCACGCGCGGCCGACGCGCCGGCGCACCCTGCGGGTCGCGGCGCTGCTGCTGTTCCTCTGGCTGGCGCCGACCGCCGCGCTGCTCGCGCTGCTGGGGCCGGACAACGTGTTCAGCGACATCGCGCTGTTCTTCAGCCAGATGGCGGTGGTCACCTTCGGCGGGGCCTATGCCGTGCTGGCCTACGTCGCCCAGGCGGCGGTCGACACCTACGGCTGGCTGGCGCCCGGCGAGATGCTGGACGGGCTCGGCATGGCGGAGACCACGCCCGGACCGCTGATCATGGTGACCCAGTTCGTCGGCTTCATGGGCGCCTTCCGCGATCCCGGCGCCCTGACGCCGCTGGCCGCCGGGGTCCTGGGCGGGCTCTTGACCACCTGGGTCACCTTCGCGCCCTGCTTCCTGTGGATCTTCCTGGGCGCGCCCTACATCGAGCGCCTGCGCGGCAACCCGGCGCTGTCGGCGGCGCTGACCGCGATCACCGCCGCCGTGGTCGGCGTCATCCTGAACCTGGCCCTGTGGTTCGCCCTGCACGTCGTCTTCCGCGAGGTCTGGCGTTTCCAGGGCTTCGGCCTGGACCTGACCCTGCCCGAGCCCGCCTCCATCGACTGGGCGGCCGCGGCCCTGGCCGCCGCGGCGCTGCTCGCGGTGTTCCGCTTCAAAGTCGGGACGGGGATCCTGCTGGCCGCCGCCGCGCTGACCGGCCTGGCGCTCCACGGGGCGGGGGCCGTTGCCCTTTAGGACAGGGACAGCACCGCCTCCGCCACCAGCCCGGCGGCCTCCGGCACGTCGAAGAAGTAGAGCTGCGGCTCGATCAGCTCCGCCTCCATGAGGGCAAGGCCGCCGTCGGGCCGGCGCACCATGTCGATGCGCGCCAGTTCTGCGGCCACCGGCAGGGCCTGGTAACAGGCCTCGGCGGCGGCCAGGTCTTCGGGCGCCGGCGCCCGCCCCCGGGTTACGGCCCCGTACATGACCTGGACCCGGTAGTCGCCGGCCCGGGGCGTCTTCTGCGCCGCGTAGAGAAAGCGGCCGCCGCCGAAGACGAAGGACCACTCGCCTTCCGTCGCGATGGCCTCGAGGAAGGGCTGGAGAATCTGCGGGGACGCCGCCTCTTCGGCCAGGGCCGCCGCCACCGCTTGCGCATCGGCGCAGCGCCGGGTCCCGAAGCCGCCGACGCCGACCGTCGGCTTCAGCACGTAGCCCAGCGGCGCGTCACCCAGGTGCGCCGCGCAGGAGAAGACATCGGCCCCGGGCGGCAACAGCACCGTCGGCACCACCGGCAGGCCCGCCGCCTGCAGCTCGATCAGGTAGCGCTTGTCGAAGTTCCATCTGATGGTTTCGAGGGAATTGACGAGGCGGCAGCCGCTGCCCGCGATGGCCTCCAGAACCTTCAGGTAGCCGGAAAGATCATCGATGTAGTCCCAGGTGCTGCGCACGAGCACCAGGTCGAAGGCGCTCCAGTCGTCCGCGCGGCGCCAGGGCACGCGCTCGGCCGCCACGTCCCGTGCGGCCAGCGCCCCGATCAGCACGTCGTCCTCGGCGAAGAGAGAGGCCTCGTCGGGGTGGCCGTCGCCCAGGAACTTCGGCAGCTTGGTGGTGCTGAGAATCGCAAGACGCATGGCTGTCGCGGATCCGCGGCGGCGGCACGGCGGTGGCCGCTCAGCCCATCGCCGCGGTCTCCTTGGAATCGCGGTGGCTGATCTTGTCCAGGTGCAGTGTCACCAGGGCGGTGCCGATCCAGGCGGCGTTGTAGAGCACCCCGCAGACCAGCATGAACTCACCGGGCAGCGGCCCGATCGCCGCGCGCTCGACCAGCTCGGCGAGGCCGGAGACCGGGGCGGGATGGATAACGATCTTGCCCGAGTAGGCGACGGTCTGGATCAGCAGGATCCAGACGTAGTTGCGGCGCAGGCGCCGTCCCACCGCGCGCAGGAAGGTGATGTGGTAGTGCGGTTTCAGGTAGTCGGCCGCCAGGGTGTCCTGCCAGCCTTCCTCGGTGTGCAGGTCGCCTTCGCGCAGCATGGGGGCGTAGAAATGCGTCTCCATCCAGCGCGCCCGCGCCCGCCAGACGTTGAAGTAGCGGTAGCGCCGGGCCTCCAGGATCAGGAAGAGGGTCACCAGGATGCCGACCAGGACCAGCGGCACCGGCGAAGCCTCCTTGGAGGAGAAGGTGATGGACAGAGCGATGCCCAGGGTCACCACCGACCAGTTGGTCGTGTTGTCCAGGCGGGTGCGCCAGATCGTGCTGCGGTAGACCTCAGCCCGGTAGAGGTGCGCCAGCGCGCCGATGTCGGCGGTGTTGAACTTGCGGGGCTGCTCCGTCGTCTTTGCCAAGGGCGTAACCACGGTGTTCCTCCCCTTCATCGTTGTTCTTGCGGGGAAGCTTAGCACCCTTCCCCGAAAGCACAGAATCGACGCGACTCCCCGTCTTGGCCTAGAGTGAGCGCCGCCGAGGACGCCGGGACAGGAAAGACCATGCAGCACGACATCAGGGGATTGCCGCAGACCGCGGCCAGCGCCGAGGCGATGCGGGCCTTTGACGCCACGGTGGAAGCCTATCTGAGTTTTCAACTGGCCACCGGCGACCGGCTGAAGGAAACCCTGACCCTGGACCCGGGCATGCCGATGGCGCACTGCCTGAAAGGCTGCTTCCTGCTGCTCTTCGCCAAACGCGACCTCGCCGCCCGCGCCGCCAAGGCCCTGGCCGAGGCCACGGCGGCCGGCACGGAGAACGGACTGACGACGCGCGAGACGGACCATCTGACGGCGCTGGACACTTGGCTGGGCGGCGACATGCGGGCCGCCGCGGCCTGCTACGACGCCATCCTGATCGACCATCCGCACGACATCTTGGCGTTGAAGCTGGCGCAGTACCTGCACTTCTACCTGGGCGATGCCCCGGCCATGCGCGGCTCGGTCACCCGGCCCTTCTACGCCTGGGACGACGGCGTGCCGGGCTACGGCTACGTGCTGGGCCTGAAGGCCTTCGCCCTGGAAGAGTGCGGCGACTACGCCGCCGCGGAGGCCGCCGGGCGGGCCGCCGTAGAACTCAACCCCGTCGACATCTGGGCCGCCCACGCCGTCGCCCACGTCATGGAGATGCAGGACCGCGCCGGGGAAGGCGCGCCCTGGATCGACGGGCTGGAGCCCGCCTGGGACGGCTGCAACAACTTCGCCTACCACGTCTACTGGCACCGCTGTCTCTTCCTGCTGGACCAGGGCCGGGTCGAGGAGGTGCTGGCGCACTACGACACCAAGGTGCGCGCCGACCTCTCCGAGGAGTACCTCGACATCTCCAACGCCGTCGCCCTGCTGTGGCGCCTGCAGCAGCGCGGCGTCGAGGTGGGGGCGCGCTGGGACGAGCTGGCCGACAAGGCGGCGGCCCTGGGCCGCGGCCACATGCTGATCTTCGCCGACGCCCACTACATCATGGCGCTGGCCGCCAAGGGCCGCACGGCCGAGGCCAAGGGCCTGCTGGACAGCTTGGCCCAGTTCGCGGGGGGAGACGGTACGGAAGAGGGCGTCGCCCGCGACATCGGCCTGCCGCTGGGCGAGGCCATCCTGGCCCACGCCGCCGGACGCTACGGCGAGGCGGTGGAGACCCTGCTGCCGCACCGCCCGGCGCTGAGGCGCCTGGGCGGCAGCCACGCCCAGCGCGACCTCTTTGAGCAGCTGTTGATCGACGCGGCGGTCAAGGCCGGCACGGCGCCGGTCGCCCGCGCCCTGCTGTCCGAACGCGCCGAGATCCGCCGGGCCAACGCCTGGAACCGGGAGATGACCGCCGCGGCGGCGCAGTTGGCCGCCCAATGAGCAGCGTCGCGTAAAGAAGGAAACGCCCCGATGCCCCACCCCAAGGATCACCACTACCAGGCAAAGCTGACCTGGACCGGCGCCGCCGCCGGCGGCACTGCCGACTACAAGAGCTATTCGCGCGAGTACCGCGCCGACTTCGAGGGCAAGCCCTCCCTGACCGGCTCGGCCGACCCGGCCTTTCGCGGCGACCCCAAGCTGCACAATCCCGAGGACCTGCTGTTGGTGGCGCTCTCGTCCTGCCACATGCTGTCCTACCTGGCGCTGGCGGCCCTGGAAGGGCTGGAAGTCGTCGCCTACGCGGACGAGGCCGCCGGCACCATGCAGCAGGAAGGCCGCGGCGGGCGCTTCACCGAGGTGGTGCTGCACCCCAGGGTGACCCTGGCGCCCGGCAGTGATCTCGAGCGGGCCGAAGCCCTGCATGAGGAGGCCCACGCCACCTGCTTTATCGCCAATTCGGTGAACTTCCCGGTCCGCCATGACGCCACGGTCGCCTGCGCCTGAAACTGCGGGGCGGTGTGGGATTACTCATAAGCAGGAGACAATCCAGCCTCTTAAGCTATGATATGCCAAGCAAAACGGCGATGAGGGGGTAGCCGGAATGCCGCACGACAGCCGGCAGAGAGCGACGTGAGCGCCGCCGAGGACCTGGGCCTCGGCAGCGGGCCGGCCTCTGCGCTGAACCAGCGGCGCGAGGGCGAGACCCTGCGCCTGGAGTTCGCCGGCCAGTGGACAACGCAGGAACTGGCGCGCCACGACAACGCGCTGCGCGCCCTGGACCTGCAGGGCGCGCGCCTGGCCGTCGTCGACTTGAGCGCCTGCAGCGCCATCGACAGCGCCGGTGCCTGGGTGCTGGACCGCACCCTGGACGACCTGAAGCGGCGCGGCGCCGAAGTCTCCCTGGTCGGCAGCTCGCCGGCCATCGAGACCCTGCTCGGCACCATCGCCAAGAAGCACGTCGAGCTGCCGCCGCCGCCCCGACCGGACAACCCGATCATCGCCGTCACCCTGCGCCTGGGGCGGGAGACCGTACGTATCGCGCGTGAGGGCACCGAGCTGCTGTCCTTCCTGGGCCTGACCGTCACCGTCTTCCTGCGCTCGTTGCTGATGCCCTGGCGCATCCGCCTTACCCCGCTGATCGCCCACATGGAGCAGACGGGCCTCAACGCCCTGCCCATCGTCGGGCTGATCTCCTTCCTGGTCGGCGTGGTGCTGGCCTACCAGGGCGCCGACCAGCTGGCGCGCTTCGGGGCGCAGATCTTCACCGTCAACCTGGTCGCCATCGGCGTGCTGCGCGAGATGGGCATCCTGCTCACCGCGATCATCGTCGCCGGGCGCTCCGGCTCCTCCTTCACCGCGCAGATCGGCACCATGAAGGTGAACGAGGAGGTCGACGCCATGCAGACCCTGGGGCTCGACCCCATGGAAGTGCTGGTCATGCCGCGGGTCTTCGCCCTGGTGCTGGTGCTGCCGCTACTGACCTTCTACGCCGACCTCATGGGCCTGCTGGGCGGCGCGGTCATGGCGACCGTGGTGCTGGACATCTCCTTCTTTCAGTTCGCCCGCCAGCTCAGCGACGCGGTCACCCTCTGGACCTTCTGGATCGGCATCATCAAGGCGCCGCTCTTCGCCTTCATCATCGGCATGATCGGTTGCTACGAGGGCCTGAAGGTTTCGCGCAGCGCCGAGTCCGTCGGCCGTCAGACCACCCGTGCCGTGGTCGAGGCGATCTTCCTGGTCATCGTGCTCGACGCCCTCTTGTCGATCTTCTTCTCGGTCATCGGGATCTGATGATGAGCGACCCCGGCAGCGGCGTGACGACAACGAACGGCAGCGGCCAGATCAGCCCGGATATGATCGGCTCCGGACGCATCCGCCGCGGCGAGGAGGTGCTCCAGGTCACCGGCCTGCGCACGCAGTTCGGCACCACGGTGATCCACGACAACCTGGACTTCTCCGTTCGCGCCGGCGAAGTCATGGGCGTGGTCGGCGGCTCGGGCACCGGCAAATCTGTGCTGGTCCGCACCATTATCGGACTGAACAAGCCGCGCGCGGGGCGCATCGTGCTGTTCGGCGAAGACGTCGCCGCGCTGTCGTCCAGTCAATGGCGCGCCATGCAGTCGCGCTGGGGCGTGCTGTTCCAGGACGGGGCCCTCTTCTCCTCCCTCACCGTGGCGCAGAACATTGAAGTGCCAATGAAGGAGCATAGTGACCTGCCGCCGGCCCTGCGCCAGGAACTGATCGAGGTGAAGATCGCCATGGTCGGCCTGCCGCCCGACGCGGCCCACAAGTTCCCGGCGGAGCTTTCCGGCGGCATGCGCAAGCGCGCCGGCCTGGCGCGCGCCCTGGCCCTGGACGCCGACATCCTGTTCCTGGACGAACCGACGGCCGGTCTGGACCCCATCGGCGCGGCCAACTTCGACAGCCTGATCGGCGACCTGCAGCGCGCGCTGGGTCTCACCGTGGTCATGGTCACCCACGACCTGGACTCGCTCTACGCCATCTGCGACCGGGTGTCTGTCCTGGTGGACAAACGTGTTAAGGTGGGCACCATCGACGAACTGATGCGCGAGCCGGACCCCTGGATTCAGGAGTATTTCGGCGGCCCGCGCGGGCGCGCCGCGGCAAACAGCGCCGCAAAAAGCGAAGGGCGCGCCGGCGAAATCGCGGCGCCGGAACAACTGCCGCCCGAACCAGGGGCATAGAAGGAGCATCCCGGGATAGGTCATGGAGACACGCGCCAACTACATCATGGTCGGCTTCTTCGTGCTGCTGCTGGCCTTCGGGCTGCTCGGCTTCGTGCTGTGGCTCGCCAAGTTCCAGTTCGAGCAGGAGTTCGCCCGCTACGACATCGTCTTCGAATCGACGGTGACGGGATTGAAGGAAGGCAGCGCGGTGCGCTACAGCGGCGTGCGCGTCGGCGAGGTCATCTCCGTCGACCTGGACCCCGATCGCCCGACCGCCATCCGCGTCACCATCGAGGTGCAGAAACGCACCCCGATACGCAGCGACAGCAAGGCGACCCTGGAACTGGAAGGCCTGACCGGCGGGCGCTACGTGCAGCTGACCGGCGGCTCGGCCAGCGCGCCGCCGCTGGAGCCGCCGGCGGGCCGCAAGGTCGCGGAGATTCCGGCCGGCACCTCCTCCTTCGAGCGGGTACTCGAGGACGCGCCGGAGATTCTGGAGAACGTCAACATCCTGCTGCTGCGCGCCCAGGCCCTGCTCAGCGAGCGCAATCTGAAGAACGTCGAACAGCTGATCGTCAACCTGACTGCGGTCACCGGCGCCATCGCCGAGAACCGCGACAACATCGATCAGCTGATTGAGGACGCCTCGCTGACCATGGCGAACCTGCGCGACGCCACAGGCAACCTGGAGACCATGGCCGCCTCGCTGGACAGCAACGTCACCCGCCTGACCGAGCGCGCCGACACCACCATGGCCGCCTTCGAGGACATGGCCGGCGGCATCGACCGCGAGGTCGCCCTGACGGCCGAGGACGCCCGCGGCCTCATCGCCAGCCTGCAGGTGACCGCCAAGAACCTGAGCGGCGCGACCAGCGAGCTGGAGGCCATGATCGCCGAGAACCGCGAGCCGATTCGCGACTTCTCGAACACCGGACTCTACGAACTGACGAATCTGCTGACCGAGGCCCGGGACCTGATCGTCGTGCTGAACCGTGTCACCACCGAGGTGCAGCGCGACCCCGCCCGTTTCATCTTCGGAGATCAGCAGCAAGGCTATGAGGCACAGCAAGGCTATGGCGGACAATAAAGCGGACACCCCCTTGAGCGAGCTGGATTCCAGCGTTCCCCGGCGGCCCGGCTGGGGGCGGCGCAGCCTGCTGCGCGCCGCCGCGGCACTGCCCGTGGTGGCCCTGGCGCCGGGCTGCAGCCTGCCGGTGCCGGGCCAGGGGCCGCCGCCGGAGCTCTTCCGACTGACCCCCAAGAGCACCTTCCGCGGCGACCTGCCACGGGCGGACTGGCAGCTGATCCTGGAGACGCCGGTGGCCAACGCCGGGCTCAACACCACCCGCATCGCCCTGCAGCGCCGCCCGACGCAGCTGGAATACTATGCCCGCTCCGGCTGGGCCGACCGCGCGCCGGTCATGATCCAGACCCTGATGATCGAGTCCTTCGAGAACTCCGACAAGATCGTCTCCATCGGGCGTGAATCCGTGGGCCTGCGCGCCGACTTCATCCTCAAGTCGGAGCTGCGCGAACTGGAAGTGATCTACTACAACGGCGGCCTGCCGGAGGCCTGGGTCGGCATCAACGCCAAGCTGGTGCAGATGCCCCGGCGCACCATCGTCGCCTCGGAATCCTTCCAGAGCCAGGTGACCGCCGAGACCGACAGCCTGCCGGTGATCATCGACGCCTTCGACGAGGCCCTGGGCAAGGTGCTGCGCCAGCTGGTCGAATGGACACTGGTCGAGGGCGACAAGGCCGCCCGGCGCGCACGCCGCACCTCCTGAAACGCCCCTTTCCGTCCTCCCCCCTGGCGCGCGTTTGCCGCGCGTCCAGGGAGCTTAACACCCGTGGTAAATGAAAGGTTGCCATTAGGAAAAAGCTTACCTTTTCCTGGCAGGCTCGGGGGGTCACCAGTTAAGGGGTTCCCCAGGACATGACTGAAATCAACGACCTGCGTGAGCGAGTCGAAGCGGCCGAAGAGCGGTTCGGCCTGATGGATGAACAGCAGCGTCACTACAGCGAGCGCGTGATCGGCCTGATCGAGACGATCGAGGCGCAGCTCGCCGCGGCGCGCAGCGAGATCGAAAGCCAGATCGCCGAAAACCAGCGCCTCTCCCAGGAGAACGAGGAGCTGCGCAGCATGCTGCACTCGGTGCTGCAGTCGATCGAGCAGAAGACCTTCACCGAAACCCTGCAGAACCTGGAATCGCGCGTCAGCGCGCTGGTTGAGAACCCAGGGGTCGCGAACGCCGGGGCCGGCGACGCCGCGGCCGAGGCGGCCGAAGTGGCGGAAACCTCGTCCCTGGACGCCCCCATCCTGGACACCGTGGTGGAGCCGGAAGAGCCGGCCGGCGAGGAGGTCGAAGCCCCGCTGATCATCGAGGCGGCGCCCGAAGAGGAAGCCGCGGCGGCGGAGATGATCGAGGTGGCCGGGGAGGCCCCCGCCGAGGAGCCCGCGGCGGAAGACATGGCCGCCGAAGAAGACATGGCCGCCGAGGAGATGGCCGCCGAGGAGATGATGTCCGAGGAGGCCGCCGCCGAGGCGCTCATGGAGGAAGCGGTCACGGAAGACGCCGGCGACATGGCCGGTGAAGACGACATGGCCGGCGAAGACGACATGGCCGCGATGGCCGAGGCGGATCCCGCCGAGCCCTTCGAGACCACCCCGGAAGCGGCGATGGAGGACGTAGCCTTCGAGGACGACCCCGTGGCCCTGGCCGAAACCGACGAAGCCGAAAGCGACGGCGCCGAGATGGCTGAACCGGAGATGGCCGAGCCCGAGATGGCCGAGCCTGAAATGACCGAGCCCGAGATGGCCGAACCTGAGGTGATGGAAGCCGAAACCGCCGAAACCGAGGCCTCCGAGGCCCTTGAGGCCGAAACGGTCGAAATGGCGGAAGGCGAGCCCGAGGCCGCCCAAACCGGGGAGTCCGAGCCCGAGGCGGAGGGCGAAGGCGACGAGGGCGCCCCGACGGTGAAGGAGATCATCCGCCGGGTCGGCGACCTGGCGCGCGAACTGGAGAAGGCCGAGGCCCAGCGCAAGGCCTCCCTGGCCGACGAGGCGCCGGAGGCTGCCGCCGAGGCCGAGAGCACGGACGAGGGCGAAGCGCCCCCCGACGCCTCCTGGGAGCAGGCGGTCAACGGCTGATCCCGGCACCCCGAACCCCTTCGAGCGAAGCGGCCCCTTGCGGGCCGCTTCTTTTTTTTGCGCGCGGCGCCTCAGGCGAAGGCCAGCTTGATCTCCTCGGTCTCGACCTCGAAGCGCGCGGCGTGCTCCTGGCCCGCCCGGATATGGTACCAGCTGCCCGCCGGAAAGCGGGTTTCCCAGTCGCCGACGATCAGGATCAGCTCGCCGCGCGTGATCAGGCCGTGGCGCTCCGTCGCGTGGGAATGCGCCGCGATCCGCGTGCCGGCCTCATAGGTGGCGAAATAGACGTCACAGCCCTTGCCGCTCAGGCGATAGGCGCGGAAGGCCTCCCTGTGGGGCTCGAGGCAGCGGATGGCGCTTGGGAAGCCGCTGGGAATGAAACTACTTGGCCAGGACATCGGTCTCCTCGCGGCAGACAACGGGCAGTGGGGCCGCCCTCTGGCGGCGTGATGGCGCGCAGTCTATGTCAGGCTTTTCATGCAACAGAAATAAAATTATATTCTAGAGATATTTCATTTTTGCAATGGAACCTCCTGGCCATGCAGGAGAACTGGGAGCATCTGCGCTATTTTCTGGCGCTGGCCCGCAGCGGCAACCTGGCCGTGGCCGCGCGCCAGCTCGGCAAGGCCCCGGCCACCGTCTGGCGCCACCTGGAAAGCCTCGAAGGCGACCTCGGCACCCGTCTCTTCGACCAGCGCCGCGGCGGCTACCGCCTGTCCGAGAAGGGGCAACTGCTGCTGCGCCAGGCCGAGGCCGTGGAAAGCGAGATCTTCGCGGCCCACCAGTCGGTCGCCCAGCGCCATGTCCAGGTGGCCGGGGAAGTGCGCCTCACCGCGCCGGAATTCCTCGCCGTCTGGCTGGCCGAGACCCTGCTGCCCGACCTGCTGTCGCGCCATCGCGGCCTCGCGGTCGAGATCGTGACCGCCATGCCCGCCGCCGGGCTGTCGCGCCGCGAAAGCGACCTGGCCCTGCGCTTCGACCCGGTCATCGCCAAGGACTTCGCGAACGAGGCGAGCTTCGACATCGGCTTTGGGGTCTACGCGGCAGCGGCCTATGAAGAACGCTACGGCCGCGCCGAGACTCCCGAACGTTTCGCGGGGCAGCGCCTCATCGGCTTTGACGACACCAGCGGACACGTGGCGCCGCAGCGCTGGCTCAGCCGCGGCGCCCGGGAAGCGGAGGTGGTCCTGCGCAGCAACAGCGCAGCCCTGCGCAAGGCCGCCGCCGAGCGGGGCCTCGGCGTCACGCTTCTGCCCAGCCTGATGGGCGACGCCTCCGCGCAGCTTGAAGCCTGGTTTCCCGGCTCGCAGCTGGGGCGGCTGCCGCTCCACGTGCTGACCGCCGAGCGGGTGCGGCAATACCCGCGCGTCCGCCTGGTTCGCGACCGCCTGCTGGCCCATCTCGATCGCCACCGCGCGGCCCTGGCCGGCTGACCCACACCGGCCGCAAGAGGCATGGACGGCCCGGCGCAAATGTTCGAAAGTGCCGCTGCCGCACTTCCAGGCAACACCACGCAGCGCAGAGGACGTCCAATGACCGCTCCGCAGATCGACTTCGCCTGGGGCCGCGCCGGCCTGGCGGCGCTGCTCGACAGCTGCGATGTCTTCGTCATCCTCGACGTGCTCTGCTTCACCACCTCCGTCGACGTGGCCGTCGCCCGCGGCGCCGAGGTGCTGCCCTTCCCGCTGGAAAGGTACGGGGCGGACGAGGCGGCCCGGCAAGGCGATGCGTTGCTGGCCAAGCCGCGCGCCGAGGCTGCGGGCGGGCCGAGCCTGTCACCGGCTTCCCTGCAGCACCTCGCGGCCGGCACGCGCCTGCTGCTGCCCTCGCCCAACGGCTCGGCGCTCTCGGCCATGGTGGGGCAGAAGCGCGCCTTCGCCGCCAGCCTGCGCAACGCCACGGCCGTGGCCGCGGCGCTGCAGCAGGCCGGGGAGCGCATTGCCGTGATCGCCGGCGGCGAGCACTGGCCCGGCGGCGCCCTGCGCCCGGCCATCGAGGACCTGCTGGGCGCCGGCGCCGTCATCGCGCGGCTCGACGGCGCGCTTTCGCCCGAGGCAAGGGCCGCCAGGGCCGCCTACCGGGAACTGAAAGACGAGATCCCCGCCACCCTGCGCGCCAGCCGCTCCGGGCAGGAGCTGATCGCCGCCGGATTTCCCGACGACGTCGAGCTGGCCGCCCAGGAAGACGTCAGCGCCGCCGTCCCGGCCCTGGTCGAAGGCCGCTATGTGGATGTTGGAATGCGTTCGTCCTGAGAGAAGACCGGCCGGGCAACCGCAAGCGATTCCGGCGGTCGTCAGCGCATCTTGTCTAGCCCTTGCCACCCCCGAGACTGTCGTCCCGGCACTCGTTGCCGGGACCCAATGCCCCATCAACCTCGTCGACATAAATCCGGCGGGCCATCGCCGGCCGCTGACGGCAATGGGTCCCGGGGACAAGCCCCGGGACGACAACGGCGTTTGTGACCCACACAAGGCCACCGGTGATGGAACGACGACATGGCACTCAACTGCGCCAGCGCAGGGTGCATTCCTTGATGGGGTTCTCGAAGGGGCGGCCTTCCTCGGCGGCACGCAGCCATTCGCGCTTCAGGCGGTAGAACCACTTGGCCTGGGTGTCGGCGTCGTCGATCAGCATGAGGCTGGGATTGTGCGCCAGGCCCTCCTGCTGCATGTCGACCACGCGGCGGTCCTGGGTCAGGAAGACGTTGGCGAGATAGCGCGCCAGCGGCTTCAGGGGCGCCGTCCAGGGCAGCGTCCAGTAGAGCGCCTGATGCACCACGGTCCGGCTGTCGTTGATCGGCGTGATGGCGGTCAGGCCCGCGGCGCGGTGCTTGTCGCCGTCGATCAGCTCGACGCGCAGGCCCGGCAGAGAATAGGTGATCTCGGTGGTCACGCCCTTGCCGAGCACGTGATAGACCCGGTTCTGCGGCGGCAGCGCGTGGCGCTTCATGCGCCAGCCCAGCGGCGCCGGCTCGAAGTGCTTTTCCTTCAGGCGCAGCTTGGTGGCGTTCTTCTTCCACCACCAGGAGGTATGCACGAAGGCCGCGTGGGTCGGGTCCATGAGGCCGAAGGCCGCGGTGTCGGCGGAGCAGTCGAAGACCTGGGAGATCGAGACCTGCGGCGCGCTGTCGCCGAAGTTCGGCAGTTCGGGCGGCGCCGGCAGGTCTTCGATGTCCGCCTGCGGCAGGCGTGCCGACTTCTCCGGCAGGTAGACCCAGATGTTGCCCTGCACCTCGCGGCAGGGATAGGCGCCGCAGCGGATGCGGCTCACGTCCATTTCCTGACCGGGCGTCAGCGAGGGGATCTCCCTGCAGCGGCCGTCGGCGCCGAAGCGCCAGCCGTGATAGCAGCAGGCCACCTCGGCACCGTCGAAGCTGCCGTAGGACAGCGGGATGCCCCGGTGCGGACAGATGTCGCGCAGCGCGAAAACCGCGCCGTCGTCGCCACGGCAGATCAGGACCGGCTCCCCCAGCAGGGTCAGGTTGGCCGTGTCGCCGCGCGGCAGGTCCTTGCCCGGCAGGGCCAGGTACCAGAAGTTCCGCAGCAGCGGCGGCGCATTTTCCAGCATCGCGTCCTCTCGATTCGCCAGGGCCTCACATACACCATCGGGCCCCTTCGGACCAGCCGGGGCGGGGACCTGCGGCTTGTTAACCCGTGATGGAGCCCCCATATTTTCTCCATGACGACCCCTCGCAGAGGGCGCGAGCTCGTGCCCTACACCGCGCCGGAAGATCCGAAAAACCAGGATCCCCGCGTCATGCAGCGCAACGCGGCCAAGGTGGAAAAGGGCTTCTGGGTGAAGCTGCGGCGCTCCTTCGGACAGCTGCCCTTCCTGGAGGAAGCGGTCAGCGCCTACTACTGCGCCTTCGACCCGCGCACGCCGCGCCCGGTAAAGGCCATGCTGCTGGCCGCCCTGGCCTACTTCGTGGTGCCCAGCGACATGATCCCCGACTTTATCGCCGGCCTGGGCTTCACCGACGACGCCACGGTGCTCTTCGCCACCCTGCGGATCGTCTCCGGCAACATCAAGGAGCGCCACCGCAGCGCCGCCCGCCGCCGCCTGAGCGACCTGGGCCTGCGCCCGCCGGCCCCTGTATCGCAGAGCCGCGAGCCGGAGAGCGGCGCGGAGACCTGAATCCTTCTCGCGGATGATCGCCTGGCCGTGCCTCAGGTGGCCGGCGGCGGCAGCGGTTTGCGCCGGGCCGCCGTCCGCACGCCCGTCAGGGCCGCCTCGCGGTGGGCGATGTAGAAGGCAGCGCCGACGATGACCGCCGCGCCGACCAGGGTCCAGGGCCCCGGCAGTTCCGAGAAGAAGAAGAAGCCGATGAGGCCGGCGAGGATCAGCTTCAGGTAGTCGAAGGGCGCGACGAAGCTGGCCTCGCCCGCCCGGTAGGCGCGGATGATCATGGCCTGGGAGCCCACGCCCAGGGAGCCGACCGCGGCCAGCAGGCCCCACTGTTCCAGGGTTGGCGGCGTCCAGTAGATCAGCGCCGGCAGGACGGTGATCGCCAGCGACATGAGGCAGAAGTAAGCCAGCATGGTGGCGTGGCTTTCGCCCTCCGGCAGGCGCTTCACCATGGTCACCGCGACGGCGATGCCGAGCACCGAGGCCAGGGCGACGAGGGCCGCCGGGTCGAAGGTCGCCGCGCCCGGCCGCACCATGATGAGCACGCCGATGAAACCGACCGCCGTGGCCAGCCAGCGCCGCCAGCGCACCACCTCGCCCAGGATCAGCACCGCCAGCAGGGTGACGAAGAGCGGCTGGGTGAAGCTCAGCGCCGTGAAGTCGGCCAGCGGCAGCTGCCCGACGGCATAGAAGCCGCAGACCATGGCGGCGGCGCCGGCGAAGGCGCGGATGCCGTGCAGGCCGGGATGACGGGTGCGCAGCGCGCTGGGCCCGGCCCGCAGCAGGAAGGGCAGCACCAGGGCGAAGGAGAAGAGCGCCCGGGCGAAGGCGATCTGGAAGACATCGAGCCCCTCCCCCACCAAGGTCTTCACCATGGCCGAGTTGATGGTGAAGCCCAGGCTGGCGGCGATCATCCACAGGGCGCCGCGGTGGTTGGGCGACAGCCGCAGCCAGGCGCCGGTGACCCGCGCCGCGGCGGCGGCGCCCGAGAATCTGCGCCGGGAAGTCATGGGCGGTTCTGCACCGATTCGGCGCCGGCCCTGAGCGTCGGGCGCTCGCGCGCCACCCGCGCCTCGCGCTGGGCGATGTAGATGGCCGCGCCGGCGATGACCGCGGCGCCGACCCAGGTCCAGGCGTCCGGCACCTCGCGGAAGAGGAAGTAGCCGATGGCCGCGACGAAAGGCAGGCGCGCGTAGTCGAAGGGCATGATCGCCGAGGCGTCGCAGCGGGAGAAGGCGCGTGTGAAGAAGATGTGCGCCGTCACCGCGCAGGCGCCGATGACGGCACCGAGGCCCAGTTCCGCCAGGGTCGGCCAGCGCCACACGAAGAGCGCCGGGCCCAGGGAAAGCGGTGTCAGCAGCAGGTTCATGTAGAGCACGATGGTCACCGGCGCATCGGTGCGCGACAGCGACTTCACGAAGAGCACCGAGCAGGCCATGAAGCAGGCGGCGACCACCGGCAGAGCCATCAGCGGCGTGATCTCGGCAAAGCCCGGCCGCACGATGATGAGCACCCCAAGAAAGCCGATCGCCGTGGCGGTCCAGCGCCGGGCGCGCACCACCTCGCCCAGGACCAGCGCCGCGCCGGCGGTGGCGAAGAAAGGCACGGTGAAGTTCAGCGCCACCGCTTCGGCCAGCGGCAGGTAGGCCACGGCGGAAAACCAGCACAGCATGGCGCTGAGGCCGAAGACGGCGCGCCAGAGGTGCGTCTTCAGGCGCTCCGTCCGCAGCCCGGCGCGGCCGTTGCGCGCCAGCCAGGGCAGCATGAAGCTGAGCGCGAAGAGGTTGCGGAAGAAGGCGATCTGAAAGGGATGCATGCCCCCCGCGCCCCCCGAGGCGACGCCGTCGCCCAGCAGGCGGATGGCCCCGTTCATGGTGGCAAAGAGAAAGGCGGCCGCGATCATGTAGACCGCGCCCTGCAGCGGCGCGGAGAGCGGGCGGCCGCGCTGGAGGAAGGATCGTGAGGAGGACATTCGCCGGCCATTTTAGGGTCTGTCCGAAATCGCCACCACCCCCAGGCCTGCAGAACAGCCATGCGGCCCTGCCGGGGCGCCGGACCGCCGCAGGCTCCTCTCAGCCTCCCGACACCACCATGATGCGCTTGCAAATTGCTGCAGTGCACCATAAACCAGGAGCGAACACTACGAGGGTTGCAGCCCGGCCGGGCGGCATCGCGGGCGATCGCTGGATCGTTCCCGGGCGCTTGGCCATACTGACGCCCGCCAATGAAGACTCCCGGCGCCCGAAGGGCGAAAATCCGGGGGCAACGAGGGAGCGCAAGATGACCGGACCCCAGAAAACCAGCCCCCTGTGGCAGCCTTCCGATGCGCGGGTCGCCGAAGCCAACCTGACCGCCTTCATGGCGTGGCTGAAGCAGGACCAGGGCCTGGACTTCACCGGCTATGACGACCTCTACGAGTGGTCGGTCGGCGACCTGGAGGGCTTCTGGTCCGCGGTCTGGGACTTCTGCGGGGTCATCGCCGACCCCGAACGCGGCCCGGTCGTGACCGACGCCGACAAGATGCCCGGCGCGGCGTTCTTCCCGGAAGCCAGGATCAACTTCGCCGAGAACCTGCTGCGCCGCCCCACAAACAACCCCGGCGACGACAGCGACGCCCTGGTGTTCTGGGGCGAGGACAAGGTCAAGCGCCGCCTCTCCCACCGGGAGCTCTACGAGCGGGTCTCCCGCACGGCGCAAGCGCTGGCCGCCGAGGGCGTCGGCCCCGGTGACCGGGTCGCCGGCTTCATGCCGAACATGCCGGAGACCATCATCGCCATGCTGGCGACCACCTCGCTGGGCGCGGTGTGGTCCTCCTGCTCGCCGGACTTCGGCGTGCAGGGCGTGCTGGACCGCTTCGGCCAGATCGAGCCCAAGGTGCTGTTCTGCCCCGACGGCTACTACTACAACGGCAAGACCATCGACTCGCGTCCGCGCATCGCCGAGTTCACGGCCCAGCTGCCGAGCCTCACCAAGATCGTCGTGGTGCCCTACATCGAGGCCGAACCCGACGTCTCTTCTATCGACCGGGCGGTCACCCTGGAAGACTTCATCGCGCCCTACCCGGCCGGCGAGATCGCCTTCACGCGCATGCCCTTCAACGCGCCGCTGTACATCATGTTCTCCAGCGGCACCACGGGGAAGCCGAAGTGCATCGTGCACGGCATCGGCGGCACTCTGCTGCAGCACCTGAAGGAACACATGCTGCTGTGCGACGTGAAGCCGGGCGCCCGCGTCTTCTACTTCACCACCTGCGGCTGGATGATGTGGAACTGGCTGGTTTCCGGCCTGGCCTGCGAGGCGACTCTGCTGCTCTACGACGGTTCGCCCTTCGCGCCCGACGGCAACATCCTCTTCGACTTTGCCGACGCCGAAAAGATGACCCTCTTCGGCACCTCGGCGAAATACATCGACGCCCTCAACAAGGCCGGGCTCGACCCCAAGTCGACCCACGACCTGTCCAGCCTGAAGCTGCTGACCTCCACCGGCTCGCCGCTGGTGCCCGAAGGCTTCGACTACGTCTACCGGCACATCAAGGACGACATCTGCCTGTCGTCGATCGCCGGCGGCACCGACATCATCTCCTGCTTCGTCGGCGGCAATCCCATCGGCCCGGTGTGGCGCGGCGAGATCCAGCGCCGCTGCCTGGGCATGGCGGTCGAGGTCTATGACGACAACGGCAAGCCGGTCACCGGCGAGAAGGGCGAGCTGGTCTGCGTGAAGCCCTTCCCCTGCATGCCCATCGGCTTCTGGAACGATCCCGACGGCGCGCGCTACCGCGCCGCCTACTTCGAGACCTATCCCAACATCTGGCACCACGGCGACTTCGTGGAACTGACCGAACACCAGGGCATCATCGTCTACGGCCGTTCCGACGCCACCTTGAACCCCGGCGGCGTGCGCATCGGCACGGCGGAGATCTACCGCCAGGTCGAGAAGCTGGAGGAGGTCGAGGAGTCCATCGTCATCGGCCAGGACTGGGAAGACGACGTGCGCGTCGTGCTCTTCGTGAAGCTGCGTCCGGGTATCGCCCTGGACGAGGATCTGACCAAGCGCATCAAGACGCAGATCCGCAACGGCTGCACGCCGCGCCATGTGCCGGCCAAGGTGGTGCAGGTCTCCGACATCCCGCGCACCAAGAGCGGCAAGATCGTCGAGCTGGCGGTGCGCGATGTGGTGCACGGCCGCCAGGTGAAGAACAAGGAAGCGCTGGCCAACCCGGAAGCCCTCGACCTTTACCACGAACTGCCGGAGCTCACCGCTTGAGCGACCTTCCCTCCCGGCCGTCGCTTAATCCTGTGGCGGCGGCGCTGGAGCCCTCGAAGATCGTCGAGGTCTGGCAGATGGGCTTCGAGATCGACGACCTCATCGCGCTCTACGTCGGCGAGGGCGACGAGCCGACGCCGGCCTTCATCAGCGAGGCGGCGAGCCGCGCCCTGAAGGAAGGCCACACCTACTACACCCCCAAGCGCGGCCTGCCCGCGCTGCGCCGGGCGCTCACCGGCTACCTGGCGCGCCACTTCGGCGCCGCCGTCGCGGAGGAGCGGGTGACCGTCACCTCCTCGGGCATGAACGCCATCATGCTGACCCTGCAGGCGGTGCTGACCGCCGGGGCCAACCTGGTGGCGCCGACGCCGGTCTGGCCCAACGTGCTCTCCGCCGCGCAGATCGCCGGCGGCGAGGTGAAGACCGTGCCCATGACCGTGCTGCCCGAAGGCGGCGTGGCGCTGGACCTGGAGCGCCTCTTCGAAGCCTGCGACGACAAGACCGCCGCCATCTTCCTGGTCTCCCCCTCCAACCCCACGGGCTGGGTGATCAGCGAGGCCGAGCAGCAGGCCATCCTCGAGTTCTGCCGCCGGCGCGGCATCTGGCTGATCGCCGACGAGGTCTACCACCGCTTCGTCTTCGACCCGGCGCGCTTTCCCACCGGGGTCGCGCCCTCCTTCCTGCAGCTCGCCGCGCCCGAGGACCCGCTGGTGGTGGTCAACTCCTTCTCCAAGGCCTGGTGCATGACCGGCTGGCGCCAGGGCTGGCTGGTCCACCCCGCCGCCCTGGGCCCGGTCCTCGGCAACCTCATCGAGTACAACACCTCCGGCGGGCAGAGCTTCCTGCAGCACGGCTGCCTGGCGGCCCTCGGCGAGGGCGAGCCCTTCGTCGAGGCCCTGGTGGCGCGCTGCGGCCAGGCCGCCGAGCTGGTCTTCCAGGGGCTGGCCGCCCTGCCCCGGGTCAGCCTGGTCCGCCCGGCCGGGTCCTTCTACTGCTTCTTCCGGGTCGAGGGGATCGACGACAGCCTGGCCTTCGCCAAGCGGATTTTGACCGAAACCGGGGTCGGCCTGGCCCCCGGATCGGCCTTCGGACCAGGCGGCGAGGGGCACCTGCGGCTCTGCTTCGCAGGCTCCCCGCGGCGTTTAGGTGAGGCATTGGAACGCCTCCGACCCGTTTTGTCCTAAACGCGACAACTATTTGAAATTATTAAGTTAATATGAATTCGAGCTATGCGATCGCCGCATAGTTCTCCTGATCAGGCGGCATTTGTCTCTGTTCAAATAAAGGCCTATCTCCCCCTCAAGAGATTGGGACAACCGGTGGCCCGGGCAGAGCGTTGGCTTCCAGCCACGCCGAAGCGGACCGCCAAAGCAAAGGAGACAGGACCATGGCCAACATGATCTACACGGCTCGTCCTTACATGCCCGGCCAGGCGGTCGTGGACCTGGCGGGCCGCGCCTTCATCGCCGCCTACGACTTCGTTCTCGACCTGCGTGACGCCTATGTGGCCGAGCGCAAGGCCCAGAAGCTGGCTCAGGCCACTCGCCATCTGGATCGTCGCCTGCTGCGCGACATCGGTCTGGAGCACGGCGCAAGCTGACTACGTCAGATCCCCGTTCCGCTACGGGTCAACCGGCGGCAGGCCTGACGGCCACGACATAAAGGGCGGCTCCCGGTGAGCCGCCCTTTGCATTTCCGGGTCCCGCGAACAGGCGCCCGGGGTCACTCCGGCGCGTAGCGGATCAGCAGGTGGTTGAGGCCGCCCAGCACCTGGTAGAGCTGGTCGAACTGGGCCTTGAAGTGGTCCCAGTCCTGGCGCGGGTCGAGGTTCTGCAAGGCACCCTGGATTTCGCCCAGGGTGGTTTTGCCGTCGATCCAGGGCAGCACCGCGGTGGCCAGGCGCGGCAAGGGAAACTTCAGCGCCAGGCCGTCGAACTCCCCCTTCAGCAGCAGATCGCGCTGCACCGCCTTGGCGAGCTGCGCGCCGTCGAGCACGCGCAGGCAGGGGATGGCCTCCGGCCCTTCCGGCCAGGCCAGGGTATCGGCGGGCGGGCGCTTGGAGACATAGAAGACGTGGGTCTTCATGTTGCCGGCCAGCTTCTCGGCGACGGCGGCACGGCCTTCGGGCGAGAGGCCGGCGAGCTGGCGCAGCAGCACCGGGTCCTTCATGTAGGTGGCGGGCTCGTAGCGCAGCGGCTCGATGAAGGAAATGAGATTGAGGCCCGCGCCGCGCACCAGCTCGGCGATCTGCTCCACCGTATAGGAACGGTCCTGGGTGTGCAGCAGCAGGTCGACCAGTTCGGCGTCACTGCCGCTGTGGTCACGCAGCACCGGGTTGCGCGCGAAGAGGTTGGTCGCCGGCAGGCTATTCAGCAGGCGGCGGGCGTAGCTCACCTGCGCGGCCAGCGGCAGACCGCCGGTCAGCTTGCGCAGCACGTCCTGCAGGGCATAGACGCCGCTGCGCCCGTAGGTGCCGTAGACCATGAGACCCATGCCGCCGTCGGGGGCCAGCGCATCGGTCAGTACCGCCAGGCCCGCCTCGGGCTCGGCCAGGTGGTGCAGCACGCCGCAGCAGTCGATGTAGTCGAAGGTCCCCAGATCCAGCCTGGCGAGGTCGAGCAGGGAACCGGTGACGAAGCGGACGTTGGTGAGCTTGCGCGCGGCCGCGCGCGCCTCGGCGATCCCCCGCGAGGCCGTCGAGAGATCCAGGTAGACCACCTCCCCTGCCGTACCCCCCGGCCCGGCCGCATCGGCGAGCTGCTGGGCCAGCATGATGGTGGCGTCGCCGGTGCCGCCGCCGGCCACCAGGGCGCGGAAGGGCCGGGCGAAGTCGCGCCGCCCGCCGAAGAGGTAGTGGTTCACTTCCAGCAGGTTGCTCGGCGACCCGACGACGAGGCGCTTGGCTTCCTCGGCCGGGTCGCGCGAGGGGTAGGGATAGGCTTCGTACTGGTCGCGAACGTTGTCGGTCATGGCTTCGTCAATGACGGGAAGGACGCGCGCCGCGCGGGCCGGCCGGCGCTCTCGCTCAATCCCTCAGAAAGGGAAGTCCCGAAGTCCTGGATATTAGGCCGCGCCGGTGGTCAGGACCACCTTGCCGGTGGAGCGCCGTTCCAGCAGCAATGCCATGGCCTCGGCGGCCTGCGTGAGGTCAAGCATATGTGAAACATGTGGCTTCAGAAGGCCCGTCTCGACCCAGTGGAACAGCTCGCGGAATTCCTCGGCCAGGCGCTCCGGCGCGTGCTTGCGGTAGGAGCCCCAGTAGACCCCCATGACCGCCACGTTCTTCACCAGCAGGATGTTGGCCGGGATCTGCGGCACCCGCCCGGCGGCGAAGCCAATGACCAGCAGGCGCCCCGACCAGGCGATGCAGCGCAGGGAGGCGTCGAAGACGTCGCCGCCGACCGGATCGAAGACCACGTCCGCGCCCTTACCGGCGGTGATCTCCTTCACCCGCTCGCGGATCTCCTCTTCGCGGTAGTCGATCAGGTGGTCGGCGCCGTGCCTGCGCGCCACCGCCAGCTTGTCCGCTCCGCCCGCGGTGGCGATGACCGTCGCGCCGATGGCCTTGCCGATTTCCACGGCGGCGAGGCCGACGCCGCCGGCCGCGCCGTGCACCAGCAGAACCTCGCCGGGCTGCAGGTCGGCGTGCCAGCGCAGGGCGCAGTGCGCGGTGCCGTAGGTGATGGGAAAGCCGGCGGCCTCGGCCCAGCCGAAGCGCTCGGCGTCCAGGCTCTCGGGAATTGCGTAGACGTCGCCGGCGCGCGCCAGCGCCGCCTCGGCGTAGCCGCCGAAGTCGGTCAGCGCCATGACCCGCTGGCCTTCCTGCAGGCCGCTGACGTTGGCGCCCAGGGCGCGCAGGCGCCCCGCGATCTCCAGGCCCGGCGAGAAGGGGAAGTCCGGTTTCTCCTGGTACTTGCCGGCGATCATCAGGGTGTCGGCGAAGTTGACCCCGGCGGCGGCGACGTCGATCAGCACCTGGTCGGGGCCCGGCTCCGGCAAGGGCCTGTCTTCCAGGGTCAGGGTTTCAGGGCCGCCCCAGGCGCGGCAGGTCATGGCTCGCATGTCGCTTGCACCTCAACTCGGATGGCAGGTTTTGGACTAGAAGGGAATGGTCGCGGCGGGACGGACCTCACCGACGGTAAGGCCGGCGCGGTTCAGCACCGGCTCGGTGAAGAGGCCGCCCAGAGCGGTGGCCTGGGCCGCGTCCAGAATCCCGAAGTGGCTGAGCAGGCGGCCCATGAGAATCTCCGCCGCGCGCCCGGCGCCGTCGTCCACCTTGATGGCCGCGCCCAGGCCCAGTTCCGGGAAGGCGGCGCAGTAGACGCCCTCGGCGCCGGTCTTGGTCAGCGCCTTTTCCCCGGTCAGCTCCATCACCCGGGTGTCGAAGCGCCCGGTCCCGGCGACCATGAAGGGATGCGCCGCCACCGCCTTGCGCAGCCGTGCGCAGGCCGCCTGGCGCGCCTCCGGCTGGTCGTCGGGCGCACCGAGGCGCGCCATGGCAAGCGCCATGTTGCCCAGCGGAATGCCGACCACCGGGATGCCGCAGCCGTCGATGCCGCGCGGTGCATCGCCCAGGTCGAGGCCGGTCATGGACTCCAGCACGCCGAGGATGCGCTGCTGCACCGGGTGCTCGTAGTTCACGTAGCCCCGGGTCGGCACGCCCAGATGTTTCGCCAGGGTCAGGAAGCCGCTGTGCTTGCCCGAGCAGTTGTTGTGCGCCCGGGTCGCCGTGCCGCCGGAGGCCAGCAGCTTGATCAGCGCCGGTTCGTAGCCCGGCAGCTGCGGGCCGCACTCCAGGTCGTGGGCGCTCAGCCCGAGGCGCGCCAGCCAGGCCGTAGTTGTCTCCACGTGGCGCGGCTCGCCGCTGTGGCTGGCGCAGGCCAGCGCCAGCTCGGGCTCCGAGACGTCGAAGGCATCGGCGGCGCCGCTTTCCACCAGGGCAATGGCCTGCAGCGACTTGATGGCGGAGCGGGCGTAGACCGGGCGCTCGTGGTCGCCGGCGGCCAGCACCACCTTGCCCGCGGTATCGACCACGGCCAGGGCGGCGCGGTGGCGGCTCTCCACCTGCGTGCCGCGGGTCACCTCCACGAGCAGAGGGTTGGCGGCGGCTTGGTCGGGCGAAGGGGGTTCAGAAGACATGACTTGAAAATCGCGAAAATCGGGGGGTGCCGGAAGCGGCGAAGCAGCTTGCCTCCCCAGCCCTGGCCATGCAAGTTCTCCCGCCATGCGAGGATTCTTTGCCATCGGCGCCGAGCGGATCAGCAAGCCCATGAACCTGGGCGCCCTGATGCGCTCCGCCCACGCCTTCGGGGCCAGCTTCTTCTTCACCATCCAGCCGGCCTTCAACGCCCAGGAGGTGAAGCTCTCCGACACCTCCGACGCGGCCAAGCACCTGCCGCTCTACACCTTCGACTCGGTGGAGGAGCTGCTGCTGCCGCGCGGCTGCGCCCTGGTGGGGGTGGAGCTGACCGAGGACGCGGTGGAGCTGCCCTCCTTCTTCCACCCCCAGGCCGCGGCCTACGTGCTGGGGCCGGAGCGCGGCAGCCTGTCGACGGAGCTGCAGGCGCGCTGCGACCACCTGGTGAAGATCCCGACCAAGTTCTGCGTCAACGTCGGCACCGCCGGGGCCATCGTCATGTACGACCGCCTGATCAGCCAGGGCCGCTTCGCGCGCCGCGCCGTCAACCCGCGCGCCAGGCCCGAGCCCCTGCCCGAGCACGTGCAGGGCGCCCAGGTCATCCGCACCAAGAAAGACGGCTGACGGCGACTCTAGTCGAAGCAGGTCATATCGACGGCTGCCGCACCGACGTTTGCCTTCGGCCAGACCGCCAAGCCTATCAAAACTGCAACAAACCATGGTCCGGCGAACCAAAGTCCAAGCGCCAGAATTCCCGTAGCGCTGTCAATCTTCGGATCGACGAGAAAGAAGGTGAACCCGGCCGCAACCGCTAGAGACGGAATGGCCGCGGCAACTGGCATCGCGAACGCCCGGTGCAGGCGGAGGGCGGGCAGAAAAACTGCGACCAGGGTCAAGACCGCGTAAGCCATGACTAAGGTGTCTCCGACAAGCGCTGCCGCCCGCCTGGCCGCGTCGTCTTCGTAGCATTCTTGGAGAAGGCACGCCAAGACGTCCACGAGCCAAGCCCCCGAGAGGGCGACCCCCACCACCAGGCCGAGCACAAAGCACTTTCGAGGAATTGCTTTGGGCAGCTGCCTCATGGAGCCGGCTAAATGCTCGCCACGTGATCGTCGCCGATCGGCAGCAGCGGCGCTTCCAGGTAGACCAGGCAGAGGCAGGGCTCGCCGGGCAGCCCGACCGGGGCATGGGTGACGCCGGCGTCGACGATCAAGGCATCGCCCAGCTCGTAGTCGCCGCTGCCGTCGGCCAAACCGCCCCGGACGATCACCGTCACTTCGTTGCCCGTGTGGCCATGGCGCGGCGCCACGGCGCCGGGCTGGAGGCGCACCAGGCAGACCGCTTCCTCCGGGCGCCAGGGGATATTCGAGAGGGGCGTGAGCGGCACCTTGTCGACACCCGGCGCCAGCTGCTGCCAGTCCAGGACCTTGAGATCGTCGCCCAGATAGGCCCGCAGGGGCGCCGGCAAGCCGCCGGCGCCGGGCGCTTCGGGAGCGTCTTCCTCCGGCGCCTCGTCATCGAGCCGGGCCAGCACCCTGTCGAGGGCCTCCGGCGCCAGGGCTTCCGGCGCCAGCGCTTCCAGCAGCGCGCCGCCGACGGCCTCGGCGTCGGCCACCGCCGCCCGGCAGGCCGGGCAGAGCGACAGGTGGGTTGCCACCAGGATCGACAGCGTCTCCGGCAGGTTGCCGGCGGCATAGTCGATCAGCAGCGCCTCGTCGAAGTGGTGGCGCGGGCGGGCGTGCGCGGCGCTCATGCGTCTTCCCTCCCGCCGGCGTTAAGGGCTTTGCGCAGGCGCGCCAGGGCCAGGCGCAGCCGCGACTTCACGGTGCCCAGCGGCAGTTCGGTCTCGCTGGCGATCTGTCCGTGCGCCTTGTCCTCGAAATAGGCCATCCTGACCAACTCCGCCTGTTCTTCGGGCAAGGCCCTGATGGCCTCGGCCAGACGTTCTGCCTGCTGCGTCAGTTCCGCCGCGCGATCCGCCGCCGCCGGGGCCGCGGGCACCAGGGCGGGGGGCAGCGTGGGGTCCGCGGGATCGTAGTCCGGCCGCCGCTCGCGGCGCAGCGCGTCGATTCGCTTGTTGCGCGCGATGGTGAAGATCCAGGTGCTGGCCGCGGACTTCGCCGGATCGAAGCTCTCGGCCCGCCGCCATACCATGATCATGGCCTCCTGCGCCATTTCCTCGGCCTGCCCCGCCTCGGCGCCCTGCTTCAGGAGATAGGTCTTGATGCGCGGCGCGAAATGGCCGAACAACTCGGCAAAGGCCGCACGATCGCGGTTTTCGCCGACGGCGACCACCAGGCGGGAGAGCCGCGCCGGGTCCGGCGGGTCGTCGCTCTTTCGGGAAGCGGCGGACATTCTACTCCTCCGGACCTGTCCGCTTGCCGGGCTTGCCGGAGCCGGCGCTGCGGCGCCCTCCGGCGGCGCAAAAGCGGTAATACGGCAAAATCAAGGGCCCCCTAACGCAGGGGTGGCGGCACACCCCCCCAGTCCTATAATATCCGCCATGCTCAAGAATAACATCCCATCACCGCGGACCATGCTGCCAAGACATCTTACATACCTGCTCGCGCCCCTGCTTGTCGCCGGCGCGCTCTTGGCCATCCTGCCGACCGGCGGGGCCCAGGCCCAGTCGATCGAGCGACTCGGCGATTTCTCCGACTGGAGCGCCTTCAAGTATCTGGATGAAGGCAAGCCGATCTGCTTCATGGCCAGCGAGCCCACCAAGGCCGAGGGAACCTACAGCAAGCGTGGCGAGATCCACGCCATGGTGACCCACCGCCCCGGCGAGAACCGGGTCGACGAGGTCAGCATCCAGGCCGGCTACCCTTATAAGGAGGGGGCGCCGGTGGAAGTGCAGATCGGGACCATGAAGCTGCGCCTCTTCACCGAGGGGGAATCCGCCTGGACGGTGGACAAGGACACCGACAAAAAGCTGGTGCAGGCCATGATCAAGGGCAGCACCATGGTCGTCCAGGGCACCTCGTCGCGGGGCAACAACACCAAGGACACCTACTCGCTGTCCGGCTTCACCCGGGCCTACCAGGCGATCAGCCAGGCCTGCGGCCTCTAGGCGGGGCCCGCCCCCCCGGGCTCCTCAGGGAGACCGCCGCGGCGCAAAGGGCTGGTTTTAACCTTGCGGAGGGCCTATCTAACGCCCCATGAGCCAGCACGCCAAAGCCTTCGCCCCGCCCCCTGAAGTCCCAGGGAACGCCAGGGGGGCCGCCCACGACGGGAAACGCAACCTCGTCGGGCTGTCGCGCGAGCAGCTGGCGGCGGAGCTCGCCGCGCTGGGCGAAAAGCCCTTCCGCGCCAAGCAGCTGTGGCACTGGATCTATCACCGCGGGGTCACCGACTTCGCGGAGATGACCAACCTGGCCAAGGATTTCCGCGCCCGCCTGGTCGAGACCCACGAGGTGCGCCGGCCCGAGGTGGCGGTGGTCCAGGTCTCCAAGGACGGCACCCGCAAGTGGCTGCTGCGCCTGGCCGACGGCCAGGAGGTGGAGACCGTCTACATTCCCGAGGAAGACCGCGGCACGCTCTGCGTCTCCAGCCAGGTCGGCTGCACCCTGACCTGCAAGTTCTGCCACACCGGCACCCAGCGCCTGGTGCGCAACCTCTCGCCGGCCGAGATCGTCGGCCAGATCATGGTGGCGCGCGACGGCCTGGGCGAGTGGCCGTCCCCGGCCGAGGGCCGCCAGATCACCAACATCGTGCTCATGGGCATGGGCGAGCCGCTGTACAACTACGAGAACGTGGCCACGGCGATGAAGATCGCCATGGACCAGGAAGGCCTCTCCGTCTCCAAGCGCAAGATCACGCTGTCCACCTCCGGCGTGGTGCCGGAGATGGAACGCTGCGGGCGCGAGCTCGACGTGAACCTGGCGGTGTCGCTGCACGCGACCAGCGACGAGGTGCGCGACATGATCATGCCGATCAACAAGAAGTATCCGCTGAAGATGCTGCTGGACGCCTGCCGCAACTACCCCGGCACCAACAACGCCCGGCGCATCACCTTCGAATACGTTATGCTGAAGGGCGTGAACGACAGCGAGGACGACGCGCGCCGCCTCATCAGGCTGCTGAAGGGCATCCCCGCCAAGGTGAACCTCATTCCCTTCAATCCCTGGCCGGGCAGCTTCTTCGAGTGCTCGAACAAGGCGACCATCACGCGCTTCGCCGATATCCTCTCCGCCGCGCACATCTCCTCTCCCGTGCGCGCGACGCGCGGCGAGGACATCCTGGCCGCCTGCGGCCAGTTGAAATCCTCCTCCGAGCGCAAGAAGAAGTCCGAGCGCGCCGCCGGCGCCCAGGCCTGATCCGGCCGCGGCCGACCCCACCCCTACATCGAACTCCGCTTCCCGGAAGCGCGACCCGCGCAGCCTTGGCAGACCACAGCTACCCGACTAGGATTCCCGCTACGCAGGCCCGCGACGGCCAAACAAAACCTAGGAGGGCATCTTGGGACTCATCATCAGTGTCATCGTCATAGCGGTCCTCTTCCTTTACCCGCTGTGGCGCATCTTCGCGCGCGCCGGACTTCCGGCCCCCCTCTCCTTGCTGGTCTTCCTGCCGCTGGGCCAGGTCATCGTGGCGCTGATCCTGGCCTTCGCACGCTGGCCCAACACGACACCGCTGGAGTCGCGGCAATGAGCATGGACCCGGACGCTATCGGAGGCCTCGTGGGACTGTTCATCGCGCTCGTCTTCATCGCGCTCATCCTCTGGACCTGCGGGCGCATCAGCCGCAAGGCGGGATTTTCCGGCTGGTGGTCGCTGCTGATGCTGATCCCCCTGGTGAACATCGTCATGATCTGGGTCTTCGCCTTCGTCGAATGGCCGGCGGAAATCAAACAGGCGAACGTCGCCGAGGTCTTCGAGTAGCCACCGCGCCCGCCGCTACAGGCGGTCGTCCGCGGCGAAGTCGGTTTCGTAGCGCAGCAGCGACTTGTCCGGCAGCGGCGCCTTCAGCAGCGCCTCGATGTCCAGGCGCCTGGCCGCGTTGGTCGCCAGCTTGTCCAGGATCGGCAGGGACCTGCCGCTGGCCGTCAACAGCATGCGGAAGGCCTCGATGCGCTGCCAGGGCTGGGGATAGGCCTGCCGCAGGGCGGCGCCGTGCTTCAGGATCCACATGGCCGCCGCCCCCGCGACGTGGACCGCGGCATAGGTGGTGCCGTCGCTCTTGCCGTATTTGTCCTCCGGGGGGAAGCGGGCGACCTGGATCGGGTCGGCCGGCGCCCAGGCGTCGATGCGGCCGTAGTGATCGTATTTCTGGTAGAGGGAATAGCGGCGGCGGCGGTTGCGGATGCCGGCGGCGCAGATGGTGCGGCGGTGCTTGCCCGGATAGGTGACCCGGTCGATGACCTGGCCGGCCGCCCCCACCCCGACCCCCCCGGCGTCGTAGGCGCGGTCGACCGCGCGGCCCATGTCTTCGTCGAGGGCCAGGGGAAAGCCGAGCGAGATGCTGACCACCGGGGCGACCCTGTTCGCGACCACGTGGTTGATCGCCTTGCCGATGGCCTTGGCGACCTCGCCCGTGACCAGGCTGGTGTTGGTGACGCGGAAAGGCACCAGCGGCAGGCCCGGCGCCACCCCCTTCAGCTTGTCGTTGTCGGCTGAAAGCGCGCTGCCCGAGCGGGTGCCGTGGCCGGGGATCTGGAGATCGTTCTTCTTCAGGGGATCTTCGGCGCTGCGCCGGCGCGGGTTCAGGAAGTCGCGGCCCTCAGCGGCCAGGATGATGGCGCTGGGCCCGCCGGCGCCTTGTGGAAAGAAGACCTCGTGGTGGGTGTAGCCGGTGTCCAGGTGGGCGACGCGGGTGCGTCCCCAGCGGATCTTTCCCGCCGCGGTCCGGGGCAGCAGGGCCCAGGCCTTGTCGGCGCCGGTCGAGTAGATGTTCCAAGGGGGAATGGCCACGGCTGCCTCCTTAGCCCGGAAATCTCAAACTATGGCGGGCGTCCTGGCCCTCTTCCGTCCTCCTGGCCGGCATCTGCCTGACGGGCGCGCGGCGGCTTACGTCTTGCCGCCTGCCTTGCTATGCCTATACTCCGCGCCGGGCCGCCCTGCGGCCAGTGAAATTAAGAATTCCGGCTAGCGCCGGCTGCGTTTCTTCCGACCACGGGACCCTGCTTCGCATGTCCGAGATCAAGAAAGTCGTGCTCGCCTACTCCGGCGGCCTCGATACCTCCGTCATCCTGAAATGGCTGCAGACCACCTACAACTGCGAGGTGGTGACCTTCACCGCCGACCTGGGCCAGGGCGAGGAGCTGGAGCCGGCGCGCAAGAAGGCCGAGATGCTGGGCATCAAGCCCGAGAACATCTACATCGAGGACCTGCGCGAGGTCTTCGTGCGCGACTACGTCTTCCCCATGTTCCGCGCCAACGCGGTCTACGAGGGCGTCTACCTGCTGGGCACCTCCATCGCCCGGCCGCTGATCTCCAAGCGCCAGATCGAGATCGCCCGCGAGACCGGGGCCGACGCCGTCTGCCACGGCGCCACCGGCAAGGGCAACGACCAGGTGCGCTTCGAGCTCGGCTACTACGCCCTCAACCCGGACATCCACGTCATCGCGCCCTGGCGCGAGTGGGACCTGAACAGCCGCACCAAGCTGATCGACTTCGCCGAGAAGCACCAGATCCCCATCGCCAAGGACAAGCGCGGCGAGGCGCCCTTCTCGGTCGACGCCAACCTGCTGCACATCTCCGCCGAAGGGAAGGTGCTGGAGGATCCCTGGGATGCGCCGGAGGAGTACGTCTTCTCGCGCAGCGTCTCGCCGGAGGACGCGCCGGACCGGCCGACCGTCATCACCATCGATTTCGAGAAGGGCGACCCCGTCGCCGTCGACGGCGAGAAGCTGTCGCCCGCCGCCCTGCTGACCCGCCTCAACAAGCTGGCCGGCGACAACGGCATCGGCCGCCTGGACCTGGTGGAGAACCGCTTCGTCGGCATGAAGAGCCGCGGCGTCTACGAGACCCCGGGCGGCACCATCCTGCTGACCGCCCACCGGGCCATGGAGTCGATCACGCTCGACCGCGGCGCCGCCCACCTGAAGGACGAGCTGATGCCGCGCTATGCGGAGCTGATCTACAACGGCTTCTGGTGGTCACCCGAGCGCGAGATGCTGCAGGCGCTGATCGACAGGAGCCAGGAGAAGGTCAACGGCTCGGTGCGTCTGAAGCTCTACAAGGGCAACGTCATCGTGGAGGGCCGCAAGTCGGACGACTCGCTCTACTCCATGGAGCACGTCACCTTCGAGGAGGACTCGGTCTACGACCAGCGCGACGCGGCCGGCTTCATCAAGCTGAACGCCCTGCGCCTGCGCCTCTTGAACCGCCAGAAGCGCTAGAGCCTCGAAACCTCGAAAAAGGGACGGCTACTCCTGGGGGGCGTCGCCGCCCTCGGGGGCCGGCTGGCCGAAGTTGGCCTCGCCCGTGGGGTCGATCTCGACCCGCTGCGCCATGACCTCGAAGGCCTGGGCGTTGTTGTCCATGTGCTCCTTCAGGGGCGGGTTCTGCTCACCCACGGAACGGAAGAAGCCGGCTGCGTCACGCAGCAGGCGCGCAGCAATTTCAGCATTGGTAGCCATGGTTGCTCCCAAATCAAACAAGTTCGCAATGAAAGGGCTTGGTCTCGGGCGCAAGCCTAACATGGCCGCAAAGCCCCTGTCGCCCCTAACCCTGGGGTTGCTGCAGGAATTTTTACCCTAAGCCAGCAGCGCCCGCAGCGCGACCACCGCCAGGCAGCCGCCGGCCACCGCGACGATCAGCGGCAGGCGCAGCGCCAGCAGCACGGTGATGAGGGCGGCGCCGCTCTCCGCCGGTCCGGTGGCGAAGGCCATGGGCGCGATGATGGCGGTGAGGATGGCGCCCGGCACCGCCTCCAGGGCGCTGGCCATGCGCCCGCCGACGGTGGTGCGGCGCACCAGCCAGTAGCCGAAGATGCGCGTGAAGTAGGTCGAGGCCGCCATGGCCAGGATGGCCGCCAGGGAGACGGGATCAAGCTGCATTGCCGCCCTCCTTCGCCGTCTCGCGGTACTTCGCGGGCAAGGCCGGCGGGCCCATGAAGGCGCCGACCAGGCTGCCGGCCAGCCCGCCGAGAGCGATGTACCAGACCCCCGGCAGCAGTTCGTGGCCGGCCACGGCGGCCAGGGCGCTGGCCAGCCAGGGGGCGACGCTGCGCTTGCCCTTCCACAGGCTGACCAGCAGGGTCAGGAAGACGGCGGTGAAGGCGAAGTCGAGGCCGTAGCGCGCCGGGTCCTGCAGCACGCCGCCGAAGATCGTCCCCAGTGTCGTGCAGGCGATCCAGCCGACATAGAGCGGCAGGGCGAGGCCCAGGTAGTAGGCCGGGGTCACCGGTGTCTGGGCCGCGCGCTTCAGGGTGAAGGCCCAGTTCTCGTCCGCCATGAAGTGCAGGCCGCCGTAGATCTGGCCGCGGCTCCAGCCCTTCAAGAAGGGGGCCAGGGCCGCGCCCATCAGCACGTGGCGCAGGTTGACCATGAGCGCCGTCGCCCCCAGGAGGACGATGCCGGGCGGCGAGGTCCAGATCTCCACCGCCACGAATTGCGAGGCCCCGGCGAAGACCGTGGCGCTCATGATCGCCACCTCCAGCGGCGAGAGGCCCTTCTGCGCCGCCAGGGTACCGAACAGCAGGCCGTAGACCACCACCGCCACCAGCAGCGGCAGGATGGTCAGCGCCCCGGCCGTGAACTCGCCGCCGCTGTCCTTGCGCGTCATGCCATGCCTCGTGGGTCCTATGCGAAAGGCCGCCAGGGTGGCCCCCCGGGCGTCCCAGGGTCTTGCATGAAATTGCGGCCGCGCGGCCGCGGCGCCTCATTCAGCCTTAAAGCGAATATCTATCACGATAGTTCTCCTGTGAACTTCGCCTTGCAGACGTTAGGCTCGCTAGGATCACGGTCATACTGCAGCAGCACGCGTCTTAGGGAGATCGCAGCAGAGATGGTGATGTCGGAAATCTCCGTCGAGCGCGTGGCCGAGGCGATCGAAGGGTACCTGGCCAACGGCCGGGGCGAGCACGTGATCCCCGAGTTGCTGAACTTCGAGGTCAAGGACCTGAAGCTGCTCCGCGATCCGGCGGAGGCGGACCTGCCGGTGGAGGCACTGCGCCTCACCCTGCGCTACTGGCAGACACTGCCGCAGGTCAGCCGGGTGCCCAACGTGACAAAGATCGATCCCATCAGGCTGCGCCACGCGCTCGGCTACCTGATGCTGATCGACGCCGGTCCGGGGTCGAACGACTTCCGCTACGCGCTCTACGGCACCAAGATCGCCGAGGTCGCCGGCTTCGACATGACCGGCAAGACGGTGTGGGACATCGCCACCTCCTCGGCCGTGCAGACCTTCTTCGCCGCCTGCTACCGGGCGGTCCGCGCACTGCCCTGCCCGCTCTACACGGTGCACATGGCGCCGCCGCAGATCACCGCCAGCCACTGGCACCGCGTGATCCTGCCGCTGGGCGAGCACGGCGAGGTGAAGCGCTTCCTGGTCTGCAACACGCCGATCCAGCACGGCCACCTGGTCTAGGGCAGCCTCCCCCGATCTGCCGTGATCTCCCGGACCGGCGGCGCTAGGATGGCGCGCCGCCGAAAGAGGGGACGATGTCATGGCCGAGGAGAACCACCTGCAGGACCTGGGCGAGGCCCTGGCGGCGCGCTTCGCCGACGCCGCCGATCTGGACGCCGGCCTGGGCGCGCCGGCCGCGGAGACCCTGGCGCGGCTGGCCGCGCGCGGCTCCGTGCGGGAATTCTCCGGCGCGCCGGTGGACCCGGCGCTGCTGCGCCTCTTGAGCGCGATCGCCCTGGCGACGCCGACCAAGAGCGACCTGCAGCAGCGCGACATCGTGCTGGTCACCGATCCGGGCCTGCGCGAGGCCCTCGATGCCCTGCTCGCCGACCAGCCCTGGACGGCGGGCGCGCCGGCGCTGCTGGTCTTCTGCGGCAACAACCGGCGCCAGCGCCTGCTGCACCACTACCGCGCCCGGCCCTTCGCCAACGACCACCTGGACGCCTTCTTCAACGCCGCGGTGGACGCGGGCATCGCCCTGGCCGGCTATGTGGCCGCCGCCGAGGCCCTGGGCCTGGGCTGCTGCCCGATCAGCGCCCTGCGCAACGACCCCGACGAAGTCAGCCGCCTGCTGGGGCTGCCGGACCATGTCTTCCCGGTGGCCGGGCTGGCGGTCGGCTGGCCGGCCCGCGCGCCGGTGGTGACGCCGCGCCTGCCGCTCGCCGTCACCCTGCACGAAAACCGCTACGGCGAAGCGGGGCTGGAGGCGGCCATCGCCGCCTACGACCGCCGGCGCCCCTACGCCCAGCAGCGCCACGTCGAGGACTTCGGCGAGGATCCGGCCTACGGCTGGTCGGAGGACAAGGCGCGCCAGTACGCCAGGCCCGAGCGGGCCGGCTTCGGCGCCTTCGTGCGCCGCAAGGGTTTCTCTCTGGACTGAAGGCGCGGCTCAGGCGCCGCTCAGGCCGCCGCGCGGCTGCCGCGGCGGTACTGGCCGGGGGTCAGCCCGGTGCAGCCTTTGAAGGCGCGCGAGAAGTGGCTCTGGTCATAGAAGCCGCAGGCCAGCGCCACTTCGCTCAGCGGCTCGGCGCCGGCCAGGAACAGCTTGGCCGCGGCGATGCGCCGGTGGGTCAGGTAGGCGTGCGGCGTGACCCCGACCTCGCGGCGGAAGGCGCGCAGGAAATGATAGCGGCTGAGCCCGGCGATCCTGGCCAGGCCATCGAGGGTCAGGTCTTGCATATACAGGTCATCAATGAAGCGCCGGGCGCGGCGGATCGGCCCGGGCTCCTGCCCCAGGCGGCGGCCGCGCGGCTCGCTGACACTGTGGCGGCGGACCATGAGGGTCAGCGCCGTGGTGAAGGCCTCGTCGACCGCCAGCTTGGGGGCGCCCCTCAGGACATGGGCCTCCATGAGGGCGTGCGCCTCGCCGAGGCGGGCGGCGGCCTCGGGATCGTCCATCACCGCTGCGCGGAAGGCGGGGAAGCCCGCCGGGCGGTCGTCCAGCTCGTCGGCGATGTCCTGCACCAGCGCCACCGAGGGGTAGAGCATGCGGTAGGCGAAGCCCTCGCCCGCCGGGGCGCCGTCGTGCAGCTCGTCGGGATTGACCGCCACCAGGCTGCCGGCCGGCGCCACGTGGCGGGCGCCGCGGTAGGTGAAGGCCTCGGCCCCGGCGACGATGACGCCCAGCGCGAAGGTGTCGTGCACATGGGGGGCGTAGGCGTGGCGGTAAAAGCGCGCCTTCAGGCACTCCAGGTCGTCGAAACGCTTCTCGCGCCAGAAGCAGACGGAATCCGCGCCCCGCCGCGGCTCGGCGGTGGTTTTCCGGGGCCCCTGCCGCTCCTGGGCGGAGCGGGCGTAGGCCGTCTGCTGGTCGATTGCCATGGATCCAGTCTAGCCGATCCGCGCCGGCCGGCCTTGTAGGAAATTGCCCGGCAGCGATCGTGCGGGGCGCTAGAACGGCAGCGGCGAGACGCCGATGAGGCCGCTGTGGAGGTGCAGCAGGGCGGCATAGACCGCCAGGCCCAGCAGCGGCCGCCACCAGCCGATACCGCGCCAGTCGACCGGGCTGCGCCCGCCCAGCGCGGCGGCGAAGGGCAGCACGCTGGTGGTCAGCTTCATCGGCCCCCAGGCGGCGCCGAGGCTGGCTTCGCGGCGCTGGTCGATGTGGCGCATGCCGCCGAAGCTGAGCACGGCGATGCCGCCCATCAGCACCATGGAGGCGAAATCCCCGTTGGCCAGCAGGTGCGACAGGGCCCAGAGCCCGGTGCCCCAGAGAAAGGGGTGGCGGGTGATCGAGAGGATGCCGACGGCGGGCGAGCCCGGGGTGCCGTCGAGAAAGCGCTCGCCGCCCACCAGCGTCGGCCCCGGCGTGGTCAGCCCGGCGACCAGAAGGATGGCGGCGAACGGCATGACCAGCAGGGGCACCCAGGCGAGAGCCGCGGCCGGGGTCCAGACCGCCAGGAAGGGCGCGCTGCGGTAGGACAGCAGCATCCAGATGAAGGCGCCGACCATTACGGTGGAATAGACAAGGCGAAAGCCCTGGGCACCGAAGCGCTGCACCAGAAGGGGGCGGAGCGGTTTGGCGGAGAGCAGGAAGTGGCCGCCGGCGAAAGCGAGGGTGGCGGCAACCATGGAGTTCGTGGCATCGAGCATCCCCCGCAATATGGTCAGCGCCCGCGCCGCCGTCCAGCCTGGAAATGCGCACCGAAAAGGGCGTTACCTGCGCCCGGCGGCGTGCTAAGCAGCCGCCATGACAGAGAACGAAGAGACCAGGCCCGACGCGGTGGCCCTGAAGATCCTGGAGCTGCTGCAGGCCGGCGGCCCGGACCACACGGTGAGCCCCGATGACGTGGCCCGCGCCTTCGCCGAGACCCGGCGCAAGAAGAGCGATCCGCCCGACGTCTGGCGGCGCTACATGAACGCCGTGCGCCAGCAGGCCGTGCACCTGGCCCGCGCCGGCAAGATCGTCATCCTGCGCCGCGGCGAGCCGCAGGACCCACACGCCCCCATCAAGGGCCTGATCCGCCTGGGCTTGCCGAAGTAGCGGAGCTGTAGTCGCCGCTGCGGGCGCCGGCCACTCGGTCGCCTCCTGACCACCCCCAATCATCGGAGGGGGAGATCTTCACTCTACTGCGCCAACTTCACATAGACGGAGTTGCGGGTAAGACTATTGCCCTGATCGAACTGCTTGCCATTTGCATAGGCGATGCGCCCGCCCCACTCCACCGGCAGGGTCCGCAGCTCGGTTCGAGGCGTCGGCGCGAAGATCATGAACTTCATGGTCTCGGGTAGAGGGTCAGAATAGTCATACACTGATCGACCAGGAAGGATGGCGTAGCCATCGCTCGCGAAGGTCAGCGACTTGCCGGCCAATACACGGATTTGAGCCTCTTCCCAACCAATGCGTTCATCCTCTGCCCAGATGGAGAAGTTGAAGGTCGGGTCCAGAGCGATCCATTGGCCACCGATGAAGGCCTCCACAGAAGCGTGTGAGGTCACAGGATCGGCAGCATTGACGACCTCTTTAAACATGCCGACGTATCGGGCCTCGATGCCAAATGACTTCAGCAAGGTAAGGTAGACGATTGAGAGTCCCCCACAGATGTCGCCGAAGTTTTCATCTGTCAGTTCGAGAAATACCGAACGATCCAAGTTGGAGTAGTCGAATCCTGCCGGCGGAGCCTGGACAGGAACCTTTCGATAGACCATGTCCCGCAACGCAAGCGCTGCGGAAAGGGGCTCCATAGAGTCCAGCTGCGGCTCAATGTCGAGAGCGATCCGGCGGACGTTGGCGAGCTCCGTCTCCAGCGGACGGACGGCATCGTAGGGTGTGCTCATGAGCAGCCGTGCCTCGACCAGCGTCCCAATACGCTGCGCGACGTAGACTGCTGACTGAGCGGTAGACATTTCCGGGTAGCGGATGGTCAAACCGACCGTCGCCGCGGCGCAGATAGAGACAGCAAAGCCAGCTGCGGCAATGATCGTTTTTTTTCTCATGCGGATTGCCCGGCACAGGCATCGAGAACAACAGTCAGGACGATCTTCATGGGTACATCCCGGTTCGCCCGGCGACCCTGCCGGACCATATGATGGTAGAATCGCCGGCAGCGCCGCGCAACCACCGAGGGCGCTCCGGAAGAGATTTGGCCAACAATCCGACCGGCCTAGGCGGCGGACAGTCAGCCGACCCGACGTCTGGCGGCGCTACATGAACGCCGTGCGCCGGCAAGATCGTCATCCTGCGCCGCGGCGAGCCGCAGGACCCACACGCCCCCATCAAGGGCCTGATCCGCCTGGGCTTGCCGAAGGACTAGGCACGCCACACCACGCGACAGCGGCACATCCTTCGAGACGCGGTCCTGGCGGACCGCGCCTCAGGGTGAGGTCTGTGTTTGCGTATGTGGCCTCATGCTGTGGAGCCCCGCCAAGGAACTTGGAGGGGCGTCTCGAAGCACGAGGTCCGGCAAGCTGCCCGCCTAGGAAAGCTCCGGCGCCGGGATGCCGGCCTGGCGGCAGGCGGCGGTCACGGTGTTGGCCAGCAAGACCGCGATGGTCATGGGGCCGACGCCGCCGGGCACGGGCGTGATGGCGCCGGCCACCGCCGCCGCCTCATCGAAAGCCACGTCGCCGACCAGGCGGGTCTTGCCGCCTTCCGCGTCGATGCGGTTGATGCCGACGTCGATCACCGTGGCCCCCGGCTTCACCCAGTCGCCCTTGACCATCTCCGGCCGGCCGACGGCGGCCACCAGGATGTCGGCGCCGCGGCAGACCGCCGGCAGGTCCTTGGTGCGGCTGTGAGCGACGGTCACGGTGCAGCTCTCGGCCAGGAGGAGCTGGGCCATGGGCTTGCCGACGATGTTGGAGCGGCCGACCACCACGGCGTTGAGGCCGGAGAGGTCACCCAGGCGATCCTTCAGCAGCATGAGGCAGCCCAGCGGCGTGCAGGGCACCAGCGGCGCTTCCGCCCCCTTGCCCCCGGTCATCAGGCGCCCGGCATTGATCACGTGAAAACCGTCGACGTCCTTGTCGGGATCGATGGCGGCGAGCACCGTCTGGGTGTCGATCTGCGGCGGCAGGGGGAGCTGCACCAGAATGCCGTGCACCGCCGGATCGGCGTTCAGCTCGGCCACCTTGGCCAGCAGGGTCTCCTGGCTGGTCGAGGCGTCGAGCTTGTGCTCGAAGGAGTTCATGCCGGCCTCGAGGGTCTGCTTGCCCTTGGAGCGCACGTAGACCTGGCTGGCCGGGTCCTCGCCCACCAGCACCACGGCGAGCCCCGGGGTCAGCCCGTGCTCGGCCTTCAAGGTTTCGACCGCGGCGGCGACGCGCCCGCGTAAGTCCGCGGCGAAGGCCTTGCCGTCGATCAGAGCTGCACGTCCTTCCATCTCGTCAACGCTGGCTGCAGTGCTGCTCACGATAGGATACTCCCTCTGCTTCTGTATTCAGCGGCGCCAGTTCACCCGAGCCGGCGGGCCGGCTCCCTTCCGATTGCGCCGCCGACTAGCCCAGAGCCGTCAGCCGTACCCGGCCAGCCATTTTTCCAGATCGCGCCGCAGCGCCGCCGGGTCGCCATCCACCGCCAGGGTCTTGCGCCGCTCCGTGTGGCCGGCCACCAGGCTCAAGGCCGACTTCGGCATTTTCCAGGCCTTGGCCAGCAGCTTCACCAGCGCCGCGTTGGCCTTGCCGCCTTCCGGCGGCTCGGTGACCCTGACCTTCAGGACCGCCACGCCGTCGTCCAGCACCACGACCCCGTCCACCTTTGCCCGGCTGGCCCCCGGCTGCAGGCGCAGGTCGACCAGCAGGCAGTCTTTCCCCTCGCGAAAGGGGCCCTCCCGGGCGGGCTCAGAAATGACCGGCTCCTCAGAGCCCACTTTGGTAGAGCGCGAACAAGATCCGCTCCAGCACCATCTGGATGAAATAGATGATCAGGATGAGGATGATCGGCGAGATGTCGATGCCGCCGAGACTGGGCATGAAGCGGCGGATCGGCCTGAGCGCCGGCTCGGTAAGGCGCCAAAGGAACTCGCCGGCCATGGAGACGAACTGGTTGCGGGTGTTGATCACCCCGAAATGCACCAGCCAGGAGAGGATCGCCGAGGCGATCACCATGTAAACGTAGATCGTCAGCGCGAGGCTGATTATGCGGATAAGCGGATCCAGGATGATCATCGGCCGGCTTTTCTACCCCTAGGCTGGAGGACGGAAAGACTTCGGAAACCAGTGGCCGCTACCCTACCCAGCGCTTGGGCCGGAGACAAGCAGCCGAAACCGCCGGAAAAGGCCCGGATAGAGCCGGGAATCGGGCGGTTAACGCGCCGCTTGACAGGACAGGGCCTTGTCCACATTATCCGCCCGCCCGAGGTTGATTTTCCGTCAAATCGGCCTTTGGACCATCCCATGCCCGGCGAATTGCCGCCGCGGCGCCCAGTTGTGGGGCTGTAGCTCAGATGGGAGAGCGTCGCGTTCGCAATGCGAAGGTCAGGGGTTCGATTCCCCTCAGCTCCACCAACTCCCCCCGCTTTCCGAAAGCCGATCGCCTGACCCGCCCGGCGTCTGTCCAGCCGACCGCCAGGCATGACATTGCGCCGCGGCGATGTCACAGGCCGGCGCTGCCGTTCGTCGGTTCTGGAGAGCCCGCAACGACCGCTGCGGGCACCCCTCCAGCACAGGAGCCGACCGTTATGACCCCTCCCGTCTCGACATCCCGCCGGCGCAGCCTGACCTGGGCCGCCGCGGCCAGCCTCGTCGCCCTGCCGGCCTTCGCCGTGCTGCACCCGGCCGCGGGCGAGGCCCCGAAGGCCCCCGGCGTCCAGGTGGCGCCCCTGGCCGCGCAGGAACTGAACAACCTTCCGGGCCAGAAGCTGAACGCCCTGGTCGTGACCTACCCGCCGGGCGGCAGCTCGCCCGTCCATCACCATGCCGGCAGCGTCTTCGCCTTCGTGCTGTCCGGGGAGATCCGCTCGCAGAGCTCGGCGACCGGGCCGGAGAAAATCTACAAGGCCGGCGAGAGCTTCTTCGAGCCCGCGGGCAGCAGCCACCTGGTCAGCGCCAACGCCAGCGCCACCGAGGCGGCCAGCCTGCTCGCGGTCATCGTCGCCGAGGACGGCGCGATCCTGACCACCTTCGACGAATAGCAGGCCGCGTCATCTCAGGGCGCGCGGACCTTGTGGGTAAAGCGCAGGATGACGAACTCGGCCGGGCGCAGCGGCGCCACGCCGACCTGGACGACGAGACGCCCCTTGAGGACGTCGTCCCGGGTCATGGTCTCGCCCAGGCCGACGGCGACGGTGAAGGCCTCCTCCGGCTTAGCGCCCTGGAAGGCGCCCTGGCGCCATAGGCCGTAGAGGAAGGTCTCGATCGCCACCTTCACGCGCGCCCAGGTCGCGGGCCCGTTGGGCTCGAAGACCGCCCATTGAGTGCCCCTGTCGATCGACTGCTCGAGAAAGATGAAGAAGCGGCGGACGTTGACGTAGCGATACTCGTTGTCGTTGCCGGCCAGGGTGCGGGCACCCCAGACCAGGGTGCCCCGCCCGGCGGCCTTGCGGATCGCGTTGACCGACTTGCCGCCGGCGGGATCGACGTTCAGCGCATCCTGGAAGCTGTCGCCGACCGCCACCGCGGGGCCGCCCACCCCGGCCAACGCGTCAGCGCCTGCCGGCGCCTTCCAGACGCCGCGGGTGGCATCGGTCCGGACGTAGAGACCGGCGACGGCGCCCGAGGGCGGCAGGATGGCATAGGCTCTCCCGAGAAACCTCCGAAGCGCGCTGTAGACCTCCGGCTCCCGCTGGGCCAGGGCGAGCCGGCGGTCGTTGAGACGGCGCCCGGCCGCGCCGGCCCGCTGCCGCCGCCGCTCGCGGCCGTCCTTGGCCACGGTGACGACATCGAAACGCTTCAGCGTCACCTGGGCCTCGACCGTGCGCAGCGGCAGGCGGCTCTCCAGGTAGGGAAAGTAGGCGGCGCCAAACTGCCACCGCCGGCCACGGCCGGTGAGACGGTCGCGGAAGCCGGCCTCGACCGCCGCCAGGTCGTCGTTGCCGCCCGGCACGGCGCCCGGGACCTCGGCGATGGTGAAGCGGTCGCGCGTTTTGGCGCAGGCGTCCAGCGCCGCCTTCAGCACCGCCGCGTAGTCCGCATCGTCCAGCTTCACGGCGTCGGGAAGGACCAGCAGTGTCGGACCCTCGACTTTTTCCAAAGCGGTAAGCGCGGCGCGGAAGTCGTCCGCCCTTGCCCGACCATAGCGGCCCAGCGAATAGATGAGGCAGCGCCCACCGCCGTTCCTGAAATAGAGCTGCAGCGCGTAGTTCATGAAGTGGCGTGGAACGCTGCGCCGGCGCGGCCAGTCGACCTCGACGTCCAACAGCCGGCCGCGCGCATCGATGCGCTTTTCGACGGTCAGCGTCACCGGATGGATCGGCGCCTTGCCGAAGCGCGCCTGGTAGTCCTGCATCGAGGTGATCTCGACGGCGCGGCCGGTCAGGTCTTCCCCCTGCGCGCCCCGGGCCGTCTCGGTATAGCCGATGAAGACGGGCAGCGCCGTCGCCACACTCTCGATCGGGCGCGTGCCACTTGGAATTTCCTCGACGTAGACACCAGGAGCGAGATACTCCGGCATTTGAACCCTCCCGTCAGATCACCTGCTGCGCCTTATCTTTCGTCCTGCCCTTGGCTTTCACTTCCTCGCGCGGGCGCAGGTGGGCAAACCAGTGGCGTTCCAGCAACTTAAAGCCGCCGATCAGCGTGAAGGTGATGCAGAAGTAGACGGCGCCCACCGCGATGAAGGCCTCGAAGGGGTTGTAGTAGCGCGATGCGATGATGCGCGCCGCGCCGGTCAGATCGATGATGGTGATCACACTGGCGATGGCCGAGCCGTGCAGCATGAAGATCACTTCATTGGAATAGGCCGGCAAAGCGCGGCGAAAGGCGCTGGGCAGGATGACGCGGGTGTAGGTCTGAAAGCGCGACATGCCGCAGGCCCTGGCCGCCTCGACTTCACCGTAGTCGGTCCCTTCGATGGCGCCGCGGATGATCTCCGTGGTATAGGCCGCGGTGTTGAGGGTAAAGGCGACCAGCGCGTACCAGTAGGCGTCTTTCAGAAAATCGAGCTGCTGGCTGAGCTCGATCATGAACTGCATCTGGCCGAGGCCGTAGTAGAGCAGGAACATCTGCACCAGCAGCGGCGTGCCGCGGAAAAAATAAGTGAAGGACCAGACCGGCGCGTTGACAAGCGGGTTGCTGGAGGTCCGCAGGATAGCCAGCGGCACGGCCATGCCCAGGCCGATGACAAGGGAGAGGGACACGAGCTGCAGCGTGATCCAGAGGCCCTTGAGATAGAGCTGATAGTTTTCGAGGATCGGCGTGAAGTCCATCTGCTCACGCCCTCCTGACGCCGACGCTGTAGCGCTTTTCCAGCCACTTCAGACCCCAGATGGAGATCGTCGTGAAGACCAGAAAGGCGAAAGCCACGAAGAGGTAGAAAATGAAGGGCAGGCGCGTCGTGCCGCCGGCCTGTCCGGCCTTCAGCACCAGATCGTGCAAGCCGATGACCGAAACCAGCGCTGTGGTCTTCATGAGGACCAGCCAGTTGTTGCCGAGCCCCGGCAGGGCGTGGCGCATCATCTGCGGCACCAGGATGCGGAAGAACACCTGCAGGCCCGACATGCCATAAGCGTAACCGGCTTCCAGCAAGCCGACCGGTACCGCCAGGAAGGCGCCGCGGAAGGTCTCCCCCAGATAGGCGCCGTAGATGAAGCCGATGGTGAGCACACCGGCGGTGAAGGCATCGACGTCGATGTAGTCCCACTCGAAGTAGGCGCCGATGTTGTTCACCTGGATCTGGCCGCCGAAGAAGATCAGCAGCATCAGCACCAGCTCGGGAACCCCGCGGACCACCGTCGTATAGACTTCCGCGACGAAGCGGCCGGCGCGCGAGCGCGACAGCTTGACGCTGGCGGTGATCAGCCCGAGGACGATGGCGATCGCAAGCGAGGCGAAGGCGACCTCGAGAGTGACAAGGGCGCCTTCCAGAAGCGAAGGCAGGTATTCTATGAGTTTGTCAAAACCTTCCATGCCTTGGGCTTATCCGGCTGCCTGTCGCTTTGGGGTCGCTGTGAGAAACGAAAACGCCACCGCCGGACTTCCGGCGGTGGCGTCTTCTCAGACTCTGTCCACCGGAAGCCTTAGCTGCCGTAGACGTCGAAGTCGAAGTACTTGTCCTGAATGGCCTTGTATTTACCGTTGGCACGGATGGCTTCGATGGCCTGGTTCAGCATTTCGCGCAGGTCGTCATCGTCCTTGCGCAGGGCGATGCCGGCGCCGTCGCCGAAGTACTTCGGATCGCTGAAGTCCGGACCGACGAATTCGTAGTCCTTGCCGTCATCGGTATCCAGGAAACCGCCCTGCATGGCGACCGAGTCGGCCAGCAGCAGGTCGATGCGGCCGGCAACCATGTCGAGGTAGGCCTCGTCCTGGGTGCCGTAGCGCTTGACCTCGACCTCGTCGCCATAGACCTCGGTGACGAAGTTGTCGTGAATGGTGGCGCGCTGCACGCCCACGGTCTTGCCCTTCAGGCCTTCCTCGGTGATCTCGATGCCCGAGCCCTTCTTGCGCACGAACTTGGCCGGGGTGTTGTAGTACTTGCTGGTGAAGTCGACCTTCTGCTTGCGCTCCTCAGTGATCGACATCGAAGCAATGATGGCGTCGTACTTGCGCGCCAGCAGCGCCGGGATGATGCCGTCCCAGTCCTGGGTGACCAGCTCGCACTCCACCTTCATCTCCTCGCAGAGCGCATTGGCGATGTCGATGTCAAAGCCGACCAGCTTGCCGTCGGCCGTCACTTCGCTGAACGGGGGATAGGCGCCTTCGACGCCGACGCGCACCTTCTTCCACTCCTTGGCGTCGGCCTGGACTGCGCCCAGGGACGACCCGATTGCCAAGGCGGCGACGAAGACCGCGGAGAAAAGCTTTTTCACGAGATGCCTCCATTTACATTTTCAATAGTGAGTCTGTCTTGATCGAAGCATGCAGGGTCGCCCGTCATTTCAGGTTGCCCTCCAGAAACTGTCTGAAGCGCGCCGAGCGCGGATTCGTGAAGACCTGCTCCGGCGGGCCCTGCTCCTCGACACGGCCTTCGTGCAGGAAGACCGTCTCGCAGGAGACCTCGCGCGCGAAGCCCATCTCGTGGGTGACCACGATCATGGTGCGGCCCTCCTCCGCCAGGCGGCGGATCACCCGCAGCACCTCGCCCACCAGTTCCGGGTCGAGGGCCGAGGTCGGCTCGTCGAACAGCAGCACCGCAGGGTCCATGGCCAGCGCGCGCGCGATGGCGACGCGCTGCTGCTGGCCGCCGGAAAGGTGCGCGGGGTAATAGTCGCGGCGGTCGTAGAGGCCGACCTTCTGCAGGATCTCGCCGGCGTAGGCGATGGCCTCGGCCTTGGGCCGCTTCAGCACGTGGATCGGCGCCTCGATGACGTTCTGCAGCACCGTCATGTGGGACCAGAGATTGAAGCTCTGGAACACCATGGCGAGGCGCGCGCGGATGCGCCGGATCTGTTCCCGGTCCTCGGCTTCCAGGCCGCCGCCGTGCTTGGCGGGCTTCAGGCGCAGCTCCTCGCCGGCGACGATGATTCGCCCGGCGTTAGGCCGCTCCAGCAGGTTCAGGCAGCGCAGGAAGGTGCTCTTGCCGGAGCCCGAGGAGCCCAGCATGGCGATCACGTCGCCTTCGCGTGCAGTCAGGGAGACGCCCTTCAGGACCTCAAGATCCCCGAAGGACTTGTGAATATCTTCCGCAATCAGTGCCGCCGCAGCGACAGCCGACCCGGTCTCCTGCTCCGCCAAAACCAACCGCTCAAACCCCCTGTGGGATGCGCCTATTGCTGGCGCTTTGATCCCGACGGTACGGCAGGCCTTGGTGGATGCCAAGCAAAACCGTGTTGCCCGGAGGTGGCGCGGCGGGCCGAAAACCCGCTGATCTCAAGGGATTGGGGGTACAAAACGGGATTCCGCCCGCGGTACCGAAAAAGGGGGCTTCAGGGCAGCTCCCGGCGCAGGCCTTCCAGGCGTTCGGTCAGGCCAGTGCGCTCCGCGCCTTCCGGCAGGGCGGCGATCTGGGTTTCGGCGGCGGCCAGCGCCTCTTTCGCCTTGTCGGGCTCGCCCAGCACCAGATGGGCGCGCGCCAGGCGCAGCCAGCCGTCCGCATCCGCCGGGTCCTCGGCCAGGCGATCGGCGAGGCGGGCGACCATGGCGCGGATGAACTCCTGGCGCTCCTCCGCCGACAGCTCCCGGGCCGCCTCCACATCGGCCGCCGAGGGGCCCGGCGCGGTTCCGGGCGCAGATTCCGCTGAGGCCGGGGGCCGGGCGGCGATGACCGGCGGCTCGATGCCCGCTTCCTTGGCCGCCTGGGCGACCTGCTGGCGCAGCAGTCCGATCATCGGCGAGTCCGCCGGCAGGTCCTCGGCGAGACCCTTCCAGACCTGGATGGCCCCCTCCAGCCGCCCGTCCTGGGCCATGGCGAGGCCGGCGTAGTAGCGCGCACGGGCGTTGCCCGGATCGGCCTCGATGGCGGCGGCGAAGGCGAGGCGCGCCTCGCGCCCGACGCGCCCCCGGTCGAGGGCGACCAGGCTCTCGCCCAGGGCGGCGTGCAGGGCACCGGGCACCGGCCCCTGCTTCTCGACCTCGGCGATGGCGGCGCGGTAGACCTCCGCGGCCTTGCCGAAGCGGTCGGTGCGGGCGTAGACCTGGGCCAGGATCAGCCGGCTCTCGATATCCTGCGGCACCTCGGCGATGCGCTCGAGCAGGCGCTTTTCCAGCAGGCCGACCTCCAGCGCGCCGCCGGGATCGCGCTCGGCCAGCGGCAGGCCCGGCAGATCCGGCGTGCCGAGCTGCAGATAGAGGCCGAGGCCGGCCGCCGGCGGCAGGGCGATGATCAGCACCGCGCCGAGGCGGCGCCAAGCAGTCCGGCGCGTGGCCGCCGCCGGCTGTGAAGTGCCGTCATGCTCAATACCCTCGGTCTGCAGCAGGCGGCGCTCGATCTCGCGGCGCGCCGCTTCGGCCTCTTCCTTGCCGATGAGGCCGCGCTCCAGGTCCTGCTCCAATTCGGTGAGCTGGTCGCGGTAGACCGCGCGGTCGAAGTCCGCGGTCGCCGGCGCCGCGGCCCCTTGGCGCAGCAGCGGCCAGAGCAGCGCGACGACCAGCAGCGCGGCCATCACGGCGGCGAGGATCCAGAAAATCATTCCTTACCCGAGTCCTCTTCATCGAGCAGGCGGGCGAGGCGCGCCTCCTCCTCGGCGCTGAGGCGCGGCGGCTGCGCCGGGGCGGCGCGCAGCTGGCGGAAGTAGACGAAGACGCCCAGCGCGCCGAGCAGCAGCACGACAAAGGGGCCGAACCACAGCAGATAGGTCTGGGGCTTCATCGGCGGGCGCAGCAGCACGTAGTCGCCGTAGCGCGCCACCAGGTAGTCCAGCACCTGCTGGTCGCTGTCGCCGGCGACCAGGCGCTCGCGCACCAGGAGGCGCAGCTCGCGCGCGATCTCGGCGTTGGAGGAATCGATGGACTCGTTCTGGCAGACGACGCAGCGGATCTCCGCCGAGAGGTCGCGGGCGCGTTGCTCGAGCGCCGGATCGTCGAGCATTTCGTCCGGCTCCACCGCGAAGGCGGCGCCCGCGAACAACAGCGCGCCGACGACGAGCAGAGGCTTCAGGCCGCGGCGGATCACGAGCGCAGCTCCTCCAGCAGCGGCCTGACCTGCCGTTCGATCACATCGGGCACCAGGGGGCCGCGGTGGTGGTAGCGGATGCGGCCTTGGCCGTCGACGATGAAGGTCTCCGGCACGCCGGTGACGCCCCATTCCACGGCGGCGCGGCCGGGGTCGGCGCCGATCCGCGTATAGGGATTGCCCAGCTCGGCCAGCCAGGCGGCCGCGTCCTCCGGCTTGTCGCGGTGATTGATGCCGTAGAGCGGCACCCCGGTCTCCTCCGTCAGGGCGGTGAGGAAGGGGTGCTCGGCGCGGCAGGGTACGCACCAGGAGGCGAAGAAGTTCACCATCACCACCTCGCCCTTGGCCAGGTCGGCCGTGGCCAGGCCCGGCACATCCAGGCCCGGCACCGCCGCCAGGTCGAAGCTCGGCGTCGGCTTGTCGATCATCACGGTGGGGATGTTCTTCGGGTCGCGCTCCGGCCCCAGGCCCCAGAGGAAATAGCCGGCCACCACCAGGAAGATGAGCACCGGCAGCAGGAAGAGAAGACGCTTGGCCATGGAATGATGATCCGCCGTCGGTTAGGCCGCGGCCGGGCGCGCGGTGGACTTGTGCTGGCGGTGCGGCGCGCCGACGCGCAGGCGCCGGTCGCTGAGCGAGGTCAGGCCGCCGGCCACCATGGCCAGGCAGCCGATCCAGATCCAGGGCACCAGCGGCTCGTGGTAGACGCGCACGGTCCAGCCGCCCTGGCCGTCTGCGTCGCCGATCACCGCGTAGAGGTCGGAGAAAAAGGTGGTGCGGATCGCCGCCTCGGTGGTCGGCATGGCCTTCACCTGGTAGACGCGCTTTTCCGGGAACATGAGGGCGATCTCTTCACCGCCGCGGGTCACTGTGAAGCGCGCGCGCTCGGCCTTGTAGTTGGGCCCCTCCAGCTTGCCGACGCCCTCGAAGAGCAGGCTGTAGCCGGCGATCTCTACGCTCTCGCCGGGCTTCAGGTTGGTCACCACCTCCTGCTTCCACACCGAGGAGCCGATCATCCCGGCCATGGCGACGGCCAGGCCCGCGTGGGCCAGGGTCATGCCGTGGGCGGCGCGCGGCAGGTTGCGGGCGCGGCGCCAGCTCTCACCCGGGCTCGCGCGGAACAGCTTCACCCGGTCGGCCCATTCCACCAGGGCGCCAATGAACAGCCAGGCGGCAAGCCCCATGGCGGCCACCGCCAGGATCGGCCCGCCGGTCTGCAGGTACCAGGTCAGCCCCGCCACCAGCAGCGCGGCCAGGGCGGCGACCTTCAGGCGCACCAGCGCGCCGGCCAGGTCGGCGCGCTTCCACGGCAGCATGGGCCCCACGGCCATGAGGAAGACCAGCGGCACCATCAGCGGCACGAAGGTGGCGTTGAAGAAGGGCGGGCCGACGGAGACCTTGGAGCCGTCGATCGCCTCCAGGAACAGCGGGTAGAGCGTGCCCAGGAAGACCGCGGCGCAGGCGGCGGTGAGGAAGAGGTTGTTGATCACCATGCCGCCCTCGCGGCTGATCGGCGCGAAGAGGCCGCCGGCCTTCAGCGAGGGTGCGCGCAGCGCGAAGAGGGTGAGCGAGCCGCCGATGGCGATGGCCAGCAGGATGAGGATGAAGAAGCCGCGCTCCGGATCGCTGGCGAAGGCGTGCACCGAGGTGATGACGCCCGAGCGCACGATGAAGGTGCCGATCAGCGACAGCGAGAAGGTGAGGATGGCCAGCAGGATGGTCCAGGTCTTCAGCGCGTTGCGCTTCTCCACCACGATGGCGGAGTGCAGCAGCGCCGTGCCCAGCAGCCAGGGCATGAAGGAGACGTTCTCCACCGGGTCCCAGAACCACCAGCCGCCCCAGCCCAGTTCGTAGTAGGCCCACCAGGAGCCCAGCGCGATACCGCCGGTGAGGAAGGCCCAGGCGAGCAGCGTCCAGGGCCGCACCCAGCGCGCCCAGGCGGCGTCCACCTTGCCCTCGATCAGCGCCGCGATGGCGAAGGAGAAGGCCATGGAGAAGCCGACGTAGCCGGCGTAGAGCATCGGCGGATGGAAGGCCAGGCCCGGGTCCTGCAGCAGCGGGTTCAGGTCCTCGCCGTTCAGCGGTGCCGGGAAGATGCGTTCGAAGGGGTTGGAGGTGAAGAGGGTGAAGGCCATGAAGCCGATGCCGATCCAGGCCTGCACGCCCAGCACCCGCGCCCGCAGGGAGGGCGGCAGGTTGCCGCCGAAGACCGCGACCGCCGAGCCGAAGAGCGCGAGGATCAGGATCCACAGCAGCATGGAGCCTTCGTGGTTCCCCCAGACGCCGGTGATCTTGTAGAGCAGCGGCTTGGCCGAGTGCGAATTCTGCACCACGTTCAGGACCGAGAAGTCGGAGGTCACGTAGGCCTGGGTCAGGGCGCAGAAGGCGAAGACGACCAGGAAGAGCTGGGCGACGGCCGCCGGGCGCGCCAGCGCCATCCAGGCGGCATCGCCGCGCGCCGCGCCGATCATCGGCAGGGTCCCCTGGATCACGGCCGCGGCCAGGGCGAGGATGAGTGCGAAGTGGCCGAGCTCGATGATCACTGTGTAGCCTCTCCCTGCCACTGGCCCGATTCTTTCAGCGCGTCGACCACTTCGCGCGGCAGGTAGTTCTCGTCATGCTTGGCCAGCACCTCGCGGGCAACGAAGGTGCCGTCGGGGCCCATGTTGCCGACGGTGATCACGCCCTGCCCCTCGCGGAAAAGGTCCGGCAGGATGCCCTTGTAGCTGACCGGCACCGACTGGGCGCCGTCGGTGACGCGGAAGGAGACGCTGAGCCCGTCGGTGGACTTCAGCACCGTGCCCTCCTCCACCAGACCGCCCAGGCGGATGCCGCGCTCGGGCGGCGGCGGCGAGGCCATGAGCTGGCTGGGGCTCTGGAACAGGTCGAGGCTGTCGTCGAGGGCGGTCAACACCAGGGCCGTGGCGCCGCCGAAGACCAGCAGCGCGGCAATGACGATATAGAGGCGGCGGCGCTTGCGGGTCACGGCCGCGCCTCCCGGGTTTCGGCGCCCGGCTGAGCCGTGGGATCGGGGGCAGGACGCTGGCGGCGCTGGCGCTGGACGCCGCGCGCCTCCAGCTCCGCCAGCCGACGTTGCCGGTTGCGCAGCTGGCGCAGGGTCGCGATCAGCAGGCCGGCCATGATCACCACCGTCAGGGCCAGCGAGGGCCAGACGTAGACGGCATAGCCACCCATCTCGAAAAAAGCCGTAATTTCCTCCATCACTCTCCCGTTCGGGGCCTTCCCGGCCCTTCTCGCGGGGGGCCGCCCTTTCCGGCTGCGGCCGTCGAAGCGCAAATCTAGGCGCTTGGCCCCGCAGCGTCAGTCATATTCGCGTGAGTGCGACCGAATCGCGCAGCTTCCCTCCTGACCCGGCGCCCTAGCCTTGCACCGCCTGCCCCTGAACCTCGGCCGCCTTCACCGTCGCCAGATCGAGGGCGCGCAGGCGCGCCGCGATCAGCTCGCTCTTGATGCGCAGCAGGACGACGGTGAGGTAGTAAAGCTTGAAGCCCACCGCCACGATCAGCAGCGGCCACAGCATCGAGGGGTGAATGGTCGGGCCGTCCAGGCGCATGACGCTGGCCGGCTGGTGAAGGGTCGACCACCAGTCGACCGAGAACTTGATGATCGGGATGTTCACCACCCCCACCAGGGCCAGGATCGCCGCCGCGCGGTAGCCGCGCTGGCTGTCCTCGAAGGCGTTCAGCAGCGCCATGTGGCCGAGGTAGAGGAAGAACAGGATCAGCATCGAGGTCAGGCGTCCGTCCCATTCCCACCAGGTGCCCCACATGGGCCGGCCCCAGAGCGAGCCGGTGACCAGGGTGAGAAAGGCGAAACCGGCGCCGACCGGCGAGGAGGCCTTGGCCGCTAGGTCCGCCAGGGGATGGCGCCAGATCAGCGCCACGGCGCTTGCCACGGCGATGGCGACATAGATGAACATCGCCATCCAGGCCGAGGGTACGTGGACGTACATGATGCGCACGCTTTCGCCCTGCTGGTAGTCGCCCGGGGCCACGAAGAGCGCCAGATAAAACCCGACACCCAGCGCCACCACCGTGCCGACGGCGGCGAAAGGCAGGATGCGGTCGGCGAGACGGGTGAAGCGCGCCGGATTTGCGAAGCGATGCATAAGCACTAATCCTACAGTCCCCGTCTATTTAGTGCCTTGAGCCAAGTCATGCCAGCGTCGGGAACCCCGGCGGCTCCTTGAAAATACGCCTCGAAGTGGGATTTTATTCCAGAACCCGTTATGCGTTTTATTTCAGAGGCTTATTCTATGGCCTGGCGCAAGGCGGCGGCCCCGGCCAGGGGGGTGATCACCAGCATGACCAGCAGCACCGCGCCCAGCAGCAGCAGGTGCGGGCGCGCGGTCAGGCCCAGGAGGGCCGCGTCGGTGGCTCCTACCCCGAAGATCAGGGCCGGAACGTAGAGCGGCAGCACCAGCAGCGGGATCAGCACCCCGCCGCGCCGCGCCCCCAGGGTCAGCGCCGCGCCCACCGCGCCGACCAGGCTGAGGGTCGGCGTGCCGAGCAGCATGGCCAGCAGCAGCACGCCGAGACCCGAGAGGTCCATGTGGAAGAGAACGGCCAGCAGCGGCGCCGCGGCGATCAGCGGCAGCCCGGTGGTCAGCCAGTGCGCCAGAACCTTGCCCAGCACCGCCAGTTCCAGCGGCAGCGGGGAGAGCAGCAGCTGCTCCAGGCTGCCGTCCTCGAAATCGGCGAGGAAGAGGCGCTCCAGCGACAGCAGCACGGCGAGCAGCGCCACCACCCAGATGATGCCCGGGGCGATGCGCGCCAGCAGGTTGGGCTCCGGCCCGACGCCGAAGGGGAAGAGCGCGGCGGTCAGCACGAAGAACAGCACCGCCAGCCAGGCGTCGGCGCTCTGGCGCAGCGCCAGGCGCAGATCGCGGGCGACGAGGAGCGCCAGGCCTCTCACGACGACCTCCCTCTCACCACACCATCTCCGGCAGGGGCGGCGGCGCCAGGGAGTCCAGGGAAAGGCGCAGCGGCTCGGTGAGGTGCAGCGCGGTGTGGGTCGCCACCACCACCCGGCCGCCCGCGGCGCGGTGCCCGGCGATGGCCGCGGCCAGGCGCTCCACCGAGGCGTGGTCGAGACCCACCGAGGGTTCGTCCAGCAGCCAGAGGTCGGCGGGCGCGGCGACGAGGCGGGCCAGCGCCAGGCGGCGGCGCTGGCCGGCGGAGAGCAGGCGGCCCGGCACCGCGGCCAGCTCGGTGAGGGCGAAACGCTCCAGCGCCGCGTCGAGGGTGGTGTTCCGGTCGCTTGCCGCCGACCCCCTGAGATCGGCCCAGAACCGCAGGTTCTCGGCCACGCTCAGGACCGGCTTCACCGCGTCCAGGTGGCCCAGGTAGTGCAGCCGCGCGGCGTGCTCCTCCGGCGCCTCGCTGATCGCCTGGCCGTCCCACAGCAGCTCGCCGCCGGCCGGCTTCAGCAGGCCGGCCATGAGGCGCAGCAGGCTGGACTTGCCCGAGCCGTTGGGCCCGGTCAGCAGCAGCGCCCCGCCGGGCGGCAGGGCGAAGGAAAGCTCGGCGAAGACGTCGCGGCCGCCGCGCCGGCAGTGCAGGGATCGACCTTCGAAGTTCGCCATGGGGTGGGTGGACCGAAATAGGTGGACCGTCGGGAGGGCGCGCCGAGGGCCGCGGACGAGGACCCGGGACGCAAACATAACCAAGGCCAGGGGTATAGCAGATCGGCGCCGCGGCGCACCAGCCGCACGCGGCGCCGGTTCGGCGACCACACGGGAGCGGATACCGTAGACATAAGAATTTCTTCCGCCGGTTGATACCGAATTTTAACCACAATGGCTCAGACTGTAGACCTGCCCGGAAACCGGGCGGAGGCCCTGAGAACAGCCCCAAGAGGCCCTCGCGATGTCGGCAAGACCCATCATTCTGGCCGAAGACAACGACACCCTGCGGCGCATGTATGCCGACATGCTGGAATCGGCCGGCTTCAGCGTCATGAAGGTCGCCGACGGCGAGAAAGCCATCGGCATGCTGCACAAGGTCTCCAACCCGCAACTCATCATCCTCGACGTCATGATGCCGCGCCTGGACGGGATCGAGACCTGCGCGCGGATCCGCAAGATGCAGGGCCTGCATCCCTCGCCCATCCTCTTCCTTTCCGCCCTCGACAACCCGGACACCATCCTGGAGTGCCTGCAGGCCGGCGGCGACGACTACCTGGTGAAGTCGGCGCCCATGACCGAGATCCTGGAGCGCGTGCAGTTCTGGACGCGCAAGGGATCCTCGGACGAAGGCTCCGAAAGGCGCAAGAAAGCCATCAAGGAGCTGCGCGCCCTGTCCGAGGAATGCGCCGCCGACGGCGGCGCACAGGTGGTGGAGGAGATCTCCGCCGAGCAGGCGACGGTCAACGAGCTGGCCTCCTTCATCGGCACCCACAGCGCCGGCTTCGCGAAGGAGGAACCGACCATCTTCCGCTTCGGCTACGTGGTCGGCCTGGTTCATGCCTGCGTGGAGCAGGACATGCAGAACGAAGGCCGCTTCAACCGCTTCCTGCGCAATCTCGTTTACAAGACCAACCTCGTCGATCGCCAGGAGATCGACGCCATGCTCGACAACTACGAGCGCATCGTCAGCCAGAGCCAGTTCCAGAAAGGCTGGATGCGCGGCCGCGACGACGCCCCCAAGGTGAGCCTCGGCGACCTCGGCGAGCAACCGGCCTAGGAACGGACGAAGTGTCATGATTGACGGCGCCGAGACCATCCTGCTGCCCGGTTGGCTGCTGATCGGCGGCGCCGCTCTCGGCCTGGTTATCGCCGCCCTGCTGGCCCTTCAGTTCCTGTTCTCGCTGCGCCAGGGCGCGCGCCTGGAAGCCCTGGCGGCCTCCCTTGCCACCGGCGACGCCGCCGCAGGCGGTCTCCAGGCCGAACAAAACGGCCGGACCCTGCAGGACCAGCTCGACGAGGCGCTGGCCGGCCTGCGCCAGGCCAGCGAAAAGGCCCTGCGCGCGGACCGGGCCAACCAGGCGAAGTCGGCCTTCCTGGCGTGCATGAGCCACGAGCTGCGCACCCCGCTGAGCGCCATCATCGGCTTCGCCGAGATGATCGAGCACCAATCCATGGGCCCCATCGGCAACCTGAAATACAGCGACTACGCCACCGACATCCGCCAGTCGGGCCAGCACCTGCTGGGCATCATCAACGACATCCTCGACCTCTCGAAGGTCGAGTCCGGTCGCGAGACGCTGCACGAAGACGTGATCGAGCCGGCATCGCTGGTCGCGGGCGTCGAGGTCCTGCTGAACGGACGCCCGCAGGAAGCCGGCGTGTCCTTGAAGTTCGACTGCCCCGACGAACTGCCGGCGATCAAGGCCGACAAGCGGCGGCTGACGCAGATCCTGGTGAACCTGCTGGCCAACGCCATCAAGTTCACGCCCGAAGGCGGCACCGTGATGCTGCGCTGCTGGGCCACCGAGGGCAGCGGCTTCGTGTTCCAGGCGGTCGACAACGGCGTCGGCATCGCGCGCGAGGACATTCCCCAGGCCCTCGCCGTCTTCGGCCAGGTCGGCAGCCTGCCGGAGCAGGAGGCCAAGGGCACCGGCCTGGGCCTGCCGCTGGCCAAGGCCCTGGCCGAGCTGCACGGCGGCACCCTGGACCTGCAGAGCGAGCTGGGCAAGGGCACCACCGTGACCCTGCGCCTGCCCGCCCACCGCATCGTCGCGCGACACAACGCGGAAGGCGCCGCCGCCTGACGCGCCAAACCTTCGGTTTCGGCCGCCCGGCGCAGATTGACGCAAAGCGGCATCCCGGCGCGCGGGCGGCGGTTTCACGACAGTGAATTTGGAAAAAAATGCGGGCGGTCCCGCTTGGCTTGGGGTACGCGACCGCCCGTAGTTGGAGCTTTCCGAAGAAAAACGTCTCCGGAGAAAGTCGGGGCGGCCGCGCTTGGTCGGGGCAGTCGGCCGCCCCCTTAGTACCAGCCATTTCGGGGCATCTATTGAGGCAGGCTGGGCTCCTCTACAGAGAGGGGAAGTCTCCGTGAGTATCAAGGTAGGCAGCGAAGGTGTCGGCATCTGGCCGCAAATGCGGCGATATTGTGATTTTTCGCCCAACGCGATTCTGCGGCGCTCCGGGGCTTTCTGCGGCTTCACGGCGGGGGTCGCCCTGGCTAAACTCGCCCCATGAGCATTCTCCGCCCCTTCGCAGGCCTGCTGGCCGGCCTGCTGCTGACGGCCTGCGCCGCGTCCCCCGAAGCCCAAGGCCCCGAAGCCCAAAACCCCGGAGCCCAAGACCCCGGCGCGGCGGCGCAGAGCGGCGGGGCGTCCGACAGGGGCGTGAAAGCGGTGGAGGCCTATTTCGCCTACGAGGGCCTGCCGGCCGGCTGGCGGCTGGACTCCGTGACCGCCGACGACGACAACGTCCTTGTCATCGTCGGGCTCTCCGACCGCCTCTGGGCCTACGAAAGGGCCCTGCCGGGGCGCGCCAAGCCCGCCTTCTTCTCCGCCATCTGCCCGGCGCTGCGCCATCCCGTCTGGGAGTTCATCGGCAGCCAGAAGGACATCGTCATCGAGGCACGCGGCCGCCCGCTGTCCAGCTTTCACGTGTCCTGCCGCGAGCACGCCCCCACCGGCGCGTGAGCCCGCGGGTCCGGATCAGTCGTAGCTGCGCTGGTCGTCGATGACCTTGCCGTCGTTGGGCAGGCTGTCGGGCGCGACCAGTTCCACCGCGCCCTTCAGCTTGCAGGCATCCTGCAGGCTCGCCGCAATCGCCGCGGCCAGGCTGTCATCCTTGCCCGCCACCTCACATTGGAGGGTCATGGCGTCGCTGTCGCCCTGGCGGGTCACCACCAGGCGGGCGCGGGCGATCTCGCCGTGGCGCTTCAGCACCGCGGCCACCTGGGCGGGCTGCACGAACATGCCCTTCACCTTGGTCGCCTGGTCGGCGCGCCCCATCCAGCCCTTGATGCGCGGCGCCGTGCGCCCGCAGGGACTGGCCCCCGGCAGCAGGGCCGAGAGATCGCCGGTGGCGAAGCGGATCAGCGGGTAGTCGGGATTGAGGGTGGTCACCACCACCTCGCCCACCTCGCCCTCGGGCAGGGGATCGCCGGTGCCCGGACGCAGAATCTCGACGATGATCTGTTCGTCCAGGATCATGCCCTCGCGGGCTTCCGACTCGTAGGCGATGAGGCCCAGGTCGGCGGTGGCGTAGCACTGCAGCACCGCGACGCCGCGCTCGGCGTAGGCCTGGCGCAGCTGCGGGAAGAGCGCGCCGCCGGAGACCAGCGCCCGGGTGATGGAACTGCAGTCGACGCCCAATTCCTGCCCCTTGTCGAGCAGCACCTTCAGGAAGTCCGGCGTGCCGGTGTAGCCGGAGGGCCGGAAGTGGGCGATGGCCTGCACCTGCTGCTCGGAGTTGCCGACGCCGCCGGGCACGACCGCGCAGCCCAGGCTGCGCGCCGCGCCGTCCATCATCCAGCCGCCCGGCGTCAGGTGGTAGGCAAAGCAGTTGTGCACCACGTCGCCGGGGCGAAAGCCGGCGGCGAAGAGAGCGCGCTCCAGGCGCCAGAAGCCGGCCCGCGCAGTGTCGAACTCATAGATCGGCCCCGGCGAGGCGAAGAGGTGCGCGGCCTCCCCGACCGCTACCGCCGACAGCCCGCCGAAGGGCGGCGCTGCCGCCTGGCGGTCCATGAGGTCGGTCTTGCGGGTGACCGGCAGTTCCGCCAGCGCCGCGCGGCTGGTCACCGCGGCGGCATCGACCCGGGCCAGGATCTCGGCGTAGCCCGGCGCCTTTTCCTTGGCCTGGGCGATCTGCGCCGGCAGCGCCGCCAGCAGCGCCGCCTCGCGCGCCTCTGGCGCGCGGGTTTCTAAGTCGTCGTAGTAGTCCATGATTTCCTATTCCTTACGGAATACCCGGCGCCGGCCCGCTGGAACCGCAAAGCGGCAAACCTATAGCCAGCGCTTGCGCCGCTTGTAGTGCTTGACGTCGCGGTAGGACTTGCGCCCGCTGGCGGAGAGGCCGAGGTAGAACTCCTTCACGTCCTCGTTCTCGCGCAGTTTCTCCGCGTCGCCGTCCAGCACCACGCGGCCGCTTTCCAGTATGTAGCCGTAGCGCGCGTAGCGCAGCGCCACGTTGGTGTTCTGCTCGGCCAGCAGGAAGGACACGCCCTCCGCCTCGTTCAGCCGCTTCACCGTCTCGAAGATGCCCTCGACAAGCTGCGGGGCCAGGCCCATGGAGGGCTCGTCGAGCAGGATCATCTTGGGGCGGCTCATCAGCGCGCGGCCGATGGCGCACATCTGCTGCTCGCCGCCGGAGGTGTAGCCGGCCATGGAGCCGCGCCGTTCCTTCAGGCGCGGGAAATAGCTGTAGACCATCTCCAGGTCGGCCTGCACCGCGCCGCGTCCGTCGCTGCGTGTGTAGGCGCCGGTGAGCAGGTTCTCTTCGATGGTCAGGTGTTCGAAGCAGTGGCGGCCTTCCATGACCTGCACCACGCCGGACTTCACCAGGTCGTTGGGGGTCAGCGCGTCGACGCGCCGGCCCTCGAACTCGATGGAGCCCTTGGTGACCTCGCCGCGCTCGGCGCGCAACAGGTTGGAGATCGCCTTCAGGGTCGTCGTCTTGCCGGCGCCGTTGGCGCCCAGAAGGGCCACAATGCCGCCCTGGGGCACCTCCAGGGAAACGCCCTTCAGCACCAGGATGACGTGGTCGTAGATCACCTCGATGTTGTTCACCGAGAGGATCGACGCGGCGGGGGCGCTTTGCGGGGCTTCGCTGGTCAGGCTGGCGGCTTCGCTCATGGCTTCAGGCAATCTCTAGAGAGTGAAATTCTCCGGGGCGCGGGGGCGGTCCGCTGGACCGCCCCCTTGCCTCGAAGTCCCCCACAGGTTTCCGGGGGGTTCGGGGAATCCCGCCGGGTCAGCTGCAGCTGCGCGGCGTGATGCCCTTCTCCTTGGCGTACTGGGCGGCCGACTCCTCATAGGCCGGCCGCAGGGCGTCGCGGTTCGGCGAGATGAAGTCCGTGATCGCCTGCCACTTGGCGCCGTCCCACTGCTGCACCAGGGCGGAGCCGCCGCCCTCGTGATCGGCGCAGGTGATCTTCACCGGGCTGAGCAGACCGGTCATGCCGGCCTTGTCGATCGCGGCCTGGGTCACGTTGAGGTGCTCCATGCCCCACTGCACCTGCTCGCCGGTCAGCGACTTGACGCCGAACTCGCCCTGGGCGACGCGGATCGCCTCGGTATAGAGGAAGGCGTTCACCAGGGCGCGGTTGTAGAGCACCGTGCCGATGTTGGCCTTGTCGGCGATGCCGTTGCCGTCGGCGTGCATTTTCTCGATGTCCGCGAAAATCGGCGCGGAGGTGCCGACGCCGGTGATGTTCAAGGACTTGTAGCCCTTGGCCGCAGCGCCGGCCGGGGTCACGTCGGCCTCGGCACCGGACCACCAGATGCCGATGAACTTCTCCATCGGGAAGCCGACGGCGGCGGCCTCCTTAATGGCCGTCGAGTTCATCACGCCCCAGCCCCACATGAAGACCCAGTCGGGCCGCAGCTGGCGGCCGATCTGCAGCCAGGTCGCCTTCTGCTCCAGGCCCGGGTGGGCGACCGGATAGGTCGAGAACTGGTAGCCCTCTTCCTTGGCCAGGCGCTCCAGGGTCGCGATCGGCTCCTTGCCGTAGGCGGAGTCGTGATAGACCAGGGCGATCTTCTTGCCCTTCAGGCTGCCGCCCGATTCCTTCTTGGCGTACTGCACCATCACGTCGGCGCCGGCCCAGTAGGTGATCGGCATGGTGAAGACGTAGGGGAAAACCCGGCCGTCGGAGGCGTCGGCGCGGCCGTAGCCCATGGAGAGCACCGGCACCTTGTCGTTGGTGGCGCGGTCGATCAGCGCATAGGTGATGCCGGTCGAATAGGGGTTCACGACGCTGGCGCCGGTCGGGCCGTTGCCCTTCAGGCGCTCGTAGCACTCGACGCCACGGTCGTTGTTGTACTGGGTCTCGCACTCTTCCCAGGCATACTTGATGCCGTTGATGCCGCCATCACGCGTGTTGATGAGCTGCATGTAGTCGTTGAAACCGTCGGCGATGGGAATGCCGTTCGGCGCATAGGGGCCGGTGCGGTAGACCAGCAGCGGCACGAACTGTTCCTGCGCGGCCGCCAGTCCCGGCAGGACAAGCGAGCCCGCCAACATCGCCGCGCCAACTGCGGCGAGGCCAAATTTCTTAAACTTCATCCTAAGTTCCTCCCGGTTTTTTGCCCCTTTCCAAGGGCTTGGTTATTCGGTCCTAGGCTAGCATCGCCCCCTGCCGCTGGCCAGCGGCCGGGCGGGGGCATGGTCAGTACGGGAACGGCCAGAGCCGCAGCTTCTCCTTGCCGATCTGCCACAGCCGGGCCAGGCCGTGCGGCTCGACGATCAGGAAGAAGATGATGAGCGCGCCGAAGATCATGAACTCCAGGTGCGAAATCAGCTCCACCTTGAGAGGGATGCCCAGCGCCGCCGGCGCGTTGTTCAAGAGGATCGGCAGCAGCACGATGAAGGCCGCGCCGAGGAAGGAGCCGAGGATCGAGCCCAGCCCCCCGATGATCACCATGAAGAGCACCTGGAAGGAGCGGTCGATCTGGAAGGCCAGCGCCTCCACCGAGCCGGTGTAGACGAAGGCCCAGAGCGCGCCCGAGATGCCGATGTAGAAGGAGCTGACGGCGAAGGCGGAGAGCTTGGCCCAGAGCGGACGGATGCCGATGATCTCCGCGGCGATATCCATGTCGCGGATCGCCATCCAGGAGCGTCCGGTGCGGCTGCGCACCAGGTTCTTGGCGATCAGCGCCAGAACGGCCACGAAGATCAGCAGGAAGACGTACTTGGCCGCCGGGCTGGCCTCGTTGCCGGTGACGAAGAAGCCGGGAATGATCTCACGCGGCGGCGCCGAGATGACGCCGGAGGGGCTGTAGTTCGTCCACCAGTTAAACTTGTTGAACATCCAGACCAGGAAGAACTGCGCCGCCAGGGTGGCGACGGCCAGGTAGAAGCCCTTGATGCGCAGGCTGGGCAGCCCGAAGAGCACGCCGACGCCGGCGGTACCCAGGCCGGCCAGCAGGAAGACCACGACGATGTGCAGCTCGGGAAAGGCTGTGGCCAGCTTGAAGGAGAAGAAGGCGCCGCAGGCCATGAAACCGCCGGTGCCGAGCGAAAGCTGGCCGCAGTAGCCGGTCAGCAGGTTGAGCCCCAGGGCCGCCATGGCGAAGACCAGGAAGGGGACGAAGATGGTCTCCAGGAAATAGTTGTTGGCCAGCGCCGGCACCGCGAAGACGGCGACGAGGCCGAGCAGCAGCAGGCCCAGGCGGTCCTGGCGGATCGGAAAGATCGCCTGGTCGGCGCTGTAGCTGGTTTTGAACTGTCCGGCTTCGCGATAGAACATGGTCTCTAAATCCGCTCGATGATCTTTTCGCCGAACAGGCCCTGCGGCCGAAACAGCAGGAAGCCCAGCGCCAGCATATAGGCGAACCAGTCCTGCAGCGCGCCGCCCACCAGGGGGCCGAGGAAGACCTCCGCCACCTGCTCGCCGGCGCCGATGATGAGGCCGCCGACGATGGCCCCGGGGATCGAGGTGAAGCCGCCGAGGATCAGCACCGGCAGGGCCTTCAGCGCGATCAGCGCCAGGGAGAACTGCACCCCGGCCTTGGAGCCCCACATGATGCCCGCGACCAGCGCCACGATGCCGGCCACCGACCAGACGATGGCCCAGATGGTCTTCAGCGGGATACCGACCGACAGCGCCGCCTGGTGGTCGTCGGCCACCGCGCGCAGGGCGCGCCCGACGCGGGTGTACTGGAAGAAGACCGCCAGCACCGCGACCAGGACGGCGCCCACCAGGGCGGCCACCAGGTCGAAGGAATTGATCAGGATGCCGCCCTCGAAGACGTTCGGCAGAACGAACATCGGATCCTTGGGAATGCCGATGTCCAGCACCTTCACGTCCGACCCCCAGAGTGTCTGCCCGAAGCCGTCGAGAAAATAGAAGATACCGATGGTGGCCATGAAGAGGATGATGTGCGGCTGGTTCACCATGGGGCGCAGCACCACCTTTTCGATGACGATGGCCAGCACCACCATGACCCCGGCGGCCAGGATGAAAGCCAGGGTCCAGTGCAGTCCCATCTCGATGAAGCCGACCATGGTCAGCGCGGCGAAGAGCACCATGGAGCCCTGGGCGAAATTGAAGATGCCCGAGGCCTTGAAGATCAGCACAAAGCCGAGCGCCACCAGCGAATAAAGGACCCCCTGCAGCAGCCCGGCGATCAGCACTTCCAGGAAGTAGCCCCAGGTGAAGAACAGCGAGGTGTCGATGATGGCCAGGCCCTGCAGGCCGAGGCCGAGGATCGCGATGAGCAGCGGCACCAAGGCCATCCAGATTCCGAAGCGTGTGGCGGTGGCGTTCATCACCCTGATCTCCTAGTGACTGACGCCGAGATAGGCATCGATGACGTCCTGGTTGGCGCGCACCTCGTCGGGCGAGCCGTCAGCCAGCTTGCGGCCGTAGTCGAGCACCACCACCCGGTCGGAGATGTCCATGACCACGCCCATGTCGTGCTCGATGAGGGCGATGGTGGTGCCGAACTCGTCGTTCACGTCGAGGATGAAGCGGCACATGTCCTCCTTCTCCTCCACGTTCATGCCGGCCATGGGCTCGTCGAGCAGCAGCAGGTCCGGCTCCATGGCCAGCGCCCGGGCCAGCTCGACGCGCTTCTGCAGGCCGTAGGGCAGGCGCCCCACCGGGGTCTTGCGGATCGCCTCGATCTCCAGGAAGTCGATGATCTTCTCGACGACCTCGCGATGCTCGATCTCCTCGCGCTGGTTGGCGCCCCAGTAGATGGCCTGTTGGAAGAGGTTGCTCTTCATCTTCAGGACACGCCCGGTCATGATGTTGTCGAGCGTCGACATGCCCTTGAACAGCGCCACGTTCTGGAAAGTGCGCGCGATGCCCTGCTTGGCCGCCAGGTGCGGGCGCATGGCCTTGCGCTCGGCGCCGCGGAACATGATGCGGCCCTGCTGGGGATGATAGAAGCCGTTGATCACGTTCAGCATCGAGGTCTTGCCGGCGCCGTTGGGGCCGATGATCGCCAGGATCTCGTGCTCGCGGATCTCGAAGGAGATGTCGGTCAGCGCCTTCACGCCGCCGAAGGCCAGCGTGATGTTGTCGACCTTCAGCAGCGTGTCGCCGATATGCTTGTCGCCGTACACCGTCAGCTCGCTTTCTTCATGGCCGGCGCCGTCGGCGCAGTCTCGACGTCGACGATCTGCAGGTCGGCCTTGATCATGCCCTTGCGGCCGTCCTCGAAGGTGACCTCGGTCTCGATGTAGGCGTGATCGACGCCGGAGTAGAGCGCGTCGATCAACGGCAGATAGCGCTCGGCGATGAAGCTGCGGCGCACCTTGCGGGTGCGCGTCAGTTCGCCGTCATCGGCATCGAGCTCCTTGTGCAGCACCAGGAAGCGGCGGATCTGGCTGCTCGCCAGCCGCGGGTCCGCGGCGAGGTCGCGGTTGACCTGCTCGATGTGGCCCTTGATGGTCTCGATCACCTGCGGGTGGGCGGCTAGTTCCTGGTAGCTGCCGTAGGCCACGTTGTTGCGCTCCGCCCAGCTGCCGACGGCCACCAGGTCGATGTTGATGAGGGCGGCGCAGAAGTCGCGCTCGTGGCCGAAGGCCACCGCCTCCTTGATGTCGGGGAAGAACTTCAGCTTGTTCTCCACGTACTTCGGCGCGAAGAGCCCGCCGTCGTTGAGGCGGCCCACGTCCTTGGCGCGGTCGATGATCTTCAGATGGCCGTTGTCGTCAAAGAAACCGGCATCGCCGGTGTGCACCCAGCCGTCCGGCGTCTTGGTCTCGGCCGTGGCCTCCGGGTTCTTGAAGTATTCGACGAAGACGCCGGGGCTGCGGAACATCACCTCGCCGTTGTCGGCGATCTTGATTTCCACGTCGATGGCCGGCTTGCCGACCGTGTCGGCTTCGATCTCGCCGTCGGGCTGGATAGCGATGAAGACGCTGGCCTCGGTCGAGCCGTAGAGCTGCTTCAGGTTCACGCCGATCGAACGGTAGAAATCGAAGATGTCGGGCCCGATGGCCTCGCCCGCGGTATAGGCCAGGCGGATGCGCGTGAAGCCCAGGGTGTTCTTCAAGGGCCCGTAAACCAGCAGGTTGCCCAGGACGTAGAGCAGGCGGTCGCTGGCGCTCACCGGCTTCCGGTCCAGAATGCGCGTGCCGCAACGCCGCGCGAGATCCATGAAGTAGTGAAACACCCGGCGCTTGATCCAGCTGGCGTCCTCCATGCGGATCATCACCGTGGTCAGGATGTTCTCGAAGATGCGCGGCGGGGCGAAGAAGTATGTCGGCCCCAGTTCGCGCAGGTCCTGCATCACCGTGGCGCTGGATTCCGGGCAGGCGACGCAGAAGCCGGCGACGTAGCTCTGTCCGTAGGAGAAGATGTGGTCGCCGACCCAGGCCATGGGCAGGTAGGCCATGGTCTCTTCGTCGGCCGTCAGCTGCTCCAGCTTCACGCCGTTGGCCGCCGTCTTGATCACGTTGTCGAAGCTGAGGATCACCCCCTTCGGCTTGCCGGTGGTGCCGGAGGTATAGAGGATGATGGCCGGGTCGTCGCCTTTGGCCTTGGCGATCTCCTCGTCATAGAAATCGGGGTGGATCTTGTTGTAGTCGCGGCCCTCGGACTGGACCGCATCGAAGTGGTGCAGGAAGGACTGCGTGTAGTGGCGCATGCCGCGCGACTCGTCGTAGACGATCTGTTCCAGGCGCGGGCAGCGCTCCATCACTTCCATCAGCTTGTCGACCTGCTCCTGGTCCTCGACCACGGCAAAGCGCGCCTCCGCATGTTCGAGGACATAAGTCATCTCCTCGGCCACGGAATCCTGGTACAGCGGCACCGGCACGGCGCCGATGGCCTGCACCGCGGTCATGGTCCAGTAGAGGCGGGGTCGGTTATCGCCGACGATGGCGACCTTGTCGCCGCGCTGGACACCCAGGCTGAAGAGCCCGGCGGCGAGGTCGCGGATCTCCTCGGCCACCCGGCCCCAGGAATAGGTCTGCCAGATGCCGAAGTCCTTCTCGCGGATCGCCGGCCGTTGGGGCCGCGTCCTGCGCTGATACTCCAGCAGCTTGGGAAAGGTGTCGATCTCCGCCGGCGGCAAGCCTGCAGTGTTCCGGGTCGAGCTCATGGTCTGGCGCTCCGTCGGAACAACGGTCTGCCATTGCGCTGCGCAAACGTCGCCTCGGCATCCCGACGGGACGCGAATGGCGCGCACAGCTCTGATGGTGGTGCCATCACGTAGCCGGGCCTCCCTCATTGCCTTCCGGTTTTCGTTGGTGTTGTAGCGGGTTTTCCCGCCCGGAAAGCTGTGAAAATCTATTCGGTCTTTGACCGAGAAATCAATACTCTAGGGCCGGGTTGCCGGCGCGTCCTCCCAGAACGCGCGGGGTCCTTGGCTCCCGAGATACCTCCCCCTCCTGTAACCGTCTGCGTCGAAACTTCCTCAGCGTCCTGCTTTGGCGGCGGGCCCTACTTCATGGTGGGGATCGAGAACTCCGCCCCTTCCTTGACGCCCGAGGGCCAGCGCGAGGTCACCGTCTTGGTCCGCGTGTAGAAGCGGAAGCCGTCGGGGCCGTGCTGGTTCAGGTCGCCGAAGCCGGAGGCCTTCCAGCCGCCGAAGGTGTAGTAGGCCAGCGGCACCGGAATCGGCACGTTGACACCGACCATGCCGACATTGACGCGGTCGCAGAAGTCGCGCGCCGTGTCGCCGTCGCGGGTGAAGATCGCCGTGCCGTTGCCGTAGGGATTGGTCATCGTCATGTCCAAGGCGTCGTCGTAGGCCTTGGCGCGCACCACCGAGAGCACGGGGCCGAAGATCTCTTCCTTGTAGATGTCCATGTCGGTGGTCACCTTGTCGAAGAGGCAGCCGCCGACGAAGAAGCCGTTCTCGTAGCCCTGCATGGTGAAGTCGCGGCCGTCGACGGCCAACTCGGCGCCCTGGGCCACGCCGCTGTCGACCAGGCCCTTGACCCGGTCGCGCGCGGCGGCGGTGACCAGCGGGCCCATGTCGACGTCGTCGCCGGCGGTGTAGGGGCCGATCTTCAGGCTCTCGACCCGCGGGATGAGGCGCTCCATCAGGGCATCGGCGGTCTTCTCGCCCACCGGCACGGCCACCGAGATGGCCATGCAGCGCTCGCCCGCCGCGCCGTAGCCGGCGCCGATCAGGGCGTCGACCGTCTGGTCCAGGTCGGCGTCGGGCATGACGATCATGTGGTTCTTGGCGCCGCCGAAGCACTGCACGCGCTTTCCGTTGGCGCAGCCGCGGGTATAGACGTACTCGGCGATCGGCGTCGAGCCGACGAAGCCCACGGCCTGTATATCGGGGTGGTCGAGGATGGCGTCGACCGCGCCCTTGTCGCCGTTGACCACGTTCAGAATGCCGGCGGGCAGGCCCGCCTCCATCATCAGCTCGGCCAGCATCAGCGGCACCGAGGGATCGCGCTCCGACGGCTTCAGGATGAAGGCGTTGCCCGCGGCGATGGCCGGGCAGAACTTCCACATCGGGATCATGGCCGGGAAGTTGAACGGCGTGATGCCGGCCACCACGCCCAGCGGCTGGCGCACCGAGTAGATGTCGATGCCGGGGCCGGCGTTGCCGGTGTACTCGCCCTTCAGGTGGTGCGGCACGCCGAAGCAGAACTCGGCGACCTCCAGGCCGCGGATGACGTCGCCCTTGGCGTCGGGGAAGGTCTTGCCGTGCTCGCGCGACAGCGCCTCGGCCAGCTTGTCCATGTCGCGGTGGAGCAGGTCGACGAACTTCATCAGCACCCGCGCGCGGCGCTGCGGGTTCACCGCGGCCCAGGCCGGCTGCGCTTCCTTGGCGTTGGCGACGGCGGCGGCCATCTCCTCGTCACTGGCCAGCGGCACCAGCTTCTCGGCCTCGCCGGTCGCGGGATTGAACACCTCGGCCGTGCGTCCGCTCGTCCCCTTGACGTGCTTGCCACCGATGAAGTGTGTGAGTTCCTGCACCTTGACTGTCCTCCCGACTGCGCTGCGACCGGCTTTCCCGCGCCCTGTTCCGGACGCCCAGGCTTTGTTCACCCGGGATCGCTTGACCCGCTAAAATAATGGCTGTTTTGCGTAGTACATTCTTCTATGCGCCTAAACCGCCATTTTGTCATTTTCATTTTGCATTTTTGCAAGGATGCGGCGAGCATGGCTGCAAGAACGCAAAGCCTATCAGAAAGCGAAGCGATGCGCTGGGACGATTTGAAGTTCTTTCTCGCGGTGGCGCGCACCGGGCAGCTGACCACCGCGGCCAAGGGCCTGAAGGTCGACAACGCCACAGTGGCGCGCCGCATCCGCGCCCTGGAGACCGATCTGGACGCCCAGCTTTTCGACCGCAATCCCAAGGGCTACAGCCTGACCGAGGTGGGCCAGCGCCTGCTGCCCTCGGCCGAGGCCATGGAGACCACCACCCTGCAGGCCCAGGCCCAGGTGCAGGGCCGCGACGAGTCGCTGGAGGGCGTGGTGCGCCTGGGCGCGCCGGACGGCTTCGGCAGTTTCTTCCTGGCCCCGCGCATCCACAAATTGGCGCGCCGTCACCCCAAGCTGGAACTTCAGCTGGTGGCCATGCCGCGGGTCTTCAGCCTGGCCAAGCGCGAGGCCGACCTGACCATCGCGGTGACGCGGCCGACCTCCGGGCGCCTGCTGGCCTCCAAGCTCACAGACTACAGGTTGCAGCTCTACGCGGCGCCTGACTACCTGAAGGAGAACCCGCCGATCCGCGGCCTGGAGGACCTGACCCACCACGCCATGATCGGCTACATCGCCGACCTGATCTTCGACCCCAAGCTGGACTACATGCCCAACTTCGGGCGCAAGGTGGTGCCGCAGATCTCCAGCTCCAACCTCATCGCCCAGCTCAACGCCACCCTGGCCGGCGCCGGCGTCTGCATCCTGCCCGACTTCCTGGCCGGCCAGCAGAGCGGCCTGCAGCCGGTGCTGCGCAAGACCTTCTCCCTGACCCGCACCTTCTGGATCGTCTCCCACGAGAACACCGCGGCCCTGCGCCGCATTCGCGAGACCATCGAGTTCGTGAAGGACGAGGTGCGCGCGAACAAGGACATCTTCTGAGCCTGATTACGGGTAAATCTTCACCCAACAAAACCATCGCGTGATGTAATATCGAGCGTCATGCTGCAATTGTTTATAAGGTTGCGCGCACAAATCGATCCGTAATCCACTGTTTTGTGAGGCGGGTTGTTGGGAATGTCAGGAGGCATTCAAGATATGAAATGGCCATTGGTTTTAGTGGCACTAACTGGGCCCGCCATTCTGGTATTCCTCACTCGCTTCCTACCAACAGGACCTATCAAGAAATTCTTTAGCGGTTCTCCCGATTCAATACCGCAGACTGCGCGGCAAGAAGCGACTCGATTGGAGCAAGAGCTAGAATTGGGCTTGATATCCGAGGTTATTGGAAAGAGCGAAGCGAATACGCCTGATCGTCTAATTGCAAAAATTCACAAAGCTATTCAGTACGCAATCGATCGGCACGACTGGTATGAGGATCAAAGGTACAGGGTGCTACAAACGCACGTAAGCATCTCAATTTTTATCCTCACATCCATCGGCATTGCACTTCGCCTTGGCACTGCGCTTAGCGATCTAGAGAAATGGATATTGATTGGAATTGCGTGTTCGACTGCCATCGGACTGTTCATCATACTTTTCTTGTTCAATAAAGAATTAGATACAGATCGACCCTATAGACTGATTTCCGACGTTAGGTTCTGGTTCTATCGTTACGTCCTAGGCTCCGAAAAAATAAATCCGAAATCGATGAACAACGATGAACTCGTGCACAAAATCGTTGGGATGCGAGAGCGTTTCTTCAAAAAGTTGATCGAGAATTTTGACCTTAAAAAATCAATTCGTGAAGACCTGGAGCAAGTCTTCATCCTGCAAACACTACAGCTCCACAAGAGCGCCTCTCTCAACCAGCTACGATGGGCATTCACTTACTATTTAGTGGTTCTCCTAATACAGGTTGTCGCCTTTTTCGCCATAGGAGGCCTATGTGAATAATGCCCCAATATCAGACGAAGTTTCCTACCTGTATCACGCGACATTTCAATGCTGTGAAGAGCGGCAGGGGTATGATGGTGCTTGGCAACTAGCGCCTTTTCAGTGCTCAATCCCATATCAGGACAACGCCATCAGCCGACTTTTGAATTTGCGTGAGTTCCTCCGCGAAGAGTTTCCAGAACTCATAGATTTCGGAGAGAGGCGTGCAAAGAAAGCATTCGAAGAACGCCGAAGCACCACAACTAAACCAAGCTATATCTCGCGAATCGAGAATTTCTTGCAGGATGGGTTTGATCAAAAACAAAACTTGCTCGAAATTGCGAAACGAGAGCCCGCATCTGGTGGCCTTGTGTTCTCAGTATTCACTCCTCATGACATCCTGGACCGAAAGCGACCCGGTTACGTTCCTTGCTTAGTGTCTGGCTCATTCCTTCTGCACGAGAACGAACTGCATTTGAATGCGTTTTTCCGCTCCCAGAGCGTTGTGGAGTTTGGACTGTTCGACATGCTTTTCCTCCGCCAGTTTCAGCAAGAGTTCTTTGAGCTCTATTCGGCCAGAGCAACGCCTCGATTGGGAGAAATTAAAATGGGGCCACTTAATTTACAGCTCGCTAGAGTCTTGGTGCACCGTAGGTTCTTGAAGCGCAACAAGAGCTTCGTGCCGCGAGCGGAGATCGTCCACAAGTGGCTGCATAAGGTGGAAGAATTCATGCTCTTGAATAGAGAAGCATCGGCATACAACTAGTCCGCACCTTCTGGATCGTCTCCCACGAAAACACCGCCGCCCTGCGCCGCATCCGCGAGACCATCGACTTCATCAAGGACGAGGTGCGCGAGAACAAGGACATCTTCTAGAAATCCGGCTACCTTCGCCGGGCCATGCCATCCGAGACCGTCGCCTCTCCTTCGCGCGAAGACTTCTTCCTCGACCTCTCCTTTCCGGAAGGGGATCTGCGCCTGGCCGCCCGGCGCATCGGAAACGTCGGCGTGGGGCCGACCCTCGTCTTCCTGCACGAGGCCCTGGGCTCCATCGGCCAGTGGAAGGGCTTTCCCGAGGATATGGCCGCCGCCAGCGGCCTGCCGGGCCTGGTCTACGAGCGCCAGGGCCACGGCCGTTCCTCGCCGCTCAGCCTGCCGCGGGCGGGCGACTACCTGCGCCACGAGGCCGAGGCGGTGCTGCCGGCGGTGCTGGCCGCCGCGGGGATCGACCGGCCGGTCCTCTTCGGCCACAGCGACGGGGCCACCATCGCGCTGATGTATGCCGCCGCCTTTCCGGAGCAGGTGGCCGGCTGCATCGTACTCGCCCCGCATGTGATGGTTGAGGAGGAGACCCTGGCCGGCATCCGCGCCGCCGACCAGGACCCGCGCGCGCCGGAGATCCGCCGCCGCCTTGCCCGCTACCACGGCGACGGCACCGAGGAGCTGTGGCGCGCCTGGACCGAGACCTGGCTGCGCCCGGGCTTCGCGGCCTGCGAGCTGCGCGCCGATCTGCCGCGCATCACCTGCCCCGTCCTGGCGATCCAGGGCGAGGACGACGACTACGGCAGTGACGCGCAGATCAACCTCATTGCCGCCGGGGCCGCCGGCCCGGTGGAGGCCGTCTTCCTGCCCGTCTGCGGCCACCAGCCCCACCTGGAGCAGCGCCCGGCGGTGCTGGAGGCCGCCGCCGCCTTCCTGGCCCGCCTCCACTGAGTTAAGGGGGCTGACCTCCGGGGAGCCGGAACCGGGGCGTTTTCCGCCCGCAAGCCGCGATAATCCAGGGGGCCTGCCCCCCGCAAAACGGCATGGACAAGTCGCTGGCGGCGAGTATTTTATCGCCCATATTCCCAAACGTGAGCTCCCGCGAGACGGTCGCAACCGGTCGCGGGGCACGCCGGTACCGAACCTGCCGCAGCTGCCTGCCCGCGATGCACTGGAGGGGCGGAGACGGTAGGAAGGTTTTCCGGCGGCCCAACGCAACCGAAGGAGAGATGCTCATGCCTTCCAAGGACACCCTGAAAACCCGCCGCGACCTCGAGGTCGGGGGCAAGACCTACAGCTACTACAGCCTGGAGGCCGCGGCCTCCGAGATCGGCGACGTTTCGCGCCTGCCCTATTCCATGAAGGTGCTGCTGGAAAACCTGCTGCGCTACGAGGACGGCAGCAGCGTCACGGTCGACGACATCCGCGCCATCGGCCAGTGGCTGAAGGACAAGCGCTCCGACCGCGAGATCGCCTACCGCCCGGCCCGCGTGCTGCTGCAGGACTTCACCGGCGTGCCCGCGGTGGTCGACCTGGCCGCCATGCGCGAGGCGCTGACCAAGCTGGGCGGCGACCCGCGCAAGATCAATCCGCTGTCGCCGGTCGACCTGGTCATCGACCACTCGGTCATGGTCGACAACTACGGCAGCGACGACGCCTTCAAGAAGAACGTGGCGATGGAGTTCGACCGCAACGGCGAGCGCTACTCCTTCCTGCGCTGGGGCCAGAGCGCCTTCGACAACTTCCGCGTCGTGCCGCCGGGCACCGGCATCTGCCACCAGGTGAACCTGGAATATCTCTCCCAGGTGGTCTGGACCAAGGACGAGGACGGCAAGACCGTCGCCTACCCGGACACCCTGGTCGGCACCGACAGCCACACCACCATGGTCAACGGCCTTTCCGTCCTGGGCTGGGGCGTCGGCGGCATCGAGGCCGAGGCGGCCATGCTGGGCCAGCCGGTCTCCATGCTGATCCCCGAGGTCATCGGCTTCAAGCTGACCGGCCGGATGAAGGAAGGCACCACCGCCACCGACCTGGTGCTGACCGTGGTGCAGATGCTGCGCGCCAAGGGCGTGGTCGGCAAGTTCGTTGAGTTCTACGGCGACGGCCTGGACCACCTGAGCCTGGCCGACCAGGCGACGATCGGCAACATGGCCCCTGAATACGGCGCCACCTGCGGCATCTTCCCGATCGACGAGGAGACCATCCGCTACCTGACCTTCACCAGCCGCGACCCCGAGCGCGTGGCCCTGGTCGAGGCCTACGCCAAGGCCCAGGGCATGTGGCGCGACGCCGATACGCCCGAGCCGGTCTTCACCGACAGCCTGGAGCTGGACCTGGGCAGCGTCGAGCCGAGCCTGGCCGGTCCCAAGCGCCCGCAGGACCGCGTGCCGCTGTCCGGCGTGAAGGCCTCCGCCGAGGCCGCGCTGAACGACATGGGGACCGGCACCGCGCAGCCCCTGGAAGGCAGCGATGAGACCCTGGACCCGGCCGACGTGGTGATCGCCGCCATCACCTCCTGCACCAACACCTCCAACCCCGCGGTGCTGGTCGCCGCCGGCCTCTTGGCCAAGAAGGCCAACGAGAAGGGCCTGAACCGCAAGCCCTGGGTGAAGACCTCCCTGGCGCCGGGCAGCCAGGTGGTGACCGACTACCTGGTGGCCGCCGGCCTGCAGGAGCACCTCGACGCCCTGGGCTTCGAGCTGGTGGGCTACGGCTGCACCACCTGCATCGGCAACTCCGGCCCGCTGGACGCGCCGGTCCAGGACGCCATCGACAAGGGCAACCTCTCGGTCGCCGCGGTGCTCTCCGGCAACCGCAACTTCGAGGGCCGCGTCCACCCGCTGGTGAAGCTGAACTACCTGGCCTCGCCGCCGCTGGTGGTCGCCTACGCCATCGCCGGCTCGCTGAAGGTCGATCTGCTGAACGACCCCATCGGCAACGACAAGGACGGCAACCCGGTCTTCCTGAAGGACATCTGGCCCTCCAACCAGGAGATCGCCCAGGTGATCGGCGACGTGCTGACCCCGGAGATGTTCAAGGCGCGCTATTCCAACGTCTTCGAGGGCCCGCCGGAGTGGCGTGAGATCGATACCGGCACCGGCATGACCTACATGTGGAACCCCTCCTCGACTTACGTGCAGTACCCGCCGTTCTTCGAGGAGATGAAGGCCGAGCCCGAGGCCGTGGGCGACATCACCGGCGCCCGCGCGCTGGCCAAGCTGGCCGATTCCATCACCACCGACCACATCTCCCCGGCCGGCTCCATCAAGAAGGAGAGCCCGGCCGGCGACTACCTGCTGGAACACCAGGTGCGTCCGCTGGACTTCAACTCCTACGGCGCGCGCCGCGGCAACCACCAGGTCATGATGCGCGGCACCTTCGCCAACATCCGCATCAAGAACGAGATGGTGCCGGGCGTCGAGGGCGGCTTCACCAAGCACCTGCCCGACGGCGAGGTCATGCCGATCTACGACGCGGCCATGAAGTACGCCGAGGAGGGCGTGCCGCTGGTGGTCATCGGCGGCAAGGAGTACGGCACCGGCTCCTCGCGCGACTGGGCGGCCAAGGGCACGCGCCTCTTGGGCATCAAGGCGGTGATCGTCGAGAGCTTCGAGCGCATCCACCGCTCCAACCTGGTGGGCATGGGCGTGCTGCCGCTGCAGTTCACCGGCGGTGCCAGCCGCGAGAGCCTGAAGCTGACCGGCGAGGAGACCTTCGACATCACCGGCGTGGCCGGGGGCATCAAGCCGCGCATGGAGCTGACGCTCACCATCCACCGCCCCGACGGCTCGTCGGAGCAGGTGCCGGTGCTCTGCCGCATCGATACCGCCGACGAGGTGGAGTACTACAAGAACGGCGGCATCCTGCACTACGTCCTGCGCAACCTGATGAAGGCGGCGTAAGCCCGACCTTCATAGGCATCAGCCGAAACGAGAAAGGCCCTCGCGAAAGCGGGGGCCTTTTTCAATCAGGCCCGGAGACTCAATCCGGCAGGCGGACGGTCAATTCCATTTCGACCTGCAGGTCCGGGGCGGCGAGGGCGGCAACGCCGATACCGGTAAGACTGGGCCGGGCGCCGTCGAAGGCGGCCAGCAGGGGCGGCATGACCTCCTCCAGTCTCTCGGGCGTCAGGTCGACGGCGTAGACCCGCGCCATGACGATGTCCTGCGGGCGCGCGCCGAGAGCCTCCAGAGCGGCCCGGGCGTTGGCGGCCACGATCTCCATCTGCTCGCCGAGGCTGTCCGGCGGGGGCGCGCCGCCGGGCCGCAGGGCGACCTGACCGGAAATGAAGGCCAGGCGTCCCGCTTCGGCAACGGAGATCTGCGAGTAGCCCAAAGCCGAAGTGTCCGGCAAGAGGGGCGGGTTCAGGCGGGCAACGGGCTGCGGCATGGGATAATCTGTCCTCTAGGCAAAGAGTTCTTCATATCGTATAAAATACTCTGCAAATGTAGAGGTCCGATGTCAACGCCAAAACCCGACCGCCGGGAAACCATCTTGAATGCCGTGGTCGAACTTCTCGCGACCCGGGGCCTGGAAGGCGTGACCCATCGCGCGGTCGACGAGGCGGCGGGGCTGCCGCAGGGTTCCTCCACCTACTACTTTCCGAAGAAGGCGGGCTTGCTGAGCGCCGCGGCACAGCACCTTGCGACGGTCCTGGAGAAGGATTGCGACGAGCTGCAGGTCGGCTTTGCGGAGCGGGCCGCCAAGCAGGGCATGGACGCGGCGGTGAGCTATGTCGCCGAGGAGGTCATCGCCTATGCGGAAGACTCGCGGCACCTGTTTCTGGCGCGGATGGAGCTGACCCTGGCGGCCGCGCGCCGCGACGACCTGAAGGGCGTCGGCGAACAGCTGACCGCGGCGGCGCGCCGGCCGATCGAATTCTTCCTGCGGCTCATCTCCGAGGGCAAGGACGACGTCGCCATCGACACCTGCGCCGGACTGGTCGACGGGATCGCCCTGATGCACGCGACCGGCCAAGGCCCGAAACCCACCACCGATCAGATCGCCGCCGTGGTTCGCTCCATACTCTGAAGACCGGCAGTGCTGTCCGCCGCGCGGCCGTCCGGAGAATCCGCCTTCACCGGAGTCCCAAAAACGGGCGCCGAAACGAGAAAGGCCCCTGCCGACGGCAGGGGCCTTTTTCATTGGAACCCGGAAGGCTCCGGAAGCTTCAGCAGCTTACTTGAGCTTCTTGGAGTGCTTGGCGGCCTCGTCCTTCAGCGCCTTGCCGGCGGTGAAGCGCGGCTGCAGGGTCGCCGGCTTGGCCTTGAACATCATCTCTTCGCCGGTGAAGGGATTGGTGCCCTTGCGCGCCTTGGTGGCTGCCTTGTAGCGCATCTTGAGGCGGCCGAGGTGGCCCATCGGCACGCTGCCCGGCACCGTCTTCTTGGTGTCCTTGAGCGCGAGATCCGACATGACCGGCCAGAGCGCGTCGAGAAGCTTGCTGGCGTCGCGGCGGCTGAACTCGCCCCACTGATCGCCGAGTGCCTTGGTCAGAGCCTTGGCGTAGGCGTCGGCCAGTTGAGTCTTCGTCACTGTCATACTCATTTTCCCCAATATGTGGTCCCGGTGAAATGCGGGAGCAGTCTGAACATTGCCGGTGATGGCGGGTGCGGCCTGCTTACGTAAGATAAGGTTAATGATTCGTTAAGGGAAGGGCGTAAACGAGAAAAGGCCCCCGCCGGCGGCAGGAGCCTTTTCTCGTTTTGTGCGCCGGGAATCCCTATTCTAGAGCTTCCCGGTGACTCGTTAGCGCTTGGCGGTAACCTGGCCGGCGGCGAAGCGGACCTGCGAGAGGAAGCGGTCGAAGATCTGCGCCGTCGCGCGGTTGAGGGCGACGATGGCGGCATCGACCGACTCGTCGGCGGCCGCTTCTTCGGCGCCGAAGGTCTCCACCACCAGCACCCGGTCGTCGCTCAGCCGCAGCAGGGCCAGCTCGATCTCCACGAAAACCCGGGGCGGGCCGCCGCCGAGCAGCCGTTCGAGGCGGCGCACCTTGCCGCTGACCTGGTAGTCGGCGCGGATGCGCATGTCGGGCGTCACCACCTGACGGGAGACGCCGCTGCGCCGCAGATAGGTCACCATCTGGTCCTGCAGCATGCGCGGCGGCGCGTCGTTCCAATAGTGGTAGTTGTGCTGCTGCAGCTCGTAGGATTCGCCGCTTTCGCTGTACAGCAGCGGGCGCTCGCGCAGCAGGCCGTCGGCCTGCAGCAGCTCCACCGTCATGATGCCCGGCAGCGGCGCCTCGCCGGCGCTCTGCTCGGGCGTCGGCACCAGCAGACGGTAGTAGTGGTCGCGCGGCACCGGCGGCGCCGAGCCGAGGCAGCCGGCCAGCAGCGGCGCGGCGCAAGCCAGAAGAAGAAGGCGCTTCATTGGTTTTCCTTCCGGGACCGGGTGCTGGTGGAGGGCGTCTCGACACGCACTTCCTCGGGCGCCGTGCCGCCCAGCAGCAGGCTCGGGTTCTGCCGGATCAGCCGGCTGAACTCGTTCATGTTGCGGGAGGTGCCCGCCAGGTTGTGATTGATGCTGTCGATGTTCTGGGCGATGGAGCGCAGGATGTAGCGCGTGTCATCCAGGGCGGCATTGACGTTGCCCTGGTTCTTGTCGACGACGTCTTCCAGCGTGGTGACGATGCTGTCGAGCTGGACCAGGGTGCCCTGAACCGTCTGGGTGATGGTGACGAGGTCCTGGGAGACCGTGTTCACGTTCTCCACCGTCTGCTGCACCCCGGCCACATTCTGCTCCGAGAGCAGCTGCTGCACCGAGCCCAGGGTGACGTTGAGCTCCTGCATGAAGCCCAGCAGCTCGCCGGTAATCTCCGGCACGCGCCCGCGGGTGTCCTGGGCCACGGCGTTGAGCGAGCCGATCATCGGCGCCACGTCGTCGTCGAGCAGGTGGTTGGCGTTGTCCACCAGGGCCGTCATCCTGTCGAGCAGCGGCTTCAGGCCGTCGCGCGACAGCTCGTTGACCTGGCCGGCGACGCTGGCCATGGCCGCGAACATGTCGGCGGCCGGGGCCGAGGCCATGCGCGCGCCCGGCTGCAGCGCCGTCTCGGCGCTGCCGCGCTGAATCTCGACCGTCTTGGCGCCGAGGAACTGGGAGCTGTGGATCCGCGCCACGCTGTCGGTCGGGATGACGAAGCCCTCCTCGACCGAGATCTCGAGCAGGAAGACCGTGGCGCCCTCCTCGACGATAGGCTCGATCGACTCGACCTGGCCCACGGGGAAACCCTCGTAGCGCACCTGGGTGCCGAACTTCACGTCGGCGACGTTGTCGAAGACGAGGGAGTACTGGTCGCGCGATCCGGTGCCGCCGCTGAGCGCCACCGTCGCGCCGATGGCCGCCAGCAGCATGGCGATGACGAAGGCGCCGACGGCGGCGTAGTTCAATCCCTGATGTCGCATGGTTCTACACCGCTCCCGCGTCTTGCTTTGTCCCGGCCGCTTGGGGGTCGCCCGCAGGCGCCGCCTCGCCGGTGAGCCGCCGCAGGTAGGTCTCGGCGTCCACTTCGGCGTTTTCCGCACGGCGGTTGAGAAGGTTCTGGATACGCGCGTTGTCGGAGCGACGAATGCCCGCGACGTCGTCGACCGTGAGGATGCGGCCCTGGTCCAGCACCGTGATGCGGTCGGCGATCTTGAAGGCGCTTTCCAGTTCGTGGGTGACCACGACGATGGACATGTTCATGGCCTCGCGCAGTTTCAGGATCAGGTCGTCCAGCGCCGAGGAGACGGCCGGGTCCAGCCCGGCCGAGGGCTCGTCGAAGAACAGCAGCGCCGGGTCCATGACGATGGCCCGCGCCACGGCGGCGCGCTTGACCATGCCGCCCGACAGCTCGGCCGGCATCAGATCTTCCGCCCCGGCGAGGTTCACGACCTCCAGCTTGAGGCGGGCCATGATCTCCATGGTCTGGCGGTCGAGCTGCGTATGCTCGCGCAGCGGCAGCATGATGTTGTCCAGCACGTTCATCGAGCTGAACAGCGCGCCGCCCTGGAAAGCGACGCCGATGCGCCGCCGCAGGCGCTGCATTTCCAGGGCCGGCGCGCGGGTGATGTCCACGCCCAGCAGCTCGACGCTGCCGGCGGTCGGGCGCATGAGGCCGACAAGGTGGCGCAGCAGGGTCGACTTGCCGGAGCCGCTGCCGCCCATGATCACCATGATCTCCCCCGGCGCCACCGTGAGCTCGATGTCGTGCAGCACCTGGCGGGCGCCGTAGTGCGCCTGCAGGCCCTGGATCCGGACGACCGCGTCGTCGGTCCTCGTCTGCGTCGGGGTTTCCTGAGCAACGGCAGCCATGGGCCTATCCCGCGGTCACGACGAAGGCGAAGATCATGTCGACCATGATGATCGCGGCGATGGACTGCACCACGGCGCGGGTCGTGCGCCGTCCGACGCCCTCGGCCCCGCCGTCGGCCAGGGCGCCGTTGACCGCCGAGACCAGCGCCACCAGCGCCGCGAAGAGCACGCTCTTACCCAGGCCGTGCGCCAGGTCGTTGACGGAGAGCGCGGCAACCACGTCGGCGAAGTAGGCGGCCAGGCTGATGTCCAGTTGCGCGGTGACAAAGAGGCCGGCGGCGCTGAGCGCAACGATGTTGGCCCACATGGTGAGGCAGGGCACCATGATCATCATGGCGAAGAGCGCCGGCGCGATGAGGAAGCGGACCGGCGAGATGCCGATCACGCGCAGTGCGTCCACCTCCTGGTTGATCATCATGGTGCTGAAGCGCGCCGCCAGGGCGGAGCCGGAGCGCCCGGCGACCAGGATGCCGACGATGAGCGGCGCGAACTCCCGCACCACAGAAAGCGCGATACCCACCGTGGCGAAGGACTCGGCGCCGAAGAGGCCCAGGCTGTAGAGGCTCTGGATCGCCAGCATCATGCCGATGGTCGCGGCCAGCACCGAGGCGATGGGCAGGGCCTCGACGCCGATCTGCATCATCTGCGCGACCACCGCGGCGAGGCGCACCGGCTGGCGGCGCGTCGGGCCGAGGACGGCCCAGAGCACGGCTTCCAGGAAGAGCGCGCCGGCGAAGCCGACCTCTTCCGCGCCGCGCAGGACGCCCTTGCCGATACCCTCTGCGACCCGCTGCATCGCGCGCTCCTAGTTCTCGCCCGCCAGGGCGGCGTCGAGGTCCGGGTGGATCGCGAAGACCTTGTCGAGGCGCGCCAGCTCGAAGACACGCAAGGCCTGGGGGCTGACCGCGACGAGGCAGAGATCGGTGCCGCGCTGCTTGGCCCACTGCAACGCCTCGACCAGGCTGGCAATGCCGGAGCTGTCGATGTAGGTCACCGCCGAGAGGTCGACGAGGACGTCCTTGCTGCGCTTCACGCAATCGAGCAGCAGACGGCGCGCTTCCGGCGCGCGGTCCAGGTCGATCTCCCCGGTGAGGCTCACCACCAGGTTGCCGTTCACTTCACGGACCGCTTCGCTCATTTGGAGGGATCCTTTTTCTTGGACATCTGCAGGACGTTGCCGACGCCGCTGGGCGAGCGTCCGAAGTCCGTGGTGTCCATCAGGTTCTGGATGAAATAGGTGCCGAGGCCGCCGGGCCGGAGGTCGCGCAGCGCGCGCGGCTGCACCGCCGTGGGCGCGACGGCCGGGCCGAAATCGGTGACCCGCAGGATGATGCTGTCGGCGTTCTGCAGGATGTCGAGCAGGATGGGGCCGTCGCCGCGGCCCTCGTAGGCGTGCAGGATGACGTTCTGACAGGCCTCGCCCACCGCCAGCACGATGTCGTGGGTGCCCGCCTCGTCGAAGCCGCAGAAGCGCGCGGCGCTGCGCACCAGGTCGCGCACCATGGCCATGCGGTCGGTGCGGGCGGGGAAGCGCAGCTCCAGCAGGTATTCCGCCTCGGGCGTGGTGATGGCGGCGATCTTCATGGCGCCTCCTGCCGCAGGGCGGGCGCCTCGACGCCGGCCTCCGCGGACACCCAGGCATCGTCGATGGCCAGCACCGTCAGGTCGTCGCGGGCTTCCCAGCCGCCGTCCTGGTCCAGGGTCGCGAGCAGCGCCTCCAGGCGCTGGGCCAGCGGCGCCTCGGCCAGGGATTCGATGAGCAGGATCAGTCCTTCGACGCCCAGCTCCTCGCCGCTCTCGTAGCGGTATTCGGTGAGCCCGTCGGAGAAGACGTAGAGCTCGCCGCCGTCGAGGTCGATGTGCTCTTCGGGCGGCCGGTTCTGCGGCAGCATGCCGAGCGGCGGCACCGCGGCCTCGAAGGAGGCATAGCTGCGGTCGCGCCGGCGCAGCAGCGGCGGCTGGTGCCCGGCGTTGGCCAGGCAGACCTTGCCGTTGGCGAGCCAGTAGTGTCCGGCCACCATGGTCACGAACATGCCGCGCGTCGCCGTCTCGAACAGCTCGGCATTGATGGCCTCGAGCAGTTCGCCCGGCGCGTCGATGCGCTTGCCGAGGCAGCGGAAGAGGCTGATGGTCTTGGCCATCAGCAGGGCGGCGTTCAGTCCCTTGCCCGAGACATCGCCCAGGGCGAAGGCGATGCGCGCCTCGTCCAGGCGGTAGAAATCGAAGAAGTCCCCGGAGAGCTTGCGCGCCGGCAGGTTGACGCCCCAGATCGGCTGGTGCCCGGCGGTGCACTGGGGCTGCAGGCTCTGCTGCAGGTCCGCGGCCATCTCCAGGCTGCTGCTGAGCTGCACCTGCTCGGCAAGGCGCTCGCGCAGCGCGGCGTTGGCCAGGACGAGGTCGGAGAGGCCGCGCAGCACCCGCGCGAAGGCCTTGCCGCCCGGCTGCGGCGCGCGCGCCAGGGCAGCCTTCAGCAGGGCGGCGGGATCACCCGCCGCCGCCAGGCGCGCGCTCAAGTCGCCTAGAAATTCCAATTGTCCGGAGAGGCCTTGACCGGGCTGCCCGGCGGCCTCGAGGTTTCGTTGATCCGACATCGCCCTGGCGCGTACCGCTGACCCTAGTGCTCCACCGACGATCTTATTTTCTAGAGGTTAACCTTCCCTTTGGGCCCGCCTTTTCAACGAAGGCGTTACAGTAAATACAACCTGATGGTGCAGTCATCAGGGACTCTCGCGGAGGCGCGTCCGCCCCAAGCGAAGACACCGATCGTTTTTCACGGAAAGGCTGCGGCCGTTCCGTTTGCCGCCACCACCCCAGCGGGCGTCGGCGGGGCCGCCTCACCCGGCCTCCGGCGATTCCCGTTTTTTTCCCGTCCTGAGCGAAGGTAGGATCAGGCAAGCGGGTGTTGGCTGCAGAGACGGCTGGGACCATGAAACGGAAACTCGCTACGATTCTCGCCGCCGACGTCGCGGGTTTCAGCCGGCTGATGGCGGAGGACGAAGAGGCGACGGCACAGACGCTGGGCGCCTATCGCGAAACCATTGCCGGCCTCGTTGCCGAGCACAGCGGCCGCATCTTCGGGACGGCGGGCGACAGTGTCATCGCCGAGTTCGCCAGCCCGGTTCAGGCGGTGCGTACGGCCGTCGCCATCCAGCGCGCCCTCCATCGCCACAATGCCGACCTGTCGCAGCAACGGCGCATGCAGTTCCGTATCGGCATCAACCTCGGCGACGTCATGGCCGAGGACGACGACCTGCTGGGCGACGGCGTCAATGTAGCAGCCCGCCTGCAGGAGGTCGCGCCTCCGGGCGGCATCTGCATCTCCGGCGCGGTGAACGACCAGATCGTCGGCAAGCTCAACTTCCCGGTCTTCCACCTGGGCGAACGCGACCTCAAGAACATCCCCCGCCCGGTGCAGGTCTATCGCGTCGACTGGCATCCGGACGACCCCAGCGCGACGGGCGTGCTGGGCGGGGAGCTGGCGCTGCCGAACAAGCCCTCCATCGCCGTCCTGCCCTTCGTCAACATGAGCGGCGAAGCCGAGCAGGAGTATTTCGCCGACGGGATCACCGAAGACATCATCACCGCCCTCTCCCGCTATCGCTGGTTCTTCGTGATCGCGCGCAATTCCAGCTTTGCCTACAAGGGGCGCGCGGCCAACGTGAAGGAGATCGCCCGCTCCCTTGGGGTCCGCTATGTCCTGGAGGGCAGCGTGCGCAAGGCGGGCCAGCGCGTGCGGGTGACGGGGCAGCTCATCGACGCGGAAACCGGCGCCCATATCTGGGCCGAGCGCTACGACCGTGGCTGCGAGGACATCTTCGCGATCCAGGATGAGATCACCGAGAAGGTGGTCGGCGCCATCGAGCCCGAGATCCTCATGGGTGAAGGCCTCCGCATGATCCAGCAGGCCAAGGCCGACCCCGACGCCTTCGACTGCTGTTTACGCGGCATCTGGCATCACTATCAGTCAACCGCCGAAGACTACACAGAGGCGGAGAAATGGCTGCGTCGCGCCGTCGAGATCGACCCGAAGTACGCGCGCGGCTGCATGGCCCTGGCGCGCGTGCACTTCGGCCGCTGCATCTTCGGCTGGAGCCGCGACGTCACGGCCGACTGTGCGGAGATCTCCCGGCTTGCGGAGCAGGCCGTCGCGCTCGATCCGCGCGACCCCTATTGCCACTATGCGCGTTTCGCGGGGGAGCTGATGGCGGGCGAACTGCACAAGGCCCTGGCCTCGGCCCAGCGGGCGATCGATCTGAACCCTAATTTCGCCCTCGCCCACCTCGCCCTCGGCTGGGTGCGCGTCTATCTCGGGCATTTCGACGAAGCGCTCGACCCCCTCCTGCGGGCAATTCGCCTCAGCCCCAACGATCCCCTGATCTTCATTTTCATGAGCTACATCGCCCTGGCCCACTACCACCTCGGCAGCCATGAGGAAGCCTTGCACTTCGCCGAGCGGGCGCTGGCGGTTCGCCGCATGCTCCTTGATCTCGTCGTCGCGATCGCGAGCCTGGGCATGCTGGGCCGGACCGAGGAGGCGGCGCCGCTGATCAGCGACCTGGCCTCCGTGGCCCCGCTCGATGCCGAGGGCTATTGGCGCGCCGTGCACCCCTACACCGATCCGGCCCACAGGGAACAGCTCTTCGAGGGCCTGCGGCGGGCCGGGATGACTTTCGGCGACACCGCCGTGGGGGCGGCCTGAGCCGGCGCCACCCCGGCCCCCTTCCTCCTATTCCATTTCCGGCACCGCCGCATCGAAGCGGCTGACGTTCCCCTGGAACAGGCGGAAGACCGCGTCCTGCGGCTCCGCCATGGCGAGAACCTCCTCGCGCGTGGCGGCGAGGTAGAGGCCGCGCAGCACCTTGCCGGCGAGGCCGTGGCTGACGACGATGAGCCGGGCGTCCTCGGGCTGCTCGGCAAGCCAGGCGCCGACGCGCTCGGCCACCAGCGCATAGCTCTCCCCGCCGGGCACCCGGTAGTGCCACCTGTCGGCCTCCCGCGCCTGCCACTGCTCGGGGTAGAGATCTTCCACCTCGTCATAGATCTCGCCCTCCCAGTGGCCGAAGCCGTGCTCCATGAGGCGCGGCTCCTCGATGATTTCCGCCGGGTTCTTGCCGATGACCGCCGCGACGCAGCGCGCCGTGGCCAGGGTGCGGCCCAGGGGGCTGGCGACCAGGGTGAAGCCGGAGAAGTCATCGATCGCCCGGCGCAGCGCCCCGCCCATGGCCACGGCCTGGGAGAGGCCGCGCTCGGTCAGCGGCGAATCGCCATGGCCCTGCAGACGGCCCTGCCGGTTCCATTCGGTTTCGCCATGCCGCAGGAGATAGATCATCGCCGCAATCCTGAAAAAAATGGGATCCTGAAGAAGAAGGTGCGCCCGGTTCCGGGCGGTGACAAAATCGGCGCCCGCAAGGCGCCGTAAACCAATTGTTAGTAATGTTTCTGTCATGTCCTACAACATCTTGAGGGAGCCTGCAGCTTTCCGTTAGGATCGCCGCGCTGCTTTCCCGCCCCCGCCGCCCGATGCCCCAGGCGACAACCCGATAACCAACCCCATGGCCCCGCTGCCGATATGGATCTGCTGACGGTCACTCACACGACGGTCTATCGCTACCGGCAGCCGGTGCGCTTCGGCGAGCATCGCCTGATGTTCCGCCCGCGGGACAGCCACGACCTGCGCCTCGCCGACTCGGCCCTGACCATCACGCCGGGGGCGGAGGTGCGCTGGATGCACGACGTCTTCTCCAACTCCATCGCCATCGCCTCCTTCGAGGAGCCGGCCGCGGAGCTGCGCTTCAGGAGCCGCATCGTGATCGAGCACTACGGCCTGGAGAACCCCGAGTTCGTCATCGAGCCCTATGCCCAGACCTATCCCTTCAGCTACCCGGCCGAGGAGATCCCGGACCTGGGCCGCTCGGTGGAGCGCGACTACCCGGACCCGGACCGCAAGATCGACGCCTGGGTGAGAGGTTTCCTCAACGGCGGCGGCCAGGTGCGCACCCAGGACCTGCTGGTCAACATCACCAAGGCGATCCACGAGCAGTTCAGCTACACCCGGCGCTATTCCCTGGGCACCCAGAGCCCGGTGGAAACCCTGGAAAAGGGCAGCGGCACCTGCCGCGACCTGGCGATGTTCATGATGGGGGCGGCGCGCGCCCTGGGCCTGGCCGCGCGCTTCGTCTCCGGCTACCTCTATGACCCGGCGCTGGACAACACCCTGCCCGGCGGCGCCGCGCAGGATGCGATGGGGAACGGCGAGTACGGCAACGAGATCCGGGGCGCCGGCGACACCCACGCCTGGGTGCAGGTCTACCTGCCCGGCGCCGGTTGGGTGGAGTTCGACCCCACCAACGGCCTGGTCGGCGGCGCCAACCTGATCCGCGTCGCCGTGGCGCGCGAGCCCTTCCAGGCGGTGCCCCTGCAGGGCACCTTCTTCGGCGCCGCCGAGGACTTCATCGACATGGAAGTCGAGGTTCGCGTGACGCGCGGCGGTTGAGCTCTTTTTGCGTCGCTGACAGCGGTTCCAGCGGGCCGCCACCGAAAATTCCGCAGGAATTCCTTCCGATCAACTTCTCACCAGAGCGTCACCCGAACGTGACTGGCCTGTGATCGTGGAACTCCGTAACGTCCTCACCCATGAGCCGCCAAACCTCTTCACGCCGAACCCCCGCACTCAGCGCCTTGAGCGCCCTGGCCCTGGCCGCGGCAGCCGGCCTCGCCCTCTGGGTGGCGGAGCCGGCCCGCGAAAGCCGCGCCGCCGCCGAGGACAGGCAGCCGCTGCAACTTGCCGAGGGCACGGGGATGAAGCGCCCCGTGGTGGTGGAGCTCTACACCTCCCAGGGCTGCAGCTCCTGCCCGCCGGCAGACGAATTGCTGGGCGAGCTGGCCGCACAGCCGGGCGTCCTCGCCCTGTCGTTCCACGTCGACTACTGGGACTACATCGGCTGGAAGGACCCCTTCGCCGCCGCGCAGTACACAGAACGCCAGCGCGACTACGCCGCCAAGCTGGGCCTGCGCTACATCTACACGCCGCAGATCGTGGTGGACGGGCGCCACGACGTGGTGGGCAGCAAGCGCCGCGCCGTCGCCCGCGCCATCGAAGAGTCCGCCAAGGCCGAACCGCCGCTGACCGTGACCCTGGACGAGGCCGACGGCGGCCAGGTGCGGCTTTCCGCCGGGACCGCGCCGGCCGGCGGCGCCACGGTGTGGCTGGTCACCTTCGACGACAGCCACAAGACCCAGGTGGCGCGCGGCGAGAACAGCGGCCGCGCGCTGACCAACAGCAACGTGGTGCGCGAGCTGACGACGCTGGGCACCTGGACCGGCGAAGAGAAGAGCTTCCCGCTGGACCTGGCCGCCGCCCGCGCCGAGGGCCGCGGGGGCTGCGCCGTCATCGTGCAGCAGGGCCGCGGCGGGCCGGTCATCGGCGCCGCGATGATCGACCTGGACGGGACGTCCTGACGGCTGGCGCCGAACACTCATCCTTCGAGACGGCCGCTCCGCAGCCTCCTCAGGATAAGGCGAGCAGCTCAACCACTCTGAAGAAACGAGCCTCACCCTGAGGAGGTCCGAAGGACCGTCCCGAAGGGCGAGGCGGGCAGCCGCACCGTTAGCCCGCCAGCAGGCCCTTTTCCACCAGCTTGCAGAGACGTTGCGAGAAGGCCGCCGCATCGGGCAGCGGCTCGCCCTCGATGATGCGCGCCTGGTCGAGCAGCAGCCAGGCCGCGTCCTCCACCGTCTGGCCCGCACCATCCTTGCCGACCTGCCCGGCCAGCGCCTTGACCAGCGCATGGTCGGGATTGATCTCCAGGATGCGCGAGGAGGTGTGGTCGAGCTGGTTCTGCTGCTTCAGCAGGCGCTCCAGGTGCATGTCGAGATCGCCGTCGTCGGCAACCAGGCAGACCGGGCTGGAGGTCAGGCGCTTGGAGGCGCGCACGTCCTTCACCGTGTCCTTCAGGGTCAGCTTCACGAAGGCGATGAGGGAATCGACCGTCGGGTCGGCCTCTTCCTTCGGTTCTTCCTCGCCCTCTTTCTTCTCCGCCTCGCCGATCTTCTCCAGGTCGACGCCGCCGCGGGTCACCGACTTGAAGGGCTTGCCGTCGTAGTCGGGCACGGTGGAGAGCCAGAAGTCGTCGACCGGGTCGCTCAGGAGCAGCACCTCGATCCCCTTGGCGGCGAAGCCTTCCAGCTGCGGGCTCTTCGCCAGCGCCGCGGGGTCGTCGCCGGTGATGGTGAAGATCGCTTCCTGGCCCGGCTTCATCGCCGCCACGTAGTCGGCGAGGCTCACCAGCCCGTCGCGGGTGGTGGAGCGGAAGCGCGCCAGTTCCAGGAGCGTCTCGCGCTGCTGGCCGTCCTCGTAGAGGCCTTCCTTCAACACCGCGCCGAAGGTGTCCCAGAACTTGGCGTAGTCCTCCGGCGCCTTCTCCGCCTTCTTCTTCAGCTCGCCCAGCACCTTCTTGCAGATGGCCTGGCGGATCTTGGCGAGGCGCGGGTTGTTCTGCAGCAGCTCGCGGCTGACGTTCAGCGGCAGGTCCTCGGTGTCGACGATGCCGCGCAGGAAGCGCAGGTAGGGCGGCAGCAGCTCCGAGCAGTCGTCGGTGATGAAGACGCGCTTCACGTAGAGGCGCACGCCGGGCTTGCGGTCCGGATGAAAGAGGTCGAAGGGCTTCTGCGAGGGAATGAACAGCAGGCCGGTGTATTCCATCACCCCCTCGGCCTTGAAGTGCAGGCGCAGCCAGGGCTCGTCGAAGGTGTGGCCGACGTGGTGGTAGAACTCCTTGTACTGCTCCTCGGTGATCTCGTTCTTGGGCCGGGTCCACAGCGCCGAGGCGGCGTTCAGGGTCTCGTCGGGCTCGTCCTCCTTCTTCGATTCCAGCACCACCGGCACGGCGATGTGGTCGGAGTAAGTGGCGACGATCTGGCGGATGCGTGAGGGGTCGAGGTACTCCACCTCCGCCTCGCGCAGCTGCAGGACGATGCGGGTGCCGCGCGCCGGGGCGGCGTCGTCCTCGACGATGGTGAACTCGCCCTTGCCGTCGGAGGTCCACTTCCAGCCCTGGTCCTCGCCGGCGCGCCGCGTCGAGACCTCGACCTTCTCGGCCACCATGAAGGCCGAGTAGAAGCCGACGCCGAACTGGCCGATCAAGTTGGCGCCTTCCTGCTTGCTTTCCAGCTGCTGGACGAAGGCGGCGGTGCCCGAGCGCGCGATGGTGCCGAGGTTCTCGATCAATTCCTCGCGGTTCATGCCGATGCCGTTGTCGGCGACGGTGAGCGTCTTGGCGGCGGGATCGGCCTTGAGGCGGATCTTGAAGGTGGTGTCCTCGCCCAAGAGGTCGGACTGGGTGAGGGCCGCGTGGCGCAGCCGGTCGCAGGCGTCCGAGGCGTTGGAGATCAGCTCCCGGAGGAAGATCTCCTTCTCCGAATAGAGCGAGTGGGCGACGATATCGAGAAGCCGGCTGACCTCGGCCTGAAAGCTAAGATGTTCTTCCGCCATTACCTTTGCGTCCGTCTCTTGCTGTCCGTTTGGGTCCGTTTGGCGCTTGCTGCGTAGAATGGCCGCGCCCCAGGCACGGGCCGGGACCGCGTGACATATGTGCGCAATCCATGTTGACTGCAAGTCTCTTGGCCGCCCGGTCGGGGCTGCAAAGGGGCCGGAAAGGGGAGCTGACGCCATGGCGGAAGACCGCAAAGCGGCGGATCGCGCCAAGGAGCGCGCGGAGATGCTGCGCCTCATCGACGCGGAGGTCGAAGAGACCGCGCACTGGCTGGGCAAGGACAAGCTGGACCCGCGGGTCCACGAGGCCCTGGCCCGCACGCCGCGCCACGCCTTCGTGCCGATGATGGAGGAGGCCTACGCCTACGAGAACCAGCCGCTGCCCATCGGCCTGGGCCAGACCATCTCCCAGCCCTATATCGTCGCCATCATGACCGACCAGGCGAACGTCGGGCCGGGCAGCCGGGTGCTGGAGGTCGGCACCGGCTCCGGCTACCAGGCGGCGGTGCTGGCCGAGCTGGGCTGCGAGGTCTGGTCCATCGAGGCCCTGCCGGAGCTGGCCGAGGAATCCGCCAAGCGCCTGAAGGAGCTGGGCTACGGAAAGGTCCACTGCCGCCAGGGCGACGGCGCCAAAGGCTGGCCGGAGGCCGCGCCCTTCGACGCCATCCTGGTGACCGCCGCGGCGACGGCCATCCCCCCGGCCCTGGTCGACCAGCTGAAGCGCGGCGGGCGCATGATCCTCCCGCTGGGCCCGCCCGACGGCGCCTTCCGCTTCACCTCGACCCAGCGCCTGCTGCGCATCGAAAAGGCCGAGGACGGCAGCCTTGCCGAAGAGGTCATCCTGCCGGTCGCCTTCGTGCCGCTGGTCTCGCCGCCCGAGGACGACGCCCCGGACGAGGATGGGGACGAGGACTAAGCTCCCAAGAAGACGCCCCGAAATCGTCACGCGCCTGCCATAGGAATCCCCAAGGGAAGGCTTGCAATGGGGCGATAAAGTCCCGATTCTCTGAGGTGTTATGTCGCTCTTCGCGCAAGGCCGGGTGACCGCCGTCCTCGGCCCCACCAATACCGGCAAAACCTATCTGGCGATCGATCGCATGCTCGGGCATTCGAGCGGCATGATCGGCTTTCCCCTGCGCCTGCTCGCCCGCGAGAACTACGACCGCATCGTCCAGATCAAGGGCAAGAGCCAGGTGGCGCTGGTCACCGGCGAGGAAAAAATTCTGCCCCCCGGCGCGCGCTACTTCTGCTGCACGGTGGAGTCCATGCCGGTCGACCGGCCGGTCGCCTTCCTGGCGATCGACGAGATCCAGCTCTGCGCCGATGCGGAGCGCGGTCACGTCTTCACCGACCGCCTGCTGCACGCCCGGGGGCTGGCCGAGACCATGTTCCTGGGCGCCGAGACCATCCGCCCGGTGCTGCAGAAGCTGGTGCCGGAGGCCGAGTTCGTCACCCGGCCGCGGTTCTCCACCCTCAGCTACACCGGCCCGCAGAAGCTGACGCGGCTGCCGCCGCGCTCGGCCGTGGTCGCCTTCTCCGCCGCCGAGGTCTACGCCACCGCCGAGCTGCTGCGCCTCCAGCGCGGCGGCACCGCCGTGGTGCTGGGCGCGCTCAGTCCACGCACCCGCAATGCCCAGGTCGCCCTCTTCGAGGCCGGGGAGGTCGACTACCTGGTCGCCACCGACGCCATCGGCATGGGCCTGAACCTGGACCTGGACCACGTCGCCTTCGCGCGCCTGCGCAAGTTCGACGGCCGCGGCCGGCGCCGCCTCACCGCGCCGGAGATCGGCCAGATCGCCGGACGCGCCGGACGCCACATGAGCGACGGCACCTTCGGCACCACCAGCGAGATCGGCCCCCTGAGCGAGGAGCTGGTCGAGGCGGTGGAGAACCACAGCTTCGACCCCATCTCCTTCGTGCACTGGCGCAACATCGACCTGGACTTCCGCGATCCGGCGAGCCTGCTGAAGAGCCTGGAGCGCCGCCCGCCGCGCCCGGAGCTGCTGCTGGTGCGCAACGCCGAGGACCAGCTGGCCCTCTCCACCCTGGCGCGCGATCCGGAGATCGCCCAGCTCGCCACCTCGGCCGATTCCGTGGCCCTGCTGTGGGAGGTCTGCCAGGTGCCGGACTTCCGCAAGATCCTCTCCGACCACCACGCGCAGCTGCTGTCCCAGATATATACGCGCCTGATGCGCAACGACCTGCGCCTGCCCGAGGACTGGGTCGGCGGGCAGCTGCAGCGCCTGGACCGCGTCGACGGCGACATCGACCACCTGATCCAGCGCATCGCCCATGTGCGCACCTGGACCTACATCACCCACCGCGGCGACTGGCTGGAGGACAACGACCACTGGCAGGGCCGCGCCCGCGCCATCGAGGACTCGCTCTCCGACGCTTTGCACGAGCGCCTGACCCAGCGCTTCGTCGACCGCCGCACGGCGGTGCTGGTGCGCCGCCTGCGCGGCGAGGGCGAGCTGATCGGCGCGGTGCGCAAGAGCGGCGAGGTGCTGGTGGAGGGCGAGTTCGTCGGCCGCCTGCAGGGCTTCGACTTCCAGCCCGACGAGGAGGTGACCGGCGAGGACGCGCGGCCCCTGCTGACCGCGGCGCGGCGCGCGCTGACCGGCGAGATCCCCCGGCGCATCAAGCAGCTGGAGCAGGACAACGACGGCGCCTTCACCCTGGTGGAGGACAAGCTGGCCTGGCGCGGCGTGCCCTTCGCGCGACTGGCCGCCGGCGACACCGTGCTGACGCCCCGCATCGAGGTGCTGGCCAGCGACTTCCTGGACGGCCCCGCCCGCGAGCGCCTGCGCAAGCGGGCCATCACCTGGCTCAGCCGCCATATCCGCAACCAGTTGAAGCCGCTCTTCGCGGCGCAGTCGGCCGAGCTGGCCGCGCCGGGGCGCGGCCTGCTGTTCCAGCTGGTCGAGGCCCTGGGCACGCTGCCGCGCCGGCCGCTGAAGGAGCAGCTCGCGGCACTGACCAAGGCCGACCGCAGGGCCCTGTCGGCGCTGGGCGTGCGCCTGGGTGCGGTCAGCCTGTTCCTGCCGAAGCTGCAGCAGCCGCGCATGCTTGCGCTGCGCGCGCGGCTCTGGGCGATCCGCCAGGGCTGCCCCCTGCCCGCCCTGCCGCCGGAAGGCGCCAAGACTTTCGACCTGGCGGCCGGACCGGGCGAGGCCTATGCCGGGGTGCCGAAGCTGGAAGACTTCTGCCACGCCGTCGGCTACCGCCGGGTCACGCGCAAGAGCGGCCCGGCGCTGGCGGTGCGCGCCGACGTGCTGGAGCGCCTGTCGCGCGAGGTCTACAAGCGCGCGACGGCGAAGCCCGAAGCCCCGAAGGCTGACGTCCTTACGCCTGAAACCGGGAAGCCTGAAGCCGAGACGCCAGAAGCCGCGAAGGTGGAGTCCGAGGCGGCGCCTGAACTGGCGGCGGAAGCGGCAGCCCCGTCCCCGATGGAGGACGCGGCGCCGGCCCCGGCCGAGGCTGCGGTGGTGGCGCAAGCATCTCCGGTGCCGCAACCGGAAGCGCAGTCCGCCGAGACAGCGGAAGCCGGGAAACCGACAGACGGGAAGCCTGAGGACGAGACGCCGAAAGTCGAGAAGCCCAGGGCCGAGCGGAAAGCACGCAAGAACGTCCCCATCGCCGCCGATGCGGCCCTCTGCGCCCTCGCCGACTGCGGCGAGGCCGATATGGAAGCGCTGCTCTTCGCGCTCGGCTACCGCCGCCACGGCAGCAGCGACGGCGTCACCACTTTCGTCCGCAAGGGCCCCCGAAAGGACAGGGGCAAGGAGGGGGGCAAGGACGGGGGCAAGGAAAGCGCCGCCCGCCGGAAGGCGAAACCCAAGGCGCGCGGCAAGGGCGACACCGCCGCCCCGGCCGAGGCGCGCGGCAAGGCCCGGCCCAAGGGCAAAGGCAGGCCCCGGGACAAAGACACCCGCAAGGGGGAGGGCAAGGGCAAGCCGCTGGACAAGGCGGCCATCGCGGCGCGCAAGGCGCGCCAGGAGGAAGCGCGCCGGCGTGAAGAAAAGCGCATGGCCGACTCGCCCTTCGCGATCCTCAAGCAACTCTCGCTCGGCGGCGAATGAGCGACGCGGGAAGCCCTCAGGACAGCGCCAACCAGGCGAGCCCCGGTCAAGCCAGCCTGCGCGCCGACAAGTGGCTGTGGCAGGCCCGCTTCTTCAAAAGCCGCAGCCTCGCCACCCAGATCTGCCAGGCCGGCAAGCTGCGCCTCTCCGGCCAGGGCGTAGTCAAGGCTCACTACAAGGTGAAGGTCGGCGACGTGCTGACCTTCCCCCAGGCGCGCCACATCCGCGTCATAAAGGTGCTGGCCCTCGGGACCCGCCGCGGCCCGGCCAGCGAGGCGCAGGCGCTCTACGAGGACCTGAAGCCGCCGGAAGCGGAAAGCCGCCTGCCCAAGGGAACGCCCGACGCGCTCGCCACGGCCCCGCGCGAGCCCGGCAGCGGCCGCCCCACCAAGCGCGACCGCCGTGCCCTGGAGCGCTTGCGCGACACCGAATAGGATGCGCTTGCGCGACACCGAATAGGATGCGCCTGCACGACACCGAATAGGATGCGCTTGCGCGACACCGAATAGGGTGCGCCTGCGCAATGCCGGGCAGCGATCGCCTGCGCGACGAGAGCTGATGCCCTCGCTTCCCCATATAGCGGCGTCCCCCTAGGATGACGCATGTTCGACGCCCTCACGCTGGCGGCCATCGCCGCCGTCTTCCTGCTCGCCGGCTTCGTGAAGGGCGTGGTCGGCTTCGGCCTGCCGACGATCGCCCTGGCGCTGCTGGCCGTCGCCTTCGGCGTGCCGCAGGCCATGGCGCTGATGCTGGCGCCGGCCTTCGTCAGCAACATCTGGCAGGCACTCGCCGGCGGCGGCGCGCCGCAGGTGCTGCGCCGCATCTGGCCCTTTCTGCTGGCAGCCGGCCTCTTCATCTTCGTTGGCGCCCTGGCGCTGACGCGCGTCGAGCTGCGCTGGCTCTCCGCCCTGCTGGGCGTCGTGCTGATCGTCTACGCGCTGGTCAGCCTCGCCGGGCTGCACTTGAGTCTTACCGCCAGGCAAGCCCGCTGGGCCGGCCCGCTGATCGGCGCGGTGAACGGCGTGCTGACCGGCATGACGGGATCCTACGTGGTGCCCGGCGTGCTGTTCCTGCAGGGCATCGGCCTGCCGCGCGACCAGCTGATCCAGGCCATGGGGATGCTGTTCCTCACCTCCACCATCGCCCTGGGCCTGGCGCTGAGCGGTAACAACCTGCTGAGCGGCGAGCTGGGCCTGCTGTCCGCCGCGGCGCTGGCGCCGGCCCTGGCCGGCCTGGCGCTGGGCCAGGGCCTGCGCCGCCGCCTGCCCGAGCCGCTGTTCCGCAAGGTCTTCTTCGCCGCCCTGCTGGCGCTGGGCGCCTACATCATGGCCCGCGCGCTGTGAGGCAAAGGCGCTAGAGCTTGTCCAGCAGCGAGTAGTAGAGCATGCCGACCACCAGGCTCGGCCAGCGCAGCAGCGCGCCGCCGGGAAAGCGCGGCGTCGGGATCTCGGCGAAGACGTCGAAGCGCTCGGCCTGGCCGGCGACGGCCTCGGCGATCACCTGGCCCGCCAGCGTGGTCAGCGCCACGCCCTGCCCCGAGAAGCCCTGGGCGTAGAGAATGTCCTTCTCCAGCCGCCCGAAGGCCGGCAGGCGGTTCATGGTGATGGCCACCTTGCCGCCCCAGGCGTAGTCGACGGCGACATCTTCCAACTGCGGGAAGACGCGCAGCATGCATCTGCGCACCAGCCCGGCGATGTCTTCGGGGTAGCTCATGCGGTAGCTCTCGCCGCCGCCGAACAGCAGGCGGTGGTCCGCGGAGAGGCGGTAGTAGTCGATCACGTACTTGCTGTCGGCCACCGCCGCGCCGTTGGCGATGAGCGCGCGGGCGCGCGCCTCGCCCAGCGGCGCCGTGGCGATGACGAAGTTGTTGATCGGCATGATGGTCGAGGAAATCGGCGGCGCCAGGTTGCCCAGGTGGCCGTTGCAGGCCAGCACCAGGAAGTCGGCGGAGACCCGCCCCGCCGCCGTGCGCACCCCGGGCCTGCCGTTCTGCCGGACGATCTCCAGGGCCGGCGACATCTCGTGGATCACCGCCCCGGCCTCGCGCGCCGCCCTGGCCAGGCCCAGCACGTAGTTCAACGGATGCAGGTGCCCCGCGTCGCTGTCCAGGTAGCCGCCGTGATAGCGGTCGCTGGCGACCAGCGCGCGCAGCTCCTCCCGGCTCAGCGGGCGGACGTGTTCATAGCCGTAGTCGTCGCGCAGGAAGCGGGCGTGATCCTGCATCTCGCGGGCATGGGACCCCTTGATGCCGGCGCCGATGATGCCGGGCTTCAAATCGCAGTCGATGCCATGCCGGGCGATGCGCTGCTTCACCAGGTTTTTCGATTCCTCGCCCAGCTCCCACAGCAGGCGCGCGCGGTCCTTGCCGACGATCTTCTCCATGGTCTCCGGATCGACGCGCTGGCCGCCGGAGAGCTGGCCGCCGTTGCGCCCGGAGGCGCCCCAGCCGACGCGCTGGGCCTCCAGCACCACCACCTTGTAGCCGCGCTCGGCCAGGTGCAGGGCCGTGGCGATGCCGGTGAAGCCGCCGCCGACGACACAGACGTCGCAGGTGACCTCGCCCGCCAGCGGCGGGGCCGGGTGCAATTCCCTGGCGGTGGCCAGGTAGTAGGAAGGGGGGTAGGGATCGCTTTGCTGCAGGGTGCTCACGGGGCCAACTTCGCTTTTTGTGGGACCGCCTTCTCGATGACGACTGTTGCTACTGCTTCTCGAACCAGACCGCCAGGTTGTTGGCGGGCAGTTCCGCGACCTGGGGCGCGGCGAAGCCGGCCCTGGCCGCCAGTTCGGCCACCGCCTCAAGGTCGCGCACCCCCCAGGCCGGGTTCTGGGCGCGCAGGGAGGCGTCGAAGGCCTCGTTCGAGGGCGCCGTGTGGGCGCCGCCGCGCTTGAAGGGCCCGTAGAGGAAGAGGCCGCCGCCCGGTTTCAGCACCCGCGCCGCCCCGGCGACGAGGCCCTCGGCCGCCGCCCAGGGGGCGATGTGGATCATGTTGCAGCAGACGACGGCATCAAAGGGCGCATCGACGGGGCCGTCCGGCGGCGAGGTTGCCCCCAGCCAGTCCTCCCGGGTGGCATCGAGGTCGAGCGGCGGCGCCAGGTTGTCGCGCCCGCCGGCCTCCAGATGGTCGGCGCGGTAGGCGGCGATGCTGGCCCGGTGGACGGGCTCGGGATCGCTCGGCTGCCAGGTCATGCCGGGAAAGGAGGCCGCGAAGTAGAGCGCGTGCTCGCCGGTGCCGCTGGCCACCTCCAGCACCCGCCCGCCGGCCTGGACCTCCGGCGGCAGCCAGGCGGCCAGGGCCTGGGCGATGGGCAGGCGGTTGCGCTGCGTCGCCGGGGCGTGCAGGCGCATCTCGGGGGAGAAATCACCCGATTTCTCGCGGGAGTTCTCACGGGCGTTCTCACGGGCGTTCTCTGGGGGCGGGATGCTGTTGTCCGACATGCTTTCAACCCTTCGACGAGAGGCAAGCTATGCCAGGGCGCCGGGGGCCCGGCAAGGGCCAAAGACCGCAAGTTCCCTGGGGTTGCAGACCTTGCCGGGGGGTGATAACCAGTGCCGTGCTTGAGCGACTGAAAGCTTTACTGGGCGACCGCCCTGACGCGCGCGGCGTGGCCGGCGGGCAGACCGACAGGTTGCAGCTGGCGACCGCCGCCTTGCTGGTCGAAGCCGCCGAGATGGACGCCGACTTCGGCGCCGAGGAGCGGGCCAAGATCACCGAGCTGGTGGAGCGCCGCTTCGGCCTGAGCGCGGCGGAGAGCCAAACGCTGCTGCAGGCGGCGCGCGATAAGGTGGAGCAATCGGTCGAGGTCTTCGGCTTCACCCGCGAGATCAAGAACGCCTTCTCGGCGGAAGAGCGGATCGAGATGATGGAAATGCTGTGGGAGGTCGCCTACGCCGACGGCGAGCTGCATGACCTGGAGGCGAGCCTGATGCGCCGCCTGGCCGGGCTGCTGCACGTCAGCGACCGCGACAGCGGTCTGGCGCGCAAGCGCGTGCTGGCCCGCCACGGCCCGGAGGACTGACGCGCCCCCTAGCCAGCCAGCGACCGCCCCAAGGCCGCGGCGTCACGGAGAGATAACTGCTGGATTGCCGCCGCCGGGCGGCCGCATGAGGAGAGTGAAGTCGATGACCTATGTCGTCACCGAAGCCTGCATCAAGTGCAAGTACATGGATTGTGTCGAGGTCTGCCCCGTGGACTGCTTCTACGAGGGCGAGAACATGCTGGTGATCCACCCCGACGAATGCATCGACTGCGGCGTCTGTGAGCCGGAATGCCCGCCGGAGGCCATCGTGCCCGACACCGATCCACAGGCGGAGACCTGGCTGGAACTGAACCGGGATTACTCGGACAACAGGTGGCCGAACATCACCCGCAAGGGCGAGGCGCCGGCCGACGCCGACACGTACCGCGAGGAAGCGGACAAGTACAAAAAGTACTTCTCGGACAAGCCCGGCAATACCGACGGCTGACGGCTGCAGAAGAGCGCCCGCGGCCGACTGTCGGGCCGCAGTAGCGCTGGGATTAAATTCTTTGGTTAATCCCTGTGGATCAAATGGCCGGGGTCGCGGTATTAACCACCGCGGCCCTTGCCGCCTTTGAGGCCAAGTGTTTCCAAGGAAAACAACGGCCTTTCGCAGCTGCGGTAGTTGTTTTTCCACAGTCAATGTGATAAATTAGTTACATGAAATTTTGAGCGACAGCAGCGCGCCGTCGGGAGGCCGATGGCGCGGTTGTTCGTTTCGTCTCCCACTCTTGCGCAAGGGTCGCCAAAGGCCCAAGTCGAGGGCGGACAATAGTGAAGGCCCCCAAGTACCCCGGGGATCGGGTACTCCGGTGATCGGGACTTGGCGGCGGCAATGGGTGACCTGGCATTGCGTTGTGAGCGCATCGCGCTATGCGACGGTCCCGGACAGGCGTTGAGGACAATTCGGTCGGGTGTGACGTTCCGTACAGGGGGACGCCTCGGGCGAACCAGATGCCGATTGGAGAGAGCGGAGCATGGCAAAGAGCGAATACGGTGAAGGTGATTATGTTGTTTACCCGACCCACGGCGTTGGCCGCGTGCTGGGGATCGAGACGCAAGAAGTCGGTGACATTACCCTCGACCTGATTGTCATCAAGTTCGAAAAGGACCGCATGACCCTGCGGGTGCCCGTGGACAAGGCCGCCAATTCCGGTCTGCGCAAGCTGTCCAGCCGCAAGATGATGGACACCGCGCTGACCACCCTGAAGGGTCGCAGCCGCGCCAAGCGCACCATGTGGAGCCGCCGCGCGCAGGAATACGAAGCCAAGATCAACTCCGGCGACCCGGTGTCGATCGCCGAGGTGGTGCGCGACCTGCACCGCAGCGCCGACCAGCCGGACCAGTCCTACAGCGAGCGCCAGATGTATCAGGCGGCCCTGGACCGCCTGGCCCGCGAACTGGCCGCCGTCGAGAAGATCGACGAGGACGCCGCGGCCCTGAAGCTGGAAAAGCTGCTCGCCGCCTGAGCGCGACCAGAGATCCTGTTCAGCAACCGCCCTGCTCTTCGCGTAAGAGCAGGGCGGTTTCTTTTAGGGGCCTGCGACGCCGGCGCCCCCTCCTTCACAGCAAATTGTCCCCGACAAAACCGGCGAATCGTGAGATTCTGCCGCCGGGGTCGCCAACTATTCGAGGATTGAGCGCCGACGCTATGGGGGATCGGCAAAAGTTCACGATTCTGCGCAGCATCCGGCGTGGCGGTCCCCATCGCGTCTGGGCGGTCTCCTCCATTCATGGCGAGGCCGAGGCGCTGGGCCGCCTGCACCGCGAGCTGACCGGCCGCCTGCGCTACGGCGACCGCCTGGTCTACCTGGGCAACCTGATCGGCCGCGGCCCGGCGGTGGCCGCCACCGTAGACGCCCTCCTGCGCTTCCGCGGCCTCTTCATGGCGCGCCCCGACACCTTCGCTTGCGATGTCGTGCACCTGCGCGGCAGCCAGGAGGAGATGTGGCAGAAGCTGCTGCAGCTGCAGTTCGCCACCGATCCCCGGGCGGTGCTGCAATGGATGCTGGACCAGGGCGTCGCCGCCACGCTGGAGTCCTATGGCTTCAGCCCGACCGAGGGCCTGCGCGAGGCCGCCGCCGGGCCGCGCCAGCTGACCCGCTGGACCAGCGCCCTGCGCCAGGGCATCCAGGACCACCCCGGCCACTGGCAGCTGCTGGGCGGCCTGCGCCGCGCCGCCTACAGCCCGCCGCCGGGCCAAGACCAAGACGCTGGCCCCGCAGGTGCGCCCCCGTCGAACGCCCCCTGGGGCCTGCTGTTCGTCAACGCCGGCCTGGACCCCAACCGGCCGCTGGAAGCGCAGAAGGACAGTTTCTGGTGGGGCAGCAGCGGTTTTTCCTGCCTCGCCGCGCCCTACGGCGGCTACCGACGGGTGGTGCGCGGCTTCTGCCCACAACACCCGGGTCTGGAACTGGGGGAATTCACCGCCACGGTGGACGCGGGCTGCGGCTTCGGCGGCCCGCTGCTGGCTGCCTGCTTCACCGAGGACGGCGAGCTGGTCGAGCAGATCGAAGCTTAATTACTGAAAGACAATGTGAATCCTGCAACCGGCATCGCGGCCGGAGGGCCTGAATTCACAACCTTGCCGGGTGTATGAGTTCAACAAATCGCGAGCCGTGTGGTGATCCATAGCCAAGCCCCCTGCGTATCCCCTAGTGTAATGGTCGGGTAATTGCCGGAAGGCTCGTCGCGGGAGCCTCGCCGAGCACAGGTTGGGAGATGGCAAGCATGCCTCAATTTGAAGACTCGCAGGCTCAGCGGGCCCAGGCCCGGTTCATCCGCCAGTCCATGGCCGAGCCCCTGCTTTCCCGCGACCGGGAATATCACCTCGCCCGCTCCTGGCGCGAAGACGGCGACGCGGATTCCCTGCAGGAGCTGATCCGCGCCTACACGCGGCTGGTGGTCTCGCTGGCCGCCAAGTTCCGCAACTACGGTCTGCCGATGAGCGACCTGATCCAGGAGGGGACGCTGGGGCTGCTGCAGGCCGCCAGCCGCTTCGAGCCGGAGCGCAACGTGCGCTTTTCGACCTATGCCTCCTGGTGGATCCGTTCGGCCATGCAGGACTTCATCCTGCGCAACTGGTCGATCGTGCGCACCGGCACCACGGCGTCGCAGAAGACCCTGTTCTTCAATTTCCGCCGCCTGCGCGCGCGCATCGAGGAAGCTTCGGGCCGGCCCTTCGACGACGACGGCCGCCAGGCCGTGGCCGAGGAGCTGTCGGTGCCGCTGGCCGACGTGAACCACATGGAAGGCCGCCTCTCCATCGCCGACCAGTCGCTGAACGTGCGCATCGGCGAGGACGGCGAGACCGAGTGGCAGGACCAACTGACCGACGAGCGCGCCAATCCGGAAGACCTGGTGATCTCCATCCACGACGGGATGACCCGCAACGAGTGGATCGAGCAGGCGCTCCTGGAACTGAGCCAGCGCGAGCAGACCATCATCCGCCTGCGGCGCCTGAGCGACGATTCGGCGACGCTGGAAGAACTGGGCCAGGCCCTCGGCGTCAGCAAGGAGCGGGTGCGCCAACTGGAACAGCGCGCCCTGCAGAAGATGAAGGGCCTGCTGCTGGAGCGCGTCGGCCGCCCCGCGGACCTCTTCGCGGAAATCTAGTTTTAGGGATCACCCCTCGCCGCGCAGGCGGAAGACGCCGATGTCGCCGGCGCGCCCGCGCATCTGGTGGGAGCCCAGGTCCTCGACCTGCCAGGCCGGGCCGAGCTGCGCGCGCGTCGCTTCCGAGATCAGGATAACGGCTGCCTGCGCGCCGGCAGCGACCTCCTTGCCGAAGGCCTCCAGCCGGTTGGCCAGGTTCACCGTGTCCCCGATCAGGGTGTAGTTCACCCGCCCCGGCGCGCCGATGTTGCCGACGATGGCCGGGCCGGAGTGAATGCCGATGCGCAGGCGCACCGGCGGCAGGCCCCTTGCCACCCGTGCACGATTGTCGCTTTCCAGCACCGCGTCGATGGCCAGCGCCGCCCGGCAGGCGCGCTCGGCGTGGTCCGGCTGGTCGTCCGGTGCGCCCCAGAAGGCCATGACCGAATCGCCGATATACTTGTCGAGCGTGCCGCCGGTCGCCTCGATCTCAGCGGCCAGCTGCCCGAAGTGGTGGTTCAGGAAGTCGGCGGTTTCGCGCGGCGTCAGCTTCTGGCTGGCGGCGGTGAAGCCGACGATATCGGTGAAGATCACCGTGACAGGGCGCTCCTCCGACTGCACGCCGTCCTCGCCAAGTTGGATGAGCCGCAGCACCAGGCTGCGCGGCACGTAGGTCTCGAACCAGCGTAGGCCGGACAGCATGGCGTTGAAGGCGCCGGCTGCGCTGTCCAGTTCGCGAAAGGCGCTGCCCTTGGCCTGCGGCACGCGGCGGAAGTCGAAGGTGCTGACCGCGCGCGCCGCTTCGGCCAGGTCGCGCACCGGCCGCGCGATCTTGCGGCCCAGCACCACGGCGGTGAGCAGGGAGAGCACCAGGATGGCCAGCCCGATCCAGCCCGCCAGCGCCAGGCGGTCGGTTTCCGAGGAATCGATCTCGCTCTCCAAGACGTAGATGCCCATGTAGAGCTGCCGGGGGCCGTAGCCGCCGATAACCCGGTAGAGATAGTAGACCTCGTCACCGGGCAGCGGGCGCCAGTGGCCGAGCAGCGAGCCGCGGAAGTCCTCCAGCAGCTCCATCGGCTTCTTGTCGTCGTTCCAGATGTCCGCGAGCTGGGGGTCGCCCAGCTCCGCCAGGCCCGGCAGAGGCTTCTCCGAGCCAAGCCCCAGGCTCTGGCCGCCGTCGATCAGGCTGGGATGCGCCAGCACCCTGTCACGCCCGTAGAGAATGAAGGGATGGAAACCGGTCTTCAGGGCGTAGTCGTCGACGAAGAGCGACAGCGCCCGCACCGAGACCACCGAGGAGACGACGCCGATGTAGCGCCCCTGGCGGATCACCGGCGTGGTCACGGCCAGGTGCGGCTGCTTCAGGGAGGGCACCCAGAAGACGCCGCCCCAGCGCGTCCCGGAATCCGCCGTCGTCTCTTCAACCAGCCGCCGGATCTCCGGATCGGCTTCCGCCTGCTCGAAGAGGCGCAGAGTGCCGCCGGCGTCGCGGCCGACGCGCAGCGACCAGCCTTCCTGCGCGAAAAACCCGATCCCGGTCACCTGCGGCGCGGCGGCCAGCGCCCCCAGCATGGCGTCGGCCAGCTGGTCCCGGTCACCGGGATCGACGTCGCCGGTATCGACGATGCGGGCCAGGAACTCCGTTTGGTCGCGCGCCGCGCCCAGGTGGATGTCGATGCGATCGATCAGCCCGGCGACGGCGGTGTCCGCCGTCTGGCGCAGCAGGGCGACGGTGTTCTTCTGCGCCGTGCCGAGGGCCACCAGCAGCACCGCCGAGACCGCCACCAGCACCAGCAGGCCGAAGCCGGAGATCAGCACCCCGGCGATGGTCGGCCGCCAGCCGCGGCACGCCGCCGCTTCCGGAGCCTTGGTCCTGTCGGCGGCGCCGCCGGGTATTGCTTCGGTCATGGGTGAGGGTGCCTATTCAACGACGATCTTGACCTTCTGCCCGGCCTGAAGCGTCGCGTTCCGGCCGAGGCCGTTGAGCACCAGGAAGCGCTGCAGGTTCTCCGACCCGAAGGGCATGCGCGCGGCGATGCGCGAGGCCGTGTCGCTGGCCTGCGCCTGGTAGATGCGGATGCGCCGCGGCTTCAGGGCGGCGGCCTCGGCGTTGGAGAGCTTGCGGAAGCTGTAGGTGGTCTCGCGGAACGGCCGGTTCAGCGCCGCCGTGCGGTCGGAGGCGGAGAGGAAGATGAAGCGGTAGATGGACCGGCTGTCGTAGCGCACCGCCAGCAGGCGGTAGTCCCTGCCGTTGCCGGAAAGCGTGCCGGTCGCCGCCGCCATGCCGTTGATGGAAAGCGCCTCGACGCCGCCGAGGTTCACCTCGGCGCCCCAGACCCGGGTCAGGTAGTCGGTCATCGGACCGTCGTAGGGCTTCGGCGCGCGGTCGAACTGGATCACCGCCTTGCCCTCGCCGTCGCGCGCGATGACCGCCTGGGGCTGGTTGTAGAGGCGGAAGCCCTCCGGCACCTCGAAGGCGAACTTCAGCTTGGGATGGGCGAAGGTGCGGCCGCGGATGTAGCCCTCGTCCGCCTTGTCACCGTAGATCATGCCGTCGATCTTGCTGAAGTAGAGGTTCCGCGCCACCAGCGGCTCGTCGACGGGCTGCACGCCGGACTGCGCCAGGGCACGCTCGATGCGGTCGGCGGTGCGCGGGTGGGTCTGCATGATGTTGAAGGCGTCGGCCTTTTCCGGCTGGCCGGCGAGCTCCGCCTCCAGCCGGCTGTGCGCCTGCAGCTGCTTGAGGAAGTCCGCCATGCCCGCGGTGTCGTAGCCGGCGCGCGCCAGGTAGCGCCCGCCCAGCAGATCCGACTCGAACTCCTGGTCGCGCGAGTAGCTGCGCAGCACCAGCGCGCCCACGGCGCTGCTGGCCTGCGCCGCCTCGCCGCCCAGCAGCACGCCGAGGCCGACGCCGGCGACGTTGGCGGCCACGGTCTGGCCGTAGCGCTCCGCCGTGTGGCGCGCCGTCACGTGGCCGATTTCGTGGCCCAGCACGCCGGCCAGCTCCGCCTCGCTGTTGGCCAGGGCCAGCAGCCCGCGCGTCACGTAGACATAGCCGCCGGGCAGGGCGAAGGCGTTGACGATGGGGGTGTCGAGGATGGTGAAGGTGTAGTCGAGGTCCGGGCGCTCGGAGGTCTTGGCCAGGAAGTTGCCGACGCTGGTGACGTAGCGGTTCAATTCCGGGTCGGCATAGGCGCCGCCGTACTCGGCGACCACCTTGGGATGCTGCTCGCGGCCCATCTCCGCCTCGCCCTCCTCGGAGAGGCCGCCGGTGAAGATGGTGCGTCCGGTGCCCGGCGCGGTGGCGCAGGCCGCCAGCAGCGGCAGCAGCAGCAGCGCCGCGATCAGGCCGCGCAGCCGCCCAAGCTGCGAGAGGCCGAGTTCCGAGAAGCCGAGATTCGAGAAGCCGAGTTTCGAGAAGCCGAGTTTCGAGAAGAGGGTGCGGAGCAAAGCGATCATCGGTCTTCCAGCTCTTCAATCTGTTCCGGGTGGGTCACGCTGATCATCGGTCCGTTGCGCTGCTTCAGCCAGCCGCGCACGCGGATCCGCTTGCCTTCATAGCTCGCGAGGTCGATCCCGGCTTCCTCGAAAACCCGCCGCGCGCGGTTGTCCAGCGCGACGGTGAAGTCGTTCCGCCAGTCCTCGCCGAAGTTCAGGTAGGTATTGCCGCCGCCGCGGCCAACCGCCAGGACGCGGCCTTCCACCAATTCGAAGCCGCCGAGCCAGCGCCCGGCGGCCTCGGCGCTGCGGACCGCATAGTAGGGATCGGCCCAGATGCCGCGCTTCGCCGCCCGCGCCTCGCGCTCCAGGGCCAGCATCTCGGCGATCAGCGCGCGGTTGTCGGAAAAGCTGTAGACCCGCGCCAGGCCGGCCTTCAGGATCTCGCCCTGGATCCAGCGGCCCTCGACATCGAAGAGGTGCGCCAGCACCCGGCCGTGGCGGTCGCCGCGGCGCCCGCCGAAGCCCAGGGAGAGGGTCTTGCCCAGGGTCAGTTCCTCCAGGAAAACCTTCGCCTCCGGCGACAGCGGCCAGGCCTTGAAGCCGGCGCGGCCCAGCGGCAGCTTCGGCGCCTGGATGCCGACCAGGCGGATTTCCCGGCCGTCCAGCAGGGTGAGGGTATCGCCGTCGACCACGTTCACCACCTCGCCGCCCGCGGCCGGCGCCAGGGCGTTGTAGAAGGCCGCCGGCATCTCCGCGCGGGCCTGCAAAGCCGCCAATAGCGGGGCCGGCAGCAGCAGAATGAGGGCCAGAAGGGCGGGACCTAAGCGCGACATGGCGGCGAGTTTAACAGCGCCGCGCGCAACCCGCTAAGCCGGAAGAAGAGTTGGCAGCCCCGGGGCCGCTGGGATATGAGGGTAGGGAGGGGGAGCCGAAAGACCCATGGACCCAGCCCGCCCTATGCTTGCACAGGACCTGTTTCCGCCCACCGAGCCTTTCGCCGAGGGCCGGATCGACCTGGACGGCCACCACACCATGTACTGGGAGGTCTCCGGCAACCCGGAAGGCCGCCCGGTGGTCTTCCTGCACGGCGGACCGGGGGCGGGGGCCGGGCCGGACCACCGCCGCTTCTTCGATCCGCGCCACTACAAGATTGTGGTCTTCGACCAGCGCGGCGCCGGGCGCTCGACGCCCCTGGGTTCCCTGGAGAACAACACCACCCAGGACCTCATCGCCGACATGGAGCGGCTGCGCAACCACCTGGGCATCATGCGCTGGCACGTCTTCGGCGGCTCCTGGGGCTCGACCCTGGCGCTGGCCTACGCCCAGGCCCACCCGGAGCGCACCTCGGCGCTGATCCTGCGCGGCATCTTCCTGGGCGGCAAGGCGGAGATCGACTGGTTCCTCTACGGCATGGGCCGCATCTACCCGGAGCACTGGCGCAACTTCGTCGCCGCCATCCCGCCGTCCGAGCGCAAGGACATCATGGCCGCCTACGAGAAGCGGCTGACCGACCCCAACCCCAAGGTCCACCTGCCCGCCGCGCGGGCCTGGAGCGTCTACGAGGGCAGCTGCTCGACCCTGCTGCCCAGCCCGCAGACCGTGGCCGCCTTCGGCGAGGAGCGCCACGCCCTCGGCCTGGCGCGCATCGAGGCGCACTACTTCAAGCACGGCGTCTTCCTGGAGGAAGGCGCGCTGATCAAGGGCATCACCCGCATCCGCAACATACCGGCGACCATCATCCAGGGCCGCTACGACATCGTCTGCCCCATCACCACCGCCGACGCCCTGCACCAGGCCTGGCCCGAGGCCGACTACATGGTCATCCCCGACGCCGGCCACTCGGCCATGGAGCCCGGCATCCGCCGCGCCCTGGTCGCCGCGACCGAGCGGTATAAGGCCATCGAATAGGGCCGGATTGCCTAATCAGGCGCTTTGGCCTATCAAAGAACGGTGTTTTCCGGCCCCAAAGCTCGGAAACGCGCCCGTCGGCTGGCCCCGTAGCTCAGTTGGATAGAGCGACAGATTCCTAATTAACTGAGCGATCTATCTTCCTCATATTTATCAGATCATTAGTACACATTCGGACTGTCGTCTAGTGTCGCCTAGTATGATTTTTGTGCTTGGCTGTCGTCCATTTGTCGCCCTAATCTCAGAGCAACTGATGGGGGGTAAATGCCACACGCCAGGCTCACAGACAGCTTCATTAAGAGGCTGAAGCCGCAGAAGGCCAAGTACGTCTACCGGGATTCCGCGTTGCCCGGCTTTGGCGTTGTGGTTCATCCCACAGGGAAGAAGCTCTACCGGGTCGAGGCACATTTGAACGGAAGCGGCCAGGCCGTGTCCAAGTCCTTCGCGAACGTGGAGTTGATCGAGGCTGAAGAGGCCAGAGAGATCGCCAAGAAGCTCCTGCTGAGCATCAAGGCCGGTATCCATCCAAAGCACCTCAACCATGCCAACACCTCTGGCTCAGCGGGCCACACCCTAGCCAAGGTTCTTGAGGACTTCCTTCATGACAGGCCGCTGAAGGAAAGCACCAAGGCTGCCTATCGCTATCAGATCGAGCGTAGGTTCAAGGACTGGCTGAATCGACCGATCAGCACCATTCACCGGGATGAGGTTCGGCAGTGGTACGTTGCCGGGAAAGCAAAGCCAGCAGACACAGACAACAGCCTTCGTATCCTCAAAAGCATCATGAACTATGCGAAGGCTCTAGGACTCGTTACGGACAATCCCTGCGACATCGTTAGCGCGCTTAAGATCGGTTACCGGAAGAACCGTCGAACTTCTTCGATATCTGTTGAGAGAGAGCTGCCCCAGTTCCTCAAGACGCTGGTGGAGTTCAAGCCGGTTCGGAAGTCACAGGTGACAGCCAAGGACTACTTGGTCCTGTTGCTCCACTATGGCTACCGGGCGAGTGAAGCCACTCATCTAAGATGGCGCGACATAGACTTTGACAAGTATGTGGTGACTATTCTCGATCCGAAGAACCGCGAACCACACAAGCTCCCGCTCACTCCGTTGGTCTGGACCCTGTTTGTTGCTCGATTTCGCGAACTCCCGGATGAGCAGCGGAAAGGTGACAAGTACCTTGAAAGCTACGTCTTCCCAAACCGGAAGGGCAAGGGTCCACTCACCGATGTTCGCAAGACTCTGCACACCATATGCGAAGTAGCGAAAATCCCTGACTACACGCTGCACGACATTCGGCGCACCTTCGCGAGCGTGTTGAACTATCTCGCCATGGGTTATCCCGACATCAAGCGGCTGATGAACCACAAGACCAAGGACATCACCGAAACCTATATCGAGCCTCAGCGCTTGGCAGAGCAGTTACAGACTGTCGCGAACTTCTATGAAGCTTTGTACACGCAGCGGAGTCTTGATTCGGTTCGGAGTGGGAGACTTCAGGTAGTTCCTGAGGATAGCCAGATACAGGTTAGGCTGTTCTCAGAGCGTTTGCACGGACCTGGCTCGCTCTGGACCGAAGAGGATGTTTGCGAGTCAATGAGGGTTTGGGCTGAGGAGAACGCGTGGGAAACTGACTAGGAAGTAGAACATGTCCAATTCGCCTGTTCGCAAGGATTTACCTAACAAACACAGTGCCGAGATCGGACGTATCGTCACACGCTGGTCATATCTCGAATGGCAACTTCGGCAGATCGCCTACAGCCTGCTGAGAATCAGTCCTAAGGAAGGGAGGCTTTCTGTTCGTGAACCTCGAGTGACTGACTACCTTACGATGATCGAGGACTTGGTTCAGTTGAAGCGGCTTGGTGTTCGCGTGGAATGGAAGAAGTTGAGAAAGCACGTTGATGAACTAGCAGACCATCGGAATCGGTTGGCTCATGGAGTCTGGTTGAAACAACAGGGATACCGCGTACCTTGCCTTCAACTAACCAAAGGAGTCTGGCAACCTGAGCCGGGTAAGGCGCCGATCAAGGCAAAGATTGATCCTGTTTCTGTTCCGATTACTGTTGACGATTTGCGATCTGTAGTTAACGCGATTGATTCAGTCATCGAGTATATCGACAAAGTGCGGATGGCTATTGATGTCCGACTGAATTCGCTCTCAAACGTTGGATGACCACGTTTTCCGTTAGTGGTGACGTATGTCATTGAGATGTGGGCTGCAAAGCCCTGAATCCAACTCCCTAGTATCCAAGTTTGAATTGCAGGTGGTGAAGCGGATGGATCTAGCCTATCTGCAAACCAAACATATTTCCGTTGGCTCAAATTCAGATAGGCAACTTTAGCTGATGCTCTCTCGCCCCTTCGATCCTTGGAAGGTTGCCCATTCCAAGAAGCTATCCAAGTTCATCGATACGTTAGTGTCTAAGATTGAGGTTTTGGAATCAAAGGATGGTTCTCGAGCCAACAAACGTGGCAAACGTAAGCGAGCTGATCTTTGCAATCTGGTTCAGAGTCTGCTGATCGATCTGTATGTAGCTCGCCTCACCAGTACCAGGCTCTGCTTGGGCGTGAATCTGAACGCAAACTGGTACACGACCAACCGAGAGTGGCTGCCTCGTACATTGACTTACAATGCCTTTGTGACAGCCCTGAAGTACCTAGGGGGATCGCACCTAGGCTACCTAATCGAGGTTGCACCGGGTTACTACAGTCAGGCCAAAGGGAGTGGGGAAAACACCAAGATCAGAGGCACCCCGAAACTAGCTCAGAGCCTTGAGCAAGATGCGGGCTTGAGGCTGTGCTTCATTGCGACAGCTGGAGAGCACAACGTTGTTCGGCTTCGTGACAAGGACAAACAGCCAAAGCCATTCAAGGAAACCGTTCAGACTAAGAGGTTCAAATCCAATCTGGCGAAGATAAACCGTACTCTGATCCGCCATTGGGTCGACCTAGACCTCACCGAAAGCCAATTCAGAAACTTGCAGGCGCGACTAATCAGAGGGCGCAGGGGCAAAGGCTGGCACGATGATGCGGATCTGCCGATGGATCTCAGCAGGAGGACTCTTTATCGAGTTTTCAATCAAGGTCACTTTTCGGAAGGGGGGCGGTTCTACGGGGGTTGGTGGCAAGGTGTACCGAGTGAGCTGCGGCCCTACCTGACCATCAACGGCAAGGAAACGGTGGAGCAGGACTATTCAGCTATTCAGCCGGCGATCCTTTATGCAGAAGCCAAGCTCCCGTTTCCGGAAGACCCATATGATATCGGCCTAGATCCTCGTCACCGGCCATGGGTCAAGAGGGCCTTCAACACGCTGGTCAATGCTGAGAACAACCACATACGGACTCCAACTGACTATGACGCAGCCACGGTAGGCATGTCCTATTCGGAGCTGCTGAAGAAAGTCAGTTCTTCACTCCCTGAGATTGCCCATGCGTTCGGATCTGGTGCTGGCAGGAGACTCCAGCGAATAGACTCAGACATAGCTGAGAAGGTGCTTTTGCATTTTGCCTCTAAGGACATTCCCTGTTTTCCGATTCACGACAGCTTTGTGATGCACTATGGATATTCCGAGTTGGAAGACGTGATGAAGCAAGCCTTCGAGGACACGATCGGACAGCCCATCAATGTGAAGCTGACAGAGCTGAGTCTTCTGCAGAAGATGGATATGAGAGCGGAGTATGAGAAGACAGGTTGTTCTTCAAAGGACGGTACGCTCTCCAACGACTTCGATACGATAATGGATGGATCCAGAGGCCCTTATGCCTCCTACAATCGAAGGCTTGATGAGTGGTTTGCCTTTAAACGAGGGAGAATAGGGACTTAAGCATTGAAACCACTGCATAAATTATTCTTCTGAAGGTGTTTGTTGTATGAACCTTCGTGTAGATGCTTTGTGTGAGGATCTTTGCAGCGATCTCTGTAAGGGAGGTTTGTAAGGATCTGTGTAAGAAGGTTTGTAGGAAGGTTCTTAAGGGAGGATGCTCGGTCGGCTACGCCTCCCTCATAACTAATATCGATTTCTGAATTACTCTTTAGAAACAGGCATATAGTCGTTTTTAACGAACCCTCAAAAATTGGGCACGAGAGAACCTTCATAGTGGATTTCCAGCCGTCTGAAACAGACGCTTAGAATCTGCCCCTGTTTTGTCAGGCTCATTGCTGCTCAAGTTTCCAGTCTAAGACTGGACCGAGCCTGATCGACCTTGAAGGGGTACTTAACGCTCTCAATTCCGAAATTTTATGGGGAGCTCGTACATAGTATCCCCTAGTACCCTGGTGGCCCCTGCCTGGGGGTCTCCGCTCCTCAATCCTACCCCTAAAACCCAAATGCCCCTCAGAGTCGATATCCGAGTCATTGAGAGCCATTCCAGGGCTGGTGGCACCCCATCCTACTTGCCGCCTTAGAGGCCTCTCTGTGAGTCTCTGAGGCCGTTCTAGAGGGGTATGGCTTCTGCCTGCAGGTTGATGGCGTTGAGCTGTCTAGAGCATCTGCTCAAGAGAGCCGTGGATGGCTGATTTCCGCTTCTGGGTGGGATGCAGAAATCAGCCTGCGAGCCGTCCATGTCGCTGATGTGCCAAAAGGTGCATTCCACTGCCAGCAGAAATTGTGATGCCCAACTAGTCGACTTCATACGCCATTTAACTTATCGTCTCAGAATATTTTCTCCCATAGGTAGCAACTACTCGCTGGGAAAGTGGGATGTCCGCCATTGAATCAGAAGGTCGAGACCACGCACACACGCCCAATACAATTGGTCAACATTTAGTAATTACGGTGCATGGAATTCGTACATACGGCGATTGGCAAGATCGTTTCGAGCGTTTGGTGGCCAGAAAATCTGGACGCGATAACATCGAAGTCTACAGCTACAAGTATGACTACTTCTCTATGATTGCTTTCATCATTCCATTCCTTCGTTGGTTTGCCGTGCGAAGGTTTAGGCAGGATTTAGTCCGTGAAGTTCAAAAAGATAATTGGGATCGAATTGACTTGATTGGGCACAGTTTCGGGACTCACTTGCTGTGCTGGGCCCTGCGCGGATTGGCCAAAAAAAATCGTCCAAACATCCACACAATTATTTTGGCAGGGTCTGTCCTAAAGCCGACGTTCCGTTGGGCGGAGCTGGACGGCTCTGTCAAGCGCGTCGTAAATGATTGTGGCTCGAGGGACACGGTCCTGCTTCTCACTCAACTCGGTGTGGTTGGTACCGGAATGGCCGGGCGAGTTGGATTTGTCGCTGGCAACAACAAAGAATTCCGGAATCGATTCCATGATTTCGGGCACCGCGGCTATTTCATGGACCACGACGATCAGCCAAGCGATCACTGGATGTGTGAATTCTGGTTGCCATTGATTGCTGATCAGGCAGCGATTGAACCATACGACTCTCGCAAGCCGCCAACAATCGCCGAGGGATTCCTCAATACCATCGCCCGCAATATGGAGCCGATAAAGCTCACTGCACTCGTCTCTCCTTTGTTTTTCGGATTTATCTGGATTGCGGGACTTTACCTTGAAGCGGATAGACAAGCCCGCATTGCACTGAGTCGTCAACTCTCCGCCCAAGCGCTTCAGATTGCTGATCGTCCAAGCGAGATTGATGGCTTTGTTGACCGGGCACTACTGCTAGCATCTCAAGCGGTCTTGGTCAGTGAGCGTCCAGAGAATTTTCTTAGCCGCTTGGGTTTGTTCGCGGCCCAAAAGAACCAATCCAATTATAATCTAAAAGCGCGAGCAAATTTGCTTCGAGTCCTGCAAATGGTTCCCGTACAAAAGCCCTTTCCTCGGCGAGTTATGCGCGCGAGTGAGACTGGGGACGCGGTGACCAGCGTGGCGTTCAGCGCAGTCGACAAGATGCTAGCGAGCGCGGGCACAGATGGCATGGTGCGCCTGTGGGATGCGGCAACGGGAGAGCCCCTGGGCAAGCCATTGCCCGGTAGTGGACACTCGGTGTATGGCGTGACGTTCAGCGCGGATGGCCACATGCTGGCGACCGCAGGTGGAGATGGCACGGTGCAGCTATGGGACGTGGAGACGCGCGAGCCCCTTGGCGAGCTACTGCACGATCATACGGGTGGAGCCTTAGGATGGGTGAAAGCTGTGGCGTTCAGCGCGGATGGCCACATGCTGGCGAGCGCAGGTGGCGATGGCAAGGTGCAGTTATGGGATGTGGCGACGCGCGAGCCTCTGGGCGAACCACTACGTGGGCATGAGGGGAGAGGAGTTTTAGGGGCGACCAGCGTTGCATTCAGCGCGGATGACAAGGTGCTGGCGAGCGCGGGCTCAGACGGCAGAGTGCTGTTGTGGAACACGGCGACGCATGAGCCCTTAGGTAGGCCACTGCGCGGGCATGGAGGTCCGGTGTTCAGCGTTGCGTTCAGCGCGGATGACAAGATGCTGGCGACCGCAGGTGACAATGGCAAGGTGCAGCTTTGGAACGTGGCGACGCGAGAGCCTCTGGGGGAACCACTGCGTGGCAGCGAGGAGTGGGTGAATGGTGTTGCGTTCAGCGCAGATGGCAAGATGCTGGCGGGCGTAAGCAATGATGGCTACGTGCGACTATGGGACGTGGCGACTCGCGAGCCCCTGGGTGAACCACTAGGTGGGCATAAGGGATTTGTGTATGGAGTGGCGTTCAGCGCGGATAGCAAGATGCTCGCGAGCGGAGGTGGAGATGGCACGGTGCGACTATGGGATGTGACGATGTACGAACCCCTGGGCGAGCCACTGCGCGGGTATACGGGCCATGTGGGCAGCGTTGCTTTCAGCGCGGATGACAAGGTGTTGGCGGGCGCAGGTCAGGATGGCAAGGTGCGGCTATGGAACGTGGCGACGGGCGAGCCCCAGGGCGAGCTGCTGCATGGGCATGGAGATGGGGTGTTCAGCGTTGCATTCAGCGCAGATGGCACGGTGCTGGCGAGCGCGGGTGGAGATGGCGCGGTGCGGCTATGGAACGTGGCGACTGGCGAGCCCCAGGGCGAGCTGCTGCATGGGCATGAGCGCAGGGGCTGGGAGTATCGATGGATCACCAGCGTTGCGTTCAGCGCGGACGGCAAGATGCTCGCGAGCGGAGGTGGAGATGGCATGGTCCAAATGTGGGACATGGGAACGCGTGAGCCCCTGGACGAGTCACTATTTGCGAGCGGGGATGCTGGATGGGTTTCCCAGGTGGCGTACAGCGCGGACGGCAAGATTCTGGCTAGCGCAGGCTCAGATGGCCACGTGCACCTATGGGACGCAGTGACGCGTGCCCCCCTGGTCGAGACACTGTACGGACATGAAGGCGGGGTATTCAGCGTAGCGTTCAGCAGGGATGGCAAGGTGTTGGCTAGCGCGGGTGGGGCTGGGACGTTGCAGCTGTGGGACGTGGCAACGGGCGAACCCCAGGGCGAGCCGCTGCGCGGGCATAGGGGCCGAGCGTCTAGCGTGGCGTTCAGCGCAGATGGAGAGATATTGGCGAGCGCGGGTGAGGATGGCACAGTGCGGCTATGGGACACGGCGACAGGCAAGCGCCTGGGCGAGCCGCTGCGTGGGCTTGAGGCCGAGAAGGATGAATGGGTGTTCAGCGTAACATTCAGCGCAGATGGCACGATGCTCGCAAGCGCGGGCTCAGATGGCCACGTGCGGATATGGGATATGGACTGGCGCGCCCGAGCCTGCCGTATTGCGCGCCGCAACTTAACACGTGACGAATGGAAACAATTTTTGGCTGATCGACCCTACAGCCGAACATGCCCGGATTTCTCTGTGCCCATGAAGTGATTGCAAAGACCGCTCCGGGTAAAAAGGTGCCTTCGGGCAGGTGGCACGCCTAGGTCCGGTTGTCGTTTCTGAACGGACCTCTGAAGCACCACAGCCAGTCGAAATCGGCACTAGGAGTGCCACGGCCTGGCTATGCCGTCAGCAACGTCGTCGTGTCTTTGGGGTCTCTAGATTTGTGCAATCCCAAAGGCGGTGACCAGCTCAGCCGTCCCAATAGACCTTGCCCTAGTGAGTCGCAGCGGTTACCGCTCAAAGGAGTCTCACACAAATCCCCATTGACTTTTGAGACATTTTGTCTCACTTAGTTAAAAATGTATGTGAGACTCTCAAGGACTAAATCATGCAAATTGGATATGCGCGGACCTCTACCCTGGACCAGAAGGCCAGCATCGAGGCCCAGGTCAGGGATCTAAAAGCCGCCGGCTGCGAGAAGCTGTTCAGCGAGCAGGTGTCTTCGGTGGACGTGGAGAAGCGAGAGAAGCTCAGCCAGGCGCTGGACTTCATCCGGGAAGGCGACACGCTGGTGGTGACCAAGCTGGATCGCCTGGCCCGGTCGGTAGCTCATTTGCTGGCGATCATGGAGAAACTAAAGACCAAGGGAGCGAACTTGCGCATCCTCAACATGGGGATCGACACCAGCACGCCCACCGGCAAGCTGATGCTTACAGTTCTTGGGGGTATCGCTGAGTTCGAGCGAGAGATCATGCTGGAGCGACAGCGGGAGGGGATTGCCAAAGCCAAAGCGGCGGGCAAGTACAAGGGACGGAAACCCACAGCTAGGGCCAAAGCGGACGAGGTTTTGGCTTTGAAGCAGGAAGGGGTTGGGCCTACTGAGATCGCCAAGCGCGTTGGGATTGGAAGAGCTTCAGTTTATCGGATCTTGGCAGATATTGAATGACGTAGAGTGACGAATCCGATTCCCGCTCTAAGCACTACGAAGATGCGATGTGGTGGAAAGAACAATGACCGTGCACGGACTCTATGATTCCTTCGATCCGGAAAATCCGGACTTGGAAATAATGACCCTGTGTCTCGACTGCGCTAAACACCCGAGCCTCAAGCGATTCGTAGAAGCCCACGCCATGGAGGGGCCAATCTGCGGCATATGCCAAGAGGTTGGCTACGCCTATCGGGCCTGCGATCCCAAACGCAAAAATGACCTAACCAACCTGATCAAAGCGCTCATCCGGTTCTACTATAACGAATATGAATACAACGGGCACTGGGGGGGTAACGACGAGCCGGAGGATTTGCTGGCAAAGCCGAACCCGATTCTGGAGGATCAATCAGCGCCGGGCCGTACACGATCACCCGATCGCAGTTGCGACTTCTTGTACGACTTGTTCTCGGCACAACCCTATCCGCCGGTGGACGAAGGCATTTCCGTCTACGCGGGACATGATGAGGACGGCCATCGCAATATTCAGTTCGCCTTGAAGGACCGGATCAGTCCGATTCTAGCTACCCTCCGCGCCCGCCTTGCGACGGAGAACTACTTCGACGTCGAGCCGGCATTGAGGGATCTCGTCAACGAGTTTGCCGATCGAATAACCCACACTATGCCAGCTGGAGCCCGGTATTTTAGGGCACGGATCGGCATTGCGGCGCGCTACGCGGATCATTCGATTGGAGAGTGGCGCTCCGGGGTGGTAAGACAACCCTTCAGCGGCGCAGAACTCAGCGCGCCACCACCGCAGCTGGCGGCAGCGGGGCGTTTGAACCGCGCAGGCGTTGCCTTTCTCTACCTCGCCTCCGACGCGGATACCGCGGCAGCAGAAGTCCGTCCGCACCCAGGCCATTTCCTATCTATCGGAGAATTCCAAAGCCTAGTCGAACTGAAAATTGCCACGTTCGACGCGGACATCATGCAGTTCGCCGGGAATGAACATGAGCTGGACTTGTTCCACTTCATTTACTCAACAGACCGGATTATGGCTCTGCCGGTAGTGCCTGGCGAAGCAAGCCGCTACTCAATTACCCAACTTGTTGCCGAGTGCCTGCGTCAGAAGGGCTTCGATGGAGTGTCGTTCAGGAGCAGCGTCGGGCATGGCCAAAACCTCTGTGTGTTTAGGCCAGAGCTGTTCGAACAGGTAGCCTGTTCATTGGCCGTGCGGGAAGTGAAATCTCTAAAGTACAGCTTGGAGGCGAGCCCGACGATCCTGAAACCAGGCGCAAACCACTACCCCCTCAAGAATTGATAGAATCAAAAGATAACGTCCGTTGATTGGAAATCGACACTCGATAGAGCAACAGATGGTTGGGTTGCGGATGATACAAAACCTCAAAGCGGCGCGGAAGAAATCAGCCTAAGACGAGAAAATTGTCGCTTCGGCGACTTTGCATACCTCTGGCCAGAGACACTATGCGCTGTCGGGGATAGAAGAATTGATCCTCTTATTCCGCGGAGATACCCTGCCGATCTTTCTCCAGATCGAGCAAGAAACCACGGGTCACTTCTATCAGACTCGTGGTGAGTTCGCTTTGCGAGGCGTCCTTGGAGACTACTAAGATACCACTTGAACTCCATACGGTCAGACATCCAAATTTTAAAGTTTGAGGTGCATATGATGGAGAATAGGTTACACAGTCCTCTAGAAGGACAGCGTAGTCCAAAGCACAATAGCCCAGTCTTTCTCCGTTCCGCCGCTTCATCTCAAAACCAGTCGCAGACAGCGTTAGGATGGTAGAAGAGGATTCTCGTACTGATAAGTTGGATCTGAGGAGTTCTAGTTCGACTTGGCCCTTGGTTGAGGGTGGGTTTCCCCAGCATCCATCCTTCACCCCGTCATCTATATTGAGTACTACACTATGCAAGCCAGCTAGTCTGTTTTGGAACGTCTGTGCCATTGCTACTGGGTGGAGGGTCGCATTGACTATAGCTAGCAAAATCAATGCGGTCCCGAACCGAGACCCTCTTGTTGTTCTCATTCCCACCGCCATCGCTCCGTTGTCGCTCGTTTCTGCCCTGGTTGGCAGGCGTGAACTAGTCACACCATCCTCATCACCGCTCGCCGTGGTAATCCGCGCCAAGCCTTCGGCTAACCTAGTAGCGCCTGCAACTTTCTCAGGTTCTCTTGATAGCCGTGCCGGTACATCCCAAATGGATGGGATTGACCAGATCGGTCTCGACACCACTTCTCAATTTGCCAGCCGGATTGAATAAGGTCCGACGCCGCAAAGACGAACTCCAGAGTGTTCGTGAGAAAAGAACGAGCACGGGGCTCGTTGACGTAGTTGATGCGCGAGCGACTCCCATGCACGTAGTGGTTCCGGCAGTTCACCGCCTCATCCGTCACAGTAAACAGGTCGGGGAAACGCTCGCCGGTCTTCTCAAGTATCATCTCGGCCCGGTGACGCACCTTCCGCTTTAAATTCGGCTTCCCAATACGTCCAAGGACATTCAATACGCTGTCTCGTTCCGGACTCTGGGGTAGGGCTCGGAACTCAAGCTTGCTATTGACTACGGCGGACTGAAGATCGAGAGGCACCTCGACAGAATCGGGCACTGCCCCGGCTGGAAGTATGTCGAACATGTTCGCAGCTCGGACAAGCCGGTCAATACTATAGGTTCGTTGGTCGGAAAAGGAGGCAAAGAAGCGTCCTCGAGCATCTCGCCACGACGGTTGCCGAGCGATCCAATCGACCATAATGCGAGAGAACGAAGCGCTGTCCTCCACCGCATCGATTAGGATGTCGGCAGGGTGTGGCTCTCTCATTTTGTCGCTGCGATCGTGGTCTTGCCGCAAACTCGGGTAGACGTGCAGGGATGGCACATCTTCATCGGTGCCCCGGATACAAACCGAAATGTCGCTAAGATTCTGAGCGCGACCGACCACTAGATCCAGGTAGCTCTTGATGGTCCACACATAGTACAACGCTTCATCAAAGGTGAGTCCATTGTCGTTGCTCAGTTGAAGTAGAATGTTGTTCTCGATGCCGATTCCGCGGGGGCCACCAAAGTCATAGCTGGGACAGTGATGAGCGGAAACCATTCCAAGCTCGGTGTTGGCAGAGAATATGCAATCTTTCCCGGTGAAATAGACGATTTGCGGATGCGGACCTAATTCTGCTTTTCGCTCGACGCCGGTAACTCTTGCGGCTTCATCAAGCCCACTCAGTGCGACAGCTTCCTTGATAAGTTTGGCGGGTTTTTCAACACGGCCAAACGTGTCGAAATCGTAGAACAACGTAAAGGCGTCATCGATCGTGAAACTTACCTTGATTATATCCCGCTCGTGAGGATCAACATGGTGCTGGCCAACTAGCACGTAATGAGGAAAAATATTGGAATAATGATAATGTTTTTCGTGGTTGCCAGCTGAGCTGGGAATCGGCGGAATAAGACAATCGACCAGAGTTACCTTGGCAAGATTGTACAGCTCCCCGGTCACTGTGGTGCCTTTCACGGGCGGTATAATGAAGCGGTCGTCGCTGCGGACAAACAGCGACGTCCTAGGCCCGGCAAGGGTTAGCTCTCCATACAGCTGGATGTTGGGCGCGACTGTGAAGGTGCCGGCGTGCTTGGTGTTTTCCTGCAGGTCGCGAATCATCAGTGGCCCTCGTCATCTCACCTTTCGATTCTGACGAGCATGTCGTCAACCTTGTTAACGATCACCCTATTATGGTTATCGTTCTTGTCTCTGCACTTCGCAGCCGTCATTTGTGTAGCCACCGCAATCGCACAAAAGACGATTGCACAGACGTCAGATCGTACATGAAACCCTGCCAACCAGCGCGCTTGGCTGTCTTTGATAGCGGTCGACGAGGTTTGAACATCTCCGACGTTTGCAGATCGGCCGCCAGATAGAAGATGGAGTAGGCTCGCGGATCGTCCTTGTTGACAACAACAAGAAAGAGGGGGAAGTAGATTCCGGCATCCATGCGCTCTTTCTGGACGCTCCATGCTGCTCCTGGAATTTGTCGCGGCACCCTTTCATGGTCGCTCTGTTTGGTTGCCTTGACCTGAGCGAGGTACCCACAAAAGTCGCAGATCAAATCTGCACATTTGAAGTTCGCTGGCAGCCTGGTGAGCGTCTTGTCGCGCTTGCACCTGGGGCAGCTGCATTCCTTTGCTACGAGCTTCTCTCCCAGCTCACCCAGACCTTGTCTAGGGGTCATCCAATCCGCTCCATGCACACCTCTGAACCATTATACTGATCAGTGGTGCGTCCTGTTGGCACTCCGAGAACAAGTGCATAATGAACATTGTTGTAGTGGGAACTGGAATCGCACGGATTCTGGAAATCTGAGGTTCGACTTCAGAGGGGTTTCTTGAACAGAGTGGTGTGGGGCTTTTTCCACCACGCCATTATTCCGATGTGAGAGATGCCAAGAAATTTCAAAATGCTCTGTCCTTCTCTTAGGTAATTACCCTTGGGGTCCGTACTTTGGACACAAGCTTGCGATTTTGGCTCATTCTTCGTTTTTCGAGCCGGCGTTGGCTTGTTAACGCCTGCCACTTAGACAACCTTTAAGGACGAGGGGCTGCGTTGTGTGGCCCCAGCAACAGAAAGAAGGAGTTTTGGTATGTCACGCCAAAAATTGCACCCACCGTGCAGATACCGTGTCACCAACACCGGGCACTGCGCGCTTTGCGCACTGTTGCGGATGCGCCCGGTGAGGGCCAACCAATGTCTCGCCAGATAATTATTTTGTATCTGGTGTTTAGGATAATCGAAGAACTTACAAGAACGTATCCAGTGCCTGTGGCCCCCACATGTTCTGGGCCAACTCTGCAGGGCGAATTGGTATCCCGACAGAAAGTTGTACAAGAGTTGTCGATCGATAGTGGTATCTCGTTTGGTGATAAAGTGGTTCGTTTCGATATAGAATTCAGGTCTGCGTCAAACCGGTAACTGTGTAATGGCAATTGTCGAATAGGGCCGCGAATTGCGCGGCCCATTTTTTTTGCCCCTACGTCACACAGGTCCGCCTTAGTAGGAATGGGTCATGCGACGATGTGGCCCGCCGCTTCTAAGCTAAGGCTTCTAGTTTCTCGGAGCTTATCGGATGTTGCCGAGAGTTCTGCGTAGCCGCTCCAAATCGTCAATCTGTTGGGCTAGATCGGAGCTCCAAAAGGAGAATCTCGTCGCCCTTCCGAACTACTGACAAGATTCCATAGTGTTCAAGTACCTGCAGATGCCGAAGCGCCTCTTCCATTGGGAGATTGATCTCTTGAACATGTTCGAGGAATTTCCGACCGGGCATGTTTCCTGTGAACCAGCCCGAGAGTTGACCTCCATCTTGACGTGACTCCAAGCACGTTGCGGGAAACAGATCGTAGAGCCAGTAGAAAAAGCCAAGCGCGTCCCATTTGTGGAATTTTCCAAGTACTTGGCTCACAAATGGATGGTGCGGTCCAGGTGGCCTATGTTGAAATTCCTCCAGGTACTCAGAACTGTAATCGTAGCCGTCATGGCCAACGGCATCATCATGGTTTTCCCTGAGCGTCTGCACTGCTCTTACACTCCCATACCCTGATAAGTTCGTGCGTCTCGATTCTGTTGCGGCTAAGTATAGAGTGATTTGCCTTAGTTCCAACGCCGTGAAGGTGGTTGGTTGACGTCACGATCGCGATATTCGGGACATAAACTGCTGACAAAGATGCTTAAGTTGTCAGCTGCTCAATTCGTTTGTACAGCGTTCCGTAGGCCCTGCGTACAACGGCTTGCGGCATGGGCCTGTCCTTCGCCTTCTTCGAAGACGCAATCACCACATCTGCTGGTCGGTATCTCGCGGCCCCAATATGGGACAGCATTTTCTGCACGTGCGGCTGATCGACGGAGCGCCTAGCCATTTCCGTGATCATCCAAGTCTGCCAGTCTTCGTCAGTGGCGTCTGCCGGCCACAACCCTGTATCCAACAGCGGAATTTTGAGTGTCTCAAAGATTGCCATTACGAATGTAGCGCAGGTTAGGCCTTCCCCCAGGTCAGATCCGATATAGTCGCCAGTGTCACTGAAATACACGCGCTTTTGGTCGTAGAAGATGGAATACGGAATGCCATCTGAGTTCCGAGCTGACACAAATGCACAGAACGCAGCGAGCTGGCGCATCTGGCTTGGGGTGATTCCGAGTTTGATCCAGAACTTGTCGTCACCAAGCACTCCGGTTCGCAGAGTCAAATGGTCCAGAAGATGGAGGAACTTTGCCCCCTCCTCTTGGTCTTCCACATAGAGCAGGCCGACGTGAACAACTTCTGAGCCCCTGTAGTAGAACCCTACCGCTGATGGATCACCTTTCGTGGGGCTGTCATTTTTGGATAAGTAGATATCCATCGCCCAGAACTAGCTGTCTAAACCCGCAAGTTCTGATTCCGCATCTTGCCCGGTGGCAATTAGGCATTCCTTGGTTTTGAGAAACCACCTTTGCCAATTCGGCAGCACGTTGCGGTACTGACAAGTCGCGCGGAGCAATCCAGTTGAAAAATCCATGGTATAGTCTCGGGGCTCACCCATACCAAGGATGCGATCAATCTGGTCGAATTTGCTGCTCTCAATTAGACTCGAAACTTCCTCAAACATCCTCTTGAGGCTCTGCACTGAAGAAGCAGCCCCAAAATCTTTTCCAAAACCTTGGATCCAAGCAAATTCTGACTCGAGGCTCCGTCCAATCAGTGAATGGGTATCAACTGGATCAAGAGGGAACGACTGCCACCGCAATATGTGATGATGGACATGCCCTGTAGTCGGAAGACTGAGACAAACAATCGCCCAATCTTCCTCATCCGGCTTATCGACCTCGAAGACATAGCTACCTGCCGTGATCACCATTGGCAGGGGCGAAGTTTCTTTCTCAAGAGAGCGCCTTTGGTCCCAACGCTTCGAATAGGTGCTCTTCGATTGAATGCTGGAATAGACTTCCGGCCGCTCTATTAAATCCGTCCAAGGACTCTGTGATGTCATTGCTGGCTGGCTCCAATTCTCCCTCGACCCAAAAGTCGCTATCTATCTTGAATCCGTTGCGCGGCTCTTTAGGATGTTTGACCAAGCCGTAGCTAACCCTAAAAAAATGACCCCGTGAACTAAGCGACATAGAATAGCTTCCACTGAGTTCACGAAGGCTATCGCTCCCAAGCATCGCTTTGTATCCGTCGCCAACTAGGTCTGCCGAAATGAGTTCCGAGAAACTGGACTGCTCCAATCCTAGATCAACGGGATCAATCACGTTGATGTATCTCAGACCACAGCGCTGGATGTATGGAGGGCCGTAGATAGAAACGAACGCCTCTCTGATTAAGTCGAGATGCTCCTTAAACTCTTCCCATCTCTTGTAGTTCTTGCACGTAAGCGAGAATGAAGTGCTGGAGATGCCGACATTCCAATCTTTGTCTGAAGAGAAAAAGTTGTACGACCTCACCTGCGTCTTTGCCACAGGAGGCGCAGAAGCAAACTCCTCGCCGACGGCCATGGCGAATTCGAAGCCCGTATTTTCCTTTAGCAGGGGGAATTTCGGCTTAATTTTATCCTGAAAATCAGCCGGCAACTCCGCCTCCAAGCGAAGCAGCTTCGGAAACCGAAATTGACAAACCACCTCAATCAGCGGGTTTCGGTGGTATTGCACACGCGGTTTTAGGTCGAATGGGAGTTCTAGATGCAATCTTAGGCTCCGAATCGGGTGCACAAGTTATAGCTGACCACATGGAGCTTGAGAATCCCCTACGAAGTCTTGGCCTCGCTCTTTCGTCCCAATGGAATTGCGATGTTCGACCACATGTGGCTCGCCTACGTCACTAGGATATGGGTATCAACTGCGGCTGCAGAAAGCCTCTTGAGGCAGTCACGGTTGGCAGTTATGGATTTGAAGGCAGAATGACCGATGGTGGACTTGCCGACTTATGTCGACCATATGTCGTCTAGATCGCATAGCGTCGCATGGCTTGTGCCATATAACTAGTTGATATATATCAGTTGGCCCCGTAGCTCAGTTGGATAGAGCGACAGATTCCTAATCTGTAGGTCGCAGGTTCGAATCCTGCCGGGGTCACCAGCCCTCTCTCGCCTCCCCCGGAGCCCCTCCCATGGCCCCCGACCCTTACGCCGTCGAAAGCGCCGTGGAGGAGATCGAGGCGGCCTTCGGCGACCTGGCGCCGCCGGGCGACGACGCCCTGCTGCATCCACGCTGCATGGACGACAACGACATCGCCGAGTTCTACGGCGCCCCGCGCTGGCAGGACCTGCCGGGCGACTTCCTGGTGCGCAACTACGCCGCGCCCTCCTTCTTCAGCGCGGAGGGCTTCCGCTACTACCTGCCGGCCTTCATGGTGTGGTCGCTCAAGCACGCCGAGAGCCCGGAATACCTGGCTGAAGCCACCCTGCGCGCCTTCGACCCCGGCGAAGCGGAGGCGCCGCTGCACGACTTCGCGGTTTCCAAGTTCGCCCTCTTCGATACCGCCCAGCGCCGGGCGGTGGCGGCCTTCCTGGAGGCCTTCCGCGGCGAGGGCGAACTGGGGGAGATCGCCGAGGCGGCGCTGAAGTACTGGAAATGACACCGGAAATGAGGGCACGGGCGGCGGCCGATCCGCGCTAGACTGGCCGCCCGGACCCAATTCCCCAAGGAGGCCGCCCATGAAGACGGAAGTCACCTTCCGTTCCGAGCGTTTCCGCCCCTACCTGCCGGAGGACTGCCAGGTCAATCCCGGACGCTACGGCGCCGAGCTGGCCTACTGGCTGTCGCGGGAGCTGGCCGGACGGGGGGTCATCACCTCCTACCCCAACTTCGAGGACTGGGGCTGGTTCCTGGAGTACATCACCGAGGCGGGCGAGGAGTACTGGCTGTGCTGCGGCAACGAGGAGAGCAGCAACGACAGCTGGGTCTGCTTCCTGGAGCCCAAGGGCCGCGGCCTCTTCGGCCAGAGGAAGGCGGTGCCGGAGCACGCGGCCCCGCTGATGGAGGCCCTGGGCGAGCTGCTGGCGGCGGAGCCGGGCATCGAGGATCTGGACTGGAGCGATGAGCCGGGCGAGCCGGATTGAGCGCCTTGCGCGGCCGCTTCCGCCGCGACAACTTGACCGCAGACGCCGCCGGGGCGGGCCGCTAAGCTCCCGGCCATGCGTGTTCTCTGGATCCTGCTTGGCCTGCTGGGCCTCGCCGCCGTGGCGCTGGGCGCCTACGGCAGCCACGGGACCGCCTTTGCCGACGCCGACCACCAGCGCGTCTTCGAGGTCGCGGTGCGCTACCACCTGGCCCACCTGCCGGCCCTCGGCCTGGCCGCCCTGATCGGCAGCCTGAACCCGGCAAGCGCAAAGCGCGCCGGCATCGCCGGGGCGCTGTTCGTCGCCGGCTTGGCGCTGTTCTGCGGCTCGCTCTACCTCAAAGGGCTGGGGATCGCCGAGCTGACCAACCCCACGGCGCCGCTGGGCGGCGTCCTGATGATGGCCGGCTGGCTGGCCCTGGGCTGGGCCGGGCTCGGCCTGCTGCGCCGCTGAGGCGCCGCTTCCCGGCCCCCTCGTCTTCCCCCTCTCTCGTCAAGACGGGGCCGCTCTGCTATAGAGCCCCCCGCAATTTCAGGACAGCGCCACCCCCGCGACATGAGCGGGCGGGCGGCAGGACAGACGAGAGGAACGCAGTTATGGACGTGAAGGGGCTTGCAGCGATCGTGACCGGCGGCGGATCGGGCCTGGGCGCGGAGACCGCCCGGCACCTGGCGGCGGCCGGGGCCAAGGTGACGGTGCTGGACGTGAACGTCGAGGCCGTCGAAGAGGTGGCCAAGGAGATCGGCGGCCTGGGCCTGACCTGCGACGTGGGCAGCGCCGAGGCGGCGGAGGCCGCGGTGGCCGAGGCCCGCGCCGCCCACGGCCCCTGCCGCGTGCTGGTCAACTGCGCCGGCATCGCCCCGGCCAAGCGCATCGTCGGGCGCGACGGCCCCATGCCGCTGGAGAACTTCGAGCAGGTCATCCGCGTGAACCTGATCGGCAGCTTCAACCTGCTGCGCCTGGCCGCCGCCGACATGCTGGGCAACGACCCGGTGAACGAGGACGGCGAGCGCGGCGTGATCATCTCCACCGCCTCCATCGCCGCCGTCGAGGGCCAGCTGGGCCAGGTCGCCTATGCCGCCTCCAAGGCCGGCATCATGGGCATGATGCTGCCGGCGGCGCGCGAATTCGCCAAGAACGGCGTGCGCGTGCTGACCATCGCGCCGGGCCTGATCGGCACGCCGCTGCTGCTGAACATGCCCCAGGAAGTGCAGGACAACCTGGCCGGCCAGGTACCCTTCCCGCACCGCTTCGGCCATCCGGCCGAATACGCCAAGCTGGTCATGCACATCTGCGACAACACCATGCTGAACGCGGACAGCATCCGCCTGGACGGCGCCATGCGCATGCAGTGAGGGAATTTCCCCTCTCCCCTTGTGGGAGAGGGTTTGCTTTTGCGCAGGGGGGCTTCACGCCCCCACCCCTCAGGCGCTAAGCTTCCGGGAAGGAACGAGAAAGTTTTCGGAGGAAGCCATGCCGGGCGAAGCCGCGCCGCGGGGCGGGTCATCGACCTACACCCACATCTCCCCGCGCCCGCTGTGCGGCGCGCTGGGCGCCGAGATCGCCGGGATCGACCTTTCGCAGCCCCTCTCCGACGAGGTTTTCGCCGAGATCGAGGCGGCCTTCCACGAGCACATCGTGCTGGTCTTTCCGGAGCAGGACTGGACACCGGCCCAGCAGGTCGCCTTCACCGCGCGCTTCGGTCCGGTGGAAGAGCATCCCCTGCGCTCGCGCCCCGGCCTGCCGGAGCAGCCGGAAGTGCTGGTGCTGGTGAACAAGCCGGGCGACCGCGGCCCGCGCAACGACTTCTGGCACAGCGACATCTCCTTCGACGAGACGCCGCCGCTGGGCTCCGTGCTCTACGGCCTGCAGGTGCCCGAGGGCTACGGCGACACCATGTTCTGCAACATGGTCGCCGCCTACGCGAACCTCTCTCCGAAACTGCAGGAGGTACTGCGGCCCTTGCGCGCGCTGCACTCGGCCGCCGGCCTCGCCGCGCGCAACAACGCCGGCGACACCAACGCCAACGCCATCGCCCAGGTGCCCGACCCGGTCTCCCACCCGGTGGTGCGTACCCATCCGGGCAGCGGCAAGCTGGCGCTCTACGTCAATCCCTGGTTCACCCAGTGCTTCGAGGGCATGACCCCGGAGGAGAGCCGCCCGCTGCTCGACTTCCTGGCCACGCAAGCGACCCGGCCGGAAAACGTCTACCGCCACCGCTGGCGCCAGAAGGACGTGATCATGTGGGACAACCGCGCGGCCATGCACTACGCCGTGCGCGACTACGACGAAAACCAGATCCGCATCATGCACCGGACCACGGCGCTGGGCGACCGGCCGGTTTAGGTATCGGGCACGGCGGCCTCACTCCGCGAACTTGTCGATACGCTTGGCGAGCTTCACGTCGAGGTCGGAGAGGCCGTCGCAGTCGTGGGTCGTCAAGGTGATCTCTACCCGGTTGTAAACATTGAACCACTCGGGGTGGTGGTTGAGCTTCTCGGCCGCCAAAGCAACCCTGTTCATGAAGCCCCAGGCCTGGTTGAAGGTCTTGAACTGGAATGTCTTTTTTAGGGCATCCCGGCCCTCCACCGGGGCCCAGCCGGGCAACTCCTGCGGCAGGGCAGTACGGACCTCGTCACTTAACCTTTCCGCCATCAAGACCTCCCGAAAAACGAAATCACTCAAGTAAGGTTAACCGAAGTTGACTCTGCTTGGACTCCCGGTCAAGCCGCGCTAGGGTGGCCTTTAACAGGACGCGAATTGGGAACGGTTATGGCACAAATGCACGATGTCGGGCGTCATACGACACCGCCAGAAACCCAGCACTTGGAAGCGCTGGCCCGGGAGGCTTATGCCGAAATCCCGGAAGAGCTGCGCCAGGCGCTGGGCAACGTGGTGATCCGTGTGCTCGACTTCCCCGACGACGACACGCTGGAGGAGATGGACTGCGAATCGCCCTTCGATCTGCTGGGCCTTTACCGCGGCGTCGACCTGCAGCGCAAGTCGTCGCTGGACGTTCCCGACGACCTGGACATGATCTATCTCTACCGCCGCCCGATCCTGGACTACTGGTGCGACAGCGGCGAGGATCTGGCCGAGGTGGTCAAGCACGTGCTGGTGCACGAGATCGGCCACCACTTCGGCTTTTCCGACGACGACATGGACCGTATCGAGCGCACGGTCTGAGCGCATATCCCCGGTGCAGAGAACGACGGCCCGCCTTTCGGCGGGCCGTTTTCGTTTGGGAATATCGTTCCTCTAACGGTTCTCGACACACTGCGCACCGCTCACCCTTTCAGCCGCCAAGCTTCACTGTCAGGCCGCGGCGGGACAGCAGCCCCGGCGGCGGAACAGATGGCGGCTGCGCAGCAGGCGCAGGCAGAAGCCGGAGCGCAGCAGCGCGAGGAAACTCCTGGCAGAGGTCTTCATGCACATGACGTTCATCCTTCCGCCGCGACGAAGCCGAGGGCCTGCTTGGCCGTGCGCAGCGTGTGCTTGCGCCGCAGAGGTTCGTTGAGGAAGCGGTTCACCGCCGCCAGCATCACCGGCACCCAGGGCGCTTCCGGCGCCGCCGTCACCTCGGCCTTCACCGCCGTGAGCAGCTTCACTAGGTGGATCGAGACGATGTACTCGAAGCGGCCGTGGTCCAGCACGCCCTTCAGCGCCGCATCGAGAAACGCCTGCGGATCGTCGACCCGCCAGGGCGACTCGTCGAGGGTCTTGTCGACGAAGCCGGCGTTGCGGCCGACGAAGCAGGCGATCTGCAAGAGGCCCTGCGGCCAGAGCCGGGGCGTGCGGCCGCAGAGCGTGCGCACCGCGTTGGCGAAGGTAATGGCGTGGGTGAAGTCGAGCCAGTTCACATTGTTCGACACCGGCTTGTCGGTGGCGAACATCATGTCCATGTCGAAGTGCAGGAATTGCCAGCAGGCGGCGCCCAGCAGCGCGTCGTAGAGCGCGCGGCGGTCGCCCGAGGAGGCATTGACCCGCGCCAGCACCTTGGGCACCGGGAGGCCCAGCAGGTCCTCCGCCGCGACCGGTTCCTTGCCCGCGCCGTCCCAGGCCGCCAGCGCGGGCCCATAGGCGCGGAACTCCGGGATCAGGTCCTCGCGCGTCGCATAGACCAGGGAGCGCACGAGGCTCAGCAGCAGCGGCTCGGCCGCCTCCGCGCCCAGGCGGTCGAGGAGCTCACCGGTCTTCTGCACGTAGATGGCGGCATGGCCGAAGTCCTGGTAGTGGGCCAGCGCCGCCGCGGCCAAGGGGCCCTCCAGGTCGCGGAAGGTCAGGCCGGCGTTCAGCGCGCCGCGCAGGCGCGCGACGGCGGCCGCTTCGTCCTCCGCCTCGATGGCGGCGACGAAGGCCTCGGCGTCGTAGGGCAGGCTTTCCTCCGGATAGGGATAGGCCGGTTCGCGCAGCGTGTCCCAGGCCAGGTGGCCGACGATCTCCACCAGCGGCACCAGGCGCTCGGCCTCGCCGGCGGCGTAGTCGTCGCGGATCGCCAGCCAGTCGGCGGCGCCGCCTTGCGCGTGGCTGCAGCCGTATTCAAAGCGGTCGGCCGTCCAGGTGAAGGCGGCGCGCAGCGCGTCCAGCGGGTCGGCGCCGGCCTTCTGCAGGCGGGAGATCTCGCGCGCCATGCGGTCGTACTCGTGGCGGCGGAAGGAGTCGCGCAGGCTGTTCAGCGCCGCGGCAGCCACCTCCTCGGCCGGCGGATCGGCGATGTCGATCCAGACCTCGCCGTCGATGATCTCCACCGGGTAGCGGCGCAGCTTGTCGCCGCCCACCAGGGTCTCGCCACCGGCCAGATCGAATTTCCAGTTGTGCCAGTTGCAGGTGAGGATGCAGCCGCCCCCTTTCGGATTAGGGTCGAGCTTGCCTTCCATCAGGGGATAGCCCTCGTGCGGGCAGCGGTTGTTGCAGGCGTAGACGCCGTCCGCGCCGGCGAAGACGGCGATCTGCTTGCCCCCGGCCTTGAAAAGGTAACGTCCCTTCTCCAGCAGTTCTTCCAGAGGCGCGACGTGGACCAGCGACGAGGTGCTTTCCTGAGGCAGGGCCATGGGGCGATCTCCTCTACCTACTTTCGAAAGTGTTTTCTTTCAAAACACCCTAGACCCGAGTCTTGCGTTTCTCAAGAAAAAACTTTAGAAAGACTCCATGAGCAACCGTAACGCCGTTCCGGCGGAAAAACGCAGCCGCCGCGCCCTGATCGACAGCCTGAAACAGGACGGCCCGCAGGACGCCGCCAGCCTGGCCTGCCGTCTGGGCGTCTCCGCCATGGCGGTGCGCCAGCACCTCTACGACCTGGAGGCCGAGGGCCTGGTGACCCACGAGGCCGAGGCGCGGCCTGCCGGCCACAAGAGGACGGGCCGCCCGGCCAAGCTCTGGGCGCTCACCGCCGCCGCCGACCGCTTTTTCCCCGACGGCCACGCGGATTTCACCGTCGGCCTGATCAACGCCATGAAGCAGGCCTTCGGCGCGGAGGGCCTGGACAAGCTGCTGCAGCTGCGCGCGAAGGAACAGACCGCCGGCTACCGCGCGCGCACCGACAAGCAGCCGAGCCTGCCGAAGAAGCTGCAGGCGCTGGCCGAGATGCGCACCGCCGAAGGCTACATGGCCGAGGTGCAGAAGGCCAAGGGCGGCTACCTTCTGGTAGAAAACCACTGCCCGGTCTGCTCCGCCGCGGCGGCCTGCACCGGTCTCTGCAACATGGAGTTGGAGGTCTTCCGCAAGGTGCTGGGCGGCGACTTCAAGGTCGAGCGCAGCGACCACATCCTGGCCGGCGCCCGGCGCTGCGCCTACCTGGTGACGCGGAAGGACTAGGTCACCAGCTTCTTCACCCGCCGGCGCAGCTCGGGCAGCAGTTCCTTCTCGAACCAGGGGTTCTTCTTCAGCCAGGCGGTGTTGCGCCAGCTCGGGTGCGGCAGCGGCAGAAATTCCGGCAGGTAGTCGCGCCAGTGGCGCACGGTCTGGGTGAGGGTCTTCTGCCGGCGCTTGCCCAGGTAGTGCTTCTGCGCGTACATGCCGACCAGCAGGGTCAGCTCCACCTTGGGCAGACCGGCGCGCAGCGGCGCGTGCCACAGCGGCGCGCATTCCGGGCGCGGCGGCTTGTCGCCGCCCTTGGCGTCGACGCCCGGATAGCAGAAGCCCATGGGCACGATGGCCACCCTGGCCTCGTCGTAGAAGGCCTCGCCGGGGATCCGCAGCCAGCCGCGCAGCCGCTCGCCGGAGCGGTCGTTCCAGGGGATGCCCGTCTCGTGCACCCGGGTACCCGGCGCCTGGCCGACGATCATGAGCCGCGCCGGGGAGGCCGCACGCAACACCGGGCGCGGGCCCAGCGGCAGGTGTTCTTCGCAGATCCGGCAGGCGCGCGCCGCGGCGACGACCTCTTCCAGGTCCCGTTCGGGCGCTTTACCAGCCATTTTTCAGGATCTTGTCGACGTAGGCCGGCACCTCGACGCCGGCCGGGCCGTGATGACGCTCGGCGAAGAGCGAGGAGCCTTCCGAAGGCTCCAGGTTCAGCTCCACCGTGTGGGCCCGCCCGCTGGCCCGCGCCTCGGCGACGAAACCCGCCGCCGGATAGACATTGCCGGAGGTGCCGATGGAGATGAAGAGGTCGCAGGCGGCCAGCGCCTCGTAGATACGGTCCATCTCGAAAGGCATCTCGCCGAACCACACCACGTTGACGCGCAGCGCGCCCTCGACCCCGCAGGCCGGGCAGAGGCTGTCGCCGGTCATGTCCTCACGCCAGGGGCTGGCCGCGCCGCAGACCAGGCAGCGCGCCTTCAAGAGCTCGCCGTGCATGTGGATGAGGTTCTTCGATCCGGCGCGCTCGTGCAGGTCGTCGATGTTCTGGGTGACCAGCAGCACCTCGCCCGGCCATTCGGCCTCCAGGCGGGCCAGGGCGGCGTGGGCCGCGTTGGGCTGCACGTCCTCCGACAGCAGGCCGGCGCGGCGGTGGTTGTAGAAGGCGTGAACCCGGTCGGGGTCGCGGGCGAAGGCCTCCGGCGTCGCCACGTCCTCGATGCGCACGCGCGCCCACAGCCCGTCCGGGTCGCGGAAAGTGTCGAGCCCGGATTCCTTGGAGATCCCCGCTCCTGTCAGGATAACGATACGCCGGCTTTCCATACCTGTCCGACGGCACTGGCCTCTTGGTGAATTGCGTGGCGGCACGCGGTTGCGTGACGTGAGGGGCGATGATAGACGAAACCCTGGCCCAGGAAACACCCACATCGTCGTGACCGCCGAGCGCGCCATCGGCCCAGCAGCGTTGGAGGACGCGTGACCTACAAGATTCTCACCGTCTGCACCGGCAACATTTGCCGCTCGCCCTCGGCCGAGGTCATCCTGCGCGACCATCTGGCCGCCGCCGGGCTGGGCGAGGCGGTAGCGGTCGATTCCGCCGGCACCTTCGACTACCACGTCGGCGACCCGCCCTCCGAGCCGGCCGTCCGCCTGGCCGCCAAGCGGGGCTATGACCTGTCGCCCTTGCGCGCGCGCGAGCTGTCGACACAGGATTTCGCCACCTTCGACCTGATTTTGGCCATGGACCGCGGCCACCTGCGCAGCCTCACCGCCCTGCAGCCGCCGGACTCGATCAGCCGCCTGAGCCTCTTCCTGGAGGTGCTGCCGGAAGCCGGCATCGACGTGGCCGACCCCTACTACGGCGGCGATGCCGACTACCTGGCCATGCTCGACGTCATCGAGGCGGCGGTGCCCGCCTGGGTTGCCCGGCTGCGCAAAGAGCTGTCGGAAAAGTCATGAGCCTGGGCGCGGCGGTGGCGGCGGTCTGCGGCGCAGAGCCGACGCACGCCACCCCGCTGATCGGCGGCTGCATCGCCGAGGTCTACCGCCTGGACTTCGCGGACCGCCCGCCGCTGGTCGCCAAGGTCGCGGCAAGTGGCGGCCTGGCCATCGAAGGCTTCATGCTCGACTACCTGGCGGAGAAGACCACCCTGCCGGTGCCCGCGACACGCCATGTCAGCGAAGAGCTGCTGCTGATGGACTACGTCGAGCACGGGCCCGGGCGCGGCACCGCCGCCGAGGTCGACGCCGCCGAGCGCCTCGCCGCGCTGCACGGCATCACCGCGCGGGAATTCGGCTTCGGGCGCGATACGGTGATCGGCGCCCTGCCGCAGCCCAATCCCTGGACCGAGAACTGGTGTGATTTCTACCGCGAGCAGCGCCTGCTGGTGATGGGCCTCATCGCGCGGGAATCCGGGCGCCTGCCGGCGGAAACCCACCGCCGGCTGGAGCGCTTCTGCCTGCAGCTCGAGAACTTCATCGACCAGCCGCCGGCCCCCGGCCTGGTCCACGGCGACGTGTGGAGCGGCAACGTGCTGTTCGGCCCAGGAAAAGATGGGGAAAGCCGCGTCGCCGCCTTCATCGACCCGGCAATCTACTACGCCGACCCGGAGGTGGAGATCGCCTACATCGAGCTGCTGTCGACCTTCGGCGCCGCCTTTCACCGCCGCTATCGCGAGCTGCGCCCCTTGCGGCCCGGCTACGCCGAAGGCCGGCGCGACGTCTACAACCTCTTCCCGCTGCTGGTGCACACAGAGATCTGTGGACCCCCCTATGCACAAATGGTGCAGGACATCCTGACCCGCTACGGGTAGGTAGGAGGATGACGAACGTTTCCAGCAGCGCCGCCGCCGAGGAGCGGATCGGCTTCGGCATCGGCTGCGCCGTGGTCGGCATGCTCGGCATGTCGATCATGGACACCTGCGCCAAGTTGCTGGGCGAGGGCTATGCCGTCAGCCAGGTGGTGCTGGTGCGCAACGGCATCGGCGCGGTGGCGGTTTTCGCCTACGTGGTCCTCAGCGGCGCCGGCCTGGCCAGCCTCAGGCCCCGTCGGCCCGTCCTCTTGACCCTGCGCAGCCTGCTGAACATCGCCGCCGCCTTCCTGTTCTTCACCGGCCTGCGCTACATGCCCCTGGCTGACGCTTTCGCCATCGCCTTCGCCGCGCCGCTGTTCATCACCTCGTTGTCGGTGCCGGTGCTGGGCGAGCACGTGGGCGTGCGGCGCTGGGCCGCGGTCATCGTCGGCTTCCTGGGCGTGGTGGTGGTGGTGCAGCCCGGCACCTCCAGCTTCCGCATCGAGGCTCTGCTACCCCTGGGCGCGGCCTTGGCCTATGCCGTCTCCATGCTGCTGGGGCGCAGGCTGACCCGCGACCTCTCCACCGCGGCCATCATGTTCTGGCCCAGCGTCGGGGCCGTGCTGGTCACCGCGGTGATGATGCCCGCCCAGTGGCAGACCCCGGGACTGCCGGACTTCGGCGTCTTCATGTTGATGGGGATCATCGGCACCGCCGGCATGTCGCTCATCACCCAGGGCTACCGCCATGCCCCGGCGGCGGTCATCGCGCCTTTCGACTACACGGTGCTGGTCTGGGGCGTCATCTTCGGCTGGGTCATCTGGCGCGACATCCCGGCGCCGAACGTCTGGGCCGGCGCCGCCATCCTGGTCGCCAGCGGCCTCTATATCCTGCACCGCGAGACCCGCAAGCCGAAGCCCGTGCAGCCCCCCGCCGGTCCTCTGGGCCCGACCGCGTAAGATCTACTCCAAGGAATAGACCGCTTCGGGCGAATAGATCGCCCCTTCGTGGGAGAGGTAGCTGGAATAGAGCGTGAAGGCCGCCACCTCGAAGGGGGCTGCGCGGAACAGGGAGCGCTGGGTGAAATAGTCCTCCAGCCGCCCGCCGGGATGCGACTTGAAGCGCGCCAGGGTGACGTGCGGCTTGAACTTGCGTTTTTCCGGCGGCTGGCCGGCGCGGCGCACCGCCTGCTCGACCTTGGACTGCAGGCGCTCCAGGACCTCGTTGGGCTCGACCCCGACCCAGACCGAGCGCAGGCGGCGGTCGCCGCCGAAGTCCCCCACCCCCGCCAGGGTCAGCGGGAATCGCTGGCAGCGGATGCCGGAGAGCGCGGCGTCGATGTCCTCGGCCTCGTCGCCGTCCACTTCGCCGATGAAGCGCAGGGTGAGGTGCAGGTTCTCCGGCGCCACCCAGCGCGCGCCCGGCAGGCCGCAGGCGAGGCCGGAGAGGCTGTCGCGCAGATCATCGGGCAGGGAGAGGGCTACGAAGAGTCGCATGGCTGGGCAGGAACCTGTCATCGGAGGGGCCGCGAAGGCCCTGAAATCATACGCAAAGGCTGGTGAAGCCGGGGATCAGGGGCAGGGGTAGGTGTAGACCTTGTGGATCGCCTCCACGGCCTTCAGCGTTTCCTCGTCCAGGGTCACTTTGGCAGCCCCGATGTTGGTCTTCAACTGCACCATCTGCGTGGCGCCGATGATGGCCGAGGTGAGGAAGGGCTGCGACAGCACGAAGGCCAGCGCCAGCTCCGCCGGGTCGAGCCCCCGCTCCCTGGCCAGCTTCACATAGGCCGCCGTGGCGGCGTCGGCCTGCGGGCCCTGGTAGCGGGTGTTGTCCGGCCAGAGCGTGCGGCGTGCGCCTTTCGGCCACTGGCCGTCCAGGTACTTGCCGGTCAGCGTGCCGGCGGCCAGCGGGGCGTAGGCCAGCAGGCCGAGGCTCTCGCGCATCGCGATCTCGGCCATGCGGGTCTCGAAGCTGCGGTTGAGCAGGCTGTAGGGGTTCTGCACCGAGACCATGCGCGGGCCCTTGCCCTGCTCCGCCCCGGTGAGGAAGCGCATGGCGCCCCAGGGGTTCTCGTTGGACAGGCCGACCTGGCGCACCTTGCCGGCCTTCACCACCTCGTCCAGGGCCGCCAGGGTTTCCTCCACCGGCGTCTCCTCGGCGCCTTCTTCATGTGTGTAGGCCAGGCTGCCGAAGTCGTTGGTGGCGCGGTCGGGCCAGTGCAGCTGGTAGAGGTCGATGTAGTCGGTCTTCAGCCGCTTCAGGCTGGTCTCCACCGCGGCGGTGATGTGCTTCCTGTTGAAGCGGGTCTCGCCGCCGCGGATGTAGTGGAAGCGCTTGGGGTTGGGGCCGACGATCTTGGTGGCGACGATCACCTTGTCGCGGGTGCCGCGTGCGGCCATCCAGTTGCCGATGATCTCCTCGGTGCGGCCGTAGGTCTCCGCCCGCGTGGCAATGGGATACATCTCCGCGGCGTCGATGAAGTTCACCCCCTGGTCGAGGGCGTAATCCATCTGCGCGAAGCCTTCTTCCTCGCTGTTCTGCTCGCCCCAGGTCATGCTGCCCAGGCAGATGGCGCTGACCTTGATGCCGGTGTGGCCGAGCGGACGGTATTCCATGGTATTCCCCTTCAGGCAAAAAGGCGGCGCCGCGAAACCTCGTCGCGAGGGCGGCGCCGAAAAAGAGACTTCGCTAAAGCAGCAGCGTGAGCACGCCGGTGTAGCCGTAGAGCCGGTTGTTGCTGATCTCGCCGTTGGCGAAAAAGCCGGTGAGCGGCATATCCCCGAACGTATCGCGGATCAACCTCAGCTCCTCGGAATGCAGACCGAAAAGATGCCGCCCGCGCGCCACGCAGGAGAAATAGAGCGCCCCGCGCGGCGCGCCGCCGGCGCGTTCGCGCAGATCCTCCAGCATGCGTTTCAGGTCGGCGCGCGCGGTCTGGTGGTCGCGCCGGCAGAAGCCCAGGCGATCGCCCGGCTGCAGTTCCGCGCCGACCTGCAGCAAGCCGCGGTCGAGGTCGAGGCCGATGAGGTTGCGCACCAGGTAGTCGCCGGTGTCGCTGCCGGCGATCGGCAGGGCGGCGAAGATGTAGCCGCCGATGCGGCGCAGGTCGCGGGCCAGCAGCTCGCCGATGTCCTCGCGCAGCACGTCGAGCGCCGGCCGGCCGTCGAGGGCGCTGACGACGCCGGGACCTTTCACCGACGTCACCTCGTGCTCGCCGCCGATCGGCGTGCAGCCCTGGGAAAGACCGGTGACGACCATCTGCTCGGAACTGAAGAGCACGCCGGAAACACCGCCCTCGCCCAGGTCGCCGGCGACCTGCGGGAAGCCGTCGGTCGAGGCGGTGAGGCCGCCGACCAGGAAGGACGAGGTCGTCTCGGCCAGGCCCTCGACGATCTCGGAGACCGCGGGGTTGCGCGGGTCGCCGTGCACCACGCCCAGCATCGGCCGGTGCTGCGTGATCCAGGTGCCGTGGACGCGCGAGAAGCCTTCCAGGCCGCCGCTCTGCGCGGCGGCGGTGACCGGCGCGAAGGTGCGGAAGCCTTCCTCAGGCAGCGCCGCCACCAGCAGGGAAAGGGCCGGGCGGTCGTAGAACTCCACGCCGTTGGCCACCACCCCCTCGCCGACGGTGCCGATCCAGTGCTGGATGCCGCTGCGCTCACGCAGGAAGGTGACGATGCTGCCCAGGCTCTCCGACAGCGAGTCGGTGGCGTAGACGAAACCCAGGTTGGCGCCCTCCGGCAGCTCGCCCAGGGCCTCCAGACACCCCTTCACCAGGGAGCCCCAGGCGCCCGGCGAGGCTTCCTCGGACTCCTCCAGTGCCGCGTGGGCCGCCTTGTAGCGTCCCGCGCGCTGGGCGCCGCTTTCCAGGGGAGAGGTCGTGACCATGCGCGGCGCCTCAGTTGCCGGCGTCCGGCCGTTCGGCCAGATCGCGGGCTTCGAGCAGCCGCACCACGTGCGGCTTGATGCGTGCGACGATCTCCGCCACGCCCTCGGCGTTGGGGTGGATGCCGTCGGATTGGTTCAAGGACGGTTCCATCGCCACGCCGTCCAGGAAGAAGGGGTAGAAGGGCGCGTCGTATTTCTTGGCCAGGCGCGGATAGACCGCATTGAAGGCCTCGCCGTATTCGCGGCCCAGGTTGGGCGGCGCCAGCATCCCGGCGATGAGCACCGGCAGTCCCTCCTCGGTGAAACGGGCCATGATGGCGTCCAGGTTGTCGAAGGTCGCCTGCGGGTCGAGGCCGCGCAGGCCGTCGTTGGCGCCCAGTTCCAGGATCACCGCGTCGGGGTCGTCGGCCAGCGCCCAGTCGAGCCGGGCAAGGCCGCCGGCGGTGGTGTCGCCGGAGTTGCCGGCGTTCATCACCTCCACGTCCAGGCCCTCGGCCTTGAGCGCGGCCTCCAGCTGCTCCGGAAAGGTCTCGCCCGCCGCCAGGCCGTAGCCGTGGGTCAGGCTGTCACCGTAGGCCATGAGGCGCAGCGGCTCCTCCGCCGCGGCCGCGCCGCCGGTAACCAGCACGGCCAGCACGGCGAGCACCCGGCCGATCGTTCGAAAGCAAGCGGTCTGTCGGGGAAAACGCATTCTGCTCCCTGTCACGGAGATCACCGCCTCCAGTCCCGGGGGTTCGCGGGGACTTGCTGGAGGAATCCTGTCTTTTCAAGAGGTAAGGCCTCAGCGCCTGCGGATCAAGCCGCCCGCCGCCGCCGCCCCCTTCCGCGCCGACGGCGGCGCCGGCCGCGAAGGCCGGGCAAAGGGGCCGCAACGCGTTGAAATTCCCGGCAATCGGGCCATATGGCATCAAGGCCGTCTTTTGGAAGTGACCATGAGCCTGAGCGATTCCTCTCCCGCCTCCCCAGCAGTCCCCCCAGATGCCACGGCGGCCCCGCAGCCCGACCCTGAAAACGCCATGATTGCCCTGGAAGGAGTGGAACTCACCCTGCCCTCGGCCGCCGGGCCGGTGCACATCCTGCGCGGCCTGGACCTCAGCGTCGGGCGCGGCGAGACGGTGAGCGTGGTCGGGCCCTCGGGCTCCGGCAAGTCCTCCATGATGATGATCATCGCCGGTCTGGAGCGCGCCAGCAAAGGCGCGGTCACGGTCGGCGGCACCCGCTTCAACGGCCTGGACGAGGATTCGCTGGCCCGCTTCCGCCGCGACTCCGTGGGCATCGTGTTCCAGGACTTCCACCTGGTGCCGACCATGACGGCGCTGGAGAACGTCGCCATTCCCCTGGAGTTCGCCGGCCGCGCCGATGCCTTCGAGCGCGCCGCCGAGTGCCTGGAGGCGGTCGGCCTGGGCCACCGCCTGACCCACTACCCGGGCCAGCTCTCCGGCGGCGAGCAGCAGCGCACCGCGCTGGCCCGCGCCTTCGCAGCCGGCCCCGACCTGCTGCTGGCCGACGAGCCGACCGGCAACCTGGACGGCGAGACCGGCCAGCAGATCATCGAGCTGCTGTTCCGCCTGCAGGCCGAGCACGGCACCACCCTGGTGCTGATCACCCATGATCCGCAACTGGCCGGGCGCTGCGCCCGCTCGGTGAAGCTGCTCGACGGCCTCATCGTCGGCGACGAGAGCAACGGCGGCGCCTCGCTGTGACCACCGCGGCCGAAAGCGGCGCCGCCGGCGCGGCCGTGCCCCGGCAGAGTCCTTGGCCCTTGGCCCTGCGCCTGGCGCGGCGCGAGCTGCGCGGCGGCCTCAAGGGCTTCCGCATCTTCCTTGCCTGCCTCACCCTTGGCGTCACCGCCATCGCCGGCGTCGGCTCCGTCTCCGAGTCCATGCTGGCGGGCCTGAAGCGCGACGGGCGCATCCTGCTGGGCGGCGACATGGATCTGCGCCTCACCCACGTGGCGGCCAGCCCCGAGCAGCAGGCCTTCATGGAGGGCCGCGCCGACGTCTCGCGCGTCGCCGAGATGCGCGCCATGGCCCGCGGCCAGTCGGAAGACTCACGCCGGGTGCTGGTCGAGCTGCGCGCCGTCGACAACCTCTATCCGCTGTTCGGCGCCGTCGAGATGTCTCCGACGCCGGGCCTGCCCGACGACCTCGACGCGGCCCTGGCCAAACAAGAAGACGGTCATTGGGGCGCGGTGATCGACCGCAGCCTGCTGCGCCGCCTGGAGGTCGCGCCCGGCGCCCTGGTGCGGGTCGGCGACATCGACTACCGCGTCGCCGGCGTGCTGGAGCGCGAGCCCGACCGCACCTCGCGCGCCTTCACCTTGGGGCCCACCTTCATGGTGGCCCATGACAGCCTGGCCGACACCGGGCTGGTGCAGCCGGGCAGCCTGATCCAGCACCACTACCGCCTGCGCCTCGATCAAGGGGTGAGCGCCACGGCCATGCGCGCCGCCCTGGGCGAAACCTTCCCGGAGGCCGGCTGGCGCATCCGCGACACCACCGAGGCGGCCCCCGGCATCGGCCGCTTCATCAACCGCCTGACCCTCTTCCTGACGCTGGTCGGGCTCACCGCGCTGCTGGTCGGCGGCGTCGGCGTCGGCAACGCGGTGCGCAGCTACCTGGACGGCAAGACCGCGACCATCGCCACGCTGAAGTGCCTGGGCGCCCCCGGCCGCCTGATCTTCCAGGTCTACATGGCACAGATCCTGGCCCTCGCCCTGGTCGGCACCGTGATCGGCCTGGCCCTGGGCGCGGCCTCCACCTACATCGCCGCCGGCGTGATCGGCGACACCCTGGGCTGGGAGGCCGAGCTCGGCCTCTACCCGCTGCCGCTGGTCACCGCCGCCGCCTTCGGCCTGCTGACCGCCGTGACCTTTTCGCTGTGGCCGCTGGCGCGGGCGCAGAGCGTCGCCGCCGCCAGCCTGTTCCGCGACGAGGTGAGCCCGGCCTCCGCCCGCGTCACCGCCGGCACGCTGGCGGCGCTGGCCATCTTCGGCGGCCTCTTGGCGGGCCTGGCCATCCTCACCGCCGCCGACCAGCGCCTGGCGGTCTACTTCGTCATCGGCGCCGTCGCCGCTTTGCTGCTGTTCCGCCTGGCGGCGCTGGGCATCATGACCCTGGCCCGCCGCCTGCCGCGCCCGCGCCGGCCCGGCCTGCGCCTGGCGCTCGCCAACCTGCACCGCCCCGGCGCACCCACCGGCTCGGTGGTCATGTCGCTCGGCCTCGGCCTCACCGTGCTGGTCGCCATCGCGCTGATCGAAGGCAATCTCTCGCGCCAGGTGCGCCAGAGCCTGCCGGAGGAGGCGCCCGGCTTCTACTTCATCGACATCCAGCCCGACCAGGTCAGCGACTTCAACGCCCTGGTCGCCGGCTTTCCCGGCGTCCACGAGCTGCAGCAGATGCCGATGCTGCGCGGGCGCATCGCCGCGGTGAACGGCGTGCCGCCGTCCGAGCTGGAAATTCCCGGCGACGTGAAGTGGGTGTTCCGCGGCGACCGCGGCCTGACCTGGATGCGCGAACCGCGCGAGATCGACCGGATCACCGCCGGCGACTGGTGGCCGTCCGACTACGACGGCAAGCCGCTGGTCTCCCTGCACGACGAGGTCGGCCGGGCGCTGGGCATCGGCCCCGGCGACACCCTGACCATCAACATCCTGGGCCGCGACGTGGAGGTCACCATCGCCAACCTGCGCGAGGTCGACTGGGCGAGCCTTTCCATGAACTTCGTGATGATCTTCTCGCCCGGCCTGCTGGAGCAGGCGCCGCAGAGCCACATCGCCACGGTGAAGGCCGACGCCGAGGCCGAGGACGCGCTGGAGATCGCCGTCACCGACCGCTTCATCAACGTCTCCTCGATCCGCGTGAAGGAGGCCCTGGAGCAGGTCGGCGAGTTGATCGGCCAGATCGCCATCGCCGTGCGCGCCATCGCCGCCGTGGCCCTGGTGGCCGGTGTGCTGGTGCTGGCCGGGGCCGTCGCCGCCGGGCACCACCGGCGGGTCTACGACGCCGTGGTGCTGAAGGTGCTGGGCGCGACGCGGCGCAGCGTCGCCCAGACCTTCCTGCTGGAATACGGCCTGCTGGGCCTGGTCACCGCCGCCATCGCCGCGGCCGTCGGCACCCTGGCGGCCTTCCTGGTGCTGACCGAGGTGATGCGCGCCGACTTCGTCTTCCTGCCCGGCGCGGTGATCACCACCGCCCTGCTGGCCACCGCCATCACCGTGGGCTTCGGCTTCGCCGGCACCTGGCGCGCCCTGGGCCAGAAGGCCGCGCCCCTGCTACGCAACGAATAGGCCCCAAACCACAAGCGAAGGCTGTGGTTTAGCGGCTTGAATTCGCAGCAAAATTTACGCAGAAGCCATGCGAAAATAGGGTTGATTCGGCCTCCCCGCCTGCCAATATTAGTGACGAGTTCTCTGGGTTGGCGCGGCCCGATGACCGCGCCTACGAATGAAAGGGTTTTCTGATGGCACTCGGTGACCGCAGATACATGTCGCAGTCTCAGACGCAGGCGCGCGCCGGCGAATACGATGAGGGCCTGCGCAAGTACATGCTGGGCGTGTACAACTACATGACCGTGGCCATGGTCATCACCGGCGTATTGGCCTATCTGACCTCGACCAGCGCCGCGCTTCAGCAGATGATTTTCGGCACACCGCTGGCGTGGGTCGTGATGCTGGCCCCGCTTGGCTTCGTGTTCTTCCTCTCGGCGCGCGTCCACAAGATGTCGGCCTCGGCGGCACAGATCACCTTCTGGCTGTTCGCCGCGGCGATGGGTCTGTCCCTGTCGTCGATCTTCCTGTCCTACAGCCTTCCCTCGATCACCAAGATCTTCTTCATCACCGCGGGTGCTTTCGCCGGCCTCAGCCTGGTGGGTTACACCACGAAGAAAGATCTGTCCGGCATGGGCAGCTTCCTGATGATGGGCCTGATCGGCATCATCATCGCCATGGTGGTGAACTTCTTCCTGCAGTCGCCGGCGATGCAGTGGGTGATCTCCGTCGTCGGCGTGCTGATCTTCGCCGGCCTGACGGCCTACGACACGCAGCAGATCAAGAACATGTACTACGCCGCCGACAGCGGCGAGGTCGCGACCAAGAAGTCGATCATGGGCGCCCTGCGCCTCTACCTCGACTTCCTCAACCTGTTCCTCTTCCTGCTGCAGCTCTTCGGCAACCGCAACTAAGCGCCGCCGAAAGCGCACAGGCGAAACACGAAAGGCCCGGAACGAAAGTTCCGGGCCTTTTGCTATGCCTGCTTGCGCGAAGGGCTCAGATGCAGCGCCCGCCGTCGACCTCCAGGCAGACGCCGGTGAGGAACGCCGCTTCGTCGGAAGCCAGGAAGGCGGCGGCGTGGGCGATGTCCTTGGGTGTGGAGAAGCGCCCCAGCGGGATCGTGGCCTCGAACTTCTTGCGGTTCTCCGGCGAGTCGGGCACGCCCATGAAGGTTTCCATCAGCGCCGTCTCTCCGATCACCGGGCAAATGGCGTTGACGCGGATCCGGTCGGGCGCCAGCTCCACCGCCATGGACTTGGTGAGCACGTTCACCGCCCCCTTGGAGGAGTTGTAGACCGTGAGGCCCGGGCGCGGGCGGATCGCCGCCGTCGAGCTGGTGTTGATGATGCAGCCGCCGCCCTGGGCGCGCAGCAGGGGAATGGCCTCCAGCGCCGCCAGGTAGATGGCCTTCACGTTGACCGCGTAGATGTGGTCGAACTCCTCTTCGCTCACCTCGGTCATCGGCTTGTTCTTGTGGGAGATGCCGGCGTTGTTCACCAGCACGTCGAGGCGCCCGTAGGTATCCAGCGCGGCGCGCATCATGGTCGCCACGTCGGCCTTGTCGGTCACGTCCGCCTTGAGGCCGATGGCCGCGCCGCCGGCCCGGTCGATCTCCGCCGCCACCGCCTCCGCCGCTGCGCCGTCGATGTCGGCCAGCACCACGCGCCCGCCCTCGGCCGCGAAGAACCGCGCGATGCCCGCGCCGAAGCCCGAACCGGCACCGGTGACCACGGCCACCTTTCCCTGAAGCCGCATAGTCGCTCCCTCCCGATAACACTGTTTCTACCGCCGCGGATCGGTGTCCGCGCTGTTGGGCGCATTGAACCACGATCGAGACGGCGCCGCTATCGCTGCCCGCCGCCAGGATGCCGCAGCGGCGTGCGCACAACCCTTGGGCTGGGGTGGTGCGGCTTCTTGCACCTTTCGGTGATGGACCTTGCGCCGCCAAGCAAGGATACTGGAGGTGGATTTCAGGACCTGACCATTTATACAGCGGAGCAGCCGGCGCATGACGGCCTACGTGATCGCGCAATTCAACGTGACGGACTGCGAGGGCTTCGAGGCCTATCGCCGAGCCGCGCCCTCCGTCATCGAGGCCTACGGCGGCCGCATGCTGGTGCGCGGCGACACCATCACCAGCGTCGAGGGCGAAACCGACCGGCCGCGCATGATCGTGCTGGAGTTCCCGGACAAGGCCGCCGCCGAGCGCTTCTACAATTCTCCGGAGTATCAGGAGATCATGCCGCTGCGCCGCGACAACAGCGTCGGCACCGTCAGCATCGTCGAAAGCGGGCTGTAGATCCGATCGTTCGCGTCGCCCAGGGGCCGGGGCCGGTGACCCAGGACTCTAGAACGGGCTGTCGGTAAAGCCGGGCGGGACCCAGCCCGCGTACCACTCCTCCAGCGGCACCATGTAGGCGGCGTGGCCGTTGTCCTCGAACCAGCTGTCCACCGCATAGGCCCGTTGGCTCTGCAGCTCGACGATGACGGCGGTCTGGTGCGGCCAGCCGTCGCTGCCGATCAGCGAGCCACGCTTGGCCCAGCCGTCGATCCTGTGCCATTTCAGATAGCCGGCTTCCGCCAGCAGCGTCAGGTAGGTTGAGGTATTGGTGGTCTCGTCGTAGCAGTCGAACTGGCCGTCGAAGCCCGTCTTGCCGCCCCCTGCAACCCCGAAGGCGTTCAGCGTGCCGCCGACATCTCTGGAGGTGCCGGCCCGGCGGCCCGCCGCGGCTTCGATCAGGCCGATGGCCGCGCCGATCCGCTCGCGCTCAACGGCGGCGCTCTCCGCCGGCTCGGCGAAGAGGTCCGCCACCGGGGCCCACTCCTGCTCGGAGAAGTCGAGCTGGGCGCGCAGGCGGCAGCCGTGGCCGTGGCAGACGATGAAGGCATCGCGGCTGGCCCCGGCCACGCCGCGCTCTGCCATCATCTCATCGTACTTGCCCCCTCCGGTGGACGTGCAGGCGCCAAGCAGCAGCGCCAAGCCGGCCGGCAGCAAAACTTGTCGGATCCCCAAAGCTGGACTCCCCCCCAAAAACCCGGACATCGCGGCACATTTAAGCATCACCCGGAAGAGGGCGCAAAATAACAGAGGTGTTACCCGGTCCTCTGCCTTGAACCAGCCCGGAACCCCGGGGAGCCCGCCGCTGCGCCGACGCGAGCGTCACGGGGCCGGACTCTCTCAATCGCCTTCACAGGGGTCGGCGCCGAAAACCCACCGCTTCACAGCAGATTGTCGCTGAAGCCCGGCGGACTCCAGCCGGCGCGCCAGTCCGCCAGCGGCACCACATGGGCGGCGCGGCCGTTGTCCTCGAACCAGCTGTCGACGGCATAGGGTTCGTCGCTTTTCAGTTCCACGATGACAGCGGACTGGTGCGGCCAGGCCCCGTCGAACAGGACGCCGCGCCCGGCCCAGCCCTCGAGCTTGTGCCACTTCAGATAGCCGGCCTTGGCCAACAGCGTCAGGTAGACCGAGGTGTTGGTGGTCTCGTCGACACAGTCGAACTGGTCATTGCCGCTCAAGGCGTTGAACGTGCCGCCGCGGTCATTGGACGTACCGGCCTTGGGACCCACCGCCGCCTCGATGATGCCGATGGCCGTGGCGATGCGGCCACGCTCAATGGCGGCGCTGGCCGCCGGCTCCGCGAAGAGATCCGCCACCGGATCCCACTCCAGCTCGGTAAGGCCGAGGCGCGAGCGCAGGCGGCACGCGTGGCCGTGGCAGATGGTGAAGGAATCGCGCGTGGCCCCGACGACCTCGCGCTCGGCCATCATCTTGTCGTACTGGCCGCCGGGCGCCGTGCAGGCGCCCAGACCGCCAAGCAAAGCCACGGCCAGCAGGCCGGCCAGCGAGAGCGATGCTTTCGTGGGTCTGAAAGCCATGGTTCCTCTTCGATCCCCCCAAAAGAAGCGCGGCGCGAAACTGCGCAGCGCATTTAAGCACCCGCCGCGCCCCGGCGCAAAATAACAGAGGTGTTACGGGGGTGCCGCAAGGCCGCCGCTTCATGCTTTAATCCCGGCCCAAGCAGCCAAAGACCGCTGGCACGCCACAAACAGGGAGACCGCCCATGCGCTGGAGCAAGCGCCGCGAGGCCTTTCGCGCCCTTTTTGCCGGAGACCGCTGCATCCACCCCGGCTCCGTCTTCGACCCGCTCTCGGCGCGCATCGCCGAGGAACTGGGCTTCGAGGCCGGCATGTTCGCCGGCTCCGTCGCCTCGCTGACGGTTCTGGGCGCGCCCGACCTCATCGTCCTCACGCTCAGCGAGTTCGCCGGGCAGGCCTACCGCATCAACCGGGCGGCCGAGCTGCCGCTGATGGTCGACGCCGACCACGGCTACGGCAACGCCCTGAACGTCACCCGCACGGTGGAGGAGCTGGAGGCCGCCGGCGTCGCCGGGCTGTCGATCGAAGACACGGCGCTGCCGCAGCCTTTCGGCACGCTGGGCAAGACGCAGCTCATCTCCATCGAGGAAGGCGCCGGCAAGATGCGCGCGGCGCTGGCCGGACGGCGCGACCCCGAGCTGATGATCTTCGGGCGCACCTCGGCGGCCTCGGTCACCGACACCGAGGACGCCGCAAGGCGCATCGCCGCCTACGAGGCCGCGGGGGTCGACGCCATCTTCCTGGTCGGCGTGAAGACCAAGGCCCAGCTGGAGACCTTGCGCAATGCGGTGAAGCTGCCGCTGATGCTGGGCGGCGCCGGGCCGGAGATCATGGACCTCGACTACCTCTCCTCCATGGGCGTCAGGATCTGCCTGCAGAGCCACGCGCCCTTCATGGCCGCGGTGCAGGCGGTCTACGACACCCTGAAGGCGCTGCGCGAGGGCACCGCGCCCAAGGACCTGCAGGGCGTCGCCGCGCCGGAGCTGATGAGACGCCTGACCCGCGACGCGGACTACAAGGCGCGGATGGAGGACTGGCTCTAGCTAGCAGACGCGGAGCTGGCCGGCGGGATCGTCCACCAGGTCGGTGAGCGTCTCGACGGCGCCGCTGCCGAGACCGGCGAAGGTGATCGAGGCGCCGTTGCCGAAGCTCACCACCACGTCGCCGCCCGCGCCGCCGTCGGTGACTTCGGAGACCGCGGCCAGCAGGTCGTCGAGGTCCCGGTCGCCATCGCCGTCGGCATCGGTGACGTCCGCGAAGCCCAGGCGGTCTTGCCCCGATTCGAAACCGGCGATGGTGTCTTGGCCGTCGCCGCCGGGCAGGTCCAGCCCGCTGAAAAAGAAAAAGTCCGCGCCCCAGCCGCCGTCCAGCAGGTCGTCGCCGCCGCGACCGTTCAGGTTGTCGCCGCCCGCCCCGCCGTAGAGTGCGTTGGCACCGTTGCCGCCGCTCAGGGTGTCGGCGCCGCTGCCGCCCCGCACGTTCTCGATCGAGACCAGCACCTCCAGGCCGCCGCCGAAGACCGCGGTTTCCTGCAGCAGGTCGACGCTGAGGGCGAGGCGCGCCGCGGCGTAGTCCACCGTGTCGCTGCCGCTGCCGCCGTCCAGGCTGTCGAAGCCGGCGCCGCCGTTGAGGCTGTCGTCACCGCTGCCGCCGAACAGCAGGTCGTCGCCGGCCAGGGCGCGCAGGTCGTCGTCCCCGGCCCCGCCCCGCAGGGTGTCGGCGCCGCTGCTGCCGGTCAGGGTGTCGTCACCGGGGTTGGCCGGCCCATCCAGGGCGTAGGCGCGGATGTAGTCGACCTTCATCTCGGCGCCCTCCTCCAGGGCCGCGCCCGGCGCCCCGGCGATGCCGCCGACGCCCAGGTTCACCAGCAGGTACATGGGCGCGTGCAGGTCGGCCGGCGTCTCGCCGCGCGCCACCTCGACGCCGTCATAGGTCCAGACCAGCTCCTCTTCGGTCCACAGCAGGCCGTAGCGGTGGAAGCCCTCGGTATCGGCGACCTCGGCGTAGTGGGTCTCGATGTCGTGCGTGCCGTCGGCCTGGGAGTGGGCGGTGAGGATCAGGCGCTCCGGGTCCTGGCCAATGGTCTCGATCACGTCCAGTTCGGGCGGCCAGTTGCCGTCCGCGGGCAGCAGCCAGAAGGCCGGCCAGAGGCCCTTGCCTTCGGGCATGTCGGCGCGGATCTCGAAGTAGCCGTAAGTCTGGGCGAAGCTGTTGTAGGTGGTGAGCAGGCCGGAGGTATAGGCATGACCCTCGACCTCAGCCTTCAACTCTTCCGGCGTCTCGGCTGCGGTGATGGTCAGCACGCCGGCATCGATGGAGAAGGGGTCGGCCGCCCGGGTCGCGGCGTAGTCCGTGTCGATGTACCAGTTGAGCTGGCTGTCCAGGGCCGAGCCGTTCTCCGCGCCCCACCAGAAGTTGGACTCCCAGATGCCGTCCTGGCCGTCCCACAGGGAGAGGCTGTCGAAGTCCTCGCTGAAAGTTTCGGTGAGGCCGGAGAGGTCGATCTCCAGCGCCACCTGATCCGCCGCGATGTCCGCCACCGCTGTGTCGGCCAGCACCAGGATCTCGCCGCCGCCCAGGTCGAGCACCGCGTCGTCGCCTTGCTGGGTAAAGCGCGCCGCGACCTCGTCGAAGGCGGTGAAGCCCGTGCCGAAGAGACGCAGCACGTCCTCGCCCGAGAAATCGACGATGAGATCGCTGCCGTTGCCCGCGGTCACCGAGAAGACGTCGCTGCCCGCGCCGCCGATCAGCACGTCGTCGCCGCCGCGCCCGTCCAGGGTCTGGCGTCCGTCGCCGCCGGTGATGATGTTGTCGAGCGCGTTGCCGAAGGCGTGACGGTAGCTGCCGGTCACCGTCAGGTTCTCGATGTTCGCCGGCAGGCGGTAGTCCATCCAGGTCACCACCGTGTCGATGCCCTCGCCGGGTTCCTCCCGGGCGCGGTTGCCGGTGCTGTAGAGGTGATAGATGTCGTCGCCCGCACCGCCGAGCAGGGTCACGGTGACGCGGCTGTCGCCCCAGAAGGAGTCGTGGCTGCCCGTGCCTTCCAGCAGCGGGCCGGCATCGGTGGCGGAGAAGTGGTAGAGCGAGGCGGCGCTATGGCTCAGCGGCACGCCCCGGGCGTTGATGACGATGGACATGGAGTGGCTCCCGCTTCCTGCGTGGCGTCATGGTGTTCGGGTGCTGCGCTGCACCGCACAAACACCCGACTCACGACCGGTTAACACGGAGAACCACTACAAGTGGTAAACTGCGGTAGCATTCGCCCAGCATTGCCCCAGCCTGTGACAGGCAGCGGGCCGGCGCACCCCTGCGGATCACCGAAAGCGCGAACAAGCTTCGCCGCGGTTGCGACAAAAGCGTTTCGTGAGCCTGGTGAAGGAATCGGGAAGGGGAGAGGAGGAATGGTGCCGCCTGGGTGACTTGAACACCCGACCCTCGCATTACGAATGCGATGCTCTACCAGCTGAGCTAAGGCGGCACTGCGGCCAGGTTGAAAACCCGGCGGTTCCTGGGCGCGGACATTACGGCGAAGCCGCTTGTCACGCAAGTCCCGACAACTCTTGCCGGAACCCCTCTTTAGCTAAGGCTTCCGCCTTAAGCCAGGGTTAACGGCCCCAGTCAATATGCGGTCAATATGGGGGCCGCAAAGCGCCGGACAAGCGGCCGACTGCCTGTCTAGAGCAGATCAGGGTCGGCTGGAATCGCCGAAGGCGCTCCACCGGCCCTGAGAATCTGCTCTATTCCTTTGAGATAGATCGGATTCACACCATTAGCGGCGGGGCGGCAGGTAACTCTCCACCGCCGCCGCCTCGGAATCGTCGTCGTCCTCCTCCTCGGGCGCCGGCTTCGGCGCCGCCGGGGCGGAACCGTCGCCGCCCGACTTGGGCTCGGCGGGCTTCACCCGGTCCGGCGGGCCCGGCAGCGGCGTCACTGCCGGCAAACCCGCCGCCGGCGTAGCGGCCGCCGGGGTTGCCGGCCGGGCAGCAGCGCCCTTCGGTTCCGCCTTGGCGGCGATCTGCAGCATCTCGCCCCCGCCCAGGCTGACCGGCCCGACATGGCGCGGCACCCGCCAGCTGAGGCTGTCGAAGCTGCCGCAGGCCCCGCAGTCGGCGCTCCAGTCCGTGGCCACGGCGCCGCAGGAGCCACAGACCCAGGCCGGGTCGGGCGGCGCCGCGGCGGCGCGCTCCAGCCAGCGCCGCGCGGTGGCGGTGTCCTTGTGTTCGGCCTCCTCCAGGCGCGCCATGAGGCGGCAGACCTGGGCGCGCGGCGGGTCCTCGCCCGCCAGCTTCACCAGCTCGCCGAGATGGCGCCGCGCCTCGCCCCACAGCTCGGCCTCCAGGTTGGCCTCGGCCAGCGCCAGGTGGCTTTCGCGGTGCTTGGGGTTCAGGGCGGCCAGCTTGGTGAAGCGCTTCACCTGCTCCAGGGGCTTGGCCTCGGGCGCGGCGTCGCGGTAGATCGCGGCCAGTTCGGCGCTGGGCGTGCGCGGCCAGGAACGCTCGACCACCTTGCCCGCCTCGCGCCAGGCCTTGCGCTCCACGGCCAGGCGCGCGTGCAGCAGCGCCGCGGCCAGCAGGTCCGGATCGGCCTTGTCGGCGTGGCGTGACTGGGTGAAAGCCTCTTCCTTCTGGCCCTCGGCCAGCAGGCGATGGGCCTTGGCCAGGGTGATGACCGCCTCCTTGTGCGCGGCCTCGGCCTTGTCCATGACCTTGATCTTCACCGCCTGCTTCAGCGCCCGGGCGGCGCCGTCCAGGTCGCCGGTGCGCTCGCTCAGCTCGAAGAGGTTGGTCACCACCCAGGGCGTCTTGGGCCGCAGGGCGTGAGCCTGGCGCACGTAGCCGAGGGCGCGCTCGTTGTCGCCCTCGCGCAGCGCCTGCATGAGCAGGCCGCGCAGGCCGAGGAAGCGCGTCTCCGGCTTTTCCAGCATGGCGTTGAAATACTTCTCGGCCGCCTTCTCGTCGCCGCCCAGCTGCGCCGCCTGGGCGGAGAGCAGCAGGGTGATGGGCGGGTCCTCCAGCAGCTCGTCGGCCTTGCGCGACCAGCGCGCGGCCTCGCTTGCGTCGCCGGCGGCCACCGCGACCATGCCCTGGCTCAGCGCCTTGTAGCCGCGCTTGCGCCGGCCCGCGGACAGCGCCTGGCCGATGCGCCCGGGGGTGCCGAGAATGCCGCGGATGATCCGGTAGAGCAGGATGACGGCGGCGGAAAAGACGATGGCGACGATGACCAGAAAGGTGATCGGCGGCTCCAGGCGGTAGCCAAGCCACTCGATGGTCACGTGCCCGGGGTTCTGCGCCAGCCAGTAGGCGGCGAAGATGGCGGCGGCGGCGAGGACCGCGAAGACAAGGGCGCGGCGCATGGCTCAGCCGCCCGCCAGGGTGGAGAAGCGCTCGGACACCAGGGCGCCCAGCGTACTGACCGCACGGTCCGCCGCCAGGCGCGCCTCGGCCTCGGCGCGCCAGTTGGCCGCCGCTTCCGCCGCCGCGCCGTCCAGCCCGTCCAGTTCGGCCAGGGCGCCGGCCAGATCGCCGTCGTTCAGCTTCACCTCGGCGCGCGCGGCCACCGCCGTCGGCGCGGCGCCTTCGACCAGCCCCACGGGCCTGAGGTTCACCGCCTCGGCCATGCGGCGCAGCACGCCCGCCGACCAGCCTTCGCCCTCTTTGCCCACCTCGATGGCGGCGATGCGGCGGGCCACATCGGGGAAGCTGGCCTGCAGGTCCAGAAGGCTGGGCAGGCCCGCCGAAGCACGGCGTTCCAGGGGCTCGATGACCGGGATCAGGGCCGGGTCCTCGCCGGCCAGGTTCTGCAGCATGGCAAGCGGCTGGTCGTAGGGGCCGGAGCCGCGCAGCGCGTCGCGCAGCTGCAGCATGGCCAGCAGCATCAAGGTCTCGCGGCTGCCGGGCGCCCCTTCGCGCGCCGCCTCCGCCGCGGTGAGCGCGTCCTCGGTCTCGGTCAAGCGCTTGGCCAGCTCGGACTGCGCGCTCAGCAGCTCGTCGAGGCGCTGGGCCTCGCTGGTGAGCCGGCTCGACAGTTCGGGCGAGGGCGTGCCGGCCAGGCTGCGCAGGGCCGAGAGCTCCTGCTCCAAAGCCTCCAGCCGGTCGCTCAGGCGCGCCATCTGGGCGTTGAGGGATTCCAGCGCCGCGCGGGTGTCGGGGTCCTGGCCGCCGCCCTGGGAAACCGCGGCTTCCAGCGTGGCCAGGCGTTCGCTGAGCCCGGAGAGCGCGGCCGAATTGTCCGCCGGCATGGCCGCCTGCAATTCGTCCAGGCGGGTTTCCACCCCGGCCAGGGCCGCCGTTGTCGCCTCGGCCTGAGCGCCGTCCGCGCCGTCGATGAAGCCGATCCAGTAGGGCCGGGTGTAGACCGTCGCCGCGGCCACGCCGGCGGCGAGCACCACGCCCAGGACGAGGCCCGGCAGGAAACCGCTGCGGCGCTGCGCCGCCGGGGCCTTGGCCGCCGCGTCGGCCTTGCGGGCCTCGGACTTCGAGGCCGCCGAGGCCGCGGACATGCCGCCCGTCTTGGCCTCCGGCTTGCCGCCCGGCTTGTCGCCGGCTTTATCAGGGGCCTTATCGGCGGCCTTATCGGCGGCCTTGTCGGGCGCTTTCTCGGACTTCTTGTCGCCGGTCTTCTTGTCAGCGGAATCTTTATCGGCCACTGAGGTTGCCTTTCCTTCGATCACCTGCGGCTGCGCGGGGGCGCCGTCGCTGGGCGCCGAGGCCCGCAACACCGCGGGATCGATGTTGATGGAGTTCTTCTGCGCGGCGGCGCGGATCTGGTCGTGCCGGTTGGCGGGGATGGCGCTGCGCTCCTTCCAACCCTGTACGGTCGAGACCGCCAGACCCAAGTGCTTGGCCATGGGGCGGATGCCGCCGAAGGCCTCGATAATGACCAGCGCCGGCGCTTCCGCCGCTTCGGGCTGCTGTTCCGTGGTGTTCTTGTCCGTGTCCTTGCCGTCGGATGCCGTCATGGTTCCCGCGCGTTGTACCTTCCCTTTGATGGCGCCCCGCCGCCTGCTTCCGAAACGCGGGGTCGTACGCCCCTTTGTACGCTTCCGGCGCGTACGTTGCAGCGCAAAATTATACCTGCGACGCCCTGTCGCCCGCCAGGGTATCGAGGGCCGCCAGCAAAGCGTCCTGTTCAGGCCGTTCCGCAACCACGGTGCGGCTCCAGGAAAGCCCCGAAATCCGCGCCGCCACGGCCTCGCTGAGGCAGAGTGCCGTCACCGCGCGGCAGGTGTGCGACAAATCCGCCGCCTCAACCAAGCTAACAAAGGCGGCCGCCGTGCGTGGCGAGAAAAATGTAACGACATCGATCAACCCGTCGTTGAGAGAAGAGGTACAGGCCGCGCTGAGGGCCGCCGCCGGCCGGGCGTCGTAGAGCACCGCGCGCAGCACCGTGAAACCCGCCGCCGCCAGCGCCCCCTGCAGATCGCCGGCCGGCTTGCCGGCGGCGGGATGCAGCAGTGGCCCCGCCGCCGGATCGAGCTTTTCCGCCACCAGGGCCGCCAGATCCCCGACGTCGCCCGCCGCCGAGGTGACCCGCCCGAAGCCCAGCTCGCGGCAGGCCGTGGCGCTGGCGTCGCCCACGGCGAAGACCGGAATGTCGCGGCGCGCGTCGAGCCGCGCGAAGGCGCGCGCGCCGTTGGCGCTGGTGACAAGCAGCGCCTGCGCGGCGGCGTGGCACTGCGGCCAGTCGACGGTGTCGCGCGGGGTGATGGTGAGCAGCGGCTCCAGCAGCGCTTCGTGGCCGCGCGCTTCCAGCGCCGCCGCCAGGGAAGCGGCATCCTCGCGCGGCCGGGTGACGAGCACGCGCATGGGCTCCCTCAGTGTCCGGTGATGGCGGCGAAGAACTCAGGTCCCCCGGCGGCCTTCAACTGCGCGCCCAGCTCCCTGCCGAGGGCGGCGGCCGTTTCCACGGGGCCGCTGATCTCCGCGGCGTGCACCTTGGTGCCGTCGGGCAGGGCGACGAGGCCGCGCAGGCGCAGGGTCCTGCCGCCTTCGGTCAACTCCGCCAGGCCGGCGATGGGCGTCTTGCAGGAGCCGTCCAGCTCCGCCAGCAGCGCGCGCTCCGCCGTCACCCGCGCCACGGTCTCGGCGCAGGAGATGGCATCGAGCCAGGCCCGCGTGCGCGCATCATCGGCGCGGATCTCCAGGCCGATGGCGCCCTGGCCCACCGCCGGCAGCATTTCTTCCGGCTCCAGCGCGCCGGTGATCTTGTCGCCCTCGCCCAGGCGTTTCAGCCCCGCCACGGCGAGCAGCGTCGCGTCGACCTCGCCCGCGGCCAGCTTGCGCAGGCGCGTCGCCACGTTGCCGCGGAAGTTCACCACCTTCAGGTCGGGACGCGCGGCGAGGATCTGCGCCTGGCGGCGCAGCGAGGCGCTGCCCACCACCGCGCCCTGGGGCAGGTCGGAAAGCCGCGGGCCGTGCGGCGAGAAGAAGGCATCGCGCACGTCCTCGCGCGGCAGCAGGTGCTCGACCACCAGCCCCTCGGGCAGCCAGGTCGGCACGTCCTTCATGGAGTGCACCGCCGCGTCGATCTCCTGCGCCAGCAGGGCTTCCTCGATCTCCTTGGTGAAGAGGCCCTTGCCGCCGATCTCCGAGAGGGCGCGGTCCTGGATCTTGTCGCCGGTGGTCTTGATGACGACGATGGCGACGGCGTCCTCGCCGGCCAGCTCGGGCTGCGCTTCGCCCAGGCGTCGGCGCACCTCGTGGGCCTGGGCCAGGGCCAGCGGCGAGCCCCGGGTGCCGAGGCGCAAAAGCGGTGTATCAGTCATAGCCCGTAGCTTTAGAGCAAGCGCGCGGCGAAGAAAACCGCCGCGCTTGCGAAGATAGCCAATCGGTCGCCGAGGCAGTAATGTCCGGCGCCATGACGAAGCCGTCCGAAGAACTGGTTGTCCTGGGCATCGAGACCTCCTGCGACGAGACCGCCGCGGCGGTGGTGAGCGGCGCCGGGAAGATCTGCTCCGACCTGGTGCTCTCGCAGCTGGACGAGCACCGCCCCTACGGCGGCGTGGTGCCGGAGATCGCCGCGCGCAGCCACATGGACCACATCGACCGCCTGGTCGGGGAGGCCATGGCCGGGGCCGGCCTGACCTATGCCGAACTGGACGGCATCGCCGCCACGGCGGGACCGGGCCTCATCGGCGGCGTCTTCGTCGGGGTCATGACCGCCAAGGCCATCGCGCTGGCCTGGGAGAAGCCCTTCCTGGCGGTGAACCACCTGGAGGGCCATGCACTGAGCGTGCGCCTCAGCGACGCGATCGACTTCCCCTACCTGCTGCTGCTGGTCTCCGGCGGCCATTGCCAGCTGCTGGCGGTGGAGGGCGTCGGACGCTACCGCCGACTGGGCGGCACCATCGACGACGCCCTGGGCGAGGCCTTCGACAAGACCGCGAAGCTGCTGGGCCTCGGCTACCCCGGCGGCCCGGCGGTGGAGCAGGCAGCGTCCAAGGGCGACCCCGCGGCCTTCGACCTGCCGCGCCCCATGCTGGGCCGGCCCGGGCTCGACTTCTCCTTTTCCGGCCTGAAGACCGCCGTGCGCCACGCCGCCGACAAGGCCGGGGTACTTGCCGGGGCCGGGGTGCTGGCCGGGGCCGGGGACGACGGCGGGCACGATCAGACGCGCGCCGATCTCGCCGCCTCCTTCCAGGCCGCGGCCGGCGACATCCTGGCCGAGCGCTGCGCCAAGGCGCTGGCGCTCTTCGAAAAGGACTACGGCACCCCGGGGCCGCTGGTGGTGGCCGGCGGCGTCGCCGCCAACCGCAGCCTGCGCGCGCGCCTGGAGAGCGTCGCCGCCACGGCCGGCAGCCGCCTGGTGGCGCCGCCGCCGAAGCTCTGCACCGACAACGCGGCGATGATCGCCTGGGCCGGGGTCGAACGCCTCGGTCTTGGCCTTGTCGACCCCCTCGACTTCGCGGCGCGCCCGCGCTGGCCGCTGGAAAGCCTGAGCGCAGGTGGTTGAGATGGGTGGGGCTGACGCAGCGCTGACCATCGCCGTCGTGGGCGCCGGCGCCTGGGGCAGCGGCCTCGCCCACGTCTGCTGCCGCGCGAATCACAAGGTGCTGCTGTGGGGGCGCGACAAGGACCTGGTCGCCGGTATCAACGCGCGCCACGAGAATCCCAGCTACCTGCCGGGCATCGCCCTCTCCGAGGACATCGAGGCGACCGGCGATCTGGCCGACCTGGCGACGGCCCGGCTTTGCCTGCTGGTGGTGCCGGCCCAGGCACTGCGCAAGGTGGCCGGGGATCTGGCCGGCGTGCTGGACGCCGACGTGCCGCTGGTGCTCTGCGCCAAGGGCATCGAGGCGGAGACCAACCTGCTGATGACCGAAGTCGCCGCCGAGGCGCTGCCCGGCCGGCCGCTGGCGGTGCTCTCCGGCCCGACCTTCGCCGCCGAGGTGGCGCGCGGCCTGCCCACTGCCGTCACCCTGGCCAGCGAGGACCGGGACCTCGCCGCGCGCCTGGTGGTGACGCTGGGCAGCCGCAGCTTCCGGCCCTACCTTTCCGACGATCCGCTGGGCGCCGAGATCGCCGGCGCGGTGAAGAACGTGCTGGCCATCGCCTGCGGCATCGTCGCCGGGCGGCAGCTGGGCGACAACGCGCGCGCCGCGCTCATCACCCGTGGCCTGGCCGAGATGTCACGCCTGGTGCTGGCGCGCGGCGGCAAGCCGGAAACCCTGATGGGCCTGGCCGGCCTGGGCGACCTGACGCTGACCTGCACGGCGACGCAGTCGCGCAACTACAGCTTCGGCGTCGCCTTGGGCCAGGGCGCCGACGTGGCGAGCGCGACGGCGGCCAGCCGCGGCGTGGTCGAAGGCCGTTTCACCGCCGCCGCGACCCTGGCCATGGCCCGGACCTTCAATGTCGAGATGCCGATCTGCGCGGCGGTCGACGCGGTGGTCAACCACGGCGCCGCGCTGGACGAGACCATCGCCGCCCTGCTGGCCCGCCCTTTCAAGGCCGAGGGCTTTTCGGCATAGTGTCGCGCGCCGCCGCGAGCCCCGCGGTTCAACATCACACCTTCCGGCGATCCGGGGAGAGCCTGCCATGAATTTCGTTCTTTATTGCGTCGACAAAGCCGGGCACGGCCAGGTCCGGGCCGACAACCGCCCAGCCCACCTCGAATACCTGAACAGCAAGCTGGAGCAGATCGTCATCGCCGGGCCCATGACCAGCGACGCCGGCGACGCGGTGCTGGGCAGCCTGCTGGTGATCGAGGCCGCCGACCGCGCCGAGGCCGAGGCCTTCGCCGCCGGCGACCCTTACGCCAAGGCCGGCCTCTTCGACAAGGTCGAGATCAAGGCCTACAAGAAGGTGCTGCCCTGATGGCCTACTGGCTTGTGAAGTCGGAGCCGGGCACCTGGTCCTGGGACGACCAGGTGAAGGCCAAGACCACCGGCTGGGACGGGGTGCGCAACTACCAGGCCTCGAACAACATGAAGGCCATGGAGCTGGGCGACCTCGCCTTCTTCTATCACTCGGTGAACGAGAAGCAGATCGTCGGCATCGTCGAGGTGGTGAAGCTTTACCATCCCGACCCGACCGACGAGAGCGGGCGCTTCGGCATGGTCGACGTGAAGGCGGTGCGCCCCTTCGTCGAGCCGGTGACCCTGGCGCAGATCAAGGCCGAGCCGCGCCTGCAGGACCTGGCCCTGGTGCGCCAGTCGCGCCTTTCCGTGCTGCCGGTCGGCAAGGCGGAGTGGGCGCTGATCTGCAAGATGGGCAAGACCCCCCAGAAGTAGGCCGCCCTTCCCGTGACCCACCCTCCCCGATGACCCACCCGCCCCAATGACCCACCCCCTCGCCGGCACCGCGCTCTGCCGCCTCGACGAGATCGAGGACGGCGAGGGCCGCGGCTTCGAGATTGGCGAAGGGTCAGAGGCCCTGTCCCTCTTTGTGGTGCGCGAGGGCGAGGCCGCCTACGCCTACGTGAACGCCTGCCCGCACCAGGGCACGCCGCTGGATTGGGGCGGCTTCGACGGCTCCGGCGGCCGTTTCGTCAGCGAGGCCAGCGGCAACATCCTCTGCGCCACCCACGGCGCGGAATTCCGGCTGGAGGACGGCCATTGCCTGATGGGCCCCTGCCTGGGCGCCGGGCTGCAGCCGGCCGAGATCAGCCGCGAGGCCGACGGGCTGCTGTGCTTCCAGGGCCTGAAACCACTGCCTAAAGCCCCATAACCGGCGCGAACGCTACCAAAGTCGAACCTAGGCCGGAACTTGCAAAGCCTTGTTTTCAGGGGCCGTTGCGGAAATAATCGCGACAAGTCCAAGAAGACGGCAGAAGGGCAGCAGGCCGTCCAGTCTTATGAACCTAGCAGGGAGGCCGGTCGTTCCATGTCCGAAAACTCAGTATTCCCCGTGCCCGCAGAAATGGCGGAGAACGCCTGGTGCGACGAAGCGGGCTATTTCAAGCTCTATGAGCAGTCGATCGCCGATCCGGAGGCCTTCTGGGGGGAGCACGGCAAGCGCATCCACTGGTTCAAACCCTTCACCCAGGTGAAGGACATCAACTTCGGCCCCGGCGACGTCTCCATCAAGTGGTTCGCCGACGGCACGACCAACGCCTGCTACAACTGCATCGACCGGCACCTGCCCGCCAAGAAGGACGAGACCGCCATCATCTGGGAGGGTGACAGCCCCTCCGAGCACAAGCACATCAGCTACGGCGAGCTTTTCGAGAACGTCTGCCGCCTGGCCAACGCGATGAAGGCGCGCGGCGTCAAGAAGGGCGACCGGGTCACCATCTACATGCCGATGATCCCCGAAGCGGCCTACGCCATGCTGGCCTGCGCGCGCATCGGCGCCATCCATTCCGTCGTCTTCGGCGGCTTCTCGCCCGACGCCCTGGCCGGGCGCATCCAGGACTGCGAGTCCAACTGCGTCATCACCGCCGACGAGGGCCTGCGCGGCGGCCGCAAGGTGCCGCTGAAGAAAAACTGCGACGAGGCCCTGAAGGAATGCCCCGGCGTCGACACCGTCTTCGTCGTGCGCCGCACCGGCGGCAGCATCGGCTGGGAAGACGGCCGCGACGTCTGGTACCACGAGGCCTGCGCCGCCGCCGACGACAACTGCCCGGCCGAGGAACTGGAAGCGGAGACGCCGCTGTTCATCCTCTACACCTCCGGGTCGACGGGGAAGCCCAAGGGCGTCCTGCACACCACCGGCGGCTACACGGTCTACGCCGCCATGACCCACCAGTACGTCTTCGACTACCACGACGGTGACGTCTACTGGTGTACCGCCGACGTCGGCTGGGTCACCGGGCACAGCTACATCGTCTACGGCCCGCTGGCCAACGGCGCCACCACGCTGATGTTCGAAGGCGTGCCGAACTACCCCGATGCGTCGCGCTTCTGGGAAGTCTGCGACAAGCACAAGGTCACCATCTTCTACACCGCGCCGACGGCGATCCGCGCCCTGATGCGCGAAGGCGAAGACCCGGTGAAGAAGACCAAGCGTTCCTCGCTGCGCCTGCTGGGCTCGGTCGGTGAGCCGATCAATCCGGAAGCCTGGCTGTGGTACTACAATGTGGTCGGCGACGGGCGCTGCCCCATCGTCGACACCTGGTGGCAGACCGAGACCGGCGGCATCCTGATCACGCCGCTGCCCGGCGCCACGCCGCTGAAGCCCGGCTCGGCCACGCGCCCCTTCTTCGGCGTGCGTCCGGTCATCGTGGACGCCGACGGCAAGCACCTGGAAGGCGCCACCGAAGGCAACCTCTGCATCGCCGATTCCTGGCCGGGCCAGATGCGCACGGTCTACGGCGACCACGAGCGTTTCGTGCAAACCTACTTCTCCACCTATGCCGGCAAGTACTTCACCGGTGACGGCTGCCGGCGCGACGCCGACGGTTACTACTGGATCACCGGGCGCGTCGACGACGTCATCAACGTCTCCGGCCACCGCATGGGCACCGCCGAAGTGGAGAGCGCCCTGGTGGCCCATGCGAAGGTCGCCGAGTCCGCCGTGGTCGGCTACCCGCACGACATCAAGGGCCAGGGCATCTACGCCTACGTCACCCTGAACGCTGGCGAGGAGCCGACCGACGACCTGCGCAAGGAACTGGTGCAGTGGGTGCGCAAGGAGATCGGCCCCATCGCCTCGCCGGACCTGATCCAGTGGGCGCCGGGCCTGCCGAAGACGCGCTCCGGCAAGATCATGCGCCGCATCCTGCGCAAGATCGCCGAGAACGACTATTCGAACCTGGGCGACACCTCGACGCTGGCCGACCCCGGCGTGGTCGACGACCTGATCAACAACCGCATGAACCGAAGCTGACCGCCTCCGCCATGGCGGCACGAAGGAAAGCCGGCCCCTCACGCGGGGGCCGGCTTTTGCTTTGTTGACCTCCCAGGCCGTTCTCAGCCGGCCGCGGCTTTGCTAACCTCACGGTCCGTCTTCAGGGAGAGAGCACAAAGTCATGGCGCAACGGCGTGGCGCAGGGATCACAATTCAGAGGACCGGCGGGGCGGTGGCGCTGGCCGCGCTTCTGGTCCTGGCCGCCTGCGCCACAGAGCCCGAGGACGACGGCAGCGGCCGGCCGATCAACTTCCCGCAGGAATCCGAGGCCATCGACCTGGCGGAGACCGACCTGACCCTGCCGCTGGACAGCCCGCTGGAGATCAGCGCCGTGCGCGAGCGCGTCAGCGAGGGCCAGGTTTTCGAGAACATCTACGCGTTCCACGACGTGAAGGGCTTCATCCGTACCTCGCGCGTCATTTTCGGCCACTTCAGCGCCAACACCTCGCGCAGCCTGCGCCACCAGGGCTTCTTCGAGGCCTTTGCCGACGACCTCTCGGCGCCGCGCAGCGCCGCGCTGGACCTCGGCCCCGCCTACCGCTTCCAGAACGGCGACCGGCACACGCAAGGCTTCTACGCCTTCATCGGAGAGGACCCCTACTTCGACCGCTGCTTCGTCGCGCGCATCGGCTACCTGCTGGTCGACTACGCCAGCGTCCCCGCGGCCGATGACTCGGTGGACACCATCGTCGAGGTCTTTCTCTGCGGTGAACTGCCGCCGGAGGAAGTGCTGCTGGCTTTCCTCGCCCAGCTGAAGACCGTCGACGACCGCGACGCCTACCGCCACGAACTCTCCAAGCGCGCGATCGGCACGATCTGAGCTAGCGCGAAGCCCGCAGCGCTTCGCCCAGCCGCCTTGCGCCGATTTCAATCTCGTCTTCCGGCACCGCGGCGTAGCCGAGCAGCAGGCCCTGCCTATCCGGTTTCCCCATGAAGTAGTCGCTGAGCGGCGATATCGCGACACCCGCTTCGGCCGCCGTCTCGGTCACGGCCCGATCGTCGAGCCGCGCGGCCAGTTCCGGTGCGAGCCAGGCCATGAGGTGCAGGCCCGCGTCGTCGGCAGGCACTTCCAGCAGTCCGGCGAGGTGGCGTTCCGCCGCCGCCACCAGCGCCGCCTGGCGCGCGGCATAGAGGCGGCGCATGCGTCGCACGTGGGTGGCGAAGTGCCCTTCTTCGATGAAGGCGGCCAGCACCGGCTGCAGCACCGCCGTCGGCTGGGTGCCCAGCGCGCTCTGCGCGGCGCTGGCCGCGTCGATGAGACTCTCCGGCACCACGAGGTAGCCGATGCGGATTGAGGGAAAGAGCACCTTGGAAAAGGAGCCGACATAGATCACCCGCGCCGCCTCTTCACGCCCCGCCGCGAGACTCCAGAGAGAGGCCAGGGGCCGCCCGGCGTAGCGGTACTCGCTGTCGTAGTCGTCCTCCAGGATCCAGGCCCCGGCCTCGCGCGCCCACTCCAGCAGCTCCAGCCGGCGGGCCAGCGACATGGTGGTGCCCAGGGGATAGTGGTGGGTCGGGGTGACGATGGCCGCGCGGGCCGACGGCGCGCGGCGGCGCCCTTGCGAAACCATCAGGCCTTCGCCGTCCAGGGGCAGCGGCACCGGATCAGCGGCGGCGGCGATCAGCGGGCCGCGGATGCCGGGATAGCCGGGCTCCTCGATCCACACCCTGTCGCCCGGCTCCAGCAGCAGCTGGATCATCATGTCGAGCGCCTGCTGCGCGCCCGTGGTGACGATCACCTGGCGCCAGTCGCAGGTCATGCCGCGGAAGGTGGCCAGGTAACGGGCGATGGCCTCGCGCAGGGTCTGCAGGCCGGCCGGCGTGCCGAGGCGCAGCAGGCTGGCCGAGGGATGGCGCCAGAGGCGGCTGTGCAGCCGCGTCCAGATGTCGAAGGGGAACTCCATCGTCTCCGGAATGCCCGGCAGGAAGGCGCGCTCCGGCCCGTGGCGGCGGCGGCGCAGGGCGGTGAGGGCCTGCCCGCGCGCCGAGAGCAGGGTTTTGGGATCGGTCGTCTCCCGCGCGGCCTTGCCCTCTTTCTGCCCTGGGCGCGCCGGGGCCAGGCCCAGCAGATCCTCCGGCAGCACCCGGCTGACGAAGGTGCCGGAGCCCGCCTGGCCTTCCAGGTAGCCCTCGCTCAAGAGCTGGTCGAAGGCGGTGACCACGGTGTTGCGCGAACAACCGAGCTCCGCCGCCAGGGCGCGGCTGGACGGCAGGCGGCTGCCCGGCGCCAGGCCGCCGGCGAGGATCACCTCGCGCAGCTGGTCGTAGAGCTGCTGCTGCAGGGCGGTGGCCGAACCCCGGTCCAGCGCCAGGGACAGCAGCGGCGTGCGGCGGCGGCCGGGGAGGGGCGGCCCCGCCCCGAGAGCGGAGGCCGGACGGGCAGTCATGGCAGGGTCCTGAAGTGGTACCTAGAAAAACTAAGAAGCGGTTCTTTCTATCGAACCACTATGGTCCTAGCTTGCCCGCCGTGCCACCGAAAAAACGGCCCCGGACCAGATCATGACGACGCCCGGCCTCGACTTCCCGCCGACTGACCACAGCCGCATCAAGCGGGCCCAGGAGCGCGCCCGCTACGACCGCGAGACGGTCCACGCCATCCTCGACGCCGGCCTGCTGTGCCACGTCGGCTACGTCATCGACGGCCAGCCCTACGTGACGCCGACCGCCTATTGGCGCAAGGATGACCGCGTCTACTGGCACGGCTCCTCGGCCAGCAAAATGCTGCGTCACCTGAAGACCCGCCCGCGGGTCTGCTTCACGGTGGCGCTGATGGATGGCCTGGTGCTGGCGCGCTCCGGCTTCCACACCTCGGTGAACTACCGCTCGGTCATGGCCTTCGGACCCGCCGAGCTGGTCGAGGACCCGCGGGAGAAGCTGGCGGCCCTGGAGGACATGATGGAGCGCATCGTGCCCGGCCGCTGGCCCGAGCTGAAGCCGCCCACGGCGCAGGAGCTGAAGGCCACCACCGTGGTCTCCCTGAAGCTGGAGGAAGTCGCCGCCAAGCTGCGCGACGGCGGCGCCAACGACGCCCCGGAGGACCTGGGACTCGACGTCTGGGCCGGCGTGGTGCCGACCGCTACGGTCATCGGTGCGCCGCTCGACAACCCGGACCTCAAGGCCGGGATCGCCCAGCCGGAGAACCTGGGACTGATCCGCATCGGGTAAGCGACGTCGGGAAACCAAAATCCCCCTCACCCAGCTTCGCCTAAACTCGATCTTCGATCTCGCTAAGGCTGCACAACCCTCTCCCACGGAGGGGAGAGGGTACGATAGCGGACCCGCTGAGTTGATTCCCTCTCCCCTGGTGGGAGAGGGGTGCGAAGGCTTGGTGAGCGCAAGCGAACCTAGCCGCAGCTGGGTGAGGGGGACCCCACCGCTTGCGGGAGCGGGACCCTCCCATGCGGGAAGCGCGTTTGCCGCTGTGGAGCCAAGCGACTATCAGCGGGTATGACCGAGGAAGCCCAGACAGATCCCCTGACCACGGCGGGCAAGCGCCCCGGGCCGGGCGGATCGCGTGGCGAACTGCGCGGCCTCGGCGCTTCCGGGCTCTTCGTCGTGCTGTGGAGCACCGGCTTCGTCGGCGCGAAGCTCGGCCTGCCCGACGCCGAACCGCTGACCTTCCTGGCCCTGCGCTTTGCGCTGGCGACCCTGCTGCTGCTCTGCCTGGCGCTGGCAACCCGCGCGCCCTGGCCGCGCAGCCTCGCGCAGACCCTGCACCTCTGCGTCGCCGGGGTGCTGCTGCACGCGGTCTACTTGGGCGGCGTCTTCACCGCCATCTCCCTGGGCGTGGAGGCCGGGGTCTCGGCGCTCATCGTCGGCACCCAGCCGGTGCTGGTCGCCGCCCTGGTCGGCCCGTTGCTGGGCGAAAAGGTCACGCGGCGGCAGTGGCTGGGCCTGCTGCTCGCTATCGTCGGCGTCACCCTGGTGGTCTGGCGCAAGCTGGACGCCGGCTACGGCACCCTGGGCGGCGTGGCGCTCTGCCTGCTGGCGCTCTGCGGCATCACCGCGGCGACCATCTACCAGAAGCGCTTCTGCGGCACGGTGCCGCTGCGCAGCGGCTCGGTCATCCAGTACGCCGCCGCGGGCCTGGCCTGCGGCCTCGGCGTGCTGATCTTCGAAGAAGGGCAAATAACCTGGAGCGGCGAGTTCGTCTTCGCCCTGGGGTGGCTGACCCTGGTGCTGTCGCTGGGCGCGGTGATGCTGCTGTACTGGCTGATCAAGCGCGGCGAGGCGGCCCGCGTCTCCAGCCTGTTCTTCCTGGTGCCGCCGGTGACCGCACTCGTCGCCTGGCAGGTCTTCGGGGAGACCTTCGGCCCGCTGGCGCTGACCGGCATGGTGGTAACGGCCGGCGGCGTGGCGCTGGTCAATCTTGAAAAGAAAAGCTGAGGAGGGACGCCGAGGCCCTAGGGGACCTAGAAGTCGACGCAGATGCCCTTGCGCTCCCAGTCGCCGTAGCGCGTCGGCTCCGGCCCGCTGGGGCCGCCCAGCTCCTTGGGCTTGTCGGCCGGCTTCTTGCTGTCGGCTTTCGCCGCGTCCTTGCCCGCGTCCTTCTGCGCTTCCTGCAGGGGTTCCACGGGCGCCTGGCGCGGCTTGGGCTGGCGGGCGGTGAACTTCTGGCTCGGGCTTTGGCTCATGGGCCCTTATATGGCACTCCCGGCGCCCGCCGCCAAGTCTTGAAGCACCCCCCGCCACCGCCTACCTGAAGGACGCAAAACAACGTCAACCCCCTGGGAATCCCCGGATTTCACGACTATGAACAGCTTGCGCACCGGACTTCTGATGGCGGCCATGACCGGCCTGTTCCTGGCCGTCGGCTTCCTCTTGGGCGGCACCGGCGGCATGGTGATCGCCCTGCTGGTCGCCGTCGCCATGAACGCCTTCGCCTACTGGAACGCCGACAAGATGGTGCTGCGCATGTACCGCGCGCGCCAGGTCGACCGGGCGAGCGCCCCCAGCTACTACGGCATCGTCGAGCAGCTGGCCGACAACGCCGGCCTGCCCATGCCGCGGGTCTACATCATCGACGACCCGCAGCCCAACGCCTTCGCCACCGGGCGCAATCCGGAGAACGCGGCCGTCGCCGCCACCAGCGGCCTGCTGAAGCGGCTGAGCGCCGAGGAGCTGGCCGGCGTCATGGCGCACGAGCTGGCGCACGTGAAGAACCGCGATACCCTGACCATGACCATCACCGCGACCATCGCCGGCGCGATCTCCATGCTGGCCAACTTCGGCCTCTTCTTCGGCGGCAACCGCAACAACCCGCTGGGCATCTTCGGCGCCATCCTGATCATGATCCTGGCGCCGCTGGCCGCCGCCCTGGTGCAGATGGCGATCTCGCGCACCCGCGAGTACGCCGCCGACCGCGCCGGCGCCGAGATCTGCGGCCAACCGCTGTGGCTGGCCTCGGCCCTGGACAAGATCGACCGCGCCGCGCGCGGCATCGACAACCGCACCGCCGAGGGCAATCCGGCGACGGCGCATATGTTCATCATCAACCCGCTGCACGCCCACAACGTGGACGGCCTCTTCACCACCCACCCGCGCACCGAGAACCGCATCGCCCGCCTGCGCGCGCTGGCCGCCGAGATGGGCCAGGCCGCCCGGCCCCGGCCCTGGGGTTGATCCGCGCCCCTGGGGGTGAAGAGGGGGAGCTGATCGCCCGCAGAAGCTTGCAGTTACGGGAGCGAGGCCTTACAGCCTAGCGCCATGACCGAAAACCCCAAGCGTCCCGCCACCGGGAACCTCGACGTCCGGGGGCTGAACGCCCGCAAGACCGCGCTGGCCCTGCTGCGCGAGGTGCTGGACCAGGGCCGCCCGCTGGACGAGGCCCTGGCCGCCAACCCCTATATCGCCAAGCTGGAGGCGCGCGACCGCGCCTTCGCCCGGCTGCTGCTGGCGACGACACTGCGCCGTTTGGGCCAGATCGACGCCGCTCTGGCCCACTGCCTCGACCGGCCGATCAAGGCCAAGGACGTGATGCTGCAGCACCTGCTGCGCCTGGGCGCGACGCAGCTGCTGTTCCTGGAGACGCCGCCCCACGCGGCGGTCAGCACCACCCTGGACCTGGCCAAGGGCCCGCGCCTGGCCGGGCAGCGCGGCCTCTTGAACGCGGTGTTGCGCCGCCTGTCGCGCGAGGGCAGGGAGATCGTCGCCGCGCAGGACGCCGCGAGGCTCAACACCCCCGACTGGCTGTGGGAGCCCTGGTCCGCCGCCTACGGCGAGACCGCGGCGCGGGCCATCGCCGAAGCGCACCTGGGCGAGCCGCCGCTGGACCTGACCTGCAAGGAAAACCCGGAAGCCTGGGCGGAAAAGCTGGAGGCGACGGTCCTGCCGACGGGCAGCCTGCGTCTCACCGCCGGCCAGGGCGACGTGGCCCGCCTGCCCGGCTACGCCGAGGGCGTCTGGTGGGTGCAGGACGCCGCCGCCGCCCTGCCCGCGCACCTGCTGGGCGACATTGCCGGCAAGTCGGTCATCGACCTCTGCGCTGCGCCGGGCGGCAAGACCGCGCAGCTCGCGGCATCCGGTGCCGAGGTCATCGCGGTGGAGCGCGCCGAGGGCCGACTGAAGCGCCTGCAGGAGAATCTACAGCGCCTGAAGCTGGGCGCCGCCACGGTGAGCGCCGACGCCGCGACCTGGCAGCCGCCTGAAGCGGCCGACGCGGTGCTGCTGGATGCGCCCTGCTCGGCCACCGGCACCCTGCGCCGCCACCCGGACATCGCCTGGCTGAAGGGCGGCCGGGACGTCACCGGGCTGACCAAGGCCCAGGACAAGCTGCTGGCCCAGGCGGTGAAGATGGTGAAGCCCGGCGGCCTGCTGGTCTATGCCGTCTGCTCCCTGCAGCCCGAGGAAGGGCCGGAGCGCATCGCCGCCCTGCTGGCGTCAGCGGCGCCGGTCGAGCGCGTCGCGGTCACGCCCGCCGAGCTGCCGGGATTGGAAGCCGCGATCACGCCGGAGGGCGACCTGCGGACCCTGCCCTGCCACTGGGCGGATAAGGGCGGCCTCGACGGTTTCTACGCCTGCCGCCTGCGCCGCGTTTGAGCCTAGCGGTCCTGCACAATGGCCGGCGGGATGACCACCAGCAGGGTGTTGTCGGGACCGCGATAGACCTTGCCGACAATCAGTTTACGCAGGACGGGGATCTCCGTCTCATGCGCCGGGGTCAGGTCCGGGGTGCCTGTCAGCTGGTCGGCACTCACGTGGTTCAGCCTGGCTATCACGTTCACCAACGGCGTCGTCAAAGTGTGATGGGCCAGTTCCACCATCAGCGAATAGGCCTGCAGTTTCTGCAGCTGTGCGGGTTCGACCTGCTGCAGCGACGGCAGGGCCTTCGGGTCGTACTGGTAGTCGCCGTTGAACACGATGACCTTGTGGTCCGACAGCACCTCGTCGCCTTCCATCGCCACCGCGAGCAGCCCGTCACCGGCGCGGTAGACGGTACCGACTTCCAGCGACTCGATGAAGTCCTCCGCCGAATAGGTCTTGGCAAAGACACCGCCGAACAGCCCGCCGAGGCTGACGCGGTTCTGGCTGGTGGCCTTCACCCCCGTCGTCATTTCGACCAGGTAGCTCGCGGTCTGCATCAGGAAGTACATCTTGGCGATGCGCTCCTGCGCGGCGCCGGCGAAGACCAGCGGCAGGTAGGCCAGGGGCGCCAGCTCATAGCGCGATTGGCCGTCGCGGTCCTCTTCGCGGTCTTTGTCCTTATTGGTCGCCCAGGCGCCGGCGGCGCCCTGCAGCACGAGGGTGGCCGCCAGGAGAGCCACCAGAAGATTTCGCTTGATCATGGTTTGAGGTCTCTCTCCCAAAAAAACCTGAAACGACAGGCCGCCCGTCAATCCGCCCCGTCGCCGGCGATGATCGAAGGACGGACGAAGAAAATCAGATCGTCTTTGAAGCTGTGGACGCTGCCACGAAAGAACTGCCGCAGCACCGGCACATCGCCCAGCACCGGAACCTTGTCCTCCACCGGCGGCACCGAGGTGGTCGTGAGGCCCCGCAGCACGATCGTCGTTCCCTCCGGTGCCTGGCCGGTGACGGCCTGCCCCACCGAGGTCAGCTTGCCGAGCTCCCCGAGGTCGAGCTGCCCCGCCTGGGCCGCCTGCGCGGGGCCGGTGAGGGTGTAGCGGAATTTCGCGTTGACGACGCTGATGCCACTTTCATCGACAGCGACGCCGTCGTCGACAAAGGCCACGAGGCCGCCGTTGCCGGTGCTGTAAACGGCGCCGACGCGGTTGGCGTCGGTCAGGTCCGCGCCCCGCAGCGGCTTCTCGAAGAGGCTGCCCAGCAGCGGCACCTCGCTGACGTTGGCCCGGTCCAGGTTATCGCTGTCGATGCCGAAGCGGGTCTGCTTGACGGTGATGAAGCGGGTCTGGATGACGATGACGTTATGGATATCTTCCCGGATGCCACCGCTGAGGGTCAGCGGGATGTGCGCCAGATCCTGCAGTTCGTGACGCGACTGGGTGTCCTTGTCCTTGTTTTCCTTTTCCTGGTTGGCAAGCGCGCCGAGCGGCGCCAAAGCCAGGAAAAGTCCGGCCAACACAGTGGCAAGGAGACGCTGTGGGCGCCCGCGATCCGAGCCGTCCCTGTACCTGGATTCGATCATGGTCTCTACCCTCCCCCAAGGGTGCCAGAACGCCAGGGTAGCAAATTTCTTCGTGAAAGGGGCTCGGAAGGTCCGGCGCCTCGTCAGTTACCCCTTTTGTGCCGGATTGCCGGCCGGAGCGTTCCCCTGGCTTGGTGCGGTGTCGAAAGGGGGACGGCGGGGCCTTCAGCTTGCGGGGGCCGATTCTTGCTGATACCTAGAGGCGGTAACCGGCATCAATTCGAAACGAAGCGGAAACCGCGCCCCATGCAGCAAGCCGTCCGGATCGCGCCTTCCATCCTGGCCGCCGACTTCGCCCGCATGGGCGAGGAAGTCAGCGCCGTCGCCGAGGCCGGCGCCGACTACATCCACGTCGACGTCATGGACGGGCATTTCGTGCCGAACATCACGCTGGGTCCCGACATGGTCGCGGCGCTGCGGCCCTACACCGACAAGACCTTCGACGTGCACCTGATGATCTCGCCCATCGATCCCTACATCGAGGCCTTCGCCAAGGCCGGCGCCGATATCATCACCGTGCACCCGGAGGCCGGCCCCCACGTGCACCGCACCCTGCAGTTCATCAAGAGCCTGGGCAAGAAGGCGGGTGTTTCCCTCAATCCCGGCACGCCGGCCGAGGTGGTCGACCCCATCATCGGCGACGTCGACCTGATCCTCTGCATGAGCGTCAATCCCGGCTTCGGCGGCCAGAGCTTCATCCCGAGCAGCCTGGCGAAGATCGAGGCCCTGCGCCGCAAGATCGACGACAGCGGCCGCGACATCGACCTGGAGGTCGACGGCGGCATCAACGCCGAGACCGCGCCCCAGGCCATCTCCGCGGGCGCGGACGTTCTGGTGGCCGGCAGCGCCACCTTCAAGGGCGGGCCCCAGGCCTATGCCGGCAACATCCGGCGGCTGCGCGGCGAAGGCTGAAGGCGGGCGGCGGTGCCGCGGAAAACCACGCGAAGCCTGGCATGAGAGGACTGGCATGAGAGGACTGGGGTGAGTCCGGGCGAAAGCCTCATGGCGAGCCGTAAGGCCCCTGACCGCAAGACTCCCGAACGCAAGGCGGGAAAGCGCCGCAGCGGGCGGCGCAGTGGCGGGCCGGGCGGCAGCCTGGAACGCCTCAAAGCCTGGAGCGCCCTGCCCCGCGACCTGGCGCTGGGGCGCCTCTCCTACCAGCTGAAACGCCCGCTCTTCGCCCTGCCGCAGATGCCCTGGCACTGGCGCGGCAACCCGCCGGCCACGGCGGCCCTGGTGCCGCCGGACCCCTGGCCCGGCAACGCCCAGCGCGGCGGCGCCATCCTGGACGACAGCTTCCACTTCCTGGGCCGCAGCCTGACCAAACCCGCGCCGCTGTGGAATCCGGTGGGGGTGGAGCGCGCTTGGCTGGAGGTGCTGCACGGCTTTTCCTGGCTGCGCGACCTGCGCGCCGCCGGCGGCGACAACGCCCGGCGCAAGGCCCGTACCCTGGTGGCCGACTGGATCGAAGCCAACCGCGCCTGGGCGCCGGTCGCCTGGCACCCGGTGGTGACCGGCAGCCGCCTGGCCCACTGGCTCGGCCAATACGAGTTCTTCGCCGCCAGCGCCGACGTGGAGTTCCGCCAGCGCCTTCTGACCGCCGCCGCGCGGCAGGCCCGCCACCTGGCCGCCGTTCTGCCGGCGGGCCTCAGCGGCGCCGGCCTGGTGACCGCCGCCAAGGGCCTCTGCATGGCCGGGCTCTGCCTGCCCGAGGGCGGGCCCTGGCTGAGCCGCGGCCTGGCGCTGCTGACCGAGGCGCTGGAAGCGCAGATCCTGAACGACGGCGGCCAGCGCGAGCGCAACCCAGCGCTGCTGCTGTCGGTCCTGCGCGACTGCATCGACCTGCGCGCCGCCCTGCTGGCCGCCGGCCGCGAAGTGCCCAGCGATCTCGGCCTGCGCATCGAGGGGATGGCCGCCATGCTGCGCCTGCTGCAGCACGGCGACGGCGGCCTGGCCCTCTTCAACGGCGCCAACGAGGGCGAGGACCTGCAGATCGGCCTGGTGCTGCAGCGCGCGGCCAGCGGCAAGGGACCGCTGCAGAGCGCCCCGGCCAGCGGCTTCCAGCGCCTGCAGGCCGGGCGCAGCCTGGTGCTGCTGGACAGCGGCCGCCCGCCGCCGCCGGGCTACGACGCCCAGGCCCATGCCGGCACCCTGAGCCTGGAGATGTCGGTCGGGCGCGAGCGCCTGATCGTCAACTGCGGCGCCCAGGCGGGAAGCTTCGGGGCGGGCGGCGCCGGAGACTGGGGCGCGGCCCAGCGCAGCACCGCCGCCCATTCCACCGTCACCGTCGAGGATACCAACTCCTCCGAGGTCTTCGCCGGCGGCGGCTTCGGCGCGCGCCGCGCCAACGTCACCTGCCGGCGCGACGAGGACCAGGGCAGCATCTGGCTGGAGGCCAGCCACGACGGCTACCAGCCACTGTTCGGCCTGACCCACCACCGCCGGCTCTATCTCTCGGCCAACGGCGACGACCTGCGCGGCGAGGACCGCCTGAGCCGCGAAGGCGACGACGCACAAAAGCGCAGCGCGCCGCGCGACTTCGCTGTCCGTTTCCACCTGCACCCGGAAGTCCAGGCCATGGCGGCCCAGGACGGCCGTTCTGTGGTCCTGCGCCTGCCCAAGGGCGGCGGCTGGCGCCTGCGCAGCGCCGGCGCCGCGCTCAGCCTGGAGCCCAGCGTCTATCTGGGCCAGCCGGGCCAGGTGCGGCGCAGCCAGCAGATCGTCCTCAGCGGCAGCCTCAGCGACGGCGAGACCACGGTGAAGTGGGCCCTGCAGCGCCTGGAAAGCGCCCGCTGAGATGTTCACCGAGCAAACGTCGCACTTCGCCGCCGGCCTTCAATGGCTGATCCTGGCGACTTTGCTGACGGCGCTGGCAAGTTGGGCGGCCAGCGGCGCGGTACTGCGTCTCCTCTTACGATGGCGGATCTTCGACGAACCCAATCACCGCAGCAGCCATGACCGCCCGAAGCCGCGCGGCGGCGGGCTGGCGGTGGTCCCCGTCGCCCTCGCGGCCTGGATCGTCGCCGGCCTGGCCACGGAGACGGCCGGGGTCGCCTTCTGGCACGCGGTCGCCGGGGCGGTGGTGCTGGCCGCCGTCTCCTGGGCGGACGATCTGAAGTCACAGCCTGCCAGCCTGCGCTTCGGCATCCAGGTCGCCGCCGTGGTCTTCGGCCTCTGGGCCCTCGCACCCGACCAGCTCGTGTTTCAGGGGCTGCTGCCGCTGCCCGCCGACCGCCTACTGACCGCCCTGGCCTGGCTGTGGTTCGTCAACCTCTTCAACTTCATGGACGGCATCGACGGCATCGCCGCGGTGGAGACCGCCAGCATCGGCGGCGGCCTGGCCGCGGTCGCCCTGCTGCTGATGCTGCCGGCCCCCGAGGCCTTCCTGGGTGCGGCGCTGGCCGCCGCGGCCCTGGGGTTCCTCTACTGGAACTGGGCACCCTCGCGCATCTTCCTGGGCGACGTCGGCTCGGTGCCGTTGGGCTACCTGCTCGGCTGGCTGCTGATCCTCGCCGCCGCGGCCGGGCAGTGGTCCGTGGCCCTGATCCTGCCGCTCTACTACCTGGCCGACGCGACCTGGACCCTGGGCAGGCGGGCGCTGCGGCGAGAAAAGATCTGGAGGGCGCACCGCGAGCATTTCTACCAGCGCGCGGTGCAGCGCGGCTTCAGCCACGCCGCGGTGGCCGCGCGCATCCTGCTGTGCAACGCGCTGCTGGTCGTCCTGGCGCTCTACGCCGCGGGCAGCACGAACCCCGCCGCGCCCTGGATCGCCCTGGGACTTGCCTTGCTTGCGGTTATTTTCCTTCTGTTTATGCTGGCCCGGCAGAGGCCCCCGGCGCCGCGGGCGTAAGTTTCGAGGACGTGAAATTCGGTCGGGCCGGTCCCGCCATATCAGCCGGAAAACATGAGGTTCTGGACCTGAAAGCATGAAGTTGGGCTCCTCCAAATTCTCGCGCCAGCTCGTCGCCTTCCTGCACGACCTGGCGATGGCGGCGGCGGCCTTCATGATCGCGCTTCTGCTGCGCCTGGGGAATGAAGCCTGGACCTCGCTGATGACCACCCTGTGGCCGTCGATGCTGCTGTTCACGGCCGTCTGCGGCCTGGTCTTCCTGACCACGGGGCTGTACCGCGGCGTCTGGCGCTACGCCTCGATGAACGACCTGGTGGCGATCATCAAGGCGGTCAGCCTGTCGCTGGCGGTCTTCCTGCCGGTGACCTTCCTGGTCACCCGCCTGGACAGCCTGCCGCGCTCCTGGCTGGTGATCAGCTGGTTCGTGCTGATCTTCCTGCTTGGTGCGCCGCGCATGCTGTACCGGGTATTCAAGGACCAGGGCTTCCGCCACCTGCTGGAGCGCGACCGCCACCGCCGCGTACCGGTGCTGCTGATCGGCGCCGGCGACCCCGCAGAGACCTTCATCCGCGAAATGGCGCGCGACCGCGACGGCGCCTTCGAGGTGCTGGGCGCCATCGACGAGAAGAGCACGCGCATCGGCCGCAAGATCCACGGCGTGCCGGTGCTGGGCCAACTGAGCGACCTGCCGGAGGTCTTCCAGCGCCTGGCCGGGCGCGAGCGCAAGCCGCAGCGCCTGATCCTCACCAAGCCGCTGGAGCGCGACGAGGTCGACTACCTGCTGGAGCTGGCCGACAGCCAGGGGGCCACCGTCGCCCGCCTGCCGCGCCTGACCGACTTCAGCGGCGGCGTGGAAGAGCGCCTGCAGATCCGCCCCATCGCCATCGAGGACCTGCTGGGCCGCACCCAGACCAAGCTGGACCGCCCGGCCATGCAGCGGCTGGTCGAGGGGCGCCGGGTGCTGGTGACCGGCGCCGGCGGCTCCATCGGCGCCGAACTCGCGCGCCAGATCGCCGCCTTCGCGCCGGCGCAGCTCACCCTCTTCGACGCCTCCGAGTTCAACCTCTATTCTATCGACATGGAGCTGAGCGAGCGCTTCGCCGAAGTGCCGCGCCTGGCGCTGATCGGCGACGTGCGCGACCGCGGGCGCGTCGCGCGCCTCTTCGCCGAGGCCAAGCCGGATCTGGTGTTCCACGCCGCGGCCCTGAAGCACGTGCCCATGGTGGAGTTCAACCCCCTGGAGGGCCTGCACACCAACGTGCTGGGCACCCGCAACGTGGCCGACGCCTGCCGGCGCGGCGGCGTCGCCGCCATGGTACTGATCTCCACCGACAAGGCGGTCAACCCGCCCAACGTCATGGGGGCCAGCAAGCGCCTGGCCGAGAGCTATTGCCAGGCCCTCGACCTGCTGCGCCAGACCGGCGGCGGCGCGTCGGGCGCTGATCCGTCGAATGGCGGCTGCCGCTTCGTCACCGTGCGCTTCGGCAACGTGCTGGGCTCCACCGGCTCCGTGGTGCCGCTGTTCCAGCGCCAGCTCGCCGGCGGCGGGCCACTGACCGTCACCCATCCGGAGATGACGCGCTACTTCATGACCATCCGCGAGGCGGTGGAGCTGGTGCTGCAGGCCTCGGCGCTGGGGACCGAGACGCCGCCGCAGGAGGCCGGGCGCATCTACGTGCTGGACATGGGCGACCCGGTGAAGATCGTCGACCTGGCACGCCAGATGATCCGCCTGGCGGGCCTGAAGCCCGACAAGGACGTGGAGATCCGCTTCACCGGCCTGCGCCCCGGCGAGAAGCTGCACGAGGAACTGTTCCACGGCGGCGAGGCGCTGATGCCGACCAGCCATCCCGGCCTGCACCTGGCCGCCCCGCGCACCGCCGACATCGAGGTGTTGAGCCGCAACCTGGACGAGCTTGGCGGCCTGGTCGAACAGGGCGAACGCGAAGAGGCGCTGCGCCTGCTGCAGCGCCTGGTGCCGGAGTTTCGCGGCGATCGCGCGGCCGATCGGCGCAGCGCCGCCGCCGGCGCCTGACCCCCGCACTTGACCATTCCGGCCGCGCCACTTACTAACCGCGGCATTCGTTCCATACCACTCCGAACCGACGTTCGGTCCACCGTCTAGGACAACCGCCTGCAGGGGAGCTGCCTACCTATGCCTGTCGACACGCCCACGCCGATCAAGCGCGCGCTCATTTCGGTCTCCGACAAGACGGGCCTGGCCGATTTCGGCCGCTTCCTGGCCGGCCAGGGGGTCGAGATCCTGTCGACCGGCGGTTCCGCCAAGGCGCTGGCGGAAGCCGGCGTGGCGGTGGTGGAAGTGGCGGCCCATACCGGCTTCCCGGAAATCATGGGCGGGCGGGTGAAGACCCTGCACCCCAAGATCCACGGCGGCATCCTGGCGCGCCGCGACGACGAGGGCCACCTCGCCGCCATGCAGGAGCACGCCATCGCCGGCATCGACATGGTGGTCTCCAACCTCTACCCCTTCGAGGCGACGCTGGCCTCCGGCGCCGACTACGACACCTGCGTCGAGAACATCGACATCGGCGGTCCGGCCATGGTGCGTGCCTCGGCCAAGAACCATGACTTCGTCACCATCATCACCGACCCGGCCGACTACGGCGCGGTCGAGGCGGAGATGAGCGCCAACGGCGGTGCGGTGAGCGCGACCCTGCGCCGCCGCCTGGCCAAGACCGCCTTCAGCCACACCGCCGCCTACGACGCCATGATCGCCGGCTGGCTGGCGAAGGAGCAGGGCGAGACCTTTCCCGACCGCCTGACCCTGGCCGGGCGCAAGACGCAGGAGCTGCGCTACGGCGAGAATCCGCACCAGCAGGCCGCCGCCTACGCCGCCGGCCCGGCGCGCCCCGGCGTGGTCAGCGCCACTCAGCTGCAGGGCAAGGAGCTGAGCTACAACAACCTGAACGACACCAACGCCGCCTTCGAGCTGGTCGCCGAGTTCGAGGCGCCGACCGTGGCCATCATCAAGCACGCCAACCCCTGCGGCGTGGCCAGCCGCGACAGCCTGTCCGCGGCCTATGCCGAGGCCCTGGCCTGCGATCCGGTCAGCGCCTTCGGCGGCATCATCGCCGTCAACCGCAGCCTCGACGCCGCCACCGCCGAGGAGGTCGCCAAGCTCTTCGCCGAGGTGGTCATCGCCCCGGAGGTCGACGAGGCCGCCAAGGCGGTGCTGGCGTCGAAGAAGAACCTGCGCGTGCTGGTCACCGGCGCCCTGCCCGATCCCTCCGAGCCGGGCATGGTGACCATGCCGCTGGCCGGCGGCTTCCTGGCCCAGAGCCGCGACAACGGGCGCCTCGACCCGGCGGCGCTGAAGGTCGTCACCAAGCGCCAGCCGAGCGAGCGCGAATTGACCGACATGATTTTCGCCTTCCGCGTTGCCAAGCACGTGAAGTCGAACGCCATCGTCTATGTGCGCGACGGCGCCACCGTCGGCGTCGGCGCGGGCCAGATGAGCCGCGTCGACTCCTCGCGCATCGCCGCCTGGAAGGCGCGCGAGGCCGCGCCCGAGGGCCAGACACCGAAAACCGAGGGATCGGTGGTCGCTTCCGACGCCTTCTTCCCCTTTGCCGACGGTCTGCTGGCCGCGGTCGAAGCCGGCGCCACGGCGGTGATTCAACCGGGGGGCTCCATGCGCGACGAAGAAGTTATCGCCGCCGCCGACGAGGCCGGCCTGGCGATGGTCTTCACCGGCATGCGCCACTTCCGCCACTAGATCGATATACCCGAGAGCAATCCCTGCGGCTTTGTGGCAGGCTTTAGGCTGATGTTCAGGGTTCGCCGCTAGCATCGCGCCAACGAACCCAAATAAAGACTGAGTCCTCGGCACCCCCGCCGCCTGTCTCAGCCAGCCTCGAGTCGCCAGCACCTGCCATGCCGAAATTGAAGTGGGACAACATCAACGTCCTGGTCGTCGATGACAACGCCTTCATCCGCAACCTCATCGTCTCCACCCTGCGCATCCTGGGCCTGACCAACGTCACCGACATGGGCAACGCCCGCGACGCGATCGACCGGCTGAAGCTCAGCCGCAAGGATCCGGTCAGCGCGGGCATCGGCAGCATAGACATCATTTTTTCCGACTTCGTCATGGCGCAGGTGGACGGACTGCTGTTCCTGCGCTGGATCCGCACCAGCAAGGATGCGCCGGACCGCTTCGTGCCCTTCGTGATGGTGTCCGGCGCGGCCGACCAGGGGGCCGTGGAGACCGCTCGCGACGCCGGCCTGACGGAGTTTCTGGCCAAGCCCTTCTCGGCCAAGTCGCTGAGCGACCGCGTCCTGGAGGTGATCAAGAACCCCAGGCAGTTCGTCCTGGCCCCGGGCTACTTCGGTCCGGACCGGCGGCGCCAGGACCGCCCGGCGCTGTGGGGCGCCGGCGCTGGCGCCTCCGGCCACGACGGCAAGGACCGACGTGTGACCAAGGCGTCGGAAATCCAGGTCGTCCATGCCTTCTCCAACGTCCGCACGCTGCGTGACGACGTGCGCGCCATCTACTTCAGGCCGGCCAACCGCCTGCGCGACAAGCTGGGGCCCAACGCGCTGCGCGGCCAGATCGACTTCGACCCCCTGGTGGTCCAGGCGGCCGAGTCCAAGGTCCAGGAACTGGTCGGCGACTACTCGCTCTGGGTGAAGCGCTACGTCGACCAGATCCAGCAAGCCTACCGCGCCCTCTCCAGGAAGGAAGGTGCGAGCCACAAGCACCTGGTGACCATCAACACCGTGGCCCACGAGCTGCGCGGCCAGGGCGGCATCTTCGACTATCCGCTGATCACCGCCTTCGGCAAGACGCTTTACGAGGCCACCTCGGACAGCAGCGTCACGATCACCGAGAACCGGCTGATGCTGCTGGAGGCGCACATCGACGCCATCCGGCTGGTCTTCACCAATCAGATCCGGGGCAGCGGCGGCGAGGTCGGCGCGGCCCTGCTGAGGGACATCGAGACCGCGGTGAAGAAATACAGCGAACCCCGCAAGCCCAAAGCGCACGGCTGACGAAGCGGTCCCTCCGCGCCGCAAAGTCCGGTACGGCGTCTTCTCACCAATTACGGCAATAGCGGCCGCATAAGCACCTACAAATTGTAGGCAAATCTTCATATATTTGGCATAGGTTCGCGGCGCGATGAATAGCGCCGTCGAATCAACGCGCTGCGCCGCTTCGCCAAATCATTCCATGTGGTATGCGGCGCGTGCCAGTGCCCGGGATCCGCTTTTCTTCCCTGTTGAATAGTCCATGCCGCAAGACCCAGGATCACCATGCTGAAGCTGAATTGGGACAACATCACCATCCTGGTGGTGGACGACAACACCTTCATGCGCAACCTCGTCGTCTCCACCCTGCGCATGCTCGGCATCAGCAACATCGTCGCCCGGTCTTCGGCCACCGCCGCCATCGAGGCGCTGAGCGAGAGCCGCCGCAATCCCGTCAGCGCCGGCTTCGCCACCATCGACATCATTCTCTCCGACTTCGTGATGGAGGAAGTGGACGGCGCTCTCTTCCTGCGCTGGATCCGCACCAGCAAGCAGGCGCCCGACCGCTTCGTGCCCTTCGTCATGGTCTCCGGCGCCGCCGACCAGCAGATCGTCGAAGCGGCGCGCGACGCCGGCGTGTCGGAGTTCCTGGCCAAGCCCTTCTCAGCCAAGAGCCTGGGCGACCGCATCGTCGAGGTCATCAAGAACCCGCGCCAGTACGTGCTGGCCCCCGGCTACTTCGGCCCCGACCGCCGCCGGCAGGACCGGCCGACGAGCTGGAGCTACGCCGACGACTACAGCCAGCCGGAAAAGAACCGCCGCGTCACCGAGGCCTCGCAGATCCAGGTGGTCCACGCCCGCTCCAACATCCGCACCCTGCGCGACGACGTGCGCGCCATCTACTTCCGCCCGGCCAATCGCCTGCGCGACAAGCTGGGTCCCAACGCGCTGCGCGGGCAGATCGACTTCGACCCGCTGGTCATCCAGGCGGCCGAGAACCGCATCCAGGAGATGGTCGGCGACTACGCCGTCTGGGTGAAGAACTACCTCGACACCATGGCGCGGTCCTACAAGGCGCTGGTGAAGCAAGAGGAAGAGCCCAAGCAGCACATCGTCAACATCAACCAGATCGCCCACGAGCTGCGCGGCCAAGGCGGCATCTTCGACTATCCGCTCATCACCTCCTTCGGCAAGTCGCTCTACGACGCGACGCTGGATACCCGCGGCAAGGTCACCGACAACCGCCTGAAACTGATCGAAGCGCACATCGATGCCCTGCGCGTGGTCTTCAACAAGCAGGTGCGCGGCGACGGCGGCAAGGTCGGCGCCGAGTTGCTGCAGGACATCGAGCGCGCGGTGAGGAAGTACAGCGAAGCGCCCTCCGCCGGCCCCATCTGACCGCCCGGCCCCGGCGCCCCCCGGCGCCGCCGCTTACTCGGCGAAGCGCTCGACCAGGAAATCGACGAAGCTGCGTACCTTGGCGGAGAGGTGCCGCCCCGGCGGGTAGACCGCATGGATGGCGCTGTCGGGCCAGTGGTGCGTCGGCAGGATGCGCTCCAGGCGTCCGGCCTTGAGGTCCGGCCCGATGATCCACAGCGGCAGCAGCACCACCCCCAGATCCGAGAGGGCCGCCTCGCGCAGCATCATCGGATTGTTGGTCTCCAGGTTGCCGGCCACGGAGACGAGGCTTTCGTTGCCCGCCTCGTCGACCAGGTGCCAGTCGTGGCGCTGGGCGCGGTAGGTGTAGACGAGGCAGTCGTGGTTGGCGAGATCCTCCGGGCGCTCGGGCGCCGGGCGGCCGGCGAGGTAGGCCGGCGCCGCGGCCAGCACCCGCCGGTTGGCCGCCAGGCGGCGGCCGATGAGGCTCGAATCCTCCAGGTCGCCGACGCGCAGGGCGAGATCGAAGCCCTCCTCGATCATGTTCACGAAGCGGTCGTTGAGATCGATCTCCAGGGTCACTTCCGGGTGGCGGGCCATGTAGTCGGGCAGGGCCGGCAGCAGGTGCAGGATGCCGTAGGCCGTCGGCAGGGTGACCCGCAGCCGCCCGCGCGGCACCGCCTTCAGGCTGGAGACGCACTCGGCGGCGTCTTGCAGGTCGGCGAGGATGCGGCTCGCGCGCTCATAGAAGGCGGCGCCTTCCTCGGTCAGGCTGAGGCGTCGGGTGGTGCGGTTGAAGAGGCGCACCGCCAGGCGGTCCTCCAGGCGGCCGATCTGCTTGCTGACCGCCGAGGGGGTCTGCTCCAGCACCCGCGCCGCCGCGGAGAAGCTGCCTTCCCGCACCACGCGCACAAAAACCGGCAGCCCTTCGAGGGTGTCCATGGTCGCCCCATTAATGCCAATCTGGAACAGATGATATTCTAGTGGGCTGAATTATCAATTCATAGGAATGGGCCTACCTTCAGAACCTGTCCACAGCCGGCCGGCGGCCTTGCCGGCGGCTTTCAAGGAGGTCCGAGCCATGATCCCCCGCCCCCACACACAAACTCCCGACGGCCCGGCGCGCGTCCTGGCCTTCCCGCCGCGCGGTTGCGCCGCATCGCTCGCGCGCGCAGAGGTCACCCGCCGGGACATCGAGCGCCTGGTCGCCCGTGGCCGCCGCCTGCAGGGCGAGGCCCTGCGCGACGGCTTCCGCCGGGTCTTCCGCCACCTGGTGGGCGGCTGCAGCCTGCGCGGCCTGCGCCTTTCCGGCAGGCGCCAGCCCTGCTGCTGAAACAAGCAGCTAGGACGCCGGCCGCTGGGGATCGCGGATTCCCCACATGAGCGCCAGCCCGGCCAGGAAGAACAGCAGGATCATCGCCATGCCGACGCGCTGGCTGTCGGCCCAGACCGTGACCCAGCCGACCAGCGCCGGGCCGAGGAAGGCCGTCACCTTGCCGGAGAGCGCATAGAGCCCGAAGAACTCGGCGTGCAGCTGCGGCGGGGCGATGCGCGCCATGAAGGAACGGCTGGCGGTCTGCGCCGGGCCGATGAAGGCGCCGATGCCGCAGCCCAGGACGTAGAACCAGAACTGGCTTTCGACCAGCAGGATGGCGCCGCCCAACAGCACCAGCGCCGCCACCGAAAAGAGGATGGTGAACTTGGCGCCCACCAGGTCGTCGATCCAGGCAAAGGCGAAGGCGCCGAGGCCGGCGGTGACGTTCAGCAGGATGCCGAAGATCAGGATATCCTCGAAGCTCATGCCGAAACTGCCGGCGGCATAGATGCCGCCGAAGGCGAAGAGGGTGTTGAGCCCGTCGGTGTAGAGCATGCGCGCCAGAAGGAAGCGCCCGGTCTGGCGCTGCTCGGGCAGCAGCTTCAGGGTGCGCCACAGGCTGGCCAGGCCGTCGCGCACCGCGCGCCCCGTCTTGAAGGGCCGCGCGCGCTCGCGCACCACGGCGAAGAGCGGCAGGGCGAAGACGGCGAACCACAGGCCGACGAAGGGGCCGGTGATGCGCACCTCCTCGGCCCGCGTCTTGTCGAGGCCGAAGATGGGCACCTCCGGCAGCACGAAAAGAAAGAGGCTGGCCGCCAGGCAGGCGATGCCGCCGACATAGCCCAGCCCGCCGGCCCAGCCGGACAGCCGCCCCAGGTGACTCTTCGGCGCGATCTCCGGCAGCATGGCATTGTAGAAGACATGGCCGAACTCGAAGGCCGTGTTGCCGACGGCGACCAGCAGCAGAGCCGGCAGCACGAAGCGCGGGTCGGGCTCGATCCACCACAACCCCGCCGCACAGACCACGGCGACCAGCGAGAAGACGGCGATCCAGGGCTTGCGCCCGCCGCCCTGGTCGGCGATGGCACCGAAGATCGGCGCCATGACCGCGAGCACGATCCCCGACAGCGAAAGCATGAGGCCCCACTGCCCGGTGCCGATCTCCGGCGTTTCGGCGACGGCGCGGGTGAAGTAGGCGGCGGTGACGAAGGTGATGATCACCGTCGGGTAGGAAGAATTGGCCCAGTCATAGAGGCACCAGGCGACGGCGGCGCCGCGGCGCCCCTGCCAGCCCCCTTGGCTGGCGGGCGGACCGGGCTCCTGAAGCGAGGAGGCTGGCGCAGCGGAAACCATCTGAAACCTCCCCGCCTGCCGCGACAAAGCGCGACCGAACAAGTCGCCGCGCCGCTAGCCCGACACCATCGACTTGAGCTGGCGGTTGGCCACCGCCAGCATCGCGAAGTCCGGCGTGCCGGAGGACTTCAGCTCCTCCAGAAGCTGATCGGTGCGCGTCACCAGCGGCGCGCGGCCTTCAGACCAGGCGGCGATGATCCTGTCGGTCGCCGCCGCCCTGGCCTTGCCCTTGGCGCCACCTTTTCCGGCGCCGCTGCCGTTCAGCACCCGCGTGGTCAACTCGCTCTGGTGACCGTAGAAGTCGTCGATAATGGCCGAGACCGCCAGCTTGTCCCAGGCGGTGTCGGTGGGCAGCGACCCGGCCGAGCGGCGCAGCCAGTCGAAGCCGAAGCGGTCGCCGATGGTGAAGTAGGCCTCTGCGACCTTTTCCACCGGCAGCTTCAGGGTGGCGGCGATGCGCACCACGTCGCAGACCGGCGCCAGCATCGCCAGGCTGGCGACACGGCGCGCCAGGGCCTGCGGCGCCCCCTGTTCGACGAGCTGGTTCTGGCGCTGGTCGAGCAGCGCGAGGTCCGTCTTGGAGAGCAGGGATTCGAGACGCCCGACGAGGGTGGCGATACCTTCGCCAAAGCGGTCGACTTCCGCGGCGATGTCGAGGGGCATTCCCATCTCGCGCAGGAACCACACGGTCTCGCGCTCGATCAGGCGGCCGCATTCAACCAGCATGCGCGACTGCACCAGGGCCGGCGCCTTGTTGTCCAGCGCCTCGATCTGCGCCCAGATATCGCGCATGCCGAAGATCTCGCGGGCGATGATGTAGGCCTTCACCACCTCTTCGGGCGGCATGCCGGTCTTCTCGCGCACCTCGTGCACGAAGTTGATGCCGACGCGGTTGACCACGTCGTTGCTGACCACCGTCACCACGATCTCGCGCTTCAGTCGATGGCGCTCGATCTGCTTGGCGTAGGGCTCGCGCAGCGGTTTGGGGAAATAGGTTTCCAGGTCGGCGGCGAAGTAGACGTCGTCCGGCAGATCGGACCTCAGCAGGTCGTCGTAGAGCACCAGCTTGGAGTAGGACAGCAGCACCGCGACCTCCGCCCGGGTCAGGCCCTCGCCGCGCTTCATGCGCTCCAGCACCTCCTCGTCGTCGGGCAGGTACTCGATGCGGCGGTTCAGCAGCCCGTCCTTTTCCAGCGCCCGCATGAAGCGGGCGAAGCGGTCCAGCAGGTGCCCGCCGAGCTGATGGGTGACGGTGATCGCCTGGCTCTGCAGGTAGTTGTCGCGCAGGCACTGCTCGCCGACCTCGTCGGTCATCTTCTCCAGCAGCTTGTCGCGCTGCTTGCGGGTCATGTCGCCCGCCTGCTCCACGTCGCCCAGCAGGATCTTGATGTTGACCTCGTGGTCGGAACAGTCGACGCCGGCGGAGTTGTCGATGAAGTCGGTGTTGCAGCGCCCGCCGGCGCCGCCGTACTCGATGCGGCCCAGCTGGGTGACGCCCAGGTTGGCGCCCTCGCCGATCACCTTGGCGCGCACCTGCTTGCCGTTGACTCGCAGCGCGTCGTTGGCGCGGTCGCCGACGTCGAGGTTGCTCTCCTCGCCGGCCTTGATGTAGGTGCCGATGCCACCGAACCAAAGCAGTTCGACCTCCGACAGCAGCATGGACTGGATCAGCTCGTTGGGAGTGACGCTGTCCTTGGTGATGCCGAAAACGCTCTTCATCTCCGGCGTAACCTTGATGGACTTGGCGCTGCGCTCGAAAATGCCGCCGCCATTGGAGATCAGTTCCGGGTTGTAGTCGGTCCAGGCCGAGCGCGGCAGCTTGAAGAGGCGGTCACGCTCCTGCCAGCTGCGCGCCGGATCAGGCGTCGGGTCAACGAAGATGTGCATGTGGTTGAAGGCGCCGATCAGCAGGATGTGCTTGGACAGCAGCATGCCGTTGCCGAAGACGTCGCCCGACATGTCGCCGCAGCCGATACAGGTGAAGTCTTCTTTCTGGCAGTCCTTGCCCAGTTCGCGGAAGTGGCGCTTCACCGATTCCCAGGCGCCGCGCGCGGTGATGCCCATCTTCTTATGGTCATAGCCGGCCGAGCCGCCGGAGGCGAAGGCGTCGTCCAGCCAGAAACCGTAATCCGCGGAAACGCCGTTGGCGATGTCGGAAAAGGTCGCCGTTCCCTTGTCGGCGGCGACCACCAGGTAAGGATCGTCGCCGTCGTAGCGCGTGACCTTCTTCGGCGGCACCACGCGGCCACGCTTCAGATTGTCGGTGATGTCCAGCAGGCCGCGGATGAAGGTCTTGTAGCATTCGATGCCTGCGGCGAGAAAGGCATCGCGCCCGGCCTCCGCCGGCGGCGGTTGCTTCATGACGAAACCGCCCTTGGAGCCCACCGGCACGATGACCGTGTTCTTAACCTGCTGCGCCTTGACCAGGCCCAGCACTTCCGTGCGGAAGTCCTCCGGTCGGTCGGACCAGCGCAGGCCGCCGCGCGCGACCATGCCGAAGCGCAGGTGCACGCCCTCCACCGCCGGGCTGTAGACGAAGATCTCGCGCAGCGGCTGGGGCTGCGGCAGTTCCTCGATGTTTCGCGAGTCGAACTTGAAGGAGCAGTAGGTCTTCTCGCTGCCGTCTTCGGCGGGCTGGAAGAAGTTGGTGCGCAGGGTCGAGAGTATGAGGTTCAGGTAGCGGCGGATGATGCGGTCCTCGTCCAGGTTGGAGACCTGGTCGAGCTGCGCGTTGATCTCGGCCACCAGCTTCTTGCCGAGCCGGGCCGAGTCCTTGGCCTTGGCCGGATCGAAGCGCGCCAGGAAGAGGTCGACCAGGTTGCGCGCCAGCTTCGCATTGCCGGCCAGCGTCGCCTCCATGTAGTCCTGGCTGAAGGGAATGCGCGCCTGGCGCAGGTACTTGCAGTAGGCGCGCAGGACGATGACCTCGCGCGCCGTCAGCCCGGCGTGCAGCACCAGCTTGTTGAAGCCGTCATTCTCCATGTGGCCATGCCAGATGCGCGCGAAGGCTTCGTGGAAAGCGTCGCGCACAGCCTCCAGGTCGATGGACACCCCGCCATCGCTGACCATGTCGAAGTCGTGGATCCAGATGGGTCCCTTGCGGTCGCCGAGCTCGATGTCGTAGGGCACCTCGCCGATGACCTTGAGTCCCATGTTCTCGAGCATCGGCAGGATGTCGGAGAGCGGCACCGGCTCGTCGAGCACGTAGATCTTGAAGTGCAGCACCTGCGGGGGCGCGCCGGCGGGACGGTAGAGGTACATCGAGAGATCGTTCTCGGCGATCGCCTTTTCGATGTGGCCGATGTCCTCTACCGCGACCTCGGCGGCGAAGTCGCGCTGATAGCTGGGCGGGAAGGCCCGCTCGAAGCGTCTGCAGGTCCGGATGCCGCGCTGCTCGCCGAGCGCCGCGACCATGGCATCCTCCAGAAGGTCGGACCAGGAGCGCGAGGCTTCCTCCAGCCGGGCCTCGAGCTGCGGCAGCTTGACCGCGGGAATCTTCCCCGGATTTGTTCTGATGGTGACGTGCAGGCGGGCCAGTGCCTCGTCGCTCATCTGGGCGGAGAAGTTGGTGCAGGTGCCGTCGTAGGCCTCGGCCAGGAGGATCTGGATCTTGCGCCGCAGGGTGGTGTCGTAACGGTCGCGCGGCACGTAGACCATGCAGGAGACGAAGCGCTCGAAAGGATCGTGGCGCACGAAGAGCGCCGTGCGCTGACGCTCCTGCAGGTGCAGCACCCCGACGGAGATCTGGTGCAGCTCCTCGACGGAGATCTGGAACAGCTCGTCGCGCGGATAGTTCTCCAGGATGTGCGTCAGCGCCTTGCCGTCATGGCTGCGCGGCGAGAAGCCGGAGAGCTGCAGGACGGCTTCGACCTTCTGGCGCAGCATTGGAATGTCGCTCGGCGAGCGCGAGTAGGCCATGGAGGTGAAGAGGCCGACGAAGAGACGCTCACCCGTGACGCTGCCCTTGGCGTCGAAGGTCTTCACCGCGATGGTGTCCAGAGGCACGGAGCGGTGCACCGTGGCGCGGTGGTTGCCCTTGGTGATGCGCAGCAGTTGGGGCTGGCGTACGAAGTCGCGCACATCCGGCGGCAGCTTGCCGAGATTGCGCAGGCCATCGAAGACGCGCACCTCAGAATCCCTCAGCACGCCGAGGCCGCGCGCCTTGTGGATCTTGGTGACCGCGTTGCCGCCGCGGCCTTCGAAACTGATCTCGCGATAGCCCAGGTAGGTGAAATGGTCGTCGTCCAGCCATCTGAGGAACTCCAGGCCCTCGGCGATCTCCGCGACCGGCAGCACCGGCGGCTTGGTCTCCAGTTCCTTGATCACCTCGCGACAGCGCTCGCGCATGGTCTTCCAGTCCTCGACCGAGGCGCGCACGTCGCGCAGGACCGATTCGATGCGCTTGGCGATCTCACTCAGGCGCTTGTCCGGCTGCTCGGTGATCTGGATCTGCATTGCCGATTCGCCGATCATCTCCGGGGCGCCGGCTTTGGGCTTCGCCGCCTCCTTGGACTTGGGATCGATCAGTTCCAGCAACTTGCCCTTGGCGTCGCGGCGCAGAGAGACGACGGGGTGAATGACCAGCCGAACCTCGACATCGTTGCGGTTGATCTCCGCCGTCACCGAGTCGACCAGAAAGGGCATATCGTCGTTGATGATCTCGATGATGCTGTGCGACGACTCCCAGCCGTCGGTTTCCGGATCGGGGTTGTAAGCGCGCACGCTGGCCTTGCCGGGCGGGCGCTGCTGCAGGCTGTCCCACAGTGCCAGCGCGCCGCCGGCGAGGTTTTCGGCCGACTCGCCGCGCAGGTCGCTGGGCGGCACGTTCGCATAGAACTGCCGCACGAAGACTTCCGCGCGCTTGGCCTTGGCCGCGCTGAGGCGCTTGCCCACCGCCTGCGCGACCTGGCTGATGAGTCGGGACCGCGCTTGCGCGCTCTTGCCTGCCATGACGTTCTCCCCCTGCCGCAGTTTATGGACTGTCTGCTTAGCCGGTGATGCTGTGACTCTGCCGGGCGGCGGCGGCGCCGACTCTCGCGGCGGCGACGCAAACCACCTGAATCACACGCTAAACCATTCCTGCACCGAAATCTAAGGGCCGAAAGCGGGGCGGCCGGAACGGCCGGTGGAAAACCCGCCGTGGCCACCCGCCGCAGCGCTCACCGGGACCGCCGGAAGCAGCCGCGCAGAACAGCCAACCGAAAGAAGATTCGTGATAGCGCTAGCAATTTGGCCTTTCCTGGCGGAAAGTGGTGGAATGCGGCGCCATGACCAGGGGGATTGACCAAGGGGTACGCATGACACGACGCAAAAAGGGCCGTACGACAATTGCCGACGTGGCCGCGGAAGCGGGGGTCAGCCCGATCACCGTCTCGCGCGCCCTGCGTGAGCCGGCCCGCGTCTCCGAGCCGCTGCGCAAGCGCATCGCCGCGGCGGTGCAGGCCCTCGACTATGTCCCCGACCTGCATGCCCGGGCCCTGGCCTCGGCGCGCACGAACGTGGTCGGCGTGATCATCCCTTCGCTGACCAACTCCGTCTTCGCCGATGTGCTGCGCGGCATCCACGACCGCGCCGAGAAGACCGACCTGCAGGTCCAGTTCGCCAATACCCGCTATTCGCCCCAGGAAGAGGAACGCCTGATCCGCCTGTTCCTCAGTCAGTCGCCGGCGGGCCTGATCCTGGCCGGCATTGACCAGACGGCGGCGGCGGCCGAGATGCTGCGCGCCGCGAAGCTGCCCATCGTGCAGATCATGGAGCTGGGGCCCGATCCCTTCGACATGATGGTGGGCCTCGACCAGCCCGCCGCCGGGCGGGCCATGACCGAGCACCTGCTGGAGGCGGGCTACCGCCGCATCGCCTGTCTGGCCGCCCGCCTGGACCCGCGCAGCAACCGCCGCATGGCCGGCTACCGCGCCGTCATGGCCGAGCACGGCCTGGACGACGACAGCCTCGTCGTCCAGACCAAGGCGCCCTCCTCGGTCCGCGTCGGCTGCGAGCTGCTGCGCGAGATCGTGGCGCAGCGCCCGGATATCGACGCCGTGTTCTGCAACAACGACGATGTCGCCCTGGGCGCGCTCTTCGAATGCCAGCGCATGGGCATCGCGGTGCCGGAGCGCCTGGCCATCGCCGGCTTCAACGACTTCGAGATGTCGGCGGCGGCGGAGCCGCCGATCACCAGCATGGCGACCGAGCGCTATGAAATGGGCGTCACCGCCATGGACATGATCGCCCAGACCATCGCCGGCGAGCCGCCGGAGGAGAAGGTCGTCGATCTGGGCTTCCATCTCTGCGCCCGCGCCAGCACCCAGCCGCGCGCCGGCGCCCGCCCGGAGCGCCAGCCGGCGCCCAAGAAGTCCGCCGCCCGCACGACCCGGGTCAGGGAAGCCCGCTGATACCCCGCCCTTTCCAATCCCGCTGAACGCCCTAAATTCATGTGCTGGCGTCCTTCCTGACAGGACGCGGCGCAAAGAATTGGCCGGGATCACCGCCGCTATGGACGTTCTGAACGATATCCTCGACACCCTGGAGCTGAAGGGCGCGCTCTACTTCCGCACCGACTGCTCGGCCCCCTGGGCCATCGCCGTGCCCGACTATGCGCAGGCCGCGCGCTTTCACCTGGTGGTCCAGGGAAGCTGCCACGTCCGCCTCGCCTCCGGCGCCGCGCTGGAGCTCAACCCCGGCGACCTGATCCTGATCCCGGGCGGGCGCAGCCACGTGCTGGCCGACAGCGCCGGGCGCCATGCCAGCGACCTGGAGACCGTCCTGAAGGACAGCGGCTATGACGGCGAGGGCGCGCTGGTCGTCGGGCACGGCGACCCGCAGGCCTCGACCCAGCTGATCTGCGGCCACTTCACCTTCCGCGCCGCCGCCGACCACCCGCTGCTGCGCGCCCTGCCGGAGGCCCTGGTGGTCACCGCGGCCATGCGGGCGCGCGAGCCCTGGCTGGACGAGGTGCTGCGCCTGGTGGCGCGCCGCATGTTCGCCGAGGAAATCGGCAGCACCGCCGCGGTCACGCGCCTGTCGGAGATCGTCTTCATCGAGGTGCTGCGGATCGGCGTCGAGCAGTGCGAGGAGCTGAAGCGCCTCGTCGAGGCCTTCCGGGACCGCCAGGTCGGCCGCGCCCTGCAGCTGATCCACGCGCAGCCGGGCGAGACCTGGACCGTCGACCGCCTGGCCGGCGAGGTCGGCATGTCGCGCAGCCGTTTCGCCGAACGCTTCAGCGCCCTGGTCGGCCAGGGGCCCATGGCCTACCTGGCCGACTGGCGTCTGCAGAAAGCCCTGGCGCTGCTGGAGCGCAGCCCCGCCAGCAGCGTGCAGCAGGTCGCCAGCCAGACCGGCTACAAGTCGCCGGCGGCTTTCAGCCGGGCCTTCACCGGCAAGTTCGGGGTCGCGCCCTCCGCCTACCGGCGCCGCAGCGCCTGAGGTCATAGACCGGCGATTCTTTGCAGATCGTCCCGAACAAGCTGCCGCTAGTCCCGCATTCTCCTGCCTAGATTGATTGATCGTCCCTCCGGGCCCAGCTTCGCCCTGTCGGCAGGAATTGACTTCCGAGTCTCAACAGACAGGGGGGGGGGACCGCCCGCCCCGCGCGCCGCCGACCGCGCGGCGGGCAAGGCATCCCCTTATCCCAAGAAAAGGAAAGACAGATGCCCCGCAGATTGCTTCTTACCACCGTCGCTGTGCTCTCCGTCGCCGCCGCGGGCTGCGCCTCGGCCGACGAAAAAGCCATGAACGACCTGGAGATTGCCCACAGCGCCTACACCGCCGGCAACCTGGATATCCGCTATGCGCACCTGGCGCTGGCCCTGTCGGAGAACGAGACGGTGCGCGACTTCGCCGCCACCATGATCCGCGACCACAGCGCGGTGAACGACGAGGCCGTGGCGCTGATCACCAAGCTGAAGGTGACGCCCCAGGACAACGACCTGAGCCGCGCTCTGGTCAAGGGCGCCGGGCAGAAGCGCGCCGAGCTGGTCGCCCTCAAGGGGCAGGCCTTCGACTGCGCCTACGCGACCAACGAGCTGGGCTATCACCAGGTCGTCAACCAGACCGTTGAAGGCAGCTTCATTCCCCAGGCCACGGTGCCGGAGCTGAAGGACCTGCTGTCCGACGCCCTGGTGACCTTCAAGGTCCACGAAGGCCATGCCGAGGGCATGGTCGCCTCGCTGAACTGCGGCTGAACCATGGCGCGCATCGCCGTCACGGCGTTGCTGGCCCTGCTGGTCGCCGGGCCGGTGTCGGGGGGGCTTCCGGGCTCTTCCGGCGCCGCCGGCGGCGGGGCGCCCAGGCTGCACCGCGTGATCATCGAGGACTTCGCCTTCCGGCCGCAGCGCCTGGAGGTGCGCCCCGGCGACAGCGTCGAGTGGGTGAACCTGGATCTCGCCCCGCATACCGCCAGCGACGTGGACGGCGCCTGGGACAGCGGTGAGCTTGCCAGGCAGGCAAGCTTTCGCGCCAGCTTCGGCGCCGCCGGGAACTTCGCCTACCTCTGCGCCTTCCACCCCATGATGCGCGGCGAGATCGTCGTCGCGCCCTGACCCTTGTTCCCTTTCAATATAGGAAAACGACCATGACCCTGATCGATCATGCCAGCGTCGGCGTGCCCGACATCGCAACCGCCCGCAAGTTCTACGACCCGGTGATGAAGGCGCTGGGCTGCGACTGCCTGGCCGCCCTGGACGGGCTTGCCGCCTACGGCACCAGCGTGCCGCAGTTCGTCATCATCCTGCCTTTCGACAAGCAGGCGGCCAGCGCCGGCAATGGCACCCACATCTGCTTTGCCGCCGCCAGCCGCGAGGCGGTCGACGCCTTCTCCAAGGCCGCGCTCGACAACGGCGGCAGCGACGAGGGCGCGCCGGGCCCGCGCCCGGGCTATCCCAAGGCCGACGTCTATGCCGCCTTCGTGCGCGATCCCTTCGGCAACAAGCTGGAAGCCATCCACAACGGCTTCACCGCCTAGGGGCGGGGGCTTCACCGCCTAGGGGCGGGGGCTTCACCGCCTGAAGACTGAATGGAGAGGTGGGGCTAGAAGCTCTCGACCCAGGGGCGCAGCTCCACCTCCCAGGTCCAGGCCGAGCGGTGCTGGCGGGCGACCTGGAAATAGGTCTCGGCGATGGCGTCGGGATCCAGCAGGGCGTCGCGGCCGTCGTCGGGGCGCGCCGCCGAGCGGATACCGCCGTCGATGACGAAGTGGGCGACGTGAATCCCTTCGGGCTGCAGCTCGCGGGCCAGGGACTGGGCCAGGCCGCGCAGGCCGAACTTGCCCATGGCGAAGGGCGCCGAGCGCGGATAGCCCTTTACGCTGGCCGAGGCGCCGGTCAGCAGGATGGTACCGCTGCCGCGCTCCAGCATGGCCGGCACCACGGCATTGCAGAGCAGGTAGCCGCCGTAGCAGGACACCAGCAGGGCCTGCTTGACCGCCTCGGGGTCCAGCTCGGTGAAGGGGCCGCGCTGGCGGCCCGAAGCGTTGAACAGCACCACGTCCGGCACGCCCAGGTCCCGGGTCACCGCGCCCACCATGGCATCAACGGCCGCCCGCTCCGTGACGTCGCAGGGATAGACCCCGGCCCCCAGCTCCCCGGCCAGGTCGGCCAGCTTGTCGGTATTGCGCGCCGCCAGGGCGATCTGCGCCCCATCCTTGGCGAAGCGCCGCGCCACCGAGGCACTGAGCCCCGCCCCGGCGCCGACGATGAGAACGGTTTCGGCCATCGCGCAGTCCTCCCTTCAGGTAACGGCAAGTGACGCAAAAGCCGGAACGGGTTCCTGCCGCGCCCCGGCCTTGCGTCTGTCTGTCATTCCTTACTTAGGGGGCCTTGCGGCCTTAAACCAGGGTCACGCGCACATCCAGGCCGTTGCGGGTGGCGTGGGAGTAGGGGCAGACGATATGCGCCTGGTCGACCACCGCCTGGGCGACGTCACGCTCCAGGCCCGGCAGGCTGACCGCGAGGGCGACATCCAGGCCGAAGCCCTCGCCGTCGTCGCGCGGACCGATGCCGACCGTGGCGGTCACCTTGCTGTCCTCGGCGATCTTCACCTTCTTCTGGGCGCCGACGAACTTCACCGCGCCCAGGAAGCAGGCCGAGTAGCCGGCGGCGAAGAGCTGCTCGGGATTGTTGCCCTCGCCGCCCGGGCCGCCGAGCTCCTTCGGCGTCGTCAGGGCAACGGAAAAAGCGCCGTCGCTGGTCGCGGCGGAGCCGGTACGGCCCCCGGTGGCGCTGGCTTCGGTCGTGTAGAGAACCTTCATCTCGCGTACTCCTGTTCTGCCTTTCCGGCGGAGCCATTCCGCCTTGGGATGCAGAATATATGTCGTGCGCGATCTAATCGTGCAATAGGCATAATCCAACTTTTTCGCAACACCCTGATAAGCAACATGTATTTTCTGCGCGATTAGCTTGCGCGCGATCTATTGGCGCATATATTTGAGGAGAAGAATGGATTCTCGGAGACGACTCATGGCCGCGAAGAAGACCGACTCCCTGGGGCTGGACGAGCAGTTCTGCTTCGCCGTCTATTCGACGGCGCACGCGCTGAACCGCGCCTACAAGCCGCTGCTGGACCGCCTGGGCGTGACCTACCCGCAGTACCTGGTCCTGCTGGCCTTGTGGGAAGAGGACGCCCGCAGCGTCGGCAGCCTGGGCGCCCAGCTGATGCTGGAATCCAGCACCCTGACGCCGCTGCTCAAGCGCATGGAGACCGCGGAACTGCTGCGCCGCGAGCGCAGCCGCGAGGACGAGCGGCAGGTCACCATCCGCCTGACCCCGAAGGGACGGCGGCTGCGCGAGAAGGCGAAGCAGGTGCCGAAGTCGGTCCTGGCCGCCACGCAATGCAGCGCCCGTGAGCTCGGCCAGCTGCGCGAGCGCGTCACAGCGGTGCGCGACGCCATCCTGGAGACGGTCGAGGCGGCTTAGGTCCCTAAGGCTCAGCCGTTCGGGCGGATACGCTGCAGCAGGTCCCAAACCGGGATCGCACTCAAGCCGCCGATGACCCCGGCGACATAGGGCGGCAGGGCGAAGCCGAAGACGGCGTTCCAGATCAGGCCGGCGATATAGCTCGCCGCCAGCATCACCAGAACCGTGATGAGAAGACGCTGCCAGAGCGGCAGGCGTGACTGGGACATGACATGACCTCTCGGCGGGAAAGGGGTCCTTCTTTGTCCGATGCTTTGCCCCCGCCTGTCAAATGGGCGTGTCAAACGACCTTGAGAGGTGGAACGGGGCCGGCATGGCAATTGCCGCGCCCGCGCCTATATCTTGAAGTCTTCCCGCCGCGCGAGGCCCCATGCCGCAAGACACCGCCCCACCACTGCCCAGCTTCTTCCTGCCGCACGGCGCCGGCCCCTGCTTCTTCATGGACTGGACGCCGCCCGACGCCTGGGACCGCATGGCCGCCTACCTGCGCGGCCTCGCCGCCGGACTGCCGGCGCGCCCCAAGGCGGTGCTGGTGGTTTCCGCCCACTGGCTGGCGCCCACCTTCACCGTCACCAGCGCCGCCGCGCCGGAGCTGATCTTCGACTACTACGGCTTTCCGCCGCACACCTACCAGCTGACCTATCCGGCCCCGGGCGACCCGGCGCTGGCCGCGCGGGTCGCCGCGCTGCTACAGGACGCGGGGCTGCCCGCCGCCGAAGACGCCAGGCGCGGCTTCGACCACGGCGTCTTCATTCCGCTGAAGCTGGTCTTCCCCGAGGCCGATGTGCCGGTGGTGGCGCTGTCGCTGCGCGCCGACCTGGACCCGGCCGCGCACTTGGCCGCCGGGCGCGCCCTGGCCCCCCTGCGCGAGGCGGGCGTGCTGATCCTCGGCTCCGGCATGAGCTTCCACAACATGCGCGGCTACGGCGATCCGCGCTTTACCGCGCCTTCGCAGAGCTTCGACGCCTGGCTGACGGCAAACGCCGCCGATCCGGCGGCCCGCGCACAAGCGCTGGACGCCTGGGCCGAGGCGCCGGGCGGCCTGCAGTCCCACCCGCGCGGGCAGGAGGAGCACCTGCTTCCCCTCATGGTGGCGGCCGGCGCCGGCGGCCCCGGGCGGCGCGACTTCACCGACCGGGTCATGGAAGTCGCGCTCTCGGCCTTCCGTTTCGATTGAGTAGCTGAACGCATAGCCGCCCTGCGTCGCGTGAGCGATGCAAAAGCGGGTCAAGTCGTGCTATCGAACCGCCGCATCATGAAGAGAGGGACGGCCCCGGAGAACGTTTCCGGGCAGCCGAGTTCCCAACAGGGGTTGTTCTGGGAGTTCCACCGTGACCGAGACCATCTGCATTTCCCCCGTCGACAACAGCGAATACGCCCGCCGCCCGGTGGCCGGCGACGACCAGGTGGAGGCGGTCTTCGCGCGCGCCCGCCTGGTCCAGCGCGACTGGGCGCGCCTGCCCATCGCCGAGCGCGCGCGCTACTGCAGCGCGCTGACCGACGCCATGCTGGCGTTGAAGGACGACATCATCCCGGAGCTGGCCTGGCAGATGGGCCGTCCGGTGAAGTTCGGCGCCGGCGAGCTGGGCGGCTTCGAGGAGCGCGCCCGCGGCATGATCGGCATCGCCGAGCAGTCCCTCGCCCCGGTGGTCCCCGACCCCAAGGACGGCTTCAAGCGCTACATCAAGCGCGAGCCCCTGGGCGTGGTGCTGACCATCGCGCCCTGGAACTTCCCCTACCTGACGGCGGTGAACTCCATCGTCCCGGCGCTGATGGCCGGCAACGCCGTGGTGCTGAAGCACGCCGCCCAGACCCTGCTGGTGGGCGAGCGCTTCCAGCAGGCGGCCGACAAGGCGGGCCTGCCCGAGGGCCTCTTCACCAACCTCTGCCTCAGCCACGGCCAGGTGGGCAAGATCATCGCCGCGCGGCTGGCCGACCAGGTGAACTTCACCGGCTCGGTCGAGGCCGGCAAGGTGATCGAGCAGGCCGCCGCCGGGCAGTTCATCGGCGTCGGGCTGGAGCTGGGCGGCAAGGACCCGGCCTATGTGCGCGCCGACGCCGACATCGACTTCGCCGCCGAGAACATCATGGACGGCGCCTTCTTCAATTCCGGCCAATCCTGCTGCGGCATCGAGCGCGTCTACGTGCACGACAGCCTCTTCGACCCCTTCGTCGAGAAGTTCGTCGAGCTGACCCGCGGCTACGTGCTGGGCGACCCGCTGGACCCGGAGACCACCCTGGGGCCGATGGTGAAGACCTCCGCCGCCGACTTCGTGCGCGGCCAGATCGCCGCCGCCGTGCAGGCCGGCGCCACCGCCCACCTGGACCCCAAGGACTTCCCCGCCGACAAGCCGGACACGCCCTACCTGGCCCCGCAGGTGCTGACCGGCGTCACCCACGACATGTCGGTCATGACCGAGGAGAGCTTCGGCCCGGTGGTCGGCATCATGAAGGTCTCGGGCGACGAGGAGGCGGTGCGCCTGATGAACGACTCCGCCTATGGCCTCACCGCCTCGATCTGGACCCGGGACCTGGCCGCGGCCGAGGCCATCGGCGGCGAGGTCGAGACCGGCACCGTCTTCATGAACCGCGCCGACTACCTGGACCCCATGCTGGCCTGGACCGGCGTGAAGGACACCGGGCGCGGCGCCACCCTGTCGCAGGTCGGCTACGAGATGCTGACCCGGCCCAAGTCCTTCCACCTGCGCCACACCGTCTAGGTAGAGACAATATACCTACTCGTCGGCCAGCGCACGGGGGTCGATGGGCAGGTCGTCCAGCTCCCCCGGCACGCCCCCAGGGGGGCCGGGGGCCGAGAGCGGCCCCCCCCGCCGGGCGGCGCCCCCCGCCCCGCCGGCCGGCCGCCGGGCGTGCCGCGGCCGCCGGGGGAGGCCGGGCCAAGGCAGCCAGGGGATCTGAATGCTCCAAACCATGCCTATAATTTTGAAATAGGCTCATACCTATTTCACTGCCGTTTTTGCCTGAACTCATATAAATTTTCTATATGAGTGAGCTGTCGCGCCTGTATCTCAACGCGCTTCGGGCGGTGGAGGCCGCCGGCCGCCTGGGCAGCCTGACCGCGGCCGCCGAGGAGCTGGGCGTATCCCTGGGCGCGGTCAGCCATCAGGTGCTGAAGGCCGAGGCCCAGCTGGGCCAGGCCGTCTTCGTCCGCGGCCCCAAGGGCCTAGAGCCGACCGCCTTCGGCCGCCAGGTGCTGGCGCACCTGCAGGAGGGCTTTCGCCATCTGGCCGCGGCGGCGGCCCTCGGCCGCGACGAAACGGCCAACACCCTGACCGTCTCGGTGCCGCCGATCCTGGCCGCCAAGTGGCTGGTCCCGCGCCTCAGCCGCTTCACCGAACGGGCGCCCGAACTGAGGCTGCGGATCGACGCCTCCACCGGGCTGGTCGACCTGGACCATGCCGACATCGACCTGGCGGTGCGGATCGGCAGCGGCGGCTGGCCCGGCGTCACGGCGGCGCACCTGCTGGACCAGGTGGTGTTTCCCCTGTGCAGCCCGGCGCTTGCCGAGACCCTGACGCGGCCCGAGGACCTGGCCAGCATCCCGGTGCTGCGCGACCGCGGCGCCATGTTCACCTGGGAGGCCTGGCTGGCGCCGGAAGGGCTGAGCGGCCTGGAGCTGACCGAGGGATCGCTCTACTCGGACGCCGGCCTCTGCCTGCAGGCGGCCATCGCCGGACAGGGCGTTTTCCTGGCCTGGCCGACCCTGGCCGCCTACGCCCTCGCCGAGGGCCAGCTGGTGGCGCCCTTTCCCGGCCGCCACAAGACCGGCTACGCCTACTGGCTGGTGACCTCGGCGCAGCGCCCCAAGACCGCCAAGGTGCAGAAGTTCGAGGCCTGGCTGCGCGAGGAATTCGCCGCCTTCGCCGAAGCCGATGAAGCGCCCTGAGCCCCGGCCCGGAGATCACCCGGAAACGCAAAAGGCGGCCCGAAGGCCGCCTTTTTTGCATTCACCGCAATGATTGCTGAGCAACCGACAGGCTGGACCGCTACCGCCAGGCGGCGCAATCAACTCATATTTCGTAAACGCCGGAGTCGGTAATGTATGATGCTTTGTCTGTGCGCTGCGGAAGCCACGCCGCCGGCCGCTTGGACCACGATCAGGGCAGGAGCGTTTCTTGCAAGGGACTACGGAGGACTCACAAAACCTGCAGAAACCAGTGCGGCTCATCGTTTTCATCGCGCTGCCGACGGCTGTTCTCGCCGCCGGCCTGCTGGGGCAGGCGTCAGTCTATCTGAACCACGACGTCGGCTGGATCCTCTATTCATCGGATCTGATGCTGGGCGGCGCGGAGTTCGGGCAGGACATCATCACCGCCAATCCACCACTGATCTGGTGGATCTCCATGATCCCCAACCTGCTCTCCGACTTTTCAGGGCTTCCGGTTATTCCCTGCTTCCGCCTGCTGGTCACGCTGGGCATCGGCGCTGCGCTCATCGTGTCGAACCGCTTCCTCGCCCGCCAGGGTGCGTCCCTAGCTGAGCAGGCGCTTTTCGTGGTGCTCGGTGTCTACCTTCTGGCCGTCGCAGTCGACAGGGATTTCGGCCAACGCGAGCACCTGGCGGTCCTGCTTTTACTTCCCTACCTCTTTGCCGTCGCCCACCGCATGGAGGGACGGCCGATCACTCCCATCGGGGCCCTCGTCCTGGGCGCGGCCGCCGCTGTCGGCGTCGCTTTCAAGCCCTATTTCGTCCTCGTGCCTCTCCTGCTGGAAGCAGCCTTGTGGTGGCGCACGCGGTCGCTGTCGAACCTGTTTCGCCCGGAAGCGCTGGGCGCCATCCTCGCCATCGTCGCCTATGCGATCGCTCTGTTTGTGCTGGCAGGGCCCTGGTTGTTCGAGGTAGCACCGGACATCTCGCGCGTGTACTGGGCTTTTGCGCGGTCGCTCGGCGGCCTTGCGATGCCGATTGCCGAGAAGTTCGCTCTGCCGGCTTTAGCTGCCTTGATCGTGCTGCGCTTCAACCCCTCGCCGCGCGGCGTTGTGCTGGTCTTGGCAGCAATCGGGTTCTTCGGCGCTGCCGCATTGCAGGCGAAGTACTACACTTACCATGTCTACCCGGCCTATGCTCTGCTGGCGATTGCCGCCGTCATCGGAATTCCCGGCCTGGGCAAGCCTTGGAAGTTCCTGGCCATCGGCCTGGTGACCATCTTCCTGACACAGGACATGGCGGAATCGATCTTCAGACTCAAGGCCCGCTCCGAGGACGGAAAATTCGGTCAGCAAATTCATTCGGTAATCTCTTTCGTGAAGGCGAACGTACCGGAAGACGGTTCATTTCTCGCCATTTCGACTCATCCCTACCCGGGCTTTCCCACAGCGCTCTACGCCGAGCGGACCTGGGCTTCGGCAAGCAACAGTGCGATATTCCTGCCCGCCGTGGTTCGTCTGAGAGAGTCAGGAGGAGATACCGATCCCGCAACCCTGGCTTTTGCGGAGAAGAAAGCGCGTGAAGCCCTGCAGCGCGACCTGGCCTTGGCACCGGACCTCGTGCTGGTCGACGAGCAGGACTTCCGTCACGCGATCGGCAGCAGCAGATTCGACTTCCTGGATTTCTATCTGGAGCAGGCGGCATTCGAAGCGACCTGGCGCAACTATGAGCAGCTACCCTCCGCGCCGAAGGGGTTCGCTGCATTCAGGCGCAAGAAGGAATAGGCGATGAGCGAAGCGGATCAGGGAAACAAGGGCGCCGACATCGCCGTCGTCATCCCCTGCTATTACAGCGCGGGAACGATCGAAGAGGTCGTCAGGGCTGTGCCTGGAGAGGTCGGCGCAATCATCTGTGTCGATGACGCCAGCGGAGACAACCAGATCGACGTCCTGCGCAAACTGGCCTCGCAGGAGAAGCGTGTCGAGGTCCTTCGCCATGAGAAAAACAGAGGTGTTGGTGCGGCGACGATTTCCGGCTACCTCCGTGCGATCGAGAAAGGTGCACGGGTGATCGTTAAGCTGGACAGCGACAATCAGATGAACCCCGCATTCATTCCCGCCATGGCCGCCCCGATCCTGAGCGGCGAGGCCGACTACGTTAAGGGCAATCGCTTCTTCGACATAGAACGGGTCCGCGCCATGCCCGGTCTCCGGTTGTTCGGCAATGCAGGGCTGACTCTGATGTCGCGGGTTTCTTCGGGCTATTGGAACGTTTCCGATCCGACGAACGGATTCACCGCCATACACGCCGATGTGGCGGCCATCCTGCCGCTGCAAAAACTGCATGAAAGATACTTCTTCGAGTCCGACATGCTCTTCAGGCTCAATTCCTTTGGCGCCAGAGTCATCGAGCAGCCGATCGAGACCCGTTACGGCAACGAAGACAGCCACCTGAATATCGGGCATTCGCTGATTACCTTTCCCTTCCTGCATCTGCGCAATTTTACGAAGCGTCTCTTTTACAACTACTTCCTGAGAGGCTTCGACATCGCCTCGCTCTACCTACTGGGCGGAGCGGCGCTGTGCTTTTCGGGAGCGATGTTCGGGGCGCTCACCTGGATGGAAAGTGCACGCTCTGGAGAGCCTGCGACCACGGGGACGGTGATGCTGAGCGTCACGCCCCTGTTGCTTGGCTTTCAGCTCTTGCTGGCTTTTTCCCATCACGATGTCGCCCGTACGCCGCGAACTCCGATCCACCCCCGCATCAACCGCTTCAAGACCTTGGCAACAGATGATCATGACGGGTCGGAGAGATCATGACGTCCATGCTTTCCCACATCCGCGAACGCCGGCGCGTCCTGCGCCATGCCATCGACGTAGAGAAGAATTTCGCTGAATGGGAAGAGTCCTGCGTTCCCTCCTATCTGCACTCAAACTTCCTTGCCGCCTTCGTGAGCTGGCAGAGGCTGTTCGTTGCAGCCGAGCTGGCGGCACAATTCGTACCCGACTGCCGCCGCGTCCTGGACTTCGGGTCGTCTGTCGGCGAGCTATCACATCTCCTGAAGTTCGCCGGCGACTATGATTTCGTGGAACAGGACGCCGCCGCGGCCAACTACCTGCTCGCGAACAACGAGCGCGCCCACCGCGTGACTCTGGAGGAGGCGCCCAAGGGCGGGTACGATGCCGTATTCGCCATCGATTCTCTGGAACACAATGAAGACTATGCCGATCTCTTAGCTGCGCTGGCCGAGCGCCTGGCTCCAGACGGCACTCTCATACTCTCAGGTCCCACCGAAAACGCGTTTTACCGTTTAGGTCGCCGCGTTGCCGGCTTTCAAGGCGACTACCATCTTACGACGATCTTTGACATAGAGCGCGATGCCGCCCGTCATCTTCAGAGGGTTCGGCAGCGAACTGTGCCCTTTGGTATTCCGCTGTTTCGAATCACGGCGTGGAAGCGCCGGCGTTCCGCCGCACCCTGATCGCTGCGATCGACAAGTCCAGAGCAAGGCTTGACAGAACGACCGAAACAAGCAGCAGCGGACGGACAAGCAAGGCGATGGATGCCGCCTCATCAAGCTTGATGCCGACAGCGACCAGCGCGGCGGTGGCGCCTGCCTCGGTAACACCGAGGCCCGCGATAGAGATCGCCAAGGCACCGGCCAAGTTTACCGCGGCGATAAAGAGCATCGCCTCTCCCAGCCCGATCGGCAGTCCGAGGACACGAAAAGCCGCCATGACCCCGGCGAGCGCGGCGCTCCACACCAGCGCGACCAGAAGGGTCCGCACCATGCGATCCCGAAGGGATACGTCTTCCTGGCGCGCCGCCTCGCGGAGAAAGGTTGCGATCCGGCTCTTCGGGACAGCCAAGGTGACGACACGCAGGAAAATCACCGCCAGCTCGTCGGCGAACCAGATCAGCGGAAGGGTGAATAGGATGACCGGCCACCCGAAACCAACGGGGATACCGATGAGGACAACGCCCAGGAGTCCGATCGCCGCCAGGGCTATCGTATCGCGCAGCCGGCACTGCGCGATGATCCGCAATGCGGTGCTACCGGCCAGCCCCGTGATGTGCTTGGCCAGGAGCGGAAAGCCGAGATCGCCGAACCCGCTTGGAGCCAGGGTGAAAACAGCTTGGTGACGTGCGGCAAGTTGAACCCAGCACAGCTGCCCGGCGCGATCGACCCTCGGTGCCAGGGTGCGCAGCAGAATTCCCCTGCCGGTGATCATCACCAGGTGTGCGCAAAGAAGCCCCGCGAGCCAAGGGAGATTTCGCCGCTCGAGATCGAGAAAGGTGAAGTCCGCCAGATGCAGCAACAAGGCGAGGGCGCCCGCACTGATCAGCCCCGCCAGGAGCAGCTTGCGCCTGTTAATAATCATAGCCGCACTGACGCGCCAGAACGCCGCAAATCCGCCCAGCCGCTTGCCGGTCACCGGGCTGACCGACCCATGCGTAGGGGTTTTCCTTGTTGTTCAAGTCGGCGGGTCCCGCTTCCAGCAGACCGGGCAAGTCGAGGCAATCTGAAATGGCTTGAAACGCGACGGCGCGGACCGCTTCATCTTGGGAGAAAAGGTCTTCATAGCGCACGAGTGCGAAGCTGGTCGTCTGGGCGCGCAGGTTGTGGATCCGCTGATTGCACCAGTTCCAGCGCCACAGAGCGCGTTCGTAGTCGCTGCATGCTCTCCAGCCGGCGGGCCGCGGTGAAGGGTAAGGCCGTGCAAAGGGGAGCCAGTCGATGACCGCGCGATAGCGGTCTGAGGCCTTGAATGTGGCTATCGAGCGTGCCCAGCTCGCGGGGTCGCGGACCACATGCACGACCCTCAGCGGCCGGCCCTGCTGCGGCAAGAGGTCGGTAATCGCGCAGAGAAAGGGATTGATCTCGACGTAGACGCCGCCGGCTTCATCAACACGCGCGGTCCGCGCGCGCTCGAACAGCCACTTGAGAAGGCCTCCGCCGAGGCCCCAGTCGTTGCGAAGATTACCCAGCATCATCTGATAGCGGGTCTCGGCGGGCTCATGGGCCGCGGTAACCGTCCCGGCAAACTGGCGGTTCATCAGCCGCTCGAGAAAAACGGTGCCCGTTCTGCCTGCGGAAAGCACGTATCGCAGCGCCGGCAAGTTTTCATTTTTCATCGCTGGTTCGAAAGCTCTTTCACCGGACAAATGGTCAGCGATGGGTTTTGCGACTCGCGCGAGATCCGCCAAATCTGGAACGCGTTGCTCATTTTGCCATCAAGTCAGGCCAGATCGCCGTCGGCGCACCCAATCGGCGGTACCGACCCCATTCTTACGGCAGCTTAGCATCGGCCCCGCCTTGATTCACTCTCGGCCGGTTGATCCGGCATGCACTCCAGAAACCCCCGGGCTTGCTGCTCGCCCCTGCGGGCAAGAGAACGTCTTCCTATGTATCCAGCAGGGGCTCAAGGCTTGTGGAAGGACGGGGCGAATCGGTCGGCGGCGGCTTCTCAAGCACGGAAATCAGAAACGCAAAAGGCGGCCCGAAGGCCGCCTTTTCTGCACTTACCCCGCCCAAAGGCGGGAAATTGGAGCGGGCGATGAGATTCGAACTCACGACCCCAACCTTGGCAAGGTTGTGCTCTACCCCTGAGCTACGCCCGCACCGGAGAGCGGGTGGATACCCGCTTTCTGAGGACTTTGCAAGCCCCTCATTGAGGCGGCCGGAAGCCACCCCGGGAAGGGCCGGGGACCAGACTAGGCGCTGAGTGCTACTCAAGACTTAAAAGCCCGGAAAATAGAGGGAAAACCGGCTCCAGAGCGGCCCGAATCGCGCCCGGCAGGGTGACAAACCGCCGCCAGTCTGCTACGGCCCCAGGCTGCGAAGGGGTTCTGGAAAAAGCACCGGAAAAGGTAGACGATCATGTCCGAGACTGAGAGCGCTGAGGCCACCCTGCCGACCTCGCCCGAGGCGCTGCTGGCGCGCCTGGAAGAGCTGGGCATCACCGCCCAGACCGTGACCCACCCGCCGGTCTTCACGGTGGAGGAGGCCAAGGCCCTGCGCGGCGAGCTGCCCGGCTCCCACATCAAGAACCTCTTCCTGCGCAACAAGAAGGGCAGGATGTGGCTGGTCACCTGCCTGGAGGACCGCGAGGTCGACCTGAAGGCCCTGGGCCAGCGCCTGGAGGCCGGACGCTTCTCCTTCGGCAGCGCCGAGCGCCTGATGACCTACCTGGGCGTGCTGCCGGGCTCGGTAACCCCCTTCGCGGTGATCAACGACAAGAACCACGAGGTCACCATGGTGCTGGACACGGGCGTCATGGACGGCGGGCCGGTGAACTGCCACCCCCTGGTCAACACCATGACCACCGCGGTCTCGCCCGAGAACCTGGTCCGCTTCCTGGAAGCCGAGGGCCACGCCCCCCAGATGCTGGACATGGGCGCCGCCGGCTAGGCCCGAAAGGCCCCGGGAAACGGCCCCTTTGGGGCGGGTGGGCTTGCCCTCGGACCCGAAAGCCGCCATTTATGGTGTGGAACTGTCCACGGCGGCCGGAAACCCCGGCGGCGGGACGTAAATTCAGCAGTCAGAACGGAACATAGGTATGGAACCGATCATCGGCGGACCCAACGGCCCTGGCGGCCCCGGGGGCGCAGGACAGGCCGGCGCCGACGCCATCAAGGACAGCGACCAGCAGGCTTTCGCTCACGACGTCATCGACGCCTCCATGACGGTGCCGGTGATCGTCGACTTCTGGGCGCCCTGGTGCGGCCCCTGCAAGCAGCTTGGCCCGATGCTGGAAAACGCGGTGAAGGCAGCCGGCGGCGCCGTGCGCATGGTCAAGATCAACGTCGACGAGAACCAGCAGCTCGCCGCCCAGCTGCGCATCCAGTCGATCCCCACGGTCTACGCCTTCTTCCAGGGCCAGCCGGTCGACGGCTTCCAGGGCGCGCAGCCGGAAAGCGAGATCAAGGCCTTCGTCGAGCGGCTGCGCCAGGCCGGTGCCGCGGGCCAGGGGCCGAGCCCCATCGAGCAGGCCCTCGAGCAGGCCCAGGGGGCGCTGGAAGCCGGCGATGCCGACACCGCCGCAGCCATCTACAGCCAGGTGCTGCAGCACGACGCGGAGAATGCCGCGGCCCTGGCCGGGCTGATCGCCTGCTACCTGGCCAAGGACGATCTCGACACCGCGCGGGAGGTCTACGAGGGCCTGGACGACAAGATGCGCGCCGATCCCGCCTTCGCCTCGGTCGCCGCGCAGATCAACCTGCAGGAACAGGCCGCCGATGCCGGCGAGATCCCGCAGCTGATGGAAAAGGTCGCCGCCGACCACAACGATCACCAGGCACGCTTCGACCTGGCCATGGCCCTGCACGGTGCCAACCAGCGCCAGGCCGCCGCCGACGAGCTGCTGGAGATCATCCGCCGCGACCGCAACTGGAACGAGGAAGGCGCGCGCAAGCAGCTGGTCACCTTCTTCGAGGCCTGGGGGCCGACCGATCCGCTGACCATCGAGACCCGGCGGCAACTGTCCTCCCTGCTGTTCGCCTGACCCCGGTTGGCATAGCCAGATGTTCTCATGAGCCGCACCGCCTTCGATCCTGCTTTCGAAGACCTGCCGAAGGTCCTACCGATCTTCCCGCTGGAAGGCGTGCTGCTGCTGCCCGGCGGGCGCCTGCCGCTCAATATCTTCGAGCCGCGCTACCTGGCGATGTTCGACGACGCCATGGCGAGCAACCGGCTGATCGGCATGATCCAGCCTTGCGAGGAGTGCCGCGACGAGGAGACGCCGAAGGTCTACGAGACCGGCTGCGTCGGGCGCGTGACCTCCTTCAACGAAACCGACGACGGTCGCTACCTGGTGACGCTGTCGGGCCTCATCCGCTTCGACGTGACGCGCGAGCTGCCGTCCGGCAGCTATCGCCTGGTGGAGCCGGACTACACGCGCTTCGCCGAGGACATGAGCGAGGACAAGGGCGAGATCGACCGAGAGCGCCTGGTGAAGGTGCTGAACGCCTACTTCGAGGCCAACTCCATCGAAGGCGACTGGGAAGCCATCGAGCAGACCAGCGACGAGCGCCTGGTGACCTCGCTGGCGATGATCTGCCCGCTGGGCGCGCCGGAGAAGCAGGCGCTCTTGGAATCCATGACGCTCACCGAGCGCGCCGAGGCGCTGACCGCCATCATGGAAATGGCCACCCACGACCACGACGGCGCGACCGAGAGCAAGCACCACTGACCCCAAGGCCCCCGAAGGGGGCGTCAGGACAAGCCCATGACCCACACCGTCGATCCCAAGCTGCTGGAAATTCTGGTCTGCCCGCTGACCAAGGGGCCGCTGGACTACGATGCCGAGGCGCAGGAACTGATCAGCCGCCAGGCGCATCTCGCCTACCCGATCCGCGACGGCATCCCGATCATGCTGGTCGACGAGGCCCGCCAGATCGATGACTGACAATTCGGCGTCTGGAGGCAAGGTCCTGCAGGAAGAGTCCGCCCAGGGCTTCGACACCGAGCACTGGCCGACGGAGATCCGCTACAGCGCCGGGGACAAGACGCTGCACGTCGCCTTCGACAGCGGCGAGAGCTTCACCTATCCGGCCGAACTGCTGCGCGTCGAGAGCCCCTCGGCCGAGGTGCAGGGCCACGGGCCCGGCCAGAAGCAGACCGTCGCCGGACGCCGCCACGTCGGCATCATGGAGATCGTGCCGGTGGGCAACTACGCGGTGCGCATCAAGTTCGACGACCTGCACGACAGCGGCATCTTCTCCTGGCAGTACCTCTACCGCCTGGGCCGCGACCAGGACGCCCTCTGGCAGGCCTATCTCGAGAACCTGGCCGCCAAGGGCCTCAGCCGCGATCCCTAACGCCCGACGCAAACCCGATCGCTAGCGTAATTCCGCCCTGCCCCGTGTCGCGGGGCGGCAAGACGGCTTGCCCCCAAGACATGCGAAGCTGAAGCGCCGCATCAGTCAAGGGGAGGCCGTGCCATGGCGCCCGACAGCCTCAATTCCGAACGTCTCGCAGACCGTGAGATCGACCTGCCGGCGCTGCGCGCCTGGCGCCTGGCGCGGCTGCGCGATGAGCTGACGGCACGCGACTACGCCGGCGCCCTGCTCTACGACCCCATCAACGTCCGCTACGCCTGCGACTCCCGCAACATGGCGGTGTGGTGCCTGCACAACGCGGTGCGCTATGTCTTCGTGCCCGCCGAAGGGCCGCTGGTGCTCTTCGACTTTCACAACTGCAGCCACCTCTCCGCCGGCAACGAGGTGATTGCCGAGGTGCGCCCCGCCGTGGCCTGGCACTACTTCGCCGCCGGCGAGCGGGGCGCGGAACTCGCCGGGCGCTGGGCGGCGGAGATCGCCGACCTGGTCGCCCGCCACGGCGCCGGCAACCGGCGCCTCGCCGTCGACAAGTGCGACTTCCGCGGCATAGCCGCGCTGCGGGCCGAGGGCATCGAGGTCTTCGACGGCCAGGAAGTGCTGGAGCGCGCGCGCCGCCTGAAAGGGCCGGAAGAAATCGCCTGCCTGCGCGCCTCGGTCGCCGTCTGCGCCCGGGCCATGGGCGCGATGCGCGAAGCCCTCGTCCCCGGCATGAGCGAGAACGCGCTGTGGTCGATCCTGAACCAGGTGAACGCCGCTGAGGGCGGCGAGTGGATCGAGACCCGGCTGCTGGCCGCCGGTGGGCGCAGCAATCCCTGGTTCCACGAATGCGGCGAGGGGATCATCGAAGCCGGCGACATGGTCAGCTTCGACAGTGACATGATCGGCCCCTACGGCTACTGCGCCGACGTCTCGCGCGCCTTCCTCTGCGGCGACGGCAAGGCGAGCCACGAGCAGCGCCGCCTCTACCGCCTGGCCGCCGAGCAGATCCAGTTCAACATGGAACTCCTGAAACCCGGCCTCGGCTACCGCGAGCTGGCCGAGCGCGCCTGGAAGCTGCCGGCAAGCTGCGCTGCCAACCGCTATTCCGTCGTGGTGCACGGCGTCGGCCTCTGCGACGAGTATCCCGCCGTGGTCTACCTGCAGGACTACGACGCCGCCGGCTATGACGGTGTCTTCGAGGCCGGCATGGCGGTCTGCGTCGAGAGTTACATCGGCGAGGAAGGCGGCCACGAGGGTGTCAAACTGGAGCAGCAGGTGCTGATCACCGGGAACGGCGCGGAACTGCTGTCGACCTTCCCCCTGGAAGAGGCGCTGCTGGGCCGGGAGATCTAGAACGTCCCGCCCTTGACCTTCCCCGCCCTTGACTTTCTTTGACTAAAGCGCTTCGCCCTTTACCAGACGCGGCAGATCGCCGACCAGGCCCATGGCGTGGCGCATGAAGAAGCGCTTCAGCGGCGGCACGCGGTTCACCGCGGCGAGGCCCAGGTCGCGCAGCAGACGCACCGGCGGCAGGTCGTTGGAGAACAGCCGGTTGAGGGAATCGGTCGCGGCGATGAGCGCCATGTTGTCGAAGCGCCGCCAGCGCTGATAGCGCTCCAGCACCGTGGCGCTGCCGATGTCGAGGCCCAGGCGGCGGGCATCGACGATGCACTCCGCCAGCGCCGCCACGTCGCGCAGACCCAGGTTCAGGCCCTGCCCGGCGATGGGGTGGATACCGTGCGCCGCGTCGCCGATCAGCGCCAGGCGCGTGTCGATGTAGCGTTCGGCGTGCAGCAGCGACAACGGATAGGACCAGCGCCGCCCGCCCCACAGCGAAAGCCGGCCCAGGGAGTCGCCGAAGCGGCGCTGCAGCTCCGCGGCGAAGGCCGCGTCGTCGACCGCCATCATGGCCGCCACCAGGTGGCGTTTCTCCGTCCACACCAGGGAGGAGCGGTGTACCGTCTCGCCCTTCTCGCCCTCTTTCCTTTCGCCGGGGGCATCGGTCATCGGCAGCAGGGCGAAGGGACCCGAAGGCAGGAAATGCTCGTGCGCCACGCCGTGGTGCGGCCGGCTGTGGGCGACGGTGGCGACGATGGCGGTCTGGCCGTAGTCGATCTCCATCACCTTGATGCCCGCCGCCTCGCGCTGGGCCGAGCGGCGCCCGTCGGCGGCGACCAGCAGGCGCGCCTTGATCACCGAACCGTCGGCCAGGCGCGCCTCGACGCCGCCCGAACCGCGCGTCACCCCGGCGAGCTGCGCGGGCGCGCGGAAATCGAGGGTCTTCAAGTCACGCACCCTGTCCAGGCCGGCGCGCCGGATCGCCGTGTTCTCGACGATGTAGCCCAGCGGCCGGGGGGCAGCCCCCGCCTCCGGCGTATCCTGCGCCACGTCCTCGCTGGCGAAGTGCAGGTGCAGCGCCGAGGCGCCGCCGCGCCGCAAGGTGCCTAAACGCCCGTCGGAGATGCGGATGTCGAGGATCGGCGCGGCCGCCGGCAGCATGTCCTGCCACAGCCCCAACACCTCCAGGGCCTGCTGCGAGCCCCGGGCGATGGCCGAGGAGCGGCCGTCGAAGGCCTCCTCACGGAACTGCGCCGGATCCATGTGGTCGACCACCACGACCTCCAGCCCGGCCTCGGCCAGGGCCACGGCGAAGGCCAGGCCCACCATGCCGCCCCCTGCGACCAGCACTTCCGCGTCCCGCGACCCTGTTTTCGGGGCTGCCTCGTCCTGTGCCATGAATTCCTTCCTTTTCCGCCGATTCCGCAGCTTTACGCCGCCAGCCGGGCTTGTCCAGACGCCGCTTGCCGCAGGGCGACGGCCCGGCGCCGCGGGCTTTCCGAATCTGTCGTATCGCGGTGCACAATTTTTAGACAACCCTTAACTCCTGCCTAAAAAATAGGCGCACGCAAACGATCTCCTTTTGAGCAGCCGGCCGTCGGCGACGCAGCCGAAATGGCGGAATCCAGTCGTTTTTATGCAGACGATGCGACTTGGCACGCTTCTTGACTCTGTGAGGCCAAGTGCCGGCGTTTTCGGGCGGCGGCATAGCGTTCCGGACTTTGTCCGGCAGGCGGCTCAACTGCACCGGGGACCGTCTGGAAAACACCGGTGCGACAGAGGAAGAGGGGATACCGGCGCATGAAGATGGTTATGGCCATCATCAAGCCGTTCAAGCTGGATGATGTGAGAGAAGCACTCACGGGAATTGGGATCGAGGGCCTCACGGTCAGTGAAGTGAAAGGCTATGGCCGACAGAAGGGCCAGACCGAGATCTACCGCGGCGCGGAGTACTCGGTGAACTTTCTTCCCAAGGTGAAAATCGAGGTTGCCGTGTCCGACGACGCCGTCGGGCAGGTGGTGGAGACCATTCAGAATTCGGCCAACACCGGCCGGATCGGGGATGGAAAAATCTTTGTTCTCGACGTTGGCCACGCCGTGCGCATCCGCACCGGCGAGACCAATGCTGAGGCTCTGTAGAAGGGATTTAGGGAAATGAGAGTTATGGGCACTTCTTTCGGCCGCAAGCTTGGCCTCGCGGGCCTCGCCGCCGCAGCTGTGCTGGTCGCCAGCGCGCCGGCCCGCGCGGAGGTCTCCGCAGAGACGGCTTTCGTCTTCAACACCTTTGCGTTCCTGGTATCCGGCTTCCTGGTCATGTGGATGGCCGCCGGCTTCGCCATGCTGGAATCCGGCCTGGTGCGCACCAAGAACACCGCGACCATCTGCCTGAAGAACATCGCGCTCTATTCGGTCGCCGGCATCTGCTACTACGTCATCGGCTACAACCTGATGTACGTCGACGTTTCGGGCTACATCGGCTCCTTCAGCCTGCTCTACAACACGAGCTCGGCTGAACTGGCGCTGCTGGGCGCCGACGAGGCGACGCCGGAGCTGATCGCCGCGGTGACCGACAACGGCTACTCGGTGATGTCCGACTGGTTCTTCCAGATGGTCTTCGTCGCCACGGCCGCCTCGATCGTCTCGGGCACCCTGGCCGAGCGCATCAAGTACTGGCCCTTCATGATCTTCGTGGTCATCCTGACCGCCTTCCTCTACCCGATCCAGGGCGCCTGGACCTGGGGTGGCGGCTGGCTCAGCGAGATGGGCTTCTCCGACTTCGCCGGCTCGACCATCGTCCACTCCGTGGGCGGCTGGGCGGCCCTGGTGGGCGCCATCATCCTGGGCCCGCGTAAGGGCAAGTTCGGCGCCGACGGCTCCGTGCACCCCATGCCGGGCGCCAACCTGCCGCTGGCCACCCTGGGCACCTTCATCCTGTGGCTCGGCTGGTTCGGCTTCAACGGCGGCTCACAGCTCGCCCTGGGCTCGGCCCTCGACGCCTCGGCCATGGCCATCGTCTACGTGAACACCAACATGGCGGCCTGCGCCGGCGTGGTGGCCGCGATGATCCTGACCCAGCTGATCTACAAGAAGATCGACCTGACCATGGCCCTCAACGGTGCCATCGGCGGCCTGGTCGCGATCACCGCCGGTCCGGACCTGCAGAACCACTTCCTGTCGATCATCGTCGGCGGCATCGGTGGCGCGCTGGTGGTCTTCGCCGTGCCGCTGATCGACAAGCTGAAGATCGACGACGTGGTCGGCGCCATCTCCGCCCACCTGGTGGCCGGCATCTGGGGCACCCTGGCGGTCGGCATCTTCGGCGGCGGCAGCCTGGTGACGCAGGTCATCGGCATCGTCGCGGTCGGCATCTTCATGATCGTGACCAGCGCCATCGTCTGGCTCGTCCTGAAGTACACCGTCGGCCTGCGCGTCGACGAGGAAGCCGAAGAGATGGGTCTCGACAAGGCGGAACTGGGGATGGAAGCCTATCCCGAGTTCGGCCACGGGTCGCAATCGCTCTAGAGGGATTTCCCTCTGACCGGGTTTCTCCGAAACCCACCTGATAATCGAGCTCCTCCAGGAACACGATTATCCTCTGCCAAGACTGGGCCTGGGAGCCATCGCTCCCAGGCCTCTTTTTTGGGGCCTCTTTTTTGGGGTCTTATTTTTGGGGCCTCTTTTTCTGCCACATTTCGCCCCTAGCCTTGCCCCTGCCGCCGCCCGGGACGCCTTGGGCCAAGGCTTGTCGCGCCCCGGCGGCGCAGATAGAATCCGCCGGAGTCGTTTGCGTTTTGTACCGCCGCGCGAAGCAGCGCCGCACCGCCATGGTCATCACCGCCGGTTTCGGCGGGGGGTGACCGACGCCGACGATGGGCCCGCCGGGAGGAACCCCCGGGGGAGAACTCCCGGGAGCAATTCCAGGAAACCATTCGGAACCGAGCCGTCTTGCCCGAACGCCGCAGCTTTCAAGCCTTCCACCCCTTCGCCAGGCTGAGCCGCCTGCTGGATGCCCATCCGGCCGGCCACGACACGCCGATCCTGCTGTCGATCGGCGAGCCGAAGAACCAGCCCCCGGCCTTCGTGACCGAGGAGATCGTCGGCGCCGCGGCGAAGTGGTCGAGCTATCCGCCGCCGCGCGGCACCGCGGCATACAACGGCGCCTGCGCCGACTGGCTGACCCGCCGCTACGGCCTGCCCCAGGGCATGATCGATCCGCAGCGCCACGTCCTGCCGCTGCCGGGCAGCCGTGAGGGCCTGTTCTTCGCGGTGGTCTCGGCGGTGCAGGAACACGCGGTCGAGGGCAAGGGGGACGGCGCACCGCCGGTCATCCTCATGCCCAACCCCTTCTACCACGTCTACGCCGGCGCGGCCGTGGCCATGGGCGCCGAGCCGGTCTTCGTGCCGGCGACCGCCGCGACCGGCTTCATGCCGAACTACGGCGCGCTCGATCCCGCGGTGCTGGACCGCGCGGTCTTCTGCTTCCTGAACTCCCCGGCCAACCCGCAGGGCGCGGCCGCCGACCGCGCCTACCTGGCCCGCCTCGTCGCGCTGGCCCGCCGCCACGACTTCATCGTCGGCTTCGACGAGTGCTACGCGGAGATCTACGACACGACGCCGCCGGCGGGGGTTCTGGAGGTCATCGCCGAGAGCGGCGGCGCCCTGGACCATGTCCTGGCCTTCCATTCCCTCTCCAAGCGGTCCTCCGCGCCGGGCCTGCGCTGCGGCTTCGCCGCCGGCGACGCTGCCCTGATCGACAAACTGGACGCCGCCCTGCGCGTCGGCGGTGCCGGGGTGTCGCTGCCGATCCTCGCCGCCGGCACCCGGCTGTGGCGCGAGGAGGCGCACGTCGAGGCCAACCGCGACTACTACCGCCGCAACTTCGAACTGGCCGCGCGCATCCTCGGCAACCGCTTCGGCTTCCGCAAACCCGACGGCGGCTTCTTCCTGTGGCTCGACGTCGGCGACGGCGAAGCCGCGGCCTTGAAGCTGTGGCGCGAAGCCGGCGTGCGCGTGGTGCCCGGCGGCTACATGAGCGAGCCGGGACCCGACGGCGTCAATCCCGGGGCGCGCTACATCCGCGTCGCCCTGGTCTATGACGCCGCGACCACCGAGGAAGGCCTCAACCGCATCGTGCAGGTGCTTGGCGATGACGTGGGCGACGACGACGCGGCGGTGAGCGCCGCGCCGCAGGTCGCGGCGGCGGAGGGCTAGGTCATGGTCCTGCGCTCCAACAGCTCGACCCGCGAGGGACGCACCACGCTGCTGCCCAGCGGCACCAATGAGTTCTTCAAAAAGCGCGCCATCGAACTGGGCGGCGGCCTGCTGGCGGTCCTCGCCTTCGCGCTGCTGATCGCCTGCCTGACTTACAATCCGCAGGACCCTTCGTGGAACGATTCCACCGGCGTCGCGGTGAGCAATCCGCTGGGCGTCCTCGGCTCCTACAGCGCCGACGTCATGATGCAATCCCTCGGCATGGCCGCCCTGCTGGCGCCGCTGGTGCTCTTCGCCTGGGGCTGGCGCCTGTTGCGCGAGCGCCAGCTGCCGACACGCTGGTGGTGGCGCCTGGCCGCCTTTCCCGCCGGCCTCATCCTGCTGGCCATGGCGCTGGAATCCTTCCCGCGCCCGGCCAGCTGGCCGCTGGACAACAAGCTCGGCGGCTTCGTCGGCGACCTGGTGCTGGGTCAGACGCAGAGCCTCAGCGATCTGCCGGTCTGGCTGCTGGCCCTTGTCGCCTTTCCACTCGGCCTCGCCGCGCTGTTCTTCGCCCTGGGCCTCACCGCCGGCGAATGGCGCGTGCTGCGCGGCGGCGTCGCCTGGGTCTTCGGCGGGGCGCGCCGCGGCATCATCAGCGTCGTGGAGCGCCAGAACCCGGTCGAGCCCGGCGAGGCGCGCGCCGCCGCAAGGCGCCAGCGCCTGGAGCCGGTTCTGGACGAGGACCTGGAGGAGGATGACGGCGACGAGTTGGCCCCCGCCCTGCGCCGGGCGGCCGCGCGCGCCGAGGACGACGAGGAAGAGGCCGAGCTGGTCGCCGCCCCGCGCCAGAAGACCCGGCCCGGCAAGCGCGCCAGGACCGCCGCGCAGGGCCGCCTCGACCTGGGCGCGACCGGCGTCTACGAGACGCCGCCGCTGACCTTGCTGGACCTGCCCAAGGGCGCGGGCAAGGGCGAAAGCCTGAACCGTGACGCCCTGGAGAAGAACGCCCGCCTGCTGGAGACGGTGCTGGAGGACTTCGGCGTGCGCGGCGAGATCGTGAAGGTGCGCCCGGGCCCGGTCGTCACGCGCTACGAGCTGGAGCCCGCGCCGGGCACCAAGACCAGTCGCGTGATCGGCCTGGCCGACGATATCGCCCGTTCCATGAGCGCGGTCTCGGTGCGCGTCGCCGTGGTGCCGGGCGACAGCGTCATCGGCATCGAGCTGCCCAACGCCAAGCGCGAGACCGTCTACCTGCGCGAACTGCTGGCCGCCGAGGACTACGAGAAAAACAACGGCAAGCTGCCGCTGGTCCTGGGCAAGGACATCGGCGGCAATCCCTCGCTGGTCGACCTGGCGCGCATGCCGCACCTGCTGGTCGCCGGCACCACCGGCTCGGGCAAGTCGGTGGCGATCAACGCCATGATCCTGTCGCTGCTCTATCGCCTGGGCCCTGACCGCTGCAAGTTCATCATGGTCGACCCCAAGATGCTGGAGCTTTCCGTCTACGACGGCATCCCGCACCTGCTGGCCCCGGTGGTGACCGAGGCCAAGAAGGCGGTGGTGGCGCTGAAGTGGACGGTGCGCGAGATGGAGGAGCGCTACCGCGCCATGTCGCGCCTGGGCGTGCGCAACCTGGAGGGTTACAACGCCCGCGTCGAAGAGGCGCGCCGCAAGGGCGAGGTGCTGACCCGCAAGGTGCAGACCGGCTTCGACCCGGAAACCGGCCAGCCGATCCACGAGGAGGAGCCCTTCGACCTGGAGCCGCTACCGCTGATCGTGGTGGTGGTCGACGAGCTGGCCGACCTCATGCTGGTCGCCGGCAAGGATGTCGAGGCCGCGATCCAGCGTCTGGCGCAGATGGCGCGGGCGGCGGGCATCCACCTGATCGTCGCCACCCAGCGCCCCTCGGTGGACGTCATCACCGGCACCATCAAGGCCAACTTCCCGACGCGCATCTCCTTCCACGTCACCTCCAAGATCGACAGCCGCACCATCCTGGGCGAGCAGGGCGCCGAGCAGCTGCTGGGCCAGGGCGACATGCTCTACATGGCCCAGGGCGGGCGCATCCTGCGCGTGCATGGGCCGCTGGTCACCGACCAGGAAGTGGAAGACGTGGTCGCCTTCTTGAAAAAGCAGGGGGAGCCTTCCTACATCGAAGCCATCACCGACGAAGGCGAGCTGGATCTCGACGGTGGCGGCGGTGGCGTCGGCCCGGGCGGCGAGAGCAGCGGGGATGACCTCTACGACCGCGCCGTACAAGTGGTATTGCAGCATCGCAAGGCGTCGACCAGCTTCGTGCAGCGTCACCTGCAGATCGGCTACAACCGCGCCGCCCGGATCATCGAACGCATGGAGGCCGAAGGCTTGATCTCCGCAGCGAACCACGTGGGTAAACGCGAAGTGCTGCCGCCGGGCGGCGGCGACGCATGACCCGAACCCGGACGAGCCTGCGCCGGCGCCTGCTGGGCGCGCTGGGCGCCACGGTCCTGCTGCTGGGCGCCGCCCCGGCCGGTCTTGCCGACAGTCGCGCGCAGACCGCCTCGCTGTCGCCCGACGATGTCGCCGCGGTGACCCGGGTCGAGCGCTACCTCAACGAGATCCAGACCATGCAGGCGCGCTTCGTGCAGGTCTCCTCCAACGGCGCCTACGCCGAAGGGGAGGTCTACCTGGACCGGCCCGGACACCTGCGCTTCGATTACGACCCGCCCACGCCGGTGCTGATGATCGCCAACGGCCTGTCGCTGCTCTATTACGATAAGGAGCTGAAGGAGGCGACCTTCCTGCCGCTGTGGGAAACGCCGCTGTGGTTCCTGATCCGCGAAAAGGTTCGCCTCGACGAAAACGTCGAGGTCGTCGCCATCGAGGAAGCGCTCGGCACCCTGCGCCTCACGCTGCGCGACGCCGAGACGCCCGACAGCGGCGCGGTGACGCTGATCTTCAGTGACGACCCCTTGAGCCTCAGGAAGTGGGAGATCACCGACCCCCAGGGCATCGAGACCCAGGTGTCGCTGGTCAACCCCGTCTTCGGCGTGGAAGTCGATCCCGACCTGTTCAAGACCGGCGACCTGGAGGTCTGGCAGGGCGGTAGGAACCAGGACCAGTAGGCCGCCTTCCGGCGCGCCAAGGACAGCGAAACGGCCCCTCCTTTTGCGGAGGGGCCGTTTTTTGCTTTTCGGATCAAAGTGGCTTGGGAAGGAACCTCCGGCGAGGCTACCAGTTGAAGCTGAAGGCGTTATTGGTCTCGTTGGTCTCGGCGATCTTGTTGCCGTAGTCGGCGTAGAGATCGAACTTGTCGCCAGCCTTCACGTTGGGCCAGATCTTCGCCTCGCGCCAGCCGCTGCCGCCCGCCTGCAGGCCGCGCACCGTCATGATGCCGGCGCCGCCGCTGGTCTTGTTCTCGATCTGCACGCCGCAGGTCATGAAGTCCTTGGTGCCGTGGTTCTCGATGAAGAAGCGGAAGCTGTCCGGCCCGGTCTTCTCGGCCTGGGTGATGACGATGTCCGGCTTGGCCTCCGGCGGCGCTTTTTTCTTCAGGGTCGGCGTCGGGATCGGCTGCACCTGCTGGCCGGGCTTGAGTCGGGTCTGGGCCGAAGCATCCTCAGCGGTCGCCAGGGCGGCGGAACTCACGGCAAGGGCGGCCATCAGGGCCAGGGTCGCGGATCGCATGGGGTTTTCCTCCGGATTGGCGTGAAGCGGCGAGAATTGCGGGTTTCAGGAGGTTAGTCGCAGGAAGCCGGTAAGGGGTTCAAAATCCTTTTCAACTGTGGAAATCGCAGTTTTCTGCGGGTTTGGAGCGGCGGGGAATGGCCCAGGCCGCCGGCCGGAAAGCGGCACCCCGGGGACGGGGTGCCGCGCTGCTTTTCGGCATGGATGGCTTGAGGAAGCGGCCTACCAGGTGAAACGGTACCTGTTGTTGTTTTCGTTGGTCTCAACGACCTTCTTGGTGAAGTCGGCGACGACCAAGAACAGGTCGCCCGCCTTCACCTGGGGCCAGACTTCCGCCTCGACCCACTTGCCGTGGCCCGCCGGAATCATGCCGACCTGGTAGGAGTGAGCGCCGAGGTTCTGCTCGTTGCGGATCCACAGGGTGCTCGCCGGAGCCGGTCCCGCGCCGTGATTCTCGATGCGGAGCAGAACCTTGGTGGGTCCGGACTTCATGTGGTCGACAACCACCAGGTCCGACTTGAGCGGCGCCACGTCCTGCGGCAGAGGGGTTGGGGCCGGAGCCTGTTTCGGCAGGGCGCGCGCCGGCGGGGTCGGCTGGCTGGGTTTCATGCGGGTCTGGGCCGAAGCGTCGACGGCGGAAGACAGGGCGATGGCCCCCATCATCAGCAGGGTCACGATACGCATTGAATTTTCCTCTGGTTGATTTTGCGCGGCGAAATTGCCTGTTATGGAAGGTTGTCGCCGCCCCGGGGCCGAAGGTTCAAAAATGTTTGGAGGAGGCGGAAACGCCCGGGCGCCGCACCGGCCTTCCGGGCCCGCGCGGGCGGCTTGGCGGCCGGGACGCAACCCTGCCCCCCGGCCTCCACGCTTGTCAGGTCCCGCGCGCGGCGCTACCTAGACCGGCATGACAAAAGCCTCTCCCCTGCCGCTGGTCGGCGTTCCGGCCTGCGTGCGCGACGTCGACGGCCAGCCGTTCCACACCGTCGGTGACAAATACGTCCGCGCCCTGGCCATCTCCGCCGGCGTCGCCCCGCTGATGATCCCCTCGCTGGGTGGAGAGCTGCTGGAGCTGCGCCGCCTGGTGCAGAGCCTGGACGGCGTGATGATGACCGGCAGCCCCTCGAACGTGCACCCCAGCCACTACGGCAAGGTGGAGACCCCGGAGGCCGAGCCCTTCGATCCGGCGCGCGACTCCACCAGCCTGGCGTTGATCCGTCTGGCCATCGAGGAAGGCGTGCCCCTGCTGGTGATCTGCCGCGGCTTTCAGGAACTGAACGTGGCCCTGGGCGGCACCCTGCACGCGCGGGTCCACGAGTTGGAGGGGCGCATGGATCACCGCCGCCCGCAGCACCCCGAGCTGGACGTGCAGTACGGGCCGCGCCATCCGGTGAAGCTGCGCGAAGGCGGCCCCTTCGCGGCCCTGGCCAAGGCGGCCGGCGTCGAGGGCGAGCTGATGGTCAACTCCCTGCACTGGCAGGCGCTGGACCGCATCGCCGAGCGGCTGGTCATCGAGGCCGAGGCCGAGGACGGCACGCCCGAGGCGGTCAGCGTGAAGGACGCCAAGGCCTTTGCGCTGGGCGTGCAGTGGCATCCTGAATACAAGGCCTGGGAGAACCCCTTCTCGCGCCAGCTTTTCGAGGCCTTCGGCGCCGCGGCGCGGGCCCGGGCCGCGGGCCGGCCTTCCGACGACGTTTTTCCGCTGGCGGCCCTGGGGCAGGCCTGATCGCTTGCGGCAAAAGCCGCGAAAACCCATGCCCGGCCGCCCGTTTGCCCGGCCGGAGCCGCAAGTTTCATGGGGATTTGCGGGTTTTGCGGTTTTCCCGGCTGCCATGCAGAAATTCGGCCGCCGCCATGCAGAAGTAAGATTGTAAAGCCGGCAAACACACCTAAATTAGAGCTAACAGCTGGCGCCGCAAAGGCGCCGGCCACTGCGGAAGGATGCATTCCCCTGCCTTCCTTTCGCTTCTCCGCGGAGAAATGGAGCGCCCGGATCCCCCCCGACCGGGCGTTCCACCGTCTCCGGGCCCCTTTTTCCCCGTTTTCCCCGCCCAAGCAGCCGCCGCCGACTTCAAACCCCGGCGCAAAAGCACTACCTTGGCCGGCCGCCCTGGCGCCCGGAAAAGCGCCGTCATTCCTGTTGCGGAACGAATTGCCTCACTTATTCCGTATACGGAACGTTATCGCCTGCCCGCCTTGGAGTCCCTCATGCCCCTTCGCATCGCCACCTGGAATGTCAACTCGGTCCGCCAGCGCCTGGACCACCTGGCGCGCTTCTGCGAGCGCCACGAGCCCGATGTGCTCTGCCTGCAGGAGATCAAGGTGCAGACCGAGGATTTCCCGCTGGAAAAGGTGCAGGACATCGGCTTTCCCCACGCCGTGATCCACGGCCAGAAGGGCTACAACGGGGTGGCGATCCTGTCGCGCCGGCGCATTACCACGCCGCGCAAGGAGGTCTGGTGCGACCGCGACGACTGCCGCCACGCCGCCGTCTCCGTCGGCGGCATCGAGCTGCACAATTTCTATGTCCCCGCCGGCGGGGACGTTCCGGACCCGGATCAGAATGACAAGTTCGCCCACAAGCTCCAGTTCCTCAGCGAGATGGCGGCCTGGGCCAAGAAGGACAAGCTGGCCGAGCGCAAGGCGGTCATCGTCGGCGACCTGAACGTCGCGCCCCTGGAGCATGACGTCTGGAACCACAAGCGTCTGCGCCGGAACGTCGGGCATACGCCGGTCGAGGTAGAGCACATGGCCCGGCTGTGGGCCTCCGGGGAGCTGATCGACGTCGCCCGGTATTTCGTTCCGGAACCGGAACCGCTCTACACCTGGTGGGGCTACCGCTTCGCCCAGTCGGTCGCCAAGAACTACGGCTGGCGGCTGGACCACGTCCTGGTGACGCCGCCCCTGAAGAAGCGCTTGAAATCGCTGGAGATCGTGCGGGAAACGCGGAGCTGGGAGAAGCCCTCCGACCATGTCCCGGTCGTTTTGGACCTGAAATGATCTCGCGACCGGGGACCGTACGTACGGCTAATCCGCCGTTTTCGGCCAGAGGTACATGAAGTAGCGCCCTGCCTGTACGCCCGGCGGCAGCGGCAGGATCTCGGCCTGGGGCAAAGTTAGTTCCTGATCCGAAATGATCACGCCCCCGGGCGCCATCACGGCCGGCAGGCGGGCGGAGATCATCGCCGCGGTCTCGGCATCGCGCGGCGGATTGCCGCTGCCCAGATCGGCATGCGCCAGGGCCACTGTTCCGGCAAAGCGCTGCTGCGCCGCCGCCAGGCTCTTGCCGACATCGCCCTTCAGCAAGTGCGCCGCATCGGGAATGCAGTCCGGGTGAGCGGAGACCTGGCGCTCGAAGACGAAGATTTCCCGCCGCGGGCAGGCCTCGCGCAGGTGATCGTAGGTCCGCCCGTTGCCCAGGCCGAGCTCGAAGATCGGGCCCGGCACCTTGGCGATCATGGCGACGGCGACGTTGAGGCAGTCCCGCTGCGCCTGGAGACGGCGCAGAAAACTGTCCAGGCGGCTCACCGCGCCGCCTGCACTTCGCGCAGTTGGGCGGTGGTCTGCTCCAGGCGGTGCGCCAGCACGCGCATCACCTCGACCCCCATTTCGGGGAAATCCATGATCATGCGGAAGAAAAGCTCGGCCGTGATCCTCAAGGTCGTCAGCTCGGTCGCCGCCTGAACCGTGGCAGTGCGCGGGATATCGCAGAGAATGGCGATCTCGCCGATGATCTCGTTTTCCGAGAGGGAGGCGACGCGCAGCGGGCCGTTGGCCGCGTTGATCAGTACATCGGCCGTGCCGTGCAGGACAATGAAGGCCGCGTCCCCCCTTTCGCCCTGCTTGAACAGCGTCTGCCCCGGCTTGTAGGTCACCCGCTCACTGGCGAAGGCCATCAGCTTCAGCTTCGGCGGGTCGATCTTCGCGAAAATCGGTATGCGCCGCAGGATCTCCACTTCTTGGTCGATGCTCATTTCCTGCTCCCTCGTGCCTTCCCTGTTTGCGGACCCTTTTGTTCGAACCCTGGGGCCCTGCTATTGCGGCCACCGCAGGCAAGAGGCGGCCTTGTTGCTGTGTCCTCGCCTATTCCGCTGCGACCAGGTCCTTGAAGGCCGATTCACTCTTGGTCAGCTCACCGTAGCTGCCCTGCTCGACCAGGCGACCGTCGCGCATGACGAGGATGGTGTCAAAAAGCGACGCCAGCTCAGGGCGTTGCAGCACCCAGATGACGCCCTGTCCCTCGCGCAGGTCGAGAATGCGCTCGACCAGGCGCTGCTGTCCGGCGCCGTCCATGGCCGCGGTCGCCCCGTTGATGATCAGCAGATCGGGGCGCTTCAGCAGCGCCCGGGCCAGGGCCAGCTTCTGGCGCTGGATGGCGCTGAGACGGCCGCCGCCCAGGCCGACGTTGTAGTCCAGCCCGGCCTCGATCACCGTTTCGCGCAGGCCCAGGTCGTCCAGCACCTCGGCCAGGGTGTCGCCGATGATCTGCTCGGCGCCGGCCTGGCCGAAGGCGAGACGCCCGAAGAGGATGTTGTCCTGCAGCGAGGCGGCCGCGTTGTAGGCGTCGGCGCGGTAAAACTCAACGGCATCGGGCAGGTCCCGCTCCAGGCGCTCGGCCAGGCGGTGGCGCGCGGCGACCAGACGTTCGGCCATGGCCTCGTCGACCAGACCCAGGCGGTGGCGCGCCTCGACGTAGTTGAAGGGCAAGCCGAGCAGCAGCTTGCGCGCTGCCTCGTCGAGGGCCTCGACACCGGCGCTTTCGACCCGCGTGATGATGGTGCGAAACTCCGGCAGGTCGTCGTCGCTGATGAAGCTGAACTGTTCGAAGAAGGGGTGGCCCGGCGGCAGGTCCGCGAAAATCTCGACCATGGTCTTGGCAATGGTGACGCCCATGCCGACGAAGGCCTCCGTCAGTTCGGCCTCGCGCAGCACGGCGGCGACGGTGCCGTTCTGGGCCAGCGCCTTGGAGGCGAACTCCGGCACCCGCGGCGTGCCGAACAGCAGGTTCTCGGCGACGCTGGCGTTGCCGTTGTAGCTGTCGGCCTCGAAGCGCACGACGAGGTCGTCGTTGCCGCCGGACGTCAGGCGTTCGATCAACGCGGCGCGGGCCATGAGGACGCCCTCGACCACTTCGGGGCTGCGTTCGGGATCAATGGTGCCGGTCAGCCCGAAGCGGTAGGCGTCGCTTTTCAGGTCGACGACGTCGAGCACGTCCAGCAGGCGCGCGTTGATGTCCTGCGGACCCTCGGCGCCCGCCGCGGCGTAGTCGATCCAGTCGGCGTTGATGTCGAGGTCCGGATTGCCGGCGCGCTTGGCCTCGGCGAGGAAGTCGTGGCCGGCCGCCTGATCGGACTCGGCCGGGCGCACCGGCCGGTGCTTCAGGCCGTAGAGCAGATTGTCGCGCAGCGAGCCCGGGAAGTGATAGGCGCTGGGGCCCACATAGGCCATGCGCCGGCCGGTCACCGCCGCGGGCAGCCGCTCGATGTCACGGCCGTCGATGCGCAGGCTGCCGGAGCTGGGCCAGACCAGGCCGGAGAGCATGTAGCTGAGCTGCTCGGTGCCGCTGCCGCTGGGGCCGACGACGGCTACGTGCTGGGTGACGCCGACGGTGAAGTTGACGGCGCGCAGCAGCGGCTGGTCGGTCTCGTCGAGAAGCGTCAGGGCGGAGGCGGTGATTTCCCCCGCCAGCGGCGGGCCGGGCTCGTTGTCCGGTGACTGCAGGGCCGCGTCAATGAGCTGCGGCGGCTGGAACTGGCCGATCACCTGCTCGTACTTGATCTGTACGTCGAGGCGCTGCTGGTCCCAGTCGATGAGTTCCTTGATCGGCGAGGGCAGGTCCTTGTAGGCGGCGATCACCGCCACCAGGGCGCCGATGTCCAGGTGGCCGGAGATCGCGAGCAGGCCGCCGCCGGCGTAGAACACAAAGGGCGTCATCTGGGCCAGCAGGTTGTTGAGGAATTTGACGAAGAACTTCCTCTGATAGATCTCGTAGCGGATCTTGTAGATGTGCCCGAGGCGCGAGACCAGGTCGGCGCGCTCGAAGTTGCTGGCGTCGTTGGCCTGGACCTCGACGCCGCCGTCAATGATCTCGCCGATGCGCCCGGCAAGCTGGCGCGCGGTGAGCTGACGCTCGCGGCCGAGCACCAGGATGCGCCGGCGCAGCCGCGGGATGAGGAAAGACTGGAACATCACCACGCCCGCCGCCACCAGACCCAGCCAGAACGACTGCACCATGATGAACAGCATGGCCGTGGCCGCCTGGCCGCCGAGGAACAGGGGCGTCGCGAAGGCGTCGCCGATGAAGCCGCCCAGCGGCTCCACCTCGTCCTTGATCATGGTGGCCATTTCAGACGGTTTCACGCGCTTCAGGTGCAGCAGCGGAAAGCGCAGGATGCGGTCGGCAAGCTCGAAGCGCAGACGGCGCAGCAGGCGTTCGCCCATGCGCCCCTTGCGGGTGTTGATCACCAGCTTGAACATGCCGTTGACGCAGACCAGCGCCAGGAAGGAGAAGCTGAGCGCCAGCAGCATGTCCCGCTGCACCAGGTCGATGCCGTCGAAGAGGGTGACCGGAGCGCCGAAGAGTTCTTCGCCGTAGGGCAGGTCGAAGCGGAAGATCGGTTGGGTCGACCCCGGGGATTCGAAGCCCTGGCCCTGGATGCCCTCATTGACGATCTGCTTAGGCAGATTGAGGGAGAAGTAGTAGAAGGGCAGCGAAACCACCACCAGCAGCAGGATCACCAACTGCTCGGCCCGGCTGTGGCGCCATACGTACTTGAAAATGTTCGGTTCCATGGGCCCTCGTTGCCGGGCGGCGGCGCGGCCCGCCCTTGCGGACTCCGCCAGACCTGCGATCTTCGCAACTTAGTGCATGATCCGCCGGAAATGAAACATTCTGAAACCCGCATGGGAGGCCGGAGGCCGCTTCCGACCCCCTGAATCGGGCGCGCCAGAGCGCTCTTCCGGCCCGCGCGCCCCTGTGCCATAGTCGCGCCGGCAGACCGCGAAAAGGGAGACTGCGGCATGCAGGACAGCCGAAAAGGCAAGCGTGTCCTTATTTACAGCCACGACAGCTTCGGTCTGGGCCACCTGCGGCGCTGCCGCGAAATCGCCCATACCCTGGCGGAGGCGCAGCGCTCGCTTTCGGTGCTCATCCTCTCCGGCTCGCCGATCATCGGATCCTTCGATTTCCGCTCCCGCGTCGACTTCGTGCGGGTGCCGGGGGTGATCAAGCTGCGCAACGGCGACTATACCTCGCTGGCGCTGCACATCGACGTCGAGCAGACCATGGCCATGCGGGCCTCGATCATCGAGCACACCGCAGAGGCCTTCGACCCCGACCTGTTCATCGTCGACAAGGAGCCGCTGGGCCTGCGCGGCGAGGTGGAGGGCACGCTGGCCATGCTGCGCGAGCGCGGCACGCCCTGCGTGCTGGGCCTGCGTGACGTGATGGACGAGCCCGGCCTGCTGGCGCCGGAGTGGGAGCGCAAGCAGGTGGTCCCGGCCCTGCAGCGCTACTTCGACGACATCTGGGTCTATGGGCTGCCGCAGATCTGCGATCCCCTGGAAGGCATCGACCTGCCGGATTCCGTTCGCAAGAAGATGACCTACACCGGCTACCTCCGGCGCCGGCTGCCGAAGGTCCATTCCCATCTGGTGCTGGAGAAGATCGAGGATCCCTTCCTGCTGGTCACCGTCGGCGGCGGCGGCGACGGCGAGGCCATCATCGACTGGGTGCTGAGCGCCTATGAAAGCGACCCCCAGTTGCCCCACCCGGCGCTGCTGGTGCTCGGACCCTTCATGAACGGCGAAGCCCAGAGCAGCTTCCAGGCGCGCGCAGCGCAGCTGAACAACGTCGAGACCGTGACCTTCGAGACCCATCTGGAAAGCCTGATGGACCGTGCCATCGGCGTGGTCTGCATGGGCGGCTACAACACCTTCTGCGAGGTTTTGTCCTTCGACAAGCGCGCCCTGGTGATTCCGCGCACCAAGCCGCGCATGGAACAGCACATCCGCGCATCGCGCGCGCAGGACCTGGGCCTGGTGCGCATGCTGCGCGACGACGGCGCCCGCAACCCCCACCTTATGGCCACGGCGCTGCGCAACCTGCCGCAGCAGCGCCAGCCGTCGGAAGTGGTGGTGCCGGGGCTGCTGGACGGTCCGGAGAACGTCGTGCGCCTGGCCGAATACTGGCTGGAACACGGCGCCAGCAAGCTGAGCGTCGCCGAAGCCCCGAGCAAGGGACGGCTGTGACTGCAGCCTTCGTGCCCGCCGAAATGACCGAGGAACGCAACAGGCCGGTTGGCCGGGCCCAGCAAGACCCGGGCGCCGTGGCCGTGGTCCTCAAGGGCTACCCGCGCCTGTCGGAGACTTTCATCGCCCAGGAGATCCTGGCCCTGGAGCGCCGTGGCTTCACGCTGCGCCTCGTTTCCATGCGCCATCCCACCGACCGCAAGCGCCACCCGGTGCACGACGAGATCCGCGCCCCGGTCAGCTATCTGCCGGAATATCTCTACCAGGAACCGCTGCGCGTGCTGCGCGGCTGGTGGCGGGCCCGGCGCCTGCCCGGCTACGCGGCGGCGCGGCGCGCCTTCCTGCGCGACCTGTGGCGCGACCGGACGCCGAACCGCCCGCGCCGTTTCGGCCAGGCCTGCGTGCTGGCCGCCGAACTGCCGGCGGAGGTCACCTGGCTCTACGCCCATTTCCTGCACACCCCCGCCTCGGTGGCGCGCTATACCGCCCTGATGACCGGCCTGCCCTGGAGCGTCTCCGCCCACGCCAAGGACATCTGGACCATCCCGGCGTGGGAAAAGCGCGAGAAGCTGGCCGAGGCCGAATGGCTGGTAACCTGCACCCGTTTCGGGGCCGATCACCTGCGCGCCCTGGCGCCCCAAGCGGACCCCGGGCCGGGGCGCGTCCGCCTGCTCTACCACGGCCTGGACCTCGCCCGCTTCGCCGCCGCGCCACGCGCCGGGGATCTGCGGGACGGGAGCGACCCGGCACAGCCGGTGCGCCTGCTCTCGGTGGGCCGGGCGGTGGAAAAGAAAGGCTACGATGTGCTGCTGCAGGCCCTGGCCGAACTGCCGGAGGCCCTGAACTGGCGGCTGACCCACATCGGCGGCGGTCCGCTGCGCGGGGCGCTGGAACGCCAGGCGGCCGCCTTGGGCCTAGCCGGCCGCATCACCTGGATGGGCAGCCAGGCGCAGACGGAAATCCTGGCGCAGTACCGCGCGGCCGACCTCTTCGTCCTGGCCAGCCGCATCGCCCGCGACGGCGACCGCGACGGCCTGCCCAACGTGCTGATGGAGGCCCAGAGTCAGGCCCTGGCCTGCCTGGCCACCCGGGTCGCGGCCATCCCCGAGCTGATCGAGGACGGGGCCAGCGGCGCCCTGGTGCCGCCCGAGGACCCGGCGGCGCTGGCCGCCGCGCTGGCCCGCCTGATCGCCGCGCCGGCCGAGCGGCGCCGGTTGGGAGATGCGGGACAGCAGCGCATCCGGGCGGACTTTGATATGAAGAGCGGCATCGACTGCCTGGCGGAACTTCTGCCGCCGCCCCTCGGGCGCGAGGCCGCCGAGTAACCCGCAGCGTAGCGACGAAATTTTACCCCGGACCACCATGCGCATCGCGTTTTACGCCCCCTTGAAGCCGCCGACCCACCCCAACCCGTCGGGTGACCGGAAGATGGCGCGCATGTTCCTCCAGGCGCTGGAGCAGGCCGGCCACGACGTGGAGCTGGCCAGCCGCCTGCGCAGCCGCGAGGGCGAGGGGGACAGCAGCCGCCAGGCGCGTCTGCAGGCGCTGGGCACGAAGCTCGCCGACCGCCTGATCCGCCGCTACAAGAAGCTGCCGGCGCGCCGCCGCCCGCAGCTGTGGTTCACCTATCACCTCTACTACAAGGCGCCGGACTGGATCGGCCCCAAGGTGGCCAAGGCCCTGAAGATCCCCTACGTGGTGGCCGAGGCCTCGGTCGCCTACAAGCGGGCCGAAGGCCCCTGGGCGGTGGGCCACAAGGCGGTGCTGGCGGCCCTGGAGCAGGCCGCGGCGGTGATCACCCTCAACCCCCTGGACGCCAAGCTGATCCCCGATCAGGCCAAGGTGCGCCCGCTGAAGCCCTTCATCGATACCGCCCCCTTCGACGCGGTGCGGCCGCTGCGCGACGACTACCGGGCGGTGCTGGCCAGCGAGCAGCACCTGGACCCGGAACTTCCCTGGCTGCTGGCCGCGGCCATGATGCGCCCGGGCGACAAGCTGAAGTCCTACCAGATCCTGGCCCAGGCGCTGCGCGCCATTCCCGATATTCCCTGGCAGCTTGTGGTGGCCGGGGAGGGCCAGGCCTACGACGCCGTGGTCCAGGCCTTCACCTGGGCGATGCCGGGGCGGGTGCGCTTCCTGGGCCTTGTCCAGCCGGAGGTCATGCCGCCGCTCTATGCCGCCTGCGACCTGCTGGTCTGGCCGGCCGTGAACGAGGCCTTTGGCATGGCCCTGCTGGAGGCGCAGGCCGCGGGCATCCCCGTGGTCGCCGGGCGCAGCCCGGGCGTCGAGAACGTGGTGGCCGAAGGCGTCACCGGCTACCTGGCCGATCCGGGCCTGGCCACCTTCGCCGCCAGCGTGCGCGAAATGCTGTCCCAGAAAGCGAGCCGCATCGCCATGGGCGGGGCCGCCCCCAGGGTGATCGCCGAGCAGCACAGCCTGACCGCCGCCGCCAAGCGCCTCAGCGCCATCCTGGACGAAGCGAGCAACCCTTGAGCCGCCTGCTGCTGATCCGCCACGGGGCGACCGCCTGGAACGAGGCCGGGCGCATCCAGGGGCGCAGCGACCCGCCGCTGTCGCCGGCCGGCCGCGCCGCGGTGGAAAGCTGGCGGCTGCCGCCCGAGGCCGCGGGCGCCCGCTGGATCTGCAGCCCGCTGACCCGCGCGCGCGACACCGCCGAGATCCTGCGCGGCGCGCCGGTGGACAGCGAACCGCTGCTGATCGAGACCGACTGGGGCGCCTGGGAAGGGCGCAGTCTGGCCGAGCTGCGCGATGAGCTGGGGCCCGACATGGCCGACAACGAGGCCCGCGGCCTGGACTTCCGCCCGCCCGGCGGCGAGAGCCCGCGCGACGTGCAGCAGCGGCTGCGGCCCTTGCTGACGAAGCTGGCCCAAGAGACCACCGGGAGCGCAGGCACCGTCGTCGCGGTGACCCACAAGGGCGTGATCCGCGCGGTCTACGCCCTGGCCTCAGGCTGGGACATGCGCGCCAAGCCGCCGGTGAAACTGCGCGACGGTTGCGCCCAGGCCTTTACCCTGGCCGCCGGCGGCCAGCCCGCAATCGACACCCTCAACATGCCCCTACAGGCCTCATGACCGAACGCGCCCCCGAACGAGTCGACGTCCTGCTCTACGTGCAGCATCTGCTCGGCATCGGGCATGTCCGCCGCGCCGCGGTGCTGGCCCGCGCCTTCCGGCGCGCCGGGCTGAAGGTGGTCTTCGTCACCGGCGGCCTGCCGGTCGGCGGTCTGGGCCTGGAGGACGTCGAGGTGGTGCAGCTGCCCCCGGCGCGCGCCCAGGATGAAAGCTTCGCCGTCATCCTGGACGAGCACGGCCGGCCCATCGACGAGGCCTGGAAGGCGCGGCGGCGCGCGCTGCTGCTGGAGGTCTACCGGCGTTGCCGCCCAAGGGTCGTGATGACGGAGCTCTATCCCTTCGGCCGCCGCAAGATGCGCTTCGAACTCGACCCCCTGATCGAGGCGGCACGCGCCGACAGCCCGCCGGCGCTCATCGCCTGCTCCCTGCGCGACGTCGTCGTCCGGCCGGAAAGCGCGGAGAAGGCCGCCTGGATGATCGACCGCTTCACCCGGCAGTTCGACATCGTCTACATGCACGGCGACCCGCGCTTCTTCCGCTTGGAGGACAGCTTCCCGGAATGCGACGCGCTTGCCCGGCGCCTGCACTACACCGGCTATGTGACCGAAGCCGGCCGGGCCGTCGCCGCCGCGCGCCGCGCGGACGACACCACGGGGCGCGGCGAGGTCGTCGTGTCGACCGGCGGCGGCGCCGTCGGCGCGGCGCTGCTGCGCACCGCCCTGGCGGCGCGCGCGCTGTCGCCCCTGGCCGCGGCGCCCTGGCGCCTGCTGATCGGTCCCAACCTGCCCGAAGCGGAATTCCGGGCCATCGCCGAGACGGCCCCGGAAGGCGTCACCGTGGAGCGGGCGCGGCCCGACTTCGTCGCCCTGTTGAGCCGGGCCCGGCTGTCGATCAGCCAGGGCGGCTACAATACCCTGATGGAGGTCCTGGCCAGCGGCGTGCCCGCGGTGATCGTGCCCTTCGCCGGCGGCACCGAGACCGAGCAGCTTCAGCGCGCCCGGATGCTGGCGGAGAACGACCTGATCACCGTCGTTGCCGAGGACGGCCTGTCCCCGGAAAGCCTGGCCGCCGGCATCGCCAAGGCGCTGCCCCAGGGCGGCGCGCACGGAAAGACCCCCTTCCGCCTGGACGGCGCCGAGGAAACCGCCCGCCACCTTGTCTCGCGGATGAAGGAGGCCGCCTGATGAGGACGCCGGCGCCAGGGAAGGGAACGGCCGGAGCCTGGGCGGCCCTGGAGGCGGAGCTGGACGCCTGGGCGGCGGCCGGGCGCGAGGCGCGGATCTGGTGGCGCGACGACGATGCGGCCGCCCCCTCGCCGGCGCTGGAGCGGCTGCTCGACCTGGCCGCCGCCCGGGCCGCGCCCCTGGCCCTGGCGGTGATCCCGGCCACGGCGGAAGACGCCCTGGCCGATCTGCTGGACGGCCAGGACGCGCAGACGGCCGTCCTGCAGCACGGCTTCGCCCACGCCAACAACGCCGGCAGCCTTGGCGAACCGGGCGCCAAGAAGTGCGAGTTGATCGACCCGCAGCGGCGGCCGGCGGTGCTGGACGAACTGCGCCGCGGGCAAGAGGGCCTGGCGGCCCGCTTCGGGCGGCGCTTCCTGCCGGTTCTGGTGCCGCCGTGGAACCGCATCGCCGCGGCGCTGCTGCCGCGCCTGCCGGGCCTCGGCTTTACCGGGCTTTCCACCTACCGGGCCCGCGCCGCCGCCGAGGCGGCCCCTGGCGTGCCCCAGGTAAACTGCCACCTGGACATCATGCAGTGGCGGCCCGAGCGCCGCTTTCTGGGCACCGAGGCCGCGCTGGGCCTGCTGAACGGGCACCTGGCCGCCAAGCGGCAGGGCAGGGCCGACCCGGGCGAGCCGAGCGGCATCCTCAGCCACCACCTGGTCCACGACGGCGCGGCCTGGGATTTCCTGGGCGAGCTGCTGGCCCGCCTCGCCGGCCACCGCGCCGTGCGCCTGCTGCCGGCGGCGACCGTTTTCGCGCGGGAGGAGGCCAGATGAAGCTGTTCCGCTATCCGCCGCGGGCCCTCTACGGCGACTACCTGCGCAGCGCCGCCGGGCTCTTCGTCGGCTTCGGGGTGCTGCTGGCTGTGCCGCCATCCCCGGCCGTGCTTGCCATTTTCGGCTCCATCGCGGCGCTTTTCGCCGTTTTCGGCCTGCGCACGGCCCTGCGCCACAAGCTGCGGGTGGCGGTCACCGGCGACGAGATCGCCTGCCGCGGGGTCACCACCAAGGTCATGCCCTGGAGCCGGATCGAGGCCATGAAACTGCGCTATTTTGGCGCGCGGCGCAGCAAATGGCGGCCGTCGGGCAGCGGTTTCATGCAGTTGACGCTGAAGGGCGGTGGCATCGCCATGACCTTCGAATCCTCCATCGATGGCTTCGACTGGCTGGCCGGGCAGGCCGCCATGGCCATGCGGTCGCGGGGCCTCGCGCTGGACCCGGCGACCAGCAGCAACCTCATCGAACTGGGCATCGATCCGGCCGGCGGGGAAGGCGACGGAGCGGCCGGCGGCAGGGGGGACGGCACCGGCGGATCACCAGACGGGTGCGATTCCCCGCCAAACGTCCTATAAACGCTGCGCAGACATATAAGAAGCTACAGGTAGAACAGGCGAGATTGACGGGGAACGGGGAACGAGGGTGCGGGATCTGCTGCGTATAAGAGATCTGCGGATCAGCTTCGATCTGCCGGAAGGCCGGCTCGAGGCAGTGCGCGGCGTCAGCTTCCGGGTGCCCGCCGGCCGGACCGTCGCCCTGGTAGGCGAGTCGGGCTCCGGCAAGTCCGTGGTCAGCCAGGCGATTATGGGCATCCTGCCCCGCACGGCGCGCATCGACGCCGGACGCATTCTGTTCCACGATCCGGTTCTGGCCGCCGACCGCGCCGAGACCATGATCGACATCGCCGCGCTGCACCCCGACAGCGCCGAAATGCGGGCGATCCGCGGCGGACGCATTTCCATCATCTTCCAGGAGCCCATGACCTCGCTGTCGCCGGTGCACACCGTCGGCAACCAGATCTGCGAGGCCCTGCAGCTGCACCGCCGGGTCAGCGACGCCGAGGGCCGCGCCCTGGCAACGGAGATGCTGCGCCTGGTCGGCTTCCCGGATCCCGACAAGGCGTTGAAGACCTACCCCTTCGAGCTGTCCGGCGGCCTGCGCCAGCGCGCCATGATCGCCATGGCCCTGGTCTGCCGCCCGGCGCTGCTGATCGCCGACGAGCCGACCACCGCGCTGGACGTCACCATCCAGGCGCAGATCCTGAAACTGATCAAGGACCTGCAGGCCGAGCTGGGCATGGCGGTGCTGATCATCACCCACGACCTGGGCGTGGTGGCCAACGTCGCCGACGAGGTCGTGGTGATGTACCACGGCGAGGTCATGGAGAGCGGCGCTCTGGAAGACATCTTCCACGAACCCAAGCACCCCTACCTCCAGGCGCTGCTGCGCGCGGTGCCGCGCTTCCACATGAAGCCCGGCGAGCGCCTGGTGCCGATCCGCGAAATCAGGCAGCGCGACGACAGCGCCTTCCTGGGCAAGGCCAAGGCGCACGACAACCAAGGCGGCGGCACCCTGCTGAAGGTCGAGCACGTCAGCAAGAACTTCACCATCCGCAAGGCCGGCCTTTTCAACAACGACAAGGCTGGCAGCCTGCTGGCGGTCGACGACGTCAGCTTCACGGTCCGGCGCGGCGAGTGCCTGGGCCTGGTTGGCGAGAGCGGCTGCGGCAAGACCACCTTGTCCAAGATGATCATGCGCGCGCTGAAGCCCGACAGCGGCAGCATTACCTACATGGACAAGGAGAGCGGCGGCGAGACCGACGTGCTGAAGCTGGAGGGCGACGACCTGATGGCCTTCCGCCGCAAGATCCAGTTCGTCTTCCAGGACCCCTTCTCCTCCCTCAATCCACGCATGACGGTCGGCGACATCCTGGCCGAGCCGCTGCTGATCCACGGCGTCGGCACGGCGGCCGAGCGCCGCCAGATCGTCGAGGAGCTGATGGGGGTCGTCGGCCTCAACCGCAACCACATCCGGCGCTACCCGCACAGCTTCTCCGGCGGCCAGCGCCAGCGCATCGGCATCGCCCGCGCGCTCGCCCTGCACCCGCAGCTGGTGATCTGCGACGAGCCGGTCTCCGCCCTGGACGTGTCGATCCAGGCCCAGGTGCTGAACCTGCTGAAGGACCTGCAGCGCGACCTGGGCCTGACCTATATCTTCATCAGCCACAACCTGGCCGTGGTCGACTACATCGCCGACCGCATCGCGGTGATGTGCTGCGGCCGCCTGGTGGAAGTGGCGCCGCGCGCGCAGCTGTTTCGCGCGCCGATCCATCCCTATACCAAGGCGCTGCTGGCGGCGGTGCCCGAGCCGAGCCTGGACCAGCGCCTCGACCTCACCGCGCTGCTGCAGGGCCGCGCCTCGGAACCCGGGGCCTGGCCTGAGCCCTTCCGCATCAGCGGGGAAAGCCGCCTCACCATGATCGAGCTGGGCGAGGGCCACTTCGTGCGGGCGCACGAGAACGCCGCCGAGGAACTGACCCGGTGCTACGCGCAGATATCGTCCTCAACCGCAGCAACCCAGAAGGCCGAAGTCTGATCCCATGCTGAGCTATTTCGCCCGACGCCTTCTGGTGATGATCCCGACCCTGCTGGTGATCAGCCTGGTGGTCTTCGTCATCATCCAGCTGCCCCCCGGCGACTACCTGGAGACCCTGATCGGCGAGATGCAGGCCCAGGGCGAGAACGTCGACCCGGCGCGCATCGCGTTCCTGCGCCAGCAGTACGGTCTCGACAAACCGATGATCGAACAGTACTGGGTCTGGCTCTTCGGGCTGCTGCACGGCGACCTCGGCTACTCCTTCGAGTTCGAGCTGCCGGTGGTGGAGGTGATCGGCGACCGCTTCTGGTTCACCGCCCTGCTGGCCCTCTCCACCACGCTGTTCACCTACGTTGTCTCCTTTCCCATCGGCATCTACTCGGCGGTGCGGCAGTACTCTATCGGCGACTACGCGGCGACCTTCATCGGCTACTTCGGCCTGGCCATGCCGAACTTCCTCTTCGCCCTGGTGTTGCTCTACTACGCCAACGTCTGGTTCGACCTGTCGATCGGCGGACTGATGGACCCCAAGTACCTCGATGCGCCCTGGTCCCTGGAGAAGGTGGGCTCGGTGATCAGCCACCTGTGGATTCCGATGATCGTCATCGGCACCTCCGGCACCGCGGCCATGATCCGGCGTTTGCGCGCCAACATGCTGGACGAGCTGCAGAAGCAATACGTCGTGACGGCGCGCGCCAAGGGCCTCTCGCCGGTGAAGGCGATCGTGAAGTACCCGCTGCGCATGTCGCTGAACCACTTCATCTCCGACATCGGCCAGATCCTGCCGGCCGTCATTTCTGGCGCGGCGCTGGTCTCCATCGTCATGGACCTGCCGACCAACGGGCCGCTGCTGCTGCGTTCGCTGCAGAGTCAGGACATGTTCCTGGCCGGCGCCTTCCTGATGTTCGAGGCGGTACTGGTGGTGATCGGCGTCTTCATTTCCGACGTCCTGCTGGCGATGCTCGATCCGCGCATCCGCCTGGGCGAGGGAGCGACGAAATGAGCGACCGCGACCTGCTGCCCGGCGAGCGCCTGGATCACTACGTCAACGACGGGCCTTTCGATCCCTACGAGGTCGAGAAGCTTACCCCGCAACAGGAGCGTTACTACCGGGCCAGCGAGTGGCGCATCATGTGGTGGCGCTTCTGCCGCCACCGTGTTGCCCTGTGGTCGGGCGTGTTTCTGCTGCTGGTCTATGCCAGCGTCGTCATCTGCGAGTTCGTCGCGCCCTACAACCTTCACAGCCGCGACATTCAGCACATCTTTGCGCCGCCCCAGACGCTGCACTTCTTCCATGAGGGGGAATTCATCGGCCCCTTCGTCTACGGCTTCGATACCGAGATGGACATGGAGAACCTGCAGCGCGTCTACAAACCGAACCCCGACAAGGTGCAGCCCCTGCGCTTCTTCTGCCGCGGCGACCCCTACAAGTTCTGGGGCCAGGTCGACGCCGACCTGCACCTCTTTTGCCCCGCCGAGCGCGGCACCGCCTTCCTCTTCGGCACCGACCGGCTGGGCCGCGACATGATGAGCCGCATCATCTACGGCGCGCGCATCTCACTCACCATCGGCCTCATCGCCGTTGCCATCTCTTTCGTGCTCGGCGTCGTCATCGGCGGGGCCGCGGGCTACTTCGGCGGATTCATCGACGCCCTTACCCTGCGCTCCATCGAGATCATCCGCTCCTTTCCGGAGATCCCGCTGTTCATGACCCTCTCGGCGCTGCTGCCGGTGACCTGGAGTCCCATCGGCGTCTTCGCCGGCATCTCCATCATCATCGGCTTCCTGGAATGGCCGGGCCTCGCCCGCGCCGTGCGCGCCAAGATTCTCTCGCTGCGCGAGGAGGACTTCACCACCGCCGCGCAGCTGATGGGCGCCTCGCCGGCGCGCATCATCGGACGCCACCTGCTGCCCAGCTTCACCAGCCACCTGATCGCCTCGGTCACCCTGTCGATTCCCACGGCGATCCTCGGCGAGACGGCGCTGTCGTACCTGGGCATCGGCCTGCGCGCGCCGGTCACCTCCTGGGGCGTGGTGCTGAACGAGGCGCAGGACATCACCGTGGTCGCGGTCTTTCCCTGGCTGCTGTTGCCGGTGGTGCCGCTGTTCCTGGTGGTGCTGGCCTTCAACTTCCTGGGTGACGGTCTGCGCGACGCCGCCGACCCCTACAAGTAGCTCTCCCTAGGGCGCGATGATCGCCGGCGCCTTTACGGCGCGATGATCACCCGGCGCCTTTAGGGCGCGATGATCACCCGGCGCCTTTAGGGCGCGATGATCACGAGATCGAGCGGCGTGTCGACCCCGGCCACCTCGACCGCCGCGGCGCGCGGCTTGTCGGCCGCCGGCGCATAGCCCTGGGCAATCGCCTTGTCGTAGCTGGCGCGGTCGCAGAGCGCGCGCACGCCCAGTTCCTTGTTGTGCTTTTCCAGCTTGGCCGAGAGGTTCACCGCCTCGCCGATGACGGTGTATTCCAGGCGGGTGTCGTCGCCGACGGCGCCGAACAGGATCGGGCCGGTGGCCACGGCGCCGTTGACCTGCGGGCAGTAGCGCCCCTGCGCTTCGCAGTCGGCCTGCCAATCTGCCGCGACGGCGACGATCTCCTCCAGCGCGCGCAGCGCATCGGCGGCATAGCTGTCCGAAGGTTGCGCGGCGCCGAAGGTCGCCAGGATGCCGTCGCCGAGGAACTTGTCGATGCTGCCGCCGTGGCGCTGGATCACCGGCACCATGCGTTGCTGGTATTCGTGCAGCAGCTGCATGACCTCTTCCGGCGGCGCGTCGGCAGCCAGGCGCGTGAAGCCGCGCATGTCGAGATTGAGAATCGCCGCGTCGCGCATCTCGCCGCTGCCGGCGCGTATCCGGTCTTCGGCGCCGGTTATGCGCTCTGCGATCTCCGGCGCGAAGAAGCGCGACAGCTCGCGCGCCGCGCTGCCTTCCGCCGTGGCACGCACCAGCAGCCCCTTCGCCCGATAGAGCGCCACGGCGATGAGAGCGGTGACCACGAGGATAGAGATGATCTTATCGAACTCCGCGCCCAGCAGCACCGTGTTGGAGGTGAGGTAGGCGACGTAGTCGCGGGTGATCATGGTGTCGGCGGGATCGGCATAGACCACGTAGGCGATAAGCGCGCCCCAGCCGAGCGCGGCGAGCAGCCCGGCGAGCACGACGAAGCGCGCGTCGAAGCGCAGCGCCCGCAGCGCGATGAAGATGAAGACGTAGAGCAGCGTCGGCGCCTTGAGATAGAACGAGGGCGGCTGCATGTACTGGATGTGGAACGACCAGATCAGCACCATCAGCAAGGTGATGTCGACGAAGACCGACGCGGCCAGCGCCCAGTCCGGCAGGCGGCCGAGATGCGCCCAGGCGGCGCGCAGCAGGGTCAGCACCAGATAGATGCCGAGCGCCCAGGGCACCGGCGCGAAGTCCAGCTCTTCCGGTTTCGGTGAGACGAAGTAAAGCGTGCCGAAGGTCAGCACGACGGCGAGCTGCACCCAGGAGATGAGACGCTCCGTCGCGTCCTCCTGGGCACGGACCGCTGCGCGCACCCGCTCCGGCAGGCCGGCCTCCGGATCCTTGCGCCACCAGCTCAACATGCCGCTGTCCTCTTTGCCCCTCGCCGCCGGCGCGCCCGGAGCCGAGGCCGGGGCGCCGCGCTGAACCGGATATGGCGGCGGCGGCCGCTCACCTGCACGTCACTTCTGCGTGACCGGCGGGCGGCGGCAGGCCCTCACGGGTGCAGAACGAGGCCTTCCTGCGCCACCACCGTGCCGGGCCGCGCGGCCGCCGCCTCCTTGGCGACCTGGTTCATGAAAGCATCGTCGTGGCCCGGGTCATGATGGAAGATGACCAGACGTTCGACCCCCGCCTTGTCGCAGAGGCGCACTCCTTCCTGCCAGGTGGAGTGGCCCCAGTTGCGGTACTTGGGGAACTCTTCATCGGTGTAGGTGCTGTCGTAGATCACCAAGTCGGCGCCGTCGATCAGCTCCAGGATGTTGCGGTCCGGCTTGCCCTCGACGTGCTCGGTGTCGGTGACGTAGCAGATCGACTTGCCGTCGAAGTCGATGCGGTAGCCGGTGGCGCCGTTGGGGTGGTTGAGCGGCGCGGTGATGAGGCGCACCCCGGGCTTCGGCTCCAGCACGTCGCCCGCTGTGAAGTCATGGAAGGAAACGTTGGCCGCGAAGATCTTCGGCGGCACGGGAAACAGCGGCGCGTTCATGAACTGCACCAGGACGTCGTGCAGGGTCAGCTCCGGCACCAGGTGCCCGGCCCAGAGACGGATGCGGTTGCGCTTGTCGAACAGCGGCGCGAAGAAGGGCAGGCCGACGATGTGGTCGTGATGGGTATGGGTCAGGAAGATATCGGCTTCCAGCGCGCCGTTTTCGCAGAGCTGCTTGCCCAGCGGTCGCAGGCCCGTGCCGGCGTCGAAGATCAGCAGCTTTTCCCCGCAGCGTACTTCCAGGCAGGAGGTATTCCCGCCGTATCGCAAGTAGCTGTCGCCGGGACAGGAGATCGAACCGCGGGTGCCCCAAAAGCGAACGAAAAAATCAGAACCGTTCTGCAAAATGCCAGTATCCCTTCGGCCCGACACTCTATATCAAAGCCTGACAATCTAGGCCCGAATGCCCGGCCGGCCAGTCAAATTCTTTGTGGTAATTGCGGTACTCTAACCTTTTGATCGAGAACGCCCCAACGAAATTTCGGCCGCCGCCCAGGCCGCTGGGAGGCCCGCGACGGGGCCCGCTGGGACCCCTGGCGTGAGCGAGCCGCAGCGCACGCAGCCGGCCCTGGTGGTGTTGGGGCTCGCCCTGGTCGTCTACGCCGCCTTCAGCCAGTTCAAGCTTCCGGTTGTCCTACCCGTTCTGCTGGACACCTACAGTTACGGGCGGGTGCTGGCCGGCGGCTTTATGTCGATCTTCGCCGTCTTCGGCATCCTGCTGTCGGTGCCCATCGGCCGCCTGGTGGCGCGGCGCGGCGCGCTGCGGCTGGTCATGGCGGCCCTGCCCGTCATGGGGCTGGGCACCGCCGTCTGCCTGCTGGCGCCGGAATCCGGGACCGTGATGCTGATTGGCCGCGGCCTGGAAGGCGCCGCCTTCGCCACCCTGGCGGTGGCGGGCCCGGCGCTGGCAACCGCCAATGCTGCGCCGCAACATCGGGCTCTGGTGATCGGGCTCATCGCCGCCTGGGTGCCCAGCGGGCAGCTGCTCGCCACCCTGATCGGCCCGCTGGCGCTGAACACCACGGGCTGGCAGGGCCTCTGGTGGGTCTGCCTGCTGCTGGCCGCAGCGCTGGTCGGCTGGACCTTCATCATGCTGCGCAGCGGACCGCGCGGCACCACCCGACGCGCCGACACCGGTGCCGCGCCGGCGCCGGCCTGGACCCGCGCGCAATGGCTCTCCCTGCTGCTGGTGGGCTGCACCTTCATGCTGTGGACCGGGCAGTATCTCGCCTACATGACCTGGCTGCCGGCCTACCTGGTGGAGGTGCAGGGACTGGCCGTCGACAGCGCGCTCTACGGCTATCTCGTTCCGGTGGTGCTGGTCGGCGTCTTCAACGTCACCACCGGCATCCTGATGCAGCGCGGCCGCAAGCCGCAGCACCTCCTGTTCGGCGCCGTGGTTATCCAGGCGGGGATCTGGTGGCTGCTGCCGGTGACCGGGAGCGGCTGGAGCGGGCTGGCCTCGCTGGTCGTCTACGGCGTGACCTCGGGCATCGCACCGACCTGCCTCTTCGCGCTGTCGGCGCATCTGGTGGCCAACCCGAACGAAACCGCGCGCGCCTTCGGCGTCGCCATGACCGGACGAAACCTGGGAGTGCTCGGCGGGCCGCTGCTGCTGGCCCTGGCGGTGGAGCTGAGTGGCGGCTGGCTGGCCGGCAGCCTGCTCTTCGCCGGCGTCACCACCCTGGCGGTGGTGGTCAGTGCCCTGCTGCTTTTCATCGTGCCCCGCGTCGAGGCGCACATGCTGCGCCCGGCGCTCAGCGCCGCCGGCTAGCCCAGCAGGCGGGCGCGAAAGGCCTCAGGGAACCAGTCGGTATCCGCCGGGCTCGGTGACCAGGATTTCGGCCGCCGAGGGATCCTCTTCGATCTTCTGGCGCAGCCGGTAGACGTGGGTCTCCAGGGTGTGGGTGGTGACCCCGGCGTTGTAGCCCCAGACCTCGCCCAGCAGCTTGTCGCGGCCGACGACCGCGTCGCCGCTGCGGTAGAGGTACTTCAGGATCGAGGTTTCCTTCTCCGTCAGCCGCACTTTCTTCTTCGACTCGCCGTGGGTCAGCAGCTTGGCGCTGGGGCGAAACGTGTAGGGGCCGATGGTGAAGACCGCGTCCTCGCTCTGCTCGTGCTGGCGCAGCTGCGCGCGCATGCGCGCCAGCAGGACGCCCAGCCGAAAGGGCTTGGTCACGTAGTCGTTGGCGCCGGCGTCCAGCGCCAGGATGGTGTCGGCGTCGGACTCCGCCGCGGTCAGCATGATGATCGGCGACTTCACCCCGCCGCGCCGCATCAGGCGGCAGACCTCGCGCCCGTCCATATCGGGCAGGCCCACGTCCAGCAGGATCAGGTCGTAGTAGTCGGCCTTGGCCTTTTCCATGCCGTCGGCGGCGGTCGCCGCCTCGGCCGTGTCGAACTCTTCGTGCAGCCGCAGCTGCTCGCTCAATGATTGGCGAAGCGCCTCGTCATCATCGATCAAAAGGATTTTCTTGCCGCTTGCGCCGGTCATCTGCGACGTCCGATTCCCTAACCCACCCAAAACCCGTGATTTCCTCAGATAGCACCGCTCCCCCCGGGGTTCAAGGCAACCCCCGGTGGAGCAGTTGTTGCGCCGCAATATAAAGCGCGTGCCGGCGGTCCGCCAAGGCGTCGACAGCGGTGAAGTGATGCAGCCCGGTCATATCCACTTCGCCCAGGGGTAGACCGCGCGCCTGCCAGGCGGCGGCGTATTCGGCGTGCTGGCGCAGGAACTCGTTCGTTTCCTCCGAACCCACGGCGAGCAGCAGCGGCGGCGCCCCACCCGGCCGGTCGGCGGCTGGCAGGCAGTGCAGCGGGCTCCAGGATAGAGTCTCTTGCGCCTCGATATGCAGGACTTTGTTGTGATAGCTGAGCCGGACGGGCTCCAGGTCGTAGACGCCGGAGATCGAACAGCCGCCGGCCAGCAGGCCGGCGGGCAGGCCGGCCTGGAAGGACGGCCAGTCGGTGGAGAGCGCCATGGCGGCCAAGTGACCGCCGGCGGAGTGGCCGGCCACGACGATGCGCGCCGGATCGACGCCGTAGTCGCCCGCGTGGCGGTGGAGCCAGGCCAGGGCGCGGCGCGTCTGGTCGATCATCTCGCCGATCTTGCAGTCCGGCGCCAGGCCGTAGTTCAGGCTGGCGAAGGCGACGCCGGTCTCGACGAAGGCCGGCGCCATGTAGCTGTAGTCGCCCTTGTCCAGGGCCTGCCAGTAGCCGCCGTGAATGAAGGCCAGCAGCGGCGCGTTCCTGCCGCCTTCCGCCGGAAAGAGATCCAGGCGTTCGGCCGGATCCTCACCGTAAGCCAGGTCGAGATGGGCGGTGAGACGGTCGCGCACGGCGCCGCTGTCGCGCGCCCAGCGTTCGAAGAACTGCGGGTGGTCCGGCCAGCGGGCGCGCAGGTTCAGCTCCCGGTCCAACGCCGCCTGGTCGTAGTCACGGAACACCGGGCCGCCGCTCTGCTCACTTGCCATCCACCGGGCCCTCTCCCTGACTTTCGCCGGACAGTCAGCCGTGGCGGGCCGCTCCCGATCGTTCCGCCACCGAAACGCTGGCGTTTTCCGGCGGCGGCACTTATGTGTTGCGTGGAACGGCGTCCCGCCCCCCCTTTTCAGGGTTCGGGGACGTCCGGGCGGGCGCCACCGTGACACAGCGCCGCCCGGCCCGTAAAGTGACTATTGAGACCCTGGCCGAGCGATGCAGCAACCCGCCAAGCACCCGAAATCCCCTGATGCCGCCGTCCTTCAGACGGTCGAGCGCGCGCTCGCCGAGCTGCGCCGCGGCGCCAGCGTGGTGCTGCACGACTGGTCCGGCGGGGGCGCCCTGGTGCAGGCGGCCGAAGAAGCGACCCCGGAGGGTCTGGCGGCGCTCGCCAAGCTGACCGGCACCGAGCCGATGCTGCTGCTGACTGCGCGCCGCGCCCAGGCCTTGGGCCTGCCGGAAGCCGAGGGCCTGATCGCCAGCGGTGGCGTGATGGCGCTGGCCCTGGAGGAGCAGCAGGCCGAGAGCATCCGCGCGCTGGCCGACCCGACCAGCCCGCAGGACAGCGCCCTGCAGCCGCGCCAGGTCGTCGCCGCGCCGGCGGGCCTCGACGTCGCCGCGGTGGAGCTGACCAAGCTGGCCCGCCTGCTGCCCGCCGCGCTGCTGGCCCCCTTGCCGAAACAACCGGTGCAGAGCCCCGTCGCCTGGGCCGACGCCCGTGACCTCATGGCGGTCTCCGCCGCCAATGTCGCCGAATACCGCTACGCCGCCGCGCGCGGGCTGACCCAGGTCGCCAATGCCGCGGTGCCCCTGGCCGGCGCCGAGCAGGCCCGCATCGTCGCCTTCCGCCCCGACGACGGCGGTATGGAGCACCTGGCGATCATCGTCGGCGAGCCCAAGGCCGACGAGCCGGTGCTGCTGCGCCTGCATTCGGAGTGCTTCACCGGCGATCTGCTGGGTTCGCTGCGCTGCGACTGCGGCGACCAGCTGCGCGGCGCCATCCAGGCCATGGCCGAGGCCGGCGCCGGCATCGTGCTGTACCTGATGCAGGAAGGCCGCGGCATCGGCCTGGTCAACAAGCTGCGCGCCTACACCCTGCAGGACGGCGGCGCCGACACCCTGGACGCCAACGAGCAGCTCGGCTTCGACGCGGACGAGCGGGTCTACCTGCCGGCCGCCCAGATGCTGCACCATCTGGGCTTCCGCAAGGTGCGCCTCATGACCAACAACCCGCAGAAGGTCGCCGCGCTGGCGCGCTTCGGCATCGCGGTCGAGGAGCGCGTCGAGCACAGCTTCCCCTCCAACGCCCACAACGACTTCTACCTGGCCACCAAGGCGGCGCGTTTCGGCCACCTGTTCTAGGTGGAACAGGGCAGCAAGGGCGGCAATTCTCGCCCGCCGCCGGGCCGTTCGCGCCGGGCAGAAGCTGCCCCCGGCGCGAGAGCGTTTCATCTAACCCCTTGATAAACATACGTTCCGACCTCTGGCCCGCTTCTTGCTGCTGAAACGGCTGGAGGATCTATGGTCGACTTGGAATTCGTTGGCGATTATCGCAACCCGCAGCCGCTGACCGCGCGCCAGCGCGAGCTCGGCTTTGACGGGCAGAGCGACGGCGAGTTCACCTTCGACGACTTCCTCGACATCATCAATCCGCTGCAGCATATCCCCCTCGTCTCCACGCTCTACCGCGAGATCACCGGCGACGAGATCAGCGCGCACGCCCGCATCCTGGGCGACACCCTGTTCGGCGGCCCCTCCGGCTTCATCGCCGCCGCCGCCAACGCCTTTTACGAAGAGGTCGCCGGCGAAGACCTCGGGGAAAGCGTGATCGCTTTCTTCACCGGCGAGGAGGACACCGCCGAGCCGCAGTTCGCGGGCGGCGAGGCGCCCGGCAACCTGGATCCCCTGGCCGCCGGCTCCAACGGCCAGGCCGGTCCTGCCGCCGGCCCCGAACCCGACCTGGTGATCCCCGCCGGGGCGCCTCTCACCACCGCAGCGGGCTCCACGCCCGTCGCCGCCGCCGCGATGGCCGGGACCCCAAGCCACGCCCCGGGCCAAGCGGCAGGTCCCGCCGGACTGCCACCGGCGGAGGATCCCGCCATGACCGGCATGCTGACCGGGCAGGACGCCTTGAACGCGCTGTTCAACGATCTGAGACGCACCCCGGCGGCGGGCCCGGCCCTGCCGCCGGACGGCAGCCAGGCCGAGGCCCTGCCCTTGCCCCGGCGCGGCGCCGCCATGAAGTCCTATCCGTTGCCGCCACGATCCCAGCCGCCCGCTCCAGCGGCTGACAGGGCGGCTGCCGACGCCAGCGGCAAGGGCGCCAGCGGCGAGGGCGCAGCCGCGCATCCGCTGATCCTGGCGCAGGACGCGTCGGACGCGGACATCGCCCAGCGCATGATGAACGGCCTGGACAAGTACCGCAGGATGAGCCGGCAGGCCGGCGCCAGCGAAACCGATGACCGCGCCGACAAGGCCCAGTGGCACGCCGACCCCAATCCCGACGACCCCTGGCGCTTCGACCCCGCGGTGCCCGCCGCCGGCTCCTGAGCCTATTTCCCGCGCCCGTCCCCGGGACCGCCGCTGAGCGATAAGCGCTGGCCGCTGCGCGCCGGGGAGCGCTAGTCTGGTCGCCATGCCGGTTTCGTCTTCATCCCCTCCCCTCGACTTGGTGGTTTGCCTGAAAGACGGCGAAGCGCTTGCGCAGTGGGGCGAACGGCGCCTGCGCTGCGCCATCGGGCGCGGCGCCATCGCCCTGGACAAGCGCGAGGGCGATGGGGTCACGCCGGTCGGACGCTGGCCGATCCGCCGCGTGCTCTACCGCGCCGACCGGCTGGCGAAGCCGGAGACCTGCTTCGACTGCACGGCCATCGGCCCCGACGACGGCTGGTGCGACGACCCGGCGGACCCGGCCTATAACCGGCCGGTGCGCCTGCCCTATGCCGCCAGTCACGAACGCATGACCCGGGAGGACGGGCTCTACGACGTGGTCGTGGTGCTGGGTCACAACGACGCCCCCGTGGTGCCCGGGGCCGGCAGCGCCATCTTCCTGCACGTGGCGCGCGACGACTACGGCCCCACCGAGGGCTGCGTGGCCCTGGCGCTGCCCGATCTGCGGGAGGTGCTGCAAGCCGCCGGACCCGGCAGCGCCGTGCATGTGCTGGCGCCCTGAGGGCCATCGTCCGGGGCAGCGCGCGGCTTTGCCGCAGCCCATTTTGCGGCAGAATAATGGCACCAATTGCCTGCGGGCTGCGTAAGTACCAGATATCAGGCCTAGGCAACCAGGAGGCCGAGCCATGCAGCAACAGCAGGCAGAACACAGCGCCGCCGGAAAACCCCGCCGTTTGACGATGCCGCGCAGCCTGGCCGCGGCAGGCCTGTTCGGCCTGGCGGCCTGCGCCGCGACGGGATCGGGCGGCGGCACCGTCTACTTCACCAACTTCACCGCGGGCTACGTGCCGTCCAGCCTCGCCGCCAGCGGCCCGCTGCTGGTGGAGACCTATGGCGCCCCGGCGCCGAACCTGGCGCAGGAAGCCGTGACCGCCGCCAGTGTTCAGGGGCTGCGCAACCACGGCCCTTCGTGGATGCCGCGCCACTACAGCGGCAATCCCGCAGACGTGGAGCGGCCCGCCTATGTCCTGCGCATCGCCTACGGCGTTCCCAAGGCCTTCAACGGCCAGGGCCTCTGCAAGGCGGAGATGAGCAGCGCCGCCGTGGAAGCGGCGCGCGGCGCGGGCGACAAGGACGCGACGCGGACCCTCGCGGGGGTATGCCGCGGCACCAAGGCCGTCGCCTATGCCGAAGGCTCGCCCGGCGTAAGCCCGGACATCAGCGGGGAAGGCTTTTCGAAGTTCGTCGGCCTCTTGGGGCGCAAGCTGATGCCGCGCCGCAATCCGGTCACCCAGGACGACTGCATCTTCCGCTTCTGCGACTAGGACAGGCGAAGCAGAGAGCTCAGGCCTGTACGGGACGGGCGCCGAAGATGCCGGTGCCGACCCGCACCAGGGTGGCGCCGAAGCGCACCGCCGTTTCGTAGTCGCCGCTCATGCCCATGGAGAGGCCCTCCAGGCCGTTGCGCTGGGCGATCTCGCGCAGGAAGGCAAAGTGCAGCGACGGTTCTTCCTCGACCGGCGGGATGCACATCAGCCCGCGCAGGTCGAGGCCGAGGTCGCGGCACTCGGCGATGAAAGCGTCGGCCTCGCCCGGAGGAATGCCGGCCTTCTGCGGCTCCTCGCCGGTGTTGACCTGGATGTAGCAGGCCGGCGCGGCGCCCCGCTTGGCCGCCTCCTTGGCAAGCGCGCGGGCCAGCTTCGGGCGGTCCACCGTCTCGATGACGTCGAACAGCGCCAGGGCGTCTTTCACCTTGTTGGTCTGCAGGGGGCCGATGAGATGCAGCCGCAAGTCCGGATGGGCGGCCTTGAGGGCCGGAAACTTGCCCTGCGCCTCCTGCACCCGGTTCTCGCCGAAGACCGTCTGACCGGCGGCCAGGGCCGCCTCGACCGCCGCCGCGGGATGCACCTTGCTGACGGCCACCAGCGTCACCGCCCGGGGGTCGCGCCCGGCCTCCTGCGCCGCCGCGGCGATGCGCGCGCGCACCTCGGCCAGATTGCCGGCAATATCGCTGTGCAGGGACTCTGCCATAGATCGCTGTTCCGTTGTCCCGGCCCCAAAGGCGGGGGCTAAACGATGGTGGGGCTTAAAGATAGCCGAAACGCTTCATTTGGACTGCATGGTCGCTTTCGATCTTACGTGCCTGTGCCGGCGTCAGCTTTTCCTGCCAGCCGCCCGAGCGGCCGCTGCGAAAGAACCTCTCGCTATGGATCGAGCGCTCGACGAAGCCCTGGTCTTCCTCGAGCTGCTGCAGTTGCTTGAACGAAGAGAACTCCACGGCCTTCTCGATCCTGGCGCGGTCCTTGCTGATGCCGAAGCGTTCTGCGATGCGGCCGAACTGGTCCAGAGGATCCACCAGCAGATCCTCGTAACGCACGACAAATATCCGGGGGTGGTTCCACTTGGTCCAGGATTCGACATGGTTGGACCAGCTGCTTTGCAGCTCGTGGACGATTTGCCCGGCCATGGGCGCGCAGGTGGCCAGCGCGTCGTCCATGTAGGCGATCATCTCATCCAGGGTCTTGCCGAAGTGATCGGCGGCCGAGACCGCGACGTCGCGGGGATCGCGGATGATGTAGACCGCCCCATAGGTCGCCTTCATGGAGAAGATCGGGTAGCCGAAGTCCTCGCCCAGATAGCTGTGGGTCTTCATCGGCACGACGTTCTTGTTGAGACTGACGACGCGTTCCTGGGCGCGGGTGCGCAGGGGGGCGATCTCCTTGGCCGTCAGCTCGGCCACGGGTTTGTCGGCGAAGGGTTCGAACCAGATCTCCGAGGGTTCGCTGGGGCAGGCCTCCCCGATATGCTTGAGCGGCAAAGGCTCCGGCGCATCGAGGATCAGATTGGCGAGAAAGGCCCGCATCCAGGTGTTGCCCGATTTCGGGTAGGAAGCCAGCCAGAGAATGCCGGGCACGTCAGGACGCCTTCTTCCGCGCCGCTTCCGGCGGCAGGTAGCCGAAGCGGCGCATCTGCACCGCATGGTCCCGTTCGATGGCAGCCATCTGGCGGGCGCTCAGCTTGTCGCGCCAGCCCCCGGCCCGTCCGGAGCGGAAGAAACGTTCGCTGTTCACCGACTTCTCGATGAAACCGGTTTCGGCCTCCTGGGCCTGCAGGGTCTTGAAGGAGGAGAATTCCACGGCGCGCTTGATGCGTGCCTCGTCGTCGGTGATGCCCAGCTTTCGGGCGACGCCGCCGAAGTGCGCCAGCGGCTCGGCCAGCAGGTCCTCGTAGCGCAACACCTGCAGCGGCGTGTGCTTCCAGGCGGTCCATGACTTCACATGCTCCGACCAGCTGCTCATGCGCTCGTGGACCGTGTTTCCGGGCATGCCTTTTCCGCGCGTCTTCTTGTCGTTCATCATCTCGATCGCTTGATCGATGGTGAGGCCATAGTGGTCGGCGGCCGAGATCACCACGTCGCGCGGATCGCGGATTATGTAGATCACCCCGATGGTGGCCTTCACCGAGATCGTCGGATAGCCGTAGTCCTTGCCGCAGAAGCTGTGAGTCTTCATTGGGATGATGTTCTTATTCAGGCGCACCGCGTGCTCCTGGGCCTTGGTGCGCAGGGCCGCGACCTTCTTTTCGCTCAGCTCGCTGACCGGCTTCGAGGTCAGCGACTTGAACCAGACCTCGTTGGGTTCGCTGGAACAGACCTCGTTGATACGCTTCAGCGCCAGAGGCTCGGGCTCGTTGAGGATCAGATTCGCCAGGAAGACCCGCATCCAGGTGTTTCCGGACTTCGGATAAGAGGCGAGCCAGAGGATACCTGACATGATGTGTCTCGAGCCTTGATCAGTAATGCGAGCAACGGGCTGCCGGTGCCGGCCCCTTGACGGAGGCCTGAGAGTCGCCGACCGCCCCCGACACGTGACCGGCCCGCCGCTCTCCCTCTAGGCAAATGTGCCCAACGATGCAAGGGACTCGGCATCGAAGGTTAACGAGGTGTTTAGAATTCGCGCATTAAGCGTGTTCTCTAGGTCAAAAAGAACGCTTAAGGCGTAGAACCTCTCTACATCAGGACCGTAGCCGTTGCGGCGAAGTCTTTGGCTTAGCGGCCAAAACGCTCACTGTTGCTGGAAAAACACAGTGTGTCGGAAAAACAACTTAACACCGTTGCCAAGCCTTGCGATCCGCCGCCCAGACTAGTACCAACAAGGCATCCCGTGGCTTGGGGTACCCACAATAGACACCGTATTTGGAGCTTTTCGGATGAAAAACGTTTTGATGGCTAGCAGCGCCATTGTCGGGGCCGCGGTCCTGGTGGCCAGCCCTGCTGCCGCTCAGGAGCTTGAACTGTCTGCATTCCAGCAGTTCATGGCTTCGGGTGGTGACTCTGACCTCGACTCGTCGGATCGGGGCTTCGCTTTCTCGACCAACACTGAGGTGCACGTCAACGGCTCGATCATGGCCGACAACGGCATCACCTTCGGTTTCCGGGTCGAGTTCGAAGCTGACTCCGGTGAGAGCAACAACGTCGACGAAAACAGCATCTGGGCGTCGGGCGGCTTCGGCAAGCTCGAGTTCGGCAACAACGACGGCGCCGAAGACACCTTCATGGTCAACGGCTCGAACTCCGGCGTTGATTACGGCGGCGTCGGCAACCCGACTTCGAACTTCCTGCAGCGGGCGTTCAGCGGCAACACCCGCACCTCTGTCGACTTCGCCAATGGCGTCGACAGCTCGGACGCCACGAAGATCACCTACACCACGCCGAACTTCAACGGCTTCAGCGCCGGCATCAGCTACACGCCGGACACCGCTGACGGCAACGACGGCAATTCCTTCCATGCCGCGGATGACAGCGGCATCCATGATCACATCGGTGTCGGCGCCGGCTACGACGGCGAGTTCAACGGCATCGGCGTCGAACTCGGCCTGGTTGCCGGTTTCGGCTCGGCTGATGCGGAGCCGGAAGACGATGTCTATGGCATCGGCGGTGGCGCTGCCATCAGCTTCTCCGGCTTCACCATCGCCAGTGGTGTGATCTGGGACGACGCTGACGGCAACGGCGGCGAAGGCTGGGCGGTTGACCTCGGTATCGGTTATGCGACCGGCCCGTGGAACTTCTCCATCAACGGCATCTACTCCGAGGATGACGATTCCGACACCGACCTGCTGGGTGGTTCTGCCAACGTCGGCTACAACCTGGCGCCGGGCGTGAGCGTCTTCCTGACCGGTTATATCGGTGAGGAAGACGTCAACGGCGACGACAACGACATCGTTGCGGTTACCAGCGGTCTGAAGCTCTCCTTCTAAGACTGCTGTAGCGACATACCGTCGTTTGATGGGGCGGCGCCTTCGGGTGCCGCCCCATTCTTTTGCGCAGCCGCCGGGCGGGCGCCCATGAAGTCCGCTTCCGCCCTGCCGGGCCGCCCAGGCGGCCAAGAGCCTAGCGCTATTTCTTTTTTGCCCGCCTCTGGGCCCTATGATATCTACTCGAAGGAGACTTTGCGGCTGCCGGCGTTCACCAGCGCGGGCGGGCCGCTCTTTGCAGCACGCAGGGACATGGAAGCGATGAAACCGACGGCCTTTGGCACGACCCTTGGCAAGAAAACCGCCGCCTGGCGCTGGCTGACGCTGGGCCTGGCGCTGACCGTCGCCGGCTGCGGCCTTGGCGGCGAGGCCAAATATCGCGACGAAACGGCGGAAAAGTACGAGGAGACCAACGGGTCGCTCCTCGGCAACGACCGGATCGGCATCAACAACGATGCCGACCGGCCGGACGCCAGCGGTGGCGATTCCGGGATAGGTGTTAACTCCTATCTGTGGCGCGCTTCCCTGGATACGGTCTCCTTCATGCCGCTCGCCTCGGCGGATCCCTTCGGCGGGGTGATCATCACCGACTGGTTTTCACCGCCGGAGTCCACCAACGAGCGCTTCAAGATCAACGTCTACATCCTGGGCCGCGATCTGCGCGCCGACGGGGTGCGGGCGGCGGTCTTCCGCCAGCTGCGTGATCCGCAGAACGGCAGCTGGATCGACGCCTCGGTCGAACAGCAGACCCCGACCGACATCGAGAACGCCATCCTGACGCGGGCGCGCCAGCTGCGCATCGCCTCGCTTCAGTAGGACCACCGCCCGGCGCGCGCCCGTGACGGCCCGCGCCGGGGCCCCTCATCCCACCCTTCGCTGACGTCCGCGCCGAGGCGTTTTGCGCGTGTCAGCTTCCAGGGGGCGATCGCCGCCCCCCAAGTTCATGACCTGAAATGAGCCGTTACAACGCCAAGGAAACCGAGGAGAAGTGGCAGAAGCGCTGGGAAGAGGCGCGCTGCTTCGCCGTCGAGGAGGATCCCTCCCGGGAAAAATACTACGTCCTGGAGATGTTCCCCTACCCCTCCGGCAAGATCCACATGGGCCACGTACGCAACTACACCATCGGCGACGTGGTGGCCCGCTACAAGAAGGCCAAGGGCTTCAACGTCCTTCATCCCATGGGGTGGGACGCCTTCGGTCTGCCGGCGGAAAACGCGGCCATGGAACGCGGCGTGCACCCGGCGAGCTGGACCTACGACAACATCGCGACCATGCGCGACCAGCTGAAGCTGATGGGCCTCTCCCTGGACTGGGACCGCGAGATCGCGACCTGCCATCCCGGCTACTACGCCCAGCAGCAGCGCCTCTTCGTCGAGATGATGAAGAAGGACCTGGTCTATCGCAAGGAGTCCTCGGTCAACTGGGATCCCGTCGACCAGACCGTTCTGGCCAACGAGCAGGTCATCGACGGCAAGGGCTGGCGTTCGGGCGCGCCCATCGAGCGGCGCAAACTGTCGCAGTGGTTCTTCAAGATCACCGCCTTTTCCGACGAGCTGCTGGCCGCGCTGGACGAGCTGGACCGCTGGCCGGAGAAGGTGCGCTTGATGCAGCGCAACTGGATCGGCCGCTCCGAGGGCGCGACCATCCATTTCGAGATCACCAATCAGTCCGGGGGCCGTGACGACCGCCTGACGGTCTTCACCACCCGCCCGGACACGCTGTTCGGCGCCTCCTTCTGCGCCATCGCGGCAAACCATCCGCTGGCCACGGAGATCGCCGAGACCTCTGCGGAGGCCGCCGCCTTCATCGCCGAGTGCAACCGCCTGGGCACCAGCGAGGAAGCCATCGAGACCGCCGAGAAGCAGGGCTTCGACACCGGCCTGACGGTGCAGCATCCCTTCGTGGCCGATTTGCAGCTGCCGGTCTACATCGCCAACTTCGTGCTGATGGAGTACGGCACCGGGGCCATCTTCGGCTGCCCGGCGCACGACCAGCGCGACCTGGACTTCGCGCGCAAGTACAAGCTGCCGGTGATCCCGGTGGTGTTGCCGCCCGAGGCCGATCCGGCCACTTTCGACGTGGGCGACGAAGCCTTCACCGGCGACGGCAAGGCCTTCAACTCCGGCTTCCTGGACGGCCTCGGCGTGACCGAGGCCAAGCGCGCGGCCATCGACAAGCTGGCGGCGCAGGGCGACGGCGAAGGCACCATCCAGTACCGCCTGCGTGACTGGGGCATCTCGCGCCAGCGCTATTGGGGCTGCCCGATCCCGGTGATCCACTGCGCCGGCTGCGGCCCGCAGGCCGTGCCGGCCGAGGACCTGCCGGTCAGCCTGCCCGATGACGTGACCTTCGACCGGCCGGGCAATCCGCTGGTGCATCACCCGACTTGGAAACATACGACCTGCCCATCCTGCGGCGGCAAGGCCGAGCGCGACACCGACACCATGGACACCTTCGTGGATTCCTCCTGGTACTTCGCGCGCTTCTGCAGCCCGCGTGCCGAGGGACCCATGGACCGGGGCGCCGTGGACTACTGGCTGCCGGTCGACCAGTACATCGGCGGCATCGAGCATGCCATCCTGCACCTGCTCTATGCCCGCTTCTTCACCCGCGCCCTGGCCGAAGTCGGCTACGTCGGCGTGGCCGAGCCCTTCGCCGGACTGTTCACCCAGGGCATGGTCTGCCACGAGACCTACAAGGACGGCGACGGCAAGTGGCTTTTCCCCGAGGAGGTCGAGAAGACCGGCGAAGGCAAGGCCGTTCACGTGGAGACAAAGAATCCGGTCAGCGTCGGCCGTGCGGTGAAGATGAGCAAGTCGATGCGCAATGTGGTCGACCCGGAAGCCATCATCAGCACCTACGGCGCCGATACCGCGCGCTGGTTCATGATTTCGGACTCGCCGCCCGAGCGCGACATGGAGTGGACCGACGCCGGCGTCGAGGGCGCCTGGCGCTTCACCCAGCGACTGTGGCGCCTGGTCGACGAAAACCTGGAGAGCCTGCCGCCGGCCGGCGCGCCCCAGCCGGGCGACCTCTCCGACTCCGCGGTCGAGCTGCGCCGCAGGGTGCACAAGACGGTCGATGCCTGCGGCGACGACCTGGAGCAGTTCCGCTTCAACCGTGCGGTGGCGCGGATCTACGAACTGGCCAACAGCCTGGGCGCCTTTAAGGCGAGCGACGCCGGAAGCCTCTGGGCTTTGCGCGAAGGCCTGGAGTTGGTGGTGCGCCTGATCGGCCCGATGATGCCGCACCTGGCCGAAGAGCTTTGGGAGCAGCTCGGGCACGAGGGCTACCTGGTCGATGTCGCCTGGCCCAGCGCCGATGCGTCCCTGGTCAGCGACGAAAAAGCCACATTGGCGGTTCAGGTGAACGGCAAGAAACGTGCTACCATCAGCCTGTCGGTCGACGCGGCGGAGGACGAGGCCAAGTCCGCAGCCCTGGCCGAGCCTGCGGTGCAGCGGGCCATGGACGGCAAGTCGGCGCGCAAGATCATTGTGGTGAAGAACCGGATCGTCAATGTCGTGGTCTAGAAGAACTGTTTGCCGTTTGGGCTTGGGAGGCCTTGCGACGCTAGCGCTTGGCGGGCTCGGCGCCTGTGGATTCCAGCCGCTGCACCAACGGCAGGACAGCGGGTCTTCGGTTGCCGCCGATCTCTCGGCGGTGCGCGTCGAGCCGCTGCGCGACCGGGTCGGTCAGCAGATGCACAACTTCCTGCGCGACCGGCTCAATCCCCAGGGTCAGCCGGCGGCGCCGAGTTATCGCCTGCGAGTGCAGATCACCGAAAAGCTGAGCGAGTTGGGCGTGCGTCGCGACGAGACGGCGACCCGCGCCAACCTGCGGATCAACGCCCAGTTTTCGCTGGTCGACTTCAGCAGCGGCGCGCCGCTCTTTTCCGGACGCTCCACCTCGACGACCAGCTACGACATCCTGGAAAATCCTTATGCCACCACGGTGTCGGAAGACGACGCGCGGGAGCGTGCTCTGCGGGAAGTCGCCGACGACATCCAGACCCGCCTGTCGATTTACTTCACCAGGACCTGAACGCGGGGAGCGGCGACGGTGAAGCTCAACGCCAAGCAGGCCGAAAGCTTTGTCCGGTCGCCCGACCCGGCAGTACGCGCTGTCCTGCTGTACGGGCCCGATGCGGGCCTGCGCCGCGAACGCAGCGCCGCGTTGCTGGCCAAGACCGTCGAAGACCCTTCCGATCCTTTTGCCGTCAGCGAGCTGACCGGCGGGCAGTTGGCCGATGATCCCGCGCGGCTGGCTGACGAGGCCGCCGCCTTGGTGTTCGGTGGCGGACGCCGCTTCGTACGCGTACGCGAGGCCGGCGACAGGATCACTTCGGTGGTGAAGGATTTCCTGGCGGACTCTCCGGGCGAAGCCTTCGTGGTCATCGAGGCCGATGACCTGCCGGCGCGCTCCAGCCTGCGCAAGCTGTTCGAGGGCGACAAGAAGGCCGCCGCTTTGGCCTGCTACCACGACGACGGCCGCGGCCTGGAGGCGGTGGTGCGGGAGTTCTTTGCCGAGGCGGGGGTCGGGATCAGCCGCGAGGCTGTCGGCTTCTTGGCGACGCAGCTGGGCGGCGACCGGGCGCTGACCCGCCGCGAGCTGGAAAAGGTCCTGCTGTTCAAAGGCCCCGAGGCCGGCGAGGTGACACTGGAGGATGCCGAGACCTGTGTTGGCGATTCTGCGCTGTTGAGCCTGGAAGACGTTGCGCTGGCGACCGCTGGCGGGAACCTGCCGGCCTTGGAACGGGCGCTGACGCGCAGCTTTACGGAAGGGAATTCCCCGATCAGCCTGCTGCGCGGCGTGGCCCGGCATTTCCAGCGGGTCCACGCGGTGGCCGGCGCCGTCGGCTCGGTGGAAGACGCCATGAAACGGCTGCGCCCGCCGGTGTTCTGGAAGACGGCCGGCGCCTTCAAGGCCCAGGCCGAGGCCTGGCGGCCGGCGCACCTGGTGCGCGCCATGGACAAGCTGCTCGAAGCGGAGGCCGCCTGCAAACGCACGGGGGCGCCGGCCGAAACCCTGGTGTCGCGCGCGCTCCTGGAGATTGCGGCCAACGCGCCCGGCCGGCGGCGGCGCGCCGGCTAAGTCGGATTCGACAAACGGCTGTTTACGCTGATCAGGCTCCGGGCGGCGGCATCTGGTTCAGCCGATGCAGTACGTCGTCCAGCTGTTCGAGGGTGCGGTAGTGGATGGTGAGCGAGCCGCCGTTGCCCTGGAAATTGATGCTGACCTTGAGGCCGAGCAACGCGGTGAGATCGCGCTCCAGCGCCAGGGTGTCGGTGTCCTTGGCTTTGTCGGCATCGGCCAGCTTCGCCGGCTTGGCCCCGGCCGGCGCCGCCTTGGTGTTCTGCACCAGCTTTTCCGCCTGACGCACGTTGAGCCCGCGGCTGATGATCTTCTGCGCCAGCTCCTCGGCCCCCTCGCAGCCGATGAGGGTGCGGGCATGGCCGGCCGTCAGCTTGCCTTCGTCGAGGAGCAGCTTCACCCCTTCCGGCAGGCCCAGCAGACGCAGGGTATTGGCGATGTGGCTGCGGCTCTTGCCCAGGGTGCGGGCTAGGTCTTCCTGGGTGTGCTGAAACTCGTCGATCAGGCGCTTGTAGCCCTCGGCCTCTTCCAATGGGGTCAGGTCTTGCCGCTGGACATTCTCGACGATCGCCAGCTCAAGGGATTCCGCGTCCGAAAGGTCGCGGATGAGCACCGGAACCTCGTGCAGCTTGGCGATCTGGGCCGCGCGCCAGCGCCGCTCGCCGGCGACGATCTCGAATTCGTTCGGCCGGTCCGCCAGGCGGCGCACCAGGATGGGCTGGAGGATGCCCTGGGCCTTGATGGATTCGGCCAGGGCGTTGACCGCCGCTTCGTCGAAATGGTGGCGCGGCTGAAAGCGGCCCGGGCGCAGGTGCTCGACGGGCACGGACTTGGTGGACCGCACCTTGTCGAGCGAGGCGTAGTCCTCTTCTTCTTCACCGAAGAGGGCGGCCAGGCCGCGGCCCAGGTTGGTACGCTTGGCGTGATCCGATGATGGCCCGTCAGTCATGTCACGTTCTTCCCTATCCCGGCTCTCTTCCCGGCATCAGGATGCCGTCCGGGATCTTGCAGCCTTACGGTGCCTGCGGAAGGGCCCCTTCAGCCCGTCACGACACCTTTGTAGTTGTTCCGATAGCGGAACAAATAACCCTTTGTTCGGCCTAGGTTTTCCCAGCCTAGGACGCCAGGGCCGGTTCGCCGGCCAGATCGTTCTCCCGCTGCAGAATCTCCCGCGCCAGGCGGATGTACGCCTGGGCGCCGGCGCAGCGCATATCGTACAGCAGCACCGGCTTGCCGTGGGAAGGCGCCTCGGAAACCCGCACGTTGCGGGGGATCATGGTCTGGTAGACCCGGTCGCCCAGGTAGTCGCGCACGTCGGCGGCGACCATTTCGCAAAGGTTGTTGCGGCGGTCAAACATGGTCAGCACCACGCCCTGCAGCGTCAGAGCCTGGTTGAGGCCGCGGCGCACCCGGTCGATGGTCCGCATCAGATGGCTGAGGCCTTCCAGGGCGTAGAACTCCGCCTGCAGCGGCACCAGCACCGAGTCCGCCCCCACCAGGGCGTTGAGGGTCAGCAGCCCCAGGGCCGGCGGGCAGTCGATGAGCACGAAGTCGTACTTGCCGCGGATCGCCTGGATCGCGTTGCGCAGACGGTACTCGCGCTGCGGCACGTCGATCAGCTCCAGCTCGGCCCCCGACAGGTCGACGCCGGAAGGCACGATGTCCATGCCCGGCACCAGGGTCCTGGTGACCGCCTGGCTGATCGGCATCTCGTCGAGCAGCACCTGGTAGACGCTGTGGCCGCGCTTCTCGCTCGTCACCCCCAGGCCGGTGCTGGCGTTGCCCTGCGGATCCAGGTCGATGATCAGGACCTGCTTGCCGCAGGCGGCCAGGGCCGTCGCCAGGTTGACCGTCGTCGTGGTCTTGCCGACGCCGCCCTTCTGGTTGGCCACGGCGAGGACACGGGTCACGGCCGGAGCCGGCGGGATCGTCCCGCGCTCCGGTGTTGCTTCAATATGTTGTAGGTTCAAGACGCTCCATCCCCAAGAGATAGAAGTCTGAGACGCAAGATTGAGCCTTCAGGATCCGTCTCGCTCTCAAAGCGGTCTAGCTGCAGTCTCCACTTTTTGCCTGCCTCGGTCAATTCTTCATCGACCCGGCGGCCCTTCATAAACAGCCCGACAGCCGCTTTATCCCCATCTTTCGCCACCAAAAACCGCTCCGTCAGGGCCAGGAGCCGCGGCAAGGGGGCGAAGGCACGGCAGGTCACCACATCGGCGGCGGGCAGCGCCGCCGCCAGGGCCGGGCTTTCGACCCGCAGCGGATGAATCTCCACCGGCGCGCCGGTGACGCGCGCCACTTCCCGCAGGAACTGGGCCTTGCGCTGGTCGGCTTCCACCAGATGGACCCGGCCGCAGCCCAGCAGTGCCAGAACCATGCCGGGAAATCCGGCCCCCGCGCCGACGTCCAGGATCACCCGCTCGGCGGATTTCGGCGCGTCCGGCAGATAGGCACGCAGTTGGGCGGAGTCCAGGAAGTGGCGGCGCCAGAGATCCTCCAGCGACTTGGGGCTCACCAGGTTGATGGCGGCATTCCACTTGGTGAGAAGGGCCGCATACTCGAGAAACTTGTCCAGTGTTTCACGTGAAACAGCGAGCCGGGCCTGAAACTCTTCTGGCGTCATCGGCGCAGCCGCGCCGGCCTTGGCTGCGGACATCCCCTGCCCTCAGGCCGCCGAGGGGTGTGACGGCGCGCCGCCGCCTGCCGCCTCTCCGGCCCTGGAGCCGCGCTTCTTGACATGGCGCAGCAGCGCCATGACCGCGGCGGGGGTCACGCCGGGGATCCGCGCCGCGGCCCCCAGGGTTGCCGGGCGGCTTTTGGTTAACAGCTGCCTAACCTCGTTGGAGAGGCCGCCCACGGCCGCGTAGTCCAATCCGGCCGGCAGTTCCAGCGCCTCGTCCTTCCGGAAGGCGCGGATGTCGGCCTCCTGGCGGGCCATGTAGCCCTGGTAGCGGCCCTCGATCTCGATCTGGCGGGCCACCGCCGGTTCCAGGCCCCGCAGCTCCGGCCAGATCTCCGCCAGGCGCGCCAGATCCAGCGCCGGATAGCGCAGCAGCTCGAAGGCGCTGCGCCGCACGCCGTCCTGGTTGATGGCGATCCCGGCGGCCGCCAGGCTGTTGGGCGTCGCCGTGAGGGTTTCCGCCAGGGCCCGCCCGGCCTCCAGCGCCGCCATCCGGGTCTCGAAGGCCCTGCGCCGGGCCGGGCCGACGCAGCCCAGGGCAAGGCCCCGGCCGGTCAGGCGCTGGTCGGCATTGTCGGCGCGCAGGCGCAGGCGGTATTCGGCGCGGCTGGTGAACATGCGGTAGGGCTCGCTGACGCCGCGGGTCACGAGGTCGTCGATGAGCACGCCGATATAGGCTTCCGAGCGGTCGACCACGAAAGGCGCTGCCGCGCCGCCCGCCCGCAGCGCCGCGTTCAGCCCGGCGATCAGGCCCTGCGCCGCCGCCTCCTCGTAGCCGGTGGTGCCGTTGATCTGGCCGGCCAGGAACAGCCCCGGCAGACGCCGGGTCTCCAGGGAGACCTTCAGTTCGCGCGGATCGACATAATCGTATTCGATGGCGTAGCCCGGCTGCAGCATCACCGCGGTCTCAAGGCCCGGAATGGTTTTCAGCAACGCCAGCTGCACATCCTTGGGCAGCGAGGTCGAAATACCGTTGGGATAGACCGTCGGATCGTCCAGCCCTTCCGGCTCCAGGAAGATCTGGTGCTGGCCGCGCTCGGCGAAGCGTACCACCTTGTCCTCGATGGAGGGGCAGTAGCGCGGCCCGACACTCTCGATCTGGCCAGAATAGAGCGGCGCCCGGTCCAGGTTGTCGCGAATCAGCGCATGCCCGGCTTCGGTCGTATAGGTGATGTGGCAGCTCACCTGTGGCTGGGTGATCGACGTGGTCAGGCTGGAAAAGGGCTCGGGCTCCGGATCGCCCGGCTGCTCGGTCAAGCCCGCGTAGTCGATGCTGCGGCCGTCCAGGCGCGGCGGGGTTCCGGTCTTCAAGCGGCCGAGGGCGAAGCCGGCCCGCGCCAGAGTCGCGGCCAGCCCGACCGCCGGCGCCTCCCCGACCCGCCCGGCGGGGATCCGCTCCTCGCCGATATGAATGAGTCCACGCAGGAAAGTGCCGGTGGTCAAAACCACGGCGCCGGCGGCCAGGGTCTCGCCCGCCGCCGTCACCACGCCGCAGCAGGTCCCGCCCGCGTCGATCACCAGGTCCTCCACCGCCGCCTCGACGATGGTCAGGCCCGGCTGCTCGGCGAGCAGATCCTGCATGGCCGCGCGGTACAGCGCCCGGTCGGCCTGGGCGCGCGGTCCGCGCACCGCCGGGCCTTTGCTGGCGTTGAGCAGGCGGAACTGGATGCCGGCGGCGTCGGCCACCCGGCCCATGACGCCGTCCAGGGCGTCGACCTCCCGCACCAGGTGGCCCTTGCCGAGACCACCGATGGCGGGATTGCAGGACATGACGCCGATGCTGTCGCGGCGGTGGGTGACCAGGGCCGTGCGCGCGCCCAGGCGCGCCGCGGCCGCCGCGGCCTCACAGCCGGCGTGCCCGCCACCCACGACGATCACCTCAAAAGTCTTGGTCTGAGCCATATCCGGCCATCCTCACGTTGCCGCGGGTTATAGCAAGCCGCCGGGCCCGATCAAGGACGGAATAGCCGGCCAGGCGCGCCATACAGCCAGTCGGTGCCCTCAATGTTTCACGTGAAACATCTAGTAGGACCCCCTACTACTTGCCGATACAGAAGTCCGCGAACACAATATCTAGTAGGTCTTCCACGTCGACCCGCCCGGACACCCGGCCCAGGGCGCGCAGCGACAGGCGCAATTCCTCGGCCACCAACTCCGGCAGCTCCGCCGACCGCGCCCGCGCCACGGCGTCGCGGCAGTCCTCCAGCGCGCGACGGTGGCGGTGACGGGTGATCCCCGCCGCCGCCTCGGCACCGCCGAAGCTCTCGCCCGCCAACTCCACCAGGCGGTCCAGCACCTGATCGAGGCCAGCGCCGGTCCTGGCCGACACGGCAATGGGATCCCAATCGCCGATCTGGCGGGCCAGGTCTTGCACCGCCGCCGCCTCGCAGAGATCAGCCTTGTTCAGCAATACCAGGGAGCGCGTGTCGTGCAGGGCGGCGACCCCGTCCAGCGCCGTTTCGTCGGAGAGCGCCGCTTCCAGATCGACCAGCAGCAGCTTGATATCCGCGCGCTCGGCGCGCTCGCGGGCCCGCGCCATGCCCGCCCGCTCGATGGCGGCTTGCGGGTCGTCGGCCTTCTCCAGGGCGCGCAGTCCCGCGGTATCGGCCAGCGTCACTGGGTAGCCGCCCAGGTCCAGGTGCACCTCGACGATGTCGCGGGTGGTGCCCGCGGTCTCCGAAACGATGGCCACGTCGCGCCGCGCCAGGGCGTTCAGCAGCGACGACTTGCCTGCGTTGGGCGCGCCGAGGATCACCGCCGAGAGACCCTCGCGCAGCCGCTCGCCGCGGTGGCGGTCGTCCAGGGCCGCGGCGATCTCGCCCGCCACGGCCTCCGCCTCGGCCAGGGCCGCTTCCCCCAGGTCCTCGGGCAGTTCCTCCTCGACGAAGTCGATGGCCGCCTCAAAATGGGCCAGCACCCGGGTCAGGCGCGCCGCCCAGTCGCCGGTGCGCCGCGCCAGGCCGCCTTCCATCTGGCGCAGGGCCTGGCGGCGCTGGGCCTCGGTTTCCGCGTCGATGAGGTCAGCCAGTCCCTCGACAGCGCTCAAGTCCAGCTTGCCGTTGTCGAAGGCGCGGCGGGTGAACTCCCCGGCCTCGGCCGGGCGCAGCCCCGGCAGCGCCGCCAGGGCCTCGAGCGCCGCGGCGATGACGGCGCGCCCGCCGTGCAGCTGCAACTCGCCCAGGTCCTCGCCCGTGAAACTGCGCGGCCCGGGAAACCACAGCAGCAGCCCGTGGTCGATGGCGCCGCCCGAGGCCGGGTCGCCGATGCGCCGCAGGACGGCGCGGCGCGGCGCCGGCAGAGGATCGCCGGCCAGGGCGCGCAGGGCGGCGCCGGCTTGGGCGCCGGAAATGCGGATCACCGCGACGCCCGCGCGGCCCGGGGCCGTGGAGGGGGCGAAAATGGTGTCGTCGGTCATGACATTGGGGCCTCTGGAGGGCCTCTGCGCCCCGGGGCGTCAGGCGCGCCGCGGGCGCTAATCGCCCGGCGGCGTCTCGTCGCCGGGCTTCAACATCAAACGTTCCACCCGGCCGCCCTCGACCAGATGGGTCTGCAGGATCTCCTCGGCGTCTTCGATGCTGCGGTAGTGGTACCAGACCCCTTCAGGGTAGATCACCATGACCGGGCCGAGCTCGCAGCGGTCCAGGCAGCCGGACTGGTTGATGCGCAGCCCTTCCAGACCCAGCTCCTTGGCCCGCGCCTTCAGGTAGTTGCGCAGGCGCACGGCACCTTTCTCCTTGCAGCAGCCGCGCTCGTGGCCCGGCGGGCGCTCGTTCATGCAACAGAAGACATGGCAGCGGAAATAGGGTGCCGGATCGCCGCCGGGGCTTTCTCCGACGTCCTGTCGCAAGCCCTCCTCTTTCACGGAATCATCCATACCCTATTGTTTTTCCTCGGTTTTCCCGGATGCCCCGCTTGACATCTGGGCCCAGAAGGCCTTCTGCAGCTGCTCCCAGCCCTGCAGGCCGGCGGGCAGCCAGGTCTTGAACAGCTGTTCCGGCTCCATGGCCTGCATGTTGGCCATCATCCGCTTCTGCAGCTCGGCCATCAGCGCCTCCTGCATGGGCGCCACGTCCGGCAGCCCCAGAAAGGCGCGGGCCTCCTCCGGCGTGCATTCTATATCGATGTGAATCTTCATCGCCGTCGCCCTTCCCTGCAAAAGATCATCGGAGCGGCACTCTGTGGCCGGCGCTCCCGCGGACGGTCCCCGCCGCGTCCCGCCAAGACAAACCCATTCAGCATTTATGGTTGAGCCAACAAGGACCTACGGCCCAAATAGAAAACCTGAGACTACATGCCAGCCACCAGCCGCCGCAATCCCCAGCCACGACCACGCCCCGGGGGGCGGCTGCTTTTTTCCGCGCCGCGCCAGTGCGCAGCGCCGATGCAGCGCCGACAGAGGGACAGACCCGCAGATGGCCGAGGCCGACGCCCCGCAGACCCCGCCGACCGAGACCCCCGCATCCCCCGGCAACCGGCTCGGGGCGGAAACCAGCCCCTACCTGCTGCAGCACCGCGACAACCCCGTCGCCTGGCAGGCCTGGGGAGACGCAGCCTTCGCCGAGGCCCGCGCCGCCAACAAGCCGGTCCTGCTCTCCGTCGGCTACGCCGCCTGCCACTGGTGCCACGTCATGGCGCACGAGTGCTTCGAAGACCCGGACATCGCCCAGCTGATGAACGAGCTCTTCGTCAACATCAAGGTCGACCGCGAAGAGCGCCCGGACGTCGACAGCATCTACCAGTCCGCCCTGGCGCTGCTGGGCGAGCACGGCGGCTGGCCGCTCACCATGTTCCTGACCCCCGAGGGCGAACCCTTCTGGGGCGGCACCTACTTCCCGCCGGAGCCGCGCTACGGCCGCCCGGGCTTCCCGCAGGTGCTGAAGGCGGTGGCGGAGATCTACGCCAACGACAAGGCGCGCATCGAAAAGAACACCACCGCGCTGAAGGACGCGCTGGGCAAGCTGTCGCAGAACCAGCGCGGCGAGGCCGTGCCGCTCTCCGCCCTCGACCAGGTGGCCCAGCGCCTGCTGGGCGAGATCGACCAGGCCAACGGCGGCATCGGCGGCGCCCCGAAATTCCCGCAGCCCAACATCCTGAAACTGCTGTGGCGCGCCTGGAAGCGCAGCGGCGACACGGCCCTGCGTGAAGCGGTGGAACTGACCATGACCAGGATGGCCCAGGGCGGTATCTACGACCACCTGGGCGGCGGCTTCGCCCGCTATGCCGTGGACGCTTACTGGCTGGTGCCGCACTTCGAGAAGATGCTCTACGACAACGCCCAACTGCTCGAGGTGCTGACCTGGCTGTGGCAGGACACGCGCAAGCCCCTCTACGAGCAGCGGGCGCGCGAGACTGTCGCCTGGGTGCTGCGCGAGATGATCGCCGATGCCGACGGCAGCGGGAGCCGGCCCTGCGGCGCCTTCGCCGCGACCCTGGACGCCGACAGCGAGGGCGAGGAAGGCAGGTTCTACGTCTGGAGCGCCGAGGAAATCGACGCCCTGCTGGGCGCCGAGGCGACACTCTTCATGCAGCACTACGATGTGCGCCCCGGCGGCAACTGGGAAGGCAAGACCATCCTCAACCGCTCGGCCGCGCCGGAGCCGGCCGACGCCGCGACCGAGGCCCGGCTTGCCGCCGCCCGCGAAAAGCTGCTGGCCGCGCGCAGCAAGCGGGTCTGGCCCGGCTGGGACGACAAGGTGCTGGCCGATTGGAACGGCCTCATGATCACCGCCCTGGCCGAAGCGGCGCCGGTCTTCGGCGAGCCCGCCTGGCTGGCAGCGGCCGAGACCGCCTTCGCTTTCGTCACTCGGGAAATGGTCCGCGGCGATCGGCTCCACCACGCCTGGCGCCACGGCCAGTTGAAGCACCCGGCGACCCTGGACGACTACGCCAACATGGCCGGCGCCGCCGTCGCCCTCTATGAGGCGACCGGCAAGGCCGCCTACCTGGAACAGGCCGAGGCCTGGTGTGAAACCCTGGACCGCCACTACTGGGACGCCGAACAGGGCGGCTACTTCCTCACCGCCGACGACGCCTCGGATCTCATCGTCCGCACCAAGACGGTCTACGACAACGCCACTCCTTCCGGCAACGGAACAATCCTGGCGGTGCTGGCGCGGCTCTTCTACCTGACCGGCAAGGCGGCCTACCGGGAGCGGGCCGAGGCCCTGGTCACTGCCTTTTCGGGCGAGTTGCTGCGCAACTTCTTCCCCCTGGCCAGCCTCCTGAACGGCGCCGAAATCCTTGAGAGCGCGGTGCAGGTCGTCGTCGTCGGCGACGGCGGCGCACCGGAGACCGCAGCCCTGGTGAAAACCGTCACCGAGCGTTGCCTGCCCAACCGGGTGCTCCAGGTGCTGGCCCCGGGTGAGAGCCTGCCGGCGGATCACCCCGCCGCCGGCAAGGGCCAGGTCGACGGGAAAGCCACCGCCTACGTCTGCCACGGCCCGAGCTGCTCCCTGCCGCTCACCGATCCCGGCGCCCTTGCCGCGGCCCTCGCTCCGCGCGAAAATCCGCTATGACCCGCCAGCGCCTCACCGTCGAGACCGAGACCGGCCCGGTGACCCTCACCGAGGAAAACGGCGCCATCATCGCCGTCACATGGGATGCCTCGGGGCGTATTGCTGCATCGCAGCATGAAAATAATGCGACGCCCCTGCTGCAAAATGCTGCGCAGCAATTGCGCGAGTACTTCGCCGGCGGGCGCCGCGATTTCGACCTGCCGCTGAAGCCGCGCGGCAGCGAGTTCCAGCGCGCGGTGTGGCGCGAAATGCTGGCCATCCCTTACGGCCAGACAAAGTCCTACGGCGATCTGGCGCAGGCGACCGGCGGCATCGCGCGCGCCGTCGGCACCGCCTGCGGGGCCAATCCCATTCCGATCTTCATCCCCTGCCACCGCGTGCTCGCCGCCGACCGTCAGCTCGGCGGTTTCTCCGGCGGCAAGGGTCCCGAGACCAAGGCCTTCCTGCTGACCCTGGAAGGCGCCTGGCCGCTGCAGCACGCCCTGCCGCTATAGCCCCCGCGCTGCCGCTGCGCGGGCGCCGGCTTTCGGCTAGGCTAAGGCAAAGTTCGCAATACGGCTGGCGGGAAGCCCGCGCGCCCCGACCGGCCAAGGGAAATGCAGGACTTGGGAAGCAAACAAGGGGAAGGTCATGGCTGAACTCACCATCAGAGTGCCGGACGGCAGCTTCAACGCCTATCTAGCTGTGCCCAGGCAGTTGGACGCGGCGCCGGGCGTCGTCGTCGCCCAGGAGATCTTCGGCGTCAATCAGGTCATGCGCGAAACCTGCGACTGGCTCGCCAGCCAGGGCTTCGTCGCCGTCTGCCCCGATCTTTTCTGGCGCATCCAACCCGGCATCGACATCACCGACAAGACGCAGGCGGAATGGGACCGAGCCTTCGAGCTCTTCGGTCTGTTCAACGTCGACAAGGGCATCGAGGACATGAAGGCGACACTGGCGGCGCTGCGCGTCCATGACGCCTGCAACGGCAAGGTCGGCTCCGTCGGCTACTGCCTGGGCGGCAAGATCGCCTTCCTCATGGCCACGCGCTCCGATGCCGACGCCAACGTGGGCTACTACGGCGTCGGCCTGGGCGACCTGCTGGGCGAGGCCGGCAACATCACCAAGCCGCTGATGCTGCACATAGCCGAGCAGGACCAGTTCTCCTCGGCCGAGGAAATCGCCACGGTGAAAGACACCCTGGCGTCTCACGCCGACGTCACCGTCCATGTCTACAACGGCCAGGACCACGCCTTCGCGCGCCGCGGCGGTCAACACTACAACCGGGCGGCGGCGACTCTCGCCAATGGCCGCACGATCAGTTTCTTCAAGGAGCATCTCGCGTAATGGCCAAGGCAATCCGCATTCACGAACCAGGCGGCCCCGAAGTCCTCAAGTACGAAGACGTGGAGGTGCCGGCCCCCGGGCCAGGAGAGGTGCTGCTGCAGCAGAAGGCCTGCGGACTCAACTACATCGACGTCTACCACCGCATGGGCGCCTACCCGCTGGACTACCCCGCGGCCATCGGCATGGAAGGCATGGGCGTGGTGGAGGCGGTCGGTGACGGCGTTGCGGCCTTCAAGCCCGGCGACCGCGTCGCCTATGCCGACCTGCCGCCGGGCGCCTATGCCGAGGCGCGGATCATGCCCTGGCACCGCCTGGTGAAGCTGCCCGACAGCATCGACGACCAGACTGCCGCGGCCATGATGCTGCAGGGCATGACCGTCGAGTATCTCGTGCAGCGCACCTTCAAGGTGTCGAAGGGCGACTCGGTGCTGTTCCACGCCGCCGCCGGCGGCGTCGGCCTCATCGCCTGCCAATGGCTGAACAGCATCGGCGCCACCGTCATTGGCACCGTGGGCTCGGAAGAGAAAGCCGAGCTCGCCAAGGCGCACGGCTGCCACCACACCATCAACTACCGCAGCGAAAACTTCGTCGAGCGGGTGAAGGAACTGACCGACGGCGCCGGCGTGCCTGTCGTCTATGACTCGGTCGGCAAGGACACCTTCGACGGCTCGCTCGACTGCCTCAGGCCGCGCGGCATGATGGTGCTCTTCGGCGCGGCTTCGGGCCCGGTGCCGCCGCTCGATCCGCAGGTGCTGGCCAAGAAGGGCTGCCTCTATCTCACGCGGCCCTCGCTCATGGTCTACAACGCCAAGCGCGAGGAGCTGGAGGCCTCGGCCGCGGCGCTCTTCGACAAGGTGGCCTCCGGCAAGGTGAAGATCGAGGTGAACCAGACCTACCCCTTGAGCGAAACCGCCCAGGCGCACCGCGATCTGGAAGCGCGCAAGACCACCGGCTCCACCGTGCTGTTGCCGTAGCCAAGAAGGAAAAGGACATGGCCAAGGGATATTGGGTGGCGCGCGTCGACGTGCAGGACGCGGAGGCCTACAAGAAGTACGTCGCCGCCAACGCGGAAGCCTTCAAGGAATACGGCGCGCGCTTCCTGGTGCGCGCCGGGCAGTTCGAAACCGTCGAAGGCGGGTCGCGCAGCCGCAACGTGGTGATCGAGTTCCCCAGCTACGACGCGGCACTGGCCTGCTACCGCTCGCCGGCCTATCAGAAGGCGATGGGGTTCCGGCAGAACGCTTCGGAAAGCGACCTCGTCATCATCGAAGGCTACGACGGCCCGCAGCCCGGCGACTGATCCGCATCCTGCCTCACCAGGACAAGAAAAAACCCGGAGCGAGAGATCCGCTCCGGGTTTTCTTTGCGCGCGATCTTTTCGCGGACTACTGATTCCCAGGCTTACTGATTCATGGAATCGAAGAAGTCCTGGTTGGTCTTCTGGTGCTTCAGCTTGTCGACCAGGAAGTCGATGGAGTCCGTAACGCCCATCGGCATGAGGATGCGGCGCAGCACCCACATCTTCGACAGGGTGCCCTTGTCCACCAGCAGCTCTTCCTTACGGGTGCCGGACTTGCCGATGTCGATGGCCGGGAAGGTGCGCTTGTCGGCCAGCTTGCGGTCGAGGACGATTTCGCTGTTACCGGTGCCCTTGAACTCTTCGAAGATGACCTCGTCCATGCGGCTGCCGGTATCGATCAGCGCGGTGGCGATGATGGTCAGCGAACCGCCTTCCTCGATGTTGCGCGCGGCGCCGAAGAAGCGCTTCGGACGCTGCAGGGCGTTGGCGTCGACACCACCGGTCAGCACCTTGCCCGAGGACGGCACCACGGTGTTGTAGGCGCGGGCCAGGCGGGTGATGGAGTCCAGCAGGATCACCACGTCCTTCTTGTGCTCGACCAGGCGCTTGGCCTTTTCGATCACCATCTCGGCGACCTGCACGTGGCGCTGGGCCGGCTCGTCGAAGGTGGAACTCACCACCTCGCCCTGGACCGAGCGGTCCATGTCGGTCACTTCCTCGGGGCGCTCGTCGATGAGCAGCACGATGAGGAAGATCTCCGGATGGTTCTTGGCGATGGACTGGGCGATGTTCTGCAGGATCATCGTCTTGCCGGTGCGCGGCGGCGCGACGATGAGGGCGCGCTGGCCCTTGCCGATCGGCGCCGTCAGGTCGATGACCCGCGGCGTCAGGTCCTTGATGGTCGGGTCCTCGACTTCCAGCTTGATGCGGTCGTCCGGATACAGCGGCGTCAGGTTGTCGAAGTTGATGCGGTGGCGCGAGTTCTCCGGCGGATCGAAGTTGATCTGGCTGACCTTCAGCAGGGCGAAGTAGCGCTCGCCGTCCTTGGGCGAGCGGATCTGCCCTTCCACCGTGTCGCCGGTGCGCAGGCCGAAGCGGCGCACCTGGCTGGGGCTCACGTAGATGTCGTCCGGCCCTGCCAGGTAGTTCGATTCCGGCGAGCGCAGGAAGCCGAAGCCGTCCTGCAGGATTTCCAGCACCCCGCCGCCGTAGATCGGCTGGTCGTTGTCGGCCAGGTGCTTCAGGATCGCGAACATCATGTCCTGCTTGCGCAGGGTGCTCGCGTTCTCGATTTCCAGTTCCTCGGCAAAGGCCAAGAGATCGGCCGGACTCTTGGCTTTCAGTTCTTGAAGGTTCATGGGCGCTTACGCCTGTGCTCGCATTAGTCGGAAAGGGGAAGATTTTGGATCGGGCCTGGACCAGAGCGCATGCTGCTGGAGAAGGTGCCAGGAATGCGGGATTAAAACCGCAACGCGGGGGAGGTATGTAAACTGCAGCCTACGCTTGGCTGGTTACCTATTCGTTAACCATATATGGGACGCACTTTGCCGGACGGCAAGGTTCAGAAGATTCCAGACCGTTAATGCAAGGCGCGCCCGAAGTCAAGCGGCCTGGGCCCCGATCGGCGCCCGATCAGCAGCGGTGCGGGCGGCGGGCCGCGGCCGGAGCCGCTAGAACGGCTTCACCACCGCCATGATCACGATGCCGACCATGAGGACCGCCGGCACCTCGTTCATGATGCGGTAGAAGCGCTCGGAATGCCGGTTGGCGTCGGCCGCGAAGTCCTTGCGCCAGCGCGCCGCCATCATGTGCAGCACGGTCAGGACCACCAGCATCGTCGCCTTGGCGTGGAACCAGCCTCCTTGCCAGGCCTCGATGTTCACCATCAGCGCCAGCCCCAGGATCCAGGCCAGGATCATCGAGGGGTTCATGATGCCGCGCAGCAGGCGGCGCTCCATCACCTTGAAAGTCTCGGACTGGACCGAGCCGGGCTCGGCCCGGCAGTGGTAAACGAAGAGCCGCGGCAAGTAGAGGAAACCGGCCATCCAGGCGATCACCGCCAGGATGTGCGCCGCCTTGACCCAGAGATAGGCTTCGCCCAGAAACCCCGCCATAACACCTTGATACCCTTCGTTTTTCTTCTCAGGCGCCCGCCGTTTGGGGGCAGCCGCGCCACTCCGCCGGGCAGATGCGGTCGCCGGCCTGGGAACAGATGGCCCGCTCCCCCCCGGCGGCGGCCACCACAAGCTCGGCCAGGCCTTCGATAAAGGGCGCGTCGGCCATCACCGTCGGCACCCGCAGATAGCCTGCCGCCCCGGCGTTTTCCGCCAGCTTCCGGTATTCGATGTCCAACTCCACCAGGGTTTCCGAATGCTCGGAAACAAAGGCGATGGGCACCACGACGATCGTCCGCCCTTCGCGCGCCGCCTTCTCGATCTCCTCGTCGGTGGGCGGACCGATCCACTCCAGGGGGCCGACGCGGCTCTGGTAGCAGATCTGGTAGTCCAGGTTCACCTCGCCCAGCCGGCGCACCACCGCGGCGACGCTCTGCTCCACCTGCCACTGGTAGGGATCGCCCTGGTCGACGATCTTCCTGGGCAGGCCGTGGGCGGAGAACAGCACCCGCGGCGGCTTATCCTGGCCGGCCTCGCGCAGGGCCTCGCGCAGACGCACCACCGTCGCCTCCACGAAACCGGCGTCCTGCGGGTAGCAGCAGACGCTGCGGCTCGGCGCCGTCAGACCCGCCACCCTCGCCTCACTCTCCCATTCCTTCAGAGAGGAGGCCGAGGTGGTGGTCGAATACTGCGGATAGAGCGGCAGCAGGATCACCTGGTCCGGCGCGAAGGCGGCCACCTGCCTGGCCGTTTCCGACGCCCGTGGGCGCCAGTAGCGCATGGCGATGAAGACCTGCACATCGCCCAGACCGCGCTCGCGCAGGACCTTGGTCAGGGCCGCCGCCTGCGCTTCGGTATTGGGCAGCAGAGGCGAGCCGCCCCCCATCTCCTGATAAATCTCCTCGGCCAGCGGCGCCCGCTTCTTCGAAATGACCTTTGCCAGCAGCCAGCGCAGGGGCAGCGGCAGACGAATGATCGCCGGATCGAAGAAGAGATTGAAGAGGAAGGGCTGCACCGCTTCCCGGCGATCGGGCCCGCCGAGGTTGAACAGCACAACGGCCGTCTTGCTCATCCCGCACCGCCTCCCGCGCCAGGCCAGGCGTGAAGCTGCTCCATCAACCGGGCGACATGCTCCGGCGGCGTCTGCGGCACGATGCCGTGGCCCAGGTTGAAAACGAAGGGGCCGCCGCCAAGCTCCCGCAGGATCGTGTCGACGCCGCTGCGCAGGCTCTCGCCGCCGGCGACCAGCAGAAGAGGATCGAGATTGCCCTGCAGACAGACCTTCGACTGCAGCGTTTCGCGCGCCCAGGCCAGCGGCACAGTGGTGTCCAGGCCCAGAGCGTCGGCGCCGCTCTCGGCGGCATAGGTCTCGTACAGCACCCCGGCGCCGCGCGGAAAGAGGATCACCGGCACGCCCGGCCGCTCGGTCTTCAAGCGCTTCACCAGCGCCTTGGCCGGCTCCAGGCACCAGCGCCGCAGATGCGCCTCCGGCCAGACCCCGGCCCAGGAATCAAAGATCTGCAACGCCTCGGCACCGGCATCGATCTGGGCGATGAGGTAGTCGCCGGTGGCGGCCACCAGCAGGTCGATGAGCCGCTGCATGGCCGCGGGATCGCCATAGGCCCAACGCTTGCCGGCGGCGAAGTCCTTGCTGGACCCGCCTTCCAGCATGTAGCTGGCGACGGTCCAGGGCGCTCCGGCAAAGCCGATCAGCGTGGTCTCGGCCGGCAGTTCCCGGCTCAGACGTCCGACGGTCTCATAGACCGGGGCCAGGCGATCGTGCAGGGCGGCGCGGTCCAGCCGGTCGAGGTCCTCAGCCCTTTCCAGCGCCTCGAGCCGCGGCCCGACGCCTTCCTCGAACCACACCTTCTGGCCCAGGGCGTGGGGCACCACCAGGATGTCGGAGAACAGGATCGCCGCATCGAAGCCGTAGCGACGGATCGGCTGCAGGGTCACCTCCACCGCGTAGTCCGGCGTGTAGCAGAGATCGAGAAAGCCCTCGGCCCGGGCCCGCAGTTCCCGATACTCCGGCAGGTAGCGCCCGGCCTGGCGCATCAGCCACACCGGCGGGCGTGCCAGGGTCTCGCCCTTCAGGGCGCGCAGCATGGCTTTTTCGGGAAGCGGAAGGGTTTCGGGGCTCTGGGTCATCGAAGGAAGATCTGTTTTCCGGGTCGCTGCCTGAACGTTTCAGGAGGTCTCAAGGTCCGACAAGATGGACTTTTCCGTGGGCCGAGCAAACCCCCCTTCTTCCTAAAAGAATTATTAAAAAGCTTTTTGTGATTGCTGTTGATCCCTGTGAATCCTGGGGATTGCCGATGACCTTCGGGTTATCCCGCGAGTCATCCGCAAACGCGCTCTTGCCTCCTCTATCTGTGGGCGAAGGGTGGTAAAAACCAGGGTGATCCCACGCCTTGCGCCAAATCCGCAGGCAGGGGATAACGGGGAAAAGGTCGAGGGGCGGGTGTTCTATCCCGAAGCGGTTCGGCCTGTGGGGCGAAACTGTCCGGAACGAAAGAAGGTTCTGGAGCATTGCGAGGCTGAGGTGAGGGCTTTTTTCTCGATGCAGGCCGAGGGGCGGCTTGTCCCCGTTATTCGCACAGTCGGGGCGATTCATGCACAGCCCTTCCGGTGCGGCGGCGGGGATCGCCGCCGGGCGGAGTCGCCTGCATGACGAGCCATCACCTGCACCTGGTCTCCGATGCGACGGGCGAGACCATCAACTCCGTGGCGCGCGCCTGCCTGGTGCAGTTCGGCGGTGTCGAGCCCATCGAGCATGTCTGGAGCCTGGTGCGTACCCGCGGGATGATGACCAAGGTGCTGCAGGGCATCGAGTCCAATCCCGGTCCGGTGCTCTATACCATGGTGAACCGTGAGTTGCGCGACCAGCTCACCTCCTGCTGCGCCTCGCTGGGCCTGCCCTGCATTCCGGTGCTGGACCCGGTGATCCACGCCCTGGCCAATTACTTCGGGGTCGAGATCCGCGGCACCCCGGGGCTGCAGCATGTCCTCGATGCGGAATATTTCAGCCGCATGGACGCCATGACCTACGCCCTGGCCCACGACGACGGCCAGCACTGCAGCGACATCGACAAGGCCGACATCATCCTGGTCGGCGTGTCGCGCACCTCGAAGACGCCGACCTGCATGTACCTTGCCAACCGAGGCATCAAGGCGGCCAACGTGCCGGTGGTGCCCGGCTGCCCCATGCCCGAGGAATTGCTGCGCGCCAAGGGGCCGCTCATCGTCGGTCTTACCAAGGACGCCGCCAGCCTGGTGCAGGTGCGCCAAAACCGCCTGCGCATGCTGACGGACGACCGCCAGGAAACCGATTACGTGAACCTGGAGGCCGTGCGCCAGGAAATCGCCCAGGCCAGGCGCTTCTGCGTCGAGCACGGCTGGCCGTTGATCGACGTCACCCGCCGCTCGATCGAGGAAACCGCGGCGACCATCATGAACTACTACGCCAAGCACGTCGGCGCGGAGGCGTGATGGCCGAGGCAGCGGGACTTCCGGGCGCCCTCATGGCCCCCGCGCCGCCGCCGCTGGTGCTGGCCTCGGCCAGCGCCGCGCGCGCGCGGATGCTGCGGGCCGCCGGGCTGGAGATGCATTGCCAGGCCGCCGCGGTGGACGAGGAAGGCGTAAAGGCTTCCCTGAAGGCCGAGGGCGCGACTCCGGCCCAGGTGGCCGAGACCCTGGCCGAGCTGAAGGCGCAGCGCGTCGCGGCGAAGTACTCCGGCGCGCTGGTCATCGGCGCCGATCAGATGCTTTCCTGCAACGATGTCTGGTTCGACAAGCCGCCGGACCGCGATCACGCCGCCGCTCAGCTGCGCGCCTTGAGCGGCAAGACCCACACCCTTTGGACCGCCGTCTGCGTGGTGCGCAACGGCAGCCGCATGTGGCACCACAACGCCGCGGCGCAGCTCACCATGCGCGCTTTGAGCGACGCCTTCATCGACGCCTACCTCGAGGCCGCGGGCCCGGTGGTCACCGCCAGCGTCGGCGGCTATGAGCTTGAGGGCCTGGGCGCGCAGCTCTTCAACAAGGTCGAGGGCGACTTCTTCACAGTGCTGGGCCTGCCGCTGCTGCCGCTGCTCGACTTCCTCAGGCTGAACAAGGCCCTGCCGTCATGACCGTCTCGCTTCCTCCCCTTTCCGGCAAAGCCAAGGTCGCGGGCCTCATCGGCTGGCCGGTCTCCCATTCGCGCTCGCCGCGGCTGCACGGCTACTGGCTGGCCGAGCACGGCATAGACGGCGCCTATGTGCCGCTGCCGGTGCAGCCCGCCAGGGTGGAGGTGGCGGTGCGCGGCCTCGCCGCCGCCGGCCTGCGCGGCGTCAATGTCACCATCCCGCACAAGCAGACGGTGCTGGGGCTCTGCGACGAAGTGGACGACATCGCGCGGCGCATCGGCGCGGTCAACCTGCTGACTTTCGACGGCGAGAAGATCAGCGGTACCAATACGGACTCTTTCGGCTTCATGGAGAACCTGAAAGCGGGCGCGCCCGGCTATGACGCAACCCGGGCGCCGGCGGTCCTGCTGGGCGCCGGCGGCGGCGCGCGGGCCGTGGCCGTGGGGCTGCTCGACGCCGGGGTGCCCGAGCTGCGTCTCTGCAACCGCAACCGCGAGCGTGCTGAAGGCCTGGCGGCCGATCTCGGCAATGCGGTCACCGTCTGCGCCTGGGAGGAGCGCTGCGCCGCCCTGGACGGCGCCGGACTGCTGGTCAACTCCACCAGCCTGGGGATGAGCGGCCAGCCCGCGCTCGAGATGTCCCTTGGCGACCTGGAAGCCGGCGCGGTGGTCGCCGACCTGGTCTACAGCCCGCTGGAGACGGCGCTGCTGGCCGAGGCCCGCGCCAAGGGCTGCACCGCCGTCGACGGTCTCGGCATGCTGCTGCACCAGGGCCGGCCCTGCTTTGCCGCCTGGTTCGGCACCGACCCGCAGGTGACGCCGCAGCTGCGCGCCTACGTGTTGAGCGGAGACTAGACCGCCATGCTCGTCGTCGGCCTCACCGGTTCCATCGGCATGGGCAAGACGACGGCCGCGGCCGCGCTGCGGCGCCTCGGCCTGCCGGTGCACGACGCCGACGCGGCGGTGCATCGCCTGATGGCGCGGGGCGGCGCTGCGGTGAAGAAGGTGGCGGCGGCCTTTCCCGGCGTCGAGAAGGACGGTGCGATCGACCGCGGCCTACTGGGCGCCAAGGTGCTGGGCGACGACGCCGAACTGAAGCGGCTGGAAGCCATTCTGCATCCCCTGGTCCGCGCCGAGGCGCGGGCTTTCCTCGCCAGGCAGGCGCGCCGGCATCTGCCGCTGGCGGTGCTCGACATCCCCCTGCTGTTCGAAACCGGCGGCGATGCGCTCTGCGATGCGGTCATCGTGGTTTCGGCGCCGGCGGCGGTGCAGCGCGCCCGCGTGCTCTCGCGCCCGGGTATGACCGAGGCGAAGATGCAGGCCATTCTCGCCCACCAGATGCCCGATGCGGAAAAGCGCCGGCGCGCCAACTTCGTGGTGCAGACCGGTCTTACCAAGGGCCACAGCTTGCGCCAGCTCGCGGCCATCGTCACACTGCTGCGGCAAGAGGCCCAGCGCCGCCGCCCCATCGCCATCCGCCCCACTGCCAACCGTCGGGGAAAGCACCATGCGTGAGATCGTTCTCGATACCGAAACCACCGGCCTCGATCCGGCGGCCGGCCACCGCATCGTCGAGATCGCGGGCCTCGAGCTGCTGCACCACATCCCGACCGGGCGCACCTTCCGCGAATACATCAACCCGGAACGCGACATACCGGCGGAGGCCGAGCGCATTCACGGCCTCAGCGAGGAGTTCCTGAAAGACAAGCCGGTCTTTCCCGAGGTCGCCCAGAGCTTTCTCGACTTCATTGGCGACGCCAAGCTGGTGATCCACAACGCCAGCTTCGACATGAAGTTCCTCAATGCCGAGCTGAAAAGCGCCGGTCTGGAGCGTCTTCCCATGGAGCGGGCCATCGACACCGTGGCCCTGGCGCGCGAGCGCTTTCCCGGCGCCCAGGTGAACCTGGATGCGCTCTGCCGCCGCTTCGAGATCGACAACTCGGCGCGCACCTTTCACGGCGCGCTGCTGGACTGCGAGCTGCTGGCGGAGGTTTACCTGGAACTGCGCGGCGGCCGCCAGCCGGGCCTGGTGCTGGAAAGCCAACGCAAGACGGCCCGCGCCGCCGCCCCGGTCGACCGCGAGGTGCGGCCGCCGCGGCCCCACGCGGCCAGCGCCGAGGAAAAGGCCGCCCACGAGACCATGCTGGAAAAGCTGAGCGACCCGCTCTGGCGCGCTTGAGCGCAGATCCCCCGCGTGGCGTCTGAGCGCCGGATTGCGGGACTTAACCCTGGCCGTTGGCCCCGTTGACGGAGCTCTCTTCGCCGGAAGTTTCTTCGGCGGCGCCTTCGCTGGCGGCCCTGCCCTGCGTGCGGCTCATGTAGAGCTGGGCGAAGTCGATCGGGCCCATCATCAGCGGCGGGAAGCCGCCGTCGCGGGTGTCGTCGGCCAGGATCGCGCGGGCGAAGGGGAAGAGGTGGCGCGGCACCTCGATCATGATCAGGTGCTCGCGCAGCTGCTCGGTCAGGTCGGCGCCCAGGCTGACCACCGCCGCGTAGTCCAGTTCCACCAGAAAGGCCGCGGTCTCGCCGATCTTGGCCTCGGCGCGCAGCGACAGCACCACCTCGTAGACCTGGTCCTGCAGATGCGTCGGCGTCACGTCGACGCTGACGTTGATGTCCGGCTTGCCGTTTCGCATGCTGCCGTAGATGCCCGGCGCATTGGGGTTCTCGAAGGAGTGATCCTTCACGTACTGGGTGTTGATGGTCAGCTGCGGCTGAGCGGCTTCTTCGGCCATATCCGGCTCCTTTGATCGCGAGGCGGCTTGGCTATCACGTATCGCCCGGGGTGACAACGGGGCGAGACAACGGCGGCTGACAACTTCCGGCGGCGGCCTCAGAAGGCCGGCACGGCGGCCCCGGCCACCGGATCGAAACGCAGGGCGGCGCCGTTGCCCACCGCCTGGCCGGTCAATCCGCGGATGAAGCCCCAGTGGCTCACCACCAGCAGGCCGTCCCAGCTGTCCTCGGTGACATGGCTGTCGCGAAAGCCGCGGCAGCGCTCGGCCAGGGCGGCTTCGCTCTCCTCTTGCTGCGGCCACCAGCGTTCCGCCAGGTCGCCAAAGCTGAAATGCGGCCAGCGGCGGGCCAATTCGGCGCGCTGGCTGCCGATGTCGCAGGTGTAGGAATAGCGCTCGCGCACCCGGGGGTCGATATCGACCGGCAGGCCCAGGGCCTCGGCGATGATCTCCGCGGTGTGCAGGGTGCGCCAGTAGGGGCTGGCGACGATGCGCCGGATACCGCAGTCCGCCAGGCTTTCGCCGGCTTCGCGGGCCTGGCGCTCGCCCTCCTCGGTCAGGCGCGGATCGACGATGCCGGGGTCGATACGGCTCTTGGCGAAGTGGACGTTGAAGTGGGACTGACCATGACGCACCAGGATCACCGGCCGATTCTCCTGAGATCCGGGCCGTTCTGGTCGTCGTCGTCGCCTTTGTCGTCATCCGGCGAGAGGTCCTGGTAGTCGCCGTCGATCACCGGGCCGCGCCCCCGACCGCCCCTTTGCTGACCGCCCGGCCGCACCTCGACGCCGTCGACAAAGACCCGGGCCTCCCCGCGGGCGGCCTTGGCGTCGACGTAGCGGGCGATCATCAGGCGCAGCAATTCGCGCAAAGGCGGGATGAACAAAAGCAGACCGACCACGTCGGTGACGAAGCCCGGCACCAGCAGCAGGGCGCCGGCCAGCACCAGGCAGACGCCCTCGAACATCTCGCGGGCCGGCAGCTGGCCCTGGTCCATCTGGGCGCGGGCGCGCATCAGCGTGGCCAGGCCCTGGGCGCGCAGCAGCAGGGAGCCCGCCAAGGCCGTGGCGATGGTGGCGGCAATGGTCGGCCAGACACCGATGGCCCCGCCGACCTGGATGAAAACCGCCACTTCCAGCAGCGGCAGGCCGATAAAGAGGGCCAGGAGAATAAGGGCCATGCTTGCTCTTTCCCTACCAATTACCTACATAATGCGCATCACCCGGCGGTAACGCCAGCCAGCTCGCGCCAGTGCCCGCCCCGGCGTACCATAAGTGGGGGCGCCTCAACGAATGTGAACGGATGAGCGACGGCACTTTCATAGAAATAGTCATTCTCGCTGCGGTCGCAGCCTTTTTTATCCTCAAGCTCCGCTCGGTGTTGGGTAAGAGGACCGGTCACGAGAAGCGACCGGACTATGATCCTTTCACCCAGGCAGAGGACCGCAAAGGCGAGAGCGGCGACGATAAAGTCATCCAGCTTCCCGATCGGGCGGGGGAGCGGGGGGCCGGCCGGCCCCTGGCCGAGGACGAGGTCTTCGAGGCCCCGCCGGAAGAGGCCGAGGCGCTGGAGGAAGAGATCGCCGACAGCCCCCTGGCTGCCGGCATCACCCAGATCAGGCTCGCCGACCGCAATTTCGATCCGCGCGAGTTCGTCGGCGGTGCGCGCGCCGCCTTCGAGATGATCGTCGGCGCCTTCGCCCAGGCCGACGTGAAGACCCTGCGCCCGCTGCTGGCCAACGAGGTCTACGACGACTTCGCCGGCGCCATCAAGGAGCGCGAGGAGAACAAGGAAACCCTTGAGACCACGCTGATCGGCATCACCTCGGCCGAGATCATCGAAGCCGAAATGCAGCAGAAGACGGCCTTCGTGACCGTGAAGTTCGTATCCGAGCAGGTCAACGTGACCCGCGACGCCGAGGGCCGCATCGTCGATGGCGACCCCAACCACGTCGCCAAGGTCACCGACATCTGGACCTTCGCCCGCAATACCCGCAGCCGCGACCCCAACTGGGCGCTGGTTGCCACGCGCAGCCCCAATTGAGCCCTTCCCGATGGGCCGCATCGGGACCGGAATGAAAGCCGCGCCGCTGGCCGGCGCCTTGCTGCTCGCGGGGCTGCTATTGGCGGCCTGCGGCGGCGAGGAGCCCGCGCCCCCGAAGGAGCCTCCCGAACCCCCCAAGGCCGAGGCCGAGCTGCCGCCGGCCGAACCCGCCCTGCTGCTGGAGCCGGTGGACTTCGCGGCCCTGCCCGGCTGGGAGGAGGACGATCTGGCGGCGGCCCTGCCGGCGCTGACCCGCTCCTGCGGGCGCCTGCTCGCTCAGCCCGATGACCGCGCGGTGGGACCCGATGCCCTGGCCGGCAGCGTGGCGGACTGGCGCGTGCCCTGCGACGCCCTGGGCCAGATCACGGCGGGCGATGACGCGGCGCTGCGGGCCGCGCTGGAGCAGCATTTCCGGCCCTTCGCCGTCTCCAACGCGGGCGCGCGAGAGGGCCTCTTCACCGGTTATTACGAAGCCGAATTGAAAGCCGCCGCCGGGCCCGACGCCCCCGGGGCGACACCGCTTTACCGGGTCCCCGATGACCTGGTGACCGTCGACCTCGCCCTCTTCCGCGCCGACCTGCGCGGCGAGAAGCTGGTCGGCCGGGTCCAGGACGGCCGCCTGGTGCCCTACCTGACCCGCAAGGAGATCGATGCCGGCGCGCTGGCCGACCGCGGGCTGGAGCTGGTCTGGGCGGGTGATCCGGTGGACGCCTTCTTCCTCCACGTGCAGGGCTCGGGCCGGGTGGTCTTCCCCGACGGCCGGGTGACGCGGGTCGGCTTCGCCGGCTCCAACGGCCATCCCTTCTACGCCATCGGCCGGGCGCTGATCGACGAAGGGGTGATCGACCGCAAGAGCGCCTCCATGCAGAAGATCCGCGACTGGCTGCGCGCCCATCCGCAGAAGGCCGAGGAGGTCATGCAGCGTAACGCCCGCTACATCTTCTTCCGCGAAATCACCGGTGAGGGGCCGATCGGCGCCCAGGGCGTGGCGCTTACCCCCGGGCGCAGCCTGGCGGTGGACTCCGCCCTGCTGCCGCTGGGCGTGCCGCTGTGGCTGGATACCACCTGGCCGGCGACCGACAGGCCGCTGCGGCGCCTCATGGTGGCCCAGGACGTGGGCAGCGCCATCAAGGGCGCGGTGCGCGGCGACTTCTTCTGGGGCTCCGGCGACGAGGCCCTGGCCGAGGCCGGGCGCATGAAGCAGAAGGGCAGCTACTACCTCTTCCTGCCCAAGGCCGTCGCCGAGCGCCGCGAGACCGCGAGCTGACGCGCCTTCCGCGCGAATTCCCCCGCCTTCTTGAACGAGCCGCGCGCATTGCGCCTAGCCAAAAGGACGAGCGGGCCGCTAAAAAGATCGTATTCCGCGCGAAGGGGCCGCTCCGGCTTGCTGCGCGAAGTGATGTCGGACAGATCCTGATGGGGGTTGGGCATGAGATCTTTTTGGCGCGGGCTGGCGGCGCTGGCGGTTGCCGGCGCCTTGGTGTCGGGCTGCAGCGGCGCCCCCGGTGTCTCCCACTCGCTGACATTCGATGCCACGAGCGACAAGGCCATCGTGATCCTGGGCACCAGCGTGACCCAAGAGCAGCAGGAGGAGATCAGGGCCGGTAGGAGTTTCTCGACCTTCTGGTTGGAATACGACCCCGCCACCGAGCGCCTGGTTCCCGATGGTGCGACCTTTGAGACCTCAATCGTGGCCAGCGCGTTCACCGAAGAGCCCGCCTACGTGACGCCGAAGGTGTCGGTCCTGGAGGTCGATCCCGGCGCCTATGCGTTGATCGGGGCCGGATTTCCCCATCTGATGACAACCTTCGTCCGCTCCAAAGAAGGGCAGAAGGACTACCGGGGCCGCGGGCAGTCCTGGCATTTCACCGTCGATCCCCGCATTCATATCGATCCAGCGGCGGAGGTGGCGCGTGGTAATTACCTCTTTACGGTCTCGCCGGGAGAAATCCTCTACATCGGGCACTTCGAGTTCGTGAAGTGGGGCTACATCGACAGCCTCCGGGGGATCAACTACCAGCAGGACGCGTCCGCAGCCCGGCAGGCGCTGGCGGACTATCCCGGCATTTCCGGCATCATGAAGACCTTCGACCCGGCCCGGCCGCCGCAGTCGGTTTCCCGCTGACCTTTCCTGCGGGGTGCCTAAAGCTCTCCCGCCGCTTGCTTTTCCCAAGTGGTAATACCATTATCCCCGAAAGCGATAAGGGCGGGATCTGGGAGGATCATCCATGGCCGAGGGGCAACCGCGCGTCGGACTTTTCGTGACCTGTCTGGTGGACCTGATGCGGCCCTCAGTCGGTTTTGCGGCCGTGAAGCTGCTGGAACAGGCGGGCTGCACTGTGGAGGTGCCGCAGGCGCAGACCTGCTGCGGCCAGCCGGCCTACAATTCCGGCGACCGGGCCGACACCCGGGCGCTCGCCGAACAGACCATCCAGGCCTTCAAGGGCTTCGACTACGTGGTGGCGCCCTCGGGCTCCTGCGCGGGCATGATCCGCGAGCACTACCCCACCCTCTTCGAGGACGATCCGCAGATGCAGGCGGCGGCCGAGGACCTGGCCGGGCGTACTTACGAGCTGGTCTCCTTCCTGACCGATGTGCGCGGCATGACCACGGTGGACTCCCGGTTCGAGGGCAAGGTCACCTACCACGATTCCTGCGCCGGCCTGCGCGAGCTCGGCGTGCAGGACCAGCCGCGCAAGCTGCTGGGCTCCATTCCCGGGGTGGAGCTGACCGAGATGGTGGAGCACGACGTCTGCTGCGGTTTCGGCGGCGCCTTCTGCGTGAAGTATCCGGACATCTCCAACAAGATCGTGACGGCCAAGACCGACAACATCATGGCCAGTGGCGCCGGAACCCTGCTGGCCGGCGATCTGGGCTGCCTCATGAACATGGCCGGCAAGCTGCAGCGCCGCGGCGCGGAGGTGGAGGTGCGCCACGTGGCCGAGGTGCTGGCCGACATGACCGATCAGCCTGCCATAGGTGAAGCGGCCAGCGGGGGGAGCGACTGAGCGCCATGCAGAGCACCTCCCACGCCTTCAAGGACAACGCCCGCGCGGCGCTCGCCAACCAGACGCTGCAGAAGGCGATGAAGCACGTGAAGAGCGGCTTCATCGACAAGCGCGCCAAGGCCCGCGCCCGCCTGCCGGAGTTCGATGCCCTGCGCGATGAGGCGCGCGACATCAAGAACCACACCCTGGCCAACCTGGACTTCTACCTGGAACGCTACGAGGAGAAAGTGACGGCCAGCGGCGGCGAGGTGCACTGGACGGCCACCGCCGAGGATGCGGTGAAGGCGGTGCTCGACATCTGCCGGCGCGTCGACGCCAAGGTGGTGACCAAGGGCAAGTCGATGATCTCCGAGGAGATCGCCCTCAACCAGGCCATGGAGGACGCCGGGCTGGACGTCGTCGAGACCGACCTCGGCGAATACATCATCCAGCTGAGGAAGGAGCCGCCGAGCCACATCATCGCGCCGGCGGTGCATCTGACCAAGGAGCAGGTCGAGGCCGACTTCCGCCACCATCACCAGGAGCTGCCTTCCGAACGCCAGCTCAGCGAGCCGGTGCAGCTGGTCGCCGAGGCGCGGCAGATGCTGCGCCGCCGCTTCCTGGAAGCCGACGTCGGCATCACCGGCGCCAACTTCCTGGTGGCCGAGACCGGCACCTCGATCATCGTCACCAACGAGGGCAACGGCGATCTGACCCAGACCCTGCCGCGGGTCCACATCGTGGTCGCCAGCCTGGAGAAGGTCGTCCCCAACCTGGAGGACGCCACCACCATCCTGCGCGTGCTGGCGCGCTCGGCGACGGGCCAGGAGTTCTCCTCCTACACCACGCTGTCGACCGGGCCGCGCCGCCCGGAAGACCTGGACGGGCCGGAGGAGTACCACGTCATCCTGCTCGACAACGGGCGCTCCAACATGCTGGGCGGCGACTTCCAGGACATGCTGCGCTGCATCCGCTGCGGCGCCTGCATGAACCACTGCCCGGTCTATCACGCGGTCGGCGGCCACGCCTACGGCTGGGTCTATCCCGGACCCATGGGCTCGGTGCTGACGCCCAACCTGATCGGCGTCGACGAGGCCGGACACCTGCCCAACGCCTCCACCTTCTGCGGACGCTGCGAGGCCGTCTGCCCCATGCGCATCCCCCTGCCGAAGATGATGCGCCACTGGCGCGAGCGCGAGTTCGAGCGCCACCTCTCGCCGCCCGCGGTGCGGATCGGCCTCGGCCTCTGGGCCTTCCTCGCGCGCCGGCCGAAGCTCTACCACTTCGTCACCGGCTGGCAGGCGCGCCTGCTGGCCCGTTTCGGGCGCGCGCGCGGACGCTTCGACGCCCTGCCGCTGGCGCGCGGCTGGACCAAGCACCGCGACTTCCCGGCGCCTGAGGGCAAGACCTTTCAGCAGCTCTGGGCCGAGCGCCAGGAAAGCCAGGCGAAAGGCAAGTCCGCATCATGAGCAGTTCCAAGCAGCAGATCCTGGCCGCGGTGCGCCGCTCCCTGCGCCGCGAGCAGCCGGATGAGGCGACGCGGGCCGAGCTGGAGCAGCGTCTCGGCGCGCCGCATGCCAACCTGGTGCCGCAGCGCGCGCAGGTCTCGCACGCCGAACAGCTCGACATGATGGAGAGCATGCTGAAGGAACTCTCGGCGACGGTGGTGCGTCTCGACAGCGAGGCCCAGGTGCCGCAGGCGGTCGCCGACTACCTGAAGAACGAGAACCTGCCGCCGCAGGTCCGCATGGCCCCGCGCGACGATCTGCGCCAGCTGCCCTGGGACGGCCAGCCGCTGCTGGAAATCGCCGAGGGCATCGCCGCGGCCGAGGACGCCACCTCGGTCACCGGCGCCTTCGCCGGCATCGCCGAGACCGGCACGCTGATGATGGCCTCCGGTCCCGAGGCCCCGGTCACCCTCAACTTCCTGCCGGAGAACCACGTCGTGGTGCTGCGCGCCTCGCAGGTGACCGGCACCTACGAGGAGGCCTGGGTGCGGCTGCGCCAAGAGGTCGGGCCGGGCAAGATGCCGCGCGCGGTCAACATGATCACCGGCCCCTCGCGCACCGGCGACATCGAGCAGACCATCCTGCTGGGCGCGCACGGGCCGCGCCGCCTGCACGTGCTGCTGGTGGACGACCGCGACACCGCCGCGGGCTGAGGCGGGACGGCGCGAGGTGATGGCGGAGGGGCGATGAGCGGCAAGCGAAAGGACCCGGTTCTCTCGCCCGAGGACCGGCGCCTCTGGGATCACATGGCCGGCCAGATCAAGCCGCTGAGTGGGCGCGACCGGCTCTACTCCCGCGCCGCGGAGTTGCTGCACGACCCGGCGGCGGCCCAGGCCGGCGAGCCCCAGGCCGCGCCAAAGAAACGCCGCGCCACCGGTACCGCCGCGACCCATCCGGTGCCCGCCGCGCCCTCGCCCCGTCCCCGCCCGCAGCCGGAGTTGACCCACGGCAGCCGCGCCGACATCGACCGCCGCAAGGCCGAGCGCCTCAGCCGCGGCAAGCTGCCCATCGAGGCCACCCTGGACCTGCACGGCCTGCGCCAGGCCGAGGCGCACCGCCGCCTGGAGGTTTTTCTGGCCGACTGTCAGGCGGCCGGCAAGCGCTGCGTCCTCATCGTCACCGGCAAGGGCCTGCACAAGGAGGAAGGCGGCGTCTTGCGCGCCAACGTGCCGCGCTGGCTGAACGAGACGCCGAACCGGGCGCGGGTGCTGTCCTTCGACTACGCCCAGCAGAAGCACGGGGGCACCGGGGCCCTCTACGTCCTGCTGCGCCGCCGGCGCTGATCTTTCGGGGGCGGCGGCACTTTTGCGCGCCGCAACGAGGAATCGCCTTCCGCCGCGGAACCCGCTAAACTCCGATCCGGTTATGCGCCAGACAGTTTCGTCTGGGTGACAGCGGGGTCTGCCATGCCGCACCTGAAAGGATCCTGTCACTGCGGCGCCGTCACGTTCTCCGTGTTCTCACGCGCCGCGGTGCCCTACATGCGCTGCTACTGCTCGATCTGCCGCAAGACGGCGGGCGGGGGCGGCTACGCCATCAACCTCTCGGGGGTCTTCGCGACCCTGAAGGTCGAGGGCGAGGAGCACGTCACGGTCTACCAGGCGCGCGGCGCCGGCGGGGCCGGGCCGGACGAGGTCAGCCCGGCGCGCCGCCATTTCTGCAAGCACTGCGGTTCGGCGCTCTATGCCTACGATCCACGCTGGCCGGAGCTGGTGCACCCCTTTGCCTCGGCCATCGACACGCCCCTGCCGGCGGCGCCGGAGAGCGTCTTCATCATGCTGGATTCCAAGCCCTCCTGGGTGAAGCTGCCGCCCGAGGCCAAGAGCACCAACCGCTATGCCGAGTATCCGGAAGAATCACTGGCCGAGTGGCACCAGGCCCACGGCCTCTATGACGAGTCGGAACCTTAGATGACGCCGTTCGGGGAAAAGTTGCGCGCCATCCGCGCCGCCCGCGGCCTGGCGCTGAAGGACATGGCCGCCGGCCTGCAGGTCTCGCCGGCCTACCTCTCCGCCATGGAGCACGGCCGCCGCGGCAAGCCGAGCCGCCGCTTCGTGCACCGGGTCTGCCAGTTCCTCGGCATCATCTGGGACGAGGCGGAGGAACTGCAGCAGCTCGCCGACCTGTCGCATCCGCGCGTGGTGGTGGACACCGCAGGCCTCAGCGCCAAGGCGACCTTGCTGGCCAACCTGCTGGCCGAGCGGGTTTCGGCGATGGACGAGGCGGCGCTCGACCGGCTGCTCGAGCAGGTCGACCCGTCGGGCAGCCGGCGCGACGCGCTCATGAAGACCGACGGCGACGGCGGGGAGGACTGAGGCTCCCTATGACCCGCCCCGGTGACGCCAGCAGGATTCCCGAACCGCATCTGCGCGACCTCTATCTCTACTGGCACGACAAGCGCAACGGCCGGTCCTGGCCGGCGGGCGATGATATCGACACCGCCGAGCTCGGTCCGCTGCTGCCCTATGTCATGATCGTCGACGTCTTGCAGGATGGACGCTTTTTCCGCTTCCGCCTGATCGGCGACGACGTCGCCATCGGCGTCGATCCCACCGGCAAGCTGCAGCACGAGGAACTGCCCGAGGGCATCTACCGCGACCACATCAGCGCCTTGTTCCGGCGCGGCGCGGCGGGGCCCGGCGCGCTCTACAGCCGCAGCGCCTATGCCTACACGGAGATCGAGGGGCCGCGCAGCATCAGCCGCCTCTTCATGCCGCTGGCCGGCGACGGCCTGGCCATCGACATGATGCTGATCGGCCAGACCGCCGATCGCCTCTTCAGCAGGGGGCCGTCGGCCTGGAAGGCCAATCCGCCGACCATCACCGAAGAAGTCGAGTTCCGGTTGCCGTAGGACGGCTCCCTCGGCGGCGCGATCTTAGAGGATGAACTTGGAGAGGTCGGCGTTCTTGGCCAGCTCGCCGACACGGCTGCGCACCATCTCGGCGTCGATGAGGATGGTCTCGCCGCCGCGGTCGGTGGCGGTGAAGGAGATCTCCTCCAGCAGCTTTTCCAGAACCGTGTGCAGGCGCCGCGCGCCGATGTTCTCCACCGAGGAATTGATCTCGGCGGAGAGATCGGCCAGGGCGTCGATGGCCTCCTCGGCGAAGTCGAGGGTCACCTCCTCGGTCTCCATCAGCGCCTTGTACTGGCGGATCAGGCTGTTCTCCGGCTCGGTGAGGATGCGCTTGAAGTCGTCGCGGGTCAGCGCGTCCAGCTCCACGCGGATCGGCAGGCGGCCCTGCAGCTCGGCCAGCATGTCCGAGGGCTTGGCCATGTGGAAGGCGCCCGAAGCGATGAACAGCACGTGGTCGGTGCACACCGGCCCGTGCTTAGTCGCCACCGTCGTGCCTTCGATCAGCGGCAGCAGGTCGCGCTGCACGCCCTCGCGCGAGACGTCGGCGCCGCTGCGTTCGGCGCGCGCGGTGATCTTGTCGATCTCGTCCAGGAAGACGATGCCGTTCTGCTCGACCGAAGAGATGGCGCCGCTGATGACGGACTCCTCGTCCAGCAGCTTGTCGCTCTCCTCGGCGATCAGCACGTCGTAGGACTCGCCCACTTTCATGCGGCGCTTCTTGGTGCGCCCGCCCATGGCCTTGCCGAAGATGTCGCCCAGATTGAGCATGCCCATGGAGGCGCCGGGCATGCCGGGGATCTCCATGGTGGGCAGCTGCATGCCGGCGCTGTCCTGTACGTCGACCTCGACTTCTTTGTCGTCCAGCTCGCCCTGGCGCAGCATGGCGCGGAACTTCTGGCGCGTGTCGGGGCTGGCGTTCTCGCCGACCAGGGCGTCGAGCACGCGTTCCTCGGCGTGCAGTTCGGCCTGGGCCTTGACCTGCTGGCGCTGGCGCTCGCGGGTCATGTGGATGGAGGCCTCGGTCAGGTCGCGGATGATCTGCTCGACATCGCGGCCGACGTAGCCGACCTCGGTGAACTTGGTGGCCTCGACCTTGATGAAGGGCGCCTGGGCCAGCTTTGCCAGGCGGCGCGCGATCTCGGTCTTGCCGACGCCGGTCGGGCCGATCATCAGGATGTTCTTGGGCAGCACCTCCTCACGCAGCTCCTCGGGCAGCTGCTGGCGGCGCCAGCGGTTACGCAGGGCGATGGCCACCGCGCGCTTGGCGTCGTTCTGCCCGACGATGAATCGATCCAGCTCCGAAACGATCTCGCGCGGGGTGAAAAAGGAAGAAGAAGTCGTGGACGTACTTTCGGTCATGGTGCTCCGAGCCTCAGGCCTCTGACGTGCCGCTGCCGGGGACAGCGGTGCTGGGCAGGCTCTCGATGGTGATGTTTTCGTTCGTATAGATGCAGATGTCGCCGGCGATCCTCATGGCCTTGCGGGCGATGGCCTCGGCGTCCAGGTCGTCGATGTCGATCAGGGCGCGGGCCGCCGCCAGCGCGAAAGACCCGCCCGAGCCGATGCCGATCAGGCCGTCTTCGGGCTCCAGCACGTCGCCGTTGCCGGTCAGCACCAGCGAGGTGGTGCCGTCGGCCACCGCCATCATGGCTTCCAGGCGGCGCAGGTAGCGGTCGGTGCGCCAGTCCTTGGCCAGCTCCACGCAGGCCCGGGTCAGCTGGTGGGGATAGGTCTCCAGCTTGGCTTCCAGGCGCTCGAAGAGGGTGAAGGCGTCGGCCGTGGCCCCGGCGAAGCCGGCGATCACGTTGCCCTTGCCCAGGGGGCGGACCTTGCGGGCGTTGGACTTCATGACCGTGTCGCCGAAGCTGACCTGGCCGTCGCCGGCCACCACCACCTTGTCGCCCTTGCGGACCGAGAGGATCGTAGTGCCGTGCCACTGGGGAGGGGAATTCTCTGACATGGACTGTCAGATGGGCGAAACGGGCGGCCGGGTCAAGGCGGATTTCTGGCCGGGGCCCCCGCCGGAGCACCGGAATCGGGGGCTTTTCCCCCTGTATGACCGGGCCGTGACCGGGGCGTCATCGGCGCTGGCATCCCCCCGCCCTTCCTGATAAAACGGCGCCTTCGTTAAAAGACCTGTCAGCCAAAGGACCCGCTTTCGGGCGGTCGGAACGATATGCGCCGGGCAACCATTGAGCGAAATACCCAGGAAACCAGGATTACCGCCACGATCGACCTGGACGGAACGGGCACCTACGAGGTCTCGACCGGCATCGGTTTCCTCGATCACATGCTCGAACAGCTCTCCCGCCACAGCCTGATCGACATCACGCTGAAGGCCGAGGGCGACCTGCATATCGACTATCACCACACCACCGAGGACAGCGGCATCGCCCTGGGCCAGGCCTTCTCCCAGGCGCTGGGCGAGCGCAAGGGCATCTGGCGCTACGGCTCGGCCCTCATCCCCATGGACGAGACGCTGACCCGGGTGGCGCTGGACGCCTCCAACCGGCCCTACCTGATCTGGAAGGTGGGCTTCAACCGCGACAAGCTCGGCACCATGGATACCGAGCTGTTCAAGGAGTGGTTCCAGGCCTTCGCCCAGAACGCCGGTTTGACGCTGCACGTGGAGAACCTCTACGGCACCAACAACCATCATATCGTCGAATCCTGCTTCAAGGCCCTGGCCCGCGCGCTGCGCGAGGCCATCCAGATCGACCCCCGCAAGGCCGATGCCGTGCCTTCGACCAAGGGTTCCCTCTAGACGATCCCCTTGATGGGGCGGCCCCCGCTTGGGGCGGCCGCCCCGGATCGCCAAACGCAAGAATCAAGAAGGTCTCTCAATGACCGTTGCGATCATCGACTATGGCTCGGGCAATCTGCGCTCGGCCGCCAAGTCCCTGGAGCGCGCCGCCGTTGAGGCGGGCGGCGGCCCGGTACTGGTGACCGACGACCCCGAGGCCGTGCGCCGCGCCGACAGGGTGGTGCTGCCGGGCGTCGGCGCCTTCGCCGACTGCCGGCGCGGTCTCCATGCGGTGCCGGGCATGGTGGAAGCGCTGGAGGAGATGGTGCTCCACAGGGCGCACCCTTTCCTCGGCATCTGCGTGGGCATGCAGCTCATGGCGACGCGCGGGCTGGAGCACGGCGAGCACCGGGGCTTCGGCTGGATCCCCGGCGACGTGGTGGCCCTCGACCCTGCCCCCCAGTCGGCTACAGGGGGATCGGAGGCGGAAGCGCCGCTGAAAGTGCCGCACATGGGCTGGAACGCGCTGAACCTGCGTGACAAAACTCATCCCCTGGTAGCAGGCTTCGGGGAGACCCCCTATGTGTACTTCGTGCACAGCTATCACCTGCGCCCGACCCACGAGGCCCAGTTGCTGGCCAGCGTCGACTACGGCGGGCCGGTGACCGCCATGGTCGCGCACGACAACCTGGCCGGAACCCAGTTCCACCCGGAGAAAAGCCAAAGCGTGGGACTCCGGCTGCTTGCAAACTTCTTGAGGTGGCGTCCATGACCGTGAACGATTCGAGCGCAACCATCACCATGGATCGCTTGACCGGTTTCCACGGGCCGGACCTGCACGACCTCTGCGATGCGGCCGACGCGGCGATCCAGCACGGCGGCGGCTTCGGCTGGCTGACCCCGCCGCCGCGCCAGACCATGGAGGCCTACTGGCAGGGCGTGCTGCTGGTGCCGGAGCGCGAGCTCTTCGTCGGCCGCCTGGACGGCACCATCGCCGGCTCGGCCCAGCTGGTGCGCCCGCCGCGCAACAACGAGGCCCAGAGCCTGACCGGCCAGCTCACCACTTTCTTCGTGGCACCCTGGGCGCGCGGCCACGGCCTCGCCCCGGCGCTGGTCGCCCGGGTGGAGGAAGCCGCCCGCGCCAATGGCCTGCGCGTGCTGAACCTGGACGTGCGCGAGACCCAGGCCCGTGCCATCGAGGTGGTCGAGGAAGCCGGCTTCGTGCGTTGGGGCACCCACCCCCACTACGCCTGGGTCGAGGACCGTTGGGTCACCGGCTACTATTACTACAAGGACCTGCACGGCAACGGCGCCCTCCCTGAAGGGACGGCTCCACAAGACGCCTAGGACGACGAGCAATGATCCTCTTCCCCGCCATCGACCTGAAGGACGGCCAGGCCGTGCGCCTGCTGCGCGGCGAGATGGAAAGCGCCACGGTCTTCAACGACGACCCGGCGGCGCAGGCGGAGAGCTTCGTCGAAGCCGGCTTCCAGTGGCTGCACCTGGTCGACCTGAACGGCGCCTTCGAGGGCCGACCGGTCAACGCGCCGGCGGTGGAGGCGATCCTCAAGGCCGTCGCCATCCCCGCGCAGCTGGGCGGCGGCATCCGCGACATGGCGACCATCGAGCGTTGGCTGGATCTCGGCCTCAGGCGCGTCATCCTGGGCACCGTGGCGGTGAAGAACCCGGACCTGGTGCGCGAGGCCTGCCGCGCCTTCCCCGGCCGGGTGGTGCTGGGCATCGACGCGCGCGGCGGCAGGGTCGCGACCGAAGGCTGGGCCGAGGTCAGCGAGATCGAGGCCCTGGAACTCGCGCGCCGCTTCGAGGACGCCGGCGCCGCGGCCATCGTCTACACTGACATCGAGCGCGACGGCGCGCTGCAGGGCGCCAACGTGGAAGCGACCCGCGCCCTTGCCGAGGCGCTGGAGACACCGGTCATCGCCTCGGGCGGCGTCGCCTCGCTGGACGACCTCGCCGCCTTCCTCGCCATCGAGGACTCGGGCATCGAGGGCGTGATCTCGGGCCGCGCGATCTACGACGGCCGTATCGACCCGGCCTCGGCGCTGGCCCTTCTGGCCAAAGAACCTTCAGGAGCCGCGTGATGCTCACCGTGCGCGTCATCCCCTGCCTGGACGTGAAGGACGGCCGCGTGGTCAAGGGCGTGAACTTCGTCGACCTGGTGGACGCCGGCGATCCGGTCGAGCAGGCCCAGGTCTACGACGCCGCCGGCGCCGACGAGCTCTGCTTTCTCGACATCACCGCCAGCCACGAAGACCGCGGCATCCTGCTGGACGTGGTGCGGCGCACGGCGGAGCACTGCTTCATGCCGCTGACCGTCGGCGGCGGCGTGCGCAAGCTGGAGGACATCCGCCAGCTGCTCCTGGCCGGCGCCGACAAGGTCTCCATCAACACCGCCGCCGTGCACAATCCGGACTTCGTGCGCGAGGCGGCGGAAAAGTTCGGCAGCCAGTGCATCGTCGTCGCGGTCGACGCCAAGTCGGTCGGCCCCGACAAGTTCGAGATCTTCACCCACGGCGGGCGCAAGGAAACCGGCATCGATGCGGTGGAATGGTCGCGGCGCATGTGCGCGCTGGGCGCCGGCGAGATCCTGCTGACCTCCATGGACCGCGACGGCACCAAGGAAGGCTATAACCTGCCGCTGACCCGCGCGGTCTCCGACGCGGTGCCGGTGCCGGTCATCGCCTCCGGCGGCGTCGGCACCCTGGAGCACCTGGCCGAGGGCGTCATCGAAGGCCATGCCTCCGCCGTGCTGGCCGCTTCCATCTTCCACTTCGGCACCTATTCCATCGCCGAAGCCAAAGCCTGCCTCGCCGCGCACGGCCTGCCCGTGCGCCCGGTCGAACAGCAGGTCGCCTAGAGAAAGTCGGAATCATGTCCAAGGAAATTCTCAACGGCGCGCTTCTCGACAGCCTCTATCAGGTGATCGAAAGCCGCCGCGGCGCCGACCCGGAAAGCTCCTACACCGCGAAGCTGCTGCACCGCGGCCCGGCCAAGATCTGTCAGAAGGTCGGCGAGGAAGCGGTGGAGACCATCATCGAGGGCGCGCAGGGGAACAAGGACGGCGTGGTCGGCGAGTCCGCCGACCTGCTGTATCACCTGCTGGTGCTCTGGGCGGCCAGCGGCGTCACGCCGGGCGAGGTCTGGGCGGCGCTGGAAGCGCGCCAGGGCACTTCCGGTATTGCCGAGAAGGCCGCGCGCTCTAAAGATTGAAGCGCGCGACGAGATAAGGGGAGAAGCGTCATGGCCTACGACGACAACAACATCTTCGCGAAGATCCTGCGCGGCGAGATTCCCTGCAACAAGGTCTACGAGGACGACCACGTCCTGGCCTTTCACGACATCCAGCCGCAGACCAAGGTCCACGTGCTGGTCATCCCCAAGGGGGCCTATGTTTCCTTCGCGGACTTCTCGGAGCAGGCGAGCGAGGCGGAGATCACCGGCTTCTTCCGCGCCGCCGGCAAGATCGCCAAGGACCTGGGCCTCAACGGCGACGGCTACCGCATCCTCGCCAACACCGGCGCGCACGGCCACCAGGAGGTGCCGCACTTCCACCTCCATCTCTTCGGCGGCCAGCCGCTCGGCCGCATGATCAAGCCGCCGCGGGTGTGAGGCCGCTCGCATGGACGCATCGGCCGCAGCAAAGGCACATCTCTTGACGGATTTCCGGGTCGCCAGCGGCAAAGCCACGCTGGCAGGTGTTGAAGCCGACGGTGCCGCCGGTCCGGCGGTGGTCTTCCTGCATGCCGGTGTCGCCGACAGGCGCATGTGGGAGGCGCAGCTCGCCGCGCTCGCCGGGTCGCATCGTGCCGTCGCCTACGATCGCCGCGGCTTCGGTGAGACGCGCTACGGCGCCGAGATCTTCTCCCAGGTCGACGACCTGCTGGCGGTGCTGGACGAACGCGACATCGCCAAGGCCGCACTGGTCGGCTGTTCCCAGGGCGGGCGCATCGCCATCGACTTTGCGCTGACCCATCCGGATCGCGTGGCGGCGCTCTTCCTGGTCGCGCCGGCGGTGACCGGCGCGCCCTCGCCGGAGGACTTCCCGCCGCCGGTCGAGGCGCTGCTGGAACTGATGGAGGAAGCCGAAGAGGACGAAGACCTCGAGCGCCTGAACCTGCTGGAAGCCTGGATGTGGCTCGACGGCCCGGGCAGCGAGGAAGGCCGCGTCGGCGGCGCGGTCCGCGATCTCTTCCTGACGATGAACGCCACCGCGCTCTATGCCGAGGACCCGGGGCGCGAGACCAACCCCGCCGCCTTTCCGGTGGCCCACTCCCGCCTTGCCGATCTGCAGATGACGGCCCAGGTGGTCTGGGGCGACGGCGACTTCCCGCACATTCAGCAGCGCTGCGTCCATCTGGTGCAGGCCATGCCCCAGGCAACCGGCAGCGTCATCCCCGGCACCGCCCACCTGCCCAACCTGGAACAGCCGGAAGCCTTCAACGGACTGCTGCAGGATTTCCTCGAAGGGCTTTGACACCACTTGTCATGCTCGGGCTTGATCCGAGCATCCATTGGCCCGCGACCGGGTGGTGGCACCATGGACCCTCGGGTCAAGCCCGAGGGTGACGACGTGGTTGCTGCGCTGCCGCGCCTTTAGGTTCCGCCAGAAGACCGCGCGGCGACCCGCCGCCAGAAGACGTAGTGCGGCCCGGTGCCCGGCGTCTCGAAGAGCGCGCCGATGGGCCGGAAGCCGTGGCGTTCGTAGAAGGTCTGCGCGCCCGTGCGCCCGTTGCACCACACGACGGCGCTGTCCTCGCCGCGCGCCGCCAGCCGCCGCGCCAGCTCGGCAATGCCGAACTCCAGCACCCGGCCGCCCAGGCCCCGGCCCTGCACGGCGGGATCGCTGGCCATGCCGCGCAGCCGCCAAGGTTCGGGGCCGAAGTCCTCCGCGTAGTCCGGCTGCGCCTCGGCCATGAAGCCGGCGGTGCTGACCAGACGTTTTCCCTGGGGGCCGCCCTGCAGCGCGCCGACATGGAAATGCTCCCCCGCTCCGGCATAGGTCGCCGCCGCCTCGGCCGGCGTCAGCCAGGGCCGCAGCACCGCGCGGCGCAGCTCGAAGGTCTCGTCCAGGTCGACGAGCTGAAGGGTGATGTCGGTCAGGGTCCCGGGCGTGTCCATGGGATGCCCATAGCGCGGAACGGAAGGCGCCGCAATCGCCTTCGACCCGTCTGGCGGACTCTCTGGTTCATCGAAAGATCGGCACAGGGTTTCCCGCTGCGGTTGGATTCTCCGCATTTGAGGGCTGAATGGCCGTCGCGCCGGTTGCCTGCCGCGCTGCGCGGCGACAAAGTTGCGGTGTTGGGGACTGGACGGGATGGCACGATGCCGCGACCAGGCGACAAGGGACCGACGGGCGGGGATATGAGGTTGGCGCGCTCAGAAGGCGCGGACGGCCCCGTCAAGATTCCTTCGCGGCGCGTCGACGAACTGAACTCTCCGCGCCTCAGGGAAACTTTCGCGATCTGGCAGGAAAAATGCGGCGGCCCGGACCGTCTGCCCGATGCCGACGACTTCGACATCCTCGATTACCGCCCTGCCGTGGGAAACCTCAACCTAGTTGCTGTGGAAAGGGATCCGCTCGATTTCGTCTTCCGGGTTCACTCGGCCAACGGTGCAACCTACGTCGGCCGCGACCTGACGGGCCGCTCCATCGAGGACTACCCCAATCCCGAATACCGCGGCTTTGTGCGGGAAGTCTTCACCCGCGCCACCCTCTCCAAACAGCCGGTGGTTCTCATCGAGGAACTCCTGACTGCCGACAGCCGCCGCATGAGCTGGGAAGGCGTCGTCATGCCGCTGCAGGACGGCGACGGCGAGATCTCGCGGCTGATCGTGGCCTTCGAGATTCTGAACTAGGACCGCCCCGGCAGAGCGGGTGCTCAATGACGGCAAGCGCGATGCGGTCATAGCCCGGCTTTGACTCCCTGATAGCGCGTGTTGATGTAAGATTGCCGCAGTCTGCGTCGACCGAGCGAGCAGGAAGGGATCTATGCCGAAATATCTGAAATTGATCGCCCGCTTTGCCAACAGTGGTGCCATCGCGATCATGCTGTTGTTGGTTTTGTATGCTCTCGGCAAAGGCAAATTCGGCATGGCCCTTTTCCTCGCCTTTTTCGCCGCCCTGTTGAGCTTCAATCTCTATCTCATCGAGAAGTCGGCTCTGCTCCTCTCGGAGGAAGAATGGCTGAAGAGCGAAGTGCGCAAGGTTTTCCTGCGCCGGAAGCTTCGCCGCTTGGCAGAGGAAGAAGCAAAAGAGACTGACAAGCCCTGACGGCAGGCCGGTGTCCCGGCAGCGTCCGGCGATAGATCAGCGCCTCGGCGCTCTGCGCGCTTCCTGTCGCCGGCCGCCAAAATGCGCACTCTCGAAAGGTTTGAACCGCTCCGAAATTTGCCTAGCGGCTGAGGGCGTCGCTGGCCTTGTTCATGGCGCCGCTGGCCGCCTCGCCCAGGTTCTTCATCGCCCCCGTGACCGAGGACCCGCTGCCGGCGTCGGAAGAGGCGTCGGCGAGGTCGGCGACGTACGCCTCGATTTCAGCGTGATAGAGGATGCCGCCGACGACCAGGGCGGCGACGAGGCATAGCATAAGGAATTTCATGGCGGCCTCCGTTGCGCGGGTGTCGCGGATGGCCCCGCTCCGGCCTCGGCGCCAATTCTGCGCCGCCTGGCCGGCTTTGTCATGCCGGACGGTTCGGGTTGTTCGGGCGTGAGAGCCGCAGCTACGACCTCACCGCCCCGGCAGCGTGCGCCGGTAGGTCAGCGCCTCGGCGATCTGCGGGCGGCGGACATTCTCGACCCCTTCCAGGTCCGCCAGGGTGCGGGCGACGCGCAGGACGCGGTGGTAGCCGCGGGCGGAGAGCTTCAGCGCTTCGGCGGCCTGGGTCAGCAGCTTGCGGCCCTCGGCGTCGGGCGCGGCGACCTCCTCCAGCAGCCGGCCGTCGGCCTCGGCATTGCTGCGCGGGCGGTTCTCTTCCGGCAGGGCGGCAAAGCGCGCGCTCTGGCGGGCGCGGGCGGCGGCGACGCGCGCGGCGACCACGCTGGAATCCTCCGCCGCCGGCGGCAGCGAGAGGTCGGAGGCTGAGACCGCCGGCACGTCCACGTGTAGGTCGATGCGGTCGAACAGCGGGCCGGAGATCTTGGCCTGGTAGTCGGCGGCGCAGCGCGGCGCGCGGGCGCAGGCGCGCGAGGGGTCGTCCAGGTAGCCGCAGCGGCAGGGGTTCATGGCGGCGACCAGCTGCACGCGCGCCGGATAGGTGACGTGCGCGTTGGCGCGGGCGACGGAGACGCGGCCCGCCTCCAGCGGCTGGCGCAGGGCTTCCAGGGCGCCGCGCTGGAACTCCGGCAGCTCGTCGAGGAAGAGCACACCCAGGTGGGCGAGCGAAATCTCCCCCGGCTTGGCGCGCAGACCGCCGCCGGCCAGCGCCGGTAGGGAGGCCGAGTGGTGCGGGTCGCGGAAGGGGCGCTGGCGCAGCAGCTTGCCGCCGGTGAGACTTCCGGCGACGGAATGGATCATCGAGACTTCCAGCGCCTCGGCGGGCGAGAGCGGCGGCAGGATGCCGGGCAGGCGCGCGGCCAGCATCGACTTGCCGGCCCCCGGGGGCCCGGCCATCAGCAGGTTGTGGCCGCCGGCGGCCGCGATCTCGAGCGCCCGCTTGGCGCTCTCCTGCCCCTTGATGTCCTTCAGGTCCGGGCCGCCCGGCTCGACTTCCTGCAGGGCGGGCTTCGGGGGCGTCAGCACCTGGCTGCCCTTGAAGTGGTTCACCAGGGCCAGCAGCGAGGCCGGGGCCAGGACCTCCAGCCCCTCGGCCCAGGCCGCCTCGCCGCCCTGGGCGGCCGGGCAGATCAGACCACGCTCGCGGGTCAGGGCGTGGATCGCCGCGGGCAGCACCCCGGCGACCGGGGAGATGCGGGCGTCGAGAGAGAGCTCGCCCAGCGCCGTGTAGCCGGCCAGCTCGTCGCCGGGCAGCACGCCCATGGCGGTCAAGAGGCCGAGGGCGATAGGCAGGTCGAAGTGGCTGCCTTCCTTCTGCAGGTCGGCGGGGGCCAGGTTCACGGTGATGCGCTTGGGCGGCAGGGCGAGGCCCAGGGCGGTCAGCGCCGCGCGCACCCGCTCGCGGCTTTCGGCCACCGCCTTGTCGGGCAGGCCGACGACGGTGAAGGCCGGCAGGCCGCTGCCCATCTGCACCTGCACGTCGATGTCCAGGACCTCGACCCCGGCGAAGGCGACAGTGGTGATGCGGGCGGTCATGGCCAATGCTGCAGGGCCAGCCACCACCCCGCTTCCAGCCGGCGTCGATAGAATACGATCTCAGTCCCCATCTGAGCGTCATCCAGCGAATCGACGATTTGCTCCCGATGTTGAGGCGCCCCAAACACGAACTTCTTGTAGTCGGCGTCTCCGGCCCAACCGACACTCCAATATTCGATCGACACTTCACAGTGGTTGTTTGCGTCGACTACCGCTTGCACTCCCTTGGCGTCGATCTGCTCGAACAGGGCGTAATATCGGCCCCGCTCTGCATCACTGACCATTGGGCGGGACCACTCCGGGTCCATCATGACCACCTGAGAGCGCAGGATCTCTTGAGCGGAACCTATGTCTGCTTCCAATCCGTCGCGGCGGGTCTTCTCGCAAATCCTCATGCGGATTTCCTCGAAAGCAGACCTTTGAGCCTTAAACAGATCGATCATCTGTTGATCCGATGGCGGAGTGTTGTCGCACCCGGCCAGCAGGGCTGCGAGGGCGAGAATCCCGACAATGTCGAAGCCGCGTTTCATCATGGGACGATCTTGTCCGGACATTTCGACCATCCCATGGCGAAGGCGGGCCTCTTTCGCTGGTTTCCTGTCGGCCGCGCCGGCTTCCCCAAGGTTCTGGAAAGGGGCGGGATGGTCAATCATAGGTAGAAGCCGCCGCGCGGCCAAAGGGATTTCCTCCTGGCGCCCGGGCAGCGGAAAAATCTCCTGCGATTCTCCGCCAAACTGTCACAGATCAATTATGGTTAACCTAGGCGGGACTATGTTAGCGTCCGCAGTGATACGGCTGTTGGGGAGTTCCGCGCCTCGCCTTTGCCGTGCGGTCGCCCGCAGGGGGTACCGCAGCTTGCCGGCAGGGCCAAAGCGGCGGAACGCAGCCGCGGTTTGGGATTTTTCTTAAATTTCTGGGGGGACCAGAGTGGACCGGCGCGCCGCGCCGGCCCAGCGCAACCCTATGGAAGCAGGAGACTGCTCGAGATGGCCAGCACCCCTACCCCGAACGAACCCACCACCACCAAGAAAGCCGCGCCCGCCAAGACGGCGCCGAAGAAGGCCGCTGCGAAAGCCGCGCCCGAGAGCGCTGCGAAGAAGGCACCCGTCGAGAGCCCGGGCCAGATTATCGCCGAGCGCTACCGCGACACCGCCTACGAGGCCCTGGTCGGCAAGAACGGCGAGAACGTCTCGGCGGTGATGAGCGCCGGCGAGGCCGTGCTGGCGGGCATGGCCGAGGTCAGCCAGGAGATGATGACCTTCGCCGGCGACCGGCTGCGCCAGGACATGGAGGTGGCCGAGGACTTCGCCCGCGCCACGTCGCCGGAGGAGCTGTTCGAGAAGCAATGCTCCTTCGCCCAGCGCGCCGCCGAACAGTACGCCGAGGAGACCAGCAAGCTGATCGCCATGTTCGCGCGCATCCAGCAGTCCTGCTGGGCGCCGGTGCAGGCGCGCACCAAGGAAACGCTGCACGGCCTCAACGGCGAGGAAGAAGAAGCCGGGAAGTAGGCTGCGGGGGTTCACCCCCCTCCTAACCTCCCCCCATCAAGGGGGGAGGAACTGATCTTGGGCAGCTTCAACAAATCACCCCCTCCCCCTTGATGGGGGAGGGTCAGGGTGGGGGTGAGCGGCGCCCGCGCCGCCTCACGCGCTCGGCGCGGTGTGGCCGGCGCCGTAGCGGCGCTCGATGACGTCCCAGATCTGCGCTTCCAGGCAGGCGTCGTCGAAGCGGTTGATTTCCTGCAGGCCGGTCGGCGAGGTGACGTTGATCTCGGTCATGTAGTCGCCGATGACGTCGATGCCGACGAAGATCAGGCCGCGCTCCTGCAGGGTCGGGCCGATGGCCTCGCAGATCTCCATCTCGCGGCCCGTCAGCTTGGCCGGCTCCGCGCGGCCGCCGGCATGCATGTTGGAACGCGCCTCGCCCTGGGGCGGCACCCGGTTGATGGCGCCGGCCGGGTGGCCGTCGATCAGGATGATGCGCTTGTCGCCCTGGCGCACCTCGGGCAGGTAGCGCTGCACGATGATGGGCTCGCGATAGAGGTCGGTGAAGAGCTCCAGCAGTGCGTTCAGGTTCTCGTCCTCGGGGCCGAGGTGGAAGACGCCGGCCCCGCCGTTGCCGAACAGCGGCTTCACGATGATGTCCTGGTGCTCGGCGCGGAAGGCGACGACCTCGCGCTTGTCGCTGGTGATCAGCGTCGGCGGCATGAGCTCGGGGAAGTGGGTGACGAAGAGCTTCTCCGGCGCGTTGCGCACCTGCACGGGATCGTTCACCACCAGGGTCTCCGGGTGCACGTGCTCCAGCAGGTGCGTGGCGGTGATGTAGGACATGTCGAAGGGCGGGTCCTGGCGCATCAGCACCACGTCCATGGCCGCCAGGTCGACGCTCTGCGGGCTGCCCAGGGAGAAGTGGTTGCCCTTCTCGCGGCGCACCTCCAGCGGCTGCATCTGCGCGTAGATACGGCTGTCCTTCAGGCTCAGATGCTGCGGCAGGTAGTGATAGAGGCCGTGGCCGCGGCGCTGCGCCTCCAGCGCCAGGACGAAGGTGCTGTCCCCCTCGATGTCGATGGCCTCGATGGGGTCCATCTGAATGGCGACCGCCAGACTCATTGCTTTGTTCCCGTGTCGTGTCTCGTGGGGGTCAGTTGAGCTGCGTGCGAAGCTGCGCCAGCAGTTCGGCGATTTCCTCGCGGCCCGGCTCCGGCCCGGACAGTTCCAGATAATGCTCGAAGGCCATGATGGCTGCACGCATGTTGTCGAAGTGGGAGTGCAGGATCCCCGCCTCGCGCCACAGCTCCCCCCGGTCGGGGGCGATCATCAGCATGGACTCGACCACCTCCAGGGCGTCGCCCGAACGCTCTTCCTGGATGAGGCGCAGCTTGATGTTGTTCTGCAGGCGCAGAAGGATGTCACGGGTTTCGACCGGCGCGGTGTGCTCGGGCTTCAGCTCGGCGGTGCTGCCGGCCATGGCCTTCAGCATGGAGCGCAGCGCCGCGGCGTCGCGCGTCTCGCCGCCGTTGAAGGGGTCGATGATGAGGCGCTGCCCGCCCAGGTCGAGGCGCAGCAGGAAGCGGCCCGGGAAGTTGAGGCCGTAGATTTCCCAGCCCTGGGCGCGCGCCGCGTGCAGGTAGAGGATGCCGAGCGCAACCGGCAGGCCGCGGCGGCGGTCGATGACGCGCATCAGGTTGGCGTTCATCAGGTCGTCGTAGGTCTCGCTGTCGCCCTGGTAGCCGTAGCGGTCGACCAGCACCGCGTTCAGCACCGCCACGCGCTGCTCCAGCGAGGTCTCCGCGCCTTCCTTGGCCGCCATATCGGCGACGTCGCGCTCCAGTAGCGACAGGTGATGGTAGTAGCGCTCCAGGCCCAGCTGCGGCCGGTCCAGTGCCGCCAGCAGCAACGCGGCCTGGGCGATGTCGATCTCCGCATCCTCCTGGCCGCCGATGCGGCGCAGGCGGCTTTCCAGGTCCCGGCGGTTGCTTGCGCTCGACCAACTCATGAGGGGGCTTGAGGCTCGCTGTTCTGGTTCACGAAAGAAGGCGTCACGAAGGCCGCGCCGGGTCGTCCTTCAGCAGGACATAGCTGACGACGCGGCGCACGTAGGAAATGTCCTTGGCGTGGCCGACCACCCGGTCCAGTTCGGCTTGCGACTGCGCCACGCCCATGAGGTAGACCACCTGGTTCACGGTTTCGACGGAATAATCGATGGAGGAAACGTCCTGGTCGAACAGCAGGGTAGTCTCCAATTCCGTCGTGATCCAGGTGTCGCGGGCGGCGTCGGCCAGGGTCGAGGTGTCGTTGATCTCGATCTCGTTGATCACCTCGCGCACCCCCGGCGCCTGCCAGGCCAGGCGCAACGCCTCGATGCGCTGCTCGGGCCGGCGCACGTTGCCGCTCAGCAGCACCCGGCCTTCCTGCACCTGAAGGTTCACCTTGCGGAATACCTCCTCGTCGGCTTGCAGCCAAAGGTCGTTGATGGCAATGCGGATCTCGGTGTCGGTAATGCTGCGCCGGAACCCTTTTTCCTTCTGCGCCGCCGTGACACCGGCCGCGGCGCCGCCGGCGGCCGCGCCCCAGAAGCTGCAGCCGCCCGCGGCGAGAAGCGCCAGCAGGGCAAGAAGGGTGAGGAAGGAAAGGCGAAATCTCATGAAGGACGGCAACCTCGTATGTCGGGAAACTCCGAAGCAGACGCCGGACCCAGGGCGCGGGCGCCCGGCGTCGGGTTGAAAGAGCGTTCTAAAGACTGCCCGCGCCTTATAGCAAGAAGCTGTCGGCCTTCCAGGCGTCCTTGATATGGTGCGGCAGGCGCCGCGGCACCAGCAGCAAGGCGTCGAAGCGCAGCTGCAGCCTCGACAATTCCGGGTGGCGCTGCAGGTAGGCCTGGGCGGCGTGGACGACCCGGCGCTGCTGGCGCCGGCGGATCGCTTCCCCGGCCTCCGCCAGCCTGGCCCGGCGCTTCACCTCGATGACGGCCAGGGTGCCGCCGCGCCGCGCGATGAGGTCGATCTCCCCCACCGGCACGCGGAAGCCCCGCTCCAGGATACGGTAGCCCTGCAGGCGCAGCCACCAGGCGGCGATACGCTCGGCGCGCCGGCCCCGCACCAAGGCGCGACGGCGGGCGGCCTGGGTCATGACTCCCCACCTTCCCCTTCCGGGTCTTCCCCGCCGCCCTTTGCCAACTGGAGGGCCCGGGCGTAGACCTGGCGCCTGGGCAGGCCGCTGGCCGCGGCCACCGTGGCGGCGGCGTCGCGCAGGCTGGCGTGGGTGAGGGCGTCGGTGAGGGCGGCGTCCAGGTCGAAGCCCTCCTCGGCCGCGCCTTTCGCCGGCGGGCCGACGACGATGACGATCTCGCCGCGCGGCGGCCCGGCCTCGCCGTAGTGCGCCGCCAGTTCCGCCAGCGGCCCGCGCCGCACCTCCTCGTGCAGCTTGGTCAGCTCACGCGCCACCGCCGCTTCGCGCGGGCCCAGCACCGCGGCCATGTCCGCCAGGCAGGATGCTACCCGCGAGGCGCCCTCGAAAAAGATCAGGCTGGCGTCCAGGTCGCGCAGGCCCTGCAGCGCCTCGCGCCTCGCGGCGCTCTTGGGCGGCAGGAAGCCGCCGAAGAAGAAGCGGTCGCTGGGCAGGCCGGAGAGCAGCAGCGCCACCAGCGGCGCCGAGGGGCCGGGCAGCGCGGTGACGGCCAGGCCCTCGGCGATGGCCTCGCGCACCAGCTTGAAGCCGGGGTCGGAGACCAGCGGCGTGCCGGCGTCGGAGACCAGGGCGACGGCCTCGCCCGCGGCCACGCCGTCCAGCAGGCGGCGGCGATCGCGCGCGCCGCTGTGGTCGTGATAGGTGGTGACCGCCGTGGCGATGCCCTCGGCGCTCAGCAACTTGCGGGTGACCCGGGTGTCCTCGCAGGCGATGCGGTCGGCGCGGCGCAACACCTCCAAGGCGCGGCGGCTGATGTCACCCAGGTTGCCGATCGGCGTCGCCACCAGGTAGAGCCCGGCGGCCAGGCGTGCTCGAGTGCCGGGTTCGGCGCCTTCTTTCCGCCCCAAATTTGCGGAATCCTGGGCGCCCTGCGGCGGTTTACTTCGCTCTCCCGCCTCGCTAGGCTCAGCGCTCTCCGTGACGGATGGATGGTTCTTTGGTTTTGCTGACATCAGGGCCGCACCGGGGCTTCGCGCCGAAAGCTGTTGGGTTTCTGGGGTGGCGGTCTTTGCTTGTGGCAGGGCTGGCCCTCACGCTGGCCGCTTGCGCCTCGCCCAGCGTACCCACGCCGGAGCCGCAGGCGCAACCGCCGAGCGTGCCCGAGGTCCCGCAGGCCGCGGAGACCGGCGACCTGCCCGAAGAGACCCTGCCCGAGGTGGCCGAGGAAGAAGTCATCGGCCACCAGCAGGTGAAGGTCGGGCTGCTGCTGCCCTTGAGCGGCGCGCGCGCCGACGTCGGCCAGGCCATCTTGAATGCCGCCCAGCTGGCCCTCTTCGATCTGGCCGGCGACCGCTTCGCCCTGGTGATCCGGGACACCGGCGGCACGCCCCAAGGCGCCGCCGCGGCCGCCCAGGCGGCCCTGGATGAAGGCGCCGAGCTGATCCTCGGGCCGCTGTTCTCCACCTCCGCCGAGGCGGTGAAGCCGGTGGCCGCCGCCGCCGCGGTGCCGATGATCACCTTCTCCAACAACACCGCCATCGCGGGTCCCGAGACCTTCGTCATGGGCGTGACGCCCAGCACCCAGGTCAACCGGGTGATCGACTACGCCGTCGCCCAGGGCCTGCGCCGCTTCGCCGTGCTGGCGCCGGAGAACGAATACGGCAACGTGGTGGTCCGCGCCCTGCAGGAAGCGGTGTTCCGCAACGGCGTCGAGCTCAGCCGCGTGGTCTACTACGACCCGCGCGCGACCGACGTCTCCGCCGAGGTCCAGGTCCTGGCCGACTTCAACCAGCGCCGCGCCGCCGCCGAGGCGCAGCGCCGCGACCTGGAAGGGCGCAGCGACGAGGCGGCGCAGCGCGCGCTGCAGCGCCTGCAGGGTGTGGAGACGGTCGGCCTGCTGCCCTTCGACGCCATCCTGCTGCCGGCCAGCGGCCAGCAGTTGCTCTCCGTGGCGCCGCTGCTGGCCTACTACGACGTGGACCCGGCGGAGGTGCGCTTCCTCGGCACCGCGCTGTGGGAGGACCCGACGCTGCTCAGGGAGCCGACGCTGCAGGGCGGCTGGTTCCCGGCGCCGCCGCCGGCCCTGTGGAACACCTTCCGCAAGCGCTACGAGGACAGCTTCGGCAACACGCCGCCGCGCGTCGCTTCGCTGGGCTACGACGCCGTGGCGCTGGCCGCCGTCCTGGAGCAGCGCACCGGCGCCGGCGGTTCCTTCCTGCCCTACACGGCGGAGACCATCACCCAGGCGCTGGGCTTTGCCGGCATCGACGGCATCTTCCGCTTCCTGCCCGGCGGCACGGTGCAGCGCGGCCTGGCGGTGCTGGAAATCCGGCAGGCCGGCTTCGTCGAGCGCGATCCCGCGCCGCGCTCCTTCCCCGCCGGCATCAACTAGAGAAACTTAAGCCAGCAGGTAGCCCAGCAGGGCGTCGAGGCGTTGCCGCCCGGCGGCGGTGGCGCGCAGTCCGGTCTCGTCGACCTCCAGATAGCCCTCCCCGCTCAGCCGCTGCAGCCGCTCGACCGGCAGCAGCTCTTCCGGCGCGCCTTGCAGTTCGCGCGCCAGGGCGGCACGGGAGATGCCCTCGGTCAGGCGCAGGCCCATCATCACCATCTCGGCCAGGCGCTGCTCGGGCGTGACCGCCTCGACCTGGCGCCAGCCGTGGCCCTGGCGCTCCACCAGGTCGAGCCAGGCTTCCGGGGCGCGGTGCTCGCGCGTCGCCTGCTTGGTGCCGCCGAAGGTCAGGCGGCCGTGGGCGCCGGGACCGACGCCGACGTAGTCGCCGTAGCGCCAGTAGGTCAGGTTGTGGCGGCACTGCGCGCCGGGGCGGGCGTGGTTGGAGATCTCGTAGGCCGGCAGCCCGGCGTCTTCCAGCTGCCCAGCGGTGGCCTCGAACAGCGCCGCCGCCGCCTCTTCCTCCGGCAGGCGCAGCTCGCCGCGCCGCCAGGCGCCGTGGAAGACCGTGCCCTCCTCGATGGTCAGCTGGTAGAGCGAGATGTGCTCCGGCCCCAGGGCCAGGGCCTCGGCCAGCTCCGCCTGCCAGGCCGCCAGGCTCTGGCCGGGCCGGGCATAGATCAGGTCGAAGGAGATGCGCGGAAAGGCGGCGCGCGCCAGTTCCAGGGCGCCCAGCGCCTCGGCGGCCGTATGCTGGCGGCCGAGGAACTTCAGGGCTTCGTCGCCCAGCGCCTGCACGCCCAGCGACAGGCGGTTGACCCCGGCGCGCGCGAAGCCGGCGAAGCTCTCCGCCTCCGCCGAGGTCGGGTTGGCTTCCAGAGTGATCTCGGTGCCGGGGGCGAGGCCCCAGAGCGCGTCGATCTTCTCGATCAGCGCGGCCACGGTCTCCGGCGGCATCAGCGAGGGGGTGCCGCCGCCGAAGAAGACCGAGGTGACCTCGCGCGGCCCGCTCTTTTCCGCCGCGTGCGCCAGGTCGGCCAGCAGGGCGGCCCGCCAGCGGTCCTGGTCCACGGCCTCGCGCACATGGCTGTTGAAGTCGCAGTAGGGGCACTTGGACCGGCAGAAGGGCCAGTGCAGGTAGATGCCGAAGCCGGCTTCCCCCTGCGCGCCGGTTTCCGGCCGCGTGACCGCTGGGGCGCCCGTCATGCTCTCAGGCCTTTTCCAGCAGGGCCTCGGCGAGCTGGGCGAAGGCCCGGGCGCGGTGGCTCATCCGTTCCTTTTTGTCCGGGTCCATCTCGCCGAAGGTGATGTCGAAGCCCTGGGGCTGGAACATGGGGTCGAAGCCGAAGCCGCGCTCGCCGCGGATCGGCCAGACCAGTGTCCCTTCCACGCGACCCTCGTAGGATGCCGTCGCGCCGTCCGGCCAGGCGACCGAAAGGTTGCAGCAGAAGAAGCCGCGGCGGTCGAGGTTGTCGCCCAGTTCCTCGTGCACCCGCTTCATGGCGACAAAAAAGTCGCGGCCGGGCCCGGCCCAGCGCGCGGTGTAGATGCCCGGCTGGCCGTTCAAGGCCGGCACTTCCAGGCCGGAATCGTCGGCGATGGCCGGCAGGCCGGTGGCTTCGCAGGCGGCGCGGGCCTTCAGCACCGCGTTTTCCTGGAAGGTCGAGCCGGTCTCCTCCGGCTCCGGCAGGCCCAGGTCGCCGGCCGAGAGCACCTCCAGGCGGAAGGGCGCCAGGAGGGCGGCGTTCTCGCGGTACTTGCCCTTGTTGTGGGTTGCCAGCACCAGCTTGTCGCCGGGTTGAAAAGGGCGCGGGGACATCTTCTCCTCTCTCGGGCCTCTCTCTTTGGCCCTTCCGGTTCAGGCCAGGCCCAGGGCCTTGGCCTGGTGGTCGCAGAGCTCCTTCACGCCCTTTTCGGCCAGGTTCAGCAGCTCCTCGAACTGCTGGCGGCTGAAGGGCAGGTCCTCGGCGGTGCCCTGCACCTCGACCACGCCGCCCGCGGCGGTCAGCACGAAGTTGGCGTCGGCCTGGGCGGTGGAGTCCTCGGCGTAGTCCAGGTCCAGCACTTCCTGGCCCTCGAAGATGCCGCAGGACACGGCGGCGACCTGGTCGGTGAAGGGCAGCTTTTCGATGGCGCCGATCTCCTTCAGGTGCTGGAAGGCCAGGTGCAGGGCCACGTAGCCGCCGGTGATGGCGGCGGTGCGGGTGCCGCCGTCGGCCTGGATGACGTCGCAGTCGATGCGCACCTGGCGCTCGCCGAAGGCGGTCAGGTCGGTGACGGCGCGCAGGGAGCGGCCGATCAGGCGCTGGATCTCCTGGGTGCGGCCGCTCTGCTTGCCGCGCGCGGCCTCGCGGTCGGTACGGCTGCCGGTGGAACGCGGCAGCATGCCGTATTCGGCGGTGACCCAGCCGCGCCCGGAATTGCGCAGCCAGGGCGGAATGGATTCCTCGATGGAGGCGGTGCAGAGCACGTGGGTGTCGCCGAAGCGCGCCAGGCAGGAACCCTCGGCGTACTTGTTGACGTTGGTCTCCAGCACGATGGGGCGGAGTTGGTCGACGCTACGGCCGGAAGGACGCATGAAATCTACCTCTTTGGGGCCCCTTCCGGGGCGTTTGCGGCGGGATTTGGGCTGCGGGAGCGCCGTTCGGCGGTCGGATTGGGCCCTCCAGCGGCGCGCAAGCTAGACCATGCGGCCGGCATCGTCCAGTTGGGCGGGCGGCCGGCCGGCGATTTCGCGCCTTGCGGCCCGCGTTGACCCCCGCCCGGGGCCTCACTACATTCCGAAGGCAATGACCAAACCGCTCGACGCCGCCGCCAAAGCCGCAGCCCTCCAGGGCCTGAACGACCGTTCGCGCGAGGTCCTGCGGCACATCGTGGACGCCTACGTGGATACCGGCGCCCCCGTCGGCTCGCGCACGCTCTCGCGCAGCCTCGGCCTGGGGCTGTCGCCGGCGACCATCCGCAACGTCATGGCGGACCTGGAGGACCTCGGCCTGCTCTTCGCGCCGCATACCTCCGCCGGGCGGCTGCCCACCGACATGGGCCTGCGCCTCTTCGTCGACGGCCTCCTGGAGATCGGCAACCTGACCCAGGACGAGCGCGCGCATATCGAAGGCCAGGTGGCCGCCGAGGGCCGCTCGCTCTCCGAGGTGCTGGAAGAGGCTTCGGAGACCATCTCCGGCCTGTCGCGCTGCGCCGGGCTGGTGGTGGCGCCCAAGCTCAGCGACCCGCTGAAGCACATCGAGTTCGTCTCCCTCGGACCCGGGCGCGCCCTGGTGGTGCTGATCACCGTCTCCGGCGTGGTCGAGAACCGCATCATCGACGTGCCGGCGGGCCTGCCCGCTTCCTCCCTGGTGGAGGCCAGCAACTACCTCTCCGCGCGCCTGACCGGCCGCACCCTGGAAGAGGCGCATTCGGACATCCTGAAGGAGCTGGATCAGCAGCGCGCCGAATTGGATCAGCTCACCTCGCGGGTCATCGAACGCGGCCTGGCGAGCTGGGGCGGCAGTCAGGGCGGCAAGAGCGGCGCGCTCATCCTGCGCGGCCAGTCGCAGCTGCTGGAGGATGTGAACGCGCTGGAGGACCTGGAGCGCATCCGCCAGCTCTTCGCCATGCTCGAAACCAAGGACGCCCTCATCCGGCTGCTGGACCTGACCGGCGGCGCGGAAGGCGTGCAGATCTTCATCGGCGCGGAAAACGAGCTCTTCGGCCTGGCCGGCTGCTCGATGGTCATCGCGCCCTACAGCAACTCGCAGCAGAAGGTCGTCGGCGCCATCGGCGTCATCGGCCCGACGCGCATCGACTATGCCCGCATCATTCCCATGGTCGACTACACCGCCAAGTTGATCGGCCGGCTGGTCGGCTAAGCCCCCGCCGCGTCGCGATCGCCCCAAAGAACGAGAAGCGTAAGTTTGGAAAGGAGCAGCCGTCCCGTGATGGCTCAGGATAAGAAGCAGGACCAGGAAACCGGCCCCGAGGCCGAAGATCAAACGACCGCCGCCGACAGCCCGGCGGACAGCAGCCCCGTCGATGTCAGTGACGAGCCGCTGGTCGATCTCTCCAACGTCAAGCACGCCCACGACCTGTCGCCGGACGAAGACCCGGTGACGGTGCTGGAAGGCGAGGTCGCCTCGTTGAAGGACCAGCTGCTGCGCGCCATGGCGGAGACGGAGAACGTGCGCCGCCGCGCCCAGCGCGAGCGCGAGGACGGCGTGAAGTACGCCGCCGCCGCGGTGGTGAAGGACCTGCTGGGCGTCGCCGACAACCTGCAGCGCGCGCTGGAGAGCGTGCCGGCCGAGCTGGCCGAGCAGAACGAGGCGGTGAAGAACCTGCGCCTCGGCGTCGAGATGACCCAGAAGGAGCTGCAGACCGTCTTCGAACGCCACAACATCCGGGTGATCGAGCCCCTGGGCGAGAAGCTGGATCCGCACCTGCACGAAGCCATGTTCGAGGTCGAGGACCCGGACAAGCCCGCCGGCACCGTGGTTCAGGTGATCCAGGCCGGCTACCGCCTGCACGACCGCCTGCTGCGCCCGGCCCGGGTCGGTATCTCCAAGGGCGGGGCCAAGTCGAGCAGTGGGTCGAACGGCGCGCCGGAGGGGGACGCCGAGCCCGGCGGCACCGTCGACACCTCGGCCTAGAGCCCAGGCTTCACTCCCCCGCCGGGCGCGTGACCCGGCGCAGGGTGAGGTTGATCCGCCCGCCATCCGGCAACAGGCGGCTGGAGCCGCCCAGCACTCGGTCGATGCCGTGGTAGGCCAGGCGGGCCGGGCCGCTGAGGATCATTACGTCACCGGAATGAAGCTTCAGGGAGCGGGTCGGCCCGTGCCGTGTCGGCCCGCCCAGGCGGAAAACCGCGGAATCGCCCAGGGAGAGGGAGACCACCGGAGCCTCGAAGGTCTCCTCGTCCTGGTCCCGGTGCAGGCCCATGCGGGCCTCGGGGGCGTAGAAGTTGATCAGGCAGCACTCGGGCCCGGCGGGATAGTCCGCCACCTCGGCCCAGATCCGCTCCATCACCGCCGGGATCGCCGGCCAGGGCCGCCCGGTCTGCGGGTGGCGCGGCGCGTAGCGGTAGCCTTGCCTGTCGGAGAGCCAGCCGTGGCTGCCGGCGTTGGTCATGCGCACCGAAAAGGGCCGTCCGCTCTTGGGCATGGTCGGGCGGTAGAGCGGCGCCTCGGCCAGCAGGGCGCGCAGCTCGGCCACCAGGGCGGCCTGGGCCTCGGGCCCGAGGTAGCCCGGCAGGTAGCGAAAACCTTCGGCCAAATCGGTTTCGGTCATTGCGGCTCAGTCCCGCCCGTCCTCCCGCCGGCGCGCGGCGCGGCGGCCCAGCAGGCGGAAAACCCAGTACAGCACCAGGCAGAGCACCGCCATGCCCAGGCCCGCGTTGGCCAGGGCGCGGCTGCCGAAAAGGCTCTCGCCGGTCAGGGTGACGAGCGCCCCGACGATCACGCTGGCGGCCAGAACCGCCAGGATCATGCGGTAGAGGGGGTCTTGCCGGGGGTCCGGCCGGGGCCCCTGGGGAGAAGGGCGGTTTTCCGGGGGGTCTGCCATAGGTTCTGCTTTCGTTGCCTCTGCGCGGGCGCCGGGAGCCCCTTAACCCTCAAAAACAGGGCTTTAGGGCCCGAAATCTGCCCCCATTGCGACTTGCAGCGGGGCGCCGGCTGCTTATATAAGCCCAGAACCCATGGTCATGAACTCTCATTGGCGGGGATCCGCCGGGCGGTGCCGTTGCAGCGGGCTGTCCAAGGGGTCTGCTGATCGAAGTGAGGAGCAAAGATGAGTAAGGTAATCGGTATCGACCTCGGCACGACGAACTCCTGTGTCGCGGTCATGGATGGCAAGGACGCCAAGGTCATCGAAAATGCCGAGGGCGCGCGCACGACGCCGTCGATGGTCGCCCTGACGGACTCCGACGAGCGCCTCGTCGGCCAGCCGGCCAAGCGCCAGGCGGTGACCAATCCGGAGAACACGCTGTTCGCCATCAAGCGCCTGATCGGACGGCGCTTCGACGACCCCATGACGAAGAAGGACATGGGCCTCGTCCCCTACAAGATCATCAATCACGACGGCGACGCCTGGGTCGAAGGGCAGAGCAAGGAATACAGCCCCAGCCAGATTTCCGCCTTCATCCTGCAGAAGATGAAGGAGACGGCGGAGAGCTTCCTGGGCGAGACGGTCACCGAGGCGGTGATCACCGTGCCGGCCTACTTCAACGACTCCCAGCGCCAGGCCACCAAGGACGCCGGCAAGATCGCCGGCCTGGACGTGCTGCGCATCATCAACGAGCCGACCGCCGCGGCGCTGGCTTACGGCCTGGACAAGAAGGGCTCCGGCACCATCGTGGTCTACGACCTGGGTGGCGGCACCTTCGACGTTTCGGTCCTGGAGATCGGCGACGGCGTCTTCGAGGTGAAGTCGACCAACGGCGACACCTTCCTGGGTGGTGAGGACTTCGATGCGCGCATCATCGACTACCTGGCCGACCAGTTCAAAAACGAGCAGGGCATCGACCTGCGCCAGGACAAGCTGGCCCTGCAGCGCCTGAAGGAAGAGGCGGAGAAGGCCAAGATCGAACTGTCCTCGGCCAACCAGACCGAGATCAACCTGCCCTTCATCACCGCCGACGCCTCCGGGCCGAAGCACCTGAACATCAAGCTCTCCCGCGCCAAGCTGGAATCCCTGGTCGAGGACCTGGTCGCCCGCACCATGGGCCCGGTGAAGTCCGCCCTGAAGGACGCCGGCGTCTCGCCGGGCGAGATCCAGGACATCATCATGGTCGGCGGCATGACCCGCATGCCGAAGGTCTATGAGACGGTGAAGAGCTTCTTCGGCAAGGACCCGCACCGTGGCGTGAACCCCGACGAAGTGGTGGCCATCGGCGCGGCGATCCAGGGCGGTGTCCTGAAGGGCGACGTCAAGGACGTGCTGCTGCTGGACGTGACGCCGCTGTCCCTGGGCATCGAGACCCTGGGCGGCGTGATGACCAAGCTGATCGACCGCAACACCACCATCCCCACCAAGAAGAGCCAGGTCTTCTCCACCGCCGAGGACAACCAGCAGGCGGTGACCATCCGGGTCTTCCAGGGTGAACGCGAGATGGCGGCCGACAACAAGCTGCTGGGCCAGTTCGACCTGGTCGGCATTCCCTCCGCGCCGCGCGGCGTGCCGCAGATCGAGGTCACCTTCGACATCGACGCCAACGGCATCGTCAACGTCGGCGCCAAGGACAAGGCGACCGGCAAGGAGCAGACGATCCGCATCCAGGCCTCCGGCGGTCTCAGCGACGACGAGATCGAGAACATGGTCAAGGACGCCGAGGCCAATGCCGAGAAGGACAAGGAACGGCGCGCGCTGGTGGAAGCGAAGAACCATGCGGAATCGCTGATCCACGCCACCGAGAAGACGCTTGCCGAGGCCGGCGACAAGGTCGCCGAGGCCGACAAGACCACGGCCGAGGCGGCGATCGCCGAGTTGAAGACCGCGGCCGAAGGCGACGACATCGAGGCGATCAACGCCAAGATGCAGGCCCTGCAGGAAGTCTCCATGAAGATCGGCCAGGCCCTCTACGAGCAGGGCGACGCCGGCGAGGCCAGCGGCGAGGCTGCCGGTGCCGGCGGCGACGCGGCCGGCGAGAGGGAGACCGCCGAGGGCGACGACACGGTCGTCGACGCCGACTTCGAAGAAGTCGACGACGACAAGAAGGGTCAGGCCTAAAGAGCGCCGGCTATGACAAAGCAGGCCGGACAGAGGCGACCGCTGCGCTCCTTGCGCCCCTCCCTGTCCGGCCTTTGCTTTGTCGGTGACCGATGCCGGAGGCCTAGCGTGCGACCCGAGCTGTGGGGGCAGCAGACGAAGCCGTGAAAGACTATTACGAAACACTGGGCGTGGCGCGCGATGCCGATGCCGGCGCGCTGAAGTCCGCCTACCGTAAGCTGGCCATGCAGTATCACCCGGACCGCAATCCGGGCGACGCCGAGGCCGAAGCGAAGTTCAAGGAAATCAACGAGGCCTACGAGATCCTGAAGGACTCGGAGAAGCGGGCGACCTACGACCGTTTCGGTTCCGAGGCTTTCACCAATGGCGGCGGCGGGCATCCGGGCGCCGCCGGCTTCGGCGGTTTCTCCGCCGGCGGCTTCGCCGACATCTTCGACGAGATGTTCGGCGACCTCATGGGCGGACGGCGCGGCAACGCCGCGGCGCGCGGCGCCGACCTGCGCTACAACATGGAAATCTCGCTGGAGGACGCTTTCCACGGCAAGACCGCACAGATCCGCGTGCCGACCTCGGTCACCTGCGACGATTGCAGCGGTACCGGCGCGGAAGGCGGCGCCCAGCCGGTCTCCTGCCAGACCTGCAGCGGCAACGGGCGCGTGCGCGCCCAGCAGGGCTTCTTCACCATCGAGCGCACCTGCCCCGCCTGCCAGGGAGCGGGCCAGGTGATCGACAAACCCTGCCGCTCCTGCGAAGGCGCCGGGCGCGTACACCGCGAGAAGTCGCTGCAGGTGAACATCCCCGAGGGCGTCGAGGACGGCACCCGCATCCGTCTCGCCGGCGAGGGCGAGGCCGGGATGCGCGGCGCGCCGCCGGGCGACCTCTACATCTTCCTCTCGGTGGCGCCCCATCGCCTGTTTCAGCGCGACGGCGCCAACATTTACTGCCGCGTGCCGTTGCCCATGACCACGGCGGCGCTGGGCGGCGCGGTGGAGGTGCCGACCATCTCCGGCGGCCGCGCCAAGATCACCGTGCCCGCCGGCACCCAGACCAACCAGCAGTTCCGCCTCAAGGGCAAGGGCATGCCGGTGCTGCGCTCCAAGGCCGTGGGCGACATGTACGTAGAGGTCGGGGTGGAGACGCCGGTCAACATGACCAAGCGCCAGAAGGAACTGCTGAAGGAATTCGACGAGGCCGGCGAAGGCCGCGACACCTCGCCCGAGTCTTCCGGCTTCTTCAGCCGCGTGAAGGAATTCTGGGAAGACCTAACGGACTGAGATCGGGAACTGGCTGTTTCATGCCAATCGCAGTTGACCAAGCTGCTCAATGATAAAGCTGCATTTCCGAGTAACCCGAGGCACGTCATCCACGGTCATATAGCGTCGGAGCTCTTGGCCGATCTCTGATCTGACATCGCAGCCCTGCAAAGCCGGCGCCAGTTGACCAATGATAGGCGCCTGGCCGGGCCGTGGGATGAACTCAGAAAGCGCGTCGATTGTAACCAGACTCAAAGGTCTGCCGCGCTCCAGCCATTTCTGCGCCCTGCTCCACTCAAGAGCCGAGAGTGCGGCCAGGCGGCCCCAATCCTCAGAAATGTTCGTGCTTGGCACATGGGCCTCAATCCAGTCCAAGACATCAGGAGATCGAAACCACATCAGCGCCATCTTCTGCTCCCGCAGGTCTCGATTATTGAGCTTTCCGAGCGCTTGCATTGCCATATGCAGACCCTCTGGATGGGGCAGGCAACTAGCAGCTGCTTTGGCCCAAGCAGATAAGATGCCCTCTTCGGTTGCTCGCCCAAACTTGCATCGCACCCATTCTCCAGCATGATTTCCAAGGGCGTTGGCGCAAATACCGAGGCATGTACTCAATACCTGCCAGTTACGGACTTCGGTTCGGCGCTCAAGCTCTTTGAGAATGGCCTCACTGGCAAACGCCGCAAACTCTTCATAGACCTCTGCATCAACCCACCAGCGCGTCACGCAGTAGTCAACTAATCGCTCGAGTGATCTGGCAGCGAGAGCGAGAGAAGGGGCGGGAGGTCCAACCGCAGAGTGCTCGGATGCCTCTGACTGAAGGGCAGTTCCTTGTTCGTCATAGAAGTCGTCGTGCAGCAGGTATTTCCACTGACCGTGAATGGCGGCAAGATTGAACCACTCAAGCGGGCGCAACGCTTTCTGCCTGAGTCTCTTGCTGCACCCTGCGCATAGGCGATACGGCTGCGAAGGGTCGTCGTCTCCCACAAGGACCATCGCGACCTCCGTGCGGCAAGCCTCGCACCTGGGACCCATGACTTCGTTGGCACTCATCACTCAATCGATCCTGAACGCCACTCTAGGCGACCCAGCCAGCCTTGGGGAGGCAAGCAAATGTTTGACCAATTCAGCCTTCAGCGTTTCGCCTTTTCATCAACGCGCTTCTGGAAGGACGCGCCGGTGACGACGACGCGCTCGTGCTTGCCCTCGCCGATCAGGTCCATCTCGTCGCGCGCCTCGACGGCGAAGAGCAGCTTGCGGCCGTCGACCTCGATCAGTTTGGCCTCTGCCTTCACCGTCATGCCGACCGGCGTCGCCGCGATGTGCGTCACGTCCAGGTGCGTGCCCAGCGACTGCTTGCCCTCGGGCAGCAGGTGCTCGATCGCGGCCAGCGCGGCCTCCTCGATCAGGGTGATCATCTTGGGTGTCGCCAGCACGGCGATGCGGCCCGAGCCGATGCGCGGCGCGGTGTCGCTCGTCCCCACCACCATCTCCGCGTGGCCGGTCAGTCCAGGCTCGATCTTGTCCACTGAAGGGGGCTTCCTTTCGTCCGGGGCGCCTGCCGGCCAGTCTAGCCGACATTGAGGCGACAATGCCTGCTTTTTCATATACTTGGTCTGCTCGCCGGACCAAGCTGCGAGCTGCGTACCACGCCGCATTCTTGTCCCTCCTGCCGTTGCCCCCTTACCATGGCGCCAAGGCCGCCGGAGACCGCAGGACACGCGGCAGCAGGGGGCGAGGGAGGAGCCGGATACCGCATGCCCTTGGAGAAATCCCTGACGTTGAGGCAGATCGAGGTCATTCGCGCGGTCATGGTCAGCGGGTCCATCGCCGGTGCAGCGCGGCTGCTGAACGTCTCGCAGCCCGGTGTCAGCCGCACCATCAAGCATCTGGACTCGGTCCTCGGCATAAAGCTCTTCATGCGCCAGGGCGGTCGTTTCGTACCGACGCCTGAGGCGCTCGGCGTCTTCACGCAGTTGCAGGAGGTGCACAAGAAGCTCAATGACCTGCAGTTCGCCTTGACGCAGCTCGGCCGCGGCCAGGACGTCGAACTCTCCATCGGCTCGGTACCCAGCATTGCCCATGTGATGGTTCCGCGGGCCACGGCAACCCTCAAGCGGCTCTTTCCGGACATCCGCTTGAACATCGAACTGCTGAAGATCGAGGAGGCGATCGATTTCCTGATGCTGGACCGCGGAGAGCTGGTCTGCATGAGTTATCGCTTCGACCACCCCTCCATCGATTTTCTGCCCTTGGCGACCGGCCGCCTGGTCTGCATCGCCGGGCGCGAAAGCGCGCTGGCCAAGTTGGATTCGGTCACGCCGGCGGACATCGTGCAGCATCCCCTCATCGGCATCGATCCCAAGGATCCCTATGGTGCGATCATGGCGCGGATCTTCGACGAACACGGCCTCGACTACGACATCGGTATCCGCGCCCGCTTCGGCACCACGGTGGTGCAACTGGTCAAGCAGAACCTGGGGATCGCCGTCATCGACAGCTTTACCATCGCCGACGTCCTTGAACAGCAGGAAGATGGCGACGGCGTTTCAGGGGTGGCAGTGCTGCCGATCCGCGCGCAGACTGATTTCGAAACCTACGTGGCCGTGCGCAAGGACGTGGAGCTCTCGGGCTTTGCCGAACGGTTCGTGGCGTTTTTGAAGGCAGAGATGGCCAGGGGGGGACCGCCGACGGCAGAACATCTATAACATAATGGTATGTTTTGGTGATATTTTGGTATTTGAGTTAATTTCAGATGTTTGCCATCTATGGACGCTCAGATGGCGCTGACTCTCATTGGAGCCGCGCTGGCGCACCGGGATCCTTTCCCATGGAGCCGGTCAACGAATAGGGCGGCGAAGCCGCCACTGGGAGGAAAACATGACCTGTAAGCTTTTCGGAGCGCTTGCTGCGCTCACCCTTGCGGCTGGCATGGCTGCGTCCAGCCTGGCCCTGGCGGCCGACTATCCCGAACGTGAAGTCCTGGGCGTCGTCATGTGGGGCGCCGGCGGCGCCACCGACACCGTTGCGCGGGCGGTCAACCCGGCTGCCGAAGAAGCGCTCGGCAAGCCCATCGTGGTGCTGAACAAGTCCGGCGGTGCCGGCGCAATCTCCACCGCCTATGTGAACGCGGCTCCGGCCGACGGCTATACCTTCCTCTACGGTGCGGAGAACCCGCAGCTTCACCCGGTGATGGGTGTTTCCCAGCTGGACTACTCAGCCTTCTACCCGGTCAACATCCTGGGCCGTGGCGTGGCGGTCATCGTCGTCCCGGCGGACTCCAAGTACCAGTCGATGGAAGATCTGCTGGCCGACATCAAGGCCAATCCCGGCCAGGTGAAGATGGGCTCCACCGGGCCGGGCGGCCTGCCCAGCACGGTCGGCGCGCTGGTGAAGAACGCCATTCCCTTCGACGTGATCCCGATCCCCTTCGACGGTGAAGGGCCGGGACTCACCGCGATGCTGGGCGGCGAGGTCGCCTTCATGCCCGCCGGGATCTCTGCGGCGGCCGAGCACATCAAGGCCGGCAAGATGCGCGCCCTGGCGGTGGTGAACGGCGAGCCGGTGGACTCCCTGCCCGGCGTGCCGGCGATCACCGACGCGGTGCCCTCGATGGCGAAGTTCCTGCCCTGGGGTCCCTTCTACGGCGTCTTCGTGAAAAAGGACGTGCCGGACGACGTGAAGTCGAAGCTGGTTTCCGCTTTCGCCACGGCGGCGAAGAGCGCGGAGTTCCAAACCCTGATGGGGAACCGCGGCAACGTCGTGATGAACATCTCCGGCGACGAGGCGGAGGCGTTCCTGACGAAGTGGCAGCAGGTCACCGCCTGGGCGCTGCAGGATACCGGCGCGGCCAAGGTCAGCCCGGAGAGCCTGGGCATTCCCCGTCCCTGACGGGGCCGAGAGAGCCGGCCCCCTCGCCTCGGGGGCCGGCTCCGGCATCAGAGTGAGAGCGGAGAAGCGCGTCATGCAGAGCGGCTCCTCACGGCGGCCAGGCGAATTGGTCTTTGCTGTAGTGCTTTTGGCCTTCAGTCTTGCCGCTTTCTGGCAGGCTTATGAGATTTCCGGTTTCAGCGGCCTCACCACCGCCGGCGTCTTTCCGATGTTGGCTTCCGGCACCATGGTGCTCGCCGCGCTCGTCATCCTTATGCGCACCGCCGGTCGACGGGGATCCGAAGGCGGCGCCGCAGCGCTGCTCGGCCGTTTCCTGCGCGAAGTGACGCCGCTGCGCCACGCGGCCATGCTGGCGCTTATTCTCGTCTACCTGGTGGCCATGCCCTGGCTGGGCTTCACCGCCAGCTCCGGCTGCTTCCTCTTCGTCTCCTTCGCCTATCTCTGGCGGCGCAGCTTTCTTGTCTCGCTGCTGCTGACGGCCGTCTCCCTGGGAGCGATTTATGTGATCTTCCGCGTCGTCTTCCAGGTGGTGCTGCCCCAAGGCAGCCTGCTGCAAGGGGTGTTCTGAGATGACCGACGCGCTGGCCAACCTCTCGATCTCCTGGTTCGATCCCTGGCTGCTGTTTCTGACCGGCGCCGGGACTTTCGCCGGCATCTATGTCGGCGCGATTCCGGGGCTCTCGGTCACCATGGCCGTCTCAATTCTCATCTCCTTCACTTTCAAGTGGGAGGTCAACGAGGCCCTGGCGCTGATTGCCGGTATCTTCATGGGTGGCGTCTACGGCGGCTCGCGTACGGCGATCCTCCTCAACATCCCCGGCGCGCCCAGCGCCATCGCCACCGCCCTGGAAGGCTACCCCATGGCCCAGCGCGGCGAGGCCGGCGAGGCAATCGGCCTGACCACCGTGATGTCGGTCTTCGGCGGTTTCATCGGCATCCTGGCGCTGGCGCTCTTCGCGCCGGTGATCTCCAGCTTCGCACTGCAGTTCAATTCGCGCGACTACCTGCTGCTGGGCCTTATCGGTATCCTGCTGGTCGGCACGCTGTCCGGCGAGAGTTTCGCCAGGGGCGTCTTTGCCGGCGCGCTGGGTGTGCTCATCGGCATGGTCGGGCTCGATCCCATGACGGCGGAGGGCCGCTTCACCTTCGGCTCGATCACACTGATGGGCGGCATCCCTTACGTGGCCGCGATGATCGGCTTCTTCGGCGTTGCCGAGGCGCTGGTCCAGCTGCACAGCCTTCATGTGCCCGCGATCAAGCAAAAGGTCGAGCGTATCATCCCGCATCCCGCCGACGTGAAGCGGTACTTTGGCTTAGCGATGCGTGCTTCGGGCATCGGCACCATCATCGGTGCCCTGCCCGGCACCGGCGGCGACATTGCCGCGCTGCTGGCCTACGATCATGCCAAGCGGTCGACCAAGAGGCCGGAGGTGCCCTTCGGCCAAGGCTGCAAGGAGGGCCTAGTCGCGCCGGAGGCGGCGAACAACGCGGCGGTCGGCGGCGCCTTCATCCCCATGCTGACACTCGGCATTCCCGGCGACGCGGTCACCGCGGTGATCATCGGCGCCCTCTTCATCCATGGCCTGAAGCCGGGTCCGCTGCTGCTGGTGGAAACGCCGCACCTGTTCTGGTTTACCGTCGGCAACCTGGTGCTGGCCAACATCTTTCTGCTGATCTTCGGGCTTACCGGCATCCGCCTCTTCGCTAAGATCGTCGAGTGTCCCAAGGCCATCCTCTTTCCGCTGATCGTCGTGCTCTCCGCCGTCGGCACCTACGCGATCCAGAACAACCCGGCCCATATCTACTGGATGCTGGGCTTCGGCGTGGTCGGCTACTTCATGAAGATCTACGGCTTCCAGGTCGGCCCGGTGATCCTGGGCGTGATCCTGGGGCCGATGATGGACGCCAACTACCGCCGCGCGATGATCGGCGCCCAGAGCGACATCGGCCTCTTCCTCTGGGACTTCGTCTCCCACCCGATCTCGCTGGTGTTGACGGTTTTCTTCATTTTCATGCTGCTGTCGCAGACGCCGTTGGGCCCCTGGGCCAAGGCCCGGCTCTTCGCGAAACGGCCGGATGCCGCCCAGGTATGACGATCAGCGGAACGACGATCTGCTACCCGCTCATAGGCCACCCTGTCGCCCAGGTGCGCACGCCGCCGGCAATCAACGCCTGGTTCTCGGCGCAAGGGGTGGACGCGGCAATGTTCCCGGCCGATATCGTTCCGGCGGCCGTCGAGGCGTTCTTCGCCAGCCTGCGCGGCTGGGGCAACTGCGGCGGCTGTTCGGTGACGGTCCCCCATAAGCAGGCGGCTTTTCATGCGATGGACGAAGTGACCGCACGGGCGCGCCAGGTGGGTGCGGTGAACATCGTCCGCCGCAGACCCGACGGCCGACTGAGCGGCGACATGACCGACGGCCTGGCGTTCGTCGCCGCCTTGCAGACGAAGGGCATCAAACTCAAGGGTGCTTCGGTGCTGCTGGCCGGGGCCGGGGGTGGGGCCGGTCTCGCCATCGCGGCGGCGCTGGCCGAAGCGGGTGTCGCCGGTCTCACCCTGCTGGAGCCGGATGCCGCACGGCGCGCGAAAGCAGCGGCGCTGTTGGCCGGCACGTTTCCAGCGCTGAGCCTGGCGAAGCATGAGGCCGGCTTCGACCTTGCCGTCAATGCCTCGCCTCTCGGCATGCGTCCGGACGATCCCTTGCCTTTCGATCCAGCGTGGTTGTGTTCCGGCGGCATCGTCGCCGACGTGGTCACCAAGCCGGTGATGACTCCGCTGCTGCAGCGGGCGGCCGAGAGCGGCCTGACCATCCAGACCGGCAACGACATGGCGGACGCGCAGCTGCCGTTTCAGATGCGGCACCTGGGGCTGTGGTCCGGCGACAGCGCCAGTGCGGAGGTGGCATCCCTATGAAGACGGCAATCGCAACCGTATCGATCAGCGGCGACCTTGAAGAGAAGCTCTCGGCCATTGCCGCGGCGGGCTTCAACGGCATTGAAATCTTCGAGAACGACTTCCTGGCCTCCGCCGGCTCACCGCGGGAGATCGGGCAGCTGGTTCGCGACTATGGTCTGGAGATTGTGCTGTTCCAGCCCTTCCGCGATTTCGAAGGTATGCCGGAACCGCAGCGCAGCCGCACCTTTGATCGGGCCGAGCGCAAGTTCGACCTGATGGAGGAGCTGGGCACCGACCTTATGCTCGTCTGTTCCAACGTCTCGCCGCTGTCGCTGGGTGGCATTGACCGTGCCGCGGCGGACTTCGCCGAATTGGGCGAGCGTGCCGCCAAGCGCGGCCTGCGCGTCGGCTACGAGGCTCTGGCTTGGGGGCGTCACGTCAACGATCACCGCGATGCCTGGGAAATCGTGCGCCGCGCCGACCACCCCAACGTCGGCCTGATTCTGGATTCCTTCCATACCCTCGCCCGCAAAGTCGATCTCAACAGCATCCGCGCGATTCCCGGTGACCGAATCTTCTTCGTGCAGCTCGCCGACGCCCCGCTGATCGACATGGATCCGCTCTACTGGAGCCGGCACTTCCGCAACATGCCCGGCGAAGGCGATCTGGATGTCATCGGCTTCATGCGTGCGGTGGCGGCGACCGGCTACGACGGCGTGGTTTCTCTCGAGATTTTCAACGACCAGTTCCGCGGCGGCTCGCCCAAGACCATTTCCGTGGATGGCCACCGCTCCCTGCTCTACCTGATGGACCAGGTCTCGCGCCAGGAGCCCGGCATCGCCCTTTCGGTGCCCGCTATGCCCGATCGTGTTCCGGTCACCGGCATCGAATTCCTGGAATTCGCCGCCGACGAGCGCGAGGCGGGGGAACTCGCGGCACAGCTGCGTCACCTCGGCTTCCGGCGCGCCGGCAGGCATATCTCCAAGGACGTCGAGGTCTGGCGGCAGGGCAAAATCAATATCGTCATCAATACCGAACGCGAGGGCTTCGCCCATTCCTCCTACCTGGTGCACGGCACCACGGTCTGCGCCGTCGGACTGAAGGTGGAGGACGCGCAGGCAACCGTGGAGCGGGCCCGTGCCCTGGGCGCTGACCTCTTCGAGCAACCGGTCGGCCCGGGCGAGCTGAAGATCCCGGCGATCCGCGGGGTCGGCGGCGGCGTGATTTATTTCCTCGACGACCGCAGCGAACTCTCCCGCGTCTGGGAGATCGAGTTCGATCCGACCGCCGAAGAAGCCGGCGGGGAAGCGGGGCTTCTTTCCGTCGATCACCTGGCCCAGACCATGAACTATGAGGAGATGCTAACTTGGCTGCTCTTCTATACCTCGATCTTCGCCACCCATAAGACCCCGATGGTCGACGTGGTCGACCCCGCCGGCCTGGTGCGCAGCCAGGTCATTGAGAACGCCGAGGGCTCGCTCCGGATCACTCTGAACGGGGCCGAAAACCGCCGTACCCTGGCCGGGCGCTTCATCACCGAAAGCTTCGGTTCGGCGGTGCAGCACATCGCCTTTCGCAGCAACGACATTTTCGCCACGGCGGCGCGCCTGGCGGAAGGCGGCTTCACGCCCCTGGAGATTCCCTCCAACTACTACGACGACCTGGAGGCCCGCTTCGCGCTGGACGGGGCGCTTATCAACCGTTTGCGGGCAGGCAACATCCTCTACGACCGCGACAACCACGGCGAATACTTCCAGCTCTACAGCCCGCACTACGGCGAAGGTTTCTTCTTCGAAGTCGTCGAGCGGCAGGGCGGCTATAGCGGCTACGGCGCGGCCAATGCACAGTTCCGCATTGCCGCGCAGAAGCGCGCCATCGAGGCGGTCTCGCCGCCAATCCCCTGAGGCGGCCACGCCGCATTGCATTGCCCCTGCGCTAACCCTGGCGTGGCAGGTAGTCGTCCGACCACTTCAGGGTGGCGTTGAAGGAGATGCTGACCCGCTTCTCATCGGAGAGGTTGGGGTGGACGAAGTGCATCAGGAAGGCCGGCCACAGCAGCAGGTCGCCGGCCTGCGGGCGGTGGGTGAACTCGGCCTCGATCTGCCGGTCGCCGCGGATCGCCGTCATGTTGGCGAAGCCGCGCGGGTCGTAGAAGGTGATGGCGCCGGGGCGCAGGTCCGGCCGGTTCTCCGGCGGCGCCTCCCTGCCCGGCGGCACCGCCACGTAGTAAGTGCCGCTCAGATAGGCGTGGGGATGGTTGTGCGGGTCGTGGTAGTCGCCGCGCCGGTTCACGTTGGCCCAGCCCTGCAGGCCCCAGTTCACCGGGTAGGTCAGTCCGGCCTGCTTCAGGTAGTCGATGATGGTCTTGTTGATGCAGTCGCGCAGCCAGCCGATGGCCGGGTTGTCGACGGTCAGGATGTTGCCGGAGCGGTAGTCGGTGGTGAAGTCCTGCTTTCCCTCGCCGGTCTTCCCGGCCTCCATCTCCGTCACCAGGCGCAGCAGCTCCGCATTGGCCAGGTCGTGGCTTGGCAGACTGCGGCGCAGCAGGGTCGTCGGCCAGAGCCGGACGAAACCGTCGGAATCGAAACTGGGCGCGGGCATGGCGGGGACTCTCTCGGGCTAAACCGCTGGAGGGGCGAGCAAGCCATCGCCCGGCCCCCGCCGTCAAGAGTACCCTGGCGCCTTTGTCCCGGGCGTGAGCCGTGCTAAACCGGCTGCCGCGTAAGAGATTTCCTCGGGAGAGGCGAAATGAACCCCCCCTATCGCGTGGCCGTGGTCGGCTGCGCCGGCCGCATGGGCCGCATGAACCTGGCGACCATCCACGCCACCGAGGGCTGCGTCGTCGCCGGCGGCAGCGACCAGCCGGGCAGCCCGGCCATCGGCGCCGACATCGGCGGCCTGATCGGTGTCGAGCCGCTGGGCGTCACCGTCACCGACGACCCGGTGGAGCTCTTCGCCCAGGCCGACGCGGTGATCGACTTTACGACGCCGGAGGCGACCCGCCGCCATGCCGGGCTGGCCGCCCAGGCGGAGGTGGTCTACGTGGTCGGCACCACCGGCCTGGCGCCCGAGGACCAGGCGGTCGTCGAGCAGGCGGCGATCCAGACCGTGGTCATCCAGTCCGCCAACATGAGCCTGGGGGTGAACCTGCTGCAGATCCTCACCGAGCAGGTGGCCAAGGCCCTCGACGCGGACTACGACATCGAGATCGTGGAGATGCACCACCGCCACAAGGTGGACTCGCCCTCGGGCACGGCGCTGATGCTGGGGCAGGCCGCCGCCGCCGGGCGCGGCGTGAACCTGGACGACGTGGCCTGCAAGGCGCGCGACGGCCAGGTCGGCGCGCGTCCGCGCGGCGAGATCGGCTTCGCCACCCTGCGCGGCGGCGACGTGCCGGGCGAGCACGCGGTGATCTTCGCCACCGAGGGCGAGCGCCTGGAGCTGAGCCACAAGGCAGGCAGCCGCGAGATCTTCGCCAAGGGCGCGCTGAAGGCCGCCCTCTGGGGGCGCGGCCGCCACCCGGGGCTCTATTCCATGCGCGACGTGCTGGGGCTGGCGGACTGAAGCGCAGTTGACCTCGTGCTTTGAGACGCCCCTTCGGGGCTCCTCAGCATGAGGTCAATTTATCCAATGAGCCTCACCCTGAGGAGCGGGCCATAAGGCCCGCGTCTCGAAGGGCGAGGCGAAAAACTTGCTCAGGCGGGCTTACAGGCGGCGCGGGCGCGCACGAGGGCCGCGCGCAGAGCCTCGGCCACCTCGGCGCGCTCCTCCTTGGTCAGGAAGCTGCCGATAGAAAGGCTGCGCCCGTGGGAGCGCAGCACCAGCGGGCTGTCGTGGCGCGGCGGGTCGGCTAGGTCGACCTGCAGCCAGGCGGGCTGGAACTCCCAGCTGCGGCTGCGCCCGCCGGGCCAGATGCGCCGCACGGTCAGGGTCCGGGGCGTCAGGTGCAGGGTCTCCACCAGCCGGCCGCTGCGGTAGTTGATCTTGAAGGCCAGGTAGATCAGCAGCGCGTCGGCGCCCAGGAAGCCGACCACCGGCCAAGCCCCGGCCAGATAGAAGGCCAGGCCGCCGGTGAAGCTGATGGCGCAGACGCCGGCCATAAGCAGCAGGAAGCCGCGCGGCGAGAGGCTGCGGTGTGGGCGCAGCTCGGCGTCGAACAGCGTCTTGTCCCGGGCCTCGGGCAGCAGCTTGCCTTCGGGGCCGAGCCGGGCCGGATCGACGGGCGCGGGTCTGCAGATGGCGGTCATCTAATCAATATAGACAAAGGCCGGAGCTGCTTCAAATGCGCTCGCGGCCTCTCGGGAGCTATACCTCGAAACCGCGTTCTCGGGCTTCCTCGAGCAGCTTGTTCCGCATGTCAGTAAGGAAACGCTCAAGCTTTTCAACGTCAGGATCATAAAACTCGTTGAACTCAGAAAACAGAAGATCTGCGAGAGCTCGCCGCTGTTTGTCATCTGCCAAATTGGCGATCTCCCGCACCAACTCTGCTGCTTTGGGTGAATAGACGTCCCGCCCGTGGACAACGATATCGGTAAATGGATGATCACCAGGTTTTCCGTTCGGCATTTCAAAACCCATCACTGAGCTATTGCGAAGTATTGCGCGTCCACCTGCGGCTTGAAAACGATTGAAGAAGCATAGCATCTTCCCTTCCCGGCATATCTGGCTACACTCGCCGGGCCATGAAAAAAGCCGATATTGTCACCTTCTTCGACCGTCTCGCCGCGGCCCTGCCGGAGCCCAAGGGCGAGCTGGAATACGTGAATTCCTACACCCTGCTGGTGGCCGTGGTGCTCTCGGCCCAGGCCACCGATGTGGGGGTCAACAAGGCGACGGGGCCCCTGTTCAAGAAGGTCACCACGCCCGAGCAGATGCTGGAACTCGGCGAGGCGGGTCTGAAGGACTACATCAAGACCATCGGCCTGTTCAATTCCAAGGCCAAGAATGTCATCGCCCTGTCCCAGATGCTGATCGCCGAGCACGGCGGCGAGGTGCCGGCCGACCGCGACGCTTTGGAGAAGCTGCCCGGCGTCGGGCGCAAGACCGCCAACGTGGTGATGAATATTGCCTTCGGCGAGCCGACCATCGCCGTCGACACCCACATCTTCCGGGTTTCCAACCGCACCGGTCTCGCCCCCGGCAAGACGCCGCTGGCGGTGGAGCAGAAGCTGGAGAAGGTGGTGCCGGAGAACCGCAAGCTGCACGCCCACCACTGGCTGATCCTGCATGGACGCTATGTCTGCAAGGCGCGCAAGCCCGACTGCTTTGCCTGCGTGGTGAACGACCTCTGCGCCTTCAAGGGCAAGACCACCCTGGAGGCGCCGGCCCCGAAGAAGAGGGCGGCGAAGAAGACAACGAAAAGGAAGCCGGCGCCCAAGAAGCCGGCGAAAGCGCGCAAGGCGGCAGTGCGCAAGGCTTAGACGGCTCCCCCCCCTCACCCTCCCGCTTCGCGGGCCCCTCCCTCTCCCACCAGGGGAGAGGGCAAAACAACAAACCCTCTCCCTTGGCGGGAGAGGGTTGTGAAGCCTTAGCGAGATCGAAGATCGCGCTCAGGCGGAGCTGGGTGAGGGGGAGGTGTCGCTCGGCCTTAGCTCACCGGCGCGGACTGGCGGGCGCGCAGCAGCTTGTTGAGGCAGGGGCGCACCTCCTGCACGGCGGCGGAGGTCTCGTCGCGGGCCTCCAGGTAGGACACGGCATAGCGCTGGCCGGCCGCGTAGAGCACCACATCGACGACGCAGCCCGAGGTGACATACTGCCAGATCTCGGCCGGCTCCTCGCGGCGGATCAGCGCCGGGTCGCCCAGCAGGGCCGCAACGCCGCCGCGGTCCAGGCCCATGAACTGCCCGGGATCGTCGTTGATCGGCGGCTCCGGGGCCCGCAGCGTCACCTGCGGCGCGGGCGCCGGCGCCATCGGGCTCGCCGGCGTGGCGGCCGGTTCGGGCGCGGGCGTGGCGGAGGGAGTCGCTGTGGTCTGGGGCGGTTCGTTGCGCGCGGTCTGGCAGGCGCTCACCGCCAGGGCGGTGATCAGCAAAAAGGCGGAGGAACGCAGCAGGCGGCTCATGGAACTTTCCGTCGCTGTAGATGTTTCAGCCCGGGGGGCTCAGCCGAGGCGGCTCTTGCTTTCGGGATCGTTGGCGTGGGCCAGCTTCGGGCCTTCACCGCGCGCCGGGCGGCCATCACGGGCGGCGCCGTCCAGGCTGTCGATGTCGCCGGAAAGCCGCGCGCCGCGCGCCATTTCCAGCTCGGCATAGCGGATCTTGCCGCTGACCCGCCCGGTCGGGGTGATGGCCAGGGTGCCGGTGACGGTCAGCTCGCCCTCGAAGGTGCCGCTGACCTCGCAGTCCTCGACCGTGGCGTTGCCCTTGAACAGGCCGGGCTCGCTGATTTCCAGGCTGTGGCTGTCGCTGAGGTCGGCTTCCACCTTGCCCTCGACCACCAGCTTCTCGCAGGTCTTGATCTCGCCGGCCAGGCAGATTTCGCGGCCGACCACCAGCTTGCGCCCCTCGACGCCGCTGGGCAGGCGTCCTTCCGGGCGCCGCGTGGCGGCCTTGCCGGCGGTGACGCCGCTGGAAGCACTGCCCGCGGGGGCGCTGCCGGCGCTGGCGGCGGTGTTGGCGCCCAGGGGCGTGGACTTGACGGTGGGCGTCACGGTTTGGGGCCGCGCCAGGGCTTCCTCGCCTCCCGGCTGAGCGCCCGCGTCCGCCAGTTGCGGCCCGGCAGGTTCGCTGGGAGAGGTGGGACCTTTGCGTTTGCCAAACATAAACTGTCCTTTCCGGTTGCCCCGCCAGCTTCTGGCGGCCCCTGGCGCCCCCCTGGAAACTGGGCCGCCCGGCTTTGATCCCGCAGTCTAAGGCTCAACCCTTACGATATGGTTGGCGCCTGTTAAGCCTGGTGGCGCCGCCTGGCGGTCACCCGGGATCGTCAGGCGGCCCGCCGGCGCAGGTCCTCGAAAACGTGCAGCATGAAGGCGGTGGCGATGATCGGCGTGATCAGGTTGACCAGGGGAATGGTCAGCAGGAAGGTGATGACCGCCCCCGCCAGGATCACGCGACCCCGGTTATTGCGCCGCAGCCGCTTGGTCGCCGCCAGGTCGAGGCGCCGGACGGCCACCATCTCGAAGTACTCCCGCCCCAGCAGATAGCCGTTCAACAGGTAGAACAGCACTAGGTTGAGCGGCGGTATCCAAATCAGAATCAAGTAAAGGGGCAGGACGAGTAAATTAAGTATTAACGTTACCAGGACGAAAATGACGTTGCCGAGCAGCGCTTCGCTGAGCGGCTGTTCGCGCGCCGGCGCCAGCTCCGGGTAGTAGCGGCGCTCCACGGCCTGGGCGATGTCGTCCAGCAGCATCGCCATGATCGAGACCATGACCGCGGGAAACAGGAAGAAAGAGGCGATGGCGATGGCGCCGATGGCGGCGATGTCGACCAGCCATTCCATGACGCCGAGCCAGAAGCCCTCGCCGGCCCAGTCGCGGACCCAGGCAATCAGCCACTCCCCGGCCCAGTCCAGGGCGAACCAGGAGGCCAGCCAGACCACCACGAAGGTGACAGCCGAATACAGCAGGGAACGGTTGAACACCCGGCGGAAGGCCGGATCGAAGGCTTGGCTGAAAGCGCGGGAGAGCGATTTGAACATGATGGAGGTATTTAACCCTCCTTGGAGCCCCCTACAAGGTGCGTCGGGCTTGCCGCCGGCGCCCTTCACGGCTAAAAGGGGCCGCGTCGCCAGGGTCTTCGCGCGATTTAGTAGGTATGCGAAGCGGCCCCTGAGAGGGCGGAGCGGGCCCGAGGACGGTGCCTGCCGGAGACCGCCACTCCCCCGTAAGGCATTTCCCGGGGCGGCGGCTTTGCGCTCCACGGCACCACTTAAGACACACGGTTTTTCATGACTGCACAGACCCTCGACGTCGTGGCCATCGGCAATGCCCTGGTGGACGTTCTCGCCAAGGCCGAAGACTCCTTCCTGGAAACCCACGGGATTCCCAAGGGCAGCATGACGCTGATCGACGAGCCGCGCGCCCTGCAGCTCTACGACGCCATGGGCCCGGCGGTGGAAGTCTCCGGCGGCTCGGCCGGCAATACCGCCACCGGCATCGCCTCCCTGGGCGGCCGGGCGGCCTTCCTGGGCAAGGTGCGCGACGACCAGCTGGGCGCCATCTTCACCCATGACATCCGGGCGGCCGGCGTTGCCTTCGACGTGGCGCATGCCACCACCGGGCCGGCCACCGGGCGCTCCATGATCCTGGTGACCCCCGACGCCCACCGCTCCATGAACACCTTCCTGGGCGCGGCCGTGGAATTCGGCCCCGACGATGTGATCGAGGCCCAGGTGGAGGCCGCCGCCGTCACCTATATGGAGGGCTATCTCTGGGACTCGCCCTCGGCCAAGGCGGCCTTCCTCAAGGCCGCGCGGCTGGCCCATGGCGCCGGGCGCAAGATCTCCCTCACCCTCTCCGACCCCTTCCTCGTCAACCGCTACAAGGACGAGCTGAAGGATTTCATGGAAAAGCACGTGGACATCGTCTTCGCCAACGAGGAAGAGGTCTGCAGCCTCTACGACGCCGCCGACTTCGACGCCGCCCTGCAATGCGTGCGCGCTCACTGCGACGTGGCCGCCCTGACCCGCAGCGAGAAGGGCGCGGTCATCGTCTCGGGCGAGGAAGTCCACGTGGTCGACGCCGCCCCGGTGAAACAGGTGGTGGACACCACCGGCGCCGGCGACCTCTTCGCCGCCGGCTTCCTTTATGGCATCACCAACGCCCAATCCCTATATGACAGCGGGCGCATCGGCGCCCTCGCCGCCGCCGAAGTGATTTCCCACGTCGGCGCGCGCCCGGAGCAGACCCTCGCGGACCTGGTGGCCGCGCAGCTCGGGCCGGCACAGGCGAAGCGGGCATGAGGCCCCTTCAGCCGATCCTCTATCCAGAAAGCAGAACGACAGCATGACGGTTCAGGCCAGTAACATTCGCAATATTGCGATCATCGCCCACGTCGACCACGGCAAGACCACCCTGGTCGACGAACTGCTGAAGCAGTCCGGCACCTATCGCACGAACCAGCAGGTGACCGAGCGGGCGATGGACTCCAACGACCTGGAGCGTGAGCGCGGCATCACCATCCTCGCCAAGTGCACGGCGGTCACCTGGGGCGACGTGAAGATCAACATCGTCGACACCCCCGGCCACGCCGACTTCGGCGGCGAGGTGGAGCGCATCCTCTCCATGGTCGACGGCGTGCTGCTGCTGGTCGACGCGGCCGAAGGTCCCATGCCGCAGACCAAGTTCGTCACCGCCAAGGCGCTGGCCCGCGGCCTGAAGCCCATCGTGGTGGTCAACAAGGCCGACAAGCCCGACGCCCGCCCGCATTGGGTGCACGACCAGGTCTTCGACCTCTTCGTGGCGCTGGAGGCCTCCGACGAGCAGCTCGACTTCCCGACTCTCTTCGCCTCGGCCAAGCAGGGCTGGGCGGTCGAGGACCTGGAGGAGGAGCGCAAGGACCTGCACCAGCTCTTCGACCTCATCGTCAAGCACGTGCAGCCGCCGGTGGCCGACCCCGACGCGCCCTTCGCCATGCTGGCGACGACGCTGGAGGCCGACAACTTCCTGGGCCGCATCCTGACCGGGCGTGTCTACAGCGGCACCGCCAAGCTCAACATGCCGGTGAAGGTGATGCGCCGCGACGGCAAGGTGTTGGCCGGCGGGCGGCTGACCAAGCTGCTGTCCTTCGACGGCCTGAAGCGCGAGCCGGTGGAGGAAGCGGCGGCGGGCGACATCGTCGCCATCGCCGGCCTGGCCGAGGCGACGGTGGCCGACACCATCGCCGCGCCGGAATTTCCCGAAGCCCTGGAATCGCAGCCCATCGACCCGCCGACCCTGGCCATGACCTTCTCGGTGAACGACTCGCCCCTGGCCGGCCAGGAAGGCGACAAGGTCACCTCCCGCATGATCCGCGACCGGCTGCTGCGCGAGGCGGAGGGCAACGTCGCCATCCGCATCACCGAGACCGAGGACAAGGACGCCTTCGAGGTGGCCGGGCGCGGCGAACTGCAGCTCGGCGTGCTCATCGAGACCATGCGCCGCGAGGGCTTCGAGCTGTCGATCTCGCGCCCGCGCGTGCTGTTCCGCAACGATCCGGAGACCGGCCAGCGCCTGGAGCCGATCGAGGAGGTGCAGGTCGACGTCGATGACGACTACTCCGGCGTGGTGGTCGAGAAAATGGGCCTGCGCAAGGCGGAGCTGATCGACATGCGCCCCTCGGGCGGCGGCAAGACGCGCGTCACCTTCCTGGCGCCGGCGCGCGGCCTCATCGGTTACCACGGCGAGTTCCTGACCGACACCCGCGGCACCGGCATCATGAACCGCGTGTTCCACAGCTACGCCCCCTACAAGGGCCCGATCCAGGGCCGGCGCAACGGCGTCTTGATCTCCAACGGCACCGGCAAGGCCGTGCCCTATGCCCTGTGGAACCTGGAGGAGCGCGGCGAGATCTTCATCGACCCGGGCAAGCCGGTCTACGAAGGCATGGTGATCGGCGAGCACAGCCGGGGCAACGACCTGGAAGTCAATCCGATGAAGGCCAAGCAGCTCACCAATATGCGCGCCTCCGGCAAGGACGAGGCCGTGCGCCTCACCCCGCCGCGCGTCATGTCGCTGGAGCAGGCTTTGGCCTATATTGCCGACGACGAACTGGTGGAGGTGACGCCCAAGTCGATCCGCCTGCGCAAGCGCCTGCTCGACCCGCACGCGCGCAAGAAGGAGAGCCGGCTGAAGGATGCCGTCTGAGGCAGCAGATCAAGGCGTAAAGGCTGCCCGGCGTTCCTGGTCGGAAGCTTTTGCAATCTACCGGCACCCGCGCATCATCGGGATGCTGTTCCTCGGCTTCTCCGCCGGTCTGCCCTTTCTGCTGCTTTTCACCACCCTGTCGCTCTGGCTGCGTGACGCAGGCGTGAGCCGAACCACTGTCGGTTTCTTCGCCTGGGTGGGCATTACTTTCTCTATCAAGGTGCTTTGGGCGCCGGTGATCGACCACCTGCCCGTTCCGGTGCTGACACGGCTGCTCGGCAAGCGGCGCAGCTGGATGTTGGCCGGACAGCTGGGCATCATGATCGGTCTGCTCGCCATCACCCTCATCAATCTGCAGGCGATTGCGATCGTGATGCCGGACACCGAGCTCATAAACGTGGTCTCGCCGGACCGCGTCTGGGTCGTCTGCGTTGCCCTTGCCGCACTCTGGGTCGCTTTTTGCTCGGCCACGCAGGACGTGGCGCTTGACGCCTACCGAATCGAAGCGGCGCCGGACGACCTGCAGGGCGGCATGGCCGCGACCTATCAGCTCGGCTATCGCATCGGCCTCCTCGCCGCCGGCGCCGGCGCGCTCTACGTCGCGGGGATCTGGTCCTGGCAGGTTTCCTACACGGTCATGGCGGCACTGATGCTGGTCGGCATGGCAACGGTTCTTATCATTCGCGAACCTGAATCAAGCCGAACCGCGGGTTCTATCCTGCAGGAAGAGCACGTGGTGGCCTTCATGACAGGCCGGCAGCATCTGCCCGAGCGCCAGCGCCGCCTCTTGGGCTGGTTCTATGGCGCCGTGATTTGCCCTTTCCAGGATTTCTTCGAGCGCAACGGCAAGTTCGCCCTGATCATCCTGGCTTTCATCTCCGTCTACCGGCTGAGTGACATCACCATGGGCGTGATGGCGAATGTCTTCTATGACGACTTGGGCTTCACCTATTTTGATATCGCCAACGTCAGCAAGACCTTCGGCTTCTTCGTCAGCATCGGCGGCGTTCTGGTTGGCGGGATCCTGGTGGCCCGCTACGGCATCATGCGAATCCTCCTGCTCGGCGCGATCCTGGTGGCGAGCACGAACCTGCTCTTTGCCTACCTGGCGGTTCATGGCAAGGACATCTGGATGCTTGCCTGGACCATATCGGCGGACAACCTCTCGGCCGGCATCGCCGGCACCGCCTTCATCGCCTATCTGTCGAGCCTGACCAACCGGCACTACTCTGCAACGCAGTACGCCCTCTTCTCCTCGCTCTTCACGCTCTTCGGCAAGATGGTCGCAGGCTTCTCCGGCGCTGTCGTCGATGCCGAGGGCTACGTCTTCTTCTTCATCTACGCATCGGTCCTCGGCATCCCGGCGATTTTGCTCGTGCTCTTTCTCATGTACCATCAGCGGCAGAAGGAACGTCTCCCTTCGGCAGTCCGCGAGGCGGTACATGAGCAAAGCGACTGAAGACCGGATCGAAATCCACCCCGGCGACATCACCAAGCTGGATGTCGACGCCATCGTGAACGCGGCCAACGCTCAGCTCAGGCCGGGCGGCGGCGTCTGCGGCGCGATCCACCGCGCGGCGGGTCGCAACCTGCGCGAGGCCTGCGCGAAGATCGGCGGCTGCAAGACCGGCGACGCGGTCGCGACCGACGGCTATGAGCTGAAGGCGAAGTTCGTGATCCACACCGTCGGTCCGGTGTGGCACGGCGGCAAGCAGAACGAGGACGGCCTGCTGGCCTCCTGCTACCGCACCTCCTTGAAGATCGCCAAGCAGATCGGCGCGCGCTCGGTCGCCTTTCCGGCCATCTCCACCGGCGTCTACGCCTTCCCCCTGGAGCGGGCGACGCAGATCGCCGTGGCGACGGTGCGCGACTTCCTGGCCGAAGACGAGGCCATCGACAAGGTGGTCTTCTGCACCTTCGGGGCGGAAGCCGAGGCGGCCTACCGCAAAGAGCTTGGCCGCTGACCCGCGCCCCGGCTGATCCAGATCATCGTGCCGTCATCCCGGCGTGGTAGGCTGAGGGTCAAGGTAATGCTTTGTTCTCGAACGGGTTTCAGGGACAGCCGCCGGTGACGATCCGCAATCTCGACGCCCTCTTCAAGCCGCGCTCCATCGCCCTGGTGGGCGGCAGCCGGCGCGACGGTTCCCTGGGGGCGGTGCTGGCGCGCAACCTCTTCCACGGCGGCTTCGAGGGGCCGATCCTGCCCCTGCACCGCAAGCACGAGAGCCTGGAAGGGGTGCTGGCCTACCCCTCGGTGGAGGCCCTGCCGCTGGCGCCGGACCTGGCGATCATCGCCACCCCGCCGGACAGCGTGCCCCAGCTTATCGCCGACTTCGCCGCCCGCGGCACCCGCGCCGCCGTGGTCATCACCGCCGGCTTCGGCGAGGGCGGGGACAGCGGCGGCGCCGGGCTGCGCCAGCAGATGCTGGACGCGGCGCGGCCCCACCTGCTGCGCATCGTCGGGCCCAACTGCCTGGGCATGATGGTGCCGGGCCTGGGCATCAACGCCAGCTTCAGCCACATCGCACCGCTGGCCGGCGGCCTCGCCTTCGTGACCCAGTCCGGCGCCATGGTGACGGCCATGCTGGACTGGGCGACGCCGCGCGGCATCGGCTTTTCCAAGATCGTCTCCCTGGGCGACAAGGCCGACGTGGACTTCGGCGACCTGCTCGACTACCTGGCCATGGACCCGGAGACCAAGTCGATCCTGCTCTACGTGGAATCCATCGATCACGCCCGCAAGTTCATGTCGGCGGCGCGCATCGCCGCGCGCAACAAGCCGGTCATCGTCATCAAGGGCGGCCGCTTCGCCGAGGGCGCCAAGGCGGCGGCCTCCCACACCGGGGCGCTGGCCGGGGCCGACGCGGTCTACGACGCGGTCTTCGCGCGCGCCGGCATGCTGCGCGTCTATTCCCTGGAGGAGCTGTTCGACGCGGCGGAGACGCTGGCCAACTACGCGGCGGTCAGTTCCACGCGCAGCGGCGATTCCCGCCTCGCCATCCTCACCAACGGCGGCGGCCTGGGCGTGCTCGCCACCGACGCCCTGATCGCGGAGGGCGGCAAGCTGGCCGAGCTGGCGCCGGAGACCATCGCCGCGCTGGACCAGCACCTGCCCGCGACCTGGAGCCGCGGCAACCCGGTCGACATCATCGGCGACGCCCCGGGCTCGCGCTACAAGGCGGCCATGCAGGCCCTGCTGCACGACCCCAACACCGATGCCGTGCTCGCCATGCACTGCCCGGTCGCCATCGCCGATCCCAACGAGGCGGCAGAGGCGGTGATCGAGGCCCAGGCCGAGAACGAGAAGAACCACCACCGCCCGGTCTTCGCCGCCTGGGTCGGCGAGCAGGCGGTGGGCGAGGCGCGGCGGCTCTTCACCGAACACCACCTGCCCCACTACCCGACGCCGGAGCAGGCGGTGCGCGCCTTCATGCACCTGGAGCGCTACCGCCATGCCCAGTCGCTGCTGATGCGGGTGCCGCCCTCGGTGCCGGAGAGCGCGGCGCCGGACACCGCCCTGGTGCGCCGCCTCGTCGCCGCGGCGATCGGCGAGGGCCGCGAGTGGCTGAACGAGGCCGAGGCCAAGCAGGTGCTGGCCGCCTACGGCATCCCGGCACTGCTGGCCGAGGTGGTGGCGACGCCGCAGGAAGCCGGCGAAGCCGCCGCGCGGACCGGCGGCCCGGTGGCGCTGAAGATCCTGTCGCGCGACATCACCCACAAGAGCGACCTGGGCGGCGTGGCGCTGGACCTGGAAGGCGCCGAGGCGGTGGAACAGGCGGCGGAGGCCATGCTGAAGCGCATCGCCAAGGCGGCGCCCGAGGCGCGCCTGCAGGGCTTCACGGTGCAGGCCATGTGCCGCCGCCCCCGGGCCGAGGAGCTGATCCTCGGCGTGGTCAACGACGCGCAGTTCGGCCCGGTGATGCTGTTCGGCCAGGGCGGCACCGCCGTGGAGGTGATCAAGGACAAGGCGCTCGCCCTGCCGCCGCTGGACCCGGTGCTGGCCGAGGCGATGATGCAGCAGACCCGGGTCGACAAGCTGCTGCAGGGCTACCGCGACCGACCGCCCGCCGACCGGCAGCAGATCGCCGCCTGCCTCATCCGCCTGTCGCAGCTCATCATCGACGTGGCCGAGATCACCGAGGTCGACATCAACCCCCTGCTGGCCGACAGCGAGGGCGTCATCGCCCTGGATGCGCGCATCCGCCTTGATGCTGCAGAAGCCGGAAAGCCGAACGGCGCCGCCCGCCTGGCGATCCGCCCCTATCCCAAGGCGCTGGAGCAGAGCTTTACCCTGCCCGGCGGTCAGCGGATCTTCCTGCGCCCGCTGCGCCCCGACGACGCCGAGGCCCTGCGCGAGGGCTTTCGGCGCATGGACCCGGAGGACGTGCGCATGCGCTTCTTCGCGCAGATGCGCGAGATGTCGCCGGCCATGGCCGCGCGCCTCACCCAGCTCGACTACAACCGGGAAATGGCGCTGGCCGCCTTCCCCGCCGAAGGCGAGGAGCGCGGCGGCCTGGGCGTGGTGCGCCTGGTCGCCGATCCCGACAACCAGCGCGCCGAGTTCGCCATCACCATCCGCTCCGACGCCAAGGGCCGGGGCCTGGGCCGCGCGCTGATGGAGCGCATCATGGACTACGCGGTGAAGCGCGGCATCGGCGAGATCTGGGGCGACGTCCTGGCCGACAACGCCCGCATGCTGGCGCTCTGCGACGACCTGGGCTTCGAGCGCGGGCGGCGGGAGGACGGCATCGTCCACGTGCGCCGGCGGCTGCGCGGCGCGCTCGCCTCCGACTGAGCGGCCCCGGCTAGGGATTTCTCGCCAGGGCCAGGTTTATTCCCAGAGCAATGAGCAGTCCCCCGCCGAGCTTTTGAAGCACCCGAAGGAGGCGTGCCGAAGCGCGCAGCCGGGACGCGAGCGCATGAGACATCTCGATCAGGATGGCATCGGTCAGGCTGAACATCCCGTTGACGATGATTCCCAAAACGACGATCTGCAGCCAGATGGGGAATGTCGCCGCCGGGTCCGTGAACTGCGGCAGGAATGCAAAGAAGAAGAGCGCCGACTTCGGGTTCATGGCTTCCACGATCACGCTGTCGCGGAGCGCACGCCGCGCCGTCGCCACAGGCGGCTTGCAAGATGCCGGACTTCTCGGCGGAGCGCCTTTTAGATATCTGAGGCCGAGCCAGATCAGATAGGCCGCACCGGCGAACTTCATCACCGTAAAGAGCGTGGGCAGCAGAACGAGAAGCGCCGAAACGCCGAGGGCGGCTGCAGCGGTATGGCCGAGGCCGGCAACGTGGAATCCAAGCGCCGAAGCCCATCCGACTTTCCGTCCGGAGGCGAGGGTCCGCGCCACCGCATAGAGCATGGACGAACCGGGCAGGCAGGCGAAAACGGCGGATGCCAGGAAGAAGGGGATCAGCAGATCAGCTGAGGGCATGGGCGTCACTCCCTTGTCTGACGCCCAGTCTCGCTCAGCGATCCTCATATCCGAGGGCGGCAAATGGTCGCCCGCAGCACATTTATTCCTCTCGACGACCCCTTGCCGGTCTGCAAGGCCGCCACGGCCGGGACAGGCCGTCGACCGGATGAGATGCGCCTAGGCGCTGGGACGGTCGAGGGAGTAGCCGGCCGAGCGCACGGTGCGGATGAGGTCTTCCTCGCCGCTCTGGTTCAGGGCCTTGCGCAGGCGGCGGATGTGCACGTCGACGGTGCGCGGCTCCACGTAGACGTCGCGGCCCCAGACGGAATCGAGCAACTGCTCGCGGGTGAAGACGCGCCCCGGGTGCTGCATCAGGTGGCGCAGCAGGCGGAACTCCGTCGGGCCCAGGTGGATGTCCTGCCCGTTGCGCTTCACGCGATGGGCCGCCAGGTCCATGGCCAGGTCCTCGAAGGTCAGCATCTCGCTGCTGAGCTCCGGCTTGCTCCGGCGCAGCACCGCGTTGATGCGCGCGATAAGCTCGGCCGGTGAGAAGGGCTTGGTGATGTAGTCGTCGCAGCCGCTGTCCAGGCCGCGCAGCTTGTCGGTCTCCTCGCCGCGCGCGGTCAGCATGATGATCGGCACGGGCTTGGTTTCGGGCTTGTTGCGCAGCTGGCGGCAGACCTCGATGCCCGACATCAGCGGCAGCATCCAGTCCAGCAGGATCAGGTCCGGCACCTCTTCGGCAGCGGCCACCAGGGCCTCCTCGCCGTCGCCCGCGGTATTCACGCGGAAGCCCGCGCCTTCAAGGTTGTATCGCAGCATCGTGACCAGGGCTTCCTGGTCCTCGACGATCAGAACAAGAGGTCTCACGCGCCCTCCTTATCCTCCGTGCCGCCTTCTTGCGCATCTTCCGGGTTCACGACCTGGAAACTGGAAAGATCGCTTTTCGGACGGCCGCCCTGGATGCGCTTTCCAGTCGTCAGATAGTGCGTTGTCTCGGCAATGTTAGTCGCATGATCGCCGATGCGCTCGATGTTCTTGGCGATGAACAGCAAATGCGTGCAGGGCGTGATGTTGCGCGGGTCCTCCATCATATAGGTCAGGAGCTCGCGGAACAGCGCCGTGTACATCTCGTCCACTTCCTCGTCGCGGTGCCAGACGTCCAGCGCGCGGTTGGGGTCGTGGTTGGCGTAGGCGTCCAGCACGTCCTTGATGATCGCCTGCACCAGCTTGGCCATGCGCGGGATGGAGCGCGTTGCTTCGTGCGGCGCCAGCTGGTTGAGCGCCTGGGCGCGCTTGGCGACGTTCTTGGCGTAGTCGCCGATGCGCTCCAGGTCGCTGGAGATCTTCAGCGCCGAGATCACTTCACGCAGGTCGTTGGCCATGGGCTGGCGCAGCGCCAGGGTGCGCACCGCGTTCTCGTCCAGCTCCAGGTCCATCTCGTCGATGGCCTCGTCGCTGGCCACGACCTTTTGTGCCAGGTCGGAATCGCGGCGCACCAGGGCATCGATGGCGCCGGCCAGCTGCGCCTCGGCGACGCCGCCCATGCGCAGCACCACGGCATTGAGCTGCTGCAGTTCCTCGTCAAAGGATTTGACGATGTGATCGCTGTTCATGCTTGCCTGTCCTTCGGACCTTTTGCGTTGCAGGGCCGGATCAGCCGAAGCGGCCGGTGATGTAACCCTGGGTGCGCTCGTCGCGCGGGTTGGTGAACAACTGCTCCGTCTCCCCGACCTCGACCAGGACACCCAGGTGGAAGAAGGCGGTGCGCTGAGAGACGCGCGCGGCCTGCTGCATGGAGTGGGTGACGATGACGATGGTGAAGTTCTGCCGCAGCTCGTCGATCAGCTCTTCGATCTTTGCCGTCGCGATGGGGTCCAAGGCCGAGCAAGGCTCGTCCATCAGGATAACCTCGGGGTTCACGGCGATGGCGCGGGCGATGCAGAGACGCTGCTGCTGGCCGCCGGACAGGCCCGTGCCCGGCCCCAGCAGGCGGTCCTTCACCTCGTCCCAGAGGCCGGCCTTGGTCAGGCTCAGCTCGACGATGTCGTCCAGCTCCGCCTTGCTTTCGGCGATGCCGTGCAGGCGCGGGCCATAGGCGATGTTGTCGTAGATCGACTTCGGAAAAGGGTTCGGCTTCTGGAACACCATGCCGACGCGCGCGCGCAGCTGCACCACGTCCAGCCCGCTGCGGTAGATGTCGATGTCGTCCAGGGTGATGTCGCCTTCGACGCGGCAGATGTCGATGACGTCGTTCATGCGGTTCAGGCAGCGCAGGAAGGTCGACTTGCCGCAGCCCGAGGGGCCGATCAGCGAAGTCACCTGGTTCTCGCCGATGTCCAGGTCGACGTCCTTCAGGGCCTTGGTGTCGCCGTAGTAGACCGACACGCCGCGCGCGGTCATCTTCGCCGTGTTGCGCAGGGCGCCGCGCGGCGCTTCGGATTCGAGGACTGCTTCCATAACGGTCTCCCTTACCACTGGCGCTCGAAGCGCTTGCGCAGCAGAACGGCCAGGGCGTTCATGACGATGAGGAAAGCCAGCAGCACCATGATGGCGCCGTTGGTCTTCTCGACGAAGGCGCGCTCCGGGGAATCCGCCCAGAGGTAGATCTGCACCGGCAGCACCGTCGCCGGGTCGGTGACGCCGCCGGGCACGTCGACGATGAAGGCGACCATGCCGATCATCAGCAGCGGCGCGGTCTCGCCCAGCGCCTGGGCCATGCCGATGATGGTGCCGGTCATGACGCCGGGCAGCGCCAGCGGCAGCACGTGGTGGGTGACCACCTGCAGCGGCGAGGCGCCGATGCCCAGCGCCGCTTCGCGGATCGACGGCGGCACGGCCTTCAGGGCGGCGCGCGCGGCAATGATGATGGTCGGCAGGGTCATCAGCGCCAGTACCATGCCGCCGACCAGCGGGGCCGAGCGCGGCAGGCCGAAGGTGCCGAGAAAGACCGCCAGGCCGAGCAGGCCGAAGATGATCGAGGGTACCGCGGCCAGGTTGTTGATGTTGACCTCGATCAGGTCGGTCAGGCGGTTCTTGGGCGCGAACTCCTCCAGGTAGACCGCCGAGAGGACGCCGATGGGGAAGCTCAGCAGCAGGGTGATCATCAGGGTGTAGGCGGAACCGACCGCGGCGCCCCAGATGCCCGCCTGCTCCGGCTCACGCGAGTCGCCGGAGGTGAAGAAAGCCTTGTTGAAGCGCAGCTCGACGTTGCCCTGCGCCTCCAAGGTCTCGATCCAGCCGATCTCATTGTCCTTCACCCGGCGGTCGTCCTCGGGCAGGCGGCGGTCGATGGCGCCCTTGATCAGGCTGTCGATGTCGTCGGAGGAACGCATCCACAGCGTCTGCGTCGTGCCGATCATCGAGGGATCGTCCATCACCTGGTCGCGCACGTCGTCGCCGGCGGCGTTGGAGACCAGGCCATAGAGCTTGATCTTGTCGCGCCGTCCCGTGACCTCCGGAAAGAGGTCGCGCAGCGACTGCTTCACCAGGCTCTGGTAGTCGGCTCTGCGCAGGGTCTCGGCGTCGCGGCTGCCCTGCGGGTCGATGGCCTGGGCGTCGAGGTAAACGGGGATCGCCACGTAGGTCTGCTGGAAGGCCGTGTAGCCGTTCGCCACGATGGTGCCGATCAGCAGGCCCAGGATGCCCAGCGCCGTGACGATGGCCGCGATGCCGTAGAGGCGGAAGCGCCGCTCGGCGGCGTAGCGCCGCTTCAGGCGCGCCTCCGAAAGGTCGACACGGCGCAGGGTCGTGGTGGGGATCGTACTCTCAGTCATATTTTTCTCGATACCTCCGGACCACGTGCAGCGCGACGACGTTCAGCGCCAGGGTGACGGCGAAAAGCAGCAGGCCCAGCGCGAAGGCCGCCAGGGTCTTGGCGCTGTCGAACTCCTGGTCGCCGACCAGCAGCGTCACGATCTGCACGGTCACCGTGGTTACCGCCTCCAGGGGGTTGGCGGTGAGATTGGCGGCCAGGCCGGCGGCCATGACCACGATCATGGTCTCGCCGATGGCGCGGCTCATGGCCAGCAGAACGCTGCCGACGATGCCCGGCAGGGCGGCCGGAAAGACCACCTGCTTAATGGTTTCAGAGCGCGTGGCGCCCAGGGCGTAGGCGCCGTCGCGCAGGGAACGCGGCACCGCGTTCATCACGTCGTCGCTCAAGGAGGAAACGAAGGGGATGATCATGATGCCCATGACCGCGCCGGCGGCCAGCGCCGATTCCGAGGAGACGTCGAGGCCGATGGCCTCGCCGCTGTTGCGGATGAAGGGCGCGACGGTCAGGGCGGCGAAGAAGCCGTAGACCACGGTGGGCACGCCGGCCAGGATCTCCAGCATCGGCTTCACCGTGGCGCGTATCTTCGGCGATGCGTATTCCGACATGTAGATGGCCGAGAAGAGGCCAATGGGCACCGCCACGCACATGGCGATGAAGGTGATCATCAGGGTGCCGGCGAAGAGGGGGACCGCCCCGAAAGCACCGGAGGAGCCGACCTGGTCCTCGCGCAGGGCGGTCTGCGGGCTCCAGCTCAGGCCGAAGAGGAACTCGGTGATCGGCACGCGGGCGAAGAAGCGCCAGGCCTCGAAGGCCAGCGACAAGACGATGCCGATGGTGGTCAGGATGGCGATGGTCGAGGCGAGGATCATCAGCACCGAGACGGTGCGCTCGACCAGGTTGCGCGCGCGCAGGGAAGGTGCGATGCGGCGGCGCGCGAAGGCCAGGCCCAGGACGGCGAGGGAAATGGCCGCGGCCGCCATGGCCGCGTTGCCGATCTGGCGCACCGCCTTGTAGCCGTCGGCGGCGGCCTGCAGGACCGGGTCCACCTCGCGGCTGACGATGTTGCCGGAGGCCAGGTTCTCGATGTCGTTGACCAGCAGGGACAGGCGGTCCGGGGAAAGCTGCTGCGCGTCGGCGGGCAGGTTGGAGACCAGCAGCCATTCGGCGACATGCGGTTCGATGATCAGCCAGGCCGCCATGAGCAGCAGGCTGGGAATGCCGCACCACAGGGCGACATAGAGGCCGTAGTACTGCGGGCGGGAATGCAGGGTCGAGGGGTGGCCGCCGCTGACCACGCGGGCGCGGCGCTGGCCGAAGGCGTAACCGACCGAGGAGAGGACCAGCAGGATGGCGATGAGAAGCAGGCTATTCATGTCGGCCCATCAGTCGGTGGCTTGCGGGAGAGTGCCGCTTCCCCCGGTGGTGCTGCCGGTACCGCGGTCCCTTGGAGGAACCTTGCCGGGGAAGAATTGTCAAATGAAGGTCTGAAACGAAGAAAGTCCCCAGCCCAAAAAAGGCTGCCGGCGGCGGTGGCCCCCCCGCCGCCAGACCCCCTCACTTTACATGGACAGCGGCGCCAGGCCGTTGGCCGCGTCATGCATGGCCTTGCGGTCGGCATCCGGCAGCGGGATCAGACCCTTCTCCACTAGGTAGCCGTCCTCGCCCCAGGCCTTCTCCGAGGTGAACTCGGCGACGAATTCCTTGATGCCGGGGATCGTGCCGACATGCTCCTGCTTCACATAGAAGTAGAGGGAGCGGGAGACGCCGTACTCGCCCGACGCGATTTTCTCGAACTCCGGCGCCACGCCCTCTACGATGGAGCCGTGCAGCTTATCGGCGTTCTGGTCCAGGAAGCTGAAGCCGAAGATGCCCAGGGCGACCGGATTGGCTTCCAGCTTCTGAACGATCAGGTTGTCGTTCTCGCCGGCCTCGACGAAGGCGCCGTCCTCACGCATGGCGTGGGCGACCTGCTTGAAGCCCGCCTTGTCCAGGGACTTGATCTCCGGGAATTCCTCGGCGGCCTCTTCCATCACCAGCTCGACGAAGGCGTCGCGGGTGCCGGAGGTCGGCGGCGGGCCGAGAACCTCGATCGGCTCGTTCGGCAGCGAGGAGTCGATCTGGCTCCAGTTGCTGTAGGGGTTGTCGACCAGCTTGCCGTCGACCGGCACCTGCTTGGCCAGGGCCAGGAAGATCTGCTTCTTGGTCAGCGAGAACTGCGGGGCCGACTTGGCATTGGCGAGCACGATGCCGTCGAAGCCGACCTTGACCTCGGTGACGGTGATGCCGTTCTTGGTGCAGGTCTCGAACTCGGACTTCTTCATACGCCGCGAGGCGTTGGTGATGTCCGGGTGCTCGGTGCCGACACCGGCGCAGAACAGCTTCATGCCGCCGCCGGAGCCGGTGCTCTCAACGACCGGGGTCTTGAAGCTGGTGCTGCGGCCGAAGTTCTCGGCGACCGCCGTGGAGAAGGGGAAGACCGTCGAGGAGCCGACGATACGGATCTGGTCACGCGCCTCGGCGAACGCCGGCGCCGTCAGAACCAGGCCGGCAACAGCCGCCACGGCAAGCTTGTTCTTGATCACGGGGAATACCTCCGCTGAATGCCCATAGATGAAACTCTGTCGCATTGCCCAAACCGTCGACGTCCACGTCATGGGAAGCGATGGCGGCCCGAATAACTGCAATGCCCACGCCGGCCTCGTGCCGGCGGCGCCAACCTAGGGCTCCTCGGCGATGCTATTACTACAGTTAGATGACAGTTCGATGACAAGCGCCGCGGGGAAGGGGAGAATCTACGGAAACTTAAGGATTTTCCTGCGATTCCCGCGTCTTGAGCGGACTGGAAGGAAGATCTTCCCGGTGCTTTTTATGACGCCCTGGGCGTTGCCAGGGCCGCCGCCGCTTCCGCCGCCGAGGGCAGGTAGACCGAGAAGGTGGCGCCCTCGTCGGGCCGGCTTTCGATCTCCAGCACGCCGCGGTGGCGGTTGATGATGTGCTTGACGATGGCCAGGCCCAGGCCGGTGCCGCCCAGGCGGCGCGAACGCCGGCTGTCGACCCGGTAGAAGCGCTCGGTCAGGCGCGGGATGTGCTCGCGTTCGATGCCCTCGCCCTCGTTGGCGACGGAGATCTTGAGCCCGGCCCGTCCCAGCCGGCGCTCCCCGGCCCCGCCCTTGGCCAGGCGGCGGGCGGAGACCCGGATCACCGTGTTGTCCTCGCCGTACTTCACCGCGTTGTCCAGCAGGTTCTGGAACACCTGGGTCAGCTCGTCACGCTCGCCGAGGACCGGCGGCAGGTTCTCGGCCGTGATCTCGATGCGCATGCCGCGCCGCGCCGCCTCCAGTTCCAGGGTCGAGGCGACGGAGCGCAGGATCTGCTCGATGTCGCTCTGGCTCGAGGGCGCGCTGTGCTCCTGCAGCTCGATGCGCGACAGGGAGAGCAGGTCGTCGACCAGCCGTGACATGCGGTGGGACTGCTCTTCCATGATCTTCAGGAAGCGGTCCTGGGCCTCGGCGTCCTCGCGGGCCGGGCCGCGCAGGGTCTCGATGAAGCCGATCAGGCTGGTCAGCGGGGTGCGCAGCTCGTGGGAAACGTTGGCGACGAAGTCGGCGCGCATGCGCTCGCTCTGCTTCACCCCGGTCAGGTCGTAGAGCGCGATCATCACGCTGGCGCTCTCGCGCGCGGCGCCGGGCAGGCGCAGCACCCGGGCGGCCATGGCCCGCTCCACCTTGCCGGGGATCGAGAACTCGACGCTCTCCTGCTCGCCGCCCTCCAGCACCGCGTCGACGGCGTCCAGCAGCGCCGGATTGCGGACGCCAATCGCCAGGTCGCGCCCCGTCAGGTCTTGGGCCAAATCGTGGCCCAGCAGCGCCTCGGCCGCCGGATTGAGGCGCAGCACCCGGCGGTTCTCCGCCACCAGGATCAGCGGATCGGGCAGGCCCGCCAGCACCGCGGCGTTGAGCGCCATGGTGTCTTCCAGGTCGTGGCGCCGCTCGCGCTGCTCGCGCGCCGTCTCGGAGATGGCTTCGCTGAGCCCCGGCGACAACAGGTCGCCGCCCGAGGGCGCGCCCGGCAGGGGGCTGTCGTCGCCGGCCCGGCGCAGCCGCCCCAGGTAACCGGTCAGGGCGCGCAGGCGGCGGAAGTGCTGGTTCAGCATGACGACCATCAGCCCCAGCACCGCGGCGGCGGCGAGGCCCGCGGCCAGGGGCGGCAGGAGGCCGGCGAAAGCCAGCACCGCCAGCACCAGGGCGCAGGGCAGCCACAGCACCCCGGCGGCCAGCAGCAGGCGGCCCTTTCCGGGATCGGGTTGGGGCTCCGTCCCCGCGCCCTCGCCCGCTGCTGCCTCAGCCCCGCTCTGCGGCGCCTCTTCGCTCATGCTGGATTCCTGCCTGCCGGACAAATCTGGGGCGCGAGTCTAGCACGCCCGCCCGCCCGCTTGCGCGTGAAGCTTTTGCAACGGCTTAACCGCACCCGGCACCAGACGTCGTTTGATGTAGCGATGCATCAGCCAATAGACCAGGACCATGACGGCCATGCTTGCAAGGAACACCAGTGGGCTCTCCTCCAGGTTCCCACGCACTATCATCGCGAGCGGAGGGGCCCAGAGAAAACCGACCATCAGGCACAGCAAGACCACGCCCCAGGCGCGAAACGCCGTCAGGCCCCACGACTTCATGCGCCATAGACCGACAGCGGCGGCGCCGGCGGTCGCGGCATAGGCGAGCGCCAGGGCGATCATGGGAGCGGGAAAACCGGCTACCGGCATCAGAAAAGCGGCATTGCCGATGGCCGACAAAGTCAGCCAGCCCATCAGGAGGCTCAGCAGGGTGGCGCCCAGCGGCCGCTTGCGGCGCGGCGGCTCCGGGATCTCGCGGCCCGTCACCGCGGGCCTCTTTGTCCGGAGGCGTTTCGGCGCATCCTAGTCGCCCGCCTCGGCCTCGTAGGCCGCCAGGGCCGCGGCGGTGACCAGGTCGTTCACCGTGGCGCCGAGCTGGACCACCTGGGCGGGCTTTTCCAGGCCCATGAGGATCGGCCCGATCACCGTGCCGCCGCCGCTCTGCTGCATCAGCTTGGCGGTGATGTTGGCGCTGTGCAGGCCCGGCATGACCAGCACGTTGGCCGGCCCGGAGAGGCGGCAGACGGGATACATCTCCTGCATCAGGGAATAGTTGAGGGCGACGTTGGCCTGCATCTCGCCGTCGTATTCGAAGTCCGGCTCGCGCAGGTCGAGCAGCTGCACCGCGTCGCGGATGCGCTGGGCCGAGGGGTGCCAGGGGTTGCCGAAGTTGGAATAGGACAGCAGCGCCACGCGCGGCTCGTGGCCCAGGGCGCGCGCCGCGGCGGCGGCCTGCATGGCGATGTCGGCCAGCTGCTCGCCGTCGGGCAGCTCGTGCACCGAGGTGTCGGCGATGAAGATGGAGCGCCCGCGCATCACCAGGATCGACAGGCCGATGACCCGGCGCTTGGACTTGGGCGAGATGGCGCGGCGGATGTCCTGGTAGGCGACGCCGAAGCTGCGGGTCAGGCCGGTGACCATGGCGTCGGCCTCGCCGCAGGCCACCATGCAGGCGGCGAAGACGTTGCGGTTCTGGTTGGCCATGCGCTGGCAGTCGCGGCGCAGCTTGCCCTGGCGCCCGAGACGTTCGTAGAGGAAGTCGACGTAGCGCGCGTTGTTCTTGGACAGGCGCGCGTTGTGGATTTCCAGGCCGGAGCTCTCCAGGCCGATCGACTTCATGGTCTCCAGCACGCGCTCCTCGCGCCCGACCAGCACCGGCGTGCCGTAGCCGGCCTGCTGGAAGGCCAGGGCCGCGCGGATGGTGCGCTCCTCCTCGCCCTCGGCGAAGACCACACGCTTGGGGTTCTTCTCGACCTTGTCGAAAATGCGCTGCAGGCTGGAGGCCGTGGGGTCGAGGCGCGCCGAGAGCTGCTGCTCGTAGGCCTTCAGGTCCTTGATGGGCTTGCGCGCCACGCCGCTTTCCATGGCCGCCTTGGCCACGGCCTTGGGCACGTCGACGATGAGGCGCGGGTCGAAGGGCGCCGGGATGATGTAGTTGCGCCCGTAGCGCAACGCTTTGCTCTCGTAGGCGCGGGCGACTTCGTCGGGCACGTCCTCGCGGGCCAGCTTCGCCAGGGCCTCGGCGGCGGCGATCTTCATCTCCATGTTGATGGTCGAGGCGCGCACGTCCAGCGCCCCGCGGAAGAGATAGGGGAATCCGAGCACGTTGTTGATCTGGTTGGGGTAGTCGGAGCGTCCGGTGGCGACAATGGCGTCACTGCGGATTTCGGCGACTTCCTCCGGGGTAATCTCCGGGTCCGGGTTGGCCATGGCGAAGATGATCGGCTGCTCGGCCATGGAGGTGATCATCTCCGCGGTAAAGGCGCCCTTCACCGAGAGGCCCATGCAGACGTCGGCGCCTTTGAAGGCCTCTTCCAGGGTGCGCGCCTCGGTCTTTACCGCGTGCGCCGACTTCCATTGGTTCATGCCTTCGCCGCGGCCCTCGTAGATGACGCCACGGGTATCGCAGAGCAGCACCTGGTCGTGCGGCACGCCCATGGCCTTGATCAGCTCGGTGCAGGCGATGCCGGCGGCGCCGGCGCCGTTGATCACCACCTTGACCTCGGCGACGTTGCGCTTGGTGAGCGCCAGGGCGTTGATGAAGCCGGCGGCGGTGATGATGGCGGTGCCGTGCTGGTCGTCATGGAACACCGGGATGTCCATGACCTCCTTCAGGCGCGCTTCGATGATGAAGCACTCCGGGGCCTTGATGTCCTCCAGGTTCACGCCGCCCCAGGACTTGCCGAGGAAGCGCACGCAGTTGACGAATTCGTCGACGTCCTGGGTGTCGACTTCCAGGTCGATGCCGTCGATATCGGCGAAGCGCTTGAAGAGGACCGCCTTGCCCTCCATCACCGGCTTGGCCGCCTGGGCGCCCAGGTTGCCGAGGCCCAGCACGGCGGTGCCGTTGGAGACGATGGCGACGATGTTGCCCTTGGCCGTGTAGTCGTAGGCCTTGGTCTCGTCCTCGGCGATCTTCAGGCAGGGCGCGGCGACGCCGGGCGAATAGGCCAGCGACAGGTCGCGCTGGGTGGTCAGCGGCTTGGTGGCCTGGATCTCGAACTTGCCGGGCCGGCCGCAGGCATGCAGCTCCAGGGCTTCCTGCTCTGTGATGCGGTCCTTCTTCATGGTCTTTCCTCCCTGCGGCGGCCCGGTTTGCCGGGGTGAGTTCCGGGGCTCCTGCCGCCTCCTGCGGCAGGACTCCCCACGCCCGTCATCGCGGGCGCCCGGCTCAGGACCTTGATTTTCTGTGAACTTTAGTGAGCGCTTGCCGGGCCGTCAAAGGACCCTTTGTCGCCATTCTTGCTTATCGGGACCCCTTATTTCACGTGGCGGTGGACGTCGGCGGCGCCGTGCTGGGTCAGCAGGGCCTCGGCCTTGGCCGCCTGGGCCTCGTCCTCGACCCGCACCCACAGCAGGATGGCCCCGGACTCCAGCGCGCGGGCGAAGGCCTCGGTGTGGGGGGTGGCCCGGATCTCGTCCAGCAGCTCAACCAGGGCGGCGCCGGTCAGGCCGGCGGCCATGGCCCCGGCCACCGCCGCGCCGATGGGGCCGGAGGCGATGGCGATCAGGCCGGCGGCGGTCAGCGGGCCGACGTAGTTGATCTCGCCGACCATTCCGGCCAGGGTCTCCTGCCAGGCCTCGCTGGGGCTGCCCGCGGCGCTCAGCGTTTCGTGGGTGTCGAGGACGGAGAGGTCGTCGTGGCCGAAGCCGGCCTCCCCCAGGGCCTTCACCGCGGCGCTGAAGCTCTCCTTTGTGGAAAAGTTGCCCGCGACCTCGACCGTCACGTCGTCACCGAAACTCTGCGTAGACTCCGCCACCTTGTGCATCTCCTCGAAAAACCCAGGTTCCAGGCCGCTTTGCGGCGCGGCCGGCCCCCTTACCCTGGCCCGCGGCGGCGGCCGCGGGCATTGATCCCGATCACTCCGCCCCCCCGCTTGCCTCGGCAACGGGGGACTGTGATACCCTCGGGCAAAGTAAAGCTCACCGATCGATGACCGCACAAGCAGCGACTTCCACACCTGTCGACGCCGGCGCCAAGTCGGAGGCTAAGTCGGGGGCCAAGCCGGGGGCCAAGACCGCTCTCGCGCCCCCCGCGCCACCGGGCGTGACGCCGATGATGGCCCAGTACCTGGAGATCAAGCAGGCCCATCCCGGCTGCCTGCTGTTCTACCGCATGGGCGACTTCTACGAGCTGTTCTTCGCGGACGCGGAGCAGGCCTCGGCGGCCCTCGACATCGCGCTCACCAAGCGCGGCCAGCACCTGGGCCAGGACATCCCCATGTGCGGTGTGCCGGTGCATTCCGCCGAGGGCTACCTTTCGCGCCTCATCCGCAAGGGCTTCAAGGTCGCCATCTGCGAGCAGATGGAGGACCCCGCCGAGGCCAAGAAACGCGGCAGCAAGTCGGTGGTCAGGCGCGACGTGGTGCGGGTGGTGACGCCCGGCACCATCACCGAGGACGAGCTGCTGGACGCCCGCGCCCACAACTACCTGGCCGCCCTGGCCGAGGCCGGCGGCGGCCTGGGGCTGGCCTGGCTCGACATCTCCACCGGTGTCTTCCAGGCCCAGCCCGTGGCGCCCGAGACCCTGGCCGCCACCCTGGCGCGGCTCGCCCCCGGCGAGCTGATCCTGGCCGAGCGCCAGCTGGAGAAGCCGGACACCTTCGAGGTCTTCGGTGCGTTCAAGGAAAGGTTGACCCCCCTGCCCGGCGCGCGCTTCGACAGCGCCAACGGGACCAAGCGCCTGGAGGAGACCTTCGAGGTGAAGGCGCTGGACGCCTTCGGCGCCTTCAGCCGCGCCGAGCTGGCCGCCGCCGGGGCGCTGCTCGACTACGTGACCCTGACCCAGAAGGGCCGCCTGCCGCGCCTCCTGCCGCCGCGCCGCCTGGCCCTCGGCGCGGTCATGGAGATCGACGCGGCGACCCGGCGCAATCTGGAGCTGACCGAGGCGCTGAGCGGCGGGCGCGCCGGCTCCCTGCTCGCCACCATCGACCGCACGGTGACCGGCGCCGGGGCGCGCCTGCTGGCCACGCGCCTGGCGACGCCGCTGACCGACCCGGCGGCGATTGCCGGACGCCACGACCTGGTCGCCCATTTCCTCGAGGCGACGCACCTGCGCCCGGACCTGCGCGCGCGCCTGCGCCGCTGCCCGGACATCGAGCGCGCGCTTTCCCGCCTCAGCCTGGGGCGCGGCGGGCCGCGCGATCTGGCGGCGATCCGCGACGCGCTGACCGTGGCCGGGGAGCTGCGCGGCATGCTGCAGCAGGGCGGCGAAGGCCCGCCGCTGCTGGCCGAGGCGATCCGCGACCTCGGCCTGCACGACACCCTGGTCGGCCGCCTGGCCCGCGCCCTGGCGCCGGAGCCGCCGATGCAGGCGCGCGACGGCGGCGCCATCGCGCCGGGCTACGACGAGGCCCTGGACGAGCTGCGCGCCCTGCGCGACGACAGCCGTAAATTGATCGCCGGGCTGCAGAAGAACTACGCGGAGGCCAGCGGCGTCACCTCCCTGAAGATCAAGCACAACAACGTGCTCGGCTACTTCATCGAGGTGACGCCGACCCACGCCGACAAGATCGCGACCGGCGGCGACAGCCCCTTCATCCACCGCCAGACCCTGGCCTCGGCGAAGCGCTTTTCCACCGTCGAGCTGTCGGAGCTGGAGCAGAAGATCGCCTCGGCCGCCGAGCGCGCCCTGTCGCTGGAGCTGCAGATTTTCCAGGACCTGGTGGGCGAGGTGCTGGGCCGCGCCGAGGAGATCGCCACGGCGGCCCGCGCCCTGGCCGAGCTGGACGTGGCCGCGGCCCTGGCCGAACTGGCCGAGGCCGAGCGCTGGTGCCGCCCGAAGATCGACGACACCACCGCCTTCCACATCACCGGCGGACGCCACCCGGTGGTGGAGGCCGCCCTGGCCGCCGCCCAGGAAGGCCGCTTCGTCGCCAACGACTGCCGCCTGGAAGACGGCCCAGAAGCTTCAGGTGACGGAGAAGGCCGGCTCTGGCTGGTCACCGGCCCCAACATGGCCGGCAAGTCGACCTTCCTGCGCCAGAACGCGCTCATCGCCGTGCTGGCCCAGATGGGCAGCTACGTGCCCGCCGAAGCCGCCCACATCGGCGTGGTCGACCGCCTGTTCTCCCGCGTCGGCGCCGCCGACGACCTAGCGCGCGGGCGCTCCACCTTCATGGTCGAGATGGTCGAGACCGCGGCCATCCTGAACCAGGCGGGGCCGCGCGCCCTGGTCATCCTGGACGAGATCGGCCGCGGCACCGCGACCTTCGACGGCCTTTCCATCGCCTGGGCCTGCCTGGAGCACCTGCACGAGGTGAACGGCTGCCGCGCCCTCTTCGCCACCCACTACCACGAACTGACCAGCCTGACCGCCAAGCTCGACTCCCTCGCCTGCCACTCCATGCGGGTGAAGGAATGGCAGGGCGACGTGGTCTTCCTGCACGAGGTGACGGCCGGCGCCGCCGACCGCTCCTACGGCATCCACGTGGCCAAGCTGGCGGGCCTGCCCAAGGCGGCGGTGGCCCGCGCCGAGACGGTGCTGGCCAGCCTGGAGCAGGGCGAGCAGGCAGGCGCCCTGACGCGCCTGGCCGACGACCTGCCGCTCTTCGCCGCCACCGCGGCCAAGGCGGCCGAGCCGGAGGTGGCGGAAAGCGCGGTGGAGGCGGCGCTCGGCGAGGTCAATCCCGACGACCTCAGCCCGCGCGAGGCGCTGGAACTGCTCTACCGCCTGAAGGACCTTTCCAAGAATTGAAGCCCGCTCGGGGCGCTTGTTTTCAGGGCGCCGGGGCCGGGATCTGCACGCTCTGCGGCTCACCCAACTGGTCGCGGAAGCGCAGCTCGATGCGCCAGTCGCGATAGCCGGCGGCATAGGCCGCCGGGTCGGGAAGGGGGATCTCCCCGGTCAGGCGCCGGCTGCGCTCGACCCGCTCACTGCCGCGGAAGAGATAGCCGAGGGAAATGTAGGGGTGGACGCCGCTGGAGGAGCCGCCGACGGCGCCGACCGAGACGCCTGGCCCGGCGTTGCCGCCGCTGGCGGTCTCGCGCGTGGACAATTCGCGCTCACGCGCCTGGGTGGCGCCGCCCGCCGGGTCGATCAGCAGCAGCTCGGTGATGGTGCGCCCCGCGGGGATATTGTCCACCGTCACCGTCAGCTTCTGGTCGGCCACCCGCGAGGAGATGTGCATGGGCCGCGGGGTGTCGTCCCGGCCCGCGCAGGCGGCGACAGCCAGAACCAGGAGCGTCGGGAGAAGGATTGTTGGCCTGCGAACGGGCCTTAAGACGTAGCTCAGGATTTGTGTCATAATTTCCGTCAGGTCGGCCGCTGTGCTGCGGGTTTCGAAGATGCTCTTCCGGCAATATAGTGTGCCGCTCCGGCAGGCAGGCCTGGACAAGCGCCCGATGAGGGCCGATGTGAAGGCCTGAGGACACCAGCACCGGTCCCGAGAGACCGGGGCGACCAAAGGATAGCATGCCCAGTTCCGTCGACATCGCCGCGCCGCGCGACGTCCCCGCCGACAGCCCCGGCGGCAAGGACGCCAGCGAGACCCTGCCGCCCGAAGAGGCCCTGGCCGAGGCGGCCGGCACGCGCATCGAAAATCCGCGCGCGGTCGTCAACCGCCGCAAGCTGATGGCGGGCCTGGGCGGAGCCTTCGAGCAGGTCCCCGCCGGCCCCAAGCAGCGCGCCGCCGTGCTGGCACTCTTGAAGGAGGCGCTGGCGGCCGGCCGCGCCGAGGTGCGCCGCCGCTTCGAGGAGGAGGCGGCCAACGGCACCGCGACGGTGCGCGCCGAATCCTACCTGGTCGATCAGATCATCCGCGTGGTCTACGACCACGTCAGCCAGCGCCTCTACCCCATCGCCAATCCCTCTACCGGCGAGCGGCTGTCGCTGGTCGCCGTCGGTGGCTACGGACGCGGCGAGCTGGCGCCGCAGTCGGACATCGACCTGCTGTTCCTGCTGCCCTACAAGCTGACTCCGCGCAGCGAGCAGGTAGTGGAGGAGATCCTCTACCTGTTGTGGGACATGGGCTTCAAGGTCGGCCATTCGACGCGCACGGTGAACGAATGCATCCGCCTGGCCAAGGGCGACATCACCATCTGCACGGCGCTGCTGGAGGCGCGCTGGCTGTGGGGCGACCAGGCGCTCTACCGCGAAATGCGCCAACGCTTCCAAAAGGACGTGCAGGCCGGCGGCGGCGCCAAGTTCATCGAGGCCAAGCTGACCGAGCGCAAGGCGCGCCACGACCGCTTCGGCGGCTCGCGCTACGCGCTGGAGCCCAACATCAAGGAGGGCAAGGGCGGCCTGCGCGACCTGCACACGCTCTTCTGGATGGCCAAGTTCCTCTACAACGTCGACGACATCTCGACGCTGGTCCAGCGCAAGGTCTTCACCGCCTCCGAGGTGCAGCGCTTCGACAAGGCGTTGAACTTCCTGTGGAGCCTGCGCTGCCACATGCACTACATCTCCGGGCGCGCCGACGAGCGGCTGACCTTCGACATGCAGAAGGAAATCGCGCCGCGCATGGGCTTCACCCCGCACGGCGGCCTGATGGACGTCGAGCGCTTCATGAAGCGCTACTTCCTCATCGCCAAGGAGGTCGGCGACCTGACGCGCATCTTCTGCGCCGTCATCGAGGCCGAGCACGACCGCCGATCACGCTTCCGCCTGCCGACCCTGCGCCGGCGCCGCAAGATCGAGGGCTTCGGCCTGGAGGGCGACCGCCTCACCGTCTCCGATCCGCAGGTCTTCAGCGAAGACCCTGTGGAGATGCTGCGCATCTTCCAGGTGGCGCAGAAGCACGAGCTGGACATCCACCCGGAAACCCTGCGCGCCGTCACCCGCAAGCTGAAGCTGGTGAACAAGGTGCTGCGCGAGGACCCCACGGCCAACGCCATCTTCCTCGACATGCTGACGTCGGAGAAGGATCCGGAGACGACGCTGCGCCGCCTCAACGAGGCCGGCGTTCTCGGCCGCTTCCTGCCTGACTTCGGGCGCGTGGTCGCGCAGATGCAGTACAACATGTACCACTCCTACACCGTGGACGAGCACACCATCTTCGCCATCGGCATCCTGCACGCCATCGAGCAGGGCGACCTGGCCGAGGCGGCGCCGATCGCCACCGAGGTGGTGCACAAGGTGCTCTCCCGGCGCGTGCTCTACATGGCGGTGCTGCTGCACGACATCGCCAAGGGGCGCGGCGGCGACCACTCGGAGCTGGGCGCCAAGGTGGCGGAGAAGGTCTGTCCGCGCGTCGGCCTCGACGAGGCGGAGACCGAGACCGTGTCCTGGCTGGTGCTGCACCACCTGGCCATGAGCGACACCGCCTTCAAGCGCGACATCGACGACCCCAAGACCATCCGCGACTTCGCGGACCTTGTGCAGTCGCCCGAGCGCCTGCGCCTGCTGCTGGTGCTGACCGTCGCCGACATCCGCGCCGTCGGCCCGGGCGTGTGGAACGCCTGGAAGGCGGCGCTCTTGCGCGACCTCTACTGGCGCACGGAATCGGTGCTCGGCGGCGGGCTCGCCGCCAAGGGCCGCGATGTCCGCGTGAAGGCGGCCAAGGAAACCCTGAAGGACAAGCTGAAGGAAGCCGGCTGGACGCAGAAGGACATCACCGCCCATCTGCGCCGCGGCTACCCTTCCTACTGGAGCGGCCTCGACAGCGACAGCCACCTGCGCCACGCGCGCCTGGTGCGCGAGGCCGAGGCCTCGGGCGCGCCGCTGACCATCGACACGCGCATCGACCGCTACCGCGAAGCCACGGAGGTCACGGTCTACACCCCCGACCACCCGGGCCTCTTCAGCCGCATCGCCGGGGCCATGGCGGTGGCAGGCGCCTCGATCACCGCGGCGCGTATCTTCACCCTGTCGAACGGCATGGCGCTGGATTCGTTTTACGTGGAAGACGCCCAGGGCGGGCCCTTCGACCAGCCGGGCAAGCTGGCGCGCCTCTCCTCGGCCATCGAGCAGTCCCTGGCCGGGCGCATGCGGCCGCTGCAGGAGCTGCAGGCCCAGCAGTCGCCGATTCCCAGCCGCTTCAAGGTCTTCAAGGTCTCCCCGCGGGTTCTGATCGACAACAAGGCGAGCCGCGCCCACACGGTGATCGAGGTGAACGGCCGCGACCGCCCCGGTCTGCTCTATCTCGTCACCATGACGCTGACCAAGCTGGACCTGATCATCAAGTCGGCGCGCATTGCCACCTACGGCGAACGCGCGGTCGACGTCTTCTATGTGCAGAACGCGCTGGGCGCGAAGATCGAGAACAAGCAGAAGCTGCGCAGCATCGAGAAGAAGCTGCTGGCGGTCTTCGAGGAAGGCGAGTGCGCGCCTGCCAAGACGGATGGGGCCAAGAAGGACACCGGGAAAAAGGTGACCCGCAAGTCCGTGCGCAAGGCGGCGTCGAAGAAGGCTGTGGCCAAGAAGGAGGCGGCCAGGAAGGAGGCGGCCAAGAATGCGGCGGCCAAGAGCAGCGCGCCGAAGGGTGCGGCCAAGAAGTCGGCGGCCCCCGGCCCCCGCAAGGCCCCGGCCCGGGGCGCCGCGTCCCGCAAGTCGCGCTAGAGGCCGGCGGCGTGGCGGTGCCTGCGCGTCTTTACTTGTTTGCAGTTCCGCCACATTTCTCTAAGACCTTTCGGGCATGAGCCTCGTTCGTTCCGTCGCCACCGTCGGGGGTTATACCGGCATCAGCCGCATCCTCGGCTTCGTGCGTGACATCCTGATCGCCAACGCGGTCGGCGCCAGCCCGGTGGCCGACGCCTTCTTCGCGGCCTTCCGCCTGCCCAACCTGTTCCGCCGGCTCTTCGCCGAGGGCGCCTTCAACGCCGCCTTCGTGCCGCTCTTCGCCCGCCGCCTGGAGCAGGAGGGCGAGGCCTCGGCCCGGCGTTTCGCCGAAGAGGCGCTCTCGGTGCTGGTCACCGGCCTGCTGATCCTCCTGGCGCTCTGCATGGCCGGCATGCCCTGGTTCATCTACGTGATCGGCTCGGGCTTCTCACAGAACCCGGAGAAGCTGGCGCTGGCCGTGGAGCTGACGCGCATCACCTTCCCCTACCTGCTGTTCATGGCGGTGGTGGCGCTCTTGAGCGGTATCCTCAATTCGCTCTACCGCTTCGCCGCGGCCGCGGCGGCGCCGATCCTGCTGAACATCATCTTCATCGCCGCGCTGGTCGCCGTGCTGCCCTTCACCGGGGCGCCGGGCCACGTCATGGCCTGGGCGGTCTGCGTCTCCGGCGCCGCGCAGTTCGTCTTCCTGGTAATCGCGGCAAAGCGGGCGGGCATGGCGCTGCGCTTCCCGCGCCCGCGCCTTACCCCCGGCGTGCGCCGGCTGCTGGTGCTCATGGCGCCGGGCCTGCTTTCGGCCGGGGCGCTGCAGATCAACATCTTCGTCGGCTCCTCCATCGCCTCCTGGCAGGAGGGCGCCTTCTCCTTCCTCTACTACGCCGACCGGGTTTACCAGCTGCCGCTGGGCCTCATCGGCATCGCCATCGGCATCGTCCTGCTGCCTGACATGGCCCGGAAACTGCGCGCCGGCAACGAGGACCAGGCCATGCACAGCCTGAACCGCGGGCTGGAGTTCGCCCTGCTGCTGACCCTGCCGGCGACGGTGGCCCTCATCGTCATCGCCGGGCCGATCATCGGCGGCCTCTTCCAGCACGGCCGCTTCGGGGCCGCCGACGCGGCGGCCACCGCGGCGGCGCTGGTCGCCTTCGGCTGGGGCCTGCCGGCCTATGTGCTGGTGAAGATCCTGCAGCCGGCCTTCTACGCCCGCGAGGACACGGTGACGCCCTTCCGCTACTCCGTGGTCTCGGTGGTCGCCAACATCGTGCTCAGCCTGGCGCTGTTCTGGCAGTTCCGCCACGTCGGCATCGCGATGGCCACCACCCTGGCGGCCTGGCTCAACACCGGCCTCCTGATGCTCTCGCTCCGGCGCTACGGCTTCTGGGCGCTGGACGCGCGGTTCCGCGCCCGCCTGCCGCGCATCGCCGCCGCATCGCTGGGCATGGGCGCCGCGCTCTGGGGGCTGCAACTGGCGACCGAGGCCTTCCTGGACGGCGACCGCTTCGTCGAACGGGCGATTGCCCTGGCGATCCTGGTGGCCGCGGGTCTGGTGGTCTTCGGGGCCCTGGCCTTCGGCCTGGGCGCGGTCTCGCGGGCCGACCTGGCGGGGTCCCTCAAGCGGGGCGGCGGCGCCGCGGCGGACTAGAGCCCCTTCGCGCAGGCCCCCTCTGCAGCCTCAGTCCTTGACCGCCCCCGCCCGGCCAGCGATAACCCCCGCTGCATCGCGGCCCCTTTCTCACCCAGAGCCGGGCCGCTTCCTTCAGTGAATTCAACACCGCAGTAACAGGCATGAAACGGATCTTTTCGGGCGTTCAGCCCTCGGGCAACCTGCATCTCGGCAACTACCTGGGGGCCATCAGGAATTTCGTGGCCCTGCAGAGCGACTTCGACTGCATCTACTGCGTCGTCGACCAGCACGCCATCACCCTGTGGCAGGACCCGGAGGTGCTGCGCCAGCGCACCCGCGAGGTGACCGCCGGTTACCTGGCCGCCGGCATCGATCCGAAGACCTCCATCATCTTCAACCAGTCGCAGGTCGCCGCCCATTCGCAGCTCGCCTGGGTGTTCAACTGCGTGACGCGGCTCGGCTGGCTGAACCGCATGACCCAGTTCAAGGACAAGGCCGGCAAGAACCGGGAGAAGGCTTCTTCCGGCCTCTACGTCTATCCCAACCTCATGGCCGCCGACATCCTGGTCTACAAGGCGACGCACGTGCCGGTCGGCGAGGACCAGAAGCAGCACCTGGAGCTGACCCGCGACATCGCGCAGAAGTTCAACAACGACTACGGCGTGGAGTACTTCCCCATCGTCGAACCGTTGATCCAGGGCACGGCGACCCGCGTCATGTCGCTGCGCGACGGCGCCAAGAAGATGAGCAGCTCCGACCCCTCGGACGCCGCGCGCATCAACATGACCGACGACGCCGACGCGGTGGCCAAGAAGATCCGCCGGGCCACCAGCGACTCCGATCTGCTGCCCGGTCCCTCGGTGGTCGGCCCGGACGGCCAGTTCAGCGCCGAGTTCCGCCAGGCCCGCCCGGAAGCGGCCAACCTGCTGACCATCCTCGCCGCCCTGCAGGGCGAGGACCTGGCCAAGGTGGTGGCCGCGTTCGAGGGCAAGGGTTTCGCCGATTTCAAGAAGGTGCTGACCGACGTGGCCGTCTCCAGCCTCGGCCACATGGGCGCCGAGATGAAACGGATGGTGAACGACACCCACTACGTCGACTCGGTGCTGCGTGACGGCGCCGAGCGGGCCCAGGCCATCGCCGCGCCGATCATCGAACAAGTTTATGATATCGTGGGCTTTTTGCGGCCCTAGCACGCCGCTCGGCGGGCCCCTGCAACTGCGCGCCCGCAAGAGGGCGCCCGCAAGAGGACGCCTGCAAGAGGACGATTGCGCAGACTTGCCTGCTGGTGGCAGGATTCGCCCGCACGGACGCCTCCTTAGATAAGAACCGCCAAAGGAACCCCGCATGGCAGACGTCCCCCCATCGACGACCAGCCGCCCGCCCGGCGAAACGTCGGCCGAGGAGGCCGCGGCCAGGCACCGTGAGAGCCGCGTCTTCCTGGTTGTGGTCGACGAGACCGAGGAAATGCGCGTGGCCCTGCGCTTCGCCGCCCTGCGCGCGCGCAGCACCGGTGGCAAGGTCGCCATGCTCTACGTGGTGGAGCCCTCGGAGTTCCAGCACTGGATGTCGGTCGGCGATCTGATGCGTGAAGAGGCGCGCACCGAGGCCGAGCAGGTGCTGCAGCGCCTGGCCGCGGAGGTCAGCGAACTGGCCGGCTCCCTGCCGGTGCTCTACGTGCGCGAGGGCGACCGCCGCGACGAACTGCTGGCCCTGCTGGACGAGGAACCCAACATCTCGATCCTGGTGCTCGGCGCCTCCACCGGCAAGCGCGGGCCCGGCCCCCTGGTCTCCGCCATGACCGGCAAGTTCCTGGGCCGCCTACATATTCCGGTGACCGTGGTGCCCGATTCCATGACCGTTGAGGAGATCGACGGGGTGACCTGAGGCGGCCCGGCCGCCCGCAGCCGACACCATCTTGACTAAACTTGACCAAATTGGTCAGATTTGGACCTTGGCGCTTGAAGCGGGCCCCTCCGGGACCCAGATTGAAGCGTGAAGCCTTTAGGAGACAGCGTCCCATGTTCATCCAGACCGAACAGACCCCCAACCCGGCGACCTTGAAGTTCCTGCCGGGGCGCGAGGTGCTCGACGCGGGCACGGCCAACTTCACCTCCGGCGAGGACGCGGCGCGCTCGCCGCTGGCTGAACGCCTCTTCGCGGTCGAGGGCGTGGTCGGCGTCTTCTTCGGCACCGACTTCGTTTCCGTCACCAAGGAAGACGCGCGCGAGTGGTACCTGCTGAAGCCGGCTATCCTGGGCGTCATCATGGAGCACTTCACCGCCGGCCGTCCGGTCATGCTGGAAGACGCCGGCGCGGGCGATGAGGGCCACAGCGAGTCCGGTGAGGACAGCGAGGTGGTCAGCCAGATCAAGGAACTGCTCGACACCCGCGTGCGTCCGGCGGTTGCCCAGGACGGCGGCGACATCGTGTTCCGCGGTTTCGACAAGGGCGTCGTCTACCTGCACATGCAGGGCGCCTGCCAGGGCTGCCCCAGTTCCACCGCCACCTTGAAGATGGGCATCGAGAACATGCTGCGCCATTACATTCCCGAGGTGGTTGAGGTTCGCCCCGTCCTCTAAACCGCGCCGTATTTCCCATCGCCTTTACACCGCCCGGTGAAGTCACAGTTTTGTCCCGACCGCGCCGCGGCCGGAGGGGGCGTCTGCGCGGCAAGCGCTTGAAAAGACGCAGCTTGCCCCCGCCGCCGCGCAAGCGGGCGGGCGCCGATGGGTTAGACGGACTGTCCCTTCGATAACGGAATCTTCGCGAAGCCGACCTAGGCTTGCCCCTGGGTCGGGAAGGCACTTCAAGTATCAACGATAAGCGAGGCGCTGAGGCGATGGTGGCACAGGTGGCGGCGATGGTCGCCGAATGGCAGCCGGTTGTGGAGCGTTACGCCAAGCAAGGAAATCGTCATCTGGCGGGGCGCGTCGCCCTGCTCTGCGGTCTCTTCGGACTCTTCCTTTTGACGGCGGTGTGGTTCGGCGCCGAACCCCTGCCGCGTTCGGCCTGGCAGGAACTTGGCCTCGCAACCGAGGCGCCGGTGCTGCGCCGCGTCTACGCGCGCGACGCCGAAGCGCTGGATCGGATCTTCGCCGACAACGACTACCGCCTGGCCGCCGTGATGAACGGCGCGCCGGTGCCGCGGCTCTCCGTCACCGCCCTGCCGCGCGACATGGAGAGCATCGCCGACAGCGAGGCGCGCAAGCGCCTCTTCCTGCGCAGCCTGCTGCCCCTGGTGCTGCAGGCCAACGCCGAACTGAGCCGGGCGCGCGCCAAGGTGATCTCCGCCCTGGACGCCCGGGCGGCGGGCCGCCTGGGTGCCACCGACGCCCTGTGGCTCGACAGTGTGGCCGAATGGTACGGCGCCGCGCCCGGTGACGCCGCCGATCTGTTGAGCCGCATCGACGCCGTGCCGCCCAGCCTGGCGCTGGCGCAGGCGGCCCAGGAAAGCGGCTGGGGCACCTCGCGCTTCGCGATCCGCGCCAACGCCCTCTTCGGACAGCGCAGTTGGGGTGACGGCGCCGAGGGTCTGAAGCCCGCCGCGGCCGAGCGCCGCGACTTCAAGGTGCGCGGCTTTCCCGATCTGATGAGCGCGGTGCGCGCCTACCTGCACAACCTGAACAGCCACCGCGCCTACCAGGACCTGCGCCAGCGCCGCGCAAGGGCCCGGGCGCTGGGCACGCCGCTGCACGCCCTCAATCTCGTGGGCGGTCTCAAGAGCTATTCGGAAGAGGGTCAGTCTTATGTGCTGGCGCTCAGCGAGCTCATCACCAGCAACGACCTGCAGGCCCTGGACGGGGTGACGCTCAGCCCGCGGCGCTGACGCGCCCGGACTTCAGCGCACCGCCTCCTTCGCCACCACAAACTGGGTGCCGAACCAGCGCCAGCGTCCACTGTCGTCGCGCAGGGTGCAGTTGATGCGCACCCGCCCGGCTGGCAGGGGCGCGTCGAAGCGCAGCTCGATGCGCTGATCCAGCTTCATGACCTGCGGCTCGCCCGCAGAAGCAAAGCAGTTGAGGCCGCTCAGGTTGCCCTGCGCGCCGACCACGGTGAAGCCGACGTTGGGCGGGTTCTGGCTCGCCTCGCGCAGGCTCATGTCGGCCGGCGTGATGCCGTCGACCGGCAGCGGCAGGGCGCCCGCCACCAGCCGGAAGCGTTCCATGTCGCCGTAAGCCTCGTTCAGCGGAAAGCGCGGCAGGGTGAAGCGGTCGCTCATCTCGCCCAGGGCGCCGGAATGCTGACCGAAGGCCGCCGTGAAGCCGGCGTCGATCACGTTCTGGCGCAGCTCCAGGCTGGCCTCGCCGTAAGGATAGGCGAAGAGCTGCGGCACCGCGTTCAGTTCGGCGGTGAAACGCCGGCTCGCCTCCGCCAGGTCGGCGCGCTGTTCGGCCGGGCTCAGCCAGGCCATGTGGGCGTGGGCGTCGCCGTGGTGGCCGATGGTGACCAGCGGGTCGGCGGCCATCTCGCGCAGCTGCGCCCAGCTCATGTAGCTGGGCAGACCGAGGTCCAGCGGCTCGGTGGAAACGAAGATGGTGACCGGCAGCCCCGCCGCCTTGAGGCGCGGCCAGGCCTCCCGGTAGACCGAGAGCGCCGCATCGTCGATGGTGATGGCGATGGCGTGTTCGGGCAGGGCCTCGCCGCGATTGAGCCGCGCCAGGATCTCCGGCAGAGCCAGGACCTGATACTTCCCCGAGGTCAGCTCGGCCAGGTGAGCCTCGAACTGCTCCAGACGTACCGAGGTGGACGGCAGGGAGTCCTCGCCGAAGCGGTGGTACATCAGGACCGCCGCGCCGTTGTCGGCGGCGTGCATCTGCTGGGTGGCGGACGGCGGCTGCGCCACCGTCGGCTGCGACGGCGTCTCCTGTGCGGCCAGCGGCGCGGCGCTCAGATAAAGTCCCGCCGCCAGGCACAGCGCTCCGGTCAGGCGGAGCGCCTGCGCCCGGGCTTCCTGGCTCTTGTCATTCCATCGCATGCCAGCTCTCTCCGTCGGCCCGCCGGGACGACTCGCTGTCTGTCGAATCGGCCCCCGCGCTTGCGGCTTGGCGTAGTCTATCAGGCTTGCTGACCCCGCCGCCAAGGGCCAAGCTGGGGCCGTCTTGCCATGTTCCTGGGCCCCTCCGCGTCGCTGTTCCTCGGAGGACCGGGGGCCGGCAAAGCGTGGCGAGCGGAGCTTAAGAAAGGGATAAGGCTGTGAATGAAATCTTGAGCGACGCCGGGCTGGACAAGATCTTTCGTGAGGCCCGCACCCACTCGGTCTGGCGCGACGAGGCGGTGAGCGACGTCCTGCTGGAGGCGGTCTACGACCTCGCCAAGATGGGCCCGACCACCATGAACAGCTGTCCAATGCGGGTCGCCTTCCTGCGCAGCAAGGAGGCCAAGGAGAAGCTCCGCCCCTGTCTCAGCGAGGGCAATGTCGACAAGACCATGGCCGCGCCGGTCACCGCCATCATCGCCTACGACCTGGCCTTCTATGAGCAGTTCCCCAAGCTGGCGCCGCACCGCGACGGCGCCAAGACCTTCGGCGGCAAGGAGACGCTGATCCAGGAGACGGTGCTGCGCAACGGCAGCCTGCAGGGCGCCTACTTCATCATCGCCGCCCGCGCGCTGGGGCTGGACTGTGGACCCATGTCCGGCTTCAAGCGCGCCAAGGTGGACGAGACCTTCTTCGCCGGCACCACCTGGCGCTCGAACTTCCTCTGCAACCTGGGCCACGGCGACCCCGCCGCCTTGCGCCCGCGCGGCGACCGACTGGATTTCGACGAAGCCTGCCAGTTGCTATAAGCCGGCCCGGCGCTATAACCCCACAGGAGTTCCCGCTTGCGGACGGCCCGGTCCGGCGGCGTCAGGCGGCCATGAGGGGACGCGGCGCCGCCGCGTCGGTCAGCAGGGGAAAGCGCTGAGGCTCGAAGAGTTGATAATGCCACCATTCGAAACGGTTCCAGTCCCATCCGGCCGCGGTCATCAGGCCCAGCAGCAGCGCGCGGTTGCGCTGCACCTCGGGCGGCAGGTCGCTGCGCGCGTGGTGGGAGGCGGCGGTGAAGTCGTCGAAGGGCGTGCCCATGTCCAGCTCTTCGCCGCCGGCCGCGTCGACCAGCGTCATATCGACGGCGATCCCGCGCGAGTGACAGGACCCGACGCGGGGATCGGCGACGAACTCGGGATCGGGAAAGGCGTCCCACAGGCGCCACTGCGCCTCCACCGGGCGGAAGGCATCGAAGATCTTGAGGCGCAGGCCGAGCGGCGCGGCCAGCGTGCAGGCGCGTTTCAGGGCCGCGGCGGCCTCGGGATGAAGCTGCGCCTCGGCGCGGGCGTAGATGCGCTTGCCGGTGACGTTGTCCCCGGTCGCGTAGGCCAGGGCGATCTCCAGATCAAAGTCGGGCGTCTGCAGGGAAACCAGGCTCATGCGGTCGGGGCTTTCCGGATACGGGATTGGATCGGCTGCCCTGTTAGCACGGGGCGCCGCCTCCCGGATAGCCTGCGATGAGCGAAGATTCCGTGAAGACGGGGATTTCGGCGCTGCTGGCCATGGACGCGGCGGGGGCTTCCTGCTCGGTGGCGCTCTGGGCCGGCGGCGCTGTGAAGGTGCGGCGCTTCAGCGCCATGGCGCGCGGCCAGTCGGAGCGCCTGGTGCCCATGATCGGCGAGGTGATGGCGGAATGGAGCGGCGGCTTCGCCGGGCTCGACGCCCTGGCGGTGACCACCGGTCCGGGCGGCTTCACCGGGGTGCGCATCGGTCTGGCCACGGCGCGCGGCCTGGCGCTGGCCCGCGGGCTGCCGCTGATCGGCGTCTCTTCCTTCGAGGCGGTGGCCGGCGCCGCCACGGCGCAGGAGCGCGCCGGCCGCCGGGTCCTGGCGGTGCTCGATTCCAAGCGCAACGAGATCTTCGCCCAGCTCTTCGACGAGTCGCTCACGGAAATCGGCGCGCCGCTGGAGGTCGCCCTGGACGGGCTGGCCGAGGCCCTGCCCCCCGACGGCCGCGGCCTGCCCCTGGTGCTGACCGGCGACGCGGGCGCGCGGGCCCTGGAGGCGCTGCAGATCGCCGGGCGCGACGACGCGGTGCTGGCCGCCGCGGCCGGGCCGGCCGACGCGGCGCTGCTGGCCGAACGCGCGGTGCTGCGCGATCCGGCGGCGGCGGGGCCGGTGCAGCCGGTCTACCTGCGCCCGCCCGATGTGACGCCGCCCAAGCCGCTGCCGGGCGCCGGGGCGGCGCGGGACCGGCAATCGTGACGGCCGCCGCGATCCAGCCGGCCGGGCCCTGCGACGTGGCGCTGCTGGCCGAACTCTACCGCCGCTGCTTCGACCCCGCGGCGGGGGAGGCCTTCGCGGGAACGCCGTGGAGCGCCCGCTCCCTGGCCGAGGTCATGGCCATGCCGGGGGTTTTCGGCCTGCTGGCGGTGACGGGGGGCCGGGAAAAGAGCGCGCCGGCGGGCTTCCTGCTGGCCCGTGTCCTCTTTGAGGAGGCGGAGCTGCTGACCCTCGGGGTGCTGCCGGAACGCCGCCGGGCCGGGCTCGGCGACCGCCTGCTGCAGGCCGGCCTGGCGGAGGCCGGGCGCCGCGGGGCCCGGCGGATGACCCTGGAAGTGGCGGCGGACAACGCCGGCGCCCAGGCGCTCTACCGCGGTGCCGGCTTCGCGGTGGCGGGGCGGCGTAGGAATTATTACCGCTTAGCCGGCGGCGGCAACCTGGATGCAGTGATTTTCGCACGCGCCCTGGAGGGGCCGGAAAGCCCGTCCCCCGGCCCCTGAACCGCCGGAAGCGGCGGTTTTGATAAAGCGCGCGAGTTTTTGCGAAGCAATTCTAATTAAATGAAGACGACAGGAATTTGCCTCATTACAATACTGAATGAAATTTTTCTGTTTCTGACTATTGTTTTTTCTGTTCAATAATGTTGATTCCTGTCCGGGGAGTTTTTATATAGGCCACAGGGATTTTAAGGAGTTAAATAGGTCAATGTCCGATCAAGCGAAGCAAAGCGAATTGCTTTCTTTGACGACAAACATCGTCGCAGCACATGTTTCCAATAATTCCGTCGCGGTCGCGGACTTGCCGATGATTATCCGTGACGTTTACGAGACCTTGTCCAACGTCGGGACGACGCGGGAGCGGGAGCCTGAGCGCCCTTCGCCGGCGGTGCCGATCAAGAAGTCGGTGACCCCGGAATACATTGTCTGCCTGGAAGACGGCAAGAAGCTCAAGATGCTGAAGCGTCACCTCAAGACGGCTTACGACATGTCGCCTGAAGACTATCGTGAGCGCTGGGGCCTGCCGGCGGACTACCCCATGGTGGCACCGAACTACGCCAAGCAGCGCAGCAAGCTGGCCAAGCAGATCGGCCTGGGAACGCGCGCGCGCCGAAAGGGGTGAGTGATTGCGCCCCCCGGTCTTGCGGGGACGGCGTGGGAAAACGGCGTCGCCGCCATTAGGCGGGCGGCGCTTTTTCCGTTATAATCCGGCTTTCGTCCCGGTTCGCCCCGGCCAGTGGGCCGCCAGGACTCTTTAGGGTAGGGAATTACAAGGCTTGGTTTCAGTTATGGGCGACCGCCTGGAAAAGCTGTGTATCGAGAAAGGTCTGAAGATGACCGACCAGCGCCGCGTTATCGCGCGCGTGCTGTCTGAATCGACGGACCACCCCGATGTGGAACTCGTCTATCAGCGCGCCATCGAGCGCGACCCGCGCATCTCCATCGCCACGGTCTATCGCACGGTGAAGCTCTTCGAGGAAGCCAGCATCCTGGAGCGGCACGATTTCGGTGACGGCCGTGCCCGCTACGAGGAGCGCCCGGAAGAGCACCACGATCACCTGATCGACGTGAAGACCGGCGAGGTGGTGGAGTTCTCCAACGAGGAGATCGAGCGCCTGCAGGCCGAGGTGGCCAAGGCGCTCGGGTACCGCTTGGTCGACCATCGCCTGGAGTTGTACGGCGTGCGGATCGACAAGCGCGACGACGACGGCGGAGCCAAGAACAACGCCTGAGGTCCCCCGCGTCACCCCTCTTGGGGTGCCCCGGTCCGGCAATTGGAGGCCGGTGCTCGGGAGCCGGGACTTCGGGAAGGGAGCAATATGAGCCTCGCGGAAGCGAAATCAGACCGTCCCGTCGACGTTGTCGGCGGCAACCTGCGTATCCGCCTGGCCGAAGGCGCGGCCGAGATCCGCGCCGCCCAGGCGCTGCGCTATCGCGTGTTCTACGAGAGCATGGCCGCCAAGCCGACCGAGGAAATGGCGGCGGCGCGACGCGATTTCGATTCCTTCGACGACTACTGTGACCATCTGCTGGTCTTCGACGAGGAGCGCGGCAGCGGCCCGGACGCGGTGGTCGGCACCTATCGGGTGATGCGCCGCGAGGGCGCGGCCCGGCGCGGCCAGTTCTATTCCAAGGACGAGTACGATATCGACAAGCTGACGGCCTATCCGGGCGAGATCCTGGAGCTGGGACGCTCCTGCGTCGATGCGACCTACCGCAGCGGCGCCACCATGCAGCTGCTGTGGCGCGGCATCGCCGAATACGTCTTCTACTACGACATCTCCATCATGTTCGGCTGCGCCAGCCTGCCGGGGACCGACCCGGAGGAACTGCGCATGCCGCTGGCCTACCTCTATCACCACCACCTGGCGCCGCCGGCGCTGCGCGCCCGCGCGCTGCCCGAACGCTATGTCGCCATGGACCTGCTGCCGCCCGAGCAGGTCAATGTCGCCGAAGCGCGCCAGGCGTTGCCGCCGCTGATCAAGGGCTACCTGCGCCTTGGCGGCTTTGTCGGCGACGGCGCCGTGGTCGACCCGGACTTCGGCACCACCGACGTCTGCGTGGTGGTGAAGACCGAAATGGTCACGCGGCGCTATCTTCGCCACTACAAGCGTGAGGACGCCGGCAACGGGAATCAGGGCGCCGGAGATCCCGGTGCGGGCGACCCGGACAACGGATCCGGTGGAGGGGCATGACGGCACCTAGCATCGGCTCGCCGACCACTGCCCTCTTACGCCTGCTGGCCTACGCCGGCCTCACCCTTGCCCTCATGCCGGTCCAGTCGCTGGCCGTGACCTTCGGCTGGCCCCTGCGCAAGCGGCTGCCGCAGTGGTACCACCGGCGGACGTGCCGCATCCTGGGCATCCGCGTCGAGCGCCACGGCCGCCCGGCGCGCCGCCACCCGACGCTTTTCGTGGCCAACCACGTTTCCTATCTGGATATTGAAGTGCTGGGGGCGCTGCTCAGGGCCTCCTTCGTGGCCAAGTCCGAGGTCGCGACCTGGCCCTTCTTCTCCTGGCTGGCCAAGCTGCAGGAGACGGTCTTCGTGGAGCGCCGGGTGCACCGCGCCGCCGAGCACCGCGACGAGATGGCGCGCCGCCTGGACGCGGGCGACGACCTGATCCTCTTCCCGGAGGGCACCTCGGGCGACGGCAACGGCATCCTGGCCTTCAAGAGCGCGCTTTTCTCGGTCGCCGAGCGCCGGCCCCAGGGCGAACCCCTGACCGTGCAGCCGGTTTCGGTCAGCTATACAAGACTCGACGGACTGCCCCTGGGCCGCTATCTAAGGCCGTTTTTCGCCTGGTACGGTGATATGGAACTGGGCAACCACCTCTGGCACGCCATCAGCCTGGGCCAGGTGACGGTGGTGGTGGAGTTTCACGAGCCGGTGACGATCGACCAGTTCGGGTCGCGCAAGGCCCTGAGTGATTATTGCTACGGCGTGGTGGCGCGCGGCGTGGCCGCGGCTCTTTCCGGGCAGCGGCAACCCGCCCTGCCGGCCCCCGGCGGCAGCAAGCAGGACGGCACCGGGCAGGGCGCCGTGTCGGCGGCCTAGCGGGCGGCCGAGCGGCGCGGCGTAGCTGGAAGTTGGAAGCTATATGGCAGTGGAAAGAAAAGGCGCAGCGGTGACGGGTCGGACGGACGGCAAGGCGAAGAAGCGGCTGTTCATCAAGACCTACGGCTGCCAGATGAACGTCTACGATTCGACACGCATGGCCGATGTGCTGGCGCCGCTCGGCTATGAGGCGGTGGCCAGCCCGCGCGGCGCCGACATGGTGATCCTCAACACCTGCCACATCCGCGAGAAGGCGGCGGAGAAGGTCTTCTCCGAACTGGGCCGCCTGCGCGCCTTCAAGCAGGAGCGCGCGGCGGAGGGCGGCGAGATGCTGCTGGCGGTGGCCGGCTGCGTCGCCCAGGCCGAGGGCGAGGAGATCCTGCGCCGCGCCCCGCAGGTCGATCTGGTCTTCGGGCCGCAGACCTATCATCGCCTGCCGGAGCTGGTGGCCAAGACGGCGCGTGCTGGCGCCCGGCACGAGGGGGGCGGGCGCGGCGTTCTGGACATCGACTTTCCGGCGGAGTCCAAGTTCGACCACCTGCCCGAGGAGAGCGCCGCCCCGGGCGCGGCGGCCTTCGTCTCGGTGCAGGAAGGCTGCGACAAGTTCTGCAGTTTCTGCGTGGTGCCCTACACCCGCGGCGCCGAGTATTCGCGCCCGGCCGCGGCGGTGCTGGAGGAGGCGCGGCGCCTGGCGGCGGCGGGGGTGCAGGAGATCACCCTGCTGGGCCAGAACGTGAATGCCTACCACGGCGAGGCTGAAGACGGCGGGACCTGGAGCCTGGGCCGCCTGATCCGCGCCCTGGCGGAGATCGACGGCCTCACCCGCCTGCGCTACACCACCTCGCATCCCCTCGACATGGACGACGAGCTGATCGCCGCCCATGCGGAGGAGGAAAAGCTGATGCCCTATCTGCACCTGCCGGTGCAGTCGGGCTCCGACCGCATCCTGGCGGCCATGAACCGGCGTCACAGCGCGGCGGACTACCTGAGGATCGTCGAGCGGCTGCGCAAGGCGCGCCCGGATCTGGCGCTGTCTTCCGACTTCATCGTCGGCTTTCCCGGCGAGAGCGACGCCGACTTCGCCGACACCCTGAAACTGGTCAACGAAGTCGGCTACGCCCAGGCCTACTCCTTCAAGTACAGCCCGCGCCCCGGCACCCCGGCGGCGGTGGAGGAGGCCCAGCTTTCCGAAGCGGTCAAGGCCGAGCGCCTGGCCGGTCTGCAGCAGCTCCTCGGCGCGCAGGCCACGGCCTTCAACGCCGCCTGCGTCGGGCGCGACCTGCCGGTGCTGCTGGAGCGGCCCGGACGCAAGCCCGGCCAGCTGGTCGGGCGCAGCCCCTACATGCAGGCGGTGCACGTGGCGGTGCCGGAGGTGGCGCTGCAGCGCCTCACCGGCGCCCTCATGACCGTGCACGTCGAAGCCGCGCACCCCAACAGCCTGGCCGGCCGCCCAATCGTCGACGTGGGGGGCGTCGACGAGAGCGCGGCCTCCCCGGCCCCCACGGCCCTCACGGCCCCCACGGCAAGGATCACAGCTTGAGCTCGGACAGTCTCCCCGGCGTCACGTCAGGCCAGGCCGGCGAAGCGACCTTCATACAGTTCGACGACAACTCCCTGTTGCCGCTGCTCTACGGTGAGCATGACCAGAACCTGCTGCGCATCGAGCAGCAACTCGGCGTCAGCCTGGCCTCGCGCGGCAACCGTCTGGCCATCTCCGGCCCGGCGGATTCCGTCGAGGCGGCCAACGCGGCCTTGACCGCGCTGTACCAGCGCCTGAAGAAGGGACTCGACGTCGGCGACGGCGAGGTCGATGCGGTGGTGCGCATGGCCACCCAGGCGCCGGCGGAGGAGAGCGGCCACGAGGCGGTGCGCGCGGTGCACGCCGACGACCTGGCGATCAGCACGCGCAAGCGCCGCCTGACGCCGCGCTCGCCGGGGCAGAAGGCCTACATCCAGGCGCTGCGCAGCCACGAGCTGGTCTTCGGCATCGGCCCGGCGGGCACCGGCAAGACCTACCTGGCCGCGGCCATGGCCGTCTCCATGCTGATCGAGGGCGCGGTGGAGCGCATTATCCTCTCGCGCCCGGCGGTGGAAGCGGGCGAGCGTCTCGGCTTCCTGCCCGGCGACCTGCATGAGAAGGTCGATCCCTATCTGCGCCCGCTCTACGACGCGCTCTACGACATGCTGCCGGCGACCCAGGTGGCCAGCCGGATCAGCAACGGTGAGATCGAGGTGGCGCCCTTGGCCTTCATGCGCGGGCGCACCCTGTCGAACGCCTTCATCATCCTGGACGAGGCGCAGAACACCACCCCGGTGCAGATGAAGATGGCACTGACCCGCCTGGGAGAGAACAGCCGCATGGTGGTGACCGGCGACCTGTCGCAGATCGACCTGCCGCGCGGCGCGCCTTCGGGCCTGCGCGAGGCGGCCGACATCCTGGCCAAGATGGAAGGCGTGGCCTTCGTGCAGTTCACGGCGGCCGACGTGGTGCGCCATTCCCTGGTGACTCGGATCGTGCGCGCCTATGCTGCCCATGATGCTGGTAAGACTGGAGAAGGAGATCTCTTCGGCGGGGACAAGTAGCCCACAGGGCGGCGCCCCTTTGATGGGCGGCGTCCCGGCGGTCCCGCGCCCGCGACAACCATGAGCGACGAGCCTGGAAGTAGTAGCTTGGAAGTCGCCGTGTCGGTTCCCGACACGGCCTGGCTGGACGCCGTCGACGACCTGGAGGCCCGGGCGCAGGCGGCGGTGCGCACGGCCCTGAAACTTGCGGACCCCGCGCTGCTGGAAGCCGGTCCGCTGGAAATCTCCCTGGTATTCACCGACGACGCCGAACAGCGGACCCTGAACCGCGACTGGCGCGACAAGGACCGCCCGACCAACGTGCTGTCCTTCCCCAACATGGACGAGCCGGGCGATCCGCACCCCGAAGGCCTGCCGCGGCTGCTGGGCGACGTCGTGCTGGCGCGCGAGACGGTGCTGCGCGAGGCGGGCGAACAGGGCAAGACCCCTGCCGACCACACCACCCATCTGCTGGTCCACGGCCTGCTGCACCTGCTGGGCCACGATCACGAAGAGGCGTGCGAGGCCGAGGCGATGGAGGCCCTGGAGCGCGAGATCCTCGGGGCGCTGGGCATCGCCGATCCCTACGCCCCCCAAATGGCCGGTCAAGCCGCGCCGGAGGCGACCCATGGCTGATTCCTCCAGCAGCCGTGTCAGCCGCGGCAATGGCCAGTCGGGCCTGGGGCTGTGGCAGCGCTTCCGCAACTTCCTGAAGGGCCGCCAGGGCGAGGCGCATCTGCGCGAGACCCTGGAAGAGATCATCGACGAGATCAAGGAGGTCGAGGGCGAGGACGACAGCGCCCAGCCGATTTCCAGCGACGAGCGCGTCATGCTCTCGAACATCCTGCGCCTGCGCCACCTTACCGCCTACGACGTCATGGTGCCGCGCGCCGACATTGTCGCCGTCGACCTGGACACGCCCATCGACGAGCTGATCGACCTGATGAGCGGCGCCGGCCACTCGCGCCTGCCGGTCTATCGCGACACCCTGGACGAGGTGGTCGGCATCGTTCACATCAAGGACGTGCTGCACCACATGAAGGACGGCGCCGATGCGCGGCCCTTCGACCTGGTCGACCTGGTGCGCCGCATCCTGGTGGTGGCGCCTTCCATGCGGGTGCTCGACCTGCTGCTGGAGATGCGCCTCTCGCGGGTACACATGGCGCTGGTGGTCGACGAGTTCGGCGGCATCGACGGGCTCATCACCATCGAGGACCTGGTCGAGGAGATCGTCGGCGAGATCGAGGACGAGCATGACGTCGCCGTCGGCCCCAAGCTGATCGAGCGGCCCGACGGCAGCCTCATCGCCGATGCCCGCACCACCATCGAAGAGTTCGAGGACAAGGTCGGGCCGGTGCTCTCCGAGGAGGAACGCGAGGAAGACATCGACACCCTGGGCGGCCTGCTGTTCTCCCTGGCCGGCCGGGTCCCGGACCGCGGCGAGCTGGTCAAGCACCCGCCCAGCGGCATCACTTTTGAAGTGCTGGAAGCCGACCCGCGTCGGGTCAAGCGGCTGCGCCTGCGCAACGTCACGCCGCGCCCCGCCGACGACAGCGACGAGAGCCGATGACCGGCGCGCACAAGGCGGTCGCGGCGGCGCGGCCGCTGCGGGTGGCGCTTGTCCTGGGCAGTCTCACCGGATGGCGCCGCCTGCTCGCGGCCGCCTTCTTCGGGGCCCTGGCGGCGGCGGCGCTGCCGCCGCTCTATCTCTTTCCTCTGCTGCTGCCGGCCTTCGTCGGGGTCTTCTGGATGCTGGAGGGCGCGTCCGCCGGGCACTCTGGGGGGCGCCAGGCGGCGCTCACCGGTTGGGCCTTCGGCACCGGGCATTTCGCCGCCGGGCTCTATTGGGTCGGCATCGCCTTCCTGGTTGACGCCGAACGCTTCGGCTGGGCCATGCCTTTCGCCGTGGCCGGCCTGGCCGCCGGGCTGGCGCTCTTTCCCGCGCTGACCTTCTGGTTCACCTGGCTGGCCCGGCAGCGCTTGCGGCTCGCCGGTCCCGCCCTGGTGCTGGCCTTCGCCGCGGCCTGGCTGATCGGCGAGGGCTTGCGCGCCTGGATCCTCACCGGTTTTCCCTGGAACCTGCTGGGCACGGTCTGGGCCTTCGCGCCCGCGCCGCTGCAGCTCGCGGCCTACGGGGGGGTCTGGCTCCTGAGCCTCATCACCGTCATCGCCGCGACGGCGCCGGCGGTGCTGGCCGACCCGGCGCGGCGTTCACCGCGCGGGCTCGCCGTGGTGGCGCTGCTGGTGCTGCTGCCGGCGCTCGCCTGGGGCTTCGGCGCCTGGCGTCTTGCCGCGGCGCCGGCGCGCGGCAGCGACGTGGTGGCGGAGGTGCGCCTGCGCCTGGTGCAGCCCTCGATCCCCCAGGCGCTGAAGTGGCGCGCCGACCGCAAGGCGGCCAACCTGCGCCTCCAGGCCGAGCTTTCGCTGGCGCCCGGCTACGAAGACCGCACGCTGATCATCTGGCCGGAGACGGCGGTGCCTTACCTGCTGGCCGCCGAGCCGCGCCTGCGCGAGGAACTGGCCGACATCGTGCCGCCGGGCGCCTTCCTCGTCTCCGGGGCGCCGCGGGTCGACCCCGCCGATCCCCAGGGCAAGATCTGGAACGCGTTGCATGCCCTCGACGGGCAGGGCGCGATCGTCGCCACCTACGACAAGACGCACCTGGTGCCCTTCGGGGAGTACACGCCGCTGCGCTCGCTGCTCGGTCTTGCCAAGCTCACCGCCGGCTCACGCGACTTCTCCGCCGGCGAGGGCCTGAAGACCCTCACCCTGCCCGGCCTGCCCGCCTTCTCACCGCTGATCTGCTACGAGATCATCTTTCCCGGCGCCGTGAAGGCCGCCGCGGGGACGGCGGCGCCGCCGCGCTGGCTGCTGAATCTCACCAACGATGCCTGGTTCGGCGATTCTTCGGGCCCTTACCAACATTTTGCCGCGGCCCGTTTGCGAGCGGTAGAAGAGGGTCTTCCAGTAATTCGCGCCGCAAACAACGGCATATCGGCGGTAATAGACTCTTATGGGCGAGTTATCGATCGAATTAATCTCAATGATCGCGGTATTATTGACGCCTATCTACCCGAAGCTGCTACAGAGCGTACACCCTATTCTTATGCGGGCAATATTTTGTATTTGATTGAACTCCTCTTCACTACTTGTGTTATATTTGTGGCTCGGCGTTTTATTTGATAGGCTAGGGTCAGTGGGGCTTGACTGATCAACTGGGTGTTGGCATACATCGGTATGTCTTTAGTCCTACGGTTCTAACCCTATCCTTCACATGAGGTGAGATGCGGATGGCGCGACGCGGCGTGCCGCCGGGTGACCGCCAGCTTGGCGGACCCAATCCGGTTGATGTTCATGTCGGCAGCAGAGTCCGTTTGCGGCGGACGCTTCTCGGCATGAGCCAGGAAAAACTCGGCGAGGCCATTGGCCTCACATTCCAGCAGGTCCAGAAGTACGAACGCGGGGCCAACCGGGTCGGCGCCAGCCGCCTGTTCGATCTCTCGCGGGTTCTCGACGTGCCGGTCGGCTTCTTCTTCGACGAGATGCCCGACGACGTCGCGGCCTCTTCGCCCGCGCAGGCGCCGGGACGGGAACAGCCGATGCCCGAGCAGGAGCTGGATCCGATGGTCAAGCGCGAGACGCTGGAACTGGTGCGGGCCTACTACAAGATCCAAGAGCCCAGCGTGCGCAAGCGCCTGTTCGAGATGACCAAGGCCCTGGCCGCGGCCGGCGCCGGGGGCATGCCGCCGAAGACCGAGGATTAAGCTCCTCCCTCTTTCGGGAACCGCCAGCTTCTCAATTGTATCCGGCCTGCAAGTGTTCTTGCATTTGCGCTTGCGCGTCGTTATTCCCACCGGGCTTACTCCAAAACCTTTAGCCCGAACGGCGGGAGCATCGCAGTGCGCAACGGCAACTACCTCTTCACCAGCGAATCCGTTTCAGAAGGACATCCGGACAAGGTCTGCGACCGGATTTCCGATGCGATCGTCGACACCTACCTGACGCACGATCCCTATTCGCGCGTTGCCGTGGAGACTCTCGCGACCACCAACCGGGTGGTGCTGGCCGGCGAGGTACGCGGCCCCGACGATGTCACCAAGGAGCTTTTGGAGCAGGTCGTGCGCGCCGCGGTGAAGGAAATCGGCTACGAGCAGGACGGCTTCCACTGGAGCCGGATGATGGTGGAAAACTACGTCCACGCCCAGTCCGTCGACATCGCCCAGGGCGTCGACGCCGCGGGCAACAAGGACGAGGGCGCCGGCGACCAGGGCATCATGTTCGGCTATGCCTGCCGCGAGACCGAGAACCTCATGCCGGCGCCGATCCACTTCTCCCACTCAATTCTGCGCTCCCTGGCCGAAGCGCGGCACTCCGGTTCCGAGCCGGGCCTCGGCCCTGATTCCAAGAGCCAGGTGACGCTGGAGTACGTCGACGGCAAGCCGGTGCGCGCCACCTCGGTGGTGGTCTCCACCCAGCACACCGGCGACCTGGACCAGGACGAGGTGCGCGAGATCGTGCGCCCGCACGTGGTCAACGTGCTGCCCGAGGGCTGGATGTGCCCGGAGGAGGAGTTCTACGTGAACCCGACCGGCCGCTTCGTCATCGGCGGGCCGGACGGCGACTGCGGCCTGACCGGGCGCAAGATCATCGTCGACACCTATGGTGGCGCGGCTCCGCATGGCGGCGGCGCCTTCTCCGGCAAGGACCCGACCAAGGTGGACCGTTCCGCCGCCTACGCGGCGCGCTACCTGGCCAAGAACGTGGTGGCCGCGGAGCTGGCCGACCACTGCACCATCCAGCTGTCCTACGCCATCGGCGTGTCCAAGCCGCTGTCGGTCTACGTCGACACCCAGGGCAGCGGCAAGGTTGACGAAGGCAAGCTGGCAAAGGCGCTGCAGGACCTGATGGACCTCTCGCCGCGCGGCATCCGCGAGCACCTGCAGCTGTCGAGGCCGATCTACGCGCGCACCGCCGCCTATGGGCACTTCGGGCGCGCGGTCGACCCGGACGGCGGCTTCTCCTGGGAGCGCACGGACTTGGTCGACGGTCTGCGCAGCGCCTTCGGAGCCTGAGCCGGGCCTCTTCCTTTCGAGGATCCAGGGACTATGGCGGCGCGGCGTAACACCTACGGCCGCCGGCAAGGCCGGCCGCTGCGCGCGGGGCGCAAGGCCCTGCTCGAGGAAGCTCTGCCGCGCCTGGAAATCACCCTGCCGGAGGAAGAGCGTCCGCTGCGCCCACAGGAGCTCTTCGATCCGCTGCCGGAACGGCTTTTCCTGGAGATCGGCTTCGGCGGCGGCGAGCACCTGGCCTGGCAGGCGGCCCACAATCCCGGCACCGGCTTCATCGGCGCCGAGTACTTCGTCACCGGCGTCGCCACCTTGCTGGGCCAACTCCGCGAACGGGGCGCCGAGGCGCCGCTGCGGATCTATCTGGGTGACGCCCGCGATCTCATGGAGCGGCTGCCCGACGCGGTCCTGGACCGGGTCTTCATCCTCTTTCCCGACCCCTGGCCCAAGAAGCGCCACCACAAGCGCCGGCTGATCCAGCGCGAAACCCTGGACCTGCTGGCCCGGCTGCTGAAGGACGGCGGCGAGCTGCGCTTCGCCACCGACGATCCGGGCTACCTGTCCTGGGCCCTGCAGCGGCTCAGCGACCATCCGGCCTTTGCCTGGCAGGTTGCGGGTCCGGCCGACTGGCGGCTGCGGCCCGACGACTGGCCACCGACACGCTATGAGGAGAAGGCCCTGAAGGCCGGCCGGCGCCCCGCCTATTTGCGCCTGCGCCGCAGGCCCCGTAAAAATACCTGTTATTCAAGTTAATTTCGCTGCTGGAAGGGTGGCGCCCCACCCCCTCCGCCCGCCGGCCCGACTCGGCGAAAGGGCTTGCAGGCTGCGGGTTACGGGCGTACAGTCCGGCTCAGTCAAGGTGGCGGTGTCGGAGTAAAAGATACCGTCGGGCTACCGAGCGGTGGGCCTCTGGCCCGCCTTTTTTATTACGTAATCCATGAGCGGAGGACGGGTGTGTCCCAGGCCTTGAAAGGGGCTTCCTCAGGGCTGGCCGACGCCAGCGGCCGCGGTCCTGCCAAAACCAGCGAGGGCAAGGCGGCGGAAGTCGAACGCCTGATCGCCCCGGCGGTCGAGGCGATGGGCTACGATATCGTGCGCGTGCTGCTGTCGGGCGGGGATCGCCTGTGTCTGCAGATCATGGCCGAGCGGCGCAGCGACGGCGGCATGAACGTTGACGACTGCGCCGCGATCAGCCGCGCTGCTGCGGCGATCCTCGATGTCGAGGATCCGATCGACAGCGCCTATACCCTGGAGGTCAGCTCGCCCGGCCTGGACCGGCCGCTGACCCGCCTGGCCGACTTCGACCGCTTCGCCGGCTTCGAGGCAAAGGTCGAGATGCAGATGCCGATCGACGAGCGCCGCCGCTTCCGCGGGCGCCTTCTCGGCACCCGCGACGAGAACATTGTACTGGCCTGCGAAGAGGGCGAGACCGTCCTGCCCTTCGCCGAGATGATGAAGGCCAAACTGGTGATTACCGACGACCTGATCGCTGCCAGCAGCCCCGAGGCTGCCGAGGACGGCCAGGACGGAACGGACTGACAACGAGACTTCTTGGGAACGAGACGAGCTATGGATACCAGCGCTCTTGCACGAACCGAACTTCTCCAGGTCGCCGATGCGGTGGCGCGCGAGAAGTCGATCGAGCGTGACGAGGTTCTAGAGGCGATGGAGCAGGCCATTTCCAAGGCCGGCCGCGCCAAGTACGGCCACGAACACGACATCCGCGCGGAAATCGACCGCAAGTCCGGCGAGGTGCGCCTGCGCCGCTACCGCGAGGTCGCCGACGAGGTGGAGAACGAGTTCACCCAGATTCAGACCAAGGACGCCCAGGCGCGCCAGGACGGGATCAACGTCGGTGAGTTCATCATCGAGGAGCTGCCGCCGATCGACCTGGGCCGCATCGCCGCCCAGACCGCCAAGCAGGTCATCGTCCAGAAGGTCCGCGAAGCCGAGCGCAAGCGTCAGTTCGAGGAATACAAGGACCGCGTCGGCGAGGTGGTCAACGGCATCGTCAAGCGCAACGAGTTCGGCAACGTCACCGTCGACCTGGGCCGCGCCGAGGCGCTGATGCGCCGCGACGAGACCCTGCCGCGGGAATCCTTCCGTACCGGCGACCGGGTGCGCGCCTACATCTACGACGTGCGCGAGGAGCCGCGCGGCCCGCAGATCTTCCTGTCGCGCAGCCACCCGCAATTCATGGCCAAGCTTTTCGCCCAGGAAGTGCCGGAGATCTATGACGGCATCATCGAGCTGAAGGCCGTGGCCCGCGATCCGGGCAGCCGCGCCAAGATCGCCGTGATCTCCTACGACAGCTCCATCGACCCGGTCGGCGCCTGCGTGGGCATGCGCGGCAGCCGCGTGCAGGCCGTGGTCAGCGAGCTGCAGGGCGAGAAGATCGACATCATTCCCTGGTCGGAAGACACCGCGACCTTCGTGGTCAACGCCCTGGCCCCGGCCGAGGTTTCCAAGGTGGTTCTGGACGAGGACGCCCACCGCATCGAAGTGGTGGTGCCCGACGACCAGCTGTCCCTGGCCATCGGCCGGCGCGGCCAGAACGTGCGCCTGGCCTCGATCCTGACCGGCTGGGACATCGACATCATGACCGAGGAGACGGAATCCCGCCGCCGTCAGGAGGAATTCCGCGGTCGCTCGCAGATGTTCATCGACGCCCTTGATGTCGACGACGTCATTGCCCATCTCCTGGTGACGGAAGGCTTCACCGCCCTGGAGCAGGTGGCCTTCGTCCCCGTCGAGGAACTGGCGCAGATCGAAGGCTTCGACGAGGAAGTCGCCGAGGAGCTGCGCGCCCGCGCCCGCAGCCATCTGGAAGAGATGGACCGCTTTAACGAGGAGCGCCGGCGTGAGCTGGGCGTTTCCGACGAGCTCGGCGAGCTGGAGGGGATCACTCCGACCATGCTGGTGACGCTGGGCGAGCAGGGTGTGAAGACCCTGGACGACCTGGCCGACCTGGCCGCCGACGAGCTGCGCTTCGCCCTCTCGAGCCAGCGCGGCGAGCACAATCTGGAAGGCATGGCTTCTCTGGAAGAGGCCGAAGTCGAGCGCGTGCTGCAAGGCAGCGCGATGAGCCAGGACGACGCCAACGCCATCATCATGGCGGCGCGCGCGCACTGGTTCGACGACGAGCCGCAAGAGGACGGTGCCGGGGAAGAAGGTGCCGGGGAAGACGAGGCCGAAGAGGCCGCTGAAGCCGCCGGGACGGAGGACTGAAGCTGACGGGAATGACGGCAACGGCGCAACACGGCCAGGACGCCAAGCCCGCCCGCAAGCGCGGGGCGGCGAAGCATCGGCGCGGTGCCGGGCAGGGCCCGGCGGCGCCGGAACGCCGCTGCCTGGCCAGCGGCCGGGTGCTGCCCAAGGCGGAGCTGCTGCGTTTCGTCGTCGGCCCCGACGGCGTTGTGGTGCCGGACCTGGCCGAGCGCCTGCCCGGGCGGGGTTTGTGGTTGCAGGCCCGTCGCGATATGATGGACAGGGCCTGCACGCGGAACCTCTTTGCCAAAGCGGCGAAGAGGCAAGTTCGCGTGCCTGAGGATCTGCCCCGGCAGGTCGAGGAATTGCTGCTGAAGCGCTGCCTCGAACTGCTGGGTCTCGCCCGCCGCGCCGGCGCGGTATCGGCGGGCTTCGAAAAGGTGAAGTCTGTCCTGCGCGCCGGGGAGGCAGGCCTGTTGGTGCAGGCGGACGATGCCGCGGACGATGGCCGCGACAAGGTCCGGGCCCTGGCGCGGGCCGTGGGTCCGAAAATGCCCCTCATGGCGTTCTGCGGCGCCGCGGAACTGGGGGCGGCGGTTGGCCGCGAGGCGGCGGTGCATGTCGCCGTCGCACCGGGCCGCTTCGCCGAGAGTTTGACGAGAGAGATTCAGCGCCTTGCGGCCCTGCGCGGCGCGGCGGATCAAGGAACCGGGGTTGGGCGCCCCACCGAAGGTGAGCGCTAGAAGAGATGACGAGTAAAGAAGAAACAGAAGCCAAGCGGCCGTTGAAGCTGAACCGTCCGGGGAAGCTGCAACTGAAGAAGACGGTCGAAACCGGCCAGGTGCGCCAGAGCTTCAGCCATGGCCGCTCCAAGGCGGTGACGGTTGAGGTCAAGCGCAGCCGCACCTTCGAGCGCGGCTCCTCCGGCCGCATGAAGGAAGTTACCGAGGCGGCGGCCGAGGCCGAGAAGGCGCTGGCGGAAGCCCCGGCGCCCGCGCAGCCCGAGGTCGAGGCCGAGGAGAAGGCGCCCAAGCGCAACCTCTCCGCCGAGGAGCGCGCCAGCCGCGCCCGCGCCCTGGAGGTTGCCCGCGAGGAAGAGGCCGCCCGCAAGGAGCGCGAGGCCGAGGAGGCCGAGCGCCGCGCCGAGCAGGCCAACCCCGCCGCCGAAGAGCGCCCCCGCCGGGAGGTCGAGGAAGAGGCCGCCCGCAAGCTGGAGGCCGAGGAAGCCGCCCGCAAGGCGGCGGTCGCCGCCGAGGCCCCGGCGGCCGAGGCGCCGGCGGCTCCCGAGCCGGTCCCGGCGGCTGAAGAGGCCAAGGCGCGTCCGGCCAAGCCCGCCGCCAAGGAAACCAAGGAAGACGAAGAGGCGCCCGCGCGCGCCAAGGCCCGCAAGGGCGGCGGCGCGACGCCGGCCAAACCGGCGCCCAGCCGCAACCGCGGCGAGCCGCGCCGGCGCGCCGGCAAGCTGACCATCAACCAGGCGCTCGACGGCCAGGAGGGGCGCCAGCGCTCCCTCGCCGCCATGAAGCGCCAGCGCGAGAAGCAGATGCGCGCGGCCAGCGGCCAGCAGCCGCACCAGCCGCCGCAGAAGGTGGTGCGCGAAGTCGTGGTGCCCGAGATCCTCACGGTGCAGGAGCTGGCCAATCGCATGGCCACGCGCGGCGCCGAGGTGGTGAAGACGCTGATGAAGCTGGGCGTCATGGCCACCATCAACCAGTCCATCGATGCCGACACCGCGGAGCTGGTGGTCGAAGAATTCGGCCACAAGGTGAAGCGCGTCTCCGCCGCAGACGTGGAGATCGGTATGCGCGGCGCTGACGACAATCCCGAGGACCTGGCGCAGCGGCCGCCGGTGGTGACCATCATGGGTCACGTCGATCACGGCAAGACCTCGCTGCTGGACGCCCTGCGCGAAACCGACGTGGTGGCCGGCGAGGCCGGCGGCATCACCCAGCACATCGGCGCCTACCAGGTGCGCCTTGCTTCGGGCGACCGCATCACCTTCATCGACACGCCGGGCCACGCCGCCTTCACCGAGATGCGCCTGCGCGGCGCCACGGTGACCGACATCGTGATCCTGGTGGTGGCCGCCGACGACGGCATCAAGGAACAGACGGTCGAGGCGATCAACCACGCCAAGGCCGCCGAGGTGCCGATCATCGTCGCCATCAACAAGATCGACAAGCCGGGCGCCGACCCGGCCCGGGTGAAGCAGGAGCTGCTGCAGCACGAGCTGATCACCGAGGACCTGGGCGGCGACATCCTGGCCATCGAGGTCTCGGCGCTGCAGAAGACCGGCCTCGACAAGCTCGAGGAAGCGATCCTGCTGCAGGCCGAGCTCTTGGAGCTGAGGGCCAACCCGCAGCGCGCCGCCGAGGGCGTCATCATCGAGGCCAAGCTGGAACGCGGCCGTGGCTCGGTCGCCACCGTGCTGGTGCAGCGTGGCACCCTGAAGGTCGGCGACGTCTTCGTCGCCGGCAGCGAGTGGGGCCGCGTGCGCGCCCTGGTCAACGAGCGTGACGAGCAGGTCGACGAAGCCGGGCCGGCGACGCCGGTCGAGGTTCTGGGTCTGAACGGCACCCCGTCGGCCGGCGACGACTTCACGGTGATGGAGGACGAAGGCCGCGCCCGCGAGATCGTCGAGTACCGCCAGCGCAGCAAGCGCGAGAAGGAAATCGCCGCCACCGGTCGCGGTACGCTGGAACAGATGATGAGCCGCATCAAGGAAGGCGAGGCCTCCGAGCTGCCGGTCGTCGTCAAGTCCGACGTGCACGGCTCGATGGAAGCGATCATCAACTCGCTGGAGAAGCTGGCGACCGAGGAGGTCAAGGTGCGGGTGCTGCACAGCGGCGTCGGCGGCATCAACGAGTCCGACGTGACCCTGGCCGGCGCCACCGGGGCGATGATCATCGCCTTCAACGTGCGCGCCAACCCGCAGGCCCGCCAGATGGCGCGCCGCGACAACGTGGACATCCGCTACTACTCGATCATCTACAACGTGGTCGACGACGTGAAGGCGGCGCTGAGCGGCCTCCTGGCCCCGACCCAGCAGGAGAATTTCCTGGGCTACGCGGAAATCCGCGAAGTCTTCTCCAACTCCAAGGTCGGCAAGGTGGCCGGCTGCATGGTCACCGAGGGCATGGTCAAGCGCGGCGCCAAGGTGCGCCTGCTGCGCGACAACGTGGTCATTCACGACGGCACCCTGAAGACGCTGCGGCGCTTCAAGGACGAGGTGAAGGAAGTGAAGGAAGGCTACGAGTGCGGTATGGCCTTCGAGAACTACACCGACATCCAGGTCGGCGACCAGATCGAGTGCTACGAGATCGAGGAAGTCGCCCGGGAACTCTAGACTTGGGCAGCCCGGCGGCCGCACCGCCGGCCGCCTGGGGCCGGGATCAAGTCATGGCTCTACCGAGAAGCGCCAAGGGGCGCGGCAAATCCGCATCTAGCAAGTCTGGAGGGGCCCGCAGCCAGCGTCAGCTGCGCGTCGGCGAGGAGCTGCGCCATGCCCTCTCGCAGGTGCTGGCGCGCGGCGAGCTGCGTGACCCTCACCTGGTCGACATCAGCCTGACGGTGACCGAGGTGCGGGTCAGCCCGGACCTGAAGAGCGCCACCGCCTTCGTGGTGCCGCTGGGCGGCGGCGATCTGGAGGCCATCGTGGCAGCCCTGAACCACGCCGCCAGCTTCCTGCGCGGCCAGCTCGGCCACGAGGTGCAGCTGCGCTTCACGCCGCGGCTGTCATTCCAGGCCGACCGCTCCTTCGACGAGGCCGCCCACATCAACGAGATTCTGCACCACCCCAAGGTCTTGCGCGACGTCCACGCCGAAGACGCCCCCGACGACGGCGAGAGCGGTCCCGATGGCCAGTGAAGCCCCTCCCGCGAAGTCGGCCGGGGCCGGCAAGAAGGGCGTGGCGGTCAACGGCTGGCTGGTGATCGACAAGCCGCTGGGCCTGACCTCCACCCAGGTGGTGGGCCGGGTGCGGCGCATCCTGAAGCCGCGCAAGGTCGGCCACGGCGGCACCCTGGATCCCCTGGCCAGCGGCCTGCTGCCCATCGCCCTGGGCGAGGCCACCAAGACCGTGTCCTACGTGATGGACGGGCGGAAAAGCTACCGCTTCACCCTGCGCTGGGGCCAGGCGACGGAGACCGACGACGCCGAGGGCAAGGTGATCGAGGAGAACCCGCACCGCCCCGACGAGGCGGAGATCCGCGCCGTGCTGCCCGGGTTCACCGGCGAGATCGAGCAGATTCCGCCGCTCTACTCGGCCATCAAGGTGGGCGGCCAGCGGGCCTACGACCTGGCCCGCGCCCAGGCCGACTTCGAGCTGAAGCCGCGGACGGTCACGGTCCACGCCATCACCCTGGAGGACCTGCCCGATCGCGACCACGCGGTCTTCGAGGTCCACTGCGGCAAGGGCACCTATATGCGCTCCCTGGCGCGGGACCTGGGGCGGGCGACAGGGACCGTGGCCCACATCGTGGAGCTGCGAAGATTAACCGTAGGCCCGTTTACCGAGGCCGACGCGATTTCGCTGGATTCCCTGGAATCTATGGGGCATAGTCCCGCCGCCTTGGAGCAGGTGCTCCCGGTGGAGACAGCGCTGGACGACATCCCGGCGCTGGCTCTCTCCGAGACCGAGGCGAACCGCCTGCGTTGCGGGCAGGCCGTGTCCATGGTGGCGCGCGCCAACCGCGATCGCATCAGCGAGCTCAGCAACGGATCCATCGTCATTACCACAGCCGGCGGCAAGCCGGTGGCGCTGGCCCGTTACGAAGCAGGCGACATCCGTCCGGTCCGGGTTTTGAACCTTTAGTTTAATGGAGACATAGCGATGTCGATCACTGCCGAGCGCAAGACTGCGCTGGTCGAAGAGTATGGCACCCATACCGGTGACACGGGCTCGCCCGAGGTCCAGGTCGCGATCCTCACCGAACGGATCACGAACCTTACCGAGCATCTCAAGACCCATAAGAAGGATTTCCACTCGCGCCGCGGCCTGCTGGTCATGGTCGGCCAACGCCGGCGCCTGCTGGACTACGTAAAGAGCAAGGACAAGTCCCGCTACGAGGGCCTGATCCAGCGCTTGGGCCTGCGCCGCTAAGGCGAGGCCGGAAGGATCCGTGCCGCGGCGGCGCCGCCTTGCCCTGAGCGAGCGACGGCGTCGCGGAGACGGACGATTGGACGGAATGAACGTAAGTGACATCGTGACAACGCCGGCACGATGGTCTTTTGAGGGCCGGGCCGACGTAAGGGGCGTCCGGGGAATGATCCCCGGGACGGGCGCCCCTTGCGCGGGTCCGGCGCTTTGCTATCTGGCAAATACCGACCGGCGTAAGGTTGGAAGGACCTAAAAGCATGTTTGATATCTATAAGCAGGAAATCGAGTGGGGCGGGCGCAAGCTGACCCTGGAAACCGGCCGCATCGCGCGCCAGGCCAACGGCGCCGTGCTGGCGACCTACGGCGAGACCGTGGTGCTCTGCACCGCCGTCGGCGAGTCCTCGCCGCGCCCGGGCATGGATTTCTTCCCGCTCACCGTGAACTACCAGGAGAAGACCTTTGCCGCGGGCAAGATCCCCGGCGGCTTCTTCAAGCGCGAGGGCCGGCCTTCGGAGAAGGAGACCTTGACCTCCCGCCTCATCGACCGGCCGATCCGCCCGCTCTTCGCCAAGGGCTACAAGAACGAGACCCAGGTGATCTGCACCGTGCTGAGCCACGACATGGAGAACGACCCCGACGTCGTCGCCATGGTCGGCGCCTCGGCCGCGCTCACCATCTCCGGCCTGCCCTTCCTGGGGCCCATCGGCGGTGCCCGCGTCGGCTACAAGGACGGCGAGTACATTCTCAACCCGCTGATGGACGAGATGGAGGATTCCGCTCTCGACCTCGTCCTCGCCGGCACCCGTGAAGGCGTGCTGATGGTCGAATCGGAAGCCCACGAGCTCTCCGAAGAGATCATGCTGGGCGCCGTGGCCTTCGGTCACGAGCAGATGGGGCCGGTCATCGACGGTATCATCGCCCTGGCCGAGCGCTGCGCCAAGGAGCCGATGGACGTCCCGTCCCCGGCCCCCGAGGTCGAAGAGGTCAAGAACAAGCTGATCTCCGGCGGCATCATGGACAAGCTGGCCGAGGCCTACAGCGAGGTCGACAAGCTGGCCCGCCAGGCCAAGGTCGCCGCGGTGCGCGAAGGCGCCGTCGCGGATCTCAGCGACGAGGAAAAGGAAACCGCTTCCGGTCTCTTCAAGTCGCTGGAAGCCGACGTCGTGCGCGGCAACATCCTGAAGGGGACCAAGCGCATCGACGGCCGCACCACCACGGACATCCGTCCGATCGTGGCGCAGGTCGGCGTCTTGCCGCTGACCCACGGCTCGGCGCTGTTCACCCGCGGCGAGACCCAGGCCCTGGTCACCACCACTCTGGGCACCGGCCAGGACGAGCAGATCATCGACTCCCTGGAAGGCAGCTACCGCGAACACTTCATGCTGCACTACAACTTCCCGCCCTACTCGGTGGGTGAGTGCAGCTTCCGCCTGGCTCCGGGCCGCCGCGAGATCGGCCACGGCAAGCTGGCCTGGCGCGCCGTTCGCCCGCTGCTGCCGACCAAGGAAGACTTCCCCTACACCGTCCGCGTGGTCTCCGAGATCACCGAGTCCAACGGCTCCTCCTCCATGGCGACGGTCTGCGGCTCCTCGCTGGCGCTGATGGATGCCGGCGTGCCGCTGGCCCGGCCGGTGGCGGGTATCGCCATGGGCCTGATCAAGGAAGGCGACGACTACGCCGTGCTGTCCGACATCCTGGGCGACGAAGATCACCTCGGCGACATGGACTTCAAGGTGGCCGGCACCGAAGTCGGCATCACCTCGCTGCAGATGGACATCAAGATCACCTCGATCACCAAGGAGATCATGGAGGTCGCGCTCAATCAGGCCAAGGGTGGGCGCCTGCACATCCTCGGCGAGATGAACAAGGCCCTGACCTCGGCGCGCGAAGGCGTGTCGGAGAACGCCCCGCGCATCACCGTGATCACTATCCCCAAGGACAAGATCCGTGACGTGATCGGCACCGGCGGCAAGGTCATCCGCGAGATCTGCGAGGAGACCGGCGCCAAGATCGACATCGAGGACGACGGCACCGTGAAGGTCGCCGCGGTCGATCAGGACCAGGGCCAGGCGGCGCTGGACTGGATCAAGTCGATCGTGGCCGAGCCGGAAGTCGGCGTGGTCTACGACGGCAAGGTCGTGAAGGTCGTCGACTTTGGCGCCTTCGTGAACTTCCTGGGTCCGCGCGACGGCCTGGTGCATATCAGCGAGCTGGCGCCGGAGCGCGTCGCCACCGTGACCGACGTGGTCAAGGAAGGCGACAAGGTGAAGGTGAAGTGCATCGGCATGGACCGCGGCAAGGTGAAGCTGTCCATGAAGCGCGTGAACCAGGAGACCGGCGAGGACCTGGAGGCCCAGGCCAGCTAAGGCGCCTCAAGCTTCAGTTCAAGAACCGGCCGGCGGCGGGGTGATGGCGACATGACCTCTCCGCCGGCTTTTTCTTTGCCCAGGATCATGGGGCATCGCGGCGCCAAGGCGCTGGCGCCGGAGAACACCCTCGCCTCCATGAAGGCGGCGGCGGCGGCCGGGGTCAGCTGGGTCGAGTTCGACGTCATGCTGACCGGCGACGGCCAGCCGGTGCTGTTCCACGACGAGACCCTGCGGCGCACCACCGGCGCGAGGGGCGACATGGACCGGACGCCGCTTTCCGAGCTGCGCGGCCTCGACGCCACCCGACACTTCACGCAGAAGTACAGCCGGCGCGCCGGCAAGCGCTTCAAGGGACAGCCCGACTGTCGGGTGCCGACCCTGGAGGAGACCGCGGCCTGCCTGCTGGATCTCGGCCTCACCCCCAACGTGGAGATCAAGCCGACCCGGGGCCTGGCCGCCGAGACGGCGGAGGTGGCGCTCACCCGGCTGCGGAAACTCTGGCCGGCCGACCGCCCGGCGCCGCTGGTCAGCAGCTTCGAGCGCGAGTCCCTGGCGGCGTCGCGCCGCGTCGCGCCGGACTGGCCGCGCGGCCTGCTGGCGGAGGACTTTCCGGCGGACTGGCGCGAAGCCCTGGCCGAGCTGGACTGCGCCTCCTTCCACATGTACTGGCGGCGCACCCGGCGCGCCGAGGTGGCGGCGGTGAAGGCGGCGGGCTATGCCTTCGCGGTCTACACGGTAAACGGGGTGCGCGCCGGCCGGCGGCTGCTCGACAAGGGTGTCGACTGCCTCATCACCGATCGGCCGGACCTGCTGGTCCCGGCGCTGGCGGGCTGAACTATTCCGGAGATGTCAGGCTCTATTCGCCCGAGCGGCTCATGCGGCCGGGCGAGGGAATGCCGACGATGTTGTAACCGCCGTCGACGTAGTGCACCTCGCCGGTGACCCCCTTCGAGAGGTCGGAGGCGAGGTAGAGCCCGGCCGAGCCGACCTCTTCCAGCAGCACGTTGCGCTTCAGCGGCGCGTGGTCGCGGTTCCAGCCGAAGACGAAGCGCGCATCGCCGATGGCCGAGCCGGCCAGGGTGCGCATGGGCCCGGCGGAGATGGCGTTGACGCGGATGCCCTGCTCGCCCAGATCGACGGCCAGGTAGCGCACGCTGGCCTCCAGCGCCGCCTTGGCCACGCCCATGACGTTGTAGTTGGGGGTCACCCGCTCGGCGCCCAGGTAGGTGAGCGTCATCAGGCTGCCGCCGTTCGGCATGATGGTGACGGCCTGGCGCGCCACGGCGGTGAAGGAGTAGCAGGAAATCGACAGGGTGCGCCGGAAGTTGGCGCGGCTGGTGTTGAGGTAGCGGCCCTTCAGCTCTTCCTTGTCGGAATAGGCGATGGCGTGGACCACGAAGTCGACCGAGCCCCAGCTCTTGCCCAGCGCATCGAAGGCGCCGGCGATCTCGCTTTCCTGCTCAACGTCGCAGGGCAGCACCGTCTCGGAGCCGACGGAGGCCGCCAGCGGCCGCACCCGGCGCTCGAAGGCCGCGCCCTGGTAGGTGAAGGCGAGTTCCGCCCCGTGGCCGTGCAGAGCCTTTGCGATGCCCCAAGCGATGGAGTGGTCGTTGGCCACTCCCATGATCAGGCCGCGCTTGCCGGCCATCAACCCAGCCATTTACCGAGCCCGCCCTCTATCTTTCGAAGCGTTTGAAGGCAAGGCAGGCATTGGTGCCGCCGAAGCCGAAGCTGTTTGACATGACGCAGTTCAGCTGCACGTCGTCTTCCAGTTCGCGGACGATCGGCATGCCTTCGGCATCGGGGTCGAGGTTATCGATGTTCGCCGAGGCGGCAACGAAGCTGTTGTCCATCATCAGCAACGAGTAGATCGCTTCGTGCACGCCGGTGGCGCCCTGGGAATGGCCGGTCAGGGACTTGGTGGAGGACACCCTCGGCATGTCGGCGCCGAAGGCCTCGCGGATCGACTGCAGCTCGACGATGTCGCCCGCCGGGGTCGAGGTGCCGTGGGCGTTGATGTAGTCGACGGGCGTGTTGCCGAGGCTCTGCATGGCCAGGCGCATGCAGCGCAGCCCACCCTCGCCCGAGGGGGCCACCATGTCGAGGCCGTCGGAGGTCGCGGCATAGGCGGCGACCTCGCCGTAGATCTTGGCGCCGCGCGCCTTGGCGTGCTCCAGCTCCTCCAGCACCACCACGCCGCCGCCGCCGGAGATGACGAAGCCGTCGCGGTCCTTGTCGAAGGCGCGGCTGGCGCGCTGCGGCGCGTCGTTGTAGCCGCTGGACAAGGCCCCCATGGCGTCGAACAGCACGGTGAGGGTCCAGTGCAGCTCTTCACCGCCCCCGGCGAAGACAACGTCCTGCTTGCCCATCTGGATCAGCTCGGTGCCGTTGCCCACGCAGTGCGCGGAGGTCGAGCAGGCCGAGGAGATCGAATAGCTGAGGCCCTTGATCTTGAAGGAGGTGGCGATGTTCGCCGAGTTGGTCGATGACATGCAGCGCGGCACCATGTAGGGGCCGACCCGCTTGGGGCCCTTGGTGCGCGCCAGGTCCGCCGCCTCGACCTGGTTGGAGGTCGAGGGACCGCCGGAGCCCATGACGATGCCGGAACGCTCGTTGGAGACCTCGGCCTCGGTCATGCCGGCGTCGGCGATGGCTTCCTTCATGGCGATGTAGTTGTAGGCTGCGCCATCGCCCATGAACCGCCTGGTCTTGCGATCGATGTGATCGTCCAGATTGATGTTCAGGGAGCCATGAACATGGCTGCGAAAGCCCATTTCCGCGTAGGTATCGCAAAACTCGATACCCGAGCGACCGGTCCGTAAAGCTTCGATCACCTCGGCCTTGTTGTTGCCGATGCTGGAGACGATGCCTATGCCGGTGACAACGACTCGGCGCATATAAAACCTGTCCGTCCTGCGACTGTGATACGTGATACTGGTCGTCTTGCTTATACTGTCCGGCCTGGGGCGCGCCGCGCCCGCCTCAGGCGCCTTGAGCTTCGCTTTTAAAGAGCCCGACCTTCAGGTCTTTGGCTTCGTAGATCGGTTTGCCGTCGGCCTTCATGATTCCATCGGCGATACCCAGGACCAGCTTGCCCATGCGCACCCGTTTCAGGTCCAGATGATAGCTCACCATCTTCACCGTCGGCGTCACCATCTCGCTGAATTTTACCTCGCCGACGCCCAGCGCGCGTCCGCGCCCCGGGGCGCCGAGCCAGCCGAGAAAGAAGCCGAGAAGCTGCCAGAGGGAATCAAGGCCCAGACACCCGGGCATGACCGGATCGCCCTCGAAATGGCAATCGAAAAACCAGAGATCGGGCTTGATGTCCATTTCGGCCACGATATGGCCCTTGCCGTGCTCGCCGCCGTCCTCGCGGATTTCGGTGATGCGATCGAACATCAACATCGGCGGGAGGGGCAGCTGCGCGTTACCAGGACCGAAGAGCTTCCCGTGCGCACACTTCAGCAGATCTTCGTAAGGAAAACTGTTCTGTCGCTCGGTCAATAGATCCACCCAGTCCGCCACTTGTTCGTATCGACCGGCAGCCTTGGCGGGTCCGGGACCCCTCGATGCGCTGCCGACTCCCATATTTTTCATGGCCTCTTCCCGGAACCGCTATCTCCCTAGATAAGCAGCTCTCCGGAACGTCACCACGACAAAAAGCGTTGCCGCACGAATTCCCCTGGCGTCCAGAGGAGTTCCGGCCAACGCCTCGCGAACTATAGCATAGGAAGAGGGCTGTCAAACAGCTTCGCATGGCGCCGAAAGCAAGGCGCGCCCTGGTGCCGCCCCCGGGGCGGAGCTCCCTCCGGGGGTGAGAAAGAGGCCGCCCGGCTTGATGCGCCCCCAGGCCATGGTCGCGCGGCGCGGCGGGCGGAGCGGCGCAGCTGCTGGCCCGCCATGGTTAACGGGCGGCGCGGTTCTCAGGGAAAACTCCTGATATTTAAACTTGTTCCAAAGAAGTTGACATAGGACTGTAATTGCCACTTTAATTCTGGCAGCTGGGATCTATATATCGGGATGCAATGACCAAGGATCGTCCATACAGCGCGCTCGTCCAGCGCCTCAAGGTGGCTGGCCTGCGCCCGACCCGTCAGCGGCTGGCCCTGGCCAAGCTGCTGTTCGAGGCGCCCGGGGGCCACGACCGCCACATCACGGCGGAGCAGCTGCATGCCGAGGCGGTGGCCGACAACGTGCGGGTTTCGCTCGCCACCATCTACAACAGCCTGCACCAGTTCACCGAAGCCGGTCTGCTGCGCGAGGTCGTGGTGGAGTCCGGGCGGTCCTACTTCGACACCAACGTCACCGACCATCACCATTTCTATTTCGAGGACAGCGGCCGCCTGCAGGACATCCCGGGCGAAATGGTGCAGCTCGAAAACCTGCCGACGCCGCCCGTCGGCGCCAAGGTGGCCCGCGTCGACGTCATCATCCGGGTCAATGAGAGCGGCGAATAAAGCCGCTCCTCCACGCCCTTAAAAACCTCCTTAGAATCATTCTAAACTGTTGACAGGCCCCCGTTGGGGGTCTATTTAGTCTCTCGTGAAGGGGCGCCTTCCGGCTGTCTTGCTGGCGGCCGGCGACGCAACAAGCCCCGAAAACAGGATCAGAAAATCTCACCTACAGGAGAGACAAAGCCATGTCGCTAAAAGACTCGAAGACCGAAGCCAATCTGAAGGAAGCCTTCGCCGGCGAGAGCCAGGCCAACCGCCGCTATCTCTACTTCGCGCAGAAGGCCGACATCGAGGGCTTCAACGACGTTGCCGCGGTCTTCCGTTCGACCGCGGAGGGTGAGACCGGCCACGCGCACGGCCACCTGCAGTACCTCGAGGAGGTCGGCGACCCCGCGACCGGCGAGCCGATCGGCGACACCACGCTGAACCTCAAGTCCGCCATCGCCGGCGAGACCCACGAGTACACCGACATGTACCCCGGCATGGCCCGCACGGCCCGCGAAGAGGGCTTTGACGAGATCGCCGACTGGTTCGAGACCCTGGCGAAGGCCGAAAAGAGCCACGCCGGCCGTTTCCAGAAGGCCCTCGACACGATGGCTTGATCCGGCTGCGGGATCGGGGAGACGGCACACCGCGAAGCGCCGCCTCTTCGGTCCTCTCCGGGTTTCTCATGTAAGTGCAGGACTGGAGCGGCGGTTCGCCGCGAAGGGCCGCCGCTCCAGCCCCTGCGTCTTGCAGCACAAAGAAAGCAGTCACTTCATTCAGTTGGGCGCCTGCCGTCATGGTCGACGGAGGAGCCTTTCCGGTACCGTCGAGGGCAGATCCCGCCGGTCCGGCCTGTGCGATATCAGCGAGGGGAAGACATGAGCGAAGGTGGTTTGAACGCCCCGGTGCGTCACCCGATCGACTGGAACGATCCGGATTTCTACGACTGGGAGAAGCTGAACGCCGAGGTCGAGCGCGTCTTCGACATCTGCCACGGCTGCCGGCGCTGCTTCAATCTCTGCGACTCCTTCCCGCGCCTCTTCGACCTCATCGACGAGTCGGAAACCGGCGAGCTGGATAGCGTCGACAAGGCCGACTACAAGCCCGTCGTCGACGCCTGCACGCTGTGCGACATGTGCTTCATGGTGAGCTGCCCCTACGTGCCGCCCCATGAGTTCAACATCGATTTCCCGCACCTCATGCTGCGCTACCGCGCGGCCGAGCGGAAGCGCGGCCACATCGACGGCCGCGTCGAGCAGCTCATCAAGACCGACCGCAACGGCAAGCTGGCCGGCATCGCGCCGGGGCTGGTGAACTGGGCCGGCGACACCAAGAACAAGCTGACGCGCCCGGTCATGGAAAAGGTCGCCGACGTGCACCGCGAGGCCGACCTGCCGAAGTTCCACGGCAAAACCTTCGCCCTGCGCGCCAAGGACGAGGTGCCGGCGGTCAACCCCGAGGCCCCGGCCAAGGGCCGCAAGGTGGCCTTCTACGCCACCTGCTTCGTGAACTACAACAACCCGGACATCGGCGCGGCCGCCCGCGCGGTGCTGGCCAGGAACGGCGTCGAGACCGAGGTGGTCTATCCCTCCTGCTGCGGCATGCCGCAGCTCGAGCAGGGCGACATCGAGAAGGTCGCCGAGTCCGCCGGGCGCGTCTCCGCCGAACTCTGCGAATGGATCGACAAGGGCTACGACATCGTCGCGCTGACGCCGTCCTGCGCGCTGATGCTGAAGTTCGAGTGGCCGCTGATCCTGCCGGACAACGACACGGTGAAGAAGCTCTCGCAGCATACCTTCGACATCACCGAGTACGTGGTCGACATCGCCAAGAAGGAAGGCCTGGCCGAGGGCCTGGGCACCCTGGAAGGCGGCGTCGCCCTGCACATGGCCTGCCACGCCCGCGCCCAGAACATCGGCGCCAAGGCCGCGGAGATGCTCCGCCTCATGCCCGATGCCGACGTGAAGGTCGTCGAGCGCTGCTCGGGCCACGGCGGCTCCTGGGGCATCTTGAAGGAGAATTTCGACACCGCCATCAAGGTCGGGCGCACGGCGGCGCGGCAGACCGCGCAGGCCGGCAAGGCCTATGTGGCTTCTGAATGCCCGCTGGCCGGCCAGCACATCCTGCAGGGCATCGACCGCCTGCAGATGGAGAACAAACCCGAGGTCGCGCGCAGCTACCACCCCATCGAGCTCTTCGCCAAGGCCTACGGCCTGGCCGACTAGGGAGCTGAATCGGCCAAAGGGGTGGCGGCCACGCGCCGCCGGCCTCAGATGAAGAGGAGTTGAACGAGATGAGCACCGGACTTGCCATGAAGAAAGAGATCACCCGCGAAGACATTCTTCCGATGGCGACCTACGAGGCCGAGCGCCGGGAGCTGCGCCGCGACCTCGTCGCCAAGAAGAAGTTCCGCCGCCAGGACGTCGGCCCGGTCTGCACCTTCTACTTCGAGAACTACGAGACCATGTGGGCCCAGGTCCACGAGATGCTCTACATCGAAAAGGGCGGCGAGGAGCAGATCGCCGACGAGCTCAGCGCCTACAACCCGCTGATCCCGCAGGGCCGCGAGCTGGTCGCCACGGTGATGTTCGAGATCGACGACGCCCTGCGCCGCAAGACCTTCCTCTCCAAGCTGGGCGGCATCGAGGAGACGGCCTTCTTCGAGGTCGACGGCGAGCGCATCGTCGGCAAGCCGGAGGAGGATGTGGACCGCACCACCGCCGACGGCAAGGCCTCCTCGGTGCAGTTCATCCACTTCCCCTTCACCGACGCCCAGGCCGAGAGGTTCAAGACCCCGGGCACCCGCGTCATCCTGGGCTTCACCCACCCGGAATACGGTCACATGACCATCCTGTCGGAAGACGTGCGCGCCGCCCTGGCCCAGGATTTCGACTGAAGCGCCGGGGCTCTCACCCTTCGAGACGGGCTCTGTCCTCCTCAGGGTGAGGCGGGTAAAGGCACGATAAACTCCTCGTCCTGAGGGGGCCCTGAAAGGGCCGTCTCGAAGGGCGGGGAGTTTTTCTGTCCCTACTCCACCTTTTCGCCGGGATAGAGGCCGTAGAAGGCGCCGCGCTGCAGCCAGCCGCTGTAGCCGTCGACGCTGACCTTGCACCAGTCGGTCTCGCAGCGCTCCAGCACCCCCACCACGCCGGCGTCGACCAGGGCCACGCCGGGGGCCTCGGCCTCCGGGCGGCGGCGCAGGGTGTGGCGCTTGCCGGTGACCAGGATGCCGCGCTGGCCCTGGACCATGGACTGGTGCACCCAGCCCTCGGTGCCCTGCCAGTCGCGGATGCGCCGCCAGGTGTCGAACTCGTCGATGATCTCCACCGGCAGGCCGGCCCGGTGGTAGACCCAGTCGATGGGATAGCGGATGCCCGGGCCGATGCGCAGGTTCACCTCGTCGGCGCGCAGGGTGACGAACCTCGGCAGCGGCAGGCCCGTGCGCCCCGGCGGCGCCGGGCGCCCGGGGGGCGCCTGGGTTTCCTCCCCGCCGCCCTGGGAAGCGCCCTCAGGGGCCTCCTGCACCCGGGCAGGCCCGCTCCAGCCCAAGAGGAGCAGGGCGGCGAGCAGGGAGATCCTCGCGATGGGGGCCAGCTGATGAAGCCTCGGCATGTTTTCCTCCTACCCCCCGCCCTCGCGCCGGGTCAAGACGGCCCCGCCGCCTGTCCGCCCGCCTGCCCCGGAATTTTCCCGGCCCGGAGGCGGAATGCCCGCCGGAGGCCCGGAAAGTGGGCTGTCCCCTGGACAAGCCGCCGCCCCGCCTGCTATGGCAAGGCGCGAACCCGGGGCGCCGGAAGCTTGGCCGGCCCCGCGGGCTTCCAGCCTTTTCGCCCATCGCATGGTCATGACCGTGGCCTTCCCGGCCCGCATTTCGAGTTAGGAAGCAATGCCCCACAAGAAGGTCCGCGTAATCGTCACCCGCCGCCTGCCCGACGTCATCGAGACGCGGATGATGGAGCTCTTCGACTGTCACCTGAACATCGAGGACAAGCCGATGAGCCAGGCGCAGCTCATCGAGGCGGTAAAGGAGGCGGAGGTCCTGGTGCCCACGGTGACCGACCGCATCGACGCGGCGGTGCTGTCCCAGGCCGGCCCGCAGCTGAAGCTGATCGCCTCCTTCGGCACCGGCGTCGACCACATCGACCTGAAGACGGCACGCCAGCGCGGCATCACCGTGACCAACACCCCGGGTGTCCTGACCGAGGACACGGCGGACATGACCATGGCCCTCATCCTCTCGGTGCCGCGGCGCCTGGCCGAGGGCGAGCGCCTGGTGCGCACCGGCGAGTGGCAGGGCTGGGCGCCGACCGGCATGCTGGGCCACCGGGTCAACGGCAAGCGCCTGGGCATCATCGGCATGGGCCGCATCGGCAGCGCCGTGGCGCGCCGGGCCAAGGGCTTCGGCATGTCGATCCACTATCACAACCGGCGGCGCGTGCACCCCTCGGTGGAGGAGGAGTTGGAGGCGACCTACTGGGAGAGCCTCGACCAGATGCTGTCCCGCATGGACATCATCTCCATCAACTGCCCGCACACCCCGGCCACCTTCCACCTGCTCTCGGCGCGCCGCCTCAAGCTGCTGCGCGAGGACGCCTACATCGTCAACACCTCGCGCGGCGAGGTGGTGGACGAGAATGCGCTCACCCGCGCCCTGGAGGCCGGCGAGATCGCCGGCGCCGGCCTGGACGTCTTCGAGCACGAGCCGGCGGTCAATCCCAAGCTGATCCGCCTCGACAACGTGGTGCTGCTGCCGCACATGGGCTCGGCCACCATCGAGGGGCGCATCGCCATGGGCGAGAAGGTCATCATCTCCATCAAGACCTTCGTCGACGGCCACACCCCGCCGGACCGCGTCCTCGAGACGATGTTCTAGGCGACGGGCACTCGAATCCCATGGAAGACGGCCCCGTCGTCAGCGGTACCGAAGGCTACGGCGAAGAGGCCCCCAACCTCGTCGACAGCTACGAACGTCCGGTTTTCGACATCGCGCATGCCGACGTGCTGCACCTGCTGCCGCCGCCGCCCGCCGCCGTGCTCGACATCGGCGCCGGCACCGGGCGCGACGCGGCGGCGCTGGCCGCGCGCGGTCATCGGGTGGTTGCCGTGGAGCCGACCGCCGGACTGCGCGAGCCGGGCAAGGCCCTGCATTGCGCATCGAGCATCGAATGGATCGACGACAGCCTGCCGGAGCTGGCGCGGCTGGCCGACCGCCCCGGCGCCTTCGACGTCATCATGATGACTGCCGTCTGGATGCATCTCGACGCGGACCAGCGCCGCCGGGGAATGCCGGCGGTGGCGCGTCTGCTGGCGGCCGGCGGCGTGCTGATCCTCACCCTGCGCCATGGCCCGGTGCCGCCCGGGCGCCGCATGTTCGAAATAACCGGCGCGGAAACCATCGCTCTTGCCGCACCCGAAGGCCTGGTGCCGGTGTTCCAGCAGGACCATGATGACGGTTTCTTCCATCGCCCGGAAATCTCCTGGACGCGCCTGGCGTTCCGTAAGGACGGCATCTAGCCGGGGCGGCCCTGCGACTCTTTTCGCAGTTGCGAAATAGCGCCTTAAGCCTAAGCTGAGGGCCGCTTTGCCTGCCGCGACCCGCAACAGGAGGTCCCCGCATGCTCTCGTCCCTTGCCACGCTTCAGGATACCCAGGCGGCCCGCGCGGCCTGCCTGCCCACTGCCACGCTGGACCCGGCCGAGGCCGCGCCGTTTCTGGAGGCCTTCCACCAGAGGAACGCCCTCCTCGATACCCTGTTCTACGACGTCTCCCGCATCGCGGGGGCCGAGGCCCGGGCGATCAGCCCCTGGCTGGCCCGCGAGGGCTCCCTGCTCTACGTGCCGCCGACGGGTGCGGGTGAGCTCAAGCTCTGCGCCGGGCGCGACGCCCTGATCCAGGCCGGCGAGGCCGCGGGGCCGCTGCGCGGCCTGGCGGTGGCCGGGGTCGGCAGCTCGGCCCTGGGCTCGGCCGCCTTCGCGCGCAACGTCGCCGACGCCCTGGGCGCGCCGGTGGCCGCGGTGGTTTCCGGCTATGGCCTGGGCGACTTCGTGACCGAGGCGCTGGGCGGCTGGTTCTTCTTCAGCGCCCGCAACCGCCTGCGCCACTTCGAGCAGGAGCTGGAGGAACTGCTGGAGCAGCACTCCCTGGTCGGCACCGTGCCGGCGCTCTTCGGCGAGCGGCGCGGCGACGACACGGCGGCGGTGCTGGGCCTGCTGCGCGACCCACGCTTCGACTTCGACTTGCTGACCGGCCACTCCAAGGGCAACCTGGTGCTCTCCGAGGCGCTCAACGCCCTGGTGCGTTATGACGGCCCCAGCCTGCCGATTGCCCGCGATACCAGGATCATCACCGTCAGCGCGGTCATCGCCATGCCGCCGGCCTTCACCGACATTGTCGACGTGATGGGCCAGTGGGACCTTTTCGGCGCCTTCAACTCGCGCGCCGGCATTCCCGTCGACGTCACCGTGCCCCTGGCCCTGCACCACACCAACACGGAGCTGGACTGGCACCTGCCGGTGACCAGCACCTTCAAGGCAATCCTTTAGGAGCGCTCACGGCTTCATGCTTCGAGACGCTTGCTGCGCAAGCTCCTCAGCACGAGGTCGGGTTTCGTTGGTTAGCCTCACCCTGAGGAAGTGCGTGAGCGCCGTCTCGAAGGGCGAGGCGGATCATCGCCACATCCGGTTATTTCACTGAGCCCTTACTTGAAGGGACAGGGGCCGTCGCGGGTGACGTCGTGCACCTTGATGCTGCCGCCGGCGATGCCCTCCTCGGCCGCCTCGGCGGCGGCTTCCATCTCCTGGGTTATGAGGCGCACGTTGTCGTCGTCGATCACCCAGTCCAGGCCGCCCTCGGCCAGGCCCTTGACCTGGACGCCGGGCTGCCAGGTGCCGTCCAGCGCGGTGACGAAGTTGTCGTAGACCACGTTGTCGATGCGCTTTCTCAAGGAGGTCAGCACCTTGCCGGGATGCAGGGCGTTCTGGTTGGAGTCCGTGCCGATGCCCAGGATGCCCGCGTCGGCGGCTGCCTGCAGCACGCCGATGCCGGTACCGCCGGCCGCCTGGATGATGACGTCGGCGCCCTGCTCGATCTGGGAGCGCGCCAGTTCGCCGCCGCGCACCGGGTCGCTCCAGGCCGCCGGCGTCGGCCCGGTCATGTTGACCAGCACCGTCACCTTGGGGTCGGCGCTGCGCGCGCCCTGGATGTAGCCGCAGGCGAACTTGCGGATCAGAGGGATGTCCATGCCGCCGACGAAGCCGATGGTGTGCGACTGGGAGGCCATGGCCGCCAGCAGGCCGACGACGTAGGACCCCTCCTGCTCCCTGAACACCACCGACTGCACGTTGGGTGCCTCGACCACGGAGTCGACGATGGCGAAGCGGGTGTCGGGGAACTGCGGGGCCACGCTGGCCAGGGCCGAGGCGTGGGTGAAGCCGATGGCGACGATGGGCGAGAAGCCGCGCTGGGCGAAGTTGCGCAATGCCTGCTCGCTCTGAGCCTGGGTGGAAATCTCGAACTCGCCGTAGTCCTCGCCGGTCTCCTCCTTGAAGCGCTGGGCACCGTCGTAGGCGGCCTCGTTGAAGGAGCCGTCGAACTTGCCGCCGACGGAATAGACGACAGCGGGCTTGGCCGAGGCGGCGGAGGCGAAAAGGCCGAGCAGGACGGCGAGCAGGATCGGGCGAAGGGTCAAGCGGCGGCTCCCGAAGCGGCAGGTGACAAGGCCTTGGACTCTAGGCGATTTCCGTGCCGCCCGGAAGACGCTCCTAAACCGCGCAGAGCGGCTCGCCGGTCCGGTAGTCCACGGTCTTGAGGTCGCGGATGGTCGCCTGGGAGCCGCAGAGGGCGCAGTCGGGGTCGCGCGGCACGCTCACCTTGCGGAAGGTGGTCTCCAGGGAATCGAAGAGCACCAGCTGGCCGGCCAGCGAGCTGCCGATGCCGAGGATCTCCTTCACCACCTCGTTGGCCTGCAGGGCGCCCAGCGTGCCGGCCAGCGCGCCGAGCACGCCGACGTCGGCGCAGCTTTCCTTGGGGTCGCCCGGCTGCGGGCCGAAGAGGCAGCGGTAGCAGGGCGTCCCGCCCTCGTGCGCTTTGCCCTCATAAGCCTTAAAGGTGGAGAGCTGGCCGTCGAAACGCATGATGGCGGCGGAGACCAGGGTCTTGCCCGCCAGGTAGCAGGCGTCGTTGGCCAGATAGCGGGTCGGGAAGTTGTCGGAGCCGTCGGCCACCAGATCGTAGCGGCCGATCAGGTCCAGGGCGTTGTCGGGCGAGAGGCGCTGGTTGTGCGCCTCGACCGTCACCTCGGGATTGATCTCGGCGATCCGCCGCCGGGCGGACTCCACCTTGGCCATGCCGATGTTGGCGGTGTCGTGCAGCACCTGGCGCTGCAGGTTGGAGAGGTCGACCACGTCGTCGTCGACGATGCCGAGCGTGCCGATACCGGCGGCCGCGAGGTAGAGCAGCAGCGGCGAGCCGAGGCCGCCGGCGCCGATCACCAGCACCCGGGCCTTCAGCAACCTTTCCTGGCCCTCCTCGCCGATCTCCGGCAGCACCAGGTGGCGCGCGTAGCGGTCGATCTGGTCGTCGCTGAAATCCATGGGGCGAAGTCTAGATCAATCCTCGACCAGGTGGAATCACCTGGTCGAGGATAAATTGATCTATCTTAAAAGGTTAGAGCAACTTGTCCGCGTCCCTCTGGACGCGGGTTGCTCTAGCGCCTTGAGCCTGTTGGACAAAGGGGGTGTGAGGGGGCGCACTCGGACGCTTCCGCCACTCGGTCGTCACCCTCGGGCTTGACCCGAGGGTCCATTCCTCAGCTTGCGCCGGCCCGGTCCGGCCTTGCCATGGATGCTCGGGTCACGCCCGAGCATGACAACGAAAATGAACTCCTTACAGCCCTTCGAAGAGCGCCGTCGAAAGGTAGCGTTCGGCGAAGGACGGCAGGATGGCGACGATCAGCTTGCCTTCCATCTCCGGGCGCTCGCCGATCTCCATGGCCGCGCAGAGGGCGGCGCCGGAGGAAATCCCGACCGGCAGGCCCTCCAGGGCCGCGGCCTTGCGCGCCATGCGGAAGGCCGTGTCGTTGCCGATGGGCAGGACTTCGTCGATCAGGGCGGTGTCCAGGTTGCCGGGCACGAAGCCGGGGCCGATGCCCTGGATCTTGTGCGGGCCCGGCTGGCCGCCGGACAGCACGGGGCTGTCCTCCGGTTCCACCGCCACCATCTTCAGCCCCGGCTTGCGGGCCTTCAGGACACGGCCGACGCCGGTCAGCGTCCCGCCGGTGCCGACGCCGGAAACGACGACATCCACCTTGCCGCCGGTGTCCTTCCAGATTTCCTCCGCCGTGGTGCGCTCGTGGATCGCCGGGTTGGCCGGGTTGTTGAACTGCTGCGGCATGACAGCGCCGGGGTTCTCGGCCAGGATCTCCTCGGCCTTGGCCAGCGCCCCGGTCATGCCCTTGGCGCCCTCGGTCAGCACCAGCTCGGCGCCCAGCAGGCGCAGCATCTTGCGGCGTTCCTGGGACATGGTCTCCGGCATGGTGAGGATCAGGCGGTAGCCCTTGGCGGCGCAGACGAAGGCCAGGGCGATGCCGGTGTTGCCGCTGGTCGGCTCGACGATCATGCCGCCTTCCTTCAGCTTGCCCTCGCGCTCCAGCGCCTCGACCATGGCCAGGCCGATGCGGTCCTTCACCGAGGCCAGGGGGTTGAAGAACTCGCACTTGCCGGCGATGTCGGCCTTGGCGCCGTAGGCGGCGGCAAGCTTCGGCACCCGCACGATGGGCGTGGCGCCGATGGTGTCGAGGATGGAGTCGTAGATTTTGCCGCGGAACTCACCCGTTTCCTGGGCAGATGTCTCTGCCTTCACTGCTTCCATGTTGCGCCGTCCGTTCCCTGAAGTGGTGTTTCCTGCTCTTCCCTAGATCGTGAAATCGGTGATCTGCCGGGCCTCGCTGGTGATGCCCTGCTCGCGCGCCCTCTCGCAGAGCTCCTCGATGGTCAGGTTGTCGAAGCGCTCCATCATCTGGCGTTGCATGTCGATCCAGATCGGCCTCAGCACCTTCACGCCCAACTCCGAGCCTTCCGGGTCGGCGGCCGGGTCGCTGGTGCCCTCCAGCTGCCGCACGATGCGGATGATCTCGCCGACGGAGATGCGCCGGCGCTCGCGCGCCAGGCGGTAGCCGCCCTTGGGGCCGCGCTGGCCGGAGAGGATGTCGTGGTGCACGAGCTGCTGCAGCACCTGCTCCAGGTAGCGCCGCGGGATGCCCTGGCGGCGCGAGATGTCGGTGGAGCGCACCGGCCCGGCGCCGGCGTGGTAGGCGATGTCGACCACGGCCTCGATGGCGAAGAGCAGCTTTTTCGAGAGTCTCAGCATGGTTCAGTCGCCCGCCGCGGCTTTGTCGCCCGCCACATTGTCCTGGGCGCCGACGCCGGTGGAGCCGAAGCCGCCGGCGCCGCGGGCGCTTTCCTCCAGGTCGTCGCTCACCGTCCAGGCGACGCGGGCATAGGCCGCCACCACCATCTGGGCGATGCGGCTGCCGCGTTCGACGACGAAGGGCTGGTCGCCGTGGTTGATCAGGATCACCCCGACCTCGCCGCGGTAGTCGGCATCGATGGTGCCCGGCGCGTTCAGCACCGTGACGCCCTGCTTCAGGGCCAGGCCGGAGCGCGGGCGGACCTGCGCCTCGGTGCCCGGCGGCAGGGCGATGGCAATGCCGGTGGGAATGAGGCGCCTTTCGCCGGGCGCCAGGGTCACCGTCTGCTCGACGGCGGCCAGCAGGTCCATGCCGGCGGAGTCACTGGTGGCATAGGCGGGCAGGCTGAGGTCGGCGGCGTGGTCGAGGCGCTTGATGGCAACGCTGAGAGCGGTCATGTCGGTCTACGCGGTCCCTGTCAGGTTCTTGTTCTTCGTCTTGTTTAGCGTCCGAGGGTCACGGCGATCTGCCGGCAGAGGCGCTCGGCCACCTCCGCCTTGGTCATCTGCGGCCAGTCGTCGACGCCCTCGGCCGTGATCAGGTGAATACGGTTGTCGTCACCTCCGAATGTCGCCGTGCCCGGCGCCACGTCGTTGGCGAGGATCCAGTCGCAGCCCTTGCGCGTCAGCTTGGCGCGGCCCTGCTCGATCACCTTTTCGGTCTCGGCGGCGAAGCCGATCACCAGGCTGGGGCGCTCCGGGCCCGCCTGCGACAGCGCGGCCAGGATGTCGGGGTTCTGCTTCAACTCCAAGGCGGCGGGGATGCCGTTGTCCTTCTTGAGCTTTTGCTGGGCCGCGGCGGCGACGCGCCAGTCGGCCACGGCGGCGGCGCAGACCGCGATCTCCACCGGCAGGGTGGCGCGACAGGCGGCCAGCATCTCCTGGGCGGTTTCCACGTGCACGGTCTTCAGGCCCTCGGGGTCCGGCAGCTGGCTGGGGCCGGAGACCAGGGTGGTCTCGGCGCCGTGGCGCGCCAGGGCGGCGGCGATGGCGTGGCCCTGCTTGCCGGAGGAGCGGTTGGCGATGTAGCGCACCGGGTCGATGGGCTCGTGGGTCGGCCCGCTGGTCACCAGGGCGCGCAGGCCGCTGAGCGGACGCGGGGCATCGAGGGCGGCTTCGATGGCCGCCAGAATCTCGTGGGGCTCGGCCATGCGCCCGAAGCCGTACTCGCCGCAGGCCATGTCACCCTCGTTGGGGCCGACGGTCAGGACGCCGCGCTGCTTCAGGGCGGCGATGTTGGCCTGCGTCGCCGGATGCTCCCACATGCGCACGTTCATGGCCGGGGCGACCAGGACGGGCTTGTCGGTGGCCAGCAGGGCGGTGGAGGCCAGGTCGTCGGCGCGGCCCTGGGTCATCTTGGCCAGCAGGTCGGCGCTGGCCGGCGCCACCACCAGCAGGTCGGCGTCGCGCGACAGCTGGATGTGGCCCATCTCCGCTTCGTCGGTGAGGTCGAAGAGCTCGCCGTAGACCTTGTCGCCGCTCAGCGCCGAGAGCGACAGCGGCGTCACGAACTGGGCGCCGGCCCGGGTCAGCACGCAGCGCACCGCCGCGCCCCTTTCCTTGAGACGGCGGATCAGTTCCAGCGACTTGTAGGCGGCGATGCCCCCCGAGACGATCAGAAGAACCCGTTTACCAGTCAGCACAGCGGTTAAGCCCATATTTCACGGCAACGAAGCGTGAATAACCTAGGGGCTTGCCTGCGGGAAGGCAAGCAAAGCCGGTTTCCAGCGCTTTCCCAGGGAGTTAGATCATCTTGTCAGTGATCCGGTGCGCCCTGTCATCTGGTATAGCGGGCGATGATCCCGTCGTGCAGGTCCGGTGTGATCTCCGTCCGGATTGCCTCCTCCACCCGGGCGACGACGGCCTGCGCGTCGGGATAGGTCTTGCGCAGGCCGAAGCTCATGGCGCCCCTGTGCCCTTTGGTCACATAGTCGGCAGGGATACTGAAGAACTTATCGAGCACGCCCAGTTCGGCCAGTTGGATCCACGTCACCAGCGGGTCGGCGTAGTAAAAGTCCGCGCGGCCCCGCAGCAGCATCTTGAGAATCTGCTGGATGTTTCTGACGGTTAGCCGTTGCGGGTGGTCTTGCCAGATGTGTTCGCCGGAGCTGTTTCCGATGAAATCCACCACGTTGAAGGCGTAGAGTCCTTCCTTGGAATGGACGGCGCGGATCTCATCGGCACGGGGATTGTCGACGGTGACGAATAAATGGGCTTCTGCCAGCGGGGTCACGATCGTGGGGGCGAAATAGACGTATTCCTTTCGTTTCTCGGTGATGGGGCAGCACAAAGCATCCGCAAGATCGTTGGCTACCATGTATTGCGCACGCGCCCAGGGGAATCCCTCGTGCGTCATGGCATAGCCACAGGCCTCACCAAGGACTCCCATCAGGTCGATGAGAATGCCGCGCATCCTTCCCTCCTCTTCATCAAAGAAGGAGTAGGGCCGAAAATCACGATAATAGACCGCGCGGATCAGTACCTGTTTCGACTCTTGTGCGCGGGCTCGGACAAAGCCGAGAGCCGGGACGCCAGCGAGAACCGCGGCAACGACAGAACGGCGGGACAGCATTTGCATTGCCCTCCATGAATCCGAACGCCGAGACTTGAAGAATACGGCATTTCATAAACCACAACAAATTCTATGAGCCGTGCCCTGCACGGCGACGGGCTCAGGTAAACAACAGGAAGGCGAAAAGCCGTCGTTGTATCGCCTCGAGGCTGACTTAAGGAAGCTGAACTGAAGTCAGGCTGAAGACTTGCGTCGCCGGGCGCGCCTTCGAAGAACAGGCGGGTCCATTTGTCGCTCTTTTTCGGAGACGGAAATGGCGGGCCGCCCTAAAGCAGGGCGACCAGGGCGATGACCAGCGCGGCCACGGCGACCGGCAGGGCCCAGCGTCCCAGGTTCCCGCCCGGCCGGTTGGTCAGGCGGGCGATGGTCTCCGGGTGCAGGCGGATGCGCCCGGCGGCCAGTTCCTCGGTGGCGCGCTCCAGGTTGTCGGCCAGGGCGGGGAGCTGGCGCAGGCCGTGCAGCACGTCCTCCACGCCCTCGCGCAGGCGCGCCTCGGGGCCGCGGTTCTCGCGCATCCAGGCGTCGATCAGCGGCTGGGCCAGGGTCCAGATGTTGAGCGAGGGATCGAGGCTGCGGCTCACGCCCTCGGCCATCAGCATGTTCTTCTGCAACAGCAGCAACTGCGGCTGCACCGGCAGCTCGAAGGATTCGGTGAGGCGCAGCAGCTGCGCCAGCAGCCGCGCGAAAGAGATTTCGTTCAGCGGCCGCCCGGCGATGGGCTCGCAGACCGAGCGCAGTGCCTGGGCGAAGACGTCGAGGTCGCGGCTCTGCGGCAGGTAGCCGGCCTCCATGTAGACCGCGGCCAGCCGGTGATAGTCGCCGTCCAGCGTGGCGATCAGCATGTCGGCCAGGTGGCGCCGGGTGCGCCAGTCCATGCGCCCCATGATGCCGAAGTCGACGGCCAGGATATTGCCCTCGCGGTCGACCCACATGTTGCCGGGGTGCTGGTCGCCGTGGAAGAAGCCGTCGCGGAAGACCTGGTTGAAGAAGATGCCTGCCGCCTTGGTCAGGACGTCCCCCAGGTCGTGGCCGGCGGCCTGCAGCGCGGCGCGGTCGTCCATGGGGATGCCGCTGACCCGCGACATGGTCAGCACCCGGCGCGAGGACCGCCGCCAGTCGATGGCCGGCACGTTATAGGTCGGGTCCCCGGCGAAGTTCTCCGCCAACTCGGAGGCCGCCGCCCCTTCCATGCGCAGGTCCATTTCCAGTCGCACGGTGTTCTCGAAGACGCGCACGGCCTCCACCGGGCGGAAGCGGCGCAGCTTGGGCTGGGTGCGCTCGATCAGCTCGGCCACCCAGTAGAAGAACTCCAGGTCACGGTCGAAGGCCTTCTCGATGCCGGGCCGCAGGATCTTCACCGCCACCTGCAGCGGTTCGCGCGGCCGGGTTTCGCCGCCTTCACCCTCGCCCTCTTCTTCGGCCTCCTCTTGCGGGGCCACGGTGGCGTGATGCACCTGGGCGATGGAGGCGGCGGAGACCGGCTCCGGGTCGAAGGAAAGGAACAGCTCTTCGACCGTCCGGCCCAGCTCTTCCTCGATGATCTCGCGTGCGATGGCGGTGTCGAAGGGCGGCAGGTGATCCTGCAGCTCGGCCAGGTCCAGCGCGATCTGCTCGCCCACCAGGTCGGCGCGGGTGGACAGCGCCTGGCCCAGCTTGATGAAGCTCGGCCCCATCTCGGTGAGGGCGCGGGCCAGCTTCTCGCCCGGCCGTCCCTCCGCCTGGCGGCGCGAGAAGCGGCGGGCGAACCACACCAGGCCGGGCGCCACGCCCATCTCCTCCAGCGGCGCCAGGGCGTCGTGGCGCGCCAGGGTGCGGGCGATGCGCTGGAAGCGCAGCAGGGACCGGAGGGTACGGAGCATGGTTGTCGTGAATCCGGTTAAACGCGCCAGCCGGAATGCAGCGCGGCGATCCCACCGGAGAGATTGCGGTAGCGGACCTGGGCCAGGCCGGCCGCGCCCATCATCTCCACCAGCTCCTCCTGCGGCGGGAAGCGGCGGATCGATTCCGCCAGATAAAGGTAGGAGTCGCGGTCGCCGGCGACGGCGGCGCCCATGGCCGGCAGCACCTTGAAGGAGTACTGGTCGTAGAGTTCGGCGAAGACCGGCAGCACCACGCGGCTGAACTCCAGGCAGAGGAAGCGCCCGCCGGGCTTCAGGACGCGGCGCGCCTCGGCCAGCGCCCGCTCGACGTGAGTGACGTTCCTCAGGCCGAAGGCGATGGTGTAGGCGGTGACCGAGCGGTCGGGCAGCGGCAGGCGCTCGGCGTCGCCGCAGACCCAGGAGAGGCCCCTCAGCCGCCCGTGGTCGATGGCGCGGTCGCGGCCCACCGCCAGCATGTCCGCCGTCAGGTCGCAGACGATGACGTGCCCCCCGGGATCAGCGGAGGCTCCTGCATGTCCTTGTTTCTCCAGGCGCTCCAGCACGCGGAGGGCGATGTCGCCGGTGCCGCCGGCGGTGTCCAGCAGCGTGATGCCCGGGCGCGGGTTCAGCCAGTCGACCATGGCGGCCTTCCACAGCCGGTGGATGCCCCCGGACATGAGGTCATTCATCAGGTCGTAGCGGCCGGCGACCGACTGGAAGACGCCGCGCACCAGTGAAGGCTTCTCGGCCTCGTCCACCTCGCGGTAGCCGAAGTGGGTCCTGCCCTGCTCTTCCGCGGGGTCTTCTGCGGCTTTTTCCGGCGGCTCTGAAACTGGGTTTGCGTTCATCGCGCGGACCATAGCGCGCGCGGCGGCGGCGCGCTACTCTGCGCGCCATTTCGCCGCGACCCCTGTTTTGCCGGATTTCCCCCGAGATGCCCGAGTTGCCCGAAGTCGAGACCGTGGTGCGCGGCCTGCGCCCCAAACTGGAGGGCCACCGCCTGAAACGGGTCGAGCAGCGCCGTCCGGACCTGCGCTTTCCCCTGCCGGCGGACTTCGCCGGGCGCCTGACCGGCCGCCGGGTGGCGCGCATTCAGCGCCGCGCCAAGTACATGCTGTTACACCTCGACGACGGCCCAGGCGGCGGCCCAGGCGGCGGCCCAGGCGGCGGCCCAGGAGGCGGCGAAGTGCTGCTCTGCCACCTGGGGATGTCCGGGCGCATGACGATCGTCGAGCCGCCCGCCAAGAAAGGAGGGCGAGCCGGCCCGCGTCCGCCGCTGGACAAGCACGACCACGTCATCTTCACCACCGACGCCGGGGTGGAGGTCCGTTTCAACGACGCCCGGCGCTTCGGCATCATGGACCTGGTCGCCGCCGACGCGCTGGAGGCGCACCCCCTGCTGCGCGACCTGGGGCCGGAGCCCTTGGGCAACGATTTCAACGGCCCCGGCCTGGCCGCGGCCCTGAAGGGCAAGCGCTCGCCGATCAAGGCGGCGCTGCTGGATCAACGGGTGGTGGCCGGGCTCGGCAATATATATGTCTGCGAGGCGCTCTACTTCGCCGGAATCTCGCCGCGCCGCCAGGCCTATACGGTGCAGGGCGGGCGCGCGGAAAAGCTGGCGGCGGCGGTGCGCCAAGTGCTGACCCGCGCCATCCAGGCCGGGGGCTCCTCCCTGCGCGACTACGTGCAGGCCGACGGCGAGCTCGGCTACTTTCAGCACGAGTGGGCGGTCTATGGCCGCGAGGGCGCGCCCTGCAAAGCCTGCGGCGCGCCGATCAAGCGCCTGGTGCAGAGCGGGCGCTCCACCTTTTATTGCCCGCAATGTCAAAGATGAGCGCAGAGAGTCGGCGGCGGGGCGCCTGCGAGGATTCTGTTTCCCTGGGCGCGGCTCTGGGGTAGGAAACCGCCATGCTTCGCACGCCGCTGCACCGCGTTCTTCTCGCCGCCCTGCTGGCCCTGGCCGTCCTCACGCCGGCCGCGCCGCTTCAGGCGCAGGAAAAGGACGGGCCGGGGGACGGATACGTTGCCGGAATTCCCGACCTGCCGCTGATGCCGGGGTTGCAAACGCTGCCCGACAGCGGCGTGGTCTTCGACAAGCCGGGCGGTCGCATCGTCGAAGCCTTCGCCGAAGGCGACGTCGCCGCGCAGGCGGTGCACGGTTTCTACGACCAGACGCTGCCGCAACTCGGCTGGCGGCGCGAAGCGGCGGGCGCCTATCTGCGCGAGGGCGAGCGGCTGAAGCTCGATCTCAGCGAAGAGGCCGGGCGTCTTACCGTGCATTTCAGACTGTTTCCCCAGTAAGCGGCGAGCACGCGATGCCCTGGGGGAACCCGCGACGGGAGAACAGCCGCCGAGTCGCCACAGCGGTCGCGCGAAGCCGCCGCCGCCCGGCACGGACCGGCGTGATCTAAAGAGGTAGGAAGGAAGAGGCCATGAGCTACGAAAACATCATCGTCGAAAAGGAAGAAGGCGTCGGGATCGTCACCCTCAACCGTCCCAAGGCGCTTAACGCGCTCTGCAAGGCGCTGATCGACGAACTGGAGCAGGCGCTGGACGACCTTGAGGGCGACGACGCCATCGGCTGCATCCTGCTCACCGGTTCCGAGAAGGCTTTCGCCGCCGGCGCCGACATCAAGGAAATGAAAGACAAGACCTACCAGCAGGCCTACGCCGAGGACTTCATCACCGTAGGCTGGGAGCGCCTGTCGAAAACCCGCAAGCCGGTGATCGCCGCGGTGGCGGGCTACGCCCTGGGCGGCGGTTGCGAGATTGCCATGATGTGCGACTTCATCCTGGCCGCCGACACCGCCAAGTTCGGCCAGCCGGAGATTACCATCGGCACCATTCCCGGCTCCGGCGGCACCCAGCGCCTGACCCGCTTCGTCGGCAAGTCCAAGGCCATGGAGCTGTGCCTGACCGGGCGCATGATGGATGCCGAGGAGGCCGAGCGCGCCGGCTTGGTGGCGCGCATCATTCCGGCTGCGGATCTTATGGTGGAGGCCAAGAAGACCGCGCAGAAGATCGCCGGGCTGTCGCGCCCGGTGGTGATGATGGCCAAGGAGTCGGTCAACCGGGCCTACGAGACCACCCTGGCCGAGGGCATCAGGTTCGAGCGCCGGGTCTTCCACAGCACCTTCGCGCTGGACGACCAGAAGGAGGGCATGGCCGCCTTCGCCGAGAAGCGGGCGCCGGCCTGGAGGAACCGCTGAGGCGGGCCCCGGGCGCGAGGGCGCCGTTAACCCTGGTTTCGCGCGATTTTGCGCGGGTCACCGGGGGGTGAATGGCCGCTTGACGAGGCCGGGGGCGGGGGCTATAACCCCGCCTTCCTCATGCACTGAGTACGAAGTTTCAAGCACATGGCAAACCATCAATCTGCCAAGAAGCGGATCCGCCGCAACGCCCGCCGCACCGTGATCAACGGTGCGCGCGTCAGCCGCATTCGCACCCACGTGAAGGCGGTGGAACTGGCGATCGCCAGCGGCGACAAGACGGCGGCCCAGGCCGCGCTGAAGGCGGCCCAGCCGGAGCTGGCCCGCGGCGTGCGCAGCGGCGTGCTGCCGAAGAACACGGCGTCGCGCAAGATGTCGCGCCTTTCGGCCCGCGTCAAAGCCATCGGCTGACCCCGCTTCCGCCGGGAAAAAAAGCCCGGGACATGACGAGGCCGCGCCTTCTTTGAAGAGGGCGCGGTTTTTCGTGTTTGATGATGGGCTCTCGTCAGACTCCCTAGTCGCATCCGAGTGTTGCAGATCGGTCGGTGGGTCAAAAAAAATCCCGTTCCCTATTCGATCCGCTTGTCACCCGAAGTCTATGCGGGTACATTAACTCTATCGCGCTTGGGGGTTCTGAGTAAGAAATTCTAGGAAAAAGCAAAATAAAAAGTCGCGCCGATCAAGTAATTCCTGAAATGAATTATTGATTTCGCCGCAGGCGCGGCAGGGGCTAAACGCTTCTCTAGGTCGCCGTTGTTTTTTTCCGACCCGCCTGGCTCTTGGAGCCCTTCCCAAGTCGATCGCTGGAACAACTAATGACGAATGAGGTTGCTGGCCACGTCATGGACGATGCTTGTGCTTTCGCGGAGTTTTACCTCTTGCAAATGATGTGCAGGGATTGGGTCGCAGTGCACACGCCGCTTGGGGGGAATGTCTAAGATGGTTGGTGGTGACGGTGAGGCGACGGTCATCGAGCAATGGAGTCGGGTACGCGGGCGGTTGCGTGCGGAAGTCGGTGAAGCGGCTTACCGTTCTTGGCTGAAACCACTGACTCTTGCCGGGTCGCGTAACGGAAAACTTCGACTCGCAGTGCCGACGCGTTTCATGCGCGATTGGGTTGCGAGCAACTATGCCGAACGTCTGCGCGCTTTGTGGAGCGAAGAGGATCCGGATGTCGGCGGCATCGAGATTGTCGTGCAGCCGCCGGCGCGTCCGACTCCGAAGCCCGGCGCAGGAGCGCCGCTCATCGGCGGTGCGACGGAAACGCGCGGCGACGCAGCGGTAAATGGCGCAGCGATGGGGAAGGTCTGTGAAGTTGCGGCCTCCGCTCCTGCAGGCATTATGCCGCGGGGGAGCGCCGCGGGCGGCGAAGCCGCATCGGAAAGCGCAGCGCGCGACGGGATTTCCGCGCCCTTGGATCCGCGCTTCACATTTGACAACTTTGTCGTCGGCAAGCCGAACGAATTGGCCTATGCCGCGGCGCGTCGTGTTGCGGAAGCGCCGATCGCGCCCTTCAATCCGCTGTTTCTCTACGGCGGCGTCGGCCTGGGCAAGACGCACCTGATGCACGCCATCGGCCTGCACATCAAGAAGCAGTCGCCCGAGCGCCGCATCATCTATCTCTCCGCCGAGAAGTTCATGTATCAGTTTGTGCGCGCGTTGCGCACGAAGGACACCATGGCCTTCAAGGAACAGTTCCGTTCCGTCGACGTGCTGATGATCGACGACGTGCAGTTCATCGGCGGGCGCGAGGCGACGCAGGAAGAGTTCTTCCATACCTTCAATGCGCTGGTCGATCAGAACCGCCAGGTCATCATCTCGGCGGACAAGAGCCCCAGCGACCTGGAGGGCGTCGAGGAGCGCATGCGCTCGCGACTCGGCTGGGGCCTGGTGGCCGACATCCACCCCACCACCTACGAGTTGCGTCTCGGCATCCTGCAGGCCAAGGCCGAGCAGTCGAGCACCGACATTCCGGTGAAGGTGCTGGAGTTCCTGGCGCACAAGATCACCTCCAACGTGCGCGAGCTGGAGGGCGCCCTGAACCGCATCATGGCGCACGCCACCCTGGTGGGCCGCCCGATCACCCTGGAGACCACCCAGGAGGTCCTCCACGACCTGCTGCGGGCCAACGACCGCCGGGTCACCATCGAGGAGATCCAGAAGCGCGTCTCGGCTCATTTCAACGTGCGCATCGCCGACATGCACTCGGCCCGCCGGGCCCGTGCCGTGGCCCGGCCGCGCCAGGTGGCCATGTACCTCTCCAAGCAGCTGACCTCCCGTTCCCTGCCGGAAATCGGCCGGAAGTTCGGGGGGCGCGACCACACCACGGTGATGCACGCCGTGCGCAAGGTCGAGGAGCTGAAGGCCACCGATTCCAGCTTCGCGGAGGACGTGGAGCTGTTGCGGCGCATGCTGGAGGCCTGAAACCGACCCTCCGGCAGGGTTTTTGCCGCCCCGGCGCCGGTTTTCCGGCCTTTTGGGGGCGGGAAAAGCGAGCCAAAAGAGTCGCTTAGCAGGTGCACCCGCCGCCCCCGGCAAATGGGGCGGCCGGGGCGCCGCAAGTGCGCTTAAAGCTTACGTTTTCGCCCTTCCATGCTATACTCGGCGACCGCGCTGCGGAGCCGCATTTCCGGGCTCTGGCGCGCGGTGCCGATGGGTCCCGAAATCGCTGCCGGCGGCTGGCGCGCCGCGGCGGAATCAGGGGCCGCGCGGGCCCTGATCCGGGGCCCCCATCACAAGCGTACACACCAAGGACCTGCGTACATAAAAGGGGCCTCAAAAAGTCCCCACATGGCACCCAAGAGAACGATCAACATCATTGCCTGAAGGCCAAGCGTCCCATCATGAAGCTGACCATTGAACGCGCTGCGCTCCTCAAATCCCTCACGCACGTGCAAAGCGTCGTGGAACGCCGCAACACCATCCCCATCCTCTCCAACGTGCTGATCGAGGCCGACGGCGCCTCGCTGTCGCTGACCGCCACGGACATGGACCTGACGGTGATCGACAAGATCGCCGCGGAGGTCAGCCAGCCGGGCGCGACCACGGCGCCGGCGCACACGCTCTACGACATCGTGCGCAAGTTGCCCGAGGGCGCGCAGGTGGAGATCGAGGCTGGCGGCGACGACGCGCGCCTGAAGCTGCAGGCCGGGCGTTCCGTCTTCACCCTGGCAACGCTGCCGCGCGAGGACTTCCCGGCGACTTCCGGCGACGACCTGCCGCAGAGCTTCACCCTGCAGGCCGGCGAGTTGAAGACCCTCATCGACCGTACGCGCTTCGCCATCTCCACCGAGGAGACGCGCTACTACCTGAACGGCATCTTCCTGCACGCCGCCCAGAGCAACTCCCTGCCGGTGCTGCGCGCCGTGGCCACCGACGGCCACCGCTTGGCGCGGGTCGAGATGCCGCTGCCCGACGCCGCCAAGGACATGCCTGGGGTCATCGTGCCGCGCAAGACCGTGAGCGAGCTGCGCCGCCTCGTCGAAGGCGTCGACGATCCCGTGGAACTCGCCCTGTCGGAAACCAAGATCCGCTTCGCCTTCGGCCCCACGGTGCTGACCTCCAAGCTGATCGACGGCACCTTTCCGGATTACGAGCGCGTTATTCCCGCCGGCAACGACAAGGTGCTGGAGGTGGACTGCAAGTCCTTCGCCGAGGCGGTGGACCGTGTCTCCACCATTTCCTCGGAAAAGAGCCGCGCGGTGAAGATGGCCGTCAACAACGGTGCCCTGACCCTCTCGGCCAACAGCCCGGAAAACGGTACCGCCGTGGAGGAGCTGGAGATCGACTACGACGGCGCCGGCATCGAGATCGGCTTCAATTCGCGCTACCTGCTGGACATCGCCCAGCAGATCGAGGGCGAGGCCGCGCAGTTCACCATGGCCGACCCGGCCTCGCCCACCATTGTACGCGAGGTGGCCGACAGCAGCGCCCTCTACGTGCTGATGCCGATGCGCGTGTAAGCCGAGGCCCCGGATGAGCTTTCGCCGCAACAACCAACGCCGCACCTCTTGCTGAGCCCCGCTGCCTTCGGCGATGCGGAGTCCGGCGCCGTGTCGCAGCGCATGACCGAAACCGGTGTCTGGCTCAGCCGCCTCGTGGTGTCGCAGTTCCGTTGCTACGCCGCGGCCGAGTTGCGGCTGCAAGCCGCGCCGGTCGTGCTGACCGGCCCCAACGGTGCCGGCAAGACAAACCTGCTTGAGGCGATCTCCTTCCTCTCGCCGGGGCGTGGCCTGCGGCGGGCGCGGCTCAGCGAGATCGACCGCAGCGGACCTGGCGTCGCAGCGGCCGGCTCTTCCCCGGATAATCCCCCGGATAATCCCCCGGGCAATCCCCCGGGCAATCCTTGGGCGGTGGCGGCCACGGTGATGACGCCGGAGGGGCCACGCGACGTCGGCAGCGGGCGCGATCCCGGGCAAGGTTCCGACGCGGTCCGCGAACGCCGCCTCGTGAAGGTCGACGGTGCCGCGGCGCGCGGCCAGCAGGCCCTGGCGGAGATTCTCTCGGTGGTCTGGCTGACGCCGCAGATGGACGGCCTGTTCCGCGAGGGGGCCGGCGGCCGGCGGCGGTTTCTCGACCGCCTGGTCTATGGCTTCGATCCGGAGCACTCGGCGCGTTGCAATGCTTACGAGCATGCCCTGCGCGAACGTGCGCGCCTGCTGAAGAGCGGCCGCGGCGACGCGGCCTGGCTGGCTTCGCTGGAGGACTCCATGGCCACCCGCGGGGTCGCCATCGCCGCCGCGCGGCTCGACATGGTGGAACGCCTGCAGCAGGCCTGCGACAACGCCGAGGGGCCCTTCCCCAAGGTGGCGCTGGGCCTGGAGGGTGCGGTGGAGGACTGGCTGCGCCAGGGCCCGGCCCTGGCCGCCGAGGACGCCTTGCGCGAGGGGCTGGCCGCAAGGCGCCGCCCGGACGCGGAGGCCGGCGGCGCCGGCCTGGGCCCGCACCGCAGCGACCTCACGGCCACCCACAAAGCCAAGGGCGTGGCCGCCGAGCTCTGCTCGACGGGCGAACAGAAGGCGCTGCTGATCGCCATCCTCATGGCCCACGCACGCCTGCTGACGCTGGAACGGGGCGCGGCGCCCCTGCTGCTGCTGGACGAGGTGGCGGCGCATCTGGACGCCGCGCGCCGCGCCGCGCTCTACGAGGAGATTCTCGGTCTCGGCGCCCAGGCCTGGCTGACCGGCACCGACGCCGCCGATTTCGAGGGCCTGGAAGGCCGGGCCCAGTTCTTTGACATCAACGACGGGGCCGTGCGCCCCGCCGGCGCGGCCTGAGGCCGTGCGACCCTCTAGACGATGAAGAAACCAGGTTTGCTATGAGCAACGAAGAAAAGCCGATTGAATCCGCCCCCAGTCACTCCACGGGCAAGACCGCGGAGGACGCCGCCTATGGCGCGGAGTCCATCAAGGTGCTGCGCGGCCTGGAGGCCGTGCGCAAGCGCCCGGGCATGTATATCGGCGACACCGATGACGGTTCGGGCCTGCACCACATGGTCTACGAGGTGGTCGACAACGCCATCGACGAGGCACTGGCCGGCCACTGCGACACCGTGACGGTGGTGCTGAACGGCGACGGCTCGGTCACCGTGGGCGACAACGGGCGCGGCATCCCCGTCGACATCCATTCCGAGGAAGGCGTCTCGGCGGCCGAGGTCATCATGACCCAGCTGCACGCCGGCGGTAAGTTCGACCAGAATTCCTACAAGGTTTCCGGCGGCCTGCACGGCGTCGGCGTCTCGGTGGTCAACGCGCTCAGCGAATGGCTGGAGCTGACCATCTGGCGCAACGGGCAGGAGCACTGGATGCGCTTCGCCGGTGGTGATGCCGAGGCCCCGCTGGCGGTGCGCGGCCCCGTCGAGGGCAAGTCGGGTACGCAGATCACCTTCATGCCGTCGGACAAGATCTTCACCATGACGGAGTTCGACTTCTCGACGCTGGAGCACCGCCTGCGCGAGCTGGCCTTCCTGAACTCCGGCGTGCGCATGACGCTGACCGACGCGCGCAGCGCCGAGCCCAAGGAGATCGAGCTGCACTACGAGGGCGGCCTGATCGCCTTCGTGAACTACCTCGACCGCACCAAGACCGCGATCTTCGAGCCGCCGGTCACCATGGCCGCGGAGCGCGACGGCGTCACCGTCGAGGTCGCCCTGCAGTGGACCGACAGCTATCACGAGACGGTGCTGTGCTTCACCAACAACATTCCGCAGCGCGACGGCGGCACCCACCTGGCCGGATTCCGTGCCGCCCTGACGCGCCAGATCAACACCTACGCCACCAACACCGGCCTGCTGAAGAAGGAAAAGGTGGCGCTGACCGGCGACGACGCACGCGAGGGGCTGACCTGCGTGCTCTCGGTGAAGGTGCCGGATCCCAAGTTCTCCAGCCAGACCAAGGACAAGCTGGTCTCCTCCGAGGTGCGGCCCATCGTCGAGTCGGTGGTCAACGAGCGCCTCGGCCAGTTCTTCGAGGAACACCCGCAGGAGGCGCGGCGCATCGTCGGCAAGGTGGTCGAGGCGGCGGCGGCCCGCGAGGCGGCGCGCAAGGCGCGCGAGCTGACCCGGCGCAAGGGCGCGCTGGACGTGTCCTCCCTGCCCGGCAAGCTGGCCGACTGCCAGGAACGCGACCCGGCCAAGTCGGAACTCTTCATCGTCGAGGGCGACTCGGCCGGCGGCTCGGCCAAGCAGGGCCGCGACCGCAAGAACCAGGCGATCCTGCCGCTGCGCGGCAAGATCCTGAACGTGGAGCGCGCGCGCTTCGACAAGATGCTCTCCTCGCAGGAAATCGGCACCCTGATCACGGCCCTTGGCACCGGCATCGGGCGCGACGAGTTCAACATCGAAAAGCTGCGCTACCACAAGATCATCATCATGACCGACGCCGATGTCGACGGCAGTCACATCCGCACCCTGCTGCTGACCTTCTTCTTCCGGCAGATGCCGGAGCTGGTCGAGCGCGGCTACCTCTATATCGCACAGCCGCCGCTCTACCGGGCCAAGCGCGGGGAGTCGCTGCGCTACCTGAAGGGCGACCGCGAGATGGAGGATTACCTCATCGGCAGCGGCCTTAGGGACGCGGTCCTGGACCGTCCCGGCGAAGGCCAGATGGCCGGCGAGGACCTGCGTCACCTGGTGGAACGTGCAGTACGCGCCCGACACCTGATGGAGCCCCTGATCCGCAAGGTCGGCAACGCTGACGTGGTCGAGCAGGCGGCCATTGCCGGGGTGCTGAGCCCCGACATCCTGGACGACGACGCCCAGGCGCGCCAGGCCGCCGAATACATCGCCACGCGGCTCGACGCCCTGGCCAAAGACCATGAAAAGGGTTGGCAGGGCAGTTCCCTGCCCGATGGCGGCCTCAGCTTCACCCGCACCCTGCGCGGCGTGACGGAGCAGCGCGTCGTCGACGGCCCGCTGATCCGTGCCAGCGAGGCGCGGCGCCTCGACGAGATGGCCTCGGAGCTGCAGGAAGCCTTCGCCCACCACGGCGAGCTGACCTCCAAGGACAAGACCTTCCGCATCGCCGGCCCGATCAGCCTGGTCGCGGCGATCTTCGAACTGGGCCGCAAGGGCGTCAGCGTGGCGCGCTACAAGGGCCTGGGCGAGATGAACCCGGAACAGCTCTGGGAAACTACCCTCGATCCAAATGTCCGCGCGCTGTTGCAAGTCAGGGTGGCACACGCCGACGAGGCGGAGGACGTTTTCTCCACGCTGATGGGCGATGTGGTCGAACCGCGCCGCGATTTCATACAGCAGCATGCTCTGGAGGTCGCGAATCTCGACGTGTGAGACCGGGCGCCGGGGGCCTGGACCGACAAGCTCCGCCGCCTCAAGATTGCCACCATCCGCGCTTATGGGATTTGTGGTGAAGCGCGTCGGATTTCTCTATCTATAAGTCATGGCCGAAAGGAATCGTGCCACGAAGAGCCGGTCGGGGGATGCCGGTCGCAGCCGCAAGACCACCGCGTCCGGCCGTTCGTCGAAAGGCGGCGGGCGGAAGTCGGGGGGCGGCCGCAAAGGCAAGTCGACGTCCAAGGCGACCAGGAAACAGAAGGCGGTGCGCGCCGCCGGCCTGCTGCGCCGTGTGATCACCTGGGGGCTGGTGGCCTCCATCTGGTGTGGCGTGGTGCTGACCGGCGTCTTGGCCTGGTACGCCTACGACCTGCCCGACATCGGCGAAATCGAGAAGATGACTCGGCGGCCGAACGTCACCCTGCTGGCGTCCGACGGCACGCGCCTGGCCTCCTTCGGCGACCGCTTCGGCGCGACGCGGAGTCTGCAGGAGCTGCCGCCGCACCTGCCGCACGCGGTCATCGCGGTGGAGGACCGGCGCTTCTACGAGCACGGCGGTATCGACTTCCGCGGCCTCCTGCGCGCGGTCTACGTGAACATCCGTGACGGACGCATCTCCCAGGGCGGCTCGACGCTGACCCAGCAGCTGGCCAAGAACCTCTTCCTTACCCCCGACCGCACGCTGAAGCGTAAGATCCAGGAGGTCATGCTGGCCTACTGGCTGGAGAATCGTTTCACCAAGGATCAGATCCTCACCATTTACCTGAACCGGGTTTATCTGGGCGCCGGCACCTACGGCGTCGACGCCGCCGCGCGGCATTACTTCGGCAAGCCGGCGACGCGGGTCGGCCTCTACGAGGCGGCGCTGCTGGCGGGCCTCCTGAAGGCGCCTTCGCGGCTCAACCCGACGAACGATCCCGCCGGCGCCGACCAGCGCGCCGCCCTGGTGCTGCAGACCATGGTCGAGGCGGGTTTCATCACCGGCGAGCAGGCGGAGGAAGCCGTTGCGAAGAAAACCTCGGCGCGCGTGGCGCGCGATGACATCGCGCCCTACTTCGCCGACTGGATCCTGGCCCAGGTGCGCGACTTCCTGGGCGGCATCGACGACGACATCCGCGTCGTCACCACCATCGACCCCACCGCGCAGATCGTCGCCCGCGAGGAGTTGGCCAAGATCCTGGACGAGGAAGGTGCCAAGCGCAGCGCCGGCCAGGCGGCGCTGGTCAGCCTCGCGCCCGACGGGGCGGTGCGCGCCCTGGTCGGCGGGCGTGACTACGCCGACAGCCAGTTCAACCGCGTGACCCAGGCGCTGCGCCAGCCGGGCTCGGCCTTCAAGGCCTTCGTCTATCTCTCGGGGCTGGAGGCGGGCCTCACCCCCGACAGCCTCGTCAAGGATGCGCCGGTGCGCGTCGGCAAGTGGACGCCGGGCAACTACGGCGGGCGCTACTACGGCGAGGTCACGCTGCGGGAATCCTTCGCCCGCTCCATGAACTCCGTGGCCGTGCGGGTGACCCAGAAGGTCGGGCCCAAGACCGTGATGGCGACGGCCCGGCGTCTGGGCATCACCAGCGAACTGAGGCCCACCGGCGGCATCGCCCTGGGCGCTTCCGAGGTGACGCTGCTGGAACTGACCGGCGCCTATGCCGCCTTCGCCAACCAGGGCCGGCGGGTGACGCCCTACGGCATCACCGAAATCCGCGACGCGCGCGGGCAGCTGCTGTTCCAGCGCGACCGCGCGCCCGGCGATACGGTGGTTTCCGCCCGCCACCTGGCGCAGATGGCCAACTTGATGTCGGCCACCGTCGTCTGGGGTACCGGCAAGGCGGCCCAGCCCGGGCGTGCCGCCGCGGGCAAGACCGGCACCAGCCAGGACTTCCGCGATGCCTGGTTCGTTGGCTACACCGCCGAGCTGGTGACCGGCGTATGGTTCGGCAACGACGACGGCGCGCCGATGCAGAAGGTCACCGGCGGCTCCCTGCCAGCGCAGTTGTGGGGCCGCTTCATGCGGCGCAACCTGGACGGCCTGCCGCAGCGCCCGTTGCCCGGCGGCGGCGCGCTGGTCGCCCAGACCCAGGACGACAGCATCGGCGGCTTCATCGGCCGCATCCTCAAGGGCCTCACCGCCGAAAAGCCGGCGGCGGCGCAGCGGCCGTCCAAGCCGGCCGCTCCGGCGGCCCGCCAGCAGGACGACAAGCCTTTCTGGAAGCGCGAAGACCAGCGGGACTGAGCCCGAATCCTGTTTCCTAGTCTCCCGCCGCCGGCCGTGGGGCGGGATGCACCACCAGCCAGTAGGCCAGTGCGCCGCCCAGGGCGACCAGGGCGATGGCCGCCATCATGGCGAAGGCGGACTCGCCGCTGCCGTGGCCGACGGCGATGCCGACCAGGGCGGCGAGCCCCATCTGGAAAAAGCCGAGCAAGGCCGAGGCCGAGCCCGCCATCTGCGGGAAGGGCCCGATGGCCCCGGCCTGGGCATTGGGCATCGCCAGACCGGTGCCGGCCATGAAGACCATCACCGGGCCGACGATGCCGGGCACGGTGACGATCCCGGCGAAATAGAGCGCCAGGCCCGCAAGGCCGCCCGCCACCTGCACCGCAGTGCCGAGCTGCACCATGCGCTCCAGCCCCAGCTTCACCGTCAGCCGCCCGGAGAGGAAGGTGCCGATCATGTAGCCGACGACGATGGCGGCGAAGCAGAAGCCGTAGACGTCGGGCGTCAGCCCCAGCAGGCCGATCAGCACGAAGGAGGAGCCGGAGATGAAGGAGAAGATGCCGGAATAGGTGCAGGCGGTGATGATGACGTAGCCCAGGTAGCTGCGGTGGCGCAGCAGGGCTCGGTAGTTGCCGAGGATGTGCCCCGGCCGGGTGGCGTCGGGGCTCTTCCACTGGTTGGTCTCCGGCAGGGTCATCAGCGCCGCGGCCAGGGTGGCGGCGGCGAAGATTCCCAGCACCGCGAAGTTGGCGCGCCAGCCGAACCAGACCTCCAGGAAGCCTCCCAGGATCGGCCCGAAGGCGGGGGCCAGCGCCATGGCCATACCCATGTAGGACAGCATGCGCGCGGCGCGCTCGCGCCCGTAGATGTCGCGCACCACCGCGCGGCCCAGCACCGGTCCGACGCAGGCGCCGACGGCCTGGAAGAAACGGGCCAGGACCAGCACCTCGATGCCCGTCGCGAAGGCGCAGACCAGGGTGGCCAGCAGGTAGAGCGCCAGCCCGCCCAGAATCACCGGGCGGCGGCCGAAGCGGTCTGACAGAGGGCCGTAGGCGAGCTGGCTGAAGGCGAAACCGGCCAGGAAGATGGAAAGCGTCAGCTGCACCTCGGCGTTGGTGACGCCGAAGTCGCGGCCGATGGCCGGCAGGGAGGGCAGGTAGAGATCGGTGGAGATCGGGCCCAGGGCGACCATGGCGGTCAGCAGGACGGAGACGATCAGGCTCTCGGCGCGCGCCATGGAAACTCCGGTGAGCGGGCCAGCGGCGGAACTGGTCCGGAAAGGTGGTGCGAAAGTGGATGTTTACGGGGAGAACCCGCCTCCGCTTATAGTCGCCCCAGGCAAGTGCCCGCAAGGAAAGCCGCCGCAATAAAAGCCGCCACAAGAAAAGCCGCCACAAGAAAAGCCAAGGGACCCGGCAGATGAGCGAAACCGAAAAGCCCCCCTTCCCCGATGCCGACACCTACGGGCGCTCGCTGACCGGCTTCGGCGTGAACCTGCTGGTGCGCGACGTGGCGGCGACACTGGCCTTCCTGACGGAAGTGCTGGGGGTCGAGGTGGTCTACGCCGACCGCGACTTCGCGGTCTGCCGCCACGGCGGCCAGGAATGGATGCTGCATTCCGATGCCAGCTATCACGCCAATCCCCTGCTGGCGCTGACCGGCGACGGGGCGATCCGCGGCGCCGGGTTGGAGCTCCGACTCTACGGCATCGACCCGGATGCGGCGGCGGCCAAGGCAGAGGCGGCGGGGCACGCCGTGCTGCAGCCGGCGACCGACAAGCCGCACGGCCTGCGCGAGGCCTACATCGCCGGGCCCGACGGCTATGTCTGGGTGCCCTCGGTGCACAAGGCGGCGAAAGATCAGCCGTAGCGCCAGAGCTCGTTGGCGTTGCGGCGCAGCCAGATCTTGGCGCCGCTCATGTCCTCGCTGAGCCGGCCGGCCAGTTTCCAGAAGCGCTGGGAGTGGTTCAGGTGGACCAAATGCGCCACCTCGTGGGCGACGACGTAGTCCAGCACCACTTCCGGGGCGAGGATCAGGCGCCAGGAGAAGTTGAGGTCGCCGTCGGAGTTGCAGGAGCCCCAGCGGCTGCGCGTGTCGCGCAGGCTGAGGCGCCCGACGCGCCGCTCGACGCGCGCGGCCTTGTCGCGGGCGCGCGCGCCGATCTCCGCGCGGGCCTCGCGCTTCAGGAAGTCGCCGAGGCGCCGCGGCAGGTGCTCCGGCTGGCCCGAGACGCGCAGCAGGCCGGGCTCGCGGATCACGCCGCCGCGCGCGGCCGGGTCGTGGGTGACGACGTGGTTCTCGCCCAGCAGCGGGATCACCGCGCCGTCGGCGAAGGGAATGCGCTCGGGCACCTTGGCCAGGTGCTTCAGGATCCAGCCGCTGTTGCGCTCGGCGAAGGCGACCGCTTCGTGGATCGGGGTGCGGTTGGGCAGGACGAGGCGCACGCCGTCGCCCTCGGGGGTCAGCCGCAGGGTAATGCGCCGGGCCTGCGGGTGGCGCCTGAGTTCCAGCGGCACGTCCCGCTCCCCGAGCCGCAGGCTGCGCGGCGCATCCAGTCTGAGAGCCATGGATTCTCTATATCCCGGCGACTCCAAAGGGGGCAAGTGCGGGCAGCTACAACGCAGGCTGGCGGCGGGCTTCGGGGCCGTGCTAGCCTTCTCGGCGGCGGCGATTCCGGCCGCTTTGTCAGGGTGTTATGCGCTTGGACAGCGTTTCTTCGCAGAGCATGGCCGCACCGGCGATTGCGCAAGGATCTGGGGTCGGGATCGGCCACAACGAGGGACCGCCGCTGGTGGAATCCCAGTGGCATCTGGCCGCCTGGCGGATGGCCCACAAGAAGGCCTGGGACAACCCGCCGATCGAGGTGGTGCGCCGCCGCCTGAAGCGCGCCCAGGCGCTCGGCATGTCCTACCGCGAGTACACCCTGGAGATCCTGGAGCGCGGCCGCTACCTGTGAGGCCAATTCACCGATGTCATGCTCGGGCTGGTCCCGGGCATTCAGGGCGGGCGCTTCGACGGCAGAGCCCCTGAAACCCTGGACCCTCGGAACAAGTCCGAGGGTGACCAAAAAACCTACTCCGGGTGCTCCGCCTCGCCTTCCAGGAGGGCGGCCTTGCGCTCCACGCCCCAGCGGTAGCCGCCCAGGCCGCCGTCCTCGCGCAGGGCGCGATGGCAGGGGATGACCAGGGAGACCGGGTTGGTGGCGCAGGCCCGGCCGACGGCGCGCTGGGCGCGCGGCGCGCCCAGGATCTCTGCAATCTCAGAATAGGTGCGGGTCTCGCCGCAGGGAATGGCGATCAGCTCGTTCCACACCCGGCGCTGGAAGGCGGTGGCGCGCACGTCGAGGGGCAATTCGGCGTGCGGGATCTTGCCCTCCAGGAAGTCGATGACCAGGGAGACCGACTGGGCAATGGAATGCTGGTCGCGGGTGATGCTCTCGGCCTGGGGGAACTCGTGCTCCAGTTCCTCGACCAGCAGCTTGTCGTCGTCGCCCAGGCTGAGGAAGCAGAGGCCCTTGGCGGTGGCGGCCACCAGCAGGCGGCCCAGCGGCGAGGCGACGATGTCGTAGACGATGACCGCGCCCTTGCCGCCCTTGGCGTAGGAGGCCGGGGTCATGCCCAGCATGCGCTCGGCGCGCTCGTAGACGCGGGAGGAGGAGCCGTAGCCGGCGCCGTAGGTGGCCTGGGCGATGGATTCGCCGTTCTTCAGCTGCTCGCGGAAGGCGGCATTGCGGCGCGCGTCGGCATAGTCGCGCGGGCTGACGCCCATGACTCGCTTGAAGAGGCGCTGCAGGTGCCAGGGGCTCACGTCCAGCGCCTGGGCGATCTCGGCCAGGGTCAGGCGCTCGCCCTCCTGCGCGTCGATCAGGTCACAGGCCCGGCGCACCAGGTCCAGCTGCCTGGCGGAGGCCTTGGCCTGGGGCCGCGCGGCGCTCTTGGCTTTCTGCATGTCCATCGCTTTCTCTCCTGCCGACAATAGCCATTCTCGGCCGTTTTGTAGCGGGACAAAGGACTTCGGCTCTATCCGAAGCTTGCGCGGCAATCGCCGGTGAAAAACTCAGCAGGTTCCCGAATTTGTTATTAGGCGAACAGTCCCATTGTCATATAGTCGTAACAAAACAATCAAAAGAGCATCGCGACGGGCCGCTAGCTTTGCGCCGCATTGCGCGGCCCCCCTGGGGGATCCGAGTCGCACGAACTAGGGAGAACCTCTTATGCGTTTAGACCGCAGAATCATCACCTGGGCCGCCGCCGCGGCCTTCGCCGGCAGCCTGCCGCAGGCCGCGCTGGCGGCCACGGAAATCGAGTGGTGGCATGCCATGGGCGGCAAGCTGGGCGAGAAAGTCAACGAGATCGCCGAGGGCTTCAACGCCTCTCAGAGCGATTACGTCCTCAAGCCCGTCTACAAGGGCAACTACACCGAGACCATGACCGCCGCCATCGCCGCTTTCCGCGCCGAGCAGCAGCCGGCGATCGTTCAGGTCTTCGAGGTCGGCACCGCCTCGATGATGTCCGCCAAGGGCGCCATCAAGCCGGTCTACCAGCTGATGGAAGAGGCGGGCGAGCCCTTCGACCCTGCCGACTACCTTTCCTCCGTCACCGGCTACTACACCGATGCCGAGGGCAACATGCTGTCGATGCCCTTCAACAGCTCGACGCCGGTGCTCTATTACAACAAGACCGCCTTCCAGAAGGCCGGCCTGGATCCGGACAGCCCGCCGGCGACCTGGCCGGAGGTCGAGGCCGCGGCCAAGAAGCTGCAGGCCGCCGGCTATCCCTGCGGCTTCACCACGGGCTGGCAATCCTGGGTGCAGCTGGAAAACTTCAGCGCCTGGCACAACGTGCCCTTCGCCACCAAGGCCAACGGCTTTGAGGGCGTCGACACGGAGCTGGCCTTCAACAGCCCGCTGCACGTCAAGCACATCTCCACCATGGCGTCCTGGCAGAAGGACAAGGTCTTCGACTACGGCGGCCGCCGCTCGGACTCGGCGCCGAAGTTCTATAACCAGGAATGCGGCATGTACATGAACTCCTCGGCGGCCTACGCGGGCATCAAGGCCAACGCCAAGGACTTCGAATTCGGCGTCGGCCAGCTGCCTTACTGGCCGGAGGCGGGTAAGCCGCAGAACTCCATCATCGGCGGCGCCACCCTCTGGGTGCTGAACGGCCATTCGGACGAGGAGTACAAGGGTGTCGCCAGGTTCTTCTCCTACCTCTCCTCGCCGGAAGTGCAGGCCGACTGGCACCAGTTCACCGGCTACCTGCCGATCACCCACGCCGCGGCCAAGCTGACCAAGGAGCAGGGCTTCTACGCCAAGAACCCGGGCACCGACGTGGCCATCATGCAGATGACCGCCCATGAACCGACGGCCAACTCCAAGGGCCTGCGCCTCGGCAACTTCGTGCAGATCCGCGACGTGATCAACGAGGAGCTGGAGGCCATCTGGAACGGCGACAAGACCGCCCAGGAGGGCCTCGACGAAGCCGTGGAGCGCGGCAACGCGCTGCTGCGCAAATTCGAAAAGACCGCCAACTGAGCGGCTTTTCCGGTTAGGACGGCCGGCCGGGTTTCCCGGCCGGCCTCCCGCCTTTCGGGGTTCGGCTTTCCATGCAGCACAAGCGGGTGATCTTCCAGGGCCGCGTCCTGCCCTATTTCCTGGTCCTGCCCCAGCTTATCGTCACGCTGGTCTTCTTCATCTGGCCGGCCTCCCAGGCGCTGTACCAGTCGGTGCTTCTGGAGGACGCTTTCGGCCTCAGCACTGAGTTTGTCTGGTTCGAGAACTTCGAGGACCTCTTCGCCGATCCCAGCTATCTGAATTCCTTCAAGACCACCGTCGTCTTCTCGCTCGGCGTCACCACGCTGTCGATGATCGCGGCGCTGGTCCTGGCCGCCATGGCCGACCGGGTGGTGCGTGGCGCCACGGCCTACAAGACGCTGCTGATCTGGCCCTACGCCGTGGCCCCCGCCGTCGCCGGCGTGCTGTGGTGGTTCATCTTCAACCCCACCATCGGCGTCTTCGCCTACGCCCTGCGGCAGCTCGGCTATGACTGGAACCACTTCCTCAGCGGCAGCGATGCCATGATCCTGGTGATCATCGCCGCGTCGTGGAAGCAGGTCAGCTACAACTTCCTCTTCTTCCTGGCCGGCATGCAGGCGATCCCCAAGTCGCTGATCGAGGCCGCGGCCATCGACGGCGCCGGGCCGGTGAAGCGCTTCTGGACCATCATCTTCCCGCTGCTGTCGCCGACCACCTTCTTCCTGCTGGTGGTCAATGTGGTCTACGCCTTCTTCGAGACCTTCGGCATCGTCCACGCCACCACCTCCGGCGGCCCGGCCCAGGCCACCAATATCCTGGTCTTCAAGGTCTATAACGACGGCTTCATCGGCCTCGACCTCGGCGGCTCGGCGGCCCAGTCGGTGATCCTCATGCTCATCGTCATCGCGTTGACCGTGGTGCAGTTCCGCTACATCGAGCGCAAGGTGCAGTACTGATGATCGAGAACCGCCCGATCGTCACCCTGGTCACGCACATCGTGCTGCTGCTCGGCGTGGCGGCCGTCGCCTTTCCCATCTGGCTGGCCTTCGTCGCCTCGACCTATCCGGTCGACGGCCTGGTCTCCGGCGTGCTGCCGCTGTGGCCCGGGGACCAGTTCTGGATCAACTACGGCTCGGCGCTGACCGGCGGCGTCGAGGCGGCGGGCAGCCCGCCGGTGCTGCTGATGATGATGAACAGCTTGGTCATGGCGCTGGCCATCGCCGTCGGCAAGATCGCCATCTCCATCATCTCGGCCTACGCCATCGTCTATTTCAGCTTCCCCTTCCGCGCCACGGCCTTCTGGATCATCTTCATGACCCTAATGCTGCCGGTCGAGGTGCGCATCCTGCCGACCTACGAGGTGGTGGCGAACCTGGGCATGCTTGACAGCTACGCGGGCCTGGCCATTCCGCTCATCGCCTCGGCGACGGCGACCTTCCTGTTCCGCCAGTTCTTCCTGACCATCCCCGATGAGCTGCTGGAGGCGGCGCGGGTCGACGGCGCAGGGGCCTTGCGCTTCTTCTTCGACGTGGTGCTGCCGCTGTCGCGCACCAACGTCGCCGCCCTCTTCGTCATCCTCTTCATCTACGGCTGGAACCAGTACCTCTGGCCGCTGCTGGTGACCACCGACGAGTCCTACTACACCATCGTCATGGGCATTCAGCGCATGGTCGCGGTGCCGGACTCCGAGCCGCTGTGGCACCTTATCATGGCCACCGCGATCCTGGCGATGATCCCGCCGGTCTTCGTGGTGATCGCCATGCAGCGGCTCTTCGTGAAGGGCCTGGTGGAAACCGAGAAGTAAAAGAACGAAAGCACCCCATGGCAGAGATTTCCCTGCGCAATGTGAAGAAGAACTACGGCAGCACCGCCGTCATCCACGGTGTCTCGGTCGACATCGCCGACGGCGAGTTCATCGTCATCGTTGGCCCCTCGGGCTGCGGCAAGTCGACGCTGTTGCGCATGATCGCCGGGCTGGAGGTCATCACAGAGGGCGAGATTTCCATCGGCGAGCGCGTGGTCAACAAGCTGGAGCCCAAGGACCGCGACATCGCCATGGTGTTCCAGAACTACGCGCTCTACCCGCACATGACGGTCTACGATAACATGGCCTACGGCCTGAAGATCGCCGGCAAGTCCAAGGCCGAGATCGCCGCCCGCGTGAACGAGGCGGCGGGCATCCTGGAACTGCAGGAACTGCTGCAGCGCAAGCCGCGCCAGCTTTCCGGCGGCCAGCGCCAGCGCGTCGCCATGGGTCGCGCCATCGTGCGCCAGCCGGCGGCCTTCCTCTTCGACGAGCCGCTGTCCAACCTCGACGCCAAGCTGCGCGTGCAGATGCGCCTGGAGATAAAGCGCCTGCAGCGCCGCCTCGGCACCACCTCGGTCTACGTGACCCATGACCAGGTGGAGGCCATGACCATGGCCGACCGCCTGATCGTGATGAACGCCGGCAACGCCGAGCAGATCGACTCGCCCATGGCGGTCTACGAGCGCCCGGCCAGCCTCTCCGCCGCCGGCTTCACCGGCCCGCCGGCCATTATCTTCCCGCCGGCGAAGACCCCCGGCGCGGGCGCCGCGGCGGCGCTGGCCGGCGGCAGTCACATCCGCCTGCCCGCCGGCGGGCTTTCCAGCCTGGCGGACCGCCGCGTCATACTGGGCGTGCGCCCGGAGCATCTGCGTCCGGTCGGTGACGGCGAGGCGACCTTCGCCATGCAGGTACAGCTGGTGGAAACGCTGGGCGCCGACACCCTGGCCCACGGCACGCTGGGCGGGCGTGCCCTGGGCGACGAGGACGCGACCCTGACCCTGCGTCTGGGCGGCAACGCGCAACTCAGCGAGGGGCAGAGCCTGGGGCTGGCCGCCGATCCCGGCGAACTGCACTTCTTCGATCCGGAAAGCGGCCGGCGGATCGCCGACCTCTAGGAACTAGCTCCCCGCCACCAGCGCCGGGTCGACCTGCTCGGCCAGGCCCTTGGCGACGTCCTCGGCGGTGCTGGCGTGGGTGAAGTGCGTCAGGTAGCTGCCGTCGGGCCCCATGAGATAGAGGATGGAGGAGTGGTCCATCAGGTAGTCGCTGGATCCTTGCTCCTCCACCTTCTGGTAGTAGATGCGGTAGGCCTTGGCGGCCCCGGCGACCTCTTCGACCGTACCGGTCAGGGCCAGGAGGCGCGGGTGGAAGTGTTCGGCGTAGCCGGCCATGACCTCCACGCTGTCGCGCTCGGGATCGATGGTGATGAAGACCGGCTGCACCGCCGCCGCTTTGGCCGCGTCGCTCTCGGCCAGGATGTCGAGGCCCTGGGTCATGGTGCTGAGCGAGGTCGGGCAGACGTCCGGGCAGTAGGTGTAGCCGAAGTAGATCAGGCTGTAGCGGCCCATCAGGTCCGCCTCGCTGCGGCGCGCGCCGCTCTGGTCGGTCAGCGTGAAGGCGCCGCCGATCAGCGCCTTGCCGGTGGATTCTCCCTGCTGGCTGACGATGCCGCCGGGCTGCACGGCGCGCCAGAGGGTAAAACCGCCGCCGGCCAGCACCAGGCCCAGCACGGCGATGAGGATAACGCGGGTTTTCGTCGACATGGGACCTCAGCAAACTCCGAAGCGCGCGGCGGCAGGGATGGCAGGCATGGCACTCACATAGGCCGGCGAGGCGGCCGGGGCAATGCGGCTCCCTGTCGCGGCCCGATACCCGGTTCTAGGGCAGCAGCTCGCGCAGGTCGTCGGCCTGGGTATTGGTGAACTTGCGCTCGATGACGATGTTCTTCGGCGTCGCGCCCACGGCATAGTACTCCTGGTTCAGGGACGTGCGCTCGAAGATCTTGGCGCCCTCCAGGGCGCCGCCGGCGAAGAGTCCCACCGACTTTGAAAAGGCGTAGATGTCGGAGGAGAAATCGGTGCCGCGGGAAGCTTCGACGCCGCGGCCCACCGGACCGAGGGTGAGGGAGGCGTCGGCGCCCAGCTTGAACTCGCTCGACAGCATGGCGTCCACCGTCTTGTCGTTCATGATCACGAAGACGACTTCCTTCACCTCGCCGCCGATCTGAAAGCCGATGGAACCGGCGCCCAGGGTGTAGAAGGCCGGCGGCGACCAGCTGCCGTCGGTCCCGCGCGCCAGGAACACGCCGGTGCCGCCCTCCGCGCCCAGGATAAAGCTGCCCTTCACCAGCTGCGGCACGATGTAGATGCCCTTGGCGTCGCTGATGAACTTCTGCAGCTCGAAGAAATCCTTGTCGGCCATCAGGCTGTCGACGGTCAGGCGGGCCTCGGTGACCAGGGCTTCCGACTCGCTCTCGGCCCGGGCGGTCCCGGCACCGGCGGGCAGCACCGCCAGCAGGGCGGCGCTGAGCAGAGCGAGAAACCTTGGCGCGGTGCGGGCGGTCGCTGAAGCAATCATCGGTGAACCTTCCTGAAGCTTTCGCTTGCTGTCATGTCTCTCGGACGGCGGTGATTCCAACTAAGACTCCCTGGCACAGGCTGTTATTCCCGGCGCGGGATCGCGTCTAAGCCGCAAGATGGGCGCGGGCGTTCACCAGGGCAATACGCCACGAACCGCCCAGATCTCCCCCCGCCGGATCCGGCCCCGGCGCCGCCGGCGCGGCGAAGTGGTCGAGCCGCGTCAGCGCGCAGTTGTCGACCGAGAAGGCCAGCGCCTGCTCCGGGGTGACGCCGAGGGCATGGCCCAGGGCCGCGCGAATCGGCCCGCCGTGGCTGACACAGACGATATCGCGCCCCGCATGGCGTCGGGTCAAGGCCGCGATGGCCTGGGCCACGCGGGCGCTGACGGCGGCGAAGCTCTCGCCGCCCGGCGGCACCTCCTCGGCGGGCGCCAGCCAGAAGCGGTGCCAGGCGCCGCTGCGCTGGGCGGCCAGTTCGTCGTGGGTCAGGCCCTGCCAGTCGCCGAAGTCCTGCTCGGCCAGGCGCGCCTCGACCTCGAAGGCGCCCGGCACGGCGCCGTGGTGGCGGGCGATGGCCTCGGCAGTGGCGCGGGTGCGGCCGAGCGGCGTCACGACCCAGACGGCGTCATCGGGCAGCTGCGCGGCCAGGCCGCGGAACACCGCCTCGTCGCTGCAGTCGCAGGGCACGTCCTGGTTGCCGTAGACGGTTCCGGCATGGCTGGTCACCGGGGCGTGGCGGACCCACCACCAGCGCGTCATTGTCATCAACTTCCTCCTGAAAGACTTGCACAGGCGACCAGCAGCACCGCCGCCTCGCCCAGTTGCTGGGCGGCGCCCAGCACGTCGCCGGTGACGCCGCCGATCTGGCGCCTTGCCTGCAGCGCCAGCCCGCCCTGTAGCACGGCGACGGCCAGGACCGCCACCAGGGTGACGGCAAGGTCGAGCAGCAGCAGGGCGATGACCGCGCCGATCACGGCGGCGGCCAGGGCGTCGGCGCCGCCGGGCCGCCCGGTGGCCGCGGCCAGACCGTCGCTGCGGGCCTGCGGCAGGGCCCACATGATCGGCGCTAGGCCGGCGCGCGACAGGCTGTGGGCGGCGACCAGGGCCGCGGCGGCGGCGCAGGATCCGGCGGGGCTCTCGGCGATCGCGATCAGGCTGCCGCCGCGCGCCGCCAGCACCAGGATCAGCGCCAGCACGCCATAGCTGCCGATGCGGCTGTCACGCATGATGGCCAGCTTGCGCGCCCGGTCGCGCCCGCCGCCGAAGCCGTCGGCGACATCGGCCAGGCCGTCCTCGTGCAAGGCGCCGGTCACCAGGATGGAAAGCGTCAGCGCGGCCAGGGCTGCGGCGAAGGGCGGCAGCGCCAGCCAGTCCGCCGCGGCGAAACCCAGGCCGGCGACAAGGCCCACCCCGACCCCGACCAGCGGGTAGCAGCGGCTGGAATGGCTCGCGCGCGCTCCCGGCTGGGTCGGGCGCGGCAGGGGCAGCCGGGTCAGCAGCCGTGCGGCCTCCAGCAGATCGGCGCCCCAGCGGCGCGGCGACCAGAAACCGGAAAGGGAAGGGAAATGCATCTTACGTCGCTTAGCCGCTGTTGAGGGTCGTGTCCCGAAGAACGCACCGACCTCTGGTTTGCCTTCTTGTATCAGCCGGTTATAAGTCATCACGCCGCCCCGGCCCAAGGTTCCCGATGCAGGGCCCCGGGGGCGGCAGTTCAGGAGGTTATTTCACATGGCGGCTGCCGAGGACATAGCGAGCCTTGAGGAAATCCGCGAACTGCTGAAGGTTCTGCCGGCAGCCGACGCGGAAGCCGGCGAGATCGCGCGCGAGCGCCAGGCGCAGCTGACCAAGCCGGCCGGCTCGCTCGGCCGTCTGGAGGACCTGGCGGTCTGGCTGGCGACCTGGCAGGGCCGCAATCCCCCCTCGGTCGATCGTCCCTATACCGCGGTCTTCGCGGGCAACCACGGCGTTGCCGCCAAGGGCGTCTCCGCCTACCCACCGGAGGTCACCGCCCAGATGGTGCAGAACTTCATCGAGGGCGGCGCCGCGGTGAACCAGCTCTGCAGCCTCGCCAACGCCGACCTGCGCGTCTACGAGATGGCGCTGGAGGAGCCGACCGGCGACCTTTCCGAAGGGCCCGCCATGTCCGAGGAAGACTGCGCGCGGGCCATGGCCTACGGCATGATGGCGGTGGAAAGCGGCATCGACGTGCTGGCGCTGGGCGAGATGGGCATCGGCAACACCACCGCGGCCGCCGCGCTGTGCCATGGTCTCTTCGGCGGCGAGGCGGCGGACTGGGTCGGCGCGGGCACCGGCATCGACGACGTGCGCCGTGCCGAAAAGGCGGCCCTGGTGGAAAAGGCGGTGATCCTGCACCGCGATGCCCTGGACGACCCCCTGCAGGTGCTGTGCCGCCTGGGCGGACGCGAACTGGCGGCCATTGCCGGGGCCATCCTGGCCGCCCGCATGGCCCGCACCCCGGTAATGCTGGACGGCTACGCCTGCACCGCGGCGGCGGCGGTGCTCTATGCCCTCGATCCCGAGGCGCTCGACCACTGCCAAGTCTCCCATATGTCCGCCGAGCCGGGCCACAAGCGGCTGCTGGCGCGCATCGGCAAGCGCCCGCTGGTCGACCTCGACATGCGCCTGGGCGAGGCCTCGGGCGCCATGGTCGCCGTGCTGCTCTTGAAGGCGGCGGTGGCCTGCCATAACGGCATGGCCACCTTCGCCGACGCCGGGGTCTCCGGTCCTAGCGAAAACGAGTAGATATTACAGTATTTTAAGACCGATCTGGCTGGGGTCTTGCCATTTCCCCGCCGACGGCGAAACTCTGGGTCATGGCCGAAACCCACAGCCTAGATCCGGGGTGGACAACGGGGATCGCTGCGACCCAGCAGGGCCGCCTGCGGCTCAGGACCCTGGTGCTGATCCGCTGGATCGCCCTGCTCGGACAGGCGACCAGCCTGGCCGTGGTCTACTTCGGTCTCGGCTATGAGATTCCCTTCATTCCCGCCATGGCGGTGATCGCCGTCTCGGGCGCCCTCAACGTGGTGATCAGCCTCGCCCGCCCCACGGCGACCTGGGCCAGCGACCGCGAGGCCTTCTGGAACCTCTGCTTCGACCTGGTGCTGCTGGCGGCGCTGCTGTGCCTTACCGGCGGACTGCAGAACCCCTTCTCGATTCTGATCCTGGCGCCGGTGGTGATCTCCGGCTGGGCGCTGTCGCGGCGCAGCACGCTGATTCTTTCGGCCATGGCGGTCTGCCTGGTTTCCTTCCTGGGCGTCTGGTACCTGCCCCTGCCCTGGTCCGCGCCGGGCATCCTCCTGTCGCCGACCTATATCGCCGGCGTGTGGGCGGCACTGGTCGTTGCCGTGGTCTTCATCGCTTCCTATGTCTCCTCCGTGGCCCAGGAGAGCCAGCGCATGTCGCAGGCGCTGGCGGCCTCGCAGCTGGCCCTGGCGCGCGAACAGCAGCTTTCGGCTCTGGGCGGCCTGGCCGCGGCCGCGGCGCACGAACTCGGCACGCCGCTGGGCACCATCGCGGTGGTGGCCCGCGAACTGCAGCGCGAACTGCCGGCGGATTCGCCGCTGCGCGAGGACGTGGAGCTGCTGCACGCGGAATCGCTGCGCTGCCGCTCCATCCTCGCCGGCCTGGCCGAACGCCCCGCCGGCGACGACGGCTCGCCCTATCACCAGCTACCCATGGTGGCGCTGGTCGAGGCGGCCGCGGCGCCGCACAGGCGCGACGGCGTGGAGCTGGAGATCACCGCCGCGCCGGCGGTCGACAGCAGCGCGCCGCAGCCCACGGTGACGCGCAACGCCGAGGTGCTGCACGGCGTCGGCACGCTGATCCAGAACGCGGTGCAATTCGCCCGGCACCGCGTGCTGGTGGAGCTGACCTGGGACGAGGAGTCGGTGATGCTGCGCATCGCCGACGATGGGCCGGGTTTCGACGTCACGGTTCTCAGCCGTCTCGGCGAGCCCTACTATTCGACGGGCGCCCGCGCGCGGCGGCGCGGCGAGGAGCAGCACATGGGCCTCGGTGTCTTCATCGCCCGCACGCTGCTGGCCCATCATGGGGCGACGCTTGAGTTCTCGAACGACGTCGCCGGCGGCGCCGTGGTGGAGATCCGCTGGCCGCGCGGCAGCCTGGAAGTGGTCCAGGCGCCGGGCCGGCCGGCATTGGAAACGATGGACGGCGGCCTCTTGGCCGGTGAACGCAGGAAGGCCTAGGGCAACCTATCCGCGTCCGGGCGGATGAGGTGCCCTGACCTTTTGAGATGGACCAATTTATCCTCTATCAAAGGCGTCCGCCTGATAGAGGATCGGTCCAGGTGCTCCAGGGCTTTCTGGAAAGGCAAGTGAGGAAGGCGGTATGACAGGTCACTCGGACCCGCAGGGGGAGACCCAAGACAGGGAAGAGTCCCGGGATGGGGACGATCCCCAGGACAGGGAATCGTCCCTGCCCGAGGGTGCGCCGCGCGAATTGCTGATCGTCGATGACGACCAGCGCTTCTGCGACCGGCTGGCGCGGGCCATGGAGCGACGCGGCTTCACGGTGCAGACCGCCTACAGCGTCGCCGACGGTTTGGCCCTGGCGCGCCGCCTTGCGCCCAGCTACGCGGTGGTCGACCTGCGCCTGGAGGACGGCTCCGGTCTGGAGGTGGTGCAGAGCCTGCGCGAGGCGCGCGAGGATGCGCGCATCATCGTGCTGACCGGCTACGGCAACATCGCCACGGCGGTGGCGGCGGTGAAGGTCGGGGCGACCGACTACCTGCCCAAGCCCGCCGACGCCGACCAGGTGGAAGCGGCGCTGCTGGAACGGGGCGAGGCGCTGCCGCCGCCGCCCTGCAATCCCATGTCCGCCGACCGGGTGCGCTGGGAACACATCCAGCGGGTCTACGAGCAGTGCGACCGCAACGTCTCGGAGACGGCCCGGCGACTGCGCATGCACCGGCGCACGCTGCAGCGCATTCTGGCCAAGTACGCGCCACGCAACTGAGTCGCGCGGCTTTTGGCCTCAAGTTCGGGAAGAATGTCTAGGCGCCGGTCGCGGTCTGCGGCTGGCCGGCGGTGCGGCGCTGTCGCGTCATGGCGGCGCCCAGGCGCTCGGCCGCTTCCTCGCGGCTGATCTTTTCTTTCAGCAGGTGATCCAGGAAATAGCCCTGGAACAGCGAGATGCCGAGCTCGTGGCCCAGCTCGATGGCGTCGTCGGTCTCGCAGCGCATCATGATGATGCGGCGCGGGTTGGTGGCTTCGATGGCCTCGCGCAGGCGCCCGCCGTCCTTGCCCTCCAGCTGCTGGCGCAGCTGCGGCGTCCAGTGCAGCTTCACCAGCTCGAAGCCCAGCATGCGGCGGTCGACGAAGGGCAGCGACAGCGTCGTCAGGCCGTCCAGGCAGATGCGGTAGCCGCGGTCGAGCAGAAACTCCTTGGCGAAGAGGAAGCGCGCGATGTCGGCGAAGACGTCGATCTTCTGCAGCTCGATGACGATGGTGTTGCGCCGCTCCTTGTCGAGCAGCGCGTCGAACTCCAGGAAGCGCGGCGACAGCACGCTGGCGATGTTGATGTTCAGGCTGAAGGAACGCTTCAGCGTCGAGTCGTCGTTCTTGATCAGCCAGGCAAGCATGCGCTCGTCCAGCTTGGTCGTCAGGTACTGGAACAGCCAGCGGTCGGAATACAGGTTCTGGTCCGGCAGCAGCGCCTGCTGCAGCGCGCCGATGGAGGTAAAGAGCTCGTAGAACAGCGGCTGCGGCCGGCCGCTGTCGCCGACATCGCAGATCGCCTGGCGGCTGGTCATGGTGGAGAGATCGGCCTGGGCGATGGCCTTCTGGATGGCGGCTAGGTTGTTGGGGTCCAGCGGCTTGCTGGCGCTGTCGTCGCGCCGCTGGGTGCGCGCCAGAATCTGCTGATCGGCATGTTGCTGCACCAGGTCCTTGACCTGCTCGACCACGTCCTCGAACTGGGTGTCCAGGTTGAAGTAGGTGCAGAACGCCTGCTGCGCCTCGGCCTCCTCGGCGAAGAAGGGATCGTTGCCCAGGATCTGGCAGACCCGCGCCAGCGCCTCGTCCATCTTGGTCAGCGAATCGCGGTTGTAGACGACGAAGAGGTCGTTGTTGAACAGGGCGAAGAGGCTGGCGTCGACCTTCTTGGCCTCGCGGGCCATCATGGTGCGCACGACGTCCAGGCACTCGGGCAGCCGCAGGAAGGTGATCAGCTTGGAGAGATGGATCTGGACGGCGAAGGTATCGCCGCGGGACCGCTCCAGGCGCCTGATGTGGTTCAGCAGGGCTTGTTCCTGCAAGCGCGGTTGCTGGCTAGATCCTGACGTCATCTTCGAAAACGGCTCCCGAGGTGCGGTTCACGTTGTTGAACCCCTTGAGAGCATAGGGACTTCACGCTTTCGATTTGGTTAACTCTCTGTTTGCACCCTGCCCCGGCGTCATCATTTCTAGACGAAACGGACAGACGGCGCGGTTTCACTTGCCTGCTTTCGCATGATCCAGTAGGGCAACGGCCAGGGGCGGGTGCCGGGAAGTGCCGAATAGGCGACCATCCCGGTATTCGTTCAACCAAGAGCCCTCAAACCGGCGGAATGCGGCAGGCAGGCATGGACAAGAGAGCGGACAGCGGCGAAGCGCCTTTCCCGGTTCCGGAGCGCCCGGATCTGGCCGCCGCGCTGGAGCAGCTCGCCGGCGTGCCCGTGCTGGTGCTGGGCGACATCATGCTGGACCGCTTCCTCTACGGCGGCGTGGAGCGGATCTCGCCCGAGGCGCCGATCCCGGTGCTGCGCATCACCCAGGAAAGCGCCATGCTGGGCGGCGCCGGCAACGTGCTGCGCAACCTGGCGGCGCTGGGCGCGCGGCCGCACTGCATCGCCGTGGTCGGCGAGGATGCGGCCGGCGCCGAGGTCGAGGCACTGGCGCGGACCTGTCTGGAACCGGTGACGGGCGAGATCGAGCTGCTGCGCGCGCCGGCGCGGCGCACCACCATGAAGGACCGCTTCATCGCCGCCGGCCAGCAGTTGCTGCGGGTCGACCGGGAACCGGAGGGCGACCTGGACAGCGATACGCAGGCCCGCGTGAAGGCCGCGGCCCTGGCGGCGCTGGCCAAGGCCTCCGCCGTTATTCTCTCCGATTACGGCAAGGGCCTGCTCGATGAGGCGCTGATCGCCGCCGTGGTGACGGCGGCGGCCGAGCGCGGCTGCCCGGTCATCGTCGATCCCAAGGGCCGCGACTTCGCCCGCTACCGCGGCGCCGCCTGGGTGACGCCCAACCGCCGCGAGCTGGCCGAGGCCAGCGGTCTTCCCACCGGCGACGACGACGCGGTGGCGGCCGCGGCGCGCAAGGTCATCATCGACAGCGGCATCGGCGCGGTGCTGGCCACGCGCAGCGAACAGGGCATGACGCTGGTTTCCGGCGCGGGCGGTCAGGATGTCAGTCACCTGAACGCGGAGGCGCGGGAGGTCTATGACGTCTCCGGCGCCGGCGACACCGTGGTCGCCGCTTTCGCCGCCGCCCTGGGCGCGGGCCTGGACCCGGTGACCGCGGCGCAGCTCGCCAACGTGGCGGCGGCCATCGTGGTCGGCAAGCTCGGCACCGCCGTGGCGCGGCCGGGCGAGATACTGCGTGCGCTCCACGCCTCCGACCTGCTGGCTGCCGAGGCCAAGGTGGTCGACCTCGACAGCCTCGGCGAACAGGTCGCGCAGTGGCGCAAGGCGGGTCTGAAGATCGGCTTCACCAACGGCTGCTTCGACCTGCTGCATCCGGGCCACGTCTCGCTGCTGGAGCAGGCGCGCGCCGCCTGCGACCGCCTCATTGTCGGCCTCAACAGCGACGCCTCGGTGCGCCGGCTGAAGGGGGAGGCGCGCCCGGTGCAGGGCGAGGCCGCGCGGGCTGCGGTGCTGGCCTCGCTGGCCAGTGTCAGCCGCGTGGTGATCTTCGGCGAGGACACGCCGCTGGCGCTGATCGAGGCGCTGAAGCCCGACGTGCTGGTCAAGGGCGCCGACTACAGCGTCGATCAGGTGGTGGGCGCGGACATCGTGCAGGCCTATGGCGGGAAGGTCGTGCTGGCCGAGCTGGCGCCGGGCCACTCCACCACGGCCACGATCGCGCGCCTGGGCGGCAGCTGACCGCCGCTGCGTCACCGGCGTTCTTGCTCTGACGCTTTCTCTCAGAAACTTTCGAGCGCGCCGGGCAGGGCGTCCGGGTCGATCAGGCCCTGCAGGCGCTGGGCCGCGAGCTGCGCGAACTGCAGCACCAGGGCGCGGCGCCGCGCGGCGTTGAGGGTGAAGTCGGCGGACTCGCGGATCACCGTGGCGCCGTAGCCGTCGGCCACCATCAGCCCCTGGTCCTCGGGGATCAGTTCCCGGGGGAAGCTCTCCGGCACCGCGAAGTAGAAGTAGTCGCAGTAGTCCAGGTAGTCCGGCCATTTCTGGTCGGTACGGAAGTCCTCCACGCTCGACTTGATCTCGACGATGGTGATACGGCTCTTGGCGTCAAGGCAGAAGAGATCGGCGCGGCGGCCCGAGCGCAGGGTGAACTCCGGCAGGCTCACCAGGCCGTGGGCGGCGAAGCTGCGGGTCAGGCCTCGGGCGATCAGGCCGGCGGCGTTGGCGCGGGTCAGCTCGCCGGCCGGATCGACCGCCGGATCGGCCTTCATCATGGCCAGGTGGCTGTTCGGTGGGACGGGCATGGCCCGAGCATAGCCCGGCGCCCGCCGGCTGTCATTCGGGGGCGGAGCTCATACTGACGCCCTCATGCCAAAGGCATCAGGGAAAGTTGCTTCAGAGAATGGCCTGCAGCAGCAGCGCGGCGCCGGCCGCGGGCAGAGTCCACAGCGCGGCGGTGATGGCGTAGCCCAGCAGGTTGAAGGAGCCGGAGATCGCCCCCTCTCTGTTGAGGCGGCCGAAGGTGCGGCGCTCGCGGCCCAGCAGCAGCACCAGATAGTAGCGGCGCCGGCCGATCGGCAGGGAGCGGCGGATCTCCACCGCGTGTTGCGCCATGCCGCGGGCGCCGAACATGGTCTTGATCGCTTCGCGCTGTTCCGGCGTGAAGGTCTCGGCGAGGCGCGGGTCGATGCGTTTGAAGTAGTGGTCGATGAAGGGATCGCGCGGGGCGCCCTTCTTGTCGGGCGCGGCGGACAAGGCGGCGGGAACGTGAACGGCGGCCTGGTTGATTTCTTCCGGCGTTGCGGTCTGCTGGAACATGGGCCTTGCTCCCTGCCATCTGTCACTGGTTGATCCAGAGATTGTCACAGCAGCTTTTAAGAAGCTCTTAAGGGCTTCCTAAAACTTCGCACAAATCCGCCATATTCGGCAGGCCCACGGCGGCTTTGCGGCGGGGGCCGTCAGCCGGCCCCGCGGCTTCACGTTGATTGCGCCGGCAGGAACAAACGGCAGGGTTGGGTGCGCCGGGCGGGGTGCATTCACCGCGCCGGGTCCCTATATTCGCCTTGAAGCAAACGTCGCGTATCGGAGGTTTCTCGCAATGGCGTCATCCCCGCCGGAACTCGGGTCGGAGACCGGGAAGGAAGCAGGGTCGAAGACCGGCCCGTCCTGGCTGCGCCCGCTGGTGGACTACGGCCCCCTGGCGGCCTTCTTCGCGGTCTACTGGCTGAACGGCCTGATGGCCGCGACGGTGGCCATCATGGTGACGACCGCCGTGGCCCTGGGGCTGGCGCTGGCGATCGAGCGCCGGATACCGCCGATGCCCCTGGTGACGGCGGTCGTCATCGGCGTGTTCGGCGGCCTGACGCTGTGGCTGCAGGACGAGAGCTTCTTCAAGATGAAGCCGACCATCGTGCAGCTTTTCTTCGCGGTGGTGCTGTTCGGCGGGTTGCTGTTCAAGCGGCCGCTGCTGAAACCGCTGCTCGGCACGGCCTGGCCGCTGGACGACGAAGGCTGGCACAAGCTCTCTTTCCGCTTCGCCCTCTTCTTCGTCGCCATGGCCGCCTTGAACGAAATCGTCTGGCGCACCCAGTCGACGGACCTCTGGGTCACTTTCAAGGTCTTCGGCATTCTCGCGCTCACCTTCGTCTTCGTCGTCTCCCAGATCTATTTCATGCGCGCGCATATGCCGGCCTTGAGCGAAGCGGAAGAGGAGGCGAAAAGCCGCCAGGAAGCCGATTGAACCCGCACTGATCCCCGCCTGACCCCGGGATTTCCCACCCTGTGCACCGGCAGCGGCTGCCGGCTGCGCCCCTTCGGGCTACCCCCTTGGGGCGATTGACCCTCGGCGCGGGCACTTCTCATACTTGGTGCAGCGAGCCCCGTGATGAAGCTGTAGGGGGCCTTCGGGAGGTGCCTTCGGGGCGGCGCTCTTGGGTCGCCGTTGTGCGAGGGCATCCTGGACAGGGGGCAGTGCATGGGGCTAGACACCAGCGCGATCGTTCAGGCCTTCACGGTGGGAACCCCGCGGGACCGGCAGGCCGTCCTGGCCGCTCTGCCCGCGACCATGACCCGCGACGTCGCGCTGCAGCTGGCCGGCTCCGATGAACCCAGCATTGCCGTGGTGGCGCTGGACCAGGTGACCGCCGATTGCGTCGGCAGCCGCGATTCCGAAACCAGTCTGATTTTGGCGCTGGCCTGCTATCAGGTCTGCCGGCAGCTCTTCGACCAGCACGGCGCCGGCCCGGCGCAGGTCTATGTGAACACCGCCGGACGCAGCGCTCACTTCGCCATCACCGCGCTGCGCAGCAACGGTGACTACGTCGCCATCCTGAACCTGCTTGACGAGGCCTTGCCGTGGCTGGAAGACGCCCGGCACCGCAGCCATCTGACCGATCTCATCGTCGCCCGCATCGAAGCGCACCTGGAGCTGAACCGGCACGACGACGCGGCGGCACTGCTCGCCGCGGTGCCGGAGGACCTGCGCGCCCAGGACCTGCGCTTCGCCTCCCTGCGCCTGCGTCTCGAGCCCCAGACTCAGAAAGACTGACCGCCCTGAAGGAGTGAACCTCCTTTGCCGGTGCAAGCCGGAAAGAAAAGGCCGGCACCGCTGACGCGGTACCGGCCGGAGTGAGGTCGGAAAGTGCAGCCAGTCGCTGCGCTTGGTGCTGCCCTTCCTGCCGCTGGTCAGACCGGCAGGACTCAGGCCGCGGCAGCGGCGGGTTGCTCGGGAAACACGGGATAGAGACCCTGGCTGCGGCCGAGCTGCTGCACCAGGGCGAGGACGGAGTCGATGTAGGGGGTCGCGGCGCCGGTCAGGCGGCCCATCTCCTGCACCGCGGTCAAGAGGGCGTCGATCTCCAGCGGCCGGCCGCGCTCCAGGTCCTGCAGCATGGAGGTGCGATGCGCGCCGACGCGCGCCGCGCCGTTGATACGCCGTTCCACGTCGACGCGGAAGTCGGCCCCCAGCGCCCGGGCGATGGCCTCGGCCTCGGCCATCATGGCCCTGGCCAGGGCGCGGGTCCCGGGGTCGCTGGCGACCACGTCCAGGGTGGCGCGGGTCAGCGCGCTGATCGGGTTGAAGCAGAGGTTGCCCCACAGCTTCAGCCAGATCTCGTCGCGGATGTTCTCCAGCACCGGCGCCTTCAGGCCGCCGGTCTCCAGGGCCTCGCTGAGCGCCAGGCAGCGCTGGGAGAGGCTGCCGTCGGGCTCCCCCAGGGCGAACTTGTCGCCGTAGATGTGCTTGACGACGCCGGGCGCCACGATCTCTGTCGCTGGATAGACCACGCAGCCGATGGCGCGGCGCGGGCCGACCAGGCGCCACTGGCGGTCGTCGGGGTCGAGGCTGGCCAGGCGGCGCTCGGCGTAGTCGCCGCCCAGGGCGTGGAAGTACCACCAGGGCACGCCGTTCTGACAGGTCACCACCGCCGTGTCGGGGCCCAGCAGGGGCGCCATGTGCTCGGCCGCTTCCCAGGCCTGGTGCGCCTTCAGCGCCACGATGACGTAGTCCTGCGGGCCCAGCCGGGCCGGATCGTCGGTGGCGGCGATGCGGACCAGCTTCTCCTGGCCCTCGATCAGCAGCTTCAGGCCGTTCTCGCGCAGCGCCGCCAGGTGGGCGCCACGGGCGACGAGGGAGACCTGGACGCCGGGGGCCTGGGCCAGCTGCGCGCCGAGATAGCCGCCGATGGCGCCGGCGCCGTAGATGCAGACTTTCATCTCTCCTCCTCCTCGACTGGCTGTTTCGACGACGTCATATAGCTTTTTCTTGGGGCTTGCGGTCCCGCGGCGGTCTGTCCGGCGGACCGCCCTGGATCGCCGGAAAGTCCAGTTGATTCGCGCTCGACTGCCTGTAGCGAGGGTTATTAGACCGTAAAAGACGGGGCCTCGGGAATTGCACCAATTCTCATCAAGGCATAAGGTTTTGTAATGGTAAAACTCAGAGGCAAGCTGCCGCCGGCGAACTCCCTGGTGACCTTCGAGGCGGCGGCGCGGCATCTCAACTTCACCCGGGCGGCGGCCGAACTCAGGGTGACCCAGGCGGCGGTCAGCCGGCAGGTCCACCTGCTGGAAGACAACCTCGGGGTCCAGCTCTTCGAGCGCCAGGCCCGCGGCCTGCGGCTGACCGCGCCGGGTCAGCGCCTGCACGAGGCGGTCACCATGGGCCTGGGCCACATCGCCACCACCGCCGCCGACCTGCGCCGGGTGCGCCGCGCGGGGGAGCTGACGGTCTCCACCAGCGTCACCTTCGCCAACTACTGGCTCATGTCACGGGTGGCGAAGTTCCGCGCCGCCCATCCGGAGGTGCAGCTGCGCCTCGTCGCCTCGGCGCCGGTGCGCGATCTCACCGCTTCCGGCATCGACCTGGCGGTGCGCTATGGGCGCGGCAACTGGGGCGGGGTGGAGACCCTGCACCTGCTCGACAACCACGTCTTTCCGGTCTGCGCGCCCAGCTACATGGCGCGCCGCCGCCCGCTGCAGTCGGTTACCGACCTGCTGGAGGAAACCCTGCTGCACCTGGTGGAGTACGACCGCAACTGGGTGAGCTGGGAGGCTTGGCTGGCGGCCATGGGCGTCACCGCGCCGGCGCGCGGGCCGAGCCTGGAGTTCGACAACTACCTGGTGCTGACCCAGGCGGTGCTGGACGGCCAGGGCATCGCCCTGGGCGGCGGGCGCCTGGCGGAGGACTTCCTGGCGCGCGGCCAGCTGGTGCGGCCGATCGAGGCGCTGCTGCGCTCCGAGCAATCCTTCTACCTGCTGATCCCCAGCGACCAGCCGCTCAGCCCGCAGGCCAAGGCCTTCCGCGACTGGATCCTGGTGGAGGCGAAGGAGCGCACGGCTTAGACCGCGCCGCCCGGGCGGTCAGCTCAGCTGGCGGGCGAGTTGGGCCAGCGTATAGCGCTGCCCGTCGGTCAGCGCGCCGTCGTCGATGGAGGCGACGCGCTCGATCATCTCCAGGAGCTGACCCTTCTCGGCCTCGTCCAGCTTGCCTTCCAGGTTGCGGGCGAGGCGACGCACGGCTTCGTCCATGTTGGCCGACTGCTGCACCAGCCAGCGTCCGTAGGCGCCGATCTGCGCGGCCTCGGCGCTGTCGGTCTTGAAGGCGCGGCGGCACTCCTCGCAAATCGCCTCGATCTCGGCGCGGCCGATGCCGCCTTCCATGTTGGCGAAGGCGGCCAGGATGCCGGCGGCGGCCAGGCGCGCATCGTCGATGCCGTCCAGGGGACTGACGTTGGCCTTGCGGCGGTAGCCGAAGCGGCGCAGGGCGGCGCGGATATCGTCGGCGGTTTCCATCAGCTCGCCCGCCGCCCGCGCGGCCATATGGGCGCGCCACAGCCAGATTCCGATACCGGCGGCGATCCCCAGGACCGCCAGGACGATGTGCATAGCTGCCCCACCCCGAAAGCGGCCAAAGCGAAAGCCGCGGCGAAAACCCGAATTCGGAGGAAGGATTGCCCAGGCGGCGGCGATTTTCAATCAGAGATTGGCGCGAGAGAGCGCAAAAACACGCTGGCGGACAGGCCCGCCCTTTCCGCCTTAGGGGGCGATGAACTCGACGCGGATGCCGCCGGGAATGGTGCACATCATGTGGCGGATGGCGCTGCCGCCCAGGGGCTCCGGCGCGAACTCGACGGCTACGCCCTGGGTCGCGGCCAGCTTGTCGTGCAGGGCCTCCAGGGCCGCGCCGTTTTCGACCTGCAGAGCCAGGTGGTGCAGGCCGATGACGTTCTTGCGGTCGAAGGGCACGGCGCCTTGCGGGTCCGCCGCCTGCCAGAGGGTGATCATGAGGACGCCGTCGGAGACGAAGACCGCCGGGTAGTCCGGTTTCTCGCCGACCTGGGCGAAGCCCAGGACGTCGAGGAAGAAGGTGCGGGCCTGGGCCAGGTCCGGCACGGTCAGGCCGACATGGTGGGCGCCCCTGGTCACGGGGGGCGTTGCCGGCGATCCGGCGCTTTCGGTTTCGGGCATCGGTCAAGTCTCCTTGGTGTCGGCAGGTGGAGCCGGGTCTCGCGCGCCGCCCAACCCCTAGAGAGTTTCTCCGGCCCACAGAAGCCGGAGAATGGGAAAGTCTTTATTGCTCGCGCAGGAATAATGAAGCGGCAGGGGCTGCCCTCTTGGCGCGGCGGGGCCTTCTTTACGGGAACCTAAGGTAATCTTGTGCTAAACCCTGCCTCGTCCTTTCTCCAGGACGCCGGTCAGCCTTGAAGGAGCCGCCATGGCGTCGCAGTCCGCGCCCGGTTTCATCCATCGAACCTATTCTCCGCGCCTGCCGAGCGCCGCGGCTCTGCTGCCCTATCTCGAGGAGATTGACCGGAACCGCTGGTACACGAACTTCGGTCCCCTTTCGCGGCGCTTCGAAGCGCGCCTGGCTGCGCACTACGGCCTGGAGGCGGAGCGGGTGACCGCTGTGGCCAACTGTACTCTCGGGCTGATTCTGGTTCTGGACTCCTACGAACTGCCGCAGGGCAGCCTCTGCGCTTTGCCGAGCTGGACCTTCGTCGCCACGGCCGCGGCGGTGCGCCAGGCCGGACTGGTCCCCTGGTTCCTGGACGTCGATTCACAGACCTGGCAGCTGACGCCGGAAATCGTCGAGGCCGCGCTGCCGGCGGCGCCGGGAGCGGTCGGCGCCGTGCTGACCGTGGCCGCCTTCGGGGACCAGGTCGACGCCTCCGCCTGGGCCGCCTTCCGCCGCCGTCACGACCTGCCGGTGATCACCGACGCCGCCGCGGCCTTCGACACGGTGACGCCGGCTTCGGCCCCCGCGGTGGTCAGCCTGCACGCGACCAAGCCGCTGGGTATCGGCGAGGGCGGCTTCGTGATCAGCGAGACCGCCGCCCAGGGTGAAGCGATCCGGCGGCGTTCCAACTTCGGCTTCGACCAGCACCATGCCGCCGCCTGGCGCGGCAGCAACGCCAAACTCAGCGAGTACGGCGCCGCGGTCGGCCTCGCCGCGCTCGATGCCTGGCCGCAGACCCGCCGCGCCTTCCTGCGGCTGGGCGAGAATTTCCGCCAGGCTCTTGCGGCAGGCCCCGGAGGGTTCGAGCTGGCGCCGCCCTTTCGGCGCAGCGCCGTCAGCTCGACCTGCAACCTGCTGCTGGCGCATCCCCGCGCGCAGCAGGTGATCGCGCAGCTGCACCGCGGCGGCATCGAAGCACGGCAGTGGTGGGGCGGCGGCTGCCATGCCCAGCCGGTCTATGCGGACGAACCGCGCCAGCCATTGCCGGTCACCGAGGACCTGGCCCGGCGCACGCTGGCCTTGCCCTACCATCCGGAGCTGTCGCCGGCGGCGATGGCGGAAATCGCCGGGGCGCTGCACCACGCCGTGGCGCAGCCCGCCGGCTGACCCGCGGCAGCGAGAACGTCATGTCGAGACTGCAGCGCGTCGTCACCTTGGTGCCGAAGGGGGACTTCAACCACAACCTCCTGCCGATCTTCGTCGCCGAGCTCGGCGCGGCGATCGAGGCTCGCGGCCTGGAGCATGTGGCGCTCGACAGCGGTGCGCCCGACTTCCGGCGCAACCTTCTGAAGCTCGCCGCCGACCCGGCCACGGCCGTCTACGCGGGCCATCGCTTCTACGACATGGGCCTCGTCCATTCCGAGATCCATAGCGACGAGCGCGCCAACCTCTTCGAGGCGCTTGACCGGCCGGTCTTCGCCCGTCTGGCCGACCATCCCTTCAGCCGCTTTATGTGGGCGCGCCTCGACGACGCCTCGCCGACGACGCATTTCTTTACGCCGACGCCGGAGTTCGAGCGTGAAGCCAAGTTCCTCAACGCACGGCTGACCAACTTCCACCCCGTCACGCCGTCGCTGACGGTCCCGCTGCCGGACCCGAAGGACATCCGGCCCTTCGAGGAGCGGCCCATCGACGTCTTCATGCCCTGCAGCTTCAACGGCGCCGTGCCCTCCATGGAAGATATCCGGCAGCAGTACAAGGATCGGGGCAGCCCTGTCGTGGGCCTCATCGATGAGCTCTACGAGCGCGGCTTGATGGAGCGTGACCGGCCTCTGCTGGACATCTTTCTGGAGGCCTGCGAGCGGCACACCGGGAAGTCGTTCTCGGTTTCCACGCCGCTGACCGAGCGGGACATGCAGGCGCTGCTGGTGCTCTCCGCCACCGATGTGAAGATCAGGTGCGACCGCAGGTTCAGTGCGCTAGCAAGTTTGGCCGGCCTGGACCGCCGCCTGCGCATCGCGGTTACGATGATGGAACATCAGCGCGGTGACATCGCCGAGCTGCAGGACTGCCCGAACATCGAATACCTCGGCAAGGTCGATGCCGGCGAAGCGCAGCGCCTCTACCTGTCTTCCAAGTTCGTCGTCAACGTCAATCCCACTTACGTCTCACTGGTCAGCGAGCGGGTGCGCAACGCCATGGCGCATGGCTGCTGTGTCATTTCCGACAAGTCGGCCCATACCGCCGGCGTTTTCACCGAGGGTCACGAAATTCTCTTCATGAAGGGCTTCGACGCGCGTCCGCTCAACGATTTCCTGATGACACAGCAGGACGCGGCGCAGGCCATCGCCGCGCGCGGGCGGGAAAGGGTCCTGGCGGACTTCTCCATTCCCCGCCTGGCCGACGAAATCGTCTCGGTGATGGAAGCGGTGATCTAGGTCAATCCTCTGTCAGAGGGAAACACCTGGTCGAGGATAAGTTGATCTATCTAAAACGGTCGGAGCAACTTGTCCGCGCCCGCCCGGACGCGGCGGGGACGCTCTAGGAGAAGATCTTCACGCCTTCGGCGTCGCCGCTGCGCCGCGCCGGCACGCCGACGTAGAGGCCGCCGGGCTCGGTCGAGCGGGCCACCAGGGCGCCGGCGGCGACGATACAGCGGTCGGCCACGGTGATGCCGTCGCGCAGCGTCGCCCTCACCCCCAGGAAACTCCGCGTGCCGATCCGGCACCCCCCGGCCAGGGTCACGCCGGGGGCCAGGAAAGCATGGTCGCTGATGCGGGCATGATGCGAGATCTGCGCCCCGGCGCGGATGACGCAGTTGGCGCCGATCTCCGCAAAGGGCTCGATCACCGCGTTCTCGAAGACCAGGCTGCCGGGGCCGAGCGACAGGTCCGGCCAGCTGCGCGCGCCGCTGGCGACGTAGCTGGCGAAGCCGTAGCCCCGGGCCCTTGCCGCCTCGTAGCGATCTGCGCGCAGCCCGTTCACCTGGTGCGGGCCGACGGCGAGCAGCAGGTCGTGGTCCTGCGGCGCGAAGTGCTGCTCCAGGTTCTCGAAGGGCACCACCGGCAGGCCGTGCAGGCGCCCGCTCTTCAAGGCCGCGCCGTCGACGGTGAAGCCCACCACTTCGTGCGGGCTGTCGTGGGTCAGGCAGAACCAGACCAGGCTGGCGAAGTCACCGGCGCCGAACAGCACCACCTTGCGCGGGGCGCTTCGGGAAGCATCAGGGGCGGTGGGGGGCGTCATCGGTCTGGGCTTTCGGGTCGTGTCTTCCGGCCGGGCAAGGGCGAATCGGTTCGTCCCGCACAGTCTAGCGGCCCCTGGCCGCGGGCGGGCCAGGAGTTTTTCGCAGACCGCCGGCGCGGGATTCCAGGGATCGCCGAAAGCCGCCCTGTGGGTTGTTGACAAAGTCGCCCGGAAAACGCCCCATGCGGTGCCGCGACATATCGGGGGGTGCGCGGTTTTCCGCCGTCTGACGGCCGGGCGCCCTTCCTGTCCACTGGGGAAGCCTTAGCAATGTCCGACCTGCAGCGGGTGGTCAGCGTCCTGCCGGACGGCACCTTCAATCACAATGTCATGCGCAACGCGGTCGAACTGCTGGGCGCGGCCATCGAGGCGCGCGGGCTGGAACACGTGATCCTGGACGGCGGCAGCGCCGATTTCCAGCGCCAGATCATGACCTGCGTGGCCGAGCCCCACACCGCCCTCTACCTGGGGCATCGCTTCTACGACCTCTCCCTGACCTACTCCGAGGCCGGCGGTCCCGCACGCCGCAACCTCTTCGAGGTGCTGGACCGGCCGGTCTTCGCGATGCTGCAGGACCATCCCTTCTCCCGCTTCATGTGGCCGCGCATCGAGGGAGCCTCGCAGACCGCGCATTTCGTCGCGCCGACGCCGGAGTTCGAGGCCGAGGCCCGCTTCGTCAATCCGCGCCTCAGTCATTTCCACACCGTCGCGGCGGTGGTGACCGAGGTCCCGCCGGCGGCGGAGGAAATCCGTCTCCTGGCCGAGAGGCCGCTCGACGTCTTCATGTCCTGCGGCTTCAACCAGACGACGCCCACGGTGGAGCAGCTGCGGGCGCAATACGTCAGAACCGGGAGCCCCATGGTCAAGGTGATCGACGAGGTCTACGAGACCGGGCTGACCCTGCGCGACGGCTCCATGCTGACGCTGTTCCTGGACTCCTGCACGCGCCACTTCGGCGAGCCGCCGAGGCTCAGTCACCCGATGTCCAAGGTCGACCTCTCGGTGATGCTGGTGCTGTCCTGCCTCGACCTGCGCATTCGCCTCGACCGCCGCCTGAACACCGTCGCCGGGCTGGCGCGACTGGACCCGGCGTTGCGCATCGTCGTCACCTGGAATCCGACACGCCGCTCCATGATTCCGGGGCTGGAACAGCGCCCCAACATCGAGCTGGTCGGCGCCGTCGAGGCCGCGCGCGCCCGCCGGCTCTTCCTCGCCGCCAAGTTCGCCATCAACGTGACGCCGACCTACACCACCGTCGTGACGGAGCGGGTGAGCAACGCCATGTTGCTGGGCGCCTGCGTGATCTCCGACAAGAACAGCTACCTGGCCGAACGCTTCGGCGAGGGCAAGGAGATCCTCTTCATGGACGACTGCGATCCCTCCGGCCTGCAGCCCTATTTCCGCGAGCGTCTCGACGATGCCCAGGCCATCGCCGAGGCCGGCCGCCGGAAGGCGCTCACCGAGTTCACCACCGCGAACTTCGCCGACGACCTCATCGCGGTCATGCGCGCAGCGTTGTAGGGGCTAGCGGTTCGGAGTTTCAGGGGGTCTGGCGGACCCGACAGGATTCGAACCTGTGACCTCTGCCTTCGGAGGGCAGCGCTCTATCCAGCTGAGCTACGGGTCCCCGTGAGCGGGGCCGGGCGGTCCCTGATGGAACGGCCCCAAGAAACGCCGGGACAATACTGCAAGAACCCGAGGGGCGCAAAGGGCTTTGCGGGGCCCGGAAATCCGACGATTTCAGCAGGCGGCGGCCTCGCAGGCCGCGGCGGCGGCATCGCCCTCGGCCCCATCCCCGGCCTTTTCGCCGTCCTCTGCCCCGCCTTCTGCCGCGCCCTTCAGGGCGGCGGCCGCGGTTTCCTCGGCGCCGGAAGGCAGCGGCGCCGCCCTGTCGCCGGTCCAGGCGGCAATATCGTCGATCACCACCTGGGCCTGCAGGTCGCGCAGCAGCATGTGCCAACCCTCGGGATAGAGGGCGAAGCGCCGGCGCCCCGGGGTCCGGGTCTCGGCCTCGGGCGGCAGGTGGCGCCAGAAGGCGAACACCGGCTCGGCCGGCACCACCTCGTCCTTCTCGCCGTAGAGCAGCAGGGTGGGGGTCTTCACCTCGGGCGCGGCGGCCAGGGCGGCGTCCATCAGGTTGACGAGGCCGTAGATCGCATCGGTCCGGGTCTCCTTGATGAACAGCGGGTCGCGGCCCAGGGCGCGCAGCATCTCGATGTTGTCGGAGGCCTGGATGCCCAGGCCCCGGCCGGTGAACTTGGCCCAGGGAAACAGCCGCGCGCCGAGCCACAGGGCGGCGCGCTGGTGGAACGGCATGGTCGAGCGTGCCCAGACCGCCGGGGCGGCCAGGATGACGCCGTCGGCTTGGCTGACCTCGGGGCGCGCGTCGGGTCCGCCCAGGGCGGCCAGGATCACGGCTCCGCCCATCGACTCGCCCAGCAGGTAGAGCGGTAGCCCGGGATGGCGGCGGCGCAGCAGCGCGGCGGCCTCGGCAAGGTCGCCGGTCAGCACCTCGACCCCGGCCCAGAGCCCGCGGTGCGGCGCCTCGCCGAAGCCGCGCTGGTCGTAGGCGTAGACGAGCAGGCCCTGGGCGGCCAGCGCCGGGCCGGACTCCGCAAAGGCGTGGCTGTAGTCGTTGAAGCCGTGCAGCGCCAGGACCACGCCGCGCGCGGCCGCCTCCCCTTCCCGCGGCGCCCAGTGGCGCAGCGGCAGTTCCGTGCCGTCGGCGGTGATGAAGTTTTCTTCGGTGAAGGCGGGCGCGGTGAGGCCGGTGGCGGCCAGGCCCGGGCCCGGCGGCGCCACGCGCGGCGCGCAGGCGCCCAGGATCAGCAAGGGGATCAGCAAGGGGATCAGCAGCAGGGCCGGCAGCCGCGCGGCCAGGTTTAAGTTGGCCAAGCGGGGCCTGGCGAGGCGTAATCCCTCAGGCAGCCGCATCGTCGCTGCCGGCGGAGCCTTCGGGCGGCGTGTCGTGCGCGCCGCGGGTGAGCTGCAGGAAGATGTCCTCCAGATCGGCTTCCTCGGTCGACATGTCGATCACCGAGAGCCCGGCCGCGCAGACCGCGTCCAGAATCTGCGGCACCGGGCTTTCGCTGGCGTGGTAATGGAACTGCAGGCGCCGCCGCCCGGTCTGCTCCGGATTGAAGGCGGTCAGGCAGTCTGGCACGCTCTCCAGTTCGCGGTCGAAGATCAGCGTCAGGGCCTTGTTGTCGACGCGCGCCAGCAGGCTCTCGGTGTCGTCGCAGGCGATCACCTTGCCGTGGTTGATGATGGCGATGCGGTCACAGAGCTCCTCGGCCTCTTCCAGGTAGTGCGTGGTCAGCAGCACCGTGGTGCCGGCGCGGTTCAGTTCGCGCACGTTGGCCCAGAGCTGCTGGCGCAGCTCGATGTCGACGCCGGCGGTGGGCTCGTCGAGCACCAGCACCGGCGGCTGATGCACCATGGCCTTGGCCACCATGAGGCGGCGGCGCATGCCGCCGGAAAGCGTGCGGGCATAGGCTTCCGCCTTGTCGGCCAGGCCCATGGCGGCGAGGATCCGGTCGCTCATGCGCTCGGCCGGCGGCACGCCGTAGAGCCCGGCCTGCAGTTCCAGCAGCTCGCGCGGCGTGAAGAAGGGGTCGATGTTCAGCTCCTGCGGCACCACGCCGATGGCCGCGCGCGCCTGGCGCGGGTTGGCGTCGATGTCGTAGCCCCAGATGCTGGCGCTGCCCGCGGTCTTGTTCACCAGCCCGGCCAGGATGTTGATCAGCGTGGACTTGCCGGCGCCGTTGGGGCCCAGCAGGCCGAAGAGGGAGCCGCGCGGGATGTCCAGGTCGACGGCGCTCAGCGCCTTCTTGGCCGGGGACTTGCCGCTGGCCTTGTAGGTCTTGGTCAGTCCGGTCACCGAGACGGCCATCTCGGGCAGCCTTTCCGCCGCTTCCCGGGCCGAATCCTGGGGCGTTCCCAGGGCCGTGTCAGTGGTCCCGGCGCCCGGGCCCGGCACCACACGGGCTTGCGGGCCGCTGCCGGTCAAGCTGGAGTTGTCGCTGCTCATTGCTGCCTTTTCTGATCTTCCCGGGCCGTCTTCAGGGGCACGCATCGCTGCTGCGCCGGGGCCGGGACGCGGCGGCCATGGGTAGCACCGCCCTCCCCAACGGTCAATGTGGGGGCCAAGGTGACGGGCCATGGGGCCGCAAAAGGGTGGTATGCTCCTGTTTCCAGCCTCTTTTTACCCCTTGAGGCTAGGACATAGATCACATGTGCAGCCCGGCGAGGGATTCAAGGTCCCCATACTAAGACCTTTCGCCGGCTTCGCCGCCAATGCTATCCGGAACGCATGAGCCGTCCGCCCGATACCCGGCCCCCTTACCACCGCCTGCCCAGCGCCCATGCCTCCGTGGCCTGGCCGGCGCTGCCGGCCCCGGGGCCGGCGCTCACCACGGCCCTGCTGCAGCAGCTGGAAGAGAGCCAATGGCTGGCGCCCGAGGAGCTGCAGGCCCGCCAGCTGCGCCAGGCCGGGGCGCTGCTCGACCACGCCTACCGCCACGTTCCCTTCTACCGCGACCGCCTGGCGCTGGCCGGCCACCTGCCGGGCAAGGTGCCGACGCCGGAGGTCTGGTCCAACATCCCGGTGCTGCGCCGGGCCGAGCTGCAGCAGGCGGGCGAGGCGCTCTACAGCCCGGTGCTGCCCGAAGGCCACGGCGAGACCTACGAGCTTTCCACCAGTGGCTCCACCGGGCGGCCGGTCAGGGCGCGCGGCAGCGCGATGGTGCAGCTGTTCTACGACGTGCTGTCACTGCGCGAGCACCTCTGGCACCGCCGCGACTTCGGCGGCACCTTGGCGGCCATCCGCTCCTTTCCCAACGACGTGGCCGCCTATCCGGACGGCGCCCGCAGCGACATCTGGGGCCGGGCCCTGAAGGGCCTCTTCGCCACCGGCCCCAGCGTCATGCTGTCCATCGTCGCCCGCGTCGAGGAACAGCTGGACTGGCTGCAGCGCCGGCAGCCCGACTACCTGCTGATCTATCCCTCGGCCTTGCGCGATCTGCTGCTGCTGTGCCGGGAAGAGGGCGTCACTTTCCCGAAGCTGCGCGAAGTGCGCACCCTTTCAGAGGCCTTGCCGACGGAGACGCGGGAGCTGTGCCGCGAGGTCTGGGGCCTGAAGATCGTCGACATGTACAGCACCCAGGAGGCCGGTTACCTCGCCCTGCAGTGCCCGGACCACGAGCATTATCACGTGCAGTCGGAGGCGGTGCTGCTGGAGGTGATCGACGAGGCCGGGAAGCCCTGCGCCCCCGGCGAGGTGGGCGAAGTCGTGGTGACGCCGCTCTCCAACTTCGCCATGCCGATGATCCGCTATGCCGTGGGCGACATGGCGGAGGTCGGCGAGGCCTGCCCCTGCGGGCGCGGCCTGCCGGTGCTCAAACGCATCCTCGGGCGCAACCGGGACATGCTGGTCTATCCCGACGGCCGCAAGGCCTGGGCCCTGATGGGCGAGTTCAACTACACGCAGTTTCCGGAGATCCGGCAGTTTCAGCTCATTCAGCACGCCATCGATGACCTGGAGATGAGGATTGTCGCCACGCGCCGCCTGACGGGCATCGAGGAAGCCAAGATCATCGAGTGGGTCCGCTACCGCTGCCAGCACGACTTCCCCATCAGGGTGACCTACCACGAGGAGATCCCGCGCGGCCCCGGCGGCAAGTTCCAGGATTTCCGCTGCGACATCCCGGACGCCGAGGCCCGGGCGCTGAGGGAGCCAAACGCGTGAGCGGCTCGGGGACGCGAGGCGCCGGCGGCAGGAAGCCCGTCTTTCACCCGCTGCCCTCGGGCGATCCGACCCTTGCCTGGCCGGCGCTGCCGCGGTCCGCGGCGGCGGTGACGCTGGCGCTGCTGCAGCAGTTCGGCGAGAGCCAGTGGTGGCCGGCCGAGGAGCTGCGCCGCCAGCAGCTGCGCCAGGCGGCGGCGCTGTTGCAGCACGCCTGGCGCCATGTGCCCTTCTACCGGGAGCGCCTGGCCGGGGCCGGCTTCCGGCCGGGCGCGGCGCTGACGCCCGAGATCTGGTCGCGGGTTCCGGTGCTGCGCCGGGCCGAGCTGCAGCAGGCGGGGGCGGCGCTGCACAGTCCGGTCGTGCCGCCGGGCCACGGCGAGATCCACGAGATCAGCTCCAGCGGCTCCACCGGCCAGGTGGTGACGGTGCGGGGCACGCGGATCACCCGGCTCTTCTGGCAGGCGCTCTCCCTGCGCGACCACCACTGGCACGAGCGCGATTTCTCCGCCCGGCTGGCCGCCATTCGCCCCAGCCCGCCGGGCACCGCCGACTACCCCCGGGGCGCGGCGGCGAAGAGCTGGGGGCGCTGGGCCAAGGGCCTGTTTTCCAGCGGGCCCAGCAACGTGCTGAACATCAACACCACCGCGGCGCAGCAGGCCGAGTGGCTGCAGCGGTTCCGGCCCGGCTACCTGCTGACCTATCCCTCGACCCTGCGCGAGCTGCTGCTGCACTGCCGGGATCAGGGGATCAGCTTCCCCGGCCTGCGCGAGGTGCGGACCCTCTCGGAGACCCTGCCGCCGGAAACGCGCGAGCTGTGCCGCGAGGTCTGGGGGCTGCCCATCGTCGACGGCTACAGCTCCCAGGAGAACGGCCTGCTGGCGCTGCAGTGCCCCGAGCACGAGCACTATCACGTCCAGGGCGAGGCGGTGATCCTGGAAGTGCTGGACGAGACCGGGCGGGCCTGCGGCCCCGGCGAGGCGGGCGAGGTGGTGGTCACCTCGCTGATGAACTTCGCCACGCCGATGATCCGCTACGCCCTGGGCGACATGGCCGAGGTCGGACCGCCCTGCCCCTGCGGGCGCGGCCTGCCGGTGCTGACCCGCGTGCTGGGGCGGCTGCGCAACACGCTCAGGTATCCCGACGGCCGGCGCGGCTGGCCGATGATGGGCGACATCTACCACACCGGGGTGGCCGGCATCCGCCAGTACCAGATCCTCCAGCACGGCCTGGACGACATCGAGATCAAGCTGGCCACGGCGGTGCCCCTGGGGCCCGAGGACGAGGCCAAGCTGCGGGAATGGCTGCATTTCCGCAGCGGCTACCCCTTCCAGGTGCGCTTCAGCTACATGGCCGAGATCCCGCGCGGGCCCAGCGGCAAGTTCGAGACCTTCGTCAGCCGGATTCCGCCGGAAGGCGGGCCCGGCCCGGGGGACGAAACGAAGGCCAAACAGGGGGATTGAACCCTGGCGCGGCGACGCTATCATCGCGGCCAGCCACATCCCTGCCGGAGAAGACACCTATGGCCATGGAGCCGCCTGAAATCATCGACGTGGACACCCCGACGGTTGCCTGCGACGGCGGCAAGGGCCCGCTCGGCCATCCGCGCGTCTTCCTCAACATGGAAGGCAAGGGCCAGATCGACTGCCCCTACTGTGGCCGCCGCTTCGTCCTGAAGCAGGACACGGCAGCGGAATAGGGCCGCCGAATCGTCAGCAGCTGTCAGCTTCCCGGTCCCTAGGCGCTCGACTTCGCCGGGGGGGTCCGGCATTCTCCGGGGCATGACGAAAGCCCCCTACAAGCACCTCTATCTGGTCGACGGCTCCGGCTACATCTTCCGGGCCTATTTCGCCATTCCGCCGCGCAACACCTCCGACGGCACGCCCACCAACGCCACCTTCGGTTTCACCAACATGCTGGTGAAGCTGCTGCGCGACAGCGATGCCGACGCCATCGCCGTCATCTTCGACAAGTCGGGCAAGACCTTCCGCAACGAGATCTACCCGGAGTACAAGGCGCACCGGCCGGAACCGCCGGAGGACCTGATCCCGCAGTTCGCGGCGATCCGCGAGGCGACCCGGGCTTTCAACCTGCCCTGCATCGAGCTGCAGAACTACGAGGCCGACGACCTCATCGCCACCTACGCCCGCCAGGCCAGGGAAGCGGGCATCGAGGTCACGGTCGTGTCGTCCGACAAGGACCTGATGCAGCTGGTCGACGGCGGCATCGCCATGCTCGACCCCATGAAGGACCGCAAGATCGGCTACGAGGAGGTGAAGGAGAAGTTCGGCGTGACGCCGGACAAGGTGGTCGACGTGCAGGCCCTGGCCGGAGATTCCACCGACAATGTGCCCGGCGTGCCGGGCATCGGCGTGAAGACCGCCGCGCAGCTGATCGAGGAATACGGTGACCTGGAATCCCTGCTGGCGCGCGCCGGGGAGATCAAGCAGCCCAAGCGCCGCGAGAAGCTGATCGAGAACGCCGAGCTGGCGCGCATCTCCAAGCAGCTCGTCACCCTGGACCAGAACGCGCCGGTGGAGGTCGACCTGAAGGACTTCGGCCTCAGGCAGCCGGAGCCCGAGGACCTGCGCGCCTTCCTGGAGCGCTACGAGTTCCGCTCCCTGCTGCGCCGGCTTTCCGACCAGATCGGCGGCGCCGAGGAGATCGCGACGCCCGCGGAAGCGGCGCCGGAGTCCGCCAAGGAGGCTTCCTACGAGCTGGTGCAGGACATGGCGGCCCTGGAGCGCTGGGTGGCGGCGGCGCAGGTTCGCGGCGTCATCGCGGTGGATACCGAGACCACCTCCCTCGACCCCCTGGCGGCGGAGCTGGTCGGCGTCTCGCTGTCCACCGCGCCGGGCCAGGCCTGCTACATCCCGCTGGGGCACAGGGCGGCGGATACCAACGACGGCGGCCTGGATTTCGACGGCGCCGCCGAGGCGCCCAAGCAGATCCCGCTGAAGAAGGCCATCGCCGCGCTGAAACCGCTGCTGGAGGACCCCGGCGTCCTCAAGGTCGGCCAGAACATCAAGTACGACATGCTGGTCTTCGCCCGCCAGGGAATCTCGGTGGCGCCCATCGACGACACCATGCTGCTGTCCTACGTGGTCGAAGGCGGCCTGCACGGCCACGGCATGGACGAGCTGGCGCAGCTGCACCTCGACTACCAGACCATCAAGTTCAAGGAGGTCGCCGGCAGCGGCAAGAACCAGGTGACCTTCGACAAGGTGCCGCTCGACAAGGCCTTGGACTACGCCGCCGAGGACGCGGACATCACCCTGCGCCTCTACGACGTGCTGAAGCCGCGCCTGGTCAGCGACCGCCTGACCACGGTCTACGAGACCATCGAGCGGCCGCTGGTGCAGGTGCTGGCGGAGATGGAGCTGACCGGCATCAAGGTCGACCGCGCCACCCTGCACCGCATGTCCAACGACTTCGCCAAGCGCATCGACGAACTGCAGAAGCAGATCTACAAGCTGGCCGGGCGCGAGTTCACCATCGGCTCGCCCAAGCAGCTGGGCGAGATCCTCTTCGACGAGATGTCCCTGCCCGGCGGCAAGAAGGGCAAGTCCGGCGCCTATGCCACCGGCGCCGACATCCTGGAGGGCCTGGCCAACCAGGGCCACGACCTGCCGGCCCGCGTGCTGGACTGGCGCCATGTCTCCAAGCTGAAGAGCACCTACACCGACGCCCTGCAGAATCAGATCAACGAGGAGACGGGGCGCGTCCACACCTCCTATTCCCAGGCCGTGGCCTCCACCGGGCGGCTGTCGTCCAACGACCCCAACCTGCAGAACATTCCCGTGCGCACCGAAGAAGGCCGCAAGATCCGCACCGCCTTCGTCGCCGAGAAGGACCACGTGCTGCTCTCGGTCGACTACAGCCAGATCGAGCTGCGCCTCACCGCGCACATCGCCGAGGTGGACGCCCTGAAGCAGGCTTTCCACGAAGGCCAGGACATCCACGCCATCACCGCCTCGCAGGTCTTCGGCGTGCCCATCGAGGGCATGGACCCCATGACCCGCCGCAAGGCCAAGGCCATCAACTTCGGCATCATCTACGGCATCTCCGCCTTCGGCCTGGCGCAGAATCTTGGCATCGCCCAGGGCGAGGCCAAGGCCTATATCGACGCCTACTTCGAGCGCTATCCCGGCATCCGCGACTACATGGACAAGATGAAGAAGGCGGCGCGCGAGCAGGGCTTCGTCACCACCCTCTTCGGGCGCAAGATCCACGTGCCGGGCATCAAGGACAAGAACCCGGCGCGGCGCAGCTTCTCCGAGCGCGCGGCCATCAACGCGCCGATCCAGGGCACGGCGGCGGACATCATCAAGCGCGCGATGATCCGCGTCGTGCCGGCGCTGGAAGACGCCAAGCTCGGCGCGCGCATGCTGCTCCAAGTGCACGACGAACTGCTGCTCGAAGTGCCGAAGGACGAGGTCGACGACACCTCGGCCCTGGTGCGCGAGGTGATGGAGAACGCCTGCGCGCCGGCCGTCGAGCTCTCGGTGCCGCTTACCGCCGACGCCGGCACCGGCGCCAACTGGGCCGAGGCGCACTAGGGGGAGGTCATGCAGCCGCAGCGGCCAGAGGTCGAACGTCGCTCCACCCTCGCCTGCCCGCCCAAGCAGCCGGGCGACGCCTGCTGCGGCGGAAGTTAAGGCGCGCCGATGAGCCGCATCCTGCCCGCGCCCCAGCGCGACTTCATCGGCCTGGAAGGCAAGGTGCACCTGGCGACCGGCGGCGAGCCGCCGCTGCTGGTGAAGCACCGCGAGGCCTTCGAGGCTTTCGCCCGCGACAAGTCGAGGGGCTACGACGGCTACTGGACCCACTGGAAGGTCGACGACGAGGTGCGCGCGCAGATCGCGCGGATGATGCGTCTTGAGGCGGGCGACATCGCCCTGCTGGGCAACGCTTCCGACGCCATCATGGGCGTGGTCTCCGGCTTCGACTGGCAGCCCGGCGACAAGGTGGTGGCGCCGGAACTGGACTACGCCTCGGGGCGCTACGCCTTCGCCAGCCTGAAGCGCCGGGGCGTCGAGGTGACGATGGTCCCGGCGTGCGGCTGGGTGCTGAACGAAGACGACCTGCTGGCCGCCTGCGACGCGCGCACGCGCCTGGTCTACGTCAGCCAGGTGAATGCGCTGACCGGCCAGCACCTCGACCTGGAGAAACTCTCTGCGGGCCTGGCGGACAAGGGCGCGGCGCTGATGGTCGATGCCAGCCACGCCTTCGGCGCGGTGCCGCTGCGCGGCGACCTCTCGGATTTCCTGGTGACCGCCTGCTACAAGTTCGCCCTCGGGCTTCACGAGGGCATCCTCGGCTGGAACCGGAGACGGCAACCGGACTTCGCGCCGGACGGCGCCGGCTGGTCTTCCGCCGATCCGGGGGCGAGCCCCGCCGACTACGTGATGAAGCCCGATGCAAGGCGCTTCGAATACGGCAACGCCGGGCACCTGGGCGCCTACCTGCTGCGCGAGTCCCTCGCCTACCTGGAAAGCTTCGGTATCGAGGCCATCGCCGCGCACAACCGCGCCCTGGCCGAACGTCTCATCGCCCGCCTCACCCGCCTGGGCCTGGAGGTCATGACCCCCGCGGGCGCGGCGAAGCACGCCGGCAACGTCTGCTTCGTCTGTTCCGACCCGGAGGCCGTGATGCGCCGCGCGGCGGAAGAGGATATCCTGGTGTGGAGCGACAACGGGCGCGTCAGGGTCTCGGTGCATCTCTTCACCACCCAGGAGGATGTGGAGAGATTCCTGGATCGTCTGCCCGCCTTTTTGCAGTGAGGTTTGGGGTGAAGGAGGCGGCATGGCCGAACTGAGGCTGAAGCAGACGGTGCGGATGCTCTACACCGGCAGCAGCGAAACCGCGACGCGCTTTCGCTACGGCCTCATGGCTTTCGACATCCTGACCATCGCCTTCTTCGTCGTCACCGCGCCGAACTTCCCCACCACCTTCATTCTCACCGCCGACTTCATCATCGGCCTCGTCATCCTGGCCGACTTCCTGGCGCGCCTCTGGATCGCCCCGAAGAAGCTGCAGATGCTGCGCCAGCTCTACACCCTGGCCGACATCCTGGTGATCCTGACGCTGCTGCTCGCGCCCTTCATCACCACGACCTTCGCCTTCCTGCGGGTGCTGCGCGCGCTGCGCCTGCTGCACTCCTACCACGTGCTGCGCGACCTCAGGCGCGAGACCGCCTTCTTCCGCCGCAACGAGGACGTGGTCGTCGCCTGCGTGAACCTCGGCGTCTTCATCTTCGTCACCACGGCGCTGGTCTTCACCCTGGAGCACCAGCAGAACCCGGACATCACCACCTACCTGGACGCGCTCTACTTCACCGTGGCGACGCTGACCACCACCGGCTTCGGCGACATCACCCTGAAGGACGAGTTAGGACGCCTGCTGGCGGTGGTCATCATGGTGGTGGGGGTGGCCCTCTTCCTGCGCCTGGCCCAGGCCGTGTTCCAGCCGCGCAAGGTCCGCTACACCTGCCCGGACTGCGGCCTGACGCGCCACGATCCCGACGCGGTGCACTGCAAGCACTGCGGGCGCACCATCAGAATCGAGACCGAGGGCGCCAGCTAGGCCCCAAGCGGCTAGCCGTCCACCGCCGGCTTGAGGATGCGCAGGAAGCCCTGGGCCGCCTTGTCGAAGCGGTCCAGGTCGTCCAGGCTGAGGGCCATCATCATCGCGCCTTCCAGCAAGGCGATGAGGTGGCCGGCCAGGGCCGTGGCCGGCCCGCGGAACTCGATCTCCCCGGCGGCTCGGCCCTCTTTCAGCACCTCGACCAGCCAGTCCTCGCAGAGCCGGAAGAAGGCGCTGACCTCGGCGTTGACCTCCGCGGGGAGGCTTCCGCGCTCGGCGGCCAGCACGCCGCAGAGGCAGAGGCGCCGCTCGGTCAGCGTGCGGCGGAACAGGGTGATGAAGCATTTCAGGCGCTTCGGCGCCGTCGCCTGGCGCCGCCGCACCTCAGCCAGCTCCTCGCCGAAGAGACCGCGGTAGCGCGCCACCAGGGCGACGCCCAGGTCGCTCTTGCCGGGAAAGTGGTAGTGGATGCTGGCCGACTTGATGCCGATGGCCTCGGCGATGTCGCGAAAGCTGAAGCCGTTGTAGCCGCGCGTCTGGATCAGCTCCTGCGCGACGTCCAGCACCCTCTCGGCGGTGAGTCCCGACACCCTGTTTTCCCCCGAATCATCTTGCCTGGCGGAGTATAGGCATTGCGCTCCCAAGCACAAAGTCAGGGACCTCAAAAAGGAAACGGCCCGTTCCCGTCGCCGGCGGGAACGGGCCGTCGCCGGCTCTTGTGCGTCGTCAGGCCGCGGGGCGGATGCCGGCGGCCACCACGCCGTCGTCGACGTAGTTCTCGAACTGCTTGAAGTTCGCCTCGAACCGTTGGGTCAGGTCACGCACCGTGGTGTCGTAGGCCTGCTTGTCGTTCCAGGTGTTGCGCGGGTTCAGCACCTCGGCCGGCACGTCCGGGCAGGTCTCCGGCATCAGCAGGCCGAACTGCGGATGCTTGGCCGCGGCGATCTGGTCGAGTATGCCGCTGAGCGCCGCGCGCACCATGGAACGGGTGTAGGCGATCTTCATGCGCTCGCCCGTGCCGTAGGCGCCGCCGGTCCAACCGGTGTTGACCAGCCAGCAGTTGGCGCCGGTGGCGGCCATCTTGTCGCCTAGCATCTTGGCGTAGACCGAGGGATGCCGCGGCATGAAGGGCGCGCCGAAGCAGGTCGAGAAGGTGGCCGAGGGCTCGGCGCCCATGCCTTTCTCGGTGCCGGCGACCCTCGCCGTGTAGCCGGAGAGGAAGTGGTACATGGCCTGCTCCGGCGTCAGCTTGGAGATCGGCGGCAGCACGCCGAAGGCGTCGGCGGTCAGCATGATGATGTTCTTCGGCTGGCCGCCCTGCCCGCTCTTCACCACGTTGGGGATGAAGTCCAGCGGATAGCTGGCGCGGGTATTCTCGGTGTAGCGGTTGTCGTCCAGGTCCAGCCGGCGCGTGACGGGGTCGATGACCACGTTCTCCAGCACCGTGCCGAAGCGCCCGGTGGTGGCGTGGATCTCCGGCTCGGCCTGGGGATCCAGGCGGATCACCTTGGCATAGCAGCCGCCCTCGAAGTTGAAGACGCCGTTGTCCGACCAGCCGTGCTCGTCGTCGCCGATCAGGTGGCGGCTGGCGTCGGCGGAGAGCGTCGTCTTGCCGGTGCCCGAAAGGCCGAAGAAGATCGCCGTGTCGCCCGCGGGCCCGATGTTGGCCGAGCAGTGCATGGGCAGCACGCCGCGTTCGGGCAGCAGGTAGTTGAGGATCGAGAAGATCGACTTCTTGATCTCGCCGGCATAGACGGTGCCGCCGACCAGCACCGTGCGCCGCGCAAAGCTGACCACGATGAAGCTCTCGCTGTTCGTGCCGTCGACCTCCGGGTCGGCGTGCAGGAAGGGCGCGTGCAGCACCGTGAACTGCGGCTGGAAGTCGCCCAGCTCGCTCTCGGGCGGCTGGATGAACATGTTGCGGGTGAAGAGCGAGTGCCAGGCGCTCTCGCTGACCACGCGCACCGGCAGGCGATAGTCCGGATCGGCGCCGGCGTAGACGTCCTGCACGAAGACGTCGCGGTCCTTCAGGTAGTCGATCAGCTTGCCGTGCAGCCGCTCGAAGCCGGCCTCGTCGATGGCGACGTTGACGTTGCCCCACCAGATGTCGCTCTCGGTCTCGGCCTCGCGGACGATGAACTTGTCGTTGGGCGAGCGGCCCGTGTGCTTGCCGGTCAGCACCACCAGGGCGCCGCCTTCGGCAAGCTGGCCTTCGCCGCGCCTCAGGGTCTCTTCATAGAGGGCGGCGGTATCGAGGTTCCAAAAGGCGGTACGAAGATCTTTGAGGCCGTGCTGACCCAGGCCGTTCCGACTGACGGCTTTGCCGACGTTATCCAATGCTCTTTCCTCCCGAGCTTTCTCTGTGGTCCTTCGTTTTCTCGACCGGCGCTACGGTCGCGCCCCGTTTCGGGGTCGTTGCGGGGGCCTTGTAACGGGCCTCCGTAGGTATGCCTCTTACCCTGCTGCCCAAGGAGGGTGGCTGGCAGAGAGATAGTCAATTCCGCCAGGCTTGGCCATGCAGATTATGTGTTTTTTCCGGCAGCGGAGTCTCCTCCTTGCGGCGCCTGCCCGGTGACTTTTCCCGGCCCTGCCCTTCGCCGCTTCGCTGGCCCGCCGAGATTGTCGGTATTCATAGTTTAAGTGCCTGTTCATCAATGCAATTTAGAAGTTATCCCCAAGACCGCGCTGTGCCGCGGCGGACTGGCCGAGAAGAGCCGTCCGGGTAGGGAAATGCCCCAGACCCCGTCTGGAGGCCATATGGTTGCCGAAAACGTCGCTGTGCGAAGTGCCGCGCGGATCCGTCCGCCGCTCAGGCCTGGGCGCCGCGCGGCGCGGGCGCTGACGCCCCGTCCCCTGACGCTCGCCCTGCAGGGCGGCGGCGCGCACGGCGCCTTCACCTGGGGTGTCCTGGACCGCCTGCTGGAGGAGCCCTGGATCGAGATCGAGGGCCTGAGCGGGGCCAGCGCCGGGGCGCTGAACGCGGCGGCCCTGGCGGCGGGCTGGCAGGCCGGCGGCCGCAGCGATCCCAGAGGCGGCGCGCGCCGGACCCTGGAGGAACTGTGGCGCCGGGTCAGCAAGCTGGCCGACTTCGGCCCGCCCCTGGCGGTCGCCCCGGCCTTCCAGATGATGACGCGCATGTTCTCGCCCTATCAGCTCAACCCGCTGAACGTGAACCCGCTGCGCGGCATGCTGGAGGACGTCATCGACTTCGAGGCGCTGCAGGACGACCGCGCGCTGCGCCTCTTCATCTCGGCCACGGAGCTGAAGCAGGGCCGTGCCGTGGTCTTCGAGAACGAGGACATGTGCGTGGAGGTGCTGCTCGCCTCCGCCTGCCTGCCCCACCTCTACAAGGCCGTGGCGATCGGCGACTCGCATTACTGGGACGGCGGCTTCATGGCCAACCCCACGATCTTCCCGCTGGTCTTCAACTGCGCGGCCCGCGACGTGATGATCGTGCAGATCGACTCGCTGACCGCCGACGAGGTGCCCTTAAGCGCGCGCCAGATCGACAACCGGCGCAACCAGATCATGTTCAACGCACCCCTGATGCGCGAGCTGGAGGCATTGGGCTACATGGGCCAGATGGCCGGGCGGCGGGGCTGCGGGCTCAGCGCCCAGGTGAAGGGTCTGAAGCTGCACCTGCTGGAAGGCGGCGCGGCCATGCGCGGGCTGGACGGCGCCAGCAAGCACCGCGCCGACTGGGGCTTCGTCAGCGAGCTGAAGGAGGTCGGCCGTGGCGCCGCCGAGGCCTGGCTGGCCCGGCACCGCGACGACCTGGGTGAACGCTCGACGCTGGAGCTGCCTTCCTAAAGGCTTTCGGTTTCTTTCCCCGCGCCCAGCAGGCCGTGCTTGCGCAGGCGGTTGCGCAGCTGGTCGTAGGTGAGGCCGAGCTGGCGCGCGGTGGCGCGCTGGTTGTAGCGCTGCGCCGCCAGGGCCTGGCTCAACAGGTCGTGCTCCACCCGCTTCATCGCCTCGCGCAGGTCGAAGGCCCGCAGGGGATCGGAGAGGATGCCACCCACCGGCGGCCCTTCCGGGCGCGGCGCCTTGGCCTTGGTCTTTTCCGCCGCCGCAGGGGCCGGCACCGCGCCGCCCGCCGCCGCCTCAGGCGACCAGGGGCTGGCGAAGGGGTCGAGGGTCACGGCGTTGATCTCTTCGTCCGGCGTGGCCCGCGCCACCGAGCGCTCCACCGTGTTGCGCAGCTCGCGCACGTTGCCGGGCCAGTCGTGGGCCAGCAGGCGCTCCATCACCGCCTCGGAAAAGCCGGGAAACCGCGGCCAGTCCAGCTCGTTGGCCATTTCGCGACCGAAATGAGTGGCCAGCAGGGGGATGTCCTCCGGGCGCGCGCGCAGGGGCGGCAGGGTGATGACCTCGAAGGCCAGGCGGTCCAGCAGGTCGGCGCGGAAGCGCCCGGCGGCCGCGGCGGCCGGCAGGTCCTCGTTGGTGGCGCCGATGACCCGCACGTCGACCTCCAGGGTGGCGTTGCCGCCGACCCGCTCGAAGGCGCCGTATTCGATGGCGCGCAGCAGCTTCTCCTGCACCGCGGGACTGGAGGAGGCGATCTCGTCCAGGAACAGGCTGCCGCTGTCGGCGATCTCGAAGCGCCCGGCCCGCCGCTTCGCCGCGCCGGTGAAGGCGCCGGCCTCGTGGCCGAAGAGCTCCGTTTCCAGCAGGCTCTCGGCCAGGGCCGCGCAGTTCAGCTTCACGAAGGGGCCGTCCCAGCGCCGCGACAGGAAGTGCAGGCGCGCGGCCACCAGCTCCTTGCCGGTGCCGCGCTCACCGATCACCAGCACCGGGCGGTCGAGCGGCGCCACGCGGGAAATCTGCTCGGCCAGCGTCATGAAGGCGGGGGATTCGCCGAGCAGGGGCGGAAGATCGGTCGCGGCCATGGCGCAAATATAGCCACAAAGTAGCAGAAAACACTAAGAAATCGCATTTTCTGTCGCCTTTCGGGGGTGGCCCCCGCCGCCTGTGGCGGCAGAAATGAACGTTGAATCAATTACTTGAGAGAAGCGGCCCGGTCTGGCACGCGGCTTGCCAATAACCAGGTGAAAGGCACCGGATCGTCGGGGCCTCAAGCCACGAGATAGAGAGACAGGGAAGCGATGAGCCGCTGGAACGACACGTCAGACAGCTTTGATTCAGGGCGTAAGGCCGGAGGGAACTCCCGGGACTTCGACCGCTGGGTCGAGCGCACCCGCAGCTACCTGAAGAGCCGCACCGCCGACCACTGGCTGATGTTCGCCGGGGGCCTGCTGATCGGCGCGCTGCTGGGCTGAATACGCAAGACCTGACCCCATGTGACTGCAACGGGCTCTTGTGAAGAGCCGCCGCAACCCCGAGATAACCGAGAGCAAGCGACAAGGATCGAGACCGATGGGTATCTTCTCCCGCCTCACCGACATCATCAATTCCAACCTCAACTCCATCCTCGATCGGGCCGAGGATCCCGAGAAGATCATCCGCCTAGTGATCCAGGAGATGGAGGACACCCTGGTGGAGGTGCGCTCAACGGCCGCCAAGACCATCGCCGAGAAGAAGGAAAGCGCCCGCAAGCTGGGCCGCCTGGAAGATGCGCAGCGGAACTGGGAGGAGAAGGCCGAACTGGCGCTCTCCAAGGGCCGCGAGGATCTGGCCAAGGGCGCCCTGGTGGAGAAGGCCAAGATGGCAGAGGCAGCGGAGCTGCTGAAGGAGGAACTGGAGGAACTCGACGCCATGCTGGCCCAGGGTGAGGCCGACATCGCCAAGCTGGAGAGCAAGCTGCGCGAGGCCAAGGCCAAGCAGCAGGCGCTGACCGCCCGCCACGAGACCGCCTCCTCGCGCCTCAAGGTGCGCCGCAACCTCTATGACGGCCGCGTCGACGAGGCCTTCGCCCGCTTCGAGCAGGTCGAAAAGAAGCTGGACGAGGCCGAGGGCGAGGTGGAAGCCTTCGACCTGGGCCGTGGCAAGTCGCTGGCCGAGGAGATCTCCGAGCTGGCCGCCGAATCCGCCATCGAGGACGAGCTGGCGGCGCTAAAGGCGAAGGTCGCCGCCGGGAAGGCCGGCCCCAAGGCCGCCCCCAAGTCCGCTGACGGTGAGTGAGGCACCGGCCGGTCCCAGGAGTTAGAGTTCTATGGATTACAACGCATTAGGTATCATCTTCCTGGCCGTGGTGGCGCCGATCTGGATCATCGCCCACTACACCACGCGCTGGAAGGCGACCAAGGCGCTGTCGAGTGACGAGGAGCAGCTCCTCGAGGAGCTGTGGAAGAACTCGGAGCGCATGGAGCAGCGCATCAACGCGCTGGAACGTATCCTCGATGCCGAGGTGACCGACTGGAGGAAGCAGCTGTGATGTGTCCGCGCCCCAGCCCCTGCCGCCCGCGCGGCCAAAACCCCCACGCCGAGGGTGGGAGCCGGCCGGGCTGCGGTCCCGGCGCCGGCCCGCGGCCGAGCCGCCTCTACCGCAACACCGAGCGCGGCAAGCTCTTCGGCGTCTGCGCCGGCCTGGCCGACTACTTCGGCGTCAGCGTCTTCGTGGTGCGCATCATCGCGGTCATCGCGCTCTTCATGTTCACCCTGCCGACCCTGGTCTGCTATTTCCTGGCCGCCTTGTTCATCAGCCGGGCGCCCGCGTTCGAGTATCAGTCCGACGCGGAGAAGGAGTTCTGGCGTCAGGTGCGTGTGAAGCCCAGCGAAACCCTGTCGCGCCTGCGCCACCGCTACCGCGAGCAGGAACAGCGCATCCGCAACATGGAAGCCTTCGTCACCTCCTCGGAGGCCAAGCTGCATCGCGCCTTTCGCGACCTCGAGGCCTGAATTCAGCCCTTAACTAATTGAGAAACCGCATTTTGCTGCGCATCGTGGAAATCCATGCTGCGCAGCATTTTTGCGCCCTTCAACCACAGCAGGCCTTGTCGCCGTCGCCGGTCTTTTGCGCGGCGGCCAGCTCGTCGGTGCCGCAGGGCAGGTCGGCGCAGCAGGCCGAGGCGGCAGCCTCCTCGCGCCCGTCCTCGCCGTAGCGGGTGATCTCGCCATGGGAATGGAAGGTCTCCCAGGCGATGCCCTGGGGGTCGTTCACCCAGGCCTTGTCAGAGCGGGCGTAGCAGCAGGCCGCGTCCTTCTGCTCCAGCAGCTCGGCACCGGAGGCGGCGAGCCGCCCGGCGACTTCTGCCAGTTCTTCGGCCTCGTCCACCTGGATGCCCAGATGGTCCAGGCCGGCCGTGCGGGCGCGCTTGGAGATGGCGAAGTTCACCCGCGGATCGTCCAGCGCCCACTTGGCGTAGTCGTCCTTCAGCACGCTGGGCGCCGTCCCGAAGAGGGTGGAATAGAAGCCGACGGACTTGTCCAGGTCGTCGACGCTGATGTGCACGTGCAGGCGCTTCATGCGGGGCTCTCCTCCGGGATTGCTTCCGAGCTTTTGTCTGGGGCGGGGGATTCGCAGCCGCCGCCGCAGCAGTTCTCGGTCAGATAGCCGACCAGCCCGCGCATGGCGGTGAAATCGGCCGCGTAGATCAGCGAGCGTCCGGCGCGCCGGCAGGTGACGAGCTCGGCCCGGCGCAGTTCTTTCAGATGGAACGACAGGGTGGCCGCCGGCAGCCCCAGGCGGGCGCCGATATCGCCGGCCGCCAGACCCGCCGGACCGCGCGCCACCAGCAGGCGGAAGATGTCCAGGCGCGTTTCCTGGGACAGGGCGGCGAGGCCGGTGAGGACGCTTTCTTTTTCCATATTTCCAAAATTATAGAAATATAGGTTCCTGTCAAGAGGCACCTGAAAGCGGCAAAGGATGGGAAGCGGCAAGGAGCCGTAGGCGTTGGCGGGGCTCAGCCCTCGTGGCTGCTGCGCGCCAGGGAGTAGACCATGATCTGCGTCACCGTCTCGTCGTCGTCGGAAAAGGGAACGATGACCGCATGCTCGGCGCGCCAGCGGCCTTCCGGGGAGATGAACTCCGCGTTCTCGTAGAGAAAGCTGCGGCTTTTGCGGATCGTCTCGTAGCAATCGAGCGCGTCTTCCAGGCTGGACCAGAAGAAGCCCTCCTGCACCAGCTTGCCGGTCGGATCATGCCCGCGCAGGTCCACTTCCGCGGTGCCGACGACGCGGTAGCGGTAGATGCCGATCCCCTCGGCGTCGACCCCTTCGACGTCGAGCAGCAGGACGCCGGGGAGCTGCCGCACCACGGCTTCGGGATGGAAATCGGCGCGCCTGGGCATGGCGCGGCCCTGGCGCAGGCTATCCCAGTAATGGAAGAACTCGGCGATCAGCGGCGGGCAGGAGTCCAGGAACTCCCGCGTGGAGCAGCGTTTCAGAATGGTGCCGTCAGGGAGCCGCTGATGTTTCCGTAATGCCATGCTTGCCTTGCTGCGAACCGTGCCGCCAGGCGATCTGCCGCACCACCTAGGGAGGAGCGCTCTAAGCTCCCAGGTTATATTGTTTTGTCAAGCCGGGCAGCGCCGCGCCCGCGGCGGCGCTGAGATTGGGCCAAGCGCGATTCCGCGCCGGTTCCTTAATTCGCCCTTAACCAAGACGATGCTACTCCGCATGGGTGTGAAACTGCGTCCGTCGTCCGACCCAATCTTCGTGCCCGGAATTCCATGATCGAGTTTTCTGTCTCGGCGACCATTTGGGGCTCGCTGATCGGCGCCACGGTGCTCTTTGCGGCGCTGGCCTATCTGCGGGCTATGCCGGGCGCTCCCCCGGGCGTCGGCTATTGGACCGCCGGCTTCGGGCTCTGGGTGGTGCGTCTGGCCGGCTATCTGGTCGGCGGCTATCTGGATCCGGCTCTCCATACCTTCCTCGCGGAAAGCGCGCAGGTCACCGCGTCCCTGCTGCTGATGGCCGGAACCCTGCGCTTTGTCGGCCGCGCGGTCCCGGTGATGACCCTCTGCCACGTGATCGGCGGCGCCGCGGCGTGGGCGGCGCTCACCACCTTCGTCATCGACGACTTCATGCTGCGCAGCATTCCGCTCTATCTCGTCTCCGGCGCGGCGCTGTCTTACGCCGGTCTCTGCCTGCTGCGCTGCCGCCAGAACGAGGCGCTGGCCGCGGGCCGCCTCGTCGGCATAGCCCTCTTCGCCTGGGGGCTGCACAAGCTCGACTTTCCCTGGCTGCGGCCGATCGACTGGTTCGCGCCTTTCGGTTACCTGATCTCCCAGTTGCTCGCCATGCTCAGCGCCGTCGGCCTGCTGCTGCTCACCGCCGGCCAGCAGCGCAGCAAGGCCAAGCAGGCCGAGGAAAAGCACGAACAGAGCCGCGAGCACCTGGCGACCCTCAACCAGCTGCTGCAGATCTCGCTCGGCAACGACTCCCTGGAAGAGCAGCTGTCGCAGGCCCTGGACATCGTCATCGCGGCCCCCTGGCTGTCGGTGGAGCCGCGCGGCGGCATCTTTCTGGCGGAGGACGGGCGGCTGCGCCTGGCGGTGCAGAGCAACCTCGCGCCGGCCCTGCAGTCGATCTGCGACCAAGTGCCCTACGGCCACTGCCTCTGCGGGCGCGCCGCCGTCAGCCAGACCATCGTCCATGCCGCCCATGTGGACGAGCGCCACGACAACCAATACGACGGCATGGCGCCGCACGGCCACTACTCCGTGCCCATCGTCTCAAACGGCGAGACCCTGGGCGTGCTGCTGCTCTGCCTGCCCGACGGGCGTGAGCGCGACGATCCCGAGGTCAACCACCTGCGCGCGGTCGCCGACGTGCTGGCCGGCATGATCGTTCGCAAGGGCGCCGAGGCGGAGCTGCGGGACAGCCGCAGCCGCCTGGTGGAGGCGCAGCGTATTGCCCGCGTCGGCAGCTGGGAAAACGACCTGCGCCAGGGCACCTCGATCTGGTCCGACGAAGAGTTCCGCATTCTCGGCTACGTGCCCGGCGAGACGGAGGCTTCTTACGAGGCCTTTCTCGACAGCGTCCACCCCGACGACAAGGCGGCGGTGAACCGGGCGATGGAGGAGGTCGAGCGGCAGGATCTCTACATCGTTGACCACCGCGTCGTTCATCCGGACGGGACCGTTCGCTACGTCAGCGAAATAGCCGAGGTGGTACGCGACGCGACGGGCGTGCCCCTCAAGCTGATCGGCACCACGCGGGACGTGACCGAAGACAAGGCCGCCGAGATGGCGCTGATGAAGGCCAAGCAGGGCGCCGAGGCGGCGAACCAGGCCAAGTCGGCTTTCCTGGCGACCATGAGCCACGAACTGCGTACCCCCTTGAACGCCATCATCGGCTTCGCCCAGCTGCTGGAGCGCCAGGCCGATGGCCCTGCCAGCCTGCAAAAATTCAAGGAATACATCGGCCATATCCGAGAGAGCGGCGAGCACCTGCTGGCTGTCATCAACGACATCCTGGACCTCTCGCGGGTCGAGGCCGGCCAGTCGGCGCTGAACGAGAGCGCCATCGACACCGCTGCGCTGGTGCTGCGCACGATCAGCCTCATGGAGGCCAAGGCGCGCAGCGGCGGACTGGCCCTGCATCTCGAGATCTGCGACGACCTGCCACTGCTGCACGGCGACGAACGCGCCCTGAAGCAGGTGCTGCTCAACCTGGTGGCCAACGCGCTGAAGTTCACCGAGCCCGGCGGCGAGGTGACGGTGGAACTGCGCCTCACCGGGGAGGAACTGGTGCTGGCGGTGCGCGACAGCGGGATCGGCATCGCCGAGAAGGACCACAAACGCGTCTTTGAGCCCTTCGTGCAGGCCGAAAGCGAACTCAACCGCCGCTACGAGGGCACCGGGCTCGGCCTGCCGCTGGTGAAGTCGCTGGTCGAGCTGCACGGCGGGCGCATCACCCTGGAGAGCGCCCCAGGCAAGGGCACGCTGGTGAACGTCATTTTCCCGGCCGAACGGCTGCTGGCCGCGCCGGCCGCCGTGGCGACCGAAACCCACTCAAAAACACACAAGGCCGGCTGAGGCCGCAATAGCCCCGCCGGGCCCCGTAGCCTTCGAAAATCCCCAGGTAATCCGCCGGTTCCGCCCACTTTCCAGTCGGGGAATCGATCCCTATCTATCCAGAAAATGCCGCAAAATGGCCACAGTCGCTGGCCAGGCTGGCCCGCATTGTGGCTTCCCGCCGGTCCGGCGGCGGGGCCGCGAAAGCGGGGGGAGACCGGCGCTCTGCCGCCGGGCCCACAGGCGGCTTGCCGCGGGCCCCACAGGCGGCTTGCCGCGGGGGCCGGGGTCTGCTTACGTGCCCCGGCGGAGCCGGGCGGGACCGCCGGGTGCCGGGAAAGCGGGCACTTTCCGCCGCGATCTGGTCTAATGAGAGGGGTTCCCAGAATTCTAGGCCCATGCAAGACACCATTGCCCTGGTCGACGACGACCGCAACATCCTGACTTCGGTCTCCATCGCCCTGGAGGCCGAGGGCTTCAAGGTGCGCACCTACAACGACGGCGCCGAGGCGCTGCGCGGGATCTCCGCCAGCCCGGTCGACCTGGCGGTGCTGGACATCAAAATGCCCCGCATGGACGGCATGGAACTGCTGGGCCATCTGCGCAAGGCTTCCAACCTCCCGGTCATCTTCCTGACCTCCAAGGACGACGAGATCGACGAGGTGCTGGGGCTGCGCATGGGGGCCGACGACTACATCACCAAGCCCTTCTCCCAGCGCCTGCTGATCGAACGCATCCGCGCGCTGCTGCGCCGCGAGAAGGGCGGCGAGGAGGACGCGGTCTCCGGCGAGGCGCCGGAGGCGCCCCTGGTGCGCGGCGAGCTGACTCTCGATCCGGCGCGCCACCTCTGCACCTGGAGGGGCGAACGCCTCAACCTCACGGTGACCGAGTTCCTGATTCTGAAGGCCCTGGCCCAGCGTCCCGGGCACGTGAAGAATCGCGACCAGCTGATGGACGCCGCCTACGGCGAATCCGTCTATGTCGACGACCGCACCATCGACAGCCACATCAAGCGGCTGCGCAAGAAGTTCCGCGATGTCGACGACAGCTTCCAGCAGATCGAGACGCTTTACGGTGTCGGCTATCGCTACCGGGAAGCCTAGGGGTCTGATTTGAAGGCCGTCAGACGATGAGCCTCGAAAGCCAGAGCGGCCGCGTGCTGCTACGCCAGAACGGCAAGGCCGGCGGTGCCTCGGGGGCCGCATCGGACAAGTCGTCCGATGCCCCGCGCCTCGCCGAGGGCGCTGCGCCGCGCCCGGCCCGGCGCCGCCCGCGCGGCTGGCGCTCGCCGCTGACCCGGCGCATCCTCACCATCAACGTGCTGGTGCTGCTGATCCCGGTGCTGGGCCTCATGCACCTCGACCAGTACCGCGACAGCCTGATCGCCGCCGAGATCGACTCCCTGCGCATCCAGGCACGCGCCTTCTCGCTGTCGCTGGGCTCCACCGCGGTGGTCGCCACCCAGGTCGGCGACGAGCGCCTGCTGCCGGAGGTGACGCGCAACCTCATGCGCGTACTGCTGGTCGATACCGGCGTGCGCGCGCGCATCTTCGCGCGTTCCGGCGAGATCCTCGCCGACAGCTTCGTGCTCGGCGGGCCCGGCGGGCAGGTGCATATCCAGGCCCTGCCGCCCCAGGGCGAAGGCGGTCTCGGCCTGCTGCGCCGCCTGCTGAACTTCGTCGTCCAATGGATCCCGGGCAAGGACAACTTCCCGATCTATCAGGAAGCGCGGGAGCAGAAGGCCGCGGACTACCGGGAGGTCCTGGGCGCCCTGGGCGGACAGAGCCCCGGCATGGTGCGCGTCGATCGCCAGGGCCGCCTGGTGCTCTCCGTCGCCGTGCCGGTGCAGCGTTACCGCCAGGTGCTGGGCGCGCTGATGCTGTCGAAGGACGGCGCCGTGGTGGACGCGGCGGTGGACGACCGCCGGCGCGACATCCTCATCGTCTGCGGCGTCGCCTTCGGCGTCACCGTGCTGCTGTCGTTCTATCTGGCCGGTACCATCGCGCGGCCGATCCGCCGCCTCGCCCTGGCCGCCGACCAGGTGCGCTCCGGCAAGGGACGGCAGTTCGAGATTCCCGACTTCACCCGGCGCGGCGACGAGATCGGCGACCTTTCCGACGCGCTGCGCGCCATGACCGATGCGCTCTGGGCGCGCCTCGACGCCATCGAGGCTTTCGCCGCAGACGTGGCGCACGAGATCAAGAATCCGCTGACCTCACTGCGCAGCGCGGTGGAAACCGTCGCGCGGGTCGAGGACCCGGAGCAGCAGAAGAAGCTGATGTCGATCATCCTCGACGACGTGCACCGCCTCGACCGCCTGATCAGCGACATCTCCGATGCCTCGCGCCTGGACGCCGAGCTGTCGCGCGCGGAAACGGAGGCGGTCGACGTCGGCGATCTGCTGCGCGCCCTGGTGGCGGTGCAGGAGGCCGTGGAGCGGCAGGGCGCGCCGCGCTTCGCGCTCGACGTGCTCGACCACCAGGACCTCTCGGTGCCCGGTATCGAAGGGCGCCTCGGCCAGGTCTTCCGCAATCTCATCAGCAACGCCGTCACCTTCTCGCCGCCGGGCGGCACCATCCGCCTCGCGGCCCAGCGCCAGGGCGACGAAGTCGTGGTGTCGATCTCCGACGAGGGCCCGGGCATTCCCGAGGCAAAGCTGGAGGCGGTGTTCCAGCGCTTCTATACCGAGCGGCCGGCGGGCGAGAAGTTCGGCACCCATTCCGGACTTGGTCTTTCCATCTCCCAGCAGATCGTCGAGGCCCACGGCGGCACCATCAAGGCGGAGAACCGCCACGGCCCCGACGGCGAGGTCTGCGGCGCCTGCTTCGTCGTGCGCCTGCCGGCCGACTAGGCCCGGGGCGTGGAGCAGGGCATGGCAGAGGCAGGCGCCGCCGAGTTGATCCACGCCACCGCCGTGGCTATCGCCGACCCCGCGCTGGGGCCTTGGGCGGTGCTGCTGCGCGGCCCTTCGGGGGCCGGCAAGTCCGACCTGGCGCTGCGCATGATCGACCGCGGCGCGGTTCTCGTCAGCGACGACCAGACCCGCCTGCAGGTCCGCGAGGGGCGCCTGCTGGCGGCGCCGCCCGAGACCATCGCCGGCAAGCTGGAGGTGCGCGGCCTGGGCATCGTCGAGCAGCCCTACCGTCAAGGCATTCCCGTCGCCCTGGTGGCCGACCTCAAGCCGGCGGCGCGGATCGAGCGTCTGCCGGCCGAGGATCACGAAACCATTGCGGGTGTATGCCTCCAGCGCATCGATCTCGATCCGGCGCAGATTTCCGCGCCGGAGAAGCTGCACCTTGCCTTGCGCCGCGCCGCGACGCTTATAATGCGCGCCGCAACGGGGGAGGCCTCCCGGCTTGGTGGGAAGATGAGCGACGACATCCTGACAGAGGGCGCGGCCGAGTCGGCGGCGCAGCCGGAGACGGCGCCGGATTCCTCCGCTGGGCGCACGCGCCTGGTGCTGGTCACCGGCATGTCGGGGGCCGGCCGCTCGACGGCGCTGCGCGTTTTGGAGGACGAGGGCTACGAGGCCATCGACAACCTGCCGCTCAGCCTGCTCGAAGTGGTGGTGAACGAGGTCGGCCTGCAGCGCCCCATCGCCATCGGCGTCGACATCCGTACCCGCGACTTCGCGGTGGGCCCGGTGCTGGAACAGCTCGACCGCCTGACAGCCAATCCGCGCTTCGCCATCACCCTGCTGTTCGTGGACTGCGAGGACGAGGTGCTGGGCCGGCGCTTCACCGAGACGCGGCGACGCCATCCGCTGGCCCAGGGCCGCCCGGTGGCCGACGGCATCGCGGCGGAGCGCCGCCTGGTGGCGCCCTTGCGCGAGCGCGCCGACCTGATGATTGATTCCTCCTATCTGACGCCGGCCGACTTCCGCCAGCAGCTGCTCGGGCGCTTCGGCCTGGCCGCCACGCTGGGCATGTCGGTCTTCGTCACCTCCTTTTCTTTCCGCCAGGGCCTGCCGCGCGAGGCCGATCTGGTCTTCGACGTGCGTTTCCTGGCCAACCCTCACTACGACCCGGAGCTGAAGCCGCTGAGCGGCCAGGACGCCGCCGTCGGCGCCTACGTGGAGCGCGATTCCGGCTTCGCGCCCTTCTTCACGCAGCTGACGGCCATGCTGGAGGGGCTGCTGCCGCGCTACGAGCGCGAGGGGAAGAGCTATCTGACCTTCGCCGGGCGCTGCCCGGGCGGGCGCCACCGCCCGGCCTTCGTGGCCGGCCGCCTGGCCGCCTGGTTGGGCGCCGGCGGCCGCCAGGTGCACCTGGCGCACCGCGACATCGCACGCGAGCCGGCCCGTGCGGCGGGCCCCCAGTGAGGCCGGGGTGAGGGTGGGGCCAAGGCCTTGAGCTTGCGGGTGGGGGAGTTGACCCGGGGCCGCGATTGGGCCCTTATCATGGCCGGAGAACAAGCAAGACCAGCGTATCCCCGGCGGAAAGCCGGGGATTTGCACTGGCGGGCAGGGAGTTTGGGATGATCGGTCTCGTCTTGGTAACCCACGGGCGGCTCGCCGTAGAGTTCGTCCAGGCTCTGGAGCACGTCGTCGGGCCGCAGGAGAACGTGACGGCGATCTGCATCGGACCGGAAGACGACATGGAGCAGCGCCGCCAGGACATCATCGACGCGGTGGAGAAGGCCGATGAAGGTGACGGGGTGGTGCTGCTGACAGACATGTTCGGCGGTACGCCCTCGAACCTGGCGATCTCCGTGCTCGACAAGGGCCAGGTCGAGGTCATCGCCGGCATCAACCTGCCCATGCTGATCAAGCTTACGGGGCTGCGCAGCAGCGCCTCCCTGGCCGAGGCGGTCACCCAGGCCCAGCTCGCCGGCCGCAAGTACATCAACGTGGCCTCGCAGCTGCTCGACGCGGACAAGGAATGAAGGGCTGGGAATGACCGGAAAGCTGGAAGATGCGGCAGCCGACGCGGCCGCGCAGGCGGAGGCGCAGGATGCCGTGCAGCGGCGCCTGACCATCTGCAACCAGAAAGGCCTGCACGCCCGCGCCGCCGCCAAGTTCGTGAAGCTGGCCGAGAGCTTCGATGCCCAGATCACCGTGGTCAAGGGCGACACGAGGGTCTCCGGCTGTTCGATCATGGGTCTCATGATGCTGGCCGCCGGGCCGGGCTGTGAGATCGACGTGGAGGCCTCCGGCCCCGGCGCAGAGAATGCGGTGGAGGCGCTGGCGAAGCTGGTCGCCGGCAAGTTCGATGAAGACGGATAAGAAGAGCAAGAAGCGTAGGGAGGAACTGATACTCGAAGGCCTCGGCGTCGCCCCCGGCGTGGCCATCGGGCCCGCGCACGTGCGCGAGGCCGGTGACCTGCAGGTTCCCGAGTACCAGATCCCCGCCGGGCGCGTGAAGGCCGAGAAGGTGCGCCTGGGCGAGGCCATCGACAAGGCGCTGCGCCAGGTCGGCAAGCTGAAGGCAAAAGCGCTGGGCATCCACGGCCTGGCCGCCGAGGAACTGGGCTACCTCCTGGAAGCGCACGGGCAGATGCTGAACTCCAGCCGCCTGGTCGGCGGCATCGAGCGGCGTATCGACAGCGACCGGCGCAACGCCGAGGCCGCGGTCATGGCGGAGATTTCCGCGATCGCCCAGGAATTCGAGGCCATGGAGGACAGCTATCTCAGCGCCCGCGCCGAGGACGTGCGCGAGGTAGGCCACCGCATCCTGCGCTGTCTCACCGACGAGGCCTACCACGGTTTCGGCGGCCTGGAGAAAGGCAGCATCGTCATCGCCGAGGAGATCTCGCCCGCCGACACGGCCCTGATGGACCCGCGGCAGATCGGCGGCTTCGCCTGCGTGCTGGGCGGCGCCGAGGGCCACACGGCGATCATGGCGCGTTCGCTGGGCATGCCGGCGGTGGTCGGCGTGCCGGACCTGCTGCCGACCGTGCGCAGCGGCGACCAGCTTATCATCGACGGCACCAACGGCCTGATCATCGTCAATCCGACGGCCCGCCGGCTGGCCGGCTATGAGCGGCGTCTGAAGGACATCGCGCGCGAGGCCCGGTCGCTGGCCCGCCTGCGCGACGTGCCGGCGGAGACCCGCGACGGCCAGCGCGTCACCCTGCAGGTCAACATGGAGCTGCCGCGCGAACTGGAGCAGACCGTCGAGACCGGGGCCGAGGGCGTCGGCCTGCTGCGCACCGAGTTCATGTACATGAACCGCGCCGACCTGCCCGGCGAGGAGGAGCAGTACCAAGCCCTGGCGCAGATCGTAAAGGCCATGCGGGGCCGCCCGGTCACGGTGCGTACTCTCGACGTGGGCGGCGAGAAGCTGGCCTCCTCCCTCGGCGAGCACCTGGGCGAGGCCGCCAATCCGGCGCTGGGCCTGCGCGCCATCCGGCTGTCGTTGAAGGAGCCCAAGCTGCTGCGCCCGCAGCTGGCCGCCATGCTGCGCGCCGGCGCCCACGGCCCCTTGCGCATCCTGCTGCCGATGATCACCACCCCGGGTGAGATCCGGGCCGTGCGCAAGGAGCTGGACAAGACCGCCCGGCGCCTCTCCCGGCGCGGCGTCGCCATCGCCGACCCCCTGCCGCCGGTGGGCGCGATGATCGAGGTGCCGGGCGCCGCCCTGGCCGCCGATTCCCTGGCCCAGTCGGCGGATTTCTTCGCCATCGGCACCAACGACCTGACCATGTACACCCTGGCCATCGACCGCGGCGAGGAGCAGGTCGCCCACCTTTTCAATCCCCTGCATCCGGCGGTCCTGCGGCTCATCCAGTTCACCGTGGAGGCGGCGCTGCGGGCGCGCATTCCGGTCTCGGTCTGCGGCGAGATCGCCGGCGACCCGCGCTTTACCGCCCTGCTGGTGGGACTGGGGGTGCGTGAACTGTCGATGACCGCCAAAGCCATCCCCCGGGTCAAGAGCCGCATCCTCTCCATCGACATGCACGCCGCCGGCCGCCGGGCCATGATGATCATGGAGCAGGTCGACAGCGGGCGCATCGCCGCCCTGCTAGACGATTTCAACGAAATGGCGAATTAAGCGGCATCTCTTCCTCTCCGCACGGCCTTGCGGCTTGGCGCGCGGGCTGATACATGAGCCGCTCTATTCTTGACGCGGCGGGACCGGCACCGAGCCGGTGAGGTGGCCGCACCCGGATGTAGGAAGGACAGCATGGCCGAATTCACCGATTACGTGGTGGCGGATATCTCCCTGGCCGATTGGGGCCGCAAGGAACTGGACATCGCAGAGACGGAGATGCCGGGCCTCATGGCGCTGCGCGAGGAATTCGGTGAGTCGCAGCCCCTGAAGGGCGCGCGCATTGCCGGCTCGCTGCACATGACGATCCAGACCGCCTGCCTGATCGAGACCCTGCAGGCGCTGGGCGCCGAGGTCCGCTGGGCCTCGTGCAACGTCTTTTCGACCCAGGACCACGCCGCCGCGGCCATCGCCGCCACCGGGACTCCGGTTTTCGCCTTCAAGGGCGAGAGCCTGACGGAGTACTGGGACTTCACCCACCGCATCTTCGAATGGCACGACGGCGGCACGCCGAACATGATCCTCGACGACGGCGGCGACGCAACCCTGCTGATCCACCTGGGCATGAAGGCGGAAAAGGACCTCTCTGTGGTCGCCAACCCGACCAACGAGGAGGAGGAAGCCCTCTTCGCCGCCATCAAGAAGCGCGTCGCCGAGAAGCCCGGCTGGTATTCCGAGCTCGGCAAGGCGATCCGCGGCGTCACCGAGGAGACCACCACCGGCGTTCACCGCCTCTACGAGATGCAGAAGGCCGGCACCCTGCTGTTCCCGGCCATCAACGTGAACGACTCAGTGACCAAGTCGAAGTTCGACAACAAGTACGGCTGCCGCGAGAGCCTGGTGGACGCCATCCGTCGCGGCACCGACGTGATGATGGCCGGCAAGGTCGCCACGGTCGCCGGCTTCGGCGACGTCGGCAAGGGCTCCGCGGAATCCCTGCGCAGCGCCGGCTGCCGCGTGCTGGTGACCGAGGCCGACCCGATCTGCGCCCTGCAGGCCGCCATGGAAGGCTACGAGGTGGTGACCATGGAGGAGGCGGCTCCGCAGGCCGACATCTTCGTCACTGCCACCGGCAACGTCGACGTCATCACCGTCGACCACATGCGCGCCATGAAAGACCGGGCCATCGTCTGCAACATCGGCCACTTCGATTCCGAGATCCAGGTGGGCGCGCTCAGGAACTTCAAGTGGGACAACATCAAGCCGCAGGTCGACCAGATCGAGTTCCCCGACGGCAAGAAGATCATCCTGCTGGCCGAAGGGCGCCTGGTGAACCTGGGCGTGGCCACCGGCCATCCGAGCTTCGTCATGAGCGCCTCCTTCACCAACCAGGTGCTGGCGCAGATGGAGCTCTGGGCCAGCGCCGAGAAGTACGGCAAGACCGTCGCCGTGCTGCCCAAGCACCTGGACGAGAAGGTGGCGGCCCTGCACCTCGAAAAGGTCGGCGCCCAGCTCACCCAGCTCAGCCAGAAGCAGGCCGACTACATCGGCGTCACCGTCGAGGGTCCCTTCAAGCCCGAACACTACCGCTACTGATGCCTGCGGCGGCGCCGGGCCCCTTCCGGCGCCGTGACAGCCTTGCTTGCCGCCTTCGCGGCTTCAGCTTAGACTCCCATGCCGTGAGAGGGGCCTCGACAGAGCGCCGGTCCGGCCGGCGGGGCAGCGGCGCGGCGGTCTTCGCAACAGCAGCGGGGACGGTCGCCGGCCATTTGGCATGCCACGCAGACCATCGGGCCCGGCGCCGCGGAGGACCGGATGCTTGAGGCAGGCGGGCTCGTCTGGCCCTTGCTTCTCCTTGTTGCCCTCGTCGCCCTGGTCTTCTGCGTCCGGGCCGCCCTCACCGCACGCAAAGCCCTGGAAGCCAGCGAGGCCCAGACCCTGGCCGCGGAAGGCCGCGCCAAGGCCCTGACCCACCCCCTGCGCGCCGCGCCGGGGCCGCAGATCGCGGCCGGCGCCGGCACCGCGCCGCCCGCCGCCCCGGCGGCCGCCGAGTTGCTGGGCCTGCCGGCCGAGGCGCCGATCGGCGAAAGCCAGCTTCTCGATGCCCTCGACGCCGGCGCCCGGGCGCGGGTCGAGCCGGCGCTGCAGGAGCTGCACAGCGCCGGCACGGCCTTCGACGCGGAAGCACGCTTGAAGGACGGCAGCCGCCTGCTGGTGCTACGCGGGCGCCGCCCGGCCGGCGGCACGGGGGCGGTGTGGCTGGAGGACCGCTCGGTGGCGGCGCGCCGCGAGGCCGCGCTGAAGGCCGAGGCCAAGCACCTTCGCGCGGTGATCGACTGCCTGCCCATGGCCCTTTGGCTGCGCGACGGCACGGGCAAGCTGACCGACTGCAACCGCTTCTACGCCCAGGCCGTAGACGCCGAGGTGGAGACGGTCCTGAAGGACGGCGCCGAGCTGCTGGGCCGCGCCAAGGCCGCGGCGGCCCAGGCCCTGGCGGCCCAGGCACGCGAGAAGGGCGAGCCCTGCAGCGACAGCCACCATGTGGTCATGGGCGGCGAGCGCCATCTGCTGGAGGTCTTCGAGCTGCCCTTTGGCAAGGGCGAGACACTGGGCCTGGCCTTCGACCGCACTCAGCTGGAGGAGGTTCAGGCGGAGCTCGGCCGACACATCCGCGTGCAGTCGGAGATGCTGGAGAACCTCTCCACCGCCATCGCTATCTACGGGCGCGACCTGCACCTGATGTTCTTCAACACCGCCTACGCGCGGCTGTGGGAGCTGGAGGAGGATTTCCTGCAGTCGCAGCCGCACCTGGGCGACGTGCTGGAGGCGCTGCGCGAGCGCCGGCGCTTCCCGGAGTTCCCCAACTTCCCGGCCTACAAGCGCGAGGTGCTGCAGAAGTACGCGACCCTCATCGCCCAGGAAGAGGAGCTGGTGCACCTGCCCGACGGCAGCACCCTGCGCATGGTGGTCACGCCGCATCCCTTCGGCGGCATCCTGCTGTCCTACGAGGACGTGACCGATCGCCTGGCGCTGGAGCGCAGCTACAACACCCTGACCGAGGTGCAGCGCGAGACCATCGACAATCTCTACGAAGGCGTCGCGGTCTACGGCGCCGACGGCCGCCTGAAGCTCTTCAATCCAGGGCTCTGCGAGATGTGGCATCTGGATGTGGAGTTCCTGCGCGGCGAGCCGCATGTGCGCGACGTCCTGGTCAAGGCGCGCAGCCTGTTCGACATCGCCGATGAAGACTGGCCGGCCTATGCCGAGCAGATCATTACCCGCACCACCGATCCCGATACGCGCAGCGGCCGCATTGAACGCAGTGACGGCTCCGCCATCGACTGGGCGCAGGTGCCGCTGCCCGACGGCGGCGTGCTGTTCAGCTATGTCGACGTGACCGACACCCTGCGCGTCGAGCGCGCCCTCATCGAGCGCAACGAGGCGCTGGAGACCGCCGACCGCCTGAAGTCGGAGTTCATCGCCAACATCTCCTACGAATTGCGCACGCCGCTGAACGCCATCATCGGCTTCGCCGAGGTGCTGGAGAACCAGTTCTTCGGCGAGCTGAACGAGCGCCAGCTCGAGTACAGCCACGCCATCGTGCAGTCCTCGCAGCAGCTCATCGCGCTGATCAACGACATCCTCGACCTGGCCTCCATCGAGGCCGGCTACCTGCAGCTCGACCTGCAGCCGACCGACATTCACTCCCTGCTGGAATCGATCTTCACCCTGGGCCGCGAGCGCGCGCACAGCCGCAACATCGAGCTGAAGCTGGTCTGCGACGAAGAGGCCGGCGAGCTGCTGGCCGACGGACGGCGCCTGCGCCAGGCCCTCTTCAACCTGCTGTCCAACGCCTTGAAGTTCACCAAGGAAGGCGGCGTGGTGACGATCGCCGCCAAGCGCCTGCCCGAGGAAGTGCTGCTGGAGGTCTCCGACACCGGCATCGGCATCCCGGAGGAGGACCGCGAGCGGGTCTTCGGCAAGTTCGAGCGCGGCTCCCTGGAGACGCGCCACAGCGGCGCCGGCCTCGGTCTCTCGCTGGTGAAGAGCCTCATCGAGCTGCACGGCGGCCGGGTGGAGCTGGAATCCCGCGTCGGCGGCGGCACCCAGGTGATCTGCCACGTGCCGTTGGGCCAGATGCCACTGGACAGCGGCGACGAAGACGCCGTCGACCGCGACGTGGCGGAGTAGGCGCCGCTGGAGCAACCCGCCTCCAGGTGGACGCGGACAAGTTGCTCTGATCTAGCCCGCCGCCGTCTCGCCCGCCGGCACGCCCTTTGTGGTGGAGTATTCCCAGTGCAGCGCCTCGCCCGGGTAGACCAGCGGGCGGATGGCGTGGGCGGCCATGGCCGCCTCGGAAAAACCGGTGAGGATCAGCTTCAGCTTGCCCTGGTAGTGGGCGATGTCGCCGATGGCGAAGATGCCTGCGGCGCTGGTCTCGCTGGTCGCCGGATTGACGGTGATGTGATGATGGTCGAGCTGCAGGCCCCAGTCGGCGATCGGCCCCAGGTTCATGGAGAGGCCGAAGAAGGGCAGCAGGCTGTCGGCCGCGATCAGTTTGCGCACGCCGGTCATGTCGGCCACCACGACACCGCTCAGTTGCCGCCCGTCGCCTTCCAGCGCGGCGAGCTGATAGGGGATCACCAGCTCGATCTTGCCGCTCTCGGCCAGGCGGTGCAGGCGCTCGACGCTCTCCGGGGCGGCGCGGAACTTGGGCCGCCGGTGCACCACGTAGACCTTCTCGGCCAGTTCGGCCAGGGAGATCGCCCAGTCGACGGCGGAGTCGCCACCGCCGGCGATGACCACGCGGCGGCCGCGAAAGGCCTCGCGGCGCTGCACCAGGTAGTGGACGGAGGTGCCTTCGTAATCCTCGATGCCGGCCAGCGGCGGCCGGTTGGGGCCGAAGGCGCCGCAGCCGGCGGCGATGACGACGGCGGCGGCGTCGATCTGCGCGCCGGTCGAGGTGGTCAGTCGCCAGCGGCCTCCACCCTCTTGATGGGCCTCCTGGCGCTCCAGCCCGGTCACCTGCTGACCCAGGTGGTAGACCGGCTCGAAGGGCGCGGCCTGCTCGGCCAGGCGGTCGACCAGTTCCTGGGCCATGACCTGCGGGTAGCCGGGAATGTCGTAGATCGGCTTTTCCGGGTAGAGCGCCGCGCACTGGCCGCCGATCACCTCCAGGGTGTCGATGACCCGGCAGCGCATCTTCAGCATGCCGCATTCGAAGACGGCGAAGAGCCCCACCGGGCCGGCGCCGATGATCGCCACATCCGTCGTCAGGGGGTCCTGGGTGGAGGGGGGGGCGGATGAGAGGGTCTGATCCGGCAAGAAGCTTCTCCCTTGCGGGCCGCGGCCGGGCCCTTGTTTCCTAAGAGTTTCTCGCGCCCCGCGCGGCCGGGGAAGGGTCAAGGCGCGCCCTCCATGAAGGCGCTGGGATTGCAGGGCTTAACATGGCGGGCGAGGCTGTCCAATACAAGCCGGGCTGCGGCCGCCCGCGGCCGTTTTGCGGCCCGGCCGCCCGGCCGGGCGCGCGCCCGCGACAGTTGCCGCAGCCCTGGTCGCCCGGTAAAACAGCCCGCAGATGATGACAGCGACTCCCATGCCTTCAGCCAGCGCTCTGCCCCTTCGTCTGCCGCTGCCCGACCTCGAAGCGACCGAGCGGCTGGGCCGCGCCCTGGCGGCGATCCTGCGGCCCGGCGACGTGGTGGCCCTCTACGGTGATCTCGGCGCCGGCAAGACGGCGCTGGCCCGCGCCCTGATCCGCGCCCTGCCGGGCCCGGAAGGCGCGGCGGAAGAGGAGGTGCCGAGCCCGACCTTCACCCTGGTGCAGGTCTACGAGCGCGACCCGGCGCCGGTCTGGCATTTCGACCTCTATCGCATCGAGGACCCGGCGGAGGTCCACGAGCTGGGCCTTTCCGAAGCGCTGGGCGAGGGCATCACCCTCATCGAGTGGCCCGAACGCCTGGGCGGCCTGCTGCCGGCCGAGGCGCTTTCGCTCACCCTGAGCTACGGCGATGAGGGCGCGCGCGCGGCGTGCCTGGACGGTGCCGGCGACTGGCCCCAACGTCTGGCGGAGTTGCGGAGCTGATGGCGGATCGTGAGGCACTGCTGCAGCGCTTTCTGGAGTCGGCCGGCTGGGGCGCTGCCGAGCGCCGGGTGCTGGCGGCCGACGCCTCCTTCCGGCGCTACGACCGCCTGACCTGGGACGGCAAGAGGGCGGTGCTGATGGACGCGCCGCCGCCGCAGGAGAACGTCGACATCTTCGACTTCCTCGCCGGCTGCCTGGACGAGATCGGTCTCAGCGCGCCGCAGACGCTGGCCATCGACCGCGAGGCCGGCTTCCTGCTGCTGGAGGATTTCGGCGACACCACCTTCACCCGCGCCCTGGCCGAAGGCGCCGACGAGGCGGAGCTCTACCGCCTGGCGACGGACACCCTGGTCGCCCTGCATCACGGCTGGTGGGTGGAGTCCCCGAAGATCCCGCCTTACGACGAGGAAAAGCTGCTGACCGAGGCGGCCCTGCTGGTCGACTGGTTCCTGCCGGCCATGACCGGGCGGGAGACGCCGGCAGCGCAGCGCGAGTCCTACCTGGCGGCCTGGCGCGAGGTCCTGCCGGCCATGCTGCCCCCTGCAGACCAGGTGCCGCACAAACTGGTGCTGCGCGACTACCACGTCGACAACCTCATGGTCCTGGAAGGCCGCGAGGGAGTCGCGCGCTGCGGCCTGCTGGATTTCCAGGACGGTGTCATCGGCCCCATCAGCTACGACCTCGTCTCCCTGCTGGAGGATGCGCGCCGCGACGTTTCCGAGGCGGTGGTGACCGAGATGCTGGAGCGCTATCACGCCGGCATGCGCAACGAGATCGACCGCTGGGCCTTCACCGCCTCCTATTACGCCCTCGGCGCGCAGCGCAACGCCAAGATCATCGGAATCTTCACGCGCCTGTCGCGCCGCGACGGCAAGCACGGCTACCTGCAGCACATCCCGCGTGTCTGGCGCCTGCTGGAAGGCGACCTGCGGCAGCCGGTTCTGGCGCCGGTGAAAGACTGGTTCGACCGCGAGGCTCCCGCCGCGCTGCGCGGCGTTCCCGCAAGGCCCCATGAAGATCCCGATACGCAAGAGGAAACGAAGGTATGACCGATACCCCCAAGACCGCCATGGTTCTCGCGGCGGGCCTCGGTCAACGTATGCGCCCGATTACCGACAGCCTGCCCAAGCCGCTGGTCCAGGTGCGCGGCCGGGCGATGCTGGACACCATCCTCGACCGCCTCGAGGACGCGGGCATCACCAAAGTGGTCGTGAACCTGCATTATCTCGGCGAGATGATCGAAGCGCATCTGAAGGGCCGCAGCGGCCCGCAGATCGTGTTCTCCGAAGAGGAAGACCTGCTGGAGACCGGCGGCGGTGTGACCAAGGCCCTGCCGCTGCTGGGCGAAGATCCCTTCTTCGTCCTGAACGGCGACGTCTGCTGGCTCGATGGCCTGACCCCGGCGCTGCGACGCCTCGCCTTGGCCTGGGACGAAAAGGAGATGGACGCGCTTCTGCTGCTGCATCCGACCGTCAGCGCCTTCGGCTACGAAGGCATCGGCGACTATCTCATGGACCCGTCGGGCCGCCTGCGCCGCCGTCAGGAGCGCCAGATCGCGCCCTTTATCCATGCCGGCATCCAGATCCTGCACCCGCGCCTCTTCGCGGGCGCGCCCGCCGGTTCCTTCTCGCTCAACAAGCTCTACGACAAGGCGCAGGAGGCCGAGCGCCTCTGGGGCCTGCGCCACGACGGCGAGTGGTATCACGTCGGCACGCCGGAGGAACTGCGCGCGGTCGAGGATGCCCTGCACTATCTCGCCGAGTCCTCGGGCCAGAGATAGCGCGATGCCCTCCGCGCCGGCCGTCTTCACGATCCCTGCCGGACAGTCCTTTGTCGATGCCCTGGCCGCCGGGCTGCTGCGGCGCACTGCGGAAAGCCCGGACCGCCTCGCCGTGGCCACCGTGCTGCTGCCGACGCGGCGCGCTTGCCGCTCCCTGCAGGCGGCCTTCCTGCGCGCCTCCGGCGGCGCGCCGCTGCTGCTGCCGCGCCTGCTGCCGCTGGGCGACCTCGACCCGGAGGAACTGCTCTTCGAGGCGCCCTTCGTCGGCGGCAGCGCGGCCGAGGCGACCCTGCCGCCCGCCATCTCCGCCGTTCAGCGCCAGCTGCTGCTGGCCTCCTGCATCCTGACCCACAGCCGCGCCGTCGCCGCCGAGGCCGGCGCCAGCGCCATGAGCGAGGACCAGGCAATCCGCCTCGGCGCCGAGCTGGCGCGCCTGCTCGACCAGGTGGAGACCGAGGGCCTGGACTTCGCCGCCCTGCAAGGCCTGGTGCCGGAGGACTATGCCGAGCACTGGCAGATCACCCTGGAGTTCCTCACCATCGTCACCGAGGAGTGGCCGAAGATCCTGGCGGCCCTGGGCTGCATCGGGCCGGCCGAGCGCCGACGGCGTCTCGCCGAGCTGCAGGCCGCCGCCTGGCGGCGCCGCCCGCCCGCCGACCCGGTGATCGCCGCCGGCTCCACCGGCTCCATCCCCGCCACCGCCGAGTTGCTGAAGACCGTCGCCGGCCTGCCCCAGGGGGCGGTGCTGCTGCCGGGCCTCGACCTGGACTGCGACGCTGAGACCTGGAACGAGATCCGCCGCGACCCGGGCCACCCGCAGCACGGCATGGCGCAGCTGCTCGACCGTCTTGGCCTCGACCGGGGGGCGGTGGAGCCCTGGACGGAAGACCCTGAAGCTAAAGGGGGGGTGCCGCAGGTTGACCCGGCGCGCGCGCGCTTCGCCAACCTGGCCCTGCGCCCGCCGGGGGCCACCGCGCGCTGGCACGAGGCCCAGGCGGCGGATTTCGGCTCTGCGCTGGACGGCGTGCGCCGCGCCGACTGCGCCGATCCGGGCGAAGAGGCGCTGGTCATCGCCCTGCTGCTGCGCCGCCAGGTGGCGCAGCCGGCCAGCACCGCGGCGCTCATCACGCCCGACCGCGATCTGGCGCGCCGCGTCGCCGTCAACCTCAAGCGCTGGGGCGTCGAGGTCGACGACTCCGCCGGGCTCAGCCTCGCCAACACCCCGCCCGGCGTCTTCCTGCGCTTGACCGCCGCCATGGTGGCCGAGCGCTTTGCGCCGGTGGCGCTGCTCGCCGCCTTGAAGCATCCGCTGGCCGCCGGCGGGCAATCCCCCGCCGCCTTCCGCCGCAAGGTGCGCGCCCTGGAACTACGGGTGCTGCGCGGCGCGCGCCCGGCCGCCGGGCTGGACGGCCTGCGCAAGGCCCTGGTCGGGGCCGGGGCGGGCGAGGGGCTCGTGACATGGTTCGACCGCCTGGCCGCCGAGCTGGCGCCCTTCGTCGAGGCGCTGGGCGACGGCCCGGACGACAGGGGCGCGGGCGACGCCAGGCGGCTCAGCGACCTCGTGGAAGCGCATCTGGCCGCCGCCGAGGCCCTGGCGGCCAGCGACAAGGAGAGCGGGGCCGAGCGGCTCTGGGCCGGCGACGCCGGGGAGGCCGCGGCGGCTTTCGCGGCGGAACTGCGCGAGGCGGCGCTGGCGACGCCGGTCTCCAAGGGGCTGCACTACCCGGCGGCGCTGGAGGCCCTGATGGCCGGGCGCGCCGTGCGGCCGCGCTACGGCCTGCATCCGCGTGTTTCCATTCTTGGACCGCTGGAAGCGCGCCTGCAGCACGCGGACCTGCTGGTGCTGGGCGGCCTCAACGAGGGCACTTGGCCGGCGGAGGTCGACCCCGGCCCCTGGCTCAGCCGTCCCATGCAGTCGGCTTTCGGGCTGCCGCTGCCCGAACGGCGCATCGGCCTGGCGGCGCACGACTTCTTCCAGGGCTTCTGCGCGCCGCGGGTCTACCTGACGCGCGCCGAGCGGGTCGAGGGCGCGCCCACGGTGCCGGCGCGCTGGCTGAGGCGCATCGACGCCCTGCGCGAGGGCCTCGGCCTCAGCGCCGACCTGCACGGCGAGCAAGCCCAGCTCAAGGCCTGGGCCGCGGCGCTCGACGCGCCGGCCACGGTCGCGCCGATCAAGCAGCCGCTGCCCTGCCCGCCGGTGGAGGCGCGGCCTCGTAAGCTCTCGGTGACGCGCATCGAAACCTGGATGGGCGACCCCTACGCGCTCTACGCGCGCGAGATCCTGCGTCTCAGGCCGCTCGACCCGCTGGACGCCGACCCCGGCGCGGCGGAACGCGGCACCCTGGTGCACGCGGCGCTGGAGCGTTTCCTCGACGCCTTTCCGGACGCGCTGCCCGCCGACGCCCTCGACCGTCTGCTGGAGATCGGCGCCGAGGTCTTCCACCCGATCAGCGCCAAGCCCGGCGCCTTCGCCTTCTGGTGGCCGCGCTTCCTGCGCGTCGCCCGGTGGTTCCTGGCCGAGGAGCAGGCGCGCCGTCCCGCCATCGCCGAGAGCTTCGTGGAGGTTGAGGGCAAGCTGACGCTCGACGCTCCGCACGCGCCCTTCATCCTCACCGCCAAGGCCGACCGCATCGACCGCATGCGCGACGGCGCGCTGGAGATCATCGACTACAAGACCGGCGCGCCGCCGGAAAAGAAGAAGGTCGAGCGCGGCTTCGCCCCGCAGCTTCCCCTGGAGGCGGCCATCGCCCTGGCGGGCGGCTTCGAGGGGCTGCCCGGGGGGCCGGTCGGCAGCCTCGCCTTCTGGCGGCTGTCCGGCGGCACGCCGCCGGGCGAGGTGCTGGCCGCCAGCCGGAGCGATCCCGCGACCCTGGCCGCCCAGGCGCTGGAGGGGCTGCAGCGTCTGGTCGCCGAGTTCGACAATCCGAAGACGCCCTACGCCTGCCGGCCGCGCCCGGAGCTGGCGCCCCGCTTCAACGACTATGACCACCTCTCGCGCCTGGCCGAGTGGGCGGTGGGACCTGACGAGTCATGAGCACGGCGGCGGAAAAGATCCTCGCCGAGGCGACGGCCAAGCAGCGCGAGGCGGCGGACCCGGAGGCTTCGGTCTGGGTCTCGGCCTCGGCCGGCAGCGGCAAGACCAAGGTGCTGGTCGACCGTGTGCTGAGCCTGCTGCTGCGCGGCAGCGAGCCCGGCAAGATCCTCTGCCTCACCTTCACCAAGGCGGCGGCGGCGGAGATGGCCAACCGCCTGTCCGGGCGCCTCGCCGCCTGGGTCACCGCCGGGGAAGCCGCGCTGCGCGCGAGCCTGGAAGAACTGACCGGCGGGCCGGTGGACGACGACCTGCTGCCGCGCGCCCGCGCCCTCTTCGCCCGCGTGCTCGACACGCCCGGCGGCATCAAGATCCAGACCATCCACGCCTTCTGCCAGGCGCTGCTCGGCCGCTTCCCGCTGGAGGCCGGCGTCGCGCCCAACGCCAAGGTGCTGGACGAGCACGAGGCCGCCGACCTGCTGGAGACCGCGCGGGTGGAGGTGCTGGCCGCGGCGCTGGACGGCCAGGGCCGCCTCGCCGAGGCCATCACCGTGCTCATCGCGCATCTGCAGGAGGAACGCTTCACCGAGGTGGTGCAGCAGCTCATCCACGAGCGCGGACGCCTGGCCGAGGTGATCGCCGCGCGCGGGGGCGTCGACCGCCTGGGCGAGGAGGTCTTCGCGCTGCTGGGGGTCGATCCCGCCGAGACGCCGGAGGACGTCACCGCCGCCGCCTGCGCCGAAGGCGCCTTCGACCGCGCCGGGCTGAGGCTGGCGATGGAGGCCTGGCACAACAGCTCCGACAAAGAGAAGCAAAAGGGCGCGACGCTGGCGGGCTGGCTGGCGGCGGAGGATGCGGCGCGGACGGAGGCTTTCGACAGCCACGTCGCCCTCTTCCTCACGCAGAAGGGCGAGATCCAGAAGCGGCTCCTGAACAAGAAGCCCGCCGAGGATTTCCCCGGCGCGCTGGAGGCGCTGCAGGACGAGGCCGAGCGCCTGGTCCTGGTGGCCGAGAAGCGCAACGCCATCACCGTGGCGCGGGCCACAAGGGCGCTGCTGATTTTGGGTGACGCCATCATCGGCGCCTATCAGCGCCACAAGGAAGCGCGGGTGCTGCTCGACTACGACGACCTCATCCACTTCTCGGCGCGTCTGCTGGCGCGCCAGGGCGGCGTCTCCTGGGTGCTGTTCAAGCTGGACGGCGGCCTCGATCACCTGCTGGTCGACGAGGCGCAGGACACCAGCCCGGAGCAGTGGCGCATCGTCGAGATGCTGACCTCCGAGTTCTTCACCGGCGAGGGCGCGCACGAGAACCGCGACGCGGCCCTGCGCACGGTCTTCGCCGTCGGCGATCCCAAGCAGTCGATCTATTCCTTCCAGCGCGCCGACCCGGCGGAGTTCCAGCGCCTGCGTGGCCTCTTTCGCGAACGCGCAAAGCAGGCGCGACACAAGTGGCGGCCGGTGTCGCTGGCGGTCTCCTTCCGCTCCACCGAGGCGGTGCTGCGCACCGTGGACGCGGTCTTCGCCGCCGCCGAGGCGCAGGACGGCGTGCTGTTCGGCGAGCCGGAGATCCGCCACCTGGCCAGGCGCCTGGGCGAGGCCGGGCAGGTCGAGCTCTGGCCGCCGGCGCCGCCGGCCGAGGCGGAGGAGCTGGAGTCCTGGGCCCTGCCGCTGCCGGGCCGCAGCGACAGCCCGGCGCCGCTGCGCCTCGCCCGCCTGGTCGCCCGGCGCATCTGGTACTGGACGCAGGCGCCCGAAGGCGCCGACGATCCTCAGTGCCGCCTGGCCGCGAAGGGGCGGCGCATCCAGCCGGGCGACGTGATGATCCTGGTGCGCCGGCGCAACAGCTTCATCACAGAACTGGTGCGCGAGCTGAAGACGCTGGGCGTGCCGGTGGCCGGCGTCGACCGCATGCGCCTGACCGAGCAGCTCGCGGTCATGGACCTCATGGCCCTGGGCCGGGTGCTGCTGCTGCCCGAAGACGACCTGACGCTGGCCTGCGTCCTGAAGGGGCCCTTCATCGGCTTCGACGAAGACCGGCTTTTCCGGTTGGCTTACGACCGCGGCCGCAAAAGCCTGTGGCAGCGCCTCGGCGAAATGGCGCCGGAAGACGAAGCCTTCGCCGCGGCGCGGCGTTTCCTGGAAGACCACGCGGGGCAGGCGGACTACGTGGCGCCCTTCGAACTCTACTCGGGCCTGCTGGGCGCCGGGCGCGGGCGCGAGAAGATCCTCGGCCGCCTCGGCCCCGACGCCGCCGATCCCCTGGACGAGTTTCTCTCCCTGGCGCTGACCTACGAGCGCGAGAACGCGCCCTCGCTCGAAGGCTTCTTGCACTGGCTTTCCGCCGGTGAGCTGGAGATCAAGCGCGACCTGGAGCAGGAGCACGGCGCGGTGCGCCTCATGACCGTGCACGGCTCCAAGGGGCTGGAGGCCCCGGTGGTGATCCTGCCCGACACCTTGCAGCTGCCGAGCGCCGCCGACGGCCTGCTGTGGGTCGAGGACGCCAAGGCCAGGGAGACCCGGAAGCCGCCGCTCGCCGTCTGGCCGGTGAAGCGCGACTACGACCTGCCGCTGCTGGGCGAGGCGCGGGCCGCGCGCAAGCGCGCCCAGGAACAGGAATACCGCCGCCTGCTCTACGTCGCGCTGACCCGCGCCCAGGACCGCCTCTACCTCTGCGGCTGGCTGACGAAGAACACGCCGCCGCAGGGCAACTGGTACCAGCTGGTCGACAACGCCCTCGCGCGCCTGGCGGAAGGGGGAGAGGCCGAGGCCGTCGACTTCGACTTCACCGCCGAGAGTCCCGGGAACCTGGGGGCCGAAGGCTGGGCCGGGCCGGGCTGGCGGCTGGCGCGCCCGCAGACGGCCCCGGTGACGGCCGAAGCCGCGGCGCCGGAAGCCGCCGCCGGGTCGACGGTGGAGGCTCTGCCGGATTGGGCGCGCCAGGCCGCGCCGCCGGAGCCCGCGCCGCCGCAGCCGCTGGCGCCCTCGCGCCCGGCGGAGGCCGAGCCGCCCTCGCGCTCGCCGCTGGGGCCCGATTCGGGCCGCCGCTTCCGCCGCGGCCTGCTCATTCACCGGCTGCTGCAGTCCTTGCCCGATTTGCCCGAAGCCGAGCGTGCCGCGGCGGGGCGGGCCTTTCTCGCCAGTCCGCTGCACGACCTGGGCGCCGAGCAGCAGGCGGAGATCCTGGCGGAGGTGCTGAAGGTGCTGGAAGCGCCGGAACTGGCGCCGCTTTTCGGCCCCGGCAGCCGGGCCGAGGTGCCGCTGGCCGGGCTGGTGGAAACCGCCGTCGGGCCGCAAGCGATCGCCGGCCAGGTCGATCGTCTTCTGGTAGAAAGCGACTCGGTCTCGTTCATCGATTTCAAGAGCCAGCGGCCGGCGCCGGCGGCACCGGAAGATGTTCCCAGCCTCTACCTGAAACAAATGGCCGCCTACCGGGCGCTGCTGGCGCGGATCTACCCGGGACGGGCGATTCGCAGCTATCTGCTTTGGACGGATCAACCCCGTCTCATGCAACTCAGCGATGCGCTGCTGAGGGATTACGCGCCTTGACGCTCCGGTAGGGCGCTCCCTACATTGATGCCAATGTGAATCGGACCTTGGGGCCAGCCCGGCCCCTCGGCAGCACCGTTACAGGGGTAAGTTTCTATGAGCACTAGACCGACCAGCGACGGTACGTTCGAACAGGATGTTCTGCAGGCGGCGGGGCCTGTCCTCGTTGATTTCTGGGCCGAATGGTGCGGACCCTGCAAGATGATCGCGCCTGCGCTGGAAGAGATTGCGGAGGAGATGGGCGGCCGGGTCACGGTCGCCAAGATCAACATCGACGACAACCCGCATACGCCCCAGAAGTACGGCGTGCGCGGCATCCCGACCCTCATGCTGTTCAAGGACGGCCAGGTGGCGGCGACCAAGGTCGGCGCGGTCGGCAAGGGACAGTTGATGGAATGGGTTGAATCCGTTGTCTGACACCCTAAATGGTAGGGTGTAACAAGGTATGTTAGCTTCCAAATACGGTATTCCCCCAGTTAGTACGGTATCCCCCCGAAAGATGCCCCAAAACCCCGCCGGAAGGATCCGGCGGGGTTTTTCTTTGTTTGCAAGCTCTTAACCTGTGATCTTCATGATGCGACCCTTGACAGGGCGGCGCTGAGTGCCGAAGGTCCGCGCTGGTCTCGTTGTCAGAGTCGCGAAGAACAAGAAACGATCAGGTGAGAAGGTCTTCTCCGTGGGAAAAGAAAAGTACGACTGTCTGAAGTGTCCGGGGTATTGCTGCTCCTACCCGAACATCCACGCCAAGCCGAAGGACATCAAGCGGCTGGCGGAGCATTTCAAGGTGAGCGAGGAAGAGGCCGAGAAGCGCTACACCAAGAAGGGCTTCAAGGAAAAGGGCATGAAGAAGGCCCCGCGCGTGCTGCGCCACCAGAAGGACGAGCACTTCGGCAGCATCTGCTGGTTCTTCGACACGGATAAGCGCCGCTGCACCATCTACGAGGCGCGGCCCAAGATCTGCCGCGAGTATCCCGGGCGCAAGCGCTGCGGCTACTACGAGTTCCTGACGTTCGAGCGCGACGCCCAGGAAGACCCGGACTACATCGCCGTCACCAACAACTACTGAGCCGTCGCTGCGGCCCGGGCTGTCGCCACGGTCTCTCCCGACAGCGACCGGGCATCCGGGGTCAGCCGTTCTCCGCCAGCACGTGGCCGGCCAGGTAGAGCGAGCCGCAGATGAGAATGCGGTGCGGTTTGCCGCTTCCCGAATCGATTCCCTCTTCGACCAGGCGCTGCACGGCCGCCAGGACCGAGTCCGCCGGGGCGGCGTCGATCCCTGCCTTCTGCGCGTGGTCGGCGGCGGCTTCGGCGGAGAGGCTGGCGGCCTCGCCGGGAATGCGCACCGCCTGCAGCGACTGCGTCAAGGGCGCCAGGGCCTCCAGGTAGCCGGCGGCCACCTTGGTGTCGAGCATGCCGTAGACCAGGTCCAGCGGCCGCCCGGCTGCGCCCTCCCCCCATTCCGCCCTTATCGTCTCGGCCAGGGCCTGCCCGGCGGCGGGGTTGTGCCCGCCGTCCAGCCACAGCTCCCAGCCCGCCGGAAGGGCCTCCACCACCGGGCCCTTGGTCAGGCGTTGCAGGCGCGCCGGCCAGGTCGCCCGGGCGATCCCCGCCTCAATGGCATTGTCGCTGAGGTCGAATTCCCCGAGCTGCGCGGCGCAGGCCACGGCCAGGGCGGCATTGGCGATCTGGTGGCTGCCCAGCAGGCCCGGCTTCGGCAGCTTGCGAAGGCCCTTCGCGTCTTCATAGCGGAAGCCCCCGGGCGTCGCGGTGAAAGTCCAGTCGCGGCCGTAGGCGAAGAGCGGCGCGCCGGTCTCGCGCGCGTGCTGTTCCAGCACCGCCAGGGCCGCCGGTTCCTGCGGGCCGGTGACGCAGGTCACACCCGGCTTCATGATGCCCGCCTTCTCCCGCGCGATGACCTCCAGCGAAGGTCCCAGGAACTGCTGGTGGTCGAGGGCGACCGGGGTGATGGCGGTGAGGCGCGGCCGGTCGATGACGTTGGTGGCGTCCAGGCGGCCGCCCAGGCCGGTCTCCAGCAGCAGGATGTCCGCGGGATCTTCGGCGAAGGCCAGGAAGGCGGCGGCGGTGGTGACCTCGAAGAAGGTGATGGGCTCGGGGCCGTTCTCCGCCTCGCAGCGCTCCAGCAGGGCGATCAGCGCCGCCTCGTCGATGAGTCCCCGGCTGAGGCGGATGCGCTCGTGAAAGCGCACCAGGTGCGGCGAGGTGTAGACCTGCACGCGTCTGTCCGCCGCCTCCAGCATGGCGCGCAGGAAGGCCAGCAGCGAGCCCTTGCCGTTGGTGCCGGCGACATGGACCACGGGGGCGAGGCGCCGCTCAGGATGGCCGAGGCGGTCCAGCAGCCGCTCGACGCGGCCGAGCGAGAGGTCGATGACCTTGGGATGCAGGCGGGTCAGGCGGTCGAGGACCGCGTCGCTGGTCTTGCCCTGCGGGACAATCTCCGGCGCATCACTTGCGGGGGGCATCGCCCTCCCCAAGCTTTGCCGGGGCCTCGGCCCCGTCGTCGGCCGCGGCCTTGGCGGGCGCCTTGGCGGCACTCTTGTCCTCGCCGTTGCCCGCGGCCTTGCCGGTTTGCGGGGCCGGCGGAATCTCGACTGCGGGCTCCGCCTTGCGGGCGGCGCCCTTCTTGCCCTCGCCCAGCGGCACGACCTCGGCGACCGGCGTCCTGTCGCGCAGCAGGCTGATGATGGTCACCAGGGTGTCGCGCAGCTCGCCGCGCCGCACCACCATGTCGACCATGCCATGCTCCAGCAGGTACTCGGCGCTCTGAAAGCCCTCGGGCAGGGATTCGCGGATGGTCTCCTCGATGACGCGCTTGCCGGCGAAGCCGATGGTGGCGCCGGGCTCGGACAGGGCGATGTCGCCCAGCATGGCGAAGGAGGCGGAGACGCCGCCGGTGGTGGGGTCGGTCAGCACCACGATGTAGGGCAGGCCCGCATCCTTGACCATCTCCACGGCGACGACCGAGCGCGGCATCTGCATGAGCGAGAGGATGCCCTCCTGCATGCGCGCGCCGCCGGAGGCGGGAATGACGATGAGCGTGGCTTCCTGCATCACCGCCAGGCGCGCCGCGGCCAGCAGACCCTCGCCCACGGTGATGCCCATGGAACCGCCCATGAAGGCGAAGTTGAAGACGGCGATGACCGTGGGCTTGCCGCCGATCTCGCCGTGCGCCACCACAATGGCCTCGTCGGCACCGTTCTTGGCCTGGGCGTCGCGCAGGCGCTCGCTATAGCGCTTGCGGTCGCGGAACTTCAGCGGATCGTGCACCACTTCCGGCAGCTCGATGACCTTGAACTTGGCGTCGTCGAACAGCAGCTCCAGGCGGCGGCGCGCCGGAATGCGCATGTGGTAGCCGCAGTGCGGGCAGACCCGCAGGTTGTTCTCCAGTTCGCGGTGGAAGATCATCTGCCCGCAGCTGGAACACTTTTCCCAGAGATTGTCCGGAACCTCGGGCTTCTGCACCAGGGCGCGGATCTTCGGCCTGACGTAGTTGGTGATCCAGTTCATGGGCGGGTCGATCTCCCCTTGTTCCCAACCGTTTGTTACGCGGCGCGGTTGCCGCGGACGCCGTTCGCCAGGGACTCTACCAGGGCCAGCACCTTGGCCGCCAGACCGGGTTTCGCCTTGCCGTTGTCGTCCAGTTCCGCCTTCACCGCATCGACGATGGCCGAGCCGACGACCGCGCCGTCGGCGACGCCGGAAATGGTAGCGGCCTGCTCCGGCGTGCGGATGCCGAAGCCGACGGCGACCGGCAGTTCGGTGTGGCGGCGCAGCCGCGCCACCGCCTCGCGCACATGGTCGGTCGGCACCGCGGCGGTGCCGGTGATACCCATGATGGAGACGTAGTAGACGAAGCCGCTGGTGTTGTTGAGGACCACCGGCAGACGCTTGTCGTCGGTGGTCGGCGTGGCCAGGCGGATCCAGTGGATGCCCGCCTCCAGCGCCGGCAGGCAGAGCTCCGTGTCCTCTTCCGGCGGCAGGTCGACGATGATCAGGCCGTCGACCCCGGCCACCTTGGCATCCTTCACGAAGCGGTCGACGCCGTGGCTGTAGATGGGGTTGAAATAGCCCATGAGAATGATCGGCGTGTCCGCGTCGTCCTTGCGGAACTCGCGCACCATGTCCAGCGTCTTGTTGAGCGTCATGCCGGCCTTCAGCGCGCGCAGGCTGGAGGCCTGGATCGGCGGACCCTCGGCCATGGGATCGGAAAACGGCATGCCCAGCTCGATCAGGTCGGCGCCGGCGCCCGGCAGGCCCTTCACGATCTCCAGCGAGGTGTCGTAGTCCGGATCGCCGGCGGTGACGAAGGTGACCAGCGCGCCGCGGCCCTCGGCTTTCACCGCGGCGAAGCGCTTCTCGATACGGCTGGCTTCACTCACAGCTCAACTCCCAGAGCGGCGGCGACGGTGAAGACGTCCTTGTCGCCGCGCCCGCACAGGTTCATGACGATGATCTGGTCGCGGCCCATCTGCGGGGCCAGCTTGCGCACGTAGGCCAGCGCGTGGGCCGGCTCCAGCGCCGGGATGATGCCTTCGATGCGCGAGCAGAGCTGGAAGGCCTCCAGCGCCTCCGCATCGGTAGCCGAGACATAGTTGGCGCGGCCGATGTCGTGCAGCCAGGAGTGTTCCGGCCCGATGCCGGGGTAGTCCAGGCCGGCGGAGATCGAATGGGCGTCGAGGATCTGGCCGTCGTCGTTCTGCAGCAGGTAGGTGCGGTTGCCGTGCAGCACGCCGGGGCGTCCGCCGGTCAGCGAGGCCGCGTGCTCGCCCGAGGAGATGCCGTGGCCGGCCGCCTCGACGCCGTAGATGGCCACGTCCTTGTCGTCCAGGAAGGGGTGGAACAGACCCATGGCGTTGGAGCCGCCGCCGATGCAGGCGACCAGCGCGTCGGGCAGGCGGCCTTCGGCCTCCATGATCTGCTCGCGGGTCTCACGCCCGATGATCGACTGGAAGTCGCGCACCATGGCCGGATAGGGGTGCGGGCCGGCCACCGTGCCGATGATGTAGAAGGTGTTCTCGACGTTGGCGACCCAGTCGCGCAGGGCGTCGTTCATGGCGTCCTTCAGGGTGCCGGTGCCGCTGGTCACCGGCCTCACCTCGGCGCCCAGCAGCTTCATGCGGAAGACGTTGGGGGCCTGGCGCTCGATGTCGGTGGCGCCCATGTAGACCACGCAAGGCAGGTCGAAGAGGGCGCAGAAGGTGGCGGTGGCGACGCCGTGCTGGCCGGCCCCGGTCTCGGCGATGATGCGGGTCTTGCCCATGCGCCGGGCCAGCAGGATCTGCCCCAGCACGTTGTTGGCCTTGTGGGAGCCGGTGTGGTTCAGCTCATCGCGCTTGAAGTAGACCTTGGCGCCCTTGTCCGAGGGCGCGCCCTTGCGCAGCTCCCCGGTCAGGCGCTCGGCGAAGTAGAGCGGGCTCGGCCGGCCGACGTAGTGCTTGGCGTAGTAGTCGTAGTCGCTCTGGAAGCTCGGATCCTGGCGGGCGGCGGTGTAGGCCTGCTCCACGTCCAGGATCAGCGGCATCAGCGTCTCGGCGACGAAGCGGCCGCCGAAAATGCCGAAATGCCCGGCCTCGTCGGGCCCGGCGCGGTAGGTGTTGAGCGTCTCCATGGGGGACATTAGCCCGGATCTCTCAAACTATGGTGGAACGTCATCGTCTCAGGAAGCCCGCTGGGCAGGAGAAGTCCGAAAAGCGTAGCGGTGCCTACGGTTGAGGACTTCGACGCCCCCGGCGGGCTTCCTGAGACGACCTCAAGGGCGGGGCAAATTTGATGACAGGCGGCGTCAAGCCGCTTGCCCGTATTGCCGATACGCCCTGCGCGTCTTTCCTTGCCTGTCATCAAATTTGTCTCCGTGACGTCCGCCATAGCTTGAGAAATCCGGGCTGGTCCTTGTTCGCGTTTTATCGTTGATGAAGGGCGGACTTTGCCCGATTAGGGCCGTCTCCGCAATGCCCCGAAAGGGCGGAATTCAGCCTTTCAGGGGCCGCTAAAGCGCCCGGCAGGCGGCCAGGAAGGCCTTGATTTTGGCCGGATTCTTCCGTCCCGGCGCGTCCTCCACGCCGGAGGAGACGTCGACCGCCGGGGCGCCGGAAATCTCCACCGCCCGGGCGACGTTTTCGGGCGTGAGCCCGCCGGCCAGCATCCAGGGCAGCGGCCAGCTCGTCCCGGCCAGCAGGGTCCAGTCGAAGGCCACGGCATTGCCGCCGGGCAGGGGGTTTTCCATGTCCGCGGGCGGTTTGGCGTCGAACAGCAGGCGGTCGGCGGCCTCCAGGTAGGGATCGACGGCCTCCAGGTCGCCTTGGCCGCGCAGTTTCACCACCTTCATGACCGGCAGGCCGAAGCGCGCCTTGATCTCCGCCACCCGCGCCGGGCTCTCGGCCCCGTGCAGCTGCAGCAGGTCCAGCGGCACCTCTTTCAGGATGGCCTCGATCGTGGCGTCCCCGGCGTCGACCAGCAAGCCGGTCTTCACGACCCCCTCCGGCACCATCGCCGCCAGGGGCGCGGCCTGGGCGGGCGTGAGAGCGCGCGGGCTCGGCGGATAGAACACCAGCCCCACGAAGGCGGCCCCGCCCTCGATGGCGGCGGTCATGGCCTCCGGCGTCGAGAGGCCGCAGATTTTCACCTGGACAGTCATGACGGCGGGATTAGCGCCGCTCGGGCGCCCGGAGTCAACCGGGTCAGTCGAAGGCGGCGAGGGTGCGCGGGCTTGATGGCCGGCGGACGTCGGCGAGGAAGCCGAGGCCCAGTGCGATGACCGCAAACATCGCGGCGATTAGGGGCAGCTCCATTGATGCCAGGATCATTCTTTCTTCAAGGCTCCCGCCACCAAACAGCGCATGGAAAGAAAGCCTGTCAGGAATCTGCAATTCCGCTAGAGCTGAGGCAATGCTGTACGCAAAAACGAACCAGGCGAGGCGATAGGTGAGCAGCCAGATAAGCGCGTGGCGGAAAGTCTGCCCGCGGGTGCTGCGCCAGGCCGCGCGCAGGGAGACGGGCGCGCCATAGGCAGCGGTGGCGAAGGCAGGGGCAAACCGGGCGACGATGACGATCTCCAACATCGTGCCGGCGACGAGTCCATAGATCCAATGAGGTTGGACCAGTAGCGTGCTGACCGGATCGGCGAGAGATGTCCGTAGGCTGATCACATACCCATAGGCGATGTAGATCTGATTGAGAAACACGATTGCGGGATAGATCCCAAAAAGGAGCGGGCTGAGTCGCAGGAAGAGCAGGTAGCCTCCGGCTCCCGGCGACGATGTGGCGGCACCGAGGTCTTGTCCTAGCCGCAAGAAGTGCAGCCACTTCACTGCAAAGTAGGAAAAGGGGATCAGCAAAAGCGCGAAGTCGATCATCTGGTGGATGCCGGCGATTTCCAGCAGATAGGCAGTGTCGCGGCCGACGAGTTGGAAGAGCACCAAGGTGGTGATTGGATCGAAAGGGGCCGTGGTGAGCGGAATCGCCAGGGCGACGAGCAACGGAGGTGCGGCGAGCTTCGTCAGCGGCCAGAGGTTTGTGAGGACGCCCGCATAGGCACCGCGCACGGTGGGCCAGACCGGCAGGCGCGTGGCTGCCGCAGCTGCTTGTGTCTCTGCACTCACTCGAAACGCTCCATGATCTGTTGTTGTGCGCTGGATGTTGCGGGGTTTTCGCCGTGGTAGGCGCGCAGGCAGACGCTGGCGATCAAGGCTGCGGCAACAAAGACAAAGAACGTGCGCGGCAGCTGCACAACTTGCCAGACGGCGACCCAGGCAAAGGTGTTGTCCGGTGGAATGAGGCCAAAGCTCGGGTCGAAGCCTGCTTCAAGACCGTTGCTGTAGGCCGATTCGATTGCAGAAGACAGGAGCCCGCCGACGACGCCTGTTCCGGCGTAGAGTAGCAGCCAAAGCCACAGCAGGCGGAAGGTGAGACCACGGGTCAGCCGCCAGGCCGCAAAAAGCCCGAGGCGCTCGCCGGCCGCCGCCGCCGCGAAGGCCGGTCCGCTGGGGGAAAGCAGAAGAAGGTTGACGGCCAAGGCGAACAGGTAGGGGGCGAAGACGCCGAGATAGATGAGCCACTCGGCGCTGTAGCCGATGAAGTACATGGTCGATAGAAGGAAGCCGGGCTCGGCCGAAAGGGCCTCGTAGTGCTCCCAGAGGGAATTGAGAAAGATGAGCAGGGGGAGAAGAATGAAGAGCGGGCAGTAGACCATCACGCCGAGGTCGCGCTCAGTCCAGATTGCTCCGGTGACCCGCGAGGATGCCCCGCCGGCGAGAAACTGCAGCCAGTGACTGAGGAAGAGCGTGAAGGGTATGCAGAGCAGGACCTGATCAATGAAGCTTTCCAGTCCCGCCTTGTCGAACAAGGCGCCAAGCGGAATGTCGCCCCAGCGATTAAGCTGTTCCGTGATGAAGGGGTAGAGGGGCAGCGTTGCCAACGGGATCAGCAGGCAGAGCAGGATCGGAAATGCGGCGAGCCTGAGGAAGGTTCCGGGGTTTCGTGCAACTGCGCTGCAGGCCGCCGCAGCGGTCGACCAGACCGGCAGGCGCGTGGTCGCCGCCGCCGCCTTCGCCGCTTCGTTTGACGTCGCACTCACTCGAAGCGCTCCACGATGGCCTTGTCGGGCGGCGGGACCCAGCCGGTGCAGGTACGGAAGGCGACGACGAGGATCGCCAGGTAGGCGGCCTCCAGCGGCCACATCACGGCGTAGGAGCCGACCCAGATCAGGATCTGCACAAAGGCGTCGGGGCTGGCCGCCAGGGCGTTGGCGAGGTAGCTCAGCAGGATGAGCGGAATGAAGACGGCGATGAGCTGGGCGCCGAACAGCGCCAGGCTGGAGCCGGCGCTGTGCCGCCAGGAGAGCGCCAGGCTGTAGGTCTCCCCGGCGGCCACCGCCGGATAGACGAAGGAGAAGCGCAGCTTCACGAAAGAGATCGCGAGAAAGGCCAGCCAGTATTCGAGCCCCGGCGCGCCGAAGTCGTCGGGCACGTCATCCAGATAGCGGCGGCCGAGCTGCAGCGCCAGGTCGAAGAGGGCGATGACGAGCGTGTAGAAGGTGAAGCGACGGTAGTCCGGGGTCAGCTGCGGAAAGACGCGAATGACTCTGCGGTCCTGCAAGAGGAGCAGGCGCAGCCAGCCGACGGCGAAGAGCACCCAGATGAGGTTCAGGCAGAGCAGCCTCAGGACACCGTAAAGCGGCGTGCCCCAGAAGGTCGCCGTCAGCGCGAAGTCGGCGGCCATGCTGAGCAGCAGCGGCCAGAGCGCGAGCTTGGCCATGGCGCCCAGGTTGGCCAGCAGCAGGTTCAGGCCCTCGGTGACGGTCGGCCAGAGTTGCAACCGCGCGACCGGATCGGGCGGTGGTCCCTGAGTGCTCATTCGAATCGCTCCAGAAGTTCCCGCTGCGGCCCGCGCCAGCCGGTGAGCGTGCGGTAGACCAGGGCCAAGTATTCCGCGAAGACAACAGCACCGGCCGTGAGGCCGAGGCTGATGATCACCTGAAAACGGTCCGGCAGCCACCAATAGCGCCAGAGGGGATCGGTGAAGATGCCCAGCGGGATCTTGGCCAGGTTGATCAGGGTGGAGTAGCCGATAAGGCAGAAGATGCTCCCCGCCAGCACGATGACGACGAGCAGGTAGAGGCCGCCGAAAAGGCGCAGGCTCCGCCCTTCTGCCAGCCGCCACGCGGCTTTGGGGGTCCTATCCATGCCGGCGGTGATTGCCGGTGTCGCCAGCATCAGGCGCGATATGAAATAGAGACCCAGCGAGATGTGGCAGAGGCCCACGATCAGACCCGCCTCGAAGCTGGGCTCGAGGGCCGTGCCGGCGAAGGACTGGAGCATCGCCAGCAGGAGGACGGGCACTGCTACGAACCAGAGCACGCAGGGCAGGCTGTAGAGGAACACCAGGAGGTAGGAGGGGCTCCACTGCCTGGCGGACAAGAACCGCGGCGGGGCCTCCCGCAGGGAAAAGCACAGCCAGCCGAAGCCGAGCGCGCTGAGGGGAATAGCCAGGGCGCCCAGCCCAAACGACGCTAGGTAGAGGTTGGGCCAGGCAATCCAATTGGCGGCACAAAGAATACCCAAGATCAGCAATCCCGGCAGGGCAGCGATTTTTGCGAAAGCCCAGGGGGTGCGAAAGACGTTGTGGAAGGCCTTGACGGCAAAGACCGCCGCCCGCAGCTCGCCGCCCGGGGCGGCCCCGGTGTTCTCCCCGGTTCGGCTCAATCAAACCGCTCCAGCAATTCGCGGCGATCGCCCTGCCAGCCGGTCAGCGCCGAGAAGGCGTAGGCCGTGACGCCGCAGCTGAGCGCGTAGAAGATGTAGACCAGCAGATTGCCGATGGCGTTGCTCACCCACGGCATGAGGCCTTGCTGCGCGGCGATGTTTATCTGCTGGGCATCGCCATGGAAGACAACCACAACGACGACAATGATGATGCCCGCCGTCACGAGCAGGGGAATGCCGGCCAGGAGTATGGCAAAGATCAGGCGCAGGCCGTTGCCCGCCGTCGCGCGCCAGGATGCGGTCAGGCGCTCCGGTGCATCGACGGCGATCCACGGATAGACCAGAATGAAGCGGGTGCAGAGATAGATCGCGAGGACGTAGACGACGATCGTTCCGATGACGATGCCGGCCGATGCCGACTCCGGATTTTCCTGCGTGATCTGCACGAGAAGCAGCGCCGGCATGAAAAGGAGCAGCAGCAGCAGACTGTATGCGACAAAGGACGGCAGCCGCCGGTTAGTGCCGGGCAGCAGTCCGGTCTCTGCTTGAGCCGGCCCCAACAGCAGGAAGCGCAGCCAGGTCAACTCGAAGAGAGCTAGAATGGCGGTGCTGGCGGCGGTGTAGGCCAGGGTCAGGCCGAATCCTGAGGCTTCTGGCGCAAAGAAGCCGTCGAGCAGCAGCGACAGCACGAAAGGGACTGCCGCGGCAATGGCGAGGCGGCCCGGGTTGGCGAAGGTGCTGCGGTAGGCTGCCTTGGTTGCCTGCCAGATCGACAGCTTGCGGCGGCCTGTCGTTGCGTGTTCCAGGACACTCATTCGAAGCGCTCGAGGATTTCCTCGCGCGGGCCGCCCCAGCCGCTGAGCTGGGCGAAGGCGCCGGCCAGGGCGGCGATCATGATCGCAAAGCCCAGGTATTCGAAGATCAGCCCCAGGACCAGCGACGGCGCCTGGCTGGCGAGCACCGCCACAACGTCGATGTCCGCGGGGTCCTGCGAGAAGTCGGGTCCGAACCAGAACAGGCCGACGATGGCGTTGACCACGAACATGGCGATCATGATGGCGATGAGCAGAACGATCACGAGCACGGCATAGACGGCATAGAGCTTGAAGCCCGCCGCGCCGCGCGTCAGGCGCCAGGAACCGCCGAGGCCCAGCTTCTGGTCCACCGCGACCGCCGGGAACACTAGGCTGAGGCGCAGCAGGAAGTAGAAGTAGATGAGGTAGGCGGGAAACAGCAGCAAGACGCTGTAGCCCATGGCCGCGGCGTTTGCCGGGTCGAGGCTCTCCGGGTCGGTTCCCAGCGTGATCAGGCTGCTGCCGAGCAGCGTGAAGCCGACGACGACGACGGGTATCCACAGGAACAGGGTGAACAGCAGGGTGTAGCCGAAATAAACCCAGGTGCGCCGCCCGAAGACGGGCCGCGGCAGGGCGCCCGCGGCGCGCCCGATCAGCGTCAGACGGCAGCAGGCGACGCCCAGCATGGCGAAGGGCAGCAGGCCGAGAAACTGGACCGGAAGCGCCAGAGCCGGGTCGACGAACAGCAGCGCCACGCCGGCCACGCCCAGCGCCACGCCCAGCAGCAGCGGCAGCAGCGCCGCCTTGATGAACATCCAGAACTGGCCGAAAACGGTGGAGAAGGCGCCGCTGAAGGTGGCCTCGAAAGACAGCTTCATCGGCGTTGCCGGCATCTCATCCATCGACATGATGTCTTCCCCCAGTTGCGTTGTCGCGGCGCCTCCTCTCCGGCACCCTGCCAACCAGAACGATAACAGCTAGCCCGGAATTCGACCAAGGGAAAGGGCCGGAATCAGGGCGCACCGCGGTCGGCGGGCGGGCCCGCCGGCGCCGCGGGCACCCAGCCGGTGCAGCGGCGGAAGGCCAGGGCGACGATGCTGTAGAGCACCGCCAGCACCCCCATGGTCAGGGCCTCGGTGATCATCTTCAAGCTGAGGGTCTTCAGCGGGGAAATCGCGAGGTCCCCGCCCTCGCCCGTGATCTCGCCGAGGCGCGCTTCGGGGGCGCCCGGCGCGCCGGCCTGCAGTGATGCGACGTCGAAGAGGGAAATGCCGATCAGGGCATCGAAGAGCAGGCTGACGGCGATGGCGACGATCAGGAACAGCGGCAGCCCGGCGAGCAGCAGCAGCACGGTCAGGCGTCCGCCCTGTCCCTTGGTGTGGCGCCAGGCGTAGGCGAGGCTGTAGGGCTCCTCCACGGCGATGGCGGGGAAGAGGAAGCTGCTGCGCGCCGCCGGGTAGAGCAGGCAGAGGGCGATGAGCGCCGGAGGCAGGGGCAGGCTCATGGACAGCACGCCGCCGAGCGCCAGCAGGCCGCCGCCCAGCAGCAGGCCGAGACCGAAGAAGCGCCAGTGCCGGCGGTCCCAGCGCAGCGCCGGGCGGATCAGCCCCTGCGGGCCGAGCAGGACCGCCCGGTACCAGTTGACGCCGAAATGGCTGTAGGCGGCGATCGGCGCCAGAAGCATCAACAGCAGGGTGAAGGGGTTGGGCGGCAGCGCAACGCTGACCAGGGTCGTGGCCGCGAGCAACAGCAGCCCGCCGGCCGCGGCGCGGAGCAGCAGCCCGGGGTCGCGGAAGGTGATCGCGAAGGCGGCGATCAGGGTCTCCCAGATCACCACGTTGGCGAGCGGCCCTTCGGGCGGGCCGCCCGGCGCGGCCGGTTGTTCCTGCGTCATGCGGTTATCCGCCGCCGCGCTCAGGCATCCACCGCCGCCGCGTCCAGGTCGGCGGCAATGCGCCGGGCGGCGGCCAGGGGGTCTTCGGCGGCGGTGATCGGCCGGCCGATGACGATATAGTCGGCGCCGGCGGCCACCGCGTCCTCGGGGGTCATGATGCGCTTCTGGTCGCCGGCCGCCGCCCAGGTGGGGCGAATGCCCGGCACCACCAGCAGAAAGTCCGGTCCGCAGGCCCGGCGCAGCAGGGCGATCTCCCGCGGCGAGCAGACCACGCCGTCCAGGCCGCTGTCCTGGGCCAGATGGGCCAGGCGCTCCACCTGGGCCTCGGCGGGCCCCATCTGGCCGACTTCTTCCAGGTCCTTCGCGTCCAGGCTGGTCAGCACCGTGACGCCGATCACCTGGGGGCGCTCGACGCCCAGGTCCTCCGACGCCTCGCGCGCCGCCTCGGCCGCCGCCATCATCATGGCGCGCCCGCCGGAGGCGTGAACGTTGACGATCTTGGGGCGCAGGTGCACGGCGGCGCGGATGGCGCCGGCCACGGTATTGGGGATGTCGTGGAACTTCAGGTCCAGGAACAGCGGCGTCCCGCCGGCGGCCATGCGCACGCCGTCGGGGCCCTGGGCGGTGAACAGCTCCTTGCCGATCTTCACCCCGCCGACGCTGCCGACCAGGGTCTTGGCCAGGTGCGCGGCCTTGTCGATGTCCGGCGTGTCGAGGCCGACGAAGATGCGCTCGTGGGGTTTCAGGTCGCTGCTCATGATGGCTTCCTCTCCGTCGTCATGCGTGTGGTCTTCAGTTGCGGGTCAGGCTCTGGTGGCGGCCTTCCGCCCAGAGCTTGAAGTCCTTGAAGGCGGTCTCGCCGGTGGCGGTGCGCGCCAGCTGCTCGCCCATCAGGGCGCCGAACTTGAACATATGGCCGCTGCAGCCGCCGATCAGCAGGACCGGACCGTTGCTCTCGGTGACGAAGCGCTCGTCCGGCGCGATGGCGTAGGGGCAGACCTGGCCGCGCAGCACCTTGTAGTCGGCGAAGTCGCGCAGCAGCGGCTCGAAGGCGCCGGCCACCTGGGCGGCCTCGTCGTCGCCCAGGGGGTCGAGCCTGTCCGGGTCGCCGGGCCGGCGGTGCTGGCCGCAGCCGAACTTCAGCTCGGTGCCGCCGGCCGGCGGCGCGGCGTAGATGTCGACGTCGTTCAGCAGGTGCACCATGACCGGCGCCTTGGCCCAGGATTCGGCGTGGGCCTCCGGCGGCTCCATGTAGGCCACCACCTGGCGGTGCGGCACGGCGCGGCGCTGCAACTCGGGGAACAGCTTGGCGGTCCAGGCGCCGGCGGCGACGACGATGGCGTCGGCGCTTTCGCGCTCGCCGTTTTCCAGGGTCACCGAACCGGCCGCCGGATCGACGCCGACAATGCGGGTTTCGTCGCGCAGCTTCACGCCGCGGTGGCCGAGGTCGCGGATCAGCGCCTCGACGATGCGCGCCGCGAAGAGCACGCCGCCCGCCTCGTTGTGCAGGCCCCAGACGTTCTCGGGCACCTTCATGAAGGGGCAGAGCGCCTCGATCTGCTTTTTGTCCAGGGTGGCGTAATCGAGGCTCAGGTGGTCGAGGGTCTGGCGCGACAGGTCGGCCCAGTCGCCCTCCTCGCTCGACAGGGCCAGGCTGCCGACCTCGGCGTAGTGGGACTCGCCCAGGTCGTCCCACATCCTCTGCCAGGCCTTCAGCGCGTCGATGACCATGGCGCAGTAGCCGATCTGGTCGGCGTAGGGCAGGCGGATCAAACGGTGTTGATCATAGGAGGCGCCGCCGTCGTGGGGCAGCGGTCCCTGCTCGAAAAGCAGCGCCTCGTGGCCGCTGCGCGCCAGGGCCCAGGCCGTCGACAAGCCGACGATGCCGCCCCCGATGATAATGACTTTCATGGCTTTGCACCTTCTTGCCTGCTGGCCTGCCCGCCGACCCAGGCCGCCGCCGATACAGGCTTCGGCAGCGGATCACCGGCGGGGCGCCGCGTCCTGCATAACGCCGGGGCGGCCCGAAATCCAGCCTCCCGGTATCCCCGTCACAAAGTCGGCGGCCAGCCTGGGTCCGGCGGCCCCCCGGGCCGGGCTAGGCCCGCTCGTAGGCAAGCTGCGCGGCGGCCAGATCCTCGATGGCGGTGCCCACCGACTTGAAGAGGGTGATCTGGTCGTAGAAGCGCCGCCCGCTGCGCTCGCCCCGGGTTATCTCGAAAAGGTCGCCGGCGATGTCGTCCGGGTCCAGGGCGCCGGACTCCACCGCCTGCACGATGTCGCCGCCCTCCTTGGTGGCGCCGGCGCGGGTGTCGACGAAAACGCGGGCGCGGCGTACGGCCTCGTCGTCGGTTTCGCGCATGTCCGGGCGGAAGGCGCCGACCAGGTCGACATGCGTGCCGGGCTGCAGCCACGCGCCGTGGATCAGCGGCTCGCTCGAGAGCGTGGCGCAGGAAATGACATGGGCGCCGCGCGCCGCCGCCTCCAGATCGTCGGTCCAGTCGACGCGAAAGTCATGGCGGTTCATGCGCTTGGCCAGCTTCTCCGCCTTCTTCGGGTTGCGGCCCCAGATCAGCACGTTGCAGATCGGCCGCACGGACGCATGGGCCATGATAAGTTCCGGCGCCAGCGCGCCGGTGCCGACCATCAGCAGGCGCTCGGCATCCTGCCGCGCCAGGTAGTGCGCGGCCAGCGCCGAGGCGGCGGCGGTCCGCTTGACCGTCAGCTTGGGGCCGTCGATCAGCGCCAGCGGCGAGCCGGTCTTGCCGTCCAACAGGATGTAGATGCCCATGATCGCGGGCAGCGAACGCTGGCCGTTGTCGGGGAAGACAGTGACCATCTTCACGCCGATGTGCCGGTCGACCTGCCAGGCCGGCATCAGCAGCAGGGTCGCCCTGTTGCCGCCCGTCACCTCGATGTCGTGGTGATGGCGCAGCGGCACCTCGATATCGCGGCGGAATGCCTGACGCAGGCGCTCGACAAGGCTGGGATAGTCGAGCGCGGCCTCGACCTCCGCGGCGGAGATGACGCGCATGGGAAAGCTAATTCCTGCCGGAGACCGCTTTGAGCTCGGGGGCAGCGAGTTGGGGCGCAGAGCCGCCGCCGGGGCCGCGCGGCGCGCTGGCGGCGGAGCGCTTCAGCTCCCCCAGTTCCCGTTCCAGCACGGCGGCGCGCTGCTCGGCCCGGCGGGCCCGGGCGCGCGCGGCGCCGAAGCGCAGCCACATGAGGAAGGCGCCGACCAGGAAGCCGACCAGCAGGCAGCCCAGGGCGACCAGGGCGAAGGGCGCGTTGATCTGGTATTCGAAGGGCCAGAAGTCGATGGTCACGCCCTGCAGGTTCGCCGACGTGAAGGTCGCGAAGACGATCAGGAACAGGGCGGTGACGATCACGTAGATGTAGTGCACGGGCGCAACTGCCGTTCAGGGTCCAAGGTCACAGGCGGACTTTAGCCCAATCGGCGCCGCTTCGCGAGACCCGTCATAAAATTCCCCCCGGCGCCCCCGCAGGTTGCCCGGGCGGCGGGGAGTCCGGGCTCAGCGGTTGTTCAGGCGTTCGCGCAGCTGCTTGCCGGTCTTGAAGAAGGGAACGTGCTTTTCCGAGACGTTCACCGCCGTACCCGTACGCGGGTTGCGGCCGACCCGGGCCTCGCGGCGTTTCACCGAAAAGGCTCCGAAGCCACGCAGCTCGACCCTGTCCCCCCGGGAGAGCGCTTCGCTGATCTCGTCGAAGATCGTCGTCACGATACGCTCTACGTCTCGATGGTAAAGGTGCGGATTCAGATCCGCGATGTGTTGGATCAGTTCTGATTTCGTCATAGCGACATCGTTCCCCTCCCGACCCGCGATGCGGCCGGCGTCCCCATCCCGTTCTACCTCCCGCAGGTCACGATCCGCCGCCGTTATCGACTGGGTTTCGGCGGGGAATCTTGTGCTTTTGTTTTTCCCTGCCGCGGTCGCATCGCGCTGCCCTCGCACCACCGGGACCTCTGCCCAGCCTGCAAGTGCAGGAAACGTTGCCAGAGGAACGTTCGGGCGTCAAGGATAAGCCTTTCAGAACAAACGTTTTTTCGATGAATGCAGAGGATCGAAAAATCACCGGAAGCGCAAGGATTCCATGCGTTTTCGCGGGGCCCCTGCACCGGGGGCGCAAAAGAAAACGGCCCGCCGGGAGTTCGGCGGGCCGTTCTTTTCCTGCAACCCAGGCGCGGGCGGAGCGCCTTTCGGCCCCGGCCGCCCGGACGCGGGCTGCTCTAGTCTTCCTTCTTGTCGTCGCCCTCGGCCTTGGCCCGGGCCTCGGAGATGGCCGCGCCCAGGATGTCGCCCAGGCTGGCGCCGGACTCGGTGGAGCCGTATTCGGCGACGGCCTTCTTCTCCTCGGCGATCTCCCGCTGCTTGATCGACAGGGCGATCTTGCGGGTCTTGGGGTCGATGGCGGTGATGCGCGCATCGACCTTCTCGCCGACGGCGAAGCGGGTGGGCTGCTGCTCGCTGCGGTCACGCGACAGCTCGGCCTTGCGGATGAAGCCGATGGCGCCTTCGCCAACCTGCACTTCGATGCCGTTGTCGGTAACCTGGTGCACCGTGCAGGTGACCACGTCGCCCTTCTTCAGGTTCTCGGTCGAGCCGGCGAAGGGATCCTCGCCCAGCTGCTTGATGCCCAGGCTGACGCGCTCCTTCTCGACGTCGACGTCCAGCACCTTGACCTTGACGTTGTCACCCTTGTTGTACTGCTTGACCGCTTCCTCGCCGGACAGGTTCCAGTCCAGGTCGGAGAGGTGGACCATGCCGTCGATCTCGCCGGGCAGGCCGACGAAGAGGCCGAACTCGGTGATGTTCTTGATCTCGCCTTCCAGCTCGCTGCCCGCGGGGTAGGTCTCCAGGAAAGCTTCCCAGGGATTGTTGCCGCACTGCTTGAGGCCCAGGGAGATGCGACGCTTCTGCTCGTCGACGTCGAGGATCATGACCTCGACCTCCTGGGAGGTGGAGACAATCTTGCCCGGATGGACGTTCTTCTTGGTCCAGCTCATCTCGGAGACGTGGACCAGGCCCTCGATCCCGGCTTCCAGCTCCACGAAGGCGCCGTAGTCGGTGATGTTGGTGACGCGGCCGGTGAACTTGGTGCCGACCGGGTACTTGGCGGCGACGCCTTCCCAGGGATCGGCCTCCAGCTGCTTCATGCCCAGGCTGATGCGCTGGGTCTCCGGGTTGAAGCGGATCACCTGCACCTGGACCTGCTGGCCGATGGACAGCACCTCGGTCGGGTGGTTGATGCGCTTCCAGGAGATGTCGGTGACGTGCAGCAGGCCGTCGACGCCGCCCAGGTCCACGAAGGCGCCGTAGTCGGTGATGTTCTTCACCACGCCGGTCAGGACCTGACCTTCCTTCAGGTTGGCCACCAGCTCCGAACGCTGCTCGGCCCGGGTCTCCTCCAGCACGGCGCGGCGCGAGACCACGATGTTGCCGCGCGAACGGTCCATCTTGAGGATCTGGAAGGGCTGCGGGGTGCCCATCAGCGGGCTGACGTCGCGCACCGGTCGAATGTCCACCTGGCTGCCGGGCAGGAAGGCCACGGCGCCGGAAAGGTCCACGGTGAAGCCACCCTTGACGCGGCCAAAGATGGTGCCGGTCACCCGCTGATTGTCGGCGAAAGCCTTGGCCAACTGGGTCCAGGCTTCCTCGCGCTTGGCCTTCTCACGGCTCAGCATGGCCTCGCCGTTCTTGTTCTCCATGCGCTCCAGATAGACCTCGACCTCGTCGCCGGCCTTGAGCTCCGGCATCTGGCCGGCCTCGGCGAATTCCTTGAGGGCGACGCGCCCTTCCGACTTCAGGCCAACGTCGACAACGGCGGTGTCGCCGTCGATCGCGATGATGGTACCGCGAAGGACCTTGCCTTCGAGGCCGTCTTCAGTGCCGAGGGATTCATCAAGCAGGGCCGCAAAGCTCTCTTTGGCGGCGGTATCGGTGGTGGCTGCTTCAGCCATGTAGTCAGTCCTTTCGTTCGTGCACTATCCAGGCCGGGCGGTTTGCCGCCGGTCTTCCCGGGACCATCCCGGGCGGTCTGTCTTGCGGGGCTTTGCGCTCAAAGCAGGCCGAAAAGGCTCGGTCCTGCCTTGGAACAACGGGATCTTCAGTTTTCCTGAAACCGTTCCTGGTCGCGCCGCCGGGCGATCTCCGCCATGGCGAACTCGAAGGCCTGATCGGCATCCATGCCGCTGGTATCAAGCCGTACCGCATCATCCGCGGCTTTCAAGGGGGCGGTCGCCCGCCCGCTGTCGCGCGCATCCCTCTCGCGCAAGTCCTGCAAAACGCGGGCGTATATACTCTTCTCGCCCCGTTCTAGCAACTCTTTATGCCGTCTCATGGCGCGGGCTTCAACCGAGGCTGTTAGGAAGAATTTCATATCCGCCTCCGGGCAGACCACCGTGCCGATGTCGCGGCCGTCCAGCACCGCCCCGCCCCGGGGCCCCTCGGGGCCGCCCGGCGGCGCGGCGGCGAAGCCGCGCTGGAAGTCCAGAAGGGCGCTGCGCACCTCGGGAATCGCCGCCACCTGGGAGGCCGCCTGGCCCACATCCTCGCGGCGCAGGTCGTCGCGTTCCAGGTCGGCGGGGGTCAACTCCCGGGCTGTCGCGGCGGCGCTTTCCGGGTCCTGCGGGTCGCCGCCGGCGGCGAGGATCCGGGCCGCCACGGCGCGGTAGATGGAGCCGGGGTCCAGGTAGGCGTAGTTCAGCGCGGCGGCCAGGCCGCGCGGCCGGGGGGTCTCGGGCGGCGGTGACCGGCCGGCCGATGACGGTATAGTCGGCGCCGGCGCCCACCGCGTCCTCGGGGGTCATGATGCGCTTCTGGTCGCCGGCCGCCGCCCAGGTGGGGCGAATGCCCGGCACCACCAGCAGAAAGTC